>NZ_GL476327.1 GCF_000148725.1 Roseibium sp. TrichSKD4 | reverse complement strand
CTCGCTGCGGATTGTGTGTTCAGCTATTTGAAGAGCCAGCTGCGCGGCGCCGAACAGCTCCGGCGCTGCGGCTATTAGTCGAGCATTCTCGATATTTACGGCGACAGGGTTGGGCTTTGGAGAAATCTCACAAATTTCAGTCTCAGCATCTCCGGTATTGACGGTGAAACCTGTCAAACCATCTTTGTTGAAAGGGATCTCCCGATAGACCCAAGGCCCCTGCGTCCATTTGGGTTGCTTGGTCATCGTATATCTCCTGTTGTCGGGTACTCGTTATGCAGAACGCCATCGAGCAGGCGGCCTGCTACCTTCTTTCCCACCTTCTGAAACACGGCGTGTTCCTGTCCTTCATTGATGAATGAAAGGCCATCGTCCCATTTGGGATCGTTATCTATGTCGGAGGGGAATAGGACGTGTTGGTCTTCGGACTTGCCGTTTTGCGATTTCCAGCAGGGATCATATTCCGGTTCCCACGGTAGCCAATCGCCCCACTGCTTCACCAAAAATGGAACACCAGCGGCGGCGCATTGGTCCCGGATTGACCGGACCCAGTCAGGGTGCATCGGTCTGCCACCTTTGCCGGTTTCACCGCCGACTATGACCCATGAGAGATAGCCGCATAAGTCGACATAGGTACGGCCATTCACCGTAGCGCGGCTGTCTGTCGGCTAGGTCACAGAACCCTCTTGCATCCAGATCTTGCCGCGCAAAGCGTCCTGATAGCTTGGCGCATTGCCAATCGGCATCCCATAGGGAAGCGAAGTTAAATCTACAGGGCCAAGCAGGGGCTCAACCGACGCAAAACGCACGGGTGCTGGAAGCTTCAACAAACGAGGTATCCGCCGATCCGCTTCCACCTGGTTCTCAACCGTTGTCCCGATCCAAGCATTCGAAGGCCAATCCTCCATAAGGTCCGGGTACAGGGTCGGGATGTTCTGAGGGCGCTTGGTTAGCAGCAGGATATCCAGATTGGTGTACTGTCGAATATCCCCAACCAGTTGACGGCGCCAAATCGGATCAATTGATCTGTGGTTGTCACCAATGTCCGCAAGGCTGGC
>NZ_GL476326.1 GCF_000148725.1 Roseibium sp. TrichSKD4 | reverse complement strand
CGGGTTTAAATTCTAAGCGGTGATGGAGAGGTGTTCATAAGCCCGCGCGTCGCTCTGGCAGAGGCTCAGATCGTTGGGGTGCAGGGGGCAATCTTCATTTAAACAATATATAAACTTACTATGCGTAAGTTTTACTCCAAAGCGGAGAACTTACGCAAATGTATACAGGGATAAAAAATCGCATTCAGGCACTAAAGGGCAATATTAAGGGTAGCATTGCTATCCCCTTTGCACTTCTAGCCACACTGATCCTTGCGGCCATCTCCGTTGGGATTGACATGTCATTTGCGTATAACAAGCGCGACCAGAGCCAACTTGTGGCTGATGAAGTCTCGCTCTTCGCAGTTACTACATTTCGGAAATATGTTGCTGATGGAATGTCAAAAAATCAGGCGAGAAAACGCGCCGAAACCGACGCACGCAAATTTCTGACCGCGCGAACCAAGTCCCTTGATGGAACGACAGAAAAATTCAGTATCAAAATAAACATTGTCGACCGGGAAGCAAAAGTCGTAAAAGCCAATGTAAACATTAGCGGCAAACACGAATCCTACATGACCCATGCCATGGGCTTCGACAACATAGATTATACTGCAGATTCAGAATCGACAATTTCCTTCGGTCAGGGCAAATACGAGTTTATCTTTTTGGTTGATGTCTCACCGTCAATGGGAATTGGTGCAAGTAATCGTGATCGTCAAATCATGCAACGAGCCATTGGTTGCCAATTCGCTTGCCATGAACCTTGGTACAGCAGTGTAAGCCGCGCAAAAGCGCAGAGCCCGTCTCACGATTGACGTTGTCAAAGACGCTCTAA
>NZ_GL476325.1 GCF_000148725.1 Roseibium sp. TrichSKD4 | reverse complement strand
ATGCTGCGCCGGGATCGGCGCTCCATGGTCATGGCAAGCGGAGTGCGCAGGACCGTAAGGTCCGCAGGCAACAGGGATTGTTACCGACAGGCGGAGACGGACGCTTGCGGCTGGCTCCGGGAGCCGTGCGAGTAGAGCCCGGCCCGAAGGGGTTGCAATCTCCAAGCCGACAGAATCATAACGCACCCGCGTTAAACTTGACGCATTATAATTGACGCAATTGCATTTTGTTGCAATATAATGCCTCTTAACGTTATATAAAGCTTTTAAAAGCAATATAATGCTGTATTTATAAGTCGGATCATTGAAGGGAGCCCGACATGCCCGTCATAGCCGTCGCCAATCCCAAGGGTGGGGCAGGGAAGTCCACGACAACGCTCATCCTAGCCACAACGCTTGCAAGCCGGGGCGCAAGTGTTTCTGTCTTAGATTGTGATCGGAACCAGCCAATCGCAGGTTGGAAATCCGGAAACTCTAAGAATCCGGTAACAGTCGATAGTGCGACAGATGAGGAGAGTTTCAAGGAAAAGCTGGACTACCATCGCCAGCACAAACAATTTGTCTTTATTGATCTTGAGGGAACTGCAAACCGTCTTATGTCCCGAGCACTATTTCGCTCGCACTTGGTCATAATTCCGATACAAGCCAGCCCGACCGATGCCGAGTTGGCTGCCCGCGCAATTCATCTGATCAAAGA
>NZ_GL476324.1 GCF_000148725.1 Roseibium sp. TrichSKD4 | reverse complement strand
TCGCTTCTGGGGGAGCTTTTCCCTCCCCCAATGCCACTACACTTCCAAAATAGAAGAAGCCTACTAAACCGATAAGTCCAATTATCCCGGCAATATTTCCTGGTTTCTCGTTCCCGTAACCGAATAACTTGCCGACTAAACCAAGCTTTTGGTTTATTAATGGGTCGGGCTGTAGTGCATCTTTTTGAACAGGAACAGTAGACTGGCCTCCCGTTTCCATTTTGGCTTTGGTAATACCATCTGGCGGAATATTTGATTTTGTCATGCGGCAACATGGCTCAATTCAATAAAGTGGTTCCTAATCATCTGATCGGAGATATATTGCAATCCGTTTTTGCGCGCATAGCTCCAAGGGGTATTGGGTTGATGCGTCATCTCTGACAGCTTCAAACCTGAAAATTTTTTATACCTATCCCACACGCGATCAAAAACTTCATAAAAATTTTCATCGCTTTTAGCCACAATCAATGTCGCCTTTTCGCCGGTCGTTGGATCGATCTCTTCCGCGAGACCGTGTATTCGGAACCCGCCATAACTTTTGAACTGATGGTAGATTGAAGACAGGACCGGGCCATGAGGCCACGCTTCAAACCGCTCACCTACAGCCGGATGACCTCGAACCGCTAAATTCCAGCCATGTAAGCAATACATGAGCTTTTGCAGTTTAAGCGGATCTACGTCAGAAATGCGGTCCTCGCGAGCTCGAACCAAGAACGTGTTGGCAACCCACGAAGGTTTGTAAATCACAGTGGGTGCTGAATTTGTCATCACTCCCACCTCTCTTTCCGTTTGCCAAGGCAATTACGAGGAATTGCGTTCCTTTAGTTGGGGCCACGCCACAAGTCAAACACGTGATTTGTTAAACCCACCTCAACTCAGTCTTTTTTGCTCCCAAAATTGGGAAAGAATCTCTTGTGGCTGAATCAGATGGTACGTTTATTACGTAATATTTACAACATATGCCACTTTTGCGCGCTTTTTGGATAACCGGAAAACGAGCAGCCTTATCAAGGCCTCCCCTTCTTCAAACACAAAAACAAGAAATGGAACGCCAGGAACGCCAGCCCGAAATCCTTCAGAACCCACCAGGGCATCTCGATATCCCTTGGCGACACACCGGTGGTGATTGTCACGTAGTTTCTGGCGGTCTGGCCATAAAGCCC
>NZ_GL476323.1 GCF_000148725.1 Roseibium sp. TrichSKD4 | reverse complement strand
ACTTTGCTTGTGTTCATCGACGATGCCACCAGCAGCTTGATGGAACTGCGGTTTGTTTGCTCAGAAAGCGCTTTTAACTATTTTGAAGCACTGGAGACCTATCTGACCACTCATGGCCGCCCGGTTGCATTCTATTCGGACAAGCATTCCGTGTTCCGCGTCAATAAGACGGAAGCTAAGGGTGGCCAAGGCATGACCCAGTTTGGCCGGGCACTGGCCGAGCTGAACATTGAGATCTTATGCGCCAAATCCAGCCAGGCCAAAGGCCGCGTTGAGCGGGCCAACCGCACACTTCAAGACCGTTTGGTAAAAGCGATGAGACTGGCCAATATCAGCACGATCGAAGCGGCGAACGCGTTTTTGCCGCAGTTTATGGCCCACTATAATGCAAAATTTGCCAAGGCTCCTGCGCGCAGAGACGATTTGCATCGTGCGTTGAATGTGAATGAGGATCAGCTTTCAACGATCTTGTGTTGGAAGGAGAAGCGTTATGTGTCGGGGCAGCTTGCAGTCTCCTATGATCGCAAGCGGATCATTTTGGAAGAGAACGACGTGACCTGCGCCCTGCCCGGTAAATATGTAGAGACCCGCCAGTTTGCAGTTGGCCGTCTGGAAGTTCTTTGGAATGGATTTTCTTTGCCGTTCAAGGTGTTCGACAAGGATCAACGCGTATCGCATGCGGCTGTCACTGAGAACAAGCGTCTTGGTGAGGTGCTGTCCTGGATCAAAGAACAGCAGGAGGCGGACCTACCGCCGCCGAAGGTCAAGTCAGCCAGCGAGAAAGGCGGCTATAAGAAGCGTGAGCGCAAGCCTCGAGGCCGACCGAGTGTGTTTGACGATCCGCAGTACATTGCAAAGCGGAGGAAGGAACGCTCTAAGATTGAAGCTGCTGAATAGACCCTTGGTGAGGGGTGTTGCCTTTGTCAGCTTAACCGCCGCCGGCCAACTTCAGGGTCACTTTCCAGGTGGAGTGCTACGGACCAAAGTGGCGTCTTATAATAGGTGCCGTCCTCAAGAAGGTCGCGCCCTTCCCTGTCTTCTTGCAAGAGGCCGAG
>NZ_GL476322.1:97410-102410 GCF_000148725.1 Roseibium sp. TrichSKD4 | reverse complement strand
AGACGGGGATGACTTGTGGCTAGGGGTGAAAGGCCAATCAAACTCGGAAATAGCTGGTTCTCCGCGAAATCTATTTAGGTAGAGCGTCGGATGAATACTCTCGGGGGTAGAGCACTGGATGGGCTATGGGGGCTTACCGCCTTACTGATCCTAACCAAACTCCGAATACCGAGAAGTACTATCCGGCAGACACACAGTGGGTGCTAACGTCCATTGTGGAGAGGGAAACAACCCTGACCGCCAGTTAAGGTCCCTAAGTTATGGCTAAGTGGGAAAGGATGTAGAGATCCCAAAACAACCAGGATGTTGGCTTAGAAGCAGCCATCATTTAAAGAAAGCGTAACAGCTCACTGGTCTAAATAAGGGTCTCCGCGCCGAAAATGTACCGGGGCTCAAGCCATACACCGAAACTGCGGGTGTGCACTTTGTGCACGCGGTAGCGGAGCGTTCTGTAAGTCTGCGAAGGGTGACCCGTGAGGGCACCTGGAGATATCAGAAGTGCGAATGCTGACATGAGTAACGATAAAGGGAGTGAGAGACTCCCTCGCCGAAAGTCCAAGGGTTCCTGCGCAACGCTAATCGGCGCAGGGTTAGTCGGCCCCTAAGGCGAGGCCGAAAGGCGTAGTCGATGGGAAACAGGTTAATATTCCTGTACTTGGTGGTAGTGACGGATGCTGTGTGTTGTATCTCCTTATTGGATTGGAGGTGCAGCGAAGGTGTTCCAGGAAATAGCTCCACCGTATAAACCGTACCCGAAACCGACACAGGTGGACTGGTAGAGAATACCAAGGCGCTTGAGAGAACTGTGCTGAAGGAACTCGGCAAAATGCTCCCGTAAGTTCGCGAGAAGGGAGACCTCTTTGTGGGCAACCACGAGGGGGTGGCACAGACCAGGGGGTGGCGACTGTTTATCAAAAACACAGGGCTCTGCGAAGTCGCAAGACGACGTATAGGGTCTGACGCCTGCCCGGTGCTGGAAGGTTAAGAGGAGGTGTGCAAGCACCGAATTGAAGCCCCAGTAAACGGCGGCCGTAACTATAACGGTCCTAAGGTAGCGAAATTCCTTGTCGGGTAAGTTCCGACCTGCACGAATGGCGTAACGACTTCCCCGCTGTCTCCAGCACAGACTCAGTGAAATTGAATTCCCCGTGAAGATGCGGGGTTCCTGCGGTCAGACGGAAAGACCCCGTGCACCTTTACTACAGCTTCACACTGGTATTCGTAATGACATGTGTAGGATAGGTGGTAGACGTTGAAGCCTTGGCGCCAGCTGAGTGGAGTCACCCTTGAAATACCACCCTTGTCCTTATGGATATCTAACCGCGGTACAACATATCCGGGACGTGTGTGGCGGGTAGTTTGACTGGGGCGGTCGCCTCCCAAATGGTAACGGAGGCGCGCGAAGGTGGGCTCAGAGCGGTCGGAAATCGCTCGTCGAGTGCAATGGCATAAGCCTGCCTGACTGCGAGACTGACAAGTCGAGCAGAGACGAAAGTCGGCCATAGTGATCCGGTGGTCCCTCGTGGAAGGGCCATCGCTCAACGGATAAAAGGTACGCCGGGGATAACAGGCTGATGATGCCCAAGAGTCCATATCGACGGCATTGTTGGCACCTCGATGTCGACTCATCACATCCTGGGGCTGGAGCAGGTCCCAAGGGTTGGCTGTTCGCCAATTAAAGTGGTACGTGAGTTGGGTTCAGAACGTCGCGAGACAGTTCGGTCCCTATCTGCCGTGGGTGTAGGAGAATTGAGAGGATCTGTCCCTAGTACGAGAGGACCGGGATGGACGTACCTCTGGTGGACCTGTTGTGGCGCCAGCCGCATTGCAGGGTAGCTATGTACGGAAGGGATAACCGCTGAAAGCATCTAAGCGGGAAACCCACCTCAAAACCAGTTCTCCCTGAAGAGCCGTGGAAGACCACCACGTCGATAGGAAGCGTGTGGAAGTGCAGCAATGCATGAAGCTTAGCTTTACTAATAGCTCGTTCGGCTTGATTACTCTCATTACTCTATGTTCATCTATACTTGCACTGCCGGCCATAGGCCTACTTGAGTGCGAGACCAAAGCGCCCCAGGCGCTTTGAAAAAACTCATCGACAATATAAGACCAGTTCACGACATATTCTCACGGATCCACTTCAAATCAACAGTTTGAAGCGTCCAACGGACGCCGCCCGTCGGGCGCGCATTCGCAGGCAAGCGGCAAAGCCGCGACAAGCCGTGAGAACTATCTGTCCTTCGCCGGCCTGGTGGCCCAAGCGGGGCGCCCCCACCCGATCCCATCCCGAACTCGGCCGTGAAACGCCCCAGCGCCAATGGTACTTCGTCTCAAGACGCGGGAGAGTAGGTCGCCGCCAGGCCCGCAAATGACAGATAATAAACAAACACTCTTCAACGATACAAGATATGACCTAGCCGCTATAAAGACGCTGGTCCCACAAACTACCCAACCATATATCAGTGCAATCTGGAACGAAGGCTTCGTAACCGCCCGATGGGTAGAACGTCAGCTCCCCGAATTTGATCCAGTCGTCTTCTGCATACAAATCCACGCGCACAAAGTCGTGATTTGTGCCGAGTAATGAGGCGATTTCAAGCATGTCACCAAATCGGTCTGGCTTTTCCAGTTCTCCTGGATAGGGCTCCAGAAACAACGGGTCTCTGATATCGAGACGGTACCAATCTGGGTCAAAAATCGTCGAATATCCTCGTCCGTTTTCCCGATGTGTCATTTCAATGAGTTGTACATTTCCGTCAAAGACGTAAAATCGGAAATCTGCAGGGAGGCCATCCTTCGTTTGGAGCATTTCTTCGATCAGAATACTTGGCTCTAAGTCGGCATACGCCCATTCCCGATTAAATCTGTAGTGGTTGATCTTGTTCCAGGCATCCGGTTCACGAGAAGCGATAAGACGGTCAATATCGGCTTCATCATATATGGTATGGCCCTGACCGCTGGTGTGAGACGGTTTCACAATGCATGGTCGAGGAATTTTGTCCCAATCCACTGCAGAAAGATCTTTTCCGGACCAGTAGGTCGGAATCATAAACTCAGAGCCAATCATCTGAGCGATATGTTTTTTAGCCTCAATTTTGTCTATTAGGGGATTATAGGCCGGATTTCGATCATATAGCTTTCGTACCTGAATTTTTTCAGTAAAGCGCATTGGAGAATTCAAGTTTGGCCACCGGCCAAGGATAATCCAGTATTGCAGACTAATATAAGCCTTATCCGGTAAGGGGCTGAGTATGCGGCCCGCAAGGTTCTGCAGACGTTCCCTCATCTTTCCGTCATTATATCCGGGCATGAGGAAAGGTTGTTTTTCTATTCGTCTTGTCATTTTCAAGGATTAAAAAGCGTTGAGTGCAGTTCGAGATGCACCGAGTGGCTGTTGCGCAGCGCTATTGTCATTTCCAATCAACGGTGCAAGCGTGCGTTCAGCAACGCCAGCCCAGTCCAAGATGCCGTCACTCCATGTATTCTGGAACTTTAAATCCAGAGCCCGGTTCAGGACGTCTGCCAAGGGGGTGGAGTTGGAGAGATCATAGTGAACTTCATTTCCGCGGTGAATCGGGATTTCACTCGGAATCAAAATGGGCAGTTGGCAATAAGCGAATTGTTTCAGCTTCAGGCTGGATTCTGCGAGATAAGCGGCTTGGGGATCAGGTTTGTAGGGCGCCAGAGCAATATTTGCATGTTTTACAAAGGGAACGATGTCCGAGAAGGATGCCTCTCCATGATCGATGAGATTAGCAAACTTAGGTCCTGCCCATTTTGTTCCAAACAGATGGAAATCAACGTGGGGACTAACCTTCGCAAATGACGCTACTGCATTGGCATTGAACAGCATGTCGCCCACCATTATCGCGTTTAAGGTCCCCGTTTTGTATGGGGATGTGACGCTTGCATCGAACGCCACTTTGTCTACGCCTTGTGGGACAAAATGCACCTTGTTGGACTGTTCGAACTGATGTCCGATGAACTGAGAAGGCACAATTATAAGGTCTGCCGCATTCGATAGTTCTTTTTCCAATCGGACCAACGAAGGGGCAGCTCCAACAGTAGCAAGCCGGTCTCGACAGAAATAAACCAGTTTTGCGCGGGGATTGAGCTCCTTGACCTTTTTCGCAAAGGCTATTGCCGTACCACTTTCAAGAAAGACAATGTCAGCAGCCTGAATCTGCTCACTCATGAAATCTGGAATAGAGTTCCCGTAAGCGCGAAAAGCCGCCTCTTCGATGAAAGCAGGAATGGGTAAGGTTGAACTAAAGGGATGCACGGCCGGTAGGTATGCTCCTGCATAAAGTCCTTCGGAAACTTCTATGTATCGATTGTTTTGATGAGATTTGAGTGCGGAGTACCGAGCGTCACCTTTTAATCGGCTCATCATACTGTAGCTAATGGTCGTAAAGTGAACCGTATGCCCGAGTTTAGCAAACTCTTCGGCTACAAAGTGAACGCTGGTCTTCCGAAAGCCATTCAGAAAAACGTGCGCAGATAGAAAGGCTATTCTGAGTGGGGTATGCCCTTTTCGCATAGTCAGCAGCCCTATTTAAGTAAGTCGCGCAGGATAATAAGTAGAATAAGAGAAATAACGTAGCGTAAATATGGAACAATAACGCCTTCTCTGCAAAGTTGGGCAGGCGCCGAAATTACGGAACTCATTGTTTCCGCTTGACCGCGAGCGGAACTCCCGCCTACGATTTCTTGACCAAATGGTCAGGATGTTTGTTGAGGAGGGGCAGAGAAATACCGGCGGTGAGTGGGCTTCGACAACCAAACGCATAGCCAATTGAGACGCACGCCACCAAAATGTTTTGACATAAGTTCGCGAGAGGAAGAGGAGCAGGGAGAATGGCAATCAAATCATGGGTTGCGGCGATGGCAGCAACCGCGGTGTCCGCAACCATGTTTGCCGGCGCAGCCACGCGGCAGATGACTTACACTGCAGCTGAGTGGGTCACTCAGGTCAGTTTGCGGGATACTATGTGGCTGCG
>NZ_GL476322.1:48909-95181 GCF_000148725.1 Roseibium sp. TrichSKD4 | reverse complement strand
GCGTAAGTTGAATCCCGAGAGGCGCGCAAACGCCAATATATTGGCCTATCCGACGCTCAGGGGCCGCCATGTTTTTTGCGGCATCCGCCAGTCTATGCCTTCAAGCAACATCGACAATTGCGCGGGCGTCACGCTGACCTTACCGTCCTTCGCAGCAGGCCAAACAAACCGGCCCTTCTCAAGGCGCTTGCTGAACAGGCATGCGCCCTGTCGATCCCACCAGATGATCTTCAGCAGATCACCGCGCCGTCCCCGGAACACAAACAGATGTCCAGAATAGGGATCAAGCTCCAGAACCTTCTCCGCCTGAGCCGCCAAAGTGTTGAACCCGCGCCGCATGTCCGTCACCCCGGCAGCCAGCCAAACCCGCGCGTTGGACGGCACGGGGATCACGGCATTAGACCTTCAACCAAAGCCAGCACCGTCGGCAGCGCCGTCGTCCCTTCCACCAATACCCGCCGCCCGTCCGACAGCGTGATATCAACCCGCTGAGCCGACAACGGCATATCCGAGGCAAGCGCCGCGATCTGGTGGCCTGGTGCGGCCTGCGGGCCCTCTATCTCCACTGGTAGAAACGCCGCTCCATCAAGGACGCAATCGCTGTCTTCTGGCGCAAACCGCTCATCACGCAGCCAGTTGTGGATCAGGTTCGCATTCATCGCAGAGCGGCGCGCAACCTGCGCAACCGAAACCCCCGGCACTCTGGCCTGCAAACAGATCGACCGCTTCTCGTCATCCGACCAAAACCGCTTCTTGCTGCCCTTCTTCGTACCCAAAATGTGCCTCACAATGTCCATTAACGAAAATGGACATTATCACCCCACTGCGCTCCCCGTCAGAGCGGGAATACCGAACGCTCACGCAACAAACAGCAGTGAGCTGCAAGGAAAAGCGCGACGAGCGGACTTCTTGCCCGGTTGAGCGGTTTGACGAAGCAGGTCGGAGCTGTTTTTACGTCCCTTCGGTATAGGGTGAATTTGCCCGGCAACGTCGTTGCAAATCTTTGAAAACCAGACGGTTTCCTGCAGCTCTGCGCCTCGTATCCGAACAAATTCTTCCCTACCATTTCATCCAAATTAATGGGCTCTGACCCTAGAGCAGGCCGTTTCTGATGATCAGCAGGGCAATTTTTTGGAACTGGCGTTCCTCAATTTGCTGACCAGGCAACAGCGTCCGGAACAGATCTTGGGCCAATTCCGGCTCATGTTCAATTGGAACACTCATCTGTCCGCCGCTTGCCAGAATTTCATCGCCTTGTTCGCCGCGCCCCTTAGCCACCACGATGGGGACCGGTGTGTCTTCGGCATGAAAGCGAAGGGCAATCGCCATATCAGCGCCGCTGACGATTAGGTTCGCTGTCGCGTCCTTGCCCGCAGTTGTGTTGACCTGCGTCATTTCCTTATGGGCTTCCTTGCGAGCACTCTTGTACTCGGGATTGCCCATGGTCTCCTTCAGCTCTTTTTTCAGCTGCGTGCGGGTCATCTTGTTCTCTTTTTTGAACAAGGCCTCCTGCAAAGGCAGATCAAGCACACCTCCGATTACCAAAAGAATGGCGGCGGCCAGTATAATCTTGATTAGCAAGTCATTGGTGACGGCTGTTGTGCAGGGGAACTCACAGATGGGACTGTTGAGAATGGCGGGCAGAGCCAGCCAAATGAACATGCCCGCAACGACAAACCAAATCAGAACCTTGAGAAGGGAGACAGAAAACTCTGTCATCCCTCGAGCCCCAAACATTTTCTTGAAGCCACTGGCGGGATTGATTTTTTTGAAGTCTGGCACAATCGGATGCATAGAGAAGGGGATGCCCTTTTTGTGCAAGATATTCGCCAAGATTGCAGTGAGTACGAGAATGACCACAAGCGGGATCAGGCTGTAGAGAGTCTCAAGGATCGACACCACAAACATGGGTCGATAGGAATCCTCCAGTTCCATCTGAAAGCCCCGCAGGGCGAAGTCTAGACTGTTTGAAAACATCCGAACAAAGGATGGCCAGGCCATAATCACGAAGAACAATCCGCCCAACGTGATGAGCATGGTGACGAAGTCCTTGCTCTGGGCGACTTGTCCTTTTTCCCGCGCTTTTCGGAGTGTATGTTCCGTCGCGGGGAGGTTTTTTTCCTCTGAAGTATCACCTCCACTCATGGCAGAACCCCTTTCAGCAGGGTGTCTACCTCGTACATGTGACTAAGTTCATTCTTGAAAATGCGAATGAGGATCAAGCACATGACCGGCAGAAGGATAATCCCGATTGTGTTTTTGACTGAAAAGGCCAGATGGCTGACGTTGATCTGTTTTCCGAACTTTGTCGTGAGCAGGAAGATGAGATCAGCCACAAACATGACAAGCAGGAGCGGTGTGGCAATTACAAGCGCCGAGCTGACCAACCCTTCCAACACATTGAAAATGGTAATCGGCTCAACCCCGCGCTCGAGCGGAAGTGCATCGAACATCGGCCAGACTTCATAGGTGGAATAGATTGTATCGGTGACGATCCAGAAGCCGTTGAGGTTCGCGAACAGAAACAAGGAAATTACGAGGAAGAGTTTCGCATAAGGCGTAACTTGCCCGCCTGTCGGGTCCGGGTCTCCCGAAGCACCGCCTCGATATCCATCAATGATGTGACCGCTTGAAGCTGCGATGGTAAAGGGTAAAGACGCAACCCAGCCAAAGACACCGCCGATAAAAATTTCCTTCACGAGCACCAGCACATACGGATAAGGAAGCTCCGGGATCGTGCTTTGCTCAAGGCTAAACAACGGGATCGCGACCGGCATGGCAATCGCGATTGCAAAGATCATTCTTAAGACGCCGATATTCAGGTGGGCCCACCCAAAGGCGACGAAAGTCATGGCCAGCCCAAACGGGCGCGCAGTTGCCAAAACCATGATCTTCAGGTTGTCGAAAACAGCCTGTAACAGAAGCTCTTGCGCCGCGGCTTCCATAAACATGGTCAGTTCACAATCGTTCCGAAATTGTTGAAGATATTCAACGTCGTGGCATAAAGGGGTGCGGCAAGGACATTGCCGAAAAACAACAGGATGATTGTAATGACCACAATCTTCAGGGTCTGCGGCAGGGTCTGCTCCTGAATTTGCGTGACGGCCTGAAACAGGCCGATCAGGAACGCAATCAAGGTTGCCAGAATAAGCGGCGGCCCAGTGAAGATCACGGCGTCATAGAGGATCTCGTAGAGGATAGTTGCGTATGCTGCGTCTCCCATAAGTCCTCCTAGGCGTAGGTCAGGAGCAAGCCCTGAACGATCTTGCTCCACCCTTCAACGAACACGAACAGCATCAGTTTGAAGGGAATGGATATGGTGGACGGTGGCACCATCATCATGCCAAGCGCAATCAGGACGGTGGTGACGATGATATCAATGGCAATGAACGGCAGAAACAAGAGGAAGCCGATTTCAAAGGCCTTGGTCAGTTCCGACAAGAGGAAGCTGGGTACGAGAATAGCTAGATCCTCCGGTGTCGCATCTTGTGCGTATTTATCACCCCAGATTTTTCGGGTGGAAGCGAGGAAAAAGGCCGTTTGTTTTTCATCCGCATGTTTCTTCAAGAACTCTTTCAGCGGGGCAGAGCCTTCTTGGCCGGCCTTTATCCAGTCCTGCGCTGTTTCCAGCTCGGGAACGGTTTGCTGAACACGTTCGAAGGAATCAGCCACCACTGGGAAGGCGATGTAGGCCGACAAGATGATGGCAAGACCATACATCACAACGTTGGGTGGAAGGTTCTGCAAGCCCGTTGCATTCCGCACAATCATCAGAACGACGGCAATTTTTGCAAAAGCAGTTACAGTCACAGCGATGATCGGCAGAAATGCCATGAAAAAGACAAGCGCTATGACCCCAAACGAGTTTTCTCCAAGGTCGAGCATTAGCGAGTGATTTCCTGTACTTTGATGCCCATGCAGCCGTCCTGAAGAACAAGGTTCCCGGAACCGGCTTTTTCGCCGTTACAGAGGATCTCAACCGCACCGTTCTCAGGGCGCTGAAAAGGAAGTTCAGTGCCGACCTTAAGGGCTACGATCTCGTTGTCGGTCATGGCCAGTTTTGCCGGAACAAAGCTGAGCATTAACTCACCAGCAGAATTTGGAGGAGTCTCTTCTTCCGGCGGGGGGACGATGGTAGCCTTGCTTGGTGTCACAACAATCGGATATGCCGATTGGCCTTCGATCAGGAGGTCCCCCTGTAGTTCCGGGCCTTGTGCTTCTTCCAAGACTATCACGTCCCCATTTGCCAGTTGATCAACCTCCTCAGGCATCAGGAGAACCGAGCCGAAGCTGATCTGGACGTCACGTTTGACCAAACCGGCGACACGCTTGGTATTGAGTTTGTGAAGAAGAGCCCAGAATCGATGGCTAGGTGAATGTAGCCCGACTGGAAAGCCGCCACCGTCGCTGTTGAGCATGCCATATACATCAACCGGAGCCGTTCCGGCTTGAACAAAATCAGCGCCGATAAAGGAAAGGTCGCGGCCTACATGCTGCTCAAAGGGCGCAATAAGCGGGGTTAGAAAATGTTCGGTCAGCAGGGCCTGATCATGTGGGCTACCATCTTGGAAACTGATTGGTTCCGGCAATTGTGTGACAAGGTATTCAACAAAGTCTGCTGACAGAAGTAGGTTGAACTCTTCGTTGCCCAACTGGCCATAGACCTGCAATGCGGGGGCGAAACTATCTCCCAGCCACTCTTCGGCAGGTGTCAACTCGCCATCAAAGCCGAAATCATAAAACGGCATTTCGGCTGAACTCTCGATCCAGAGCTGGCGAAAAGTTTCCGGTTGGCGGTCACTCAAGGCAGCGGCCTCGATTGGCATTTCTGCTCTTGACGGCTTTTGAGGCCGTTGTCTTGGCATTTGGGAATTGGGGGTCGGCGCGGCGTATTTCGGTCCGTTCTGACCATAGACTTCAGAAGTAGCGACATGATCCTCAAGCGGCGCGTCAGCTGCCTGTCTTGAGGTCCGGGCAATCGCCTTTTCCAAATTCTGAAGTGTCCTCGGGTTGGTCATTGTGCCCTTTCAAAGTGATCACCACCTGTTACCCGCTGTTGGACTTATGCAAATCCTTCCGTCGGTGCAGTTTGGCGATTTTCTTTTGCAGCTCTTCCAGTTTCTTTTGCTTCATGACCAGGTGGCGGAGTGCGAGGCCGCGTTCTTCGACGACTATTTCCGAATCCCTGGTGATTTGCGTCATCGTGGTTAATTTTGCAATCTCGTTGTTAATTTCTTCTTTAGACAGTGCGAATTGTAGCGAGTTAAGTGCTAATTGTGACGTAGATGCAGGTGCTGAGAGCAGTTCCCGGTTCCTCTGCCGCCTTCGGCTTTCGGCATTTTCCCGATATTCGTTCACAGTTTCGCCTTGACGCTGTTCGGCTTGCAGGGCTTGCAGGTGTTGGCGTTTGGCGGCTTCCATCTCCGCGCGCGCAGCACGTTCACGGCTTTCGACAAGAAATTGCAGTTTCTTGAGATCACGCATCACTCAGTTCCGGCACAGGCAATCAGCTGTTCCAGGATTTCAGGATAAGCCGCCCCATCATGGGAGTTTTGGGTCAGGAATTGTGCAATTTGCTCTCGCTTGGCGATTGCTTCATCCGCGACCGGGTCAGCACCTTCCTTGTATTCGCCCACTTGCAACAGCAATTCGATCTCGAGAAATTTCGACATAAGCATTCGAACTTTTGAAGAGGCTTGAATATGCTCAGGTGTCACAATTTCGTTCATCAAACGACTGCGGCTTTGCAGGACATCAATCGCCGGATACCGGCCAGAGTGAGCGAGTTCCGAAGACAGGATGATATGCCCGTCCGTGATGCTGCGCACCTCCTCGGCAATTGGGTCATCAAGGCCTTCATTTTCGGTCAATACGGTGTAAATCGCCGTGATGCTGCCGCGGTCCGTTTTGCCGCAGCGCTCAATCAGCCGGGGCAGTTCTGCGTAAACCGACGGAGTAAAACCGCGACGGACCGCCGCTTCGCCCGCTGCAAGGCCAACCTCGCGCAAAGCGCGTGCAAATCGGGTGACGCTGTCAAAAAGCAAAAGGACGCTTTTACCCTGATCGCGGAAATATTCCGCGATGGAGGTTGCAATGTAGCCGCCAAGGATCCGCTGCATCGCTGGGCTGTCGGAAGTTGACGCAATCACGACGCTGCGGCTGCGAAACGCCGGCGGCAGCTGTCGCTCCATAAACTCCCGAACTTCGCGGCCACGTTCACCGATCATGGCCAAAACGCACACATCTGCATTACAGTTGCGGGCAAGGCTTCCCATCAGCGTCGATTTACCCGATCCCGGGTCACCGAAAAGCCCGATCCGTTGGCCTTCGCCGAGCGTGTTCAATCCGTCGATCGCCTTGACGCCACTTTCAAAAACCGTGTCGATTGGAGGACGGGAAAGTGGGTTGATTTGCGTCGGAGATATTCGGCGTTTAACCCAATCAGAACCGGATGTCGAAAACCCGGTTTCGAGCGGGCGACCAAGACCGTCCAACATGCTTCCGAGCAAACCATCGCCGCAGGTAAAGGTGAAGTCTTCGCCGGTCGGGATCACTTCTGCACCGGCAGACAAACCCTCAATCGCCCCCAAAGGCGCGAGAATAGCTGTACCGGTATTGATTGAAACAACACGTGCAAAGCCGGTGTAACCCGTTTCCCGATCAATCATTTCGCAGATGTCGCCGATGGCAACACCTTCGATATCAGCTGTCAGACGAACCGGTGAGATGTCTGTCAGTTTGCCAACAGACTTATAGAGCTGCGCCTTGTGGAGCCGCCGTTCAAGAGTTTGAATGACTGCGCTTTGAGGGGAGGGCATTTTAAAAGTCCCTTATCCTGCCAAGCGATGATCGGATTCAGGTTCCGGCGTCATAAGCGCGTGCCGCAATGCGGCCAGTTGTGTTTCAACATCAATGCGTAACTCTGCTGTCCCATCCGTTAGATGGCATTCGCCCTCTGGCAGGTGATGGCCAATCTGGATATCGGAAATCGGGTGGTTCTTTCCGCGTTGGCATTGCGAGACCACTGCTTTGACCTGTTCCAGATCTTCCTCTGCAACATGAAGCACTAAAGAGCGCCGTTTGCGGAAATCGCGAATGGCTGATCGGACCACTCCGGCAAGCTGTTCGGATTTCGGCGTCTCAGCCAGGATTTTCTCAACACTGTCAGAGACAATCGTCGCAACTTCCCCTTCCAAGGCATAAACGTCTGCTTCCAGTTTGCCTGAGAGTTCGAGAAATTTCAGGCAGGCAGCCTTCTTGCCGCGTGCCAGACCGTCTTCTTCAGCTGTTTGAAGGATCTCAGCTGCTTTTTCCTCTGCCTCAGCGAGGATGCGAGCAGCCTCGGCTTCTGCCTGCTCTTGCGGGGACAGAACCGGTCCGGCGTCCTCAGTCGGAATGGCTGTGCCAATTGCGGGATTACCGTCAGCATCCGTTTCGCCGGGATCTCCAGCGGGTTGAAGTTTTACAATGCGTCCAGTGTAATGACGGCTCATTGGTAGCTACCTCCGCCAAGTGATGCTGGCAGGCCAACATTTTGGGCAACGGCACGGACCACGCCATCGGCGGATTGACAACGCTTTACGAAATACTCAAGGCCTTCCATCTGGCTTTGGGAAAACATCAGCCGAACCCGCGCTTGCAGCGTGTAGGGAACTGTGTTGGCCCAGGCCAAAACACACATTTTTCCAGTAGAGGCAACAACCCCGGGAACTGAGAAAGTCGAACTGCATGTCATCCTGATAGGAGGCAAGAGACCGCAGACGAACGGCACGTCTAAGATCCTGGATGTCAAAGAACTCAGTCAATTGGTGCAGGTTTTGCGGGTCTACTGACCCGGCAAGATAATCGCCGTAAAGCACCAAACCGACCTGTTGGGTAAAGCGATTGAAGTCCTGAAAAGCAAGGCGAGCCGCCAAGGCATCATCAGGGCTGCAGTCCAGAACATCATCGTAGAGTAGGTTGTTTTGCTGCAGAACCTGCTCGACAACCTTCTTATTGATGCGCGGGTTTGCCAAAAGGGTTTCAACCACAGCTTCCGAACCAAAGCTGGATCCAGGCTGCTCTATCCAATCTGGATGGATACTACCAACTGAGACGAGCTCGTTTTCAGGCAAGGGGGAATAGGTGTTCATCATGTCCCCTTAGTCCATTCGCTGACCGCGAGATTGCGTTTTAGGTCGCGATTTCGTCTTGTTGTAGGCAAAGAAGAGCAAGATAACCGCGATCAAGGCTGCGATGGGAAGCGTTGGCAAAGATTGCAGCTGTGAGGTGACCGACGAGGGCACCATCGGCGAGTTGGCTGGGAATAGGCCAACACTGACATCCTCATAGCTCAAGCGTTCAACACTGCTCGCCACGAGGTTTTTGATTACCGGAATTTGCGCATTCAGGTCGGTGCCTTGCGAGTGATAGATGAAGACAGCCGCGCGAGATGGGGCTGTTTCCTCTTCCAATGGAGCTTTTTCCGGCAGGGTGATGTGGACTTCTGCCGAGGTCACGCCTGCGATTCTGGATATGCTTTTGGAAAGCTCTTCAGTCACAGCATGGATAAAGCGCGCCTTTTCTTCAAAGGCGGTCGAGACCAGCTTGTCGCTGGAGAAAACCTCACCCAATCCGTCAAACTTTTGGCGAGGCAGACCGTTTTGCGCCAGAATTCCATAAGCGCGCGCGGTGTCTCCACGCTCAATAAAGAGCGTGTAGGTGCCTTCGCTGTCCCGTTCTCGAGACACCGAAATACCATTGCTCTCCAGAACAAACGCCATTTCGTTGACGTCGCGTTCGTCCAGCTTGCTATAGAGCTCGGACTGACAACCCGCCAGAAAAGCGGCAACCAATATCGCCGCTACGAATCGCCCGTTGGGCAGGAACCGCTTGATCGAGGACAGTACGTACATGCTCTTCTATCCATCCTTGTCGGCCCCAACCCACAATTACCGTTAAAGTTTCAACGCCTTAAGACTGACGTATCAAACTGCTCGTCGTGCTGGAAATTCCACTGATAACCTGGTTCAGCAGCGCAAGCGAGATAGCGTGGTCGAAGCTCTTTACCAAAACTTCCGTTCCGTCATTTTGCGCTGGATTGGTTACTGATGTGTCACTTTCTGCCTGAGTAGTTGGATGAATTTCATAAGGCGAAGGAAGCAACTCTGCTTTCGTCGCTTCAACAGGGTCGTTTATTGAAGACGGTGAAGCAGGGCTTTTCGAGCCAAACTCCTGAATCGTCTCATGAATGTTGGTCAGCACAGCTTCAAATTCTGCCTTGTTGACAGCAGAGTAGTTCTGCTGCCCCATTTCAGAAACAGGGATTTCATGTTGTTGCTGTGCATTGGCCGCCTGTGCTTGCGCAGAAGCGGCACCGATAGCTTCAATACTCATTACTCAAGCCTCAGTTGCACGTTGATCGCTTACTGCGCGTTTTCCTGGCCGACTTTCCAGACTTCGTTGAAAACCATCAGGGACAGCTGGGTCATGAACTTTTCAGCTGCTTCATTTGCCTGATCTTCGACACCATTGTTCTGGTTGCCATTTGCTGCTTGGGCTTGTGCCCCCGGCGCTTGTTGCGCTGCTCCAATCGGATCCATTTGACTCTCCTACTTTGTGTTTTTTTTAGTTTGAAAAACTCATGGACATCTTGAACGGCTCATCCGAGCCGGTCAGTGTCCCTATTGGCTGGAGATAAAACTCCGGCGAGACTTCCTGGAAAGAAATCACCTTACATGTCAGGCCATGTTCCACCAGGTATCCACGGAGATGCCTGCGCAAATCCGTCGAAGTGGCGATCACCGGTTCTGTGACGTTGCTATGATCCGGTGTCTTTATTTTCTGTAGTTGCTGCAGCAAGGCAGCAGAAACCGTGTTGGACAGCATCAGGTAGCTGCCTGTTTCGGTATGCCGCAGGGACGACCTCAACGCCTGTTCGAGGTCCGGTTCTACGATATATGCGGAAATCACGCGGTTACGATCAGCGATGTCATTACAGATCTGGCGGCGCATAGCGCGGCGGATCTGCTCAACCAAAAGGGCTGTGTCCTGTTCCTGACCTGCGAGCTCTGCGATGGCCTCAAACAGCACACGTCGTGAGGAGAGCGGGACACCTTCGTCCAACAAACGCCGCATGATATCCAGCATGCGGGCAGGGGTAACAGACTGTCCGATATGTTCTGCCAGTTCGGGACTGTTGGCGTGCAGTTCCCCAAAGACCGACTGCACATCCCGGAAGCCGAGCATCCGTCCAATGTTTTCTTTGAGATAATGCATGGTTAGAGCAACAAGAGATTGCTCGGTTGTCCGCGCCAAGATGCCTGCTGACTGAACTTTACTCAGGCTGTGGGCCGGAGCCCATTTCGGTGAGCGGAACGGCCAAGCCCCATCAACCGGTGATGTGCTAACTCCTGCAAGTTCAGCTACTTCCTCATCAGCTTCAATAAGAATTGAATCCCGTGGGAAGTACCCGGAGAACACCGGCACCCCATCCAGATCGATTTCGAAACTGCGCTCCTCGAGACCATAATCTTCCAAGAGGCCAAACCGGGGGGCTTCCAGACCGACATTCAATGTATAGGCCTGCTGTGCGTTGGTTCGCTCGGTGACGAAGTAATCCCGGTCCAGCGAAGCCATCAGGGCAGGGCTGACGCGGATTGTCGCCAGATCATCAACCTGTGCAGCTTCTGTTTCAGGTGCCTCAGCAACAGCTTCCTCGGTTTTCGCTTGTGCCACCAACGCATCGGTTGCTTCTGTTTCTTCACGTGCTTTGCGCGTGAGCGACAGGGCCAAAAGCACAAGGCCAGCTGCGATGGAGAAGAAAACGATTTTCGGGAAGCCCGGGACCAGTCCAAGACCGCCGACCACAACCGCAGAAACCCAAAGGGTCCGCGGGCTGTCGATAAGCTGCTTGAACATGTCCGACCCAAGGTCAGACTGATCATCAGTGGTTACGCGCGTGATAACCGTACCAGCACACAGCGCCATAAAGAGCGCCGGGATTTGAGCAACGAGGCCATCGCCAATAGTTAGACGCGAGAATAGGTTGATTGCATCGCCGACAGACAGGCCGTATTGCAGCATACCAACGCCAATACCGCCAATCAGGTTGACGGCAATGATGATGAGACCTGCAATGGCGTCGCCTTTGACGAACTTCATCGCACCGTCCATCGCGCCATAGAACTGGTTCTCGCGATCCAGTTGGCGACGACGGGTTTTGGCTTCTTCTGCGGTGATATCTCCGGCACGCATTTCAGCATCGATGCTCATCTGACGGCCCGGAAGGGCGTCCAGAACAAAACGCGCAGAAACTTCCGCAACGCGCTCGGAACCCTTTGTGATCACCAAAAACTGGACTGTGGTGATGATCAGGAAGATCACAAGGCCCACAATCACGTTGCCCTGAGTCACGAAGGTGCCGAAAGTTTCAATGATCGCGCCCGCATCTGCCTCACTAAGGATCAGGCGAGTGGTCGAGATGGAAATTGCCAAACGAAACGCTGTTGCGATCAGAATAACAGCCGGAAAGGTCGAAAAGCTGTCCGGGCGTTTCAGATAGATGGCGACGGTCAGGATCAATACCGTAAAGCTGATGTTCAAACCGATCAGCGCATCCAAAAGAAGCGTCGGCATCGGCAGGATCATCAGGACGATCGTCATCATCATCAAGGTGACGAGAACGAGATCCTGTCTGTTGCGAAGGTTACGGGTAATGCTATCGAGCATGCATCCCTCCCTTCGACCGGCGACGGTTCAGATATTGCAGGAAGGCCTTTCTGGCCTCCGTCATCTTCATCCGGCGCAACAACACCACACTGCGGAGTAGCAGGGGCTTATCTGACTTGGCAGCGCGTGGATCCAGATCATCCAATTCATCGAGAATGGTTTCGGCCGCGTCCGTATGCCCGGTTTTCAAAAGGGCCTGAGCCAAAAGGCGCAAGGTGTCCATGTCTTCCGGCCATAGTCGGCGGTTTACCAATAGAAGGGCGATCGCTTCGTCAGTTTCACCGTAGCGAAGCTGATAGGCAGCAAGAGACTTTAGGGCACGACAATCTTCTTCCGTCAGAGGCGTCGATGCGACGGCTCCTTCGGAAACAAAGACTTCATTCTCTTCTGCCAGCTTTTCAGCCATATTCGCGATCACCTTCAAAAAATAATCCGGTTATTTCGAAATCAAAGCATCTGCTCCGCCCTGCACCAGAGACAGGCGGCGGAGACTTTCGGTTACCACCTGCAAGCCAAGTTCGATCTCGGCGCGGGCGGTCGGATCAGCTTCTTCCTCGAGCATTTGGTCCAGCTCCGCTTCAATCCGCGTGAGGCTGTACATCATGCGGGAGCGCGACATGTTGGACAGGCCAACCACATCCGCTGGTGATACGTCCGACAGAGAAGGGACCGATTCCACATTCGTCGGTTTTGCCGGTTGGCGCTTGAGAGCTGGAGCCGCCGGTTTTTGCGGCGCTGTATGCTCTGGCCCTACAGCTGGTTTAAGCTTACGAACAGGTGCAGTTCGCGAGCTCTTTTGAGCGGGTCTTGCTCCGAAAGCCTCAGAGGAGCGCGGGGGTTGGAATTCCCCATTAATTTTGGCCATCCAAATGCTCCTCTGGTTAGAAGGTTAGCTTCACATTCTTTCCGCCACGGGAGATTTCAATTCCCTCGCGGGTGATGGCTTCAACTTTCCAGCCGCCGCCATATGTGTCGCCAACACCGACCACATTCCCGTCAGAAAGAAGAACTTGTGCCTTGCCGTTCTCGAACCAAACGCTCGCGATCGCCGGTACGGACGCGTCTTTCTTGGTTTTGACAACGTTATTGACCAGGCGCATCGGAGATCCCAGCTCATCGAACCACTTAAGGATCGTCCGCCAGCTTGCCGCTTCTGCGTCCGGGATGGACCCTGAGGCAACGAGAACATTGTCCCGACCTTCTGTCACGACGATCCTGTGCGCCAGACCGGCATCGCGAATGCGGGTCTGAAGCAGTTCAGCATGTTGTTGAGTTGGTTTTTGTCCCGTTAACCCGGGCAAGGCTGCATCGACTTTCTCGGTCAAGGCATCAACTGCAGCATTCGCCGGCTGAAGAACGCTTTTGTCGAAGGTCACCCGCAGGAGGTCTGCAGCAAGCCAACTGCCGACAAAAATCAGCAGGACAAGAATAAAGTTGCGAACGATTTCAAGGACATTTCCAGTCTTCTCGAATTCGATCGTTGTGCCATTTGCGCGCACCGTCGTCGGCAGGTCTACTTCTGCGAATGTGCCAGCTTCAAGCCGTGAGCCATTCTCCAGAATGACGGGCCCATTTTGAGCGGTAATCCGGGCAGATCCGGCAAGCGCGTGATTGCGCTCGATCTTCAGATGCGAAGGCTCGATCGTTTCAGCAAACAGGCAAAAATCATCATTACCGTCGCTGCCGATCGTGAATGAGAGTTGGTTGGACGTTTTGGAAACGCCCTCGTGGTAGCCACCTACAATCCGAACCTTCAATCCAAACAGGTCACGAACGTACTGAACCGCCCGGCTGGGAAACCCATCGAGGCGGTCGGAAACGGCTGAACCTTGGACTGATGTTTGCGTCATACGCTTTATCTCGCGGCGGTACTCATAACTAGTTCGGCTCGGCTACTAAACGCGAAACACCCGGCGGCGAACTTGGCCCGCCGGGTGTTTCGAAGGTAAATTACTGCGGACGCTGCTTCAGAGCGTACAGGGAAGCACCCTTGATAGTCGTGGTAGCAAGAGTCCGCTGAGCCTGTTGCATTGCATGGTCGAATGCTTGGGTCAGAGTGCTGTTGCCTTCGTTACCGTTTGCGCCACCTGCTGCGCCTGCGCCTTGAACGTTGTTCATTGTATTTCTCCAGTTTGCGTTTCTGTCAGTTGGTGACGTTGGTGTGCTAGCTTCCATCGTCACTCCGTCGCGACCCTGACTTGGGTAGACGCTCATCAATGTAGATGTTCCAAACAGAAATTCTATTCGCGCTCAGTGCTTACGTAGTTGACCGAAAGTTTTAATCGTTAATCAAAAACAGAGTGTTAACCCAACGTCCTATTCGATACTTTTTCGTCCGAATTTTATGAAGCGAATGGTGTCCTCTCCATTCTCTTTTTTTGCCTTAAGTATTGATTCTGTTATGATTTCTACGCGGGCAATATAAGACGGTGGAGCCGTCAACATTGCAGCGTTAGCCTCAGGCACGGGCTGGAGCGGGTACCGAGCCGGATTCAGATCAACTTTCTGTATTTGAGAGTTGATTGTTTTCACTGACAAGGATTTGATCCCGATCAACCTCGACGTTATTTCATCTCGGCTCGAAAGGTGGAGGGTCGTTCCCTCAAAATACCATTCAATGCCGTAGCTGCGGGACATCTCGTCCAAAAAGGCCTGGCGCTCAGTCGGGATGAAGGCTTTTTTCACCCGGCCCTCGATGCCTTTTGACAATACGGGGTTGGCGCCGATGCGTTTTCCAAATTCGCTGAGGAGTGAGCGAAGGTCCTGATCTACGACATATACCGCGTCACCCGCTTCTACCGGCGACGGTTGCTGTGCAGCGGTTTCTTCGTTGGCAAGAGCCGGGATCGCACCGCACAAGGCAAGGCTCAGACATAAGCCGAACGTTAAAGCCTTGCTGGTACGTTTGTGGTTGGTGATGTGTGTCGTAGATGTCATGTCTTTACTCCGGCACCGCGCTAAAGCGGGTGTCGTCGGTATCAGGTGATGAGGCCGGGTCAGCCGAAGGGACCAAGCGCAGCCGTCGTGCCACACGCACAAGGTCGCTCAAGGTATAGGCCTTCGTTTTCCGGCGGATGTTGAGGCGGTGGGTTTCGACGGTGCGAACGCTCAGGTTCAGGCGATTTGCCGTTTCCTTGTTGCTCATGCCGTCGGCTACAAACCGCAGGATTTCGGTTTCTCTTGTCGTCAAGCCATAGAGGTTGACGCCAGTGCTGGACTGACTGGAGGCAGAAAAGACCCGGTTGACGAGGTCGCCGGTCAGGTAGCTGCCACCACCCGCGACTGCGCGAACAGCGTTGATGAGCTCGGTTGGTTCGGCACTCTTTTGCAGAACGCCGCCAGCTCCGGCCTGAAGCAGTTCGTGTATCTCGAACGGGTCTTCGCTGTTAAAGCAAATAAGAATACGCATGTTCTCATCAAGCTTGCGCAGCCGCTTGACGGTCTCATACGTCGTCATCCCGGTAATCGTAGCCTCCAGGATCACCAATTGGGGGCGACACGTTTTTGCCGCAAGAATAGCTGCGTAGCCGTCAGCCGCTTCTCCCACCACTTCACAATGGTCGGTAGCGTTCAGGCAGGCTTTGATTCCCTGCCGAACAAACGGTTGGCTGTCGACGATGAGCACTCTTGTTTTACTTTGCTCTTCAATCATGGTTGCCTCAAATTCCCTGTCGTCCGGGCCGTGCGTTCTTTTTATGCGCATTTCAGCCATAGACTTTTTGTAGGCGGTTCAGCTTTCCCAGAGGTACGTACAAAAGAAATGCCAAAACCGATTTTGAGTGTGCCAAAATTACGTAGATAAAGAGTGAATACGTATTTCTCTACGGGGTTTTTTATTGGTTTTGAATGTAGTTGTGTATAGATAATTTAGAAAAATTTTACAAAAACCCTGCGGCATATTTGAT
Organism: Roseibium sp. TrichSKD4; assembly: GCF_000148725.1. Classification (GTDB taxonomy): domain Bacteria; phylum Pseudomonadota; class Alphaproteobacteria; order Rhizobiales; family Stappiaceae; genus Roseibium. The sequence goes on along the minus strand of NZ_GL476322.1, from coordinate 79,567 downwards.
TGTGGAAACGTTTTATTTACTCAGCGCGAATGCAATTTTCGCGTGTTTTCAGGGTGTAGGGTTTGCTGCTGGAATTCTAACGAAATATTTCGTGAGGCCTCAAAACTCATTTATAGAAAGTGACTTAGCGGAAGAGTTCGGGTGAGATCCTCAAGTGACGCCACTCGGAGGAAATACGTGTATTGGTTGAAAATGGCTTGAGCTGTTCGCTGTCAAAGCTTCCTGTCTGCCGATGACAGCCTCTCCAGTGTGATCACGCATAACATATTGTTTACTCTGTATTTTGCTTGCGCAAAAAAAATGACCCGAACCAGGTTCGGGCCATAAAATCACACTTGGAAGTAATCTGGCGGGTTAATCAAAGGTTACTCAATGCCGCCAAATCGATACGTCAGTGTTCCATTTTGGTATAGTCGAGAAGAAAGTTCTCGATAATGCTCGGCAGCTGTTCAGCGTCCAGACCTGTTGCCCAATCGTTGAACAGGTCTTCATGGATGAAGATCAGGTTGTCGACGCGCTCGTGAACAAAGTTATCCATTCCAGCGCCATCGCCATTTATCAAAACCACTTCTGGCGCGGTCGTGCCCATGGCATCGGATTTGTCATTTGCGCGCTCAGGGAGGTCACCGAGGTCGAGGTTGGGGAGGCCCTTTCCATTTTGAGCGTGCGACACCAGCTCATCCAGCAGAAATGCTTTGCGGGTGACAACTGTTGTGGTTGCGCGACCGGTTGCTGCAGTTTTCGCTACATTGGATACCTGTCCTTGTGCAGCGGACTTCAGCAGCTGAGAGAAGTCTGTCTTTTCGTTTTTGCTGGTACTCAGCGCGGAGGGGATACCAGCGGATATTATCTTTGTCATGTCACTATCCAAGTGCCAAAGCCCGATAGAATCGGGAGTTTTATCTCGTTAGTTTCCAATCCTAATGGAACGTTAGCAAAAAGGAATGCAGGCAAAATACGGTCTTATTTCGTAATACGTAAGTAGTTAAGTGAATCATGCGTTAATTTAATATTCGAGTGGAAAAAATATATAGCAGAATCAATTATTTGTAGTTTTGAGATATAGGGCAGCATAGTCAATTATATTGCAGATTTGTCCAAAAAATACGGGAAATCACCTGCGTCACATTCGGGGCCGCGCAAATTGTCATGAGTAATCTTGTAATCTCCTTATCAATCTGGCCGAGGGAAATTTCCCCATCCGTAGTAGTTTTGCATTGATTTGCCCCTGCCAACAAATCTGTCAGCAGGGGCGCGTTTGATCGGCTTTAGAGGGCTTCCGACATGACAGACGACAGCCGACGGCCAAATGCGACGGGATCCACCGGCTCTTCGCCATCAGCAATCCGCGCTTGATCCAACAGAAGATGCGCAGCATCTGTGAGCAGGGTGTCGTTGCTCGCAGCGTCGCCTGAGGCCCGGTCGGCCAATTTCCTGATCATGGTGTGATCAGGGTTTACCTCGAGTATGCGGACGGAAAGCGCTTGAAGTTGGCCGGTTTGTTTCAAAAGCCGCTCAAGGTTGACGTCCATTCCGCTGTCATCAGCGATCAGGCAAACGGGGCTGTCGGTCAGACGTTTTGACGGACGTACGTCTTTTACAAGGTCACCGAGGGTAGCTTTGAAAGAGGCTACCAGTTGGGTGATGTGTTCGTTCTCGCTTTCATCTTTTTGTTCTTTGTCCGCGTCCTCGGATTTGATGTCATCCAGATTGGCATCGCCCTGGGTGACAGACTTGAAAGGCTTGCCGTCAAACTCGTTTATGTGGCGTAACCAGAACTCGTCGACGGCATCTTCAAACAGAAGAACCTCAACGCCCTTCGCGCGAAAGCCCTCAAGTTGTGGCGAATGCGCCATTTTCTCAGCGTCCGTTCCAGCCATGTAGTAAAGACCATCCTGACCTTCCTTCATGCGCTCTTTGTACGCAGCGAGGCTGGTGAGCTCTGACCCATGCGTGCTCTTGAAGCGGCAAAGCTCAAGCAGCTTGTCTCGCATGGAAAAGTCGTCCACGAGGCCTTCTTTGAGAACAGCACCAAAGTCCCGCCAGAATGAGACATAGGCCTCAGCGTCGGCTTCGCCTTTTTTCTTGAGTTCCCCAAGAACCTTCTTAGTCAGACTGCTCTTGATTTTTGCCAGCTTGGGGTCGGTTTGCAGCATCTCGCGAGATACATTGAGCGACAGGTCTTCTGAATCAACGATACCGCGCAAGAAGCGAAGATAAGGTGGCAGAAGTCCTTGTGTGTCGTCTGTAATGAAAACGCGATTCACATAGAGTTTGACGTGGGACTTGCGCTCCGGATCGAAAAGGTCGAACGGGCGGGTCGACGGGACGAACAATAGATTGGTGTAACTGATAAGGCCTTCCACTTGATTGTGAATGGTCAGCCACGGGTCATCAAAGGCATGAGCGGTGTGGTGATAAAATTCTTTGTACTGCTCAGGTGTAATGTCGCGCGCTGGGCGGGTCCAAAGCGCAGAAGCCTCGTTCAGGGTTTCATCGCCGAGTTTGATCGGAAAGCTGATGTGATCTGAGTAGGTTTTCACAACCGTCTTCAGGCGGATGTCTTCGGAAAACTCCTTCGCATCATCTTTCAAGGTCAAGGTGATCGTCGTGCCACGCTGATCCCGATCAGCGGGCTCGATGGAGAATTCTCCCTTGCCATCAGATGACCAAAGCCAAGCCTGATTTTCGCCAGCCTTGCGGGTAACGACATCAACCTTGTTTGCCACCATGAAGGCTGAATAAAAACCAACACCAAATTGTCCGATGAGTTTGACGTTGTCCTTATCTTCGTCACCGAGCTTTTCAAGGAACGCGTTTACGCCGGATTGGGCGATTGTTCCAAGGGTGCTCAACAGATCATCATGGCTCATGCCGATGCCATTGTCGGAAATGCTCAGTGTACCCGCATCATTGTCTGCCGATAGTGTGATCCGGAAATCGGCATCGCCGTCGGTCAGGGCAGGGGTGGTCAGGGCCGCATGGCGAAGCTTGTCACAAGCATCTGACGCGTTAGAAATCAGCTCGCGCAGAAAGACTTCACGGTTGGAATAAAGGGAATCCGTGACGATCTGGAGAAGCCGGCCAACTTCGGTTTGAAACGAGTAGGTTTCTTTCTGTTTAGTCTCGGTCATCTTCGAGGTCTTTGCTGTTCCGGAATATGTGTCTGGTTGTGAAAGTGTGCCGATTTCGGCAGCTGCGCGAGATTTAGGTGAAGATGCGCCACGTTTCCAGAGTTGAGGCGTTGGAACACCTCATTATGTGGACAAAGAAATGTTGGAGAGTGGAAGAGCCACTCGGCCACATAGCCTAGTATTGGTGCCAGTAGGCTTCCGGGATGTTTCTTTGGCGATTAGTCAGAAGCGGATTATCGATATCAAAAATCAGGCGCTCATGAGCCGCCGTTGACATCATGGCCTTTTGGATCATCGGATGTGAGTTGAAGTGCTCCAGAAAGGCACCGTTTTCATAGGCGTTGCGAAGGCCTGTTTCGATGATCTCGGCGACGCGCTGGTTATTCTTTCGCACATAGAACAGGTAATCGAACCGGTACCGGATCATGAAGGATGGGTCCACTACAAGCTCCGGATCCTGCTGACTGCGTTGTTGGTGCTCTACAAAGGCTTCGTGAATACCGCGATTAAATGTGTTGATGCGCCCAGCAGACAACATGCGCCACAAGCTTTCGTAGTCTGATGCTACAACATGAAATCCATTGGCTTGGAATATCTCCGTGTCGGGCCAGCCAGTGCCGGAGCCAACCACTGCAAACTTCTTAAGACTCCCTAGCGTTCTCGTTTCAGCCAGATCGTCCAAAAATGCCTTGGTGGTAATAAAAATACGGTGGCCTAGAATGCCGCGGCTTAACGGTATGTCGATTTGGTGAAATCGCTTCTCGCGATTGGCTGAAAACCCGGTGAAAAACACATTAAAATCCGCGCGCCCGGTCTCAAGCTCCACGAGGGCACGCTCTTGCGGCATTTCCAAGTCGACGATTGTCAGTTGGCTTTTTGCATCCGCGTGATGAAGCGCCAGTTTCAGGACGGAGATTTCATAAGCGAACACTTCCGGTCCGGCCCCGAGTAAACCTAACCTGATATCGGTAACTTCAGCATAAGCCTGAAGAGGTAAATTGCTAATGGCAACTATAATCGGATATTTCCCAAGTAACTGTGTGTTGCGACGAGGTTGACCGTTTTCACGGACGTTTGCAACTCTGACGGCAGCGTTGTCGGGGCGATTATCGATTTTGACGGTTACGTAAGCGCGGTTTTTGAGCTTTTCGTGGACTTTATCCCGTTTGGGCTGCGACAAGACACAGCTGTGGAGCCGCATTTGTGTTGGTTTCGTTGTTTGGAGCGTCATGCAGGCCTCGGCGGGGGCTTGAGGGCGCGGATTGCGGCGAGGATTCGTCCGAAGACGTAGCCTGATACAGCCACCTCTGCCAGTTGGAACGTGATTTTGCGCGCATGGCGTACGACCTTTGCCCCGATTTTGATGAGGCGGCTCTGGATACTTGTCAGCGACCAGTCGGCGACCTCTTCCGGGAGGTCTAGCCCTTGCAGGAAGACACCAAGGTTATACGCCAATGCGTGAAGCTGAAGCCGGACCTCATTGTCACAGAACCGCTTGCAGGACAGGCGGGTCCAAGTGATGGCGTTCTTGCCTTCTTTGATGTGCTGTTCGGCTGTGCCGCGCTGATTGTAGAAGCGGATGATCCATTCCGGCTCCATCGGCAAGTTGGTGACGACAAAACCCACGCGAGGGAATAGATCACCGGGATACCATTCGATCTTGGCAACCACCTGACGGGGCTTGCTCCATGAAGCAGCCTGATACTCAAAAACCTCATAGAAGCGCTTGATCTTTGTCTTTGAGGGACGTCCCACGGGGCGGGTCAGCTGATGGCTGATCTTCTCTTCCAGCACAGCGTTCTTTTTGAGGCGGATGGCGTAGCGGTACCCTTCAGCCTCTAAAGTCTCGTAAAGTTCCGGAATGGCAAAGGCGGCATCAGCGCGAAAGAAGCGCATGATGTCGCGCTCTGCATAGCGCGCAATGACGGGTATCAGAAGAGCCTTCCAGTCATCCGCGCTGTGGACGCTGCCATTGCGCAGGGCACAGCGTTCCAAGTGGCCAAACTGATTGAAGATGAACAATGGGTGATAGCAGTTGCAGCCGAAATGCCCGTTCCATGCGGTTCCCTCCTGAGCGCCATGGGTGGGGCTGACAGAGCTATCCATGTCCAAGGTGATGTAGTTCAGTCCTTGGCGACCATGCACCGCATCAATCCATTGACCGGGCATATCGGCCAAGGCTTCCCTGTTGGCGGCAGTCGCGAGCACCTCAGTCTCAAAGCGGCCCATCTGGGAGGAGGATGCCGCCTGAGTGTCAACGGCACGGCCCCCGATAATCTGGCGCATTACCGGGTCACGCGACAGACGCACGGCATCATTCACATCTTCATAGCCCGCAAGGCGACCAAATATCGATTGGCGCAGCAGGCCCATCAAGGTGTGAACGCCATTCTTACCTTTGCGGGTATCCCGAAGGAACCGAACCGCTTTGCCGAAAAGGCCAAGGGCGTCATCAAGCTCCCGGTAAAGCAGAAGACCGCCATCAGAACTGATCTTTGAACCGTGGAATTCCAACCGCACCCGAGGGTCAAAATCCAGCCGAAAATCGCTCTCAGAACCCGCACCCGTTGGGTGTGCCATTTTTCAGCCCTCCGTCATCAAGTAACACGCTGTAATATAAAGAGAAAAATAGGATAGAAGAAGCTAAATCAGCTGACTACTTGGGAAATCCGGGATAATGACAGAGAGGACGTGAAGAAGTTTCATGTATGTCTCCAGGCTACGGCGGAAACTCTAGCTAACGTAGCGAGAAATTGAAAACATCCATGTGACGTAAGCTGTTCTACCAAATGGAATTATTGCAGGTCGCGCCTGGGCATCTATCCACACACCTGCAACAGAGAACCTTTGACAACTGCCCTTATTCTCAATCAGATGACCTTTGGTCAGGCAGGGAGTACAACACCCCGGGTCCGTCCGTCCATGATCCAGTCTGTGTGAGTTTCCATGAACCAGCTTCCCAATTCCATTGAGGCACGTGACATTGCCTTCCAACTACACTCCTATGCCGATGCACGTCGGCAGGAAGGTGAAGGCTCGCTTGTGATCGAGAAAGGTGACGGCATTTATGTCGAAGACACCAGCGGCAAAAGGTACATAGAAGGAATGGCAGGCCTCTGGAGTGTTGCCGTCGGCTTTGGCGAAAAGCGCCTGGTGGATGCTGCAACCCGTCAGATGGAGAAGCTGCCCTATTACCACACGTTCACATACAAGACGCATGGTCCCTCTGTAGAATTGGCTGAAAAGCTGATCTCCATGGCGCCAGTTCCCATGTCCAAGGTCTATTTCACCAATTCGGGGTCAGAGGCGAACGACACTGCAATCAAACTCATCTGGTATCGTTCCAACGCGCTTGGCCAGCCGGAACGCAAGAAAATCATCTCCCGCGTTCGTGGATATCATGGTGTAACCGTCGCCTCAGCAAGTTTGACCGGTTTGCCGAACAACCATCGTTCCTTTGATCTCCCCCTGCCGCAAATCCTTCATACAACCTGCCCGCATTACCGCACCATGCAAAAGGAAGGTGAAGACGAAGCTGCCTTCGCGAAACGATGCGCGCAGGATTTGGAGGACCTAATCCTGAAAGAAGGTCCGGAAACCATTGCTGCATTCTTTGCAGAGCCAGTAATGGGCGCAGGTGGCGTCGTTGTGCCGCCGGATGGCTATTGGGAGGCCGTGCAGCCCGTCTTGAAAAAGTATGACATCTTGTTTGTGGCCGATGAAGTGATCTGCGGATTTGGGCGGACTGGGGAAATGTTCGGGACGCAGACATATGATCTTCAGCCGGACATCATGACCTTGTCGAAGGCTTTGTCTTCATCCTACCAGCCTATTTCGGCCCTGTTGATCAATGACAAGGTGTATCAACCCATCGCTGACGAATCCCATTCCATCGGGGTTCTGGGCCATGGATATACAGGCAGTGGACACCCGGTCGCATCAGCAGTTGCATTGGAAAACCTCAAGATCATTGAAGAGCGCGATCTTGTCGGCAATGTCAAAGCAGTTTCCCCTCTGTTTCAGCGTCGGCTAAAAGGACTTTCCGAGCGGCCAATTGTGGTGGAGACGAGGGGTATCGGGTTGATTGGTGCTGCAGAACTGTCTCATGAATCCTTTTCAAACACACCCGGCGCGCTGGGCGGTAAGGCCAATGCCGAGTTTTTGGAGGGCGGACTGATTTCGCGCAACATGCTGGATGCCATGGCCTTCTGCCCGCCGCTGATCATCACCGAGCAGCAGATCAACGACGTGTTTGATATCGCAGAAGCTGCTCTTGATAGGGTAGCCGCGAGCCTTTGACTGATGAGAACCTAAGAAACAATGGGTGCTGGCTGAAATGCAGATAACGGAACCAGCACGTCGAATTGACGTGATCCATGAAACCGATGTCGTGGTGATCGGATCGGGACCCGGCGGTCTTGCGGCTGCCATTGGCGCGGCAAGAGCTGGCGTAAGTGTGGCTCTTGTGGAGCGCTTTGGCTGCTTTGGCGGGAACATTACGGCGGTTGGTGTTGAGGGGTTTGCATGGTACCGGCATGAGAAAACCGTCGACACAGAAGGGGTTGGGCGTGAGTTTGAAGTCCGTGCATTGGCCGATGGGGCAACAACTCCCGAGCCGCAATCTGACAGCAATGCGCTCGATGCGGAGCGGTTTAAACTTGTCGCCGACAAGATGGTCTTGGAAGCGGGCATAACCCCGATGCTTCATCGCGCATTTGCCGCGCCAATTGTTGAAGATGGGGCAGTCCGGGTCATCATCACGGAAAGCAAAGCGGGGCGCGAAGCAATTCTTGCCAAACGGGTCATTGATGCGACGGGCGACGCTGATGTCGCTTACCGTGCGGGTGCGCTAACCTGCAAAACGCCGGTTGAAGAAATGCAGGCCGCCTCTGTCATGTTCTCAATGACCGGTGTTGATCCGCGTGCCTTTTCCAAGGCCGTGCAAGAAGACCCGCAGACCTACAAGGACTGGGAAAGCGGCGAGTGGACGGTCGAGACCACCGGAAAAGAGGACGCCATGTTCTCTCCGTTTTTGCGCAAGCCCTTCAAACAAGCCGTTGAGGCCGGCCTCATTCCCGCGCATTTGTCGACAATTTCGGGAACCTGGGGGGCAATCTACGATTCTGGTGACCTGACATATCTCAATCTCGTTCATTTACCGGAGTGCGATGGAACTGATCCGGATTCCATGACGCAAAACGAAATTGAAGGTCGGAAGCAAGCCATGTTGGCAGTGGAGGCGCTGAAGCGTTTTCAACCGGGGTGCGAGTCAGCCAAACTTAGAAATTTCGGCATGACAATCGGCATTCGAGATACCCGCAAAATTCAGGCGGTCTATGACATGACCGGGCAGGACGTGCGCGAACAGGGGCGCTTTGAAGATTCGATCGGCATCTTCCCGGAGTTTATCGATGGGTACGGCATCCTGATTCTGCCCACCACAGGGCGCTATTTTCAAGTTCCCTACAGAACGCTTTTGCCGAAGGGAATTCAAAATCTGCTGGTCGCTGGCCGTGCAACGGGCGGTGATCCGGTCAGCCATGCAGCAACACGCAACATGATGTGCTGCACGGTCACCGGACAAGGGGCAGGCGTTGCTGCAGCTCTCTCCGTCAAACACAGTTGCGATCTGGACAGGCTGGACATGGCGTTGCTGCAAGGTGAGTTGAAACGCCAGGGCGTGAGGCTGCACTAGTCGAGCGCAAAAAAACGCGCTACCACCGATAGCATGAATGGATCTGAAATCTATCAAAGGCTTATCAGCCTGATCGAAGAGCGAGACCTCAAGCCCGGTGACCGGTTGAGGGAAGCTGATTTGGCGGAACGTTTCGGTGTGAGCAGAACCCCGATACGTGAAGGGCTGAAGCGTCTGGAAGCTCAGGGGCTGGCCGTTCATGAGCCCAATCGCGGCATGGTCATTCCGACACTCGATCACGGCCAGATCGCAGAAGTCTATTTCATGCGGGAAGTTTTGGAAGGCACGGCAGCAGCCCTGGCTGCCAAGCATGCCTCGAAACCGGAAGTCGAGATTCTACAAGACCTGGTAGAGGCCGACCGGCAGCGGGTGGAAGATCAGGACAGTCTGGTCCGGTCCAACAGGGACTTTCACCGGCGCCTGTGCCTTGCCTCCCACAACAGATATCTGGTTGACCAAATCGACCATCTACGGCTGTCATTGATTTTGATGGCAGGCACGACTCTAGACACTCCAGAACGCCGGGAAACTGCCGTGGAAGAGCACGCTGCGATTGTCGACGCAATCGCGGCAGGCAACAGCGAGGAAGCGGACAAAGCGGCCCGACTCCATATCTCCCATGCACATAAATCCAGATTGCAGCAGATTTAGGCTCCGATCAGAGGAGCAGAGTATGCTCTAGGAAAAAGCCGGGAAGACGGATGCAATATTCATAAGTGAAGCGATCAGGATCACGCCAAAGGTCAGGGCCATACCCATGACGCGGTGAAGGAATGGAGCGCTTTCTTGTTCCTGACTAACGCCGGAAGCGTGTAACACCCGTCCGGCAATCAGCAAGATGCCAAGCCCGTGGAGGACAAAGACCGGCGCGCCTTGAAGTTCCGCCATCAGCAGAAGCACAAGAGCCAAGGGCGCATATTCCGCGAAATTGGCATGGACCCTTTGGCGCCGGGTAAGTGTAATGTCGCCGCTGTCGCCAAGGACAATGCCGCTTTTCCGGCGCATCAAAATGACCCTGGCGGACAAGCCCACATACATGAAAGCGAGCAGCCCTGCATAAAGTGGTATCACACTCAAGGTCATAACCTGTTCCCTTAACCCATGAACGGTATTGGATAAAATCAGTTAAGAGCAGGATGGCACGGCTTGCAAGACAACCTTTCGGTTAGCATTCAACAATGTTAACTGCGAGCCCGCCTTGAGAGGTTTCCTTGTACTGATCCATCATGTCCATGCCGGTTTGGCGCATGGTCTCGATGCAGCCATCCAACGGAACAAAGTGGTTTCCGTCACCCCGAAGAGCAAGGGAGGCGGCAGTCACGGCTTTCACAGCGCCAAGTGCATTTCGCTCGATGCAGGGAACCTGTACGAGGCCGGCAATGGGGTCGCAGGTCATGCCCAAATGATGTTCAAGGGCAATTTCAGCGGCATTTTCGATTTGCTCATTTGTGCCACCAAGGGCCGCACACAATCCGGCGGCCGCCATCGCGGACGCAGAGCCAACTTCGCCCTGACAGCCGACTTCAGCGCCGGAAATGGACGCATTTGATTTGATAATGCCGCCGATTGCTGCCGCGGTTAAAAGGAAGGTCCGAATACCGTCCTTGTTTGAATCCGGGCAGTGATCGAGATAATACCGCATGACTGCAGGGATAACGCCAGCAGCGCCATTTGTCGGGGCCGTCACGACCCGGCCACCAGCCGCGTTTTCTTCATTGACGGCCATCGCATAAACGCCAAGCCAGTCAACGACTGTGTGTTCAAATGGACGGTTTGTCCGTCCTTCGCGGATCAGCTTTTGATAAATGTCGGCAGCGCGGCGTTTGACCTTGAGCCCACCGGGCAAAATTCCCTGTTGGCGAATGCCACGGTTGATACAGGCATCCATCGCGGACCAAATTCCATCAAGGCCGTCGCGCACCTTGCTTTCGTCTTGAACATGGCATTCGTTCTTGAACTTCATGTCGGCAATGCTGCAAGGCGTTGCCTGGCCCATCTCCAGCATTTGCTTGGCGTTTTTAAAAGGGAATGGAAACTCGCCGGGGTCTTCAATGTTTTCGTCTTCGTTCCGGGTGTTTCGAAGCTCCGCTTCTGTCACGACAAATCCGCCGCCAATCGAATAGTAGACAAACTCGTCAACCAGCTCGCCAGTCTCTCCAAGCACCTTGAACGTCATGCCATTGGCATGAAGTGAAAGGGGAGGGCCATAGTCGAAGATCACATCGGCATCAGGGTCAAATGCAAAAGTTGGCAATCCATCAGGTGTTATTGCCTTTGACGCTTTGAGGTCATTGATCAGGCCGTCAACGGCATCCGGATCAAGAGTGTCCGGTGTGGCGCCAAGAAGGCCAAGGCAGACTGCTTGATCCGTCGCGTGGCCTTTGCCGGTAAAAGCCAGGGAGCCGTGCAATGTGACGGTGATCTTGTGGGCTCGACCAACCAAGTCTGGCAGTTCACGCAGGCGATCAAAATAGCGGGAAACTGCTACCATTGGTCCAACTGTATGAGAGCTGGACGGTCCAATGCCGATTTTGAAGATGTCAAAAACGCTGATGAACATGAGGAATGCCGATCTCGATCTTGCCTGCCATGAAGAATATCGCGGGATTATTCATCGCTTAAACGGCTGCCTGTCAAGCACAACCGAACGCTTGACCACGGTGCTTTTCAAGGTGACGGAATTAGGCAAGGATCATGTCGCAAGGAGACGTTAGATCAAGATCAGAGTGGCAGGGCCTTCAGGGTCGAGCCATTTTTGATAGAGCGATAGGAAACGCATTTATTCGTTGCAGACCCCTTGGCGCGGTAGAGAGCTTGGTCTGCATGTCGCATCGCCTCATCAAGGTTCAGCGCGTCTACCGGAAGACTTATATGGCCGATGCTGAAATCAATTTTCTGCAGCTCGCCATCAACCATGACCGGTTCTGCAAGTGCGGATAGGAGGCGATGTCCAATGGCATCTGGGTCACGCGTGCACCCCATATCCTGAAGGCAAATCAGGAACTCGTCTCCACCCAACCGAGCAGCGAAATCCTCTGACCGGCGTGTGGTATTCAAGAGGCCTCGTAGGTGATCTGCAAAAACTTGCAGCAGCGCATCCCCTGCTGTATGGCCACGAGTATCGTTGACGGATTTGAAGCCATCAAGGTCAATCAGGAAGAGGTGGAGTTGCTCGCCACTGACCTGAGAGGCCGAGAGTAGTTCTGGCAGCTTTGCGTTCACAAAGGTGCGGTTGGGCAACTCGGTCAGGCTGTCATGCGTTGCAAGATGTTGAGCACGTTCCTTGGTCTCGTGCAGTTCGGTCACGTCGATTTCGCTGATCAAATAAGCCGGAACACCCGTTGCTGCATCCAGACAGCTGCGCGCTGTAATCTCGTGCCACCGTTCGCCGCTACTTGTGAGAATGCGTGCGACGGATCGCAGATGATCTTCTGTTTTCAGGTTTTCCCGAAAACTCTCACGCTCATCGTTGTCGGTAAATTGATCGAAAAAATTGCTCTCAAGTGTCAAGCAGGAGGTTCGCGATGCAGGATTGCGGTACAGCGGTGTGCCATCTTCTGTCACCAGCGTAATAATCACCGGAGTATGGAGCAGGGCTTCAGTGCTTCTCAAGGTTTCCGGATGAAGCTCGTGATCTATCATCCCTTCACAGAGCAGTGACATGCGGCCATCCGGCAAAACAAAACCGCGCATCTGCAGTTTCATGGTTTGTGGTTTGCCTTTGGGATAAAGGGTCCAGATCTCGGAAAACGTAACGTCTTTACGAGCGAAGTCTGCTTTGTACTGCTCCAAGCGTTTTTTGACCGTGTCCGACATATCAGGCGCAAGGTCCCTTGCGTAAAGGTCTTCCACGCTTTCGGCATTCCATGCCGCCAAACCTGCCGCGTTGGCCCATAGAACCCTTTTGCAATCGAAATCAAAAATCCAAATAGCGGTTGAGAGTCTGTCGAAAATTGAAAAGAGGTGGTCCGGTTGGGGAGCTGTTTCAGCACCGGTAGGCGCATCACCGCAAGCTTGAGACGAAGCGTCAGCTTGCTGGTGTTTATCTGTCCTTCTTTCCCTCAACTTCCAACTCCAGTGTGATGAGCGGAATGCGCTCGTCTACCCCCATCCGCGCGGCAAATGCCATTTTGTGAGTTTCTCGACTTGTGGCCCACCAGAAGGGTATAGGCAAACTAAATCCGAAAAATCCTAAATTCCAATAAAAATCAATTACCGATTGCATTGAAGTGGTTGTGCTATCTTATAATTCTTTGATCTCCTGGAACAGGCCCGCTTGAATTCACCACCAGCTTTTCGAATGTTCTACTAACGGGAGAATTTTCGTTCGAAAATTCCACATCTTGGGTTTCTCTGTGCGATGCAATAAGAAAAAAGGGCAGAATATTCCGGCTCAGGCCCGAAAAAATGTTGTTTCTCTGTTGAACCCGTGCGCCATCCGGCTACAAGTCAGCGACTGGAAATTGCTTGAGGAAGGGCAATTTCGTCTAAAAATGCCGGCTCAAGACCGGTTGGTATAATTTTGGAATGATCGCCAGGGGACGGCGGCAAGGAGCCTTCATGCTGGAACTCGACCAGCTTGTGATGGATTTTAGTGGGTTTCGGGCAGTCAATGGCTGTTCCTTCAATGTAAAGGAAGGAACCATCACAGCGTTGATTGGGCCAAACGGGGCAGGTAAAACCACTCTGTTCAATCTGATTGCCGGAGCGCTAAAACCGACCAGCGGGAAAATCACGTTTTTGGGAGAAGACATTACCGGTCTTCCCAGCAACGACCTCTTTCACAAGGGGCTTGTACGCACCTTTCAGATCCCGCACGAATTTCATCGCCTGACTGCGATGGAAAATCTGATGATGGTTCCTCCATCTCAGCCCGGTGAAACCCTGTTTTCCAATTGGCTAACTTGGGGCAAGGTCAAGGAACGGGAAGCGGATGTAGAGCGTAAAGCGCTTGAAACACTTGAGTTTCTGGGGCTGAGCCATGTGGCCCATCAGCGGGCTGGTAACCTCTCAGGTGGGCAGAAAAAGCTGCTTGAACTTGGCCGCACCATGATGACAGATGCCAAGTTGGTCCTGTTGGACGAGCCCGCTGCTGGCGTGAACCGCACTCTTCTCAGAAAGCTGGAAGAAAAGATCCAGATCCTGAACAAGGAGCGGGGCTACACGTTCATCCTCATCGAACACGACATGGAAATGATCGAAAAGCTCTGCGACCCAGTGGTCTGCATGGCCGAAGGACAAGTGTTGATCGAGGGGGACTTCCAGGCAGTTCGGTCTAATCCGCAAGTGTTGGAAGCCTATTTGGGCGAACGTGCAGAGGAGGCGCATTGATGGCTGCACTGTTGTCTATGGAAAACGTAACCGGCGGATATGGAGATGCGGATATCCTGCACTCGGTTTCCATGTCGGTCGAGGACAAGGAAATCGTGGTGATCGTCGGCCCGAACGGGGCGGGAAAATCCACTGCGATGAAAGCTGTCTTCGGACTTTTGAACGTGCGCGGCGGACGCACGGTTTTTGACGGTGATGACATCACGGGGTGGTCGCCGAACCGGATCGTGCAACGCGGCATTTGTTATGTGCCGCAGGTCGATAACATCTTTCGTGAGATGTCGATCCACGAGAACCTCGAGATGGGAGCGTTTCTGAAGAAAGGTGACCTGTCTGCGGCCTACGATCGTGTCTACGAGCTCTTTCCAGACCTCAAGGAACGGCGGAAAACAATGGCCGGCAGCTTGTCCGGCGGGCAGCGCCAGATGGTGGCCATGGGTCGGGCCTTGATGTTGGATCCGAAGCTTCTGCTTCTGGATGAGCCGACCGCTGGCCTGTCACCGAAATATATGGAACAGATCTTCCAGATCAGCCGCGATGTGCGCGACACGGGTGTTGCCATCCTTCTTGTGGAACAGCATGCCAAGCAGGCGCTCGCCTTCGCGGACCGCGGCTACGTATTGGCCGCAGGGCAGAACCGGCATGAAGGAACAGGTGCCGATTTGCTGGCGGATCGTGAAATCGCTGAAATGTTCCTGGGCGGATAAGAGAGCGTCATGGGGATTTTGGAACTTTTGAATTTTTATGTGATCCCGGGCATCGTCCTCGGATCCATTTATGCGCTGGGCGCCGTTGGCATCACGCTGGTGTTTGCCATTCTGCGGTATGCGCATTTGGCCCATGGTGATCTGGCAACTCTGGGGGCGTTCATTGCCTTTGCGGTTGTAACGGCGGTCGGGGTGTCGCCTTATGTGGCATTACCAGTGGCAGTTGTCGCAACAGCGTTCATCGCTGTTGGCATAGACAAGGTGTTTTATGAACATCTGAGAGAGCGCCCCAAGATCATCACGGTGATCGCATCGCTCGGAATCGCGCTGATGGTGCGGGCCGTGGTGCAGGTTGTCTGGGGCGTTGATTCTGAGAGTTATGTTCGCGGCATTTCACGGCCTGACGTCTATTTTGGCTTGCGCATTCGTGATCGTGAAATCTTCACTGTCCTTGCCATGTTGGCTTTTGTGGGCGCACTTTATGTGTTCCTGAAGCAGTCCAAGTGGGGCAAGGCCATGCGCGCCATGTCCGACAACCCGAATCTCGCCCTTCTGTCCGGTATTGATAACCGGGTGGTTGTAATGCTGACTTGGGTCATCGCCGGTGGTCTTTGTGCCGCCGCTAGTGTCTTCCTCGGCATCAATACCGAGCTGAAGTCGATGATGGGCTGGCACATGCTGCTCCCCATGTTCGCAGCCGCCATTTTGGGTGGAGTTGGCCGGGTCGAAGGTGCCGTTTTGGGCGGGCTGATTGTTGGTGTTGCAGAAGAATTGTCTGTTCTTGTGCTGCCAAGCGAATACAAGGCAGCCATGGCTTTTGTCATCCTGCTGATTATGTTGCTGGTGCGCCCGACCGGGTTGCTGCGCGGTAAAGTGCTTTAAAGGGGAGGGGAGCGACATGGAACTCATCGGTCTTGTCAACTACGCCCTCTTCATGGGCATCTTTATCGGCATTTACGCGCTTCTCGCGCTGGGCCTGAATGTGCAGTGGGGCTTTGCCGGCCTGTTCAACGCAGGCATTGCAGGTTTCTTCGCAGTTGGAGCATACACCTCAGCCATTCTGACATCCGCAGCTGCTGATGGAAGAATTGGCGGCTTCGATCTGCCTTTCATCTTTGGATGGGTTGCAGCCATGATCGCGGCAGGTGCCATCGCCTGGCCGATTGGCAAGATCTGCCTACGGTTTCGGTCTGATTATTTGGCGATTGCAACGATTGGTGTGGCGGAGATCATTCGCTTGGTGATCAAGTCTGAGGAAACGCTGACCAACAGTGCTCGCGGGATTACGGGTCTCCCGCGTCCCTTTGGCGACCTGCCTTATGTTGAATCGCAGGCAGCTTATCTTGCTATTGTCATTTTGGTGCTTGCACTGATCTACTTCCTTGTGCAGCGTCAGTTCAATTCGCCATGGGGCCGCATGATGCGGGCTATTCGTGACAATGAACTGGCCGCACGCGCCATGGGCAAGGACATCGAGTATCGCCGCCTCGAAGCCTTTATCTTTGGTGCAGCGATCATGGGATTGGCCGGTGCAATGTTTGCGCACTTCAATCGCTCCATCACACCAGAAGCGATTGACCCGATGGTTGCCACGTTCCTCGTCTGGATCATGCTGATCCTCGGCGGATCGGGCAATAACAAGGGGGCAATCCTCGGAGCCGCGGTAGTTTGGATCATTTGGTCAGTATCAGAGATTGCAACTGATCAACTTCCGCACGAATATGCGGTCAAGGCGAAATACATTCGTCTGTTCCTGATTGGTCTGTTGTTGCAATTGGTTCTGCGGTTCCGATCGGAGGGCTTGCTTCCGGAGCCGCTGCGCGGTGAACAACACCAGGCCGAGACAGGACAACAAAGTTCAGCGAAGTCCTGATCAAAAGGACTGGCTAAGCAAATACCTGCGGCATCGCAGGGAAAATAGAGTGGAGGTAATTTGATGAAAACCAAGTTTTTGGCATTGGCTGCGGGTCTTTTGACTGCAACAGCACTCGCCAGCGCTCCGGCAAAAGCTGACGTCAAAATCGGCCTGATCGGCGGCGTATCCGGCCCGATCGCGGCCATGGCACCTGCCATGATCGATTCGGCTCAGCTCGCCATTTCTCAAGTCAACGAGCAAGGCGGCCTGATGGGCGGCGAAAAGCTGGAAGGCGTTGTGGGCGACAGTGCCTGTAACCCGCAAGGTGGCACCGATGCTGCAACCAAGGCGGTCAACATCGAGGGCGTTTCCGCCGTCGTTGGTCCGCATTGCTCTGGCGCTGTTCTGGCAGCATCTGCATCAGTCACTGTTCCGGCCGGCATCACTCTGGTCACCCCGTCTGGCACCTCCCCGGAAATCACCGGCATTGCAGACAACGACACCGTTTTCCGCACAGTGCCGTCTGACGACTATCAGGGCCGTGCTCTGGCTCGGACGCTGATTGAGCAAGGCTATGGCAAAGTCGCTGTTGCTTACATCAACAATGACTACGGCACCGGACTTGCCAACGCATTCAAGGCTGAGTTCGAAGACAAGGGCGGCGAAATCGCAGGTTTCGCAGCTCATGAAGACGGCAAGGCCTCATACCGTTCGAACCTGGCGGATTTGGCCTCTGGTGGTGCTGACACGCTCGTGATCTTTGACTACGGCGATGGCACAGGTCTCACCGTGCTCCGTCAGGCTCTGGAAAACGGCTTCTTTGAGAAGTTTGTCGGCGGCGACGGCATGAAGTCCGATGCGCCAATCAAGGAGCTCGGTGCTGAGAACCTGACAACCTTCGTGGCATCTTCTCCGGTTGGTGAAAAATCTGACTCGCTGGATATGTTCAACGAAGCATTCAAGGCTGTTGGCGGGGACCCGGATGCGATCTTCGCAACCACATCCTATGACGCAGCTTTCATGCTGGCGCTTGCTCTTGAAAAAGCAGGCGGCGACAAGGCTGCAGTTCCAACTGCCCTGCGCGCCATTTCCAACGGTGAAGGTGAGCCAATCCGTCCGGGTGAATGGAAGAAGGCCAAGGAGCTGATCGCTGCTGGCACTGCCATTGACTACAAGGGCGCTGCTGGCGACCATAACTTCGATGAAAACGGCGACGTTCCGGGCACCTACGCCCTGTTCAAGGTCGGCGGCGAAGGCTTTGAAGTCATCACCGAAATGAAATAATCAAGCTGAATTGGTTTGATTTGGATGCGGCGTCCTTCAGGGCGCCGTATTTTTTTTGGGTGGTCTTAGTGGATCGTGTGATTTTCAAACACATGGAAGGTTGGCAGGTCGAAGGTGTGGAAGTGGCACATTCCCTTTTTCTGCACGGTTTCTGAAAAAGCGCTGAAGGCCGCATCTTCGCTTGGAAACGTCTCATCCCAAAGAAACGATTTTCCCGCCGTGTTGATGACTTCAAGCGTCCAGTCTTCATCCTTGGTTCCACGGCTAATGACCAATTCGACGCAATAACCTTCGTCTTCCATAAGGCCGCAATATTTTGAAAAGATCTGGCTTGAGGCATCCCTGCTCATAATAATTGGCCCTTGGAATGAATAAAGATGGCCAGACCCTACCGGGGAGATAGTCGCTTTGTTAGCTGTCAACCCAACGGATGCGAAAATGGCGATTGTTGGTTCAACAGGGGTGAATCAATGTATGATTGTAAGTTCAGTTTATGCGCGTTTAAAAGCCGGGCATTTCAAGGTCGTGCTACTCAAAAGAACACCTTCGCTTAAACCCGTCTTGAGTTTTCTTTATCGCTGGCTTGCAATGTCATCGTGCATCCCCACTTTTGGGTCTCTTTCCATCCTTGGCTCAGGCGAATAACGATGCATCAAAAAAGCATAGACCCATCCCCTCGCAGCTATGCGCAATTTGTTTATTTGATGGATCGTACGAAGAGAGGGGCTGAATGCGCCCCAAAAACCCAGACACTTTCAGACATTACTGAATGGCTGCTGTTTGAGGCGGTCAAAATCGACAACCTGATGTTCATGTATGAAGAGTTTTTGTGGCGCTGCCGGGCTGCTGGCATTCCTGTCGATCGATCATCGCTGCATGTCGGAACACTTCATCCACGCATCATAGGGTTTTCGTGGGTCTGGAATTCGACAGACGAGATTTGCGATGAAGTAACAGCCGACGCACGGGCGATGGAAATTCCAGCCTTCACGAAGAACCCGCTCGCGCGGGTGATGGGTGGCGGCCCTATGATGCAACTAGATTTGCGGCGCGAGGAAGATAGAAACGCCTTTCCACTCATGCTGGAACTGGCAGACGAAGGGTATACCGAATACGCTATCATGCCGCTTTACACAGCGACTGAGCGCAAGAATGCCATCACTTTCGCTTCAAAACACCCTGATGGCTTTCCAGACGCTATCCGTGAAGACACCAAAACAATCATGGACATTTTTGCGCTGCATGTTGAGCGGCATATTCTGCAGAGAATTGCGCGGAATGTGGTGGATACATACCTTGGACCAATAGCCGGTGAACGTGTCCTGAATGGAGAGATAAAACGCGGTGATGGCGAGGCCATTGACGCTGTGGTCTGGATGTCGGATCTCCGCGGCTTCACAACCTTGTCCGATAAACTTGAAGGCCCAGAGGTTTCCACTGTCCTGAACACTTACTTTGAAGTTGTGTCAAAGGCCGTTCTGGAGCATGGCGGGGATATCCTGAAATTCATCGGGGATGGTGTTCTGGCCGTCTTTCCAAAAGGAGGAGACGCAGAAGCCAATGCCGCAGAGCGTGCGTTGTTGGCGGCACAAGATGCGCTTCAGGAGCTGGATACCGTTAATGAAAAGCCGCCTGAAGAACTGAAGCAGATCACAGGTTGGCATCCGCTGAAAGTCGGCGTGGCCTTGCATGAGGGCGAGGTTTTCTTTGGCAACATTGGCGGTGCATCTCGGCTCGATTTCACCGTGATTGGTCGTGCTGTCAATGAAACAAGCCGGGTAGAAGCCCTGTGCAAGGAGCTGAAACGCCCCTTGCTGCTGACGGAACCAGTTTACGAAAATCTGACCGCGTCCACGAAGGCGAAATTGGACTTGATGGGTGAGTTCCACTTGCGTGGGGTCTCACGGGAAATTCCGGTCTACGCTTGCGCCTCTACCCGGCAAGGGTGAGGGCAGGCGAGGATGTCGGTACAGCCTCAGAGGCAGGCCGCACCGAGCGTTCACTTTGTTAAGATCAGCTTGCCCAGTTTCGTGATGCTCAAACGATACGTTTCGTCGTTGTGATTGATATGGAGTTCGCGCTGGCCCTTGAAGAGGGATTTTGTTTCCAGCTGGACCGGTTGTGAGGCCGGACGACGAAGTTTCGTGCTATTGGCTGAAACACCAAGTGCGGAGGATAGGGAGAGCCGGTCCTGGCGGATATTTGAGCGCATGTTCACACACCGTGCGTTGGGAAAACTGGAATGTCTCTAAAGTTGAGTTTTTTGCTCAACAATACTTGACACTGATACTCAAGTTTTTGTATCAAAGCAATGCCTGATCAACGGGGCACCGGAAATCGCGTCCTCTGGTCCCCTGTTACAAGGTACGCTTGGGTCAAAAGCGAAAATTGCCGTGCAAGCCAACCGCCCTCTCCTCTCCCTCAGCGGTCAGCCAGCCAGGCAATCAGATTTGGCCAAGTCTTTGAAATACCGTGCCAACGGTCCATTTTTAAAGATGTTTCAATCAGAAAGGCTCGCTGAAAGGCGAGCCTTTTTTCTTGTCGGTCATAGAGTTGTGGCTCCGCACTACGTAGCGGGTGGGGTAGCGCGCGCGAATATCACTTTCTCCAAAAAGACGGCAGTTTGCGTTTAAGTGAAAGAGGATGCGAAATGTCCAACACGTTCGGATATTCAAACCGGTTTGCGGATTTTTGTGGGACAGGCCACGGCCAGTATGTCGGCAACAGAGCTGCCACCCAGTAGTCGTTCAACCAAGCCTTGGGGCAGATGCAGAGCCGCGAGCAGAGAACGTTTAACGCTCCGGCTAACAACGCTTTTGCCGGGTTGGGAGGACCGTCTGTTCATCTCGCTCAAAACGCACAGATGGCTGGGCAAAGCAGTCTGGTTTCAGCACTCGCCGGAACGTTGTTGACTGCTGGATCGAATGTCTTTCAAGCCGCGGAAACTCTGCCCTCGCAACTCATGAATATAGCCAAAGGCGGCATGTTCACAATTGACCCTATGACCACTCTCAGCAGTTGGGTCAACTTCGCTACGAACCGCGGCGCAGGGCAAGTTGCAACACCGGCCATTGGTGCTTTCATAGGCTCAAATGGCAACGACGTCATATCTGCGTCTTCGCTGTTAAGCGTTGCATTTGGTGGAGGAGGCAATGACACAATTGAGGGAAGCTTTGGCGCGCTGATTGCGCATGGCGGGGCCGGTAATGATCGTGTTACCGGAGCGAACGGTGTCGGCAACATTCTATTTGGTGGTGACGGCAACGATACCGTTTGGGGCGGCGGGGCTAGCCTGTTCAACCTTGTCTTTGGAGGGAATGGCAACGACCTAGTCGGCGGTGGTACATCCCTTATTGGTGTCGCTGACGGGGGTGACGGCGATGATCGCGTCCTTGGGGGGATCGGTCTTCTGGCATCGGTTTCTAACGGCGGAAAAGGCAACGATACGGTCATCGGCGGGAACAGCTTGATTGTCAGCGCCGCGATCGGCGGCGACGGGCACGACTATGTAAAGGGTGGTTTTGGACTGTTTCATTCCGGTGCACACGGGGGAAGCGGAAATGACACTGTGATCGGAGGAAGCTCACTCATTCATAGCGGTGCATATGGCGGAGAGGGAAGAGATCACGTCATTGGCGGTGATGGTTGGTTCACGACTGCCGATGGCGGAGCGGGGAACGATCATGTCACGTCCGGTCACGGTAAAAATAACACAGCGTTCGGTGGTGAAGGCATGGACATCGTTGAATCATCCGGGCGTGGCAAAAACGTTGCGCTTAACGGAGGGAAAGGCAACGACGTTTTGATTTCGCGTACCGGGAATGAAAAGTTGGATGGTGGTGAAGGTTTCGACACGCTTCAGGTATCCGGCTCTTCTCGCGAATATGCCCTCAAGACCAATGACAAAGGTGAAGCTGTCCTTGTGCGCATGAAGGTGGCGGACAATGGTCAGATCGAATGCGACAAAAACGGTCAGCCGATCATTGTGCAGGAAATCGAATTAAACGGCATCGAAGCAGTCAGATTTGAAGGTAATATGACTGGCAACGGGGGTGGGGCATCATTCCTGAGTGCGGCGATGATGATGTCTGCTTTGAGCCGAGGTGTAAGCTGATGACCGCTGTGCAAAAGATTGATCCGGCCCTGGGTGCCACCACAACCGAAGTGAATTCGGCCATCTACGAGACAGTTGGCCAGATTGTTTCGCTTCTTTCCCATTCGCCCATGCATCGCCACTTTCCTGTATCGGATGTAACCGATCTGATCCTTCCTCCGGTCTTGAAGGGGCAGTATCGCCTCTACAAAAACGAATTTGGGGCAGCCATTGCACTTGTATACTGGGGCTATTTCTCGGATCAGGCACGAGACAAGTTTTTGGGCTGCAAGGACATTCTTTCGATTGATGAATGGACGTCCGGCTCAACGGTTTTTGTCACAGACTTCATCGCACCGTTTGGGCAGGCCAAATCGATTGTCAAAGACCTGAAAACAAACGTGTTTCCAAATGACGTTGTATATGCGCTGAGATACGAAGGTGTAGGGAAACCGAGAACTTCGGTTTCCAAATTTTACGGCATCAATGCTAAGAACAGCGCTTGAGTGGCCTTTGGGCCTTAAGCGTTTGCTACAACGGCTGCCGGCGGATCGATCTTCAGCAGTTCGCGCATTCCGAATCGGTCTTCAGAAAGGTCCGCGATGGACTTTGTGTCCAGCACCTCCATGAAGGCTTCAAGTGCTTCATGCAAAAGGCCGTTGAACCCGCAAGACATGATCAACGGGCAATCCTTGCGACCAGAATCAAAGCACTCGGCCAAAAGGAAGCTCTCTTCAGCAGCACGCACCACCTCACCGACCGAAATTGTTTCTGCCGGTTTGGCGAGCATCACGCCGCCATTTCGGCCTCGGATGGTCTTGATCAAATTTGCATCGACCAAAACCTTCATGATCTTGAAGAGGTGTGTTTCGGACATGTCAAAGCTAGCGGCAATATCTGCCACTCGGCTTGGTTTGTCTGGATTGACCGCGCAATACATCAGTGCGCGGACCGCGTAGTTGGTTTGTTGTGTCAGGCGCATAAGCTAGATATGCGGCGGAACATCCGCCACGTCAACGATAATATGTGAATGTAGGACGCAGCTTTTCGTCACATTGTCCATAAATCTTAGGCAAACTGACCTGCGGCATGGCCGGAGGACCAGGCCCACTGGAAGTTAAATCCACCCAAATGCCCGGTCACATCAACCACTTCACCGATGAAGAAAAGACCAGGAACCTCGGTCGCTTCCATGGTCTTGGAAGAAAGCGCCTTGGTGTCGACACCGCCTAACGTGACTTCAGCGGTCCGATAGCCTTCCGTGCCCACAGGAGTGATCTGCCAGCGATTGACCCGTTCAGCAAGTTTGCGCAGCACCTTGTCAGACTGATCGGCCAATCTGCCGACGAATTTTCCCTCCATGCTGATTTCTTCCGCAAGCCGTTTTGGCAACAGGTGGGCGAGGGCTGTTTTTAGATCCTGCCGCGGGCTTTCCTTGCGAGCGCCTATTAAACGCTCGAAGATATCCTCAGACGGACAAAGATTGACGGCAACCGGTCTGCCCTCCTGCCAGAAAGAAGAGATCTGAAGAATGGATGGCCCGGAAAGCCCCCGGTGCGTGAAGAGCAAGCCTTCCTGAAATCGTGTCTTGGCAAAGGCAACAACCGCGTCAACGGAAACGCCTGCCAGTTTTTTGCAAAGTTCCCGATTCGCATCTGAGAAGGTGAGGGGAACGAGACCAGCCCGTGTCTCCAATATCGGCAGGCCGAACTTGCGCGCAATGTCATACCCAAATCCGGTTGCTCCGAGCTTCGGGATCGACAACCCACCGGTTGCCACCACCACAGACTGGGCGCTGTAACGTCCTTTTGAGGTTTCAATGGCAAAGCGGTCATCCGGTTTGGAAATATCCGAGATTTTGGTTTCCAAATGCAATGTGCCACTTGCAGCGTCCAGCTCGCGGAGCAACATCTGAATAATGTCATTCGCGCTGTCATCGCAGAAAAGTTGGCCGAGAGTTTTCTCGTGCCAGCTGATCCGATGCCTGTCGACAAGTGCGAGAAAATCCTGCTGCGTGTAACGCTTGAGCGCAGATACACAAAACCTTGGGTTCTGGGACAGGAAGTTGGCAGGCGAGCAATGCAAATTGGTGAAGTTGCACCGTCCACCACCGGAAATCCGGATTTTTTCCGCAGGCTTTTTCGCATGATCAAGGACAACGACCGAACGCCCCCGCTTGGCCGCTTCGATGCCGCACATGAGGCCAGCCGCACCGGCTCCGAGGATGAGAACGTCAACCTGTTTCACACAGTCTACCCGATTGTTCCCGCTCAGAACGGGGCTTCAACATCGGCCATCTCGACATAAATGCTTTTGATCTGGCTGTAATGCTCGATCGCCGCGTGACCGTTCTCCCGCCCTATACCGGATTTCTTGTATCCACCAAAGGGCATTTCAATCGGAGTCAGGTTATAGGTGTTGATCCAGCAAGTACCAGCTTGCAGCTGGTCGATCACGCGGTGGGCGCGCTGAATGTCTTTTGTAAAGACACCGGCAGCCAGACCAAAGTCCGTATCGTTTGCACGGGCGATGACCTCGTTTTCATCATCGAAGTCCAGAACACACATAACCGGCCCGAAGATTTCTTCGCGGGCAATCCGCATCGTGTCGGTCACGGCGGCAAAGACTGTTGGCTCGACGAACAATCCATCAGGCATGTCAGAAATTTGGGCAGCGTTGCCACCCACAACCAATCGCGCCCCTTCTTCCCGTCCAATGCCCATGTAGGAAAGCACCTTGTCGAGCTGCGGTTTGGAGACGAGCGGACCGATATTGGTGTCTTCATCCAGGGGATCGCCCAGCTTTGCCGTTGCAGTGCGCTCAGCAAGGCGCGCAAGAAACTTTTCCTTGATCGCGGAATGCACAAAGACCCGTGTGCCATTTGAGCAAATTTGGCCGGTCGAATAAAAGTTGGCGTTGATTGCGGCAGAAACCGCGTTTTCAACGTTCGCGTCTTCGAAAATGATCAGCGGTGATTTACCACCCAGTTCCAGTGTGACCTTTTTCAGATGTTCGCCGGAAAGCGCCGCCACCTTGGAGCCGGTGGGAACAGAACCCGTCAGAGAAACCTTGGCTATATCAGGATGGGCAATCAGCTTGGCACCAACATCCCCAAAGCCTTGCACCACGTTGAAAACCCCATCAGGCAATCCGGCTTCGGTAAGCGCTTCTGCCAATTTAAGGGCGGTCAGTGGTGTCACCTCGGAGGGCTTGAAGATCATTGCATTGCCGCAGGCAAGGGCAGGGGCTGCTTTCCAGCAAGCAATCTGGATGGGATAATTCCACGCGCCGACCCCGACACAAATGCCGAGCGGTTCGCGCTTTGTGTAAGCAAAGGACCCACCAAGATCGATATGCTCGCCGACAAGTGTTGGAGCCAAGCCTCCGAAATACTCCAGACAGTCTGCGCCTGAAGCCGCATCTGCAACCAGTGTTTCCTGCAAAGGCTTGCCTGTATCCAGCGTTTCCAGAACGGAAAGCTCACGGTTGTTGGCGCGAAGGATTTCCGCAGCCTTTCTCAACACACGGCCTCGCTCAACGGGAGGTGTTGCTGCCCAGACTTTCTGCCCCGCCTTGGCGGCTTCAATGGCCGTCTCCAAAAGCGCATCATCTGCGGTCGTCAGTTTCGCGATGACCTCACCGGTCGCCGGGAATGTGGACACCAGCTCCGAGCCGGTATCGCTTTCAAGGTAGCGTCCACCGACATAATGAGAAGCTTTAGGTTGGGCACGCATGTGGCGGTCTCCAGATTTGGGTCTCTAAGTGTTAGCGCTGGGTGGTTTGCCAGTTCGGATGGATCCAGGGTTCCGCGTTGGAAGCCGCAAGTGGGTCTTTGCCAAGGATGTGATCGGCAGCTTTCTCACCCACCATTATCGAAGGCCCGTTGAGGTTTCCATTGGTAATCTGAGGAAAAATGGAACTGTCGGCAACCCGAAGGCCGTCAACGCCAATAACCCGGCATTCTGGATCAACAACTGCCATCGGATCATCATGATTACCCATCCGGCATGTTCCGCATGGGTGATAGGCGCTTTCAGCGTGGTCACGGATGAAGGCGTCCAGCTCATCATCACTTTGCACCGCTGCCCCCGGCTGGATTTCTTTTCCCCGATAGGGCGCAAAGGCCTCTTGGCCGAAGATTTCGCGAGTGAGGCGAATGGCAGTGCGAAACTCCATCCAGTCATCTCCATGAGCCATGTAGTTGAAGAAGATAGAGGGTTTGGCGTGTGGGTCACTGGATGTCAGACGTACATGTCCGCGCGATTTGGAGCGCATCGGTCCCACGTGGGCTTGAAACCCGTGCCCCTCAGCGGCTGCCTTGCCGTCATAACGCACAGCAAAGGGCAGGAAGTGGTACTGAATATCAGGATATTTGATCCCCGCCCGAGAGCGGATGAACGCGCAGGCTTCAAAATGGTTCGAAGCGCCAAGTCCAGTCCCCGTAAACAGCCACTGGGCACCAATCAGGGCCTTTGAGAAGAGGTTCCAGTGTTTGTAAAGCGTAATGGGCTGTGTGCAGGTTTGCTGTATGTAGAGCTCCAGGTGGTCCTGTAGGTTTGAGCCTACACCGCTCCGGTCGGCAATGATGGAAACGCCGTGTTCTGCCAGATGTTCTGCGGGTCCGATGCCGGACTGCATGAGGATCTTTGGAGAGTTGATGGAAGAAGCGGCTAAAACCACTTCGCCACCGGCGAGAGCATGCTTGATTTCCCCGCCAACCTCATAGGCAACACCAACAGCTAGTTGTTCTTCAAACAGGATCTTGCGAACCATTGCCCCCTTGATCAATTCGACATTTGGGCGCTTGAGCGCTGGTTTCAGATAGGCATTGGCAGCAGACCAACGCTTACCCTTGTGAACGGTCATCTCCATATCGGCGAAGCCTTCCTGACGCTCGCCGTTATAGTCGTCTGTCACACCGTACCCAGCTTGTTCTCCGGCTTGCTGAAATGCACTGAATAGCGGATTCCATTTTGTGCCGCGGGTCACATGCAACGGGCCGTTTGTACCGCGCCAGCCGATCTGTCCACCGTGGCTCGTTTCCATGCGCTGATAATAGGGAAGCACGTGGCGATAACCCCAGCCCTTGGCCCCCATGTCTTCCCAGGTGTCAAAATCACAGGCATGTCCACGCACGTAGACCATGCCATTGATGGAAGAAGAGCCGCCAATGACCTTTCCGCGCGGAGTGGCAAGACGTCTTCCGCCAAGGTGCGGTTCCGGTTCACTTTCATAGCCCCAATCATAATGGGACATATTCATCGGATAGGAGAGGGCTGCTGGCATCTGAATGAAAGGGCCGGCATCGGTGCCGCCATATTCAAGCACCAAAACCCGGTTGCGCGGATCTTCTGACAACCGGTAGGCCAAGGCACAGCCAGCCGAGCCTGCGCCGATGATGATGAAGTCAAATTGGTCGCTCATTTGGATCTTTTGTCCTGTTCAAGAGCTGATGGGGGCGTGCTGGTTAGGTGTGAGATTTGGGCGTCGACATAGTCTTCGACCATGGCAACGGCATCGTCGCGGTTGACCTTTTTGCCGCGCAGAGCTTGACGGATCCAAACGCCGTCAATCATCGATGCAATGCCTTCTGCGACGCGGGAGGCATCATTCTGCTTCAGAAAGTGGCGTAAATTGTAAGTGAGGTTGGAGGTCAGACGTGCTGAATAAATCTGCAGCAAACGAGCGTTGCTCTGTGTGGTGCGTGATTGAACATAAAAAGCAAGCCACGCAGCAATAACAGCGGGCTGGAACTGCCCGCCACCAAAATTGCCTTTAATAATGGCTGAGATTCGTTCGCGCGGGGTCTCGGCAGCTGAAAGACGTTCTCGAATGCCGTCGCCCAGGTCTTTGAGAAGATGGCGCATGGTGGCCGCCAGCAGCTGGTCTTTTGAGCCGAAATAGTGATGGACCAGCCCGCCAGACACACCTGCGCGCCGCGCAATTTGCGCCATGGTGATGTCGCAATAGCCGCATTCGTGAATGGCATCCACTGTTGCTGAAATCAGTGAGCGCCGACGTTCTGCTTCCATAC
Organism: Roseibium sp. TrichSKD4; assembly: GCF_000148725.1. GTDB lineage: Bacteria > Pseudomonadota > Alphaproteobacteria > Rhizobiales > Stappiaceae > Roseibium. The sequence continues at coordinate 51,434 of NZ_GL476322.1, read as the reverse complement.
CAATCTTGGGCATTCATAAACCTCCGAAGACGTCATTCTTATTTTTAATTGAGTAACCAATCAATGAAAACTTGCAAAATTTCTTGGATGGTGTTTGTTTAAATAAAAATCAGGGGACACCAACAGGGCGACGAAAGGTCAGCTTCTTGTCGTGCTGTTGCCTCATAATGAACAGCTGTTAAACCTAGCGCGCTGTCACCCAAACGGAGGGACTATTCTATGACAACGATTACGAAAATTTTCGGAACGCTCGCCATTGGCGCGGCATTGACCACCGCAGCCTCTGCAGCAGAGCCCGAAAGCTGCAAAACCGTGCGTTTTTCTGATGTAGGCTGGACGGACATCACAGCGACGACTGCGGCAACAAGCACGGTGCTGGAAGCGCTGGGTTACACCACAGAAGTCAAAATCCTGTCTGTTCCGGTCACATACGCATCCCTGAAAAACAAAGACATTGACGTGTTCCTCGGCAACTGGATGCCGACCATGGAAGGCGACATCGCCGCCTACCGTGAAGACGGCTCTGTCGAGACCGTCCGCGCAAACCTGCAAGGTGCCAAATACACTCTGGCTGTGCCGAAATACACCTATGACAAGGGCCTTAAGAGCTTCGCCGATATCGCCAAATTCAAGGACGATCTGGATGGCAAGATCTACGGCATCGAGCCGGGCAATGACGGCAATCGCCTTATCATCGATATGATCGAAGCCAACACCTTTGGTCTTGACGGTTTTGAAGTGGTGGAATCGTCCGAACAAGGCATGCTGGCTCAGGTTGCCCGGTCCGAAAAACGTGAGAAGGATATTGTCTTCCTCGGCTGGGAACCGCATCCGATGAATGCGAATTTTGAGATGGCGTATCTTGATGGCGGTGACGACATCTTTGGCCCGAACTATGGTGGAGCCACCGTCTACACCAACGTGCGAGCTGGCTATACGAGTGAGTGCGCCAACGTTGGCAAACTGCTCGAGAACCTTGAATTCTCGCTTGCCATGGAAAATGAGATCATGGGCGCGATTCTGAATGACGGCGAAGAGCCGAATAAGGCTGCCAGCGCATGGCTGAAAAACAACCCGGCCGCGTTTGAAGCCTGGCTTACCGGTGTGACCACCGTTGATGGCGGCGACGCTGTAGCAGCGGTCAAAGGCAAGCTTGGTCTCTGACCAGCTGATCTTATGAACCGGGGAGCCTCGCTCTCCGGTTTTTCTCTTTCAGGTACAAGACGAAATCGGAGGCGCTCGTGGACTGGCTCACCGAGCACAAGCTGCCTATTGGGCAGTGGGCAAAGCACTTTGTTGATTGGTTGACGGACAACGCCTACTGGTTTTTCGATGCCATCGCCTATGGTCTGGAGCGCATGATCGATGCGATCCTCTGGATGCTGCAGACCCCGCATCCACTCGTGATCGTTGTTGCAACGACCGCGCTTGCATATGCCATTCATCGCCGGATTGGCTTCACCGTGTTCGTCGGCGCTGCGTTGCTGTTGATCATCAATCAGGGCTACTGGGAAGAAACCACGGAAACATTGGCGCTGGTGATCGGAGCGTCCGTGGTCTGTATGGCTGTCGGCGTTCCCATTGGTGTTGCAGCGGCCCATCGTCCGAAACTCTTTTCAGTGCTTCGCCCAATTCTCGACTTGATGCAAACCATTCCGACCTTTGTTTATCTAATCCCGGCTTTGATCCTGTTCGGCTTGGGCATGGTGCCCGGCCTGATCGCGACCGTTATTTTTGCTATTCCCGCACCAATCCGGTTGACGCAGCTGGGTGTGTCTTCGACACCCAAACAGTTGCTGGAAGCAGGCGAAGCCTTTGGCGCAACCAAGAGCCAGCTTCTCTGGAAAATTGAACTCCCTTACGCCTTGCCGCAGATTATGGCGGGACTCACACAGACCATCATGTTGTCGCTCTCCATGGTCGTGATTGCAGCTCTTGTTGGTGCAGATGGCCTTGGTGTTCCAACCTTACGTGCGCTGAACACAGTGAACATCGCCAAGGGCTTTGAAGTCGGTGTGGCGATCGTTCTGATTGCGATCGTTCTGGACCGGTTCTTCCGCAACGAAGCCATAGAAGGAGGCCGGAAATGAGTGATCCCATCGTCTCCTTCAAGAACGTCGACATTGTCTTTGGTGGCAGGCCTGAGACTGCCCTGCCTATGATCGACGCTGGCGAGAGCCGCGAAAATATTCTGCGTGAAACTGGCCAAACTCTGGGTGTTACCGGCGCAAATTTTGACATCACTGAAGGCGAAGTGGTCGTGTTGATGGGGCTTTCCGGTTCTGGAAAGTCCACTTTGCTGCGGGCCGTGAATGGTCTCAATCCCGTTATTCGCGGAAGCGTGGAAGTGCGCGACGGCGAGAATTGGGTGAACCCGGAAACATGTTCCCCGGAGGCCCTGCGGCACCTGCGTCGCCACCGCATTGGCATGGTGTTCCAGCAATTTGCGCTCCTTCCTTGGCGGACCGTTGCCGAAAATGTCGGCTTCGGGTTGGAGCTATCTGGAATGCCAAAGGCTGAACGCG
>NZ_GL476322.1:20690-48736 GCF_000148725.1 Roseibium sp. TrichSKD4 | reverse complement strand
GCAACGGATGCGCCGATTCTCTTGATGGACGAGCCGTTCTCTGCCCTTGATCCGCTGATCCGTGATCGTCTGCAGGACGAGCTTTTGGATCTTCAAAAGGAACTCAACCGCACCATTATTTTCGTCAGTCATGATCTCGATGAAGCAGCCAAGATCGGCTCACGCATCGCCATTATGGAAGGTGGGCGGGTGATCCAGCTTGGCACGCCGCAGGAGATCGTCAAGCGCCCGGCAACCGACTATGTCGCGGACTTCGTTGGCCACATGAACCCGCTGAATGTTCTTAGAGCCCGTGACATCATGGGGCCAGTGCGTCCCGGCGGTCTGACGGAGGCCCCGCGCTGTGCTCCCGAAACGCCGGTCCGTGCGGTGATTGCCCAAAAACGAACGGCTAACGGTTCAGCCATTCTCGTCGAGCAAAATGGCAAGATCCTCGGTCAGATCGGCGAACAGGAAATCTACGCCTGTTTGTGAGGAGAAAAGGCCTCTATGGTCAAATCGAAAAGCCCCGCAATTCCGCGGGGCTTTTTTAATGCGGTTTTCGAATATCGAAGCGGACAGCTCAATCACATAATCTCTTCGAAAAGCGCTTTTGTGTTGTCGAAAGTCATCTCAACCGGGTTGCCGCCGGTGCTGGGGTCGCGAAGGGCAGCGGCGGTCAGCTCGTCGATGTTCGGATCCTTGACGCCGAGCTCGCTCAAGGTCTTCGGAATGTTCATCGACGCATTTAGCTCATCCACATAAGCGCAGAAGCCTTCAAACCCGCCAGCGATCGCGAGATAGGCCGCTGCCTGGTTGAACCGGTCTGAAATCGCCGACTTGTTGAACTGAAGAACAGCCGGCATGCAAACCGCGTTTGTTGTGCCATGGTGGGTGTGATGAACAGCCCCAATCGGGTGGCTGAGCGCGTGAATGGCCCCAAGGCCCTTCTGGAACGCGGTCGCGCCCATGGCAGCTGCCGACATCATGTGGCCGCGTGCTTCTAGATCGGTTCCATCTGCATAAGCGCGGGGCAGATATTCTTTTACAAGCCGCATGCCTTCCAGCGCTATGCCCTGGCTTATCGGATGATAATGCGGGCTGGAATAGGCTTCCACGCAGTGCGCAAAGGCATCAAGGCCAGTGCCAGCTGTCAGAAACTTCGGCATGCCGACGGCCAGTTCCGGATCACAGATAACAATCGAGGGAAGCATCTTCGGGTGAAAGATGATTTTCTTTTCAGCCGTATCGACCTTGGTGATGATGCTCGCGCGACCAACTTCAGAGCCGGTGCCAGCTGTTGTTGGAACTGCGATAATCGGGGCGATGGCATCCGCATTTGCGCGTGTCCACCAGTCGCCAATGTCCTCAAAATCCCAAAGCGGACGGGTTTGTCCGGCCATGAAAGCGATGACCTTGGCAAGATCCAGTCCGGAACCACCACCAAAGGCAACAACACCGTCATATCCACCGTCCTGATAAACCTTCATGCCAACTTCGGCGTTCTTGTCCGTGGGGTTCGGGTCAACATCGGAAAACAGTCCGCGGCCCAGACCCGCAGCCTCAAGCAGGTCGAGGGTCTTGGTTGTGATGTCCATGCTGGCCAGTCCCTTGTCGGTGACAAGAAGCGGCTTGGAAATTCCGGAAGCTTTGCAGGCGTCTGCGATTTCAGCAATGCGACCCGCGCCAAACCGGACAGCGGTTGGGTAGGACCAGTTTGCAGATAGAAGTGCGCTCATGGCGGTGTCTCTAATATCGTGGGAAGAATGCCCTCCGCCTGTCATGGCGGAGGGGTAAGGCGCCGGCGAGTTTAGTGTTCGACGCGGAAGTGATAGGATTTCGGGCGGGTCAGGTTATGGAAACCGATCTCTGACAGGGCCGCGCCCTTGCCCGTGTCTTTCACGCCGGTCCAGACAAGGGCCGGATCAAGATAGTCACAGCGGTTCATGAAAACGGTTCCAGTCTCTATCTGATCGGCGATGGAGGCAGCTGCGTCGACATCCTCACTCCAGATCGAGGCGGTTAGCCCATATGGGCTGTCATTCATGAACTGAAGTGCTTCAGCGTCATCCTTGACTTTCATGATGCCAACAACAGGCCCGAAGCTTTCTTCGCGCATCACGGACATCTGGTGATCCACATTGGTAAGCACCTGCGGGGCAAGGTAGGGCGTGCCTTCCTTGTTCATGCCAAAGGCTGCCATGTCGATATGCGCCTTTGCGCCCTTACGCAGAGCTTCTTCGGTCTGTTCGCGGATCCAGGCCGCAAAGCGGGCCTGTGCCATAGGTCCAAGCGTCGTTGCCTCATCCAACGGATTGCCGAGCTTGTATTGCTTGGTTAGGTCAACAAACCCGTCAACGAACCGGTCGAATTGGCTTTCATGCACATAGACGCGCTCAATGCCGCAACAACATTGGCCCGCATTGTAGAACGCGCCGTCAACGAGGTTCTCAACCGCGTAATCAATGTCAGCGTCCGCGCGAACATAGGCCGGATCCTTGCCACCAAGCTCAAGGCCGAGTGTTGCGAAGGTACCTGCCAGAGCCTTTTCAATGGCGCGCCCGCCGCCAACAGATCCGGTAAAATTCACGTGGTCGATGAGGCCGGAGCCGAGCAGTTTTTCTGTGCCGGAATGTGTCAGGACAATATTTTGGAACACGCCTTTTGGTAGTCCGGCAGACTCAAACGCCTGAGCAAGGCGCTCACCAACGAGAAGGGTCTGGGCGGCGTGCTTCAACACTACAACATTGCCTGCCATTAGCGCAGGCATGATCGTGTTGATTGCCGTCATAAACGGGTAGTTCCAAGGCGCAATCACCATGACGATGCCGTGCGGAACACGCTTCAAATAGCGTTTGAAGCCCGGCTTGTCCGTACGCTCGATATCGGCCAGCGCTTCCGCGGCCGTATTGGCGCAGTATTCGGTGCGCTCAACAGTGCCGCCAAGTTCACCGCCATAACGGATTGGGCGGCCCATTTGCCATGCCAGTTCCGGCGCGACGTCATCATTCATGGCCTTCAACGCGTCCAGCGCCTTCAGGCAAAGAGCAACGCGCTCCGAAACGGGCGTTGCGGCCCAGCCAGCTTGCGCGGCCCGAGCGTCGCTGACGACCCGGCCAACGGCAGCTTCGTCCAAAGCAGGGCGTTCGGCATAAACCGATCCGTCTACAGGCGATACGAGCTTGATGATGTCACTCATCTTACACCTCTAAAGATCCGCGCTTTTCGAAACAGCGCGATGTTGTGGTTGTTTCAGATTTATGCGCGTTCAAATCCGCGCGCGATTTCATAATCGGTCACAGCGCGGTCGAATTCCTCGATTTCCCATTCCGCAGCGCGGGCATAATGGTCAACGACCCCGTCACCGAAAGCGTCTCGAAGCATCTTGGACTTGCGCAAGGTTTCGCGTGCATCACGCAAGGTGCCGGGAATTTCCGGCGCGCGTTTTGAATCATAAACATCGCCGCGCGCAGGAGGTGCAAGTTCCAGCTTTTCCTCCAGCCCTTTGATACCGGCAGCCAGTTGGGCAGCGAGAGCGAGAAACGGGTTCAAATCCGACCCACCGATGCGGCATTCAATCCGCAGCGCCTTGGTGCCTTCGCCACACAGTCTGAACCCGGCAGTCCGATTATCAATCGACCAGACGGTTTTGGTGGGCGCGAAAGTGCCTTTTTGGAACCGCTTGTAGCTGTTGATATAGGGAGCCAGAAAGTAGGTGTAGTCCGGCGCGTATTTAATCAAACCGGCAACGTAATGCCGCATGACTTCGGACATGCCCAGATCCCCATTGGGATCGCAAAAGACATTCTCACCCTTCTCGTTCCAAAGGGATTGATGGATGTGGGAAGACGATCCAACCTTGTCACTGCGCCATTTCGCCAAAAAGGAAACCGAGCGCCCCTTGGCCCAAGCGATTTCTTTCACCGCATGTTTTGAAATGGTGTGATAGTCAGCGCAATTGAGGGCGGCTGCATATTTGATGTTCAGCTCTTCTTGACCGGTTTCGGCCTCACCCTTGGTGTTTTCGACCGGAACACCCGCGGCGTAGAGATGGTTCCGGACGGGGCGAAGAACGTCTTCTTCCTTGGTCGTCTGGAGAATGTGATAATCTTCGTTGTATCCGGAAATCGGCTCCAAATTCCGGAAACCATCCCGGCGCACTTCATCGAAGCTCTTCTCAAACAGGAAGAATTCCAGTTCCGTTGCCATCTTGGCATTGAAGCCGAGTTCTGCAAGGCGAGCGATCTGGCGCTTGAGCATGGCCCGTGGGGAGTGCGGAACGTCCTTGTGTGTATGGTGATCAAGAACGTCGCACAGGACCATGGCAGTGCCTTCAAGCCAGGGAACGGGACGCAAGGTCTCCAGATCCGGCTTCATGACATAGTCGCCGTAACCGCCCGCCCAACTGGTCGCTGCAAACCCTTCGACGGTGTACATCTCAAGGTCAGTTGCAAGCAGGTAATTACAGCAGTGTGTTTCTTCATACGCGCTATCGACAAAATGCTGCGCGTGAAAACGCTTGCCCATCAGGCGGCCCTGCATATCGACAATGCAGGCCAAGACCGTATCAATTTCGCCGTTTGAAACCGCTTGTTTCAGCCCGTCAAAAGTCAAAGTGCCAGCCATTCTGGGAGATCCGTTTGTTCGTATGGTCGGTACAATCAAATAAGGAGACCGGCCCGGGTGGGCCGGTCCCAGTATGTCTTGGATTTAGCTGTAGCGATATGGACGACCTGCTTTTTGCATGTCGGCATTGTACTTCTTGAAGATTTCGACGACCTGCGCCTTCACTTCTGATTCAGCTGCAACTTCATCCCAGAATTTCAGAGCCGCAGCTTCAACTGTTGCCCACTCGTCATCAGGAATGGAGGTGAGTTGCATCTTTGTGCCGTTGACGCGAAGGGATGCTTCACCGCCCCAGTACCACCACTGGCGATAATAATGGGAGGCATCCATTGCCAGCTGCAACATGGTTTTCAGGTGATCCGGCAACTCGTTCCAGCGTTCCTGATTGGCAAAGAAGGAACCTGCCCAAGCACCTGAGATGTTGTTGGTCAGGAAGTAGTTGGTCACGTCTGCCCAACCAACCGTGTAGTCTTCGGTGATGCCTGACCAGGCAATGCCATCAAGCTCTCCGGTTTGAACGGCCACTTCAATGTCTTCCCAAGGAAGCGTGACCGGAACAACGCCAAACTGGCTCATGAAGCGACCGGCTGTCGGGAATGTGAAGACACGCTTGCCCTTAAGGTCTGCCAGAGACCGGATCGGGTCTTTGGTGGCAAAGTGGCAAGGGTCCCATGCGCCTGCGGAAATGTGCTTCACGCCAACCTTGGCATATTCAGCTTCCCAGATTTCCTTAAGGCCGTATTGGTTGAAGAGAACCGGCACATCGAGGGAATAGCGGCTGGCAAACGGAAAATATCCACCAAACACGGTCACTTCAGTCGGTGAGGCCATGGAGTCATCGTCTGATTGCACAGCGTCAATTGTGCCACGCTGCATGGCGCGGAACAGTTCACCGGTTGGGACCAGCTGATCTGCAAAGAAAAGCTCGATTTCCATTTCGCCATTTGCAGCCTTGTTGAAGGCATCGATATGCGGCTTGATGACATGCTCGGCAAGCGCTGGGCCGGCATAGGTTTGCATGCGCCATTTGATCGGCGCCTGTCCGAGAACTGCCGGAGCTGCCAGTGTGGAAGCGCCTGCTGCGGCAACAGTGCCAAGACCGGCCTTTTTGATGAAATCACGTCTATTCGTCATCGTTCATTCCCCATTCTGGTTGGTTGCAGGACGTTCAGCGGTCCGGCTTTGCCGGTTGGTCCGCGAACTGACCGGGTTTGCCCGGTTCTTGTTGGTTCATTCAGTCTCGCCATGGCTCACTTTCCGTAGACATAGTCAGGTAGCCACAGGGCGATTTGCGGGAAGATCATGACCAGCGCGAGCGCAAGCACCATGACCAGCACAAAGGGTGTGATGGAGGAATAGATGTCGCGTATGGTGATGTCCTTGGGAGCCATCGCGCGCATCAGGAAAAGGTTATAGCCAAAGGGCGGGGTCATATAGGCGATCTGGGTCGTGATCGTATAAAGCACCCCGTACCAGATCAGATCGAACTCAAGAGCTCCGACCAGAGGAACATAGAGCGGGGCCACGATCACCAGCATGGCTGTGTCGTCGAGGAACGTTCCCATGATGATGAATGAGAGCTGCATCAAAATGAGGATGGCCCAGGGGCTGAGGCCGAGCTGTTCGGTAAAGAGGTTTTCAATCGCCTTCACCGCGCCGAGCCCGTCAAACACCGCTCCAAAGCCGAGCGCAGCCAGAATGATCCACATGAACATGCAGGAGATGCCGAGTGTATTGCGCAGGCAGGTCTGGAAGATCGACCACGTCATGCGCCTCTTCAAGAGGGCGGCGACGAAAGCCGTGAGCGCACCAATTGCGGAACTCTCCACCAAGCTGGTCCAACCATTGACGAAGGGGACCATCATTGCGCCGAAAATCACCAGTGGCAGAACACCGGACAGCAGAAGCCGATATTTTTCTGACTTGGAAACGTTTCGCTCTTCTTCAGGAAGGGCGGGCCCGAGGTTCGGTTGCAGTTTGCAGCGAATGGCGATGTAAAGCACAAACATGCCAGCCATCATCAGGCCGGGGATAACACCTGCCAGCCAAAGCTGGCCGACCGGTTGCCGGGCGATCATGGCATAAAGCACAAGAACGACCGACGGGGGTACGAGAATTCCAAGGGACGATCCAGCCTGAATGACACCGGTCACCATGCGCTTGTCGTAACCACGACGGAGCAACTCGGGCAGGGCAATCGTTGCGCCAATTGCCATTCCAGCAACCGACAGGCCGTTCATGGCGGAGACAAGTACCATCAGGAAGATGGTGCCGATGGCAAGGCCGCCACTGACGGGACCCATCCAGACATGAAACATCTTGTAGAGGTCGTCGGCAATCCGGGATTCCGACAGCACATATCCCATGAAGATGAACATCGGCAGCGTCAAAAGCGGATACCACTTCATCAGCTTCATGGCCGAGGAAAACGGAATGTCCGATCCGCCGGTGCCCCACAGCAAAAGCGCAGCGAGGGCAGCAACACCGCCAATTGCACCGAAAACGCGCTGCCCGGTCAGCAGCATCAGCATCATCGACGAGAACATCAGAATTGCGATCAACTCATAGGACATCAGATTTCCACCCCGCGAATGGTCGCAATGTCCTTGATGAGTTCAGAAAGGCTTTGCAAAAGCATGAGGAAGAACCCGATGCACATGATGACCTTGATGGGCCATAAAACGGGGCGCCAGGCGGTCGGGCTGCGCTCGATATAACCAAGCACTTCTCCGGCAGCGTCCGGCCCACCTGTGAAGAAGGCCGTGATGAGTTTCCCGTAGAACTCAAACATGTCTGAACCAAAGAAACCGAGAGAATAGGCCGTAGACGTCAGACCGCCATAGAGCAGAACGCCAAGATAGAACATCAGCAGGAAGACGGTGAACGCGTCGAACCAGGCTTTCTTCTTGATCGACCATTCCGCGTAGAAGAGGTCCATGCGTACGTTCGAGCCAAGCTGCATGGAATAGGGACCACCTAGAATGTAGTAGGTGACCATCGCGAACTGCGCGACTTCCAAAGTCCAGAGTGAAGGATTGAAAAACGTCTTTGAAATGGACGACCACAACAGGATCGCAGCCATCACGAAAACGCCATACATGATCACCCGCCCCAACGTGCGGTTAAACCAGTCGACGGAGTGAACGAACCAACGCAACACGCTAGGCATGGGCAGCTCCGTTCACCTGTCCAACAACCTCTTGCAGAACTGGTGCAAGGGTTTCTGCCCATCGCTTTTCTGCTTCCGCTGTCGCGACTTCGTTGTTGCGGATTTCGATCATCAAACTGGGGAGCCCTAGAGCTTCCCCGTGACGTGTCAGGGTGTAGTACACACCGTCCTCTGGCGAATAGGGCTCATTGTCGCCAACTTGAAACTCTGTTTGCGCGCGCAGCAGCGTCAAAGCCGGATCGATAAGCCGGCGGTCTTGCGCTGCAATCAGGCCGATCTCCCAAGGTCGCTCTTCGCCCTTGTAAACAGGCGTGTAGCTATGAACAGAGATGACAGCGGTCGGTCGACCTGATTTCCGACGTTCTTCAATGACATCAGAGATCGCATCATGAAACGGGCGATGCGCCAGATTGAGCCGGGCCTGTTTTTCGTCCTCGCTCAGGTTCCGGTTTCCCGGTATCTCCGTAACTTCGCTGACCGCAGGAATGAGGTCGTGAGCGGATGGATCCCGATTACAATCGATGACCAATCGCGAGACGGTTGAATAGACGAGCGGCGCGTCAAGGAGGCGCGAGAGCTGAAGCGACACACCAACCGCGCCGGGGTCCCATGCGATATGCGCCTCAGCGTCTTTATCGAATATGCCGAGAGTTGTGTCGAAAGGGGCCGGAAACCGATTGCTGGCGTGATCGCACACGAGCAGGATATGGCCCTCGCCGGAACGATTGACCACCTCTACTGCGGGTGTTTCCATGTGCGGTTTCGCACGAGCCTCCATCCGATTTTCCCTTGCATTTCCAGTGAATCGTGTTTGTTATATTTGTTACAGAATGTATTTCTTGTTTGTGATTTGTATCATTTGATACATGCTTTTCGCGAGAGTCAATGATAAAGTTGACCATGAAAATTATTTGGAGGAAGGGCTGATGCAGCGGCCATTGGTCGAGGATATCCGGGACAGGCTGGACGAGTTCACGGCCAAAGAACGCAAGGCCGCTCATGCGCTTTTGGCAAATTATCCGTTGCAAGGCCTTGGAACGGTTGCACAATTCGCAAAAGAGGCTGGTGTCAGCTCACCGTCCATCCTGCGATTTGTGTCGCGGCTTGGATTTGACAGTTTTTCCGACTTTCAGGACTGCCTGCGAAAGGAACTGGCCAGTCAGCTGAACTCTCCTCTGGCGCGCAGTACCGAGCTTGCGGATGGAGATGTCGGTGATCCCTTTGTTTCATCTCTTCTGGACAATGTTCGGGAGACATTTGAGCATATGCCAAAAGGGGAGTTGGAAGGCCTGTCTCGTCTTTTGGCCGACGATCGGAAAAACCTTTACCTGATTGGAGGTCGGTTTACCGACAGTCTCGCCCGGTACATGGCAGCGCACCTGCGCATTGTGCGCGCGAATGTCCATCATGTCAGTGGCCAGCAGGCGAATTGGCAGGATCTCTTGATCAGCATCGGCCCCAAGGACGTCGTTCTGGTATTCGACATTCGCCGTTATCAAAGTGAATTGATTAATTTCGCGGATGCGGCTGCAGATCGCGGGGCCACGCTGGCGCTCATTACCGATAGCTGGGTGTCGCCGATCGCTCGAACAGCCAGTTTTGTTCTCCCGGCTCGGGTTGCGGTGAACACTCCATGGGACTCCTCACTGGCGCTGATGGCTATTGCCGAAGTGCTGATTGCTGGCGTGACTCAACAAAACCCGGAGCGGAGCAGGGAGCGAATGCAGATCCTGGAAGATTTGCGCGAAACTCGTGCGCCGCGACCGGATATCACTGGAAAGGACTATGATCGATAAACAAAAACGCCGACTTGAAAAGCCGGCGTTCCAATGTCGAGAGTATGCCTGTCAGGCTCACGCAGCTTCGAGCTGGGCTGCCTGTTTGCCGCGGCCACGCCGGTCATCTTCGGCAACGAAGCTGATTTTCGCGCCTTCTTCAGGGGCTGGCATTCCTGCCTGTTCAAATGCGGTGATGTGGACAAATACGTCCTTGCCGCCGCTCTCAGGGGTGATGAAGCCAAAACCACGATCATGGTTGAAGAACTTGATAGTACCGGTCTCGCGCATGGAGATACCTTTCCGTAGTTAATGTGCGTGTTGCGAAGTCAGCAAGCACGCGAATCCGAGCAGTCTTTAGAAACGGAAAAGCTTGGTATTTCAGAGCGCCCTGGCGGTCGCCGAAGTCAATCTTTGCCACGTCTAGTTCGTGTCCCGGTCAGCCAATGGCCAACACCCTATAGGTAGGAGGCAAGGTGACGTACGGCAAGTTCGAAATGCGATTTTTGCAATATATCGCGCAGTAATACCCGTTATACGCTTGGTGAGGTGTGCAGAACTTAGGGTCCTGACCCTAAGTGTTTCAACTTTCCACGGCGCGTTTCGCGGCTCGCATGACTGGCTCAAGCTGATTCAGGAAACGAGACCTGTCTGCCTTGGTGAAAGACGGTCCGCCTTCCCGGATGACCCCTGCTTCGCGCAGCTGGGTTGAAAGGTCACGCATGGCAAGGCGCATGCCCATTGCATCCTCGCGAAAAGGTTTGCCGTTTGGCGATATGACCAGTGCGCCAGCGTCAACGCAGCGGGAGGCGAGTGGGACATCCGCCGTGACAACAACATCTCCTGTCGTTGCATTTTCTGCGATCCAGTTATCGGCTTCGTCCAAGCCGTCAGGAACAATCTTACGTTCGCAATAGGGGCTGTCCGGAAGCCGCATCCAGCTGTTGCTGACGTAGATCACGGGCACTTTGTGCCGTTCTCCAACGCGCAAGGCCTCTTCCTTGACCGGGCAAGCATCAGCGTCGACGTAAAGTTTGGTCATTCTCAAAGCTCTTTTTGCTTGGGTGCGCCAAGCTCTCTGATGATGGAGGTAGCCGCAGAGTGGGCCATGGAATAACAGGCCTGCAGCAAGTATCCCCCGGTTGGCGCTTCCCAATCAAGCATCTCGCCAACTGCATAAACGGCAGGGAGTTTTTTAAGCATCAGATTCTCATTCAGTTCATCCAATCGAACTCCTCCGGCCGAAGAGATGGCGCGGTCGATCGAATAAGGCGCGGTAAGAGGAATGGGGCAGGCCTTGATCAATTGGGCCAGATCTAACGGAGTGTCCGGCAGCGTTCCATTTTCGCGGAGAAGGGCAATTTGAAGCTTTCCGAGACCCGCCGCCTTTCTAAGCCAGCTTGGAAATGACTGCTTCCCGCGTGGCTTCGTGAGTTTTGCCGTTAGAGTTTCCAAATCGAAATCCGGCCGCAAATCTACATGCAATGTCGCTCTACCTGCTTGTTCGATTCCCTTCCGGATGTCTGCCGACAATGCATAAACAGCTCCCCCTTCAATGCCCTGTTCAGAGATGAGTGCCTCTCCCAAAACCCGTTTCTCTCCCAAGCGCAACGCGATGCGCTTAAGTCGTGTTCCGGCGAAGTTTGTCTTCAGAAAGGTGGACCATTCAACATTAAACCCACAGTTTGAGGGTCTGAAGGGAGCGATGCTGACCCCTTTGGATTGCAGGATCGGTTGCCAGCTTCCGTCAGAGCCGAGGCGTGGCCAGGATGCTCCGCCGAGGGCGAGCAGAACGGCACGAGCCTCAATTGTTCTTGTCGCCGTGTCTGGCAATTGGAAGGTGCAAGCGTTTTTCTCGCCAAGGCCAGTCCAGTGGTGAAGGGAATGCAGCGCGACGTTATGACTGAACAGTCGTTGCAAAAGAGCCCGCAGAAGTGGAGAGGCTTTCATTGCCTTCGGGAAGACCCGCCCGCTCGAGCCAACGAATGTGGCTTGTCCAAGCGAATGACACCAGTCGCGTAATGCTGTTGGCTGAAAATGATGGAGGTGCGGAGCCAGAAATGCTTCAGCTTCCCGGTACCTTTTGAGAAAGCTCGACAGGTCCTCACTATGAGAAATGTTAAGACCGCCGCGACCCGCCAAGAGAAATTTTCGGGCCGGCGCGCGCATTCGGTCTGCAATGTCAACTCTGAGGCCTCTCGATGACAGAATGTCCGCTGCATAGAGACCTGCAGCCCCTGCGCCAATAATCAAAACATCAGTTGTTTTATCGTTCATAGCAAAAGTCCGTATATCTCATTATATTTTACGTTTTTGAGCATTGTTATTATTTGCAATAACCGAGAGGAAATTTTCTAAAATTCGATAAGAATACATAATGATTGCAGATGTTAACGGAGTTTTTGCTCATTCCGGTTGTAAAGTAAGCTTCAGTATATGATTCAAGTTGTTGTTGATGCTGCGTATCTGCATCAGCTTTCCGGAGGGCGGGAATGGCGAGCGCTTCTGAAAAGATCGTCGTTGTTGATGAGAGTGCGAAGACGCATGCGAAATTCAGACGTCTGCTCACTGATAAGTACGAGCTTGTTTCTTTCAAGGATCCTGACAAAGCGTTGGCATGGCTAAAAAGCAACAGCACACCAGCTGCTGTTGTTTCAGGATTCGATCTCGGTGACACCGACGGCATTTCATTCTCCAGGGCGGTCGATGCCATTTCGACCTATTCTGCTCGCATCATTTTGACAGAAGATGCGTCTACCGATTTTTTTCGCAAGGCTTTGAACACCGGTCACGTTTTCAGCGTGCTAGTGGCGCCTTTGACTGACGATGATGTCATAACATCCCTTGAAGCGGCTGTCGGCTATCATCGGCGGCTTGTCCATGACAGAAATGTTCTGGAGCGGACATTGGCAGGCTCGGTGAAACTCCTCATCGACATGCTGTCGCAATTTCACGCTGACGCGTTTCGTCGTACTGGCCCAATGCGGCAAAATGCACTTCGTCTCGCCAAAGCAATGGGGATCAAGAAAACCTGGGAACTGGAGATGGCGGTCATGCTGTCGCCTCTCGGGGAAGCATTGTTGCCCAAGGAAATTCTGTCACGATATCGTGCTGCCAAGCCATTGACGGAGCAGCAGCGTGAAGTCTTGGCCGATGCACCGCGCCAAACGCGAGATCTATTGAAGAATATTCCTCAGCTGGAGCGTGTTGCTGAGGTTCTGTATCTCTCTGGGCGTGGATTTGATGGCTCCGGATTTCCCAAAGAAGGGCCAGTTGGTCAGGATATTCCGCTGAATGCCCGTATCCTGAGACTGCTAACCGACCTCTGGGTTGCGTCTCCGGAGGCTGGGGCAGATGCGGCGACTTTCGAGGCGCTCAAGATCCGTGGCAAGGCTTATGATCCGGACATTCTTCGTTTGGCAAAGCGCGTGTTGCTGGATGGTGAATTGAAATCTGACGATAAGAAGATCACGCTCTGTTATGTGCGCAACCTGCGTGAAGGCGATGTTCTTGTCGATGATGTTCTCACCGAAACATCTCATGAATTGGTGTTGGCGCGCGGGCACGAACTGACCGAAACGACTATTCGTCGTCTGGATCAGTACAACCGACTGGCTGGCGTACGTCAGCCTATTCGAGTTCATCGCCCTGAAATGTCTGAAGGAAAAATGGCGGCGGCTGTTTAGGCCAGTCTGGACATTTCGTTTTTGCGTTTTTGAAACTTCTGATCACGACCCAGCTTTGGGGCTACGCTCCAGCAGCGTCGCTTCATAGTCCTTGGCAACCCGCAAAAACCGCGCATGGGCGTAATTTATGCTCAAAATGAAGCCCCACCAGCCGTAACGCATGTATTTTCGAACAAAATAAGCCTTGAAAAACGCAATCGGAAATTCACCCAAGAGGCGCCAGCGGGGCAACTGTCTTCCGCGCTCGCGAAGGTCGGCCACTTGCATGTTGGAGTAGCGATTGTATTTGCCGACTTGAAAATCCAGCGACCGAATGGACCGGTGGGCCATGATGCCGGACAGTTCCCTGATCACCGTGTCCTTATCAGGTCGAACCGTGTCATGAACTGAAGACGGTGAAAAACGGCCCTGTCTTCGATCATAAAGCCGTATTTGGTGGTATCCGTAGGCCCAGGCAGCGGGTTCGTTTTCGTGGGCAAATACGTCCCGGATCATGATCCGCCAACTACCGGCTTCTTCATGCCGATTGGTTTCAAACAGCGCTTCGATTTCCGTTCTGAGGTCCGGAGTTATTTCCTCATCAGCATCAAGATTGAGAAGCCAATCATTGCAGCATTGGTCTTCGCCAAAGCGTTTTTGAGGCCCATACCCCGGCCAGGCATTGAAAACCACCCGGGCGCCATGCGCTTCGGCGATTTTCACCGTGTCATCTTGCGAGCCGCTGTCGATGACGATGACCTCATCCACCCAATCCACCACGCTGTCTATGGCGCGGCCAATTCGGTCTGCTTCATCCTTTGCAATCAGGAAGGCGGATACGGGAAGGCGTTTGGACATGCGAGCCGGTCTAGTTGGTCATCTGAAACGAAGAATGCTGCGGGGCAGCCCTCTCTCTACTAGAGTTCGAGCCAACTGCAAAGCTGCCAACGACACAGCTGGGGGAGACCTTCCGAACGGCTTACGTCAAAGCTCTGCAAGGATTGTTCGCCAGCAGATCAATCCACTTTGGCAAAACCGGCCTGCAAACCAGGAAGCTGCAAAACACCGTCAGACCAAGACGAAGTGAAGCCCGGAGCGCTCAGGTCCTTTGCCGCGAAGTCTGACAAATTGATGTTGATGGCGGTGCTGGTCAGGTTGAATGCACAGAGCACAGTTTCTTCACCCATTGAGCGAGTGAAAACCACTGTTCCATCCGGACTATCGAGTAGGGAGAAGTCTCCCTTGGCGAAGGCCGGATGTGCCTTGCGCCACTGCAAGAAGCGACGAGTCTTTTCAAGTACAGTCTGATCCTGTCCGGACTGAGCCTCAACCGATTGCTTCAAGTTACCACTAGGTACGGGAAGCCAGGGCGACCCGCCTGAGAACCCCGCGTTTGGTGCTGAACTCGTCCACGGCATTGGAGTTCGACACCCATCGCGGCCTTTGAATTTTGGCCAGAAGCGAATGCCATACGGATCTTGGAGCTGTTCAAAGGGAACCTCTGCTTCTGGTAAGCCCAGTTCTTCACCCTGATAAAGGCAAGCGGTTCCCCTAAGGCTTACAAGAAGGGCAATGGCGAGGGGGGCAAAGTCTTCCGGTGGATAGTTTTCTCCCCATCGTGTGACCACTCGAACCACATCATGATTTGACAATGCCCAACTTGGCCAACCGGAGCCGAGGCCGGCTTCCATTTTTTCCAATGAATGCCGAATATAAGAGGAGGAATGATGGGGCGTCAGCAGATCAAAACTATAGGCCATGTGAAGGCGCTTACCCACTTCAGTGTAAGCACTCGTTAGTTCAATGGCGCGGCCATCGTCGCCAATTTCGCCGACGGACGTCGTGCCGGGATATTCGTCCAAGAGGGCTCGCAAGCGCTCCAGAAACTCTAAGTTTTCCGGTTGTGACTTGTCATAAAGATGGTTTTGAAGCGCGTACGGATTGTCCGCTTTGACTGTGGTCGGTTCAACGCCGCCGATATGTGGAGGATTATCGCGAAGCTCTCGGTCATGGAAATAGAAATTCACTGTATCGAGCCGAAACCCGCTCACACCCCGATCGAGCCAGAACCTTGCAGCTGACAATACGGCGCCTTGTACATCAGGATTATGAAAATTGAGATCCGGTTGGCTGGCCAAAAAGTTGTGCAGATAATACTGCCGCCGAGTGGCGTCCCATTCCCAGGCCGAGCCGCCAAAGAGTGACAGCCAGTTGTTGGGAGGAGAGCCATCCGCTTTCGCATCCGCCCAAACATACCAATTGGACTTTGCATTGTCTTTTGAGGAACGGCTTTCAACGAACCACGGGTGCATGTCGGACGAATGTGAGATCACCAGATCAATCAAAACCTTCAAGCCGCGGGTACGGGCTGCATCAATAAGAAGGTTAAAATCTGCCAATGTCCCGAACATCGGATCGACATCTTCAAAGTCGGCAACATCATAGCCGAAGTCTTTCATGGGTGATGTAAAGAACGGCGACAGCCAAATGGCATCAACACCCAGGTCGGCAATATAATCCATGCGCTGCAGGATGCCTTTCAGATCCCCAATGCCATCGCCATTGCTGTCCTGAAAGGAGCGCGGATAGATCTGATAGATGACCGCTCCACGCCACCAGTCCGGGTCTGGGGCATTCAAAATAATTGGTGCCGATTGATCGTCCTGCAGGGATAGGTCAGTCATGCCAGTCTCTTTACTTATGAAAACCACGCCTTCAAAGCGCTTTGGATCTAGCGCTACCGGTTTGTTTGGTCATGGTCAAGCGGCTGCCGTGAGGAGGTCAGCAAATAGATCGGTTCAAAAAGAAAATGGCCAACACGTCGTTAAACGTGCTGGCCACAAAATCTAAAAAAGGTCGAAAAAACAACTTTATCGACCCCTGTAAGTTCTCACATGAAGATGACGATTTTGTGACCTTAGGTAATTTTGTGCGCTTCCGAAAACAGCTGTGTTTGCATGTGTTACATCTCCTCAATAAATATAAGTATATGTATTAAAACAATTAATCTAATATGATTGACGTTCCCGTCAAAAAAGAGCTCGCGGGCGCGCAAACAAAATGAAACTCTCCGAACCGAACGATGATATTCAAGTTTGAGTAGACTTGGGCTGATGGAAATTTGAGGAAAAATCGGGGAGATGTCAGAATGACAGCTGCAATGGTTGGTTGGGCGCATTTGCCTTTTGGCAAGCATGCGGACGAAACGGTCGAAAGCCTTGTTGTCAAAGCCGCAAGTGCTGCGCTTGAAGATGCAGGCATCGCTGCGGAAGACGTGGATGAAATCCTGTTCGGGCATTTCAATGCTGGCTTCTCCGCACAGGACTTCACAGCCTCGCTCGTCCTTCAAGCGGACCCAGCTCTTCGCTTTACACCTGCAACTCGTGTTGAAAATGCCTGCGCAACGGGATCGGCTGCCGTGCATCAGGGTGTTCGGGCCATTGCGTCAGGCGATGCCCGTGTCGTGTTAGTGGTTGGTGTTGAGCAGATGACCACGACACCTGGGCCGGAGATCGGCAAGAATCTCCTGAAAGCCTCATACTTGAAGGAAGAGGGCGACATTCCCGCCGGATTTGCAGGTGTATTCGGCAAAATCGCGGATTCGTACTTTCAGAAATACGGTGACCAGTCCGATGCCTTGGCGAAAATTGCAGCCAAGAACCATAAGAACGGCGTTGGCAATCCTTTTGCTCAAATGCGTAAAGACCTCGGTTTCGATTTCTGCCGGGCTGAAAGTGAAAGGAACCCATATGTCGCCGGACCACTGAAGCGTACGGATTGTTCACTCGTGTCCGATGGCGCAGCAGCGATGGTTCTGACTGACCCAGCCACGGCCTTGGGCATGAAAAAGGCAATTGCCTTCCGCGCCACATCTCATGTTCAGGACTTCCTGCCCATGTCGAAGCGCGACATTCTTAAATTTGAAGGATGTTCGAAGGCGTGGGGGGAAGCGCTGGGCGAGGCTGGCATGGCGCTGGAGGATTTGTCCTTTGTTGAAACACACGACTGTTTCACCATTGCTGAGCTGATCGAATACGAAGCGATGGGCCTCACCAAGGAAGGCGAGGGTGCGCGCGCCATTCTTGAAGGCTGGACCGAGATGGATGGCAAACTGCCGGTCAATCCGTCCGGCGGCCTCAAGGCCAAGGGGCACCCGATCGGGGCGACCGGGGTATCGATGCACGTCATGACCGCCATGCAGCTTGCCGGTGAAGCCGGTGATATTCAGGTCAAAAACGCAGAAATCGGCGGCATCTTCAACATGGGTGGCGCAGCAGTCGCCAACTATGTGTCCGTTCTTCAATCCATGAAGTAGCCTGCCTTGCTTTAATGGCAAAGTAATAGGCATTCATTAGTTGATAAGGGGGAGGTCGGGTATGTGGGTTGTTTACGCTTCCATCTTATACCTGATCCTCTCCTATCAAGTATACATAGGGTTCCCGCCGTTTTACAAAAAGAGGAAGAAAATTGGTTTTTTCTTGATTGAGATGCCAAGTAAACGAGAGATTTTGGATGGCATTGTCTTTCTCGGTGGGGGTATGATTGGCGGAATGTTATGCATAGCAATTGCTGAATTTTCGGGCATGAAGGTATTGGCGTTTACCGGATTACTTCCGCCAATGTATTCGGGCTGGAGTCTGCGGAAGATGTTAAAAGCGGAAACTGATGGGCCGCTGCCCTGAGTTTATAATGTACCCATAATGCCTTTTATATACCCTTTTGTACGTCGTTGGCCGATGATATATTTCGATTTATGGACTATGTGGATCCCTGCTTCTATTGGGTTAATAGAGCTTATTAGGTTTATTATTCAGAAATAAAAGAATACTTAAGTTGTTTTTCGGCGCGTTTTGCGCATGTCAGATCTGCACTCTCAACACTGTAAATCTCCTAAGACATGCCCACATTCCCCTCCGAAAGGAGGCGGCATGTTCGACCGTTTTGATATCCGGACCAATCCGATGCCTGAAAGCATGCGGGTTTTGCTGAACGAGTACCCCCGCGAGAGCTGGGATGCCCATCCGGGCTTTAAGGAAAAAACCAAGAACTGGTTGGGAGCACACCAGATGTTCCGGCAACTGGCAGAGTTGGTCCGCACCGACACCGAGCTGTATCTCGGCAAGGGGCGGGATGCGCAGGATTACGCCGGACGTTTATCCTACTATGGCAATGCTCTTGTGCGGAACCTTCATGGTCACCACTATTTTGAGGATCATTCCTATTTTCCGGAACTCTCCGCAGCAGATCCGCGGTTTGATCGGGGGCTGGAGATCCTTGAAACGGATCATGAAGCGCTGGACAAGGTGCTACATGAGTTCACTGATGTCGCAAATCGTACACTCAAACTCTTCCATCTGGATGAAAAGACAGCACGGTAAGAGGTCGCAAAGGTCCACGAGACGTCTCAGGCAATTGAGGCCTTTCTGGAGCGACATTTGAGTGACGAAGAGGAGCTGGCGGTGCCGATCATTCTGCATCACCGGTTGAGAGGGTAAGCATGGGACAGTTGATAGATGGCCAGTGGGTTACGGATGAGCAGGCTGGGTCCATTTCCAAGTCGGGGGAGTGGACCCGGACGCCCAGCGTTCTGCGCGGTGGTCTTGAGCCTGAGGACGTAACCCCCGGCCGCTATCATCTCTATGCCGCCTGGAATTGTCCCTGGGCGCACCGGGTGTTGCTCACCCGGGCGCTCTTGGGATTACAGGAGGTTTTGCCGGTTTCCCTTGTTGCGCCCAAACGGACAGAAGACGGTTGGGTGTTTGATCCTGAAAACGGATATATCGATCAGCTAACCGAGCGCAGAGCACTTCATGAGGTCTATGCAGCTGGCCAAGCCGACTATACTGGCCGCGTGACGGTGCCGCTCCTTGTGGACACCAAAACCGGCGCGCTGATTTCTAATGAGTCAGCGGATCTGGTTCGGATGTTGCCACCGGCTTTTGCTCATTTGGCCGAGCGCCCGAGGGATCTTTATCCCGCCGAACTGGCGAAGGATATCGATGCTTGGAATGCTCTCATTCATACCAAGCTCAACAACGGTGTGTACCAGGCGGGATTTGCAGAAAGCCAGCCGGCCTATGATGCTGCCGTATCTAGTGTTTTCGAGACGCTAGATACGATCGAGGCAGCGCTTGAGAACAAGCCTTACCTCACGGGTGATGACCTGACAGAAGCAGACATCCGCCTGTTTCCAACGCTTGCTCGCTTTGATGTTGCCTATTACAGCGCGTTCAAGTGTATGCGCCGCCGTATTCAGGACTATCCGAACCTCTGGCCTTTCGCTCGGCGCTTTTATGCGCTGCCCGGCATTGCCGAGACCGTGAAGTTCGACATCTATCGGAAGGGGTATTTTTCCCAATCCCCCAAGCGAAATCCGCTTGGTATCATACCGATTGCACCAGACATCGACTGGTCGATCTGAGTGGTTTAACTTCCGCAAGGTCGGGGGGGTATCAGTCGATTAGCTTATGTTCCCCCTCAATGGCATGCTGCTTGTGAGTAGTTCCAGTTCCGAATATTGGCCCATGTGAGTGGCGTACAGCCGCAGGAAGCAGCGGCTTTTTCCATTTCCGAGTTCCCAAACAATCCGGCCTGAGCTTTTTGTTTTATGACGGTACTTGACGCAACGGGCAAAAGTAAGCATATAAATTCTACCAACTAATAGGTTGGGAGTTTATGGAGGGTGAGATGGCACTCGGAACTACACGTCGGACGTTTATGGGAACGGCAACCGCAGCCGCAGCAGGTGTTGCCCTGTCGCCGCTGGTCACCCTTGCGTCGGACACAACAACAGGAAATGGAACCACTCTTATGGCTACAGGAAACAAGCAAAAGCGCGTTCTGCTCGTGATGTCATCCGTTGATGAAATGGGTATCAGCGGCAAGCAGACAGGCACCTGGTTTGAAGAAGTTGCAACCCCTTATTACATCCTAACCGAAGCTGGATACGAAGTCGTCTTCGCTTCGCCAAAGGGTGGGGAAGCGAAGACGACTTCCTTTCCATGAAAGCGCCATTCACCACAGAAAACACGGCCCGCTTCCTGAATGATCCGGTGGCGCTCTTTGCAGCCAGCAACACCCGCAAGCTGCGCGAGATTGACTACTCGACCTTCGACGCCCTGTTCGTGCCGGGTGGTTATGGCCTTCTGTGGGATCTAGCGGTCGACAGCTACACCATCAAGATGATTCGCGATTTCTACGAAAGCAATCGCCCGGTCGCGATGGTCTGTCATGCCCCGGCGATCCTACGCGATGTGAAGAAGTCGGATGGCACCTATCTCGTGGAAGGTGTGAAGCTGACCGGGTTCAAGAACGATGAAGATACGGAAATCGAACTGCTTCATCACTTGCTGTTCTCGCTGGAAGACGAACTGAAGCGCCGCGGCGCCAACTATATCAGCAAGGCAAATTGGGAAGCAAACGTGGTCGTCGATGGTGCATTGATGACTGGTCAGAGCCCAGCTTCTGCTCCTCCTCTGGCAGTTGTCCTACGGGATGTTCTCGCAGGCTGACCGATTTGCTCCGCCCGGCGCTGACCTCCGCGGTCGGGCGGGCAAATTCCAGAAAGATTTCAGTGAAAGGGAGACTGCTATGTTCGGTCATTTTGAAAACTGGGCGCGTGTTGCTTTGGTCGCACTTGTTCTTACGCTGCCGCTTGATGTCAGGGCCGATGACCTCCTTGTTGTTGTATCCGAAGGCCGCAATCTGGACGAAAATCAGGTCGCTCGGGTGGAAAAGGCAGTCACTGCAGCCTCCACTGCATGGATTGCCGCCTTCAATAGTGGCGACGCGAACTCTGCAGCCAGACAATATACCGAGGACGCAGTGATGGAGGCCAAGCCCTTTGGCACCTTCACCGGGCGTGCCGAGATTGAAGGCTTTTGGCAGAATATCATCGCAATGGGTTTTGCGGACGTGACCTACATCCTGCCGAAGCTTGAGATTGCCGATGAAACAACCGGCATCATTTCATCCGGTTGGCGCATGAACAAGGCTTTCGGGATAATCACCCGCGAAGTCTGGAGGGTGCAGGCCAACGGTCAGGCCCTGCTTGTCGAGGACCGTTTCGAGATCCTGATGAACCGCTGATCGGAGTGGCACAGTTAGGTATCGCAAACCCCGCGGGTCTCTAGGGAGAGAATCCATGAGTGAACAACCATTGGCAATCGTAGCGGGAAGCGGCCCGGGTCTCGGGCTGCATCTCGTCAAGGTACTTGAGGCGAGGGGCTACACAGCTGTGGGGCTGAACCGATCCGCAATTGCGGGCGAAAGCGCAGTATTGCCCTGCGATCTTACCGAGGGTGATCGCGTCAAGGCTGCGGTCAATAGCCTTGCATCGGAGCATGGTGTTCCTCGTGCGGTGATCCATAATCCGGCTAAACTTGTCATGTCCCGGTTTGAAGACACTTCCATCGCGGCGTTCGAGGTAACCTGGCGGTCGATGGTGCTCTCTGCCGTCAATCTCGGCAAAGCCGTTCTGCCTATGATGGCAGATGCGGGCGAGGGAGCGTTTCTGGTTTCCGGAGCGACCGCAAGTTTGAGGGGCGGGGCAGGGTTTGGCGCCTTTGCCTCCGCAAAAGCTGGACTTCGGGCGCTCACACAGTCCCTTGCCAAGGAATATGGACCAAAGGGTGTTCATGTCGGACATGTTATTCTGGATGGAATTCTGGATACGGCGGCCAGCCGCGATCTCCATGACATGTCCCCAGATCGCATGCTGAAGCTGGATGATGTGGCCGAGGCGTATCTGGCCCTTGCCAACCAACCCAAGTCCGCATGGACGTTCGAAATGGACCTGCGGCCAATGGGGGAGAGTTTCTGATGAAGACGGATATTCTGATTGTCGGGGCCGGTTTGGCTGGCCTTGCCCTTGCCGACCTCCTTGAGCAGCAAGGCAGGGACTGGATGCTGGTGGAGGCGTTGGAAAGGCCCGGTGGGCGAATTCTGTCTCATGAACTAGTGGGAGAGAATTTCGATCTGGGGCCCGCGTGGTTTTGGCCCGGCCAGCCGCGCATTGAGGCAGCAACCAGCAGATTCGGGCTCACCGTGTTCGAGCAATATTCGCAAGGCGCCCTTCTGTTTCAGGATCAGTCAGGGGAAGTTCAGGCCAATCGCGGCTATGCTTCCATGCAAGGTTCGCTGCGCATCAGTGGTGGAGTGGGGCATTTAGTAGAGGCCTATCTGAAGGAGTTGCCGGAAGAGAGGGTTCTGTTTCACTCGCCGCTCGTGCATGTCGAGGAAGAGAGCGACGGTATTGTGGCCAAGGCAGGAAATCAGCTCATCAAGGCCCGGCGTATCGTGCTGGCAGTTCCGCCGCGTGTCATTGCTGAAAGCGTCACTTTCAGCCCTGCCCTGCCGGATGCAGTTGGAGAGGCTCTCACCGCTATCCCCACATGGATGGCAGGGCAGGCGAAGATCGTGGCGGTCTATGACCGTCCCTACTGGCGGGACGCAGGATATTCAGGCGATGCCATGAGCATGTGCGGACCAATGGTCGAGATCCACGATGCGTCTCCGGTAGAAGGTGGACCATATGGCTTGTTTGGCTTTGTCGGTGTTGCGGCAAGTGTTCGTGCTGAGCATGCCGATCAGGTTCTGGACTATGCGCTGCAACAGCTCGTTGCCCTGTTTGGGCCCGAGATGGCCAATCCAAAAGCGCTGTTGATGCGAGATTGGGCGCAAGAGCCCAGAACGGCAACGGAACGAGACAAGGCGCCGCTGAGGTTTCATCCAGCCTATGGCTTGCCACCCCCCTTGCGGGATCTGTGGTCGGGCAAAGTAATCTTTGGCTCCACCGAAACGGCCCGCACGTTCGGAGGGTTCCTTGAAGGGGCTCTGGAGGCAGCAGAAACCGTCGCCGGAGAGCTCGCGGCGGCTCCCGCAGACAAGCTGGCGGCCAACTTGTAAAAAAGGGGCCGGGTCAAGGTGACCCGGCCCTTCTTCTTCTTTCGCACAAACCGACGGTGTTCGCGCGCATTAGACTCTTGTGAGAGCTAGTTCCGCGCGATTGGAAAACTATTTCCCTCTCGCGTCTGCCTTTGAAAACTGGTGCCCGGCTTACTGGCTCTCCGCTCCTTAAATTGGGTCGTGACAAAGACCGGGGCGGAGAGTGAGCCATGGCGCGTGGCGCAGAAAAGCAGCAAAAGAACAAGCTGGACGTGTTCCCGGCCTTCATGAAGGTTGCCGGACGCCGTGTGCTCGTCGTTGGTCATGGTGGTGAAGCCGCTGCCAAAGTCCGTTTACTTGGGGAAACCAACGCATGCATCGAAGTGATATCCCGCGAAATTGACGCCGACCTTGATGCAGCCATTAAGGCGGTGGGCGCTGTGCACGTGGCCGAAGATTTTCGACTGGGACTAATAAATGATGCGGCGATGGTTTTCAGCGCGCGCGAAGATTGGGCGCTGGACAAGGCTGTTGTCGATGCGGCCCGGATCATGGGTGTGCCGGTCAACGCAGTCGACAAGCCTGAAATGTGCGACTTCTACACCGGCGCTTTGGTCAACCGGGCACCAATTGCAGTTGCAATCACGTCAACAGGTGTGGGGCCGGTTTTGGCACGTCATATCCGTGCGAAAATTGAGACAATGTTGCCGCGGTCCACGGGTGATCTGGCCCGTCTGGCGGAGAGCTTTCGCGACGCGGCTGCTCGGTTTATTCCAGATGGTGCAACACGTCGGCGGTTCTGGGCCCGTTTTTTCTCCGGGTCTGTGGCGACCAATCTCTATGCGGGAAGGGCGGATGTCGCTCGGTCCGAGGCGCAGCGGCTTTTGAATGGTATGGCCGATGAGCCCGGCTTCGTTTGGCTGGTGGGGGCAGGCCCCGGCGCGGAAGATTTGTTGACCTTACGGGCACAGCGTCTTTTGCAGGAAGCCGACGTCATCGTACATGATGCACTTGTTCCAGCTTCCGTGGTAGCCATGGGACGCCGCGATGCCGAGCGAATTTCTGTCGGCAAGCGAAAGGGCGCACATTCCGTTCCGCAGAAAGAAATTTGCAAGCTCTTGGCGAAGCTGGGATCGGAAGGTCACAAAGTCGTTCGCCTGAAAGCTGGAGACCCGCTTGTATTTGGTCGGGCGGCTGAAGAGATGGACGCGTTGCGCGCCGCAGGCATTGGCTTTGAAGTTGTGCCAGGTGTAACGGCTGCCTTTGCCGCAGCCGCCTCTGCGCAGTTGCCACTGACCCTACGCGGTGTCGCATCGACCCTGGTATTTGCAACCGGGCACAAAGCGAAATCCGAAACCCTGCCAAACTGGGCTGGATTGGCACTCAAGGGCTCGACGATTGCCGTCTATATGGGCCGCACGGTTGCTGCATCTGTTTCCGAGCGCCTGATTGAAGCTGGCATGAAAGCCGAAACACCTGTTGCGGTGATCGAGAACGCCGCGCACCCGAGCGAGCGCCAGTTTGTCGGCACCCTTTATGACCTCAGCACTTTGAGCGACCGCAGTGAAATCGACGGTCCCGTGCTGATTGTGATCGGCGAGGCTGTGGGCCATGCCGCAATGACATCTGCTGAACCCCTGACGGTGATGGACGCCCGTCAGGTCGTGGCAGCTTAAGGAGAGAACAAGATGCAGGTTATCACTGCAAATCGCCTGCTGGACGGCGAAGTCGTGTGGCTTGGCCTAAACGACGAATGGGTCGAGAGCGTATCTGACGCGCGCGTTTTTGATGGCAAAGAGGCGGTGGCCGAGGGTTGGGCTCTGGGAACTGCGGCCGAAAAGGATCAAAAGGTGGTCAGCGTTTACGAGATGGCAGTCATCGAAGAAGACGGCCAGCTTGTTCCTGTCCGTCTGCGTGAAAAGATCCGCGCCGCTGGCCCGACCACCCATCCTGAATTGGGCAAACAGGCCCAAGCTGTTTCCGCGTAAGGACGCTCCATTATGTACCGCTACGATGAATTCGACCACGGCTTTGTCAGCCAACGCACAGAGCAGTTCAAAGATCAGGTCCGCCGCCGGATGGCGGGCGAACTCTCTGAGGACGAGTTCAAACCGCTTCGTTTGATGAACGGTCTTTACCTGCAGCTTCACGCCTACATGCTGCGGGTTGCCATTCCCTATGGGACGTTGAACGGTCGCCAGATGCGCAAGTTGGCGCATATCGCGCGCACCTACGACAAAGGCTACGGCCACTTTACCACGCGCCAGAACATCCAGTTCAACTGGCCGAAACTGGAAGACACTCCGGCCATTTTGGAAGAGCTGGCCGAAGTCGAGATGCACGCGATCCAGACATCGGGCAACTGCATTCGCAACGTGACGGCTGACCATTTCGCTGGCGCGGCTGCCGACGAGATTGCAGATCCGCGCCCTTATGCGGAAATCCTGCGCCAGTGGTCTTCGCTGCATCCGGAATTTTCGTTCCTGCCGCGCAAGTTCAAAATTGCCATAACCGGGGCCCCACATGACCGTGCTGCCGTTCAAGTCCACGACATCGGTCTTCAACTGACCCGCAATGAGGCGGGAGAGGTCGGCTTCACTGTCTTCGTCGGTGGTGGTTTGGGACGTACGCCTATGATAGGCCGCAAGGTTCGCGATTTCCTGCCGGAAGAAGATCTTCTGGCGTATTCGGAAGCGATCCTGCGAGTGTACAATCTCTATGGTCGCCGGGACAACAAGTACAAGGCGCGCATCAAGATCCTTGTTCACAAGACAGGTCTTGAGGAGCTGAAGTCAGACATTGAGGCAGAGTTTGAGCGTATCCGGCACGGTGTCCTGCGGTTGCCGGAAGAAGAAGTACGCCGGATCGAAGCCTATTTCGCGCCGCCGCCTCTGGAAGTCCTACCGGAAACATCGACACGTGTCGAAGCGCGCCGCGCTTCTGACCCTGCCTTTGCGCACTTCTTGAAGCACAATCTCAATCCGCACCGTGTGTCGGGCCACACAAGCGTGACCCTGTCCATGAAGCCGATTGGCGGTATTCCGGGCGACGCCTCCGACGATCAGATGGACAAAATCGCCGAGTTGGCTGAGCGTTTCGGCCATGATGAAATTCGCATCAGCCATGAGCAGAATGTCATCCTTCCACATGTGAAGCTGGATGATTTGTCAGCCCTTTATGATGAAGCGGCCGTGGCAGGCTTTGCGGAAGGCAATTCGGGCCTGATCACGGATATCATCGCTTGCCCGGGCATGGACTACTGTGCCTTGGCAACAGCGCGGTCGATCCCGGTGGCCCAGCGAATTTCGGAACGCTTCGGCACACCGGAGCGGCAGGCGGAAATCGGCGAACTCAAGATCAAGATTTCCGGCTGCATCAACGCCTGTGGTCACCACCATGTGGGCCACATCGGCATCCTCGGTCTGGAAAAGAAGGGCGAGGAGTTCTATCAGGTCACGCTGGGCGGCTCGGCAAACGAAAACGCCTCTATCGGCGAAATCGTGGGCCGTGGGTTCTCCTCGGAAGAAGTCGTCGATGCCATCGAGAAGCTGGTCGACACCTATCTCGACCTGCGCACAAATGGGGATGAAACCTTCCTTGATGCCTATCGCCGGGTTGGCGAGCAACCGTTCAAGGAGGCGCTCTATGGCACAGGCTGACACACAGGGTGTGACAGTTGATCCAAACCTCGGTGCGAGCGCGGAAATCTCTGCGCTCAACCACCAGTTTGAGGGGGCGTCGGCACAAGACATACTGACCGCAGCCATCACCCATCTGTTCCGGGGTGAAATAGCCTTGGTTTCCAGTTTTGGGGCTGATTCTTCGGTGTTGCTGCACATGGTTTCCGAAATCGACAAGACCACCCCGGTGTTATTTGTCGATACGCGTAAGCTGTTTCCGGACACGCTGCGCTATCGTGATCAACTGGTTGAGCGGCTCGGACTGACAAATGTTCGGTCCGAACAGCCAGCAAAGCAGGATTTGGACACTCAGGATCCAGGCGGAATGCTCTGGATGTCCGACACAGATGCCTGCTGTCATGTGCGCAAGGTTTTGCCGCTTGAGCGAGCGCTTGGCGGTTTTTCGGCCTGGATATCCGGCCGCAAGCGCCATCAAAGCGCAACCCGCTCCAACCTAAACCTGTTTGAACGCGAAGACGCACGGATCAAGGTGAACCCGCTGGCAAATTGGACGTCAGAGGATGTGCTGATTTATGCCAAGAAACATGATCTGCCGCCGCACCCGCTGGTCGCGCAAGGATACCCGTCGATCGGCTGTCTGCCTTGCACAAGCAAGGTTGAACCGGGGGAAGACCCACGCTCCGGCCGTTGGCGCGGACAGGACAAGACAGAGTGCGGCATCCACCTGTCAAACAACCAAGACGCTGCTCCAGCCAAGACAAGCTAGAGCCTTAAGAGGACGCGAAAAATGGCTAAGATTTTCAAGGACGGGTCCTTTTGGGACGAAGAATGGCTAACTCTGGAAGACGAGCAAGACATTCCGGCGACGGGTAATCTGATCGTCCCGATTGGCACCTATCTGGAGAACCCCACTGCTTACTCGGCTCGTGAAGGCGAAACGGGCGTGTTGATCAAGGCCGGCGATGAAGTCTACCCACTCGGCGAACACCTCGCGGAGATTGCCATCGTTGCCGTTGAATTTCCCAGCTTTGCCGATGGTCGTGGCTTTTCCGCCGCGCGCGTCTTGCGTGAGCAGTTCGATTATCAGGGAGATATCCGGGCCGTAGGGAATTACATTCTCGATCAGGTGCCGCTGGCCCGCCGCTGCGGTGTGAGCAGCTTCGAGATTTCCAAACCGGAAGTCCTGAAGGCTCTAGAGGCGGGCGAATGGCCGGAGGTTACAAAATACCTGCAACCCGTCGGCACGGTTGACGAAGTGCCGGAAGGCACGCGCCCTTGGGCGCGCCGCTCCCGGAGAGACTTTCAG
>NZ_GL476322.1:0-20670 GCF_000148725.1 Roseibium sp. TrichSKD4 | reverse complement strand
AATGCATGGTGCGTTTCGTCGAGTGTTTTTACTACGGCTTCGATGAGGAAGTCCGCTTCCTCACGGCTTAGCACCAGTGGTGGCGAGATAATCATGCTGTCGCGCACGGCCCGCATCACAAGCCCGTTTTCAAACGAAATATCGCGGCAAATTGTGCCCACGGTGCCGGTATCCGGGAAGGTCTTGTGCCGATTGGTTTTGTCAGGCACCAGCTCAAGTGCGCCGACAAGGCCAGTCATGCGGGCTTCGCCAACTAGCGGATGGTCGTTCAGCTTCAGCCAGCGCTCACGCAAATAGGGGCCAATGTCATTAGCGACACGGTCCACAAGACCTTCGCGCTCGATAATGTCGAGACTGGCAAGCGCCGCCGCCGCGCAAACCGGATGACCGGAATAGGTGTAGCCATGATAAAACTCACCGCCTTTGTCGACGAGCCCTTCGGCCACCCGGTCTGACACCATGACACCGCCCATCGGCAGGTAACCGGATGTCAGGCCCTTGGCAATCGGCATCAAGTCCGGTTTGAGACCGTAATAGTCCGACCCAAACCATGTGCCCAAACGACCAAAGCCGCAGATCACCTCATCAGCCGCAAAAAGGATGTTCCGTTCTGAGAGGATGCGGCGAATTTCCGGCCAATAGCTTTCCGGCGGAATAATGACACCTCCGGCGCCCTGAATAGGTTCGGCAATAAACGCACCAACAGTGTCTTCGCCCAGCTGGTCAATGGCTGTTTCAAGCTCTCGGGCAACTTTGATCCCGAATTCTTCCGGGCTGAGATCGCCGCCTTCCCCGAACCAATAGGGCTGGTTGATATGCCGAACTCCGGGGACAGGCAGGTCACCTTGTTCGTGCATGGCCTTCATGCCGCCGAGACTGGTTCCGGCAAGTGTTGACCCGTGATACCCGTTCCAGCGGCCAATAATGGTCTTTTTCGCCGGTTGGCCTATCTGGTCCCAATAGTGGCGAACCATACGGAAAACGGTGTCATTGGCCTCCGACCCAGAGGAACAATAAAACACCCGGTTCATGTGATCTGGAGCCAACTGGGCCAGCTTCTCCGACAAGGCCACAGCGGGCGGGTGGGTCGTCTTGAAAAAGGTGTTGTAGTAGGCCAGCTCTTCCATCTGACGGGAGACAGCTTCCGCAATCTCTTTGCGGCCATGCCCGACCTGCACACACCAAAGACCGGCCATGCCATCCATCATGCGTTTGCCGTCCGAATCTTGCAGCCAAACCCCTTCGGCCCCGGTGATAATCCGGCTGCCTTCTTCATTCAGGGACTTCATGTCACTGAAGGGATGCAGATGGTGCGCGGCGTCCGTGGCCTGAAGAGCAGCGGTTGGATAGATGTTTGATTGGGCCGTCATGACGGGGAACTCCGAAAGCGGGATTGAAACCGCAAAGAGGGACTAAACGTTCAAGAGGAGATACTCGCGCTCCCAGGGGCTGATCACGGACATGAAGGTCTCAAACTCTTCATACTTGATCGCCCGATAGGTCGCGACAAAGCGCTCGCCAAAGATCTCGATGATGTCTTCGTTATTCTCGAAAAGGCGCAAGGCTTCCGGAAGGCTCCGCGGCAGGGATTTGACGATATCGCTGGAATAGCCGGATTGCGGGGCATCCGGCGTCAAACCCTTCGTGAGGCCGAGATAACCACAAGCCAGCGAGGCGGCAATGGCAAGATAAGGGTTGGCATCAGAGCCCGGAATACGGTTTTCCAGCCGACGGGCTTGTGGCGCAGAATAAGGAACCCGCAGGCCAACTGTACGATTGTCATACCCCCAGAACACGTTGACCGGCGAGGTCGAGCCGCGCGCAAACCGGCGGTAGGAGTTTACAAACGGCGCCATGATGCAGGTGACATAAGGCAAGTAAGCTTGGTGCCCTGCAATGAACGATAGAAAATCGTCCGTTTCCTCGCCGTTGCTGTCGGAGAAAATATTGGCGCCCGTCACCTTGTCCATCACCGACTGGTGAATATGCATCGCCGATCCCGGTTGGCCGGACATCGGCTTGGACATGAAGGTCGCATACATTTCATGGCGCAGAGCCGCTTCCCGAATGGTGCGTTTAAACAGAAATACCTGATCGGCTAGTTTGAGAGGGTCGCCGTGGCGCAGATTGATTTCCATCTGCGCAGCGCCTTCCTCGTGGATCATGGTGTCGATCTCAAGCCCCTGACTTTCCGAGAGATCGTAGATGTCATCAATCAGTTCATCGAACTCATTGAGTGCGGAGATAGAATAGGATTGACGCCCCACTTCAGGACGGCCAGAGCGCCCGACCGGGGGCTCAAGCGGATAGTCAGGATCGGTGTTCGGCTTGACGAGGTAAAACTCAAGTTCTGGGGCAACCACTGGCTCCCAGCCCTTGTCCTCGTAGAGTTTCAGGATGCGTTTCAGAAAATTGCGCGGCGCCGTCTCAACCGGTTCACCTTCTCGCGTATAAGCGTCATGGATCAACTGCGCGGTTGGGTCACTTTCCCATGGAACTGAGGTGAGTGTCGCATAATCAGGGCGAAAATAGAGATCGCCATCCGTCGGGTTGTGCTGAAAGCGATCATCATCTTCAGGGTATTCGCCTGAAATTGTTTGCGCGAAAATGGACGCCGGCATTGTCATGACAGGGCCGGAAAAGAACTTCTCAGTTGGCATCATCTTGCCGCGTGCAACACCCGCAAGATCCGGCACAATGCACTCGATGTCCTGAATGTTGCGAGAGCGCAACCAGTCGTGCGCAGCGTCTCCATCCGGAACGCCCAAGAGGCTATCGAGAGGGGAGGTGTCTGCCTGATTGGTGTCGTCGCTCACGTTCGGCTCCGTTTGTTTGTCTGACAGTCTCAGGTCTCTTCAAGCAGATGTTGTATGGTTTGGAAGAGGACTGTCATGACGATAGTGGTAATTTGTGATCACAAAATTTGCAAGGCGCAGTATGCGTGCTGAAGTCGGCAGTCAGGGCGAGGGAAGGCCTTCCCGTCCCAAAATGCCCATGCCATCTTCAATGTCCTTCGCAATAGCTTCACGAAGCGCGGTGGCATCGCCGTCTCGAATGGCTTGGATGGCTTCCTTGTGGCGGTCGATCAGATTGACCGTGCCCACCCGCCCGTAAACGGTGCGCATATAAGGGGCAAATTGCAGCCATAGACTGTTGACCAATGGCAGCAAAATTTCTGAGCCGGCCGCCTGATAAATGTGAAAGTGAAAGTCGCGGTTGAGCCTCATGTAGCTCTCGGAATCACCGGTCCCCAAGCTTTCGTCGATGCGCTGATCGATCGCCTCCAATTTGCTTGCGTCCGCGGGTTTTAGGCTTTTCAGGGATCTTTCGGCCAATTCAGGCTCTAGCAAAAGGCGCGCAGTAAGGATTTCGTCAAAGCGTCTCGGGGACATCTCCGGCACCTGAACGCGTCCATTGGAGCGAATTTCAAGTGCATTTTCAGCAGCCAGCCGTTGAATGACTTCCCTCACAGGCATGGGGCTCACCCCCAGCTCCTGAGCAAGACCGCGTAAGGTCACAGCTTTTCCGGGAATAAAGCGTCCGGTTAAGAGGGCTCTGCGCACGGCCTGATCCACCTGATACCGAGCAGTTTTCCGAGGTTTGGTATCCGAAGCTGCTTGCGCGGGAGAGGAAGCTGACACGTTGTTGGCCTTGCCTTGGGAACTTCAGTCTACGTCATGCTCGCCCTGTTTCACGAAGAGAGTTCCGCTTGACAGTGCTTCATGAAAGTGATCACATTTTTACTAAGAGCGCAATTGTCTCACCCTGCAAGAAGCAGTTTGGGATCGCTCCAAAGCGCAAAACCGGTTCAAACTTGGATGACTGAAATTAAATGGTAGACCTGCCACATCATGATCTTGAGCATCCAGCAGAACCGGGATGGGAAAATGCTTTTGATGCATTTTTGAGAGAGCATCCCGATCTTGACACCTTGGAAGTAGTGCTCCCGGACACGAACGGCGTCCTGCGTGGCAAGTGGCTCCCCGGCGGAGCGCTCAAGAAGGTTTTTGAGCAAGGAGTGGCATTTCCTTTTTCCTTGTTTGGGCTGGATGTCTGGGGCCGGGAGGTTGAATCCACTGAGCTCCATATCGAGACCGGTGACAAGGATGGCCTGTGCTGGCCGATCCCCGAAACGCTGAAACTGGTGCCATGGACAGACAGAAAAACCGCACAGGTTCTTTTGTCCATGTATCACCGCGATGGCGAACCTTTCCTGATCGACCCGCGTCATGTTCTTGAACGGATGATCAATCGCCTTTCAGACGAATTTGGCCTGAGTGCCACCTGCGCCTTTGAACTGGAGTTCTATCTTTTCGAGGAGAGCGACGGTGATTGGACGGAGCAGCCCAAACCTTTGTTCGCAACGCATTTGGGTCCAGCGCGCCAGAACATGTATGCGCTTTCTGATCTAGAGGCGCTGTTGCCGGTTGTCGACGATCTTCGCCGCGCATGCGAAGCACAGGGAATACCTGCGGACGCAGCAGTTTCAGAGGCCGCGCCCGGTCAGTTTGAACTGAACCTTCATCACCGACGCAATCCGCTACTTGCAGCGGATGATGTTGTGTTGCTGCGCCGTCTGGTGGCAGGGGTTGCGCGAAAGCACGAACTCAAGGCGTCCTTTATGGCCAAGCCCTATGTGGAATGGCCAGGAAACGGCATGCATGTTCATGTTTCCATGGAGCGGAAGGGCAGCAATATCTTCTCCGATCCGGATACCGGGTCCACGCGGCTGGGTCATGCAATCAATGGGCTGCTCGAAACAATGCCGGAAGCCCTTTTGTTGTTCACCTCTACATTTAACGGGTTTCGGCGCATGCAGCCGGGCTCTTATGCGCCAACGTCGATTTGCTGGGGCTTTGACAACAGGTCTGTTGCCCTTCGCGTTCCCGCAAGCAGTCCGGAGGCGGCGCGAATTGAACACCGGATCGCTGGGGCAGATGCCAACCCGTATCTGGTCCTGACGGGCATTCTGGCGGGCATGCTCGATGGTTTGAGAGCTGAAAAAGACCCGCCTCAGCCGGTAACCGGCAATGCTTATGAGAAAAAGCACAAACGGCTTACACCCTGGATGGACGAAGCGATCGACGCATTTGAAGCCTCTGCCCGAATGAAAGAGGCCGTGGGCGCAGACATGCACAAGGTGCTGACGGAAATCAAAAAGGAAGAACTCAATGAGTTTGGTCGGGAAATCTCCACTCTGGAGCGCCAGACCTACTTGTGACAACCGAAAGTGTGAATGAAATCAAGCTGGACGAGAAGCCCTTCATTGCTTTGGTGTTTGACGATCAGCTTGTTGGAATGTCAGTGTGAAACGTGACGATGGCATATACCGCTGTCAGAATAACAAGATAAAACGCTTGTAAAACAGGTTCAGAATTCAACCTTCCCAAGGGAGTGTATGCGAATGTTGAAGAGTCTTTTGGCAGGAGTGGCCGCAGTCGGCTTGATGGCGAGCGCAGCGCAGGCAAAGGACCGCGTTGTGAATGTGTTCAACTGGTCCGACTATATCGATGAATCGATCCTTGAAGACTTCACCAAGGAAACCGGGATCAAAGTCGTTTATGACGTCTTTGACAGCAACGAAATCCTTGAAACCAAGCTTCTGGCTGGTGGTACGGGCTATGATGTTGTTGTTCCGACGGGCACATTTCTGTCGCGCCAGATCCAGGCAGGCGTGTTTACCGAGCTCGATAAGTCGAAGCTGAGCAACCTTTCCAACATGTGGAAGGACATTGAAGCTCGTGTTGAAAAATATGACCCGGGCAATGCCTATTCCATCAACTACATGTGGGGCACCACCGGTCTTGGCTATAATGTCGAGAAGGTAAAGGCTGCGCTGGGCGAGGATGCCCCTGTCGACAGCTGGGATCTTCTGTTCAAGGAAGAAAATATCTCCAAACTGAAAGACTGTGGTGTGCATCTGCTGGACGCACCGACAGAGCTTATTCCTGCTGCCCTCAACTATCTGGGCATGGACCCGGACAGCAAGGACAAGGGCGACATCGAAAAGGCTGGCGAACTGCTGAAGACCATTCGTCCCTATGTCCAGAAGTTCCACTCCTCAGAGTACATCAATGCGCTGGCAAATGGTGATATCTGTGTTGCCGTTGGTTGGTCTGGCGATGTTCTTCAGGCACGCGACCGCGCTGCAGAAGCAGACAATGGTGTAACCGTCGAATACTCCATTCCGAAAGAAGGTGCGCTGATGTGGTTCGACCAAATGGCCGTGCCTGCGGATGCGCCAAACAAGGATGAGGCGCACGAGTTCCTCAACTACATCATGCGCCCTGATGTGATGGCCAAGGCCTCCAACTATGTCTACTACGCCAACGGAAACAAGGCGTCTCAAGAGCTGTTGAACGAAGACGTGATTGGTGACCCGGCCATCTACCCGAGCGAGGATGCGGTGAACAACCTCTACACCGTGACCGCATATGGTCCGCGCATTCAGCGCACGGTGACACGTACCTGGACCTCTGTAAAAAGCGGTCAGTAAACACTTCCCGACTCGGCCTCATCAGGCCGGGCCGGTTGCCTTCTGCCGGGGATTTTCAGGAGGGTGCACCTTGGCCAAAAAACCGATAGGGCCGGTTCGGCGTGACTACGCGCCGTGGGATGATCCAGCGTCCGTCCCATTTATTGAATTCCGAAATGTGACCAAGCGCTTTGGTGATTTCACAGCGGTCAATAATCTGAGCCTGAAAATATATGAGCGGGAATTTTTTGCGCTTCTGGGCGGGTCTGGCTGCGGCAAGACAACCATGATGCGTATGCTGGCCGGTTTTGAAACACCAACCGAAGGTGAAATCCTGCTGGACGGGCAGAGCCTATCGGGAGTTCCGCCCTATCGTCGCCCCGTCAATATGATGTTCCAGTCATATGCGCTCTTCCCGCATATGAATGTGGAAGCCAACATCGCTTTTGGCCTGAAGCAAGATGACATGCCAAAGGCGGAAATCGCAGACCGGGTTGCGGAAATGCTCCGGCTCACAAAACTGGAGAGCTTTGCCAAGCGCAAGCCTCACCAGCTGTCCGGCGGTCAACGTCAGCGGGTAGCTCTGGCCCGATCTCTTGCAAAGCGGCCCAAAGTCCTGCTGCTCGACGAGCCATTGGGCGCACTCGACAGAAAGCTTCG
This sequence comes from Roseibium sp. TrichSKD4, assembly GCF_000148725.1. Taxonomy (GTDB): domain Bacteria; phylum Pseudomonadota; class Alphaproteobacteria; order Rhizobiales; family Stappiaceae; genus Roseibium. The sequence goes on along the minus strand of NZ_GL476322.1, from coordinate 13,535 downwards.
TGAAGAGACCCAGTTTGAATTGATGAACCTTCAGGAAGACCTGAAGATGACCTTTCTGATTGTGACGCACGATCAGGAAGAAGCCATGACGGTGGCCGACCGCATCGCGGTTATGGACGCCGGTGAGATTGTGCAAGTCGCAACACCGGGGGAAATTTATGAGGCGCCGAATTCCAAATTTGTGGCTGACTTCATCGGCGACGTGAACCTGATTGAGGCAAAGGTTGAGGAGACCTCCGAAACCGGTACACGGCTGCAGGCTGTTCACGGGAACTACGTGATCGACAGCGCGCAATCTGTCTCGGCATCAAAAGGCGAAACTGTCTGGTATGCCATCCGCCCTGAAAAGGTTCGGATGGAGTTGGGTGAGCCGTCCGGTGGGGACCTCAACAGTGCAGGAGCAATCGTTTGGGACATTGCCTATCTGGGGGACATGTCAATTTTCCATTCGCGGATCGGGGAGGCGAGCCTTCGCTCCACGGTCGCCAATGTAACTCGCACGGTTGAGCGACCGATATCCTGGGACGATAAGGTTGTTTTGTCCTGGGATCGGGATGCCGGTGTGATCCTGACCGAGTAGGAGGACGAAGATGGCAAGCGAAACTTCTTCATCCGCTCCCAAACGCAGTTTGGGTGGTTGGGCGTTGATTGCAGTCCCTTACTTTTGGCTGTTTCTGTTCTTTCTGGTACCCTTCTTCATCGTCTTCAAAATCTCCTTGTCGCAGATCGCCGTAGCGATACCGCCCTATTTTCCAGCCTTTGATTTGGGGCAGGGGCTGCAGGTTCTTTTTGCGGATCTGAAAGAGCTCAGCCTTGAGAACTACATTTTTCTGACTGAGGATGATCTTTATTGGCGCTCATATGTATCAAGCGTGACGATAGCCGCCATTTCCACGTTCATCACGCTTCTGGTTGGCTATCCGCTGGCATATGGTATGGCGAGAAGCCCGAAAGAGTGGCGACCAACACTCTTGATGTTGGTGATTTTACCCTTTTGGACCAGCTTCCTCATCCGTGTTTATGCTTGGATCGGAATTCTGAAAAACGAGGGACTTCTCAATCAGCTGCTGTTGACGCTTGGTTTGATTGATCAGCCGCTCACAATCCTGAACACCAATATCGCCGTTTATATCGGCATTGTGTATTCCTACCTGCCGTTCCTGGTGCTGCCGCTTTATGCAAGCCTTGAAAAACTGGATGGCACTTTACTGGAAGCAGCCGAAGACCTTGGATGCCCTCCGTGGAAAGCGTTCTGGAAAATCACCCTACCACTCTCTATTCCCGGCATTATTGCAGGCTGTTTTCTCGTGTTTATTCCCGCCGTTGGCGAGTTCGTCATTCCCGACCTTCTCGGCGGCTCAAACACGTTGATGATCGGTAAAACGCTGTGGGTTGAGTTCTTTAACAACCGGGATTGGCCTGTCTCGTCAGCTGTAGCTGTCATCCTGCTTCTGATCTTGGTCATTCCGATCGTGCTGTTCCAGAATCAGCAGCAAAAAATGGCGGAGAGAGAAGGATGACGCGCGGTCCAAGCTGGTTCAATGTCACATCGCTGGTGTTAGGTTTTTCCTTCCTTTACCTGCCGATCCTGTTGCTGGTTGTCTTTTCCTTCAACGAGTCCCGCTTGGTGACGGTTTGGGGTGGGTTTTCGACCAAATGGTATGCCGAGTTGCTTCGCAATGAGCAGCTGCTCGACGCATTCTGGGTTACGATCCGTGTGGCGTTCTTCTCAGCCACTGTCGCCACCGTGCTGGGCACCATGGCGGCCCTAGTGTTGGTACGTTCAGGCCGTTTTGTTGGGCGCTCGCTCTTTTCAGGCATGGTCTTCGCGCCGCTCGTCATGCCGGAAGTGATCCTCGGCCTGTCCTTGCTGCTCTTGTTTGTGGCGATGGATCAGGCGCGCGGGTTCTGGACGGTGATGCTGGCGCACACAACTTTTGCCATGTGCTACGTCGCGGTCGTTGTGCAGTCGCGTCTTGTCGGGTTTGACAAGAGCATTGAGGAAGCTGCGGAAGACCTCGGCTGCCCACCGGTCCGCACCTTCTTCCAGATCACCCTGCCCATCATTTTCCCCGGCGTGATTGCCGGTTGGATGCTGGCCTTCACCTTGTCATTGGATGATCTGGTAATTGCGAGCTTCACCACCGGCCCGGGCGCGACGACCCTACCGATGAAAATCTATTCGCAGGTACGTTTGGGCGTAACGCCCGAAATCAACGCGGTCTGCACGATCCTGGTCGGATTTGTCACTATCGGTGTAATCGCCGCATCCCTTGCGACCAAGCGCCAGCAGGTGAAGCGCGAGCGAGACGAGCGTGCGGCAATAGCAGGCGGATAGTCAGTTTCCGCCGCTTGGCGGGCGGAATAGATAGATCACGATCCAGATCGGGACGACGATCAACGAGCCGAGCATGATGTTTGGAATGGCCCAGTCGATAGCCATCTGGGTCAATTCCCACATTCGTTCTGGTGTCAGCCCGACTTGAGCCAGCAGGTCGGCTGCCGAAATATTGAAAAAAGACAGCCCGGCACCCAGCAATAGGGAAAAGAAGCATAGTTTGAATATGGTCGATAGGAGTTGATACACCTTCGGATCTCTTGTTTGCCTCTTGCGCCGGTCTTTGTGTCGCGGTTGGAAGCCTCCGATTTTCGCTTCCAGAACCACCACTTAAGCTGTTTGTAGCGTCTCTTGCAAATCTTCCCGTACCGCTGGTGTGAGATGGCGTCAATGAACTAGGTAATTCTGACCTTAGCCAAAGCGAAGTGTTTCGGAAATTGCGCTGCAAACCGCACTTGACGGGGGTAGGGCAAGCGGCCATGTTGCGTCGCAACCGGCCTAATAATCTTCGGGAGATTGGTATGAATAAGATTTATCCGGACGCGGCGTCCGCGCTGGAAGGCCTTGCCATTGACGGCATGACTGTCATGGCGGGAGGTTTTGGTCTTTGCGGAATTCCGGAAAACCTGATTGTTGCCCTGCGGGATACGGGTGCGAAGGATATTACGGCGATTTCCAACAATGCAGGTGTTGATGATTTTGGTCTGGGGCTGCTGCTGCAAACCCGCCAGATCAAGAAGATGATCTCCTCCTATGTTGGCGAAAACGCAACTTTCGAAAAGCAATATCTGAACGGTGAGCTGGAGCTTGAGTTCAACCCGCAAGGCACCTTGGCCGAGCGTGTTCGTGCAGGCGGTGCCGGGATCCCGGGCTTTTACACCAAGACCGGTGTTGGCACACTCATTGCCGAGGGCAAAGAGCACAAGGACTTCAATGGCGAGACCTACATTATGGAAACGGGTCTGGTTGCTGACCTGTCTCTTGTGAAGGCGTGGAAAGCCGACAAGGAAGGCAATCTCATCTTCCGTAAGACGGCGCGCAACTTCAATCCGATGATGGCAACAGCTGGCAAGACTACAGTTGTCGAGGTTGAAGAGCTGGTCGAGACCGGTGAACTGGATCCGAACCACATCCACACACCGGGTATTTTTGTCGACCGCATTGTTGTTGGCACTTTTGAAAAGCGCATCGAAAAGCGCACCATTCGCGAAGCCTGAGGCGGGAGACATCATCATGGCATGGACACGTGACGAGATGGCCCAACGGGCTGCGAAAGAACTTCAAGACGGCTTTTATGTGAATCTGGGCATTGGCATTCCGACGCTGGTTTCCAACAACATTCCGGAAGGCGTACACGTTGCGCTTCAGTCCGAAAACGGCATGCTTGGCATGGGCCCGTTTCCGACCGAAGACGAAGTGGATGCGGACCTGATTAATGCGGGCAAGCAAACCATCACCGAGCTGCCACAGACCAGTTACTTCTCTTCTTCTGACAGCTTCGCGATGATCCGCGGTGGACACATCAATTTGGCGATCCTCGGCGCGATGGAAGTGTCTGAAAATGGCGATCTGGCCAACTGGATGATCCCGGGCAAGATGGTCAAGGGCATGGGCGGCGCCATGGATCTGGTCGCCGGCGTCAAGCGTGTTGTTGTGATCATGGATCACACATCCAAGGCTGGGGCTCCAAAGCTGCTTAAGGACTGCACTTTGCCGCTGACCGGCGTGAAGTGTGTTGACCGCATCATCACAAACCTGGGTGTCTTTGACGTTGTTGAAGGCGGTCTCAAGATTGTAGAGCTGGCACCGGGCGTCAGCGAAGACGAGGTCAAATCGTCGACGGAAGCCACACTGGTCTGATTCAGTCTGGAAGATGAAATTACCTAAGGCGCTGACCGTTAAAAGTCAGCGCCTTTTTCATTCCGCAGGCGCTGTTGGAACAGGATCAGCAGGTGCCAATCGTTTCGTTGTCTTCGTTCTGAATGAAGTTGCGCTCGTCCGTGCCAAGAAAATAACAGGCAAGAGCCCCACCAAAACGATGGCGAGCGAGGGAAGAGCTGCTTCTCCAAAGGCCTCACGCGAGGCGGCTTCAAAGACAGTGGTTGCCAGCGTTTCAAAGTTAAATGGACGCAAAAGGATAGTAGCGGGCAGTTCCTTCATGCAGTCAACAAAGGTCAACAGCAGCGCAGAAAGCAACACGGGTTTTAAAATCGGCAAGTGGACCTGCACCAGAGTATTGGTTTCAGTCCGTCCCAATGTTCTTGCCGCCATGTCCAGATGCGGGGAGATTTTTGCCAGTCCGCTTTCAATCTGCCCATAAGACACGGCCAGAAAACGGATGACATAGGCGTAGACGATGCCGGTTCCGTTTCCGATCAACAGCAGGCCGGTGCTGAACCCGAGCCAGACCTTTGCTTGTCCGGCAATGAAGTTATCAAGCGCTGCAAGCGGGATCAAAATGCCAATCGCGAGCACTGTGCCCGGAATTGCGTATCCAATCGAGGCAAGCCGAACCGCGGACTGAAGTTTACGGCCGGGGCGCAGACGCAAGGCATAGGCGAGTACAACGCTGACAGCGACTGTGACAAGCGACGCAATGATGGCCAGTGTCAACGTGTTGCCGGCCGCGGACAAAAACGCGTCAGAAAACAGTTCGTCAAGTCGCCGGCTTGCGCTGTCGGCCAGAAGAAGCGCAGGTACGACAAACCCAAGCAAGATTGGCAAAAGGCACACCACAAGAGCCAACACACTGCCACGTGTCGAGAGCTGGAAGCGCAGCGGCATCCGGTGCTTTGCGGCTCCATGGGAATGGAATTTCTGACGCTTTCTGCCCTGACGTTCTAGCCAGAGAAGAGCAAAGACCATCAGCAACATGGCAAGAGACAATTGTGAGGCTGCCGCAAGGCTCGAACGATTAAGCCAGATATCATAAACGGAAAAGGTAAGGGTCCGGACACCAAAAAATGTCACGGCACCAATGTCATTCAGGCATTCCATCAAGGCAAGCGAAGCACCAATGGCGATGGCCGGCCGCGAAAGCGGCAGGGCTACCCTGAAGAACAGTGATGTAGGCGTTGCGCCCAATGTGCGCGAGACGTCCAGCAGGCTTGCCGACTGGATCATGAAGCTCGCCCGTGTTGTTAGGTAGACATAGGGGTAGAGCACCATGCTCATGACAAAGATGGCACCACCCAGTGAGCGAAGCTCCGGAAACCAGTAGTCTCGAGAATTCTTGAAGCCAAAGGCCCATCTCAGCCAAGTTTGCAGCGGGCCTGTGTAGTCGAAGACCTCCACATAGGCGAAGGCCACAATATATGTTGGAACGGCAAGCGGCACCAGCAGCGCCCAGTCCATGTATCGGCGTCCGGGGAACTCACACATGGTGACGAGCCATGCGGTGGACACGCCGATGACAATGGTGATGACGCCCACACCGACCATGAGCCAAAGGGTTGTCGCAAAAGAGCCGGGCAGGACGGTTGTGATCAAGTGTCCCCAAATGTCGCCAGCGGGAGACGTGGCGATCCAGACAAGAGCGGCCAGCGGAAACACCACGACAACCGATAAAACGGCTGCGCCCCATTTCCAGTTTCGGTCACCGGTTGGCTGGTTTCGCGTCTTGATCAAAAGGCCCTCATTTTGCTCAGTGCAATAAGACGTTTTAACGTTGAAGCCAATGGCAAAAAGGCGCTGCGATGGGCAGCGCCTTTGAACTTTTCGTGTGTCCGATCAATTAGCTGGCCGGGCCATTGTCAAAACCAACCTTGTCGACAAGCTCACTTGCTGTCTTACGGTGCTTCGCGATTTCGGCAAGAGACAGGGTGTCCGGTGTCAGGTCGCCCCAACTTTTAACGCGATCAGAAACTTCAACGCCCGGAGTGACCGGATACTCGAAGTTGGTTTCAGCATAAATTTGCTGTGCGTTTCCACCGCTAAGGAACTCGATCAGCTTCACAGCATTGTCCTTGTTCGGTGCGTGCTTGGCCAAGACCACACCTGCGAGGTTCACGTGGGAACCGCGGTCTTCAGAGTTCGGGAACAGAAGCTTGACGGACTTAGCCCATTCCTTTTGCTCTGGATCTTTCTCGTTGGTTTCCATCTTGCCCATGTAATAGGTGTTGCCGATGGACAGGTCACATTCGCCAGAGAAGATTGCTTTGACTTGAGCGCGGTCGTTGCCGGTTGGCTTGCGGGCAAGGTTGTCACGAACGCCAACCAGCCACTCTTCGGTTCTTGCTTCGCCATGATGGGCAATCATGGAGGCGATCAAGCCAATGGTGTAAACGTGCTGACCAGAGCGGGTGCAAATCTTGCCCTGCCATTTCGGGTCTGCCAGCTCTTCGTAAGTGATGGTGTCCTGCTGAACCCGATCCTTGGACGCGTAAATGATGCGTGCGCGGTTGGTCAGGCCAACCCAGTGGCCTTCCGGGTCACGGTACTGCGCCGGGATGTTCTCGTTCACGACATCGGAGCTAACTGGCTGCGTAATGCCGAGCTGCTTGGCACCATCCAGACGACCAATATCGACTGTCAGGAGAACGTCAGCCGGTGAGTTTTCACCTTCTGCAGAAATACGTTCACCCAAACCCTTCTTTGCGAAAATAACATTGGTTTTGACACCGGTTTCCTGTGTGAAGGCATCCAGAAGCGGCTGGATGAGGAACGGTTGGCGGTAAGAGTAAATGTTCACTTCGCCGTCAGCCAAAGCGGGCATGCTGGCAGTGGTTGCTGCAGTGAGCATGAACAGGGCTGATGCGGCACGTACCGTCGAACGCATAGTATTTCTCCTTTTGCAGGATTTATTGATTCTGTCTGAATTTTCTAGCTGACTGTGTCAGGCACGCGAGAATATGATGTGAAGGGCCTTGAAAGTCAATAAACTCTTTAAAATCAATAGCTTAGAATTATTCAAAACTAACATGACTATAAACCTCCACTTAAGCGCTGGATTCTGAATTAAAAACAGCGTCTTAGGTTCAAGTTTTTGGCTATAGCGTATCCGGGGTGGATTGCTCGCCTCAGGCAATATGAAAAATATTTAATAAAAAAATTTCGCGCAATTGTCGGTTTACGCAAGATAATTGTCCGAGCGCATTTATCGCCATCATTGTCAGCAAGCCTTGGGAATAGTTCCTATTCGGCGAGAACACGCTGTGTCGGGAAACTGATTTCCACGAGCGTGCCTTGATCCGGAGTGGAATCAATCCGGAAAGACGCCCGGTTCGCTTCCACCAATGCCTTTGTCAACGGAAGACCAAGCCCGGTACCGCTGCCGTGGCGGGCAGTATGCAATTGCCGGAAGGGTTCAAGCGCCGCAGATAGATCCTTTGCACTCATTCCAGTTCCCGTATCACGAACCCGCAGCACCACTTCGCCTGTATCTTCAAACGCCGTGGAAACAATGGCTTGTCCGCCAGACTTGTTGAACTTGATCGCATTGGACAACAGGTTCAGAACAATTTGGCGCAAGGAGCGCGGGTCAGCCACCACGTTGGGTACTGAGTCAGGCAAGCTTGCCCGGATAATAACCCGCTCCCGATTGGCTTGCGGCTGCATGATGGCAACGCACTCGTTGACAATATCCTTGATTGAAACCGCCGTGAACTGAAGGTCCAGCTTTCCGGCTTCAATCTTGGAAAGGTCGAGAAGATCGTTAATCAGGCTCATGATGTGGGAGCCAGATGTGCGAATGTCTTTCAGATATTCCTTGTAGCGCTCATTGCCGATCTCACCAAAGCGCTCATCCATCATCACTTCGGAAAAGCCGATGATTGCGTTGAGCGGCGTTCTGATCTCATGGCTGATCTTGGCCAGAAAATCTGATTTTTGCGAGTTGGCGTTCTCGGCTTGCCGTTTGGCCTGGGTCAGCTCTTCTTCTGCGGTCTTCCACTGGGTGATGTCGCGCAGCACGGCACAGAATTTGCGGTCTTCACCATCATGGTTGATGCGGCCAATGGTCATGAACAGCGGTATGAGGCCGCCAGATTTCAAAAGCCCCAGCACTTCACGGCCATCGTTCAAAACACTAGCAACACCATTGCGCACCAGCCCGTCAAGATAGTCCGTTGCGCCACGGTGGCTTTCGGGTGCCAGGTAGTCGAACAGCGGCACCCCGATCATATCTGCCCGGTTTGCGTTAAACAGGGCTTCTGCAGAGCGGTTGGCCTTGATGATCACACCATTCCGGTCAAGAACCAGAACACCATCTGTCGCAGTTTCCAAAATCGTATCAAGTTCAGCGATCTGGGTTTGAGCTGCTTGCAGTTCGGTGCTGGAGACGCTGCCTGAAGCCACTGCCTCGGCTGCGCGTGGAACGATTGAAATCATCAGCCCCTGTCCACCATTCCAGGGAACGGAATGCATTCGCGCATCCACTGGCAGCAGGCTTCCGTCAGCACGTCGCGCCTTCAAGGTTCCGTCAACGGTGCCTTCCATGCCTTCGGCATCCGGGAAGCTGTCTTCGTCTTCTTCCGCGAACAGGGCTTCAAGGCCACCAGCTTCGGTCAGGTGTCTATGGGTCGGGTAGCCGAGAACGGACAGCAGTGTTTCATTGGCAAAAAGCACGTCCCGATCCCGCGCAATGGCAATGCCGATTGGCAATCGATCCAGAAGGTCAGGGTCAATCGGGCCTGACGGTTCCGTTTCCGGTGGCAAAATGCCTTCCGGGTCGAGCATGTCGAGCTCATCAAAACCGGCAATGTCACCTTCAAACCGTGCGCCAAGCGCTTCGGCAATTGTCTTGAATGCCGCAAGATCAGGGCGGGAGAGGTTCGAGGTATCCACCGGAACCAGATGCGGACGCGCGGAGACCAACGGAATGATTTCTGCCGTGTCCTGATCTGCTACAGCTTCTGCCTCTTCGTCGGTTTCCTTGTGCGCTGCTGTTTCCTTGAAAAAATCCAGCTCATCTTCTGCTTCGTCCACAGGATCGATGGGGGCATCGTTGTCCTGGTCGGTTTCGAAATTATCACCTGAGACGACATCATCGGCGTCTGTTTCAGATTCAGACTGGCCGACCTGCTGAGTTTGATCTTCAAGGTCCGGGAAGAGGGATGCCTTGTCCTTTTTCTTTGCATCAAAGGACTTCGCCAAGGATTTCACAGCGCTCTCGATATCCTTGTGATCCAAGGCCTGAGGGCCATTGATGCCCTGCGCTTCGCCATCAATAGCTGCTAAAACGGCTGCATTATCCTCTGGAATACTGTCCTTGACGTCATCTTCTGACGAGATTTCTTCCTCAGCCTCAGCCTCAGCCTCAGCCTCAGCCTCAGCCTCAGCCTCAGCCTCAGCCTCAGCCTCAGCCTGCTGTTCATCAGAATTTTCGGTTGCAGCAGTCTCTAGGAGGTCTGTATCCGTTTTCAGACCATCATCTAAACCTGTCGATGAGGTAGGCGTTTCAGCTTCGCCAGAGTGTTCAGCGATCTCTTCGATGGTGTCTGCGTCGAATTCATCTTTCGAACTGGAGGCTTTGGAAACTTCCTCGGGACCTTCAATGGCTTCCAGACGCTCTTCAAAATCAGAAGCGTCTGTTTCTATCGTATCTTTATTTTCGCCATCAGATCCTGCATCCAACTCGGGATTGTGATCCGTTGCATTGCTGTTTGGTGTCAGCTGTCCAACAAGAGCTGCGGCTTGCGAAGCGAGCCAGGTGTTCCCTCCAAGCGCCTTGTCCGGTTTCGGAGCAGGGGCGTCGCTTATGTGGTCGACAGGTGGCTCTTCATGGGAAAGTGTCTGCGCCTCTTCGCCGTTCGGAGCCGGGTCTTCCTCAGGAATCTCAGCCTCTGGCGAAAGGACTTGGTCCGCGTCGGAGGTGTCTGCAGGAGCCTCATCCATCGCAACTTCAGAATCCTCGGTTGTTTCTGAAGCGGTTACGATCTCATCAGCCTGAAGTTCGCCATCATCAACCGCAATGTCTGCGTCTGAGGTACTAGGGCTATCCGCCTCCAGAACCTCCTCAAGATCGACTTGACTGGCCTGTTCAAGCGTCTTCGCTGCAGCTTCAACGTTATCTTCAGCAGCACTGGTCAGTTCGCTCACGAGAGTTCCCACTTGCTCGCTTGCTTGTTCGGCCTCCTCAAGTGCTGCAACAGCGGCGTCTTTCGAAGATTCTATGACCTCTTCGGCGCTATTGCCTGCTTCGCCAAGCGTGTTGCTGATCGCTTTTGCCTGTTCCGACACGGTTTCAACATCAGGACCTACCTGATCATCCAAAAAAACGGCATCAGCACTTTCCTCGACCGCATCAGCTGTCTCTTCGATAGCGTCGCCAATTTCTTCTGCAGTGTCGGTGAGGGTCTCTTTGGCAGCATCCACATCTTCTGATGCTTTCTCAACAAGGGTATCAGCTTGATCACCCAAAGCGTTGACTAGCGTATTCGCCTCAGCTTCGACCTCGTCATTCGCTGCCTCCACCGTTGTCTCAACAGTCTCGGTGACAGCCTCTTGGGCATCGGTCCCACCGTCTAGAATATCAGCGATGAGATCAGATTCGCCCGCCATAGTCGCTGCAACAAGTGGGTCTTCGGTCAGCTCCTTAGCGGCCAGGTCGCCAATTTCGGTTTGGTCTGGAGCATTTACAGTCGTCTCCCCAGCATCCTGATCGCTCGCGGGAGCATCAGATCTCCCGACAACCATCGCTCCAATTCCTGCCGCCGCGGCGGTAGCTGCAGTGGCCAATGGCGCTGCAGTGCCGGTGTCATCGGATTGGGTTTCCGGCGGCGTTTCGTTGGCGGAAGTTTCGCCTTCAGACGCTATCGTCTCTACAACCTCATGTGCTTCGCCAGTCTCCACATGATCTGAGGCACTGCCCGCCGCATCTGCATCCGCATCGAGTTGCTGATCGGTAAAAGTGTCTGCATCCGTTGTGTCGATGGTGTCGCGTTCGATTGCCTCTGCGCTCTCAAAGACCGCTCCGGGCACGAAAACGCCATCCGGGTCTTCCTTGGCATCTGCGGTCCGGCAGACCCCGAAACCCCGATAGCCTTCAAATTGACGATCTCTGTCGAAAGCTGGCAGTGCGGCCATATCAACCGGCACGCGAACCGCTTCGCCGCTGACCGGCCAATAAACGGTTTTGCCGGACCAGGTGTCGCGACGGTCCAGCGCCTGCGCGATTTTTGCACGGCCATCAACGCCATAGAGCTCGCGAACCTCAGCCCATGTCTTGCCCAATATATCAGTGGAAGAGGGGCCGAGCGTTTGACCAAACTCATCGGAGACAAAAGTAAACCGCTGCTCCAAGTCCATTTTCCAGGCAAACCGGACCGGTCGGCGTTTTTGCTGGAACACGAACCCGTCGTCATCGGAGCTGCTTAACGGATCTGGTGAAGCATCTGTGTTGGGCGCATCAAGTGACGCTGCTTCGACGACCCCTGCTGCTGTCGCAACCGCTGCCTCAATGGGGGGCATTCTGTCCGCTTCATTGTCTTCGCCGGTTTCAGCATCCGGCTCGTCCGCGGCAGATGTTTGAGTTTGGTCCGCCGGGACCTGATCTTCCACTAAATCCATGTCTGCGGCAGCGTCTTCGATTGCTTCCGCTTCGTTGGTAGAAGCTGATGCAACGTTCTCAAGCTCGTCCGTTGTTTCTTCTGCGACGGAAAAAGCGTCGTTGTCTGTTGGAGCAGCTGGGTCTTCCGCCATCATTTCGGCGGAGTTTTCGTTATCGGCGTCGGTTTCGTCGGGTATGTCAGCAACGGGCTGAGCCCCCACCGGCGCATCAATAGCGTGATCAGTGCTGTCATCGCTGTCTGAAGGCGATAGAGGATTTGGGTCCACCAGCACCAGTCGTTGTCCGTTGCCAAACTGCGTCACTTGCGCCGAATGAACCTCGTGCCCAATGGCGACTTCAGTCTCTTCCAGCCCCACGTCTGCCGGTTGAGGCCAGCTGTCCGGCATGGTGGACAGGCTGCCGCCTTGAGCCGAAATCGTGCCATCAGCATTAATGACAAATGCGGATCTGTCCTCATTCGCCAAAAGCGTAAGATAGGACGTCAATGGTTCTGCAGATAAAGAGGGCTTTTCTTCCGGCGCGACGACGAGCGCCGCGCTGTCACCGTTTTCAAGAAGCAAACGTTTGCACTGACATGTCAGCAAAATAACCCGCAACCCCTTGTAGAACCGAAGACGATCCAGGCTGGGCCGGTCTTCCGATCCAGACGCAGCAATACGGGCAATGTGCGGGCGAGCCGGCGCGCGACCTAGTCCGGCAAAGGCTTCCAGCTCATCGATGGACTTGGCGCCAAAAAACGAGGCACCTGCAGCGTTTGCCCAAAGAATGCGTGATCCATCAGCCGAAAACACCCACGCAACATGTGAAGCATTGGCAAGAGTGGAGATGTCGGGTCTGCTGCCAAGTTCCATAAAGGTGGAAACGTACAAACCCATAATTCAGCTCCACATTACTCTGAGCGACTGGTCGATTACTTGCAGCACCGGGTCCAACACGTGGTGGTAAACAACCTGTTAATAGCAGAGAATCTGCTTCTAAGTCCATGTAAAGCCCATGTTTAAGCCACGCAGAATGAAAGCGTGGTTAATCCTGAGGGCGTACGACCATTGTTATTTGCGGCAATGTGGACTGACATGATAGCAAAAGGACGCACCAGACCAGCTCTGGCGTACAAGTTCATGCAACCGGGAGAGGATTTCCCCATGGCTACAGATAAGTCCGGTTTCGAGGTTCCCGAACAAATGCGGGAAATGGCGGAAAAAAGCGTAGATCAAGCCCGCCAGGCATTTGATGAGTTTATCAGTGTGACTCAGAAAGCCGTTTCCAGTGCGGAAGAAGGTGCGACCGCCGTTCAGTCCGGTGCAAGCGACATTCAGCGCAAGAGCCTGTCCTATGCGGAAGAGAACATCGAAGCAGCTTTCGGTTTTGCCCAGTCACTCGTGAAAGCGAAAGACATGGAAGAAATGAGTGCCCTGCAACAGGATTTCATGAAAAAGCAGATGGAAACACTTGGCGAGCAGTCTCGTGAGCTGTCTGACCGCGCCGTCAAAGCCGCGCAGGACGCAGGGGAATCTGCCAAATCCTGATTTAAATCGTAAATTTATCCGAAAACGAATGAAATATTCTACCGGATTTTTTTGCCCCTAAAACTATGAAAAGTCGCACTAATCACGTGCGGCTTTTGTTTTCCGGAAGGTCCGCAGGCTTTAAAATGATTGTGCGGTGCAAAATATTGTTGCAATGCACAAT
>NZ_GL476321.1:188563-197856 GCF_000148725.1 Roseibium sp. TrichSKD4 | reverse complement strand
CCGTCAGCCCCGATTTGGACTTATTGGGGTCACGGCCGGTAAGCGAATAAGTCACTTCGTCATTTTCGTCATCCGTTGCCTGGAACGGTGAGCCGACGTTAACGCCGCCTGGAGGCGAACCTGCAAACTGGGTCTCAGTCAGCGCAACTTGTGTCGGTGTGCCCTCTGCGAACCTTGGGGCGGTGTTCGCAATGGAAACATTTACGACAAAGTCCGTGCTGGCAGCTCGTTCGCCTTCCCCGCTGCTGGCGGTGACGGTGACCGCTAGACCAGCTTCAAGCTGTTCTAGCGTGCCGATGTATTTCAACTGCCCGGTTGCAGGATCGATCTTGAACTTGTCGCTGTCCGGTCCGCTCACCGAATAGGTGACGGGGTTGTCTTCTGCGGCTTCTTTGTCCTTTGCGCGGAACGGTGCCCCGACATTGACGCCACCTTCCGGCGCTCGCAGGACGTCACGTGCCGATATTCCAACATCGGTTGGCGTGTCGTCGGCGAATTGCGGTGCGGTGTTGCCCAGCGAAACCTTCACAACATGGTCAGTGCTTGTGGCCCTACTGCCTTCGCCGCTGCTTGCGGTCACGGCAACTGAAAGACCATCCTTGAGCTGTTCTTCCGTGCCGATGTACTTCAACTGCCCGTTGACGATGCTGAACTTGTTCGCATCTGGCCCCTTGAGCGTGAACGTAACTGTGCCGTCCACGTTTCCGTCTGCATCGGTTGCCTGGAAAGGTTGGCCGATATTGACGTTGCCCTTCCTGATATCGTCCACCGAGACGGCGACGGATGAAGGCGGATTTCCGGAAAAGGCTGGAGCTGCGTTGGAGAAGCTCACGGTTACCGGGTGAGAGGCTGTTTGCGGCGCATCATAGCCATCATGCTCCGCAACGATCGTTACATGCAGAGTTTTGCCGACATCGTCTTTTGAGCCGATGTAAACCAGCTTGCCGTCCTCGAACGTGAACTTGTCCTTATCCGGACCGGTCAAGTGGTAACTGACCGGTCCGCTCGCGTAGGATGGTTTGCTCGCCGAGAAACTGCCGTCGATGTCCGTGCTGCCATCGATATCGGCGGGGTTGATTGAGACGCTGGATGGCGCGCTGCCGAAGTCTGCCGGTGTATTGCCATAGGATTTTCTGACAGCCTCGCGAATTCCGAAGAACAGTCCGGTTCCACCGCCACCGACGACCACGACACCTCCACCGACGGCCGCCCAAGTTGGTACCTGCGTGCCAAAGATGGTGATCCCGCCAGCGCCACCGGCACCCGCTCCCAGACCTTCCAGTCCGGCACCTGCTCCCTCAAACCCTTCAAGAACACTGCTGCTGCCCTGTTCGATCAACGGGATTTCCTCAGCAGCACTTGCGGTGTTGCTGGCCGAGCTGGCGCGGCTCAAGAGGTTGCTGAAAAAGTCTTTCACGGTGCTACCCGCGCGCATCAAGCCACGCGCAGCGCGAATACCCAGTTTCCCGGCGCCGCTCCGTGACAACTGTTCCGAATTCACGATGCTTTCGAGCAGCAGCGTTGTTTCTCCTGCAAATTCAACAGGAAGCTCCTGACCGAAGGCGTTCAAGGTACCCCGGTCGTTTTCCGTTTTGAGCTGGTTCAACTGACCCTGACTGATCGGTCCACCATTGGCGACGCCGCGCGCAAAGATGGCGCCTTCGTCACCCGGGCTGTCGTCAGTGCCCAGCAAGGCGTCGAAGTGATGACCGAGTTCCTCCATCAGAACCTTGTTGATCTCATCCGGGTCCTTGAGCTTGCGGCTGATGAAGATCTGGCCACCGCCTTCTTTCGTGTAGGCGCCCTGAGTGGTGCTTCCGGCTGCGAAATTCACCGTATGCAAGGCTGCCGGCACAGGCACGTCGCCAGACGCGATCCGCTTGATCAGGTCATCAATCTGAGCTGGTTTTGCGTTCGGATAGGCCTGTTGCAGAATCTGCCGCAATTGCTGCGGATTTTCCTTGGCGAGTGTCGTCAGCGACGAAATCATGGTGTCCCATTGTTTTCGCGCGGTACTCGGCTCCGGTTTTTCTTCTGCGCCGAGTGCTTCAAACGCTTTGGAAGCTTTCGTCGACAATTCGTCCTTGATGACTTTGCCATCCGCGCCAAAGAACAGGTTTTCAGTTCCGGTCAGGTTGCCGGTTATGGTCTTGCCTTCGTTTTCAGAAACATGGCTCCAGGCCGCCTCACGTTTTTTTCCTACATAAAGCGAAACTGTCTGTGTCTGTCCGTTGCGCGGGTTGCGAACGGTAATTTCGTAAACGCCTTCTGGGACATCAGACCCTTTGGCTATGATCTGACCGGTGTTCTTGTCGACGGTCAGCTTGCTTTCGTCGCCCTTCGTAACTTCGAATTCCAGTGGTGTTCCGTCGTAGTTGAACGCGCTGACCTGCCCCAGGACCTGGCCATCGGAGGTGGTATCGCCGGCGCCCAACAGAACCGCCTGCGATCCAATTACGTCCGGCTTCCGGTCCTCTTGCGGCTTCATTTTGACAAGAACAGTAACGATCTGGAATTGGTCGCCCTGTTTGACGCGGACTTTAAGTTTGAACAGCCCAGGTATGATTGAACCGGTTGAGCTAAGTTCGCCGGTCTTCGGGTCGATCGTAAACGCACCGCCATATGTGTCGCTGACAATCTGATAGTCGATCGGACCTGACGCACTGTCTGAAGTCGACGCCTCAACCTTGCCGATGACGGCTCCACCTGCCTGATCAAAACCTTGACCTGTGAGCAATTGCTGCTTGTCGGTAGAAAGCGTCCGCCCTGAACCAACTTCAATGTTGATCGTTCGGGTTACCTTCGTTGTTCCATCAGAGACTTCGACAATGATAGAGTGGCTGCCGGCATCCGATGCCTTGAAGTCTCTCTTCGCCCTGATCGTGCCATCCGCGCCAATCTCAAAAAGAGGATCAAAGTTGTTGTCTTCGATCGAATAGGTCAGCGTCCTGCCAGTTTCTCCGCGCGCTTCGAGTTTGAACAGGCTGTCCCCGGCCGCAGCATCGGATTTTGCTTCGAAACTCCGGTCGACAACCACTTCAGAGCTTCTTCAACATTTTGGACATTGACGTGACTTGACCTTTTGTGCGTTGAAGCCGTCGGAAACGGTTATTTCAAGAACCCGCTTGCCATCCGGGCTCCGTTCAAAGTCAACGTCGCCAGAGACTTGAATATTGCCGTCCTTGTCGATGGAAAATGCGCCATCCAGGTTGCCGCCGGTGATCGCGAATTGCGGCGTTACAGTACCATCGCCGCCGTTCCTTGGTGTCAGCGTACCAACCCTTGTTCCCGAGGCCGCGTTCTCGGTGACCTGGAAATTGCTGTCGGTGTCGAACAGCGGGCTAGCCTCGTCGCCCAATTTGACCTTCCAGGCGATCTCACGGCTCGATGTGCCATCACTTACGACGACCACCACGGTCTGATAGCCACCTTCGTAGGCACCGGACCGTTTCTTGGTTATCTCACCCGTTTTCGGATCGATGGAGAAGTCGTCGCTCGGCGATTTCAGACCGAAAGTAAGTTCGTTGCCATCCAGGCTTTGGGCATCCACGCGGCCCAGCGTCGTGCCTGCCGGGGCGTCCTTTTTCGCCGATACCACACCGCCGATATTGGAGAAGAGAATGCCTTCGTTCTCGTTATTGACCGCGACGGTAAATGTACCCGTTCTGGTGTTGCCACCATTCGTGGCCGCCACAACCAGTGTGCGCGACGAGGCCTGTTCAAAATCCAAGCCCTCGGCCGTTACTTCGCCGGTTTGTGGGTCGATTTTGAATTTGCCGTCCTCGTTTCCGAAAACGATGCGGTAAGTGTAACCGGCCGTGCCGCCCGAATTTAGAACCTTAGCAGCATCGAAGGAAGCTCCGTAGGTGTTTTCGTCGACAGAAACGGCGGGGGTGGCCCCTTGGTACTTTACATCGACGTTCCGGCTGACGGTCTGGCCGTCGGCGGTTGTCGCTTCAATGACAAGCTCGCCGTGATCCCAGGCATTGCCCTCACCGGTGTAGATGAGCTGGCCTTTTTCGTTGACGTGGAAATCGTTTGTGACGGTCAGCGAGCCGTCCGGACCTTTGACCTTGATAGTGAAGGTAACGGGCTGGGGCCCAGTTTGCATCGTCACCTGGACGTCGTTGTAATCTTCGTCGCTGCTCTCGGGCGGCAGTCTTCCAGTTGCCTCCCGATTATGCACCTTGCCTTCCGGGTTCAGCTTGGGATCGTCAAAATAGGCTGCGCCTGTCGGATCAGCGGATTTAAGCTGAGTTCCGTCGGCAAGGACCGGCACCCATTCGCCGTTCTCGCCTTTGACGAACTTGACTTCCGTATGGTTCTCAACATCCGGGTTTTGGCGGCCGCCATCCGGTATGATAAAGAACCCGTACTTGTCGGGATCGAAATTTTCGAGCGCCATTTTTTGGCCGCGGGTCGTGTGCACATTGTTCCAGATAATCTTGCCGTCGACGGGATTGCCGTTTTCATCCTTGCGGTAGTACCCGTAGCTGCTTTGTTCTTCCGCTTGCTCATTGTGCGTGTTGGTGATCGTGATCTGTTGGCCGGCACCGGTTACCTGCAAACCTTCTCCGACGACCCGGCCGCCTCCCGAACTCGCTTCCTGGCCGTTAACGGTCAACTCCTGCGGACCAGACAGACTTGCATCGGATTGCTGTGTTTGCGGAAGTGTCTCCCGATATCCCAAAACGACTGTGTGGGTAACGGCGCGGGTGCCATCGGGAGAATTCGGATCTGAGATATGAACCTCAATTTTGAGTGTGCCCATGTCCCAGGGATTGCCGGTGCCGGTGTAAATCAGGCGGCCATGGCGATCGAGCGAAAAGTCGTGCGTAGTGGTCTCGGTGCCATCTGGCGCGACCAACTTGAATGAGGAATTCCCAATTCGCCAACCACCCTCAAATTCGTTGTGCTCTCCGATGATCAGGTGTCCCTCGCCCGTTCTTTGCTCTCCGGTGTGGACTCTGAAATCCTGGCCAAAGACGGTCTCATCCCGGCCAGAAGAGAACTCTACCTTGACTTCCCTGCCATCAGGCAACTTCACCGTGCCGCTGTCATCCCGATTCTTGGCTGCTGCTTTTTCTTGCTTGCTCAATCCGCCCCAAAGCGCGTCGGCGAACAGCGCACCTTCGTCCCCCTTAGAATCGCCGCCACCGAGTTCCCGATCCAGGTAATGACCGACTTCTTTGCGAATGACTTCCCTTAGCGCCTTCGGATTGTTCAGAAGCTTGCGATTGACGTAAATCGTATTCGTTTCTGCTGAATAAGCACCCTCGTTGCCACCGAGCGCTTCATCGCTGAGAACCACCACTTTCGGAGCGTTTTCTCCCTTGCCGCTTGCCCAATCTTCCAAAAGTTTGAATGCGGCCTGGCCGGTCGATTTGCCATCGCTTCCAGCCTTTTTGGAAAAGATCTGCGAAAGTTCGCCTTCACTCGTTTTCGAGCGACGGCTGCCCGCATCCCGGAGCACATTGGCCAACGCCGTTTGCGGTGTCACGAGCTGAACAACCGCCCCCCCGCCTTGCTCCATCAATGCAGACATCGCAACGTTTGAACTTGAACTCGTAAGTGCCGATTTTGAATTGCCATGCATATCTAGGACGCTTCGAAGTTTCTCTGATTTTTTTCCAATATCTTCAAGCATATTTGATTTAAACAGTGCGTCCGAACCAAAACCTTTTACGTTATCAACCATCGGGGCCTCCTCTGAGCATTTCAGCTTTATCGATACGCCCAGAGATGTTTTCAGCGAATACTCTTGGACACTTGATAGAGTGACCGAGAAACGCATTAATTAAATTGATAAAATAAACCTATTTTTTCGAGTGTGATAAAAAAATTTGATCACTAAAGCGAAATTTCGAAAGGTCCAGCAATACGTGCAGTAGATAATACTTAGTCGTAATTACCCACCCCCTTGCGCTTCGGGTTGAAGCGTGATTCACAAATGGGATGAATCGCGACGATCTTGAAAAGCTGAGCAAGGGCGAATTGGTTGAGGCGTATCTTTTGGTTCAGGCCAAGCTGCACCGTCCTGCGAAGACCTCGCGCACATCTTCGAAGCCCCCCTCTACGGATCGTAAGGAGAAGCGGGAGCAGAGCAAGCCGGGTGGCGCGAAGCCTGGGCATGAAGGGCACCATCGCAGCCTCGCCGCCGCCCCGGACCGGATCATCGATCATCGTCCTGACCTGTGCCCGGGTTGCGGCACCGCGATTGGTGCGGATGCGGCGGGAGAGGTAATCGGAGAATATGACCGGATCGACATTCCTGTGATATCGCCAGAGGTTGAGCGTCATCGCCGTCTGTCCTGCACCTGCCCGGGTTGCGGCGCGGCGGTAAAGGCCCCGGTTCCCACCGCGGCCTGCGGCTCGCCCTTTGGACCAAACATTTCGTCTCTGGCCTTCTACCTGCGGCACATCCAGCATGTCAGCTACCAACGGTTGGAGGCCCTGTTCGCGGATGTGTTCGGGCTGACGATCAGCCAAGGGGCCCTCGGCAATATCTTCCGGCGCGGCGGCGCGTACTTTTCTGCCAGAAAGGCGGACATCCTTGCTCGCCTGCGCCAAGCCGAAGCGGTGGCCAGCGATGAGACCGGGGTCCGGATCGAGGGAACGAACGCCTATCAATGGGTGTTTCGCTCCAGGGACGCCGTCCTGCATGAGATGGCGTTCAGCCGGGGCGCGCAGGTCGTGCGGGATGTAATGGGCGGCCATCGCCCCACCTTCTGGACCTCGGATCGCTACTCGGCCCAGCAGGGCCATGGCGAGCGGCATCAGACGTGCCTCGCTCATCTCGCCCGCGACGCGGCCCGGGTGCTGGAGATTGGCTGCGAACGCACCGGGCTGGCCCTGAAGCTCTGGTTTAGGGACGCCTTCGTACTAGCGCGCGGCGTTGGCTCGCTGGCCGCCTCGACCGTCGCCCGCAAGGTCCGCGATCTCGACAAACGCATTGGAGGAATCCTCGCCAGACGCACAGGATGCACGGAAACTGACGCTGTTCTGCAGAAGATCGCCAACGCTCGCGACCAGCTCCTGACCTTCGCCGCTGCCCCGCCCGGACTGGTAGACCCCACAAATAACGGCTGCGAGCGCGACCTCCGCCCGGCCGTCGTCGGCCGCAAGATAACAAACGGCGTCCGCTCCGTCATCGATACCGAAGAGCTCTATGCCATCACCCCATTCCAGGCCATACGGCAAACCCTCCAAGCCTAAACCCGCATCTACAAGAAGGGGGTGGGTAATTACACTTAGTCCGCCCTGAACAACGTCTAAGCCATTGATGTTGCGCGTGGCCGAAGCAATACGCAAATATTCGATTTGACCGGTTTGGGGATGGGGTTTGTGATCCAGAGCAGCAAAATGATCAGTGCATTGAGGATCAGACGCAGGTTATGACCGGCTGCGGCCAGCAGGGCGTTGATGGCATCGCCATTTTTGCCATTGAGGAAGTTCCGGTCAAGTCGTCCATCTGTTTTCATGTGGCCGATGGTGGCCTCGATCGCTGATCGTCGTTTCAGCTCACGCTTCATCTGTGCCGTCAGCCCGCGCTTCTGGCCGGAGATCATGACCTTGGCGTCGCCCTCATAATCATGCCCCCGATAGCCACGGTCCACATAGACACGCTCAGCTTTGGTGCCGCAGACTTTCTCAGCCTGACTGATGGTGTCATTCAAGGTGTGCCCATCATAGGGATTGCCCTCAAAAGCCCTCGCCGCAAGAACCAATCCTTCCCGATTGGTCGTGGCAATGCCAACCTTGGCCCCGAACTCGTAAGGTGTTCGCGCCTTGCCCTTGGCAATACAGGCCACTTCCGGCGCATGCATGGAATAAATCTTGTTTTTGTCCTTGGGGGTCTGGGCCAGAAGCCGCTCCACCAGTCCCAGCAGACGGGAGAACCGGTGCTCAAGACCTTCGTTGCCTGCGATCTTGCGGGAGATGTCGCGATAGACCCGGCCCAGATAGGTCTTCAGCTTTTTGAGTTCCCGGCGCATCCGCTTGAACTGTTTGGCATGGGCATAACGGCGGTGCAAAATTCGACCACGGTAGCGGCGGGATAATCCTGCTGCGGGCGGCGTAAAAGTCGTCCACCTATTTTTCTTCTGCGAAGACGGCAGGAGGGTTAGGCCCAGTGTGAGCGTCGCTGCGTAAATGGTCATGAATCGAAACATACCATGAACATTTAACGATGTGACGAGCTGCGCAGGACTGCATAGTCAATTCTCCGCTTTGGACCGCGCTGATGAAAAACATTTTTCCTCTATCGAGATTTCACACGGTGTGCATAATCCTGTTGCTTTAAATGGTATGTGATTACGGCTGGATTTGGGAAACAATATGGACCGGGGTTTAAGTGCTGAGAATTTGTCTCGCGGTTGGAGTCTCAGCTTCGATGATGTTTCCTTGATTGAAGGAATGGATGCTCGGTCCCGTTTGGTATTTGCTGCACAATTAAAGTACTACCAGCAAACAGGTCAATTTCCCGAAAGTATTGATGATCTGCCGAATGAAGCAATATGTTATTTGGGCCAACAAGTTGATGCCGATGTGTCGCATCTCTCTGACTATGACTACACAAGCCGTACCAATCGTCGCAACAGACAACAGATATTGCGGTACCTGGAGGTGCGACGGATGTCGGCTGTGGATCGCCAAGAGCTCATACAATGGCTAACATCGGAGGTTTGCCCTTCAGGAGAAACCGTCGAAGGGATGATGGAACGCTCCTGTCTGTGGTGTTGGGATAAGAAGCTGCAAAGTCCCCCTAGCGGAGAGCTGGCGCGTCTGACAAGGTCGGCACGGCGAACTTTCGAAGTTCAGTTATTTGAACGCATTTCAAATAGCCTGTTACCGTCCTCGATCCGCAGAATGGAAACGTCTCTTTCCCCGAGTACCACCGAGTCAGGCTTTGATAGCCTCACGTCGGACCCTGGCTCTCCATGCTTGGAGAATGTACTAGTTTCGGTCGAACGGCTGACGTTCATTCGAGACTTGCAGCTTCCTGCCTGGATCATGGAGTGCGGAAACACAACACTTCTTTCGGAGTTCCGGCGGCGTGTCGGACACTAAACCGGCCGGGACATGCGCCGCCACCCGCGGGACCGCCGTTTCGGGCTCTATGCCATCTATCTGGCGCATCGCGAGAGGGAAGTAACCGACGGTCTGATCGATTTATTGATTGAGGTGGTGCACAAGTTCTCAATTCGGGCGGAGCGCAGGATTGAGGCTGCTCTCGCAAAGGATTTCGAAAAAGTCCATGGAAAGAACCGTTTATTGGCACGCATGCCGAGGCA
>NZ_GL476321.1:180948-188543 GCF_000148725.1 Roseibium sp. TrichSKD4 | reverse complement strand
CCCATTGTCGAAGCCCTGGAGTTTCGCTCCAACAACAGCCGTCACCAACCTGTTCTCGCGGCTCTGAATTTGATCCGTCAAAAACGGGAAGAAGGATCCCGTTCAGTCCGGTTGAATGAAGGTCCTGAGATCGGTGAAATCATTCCGGCAAGGTGGCGCAACTTGATTTTGGAGGATGAACGGTCGGGTGGATGGAAAGTCAGTTTGATCGATTATGAACTTTGCGTCCTCAAGGTTCTCAGGGAACTACTGCGCTGCAAAGAGATCTGGGTAACCAATGCGGATCGTTACCGAAATCCCGACGCGGATTTACCGCAAGACTTTGAAATCCGACGAGCCAAGTATTATGCATCGCTGAACCTACCGGAAGATGCTCATGCCTTCATCACCAAACTTCGAGAGGAGGCAACAACTGCTCTGAAATCCCTGAATGATAGCATCCGGTTCAACAGGAAGGTTACGTTGCGTAATAACGGCCGGAATCGAATTTCCATCACACCACTGGAAGCCTTGCCAAAACCGCCCAATATCGGTTCTCTCAAGGCATCAGTTGGCGAGCGCTGGAATGTAACCAGTCTGCTTGATGTCGTTGTCGAGACTGCACAGCAGACGGGATTTCTTGAAGAGTTCAGGACTTCAGGAGATCGGGTCGTTCTTGACAAGGAGACATTACATCGGCGGTTGATCCTTTGCCTTTACGGTGTTGGCACGAACACGGGGCTCAAGCGCATTAGCGCAGCCACTGACGGTGTAAGCCATGCAGAGCTTTTGCATGTTCGTCAGAAGTTTCTGCACAAGGATGCCTTAAGGAGCGCAACAAATCTCGTGTCCAATGCGATCCTGGCTATACGTAACCCTGATATTTGGGGTGACACCGGGACTGCGTGTGCTTCCGATTCAAAGAAATTCGGTGCCTGGGACCAGAACCTTCTTACGGAGTGGCATGCCCGGTATGGCGGGCGGGGCGTCATGATTTACTGGCATGTCGAACGGCGTTCCAATTGCATCTATTCTCAATTGAAGCGCTGCTCTTCCTCAGAAGTTCATGCAATGATTGAAGGCGTATTGCGCCATTGCACGGACATGACAATCCAGCGGCAGTATGTTGATAGTCACGGCCAGAGTGAAGTTGCCTTCGCTTTCTGTCGGCTGCTTGGTTTCGAGCTCGCGCCGAGGCTAAAGGCGATCGCACGCCAGCGGTTGTACCTGCCCGATGCGGGATTGCGCCAGGAACTTCCCAACCTCGCCCCAATTCTTTCCAAGGCGATCGACTGGGAATTGATTGAACGTCAGTATGATGAACTGGTCAAATTTACTGCGGCATTGCGCCACCAAACAGCCGAGCCTGAAGCAATTTTGCGTCGGTTTGCAAGCACAGCGGTCCGTCACCCGACATATGAAGCCCTTCACCAACTTGGTCGGATCGTAAAGACCATTTTCCTATGCCGTTATCTCGCAAATGAAGCATTTCGCCGTGAGGTCCACGACGGACTTAACGTCGTCGAAAACTGGAACAGCGCAAACAGCTTCATTTTCTTCGGCAAGGGAGGTGAAATTGCCACCAACCGTATGGAAGACCAGGAGTTGGCTGTATTGGCGTTGCACTTGCTTCAGAACTGTTTGGTTTATGTGAATACGCTGATGCTTCAGAAGCTTCTCTCCGAGCCAGGTTGGGAGGATCGGATGACACCGGAAGATTGGCGGGGCCTAACGCCGCTTATATATGCACATATCAACCCATATGGACGATTTGACCCGGACCTTACCCGCCGCATCAATTTTGATCAGGGGATTGCCGCGTGAATATCAGCACTTCCAGGTTTCAGACGCTGTCCAGCGAACTCCGGATTACCCCATATGGACATCTTGTCCTGGATCACATCGATACACCCGCTTCCTCGGATGCGCATATCGAAAAAGCTTTTTCTTCGGGAGCTGGGCAAGGCCTGCTGCATCTTGGCGCTTGTAAAATAACATCCCCTTTACCGCCAGCACTTGCCTGGTGGCGTGCCTTTGCAGCTCGTTATGTCACCCACGTTTGCCTGCATACAACCGTTATGGAGAAACCTTCTTCCATCAATCAGCTTCCAAATGTGCCGCCTCCTGACGAATCTGAACTCGAGGCACTTGTCAATAATGCCCCAATGATGACCGGGGCGGAATATCTGACCACCGGAGTTCTGCGTTCTCTCTGGGAAGAGATTGCAAATGCCGCTCAAGTTTCTCTGGCTGACAGAGGCTGTGACCTTCAGAGTTTCCTGAAGGAATTCAATCCGGCATGGAATCTCGTTGGCCGCGTCTATTTCAGCTTGGCCGAGAACCGAAATGATCCAGATGCCCCCTTCGCATTTATGGCGACCTACACCCACAGGCTGTCTGCTCAGGCACGGGCACAGCACTTGCCATTGGGTCAAGCGCTGCGGGAGTATTCGGGAGCTGAAAACCGGAGCAGGTTGCTGTCATTGTTGGTCCCTGTTCAACGGGCTGCGGAGACATGCCACTGGCTCAAGCCAATGATTGACAAAGGAGAAATTTTTCATCCCTTGAGGTGGACTTCCGGCGAAGCGGCCCGTTTTCTCCAAAGTGCGACGGATCTGGAGCAAGCCGGGGTCCTTGTTCGCATGCCAGCCAGCTGGCGTGCCGGACGTCCGTCTCGTCCGCAGGTCAGCGCTGTTGTCGGCAACAACGCTCCTTCGAGCCTGGGATTGAATGGCCTGTTGGATTTCAGGGCGGAAATGACTCTCGAAGGTGAACCTCTGAGCCGTCAGGAAATTGACCAACTGCTTGATGGCACGGAGGGGCTTGTTCTCTTGCGAGGCCAATGGATCGAGGTTGATCGGGAACGGCTGACCAGTGCATTGGATCGCTTCAAAGCAGCTGAAGAATTGGCCGAGCGGGACGGTTTGACATTCGCCATGGCGATGAGAATGCTAGCACGCGTTCCTGTAGATGAGAGCGATAACGATAGTGTTTCCGAGTGGTCAAGCGTCACCGCTGGCACATGGATGGAAACAGCCTTGCGATCTCTGCGCGCTCCAGATGGTTGTCACATCGATGCTGGACCGGCTCTTCGTGGCAACCTTCGCCCATACCAGAGAGATGGCGTGCAGTGGCTCAATCTGCTGAGTGGCCTTGGTCTTGGCGCTTGCCTTGCCGATGACATGGGGCTTGGCAAAACCATCCAGGTTTTGGCGCTTCTCTTGTCGCAACGCCAAAGGGACGGGCAGAAATTGCAAGCTCCGAGCCTTCTGGTTGCGCCGGCCTCATTGTTGGCGAATTGGATCGCGGAAATTGAACGATTTGCTCCGAGCCTGAAGGCAAGAATTTTGCACCCCTCTGCTATGAAGACAAAAGAAATTCAGCAATTCTCCAGTGAAGATGCACAGAGGCTTGATCTTGTTATTACAAGCTATGGCACGTTGTTGCGCGCCCCAACCCTTTCCGATATCGACTGGCGTCTTGTCATTCTTGATGAAGCCCAAGCGATCAAGAACCCCAAAGCCAAGCAGACACGGGCGGTCAAGACCCTCAAGACCCAAGGGCGTATAGCACTGACAGGAACGCCGGTCGAAAACAGTCTTGGTGACCTCTGGTCAATATTCGACTTCATCAATCCGGGTCTTTTGGGATCGGCAAAGCAGTTTTCCAAAGTCACCGCCCACCTCGCCGAACGCGGTGAAAACTCTTATGGCCCGTTACGCGAACTTGTCCGACCGTATATTCTCCGCCGCATGAAGACAGACAAGTCGATCATAGCAGACCTTCCGGACAAACCCGAAGTAAAGGCGCACTGCCATTTGAGCCGGCGTCAAGCCGCACTTTACGCGCAAACCGTCGATGACCTGGCCAAAAAACTGGAGCATCTGGATGGTATCCAGCGGCGCGGGCTGGTTCTGGCAACCCTGATGCGTCTCAAGCAGATTTGCAATCATCCGTCCCAGTGGCTGGATGATGATGACTGGAATGAAGCAGACAGCGGCAAATTGGCAAGGCTCCGTGAGATTTCGGAAGTTGTGGCTTCACGACAAGAGAAGATGCTAGTCTTCACACAATTTCAGGAAGTTATTGAGCCGCTAAGGACTTTCCTCGGTTCGGTTTTTGGCAAGGACGGACTTGTCCTTCATGGTGGCACGGCCGTTGCCAAACGCAAGAAACTTGTTTCTGCCTTCCAGGAAGATGAAACCATTCCATTTTTCATCCTGTCTCTCAAAGCCGGAGGCTCGGGGTTGACGCTGACAGCTGCCTCCCATGTTGTGCACTTTGATCGCTGGTGGAATCCGGCCGTGGAGAACCAAGCCACAGACAGAGCCTATCGGATAGGGCAGAAGAAGAACGTCTTGGTGCACAAATTGCTCTGCCGCGGCACCATGGAAGAAAAGATAGACGCCATGATCAATACCAAGCAGGAACTCGCAGATGCGCTGCTTTCCAAAACCAAAGAGATCAATCTGACCGAACTATCCGACGACGCCCTTCTGGACCTGGTCAGGCTGGATCTCAACGCGGCAGTAAAGGAGTAACCCCATGTCGCGATATGGCTACGGTGGTAGTTGGGCCCCTTATGTATCCGTCGCGGAGCGGCGTAAACAGGCGGAACAGGAGGTCAAGAGACTCCAGCGGAAAGGCAAAGCGGTTACGCCGGTCGTTATCGAAGGACGCCAGATAGCCGAAACTTTCTGGGGCAAGGCGTGGTGCAAAAACCTCGAATCTTATCGTGATTATGAGAGCCGATTGTCCCGGGGCCGGTCTTGCGCCCGGCATGGCCTGGTCGTTGATCTCAAGATCGGGCGCGGCAAAATTGAAGCCCTTGTGAGTGGTTCGGACCTGTATAGCGTGAGCATCACCATCTCCGAACTGGTCGAGGCTCACTGGGCGGAAATCTGTACAGATTGCTCTTCCGGGATCGACACCCTTGTGGACTTGCTCCGAGGAGAATTTTCCAAAAGCGTGATGGAGCGCTTGTGTAGGCAGAATGCCGGTTTGTTCCCAAAACCGAAAGAAATCCAGTTCTCATGCAGTTGTCCGGACCATGCAATGATGTGCAAGCACGTTGCCGGGGCGCTCTATGGCGTTGGTGCGAGGCTCGATCACCAGCCCGATCTGCTGTTTCAATTGCGCGGGGTCGAGGCAGATGATCTTGTTTCCCGCGCAGATACTTCGACCTCCTTCTCGCAGTTAAAAGTGGACACGGGTAAAATTCTGGAAGGAAGCGACCTCTCAGCCTTGTTCGGCTTGGACATTGCGGCGGGAAATGCCGCCGCCCCATCCCCGGTGCCAAGTCCATCTCCTTCTCCCCGCAAGCCAAAGCCATCGGGGCCCCAAAAAAAAAGGACTGTCTCAAAAACCAAACCCGCCGCCAAGCAGGCTCGGTCGGGCCCAACATCCCACGCCCTCGAGGTCCGGGTGTTCATCTCACCTGATAAAGCAGGTAAATTAACGGCCATCGTCGAGAGCGGACTTGGTCCGATGCGTTCCCGGAATACTTCCATATCCATTACCGAGGGGGATCATGGTCAGGCCTTGATGAAGGCGAGGGAATTTGTGGAACAGGCCATCCGCGACTTTTTTGGTCAACGCTGGGAACGCTGGTTCTCAAGTTCCTATGGCTGGCAATTTTCATTATCCGGGTTCGATCTGCAAGAAGGACTCTTTGTGCAAGCTTCAATCCCGATTGATACACACGAGAAAGATGTAAAAAAGCCGCAGAGGCAAGTGAGCACAAACGATCGTTTGCGCAACAAAACTCCGGCCAAAAGGAAAACAAGCAGTTGATTGATGCGTAAACATGTTGCAAAACTAAAGGTAATGGCAACAGGTTAATACACAATCATGATGGTCGGATACGCACGAGTTTCAAAAACGGATGGGCAAGACCTAGAACCGCAATTGCAAGCACTCAAACGTGCCGGTTGCAAACGCATCTATGAAGAGCAGGCTTCCGGCGGCCGCTGGGACCGGCCTGAATTGCATAGGCTCCTCTCAGAACTCGATGAGGGCGATATCGTTGTGCTCTGGAAACTCGACCGGCTCACACGCTCACTCAAGGATATGTTGATTCTCCTTGAGAAAATCGAGGCAGCCGGGGCAGGCTTCCGGTCTCTGACTGAGGCCATAGATACAACTACACCAGCAGGTCGCATGATGATGCAAATGCTCGGCTCATTTGCCGAATTCGAGCGTTGCATCATCCGCGAGCGTACCATGGCCGGTCTTAAAACTGCCCGAGAACGGGGCCGGACAGGGGGCCGGCGCCCTAAACTGACAGCCGATCAGCGGTCCGAGATCATCGAAATGATAAAAGAAGGCAGGCCAGCAGCCGAAATTGCGCGAATCTTTCGAGTTCATCGAACAACAATTGGTCGTATCGGTTCAGAAGCCAAAAACTCCGTTCTCTAATTGTTCTGATTCGTGGCCATTTTCGCAGCGACGCTCACATTAGGCCAATCACGCGACGATAGCAATTGCGGCCTCGCATGCCTTTTTGAACTCGATTTCGGTTAATTCTAGGGTTTTCTGGAGCGCGTTTACGGTCCTGAGATGGATGGGGTCTTCGTTTTCTGCCTCCGCGAGGAGGCCCCTGAACCACTTTCTCAAGGATGCAGGCCCGTGGACCAGTTCGTTGACCATCTGCTGTCGTGAGACGGGCTTTTGTCCATCGTCGCCAAGGACAACGTAGAGGGCGGCAAGGATTATTCTGGCATTTGCAAATTCGCCGGTTTCGTTAGAAACGGCGGTCGTATCGATGTGTTTCAAATGAGTGTCGGTCATAATTTTTCCTGTTTTAATTCAGTTATTTGCCAGTCCGAATAGGGATTTCTTGAGGTTTAGCTTGTGGTCTGAAGCACGGTCGATCATTGCGCGGAAATATCCTCCCGGCGATGTGATCTGGTGTGGATCACGCAGGGCCTTTTCGGTAACGACGGCAAGGCAGGCTGCAGGCAGATGCTTTCCATGTCGCAGGACGGCCTGGGCATATCCAGCTTCACTGAGGCCGATCAAAACCCGCATGTCCTGAACGGCGGCGAGCAGGTCGATCCATGAGGCAAAGCGGGTGTCAGTTTCGTCCTGGGTGAGGGAACAGGCGGCGGCAATCAAACCGATGGAAACGCTTTCGAGGGTGTCGGCCTCCCCACGGTCCGGCCCCTCAGTCAGATCGATGGTGAACTGTTGATCTGCCTTTGTTCCGCAAGATGCCCGATTATGCAGCTTCGGGCCTCTTGGGCCAAGCAAGGGAAAATAAACCGCCAGCATTCAAAAAAGAAAATTTGAAAATTGATGCAAATATGATAAAATCATACTAAGTATGAATAGAGGTTCCTATGACAAACACCGTAGAACGTATGACCATAACGCTAACACCAGAAATGGCACACACCGTCAAAGGAGCGGTCAATTCTGGTTCTTATGCTTCCAGCAGTGAGATTATTCGGGAAGCGTTGCGTGATTGGCAGCACAAGCGCCAATTACAACAGCAGGAATTTGAATTGCTCCGTGCCGATGTGCAAAAGGGCATGACTGATTATGAGGCTGGCCGAGTACATGACTTCGATGCAGAGCGGATTATCGCAAAAGGGAAAGCCAGAAAACCTTGACGC
>NZ_GL476321.1:155246-180928 GCF_000148725.1 Roseibium sp. TrichSKD4 | reverse complement strand
GGCTTCGCGCCCATTTCTATCGGGATTATGTGATTTATTACACCTATAACGAGACAGAACTTGTGATTGTCCGTGTCGTGCATGGCGCACGTGAAGCCAAGTCATTATTTCAGGAACATCAAACCTGAATAGACGAGGCAAAATTGCCACTGGTTCAAAGATTTTGCAGAGTGTGACCGGCGGGAGCGGTGCTCTGTTCAGGGAAACGATAGAGAATTTTATGACATTTTCGAAACGGCATAATTTTGCGGTCGCGGAACCGCCAATTACAATCCGAGAAGATGCGCCGGAAGGGTTGCGCTATGCGGCAATAATCAATGCGCATCATTGCCGATTGAGCTACAGCCAGATTCGAACCGTTGTTTGCAAAGTTCTTCTAACAGCTCCAGACATGGGTAACTGGTCTGAAGTTCCGAATATTCGGGATGAAGTCATATGGGAGATCAATCATTGTGAGTGGTACAAGGTCTATGATGTTATCGAGGCATTGGTTTCCTTTATTGAGGGTACATACGGATATCAGGATACAGCCGAGTATGTGAATAGCATGAACGCCCATTTCGTTGATGCTGGAATAGGCTGGAAATACGAGGCAGGGGAGGGGATTGTTTACCGTGGAGAAAACAGCTTTCAAACGGCAACAAAGACCACCTCTCAAGTTTTGGAGGAAACCGGATATCAAAGAGCATCCCGTGAAATATCGGAGGCGATAGCCGATATTTCCAGACGACCCCATCCAGATGTAACAGGCGCAATTTCACATGCCGCTGTTGCAATCGAGTGTGTCGGCAACAAAATCCTTGGCACTGAAAAAACGGGTCCGTCCCCGCAAAGGTACAGAATGCGACATAGGATTTCTGCCAAGCCTTTGAAGGCTTGGCTATTTTGATGGTTTTTGTTCCCTCAATTACAGCCTGATTTCAAGGGCTTGTTTTCAGGGGGAGGATACCGAAGCAGTCTGCGAGCTTTTGTCGGAAAAGTCGTATTCCCCCAACATGTTGATATGCGCCCATGATTGCGGCGAATGAGCCTTGATGGTCTTCATCATTTCGGCGCGAGTTTCAGGATCGGCGGCGCGAAGGCGGGTTTCGAGATAGAGATAGTTCCAGCAGATGATGGCATTCTTGATCAGACGATTGCAGGCTTCGGCTATCTGCTGATCTTCCTGGAGGGTGAAGATGAATTCGCGTGGGCTGCCCACAGCGACTGCGCGGGTGAAGCGGTTGGCCAGTTCAACCTTGTTGAGCATGGCTTCGATGTCCATTCTCAGCTCGACGCTATCGATATAACGTAGGATAAACAGGGTTTTGACGATGCGGCCGAATGCCTTGAGCGCTGTGTAGAGGCTGTTCTGTCTGGAGTAGGAATTGACCCTGCGGAAGATGTCGGAGGCGGTGGCTTCCTTGAGCTTGATGGTGACCATGAGGCGCAGAACGTCCTCCCAATGGGTGCGGATGACGTCTTCGTCGACATATTTATCAGGCTGTACAGCCCAGCTTTTCCGACCTTCCGAGTTCATGGACCTGAAGCTGTAAAGGGTTTGATGCTTGAGGCCCTTGATCCTGGGGGCATAGGCGATGTCGATCAGATAGGTGGCCCCGAAGATCGCCTCGGAATAGCCGTGGGTGTCGGTCGAATGAATTGTCGACTTGACCACGTCGTTGTGCATCAGACCGTCGATGACGTAAGCGCTGTCGCGCTCGGCGGCGCTGAAGACAGTGGAATACCAGAGCAAAATCTTGTCGCTGACATAGGTATAGGCGCTGCTTCCCCGTCCTTTGCCGAAATACTTGAAGGAGTGGCTGGCATCGAGGGAGTGACCGGGAACCTCGAACTTCTGGCCGTCGCTGGCCGTATGGGTCTGGTTGGCCTGTCGGCGGTAGACTTCCGGGAGGTCGAGACTGTCCGTGAAGGCGACGATGCGGTCATTGGCGGCGGCGAGGTTTTCGCGGGAGAAGTGCCAGTTGACGGCATGATCCAGCCCGTCTTCGGTGATGCCGGTAGAGATGCGGGCCATTTTTCGCAGTCCTATGCCGCACCCCAATCCGATCACGCCGGCCAGCAGGACGGCGGTCGAAACCGGGCGGGCATATTGCTGGCGCAGGTGCGAAAGGCTGTCGGCAAAGCCGCAGGCCCCATGGACGGTGTTGAGAATTTCGCAGAGCGGCACATAGTGTCTTTGCGGAAGAAATCTGGAAAGCGCTATCGCTTCGATTTCTTCCTGCTTGGGCGTGTTGAGCTTGATATGGCCGGCCGGGGTGACCACTACATAAGGGTTGTTGCCCTTTGCGATCGTGGTGTTGGTGAGATGAAACTGGTCGCTCAAGGCCGTCTTCAACGTCGATAGCACCGTTTCGGGGTCTGAGAACCGCGTCATTCCTGCACGTTCCAGCAACTGGTCGCGATCGCGCTGCCAGCGCTCCGTCGTGATCAGATAGCTATCCAGCGGCTGGTATTTATGGGATTGCGGCAGGTTGACGCCGCCGGCCTTGATCGCCTTGGCAACGTGCTGGAACAGCATGACCTTATAAAGCGACGGTCGGAAGTGTGTCCCGCTTCCCAGCGCTTTCCGCTCCGTGGAGTCAAGAAAACCGGAGGGTGCTGATTTGGTAATTTGGCCATCGGCCTGGCGGAAATGCACCAGTGCTGCCAAGAGCGGCTTGATATGGGGTTCGGTCTGGAAGGAGAGTGACTTCATGACGCCCGACACCTGATTTTGCAGGCGGCGGGATCTGGCTTCCAGAATATCGTAATAGCGGGCGTCTTCCGCCTGAGACAGGCCTGCATCATCCTTCATGTCCTTCAGGATGGCATCGGACAAGACCGGTTCCGCATCGACCGGAAACAGCAGCAGATGCAAGCTTTCCAGCTTGTCGGCGTCGCTAAGGTGGCCGGCTTCGAACACGCCGCGCAGGGTCGCCATGGCGGACTGAAAGTGGTCCTCGAATGCCTGGATCTGAGCCCTCAGCTTCGCGGCCTGGGATTTCCTTTCGACATAGCACCAGTCCTTGAACTCGCGGGTTGCAGCAGTCTCGGTGGCCTTGACGGATGAGAGCAGTGTGGCGACCAGGTTGTCCTGCAGCGCGAAATACTGATGGACGACAAAGGCGATCAGGTGGAGATATCGGTCCGCCGCCTTTCGCCGCCGCAGGTCGTGAGGATCGGATTTCATGACGGCGAGCGCGTAGTTGCGGGTACTGTTGCGATCCCAACCCAATATAGCGATGATCGGTTCGAGCTTGTGGAACAGGTCTGACAAGTCCGTGTGATTGGCCAGCCTGCCCTTGACGGAACGCGGGCGAACGGATTGCGAATTCTGTTTCAGGGCAGCCAATCGGCTGCGGGTAATTCCATCGGACTCCGGGTTCTCACCCAGGAGCAGATCGAGTTCGTGACCAAGCTGTTCCGGCAGGTGAGCCTCGATCGTAGCCGTCTCGCGGGTTTTGAGGCGGCCGATGGCAGACAGGATCAGTTCCTGCAGGCGGCGGTAGCCGGGAAGCGCGATCCGGTTCGTCAGAAGATGATCTATCGAGGCATGGAAAATGGCCTTTGGCTTTTCGTGTGCCCTGACCTTCTGGTCGATCAACTGAGAAAGCTGCGCCTCACCATCTCCGCTCAGGGTCCGGAAGCCGGCGAGGCGCTCGATAATGCGCTCGTGTCGTTGACGTGTCCGGTCCTGATAGCCGTCAGGCTTGAACAGGCTGCCGTCATATCCCAACCGGCCAGCGACATAGGCTATGTCGTTCTCGTGAAATGCCTCCGGAGAAAAGCATCGCCGACTGTGGCGGAAATAACCGGCATTCAGATAAAACCCGATCCGGTGGGCCGGATCGCGCAATTGCTCTATCTCTCGCTGGAAGCCGAGCGGTAAATCGAAGGCGGCCTTGCGCTGTGCCGCGTTCATTCTGGGCGGCGTGTTGAAGGCAATCAGTTCGCTTGGCGAAAGGATTTGCATGCGGGGCATTGGACGCGTCTCTTATTGTTTCGGATAGAGTTTGCTATCCTTTATTTGTGAGACGGGATATGATACAAATACGTCCAAGCTGGCGGCTCATTTTGCCGGTGTCACACAAACGACCGTCTGTGAAGCGCTCATGAAGCTCGGATATGCACGGATTTCCAAAGCAGACGGATCGCAGACACTCGATCTGCAGTTGGATGCGCTCGCCAACGCTGACGTCGCTCCCGATCAGGTCTACAAGGATGAGGCATCCGGCAAGAAGGACAACCGCCCCGGTCTGGAGGCATGTCTGAAGGCACTGCGCAAAGGTGACACCCTTTATATATGGAAGCTTGACCGGCTGGGTCGCGATCTCAAGCATCTGGTCACCACTGTGCGCAATCTCTCGGAACGAGGCGTCGGGCTTTGCGTCCTTACAGGCCAGGGCGCAAATATCGACACCACCACGTCGAGCGGCAAGCTGATATTCGGGATCTTCGCGGCTCTGGCCGAGTTCGAGGGCGATCTTATCCGTGAACGAACCATGGCCGGCCTCGCTGCCGCCCGTGCACGTGGACGTAAAGGCGGCCGACAATTTGCATTGACCAAAAATCAGATCCGATTGGCTCAGGCCGCTATGGCAAATCGTGACACCAATGTCGCAGACCTTTGCAGTGAGCTCGGCATCACCCGAGCTACACTCTATCGATACGTTGGACCAACAGGACAGTTGCGAGATCACGCAAAGCGGGTTCTGAAAATCGATAAGCAACCACTGCCCGCCGCAAACACGGCAACATAGATCCTATGTCGCATTCTGTACCTTTGCGGGGATAGACCCAATATTAGATGCCGCTGAATCGATCTCTGACTTGGCAGCCTTGCCCAGCAATCGGTTCGAGGCGCTTTCCGGGGATCGGGAAGGGCAATTCAGCATACGAATAAACCAGCAGTGGCGCATCTGTTTCGAATGGCCTGACGATGGCCCCGAAAACGTGGAAATCGTTGACTACCACTGAAGGCAAGGAACTTGACCATGAGAACTCCAATTCACCCTGGCGAAGTCCTGAAAGATGAGCTGGAAGAAATCGGTATCAGCGCCGCGGAGTTAAGCCGACAACTTAGAGTGCCTGAAAATCGAATGTCAGAGATTATACGCGGCCGTCGTAACGTGACTGCTGACACAGCATTGCGTCTTGGAAAGTGGTTCGGCACGTCTGCTCTGTTTTGGTTGAACCTGCAGAAAAGCTACGAGCTCCGCTGTGCGGAGCAGGCGATGGGCAACGACATAAACCAGATACAACCGCGTGTTGCGGTTGCAACATAAGGCAAATTGGCGCGTAACCATGCCCGGCGATTTATAATCTCAAGCCGCTACACCTAACACCAAGGCCGCCGCTTGCCGGACCATGGCCGCGCGAGTCCGTCAGCAACGAGCTGGCGGCCAATATCTTTTCCATTTGCCAGAACACGGGCAAGGGTCCGCCCGTATTTGTCCCGGCCACTCCTGACAATCTGTATCTTTTGATGTTTGACCAGCTCGGCAACCCGGTGCTTGGCTTCAAGGGCAAGCTGGCGCTCATAGCGGCAGTGCCCGTCGATTTCCGGGGTATCGATGTTTTCGATACGGATTTTCTCGGCACCACTGTGGCGACCGATCAGGAAAGAGTCTCCGTCCCAGATCCGGAGGGTTTCCGGTTCACAGACGGAAAC
This sequence comes from Roseibium sp. TrichSKD4, assembly GCF_000148725.1. Classification (GTDB taxonomy): domain Bacteria; phylum Pseudomonadota; class Alphaproteobacteria; order Rhizobiales; family Stappiaceae; genus Roseibium. The sequence goes on along the minus strand of NZ_GL476321.1, from coordinate 175,275 downwards.
ACACATCAAAATGGCAACGGCAATATGTGAGGGCATGATTATCCTACGTCTGTGATTGCCTGTCTTACTTGCAGGGCTTTCTCAAGCTGAAGGTCTGCTTTCGCCTGAATCATGTCCAGCCGCTCTTCTTCAGTTGCGTCATGTGGTTGGGGTGAAGTTTTCATGCGCCTGATCGGAGATGGCTCCTCGCCGACGGCTTCTTTCGTCTCGACGACGCCAGTCTCCGACATGGCCGACATGGCTGGAGCGGTCTGCTCGACTTGTTCGCCTGTCTCCTCTGGCTCCACGTCAGGAACACCTTGCGGAACAACCAGCTTTTCCGCTTCTGGCAGGGGACCTTTCTGCGATTCAAAGATCTTCTTCAGGTCACGGTCCTCGTAGTAACGCACCTTGTCTGCCAGAACCGCGTCCTGCCCCTGAATGAGAAGAACCACCTTGTCATCGCTCAGGCGGCGAAGATCCTCGGGACGAAGCAGACGTGCGCCTTCCTCGCGCTCGGAGATGTTCGCGCCCCCGAACTTGTTCATCTGCCAGGATTTGGACCGGCTCTTGCGTGTAAAGTCACCGATGGCCTTGGAGACATATTCCGGCGTTTCCGCATCGGCCGGGGCCATGTAAAGTTGCAGGCGGCAGTTGGCGAGCAGGTTCTGAGCGCCATCCGGGCCATACGTCGCCTTCAGGTTTGAGATCGACTGCGCCACGATCATGAGGCGGCCTCCATAAGACCGCAATGTCGTAATGCCCTGACTGAGCGCGGCCATCTTGCCAAGGGACGGGAACTCGTCCATCAGCAACAGGACCGGATAAGGCTCGTCTTTGCCAGGTTCTGCACGCTGAAGGGTCGCAACGGTCTGCTGGAACAAAAGGCGGATCATCGGCGCCAGGATCGCAAGATCGTTCGGATTGACCACGATGTAGATGCTGGCTGGGCGCTTGCGCAAATCGCTTATGGAAAAGTCGCTGGTCTCTGTCGCATCCCGCAAAAGCTTGAAGCGCCATTGGCTCAGGCCGGACGACATCAGAACCGACATATAGGCGGACACGGTTTTGACATCCGTCATGGCAACGGTGTTGAAGACGCTCCTGGCAGCCTCCACGCTCGTCTGGGCGGCAAGCTTTTCAAAGAGGGCAGTGAAGTCCGTTTTGTCATCGTCTGGATCACCGCCGGAGGTCAGGAGCTTGTAGGCTTCCCCAAGGCTTGGTTTCCCGCGCTCGATGCTGAGAAGAATGGTGGCCGCAAGGATTTCCTTGGCGCTCTGGATGAACCCTTCCGCACCCTTGCCCGGCGCAACAAGAAGCGCCTCGACAATACGCTCGGCCTCCAGTTGTTGATGATCCGGCGAAAGCCCCACCAATCCCTCAAGCGGGTTGAAGCGATGGGTGCGACCCTCACTGTCGAACGGCGAGAACTTGAACACCTTGTCACCCATGTCCAGCCGCTGGCGAGAGGTCTTCTCGAAGTTCTCGCCCTTTACATCGAGGCAAATGACACTGCCCGGATAGGTTAGCAGCGTGGGTATGACCACGCCGACGCCTTTACCCGAACCGGTTGGCGCGCCGATAAACGAGTGAGGAATGTCCTTGCTCGTGATGAACTTGCCACGCCCCTTCGGGCCGGATGTCTTGGCATAGACCGGACCTGCGATGGCTGAGGCACTCGCAAGGAGCCCGTTATTCTGCAGGTCCTGCACGCTCGCCCACCTTGCCGAGCCGTGGCTGTCCAGGGTCGGGCGCACGCCAAGGACAACGGCGGCAACAGCACCAACAAGACCAAGCCCGCCGCTCACATAGAGCACCTGTGTCCAGTATTTCGGGAAAGGAGACTGGCCCCATGGGCTGACCCGGAAGGCATCCAGCAACTGGAACTGGTCGAGCGGAATACCAAAACGCCAGTCCACATACGCACCAGTTAGAATGACACCGAGGAAACCGCCAATACACAATCCAAAAAGGGCAAAAAACAACCCGTCCTTAAAAATCTTGCTCACAATCCATATCCGTCATCTGTGCGCGTCCGGCGCTTTTCAGGGGGCTTTTTCTCGGATGAGCGATCACGGGCCTGCGCATCGCCCTCCCGCTCAAGCCCCGTGTCCAGTTTGCCCGTACCCAGATTTCCAAGGGCCTGTTCGAGCAATTCCTTGCGGGACCCCTCTGCGCTGGCAACTTCCGCTTCCAGATAACGACGCGCCAGTCGGGTTTGCATATCCGGGTCTTTCGACAGGCCCTGAAGCGCGTCGATATTGCCCTTTTCAAGGTCACGAAGTTTGAACGGCGAAAGCGTCCGCTTCATCGTCGGGGCAAAGTCGTCATCGACAGTGCCCCTAGATACATTGGAAAGCATCCACTCGCGGTTCTGTTCAAACTCATGGAGCCTGATTTCGCGGCGGGCTTCGCTGTAGATCTCCTGAACACGGGAATGAACGTCTTCAAGCAGCGCGTCTGCCTTCTCCTGCGCCTGTGCCGGGTCAAAACCATCCCGCTCCTGTAGATGTGCGCTAACCTCTGCCCGCTCGCGGGCGCGCCAGCTTTCCGCAATCGGATCGGCAACCGGCTCGCTGCCCCCGTAGCGCTCTAGCAGGATGTCCGGGTTGAGGCCCGTATCCTTGAGGACGTCAAGGACATCCTCCCGCGCCTGATCGGCGACCTTGCTGGAAAAGTCATCGTACCTCGTGACACCCTGATAGGCGGCCTCGTTCTTCAGGCGCCGATAGTCCTTCAAAGCCTCAACGTCCGGCATGAACCCCGCCGCTTCCCTCTTGATTTCCGAATTGACGCGCTCAAGCTGTGCGCGCTGAATACCTTCAGGAAGATCGCTGACGGCCTGATCCATCTTTTCAAGCGTTGCCGTCAGGTTCTTCCGCTTCTCCTCGATCAATGCGTCCATTTCCCGGATCTCCTTTGCCGTCACGATCTCAACCGGCGTGATCTTGCCGTAGGCTTTTTCCTGCTGAACATACGTCCGCCGCAGAACCGTCCGTGTTTCCGGGCCAAGCGCCTTCAGCTCCTGCCCCGATGCCACCAACTGCGCCGCCTCTTTCAAAAGCCAGGCGTGATCCGGCATCTTCTCCCCAATACGGCCCGCATCCCGATGAGCCTGAGCGACAAAAATCGTGCTCGCCAGCGCCGCCTTCAGCGCCGACACAGGATTGTGTTCCCGCGCTTTGGGAGCCCGCTCCTGCCTGCGGGCACGCTGCACCTCACAATCGGTATAGGGACGTTCCTCAACGCCGCGGGCAAAGCGCGGTGTCGCCTCAAGGGCAATGCCATGTTCGGCGGCCACCCGGACCTGAACAAAGCGCATTTCGTCATAGTCAAAATGACCCCGCTGGGACACTTTCAGCCAGCTTCCCTCTTCAAGCCCCCGCCGGTTCACCACAACATGCATGTGCGGATGATCACAGTCCGTGTGGAACGCGGTAAAATAATCAAACGTGTCGCCATACTTGCCGCTTGCGAACATTTCCTCCGCAAACGCACGACCGGCCGCATAGGCCGCCTTCTGATCCGTTCCCTTGGGAAAGCTGACCGCAAAATGCGCCGTCTTGTCGAGCTTGCCATGACCCTGGTCCGCGATCTCCCATGAGGTCATCATCTCGGCTTCCTGCTCGTCATCGATAACAAGGCCGCAATAGCGGTCGGAGCGCTCAAGCTCCACCGAACCATCCTTGCGAAGGTAATTCATCTGGTCCCGAATACCCCGCAAGGTGTTCGTACCCCCGCCCCGGATCTGCTTGACCATCGCCTGATTGCGCCGGGACAGGACCGAAGTGGACAGGAACCCTCCCCCAGATCTCGGACGGGAGACCTTTGCCTGCATGTCCATTGCATATTTCAGCATCGGACCGCGCATTGTCGCCGGGATCTTCAGGACGCCCCAGTCCTCGCCCATCACCGCCTCAAGCGGATCGATCTCCTCCCCGACAAGATAGATGTCTGTGACAAAGCTCCGGATCATTGCCCCAGAGCCTTTCGCAGCAAGCCTTCCGCATCCGCCTTGCGCGTCTTCAGGTTCAACAGGATCTGGATCTGGGTTTCCACCCTGGCGAACAGTTTGCCGAACGATTTTCGCTCTTCAAAGAAGCGCTCATACTCCGGCTTGCCCGTGACATTCGCCGCTTTTGCGATCTGGTTTATGTTGGTCGCAATACCGCCCACCTGCCGCAACAGGTCGCGCAGGGTCGCTCTGACTTCATTGTCATAGTCCAGAAATCCGCGGGCATGGAGCACCAGAACACGCAGGACACGATTGCGTTTTGCCCCGACCTCTTCACACAAGGCATCGAGCGCGGCGACTTCCGCCCTGCGCATTCGCACGGAAATAACGACCCAATCCGTATCAGAAAGCGCTTCCTTCCCACCCTCATTCCCGCTTTCTCCTGCGCTCATCTCAAAAAATTTCCGCTTTTCAAAACTCTCAAATCAACAGCAGCGCTGTCGAAAACAAGGGGGGTCGTGGATCAGTCTCAAGCCTTGGCCCTCTGGGGCGGAGAGGAGACTTGAGGCGGAGTGTCGTATTTGTGGCAGGGGGTGTGGAGCGCACCCCTTCGCAAATGTATTACATTTGCACTATCCTGCCACGTATACGACAAAGAGAGGATACACGACCCCCCCTTACCTTGTTCAACCAAAACCTTCAGTGGGTGAACAAGTCAAAAATGCGCCGCAAAGCGGCCCATTGTCCTTTTGTAATTTTATCACTTTGAGAGAACGTAATTTCATAACTTCATTCACCTCCCTCACGAGGAGACGTGCGAACGCACGGCATTTCGTCGCGATGTCTATATGTCACTCTATGGTTTTGTCTGTTTGTAATTTTGTCATTACAAAATGTTGTTTGAATGTTTTAGTGTTATTGGGTTTTTTCATAAGCTTGTCGGATCATGTGAACATCGTTACAAAATATCGTCGTTTGGTTGTGATATCGTTTTTAAGTTATGTGGAGATAAATTGATGGAATTGGTGAATTTCACAAGCTTCAAGGGAGGCGCGGGGAAGACCACCGCGCTCATGGCCGTTTGCTCCTGCCTTCTCGAACGCGGGAAAAAAGTCGCCATCTTCGAAGCCGATGACAACAGGCCAATCTCCAAGTGGCGCGACAATGCAATCGAGAAAGGAACATGGCATGACAACTGTTCCGTCCTGATCGCAGACACGCTCTCCAATTTTGAAGCCGCCTATGAAGAGGCCAGCAAAAGCGGATACCACATAGCGCTTGCCGACTCCCAGGGCGGCGGATCAAACCTGAACGACATGATCCTGATAAATTCGGATTTCATTGTTCTCCCGACAGCCCTGACAACACTGGATGCCGATGAAGTCATCGAAACATACCAGCATGTCATCAAGACGCTCGCCCGTGAGGGATTGGAGATCGACCTTGCAATCCTGAAAACAAGAGTGCCGACCAGCAAGCTCACACAAAGCCAGATGCGCACCAGCACCCTCCTCGACGAGTTGCCTGTCTTTTCCCAACCCCTCCATCTGCGCGATGCCTTCGCCGACATGAAATTCAAGGGCCTGCTCCATCAGACCATCCTCAAGATGAAACAGAACCCGAATGATGCCCTTCACGCCTCTCACTTCCAAAAGGCCATAGACGAAGCAGACATCATCACCGCCGACATTCTGAGCGCCCTGGAGAACGCAACCAATGGCAATTAAGAGACCAACAGTCCCTTACGCGCAGGCGCGGGAACAGCTTCGCCAGACAAATCAGGATGCTCAGTCTGCAGAACAGCCGAATGCCAGTCCTGTTGACGATGATGAGAATGCAGCCGAACGGCCTGCTGAAAATGCTGGGCCGTCAAACACGACAACAGATCCGTTCCCCGCTCCCCTCACCAATCAAGCGGAAACAGGAAGTCCCGTTCAAACACCAGGACCGACAAAGCAGGCAAGGGCCACACCCGGATCGGCTTCGCGCATGACCATCTCCGTAAGCGTCCCAATACCGCAAAAGGGTGTGTCCCCATTCTTCGATGCACTGGTCGAGGACTATTCAGAACAGGAGGCGTTGAGATACATTCTCAATGAGGCCCTGCCAGCCTATGAAGCTCTCCTTCTCGGCGGCAAATTCAAAAAGCTGCCCAAAGACTATCCGGCGACAACCACGATTGTTTCCACTCGCAGAACATTCTCCGGTGAAGCCTTTGAAGCCGCGAGAAAGGCATTTGATCGCTTTGGTGTCCTCAGCCAGTTCAAAATAAGCAAAATGATCGCACAGGCCGCTCTCGCGTCCTATTTTAAAAACGAAAATGCCAATTAAGGACACATCTGGCGGAACCCGCCTTTCCCACAATCCTTCGGCTTCTCTTCGGCGCTCTGTCGGGGAGCGCGTTCAGCCTCCGGACCGCTCCACCTGCTTTCCAGAGAAAGCAGGTTACGGCCCTCACGGGCTGGAAAAGACTACCGAAAACCGTCTTTTTCCTGTTGATTGACCCAATCTCCCCCTGACCGCCATGCCCCGAATGGCTAGGGTCCGCTCATTGCGCCACCATCATCATTTCAGTTTGGAAGACACATAATGACTTCGCCGCAAGCCTCCAGCTCGATCAGGGCAACCAAGCTCACCCTCTCCTTCAACTCCGCCAGGGTTGACCTGCCCGAGCAAGAACCGGCAGCGCCTGCAAAATCCACAGAGCCGGTGCAGATCCTGCCTCAAACGGAGAAGTCAGCGGAGAAGAAGGCGGCAAAGCCCGACAAACCGGCATCCAAACCAAAGAAGCAGAAAACCAATCCAAGGGCGCTCACCGAATACCACCGCCCTCGCATTCTCGGAACGCTTGCCCAGGCCCTTGGCCTTGAGACAATCGAACAGCTTCCGCCCTACTTCCTCGTTGAAGAGATCGTTCCAGCCAAGATCGGCCTGAAAAAGGATTTGATAGAGCGGTTCAACGACCGAACCATCGACAAGGCGCTCCTGGACCAGGGGATGAAACAATTCCGTTGGTCACTGGGGTACTGCAATGCAGTCCTGGAAGACACTCAGCGATATGATCTTGATCTCAATCCCGTTGAAGGAACTGACGGGCAGATAACGGATGATCATCGCAATCATGCCCGGATGCAGCGGGACACCATCCTGAAATCCATTCGCAACAAGAAGAAAACCAAATGAGGCGCGGCGACAAGGCGTGCTCCCATCAAAGGCCGTAGCCATCATCCCCTGATCCTCTGGAAGACCGCCGGGGCGCGGATCGCTCGTGCTCCGGTGCCTCGCGCCTTTCAAGCTTCTCCTTGTAGAGCCCGGCTTTCCTTGCAAGTTCAAGATGATCTTCACTGCCCACGTCTTGTGCAGCCTTTATGAACTGGTCCAGATATTCACCCTGCTTTGCAAGGTCATCGGTGCCCGCAAGTTTGTAGGCCAGTTCAGTCAGCATATCATCGGCGGATTTCGGTAGGGCTCCGGCTTCCTTGGCAAGGCCGCGCTCTTTCCCCTCCTGCTCGCGGGTAAATTCCCGCTGGCGGGCATCCGTCAATATCCGCGTCAGGTGCTCGCTCTGACCAAACGTGCCAACCACAAGGGCATGGCGGACGAACTCGGCATTGTCTCGCAGAAGTTCCCGGTCCAGTCCCATACCATTGGCTTCCGCAAACTGATGCATGAATGTCATCGTCGTGCGGGTGTTGCCCTCACGGAACGGATGAACCTGCCAGACATCGATGATCTTTTGCGCAAAAAGGGCCATGTCCTGCGGTCGGGACATATCCTTCAGACCTGACCAGTCCGTTGAGCCCAACTCCTTGAGATGCTGGCCTGCCTGAATACGGATCAGATGGAAAGGCGCATATTGAACGCTGGCCCCGCCGAGCTTTTCTTCGCTCTTTTGAAGATTGACCGTCCGCGTTTCCCCGGCAAACGGATACACCGGCTCGAATATGCGCCGGTGGATGTCCCGAAGGTGATCAAAGTCGAACTGACCATCAACCGGGTCTCTTTGAAGAACGGTCAGCGCCTGAAATGTCAGCCTGCGCTCTCGTCTCTCAAGCTTCTCTGCATCCCGGATGTCAAAGTGATTTTTGAGAATGGTTGTTCCCGGATAGAGATACGGATCAGCCATCAAGCGGCGCGTCTCCGCTTGGCTTCGACATACTCATCATCCAAAGCGTCACACTCTGCCTCCGACAGGAAACCTGCCTCCTGACAGACGGCCAGAAACTGGGTAAGCAGATCCGGTTCATCCCGGGAGATTGCCATTGCCGACAGGGCGGCCCTGTGACCAATCGTCAGCATGGCCGCAACAATCGGTTCAAGCGGGCTGGTATCCAGCGTCTTGATCACCTGATTGGCAAGTTCAACGGCATGGGCATGATCGCGGATCATGAACGCCCCCTTTCAAAATCACGTCTATATGGTTGTTTTTTATAGCATAAACCACGCTTCAATACCAGCGTGACAAGCGTAAAACCCGCAGAAACCCTATATTTATCTATGGGCTGGATCGCTCGGGGACGGGGAGCGGAGTACCGCGTCTGACCCATAAATCCGCCGGTATTCTTCATAGCCTTCGCTCAAGTCCCGGAAAGCGCCGCCACGGGCCTGTTCCAGACACCGCATGTAGCTTTCCAGATCCTCAAGATAGGTCTGGAACTCCTCCCGCGCATACTCATAGAGCGGATCGGATTTCGGCAGGTGATAGTCGAACGGCTTTTCCGGCAGATAACAGTCAGGGGCCTGTGCCAGTGAAGGCACAGACCCCATCAACAGATTTGCAGCAACAAAAGCCGCGACAACCGAATGTGGCCGCATCACCGTTCGACAACGGTTCCGTTGCCAGTGTTGATGAAAAAACGCGGCGAGGTATAGGCGTCCGGCTGTCCGGCCTGAACCGTGACCTGTGTCACCATGTTCACATAGGTCGGCTGCACCTTGCCCTCATAGATCGTCACGTAATCGTCGCCCTGACGAATCCGCCGCTTGCTCTCATAGCAAAAGGCCGTGGCTCCACTGCCTTCTGAATCCCGCTCATAGAACAGCGTCTTGCCCGGATCACACAGATAGCTGTTCTGGCCGTGCAGAAAATTGACATTAGCGTCCACCGCCTCATAGGCGCCGCCATCATCAAAGGTGCAGATGCCAAAAGGCGCTTTGCCCTTTCTAAGGCGCTTGAACATATAGGACTTGGCATCCCCGCACCCGGACGGAAACCCTCCGGCCAGACACAGGATGACCTTGCAGTCCATGTCGTAATCTTCTTCCGCCTGGGCAGGGACGGCGAACGTGGCGGCGGTCAGAAAGAGGCCGGCAACGGCCATCGGGAAAAGGTGTTTCATCGAACAGGTCTCTCGTAAATCATTGACACCATCAAGAACACGGCGTTCCTGAGCATCGGTTGTAACAACTTGAATGACCCGCCTACCCATACGGCAATTGAATCCGCGGTTCCAGACCGGAATTCAGGCAAATCAGCCTGACCTTGAACGTTTGGCCCGCAACCTCTCGAACAATGCCTGCACCTCACCTTTGGCGGCTTCCCAGATACCCAAACAAAAAGCGCGGTTAAAAAACCGCGCTTCGGAAAGTGCCTTGGACTGCCTGGGCTTAATAAACGATCACACTTGGAGAGTTATTTCCGAGTTCTTCACGAACATACCCGCGAGCATTGAGCGTTGTGTCATCAAGCGACAGCAGATAGCCGTTCACATAACGACGCCCTTGAACTGAGTTGCCATGTGTCATTCGCTCCAAAGCGCGACGTACGAAACTGCTATGAGAGTGATTTTGGGTATCAATAACCATTGTGTTTCACCTGGTGGGAGTATGGATCCTGCTTCTCAGCTAAGCTTCTATTATCATTGCGACTATTTCATGAACTTCGCATCGCTTTAGTTAGGCGCAGAGCGCATGACAGACTTGCATATTTCGCATGCGCAACATGAAATTGTGCAACGCATTATTTATGAATGCCAATCCAGTTAGCCAGTTTAGCTCACATTGGTTCAATCGAGTGCCACGTTTGGCCCCAAAGGCGGGTCAAGCCGCCGAAAGACTGCCTGCGGCGGGCCGCTTTTCATTGTCATTGTCGGCCTGCTTGGAAAAGCTGGCGCTGTAGCCGAAGCTGATCCGTACGAACGGCGGTACCGAGAGGGTCAAGCTTATCGTGAGCTTGCCGTCATGCTTCAGTTTTGCAATCAGTTTGCCGAGGTAGCCGATGACGCGGCGGCTTGTGCGGTTCAGGTATTCGATGGTCTGTTTCATAAGAAGGTCTCCCTTGATGGTTTCGATTGTGACAGGAGCACAAGGACGCAGGGGCCCCCGGAGCGATAAATGGTCCGGGCAAGGCACCGCTTGCGGTCGCAGCGAAGCGAAGAACCCTTTACGGGTTGCCGGTCGGACGGCCCGCGTAACGTTGCGCACGTCACTCTCGAACCCTTCATCAAGAAGACCTGACAACCGACATCGATTTTGAACCAGGACACAAGCCGTCACGTTAAGGCGGCAAAACTGACAGGACCCTGCATGACCTCCATCGTGATCACGGAAAAACCGTCTCAGGCCCGCAATATCCGGGCTGCGGTCGGCGGCAAATACGGGGAGATACTGGCCGCTCAAGGCCATTTGCTCCGCCTTCAGGAACCCGAAGACATAAACCCGGACTGGAAATCATGGGATGCGGTCCTGCTGCGCCCGCAATCAGGCTTCTACGGCCTTGCTCCCGATCGTGCCCAAGGCAAGGGCGAGCGGATCGACAGGATCAGGGCGGCCCTCCAGACGGCGGAGAGGGTTTACATTGCAACCGATTGTGACCGTGAAGGGCAGGCCATCGGCGAAAACCTCCTGCGTCATTTCAGGTACAAGGGACTGGTCCTGCGTGCCATGTTCACCGCCGAAGACGAAAAGACCCTTCGCGACGCCTTTGCCAATGCCAGACCGAACACCGACTATCTGCCGCTCTATCAGGCCGCCGTTGCCCGTGCGCAGTCCGATCAGATCTACAATTTGAGCCTGACACGCGCTGCGACAACACGGCTTGTCCCCTCTGGCGTGCGTCAGGTGATCGGCATTGGTCGGGTCAGAACACCAACGCTCGGCATCGTGTGCCGACGCGAACACGAACTCGCAACGTTCAGGTCGCAGGACTATCATGAGCTGACGGCAACCGTGGACGGCGGCAACGGGTCTTTTATCCTCGCCCATCGGCCAAAGGCAGAGAAACGGTATTTCGACAGGGCGCTTGCCGAGGCTGTCCGGGAAGCGGCCATCGGATACAGCGGCCCGATCACTGTCAAACAGGAGGAAAAGAGGCAATCCCCCGGCAAGCCTGCCGATTTGCCAACGCTGCAAAAGCGGGCGGCAACCTGGGGATGGACAGCCCAAAAGACGCTCCAGACAGCTCAAAGCCTCTATGAGACCCATAAGGTGACAACATACCCGCGCGCAGCAACCCGCTATTTGCCCGAAAACATGATTGATGGCGCAAAAGAGGTCTTCGCAGCACTTGGAAAGGTCGATACCACTTGGGGCCTGTGGCCTGACGCGACAATCCGCACGGGCAAGAAGGGCGTCTTTTCCAATGCCGGTCTCGATGGGGAATCTCACCATGCGATTATCCCGAACCCGGCAATGGCGGACCAGTTGCCGGAACTGGTTCAAAAGCTGAACGAGGATGAGCGCAGGCTTTTTGACTTCATCGCCAAAAGCTTTCTGGCCGCTCTCGGGCCAGATCACGTTTATCTTCGAACGGAAATCGCGCTGACCATTGCCCATCTGCCTGAGCCGGTCGTCTTTAACGCCATCGGGAAACAGACGAAGGAAGCAGGTTGGAAAGCCATCCATGGCAATTCCAGGGATGATGACGAGGAGGAGGGTGAGGCGGAACAGGAGCTGCCAGCCATCAAGGACGGCGCAACCGTCTCCATTGTCTCGGCCGATATCGAGACAAAGAAAACCACGCCCCCTCCCCGGTATTCGGAAGGCTCGCTGATCGAGGCCATGCAGAACGCATGGAAATTTGTTGAAGACGCGGAAGAACAAGCCCGGCTGAAGGAAGCCAAGGGCATTGGGACACCGGCCACACGCGACACCATCATCGAGGGCCTGAAGCGCCAGAACTTCATGGAGGTAAAAAAGGGCAAGCTGCACGCGACCCAGGCGGCGATGGATCTTTACAGGATATTGAGCGAGCGCTGCGCCGATGTGCTTGATCCCGCCTCTACCGCAAGGATGGAAAACAGGCTCGATGATATCCTGCGAGGCTCCGCCAATGCCCGCGCTGTCGTCGATGAAATCTGCAATGCAGCCCAGACAGTCATCAATGCGCTCTCAGGCAGCGGCGAGCAGCTTGCCATCAAGCGCAAGCCATCACCTGCCATGCTGAAGTTCGCGAAGATCAAGGCCGAGAAGGAAGGCGTTAAACTGACGAAAGCGCAGCTTGAGGATTTTGACGCCCTGCGCGAGTTTCTCGGGCCGATGGAAGAGCGGCCCGAAGCTGCCAAGCCCTGCCCAAATGGAGCTGGCAAAGCGGATTGCGCAGCGCACCGGCGTGGTCATCCCCCATGAGACAACACTTGACGCCAAAGCCTTGAGCGCGTGGATCGACGCCAACAACATGGCCTCAAGCGCCCAGATGGAATGGATCACAAAGCTTGTCGGGGACGGCAAGATCAAGCCCCCGAAAGGGTATCCCGACAATGTGTCGGCCTCTACGGCCAAGGCCGTTCTTGACCGGGCCTTCGGCAAGAAGGCCGGAACCGCCTCCAAGAAGGGCAGGCGCTAACCGGCAGGAAGGGTGCGCCCGGATGTACCGGGCGCTGGCTGGTCCTCAGTCGCGAGGCTCCCACTCGATGACGGCCTGAAGGGACGGAACGTCCTGACCAGGATACCGGCCAAGGTTCGCATTGAAGTGGAGCTTGCGGATCGACAGCGTGTAGTAGGTCTTGCCGTCCTGGCTCGTCTTCTTCCAGATGCCGCCGACCTCGATGTCATGACCGCGAGGGGACTTCGCATAGACCCGGTGCGTCGGGGCCTTGTCGTTGTCGGAGGCAAAGGGGACCGCCTTGATATCGATGTCGCGGTCGAGGGTGGAGATGAGGCCGGTTCCAACGGCCACTGTCAGGTCTGCATTCTCGAACTGGATGTAATTGGTGATGTTCATGTCTGATACTCCGCCTTGTGTGTTGCGATGATCGTTCAAGGCATGGCACAAAGCGATGTGCACCGAAGGCCGGAGCAAAGCGGAGGAAGCGAAGGGCCGGACTATTTGTTTTCCGCGAGGAAGGCCGCAAGGCCGGGGAAATAGTCTAGACCGCAGCTTTGCGCAAATCGTGGTGACATGCGAACGGGCATCAAGAGCAACCCCACGGCGGATGGGCATGAACGACCCTGCACAAACACGTCCGGAGCAAGCCATAGACTGACAGGCCGGATTGCGTTCTTCTTCCTCCGCTCGTTATGATGTGCGCGCCATGGACACCAGCACCCGATCAGATCAACCGGAAACACGCCGGATTGCGCCGGACCTTCCCACGTCACTCTCGACCATCCGCAAGGCCGTCGAGGACAGTGCCAGGGACCGGGTTGATACTGAACCCGTCAGGCAGGCCCTGCGATACGTCTACAAGCATGTCGATAAGGGGCCGATGCTGTGCAAGGCATGGTTTGATGCACAGGATATCGCCAACCCGGCACATCGGTTCGAGGCTGTCCGCCAAGTGGAGAATCTGATCAGGGTCAGCGCCGGGATGTGATCAAGGCGGGCTTTGGCCGGATTTACTGCTCTCGCAGATAGCCGCCCATCAGGGCCATCAGTTCCCTGCGATTATAGATGCCGAGTTCTCCGATCTCGGCGATCTTCCGGTCAATGTCAGGGGTGGTTATGGCGTGTCTGTCGGCAAGCTGCTGAATGATGTCAAAGCGGTGCGGGCCGGGTCTTCCCAATCAAGAGGCAAAAGCGGGGCGGCAAGGCTGGCAGTGCGGCGCATGGCTAAAACAACTTATGAAGATTTACCTATATAGTTGTTTATATTGGCATAATGTTCGGTTAACGCAGCGGTTTCTCGGACAGGGAAATCAAGAATCGCGCTACTCTTCTGACAGGCCCATCGGTGGGAGGGGTGTTTGAGGGACGGGGCCTTTGGGGCGTCCCTCATGAGTGATTGTCAGGTATTCGACCTGCCTGACAATCACACCCCGGACAGCGAACCGTATCACCCCGGACCCTCCCACCGACCTCTGCGATTTCCTTGGAAAAAGGGAGGCCGGTCGCAGGGGAAGAACGTCTGCGACCGGCGACGACTGATCACTCAGCCGCCTCAGAAAACTGATAAAAAGTTTGGTATTCCGGTTGCGGGACTGTGGCGGAACCGCAACGGATCGGCTCGGGCAACCAATCCTTGTCTTTCAGGGCGGTCTCGGCAAATGCCACACCCTCTGCCTTCTTCATCTCGGCTATACCATCGGCAAAGTCTGCACCGCAAGCCTCGGTCACTGCCGCCTGAATGCTCCCGCGCTGCAAATGCTGGAAATAGCTCTCCGCCGTCACCTTGAAATGATCCCGCATGTTGATCTGAACCGCTGTCCCGATCTGGTTGCCATGTTCGGCCTGTTTCGGGCGCGGGAACTTGCCCTCCACCACATTCAGCGTTTGCGCTGCCGACCATGCAAGCAGGTCCAGAAGCGAGGCGCGGCTTTGATCCATGCACCAGTCCCATAGCTCTGCCGGGTTGACTGGCAGGCGTTCGCGGATCACTTCCCCCGCGAGGTCCAGCCTGTCGAGGGCCGCGCACTGGTCCGGCTGTTTCATGGAAGCTGACAGGTCCGTATGCGTGACAGAAACCTCAAGGGCGGAATGCTCATGAAGCCCATAGCCGGAATAGGCCAGACGCAACAGGAAGCCGTGAACCACAGTGGCAAGGGCAACATCGGGGTTTCTCGCAAGCTCCATTCGAAGGGCGGCGGTTTTCTGTGCCGTCAGATCCTCAATGAGGGTAGCAGAGTGTTTGAGTACAGGCGTCCCCTGCCCTTCCGGTTCCTCAGCGCCGGTCTCCCCGGTGCCGTCTCCCGTTTCTTCCTCGTTCTGGCAATCCTCTGGTCGGACCAGACCGCGCTCGATGCGCACGGCTCCGTTATAGGTGAGCGTTACAAGCGCTCCCGCCCTTGCCATATCCTCAAGCTGGTAGGTTCCCTGCTCCGTGATCTGGTCCAGCTCGGCAAGCCTGTCGCCAATCCGGTTCCACTCCACTTCCATTTCCGGCACTTCGTCGCAAAGTTCCAGTTCGCGACAACGGGCCTCCAGCGCTTCGCGTTCGCTTTCCTGTTCTTCGCTCAATTCTCCATATTGCGGATATACCCGGTCATAGTCCTGCAAGGACTGCCAGTCGATGTCCGGGACGATCTCAATCCACTTCCAGCCTTCTGCAAGAATGCTCGCTGCCTCTCCTTCCAGCTTCTCGGCCACAAGGCGTTCCACAAGGGCGGCGTCCATGGCATAGCCGCCACCTTGATCATCGAACAAATCCCGTTTGATGCTGCCGCCTGCGGCCTCATAGGGGTCCAGTCCTCCGATGAACTGCAAGCGCTTGTCCGTTGCCTTGATCCCTTCCCCGCTGAGGGCCTGCCTGATGGCGCTGGCATGACGGCCATATGTGGGAAGGCTCTCCCAGACGCGGACCTGCTCGGCGTGGTCGTCGGTGATGGTGAAGGCTGCAAGCTGCTCAAGGGTCATGCCCTCGCGGCGGTAGAGTTCCATCAGGGCCGGGGCGACCTTGCCAAGGGCCAGACGCTTTTTGACGATGGCCTCGGTTGTTCCAAACCGGGCGGCAATGTCGGCAATGGCCTGCCCTGCCTCTGCAAGGGCTGTAAAGGCTTCGTACTGGTCCGCCGGGTTCATGGCTTCGCGCATGACGTTTTCGGCAAGGCTGAGTTCCAGCGCCTCGGCCTTGTCGATCACCTTGACCGGGACCGGATGGTCAGCGGCAAGCCTGCCTTCCTTCACCAGATGCAGGGCGGCGCGATACCGGCGACCGCCTGCCGATACATGATAACGGTCCTTGCCCTTTGCCTTGCGGACCAGAAGATTTTGAAAGATGCCTTGAGCTGCAATGCTCTCTGCCAGTTCCTCTATGCTGGTCTGGCTGTAGGTCTTGCGCACGTTCAGCGGATCGATGTCCAGCTTGTCGAGCGCCACAAGAATGATATCGCTGCTGGTGGTGTTTGCGTTTGCGTTGGTCTTGGTCATTTGGATAGTTCCCTGTTTCTGATTTCCCACGAGTTCCGGCTAGCTCTTTTCTCCGCCAATGGGCGAAGCCTCTTCACAGGCTGATCAGCCGAAACCTGTGGTTTCGGCGGAACAGAGTGGGAGGGGGCGCAGCCCGTCCCACGGGCCGGGAACGGACTGTCAAAGGATCGAAGGCGGGGTGTGGTGCGGCCCGCAGCGCAGCGAGGACACGGCCCCGGCTTCGACGACGCGCTTGTGCGGCGCTTGTCTTTTGACCGGACGAAAGAGGTCTGTTGGGCGGTACAGGAATTGAAGGAATGTCAGGGATGGGGAATGTGCGGGCCTCGCCCGCGTCAAGCCCCTGCCCTGTCCGGTCCATATGGGAGCCGCGCCTGTCGCGCGGATCTCCGCCTGGAGCAAGCGCAGCGCGCAGGGCAACGCCCGCAGAAGCTCGGCAAACCAAGCCCGCCTTGCGGACCTGATCAATCGAACCGGTTATCCGGCACTCGATGTGCCGGGGAACCGGCCCCGGCTTGGAATTTTTAGGGAAAGGCGCTATATTCAGTCACGGAGTGGGATGGCAGGTTTCCCCGCCACCCCTTTCCTTACATGATGAATGAGACCCGGAGAGTCAGTGACCAGCTGCTCCGGGTTTTCTTCAAAGTAAGGGAAACGCTAATAGGCAAAAGCCACATTCTCGTTTCCTCCGTTAGAGCGGCAAGGCTGTTGCCTCAGCCGGGCGAGCCTATCTCTCCCGGTCGCGCCGCTGGCCCGGCGCTGCTGCTTTAGCCGCTCCAATTCGAATTCAATAATCCCGTCCTTGCCGGAATCAATGATCCTGTGTGTGCACAATACGGATAATTTTCGTGCGCACAACGCAGGTTGAGAATGTGCTCTCCGGCAGGACTTCCAGTTCTTCCGCGCCCTCATGGGTGAATGTGACGGGAACCAGCGCAACAAGGGTTGCCGGTTCCCTGTGCCCGCTCTGGTCAAGCAGGGTTAGCGCGGCCTTGATGTGGCGACGCACCTTCGAAAAGGGCGGGTTCATCACGATACGGGGAAAGGCCACCTTGCCCCTGACCTGTTCGGCTTAGTCGAAGAAACACTCCTGTATGACCGGAACGCCAAGCGTTGCCACCTTGGCGGCAAGTTTGTGATGACGTTCAACGGCGGTGATTTCCCCCTTGCTGTGGCCTGACGCCAAAAGGGCGGACACAAGCGCGCCGGTTCCAGCGCTCGGCTCAAGCGTAGCGTAGTCGCCAGCCGGTCCCAGATAATCGACCATGCGGCGGGCAACATCGGGCGGGGTGACGTGGCATTCGCTGGCCTTGTCGATTACCAGCGGTTCGGCAATTTCCGGGACCTGCGGCAGGGTTGGGCAAGTGCGGCGCTGCACAGTGACAAACATGGGCTTTTCCGGGCGCATATAGACGGAAGTTTTCATGGCAGTGGTCCGGTTTTGCGGGGCGGGTATCGGAGCAATCGAACGAGAGAGGAACTCCTTCTCCTCTCGTCGGCTTTCCAGGCTGTCAGGCGGCTTTTGGCGCGGTGGTCACGCTGTCCGGTGTCGGGTGTTCCTTGCTGTCGGTCAGGAACACCGCCACACGCAGGCAGGAATGATACGGGCCTTTGTGCTCCGGGTCGGGCGCGACCTTGAAGCGGAAGCTCCCGCAAAGGCTGGTTTCGACCCAGCGGGCGTCGCTGTGGATTTTGGCATAGGCTGCCCTGGTCATGTCCACCTGCCGGAACAGGCGCGGTTCGTGTCCGTTATACCGGTTGACCGCTGCAACCTCCACGGCCCGAAAATTCAGGATCGGCGGCAAGGCCGGTTTTTTGTTCGGCACGACATAACCAATGGACTGCATCAGCTCCCGCCAGTCCTCGGCGGCAAGGTCAAGGCTCGTACCGTTTGCCAGATGAAGCGGCAGGGGTGCGGAGCTGGTCAGGACAAAGCCGGTTTCGCTCGTCTCTACTGCCGGTTTATGGGCTCCATATTCACTGGCAAAGGCTTGAAGAATGACCGGCGTCAACTCGTCTTCGTACCGCTCTATCGCTCCAAGCAAATCGCGTTCATAAGCCAGCCGGTTCAAAATATGGTCAATCCAGCGGCGGCGGTAAGGGCTGTCCATGACGGCTTGGGCATTGGTCATGGAGCGCTCGCGCAAGTCCTGAGCCGTCATGCCCCTTGCCTGTAGGCTTGCAAGTGATCCCAATAGACCAGATCACCGGTTTTAAGGCGCATTCCTGCAAGTTTTTCGATTGCCTCGTCGCTGGTTGCCTGTCCCCAGACCTTGAGGCATAGGGCGGCATGGTTGAGCGTCCTTTGAATGTCCCTCAGCTCTGCAAGCAGGGTTTTAATCCGGTTCCTGCGGGTCTTGGGGTTGTTCTTCATGTTGGCGAAGCGTTCAACGCCGGCCGCCTTCCATTGCCAGTATTGAACAGCCTTTGCAGCCCTGACCGATTTGTCCATTGCGTTGTGCATGCGTTCTTGCGTCTTGCGGGCCTTGGCTTCCGAGTGATGCCCGACAAGGATCGGTTGCCCCATGTAAAACGCCTGCGACAGGTCATCGGCGGCGCGCATGAAGGCGTTTGACTGGTGGCTGCGCTTGTCTCCGAGTGCGTCCAGCCGCTCTGCCTTTGCCTCTGCCCGTTCCGCCAGTGTGGTCAGTTCCGGCTCTATCTCCCCGGCAAGTTCAAGGCAGAAGTCCTCCCGCTTCGGGGTCCATTTGGGGGCCACGAACAATTCCTGCTTTGGTGCCCATTTGAAGCCCATTTCCTTGACGCTGGCGAAGGTTGCCGCGTGTTGATTTTCACTGAGAACTGACCCGGTATTTTCACCGAGAATTGACCCACCTTTAGTTATGCGTCGTGGTCTATGACGCGGTCAATGTTGGGGTCTCCTTTCTAGTTTTCTTTGTATCCTTGGAACTGGCTTTGAAGCGGTAGCTGTCGTTGCCTGTTTCCAAGATGTGGCAGCGGTGCGTGAGGCGGTCTAAGAGAGCGGTGGTCATCTTTGCATCTGTGAAGACCTGCGCCCATTCTGAGAAGCTAAGGTTGGTTTTGATGATGACGCTTGTGCGCTCGTAGAGCTTGCTGAGCAGGTGAAAGAGCAGCGCCCCACCTGATGAACTGAACGGCAGGTAACCGAGCTCATCCAGGATGACCAAGTCGACTTTGGTCAGCATATCAGCGATTTTCCCAGCCTTGCCAATCGCTTTTTCTTGCTCCAGTGCATTGACCAGCTCCACTGTTGAGAAGAACCGAACCTTGCGCCTGTGGTGTTCGATCGCCTGAACGCCGATTGCTGTGGCGGTGTGGCTTTTGCCCGTGCCGGGCCCACCGATCAGAACGACATTCTCGGTGTTTTCGATAAACTCACACCGGTGTAACTGCCGGACTTTCGCTTCGTTAATTTCACTGGACGCAAAATCAAAGCCGGTGAGGTCTTTGTATGCAGGGAAGCGGGCGACCTTTGTGTGGTAAGCGATGGATCGAACCTCTCGTTCCGCCATTTCAGCCTTGAGCAGCTGTGATAACATCGGGGTCGCGGCTTCAAAGGCTGGGGCACCTTGGGCGACCAGGTCTTCGACGGCATTTGCCATGCCATAGAGCTTGAGGCTGCGCAGCATGATGACGATAGAGGCTCCGGCTGGGTCATGACGCATGGCGCTTCTCCCCAGCCTGTCTCAGGCCATCGTAACGATTTAGATTTGCCTCGGGCGTGGTTTGCAATGCCAAGGCGTCCGGTGGG
Organism: Roseibium sp. TrichSKD4; assembly: GCF_000148725.1. Lineage (GTDB taxonomy): Bacteria > Pseudomonadota > Alphaproteobacteria > Rhizobiales > Stappiaceae > Roseibium. The sequence goes on along the minus strand of NZ_GL476321.1, from coordinate 155,370 downwards.
TCGACTTCTGGATGTTCCGTCGGCTTACGGTCGATCAACCGGTGTAGAAGGTTCAGGATATGCGTCTTGGTTGGCACACCCGCTTCCAGCGCCTTGTCCACGGCGCGTAACACGTCCTCTTCGT
>NZ_GL476321.1:134574-154422 GCF_000148725.1 Roseibium sp. TrichSKD4 | reverse complement strand
TGTTGCGAGATAAACCCGTGCGACGGGAATCTCTCTGATTGGCATTTTGTCACGCAATGCCCAGCGTCGAATGACACTCAAAAATCCCATGTCGATCACTCCATATCCCCCGAGCCAAAAACGTCGGGGTAGTGTGTTCACATGGGTCAGTTCTCAGTGACAATTTATGGGGCCACCGGGTCAGTTCTCAGTGAAAATCAACACCTTGATGATTACAGCCGCTATGTCATCGCGTGGAAGCTGTGTACGACGATGTTGGCCAGTGATGTCACGGATACGTTGGAACTGGCCTTACAGGCTTCAGGCTGTAATCAGGCCAGTGTCCGCCACCGGCCAAGACTGTTGTCGGACAATGGGTCAAGTTACTTCGCCGGTGAGCTGGCCGACTGGCTCGACGACAAAGGCATGGACCATGTGCGTGGAGCCCCATACCACCCCCAAACGCAGGGCAAGATCGAAAGATGGCATCAGACCTTGAAAAACCGGATCCTTCTGGAGAACTACTTCCTGCCCGGTGACCTCAAAGCCCAAATAAGCAAGTTCATCAGCCACTACAATCATCACCGATATCACGAGAGCTTGAAGAACCTCACACCCGCTGACGTCTACTTCGGGCGCGGCGAACAAATCCTGCGCAAACGAGAAAGGATCAAACAAAGCACCATCGAACAACGCCGCTTGCAACACCGCAAACAGGCCGCCTAATATCGACAAACAGATGAGCCAGATACTCCCTTAAACAACGCCCATATCTGTCCAAAAATCCCTGACGATGGACAAGCTTCAGCTTCTTCCCATGGCCTGCCTTTATCCTGTTCTTCATTCCATGCTGTCGTACAGACCTTTGCGAAGAAGAATCCGCGTTTAGCTTCATCTGGAATTATCCGTTTGAAGGGAAGTTCGGGATCGTAGTGAAGAAGGATATGTCCCATATCGAAAACAACGTGTTTGATCGTCAATGAAGAGCTCCGGTGTTGATGTGTTGGAGAGCAAACTTCAGCTTCTGCGCCGTAACCGGCTTTTGGACCATTGCATTGGGTCCATCATAGTCGTCGCTCAATGATGACTTGCCTGAGATAAGAATGCGCATCGCATCCGGTAGTTTCTCCGCGGAGGTCTCCAAAATATCATGTCCGGTGATCTCTGATCCCAGATCAAAATCGCTGACAACGAGCTGGAATTTGCCAGTCTCCAGATGTTTCAACGCGTCGTTGGCATTGCTGCATAGGGTGGACTGGTAGTTCATGTCACAGAGGATCGAATCGACGATGTGTCGTACTTGCTGGTCATCATCAATCACAAGAGCAGTTTTGATTGGTTGGTTTTCGGTCTCTTGTTTGACTGCATTAGCCAGTGGCATGGAGATGGAAATCACAGTGCCCTCGCCTTCTTCGCTTTCTATTTCAAGATTGCCACCCGATTGCTTGATGAAGCCATATACAATGGAAAGCCCGAGTCCGGTTCCACCCTCTGCTGCTCTTGTCGAGAAGAATGGTTCGATAGCTTTTGTTCGCACATTGGCTGGCATGCCAATGCCGTCATCTTTGATGATGATGGTCGCTTCATCATCTCGCGACAGCAACTGAATTGCGATCTCACCGTTGGCCTCAATTGCATTGTTTGCATTCAAGATAAGATTGAGAAGTGTGGATTCCATCTGACCTGGATCGGCTATCACATGAAGGGGTTCTGGAGAGTACATGACATTGAGCGCCACCCCTTCCCTTAACCCAATTTCCGCAAGCTCAATCATCCCTTCGAGCAGGCTGTTGAGCTCAACTATCTCGGGTACGAGGTTTTGCTTCCTTGCGAATGCCAGCAGACGTTCCGTCAAAGAGCCGCCGAACTCGACAGCATTCTCGATTGCGGAGACATTTGCTCTTTGAGTTTCGCTCGCTCCATTTGTGAGCAGATGCGCATGAGTTCGGATCGTTGAAAGGATATTGGCGAAGTCATGAGCTGTGTCGCCAGCAACTTTACCCAAAGCTTCGATGCGGTCGATCTGAGCAAGACGAGCTGACATGGTGTGGCTTTCGGTGACATCAGCCACTAACCAGACACGACCATCGTCGGGGAGTTGGCTTGCCCTTAATTCGAGGACTTGACCATCATCGGCTATGAGGTCCAACTGACCGCGAAGGCTAGATTCTACATTTGCTCCGGCAGCCGACCTGGCAAACTTTCCCTCATGGAACCAATCGGCAAGTGGCTTGCGGAAGGGTTTGTCCGGATCAATTTCCAGAATATCCGCGAAGGCTGGATTTGAAGCCGTCACCTTGCCAGTCGCATCGGTAATCGCGATTCCATATGCAATATTGGCGAAGACTTTCTCAAACAGCGCGTTGCGTTGATTGAGCTGTTTGTGAGAGCGGTCCAGTCTAAGCGCATTCGCTCTGAAACTACGAAACGACCGAAACAGATCGCCAATTTCATCGTCGTTTCCGGATCTGCGCGGCAAGACGGATGTTCTGTCGCCATTGGCCAGACGCACCATGGCATCGGACACTCGTCCAATATTGTAAGCTACATAACGTGAGACGAATAAAGCGGCGGACAATGCCAAAGCGAGGCTTACTAAACTGACGACCGCGAGCGTGAGCTTGATAAATTGGATCGTGGAGGAAGAGTCTGATCGCTCTTGTGCCAGAAAGGCTTCGGCTCTCGACGCATAACCCACGGCCAATTCGTTGACGAGGTTGGCATCGCGCCTGATACGAAAGAGTGCGTTCTGCGCCTGAAGATTGACGGCAAGTTCTTGTCGACGCAGTTCGAATATACCGGTTTCTCCTGTAATGATCTCTTCCAGTTGCTCCAGGAATGCTCGCTGCTGTTCGGAAAGTGCTGGCGACGCCAATTGGCGTCTTTGTCTTTGATATTGTCGTTGCTCCTCACCCACACCGATCAGATTGTCTGCGTAGGCCGCATTGAGGGCGTCAGCCGTCATGGCTTGTAGCGTCCACCACGCAAGCCGTGTTTCTGGACGAGATTCAGAATTTTCGACTTCTCCAACAACTTGCTCTCGCAGGTTCCCAAGCTTTGCGATCGCTTGTCGAACGCTCGACTGCACCACGTCCAACCGCTTTGAGGCATCGACCAGGTCCTTGATGCCGTTTTCCATCTGTGTGGTAATGGGACCGATGCTTAGGTTCTCATCGTTGTTGCTCAGTGAGGTGTCTGGCCATTCCTTGCGTACACGATCAAGAACGCCAACTAGCTTTTGCCCCTCCCGATCAATCAGAAAGTTAGATCTCTGATTGAGCAAATATGGAGCTGTCGTTGCCAGATCAGATGATCGTTTGGAAAGGTCGATGGCTTGAGCGACGCGGGTTAGCGATTGTCGATGCAATTCCTGCATGCGGGTATCAACGCGCTGTAGACCAATCCAAGTCATCAAACTGACACCAACGACTGCGAGAGATAGGAGTGCAATCGCTGTCCACAGACGTGCTCGGATTGAGCGTGGAAGAAGATTACTCATGGTTCAATCGCTGAAGCCTGAAGGACAAATATGTAACCCTGTCCTCGCCTTGTTTGCAGATGGATCGGCTTAGAGGGGTTTTCTTCGATTTTGCGTCGAAGACGCAGGATCAACACATCAACTGTGCGGTCCACATATTTGGTCAAATCACTGCCAAGTTCGGTCAGCAGGTCCAGTCGCGAGATCACCTTATTTGGACGTGCCAAAAAATACTCCAGCAAACGAAACTCGGCATTAGTGAGAACAATCTCTTCACCATCCGGACCGTAGAGCGCACGGTCTTGTTGATCGACCATCATACGACCAAACGAGATCCGTCCGGCAGTATCATCAGCGGAGACTGCATTGTGTTGGTTCGGTTGGTACCTTCGTAGGACAGCTTTGATGCGTGCAACGAGCTCCCTTGGGTTAAAAGGCTTTAGAAGATAGTCATCGGCGCCCGTTTCAAGACCAACAATCTGGTCTGTCTCGTCACCTTGTCCAGTGAGCATGACGATGGGGAGATCTTCAGTTTTGCGAATGGCTTTTGCGAGTTCAAGACCGCTTTCATTGCGTAGCTGCAGGTCGATGATAACGAGGTCGAGCTTTACGGATTTCCGGACGACATTGAAATCAGAGATGCATTCCATGGGAACTGGATCAAACTCGTTTTCGGTGAGCAATGCAGAAAGCGCATCCCTCATTCCTATCTCATCATCAACAATCCCTATCCTTGGGCGCACCATCAGCGAAGCCTCCTATGCCCTTAGCATAGTGTGAGAATTCTTATGCGTCTTCGGGTATATCGTTACAAATGTTACAGTCACTTAGCGAAATGAAATATTGTTAACACAAAGGCTTAGGATTTGTAACATTGTAAACAGGACTTCGATATCGGAAGGTTTGCAGAGTTTCTAACCTAAGAGTGTTGCAGGGGGAGATTGTGCCTGCAGCTTTCAACTCTAGGGAGGAAGAATATGAAAAAGTTCGGAATAGTTCCGCTTCTCGCCCTCGTCGCTTCGACGTCGGGCCTTGCACTTACATCTACAACCGCTGCTCAGGCCGACGAGCTCAGCGTCGTATGTAGCGCCGAGCAGGATTGGTGCGACTTGATGAAATCAGCTTTTGAAGCTGAAAACAGTGACACTGATGTTCTGATGGTCCGCAAATCAACCGGCGAGACGCTCGCGCAGGTTCGTGCCGAAGCTGGCAACCCAAAGATAGATGTCTGGTGGGGAGGCACAGGTGATCCGCATTTGATCGCAGCTGAAGAAGGCCTGACACAGGTGTCAGGCGTCGACACGAGCGACCTTCTTGGTTGGGCGCAGAATATGCACAAGATCTCTGATGGTAAGACTGTCGGCATCTATGCTGGTGCTCTTGGCATCGCATACAATGCTGACATTCTCGCAAAGAAAAATATTGCGCCACCACAGTGTTGGGCCGATCTTGAAGACGCCCGGTTTGCTGGAGAGATCCAGGTTGCAAACCCAAACAGCTCCGGCACAGCCTATACTGAGCTTGCGACTTTTGTTCAGCTCTTCGGCGAAGACGAAGCTATGACGAAACTGGCTGCGGTCGGAAAGAATGTGAACTCATACACGAAGTCAGGCTCTGCTCCATCCAAAGCAGCAGCGCGTGGTGAGACCGGTGTTTCAATTGGCTTTATGCACGACATGGTCAATTTGGCTTCTCAGGGATTCCCGCTGAAGATCGTGGCTCCGTGTGAAGGCACTGGCTACGAAGTTGGCGCAGTCTCCATCATCAAGGGCGCTAAAAACCTTGATGCTGCAAGAAAGTGGGTTGAATTCGCTCTGAACGCAGATTGGCAGTCCCGCGGTCCGGAAGTTGGCTCATTCCAAGTGCCTTCGAACTCCAACGCCAAAGTTGCACCCGAATCGCCTGATCTCGCTTCCATCAAGCTGATCGACTACGACTTTGCGACTTATGGCTCAAGCGACACACGTAAGCGCTTGCTTTCTCGCTGGGACAAAGAGGTTGGCGATCCAAACGCTCAGTAATCCTCCCAGACGATCCGCTTCTTTTAATGCGTGATCATCAACGGTGCCTCGCGCGAGCGGGGCACCGCTGGTAGAAAACGGAAATCCAATGAAAAAACTGTCATTAAGCTGGCTCGTGCTGGGGCTGGTAAGCTTTATCTGTTTGCCTTGGCATATGAGCGACGACGGTGTCGCGGACCTTGCCTGGGTGACGGATGACATCCCCTCCACAGGTCTCTTTCAGGTCCTCGCAGGTCAATGGTGGCTCCTACCACCTTTGCTGGCCATCTTTGTGGCGATTGCCATTCAGTTCGCTGTAAATAATCCAGTGATACGTGCCAAATGGACTTTGGTTACAGCAGTCGTTGGTATTTTTCTGATGGCCGTTCAAGGTCTCATCATTGTTCGTGCTGGACCTAGGCTGTTTGAAAGTCTTCTCACGGGTGAACTCATCACTGCCGGGCAACCAGGCATGGGTGTTGGCGCCGGTTTGGTGGCGCTTTCATTGCTCTTTGTTGTTACAACAGCAATTGCGCAGTCCGGGAAAGGACAGGGCGATGCCTTTGTGATCGGCGCGATCGGACTGATCGTCGCACTTGTTGGCATTTTTGTCTTCTACCCAGTCATGCATATTCTCATCCAAGCTTTCGAGGTTGAGGATGGCTATGCAATCAATCAGTTTTTCCCACGTTTCTTTAGCAGCGATATTTGGGGCATGGAGTGCCTTTATAGCGGACGATCCTGCGGTGTTGGCATAAACTCGCTTTTTCTCGCAGTCATGACAGGTCTTGGCACGACGCTTTTGGGTCTGGCCTTTGCTCTGATATTCACCCGCACAGACTTCCGCGCGAAAAAACTGCTTCGCGTACTGACAGTTATTCCGATCATCACTCCGCCCTTCGTGATCGGTCTTGCTCTCATCCTTCTTTTTGGCCGGGCAGGCACAGTTACCGAGTTCGTCGCGGAGCTCATGGGTGTTGAGCCCACACGCTGGCTCTATGGGTTCTGGGGTGTCTATTTTGCGCAGCTTTTATCCTTCACGCCAATTGCCTTTCTTGTGCTTATTGGTGTTGTCCAAGGCGTGAGCCCCTCCATGGAAGAGGCGTCGCAAACACTTGACGCCGATCGCTGGCAAACATTCCGATATGTTTCGCTCCCATTGATGCGCCCCGGCCTTGCGAACGCCTTCCTGCTTGGTTTCATCGAGAGCCTTGCCGACTTTGGTAACCCACTTGTGTTGGGCAGTGGTTACTCAGTCCTTTCAACGGAAATCTTCTTCTCCATCGTGGGCTCTGTGGCAGATCCGGCAAAGGCCGCAATCCTTGCGATTGCGCTCCTGACCCTCACACTATCTGCTTTCATGGCGCAGCGCATTTGGCTCGGCAAAAAGTCATACGCTACGATTACGGGCAAGGCTGATAGCGGTCAGAACGCATCGCTCAATCCCATATTGCGTGGCATTTGCTATGCCACCGCGTTGCCATGGGCATTTCTAACTGCCGTCGTTTATTCGATGATTATCTTCGGAAGCTTTGTGAAGCTCTGGGGTTACAATCATAGCTTCACCTGGGATCACTATATTCGTGCCTTCGGCATCGACTTCTCAAACGGCAGGCTGACAGGCGTTGCCTGGGACAGCTATATTACGACGCTTACAATTTCCAGTGTTGCAGCGCCTTTGACTGCGCTTGTCGGATTGACCACAGCTTATCTGCTCGTACGCCAGAAATTCATTGGCAAGGATGCTTTCGAATTCTCAACCATGCTTAGCTTCGCGATTCCCGGCACAGTGATTGGTGTGAGTTACATCATGGCATTCAACTTCCCGCCGATTGAGTTGACCGGTACATCCATCATTCTGATCATCGTCTTCGTATTCCGCAATATGCCAGTCGGTGTGCGCGGCGGTATCGCGGCCATGTCACAGCTCGATAAGAGCTTGGACGAGGCATCCATCACCTTGGGTGCGAACAGTTTCACAACGGTGCGGCGAGTGATCCTTCCACTCATGGGACCGGCCATACTCGCTGCACTCACCTACAGCTTTGTGCGAGCGATCACCTCTGTGAGTGCCGTCATCTTCCTTGTGAGCGCGAAACACAATATGGCGACATCTTTCATTGTAGGCCGTGTTGAGAACGGTGAATTTGGTCTGGCGATTGCTTACTCCGCCGTCCTTATCATTACGATGCTCACAGCCATCCTAATCCTTCAACTTTTGGTCGGGACACGACGTTTGCGTCGCACTGACCGCGTCCAACAAGCTGCCAAAGCATAATGGCTAGTGAGGAGAAACTCATGACCAACTCAAACTCAGGATCAGTCCGCTTTGAAGGCGTGGTAAAGAAATACGGTGCCGTCACAGCGCTGAAAAAGCTCGACCTCGATGTCCAACCGGGAAAGCTCGTTACACTGCTTGGTCCAAGTGGGTGTGGTAAGACCACGACTCTGCGCCTGATTGCCGGCCTGGAAATGGCAACCGAAGGCTCAATCTATATTGGCGGTGAAGACGTAACCCATCTCACCGCGACATACCGCAAAGTCTCTATGGTGTTCCAGTCTTACGCACTGTTTCCACACATGACCGTTCGCGAAAACGTGGCCTATGGACTGACAGTAAAATCAGTGCCAAAGGCGGAAGCGGCTCAAAAGGCTGATCAAGGTTTGGAACTGGTTGGACTTGCCGGATATGGCGATCGTTTGCCCAGTGAACTTTCAGGCGGTCAGCAGCAACGTGTGGCAGTAGCACGGGCTATTGTCTTGGAACCAGAAGTTTTGCTGCTCGATGAGCCTTTGTCCAATCTGGATGCAAAGCTGCGACGTCACGTCCGTGAGGAAATCCGACAAATTCAACAGCGTCTTGGTCTGACCGCCGTCTATGTGACCCACGATCAGGAAGAAGCAATGGCGGTCTCTGACAACATTATTGTCATGCGCAACGCGGAGATCGCCCAGGAAGGCAGCCCACACGATCTCTATGAGAAACCCAACTCTGAGTTCATCGCCGACTTCATTGGGGATGCTAACCTAGCCGCCTGTGAGATCATCAGCACCAAAGGTGAAACCGCCTCTATTGAGCTTGATGGGCAGAAACTGACAGTTCCCTATCTAGGAGCGGAAAAGGGTTCGGCAAAACTTGTCCTTCGCCCGCATCATCTGTCACTGGCCTCCGGCAAGAATGCTGGCATCAAAGGCGAAGTCACCTATGCGGCCTATCTTGGCAAAGAAATCCAATACACGGTCGACACTCCTATTGGCGAGCTGTTCATCGTCAGCAATGTCATCAGCGACCCGTTCACAAAGGGAAGTGCCGTCAGCGTTCAGTTGGATGCGGATAAAGCGAGAGTGGTTACCGCATAAATGACTGGAAAAAGATAGATTGGACAGCCCTTCGTGGAGCATCAAGAATATCAAAATGGACAAGCAGATGTACGCCCATGGGGAACATGGAAGGTTGTCGAAGCCAACGAACGATATGCAGTTAAAACCATCAGCGTGAAGCCCGGGCAAAGGCTTTCTTTGCAGCTTCATAAACACCGCTCGGAACACTGGGTCGTTGTCGAAGGCGAAGGTGTCGTCACCCTTGGTGGTGATCAGATCCGTGTTGAGCGTGGCAGTCATATTTATGTTCCCCGCCAAACGCAGCACCGCATCCACAATGATAGTGATCGCGAATTGCGGTTTGTCGAAGTCCAGTTCGGGGATCGATTGGATGAAAACGACATCGTCAGAATTGAGGATGATTACGAAAGAACGGGTGGATGAATGGGACTTGAAGCCAGAACATCGAAAGAGAAATAATGAAGATTGGAGCATTTTTTCTGATTTTAGTAGTTCCGTCGGGGGCAAGTTGTTGATTGAGCATTGGTTTGATAGATCGTTTGTATGTTTCCAAGTTCAGAATTCCCAGGCCTTAAGGGCTTTCGCTTTCCACGATCGATCATTTCCTATGCGGTCTGGGCCTACCACCGCTTAGCGTTGAACGCGGCGGATGTTGAAGACCTGCTAGCGGAGCGGGGAATTGCTGTCAGTAGGGAAACAGTCCGCAAATGGGTGAACCGGTTTGGCCGACATTTTGCGCGCTGCATTCGTCGTGACCGTCCAAAGCCCAATAGCAAATGGCACCTGGATGAAGCGGTGATCGTTATTGGTGGTGTCAAATACTGGCTCTGGCGGGCGATTGACGGGGATGGAGACGTACTGGATATCCTGGTTCAATCGCGTCGGAATGCCAGGGCAGCCAGACGTTTCTTTGGCACGCTGGTCACGCAATACGGCGAACCCCGGGTCGTGGTGACAGACAAACTGCGCAGTTACACCAAGCCGGTTCGGGCTCTTGCGCCAAATGCCGATCATCGCGCTCACAAGGGCTTGAATAACAGGATTGAGAACTCCCATCGCCCAACACGTAAACGGGAGAAGATCATGGGCCGGTTCAAATCTCCGCGTCAGGCACAACGCTTCCTGTCTGCCCATGATCAGATCAACACGCTTTTCCGGCCGCGCCGATATAAACTGTCCGCACCTTCATACCGGCATGCAAGGGCTGATGCATTCGCAATATGGCAAGACTACACTGGAAAAATGAACGCCTGAATCCCGTCCAGAATGGGGTGTCATGCACCACGAATTCAACAAGTTGGCAATACCCCAGAGGGTGTTGCGTCTTCCAGAACGTTGGCGAAGGTCTTGTCCGGGGCGAGGCCGAATTCAGCAAGGACAAGAGTCGGTGCATTCCCCGCTGAAGTTGAATCGGCAAGGGCGAAGACTGCCGCACGATCTTCGCTGAGGCGTGCGGCGTAAGTGGCAAAGATCGCAAGTGCGATCCGGCTTTTGGCCACTCCCGGGAAGCGGATCGCCACCTTGTCAACGGCATCGACCCAAGCCGCATTGCTCAAGGTTTTCACTCGTTGCGTCCCGATGTCTTCCGGCATGCCGAATCCGAGTTCCCCTGGGCGGGTAAAGTCAACGCCCGGAAGGCCTGCGGTCATTGGAGTTGCAATCTTGTCAATTTGCGTCATGCCACCTGCCTAGAAAACCGTAGCACGCGACCGTCACAACTGTGTTGGATTCGGCGCGTCGCCATAGACCTCTTTCGGGTCAATGGCCTTTTCAGTTTCTGTGTAACTCAGTTCGAGCGGCCCATCTTCCGCACCAACCGGCACCGCGCGGTAAAAACAGGAACGGTAGCCGACATGACAGCTCGCGCCGCCGTCAACGGCAACACGCAGCCAGACCGCATCCTGGTCGTCGTCGATCCGCATTTCGACCACTTTCTGGATCAGCCCGCTGGTGGCCCCCTTGTGCCAGAGACACTTGCGGCTCCGGCTCCAGTAATGGGCTTCGCCCGTTTTGATCGTTTGTAACAACGCTTCCTTGTTCATCACGCCCATCATCAGAACGTCGCCGGTCTCAGCGTCGGTCGTGACGACAGGCAGGAGGCCATTTCCATCGAATTTCGGTGCGAGGACCTTGCCCTCCTCGACCTGCTCAACGGAGAGCCGGGGCGAAAAGAAGGAATTCTCCGTCATGAAAATGCGCCTCCATTTGCGCCGGAAATGGAAGACAGGAAATCTCTGCGAAGCTCCGGTTCCGTTTGAAACTCGCCGAGGAGCCGTCGGGTCAGCATGGAAACGCCGGGCTTTTTGATACCCCTGGTGGTCATGCACATATGCGCGGCTTCCACGACAACGGCGACGCCGCGCGGCTGAAGAACGTCCTGAATCGTGTCGGCAATCTGCGAGGTCAGCGTTTCCTGGATCTGAAGGCGTTTTGCGTAAACCTCGACGACCCGTGCAAGTTTGCTGATGCCGACGACGCGATTGGCAGGAAGATAGGCCACATGCACCTTTCCGATAATCGGTACGACATGGTGCTCGCAATGCGATTCCAGCCGCATGTTCCGCAGGACGATCAGATCGTCATAGTCGTTCGTTTCCTCGAAGGTGCGCGCAAGAAGCTCTGCGGGATCGATCTTGTATCCTTCAAAGAACTCTTCATAGGCGCGCACGACACGGGCAGGCGTGTCGACCAGTCCTTCACGATCGGGATCGTCACCGCTCCATTCAAGCAGGACACGCACGGCGGCCTCGGCATCTGCGCGCGAGGGACGCAGTCCGTGCTCCTTCCTGTAGTCTGCCATGGCCGCAACAGTCGCAGCGTAGTTCATGATTTTCAGAACCTCAGAATAAGTTGGTTGGCTTGCTCGCACGCTCACCGTTCAGTTTCAGGAGGTGTGCTCCAGCCCACCAGGGCCAATCACCCCACAGCGGACCAGCCAGGAACAAGCGTTCAAGGACACCCGGCCTGAATGGCCGGGTGCCTTCGGATGTGGTCAGTGGTCGTGCTTGTGGCCCGCCGTGTCTCCATGAGACATTCCGGTGCCACCGACAGCGACGATATTGTAGGGCTGGCCGCCAACCGCGATTTCACCCACTTTCTTGAAATCGACAGCGCCGATCAGGTGAAGCTTGCCCGCCAGCGGATCCGTGACGACGATGGAGCCGCCCGCGACAGCCACCCGCGGACGTGGATCGCTCCAGTGTCCGTCCATCGAATAGGCCTCGGTCACAGAAAGGGTGGCAGAGATGGCACCCGTCAGAATGTCGAGTTGGTGCAGCTGGCCGTCCTCGGTGAAGACATAGGCGAATTTCGGCCTGACCGGATCAACGGCGAAGTGAACGCGGCGCATCGGCAGGTCGACAAGCCGGAAGTCCCCGTCACCGGTAGGGTCAATGATCACCACCTTGTCGGCGCCGTAGTTGCCCAGGAAATACTGGATGCCGATGCCGCCGACGACGGTGGTCGATTTGCCGTCCGGAAGTGCCTGCGGATAGGCGACATGCCTGATTTGCGGCCCACCATCTCCTTCGGTGACGACAAGCAGACCCGTTGCGCATGCGAAGACAAGCAGATTGCCTGAGGCTGCTTCGCCGTGCAGGTCCGGGCACGCGGCTGTTGCGCCGACCTCATTGCCCTCCCGATCCAGAGTGCCGATACCGACGGGCAATTTGGACGGGTCTTCGGGATGAGGGACGGATACCAGGTCGTGATCGCCGAAGGCGACCGCGACCCAGTGATGCGGTGCATCGGCCTCCACCGCGCGCAGGTCGACGCTGCCCTTCAGTGCGTCTCTTTCACTGAAAACTCGTGCGACACCTTCCTTGTCGAAGAAGACTGCCAACTGGCCGTCATGCTCGACGAAGTGGACAGGATACTCACCCGCGATCTCCGCCCCGGTGATCTTGGGTGGTGCGACCTTGATGTCACCGTGATCGCCATGGTCTTCAAAGGCGATCCCGCTCGATATCGTGTTCACGATATTGCCGTTCCGCTGCACGGCAAAGACCGCTTCGCCACCCTTGCTGCGGTAAAGCGATGCCGGCGCCTTGATCTGGATCGTCTCGATTGTCGCCCCCTCAAGGGCATCCACAACAGTCACTTTTGGATCACTATGATCTGAAACGAACAAACGCCATTCCGTTACCTCCTCGGCCATCGCGGGCATTGCCAACGCGGTGAAAGCAAGGCTCAAAGCGGCGGAAGCTAACAGTGACTTACGCATACCAATCTCCGAAATGTTATATCGTTACGAGTTAAGGCCAATAGAAAGGCGGATTGCTCCGCCTTCCCAGTGCTTGGAACGAACTCAGCTTCCCGAGATCGCGTTTTTGATCGTGTCCGTATTGTGCTGCATCATTTCGATATAGGTTGCAGCAGGGCCGCCTTCTTCGGACAGCGCGTCAGAATAGAGCGTGCCGCCGATTTTTAGGCCCGTTTCGTTGGCAATCTGTTCGATGAGCCGGGGATTGGTGACGTTTTCCACGAAGATCGCCGAAGCCTGATCTTCCTTGACCTGCCGAATGAGCGCAGCGACATCGGCAGCCGAGGCTTCGGACTCCGTCGACATGCCTTCAGGGCAAGAATTTTCACACCATATTCATGCTCGTAATAGCGGAAGGCATCATGAGGCGTGATGATCGTGCGCTTGTCTTCCGGAATTTCCGCGATGGCCGCTTTGATGGAGCCTTCCAGGGCCTCCAGCTCTTCTCCGAAGGCTTTTGCATTGGCCATATAGACATCGCAGCCTGCGGCATCGGCCGCACAAAGGGCATCGGCAATGTTCTTCACATAGACTTCGGCATTGTGAACCGACTGCCATGCATGCGGGTCGAATTCGCCGTGATCATGATGATCGTGCTCATCCGCATGGGCGTGTTCTTCTTCTTTGTCATGATCATGATCGTCGTGCTCGCCGTGGGCGTGTTCTTCCTCCTTGTCGTGGTCATGCCCTTCTTCGGAAGCATGGTCGTGATCATGCTCGTGCTCTTCGCCGTCCTTGTGGCCAGCCTCGTGATCATGATCGTCGTCTTCGCTTGGGAGAATTTCACCGCCCTTGGTGACTTCGACGATTGGCGCCTTGGTGCCACTTGCTTCAACAAGCCGGTCGAGAAATCCCTCGAACTGCAAGCCGTTGACCAAAACCACATCTGCACCGGCAACCGCCGCAGCATCTGACGGCCGCGGCTCGTAGACATGGGCGTCGCCATTGGGGCCAACCAGCGTCGTAATATCGACCCGATCACCGCCGACATTTTTTGCAAAGTCACCGATGATCGAGAAACTGGCGACGACCTTCAGGTTCTCGGCATTCGCCGTGGCAAGTGTTGCAGGAAACAATGTGATGGCACTTACGGCAGCGGCAAGCGTGAGCATTCTGGACATGGGATTACTCCTTTTCGTTCAGGCAGTTCGGTGAGATCTTGACCGGACGCGGGAAGCCAGAAGTCCGCGCGCACCGGCAAAAATGGAAATGATGTAGAGGACACCGGCGGACAGAATGATGGCCGGACCAGAGGGAAGTGAGGCGTGATAGGACAACAGCAGGCCGGAGACGCAGGAGAGAATGCCAAAGCCAATCGCGAGCGCACACATCGGATGGACCCGGACCGTCCAGAAACGGGCGGCAGCGGCCGGCACCATCATCAGTCCCACGGACAGCAGCGTTCCAAGCGCCTGGAACCCCCCGACGAGATTGAGCACGACGAGCCCCAGAAACACAAAATGCACCGGTGGTCCCAGACGGGACACCGATCGAAGGAAGAGCGGATCGAGACATTCCGCAACCAGAGCCCTCCAGAAGATCGCGAGCGAGGCTAAGGTAAAGAAGGAAATACCACCGATCAGGCTCAAGGCTTCGTCGTTCAGCGCGAGCACCGTGCCAAAAAGAACATGCATCAAGTCGACGTTGGAACCGCGAAGCGAAACGATCAGGACACCGAACGCAAGTGAGATAAGATAAAAGGCTGCCATGGAGGCATCCTCTTTCTGAATTGTCAGGCGTGACACGGCACCGGCGGAAAGAGCCACGACCATTCCGGCGATTAATCCGCCGAGGGTCATTGGTAGAAGCTCAAGGCCGTAGAGCAGGAAACCCACCGCCGCACCTGGCAACAGGGCATGCGCCATTGCATCGCCTGTGAGGCTCATGCGCCGAAGCATGAGGAAAACCCCGACGGGACACGCGCTGAGGGAAAGCAGGACGGCCCCCAAAAGGGCGCGTTGCATGAACGCAAATTCGGCAAAGGGCGCGATGAACCAGTCATAGAGGAGCATCAGGCAACTCCTCGTGGCTGGTGCGCACGGTCGTGCTCATGAGCATCTCCGGTGGCGCACCACGGAGCATCCTCGTCCCATGCTTCATGGAACTGGCGCGCGCGCAGCAGATTTTCCGATGAAAGCGTCTTGCGGGCTTCGCCCCAGGCCACCGAGCCGCGTGCAAGAAGCAGCGCATCAGGAAAATGCTCGCGTACCAGATCGAGATCGTGGACGACAACGAAGACCGTACGTTCTTCGCCGTGCCAGCGTTTGATCAGCCCGATTAGATCCGCCACGGTTTTCGCGTCAATTGCGTTGAACGGCTCATCAAGCAGGATCAGATTGGCATCCTGCACCAGAACTCTGGCGAAGAGCGCGCGCTGCAGCTGACCGCCGGACAGCGTGTCGATAGGCCGTTTCTCGAATCCTTCCAGCCCGACCGCGGACAAGGCATCGGCGACACTCTTTCGATCTTCAGAATTGTACCGGCCCAGCAGTCCCCGGCGCGGCCACAGACCCAACGTGACCAGATCGATGACCCGCGCCGGAAAAGAGCGGTCAAGTTCGGATTGTTGCGGCAGATAGGCAAGTGTGACGTCAGCAGCGATGGAACAATGACCGGACATCGGCTTCAAGATGCCGACAATGCCCTTCATCAAGGTCGACTTACCAGACCCGTTGGCACCAACGACGGCGGTCAGAGATCCCTTTTGCACAACACCGTTCAAATGATGCACGGCGGGATGACTGTTATATCCCAGCGTCAAATCCTCGAACGTCACACAGGCTGGCATCCACACACTCCCAATCGTCCGCCATCAGGACAGCTTGACGGACGACTACGTTATGTTATTACGTTCGTCAACGGCAATGTTATGTCATCACATCGGTCGCACGGCATGCAAGAAACTGTCCGCAATGATACGGTAGAGCGCATCGGCGGCCGCAACAGCCAGCTGGTCTTCGAGGTTCTTGCCCGGTCGTACAAGCCGATGAGCGCCTACAAGTTGCTTGAAGCGCTGCGCGGGCAGGGATTGAAAGCACCTTTACAGGTGTACCGGGCACTCGACCAGCTCATCGCCATCGGATTGGTCCACAAGATCGAGAGCCTAAGTGCCTTTGCCCTGTGCACGCAATGTGAAGCGCACAGTCATGGAGGCGCTGCTTTCACCATATGCGTGAAATGCGGGCGAACGGACGAAATCCACGATGCCGACCTTGGACGATTGCTGGAGAAGCTTGCCCGCAAGCAAAGGTTCCAGACAAATGCGACAACGGTCGAACTCTCCGGAGTGTGCGAGGCCTGTTCGGATGAATAATATCTCGGTCTTTCTGCTCACAGGGTTTCTCGGGGCCGGCAAGTCGACGCTTCTCAACCGGCTCTTGAGCGATCCGGACTTCGCGGACACCGCCGTTGTCATCAACGAGTTCGGCGATATCGCGATCGACCATGACCTCGTCCACGTCGGCAAGACCCAGGTCGCGCGAACGACAACCGGCTGCATGTGCTGCACGGCTGGCAGCGACATCCGCACAACACTTTACGAGCTCCACACGTTGGCCGAGGCAGGCGAGACCGTTTTCAAGCGCGTCATTGTTGAAACGACGGGCCTTGCCGATCCCGCGCCCTTGATCAACGACCTGATACCAGGCGGCTCGCCCGCCATTGGCCTGCGCGATCACATTGTTGCCCGCAATTTCGAGCTGGCCGGAGTGGTCACGCTCGTTGACATTGAGACGGGCACGGCGGCACTTCAGAACCATTTCGAGGCAACGAAACAAATTGCCTTCGCAGATCGCCTGCTGCTGACGAAAACCGACCTTGTAAACGGTGCGGAATTGAACTCCGCGGTCGAGCGGCTCAAGGCAGGGCTTTTGCCCGTGAACCCATCGGCTCCAATTCTCGATAGCAGCGCAGCCGGTTTCGTGCCGGCCGATCTGTTCCGGCAACGCGCCTATATGCCTGCCTCGCTCGGCGACGACGTGATCGGCTGGCTGGCGCTGGAAGCGGCGATCCGCTCCGAGGTTCCGGCCGCACATGGAAATACCGATGCGGTGCAAGGCGTGGATCGGCACGCAGGCCGCATCAGGACCTTCACCCTGACACGGGAACAGCCCGTCGAGCCGGAAACATTCCGGAAGTTCATGGGGCTCTTGTCAGATTCTGCCGGGCCGCGGCTGCTGCGTGCGAAGGGAATCGTGAACCTTGCGGAAGACTGCGCACGGCCTGCTGTCGTTCACGCGGTGCAGCACATGGTCTATCCGCTTCGAACCCTCGACGCCTGGCCGGATGAGGATCATCGCACCCGGCTCGTTTTCATCACCGACGGGATTGACCCAGAGCCGGTCCGGCAACTTTTCGAGGCCGCCCTCGACAACCGTCCGTCCTACATCTACCGGCGCTTCACCGAATTTGGCGCCCAACTGAAATCCCTTTTGCACTCCGCAGTCACCCAACCGAGACGCGGCGCGCCACGGTAACAGGAGACCTGGAATGTCTAACGTGAGCTTTACACCTGTAACTGTCCTGACCGGATATCTGGGCGCAGGAAAAACCACACTGCTCAACCGGATCCTCACCGAAAACCATGGCAAACGTTACGCCGTGATTGTCAATGAATTCGGTGAAGTTGGCATCGACAACGATCTCATCGTCGGCGCCGACGAAGAAGTGTTCGAAATGAACAACGGGTGTATCTGCTGCACCGTTCGCGGAGATCTGATCCGCATCATTGAGGGCCTGATGCGCCGCACGGGCGCATTCGATGCTATTCTGATTGAGACAACCGGCCTGGCTGACCCTGCTCCTGTCGCGCAGACATTCTTCGTTGATGATGACGTTCGCCGCAAGACCAAGCTCGATGCGATCGTTACTGTCGTTGACGCCAAGCATTTGCTGGGAGAGATCGATCACGCCCACGAGGCGCAGGAACAACTTGCCTTCGCGGATATCGTTCTTCTGAACAAGACGGATTTGGTTACGCCCGACGAACTGGCCGCCGTCGAGACTCGTATCCGCAAGATCAATCCGACAACAACAATCAGGCAGTCCACACGCTGCGATGTGCCGCTCGACCAGATCCTTAATCGAAATGCCTTTGATCTCGATCGTATTCTTGAGGTCGAGCCGGATTTCCTGGACGGCCATCACCATCATCACCATGATGATCACGTCACCAGCTTCTCGCTGGTAACTGAAGAGCCCCTCGACCCTCAAAGAGTTCTGCCGTGGGTTCAGATGATAACGCAGCAATACGGGACAGACATATTGCGGATGAAAGGCATTCTTTCGTTCAAAGATGACAACGACCGTTTTGTAGTTCAGGCCGTTCATATGCTTTTGGAGGGAGACCATCAAAGGCCTTGGCACGACAACGAACCGCGCATAAGCCGCCTCGTGTTCATTGGCCGAAATCTTCCAAAGGATCTCTTTGAAAAAGGCTTCATGAACTGCCGCGCAGAACTCGAATCCAGCGCGACCTTGACTGCGTGAGCAAGAGATTGCCCGTCGGAAACAACCGCATGCCGCGATAAATCAGACACGAAGGCGATGACGATGAGTTTCGTAAACCCGCTGGCACCGCGCCGAGCGCTTCCTGAGAAAACCCGTCAGATCAAGGAGTGGACCCGCGCATTACGCGGGCTAGACGACCAAGTGGTCGTGGCCGTGAGCGAAATTGCCTGCCGGGACGAAGGGTGCCCCGACGTTGAAACCGTCATCGGTATCATGCGGCCGGGCGAAAAGATCGAAACCATCCGGGTTCACAAGCCGATTGCCGAAGTTGAGCAAAGCGACATCCGGTAATTCTGGCTGTTGTGTAGGGACGTGCGAAAGGCTTTCCTTGTGTGTCTAGGGGCCGCGCCATCTGCTAATCGCTTAGGTGTGTCATAAGCAGAGAGACCGCTTCCGGCCCAATGCCCAATCTCATGTGTTCTCCTAAGAACCTGCCCCATAAATGAAGTTGAAATGGCGAAACACCGTTAGGAAGGGCGCGCGGAGCGGGCTTGTTGCCCGATCAAGCGCGCTGACTGTTGATTTTCACTGAGAACTGACCCGGTGGCCCCATAAATTGTCACTGAGAACTGACCCATGTGAACACACTACCCCGACGTTTTTGGCTCGGGGGATATGGAGTGATCGACATGGGATTTTTGAGTGTCATTCGACGCTGGGCATTGCGTGACAAAATGCCAATCAGAGAGATTTCCCGTCGCACGGGTTTATCTCGCAACACGGTGAAGAAGTATCTGCGCGAGGGCATTGTTGAGCCGAAGTTCAAAACCCCGCCGCGACCAACCAAACTTGATCCGTATGCGGACCGTTTGTCTTCTTGGTTTGTGGCCCAGACGCGCAAGTCGCGCAAAGAGCGTCGAACCGTCAAACAGATGCACGTGGATCTGGTGCAGTTAGGGTATGATGGCTCCTATGAACGTGTGGCGGCCTTTGTCCGTGCGTGGCGTGCGGACCGGCAGCGGGCGGAACAGACGACAGGGCGCGGCACATTTGTGCCTCTGATCTTCCAGCCCGGCGAAGCTTTCCAGTTTGATTGGAGTGAAGACTGGGCCAATATTGGCGGCGAGCGACTGAAGCTTCAGGTCGCGCATATCAAGTTGTCACACAGTCGGGCGTTTTTGGTCCGGGCTTACCTGCTGCAAACGCACGAGATGCTGTTTGACGCCCATTGGCACGCGTTCCGCGTGTTTGGCGGCGTTCCTGGCCGAGGGATCTATGACAATATGAAGACAGCGGTTGATCGCGTCGGCAAAGGCAAGCAGCGGGACATCAACGTCCGT
>NZ_GL476321.1:87319-133502 GCF_000148725.1 Roseibium sp. TrichSKD4 | reverse complement strand
ATCAACAAGAGTTCCGGTTCTTCCAGGGCCAGATCAATGACCTGTTGGCGGATATCATCGGGGATCCGGTTCCAGACCCGTGCAGGCATGGGGGCCGTGTCCTGCAAGGCATCTATGCCACCGGTTTGATATTTGTCATACCAGACGTAGAAGGTTGACCTTGGAATACCCAGCCGATCCAGCGTCTGTCTGACTGGAAGATGGGACTGCTCCACCAGTCGAATGATTTCAAGTTTCTCGGAGGCGGGATATCTCATTCGTCGTCGACCCCATCCCCGATCATGCTTTTTTTGAGAAGGCGAAGTTCCAGAGCCTGTTCTGCAACCACTTCCTTCAAGTCCCTCGTCTCTTTGCGAAGAGACTTTACTTCATCAGAACTGGCTTCACGAGCTGCGTCCCCAGCAAGCCGTTTCTTGCCCGCTTCCATGAAGTCCTTGGACCAGGAATAATACTGGCTCTGGGCGATACCTTCCTGGCGGCAAAGTTCTGCAATGCTGTCTTCGCCTCGAAGACCAGAAACCACTATGCGGATCTTCTCTTCAGCGGAAAACCGACGGCGGGTCTGGCGTTTGATGTCTTTTACGATCCGATCCGCATCGTCGGTCACTCGGTCCCTCTTTCGTCTCATCATTTGCTCCTGAGTTAGCAATGATGAGCCAAAATCACTCCCTTACGAAATCAAACCAATTTGTCCATTAAGCGCTGACGGAGGACAAGCTGAAGCTCTCGCTATAGCGGAGTTCCCTGGCTGGGAGACAGAGATACGAGCCTTCCGAGAGAATTGGCATGAGATGGTTCCCTATATCGCGCAGGACATTGGATTCGATAATCTGGAGAATAGGGGCGTTGATAAACCCAATGGTCCGATATTTGGCACGACAGACTGGACAGAAAGAACCATCGTTATGGATGTTCCGCAGAGCGCAACTCAATTGTCCATCGGCGGGCCTGTCGGAAAGTTTTCTTGTTAACCCCGGCTTGAGAATTCGATGATGAAAAGGCGTTCCGATTTGTTGGAGTGCGGGTTTATGATTCTGAATGCCATTACCGAAAAGCTGAAGCGCCAATCAAAGGACGATTTCAAAGGACGGCATTTCGAGGCATGGCTCATTGTTCAGGCCGTTGCCTGGTACTTGCGCTATCCGCTGAGCTATCGAGATTTGGAGGAGATGTTCCAGGAGCGTGGCTTCGAAGTAGATCACAGCACGATCAACCGATGGGTTCTTGCTTACGCGCCGATGATCGAGAAACGGCTACGCCAGTTTCGCAGACCCCATTGCGGTTCAGTTCGCATTGACGAAACCTACGTCAAGATCCGCGGCAAGTGGCGCTACCTGTACCGGGCCATTGACAAATGCGGCAATCCTGTCGACTTTCTGCTAACGGCAAAGCGCGACCTTGATGCGGCCAAACGATTTTTCCGCAAGATGCTGAAGGACGAGCCCCTGCTATCGCCGGGGAAGATCGGTACCGACGGTGCCAATACCTTCCCGTCAACGATCAAAACGACCGTCGATGACCGGCTCCTGCGTCCAAATCCAGTACATTATGTCACCAAGCATCTACAGCAAAGGATCGAAAGCGACCATTTCAGAGTGAAGAAGAACATGCCAAAGACCGGCGGTTTTCAATCCTTCAAAACGGCGCGACGAACGATTGCCGGTTTCGAGGCTATGCTCTGGCTGAAGAAGGGTTTCGGCTTCACTGGCGATTGGACTGTCAACGAACAGAATGATTTGCTCGCGCAGCTCTTCGGACTTCAAATGGTTAACAAAGCATGAAAATACCGCCGATCGCAGGGTAGTCTTATCCTGCTGAAAGGTTTGCAACACGCCCAACTGCAGAGCGTCACCGGCGCTGAACTGCAGTGGGATGAACGCATCGCCCGAACTTCCGCCCGCCCGCTTCAGATCGCGGATGAACCGTTGAACCGGCGAATACGATCCGGTGTAGCCTTCCAGAACAAGTTGCTCGAACAGCTTATGAGCCGTCCGGCGCTCCCAGCGAGGCCGCTTCTGATCTTGTTCGTACAGGGTCTGAAGGCGCTCTTCGAAGCCGGAAAGCTTGTGGCGAACAGGTGGCTTCTGGCGGCGATAACCCGGCGGGGACGCATCAGACAGGTACTTGCGGATCGTGTTGCGAGACAGCCCCGTCTCCTGGCTCACGGACCGAATGCTCCGGCCATCCCGCAAGATCAAACGCCGTATCTTCGCTGCACTTTCCATCAGTAACACCTGCTCTTTCCTCCGCACTTTTTGTGCGGACGTTAACGTTGCAGGTGGGTCAATTTTAAACGCTGATTACCCACCTAAGTGGGTCAATTTTGCATGCCGATTCACAGGCTGAATTTATGCCTCCTCTGATCGAGTGTTGACGACAACAGCTGGACGATCGCCGGTCGCTTGCTACCGCCGAACCAAAAGTCCTCGCATTGGACCTTCGCCGCCGCCAAAGGGAATGCGGTCCGGGAGTTACCGCTCCCCGGTAAGAAGTTGTAGAGCAGATCCGCGAGATCCTCGACGCATTGTTCCTCTTGAAGGTTCATTTGCTACCCCACAGGCATGACAGCGGGGCCGCGAACATGTTTTCGCCGAATGGGACTACTTTGTCGTGATCATAGAGCACCATGCCTTGGATGAACTTCTTGCCGCAAGCCTCCGCCAGTTTGCGCATTCCCGAAAAATCCGCCGCCGAAACGGTTGCGGATGACTTCACTTCGATCCCGACCACTTCACCACGACGGTTCTCCAACACGATGTCAACCTCATTTTTGTCCTTGTCCCGGAAATGAGAGAACGTGCATCTCTGTTCGCTCCAACTGGCGATCTTTCGCAGTTCGCTGAATACGAAGGTCTCCAGAATCGCGCCAAAACTCGTTTTGTCCTTACGGACTACGTCCGGCGAGATATCCCGCATCGCGGCGAGGAGCCCCGCATCGAGGAAATGTAGTTTTGGCGACTTTGTGAGACGTTTCAGGCGATTTGTGAACCAGGGCTGGAGCGTATGAACGAGATAGAGGCTCTCGAAGACGCTCACATATTTCCGTGTAGTGACGTGGTTGAGGTTGAGGCCCGCACCGATCCCGGAGTAGTTAACCAACTGTCCCGCGTGCTCGGCTAGCGCCGACATCAGTTTTGGCATGATGGCAAGTTGTTCGATCTGTGCAACATCTTGAACGTCTCGTTGGACGATCGCATCGACATAGCTGTGATACCAATCCTGCTTTCGCGTCCATCGAGTGCGACCGAGTGCTTCGGGATAACCACCCGAAAGGACGTTTTCTACGAGGTCATCTCCGAGAACCATTTGGCCGGCGTTCGGCGTTTCTCCCGCAAAGGCTTCATCAATAAATCTCGTTTTTGTGCCAAATATCTCCGCCTGCGATAGAGGAAATAGCCGAACCACCTCCATGCGCCCCGCAAGAGAGTCCGCCACCTTTGGTATGGTCATCAGGTTCGCCGAACCCGTTAGGAGGAACCTGCCTGATGTCTTGTCGTCATCGACCAGATTTTTGATGGCCAACAGAAGGTCGGGCGCCCGTTGAACTTCATCAATGACGGCACGATCCAATCCGCGGACGAACCCGACCGGATCATCGATCGCCGACCGCAAAACGTTGGCATCGTCCAGTGTCAGAAACGGGACCTTCTCCGACGCGATTTCGGTCGCAAGCGTTGTTTTGCCTGACTGACGCGGCCCGGATATAAGAACTACACGGGTGTCTGACAGTGCCTCTTCCACCTTAGCCTTGGCAAATCTTGAATACATCGGCGTG
Source organism: Roseibium sp. TrichSKD4 (assembly GCF_000148725.1). GTDB lineage: Bacteria > Pseudomonadota > Alphaproteobacteria > Rhizobiales > Stappiaceae > Roseibium. The sequence continues at coordinate 129,727 of NZ_GL476321.1, read as the reverse complement.
CGACTCCTTTCGACCGAAAGAACATATATCCGACCAATTGAAAGTCAAATTTCGACCAATTGAAATCGGAATGGCGACCGGTTGGAGGTTTGAACACCGACCATCTGAAAGAAGAGGCCCGACAGATTGAAAGGCACCTTCTTCTAAATCATTAAAACAGTCATCCTCGGCTAAGTCCCTATCCGCGAACATTGACATTTCAAATAATCCCCCATGCTCTGTATCTACCTCTGCCTGTTATCTCGCGCACGCCGAGTTCTCTGATCAGGTTCAAGGCCCCTCGCGGCGTGATGTTTGCCGCCTTGGCGACCATCTGCGCAGATACAATCGGTCGCGACAAAATGAGTTCGATCGCAGCCGGCAGACTGCTGTTGGATCTCTTGCCTTCAGTTCGTCGCTCAAGTTGTCGTTTTGCGAGCGTTAGACGATCAAGATCCTTCATTCCTTTGGAAGCTGCTGCGGTCATCGAGTCGAGAAATGCGATCAGCCTGGTTGTTCTATTCCTCGCACGCAGGCGATCGCGGGGCATCTCACGCAGCCCCACGGAGAAGGCTAGAAGGTGTGACCGTACCTTTCCTCTCGATCTGAGGTAATCGGAAACGAGAACCTGCCCGAGCCAGTGCTGGCGCTGCATGGGTTCGAGCTGCTCCCATGCATCCCACAAAATGGCCGCCGCCAAAGTCGGTGGATAGATTTCGGCCTGTTTGAGTAGTCCGAACCACTCAGTGGTCTTTTCGGTTTCGTCCCAATCAGGATCCCGGATGACCAACTCGCCCACCACGAGTTCCGGTTGCCGCGTTTTTGCAGTTTGGGAAGGAGCGGCTTCCACCAGCCAACTGGTTTCAGCCAGGACCTTGTCGATCTCTACCAGTTCCGGTGACAGGACTTCGTTATCAATAAAACCACGTCCGCTCCCCTCACCTTCCCAGTCGACGTCCTTGGACTCATTGGATGGGTCCTCGGTGACGCCAGCCAGCCCCATGATCCCGGCTCGGGAGATTGCCCACCCCGGATTGTTTCTTACTACCCGTCGCCTTGCCCGCACAATGCGGTGCGCAATGACGAGCTCGTGGCTCGGTGCGCGAATATCCATCTGTGCGTCGTGGAGAACCAGATCCTCGAGATGGACGAGTTCGCCGCCGACCCACATACTGGAGATGGAATCGAAGAAATCGGCCCGCTCGGCGAAGCCTGCGCCGACCTCAGATCGGGCGACGCGCTCATCGAGCCGGGCAAGAGCATCCTCAGCGGCAGCCAACGGCCCCAGGAGGGTCTCGTGTTTCAGTTTTCCGATTTCATAAATCATTGACACAATGGCATTTCGACTTCCTTACGGAAGCTAAAATGCTTTTTGCTTCCGTCATACTAGCAACTCGTTTGTCCTTCTATATATAATGAGCACTCCAGCCTCCAGGATTGAACAGAGAGCCCGCAATCAGCGCTCAAATCGACGAGAAAGGGCTCTGTTGCATATGTGGAACGGCCCACAAAGCAAGGTTTTTCTGCGTTAATTTTCCGTCGGACGGTGCAGTCATATGTACGGCCTGTTTTTGCGGCCATCGACCGCTGGCCACGATGATATCCGCAATACCAATCGCCTAATCAAATTTGCGCGCTCGAAGGCGCATTGCAACAGGCGGTCTGATTGATATTGAGGTTTTGCCCCGCGGGTTCATCACGCTTTCGTACCTTGCCGTGTTATCCCGGCGTTGAAACGCCGGCAATGATAGTCCTAAATCTTTGCCATGGCCGTTGGCGCTTGATATGTTCCCCCCTTCACGAGTAACGCCCATATGATGCGTACCATCTTGTTGGCCAGTGCAACAGCCGCCACTTTGTAGGGACGCCGCGCCAACAATGACAGGACCCATTCAGGTCGCTTCTGTGCTCCACGGGCTTGCTTCAGAACCGCCGTGGCGCCGACGATCAAAAGAGTGCGCAGTTGTTTATTGCCACGCTTGGAGATTCTCCCGAGGCGCTCTTTTCCTCCACTGGAATTGGCGTTGGGCGTAAGGCCAATCCAGGCAGCTAAGTCTCGCCCCGTCCGGAAGGCAGCGGGATCCTGGATGACTGCACGAACGGTCGCGGCAATAATTGGCCCGACGCCCGGAATAGTCGTCAATCGACGAGCCGCTTCATCGGCTTTCACGCCTGCAACGATCTTGGTATCCAACGCATTAATCCTGTCCGTCAGCTTTTCTATCTGCTCGGCCATTTCCAGAAGCGCTGCTCTGGCCGCGTTTGGTAAGCAGTCATCCTGATTGTCGCGCAAAATGGCTGTAAGCCTGGCAATACTCGCCATTCCACTTGCAGCGATAATTCCGAACTCAGCCATATGAGCACGCAGGGCGTTTGCTGTTTGGCTTCTTTGACGCACGAGGAGCTCTCGGGTTTTCAACACAATGCCCGCAGCTTGCTCTTCACGTGATTTGACGGGCACAAAACGCATCGTCGGACGCGTGACTGCTTCGCAGATTGCCTCTGCATCGGCTGCATCGGTCTTGTTTCGCTTAACATAAGGCTTCACATAGACCGGAGGCATCAAACGTACCGTGTGGCCGAATTTTCTGATCTCACTAGCCCAGTAATGCGCGCTGGCGCATGCTTCAAGGCCGACAAGACAAGGCTCAACGGTACGGAAGAATTCCAATAGCTGTGATCGCCGTAAACGACGTCGCACAGCGACACCGCCATCTTCCGTAACGCCATGAACTTGAAAGACCGATTTGGCTAAATCCAGTCCGATTGTGGTAATCTTGTCCATGGAATGGTTCCTTCTATCATGTGACGATTGGCATCATCACAATAGGCATCCTTGATGCCGGGTGCGAAGGGCCGTTCCACACCATCAAACTTTGCGTCCCGACAGATTTCTGCCCATTCCGGCACTCCAGTTCAAGCTTCAGCATCTTGAAGATGGTTTTCGAGCATGTTCATGGCTTCAGCCAGAGCACAGGCACCGATGCCGAACGCATCGTTCGACGATGCGAGCCTCGCCGAGAATGTCATTTGTGAAGTTGAAGATGCCGGCTTGGCCCTTGCGTAGGGCACGCATGACCTCAAAGCCCTTGATTGTCGCGTAGGCTGACTTCAACGTTTTGAACCCGCGTACGGGCCGGATCAGCTGTTTCAGCTTGCCGTGATCGGCCTCGACGATATTGTTCAGGTACTTGACCTGACGATGCTCGGTGTCCGAGGGGCATTTGCCCTCCGCTTTCAGCTCCAGAATAGCCGCACCATAAGTGGGCGCTTTGTCAGTGTTGATTGTATGGGGCTTTTCCCAGTCTTTCAGCCCCCTCAATGCCTTGCCCAGGAACCGTTTCGCGGCCTTCGTATTCCGGGTGGCTGAGAGATAGAAGTCGATGGTGTTCCCGTGTGTGTCCACCGCCCGGTACAGATAAGTCCATTTTCCGCGAACTTTGATGTAGGTTTCATCGACCCGCCAACTGCCCGAAGCTGGCCGACGCCACTGCCAGCGCAGACGTTTTTCCATTTCAGGGGCGTAGGTCTGAACCCACCGGTAGATCGTGGCGTGATCGACCCGCACGCCGCGCTCGGCCATCATTTGTTCAAGGTCGCGATAACTGATCCCATACCGGCAATACCAGCGAACCGCCCACAACACGACTTCACCCGTGAAATGACGGCCTTTGAATGCACTCATGAAATCAACAACCTGCTCTGAAAAAGCTGCTTCTCGCACCAGCGAAAGAAATTTGCAACAGTGCCGATTGTAGCGCCATGATGGGAGGCGAATGCGCAGGTCAGCCCAAAGGCCTCCTTAGCTTCTGGCGCAAATCAAACCACTTGCGTTACCAGATCAAACCGGTTGGATTTCGTAGATATCTCCTCGGATGGTAAAATCCGAAACGACGGCAGAACGAATTCTCTTGGCGCTTCTTGCACGATTTCGGCCAACTCCTCAGACACCCTCATGATCACCACTCTCCTCACCCCGGACCGCGAAAGCATCCTTCAAATTCGATTGGCCGCCACCCAATTTCGTGATTGTATCAAATCTGTGCATTGAATCAAATTCACACAACTCGCATGGCCCAAGCTCAATTTCGGTGATTTGGTTGCAGAAGGTTCGCCCAAGCCTTTTACTTAGTAGCGCCATTTCTTTGGCTTGGCATTTGTCCACCCACTTCATCTGGTAGGCTAAGGTGATATGAAATACGTATCCTGCGAAGTCCTCGGATTGGATGCCGGTGGCCTCTCGAAGGATCTCACGAGTATGGCGCAGGGAAGTTTCTTGCCAATCGTCAGCTCCCTTTAGAGTAACGCTATGAAGCGCAAATAGGTCAACCGGTTTCACCCTAAATTCCTGCGGAACAAGAAGATCCCGAACGCCGTTTTGAAGCCTTGCAGTCGCCGCCACTCGGCTGTCATCTGATCCTAAATCAGCGGGCCAATTTCCTTGTTCATTCAAAAACGGCGCCCATCCTTCAAAAACGGTCATGTGGAAACTGGACGGAGGCAAGTAGGTAAATAGGTGTCCAAATTCCGATTTTCGGATGAGAGATTGAAGTGCAATCAATGCTTTATGAGCATGGGAAGTAGGATGAATGTGGCAAATGAATGTGTTTCCCGGCCAAAACATGGCTTGGCCCTTTGTATCAAATTTACCGCCCCCTCCACGCTCAGTAATGGCTTTTGGGCGGGGCAGACTTGATAGTTTTCCAGTCAATGTCTCAATCATATCTGGCCTCGATGGGGTGTTTTTGTTTATTGGCACGTCGCACCCATTTTTACGTCGGAAAAGGTCGTGGAGATAAACTCCACGACAAGTGACCGGGAGGATTGCCGCACACTGACTAGCCATTTAGATTAGTGATGTCAGTCACGCTCCAGAGTGCGGTTGAATCGGTTTGCGCGAGACGGTGGAGCGTTTCACGTAAACCGGTTCTGCTCTAGCGTTCCAACACCACTTCTTCGACGAAATGCGCCAGCATGTCGCTATAGAAGGGCTTGCTTGCCCAGCCTGTTTGATAAACGCGTTGCTCAGCTGGCACCAACGCCTTGGAGCCATCTGCATCTGCGTGAGTGGGTGCAGTACCAAAGCTCACGTTCAAAGCAGTCTGAGTTTCGGCGGAGGTCAACCAGTTGACGAACACCAATGCAGCAGCGGCATTAGGTGCGTTCAACGGGATCGCAACGCCATTTCCACCACCCGACATACCCATTGATGGGATATAGTACGCAATATCAGAGCGTGCTTCGCCACGCTTTTGAAGGCCAGCTAGGTGGTCTTCCCACGCTGGAGCCATCCAGAGTTCAGCGTCGGAAATCCGCGTAATGCTATCCGCGTTCGAAGCGGTGATGACATAGTTCGCAGCGTGCTCGTTGAAGAAATCGATCCCGCCCTGTAAGCTTGCAATTTTCTCTGGCGAACTCTCTGGATTGTAGAAGTCGATGTCGCTCAGAACACGTAGAGTGTTGGTAATGAACGAGGGCCCAGATCCACCCTTCTCATAGTTAAAACCCATTTTTCCGGGGTTTGCCGCCCAAAAGGCCGCGAATTCTTCCGGTGACTGAGGAAGGTCTCCAACACTTACATGCGCTGGATCATACGCGATGCCAGTTTGGTTGCCCCAAAATCCGAAGAGATATCCTTCACCGGAAATCCCACCAATCTCTTGGGCACGCCCTTCGGTATCAGGAAGTAGCTCATCGAGATCGTAGAAGAAATCTGACAGGTCAAGTTCAGAGGCCGTGTTGAAGCTTGTTGCAAACACGTCCATATCGCCGGTTTCCCGGTCGCGTTCCGCACGAAGTTTGTCTTTTTGGCCGCTATTGGTGGTCTCTGGAATAGTAACTGTAATACCGTACTTTTCTTCAAAAGCTGAGACGGCGCCACGCAGTTCGTCTTGCAGATACCAAACGTACCAAGTCAATTCGCCTTGCTCTTGAGCTAGAGCAACAATTTCATCCCAACTCATTTCATTGAGGTCTGTGGCGGAGGCAGTCCCTGCACCGAGTGCAAGTGAAATTGCTGTTGCCATCAGTTTACGTATCATTGTGATCTCCCATATCGGTTGGATTTAGCCCTTGCCAGAAGCGAGAGCGGGGTTAGCTGATCGCATAAGCTTCTCAAGACCAAGCATCAGGAAGACATTCGGTACGACGAGAATGAGCGATAGCACGGCTGCGTTGGGACGAACGAAGTCCTGCCCCATCTGACTGAAGAGGAGTGTTGGGATTGTTACGAAATCCGGCGAACCCAAGATGAATGCGACTGCAAACTCTTCAATCGAATAAATGAAAACGATGAGCAAAGACGCAAACACACCTGGCTTCAACGCTGGAAGATATGCCACTTTCCATCGCTGACATGTGCTGGCGCCAAGGTCACGCGCTGCATCGATATGATCTTGACGAACTGTTTCAAAACTGACTGTCATGATCCGAACTGCAAAGGGCATAAACAAGACACAATGGGCCAGCACGATGCCGCCAAAGCGCCAATGAGCGAATCCCAACCTAAAGAGAAACGCGGTAAAGAATACGGCCGTCACAAACCCTGGCACGATCAAGGGCAATAGTGCGAGCGTTTGAGCTACAGATTTGCCAGGAAATGACAACCGACCAAAAGCAAACGCTGTCGGTGTGGCCAAAACCAGTGCGAGCACGGCCGCTGTTGGAGCCAATGTGTAAGAGTTAATCATTGCCTGTTGCAGAGAAGAGTTTTCCCACAGGTATTGCCAGCGATAGAAGGACATAACTGGCGGTAGAAGCTTGTCTGCTGTCCAAGGTTTGGTCGGATCTACCAACGACCAAAGGATCGCCATTGTGAACGGAATGATCAGCCAGAGAGCACAGACCGCAACCAAAGAGTACAACAGAATCTTATTGAGTTTTGCCTGGCTCATTAGCGAATCCTCCCATAAACAATTATACGAGCGGTCAATGCCAATAAGCCCGCGCATAACAAAGCAAGAACCATCAGAGTTACGCCGACAACTGCCGCATCATTCCATTGGCCGTTCTCCTTAAAAAACACCATGAGTTGCGCCAGAGATTGCCTGTTCGTCGGGCCTGCAATCACCTGAAACGAGAAGTCTGCAACTGCGCCCATAAAGATAATCACCAATGCTGCCTGCATCGCTGAAAGACTCAGGGGAGCAATAATGCGACGGAACCGAGTGAATGCACCTGCACCCAAATCCCTAGCCGCATCAAGAACGTCGTCAGAAATTGCCTGAACCGATCCAATCATTATGAGGAGCGCAAACGGCATCTGCTTCCACACTTGCAAGATCAAAACGCCAAACCCGTTCTGGTCGTTCTGCAATCGCCGAGGCCCGTCCCAAAGGCCGATCCCCTGCATGAACTGATTAAAGATCCCGTTGTACGAGACCACATTGATGAACAAGAATGCAGCAACCAGCCCGTGAACCAGAAGCGGTGCCTTTAGCAACGCTCCAATGACGTCGGATCCGGCAAATGGCCTCCGAAGCCAAATCGCCAGCGGGTAAGCTAAGGCAACCGAAATGATTGCACTAAAGAACCCGATATAAAGAGAGTAACGCCAAGACCGGTTGTATATTTTTCGGTCCAGCATACTTTCCCAGAATTCGACCGAAAAACCGCTTTCACCGGTAAGGTTGTAGTAACCAAATGACTGAGCCACGGCGATATATAGAACCGACCCAATCATCGCTAAGATCAATCCCAACCCTGGAAGCAGTAGAAGCACGACCTGCGCACTCTTTCGCCAGTCCATCAATTCGCCTCCAACATGATTAGGTGTTCAGGCGGGATGGAGTAGTCGATGACGTCTCCTTCTTTCAGCCCAAATTCTCGCGCCTGAAGACGGATTTCGCAGCCATTCGTGGTCAAAAACAGATCGCTATATGCACCTTGAAATGAAACGTCACGAATTGGAGAAGATACTGTATTCAATCCCGTTCCATGGATCTTTGCCTCTTCGGGGCGCCAGCATACTTTGATGTTCTTTCCTTTGGGTCGCGACTTGGATTCACTCACCAACTCACCCAGCGGCGTGTTAAGGCGCCATTGACCCGGGCTACTTTCCCCCACAACCTCAGCATCCATAATGTTGGCACTACCGATAAAATCCGCCACGAAGCTTGTTGCCGGATTATTGTAGATCTCTTTGGGTGCCGCGACTTGTTCGACGCGACCTCCATTCAAAACCACAACCCGATCAGACATTGACAATGCCTCAGCTTGGTCATGCGTGACATAAATTGCCGTGAGATTATTTTCGCGTTGGATGCGTCGAATCTCTATGCGCACTGAATCTCTAAGCTTCGCATCGAGGTTGGACAGCGGCTCGTCGAAGAGAATTACCGCTGGTTGCATTACGAGCGCACGACCCAGAGCTACACGTTGTTGCTGCCCGCCAGATAGTTGATTGGGCAACTTGTCCAGTTGAGCTCCGAGTTCAAGTTGCTCAGAGACTCGATCAACACGCTGCACACGCTCCGCTAAGGGAACTTTTTTCTGACGCAAGCCAAAATCCAGGTTTTCCTTGACGGTAAGATGCGGGAACAGCGCGTAAGATTGAAAGCAAAGGGCAGTATCCCGGGATTCCGGAGGAAGGGCCGTAACAGTCTCCCCTCCCATAAAGATATCGCCAGCCGTCGGGGTCAGAAACCCCGATAAAGCCTTGAGTAAAGTGGTTTTACCACACCCCGACGGCCCCAAGAGCGTAACAAACTCACCCTTCGAAACCTGCAGATTGATATCCTTGAGAGCCTCGAAGCGCCCGAAAGCCATTTTCATATTCTGAATTTCGATAGCGTACACATGCCCTCCCGACAATAGAAAAATGCCTTCTTCGAATCCTATTATTACTTATAATTTGTGATATTAATATAACAGATTCAGTAAATTGTTTCTGTGGACATAAGCTACTGAATATTATATCGAAAACTTTCGAATAGGGATGAGAATGTTGAAGATCCAACTCTCCAGCAGTGAGCGACAAGTGATGAATGTGGTGCGCGCCAACGGCCCCATTCCGCGCTCGAAAATCGCAGAGCTGACATCCCTAACCCAGCAATCAGTTCACCGGTTAGTAGACGGATTAGTTTCCAAACAGTTTCTGCAACCTCGGGAACCGATTGTTTCTGGAAGGGGCAAGCCGAGCCCTAGGATTGCGCTGGATGAAGAAGCCCTTACATCGATTGGAGTTTCAATCCGTACGGGTGAAGTTGAAGTTTGCGCATGTACCATCGCTGGAACGCTCATCGCGACCGAGACATTGTCTGTAAACCCGAATGACCGCAGCAAAGTAATAAAGTCGGTTGCAAGTACACTGCATCGTTGGCGGACATTTGGCACAATGTCCGGCCGCCCAATGGTCGGAATAGGAGTGGCGGTACAAGGTTACAGGGTAAACCGCTTCGACCAGTTTACGACACCTCTCCCGATAGAATGCTGGTCAAATGTTTCCGTCGGAGAGATGTTTGAAAAAGGTACCGGCCTTCCGGCGTTTACAGAAAACGATGCGAACTGTGCGGCATTGGCAGAGCTATATTGCGGCATTGGCCGTCATTTTTGCAGCTTCGTGTATTTGGCCATTAATTTCGGTTTTGGCGGAGGCATAATCTATGACAATGAACTCATTTTAGGGGGATTTGGGAACGCGGGCGAACTCAGTGACATATTCCTTACGGATGAAATGCCAAACAGGCCTAGCCTCGAGGGCTTGATCCGCCGGTTAAGGGAAGGTGGAGTTAATGTCGAAACCGTATCTGACATTCGGCGCAAGTTTGATCCGACTTGGACAGCAATCGGTGACTGGATAGACGAAGCTTCCCCGCTGCTAAATCTCACCGTAAGGGCCATACGAGCGATCGTAGACCCGAAGGCGATTGTGTTTGGTGGCGAAGCGCCAAACGCAATGCGGGAGGAATTGATCAAGAACTGCATACGAAACCCGGCCAACCGATACGGGGAAGTTCCTCCGTTTCCAGCTTTGATAGTCAGTGAAATAGACGGAGATGCGGCAACCCTTGGTGCGGCCACTTTGCCACTTAGGGGGCTCTTGTACTGAAGGACTGAGTTTCAAAGATCAGCCCTACTCTGTTGTAAATTTACACGTTGTGCGCATGAAAACTTCCATTAAGCGCAATTACGCTTTGAGTTGGGTTTCAATAATGGCAATCGCCTCGGACATGACACATTGCACGAATCTGGAGGCACGTTCGATCATGCATTTTTTGCCGACCTGTCAACCGCCCGGTACAGATACGTCCACATGCCGCGCACCTTGATATAAGCCTCGTCGACCCGCCAACTGTCGGACATTGGTTTCCGCCATTTTCCAACTCATCCGTTTCTACATCTCGGGTGCAAGTTTATGAGACCAGCGGCAGATATTGAAACACCCCATCCTTAGCCAAGCGAACTTAAGGTGTCATTCGGCCTCCAGCCGAATCAACCCCTTCTGTCTGAAATTAATTCGTAAAAAACTACAGTTTCTCATCGCCGAAGAAACAGCAAACTGCGCACGCAATCTTAGCAAAAAATGGAGTTTTTTTAGATGCGTATTCCTCAAAGACCGCCGGTACCAAGACCTGCACCACCTCCGCCTCGTGTGCAAACACAGCCAAGACCAGTTGTGGTGTCCAAACCTGGATCGTTTCCAAGACCTCAACAACCTCAGGTGCAGCAACAGCGTCCCGCGTTTGTTCCTCAACAACCCCAGCAGCCACAAGTGCAGCAACAGCCCCAGCAGCCACAACAACAAGTTATGGAGAGTAAGCCATCGGTTGTCCCACCGCAGAAACAATCATTTACGGCACGGCCACAATTACCTAGTTCAAGCGATGGGCTTCGAAAAAATGTCAAAAATCAGATCGCGGAGTTTCTGGCAGATAATCCCGATCCGAGCCAGTATGAAATACAACAGCTTCTTTCGCAAATTAAGGCGAGTCTAAACTTAGATAAAGATGCGGAAGCGAAGAAAAATGAGGTAGATATTCTTGAAAAAATCTTCAATGACGAATTGGTGAAGCAAAGTCTGTTATCGCAGCAGCAATATTCTCCAGAGCAGCCGAATGACCCTAATGTCCTTGCAGCTGTCGTTTCAACTGGACGTGTAAGTACGCCGGACCAACTGCCGCGAGCCATACTGGATCAAGCAAAACCCGTTTATGGATATGCTGACGCAGATGTAAAACTTAGAACATTGTTCGACCCCAAAGAAAATAAGTTTTACATCATCAATGACAACCCGACTGGAGATGGAACCGTTCCTCAGTATCGAGTTATCTCAGGTGTGCAGTCAGTTACTCAAAAATACGATGCAAATACCAAGACGCTCAGCTTTAGAATTGAGCACACCGAAAGCAGCTTGATCCAAAAATTCAAAATCAACCTGAGTACCGGTCAAGAGAGCTATTCTTTTGTAACGAAGAGTTCGGTTTTGCCAGCTGGGATAAGCGGGTTTATCGGTTCCAATACCGTCTCACACCCGCTCAGTCTCGGTGAAGGTAATTTGTCAGCCGAATACAATCCGGACACGCACACTTTTGTGGTTCGAAAAGTCGGAGATAATGGGCAAGACACCATCGTTCACACCGTAAATCTTGAAGACTTCAATATCAAACGAGGTGAATGGGGCAAGATAAGGAAGACGATTAATTTGGTCCTAAACTCAATCAGGGCCTTCGTATTTCTAGCATTATCACCCGCCGCGTTTTCGTCGTTGGGTGAACAGGTTCTGGATGACGTCAACTATCCGAAGAACGCAAAGAACAGGAAGCACCTTGCAGGATTGATCGGCTTTGTCGCGCTGCTCAGCTATGCGTACACTTGGTCGGTGGCTTCCTCAAAGGCTTATCAGAGCTTTCGTGCGGATGTTGAGCGCCCTCTTACCGATGCGCCAGACATATCAATCTGGGGTCAAATTCCGACGAGCGACGATCCTGATGTCCAGGCGAGCATAGATTCCAAGGAAGTTATCTGGAACACTATTTCAACTCTAGTCTTCCAGTTTCTTAAGGAAGGGCTGAACGCTTGGCGAGTTAGATATGAAGCCAAACACGGTAACCTGAGCCGAAAACAAAAAACCCTTGTAAATATGCTTCCGGGTGTCGCTGCAGGCCTTGTTGCAGTTGGAGTCGGACGGGCTTTGGGATTGATCCCTGCGTCCGGTCTTGGAACCGCCTTTGCAGCACTTGGAATTGATTTCGGCTCACATGCGGCGGCGAATTTGGCCCAGATTTTTGGTGAAGACGCGGCGAACAACAGAGGCACAAATGCGAATACAGCACCGGTTAAACACTACTTGGGTTCGAGAGCGCTCTACGACCTAACGTATCGCCTCGTAAAGGCTTTGGCGTTCGGAGGGTTGCTATACGGATTGGCATCGTCCGGCGGGTCGTTGCAGAATGAGGAATTTAAACTTGGGGCCAATTCAACAGAGACGATTGATGACGAATTTGAAGCATCATTAGCGGACTATCTGGCGAAAACGGGGTTACAAAATTCGTTTAACTTCCTTTGGGGCACTCTGTTTGGTGCACTCGCGTTTGGTTTCAATCATCTGCACAATCCGAAGAAGGGAGAGCCTGGCGAGGATGGCAATGTTCCCGCCGAATTGCAGCCCGACGACGAAACTGAGGCAGAGGCACCGCAAGGCGGCGGTTCAAGTCAAAGCCGTTGGAATTCGATCATGAACCGTATCTCCAGCATTTGGCGGTCTCCTCAGCAGCAACAAGAACCTGAAGACATTGAGATGGCCTCAACTTCAGCCAAGAACTGAGACTCTAAGAAATCAACCAAGCCAACTCTTGGGCTGATGTTGGGATTATAATTGAAGCATCGCCTCCTTTTGAAGGACGATGCTGAATCAATTCCAGAAAGTTCTAACCAAGATGAATTGACTCACCACCTACATGCGTTTGCTGAAGTGGTCCCGGAAATTCGGACAGGTTGCTAAGGTGTATCCCATTGATTTGAAGGGATACGAGAATGGCGAAACGCCGGAATTTTTCGGACGCGTTTAAAGCGAAGGTCGCGCTTGAGGCATTGCGCGGCGACAGACGATCCAGGAGATCGCGGCCAAGTATCAGGTCCACCCGAACCAAGTGAGTACGTGGAAACGGCAGGCTGTCGTAGGCATGGCAGATGTGTTCGCTCGTGCTGGCAAATCCGAGGGACCGACGGAAGCGGAGGTGAAAGACCTGCACGCCAAGATCGGGAGGCTGACCGTTGAGAACGATTTTTTAGCTCAAGGGCTCAAGAAGTGAGCCCTGCCAAGAAGAAAGCGATGATCCACCGAGATCATCCGTATTTGAGCGTCAGTCAGCAGTGCAAATTGGTGAAGCTGAGCCGTTCGGCATTTTATTATCTGCCTGTCGGGATCAGCGCGGCAACGCTGGAATTGATGAAGGCCATCGACCGGGTCTTCACCAAATATCCGTTCTTCGGAAGCCGCCAGATTGCTGCTTACCTGCGCCGGGACGGGGTTATCGCCGGTCGCCACCGGGTTCGTCGTCTGATGGCGAAGATGGGACTGGAGGCAATCTACAAGCGGCCGAGAACCAGCCAGCCGCATCCGCAGAACAAGGTCTATCCCTATCTGCTGCGGGGTATGACGATCAACAGACCCAGCCAGGTCTGGTGTTCGGACATCACGTTCATTCCCGTGAAACACGGTTTTCTGTATCTGGTTGCGATCATGGACTGGGCGACGCGGAAGGTCCTGAGCTGGCGGCTGTCAAACACAATGCACGCAGACTTCTGCGTCGAAGCCTTGAAGGAGGCCATTGCCCGGTTCGGACCGCCCGAGATAATGAATACGGATCAGGGATAACAGTTCACCGGATCGGCCTGGATCACTACGCTGACCGAAGCCGGGGTACGCATCTCGATGGATGGACGTGGCCGGTGCATGGACAACATCTTCATCGAACGGCTCTGGCGATCCTTGAAGCAGGAAGCGGTTTATCTGGAGGACCTGACTGACGGATTCACGGCACATCGCGTTATCAGTGACTGGATGACCTTTTACAATACCGACCGGCCTCATTCAGCACTTGAGCACAAAACTCCCAAGGAGGCATATTGGGCTGACAAGAACTGGAAACTGGCGGCATGAAAATGAAACCGGATACACCTTAAATCAGCCGCTGGCCTGTCCGGAAAAATGGGACCACTTCATGCCCTGGGGCGCACATGGAGCCGCATCGCATCCCTCACCGAAACCATGAAGATCAAAAACGTCGAGCCCTTCGCTTACCTAAAGGCAACCATCGAAGCAATCGCAAACGGCCATCCGAAAAGCCGGATCGACGTACGCCTGCCATGGAACTTCAACCCGTCAAGATGAAATCCGATGGGCCGCCAGCGCCGCTTACTTTTATTCGTAAAAAACCACAGTTTCTCATCGCCGAAGAAACAGCAAACTGCGCACGCATTCTTAGCAAAAAATGGAGTTTTTTAGATGCGTATTCCTCAAAGACCGCCGGTACCAAGACCTGCACCACCTCCGCCTCGTGTGCAAACACAGCCAAGACCAGTTGTGGTGTCCAAACCTGGATCGTTTCCAAGACCTCAACAACCTCAGGTGCAGCAACAGCGTCCCGCGTTTGTTCCTCAACAACCCCAGCAGCCACAAGTGCAGCAACAGCCCCAGCAGCCACAACAACAAGTTATGGAGAGTAAGCCATCGGTTGTCCCACCGCAGAAACAACCATTTACGGCAGGGTCGCCTCTCCCTCTCCAAAAGGTCATTCCGGGGCAAGTTAGAGGGCCACAATCTACTCAGGTACCAAACGGCTACACAAGGGAAACGGCATGGGGTGACAAATTTCCTTTTGGAACCTACTCAACCGCGATTGCGAACTATCTTTTGGTGGCGGAATTCGCCGACCTGAAAGAAGCCCTTTCAGTCGGAGGAAGTTTAAGCGATGATGACCTTCAGAAATTAGGTCAAAGAGTACAGCAGCTAAAGCAACGTTTTCTTAGCCTGACACCTACCGAAGTAGAAGAAATTGTAACTAAGCTGAAGGAGGGGCACCCCGGCGCCAAGTTTGAACCTTTCGGAACTACGATTCTTAGTCCTGAGGCTAACGCTCGATTCATGCAAGGAATGCGGGACAATCCTGATCTCATGCCACTGGAAAATCGAGCTGCGAGAGGGTTGGACAAAAGGCAGTACGATCCTGAAACCGGCGAATTTTCCGATCCGCCATTTGACATTCAGTGGCACAGAGCCAACGCTTTGCACGCCTTTGGGATCCCGCAAAATTCGGTCATGGCGGCGGTAATCGCGCATATCGCAGGCGCGGAAACCATTGAAATGGATCACTACGAAACGCGGGATGGGCATGGCGTAGTCCTGCATGATTTTACGCCTGTGAGAACCGCTGGCGCTTACAATCAGGGCGATTCGCTGGACCATCTGGATGGGCAGGAAGGTGATGACGCGGTTGACGATATTCGACTGGGTTGGCCAGACATTACCTCCAGCACTCCGGGCACAATTTATCCGTCGATACCTACAATCACATTCGATGAATATATTAAACGTCTTTCAGTTCTTGCTCCCGGACTTAACGTAAGTGTTGACTCGCGCAACAGGTCAACCCTTTCGGCAGTAAAGTCGATTGCGGACGCCAATCGAAACTCCCCGGACGGGCAGGGTGAGAATACCTATTATGTAAAGATCTATCCCTATAAATTCCCAAATGGATTCGGCGACTTACTTCAGCAGTATGCTGACCGATATTATGATGGCGACGTTGAGAAAGCTGGGGCTGATCTGAAGGACATAAAGGTTGTGGTCGTTCCTGAGGGTTTGGGAGCTGATAAAAAAGAGAAGCTTTCCCAAGTTACAGATCTAACTAAAGAGAAAATTCTACAGTATATTCCTACGGAAGTAATGGGTTATACATTCTCTCCTGATGAATTGGATACGCTAGCTCAACAAATTCTAAATCACCTAAATTATCAAGCATCTTTCATGGGAAACATGGATATTGGTGGCATTCAGATTGGAGATATCCCAAGCGAGGTTACACTCCGAACACTAACGCAAATGTTCGCTCAGGATGGAATTAGTCCAGCAGAGAAAAACGTCGCGAAAAACTTCGCCCTTAATTTAGGCGTTAAGACGATAATTGAAGCCATCAGATCAGGAGAATTACCAGTTGTGAAGGCAGGAGATGAGAATCAAGATAGCTATAAAAAAGGCGAACTTGATCCAGGTGGCAATCTCCAAGATGATTATGAATTTGCGGTCTTGGGACTGTCTGACAGGTTTGGAGATTTCTATGTTGCCACTCGCGACTCGGATGGAAATCCAGTCTCGTCTTATAACAATATTCGAACTTTCTATTACGACCAAGTGAGTGGAGCTGCGATAGAACGTGAGGATACCGGCGCAAAACTGCGTCGCCACGTCGGGTTGCCGACCGGAGACGGGTCTGATCCGAATTCAATGGATAACTGGCCAGAGCTTCCCTACAGTGAGAAAGGCTTCGGTTTCGTGAATACGGATGTTCCAACAGAAATATTGGCCAGAAGAATGGGGATTTTCTCAGAGCCGGGTTTCCCTAACCAATTGAATTATCACAACAACGGTTTGTTAAAGCCGAATGAAGATGATGGATTTGGCAGGGCCACGGCGAGACCGCAGCCCGGACAGGTTTGGTCTCAGATCTTTTCAAAACGAATAGCTTTGGCCAAATTCTTGAAAAGCTTACCTTTTGAGACTAGCGGATTTCAAGAAGCAAGACAAAACGTGCGCGCGATTGAACCAGTTGTCATGCTAGAAAGCACACCGTTCCGCGCGACGGTATCCTTTAGCACCTGGCTAAACTCTTTGATCGGCGGCCGCGGAAATTTGAGTTTTGAAGACCAAGCCACCAAAGACTTCGAAGACGGAGTCGCCTACGTTATGCCCGGTAACGGGATCATGATCCCATTTGTCAATGACGAAGGCGTTGGAGATACCAGTGAGGGAGACGCTAATGTCAAGCTGAAAAAGGGTTACTACGTGATACCCGCAAGCGGCGAACCTTACATGGTAGGCATCGATGAGAATGGGAAATTCTATGTCGCCCAACTAGAAAAGAGTGAAGGTGGATTTACACCTGCTTACTCCTATGTCCCGTATGAACCATCGTTGGTGAGTGAAAAGCCTGCTGAAACACATACAGCTGACCCAATTTATTCTGCGATGAATCAGCTGCGCGGGCCCGATGCTGTCAAGGTTATACAAGGTAATATTATCCCAAGTAACTAAAGCATTTCGATAAAAGTTTGAATCGTTGGGATTGAACGAACCCGCTGACGCGGGATGGTTGAGGCTGTTGGCGGGAATGGCCTGCTGATGGGAAGGTTTGGTTGCTGAGACCAACCTTAGATCAGGAGACCATCCCATGGCTGATGCCACACCAGCGGTGAGCCCGCTGCGCCGCCGTATGATCGACGACATGACGCTTCGCAACCTGTCGCCGGGGCACTGTTGCATATGTGGAACGGCCCACAAAGCAAG
This sequence comes from Roseibium sp. TrichSKD4, assembly GCF_000148725.1. Taxonomy (GTDB): domain Bacteria; phylum Pseudomonadota; class Alphaproteobacteria; order Rhizobiales; family Stappiaceae; genus Roseibium. The sequence continues at coordinate 112,245 of NZ_GL476321.1, read as the reverse complement.
GTTTTTCTGCGTTAATTTTCCGTCGGACGGTGCAGTCATATGTACGGCCTGTTTTTGCGGCCATCGACCGCTGGCCACGATGATATCCGCAATACCAATCGCCTAATCAAATTTGCGCGCTCGAAGGCGCATTGCAACAGGCGGTCTGATTGATATTGAGGTTTTGCCCCGCGGGTTCATCACGCTTTCGTACCTTGCCGTGTTATCCCGGCGTTGAAACGCCGGCAATGATAGTCCTAAATCTTTGCCATGGCCGTTGGCGCTTGATATGTTCCCCCCTTCACGAGTAACGCCCATATGATGCGTACCATCTTGTTGGCCAGTGCAACAGCCGCCACTTTGTAGGGACGCCGCGCCAACAATGACAGGACCCATTCAGGTCGCTTCTGTGCTCCACGGGCTTGCTTCAGAACCGCCGTGGCGCCGACGATCAAAAGAGTGCGCAGTTGTTTATTGCCACGCTTGGAGATTCTCCCGAGGCGCTCTTTTCCTCCACTGGAATTGGCGTTGGGCGTAAGGCCAATCCAGGCAGCTAAGTCTCGCCCCGTCCGGAAGGCAGCGGGATCCTGGATGACTGCACGAACGGTCGCGGCAATAATTGGCCCGACGCCCGGAATAGTCGTCAATCGACGAGCCGCTTCATCGGCTTTCACGCCTGCAACGATCTTGGTATCCAACGCATTAATCCTGTCCGTCAGCTTTTCTATCTGCTCGGCCATTTCCAGAAGCGCTGCTCTGGCCGCGTTTGGTAAGCAGTCATCCTGATTGTCGCGCAAAATGGCTGTAAGCCTGGCAATACTCGCCATTCCACTTGCAGCGATAATTCCGAACTCAGCCATATGAGCACGCAGGGCGTTTGCTGTTTGGCTTCTTTGACGCACGAGGAGCTCTCGGGTTTTCAACACAATGCCCGCAGCTTGCTCTTCACGTGATTTGACGGGCACAAAACGCATCGTCGGACGCGTGACTGCTTCGCAGATTGCCTCTGCATCGGCTGCATCGGTCTTGTTTCGCTTAACATAAGGCTTCACATAGACCGGAGGCATCAAACGTACCGTGTGGCCGAATTTTCTGATCTCACTAGCCCAGTAATGGGCGCTGGCGCATGCTTCAAGGCCGACAAGACAAGGCTCAACGGTACGGAAGAATTCCAATAGCTGTGATCGCCGTAAACGACGTCGCACAGCGACACCGCCATCTTCCGTAACGCCATGAACTTGAAAGACCGATTTGGCTAAATCCAGTCCGATTGTGGTAATCTTGTCCATGGAATGGTTCCTTCTATCATGTGACGATTGGCATCATCACAATAGGCATCCTTGATGCCGGGTGCGAAGGGCCGTTCCACACCATCAAATTTCTTTCGCTGGTGCGAGAAAGCCTGTTTTTCCGGGGTTTTTGGAGCGTTCGGGTAATCGTCCCCGAAAAACATAGGGTTGAAAATTAGACTTCTCCGGCCTTTGATATGGATGGAGAACGAGATGAAGAAATCGAGATTTACGGAAAGCCAGATCCTGGCAATCTTGAAGCAGGGTGAGAGCGGTGTGCCGGTCGCTGACCTTTGCCGGGAACACGGGATCAGCAACGCGACTTACTACAATTGGCGATCCAAATATGGCGGCATGGATGCGTCCCTGATGACTGAAATGAAGTCCATGGCCGAGGAAAACCGGCGCCTGAAGAAGATGTATGCCGAGATGGCGATGCAGAACGAGCTGCTGAAGGATGCTTTGGGAAAAAAGTAGCTCGGCCGTCTCAACGCAAGGAGATGGCCATCAGAGCTGTTCGACAGTGTGGCGTGAGCATTGCGCTTGCCTGTCGGACTTTCCAGATCAGCGAAAGCTGCTATCGCTATGAACGCAAACTGTGCGATGAGAATGCCGAGATCGCGGATTGGCTGGTTCGGCTGACGACAACGCATCGCACTTGGGGGTTCGGCCTTTGCTTTCTTTATCTGCGCAATGTCAAAGGATATGCATAGAACCACAAGCGCGTTCGGCGGATCTATCGGTCGCTGGAGTTGAACCTGCGCATCAAGCCGAAGAAGCGGTTGGTTCGTGTCGCTTTCCATTTAATTATAAGAATCAGGCACCAACGCTTTCAGTCTCTTGAGCGAGCAGCTAATTTGAGAATGGGCAGTTAATTTGATAATCCGGCTTGGCTTTTATCACTTAATGTGAGAATGACGTTCGCGATGTTTTCCGCGCGAGCCTGCCATGAACGATCGGTTTCCTGACGAAATTGACGAAGCGCTTTGGGATGAAGCCTGCCGACGGGCAGATGCGATCCGCAGCTTCCTGAAGCACAATCCTGACGGTGCGACCGCCGCAGAGGTTTCCCGGCTCGCTGTCGCGATGGATGTCAGCCAGGCGACGGCCTACCGGCTGGTAAAGCTGTTCCGCGCCGGCGGGACGGTTCTGTCTCTGGTCGACCGTAAGCGAGGACGGCCGGAGGGCCATCGTACGCTGGACGAAAAGCGGGAGGAGATCGTCGGCACGACTATCAAAAAGTTCTACCTGAAGCGAACACGGCCGTCGATCTCGCAGTTGGTGCGGGACGTGCAGACGAACTGCATCTCGGCCGGATTGAAGCCACCGCATCGGCGAACGATCGTCGCTCGCCTAAAGGACATCGACCTGCAGAAGCGGGCAAAGCGGCGCGGCGAACAGACGATCGTCAAGGCGACAACGGCCGTTCCCGGAGTGTTCAAAGCCTCTCGTCCCCTGGCAGTGGTCCAGATCGACCATACCAAGGCCGACATCTTCGTCGTTGACGAGGAGACACGGGAACCGCTCGGCCGACCATGGCTGACATTGGCGATGGACGTCTGCAGCCGGATGGTGACCGGCTTCTATCTCACGATGGAAGCGCCATCCCGCCTATCGACCAGCCTGTGCCTGTTACACTCCGTTTTCGACAAATCCGCATGGCTCCGGGAACGTGAGATAACGGAGCCGTGGCCCGTCGCTGGTCTGCCGGACATGGTGCATGTTGACAATGGTCCCGACTTCCGCAGCCGAGCCTTCAAGCGAGGATGCGAGGACGCCGGCATTGCGATCGAGTGGCGGCCACCGGGGGAGCCGCATTTCGGCGGTCATATCGAGCGCCTGATCGGCACGCAGATGGGGAGGCTGCATCTCTTGCCTGGAACGACCTTCAGCAACCCGCAGGAGCTTGGCGAATACAATTCCAAGCGGCATGCGGCGCTTACGCTTCGGGAACTCGAGCGGTATATCGCTCTCGACATCGTGGGCGCCTATCATCAGTCGATCCACAGCAGCCTTGGCCGGCCGCCGATCGCGGTGTGGCGGGAGCACGAGGGAGAGATTCCTCTTCGGCTGCCACAAGACAGGCTTCGCTTCTGGCTCACCTTTCTGCCCGAGCAGGAGCGAACCTTGCGCCCGACAGGCATTCACCTGTTCGGCTTGCGTTATTGGTCAGCAGCGCTTAGCGCCGACGTCGGACGCTCGGACCGGCGACTGCTTGTCAAATATGATCCGCGCGATATGGCGCGCATCTTCGTTCGCCGGCCATCCGGGAACTTCGTGGAAGCCCGTTATGCCGATGTGACCCTACCTTCAGTCACTTTGCATGAAGCGATTACGGCGCGACGCAGCCTGCTTGCAAAGGGACGCCGTGAAGTAGATACCCGCGCCATCGTCCGTACTGCGATCGCACAACGTGAGCTCGTCGATACGGCAACCAAAAAAACGGCAGCAGCACGACGCAGTAAAGCTTCTTCTTCGAAATCGAAGGTGGATGATGGCGGATGGGGCTCGCTCCGCGGTGTCGACTCCAGCAAACCTGTACCCTTTGTTGAGGATACAGATTGAGCTGGAGCGAATATGAACAATGAAGTCTCCCACCTAACCGCCAGGGCCGCAGCGCTGCTTTCCGAAACGGACGAACGCCGCATTCGTGCGATACGATCACGCCGATGGGTGCTCTACCCACGCGCCAAACAGGCCTTGGACCGGCTGAGTGCTCTCCTCGATCACCCACGTGGTACGCGCATGCCTTCTGTCGCGATTTACGGCGACAGCGGCATGGGCAAGACCATGATCATGAAGCGCTTCCGGGACGAGCATCCATCGAGCTTCAATCCGCTGACGGGCACGTTGAAGACACCAGTCCTGGCCATGGAAATGACCAGCCGTCCCGGTGAGCGACGGTTCTACGCCGAACTCCTAACCCTTCTGGGCGCACCTCAGCGACCGCGCGCCGATATTGCTCAGATGGAGCAGGCTACGTTGCGGATCATGGAGGCCATCGGCGTTCAGGTGCTTGTTATCGACGAGGTACATAACATCCTCGCTGGATCCTACCGTGAACAACGCATCGTCTTGAACACGCTCCGCTTCCTCAGCAATCGACTGCAGATCTCGCTGGTCTGCTTCGGCGTCAACGAGGCGCGCGAGGCCATCAGCGGCGACGTTCAGCTCGCACGCCGTTTCCAGCAGTTCACGTTGAGCCGGTGGGCGGCCAACGACCAGTTCGAAACCCTGATCGTATCCATCCTGCGTAATACGCCTCTGCGCAAACCCTCTGTGCTGACTGCGAAATCGCTGCGACGGATACTTCAGATCACCGAGGGTATCACCGCAAATATCTTCCACATGATCAACAGCCTCGCGATCGATGCCATCGAGAATGGCCACGAGCGCATTACAGACGAAGCCATCGAGAGCTGGGAGCCGGACTTCGATACCGAAGCGGCCTACGCATGACGCACGTCATGGTGACACAGCGGCTGCCGGTGATATTGCCCTCCGTCACCGACGAACTTCTGTCCTCCTGGATCGGCCGGCACGCCAGCTTCTATGAGGTTTCTCCGCTGATCATGCTACGGCACTGCATTCCGGAAATCCGTTCCCAGCGTGGCGCTGATCTCCATCTTACCAACGCCCAGGAAATTCGCCTGGCCAACATGTTCGCCACGAAACCGTCCGCGATACGTCAAATGACCTTCACAGATATGGCGCAATCATCGCGTCGGCTCATCGCCGTCCGGCCGACACAGGTTTGCGTGAACTGCAATGCGGGCCAGGAACCGGTGCCTGTCCTGCGCAGCCAACTGCAGGGCTGGCGCATTACGTGCCCATTATGCGGAAACCAATTTCGGAATTTTGATGATCACGAACGAGCCTCCCCTTTCCAGCAATATCTTGACACTGCCCGTCTTGGCGAGAAGCTGCTCGATGATGAAGCCAAACGGGGCATCAAGACTTGGGCGTCGCCGGCTGGGATTGTGCGTCTGCTGCTCATGCGCAGAATAGAGTTGCCTTTCCCGGCCGAGGAAGAACTGTGGCGGTTCAGAGTGCTGGGAAAAATCATCCCGGAACTCGATCACGTACTTGCCGAAAGTTGCACCAGCTTCCCAACGCCGCAGCATCCAGTCTTGCCACTACATCTGCGTGCCGTCCTTCTGGCCGGTGTTGCAATGGTGCATTCCGGCGGAGTTGAAATGCTTCACATGCTGCGGCGGTCCACCTTGGCCTTGCACCGGCAACGCTTCGACCGGGAAGCAATGCCGTTCTTCGTCAGAGCCTCCCAAATGAGACACTCTACCCAAATGCAGTTAATCTGAGAATCAAAGCGCCCCATTCTCATAATTAACTGCCCTAATCTGCCAAAACTGCTGCATTCTTGCATTTAAATGCCAAGCGACATCAGGCGACGAACTCGCGCGCGGCCCGAAAGAGGATGTTTCAGATCGCCGCCTATGCGGCCCGCAGCGAAGATCGCTGGCCGAAATGGCAAGAGCCGATCGTTTCGCTTCTGGAGCAGGAAGGCGGTTTCAAGGGCTTTATCAAATCGCTCATCTCTGACCCGAACGCAGGATGGAAAAACAAAGAGGCGAAGCGAAGGGCCAAGCAGGACCAAGAAACGGAGAAATCACGGAATGGCAATATCGCAGAGCTGACGCCGAATCTCGCAGTGATCGCAAGCGGCGCTCCCACCCAGTTCGGTGTTTTGAGATGGGCTGCCGAGCACTATCGGAATGGCCGGATCAGCCAGAACAAGACGCCATTCGAAAACATCATCAGGTACACAAATGAGGAGATCGCGGCGGCGATCGCCGAGGGCTTCGTTCAATTTACGATCCACACTGATATCAGGGTCAGCGTAGAGGTCCTCGGCAAAGCCGAAGCAACCAATGGCGCTTACCCTCAGGAATATGTCGTTAGGTCAGGATTGCATCAGGCGCTGTTGCACGGCCGTGAAACCGATATCGACGCGTCTCCGTTGATCATCGCTTTGGTCGGGCTTCGGCAAGCCTACTTCAGCCGCGACGGGGAACCTTCGATCGCCGCCTGGGCAGTCGACCGGCTGGCCAGCGATCCCGAGCAGGGCGCTGATATAATGCTGCGGTACTGGAACGCCGCTCTCGATGCCGGCGATGAAGACCTTGATGCGATCCATCATCTCACGAATGCAGATCAACCGGCATTCGTCTCCCTGTGCATGCTTAGGCTGCTTGGCGAGAGGCCAGGGCTGCCGGATCTCGCCCTTAGGCAGGCGATCGGGGCATGTGCCGAAAGTTCGAACATCGGCGAACTGGTAGAGCTCGCACGCCGTGCCTTGGAACGTGACGACCTAGAGCAGAAGCAACGAGATATCTGGTCGTTCGTCGGCCTGGCGCTGATGCCTGAGGAATTTGCCGATCAGCTCTCAGAACAGGACCTCGAATCTGCTCTGTTAGCTCCAAACGGAGACCTCGCCACGACGCTCAACGAGTTATGTCCTGACATCGACCTGCTGGACAGAACCAGGATTGGCATTCTTGGTAAGAATCACCCGGCTCGCGACGATGACTGGCGGCACTCAGGTGGAGTGAGCGGGATTGTCAGAGCTGCGATCCAGCGTCTCGGCGCTTCAAATTCGGCTGAAGCCGGCGCGCACCTGAAGGCACTCGCCGAGAGAGTCGATTCAAGTTGGGCACCCCATATTGCTCATGCAGCCGCGGAACACGCCCGAAAACTGCGCGATGAACAATTCGCGGCGCCCTCAGTGAGCCAACTGATGGGTGCGCTCGCAGATGGCGCACCGGCGACCGCATCTGACCTTGCGGCCGTCGTTCTGGAAGAGGTCGAGAGGTACAAAAGTACGCTGAGGACCGGAAGTGAGACGCCCTGGAAGCGGTTCTGGAACACCGACGAGTATGGCAATGCAACCAAACCACAGATCGAAAACGAGGACAGGGACCGCCTCCTGGAACTACTTCGTCCGCGGTTCGAAGGATACGGCATTGCGGCGAGCCTTCCCGAGGCCCGTCGCGGCGAGAACACCAGGGTCGACGTACTAATGCTGAGCCATGCCGGCAAGAATCTGCCGATCGAGGCCAAACGGCACTACAACGGCGAGCTCTGGACAGCCGCTTCGACCCAGCTCGCTGGTTACGCTGCGGATCCAGACGCCTGCGGCTTCGGGATCTATCTCGTCTTTTGGTTCGGCACTGAGTTCAACGCGCCTAAGAGAAGCGATGGCGCCGACAGTCCCGACAGCGCCGAGGCGCTTGAGGCGATGCTTGTCGATGACCTTCCGCTTCAATTGAAGGATAAGCTCTCGGTTGTCGTGCTGGACGTATCTCGGCCACAGTCGATGATCGAGGCCACCAACAAGCGGCGTCGGAAGACTCGAACCTGAATTGCAGACAATTTGAGAATAGCCGGTGTTCTCAGACCAAAGCCACAAGCAATTCCCGCAACACCGATGCCAGCCCCGGTGCGCCCAACAGGGGAACCACGCGTTTTGCGGCCAGTTTGGAAACTGCGCGATCATAGACTGCAACGTTCACGTGGCCATTTAGCCGAGAGGGATAGATGATCCCATCCGGCGAAGATTTGTGCTCATAGAAAGCCAGCGACCAGGCGCGAGCTAGGCTCTGGCGCGAAGCCTTCGCGACGTCGGAAGGCACACCCATACGCACGGCGTGATCGTCGCGCAGATCGACGAGACGAAGATCCTCTGTCGTCTCGATCTCGGCAAATCGGCGGGCGTGAATTTCTATTTCTTCAATCGGAAGGTCGCCAATTTGTCCGTCCCGGCGATCACGAAGCAGCGCCTCCAGGAAGCAGACTTTCAACGTTTCACCGAGATATAGTACCCCGAACCGGTTTTCATCGATCCGGCGCCTTGGATCGCTGAACCGGCTCGGGCTTTTTCCGAAACCTAGCGGATCCGGAAAAGCATCAAGGTAGATGCGTCCGAACCGCTTTCCGGCAGGAACAGTTTCAATATCGAGCTTTGCGTTCTCGAAGCCGGCGGGCGGTGCAGTTGCTGGCATTACCTGAAGTCACCGTGAGCAATACCCTTGGCGGCTTCGATAACCTCATCAGGCTTCTTACTCCGCAACGCATCGAGTCCGGTTAGCCCGTTGAGACCGCTTTGCGGTGTTACCAGAAACCTATAGACAGCCCAGGCACTGCCACCGAGGATTTGCTGGAGTTCGGGCAGCGCTTCGAATGGACGGCCATCATCATCAAGTTGCCAGGCAGGGAAGCGGAAGCCCCTCTTGGCCCCATCGATGCCTAGAAGCTGGCCGTTTTGACGCCGTGAGTTGACCGTCACTCTGGACACACCCAACAGATCCGCAAACGCCTCTGCGGTGAGCATGTCGTCTGCGGCAACGATTTCGGAAACACGCTTTTTCCCGCGAGCTCGAGCTTCCCTCAAAGCTGCCTTGAGGTCCGCATCCGGCTCCCCGACCTGTTCGACGGGAAACCCCTCCGCGGCCGCGCCTGGCTGCTCCTCGACAACTGTGATGGTTTGCGCTCCAGCTTCTGGATCGACATCGACCCGAAAGCTGACCCGGCGCCCGCCCTTCTTGCTGCGACGGACTGCCTCGCCATATTGCTCGATGAGCGCTTTTTTGAACGCCGCAATTCCAGCGAGCTTTGTCGAAAACGCAATGTTGGGTGACCTGACGTGGCCGGACTTTCGACCGCGCTTCTCAATAGCTTTAGCGGTAGACATGATCTTGGTGCTCCTTCGCCGCCAATATGGGCTATTTGTGTTAACTCGTCAAGTTCGTAAAGCCCGTAAAGTTTGTGAGGCGATTGACTTGAAGCACGACTGGAGCTGCCGTGACACGGTTCCCCTGCTGGCAACCCTGCGATCGCTCGCCTATCTTTGCTGGATGAAGACGAAGACTTATGAGATCGACAGGTTCGAAAAGCGACGCATCCCTTCACCGGGCGCCTGCATCTATTGCGGCTCGGCATTCTCTCAAAACGATCTCACCGACGAGCATGTCATTCCGTTCGCGCTCGGCCACAACACGCTGATCTTCGAGAAAGCGTCGTGCAAGCACTGCGCGGCAACTATTCAACCCTACGAGCAGGAGGTGCTTAAGAAGCAGCTCGGCGATTTTCGGCTGCAAGTCGATGCTCCGAGCCGGACAAGAAGAAAAGACCGGCCAAAGCACGTTAAAATTCCCTTCGTCGCAGTCGATGGCAGCGGCAAAATTACTCGCGATCTGGGTTCACGCGCCTTTCCATTGGAGGAGGCACCATTGGCGCTCAATCTATGGGAGCTGCCAGAGGCCCGCATCACCCTTGGTGACGCCGGCTCAGACAAAGGTCGCGGGCGACCGTGGAGTTATGTCGAATCCCGCGCCTACGAGATCAACCGGCAAATTGCGGAGGAAACTGGCGAAGCCAATGTCGCAATGAAGCTGGGCGACGTAAACCGGAACCACTTCCTTCGCTTCCTTGCCAAGACAGCACACGCCTTTGCGGTGGCGGAACTTGGCATGGATGGTTTCGAGCCGTTCCTGAACGATATCATCCTCAATAAAAGCGACGGCTTGTCCATGTACGTGGGAGGCACATTCCCGCACGACAAGCAAGAGATTGACCCCGCTGAGACACTCCGTATCTTCATCGGCAGCACCGAAGAATTCGTTGCCGTCTACGTGCAGTTCTATCCATTGCTGGACTCACCCGCATACGGAATTGTCGTCGGGAAGCGTAACAGCAAGACCGAAGAACGTATCGAGGCTATGAAGGCGCACTACATGTGATGGTCGCCGGTGCCCGCCTCCACGAGCCTCTCCAAGAATAAGTTTGCGAGGTGAGCCATTCCGTCGTCTAGGCGAACGAAAGCGCAAGGCACACCCGAAACCGTCATGTCGAAAAGATGCGCGGTTCTGGATTGCGGCTTGTGACCTGGTCGCTGTTTTGGTGTTCGAGCCAGAATTCGAAGAGATCGAGCCCGGCGTCGAGCTTTTCAACGTGAACGACCTGGTCGGTTTCCTCCTCATCGTAGGGGGCAGCAAGCCCCTCAATACTTGAGGCGTCGCCGACCACAACGTAGTCGAAGCGCTTCAAGCTTGCCTCGTCGACAGTGGCAACTCCTTTGGCATAGGTGAGTGCCACCCCTGGCTGAACTCCGATGCGATAGATTTCGGGACCGACGACCTCATAATAGGGCTGATCTCCAATTGGCCGATGTATCAGCAAGTGCGGTGGAGCCAAAAGTCCGCTCGCCAAATTGACCAGCAGCCGTGCAGTTCGCCCTGTCGTCTTCTCGCGATAGACAGTGAGTTCCAGAGTTTCTTCTCGAGCGCGGCTGGAGGTGGTCTGGAAGCGGATGATCCCGTCGGAAGACATCGCGATGCGCCGCAAATCCTCCTCCGAGTCTATCGCCGGCAGGCTGGTCAAATAGACATAGGCGACGTTTCCGAGCTCCCTCGTGCCTTGCAAGTTCCATAGAGACGACCTGAGTTCACCGGAACCGACGATACCCGAGAATGCTTTGGGGTTGGTGATATGAAACAGACGAAGATCGAAGTCATCGTCCGACCGGCGCCGGCATCTGCCTGAAGCAAATCGTGTCGGCCGTTTCGGTCCGTCAATGAGGCATGAATAGAGCTGAGCTCCATCGTCGTAACGCTTCACCAACCCATCAGAGCGAATCTCTACAATCAGCCTAGTCAGATCCGTCGCACGCGGGCCGCCGACGTCGACAGAAAAACGCGCCACAAGAGTTTCCAGACCATCCCATGAACAGGATGCATCGACGGCCCCGCCCAAGGCAGCCTCATCGCCCCGGGCCATCAGCAATGTCGTTCCCAGAGATTGGAATCCGACCAGTGTGCTGGCTATATCCGCCTGTGCCTGCTCGAAGTGTAGCGCGCTGATTTTCTTCGCCTCTCGCCAGGTCTTGCCTACGATCCGGTCATGGGTTTCGACAACGGTATCGGCGACGGACGCCGCCCATTCAACGACACAGGTGGCCAGAATGGCGAGGCGACGATTACTGCTGATGTCCTGCAAATTGCCCGTGAAGTAGCGCTCGCCCTGACGGCGCAGGATCTTGATCCTGTGGGGCGGAATGCCATCAAGAACATCGGGTTGCAGACCAATCGCCTTGAGGGCTTCCACCCGGTCAAGCAGGCGGTTCATATCGGCTGTGTTCTTGCCGACCTCAAACCCCCGCAGCCACAAGAACACGCTCTGCCACCCGTTCGCAGCCTCGCCAAGCAGGTCGTCGAGACGACGGCGCATTCGACTGTCCAGGCGCGCGACAATCCGGTTCTCGATCCGCCGCTCGGCCGCCACAAGCGCATCGGCACATAGCCTCTCAATCGTCGTGACACCCGGCAGGATGATCTGCCGCGCCCGGCATTCTTCAACAAAAGCCCGCACCAGACCTTCGCCAGATTCGGTTGCCTCGGCCTGCTGGTCTAACCAGGCTGTCATTTGCTTCACACGTTTACCGGTGAACCGCTTATAGCCATAGATCTTGCGCAATGTACCGAGATGTTCTCGACGGGTTGCATCGCGGACAGCGTAGGGCAAGAGATCTTCGGGTTGCAGAGCGAGCTGGGCGGCAAGGTAACTGGTTACAGCTTCCGGGATGATCTCTCCCGGCTTAAGAAGGCGCCCGGGATATCGCAACGCGCAAAGCTGGAGCGCAAAGCCCATCTGATTTTTTGGTCCCCTGCGCGTTCTGACGTGTTCGATATCGTCGTCTGCAAGCGTGTAATGGTATTCCAGCGAAGCCCTATCGGTGGGCAGGGTGAAGAGAGCATCACGCTGACGCTGCGTCAGGACAGTTCTGTGGGCCATATATTACCTTCTCAGAGAAGTGTTGAGGGTCAGAGCCGAGACCCTCGCTTATGGTTTTACCCGTCCGATAGACGTCCGCTGAGCGGACAGGTTCAAGCGAGCAGACGCGTCGCATGAAACCGCAGCTTCCGGCGTCTCATATAACTAGTACGATTAAATTTGCAAAAGAGGCCCCTTATCCGTACACTTTGTGCATGACTGCGACAAAAATTGGATACGCCCGCTGTTCCACCGACGGCCAGGATCTGACCGCCCAAAAACAGGCGCTCGAAACCTTAGGCGTTGCTCCAGATCGCATCTACACTGACCATGGTTTGACTGGTACCAACCGTGCGCGGCCTGGGTTAGATCAAGCCATCGCCGCTGTTCGCGAAGGTGACACGCTTGTGGTTCCCAAGCTCGACCGCTTGGCGCGATCCGTTCCGGACGCCCGTGCCATCGCGCATCAGTTGGAAGCGAAAGGTGTGAAACTGGCACTCGGTGCCTCGGTTTATGATCCGTCCGATCCCATGGGAAAGATGTTCTTCAACATCCTCGCCACCTTTGCCGAGTTCGAAGCCGACCTCATCCGTATGCGCACGCGCGAAGGCATGGCCATCGCCCGTCTCAAGGGCAAGCTGCGTGGCAAACAGCCAAAACTGTCCGAGAAACAGCAGCGTGAACTGACCCGTATGCACGCCACTGGGGAGTATTCCATCAGCGACCTGGCCGAGGTGTTTTCCGTGTCGCGACCAACCGTCTATCGAACATTACAGAGAGGTCAGAACCCTTAGCGTACGATTTATCACTGAGCCCTAATGGACCCCTTGGCACTTGTCCACGTGGTGCGCAGGGTATCATTCAGCTCGCGGATGCGCTGGGTTCTGATGTCCTCCGTGGTCATGGTGGTTTTGTCGTTCATGTCGGTTTCTTTCTTTTGGTTTGGGGGAACGCCTGTCGCTCCCGTCACCACGACAAAGGGCGGGCATGACAAAGTGTGCAGGGCCGCGTAGCGCTTGCCCTGGCCTTGCACTCTTTGGCAGGTCTGCCACGTGGGGCCGGATACGGGAGCAAGGGGTTTCCCGGCAAAATGAACCGCTGAACGTCAGTCCATCCCATGATCACGGAGGACGCTGTCACACATTACGGGGCTGAATTTCACTGCCACATCCGGCTTGCAATCTGGCGTTCCTCATGCCCGAAGGCCTGCGAATAAATGGCCGTTGTCTCAAGACGCTGATGACCAAGCCAGCGCTGGACAAGATGCAGGGGCACGCCTGAGGATATGGCATGGACGGCAAAGCTGTGGCGCAATCCACGCGGACAGGCTTGCGGGCCTGATATGTCAGCTGCTTCCATGACCGTCTTGATGGTCATCCATCCCCGCGTGCGCCCCCACCCAAATATGGGTGCCGATGCCTGCAAAAGGTCTGTGAGCAACGTTTGGGGCACGGGAACACGTCGATAGCTCACCTGTCCCCGTTTCTTCAGGGAGCGGATGGTGAGGGTGCCTTCCTCGCCGGATATGTGTTCCGGCTCAAGGGCCAGAACTTCCGACAGTCTGGCTCCCGTCCACAACAGGCAATGACACAGCAGGCGTTCATCATCCGGCAGGTCGTCACAGGCGACAAGAAACCGCTGCCGTTCGCTGTTCGTGAGATACTTCCGCATCCCGGTCGAGGTGAGAAGCGACGGCCCCGTCATCGGGTCGCACCTTCCTGAAACCCGTGGTGGATTGCGTCAGAAATGGGGCGTGCTTTCGTTGTTTTCACCTGAATATCTCCGCTGCGAACAGAATTGCCTATTCTGTTCGGCGAAGATGAAACCCCTTGCAGGTCAAGGGGTCGTGAGCCGGAGTTCAGGCCACGGCAAGAATCTTACCCGAAGGGATTCTTCCGGTTCAAGAAGAAAATCAGGGGCTTTCAACCCCCTGAACACTTTAGGCAATTCTGTTCAAACTCCATCGCATCACGGATGTCGAAATGCGTATTATCACCGGTTTTATAAATGTCTTCCTTGGCTTCATGATCATGATGTTCGGCATTGTGCTCGGCTTCACTATCATCGGGCTGCTGTTTGCGTTCCCCGTAACAACAGCAGGCATTGCCAAGATGACGCAAGGGATGGCCCAGATCGGGTTTGGCACTTATGAGACGGCCCGAAAGGTCCGTGAGCGCCAATGAGACAGGTTCTTACGATAACAGCGACAGTCGGACTTCTGCTCACGGGCAGCTCGGTCTCGGCATCTGCCAGCGGCCTGACGCAATCTGCCGCCGAACGTGCCATCAACACCTACATCAGGGACTGGCATGCGTGCATGGCTGCAAACGTCTACAGCTACACCCCGCTGGTCAGCCAGAAACGGTCCGATGATGCCGATTACATGTGCCGTCCACCGGGGTCTCATGCGCTCTTCACGCTGTTCAAACCCTGCTATCACACAGCGACAGGATTTGCAGGTATGGTCAGCGGTCTACAGAAAAAAGGCATGGTCAGCGACCGGGAAGACTCCATTCCCTACACCATCGTGTTCATGATGCCTCAGCCGGAGGGCGAGGAACGGTTTTACGTAACCCGCCGTAATCGGCTCTGCGGACCGTTTCCCGATACCCGCAACACCAGTGAGGTCTACAGCATCCGCCAACGCCGGGACGGGCGCTACGATGTCGAGTTCAACGCATGGACCACATCGGATGACGCCTTTTTCAAGGAATGGATCGATAGCAGGAAATACCGCCATCGGGTGATTGTCGATGAAGTGGACGGCACTTACGCCGTTGTTGAACCGAAATAGGAAGGCTGCTCAGGCGGGGGCCACGCCCCCGGCCTTGGGGATATTTGAAGAACAATGATGGGGTGTCGGGCAGTGCTCGACAAGGGCTTCAGGCAAGCAAGCCACATCGAATCCCATGTGTAAAACGGGGCAGGGTGATGGTTTGGACACACTGGCCGAGTTAATCTGGAGCCATTGCCTTCACAGCAAACCGGCCAGTCGTCATGATGCAGCTCGACATGTTTCCAACCACACTTCACATGCGCTGCATTGATCCTGCCCAGAACAAACGGCGGTTTTATCGCCTGTCTGTCCAGTGCAATCTCTTCGGAGAATGGGAGCTTCAGCGTGAATGGGGGCGCATTGGCTCTCTTGGCCGCACGCAACGGAAAGTCTACCCTTCACCCGGCACAGCCCTTGATGCGCTCAAGGATATGGCCATCCGGAAAGAGCGGCGTGGGTATACCGCGTAAGGATTAAGCGCTTCTGTATTAGCAAGCAGGCCAACAGACAAATACCGTGGCGTTCATTCCTCCCGGAATGCGCGGTTGATCTGGTCCATCAGTGGTTTGGTGAGATAGTTGAGGGCTGTTCGGTCTTTGGTCTTGATAAAGGCTTCTACGGGCATGCCTGAAATCAGTTTCTGTCCCTTAAGGCGTTCGAGCTGATCATCCGGGATGGCCATGCGGACCTTGTAGAAGGTCATGCCGGTTTGTTCATCTACGACAACATTGGGAGAGACGGTTTTTACAAAGCCGTTAAGCTCCGGTGTTGTGCGCTGATTGAATGCGGAAAACCTTAAAGTAGCCGGTTGGCCGGGGTAAAGCTCATCAACGAATTGCGGTTCAACATCCGCCTCAATCTCAAAAACTCCATCCTGCGGAATAATTTGCAGGACAGGGTCTCCGGGACCAATAACGCCGCCGATGGTGAACACGCTCAACTCATGGATGATGCCGGACACCGGGGCTTTGATCTCGACGCGGTTCAACTGTTCCAGCGTCGCCTGAAGCTGCTGGGTCATATCATTGACCTCCGCTTCAACCTGGCGCAATTCTGTCAGAACCGTCTGGCGAAATTCGCGGTCAATCTGAAGGATCTGGATTTCCGTTTCACTGATGGCATTTTGAATTCGTGCCAGTTCCGCATCCTGCTCGGCAACCTGTCCGATTATGTCTTCACGTTGTCGCTCCAGAGCCATCAGTTGAGACTTTGGCATCAGCCCCTTCTTGTTCAACGTTCGAACGCTGGTCAGTTCTTCATCTAGGAAGCCCAACTGCGTTTTCTTGGAGGACTTTAGAGCTTCGATCCCGGAAATCTGGTTTTGAAATTGCTTTATCTTTTCCCGAAGCTGGGAGATCTGGCCTTCTCGTGTCGTATTCCGCGCCTCAAAGAGCTTTTGCTGCCCGGACTTGACCGACTGCATGATCTCCACACCAAAGAGTGCCAGGATTTCGTCGTCCCAAACGATGCCCCCTTGTTCGTCTCGCTCAGCCACCAATCTCGAGCGCTGCGCCACACCTTCTCGTAAGCGGTTCTCATAGATTTTCAGGTTGGCTTTCAGCAATGTGTCATCAAGGCGGATCAGAACCTCATCTTGTAGAACCTTATCTCCGTCATCGATGGCAATTTCAGCGACAATTCCCCCATCCAGATGCTGCACTGTCTTCGGTTTTCCAAGAACAACAAGCTGTCCTGGAGCAATTACCGCACCGGACAGCTTTGCAAAAGACGCCCATGCACCTCCAGCGAAAAACAAGGTCAGGACCAGGGTAAGCCCGATCCTAACAAGGCCTTTTGCAGATGTTTTCACGGACTGGTTTTGCGACGCTGCCATCGACCTGCTCACATTTTTCGTTTTGAGACAGGCTTTAAGACCCGTTTGGATGATGGTTGTTGTTCATTTGATGTTGTCTGCTTTGAAGGTGCCGTCGGTGCTCGCATGACCTTTTGCAAGACCTCGTTCTTATCTCCAAATTCGACTTGTTGCCCATTGCGCAGCATCAAGACCTTGTTGACCGCCTCAATCGCACTTGGTCGATGCGCCATCACAACCACACAACTGCCCGCCTCGCGGAGCTTTGCAATTGCATGCGTCAGAGCATCATCTCCATCGGCATCCAAATTGGAGTTGGGCTCATCCAGCACAACAAGTGGCGGAGTTCTGAGCGCCGCCCTTGCCAAGCCGATGCGTTGAACCTGGCCGCCAGACAATACCTGTTGCCCTACGGCTAGATCAGTTGAATAACCGTCAGGCAAGGCGAGAATCAACTCATGAACAGCCGCTAGCTGGGCAGCAGCGATGACGTCTTCATCACTGACCTCCGCATCAAACCTGGCGATGTTCTGTCGGATGGTTCCGGACAGAAGTTCGACCGATTGGGGAAGATAACCAATATATTGCCCTACGGCATCGCGGTCCCACTGATCAAATGTAGCTCCATCCAGCCGGACACTCCCCTTGTCAGGCATCCATAGTCCCACTAGTAACCGAGCGAGCGAGCTTTTGCCGGATGCGCTTGGTCCAATGACACCAAGGCCATCACCCGGATTAAGATCAAAATGCAGACCTTGCAAAATCGGTCGTTGGTCACCTTGGCTGCCTGCACTCTTGGGAGGAAGCTTCAGCAGATTGGTCACCGTCACCCTTCCTTTGGGGTCCGGCAGGTTGATTGGCTCGAAATTATCACCATTTCCCTGAAGCATCTTGGAAAGCCGCCCATAGGCCAGCCGGGATCGAATAAAATTCTTCCAATTGGCAACGGCAGCGTCCACCGGAGCGAGCGCCCGTCCCCCAAGAATGGAAGCGGCAATCATCGTTCCGGGAGAAATTTCCTGGAAAATTGCCAGATATGCACCCAAGGCCAGCATGCCGGACTGGACCAGCATACGTATGGACTTCGTAAAGGCGGTAATAAACTCAGAACGTCCGCCAGCTTCTTGCGCCTTTATGAGTGCTTGGTCACGCAGGGATTGCCAATATGACGTAACGCGGCTGGTCATGCCCATGGCCACAACAGCTTCTGCGTTTCGATGTGCCCCTTCTGCAAACTGCGCGTCTCTTAATTCCCAGGATGACGCTTCCCAAATCGGTTTGCGAGTAATCAACTCATTGATCATAGTCGCAGTAACAACGATGATAGCCCCAGCGGTTGCCAGTAGGCCAAGCCATGTATGAAGCAGATAGACGATGGCCAGATAAATCGGCACCCATGGCAGGTCGAACAGTGCTGGCAAGCCGTTAGAACTCAGGAACTGCCTCAGTGAGGCAAGATCGTTGATGGGCCTCGATTTAATCGATCCGGGGTGAAGATTGGAAAAAATCCAGACTTTCTTTGCCAAAGCTGACAACTCGACATCCAGACCATAACCGATCCGCGAGAGCGCCTTTGTGCGGATCAGGTCAAAAAGTCCGAGAAAAAGATAAAGTGCCGCGACCAATGCAAAAAGCGCCAAAAGTGTCGGCACGGACCGGCTCGCCAGAACCCGATCGTAGACCTGCAACATGAACAGCGGTCCGGTCAGCATCAGTATATTGACCGCACACGAAAAGAGCCCAACAGCCCAGAAGGTGGAACGGGACTTCTTCAGCGCCGCTGCAAGTGGATTGTCTGGCTTGGTCATTATTACCAAATACGCGCAAGTACACGCCCGACCTCAGATTTATTGCCAGTGGGGAAAAGCCCCACTGGCAGATCTGAAGCAGGTTTTAGTAGAACGTGAAAGCGTCCTTATCGAGGGCAGCCAAGCGAGTGCCTGACAGGATCAGCTCATCGCCGTTGCCGAAGTCGAACACAACGTTCCGCCCATCCTGTGACGCCGTACCCATAAGATCTGTGAAACTGTCGATCCCATCCACATCGATGGAAATGGTGTCTCCGCGTGACCTGAACCAACCCCAGTGGTGGCCTGTTTCGAAGTCCATGATCTTGTCGCGCCCGTCTCCGGCCTCATAGACAAAATTATCGCGGCCCCAACCACCCCACAAACGGTCATTTCCAGCACCACCACTCAAGGTATCATTGCCAAAGCCGCCAAAGAGCCTGTCGCGTCCGTCGTTACCATGGAGTTCATCATTGCCCCAGTTACCCCAGATCCGGTCATTTCCGGTTCCACCGGCGAGCTGGTCCCCATAGAAGCCGCCAACAATGATGTCATTGCCGCCAGCGCCATAAATCTGGTTGGAAGACCAGAGATCGCCGAACATCCAGTCACGTCCGTCCGTTCCCTGCTCCCAGCCTTCATATGGGTCGTCAGCTTCCACGACCAGCATGACCTCTGCGGTGGCAGTCAGCTCACCATCACTGATGGTATAGGTGAAGCTGTCCTCGCCATCAAAGCCATTTGCCGCCGTGTAAACGACATTGCCGTTGGCATCGAGCTCAACAGTGGCATTCCCCGATGTACTAGACACAGATGTAATGGTAAGCGCGTCTCCATCCACATCGACGTCATTTGCCAACAGACCACTTGCGGCGAATGTTGTCGGAGTGCCGGATGCAACCACAAAACCGCCTTCGCCGATTGCCGTTGGCGCATCATTCACTGCCGCGATATCAAGGGAAAACGTATCGGAAGCTTCCAGAACCCCATCGGAAGCCGTAACGGTGATGTCGATAGTCCCGTTGTAGTTTTGCGGTGGCGTTCCAGAGAAGGTGCGGCTATCGGCGTCGAATGAAAGCCAATCCGGAAGATCTGATCCGTCTTCCAATCGGGCTGACAAGGACAAGGTGTCACCATCCACATCCGAAAACGCATCTTCCGGCAGAACAAAACTGACAGCCGTGTCTTCTGTTCCGCTTTGATCTTCAAGTGCTTCCGCAAGGATCGGGGCGTCGTTGACCGGTGTGATCTCGAGTTCAAAAGTGTCGCTTGCAGACAAGGTACCATCCGACGCAACTACCGAGACATTCAACACCCCGTTGAAATCCTGAGGGGGAGTTCCGGAAAATGTCCTCGTTCCGGCATCAAACGCCAGCCACGCGGGAAGCGTTGAACCATCTGCCATTGTCGCGGTGAAGGTGAGTGTATCCTCATCAACATCGGTGAATGCATCAGACGGCAACGTAAAGCTCACCACAGCATCTTCGTCAGAAGACTTGTCTTCAAGTGGAACAGAGACGATTGGAGCATCATTGACGGCTTCAAACTCAAGCGTGAACGTGTCACTTGCCGATAGCGCTCCATCAGAGGCCGTGACGGTGATGTCCAACGAGCCGTTAAAGTTCAGTGGAGGGGTTCCAGAAAAAGCGCGGGTTTGTGCGTCGAACGATAACCATCCGGGCAAGTCCGAACCGTCTGCTTGAGTTGCTGACAAGGTCAGCGTATCTCCGTCAACATCCGTAAAGGCATCTTCAGGCAGAACAAAATTGACCGCTGTGTCTTCTTTCCCGCTTTGGTCATCAAGGCTGTCAGAGACGACAGGGGCATCGTTCACCGGAGAAATTTCGAGGACAAAAACATCGCTTGCCTCGGATTCTCCATCTGAGGCAACGACTTCAACACTCAGCGTGCCGTTGAAGTCCTGCGGTGGTGTCCCGGAGAATGTCCTCGTGTCTGCATCAAACGACAACCAGGATGGCAAAGACGATCCATCTTCCAGTCGCGCCGACAAGGTCAGCGTATCGCCGTCAGCATCAGAAAAGGTGTCTTCGGGAACAACGAAACTCCACGCGTTGTCTTCATCTGAAGTCTGGTCGGCAATCGGACTTGAGACAACAACCTCGTTGTTTGGTTCGACAACGTTTATGGTCAACTCAACAGTCGAGGACGAATTTCCGTCAGAAATAGTGACGAATATGCTGTCTTGACCAGTGTATCCGCTCGGTGGGACATAAATGACTTTACCATCTGCGGAAATTGAAACTTCGCCATCAAACGCAAAAACATCCGTAATGCTGAGTTCATCACCCTCATAATCTTCAGAAAAGGCCAGAGGATCAAACTGCCCTTCTGTGTCATTTTCTATCTCAAACTCTCGTTCACCCAGATAAAATGGCGCAAAATTCGAGCTCTCACCGGCTTCCGTCGCGATCTTGCTTCCGTCCCAAACAACGCCGTTGTCGAATTCAATTCGCTCGATACCGCTACCATCTGCCACGAACTGGTTTGGCACGAATATCGATTGTTCCCGAGCAGTTTCCGGGTCAACAAAGGTTAGGGTCAGATCGTCTGCGGTTCTTTTGAGAACCAACTGCTCAGGCGAAATCCCATTCAGGCGCAAAGTATCGCTGTCTTCCGAACCACTCGCTTGTTCCAGGATGGCATCATCGCCATCGCCCGGCTTCCAGACGTATGTATCTGATCCGTCTTTCCCGACCAAAATGTCACTGCCACCCAAACCTTCTAACAGGTCGTTTTGATCTGTACCTTCAAGATACTCCGCATCTGTGTTGCCTTGAATTTCTGATGCATAAGCGACCTCGGTAGAAGCGAGGCTCGCAGACCTTAAGGATGAACTGGAAAGACCCCTGAAGTCGTAAGGCAGACCAAAAAAACCGTTGAAAATTGTATTCACGATGGCCATCGCGTGACCTGATAAACCTATCGAAAAGCTCGCGAGTGCATCACTTTCATCGCTGCTGACCGCCGGTACAAACTTGTTAAGCGTTGAAAGCAACTTGACATAAGGCTCGATGATGAACCGGCTTTCGTCGAGCCGGAGCCCATATTCTTCAAACTCTGCCTGTGCCTGAGGCAAGATTTCGCTGGGCGATCTGACATCAAGCCCGTAATCCCCGCTTTCAAAGTCGCGAACAGCAAAACCTTTTCCAGTTGCATCAATCCCGAATAAAACCGTTCCAGTGTTGATCAACAAAAGCTCAGGGTTCTCTTTTGTCCCGGTGAAGGAGCCAAGAAAGTAATGTCCGTATCCATCTCGGGACGCAAACGGCGGGAGATATTCAGAAAACTGCCGAAAATCAAAAGCCAGTTTTGTTTCGCCGATGGCAGAACCCTTGTAATACAAGGTGTCATTGGCATCTCCGCCGATGACGATGTCATTTAAACCCGCATAAATCTTGTCGGCCCCTTCACCTCCATCAAGGAGGTCAGCAACCTCGTCGTCATCACCCCGAAGGACATCCGAATTATCACCGCCGAGCAGTCTGTCGTTGCCTTGCCCGCCGGTCAGTTCGTCCTGACCTTTTCCGCCGTCCAAAACATCTTCGCCGTCTCGACCATATAATGTATCATTATCACCGCCACCGAAGAGATAATCGTCATATTTAAAACCAACTATCCTATCGTCACCATGCCCCCCAACAAGGGCCAATCCATTGGTTGCATCCTTATGGTGGGAAAGATCGAAAGACCAAATTCCAGCTACTGATGCCGTTTTATCTAAAACATTATTACCTTCTGTTGTAATTGAGTAGTACATTCTATCATCGAATTCTGTTCCATATACTACGGTCTTCCCTTCGAAAAGGGTTGACGTTATCCCGCCTTCGTAAAGATTATCAAAAATAGACTGAACACCTTCTTGGAGAAGGTCAATGCGGTCAATATCTGTCTCAAATTTACTATAGTATTCTTCGTTTTTCCCCTGATCGCTTTCATAATCCTCTCGCGTGTAGGTGCCTTTTTCCACGTCTCCCGAAAAGAGTAACTCGACTGTACGGCCAATTCCTGACGGGTCTATTGCTTTCCTTGAAACTGCTTGAGTAAGCTCTGTAGAAATATCGTCAGATTCAAAATTGAAGTTTTCCGGCCTGTAGTTTCCATCTACTCTCCTCGGTTCAAGGGAGAAATTGTCAATGGACAGTTCAAATCCACTTTCATTTTTTTCGATAACAAATGTTGCCTCATCATTTATCTGGAACGATGTATTGCCCCAGATATAGGCACGCTCTGCAAAGTCTCCGCTGCCATCATCCCAATCTTTTTGATCAACAGATAGGCCATAACTACCAAGACCAAAGAATGCTGCTAGCTCAACTTTTGTTATCTCAGCTCTGTTACTGTCTTCAACTTGAAATTGGCTGAACAAAGGCGACGTAATCGAGAACGGCGCATCAAAAAAAGACTGTACAAGATTTACATTTGAGGCAAGCGCAAACTTGCCCGGCCCAGTAGACATATACTCCGCAACGTTGATTGAGCCTAAC
Source organism: Roseibium sp. TrichSKD4 (assembly GCF_000148725.1). Classification (GTDB taxonomy): domain Bacteria; phylum Pseudomonadota; class Alphaproteobacteria; order Rhizobiales; family Stappiaceae; genus Roseibium. The sequence goes on along the minus strand of NZ_GL476321.1, from coordinate 89,311 downwards.
TCACTTTTTGCGTCTGAATCTCGAATAAGCTCTTCGTCAGAAAAGTCACTAGGAGGGGTATCAGCTCCGAACAAGAAACGCGAAATAACTTGGTTAATATCAGGAAGTGCCATAAATCACCTGTCTTTAGGGTCTTTGTGAATTTTGTATCGGTGGTCAATCAACCAAACACGCCCGGTGGGTTCAGCAACTTTGACAGTATTTTGGTCAAGGTATTGGGTGTGGCCGGTCACACCAACGAAACCGCAATACGGTTGAGTTAGCTTCTCCCACAGAGAAAAACCTTGCCCTTTGTATTCATTGGGGTAATAGCGACAGCAATCTGGATATTTTTCTAAATACTCAATCGCCGATCCGTAGGGTACCTTCTCAAAATTGCTACTACTACCCTCTGCATTCATAAAACCAATAGTTCCAATTCCATACTTATCTACGAAATAACTTGCCGACGCTAATTTAATTCGACTTAAATCAAGATTAGAGCAATTTCTTTCGAGATTCCACAATCTAAATCCCATAAAAACGGTCATAATTACGATTACGAATGAAGCTAATATTAACTTACTATTATTCATTTAAATTCTTAACCTCATATTCTCTGAATATAAATACTTTCAATTAATATTTTTCTCTCAATAATAGCATAAATTTATTTCATGAACCCCCAATACCAACAAAACCTTAAGGTCATTTAATCAGTAATTCTGACAGTTTTGTGTCCGATTCCTCTGCGGCAAGTCAACACACACCTTCCCCCTATCTTTCCCTCTCATCATCCCTTTCCCTTTCCCGTTCTCTCTCGCGTGCGGCGTTTTCAATCTCGCGCTGCAGCTTCTCGGCCCGCTCGCGTTGGTCCCGCTCTTTGAGCTCGGCAATGCGGTCCGCCATGATGCGCTCCTGCGCTTCCCTGCGGGCCTCGCCGCGCTCAAGGAAGGGTAGCCGCTCCACGGCTGCCAGCTGATCGCGCTCATGTTTGGGCAAAATGAGGTACATGTCCCGCGCCCGCCTGCGCAGCTCGTCTGCTTCCTCACGGCGCTCGATGACCTGCCGGTCATGCTCCCGCAGTTTCTCGTGCTTGTAGGGCTGGATATAGGACACATCCCGGTCCAGTTCGTCCTCATGCTCGGGTAAGGGCAAGGGGATATTGGCGTCATGCTCGCGGACATATTCATCATATTCACGCTGGATGTGCTCGGGTGCATCCATCATGGACCGGTACTCAACTTCCTGCTCGCGCTCATGCTGCTGCTCCAGAACCCGGATGTCATTCTGGTAACGCGCAAACTCCGCCCGCTCCGCTGCATCATTGCAGCGCTCAAGACTGGGTGGCCATGTCTCCTGACGGGAGATGCGGGGGTATTTCAGGCGCTCTTCGGCGGTGGGTCTGTTGCTCATGTCATGATCCCTTTCAAACTCGCGAGCGCGCTCTGGAACGGGCTGCCCGCGGCCAATACCACGATGCTTTGTCGGGGTGCGCTGAACACCCCGCGCAGCATAGCTGCGCGCAAATATCCGCGTGGAGGAACTGGCCTCAGCCAGCGCGGCATTGCCGTGCTTTTCCCATAGGTCTCGAACGTCATAATAGAACGCCTGCCGACCAAGCTCGCGTATCTTGCCGCCAAGACCCTCCGGCGTGACCGCATTGTCCGTAATGATGAGATGGGCGTGGGGATTGGTTTCAGCGTCATCCTGATGCAGGGCATAATCAACGGCAACGCCATAGCGCTCGCTTAAAGCCCCGGCATACCCTTCTATCGTCGCAAGCCACTGCTCGCGGGGAATGGCATAAGGCAGCGCCACGATGATCCGACGTCCGAGCTGGGCATTGGAGCGCACGTTATGGCGCTCGACCGCGTTCCACAGCTCCGCACGGTCCTGCATCCATGAAGGCGCATGCGGCGGCAGTACGATGCCCGTGGCAAGCACACGCCTGCGCAGATGCGTGAAGCTGGAATACCCGCGCCCGGCACTGTCGTTGCGCAGGCGCGTGCC
>NZ_GL476321.1:79707-87007 GCF_000148725.1 Roseibium sp. TrichSKD4 | reverse complement strand
CATGCGTTATGGGCAAGCGCTCAAAAATCCGTATAGTCTGCCCCGCACCCGCTTGAATGACGCAAAGGCAGGTTACCCCACATGTCCGACAAGTTCGACCCGTTTGGCGGCCTCTTCAAGGGCAGCTCATCCTACCTCAGGACCGGGATGGATGTCGCCAGATGGATGGACCGGCGGGCCGCAAGAAAGCAGCTCGAGACCCGCCTGCGGGCTCGCTCCTACATGCCCTCCACAATCGCGGACTGCCACAAGGCCATCAAGGACGGCGAACCATGGGAGCGCATCGAGGCCATGCTCGCCGCCGATCTGGAAATCCAGAACCGCAAGAGGGCTCAGGACGCCTTCATCAAAAACCCGCCCAAAGTCCATGGCGATGCCCGCTTCGACAGGCCAACCGACCTGAGCGCAGGCGAACACCAGCTGCTCTATGATTTCTCAAAGGTGCCAGAACGCGGCGATGCCATCTATCTCGGCGGTTTGAGCGAAGGCACCCCGCAGGGCGCGTTTCCCAAGACCGCCCTCCACTGGTCAGGACAGAGCCATCTCATCACCCTTGCCCCGACCCGCACCGGCAAGGCTGTCTCCCAGATCATTCCAAACCTGCTGCGCTACAGGGGCAGCGTCGTTGTCGTTGACCCCAAGGGCGAACTCTTCAAGGCAACCTCAAAATGGCGCAGCGAGAATGTCGGCCCTGTCTGGCTGCTGAACCCCTTCGACATCGATGGCCTGCGCAGCATCACCCACGCCATCAATCCGCTCGACGCGATTACAACGGATGATCATGCCGACGCCCTCGCCAATCTCCTCATGCCCCCGGCCCGCGAAGTGGATGATTTCTTCGAAGCGGAATGCAAGAGCTTTCTCGGGGCCGCCATCCTCTATTTTGCGCTCCATATGCCCGAGGAACACCGCTCCCTCGGCACCCTGCGCGACATGGTCTCCGGGCTTCGAAGCGATCAGACCCGCTCCCTGATTGAAGACATGAGCCGCCCGGACCTTGATCCCATGATCATGAACCGCATGCGCTCGTTTCACGGAAAGGATATGGGCAAATCGGTCTCGCGCCTCAGTGATACCCTCGATACGGTCCTGAAGCTTTTCGACAATCGCGGCATCCGTGAGGTGACCAGCCGGAGCGACTTCTCGTTTGCAGAGCTGAAGAAGGAACCGGCCACGGTCTACATCACCATTCCCTTCCAGCGCATCAAATCGCACGGGCGCTATGTGACCATGCTCCTGAACATGGCCCTTGATGCACTGGAAAGCTCCCAGAGGCCCCAGATCCCCGTTCTGATGCTTTTTGACGAGTTTCTGTCCTTCCCCCGCTCCGACACCATTTTAAGTGCCCTGAGGACGCATGCAGGCGCTGGCGTGCGCATGTGGTTCTTCCTTCAGGACATCAACGCCCTTGCCCACATTTACCCCAACAACTGGAAGTCCTTCCTGCAGGCGGAAGTGGAATGTTATTTCGGGACGGATGATCATTTCACGGCCAAGATGGTCAGCGAGTTCCTTGGCACCACCACCAGGGTGGTTGTCGGGGGCAATGCCTCCGGCAGGGCCTGTCGCAAAGTTTTCTTGTTAACCCCGGCTTGAGAATTAGGTGATGAAAAGGCGTTCCGATTTGTTGGAGTGCGGGTTTATGATTCTGAATGCCATTACCGAAAAGCTGAAGCGCCAATCAAAGGACGATTTCAAAGGACGGCATTTCGAGGCATGGCTCATTGTTCAGGCCGTTGCCTGGTACTTGCGCTATCCGCTGAGCTATCGAGATTTGGAGGAGATGTTCCAGGAGCGTGGCTTCGAAGTAGATCACAGCACGATCAACCGATGGGTTCTTGCTTACGCGCCGATGATCGAGAAACGGCTACGCCAGTTTCGCAGACCCCATTGCGGTTCAGTTCGCATTGACGAAACCTACGTCAAGATCCGCGGCAAGTGGCGCTACCTGTACCGGGCCATTGACAAATGCGGCAATCCTGTCGACTTTCTGCTAACGGCAAAGCGCGACCTTGATGCGGCCAAACGATTTTTCCGCAAGATGCTGAAGGACGAGCCCCTGCTATCGCCGGGGAAGATCGGTACCGACGGTGCAAATACCTTCCCGTCAACGATCAAAACGACCGTCGATGACCGGCTCCTGCGTCCAGATCCAGTACATTATGTCACCAAGCATCTACAGCAAAGGATCGAAAGCGACCATTTCAGAGTGAAGAAGAACATGCCAAAGACCGGCGGTTTTCAATCCTTCAAAACGGCGCGACGAACGATTGCCGGTTTCGAGGCTATGCTCTGGCTGAAGAAGGGTTTCGGCTTCACTGGCGATTGGACTGTCTACGAACAGAATGATTTGCTCGCGCAGCTCTTCGGACTTCAAATGGTTAACAAAGCATGAAAATACCGCCGATCGCAGGGTAGTCTTATCCTGCTGAAAGGTTTGCAACACGCCCCCTGCGCGCCTTCCTGTCGGATACCCAAATGGATTCGAAGGGAAGTTAAGCGCCACTTTGTCGGACAAAAGCTACCTTAAGCTAGTTAGTGTGGGTGAAAACCTACAAACAAGGCTATCATGGTTTGATTTTTCTGTGTTTCCATGATATGTCGCTTTTAGTCGACACTAAGGCATTTAAAGATGGATAACGCCGACAAATCTTCAAAACAGCCAAGCTATTCGCGCGGTACACGTCACGGATTGAAACTTCTGGGGTCGGAAATCCGACGTATTCGCTCAAAACGAAAGATGACGCAAAATGAGCTGGCTTCTCGCGTGGGATGTTCGCGCGACAGCATCATTGCCATCGAAGCGGGCAAACCCACGGTGGCGATTGGCGCGGCCTTTGAGGCGGCTTCTGTCTTGGGGATTGAGCTTTTTGGAGGTCGTGACCGTGTTGTACGCGAGATTGAAAGGGTTCAAAGCGAGTTGAACCTGCTTCCGGACAGGATACGCGTGAAAAAGCCAGAGTTTGACGATGACTTCTGAACCATCGTCACTCTTCGTGTGGATTTGGCTGCCAGGAAAGACAGAACCGGTTGTCGCCGGTCAAGTCATGAAGCAGGACGGCAGCGACAATATCCTGTTTGGCTACGGCCGCTCCTATCGACGCAACCCGGATGCCATTCCGATTTTCGACCTAGACCTGCCGATTGGCGAAGGGCTCATCGAACCATCGGGGGGGCACAACCTGGCACCATCACTTCGCGACGCTTTGCCAGACCGTTGGGGAAGGCGGGTCATCGTCAATGAGCTGCTTGGCAACAAGCGCGAGGAGATTGACGAAGATGCCTTCGGAGAGATGACCTTCATGATCCGCTCAGGGTCAGACCGGATTGGGGCTATTGATTTCCAGGAAAGTGCGGATGAGTTTGTGCCGCGTGTTTCTGCGGAAGCGACGCTTGAGGAACTTCAAAGCTTTGCCGACAAGATTGAAGCAGGAGAGGCCGTTCCAGAAGTTCTGGATCGGACAATCCTCCACGGAAGCTCAATTGGTGGTGCAAGACCAAAAGCGCTCATAAACGACACGAAAAGTGACCGGCCCAGAAAGCTGATTGCCAAATTTTCTGCCGCCAATGATGTGTTTGCCATGGTGAAGGGCGAGTTCGCCACAATGCGCCTGGCCAAACTGGCCGGCCTTGATGTTGCAGAGGTGGAGATTGAGCAGGTACTTGACCGTGAAGTTTTGCTGGTCGAACGGTTCGATCGCATTCCTGTTGATGAAGGGAAGAACTGGCATCGCCGGTCAATACTGTCAGCACTGACTTGGACCCAAGAAACCGAACTCGCCGCACGCCACATCGCCTATACCGAGCTTGCGGACATCATGCGGGCGCGTTTTGCCAACCCAAAGAAGGATCTGCCCGAGTTCTTCGCACGTTTGAGCTTCAATATCCTTGTCGGGAATACCGATGACCACGCCAGAAACCATGCCGGATTCTGGGATGGCGAGCAGCTGTCGCTAACGCCGGCGTATGACATTGCTCCACAAAAACGTGGAACCGGCGAGGCCAACCAAGCGCTCAACATCACGCCCGGCAAAAACGCCGCTCAGCTGGTGAACGTGCTTGAAGCCGCGCCATATTTTCAGTTGAGCGAAGCGGATGCTCGGCAAATCATTGCAAGCCAAATTCAAACGATTGTAGACCGATGGCACGAGACTTGTGATGCGGCCAGGATGGCATCCGCAGAACGCAGATACTTTGAGGGCCGTCAGATTTTCAATGCATATGCATTTGAAGGTTACGGCTCGATCCCGCAGCTTTCCGATTAAAAACAATACGTCTCTTGCGAAGATACTCGGATATATCAAGCAACGGCGTTCATATCTTGTGGGAGCAGCGCGATAGCGCCGAGTAAGCCGGCATCGTTTTCAAGTTCGCTCGCTCTTACCTCATCCGCCTTTCTGGTGCCGCGAGGCCAATAAGGTTTATTATGTTAAATAAATCAGCATAACTGACCTAAAATTCGCTTTTATTCTAAGTATATTCAATTCGGTCTTGCCCAAATAGAGGCGGATTTTGGCTTTGTTTCAAGCTAACGATGCGGGACAAGCAGACGTGCCAAAAGTTGCTAAACAATATGATCATAGCCATCGGAAAAATCGATACTTGATCTTCATTTCTTTGAAATTCCAAACGTCTCTGCCTCATGAAAGATTGCCGTATTTCATGAGGAAACCGAAGTTGCTCGACACCAGCCTTCTTTTTCCGGAGCTACTTAGAACTCCGGACAGCTTAGAGACCGAGTTCCCGCCCCGCGAACTCGCTTCCGGAGCGTGGGTCACACGTGTTGGACCCAGCCCAACAGGAAAAATGCATATTGGTACGCTTTATGTTGGGTTGCTGAACTCCATGTTTGTTGATTTTCACTGAGAACTGACCCGGTATTTTCACCGAGAATTGACCCACCTTTAGTTATGCGTCGTGGTCTATGACGCGGTCAATGTTGGGGTCTCCTTTCTAGTTTTCTTTGTATCCTTGGAACTGGCTTTGAAGCGGTAGCTGTCGTTGCCTGTTTCCAAGATGTGGCAGCGGTGCGTGAGGCGGTCTAAGAGAGCGGTGGTCATCTTTGCATCTGTGAAGACCTGCGCCCATTCTGAGAAGCTACGGTTGGTTGTGATGATGACGCTTGTGCGCTCGTAGAGCTTGCTGAGCAGGTGAAAGAGCAGCGCCCCACCTGATGAACTGAACGGCAGGTAACCGAGCTCATCCAGGATGACCAAGTCGACTTTGGTCAGCATATCAGCGATTTTCCCAGCCTTGCCAATCGCTTTTTCTTGCTCCAGTGCATTGACCAGCTCCACTGTTGAGAAGAACCGAACCTTGCGCCTGTGGTGTTCGATCGCCTGAACGCCGATTGCTGTGGCGGTGTGGCTTTTGCCCGTGCCGGGCCCACCGATCAGAACGACATTCTCGGTGTTTTCGATGAACTCACACCGGTGTAACTGCCGGACTTTCGCTTCGTTAATTTCACTGGACGCAAAATCAAAGCCGGTGAGGTCTTTGTATGCAGGGAAGCGGGCGACCTTTGTGTGGTAAGCGATGGATCGAACCTCTCGTTCCGCCATTTCAGCCTTGAGCAGCTGTGATAACATCGGGGTCGCGGCTTCAAAGGCTGGGGCACCTTGGGCGACCAGGTCTTCGACGGCATTTGCCATGCCATAGAGCTTGAGGCTGCGCAGCATGATGACGATAGAGGCTCCGGCTGGGTCATGACGCATGGCGCTTCTCCCCAGCCTGTCTCAGGCCATCGTAACGATTTAGATTTGCCTCGGGCGTGGTTTGCAATGCCAAGGCGTCCGGTGGGTCGACTTCTGGATGTTCCGTCGGCTTACGGTCGATCAACCGGTGTAGAAGGTTCAGGATATGCGTCTTGGTTGGCACACCCGCTTCCAGCGCCTTGTCCACGGCGCGTAACACGTCCTCTTCGTTATGCTGCAGAACCAATGAGAGGATGTCGACCATTTCCCTGTCACCCCCCTCCTTGCGTAACATGCGTTCCTGCAGCCGTTGGAAGGCTTCCGGCATCTCGGTGAAGGGCGCGCCATTGCGAAGGGCGCCAGGTTTGCGCTGAATGACAGCAAGATAGTGCCGCCAGTCATAAACAACCTTGCCTGATTTGCGGCAGGACCGATCAATGAGCCGTGCATGTTCACAAACTGTTTGCCCTTCGGCCACAACGACCAGTCGGTCAGGGTAGACATGCAGGCTGACACGGCGGTTCGCAAAGCTGGCGGGCACGCTATACCTGTTGCGTTCGAATGTGATCAGGCATGTGGGAGACACTCGCTTGCTATGTTCGATAAATCCATCGAAGGCTGGCGGCAGAGCCATCAGCATTGGCTTCTCAGCTTTCCACACATCGGCGAGAGACCCCGGCAAGGCTTTGTGCGGCGTCTCCGCCCAAAGGGCGATGCACCGATCTTCAAGCCATTGGTTCAGTTCAGCCAGATCTGCAAGGACGGGCATGACCTGCCAAAGCCGATTGCGCGCGTCCTGGACGTTCTTCTCGACCTGGCCCTTCTCCCAACCTGAAGCCGGATTGCAGAACTCAGGCTCAAAGACGTAGTGGCTAGCCATCGCCTTGAAACGGACGTTGATGTCCCGCTGCTTGCCTTTGCCGACGCGATCAACCGCTGTCTTCATATTGTCATAGATCCCTCGGCCAGGAACGCCGCCAAACACGCGGAACGCGTGCCAATGGGCGTCAAACAGCATCTCGTGCGTTTGCAGCAGGTAAGCCCGGACCAAAAACGCCCGACTGTGTGACAACTTGATATGCGCGACCTGAAGCTTCAGTCGCTCGCCGCCAATATTGGCCCAGTCTTCACTCCAATCAAACTGGAAAGCTTCGCCGGGCTGGAAGATCAGAGGCACAAATGTGCCGCGCCCTGTCGTCTGTTCCGCCCGCTGCCGGTCCGCACGCCACGCACGGACAAAGGCCGCCACACGTTCATAGGAGCCATCATACCCTAACTGCACCAGATCCACGTGCATCTGTTTGACGGTTCGACGCTCTTTGCGCGACTTGCGCGTCTGGGCCACAAGCCAAGAAGACAAACGGTCCGCATACGGATCAAGTTTGGTTGGTCGCGGCGGGGTTTTGAACTTCGGCTCAACAATGCCCTCGCGCAGATACTTCTTCACCGTGTTGCGAGATAAACCCGTGCGACGGGAAATCTCTCTGATTGGCATTTTGTCACGCAATGCCCAGCGTCGAATGACACTCAAAAATCCCATGTCGATCACTCCATATCCCCCGAGCCAAAAACGTCGGGGTAGTGTGTTCACATGGGTCAGTTCTCAG
>NZ_GL476321.1:51401-79687 GCF_000148725.1 Roseibium sp. TrichSKD4 | reverse complement strand
ACAGCAGCGCACCATCGTGATACGCGTGTGCTGCGCCAAAGCGGCTGAGAACCAAGCGCGTCAGCTCTTTCTGAACAATGGATTGCTGGGTTTTCCATTCCACGCCGAAAGGCGGGTTGGCCATCATGTAGTGGAATTTCTTGTCCGGATGCCCGTCCTCAGATTTCCCGTCGCCCAACGTGTCACCGAAGTGGATGTTGTCGATCGGTTCATCCTTGATGAGCAGATCAGAACAACAAATCGCGTAGGACTCGGCGTTGTACTCCTGACCGTAGAGGATCAGGTTGGCCTGGGGGTTCTGCTCGCGGATGTATTCCTCGGACACCGAGAGCATGCCGCCAGTCCCGCAAGTCGGGTCATAGATCGTGCGGGCGATGCCGGGCGTGTAGACGTCCTCATCCTCGGTATACATGAGGTGGGCCATCAAACGGATAACTTCACGTGGGGTGAAGTGGTCCCCAGCTTCCTCATTGGCCTGTTCGTTGAACTTACGCACCAGCTCTTCGAAGACATAACCCATCTGGAGGTTATTGACGCGATCTGGATGCAGATCGACTCTTGGGTCGGTGAACTCTTTGATGATCATGAACAGCCGGTTGGCGTTATCAAGTTTCTCGATCTCAGCGTCAAACCCGAACTTCGAAAAGATGTCCTTCGCCTTGGGCGAGAAACCTTCGATGTAGGTGACCAGATTACGAGCAATATTGTTTGGGTCACCGAGAAGTTTTTCAAAATCATACTGGCTGACGTTGTAGAGCGGTTGTTCACGGTCACCGCTGGCGGTCTTTCCTAGAATTTTGTGGACTGCGTCTTCGCTGTGCCCCTGTGCTTGCAACTTGGCGTACTGCTTAAGCACTTTGTCCTTGGTTGGTGCGAGAACCAGATCCATTCGCCGCAGCACTGTCAGGGGCAGCATCACGCGTCTGTATTGAGGGGGGCGATATGGCCCGCGCAGCTTGTTGGCTATGTTCCAAATCAGTCCGACAAGCTGATCATGATTTTGGCTCAAATCACATACTCCCAAATTCTTGTTTTCGTTGCCCATGTTTACAAAAAAATTTCTGTACGGTGAACCACAATTCACCGATCAAAAGAAATCAATAAAACGATGATTTTCCTTAGTATTTAAAGTATAGAAGCCTGTTTCATTGTCAATTTGAGGTAATGAAAAGCCATTTTTGGTTTGCTTCGCGGCTGGGGTTCCAAGGGCCCTCCCTTGGCAAGTTGCATTTGGCATCAAACGGCCTCGGTTCGCTCTGCGACTGGGCTGTTTGTGCAAATATGCAAACTTGCGGGCGCAGTGCGCCCCATTTCGGCTATGCCGTTCACGCAGCGTCCGCTTTGAGGAAAAACTCGGCTTTGCCGGTCAACGCTGTGAGGTTCTTCGGGCTCTGCCCGTTCATTTTTGTCTTGTAGTTCAGGTCTGCACAAAGCGGCTAAAAAGTTGGCAATCAGGCCTGATGATGTAGAAGCCACGCCGCTTGCTTTGATGTGGGAAGGTAGAATTTCCTCCAAGCTGCAGGATTATACCTCATGAATAAATGAAAACACTGTATCTTCATCAATCAGGTTTGCGCAGCCGCAGAAGCGTAAACAGTTTGAACGGCGGCAGGGTTTCCTCACATTCCGGGAGCAAGATTGTTCGATCCAGAACCCGGCTTTTTGGAAAGTCCGGGTTCCAGCCGAGCCGATGACCGAAGCGTTTCAAGGCTCTCTCCACGGTCAGACGCAACCCGGCCTCTGCGGAGAAGTGATTGACAAAGATTACCGTTCCACCCGGTTTCGTCACACGTTCCAATTCCCGGATAACCTTTTCGGGGTCTGGCACGACCGTAATAACGAACATGGCGACAACCACGTCGAAATGACCATCCGGATAAGACAGATCCGCAGCGTCCATAACTTGCAGCTGATCCACGTTATCTCTGCCCGCCGCTTTCGCCCGAGCCTGCTTCAGCATGTCTTCGCTAAGATCAATACCTGTAATTTTCAGGTGGCTGCCATAAAGCGGAAGCGACATGCCTGTGCCAATGCCCGCCTCAAGCACGTGGCCCTGAAGCTGGTTGACATGTTTGACCGCCGCACGCCGCCCCCAAAACAGGGGGCCAGCGAAAATGTAATCATAAATGGGAGCCCAACGGGCATAGGCAGCCAGAACCGCCGCCCCATCAAGCTTCTTCGTGCCCGATAGACCGCCCTTGAATATCCTTTCCGCCTTTTGCTTGAGGAGCCGGATATGCCTGGGAAGAGTGCCAGTCTGGTGCATGGAATGCCGTGTCTAAAATGGGTTTCCGTGCAGTATCTACGCGTTGAATGCCTGAAAGTAAACACACTTGCCGTAAGGTCAGCTCGGCACTATGGCCGCGACAAGCTCGAGCAGTGGTATTCCAGTCTGAAATCTCAGGTCGTTACGCCTATAGCCGCATGATTGCCCCGCTCTTTGCGGTACTCTCCTCGAAAAGTGGCGAACATTGACATTTCAAATAATCCCCCATGCGCGAAATCGTCCCCTGCCTGTTATCTCGCGGATACCCAGCTCGTTGACGAGATTGAGCGCCCCTCGCGGCGTGATGTTTGCCGCCTTCGCGACCATCTGCGCGGATACAATCGGTCGCGACAAAATGAGTTCGATCGCAGCCGGCAGACTGCTGTTGGTTCTCTTGCCTTCAGTTCGTCGCTCAAGTTGTCGTTTTGCAAGCGTTAGACGATCAAGATCCTTCATTCCTTTGGAAGCCGCTGCGGTCATCGAGTCGAGAAATGCGATCAGCCTGGTTGTTCTTTTCCTCGTGCGCAAGCGCTCACGGGGCATCTCACGCAGCCCCACGGAGAAGGCTAGAAGGTGTGACCGTACCTTTCCTCTCGATCTGAGGTAATCGGAAACGAGCACCTGCCCGAGCCAGTGCTGGCGCTGCAGGGGTTCGAGATATTCCCATGCATCCCAGAGAAGTGCAGCGGCTAGAGTGGCCGGAAGTGGTTCGACCTTCTTGACCAGCGCGAGCCACTCACCGATACGCTCACCTTCATCCCAATCTGGGTCGCGAATGAGCAGCTCGCCGACACTGATCTCAGGTTCTCGCTTCCTTTGTTCGACAGCCGCATTGCCATCGACCAGCCATTGGGTGCGAGCGAGGACCTCATCGATCTCGGCCAGCTCGGGCGACAGTGCATCGTGATCGAGTAGGTCGAGCTCCACCCCCTCCCCTCCCCTGTCGGCCGGTTCGGCTTCGGCGGAGGGTTCCTCGGCAACTCCGGCGAGTGCCATCACACCCGAACGCGAAATCGCCCAGCCAGGATCGTTCCTCGAGACCCGGCGCCGCGCCCGCACGATGCGGTGCGCGATGACAAGCTCATGGCTCGGCGCGCGATGTCCATCTGTGCGTCGTGGAGAACGAGGTCCTCGAGATAGACGAGTTCGCCGCCAACCCACATACTGCAAATGGAATCGAAGAAGTCCGCCCGCTCGGCAAAGCCCGCCCCAACCTCGGATCGGGGCACGCGCTCATCGAGCCGGGCAAGAGCATCCTCAGCGGCAGCTATCGGCCCCAGGAGGGTCTCGTGGTTCAATTTTCCGATTTCATAAACCATTGATAACACGTCGCTCCAAATCTGATACGGAAGTTATAATACTATTCACTTCCGTCACACCGGAAGTCTTTTGGCCCCTCTATATATAATGAGCGCTCCAGCCTCCGGGATTGAACAGAGACCCCGCAATCAGCGCTCAGATCGACGAGAGGGCCCGTTTTTCCGGGGCTTTTGGCGTTTTCGGGGGGCAGAAAGGCACTCAAGAGACGTTTACAAACGATCAGTTATCGATATTTTCTTGATTTGGAATTATGACGCGACACCTTGATGGTAATGTTTTTTTCAATTACATTTGGAGCAAATCAGTAATCAGGAATACGCTCATGACATCGCTGGCAGTCACAATGAAAGGGCAAGTTACGCTTAAGCGGGAATTGCTACAGCACCTAGGTATCAAGCCAGGAGAACGAATTGATTTCGACAAATTACCAGGTGGAGAACTGCGGATCAGAGCTGCTCGGCCAAGCGGCACGATTGACTGTTTTATAGGTAGGCACGCCGGAAAGGTTGAACGGCCTTTGACGATTGAGGAGATGAATGAACTCGCTGCATCCGGTTGGACGGGAACAGAATGAGGATCTCTGTCGACACGAATGTTCTCGCCCGTGCCGTACTACAGGATGATGCTAATCAAGCGGAAACGGCAAGCAAGATGTTGAGGGAGGCATCGCTGATTGCTGTTCCTCTCCCCTGCCTGTGTGAACTTGTTTGGATATTGCGCCGCGGAGCCAAACTTTCAAAAGAAGACGTTGCGCAGACAATACGTGATTTGCTGGAGGCCGGAAACGTGGTGATGAACCGTCCTGCGGTCGAAGCTGGCCTGGCAGTCCATGAGGCTGGTGGCGATTTTGCTGATGGAATTATAGCCTATGAAGGCAATTGGCTTGGCGGAGAGACATTTGTGTCCTTTGACAAGCGGGCAATCGACGTGGTTTCGAAACAAGGACAGGCAACAACGCTATTGACCTGAACAAGAGATAGTCAGTTGCGGAAACCGATAGGAGAAAAGGCTGAAGTTGATGTTATTTCCCACTCGCGGTGTGCCCTCCTCTACAAAATACAAGTCCGCTTTAATTCTCTCTGACTATCCAAGTTGAAAGCCCATGAAAAAGCCAACGGGCCGGTTAATTGGCTATGCACGTGTCTCCACGGACGAGCAAACCACGCACGCACAGGAACTGGAACTGCGCTCGGCAGGCTGCGAGACCATCGTGGAGGAATTTGGATCCGGAGCTTCACGTGCCCGCCCAGCTCTTGCAAAGCTTGTACGGGATATTGGTGCTGGAGAAACACTGGTCGTCGTCCGACTGGATCGTCTTGCCCGCTCGGTAACCCATTTATTGGAAGTCATTGAGGACCTCAACGCAAAAGGTGCGTATTTTCGCTCGCTCAGCGATCCGATCGACACGACGACGCCTCAGGGCATGTTCTCCTTGCAGGTTCTTGGCGCAGTTGCGCAGCTCGAACGCGCCTTGATTTCCGAGCGTACCAAGGCCGGCATTAAGGCTGCAAAGGCCAAGGGGAAGTTACCCGGCAATCCAGGAATTCGGACGCGTAACCCCGAAATGCTCGCCAAGATGACAGCCGCCCAGAAGGCAGCGTATGGGGAGCGCATTCAGGCAACGGCAGACCAGTGGCTTCCTATTGTCCGGCGTATGCGCCCGGATCATACCTGGGACGATATCGCTCGATACCTCAAAAACCAAGGATATGACTGGACACCTGAGCGGTTGCGCCGGGCAGTGAAATGGATGATCACTGAAGGAATGGCTGACAAGAACCTGCTCAAAAAGTCCCCCCCACGTCCAGCAGAGGACCGGTTGATGACGCTGGTAGCCGGGATCCATTCGTCCAATCCGCAGCTCACCTTGCGCGAAATCGCCAGTCAACTTGAACGACTGCATGAGCGCACTCCACGAGGTGGAACAAAATGGTCACCTTCTTCCGTCAAGAACCTCATCGACCGGGCAAAGCGAACCGGTTTGCTCGAGGCAGTTTGAGTTCGAGATCGGAACTCCAGCGCCGGCACTGATCTCCTGCCAGACCATCGCGATGGCCTCACACCAGCCCATGCAGGGATTTGTGGAGGTGGAGTTTGCCCTCGCCAGCCCTGTCGATCATGGCGCGGAAATATCCGCCGGGTGAGGCAATTTGCTCCGGATCCCGTAAAGCCTTCTCGGCAACAACCGCAAGGCAGGCAGCGGCGAGATATCTGCCTTGTCGCTCGACAGCGAGCTGATAACCGGCCGGACTGAGACCGATCAGCAGGCGCAACTGCTCAGCAGTTCCACAAAGAGCTGGCCAACTGCTCAAGCTGACCCCGGTTTCTGCCTGTACGAATGAACATGCAGACTGAATGAGCCCTATGGAAACGCCATCCAGGTTCGTTTCGGGAAATTTGCTTCCTCCTGCCCCTTCCGCTTGTGATTTCGGCTGTTGTGTTTCCGTGCGCTCGCCGCAAGGCTCATTTTCAAGAGCCATTTCAACGCCAGAGGCGTTGTCAGGGGTAGATTCAGTGTCTTGCTCGTTAGAGCAAGTCCGTTTTGAATTACTTCCAAGAGAGTCGGTTTGGGTTGTAATAAATAAGGGACTGACATTCATGTCACCCGCGCGTGACATTTTATTCTCTAGATTCGATGACTGGGCTTCATGGTAAGCCAGGATATCGAGATAAAGCGATTCCAGAATCGTCGCCTTTTCCAGCGCTGTCAGTTCAGAACGGTTCACTACGGAATGTGCGCGAGTGGCAAACCCGTGATACTCCGAAGGCTCTAGCTCGGCCATATCGCTGATCGCCCGTGAAAACCGTGTTACGGCCCGCCTGGCTTCCTGCTCCGCCTTGATACGGCTCTGGAACGCATCCGCCTGAGCTTTAAATGCCTCCAGATTGAAACAAGCTGGAGTGAAGTCCAGGCCGTAGGCTTGCTCGGTTTCCCCTGCCCGACCACGGTAAACATAGCGCCGCCCCGTCGGGCTGTCCCGATAGGCGAGTATCCCAACTTCGACGAGCTTCTTCAGGCAGCGTGTGACCGTTCGCGTCGTCCGACGCGTGTATTCCGCAAGCCGCAGATTTGAGATCGCCACTACCGGCCGCTTTCCGGTCTGGAAATCGTCAGGCTGCACAAGCCCCAGGAGAATATCCAGAACGTGATAGGCCGTGCCGTCGATACCAAGCGCTGGCGCAACGCGTTTGAGGACCAGGGAGATTTCCTTTTTGGTGACCGTTGGCCGGTCTTCCTGGGACGCCAGATGCGCGCTCGCAAGGATCCCGGCAGACACCTTGCGAAAACTCGCAATCTGCTGAGACGAAGACATAAGTCCTCCTTTGCCGGAAGCGGATAAACGCGACCGGTCACAAGAATTTTAGATGCGAGACAAGCAGAAAGACGCAAGAAATCGTGCTCTGCACGAAGACAGAACTTGCACTGCGCCACAAGTGATTCTATGATTCTAGCTGCAACACATAGAGCATAGGCACTTGCGCTTATCTCAGATTTGGACCCGCCCTTGTGGCGGGTTCTTTCGTTAGCTGCCGTTCTCCATTATTCCTCCTTACTCGATTTCTGATTTAAATACTGGGTGTATAACTCTGGCAGTTGATCTGAAATAAACTCGCCAAAACTGCTCACATCCGCCCCCGACTCAGCGTTCAACGCAATAGAGAACTTGCGCTTATTTCCTGAGGTTTGGACGAAAATTGAACTGTCGTCCGAAGTCCATCTTCTAGGAGTGGCCTTCCGTTTCGACTTACGTCGCTGCTTCTGTGATTGAAGGAACAAAATCAACTTTGACAATCTTTCAGTTGGTTCCTCGTCAGCGAATTCCGAGAGCTTCTTGGTCGCCAATGCACTGAACCCTGGATAGTCTAGCAGCCGCTTTAGCTCATAGAATCGGTCTCTTCCTACACCATGCCCCGCACCAAAATGCTCGAGTATGTCGGAAGGAATGGAAGCCACGGACAACAATTTTGAAAGAGCTGACTTGTCGCAAGACAAAGCCGCCAACATTGTTAGAGTGTCATAACCCCGATCGGACAACTGTTTCGCGTATACAGCTCTCTCCAAGTACGAAAGATTAGCCCGTGCTGAGTTCTCCTGACCCTGAAGGATAACATGCTCAAGGTCCGAGATTTCTTTGACAACTGCCCTGAGTTTTCGATTAAGCCGTCGCGCCGCCTTCCAGCGGCGACGACCAAAGACAAGCATATAACGAGCGCGATCCTGGGGATGGGGTCGCACAAGAGCGGGCTGCTGTTGTTCCTTGTCTTCAATCGATCTCACAAACTCTTCGAAGTCTTCGCCGTCATCCAGTCGGTCTTGAATGAACGATGGATCAACGTCCGCAGTATCGAGATCTACAATGGCCTCACCGGAAGTCGCTAAGTCCGCCTTCCGAGTGAGTTCATCGATAGAGCCCATGATTGATCGCCCGGCCCCCATCATTGGAAAGTCAGTTCGCGGTACAGATGCACCGTTCTTTTTCTTTTCCATGAGGCCCTCAAACGGGTTCTTCTTGCTCACTCGTTTACCCTGTCAAGTTTTCTGTAACGGACTGTCGTTCAATGCCTTTTTGTCCAAGTTGTCGGCCGACAACTTCAATTTATCGTCCCCATGCTTGGTGAATTAGACCTTGGATTTCGAAATTGACTGTTTGCATACAGTCCAAAGCCCTGTCGTAAGTCGCTCGATTGACCGCTCCACGCTCCAATTCATAGAGAGAGCGCTTAGTAAGACCTGCGTCGGAAATCGCCGTTGAGTTCAACATGGGGTTTTCAAGGATGTCTTGAGCGAGAATTGTCTCCATCAGTCCAACCATTCGACGCTGTGGTACGTCAGACGGGTTGTACCGCGTAATTAGGTACCGCAGCCAATCCATTTCAACAGCCACACCAGCATCTCTCAGAGTTCGCGTGATGTTTCCCAGCATCAACAGAAACTGGCTCATAGACATGAGGTCCAACATCTGCGGATGCACCGTGATAAGGATTGCAGATGCCGCTGAAAGCGCAGTCAAAGTCAAATAGCCAAGCTGCGGAGGACAATCGATAACGACAACATCATAATTTGGATCGATGTGTTCTAGAGATCGAGCGATTCTAGAGAAGAATGTTTTCCCTTCATTGGATGTTTGCATCGCAACAGGAGTATCGTACTCAAATTCCTGGAGTTCGATGTTTGCCGGAATAATGTCCAGCATGGGGAAATTGGTCTTCTGAATGGTTGCTTGGATATCCTTACGCTCTTCGTCGTAGCGAATTGCATCATATAGCGATAGGTTCTTATCCAGCTCGGGTTGAAATCCATGCAAGGCAGAAAGCGAGCCCTGAGGATCAAGATCGACAGCAAGCACACGGTGACCAGTTAACGACAGGTGCTGGGCGAGGTGTGCAGTAGTCGTAGTCTTGCCGCTACCACCTTTGAAATTTACGACAGCAATGACCTGAAGCTTGTCGTTGTCTCGTCGTTGCGGAACATATTTCTTCGACGCCGATTTACCGGTTTTGTCGAGAAACTGTCGAGCTTCTTCAATTTGTTCGGCAGAATAGTATCTACGTCCACCGCCGGTAATTTCAGGAACAGGGCCTTTGCCTTCCAAATGAAGTCGCTTGAGATTGTTCACACTCGTTCCCAAATACGTAGCGACCTCTTGGACTGGGAACCTTTTGAGCGTCTTTCGCGCGTCCGGTGGGAATACTTCGAGACGAAGCTGATCTAGGGTCTGCGAAATTTCAAAGCCTTGGCCAAGTATTTTGTCGTCCAGTGCAAACGGCTCAAAATGCGTCACTTGCGATCCCCGCTTTAGTTCTGGCGACAAAAGGCCATGAACAAATTTAATATCGCTATTATTAAGTGAATTGCGATTCTGGCAAGCGGTTTTTTATTAACGAAATCTTAACAACAAAAATGCGATTTCCCGAGATTTGATCAAACAAGCGCAACTGTTCAAACTAGGGTCAGGACTCATAACCAGAAGATGATTGTTGCTGCGAGAATGATTGCGGATCGGAATGTATGGGCGCATCGGTCATAGCGTGTCGCAATGCGCCGCCAGTCTTTCAGCTTGGCAAACAGGTTTTCCACCTTGTGACGGGTTTTGTACGTGGCCTTGCAGTATTTGATTGTTTCCTTTCAGTTTTTCTTTGGCGGAATACAGGATGAGATCTTTTGTTCCGCAAGCATCGCGCGGATTTTGTTGCTGTCGTATTCGCGATCCCCAATCAGGGTTTCAGTCTCTGGCAAGTCTTTGAGAAGGACATCTGCGCCCTTGAAGTCACTACGTTGTCCTTCTGTCAGGTGAAGTCGCACTGGTCGCCCAAGTTTGTCACATAAGGCATGCAGTTTCGTATTCAGACCGCCTTTTGTACGCCCGATCAGCCTTGGTTCGTCGCCCCCTTTTTTAGGCTGGAAGCTGTGCGGTGGGCTTTCCGGTGCGTGGCGTCAATCATCAGGATATTTCCCGCATCGTTTTGCGGCGTGACCAGCTCTTCGAAGGTGCGCTCGAACACGCCGTTCTCTGACCAACGCTTGAACCGGTTATAGAGCGTCTTGTGCGGCCCATAGACGAGGGGTGCATCGACCCATTGCAACCCGTTCTTAATGACGTAGATAATTCCGCTCAGAACCTTTCTGTCATCGGAACGACCAACGCCACGTTCCTTGGGAAAGAACGGCGCAATCTGTACAACCTGCTCTTCGGCAAGCCAAAATAGACGTGACATGGGCACTCCTCCCGGCCGCCATAAACCACAGTAGCGAGGCGAGAGGAATCCTATTTGTCGAATGTCTTTGATGCGAGCAGAGCAGCCATTCGCTGCAGTTGCCTCAAAAGGTCGCTTTACCAAGTGTTCGCAACTCAAAAATGAACAGCCACGTGCATCATCTAGTAGACTTGAAAAAGCTTGGACCGCCCGCATACTGTGTCGTCATTGTTGGACAGAGCAAAGAAAGAAGAACGTTATGAAAACAGGTGGGTGTCAGTGCGGACAGGTTCGTTTTGAATTTACCGGCGAGCCGATAAACGAAGTTTTCTGCTATTGCACCGAATGTCAGCAGAGAACCGGTGGCGACAAATGGTTCGGCCTGTGGATTCCCAACAACAAACTCTCTTTTGTGAACGGTCACGAACCATCAACATTCACTCGCAAGGGCGCATCGGGCAAAGATGTTCACCACCATTATTGTTCGACCTGTGGCGTAAACGTTTGCGCGGATATGACCGCCGGTGGCTTTTACACCATCACAGCAACCAGCATAGATGGTGGTTGGCCTCGTAAACCCAAAGCGGCAATCTACACCGCTTCTGCACCACGTTGGGCTGTTCTCCCTCAGGATATTCCAGTCTATGAAGAACTTCCTCCAATGTAAGTCGATGGCGGTGCGTCCTGTCAAAGAAGGGTGTCTAACTGTAGCAATTGACGAATGTCACTGAGAACCGCTGACTTTTGTTTGCAACTCCGCACCAGTCGTTTTGGGCTCACAGCTGACATTTGCATTTCGCAAATTTATAGGTCCTGACCCTAGGTTTTCGAACTTATAACTCATTGACCTTCTGCATTTTTTTAGAAAGTTGTCGGCCGACAACTGACCGTGACGCGCAGATTGTGTATACCCCGGTTGCGGGAGTTCGGAAGAAGTAACGCTAGCCGCAACAATTGCCCCCTTGCCGGGGCTTTCGCAAAGATTGTCGTGCTAACCACGCCGTGAGATTCGACTGTTGAGAGCACACTCCCGTAGTTGGGCATTTCCAAGTTGTGTCTATGGTGACGAACTTGGCCGCTTTCGTGCGTGTTGTCAGCTCTGACGGCACCGTTGCTAGCAAAGTCATCTTTTTGTGGGTTCCGCGTAGACCTTGTAGGAGATTTTCACCGGCTTTGGATGCTGGCCAGTGACCAACCCGCTATTTCCTCTGGAAGGTCTAAACCTTGAATGAAGACACTTAGATTGTAAGCCAATGCGTGAATCTGTAACCTGACTTCTCTGTCACGGAACTGCTTGCAGGACAGACGGGGCCAGGTGATGGCGTTCTTGCCTTCCATGAAATGCTGCTCGGCTGTGCCGCGCCGACTGTAGAACAGAAATAGCTCTTTTGGGTCCATTACCAAGTTAGCATGGTGAGTCGTGGCTTACAGCGTTTCCATTTATTCATGAGGCATACCCTGCGGCTTTGAGGAAGTTCCAGCATTCGTCTTGTGTGAAGAGGTCACAAACATCACCGATAGCCTCGGTGAGCTGATCGAAGGTTCTTGCACCGATGCGTCGCAGATGGGCTTTCAACTTGGCGAAGGCCATTTCGATAGGATTAAGATCCGGACTATAAGCTGGCAGGAACAAGAACCAGCATCCGTGGGATTTGAGCATCTGCGCGGCACTGTCGCTCTTGTGGGTGGCGAGATTGTCGAGGATGACGACGGAGCCTGGTTCCAGCTCGGGGATGAGAACCTTTTCGATGTAGGTGTCGAAGGCGTCCCGGTCCATCGCGCCTGAGATCACCCAAGGGGCGATGATCCCTTCGCAGGACAGACCAGCAATCAGGGTCTGATTGCCCCGCCGCCGGAACGGAACGTTTCCCTTGAGGCGCTCGCCCCGCAGGCTACGTCCATATTCGCGGGTCATATTGGTGTTGGTGCCGGTCTCATCCAGAAAGACCAGCCGATGTGGTTGCCCTCGCATAACCTTCTGGCGACGTTCCCAGTCACTTCTTGCCTTCCGAACTTCGGGCTTGTGGCGTTCTTCGGCGATCAGGCCTTTTTTTATATGAGTACCCGTGGCGGCGCAGGAGCACGTCGATACCGCTGGTCGAGCACCTCATATCATGGGCAGCCAAAAGGGACGCCTGTAGCTCGCAAAGCGTTATGTCTGGATCCTGTTCAATCAGTTCCAGAAAGAACGGCAGGAAGGCTTCCAGCTTGCCGCTGCCTTTGCGCGGGCCTGAAGGGAGCGGCTCAAGGGGCTCGCCATTGCGCACCTTCTTGCCCCAACGTGCTGCCGTCGCCCGGCTCAATAGCAACGTCTTGCCTGCCGCTGCCGCGCAAAGGCCCCGGTCCATCAACTTCTTGAAGCGGACCCGCAGGTCCTTCGAAAGCACATTGGCCATAATGCATCCTCCCAAGCAGGAGGAATTACAAAAACGAGCTTTCGGGAACCCACTAAGATTCAGTCGTCAATGGCGACGCTGTAATTCTTCGACCATAGCGCTCGACCCGAAAACACCGGCTGTTTCGAAAAAGCTCAACAATTGCCTTGCAATAATATGGAGAAACGCGATAGCTACCGCTGGGTAATATACTGAGCAGACTGTTAGACGGATAAGATTGGCTAACATTCTAAATTCCCAGCTCTATGTGTGATATTTAAAAAGTTATAGTCGGTTAAATAGTGCGCGCTTTTTCAATCAATTTGTCATTGCGAACAAGCTTTCTCGCAAGTTGTCTGGTGCTCACAACTGCCACGCCAAACCATGCAGGGGGGTTAGAACGCGGCGGCAATAGCATCGATCTTCTATTTAATCCCAATCGGTACGCCACACAGACAACCGCTGGCTTTGTCATGCCAGGACGCAAACTGAATAATGTGCAAGATAACAGTCCATTAAACGGTCCAACTGGCGGAGGCAAAAGGGACAGAGTTCGGGCGACGGAAGCTTACTCAGCTCCCCAGATCGGTTTTAAGGTCGGGTTGACTGATTCAATAGATTGTATGTTCGGATACTCCCAGCCATGGGGTGCACATTCAAACCCGGGCATCAATTGGGCCGGGGCCAATGACAATATCGAAACACTGGTAAATAGCCATAGTTATTCAGGTACGTGCTCGTACAGGCTTAATGTAACGGAGGCCGCGTCGTTTCGGCTAATTGGCGGTCTTTCCTACCAGGAATTCGACGGGTTTCAGGAGAAGTTGGTTGCTCCGGTTCCAATGAATTCATTCGGTTGGGATGGTGTTGGCCGACTGAATTTGGAAACAAGCGGCTGGGGGCAGCATTTCGGGATTTCCTACGAAATCCCGGATTATTTATTCCGCACAACCTTGATCTACAGGTCAGAGATTCGTTTGAATGACATTACCGGAACACTTGACTTAACGGGCCTGCCGCCCGGCTCTGGCGGTGATCCTCTTGCAGGCGGGATTTGGGGCATAAGGGGATCTGCGAGAATGCCCCAGTATTTAGAGTTCCAGGTTCAATCCGGGATAGCACCAAACTGGCTTGCTTTTGGATCCGTCAAATGGGCCGATTGGAGCATTTTGCAAGAAATTCCATTTTATCACGGTCAACGCAGAGTGACTTCAATCGACCTGCTTTATCAGGATGGATGGACGGTTAAAGTCGGCATTGGTCATAAATTCAATGATCACTTGAGCGGGGCTATCCAGACCTCTTGGGATCGGGGGACTTCAACCACCATCGGCAGCCAAACAGATACATGGGCATTAAGCGCAGGCCTTTCCTATGCCCCAAGCGAATTGGTAGAATTAAAAATCGGTGGTTTGATTGGAATTCTTACAGGCGGCACGTCTTCGGGTGAAGCCATCAACCCCAGCACCGGCCGGAAGTATTCTGACATATCGTACAGGTTTGACGACGATATTGTCACTGGTTTGAATGCATCCTTGAAATTGAGTTTCTAACGACGTTTCTGCCCTGTTGGATACGGCCTAATGGAGCGGAAAGACGATGTAGCGAGTTTAGATCAACAGGGATGGCGATAAGGGCAACCAGATTGCCCCTTGTCATAAATTGATTGGAAAGGATCCACTATGGATCAAATTTTAGAGCGAAAGCGCCGATTGAGCTTTGCGATTTTCGTCTCCATCTTAATGGTTTCAATTTCCAGGCGCCGAACTTTACCGGAGACGGAAAAGCAAGCAGCTTTTGTTGGAGAGAGCAATCGTCGTTACTTGAACCGCATATGCCCAAGAACCACCCCGGTGCGCGCCGCGTTGATGACCGTGTTGTGATATCGGGCATCATCCATGTGCTGAAGGTCGGGTGCCGGTGGTGTGACTGCCCGAAAGAGTATCGGCCTTCAACAACGATCTGCAACCGTTGGCCCCCCAAGCAGTTCTGGGTTAATCTTGTCGAGGCGCTGGCCGCCTCTGACGCTGTCACAAAGAGCACTTCCATCGACAGCACCTACGTGAAGGGCATACCGCTCTGCTCATGGCGGGAAAGGGGGGCGAAAACTCTGGCGATTGGGTCCTCGCGAGGCGGGCAAACCACCAAGATCCATGCGCTTACAGACGTAATCGAGCGTCCGTTTGCCTTCACACTCACCCGTGGCGATGAGGCCGACAGCCCGGTTGCTCCACGCCTGTTGGCAGGATTGAAGGGGGCAAGGTATCTGCTCGCCGACAATGGATATGATGCAAGCAGCTTGCGTAAGCATCTGCGACAGTGCGCTATCGTTCCTATCATTCCAGGTAGCTCGAACCGCACGCAAGCGGGAGAAGATCATGGGCCGGTTCAAGTCACCCCGCCAAGCTCAAGGGTTTCTGTCTGCCCATGATCAAATCAACACGATCTTTCGTCCGCGTCGATATAAACTGTCCGCGCCTTCATACCGGCACGCAAGGGAAGATGCGTTCAACTTATGGGCTGACTACACGGCCGAAATGAACGCCTGAGATCCGCCCAGAATGGGGGCATGCACCTACAATCCAAAAAGTTGATGGTGTGGACAGCTCCACCATCCGGCATCGTGATGTGCCATGTTGGCGTTGTTGAACCCAACAGTGGGAAGGAGCTGTCCACATGCAAATTACAACACTCGGGATCGATTTGGCCAAGTCCGTCTTTCAGCTTCATGGCGTTGATGCTGACGGCAAGGTTGTTTTCAGAAAGAAGGTTCGGCGCGGTGCGTTCCTCGACATGTTGTCGGGTCTCGCGCCTTGCCTGATCGGCATGGAAGCCTGTGCCACCAGCCATTACTGGGCGCGTGAGATTGCCGCGCTCGGTCATGAAGTGCGACTGATCCCGCCCGCTTATACCAAACGTCAGATGAAGTGACTCATATTTGGGCTTCCGGTTTTGTTGCGAATATGATTCCAGATGGCAAACGATGGGAGTTTGCCATGGGAGCCGCGATACCGCTTCGAGATGACTTTGACGGTTGTACCCTTCGCCGGTTGGCGAGGGTGTGCCGGGACGCCAAACAGACCCGTCGCCTTTTGTCATTGGCGGTGATCTATGATGGGGGGAGCCGTTCGGACGCAGCTCATATTGGCGGAGTGACGCTCCAAATCATTCGCGATTGGGTGCTGCGTTTCAATGCTTCTGGTCCCAATGGTCTGAAGGATACGCCCAAGTCAGGTCGCCCCTCAAAACTTGACGAGCAGCAGCGTCGTGCGTTGATCGAGATTGTCGAACGAGGCCCGTATCCATCGGTGGATGCAGTGGTACGTTGGCGCTTGAAGGATCTCGCTGCGTGGATCCTGTCTGAATTTGGCATTGTCGTTGACGAGCGTACCGTATCGCGGGAGCTGAAGAATGCGGGTTATCGGCGTCTGACGGCCCGGCCGCAGCATCCGGCGCAAAACGAGTTTGCCGTCGAGGATTTTAAAAAAGCTTCCCAGCCGAACTGGCGGAAATCGGCAATCAGCTTGAAAGCGGCACCCCGATAGAGGTTTGGTTTCAGGACGAGGCGCGTGTGGGTCAAAAGACCAAGATCACAAGGCGATGGGCAAAACGCGGGACAAGGCCGCGGGCCCCCAAGGATCAGCGGACAAAGTCAGCATGGATATTTGGGGCCATCTGCCCGGAACGGGGTGTCGGTGCTGCGCTCGTCCTTCCCAAGTGCAACATCATGGCCATGCAAATGCATCTTCAGAAATCTCGTCGCAAGTCGCTCCGGGAGCCCACGCCGTTGTCATCCTTGACAGGCTGGCTGGCACACATCTGGCAAACTCGACATTCCCAACAACATTACCCTTCTCCCATTGCCACCGAGGTCTCCCGAATTGAACCCGGTCGAGAACCTATGGCAGTTCATCAGGGATAACTGGCTGTCAAACCGGGTCTTCAAATCCTACGAACAAATCATCGATATCTGTTGCCGCGCATGGAACAGGTTAATTGAACAACCATGGACCATCATGTCCATCGGAATGCGAGATTGGGCCCATCGGTTCTGAATTTTGACGGTTGGTATTACGTCACACCATATGTGAAGCGGCAAAAGAATGACATGGCCGATGCAGAGGCGATTTGCGAAGCCGTTATCCGGCCGAACATGCATTTCGTCGCGATCAAGTGCGCCGATCAGCAGGCGGTTTTGATGCTGCATCGAGCGCGGGACCTTCTGGTCCGCCAGCGCACCATGCTGATCAACGCGCTACGTGCCCATCTGGCGGAATTCGGAATCGTTGCGGCCCGTGGTGCGCACAAGCTGCGCGACCTGTGTGGAAAGCTTCAGGGAGACCACCTCGACATTCCTGATGTGGCACGGGTCGCGCTGTTGTCGTTGGTCCGGCAGATGGAGGGACTGGAGGACGAGATCGTCGGACTTGATAGCAAGATACAGGCCTGGCATCGCAGGAGCGAGGTCAGCCAGCGGCTGGCCACGATCCCGGGCATCGGGGTGCTCACCGCGACGGCTATGGCCGCCACCGTCGCCGATCCTTCGCAATTCCGATCCGCCCGTCAGTTTGCGGCCTGGCTCGGGCTGGTCCCGAGACAGAACTCCTCGGGCGGTAAGGACCGGTTGGGGCGGGTCACGAAAATGGGCGACGGTTATTTGCGCAAGCTTCTCGTTGTCGGGGCTACGGCGGTGCTCAGGCGGATCAGGGATGCACAGACGCAAACCGCAGAGTGGGTCCGGCGCTTGCTGGAGAAGAAGCCCGCGCGGTTGGTCAGCGTGGCGTTGGCGAACAAGACCGCCAGGATCGTCTGGGCTATCATGTCGAAGCAGGAGGAGTACAACCCAGCCTGAGATTTCCGGGCGCTTGAGAAACGCCCCATACGAGTTGCAAGGGCAGTTGCAGTGATGATGATCTTTGCCGCCGCAGCCGGAACACCCCGTGGTATTGCCAGGGCATCATAGCCCGGCAAGTTGATAGGGACCCGGCTTGCGGACTTCATCAAGGCCAGCGGTCAAACACGCCGCGCAAACAGGCCGGACAAATGACCGCTACGCAAAATGATCTGAAGCACGAAGAAAACCCTTGCAAAACAGGAGCTGTCCACAAATGGCAATACCGATACCTCAGCCGAGATGGAATGCTGAGTATGATGCCCAATCTCGAACAATGCGGCGAAAAAGCTGGCGTAAACTGCGCGGCTTCCACCATCTCGCAGACGTCATTCAGGGCTTCGACTTCATCAACGGCATAAAGCCATCAAACCAAAATCAAGCCGCTGCATGAAAAGCCCTTGGACACCAGATTTGACAATAGCTCCAAACAAGGCACCATCACACAATAGCGCTTGCAACACCGCAAACAGGCTGCTTAAAATCGACGAACAGATGCGCCAAATATTCCTTTAAACAAAGCTCATATCTGTCCAAAAATCCCTGACTACGGACACTGGTTCCTGTCAGATAAGCACGGAGTAGGGGCAAGGACAGGACCTTTAGGAATTGGCTTAAAATATCGGTTGACGTAACGACTATTTTGTCGTTACGTGTCAAAATTACGTATGCATTACCGATGACGAGATAATCGATATTGAATCTCATTTTATTTATTGAATGCTTTGAGGGGCGAACTCATTGATGCGCGAGATAATAACAATAGCATTTTACATCATGTCGGCACCTCGCCT
Source organism: Roseibium sp. TrichSKD4 (assembly GCF_000148725.1). Lineage (GTDB taxonomy): Bacteria > Pseudomonadota > Alphaproteobacteria > Rhizobiales > Stappiaceae > Roseibium. Next base: position 61,345 of record NZ_GL476321.1, on the reverse strand, counting down.
GTAAACTGCAAAATCCGGGTTCGCTTGGCAGACAATCAAGAGGACTTGGATCAGTTAAGGCCGCGTACACTCATCCAAGGCCTATGAAGCGTGATCGCTCTGAATTCTACAATGGCATAACTGATAATTCTCACGTCTATTTTGCTAAAATGTCAATTAAATCATTGAATTACTCTGGCTACACTGTAAGCGAATGGTTAAGTTTGCATGATACGCATACCACCATCGTAGCGACATTATTATGTGTTCTTATGAACACAAGAAGTATGTCCCATTCAGATGATGAAAACTTGTTCCCGCTGCATATTTCTGCACAAGATGTTTGGATCTTAACTTCTCAGGCTCTCTTGCACACTTTGCCGGACCTATCGAGAGAAATTAAATTCATAAGAGATAATTGTAGGGCGGTGTTTGATGCGCCGCCGATGAATTTGCCTTACACGCTTTGTCGCGGAACAAGTGAAGTGCCTTTTGTCTCCATGAGTTTTCAGGGGACTGCAGCGGATGCTCTTTGTGTTGCGCATGAGTTTGGTCATGCCTTGCAGCTTCATCTTGCAAGGGGGCGCTTTATTCCCCCTGTGTTGCGAGAGATTGCCGCGTTTGTTGCCGAAAAAGTTCTTCTTGATTTGGTTCAGAAGGAAAAACCGGAACTTTTCGCTCCTCTGTATGCCGCTTGGCAGCAGGACAACACAATATATTTCGGCTCTGATGCAGAGCTTTTAAAAGATGCTTTGAGGTCGCCTGAGGGCCCGTATATTTATCGGTTGAATTATCCATTAGCTCGATATTTTGCCGACGAAATACATGCGAATCCTACACAATTTGATCTGGAAAGCGTCTTTCGCGGCAATCTTTCACTTTCAGAATGTCTTTCAAGAATGCAATCCCAGATTAGGGCGGCGAGCATGAATAATTATCTTCCCGAGGTGCCTGAGGCTGAGAAAGATCGGCCAGCCATTAATGCATATCGCTCGTTGGGTATGATGGCACTGCTCGATATCGACTATTGGCAGGGTGAATCGGAAAAGAGCATCGAAGAATATTATTCGGCGCGACTCGCTCACATGCAGGTTCAAACGGCATTCGTCGTAATTGGGAACGAGCGTAAACCAATCGGATATGCCATGTGGGAAACAGATAAAATCGACAAGAATGTCATTCACTTGAAACGACAGGCAGCCCCTTTCGGGGACCATCTGTACTTGCAGAAAAAGCTTCAGACACTGTTTCCGGAAAACGCGAAGATTTATTCGCACCACACAAGAAGTGCGCGGAGGGAGCAAGTCGCATGGTGACCCTGGATTATTACGCAAGCACAGGTTTTGCTCTCGAGCTTCTGGCGCAATCGCCATACCACAAACAGCATAAACTGGGCGATTATTTCAGGACGGAAATCCTACCGGCACTCTGGGCCAATCAGGCGCGATTTTATGTGACTGAAGAGGGAATGCCAACGGCCATGGTAACTTGGGCGTGGCTGAATGAAGACGTCGAAAAGGATATACATGCGACGGGTCGCGCTCTGACCGGTGAGGAATGGAAATGCGGTGATCGACTGTTTTTTAACGACTGGATCACGCCCTACAACAATATTCGTGAGGTGGTGCATGACATGACGCACAATATCTTTCCTGACGAAAAGGCAACTGGGCTGAGGCGCAATTCTGACGGCTCCATTCGGCGGGTCAACCGGTGGTCCGGTATCAACGTTCGCCGGATTGAAAAGGAGGCCGTCGCATGAATGTTGCCTATCCACCGCGTAACTTTGAAACCGATTTGGCCGCAATCGAAGGGTTTGCTGATTTACTCAAGACAGGGTTCCAGAATCCGGAGGGGATACGGGGAACCGTCAAACTGCATGTGCCCGAGATGCCGGAACACGGCTTCATTGCGCGTTATGATGAAGAGCTGCATATCGAAAGGAACGACCTGGATCGTGAGACGGATACGTTTGTCAGCATACCGATTGACACGATCAAACGTATCTTTTGGGAATTTGAGTATCTGGACTTTCGTGATCCAAGCATTATCGGAACGATTGAGTTTTCAGGCAATCTTGGCTATGCGAACCACCTCGCGAAAGCCTGCTTGCGTCCCAGCAATTTCACGCTTGAAAGGTTCAAATCTGTGGGTCAGCTGCACAAAGCCAAGGGCTATCGCGAGTTAACAAAGGTCGAATATCTGCATCAGCCAACGCAGCGACAAATCCTTGAGATTATTTCGGAAAGTCGCCCTGTTGTTATCACAGGGCTTGAACCTTCGCCGCCCTGTAAGGATTGGACAATCGACAAATTGGCCGAAAAATACGGTGACGCCATCGTTCGGGTGCGATCTGCTACTCAAAAGCAAAACATGCGTGAATTTGTTCAGGAACTCAAAGAGTTCATGGCAAACCCCTATGATGATATAGTTGAGGGCTTTGTAAAGCCCTACACCGAAGGGGCTTCATTGCCGGAAGAAATGTGGCCGGATTTTGGTCCACTCTTTTTTGATAGAGAGGACTTTATCCCGCCACAACTTTGGCTTGGAGCGGTTCCAACCCATATCCCGACCTCCAGTCTGCACCGTGATCCCCGTTGCGGATTTTTGTTGCAGGTTATTGGCTGCAAGCGTCTTGATTTATATTCGGCAGATCAGGAAGACCTGATTTATCCGCACAAGGCTTATAACAATTATCAGCCGTGCTGGTTTCGGCCTGAAGACCCGGATTATTCGGTCTACCCAAAAGCCGAAAAGGCAAAGTGCCTCCAGGTTACTTTGAAGCCCGGCGAAATGATCGTGCAACCTGCTGGCTGGTTCCATCAGGTTTACGCGTTGGACAGTCCAAATATGTCGGTCAGTTATTTTTGGCGCTATTGAGGATTCAGCGCGTCAAGTACGGTTACGATTGCATCTCGAAAACCATTTGCAATCGTAAGAAGGACGGTAGGTTGGCCTAGAACCTACCGTCCCAATGAGCCGCCGGGACTGCTCCCGGCAACATCAAGCGCGGTCTAAATATCATCATTTGGCCGCAAACGTAAATGAGACACGAAATGTCAATCAAATTTAATAAACTATCATCCGATGATCTCTTTGGCACAGCATCCTTTGGCGGCGGCGGCGGCGGCGGCGGCGGCGGTGGTGGTTCTAGCCAATGCGCCCGAGATATGGGGAACGGAGCAAGAAGTGGTGCTGCATATGGAGTGCGGTAGTGCAGTGTAGCGTTATGGCGGCTTTGCCGGATAGCGGCTGGAGCTGCTCAGGAGCTGCACCGTGCGGTTGGTGGAGCTAACAAGCTGAGCCAATAGTCCGCTGCGCAGCGACAGAGCGAAGGATCGCCCAAATGGGCCGGGTGGCCTAAGAAGTTAATTCAAGAACTATGCGAGCCAGGTAGCATTTAGCTACCTGGCTCGAGTAAAAAAGGCCTTAGCCATGCAGTTAATCCGTCTATTTCTTCATCTAGTTGGGATCGCATCAATAGTAATAATTATCCCAATTAATAAATTTATTTTCGGAGAAATTTTAGAAGAGCAAGAATTGTTTGCTGTTAATATATTAATATACAGCCTTGTTTCTATGTATTCATTCTCTTCTTTATGGAAGATGTATAAAAATTAAGATGCTGATTTTATCTCTCTCCCAGTGCTGATTGAATTTTCTCTAAAATTGGCTCGAAAAAATAACTAATTATACGCCGTTTATCTGTTGTAATATCTACTACTGCTGTCATACCCGGACGGATTGCAAACTCTTGCTGACCTTCAGTCAACTTGTTTTCTGCGGGAGTTACTCGCACTTCAAATACCCAGTTCCCATCGTTATCCTCAGTTGAATCCGCCGCCACGTCTGTAACAAGCCCTTTCACAAATCCGAACCGTGCTGACGGATAAGCATCAAAATTGATATTGGCCTGCTGCCCAATCTCGACAAAGCCTATATCAGTGTTGGTGAAGATGGCTTCGATCTCGACATTCTGCTCTTCAGGGACAACGCGTAACAATTGCTCACCGCCTTTTGCAACGGCTCCAATTGTGAAGACTTCCAATTGATCGACAACACCATTCATGGGAGCTGTCAATTGCGCCGCAACAACACGCCGATCTGCTGTACGGTATTGTTCCTCGAGTGTTGCAAGTCGGGCCTCAATCTCCAGCCTTCGTTGCAAAAGCTTATTTCGCTGTGTGGTAATGAGACTGCGTTGTTCAGCCTGGTACGCAGTCTCCTGACTGCGTTTTTCATCCAACTCGCGCAAATATACTTCGCGCTCTTTTTCAAAAGCCGTAAAAGCTTCCTGTACATCCAGAAATGTTGACCGACTGGATGTACCGCGGTCCAATAATCCTTGCGCCATTTCCAGCCGTTCACTTTGGATAGAGAGTGCTGCCTCAATGCGCTCAATATTCGCCTCAGTCACTAAAACGGATTGATTGTTGGAGATTATACGTGCCGTAATCTGTGAGATAGCTGCTTGTAGGTTATCGACTTCGGCCAATAACAGTCGATATTGTTCTTTATAGAATTCATCATCAGTTTTGGTATTTTGCGAGAAAGAACTGAGAACAGCCTTGGAAAACGTTTCCGTTTGAATATTGTTCACATCAATACCGGATACCAGCGCCATAATCCGCGCTCGCTCGATCTGTAGTCGCGTTATTTCGGCTGAGATTGTATTCAAATCTGCCTTGGCATCAGTTGTATCCAATTCAATGAGCACGTCACCCTTGTTTACCTTCGATCCATTCCGAACATGGATTTGTGTGATCTTGCCATCAAATTCGGGCTGAACGACTTGCACCCGGCTGACCGGCACGATCTTCCCCTGTCCTCGCGCGACGACCTCTACTTGAAAAATGCAAGCCATCACCACAATCGCCATAAAGACAGATATCGTGAACCAAATGGTCACGTGAAGCGTCGGGGAGGTAATCCTGATGGGTTCAGATGATGCAGTCATGAGAGGCTCTCAAAATCGACGATTTGATCCGGTTGCCCGAACACATCCGGTCTGTGTGTTATAATGAGAAGCGTTGTTGTTGCCTTCAACCGCGCAAGCTCTTCCGCCATCTTCTGTTGTGCGATCTCGTCAAGGGCACTTGTTGGTTCATCAAGGATGATAACCTTGGGCTTCTTGAGCAGAGATCGGGCAATTGCAACTCTCTGCCTCTGTCCGCCGGACAAAGCAGATCCCCGCTCTCCGACGTGGGTCTCGAGCCCTAACGGCAATTGCGCCACGAGCATATCCGCTGCCGAAATTCTAAGTGCCTCGTTTATATCCGCCTCGGTTGCGCTCTCTTCACCTACTAGCAGGTTTTCACGAAGGGTTCCTGAGAAGAGGTAAGGTTCTTGCGGGATATAGGCAACTTTTGTGCGGACATCATGCGGTTCATATTTCGCAATATCTTCGCGTCCCAAGAGCACCCGCCCCTCTGAGGGGACATCAATCCCCGCTGCCAACCGCCCAAAAGTGGATTTGCCGACACCTGATGGCCCGACAATTAGCGTCAGCGAGTTCGGCGCAGCCTCAAAGTTGAAATCCTTCAGGATTGGACTACCTTCAACGTAGGAAAAGTCGAGATTTTCAAATGTCAGTCGTGGCTCTATATTTGGCGGCAGTTTAGGACGTTCATTAAATGGCTCTTTATCATAGTTTACAATATCACCCAGCCTCTGGCGCGAAACCTTGATATTCTGCCAATTTTCCCAAAGCTGCGAGAAATTCGCTATCGGATCAGTAACCTTCTCAGCGAGAAGGTGAAACGCAATGAGTTGCCCAAGGGTGATTTCACCAGCAAAGACGAGGTTTGCACCAACATAGATAATTGAGATTGTCACGCCACGTTCTATCATGAACGTGAGCTTGCTACTGAAAATGTTTATGATACCAACGCGATAGCTTGAATATAGACTATGCCCAAGGTTTGGTCCAAGCGTTCAAGCATTTTGCCTTCAGCACTCAGAGCCTTTACCGCCGCGATTCCGGATATATTTTCAACCATCTGTGCCTGATGCTTTGCACCAGCATCAAACTGGACACGCAAACGCTGGCGCAGAAAAGGGCCGAACGCGAAATAGATCAAAGCTTGCAATGGCAGAGCTATCAGAACGATCATTGTGAGAGGTACGGAAAGCGCCAAAAGCACGCCAATGTAGATCACAACAAACAGCAGATCGAGAAACACCCCTGTCGTGGTGCCAACGAGAAAGTTTCGGATCGTATCTGTCTCGCTTATTCGCGCGATGGTTTCGCCCACTGACCACTTTCGGAAATGGCTGAACGGCAACTTGAACAAGTGGTCGAATATGCGTGCCCCAAACTCTCGCGTGACCTTATTGGCCGTCAAAATTCCAAGCAGGCTCGAGAGCGCCTCAAAACCCATTTGAAACAGACTCACAGCCACGAAGATCGCAATTACGACGATGAGAGAGGCTTCTCTTTGAAACGGCAGAATGCGGTCAATGATAACCTGAAATATGAACGGCTCGACCAAGCCAATCAGGCGCAGGCAGATCGCAAGAAAGATCAGCTCAATGTAGAGCGGCGAATATTTCCATAGAGACCGTGTAAACCATGAGAGCGGAATTTCGCGCCCGTTGTTATCTACGGACACGTTGCGACCTGCTCAATTTTCGTGATAATGCAGGCACCCGGAAGGGCCGAGGCATCTGGGCTTGCGGCTAAAACAATAAGATCATCACCCGGTGGGAAAGAGGACACAAGACGCTCTTTAACCTCTTGCTGTGTCACGTTTGCCAAGAGATCACCCACGCGCGGCGCATCAGCAGGGTCGCGCGCATCCAATGCCAATTCAAGCATCGTTCGGGCAGCAACATTGACATACGATACTTGTTTCGTTGTTTGCTCGGCCATTCCTTTCTGCAAAGCCTCAAACCCGGTGAAATCAGGGGCTATACGGAAAGTTTCATATGTCTCGCGGATCAAATCCGTTGCTTGCGCCAGTTTGGCGGTTTCAACCTCCCCAGTCACCAACATGATCCTGATTGCACGATCATAGTTCGTATAGCCTGCGTGAAAGCCATAGCTTGCCCTTAAATCGGTCCGAACCGCCTCAAATAGCGGGCCATTCCCTTGGCGTCCGAAAAAACTCAGAGCAAGCAAATCAACCAAATCACCACCTTCGGATGTCGGCGGTAATTGCCCGATAAAACCAAGCGTTGTCTTTTCGGCGTTGGGTAGATGAAGCAAGATTGTTTTGGGTGAAAAGTCTGGACGGATGTCGGGTGTTTCCGGCGTTTGGCCTTTCGGCAAAGCGGCAAGCAATTTGTCAACGGCATTTCCTGCATCCTCTAGACTGATTGCTCCGGTGACAGATATCGTGACGGTATTTTGTACGATAGTTTCGGTATGCCAGCGCCGAAGATCATCAACACTCACAGTGTCGATTTTTGTGAGATCCGGTAGACTAAGAAAATTGTTGAGTGGCCCTTCCCCGAGCACTGCCAATCGAGCGACTGCCCACATCTGGTTTGCTGTTTGTGACCGATTTGTGTTCTGATTTGTCAATAAGCCTTGTTTGATCCGTCCAATCCATGCCGGATCAAACTGCGGAGTGGTCAACATCTCGCTGGCGATAGAAACAAAATCTTCGATGTGCTCTTTCGGAAAACTCAATTCGCCTACTGCATGGCTTGCGCTTGTATAAAGATGCCCGCGCGAGTTTTTATCATTGAACAATTCCATGACTTCCTGTGGAGCCAATTCACTAGTTCCCCCACTTAAAATGACCTCCGCTGCGACATAAGGAACTGCCGGATTATTTTCTCTTTCGTAAGCCCATCCCATAGGCCATGCGATTGTAATGGTAATGTCTGTTACGCCGTCTTCGTAAATCGGCATAAAATGAAACGGACGACCATCCGGTGTTTCAGCCAAAACGACCTCTCGGCTTCCTTCCTTTTGACACGCAACCAGCGAAAGTATCAGCGCACAAACAATCAAAATATATTTCATTAAAACTCTACCCTTCCGCGCTCACGAGGCGTGTTGTTTCGCGCCCTTTGGCCAATAAAGATTTTAGAAACTGATTGACGTCTTCAAGTTGGACTTCCTCAACTGCGGACATTTGATCTGCCAGTGAAAAAGTCGGTTTTCCGGCCATGAGCTGATCAAGTATCAAATCGCGATTGTAGGCTGGTCGATCCCGATCCAAAACACTCTTGAGCTGTCCGGTTAGCCTGGATTTGACCCGCTCAAATGTTGCTTGGGTCAATCCGCTTTCCAGCGTTGTTTCAAGGGTACTGCGAAATTCGGTTTCCAACGCTTCGAGCGACACACCATTGTCAGGATGGGCGGTGAAACTGACCTCAATGTAATGGTTCTTGATAAGATCAATGTGAAACGAAAAGCTGCGTGCAACGAACTGATCAAATCTGAGCGGCCCAGCCAGACCTCCAGGCAATGCCGAGTCCAGTGCATTCTTGACAATTTGAGCCACCATCGCACAACGAACAGGGGTGTCGCATGAAACGAGCGGAACCAATTTGCGATAGAGGAACACATATTCGCTTAAATCAGCCTGCGATATTGAGACCCTATCTGTTACAAACCCCTCCTCAACCCAATCCTCCGTGGCAGTAGGGTCCAAAGGGTGCTGAAAATCTTCCTGAATTGGCAATGACCCTAAGACACCTTTTAACTGCGCTTTGGTCACGTTTCCGTAGACCAACAAAGTCGCTTGCTGCACAATGTGGCTTTGCCGGTGAAGATCGGATGCCAACCCCGAAGAATATTTGGCGATAATGGATGGCTCACCTATGACGGAGCGAGACAAGGTTCCATTCCCATAAATTATTTTGTCCATACCCCGACTGACTGAATATAATGGACGTTCAGCAACCCGATATTCGTATTCTCTCAATATTATATTCCGCTCGGTCTGGGCAAATTTAGTATCCACTGTGAACGGTGCAGTAACTGAGAGTAGTGCCATTAGGGCACTATACATTTCTTTGGACTTTGTTTTTCGCCAATACCCAGTACTGAAGCGATTGGTCCACCCACTGGAATGGTCTACCTTCGTTTCTCCAAACGCGCTCAACCATGCGAGATGCTCAACGTAATGTGCCAACCCCTCATCATATGGGTTCGCAGCCTCGCCCGATGGAAAAACCAAGTAAAGATAAACGTTATCGACGTCGAGATTACTTATCAATATAGTATTTTCAAAAATCGATTGTTTTACATTTTGAATATTCCGATCTGATCCGATAGATGGTAATTTAAACGAAAGCAGAGAACCTCCCAAGAGAATTCCAACTAAAACTATGAGATAATGTATTTTTTTCATACTCTGTGGACTCATGAGTGAAGTGTAACGTTTGTATCGAAACGGAATGCGATTATTTTCCAAGCTCGTTCAGTATAGGTCACATTTTTAATTATCCGTGTTTTGGGCGTCTCCCCCGTAGTTGCAATGACGTTAAGCATGCAGCCTCCCGATGCTAGGTACGCAAAACACGGCCACACTCACCGCAACAGGAAGGCTCTCAAACTATACCCCGACCTTAGTATGTAAGGCAGCATGGAGATTGAATAATGTCCGCAGTTTAATTCCATGACACTTGGTTTACTGCCTGCTTCCTGCAAGTTCTGAACAAGCTGACAAGATAGCGATGGGAGTACGACTTTGTCCCGTTTTGCTATCACCAAATGCACCGAAAGCTCTGGCCGTTCCAGCTCCTTTACGTAATTCCCAAGATCAAGAGGTGCCCAGGCTCTTCTGAGAGCTGGCAAGCTAATATGTGGCTCAAGACTTTTCCGAATTGAGCCCGTCGCCCGGCCAGTCCAAACCATATCTGCAAGACTTCCAGCTGTCAGAAACAAAGAGGCCTTGGAGACACTCAAATCGTGTGCGGCTACCAAACCCGCGACCCACGACCCCAGACTGAAACCGAGAACTGATATTTTTTCGTAACCGTTGTTTTTCAGCCAATATATCAAATGC
>NZ_GL476321.1:33205-51307 GCF_000148725.1 Roseibium sp. TrichSKD4 | reverse complement strand
CGAGCGATCTGAGGCTTTCTTATTTTTGCATTCCATTGATGAAACACGACAACAGCGTGCCGCGCGGCCGGATTTTCTGTGATCAATGCCCGAACGACATTGTTTTCCTGAATGTCGGTTACGAGACCTGAAGGAAAACTTAGAAGAGAACCGTTCATATTAAACAGTTTCAAATTGCTGTCTGGCCTTTGAAAAAACTCGGGATCCTTTGAAACCTGTTCCGCGTGAGAACAGAACCCTTCAATCGTGGTTATGCCTGAGACATTTGGGAATGCGAGTTCTACATCAAGAGTAAACTCTGATGGGGTTTTATCTGCTTCCCCATTTTGCGCACGTTGTTCGTCCCATTTGTCCAGCCAGCTATGAAACACGCTGGTTCCTCCTGAATTTTGCGAAGTTCACGACCGTGAACTCTGGATCGAATAGCCCATAAATTGCCAGCAGCACGCCCGCCATTAACAGCAAAGAAGACCCGGGAAAAGAATTGAACAATAAGTAACTTAAAAACAAAAATACGATTGTCATCGACAATCTAGGCAAAGATACTTTTGCTTTCACAAATGACTTTAACCGAACGAGACCAAACAGAAAAACAAAACAGCTAATCAACGCCACCACAAGGCTCGTATAGTGCGTCGGCATTCGATATCTGACGGCACTTTGTTCAGCTGCGCTTTCATGGGCCATCAAGTGCGAATCGCCCACCAGCCAGGAAAGGATGTCTGTTCCACTTGATGCAAGATAGGCGCTCTGCGACTTCATTGATATCGCTACCAGGATCCCCAGAAGAGTGCAGCGGAAGATACAATAGGCTGCCCGAGTACTGAAATTTTCTGATTGGACCGGGTCCAGCTCACCGAACTGACCCTTCATCGCCATATTTGAATTGCAGATACTTTGAACCAGAGTGCACAACAATATGAAGCCTGCGAAAAACAGGTAAAAGCACAAGCTCATATAAACATAGGCAAGAGCCGTAAACAGCACTGATTCCTGAACCGTTACGATATCAGGTCTTTCGATGGCAATCTTGCTCCAGTCGATTGAATATTTTCCCGTGCCCTTTACCAAGGGTAAAAATACCATACCAATCCACTGGAATAGCCCGGCAAACAACAAACAGACGGAAAAAACAACCCAATAGAGATAGGAGAAACCGTTGACGGATTTCTGCCACTCATTCAGGTGTCCAATGTTCGATTTCCATGTTGATACCAAATCAGCAACGAATGCAAAAAAGAGCGGCATGAACAGCATGAATATAAGCGTCCAGTTTGCTGTCCATAAAAACCCTACTTGTTTAACGACCCCATCTGCCCGCTCATATGTCACATTGTGAATGCCGATTAGAAACGACAAAAAGCCGAGCGCTATCATGCCGCCCAAAACGGATGTTGGCAGACTTAAGGATTGTCCGTGGCAATAAGCGGACTCAGTCCTCAGAGCCAGGTTGAACCCGGACTTTTTCTCGATTGGGAGTGTGCTCACCATGTTTTGGGAGGTTTTCATGGTGTTGTCAGGCGCTTCACCGTTGTGAGCGGCTGTATCAGCATGATCTTTTTGACAGCGCCTTTTGTTTTTCAAGCGCTCCTGAGCGGCCTTCAGTGCAAGCTGCCATTCATTGACTAATACCGGGTCATTACATCCAAATATTTTGGCCAACCAACGGATATTTGCGGCGCTAACCCCTTTGCTATTTTTTTGAAACCAGAGTTGCACTGTCCGCAACTCAATCCCGGTTCGGTTGGAATCGATCTGCGAAATTGCCTCAGCAAGCAATTCTGGTGTCCAGGGCCCCGCAAGGTACTTTCCCTCCTCCAACGGTCGCCCGGCACCGGCGGCAACCGCCTTTTGAAAAAGTTGCTTGAAATCGCTCTCATCATTGGGCGGAGGCAAATATTTTTTTCCATTCAATTCCAATGGGTTCCGCCCGCAATTTCGTTCCGTTTCGTTTGGTTTCTTGAGTTTTTACCGTTCCTGAGCTTCGTCGTCCAGCGGGTTACGCAGGAGTAGCTCGTCTTCTCTAAACGGCATGAGATCACAATGAAGACTGAAGAATCACTGTCCATTAAGATCAAACGTCACCAAACAGCCTATCTATCAGCTATCGCAGACGGTGCTGTCTCTGATTGGGCTGAAGAGGAGACGGCATTGATGGCAGTCATCTTACATGAGCCTCGAGATCCAGCAGAGCTAAATCAGAGGCTGATCTACATTGCAGGATATCTTATCGCTTCAAAAGGGAGGCTGACGCCTGAGGAAATGGAGTATCTTTGCGCCCGTTCCCTATTTGTGACGGGCCACTAACGTGCCGTGATCTGAGCGATCATCCATAACATGGACGATGCTCTACCGCGCATGGTTTTGCATAAACCTAAATCTGCTTCTAATGAACCCAACTTGTATTCTCTCATATTCGACCCCGACACTAGGTCCCCTTCCCTCAACCATTATGTGTTCGGGAAACCATGACGCCCCAAGGATCGCTGGGATTCGATTGCGCCCCTGCCCGTTAAATCAAAACGAGAGGAATTTTTTCAACAATACAGCCCTTTGATAGGGAAAGTGCAGCTGTTCATGAGAGTTGATTAATACGTCAGGTTAAACCAGTTGCGCTGTTTTACGCCCTGTTCGCTCGGAATGTCGAAATAATATGGGTCTGCGCGGCGCGGACGCGGCTGGGTGACCTGAACCATACATTCATTGCTGTTATTACCGCCCTGTTCCAATTTTTTGATGGTAATCCCATTGCGGTCATTTTCCCGGCTGTCGCCGTATTGGGTGCGGAAGGCGGCCCGATTGAGACACTGGTTGACCGTCTTCGTGCACTGATCCTTGTTGTCGAAACCGAAACTCAGGCCGCCATCGCTTGAGGAGACTGCCGTCATGCCGTCCGGACAGGCTTCAAACGGCTCGAAACCGGGCTTGCCCGTCTTGGCCTCTTGGCAGATCGGCCATTTGAACTTGGGCTTTGCCATGGCTTTGATCAGTTTTGTCATCGGCGGAACGCAATAGGGAACGCCGTGCCATGATGGGGATTGAGAAGCTGCGCAAAGAAGGATCTGACATCCCCAGGAGGCTTCCTCGGCTTTAGTTGTTGCTGGCGGCATGGCAAGAACTGCCAGACTGGCGGCGGCAAAAAGCAATCGTCTCATATCAATTGTTCCTCTGAACAATGTGCCTGGAAACAGAGACGCAAGAACCTGCCAGTTGCTAACGGTCTGTCCGTTTCGGCTTGTTCCGGGCGTCCGCAAAGGGTGGAGTAATCTCGCTTTTTCTGGTCACAAGAAGGTTGAATTCCGCGATCGGATGGCGATCCAGCGTCCTGTCAACGGCCCTTCGCCGCCATTCTTTCATGTCGAGAACGTAGGTGCCCCACATGCCGTAGCGGGCGGCGATGGCATTGGTTTGATAGGCGTAATACTGGGCGTTGATATAGGGGGAATCCAGACGCGCCCACCCGACCCGCAGCATTTCGGCGGCAAGGTCTACCCCTCCTGTCATGCACTGCGCGACGGGAACGCCGTCATTGGCATGGCCCAAACCGGTGCAGCTTATCGGCCTGTTGCCAACGGCGCGTTTCAGCCATGCTTTTGCAAGTGGGCCGCAGGGAACCGGGGGCGGAGCCGGATTTTTGGTCCGGTTGGTCCATTTCGGGTCAAGAGCCCATTGCGGCAATTCGCAGGTGTCGATGCCAGCCAGTCGAACCTTGAAGCCATTGCCAAGCGTGCCAAACATCAAGGTCCGCCCGTCGAGCACAGTTACACGCCCCTTGTATATGGGACGGTCGATAACTTCTTCGCCCGGCGGTGCTGGCTGACCACGCAGCGCATGCCAGTCCTCATAGGCAAGGTCTGCGCCAAGGGCAGGCAGTGCAAGGACGCTCACTGCGATTGCAGGAATGAGGGAAAGTTTCATTGGGCGGCAGTCCTCGCACGCTGGTTTGCCTCCCGGCTGAGCAGGATTGCCGGGTGTTGAACATCAAAGAACTGCCAAAGGCCCGCCTTCTTCTGCTGAGCCAGTTGCTCGGCAATGGCGTAAGGGGGATGGTATGGCAGGCCATCGGTCTTGAGGGCTGCGAAGGCGTAGCCTTTCGTGACCATAATCTGCGCAAGGTCGAGGCGCTGGTTGCCGACAGTGGCGTAACAAACCACATAGGACATTCCGCCCATCTTCGCGACAGGCGCACAGATCGGCTTGGTGTCCTTGATATAGGCTGCGAGAACCGCAAGGGACGCTGCCCCGCAATCCTGCCGATTGCCCTGCCCATCGGTATAGGCGGTGCCGCGCAGGCAGGACTGGATGCCGTAGAGCCGGAAGCGTTCGCCATTGGAAACCCATGTATCTCCGGTTTCCAGCGTCACGCCGGGAGCAAGGTCAAAATACCCCTGTGGCGCGGCATGGGCCGCGAAGGGCAGGACCACGGCCATGAACGCAGCGGCGAACCTCATTGGGCGGCCCATTGGGCCTGCACCCTCGGATCGGCCCACATGCCATAGCCGCCCTTGCGACCGATTTCCTGATCCTTGGCAAGGTCGGGACGGTCAAAAGAGCCGTCACGTTTTTTCGTCAGGCGAACAGCACCTGCGGACAATAGCTGTTCTTCCAGATTGTCTACGCCGTCCATCGCGTTTGGGTAGTAATAATACCCATAGCATGTGACGTCTTGTAGGGGAGCAGTCTGCTCGCTGATGAAGGCCCTGCAGAGCAGGACTTTCGGGCTTTGAAGCATGATCTGCAATTGCTTCGTGGCGTATTCCTCGCATGTCCCGGAAAAATCTTCAGCGCGATTGACCATGTTGCCGCTGCACGGCTCAAGACCGTAGAGATGCAAGGCCGTTTTATCATCAACCCGGAAGTCAGTCGCGGTCATGGCCTTAAAGCCCTTTGCCGTCGCATAGCCTTTTCGCTCTGCAACATTCCCGGCCCCATCATAATACTCAATCACAAGAACCGTCTTTCCCGGAGCGGCGAGTGAGCGGACGTAATCTTCATTCACTTCAGAAACAGCGAAGGCGGAAGTCGCCAACACGCAGCCTAAAAGCGCGGGAATGATGGCTTTTTTCATACTCTGGCCCTGTTCATCGATTGTTCCGGGGCTCTCCAGTGAAATTTTGGACTTCCCCTAAGTCAGAAAACTTGTAAAAGTGATTCAAATCGGTATCACTTATAACTCAACTTAATCAGTTTTCATAGCAATCACAACACCGTTCGCCATGCGGCCATGATGAAAAATAATACCACCCAAGCAAAATCTTCAAGTCCATTCAATTTGATCGTAATGACCATCGTGTTGCTGATTTCAACAAATGCCGCCTTATCTCAAAACACTAATGGAACTGGCTTTTTCCCAAGTAATTACAGTACTTTTCATATATATTCGGACGAGAGAATCGCCACCATCATTGCCAGCTCAAAAACCGAAGCGAGAATTTCTCGCAGTGAATTCGCCCCTGGTGCTGACGAGATTGTCACAGAAGCCTCAAGTCATCTTAGTGCGCGCAACGCGTTTCGTGGAACCCAATTCATTGCGATGCAATTTGATTCACTTTCGAACATGTATTTCACCGCTCCCTCGCCCGTAACAGAGAAATTCAAACACGCTCAAAGATTGTCCTCCCCAACATCGTTCGAAATAGAACCAAAAAATTCTCGCACAACATCACCAGCCGCCGAATGCGGACCTTCGCCATTGTCATCAGATGAGATCAAAACGCTGGTTGCGGCGAGTGCACACAAACATGGTGTTGATACATCCTTTGCCCTTGCGATTGCCTGGGCCGAAAGCCGTTTTGACGAGGCTCGCAATTCTCCCAAAGGCGCTCGCGGGCCAATGCAGCTCATTCCCGCGACAGCCGCCCGTTTCGGCGTCAAGGATATCTGTGATCCGGCGCAGAATATCGAGGGCGGGATGAAATACCTGCGTGTCCTGTTCGATGAATTCCAGAACCCGCTTCTGGTGGCAGCTGCCTACAACAGCGGCGAAGGCCGGATTTATGAGCATGGCGGCATCCCGCCTTTCCACGAGACAGTCGGTTATGTCGCAAGGGTCGTGAACTACCAGCTCGGCCTTCCAATGCCGGCCCCCAAAGCAAAACCCAGAGCTGTCAACAAAGCCCCTGCACCAGCAAAGGCTCAAAGCCCGGCGAGAAAACCCAAACACGATGCAGGCGTCATTGCCGTTCAAAAGACCGGCACGTTCGTCGGTGGCGTGATGCATTTTTGAAGGAGTTGAGAATGAAGAATGATGTCGTCCGGCATTCCCCGGCCTTGAAAGCCGTGTGCGTGATCGGCTTTTTTGCAGCGCTACAGGTTGTCGGCGCCGATCACGCCTTTGCACAGTCGGGCGGGGCATTTGGCCCTATTCAAACTGCCGTCCAGATGATCGTCGATTTCATCACCGGCCCCTTCGGACGGCTCATGGCGATCATCGCGGTTATCGGTCTTGGTTTTCTCGCCTTCGCCGGTCGTCTTTCATGGTTCACCGCCGGGGCCGTTGTTCTTGGGATCGGTCTTGTCTTCGGCGCACCGACCATTGTTGACCAGATGATTTCGTCGGTGGGTGGCTGATGAACGAGTTTCAGGATGAAACGCCGACTGTGACGCCACTGGTGATCGGCCTGACCCGTTCACCAACGCTTTGGGGTGTGCCCTATATGGCGGTCATCCTGATTATCGGCGCAACGATCATCGGATGGCTTGCGACCAATCATCTGGCCGCCCTTCTGGTCGCACCTGCCGCGTATTTGTTCCTGTTTTCGCTCTGCGCATGGGACAGCAAGATCCTTGATGTCCTGCAAGTGGCTTCCCGCAAGACACCGGGAACGCCCAACAAGCGCTTTTGGGGCACCAATTCATACGGACCGTAATCAATGCTGAAAGTCGTCAGGGAAGAACTTGGCTTTGGAAAGATTGCGGGCAGTGAACGGCCCATGTCCGTTCATATCCCCTATATGCGCCATGTTTCCGATACGGTCATCGGGCTTGAAAATGGAACACTTGTCAGTGTGATCAAGCTCGATGGCCTGTTCTTCCAGACCGAAGATCAGGCCGAGATAAACATGCGGACCGTGGTCCAGAACACGATGATCCGGGCGCTTGGATCAAGCCGCTATTCCCTGTGGTCCACCGTTATCCGCCGTCAGGTGGATACACAGATCGGCGGCTCATTCAGTGCCCCCTTCTGTGAAATCCTGAATGACCGGTACATGCAGGACCTTAGCAAGAAGCGGATGTTCAGCAACGAGATCTATCTGACCATCGTGCGCTCCGGCATGAAGGGCGCGCTCGGCGTTGGCGACACGTTGAAACGGTTCCTTGAGCGCTCCAATAGGCAAGCCAAGGCACAGGCCGAGCGCGAGGATGTCACAGAACTGGAAGAACTCGTTGGTAACATCACCAAGGAACTGCACAAATACGGCGCTGAGGCGCTTGGCATCACCTATCGCAGGAAGTCGGACGACAGCGCCAGAAAGGAAGGCGATGGCGAGGGGGCCAGAGGTGAACCCTATTCCGAGCCTTGCGAGTTCTTCAACACGATCCTGACATGCGGCATTCCCCGCAAGATGCGGCTGCCGCGCATGGGATTGCGCAACTATGTCGGCACCTCCCGGCTCCACTTTTCAAAACGGGCCATGCAGGCGCAGGCGGCTGTTGATGAAGACAACCGATACGCAGCAATGCTGTCGATCAAGGAATATCCTGCCTTCACCGGGCCGGGGATGCTGGACGGCCTGCTTCAGGTGAACCACGAGTTCATCCTGACGCAATCCTTCACCCTTGCCGACAAGCCGATTGCACAAGAGCGCATCAGCCGTCTTCAGCGTCAGATCAGGGCATCGGATGAAGCGGGCAGTTCGGTTGAGCACGATATCGACCATGCGCTCAACAGCCTTCTCAATCAGGAAGCCGTTTTCGGGTTCCATCATTTCTCTCTGCTGTGCATCTCGCGGGATCTGGACAGTTTGAGCCGCTGCGTTTCCGATCTTGGTGCATGTTTGACCGACATGAACATCAACTGGCTTCGCGAAGACCTCAATCAGGAAGCCTCGTTCTGGGCGCAGCTACCGGGAAACCGGTCCTACATTTCCCGCACGGCCATGCTGTCGAGCGCCAATTTCTCCGGGCTTTCCTCGATGCACAACTTTGCCTCCGGGCAGGTCGATCGCACCCATTGGGGTCTGCCGATCACCATTTTGGAAACCACGTCCCAGACACCCTACTGGTTCAATTTCCATCGCCGGGATATCGGCCACTTCACCGTGACAGGTCCGACCGGATCGGGCAAGACCGTGGGCCTGACCTTCCTGCTGGCCCAGGCAATGCGGGTCTCGCCCTCGCCCCGTGCCGTCTTTTTCGACAAGGACAGGGGCGCGGAGATTTTCGTCAGGGCAATGGGCGGGGCTTATGAAGTCCTGACCCCCGGCACGCCAACCGGCTTTAATCCGCTCCAACTGGAAAACACCGGCGAAAACCGGGAGTTTCTGGTGCGCCTCCTGAAGGCGATCCTGAAAGGGGACCAGCGAACAGGCTTTACCCAGGAAGACGAGGACACGCTTGAAAAGGCGGTTGTCCGTCTCATGGAAGAGCCGGTTTCCCAACGCAATCTTCCCAATCTTGCCGACCTTTTGATGGGGCGCTCAAGGGCGGATGCCAACGATCTTCATTCTCGCTTACGCCCGTGGATTGAAGGCGAAAAGGCGTGGCTCTTCAACGCAGCCAATGATGTCCTGTCCTTTTCCGGTCAAGGCATCTTCGGCTTTGACATGACCAACATCCTCGGCAACGAGGAGCTGAGAACGCCAGCGCTGATGTATCTTTATCACCGGCTGGACGAACTCTTGGACGGCAACCCCGTCATGTTCTTCATGGATGAAGGCTGGCAGCTTCTCATGGACGACACGTTCAGCGCCTTCATTGTCGACAAGATGAAGACGATCCGAAAGCTCAACGGCATCGTCGGCTTTGGCACGCAGTCTGCGGCGGACATTACCAAATCCAGGGCATCGCACACCCTGATCGAGCAGTCTGCGACCAACATTCATTTCCCGAACCCGCGTGCGGACGAGGAAAGTTACATCAAGCGGTTCGGCCTGACGGTGAAGGAGTTCCGTTTCATCAAGAACACGCCGCCGGAAAAGCGAACCTTTCTGGTCAAGCATGGCAATGACTCCGTCATTGCACGCCTTGACCTCTCGGCAATGCCCGATCTTGTGAAGGTGCTTTCAGGGCGCAAGGAAACGATCGAGGAGTGCGCGGCCCTTCGCGAACAGTTCGGCGATGCGCCGGAAAACTGGCTGGCGAAATTCTGCGGATGGGAGAATGCCGAATGAGAACGCCTCTGACCCGCGCTCTTTTGGCCCAGTCCCCTCTGGCCCTCGTTCCTTTGGCACTGACTTTTCTTGCAGTAATCCTGACATTCGGAGCCACTGATCCTGCATTTGCGCAGGTTCCTGTTACCGATGGCGCACTGACGTCGAGCGATACGGGCCGCAAGGACACGACAAAGAAGATCAGGGAGACGGCCAGTCGTCAGCATTCGGTGAGCAAAAGCGTCACCTGCTCGATGTACAAGCCCGGGCGCGGCGGCAATGCGCTTTCTGCGGCTCAGGCCAATCCAGAAATCGTTGGCCTTGTAAAACGGATCGCACGCCAAGAAGGCATCGATGAAACCCTCTTCATGTCGCTTGTCTATCAGGAAAGCCGGTTCAATCCTTGCGCCAGATCTCATGCAGGGGCCATCGGACTGGCACAGTTGATGCCGGGAACCGCGAAGGATCTCCGCGTCAATCCGCATGATGTTGAACAGAACCTGCGGGGCGGGGCTCGCTATCTGAAGACGCAGCTTAAGAACTTCAACGGGAACAGCAACCTTGCGCTTGCGGCTTATAATGCCGGGCCGGGCAATGTAGAAAAATATGGCGGCATTCCGCCTTTCAAGGAAACGCAAGGCTATGTCGCCGCCATCAAAGGCAAATGGATGCCGCAGTTCGGCGGTGCCGATCTTTCTACCATACCGGAGAATTTCGGGGGCGGCACTTCGGGCTATACCGGCGCGCGCGATGCAACCATCAATTCCATGGCAGTCAGCCAGTCGATTGCCGACAGCAGCGGCAACGTTGCCTCGTGGCTCATGCAGCTCGGCCAGATGGGAAGCGGCACCCTTCAGGACAGTTGGGATCACAATTCGGGGGCGCGAAACGCCAACCTTGAAATGATGAACCAGGCCATCCTTCTTGGAACGACGATGGCAGAGTTGATCAATTCCCAGAACGCCCTCGATCTGGGCGCGCTTTCAGGATCATCGCAATCCAGCGACTACAGGAACGAAGACGACAAGGACCGTGAGGTGACGGACCTTTGCGACAAGGAACAGCAGCTTGAATGGAGCGAAAAAGAGCAGGCATGCGTTCGAAAGCTCGAACCTGCGGCCAGCACACAATTGCTGTTGAAAGCTGAATGAGAAGGAAAACGGCCATGAAAAGAGCATTTCTGACAGCGGTTTCGCTGGTGATGGCATCAACTGCCCATGCGCAGGTTCCTGTCATTGACAGCGCCAACCTCAAGATCGCGACCGAAACCTCGCAGACCACCGACCAGATCCTTGAAACAAACAGGCAAGTTCTGAAAACCGTCGAGGAAACGCTGAAGGCAGTCACGGGGGACCGGGGCAGTGTTTCCGGGGCCATGCAGAACCTTGCCGTCGGTCAGGGCTTCAGCGTTTCCCAGATGCCCTCCCTCGACAGTCTCTTGCAGGGCGGTGTTCCGAATTTCGGCGGTATGGGCGGGGATATCGGCCAGATCGCAACCACGTTCATCAACGGTCTTCAGCTCGTGAAAAACCTGTCCGGCAAGGAGGGCAGCACATTCTCGGGCGATAAATCCTACGAGCAGATGATGCAGACGGTGCTTGGTGTTGCCGCCCTTGTGACGGGCGCACAGCAGGCCGTTCAATCAAGAACACAAGCGTTCAAACAGGCCGGTTCTCAAATCGGTCAGGCCGAGGACATAAAGGGCTCGATTGACCAGAACACCCAGCTTCAGGTGCAAACCGGCCTGACCATCAATGAAATGATCGGCGTCATGAACGGGGCTGTCAGCTCGCTACAGGCCCAGAACCAGCGCCGTCTTGTCGATATCTCGAACACCAGGAAGGCCCTGACCTACGGTGAATAAGACGCTCAAGAAGAATGGCTTTGTGATGTTCTCTCTCCTGATTGCCCTCAGTGCGAGCGGTTGCGCCGGCACACCGAGAGAAAAGACGGCCCCGTGCAAGCGGCCTGCGAACCTTACCGCCTACGGTGAGGATAACCGTCAGGACTGCGGGTCGATGGCCCTTGTGAACACCAACCATCTGGAAGCACTGGCGGCAATCGACGCCATGGCTGCGAACGGAAAGTAAAACCTGATGAACTTCCTGGACAAGCTGCTGACGGCTCTGGAAACCGCAGGCGCGAATTTCACGCAACTTGCCTATCAGGCGATCAGCATGGAAATCATGCCGCTCTTGAGGATCATGTTAATCGCCTATATCGCCTGGTACGGGATCCAGTTGATGCTGGGAACAGCCCGTATCAGCGCCAGCGAGGTCGTCTTGCGTGTTGTTCGCATGACGATCATCGTTGCCTTTATCGGTCAGTGGGGCAACTTCCAGGTATTCTTCTATGACTGGCTGAACGACACGCCAGAAGATGTCGGCAGACTGCTTCTATCAAAAAGCGGCACGGGAATTACCGAACCAACGAGCGGGCTGTCGCAGATCTGGAAGACCGCCAACGAGGCGGCATCCGCCTTTGCAGCACAAACCGGATATTTTGCCATTTTGCCTAGTATAGTCGGTGGTCTGATCATGCTGGCTGTTGGTCTCTTCATCGCGGTCGCCCTTGCCATTCTCGTGCTTTCAAAGGTGATGATGTGGGGACTGCTGGCGATTGCGCCGATTTTCATCGCCTGTCTGATGTTCGAGAACACCCGCCCGTACGCGATGTCCTGGTTCCAGCAGGTTCTGACTTACGCGATCATGCCGCTCTTTGTTTTTGTCGTTGCAGCCTTCCTGATCACGACCATGGACGCGGAAGTCCAGAAAGTTGTCGCAGCCTCCACCAAAAGCGAAATCAAGCTGAGCGATATTGCGGCGTTTCTCATGATCTGCGTGGCAGGCGCATTCGTCCTCTTCAACATCCAGACGCTTGCTCAAGGAATTGCCGGGGGCATCGCAACGGGCATTGGAAGCGCCGTTCAAAAGCGCACTTACGGAGCCATTCGCTTCGGAAGCAATGGTAGCAGAGCGACAGCGGGGACCATTGGCAATGTTGGCATGGCTGCCCGCAAGCGAACCGTTGCCGGCATGCAGGATAACATTCGTAACAGTGCGACAGCACAGGCAATGCAGAAAAAGATTATCGAAAACAGCACGCCGAAATAACTCGCTTGGAGCGTTTCCAGGCGAAGTGGATACCGGTTCGCGGTCCGAAAACGCGTCAAAACAAAGAAATAGGGCAGATCGAACGTTTCAATGAATGTGAGATTTGCTCTAACGCTGGTTGCCGGTTTTAAAGCCGGAATTAAGGGCAAGACTTGATGGCAGAGAATAATGATGCGCTGCGGAGCTATTTCCAGGACGGGGACCGCTGGGAACACGAGATCGTCAAGAAGGCCAAGCGGTCCAAGGCATTTGCGTGGTTCATAACACTGATCTTTGCCAGCATCACGATCCTCTCGCTCGGTGCCCTCGTGATGCTCGTGCCGCTCAAGAGCTTTGAGCCCTATATTGTCGAGGTGGACAGAAACACCGGTTACATCGAGGTCAAGACCGGTCTGACCCGCACTTCCAGCATTACGGACCAGCAAGCGGTCACACAGGCTAATGTCGTTCGTTATATCCGCTCGCGTGAGGGCTATGATCCCTTTGCCATCGAAGAGAATTTCGGGATTGCGGCTCTCCTGTCCACCGGCAAGGCGGCAAGCGAGCTGCAAGATGAATGGAGCGCTGCAAATCCTGACAATCCCGCGCGCAAGCTTGGCAAAAACAAGTCAATCAGCGTTGACGTCAAGTCTGTCACCTTCCCGAACGCCACGACCGCGCTTGTGCGGTTCTCAACCCTTGAGAAGTCGGAAACCGACGCAATCCCCCACCATTATATTTCCGTGGTCCGGTATCGCTACACGGACACACCGGAGAAAAACGAATGGCGCTTTGAAAACCCGCTCGGCTTTCAGGTCTATGACTACCGCCGCGATCAGGAAACAGTGACGTCAGGAGGCCAGCAGTGAGATATGGCCTTTTGCTGGCAGTGAGCATTGCCGTCGCAGCGATGACTGACGCCTATGGTGCACAGCAACCACGGTCCGGCAAGCGCGATGCAAGAGTAACCAGCGTTGTCTACCAGCCCAACGATGTGGTGAAGGTTTCAGCAACCTATGGCATCTCGACCATGATCATCTTTGACGAGGACGAGAGGTTCGAGACAATCTCGTTGGGTGATACGGATAGCTGGCAGGTTGCCCCTTCGGAAAAAGGCAACATCCTGTTCGTGAAGCCTGTTGCCAAAAACGTTGCCACGAACATGAACGTGGTAACGACAAAGCGGATCTATTTTCTGGAGCTGAATGACCATGCCCCTGGTGAGGGAAAGAAGGTGTTCGGGATACGCTTTGTCTATCCCGAGAAGAACCTCAATTCGGCGCTTCGCAAGGAGGCAGAGTTCAGGGCGGCCAATCCGAACATTTCCAAAATCGACAAGGAAAACGTCAATATCGACTACTCCTTTTCCGGGGATGCGGCCTTAAAACCGACCATGATCTTTGATGACGGAAACAAGACCTTCTTCAAGTTTGGCGGGCAGACCGTTCCAGCCATCTTCGCCGTCCAGTCGGACTTTTCCGAAACCCTTCGCAATTTCCGTAAAGAGGGCGACTTCATCGTGGTTGATGGCGTTGCCACGCAATATACGCTGCGCGACGGCGACCAGTGGACCTGCATCTTCAATCTGCGCAAGCCTGATTTTGCGGCTCCCGACCCCGACATCATGGCCCCGAAAGAAGATCCGATTGCAACAAAACGCTGGAAGGGCGGCAACTCATGAAGCGCAGTCCTGAACTCGATGCGATGACTGCAAGCGACGAGGCCGCGGTCAGCAACAGCAATGTGAAGCGCAACCAGACCGTCGGTAAGGTGGCGCTTGTTGCCGCGGGCGTGGTCGCGGGCTACTTCGTGCTGGCAACCTCCGGCGACAAGCCCCCGCAAAACCCGCGGAGCGAAGAGGAATTTCGCACATCGACGTTCCGTCCGCCGGATTTGTCAGGGACGGCGAGGCTGAACCTCAGCAGCCGGAACAAACCGTTCTGGTGTTGGCGCCGCCCCCTCCCCCCGCCTCCGATCGAGCCGGTCGATGTCACGACATTCAACGTACCGCCTCCCCCCGCAATCGTGGAGCCGCCAAGCGCTCCCCCGCCTGAAGAAGAACCGTTCCCCGAACGGTTCCGCTCAAAACAGATTGCATTTGATCAAAACCGGGGCGGTGCGGCAGGCGGCTCGCTTGATGGCTCGGCAGGTGGACCGCCTTTGACGGTTGCCGGTGAGGATCGCAACAGCCAGTATCTTTCCTCGGCAAGTGCGATCGGTGATCGCTCGGCAAAGGCACGCCAGATCAAACGCATCGATGCCATGATCCCGGAAGGGACATTGATTCCGGGTATTCTGGAAACGGCGATTGTCAGTGACCTTCCCGGCCAGGTGCGGGCAATCACTTCAAAGGATGTTTATTCCTTTGATGGCCGGCGCGTTCTCATTCCGACCGGAACCCGTCTGATTGGCGAATACCAGTCGGAGGTGGTAGTAGGTCAGCGGCGGGTGTTTGTCATCTGGACACGGTTGATCCGGGATGATGGCGTATCGGTGCGGCTGAACTCCATTGGCGCGGACAGTCTGGGCCGCTCTGGCCTGACCGGTCATGTTGACAACAAGTTCCGCGAGCGCTTTGGCGCGTCGATCCTCCTGTCGATTGTCGGCGGCGGGGCAAGTTACCTTGCCGGGTTTGGCAGCAATATCAGCTCGGTTGACAGCAACACGGCACGGGGTGCTGAGCTTGCCCGCGAGACCATTGCCGAGACATTCAGCGACATGGCGAATACGGTTCTTGCCGAGAACCTGAGAATACCGCCAACGATCAGCGTGCCCCAGGGCGAGCGCATCTTTGTCTATGTTCGCCAGGATCTCGACTTCAGCGCCATGTATGACGATCCGGTCACGGAAGCCATGAAGGAAATCACACGTGAACGCTCTGGCAGATAGCAATGCCGCTTATGATCCTCACTATTTTCTGACCCGTTCCCTCGAACCGGTCAGGGAGTTTCTTGATGATCCGAAGGTGGTTGAAATTGCCGTCAACAGGCCAGGTGAGGTCTATGTCGAACGTTTCGGTGCCGATCACATGGAGCACCATGAAATCCCCTCCCTGACCGCACGGGAAATCGAAAACATAGGCGAGCGTGTGGCTGCCAGCACAAAGCAGTTCCTCAATGCCGCCAACCCGATCCTGAGTGCTGCCCTGCCGACCGGCGAGCGTATTCAGGTCGTCTTGCCCCCTGCCGCGCCCGATGGCGGATCGATCACGATCCGCAAGCAGGTCATCCAGAACTTCTCGCTGGAGGATTACCGGGACAACGGCTCCCTCGACAAGGTATCGGTTGCCGTTGGCGGTTTGAGTGACGTTGACCATGAACTGATCGGGCATCTGTGGGCCGGGAAGATCTATGACTTCATCCATACCGCCATCACCAAACGGGTCTCGATCCTCATTAGTGGCGGAACGTCTTCGGGCAAGACGACCTTCCTCAATGCCTGCCTGAACTCGGTCGATAAAAACGAGCGCATCCTGACACTGGAAGATACGCGCGAGCTGTTTCCGCCGCAAAAGAACACGGTTCATCTGATTGCCTCCAAGGGCGGTCAGGGCACGGCAAACGTAACAATCCAGAACTTGCTCGAATCGGCCCTGCGCATGCGGCCCGACCGTCTCTTTGTCGGGGAAATCCGGGGCGCGGAAGCTTTTTCGTTCCTGCGCGCCATCAACACCGGCCATCCGGGAAGCATGTCAACGGTTCATGCGGACACGCCGCTTGGGGCCTACGAACAGCTTGCCATGATGATGCAGCAATCGGGCCTGTCGGCTGGCTACACCAGGCAGGACTTGATGTCCTACATTCAGATGGTCATTCCGATTGTGATCCAGCTCCGGCGCGAAGGCGGCAGGCGCGGTGTCTCGGAAATCTATTTTGCGCGGGATGGTCAATGAGCAAGGGGCTTCGGGGCTTTTATCTGGCGTTCTGCCTTTTGATCGCAGTTGCCGTCTGGATGCTGTCTTATGGTGCGGGGCTTTTGCTCTTTTACGGGGACGGCCGCATTCTGGATGCAACGATCACGACCAACCCTTTTGCACCGGTTCAGCAATTGTTCGCCTATAGCTCGTCGCCGGTCTTGCAGAAGGTGGCGCTCGGCGCACTGGCGCCTGCCCTGATCATCGCCGGAATTATTGCCCGCCTTGGCCTCAAACCTGCCAGCAATCCGCTTGGGGATGCCTCCTTCCAGGATTTGGCTGCGCTCCGGCGCGGCAAGTGGTTTGGCAAGAAGGGGCATATCTTCGGGCGGATGGGACGCAACATCCTGCGCGCCCGTGATGATCGCCATCACCTCATCATCGGCCCGACCCGATCCGGCAAGGGCGCTGGCTATGTGATCCCCAATGCGTTGATGCATGAAGGATCGATGATCGTCACGGACCTCAAGGGCGAAGTCTACAAGGCAACAGCCGGATACAGGAAGAAGCACGGAAGTCAGGTCTTCCTGTTCTCCCCCGGCTCGGAGAAAACCAACAGCTATAACCCGCTGGACTTCGTGCGGCCCGAACGGGGTAACCGGACAACCGATATCCAGAATATCGCTGGCATTCTGGTTCCCGAAAACACTGAATCCGACAATTCGGTCTGGCAGGCGACGGCCCAACAGGTTCTTGCAGGTAGCATCAGCTATGTTCTGGAAAGCCCGTTCTATGAGGGCCGTCGTACGCTCGGGGAAATCAACTCCTTCTTCAACAGCGGCACGGACTTGCAAGCCTTGATGCGGCACATCAAGGAAAAAGAACCTTACCTGTCGAAGTTCACGGTGGAGAGCTTCAATTCGTATCTGGCACTTTCCGATCGCGCTGCCGCCTCGGCGCTCCTTGATATCCAGAAGGCCATGCGGCCCTTCAAGAATGAGCGGATCGTTGCAGCAACGAACATGACGGACATGGATCTCCGCTCTATGAAGCGACGGCCAATCACCATCTATCTTGCGCCGAACATCACCGACATTACACTCCTGCGTCCGCTGCTCACGCTGTTCATTCAACAGGTGATGGATATCCTCACCCTTGAACATGATCCAAAGTCCGTGCCGGTCTATTTTCTGCTGGACGAGTTCAGGCAGTTGAAGCGCATGAACGAGATCATGACCAAACTGCCCTACGTGGCTGGTTACAAGATCAAGCTGGCCTTCATCATTCAGGACTTGAAGAACCTCGACGAGATTTATGGCGAGACCTCCCGACACTCGCTTCTCGGCAATTGCGGTTATCAGCTTATTCTTGGTGCCAACGATCAGGCGACGGCGGACTATGCCTCCCGTGCGCTTGGCAAACAGACCATCCGCTATCAGTCCGAATCCCGCACGGTTGAGCTGTTGGGGCTTCCGCGCCGGACAAAATCGGAACAGATCAGGGACCGTGATCTGATGATGCCGCAGGAAGTGCGCCAGATGCCCGAAGACAGGATGATCCTGCTGGTGGAGGGGCAACGCCCGATATTTGGCGAGAAGCTGCGCTTCTTCAACACCGAGCCGTTCAAGGGTGCGGAAGCGTATTCGCAGGCTCACACTCCACCGGTCCCGGATATCGAATATCTTCCCGCAAAGCCGATTCCGGCCACAACGGAATCTTACGCAAATGCGGGCGGCGAAACGGATACGCCTGCACCAGCGGTTCAGAAGGCCAGCGAGGAAAAGCCGGAACCCTACAAGCCTGCCGTGGTTCCCCGGACCGTGAACCCGGCGGCGCTATCCGGGCA
>NZ_GL476321.1:24487-32690 GCF_000148725.1 Roseibium sp. TrichSKD4 | reverse complement strand
CTTTTCCTTAGGTACACGATCCTGATCCTTGCGGGTAGCTTCGCCTGCCCCCGCACGATCATTCGGTTCCCGCGACCGGTCTCCGTCCGGCTCCGCCGCCAGATCCCGTTGATTGCCGTCCGTCGTGTCCGGTGAGACGGGCGACTTGCCGGAACTGTTTTGGGTGTCACCCTGTTCCGCACTGCGCTGTTCCCGAAGTTCAAGCATCTGCCGACGATACCCAACAACCTCTCTCGCCAGCTCGCTGACTTCCTCAACATCTTTCCGGTCTTCCGGTCCTGCTTCGTTCTGCAACTTGAACAGGGCCTTTTCGACCCGCTTTGCATAGGCTTCAAAATCGGGACGGGTTTGCTCGCGCATGTTCCATTCCTCCGATGTAATGTCTCCAACAGCTTTCATATTGGCGCGGTGGCCGCCGCCAAATTCAGCATGAATGACCGAACCGCTCGACTGCTCGCCCGCCAGCGACAATCCACGCTCCAGATAGGAGTGATGCGCGCTCGCATAGGCCGCAACCTTGGCGTCCGACGCATTGACCGCAATCTTCTCCCAGGTTTCCTGAGCCTGAACCGCGTACTGGCGGCTTCGACGACTCGTTGCCGTCATGCGCCGCCCGGACCGCTTGGCGTCATAACGCACCTGCGCCGCCTCGCTGGTTCCCTCGTGCTCCGTTCGGCCATCCGTTCGCCCATCCGTTTGACTGTCCCGATTGCCATCCTGCACAACTGGCCGCACCTGATTTTGCGTATAGGCAGGCGGGGCCGCAAACTCACGCCGATCCGTCATCTCCATGGCAATCCCGTGATCGCGCGCCTTCTGAGCCATCACCTCCCGCCACTGGCGGAACGTTGCTGGTGTCGTTTCGATCCGCTCGCCTGCTTCTGAGCGCATGGTGACAATGGCATGGGCATGAACATGCGGACGCTTGCCGCCTTCACTCGCTTCCTTCGGATCGCTTGCCGGATCGTGCATCGCAAACACATACCGATGGCCCGCATACTGCTCTGCCAGAAAGTCGCGAACAGCGCCCTCGAAGGCTTTGGCATCCGTGCCCGCCCGCGCCGACAGGATCACATGCATCACATCCCGGCTCTTGCGGCTGTGCAGCTCGTCACGCCATTCCTTCTGAACAAGGTCGCCAGCTTGCTTGTCATTCGTGATCAATCGGCCCTGATCATCCCGAATGCAGCCCCATTCTCCAATCAATCCGCGAAGCTTGGCCGTCCCGTAGTCAACGCCGTTGCCAGACCCATGGAACGAAAACGTCGCCGGGAACTCGTTCGCATTTGCACTGGCATTGTAGCGCTCCTGAACTATGCTTTCCGCCTTGGCATCCGCCGTTAACCGCTCGCCCGTGCCGCTCCGCAACACCACATACCCGGAAACGTCCAAAGAACCATCCTTGCGCTGCTCCACCGTGTACGCATACCGGCGATCACCAAACCCGCTATTCAGAATGTCGCGTATATGCTCGTGAGGATCTGCACCGGGAGCCGGTATCCCCGCATCGACACTGAAGGAACCAATATCCCGGCTCTCGGCCCGGTTCTGGAACAGATGGTTCCAGTCCCCACGCACCTGCGCCAATTCTTCAGCACCGCGCAGCTTCTCGCCGTTCTCGTTTTCAACCTTCAGCTCGCCCCCACGGGACACGTAGTTGAGCATCGCACCAACACGCGCCCCCCCGCCATAGGATGCCATCTTCACAACGGCAGGCTGGCTACCCTTTGCAACATTGCCAAGACGCGCCTCCATCGAGCGGCCCACGCTGCCGCCCGACCGACCGCCCGATAAAACTGAACCTCGCTCCGGCGAAGAACCACCGCGGCCACTAGCTCCACCTCTGACCGCATCAACGCCGGCTGGCCGAACCGCCTTCAGTCTTTTTTCAAGCTCATCTTCGACAGAACCACGGCGTCCGCCAAGCGTCAGGTCATGCAAAAGCGCCGCACGCCGTTGCTCCCATTCACTCGTAAAAGCACCTAAAAAGACCTCCACCGGTCAATCCTCCCCGTCCTTCATATCCCGCCGTTCGTGTCCTGCACGGCGTGACAGCGCCCGCAGCTCACTCAAAACAGCCGCCTGAATGCGTTGGACATTGCCAAGATTGATATCCAGCTCGGACGGATGAACGCTCTTTCCAGAGTTCAAGGAACGGGCAACCTGGTTCAAATTAATGCCGATCATCCGCATGTCTTCCAAAAGCGCGGCCATGATCAGCCGGTCATCTGCCGTCAGGAAGGGACGAACACCGGCTCCCTCAAGCAGCAGCGACCCGAAAAAGGCTGACACGCTCATGCCTGCCTGCTTCGCAGCTTCCGAGATTGCAACATGCTCCGCATCGCTGACGCGCACGTTCAGCAAGCGGGTTCTGCGACCTGCTCCCACTCCGATCTGAACCGCGTCTTTGCTCATCGACTGCTTGCGTCCTTCCTCATTTTCACTCGCTCCCATCGGGGCGCCTTCAATCTCTTTTCGGAGCCTTGGCGACCTCATCGGGGCCTCGTGCCTCGATAGACAGCAAAAATGTAAAACATTTTTGCGTATCCTGCCTAACCTACTTCACCAACATTTAGAGCTTTTATCGACTAAACTCAATGCTTCCCCTCCCTTCACTTTCTGGAAACTGTCCGCAGGATGACAAGGTACAAAGCGCCCGTTATGGTGCATCAAATTGGGTGCGTAGGTGAGTGAGTGAGCTGAGGCAATGCGGAAGAGGCGGGATCTGACCGACTATAAAAGCGCAAGGGAACTGGTTCAGGTCACAGATCCATATTACCAAAAGCCATTATATCGCAGACCCGGGTTCGACGGTGTTGTCAACTTTGAAGAAATCGATGCAAAGCTGGCTGACTTCCTGACCGAAAGGCGGGAAAAAACCGGCATGACCAAAGGCGACTTTGCCGCCTTGATCGGCCTTTCGCGCATGGTCTATGGAAGGTACGAGCTCAATATATCGCGGTTGACCGTATCGCGACTGGTCCACTTGTCAGAACTTTTGGGGTTCCAGCCGCTGGAGATGATCCATGCTTGCGCACCGCACCTGTTTGGCAAGACGTCTCAGGAGGCAAACGACAGAGCGGAACTCATTAGGCTGGTAAGTGATCTTCCCCATGAATCAATCCGCAACCTCTTGGGTATAGTCAGTCAGCTCACCCCATCTGATGGTCACCAAGCACACACGAAAGCCAAATCTGAGGAAGAACACCAAACGACCGTGGAAACTGAACCGGCCCTAAACAGCAAAACGTGAAGCCAGACGCCTCTCCCGGGAAGCGTGACCGCCCTCGCGGCAGTAAAGAACCAAAATAAACAGAACCCGGAAAAATGGTAAGCTGAATATTCCGCCAGTTGGCACTTACCGGCATCGATGCGACCACAGCAATGAGTGGTCCGGAAACTGATTTGGGACTTTAACCGGCGGGAACCTCGGCGAGTGGCAACAATCTCGCCTGTGACCCGCCTTTCCCACAATCCCCTATGACGATCACGCCTGATTGTGCTCATAGTAATTCTGGCACCAAAATTGATGCCGTTTCAAGACAGAGGACCTGGCTGGTGTACTGCGCGGCTGTTGTCTGACGACGATTGATCAAGCACCTATTCGCGGATTGGCTACCGCACGACCCTATTTCGTCGCGGACCTTCCTCCTTCAAAATGACGGGCATCGATTAAATCTGCCCCAGCGCCGAACCGAGGATTATCCTACATCAATCAGGCCGCGCAGCACGCCAGCCAGCTCCTATATCCATTTCCGTTCCAAATCACTCCTATTGCATAAGAGGTCCGCGCGCGCAGGGCTGCGCAACCCCGACCAGCTTCGCCCTACGCGCGCTAACGCCGTGTTTCAACGGAAACCGGGGGAGTATGCCGGGCAATGTCCCAAACAAAACCAGCAAGTTCTCGCGCCACCGCTGCCACGACTTTCACTGTTTGCTTTCCAGTGGCGGCTAATCTGCGGAATTTCGCACATAGTCGAACCTGTGCTTTCCACGCGATTGCTTTAATGTGTTCTGGAATTCCAGCCGACCTCTCTAGCAGGGCGCGACCTTCTTTGGCCGGAAAGCGATAGTGCCACGCCGACTCAATAAGCATCGTCCGGGCTGCAGCGTTGCCAGCCCGGGTGAGCTCTCCGCGTTTAATTCTCTTACCGCTTGAATATTCGGCCGGCACCAGGCCGAGCCACGACATCAATTGTTTGGGGCTGTCGAACCGCCGCAAGTTCCCGATTTCGGCAACAAGTGTGACGGCGGCAATGAGCTTGACACCGCGCAAAGCTTGAAGCGCCTCGACCATGGGGCCAAGCACCCAGCCAGAAACGGCATCTTTCAAAACATCCTCCAACCGCTTGCAGCGATCTATAAGCTCGTGAATACGGCGCTTGTACTCTTCGAAGACGTATTGCTGATGAGGAAAAGCAAATTTCTGTTCGGACAACCATCGCCAGTGCGCCTTGCTCCAGATCGCCTTGCCAGTAAATCGCCGACCATGTCGCAGCAGAAAGCTCTTTAGGGCAGACTTTGCCGAGCCGAGCTCATCTTTCGTTTGGCGTCTGGCGCGAACCACATCGCGAACCGCTTCATGCGCCTCGTCTGGAACCCATACCGCCACCAACTCGCCAGCGCGGAGCAGGCGCGCCAATGCCTGCGCATCACGCCGATCGGTCTTTACACGATCTCCCGGCCGCCGTGGCATAGACGACGGAGAAATTATCATGCAATCCACGCCGATCTTTGCGAGAAATCTATAAATCACAAATCCGCACGGCCCAGACTCGTAACAGACATGAAGCTCAGCACCGCCTTGCGCAATCTTTTTAAGAGCAGTGTGTAAATCGTCCAGTCGATTGGCAATCGTACCGAAATAACGAACTTCCTTGTCAACACCACTTTCCGCGACTGCAATGGCTATCGTGTCCTGGTGAACGTCGAGGCCAATGAACTTTTTTCCTTCCGACATGAAAGCGTCCTTTCCGTTGCTCGTTCAAAAGAGCATTTTCAGAAAGCCCCGAATTCGGTGCAAGTGATCGTCATCTGGTCAGGATGGGGAGCGCGTTCAGCCTCCGGACCGCTCCACCTGCTTTGAAGGCAAAACAGGTTCCGACCCTTCGGGCTGGAAAAGGCTCTGCAAGAGAATACAGCACCCTCGCAGAAAGGGTGCGCCCGGACGATCCGGGCGCTGGCTGATCCTCAGTCGCGGGGGTCCCACTCAATGACCGCCTGAAGGGATGGATCGTTCTGTCCCGGATACCGGCCAAGGTTCGCATTGTACTGGAGCTTGCGGATCGACAGCGTGTAGTAGGTTTTGCCGTCCTGGCTCGTCTTCTTCCAGATACCGCCAACCTCGATGTCATGGCCGCGAGGGGACTTCGCATAGACGCGGTGCGTCGGGGCCTTGTCGTTGTCGGAGACGAAGGGGACCACCCGGATATCGATGTCGCGGTCCAGAGTGGAAATGAGGCCGGTTCCGATGGCTACTGTCAGGTCTGCATTCTCGAACTGGATGTAATTGGTGATGTTCATGTCTGATACTCCGCCTTGTGTGTTGCGATGAGCGTTCAAGGGCAGGCAGTGAAGCGATGCGCACCGCAGGCCGGAGCACAGCGGAGGAAGCGAAGGGCCGGACTATTTGGTTTCCGCGAGGAAGGCCGCAAGGCCGGGGAAATACTCTGGACCGCAGCTTTGCGCAAATCGCGAGCGCCTGCGAACGGGCATCAGGAACAACACCCACGGCGGAGTGTCATGAACGGCCCTGTCAGCTTCGTCCGGTTCAATGCACTGACGGCAAGGGACCATCGGAACCGGTCTCAGCACCACGGCTCCCGTCGCCCGCCCCCCGAATCTGGCCATGTTCGGGCCAGCCCTTCCCTTACCAGCATGTCCCCAACGTCGCGCCCGTTCACACGAACGAACGACAGCGTGCAGCCATATCGGTCAGTATCCTGACGCAGGATTTGGACCTTGCCGCCTTCAAGCAACGCTGCGAGCCGCTTCTTCGACTTCTGCGCCAGATCGGCCTCAAAGCGGCATTTTCCGGCGCATCGATGTTGAAGATCCACACAGCCTCGCCGCCGCGACTTCCAATCCGGAATGTATCACCATCCCAGATGCGGATTTTTGCAGGTTCGCACTGCACCGCGCAGAGCAGGATCGTGACTATGATGAGGCTGTTCATTGGGCTTTGCTCTGCGGTCAGGAAATCAACAGGGGCGGAAGCCGGAAAAGGCCCTTGCAGCACGAAGCTGCAAGGGAAGTTGGGCATCCTGTTGTTCTTTAACAACATCATACCGCTGCCCCAGGGGAAAGCAGCCGGAACAGCTTGGTGAGCCAAGTACAACGCCCTTTTGGAAAAGTCTGCCCCTAATACCAGCCCTACATGTAGCGGCTCGCGAAGTGATGGAGGCTGGAATATTTCAAACCTCTCTTGCACTGAGCCTGTCTGCCAGTCGCGTCATGAGATCCATGCGCTCATGAAAAATCGCCACGACCAAGGCCGGCGCGCGCTCACGCGGCAGGCAAAAAACGTAGTGATGTTCGCAACGTGCCATCCGCAGCGCGGGATACAGTTCGCTCATGTCCCTGAAAACGCCTTGTCCGGCGGCGAGGTTGGCAATGCCCTGTTCCAGCTTGGCAATATAGTGGCGCACCTGTGTAGCGCCCCACTGTTTGCGTGTGTAGCGAATGACACTGCGCAGATCGGCTTCCGCCTCCGCCGTGAGGATGTAGGCCGTCAAGCGCGGTTCCCGGAGAGCTCTTCATCCAGAATTTCACTAACGTTCTTGGTGGAAACCTTCCCTGCAAGCCCATCGTTGATGCGGTTCTCGAGCAGTGTTTTCAGCTCCTGCCATGCCTGATCGGCATCAGCATCGCCGGGGAACAGGCGTTCCAAGGCGTATTGCTTGATGGTCTTGCCTTGCAAGGCGGCCAGCGCCTTCAGGCTTTGATGCTGCTGGTCCGTTATGTCGATTGTCAGACGGCTCATGGGGGAATCTCCATAGAACTACACAAACCCACATTAGCATATATGCAGGATTAAGGCTATCAGTGGAGACAGTCCGTCAAACGACGATTTCACGGACAGGAAAATCAGGAATCGCGCTATTCTTCTGACAGGCCCATCGGTGAGACGGGAGTTTGAGGGACGGGGCCTTTGGGGCGTCCCTCATGCGTGATTGTCAGGTGGTCGATCCACCGGGCAATCACACCCCGGACAGCGGACCGGATCATTGGGGCAACTCCCACCGACCTCTCTCAATCGCCTTTACGAAAGGAAACCGGTCGCGTTAGGGAGCGCGACCGGCGACGACTGGCTACTCAGCCGCCTCAGAAAACTGATGGAAAGTCTGGTAGTCCTGCTGCGGAACTGTGGCGGAACCGCAACGGATCGGCTCGGGCAACCAATCCTTGTCTTTCAGGGCGGTCTCGGCAAATGCCACACCCTCTGCCTTCTTCATCTCGGCTATACCATCGGCAAAGTCTGCACCGCAAGCCTCGGTCACTGCCGCCTGAATGCTCCCGCGCTGCAAATGCTGGAAATAGCTCTCCGCCGTCACCTTGAAATGATCCCGCATGTTGACCTGAACCGCTGTCCCGATCTGGTTGCCATGCGCGGCCTGTTTGGTGCGCGGGAACTTGCCTTCCGGCACGTTCAGCGTTTGCGCTGCGGACCATGCAAGCAGCTCCAGAAGCGAGGCGCGGCTTTGATCCATGCACCAGTCCCATAGCTCTGCCGGGTTGACTGGCAGGCGTTCGCGGATCACTTCCCCCGCAAGGTCCAGCCTGTCGAGGGCCGCGCACTGGTCCGGCTGCTTCATGGAAGCTGACAGGTCCGTATGCGTGACAGAAACCTCAAGGGCGGAATGCTCATGAAGCCCATACCCGGTATAGGCCAGTCGCAACAGGAAACTGTGAACCACAGTGGCAAGGGCAACATCGGGGTTTTGCGCAAGCTCCATCCGAAGGGCGGCGGTTTTCTGTGCCGTCAGATCCTCAATGAGGGTAGCAGAGTGTTTGAGTACAGGCGTCCCCTGCCCTTCCGGTTCCTCAGCGCCGGTCTCCCCGGTGCCGTCTCCCGTTTCTTCCTCGTTCTGGCAATCCTCTGGTCGGACCAGACCGCGCTCGATGCGCACGGCTCCGTTATAGGTGAG
The DNA here is from genome assembly GCF_000148725.1 of Roseibium sp. TrichSKD4. Taxonomy (GTDB): domain Bacteria; phylum Pseudomonadota; class Alphaproteobacteria; order Rhizobiales; family Stappiaceae; genus Roseibium. The sequence continues at coordinate 24,543 of NZ_GL476321.1, read as the reverse complement.
CGTTACAAGCGCTCCCGCCCTTGCCATATCCTCAAGCTGGTAGGTTCCCTGCTCCG
>NZ_GL476321.1:21677-23519 GCF_000148725.1 Roseibium sp. TrichSKD4 | reverse complement strand
CGCAGCGCCAAGCCCGGCGCCCGCGGCACCAGAGCCCGTCCAGAAAGCGGCGCCACCACCACCGCCGGCCCCTGAACCTGCACCGGCCAAAGAGAAGAACAACGAGTACTACCAGACAAAGGCTCAAATCTTCAACGCGCTTGTTGAGGCAATCGATCTGTCTCAGCTTGGACGGCTTGATGCTGATGAGGCTCGGGACGAAATCCGGGACGTCATCAACGACATCATTTCGCTCAAGAACCTCGTTATGTCGATCTCCGAGCAGGAAGACTTGCTCGAGGATATCTGTAACGATGTTTTGGGTTACGGGCCTCTGGAACCGTTGCTGGCTCGTGATGACATCCGCGTCACCCCCCGCCCCTGTCCGCCCCCTTATGGGAGCCGCGCCTGTCGCGCGGATCTCCGCCTGGAGCAAGCGCAGCGCGCAGGGCAACGCCCGCAGAAGAACTGGACAAACCAAGCCCGCCTTGCGGACCTGATCAATCGAACCGGTTGTCCGGCACTCGATGTGCCGGGGAACCGGCCCCGGCTTGGAATGTAGGGGAATGGTGAGGATGGGAGCAGCCTTCAACCGCTCCCCTGTTCTGGCTCATGCGGCGGATTTCAGGCCCTTGAGTTCGGCCATTTTCTCGCTCAACACCCAAAGGGCCTTGTTGAGCTTGATGTCCTGATCGATGCCTTTAACGGCGCGGGTGCGGCCACGGCGGCGGCGTCCGTGTGCGTCCCTGCTGATCGTGTGAATGCCCCCACGCAGCACATTCTCCTGAACGACGTTCATGGATGTCCAGAGGTCTTCGCCGATATCTCCCCGGCGACGCGGAACGAGAAGCTGGTCCGGCTTGACCGGTGTGCTGGTTTCCCCGGATGCATCCCCAAACCGCAGAACATGCGCGGCTTCTGCAAAGGCGTGGCGTTCGTCGGTATTGAGATTGAGCGTTGACCAGTCTGCCGGGGCAATCAGGGCCTTTTCGGCTTCCTTCATGACGCGATAGGTGCCCTCAATGACCTTTGCACCAACGTCTCCGCTGTGGCGGACCTTCACACTGTCGAGGGTTGCCGTTTGTGCGACCAGAGAATTGAGGCAGCGCACGCGAAACAGTCCGGCCATGAGGTCATATGCAGATGTTCCGTCATTGGCGTTCTTGAGAAGGATTTCGCAGACGGTATCGCCAACGGAGTATTTGCGATCATCATCAAGGCGGCGAAGCCTGATCAGGTGCTTGGTAAAGTCGGCCTTGGTTTCGTCGCGTGTTCTTGCCTGTTTGGCCCCTACCGGCATGAATCCCTCGGCCATCAGTCCGCGCAGGACTTCGATGGTGGGGATTGGCTGAAAGCGGTCGGACCGGCTTTCGTGGGCTTCTGTTGCGAAGATGGACGGGGCAAGACTGCGCAATTCGTCCTCTGTGAGGGCGCGGCCATGATCGAAACGGGCGGTGTTGGTATAGATGGACATGGTTCTCCCCTCCCCTTAGCTGGCAACTGCAATGCAGATTGCGGCAACGCCTGCGAGAAACAGGCTGAGACTGATCACTTCGGCAGTGAGTTTGATGATGGTCATGATTTGGTTTCCCTTGTTTCTGATTTCCCTGATCCGCGAAGCGGCTTCTGCCCCGAAGGGCAGGAGCGCCGCTCCTGCTCCTGAGACCTCGGCGGTGAGAGCGAAGGGGAGTGGGACAAGGAGAAAATCAGGAGGGGGATCACCCACCGGAACGGCCATGGGCTGATGCGGGCGCACGTCAGGCGCACGGATCAACACATGGTCCTGCACAAGCGAAGTGGGCCGGCAAGGCCGGCGCATGAAGCGCGGAAGGATGGGGAGACCTGATTTTGTCCTTGTGGGAG
>NZ_GL476321.1:20622-21657 GCF_000148725.1 Roseibium sp. TrichSKD4 | reverse complement strand
CAAACCAGACGGCAAGGAAGAAAAAGATCCAGTTCCGGACCACGCGATTGACCAAGTGGCCGAACGTCACGGCTTTGTTCCTCGTGAACCAATCAAGAAAATTGTACGCCGGAAGGAGGCAGAACCTTCTGCAAATCTCAATATCCGCCCGCCGGTTTCAGTATATAATCGCTTCGTCGCATGGGCGATCGAAAATCGGATGAGCTATCCAGAGGCACTAAAGGAGCTCATGGACCGGGCCAATATTTGAAGAAATTTGTACCCGTGTTTGGGCGGGAAGCTTCTCGAATGTGAACCGACAAATTAGACTAACGTCCTAAACTGGTCCGAGGAGACCGGGCTTGTTTTGATGACTTGCTGAAGCAGTCGAGGACGTGGCTGCGAGCACTGTTCTCGAAATTCTCGTGGATCTCTATGAAATCTATAACGAATGAGCTTTGGAGCGGACATGCCTGAGTATGATCAACATTTCGTTGAGCTCCGATATCTTAGCCCTCAAGAATGGGACATTGCAGCAACTGGGTTTGATGATTGTATACCAGAGCAACTTGCGGCCTATAACAGCGGTCACTGGGGCAATACAGAACTTGAATGCGTGGAAATATGGCAGAATGAAAGACGAATTGGTGGGGCCATTTTTCTGGTTCGGAAACTGCCATCTATAGGGACTGGTATTGCAGTAACAAAATGGGGCCCATTATGGCAACCCAAAGATATTCAATCGAGCATTCCGAATTACAAATCTATTGTTTCTGCACTTCAGAAAGAATTTTGCCAAAAGCGAAACCTTTACTTAACGTTGATCCCTGTTGCCTATCCAGGATTTGTAAATAGTTACATCGAAACTTTGGAAGAACTCGACTTCACAAAAGGCGCACAATTCGCATCTCCCGAGAGGTATATCGTGAATGTCTCTCAAACTATTGAGGAATTGAAATGCAGCTATGGTCAAAAATGGAGATACAACCTAAATAAGTCTTTATACCATGATTTGGATATTACCTTTATCGACGCCAACATGGGCTTATGGAGTTT
>NZ_GL476321.1:15332-19427 GCF_000148725.1 Roseibium sp. TrichSKD4 | reverse complement strand
AAATGTATAATATAGGACATGCGGATCGGATATATCAGAACATCGACGGGTGATCAGACCGGGGCAGGGCAGCGACACGCGCTGACGGCTGCTGGTTGTAAACGGATTTATCATGACAGGGGAGTGTCGGGTGGGGCTGTCACCAAGCCTCAGCTTGAAAGGGCATTGAGAGCCGCATCTGCGGGTGATGCTCTTGTCGTGACGCGCCTTGACCGGCTGGCGCGATCGATGAAGTTCCTGATTGACGATGTGGAACGGATCGGGGCTTTGGGCGTGGACTTTGTGTCGCTGCATGAAGCGATCGACACGACGACGCCGGGTGGACGGTTGTTTTTCCATATCAGCGCGGCGTTTGCCCAGTTTGAGCGGGATGTGATCCGGCAACGGACCAAAGAAGGCATGGCTGCTGCCAAGAGGGCAGGGCGTCCAGTTGGTCGTCCAGCGGCGATTACGGATGAGCGTTGGGTTGGCATCAAGCGGATGCTGGACACCGGCATGACGATTACGGAAGCTGCCCGCACGGCAGTGGTTCCCCGTCAGGCGATATATAGACGGCTCAAGGCCGATGAAGATATATCCGGGTAAGCGTTGACACCGGGGCTGGCCCCTTAAAGCGGAACGCCGTAACATGACCTTGCCCCGTAATCCCGGACCAGGAGCTTATTTGATTATGCCGCGATCTTGATTTCCATGTCCATCCTTGCCTGAGCGGGCGTGCGATATCCGATGCTCGAGTGCCGCCGCTGCCGGTTGTAGAAGATCTCGATATATTCGAAGAGTGCCGCGCGCGCTTGTCTGCGGGTCCTGAACCGGGTGCGATGAACCATTTCGGTTTTGAGTGCGCCGAAGAAGCTCTCCATCGGGGCGTTGTCGAGACAGTTTCCCTTTCGGCTCATCGATGGGATCATCCCGTGCAGATTGAGCAGCTTTTGATACTCGCCACAAGCGTATTGGACGCCACGATCCGAGTGATGGATCAGGCCCCTGGGGGGACGACGGCTCCTGATCGCCATCTTCAGGGCATCTTCGCACAGGGTACTTTTCAAGCGATCTGACATTGACCAGCCAACGATTTCCATGGTCCCGAGATCTTTGACTGCAGCCAGGTTGAGCCAGCCCTCATCGGTGGGAATATATGAAATGTCAGCCAGCCAGACGGTGTCGGGAGCCGTGATCTGGAAGTTCCTGTCGAGAAGGTTTGGTGCAATACCATATCCATGGCGACTGTCGGTGGTCATCGGCATGCGGCGTTTGCGCATGGGCGGTCGAATATCGTTCTCTTTCATGAGCTTGGCCACCAATTTGCGAGAGACCCGGTGACCACGAGCACGCAGCTAAGCATGGATACGTGGCGCTCCGTAGCGCTGTTTGCTCTCCTCGAAGATCGACCTGATCTCATCAACCAGAGCGTCGTGTCTGGAAGCACGTGCTGCCCGTTCCGGGGCAGTGCGTTGCCAACGGTGAAACCAGCTCCGGCTGACGCCAAGGACGCGGCAAAGCAGGCGGATCGAATGATGGCCAACATGGGCAGCGATGAATGCAAGCTTCGCAATCATGTCTTCGCCGCCCATTGTGCGAAAAAAGCAGATGCTTTGCGCATCACCTCATTTTCTTCTTTCAGCCGCTTGTTGTCACGGCGCAGTTGCGCCAACTCAGCTGCCTCTGCTTTGCTCTGAGCCAGAGCCGCAGCTGACCCCGCAGCCAGCAGGTCAAGATGCCAACTCTTGAGCTGACCACTCGTCACGCCAAGCTCACTCGCAAGGCTGGAATATGTGACCCCGTCCTCCGACAAGCGCGCCACAGCTTGCTCCTTGTACTCTGGCGTGAACCGTCGTCTCGTTTGCTTCGTCATAAACATCTCCCGTTCCATAGGTTAATTTAACCCCTGGTCCGGGATTACGGGGCAAGGTCAGATGATCTTTGCCGCCGCAGCCGGAACACCCCACGGTATTGCCAGGGCATCATAGCCCGGCAAGTTGATAGGGACCCGGCTTGCGGACTTCATCAAGGCCAGCGGTCAAACACGCCGCGCAAACAGGCCGGACAAATGACCGCTACGCAAAAAGATCTGAAGCACAAAGAAAACCCTTGCAAAAACGGAGCTGTCCACAAATGGCAATACCCGTACTTTCAACATACCCCTCATCCGTATGCGCACGCGCGAAGGCATGGCCATCGCCCGTACCAAGGGCAAGCTGCGTGGCAAACAGCCAAAACTGTCCGAGAAACAGCAGCGTGAACTGACCCGTATGCATGCCACTGGGGAGTATTCCATCAGCGACCTGGCCGAGGTGTTTTCCGTGTCGCGACCAACCGTCTATCGAACATTACAGAGAGGTCAGAACCCTTAGCGTACGATTTATCACTGAGCCCTAATGGACCCCATCAACAACGATTGCCACCCCGACAAACGGCAGGCCTCAAACATCGCTCATGAGCTAGCCCATATTCTAATGCGTCACCACCCAACCGCATTGTTTGATGCAGATGGGAATCGAGATTTTATTAGGGCTATTGAGGATGAAGCCGAATGGCTCGGCCCAGCTCTTTTGGTGTCAGAAGAGGCCGCGCTTTTTGCTTATCGGCAAATACAGTTAGGTACAGAAACCGTACAAACTCTGTCGGATAAATGGACAATCAGCGTTGATGTAATCAACATGAGAATGAATGTTGTCGGCGCAAAAAGGCGTTTCAGAAGAGCGGCTTAAAACGAAACCGCTACGAAATGCTTTGACAAATTTGATGATCTAGAAAAAACTTACCCTCGCCGTTTGCAAAGCAGGGACAAGCGAGGGCTTACAGTTGCTTATATGGCATAAACCGATAGAAATTTCAATTAAAAACTGACTTCAGATGACTTTAGAAGCCGCTTTCTCCACTGAACGACTTTCAAAATATCGCCAATGGGCGAACCAAAATAGAGATGAGGCACTTGCCCTTTACGCGCTCAACATAGCGCTTTCAGAGACCTTCTACACATCGCTGCATATTTTGGAAATTACACTTCGAAACGCCATTCATGACCGCTTAACGGCGCGTTATGGTGCCGGTTGGTTCCAAAATGCTCAGGTCATCACAGATCATTACCAACAAAAAAAGGTGCAAGAGGCTGTTTCTAAGTTCCGAGGGAAACAACCAACGGATGGCCAGATTGTCGCCGAACTAACTTTTGGTTTTTGGACCGCCTTATTTGGCCGCCGAAACAACCAACTGTGGGGGCAAGAGCTTCGCCCCTTGTTTAACGCAGGACGGCCACTTCAAAGAAAACAAATTTCCAAACGTTTGGATGATACTAGGCAATTGAGAAATCGGATTGCCCATCACGAGTCGATCATTCAATGGGACCTTGCGACCGTCCACCAAGAGATTTGTGAATTAGTCGGATGGTTATCACCAGATGCCCTCAACTGGTGCAATGCAAACTGTCACTTTCGAAGCGTTCACCCAGGAATGCCAATCATCATTGGTAACTTGAAGAACCCTGCTCTAGTGTTTTAAGCTTTTGTTCCTTTAAGAGTTTGCTCACCGGAGCCGACCCCTCGCTTTCGGACCCTCAACTACCTAGTCATCCGGTGTTGAGGTTGGCAGCTACTTCTCAGTAGCGGATGTGCTACTGGCGGCCACGCTTCTGCCGTTCGGACTGCGCTTGGGCTAAGGCCGCGCCCACTGGTAACCCCTTATCACCCCCGCCAGTGTCTCCAAACCACCCAGAGGTATGTTCAACATATGTTCTCACTCAATCTTCTCCAAGGGAAGGTTTGAATTATCCCCGACATACTAAGAAAAAAGGTGCCCTTGCACCCCTGCCACGTGGCGAACGCGGGGGGCAGAACGGAAAGCAGAATCTGGCCGAGTGGTGCGGGCGCACAAGCGCAGCGCGGAGCCTCGGTCGGTCTGATTGTGCTTGAAGTGGCGTTGGGGGCAGCGCCCCCAGAACCTCGCTCAAAAATTTGCGCCCTACGGGCGTACGGCCTTGAAAAGGCCTCCGCAATGCGCCGGCCACTGGTCGGCTGCCGGCTGTGTCGGCACAGGCTGACTGCGCAGCGAACGCGCTCACCCAAAAGCGCCGTAGTGAGCGGAGCAGTCAGCCAGCCC
>NZ_GL476321.1:0-14156 GCF_000148725.1 Roseibium sp. TrichSKD4 | reverse complement strand
GGCCTGCGCCACAACTATGCTCAGTGGCGCTACAGGGCGCTTGCTGGCTTCCCCTGCCCGAAGGATGGCGGGAAGCCAACAAACGCCCTCACACCCGCCCAGAAGCAGGCTGACCGGGATGCAGGGCTCACGATCTCCGAAGAGCTGGGACACTCGCGCCTCGATGTCACCAGGGCATATCTCGGCTGATGAAACTGACCGCCGCCGACAGGGTTCTCGATCTCACCATGAAGCAACGCGAAGCCGTTGCCCGCAAGGTGTTCTCCTATGAGGCCGTCAAGGACGCGATCACCAAGGCTGCGGGGCAGGGGGCAGGGCATGTGCGCCTTGCGCAAGACCTGCATGCCTCCCTGCGGCAGACAACGGCTGCAAGGCAGCTTGTCGCCGCGCTAAAAAGTCCGCCCTGAACAACGTCTAAGCCATTGATGTTGCGCGTGGCCGAAGCAATACGCAAATATTCGATTTGACCGGTTTGGGGATGGGGTTTGTGATCCAGAGCAGCAAAATGATCAGTGCATTGAGGATCAGACGCAGGTTATGACCGGCTGCGGCCAGCAGGGCGTTGATGGCATCGCCATTTTTGCCATTGAGGAAGTTCCGGTCAAGTCGTCCATCTGTTTTCATGTGGCCGATGGTGGCCTCGATCGCTGATCGTCGTTTCAGCTCACGCTTCATCTGTGCCGTCAGCCCGCGCTTCTGGCCGGAGATCATGACCTTGGCGTCGCCCTCATAATCATGCCCCCGATAGCCACGGTCCACATAGACACGCTCAGCTTTGGTGCCGCAGACTTTCTCAGCCTGACTGATGGTGTCATTCAAGGTGTGCCCATCATAGGGATTGCCCTCAAAAGCCCTCGCCGCAAGAACCAATCCTTCCCGATTGGTCGTGGCAATGCCAACCTTGGCCCCGAACTCGTAAGGTGTTCGCGCCTTGCCCTTGGCAATACAGGCCACTTCCGGCGCATGCATGGAATAAATCTTGTTTTTGTCCTTGGGGGTCTGGGCCAGAAGCCGCTCCACCAGTCCCAGCAGACGGGAGAACCGGTGCTCAAGACCTTCGTTGCCTGCGATCTTGCGGGAGATGTCGCGATAGACCCGGCCCAGATAGTCTTCAGCTTTTGAGTTCCCGGCGCATCCGCTTGAACTGTTTGGCATGGGCATAACGGCCCGCCATCAAGGCCGCCTTTTTGGCAACTCTGGTATGGCTGCGACGCAAGATGATGCCGGCCCTCTTGGCCTGGCGCACCAGAAGCTGCAAGGCCTTGTGATAAAGACGGCTATCGGTGGGATGGGCAATGGCTTTGGGTTGAACGGTCGTATCAACCAAGACCCGCTCAAGGCTGCTCTTCTTGATCGTCCCGCTCTCAATCGCAACACCTACCGTAGCAGAAAGAAGCTTTTCCATTCCCTCAGGACCAATCCGTTTGCGCCAGCGGGTCATGGTTGAGGGATCAATGGGGAATTGGTGCTGGAAAAACTCAAAACCGCAGAAAGACTGCCAGTAGGGGTTTTCAACCCAACGCTCAACCGTCTCTTCATCGGAAAGATCGTACATGTGCTTGAGAAAGTGCAGCCCGGCCATCAGACGCGTTGGTTTGGCCGGTCGTCCCAAGGGGCGATAATGCCTGCCGAACTCCGCATCAAATTCATCCCAAGGCATCAGACCAGACAGCCGCACCAACGAATGGTTCATATCGATGATTGCGGCCAGGCGTTCCTTGAACAGATCGCCACACCGTTTGTTGCGTTTTGAAGGTCTCATGAGAATATGCCAGAAAATGCGTGCTTCGGATCAACTAACCGGCATATTCACACATCCAAAACCCAATGGGTATCCATACTCTTCAATCAGTTAAGGGGTTTTTCAGCGCGAACCAATGAGCGTGCCGAGGCAGGTCACTGGGAGGGTGACCTTGTGATCTGCAAGCATAACCGCCCGCTTTTGGTCCTGCACGAGCGTAAGACACGGCTGACAATCATGACCCGGCTCGCCAGCAAAACCGCCGCGCAAACCGTGACCGCAATCACGGAAATCCTGACCCGGCTCGACCCTTCCATGCGCCGGTCCATGACTTTTGATAACGGCACGGAGTTCGCAAAACATAAATTGCTGAAGGACGCGCTCGGCCTCGCGACATTCTTTTGCGATGCCTATGCGAGTTGGCAAAAGGGGGGAGTGGAAAACGCCAACGGGCGCATTCGACGCTGGCTCCCCCGAAAAACCAATCTCGACGAGCTGACCGACGACGAAATCCAGGACATCGCCATGTCTATCAACCTCACGCCGAGAAAATGCCTCGGCTTCAAATCACCCGTAGAGGCTTTCCTAAACGAGCTTGGAAAAGACATCAAAATCCGCTTCAATGCAAACGTTGCACTTCGCCCATGAATCCACCCTCCAATGGCTGTGGGGCCGTGGCCCTGAGCCTTCAATTCGGCAATCCGGTCTCTTTCAAAACGGGTGAGGTGAGAATATCCTGGCATGGCAACTTCGTTTTCTTGCGTGGTAACAAGCGGATATCAAATCCGCCGACGATGTTGCACCTCACTTCGGAATTCACCCCTCCTGGCGGCGCTGTGATCGTTCGCGCATGTAATCCTTGATGATCGTGTAGCCGCCGGTGAAACCGCATTCGTCGCGCAGCCGGTCAAACACCCGCTTGGCCGTGTGGCGCTGCTTGCGAGGCATGTTCTCGTCCTCATCAAGCCAGCGATCGATGGTCGAGACGAACGGATCAAGTTTGGGACGGCGCACCGGTGACCGGCGCTGATAGCCGGGCGGTGTCGAATACGACAGCATCTTGCGAACCGTGTCGCGCGATATGTTGAAATGCTTCGCTGCCTGGCGCTGCGTCATCCCTTCCGAACAAGCCAGCCGGACCTTCAAATACAATTCCACGGTATAGATCCCCTAACCCTCCTGCCGTCTTCGCAGAAGAAAAATAGGTGGACGACTTTTACGCCGCCCGCAGCAGGATTATCCCGCCGCTACCGTGGTCGAATTTTGCACCGCCGATCTCAACCGCTTCTGGTCCTGATCGAAAAGTTCCTGAAGTCGAACATCAAACCCATCGCACAGCTTATGCCGAACCGGAGGAGACCGACGCCGGTATCGCGGCGGGCTCGCATCCGCCAAATAGTCCGCCCTGAACAACGTCTAAGCCATTGATGTTGCGCGTGGCCGAAGCAATACGCAAATATTCGATTTGACCGGTTTGGGGATGGGGTTTGTGATCCAGAGCAGCAAAATGATCAGTGCATTGAGGATCAGACGCAGGTTATGACCGGCTGCGGCCAGCAGGGCGTTGATGGCATCGCCATTTTTGCCATTGAGGAAGTTCCGGTCAAGTCGTCCATCTGTTTTCATGTGGCCGATGGTGGCCTCGATCGCTGATCGTCGTTTCAGCTCACGCTTCATCTGTGCCGTCAGCCCGCGCTTCTGGCCGGAGATCATGACCTTGGCGTCGCCCTCATAATCATGCCCCCGATAGCCACGGTCCACATAGACACGCTCAGCTTTGGTGCCGCAGACTTTCTCAGCCTGACTGATGGTGTCATTCAAGGTGTGCCCATCATAGGGATTGCCCTCAAAAGCCCTCGCCGCAAGAACCAATCCTTCCCGATTGGTCGTGGCAATGCCAACCTTGGCCCCGAACTCGTAAGGTGTTCGCGCCTTGCCCTTGGCAATACAGGCCACTTCCGGCGCATGCATGGAATAAATCTTGTTTTTGTCCTTGGGGGTCTGGGCCAGAAGCCGCTCCACCAGTCCCAGCAGACGGGAGAACCGGTGCTCAAGACCTTCGTTGCCTGCGATCTTGCGGGAGATGTCGCGATAGACCCGGCCCAGATAGGTCTTCAGCTTTTTGAGTTCCCGGCGCATCCGCTTGAACTGTTTGGCATGGGCATAACGGCCCGCCATCAAGGCCGCCTTTTTGGCAACTCTGGTATGGCTGCGACGCAAGATGATGCCGGCCCTCTTGGCCTGGCGCACCAGAAGCTGCAAGGCCTTGTGATAAAGACGGCTATCGGTGGGATGGGCAATGGCTTTGGGTTGAACGGTCGTATCAACCAAGACCCGCTCAAGGCTGCTCTTCTTGATCGTCCCGCTCTCAATCGCAACACCTACCGTAGCAGAAAGAAGCTTTTCCATTCCCTCAGGACCAATCCGTTTGCGCCAGCGGGTCATGGTTGAGGGATCAATGGGGAATTGGTGCTGGAAAAACTCAAAACCGCAGAAAGACTGCCAGTAGGGGTTTTCAACCCAACGCTCAACCGTCTCTTCATCGGAAAGATCGTACATGTGCTTGAGAAAGTGCAGCCCGGCCATCAGACGCGTTGGTTTGGCCGGTCGTCCCAAGGGGCGATAATGCCTGCCGAACTCCGCATCAAATTCATCCCAAGGCATCAGACCAGACAGCCGCACCAACGAATGGTTCATATCGATGATTGCGGCCAGGCGTTCCTTGAACAGATCGCCACACCGTTTGTTGCGTTTTGAAGGTCTCATGAGAATATGCCAGAAAATGCGTGCTTCGGATCAACTAACCGGCATATTCACACATCCAAAACCCAATGGGTATCCATACTCTTCAATCAGTTAAGGGGTTTTTCAGCGCGAACCAAATACTTCTTGATCGTGTTCCGCGATAAGCCAGTCTCGCGTGAAACAGACCGGATGCTACGGCCATCAACCAATATCCATCGTCGGATCTTCGAAACGCTTTCCATCAATAACACCTGCTCTTTCCTCCGCACGAGCTATGCGGATGGTAGCCGAAACAGGTGGGTCAAATTTAATCGCTCATAACCCACCAAACTGGGTCAATTTTGCATGCCAATTCACAATCAACGGCATCAAGCCAAGATCAAGCCGCCGCATGAAAAACCCTTCAACACCAGATTTGACAATAGCTCCAGTTCCCCCCGCACAGGAGGCGCCAAGGCTGGCGCATCCTGCTATCACGTACCCACTCATGGTGCGGCGAGTTCGATCTTCAGGAACCGATCATCGCCAACCCTGGGCGAGGCGCCGGCCCAGCCGAAGCTTCGATACAATCTCTTCGGGTTTTTCTCGTTTTCCAGCCATCGCTGATCCTCCAATTTGCGGGACAAAAATATCCCAGTTGGTGGACCACTTTCAGGGGGTTATTCCATCTCCTTCAGTCACCTGCATGTTGAAATTTCCTCTATCAAGCCCCTGCATGTTGAAATTTTCATTCGCAGATTGCAATTCATAAATACCTTGCCTGCGTTTCTGATATACTTGCACCGCTTGCCCAATGTTATTGGCACCAAACAATCCAACTATTGTCGCGTAACCAAGCCAGGTATTTTGAACGGATTTTTCAAATCCACTTGGCCATACATTACCTGTTCGGCCATTCTGACTATTTTCTGTGCCAGAAACTCCATCGAATACCCTAAATGTTACGGCTGTCTTGGAAAGGCTTTGTATTCCAGCTGGGTGATTTTCCCAAACGATAGCCTCGCCCGTAGCATCGTTTACAGAACCACGAATTGGCCACCCATTACTGCGCTTGGTCTGAATTGATTGAGATAATCCAAGAGAGGTTATACCAACATTTAGCACGGTTTCGGCACCGCTTATTCCCAAGCCCGTCAAAGCTTGCATCGATGGAGTTAGCTGAACATGCGGGCCCCACTTATACAGCAATTGTGCTCCGTCCCCGCCGTAGGCAAGTTGCGGCAAGAGTTTTAGCCCATAAAATGCCAAACCTAATCCAACTTGTTTGCCAACGCTCGTCAAAAAGAACCCAAAATCTGAATTCGGTGGTGTAAAGACCTCCAAAGAGCCAAAGACATCGCTGATTCCTTGATCCGCGACAACAGAGGCACCTCGAATAGCGGCAGTTGCAAAAGCTTTTGCTACATGCGTTCTCGCGTTATCTTCTTCCGTAGGTTTCAGCAAACTCTGAGTGATGGCAGACCCGGCAATCGGGAAGAAGTCAGAACTCACGGCAGCGGTTACAATATTAGCGGTTTCCGCATACGCGCCAGGTTTTGATGTCCCGAAAAAGTCAATTTGATCTGTCTTGTAAGCTACACGTTGTTTATATGACCCGGGATTATCAGGATCTTCTTCGATGTATACAGTAATTTCACTGTCGGCCAAATAGTAACCTGTGACCATCTTCCCGTTTATATTAATATCTTTTAGTTCGTAGGAAGGCTTGAAACCGAGATTTTCTGTTCGCAATGTAGTCAAATCATCAGCCAAAGATGATACGGAATCTGCGAGCGCGCTGAACACAGATGCCCGTGTCATGGGTACAGCAGTAGTACTCGTCGTGCTCGGGAATCTCGTTGTTTGTAAGTTGATGGCAGATGTAGTGATCGCGTCTTTAACAGTCTGGATTCTCTGACGAAGGGTAGAAATCGCTGTTGTTGTTTCAGGTGTCGGCGTTGTTCCGGAAGATTGCCATTCAGATTCCAAGGAGTTCAATGTGGTCGTAAGGTCATTAACTGCATTTGTTAGAGTACTGTGAATCTCCTTAACAGCTCCCGCGCCAGTGGTATAGACTGTATTATTGGAGGGAGAAGCTGTAGTCCCCAGTGGGTCCTGTTCGTCCAGAACAGAGGCGGTCGAAGTCAGAGACCTCAGTTGACGGTCCAACTCAGTTACCTGAGATTGGATCTGCGACAAATCCGAATATTTGTCTTCGCTAACCGCTGTTACCTTTTCGGGTATGCTTGGAGTTGATGGACCGCTTTCGGCCTGGAATTGAGGAGCAATGTTACCATTTGAATCAATGATGCTAATAATTCTACTGAGGCCCTTCGGCTGTTTTTGATCGTTATATTCCCGTTCCTCAGTAAAATACTCTGGTGTGTCCTCGTTTGATTTTGCCGAATTGAGGTTTTGTGAAGTACCATAAGCAAGAAGAGCCGACATCCATGCGCCCGAACTAATCGAGGTCAGCAGCGAGGAAACACTATTCGCCGCGATCGTTCCTAGGGAACTGTCAGCTTTCAATGAAGTCCAAATTGTGGGGACATTGAATACCACCTGAAGGCCAAAGCCTAAGATACGCTTTTTAGCGGAGGTTTCTTGAGCAAACCTTATAGCTCTTCTTAGACGTGAGGGCGCATCATTCAGAAACTGATCCATCAAGGAAAGTTCAATGGGCACATTGGAGGGTAGATCAGGATTCCAGGCAATTTCGTTTGTAGTAGAACCATCTTCCTCCACTCGATAAATACGGCCTTCCACCATCTTTGCTTTTATGCTTCTCACACCATCCTCTGTTACCGCGAGAATGCTATGAGTTTCTCCTTCTTGAAAGGAAACCTTTTTGTTGACATTAAAATGATCAATGTCAAACCCATCAATTCGTAAAGCTTCCCGTGCGAATTGGTTTATACGGTTCTTCGCATCTATTTCCCGAGAAGTTATTTCGGCTTCACTTGCAATACTAAATTTAATCCGCTTGGTTATCGCCTTCCCCGCTTTGTCGGTGGCAATTACATCCAGGAAAATATCCTGCCCGGACAGTTCTTGTAACGATTTTAATGTCTTGACCTCTCCTGTTTTACTATCGATAGAGAAATATGAGCTGTATTTTCCTGTTGAAGATATAGATAATTGATAATCATCATCTTTTCTCTCACCACTATCAGGACGCTTAATTACATCTACTAATCCAGCCGCACTTCCTATTGGCGCCTTAGCAGATACTACTCCTGTCATATTCGCATAAGACAATTCGGCCTGCGGTAGGTTCGACAAATCTATCTTAAGTGGCACTACGCGAGTTTCACCATCCGCGCTTCTTATCGAAACAGTTGCATAGATCTCATTCGCGTCATATTTGGCTTGATTTGAGAGCACAACTTCCCCGGTCTCGGATTGAACCCTAAGATTCAAGCTTGATGATGAAAGAAGTGTGTACTCGCTTCCCTCAGTGGAAGAAATCCTTCCCAACCGATTGAGATCATTACTCAGTTGCTCGGGTTTGAACTCGGTAGATATGTTTTGCAGACCGTTGTCCCAACGGATACTCAGTTTAAATTCTTCTACGACCTCGTCTCCAGATTTTACTTTTACTGTGTATTCATAGTCTTGACTTGAGGCTTTATTCATACCAGTAGCCATGGAAATCTCGCCCGTGTTGCTATTGATCACAAACGGTCCCGAAGCCCCCCGTCAGAGCTCATGGAATAGCTTAGGGAAGCATCGTCGTTCTCAAACGATTTTGCTTTGACCCAACCAACTGAGTCTCCCGGTTTTGTATCGCTTCCAACGTTCAATTGCGTCGGTCGAGATATCCAGCCCAATTTTGTTGGAAAAACAATGGCCTTAGTTGCAGCAACTCCATTGCTGCCTCGAACGACAACCTGAAGTTCGATCAAGTCCAAAAGAGGAAGGGTTTCAGGATTAAGGTCCTTGTTCAGTGTTATTTCACCTGTTGCATCATTTATTGAAAATAGATTATGGGAGTTTTCATATTGTGATCTAAATGTAGCAATTTCCTCGTTTGACCTTTCAGCCAAAATAGAAGCAACCGTGGGATTCTTTGAAAACTCTGCCCACGCCAAGGTAGGGCGTAAGGAATAGTTAACAGCTCCACTACCCGTTGCCTCCACCCGCGCAATGACCGATCCGGCACTAATGGAACCAACAAGTTCAACGATTTCAGGATTGACTGGTATTGCCCCATCTAGACGGGTTTTAGAAAAACTCGGTTTTGAAAACTGTGAGACAGCTACTACGTCGTTATCGAGTACGACGGTCAGAGTATGGCTTGTGGTTTGCACACGGTCATCTGTACCGCTAGTTGCTGTAATGATCACGGAAAGGGAGTCTTTCAGATCGTCCACATTTCCGGTGTATTTCAGCTGCCCGCTTGTGGGATCAATCTCAAATTTGTCACTGTCCCGCCCATGGACGGAATAGGTGACGGGGTTGTCTTCCTCAGATTCCGCGTCCGAAGCCTGGAACGGTGCGCCGACGGTCACGCTTCCAATCGCGGTGTTGGAAATCTCCTGGGCAGAGATCGGGAGCTGAGTTGGTGTTCCCTCGGCAAATTTCGGCGCCGTGTTCCCGAGCGTGACGGTAACGACATGGTCGGTGGTTTTAAGCCGCTCACCTTCGCCGCTGCTGGCTCTGACAGTTACGGAAAGCGACTCCTTCAGATCATCTTCGGTTCCGATGTAGACAAGCTGCCCGTCAGCCCCGATTTGGAACTTATTGGGGTCACGGCCGGTAAGCGAATAAGTCACTTCGTCATTTTCGTCATCCGTTGCCTGGAACGGTGAGCCGACGTTAACGCCGCCTGGAGGCGAACCTGCAAACTGGGTCTCAGTCAGCGCAACTTGTGTCGGTGTGCCCTCTGCGAACCTTGGGGCGGTGTTCGCAATGGAAACATTTACGACAAAGTCCGTGCTGGCAGCTCGTTCGCCTTCCCCGCTGCTGGCGGTGACGGTGACCGCTAGACCAGCTTCAAGCTGTTCTAGCGTGCCGATGTATTTCAACTGCCCGGTTGCAGGATCGATCTTGAACTTGTCGCTGTCCGTCCGCTCACCGAATAGGTGACGGGGTTGTCTTCTGCGGCTTCTTTGTCCTTTGCGCGGAACGGTGCCCCGACATTGACGCCACCTTCCGGCGCTCGCAGGACGTCACGTGCCGATATTCCAACATCGGTTGGCGTGTCGTCGGCGAATTGCGGTGCGGTGTTGCCCAGCGAAACCTTCACAACATGGTCAGTGCTTGTGGCCCTACTGCCTTCGCCGCTGCTTGCGGTCACGGCAACTGAAAGACCATCCTTGAGCTGTTCTTCCGTGCCGATGTACTTCAACTGCCCGTTGACGATGCTGAACTTGTTCGCATCTGGCCCCTTGAGCGTGAACGTAACTGTGCCGTCCACGTTTCCGTCTGCATCGGTTGCCTGGAAAGGTTGGCCGATATTGACGTTGCCCTTCCTGATATCGTCCACCGAGACGGCGACGGATGAAGGCGGATTTCCGGAAAAGGCTGGAGCTGCGTTGGAGAAGCTCACGGTTACCGGGTGAGAGGCTGTTTGCGGCGCATCATAGCCATCATGCTCCGCAACGATCGTTACATGCAGAGTTTTGCCGACATCGTCTTTTGAGCCGATGTAAACCAGCTTGCCGTCCTCGAACGTGAACTTGTCCTTATCCGGACCGGTCAAGTGGTAACTGACCGGTCCGCTCGCGTAGGATGGTTTGCTCGCCGAGAAACTGCCGTCGATGTCCGTGCTGCCATCGATATCGGCGGGGTTGATTGAGACGCTGGATGGCGCGCTGCCGAAGTCTGCCGGTGTATTGCCATAGGATTTTCTGACAGCCTCGCGAATTCCGAAGAACAGTCCGGTTCCACCGCCACCGACGACCACGACACCTCCACCGACGGCCGCCCAAGTTGGTACCTGCGTGCCAAAGATGGTGATCCCGCCAGCGCCACCGGCACCCGCTCCCAGACCTTCCAGTCCGGCACCTGCTCCCTCAAACCCTTCAAGAACACTGCTGCTGCCCTGTTCGATCAACGGGATTTCCTCAGCAGCACTTGCGGTGTTGCTGGCCGAGCTGGCGCGGCTCAAGAGGTTGCTGAAAAAGTCTTTCACGGTGCTACCCGCGCGCATCAAGCCACGCGCAGCGCGAATACCCAGTTTCCCGGCGCCGCTCCGTGACAACTGTTCCGAATTCACGATGCTTTCGAGCAGCAGCGTTGTTTCTCCTGCAAATTCAACAGGAAGCTCCTGACCGAAGGCGTTCAAGGTACCCCGGTCGTTTTCCGTTTTGAGCTGGTTCAACTGACCCTGACTGATCGGTCCACCATTGGCGACGCCGCGCGCAAAGATGGCGCCTTCGTCACCCGGGCTGTCGTCAGTGCCCAGCAAGGCGTCGAAGTGATGACCGAGTCCTCCATCAGAACTTGTTGATCTCATCCGGGTCCTTGAGCTTGCGGCTGATGAAGATCTGGCCACCGCCTTCTTTCGTGTAGGCGCCCTGAGTGGTGCTTCCGGCTGCGAAATTCACCGTATGCAAGGCTGCCGGCACAGGCACGTCGCCAGACGCGATCCGCTTGATCAGGTCATCAATCTGAGCTGGTTTTGCGTTCGGATAGGCCTGTTGCAGAATCTGCCGCAATTGCTGCGGATTTTCCTTGGCGAGTGTCGTCAGCGACGAAATCATGGTGTCCCATTGTTTTCGCGCGGTACTCGGCTCCGGTTTTTCTTCTGCGCCGAGTGCTTCAAACGCTTTGGAAGCTTTCGTCGACAATTCGTCCTTGATGACTTTGCCATCCGCGCCAAAGAACAGGTTTTCAGTTCCGGTCAGGTTGCCGGTTATGGTCTTGCCTTCGTTTTCAGAAACATGGCTCCAGGCCGCCTCACGTTTTTTTCCTACATAAAGCGAAACTGTCTGTGTCTGTCCGTTGCGCGGGTTGCGAACGGTAATTTCGTAAACGCCTTCTGGGACATCAGACCCTTTGGCTATGATCTGACCGGTGTTCTTGTCGACGGTCAGCTTGCTTTCGTCGCCCTTCGTAACTTCGAATTCCAGTGGTGTTCCGTCGTAGTTGAACGCGCTGACCTGCCCCAGGACCTGGCCATCGGAGGTGGTATCGCCGGCGCCCAACAGAACCGCCTGCGATCCAATTACGTCCGGCTTCCGGTCCTCTTGCGGCTTCATTTTGACAAGAACAGTAACGATCTGGAATTGGTCGCCCTGTTTGACGCGGACTTTAAGTTTGAACAGCCCAGGTATGATTGAACCGGTTGAGCTAAGTTCGCCGGTCTTCGGGTCGATCGTAAACGCACCGCCATATGTGTCGCTGACAATCTGATAGTCGATCGGACCTGACGCACTGTCTGAAGTCGACGCCTCAACCTTGCCGATGACGGCTCCACCTGCCTGATCAAAACCTTGACCTGTGAGCAATTGCTGCTTGTCGGTAGAAAGCGTCCGCCCTGAACCAACTTCAATGTTGATCGTTCGGGTTACCTTCGTTGTTCCATCAGAGACTTCGACAATGATAGAGTGGCTGCCGGCATCCGATGCCTTGAAGTCTCTCTTCGCCCTGATCGTGCCATCCGCGCCAATCTCAAAAAGAGGATCAAAGTTGTTGTCTTCGATCGAATAGGTCAGCGTCCTGCCAGTTTCTCCGCGCGCTTCGAGTTTGAACAGGCTGTCCCCGGCCGCAGCATCGGATTTTGCTTCGAAACTCCGGTCGACAACCACTTCAGGAGCTTCTTCAACATTTTGGACATTGACGGTGACCTTGACCTTTTGTGCGTTGAAGCCGTCGGAAACGGTTATTTCAAGAACCCGCTTGCCATCCGGGCTCCGTTCAAAGTCAACGTCGCCAGAGACTTGAATATTGCCGTCCTTGTCGATGGAAAATGCGCCATCCAGGTTGCCGCCGGTGATCGCGAATTGCGGCGTTACAGTACCATCGCCGCCGTTCCTTGGTGTCAGCGTACCAACCCTTGTTCCCGAGGCCGCGTTCTCGGTGACCTGGAAATTGCTGTCGGTGTCGAACAGCGGGCTAGCCTCGTCGCCCAATTTGACCTTCCAGGCGATCTCACGGCTCGATGTGCCATCACTTACGACGACCACCACGGTCTGATAGCCACCTTCGTAGGCACCGGACCGTTTCTTGGTTATCTCACCCGTTTTCGGATCGATGGAGAAGTCGTCGCTCGGCGATTTCAGACCGAAAGTAAGTTCGTTGCCATCCAGGCTTTGGGCATCCACGCGGCCCAGCGTCGTGCCTGCCGGGGCGTCCTTTTTCGCCGATACCACACCGCCGATATTGGAGAAGAGAATGCCTTCGTTCTCGTTATTGACCGCGACGGTAAATGTACCCGTTCTGGTGTTGCCACCATTCGTGGCCGCCACAACCAGTGTGCGCGACGAGGCCTGTTCAAAATCCAAGCCCTCGGCCGTTACTTCGCCGGTTTGTGGGTCGATTTTGAATTTGCCGTCCTCGTTTCCGAAAACGATGCGGTAAGTGTAACCGGCCGTGCCGCCCGAATTTAGAACCTTAGCAGCATCGAAGGAAGCTCCGTAGGTGTTTTCGTCGACAGAAACGGCGGGGGTGGCCCCTTGGTACTTTACATCGACGTTCCGGCTGACGGTCTGGCCGTCGGCGGTTGTCGCTTCAATGACAAGCTCGCCGTGATCCCAGGCATTGCCCTCACCGGTGTAGATGAGCTGGCCTTTTTCGTTGACGTGGAAATCGTTTGTGACGGTCAGCGAGCCGTCCGGACCTTTGACCTTGATAGTGAAGGTAACGGGCTGGGGCCCAGTTTGCATCGTCACCTGGACGTCGTTGTAATCTTCGTCGCTGCTCTCGGGCGGCAGGTCTTCCCAGTTGCCTCCCCGATTATGCACCTTGCCTTCCGGGTTCAGCTTGGGATCGTCAAAATAGGCTGCGCCTGTCGGATCAGCGGATTTAAGCTGAGTTCCGTCGGCAAGGACCGGCACCCATT
This sequence comes from Roseibium sp. TrichSKD4, assembly GCF_000148725.1. GTDB lineage: Bacteria > Pseudomonadota > Alphaproteobacteria > Rhizobiales > Stappiaceae > Roseibium. Next base: position 684 of record NZ_GL476321.1, on the reverse strand, counting down.
CGCCGTTCTCGCCTTTGACGAACTTGACTTCCGTATGGTTCTCAACATCCGGGTTTTGGCGGCCGCCATCCGGTATGATAAAGAACCCGTACTTGTCGGGATCGAAATTTTCGAGCGCCATTTTTTGGCCGCGGGTCGTGTGCACATTGTTCCAGATAATCTTGCCGTCGACGGGATTGCCGTTTTCATCCTTGCGGTAGTACCCGTAGCTGCTTTGTTCTTCCGCTTGCTCATTGTGCGTGTTGGTGATCGTGATCTGTTGGCCGGCACCGGTTACCTGAAAACCTTCTCCGACGACCCGGCCGCCTCCCGAACTCGCTTCCTGGCCGTTAACGGTCAACTCCTGCGGACCAGACAGACTTGCATCGGATTGCTGTGTTTGCGGAAGTGTCTCCCGATATCCCAAAACGACTGTGTGGGTAACGGCGCGGGTGCCATCGGGAGAATTCGGATCTGAGATATGAACCTCAATTTTGAGTGTGCCCATGTCCCAGGGATTGCCGGTGCCGGTGTAAATCAGGCGGCCATGGCGATCGAGCGAAAAGTCGTGCGTAGTGGTCTCGGTGCCATCTGGCGCAACCAACTTGAATGAGAAATTCCCAATTCGCCAACCACCATCAAATTCGTTGTGCTCTCCGATGATCAGGTGTCCCTCGCCCGTTCTTTGCTCTCCGGTGTGGACTC
>NZ_GL476320.1:1204452-1206302 GCF_000148725.1 Roseibium sp. TrichSKD4 | reverse complement strand
CGTGCAGTTCTCGCAGATTCGGCTGTCATGCTTATAGATGGTGCGGCCGTACCGATCCTGAATTCGGTCAATCATGGTGGGGTAAATCCGGCGTCCGCCATTCGCGATTGTCGCGTAAGCAGCTGTCATTTTCAGGACAGTCGTTTCCCCAGCCCCAAGAGACATCGACAATACAGGCAGCATGTTGTCGTAGATACCGAAGCGCTTGGCATATTCGGCAACCAAAGGCATGCCCATATCCTGCGCAAGTCGCACGGTCATCACGTTTCTGGAGCGTTCAATTCCTGTGCGAAGTGTGGACGGACCATAGAATTTACCGCCATAGTTCTGTGGACGCCATGTGTCCAATCCAGGCCCCTGACTGATTTCAATTGGCGCATCCATGACAACGGAAGACGGCGTGTACCCGTTGTCCAAGGCGGCAGCATAGAGGAAGGGTTTGAAGAGCGACCCCGGTTGGCGATAGGCCTGCGTAGCGCGGTTGAACTCACTTTGTGCGAAACTGAAACCACCAGCCATGGCAAGAACACGGCCGGTATAAGGGTCCATGGCGATGAGCGAACCAGACACTTTTGGCACTTGCCGCAGCTCGTACGTTCCAGGCGCTACATCACTCGGTTCGACATAGACCACATCGCCGGGTGCCAAGACATCCGAAACCGCGTTTGGTGCCCGTCCGCCGACTTTTGCCCACTTCATTGTGTCCAAAAACAGCTGGCCAGTCACGCGCTCGTCAGAAAACTTACCTGAGACCAGTCTGTCCGGCTGCAAGCCAATCCTTGCTGAATCTGGGCCGGCCTCCAGAACAACAGCCAGTTTCCATTCCGGCAGATCATCAAGCGCTTTGACTTCCGCAAGTTGAGAACCCCAGTCACCGACGACGGAAATCGTATCAATCGCCCCTTGCCAACTTCCGCGGGCCCGGTCGAACTTGATCAAGCCATCCATGAGCGACTTACGTGCCATCGCCTGCAATTTCGGATCGACCGTAGAGCGAACGGAAAGCCCGCCTTCATAAAGGCGTGTCTCACCAAAGATATTGGCAACTTCCCGGCGCACTTCTTCAGTAAAGTACTCTGCGCCTGCCAATCGCGTTCCGGTTTCCCGCGGATTGACGTCAAGCGGGCGCACTTTCGCTTCTTCGGCTTCCTCGCTCGTGACGTAGCCGTTTTCGACCATGCGATTGATCACCCAATTCCGGCGCGCAATGGCTCGGTCGGTCTGACGAAACGGATGATAATTGTTCGGTGCTTTCGGAAGCGCAGCCAGGTAAGCCATCTCGTCCAGTGTCAGCTCGTGCACTGATTTGTCGAAATAAACGAGCGATGCAGCTGCCACACCATAGGCTCCCAAGCCGAGATAAATCTCGTTGAGATAGAGCTCCAGGATTTCATCCTTGGTGTAAGCCTGCTCAATGCGGAGCGCAAGGATGGCTTCTTTGATCTTCCGCTCAATGGACACTTCGTTCGTCAGAAGGAAGTTCTTCGCCACCTGCTGCGTAATCGTGGACGCACCTTCCGGTCGCCGGCCTGTCCCGAAATTTTGGACATAACGCACGACAGCACGTGCTATGCCCTCTGGATCGACCCCCAAGTGCTTATAAAAGTTCTTGTCTTCTGCGGATAGATACGCCTGCTTCAAACGATCCGGAATAGACTGGATGGGAAGGAACATGCGTCGCTGGGTCGCGTACTCTGCCATCAACGTCCCGTCGGAAGCATGGACACGGGTCATGACCGGCGGCTCGTAATTCTTCAAAGCCGTGTAGTCCGGCAGGCCTTCGTTCATGTGCTGCAGATACATCCACACGCCGGCAGCCACGACAAGACCTAGTGCGGCACCGATGCCGA
>NZ_GL476320.1:1168287-1202494 GCF_000148725.1 Roseibium sp. TrichSKD4 | reverse complement strand
CGGATATAGAGAACAAGCGGACGGTCCGAGAGAATTGCGATGCGGCAAACTCGCGTATTTCGGCGCGTGCTTCCTCGCTTAACGGAACAACAACGTAATAACCAGGGCTTGCTTGCCCCCGAAGGACCCGCGCGATGCAAATGAGGATCAACATATCAGCTGGCCCCGCCATGGCGGCCGCTGCTGTTGTTTCCCCCGCAGCAATGGACGCAAGCCCCGTAGCACCAAATCACAAAACCATAGCGGCAGCTGCATGCGCTTCGGGCGCAGGGAAGATATTGTCTTATCCCGCTCGCGCTGCCGTGGAGACTGAACTCAATGGCAAACAAAATGCTGATCGACGCGGCCCACCCGGAAGAGACCCGGGTCGTCGTCGTGCGTGGAAATCGGGTAGAAGAATTTGATTTTGAGGCAGCTAATCGAAAGCAGCTTCGCGGGAATATTTATCTAGCCAAGGTTACTCGGGTCGAACCATCACTTCAGGCGGCTTTCGTCGAATATGGCGGAAACCGGCACGGTTTCTTGGCTTTTAGTGAAATTCACCCGGATTATTATCAGATACCTGTCGCGGACCGTCAGGCGCTACTGGAAGCGGAAGCTGCCGAGCGGGAACAAGATGACGCGGCCGATTCGGACGAAAAACCAAAACGCCGTCGTCGCAGCCGTGCTGCGCGGAACGAGACCAAAGAAGATGTCGTCGCCAGCTCTGACGACGAGTTGGACGAGAGCACTTCAGAAGAAACAACTGAAGATGGGGAAGCTGCCGAGGCTTCTGAGACCACTGGCGTTTTGGATGACGAACAGCTGACTGCATCCAACGATGCTTCGGAGAACAATGAGGAGCCTTCTGCTGAACAGAACGCGGACAGCGAAAGCGATCCAGCTGTTGATGCAAAAGACGCTGCAACCGATGAGGCGGACGCTTTCGAGGCACGTTCTGACGCGGACGACGATGAGGACGCAACCGAAGCGGATACAGAGGAAGATGATGATGCGCCGGTAAGAGCGCGCTCAAGACGCCGCCGTCGTGATGCGGATGATGAGAATAGCGATGACGAAGACAGTGTAGAATCTGTTGGGGCCGAAGATGCAATGGAAGAAGTTCCTGAGCGTCGGCAGGCACCGCGTCGCCACTACAAAATTCAGGAAGTCATCAAGCGCCGTCAGATCATTCTGGTGCAGGTCGTTAAAGAAGAGCGCGGCAATAAGGGTGCTGCTCTGACAACCTACCTGTCACTGGCAGGTCGCTACTCTGTTTTGATGCCAAACACGGCACGCGGTGGCGGCATTTCCAGAAAAATCACACAGCCAACTGACCGTAAACGCTTGAAGAAAATTGCATCCGAGCTGGATGTGCCGGAAGGAATGGGCGTTATCCTGCGAACGGCAGGTGCGAGCCGGACGAAGGCTGAGATCAAGCGTGATTTCGAATACCTGATGCGACTTTGGGAAACCGTTCGAGATCTGACCTTACAATCAAGCGCGCCGAACCTTGTTTATGAGGAAGGCAGCCTGATCAAGCGCTCGATTCGCGACCTCTACAACAAGGACATCAATCAGGTGTTGGTGGCCGGAGAAGAGGGCTACCGAGAAGCCAAGGACTTCATGCGCATGCTCATGCCGAGCCATGCGAAAAACGTTCAACCTTATCGCGACCCCTCCCCGCTGTTCATCCGGTTCGGAGTTGAACCACAACTTGATGCAATGTTCTCGCCTCAAGTCACGATGAAATCGGGTGGCTATATTGTTATCAACCAGACCGAAGCGCTGGTCTCGATCGACGTGAACTCCGGCAAGTCGACAAAAGAGCACAACATTGAGGACACGGCGCTTCAGACCAACCTGGAAGCTGCAGAGGAAGTTGCGCGCCAGCTGCGCTTACGCGATTTGGCAGGTCTTGTTGTCATCGACTTCATCGATATGGAGGAGAACAAGAACAACCGGAATGTTGAGCGCAAACTCAAAGAATGCTTGAAAAACGACCGGGCCCGCATTCAGGTCGGCCGTATTTCACACTTCGGCCTTCTGGAGATGTCTCGCCAGCGGCTGCGCACCGGGGTTCTTGAAAGTTCGACAACACCATGCCCGCATTGTAACGGCACAGGCATGATCCGTTCCGTTGAATCGGTTGCCCTGCACGTTCTTCGGTCCGTCGAAGACAATCTGCTGAAAGGCGCCACACACAATCTCATCTTGCGGACCTCGACAACCGTTGCGCTCTACGTTCTGAACCAGAAGCGCGCGCATCTTGTTGAACTTGAGGGCCGGTTTGCAGTTGAGATTGAAGTGCAAGCTGATGTGATGGTCAATGGGCAGCATTATATGCTGGATCGCGGCGAACTCGTCGACCGTGACCGTTTCCCAGCTCCGGTTGTTCAATACGTCCAACCTGACACGATTGATCTGATTGAAGATGAAGACGAGCCAGAGGAAGAGGTTCAAGAAACCTCCTCTGATGAAGCTGATCAGGATGGTGACCGGGATCGGAAGCGCCGCCGCCGCCGCGAGGGGGCGGCGGGGTCGTGGTGATGGGCCAGAACGGTCTGATCAGGAACAGCAGGCCTCTGAAGACGACGATGGTGCCGAAGCTCAAGAAGCTCAGTCCGAAGATGGTGATGATGCCAGCGAAGAGGACCGTCGCCGCAAGCGTCGGCGTGGGCGTCGTGGTGGCCGTCGCGGTCGCCGCACCAATGAAGGCGATACAGTCGCAGCTTCAGATGAAAATGATGAAGCAGCCACGTCTGATGCCGATGCGGCCTCTGGCGACAGCAACGCTGCGGACACAGGGGAGCCGGGTGCGACCGTTGAAGCTGTCGACACTTCTGCAACCACTGCTGAAGCTGCTGGTTCGGAAGAAACAACTGACAGCGGAATTGCTTCAGAAACCGCCTCGGATGTTGAAGCAAACGACGATGACAAGCCAATCGTTGCGCCGACGCCGGTTTCAGAAGAGCCTGTGGCACAGGCCGCACGTGAGGTCGCAGCAGATGATCAAGAAGATGCATCTGCTCGCACCGCTCCGCTAGAGCCGGTTGTTACCAGCGAATCTGCATCCGACAATGAGGAAGCCAAAAAGCCAAAACGTGGCGGTTGGTGGCAACGGCGCTCATTCTTCTAGGCGCTTCGCCGTATTCCAATCTACAAAAAGCCCCCGGCCGTTGCCGGGGGCTTTTTTGTTTCATACTGTCAATCCAGATTCATCCAAGCCATTTGCCAAGCCGGGAAAGCGCTTCCTTCATGTGATCATTGGACCCTGCAAAAGAAAAGCGCGTGAATGCATGGCCGTTCACAGGGTCAAAATCCGCACCAGGTGTTGCTGCAACTCTCGCCTCTTCAAGCATCGACTTGGTGAACGTTAGAGAGTCGTTGGAAAACCACCGTGTGTCCGCATAGACATAAAAGGCACCATCGACCGGCAACAGCTTGTCAAATCCAAGTTTTGGCAACTCTTGCATCAGCAGCGTACGATTTTGGGCGTAGCCTGACTTGATCGCTTCCAGCTCTTCATGCGCGTCAAGCGCTGCGGTGGCCGCGATCTGCGAGAGTTCAGGCGGAGAGATATACAGGCTTTGCGCGATTCTCTCGACTGGCCGCACCAGAACCTCTGGCAAAACCATCCATCCAATTCGCCATCCGGTCATGCAATAATACTTGGAGAAACTGTTGATAATGATCGCATTTTGAGACGTTGCAAGCGCTGTTGCCTGCTCTACTTCGTACACCAAGCCGTGATATATCTCGTCGGAAATGAACCAGATACCGTTGTCGTCGCAATACCGCACAAGCTCGCTTAACGCCTCAGGGGTCATCATGGTGCCGGTCGGGTTTGCGGGACTCGCAACCAATACGCCGCGAATTGAGCCATCTCGTTGAGCTTCTTCCAACAGCGTAGGCGTTAGACACCAGCGCGTCTCTTCGCTCACCTCTATTTCGACTGGAACAAGACCAAGCGCCTTGATGATGTTCCGGTAGGCTGGATAACCGGGCGAAGTCAGTGCAATGCGGTCGCCCGCATCGAAGGCGGCAAGAAATGCGAGATTGAAGCCAGCCGATGAGCCTGTGGTCGCAACAATTCTGCCCTCATCGACCTCGACACCATATGAATCCCGATAGTGCTGTGAAAGACGGCTGCGAAACGGCTTGATCCCCCGCGCCTCTGTGTATCCCAGCTTGCCCACATCCAAAGCGTTCCGTGCAGCCTCCAAAGCCAATTTGGGTGCTGGAGCCGAAGGTTGACCCACCTCCATATGAATAATCGATTTGCCGTCAGCCTCCAGACGTGCCGCCGCACTCAAGACATCCATTGCCAGGAACGGCGCGACGTCACTTCGACAAGACGGACTGAACTTGGGGTCAGCATGGGACATAAATGAATTCCAATATGAGTGGCAGACGTGGTTTCTTGGCTATGTCTCATAGGATGGACGATTTGCACAAGGCCACCTAAACGTGAACCGCATGTAGTCCAGCTCTATGCCGGTTTTCTTGACCCGGATTTGAACTGGCCATACGGTCGCCGAAATTAACGGGCGATTATACCCTTTGAACAGATCTCGTGATTTGGCTTAAAGCTCCCTTGTCTTTTCGGCCACGTGAACACATCTCAAACGTCAATCAGGAGACACCCTGTGGCAGATATGAATATGGCGAATTGAGAGTGAAGCAGTTTCAGCAAATAGGCGTTCCGCGCGGCCGATCAGCAACAATCGCATCAAGCTTGAAAAAGGGCATGGCAACCCTGTGCGCGATGGCTATTGCTCTACCGCTTCTCAGTGTTCCCTCCGACGCACAATCGAGAAAACGCGGCCTCTCGCTAGTCCGCGATGCTGAGGTCGAATCCTTGCTCCGGGATTACGCGACCCCGATTTTTCGTGCTTCAGGCCTGGGAAACTCGCAGCCGCAGATTATTTTGGTCAACGACAAGGCCTTTAACGCCTTCGTTCCGGATTCCCGCCGTATCTTCATCAATATCGGTGTCATCATGGATGCTGAAACACCGGGCGAAGTGATTGGTGTTCTGGCTCATGAGACCGGACACATTACCGGACGCCACTTGGTTCGGATCCGCTCAGCGGCTGCCAAGGCACAAATCATGTCGGTGATCGGTGTGATTGCTGGAGCGGGAGCAGTTGCCGCCGGTGCTGCGTCTGGCTCGCGCGGTGCGACCTCTGGTGGTCTGGCAACTGTGTTAGGCTCTGGCAGCATCGGAAAACGATCCTTTCTGGCTTATCAGCGCGGCGAAGAGGCGGCAGCTGACATTGCGGCTCTCCGCTATTTGAAAGCAACAAAACAAAGTGCGCGCGGAATGCTGAAAAACTTCGAGCGCATGGCGGAACAGCAAGTCTTTTCAGCCAAGTATGTCGACCCTTACGCGGTGAGTCACCCGATGGCCCGCGACCGATATCGCTCTTTGGAAGAAAAGGCCAAACAAAGCCCGTACTTCGACAAACCGGAAGACTACGTCCTTCAATATCGCCACGACATGGCCAAGGCGAAGCTTTACGCCTTCACCAGTCATCCCAACGCAGTTACTCGCCGGTATCCACGATCCGACAAGAGTTTGCCGGCAGAATATGCGCGCGCCATCGCCGCCATGAAATCTCGCTCAAGGAATGCCTTGAAGCAAATTGACGCCCTGATCCGCAAACACCCTAGCAACCCCTATTTTCATGAGCTTAAAGGGCAAGCGCTTCTGGAAGGTGGTAATCCGAAAGCGGCAATCGCCCCATTCCGCAGAGCTCTGAGTATTAAACCGAAAGAACCTCAGTTCCAGATTTGGCTTGGCTATGCGTTGGTCGGCTCTAACAATCCTGCGGTCCTGACGGAGGCCGAACGCATTCTGAAAAACGCCATTCAGCGCGATCCGAATTCGGGTGTGGCTCATAGCCAACTGGCTATTGCTCATGCCCGCCAGGGAGAACGAGCTGAAGCCGATTTGGCGACTGCCAAGGGATTGATGGTTCGCGGAGACTTTACAGCTGCAAAACGCTATGCCGCCCGCGCTCAAAAGAATTTGAAGCGAGGTAGTCCAGCATGGCTTCAAGCGGATGATATTGTATCCTACACACCACCCAGATTGAAGAAATAGCAAATCTGGACTGTAACACGCGGCACCTATGCCCACCTGGGTTTAAAAGCACCCGACAGGAGAATGAAATGTTCAAGTCACGATGCCTGACTGCTGTCCTATTTGCAGCCATGGCTGTCTTTACTCTCGCTTTTACAGCCAGCCCGAATCAGGCTTCGGCGGATGAGATTAACCGAAGCGAGATTGAGAAGATCGTCAAAGACTATCTCCTGCAAAACCCTGAAGTCATTGCCGAAGCCCTCACGGAACTAGACCGCCGGCAAAAAGAAGCGGAAGAAGCTGCGCGCGTCGCCGCGCTGGCCGATTCTGCCGATGTTCTCTTTAACTCCACCCGTCAGGTTGTTCTCGGCAATCCACAAGGCGACGTCACAATGGTTGAGTTTTTTGACTACAACTGTGGCTACTGCAAACGCGCACATGGCGACATCGTGAAGCTGATCGACGAGATGCCGAACCTTCGCGTCGTTTTGAAGGAATTTCCAGTTCTGGGACAAGCATCTGTAGAAGCCGCTCAAGTTGCCATTGCGGTCAATACCGTTGCGCCTGACAAATATTCCGAGTTCCACGAAGCGCTTTTGCTGCAGCGTGGGCGCGCCAATAAGGCCAGCTCTATGCAAGCTGCAATCGGTGTGGGCATCTCAGAAGACGCTGTGAACAATGCCATCAATTCCGACATCGCAGGCCAAACGATCGAAGAAGTCTACACACTTGCCAACCGTCTCGGGCTTACCGGAACCCCATCTTATGTCATTGGTGACGAGGTGATTATGGGCGCCGTTGGATACGATGATTTGCGCAAGAAGCTTGTTGCAATGGAAAGCTGCGGCGAAACCACCTGCTGAGTTCGCCTTTTGGCTAAGTTTTGGAGCGGAACGGGCTTTTCCTCGCCTTAATCCATGCTTATAAGATGCGGGGTACGGAGCCTATTGCGGCTTCGTGCCCGCACTATTACATGGGCAGGGAAACGCGTATGGAACCGGGTTCACATCTCACGTTTTCGAGCCTTGGCATCATGCGCCCATCTGGCGATGGCCAATAAAGAACCTGCGGACGAAATCCGCGAATTGAAACGGGAAGCTGCGCGATAGGCAGTTTCGAAAAACCGAACACGAAAGCCGAACCTCATGTCCAATGATAACAAAAAATTCGACACGGCCCTGATCCGCGACATGGCCATCCTACTCGATGAAACAAACCTTTCTGAAATCGAGCTGGAACATGGTGATGTCCGTATTCGTGTTGCCCGTCAATTGAACATTGAAGCTCCGGTTTACTCCGCCCCGGCAGCCGCTCCCGTGGCCCCGGCCGCGCCTGTGGCTCCAGCAGCGCCAACCGCAGCTCCCGCAGAAGCAGCACCGGCTGCCGGCGCAATTACGTCGCCGATGGTTGGAACAGCCTACCTTTCACCGGAGCCTGGAGCCGCTGCTTTCATCAATATTGGTGACAAGGTGAAGGAAGGCCAGACGATCCTGATCGTTGAGGCGATGAAAACCATGAACCACATTCCGGCGACAAAGTCCGGAACCGTGAAGCAGATTCTCGTGGAGGATGCGCAGCCGGTCGAATTCGGCGAACCCCTGATCATCGTCGAATAAGGACACAGGCGCATGTTTTCCAAGATCCTGATTGCCAACCGCGGCGAGATCGCGCTTCGAATCTTGCGGGCGTGTAAAGAGTTAGGCATTTCGACTGTCGCTGTTCATTCAACAGCTGATGCGGATGCCATGCATGTTCGGCTTGCTGACGAGAGTGTCTGCATTGGCCCACCAGCTGCACGCGACAGTTATCTCAATATTCCGAACATTCTGGCGGCCTGCGAAATCACCGGCGCTGACGCTGTTCACCCGGGCTATGGCTTTTTGTCCGAGAATGCGCGTTTTGCCGAAATTCTCGAAGCCCACAGCATTGAATTTATCGGCCCAACTGCTGAACATATTCGCATTATGGGCGACAAGATTCAGGCCAAGCAAACAGCCAAGGATTTGGGCATTCCGGTTGTCCCCGGCTCTGAAGGCGGCATTACCTCAAATGAGGAAGCGCACCGGGTTGCAGATGAAATCGGCTATCCTGTTCTTGTGAAAGCTGCTGCCGGCGGCGGCGGCCGCGGTATGAAGGTGGCCCAAAGCAAGGCCGATCTGGAGACAGCACTGTCGACGGCCCGGTCTGAGGCCAAGGCTGCCTTTGGTGACGATGCCCTTTACATGGAAAAGTATCTGGGCAAGCCGCGCCACATCGAAATCCAGGTCCTGGGGGACGGAAAGGGCAATGCTGTTCATCTGGGAGAGCGGGATTGCTCGCTTCAGCGCCGGCACCAAAAGGTTCTGGAGGAAGCCCCTTCCCCATGTCTTAACCTCGAGCAACGCGGAAAAATCGGAGAAGTCGTCGCCTCTGCGATGCGCAAACTGAAATATCGCGGCGTTGGCACGATCGAGTTCCTTTATGAAAACGGTGAGTTCTATTTCATTGAAATGAACACCCGTCTTCAGGTGGAGCACCCGGTTACCGAGATGATCACTGGCATAGATCTGGTCAACGAACAGATCCGCATCGCCGCAGGTGGTTCGCTGGATATGTCTCAAGACGATATCAAGTTCACGGGTCATGCCATCGAGTGCCGGATCAACGCGGAAGACCCGCGGACCTTTGCTCCGTCACCGGGAACGATCACCTACTATCACACGCCGGGTGGACTTGGTGTTCGCGTGGATTCAGCTGTGTACCAGGGCTACAAAATCCCGCCCTATTACGACAGCATGATTGGCAAGCTGATCGTGCACGGACGAAACCGTGTCGAGTGCATGATGCGCCTGCGCCGGTGTCTGGACGAGTTTGTGGTCGATGAAATCAAATCGACCCTGCCGCTGTTCCGCGATCTTGTCGACAATCAGGACATTGCAAACGGTCAGTATGACATTCACTGGCTGGAGAAGTATCTGGCAGAAGATGCAAAGTGATCCATTTCAGGATTTGACGTTTAAAAGGGGCCACTTGGGCCCCTTTTTTATTTCGCCGCGACTTGGGCAGTCATCGGCTCGGGGGAAAAGAACCTCAACGTCGGGTCTTGTCCTGATGGAACGTAAAAGGCCTTGGAGAGATCCGGATTGCTTACATGCACTGGCGCTGTGTTGTAGACCGCAATGTCATCGAGGTCGCTTAAATCTCGTGGTAATGAGAAATTGACCCGATTCAGGACCGTGTGGTGCCCGTAGCCCCCGCCACCTGACGCGCCCAAACCGTCAACACTGAAAACAAGTCCATTTGGAGACGCGGCCACCGCACTGCTGACAATAGACATTCCCCCTGACGGGATCAGCTGAATTTGGACATAGAGTTGACCTTTCTGGGGAAAGGCCCTCACAAGGCGCCTTTCTGCGTGGTCCAGGCATATCTCCAGGCCAAAGGTGATATTGTCGATATGGAAGATTGAACCGCCATTAAAACCACCGCCTCCACCACCGCCGGGCGTATTGATCTCTTTTGAATAGCTGGCATCTCCCAAGGCAGGCAGGTGCGCGGTGTTGAAATCCGAAAGCCCGCTTGCCGGCCATTGGAGATAGTCAATCGAACTCTTGTTTTCTTTCATTATGACGACACGATTGGCCAACTGATCATCAGTGCTTGAATACCCACCCTTTTGAACAATCGCGACATTGTAAGTCTCATAAGTATTGGTCTTGGGATCAAAGCTTTGGAGGATTGCCGTTCCAAATACAAAGAGCCAATCGCCATAACGACTATCGCTCACAGCAGTTGCTAATTCGTCGATCAATGAGGGAGCAGACATGTCACCCTGAATGCCTGTCATCATGGCAATGTCATACCCACCGTGACGACCTCTGAAATAAAACTCTGGTGCCATGAAGATCTTTAGCACCCCGGAATTGTTATCAACTGCGCTGTTGCTTGAGGCGGTTGAAATGGCCTGCTTCATGAGGCCGATCCGCGTATTCATGTCATCGATATCTGAAAGCTGTCCGGTATAGGCTGCATTCACCGTGCCGGGATTGGATGGCCCGGTGTAAATGTCGTATCCGATGAATTGCACCTTATTGTAGTACATGAGCTTTCCCTTCCTGCGTTCCAGGCCCTTGCAAAGGCGGTCACAGGAAGAGACGCTGAGAGGGAAGACTTGTGAAAATGCATTGGCGCCCAGCCAGTTGGCCGATCGCCTTTACGTAAATTTCAGTTGAAGACAGAAAGTCTTCTGTTTTCCTTTTATTATTTTTGGCAAATTATGATTTCGAGACTCGCAACAGCATCACAACTGTTGCTGGTGTCGGTCTTCAAATTTCAGGCCCAAATAATGCCAGAGCGCACATTGGAAGATAGGTTCACCGGTGGCAGGATATAAAGACGACATCGTGATGGAGATTACCCCGCAGGTTCTTTTGAAGGCCTATGCGTGCGGGCTGTTTCCCATGGCAGAGTCGGCTGATGACCCTGGGCTCTTTTGGCTGGAACCGGAACGCCGTGGAATCTTGCCGTTAGACGGATTCCATCTACCTCGCCGACTACGCCGGACCATTCGCCAGGATATCTTCGAAATCCGTGTCAGCACGGACTTTCAAGGGGTAATAGATGGCTGCGCCTCCCCCCTGCCCGGTCGTTCCAAAACCTGGATCAACAAGGAGATCCGGCGGCTTTATGGCGAACTTTTCGAAATGGGTTACTGTCACACCGTAGAGGCTTGGCAGAATGGCGAATTGGTCGGCGGGCTTTATGGCGTCAGCCTCAACGGCGCGTTCTTTGGCGAAAGCATGTTTACGCTTGAAACCGATGCCTCAAAGGTGTGCCTTGCCCACCTTGTCGCCCGCATGATTGTCGGTGGATACTCCTTGCTTGACACGCAATTCGTAACAGATCACCTAAGCAAGTTCGGAACGCAGGAAATCGCTCAGACCGACTACAATGGGCGCCTTTCTGAAGCCCTGAAGCAAGACCCGGACTTCTATGCCTTTCCAACAAATGCCAGCGGCGCAGAGGTGTTGAATGTCCTAGCCCATTGGTCCGAGAAACGACCTTCAACCAATTTCGATGTTAGGTGACCAAATTTTATATTGAGCCACTTGGGTACGCGGTCGTCGTCCCTTCAAGGCGCGGGAACAACAACCGGTATTGACCAGCCATCGCGAACGCACCTGCAATTGCAAGAGCTATAAGAGTACCGGCCAATATATCGATGAAATAGTGCGCACCATAAACCGGCGTAGACGCAATCATTACGCCAGCATATATAGCGACCGGAATAAATAAACGAGTGCCATAACTAGCGCATATAAGAAGAATGCCTGCTGCTGTATGAAACGACGGAAAAGTTACTAGCCCCGGCATCGACATGCGATCCAAGACCGGGGGCCCGCTCTCACGTAATGCCAGGATGTTATCCATATGATACACGCCGGGCACTTGGGCAAACCCGGCCAGGCTCTGCACATTTCCAAGATACGTTACTACAGCCGCTTTTGCCGGGAAGAACATGCCAATAATCGTACAAGTGAGCGCAGTTGAAACAAATACGTCTACGAAATACCGCGCTCTGCGATCTTCGCCTAACAACAAAAGCACCCATAAAAATAATGCTGTAACAAAGTCCAAGGACAAATAAGACCAATCAAGTAAAACAATCAAAAAGCGCGAGGACTGAACCCATTCAAAATAGGTTACCCAGTCCAAACCCAGAACTTGATCCCAACCCGACAACATTGTGTCCGCCCAAGGGAAAGTGATTGACATGGTCAAATAGTTCAGAAACCGCATTCCTGTCAGCGCAAACTGCAAAAAGATCATACTTTCAAGGAAAAAAACGGCTCGTTTTTTCACTCTTCATTTATAAGCGTGAGTTCCGCCTTCTTGAAGAAATACAAAAGAACACCTGCGCCAAGACACACAACCAATATTGGCGTCAAGGAAGTCACCACTAATTGGGCACCTAGTAAAACAAACAAAGCCAAATTGATCAGCCAAATACCAATGATTGTTATTGTTGAGAAACGTGTGGGATACAGCATATCTATCTCATGATTGGATCTGCTGTATATTTTTAGCAAAGCACTTAAATAAAAGTTTCTCTACGCATTTTTACCGAACGCAACGAGTCTGTTCGAGTTCTAATAACAAATATAATGACGTCGAAAACTGGATGACAGTCATAAGTGTTGGCGTTGTGACAAACTCATCAAAATTCTCATCTGATCAAAATTACCCTCTACCCCTGAAAGGGCTTTGGCCTTGGGGCGAGGATGGTGTCAACACCGTCATCCGGTCCAGCTAACGGGTCCTGATCTTCGGATGTTACCTGCTCCACTGGCGGGCCGTCATAGCCTTCAGGGGGTGGGACTGTGGAAGTGCGTTTGCAGTTGGTCAGCCAGATGTCATAGACACCGTGCTCTACGGCATGAAGGCCGGGGCTGGCGGCATACATCCAACCGGAGAAAATGCGCCTCACCTCATTGTTCAAGGTGATTTCGTCCACCTGAATAAAGCCGGTGGTCAGCGGAGATTCTGTCTGGGGACGCGTGTAACAAACACGCGGCGTGACCTGCAGGGCTCCGAACTGGACGGTTTCGCCAATATAGACGTCAAAATTGATGATGCGTCCGGTAATCTTGTCGAGACCGGAGAAAACGGCAACAGGGTTTTCAATCTTCTGGGATTGAGGTTGAGACTGGGCCAAAGCCGGTTCCACAGCCATTAATCCAGCAAGCGCCAATGCTCCTGCCAGCATACGCCCGAGGCTGCTTGTTTTCACGTCTCTGCTCATTTCACCTTACCGTTGACTGCATCCATGTGACCAGATTCGGGTCCAAGCTGCATCCAGTTTTCAAGTTAAACACAAAGAATGGCCCGATCTTGTAAGAAATCAGGCCATCCCTTGACGTTTTGAACGAGACTATGTCTCAGCCCATGTCTTCCAGGCGACTGAAGGCGACCTTCACCTTCGACAGTCTTTCGCCAAATTCAGCAGCCTTTTCCCGTTCGCCATCGACCACCTCTTGAGGCGCCTTGTCGACGAATTTCCGGTTGCTGAGTTTCTTTTCGATCCGGCCGATTTCACCTTCCAGCTTTCCGATTTCTTTCGACAACCGGGCTTTTTCACCTTCCAGATCGATGAAGTCAGCAAGCTGAAGGCAGACAGTCGTGGAACCCACAACGATCTGTGCCGCTCCCTTCGGCGCAACAGTTTCAAACGCCACGCTTTCAGCCCGTGCGAGACGCAAGATGGCGTTCTCATGCCTCTCAACACGCGCCTTGGTCTCTGAATCCGGCTCAACCACGACAACTGGAACCTTTGCACCTGCCGGAACATTCATTTCAGCTCGCAGCGACCTGATGTCAGAAATCAGAGATACCAACCAGTTGATTTCACCAGCGGCTTCTTCATCTGATACCCGCGCTTGTGGCCATTCTGTCAGAGCCAGAACGTTTTTGGCCTTCACTCCCTTGTCACCAAGGCGCTCCCAAAGCTCCTCAGTCAAGAACGGCATGAACGGGTGCAGGATTTTCAGAATCTCATCCAGTGCCCAGGCAGCGGTTGCGCGCGTCTCTTCCTTGGCCGCCTCATCATCACCATTGAAGATCGGCTTGGCGAGTTCGAGATACCAGTCACAGAACGTGTTCCAGATAAACTTGTAAGCCCCACCCGATGCATCGTTGAAACGATACTCATCCAGAGCCTTGGTGACTTCCTGAATCGCCTTGCCGGTCTCTGTCGCGATCCAGCGGTTCAGCGTGTGCTTTGTGGTTGACGGATCAAAACCGGATACCCGCTCGCATCCGTTCATCTCTGCAAAGCGCGCCGCGTTCCAGAGCTTTGTTGCGAAACGCTGGCCACCTTCTGCCGCCTGATCGGACATGCGAAGCGTTCTGCGCCCTTGTACTTCCTGACTGACAAGTGCAAAGCGGGTCGCATCGGCGCCAAAACGATCAATCAAATCCAGCGGGTCAAGAACATTGCCCACGGACTTGGACATCTTCTTCCCGTTTTTGTCGACCACGATGGAATTGATGTAGACCGTGTGGAACGGGACTTCATCCATGAAGTGGATGCCTTGCATCATCATCCGGGCAACCCAGAAAAAGATGATGTCAAATCCTGTTATCAAGACGTCGGTCTTGTAGTAGCGCTCCAGTTCAGCCGTCTTGTCCGGCCATCCAAGGGTCGAGAATGACCACAATCCGGAGGAAAACCATGTATCGAGAACGTCAGGGTCACGGGTCAGGGTCTTGCCACCTGCCAGCTTGACCGCTTCTTCCTCGGTCTCCGCACAATACTCGGTGCCGTCTTCGTCATACCAGACCGGGATCTGGTGCCCCCACCAAAGCTGGCGGGAGATACACCAAGGCTGGATGTCGTTCAGCCAGTTATAGTAGGTCTTGTCCCAGTTTCCCGGCACAAACTTTGTGGAACCATTCTGAACAGCTTTTAGCGCCGGCTGGGCCAATTTCTTGGCATCAGCAAACCACTGATCCGTCAGCATCGGCTCGATGACGACCTTTGAGCGATCCCCAAAAGGCTGCATGATTTTCTTGGATTCAATCAAAGGCAGTTGCTCAGGAGCTTCGTCTTCGTCAGTAACCTTCTTTTTGACAATTGCTTTTCCCTCAGCGGTCCACTGAGGGACTTGGCCCTTCATCCATGTGACTTGAGGGTCGTCATTGGGAACCATGACTGCAAGGCCTTCAGCCGTGATCTGTTCGATCACCAGCTTACGGGCCTCAAAACGGTCCAATCCACGCAGATCGTCCGGGACGATGTTGATGTCGTCAATCTCGTTGATCGTGAAATCAGCACCTTCGATAATCGCCTGTGCCTTGGCGGCTTCCTCGGTGTAGGACGCGCCGTCCGAACGCATCGCCCCTTTCGTGTCCATCAGGCGGTACATCGGAATGTTGTTCAGCTGAGCAACACCATTGTCGTTGAAGTCATGCGCGCCGGTAATTTTGACCGCACCAGACCCAAAGTCCGGATCCGGGTATTCGTCGGTGATGATCGGGATCAGACGACGGTGCTCTTTGGGCCCGACCGGAATTTCACATAGCTTGCCGATGATCGGTTTGTAACGCTCATCGTCCGGATGAACGGCAACAGCGCCATCGCCCAGCATGGTTTCCGGGCGCGTTGTTGCTATCGAGATGTAATCGCGGGTCTCGCGGAGGGTGACGTTTCCGTCCTCATCCTTCTCGACATATTCATAAGTCGCACCGCCTGCCAATGGATACTTGAAGTGCCACATGTGGCCATCGGTCTCGATGTTTTCGACTTCAAGATCCGAGATGGCGGTTTCCATCTTCGGGTCCCAGTTCACAAGGCGCTTGGATTTATAGATCAGGCCTTCATTATAGAGCTCAACAAAAACTTTACGAACGGCCGCCGATAGGCCTTCATCCATCGTGAAGCGTTCACGCGACCAATCACACGACGAGCCCAAACGCTTGAGCTGATTGATAATCGCACTGCCTATTTCTTCCTTGTAGGTCCATGCGCGCTTGATAAATGCCTCGCGGCCAATTTCGCGCCGGGTTGGCTCATTACGCTCAGCCATCTGCCGCTCAACGGCAATCTGCAGCGCAATTCCAGCGTGATCCGTCCCCGGTTGCCAGAGCGTATCGAAGCCCTGCATCCGCTTCCATCGGATCAAAATGTCCTGCAGCGTGTTGTTGAGCGCGTGCCCCATATGCAGCGAGCCATTAACGTTTGGCGGCGGAATTACGATTGTAAAGGCGTCAGCCCCTTCTTTGGCGCCAGCACCGGCTTTGAAGGCTCCCGCCTTTTCCCAGGTTTCGTAAATCCGCGGCTCAACGGACGCCGCATCATAGTTTTTATCAAGCATGAGGACACTCAGCTGGAGGATTATTGGTCTTGTTGAATGGCTTCCGTGTAAATCGGATGCAAGGCCCCAAGTCAAGACGACACAGGCTCTCAGCGAAGGCAATTGACCAATGTTTCCGTCTTTTCAGGCAAGTTGTTGGGGCTGGGGCAAGACTCAGGCATAACCACATTTATGTCCGTTGAACTTCGCCCCCACCACTTGCTTTGTTTACTCACCTATCTCGGCAAAGGGTATACGCCCGCATTTGTTGAGAATTATGAGCGTGTGGTCACCCGATTGAACGCTGGCGAAACAATAACGATCGTTTCTGGGCCGGACGAAATCTGTCACCCCATGCTCAATGACCCGAGTTGTCATTGCCGGAATGAGAGTGTCGCCATCCGCGACCAACAAGCCTTGGCAGCAGTTCTGACCTGCCTCCGGCTTGAAGCCATCACCGAGCCGTTTGTCTTGGCGCAAGACGATGTTTTGCGTTTGCGGCGAGCATTCCAAAACGGAGACCTTCGCGCAGCCTGTCAGGGATGTGAATGGGAGTTGTTATGTTCACGCATTGCCAAAAACGATTTCAGGGGCTGCCGTCTCCAGCCGCCCCCGAAAGAATGAACTCGATGCGATGTGATCAGCGTCCGCGTGTGATCCGCTTGATCTCTTTCTGAACCATTTCTTCCACCATCCCCGGAAGATGTTGATCCAGCCAAGCCTTCAGCATGGGACGCAGCATCTCTTGGATCAGTTCTTCAACAGTCTGCGCTTTTGACCCCACAAACATGGCGGACAGATGATCTAGCGCTGTGTGGACCGCTGCACCCGTGTCATTGGAAATCAGTGGTGCGTCATCTTCAACGTCAGGCAGGTCTGTTATAGAAACCGGTCTATCTGCAGCAGGTGGCAGTGGAGGTGGAGCAGCTGCTGCCAATGCTACTTCAGGCATTGGGTCCGGATCGGGAGCTGCTTCGAATGCCGGCTCTGGCTCCGGCTCTTCAAATGCTTCCATCGGGTCGGGCTCAACCGGCTCTGGAGCGGGTTCATCATCCACAAAACTGATATCAGCTGTGTCGGAATCAAGATCTTCTGCGAGACCTTCCACCAATTCCATTTCGCCGTCGTTGGACACATCGCCCTCTGAAAGCTCCATGTCCTCGGTCAGTTCAAAGTCTTCAGTGAGTTCAAGAACGTCTTCTTCTTCCGATTCAATTTCCGGTTCGGGTTCCGGAAGCGCCTCGTCTTCAGCGGCATCCTCTTCCATGGCAGCTGCCATGTCATCGACGTCGTCCCCGCCGTCATCCCCGGCGATTTCGTCCATGTCGAACAACTTATCAAGATCGTCCTGGGACAATTCTGTTGTATCACTCATATCGTCGTCCGCCGTTACTGATCCTTCAGGGTTGTCATTGGTGGCCACATTGTCCTGATCTGCAGGTTGACCGCTTCCCGAGGCTTCGCCCTCGGCATCCTCGTCAGAGATTATGCGGCGGATCGATGCGAGGATTTCCTCCATCGACGGCTCTTCGGCCTGCTTAGCCTCTGCCATGAACACCCCCGTACTAACTGGCTACTACGCTACCACTCAGACAGATTTGAATGATTCGTTAACGCTGATTATGCGGGTCAATTGATCACGGTAAAAGCGAGCCAGCTGGCTCTAATCGCCTTTTCCCCTTTTTAGATTCGTTCTTTCACGATGGTAAACTACAAGAACATCGCAAGAATACCTAACGTCAGATATGAGCATAAAAAAAGCCCCAACACATATTTGTATTGGGACTTCAACAAATTTCGTGCAAAAGTGCGCTGATTTATTAGCTCTTAGCGGCCATCAGGCGTACGAAGACCAAACCATTGATCGCGAACTGCTTTATAATTTTCTTGTGTGTTATAGCGAGCCACTGACAAATTCAGGCTGTTTGCATCCAGTTGGCCAATTGATGAAACCAATTGGTAACCGCTGACGATTCGGTTGCGTTGGGCTGTCACAAGGTTGACACGCTGGTTGACCAGCTCCCTTTGCGCATCAAGAACATCCAGAGTAGTCCGTTGACCGACACGCTGCTCCTCAATCACCCCTTCAAGAGCCAGCTTGGAAGCTTCAACCGCCGCCCGCGCTGCTTCAATGGAAGCGCCAGCGGCCTGATAGTTACCCCAAGCAGAAATTACGTTCGCGCGAACCTGATCGCGGATCACATCCAGCTGTAGGCGCGCCTGCCCCAGTTCCTGTTTGGCCTGGCGAACGCGAGACGATACGCCGCCTCCCTGATAGATCGGAATATTCACGCGGCCAAAAATCGACGCGTTGTTGCTGGTTCCAACATTTGCACTCGGCTCCCAGTTCCGGCTTACGGACCCGTCCAGAGTGACCGTTGGCAGCAACTCACCCTCGATGGTCTTGATGTTGTAAACAGCGGCATCCACGAGATGTTGTGATTGGATAATTAGCGGCTGTGTGGATGTAGAAACGCCAAGCGCCTGATCCAGAGAATTAGGAACGACCGTTTCAACAAATGTGTCAGCGGACAGGTTCTTTGCATCCGTTCCGACAACCTGCCGATAGATCGCACGGCTGGCATTTAGATTCGCCAATGCACTGTTGACATTGGCACGGGCTTCAGCGGCACGCGCCTCTGCCTGTGAGACGTCTGTTCGGGTTCCCTCGCCCACTTCGAAGCGGTCATTGGCCGCGCGAACCTGCTCTTGAAGGAACTGAAGGTCACTGCGCTGCAGGGAGACCAGAGCCGTGTCGCGGATCACATCAACATATGATTGAGCCGCAGACAGCAAGACATCTTGTTCGGTCGCCAACAAACTCGCATGCTGCGCACGCACAAGTGCTTCGGCCTGCTGCGTGGAGTTTACCGTCCGAAAGCCACGAAACAGAGCCTGACTAACATTTAGCGCAATCGATGAGTTGGTCCGATAATTCTCAAGACCATCCAATTCACTTCGTATACGGCCAATCTCTGCCGAGGCAGAGACGTTTGGGCGCCAACCGGACAGGGCCTGCGGAACCCGCTCATCAACACCGCGCAGTTCTGCGCGCGCTGCATTCAAGGTCGGGTTGTTTGAGTACGCAAGCGAGAGCGCTTCCTTGATTGTTTCGGCCTGCGCAGACCCCATTGGAAGGGAAACTCCAGAGACCAAAGTCAGAACCCCTGCTGCAACCGCCGTGCGCAAGGCTGATTTCAGTGAAAAACGCATAACCCAAAATGCTCCAGAGCCGCCAAATATAACTGAAGGAGATAACGGGATACGGGAGAAGAGTGCAACCTTGATGCTCAGTTCTAATCCGTATTTTAACAGGTGAGGCTGTTCGGCAACACTAAAACAACACACCAAAGCTCTTAAAATGACAAAGCCGGAACGCGAGGTCCCGGCTATTCTAATTATTCAAGTTCCATGTCGAGAACATGTTTTCAGAATTGGAACTCTTTTTCCTTGGCAAAGCCGGGAAGAAGATTGGCCGACGCATTAAAGCCAAAACGGGCGCTGGTACCGCCTTCAGAGCGTTGATAGAGCCGCGCCTGCGCAGCGCCTCCCGTGCCTTCAATAGCAACGAGGCGGCCGCCCATCTTCAACTGTTCAAATATGGCTTCAGGCAGGGTTTCGACAGCACCGTCGATCAAAATGACATCGTATGGTCCTTCTGAGGCAAGGCCTTCTGTCAGCTTACCTTCAACGACCACAGCGTTTTCAATACAAAGTTCAACGAACACTTCGGTTGCGGACGCAACAAAGTCTGCATTTTCTTCCACGGCTACAACCGAAGCAGCCAGATGAGAAAGAACAGCAGCGCTGTAACCGGTACCTGTGCCGATGACCAAAGCAATATCGTTCGATCCAACCCGTGCCAATTGCAGGAGCTTTCCGAAGATATGCGGCTTCATCAGGTAGCGACCACTGTCTGTCGGGCCGATTGGCAAGTCTTCGTCGATATAGGCGACCGGGCGCTTTGACGCGGACACAAACTTTTCACGCGGAACAGTTTCCATCGCATCAAGAATGCGCAAGTCGGTGACATCGTTGGTCCGCAACTGGTTGTCCACCATGCGTGTCCGGGATTTTGCGTAATCCGTCATTTCGACCTCGTTTTGATCGCCGTGCGTGTGCTTTTTGGTTCCTTACCGTTCTGGAGGAAAACTAACAAGCACTCCAACACCGATGTTCGCTGTTTGACGCCCCAGATACCGTTTTTGGATAGAATGCGCAAAACTGTCCACAGGGCTCAACCTATCTCTAGATAGCACACAGCTTGCAGAACGCTACGACCTTCCGGGGTTTACGCAGATTTTTGCAAAAGATGGTGTCTTTGGTCTTGATTATGTTTTCCAACTGATTGATAAGCCTGATCTCACACCACATCGGGGCCCTGTGGCGGAGTGGTGACGCAGCGGATTGCAAATCCTATATACAAATCCGAATAACATTCTCATTTCATTCAAAAATATCGTAAACTTAAATTGCCTAACATTGGCTAATTTGCGCATGAAATTGAGCCGTTTTGCCTAACAATTCTGGTGCAAAAATCTACCAGCAAAATTGCGTGTTAGCCGCCAATTTTCTCTGCGAGCTATCTCCCACTTCCAATTCTTGGCATAACTTGTAAGTGAACAAACAAGACAACTTTCAAAATATGATTGGGGACGTGCCGCGCCTGTCTTCCCAGTTTGTGAAACACAGATGCAACGCAACAGAGCTTGTGGTGAGAAATTGGCGACGGATGAAACACAAACCCATCACCCTTGAGACACTGGCGGACCTGAAACTCCGCAGCTACCGACTGACCGCGCATTGTGGCAACCCGGTTTGTGGTCGCAGCATGACGGGTGCAATTGACATTAAAGGCCGTGGCCAAGGAATGGCCACAATTTCCGCCAATTCAACGTTAAAACCGCTTATGAATAACGCATTAGTAGTGGCCACCGGAGAACCTGAAGATTATGGCACGCGGTTAAATGCAACCGACCTACTATCATAAGCTAGTTGTCTTCGAGGAAGACAGATTGCACTGTCAAATCCCGTTTGGATTTTCAAATGCTCGACAGCTATCACCCACTCCCCGCCCCCTCACAGGGGCTTTTTTTTAATTAAAACGGACTAAATTTTTGCACAATATAGAATCTCGATTTCGCCGATTGGTCGCGGAAGTTCTGGAAATAGACCCGAAAACTATTAAGCCTGACAGCACCCTTGAACAACTTGGATCAGACAGCTTGCGTGGTCTGGAAATCATTATGGAAGCTGAGTTGGCTTTCCTGTGCAACCTACAAGGTCAACAAATTGGGCAGACTGATTACCAAAACTGGCAAAGTTTGACCTTCGTGCAAGCCCTCAACCAAATTCTACAAGCTTGCCATCACTCTTGGAATTCTTTCGACTATTCAATATGAATGAGCCCTATCAAGCGCGAAATTCTTCGCAGCTCATACCACTTTGGCACTCGCGCGCTCCATCCGAAAATATGGAATGTGCGATAGATCGCAGACTTTCCAATAATGCTTGACTGAAGGTGACTTTGAAATCGGCAATCAAGTCCGTGGACGATCCGTGCGACCGCCTATCGTACCAAGTGCAACTTACCACGAACTTACCCCACAGAAAGTGAGCGTTCGGTATTCCCGCTCTGACGGGGAGCGCAGTGGGGTGATAATGTCCATTTTCGTTAATGGACATTGTGAGGCACATTTTGGGTACGAAGAAGGGCAGCAAGAAGCGGTTTTGGTCGGATGACGAGAAGCGGTCGATCTGTTTGCAGGCCAGAGTGCCGGGGGTTTCGGTTGCGCAGGTTGCGCGCCGCTCTGCGATGAATGCGAACCTGATCCACAACTGGCTGCGTGATGAGCGGTTTGCGCCAGAAGACAGCGATTGCGTCCTTGATGGAGCGGCGTTTCTACCAGTGGAGATAGAGGGCCCGCAGGCCGCACCAGGCCACCAGATCGCGGCGCTTGCCTCGGATATGCCGTTGTCGGCTCAGCGGGTTGATATCACGCTGTCGGACGGGCGGCGGGTATTGGTGGAAGGGACGACGGCGCTGCCGACGGTGCTGGCTTTGGTTGAAGGTCTAATGCCGTGATCCCCGTGCCGTCCAACGCGCGGGTTTGGCTGGCTGCCGGGGTGACGGACATGCGGCGCGGGTTCAACACTTTGGCGGCTCAGGCGGAGAAGGTTCTGGAGCTTGAACCCTATTCTGGACATCTGTTTGTGTTCCGGGGACGGCGCGGTGATCTGCTGAAGATCATCTGGTGGGATCGACAGGGCGCATGCCTGTTCAGCAAGCGCCTTGAGAAGGGCCGGTTTGTTTGGCCTGCTGCGAAGGACGGTAAGGTCAGCGTGACGCCCGCGCAATTGTCGATGTTGCTTGAAGGCATAGACTGGCGGATGCCGCAAAAAACATGGCGGCCCCTGAGCGTCGGATAGGCCAATATATTGGCGTTTGCGCGCCTCTCGGGATTCAACTTACGCCCTTGATCTGATATAAGATCGAAGATGCTGAAGGACCTTGATATCACCCCGGAGGACCCCGCCGAATTGAGGGCGGTGAACCGCCTTCTGGCCGACGAGGTCAAGGCTCTGAGCCTCAAGGTCGAGCAGCTTCAACACCAGTTGCACGGGGCCAATCGGCATCGGTTCGGCTCCAAGTCTGAGGGTCTGGATCAGCTCAATCTCGATCTGCTCGAGGACGCCGAGATTGTTGAGGCCGCTGAAGACCAGGCAAAACAGCCCGCCCCGTCGCAGGAGGGAGTTGATCCAAAGCCGAAGCGCAAACACAGCCGCAAGCCCTTGCCGGATCATCTGGATCGGGAAGACGAGGAGCTCTCTCCCGGTGATGAATGCGGTCGTTGTGGTGGCAACTTGCGCACCCTGGGTGAGGATGTCACCGAAGAGTTGGAATACGTGCCGGGACGCTTCAAGGTGAAGCGGATCATCCGGCCCCGCAAAGCCTGTTCATGGTGCGAGGCGATTGTGCAAGCGCCGCTGCCATCGCGCCCCATTGAGCGTGGGCGGCCCGGACCGGGATTGTTGGCCCATGTTCTGGTAAGCAAATATGCCGATCATTTACCCCTCTATCGCCTGAGCCAGATCTTTGCCCGTGAAGGCGTCGATCTGGACCGCTCGACCATGGCCGACTGGGTTGGTCGCTCGACGGCCCTGCTGGAACCTCTTGCCGATGCCATCGGACGGATGGTGCGGCAAGGACCTGCGCTTTTTGCCGACGATACGCCCATCAAAATGCTGGCCCCCGGCAACAAGAAGACCAAAACGGCGCGGGTCTGGACCTATGTGCGGGATGAGCGTGCCTGGTCTGGCCAATCGCCACCCTGTGCATGGTATCAGTTCACGGTGGATCGCAAAGGAGAGCATCCCGTTGCTCATTTGTCGGGATACAAGGGCTGGGTCCATGCGGATGGATATTCCGGGTTCAACGGTGTGTTCGGTGACGACAAAGCCGATGAGATGGCCTGCATGGCGCATGTACGACGCAAGTTCGTGGATGTCTTCTCCTCGCAGGGCAGCGCCATTGCCGAAGAAGTCATCCGCCGGATTGCTGAGCTTTACGCTATCGAGAAAGAGATCAGGGGCATGCCCCCCGAAGACCGCGCTACCATCCGGCAGGCTAGGGCAAAACCGATCTTTGACGCCTTGGAAGAATGGTTGCAGACGCAATTGCCCAAAATCTCGGGAAAGTCACCACTCGCGCAGGCCATCCGCTATGCCTTGGGCCGAATGCCGAAAGCACGCCCATACCTTGAGCTCGGCCATCTGGAATTGGATAACAACACCGCCGAGCGCGCCGTTAAACCCGTCGCCATCGGACGCAAAAATTGGATGTTCTCAGGCTCCCAAGGCGGCGGCAAAGCCATGGCTATCGCTTATACCCTGATCGAAACGGCCAAGCTCAACGGTGTTGACCCTCAGGCCTGGCTGACCTGGGTCCTCGGTCAAGTCGCCGACCACAAAATCACACGCCTCGACGAACTTCTGCCCTGGCGTTACGCTGCTCAGGCAGCGTAACAGGCCGCATCGGTGTCGCGCCAGAGCGCCTTCGCCGGACGGTCACCACAGAAACGCGTTCCTTACAAAAAAAGCGTCAGCCAGAAAATTCACAGTGTCCCACTACCCACCTGTGCCAAATGCGGCACAAACGACGGAAAGCTTATCGTGTCGCCCGCGGTCAATTAACGCTAACTTACTCCCGAAAGTTGCGTATACTCCTACGACCGAATTGGCCGTATTTGAGGGCGAACATCAGCCAGTGGTCGCAATGCGTGATCTTTCTATTTTTTTCTGGAGAATTGAATTGGGAAATATCGGTTTAGGTCATTCCAGAAACCAATCAGGCACTTCATTGCCACCACAAAGAACGACGCAAATTCTCTCTTGCTTTTCGGGTATATAAGCTCCAGAGGTGAGTGCCGCCAAGGCGACGGCACTGCCGGGCTCTCCAATCAGGCGCGTGGCCTCCCATAGACGGGACGCAGCCTCAAAAACAGCACTGTCGGGAACGATCACGGCGTCATTCACGTAGTCTTTGATCACAGCATAGCTGTCTACACCAAGACGTGGCCCTCCGAGTGAACTTGCTGCTACGCCGCTTGCACCGACGTCAATATCAGGCCCTTCTCGAAGGGACCGTTCCAATGTGTTAGTCCCCTCCGTCTCAACAGAAACCACTTTGATCCGATCCTGGGCCCAGGCGGCGACGCCGCCGATCAAGCCACCACCACCGGTAGAAACAATAATCGTATCGACGCCTCCCTGATCCATGAGGGTCATCTGCTTTTCAATCTCATAGGCGATTGTGCCCTGACCGGTGAGCGTTGGGATTGTGTCATAGGGGTGCACAGAAAGCGCGCCGGTGGCATCGGCATAGGCGGCATATTCTTCCATACAGGCGCCTACAGAGCCTTCGGTCATCACCACTTCGGCCCCAAAGTGGCGCATCCGCTTCAGCTTTTCTTCTTTCGCTATGAGGGCAGGTACAAAAACTCGGCTATGATGGCCCAGGGTGGTTGCCGCATAGGCAACCGCTGCACCATGGTTTCCGCCAGAGGCCGCAACGACGCCGGTTTCTGGAACATCTCGGGTCAGCATGTTGAAAAACGCACCGCGCACTTTGAATGTGCCTGTTCTCTGGGTGTGCTCCAGCTTGAAGCTCACGGCGCATGGAAGGCCAAGTGCTTTGGCCTCGACTTCCAGCATTGGTGTCTTACGGAGGTAAGGGGCGATCAATGGGGCAGCAGCGGCAATGGTGTCTGGATTGGGATACATGATTTCAGCAGGATGATTGTTCCCGTGGGCGGTGTCAAATGTGGTACGCAGAATTTTAAAATTCCGTCCGACGGTGTCAGAGGCCAGTGCAGGGATCAGGCGGCGTGGATGCGGCTAGCTGCCTCTTGAACCGTCAGGTACGTCACGATTGGAAACGAAGGAAAGCCCCTTGACTATCACGATAAGCCAATGAAGATTCACGTGTTTTGGGCCTCAAAGAGAACCGCACAGCCATAACGTTCCAATCGAACATCTGAGAACCTGTTCAGCAAAGCGCGTTCCAAATCTTCATAGGTATCGTTTGTATTCGAGAAGACGCCTTTCTCATTGTAAATGCTCATCAAATATCGAGCCGCAGCATTTCTTGGTGCATCCCCTTGCACCAAGGTCGCTCCAAAAATTTTTGCTTCGCATTCCATGACGCCAGCAATGTTCTCAAACACAACTGGCGCTTTGTCTTTCATGGCGCCAGGTAAGCAGTGCAAAAGATAACACAGGCTAACCGATCTGAATTTTGTGCCAAATGGCAACGGTTGGAACACATCAGCTTGGGCAATGTTAGGGGCGTAACGAGCTATCCTCTCTTGAGCCGCTTGCAAACAGTGAAGATTTGGGTCCATCAAAGTAATATTCGGCTTGGAGCTTGGCCATCGGGCACGGTCCATGAATATCCCTGTTGCAACCCCAATATCGAGATGTACATTGGAAACATTGGGGGTATGCAATTCGACGAGTTTCTCTGTTGGGCATCGCCAGAGAAATCGGTTCGAAGCCCCGTGGACAACAAGGTCATATAATTTCAATGATTTAGGTGAATAGATGGCAAACCCGGCTTCTACGTCTATATTGCTTTTCATTTGAATACTCTATCCGTCACTGAGGTGTTCATCATAGCTCTCTGAACATATCAACGATTTAGGTAAGGTTTTTTTAAATGCGATTAACATCTTCCCTACCTGAAGAAAGGTGATTTACGAGCCTTACGGCTCTGCCGAGTTGACACATGAAGGCTTTGCTGAGGCGCACGCCCAATAGAAAACAGTTTTAACACCCGGAATCCAGTACTTCTTCTTCGTCTGCACACCTAGCCGGTTCAGTGCGGCGATTTAGCGCCGCGTGATCGTCATAGCTGTTTCTCGAGAAGACAATGCCGCGCCTTTTCCCAAATTATTAGGCAGCCAGTAACCAATGTTCGAACGATATATTACACACTCTCTAGCCCTTATAATATTGCCGATCATTAGCGGACTTTGGTTGGTAATAGGTGTCAGTATCATTGGAGCCCATACTACCGGCTATTCTCATGTCAGCCAATTTATGAGCGAACTTGGTGCCACAGGCGCTCCTTTGGCCCCATGGACAAATTATAGCGTTTTCATGCCGACAGAAATTTTGATCCTGGGATTTTTTTATATTAAACAAATACTTGCATGGGAGCATCATCGAACGCTTATCAATGTTGGGTTTGTGTCTTTATGCGGGTTTACTCATTCTAGCTGCCATAATACCATGTGACCTAGCTTGCCATAGTGACAAGATACTGACTAACTCAGCCTTTCACATCGCCCATATGGTATTTGCAACGATGGCCTACCCTCTAGCATTGACAAGCTTGTTTTCGCTCGGTCTCACCGTGATGAAAACATCTTTCTTCGGACGTTGCGCAATACCTAGCGCAATCATTGGATTTTGCTTTTATTTCGCAATCGCAGCAATTCCAGAAGCGCAGGGATTATTCCAACGTCTGCTTGAGACGTGGATCTACATTCATTTTGTATCGTTAGGGTATTGTGTTGGAAGATAATAGCCTGCCGATAGAGGGCAGCTAGTCCGTGATCAGCCCCACCTGAGTGGTCCGATTTGATTTTTAGTGCCTGCTCGGCTGCTGGTCCATTGGAATGATGGTTTCTGGTGCCGGTGGGCGGTAGTCCAATGCACTTTGTGGGCGTCTCGTGTTGTAGTGTTTCCTCCATTGTTCAACCAAGATTTGCGCCTCCTTGAGGCTATAGAAGATTTCACCATTGAGCAGTTCATCTCGGAGGCGGGCGTTGAAGCTCTCGCAGTATCCGTTCTCCCATGGTGAACCTGGTTCGATGTAAGCCAGCCCTTTGCCACCTTGCTCTAGCACAAGACAAAATGCATCGTGCCCGTTGAAGTCATTGTAGCTCTCCCAAAAGAATGGCGTGAGAGGTTTCTGTGCTGCTTCGATTTCGGTCTTTACGGCCTCAAAGTCATCTAAAACCCGGATGCTGTAGCCCGCATCGGCAATCCTTTTTGCAGCTCGCACATATGCGTCCTGAATAACTTTGAATTCAGCAATGCTCAAAGACATTTTTTGGCACCTTTCCAATGGTTTGACAGTTACCACCAACCACCCACATCGGCTCCAAGTGCACAAAAATGTTGCACTACCGAGTTCAATACCTTCCATTAGTCCGGTGGTACTGGACAAGGGATAGGGCCACCATTGGGCCCGCTGTGTTGATGTTTTGAGGCCGCATGACTGCCCTGCATCTTGTTTGCCTCGGCTATCGCAGAGACAGCTACACGGGGGTCTTCTGCTTCAGAGGTGTCGGAGATGCGTTTCAATGCCGAAAGCCTATCAGCGGCGCTCCATTCGGCTTTTTCGGCTATTCTGGTCTTCAACTCATCGACGCGCATCATCACGTCATCTTTTGTCATCAGACGGTGCGCGTTCTGCCGGTGAGGCTTG
This sequence comes from Roseibium sp. TrichSKD4, assembly GCF_000148725.1. Lineage (GTDB taxonomy): Bacteria > Pseudomonadota > Alphaproteobacteria > Rhizobiales > Stappiaceae > Roseibium. The sequence continues at coordinate 1,174,602 of NZ_GL476320.1, read as the reverse complement.
AAGCCTGCCATGGAGTAAGCCTGATCCCGCGACATTCCTTTTGCTAGGTTTTGGGCGAAAAGCTCATGTCGCGGGTTATCAAGTATCGGCATCTTATTACGCTACCTGTGCGACCGGCGGAATGAGCTTTGCCAAAATCGACATTCCCTTAGCCGTTACCCTGACCTGTTCTGTGATCTTTTCGGAGCCGTCGGCACGGTGGATGGTGGTAGTTTTGTGCTCCACGAGACCTTGATTGCACTTGGTCTGATAACCGAGCCATGCAGCCCCATTTGGGCGTTTGTAAATCCACCCGTTGTGCGACAACCAAGTGAATAGGTCTTTCGGACGGATGCCAAGGTTCTTCGCGGCTTCGGTGATACTCAGGCTGCCGTCCGCCTTGGTCAGTCGCTCATGGGCGTCCACTTCCTTTTGCATTCCCTCGATCTGACGGTCCTTCTCCGCGATCTGAAGGGCGTAACCCTTGGTGATCTCTAGAAGTTGGCCGGGATTGGCAAGGAGACCATCCACCGTGACAGGCTGCTTTGCCCTGCGCTCGCACTCTATGAAATATTGGCGGGCCTGCTTGCCCTTGTCGTTCCGCTCAACCATGGCAAGTTCTTTCGCCATGTCTAGGGAAAGAGCGTATTCCTGCCGGGGCCGACCTTTTTGGGAGTTTTCCCGAAAAGTCACGAAGTCCCGGTTTTCAACGAAACCGTATTGACTGATACGCTGCTTAATCCAGTGAGCAAACTCTTCACCACACTCCAAAAACCCGTGCAGTTCTCGTGCATCGACGGTCTGGATTAAATCGTGCCCGATATTTCCTTCAGACACGACAGGAAAGCTGGATTTTTGCTGGTCTAGGTTCAGTTCGTTTTGCATATCTAGTCTCCATCGGCGTCCGGCCACCAATCCCGGAAACGCACAGGGGTTCGCTTTCGCAAACACCGGAGCCGATGAAGCTGGGTGTCTGCGTTTCTTCTCCATTGGGTGCGGAGAAACTGGTGATTTCAGTATTTCAGGTTCGAGCGATCAGCCCGCTACGCAGCTTAGTTCAGCGCGAATAAGCAGATAATTACCGACATCGTAGAAATTGGCGCCGCTGGCGTGTAACTCGTCAGCAGCATGATTGCGCACGTTATAATCGTGACTGCCGGAAACCTTGAGAGAAAACCCCTCTCCCCGATCATCTGCGGTCAGGGTGTAACCGGCGCTTTCCATAACGCTCACATATCGCGCTACAGCCGATGCAACCGATGGCGGCACATCTGCCAGTACCGGGACCGGAGCTGCCGCCACAGCCCCCACCAACCCGAAGAATGAACGACGGTCCATGTTCATCATGCCGCCATCCTCCACTCAGCCCGCAGGCGATCAACACGAGCAAAGTCCGCAGCGCCCATCCGGGTTTTAAGTTCAATCCGGATGATTTCACCCTTGATTTCGTCCTGCCGGCTAACCGGCGCTTCCAGCTTGCCCAAACGAGCGTCCTGCCAGACATATTTCAGAGTGGCTGCAAAAGCTTCTGCATAGGAAACACTGCCATATGACACCGGGTACAGCTTTCGGTTCTCACGTACCCGCTTATGTGCTTCCTTCATGATCTGTGTCTTACTGAACATTGTGCTTGCTCCTAAGGGATCGCATTTGATACCTTAGGGATATAAACTAAACTCTTGTGTATTAAAATACCTCAGGGATAATAAATTATACTATGGGTCTAAAAACAGTAGAGCAACTCCGTCAAGCCCGGGCCGCCTTGGGCTGGACACAAAAGCAGGTAGCAGACGCGGCAGGAGTATCAGTTCCTACGATCAAGCGTCTTGAGGCATCAACAGGATATCTGGCAATGAGAGTCGATACTCTCGTTTTGATCGAGAAAGCATTTACCGAACAAGGCATTACATTCTTGAACCATGGCGAGGAATCTGTCGGTTTCGGTGTTTCCATCAATATCTCTTTGCAACAAACGCTCGAGTTTGGAGAATAGAAATGATTGCAGAAGCGGCAGCAGGACTTACTGCCATTAGACACATTTCAGACCTCACACGCGGTCTCAAAGACTTAAGTGATCAAACAAAAATAAACGCCGCCATCATTGATATTCAAACAGCGGCCCTGGATCTCCAAAAATCCATCTTTGAGTTAAACAGAGAGCGAGATCAACTCTACGCCGAGAATCAAGAACTTCGGCAGAAGCTCTCCAATTCTGCAGAAAAATCTGCCGATCTTGATCGTTACGAGTTAAAAGATTTCGGCTCTCAAACATTTGCCTATGTACCAAAAGACGGACATTCAGGTAGCGAGCCCAATCATTGCCTCTGTGCCAACTGTTTTGGAAACGGTATTAAGTCAATACTTCAGTTCGAGCATATCACATCAGTTAAACAGAATAAGTTTCTGTGCCATACGTGCGGCAAAGAGACATTCTTAGGCACCCCTCAAGAATGGAAATCGACAAAAGGCGCGAAAATGTCTGACCCTTTGTGGGACTTATAAGCTCCGCTTTCTTTTTACTTTCCGTCAATCGACACAATTCGAGATCTGTACTTACGGTTCACGGTGTTGGCGCACCGTGCCCCCCGCCGGTCAGGCCAACGAGGAAATGCAATCTCAGTTTTTGACTGGATACTTGTACTTCTGGACTTACGCGTGGACTTGATAATAGCAACTGAAAGGACCGCATTCATGAACACCCCCAAACATCCCATACTCTACCTTCTGACAACGAATTTCTCAGATCCAGAAGCGGGACCCGGTGTCTACTATTGTCCCTATTGCATCAGGATTGAAGGCTTGCTGTCAGCATTCCATATCCTTCGTGAAACTCTCAAAATCGAATATGTCGATTTTGCAAAACCACGGGGCACCCTGCCTGATCTAACCGGAGAGCAAAACCAGTCTTGCCCGCAATTGGTCTTTCCTGACGGAGACGATGAAATTTCAGCTCAATGGTCCGTTTCTGGCGTCGGCAAAGTCCGCGCGATCAACAACACTCGGCATATCGAAGCATACATATCCAACCGCTACGGTCTTCCCTTACGTCATCCGTAAGCGGGGTATTTGCTGTTTCAAATACAGCCGCTATGTTTTCCACCGAGGTTAATAGCGTGCTTCTGAACTTCCTGTCCCCAAGCGATAGTCACCTTCCCTTCCGCAACCTCGATCATGGCTGCCTTTGGGAAAGCTTCTCTCAGCCGCTCTTTGCAGCCGTAGAAACCGGGGTCGGTATAGACGACCGGAACTCCGTTGATGGTCATTGTTCTCTCCAAAGAAAAACCCGCCACCGGTTAGGGTGACGGGCTTGGAAACTTCGAGGCTGGGGCTTCCCCACTCCACGCCGTAGACCGGTAAGTAACCCGTTCCGCGCCTCGCTATCTGGCTTTCGGCCTACTGTTGCAGTCGCCACTACCAGCCGGTTTCTGTTGTCCCCACATCACGAGTTACCGGAAACGGTATGCAGGTAAGCCGGGGAGTGTACCGGCTCTGGTGATTTGGTTGCGGGAGCAGGATTTGAACCTGCGGTCTCTTGGTTATGAGCCAAGCGCGCTACCGGACTGCGCCATCCTGCCTGATTTGTAAAACGGCCTTCCACCGTCTCGGGTGTCGGGTAGCTGAGATCACAGATCCAACTACTGCGTTGTCATCGGGGCCAGACACCTTCCCCTTTTATTCATGGCCCGGGTTCATAGTGATCAGGTAGCTAATCCTGACCCCATCCACCGGGCCTCTCTCTCAGGTTGTTCTATTCAAGCTGCAACTGCTGCCATCTTACGTGTTCTTATACCCTGTTTTTCCCGAAAGTGATGCACCAAATCTTCATCAGCACACTCAGGTAAAACGTTTTATTTACAAAACTTTACAATCAAAACATGAAGTCCTGAGTTAAACCTTCGGTTCAGCGTTACTCTATTGATCCCGAGTTCCCGCGCAAGGCTGCTTGTCGAACGATCATGCACCCATGCAGCAACCTTGCCAACTACCGCTTTTCTCAGTTTCAGATCCTTGATTTCAGCAAGCCAACCCCATGTTTCCTCCATCCGGGTAATCGCGGCGGCTGAAGGTGTGGGTGGCCTTGGGTCGTCTGTATCGATGGGCTTGGATTCCGGCATGGCGTCAGGCCAAAATGTTGTCGGTCCCTTGGGGCGCGGTCTGGTCACAGAGCGGTCCAAGACCACCTGCGCTTCGATCAGGCGTTCGAGAATAAGGGCTTCGAGGTGTGCAACAGTCATCGGGCGATCCTTCGGTTATCTGTCCGAATTGGCTTCGCCCGGTAGTTTACCGGAAATCAGCGGGACTTTCCGCACTTAGAAAAAAATCCGCAGGCGATATCATTTAAAATTCGATGCCCCCACCTGCGGTATAAAGGATCGCATTGACTACCTGCCGCATATCGGTCGAGCGTAGGCGACCTCCCGGCTTCGCGGGCGGGATCATTGCTGCCACAATCTCCCATTCCCGGTCAGTCAAATCACTTGGATATCGAAGCGCGTCCCGGTTATGCTGCTTGCGCAGTGATATAATCTCAGGCCATTCGATCCTCCATCTTCTCGACAAAGACGGTTGAACATAACCTCATGATATCACTCAACTACTTTTAAATCAGACTCTAAGCAAACTGCCTGCTAATGAATTTGTCTACATTGCCCCAAAGGACTCCGGCTGTTGCCTCGTTAATTCTCGGAAGGGCACCGGTGCCTTCACCCAAGGTTTGGATGAAAACCTTGCCATCGCGGGCAACTACCCTTCTTACCACGCTTCCAGGATGCAGAATGTGTCCGTCAACCGTGTCATTCCTGACGGAGTAGTCTGCCGGATTCACAATGTGACGAACTGGGCCAATGTCATCAATTTGTCCCGGCAAGCCGAGATCGGCAATACTGATTTGGCCAGAAACGACCGGTGTATTGTTTTGTTCCATCCCCGGCGCTGGATTTTTCAACAGTTGCTCATATACGTTTTCAACGGAACAATTGCCGTCGCTCAAATTGCAGATCGGACTTTCCAGCGTGTATAAATGAAAATTCGGGTGGTTCGTATCAAACTCCCCAAGCACACTCTCGGACGACTTTGGAGCAAATACTCCGGAAACATGCTCCAGAAGTTTGCCCTTGATGAAAAATAAACCCTTCAGAGCCTCGGTTATGCCTTTTGCGAGGGAGCCGAGCTTGCCAAACAGGTCGTCCAAGAACCCCAAACCGTTGGTCGGTTTGGAGAACGCTCCCTTGACGGATTTTGGTTGAGCAAGTGCAGTACTTGCCTGAGCGACGGTGCCGCCGACTGATAAATTCGCAGTAATTTCAGATGGTTTGGCAATTGGGCCCATCGCAAAAGCCAGGGCGGCATTGAACTTTTCCGAAGAGCTTGGCGAAGGATTTTTCGTGCCATGTGTCAGTAGTTGTTCAGTTATCCGGGCCATGCGAATTCCTACAAAAATATCGTTCCTATTGTGTTGTACTAAAGATCAGATATGAAACAAATCCGTATGTTACTCGGAGAAAACTGCGTAGTTTGTCAATGGCGGAGGATCTTTTGATCGATGCTGATGTCTTTTTGTCCGCCTTGGACTGGCATCCCCCAGATTTGGCCTTGTGATGCTTTGAGATTGGCATAATGGTCTTTCTTTTTCAAATCTGAAGTAGCTATTTGCCTTGTTTATCCATTTTTTTGCTTGATGCGATTTACAGGTTTTTTCCGGCGATTTTGCAGAATTACGGACACAATGCATCTGCGCTCGTAGCGCCCGAGGTGGCATCGGTGCACAATCACGCCACCAGTCATGGTACCTGCGCCTTTACCTTCAAGGCGGCGATTGTCTCCAGCATGATGCTCCTCTATTTGTCAGTCATATTTCTGATTTGAGCATCGAATTCAGGCAGTTGTTCATTCGCCTTGATCAAGCCATCATGAACCGTGTCCGACGATACCACCGTGCCAAGCGCACCCGTAAGATATGACACCAGCATAAAGCGCAGCCGGTCGATCTGTGTGGTCGTTAGTCTCAATTCTTGTCCACTCACCCCGTCATCCATAGCGGCATCTCCTTTTGTTCAGGTGGCTCCATAATGTCCTCCAACAGATATTGGAGATATCCGGCAAGCAGCATGCGTTGTTTCGGCGGCTTTCCATCAATGCCAGGGCCTTGCTTCGCCATGGTGCGGAGTTCCGCAAGGTCGATGGCATCCAATGCATCACAGAACTCACCCAGCCGTTCCAGCCAGTTTGGGTAGCGACAGAACAGTCGCTTATCGCCCCTATCATTGCGCTGGTCAGTCCGATTTGTGGTTTCGGTTGTGTCAGAGCATATAGAACCGCCCATGTGTGGCGTTCTCC
>NZ_GL476320.1:1119775-1167539 GCF_000148725.1 Roseibium sp. TrichSKD4 | reverse complement strand
TCGATGTTCGATATCCGCATATCGTCGGTGTATTCGAAATAGGACTGGAGCCCGTGCTGTTTCATGTTGGCTGCACAGAGCTTTTCAAGATCGTCAGGGCGCAGCGTGCCGTCTTCAATATTCCTGCTATCAACACCTGTTCGTGCGATCATATCCTTGATGGCTATGTCTTCCGGCATTTCTTCATCTGAGATCGTTAGAACCGGATCCCGCAATGCGATGTGATTTGCCAATCCTCGCGCTTTAGCAGACTTCCCGTGACCTGACGGCCCAATCATTAAACCGAAATCACCGGGAACAATCCGCCCCATGATGTCATCGAGCGCTCTGATACCCCAGTCATGGCCCCGGCCAGTTCCATTGCGGAGTGTTTGGTCTTGGTCCTTGATTGCCCGCTGACCGGCCTCGTGAATGGATATGCCAACCATAGGCCGTTGAGCCGCTGCCATGTTTGCAAGGAATGCGGAACCCTCCAGCGCCAGTTCCTCTCCTGATTTCCTGCCGTCGTTGAGGTCTTTCATCAGCTTGGAGGCAAATTCACTGAGACGAAGCCTTGTGGCTTGGGCACACAAGATTTCTGCCAGCTCGTCTTGGCTTAGGTCTCCTTTCGCCTTCTGCATGCAGACTGTCAAAAAGGCAGGCAGGCCCGGAATACCAAAGGCCGAAGGATCAATTTTCACCGCTTCCCGTAAAGCTGGAACCGATAGTGTTGTCCCAGACTTGGAAAGCCTCACCATGCCTTCCCAGATCATGCGTGTGAGCCGGTTTGTGAAAGCTTCGGGCGGCACACGGGTTTGATAGGCTGCGATACTTGGCGGTGATTGAAGGATAAGGCCAATGAACTCGCATTCGTTGTCGGGGAAGCCTTCGATCATGGTCGGTCCCAAGCAATATTTTCGATCTGTTCAATCAACTGTTCTTCACTCAGGCCCATCCAATCGAGCTTGTAGTGTTGGACCAAATCACGGATGTGATAGGCCAAGTTACTTTCGCGTTCTCTTTGCTTGTTCATCCGGTGCTTATTGACCGGAGAAACCGAAACGAGCGCCTCAACGTCCGGAAATACGTGGTCGTGATACTTGTTGCGTGTGGCGGTTTGCTGAGGTCGCCTGATCATGTCCAACACCTCACGGGCTCGCCAACTCATATCTATTTCTGGCGACATGCCCTGCCCTGTTGCAATGCTTGAGATATTGGTCGGCTCCGAACCGACAACCTTTGCAACGGTGCCTTTAAGTGGTCCGCCCTGAACAACGTCTAAGCCATTGATGTTGCGCGTGGCCGAAGCAATACGCAAATATTCGATTTGACCGGTTTGGGGATGGGGTTTGTGATCCAGAGCAGCAAAATGATCAGTGCATTGAGGATCAGACGCAGGTTATGACCGGCTGCGGCCAGCAGGGCGTTGATGGCATCGCCATTTTTGCCATTGAGGAAGTTCCGGTCAAGTCGTCCATCTGTTTTCATGTGGCCGATGGTGGCCTCGATCGCTGATCGTCGTTTCAGCTCACGCTTCATCTGTGCCGTCAGCCCGCGCTTCTGGCCGGAGATCATGACCTTGGCGTCGCCCTCATAATCATGCCCCCGATAGCCACGGTCCACATAGACACGCTCAGCTTTGGTGCCGCAGACTTTCTCAGCCTGACTGATGGTGTCATTCAAGGTGTGCCCATCATAGGGATTGCCCTCAAAAGCCCTCGCCGCAAGAACCAATCCTTCCCGATTGGTCGTGGCAATGCCAACCTTGGCCCCGAACTCGTAAGGTGTTCGCGCCTTGCCCTTGGCAATACAGGCCACTTCCGGCGCATGCATGGAATAAATCTTGTTTTTGTCCTTGGGGGTCTGGGCCAGAAGCCGCTCCACCAGTCCCAGCAGACGGGAGAACCGGTGCTCAAGACCTTCGTTGCCTGCGATCTTGCGGGAGATGTCGCGATAGACCCGGCCCAGATAGGTCTTCAGCTTTTTGAGTTCCCGGCGCATCCGCTTGAACTGTTTGGCATGGGCATAACGGCCCGCCATCAAGGCCGCCTTTTTGGCAACTCTGGTATGGCTGCGACGCAAGATGATGCCGGCCCTCTTGGCCTGGCGCACCAGAAGCTGCAAGGCCTTGTGATAAAGACGGCTATCGGTGGGATGGGCAATGGCTTTGGGTTGAACGGTCGTATCAACCAAGACCCGCTCAAGGCTGCTCTTCTTGATCGTCCCGCTCTCAATCGCAACACCTACCGTAGCAGAAAGAAGCTTTTCCATTCCCTCAGGACCAATCCGTTTGCGCCAGCGGGTCATGGTTGAGGGATCAATGGGGAATTGGTGCTGGAAAAACTCAAAACCGCAGAAAGACTGCCAGTAGGGGTTTTCAACCCAACGCTCAACCGTCTCTTCATCGGAAAGATCGTACATGTGCTTGAGAAAGTGCAGCCCGGCCATCAGACGCGTTGGTTTGGCCGGTCGTCCCAAGGGGCGATAATGCCTGCCGAACTCCGCATCAAATTCATCCCAAGGCATCAGACCAGACAGCCGCACCAACGAATGGTTCATATCGATGATTGCGGCCAGGCGTTCCTTGAACAGATCGCCACACCGTTTGTTGCGTTTTGAAGGTCTCATGAGAATATGCCAGAAAATGCGTGCTTCGGATCAACTAACCGGCATATTCACACATCCAAAACCCAATGGGTATCCATACTCTTCAATCAGTTAAGGGGTTTTTCAGCGCGAACTAAGTGCCTTCGGCCCAGCAATCGCACCACCACCCAACAGGCTCAGAAATCCGCGCCTTGAACTGTTCATGCGGCGATACCTCCAAATCTCTTGTGAAAGTCGTTCCAGTTGTCGAGAGGGTCAGTGCCGTTCCATTCGGTCGGGTTCATCCCGGTAACGATGCCCTCTTCCTGCACACGGCTTTCAAGGCTCAGCCAAGCTTTTCGGCCCGGCGGTTCCCTCCATGTCTTCTTATGATCGTCAAACTCGATATCGCCGTCTGGAAAGCCGACAATGCGTTCGACTTCAAACGGTGGGATGAAACGCTTCATTCCGGAGGTGGACATCATGGGCCAGATCGGAAATTCCCGACCGGCGATATTCCACGCACCATAACCACTTTCGACACCTTCACAGGCTCCAATCGTGGTGCAGCCATCTGATTGGAACAGCCGGATTGCTCCGCCCTTTTCAGCGCATGGTCCGAGCCCTTTCTTGATCTTCGCTGATCCTCCCCCTTTGAAGTGGTCCATCGTTATGTTTAGGAAAACGGAGGATCAACATGGCTACGAAACGTCACAAGCCAGAAGAAATTGTCTCGAAGTTGCGGCAGGTTGAAGTCCTTGTCGGCCAAGGCATGCCGCGCATTGATGCCATTCGGCAGGTTCGTATCACCGAACAGACGTATTACCGGTGGCGAAAGCAGTATGGTGGGATGGGAACCGACCAACTGAAAGAACTCAAACGCCTTCAGAAAGAGAACGAGCGGCTGCGCAAGGCAGTGTCTGACCTGACCCTGGACAAGTTGATCTTGTCGGAGGCCGCAAAGGGAAACTTCTGAGCCCCGCCCGTCGTCGAGCCTGCATCAATCACATTCGTCAGCATCTCGGCGTGTCAGAGCGCCGAACCTGTCGTGTTCTGGGTCAGCACCGGTCTACGCAGAGGAAACCTCCAGCAGGGCGTGCTGACGAAGAACGTCTTGTGGCGGATATGATCGCACTCGCCCGTGAGTTTGGCCGTTACGGTTACAGGCGTATTGCAGCTCTGCTCAGAGATGCTGGTTGGCATGTGAATGACAAGCGTGTTGAGCGGCTGTGGCGACGAGAGGGGCTGAAAGTGCCAATGAAACAACCGAAGAGAGGGCGGCTCTGGCTGAACGACGGATCATGTGTCCGGCTGCGGCCAGAGTATCCCAATCATGTCTGGAGCTATGACTTCGTGCACTGCCGAACCAATGAAGGAAAAGCGTTCCGGACACTGAACATCCTGGACGAGTATTCCCGAGAGTGCCTGGCAATCCGGGTGAAGCGAAATCTGAACTCCACCGACGTGATTGATGTGCTAACGGATCTCTTCATCCTGCGAGGTGTTCCAGCCTACATCAGATCAGACAATGGGCCGGAGTTCATTGCTCAGGCAGTCAGGGACTGGATCAACGCTGTGGGTGCAAAGACCGCGTACATCGAACCAGGTTCGCCATGGGAGAACGGATACTGCGAGAGCTTCAACGCCCGCCTCCGAGATGAGCTACTCAATGGTGAAATCTTCTACAGCTTAAAGGAAGCACAAATCCTGATTGAACAATGGAGGAAACATTACAATACCAAACGCCCACACAGCGCCTTGGGCTACCGACCACCGGCACCAGAAACCATCGTCCGGATGGACCAAAGCCCAGTCATGCACTAACAATCAAAACGGACCACTCAGGTGGGGCTGATCAGTGGTACGAGCATGAAATCGAGGAATGGATGCTTTCCCAACCAAGGGTCAACTACAAGGCAACGGCTTAGAAAAGCGGGTATATTGCTTTTGATCCAGCCTTTTACATAAACAAAAACAACGTATTATGTATTTATTGTAACCGTCACCTCTTCCGCCACCTCCCCACATTCCATTGTTCCACACCCGTCGCCCATAGGATCGTCAGCCAGTGTTGCTGGCAGCACCTATAACAGAGCTATGATTTCAGCTTGCTGGATGATCTCCAGCCTCAAAAATGACAGGCTGGCGGGCTTCAGCGGCTCGACGCACCGGCTCACTGCGCGATTGCCCCTTCCCTTTCAAAAGTAAGAACACACCAAAGAGCGGGAAGGCGATCACCGTCAGAATGCGGTTGAAGAGAAGGTCCTGCCCGACATTTGACGTGACTTGGTTTCTGTATTTACCTTCCAGCATGACTAACCGTTCAGGCGAATTGACTGCGAAGAAGTGATAGTTCTGTTGTCGAACCGATCCATTTGGCTGATAGCTAATACTGCAGTTCTGAGAAATGAAATTGGTAGTCTTACACTCGCGCTCTGAAGTCAAAATCAGAGCAGATATCAAGTTCTGAGACCCCAGATGGAAGTCGGCTGCGATATTAACTTCGCTCCAAAAAATCAGGTGCTTCCTTCTTCACGTTGGCAAGCAAAAGCCCGCGGCGCTTTAGAGCCGCGGGCTATGAAGGTGTAGAGAGTAGATTTTAGGCTGCTTCACCTTTTTGGCTTGTCAGGTCCCGGACACCACCAAGGAACGCCGAAACTTTGGAGCGCAGATCAGCAGCATTTTCTTCTAGATCGACTGCCGCAACATCGACTGTATGAGCTGTTTGTTTGGTGCTTTCAGCTGCTTCGGAAACGCTGTGAATGGTCTGCCCCACTTCAACAGAACTTTGCGAAGCCTGTTGAGCATTGTGTGCAATCTCTTGCGTTGCTGCACCTTGCTGATCCACAGCCGATGCAATTGAGGAGGCAATTTCGTTCATCGTGCTGATGATGTCAGTCACGGCACCAATCGCGCCGACGGCTTGTTCTGTTTCGCCCTGAATGGCAGAAATTTGACTGGAAATTTCTTCGGTTGCCTTTGACGTTTGGTTGGCCAGCTCTTTAACTTCAGCTGCAACAACCGCAAAGCCCTTACCGGCTTCTCCGGCACGGGCAGCCTCAATGGTCGCATTCAAGGCCAGCAAATTGGTTTGCTCGGCAATCGCCTGAATCAAGGTGACCACCTCACCAATGCGCGCAGCTGCGTCTGACAACCCATTCATCCGCTCATTGGTCGCAGAAGCCTCAGTTGCCGCTTTCGCTGCAATTTCGCTTGAGGATTGCACCTGACGGCGGATTTCGTTGACAGAAACTGACAATTCTTCAGCAGCAGCAGCGACGGTTTCGACATTGCTGGACGCCTGAGAAGACGATTTGGAAACAATGCCAGACTTTTCAGATGTCTGTTCTGCGCCAATCATCATTTCCGACGATGCGGTTTTCAGATGACCAACTGACAGCTCAATCGTCTGCATTAATTCGGTTATTTGGCTATCAAAATCCTGGCTCAAGCGGCGAACTTGCTCGCCAGTCTGAGCCGCCAATTCCTGATCCGTTTTTTGACGAAGTTCCAGTTCCTTGCGCGCCGTTTCATTGGCAACAAAGACTTTCATGGCAGCGGCCATTTTGCCGATTTCATCGCCGCGTTCCGCTCCGGCGACGACAATGTCGGTGTTGCCATCAGCCAAAGAGCTCATGTTGGTAGTGAGTTCACGTAGAGGACGTACAAGGCTGCGAATAGCGAGAAGCGCAATCACACCTGCTGCCACAGCGCCGAGCAGGGTCAACGTTAAAGTCACCATGGCTTGTTGCCAGAAAGCCGAATTCAGATCCTCAATGTAGACACCGGTTCCAAGCATCCACTGCCAAGGCTCAAAACCAACTGCATAACCCCATTTTTCAATCGGTTCGTCACCGGACGCCCGGGGCCACAAATATTGCAAGGTGCCACCACCATTTTGAGCGCGGTCTACGAGTTCGGTTATAACCCGAACACCGTTGGCATCTTCAAGACTTGCAAGATTTTTGCCGATCAAGCTTTCTTTGACATGGGAAACCGTTACCGCATCGTAATCGAATACGAAAATATAATTTGTGCCTTTTTCGAAGCGCATGGCCGAGATTGCATTGACCGCTTGTGCTTGTGCATCCTCACGGGAAAGAACACCAGACTGTTCCAGTTCATAATAGCGCTGAGCAATGTTTTTGGCTGTTTGTGAAATATCTTCGATTTTCACCATCCGCTCGGTGAACATCGCCTCCTTGAGGGATGAAAGCGACACGACAGCGAGCGCTGCTGTGAAAAGCGCGATAACGCAAACAGGTGATAATATTTTGAGGGCCAGAGGCCAACGAGCTAACGACATGGTTCACTAATCTCCCGATAACAGTATGCGAGAGACTAGATGCAAATATTAACAAAACACCTAAGAATTACCGATAACGAAATACATTATCGTTACATATTATTACTTGACGTAACGTGAATTGTGAAAAATCACACCCGTTAATCAATTGAATATGAGGCAACCGTCTCACAGCACCGCGTCATTCAGCATTTCAATCGCGTTCACGCATATTGCACATTACCGAGAAATCCCGGTTCCGCGGTGCGCATCCCATGGTGAATTGTCATCGAAGACAATGTTTTTTCCTACCCGAACAAATTTGATGATAGGCGGAAAGGCTTCTTAACGAAATCGGACCTCGCCATGCACTTGCTAATAAATGGGTTCGGTCGCATTGGCCGGACCGTTCTGCGCCAACTCCTTGCCCTTCCTGCTGATCGCAAACCCAAATCGATCTGGCTCAACGACATCGCCGGTCTTGAGACCGCTCTCTACCTTTTTAAATATGACAGTGTATTTGGCCCTTATCCCGGTTCTGTTGAAGCGTCCGCAGATGGATTTGTGATCAATGGACAGCGTGTTTCCTTCACGTCCGAACCCGATATTTCCATTCTCGACCTCTCCCAGATCGACCTTGTCATGGAGTGCACAGGCAAGGCTCAAACCCGAGAAATTGCAGAGCGCGGTCTGAAGTCAGGCGCACGCCAGGTGCTGATATCAGGCCCCTCGCTCGCTGCGAATAGAACACTCGTGCTTGGAGCCAATGCGGATAATCTTGGTGATGAGAAAATTGTCTCCAATGCATCCTGCACCACCAATGCACTGGCCCCATTGCTCAAGGGGCTGGATGATCGCCTCGAAATTGAGCATGGGCACATGACGACCATCCATTGCTATACCGGCAGCCAGCCCATGGTTGACGCGCCTAGAGGTGCTTTGGAAAGAAGCCGCGCAGGTGCGGTCTCAATGGTGCCGACCACAACAAGCGCTGCAAGGCTAATTGCTGAAATTCTTCCAAATCTGAATGGCCGCATGACCGCTTCTGCCGTCCGCGTCCCAACCATCAGTGTGTCAGCGGTCGATCTGACGGTCACTGTCAAAAAAGAGCTGCCGACGAACATCAATTCTTGGCTTCAAGGGACTTATTCTAAAAGCAAAGTGGTCGGCTTTACACATGACCCTGTTGTATCAACAGATATGAGAGCGCGCCCGGAGTCGCTGATCATCGCCCTGCCTGAGACCATGCAAAGCGGTCGTCATCAACTTCGGTTGTTCGGTTGGTACGACAATGAATGGGGCTTCTCCGCCCGCATGATCGAAATGGCGGAAAAGATGATTACCCGATAAATAATCCTGCCGCTATTACGGCAGGAGGTCCTTCAACCGGTAATACGCAATTCGCTCGACCTGACGGCAAGCTTCAGTGAACTCCGTTTCACGATCATTGTCGATCCGCCGATGAAAGGCTTTCATGATTGAAGCCTTGTCATGATCACGAACGGCGATGATGAACGGAAAGCCATGTTTCTCGACATAAGAATTGTTGAGGCGGGTAAACGTCTCTCGCTCTTCGTCTGTTAGCATATCCAAACCAGCGCTGGCTTGCTCCGAAGTGCTTTCTGAAGTCAAACGCCCGGCTTGAGCCAGTTTGCCTGCCAAATCAGGGTGCGCTGTCAAAACGCCCAAACGCTCCTGCTCATTGGCTGTTCGAAACATACGGCACATTGCGTTATGCATGCCGGACGCACAATCATGTGCTGGCCCTAACTCAAGATCATGAGCGCGTTCAGCTATCCAGGGTGAGTGTTCAAAAATCCCGCCATAAACTGAAACAAATTCATCCCGATCCATGGTGCTCGACTGGACCGTTTTTCCAGGTGGGTGAAGAGCCTTCCAGTGCTCGGCAATATCTATGCGGCGCGGACACCAGACGTTTTCATGTGACTGGATATGCTCAATGAACCGACGAAGCGCTGCCAACTTGCCCGGTCGTCCAATCAAACGGCAGTGTAGCCCCACCGTCATCATCTTCGGCGTATCTGTTTTGCCTTCAAGATAAAGCTCGTCAAAAGCATTAATCAGATAATTCGCAAAGTCATTGCCATCCGTCCAACCTGGAGCCGTTGCAAACCGCATGTCATTGGCTTCCAGTGTGTATGGAATGATCAGCTGATCCCGACCCGATATAGAGAGCCAGTAGGGCAGATCGTCGTCATAGGTGTCTGAAATATAGTCAAAACCACCTTCCTCAGCCACCAGACGGACGGTGTTTTCAGAGCATCTGCCCGTATACCACCCACGCGGACGCTCACCGACAACTTCGGTGTGAAGACGGACCGCTTCTGCGATCAAAGCACGCTCTTCTTCTTCCGACATGTCCTTGTGCTCGACCCATTTAAGGCCGTGGCTGGCAATTTCCCAACCCGCCGCCTTCATGGCCTCAAGCTGTTCCGGACTGCGGGCGAGCGCAGTTGTAACGCCGTAAATTGTCAACGGTATATTGGCGCGGGTGAACAGCCGATGGATCCGCCAAAAACCGGCCCTGGCGCCATATTCGTAGATGGACTCCATATTCCAATGGCGCTGCCCAGCCCATTGGCTAGCCCCCGGAATATCAGACAAGAAGGCTTCAGAAGCCGAATCTCCGTGAAGCACGCAGTTTTCGCCACCTTCTTCATAATTGAGAACAAACTGAACAGCGACCCTAGCGTTGTTCGGCCATTTTGGATCCGGCGGATTCGGACCATAGCCTCGCATGTTTCTAATATATCGCGACACCTTGCTGTCTCCCTCACCATCCCAAGCCCACGGCCAATATGGGTTCAGCAACTGTATAAACCAGAATTCGCTTTTGAATTTCAGGTGATATTTGAAGGTGCTTCGCTTTCGACCCGCACCTGTTCAACCGACGCCTTCAATGCCTTTTCAATATGAGGCACGACAAAATCTATAAAGAGCCGAACTTTCGGGTCCTGATATTTCTTGTGCGTGTACAGGAAAGCCATCTGGACTGGAACTGGCGGCTCATTTTCTAGAACCGTTCGTAGCGCTCCATTGGATAGGTGTTCGGCGACCTCGAATACCGGCTTGAGGATGATGCCATGACCATCCAGCGCCCAACTGGTGAGGACATCTCCGTGATCCGATTCAAATGGGCCGCGCACGGCGACCTTCTTTACACCGGATTGGCTTTGCAACATCCACTGGAACTCGGGCGCCCCGGGATAGCGAATATTGAGGCAATCATGGGTTCCATCCACCAGCTCCTCGCTGGTCTTCGGCACCCCTTTGCGTTCCAGATACGCGGGCGACGCGCACAAGACACGATCACAATCCGCCACTTTTCGAATGCGAAGGGAGGAATCTTCTGGCACTCCCAAAAAGAAAGCCGCATCGAGTCCTTCACCTGCTAGATCAACCTTACGATCTGACAGCCGGAGGCGAATATCAATAAGTGGATTGTCATTCTTGAACAGCGGAATCAACGGTGCCAAGAAACGCTGCCCGAGCCCAATCGGCGCAGCAATGAACAAGGTTCCTCTTGGCTGCCGGGTCACATTCGAAATTTCCGCTTCCGCCTCCTCAACTGCATCAATGATCTTTACAGCGCCGTTGTAAAACAGGTTCCCCTGTTCCGTCGGACTCAAGGCGCGCGTGGTGCGTTGAAACAGCCGAACATTTAGATGTTCTTCAAGTTGGGAAATCCGCGACGACGCGACAGCTGATGAAATTCGAAGGTCCCGCGCAGCTGCTGACATATTACCCAGTTCATAGACCCTTATGAACGTGCGGATGTTTTCAAGGTAGGCCATTCGTCGCCCATTTTTCCGTTATTTTTGAAGCTGCTCGGATTTTGTTGAGATACAAGGTAATTCAGATTCGGGATAATGTGCAGCCGATCTATGGGAGGAAACGCAAAATGTATGATATCGCCATCATTTGGGATTGGCTAGCTTTTGCTGTTCGATGGCTCCACGTCATAACTGCGGTCGCCTGGATCGGGTCTTCTTTTTACTTTGTGGCTCTGGACCTTGGCTTGCGCAAGACACCCGACTTGGCAGAAGGCGCGCATGGAGAAGAATGGCAAGTGCATGGCGGTGGGTTCTACCACATCCAAAAATACCTCGTTGCCCCGGCAAACATGCCCGACCACCTGACATGGTTTAAGTGGGAGAGTTATTCGACTTGGCTCTCAGGCGTTGCACTCCTGATGATCATTTATTGGGTCGGCGGCGAGCTCTATCTGCTTGATCCGGAAAAAACCGACCTTGCGTTGTGGCAAGGGATTCTGATCTCAGCCGCGTCGCTGACGATCGGCTGGCTGGTTTATGACTTCCTCTGTAAATCCGGTCTGGCTGAAAAACCGACCCTGCTCATGATCTTGCTGTTCGGTCTGCTTGTGGCCATGGGGTATTGCTACAATCTGGTGTTTACCGGCCGGGCAACGATGCTGCATCTGGGCGCTTTCACAGCCACAATCATGACTGCGAATGTCTTCTTCATCATTATTCCAAACCAAAAGATCGTCGTTGCCGACCTGATCGCCGGTCGCAAGCCCGACGCGAAATACGGCAAAATCGCGAAGCTAAGGTCCACCCACAACAACTATCTGACATTGCCAGTCGTGTTCCTGATGCTGAGCAATCACTATCCTCTTGCCTTCGCATCGGAGTACAATTGGGTGATTGCAGCGCTTGTGTTTCTGATGGGCGTCACCATTCGGATCTACTTCAATACAAAGCATGCTCGCGCAGGAAATCCCACATGGACTTGGGCGGTTACCGCAATCCTCTTCATTCTCATTATTCAACTGAGCATGGCACCGCTATGGTCCGACGATAGCTATGACCACTCCGAGAACCGACCACTAACCAAGACTGAACAAGTCTTCGCTAACGCAGCGCATATGGATGATGTGATGGCAATTGTTCCGGGACGCTGTGCGATGTGCCATGCGCGCGAACCCTATTATGAGGGCATTTATTGGGCACCCAAGGGTGTCGTTCTGGAAACAAAAGCAGATATTGTCGCTGCAGCGAATGAAATTTACCTTCAGGCGGGTGTCACAAACGCCATGCCGCCTGCAAATGTTTCGCATATGGAAACCAGCGAGCGACAGACCATCATCGAATGGTACCGTGATGCCAAGTCAAAAATGCCTTTTGGTATTGCATCTAATTGAAGTTCAAAGGCGACTATTTCGTTGGGGTCACTGATTGGATCGTCTTTTGTATGGCTTCCATCATATCCATCATGCGAAACGGCTTCATCAAAATTCGCTGTTTTGTCCGCACCACGGAATCCCGCATGGCTTCATTCGGTATGTTGCCAGTCATGAATATGAAGGGTGGCGGTACATTCTTGTGCTGGAAGCTTCGATACACATCCAACCCACTGCCCTCACCCAAGTCCACATCACACAGAACAATATCCCAGAGCTCACCTTGCTTGGCACCCGCCTCTGCAACAGTTTTCGCTATATCGACATTGCATCCAACCGAGCGCAAGTGTTCTGTCAAGAACCCAAATTCGTCTATTCGGTCCTCTACGATAAGTATACGTTTGCCCGACAACCCTTGAGTTTCATCAGCTTCCAAGTGCGAGGCCATCGACGTGTGACTTGAGTGCTCTGCCACCGGTAGCACCAACGCTGCTTCTGTGCGTCCCGGTTTAGACGAAATTTCGAGCCGCCCATTTGCCTGTGCCGCAAAACCTTCCACCATGGCCAACCCTAGTCCTGTTCCACGCCCTCGACTTTTTGTCGAGTAAAAGGGCTCCCGAACCAACGACAAGGCGTTCTCCGGAATACCTGGCCCATCGTCGACAACAGCGATCCGCACATTTCCTACCCCATCTGCGCTGGAGAAAATCTTTACGCGGGAGCCACCTCCCATGAGGATGGCATCTCGAGCATTGGAAACCAGATTTAGGACAGAGGTTTCAAAGAAAACCGGATCAACAAAAACGGTAACTTCCGCATCTGATTTCATAGTCAGTGCGATATCGCCATCAAGCAGCGACGTACCAGTTTTCTCCAATCCTTCGAAAAAATCCGGTAGGAACACACGTGCTTCATTTAAATGACGCCGGCGAGAATACATCAGCAACTGGTCTGTCAGAGTTGCGGCGCGGATATACGTATCCAGTATTTTATCCACGTACCGCGCACATTCTGCATCTGGTCCACTCTTCAAACGAGCCATCTCAGCGTTACCTGAAATGATGTTAAGGACATTGTTGAATTCGTGCGCGACGCCTCCGGAAATTTGACCAAGAACACGTAGTTTCTCGTAGTGCATCTCGTGTTCTTTCGCTTGAATGATCTGTTTGTGCATTCGGATCATTTCCGAAAAAATCGGCGACAGAAAAAAACGATAGACATATCCCACGAACAGCAAGAGAAACGCACCAATAAAGAGCAAAAGATACTGGGCAATTTGTGTGATGCGCTCACCAACCAAGGTCGTTTGCTTCACGAAATCCGAAGCCGGGCGCAGATAGTTTGAGCTTAGAAAATCGATTTTCAGATCGGCATCCCAAGTCGTGATGCCCATGGGCATCAGCTCAAGCGGAAGGGACGCATAGTGCTCAAGCTTGGATCGAATGGCTTTCGGAACTTTTGATTGCGATACAAGCGAACCGGTTATGCGATCGTCCAGCAAAAAAAAAATGTTTTGCTTTCGCCCATCGCTTGTTCAATTCGTCTCTCGTAATCTTCAGATTCTTCGAGTTTTCGAGCAACTTCGTTTTGGATGCGTTTGGCCATTCTCTCGTTTAGAGATCCATCCCGACGATCGATAGGCTCAAACGTGACAAGTTTCTCGATCCGGCGCCAGACATTGATGTTTTCATTCGCAAGAACGACGATTTCAAACATCGTCCGCTGCATTCGAAACACCTCATAAGTAAACAAACAGCTGACCACGACCAGCGCTGAAATCAACATCATCGCATAGGATGCTTGGCGTTGGTTGCTTGAAAAGGCCTTCAGTGAGTCATATTGCCCCGAGGACGCTTGCAAGTCTTTTGGCTGCAGCTTCTGGGTCAATTTGTTCATTATCCCACTCACGTTTTGCGACGGCGGCCATTGCGGAAAAACGATGACGCCAAACATCACCGCCGGTCCAGATGCGGTTCTCTATTCGGTCCCAGCTCTCCGCCACTGCCAAAGAACAAGGTCCCAACCGTGACAGGTCTGCATCTCTTGTCACCGGTACGCCGCCCTTCCGGGAGATATATTCAGCTGAATTTTCGGGAGAAAGGATAGCTTTGACAAGTTTATCTTGTCCGATACGAACACTTTGATCGTTCGTTTCGGGCAATACAAAACTATCCATTCCCCAAATAATGAAATTCGCGCCAGGTGATCGTTTGCAAACGATTGCCTCACGATCTGGAAATTCCGGTACGATGTAATCCCCGAGAATTTGGGCAAAAGCCGTTCCGTCAGCTACAACTTCTGTCACTTCTTCCCAACTCCGGTCGTCATCATTCGGATCGGCAAACATTTTAAGCTGCGCAAAAGTTGTAAAGGCAGTCTTGAATTTGGGAACTAGGTGATCAACCGAGGTCTGAGGCGACATGACAAGTCGAAATTCATCTGCGGTCAAAACCGAAGACAAAATGGAGTTAAACAACACACGCAACTGCCATTCCTGATTTGAGGCAGCAATCAGGTAAACACCATTTTCCGACAGAGTTGTTCCGAGAGCGATCAGGTCATCCCAAGTCTCCGGTATCTCAATGCCCACTTTCTCAGCAATCCGCCGATTGTAGACAATATGGTTTTGTGTATGGATCCCCACTGGTATTCCAGCGAGTTCTCCATCGATTTCAACAAGTTCAATGACTTTAGGATGCAAACGGTTCGTGATTTCCAGCGTAAGCGGAATGCGCCGGATAGCATCCCCTCCAGCCAAACGCCGCATTTCCTCCCCAACTATCCATTGCACTGCAGTTGGTGGATCATCCAATGAAAGTCGATTTGAAAATTCTGTTTGAATACCCTGAAAATTGTTGTCGATTGCGTAATCGTACCAATCGACACCATCAGCAATTAGCGGATCGCGAAATGCGCCAAGCGCATGTTGCTCACTGTCTGTCCGCCACATGTGGAGCATCTCAACGCGCGGAACTTCATCTGCGGTAGTTTGACCGGAAGCAAACAGGGTAGCCAGCAGAAATGCAATATATACAGGACGCATTTTCAATCCCTGAGAAGATCGAAGTATCCATTTTCTATATCAACATTGAGAAACAAAGCAAAAGCCCATTCATGAATATCTGAAGGGCGAGCGAAATAAGATCAAATTTACAAATCAGAAGTTTATCATCATTCTACAGCAACCGCCTGATCATCGTTTATTGTGACAAGGGTGGTGATGCGAACTGATGATTTCGCTCAAACTACGACCAATACTCGTGAATGGACCGTGTAACTGCGCACCTTCTCAGTCATGCAGTTATGCTCTTGCTTCAGTCTGCTTAGTGAATTTTCGTCCCGCCGAGCCACACAGCCTTCACACCGAAGTCGTAATCAAGCGCAATAAAGTCGGATCGCGCACCTGCTTGAAGAGTACCTACCTGATTTGACCTGCCGATAACTTCCGCAGGATATCGTGTGGCCATCCGCAAGGCTTCCTCCAAAGAAACACCTACCTGCTTCACCATCACACGTAGCGAAGACGAAAAATCGACGTCTGCGCCGGCCAGAGTGCCGTCTTCGAGCGTAAGCCGTCCGTTCATTCTAAAGATAGTTCTACCGCCCAGCTCAAATCGGGTCTTCTCAGTTCCAGCTACCGACATGGCATCGGTGACCAGATATATCCGAGCAGGGTCCTGTTTTGCACGCATCGCTAATTGTATGGCGGCAGGATCAACATGGATCCCATCTGCGATAAGTCCGACATGAAGACTGCCGCAATTGAGTGCAGCCCCAACCATGCCGGGATCGCGATGCTGCAGCGGGCTCATAGCGTTGAACAAGTGCGTGACACTCGTTGCTCCCGCCTCTGCCGCGGAGATGGCAACATCATAGGACGCCCCGCTATGACCAAGGCTCACAACAGCCCCATAACCAACCAACTTAGCGATTGTCTCAACAGGGACAGTCTCCGGCGCAACAGTAATCAAGAGATTTGGCAAGTCGGACGCCGCTGCCGCATAAACCTCAAGGTCTTCATAGGTCATGGGTCTGATGAGCTGCGCATCATGAGCGCCTTTTCGCGCTGCACTTAAATGCGGCCCCTCCATGTGAAGGCCATGAAATCCTGGAACTTGAGCCTTCCACGCCGCGGCTCCAATCTCAGCAACGCGCTGTGTGTTGTCAGGAGCATCAGTGATCAATGTCGGCAGCAATGCCGTTGTACCGAGGCTGATATGGGCAGCACAAATTTGGGCAACGTCGTCGACGTTTTGCACATCGCCCAACATGATGCCACCGCCGCCATTAACCTGTAGATCTACAAAACCCGGAGAGAGCAGGACATCTCCAAGGTCTTCAACAGGCGTAGCAAGGTCTTCAACAGGCGTAGCGGTGTCAAGTTCGGCAACAGGTTGCACCGACACGATCTGCTCACCAGACACAACAACGGCGTGGTCAGTTAAAACTTGATCACCATCAAATATACGTTCCGCGCGATAGGCTTTGCAGTCCATGGTCATACGGTCTGTGTCACCTTCTTGAGAAAACGCGGAGTATCAGGGTTCAATCCGCGATGCAGGGCGAATTGTTCGATAAAGCTATAGAAAGACACGATCTGAATGAGCGCATCGGTCAAGGGGTGCTCATCCTCAACATGAGGCAAGGCCTTCGCAGCTTTTACCTTCGACGATGTTGCAAAAACAAGCGCGCCATTTCCCGAGATGGAATCCGCCGTTTCGACCAAGCCTTCTTCTGCTTCATCTCGAGACGCCAGCGCCAAAACTGGATACTTCTCGCCAACGATGGAAACAGGTCCGTGCAAAACTTCCGCAGAAGAATATGCCTCGCCGTGAATTTGGCAAGTCTCTTTGAACTTCAACGCGGCTTCATGAGCAACAGCAAAACCGGGCCCACGACCAATGACATAGAGCGAGCCATGCGCGTCAACCGCACTGTTCATCGAAGTCCAATCCTGATCGATTGCAGCTTCAAAGCGGGCTGGCAGGCGTTTCAAGGCAGCTCGCAAATCTTCATCATCTGACATTTCCGCAATCAACATGAGACCGGCAACGACTGATGATACGTAGGTTTTGGTTGCTGCAACGCTTAGCTCTGGCCCGGCAGCGATATCTATCGCGTTGGTACAAACGCCGGCGAGCGGAGACCCCTTCGTGTTTGTCAGACCAATGGTTGAAACACCCTGTTCAGTTGCATCCTGAACCAATGACAAAATATCAGGGCTGGCGCCAGACTGGGAAATCGCCAGAACGCAAGCACCGTCCAAAGCAACCCGTTTCTTGTAAACAGATGTGACTGACGGCCCAATTGAGGCGACCGGCTTACCAAGGTAAATTTCGACTGCGTACTTGAAGAAAGTCGCCGCATGATCTGAAGAGCCGCGAGCTACTGTCGCAAAATATTTAGCATTGCGCGCTGTATCTGCCGCCTTGCGAACAGGTTCCAAGCTTTCCTGAAACAGTCGTTGTGTTGCTGCAGGGATTTCCTGAATCTCACGCCGCATGTGAGTTTCATTCGTTTTGAGAGCTGAGCTCTGCATATCAGTTAGCCTCATCGGAAATTTGGAGTTCGGCGATGAAGTCATACGCATCGCCACGATAGACGGAGCGGGTAAATTCAACGACCCGTCCTGATGCAAGATAAGAAACGCGCTCAATTTTAAGCCCGGCCGCCCCAACCGCCACGCCAAGCAGGTCTGCATCCTCAGTTTCTAAATTACGGGCAGAAATTCGCTGGATCGCCCTGACCGGTCGAAGGTCAGCACGCTTCAGTTCGTCGTAGAGGGAGACAGTGACTTTGGTAGGATCAGGGACAGAGCGTTCGGATAAAGATGCACGCTCGATCGCCATCGGAGTGCCATTGGCTTTCCTAAGCCGGTCCACCCGGGCAACACGTTCGCCGACCGAAAGACCCAAAGTGAAGGTTTCCTCGGGAGAAGGAAGAAACAAACCACGCGTCAACCACTCACTGTCTGCTGTAAGTCCGCGACGCGCCATATCTTCTGTGAAAGACGTCAGGCTCGAGAGCTTTTGCTCAACTTTCTGGACCTTAGGGGCTACGAAAGAGCCACTACCGCGCCTTTGGACGACGACCTGGTCTTCGACCAAGCCTGACACTGCCTTTCGAACAGTGACGCGAGAAAGATCCGTGATTGCTGCAATTTCACGCTCTGACGGAAGCGACTGGTTCTCTTTCAACACACCAGCTTGTATCGCCTCCTGTATCCGCTCTCTTAGCTGCAGATATCTCGGGCCGCTCCCGTTCTCCAGCCAGGACCTGTCTTGAAGCATCGATACAAAATCTGACATGAAGCGCGGGCGTCCCGTTTTAAATCACGACAATACCTTTATAATACCAATATTGAAAAATGCGAAGCCAATTTTCCGAAGAATTTTATTAGGCGGTTCGTCTTCAACTAGAAATTGGGTCGAATGAATATAAATTCAAAGACTTGCGCCACCCGCAAGTTTCGGCAATATGAGCCTAAAAGTCACGGATACCCATCCATGTCACTGCCACGCACAGAACTAAGAGACCCAGACGCTATCGGACTTGCCAAAAGCTCCGATGAAAACATCCTTGGCCTTTTGCTCGAAAAGCAAACTGAAGCACTGAATGCGGTTCATTCCGCATTACCCCAACTGGCCAAAGGCGCGTCACTCATCCAAAAGGCAATCATAGAGAAACGGCTGATCGGATACGCAGGCGCCGGAAGCGCCGGCCTTGCAGCACTGTGCGACTATCTCGAATTGCCGGGAACATTTGGGTACCCGGTGGATCGCCTGCGGATGCTGTTTGCAGGCGGAATAGACAATCTCAAATCCATGAAGGGCTCCATCGAGGACTCTCTGGAAGGGGGCACAAACGATTTCGCAGCTTCCGGTCTGTCGGAAAATGATTGCCTCATTCTCATTTCTGCCAGCGGAACAACGCCTTACACCCTAGGTGTACTGAATGCAGCTAAGGCGGCAGGGATCACGACCATCGGACTGGCTAACAATCCCGACACTCCGCTCCTGCATCAATCCGATGTTCCGATTCTTTTGCAAACCCAACCTGAGATTATTGCAGGCTCAACGAGATTAGGCGCCGCCACAGCTCAAAAAGTTGCTTTAAACATGATGTCCACTTTGGTCGCATTGCGGCTTGGGCACGCCGTGCGCGGACATATGGTCAACCTCGTTGCAGACAACGAAAAACTTCAAATCCGAGCTACCCGGATTATCATGGATATTGCTGGTTGCGACATCGAAACCGCACAGTTTGCGCTCAAGCAAACCCTCGGCGATGTTAAAGTTGCAATCCTTATGGTTAGAGATGATCTGCCAGTGGATATTGCCCGCCAGAAAATCGCTGAATGTGACGGCAATCTCAGACCATTGCTCGACATTTCAACGACCTCAGACACCTAATTCGTTAAGAAATAAAATCTCTCCAAATTTTTAACAGGAACCTGATTTCCTTTGTAATTATACCCCTGTAGCCAGTGCCGGGCACCATCGCAGCCCGTCGAAAATTGATACCAATCAATCTTTTTTATTTACTCACATAAAGATTGGTCTAATATTGGTATTAAAATTTAGTCATGCTGCTGGGAACAAAATGACGACGTGTTTCGACATTGGGGGGTCATATTTGAGGTTCGGGCGCCGTCTGGCAGACGGAACGGTCCCGGAGCTTGGCCGTGTCCCAACACCAAAGGCCGATTGGGACGCATTTGTGAGCGCAATCCAGTCTGCAGCACCAGATGCGGGCCCGATCTCTATTTCTTTGGCAGGTGCGTTTGACGCAATCTCAGGCATTGCAGACGTCGCCAACATTCCCTGCCTGCATGGCCGCAAAGTCGCTTCTGACCTTGCAAAAGCGATTGGGCGTCCAGTTCAAGTCACAAACGACGCAGACTGTTTTGCGATCGCCGAAGCACGTCTGGGGACTGGGGTCGACAAACCCGTTGTGTTCGGACTGATCCTTGGAACTGGCGTCGGTGGTGGATTGGTAATCAACAATCACCTTGTTCCAGGTTATGGTGGAATATCCGGAGAATGGGGTCATGGTCCAATGGTTGATCCCACCGCGGGTGGTACCATTAATGGTATTGATCCGATCAAATGCGGATGCGGGCGTACTGGCTGTGTAGATGCGTATGGTTCTGCTCGGGGAATGGAGAAAATCCATTTCATGCTGCATGGCGAAGATATCAGCAGTCTGGAAGTTACCGGTCGCTGGCGCGACAAAGACCCAAACGCCGCCAAGACAATTGACGCCTACACCACCCTTCTGTCACGGCCACTCTCAGCAATCATCAACACGCTCGGGCCTTATATCGTCCCTGTCAGCGGCGGCCTGTCTTCCGACGCAGAATTACTCGCCGAAATTGACCGGAAAACCCGCGCAAGAACGCTCGCAAGATATGACTATCCACTGGTGGTTCGTGGCACGCATGCGGCCAATGGTGGTCTCGTCGGTGCCGGCTTGATTGCCCAAGACGCCACAATGGAGGCTGCGTAATGAGTGCTCCACTGCTTGAAGTGTGTGTTGACACAATTGAAGGGGCTCGTATTGCAGTTCAAAATGGTGCAGATCGCATCGAGCTATGTGCCAGCCTTGCTGAAGGCGGCCTAACACCTTCAGCGGGTTTCCAGAAATACGCATCAAAACTTGACGTTCCAGTTTATGTCATGCTGCGCCCTAGGGGCGGCTCATTCATCTATTCCGATGATGAGAAAAACGCCATACTAGAAGATGCTAGGACAGTTCGGCAAAACGGAGCAAAAGGGATTGTCGTAGGTGCCATCACCACCAATCACACTCTAGATACTGTCTTCTTGAAAGACGTCGTTGAAATCGCTGGACTACCCGCAACACTTCACCGGGCCTTCGACACGGCAAAAGACCCATTTAAAGCCCTTGAAGAAGCAATCGATCTCGGGTTTGAGCGTATTTTGACATCAGGTCAGCAGCCAGTGGCTGCAAAAGGCACCGAGCTCATGCGAGACCTTGTTTCAGCTGCTCGCGGACGTATTTCCATCATGCCGGGCACTGGCATCACCCCTGACAACGCTGCGCAGATTATTAACGAAACGACAGCGGATGAAATCCACTCTTCCTGCTCCGCCCTTCGTCAACCTGCAGATTTGAGAGACAGCAATGTCATTCTCGGGTTCGTCCCGGCGGGCGGGGAAAAAGTGACCGACGCGAGACTCGTTCAAGAGATGAAATCTGCCATTAGCCAAATTTCGAGGATCGCATCATGAAGGTTGGTTTCGTTGGCCTCGGCGCTCGAATTGCAAATGTGGGGGCTTATTTTAAAGCCCACAAGTCGGATATGGACTTCGTTGCCTATGTCGACCCGACACCAGCCGGCCTCCCTCATGTTCGCAAATATGCTGGCTCAGAACCTGCCCAATACGAAACTCTGCAGGAGATGCTGAACCGGGAAAAACTCGATCTATTGATGATCGGGTCACCGAACTTCATGCATATCGAGCATTTGCGTATCGCTCTCCAGTCTGAGGTGCCACAGATCTTTGCCGAAAAGCCAATCGTTGTCGGCGAAGAAGAGACCTTTGAGCTGCTGGAGTTGATGAAGGCGCATGGTGGTGCCAAACGGGTGCTGGTTGGCCTGGTCCTGCGGTATTCCCCCCTTTACGTGGCGCTGCGTAAGAGCCTTGACAGTGGTCAAATTGGCAAGATTGTCTCAATTGAGGCGGCGGAGCATATTGGCCCCTATCATGGCTCCTTCTTCATGCGGGACTGGCGCCGATATTCAAAGTACTCCGGCGGCTTCATGCTGGAAAAGTGCTGCCATGACCTCGACCTTTATCAAGGTGTTGTCGGACAGCGTCCACGCTACGTCTCCAGCTTTGGCGGGCGAAAAAGCTTCGTTCCGGAAAACCAGCCGGAAACTCGCGAAAAGTTCCCGCAGCCGGACGCCGGAGATCGGGTCGACCCATTCACACCCCGGTGGGGAGGCGGCAATGCTGACTTTGAATCGGACGGCGATATCATCGACTACCAGACCGCACTCGTTGAATATGAAGACGGCGCAAACCTGTGCTTCCACACCAACATGTTTGTGCCTGACGAGTTTCGCCGGTTTGCCGTGATGGGCACAAAAGGCATTGCGGAAGGCGACTTCATTCGCAACTATTACAAGGTTCACGACGCGTACACGTCGCGCTGCCTGATTGACATGCCAGAGGTCGGCCAGGGGCACTCCGGCCATTATGGAGCCGACGACGGCATGGCACGTGATCTGGTTGCCTATTTCGAAAATGGCGGAGACTTGCCTGTCAGCGTTCTCGACGCACTGGAAGCTGGCCTCACCGCGATAAAAATGGACGAAGCCCGAAAATCTCGCGCTGTCATCGACATGACCGAGACATGGCAGAGATTTGACAGCTACGGGCTGGTTTAGGAGGAAATATGGCTGTCGCAAAAACAGAACGAGATTACTTCCCCTATATGCTGCTCATTCCGGCATCCGCCGTGATGATCGCGATCGTGGCGTATCCGCTTTATGAAACCTTCCGTTTGTCGTTCACCAATACGACGTTGAGCCAGAACTACGAATATGTAGGTCTAGACAATTACGAGAAGATCATGTCGCGCCGCTTCCCCGAAGTGATCGCACGAACCTTCTATTGGATGAGCCTGTCTGTGGCTCTCAAAATGCTGATCGGCACAGTCGGGGCTGTGCTCCTAAACGCCGCAGTTCCCGGAAGAGTGCTCTTCCGCGTGCTTGTCATGCCACCTTGGGTCATCCCGATTGCAATTGGCGTCTTTATCTGGGGCTGGATGTATAACGGGCAATTCGGAATGATTTCCGGAATGGCGCAGCGGATTGGCCTCATCGATGGGCCATTTGAATTCCTCGCCTACAAGAATTCTGCGTTCTATTCCACGATTGTGACAGATGTCTGGATTGGTGTGCCCATGGTCACGCTTTATCTGCTCGCCGCCATGCAATCGATCCCGAAAGACCTATATGAAGCAGCCTGGGTCGATGGCGCCTCGCGCATGTATCGCTTCCGGCGCATTACCTTGCCGCTAATTATTCCCTCAATAGCGACCATGGCGCTCCTGTCGGCCATCGCGACCTTCAACTCCTTCGATATCATCTGGATCCTGACTGAGGGTGGTCCACGCAACGCGACCACGACGATGATCATCGACACCTATAAGACCGCTATCAGCCGCTTCAAATACGGCGAAGGCGCCGCGCGGACCGTGATGATTGTGATGTTCCTTGGATGTTTCACCTTGGTCTACTTCCTGCTTTTGAACCGTCTGGCGAAACGGAGTCCGCACAATGCTAAATAAGTATCGCTGGTACGAATACGTCCTCATCTATGCCGGGCTGGCCGTCTTCCTGACATTCGTACTTGCTCCGTTTGTCGAGGCCTTCGTGGTGTCCCTGCGGCCCCTGTCCAGCCTGTTCTCGGTTCCATACAAGTTCATCACCGATGAAATGAGCTTTGATGCTTATTTCACCATGTGGGAAAACGTACCGCTCCTTTGGATGTACATGCTGAACTCGTTCTTCATCGCAACGGTGATTACAGTTCTCGGCCTATTCTGCATTATTCCAGCCGCTTACGCCTTCTCTCGCTTTGAGTTTCCGGCACGCAATACTCTGCTCGGCTTGTTCATTGCGGTGAACATGTTCTCAGGCGCCGTTTTGATCATTCCGTTGTTCCGGCTGATGCAGCAATACGGATTGCTGAACACGTACTTCGCAATGATCGCGCCGGGCACAGCCTTTGTGATCCCCACCGGCATCTGGCTGCTTCGCTCCTATTTGGTGCGCATTCCAAAGGAACTTGAAGAAGCTGCCTGGGTCGATGGCGCAGGCCGCATCTACACACTGGTCCGGGTAATTATCCCGGTCGCCCTCCCCGGAATTGTTGTTGTGTCCATCACGGCCTTTATCACGGCCTATGCACAACAGTTCATCTACGCCCTCACCTTCAACTCGGTGAACGAGCTCAACCCGCTGCCTGTCGGACTGTTCCAGTTCTTCGGCCGTCAGGAAGTGGTTTGGAATGAACTCATGGCCGCGAGCCTCGTCGGTATCCTGCCGGTGCTCATCGTCTATGTGTTCCTACAAAAATACATCGTTGCAGGCCTCACGGCCGGTGCGGTGAAAGAATAAAAGTAAACACTCCAAGAAAGGGAAACAGCAATGAAACTCAAGTCTTTGCTTTTAGGTGGTGTATTCGCACTTGCTGCTGCCGGTAGTGCAGCTGCAGAAGACCAGCGCCTTCACATGATCGTTTGCGGCGACAACACCGGTGCCGGTATTCCGCTGCAAGCTGAAGTCATCAACCAATGGGAAGCAGCCAACGAAGGCTACAAGGTTGATGTGGAATTTGTGCCGTGGGGCCAGTGTCAGGAAAAGTCCACAACACTTGCATCTGCTGGTAATCCGCCAGCAATCGCATACATGGGCTCCCGGACGCTGAAGCAGCTGGCGAAGAACGACCTGATCATTTCGGTCGACATGACCGATGAGGAAAAGGCAACATACGCCGCTCCGATCCTTGGTACGATCACGGCTGACGGCAAACAGTGGGGCCTCCCGCGCGCGTTCTCTACAAAGGCCCTGTATTGGAACAAAGACCTCTTTAAGGAAGCCGGTCTCGATCCAGAATCCCCGCCAAAAACCTGGGATGAAATGTACAGCGCCGCCAAGGCAATCAAGGAAAAGACTGACGCCAATGGTGTTGGCCTTGCTGCTGCATCCTTCGACAACACGATGCACCAGTTCCTGAACTACCTTTATTCCAATGGCGGTGAAGTCATCAACGCAGACGGAGAAATCACATTCAACTCTCCGAACACCGTTGAAGCCGTTGAGTTTTACGGCAAGCTCGCCGAAGTTTCCCAACCTGGCCCGGTTGCCTATGACCGTGCGAAACTGCGTCCTCTCTTCTCTGAAGGCCAGATCGGCATGTTCATCTCTGGCCCATGGGAGCGTTCTCAGGTCGGTGACGTAAACTGGGGTGTTGCGCGTGTCCCGGCTGGTCCAAGCGGCAAGTCCGGAACTCTTCTGATCACCGACTCTCTTGCGATCTTCAAGGGCTCTGGTGTTGAAGAGCAGGCGTTGTCTCTCGGCAAGCTGCTGACCAATCCTGAAAACCAGGTTGGCTTTGAACTGGGCGAAGGTTTCACTCCGCTGCGCGACATGCCGCAGGTTCGTGAACTGGCTGCAAAGGATCCGACATGGGCGCCGTTCCTGTCCGCGATCCCGGATGGTGGTCCAGAGCCGTTCGTCACCGATTATGTTGGTATGCAGGATGCAATCAACGAAGCACTGCAATCCGTCGTCCTTGGTGAAGTTGAAGCCGCTGAAGCTGTCGAGTACGCAGCCCAGCAGCTCGAAGAGGTCAAGTAACCTTTTCCCTGAACTAAAAACCGGGCCCCGACTATCGGGGCCCGGCCCTATGGAAAGAAGGAAACAATCATGGGCGAGTTGCAGCTGCGCGACGTTCGCAAAAGCTACGGCAGTGCTGAAGTTATCAAGGGCGTATCCCTTGACGTGCAGCATGGGGAATTTGTGGTTTTCGTTGGCCCCTCTGGCTGCGGCAAGTCAACGCTGTTGCGCATGATCGCTGGTCTGGAGGAAATTTCTGGCGGCGATGTTTCCATCGACAAGAAAGTTGTGAACGCACTTCCTCCGGTCAAACGTGGCATTGCCATGGTGTTCCAGTCCTATGCGCTTTATCCGCATATGAGCGTTTACGAGAACATCGCCTTCCCGCTTCGTGTTGAACGCCTACCAAATGACAAGGTGGAGGAAAAAGTTCAACAAGCGGCCAAGATCCTGCAATTGGAATCCCGACTGCATCACAAGCCGGGCGAGTTGTCCGGTGGTCAACGTCAGCGTGTCGCTATCGGACGTGCGATTGTACGCGCACCGTCGGTCTTCCTGTTCGACGAGCCTCTGTCCAACCTTGACGCGGCCCTTCGTGCGGAAATGCGTGTGGAGCTCTCAAAACTTCACAACGACCTTGATGCGACAATGATTTACGTCACACACGATCAGGTGGAAGCCATGACTATGGCCGATCGGATCGTTGTGTTGGATGGCGGTGTCATTTCACAAGTGGGAACCCCGCTTGAACTCTATCACACGCCGAAAAACATGTTTGTGGCTGGTTTCATCGGCAACCCGAAGATGAACTTCATTCACGTGACAGGAAAAGCGACCACCGAGAACGGGGCAACAGTCACCCTGCCGAATGGGTCGGAGCTGACAGTTGCGGTCAAGACAAATGAAGATGTGTCAGGCAAGAAGCTAACGCTGGGTCTGCGCCCGGAACATATTCAGCTAAAAGACGCCGAAGCATCCTTCGACGTCGTCCCGAATGTTGTTGAACGACTTGGCATTCACACTGTTACTTATTCCTCACTGGAAGGCAGCGATCATGTGTTCTGCAGCCTCCTGCCAGGCGATGCACCTGCTCGTGTCGGTGAGACCCTGACGATGGGTGCAAATGGTGCCGATTGCCATCTGTTCCGTGAAGACGGATCAGCATATGAACGGTCCATCTCAATGAGCGAAATTGACCCATCCCAAATGCATATCTAATGAAAATGGCCGGGATTTCCCGGCCATATTTTTTTAAGCTATCAAAACCAAATCGGATCAGGTGACGCATCCACGCGCAGCCACCGTTTCAACGGCACTCACGTGCCCGGATTTGTGAAACACCAGCTGGTCATAAAGGTTTGAAACAACGCAGGTGTGGTTCGGGATGATCCGCAATCGCTCACCGATTTCAGGCTTTTTCGAGCACTTGGACAAATCCACCACAGCATGTTCTTCGCTCAAGGCTGTGATCGAAGCTTCCGGATAGTCGACGACATGGCCGTAGTCCTCAAACCCCAAAAGGTCCGAGGTCAATGCCTTGGAACCACTATCCAGCACCGCTCGCGTCTCTGTTGGCCTTGAAACGACTGTTGCAACAACATGCATTGCGCAATCGTCAAAGTCACACAACCCAGCACGCACCATGGCCCGGTCATTGAAAATATAAGTTCCAGCCCGATGTTCGGTTGCTGATTTCACCAGATGTGAATCCAGTAAGCTTGGAGACCCGCCATGAGAGACAACAGGGCATGCCAAGCCCTGTTCCTTTAACAAGCTGATCGTTTTGCTGAAGAACGCCTCAACTGCGTCTTCCGTGTTGGCCTTTGGATAGGTTAGCAGACCATGGAATGTCAGCCCCTCTTCCGCATTGATCTTCAGCGCAAGAGCCAACGCGTCTTCCGGAGACTGAACACCGTTTCGCCCCGCGCCCGTATCACACTCAACCAGCACCTTGAGCGGGGCGTTTTTGGCAAAAGTGGAGGCAAGCGCGCGGACAACCACTTCATTGTCGGCAACAACCTGCAAACCTACCCGGTCATTCAACGCTTTGAGCCGCGCCAACCGGTCATCTCCAAGCATATTGAATGTGATCAGAATGTCGTTAAAGCCGGCATTGGCAAACACTTCCGCTTCGCTGATCTTTTGACAGTTGATCCCGATTGCACCAGCTTCAACCTGTTTGCGCGCAAGGGCGGGTATCTTGTGCGTCTTGATGTGCGGACGGAAAGAACGGCCAATTTCATCAAAATAGCGTTGAACCACCTTGATGTTGGCGTCCATCACATCCTCATCAATGATTGCAACAGGTGTCTGCAATTGATCAATATGTGTGCCCTTGGTCATGCCACCACTCCCTACCCTCAAGCCGGCGTTTCATCATGCGGTGATGTGCGTTCAACAATTGGCCAAATATCTCGCGGTGCGTGACGATAGAGCGTCGTTGCCGGATTATTCGGATAAGGACTTCCCGCAGAACAATACAGGATCGTGTCACTGACTTGTGAAAAAGACGCCTGAAAGTGGTTGGTCGACTTAACAATCAGAATATGTCGCGCCTTCGGATCAATGTCGAAAATCTCAAACAGACTTGTATCAAAACATTGGGCACGCGTTGAATTGAGAATAACCTCAATACCATTCACGTTGATCAAACTGGCATCGCCGATTGGAACGAAGCTGTCGCCAAACTTTTGTTCTGCGTTGGCGATGTTGCGAATGACCTTAACTCTTGCATCAATCGGATCACCGCACCCGGGTGCGGATTTTGCACCGAACCGCAGTTCCATCTCAGCACCTTCTCCCCCCGCATGACACAACTGAACAGCAACAGGGTCCCAGATAGATCCAAAGGCAATGCCCTGAAGATTGCGACTTATAGCTTCTGCCAGAATAACGGTGGCATCACCAGCTGTTCCGCCGCCCGGATTGTCCCACATATCTGCAATCACGGCAGGGCCATCTTTCACTGACAAGGCCCTATCAAACGCTTCGCTCACGGAGACTTCCGGGCTGCGCACCTGACCGCGCATCTCAAATAGTTTCTCACCCAGCTCCTGGGCAATGCTTTGCCCATAATCCGAGGCACCATCACTTACAACGACGATCTTCGTTCCCATTTCAGGTACATCACCTGCCATGAACCCGTGAATAACCGAGGTGGAAAGAACCTTTTGATCGGTCCGTTCCAAATCGAACAAAGCGTCGACAAACCCCCGCATTGGCTGGCGGGATGTTGGAAACACGTCAATCATCTTGCAATCAAACACAGAGACCTGAGGTGCAGCACGCCCTTCAATCGCAGCATCCGCAATTGTCCATGCATCTTCAGCCCGGTCGACGAAATCCGTATGCGGGAACTCCTTAAAGGCAATCAAGGCATCTGCAGCTGCAGCTCTCTTGGCTGTCAGATGACTATGCGGATCAAGGGTGACAATAAGCGGAATGTCTGACCCTATAATGTTTCGCACACGCGTGAGGAAATCGCCCTCCGGATCGTCGTATCCATCGGCAACCATTGCCCCGTGAATTCCGATCACAGCGCCGTCAACCGGCATTGCCTCTTTCAGCTGATCAAGGATTTCATCCCGCAGCCCTTCAAATGCTGGCCTGGAAACAAGCCCGGCCGGGTCAGCCCAGGCAGCTGTCCCTTCGACCAACTCCCACCCTTTTTGCTTGCAGAACTCCCGGCCAACAGGAATGACAGCAGAACATAAGGTCGGAGTATCGGGATGCTCGCCCGGACGCGCCAACAATGACGCTTCAAAAGCCCGCAAATCGACACGGATCGGGGAAAAGGTATTGGTCTCAGTGGCAAGAGCTGCTGAAAAAACGCGTTTTACAGACATCTGAATCAAGCAGCTCCCAACGGATTAGGCAAATACCCGCAAAAGCCGGTGATCTTCCAGCCTTCTGGTGTTTTCTTACAGAAGTAAAGTGTCTGCCACAGCAGCCGATCACTGGTTCCATCAGCTTTCTTGATCTTGCCGTCAAATTTCTTGTGCGCGATAGCCCGGGCACCTGAAATCTCAATGTCCACCAACGTGGTGGTATCGAAAATCGCAGCGCGTGCATC
Source organism: Roseibium sp. TrichSKD4 (assembly GCF_000148725.1). Classification (GTDB taxonomy): domain Bacteria; phylum Pseudomonadota; class Alphaproteobacteria; order Rhizobiales; family Stappiaceae; genus Roseibium. The sequence continues at coordinate 1,138,078 of NZ_GL476320.1, read as the reverse complement.
TTCGGCGAAGTCAGTCTTTTGAAACTCGACTGCCTGCCGCAACCACTCATCCCTGTACTCGGCAAGGCTCGGAAAGCGCATGCGCCAGCCGTCTGGATTGGCACCCTTGTCGCCATCAACCCCGAAAAACTCGTCCTCGATGAAGTCATTTTGCACCATCGACCAGTCGGCACTGACAAATGCATCAATATCGCGCTGGACCAACATGTTCCATATTTCCGTTCGGTCAACATCTTTTCCTTCGAACGGGTTGCGCTCAGACACAACTAAATCACTCATTACGGAAACCATTTTCGCTTTCGGTGTTGATTTTCATCCACTATAGGGATGATATAACACCAATATCAAACCACAATGTAAATCCTTTTCAAATTGGAGACGATATGTCGATCAGACGAATTGGGGCAGAAAAGTCCGGTGCAGGTGGCCAGAACCTTCCTTTCGCACGTGCTGTCGAGGCTGATGGATGGCTATATGTTTCTGGTCAAGTCGCAATGAAAGACGGAGAAATTGTCGGAAATGGAATCGTTGAGCAGACCCATCTGACGATAAAAAATGTGATCGCTATCCTTGAAGAAGCCGGGTACGGTTTGGAACACGTTGTTCGCTGCGGTGTTTGGCTCGATGACCCACGCGATTTTTGGTCTTTCAACGGCGTATACAAAAGTTACTTTGGCGAGCATCCGCCTGCGCGTGCCTGCGTTCAAGCTACGATGATGGTCGATTGCAAAGTCGAAATTGACTGTATCGCCTACAAGAAACCGTAGGTCTGATATGCGAGACGTTCTGTCCATTCTCCATGACAAGGCCTCAGAGCTCTCCAAATCCGAGAGAATTCTTGCCGACCTGATCCGAAGCAATGCCGAATTCATTGTGCATGCCGGTATAACCGAGGTCGCGGAGAAAGCAGGCGTCTCGCCGCCAACTGTCACCCGCTTTGCGCGCCGTTTGGGATGTGAAAGCTTCACAGCCTTCAAGGTTCAGCTTGCTCAGGCCACCTTTGCCGGTTTGCGCTACCTTGAAGTCAATGAAACCAGTGATCAACCCACAGACGTTGCCGATAGTCTTTTGGCGCAAAGCCAAAACATACTGACCCTTGTTCGGGACCAATTGGACCTGAAGGCGATTGAAGCCGCAACACAAGCCATATCAAAGGCCTCTTATGTTGTGTCCTTCGGATCTGGTGGCACATCCTCAATGATCGCAGAGGAACTGCGCAACCGCCTGTTTCGGTTGGGTCTGCGTGCGACGAGTTCCACTGACCACGCGATTCAATTGATGCAGAGCGCGACCCTTGCTGCAGGCGATGTGGTTATTGCGTCCTCTGTATCCGGTCGTAATGACCCTCTCGTTGAAGCCATGGAAGCTGCCCAAATTTATGGCGCAACGGTGATCGCTCTTACTCGCCCCGGAAGACCCGTTTCAAAAGCTGCAAACATAACAATCCCCATCGACGTACCCGAGCACGGGCACATCCTGCGTCCAAGCAGCAGCCGCTATGCCTTTTTGTATGTGGTTGACGTGCTGGCCACATTGGTTGCCATTTCGCGCGCTGCACCGGCTCAGGAAAGCCTTCGCCGGGTCAAGCACCAATTGACCAATGCCAGAGATGAAAACGACAAGGAGGCCCTTGGTGACTAAAGCTGACGAAAAACGTCCTGTTGCTGTTGTGACAGGCGGTGCCGGCGAAATTGGCAGTGCAATCGCCAAGGCGCTAGGAACCTCACATCGTATCGCTCTTGTCGACATCAACCGCGCGGCACTGGATGAAACAGTTTCCAGATTCGCGCAAAACGGCATAGAAGCCCGTGGATTTCAGACTGACCTGCTTGACCACCAAGCAGTTGAACAGATGGGAAAAGACGTATCTGCTTGGGGCACAGTCAAGATATTGGTCAACAACGCTGGTGCCGGTATGGCCTACAGCTATCAGGATATGACCAGCGACTCGCTCGACAAGGATCTGCGTCTCAACCTCAAAGCGGCCCTTGCCTGCTTCAAGGCGTTTGAAGCTGATCTGAAAGACGGCGGCAATGTCATCAACATAGCGTCAGTCAACGGCCTTGGAACCTATGGGCACCCGGCATATTCCGCCGCTAAGGCGGGATTGATCCACGCAACCCGCCAACTCGCCGTTGAATACGGAAAATTTGGGATGCGGGCCAATACGATTGCACCGGGAACGGTTCGAACCCAAGCTTGGGTAGACCGAACTTCTGTCAATCCCAACGTTTTTGATGAAGCCTTGACGTGGTACCCACTCAAACAACTGCCAACGCCTGAAGACATTGCGCAAGCAGTAACCTTCCTCACCTCTCCTCACGCACAGTGCATCACCGGCATATGTCTGCCCATCGACAGTGGGCTGACCTGTGGTTCCCCGGCCCTGCCCCGCACTTTCACGCAATCTGCTGATTTCTAGTATCGTACAGGATCATTCCATGACGCTTAGTCTCGAAGCTCGATTTGTTCCGGCAACGGAAAACACAAAAAACGCCTTTGCGCTTTCGCTGTCGAACTACGGCAAGACAGCTTTATCCGGCTTCACTCTCGCCTACTCTGCCATGTCACGATGTGTTCGAGGTTCCGGAATAAGCAATGGCACCTTGCTTCGTCGCGTCGCCAATTTTCATGAAATCGCACCTCCAGAAGGCTTCGTGCTTCAACCGGGTGAGACTTGGGATTTCACCGTCGAAGAAATCGAAATGCCTCCGCGACACCGGGTCGATGGTCCAAAGTCCGCCTACGCGCTTATTGATGACGCTGTAGTACCTGTTCAAGTCTCCGATCTGCAACGCCCGGAAGATCGCGACAGCGGCGAACTGCGTCACATTCCAAAAGGCGTAATTGACACACCTGTTTATGCTGTTCCTTACCCGCATCAGGTATCAATCTCATCCTATCGCGCTGGCATAGTTCGTTTCTATCCTTCTGAGGATTGCACCAGCGAAAACAAGGCTGCAATTCTGAAAATCGATGCTCTGACTACAAGGCTATTTCCAGATTGCGCCAATCCGTTTCGAATGACGCCAACCAAAGATGGAATGGCGATTGCGTTCAAACAAACCGATGGATTTTCAAACGACGGCTATTCTCTGAAGTTCTCCGATGGAACGGTAGAACTATCATTTTCGTCCGACGCTGGTCGGGATTACGGCCTGACACTTCTGGCCCAGATCTTTTACGGAACACAAAGTGATCCGGCCAAGTTTCAGACCCCAGCAGAAGGCATTATCACGGATGTGCCGCGGTTTGAGTGGCGCGCTTCCCATCTCGATGTTTCACGCCATTTCTGGCCAACAGAAGACATCCTGCGGTTCGTGGACATTCTGGCATGGAGCCGCATGAATGTCTTTCAGTGGCATCTGACCGATGACGAGGGATGGCGTCTTGAAATCAAGGCTTATCCGGAACTCACCATGACTGGAGCGTTTCGTGGGCCGCACCTGCCGTTGGTCTCGCAACATGGTTATGGAGACGAGACATATGGAGGTTTCTACACGCAGGAAGAAGTACGCGACATCGTCGCTCATGCGGAGAGCCTTAATGTAACGGTCGTTCCGGAGATCGATATTCCCGGTCATTGCACGGCAGTACTCAAAGCCTACCCCAACCTGACCGACCCGGATGAGCGTGAAGAATCCTATCATTCCGTTCAAGGGTACGCGAACAACGCTCTGAACCCTGCAATTCCCGAAACCTATGAGTTTTTGGAAGCTGTTTTTGCTGAAGTAGCAGATCTGTTCCCAAGTGAATACATTCACGTTGGCGGCGATGAAGTGGATGAAAAATCGTGGCTGGAATCGCCCAATGCCCAAGACCTGATGAAGGCTGAAAGCCTTTCAGGCACAATGGAGCTTCAGGCGTATTTCCTGCGCAAGGCACAAGCTATCTTGAAGAAGCATAATCGCAAACTTGCTGGTTGGGATGAAGTGTCCCACGGCGGCGGTGTGGATGCAGATGGTTCTCTGCTCGTTGCTTGGCAAAAACCGGAACTGACCAAAAAACTCATCGAGGAAGGTTACGAGGTCGTCTGTAGTCCGGGTCAGGCCTATTATCTCGATATGGCCCAATCCGAAGGCTGGGAAGAACCGGGCGCAGGCTGGGCGGGTTACACAACACCCGAAGCTGCTTATGCATTTGAAGCCGCCACCGGGCTTGATGATGATGTCGCGGATCGTTTGAAAGGCGTACAAGCCTGCATTTGGTGTGAACACATCACCAACAAGACGATTTTCAACCACATGGTGTTTCCGCGCCTTTTTGCAGTGGCTGAAGCGGGCTGGACAGATCCCCAAAACAAGAACTGGCAACGGTTCGTCGCCCTCAGCCACCATTTCCCGAACCTCTAAACCTCGGGTAAGAATATGAAAATAGCGGTTGGAGGCATTCATACCGAGTGCAGCACCTATTCACCTGTTGTGCAAACAACAGATGATTTTCTGCTCACGACTGGGGATGCACTGCTCCATCAGGTTCTGGGCGAAACTTCCTCGCCTGAGGGAGTACAACTCCAACCGCTTTTCCATGCCCGCTCAATTCCCGGTGGTCCGGTCACAAGCGATTGCTACGAAGCATTCAAGGTACGGTTTTTGAAGGAGCTTCAAGCAACAGGCCCACATGATGCGGTCCTGTTGCTGATGCATGGCGCGATGCACGTGTCTCAAATGGAAGATGTTGAAGGGGATTGGATCAGCGTTGTGAGACACGCAGTCGGTGATAAGATCCCAATCGCAGTCAGCTACGACCTTCATGGCAACGTCACGCAGAAAATCATCGATCAAATCGACGTCTTCTGCGCTTACCGCACTGCTCCGCATATCGATGTTCGGGAAACACATCAAAGGGCCCTCAATCAGCTTGTTGCGATGCTCAAGGATCGAGAACCACGCTATGTCGCATGGGCTCCGATTCCTGTTTTGTTACCGGGCGAAAAAACAAGCACAGTCGATGAACCTGCCCAAAGCCTTTACAAAGGACTTTGCCACGATAACAAACTGGACGGTGTTACAGATGCCAATTTGATGGTTGGCTATGTCTGGGCCGATACCAAACGTGCAACAGCTGCAGCAGTGGTGACCGGAACCGATCCTGTCATTATTGCGAAATCAGCCGAACGCATCGCTGCCCGCTATTGGGAGAGCCGACGTGACTTTACGTTTGGAGTTCCGGCCCTTTCCCTGAAAGACGCTATCAAATACGCCTCCAAACTAACAACGTCGCCAATTGTTCTCGCCGACAGTGGAGACAACCCGACCGGGGGCGGCGTTGGAGACCGTACAGACCTTCTGAAACTCTGGCTTGATGAAGGCATGAAAGGCGGTGTATTTGCAGGTATCACTGCCCCTTCGATGGCGAGGAGTTGCGCCGAAGCCGGAGTTGGCGCATCCATAGATGTCGTGATGGGAGCCGAACTCGGAAGCAAGTGCCCCAAAGTGTCAGGAACCGCGATTGTAAAGGCCATCTGCGGTGCAGCAGCGGAGAAAAACCGCGAAGTAGCAATCGATCTGGCAGATAACATCATCATCTTGACCGAACAAAGACGCCCATTCCATCACCTTTCGGACATTGAAAAATTTGGCATCGAGCTTGCGGATGCAAGAACGTTGATCGTGAAGGCTGGATACTTAGTCACGGAAATTGCTGGTGTTGCCAATCCGGCGATCATGGCTTTGACCGAGGGAGCTGTTCAGCAAGATCATTCCACACTCGAAATCAACAATCGCAGCAAACCAACCTTTCCGTTTGAAACCGATTTTGAATTCACACCAAAAGCGCATCTGTCAGCGCGTGTTTCGCAAAAACCTTAAGCAAGTGCCGCAACACCGCCCAAGGCATCTAGCTCATCGAATATTTTATCCAGTTCTTCAAACGCCAACGGTCCGCAGTAAAGGAATCCTTGGGCGTGGAAGACTCCGACCTCCAACAGAAAGTCACGCTGCTCAGCAGTTTCGACATTTTTGGCTAGCGGTGTAATCCCAATATCAGAGGTTGCTTTCATAAGTCCATTAACGAGCGTCCTGGTGGGTATGTCTTCAAGTGCCTGACTGATCAACTCGGGGTCAAACTTGACCATATCCCAATCAATAACAGACAGATTCCGAAACGAACGCGCACCTCCCCAACCAAACCCATCAAGACAGAGTTTAGTTCCCAGGCCCTGCAATCCTCTCAAAGTCTGGATGGATCTGCTTCCCGCAGCTTCGATGGCACCTTCCCCAATATCAAAAACCAATTGCTGCGGTTTTAAACCGTAAACTGACAGGACCCGTTCGACTATTAGAGCCAAATCGTCATTCAAAATCGTTTCTTTTGACAAATTGATTGTGACAGGTACCTGCTGAGACAAACGGCACATATCGGCACAAGCTTGATCCAAGACACTGATATCAAGATCTGCATGAAGCATTGAGGTGCGAACACAAGGCAAGAATTCGGGCGGCGTAATCCATCCAAGCTTGGGGTGATGCCACCGTGCAAAAGCTTCCAGCCCGAAAACCCGCCCGCTCCGCGCATCAAAACACGGTTGGAAATGTGGTCGGATAAGTTTGTGTTCTACGGCGTGGCCAATATTTTTCGCTATCGTTTCGCGGCGGATTTGAGGTGTAACCAAGCTTGGGTGAAACACGGAATAGTCTTCGTGCCGGACGTCAACCGCCTCTTCAAAAGCTAGCTGCGCACGCGAAATGAGTTCCGAAGGATCACCACCATCCTGCTCACACAGTGCAATACCAATTGCAGGTCGCAACATGCTGTCTTCATATTTCATCCCCACGTAGTCCTTGATTTCAGAAAGGATGTCCTCTGAGACGCTGCCAATTTGATGATTTGGGTGCAGATGGAGCAAACAGAGAAAGCAGCCTGTACGACCTCTTGCAATCAGTGGGGCATTGTCCCAGCGCCGCAGCAATGGGAGCAATATTGGACTGACAGCAGACAAAAAACGGTCCGCTTGACAGACACCCTCATGGACACTGTTGACTGGACTACTACAGCCAATGACAAACAAGGCAGTGGTGCCCGTACCATTGGATTGACCGCACTTTAGGTCGACTTGAGAAATGAATGCCTGTTGGTTTGGAATCCCAGTTTCCAGATCAAGATTCCGCACTGTATGAATTGCTTCGTCTTTTTCCAGACAATCAGCATTCAGTCGACGGGAATGCCAAACCAAGGTAATGACAAAAACACTCAGGCAAACCAGAAGAAAGCAGGCCGTATAAATCGCCCAGACACTCACCTGCATTTCGAGTGGATCAATCAACAACGATCCTCCAACGAAGCCCCCGTCGAACCAGTTTCGCGTTTCCGCCGACCCAAACCTGACGAAAAAGCGCGGCAGCCATAGCACACCTGTAAATTGTAAGGAGGTGGTTTTAAGTCGCGAATAAATCAATCGGAAAAAATTTAGCCAAAATACCTAACCCTTGGTCACTCTTGGCAGACAGCAGATCAAAGCCTGCTCAGCCTGTCATCAGATACGCTTTTTCAAATTCATCCTTGGGGAGTGCCTCAGAATAGAAATATCCCTGACCATGAGCAAATCCGGCCTCGGAAAAGCCGGCCTTTTGGTGTTCGGTTTCAATCCCACCAACAAGCAAGCTTGATTGAACATGCCCGCTAATATGCTGGATCAAATTCACAATCGGCGGCACAACACCATCTGGTTCATCCAGTCCGGACAGCGACTTGTCGACTTTGATCTCGTTCCAGCGAACTTGAAGAACATCTTGAATGCGGGCCGTTCCAGTTCCAAAGTCCCCCAAGGATATCTTCACACCCAAAGCTTGCAGGCTTACGATTGCCTGGCGAACGTAATGCGGGTTGACCAAAAGGGTATGTTCGCGAAACTCAAGAATAATCCGGGCTGGAGACACGCCTGTCTTCACAAGCATATCTCTGACAAAAGTCGGAAATTCTGCTTCCATCAACTGGGCCAAAGACACGTTGATTGTAACAGTGAGATGGTGCGGCATCTGTGCTACTTCCGCACAAACCTGTTCAAATATCAGCTTGCCAAGCCGCACAATATCCCCATTCGCCTCTGCGATTGGAATAAACTCCGCAGCCCAAATCTGCCCTAATTCCGCGTGTTTCCATCTGGCCAATGCCTCTGCGCCAATCAAGCGCCCGGTCTGAAGATCAAACTGAGGTTGATAGAACGCGCGAATATGGTTGGCATCGATCGCACTACCTAGGTCCGCCTCAATTTTGAGCCGACGCTTTAGGTCCTCCATCATTGTGCAATTGTACGGACGAGACAAACCTGGGCCCGAAGACTTTGCTTCCATTAATGCCAGATCAGCTTCCTTTAGAAGAACATCAGCCTCCAAAACATCCGCTCGGGCAAATGTATAACCAACAGACCCACCAACTTTGATGTGACCGTATTCCGTTTCAAATGGTCGTTGCAATTCTGAACATATTCGGGAGGCAATACGGCGCGGGTCTGCAATTCCAGTTTGAAGGTATAGGAGGATTACGAACTCATCCCCGCCTGTGCGTGCGACACAGTTGCGGCCATCGAGGTTCCGAACGATGTTTTTCAACCGTGATGCTATGGAGCGCAAAAGCGCATCGCCACCATCATGTCCTAGTGTATCGTTCACACCCTTAAAGCCGTCTAGATCCAGTGCCAAAACCGATAGGGTTTCACTCTGGTCCCATTCCGATAGCGCTTCAGCCAAAACCTCTTCAAAGTACAATCGATTGGGTAAATCGGTAAGCGCGTCATGGCGGGCTAACCTCGAATAACGCTGTGCACTTTCTGTAATCTTCGCGTTGGCATCTAACAGCCAATTATTTTGCAGGAGCGTCATGACGATTAGGCCGGATGCTACGGTCAAGATCACAAAGAAAATGGCGTTTTTGGCTTGCCCTCTGGCGATAAAATCATCTTTCAGCCGATCTTCCGAATTGAAGTGACTAACTTCCAGTTCTGCAACCACCTTTTCAAATGACATTCGCAGCGCTTGAAGTTCTAGTGCGCTGATAGCAAGTGTATTATCAAATAGTGCTTGTTCGAACTTCGAAAGAATTGTGGCCACTTCACCAACGATGGCCTGAATTTGCGGAGGAAGGTTATTTGGCTTGCGGGCCAGCACAGCCCAGTACGAAAGAGCTGCGCGGCCAGAGATGGAAATGTTGTAGGGCTGACCTGTGAGCCCAGTTTCCGAAAGGGTGCTGGACGCCTGAACAGCCATGTTGCGAAGAATACGGGTTTCCTGCGTCCCTGCCCGATCAAGCAATTGCTCCAGGGCATTCTCTTCCGACCGGTTTAAAAATGCATGAGCCAAGAAAGTGGCGACAACAAAAACAAGACCAATGCCAGCAATGAGATTCCACGAACCCGTTCGTTTGAGCATAAACAAACTTCTTCCGTAAGTTCGAAAGGAGCTGCAAAAAGCCGCTTCCCGTTTTCCAGGCACGAAACATTTCAAGCGATAGACAATACTGGCCAACCGCACGCGAATTTACGAAACCGCGTAACAGTAAACCGGGATCACGTGATAACTCTCAATGGCTTTACCGTATTTTGCCGTAACGGCATGCGCTAAACATATGAAATAAAGTATCTTTTAGAGGTGCAACCCTCTGACAATTATTACGAGTCACAAAGATGCCTATTAGAATTTTTGACCAAGTGGCAGGGATTCGAGATATACGCGTGGCCCCGCAATATACCGATCATCTCAATGGCGTGACGCGTTCAGGTTTTCCCCTTGAGATTTTCAGGCTGTAACTGCAATCAAACCTTGCAACAAAAAATGCCCCCAAACCAACCAGTCCGGGAGCACCATTTTTAAGCTGTACAGCGAGACTTATTGCGGAAGCTTGTCGTCGATGCCTTTGACGTACCAGTTCATGCCAAGGATCGCGCCGTCTTCGAGACGCACCCCATCGGCGGCAGCCTCAGTCCCGTCCTGCTTTGTAATCGGACCCGTGAAAGGCTCCCAGCCACCTTTGATTTTGGCTTCTGTTGCTTTTGCCATTTCAACCACATCATCCGGCAGGTTGGTGTACGGCGCCATCACAACGTGGCCTTCTGAAATCCCATCCCATGCGCTGTGAGAGTGCCATTTTCCGTCCAGCACTTCCTGAACACGCTCAATGTAATAAGGTGCCCAATCGTCGATGATGGCTGTGTACTGCGCATCTTTTGCAAAGTTGATCATGTCGGAAGCCTGACCAAAACCATGCACGCCGCGTTCCTGCGCCACCTGCAACGGTGCGGTGGAATCCGTGTGCTGGGTGATGATGTCTGCACCTTGGTCGATCAGTGCCTTGGCCGCATCCGCTTCCTTACCCGGGTCGAACCATGTGTTGACCCACACCACCTTCAACTTGAAATCAGGATTGATCGATTGAGCACCGAGCATGAAGGCGTTGATACCGGAGACAACTTCCGGGATCGGGAACGAGGCAATATAACCGGCAACGCCTGTTTTGGATTGCTTGGCAGCGATCTGGCCAATGATGTATCGGCCTTCATGGAACTTTGAGTTATATGTCGCAACGTTGTCAGCCGTCTTATAGCCAGTTGCGTGCTCGAATTTCACATCCGGGAACTTCTTCGCGACCTTGATGGTCGGGTTCATATATCCGAATGATGTCGTGAAAATCAGGCCACAGCCGTCGCGGGCAAACCGTTCAATGGCGCGCTCTGCATCTGGTCCTTCCGGAACGCTTTCAAGATAAGCTGTTTCCACGCGGTCACCGAAATGCTCTTCAACCGCAAGACGTCCCTGATCATGCTGGTAAGACCAGCCAAAGTCGCCAACCGGACCAACATAAACAAAGCAGGCTTTCAGATCTGCCGCTTGTGCAACGGAACCCGCTGCAGTCAGCGCCAAGGCAGCTACTGCGCCTCTTAGGATGGATTTCATGACGTCATTCCCTTTCTGGTCTTTACTCATCGGCATTTGATGCCGAACTGGTCGTTAGCGATCCGGTACAAACGGCTTGCCAAGACAAGCCGGGGTATTCACCAGCGTTAGCCTGCGATTAGCAGAAATCAACACCAACACGGCAATTGTTGCAAGGTATGGCAGGCTGGAAAGGAATTGGGACGGAATGCCAAGCCCTTGTGCCTGCGCATGAAAAGTCAAGACTGTCACCGCGCCGAACAAATAGGCGCCCGCAACAACCCGAAACGGAAGCCAAGAGGCGAAGACAACCAGAGCCAAGGCAATCCAGCCCCGCCCGGCCGTCATATTCTCAACCCACTGCGGAGTATAAGCGAGCGACATGTAAGCTCCAGCAAGCCCGGCGCAGGCGCCGCCAAACAGGGTTGCCATGAACCTCACCCGCACAACCGAATATCCAAGTGCATGGGCTGAAACATGATTATCCCCAACGGCGCGAAGGATAAGACCCGCCCGCGTCTTGAAGAGCATGTAGCTCACAGCCCCAACAAGTAGAAAGCTCACATAAACCAGCGCATCTTGCTGAAAGAAAACAGGCCCAACGAAAGGAATCTCGGAAAGAACCGGAATGTAGAGTTCCGGCAGACGAAGCCCCGGCACTCCAATGAATGCTTCGCCGATCATACCAGACAGTCCGAGGCCCAAAATCGTCAGAGCAAGACCGCTAGCAACTTGGTTGGTTACCAAAATGAGCACCAGAAATCCGAACAAAGCGGACATCGCCATTCCAGCAACAATCGCCGCGACCACACCTAGGGAGCCCGACCCTGTTTGGTTGGCAACAGCAAAGCCAACCACGGCTCCCATGATCATCATGCCCTCAACACCAAGGTTGAGAACACCGGAGCGTTCGACAACCAGCTCGCCAACCGCAGCGATCAACAAAGGCGTCGCCGCCGTGATGACGGTCAAAAGGACTGCTTCAAACATGAGATGCCTCCGGAACGCCAGCAGACTTGCGAGATTTAACAAAGCGCAGTCGATACAAAATGAAGGTATCGCAAGCGAGCACAAAGAAGAGCAGCAGCCCTTGAATAACACTCGTAATCTTGTCTGAGACACCCATGGAGGCCTGCACCGCCTCACCGCCGATGTAAGATAATGCAAGCACAAAACCGGCGATCAGGATGCCGATCGGATTCAGTCGACCCAGAAAGGCGACTATAATGGCTGTAAAGCCGTACCCTGGGGAGATTGTCGGCAACAACTGGTTAAGTGAACCCGAAACCTCCATTGTCCCTGCAAGGCCTGCAAGGGCGCCGGCAAGCGCAAAAGCGAAGATGGTGAGGCGTTTTGAGGAAAAACCTGCAAAGCTACCAGCGCGAGGACTTTCCCCCATCACGCGGATCTCAAAGCCCTTCAGGGTTTTTGCCAAAACCACAGCCAGTACGATAACCACCAAAACTGCAATCGGCGCAGAGATACTCATCCGGCCATCCCCGATAACCGGCAGTGTTGCTGCGTCGGAAAAGATGAGGGATTCAGGAAAATTGTAACCGCCCGGGTCTCTCCAGGGACCACGAACAAGATAGTCCAGCAGCAGGCCAGCAACATATACAAGCATGAGGCTCGTCAGAATTTCATTGGTGTTGAAACGCGTCTTGAGGAGCGCCGGGATCAACCCCCAAGCCGCTCCTCCAAGAGCGCCGAATACCAACATCAAAGGAAGCGTTGCACCATTGGCGAAATCTGGAATGAGGATCGGCAGAAACGATCCACAGATTGCGCCAAAGACAAACTGCCCCTCTGCCCCAATGTTCCAGTTGTTCGAGAGATAACAAACTGCAAGCCCGCAAGCAATTAACACCAACGGTGTCGCCTTGACGACAATCTCTTGCAGCGACCAAGTATCTGTAAGCGGTTCAATAAAGAACTTGTAGAGGCCAAGCGCCGGGTCTTTTCCGGTCAGGGTAAAAATCAGAGCTGCAGCAATGAGCGTCGATCCAACCGCGATGACAGGAGACAGCAAGGCCATCACTCCGCTGTGTTCCTTGCGTTTAACGAGTTCGATCCGCATCACGCAGCTCCTGCATTTTCTTCTGCGCCGCCAGCCATAAGCAGACCAATACGTTCGCGGGTCATGGTGTGGGCGTCTTCAGGTTCAGACAGGTACCCACGGGAAATCACGGCAATCCGGTCGGCAATCTCGAAAATTTCGTCGAGATCCTGACTGATCACCAAAACGGCGGAGCCTTCACGGGCGAGGTCAATTAGCGCTTGCCGGATCAAGGCTGCCGCACCAGCATCAACGCCCCATGTCGGTTGATTGACTACGAGAACACCCGGTTTCCGGTCAAGTTCACGTCCAACAACAAACTTCTGCAAATTCCCACCAGATAGCGACCGCGCCTCCGGATCATCATGCGACATCCGCACGTCGTAATTTTTCTTGATCCGTTGTTCCAGTTCACCCGCTTTTGTGGTGGAAACAAACCCGGCACCTGTCAGGCCATCGCGAGTTGAATGGCGAGTTAGAACAATGTTCTCAGAAAGCTTAAGGCCTGGCACGGCACCATGGCCGAGCCTTTCCTCCGGTACAAAGGCCGCATTCTTGCGTCGTCGCCAATTGACACCTTTATGCCCACAAGCAACGTCATCGAAACGAACCATATCGTTGTCGACACGCATTTCCCCCGATATGGCGTCGAACAACTCACCCTGCCCGTTACCGGCAACCCCTGCAATTGCGATGACCTCGCCTGCACGAACGTTGAGATTGATGTTTCTGAGTTCAGTGGCAAAGGGAGTACTCGCCTTTGCGCTCAAGTTGCTGAGGCCCAGACGAACGGTTCCACCCGTTGCCTGATGTGCCCCAAGCGAAACACCAACAACTTCTGTTCCGACCATCATCCGAGCCAGTGAAGCGGGCGTTTCCTTGGAAGGATCACATTCGCTTACGAACTGGCCATGGCGCAGGATCGTCGCGTGATGGCAAATGCGTTGGACTTCTTCCAGCCGGTGAGAAATGTAGAGTACAGCGCAACCTTCGCTCGCCAACCGCTGGAGGGTCAGAAACAGACGGTCTGCTTCTTGCGGGGTCAGAACCGACGTTGGTTCATCCATGATAATCAGTTGCGGCTCTTGCAAAAGACACCGCACGATTTCAATGCGTTGGCGGATACCGACCGGCAAATCTGCGACGATTGAGTTTGGATCAAGTGGCAACCCATAATCAGTCGACACTTCTTCAATGCGTCGTGCCAGAGCCTTCATGTCCCCGGCATCCGACAGGGCAAGGGCAATGTTTTCAACAACACTCAAGGCTTCGAACAAGGAAAAGTGCTGAAACACCATGCCGATACCAAGCGCACGCGCTTCGGCAGGGCTGTTTATGCTAACCGGCTTTCCTTGCCAGGAGATTGTTCCGGCATCGGGCTCCAGTGAGCCATAAAACATCTTGACCAATGTGGATTTGCCGGCGCCATTTTCACCCAGCAAGGCATGTATTTCACCCTTGTTGATCGCAAGATCAACGCGGTCATTCGCCAATATGTCCCCGAAACGTTTGGTCAGGCCACGTGCATCAAGCAACATTCCCGTTTCAGAACGCACACTGGCCGCGGCGCGGTGCTCCTCCCCCGCCATTGACACATCTGCCACCTGGTCACCCCCAACTGTTTGCCGACTTATCGGCTAATTGTCCTTATAATTTCAAGTCCCTCTGGTTGGTTCACCCTATTTTGGGCGATTTCCTCCCGTTGTAACAAGTCACAAGCAATACCAGCTGCTATCGCGGCCGGATGCTTAGATCGAATTTCTGGCACACCAATCGGACACACCATGTCCGCCACCACACTGGCAGGTAGTCCGCGCTTTTTCAGCCGGCTCAAGAACCGGGCGCGCTTTGTCTTGCTGCCAATAACGCCACAATACTGGAAACGCTGCTGCCCAAGTGCTGCTGCCATGACCTCCTCATCCATGGCGTGACAATGGGTCATGGCCAGCACAAGAGCCTCTGCCGGGGCGCTCTCTAAAATATCGTCGGGATTTGCCGCATGAACCATTCTGACATTTTGCGGAACAGCGGCAGGAAAGACGTCCTTTCGGGAATCAATCCATGTCAGCTGAAACGGCAACGGCGCAAGGGCCAGCACAACAGCCTTGCCGACATGCCCTGCCCCGAACAGATAAACAGGACGACGCGCCTCCCCGAAGGTTTCAAGCAAACAGCCGCTTTCCATATGAAAGCGATGCGCGTGGGGCTCCACGTTTGACCGCTCCACTTTGCCGTCGCTCACCTTCGCCTGCGTTGAGAAAGGAACACCAGCCAGTTCTGCTTTGGCAAACTCGGTAACATTCTCTCTCTGGTCTGATGAGAAGACTTCAAAAGCGATCTGAACCGCCCCGCCGCAGCATTGGCCGAGGTCCGGGCCAAGGGACATTCTTCGCAACGTCAGACCGGTATCACCGCTTTGCAGAAACCGCTGGGCTGCTTTGATGGCTTCAAACTCAAGCGTTCCACCACCGATGGTGCCATAAAAACCACCATCCTCCAGCACGATCATTCGCGCCCCAACTTCGCGCGGGGTTGATCCGGCGACAGACGCAACGGTTACGAGGACACATGCAGCGCCTTGGTCAAGCGTATTTGCAATGTGCCCCCAAACCCTCATTCTAACGCCTCTCCCGCAGTTTGGTTGGGCGCGGGGCTGGACCGCATGAACCGGACGGCCTTCATGATCGCTTCCGGTGTTGCCGGCGCATTCAGATTTGGAACAACGCCGGGCTTCAAACTGGCAACCGCATCATTGATTGCGCAAAAAACAGAGTTGGCCAGCATAACCGGCGGTTCGCCAACAGCTTTTGATCGATAGATCGTGTCTTGAGGGTTTCCGCGCCCCTCATAAAGACTGACCCGAAAGTCCTCCGGAATGTCCGAGGCTGTTGGGATCTTATATGTTGAAGGTGCATGCGTGCGCAGCCGGCCTTCATCATCCCACCAAAGCTCCTCGGTGGTAAGCCAGCCCATGCCTTGCACGAAACCGCCTTCAATCTGCCCAATGTCAATTGCCGGGTTCAGTGAGTGACCAACATCGTGCAGAATATCGACACGATCGACGGTCATTTCACCGGTCATCGTGTCAATTGTTACTTCAGCGCAGGCTCCGCCATAGGCAAAATATAAAAACGGCCGCCCAGTCGCAGTGTCTCGATCCCAGGTAATGCCCGGAGTCGCGTAAAAACCGGCATGAGACATTTGTATGCGGGCCATGTGCGCCAATTTGGCGACCTCAGCCAATTTCAGCGTTGTTTCACCCACATGAACCAGATTGTCCACAAAGCGGATTTTGTCCGGCGTCACATCGTGATCGGCACACAGGAAGTGGATCAGACGTTCCTTGATGGTACGCGCTGCAATTTTCGCCGCCATCGCATTGAGGTCGGTACCAGACGAGGCTGCCGTCGGCCCCGTGTTGGGCACCTTGGACGTATTTGTCGCCGTGATCCGAACCTTGTCGAGCGTTACGCCAAATTCATCGGCCACGACCTGGGCGACTTTTTGATAAAGCCCCTGCCCCATTTCTGTGCCGCCATGGTTCAGATGAACCGAACCGTCAGTGTACAGATGAACAAGCGCGCCAGCCTGATTCAGATGTTTGAGTGTAAAGGAAATTCCGAATTTCACCGGCGTCAACGCCAATCCTTTTTTCAATACAGGACTGGTCTGATTAAACGCACGAACAGCCTCACGGCGTTCCCAATAACCTGAGCTTTCTTCCAGTTTTGAAATAAGGTCATGCATCACCTCATATTCTTCAACTGGCATCCCATAGGGTGTCAGGTTTCGCTCGCCGTCATAGAAATTCAACTTACGAACCTGAAGCGCGTCTTTGCCCAACCGGATTGCAATCGCATCAATCAAACGCTCGGCAGCCAACATGCCCTGAGGACCGCCAAATCCGCGGAATGCCGTGTTAGAACACGTATCTGTTTTCAGCCTTCGACTGCGAATTGCCGCATCTGGATAAAAATAGCTGGAATCTGCGTGAAACAGCGTCCGGTCATTTACCCCAAGCGATAAATCCGCCGAATAGCCACAACGAGCCAGAAAATTGAGATCAACCGCTCGGATACGACCATCCTGATCGTGTCCCACTTGCCAATCGACACGGAAGTCGTGACGTTTTCCGGTCATGACCATGTCATCGTCCCGGTCCAGTCTCAATTTGCAGGTCCGGCCTGTCTTGGCAGCCGCCAAAGCCGCGAGCGCTGCCCATTGATTGGCTTGGGATTCCTTGCCGCCAAACCCGCCGCCCATGCGCCGTATTTCGGTCGTGACTGCCGCATCCGGAACACCGAGAACCTTGGCGACCGTGTGCTGAACCTCGGTCGGGTGCTGGGTGGAAGAATGAACAAACATGCCGCCATCTTCCTGCGGAGTGGCCATCGCAATCTGGCCTTCCAGATAAAAGTGCTCCTGACCACCGATATGCATGGTTCCAGCGAGCGACATTTCAGTGGCCGTCAGCCCAGTCTCTGGTGAACCACGGCGGAACTGATAATCGGGTAACACAGTTGTATCGGCATCGACCGCATCTTCGGCAGTCAATATCGGCGTAGTGGTCTCAAACTGAATGTCCACCAACAGCCCTGCTCGCCGGGCAATGTCTCGGGTTACCGCAACAACAGCACACACTGCTTGCCCGAAAAACTGGATTTCACCATCCGCCAGAACCGGATCATCACCCATGGCTGCCGAACAATCATTGATGCCCGGAATGTCGTCCTTGGTCAGAACAGCCAGAACTCCGGGTAGTTCAACTGCCCTATCAACATCAACTGATAATATATTGGCACGTACAGCTTTTTTGGACCAAACCGGCACGACGTGGAGCGTATCTTCAGGTTCCGGAATATCGTCGATGTAAGCAGCTACGCCAGCAACATGCTTGTCTGCACTGTCGTGCTTAAGCGGCTTATGGACATGGCCCAGGGATTTATCCATTTCTGCATTATGCGGCGCGGTCATTGTCTGCCTCCCGCCGCTTGAGAACGTTCAGAGACACTGGATCAGTGCCATCTGCTTCCATCAAAGCCTTGACCAGCAGTGCACGCGCCGTTTCCTGGCGATATTCATCAGATGCACGCATGTCGGACAATGGAGCATAATCTGACTGCAGGGCCTTCATGGCGCCGACCCAGCTGGAAGGGTCATCTACGCGCGCACCGATCAAAGCGCGCTCGGCCTCAGACGCCCGTTTGGGCGTGCCGGCCATGCCTCCATAAGCAATCCGCGCTTCGGTGATAACACCATCCGACAAGGTAAAGCGAAATGCGCCCATGACTGACGAAATATCCTGATCAAAGCGTTTGGAAATCTTGTAACAGCGAAACAACTGATTAAGGGTTGGGCGCGGCACAAATACCCCGGTCACGA
>NZ_GL476320.1:1044188-1119738 GCF_000148725.1 Roseibium sp. TrichSKD4 | reverse complement strand
GAACTCGCCCTGCTTCCGGTCCTGCCGACCATACTCGATGAAGAAATCTTCAAGCGCCATGGTGCGAGAGGCTTCTTTGTTCTGCAGCTCCAACGTTGCGCCGAGCGCAATCAGAGCCGGAGGGGTGTCGCCAATCGGTGACCCATTGGCGATGTTACCGCCGACTGTGCCTGACGCCCTCACCTGCTTCGACCCAATCCTCCGCCAAAGTTCTCCAAGATCAGGAGACAGTTTCTCAGCCGCCGCATGGCTGTCCTGATAGGTCGCTGTTGCACCAATCAAAAGGCCCGCAGCCGTGTCTTCCACCCGGTTCATGCCGTCTATGCGGCCCAACCAGATGATTTTCGGCAGATCGCGCAATTGTTTGGTGATCCAAAGCCCTACATCCGTGGCACCGCCAACGAGAGTTGCATCTGGATGCTGCGAATAAAGCGCAGCCAAACCTTCAAATGTGGCAGGTGAAGCAAAAAAGCCGTTGCCATAAGGCAAATATATATCGCGCTGGTCAGATAATTCACGAAGCGCCTGAACGGTTTCATCGCTGCGCTGGGCGAAACAATCATCCGCAACATCAAAGCAGGACGCCAGTGCTGCCTCGACTATCGGGCGATATCCGGTGCATCGACAAAGGTTGCCCGCGAGCCAATCGGTGACCGTTTTACGGCTCCTTGTCTTGCCATTCGCGTGATACAGCGTGAAGAGTGACATGACAAAGCCAGGGGTGCAGAAACCGCATTGAGACCCGTGAAGGTCAACCATCGCCTGCTGCACCGGATGCAAGCGTTCATCGGATGCGAGATCTTCAACGGTCACCAATTCGGCTCCGTCAATCATCCCGAGCAGCAAAATACAGCTGTTGACGGGTTGATAGACGATTTCTTCTCCAACAAGCCGCCCCAGAGCAACCGTACATGCGCCGCAGTCACCCTCACCGCACCCTTCCTTAGTTCCCGTCTTTCGGCGACGAAGACGCAAATAATCCAACACCGTTTCAGTTGGCTTGACGTCGGTGAGTTCTACAACTTTTCCATTTTGGAGAAACCGAATGGTTTCACGCATAAATCAGCTCCCGCGATAGGTCGAATAGCCGTACGGAGACAGCAACAATGGCACATGATAATGCGCGCCTTCGTCAGCAATGCCAAAGCGGATTGGGATGATGTCCAGAAATAATGGATCAGGAAGCTCCTGTTCGCAGGATTTCAAGTATTCTCCCGCGAAAAAGCGCAGCTCATATGTGCCGGTTTTGATGGTGTCACCGTCCAAAATGGGATTATCAACCCGGCCATCAGAATTTGTTTGATGGGTCGAAATGAGTTCGCTTGTCTCATTGATTGCCCACAATTCTATCTTCAGCCCTTCAGCCGGCACACCCAAAGCTGTGTCGAGGACATGCGTGGTCAAACGCCCCATTTGAATTCTCTCCCAATCGCCGCCTCAAGAGGCTGGCATATGTCAAAAATGATTGCACCGATTGCACCAAAGCAATAGCGCAGATTTGCGTTCTTCATGATGCCGTATTGGCATCAAAAAACTCTAAGTGGACTTTCAAAGTCTCCACAGCGTGTTCAAAGAAGCGCGCAGGAGCGAGACCTAGCGCCCGCATGGAAGATGTCACAATGCAAAGTCGATCCGCTTGCAACGGCCCGTCTTTTAATGGCCGAAAAACCAGCTGGCCGGATGCCAGATCATCTTCGGCACCAACCCGCGTTTGAAATCCGACAATAGGGCCAGATCGCACCAAAGACCGCAGGAACTTCAAGGAATTGGCTTCTGCCACAATATCCGGGTCCTGCTCGACGCCCCGGCGCGCAGCGTCAAGACGAGCACGAAGTGACAACCCTTCTGATGGCAACGCGATGGGGTATTTCAGACATTCCGAAAGTGTAAGAACTTTCTTTTCTGCCAATTCATGATCCGGACGCATCAAGGCACCGATTGCAAGATCATGATGAAAGGCAACGGACAGGCTTGCTGCTTCTGGCGGATCAAATGTGAACCCGACATCGGCCTCACCCGTTTCAACACGCTTTGCGGCCCCGTTAGACGTCGCCACAATCACTTTCAAGTTGATATCCGGAAAGGTCTTGCGAAAGCTCGTGATCAAGTGAGGCAACAGCACTTCCGAAACACTCTCAACAGTGGCGATGGTGACAGTCCCACGACGAAGTCCCTTGAGCGCCTCCAACTCAAACATGGTCCCATCGAAATCAGAGTATGTTCGACGAACATGGGCCAAAAGCACTTCACCGGCTTCGGACAGTTTCAAACGCCGTCCCACACGCTCAAACAGCTGCAAGCCAAGAGCTTCTTCAAGCCACAGCACCTGACGGTTTACGGCGGAAGATGCGACATTCAGCTCGCGCGAAGCGGCCCTGATGGAGCCGACTTCAGCGACTTTCGCGAAATACCGCATGGCAGGCGCGTAAAGATTGCGCGCCTTGTCCTGATGGCTTGTGTTGCCGGTCATAGGGTCTACGGCACCAGAACCGTCGCGCCCGTTGTCTTGCGGCCCTCTAGGTCTTCGTGAGCCTGCCGCGCATCCGCCAAAGCATATTCCTGATTGACGGCAATTTTCACTGCACCGGATTGAATAACATCAAACAGGTCGCGCGCAGTTGACGCGAGTGTTTCCGCTGTCGCGATGTATGTGAAGAGCGTCGGCCGGGTCGCGAACAGTGAGCCTTTCTGGGCAAGCAAACCCAGATTAAAGTCAGCAATCGGCCCGGAAGATTGACCAAAGCTTGCCCAAAGCCCCAAGGGTTTCAAACAATCCAGACTGCCGGGATAGGTGTCTTGTCCAACGGAATCGTAGACAACATCACAGCCCTTGCCGTTAGTTATCTCTTTAACGCGCTCGACGAAATCCTCAGTTCGATAGTTGATCACATGGGTGTAACCATTGGCTTTCGCAAGTTCCGCCTTTTCTTCCGATCCAACAGTGCCGATGACTGTTGCGCCCAAATGGGATGCCCATTGTCCGGCAATTAAACCAACACCGCCAGCAGCAGCATGGAAAAGCAAGGTGGTTTCGCTGGTCACGTTATAGGTCTGGCGGAGGAGATATTGAGCGGTCATTCCCTTCAGCATCATGGCCGCGGCCACCTTGTCGTCAACATCATCTGGAACCTTGACCAGCCGGTCAGCCGCAATAACACGCTCTTCGCTGTAAGATCCTATGGGACCTGCATAGGCTATACGGTCACCAACATTGAGCGTATCAACGCCTTCCCCAACAGCGACCACAATCCCTGCCCCTTCGTTTCCCGGAATAAAGGGCAGACCGCTGGGAGCCGGATAAAGCCCGGAACGAAAATAGGTATCAATAAAATTGAGGCCGACTGCTGTGTGCCTGATCCACACTTCACCTGCAGCCGGATCACTAACCTCTACACCTTCCCACTTCAGGACTTCGGGGCCGCCATTTTCATGTACGCGAATAGCGTGAACCATTGCTCTTGCCTCTCATATTAACTTTGAGAGGACAGTAAGCAGCGCTACGCCCCCGAACAAGAGAGGCTGACCCTAAAACACTGATAATATTCCGGAGATAATCGCGGATTAACCGTAGCGCTCCAGAAGCTGTTGAACGGCAGAAACGCCAAAGAGATAGAAACTGGCAACAGTGAACACCGTTGCCGCTGCCCCCTCCAACACCATCCCGTTTGATACCGCCAGCCCAGCCAATCCCAGCCAGAGGAAAGTTACGGCCAATGTTGCAATTCGCCACCGCTTCACCCGCACAGGATGGCTGAACCGGATTGGAAGAAAGGTCAAAACACAGCAGAGGAGTACAAAGATGATCGTAAAGGTTTGCGACGGGGACAAAACCATCAACCCAAACACGACCATGTTCCAGACGGCAGGGAAGCCTTTGAATGATCCATCTGGCGTCTTCATTCCATTGTCTGCGAAATAAAGAGCGCCGGTGAAGACAATCAAACCACCGCAAATCCAGTTCCACGGCTGGTCCAGCATTCCACTTGCAGACAATGCAAACGCCGGAAGGAAAACATAAGTCGCGTAATCGATTACAAAATCGAGCGAAGACCCGGACCAGCGCGGCAATCGCTCCGCAATATTGAACTTTCGAGCAAGCGGCCCATCAATACCATCGACGACCAGTGCAAGGCCGAGCCAAGCAAACATCTCTCCCCATTTACCCTGAGCCCCGGCCAATAGTGCGATCAACGCAATCGGGGCGCCCGAAGCCGTGAGAACATGGATTAAAAACAGCGCCGGCTCCTTACTGTCTTTTTCCGGAGTAATATCAGTCACGGGGTTGCTGGGTCCCTATTGTCCGCAGTCATGCACCACTCTGTCAGCGGCGCGGCGTCTAACAAAACGCCCTCAATTTGTCTGGATGAACGGGGCGCGTCTCAACTGTCCAATATTTCAGTTTCATGACAGGCTGAACAGTGGTTTTGCGCGCTATTTTTACAAAGGTCAAGAGCGCCAGCCACCCGACGTTTGTTTTCCCGAACGGCAATACTACTCGTTAGCCAGCTGAAGACATCATCAGTGCTGCCAGTGCGCCGCCCCAAACCAGAAAGAGGATGCCCAATACGTACGAAAACCACTTGGACGGAAACGCCTTTTCGATTGCCATCAAAGCGCCAAGCCCGGCAATCCAGATGACATTCATCAAGCCGACTGCAAACATCAGCGTCATCATCGCCCAGCAGCACCCAAGGCAAGCCAAACCCTGAACAATACCTTCCTTCAACGCCGCAGCTTCCCCCTTCTCAGCGTGGCGCAGGTTCAAAAACTGCCAACGCGGATACCAACAGCGATAAAGGCAGGCCTGCTTGGCCGGTGTGAATTGATAGATACCCGCAGCAATCAAAACACTCGCCGTCAATGCCAGATGCGCAGGCACCATCATGGCATCCAACATGCCAACCTGTGTCAGGCCCCACTGAATCACGATCGCAATAACTGCGTACCCAATCCAGATGCTCAAATACCCAACGGCAACAAACAACGTAGATAGAATGGGAGCCGCCGCCGTCCCGCTGGCTTGTTGGTGATAGGATTTCAACATTGGAACGGCTGTCGGCAACATCATCGCCAGAGCCATCATCACCCACATCCAAAACACCAGACCGAGATCCAGCGCGCCCCACTCAGCTCCGGGCATGCCAAATGTTGCAGCAGATGTCGGCAAACAAAGTGCAGCTAGCGCCGCACGTGCCTCGGCAGGCAAACCGGCAAACTCATTGAAGACATTGAAAAGGCCCATACCCGGCCCGGCTTCGGTCATATCCATGACCGGCACCATGTCAGCGACCATAGTGCCCAAGTAGATCCAACCAAGCAGACTGAGCATTACAAGACAAAAAAGAACCAGCGGCCAGCCGCGTTGACTGCCTACAGCATTCGGCATGTTTGACTTGGAATCCATGATTATTCCTGAATTCCCTACCTTCTCAACCACGTTGTCAGTCATGCCTCATCTTGCCCAAAACCGAGAACCACGCTCAGCCATAGCAGAAGACAGACCGCTGGGAATTGATCTGCCGCATAGCTCACATACTCCGAACTTATAAATCGGCACAGAGTGTTTTTGGTTGAGACGAGATGCCACCTTGCAATCCTCGCTTAGAAAGACACATTACCGCTCAAACAAACAAATTCGTGAGCCGCAAATGTCAAAGACAGAACAAAATATACCCGTCCATGATGTAGCCGTTATCGGCGGAGGTCCATCTGGTCTGACCGCAGCGATCTTGCTGGCACAGGCGGGACTGTCGACTCTCATCGTAACACCACCAGTCAACGTTACGGATGGTCGAACAACGGCACTTTGGCACGATTCCATCAATATGATGGAAAAGGCGGGCATTTGGGAAAATCTCAAACCCAAAACCTCCGAGATTTCCCGGCTTCGAATGATTGACGACACAGGTCGTCTTATCCGTGCGCCGGAAGTAACGTTCGAAAGCGCGGAAATCGACCTTGAGGCGTTTGGGTACAATATCCTCAACAAAGACCTGAATGCTGCCCTTGATGAAAAGGCGCGGGAAACGGAAAACCTGATAATCGTGCACGACTTGGCAGACCAGTATGATCTGACCGAAAGCCACATTCAGGTAACCACCGAAGCCGGAGAAACCTACCGAGCAAAACTGGCGGTCGCAGCAGATGGCCGGAATTCCAAACTCCGCGACAAGGCTGAAATCAAAATCGACCGCTGGTCCTACTCCCAAGTCGCAGTCGTCCTCAACCTGTCGCACGATCGTCCTCACAATCACGTTTCAACCGAGTTTCATAAGAAGACCGGTCCTTGTGCACTTGTCCCGCTTACCGGCAGAAACTCGTCCATTGTTTGCGTTGAAACGCCCGAAGGGGCTTTGCGGCTTGGCGAGATGGGCGATGAACAGTTGGCTGCCGAATTGGAGCGTCGTGTTCATTCGATCTACGGAAAACTGAAGGTGACCACCAAAAGGCAGATGTTTCCGCTGGCAGGAATGATGGCAAAAACCTTCGCAGCCAACCGCGTTATGCTGATTGGAGAAACAGCTCATGTATTCCCACCGATTGGGGCGCAGGGGCTAAACCTATCACTGCGTGATGTTGCCAGCCTTCTGGAGGTGGTATCACTGGCGGAAAGTCGCGGGGAAGATATTGGCGGTGCAACAGCCATGACCGCCTACGACAAAAAGCGGCAACCGGACATTGTTACCCGAACCAATGCCGTTCATGCGTTGAACAGATCTCTCTTGAGCGAACTGTTGCCGGTTCAATTGGCAAGAAGCGCTGGGCTGCAATTTGCCAGCAAAGTATCTCCGTTCCGCAAACTGCTCATGAAGGAAGGCGTGAGCCCGCGCCTTTCCGGCATGATTCCAGTCCCGTTTCGGTAGCTCTTATGCTGGCTTAAATGTAGCCGCTGGAAATTGCCCATATAAATCCAGTAACGGTGACGACAGACGCCACCGTTCCAATCATCACAAAACTCGCCGCCCTTTGCACATAAACCCCATATTGTTGGGCAATGACGAAAACATTGGTCGCGGGCGGCAAACACGCCATCAAGACGGCAGTGGCAACCCAGATCGGTTCAAACCCGCCGATCCAGAGCAAAAGCAGATAAATCAGCACCGGATGAACGAGCAGTTTAACGACTAAAACGGCCGGTAGTTCCATTGGAACCCGTCCAACAGGCCGCAGCACAACGCTGACCCCCATGGCGAACAATGCGCACGGGGCCGCAGCACCGCCCAAATACTCCAGCATCTTGTCGACGGCTTGGGGCGGGCGAACTTCCAGCGCCGCGGCCCCGACACCAGCAATTGTCGCCAGAATAAAAGGGTGACTAAACACACGCCAGGAGATGCGAAGCAGCGTGTGACCGATTGGTTCTGAATCGGTTCCGCCAATCGCCATCATCAAAGGCGCCAGAATGAACAGCAGCGTGTTATCGAAACACAAGATCAATGCCGTTGGAACTGTCGCCTCCGGCCCCAGCACCGCCAAGGTCAGACCCGGTCCCATGTAACCAACATTTGAATAGGCCCCGGCGATCCCGAGAATTGTGGATTCGGGTATGCTCCCTCGCGTCGCCAAAACCCCAATACAAAAAGCGACGGCAAACATCGTATAGGTTGCAAATGTTGTGGCAGAGATGAAACTGAGATTGGTCAGCTCTTCAATCGGAGTTTCCGACAAGAGCCGAAAAAACATGGCGGGCAAAGCGATGTAGACGATGAAAAAATTCATCCACGCCAAACCACTCTCGGGGATCTTTTTCAACTTCCCAGCGATAAAGCCGAGGAAAATCAGCCCGAAAAACGGAAACGCGAGCGATATGACATCGTGCATGAAGGTATCCGGAACAAAAAATACAGAACAGCCGGCAGGAAACAAGCTATCTGCTATTCACAGCAAACGCTTGCAACGAAGCAACTCCTTGGATACTGACGCCTAGCTTGGAAAAGGGTTTCGGTCAATCAAGCCTTGGGCGCATATGGTACACCACACCGAAACTTTCCGGAAAACCGCCTGCAGACGAAAGAACAGCCGCAAATAGATGACTGACCGCGCACAACCTTCCCCCCTGAAAGCGCTTCAATACCGGATCGAAGCCGGCCTTCTCTCGTCAATCATTTTCTTGTTTCGTCTCATACCAGTGGACATTGCCTCGTCATTCATGGGGTTTTGCTGGCGGACCTTCGCTCCGTTCAACTCCCGGCACAAGCGCGCCATTGCCCATCTCAAAAAGGCTTATCCGGATAAAAGTGACGCGGACCTTCAGGCCATTGTGCGGGGTATGTGGGAAAACCTCGGGCGCGTAAGCGCTGAAACATTCTACATCGACAAATTGCTCAAGGATGGCAGGCGATTTGAAGCCATTGCCGATGAAGGCACTCAAAAGATCCTTGATGAAAAGCTTCCTTGCCTGTTTGTCTCACTCCATTCCGGCAATTGGGAATTGACCGTTCAACCAGCTGTTCGCATGGGCATTACAATTGCCGGCGTTTATCAGGCTTTGAAAAACCCAAGCGCGGAAAAAATCCTGAAAGACACGCGCCTCCACCTTTACAAAGGTGGACTGCATTCCAAGAGCGCCAAAACACCGCGCCTTTTGCGCAACGCACTCGATGAAGGGGGTGTCGTGGCAATGATGGGTGATCTGCGCGAGCGCCGCGGCGTTGAGGTGAACTTCTTCGGCCAGCCAGCTTTCGCAACACCCGCCCCAGCCTCACTTGCCAGAGCTGCAGATGTTCCGATTGTTGTGGGCCGGGTCATTCGAAAAAATGGAACGCAATTCACTATCCAAGGCCGGATGCTGAACGTGACCAAAACGGACGACCGCAAGGCCGATATTGCCCGTATCACCCAAGACATCCACGATGTATTTGAAGAGTGGGTTCGGGAACATCCAGACCAGTGGATGTGGATCCATCGCAAATGGGATTAATGGCCTCTTGAAAGCGCGTTGCGTGTAAACAAGCCCTTCGCCTATCGGAGAATGGTTGCACTGCAACAAAGCCGATATAGCATGAAGTCACGATTGCTTGCATTCTGACGGGAGGCAAACTTCATGAAAACACCACGCGCCTTTTACAATCCGCTCGCTATCGGCGCTCCTGCCCCGTTTCGCGAGCCACCAGTAAAACTGGAGCGCATGATCCATTTCGTCCCCCCGCAGATTGAAAAAATGCGGGCCAAAGTGCCGGATCTCATCTCCAAGGTGGATGTGGTGCTTGGGAACTTGGAAGATGCAATCCCTGCGGATAGTAAAGTTGATGCGCGCCGTGGTTTCATCCAGATGGCCAAGGACAATGACTTCCAGTCCACCGGCCTTTGGACTCGTGTGAATTGTCTGAACAGCCCATGGCTTCTTGATGATCTCCTCGAAATTGTGCTGGAGGTTGGTGACAAGCTTGATGTCATCATGCTGCCAAAGGTCGAGGGACCTTGGGATATCCATTACCTCGATCAACTGCTGGCGCAATTGGAAGCCAAGGCAGGCATCGCAAAACCAATCCAGATACATGCGATTTTGGAGACCGCTGAAGGCGTCAAGAATGTTGCAGATATTGCAGCAGCAAGCCCACGCATGCATGGCATGAGCCTAGGCCCTGCTGACCTTGCAGCCTCCCGTGGCATGAAGACAACGCGGGTTGGCGGCGGACATCCGGATTACGTTGTGTTGGCGGATGAAGCCGAAGGCACACAACGCGCTGCCTATCAACAGGACCTGTGGCACTACACGGTCGCCAAGATGGTCGACGCGTGCCTTTCCTATGGCATCAAACCCTTTTACGGGCCGTTCGGCGATTTTTCTGATCCGGCCGCTTGTGAAGCCCAGTTCCGCAATGCCTTCCTGATGGGTTGCCACGGGGCATGGTCGCTTCATCCGACCCAAATCGACATTGCGAAAAGAGTTTTCAGCCCGGATCCCAACGAAGTGCAATTTGCCAAGAAAATTCTGGACGCCATGCCTAATGGCACAGGCGCAGTCATGATCGACGGCAAGATGCAGGATGATGCCACCTGGAAACAGGCAAAGGTCATCGTCGATCTGGCCGTTCAGGTTGCGGCCAAGGACATGGAACTGGCTGAAGTTTACGGACTTTAGACACTCGGCATGTAAGCTTGGTCCTTCAAAAAAAGACGAACACTTGCAAGGCCATAACACACACGTTATGTCAGCCGTTCTTGAGCCAAATGGACCAGTAGAAATGCGGACGGCAAAATTCAATATAGGTCAGGTGGTTCGACATCGAATTTACCCTTTCAGAGGTGTGATTTTCGACGTCGACCCGACCTTTTCAAACACGGAAGAATGGTGGGACGCCATTCCGGAAGACGTGCGTCCGAAACGCGACCAGCCATTTTACCATCTACTCGCTGAAAACGACGAGACTGAGTATGTGGCTTATGTTAGCGAACAAAACCTCGTACTGGACATGACCGGAGAACCAATCCGCCATCCGCAAGTGGAGGAAATCTTCGAAGAACAGACCGACGGCTCATATATGGTGCGCGACGTCGACCTTCATTGATTTTATTAGATAAGAACAAAAGAAAAAAGGCCGCTGAAATTGAGCGGCCTTTTTCATGTCTCTAGGGTTAGGACCCTAAACAATTACCAGTTTTACTGGCTTGCCTTTTGAGCGTCGATCAGCTTCTGACGAGCTTCATCAGCGCGGCGTTGAAGTTCATTCTGCAGCTGCTTTTGCTTTTCTTCGATCTGCGCCACATCCATCGGTTCGCCATCATAAATTTTGGTGAAACCAATCAGGGTCAGCTCAAAGGGAACTGCTTTTGCCTGCTGGTTCAATGCTGTGACAAGAAGCTTGCCGCCCTGCTTCATGCTGGTGACGAAACTGTCATCAATGACCAGTTCGGAATAGCACGCGTTCGGAAAACAAATGCCATATTTGGCTTGTGTTTGTTTGCCACTATCGATTTGAACGCGCAGACCCGGCTGGATCAACATTCCGGTAGGAACAGCCATCAGAAGCGTTTTTCGCGCTTCACCTTCAATCTCGCGAATAGCAACCGAAGACAAAAACTGCCCGGTGCTGGTGCGCAGTTCCTGCGTAATCAGGCAAACCTGCTTGTTCGCTTTCGGGTCTTGGTTACAAACCTTGAGCCAAGGAGAATCCTGTTCTTCCTGCGCGGACGCAACCAGAACGGAAGAGGAAACTGCCAGCGCGGCCAACGCGCAGCCTACCACTCCTCTTTTCAACACATCAAACATACCAAACTTCCTCAATCATGCGACGGCTGACATTGGGGGTGTTCTGCGGCAAAGCCAGAAGAAACTCAAGGGGTCAGACGCCACGAATCCAACGCATGTGACGTAACACGTCGATTGCGGCAAGAGGGTGGCCTTATTGCAACGGTTTTCAATTCAGAATTGAATCTTGAATATCCACCGCTTTTCTCCCGCATGCCGAGCGTTTTGACTATCCTTGTGGTAGTCTTGCAGCCAAGAATCAACGTCGAAGGTCAGTTGTTCCATGCGGTTGTTCAGTTTTTCCAGCGAGTTTTCATGTGCCCGCGTCTTGGCAAGCACTTTGGCTGCAATGTGCATTTTACTTTCCCCGCCCGCTGCTCACGCAAATGATGAAACCGTTGCATGGGCGCATGGCATCTCTATGCACGGTAAACCTGCCTTGCCTGAGGATTTCATTTCCCTGCCCTACGCCAACCCGGATGCTCCAAAAGGGGGTGTATTGACCCTTGGGGTGCAAGGCACCTTCGACAGCTTGAACCAGTTCATTGTCCAAGGTGGCTGGACATCCGCCCGCGGAATGCGGGAGCGCGCCTTTGGCAGCAACATCTTCGAAAGCCTACTGGCCCGCTCCTATGCTGAGCCATTCAGCCTCTACGGGCACTTAGCGCAACGTGTCCGGATGCCGGAGACACGGGACTGGATCGAGTTCGAACT
The DNA here is from genome assembly GCF_000148725.1 of Roseibium sp. TrichSKD4. Taxonomy (GTDB): domain Bacteria; phylum Pseudomonadota; class Alphaproteobacteria; order Rhizobiales; family Stappiaceae; genus Roseibium. Next base: position 1,107,833 of record NZ_GL476320.1, on the reverse strand, counting down.
TAACCCGGAAGCGAAGTTTTCTGACGGAAGTCCAGTAACCGTGGACGACGTCATCTTTTCGCTGGAAGTTATTCGCGACAAAGGCCGCCCCCCTTTCAGCAATTGGTATGGCCAAATCACCAAAAAGGAAGTCACCGGCGAGAACCGCCTCAAATTGACGTTTGAAAACGGCGATAATCGCGAGCTTCCCTTGCTGATCGCGCTGGCACCCATCCTGTCGAAAAAGCACACCGATGCGGAAAACTTCGACAAATCGACTTTGACACCACCAGTCGGCTCCGGACCCTATGTTTTTGACACGGTCGAGCCGGGACGCCGCGTCGTTTACAAAAAGAACCCGGATTATTGGGCCAAGGATCTGCCGATCAAAGCTGGTTTCGACAATTTCGATGAAATCCGGATTGAATATTTCCGCGATGAAACAACGCTTCAGGAAGCCTTCAAAAAAGGCCTGATTGATACACTCCAGTTCCGCGACCCTGCACGCTGGTCAACCGGTTTTGATTTTCCTGCTGCACTCGAAGGCAAGGTCAAGCAACTGGCTATCAAAAAGGGCATTCCAGCCCGGACGCAAGGCATAGCCTTAAACACCAGACGCGAGGTGTTTGCTGACCCAACAGTGCGCAATGCTTTGGCCATGCTTTTCGATTTTGAATGGATCAACAAAAACCTGTATTTCGGGCTCTATCAGCGCACTGCAGGATATTGGGACAACTCCTCGCTTTCTTCGGTCGGCAAACCTGCCACAGATGCAGAGCGGGCCCTTCTCGCATCCTACCCGGACGCTGTCCGCGATGAGGTCATGGATGGAACATGGTTTCCCGCACAAGCGGATGGATCTGGCCGCGACCGAAAAATCCTTCGCGCTGCCCTCAATGAGTTCAAGAAAGCCGGATACGAGCTGAAGGATCGCAAACTAGTCAATAGCGCCAACGGCCAACCCCTTACCTTTGAAATCATGACCAAAAACGAAGACGAGGAAAAAGTTGCCCTCAACTATGTTCGAACACTGAAGCTGCTTGGCATCGATGTGACCGTGCGCACAGTTGACCCCTCCCAGTTTGAGGACCGCCGCATCAGTCGTGAATTCGATATGATGTTCAACACTTGGTACGCGTCCCTGTCACCAGGTGCAGAGCAATATGGTCGTTGGTCCATCAAGTCAGCCGATGCAGAAGGGTCCTGGAACCTGACCGGAGCCAAACAAGAAGCAATCGACGCGATGATCGATGCCATGGTGGGCGCCCGGTCTCGCGAAGTTTTTGAAGCAGCTGTTCGAGCCCTGGATCGCGTGCTGATTTCCGGCGCTTATGCTGTTCCACTTTATCACCTGCCTGACGATTGGGTCGCCCATTGGGATCGTATCGCATCCCCGGCCCAGCATTCCCTTTATGGGCATCAGTTTGACACCTGGTGGTCGGCACAAAAATAACCGGTTCAACGGAACATGTGATGAAAACAACGCCTGAAGACCTGATCTCCGACTACCATCAAGCCGGAGCTTGGGGAACTGATACACTGGACGGCTTGGTGTCAGCCAATGCGGCTGCAGAGCCTGACCGTGTTGCCCTTATCGATGCGCCCAACCGAGAAGGCTGGACTGGCGGGGCACCGCGCTCCCTCACCTATGCTGAACTGGATCAGGAAATAACGCGTCTGGCAGGTTTTTACCGGGCGCTCGGGCTGTCAGCAGATCATGTTCTGGGCCTTCAGGCCCCCAACACGGTGGATGCCGTTGTCGCTCTTTTAGCCGCCCTGAGGGCTGACTTGGTCGTCTCACCACTTCCACTGCACTGGCGCCAAGCCAACGTCCTTGAATCCCTCAACTCAATTGGCGCGAAAGCTCTTATATCTGCAGACCGGGTCGAGACCAGAAGCATTGCCGATGCAGCAAGAGACATTGCCGCCGAACTGTTCAGCCTTCGCTTTGTGTTCGGACTTGGCAAAGACATTCCGGACGGCTTGATCGAGCTTGGCCCGATGCTTGAAGAAATGGGCGATGATATACCGCCTTTGGAAGGACGGCGCGCGGATGCCGCAGATCACACGGCCACCATCAGCTGGAGCCGCAGCAGCGGTGAAATTGTTCCTGTGGTCAGAACACATAATCACTGGCAGGCGGCAGCAAAACTGATCGAGGCGGAAGCAAATATCGAACCGGGAAGCCGGTTTGTCGTGCCCTATTCCTTGAGTGGGTTGACGGGCCTCGGTGCTGGTCTGGTCCCCTGGCTGCGGGCTGCCGGAACGTTGCACCTGCACTATCCAACTTCATTGCATCAACTCACGCGTCATGCGGCTGATGTGAATGCTGATTATGTGCTGACCCCCGGGCCTTTGGCTCAAATGATGGATCGAAAACTTGACACCGGCGATGTGACCATCATTGCCGCTTGGAACATCGCCTCTCCTGCACCGAGCGCTTTCACAGCCAACAACAACATTGTTGACCTTCATATCGCAGATGAATTTTCACTCGTTGCGAACGCGCGAGGTCCGTCAGCCAAAGCGCAGGCCACCGCCTTGGGAAAGCATAACGGGCCAAACGGGTGTGAAAGCGGGCCAGCCCTTCTGGAAATCGAAATCCGGCAAGATCCTGAAACGGATGCCAAAACGCTGAAACTTCGGGGTGCTATGGTTCCAGATATTGGCTGGAAAACAATGCCTCTGCCGAAACTCGGCTTCGATGCAGACGGCTTCTTGGAAACTGGAATTTCAGTTGAAGAAACCACTGACGGCATATCCGGTTTTGGCATTCCCGGCACAATGGCACACGGTACCGGACCACTTACCGAGATCGATGACATTTACGCCAGTTACAAGGGAATCAAGGAAGCAGCAGCCTTTCTGGTAGAAGACCCGCTTCTAGGGGCGCGCATTCACGCTGCAGTCGTGCCCGATGTTGGAACTGTGCCTGATGCGAAGGCGTTTTTTGCATATCTGGATGCCGAAGGTGTCGATTTGGCAAAAAATCCACACAGGGTCCTCGTCCTCCAATCGCTTCCGCGCAATGAAGATGGTACGTTGAACCGGGAGCGCCTGACGCTCAGAACACAAAGACTGCCCGCCGCGGTGGCCTAAAACAGCGTACAAGACTTATGGAATTTGAAAACTCGTTGATGTGGCACGGTCCAGCTTGGGTTTTGGGAACCGAGCCTCCGGCTGCAGTGGCCGGGTGTATATTCTCAAACTCAATAGATTTGGGGTGCCTGATCGATTGTGGTGGCAATTCGGCTGATCTTGCCGATATTCCTTCGGCCATTTTAGTGAGCCCGGCTGCCCTTCATGAAAATGATCAAGCGTTCTGGGCAATACTAAATTCAACGATCGACGCGCTGCCTTGTGAAGTCCCCCTGATCCTCTTGTCAGAAGCGCAAGACACCCTTCCTGATGCGCCAAAACCGCATGCTGTGGTGAACGTCTCTATTTCACCGAACCACTTGTTTCAAACCATGTGTGACTTGCAACGGACCATACTGAGAACAGAAGAAGCAACGCTTCGTCGGTCAGTCTTTGGGCGCGTCCACGACTATGGAACAGTGCCTCACCGGGAAGGCCCCAGCAGCTTGCTGATTGTCGGGCTTGGTCAGCGCTTTCTGGAGATACAGAACCTTAGTCAGGACAACGTTGAAGTCGTCGGCGCGTTTAATCAGGCCATTGCTGAGGACTATCTGACCCAACGCGGCTTTGACGCTGTGATCCTAGATTCATCCCTGCAAGAGAACATGGATAATCTGCGTCAGTTACGCTTGGACGCGCGGTTCGCGACTCTACCAGCTCTGGTTTTTGCAGATCACCCAGCAGATATCGTGCCGCTTTTTGATTTAGGCGCAACTGATGTCCTGACCGACAAACTGACCGCAGAAAACCTGAAATACCGAATGCAAACGGCGATCAGAAGCGGTGAGTGCCGCAGGCAAACAGATGGATTTTTAGCTGAAAGCCATCGCTGGTTGATTGAGACAAATCCATCAGGCGGAATGTCCCGCGATCTCTACAACCGCTACCTTGATGAAGCCAGGTCAGCCCTGAAATTACGTGGGCTCGATGTCCACGAATTGCAACTTCTGCCTCACAGCCTGCTCAACCCACTTCCCGGTCAGGAAGACGCAGATAATCTTTGGTCAACAGTGTTGTCTATCGCCGACGCTGCAAGTCGTGAAGAAGATTTAATCTGTGTTGTGGAAGGACTTGGGCCGGTTGCCGTTCTCAAGAATGACCGTGGAAAAACCATCCTGAAATCCCGGATCAATGCGATTTTAACCCACACTATTCTTTAATCTGGAAACAATGGGTACATCGTGGCGCGTTGATTTGCAAAGGCTATTCAATTCACCTACGGTTGATAAAAGCACGAGGCGAATAAAAGGGTAACAGCATGACGGAAACTACCGCGATAACACTCGACGTCATCTCCGATGTCATGTGCCCGTGGTGTTACATCGGCAAACGGCGTTTGGAAAAAGCCCTGAAGTCCATCCCTGACATTCCGGTGGATGTACGCTGGCACCCATACCAACTTGACGCAACCCTTCCCAAGGAAGGCAAGGACCGCACCCAATATCTGGCAGACAAATTCGGCAGCATAGAGAAGGCCAAAGAGGTCTATGCGGAAATCGAAAACGCCGGACGGGCCGAGGGGATACCCTTCGCATTTGACAAGATTACCTTGTCGCCAAACACCCTTGATTGCCACCGGCTGATCCTGTGGTCGCGTTCCGACGATCTGCAAGACGATGTCGTAGAACGCCTGTTCAAGGCCTATTTCATCGATGGCGAAGACCTCACCAAGTCCGAAACCTTGGTGCGGATTTCAGATGAAGCGGGAATGCAATCGGATCTGGTCGAACAATTGTTTGGAACAGATTCCGATATGGACAAAATGAACAAGCAGATCTCACAAGCCCACGAGATGGGGGTGACCGGCGTCCCCTGCTTCATCGTAGACCAGCGCTTTGCGCTGTCCGGCGCAGAGAAACCTGAAACAATCGCAGCTGCGATCATGCACGCCGCGGAAACACAGACCAGCGAAACCGCCTGAATTTTCCGGTCTTCATTTATAAAAAGCCCACCGACAGATCAAAGTCGGTGGGCTTTTTGGTTTGATTATCCGCGCAGGATAGAGCGACCGGCGTAAATTGCCTGTGCGCCGAGTTCTTCTTCAATCCGGATCAACTGATTGTATTTTGCCAACCGGTCAGAACGCGCCAACGAACCTGTTTTGATCTGCCCGCAGTTGGTCGCAACCGCGAGGTCAGCAATGGTGCTGTCTTCTGTTTCACCTGAGCGGTGAGACATCACAGCCGTGTATCCGGCCTTGTGAGCTGTCTCAACAGCGTCCAGCGTCTCGGACAATGTGCCAATCTGGTTGACCTTGATCAGAATGGAGTTGGCAACGCCCTGATTGATCCCCTGGCGCAAGCGTTTGGAATTGGTCACGAACAGATCATCACCGACCAGCTGGCACTTGTTGCCGAAGAGGTCAGTCGCAGCTTTCCAGCCTGCCCAATCATCCTCAGCCAGACCATCTTCAATGGAAATGATCGGATAACGTTCGACTAGGTCTTCCAGATACTTGGCCATTTCTTCAGGTGCGAGTGACTTGCCCTCACCTTCCAGAACGTATTTGCCGTCCTTGAAGAACTCTGTTGAGGCCGCATCAAGCGCCAGGAACATGTCCTCACCTGGCTTGTAACCTGCCGTTTCAATCGCCTTCATGACAAAGCCGATGGCCGCGTCCGTGGACTCCAAGTTCGGCGCAAAACCACCTTCATCACCCACATTGGTATTGTGGCCAGCAGCATTCAGGGCCTTTTTCAGTGTGTGGAACACTTCAGCGCCCATGCGAACAGCTTCGGACAGGCTTTCCGCGCCAACCGGCATGATCATGAATTCTTGAAAATCGATCGGATTGTCCGCATGCGCTCCGCCGTTGATGATGTTCATCATCGGAACCGGAAGCGTGCGGGCAGATGTTCCGCCGACATACCGATAAAGCGGCAGGCCAGAGGCCTGAGCCGCCGCACGGGCAACAGCAAGGGACACGCCCAAGATTGCGTTCGCACCCAACCGTGCCTTGTTTTCTGTTCCGTCCAGATCAAGCATGGCCTGATCGATCTTGAGCTGATCCTCCGCGTCTAGTCCACCGACGGTTTCGAAGATCTCGCCGTTGACAGCCTCTACGGCTTTACGAACGCCCTTGCCTAGAAAACGATCGCCGCCGTCGCGCAATTCAACAGCTTCATGAGCGCCTGTCGACGCCCCCGAAGGAACAGCAGCACGACCAAAAGACCCGTCCTCCAGAAAAACATCGACTTCCACGGTCGGATTACCGCGGCTGTCAAGGATTTCACGTCCAATCATGTCAATGATTGCAGTCATGCCATTTCACTCCTTCGGCTGGGGACCATGCCCCGAATATTTGCAATGACGACGTACCGGGAACCGGTACAAATTTCAATTTCCTACGACAAAAAAGGGCCGCTAAAGCGGCCTAAAATCGTGACTTAGTTGGTCGTTGGTGCCTTTACGACACTATCCAGTGCCTTCAACTGAGACAGCAACGCACCAAGATCTTTAAGCGGCACCATGTTGGGGCCGTCTGAAGGGGCGCTATCTGGGTCTGGATGCGTCTCAATGAAAAGCCCAGCAACGCCGACAGCAACTGCTGCTCTGCTCAATACGGGGACCATCGTACGGTCCCCGCCGCTGGATGTGCCCTGCCCGCCCGGCTGCTGCACGGAATGCGTCGCATCAAAAATGACCGGAGCGCCGGTCTGCGCCATGATGGGTAAAGCCCTCATGTCACTCACGAGCGTATTGTAACCAAAACTAGCCCCGCGTTCGGTCAGGAGAACATTCGGGTTGCTGGATTCCGTTACCTTCTCCATAACGTTTTTCATGTCCCAAGGCGCAAGAAACTGCCCTTTTTTGACATTTACCACCGCTCCGGTTTGTGCGGCTGCAACCAGCAGGTCAGTCTGTCGGCACAAGAAGGCAGGTATTTGCAAAATGTCTACGACTTCAGAGACTGGCGCGCATTGTTCTGCCGCATGCACGTCGGTCAACACCGGCATGCCATATCTTTCCTTGATATCGCCAAACACAGGCAGCGCATCAGACAGCCCCACACCGCGTTTTCCAGACAGTGATGTTCTGTTTGCCTTGTCAAAGGACGATTTGAAGACAACCGGTATGCCCAAATTGCCGGCAATTTCCTTCACTGCCGCAGCACACTCCAGAGCATGTTCGCGACTTTCCATCTGACATGGACCAGCAATCAAGCTGAACGCAGCCGTATTTGAGAAGGAGACGTTTCCGACGTTGACGACAGAATTTGGTTTGGACATTCGTGGACTAGCCCTTTGGATAGAAACAGACGGCGCCGGACAGCATCTTCTTCAGACGCGTCCACCTTCAATATCGCCCGTTGCATAGCCCTCTTTCGCCGGGATCGCAACTCGGCAAGGCAAGTTCGGGGAAACACTGCCATTCAATTCACCAGATCGCCTCCCCTTCGCCCCCAAAGGGGTCAACACGCAAGAATTGAAAATTGCGGAATTCAGCCACCAAGACTTAGCAAAATGGCTGATTTCACGTGTTTCTACTTGGCAGAAGAAGCAGTGGAGATTAAGCAAAAGGCGACCACAGATTCGCACCATGGACGCTGCAAAAATGAACAAGCCTATCCGCAAAGCCATTCTTCCCGTTGCTGGACTGGGAACCCGTTTTTTGCCTGCGACCAAAGCCGTTCCTAAAGAAATGCTCACAATCGTGGACCGGCCAATTGTTCAATATGTGGTCGATGAAGCCCGCGCTGCCGGGATTGAACACATCGTCTTTGTCACAGGACGAAACAAAGGCGTGATCGAAGACCATTTCGACAGGGCTTATGAGCTGGAAGATACACTGAAGGAACGTAACAAAAAGGGCGCCCTTGACCTTCTGGAAGCGATCCGCCCTGAGCCCGGTTCGACAAGCTTTACCCGGCAACAAGATCCGCTCGGACTAGGTCACGCCATCTGGTGCGCCCGCGATATTATCGGGCGCGAGCCGTTCGCCATTCTTCTACCGGATGTGATCATCAAATCCGAAACCAGCTGCCTGAAGCAAATGGTCGATCTTTATGATCGCACCGGCGGCAATGTGATTGCGGTTGAAGAAGTGCCAGAAGACCAGACGCACAATTACGGCATTGTCGCACTGGGTGACAAGATTGATAAACGGGCCAGCCAGATTGCCAATATGGTGGAAAAACCGGCCCCCGGTACTGCGCCGTCCAACCTGCAAATCACCGGTCGCTATATTCTCCAGCCCGAGATTTTTGACCTATTATCCGAGCAGGGCACAGGTGCAGGTGGAGAAATACAGCTGACTGACAGCATGCTAAAACTTCTGGAAAGCCAGCCGTTCTCCTCACTGAAATACGAAGGCAAAAGCTACGACTGTGGCTCAAAGGCTGGCTTCCTGAGTGCCAACATTGCCTATGCTCTCGACACTCCGGATCTGGCCGAAGAACTTGTCCCCTTGCTGCGGACCATGCTTGACCCAAGCTAAGCAACCCAGTAGGCCACAAGACGTGCGCTTTGCACGCACTTGCTTGTTTGTAAGGATTTGATCTGATCCAAGGTCCGGTCTCAGCTCTGGATTCCATGATGTCACTGTCAGAAAAGCCGAAGCCTGCACTTGGTATTGTTGGCCTCGGATATGTTGGGCTACCCGTCGCATGCAGCTTTGCAAAAGCCGGGTACGCGGTCACCGGATTTGATATCAACAGGGCTCGACTGGCCGATCTCAAGTCAGGCAAAGACAAGACGGGATCAGTTGACAATAGTGATCTGGAGAGCAAAACACTTTCGCTCACCCATGATCCTAGTGCCTTGAAACAATGCGACATCGTTATTGTTGCTGTACCAACTCCAGTGGACCAAGCCAAACGCCCCGATCTTTCCCCTTTCAAGGGGGGCTGCATCCGCCGTTGGCCAGAACTTGAAACCGGACGCGATCGTTGTATTTGAGAGTACCGTTTTTCCCGGAGCAACCGAGGATATTGCGGTGCCATTTCTGGAGGCGGGATCAGGGCTGAAACTCGGTGAAGGTTTCGAGGTTGGCTATTCGCCGGAGCGGATTAACCCAGGTGACAAGGTTCACGATTTTACAACAATCACAAAGGTTGTCTCGGCGAGCTCAGAGGTCGCGACGCGTACTCTGGCAGATTTATATGCAAGCGTCGTCAAGGCAGGTGTCCATATCGCCCCGTCCATCAAGGCGGCAGAAGCCGCAAAGGTGATTGAGAACACCCAGCGCGATTTGAATATTGCGCTCATGAACGAACTGGCCATTTTGTTTCACGCCATGGGGATCGATACCAGAGACGTGTTGGCCGGAGCCTCTACAAAGTGGAACTTCCTTCCCTTTCAGCCAGGCCTTGTTGGTGGACATTGCATCGGTGTGGACCCCTATTATCTCACACACAAGGCCCATGAGATTGGACTGACACCGCAAGTCATTCTGGCCGGACGCGGGACAAATGAAGCCATGCCAGCGTTCATTGCCGGAAAGATCATCCAGTCTTGTGTCAAACTTGGTCGGTCCATGCCGCCGAAAATTGCAATCCTCGGACTGACATACAAAGCGTGAGCGTTCGGTATTCCCGCTCTGACGGGGAGCGCAGTGGGGTGATAATGTCCATTTTCGTTAATGGGTTCGCGCTGAAAAACCCCTTAACTGATTGAAGAGTATGGATACCCATTGGGTTTTGGATGTGTGAATATGCCGGTTAGTTGATCCGAAGCACGCATTTTCTGGCATATTCTCATGAGACCTTCAAAACGCAACAAACGGTGTGGCGATCTGTTCAAGGAACGCCTGGCCGCAATCATCGATATGAACCATTCGTTGGTGCGGCTGTCTGGTCTGATGCCTTGGGATGAATTTGATGCGGAGTTCGGCAGGCATTATCGCCCCTTGGGACGACCGGCCAAACCAACGCGTCTGATGGCCGGGCTGCACTTTCTCAAGCACATGTACGATCTTTCCGATGAAGAGACGGTTGAGCGTTGGGTTGAAAACCCCTACTGGCAGTCTTTCTGCGGTTTTGAGTTTTTCCAGCACCAATTCCCCATTGATCCCTCAACCATGACCCGCTGGCGCAAACGGATTGGTCCTGAGGGAATGGAAAAGCTTCTTTCTGCTACGGTAGGTGTTGCGATTGAGAGCGGGACGATCAAGAAGAGCAGCCTTGAGCGGGTCTTGGTTGATACGACCGTTCAACCCAAAGCCATTGCCCATCCCACCGATAGCCGTCTTTATCACAAGGCCTTGCAGCTTCTGGTGCGCCAGGCCAAGAGGGCCGGCATCATCTTGCGTCGCAGCCATACCAGAGTTGCCAAAAAGGCGGCCTTGATGGCGGGCCGTTATGCCCATGCCAAACAGTTCAAGCGGATGCGCCGGGAACTCAAAAAGCTGAAGACCTATCTGGGCCGGGTCTATCGCGACATCTCCCGCAAGATCGCAGGCAACGAAGGTCTTGAGCACCGGTTCTCCCGTCTGCTGGGACTGGTGGAGCGGCTTCTGGCCCAGACCCCCAAGGACAAAAACAAGATTTATTCCATGCATGCGCCGGAAGTGGCCTGTATTGCCAAGGGCAAGGCGCGAACACCTTACGAGTTCGGGGCCAAGGTTGGCATTGCCACGACCAATCGGGAAGGATTGGTTCTTGCGGCGAGGGCTTTTGAGGGCAATCCCTATGATGGGCACACCTTGAATGACACCATCAGTCAGGCTGAGAAAGTCTGCGGCACCAAAGCTGAGCGTGTCTATGTGGACCGTGGCTATCGGGGGCATGATTATGAGGGCGACGCCAAGGTCATGATCTCCGGCCAGAAGCGCGGGCTGACGGCACAGATGAAGCGTGAGCTGAAACGACGATCAGCGATCGAGGCCACCATCGGCCACATGAAAACAGATGGACGACTTGACCGGAACTTCCTCAATGGCAAAAATGGCGATGCCATCAACGCCCTGCTGGCCGCAGCCGGTCATAACCTGCGTCTGATCCTCAATGCACTGATCATTTTGCTGCTCTGGATCACAAACCCCATCCCCAAACCGGTCAAATCGAATATTTGCGTATTGCTTCGGCCACGCGCAACATCAATGGCTTAGACGTTGTTCAGGGCGGACTAATGGACATTGTGAGGCACATTTTGGGTACGAAGAAGGGCAGCAAGAAGCGGTTTTGGTCGGATGACGAGAAGCGGTCGATCTGTTTGCAGGCCAGAGTGCCGGGGGTTTCGGTTGCGCAGGTTGCGCGCCGCTCTGCGATGAATGCGAACCTGATCCACAACTGGCTGCGTGATGAGCGGTTTGCGCCAGAAGACAGCGATTGCGTCCTTGATGGAGCGGCGTTTCTACCAGTGGAGATAGAGGGCCCGCAGGCCGCACCAGGCCACCAGATCGCGGCGCTTGCCTCGGATATGCCGTTGTCGGCTCAGCGGGTTGATATCACGCTGTCGGACGGGCGGCGGGTATTGGTGGAAGGGACGACGGCGCTGCCGACGGTGCTGGCTTTGGTTGAAGGTCTAATGCCGTGATCCCCGTGCCGTCCAACGCGCGGGTTTGGCTGGCTGCCGGGGTGACGGACATGCGGCGCGGGTTCAACACTTTGGCGGCTCAGGCGGAGAAGGTTCTGGAGCTTGAACCCTATTCTGGACATCTGTTTGTGTTCCGGGGACGGCGCGGTGATCTGCTGAAGATCATCTGGTGGGATCGACAGGGCGCATGCCTGTTCAGCAAGCGCCTTGAGAAGGGCCGGTTTGTTTGGCCTGCTGCGAAGGACGGTAAGGTCAGCGTGACGCCCGCGCAATTGTCGATGTTGCTTGAAGGCATAGACTGGCGGATGCCGCAAAAAACATGGCGGCCCCTGAGCGTCGGATAGGCCAATATATTGGCGTTTGCGCGCCTCTCGGGATTCAACTTACGCCCTTGATCTGATATAAGATCGAAGATGCTGAAGGACCTTGATATCACCCCGGAGGACCCCGCCGAATTGAGGGCGGTGAACCGCCTTCTGGCCGACGAGGTCAAGGCTCTGAGCCTCAAGGTCGAGCAGCTTCAACACCAGTTGCACGGGGCCAATCGGCATCGGTTCGGCTCCAAGTCTGAGGGTCTGGATCAGCTCAATCTCGATCTGCTCGAGGACGCCGAGATTGTTGAGGCCGCTGAAGACCAGGCAAAACAGCCCGCCCCGTCGCAGGAGGGAGTTGATCCAAAGCCGAAGCGCAAACACAGCCGCAAGCCCTTGCCGGATCATCTGGATCGGGAAGACGAGGAGCTCTCTCCCGGTGATGAATGCGGTCGTTGTGGTGGCAACTTGCGCACCCTGGGTGAGGATGTCACCGAAGAGTTGGAATACGTGCCGGGACGCTTCAAGGTGAAGCGGATCATCCGGCCCCGCAAAGCCTGTTCATGGTGCGAGGCGATTGTGCAAGCGCCGCTGCCATCGCGCCCCATTGAGCGTGGGCGGCCCGGACCGGGATTGTTGGCCCATGTTCTGGTAAGCAAATATGCCGATCATTTACCCCTCTATCGCCTGAGCCAGATCTTTGCCCGTGAAGGCGTCGATCTGGACCGCTCGACCATGGCCGACTGGGTTGGTCGCTCGACGGCCCTGCTGGAACCTCTTGCCGATGCCATCGGACGGATGGTGCGGCAAGGACCTGCGCTTTTTGCCGACGATACGCCCATCAAAATGCTGGCCCCCGGCAACAAGAAGACCAAAACGGCGCGGGTCTGGACCTATGTGCGGGATGAGCGTGCCTGGTCTGGCCAATCGCCACCCTGTGCATGGTATCAGTTCACGGTGGATCGCAAAGGAGAGCATCCCGTTGCTCATTTGTCGGGATACAAGGGCTGGGTCCATGCGGATGGATATTCCGGGTTCAACGGTGTGTTCGGTGACGACAAAGCCGATGAGATGGCCTGCATGGCGCATGTACGACGCAAGTTCGTGGATGTCTTCTCCTCGCAGGGCAGCGCCATTGCCGAAGAAGTCATCCGCCGGATTGCTGAGCTTTACGCTATCGAGAAAGAGATCAGGGGCATGCCCCCCGAAGACCGCGCTACCATCCGGCAGGCTAGGGCAAAACCGATCTTTGACGCCTTGGAAGAATGGTTGCAGACGCAATTGCCCAAAATCTCGGGAAAGTCACCACTCGCGCAGGCCATCCGCTATGCCTTGGGCCGAATGCCGAAAGCACGCCCATACCTTGAGCTCGGCCATCTGGAATTGGATAACAACACCGCCGAGCGCGCCGTTAAACCCGTCGCCATCGGACGCAAAAATTGGATGTTCTCAGGCTCCCAAGGCGGCGGCAAAGCCATGGCTATCGCTTATACCCTGATCGAAACGGCCAAGCTCAACGGTGTTGACCCTCAGGCCTGGCTGACCTGGGTCCTCGGTCAAGTCGCCGACCACAAAATCACACGCCTCGACGAACTTCTGCCCTGGCGTTACGCTGCTCAGGCAGCGTAACAGGCCGCATCGGTGTCGCGCCAGAGCGCCTTCGCCGGACGGTCACTACAAAGCCAACGTCCCGGACACACGAAATTCCAAAGTCATCGACCTAATTACCGAACTGAGAGAATTCGGGGCTGAAGTTCTCGTCCATGATCCGCTAGCCGATCCTGACGAGGTCAGGGCCGAATATGACCTGTCCCTCTCAGGCCTTGATGATCTTCGCGGTTCGGACGCTGTGGTGCTTGCGGTTCCACATGATCAGTATTTTGCGGAAGGGAACGTTTGGCCCTTCTTCCAGTCTCTTATGAACGATGGTGAAGGGTTGCTGGCGGATATCCCTGCGAGATTGCCGCGCGAAAGCAAACCGGATCAGATCACCCTCTGGCGTCTGTAGTGACCGATCAACAGTGCAAAACAAGATCCTTGCAATTTTAGACAGCAATCCATTCTAAATATTTCGCCGTATATTGTTCTGGTAGCCACGACCTCAAGGAGTTCCTGGACATGCAGATCAAACGGACACTATCCGCTTTCGGTATCGGGCTTTTCATGGCAACAGGGATGGTTGCTGCACCGGTGGTGTTAACCCCTTCCCTTGCCTATGCAGATTTTGCAGAGGGCAGCGCTTTCCGATCAATTATCCAAAAACAGATAAGCGCATTTCAGAGCGGCGATGCAAAGCAAGCTTTCTCTTACGCAACACCGACCCTGCAAAAACGTTTCCAGACGCCGGAAATTTTCATCCACATGGTGAAGAACGGCTACAAGCCGGTTTATCGGCCCAAGAACGTTACCTTTGGCCAATCCCGCAAAACACCACATGGCCCAATGCAGGAAGTGTATGTAACGGACCAGGAGGGCCAGAATTGGCTCGCTGTCTACAGTTTCGAGAAACAACCTGATGGCAGCTGGCGCATCTCAGGCTGTTACCTCAAGAAGGATGAGGGCATCAGTGCGTAACAGCACTGCTCCAATTACAAGGGATCGATATCGCCCTTTGCCCAGTCAGCTTTGGTCTTGAGCCGGAATTCCTCAAAGGTTCCGGCCTCAATCGCCTCGCGCATGCCGCGCATGAGCGTTTGATAGTAGGCGAGATTGTTCCAGGTCAGCAGCATCCCGGCTAGACCTTCTCCCGCGCGCACCAAATGGTGTAAATAGGCCCTCGAATATTGGCTTGTGGCAGGACAATCACTTTCCTCGTCCAGCGGACGTAGATCTTCCGCATGGCGCGCGTTTTTCAGGTTCACCTTGCCAAAGCGGGTATAGGCGAGACCATGGCGCCCGGCTCGGGTTGGCATCACGCAGTCGAACTGATCAATCCCACGCGCGACACTTTCCAAAAGATCATCCGGCGTACCGACACCCATCAAATAGCGCGGCTTGCCGGTTGGCATGACTGGTGTGGTGACTTCCAGCATGCGCAACATCACATCTTGCGGTTCACCAACGGCAAGCCCGCCAACCGAATATCCCTCAAACGGCATATCGCGCAGGCTTTCTGCTGACTTTATCCGCAGGTCCGGCACATCACCGCCCTGAACAATCCCATAAAGCCCCTGCCCCTTAGCAGGCCCGCCCATGTTCTCGAACTGCACCCGTGACCGCTCTGCCCACCGCAGGGAGAGTCCCATCGCCCGCTGAACTTCCTTCGGCGGAGATGGGAGTTTGATACATTCATCCAATTGCATCTGGATGTCAGACCCGAGAAGCCCCTGTATTTCAATGGAGCGTTCCGGTGTCAGGTGATATTTCTGGCCATCAATGTGGCTTTGAAAGCGCACGCCGTCTTCATCCAACTTGCGAAGTTGGGCCAGTGACATCACCTGAAATCCGCCACTGTCGGTCAGGATCGTGTGCGGCCAATTCATGAAGCTGTGCAGGCCGCCCAACCGCGCCACACGCTCCGCCCCCGGACGCAGCATCAAGTGGTAGGTATTCCCCAGAACCACATCAGATCCGAGCTCACGAACCTGTTCCGGATACATTGCTTTGACGGTGCCTTGTGTCCCCACGGGCATGAAGGCAGGTGTCTGTACAACGCCATGTGGCGTGGTGATCTCCCCGCGCCGAGCCATACCGTCGGTTTTTGTCAGCTTGAAAGAGAATTTCGGAGTTTCAGAAGACATGAGATTTCCTTCAAACCGTCGGCTTTTGCGGGAACAACAAGGAAGCGTCACCGTAGCTATAGAAGCGGTATTCATGATCAATCGCGTGTGTGTAAGCGCGTTTCATGACGTCCAGCCCAGACAGCGCTGAAACAAGCATGAAAAGGGTTGAGCGCGGTAGATGAAAGTTGGTCATCAGCGCATCTATTGCTCTAAATTCATAGCCAGGCGTAATAAATATCGATGTTTCACCCGCAAAGGCCTGAAGTCCGCCTGACCCCTGAGCAGCGCTTTCCAGAATGCGCAAAGAAGTTGTGCCGACGCTGACCACCTTGTTACCACGAGCCTTCACGGCTTGTAGCGCAGCGGCCGTCTCTTCACTCACTTCGCCCCACTCGGCATGCATCTGGTGGTCGTCGGTATCATCAACCTTCACGGGCAGGAACGTTCCTGCCCCCACATGCAAGGTTACCCGGTGTTGCTCTATTCCGCGTGCATCCAATGCGGCAAGCAAGTCCGGTGTAAAGTGAAGCCCCGCAGTTGGCGCTGCAACTGCGCCATCCTTTTCGGCAAACATGGTCTGATAGTCAGATCGATCTTGCTCATCCTCGCCACGCTTTTGGGCGATATATGGAGGTAGCGGAATATGCCCGACAGACGCAATTGCCTCATCCAGCTCCGCCGCAGATCGATCAAACACCAAGAGGACATCACCAGCAGGAGACTTTTCCTCTGCGCGGGCCGTCAGCGTTACTCCGCCCTCTTCAAAGACAAGAACATCACCCAACTGGACCTTTTTACCCGGTCTGACAAAGGCTTTCCAGCGGTCCGCAGCTGCGCGCAGATGCAAGGTGGCACTGATGCGTGCTTCGATATCACCGCGAACCCTTTTGCCCTCAAGCTGTGCCGGAATTACCTTGGTGTCGTTGAAAACCAGCGCGTCTCCCGGCTCCAGCAACAGCGGCAAATCACGAACACCAAAATCGCTGAGTTCAGCGGTATCTCCCGGCTGCACAACTAGCATGCGTGCGGAATCGCGCGGGCGTGCGGGCCTCAAGGCAATGCGTTCATTTGGGAGCACAAAATCGAAGTCTTCAACGCGCATGGGCGGGCATATATCCGGTTATAGAAGAGGTGCGCTGGCTTTTAGCCACCGCAAACCCATTGGTCAATTCGAAGGACCTGCAACAGAAAAATGGACGCTCTCCTTTCGGACAGCGCCCATTTCTTTTTCCGCGAAGGAAAGCCTTAAGCGGCGTCAGCAGCCACTTTCAGGGAAACGATCTTGTCAGGATCAACAACCGGCTCGCCGCGCTTGATCTTGTCAACGTTTTCCATGCCTTCCAGCACCTTGCCCCAAGCGGTGTATTGACCGTCAAGGAAGGACGCATCACCGAAGCAGATGAAGAACTGGCTATCGCCAGAATTCGGGTCCATCGCACGGGCCATGGAGCACACACCGCGCTGATGGCTTTCTTTGTTGAATTCAGCGCGCAGCTTTTTGCCAGAGCCACCAGTGCCGGTGCCTTGCGGACAACCGGTTTGCGCCATGAAGCCATCAATCACGCGGTGAAACACGATGCCATCGTAAAAGCCTTCGCGAACCAGTTCTTTGATACGTCCAACATGGTTCGGAGCAAGGTCCGGACGCATTTCGATCACAACAGAACCTTGCGTGGTTTCCATCAGCAAAGTGTTTTCAGGATCCTTGATATCAGCCATGGGGTCTCCCAATCTCGTTGACTGCCAACCGGCAGGTGGATGTTCAGCTCGCGTCTGCCGCAACCTGCATTTTGATGATTTTGTCCGGGTTTTGTGGCGGTTCGCCACGCTTGATCGCGTCGACATGTTCCATGCCACCAACGATTTCACCCCAGACTGTGTATTGTCCGTTGAGCCAGTCTCCATCTGCAAACATGATGAAAAACTGGGAGTTGGCACTGTTCGGGTTGCCAGCACGTGCCATGCCCAAGACACCACGCTTGAACCGTGTTCTGGTGAACTCAGCCTTCAGATCCGGCTCCTGAGACCCACCCATACCGGTCCCGGTTGGATCACCGGTTTGCGCCATGAAACCATCGATCACACGATGGAATACGATGCCATCGTAAAACCCGTCCCGGGTCAGCTTTTTGATGCGCTCAACATGGTTCGGTGCAAGGTCCGGACGAAGCTGCAGCGTGACCCGCCCATCTTTCAAATCCATGTAAATGGTGTTTTCCGGATCAAGATCCTGAGCTCCGGCCATGTTTGGCGCAACAAGCAGCGCAGCCAAAAGCGTCAAAACCGAAAATATGCGTGACATGGTCACTCCATTGATAAGTGGTCTTTTTATGCCCCGCGCATCGCCTACTACGCTGACGACCGGTCTCGCAAGGGGGACACGACGCACGAAGGAACAAAGGCGGTGATATCACCACCCATCTTCGCAATTTGACGCACCAACGTCGCCGTAATGTGGCGCACCGAGGGGGAAGCTGGAAGGAAAACCGTTTTAATGGACGGCGCCAACGTTCCGTTCATTCCGGCCATTTGCATCTCGTAATCCAGGTCGGTTCCATCTCTGAGACCGCGAACGAGATAAGCCGCAGTTTGAGCGCGCGCAGCATCAACCACAAGATTGGAAAATGAAATCACTTCGATCCGCCGAGCTTCATCGACACCAAACTCTACCCCGGCAGCCTCGTGGATCAATTGAACGCGCTCTTCAAACGTAAAAAGCGGGGTTTTGCCGGGATGGATTCCAATCGCCACCACAACCCGGTCTGCAAGCGCAAGTGACTGCCCGAGAATGTCGATATGCCCATTTGTGATCGGATCAAATGACCCTGGATAAAGCGCAATACGTGTCATGGTTCTTCATTACTCCGGCATTCCACCTGCGGCAACCCGCCCACACCGCCTTAATGCGAAAACGGCGCGGTATGACCCGCGCCGAAATCCTAGACTGGAATTGAATACTGATCAGCTTTCGCCATCTGAAGGTGCGGCATCGGGTGCAGCACTGTCACCACCCTCGCCACCATCTTCAACAGCATCGACATCTTCTTCGTCATCAACTTCGCTAATGCCCTCGACGGCAACAACATTTTCGCCGTCAGCGGTCTTGAAGACGATCACACCCTGCGTGGCTCGACCAGCAATGCGGATGCCATCGACTGGACAGCGGATCAACTGGCCGCCATTGGTCACCAGCATGATCTGGTCGCTTTCTTCAACCGGGAAAGATGAAACCAACCCACCATTTCTCTCTGTCACTGCCATGGCGGTAATGCCTTTACCGCCACGACCAGTCACCCGGTATTCAAACGAAGATGTTCGCTTGCCATACCCATTTTCTGAAAGCGTCAGAATGATCTGCTCCGCTGCGCTCATTTCAGCGTAACGCTCTTGAGACAGCCCGGCGTCAACAGCACCGGTTTCATCAGAACCAGCATTTTCATCCGCCTCGCCGCGCAGTGCCCGGGACATCTTGAGGAAGGCTGTACGCTCTTCCGCTTCTGCATCCATGTGATGCAGGATCTGCATAGAGATGACCTTGTCGCCATCTGCTAGCCTGATCCCGCGTACACCAACAGAATTCCGGCCAGCGAATACTCGAACATCGCCGACTGGGAAGCGGATACACTGGCCCGCCGCCGTGGTCAGCATAACGTCGTCATGCTCAGAACAGGTCGCGACGTTGACGATGCCATCGCCATCCTCAAGCTTCATTGCAATCTTGCCGTTCCGGTTGATTTGCGTGAAGTCGGACAACTTGTTCCGGCGCACGGTACCACGCACCGTGGAGAACATAACATCGAGGTTCGCCCAGCTTTCTTCATCCTCGGGCAACGGCATGATGGACGAAATCTGTTCACCCTGTTCCAGCGGCAACATATTGATCAAGGCCTTGCCCCGAGAGATCGGTCCGCCAAGCGGCAAACGCCAGACTTTCATCTTGTAACAAATGCCGCGGGACGAGAAGAACAACACCGGCGTGTGCGTGTTGGCAACAAACAGACGGGTTACAAAATCCTCGTCTTTGGTCGCCATGCCAGAACGGCCCTTGCCACCACGACGTTGCGCGCGGTATGTCGCCAAGGGAACACGCTTGATATAGCCGTTGTGAGACACGGTCACAACCATGTCTTCTCGCTGGATCAGATCTTCATCATCAAAGTCTGCGCCACCATCAACGATCTCGGTCTTGCGCGGTGTCGCAAACTCTTCCTTGATCTCCAGCATTTCTCCACGAACGATGTCCTGAATGCGGGCACGCGATCGGAGGATATCGAGGAAGTCAGAGATCTCAGCGCCGATCTTGCTCAACTCGTCTGCGATCTCATCGCGGCCGAGAGCTGTGAGGCGCTGCAGGCGCAGATCAAGGATCGCGCGGGCCTGTTCTTCAGACAGCTTGTAAGTGCCGTCTTCCTGAACCATATGGCGCGGATCATCGATTAGGCGGATAAGTGGCTCAACATCCCGCGCAGGCCAATCGCGCTCCATCAACTGGGCACGCGCAGTTGCAGGGTCTGGTGCCGTACGAATGAGGTGGATGACCTCATCAATATTGGCCACTGCGATACCCAAGCCAACCAAGATATGCGCACGATCACGCGCTTTCTTCAAAAGGAATTTTGTTCTTCTTTGAACAACTTCCTCACGGAAGCTAATAAATGCCTTTAGGATATCTGGGAGATTGAGTTGCTCCGGCTTGCCACCGTTCAGCGCCACCATATTGCAGCCAAAGGAGGTCTGCAATTGCGAGTAGCGATAGAGCTGGTTTAGCACCACATCCGGCACAGCATCGCGTTTCAACTCGATCACGACGCGCATACCAGAGCGGTCACTTTCGTCCCTAATATCGGAGATGCCTTCAATCCGCTTGTCGCGGACCGCTTCGGCGATCTTTTCGATCATCGAGGACTTGTTCACCTGATACGGAATTTCCGAGACGATCAGCGCATTGCGGTCCTTGCGGATCTCCTCCACATCCACCTTGCTGCGCATGACAACGGAGCCGCGACCACTTTCATAGGCAGAGCGAATACCGGACCGCCCGAGAATGATACCGCCTGTTGGGAAATCAGGACCAGGAACGATGTCCATCAACTCAGCAACCGTCATCGCCGGATTTACCATGACGGCAATCGCAGCGTCGATCACTTCGCCCAGATTGTGCGGCGGGATGTTCGTCGCCATACCAACCGCAATACCACCGGCCCCATTGACCAAAAGGTTCGGGAACTTGGCAGGCAGAACAACCGGCTCACTCTCGGAGTTATCGTAGTTTTCCTGAAAGTCGACCGTGTCCTTATCGATGTCATCAAGAAGCTTGTGCGCAACCTTCTCTAGACGACATTCGGTGTAACGCATCGCGGCAGCGCGATCGCCATCAATTGACCCGAAATTGCCCTGCCCATCGATCAACGGAAGGCGCAGCGAAAAGTTCTGCGCCATACGCACGAGCGCATCGTAAATCGCACTATCACCATGCGGGTGGTATTTACCCATAACGTCACCGACCACACGGGCCGACTTACGATAAGGCTTGTTCCACTCATAGCCGTTTTCATTCATCGAATAGAGAATGCGGCGGTGCACAGGTTTCAACCCATCGCGCACATCCGGAAGAGCACGGCTCACGATCACGCTCATGGCATAATCGAGATAACTGCTCTTCATTTCATCTACGATTGAAATGGGCTTGATATCGGACGGAACACCGCCCGGCGGGGTGCTGTTTTCCTGATCGGTCAAGGAGACGACTCATTTTTTGTTCTAGCTGCCGCCATTTATAGCCGATTTACAGCTTCCAGCCAAATTTGAAGCCCAAATAAAGAAGAGAGATTACTCACTAATTTCAATGAGTTAAAAAAGAAAAACGCAAGCACTTGAGTAGTTCACAGAGGAATTGTTTCGCCAAACCTCAAAATGCCTTTAAAACCCGACGAGAAGCGAAAAACAGCGGGGGCTGACGAAGCATGTTTGACTACTACATAAACGCGTTTGCGACCTTGTTCGTCACCATTGATCCAGTGGGTCTGGCGCCCATGTTTTTGGCACTGACTGCCGGCATGTCCCAAATTGACCGCAAGCGGGTTGCCATCCGCGCAACACTGACCGGGGGCATTATTCTCGGTGTGTTCTACCTGACCGGTCCAACATTCCTCGATGTCTTGGGAATTTCGGTCTCTGCATTCAGAATTGCCGGCGGAATTCTGCTTTTTCTGATTGCCGTAGAAATGGTGTTCGGTAAGCGTCAGGCCCGCAAAACCGAGACCGCCGAAAAGATGGCCGAGACTGCCGAAGAACAGCACCGCTCGATACAAGAGCTGGCCGTATTCCCACTCGCCATTCCATTGATTGCGGGACCTGCTGCCATTTCTGCCATCATCCTCTTGTCTGGCGAAGCCCCTGACACCATCACCTATGCTGGACTGGGACTGGTGATCTTCACCGTCGTCATTTCGTGCCTTGGTTCGTTTTTGCTCGCGGACAAGATCGAACGCCGTCTCGGTGATACGGCACAGCTGATCATCACACGTCTCCTCGGCGTTATCCTGGCTGCCCTGTCGGTTCAGTTCGTTGCGGATGGTGTATTGGCGCTGTTAGCTGGCTAATTCAGAAGGTCACTTCAAGTTCAGCCGATACATCTCTTCAGCCATCCCGTGCTTGCTGTCACGGGCACGAATGAACACGTGATCCACTTCACTCGGGATCACGACGCCAGACAGAGACCGGGTAAAGGGCTGTTCGTTCACGTGCGGATGGGCCAGCACACGTTTGCCGAGAAGAGTTCCGTCAGGCGCGACGACCTGCCAAAGGTCCGCATAGTGGTCCCAGCCAGTATCCGCGTGCTTGAGGGTGACGGCAAATCGCCAAGTCTCTCCTGTTTCACGAGCTTCTGCTCCAACTATTTCAACATTTCCAGCTTGGCTGACCGCACCAAGAAGCATCAAAAACACACCAGCAATCACATTCAATACAAACCATCTCATTGTGTCACTCCAAAAAGCTATTCTGAATACTTTGAACGTAGCGTCGCAGAAACAAAAATCACATCAGCGTCACCAATGGCATGAGCGTGGATATCACCATTTGCCATCATCTGTTCTCGCGAGCCATACTTTGTGGACCGGAGGACTGGCATGACCATGAAAGAGCGAAAACAACAACTCTTGAAACTGAAACAGGACCTTCAGAACCTGCGAGAGATCTCTGAAGACGCGAGGGCACCAGTCATGCTGGACCAACAATCCGTCGGTCGACTGTCCCGTATGGACGCCCTTCAAGGTCAGGCCATGGCTCAAGCTTCCGAGAGACAACGACAACTGAACCTACAACGGATCGAGAATGCATTGCACCGGCTGGAAACCGGGGACTATGGGTTTTGTGTGGAGTGCGACGAACCGATCCCCGAAAAACGGTTGGATATTGACCCTGCTGCAACGCATTGCGTTCATTGTGCGGGTCTCTGGGTCCAACCGCTTCAGACGTAGGACCGCAAACTTTTCAGAAATGTGCTAACCCGCGACACCATTTCATCAATCGGAAAAGCTGCAAGACTTTCTTCGCTCCAGCCATCCGCTGGAAGCAGTTCCGAGGTCAAGTGTGATAGCCCTAGCAAATGGTCGTCTGACAACGGCAAAGAGCTAGCCGCGTCCAGTATTGCAAGGTGTTCGTGAACCCGCCGCAAAACGGAGAGAGCCTCGCCCATACGGTGTGTGAGTGCCTCGTCGTCTCGCCAGCTTCGGCCCTGAAAGAGCTCCTGCGTGACACGTTGTCCGGCTCCATGGCAGGTGTAAGTGATACAGCCCTTGAAACCAAGCTCCGAGCGTTGATCAAACACGTTGCATTGCCCGGATTTTGAGAGGTTCGGGCAAACTTCGCCTGCCTCTTTGTCGATTGCGAAAGACTCCGATTGATCAAACGCAAACACCACACAGCACAGAGCAGCGCAAGACGAACAATCCGGTTTCAGGTCAGGAAACTCTGTCATGCTGCGATCACCGCCAGATACTGCCCTCACCGGCCTAATGACTCAGTTGTCTTGAATGAGACGCTTTCCGAAACTTAGAACTTGGTCTTCAGTGTATCCGGCAGCTTGGTAATAGGCGATGGCCTTGTTGTTATCAGCGCGAACCTGAAAATTGATTTTTGGGCATCCAAGTTTCATCAGAGCGGTTTCACCGTAATCCAGCATTGCCCTTGCGTGTCCCTGCCCCTGAAACTCTGGCAACACCGCAAAATAGTAAAGCCATCCGCGATGGCCATCATATCCGAACATGGCGGACGCCATTACCTTGCCGTCCATTTCACCGAGAAAAACAACTCTGGTTGGAAAGAAACCTTGCGCTCAATATCAAGACGCGCGTTGTTCCAAGGTCGCGTCAATCCACACGCGCCCCAGAGCTGAACAACAGCATCCGTATCTTGGGAACTAAACGTCCGAATTCTCATTACTCGATTGCAGGTCCTGAAATGTAGATTAACAGAACGTATAGATTGCCATCCGACGAAATCAAACCAGTCTAGTTTTGAGCGCTTGCTCAACAAAACCCTAGTTCAGTATCCGCGTCGCAACATACCAGTCATCCACTATATCCATAGTTTCAAAAATCCGAATATAGCCATGCTGTACCAATAGGCCATGAATCTTTTCTCGGTCATCTGTGAAGTTGTGTTCACATGTGATTACATCAAATGAATACCTATCGAAATCAAAGTTCGACAAGATTTCGAACTCGGACCCCTCTGTATCCAGGGATAAGTATTCGATATGTTCTGGTGCATTGTGCGCCTGCAGCAGATCCAAAAGCGATATCGTTTCTACTTCGTAGCTTGTTCCACCAGACTGCCTAAACCGGGAATTGTCCCCCTGACTGGAAAACTGATCTAATGTGGAGAGTTCTCCGACAGCCGCTTCCTTGAACAGTATGCTCTGCCCAGTTTCCTTCCACACGCAGCGAGTATCAACATGCGATGTGCGGTTCGCTTTCAAATCGTTGTGCCATGTAAGTGCAGGCTCCGCCAAAATCCCCGACCATCCAAATTTTGTTTCGAGAAGATGTGTGTTTGAAAAATCTACACCGTTTGTAGCCCCAAATTCTACAAAATATCCGTTCCCCTTAAAATTGAGCTGACAAAGTACAAACAAGTCCTGCCGGAATTCTGATTGCGATACATCGAGCAGGTCAATACATTTCGACCGAAATTGCTCATCCACACATTTTAAAAAATGGATATCGGTAATCGCTTTTTTGTTTGCTTCAAGGTACTCAAGCTTAGAGGCTCGCGTAATACCTATTCCAAAATTATTGAGTGCACTCTTTAAAATGTCTTTCACTGACTAGCCTTGCAAATGTGAAATTTATTCTTTGCCTGCTGTTCGTTATAATTCAGGCCAAGTGATTTAAGGTCTAAATAGCTAAAGAAAAATAGCGATTCAACTGAATACCGTATTTTGTAAGTCATCTTGTCACTTTGTCACTCGCCCGCTTGCCTAGATACGCTGCCTCCAGGGCTCTGAGGGCTGGCGAATGGCCTTGTACCTGCACAGGGTCTTCCGCATCCCCCGGGTGGCACATCATCCAACATTCACTTTGTGACGGAACTATTTTGTCCAATGAAGTCAGAATATCTTCCGACTGGCGGACCGCTTCTTGCGGTCGCTCCAAGGGCAAAACGCCGGCAAAATAGTCATTGGTTTTCACCACTCTTCGTTTTGCCTCAACCAATTGGCGGCATCCAAGCCAATTGCGCACATACTCTTTGAAACCTTTCGGTGGCTCAAAAAGCCTGATCGCCCTCACGGGAATATTTTTGGAAGATGCAAACGCCATTACCTCTTGCGACAAGCTCGGATAGGCATGGCAATGTTCATGACCATCAATAAAATTCGGTTCAAGGCCAAACAGGTCCACAAACATATTGCACTGAGACTCAAGTGCTGCTCGAGTTCTAGCTCGCCCAAGGCCAAGAAAGCAAATATTGCTTTGTAAAGACGCTCTGCAAGGAGTGGCAGGACGTCACTTTCATTGAAAAGCGGAATGATAATCCCAACTCTCGACGTCATTCTTTGCCCTCACCCACATTCGCTTTAAAAATCCAAAATCGGCTCACCAGATAGTTCAAAAAGAACGAGGACACGATGGCAAGTGCCACGCAGATTTCCTGCTGCAAGCCGGTCAAACTTACAGCCTCGAATACGGCGACCCGAAACAGAAACACGACCAGAGTGTTGCCCAAGAATTGAGCCAATCGCTTGCGGCTGAATTGCGGTCCCGATTGGTCGGAAAAAGTCAGTTTCTGGTGAAAAACGTAGACAACGCTTCCACTTACGCACATCGCTACAGCAAAGGCCAAGAGCGACCCCTGGCCGAGCGCCAACATACCGCTGACGATGGGAAAATCGATAAGAGCACCAACCAGTGAGATCATTCCGAATATAACGATCCGTCTCACTGGTCACTCTCATTCAAAATTGGTGTTGGCTAGGGCGATAAGATCAATACGGCAGGACGTTTACTCCCACTCGATCGTTCCCGGGGGCTTGGACGTAATGTCATAGGTGACCCGGTTGATCCCCTTTACCTCGTTGATGATGCGCGTTGCCGTTTCACCGAGGAACTCGTGACTGAAGGGATAATAATCCGCCGTCATTCCATCAACGGATGTCACTGCACGAAGAGCACAGGCGTAGTCGTAAGTCCGTCCATCCCCCATGACACCGACCGTTCGAACAGGCAGGATCGCCACAAATGCCTGCCAAATCTCGTCGTAAAGGCCATGTCTTCGGATCTGGTCGATATAAACCGCATCTGCCTGCCGCAAAATATCCAGTTTGTCGCGCGTGATTTCACCCGGGCACCTGATCGCAAGACCGGGCCCAGGGAACGGGTGACGACCGATAAAGTGTTTTGGCAAACCAAGCTCCACACCCAATCGGCGTACTTCGTCCTTGAACAGCTCACGAAGTGGCTCAACCAGCTTCAGGCCCATCTTTTCTGGCAGGCCGCCAACATTGTGGTGCGACTTGATGGTCACCGAAGGACCACCGGAAAAACTGACACTTTCGATCACATCAGGATAAAGCGTGCCCTGCGCAAGGAACTCTGCACCGTCAATTTCATTGGCATGCTTCTGGAATACATCAATGAAGAGACGCCCGATGGTTTTCCGTTTTTCCTCCGGATCGGACACACCTTCCAGCGCTCCTAGGAACAGGTCCTGTTCATCGGCGTGGATCAGCTGCATATTGTAGTGATCCCGGAACATGGTCACAACTTCTTCGGCTTCACCCTGCCGCAAAAGACCATGATCAACGAAGACACACGTCAGCTGATCGCCAATCGCTTCGTGAATAAGGACAGCTGCAACAGAGCTGTCGACACCGCCGGAAAGTCCACAGATGACCTTCTTGTCGCCCACCTGTTCGCGGATCTTTTCAATCGCTTCTTCGCGATAAGCGCCCATAGTCCAGTCGCGCTTGCAGCCTGCCAGATCGATGAAATTTTCGTAAATCCGGCGACCATTTGGCGTGTGATGGACTTCAGGGTGGAATTGAACCGCGTAGAAATTCCGAGCAGCATCCCCGGTGATCGCAAATGGCGCATTTGGAGAGGTGCCATAAACCTCAAAACCGGAAGCAATCGCGCTGACATGGTCACCGTGGCTCATCCACACCTGCTCTCGTCCCTCAGAGAACCAACCTTCGAGCAACGGAAGGCTTTCAGCCCCCGGGCTCACATAGGCACGCCCGAACTCGGCTGTCTTGTGACCACTTTCGACTTGGCCGCCCAACATGTGCATCATCACCTGCTGGCCATAACAAATTCCGAGAACCGGAATGCCCGTTTCGAAGATGGAATACGGTGGGCGCGGCGAGCCCTCATCCGTTACAGAGGCTGGTCCGCCAGACAAAATAATCGCCTTGGGCGCATATTCCGCCAAAAAGCCGTCTGTCACGTTTTGGAAAGGGTGGATCTCACAATACACATTGAGTTCGCGCAGCCGGCGAGCAATCAACTGAGTAACCTGTGAGCCGAAGTCGATGATGAGAATGCGGTCTGTCATGGCGAGCTTCTATATTGTCCGGACAGGAATTTGAAGCCGGAAAATTCATTTCTGACATACCCAAAGCAAGTCTGGTGTGCCATTTTTGATGCGATCGATGTGCCTCTACCCACAGCTCTCTTTGATCTACCCCTTCAATCGATTGTACCTTTTGACGAAAGCTTCCTAAATTAGAGGTGTTCAAAAGATGGGGTTTGTTCGATTCGACACCCCGGAACACCGCCCATGGCGAAACGTGTGCCGAGTAGGAGCAGGTCATGGATCCAGAAGCGCGTTCATATTATGAAAAGGCGCAGGCCCTCGAAAAAGAGGGCAAGACGGATGCTGCGCTGGCTGCTTACCTGAGCGCTCTTGAACGTGATCCGGAAGACCTCGATATTTCCTATAAGGCGGCAACGTCACTCTTGCGGACGGGGCATCTCGATGAAGCTGCGTCCCAGTTTCGCCGCATCGTATTTATCGCCCCAGATCATATAAGTGCCCGCACAAATCTTGGAAATTGCCAACTTCTGCTTGGTGATCATGAGAATGCGGAAGCCAACTTTCAGCAGGTTTTGGAAACCACCCCGGACAACAACAATGCCTTGTTCGGATTGGGCTGCGTGCGCATGAAGCTAGGCAAGACCGAGGAGGCGCGCGAACCAGCGGAGCACTTGTTGCAACTGCTGCCAGAAAGTGTCGAAGCGCTGACCCTTTATGCCGAAACCCGCGCACGAGACCTGCAATCTTCTTCTGCGGGTGCAGCCTTTAGGAAGGCGCTTTCGATTGATGACCGGTACACACCAGCCTTGCTTGGTCTTTCAGAACTTCTGACCCGGTCAAACAGGTCCAAGGAAGCGGTGATCCTTGCTCAGCGCGCGGTCGATATGGACGCCAGCAATCCACTCGGCTATCGGATCCTCGGCGACGCTTATCAATTCACTGGTGAAAACGACAAGGCATATTACGCGTTTGAAAAGGCCCGCTCACGGGCGCCGAAAGACATCGACATCATTCTGCGATTGAGTGCACTCCAGCGGAAACGGAAAAACGTCGATGAAGCCTTGGCTCTGGCGCGTGAGGGATACCGCCTAAAACCGGACAATAAGGCTGTTGTAAGCGCAATCGGCACAGCATTGACAGCGCTTGGCCTTCGCTCCGTGGGGCGCGATGTTCTGAAATATGCAGCTGAAGGAAGACCCATCGCCGAGGATTCTCTCAACCGCATTGACGCCTTTTTGCAAAATCGCAGCAGGCAGCCGAAAGAAGAGACTGTTGCCCCACTTTCAGATGGCAAAGACTCCGATACCGGCCCCGAAACCGAAGAGCAGTCTCCGACCAATCAGGACGTTTAGGCACTTCCCTCAGGCGCGTCTTTCCAGCAGTGCACAAAAGAAACCGTCTGTGTCCGTTGAGCCCGGTGTCAGCAGAATATCACCGCGATCATTTATATATGTTGGCGCTTTTTTGCCTGGATAGGCCGCCGTCCAAGCCTCTGCAGCTGAAACCGATTGAAACTCCGGCTGCTGTCGCAAAAACCAGTCAATCTGGTCCGTATTTTCTTCCGGCAACACAGAGCAGGTCACGTAAACCAGACGTCCACCCGGTTTTACATATTGTGCAGCCCGCCCGAGAACACTTCGTTGATCCTCTATCCGGTCCTGGACAGCCTTTTCAGTCAAACGCCATTTGGAATCCGGACGACGACGCCAGACACCGGTTCCCGTGCAAGGCGCATCTGTGAAGACAAGGTCCATGGAACCTTCGAGATCCGTCAAATTGGTTGCGGCAGGATCGCGAACCTGAACATTGCGGACCCCTGCCCGCTGTAAACGCTCGTGGATCGGTGCCAACCGCAGACGGTCCGCATCAAAGGCATAGATCTGCCCTTTGTTCTGCATGGCGCCGGCCATCGCCAGCGTTTTGCCCCCGCCACCAGCGCAAAAATCCAGAACCTGAGCGCCCGGCTTGGCACCCGACAAAGCAGCCACGATTTGGCTGGCTTCATCCTGCAGTTCAAACCAGCCCTTCCTGTAGCCTTCTTCAGCCTGAACATGCGGCATTCTGAGAGCACCCGGCTTCGGCACAATTCGCAAACCTGTTTCCGCCACATCACAAGCCGCCGCATCAACATGAGATAGCTTGTCGAGCAACTTCTCACGATTTGACTTTAGGAGGTTGGCGCGAAGATCGACTGGCGCCCGGGTTGCCAGCGCCTTGCCTTCTGCAACAGCCTTGTCACCAAAACAGGTCACAAAACTCGGCCAAAGCCATTCCGGCACATCGGCGGCAGCATGAGCGGCTATGTTTGACGTAGCCTGACCAGAAAAAAGGCCTTTTTCTTGGTCAGACAGTGGCTCTGGCGCATGCCGGTCAGTTTCCAGAACCGTATCCAACTGCTCCATACCTTTGCCCCAAACCAGAGCATAAACTCCAAGCACCAGATGCCTGTTCGTCGTGCTTCGCAACCGGGCTGAAAGGCTGGCCTTGTGCCGAAGAACATCGAACACAAGATTGCCAATAGCAGTACGATCCCCGGAACCGGCAAAACGATGCTGGTTCCCCCAGTCCTTTAAGGCAACCTGCGCCGGGCGATGACGGTTTTCAATCTCGTCAAGAACTTCAATCGCTGCTGCGAGACGTCCGCCGTCTTTCATATATATCTCCCGGCGCAAGCCTTATCGCTTACGCCAATTTTGTTTTAGAGGCTGGATGGGTAATTCGGGCTTTCGCGCGTGATTGTTACATCATGCGCATGACTTTCGCGAAGACCGGCTCCTGAAATCCGCACAAACCGAGCTTTTTCCTGATAATCCTCGATGGTTTTGCCGCCAACATAACCCATGGCCGCCCGAAGACCACCGGCCAGCTGATGAAGCACGCTGGAAAGCGCGCCCTTATAGGGAACCTGACCCTCAATCCCCTCTGGAACAAGTTTGAGGCTGTCACGAACTTCCGCCTGAAAGTAGCGGTCGGCAGAGCCGCGCGCCATCGCACCTACGGACCCCATTCCGCGATAGGATTTATAAGACCGACCCTGATGAAGATAAACTTCCCCCGGGCTTTCCTCCGTTCCTGCCAAAAGAGAGCCAACCATGACAGTTGATGCTCCGGCTGCAACGGCCTTTGCAAGGTCGCCGGAATATTTGATGCCGCCATCAGCGACGACCGGAACACCCTGCTTGCTGGCCTCTTCCACGGATTCCATGATCGCAGTCAACTGCGGTACGCCCACACCGGCGACAATCCGAGTTGTACAGATGGAGCCAGGTCCAATACCCACCTTCACGGAATCCGCTCCAGCGTCAATCAAGGCTTTTGTGGCTTCGGCTGTGGCAACATTTCCAGCCAAAACTTGAGTGGAGTTGGACGCCTTTTTGACCTTCGACACCATTTCCAACACGCGAGCCGAATGACCATGCGCGGTATCAACAACCAGAAGGTCTACACCTGCGTCGATCAACCGCTCGGCCCGCTCAAAGCCTTCATCGCCAACACTTGTTGCAGCAGCTGCGCGCAAGCGGCCCTGATCATCTTTTGATGCATTCGGGTTGAGCTGCGCCTTCTCGATATCCTTGACGGTGATCAGACCAATGCAATTTTGGTCCTTGTCTACAACAAGCAGCTTTTCAATGCGGTTTTGATGAAGCAGCCGCTTGGCTTCAGCCTGACTGACTGTCTCGCGAACCGTAACAAGGTTCTCGCGGGTCATTAGTTCGTAGACCTTTTGATCCGGATTGGAGGCAAAACGCACATCACGGTTGGTCAAAATGCCGACCAAACGGCCTGTATGCTGTCCTCCGGTTCCACCATTTTCGACAACCGGAACACCGGAAATGCCATAGTGTTTCATCAAGTCCAACGCATGTTGGAGGGTTGCGTCAGGCCCAATGACAAGCGGGTTGACCACCATGCCGGATTCAAACTTTTTTACCCGGCGGACTTCTTCAGCCTGCTGATCCAGCGAGAGATTTCGGTGAATGACACCGATCCCACCAGCCTGCGCCATGGCAATCGCCAGACGTCCCTCGGTAACGGTATCCATGGCTGACGATAGGATCGGAAGATTCAGTTCCATCTCGCGTGTCACACGAGACCGCAAGTCAACCTGACCCGGCATCACTTCCGAGTGGCCTGGAATCAGCAACACATCATCAAAGGTCAGTGCCTCTGATCCTGTCGATGGAACGAAAAAGGAAGCCATTGCCAATTCCCCTTATGAAATAGCTGTATGAACGCAAGAACGGGATGATCTTGCAGTTCATTGAGTCGGTTCGGCTGTGCCGGAGAAGTTGGCGCGGGTCAATAACATGCAGGTGACAATATGAAAAGGCCTTGTCCGATAATCCACGGACAAGCACCCAATTATCTGATGAGTTATCTGAAGGCGCCCTAAGACCGCCCGCGAAACCCCTTGGCTATGACATAGAGCTCCGGGCTCTCTTTTCGGCTCGCAGGCGGTTTCACATGGGCAACGCTTTTGAAGTCCCGCTTCATTTCCGTCAATAGCTGGTTTTCTGTTCCACCACGAAAGACTTTGGCAAGAAACGATCCACCCGGCACCAGATTTTGCCGCGCAAAATCAACAGCCACCTCAAATAGGTGCGTTGTGCGCAAGTGATCCGTCTGACGGTGCCCAGTGGTTCGGGCCGCCATATCCGACAATACGAGATCCGGCAATCCACCGCCCAGAGCATTCATTAAAGCCTCTGGAGCATCATCATCCAGAAAGTCTTTCTTCAAAAACGCCAAACCGGGCAGGTAATCCATGTCGAGATAATCAATCCCGACCACCTTGGGTGCGTCTTCTGTTGACTTCACCTTGTCGACTGCGACCTGACACCATCCTCCCGGAGCCGCGCCAAGGTCTACAACGCGGTAGCCCGGCTTCAAAAGCCGGTGCTTTTCGTCAATCTCGAGCAACTTATAGGCCGCACGCGACCGATAGCCGTCGGCTTTTGCACGTCGGACATAGGGGTCATTGAGCTGCCGCTCCAGCCAACGCGTTGAGGATTCGCGGCGTCCGGCTGACGTTTTCACGCGCACATGGAGGCCGCGATCTCCGCTGCCTTTTTTTCCTCGGCTCATGATTTGCCTCTATTTGGGCCACCCCGGCGACGAAACCGACCCGGTTTTCGGGACCAGACGCCATCTGCAGCCATCAATTCTGTCAAGATGCCCTCGCGCAATCCGCGATCAGCCACCCGAAGTCGCGGACAGGTCCAGCGCCGCCGAATAGCTTCCAATATCGCGCAACCGGCCAGAACCAGATCAGCCCGATCACCGCCAATACAAGGGTTTTCTACGCGCTCCTCGTAAGACATATCGCGCAGTTGATCAATCATGGTCGAAACCTGCAGGTCCGTGAGCCAGGTTCCGTCCACGCGGCGGCGGTCATAACGCCGCAAACCCAAATGTACGCCCGCCAGCGTGGTGACTGTGCCTGAGGTGCCCAACATATGAACCTCGCTTTCGGCGATTGCGTCAGCAAGGTCTTCTGAAAGATTAAAATGCTGCAGATGGTCTGCCACATCATCGACCATCGCCTCGAACACTTCAGGCGTGACATGTACACCGCCATGGCGCTCGGACAGATTAACCACGCCCAAGGGCAGCGATGTCCACGACCGCACGAAGCGGGTCAACGCATAGCCACGTGCACCGCAACGGTTGCGAAGATCGAGCCAAACGATTTCTGAAGAGCCGCCACCAATATCGAAAAGGATCACACCCTTTGCGTTAGGGTCGACGAGGGACACGCAACCGGCAACAGCCAGCCGAGCTTCTGTTTCCCGATCAACCACTTCCAAGGCGAGACCGGTTTCCTTTTGAACTCGGGAGATAAACTCCATCCCATTTTCTGCAGCCCGGCAAGCTTCTGTTGCAATCAAACGTGATCGCATGACACCGCGCTCAGCGAGTTTTCGGTGGCAATTGGCCAGTGCATCGACGGCACGCTCCATCGCCTCTTCACCAAGGCGTTGGTTCTTTCCAATCCCCTCGCCCAGCCGAACAATGCGCGAATATGCATCTACAACCCGAAACCCGCGTTCCTCAGGACGAGCGATCAACAAGCGACAATTGTTCGTTCCAAGGTCAAGCGCCGCATAAAGCGGTGGCTGGTCTTCCCCCTCATTTGCACGACTGCGTCCATGACAATTGCCGTCATACCGTTCCCCCGAGCGCCTGACCTGTCCGTTTTCACCATGAACAGGTTTGTGTGAAGGCGCTGGTCCGGCTTGCCCTTCATGGGTCCTGATTTGCTCGGCATCCGAAGTTCCGACTAATTGATCGGATACGCCTATATTCCGTGCGGATTGAGGCGTGTTCGCGTTCGGATTTTCCGAGTGATTTTTTCCGGCGAGGTTCTTTCGACGACGTCGATTCCGACGACGCCCCGCCTTCAAACCCTTGGGAGAAATCTTGTCGGCCTGTGTGTCGGCTGAACTGTCTGTTGCGCCATCACCACCGCCAACCACTGACGGTTTTCTTGGCTCTGCGTGAGTGCCAGCATTCAGCGATTCGGCACCACTCTCGGACCGGTCACCTACATTGCGGTGCCGACGCTTCTTACGCGCAGACGGTTGCCTGCCGCTTTTTCCCTGTTGGTCCGCTTGAGAAACGGAATCAGAGCGTCCCGCAAGCTGCAATGCAATCTCTATTGAGGTGCCCTGCTGCTTTGCCTGCCCTTTCCCGTTTCTACGGCGTCTCCGCCGCTTTGACTTGTGTTTCTGCTGTCGCGCAGAACCATTTGCGGACTCGCCAGGGGCCCCACGCCCTTTTTCGGGCGGTTCCTGACCTGACTGTGTCACTTCTTGCCTTTCAGCGCGGGTCAGGCCATATCCCAAAAGGATCCCCGCCCTGATCAACGCGCTCGATCATCGTTGGGCAAACTGTAACAGCTTGCAGCAACTTGGCAAAGCGCAACATGCGCTGGGCAAGACAAAAGTTCTGCTGCACTGCGATCGCAACCTCGCTGGCATGAAAATTATTGCAGCAGACAGTTGCAATGCCGACAAAAACAGCTATACACGCTCACCGCCTCACCACCAAAGGCGAAGCATCTCAGCGCTCATTTTGACACCGAGACGCGCTGTATCTATTGGGGAATAGGTTAACGGTAGACCCGCAGACTCTGACTCTGTTAGTCCTGGTTCGAATCCAGGTTCCCCAGCCAACCGTTCTATATCATAGATATTCCTTCGTTCTTCTGGTTTTCCCCGTTGAGTTTTCAGCGACATACCCGCCCCTTTCGCGCGCAGAGACGTCAAAAATGTCGGCGAATATCACCCAGTTTGGCGAGTGTCTCTAAGGCCCGGTTTGCCGCTGACAGTTTGCAGAACCGCGCATCGTGCCAAGCTGTTGATTTCGTAGACTGTGCGTTTTCCGGATTTATATGGCTCCGACAAGCAGGCCCATTCACAAGAGGCCGATCACCCGCCGCTGCTCCTGCCAGTCCAGAGGCAGGGCATGTCGTTGAAGCCATTCCGATGTCAGGCCGACAGGCTGATGACCTTCCAGAACCTTGCGGACAAGATCGGGCGCAAGAAGTCCATGGTCCACCAGTTGCAACAACCTGCGTCTGGACAGTCCTTCCTTCTCGCAGATCTCCTCAAGTGGCGTCCCTGCGGTGATGGACTGACAAATGCGATGCCCCAAGGCAATATTGTGCACAAGGGTCGGGTCGACTGCCGTGGATTGTTCCCCGCCCACGACGAGTTTGGTTTCAACGCCGCGCTTTCGGATCTGGAAAGAGACATCAAACGTCAGCACATCCGGATTTAGGTGAACTGCCCTGCAGTCAAAAAAGCGGGCCACTGCAACCCCATCAAGAGCCAAACTGATTGTTCCGGGAGCGAGATCCCCTCTTCGAACCATTTGCAATATAAGGTTCGACGCCTTCGAACTTTGGCCTGTACTCACCATCTCCAGCAACTGATGCATATGGGCTATCAGCTCTGCCTGAGGTGTGGTCAGCAAAGATCCAGCTATGCCCTTACGCAGATGATCCTTGATTGCCCGTGCGATGGTTTCTTCAAGCTTTGGGGCAGACAGGCGCCAACCGGAACAAACAGGATGTCGGGTATTTGGTTGCGTTGGAGATTCAAGCTCAGAGTTATTACCTGCGACGAGGTTGAACTCGGCATTTCTGCTCCTGCCCGCCAAAAGACGGTTGGAGACATAATACCGATATATTCGCCCCTTTTTGTTCACATGATGCGGTGTCAATCGATCACCGGTTTCATCAAAGAGTTTCCCCATGATGGCGCCAGATCCGGTTGTTGCAGAAGACCCTTTGCCATTAAAGCCCAACTGTTCTCCTGCTGCCCCGCTTCGTTTTTGCTTTCGGCTTCGGCCTCTCTTTTTTCTTGCCTCACCCTGAAGCATGTCTTGCACCTTGGTCCACGTATCACGCTCAATGATCGCTTCGTGCTGCCCCTCATGCGTTTTGTCGCCATGGCGGATCAAACCTGCATAAACCGGATTGGACAGGATGTAATGAAGATGGGAACGGGCAAACCCGGTCTTTTCTTCAAGCACACCCTCCTTCCCGTTCTGCAATTGCGTGGTTTCCGTTTTGCGGTTCGCGGCAGGTCTTGTCAGGCCAAGCTCATCCGCTTTCGTCTGAACAGCATTGATGGACCCATGCTCGAGATAAAGATCAAAAAGGGAGCGAATGGTTTCTGCTTGTGCAGGGACAATTCGAAGCGAGCGCCCGTCCGGTCGGTATCCCAGCGGAACAGTCCCGCCCATCCAGAGCCCTTTCTTTTTTGACGCTGCAATCTTGTCCCGGATACGTTCAGCCGTCACCTCCCGCTCAAACTGGGCAAAGCTAAGCAGGACATTGAGGGTCAGCCGTCCCATGCTCGTTGATGTGTTAAACGACTGGGTAACAGACACAAAGGATGCCCCAGCCCCGTCCAGCCGCTCCACCAGTTTGGCAAAATCAGCCAATGAACGTGTCAAACGGTCAATCTTGTAGACAACAATCTGATCGACCTCGCCCTCCTCCACATCCCGCAGGAGCTGCCGGAGCGCCGGTCGCTCCAGCGTGCCCCCCGACACCCCGCCATCGTCATAGTGCTTTTTGATCAGCTCCCAGCCTTCATGTTTCTGGCTGGCGATATAGGAGGCGCAAGCCTCCCTTTGTGCATCCAGGGAATTAAACCCCTGTTCCAGACCTTCTTCAGAAGACTTGCGGGTATAGATGGCACATCGCACACGTCTCATATATTTCCGCCCGCCAATTGACCCGGTCCACCTGTCACAACAATGGTCATTTCTCTGGCGGTCACCCAGATGTCA
Source organism: Roseibium sp. TrichSKD4 (assembly GCF_000148725.1). Lineage (GTDB taxonomy): Bacteria > Pseudomonadota > Alphaproteobacteria > Rhizobiales > Stappiaceae > Roseibium. Next base: position 1,070,867 of record NZ_GL476320.1, on the reverse strand, counting down.
TCTTGATATGCCTGCTTCATCGACCCAGTCCAAAAAACCTCGGGCCAGACCAGTGGGCTCCGGTGATCTTGCGGGCTATGGCGCTCAAGGAACGGTAGGATCTGCCATCCATTTCAAACCCGTCCCGTGTCACAACAACCTGATAGGTGCACCCGTTCCATTCGCGGATCAAACTGGTCCCTTGCGCAAGAACCGGAGCGGTTGTGACCGCTCGGCGTTTGGTTCCGTTTGGAGAAGCTCCCTTGCCGTCGATCGGCCCACTCATCTCGGTCTCCAGGCCACCGTTTTTGCCGTCAAAGCCCATTTGAACTCCCCTTGAAGGGGCTTTTAAGGCCGATTTAAGCGCCCGCTTCAAAGCTGGTGACAAACCACCGAACCGGCGCACCTGTACCTCCCTTGCAAGGAGTTTTCTCATCAAAACCTGTGACATGTGCTTTGGAGCCTGATGCCCAAAGGTCCTGCGCCACAAGATCAGACACCCGGCCCGGTCCAGTTCCGCAATATGGTCAACCAGGCCCGTTGTTTCTGGTGAAGGTGTATGTTCGCAGCAAGTGGTCATTGGGTAGCTGCTCCGCCCGCAGACCCGGCGCAGGCAGGCTGCTCACCGTCCGAATAAACTCCCTCACCTGTCACAATGATATAGAGCGTCTCGCCGGACACGGATCGCCGTCGCTCGATCACATGACCCTGTCTCCTGAGTTTTGAAAGCGCGGCCCTAAGCGTATGCGGTTGCCAGCCGAACTTTTTGCAAAGTGTCACTGCCCGCACGCCCGAGCACCTGCCAAGCAATCCCAGCAACTCATCCTGCCGGGTTCGTTGTCGGCCTTGTTCTCGGTTTCTGCTCTTTCGAACATTCTCACCACCATGTGTACAATCACAGGGCAGCCTTGCTGCGACAGTCGTATATACCGCCGGGGGCTCAGCACCCGTCTCTTCAACAATGACTGATTCAATGCCTGCTGTGGTTTGGAGGTTTCCTTCAGCTTCGGCTTCTACGCTCCCGGCATCCCCCAGTGTGCCGCTAGTGCATTTTCCTCCACGGCGCAAAAACTTCGGCACGATCAGGGCCTCATCACCGGCCAACTCGTCCAGTACATCATCGATATCACGCATTCCTGCCTCCATAGCTGTGACCAGGAAAAATCAGGCCCCGGCACTGGAGGAAGCCTGCCACTTCCGGCAGGCACAGGAGGTTTATCAAGGCGCGGCATCAATCATGTTGCCTATACGCTCTTCGCAGAACCAAGCAATGCTCACATCACGGCACAAGTCCAGTCTCGTCGCTGCTCTTTCTGCGAAATCAATGCAGGCAAGGCCAAACTTACGAAGTTGGCCTTGAGCCGGAAAACGCAGCCTCCAGACGCAGGCTCCAGCTTGCGCGCCTCATCCTGAAGCATCTGCAATGAGCATGCTCACTTTCCTCGCGATCCAAATCCGCTCGAAGGCGCTCAATCTCAAGAACAAGCGTCAAAATAGCGAAACGGCTTTCAGCCTCATTCATCGACCATGCATACTGCGTGAGCAATATGGCCGCATAGGAAAGCCCTGCCCCATACCCCAGACGATATCGGGCAGACGATGAAGTTCCATGCTCGCTCACCCGAAACCGCTCATCACGATCAAGCCTCTGCGAAGTGGCAAATACATCCGACCAGGTTCGGACTTTGCCAGAATGACCCTGTTCGCCATGGTCTCGGTAAGCCCTTAAAAACATGCCGATCTCGTCTGCAGACGTGTGATCCGCAGATCCGCCAGAGCCTCGCCCGGAACGCCTGAGCATGTGACCAAACATGTCCGCCCCAACCACAGCATCGCGTAACGCGCGGCGATATCCTCGAATATACGACGTCAGATAAGTCATGATGAAAACGCCGCCAAACCAACACGGCAGACGAAGCTATGCAATCAATGAGAAGTAAAGTCGTTTTCGTCTGGGAAGATGTTTGGTGAGTGCTGAGCCCTTGCGCTGTTGATTGCCACTGAGAATTGACCCGGCATTGTCACCGAGATCTGACCCACCCGGTTGTTATGTTCTGCGCATCATGTTGGCGTCAATGCTGCTGTTTCCTTTCGTTTCTTTTTTGCCGTCTCGGAGCTGGCCTTGAAGCGATAGCTGTCATTGCCGGTTTCCAGAATGTGGCAGCGGTGGTGAGGCGATCGAGCAGCGCGGTGGTCATCTTGGCTTCGCCGAACACGCTGGCCCATTCACTGAAGCTCAAGTTCGTGGTGATGATGACGCTGCTGCGCTCGTAGAGTTTGCTCAGAAGATGGAAGAGCAAGGCCCCACCAGAGGCGCTGAACGGCAGGTATCCGAGCTCATCCAGGATCACCAAGTCAGTTTTCACCAGCGCCTCTGCGATCTTGCCAGCCTTGCCCTGGGCCTTTTCCTGCTCCAGAGCGTTGACCAGTTCGACCGTTGAGAAGAAACGCACGCGCTTGCGATGATGTTCGATAGCCTGGATACCGAGGGCCGTCGCAACATGCGATTTCCCTGTGCCAGGCCCCCCGATCAGCACCACATTCTCGGCTCCATCCAGGAATTCGCATCGATAGAGCTGGCGAACCAAAGCTTCACGCATTTCACTGGCCGCGAAGTCGAAGGTGGACAAATCCTTGTAGGCCGGAAAGCGGGCGACCTTCATGTGATAGGCGATCGAGCGCACCTCACGCTCGGCCATTTCGGCCTTGAGCAGCTGCGACAGGATCGGTATGGCAGCCTCGAATGCGGGTGAACCTTGCTCATGCAGGTCCTGCACGGCCTGCACCATCCCTGACATCTTCAGGCTGCGCAACATGATGATGAGGGCTGCACCTGCGGGGTCATGACGCATGACGGGTTCCTTTCTGGGTGCGAAGCCCGTCGTAGCGCGCGACATTGGCCTCGGGCTCCTTACTCAGCGACAGGGCCGCTGGAGGGTTCACATCCGGCTGGTTGGTCGGTTTGCCATCCAGAAGTCTGTGGAGCAGGTTCAGGACATGGGTCTTGGTGGGAACGCCCGCCTCCAGCGCCAATTCCACGGCGCACAGTACGGCTTGCTCATCATGGTGCAGCACCAAGGACAGGATATCGACCATTTCGCGGTCCCCGCCAGGCTGGCGTAGCATCTTCGCCTGTAACATGCGGAAGGGTTAGGGCATTTCCACGAAGGGGGCGCCATTGCGCAGCGCCCCAGGTTTGCGCTGCACCGCCGCCAGATAATGGCGCCAGTCATAGACAACGCGCCCCGGTTGGCGGTGCAACCGGTCGATGATGCGCTCATGCGTGCAAATCACGTGCCCCTCGGCAACGACCACCAGCCGCTCAGGGTAAATGCGCAGGCTGACGGGGCGGTTCGCAAAGCTGGCGGGCACAGAATAACGGGTGCGATCAAAGCTGATCAGGCAGGTCGGCGAGACGCGCTTTCTTTCCTCGACAAAGCCATCGAACATTGTGGGGAGCGACATCAGCGCAGGCTTCTCAGCCTCCCACACATCGGCGATGCTGCCAGGCAACGTGCCATGCGCCGTCTCAGCCCACAGCAGTTTGCAGCGCTCTTCCAGCCAAGCATTCAGCGCATCCAGATCCGGAAAGGCCGGCATCAGCTGCCACATCCGATGGCGCGCATCGCGCACATTCTTCTCGACCTGCCCCTTCTCCCAGCCTGCCGCCGGATTGCAGAACTCGGGATCGAAGACATAATGGCTGGTCATCGCCGTGAACCGCGCATTCACATCGCGCTCCTTGCCTATTCCGACCTTGTCGACGGCGGTCTTCATATTGTCGTAGATACCGCGACCGGGGATGCCTTCGAAGACGCGGAAGGCATGCCAATGGGCATCGAACAACATCTCATGCGTTTGCAGCAGATAGGCCCGAACCAGAAAGGCGCGGCTGTGCGACAGCTTGATATGCGCGACCTGCAGCTTGATCCGCTCGCCACCGACATAGGCCCAGTCCTCGCTCCAGTCGAACTGGAACGCTTCGCCTGGTGCGAACACCAGCGGCACGAAAGTTCCACGATCCGTCGTGTGATGCGCCCGCTGCCGTTCGCCTTTCCATTCCCGAACAAAGGCCGCAACGCGCTTGTAGGAACCGTCATATCCCAGCATCACCAGATCGGCATGCATCAGCTTCGCCGTCCGGCGTTCTTTGCGTGATTTGCGCTGATCCGATACAAGCCAGGCTGTGAGCTGCTTGGCATATGGGTCGAGCTTGCTGGGACGATCCGGCGTCTGAAACGCGGGTTCAACAAACCCCTCCCGAAGATACTTCTTGATCGTGTTGCGCGACACGCCGGTCCGCCGCGCGATCTCGCGAATGGGCATCTTGTCGCGCAGCGCCCATTTCCGGATAACTCTCAAAAATCCCATGTCTAACACTCCTGTAGCCCCCAGCTGCTTCGCGCCAGGGCAAGGTTGCACATGGGTCAATTCTCAGTGGCAATCAACAGTCAGGCGCCTTGGCGTCGAATATCTTCGTCCGATGCCACTCCAGGAAGACCCGATGCTTTTCGGTCAGATCGACTGGCCGATCATAATGGAGTCGCGCACGCGCCTGCTCGCTGAGGTTCTCCGAAAAGACAGGGGTCCCGTCATCGCCGAAGGTCACCAGACCGCCATCGAATACGGCATCCCAAAGAGCCGACAGAAGCAGGCCGTTGTGGACATCCAGACGCTCTGCATCGTTTTCACAGTCGCGCCATGGCTTGATGTGGGAGGCACGGAGAAGAGGTTTGTCGGCAATTCCGGTCAAGGGACAGCGCCCCTGCCAGTATTGCAACAGTCGCTCACGAAAAATGTTCTGGCCGACACGCTGGGCGACGAGCCGCTCCGCTTCTGTCGTCCTGGGCAGGGTTTCTGTAAGGTGCAGGAATTCCTGAAGTGGTGCGTCGGGAAGGCTAGCGGCAAGCTCGTAAACTCTTGGCATCACGTCATAAAGCTGTGCCAGCGAGGCAAACCGGAACCGTGCGAGGCCTGGTCCTGCGGCATCGGACGCCTCAATCCCGATCTCTGCGATGACCCCGGCATGATCCAGGGCGAGGAGCCACGGACCGGAAGTGTGCCGAGCGAGCCAGATTGACCCCTGCGCGGTCGTCGAACTGTACCGCTGCCAGCCCTTGGTTTCGCCATGGGGGCGCCTGAAGCCATTCTGGTAGGTGACCTTATCGCATTCCTGGCGGGTCACGAAGGATTGGGGCGTCTCGATCATTCCCTCATGCCTTCTCGTTCCAGAGCTTCTGGGCGGAGATGCCCATCGCGGTTTCCACGGCATTCGCGGTTCTCGTGACCGCGTAGAGGTTCAGGTCCTCGAAGGCACCCTTGTAATTCGACAGGTAGCTTTCGCTCCTCGGCTCAAGCCCGTTGCGCTTCGCCACCAGGTAGGCCGCCATTTCAGCCTCCACTTCCATCAGCGCGTGAGGCGTGTGGCTCCGGTCGGGAACGCGTCGTCCGATGTCCGCACCAAGATGGCCGAGATACAGGTGCGCCAGTTCGTGGGCGACAGTCACGAAACGCGTCGGTGCGGCATGATTCCGGTTGTAGGCCAGCTGGTAGAAATTTTTACCCTTGTCGTTCTTCGCGCGGGCGAGCAGCCGGATCCAGCCTGCCTGACTGTCTCCTGCGTCCAGCGGAACGAGATCGATCTTCTCCTTGCTGACGGCCCGCATGAATTCGGCGAAGCGGGTGTCGCTCAGATTGCCGAAGGTCGGAAAAGAGAACGCTTCGACCGGCAGGTCCTTGCCTTCGGTATCCTGCACGTCGAACACGAAATCGACCGGCCCCTTCATGCGCAGCACCAAGAGAGGTCGTGCGCCCTTTTTCGGCACCCGACCGAACCTGTGCCACCAGTCATGCGCGCTTGCCGCGTGCGTCAGGCCGGGCTTCTGGATGTGCAGTAACATCGCATTGAATGGTGCGAACTCGCGGAGGTTGATGGTGAAGGCGAACAGCTCCTGGATCGCCTCGCTGCTGTCATAGAGCTTCGTCGCCGCGATCAGCTGGTCGATCAGGGCGCGCTCGGACTCGGTTCGCGTGCCGGTTCCGTCGAACAGGTCCTTCTGCGCGTCGGGCGACGCGGGCGGTGTCAGCAGTGCGTCGAGGTCGAACTTTGGGGGGTAGTCGACGAATGTCTCATCGTCGACCTGCGGGTTGAAACCGCTGATCTCGCCCTTTCGGGCCTGCTCGACGAACAGATCGAAATAGGGGCGAAAGCGCCGCTCCTGCTCGGGCGTCATGCCACCCTCGCGCATCAGCGCGAGGATAGACTCGGCGTCCGGCGTCCAGTCGAAGCGCGAGTCGAAAATCGACTGGACCGCGCCGCGGATGAAGTCGGCCACCCGACTGTTGACGACGGGGTCGATGACCGCCATCGCCTACATCCCCATCGCCGTGAATTCGCCGTTCGCTTCCATCCGGTCCCAGGCGGCGAGGACGAGGCGGCGGGTGCGGTATTCGCCGTGTTGGCGGATTTCCTTTTCCTTGAGGACTCGGAAGGTTTCCGAGGGGTAGTCGGGGCCCTTCACGTCGGCGGGGTCGAGGATGTAGCGCAGCTCGTCGCGGGTCAGGCCGTAGGCGCGGGCGTAGAAGGCGTCGAGATCGGCGCGCAGGTGGGCGCGGCGGTCCTCGTCCCAGGCGAAGGGCGGGCCGTCATGGCCCAGATCGCGGGCGAAGGGGGCGAGGCTGTGCGAGGTGTAGGTGAGTTCCAGCACCTTCGGGGTGAGGAAGGCGAGGCGAGATTCGGTGTAGAAGTCGGGAAGGATAACTGGAAGTTGATAAAACACGTTAAATTTCAAATGAGTACCGCCTACCTTTTGCCTTGCGATATAATCCAAGGTCAGTGCGGACAAATTTGCTACTAACCCCGCGAGCTGCCTAACGTCAGGTGGATTGGGGAAGATTAAAAGCAGCGTATCGCCGCTTGCCGCTTGTGGGAATACAGAGGCTATAAGCGTGCGATAGACATGAGCGCTGGTAATGTCCCGCCACCCAAGAAGCCATTGACGCCCCCAGCCATTCGCTTCTAGTCGTTTCCGCAGTTCTTTCTGTGGGACCCAATATCGAGGCGTCGCCTCGTTTGAGAAGTCGTATGTAAATCCGGTTTCATCAGAGGAAATCACATTGCCCGATGCATCGTAAGTCGCCCAGCGGTGGTCAAATTGATGGATCATTTTCGCTTCGTAAAGGGGCGCATAGATATCAGATCTTTCGCTTGTGCTCTCGCTTTTCTCCCATAGTTGGCCCCGACGTACATAGCCACAGGTGCTTAACTGTTCGGCGGTTCTGAAATACTCTGAGTCTTCCGACATATGCCAAATCCTGGAGTGGAAGTTTGCATTCCATGGATTTCCACTTTTGTGATCAGCCTCACGCAGTACGATTGTAGCATTTTCGTACAGTTTTGCTGTAAGCTCTGCATCGATCTTCGAGCGGAACACCGGCGCAGTCATTGTGTTCGGATTGATTCTGTATATCTGTTGAGATGTTAAATTGAAGTTCCTGTCTTGTTCGGATATTTGAGCCGTTCTGCGCAGAAAGAAGGCAAAATCAGGCGCCTTTGTTCGTTGATTTGAAATTGTAATTAGGCTGAATCTGAATGAGTGATGAACCGAAGGGAAAATGAACTCTTCGTTTTCAAATGATATTAGACGCGCAAGTTTTTCCTGCTCAACAAGGTATGAGAAAAACGGTGCATTTGTTGCATCGGTGGCTATGCCCGAAGGCACAATGATTCCTGCTCGGCCAAGCGGCCTGATCAGCATCAAGAATAGTTCCGCGAACAGTGAATAGGTGTTCACGTCGCCACGGCCAGTGAGGGCAAAGCGCCCGCTATCCTCTCCCGACATTCGAACAAATTGGCTGGTCGCCTCGGCCTCGCGCTTGGTCTCGGTAAACGCATCGAACAGCGCACGATGTGTGCTGCCCTGCTCGGCCGTCTCCAATTCCTTGATCAGCCTGTCCCGCGCCGCCTTGTTGGGGGCATTTGCGATCTCGGGCGAGCGGGAGGCAAAGAACTCCTGCTCCTGCAGCTTGATGCGCTCCCACGGCGGGTTACCCAGTACCACATCGAACCCACCGCGCTGCATCACATCGGGGAACTCCAGCGGCCAATGCAGGGCGCGGGCATTGCGGGCGGCGTTGGGGGCATCATTCATCGCCTGGCGCATCTTCCCCTGATTGAGAGCCATCCACAGCTCCTCGGTCGTCGGTACTGTCCGCTCCGACGCCCCCGCCGGTGCGCCGCCGACCTTGGGCAGCAGGAAGGCTGCCACATAAAGGTCCGCCGCCGCCTTGGCGCGGACAAAGGTCTGCCCCTTGCGCAGCTCCCTGAACCGCTTGGCCTTGGCGCCGATCTGCTCGACCGTATCCTCGGGCAGGTCGCGGAAGCCCGAGAAATCCAGCGCCAGCGGTTTGACTTCAGGCATGGTGAACGTGCCGGTCCCGAAATCGAAGCCGCTCGCCCCCGCCGTCGCATCGCGATTGGCCTTGAGGTAGTATTTCGCGGTTTCCTTGTCGTCGCCGGTCAGCGGCTTGTAGGCGGCATCGGGAATACCGTCCTGCAGCACCTGCAGGTCGAACACCCCCAGCAGCGCATCGCCGCAGCGGATCTGCGCGTCGAAGAAGCCGAGTGGAAGGCCGGGATCCACTGTCTCGATCCACAGCGCGACCTTGGTCAGCTCCACCGCCATCGGGTTGCGGTCCACCCCGTGGATGCAGCATCGCGCGACATCGCGCAGGGCATGGCGGAAGTCGGCGAGCGAGGGCGTGCCCTCGGCCCGGATGCGCGCCAGCCGCGTGGCGATGCGGCGGGCTGCGGCCAGCAGGAAGTGCCCCGAGCCGCAGGCGGGGTCGATGACCGAGAGCTTCAGCAGCGCCTTGGCGGGATCGTCCGCCTCTCCTTCCGTCTTGTCGAGCACGGGGTCGAGCGCGGTGTCGAGCAGCGCCTGAACGAGGCTGTCGGGCGTGTAGTAGGAGCCGGTGGTCTTGCGCTGGTTGCCCTTCTGCTCGGCCGCCTCGGAGGCGAAGACCAGCGTCTTCCCGTCGTCACCCAGCTGGGGCTGGAGTTCGAGGAGGGATTCGTAGACCGAACCAAGCTCCTCGGTCTCCATCGCGCGCCAGTTGACGGGGACCATGCCGGCTTTGTCGGCAAGCCAGGAGAGGCGGTAGAGCGCCTCCATGAAGGCGCGGTTGCGCAGGCGGGCGGTTTCGAGGTGGGGCAGCCGGTCCTCGGCAAAGAGGCCGCCGAGGGCGGGCAGCGCAAGGGCGGGCTGGCCCTGCGTGAGCGCGCGGAAGACGATCTTCACCCCCTCGTAGCGGTCATGGTGCTTGTCCCAGGTGGCGGCGCGGTAACATTGCTTGCGCAGCGACTGGAGCGAATAGCCCTGGGCGTAGAGGGCGCGGGCCTCGGGTTTGGCCTTTTCCGGGTGGAGGAGGTTCCGGTCCTCGGCCACCATCAGGAAGATCAGGCGGTAGACGAGGCGCAGGAGCTCGTTGAACCAATCGGTCAGGTTCACTTCGCCGGAATGCAGTTTCGCGGCGAGGTCGGGGTTGGCCTCGAGGAAGCCCGAGCCGAGCAGTTTGAGTGCCAGCTGGACCTGACCGGCCAGGCGATCACGCGCGGCTTCGCCCTCCTTGGAGCCGGCATCGCGCCAGCGTTCGAGCGGGCAATCGGTGGCGGGGGTGTCTGCCGCGCCGAAGCGGGTGCGGTGGATCAGCAGCCAGAGCACCGCAAAGGACGCGATGTCCTCGTTGGTGAACATCTGCGCCAGATCAGCCTCGATATAGGCCGGGCGGGTCAGGGAGGCATTGTCGCGCATGAGGCGCAACTGCATCCCGTTGGTCACGATGCCCCAAAGGGCCTCGTCCCGATCATTCAGGTGGTCCTGAAGAGCAAAGGCCGGAGACCGCGACCTGTCCGTCGAGAGCGTCGGGCTGCGACGATCAAGCAGTTCGGATGGCGGGACCACAACGACGGGCACACGGTCGGACGCGATCAGGGCGATCGGTGCTACTGCCACCGCGAGATCGGTGTACCCGAAGGTTTCCTTGAAGAAATCGGCGATGAAACGCGAGGTGGCGGCGGCCGAGGGTTGCTCGATTTTTGCAAAGGCGTCGAAATGCGATTGGCCTACGCGGAAGGCGGTCGCGATTTCCTCGCGGATCTGGAGACCTTTGCGAACCCCGTATTCGTCGGGGGATTGCTCGGGTGCCTGGCGCTGATCGATCTTGGCGATCATCGCAGGCGCGATCAGGTTGCCTTCGAGGCTCAGCGACGGCCACGCCGACATATCGGTAATTGGTTTGCGGGCCATGATTACACCTCCCCCGGAACAAGAACGAAGAGGCCGATGACGTCTGGGGGAATGATCGGCTCCACACTGACACGCGACGCGGACCCGGCTGCAGCACGAAGGCGGGCGTGGTCTTCAACCAGCTCCGCGGCACGCTTTTGCACGAAATCGGCAATCGGGCCGCCCAGCAGGTCAGGAAGGGCCGCCTTCGCCGTATTGATCATCCGGTCGCGGGCGACAGACGCAAGATCAGCAGTCGCGGGAGAGGCAAGCAGCGCGCGCGCCTCGCTGCCAGAGGCGATCACCGTATTGCTGTCGAGGGCAACGAGCGCGGCTTCCTCTGCCAGCAGAAGGCGCTCGCGCCGTGCATGAACCGTGAGCTTGTAGCGAATACGCAAGAGCGCGACACGCGTCATCTGAGTGACGGCGGCACTCGGCCAGGCCCCGACACGACCGATGCCCAGATCCGGCAGCGCTTCGGTGTCAAGAGAGGCTTCAAGCAGGCTTTCTGCCAGGGACGATGTCAGCGGATGGGTTCTGGTCAGAAGTGAAGCGCCTGAGGGCACCGGTTCTTGCGTGGCCAGCTTCAGAGAGCCCTTCAGCCCACGCTGCTCCAGCTTTTCCTTGAGGCTATCTTGAAGGGCATGCACGTGGGCGAATTGCAGCGATTTCTTCTTCTCGAGGGGCACCCCGAACCGAGACATCGCGCGCTCGAGAAATTCGAGCGTTTCTGCTGGTGATCCAAGCAGGGACTTCACCTTGTCCCATTCAGGTGCGACCTCACTCGGCTTCATGGCGTTTTGTGCAAACCGGGCACGTGATCGCTTTTCGTTCTCGCTTGCATCGCGCCAGCGGGTCTCCATCACCTGGATACCGTCGCCGATTTGCAGGTCCAGCGTCAGCTGCTTGTGGCTGCCACCGCCACGGCGGAGCATCATTGCAGTCATCAGTGCATCGGTGACCGGTCCCCGCTCGTCGGGCAGAGGCACAGTCACGCCAGTAGCGTCGTGGATTTCCTTGGCTTTGCGAAGAATGACGTCCAAGACAGCACCGTCGATGGCGCTGTCGGGCGAAAACATCATGATTGAGCGAACGAGTTCGGCGGGCTGTCCGAAGCGATTGACGCGGCCTTCGCGTTGTTGGTGACGCGTCGGGTTCCAGGAAAGGTCGTAGTGGATCACGGTGTCGAACAGCTGTTGAAGGTTGATCCCCTCCGACAGGCAGTCCGTGGCGACCAGGATGCGCTGATCTGTGGCGGCACTTTCTTCCGCCGCCATTTCCGCTACGCGATCCCGACGTTCGTCCGGCGTCAGTTCACCCGTCACGGCCTGCACATTCAGCTTGGGGAAGGCTTTACGAAGCCCTTCCTTCACATGTTCGGCCGTGGCGAGGTAGCGGCAGAAGACGACGGGGTTAGCGCCGTCTTTGATCAAGGGTTTGAGGGCCTTGATGAGGGCGTTCAGTTTGGGATCTTCGGCCGTCAGAAGTTCGCTGGCCTTGTCGAGCAGCCCTTGGAGAGCGGGGTCATTTGAAAAGACGGTGTTTGGCTCAATGTCCACGGCGTCTTCGTCATCGCCGTCTTCGTCGTATATCTGCGGCTCGAGGCGGTCGTTTTCATTGGAAGCCCGGTTTCGCAACGCGCTCATTGCGGCTGCGGGTGACGATCCGACACAGCGCATCAGCGCGAGAGTGCCCCAGAAGGCAAGGCGGCGATCCTTCTGCGCGTCTCCGGCCCGAGACACGACCGAGAAGCAGTAATCAAGCACGGCTTCCTGGAAGGCCCGATGCTCGTCGTTCAGGCGATAAGAGTATTCGTTGGTCTCGTGCTTGGGGAACGAGCGGTTCTCATCCCAGTCGCCCGCGAGCAGATCGACGCGCCGTCGCTGAACAAAGTGCCTGACAAGGCGCTCGCGGTATTTCTGGTTGTCGAAGTTGACGGTCCCGAATTCTGTGTCGATCAGAGACAGCAGCCGAGCGAACGCATCCTCATCCCCGGAGTGCGGCGTGGCTGTCAGCAGGATCAACCGACGGTCCAGATCGCGTGCAAGGCCCTGAAGCAGGTCGAAGCGCTGCTGCTTTCCCTTGTGCGTCCCGACGCAGGCGTGTGCTTCATCGACGATAACGAAATCCGGGCAGGCCCTGGCGAACCCATCCCGACGTTTCTCGGCTTTGATGTAGTCAAGGCTGACCACCGTGAACGGATAGGCATCGAAAAGGGTTTGCGCCGATGGGAGGTTGCGCTCCAGACGTGCCGCAGTTCCGGAGGTGACGGCAACGGCATCGATCCCAAAGCGATCCTTCAATTCGGTGATCCACTGGTCCACGAGGTGCGGAGGGCAGAGAACCGAAAACGCATCGACCTCTCCACGATCCATCAGTTCGCGCAGGATCAGACCCGCTTCGATGGTCTTGCCGATGCCAACGTCATCGGCAATCAACAGCCGCGGGACCTGAAGCCGAAGGGCCATGAGCAGCGGGACAAGCTGGTACGTCCGAGGCTCAAACGCAAGCTGTGCGGCGGATCGGAACGGGCCAGCCCCCCTGCGGAGGGTCAGTCGCAACGCGTCGGCAAGGAGGGCCGCCTTGGACTGCACTGTCGTGCGCGCGTCGTCAGGCAGGTCGAAGCGAGCGGCTTCTACGGGTGCCAGCTCGAGATCCGGAGCAAGAACCACGATGTCGTTTTCATTGCCCGAGAGAGGACGCAGGGCAAGCAGGCCCTCACCAGGTGTCGGTAAGGCAACCCATTCACGGCCGCGCGCTCTGACAAGGTCCCCAAGAGTAAAATTCACGGTCATATCAACCTTCAAAATTCTTCATAAAGCCATCCGGCAGTCCTTCCGATGGAGCCGAAGGCAATCCAAAAATAACCCAGCCCTTGTTCATCGCGTCTGCCTCAGCTTCTGCTGTCAGGTCAGCGGTCGTTGCGGCAACCGCGAAAGCGAGCCAAACGAACTCGAATTCGCGTCCACCAAAGCTCGCATGCATTGTATCGACTTGGGGAATACCTGCGGCGCTGAATGCCTCAAGCCATGGTGATACCACCGTTCCAGCGGTCGGCTTCGCAGCAAGGGAAATTGTGCCGCGTGCAAGATCGATCAGGAATTGCGCCACTTCCGGGCTCGAGCGGTCGATCAGCTCATGGTCCGGTTGGTTGAAGTAGGACAACAGGCAACGGTAGCAGCCGCGAACACAGCTTCCGTCTTTCTTCTCTTGCAACAGATCAGCATCACCCGCCGCAATCGCAGCATCGACATTCTCGAAGTGCATCAAACCCAGTGCGGTCTTCGCCACCTCGTTGATTGCCTTTCCGTCATCAATCAGGCGCGTGAGCACGCCGGCGCCGCCTTCCGTTGCCTCGTAGGCAAGGATTGCGCGACGGTTGTCCCTCGCGGGCAGCGGTTCACCGAGGATTTCGCCTTCCTCTAACTGGAAAACCACTTCGATTCCGCGCAGCAACGCATGCTGAACAGTCGCGATTGTCTCGGGCTCATACTGCTCTGGCTTTTCGAAGCGGAACAGCAGGGCATTCTTTCTATCGCGGACAATCGGAACAATGCGAACCGGCTTGACCACGTCCGGCGGGACGTCCGTGTCGCTATCCTCGTCGTCGGATTTCGCCCAGTATCCGGACCTCGGATCGATGTGGAAACCGAAGACCGTCTGGTCCTTTCGGCGCTTCAAGCCCTTGTTCAGTCGGCTGATTTCCGCACTGTTGGCGTATTGCAGGGCCAAGAGGGAAGTCTCGCCACAGACGAATTTGGCGTTAGTCACTTGGACCTGCCCATCCTTCCTCGGCCAGGAAAAGACGGTCTGGATGTCGAAGCCCTGCCGAACGCGCTCTTCATCATTCGCCGTGATACGCTCAGTCGGGGCCGCCTCGACGTTGTCGATGCGCAAGGTCTTCTTGATGGGGACCTCACCCGCCATGTGGTTGTAACACCCATGGCAACGCTCGACTTCGCCCTCATGCGATGCACCACAGTTGGAACAGATGTAGATGTCTTCGGTTGCCAACTCAGGTCCGTCACCTTGAGGTGCCTGCGGAGGAAGCTTGGCCTTCATAACCCGGTAGGCGCGACCCTCATGATAGATCAGACTGCGCGGGCCGAATTCGGAAATGGCCAGGAAGCGGGCTCTGGACAGGAAATTGCCCGCTTTACCTTCTCCCGGAATAAAGGCGTAGAGGGGTAGGCGCGGGAAGTTGTATCCGGGCAGGAAGCCCTCTGTGGCCAGATACCGATAGGTATAGAAATCGGAGGCATTCGAGGCTTTGCCTTGTTCTAGGATGGCAATTTGATCCTGGGCCTGCATCTGAGCAGCCTTGATCTTGCGCCGGTCAACTCCTGACAGGCCTGTAATCTCCGAGCGAGTGTTTGCGTCGCTCAACTGCTTTCTGGCAGAGTTGTATAGATCGCGCCAACGGTTGAAGGCGCGGTCAAATTCCTTTGGCGCGTTCATGGCCGTGTGAAGAACGAACTCGTCGGGATCGTCCATCCAGATCGGGGTTTGCCCTCCGTTGGACGCCAGAATTTGCTTCAAGACATGCGCCATCGGTCCCCGTGCCTGCGAGACCAGAGCGGGTTTCGAGATGACCGCCAGAACATCTTCCTTCAGCGGGAATTTATCCCCGTGAAGGTCCAGAATCTCTGGGATGTCAGGAGAAAGCGCCAGTTTCGCTTCCGCAAGCCACACCGCATGCAGGTGCGATCGGACCAGCTCTTCATTGGTGATGTCGAGCGCTGGCGGCCGCACGACGCCGGCAACCATATCGTTGCGCCGTTCAAAGAAATACTGGTCATGCGGAGACCCCGAGGCGCAGTATGTCACGACAACCGCGGCTTGGCCTGAGCGACCGGCACGGCCAGCACGCTGCGCGTAATTCGCTGGCGTAGGCGGTACGTTGCGCAGGTAGACAGCGTTCAAGGCGGAAATATCAACGCCGAGTTCCATGGTCGGAGAGCAGAACAGCGCGGGCAGGAACCGGTCTGACTCGCCCGTTGCCCGAATTTCCGTGCGGTATTCCGAGGTGGCAAGATGCTCCATGTCATCCTGTTCGAACCGGAACCGCCACTCGCGCCATTCACGTTGTTTCTGCGAAACCTGAGCCGTGTGCTCGCGTCCTTCCAGCCCCCAGTACGAACTACGCCCGTCGCCAAGGTCACTGGCAATCGCGGTGTAAAGGTCGTGGAAATATTGGTTACCGCGCTTGGTTTCATCAGCGAGGGCCGGTCCAGGCACAAGCCGAACGGCGGATGGTGAAAGGCGCCAGCCCGTCACATCGCTATCGAGTTCGACTGGCACCAGCAGCCCCTCGTCGCTCAGGAAGGCAAGTATCCCTTCCATGAACTCATAGTATTCATCCTTGTTCAGCTTGGTGCCGAGAACAGAGTTCCTGTTCACTAGCCGTGCGATCCGCGAATTGGGGCCAGCTCGAAGAAGTGTTTGTTCTTCACGCAGTGTGACCACGTTCTTACTGCCACCACGCAGGACGAGCGATGACCGAGTACGCGGGTTTTCTTTTTGATCAATGGCCCAAGGTGCCTGGAGCAAGTTCCGGGATTTCTGTGCCACTCCATCGAGAACGGTAAGATCGAGATCCTCAGTGTGAACAGCCAGCCCCTCGAGCATCGCCGACAAAATTTTCTTCAGAATTGCCTGCCGCTTTTCGAGGTCGAGCTCTCCCAGCGCTGGATGGATGGCCATGAAGCGCTCGCGATCTTCAGAGATCTCCTCGAGGCCGATGAAAATCACGTCGATCAGGTTCAGGACAGACAAGCTGGGGTTGGTGAAGCGCCAACCGCGACGCAGGTCCGTCCAGACACGATGGGCGAGTACCTTTGCGAGCGACCGTTGGGCATCTTCACGAATGATGGCACCAGCATTCGAATCCAGCAGCCAATGCTGGCGCGCCTCTTTGTTGGCGGCAGTAAAGCCGAGCGCCTTCACCACCTGCAGGCCAAACTCGTCTTCTGCGAGCCCACCTAAGCCGGCAGCAATGACCGCGCGAAGGATGGCTCCGCGCAAAAGGCTTACGAACAGGAAGTCATTGAAATGGCCGGACTGCAGGGCTGCATCCTGACGGTTATCCGTGAACCCCAAAAGCTTCCGCTTCGTCTCGGGTACGCCGCTGCCAGGTTTGTTCATCCACTCCAGGGCGCTGGCGACCAGCAAGGTTGTTGCCGAGCTTCGCCCTTCGCCGGACAGACCTGCCAACTTGCTGCGCTCACGCATCCCCTGCGTCGGTTCGTCATGGCAGCACAGGCAGAACGCGAACTTTCCCGGGATGAACCAGAAATCGTTTCCGCCCGCTCCGTGGCGACCATCGGCACCAACGACGTAGGACACCGGCATACGCTTCTTGCGATACCCTCTCAGCCGTTCAATGCCGTTTTTCTCTTCTCGCCAGCTTTCGGGGTAACCCTCAAGCTCGCCTGTGAACTGGAAGTCCGTATCGCCGGGCGTCACCGGACAGAGATACCCAGCGACCTCGTCTTCTTCAGTGTCGAGCGGCGTGTCGTCGATGCTTCGAGGCAGAAAGCGCAGGCTCCCATCATCGTCGACCTTGGTCACGACATGGTATTCTTGGCCACAATTTCGGCAGAACCGCGTGGGGTAGAGGCGGTTTCCAGGGGCTTCGGGGTCCTCGAGCTGTCCTTCAAGAAGGATCCTACGCGGCCTGGCTGTGAGCGTCGTAAAGACTTCACCCGCACCGGAGATGAAACGGTGGAGTTTGAAGGCGAGAAAGGCTCCGTCCTTTGTGCCGCCGCGCTCATGCTCCGGCAGGCTTACACGGGTCAGGAATCTTTCGAGATAGTCTCGGCAGGTTTCGGCATCGACCGCGCTGGCCAGAGAAAGCTTTTCAACGGCTTCTTCGAAAGGGATAGGCTTCTTCCTGCGAATCTCAAGCCCATCGTCCAATCCAAGTTCGAGTTCGGCCCACACCGAGAGCGGATGGCGCTTCAGGGTTTCGTCATCGAGTACGTCCGGCAAAGGCTGAGTCAGGGCTGTCTTCAAAGCGCCAAGGACGTGCTCGGTCTTCAGGGTGTCATCGGTCGCGCGTTGCAAAGACTCGTCAATGACCGCGTCCGGGCCAATGTCGGTGCCAAACAGACGAGACGCTACCTTCGCGACAGCAAGCGAGCGGCTCTCGTCCGATCCCTCGGAGGCCATCGTTGCCGAGGTCCCGATGCAGATTGGCTCCTTGTCAGGCGAGCACCTGTCCCGCAGGCGTCGAACGAGGACCGCGACATCGGCACCTTGGCGCCCGCGATAGGTGTGGAGTTCGTCGAGAATGATGAATTCGAGACCGGACGCGTTCGAGACGACTTTCGAGTCCAGGTCGTCCTGACGCGTCAGAAGCAGTTCCGCCATCATGTAGTTCGTCAGGAGAACATCGGGCGGATTGGCAGCGATGCGCTCGCGTTCTTCACGGCTTTCCTGACCGGTGTAACGTTTGACCACCGGCTTGAGCTCATCGGGCAAACCGGAACCGGCGATGAACTTGTCGATCTCCTTCATCTGGCTATTTGCCAGTGCGTTCATGGGGTAAACGATGATTGCCGTCGTGCGGCGCTGCTTTCCTGCGCGTCGCGCGCGGATGATCGCGTCGACAACCGGCACAAAGAAGCACAGGGATTTCCCCGAACCCGTACCGGTCGTGACGACATAACTCTTTCCTTGCTTCGCCTTCGCGATCGCCTCGGCTTGGTGCCGGTGAAAGCGAAGAGGCGTGGTGCCAAACCGGAAAACCTTGCCCGTACCGTCGTCGAGATCACCCGTGGTGACAAGTTCATCGACCGTCGGCCCCGCCATGAAGCGTGGGTTCAGAGACAATAGGGCATCCGGCCAGAATTTTCCGGCGTCGTACTGGGCATCGATCTCGGATTTCAGGTCGGGCGCCCGAATTGCGCTGAATGAACGCGAAAAGTGCTCGTAAGCACGGATCAATTGATGGTCGAACTCAAACGCTTTCATTCAGGCGGCCTCCTCGGCGTCCGGGCTTGGAACATCGAAGCCTTCGTCGTCCTGGAGAACGTCCTCGCCTTCCTCCGGCACGGAATCTGCCCTGACGATCGCATGCCCGGTTGCCTTTGAAATCATTGCAAGGAGCCGCGTCTCCCGATCCGCCATGAAGCCCTCGAAGTCATCCGCCCTCAGCAAGGAGGGATCCAACCCGTGGGACGCCAGATAATCATCAAGCGCTTCGCGGGCGATCGGCGGGTTGTCCTTTCCGCCTGTTTCCAGTCGTTTCAGGTAGACCGATGGTGCTACGCCGCCAAGAATGCGGTTGGTCTTGTAGCTGAGCGGGGTCTTGTTGACGACGGTGTCAAAGACCTTCGGCTCGATCTTCTGCTTCTTGCACCAGTCCTGCGGGAAGATGTGGTGGATATCGACGTATTCGTCGAAGAACACGGTGTCCTTGAAGTGCTGGCCGGAGCGAAGATCTCTCGCGCCTTCGGCCATCAGAAGAGCGTGGATGCCTTTGTAGGCGGCCGACAGGCGGGTGCGCAGGGTGCGCAGTCGTTCCGGTCGGAAACGACCATCGGTGATTGTGCTGGGTTCGGGACCACCGTCCAGCCATGCGGGCACCTCGAGCACATCCTTGGCAAATCGGGACTCGATGGCCGAGCCATAGAGTTCACCGAAAATGCCGCACCAGAACCAGCGAGCGAGCTGGTCTTTCACTGCAGCGTGGTCGAACCTTGGTCCGATGATGGCGAGGATCGCGGCAAAGGGGACAAGCTGGCCCTGATAGGGCAGATCGATGACCCGGTAGATGTAGTTCTGTCGGAGGAACTTCGCCGCAGTCTTGAAACCGTCTTCGACCGCAGCACGGTGTTTCAGGTAAGCCTCCAGCGGCAGGTCTAGTAGCGACTGACGCGTGGCCCTGACTGCGGACAGCTCCGACTCTTTGCGCCCTGCGGCGATTTCGGCCGCACGGGTCTCGACCCCATGCAGGAGGGCGATGGCCTGGAGCACATCTGTTGCCGCGACTTTTTCCAGCACGCCGAACTTCTGTTCGGCTGCCCGCCCAAAAAGCTGAAGTCTCGACTGGAGCCCCGGCTGGCCGTCGGCGCCGAGCCAGTCGTCCCGCAGGCGATGGCCGCGGGCTGCATACATCGCTGTCACAAGCTCGAATGCGTCGAGCGGCTTGCCGCCGGTATTCACCTTCTCAAAGACCAGACAAACGGCTTCGTGGGAAGTGTCGGGGCTCAATGCGATCACGGGCAGCTGGTAGGCCTTGAAGTTCTGAAGGACCTCATCCTTGAAAGGCTTAAAGAGCTTGCGTGTCTCCGGGTTGTTTTCCAGCCAGGACTCGTTAAACCCATCTTGCCATTCATCCCAGTCAAAAACCTGGTTCAGCGGGAACATAAGGTTTTGGTATTCGCGTTCTGGCGTGGAAAGATCGAGGTCGATTTTCCGGTCGAAGTCCGACTTGATCCGCCGGTCCTCGGGAACAGAGACAATAGCGTTCTCCCTGTCCTCGGCCTGATTCATTGCTTTTCGAATGTCAATGTAAAACCAGCGCTTCACAAGCTTGAGGCGAGGAGTTACCGTTTGCACTACTTCGCGGCGTAGGCATGTCTGATAAAGTGAGGTCATGCGCTGCTGGCCATCCAGCAAGAGCTGATCCGGTGAGTCGTTGCCCACGGCGGTATCTGCCCCCTGGATTGGTCGCCGCGCAAAGGTATCAGCCGCGCCAGACTTCACCTCTAGCGTCATCAACGCGCCGACCGGAAACGCCTGCGAGATCGAGGCGATCAGCCCCTTGATCCGTTCCTCGTCCCAAACCCAGCTGCGCTGGAAATCTGGCAACTGAATCTTGCCATTCCCACATTGACGGAGAAGGTCCTCCAAGCTGACCGGGTTGGTCTTAAATGCGGCTTGTTTACCCAATCTCGCTCTCCTCAAATGAAATTGTTGGCTTCTGGAAAATGGATGCGTGGTTGGCCGAGACCCCGAATTGGTTCATCAGATTGCTGCGATCCACATGTGCCTCCAAAACAGCCCACGCCCAATGAATTCTAGGCACTGTTCAAAACGCCGCCGGATTTCTTTGTGATTCGGGGTCATCAAAAGATTGGAGTGACAATTGTATTGAAAACGAAAGGCCAAACTAGATATTTCGATGAATATTAGAGGTTTCATGCGATTACAATACCAGATTGCACAATCTAAAAGAGCTTGGTTGCAGTGTCCATTTTGATGGGAAATGCTTTCAGGGCCCGTGTGAGCATAGCCGGTGAATTCAGAAGTGAAGTGCAACATCGTCGGCGGATTTGGTATCCGCTTGTTACCACACAAGAAAACGATGTTGCGATGCCAGGATATTCTCACCTCACCCGTTTTGAAAGAGACCGGATTGCCGAATTGAAGGCTCAGGGCCACGGCCCCACAGCCATTGGAGGGGCGATTGGGCGTCATAAATCTACCGTCAGCCGGGAGTTGCGCCGGAACTCTCATCAAGACGGCGCGTATCGCCCGACATTTGCCTACGGGTCCTACATGTATCGCCGGCAGCGCCAGGCCATTCTTGAGCGCGATGATAGCTTGCGGGGTTTCGTCCTTGAGCGTTTGGCGGAGGGCTGGACGTCAGAACAAATCGCAGGTTGGTTGAAGCGCGGTGTTGAGGTCGGCCTGAGAGCGATCAGCACCGAGACGATCTATGCTTTCATCTTCCGAGCCGCACAGAAAGCCCGAAAGCTTTGGCGATACCTCACGCGCCGCAAGGCCAGCCGGGGCCGCCGCGCCCGCCGGTCGAAGGACAGGATCACCGGAAAGACCCATATATCCGAGCGTTCTGACGCCGCCAATGAGCGTGCCGAGGCAGGTCACTGGGAGGGTGACCTTGTGATCTGCAAGCATAACCGCCCGCTTTTGGTCCTGCACGAGCGTAAGACACGGCTGACAATCATGACCCGGCTCGCCAGCAAAACCGCCGCGCAAACCGTGACCGCAATCACGGAAATCCTGACCCGGCTCGACCCTTCCATGCGCCGGTCCATGACTTTTGATAACGGCACGGAGTTCGCAAAACATAAATTGCTGAAGGACGCGCTCGGCCTCGCGACATTCTTTTGCGATGCCTATGCGAGTTGGCAAAAGGGGGGAGTGGAAAACGCCAACGGGCGCATTCGACGCTGGCTCCCCCGAAAAACCAATCTCGACGAGCTGACCGACGACGAAATCCAGGACATCGCCATGTCTATCAACCTCACGCCGAGAAAATGCCTCGGCTTCAAATCACCCGTAGAGGCTTTCCTAAACGAGCTTGGAAAAGACATCAAAATCCGCTTTAATGCAAACGTTGCACTTCGCTCATGAATCCACCCATAACGGTCCCCGATCACGTAATAAGACAGCATCGCGCTGAACCGCTGCGTGCGATTGCGGGTGCTGTCCGGCATGATCTTGGCCACAAGACAGCGGTCATTGTCGTAAAGGATCGAGCGTGGCACTGCCCCGAAGAAGGCAAAGGCATGCACATGTCCATCAAGCCAGGCTTCGGTGTTAGCTTCAGGATAAGCGCGAATATAGCACGCATCACTGTGCGGCAGATCAAAGGCAAAAAAGTACGCCTTCTGTTCGATCCCGCCAATGACAACCAACGCTTCGCCAAAGTCAGCTTGGCCATGCCCTGGAGGATGGCTCAGCGGCACAAACATCTCCCGCGAGCCGCACTTTTGCGCACGCACATAGTCTTTGACAATCGTATAGCCGCCATCAAACCGGCATTCATCGCGCAATCGTTCAAATATCTTCTTGGCTGTATGGCGCTGTTTGCGCGGGCGGCTCTTGTCTTCCGCCAACCAGCTATCGATCTGGTCTGTGTAAGGATCAAGCTTTGGCCGCTTGATCGGTGCAGTGCGCCGGTAACCTGGCGGTTCCGAGTACGTCAACATCTTCGCAACACTGTCCCGGCTGATCCCAAAATCACGAGAAACCTGACGACCACTCAAACCGTCTTCAAAATGAGCGTGACGAACCTTCAAATACAAGTCCACGGTGAATATCCCCAAGCCCTCCCATCAAATGAAAGGGCGAAAGTGGACGACTTTTACGCCGCCCGCGACAACACAATGCCGCCGCTACCGTGGCCGAGTATTGCTCCGCCGATTACAGACCAGCAGATCGGGAGGAATTCGACCCGTTCATCGAAACACTCCAAGCGCACCTTACTGGCTAGCTGGCCACTCTTAACAACGAATATTCGCATTTTGGATATTGACCATGAGACGACACCTAATTGACCCCGGCATTTAATTCGTAAGTCCAGAAGGTTAGGTGGAACCATATACATTTCATTGTTTGGACGCTTACGTCACCACATATGCACGCCTGTTTTAAAATCATACCTGTCGTGCGGATGTGCATAATATGTCGGGATATGCGGCAGCTGTTCCCCACCACCCTTATTCAGAACTGCGAACGAAGCTTCTAGAATATTGTAGTCAAAAAACACAAAAGCATTTTTGGAGTAAGGGTGCGCACATTCAATGATATGATCACCAAATTTCTCATGCCGCGAATGGAACAGGCAGTAAGCTTCATCTTTCCACATCAAGTAAGTCTTATCCGCAAGGGCATTTGGAGCAGGTATTCGACCTTTCCAATCACCTAAGCGATACTTGCGATATAATTGGGCGATGAAGCCAAAATGCAGATTCGGACTTTGTCCATCAAGAACAACTTCCAATATTGGGAACGATATCTTGGTGATTGGGGTTTCTCGCCAATCATCTTCTGTTACTTCCATCATTGTCATGCCTACTCGAACACAGGGTAAAAAGTTTTAATTTCACCGCCTCTGCGAATAAATTCAATTGTGACACCGCTTGGCGAGACTACCCGTGGTACGCCAGTAATCGGGTTAGAAGATGTAACACCTGTTCGAAGACCTTGCGAGAACTCTCGTAGGATTCTTTGATCACTCCATGAAGCAGGAAATAGCGTTGATACCCCTCCATTATTCGATTTCGCTTGGCCATGGATCGCGACTTGCGCACGGCGCACTCCGCCATGACCTACCTCAACATTCCCAATTGTCTTAACGCTTCCAGAATTTGTAGAATGACCACCGGTTGGACCCGATGCTCTAACGTCACCGTGCAATACATGATTGATACGCGCTTCCGAAACTTCGATATCAAGTGTTTTTCCTGAAAGCAGCTTTGTTTGAGTAGCAATCCCGTTCTTTACAACGTAACGTCCACCAGATAATCCGATTACGACCGCAAGACCGGCGCCGCTCACAAGTTTCAGATCTTTCCGGTCAGCCTCGGAAAGGCCATGCTTGTCGGCAACTCTGTCGATAGCAGTGTCAACTGCATCACCACCAACTTGTCCGTAGCCCGCAAGTTCCTTAAAAAACTCTAGCAGATCATTGTAAGCCTCTGAATCATGTTCCTCCAAGAGCGCGCTAAGCGCGTATTCTCGGATAAGTCCTCCGGCCATGCCGAAGCTATTAAGCAGCTGAATTGCTTGTTCGTCAGGCGCAATTGATCGAAGTGAATTTGCAATCGCCCTAACGGATTCTGGCATTTTTCCAGCTGTCGCTGGATCGCCCAAGTATTCGTCGGCATATTTTTCGAGCAGGTTTGCCAGCAGTTTAACGCAAACCTCTCGCTCTTTGGGTGTTAGGTCAGCAATCTTTGCGCCATTCTTGTCTACCAAGACACAACCGGTAGAAGCGTATGCTGGCGACACAAAAAGATGCCAAAGGTTGAAACCCTGTTTCCCTGAGCAGTTGGCCAGCGCCTGCAGATCAAACCGGCCTTCGTCAATGGCCTCACCAACCGCTTGGGCAGTTGCAAGTTCTTCAGCTGTCAATTCTCCCGATTTGGTGAGAGCTTCACTGACTTGAGCAAATGCTTTGCCTAGAGCTTGGCCGACAACATCAACGGCTTCTACTGCGGTCCTCACACTCGTATCACTGACATAAAGCTCAAAGCCTTCGTCAACGACCTTGGTGACTTCGACGACGTTGTCGGGGTCGCGGTTGAGGTTGGCGAGTTGGGTGTCTGTGGCGGCTGTGTCTTCGGCCTCTTCGGCGTCTGCCATGGCGCGCAGGGTTGCGGCGGTGTCTGCATCGCCAGCCGCTTCTGCGCTATCTGCCTCGGCGCGGAGCTTTGTTGCTGATACGCCATCGGCATCGCCGTCGCGTACGACGATTTCCCCTTCGCCAATGGTGGCGCGGGCAATGCCTTCTTTCTCATAATTGGAATAGGAGCCTTCAACACTTGCGCCGAGCGTGAAGTTGCCATCTGCCGAGCGGCCTAAAGACACATTCGCGCTGGCAGAGACCTGACGGTTCTTGTCGTGAAGCTCCAGATCCTTTGTCTCAAGGGTTTCGGTTTTAAGGGTCAGGTCACCGGAGCGCGAAGCTATGACGCCGCCGGTGAGCGAGGTGTTCTCGCCGACAGATACATTCAGCTCGTCATCGGTGAGAATGCGGGAGGGATTGTCTGATGAGCACCTAGGAAAAATACAGCTCCGAGGTGTAAACGAAGGCGCTAAAAGGTTACATAATTATAGGCTTCCAACCTATTACCCTTTGGGAAGTTTATTGGCTACAGCCTTAAACTCCTCTGAAGTCAAACCTGTCAAAGTTGGCATTTCCCAATCAAAGAAACGCTTGTCAGACAATGCTTGAAGAATCAACGACCTCACTCCAGCAAGTTCTGTGATGGTTAGCCTTTCATTGGGAACTAACTCGCATACTGCCTCATAAAGATATTTAGCGGAGACCTCAGTTTCGCTCGAGCAAACAACAATATCCCCGCGCTTTTCAAGATCGTGTAAGGCCATTTTTATTGAATGCATAAGGTAATTTTCTGTCATTGATACGGCTCCGCTCTTGCTGGCAGTTCAGATATATATTCGTTCCAATTTTTTGGTTGGAAAGCTGTTCCCCCGTCCGGCGCACTAGGATTCCGAACTACCACCGTTCCAGTATTTTCCTGAAGATAGAAGCTTCTTCCATCCGTGGTGTATCGAACGCTACTTGGGTTATTCAGAACATTTTCGATATGCTTTTGGTATTGCATTCTTGTTTTGATGCCCAAGCCTGCAAACTCCCCTTGATTGATCACGTGTTTTTCAAAGCCATGGCCACCAGCTATTTCTTCCGCAGCGAGCTGACGGTTCAGTAGGACACCCGCATTGACATTGTTTCCACTATCATTTGAAGCACTTTTGATAACATAACGCCCTCCAAAAAAGCCAATAACAACGCCTGAGGTAGCTCCTGCTACCAGTTTCATATCTTTTCGATCTGAATCGGACATACCGTACTTGTCCGCGATTTGGTCCAGAGCTGCATCGACGACATCCCCACCTAAACCGGCTCCGATTTCGAAGATATTCTGCAATTCGTCATATGCTTCGGGATCGACCTCCTCCATAATCGAACGAAGCGCGAAGTCTTTGATTGTCCCCGCCGACATTCCCAAAGCATTCATTAATTGAACTGCTTGGCCGTCAGGTGCGATTGCTCGAAGTGAGTTTGCAATGGTCCGGATGCTCTCTGGCATTTCACCGGCAGTTTCCGGATCCCCAAGGACTTTGGACGCATATCGCTCAAGAAGATTGGCAAGGATTTTTACGCAAGCTTCCCGTTCCTTGGGTGTCAGGTCGGCGATTTTCACTCCATCCTTGTCGAATACTGCACAACCGGTAGAAGCGTATGCCGGGGACACAAAAAGATGCCAAAGGTTGAAACCCTGTTTCCCTGAACAGTTGACCAGCGCCTGCAGATCAAACCGGCCTTCGTCAATGGCCTCACCGACCGCTTGGGCAGTTGCAAGTTCTTCAGCTGTCAACTCCCCCGATTGGGCAAGAGCTTCACTGACTTGAGCAAAAGCTTTGCCCAATGCCTGTCCGACAATATCGACTGCTTCTACCGCGGTCCGCACACTCGTATCACTGACATAAAGATCAAAGCCTTCGTCAACGACCTTGGTGACTTCGACGACGTTGTCCGGGTCGCGGTTGAGGTTGAGGTTGGCGAGTTGAGTTTCGGTGGCGGCTGTATCTTCGGCCTCTTCGGCGTCTGCCATGGCGCGAAGGGTTGCGGCGGTGTCTGCATCGCCTGCAGCCTCTGCGCTATCTGCCTCGGCGCGGAGCTTTGTTGCCGACACGCCGTCGGCATCGCCATCACGTACGACGATTTCCCCTTCGCCAATGGTGGCGCGGGCGATGCCTTCCTTCTCGTAATTGGAATAGGACCCTTCGATGGAGCCGCCGGGTGTGAAGTTGCCGTTAGCCGAGGGGCCAACAGACACATTTACACCGCCTGAGACCTGACGGTTCTTGTCGTGAAGTTCAAGATCCTTCGTCTCAAGGGTTTCTGTTTCAAGGGTCAGGTCACCGGAGCGTGACGCAATGACGCCGCCGGTAAGCGAGGTGTTCTCGC
>NZ_GL476320.1:1041788-1043695 GCF_000148725.1 Roseibium sp. TrichSKD4 | reverse complement strand
CCTGCTGTGAGGGTGGCATCATTGCCAACATCAATCTGCGCCCCTTCGGAGACAATGTCACGGCCCGCTTCCAGGGTCAGGTCATTGCCAGCTGACAGGTTGGACACTTGCGCGATGCTGGACTGCTGGCTATCGCGAGATTTTTCGGAGGAAACGCCGATACCGAGGCGGACACCCGCAACCGTGCCACCTTCTGCCATGGACTTCAACGAGTTGGCCGCATCCAGCGCCCTCAGGCCTGCAGATACCCCGGATATGGCCTTGAACCCGGCATTGCCCTTGCCCGACAGCGCCGCGCGCGGCGTATCGATCAATGTTTTGACCGGGGCGGACACGTTTTCAAAAACGCTGATCGTCACACCGATCTGCTTCTTTTCGTGCCGCTGGCTTTGCATGGCCAGATCATAGGTCGACAGAAGCTCGATATCGTTGGCCACCTTAAGCGTGATATCATCTTCGGCTGCAACAACAGCCCCTTCGGAGCGAATGTCGTCCCGTGCGTTGATGGTCACGGAACCACCCGCGCCAACGCTGGAGACAATTGCGGTTTCGCCTTGTGCGCTGAACTCATCCTTCTGGCTGCGGTACCCAGCGGTTACGCCAAATCCACCTTGCGCTCTTTCTGCAAAGAAACCCGACTTTTTCTTGACTTCCAAAAACTCCGAGGAGGTTGTATCCGCCGCCAGAGCAACGGTGTCCCCTTCAATCGTGGTGTCATTCTCACTGATGACAGTGGAGCCTTTCACCGTCACGTCCTTGCCGGATGTGATCGACACATCGCCGTCAGACATGAGAAGTGATCCGGAATAGACCTCATCCTGACCATCAACCAGATGAGATTTGCGTGAAAGGAACCGCTTGGACGTGGACTTGTAATATTCCGACTGCACGGCCTTGTCGCCGGTGATGTTAATGTCACCTTCCGCGCTTAGCGCAAGATCACCGCCGCTGGTAACGCTGCTTGCCTTGATCGAGGCATCTTCGCCTGCGCCAATTGTGACGTTGTTTCCAGCGCTGATGGTGGACCCAACCGTCTGCGAGTTATCCTTGATGCTGTGGCGGCTTTCGCCTTTGAAGGCTTGTGTGTTTTCGCTGCGAAGACGGTTTTGCACTGAGCCGATGACGACATTCTCACCTGCATTGAGTGTTGCGTCTTCACCAGCAGCCACATCCGTTCCGATCACGGCGATGTTGCGGCCACTTTCAATGGACAGGTTGCCCTCTGCGCTGACCGTGCCCTTGTCATAACGCGTAGCATCGACGCGGGTCGTACCCACGTCGGAATCCATGTTGAACCCGGCTTCGGTCTTTAGGGCTTCCAGACGGATATCCCGACCAGCACTCAGCGAGGCATCTCCTTCGGATGCAAGATCGCCGCCGGTGCTGACAATGTCTTCTTCTGCTGTAATGGACAGGGAACTGCCAGCAGAGATGGAGGCTCGGCGCTGCGCAACTTCGAACGACCCACCTTCAATTTCAGCAGACCGTTTGAGCGTTTCGTTTCGGACATTCTTTGCCGTTATCGCAACTGTACCGCCTGAAACAGTGCCGGATTCATTGGCAAAGGTATCTCCCGCACGGAGCGTGACGGCTTCACCAGATAGCGTACCGCCTCGGTTGGTCAGGTTTTCTGCTGCCGATAAATCAAGCGAGGCAACCGCGGTAATCGCGCCCTCGTTTTCAATTGTACCAGCTTCGAGTTTGACGTCCTGCCCCGTGATCCGCGATCCGGCCAGCTGAATGGTCGAGCGGTTGGCGGGGGCCATATAGAGACGCGGAGCGAGAACCTTTTGGCCGTTGACGATGGTCTCTTCCAGCCAGACAATGTTGGAGGTGAGCGCTGCGACCTGCTCCCGATTTAGAGATACGCCCGGTGTCAGCTGCATGCTGGCTTGCGCAGCCAGAGC
>NZ_GL476320.1:998401-1041768 GCF_000148725.1 Roseibium sp. TrichSKD4 | reverse complement strand
GTTCGATATATGCATCACCAAGTCGCTTTGGGTGATTCAGGCGCGAATTCAGGAAGCGCTCCAGAAACCGATCAGAATTGTAGAAGTACTTGAGGTCAACAAACAGAGGGTCTGTTTCGAAAAGATAAGGTGCCTGCGGATCGGGAACAATGATATTTAAAGCGGATGGTCTAATGTCGAAGTTCGGAGCGGTGCCACTCGGATCGATATCCGGTAGATCGATAGTTGTTGCCGAACCGGAAATGTCTGAATTCTGCTTGATAACCTCGCCATCGATCCTGTCGGTAAACGTGCCCGTAAGACTTCCGACCGCCGATATTGTAGCCGGAACCGAGTCGATTGATTCGGACGTGGAGGTTTGACTTATAAAATCATCGCGGCGGTGCGTGCTTCCCTTGTAGAGACTCCTGACGTGATGAACGGTTGTTGTTTTCGTCAACTCCAACCCCTCATTCAACAGGGTTGTTCCCGTTAACACCATATCGCCACCAGAAGTAATATCCGAGTAGCTATTTCGGATGGTGTCTGCATCAATTGTCAGATCACCACCTGAAGCGAGTTTCGCCGAGGCTCCTTCCTGATCCAGAGTATCCGTCGATATATCTGTCGTGAATACATCCCAAATGTACCAGGTTTTGGTGCTTCCCTTAACCGAATGACTGAAAACCCTCTCCGTATTGGACGTTTCCGAAACTGATACAGTCGGTGCGGTGCCGATGTTGTGGAACTCCAGCGCCCGAATGGCCAAGGTGCCTTCAATGGCTTCAATATGCCCCACCTGATTGGTGACGATCCCTGCCCGGTCAGCATCGGTTGTTCCGTGGATGGCCATGTTTCGGCCAGACAGGAGCGCATCCAGATTGGTAAAGTTTCCACCTAGTGCCAGCGTCAGATCTCGCTTGGCTGAAATCGCAGCATTGTTGGTTCCATTGCCTGACAGGGTGATACGAGTATCGTGCGCAGCTGACACTTTGCCACTATTGGTCCAGTCATGGGCCGTGATATCAATATCACCTGCACGCGATGTGATCAGACTGTCCGCCACTGTTGTCAGACTGGTTCCAGCCGTTACCGAAACGGACTGATCACTTGTAACCTTGCCTGCAATCTCCGTGTTTGTCGCAGATGTGGTACCAACCGAGTTTCCAGCATGCACTTGTGCATTGGATGCAACAGATAGGCCGCCCGACGAATTGATCTCCACATCGCCCTCGTCGGTCACAAAGTCGCCGTTCGTATCGACACCTGCACCGATAAGACTGCCGCCGAGCGCCATGAATGCTCCAGCTGTCAGCGTGACCGCTTGACCTGCCGAGACCGATCCAGAGACATCAGTTTGCCCAGCAGATGATGACGTAACAGAATTACCGCCATAGACCTGTGCTCCAGATGCAACCGAAATCCCGTCAAGAGACTGCAGCTCCACATCGCCCTGACCGGAAATGAAGCTTCCACTCGCCGTTGCACCGGCGCCAATCAGGCCAGCATTCAGCCCCAGAAGAGTTCCGGCGGTCAGCTTGACCTTGTTGCCAGCGGTCACCGTTCCAGAAACATCGGAGGCACCTGAAGATGTTGCCGTCAGCGCGTTTCCGGCATGAAGCGCTGTGCCTGCTGCAATTGAAAGGCTTCCCGACGAGTTCAGGGTTAGATCGCCCTGTCCGGAAACAAAGTCACCACTCTCCGTAACACCAGCGGCAACCGTCTCTCCCTTCACCTCAAGGGATGTACCTGCCGTGAGCTTAACGTTCTTCTTCAGCGCCCCTAATGTGGCGTGCTCCACAACGGTCAGAGATGTGGCCCCCTCAAGGTCGAGTGTGGTTCCGGCATGGAGATTACCCTGAACTTCAACACCTGCAGAATTTGAGCGCGCCCGGATTGCGCCTTTGGATTTGACCTTGCGCATGACCAGTTTGCCATCCGCCGTCAGCACCAAGCCGCCGGAACCGGTCGAGAGGTTTTCAGGTGTACGAACGCCAACACCCGCTTCTGTTCCCTGAAGGGAAATCCGATTGGCATACATCCCGCCAAGCGCCGAGGAATCCACGCTGAATTCCGGCTTGGCGCTTCCGTCATCGGCCTTGACCGAGCGAACGACACGATTAGCGTAATCCACGTGATTGCGGCCCGTGATGATGCTCACGTCCTGTCCGTGGATCGCCCCGTTGATCGCTACGCCGCGGCTTATAATGTCGAAGAAGTCGGTATTGCTGGCATCCAGCCCCAGACCTTCAATGGAGATCTGCCCACGATCGACAGACAGGCCCGTTAACGCACCCGTTGCTGGATCGAGCTCCGGGGTTCCCGTTGTCAGCGAGGCTCTGGGAGTTCCGATAAACCCACACCCGTTACAGGTAATGCCATTGGGATTGGCCAGAATATACTGAGCGTTGCCACCAAACACTTCCGTCGCCCCTTCAAGCAGAGAAGGGTTTGCGCTGGTGACTTCATTGAGGATCAGATTGGCTTCAGGGCCGCTCCCCAGATTGGGGTTGTTCAGCATGGCACCGCCCAACTGGGATGTACCAATCGTCCTGGAGTTATTAAGGACTACGCCCTGCTGGCCAACATTGAAGTCCAGATACTTGTTGTGAGAAAGGCCCGAGGCATTCGGCTTTGCGATATTGACAATCGGCACGCCATTACGTGCTGCTGTCACACTTGGTTGATTGTGCGCCCCGGCATTGGGGTCCACCGTTATATCCTGAGCATAGGAGGAAAACGTTGTCTGCAGCAGGAAACTGGCGATTGTTACAATCGAGACAGCAGAGGACGTTGCTTTGTGCAGGAAAGAAGAAGCACGCATTTTAAACCTCGAAACTTTCTTAAAATCTGCTCAGGACAAGGCCTGCGCGGACCCGCAAAACCGGATCACCGCTAAAACTGGAAGGATAAGAGAGAGGCAACTCATAGGAGACTTCACCATAGGCAATGCCACCTTGCAGACGTGCTCCGAATGCAGCGCCTGTTACGGTTTCGTAGCGCTTTGGCGTTGTGGGACCCGGGAGTTGCCATCCGGCATCAAGACCGGCAAAAAGGGTTGGCTTGCCAAGGTATTTTGCAAGGGTGCCTTCAAAAATCTCAGGGGTGTAGCCAAGCTCATTGCGGACATAAAAGCCGTTTTCTGCAGACAGGCTATCCCTGTCAAAGCCACGAACGCTAGATATTCCGCCGATCCCGAGCTGTTCTGACCCGAACAGGCGATGAGGTGAATACTGGCCTGTCAAGCGGGTGTTCGCAGACACGGTACCCGGACCTGCCTGCCATTGTCTGAAAAAGCTGACCTCAGCATCGAGTTTCGTGAACTGGGCTTTGGGCGATCTTGCCGGTGCACGACTGTCATTCGGCGCACCGAACAGGGTCGTTCCCTGATCAATTCCCGCCTGCAGCGACAACGCGCCGCCGAGCACCCTTCGCGTATGGGCAAGCTCCAGACGCGCCACACTCAGAATACGGCTCGACGTTTCGATGAGCGTGTCTTCCAGAAAATTTCTTGCATCCTTGACGCTCATGCCGAAGCGAGCATAGGTCTTGCTGACCTGATCACGGATGAGGAGGCGCTCAACCTGCGCATCATGGGACCAGTTGGTTCCCGAAAGTTCAAACTGCTGATTCAGCCCCTCAATCTGGGAGACATAATTGTAGAAGGTCGATGTCCAGCGCCCTGTCCAGTTGCCCCTTGGAACCGAAATCGAGAGTGCCGTGTTACCGCTCAGTCTTGATTCCGCAATCGTCGGGTCACTGTTCTTGTGCGATAGGGAGATTGTCTCAAAAAGGCCAAATATGTCTTCAACGACTATTGAGCCATCAAATTGGGCCTTGCCGGTATTGTCCGCACCGGAATTGTCAAACCCCACCGTTGCCTGCCATTGACGCCCGGACTTTATTTCGATGACGACAATGCTTGTGCCTTGCTCGCTACCCGGGCGAAAGCTGATCTTGGCGTCTTTCGAAGACAAGCCGTTGATCTGGTCCAGCCCCTGTTCAATGGACCGAATGTGTAGGATTTCCCCTTTACGAACGGGGATGATCCCTTCCCCTCTATGTCGCCGAACACCGTTTTGATAAAGCTCGACGGCTTCAATGCGCCCCTCAATGACAACAAGGCGCAACGTACCCGAGGAAAGGTCCTGCTCCGGCAAATAGGCGCGGCTGGTTACATAACCTGCCGAAATGTAGAGATTGGTCGTGTCGCGAACGAGACCGACAATCTGGTCGAGTGTGAAACAGGAACTGTCCGGAACATTCACATGTAGGGCATCTTCACCAAACAGCGTTGCCTCTTCAAAGATCACCTTTTGGATGTTGATACAGACCGCGTTCGGGTCAGAGTTCTTCTTCGCCTCAGCAGGTTTTGACTCAACGTCGTCAGCAGGAACAGCCGCCGGGGGTACCAGTTCGTTCTGACGACGCTGCTGCTCATTCAGGAAATCACGCTGGCGGCGCTGCGGATCAAGTCCGACGCCACCCGGCGTCGGGGTAACCTGTGCCGTAGCTGCTAGCGAAAGAAGGGCAAGCAACGCACACGCAAATAAAAATAGTTTAAAAATAATATTCAATTTGAATCAATCCACCCAACGCGGCGGTCGATGTATACGCAATTTTAACGGGTCGCAATAATTGAATCAGATTTTTGTATATTCTCGAAGCGGAATGAGCACTTACGTCACTTTTGTAAATGTGCCACCATACCATCAGGAAATGTACAAAAGTTCTGTATCAAGACAAACATTCCACAACGGACGGATTGGTAGCTACCTGCTTCTACCGTCGCGCGGATGCCCCTCTCAAGTGGCTTTCGTGCTATTCGGCCTCAATACCCCAGCTCCGCTACGTGCTGCCGAACTATCCTGGAGCACTCATCCAGTGTAACCGTGGCATTCTCCCGTTCTTTTTGTTTTCCCAGTGTTGTGACATCATTGAAGATCCGAACCTGCAGCTCCAACATTCTCTTCATCGTATCATGCGGCGGCGTTAGCCATCCCCGAGGCAAGTTGAAGCCAAGTTCCTTCCAGGTCCGGTAGCAGTTTTTCTTCAACTCCCGAGTGGTCTGTATTCGGTAGTCGCGCATGTGAAGGTCAAGTTCAAGATCGCTCCGCCGGAACCGTTCGGGCACAAGCTCTTCAAAGAACATGGCCAGCAGGATCGCCGACCGACCGCAACAAATCTCTGTATCCATTTCGTTGCTGAGTGTGGCTTCTTCATCCCTATAAACGGGCATCTCAAGAGGCTCTGTCCGGTCCAGTTCATGCTGCATAAGAAAAGCATCCCGGATCTTCAACACTTTGTGTAACCGGGCAAGACTGGCCTCGTCATAGGGACCGTTGAAGGTCGGGCCGTCTTCCCTCAGCTCATAGTCGTCTGGATGGAAGATCATGTCATTTGTTCGACGCCGGATTTCTGCAGCACTCATTCCTACCCTACGATATTTGGCCTCAAGATCTGCCAGCTCCTGCCTTTGGTGGGCCAGCCAGCGCCGACCCAGGTCCTCATGATAGGCACGTCTCTTGGCCTGGGCTTCTTCTGCTTCCTGCAAGCGGCGGTGCATCTGGTTCAGCGCATGGGGAGATCCCTCCAGCGCCTTTTGCTGGTGGCGCATAATCATCGCCTCACGGGCACTCGTGCGCTTGACCTCACCATTTTGACGGAACGACAGCAGCATATCCGCCAACTCAAGGGTAATGCGCTGTTGTTCAGTTAGCTCAGGCGGTTTTTCCAGTGCCTGACGATTTCTGTTCTTTCTGTTGTTCATGGGTATTGTTCCTTGATGATCCAGCATTTGAGATCGGGCCACGGTTCCGGGGAGTGACCGGCTTCAAGATATCCGCCTTGGTTCAGGCTCATTGCCCGCCCTTTCCTCCTCCAACGCGTTGAAGGATTTGCCCGTTTCTGCATGAAGGGCGGTCTTACCCGTGATCTTTTGGAATCTTCGGACAATCACGTCACAGTAAAGCGGATCCAGCTCCATCAGCCGCGCATGACGCCCAGCCTGATCCGCTGCAATCAGGGTGGACCCAGAACCGCCAAACACGTCCAGGATCGCATCGCCGCGTTTTGAACAATCAAGTATCGCGTCCTTGACCATCGCAATCGGTTTGACGGTCGGATGCATGGCAAGGTCTTCGTCCCGGCTGGTGCCAAAACTGTTTGCCCCGGCATAGTCCCACACATTGGTGCGGTACCGCCCCTCTTCCCCGAGACCAAAATTGTTAAGGTGAGCACCCCGCCCCTTCTTGAACACAAAGACAAGCTCATGCTTGGAACGATAAAAACTGCCCATCCCAGCATTGGTCTTGTTCCACACGCAAAGGTTCTTCAGCTCATCAAACGCGGCCTCGCCCGCATCCAGAACCTCACGCATGTGACGCCAGTCCATGCACACAAATGCTATGGCCCCATTACAAAGACAGGACGCAGCTGCCGACAAGGTCTCGGTCAAAAAACCGGTAAACCCCTCCCGGCTCATTTCCCCGGCCCCTTCAACAAACTCCCGATGGGTTTTCTTGCCAAGGCCGCTCACGTGCCCGTTGACCGGAACATTGTAAGGCGGGTCCGTGAACAACAACGAAGGCATGTGTAACCCACGATCCGCTTGTGCTGCGCCCTCACCTTCATCGCCAAGACACAAAAGCCTGACAGCCTCCCCGGATCTGGCATCGCCACACAAGAGACGGTGGGCGCCGAGCAGCCAGAGGTCGCCGCGTCTTGTAACAGCATGGTCTGCCAAAACGTCAGGAACATGATCCAGCTTCTCGTCACAAGGCTCCTCAGAGCCCATCCCATACTCTTCGAACACAAGATCGATTTCCGGGGTGGAGAAGCCGGTCAGGTCAAGATCGAACTCGAGGTCAAGCAGACCCTGCAGCTCAATGGCAAGAAGCTCCCTGTCCCAACCAGCGTTTTCCGCCAGCTTGTTATCTGCAAGGATATAGGCACGCCGTTCTGCTTCACTCATATGAGACAACCGGATGACCGGAACACTCTCAAGCCCGAGTTTGGCAGCCGCCAGAACCCGGCCATGGCCCGCAAGGATCCCGTAATCATCACCAATCAGGATTGGATTGGTAAAGCCAAACCGCTCAATGCTTTTCGCAATCTGGTCGATCTGCGCCGGGGAATGAGTTCTCGCATTCCCCTGATAGGGAACAAGCTGGTCGACCCGGCAATGATCTATTTTGGGATGAAGGTCCAACAGAGCGTCTCCTGTTTGAAGAAATACGCGATGCAATCGTTCGCCTCTTCTTCAAAACGGTAGCTCTGACGGAATTCATTCTCCAAATGCCGTATTTGCCCCTGGGGAAAAGAAAATTATTCCTCACCTTAAAACGACCAAACTCTTAAATGCCATTTAAAGACCATTTAAAGGGTGTTTAAAACCGCTCGTCACAGCCGGTGCAATAAATCAGATGGAACAGTGAAATAATTTTTCTCACCCGATGGGAGATCAGGTTCAAGTACGCCTGTCAACGCCTTAAAATTTCAAAATTTATCCCCATTGTTCTCTGATCCTGCGCCCGCATTATTCCAAAACCTCGCCTTGATCAGACGTCTGAGGATCAAATTGGCCCGATAATCGCCTTGTCCTAAACCGCGCGGCACACCACTGTCATCACAATTCAAACACACAGCACCTGGGTCCATGTCCAAAAAAACACTCAACAAGGAAAACCTCAAAAACCTCGGCGCTGATCGGCTCGCCGATCTCGTTCTCGACCTGGTCAAGGGCAATGCCGCCCTGCAAAGGCGGGCCAGACTGGAACTAAGCGCCAATCTTGGTCCCAAAGACATTGCAAGTGAGCTTCGCAAACGTCTTGGCTCCATAAGACGAGCAAAGACCTTCATCGACTGGAAGGCCCAAAGGTCCCTCGTAAAGGACCTCGAAAATTTCTCATCCATGGTCGAGACCAAAGTCGCGCCTCACGATGCAAACGAAGCCTTCGAACTGTTATGGTCGCTGCTGGATCTCGCCGCATCCATTCATGAGCGAACCGATGACAGCAGTGGCAGGATTGGGGATGTCTTCTCAGACACCGTTGAGGCAATTGGGCGAATTGCTCCAAAAATCACGATCAACAGCAAAACTCTGGCCGAGCGCATTCTGATTGCCGTTGCAGATGCAGGCTATGGCGAGTTTGATGATATCATACCCGCAACAAAAGATGCCCTTGGCGCATCAGGACTATCCCACCTCAAGAAGATCACCAATGAGTGGGCGGCCAGAGCGCCGGAAGAAGAGGAACTCAGAAAAGTTCGCGAATATGGCGATGGGTTTTCCAGATCACCTGAAAAAGTGGTACGGGATAACAAAGACATAACCCAGTCCATCATTCTGGCGGATATTGCCGACGCAGAAGGTGACGTCGATGCCTATATGGCCCGATATACTGCAGAACAACTCAATTATCACACCATCGCCCCCGGTGTGGCAACGCGGCTTCTCGCAGCTGGTCGTGCAGAGGAGGCCCTTGAAGTCGTCACCCGCTCGCGCGAGGCGCAAGAGAAAAATTCCAAAAGTCGTCCCGACGATCTTACAGATTTTTATGGTCATGACCTTTTCGACATCATGAACCATGACCTTGAGGACGTCTACGAGGACTGCCTTGAACAACTGGGTGAGCACGACGATCTCAAGGCCCACCTATGGCAAAGGTTCTGCAGGAACCTGGAAAAAGGTACATTGCAGAAATACCTCAAACTTCTCCCAGACTTTGAGGATATAGAAGCGGAGCGAAAAGCCCTCGACCATGCACAAACCTATCCCCGCATGGGAACTGCAATAAATTTCCTTGTAACATGGCCGGCTCATGAGCTGGCAGAACGCATGATCATAAAACGAGCTGAGGAAGTTGACGGAAATGCCTATTATATCCTCTCCGACGCAGCAGCTTCCCTGGATGGCAAACACTCACTTGCCGCAACCCTTTTGCGACGGGCAATGATCGAAGACACACTCAAAGGTGCCAAATCAAAACGGTACCGTTATGCTGCCAAACATCTGGCCGAGTGCAAGGCATCCAATCCGGCAATCACAGACTATTGCGGCTTTCCAGACCACACGGAATTCCTCGAAAACCTGAAGCAAAAACACAAACGAAAATCAGGCTTCTGGAGCCTGGTCAAAGAATGAGCGGAGGAAGGACCGGACTTATGGAATGGATACCAAGGGTCTCAACCGAGCAATCCAAGGCCCACCTTACCCTCACATGTTCCGCACCAACGGCAATTGAGTGAGACATATCTAAAAAGGTTTCCTCTTGAAATAACGTACAAAAACAAGTACAATTTCCGATATGAGAGCAACAAGTTATTCTGACCTTCGACGCAACCTGTCTGCCACACTGGATGAGGTCGCAGATGATCATGAACCCGTTCTGATCACCCGCAACGGAGGAAAACCTGCAGCTGTGTTGATGTCCCTTGAAGACTTCGCATCTTATGAAGAAACTCGGTATCTACTCAGCAGCCCGGGCAACGCACAGCGACTCTTGAAAGCCGTTGAAGAACTTGATGCGGGCCAAGGCACCCCACGAATGCTAGTCGAGTGAAAATCATCTTTCACGAACAAGCTTGGGGTGATTACCTGAGTTGGCAGCAAAAAGATAAAAAATTACTGATCAGAGTGAACCTTCTAATCAAGGAGTGCACGCGTGACCCATTCAACGGTACAGGAAAACCTGAGCCGCTCAAGGGATCACTCTCTGGCTGGTGGTCCAGGCGTATTAATCGAGAGCACAGGCTCGTCTACAGGATCGAAGGCGATCAACTCCTCATAGCTCAGTGCAGATATCACTACTGACACGGAAAAATCGGCGAAGTCCACCAGCCTAAACCCGGAACATCAGGGGCAACCGAGGTGTCTCTGTAGTCTAATCCATTTTTATTGTTAGTGGATTGTCGCCATCAACCCCGGCACCGTGCATTCAATTCCCGAATGACAGTATCCCAAATGGAGAATTGATCATTCAACCTTCAACGATTAGCCGCACCTGCCTCATTGTCATGAACATACGGGCCTGATTGCTAACAAAGCTCTGGAAGCCAAACTCCTCATACCAATTCTTGCGGCGCCGAAAAGCATCTTCTCCACCATCAGACATGACATCAAGCAATACCGCAAAACACCCGACCGCATCGCCAACAATGCAAGCCTTTTCAAAAACATGATGCATGAGAATGCTGCACAGACCATTCCCTTGAGCCCTTTTATCAACGGCGACCTGCCCCAGAAACAGCACCGGAATGTCACCATGGCTTGCTGCACCCTTCGGCGGCTTGGCAAGTTCCGACACATTCATTACACCCGCATTGATCGTGTGATAGCCAAGGATCATGGTCTCTCCCGGCAACACAGCAACATATACGCGCGTCATGTCATCCTTCTGCTGTTTCTTTGCCGAGAATTTGAGGAAGTTGTTCAGTCGGTCGACGCCACAGTCAAAACTGGAACGATCATGGCGAGCCGGTTCCCATTGCTCAATGACAACCAAACAATCTTCAGTCAGCATTGACGACACGGCGGTGATAGGAGGAGGCCGCCTCGCGGGCTCGTGCAGTCGGCACTGGCGGTTTATCCATCGCGGCGGCAAATACCTTCGCATCTTCTGCCGTTAAAACATGACGCGAGTAATCATCAATGACACGCTGCGCTTCCCTCGCAATGGCATTGCGTAAAAACACGGATTTATCGACACCCAGAGCAGCGGTCGCCCGCTCAATCAACAACGCCAGCCGTTCCCCATGGCGAACCTGTGTGGTCCGGGTCTGTTTTTCTCCCCCCTCTGCAAAGTTGTCCAGATCCAGCATTTTCCACCTCCATGACCACTTGTATAAAGTAATGCCAATTGCACTACATTTCAACAGTACAATCCCTGAGGCTTTATAAGGGCATTGGTCTTCCATTGAGCAATTAGAACCGCAAAAACCATACCGGAATTGCCCGCTTTCTTTACCCAGAAACATTCCTGTTCCGCCAAATCAAAATTCGTATCCAACAAACGGCTGTTTCTTTCGTCCAAAATGCAAACGTTCCCACCAAAACGCACCACGCCGAAGATTATTCCGTTTTAAGGCAAAGAATCCCACGAGATGACAATCGATGTCCGCCAAATGACAATCCGTTCCCGTTTAATGACAATTATTCTCCGATCTTGACCACACAATACGGCCAAATCGACGCCCTCACCAACCCACTGGCACACCATGCATTTACTGGTATCTTACCTAACCACATTTTCATAACCTTCTATTTTTACGCCGATTTCCAGAATTTCGCAGCAACAGACCCCTGACAAAATCCAGGACAACTGCCAACCAAACTAGAGACTGGTTCGTGGATAAAAAAATGCTCAGCCAACCGTTCTATATCATTGATATTCTTTCGTTCTTCTGGTCTTTCCCGTTGAGTTTTCAGCGACATATCCTCCTGTCTCGCCCGCAGAGACGTCAAAACATCGGCGAATATCACCCAGTTTGGCGAGTGTCTCTAATTCCCAGTTAGCCGCTGACAGTTTGCAGTTATTTCGATCAAGACCGAATGTTCATTTCCTTGAAAATGAATTTTGCGGATTTGTGTGTCTCCGACCAGTCGGCCCATTCACAAGAGGCCGATCACCCGCCGCTTCTCCTGCCAGTCCAGAGGCAGGGCATGTCGTTGAAGCCATTCCGATGTCAGGCCGACAGGCTGATGACCTTCCAGAACCTTGCAAACAAGATCGGGCGCAAGAAGTCCATGGTCCACCAGTTGCAACACCCGGCGTCTGGACAGTCCTTCCTTCTCGCTGATCTCCTCAATTAAGGTCTCTGCAGTGACTGCCTGACAAATGCGATACCCCAAGGCAATATTGCGCTCAGACGGCGCAAAGTAATGCACCGGTTCAAACACGATATCACCATAATCATAAATACGAGGGAGGTCGACAATCGCCTCAGTGGGACTGCCGATGACCAGACGTCACGAACCCCTTGATTCAAACCGCGCTGCGGCCCAAAGCAACCGGCACAGTGTAGTCCTCGTCGCCATAGCGCATCCCTGATATCGATGTAACCTGACCGCTTTTCAGATCGCAGGCCTAAAAGGCTACCGTAAGCAAACACCGCATCGCCGCGAGATTGGCCTGTAGCCGTCTACATGTTCACGTAGCAGATCCTCTGCTTGCCTCACCCAATTTCTACGCGGCCACTGCCATTTCAGCTTCTCAAAGGTTTTGAAAAAGTCAGTTGAGCGCATCAACTTCCTGAAGGTCGACCTTGTACCCCCAGAGTTTCTCGACATGGGTAAGCGTCGCTTCGCGGCTGGATTTGTCGAGCCCTATACCATTGCATCTGACAGCCTTCAAATGAAGGCACCTGTCTCCCAATAAGTCGGCATCGACCACCTGTATATCCGGCTCCAGTGTCGCGTAGTCATGGTTGCGCGCCAGAACATCGCGCACATGCCGGTAACCCAGTTCGTCATGTATGCCTGTTACCGTGTGGTGCCGCTCCTTCACCTCATCCGCCAGCGCGAACATATGGAACCGGCGCATCACCTTTGGCGAGAGATATTGCTGGATAAAGCTTTCATCCCGAAAATTCGCCCAGGCATCCTTCAAGACACCACGCCAGTCCTCTTTCCCGGCAATATATGGGAACCATTCCCGGTCCTCTTCATCCGGGTCGATGCAGATGCGCTTGATATCCTCCATCATGGCAAAACCAAGCGCGTAAGGATTGATGCCGGAATAACGTGGGTCGTCAAAATCCGATTGCGCGACGACATTGGTGTGGCTGTGCAGAATTTCCAACATCGCCCCATCTGTCATCTTTCCGTCTTCATAAAGCTTGTTGACGATATGGTAGTGAACGAAACAGGCGCAGCCCTCGTTCATCACCTTTGTTTGCTTCTGCGGATAGAAATACTGGGAAATGGTTCGCACAATGGCGAGTGTTTCCCTCTGCCACGGCTTCAGGATCAGGCTGTATTTTTCCAGGAAATACAGGAGATTTTCTTCCGGTAGCTGCATTTCCTGTTTGCGTAGGGAAAGCTCGGTTTCGTCCGGAGAAGCGCCTGCTGGTGTTGGCATGGTGTTGGCCAGATAGTAGGCACTCTGCTCCAACGCTTCGAGGCGTTCGCGGCGCTGTGCGTCCGCTTCTTTCACTGACATCTGCCGGGGACGGCGATGGCGAAAAACACCATAGTTCATCAAGGCATGGGCGGCATCCAGAACAGCTTCAACCTCTCCCACGCCATGACGCTCCTCACAACGCGCGATAAACTTCCTCGCGTAGTCCAGATAGTCCAGGATGCCGTCAGCATCCGTCCATTGTTGGAACAAGTGGTTG
This sequence comes from Roseibium sp. TrichSKD4, assembly GCF_000148725.1. Taxonomy (GTDB): domain Bacteria; phylum Pseudomonadota; class Alphaproteobacteria; order Rhizobiales; family Stappiaceae; genus Roseibium. Next base: position 1,028,451 of record NZ_GL476320.1, on the reverse strand, counting down.
TTCTTGAAGAAGTGGTTATGCCCAAAGGCCGCGTGCGCCATCACCAGCGCTTGCAACGGCATCGTATTTTCCTCAAGGCAATAGCTGATACACGGATTTGAGTTGATCACGATTTCATAGGCCAGCCCGCGCGCGCCTTTTCTGTAAAGACGCTCATGCCCGAGAAAGTGTTTGCCGAAGGACCAGTGGTGATACATCAGCGGCATGCCGATTGAGGAATACGCATCCAGCATTTGCTCTGAGGAAATGATCTCAATCTGATTGGGATAATAATCGAGTTCCAGATCATCGCGCGCGATCTCTTCTATGGCATCAAATGCCCGATGAAGCGTGTCAAAATCCCAGTCAACCTGTTCGAATATCGGCTTTTTCCTTGTAGCTTTGGTCTTTCTAACCATGATTCGTTCCAACCTTGTCACGCGCGAACAATTCCCTGAAGACCGGGTAGATATCGCCCGGTTTCGATACCCGCTTTTGTGCAAAATTCGGCCACTGTTCCGAAACGCGGCGATAAGCTTCCCAAAGCTCCATGCCGCTAGCCTCGCTGTTCATGATCAAGGTTTCGTCTTCGCCGATGATTTCGACATAGGCAAAGTACTGGCACATGCGCATGAGGTCTTCCGACAAGAGTGTGGCGCAGATATCTGAATCTCCGCTCCAGTTCTCTCCATCGGAGGCTTGTGCTGCGTAAATGTTCCAGTCTGCGGGCGAGTATCGCTCGGCAATGATCTCCTTCATCTTGACCAAGGCCGTGCTGACGACCGTCCCGCCCGTTTGCCGGGAGTAGAAGAAGGTTTCCTCGTCCACTTCGCTGGCATCATGCGTATGGCGAATGAAGACAATATCGGTCCGGTCGTATCTGCGTTTGAGGAACAGGTGCAACAGCATGAAGAACCGTTTTGCGAGGTCCTTTTCCCGCTCTCCCATGGAGGCTGAAACATCCATGAGGCAAAACATGACTGCGTTTGCGTTGGGTTCTGGCTCCTGAACGAAATAGTTGTACCTGACATCCAGCGGATCGATATACGCGATGCTCCGACGCCGCCGAACAACCTTCTGGTGCTCTTCTCGCAAGAAAAGCAGGCGATCCTTCTCCTTCTTGCCAGATGTCTCGAGCGCTTCCAGCTCCTCGATTTCCGTTTCAAGCTGTTCCTGTTCAGCCTTTTTCGGACGCTTCAATCCAATGCGCCGACCATAAGCGTTCCTCATGGTACGGCTTACACTGAGATTGGCTGGCGACCCGAGAACAGAATAGCCCGCGCGGGAGGGTTTGGTCTTTGAAATCTCGGCGAGGGTTTCCTTCACAAGATCCGGTAGTTCCAGATCATCGAAGAAATAGTCGAGCAGTTCCTCTCGAGACAGGGCGAAGTAGAACTCATCCTCGCCCTCTCCCTCATTAGCGCCCTCTTTGCCCCCGCCTCCGCCACTCCCGCTTGGCGGTTTGGAGATCCGGTCGCCTGTCTGGAACGACTTATTGCCGGTGTACACCCGCTCGTGGCGTCCGGTTTCGCGTCCATTGCGAAATGACGGCTCGGAGACACCTTCTGTTGGCACCGAAACCTTTTTGCTGCGATCGACATCGGCAATGCCTCTGTCGCGCACTGCCTCTTCGACCGCTTTCTTGATCTGTGACCGGACCCTTTTCAAGAACCTGCGCCTGTTGCTCAGGCTCTTGTCTTTGGGGTTCAGCCGACGATCCACGAAGTAAGTCATGTTTCGCTCGACCTCCCCCGTCCTACCCGGCCTTGTTGACGCGCATGTACCATTCGACAAGGCGCTGAACCTGCCGTTTGGTGTAACCGTGGCTGTTCATGCGCTCGACAAACTCATGGTGCTTGGCATCGGTCTTCTTGTCCCGTTTTGCGCCGAAGCTGATTACCGGAAGAAGCTCTTCCACCTTGCCGAACATGCGTTTTTCGATGACCTGGCGCAGTTTCTCGTACTGTCTCCAATCCGGGTTTTGACCGCTGTTTTCCGCGCGGGCCCGAAGCACAAATTTGACGACCTCGTTGCGGAAATCCTTCGGGTTCGAAACGCCGGCGGGCTTTTCGATCTTCTCCAGCTCTTTCTCTAGAATGTCTCGATCGAAAATCTGACCTGTGTCCGGGTCCTTGTAATCCTGCTCTTCAATCCATGCGTCGGCATAGGCGATGTAGCGATCAAACAGGTTCTGGCCGTAATCCGTATAGGATTCCAGATAGGCTTTCTGGATTTCATTGCCGATGAACTCTGCATAATGAGACGCCAGTTCCGACTTCAGAAAATCCAGATATTTGGTTTCTGTGTCCTCATCGAATTGCTCACGGCGGATGGCCAATTCCAGCACATGCATTAAATGCACAGGATCAGCGGAGACTTCATCGGTATCGTAGTTGAAGGTCTCGGAGAGAACCTTGAAGGCAAAGCGTGTGGAAATGCCGTTCATGCCCTCGTCGACGCCCGCAGCATCGCGATACTCCTGCATCGACTTGGCTTTGGGATCTGTGTCCTTGAGCATCTCACCGTCATAGACCCGCATCTTTGAGTAAAGCGTTGAGTTCTCGTGATCCGTCAGCCGGGTCAACACGCTGAACCGAGCCAAAAGAGGCAAGGTTTCTGGCGCACACGGCGCATCCGACAAGGCGCTTTCATGGAGAAGCTTGTCGTAGATCTGCGCTTCAGACGATGCCCGCAGACAATAAGGCACTTTCACCACGCTCACACGATCGAGAAAGGCTTCATTGTTCTTGTTGTTCTTGAACTGCTGCCATTCCGATTCATTGGAGTGCGCGAGGATCACTCCCTGAAATGGCATGGCGCCAATGTTCTCGGTCCCGACATAGGACCCTTCCTGAGTGGCCGTCAGGAGCGGATGCAGCACCTTGATCGGTGCCTTGAACATCTCAACGAACTCCATCAGGCCCTGGGTCGTTCGGTTCAGTGCACCGGAATAGCTGTATGCATCCGGGTCATTTTGACTGAACTCTTCAAGCTTGCGGATATCCAGCTTGCCGACCAGCGCGGACACATCCTGGTTGTTTTCATCGCCCGGTTCTGTCTTTGTCACACCAATCTGGTGCAGCCGCGAGGGATAGAGTTTGACGATCGAAAATTTCGATATGTCCCCTTCATAGTCCTTAAGCCGTTTGGCTGCCCAGGGCGAAACCAGCCCCTTCAAAAGGCGTTTGGGGACATTGTACTTGTCTTCCAGAAGGTCGCCCATGCGATCGGGATCGAACAGGCCAAGCGGAGTTTCATAAAGCGGGCTGATCTCGTTCCCAGCCTTAAGGACGTAGATCGGCTCTTTTTCCATCAGCTTTTTTAGGATTTCGGCAATACTGGATTTGCCGCCGCCGACCGGCCCGAGCAGATACAGGACCTGCTTTCGCTCTTCAAGGCCCTGACTGGCATGACGGAAAAACCCCACGATCCGTTCGATCGTGTTTTCCATGCCATAGAGACTTTTAAAGGGTTTGTAGCGCTTGATCGTTCTGTTCATGAAGATACGGCCAAGTGTCTGATCCTGGCTGGTATCGACGATCTCCGGGTCCCCGATTGCAGCCATCATGCGTTCGGCTGCGGTTGCGCGCATCATCGGATTGTCCCTGCATCCCAGCAGGTAGTCCTGGATTGAGATTTCCTCCAGGGTATTGCTTCTATAGTCCTCAACGAACCGAGTATAAATCTCCATCTGTCTACTTCCACTCTTAGGCGACACCGCTTCATGTCCCGCCCGTACGGACAGGGCGACTATTCCCTAAAGCAATGAATTTTATTCATTTTCACGTCTTCCCCCGGTCTTTTTAGATAGCCACACATTGCACTAGGGCTGGCAGCACTGGCTGCTACCTGAAGTATACAACCGCTTGATGGAGTGAAATTTGACCAAGCGTCACATATCCACAATCTCAAGTCACAATTTCGCGATTTAACCCGCTTTAAGAGCGCTTTGGATCAGCACTCCTGACCCAATTTGAGAGCCGACTGAGGCGCCAGCAGCTTATGACGATGCGAAAACTATCAATGATATTGGGTTCATCCTCGTGGGCGAACATCCGTCTCGATCAAGTGAAGAATCTTAATAAGTTGGGAAAACACCAAAGCCTTGAGATTTTGACTCATGAGTTCATCAAGAATTTTCAGTAGCTGAACCCTCCTTGCGCGCTCGGGTAACTTTGAGGCAGCATCAAGTTTCACAAGCCCTGGAGCACAGCAGATTTTTCGAAGCTAAAAAGCGCATTAAGAACGGCAATGCGAGACCCGGACACGATGCCCGTTATTTGCTCATCACCCCCTTCTCGAACCTTGAGCACCTTCACGTTTTGAAAATAGGAAAGCCCACGCTCAAAATAGGACGGACTGCTATTTGCATACGCAAGATTAGTTTTGGCAATTTTGTAATTTTCACATCCAAGGCAAGCGCATTCCGAAAGGTTCAAATTTTGAAAGATTGGCCTTCCAATAAACACGCGCTTTGAATCGCTCGCGCCCTTTACCGCTTCTCTAGCCTCAAACCGCCTAACGCATCAACATCGTCATTTAGCAGATACCAAACCGCACTCAGTTTCCAAAGAATGACAATTCCACCTCAGCAAGAACCAACAAAATTCCTCAAGACCACGCCAATTCCCATCAAACAACAACATTCACGTCAATATTTCCATTTGGGCGGACCAGCTTCCCATGAGATAACAATCGATTTCCGTCAAATGACATTCCATTTCCGCTTAATGACAATTTTTCCGAATTTAACCACCAAATACGTGCAAGTCGACGCCCCTACCTGACCACTTGGACACCATACCTTTGTTCGTTTTTTACTTCAATACAGGTCCATATGCCCCTATCTTGACGCCGTTTTTCTAAACTTCAAAGCAGCAGTCATTTGCCAAAATCCCGAGCAACCGCCAATCAAACTAGAGAATGGTTCGTGAATAAAAAAATGCTCAGCCAGAAACACGTCAAATTATTGATATAATTAATATTTTTTGACTGAAAATCCACATTCTCAGTTAATTCGGCCAAGTGATGCCCAACACTGGTCCCCGGATGTGATGCCCAAGAGCTCCATCCGGTTCAAGGATATTGGGCAATGGCTAGTCGTAAGCGCGAAAAGCCGCCTCTTCGATGAAAGCAGGAATGGGTAAGGTTGAACTAAAGGGATGCACGGCCGGTAGGTATGCTCCTGCATAAAGTCCTTCGGAAACTTCTATGTATCGATTGTTTTGATGAGATTTGAGTGCGGAGTACCGAGCGTCACCTTTTAATCGGCTCATCATACTGTAGCTAATGGTCGTAAAGTGAACCGTATGCCCGAGTTTAGCAAACTCTTCGGCTACAAAGTGAACGCTGGTCTTCCGAAAGCCATTCAGAAAAACGTGCGCAGATAGAAAGGCTATTCTGAGTGGGGTATGCCCTTTTCGCATAGTCAGCAGCCCTATTTAAGTAAGTCGCGCAGGATAATAAGTAGAATAAGAGAAATAACGTAGCGTAAATATGGAACAATAACGCCTTCTCTGCAAAGTTGGGCAGGCGCCGAAATTACGGAACTCATTGTTTCCGCTTGACCGCGAGCGGAACTCCCGCCTACGATTTCTTGACCAAATGGTCAGGATGTTTGTTGAGGAGGGGCAGAGAAATACCGGCGGTGAGTGGGCTTCGACAACCAAACGCATAGCCAATTGAGACGCACGCCACCAAAATGTTTTGACATAAGTTCGCGAGAGGAAGAGGAGCAGGGAGAATGGCAATCAAATCATGGGTTGCGGCGATGGCAGCAACCGCGGTGTCCGCAACCATGTTTGCCGGCGCAGCCAACGCGGCAGATGAACTTACACTGCAGCTGAAGTGGGTCACTCAGGGTCAGTTTGCGGGATACTATGTGGCTGCGGACAAGGGCTTCTATGAAGAAGAAGGGCTGGATGTCACGATCAAGCCGGGAGGTCCGGACATTGCACCGCCTCAGGTCATTGCTGGTGGTGGAGCGGATGTCATCGTCGATTGGATGCCTTCTGCGCTCGCTTCTCGGGAGAAGGGTGTGCCGCTGGTGAACATCGCCCAACCTTTCCAGAAGTCCGGCATGATGCTGACCTGCCGGAAGGATACCGGAATTACGTCGCCTGAAGACTTCCGAGGTAAGACCTTGGGTGTTTGGTTTTTCGGCAACGAATATCCTTTCCTCTCCTGGATGAGCCAACTCGGCATTCCAACAGACGGAAGCGACAACGGCGTCACGGTATTAAAGCAAGGGTTCAATGTTGATCCGCTTCTCCAGAAGCAGGCCGATTGTATTTCCACGATGACGTACAATGAATATTGGCAGGTCATCGACGCTGGTATTCCGGCAGACGAGCTGGTGGTGTTCAAGTATGAGGACCAAGGCGTGGCAACGCTGGAAGATGGCCTCTATGTAGTGGAAAGCAGCCTTGAAGACCCTGCCATGGTCGACAAACTCGCGCGTTTCGTCCGGGCTTCCATGAAGGGCTGGAGCTATGCGGCCGAAAACCCGGAAGAAGCTGCTGATATCGTTCTGGAAAACGATGCCACTGGCGCGCAAACCGAAAAGCACCAGGTTCGCATGGTTGGCGAGATCAACAAGCTCGTAGCCGGGTCTGATGGAAAGTTGGACATGGAGGCTTACAACAGAACGGTAGATACGCTTCTGGCTGGGGGATCTGATCCGGTAATTACGAAAAAGCCGGAAGGCGCAACCAGCACAGCGGTTTCTGACAAGCTCTAATCCAACTTTGGTGTCATAGTATGGAAAAGGCGGCCTTTGGGGTCGCCTTTTTTGTATGTGACGCTAGGGCCAGGACCCATCAATTTGCTTGAAATGGCGCAACAAAGTGACCGTCCGGCGAAGGCGCTCTGGCGCGACACCGATGCGGCCTGTTACGCTGCCTGAGCAGCGTAACGCCAGGGCAGAAGTTCGTCGAGGCGTGTGATTTTGTGGTCGGCGACTTGACCGAGGACCCAGGTCAGCCAGGCCTGAGGGTCAACACCGTTGAGCTTGGCCGTTTCGATCAGGGTATAAGCGATAGCCATGGCTTTGCCGCCGCCTTGGGAGCCTGAGAACATCCAATTTTTGCGTCCGATGGCGACGGGTTTAACGGCGCGCTCGGCGGTGTTGTTATCCAATTCCAGATGGCCGAGCTCAAGGTATGGGCGTGCTTTCGGCATTCGGCCCAAGGCATAGCGGATGGCCTGCGCGAGTGGTGACTTTCCCGAGATTTTGGGCAATTGCGTCTGCAACCATTCTTCCAAGGCGTCAAAGATCGGTTTTGCCCTAGCCTGCCGGATGGTAGCGCGGTCTTCGGGGGGCATGCCCCTGATCTCTTTCTCGATAGCGTAAAGCTCAGCAATCCGGCGGATGACTTCTTCGGCAATGGCGCTGCCCTGCGAGGAGAAGACATCCACGAACTTGCGTCGTACATGCGCCATGCAGGCCATCTCATCGGCTTTGTCGTCACCGAACACACCGTTGAACCCGGAATATCCATCCGCATGGACCCAGCCCTTGTATCCCGACAAATGAGCAACGGGATGCTCTCCTTTGCGATCCACCGTGAACTGATACCATGCACAGGGTGGCGATTGGCCAGACCAGGCACGCTCATCCCGCACATAGGTCCAGACCCGCGCCGTTTTGGTCTTCTTGTTGCCGGGGGCCAGCATTTTGATGGGCGTATCGTCGGCAAAAAGCGCAGGTCCTTGCCGCACCATCCGTCCGATGGCATCGGCAAGAGGTTCCAGCAGGGCCGTCGAGCGACCAACCCAGTCGGCCATGGTCGAGCGGTCCAGATCGACGCCTTCACGGGCAAAGATCTGGCTCAGGCGATAGAGGGGTAAATGATCGGCATATTTGCTTACCAGAACATGGGCCAACAATCCCGGTCCGGGCCGCCCACGCTCAATGGGGCGCGATGGCAGCGGCGCTTGCACAATCGCCTCGCACCATGAACAGGCTTTGCGGGGCCGGATGATCCGCTTCACCTTGAAGCGTCCCGGCACGTATTCCAACTCTTCGGTGACATCCTCACCCAGGGTGCGCAAGTTGCCACCACAACGACCGCATTCATCACCGGGAGAGAGCTCCTCGTCTTCCCGATCCAGATGATCCGGCAAGGGCTTGCGGCTGTGTTTGCGCTTCGGCTTTGGATCAACTCCCTCCTGCGACGGGGCGGGCTGTTTTGCCTGGTCTTCAGCGGCCTCAACAATCTCGGCGTCCTCGAGCAGATCGAGATTGAGCTGATCCAGACCCTCAGACTTGGAGCCGAACCGATGCCGATTGGCCCCGTGCAACTGGTGTTGAAGCTGCTCGACCTTGAGGCTCAGAGCCTTGACCTCGTCGGCCAGAAGGCGGTTCACCGCCCTCAATTCGGCGGGGTCCTCCGGGGTGATATCAAGGTCCTTCAGCATCTTCGATCTTATATCAGATCAAGGGCGTAAGTTGAATCCCGAGAGGCGCGCAAACGCCAATATATTGGCCTATCCGACGCTCAGGGGCCGCCATGTTTTTTGCGGCATCCGCCAGTCTATGCCTTCAAGCAACATCGACAATTGCGCGGGCGTCACGCTGACCTTACCGTCCTTCGCAGCAGGCCAAACAAACCGGCCCTTCTCAAGGCGCTTGCTGAACAGGCATGCGCCCTGTCGATCCCACCAGATGATCTTCAGCAGATCACCGCGCCGTCCCCGGAACACAAACAGATGTCCAGAATAGGGTTCAAGCTCCAGAACCTTCTCCGCCTGAGCCGCCAAAGTGTTGAACCCGCGCCGCATGTCCGTCACCCCGGCAGCCAGCCAAACCCGCGCGTTGGACGGCACGGGGATCACGGCATTAGACCTTCAACCAAAGCCAGCACCGTCGGCAGCGCCGTCGTCCCTTCCACCAATACCCGCCGCCCGTCCGACAGCGTGATATCAACCCGCTGAGCCGACAACGGCATATCCGAGGCAAGCGCCGCGATCTGGTGGCCTGGTGCGGCCTGCGGGCCCTCTATCTCCACTGGTAGAAACGCCGCTCCATCAAGGACGCAATCGCTGTCTTCTGGCGCAAACCGCTCATCACGCAGCCAGTTGTGGATCAGGTTCGCATTCATCGCAGAGCGGCGCGCAACCTGCGCAACCGAAACCCCCGGCACTCTGGCCTGCAAACAGATCGACCGCTTCTCGTCATCCGACCAAAACCGCTTCTTGCTGCCCTTCTTCGTACCCAAAATGTGCCTCACAATGTCCATTAACGAAAATGGACATTATCACCCCACTGCGCTCCCCGTCAGAGCGGGAATACCGAACGCTCACGGCTAGTCGACATAACGTTCCAAATCTTCAGCGTCGGGGAAACATCTGGTATTGGCGTCCCCGACTTCGTGTAGGGGTTTCGCAATCGAACCTTAACCAGAAGCTGTCATTCAGCTTGAGACAATCCGATCACTATCGAGCACGATATATGGCGCGTCGCCTGAATACGATGCTCGCAGGACTGAGGTTTCGAAGAAATTGGAAAGTGACGAAATAAGAAGCTCTTAAAGCACTGTTCAAAGCGGAAATCGACCGCATGAATGATATGATCGGTGATCTCGTCACAGCAGCAAAAACTACAGGAAGCCGTATAGATCCAGGACATCATGAGGCCGACCTCATGGTTGGCTGGGCATATCGACTGCTTGAAAAATTCGGTACAGCTTTAGATCTTTCCTTCGATAGCGATTGTCCATGACGCCTCTGCTTGAGAAAGAACAACGTCCCAGACGATTTTACCCCGTTGATTGCCGAACCATTTCGCCAAGAACGGCAATTTGCCCGGACCCAAATTTTCCAAGTGCCACTAAAGGCAGAAATGGAACGTGCTGGTTTGGAGGCGAACCGCCTCAATCTCGAGCGGGCTCGCACTGAGATTTTCCGCGCAAATAAAATCGTCCGAACAAAAATCTGACTTCAGCGGATTTCTCAGCGTGCTCCTTTAGAGAAACCCGTTTATTCGCTCAATGGTAGACCGATTGACCTCCACTCCATCCCGCAGGTTTCGCCGGCGAGCCGCCTTGCGCCCGTCTCCGGGAACCCGAACTCCCGGCTGGTCGCGCATTTCGTCAACAAGAGCACCGATGCGTTCAACGAAGGCGTTTCCAGACGTTGCGCTCGGATCAATTGCCATGAAGAACTGACCAGTTTTAGGTGGACCGCCTTTAGTGCCGGAAAACGGGCTTGCGTTCGCACCTAGCGTTGCGCCGGTCATCGCCGCGGCCATGAGTTCAACCAGCAGGGCCACACCTACCCCCTTGTATCCTCCAGCTGGTGCCATCGACCCCTTGAGCGCGATTTCTGGATTGGTTGTCGGTTGTCCGTCCGGGTCGAGAGCCCATTCAGAGGGAATGGGAAGCCCTTCGCGGGCGTGTTTCATGATTTCGCTTTTGGCAATAACACTTGCACTTTGGTCAATCAGGATTGCTACCTCGCCCTGTTTATCCGGTGCAGCGATGGAAAACGGGTTTGTTCCGACAACCGGTCTGCGCCCGCCAACTGGGGCAATGGAAGCCGGTGCATTTGTAAATCCGATTCCCAAAAGTCCTTTTTTAGCCAAAACTTCGGTGTGAAAACCAAGTACACCACAATTATAGGAGTTTCGAATCGCGAGAACCGCAACACCCTGTGATCGGGCTGTCTCAATCAGTTTTTCCGAACCGACCTTGATGGCAGGATGTGCAAATCCAGTTGCCGCGTCCACTGTGATCACAGCGGGCGCGGTTTGGGACAAGACCGGCACCGCCTGTCCATCAACCTTTCCGCATTGAACATGCTCACAATAAATTGGGATGTAGGCCAGACCGTGGCTCGCAATTCCGTCAACTTCAGTCCAGGCCGTGGCAAGAGCTAGAGGACTTGCGTTTTCTTCAGATGTCCCAGCAGAAACGAGCGCTCGAAAGGCGAGCTCTTGAATTTCATCGAACGTTATTTTGACCATTTCAGTCATCCAGAAACCTACAGCTAATCGTTGTCATTAGATCCTGCACCAGCGCCAGCAAGCCGAGACGCTTCTGTCGCCGGCGCGTAAGTTCTTTGTGCGTAATAATTAAGCCGATGCCAGGCGACCTCAGTTGTTTCACAACCTGTGTCCAGCTTCTTGCGAGCACTTTGTTTGGGTGAAGCCAACACGCAGCGGATTTGGCCTGAATCGGTGAGTGTTAGGTCAGTATAATTGCCCGCAATAGACAATTCGTCACCAAGAACAACGGTGCTTACGTTTTCCCATTGCACTTCTATAGGTCGGTTTAGTTCTTTTGCAGCTATTGCTGAAAACGATAGTAGAACAATAGGGTAGGCTACGTTCGCCATTACAATTTCGTTTTGACCAGTTAATCGCTCAGCATGATCACACAGAGCGGTGCCCGCCATTAGCGGAGAAATTAGGCCACCAGAAGCGATCCAATTGACACCTTCTGTGTCTGGCGAAAGCGCCGAGTGGTCCACATGATCATGAAATTGAAGCACGTCTCCAATCGTTCCCACGGCATCAAAGCCATGAATAGCCAACCAACGGGCAGCCTTCCCAGTTTCTTCTGCAATACCCCAAGGTAGTCCGGCGCCTCTACAGGCACGCTTTGCCATTGTTTCCACTTCGTTGAGGGAGGTCCTCATGCAATTCCCTCCTCCAGCTGCGGATAGGACCAGTTATCTTCATCGACATCCGCCAGTTCGTTTGGAAACGGCGCATCTCGGAACATGTTGATCCGGACCCACCTGTCAGATCGCGGATCAAAATGTGTCGCACCGAAAAAGCTGAGTTTGCAGCGAAGCAGGTCAATCGGCATCAGATCAGATGCGATAGTGTTGTCGCGAATTTCTGCATAGGGAAAACGATCAGCGATTTGTGCCCTGCGAACAATATGGCGGTGCTCGACATGTTGCGCGAGAAACTCCGCGACAGTTTCGTTGCCATTCCATTCGCGTAAGTCTTGGTAGAGATTGGCCGCATCCCTCCCCGGCGCGAGCGGCTGTTCATAAGGCTCAACCGGTTCTGCAAACCGCTCCCCCAATCGCGGTTCTAGTTTTTCCTCCGACACGTACCAAACACGCGCCCTGCACGCAGCATTTCGCCAGTCGGTTTTCAATGCCCAGTCGTAAGTGGTCTCAAGGATTGATTTGAGGCGCTCAATCGACATGCCCCCTCGAATGGCAAAAACGCTGGTTTCATCAGCTCCCATAGTCTCGACCAGATCGTCGACAATGGCCCCGTAGGGTTCTAGCATCAACGAAATCAGATATTCTTGCCCTTCAACTGAAAGCGTTTCTTCCGCCCAATTACAAAGCGCTGACCATGGCTGCTCCCGGGACAAGCCCCCCTTCGAAAGATGTTGATCCAACATCTCCATGTCTGCTTTCAGATCATGAAGTTTTTGAATCTGAACAGGGTGTGCGGAGCGCCATTCATCGACATTTTTACTGGCTCGTTTCACCAGTTCTCGGAATGTCGACTGTTCCTGCAAAGTGGCCTTCGACAACGAACAAACACGGGCAAGTGCTTCTTCGCGAGCATTGATCCAATTGTTCAAAAGAACCGGATGGTTGACGATGAATGGCGCCATGCCCAGGCCAGTTGAATTTCCGACACCAAATCGCCGGCGAAGAGCCGGGGTGATAGTGACAGCCGTTTCCGGTGCCCGCAATTTGGCAAGATGCTCCACAAGATCAAGAACAAAGGCACGGATCAGATAGACGCTCAGCATTTCTGGCTGAAAGGCTCCTGAGAATTCTGCCCGGTCCGCCAGGGTTTCGCGGTCCGCTGCGCCAAACTTTCCCGAGCCATAAACGGCGGTTGTTCGCATCAGATAGCCAACGTCGGTGACCATTTCAGGATCAGGTTGACTGCCCGATGCCAATCGCTCAACCACATAATCAAACAGGCGGACCGACCGATTGGCCCGCGCAAGCGTCAGTTCGCTTTGTGAAATCCGCCCTGCTTCCTGCTTGGGGACGTTTTTGGACAAGCGCGCTATGTCGTCCGTGTCAGGCGTTCCATCAAATAGTGTGAATGTTGCATCCCAGGCTTCTGCGATAACACGATCGGATCTCTGGTCTGCCGGTAGGTCATGCGCAAAACAGACCAAACTGTAGGTTCGCTCAGGTCCAATTCCTGAATATACAGCGACCCCTGTTCCAGTCTCATCAATTGAAAACACCGGACGCTCAAAACACCACCCGTCCCGTTTCAAACGTCGCAGTAGGGTTCTCATGAAGGACAGACGGCATTGATGAAACGATCCCATACGTTTCAATCGCATGACGACCTTCGGGGAGCGGCGCTCAACCTTGAAATGATGCTCTGCCAACTTGGTCATGAACGAGCCTACAGGTTTGAAGACACGGAGCGCTCTCCCGAAACAAGGTCCGGGAGAGCATTCTTTTTTTATTCGGCAGGTTGTCCAACTGCCGCCTCTGCGTGTTTTTCGCGAAGGCCGTCCCGATAGATGGCCTTCGCCAGGGAAATGCACATCAGTCCCATGACCATCGTAAATGGCAGGGCTCCAATGATCATAGCACTCTTGAGCGCTTCCATCGGATCAGCACCACCTTGTGTTTTTCCAGCGACCAGAAGTGTTCCGATCACAAGTGTCAGGATCACACCCCAGACAATGCGGTGCTTGATACCTGTCTCCTGCTCCCCACCGGACATGATCGTGTTCATCACAAGAATGCCAGAATCTGCCGAGGTCACCAAAAACGTCAGGATCAGAACAACACACATGATGGTAATTGCAGAGAGGAAACCTCCCGAAATCATCTGTTCAAGTGTGACGAACAGTTTTGCCGTGTTCGATGCAGCAATGATGCTGCCACCGGCAGAACCTGTCAGCTCCAGATCAATTGCGGTTCCGCCGAGGATGGTCATCCAAGCAAAACACACAAGTGCAGGTGCAATTACACAGCCGAAGATGAATTCGCGAACAGTTCGGCCTTTGGAGATGCGGGCCAGAAAGAGACCAACAAACGGAGAAAACGCAATCCACCATGCCCAATAGAATGTCGTCCAGCCTGATTGCCAACCAAATTGGCGACCTTCATTTCCAGCAGCATAAGCCGCTTGCTGAACGTCTGCAGGCAATTCAGCTGCTGCACCGGTCAAACCTGACTGGAAACTTGCAAAAGATCCCCAGGCATTGGTCGCGCCCGAATAGAGTTCATTCGCTAGGGGCTGGGCTGCAGCAGGCAGAGAAGCCGTATAGGCTTCCAGTGACAATGGCCCGTAAGCCCCGAAGGACATCTGCGCAAAATGGATCAGGTAATCGACCAGAGACGTCGCATAAGTTGTCATGGCAAACAGGAATGATCCGAAGATCACAAAGGTCAGCAACAGGATCAGAGAGAGAACCAAGTTGAGGTTCGAAAGGTACTTGACCCCGCGCCCAACGCCAGAAACGGCTGAAATGATGGAAAGCCCCATAATTGTGACAAGCCCGACAATTAGACCGACAGTTCCTGGCTTCGGAGCTTCTCCTGATAGATCCATCATCCAGTCCATTCCGGTGATCGCGTACATCCCGTCAATGAACTGGCTAACGCCGAAGCCAATGGTCACGGAAACACCGAGGATGGTCGCAACCACACCCAATATATCAACGATATGACCAAACAGGCCGTTGACGTATTTGCCAAACAATGGCGTTAAGGCAGAACGAATAGTCAAAGGCATGTCGCGCGTGTAGGCGTAATATGCCAGTGAGAGCCCGGTAACGACATAGATGGCCCAAGCATGGAAGCCGTAGTGCAGGAACGTATACCGAAAACCGCTTGTAAGAGCCTCTTCAGTGTTGCCCGCAACAGCACCTGACACTGTAAGCGGATTGGAGCCCCACAGACCAAGCGGTTCCGCGGTTGCAAACACCATAAGACCGACACCGAGGCCAGCCCCAAACATCATGGAGAACCAGGAAAACGTCGAAAACTCCGGTTTTTCGCCTTCACGGCCCATTAGCCTTTTGCCGCTTTGGGGCAAGATTGCGAGCACGGCCAGAAAGAACGCAAACAGCCCCACAATGACGATGTAGAAGCTGTTAAAGCCCTGCAGCAGCATCCCGTTGACACTGCCCAAAACGCCGTTTGCGTTTGCTGGCCAAAGCAATGCCCATATGACCAACAAGGCCATTGAGAACTTGCTTATCAGGGCTATGGGTATGCTGTAGCCCTCATAAAAACCAGATGGCGCCTTCTTGATCTGAAGGTCCGTATACGGAGCCTTGATAGCCATTTTCCCCTCCCAAGGTGTTCATTTGTAGCCCCGCATTCCTCCTACGAGGCCTCCCTAGCGCCGACTATTCGGCGGCAGTTCTGTCAAGCATGTTGATCTGCCGGTCAGCAGGACCAAAACTTTGGTCAAAAAAAGTACGCCAGTTTTCTCCCATGATCCTGGCGACTTCATTCGAACTGAAACCAACTGCCAAAAGGCCGGATTCAATCGTGTTGAAATCGCGATTGTCCTGGAACCACACAGGCATTTCTGGAAATCCCGGACTGTTTTTCGAACCTTCGCCGTAGTCGATTTCCTTGGTCCAGCGACCGACGCGCATCCATTCGACAACGCTGTCTGGCTGATCTTGACAAAGATCTGTCCCGATCCCGATCCGTTCGAGCCCCATCAATTCAGCCGTTTTGGCAATCATCTGGCAGAAGCTCTCCAGAGTGCAGTCGGAACCGTCATTCAAATGATGCGGGTAGACAGAGAAGCCGAGCATTCCTCCCGACTGTCCCAGAGCTCGAAGGAGATCGTTAGATTTGTTGCGCAATGCAGGATGCCAGAAGGATGGATTTGCATGAGTTATTGCAATCGGACGTTCGGAAATCTCAATCGCTTCAAGAGTTGAGCGCTCAGCAGAGTGGCTCATGTCAACAACAAGGCCGACACGATTCATTTCCTTGATTACTTGTCGACCCATGCGCGTAATGCCGGGGTCTTGCGCTTCGTAGCATCCGGTCGCAAGAAGAGACTGATTATTGTAACTCAGCTGCATAAACCGAGCACCGAGCGTGTGAAGCACCTCGATCAGTCCGATATCGTCCTCGATTGGTGACGGATTCTGAAATCCGAAAAAGATCGCTGTTCGGTTTGTTTCACGCGCTAGGGTGAGATCGTCGCCAGTGCGTCCCAGAAAAATCAGGTTTGGATATCTTTCGAACCAGCGGTTCCATTGCTCGATATTTTGGACTGTCTCGCGAAAATTCTCGTGATAAGCGATGGTTACATGAACACCATCAACCCCGCCTTCTCGCATTTGCCGAAAGACCTTCTCCGACCAGTTGGCGTATTGCAGGCAATCAACGCGGATTGGGCGTTCGCGAGACATCATTGCGGATCCCCAGACGCAATGTAGGCCGTTTTGACTGTCGTGTAGAATTCCTTTGCGTATCCGCCCTGCTCTCTTGGTCCATAGGAACTATCGCCACGACCGCCAAAGGGAACATGGTAGTCAGTTCCAGCGGTAGGAAGGTTGATCATGACACAGCCGGTTTTCGCGTTGCGCCGAAAATGGCTGGCCCGAGAAAGGGATTTGGTCATGATACCGGAGGTGAGACCGAATGAGGTGTCGTTCACGGTATCCAGGGCTTCTTCATACGAACCAACCTTAATGACGCAGGCGATTGGCGCGAACATTTCCTCACGGTTGATACGCATAGAGTTATTTGTTCCGGCAAATACCGCCGGCTCCATGAAATAGCCTTGTGATGCTCGCTCCAAACGATCTCCTCCACAAAGAAGCTCGGCGCCCTCCGCATTTCCTGCGCTGATGTAGTCGAGATTTGCAGACAGTTGCTCCTCGCTCACAACCGGACCTATTTGTGTGCCCTCCTCCAGAGCGTGTCCGACCCTTAGAGCTTTGGCTCCTGCCACCAGTTTCTCAACAAAGGCATCATGGAGACTTTCGTGAACCACGAGGCGCGAGGATGCGGTGCATTTTTGCCCAGTCCCGCCAAAAGCGCCGTTCAAGGCACAGGAAACGGCAAGGTCAAGATCGCAATCATCCATCACGGCGAGTGCATTCTTGGATCCCATTTCCAGCTGAACCTTGGTGAAGTTTTGCGCTGCGGCCGCGATGCCCCGCCCGACCGGCACCGACCCTGTGAAAGAGATTGCGTCAACGCTGGAACTTTCAACCAATTGCTGGCCAATAGAACCGCCACTACCCATCACGAGATTAAACAGGCCTGCAGGCAGGATTTGTCGATCGATGATCTCCGCAAATGCGACGGCAGAGGCCGGAGTTAGATTTGCAGGCTTCCAGACAACAGCATTACCAAAAGCCAAAGCAGGCGCAATTTTCCAGCTAGCTGTCGCGATCGGAAAGTTCCAGGGCGATATGATCGCGACAACACCGATTGGCTCACGACGCACATCAATCTCTATGTTGGGACGCACTGAATCGGCCGTATCCCCTATTTGCCGCAACGACTCGGCCGCGTAATAGGTAAAGAACTGGCCTGCACGATAGACTTCTCCAACGCCCTCAGCGCGCGGTTTGCCCTCTTCACGAGACAGAAGCTCACCCAGTTCCGCAGAACGTGCCATCATCTCCTGACCGATGGCCGTCAGAGCGTTGTAACGTTGCTCCAGACCGCTGTTTCCCCAAGTCCGTTGGGCAGCTTCCGCAGCCTCAAGCGCATCGTTCAATTGTGATGAACTGGCTTGAGCATAGGTGCCAATCAGGTCCGAAGTGTCAGAGGGGTTGAGGTTCTCGATTTCTGTCTCACCGGCAACCCATTTTCCGGCGATATAGTTGCATTTTTGGTTTTTCATCCCCGCCCCAAATACCGTCGCGTCTAGAAGGACTTCATTAGGATTTCACTATGGACACTTTAAATTACTTCAGTCAAAATCAAATTTCTGAAACAAACTTCAGGATTTCTGAAATTGGCACTAAAGACAGACATGTTGCGCAGCTTTGTCACCGTTGCTCGATGCGGGAATCTATCGGATGCCGCAAAGGCGCTAGGCCGTACGCCTTCGGCAATCTCCATGATGCTCAAGCAAATGGAAGAACATCTCGGCTCCCCACTTTTTGAGACAGATCGCAAAAACAAACTCACAGCACTTGGAATGTTTGCGTTAGAGGAAGCGTCGCGAGAACTTGAGCATTTTGACAGGGCGACCAAAGCAATTGAGAGCTACGCCAAGGCAAAAGCAGGCACCATCAGAATAGCTGTTGTCCCGTCGATCGCCGAAAACATGATGCCACAGATTATCCGGTTGTTTGCAGAGATGCACCCGGATGTTCACATTGACATTCAGGATATGGACTCAGATTCAGTCTTGCGCGAATTGGAACGTGAGAGCGTGGACCTCGGCATCGCAACCGGCTCCAAATTCAGCAGCCGGGTCGAAAGCCACGAGCTGTTTTCCGATGATTTTGGCATCGTTTGTCACACGTCTCACGAAATCGCGAACCTGGACCGACCTGTAAAATGGACAGATCTGCAAATTTGGCCCTTCATAGCCAATGGTCTTTGCGCGCATATTCCGAACGAACATCTGCAGGAACGGGTTCAATCGTCTCGATTGATGGTTCGCAATACGACTTCTCTTTTGGCAATGGTGCGCGCAAATATTGGACTAACTGTACTGCCACGTCTGGTGGTTGACCCACTGGTAAATGACCTCTTGTTCATCCCAATTTCAGAACAACAGCTGAAGCGACAAATTGACCTCCTGCAAAGAAGTAACTCCCGCCTTCCGCCCGCGACTCAGATTTTCCGCGAAATTGTGCTGGCACATGCATCTGAATACGGCGCAAACTGACATTCATTAATATCTTCGAGTATCATCGAATATTAAGATGCAACTATTTATCTCAATGTCCGATTTGAACCCGACAAGGTCCGAATAGAGCCAAGACAAGCTTCGCGATTGCTGAAATCATGCTCCAAAGGGAGTCCGAAGCGATGCGATATTCAGGGTTCAGGGTCATCAAGGAAGCTTTGACCGGGCATAGGGGGTGGGGGCCCGCCTGGCGGGACATCGACCCCAAATCGAGTTACGACTACATCATCATTGGTGGTGGTGGGCACGGACTGGCAACTGCTTATTATTTGGCGAAGGAATTCGGGAAATCTCGCGTCGCCGTGCTCGAAAAAGACTGGATCGGAGGCGGGAATGTTGGTCGCAACACAACGATCATTCGCTCAAACTACCTGTTGGACGGCAATGAACCGTTTTACGAGTTCTCACTCAAGCTTTGGGAAGGTCTTGAACAAGAACTCAACTACAATGCGATGGTTAGTCAGCGCGGAATATTGAACCTGATCCATTCAGACGCCCAACGTGATGCATTCATTCGTCGTGGCAATGCCATGATCCTGAACGGAGCAGACGCCGAGCTGTTAAGCACTGAACAAATACTAAAAAGCTACCCATTTTTGAATGTCGATAACGCTCGCTTTCCAATAATGGGTGGACTGGCCCAGCACCGCGGCGGAACTGTTCGACACGATGCAGTTGCATGGGGTTACGCACGTGGAGCCGACCAGCGCGGTGTCGACATCATCCAGAATTGCGAAGTGACCGGATTCAAGATTGAGAACGGTCGGTGCCTCGGCGTCGATACAACGCGTGGATTTATTGGAGCTCAAAAAGTCGGTGCCTGTGTTGCGGGGTCGTCTTCCAGGCTAATGGCCAAGGCCTCTATGCGCCTACCGATTGAAACCCATGTGCTACAAGCTTTTGTATCAGAGGGTATAAAACCGCTACTGCCCGGAGTCATCACCTTCGGTGCGGGGCACTTCTATTGCAGTCAGTCGGACAAGGGTGGCCTTGTCTTCGGCGGTGATATTGACGGCTATAACTCCTATGCTCAGCGCGGCAACCTTCCCGTAATTGAAGATGTTTGCGAAGGCGGGATGGCGATTCTCCCCATGCTTGGACGCGCGCGTCTTCTCCGCTCTTGGGGCGGCGTTATGGACATGTCAATGGACGGATCTCCGATCATCGATCGCACTCATGTCGACGGCCTCTATTTCAATGGTGGGTGGTGCTACGGAGGATTCAAGGCAACTCCGGCTTCAGGATTTGCATATGCACACCTTCTGGCAACCGACACACCACACCAAACCGCAACAGCCTATCGTTTCGATCGTTTCGCCACAGGGCGGATGATTGACGAAAAGGGCATGGGCAACCAACCCAACCTGCACTGAAGGGGCAGCGGACATGTTGATCAATCATCCCATCTTGGGCCCACGCGATGCAAGCGAATTTGTCTATTTGGGAGATGCCAATCTGATCCATCGACCGGATTGGCAGGCAGAGGACGCCCTCGCCCAATTCACCAAATACGGATATCTGCGTGACAATCCTGCCGGAGAGCATCGAGAACTTTGGTTTCATGAACAAGGCGACCGGTCATGGCTGATCGTAACGCGCAACACATTGACCCATGAAATCAGCAAGGTCGAAATGGCCAGGGATGTGGCCAGTGCAGAGGGACGCTCGAAATGACAAGCCCGAACCGATTAAACGGCGGCCTGATAGATCGGGATCAACCGCTCAACTTTATCTTTGATGGCCGCCAGTATTCAGGCTTCAAGGGAGATACGCTTGCCTCTGCGCTTCTGGCAAACAATGTGCGTCTCATGGGTCGGTCCTTTAAGTATCATCGCCCGCGCGGCCCCATGACCGCGGGCTCTGAAGAGCCGAATGCTCTGGTCGAACTTCGAACAGGGGCGAGGCATGAACCCAATACACGAGCGACCACCGCAGAACTGTTCGAAGGTTTGACTGCAAAGTCTCAAAATCGATGGCCTTCGCTGAAATGGGACGCAATGGCCATCAATGACCGTCTTTCGAGTTTTCTGACAGCAGGTTTCTACTACAAAACCTTCATGTGGCCGACCTCCTTTTGGGAGAAGGTTTATGAGCCGATAATCCGGAAAGCTGCAGGTCTCGGGACACTGAGCCACCAGCCGGATCCAGACAACTATGACAAGGGCTACCTACATTGTGACGTGCTGATCATTGGAGCAGGCCCAGCCGGTCTTGCCGCAGCCCTCACTGCGGGCAATTCAGGGGCCAGCGTCATCCTTGCGGACGAAGATTATCTGTTGGGTGGCCGCCTAAATTCGGAAACCCATACCATTGGAGACGAAAGCGGGGCTGACTGGGCAGCTCAAACGGTGGCTGAACTTCAAACCATGCCCAATGTCCGCGTCATGAACCGCAGCACAGTTATCGGTTCGTTCGACCACGGGGTATACGGCGTTGTGGAGCGCGTCAGTGATCATCGCCCCAAACCCCTCACCGGCAAGCCGCGTCAAATCCTGTGGCGGGTTTATTCCAAACACGCCATCTTGAGTGCCGGAGCCACAGAACGGCCCATTGTCTTTGAAAATAATGATCGCCCAGGCATCATGCTGGCCTCGGCCATGCGTTCCTATGCGAACAGATGGGCAGTCACTCCCGGAAAGGCGCTTGCGGTCTTCACAAACAACGATGACGGTCACAAAACCGCTGTTGATCTGACCACCCTTGGCGTGAGGGTGACGGTCATTGACAGCCGAGAGAATGCGCCTTCATCAGGCTCTTATGAGACGATAGCGGGTGGCAGGATCACAAACACGGCCGGACGCCTCGGACTGACGCATGTCGAGGTGACCACGACATCGTGTACAATCCGGTCGCTGGAAGTTCAGGGGCTCGGTGTATCAGGCGGATGGAACCCGAATGTACAACTGACCTGTCATCAACGCGGCAGACCACAGTGGGACGAGGCATTGTCTGCCTTTGTTCCGGGAGGCGTGCTGCCAAAGGGGCTGGTTCCCGCAGGTGCCGCCAATGGCGTTTTCAGTACACAGTGGGCATTGCGTTCAGGACAGCAAGCTGCAACCGAAGTCCTCGGACATTTGGGAAAGAAGAGCGAAACCATCGCCTTTCCGGAGGCTGAAGATGCACCTGCAAAAATAGAACCTTTTTGGCATGTCCAGGGAGCGAAGCGGGCCTGGGTGGATCAACAAAATGATGTGACGGCGAAGGACATCACCCTCGCGCATCAAGAGAATTTTGTCAGCGTCGAACATCTCAAGCGCTACACAACCCTTGGGATGGCAACAGACCAGGGCAAGACGTCAAACATTGCCGGTTTGGCTATCATGGCAGAAGTCTCCGGCAAGAACATTCCGGAAGTGGGAACTACCATGTTCCGCCCGCCCTACACACCAACCGCTATTGGTGCGTTTGCTGGTCGTTCGCGTGACGAACATTTCAGACCAGTTCGCAAAACACCCAGCCATTTCTGGGCAGAAGAACAAGGCGCAGTGTTTGTTGAAGTGGGTATGTGGCTACGTGCCCAATGGTTTCCAAGAGCTGGCGAAACCCACTGGCGTCAGAGTGTGGACCGCGAAGTTTTACAAACCCGGAATTCCGTGGGTGTCTGCGATGTCACGACCCTCGGAAAAATTGATGTACAAGGCGACGACGCAGCTGAATTCTTGAACAAGGTTTACTGTAATGGCTTTGCCAAACTGGCAGTTGGAAAGACGCGCTACGGCCTCATGCTTAGAGAAGACGGGGTCGCCATGGATGATGGCACCGCGGCTCGACTGGCCGAGGATCATTTTGTCGTAACCACAACCACCGCCAATGCAATCGGCGTCTACAGGCACATGGAATTCGTGCGCCAGTGTCTGTTTCCTGACATGAATGTTCAGTTGATTTCAACGACTGAAGCCTGGGCGCAATATGCCGTTGCCGGTCCCAATTCACGCAAGTTGCTTCAAAAGATCGTCGACCCCGAGTTTCCCATCGACAATGAAGCATTCCCGTTTATGGCTTGCAGCGAAATAACGGTGCGCGGAGGTTTAAGAGCCCGGTTGTTCCGAATTTCGTTCTCCGGCGAACTTGCTTATGAAATCGCCGTTCCCACTCGTTATGGAGACGCTCTCATGCGTTGTCTGATGAAAGAGGGAGAAGAGTTTGATGTCGTGCCCTACGGCACGGAAGCACTCGGCGTCATGCGAATTGAAAAAGGTCATGCTGCCGGAAATGAACTCAATGGGACAACAACTGCTCTCAATCTTGGCATGGGACGCATGGTTTCCAAGAAGAAAGATTCCATCGGCTCTACATTGTCTGAACGTGAAGGCCTTAATGAAGACGACGCGCTAAAACTTGTCGGTTTCAAGCCCGTCGACTTGGCCAACCCGGTTCCTGCTGGAGCTCACTTGATGACAAAGGGCAGTCCGGTCGATGCAAAACACGATCAGGGTTATGTGACGTCTGCTTGTTATTCGCCCAACCTCGGGCATCACATTGGCATCGGATATCTAAAATCAGGTGATACTAGAAAAGGCGAAATTGTTCGTCTCGTTAGCCCCCTGACCAACGTTGATCACGACGTTGAAGTGGTAAGTGCCCATTTCATTGATCCTGAGGGAGAACGTCTTCGTGCCTAACCTACAAGCAATTACGCCACTCGGTAACAAAGAACCGGTCACAGAAACATATGGCCCAGTGACGCTAACAGAAATCACAGATATTGCATTGGCTTCCGTTTCTGCCCGTCTGGGACGTGAACAGGATACAGCTGCCGCGTTGGAGGCGTTTCTCGGCACGCCCCCACCTGGAGCGGCTGAACATTGCGGTAATAACCTTTCAGCATTTTGGATGGGGCCAGATCAGTGGATGATTGAAGCCCCGTTCGAGACGCATGAAGACCTTGCGGCTCGGCTAGCCGGCACCTCTCCAAATGCCTACAGTGTAACGGAACAAACAGACGCTTGGTGCCGATTTGACCTAAAAGGACCATCATTATCAGACCTATTCGAACGGTTATGTGCAGCAGACACCCATGCATTTACAGGCGGAGAAGCCGTTCGCACATCAATTGAACATCTTGGATGTTTTGTATTGTGTAGAACACAGAACCATTTCTCGGTGATCGGTCCTCGCTCTTCTGCCGGTTCATTGTACCATGCGCTGGTAACGGCTTTTCGATCTGTTTTTTGATCAGACCGAGGGTACTGGCCTGTTGCTCTCCACCCTGTAGAGATTGATACGTTTGCGATCGTCCTGAGGTGCGACGCCGAATGTCGACCGATATTGTTTGATAAAAGGCTTTTCACTGGCATAGCCGACAGCTGCAGCGACATCACCGATGCTATCATTTGTGTACATGATAATTTGCCTGGCAGCTTTCATTCGCAAATGCCGGAAATAACCACTTGGATTCTGGCCGGTTGAATGTTTGAAAACCCGTTCCAAATGCCTCGGAGACAGATTGACCTGTCCAGCGATGTCAGCAACTGAAACAGGCAAAGACAAGTCTTCCGAGAATATAGCTATAGCCTGTTTAACTATACTGGACACATTCGAAGCTTCGCAGTCAAACTTCTCTACTGGAACAGATTGTTTCACGCCAAGTTTGCGAATAACCGGATGCTGGAACCAGCAAGCCACCTCATTTGCGACATCTTCATTCAACGATTCCTCTATCATCCAGAGGGCCAAATCAAAGGCGGCAGCGGCTCCCGATGCTGTGACATGTCGTTTTGAAATCTCGATCACATTGCTACTACGATCCATGTGAGGAAATTCAGCTGCAAACGCGAGTTCATAACACCAGTGAACCGATAGACGTTCGTGATCCACAATACCGCTGCGAGCGAGTGGAAAGACACCTCCGCTGATCGCCCCGAGTTTGCAGCCATGACGTTCAATTTTGCGAAGTCTGGACGTAGTGCGATTGTCTGTAAATTGTACGGAGGGCGCCGCAAGTACCAAGAGATATGACAACCTATTGGCTGCTTCTAGGGAAAACTCAGGGGCAAAGACAATGCCCGCGCTGGATTCAATACGATCTAGCGTCTCCCCAACCAGACACCATTCGAATGCGGATGTCCCAGATATTTCGTTGGCTGCACGAAGAGGCTCAATGACTGAGGTCAGGCAAGACATTGGGAAACCCGGGAACAGTAAAAAACCAATTTTAGTCGTCACTTTTTGCTCCAACACGCACACACTGATGTCAGAAATTTTAATCACAGTAAATTATTTTACAACACAGTAAACTTTGCACTACGCTCGTAAGACAAGTGGAAGTTTCACAAAAAACAATGTAGTGCTTTGGAATTGGCCATAAAATGAAGCAGTTAATTTGATGACAGAGTTCTTTCAAGATCCACACAGTGTCCGCGAAGAACGCGAAAAAGTACTCGAGGTCGCGATAGGCCGAAAGGTTCGAAGTTTTCGAAAACAACGCGGCATTACTGTCGCGGAACTCTCCAAATTGACTGACCTATCCGTTGGAATGCTGTCGAAAATCGAAAACGGAAATACGTCCCCTTCTCTCACCACGCTTCAAAACCTTTCACGTGCGCTTTCTGTTCCGCTCACCGCTCTTTTCAAAGGGTATGAGGAACGCCGGGAAGCCATTCACACAAAGGCAGGCAAGGGTGTTGAAATCGAACGGGATGGAACACGAGCAGGTCACCAGTACAAGTTGCTCGGCCACATTGGTGCGAATTCCAGCGGAGTTATCGTTGAACCCTATCTGATAGTCTTGACTTCAGAGTCCGATACATTCGAGACCTTTCAACACGCTGGTATTGAAACCATCTACATGCTGGAAGGTCGCATAACCTATCGCCATGGGGTTGAACTCTATGATCTCACTCCGGGCGATACTCTATTTTTCGATGCCGATGCGCCACATGGACCGGAACAGCTCGTAGAGCTTCCCGCGCGCTATCTGTCGATCATCAGCTACCCGCAAAAAGGTTGAACTCTTCCGTCCAATTGATGCTTTGCATCATCAGCATTACTTCTGTAGCTCAGGTTCTATTTCAAGGTCAGGCCATACTCCAGGAGATGTCGCCAAACCATCATCATATCGGCTCAGATAATCGAGCATCATTGGACGGTTAGCGATAAACCCCTTGTAGGTTGCCAGTTCGTCAGGCAGATCCCGAATGACCCGGTGCAGTCTACGACCCCATTTCGGAATAGTAACGAGATCCTGAAATGCGATCAAATAGCACCGGATTGGAAACACCAGAGCATTTGAACGCGGTAGCCGGAAAAAAGTCTGCAGTTCAACCCGCAGGTGCTGTTTGGCACCGATATTCTTGGGCGTCAGTGTGGTCTTTTGCACGCCCCATTTGTGATAGTTTTCAGGACTTGTATCAAGCAGCGGGTTTACCGTCATGGTCCAGTTCAAGCGCCGCGCGGGCGCACCCTGCTGAATGTTCAACAAGAACTTCAAAGCCCGTTTAAAAATACCCATCTCATGCGCGAGCGGCACTGGCGCGTGCCATTCAAAGAAGTTCATCCCGATATCAAAATCGAGAGACCAATCAGCCTGGGTTGTCACCATGCCTGCATCCATCCAGAGCATATCATCGCGCTGATCTAGGACACACCAATCTCCTTGTGCTTGCCTGGTGATGTACTCCATCGGCCCGTATGGCAACGTCGTTTCGTCCAGAAACGTGAATGTGTCGTCAATCTCCATTGGTTTATTGACCCATCGCCAAGTATCACCATTGCGATGCAGTTCAAATAGCTCTGGATAGTCTTCTGACTTAGCCACCATAATCAACTCAAGGAGGTCCCATCCCGCCAGTGTCATGTGTGGCAGAGACTGACATCTCAAGGGATCTTCAGCCAGCACAAGCGCTCGATCGTGCATTTCTGAAACATAGTGCTCATCTACATCAAAGCGCTTTTCATAGACCGAGCCTTCCGGACCACCTCTATGCTGCTCCATGTTGACCGAATACATGTAGCTATCTTCATGGAATGGAAACGGAAAACGCTGGATGGCCCAGTCAGAGTTATGAAACGTGTAATCGCCGCGGAAGCTTTCCTTGTTGAACTGTATGGTCATTGTTCATCCGTTCCTATCGATCCAAAATCAGGCTCTTGCCGACAAACCGGCTCACACAGGGCATGATTTTCTTTCCGTTTGCGTGTTCGTCATCATCAAGCCAGTGGTCACGATGAAGAAATTCACCTTCAGATTCGATGACGTTCGTCTCGCACTGGCCGCACGCACCGCCCCGGCATAAAAATGGCGCATCGACACCACTTCGTTCCATGGCTTCAAGCAGGCTTTCGTTTTCGCCGACCTGGATCAGCATGTCTGACTTGCATAACCACACTTCGAACGGTTTGCCGGGTTGAGGGGCCAAGAACTCCTCAGAATGAACGTTTTCTTCCGGCCAACCATGAGAGGCTGTCATCGAATGCACCCAGTCGATCATACCCTTGGGCCCGCAAACATAGACATGAGTGCCGAGGGGTTGTCCATTGAGCAGGTTTTCCAGTGCTATGGATTGTGCCTGGTCGTCGAAATAGACTTGCACTTTGCTGGGATAACGTTTCTTGAGCTCATCCGCGTAAGACCCCAGCGCTCGGGAACGGCACGAATAATGGAGTTCCCACGCCCCCCCCATCCGTTCCAGATGAGCGATCATAGCCATAAATGGAGTTATGCCGATACCGCCAGCAAGAAACAGATGTTTTTTGCCACGCAAATCAAGAGGAAACAAATTGACCGGGTACGTGATGGTGAGTTCATCACCGACAGAGACATTCCTGTGAAGGAACAGCGACCCTCCGCGCCCGTGATCGTCACGACGCACCGAAATGGCATATGTGCTTAAATCTGAGGGATCCGACATCAATGAGTAGGGATTCAGTCGGGTTCGACCGCCATCATTCAACTCGACAATTGTGTGTGCCCCTGGTGAAAACGGCGGGAAAGGTTCGCCGTCCGAACGCGCAAATTCGAATCTAGTCACCAACTCGTTCAAAGGCGTGACCGCACTGATTGTTACGTCAATCTTTTCCGCTCCTGCGCGGACTTTCTGAGGCGCCGCGCTCATGAATAAAGCTCCACGGGTACTGGAATGTTTCCGGGATCTTCAGCATCGACCCTGACGCCTTGGAACGCAGCAAGGCGTCTGGAGTAATGGTCGCGCACGAACAGATTCAGGCCACAGTGACTGCACACAAACGGATCGGTTGTCACATCTTCCGTTATCCCCTTGCAATGCACACATTGCATCCGGCGGGCCACGGAACCCCGATGTTCAGACTGTATTGCCGTGTGAGGAATACCTGCTTGCATCGCCTCATTTTGCGCCTGACCTATCAGTCCTTCGGTTCCCGCAAGATAAACCTGCAATCCCATGTGAGCGCCAGACAACACTCGACGAATGCGCGGGACTGATGCGTCATAGCTTGGACCAACATAAAATTGTTCCGGATCAAGGTCGGCCAAACTTCCAATGTAGGTTTGCCCCGTATCCTTCGGAATGAAGATCACATGGGAGTTTTTAAAAATGTCTGGATTGTGCATGCCTAGATCAAGCAAAGCTTCTGCCCCCTCTGCATCAGCAATCATCAGATGCGCCTTTCCTTGCTTGGGCTCCAATGTGCCGTAGACGGGGCGGCTGGCAATACTGTCGGGGAATGTGAATCTGGACATTCTCTTCGTCTCGTCCCTACCAGTTGATGCAAAGATGAAAACACCGCATTCACGCAGCTTTCACAGGCATGGTTATCCTTTGGCAGTTCGGATGGCCTTGTCCCTGTCATAGAAAGGCATTTCTTCTGCCACACAGGAAATCTCAGTTCCATCTGCATTGCGGACGGTCATGGGGGTGCCGTTTACGGCGCAGGCAACCGGCATACGGGCGATGCCGACATTATGGCCGTTAAGATCGGAATTCATGCCATAAGTCACGGCACCAACCACTTCACCATCCTTGATCAGCTCTGCCCCCTCACCTGCCGGTGTAGTGCCTTCCAATCGGACGCCGAAAATCTTGAAGCGTTCCTTGCCCTTGAGGGCATAGTGGTTTTCTGAACCACGAAACCCTGTTTTTTCGGGAGAAACCGTGAAATCAAGACCAAGTTCCCAAAGGGAATCACCACATGCCTGGTTCGGGAATGGGTACGTCTCGGAGTTGTCCCCTGGGTAAAACAGCAGATAGCTTTCCGTGCGCAACAGGTCCAGGGTGGAGAACTGAACAGGCACAATGCCCATGTCTTTTCCGTCCTCAAGGATCGCGTCCCACAGCTCGAGAGCATGGCGGGCTTCACAGAAGATCTCGTAACCTCGTTCGCCTGTATAGCCGGTCCGGGAAATCATGACCGGTTTGCCAAACAATTTGGTCTGCATAATGCCAAAATAAGCAAGATCCCGAATTCCCGAAACGTGCTTTGCCAAGAAATCTACCGCTACAGGACCCTGCAAGGACATATCATGGAGGTCGTCATCGAATATCATGGCGACATTTTTGCCATAGGCAGCCATTGCAAGGCTTTCATGCCCCATACCGGTTCCGTGAACCAGGAGCCAATTGTTGACCGACAAGCGATAAATCACACAATCATCGATAAACAGGCCCCGGTCATCGAGCATCGTAGCGTACACAGCACGACCGGGCATTAGCTTGTCGACATTTCGGGTGGTGGCTCGATCGATAACAGCTGCAGCATGCGGTCCACTCAAGTGGACCTTCTTCAGTCCAGATACGTCCATGAGGCCGGCCTTAGTCCGGACAGCCTCATAATCGGCCTTGGCGCGTTCAGGAGTATCGTCATAGAACCAAGCGGTTCCCATGCCATTCCAATCTTCGAGCTGGCCGCCAATCTGGGCGTGGCGTTGAGCCAGCGCCGACGTCCTGTAAATGATCGCCATCAAAATCCTCCCCGAACTTTTCCCGTTGGCAATATTCAGACTGAAGTCAGATCAAAAATCAACATTTTCATTCATATTTTTTTACTGTTAGGAAATTTCATTGTCGACTCAAAGGCAAATTATCAGCCAATTCACCCTGACTCAAACATTACCTACCAGTAAAAAAATTTGACAGATAAGAAAATTCCGGCATCGTGGACGGAAAAACAAATCTGAGAATTAACAGAATATCTGAATGGGGAGACGCAGATGGACGGCAACTTAAATGCGCTAACTACAGTGTTCACGGAGTTTTATTACTGGGTAACAGTAGTCTTCATGTTCCTGATTCATGTGGGTTTTTGCATGTATGAAGTCGGAGCGAGCCGACGGCGCAACCACATGCATACG
>NZ_GL476320.1:823174-997931 GCF_000148725.1 Roseibium sp. TrichSKD4 | reverse complement strand
AGCCGGTGCGGCCAACTTGCCCTGGGCCGAGACCATGGGCACAAACGCTTCGGATCGCATTACAGGCGTCTTTTGGGCGGCATTCCTTCTCTTCTCATGGACAGCTGCATCGATCGTCTCTGGCTCAGTGATTGAACGCATTCGGTCATCTGCACTTTGGGTTCATGCAGTCCTAATCGGATCGGTTTGGTGGATCATTGATGCGGCTTGGGGCTGGCATTATGGCGGTTGGATGGTTCAGTTCCTCGGCTACCACGACGCCTATGCGTCCGGTGTGATTCATGCCATCGCGGGAGGCTATGCCCTTGGCGTAATCATGGTCCTGGGTCCACGCATTGGAAAGTTTGCCGCGGACGGCACACCGCGCGATATCCCACCCCATAATCCATGGATGCTGACGATTGGTATTTTCCTGATCTACACCGGCTTCTGGGGCTTTTATGCAGCATGCAACGTTCCGATCATCTCGCCGGAAGCCATTGATGGTCAAATCACAGGGACAACCTGGACTGCGACAAACATCTACCTCGGCCCAACAACGCTTTCAGCCATCACCTTCAACTTCCTGATGTCCCTTTCCGGTGGTTTGATGGCAGCCTATGTCGTGTCCAAGGGCGACGCTTTCTGGACGTTCTCCGGCGGTCTGGCAGGTGTGATTACAGCATCGGCAGGCAATGATTTGTACCATCCGGTACAGGCCATGCTCGTAGCCGCAATCGGCGTCGTGATTGTCTACAAGCTACATTATTGGGTGGAACGCCGCTTCAAGCTCGATGATGCCGTAGGGGCCGTCGCTGTTCATGGATACGCCGGATTTGTTGGGCTAATCATCTGCGGATTTGTGCTCTGGGGCGCTCCTTCATCTCCGTATGAGGGCTACGCAACCATTAACCCGATTGGCCAGTTTCTGGGCGCACTAATCATGTTCTTTGGCCTTGGCTTCCTGCCTGCATATGTGGTTGCCAAATTACAAGCTGGTGCGGGTGTACTGCGCATTCCCGAAGAAGTCGAACTGGAAGGGCTCGATTACGCAGAACACCAAGCATACGAGGATGCGAAGAGCGCAATCATCGAAGCAGACAAAGAGTATCTGGCTACCAAAGCTCCACCCGCAGAATAAGGAGGAACCGACATGTCTACGATTGGTTATGAAAATTGGGCCGTCGATCTGGCCAATGTGGGTGCAATGTACCCATTCCAGGGCCTCGAAATGCCCATGGTGATTGCTGGAGTCATTTTCTGGCTAGCTTGGCACCGCATTCAATTTGTCGAAGAAGGCAAACACTTGGAACAAGCCAAAAAACGAGCGCTGGATCACAAACGCGTCCAAGAAAGTGTCGAGAGATACTGACCACGAAACAAGGGTGGGTGATTATGCCCACCCTCACTTACAGGAATATTTTATTCCTATCAGTTGATGTTTTTTCTCTTCACTGCTAACGTGCAGGAAACGAAACAAAACAGACCTCAATAGCACGGAGCATCAGAATGTGCGGAATTGTCGGCCTTTTCTTAAAAGACAAAACGCTCGAACCCCAGTTGGGCACTTTGTTGACCAATATGCTGATCACAATGACCGACCGAGGGCCCGATAGCGCTGGAATTGCAATCTACAGCGCCGAAGACCATTCGCACTCAAAACTGACAGTTCAGTCGGATACTCCCGACCAGGACTTTCCGAATCTCGCCGACAAACTGCAAGACGCGCTCGGCTCTTCTGTCTCGCTCGAGCGCCGAGACACCCACGCAGTCCTCACAGTTCAGACGGGCTCTGCTCAGTCGGCCCGCGAACTTCTGCGTACCATCGCGCCTACAGTTCGCACCATGTCGTTTGGCGATACTTTGGAAATCTACAAGGAAGTTGGTCTGCCAAAGGAGGTCGCCGCCAGTTTCGCAATTCCATCCATGACTGGCACGCATGGTATCGGCCACACACGCATGGCGACGGAATCTGCTGTTACAACACTCGGTGCTCACCCCTTCAATACCGGTTCCGATCAATGCCTTGTACATAATGGCTCGCTGTCCAATCACAATTCTCTGCGCCGAAAATTGCAGCGTGAGGGAATTCACATCGAGACACAGAATGACAGCGAAGTCGCAGCTGCATATCTGACCTGGAAAATGCAAAATGGTGCCACGTTAGGCGAGGCAATGGAGAACTCTCTCAACGATCTAGACGGCTTTTTCAACTTTGTTGTTGGCACTAAAGACGGCTTTGGTGTCGTGCGCGATCCGATCGCCTGCAAACCAGCCGTGATGGCAGAAACAGACCAGTACGTGGCATTTGGCTCAGAATATCGTGCGCTGGTCAACTTGCCCGGGATCGAAGAAGCACGTGTGTGGGAGCCGGAGCCAGCAACGGTATATTTCTGGAGCCATACTGAGACATCCACTCCAAACATGAAGGCAGCCTGATGCAGACCTACGACCTTGAGGCAGATGGCCTGAGAGGCCTAAATGCTGCTTTACAGTCACAAACCGGCGACACCAATCAAACGAGCTGGGAGATTGTAAACCCAAAAGGCAGCCACGCCATCGCCGTTGGACTGGACGCTCCCATCGAAGTGAACGTGAAGGGTTCAACGGGGTATTACTGCGCCGGAATGAACAAGCTGGCCACGGTAAACGTGCATGGGTCCGCAGGCCCCGGCGTTGCTGAAAATATGATGTCAGGCATTGTAACCATCGAAGGCGATGCGAGTCAGTACGCAGGTGCAACCGGACATGGCGGCACATTGGTTATCAAAGGAAACGCTTCATCTCGCTGCGGAATTTCGATCAAAGGCATCGATATTATCGTGCACGGCAATGTCGGGCACATGTCTGCATTTATGGCGCAATCCGGCAACCTGGTCGTGTGTGGGGATGCAGGGGATGCCTTTGGTGACTCTATTTACGAAGCACGGCTTTTTGTGAAGGGCTCGGTCAAGTCGCTCGGTGCTGACTGCGTTGAAAAGGAAATGCGTGATGAGCACATCGAGCTTTTGAGAGACCTGCTGGAGAGAGGTGGGTGCGACGCAAAACCAGAAGAGTTCAAACGCTACGGCTCTGCAAGACAACTATACAATTTCAAAGTCGACAATGCGTACTGAGGGAAACACAGGCGTGAAAACAAGAAACGAAAACGGTCCCCCAAAGACGGCTCCAATCCAGTCAGCGACTTTTTCCAATTCGATAAATGCCGAAATTCGCCGCGCAGCAGCAACAGGACTGTACGACATTCGTGGAGGAGGAGCGAAACGCAGAGTTCCACAGTTTGATGACCTGTTGTTTCTGGGTGCATCCGTTTCTCGCTATCCACTTGAGGGGTACCGTGAACGTTGCGACACCAACGTAACACTTGGAACGCGTTATGCGAAAAAACCGATAGTTTTGGACATCCCGATAACTATCGCCGGAATGTCCTTTGGCGCGCTTTCAGGGCCGGCGAAAGAAGCACTTGGACGCGGAGCGTCTGCTGCTGGAACGTCAACAACAACAGGTGACGGCGGCATGACTCCAGAAGAGCGTGGTCACTCCGAAAAGCTCGTTTATCAATATTTGCCATCTAGATACGGCATGAACCCGGACGACCTGCGCAAAGCAGACGCAATCGAGATAGTGGTTGGTCAGGGCGCGAAACCAGGTGGCGGCGGAATGTTGTTGGGCCAGAAGATATCAGACCGTGTGGCAGAGATGCGAAACTTGCCAACCGGAATTGACCAGCGGTCCGCATGCCGGCATCCGGATTGGACAGGCCCAGATGATCTCGAGATCAAGATCCTGGAATTGCGTGAAATTATGGCTTGGGAAAAGCCGATCTATGTAAAGGTCGGAGGCACCCGCCCCTATTATGATACCGCCCTCGCGGTGAAGGCTGGAGCTGATGTTGTCGTTCTCGACGGCATGCAAGGTGGAACCGCCGCAACGCAGGACGTGTTCATTGAACATGTCGGGTTGCCGACCCTCGCCTGCATTCGGCCCGCCGTACAAGCTCTTCAGGACCTCGGTGTTCACCGGGAGGTTCAACTGGTAGTCTCAGGCGGCATTCGCACCGGTGCCGACGTTGCCAAGGCCATGGCGCTTGGGGCTGACGCAGTGGCAATAGGAACTGCGGCTCTAATTGCATTAGGCGACAATGATCCGAAGTGGGAAGAAGAATACCAGAAGCTCGGTACAACTACCGGGGCGTACGATGATTGGCATGAAGGCCAGGACCCTGCCGGGATTACGACTCAAGACCCGGTACTGCAGGCACGCCTTAACCCGATAGAAGCAGGGCAACGTTTGAGAAACTATCTCAATGTCATGACGCTTGAAGCTCAGACAATCGCGCGCGCCTGCGGCCATAACCACCTGCACAATCTGGAGCCAGAAGATCTCTGTGCTTTGACGATGGAAGCAGCAGCGATGGCCAGGGTGCCGCTCGCCGGAACAGACTGGTGGCCCGGCAAATCCGGAACAGGTTTTTAGTCAGGCGAATAAGGCGCGGGCATCAGTCTTCGCGCCTTTTTTCTATAAACAAGAATACAAGACGACAGGGACCTCCAGAATGAGCATAGATCTGGCAAAATTCGCCGAGGACAACGGCGTAAAGTACTTCATGATTTCCTTCACCGACCTGTTTGGTGGTCAACGGGCCAAGTTGGTACCTGCTCAGGCAATCGCAGACATACAGGAAGAAGGCGCAGGGTTTGCCGGTTTTGCGACATGGCTCGACATGACACCTGCTCACCCTGACATGCTGTCGGTTCCAGATCCGAGTTCCGTGATCCAATTGCCCTGGAAGCGCGAAGTGGCCTGGGTGGCCGGAAACTGCGTGATGGAAGGCGCAGACGTCGCCCAAGCTCCTCGCAATGTCTTACGTCGATTGATCGACGATGCTGCAGATGAGGGTTTGCACGTCAAAACCGGCGTAGAGGCAGAGTTTTTCTTGCTCACTCCGGAAGGTGATCAAATCAGTGACCCCTTCGATACGGCTGCCAAGCCATGTTATGACCAGCAAGCCGTAATGCGACGTTCTGCAGTAGTGTGTGAAATCTGCGATTACATGCTGCAGCTTGGATGGGGGCCTTACCAAAACGACCACGAAGATGCGAATGGTCAATTTGAGATGAACTGGGAGTTCGATGATGCCCTAATAACAGCTGACAAACATTCGTTCTTCAAGTTCATGACCAAGTCGGTGGCTGAAAAACACGGCTTCAGAGCAACCTTTATGCCTAAACCAATCGAAGGCCTGACTGGAAATGGCTGCCATGCCCACATTTCTGTCTGGGATGCGCCCGGTAGTGCGGCAACGACCAATGTGTTTGCGGGCGAAGGCGACGGACAGACAGGCGAAGTCGGTTTGTCGGAGCGTGGAAAGCACTTCCTTGGCGGGATCATGAAACATGCAAGTGCACTTGCTGCCATTACCAACCCAACGGTGAACAGCTACAAACGCATCAATGCTCCGAGAACCATGTCAGGCGCAACCTGGGCACCCAATACCGTGACCTGGACTGGTAACAATCGTACACACATGGTTCGAGTTCCAGGACCTGGACGCTTTGAATTACGTTTGCCGGATGGAGCGGCAAATCCCTATCTCCTGCAGGCTGTTATCATTGCAGCCGGCCTTTCAGGCATTCGGTCACAAGCTGACCCTGGCAAACGCTACGACATTGATATGTATGCAGAAGGGCACAAGGTTCGTGGTGCTCCTAAACTGCCACTCAATATGCTCGATGCGGTTCGCGAATACGACAAGGACAAGGTTCTGAAAGAAACTATGGGATTGGAGTTCTCCAATTCCTACGTGAAAATGAAGATGCAGGAATGGGATTCCTTCGTCACACATTTCAGCCGATGGGAAAAAGAAAACACCATCGACATCTGATCGAATCTTCCAGAATTTTATTAGCGAGTAAACCCAGGCTTCTGGATTTACTCGCAGAAATAATTGCAATTATATACTTATAAATATTCTTATTAATTTACATATTTTAACCCGGATTTCCCAAGTAGTCAGCTGATTTAGCTTCTTCTATCCTATTTTTCTCTTTATATTACAGCGTGTTACTTGATGACGGAGGGCTGAAAAATGGCACACCCAACGGGTGCGGGTTCTGAGAGCGATTTTCGGCTGGATTTTGACCCTCGGGTGCGGTTGGAATTCCACGGTTCAAAGATCAGTTCTGATGGCGGTCTTCTGCTTTACCGGGAGCTTGATGACGCCCTTGGCCTTTTCGGCAAAGCGGTTCGGTTCCTTCGGGATACCCGCAAAGGTAAGAATGGCGTTCACACCTTGATGGGCCTGCTGCGCCAATCGATATTTGGTCGCCTTGCGGGCTATGAAGATGTGAATGATGCCGTGCGTCTGTCGCGTGACCCGGTAATGCGCCAGATTATCGGGGGCCGTGCCGTTGACACTCAGGCGGCATCCTCCTCCCAGATGGGCCGCTTTGAGACTGAGGTGCTCGCGACTGCCGCCAACAGGGAAGCCTTGGCCGATATGCCCGGTCAATGGATTGATGCGGTGCATGGTCGCCAAGGACTGAACTACATCACCTTGGACATGGATAGCTCTGTCAGCCCCACCCATGGCGCTCAGGAGGGAACCGCATGGAACGGGCATTTCGGCTGCAACTGCTATCACCCATTGTTCATCTTCAATCAGTTTGGCCACTTGGAACGCTGTGCCCTGCGCAATGGCAGCGTCCACAGCGCGGATGACTGGAAGGCTCTTCTGATACCCGTCATTGCGCGCTATGCAGAGCGCGACATCATGCGCTTCTTTCGCGCTGATGCCGCCTTTGCCATTCCGGAACTTTACGAGACTTTAGAGGCTGAAGGGTACCGCTACGCCATCCGCCTCAAAAAGAACGCTGTGCTGGAAGAGAAGATCAGCCATCAGCTGACCCGCCCCGTGGGACGTCCCTCAAAGACAAAGATCAAGCGCTTCTATGAGGTTTTTGAGTATCAGGCTGCTTCATGGAGCAAGCCCCGTCAGGTGGTTGCCAAGATCGAATGGTATCCCGGTGATCTATTCCCTCGCGTGGGTTTTGTCGTCACCAACTTGCCGATGGAGCCGGAATGGATCATCCGCTTCTACAATCAGCGCGGCACAGCCGAACAGCACATCAAAGAAGGCAAGAACGCCATCACTTGGACCCGCCTGTCCTGCAAGCGGTTCTGTGACAATGAGGTCCGGCTTCAGCTTCACGCATTGGCGTATAACCTTGGTGTCTTCCTGCAAGGGCTAGACCTCCCGGAAGAGGTCGCCGACTGGTCGCTGACAAGTATCCAGAGCCGCCTCATCAAAATCGGGGCAAAGGTCGTACGCCATGCGCGCAAAATCACGTTCCAACTGGCAGAGGTGGCTGTATCAGGCTACGTCTTCGGACGAATCCTCGCCGCAATCCGCGCCCTCAAGCCCCCGCCGAGGCCTGCATGACGCTCCAAACAACGAAACCAACACAAATGCGGCTCCACAGCTGTGTCTTGTCGCAGCCCAAACGGGATAAAGTCCACGAAAAGCTCAAAAACCGCGCTTACGTAACCGTCAAAATCGATAATCGCCCCGACAACGCTGCCGTCAGAGTTGCAAACGTCCGTGAAAACGGTCAACCTCGTCGCAACACACAGTTACTTGGGAAATATCCGTTTAAAAAGGCTACTATGAACAGAAATTACTTTATCCCGTAATATTCACTTATTAAGTATTTCTGATTTTTGGTCATTGTCCTCCGTCAGCGCTTAATGGACAAATTGGTTTGATTTCGTAAGGGAGTGATTTTGGCTCATCATTGCTAACTCAGGAGCAAATGATGAGACGAAAGAAGGATCGAGTGACCGACGATGCGGATTGGATCGTAAAAGACATCAAACGCCAGACCCGCCGTCGGTTTTCCGCTGAAGAGAAGATCCGCATAGTGGTTTCTGGTCTTCGAGGCGAAGACAGCATTGCAGAACTTTGCCGCCAGGAAGGTATCGCCCAGAGCCAGTATTATTCCTGGTCCAAGGACTTCATGGAAGCGGGCAAGAAACGGCTTGCTGGGGACGCAGCTCGTGAAGCCAGTTCTGATGAAGTAAAGTCTCTTCGCAAAGAGACGAGGGACTTGAAGGAAGTGGTTGCAGAACAGGCTCTGGAACTTCGCCTTCTCAAAAAAAGCATGATCGGGGATGGGGTCGACGACGAATGAGATATCCCGCCTCCGAGAAACTTGAAATCATTCGACTGGTGGAGCAGTCCCATCTTCCAGTCAGACAGACGCTGGATCGGCTGGGTATTCCAAGGTCAACCTTCTACGTCTGGTATGACAAATATCAAACCGGTGGCATAGATGCCTTGCAGGACACGGCCCCCATGCCTGCACGGGTCTGGAACCGGATCCCCGATGATATCCGCCAACAGGTCATTGATCTGGCCCTGGAAGAACCGGAACTCTCACCTCGGGAGCTGGCTGTCCAGTTTACGGACACAAAGCAGTACTTCGTGTCTGAGGCCAGTGTTTACCGGTTGCTGAAAGCCCATGACCTCATCACCAATCCGGCCTTTATCGTGGTCAAGGCAGCTGACGAGTTCAAGAACAAGACCACAGCGCCCAATGAGCTGTGGCAGACAGACTTCACCTATCTGAAGGTTATTGGCTGGGGTTGGTTTTACCTGTCAACAATCCTTGATGATTACAGCCGCTATGTCATCGCGTGGAAGCTGTGTACGACGATGTTGGCCAGTGATGTCACGGATACGTTGGAACTGGCCTTACAGGCTTCAGGCTGTAATCAGGCCAGTGTCCGCCACCGGCCAAGACTGTTGTCGGACAATGGGTCAAGTTACTTCGCCGGTGAGCTGGCCGACTGGCTCGACGACAAAGGCATGGACCATGTGCGTGGAGCCCCATACCACCCCCAAACGCAGGGCAAGATCGAAAGATGGCATCAGACCTTGAAAAACCGGATCCTTCTGGAGAACTACTTCCTGCCCGGTGACCTCAAAGCCCAAATAAGCAAGTTCATCAGCCACTACAATCATCACCGATATCACGAGAGCTTGAAGAACCTCACACCCGCTGACGTCTACTTCGGGCGCGGCGAACAAATCCTGCGCAAACGAGAAAGGATCAAACAAAGCACCATCGAACAACGCCGCTTGCAACACCGCAAACAGGCCGCCTAATATCGACAAACAGATGAGCCAGATACTCCCTTAAACAAAACTCATATCTGCCCAAAAATCCCTGACGATGGACATAGCGATCTGAACCCGCGACAATACAGGGAGCGTGAACTCACGCCCCCTCAGGTGGTTTCGCGAAGTGGGCGCTCTCAAAGATCCGGATAAATCGGGAAGCCGGCGCAAAGGGCCTCAACCTCGGCCTTCACCTTGGCCTCGACCTCTGCATTGCCGTCTTCGCCATTGGCGGCCAGACCGTCCACAACCTCGATGATCCAGTCGGCGATCTGGCGGAACTCGGCCTCGCTAAAGCCACGGGTGGTGCCAGCAGGCGAGCCCAGGCGGATGCCGGAGGTGATGGTGGGCTTTTCCGGATCAAAGGGCACGCCGTTCTTGTTGCAGGTAATATGCGCGCGTCCGAGCGCCTTTTCCGTCGCGTTGCCCTTGACCCCTTTGGGGCGCAGATCCACCAGCACCACATGGGTGTCGGTGCCATGGGTTACGGTGTCCAGCCCGCCCTTGATCAACTGATCGCTGAGCGCCTGGGCGTTTTTGATCACTTGCTTCTGGTAGGTCTTGAATTCCGGGCGCAGCGCCTCGCCAAAGGCCACGGCCTTGGCAGCGACCACATGCATGAGCGGACCGCCCTGAATGCCGGGGAAGATGGCGGAATTGACCTTTTTCGCAATCGCCTCGTCATTGGTGAGGATCATGCCGCCGCGCGGGCCGCGCAGAGTTTTATGGGTCGTGGTGGTGGCCACATGGGCGTGCGGGAAGGGCGAAGGATGTTCACCCGCCGCCGCCAGACCGGCAAAATGCGCCATATCCACATGCAGGTAGGCGCCGACCATATCGGCAATCTCGCGCATGCGCTTGAAGTCGATCTGGCGCGGGATGGCCGAACCACCGGCGATGATGAGTTTCGGCGGGTGTTCTTTGGCCAGCGCTTCGACCTGGTCGTAATCCAGCATATTGTCCTGTTGGCGCACACCGTATTGCACCGCGTTGAACCATTTGCCGGACTGGTTGGGCCGCGCACCATGGGTCAGGTGACCGCCTGCGTCCAGCGACATACCCAGGATCGTGTCGCCCGGCTGGATCAGCGCCTGGAACACGCCCTGGTTGGCCTGCGAGCCGGAGTTTGGCTGGACGTTGGCAAAGTCGCAGTTGAACAGCTCTTTGGCGCGCGCGATGGCCAGGTTTTCCGCCACATCGACCCAGTCACAGCCCCCGTAATAGCGGCGACCGGGGTAACCTTCGGCGTATTTATTGGTCATCACGCTGCCCTGCGCTTCCATCACGGCGCGGGAGACGATGTTTTCCGAGGCGATCAGCTCGATCTCGTCACGCTGGCGGCCCAGCTCACCGGTGATGGAGCCGAAGAGCTCCGGGTCACGCTCGGCGAGCGATTGGGTGAAGAAGGCGTTCTGTTTATGGAGGACATTCATGTCGATTTCCTAATCTTACCCGGTCCAACCAAGGCCGGAAGAGATGCAATTCATGGATTGAAGCAGTGCCGTGCTCTCTGTTTCAGCCTGGTTACTGCGATGCTTTTGAAGCTCGGCAATCTGGAGCTTGTGGATCAGCGCCAATTGGGCCCGTTTGCTTTCCACTCTGCCGGTCAGACGCACAAAGCGTGTCGCCAGTTTCGTTTGGCCGGTGATTTCAAGAATTGCGCTCCGGGACCGGTCGTATTCCCGGCGAATTAGATCGAAAATGGCAGGGCCATTTACAAGATCGGTGGAAAGCGCCGCGTAATCAGATGCGATTTTCATATCCGCCTGAAAAAGCGTCTTTTCGACCTCATCCACGATGAGTTGGAAAACTCGGTTTTCGCTACGCATCGTTCTGAGCAAGGCCTTGCCCGTCTCGCCACGAACCTTCACAAAATCACGGTATGCCGTGCCGAATCCGTACCATCCGCTCAGCAAGTGATGGTTCTGGCTCCAGGCGAAGACCCATGGAATGGCGCGCAGATCATCAAGGCTGCCGGCTCCGAAGCGTTTCGCCGGCCTTGATCCGATTTTGAGCATGGCAAGTTCTTCGACGGGACTTGTTTCCTGAAAGTAGCGCACAAACCCGTCATGGCTGAGAAGGTTGCAATAAGCGGCCTGCGACATGCCGGATAGCGCCTGCAACGCATCTTCGAATTCCGGTTCAGGTTGCGTGCGGTGACTGGCGAGAGCCGAGTGAAGCAACACCGATGAGACCAGCTGCTCCATTTCCCTGTGGGCGGTGCCGCGATTAGCAAATTTGGCTGACACAACCTCACCTTGTTCGGTCGTGCGCATCACGCCGTTGATCGTGCCCTTTGGCTGGGCTGCTATGGCGCGGCCGGTTGGCGCACCACCGCGGCTGACCGAGCCGCCCCGACCGTGAAAAAATGCGGGTACAAAACCGCGGCTCGCCAGTGCCTGAGTAATCTTGCGTTGGGCCTGAACCAGTTCCCAGGTCGAGCAGAGGAAACCGCCATCCTTGTTGCTGTCCGAATAGCCAAGCATGATCTCGACACGCTTTCCCTGCCGCTTGAGACTTCGGCGTACAGTCGGCACCTCGATCAGTTCCATCAGGATAGAAGGCGCAGCGCGCAAATCACCAATGGTTTCAAAAAGTGGCACGACGGGTAGATCAAGGACCTCAGCGTCAGCCCCCGCGTAGCGTGCAAG
Source organism: Roseibium sp. TrichSKD4 (assembly GCF_000148725.1). Lineage (GTDB taxonomy): Bacteria > Pseudomonadota > Alphaproteobacteria > Rhizobiales > Stappiaceae > Roseibium. The sequence continues at coordinate 986,123 of NZ_GL476320.1, read as the reverse complement.
CAGGTAGACGCAAAGCAGATCATCGCAAGACTGGGTCATTGACAGGATGAAGGCGCCAATTGCTTTTGGATCATCTCCGCCGAGCGTGGTCAGCATCAACGACAGCAGACCAAGCAATTCCTGTGCTTGAAAGCTGAGGGCGGCGAAGTCGGGACGCTGCAAGTCTGCGTCAGAGAGCTCGGCACGCAATCGTTGCGACCATTGCGGCGTTCCATAGGTCTCGTTGCTGCCCCAAATCTCTCGTAATACTTGCGTCGTCACGGTGGAGTTCTGGCGGATGTCCAAAGCGGCGCTTCGCAGGCCGAAAACTTCGACCCGCCAACGCAGTGGACGGATGTATTTTTGCGCTAGTGTTTGTGCGTCAATCGCGTTCAAACTATCTTCCAGAACGTGCAGATCAAAGATCAGCTCATCCACATGTCGATAGGCTGGGCGTCCATGAAGACGTTCGGCAATAGCACTTGCAGCCTGCCGGAATATTTCACCGGGATTGCGCCTGATGATCCTGGCACTGCGCTCTGCTGCGCCGACAATCGTGTTCAACAAGGCATCGTGACTATCCGGCAGGCTGGCAATATCGCGGCTAATGCTGAGCCGGCGTGCGGCGGTGTAGAGATCGGACAGGTAGCGTTCAATCGCTGTCTTACGCCCCTGCGCCAAAGCAGAACGGGTTGCCGCAAGCGTGACATTGGGGTTGCCATCGCGGTCCCCACCAATCCAGGAATGAAAGCCCAGACACGGCTGTACCGCTTGCGCCTGTCCGACCCCCGCTTTTTCACACGCCGCAAGGTAGCTTTCAAACAATTGCGGCGTCGCATCAAACAGGCTGTCGCGAAAAAACTGTAAACCCCAGTCTATTTCATCCTCCAGACTTGGGCGTTCAAGCCGCAATTCACCAGAGAGCCACAGCAGATCAATCTCGGCGCGCAACTCTTCAATCCTGGAATGCCGCTCGCGCGGGGTCCATCGGTGAGTTTCCAGCGTAACCAAATGGCGGTAGATACGCCGATGGATTTCAAGAATCGTGACACGCTTGGCCTCGGTCGGATGCGCCGTCAGTGTGGGTCCAACCGAAAGCGACTCAAGCGAAGACTCGAGCCGCTCCGGTGCTTGCATTGCGATTTTGTCCATCGCTTCGGCAAAGCTGCCTGAAACCCGGTGCGCACCATGGCGTTTTTCGGTTTCCCTGCGCTCGCGCATAGCCGCGTTTTCCTCCGCGATGCTGTCTAGGTGAAACCAGATATTTACCGCCTGAAGGAAATTGGCGATCTGGGCAGGCACAAGCGGCTCACTGCTCGGGTCGGTTAACAGGTCAACGATGGCCGGTGCGCGCTTTTGCACCGTTTGCAAAAGCTGATCCCAAAGCAATGACTTCAAGTCCGAAACATGGTCCTGTGCCGTTTCAGGTGGCTTGTCCAGGCAGGTCTCGGTCATCAGTTTACACGATCTGGCGGTGTATTGCCTTCAAAGAAAGCATCGAGATTGCTGAGCACCCGGAAGCCCATTGCTTCGCGCGTTTCGGCTGTGGCACTACCCAGATGCGGCAGCATGACAAGGCGGTCGCTGTAGAGCAGGTTGCGGGCAATTTGTGGCTCGCCATCAAATACATCCAAAGCAGCACCGCCGATTGTCTCAAAGGCCAAGGCCTGCACGAGGTCGTGTTCGTTGATCACTTCGCCCCGCGCCGTATTGATTAGAAAGGCGTTGGGACGCATCAGATCGAGCCGCCGCGAGTTGATGAGATGCCGGTTTTCAGCCCCGCCCGGACAATGCAGCGAGACAAAATCACAGCGCGGCAGAAGATCGTCCAGATCATCAGCCTGCACGGCGTTGTAGCGTGCAAGGATCTCCGACGCGACGCGGCTGCGGTTGTGCACGACAATGTCCATGCCAAATCCATGATGCGCGCGGCGCGCCATTTCCTGACCGATGCGCCCGAAGCCGACGATGCCCAACGTTTTGCCCGACACTTTTGTACCGACCAAATGCGTGGGACGCCAACCAGACCAATGGCCCTCGCGAATTTCCCGCTCCCCCTCGCCCGCGCGGCGTGCGGCCATCAGCATCAGCGTCATCGCAAGGTCAGCGGTGCATTCAGAGAGTACATCGGGCGTATTGGTCACGACCATGCCGTGCGAACTGGCGCTTGTGATGTCGATATGAGTGTAGCCCACACCGTAATTGGCAAGAAGCCTGGTGCGCGGGCGCGAAAGCTCCATCGCATCAGAGCCAATTTTGTCGGTCACCGTGGGGAGCACAGCGTCGAATTCCTTGAAAGCCTGACGAAATTCGCAAGGACGCAAGGGTTTGTCGTTGTTTGACAGCACCGTATCGAATTTCTCGGAAAGCTGCACTTCCACGGCTTTGGGCCAACGACGGGTTACGAGGACTTTGGGTTTTGTCATCGTGGCCTCCTTTACATGACGCTTGCGATTGTTTCGCCAATAACCGCAGGGTTTTCGGCCACGGTCACACCTGCACCAGACAGGATTTCAACCTTTTCCGAGGCGCTTTCACCAAAGGCGGAAATGATTGCCCCCGCGTGCCCCATGGTGCGGCCCTTGGGAGCAGTGAGCCCGGCGACATATGCCACAACGGGCTTGCTCACATGATCCTGAATATAGGCTGCGGCCTCAGCTTCCTGCGGGCCGCCAATCTCGCCGATCATGGCGATCACATGGGTGTCGTCGTCATTTTCGAACTGTTCAAGAATATCCCGAAAGGACGAACCATTGATCGGGTCTCCGCCAATGCCAACGCTTGTCGAGACGCCAATGCCACGTTCCTTAAGTTGTGCTGCCGCTTCGTAGCCCAGCGTTCCTGACCTCCCGACGATACCCACATGACCGGGCAGGAAGATATGGCCAGGCATGATCCCCAGCATCGCCTTGCCAGGCGAAATCGTGCCCGCACAATTGGGCCCGGTCAGCACCATGCGGCACTCTTTGGGATAGCGCATCATGTAGCGCTTCACCTGGATCATGTCTTGCGCAGGAATGCCATCGGTGATGCAGACACAGTAGCGAATGCCCGCATCCGCAGCTTCCATAATGCTGTCTGCGGCAAAGGGCGGCGGCACGAAGACAAGGCTTGCATCGGCCTGCGTCGCCTCGACCGCTTCCTTGACCGTGTCAAAGACCGGCACGCCATGCACCGTCTCGCCGCCTTTTCCCGGCACGACACCGCCGACCACATTCGTGCCATAGGCCAGCATATCCTTGGTGTGAAACTGCGCCATACGCCCGGTGATGCCTTGCACGATAACACGGGTGTCCCGATTCAGATAAATGCTCATGAGGAGATCACCTTCAGGTTGAGAGAATTGTCACTTTTCCAGGCAGAAACCGACCGCTCTGCCGCTTCCATGAGGGTCGTGGCGCGAATGATCGGCAGGCCGCTCTTGGCCAGAATCTTCTGCCCTTCCTCTACATTTGTGCCTGCAAGGCGCACGATGACCGGCACGTCCACCTGAACTTCCTTCAGCGCTTGAACCACACCTTCGGCGACCCAGTCACACCGATTGATACCAGCAAAGATATTGACTAGAACCGCCTGCACATTCTTGTCCGACATCACCAAGCGAAAGGCTTTGGCCACGCGCTCGGGCGTGGCACCCCCGCCGATATCAAGAAAGTTCGCAGGCTCACCGCCAGCCAGCTTGATCGTGTCCATCGTTGCCATGGCAAGCCCGGCCCCGTTGACAATACAGCCGATATTTCCGTCGAGACCCACATAAGACAGACCACGATCAGCCGCCCGGGATTCACGCGGGTCTTCCTGGCTTTTGTCGCGTAACTCGCTGATCTGCGGATGCCGGAAAAGTGCATTGCCATCAAAGGTCATCTTGGCATCGAGCGCCAGAACCCGGTTATCCCCGGTGATCACCAGCGGATTGATCTCGACCATTGTAGCGTCGAGATCACGAAATGCCCGATAGCACCCCTGCAAGGTGCGCACCATTGACTGGGTCAGGCCCGGCTCGATCCCCAGCTTGAAGGCAATTTCACGGGCCTGAAAATCGCGGAGGCCCACCGCAGGCTCAACAGTCGAGCGCACAATGCTGTCAGGCTTCTCGGCCGAGATATCTTCAATCTCCATACCGCCTTCGGCGGAGGCCACGATCATGATCCGCTGCGATGTGCGATCAAGAACAAAGCCAAGATAAATCTCGCGGTCAATCGGCACTGCTGCTTCCACATAAACACGGTAGATGCCCTTGCCTTCCGGGCCGGTCTGATGCGTTACCAGCTTTCTGCCGAACATGGCTTCGCAAGCGGCCTGGATCTCCTGATCATCGGCGCAGAGCTTGACACCGCCAGCTTTGCCGCGCCCGCCTGCGTGGATCTGCGCTTTTACGATCCATTTCTCGCCGCCCATTTCACGAGCGCGATAGGCTGCCTGCTCGGGGCTGTAGGCCAATGCACCGGCGGGGATTTCGACGCCGAAGTTGCTGAGCACTTCCTTGGCCTGGTATTCATGAATATCCATTTTCGCCTCCTATGCGGCAATGCGGGTTTGGTAATGTGTCTCAAGCAACGAAAGAATTGCGCTGCGATCCAGCTTTGCCCCCAGAGCCTCCAAAGCATCGGCGAAACGGGTCACGATTTCGGTGATGTTTGCCAAGCTTAGTAGATTGAGAATGCCAATGCGCACCTGCACTGGGGCGGACAAGGTGGGCCAGATACCAAAGCCCTGCGCACGGCACATTTGCACCAACTCCATCTCTCGACCTGCGAAATCGGGCGGCAGGTTCAGAACAACAAGGCTGGTCATGTTGGAGGTCACCTCGCACCCCATTGCCTCGACCGCGGCGCGCAGGGTGCTTTCGTGAATGGCGTATTGCTCTGCGCGGTTTGACAGGCCTTCGGCCAGATTGATCCGAAGCGCTTCGTGGAAGGCACTCACTGCATAAGCCGAATGGGTGCGGTGATAGGTGCCGTTTTCGACATCTCTGCCCTCGACAATGCCCCAGTGACGCGCTTCCATGATCGGATGATTTGCGTAGGTATAGGCGCCATTTGCACGCAACGTGTCTATGTAACGGTCAGTGAAGCTCACCGGCGCATAGGTCAACGGAAGGCACAGCAAGCCCTTTTGCGGACACGACGCCCAACCGGCCACGCCGAGATAGTCGTCGATGGAAAAATCCTCAACACCGAGGGAGGAGACGGCATCGACGAGGCCCATCACGTCATGCCTTACACATGCATCTGAAAAGCCCTGAATGTCATTGATCCGGCCAGAACCAGTCTCCCAATGCGCCATGAACGCCCATTTGGGTTTGTGCTCTGCCAGCGCTGCCTCGACAATCTCGCCGGTCACGGATTTCCCATGTGGCACTTCGATCACCGTCACGCTGGCGGCTTTCGGGTTCAGACTGTCTTCGGCCAATTCGTCGCGAGTTGCGGCTTTCATACGCAGAGTTAGCGCATCAATACCCGAGAAAGTACCATTGGCAAAAGCAACGACCGTGTCACCGGGCATGACCGCCGACATCATGCAATCCAACCCACTCCAGCCCGTGCCTGCCACGCCGAACGTATGAACGTTGCCGGTTCCCATGAGCTGGCGCAGCATCAGCTTGCACTCGATCATGCCGCGCAGCACATCTGGGTGCATGTGATCTGCAATGCCCGCGCCAGCATAAGCGCTTAGAACGCGTGCGTCTGTATTGCCCGGACCGGGCCCTGCGGCCAGCGTGTTCGGTATGTTCAATTTGGCGTATGGTGTTGTGACAGACATAGGGACGCTCCCTGCTAGGAAAAAATCATCACCTCAAGGAAAGCTCCGATTGAATTTTGGAGCAACGTAAGTTACTCCTGCTTTTTGGTATCTATTTGGGTGGGTATTGTGCTACCCATATGAGTTGATATGCCGTTATATTGCTAAATGAACCCTGCAAAGATGGGCAGGTTTTGGTGAGAAAGGGTATGAATTGCAGCAGCTTAACGCAAACGGCACGCCGATTTCCGTCACTTTGGCTGACAGCAACATGCTGGTTCTTTCAGCAATGTCCGAGATTTTTGATTGTGATCCGCGTTTCTCTGTCGTTGCCACGGTTTCCACTGCAGAAGACTTTCTTGGTGCAGTCATGCGCGTCTCGGTTCAGGTGGGGATCATTGACTGGACTTTGCCTGCGCTCGGCGGGCAGAAACTGATCGAAGTGCTTCGAGAGCAATCAGGCGCGCCGCGCATTCTGGTTTATGGCCACGAAACCGGCGATCTGCCGCGCAAGGCCCTCGCCGCCGGTGCTGCCGGTTTTTCGCCGCGCAACGGGCCGGTGGAAGGCTTGCTTGAGACGTGCGCTGCTGTTGCTGCGGGCCAGATGGTCTTTCCCTTTCTCGATGTGCGGGAACTGCACTCCGACCCGATCCATCTTTTGACCAAGCGCGAAAAAGCATTGCTTGAAGCGCTGTCCAAAGGGCTCAGCAACCGGCAATTGGCGAGCGAATTTGGCATTTCGGCAAATACGGTGAAATTCCATCTTTCAAATCTGTACGAGAAGCTTTCCGTGACCAGCCGAACCCAGGCGGTGGCTTTCTACTTTTCAGCACAGATGGGTCAGACCTCGTATAGCAGCGAATAATTCAAACGATGGCATCAGCGACAATATTTCTTGACAAGAATAAAGTTTTCCTCTCAGCGTAGGCCGCATCCCTCTTAAACAAGCACAAGGATGCCCAGCCATGAGTTTTCACCCCATCGAACAAGCCCCAGCCCGACTGAATCGCAGTGAGCTTGCTGTTCCCGGCAGCCAGCCACAAATGTTTGAAAAAGCTGCTGAATCCGACGCTGATGTTATTTTTCTCGATCTCGAAGATGCAGTTGCGCCGGATGAGAAACTGCAAGCGCGCAAGAACATCATCAAAGCCCTGAACGACATCGACTGGGGCACCAAATCCATGTCAGTTCGAATCAACGGGCTGGACACGCATTACATGTATCGTGATGTGGTTGACGTGGTCGAGCAGGCCGGGGAGCGGCTTGATCTGATCATGATCCCCAAGGTCGGCACCGCCGCCGATGTCTATGCCGTTGATATGATGGTGACCCAGATTGAAGATGCAAAAGGCTACTCCAAGCGGATCGGATTTGAGCACATCATTGAAACCGCTCTGGGAATGCAGAACGTCAATGAAATCGCCGACGCATCGGAACGCAATGAAAGCTTGCATTTCGGCGTTGCCGACTACGCCGCCAGCATGCGCGCGCGCACGACCGTCATCGGTGGTGTGAACGCTCATTATTCTGTGCTGACCGATGCGCTCGAAGATGGCACACGCCGGATACATTGGGGTGACATGTGGCACTCTGCACTGACCAATATGGTGGTTGCCGCGCGTGCCAATGGGTTGCGTCCTATCGACGGACCGTTCGGAGATTTCTCGGACCCAGATGGCTACAAGGCGGCCGCTTATCGCGCTGCTGTTCTGGGCTGTGAAGGCAAATGGGCTATTCATCCCAGCCAGATTGCGCTGGCCAATGAGGTGATGAGCCCTTCCGAGGAAGAAGTGACCAAGGCAAATCGTATTCTTGCCGCCATGGCTGAGGCAGAAGCCGCCGGCAAAGGGGCTGTTTCCCTCGATGGACGTCTGATCGACTACGCCTCCATCCGGCAGGCAGAGGTTCTGGTTGAGAAGGCCAGGCAGATCTCGGCAGGATGAGCTTGGCTTCGCTACAAAAACAAGCCCATGACCTCTTTTTGACAGGGGTCCGGGCTGCAGATCCTACGATTGCTGTGCGCAATGCGCTGATCAAGCGACCACTCACTCGCGCGCCGGAGGGCACGCTTTTCCTGATTGCCTTCGGCAAGGCCGCTTGCGCCATGATGGAAGAAGCGCTTCGGCACATTCCAACAGGCCAAAGGCATGATGCGCTTACAGGGGTCGGTTCCGGCTGGGGGCGAAATCACACCTTAAGAGCTTACGAGCCTAAATTCTCATCTGATCGGGAAGAGTGTTGAATAAAGGCTTCGACCTGCTCACGACTGTACGAGAGAATTGTCCCGATTTCGTGTTCTCTGGTCGGATCGACACCTTTACCGGTCTCCGACACAAGTGTTTTCAAGCGTATAGCATCGATATCGAACCCATCTCGAAATACGGGCGTGTTGCGATGATCTGTCCTCCGTCAGCGCTTAATGGACAAATTGGTTTGATTTCGTAAGGGAGTGATTTTGGCTCATCATTGCTAACTCAGGAGCAAATGATGAGACGAAAGAAGGACCGAGTGACCGACGATGCGGATCGGATCGTAAAAGACATCAAACGCCAGACCCGCCGTCGGTTTTCCGCTGAAGAGAAGATCCGCATAGTGGTTTCTGGTCTTCGAGGCGAAGACAGCATTGCAGAACTTTGCCGCCAGGAAGGTATCGCCCAGAGCCAGTATTATTCCTGGTCCAAGGACTTCATGGAAGCGGGCAAGAAACGGCTTGCTGGGGACGCAGCTCGTGAAGCCAGTTCTGATGAAGTAAAGTCTCTTCGCAAAGAGACGAGGGACTTGAAGGAAGTGGTTGCAGAACAGGCTCTGGAACTTCGCCTTCTCAAAAAAAGCATGATCGGGGATGGGGTCGACGACGAATGAGATATCCCGCCTCCGAGAAACTTGAAATCATTCGACTGGTGGAGCAGTCCCATCTTCCAGTCAGACAGACGCTGGATCGGCTGGGTATTCCAAGGTCAACCTTCTACGTCTGGTATGACAAATATCAAACCGGTGGCATAGATGCCTTGCAGGACACGGCCCCCATGCCTGCACGGGTCTGGAACCGGATCCCCGATGATATCCGCCAACAGGTCATTGATCTGGCCCTGGAAGAACCGGAACTCTCACCTCGGGAGCTGGCTGTCCAGTTTACGGACACAAAGCAGTACTTCGTGTCTGAGGCCAGTGTTTACCGGTTGCTGAAAGCCCATGACCTCATCACCAATCCGGCCTTTATCGTGGTCAAGGCAGCTGACGAGTTCAAGAACAAGACCACAGCGCCCAATGAGCTGTGGCAGACAGACTTCACCTATCTGAAGGTTATTGGCTGGGGTTGGTTTTACCTGTCAACAATCCTTGATGATTACAGCCGCTATGTCATCGCGTGGAAGCTGTGTACGACGATGTTGGCCAGTGATGTCACGGATACGTTGGAACTGGCCTTACAGGCTTCAGGCTGTAATCAGGCCAGTGTCCGCCACCGGCCAAGACTGTTGTCGGACAATGGGTCAAGTTACTTCGCCGGTGAGCTGGCCGACTGGCTCGACGACAAAGGCATGGACCATGTGCGTGGAGCCCCATACCACCCCCAAACGCAGGGCAAGATCGAAAGATGGCATCAGACCTTGAAAAACCGGATCCTTCTGGAGAACTACTTCCTGCCCGGTGACCTCAAAGCCCAAATAAGCAAGTTCATCAGCCACTACAATCATCACCGATATCACGAGAGCTTGAAGAACCTCACACCCGCTGACGTCTACTTCGGGCGCGGCGAACAAATCCTGCGCAAACGAGAAAGGATCAAACAAAGCACCATCGAACAACGCCGCTTGCAACACCGCAAACAGGCCGCCTAATATCGACAAACAGATGAGCCAGATACTCCCTTAAACAAAACTCATATCTGCCCAAAAATCCCTGACGATGGACAAATAAACCTGGAGCACCCGATTAGGAAGATGTTGTATGTTTGATCATCTATGCCAAATTAATATTTTCCTTTGACCCTTGATTTGGATGCATCGAAGTGGGGGTAATGAACTATTTTGGCTTTTAGCCGTTTCTGTTGCCCATCTAACTGCCCTACTTCGATAATCGTATCGAGTGCCGCATGAACAGGTGACACACGGCCTAGTGCGATAACCTTACCAAGCATGGGCGATTTTATTGCGCTGGTAATCTCTCCAACTTGCGCTTTTCCAACCCGAACGCAGTCCCCGGGTAAAGGAACAGTGCCCCCTTCAATCTCAAAACCAACCAGTTTACGGTGCGGGTGTGTTTTGCGTTCTTCGATTGCTGCCCGCCCGATGAAATCGTCGGGCTTTGACTTTAGTGGCACAGTAAAACCGATGCCCGCTTCAAACGGGTCCGTTTGATCGTCGAATTCCGACCCAGCAAAGATCAATCCACCTTCGATACGCAACATGTCGAGTGCCGCAAGCCCGAGCGGTGCGACGCCATATTCCTGACCGACTTCCCAGACGTGATCAAAGACTTCGACGGCATCATTGGGGTGGCAGAAGATTTCGTATCCAAGTTCACCGGAATAACCGGTCCGTGAAATTACCACTGACTTCCCCTGCACATCGCCCACACGTGCGACGGTAAGCCGGAACCATGGTAGTTCTTCGATCGTCGGTTGTTGAGGCGGCGTCCAGAAGATCTTAGAAAGAATTTCGCGGCTGTTCCGTCCCTGTACCGCGATGTTGTGCAACTGGTCCGTCGAATTGCGCACCCAAACATTCATATTGCGTTTGAGTGCCTGTTCCTGCAGCCACAATCCGCTGGTATCATTCCCGCCAATCCAGCGGAAGTTCGTTTCACCCAAACGATAGACGGTGCCATCGTCGATCATACCGCCGTGCTCATAACACATGGCCGTATAGACGACCTGACCAACGCTCAGCTTTTTCATGTTGCGAGTCACACAAAGTTGCATCAACTCTTCTGCGTCTGGTCCGACAACCTCGTATTTCCTCAGGGGACTCAGGTCCATGACTGCGACCTTGTCCCGACAGGCCCAGTATTCAGCAATGGCGCCGTAATTGGTCATCGTGTTAGGCAGCCAATAGCCGTTGTATTCTATGAAATCACGGGTGTGCCGTGCAAAGCAGTCGTGAAATGCGGTTTTTTTAGTTTCTTCCACATCCGCCTCCGTAGATTTTCTGTAGCCGTAGGATCGCTTAAAATCTTCGGCTGCATTGTAGGTTCGTACCTGAATATCCGTTGGGTTCCAGCCATTCGCTGGGTCGATGTCGCAGGGACAACCAGTACTTACGCAAACCAAATCAGTCAGAGCACGCAGCAGGACGAAATCACCCGGTCTTGACCACGGATCGTCCATTCGAATCGCGTTGAAGTCGTCCAGCATTGTATTGAAAAAGAAATTGATCGCAGCCCAGCCTCCGCGGGGCTTGATGCCATACTGATCCAGATCCTTGTTGATATTGTCCGAACAATTCACGTGACCTGGATAGCCAAGGTCTTCGTAATACCGCGCGGTACACGCAAGGCCGAACGTGTCATGCCGACCGCAGGTATCCTGTACGATTTCGACCAAAGGCTCTTGATCGACCGACCAGTATTTCGAGAGTAGGCCCGGTTGAGGATACAAGCTGCCCATCAGACTGCGGGTTGTTGTCGGGTCGATCTCGCGCTCGATCCCCTGATCCAGTGCACGGCGGCTGAAGGCCTGAAAATCAGAACACTCGCGTCCACGGATATCCATGATCTGAATGTATTCGCCTGCCTTGACCTCATAGGACTTGGCATCGCCGGGCTGAATGTTGATGTCCTTCATGGGATCAGCCAACGGATCGGGCGGGCCTACATCGGGCTTTTCCAATCCGGGTGCAGAGCGCTGGATATACAGGATGATATCCGTGGGCGGATTGTTGTCCTGGGGGCGCATCGCCTTGCCGGGTGCGGCGACGATCAAAAGGCCGTCGTTTTCCGCCACAAAATGCACCAAGTCGCCGGGGCGGGACCCATCGGTAAATGCGCAGATTGCGTCGCCTTTTCCGATGTCAAAACCCGCAACCTCCAGAGCTCGCAGTACCTTTTTTCCCGAAGCGGAGCCATTTGCCAATGTTGCAATCAACCCTTCAGGCCGCCCATGTCCCTGCGCACCCAGCATGGCTGCGTCGGAACTCCGGTCAGAAGCAAAAAAGACCATTTCGGCCGGTTGCATGCCATCGCGGTCCAACAGCGTAATGGTATCGCCTTTCGACACCGGAACAGCACGGGAACCCATTCCGGGAACCGGGTAGCGCTCTGTTCCATGCGGTAGGATAGGAAGGCCGGGGGCCAGAACCCCGCTGCGTTCGAATGGAACTTCGATAACCGGCTTCACATTCATGATATACATTCCTGATTGGATTCTGTCGCACCTCAGTGTGTGACCACTAAAAGACAGCCAGCCTCAGTGTGCGAGAAATGGCTGAATCCAGAGCAAAAAGGTTGACGAATTCTCTAATGCGATAGGAAAACCCATCGTGATCGGTCAGGACGCCTTCGAAGACAAATAACTCTTCTGGAACGTGATGGATGTTGGGGTTCGAGCTTGTGCCCGGCGCCTTCTTCATCAGATAGTTACCCTGTCCGATTTTCTCATCAAAGCTGAAATTCTTCCACCAAACCTGCCCGCATGACAGGCTGCCCATCTGCATCCGGATAAATCCTGTATTGACGAAACGGGTAACAATGCGTCTGTTGTAAAGCTGTATCATCTCAGTCTAGCCCCAATCGCTTTTTACGCTGCTCCGCCCAGCTGCTGATGGCCATGTCAAAGGTCAGTGCCATTAGCGACACGTTCAGGCCAAGTACAAAGTTCTTGCCCAACTCGGTACCTGCCAGTGTCCGCTGCAATTCCTGTCCCAAGTCCTGAGTACCTATGAACGCTGCGATGATCACCATAAAGAACGAGAACATAATTGCTTGGTTAAACCCTACCGCCATAGTAGGTAACGCTAGAGGGAACTGCACCGACATTAGCTTTTGCCGACGGGTCGAGCCGGACATGTCTGCCGCTTCGGTCATTTCCGGCGGCACACTGCTGAGGCCAATGATAGTGTATCGGATCAGCGGCACAGCGGCGAAGATCAGAATTGAGAACACAACAGCCACATCATTGACCCCGAACAACATGATCGCAGGGATCAGGTAGATGAAACTTGGGAAGGTCTGCGCGGTGTCGCAGGCCAGCAGGATGCTCTTGGACCAGCGGGAGGATCGGGCTGCAACAACTCCTAGGGGGATACCGATAATTGCCGCCAACGCAACCGCCGAAATCACCGTGTATAGCGTGATGACAGAGCGGTCCCACCAGCCCGAGAAAGCTACGACCGTAAAGAAGACCGCGGCATAGATGCCGGGCCTTCGACCACCGACCCAATAGGAAAATGAAACCACCAGCAGGATAAAAGCGGGTGTCGGAATGGCAAGCAGCGTGTTGCGAAATGGGATCAGAACTTTGACGTTCAGAAACCAACGTAACCACTCGGTTGTCCCTTTAATAGCATCGATGGCCAGAAACGACTTGATCACCACATCGATTTCTTTGCCCTGGCTCAGATGCTGCTTGCGACCAACCTCAGCGAGAATCGGGAAGACCTGTGACAACAGAGTGAACCCAATAAAAAGAACCAGTGCGATGAGCGAAACCTGGTGCCTTTTCCACCACGGCGTACCACGTTCGAAGTGAACGGGTTGTTTGACGACCCAAGCCTTTGACATCCGATCAAGCATAACCGCTAGAAGAACTATCGTTACACCAATTTCAAAAGAACGCCCTAGTTTGAAACTGCCCATCATTGCCAACAGTTTGGCGCCAAGGCCGGGCATGCCGATGAAGGCGGTCAGCACCACCATAGCCAAGCACAACATAATCACCTGGTTGACACCAACCAGAATCTCGGTTCGCGCAGCGGGAACATAAACATGACTCAGCATCTGCCAGCGCGTGCATCCGGACATATGGCCTGCTTCGATAACTTCAGGGCTAACTTTCTTCAGACCTAGAGTGGTCATCAGGATCATCGGCGGGATCGCAAAGGTAATCGTCGCGACGGCCCCGGCTGTCGGCCCTACTTTGAAGAAGATCACCGCGGGTAAAAGATACGTAAAAAAAGGCAGTGTTTGCAGAACAGACAAGATAGGTTTCATCATCCGTTCAAACCAGCGGTATTTCCACGCTGCGACACCAAGGGTCAATCCCATAAGAAAGGCCAACGGCGCCGAAACCACAATCACGGACATCGTCTGCATGGCCATCTTCCACTGTCCGATCACTGCAGTCCAGATGAAGGTCCCCCCCCCCAAAGCGGCCAGCCTCCAGCCGCCTAAAGCATAGCCGACAACGACTGCAACTACAGCGATTGCCGACCATGGGATTGGCCCAAGATAGGGCCAGCGACGCTTGCCCTCTAAGAGGTTTCCTGATGTGTCCAACAAGAACTCAAGCGGGCCTTCTGCAATAAAACGGGTGACGTAAATTATGCCAAGTTCGTTTTGAATGAAGTTAAAAATAGCGTCCAAAACCTGTGCCGTTGGTGGGATTGCAGCCTCTGGGATCCGATTAAGCCATTCAGGCAAAACACCAATTGCCTTAGCAAGGATTAGCGCAAATGCCATGATCAACAGTGCAATAAGCAGGCGAGAGCGTCCCCACAGTTTGTCTGTGATTTCCTGCAGCTCAGTGGACAACGCCGCCATCATTCCGCTCCGAGCAGAACATTCAACGCGGCATTGCGTTCCAGAACACCGGTGACAACTCCTTTGTCATTCGCGACAGGCAGCAGGATGCGATTGTCGTTGACCAGAACCCGCGCCAGTTCGTGGATGGTTGAACCGCCATTGATCGGAGCGCCTTCCAATACATGGCCGTTGACCGGTTTTGTCAGTACATTCGCGTGCACCACACGGGCTTTGTCGATGTCTTCGGTGAATTTCGCCACGTATTCCGTGGCGGGCTTCATAACAATCTGGTCCGGCGAATCACATTGTTCCACCGAGCCATCGCGCATGATCACGATCCGGTCTGCCAGACGCAAGGCTTCGTCAAAATCGTGCGTGATAAAGACAATAGTCTTGCCCAGCATCTCTTGCAGCCGCAGGAATTCATCCTGCATTTCACGGCGGATCAACGGGTCAAGAGCTGAGAATGGCTCGTCCAGAAACCATATGTCCGGCTCAATCGCCAAAGACCGGGCAATGCCGACACGTTGCTGCTGACCGCCGCTGAGTTCGCGCGGAAAATAGTCCTCTCGACCATCCAGACCAACAAGCTTGATTACTTCCAGTGCACGTTCACGTCGTTCGGGACAATCCTGCCCACGCATTTCGAGCGGGAAGGCTACGTTTTCCAGAACCGTCCGATGTGGCAGCAAACCAAATGACTGGAACACCATACCCATTTTATTTCGCCGTAATTCAATCAGGTCGCGCTCGCTCAGTTTCATAATGTCCTGACCGTCAACCTCAATCGTACCGCCAGTTATGCTGTGTAGACGCGAGAAACAACGCACTAGCGTCGACTTGCCTGAACCCGAAAGCCCCATGATGACCAGCATTTCACCCCGATCGACCCTAATGGAGACGTCCTTGACCCCAGCGATGTAGCCATCCGCTCGGATCTCGTCGAAACTGCGGATGGCAGACAAAGATTTTAAATATCTCTCAGGAGAGGGACCAAATAGCTTCCAGACATTTCTGGCGGAGATTACAGGTGTGGATGCGCGCATAATTACCTTAACTTTTTGATGAAATGGCCCAGCTTCACTGAGTTCGGCAAGGCCGTTCTGTTCTAGCGCAAACGGACCGAGCGATTAGCTGCAGGCGCGGATCCAAGGGTCTACGACATCGCGATTAGCATCTAACCATTGTTCGGCGGCCTCGTCTGGCTCAAGTTCATCGGTATCGACAAGCTTGGCCATTTCTGCAATCTGAGGGTTGGTGAACGAAATTTTAGTGAGTGCACAATATGCGGCAGGCCATTTGTCTTTCATGCCATCCCATGCAGCCTTTTTAAGGTAGCCAGCGGCAGGGTTGCCACAATCATACAACGCTTCCGGATTAGGCCCCTTAGAAGGATCTGTGTCACATCCGTCTTCCCATGCTGGGAATTCCACAAACTCTCCGGGCCAGACCGCTTCAGCGAAGTTAGGTGTCCAGTTAAATACAAGCACCGGCTTTTTTTTAGCTTGTGCCGCTCCGATTTCAGCCCAAAGCGCCGCTGCAGAACCTGCATTGATCACTGTAAAGTTAAGTCCAAGCGCGTCAGCCCGTTCTTTGCCGTGTTTCAACCAATCCACAGGCCCATCAAGATAACGGCCCTTTGTTCCAGTTTCGACAGTCGCAAACAGGTGCGCACAATCATTCAGAGCTTGCCAGTCCGGCAGACCCGGGCAAGATTCTTTTGTCCAAAGCGGATACCACCAGTCTTCCCGGGTGACAGCATCATGATCGCCAGCATCATGAATACCACCTTTCTCCAATGCGGCACGAAAGGAAGCTCCAAAGGCCCCCTCCCATACTTCCATTTCCAAAGATACATCGCCCAAGCGTACGGACTCATAAACTGCTTGACTGTCAGTTGTTACGTACTCAACAATATTTCCCATTTCTTCAAATATTTGGCCAACTACATTTGACATAACAATCTGACTTGACCAGTTATGCACCGGTATAATTATTGGGTCACGACTATCTTTAGCCACAGCTCCACCCAAGCCGCCGACAAATACAGCCGCAGCAGCCAAAATTGCATTGATTTGCATAATTTCGCCCTCCCATTCTGACTCTGATGTTTAAATCACTTTGCCAAATAACAACACTCTTTTGGGGAACAATTATTATTGGGCTGCCTAAATTAATTAGTGCCAATCGCCTTACTATGTGTTTTGATTATCTTTCAACGATTTCAGTTGATTTCTTTCAAAGTTAAATGATGAAATCAAATTCAGATCGAATGAATTGAACTACTGACAGCACAACTGATGACTTGGGATAAAATGCCGCAGAGGTCGTTAAAGAGAAAACTCCTACCACCTCTAGATTATATTTTAGCATTTGAAGCATCCGCTAAAGCAGGAAGTTTTGCTGCGGCATCAAGGGTTTTGAACATCAGCGAAACTGCTATTAGCCGAAAAGTACGTTTACTTGAACAACATTACGATGTGGCGCTTTTTATCAGAGGTAACAGTTCAGTCAAACTAACAACACAAGGTGAAAATTTTCTCGTTTCTGTTCAGCAGTCGTTGGATATTCTTAGAATAGCATCAACCGAGATGTTCATTGATCAACCAAAAAACCTGGTCAGTATCGCAGCAACCAATTCTGTAGCGTCTCTTTGGCTAACACCACGACTTAATAATTTTAGACAAGTGAATAACCGCATAAAGATTGGGTTAGTATCTTCCGATGATGACGAAGAATGTCTATCCGAAGGCATGGACCTCATAATTTTACGTGGGGATGGCAACTGGCCGAATTTTGATTGCAGAAAATTATTTGGTGAAACAGTATTTCCCGTCTGCACACCGGATTTTTTGAGCAAAAATCCTCAAGCGGCAGATATCAATAAACTAGCTTCACTTAACTTAATTGAAGTTGCTAGCACTCATCCAGAATGGATGAATTGGAGTAATTGGCTACGATACAATGGTATTTCGAACACTCAGCCAGAAAAAAGTATCAGTTTTAATACATACCCGCTTTCAATCGAAGCCGCTGCCAATGGGTTAGGTTTGGCACTCGGTTGGCAGCATTTGATAGATCGCCATTTAGAGACAAGACAACTTATTTGCCCTCTTGGCAACACGAATGTTCGTACTCAATCCGGTTACTATCTACTGAAACGAAAAGCGAGTAAGCCGTTTCCTGAACGAGATATAGTTGAAAATTGGCTGATGACCGAGAGCGAACAACGACGAAAATACAGGAGCGCCATTATTTTTTAATGTCCGTCGTCAGGTATTTTGAGACCGATGGCTTCCTGACTTAAGGAGGGTCTGGCGCATCTGGGTTTCATTTAAGCAGCGGAGTTTTCGTGTTGCAAGCGTCGTTGTTTCATTGTCCTTCGTTTGATCTTTTCCCGTTCGAGGAGGATGGTCTGGCCACGCCCGGTATAGACGTTGGCCGGGGTGAGATTGTTCAGGCTCTCGTGATAGCGCCGATGGTTGTAGTACCCGATAAAGGCGTCGATCTGAGCTTCCTGGTCACCTGGCAGAAAGTAGTTTTCCAAGAGGATCCGGTTCTTCAGGGTTTGATGCCAGCGTTCTATCTTGCCCTGGGTCTGCGGATGATAGGGCGCGCCGCGCGTGTGCGTCATGCCCTTTCTGGCAAGATATTCTGCCAGATCGCCAGAGATGCAAGACGGCCCGTTGTCTGAGCCCGGATTTCCCAAGTAGTCAGCTGATTTAGCTTCTTCTATCCTATTTTTCTCTTTATATTACAGCGTGTTACTTGATGACGGAGGGCTGAAAAATGGCACACCCAACGGGTGCGGGTTCTGAGAGCGATTTTCGGCTGGATTTTGACCCTCGGGTGCGGTTGGAATTCCACGGTTCAAAGATCAGTTCTGATGGCGGTCTTCTGCTTTACCGGGAGCTTGATGACGCCCTTGGCCTTTTCGGCAAAGCGGTTCGGTTCCTTCGGGATACCCGCAAAGGTAAGAATGGCGTTCACACC
Source organism: Roseibium sp. TrichSKD4 (assembly GCF_000148725.1). Lineage (GTDB taxonomy): Bacteria > Pseudomonadota > Alphaproteobacteria > Rhizobiales > Stappiaceae > Roseibium. The sequence goes on along the minus strand of NZ_GL476320.1, from coordinate 967,733 downwards.
TTGATGGGCCTGCTGCGCCAATCGATATTTGGTCGCCTTGCGGGCTATGAAGATGTGAATGATGCCGTGCGTCTGTCGCGTGACCCGGTAATGCGCCAGATTATCGGGGGCCGTGCCGTTGACACTCAGGCGGCATCCTCCTCCCAGATGGGCCGCTTTGAGACTGAGGTGCTCGCGACTGCCGCCAACAGGGAAGCCTTGGCCGATATGCCCGGTCAATGGATTGATGCGGTGCATGGTCGCCAAGGACTGAACTACATCACCTTGGACATGGATAGCTCTGTCAGCCCCACCCATGGCGCTCAGGAGGGAACCGCATGGAACGGGCATTTCGGCTGCAACTGCTATCACCCATTGTTCATCTTCAATCAGTTTGGCCACTTGGAACGCTGTGCCCTGCGCAATGGCAGCGTCCACAGCGCGGATGACTGGAAGGCTCTTCTGATACCCGTCATTGCGCGCTATGCAGAGCGCGACATCATGCGCTTCTTTCGCGCTGATGCCGCCTTTGCCATTCCGGAACTTTACGAGACTTTAGAGGCTGAAGGGTACCGCTACGCCATCCGCCTCAAAAAGAACGCTGTGCTGGAAGAGAAGATCAGCCATCAGCTGACCCGCCCCGTGGGACGTCCCTCAAAGACAAAGATCAAGCGCTTCTATGAGGTTTTTGAGTATCAGGCTGCTTCATGGAGCAAGCCCCGTCAGGTGGTTGCCAAGATCGAATGGTATCCCGGTGATCTATTCCCTCGCGTGGGTTTTGTCGTCACCAACTTGCCGATGGAGCCGGAATGGATCATCCGCTTCTACAATCAGCGCGGCACAGCCGAACAGCACATCAAAGAAGGCAAGAACGCCATCACTTGGACCCGCCTGTCCTGCAAGCGGTTCTGTGACAATGAGGTCCGGCTTCAGCTTCACGCATTGGCGTATAACCTTGGTGTCTTCCTGCAAGGGCTAGACCTCCCGGAAGAGGTCGCCGACTGGTCGCTGACAAGTATCCAGAGCCGCCTCATCAAAATCGGGGCAAAGGTCGTACGCCATGCGCGCAAAATCACGTTCCAACTGGCAGAGGTGGCTGTATCAGGCTACGTCTTCGGACGAATCCTCGCCGCAATCCGCGCCCTCAAGCCCCCGCCGAGGCCTGCATGACGCTCCAAACAACGAAACCAACACAAATGCGGCTCCACAGCTGTGTCTTGTCGCAGCCCAAACGGGATAAAGTCCACGAAAAGCTCAAAAACCGCGCTTACGTAACCGTCAAAATCGATAATCGCCCCGACAACGCTGCCGTCAGAGTTGCAAACGTCCGTGAAAACGGTCAACCTCGTCGCAACACACAGTTACTTGGGAAATATCCGCTGAGAGAAGTCTCGGGCGATGGACGACGTTGACTTCATCGAGCCCGGCGGCCTCCAGCGCCAGATCGAGTGCGTCCTGAACATCGCTCGCTGCCATGCCGGAACACAGTTTCCAGGCGATGATGTATCGGGAGAAGTCGTCCAGCACGGTGGACAGATAGAACCATCCCCAGCCGATCACCTTCAGATACGTAAAATCGGTCTGCCAGAGCTGGTTGGGTGCCGTGGTTTTCTCCCGGAACTCATCGGCGGCTTTCATCACAATGAAGGCCGGACTGGTGAGGAGGTCGCAGGCCTTCAGTAGCCTGTAAACACTGGCTGCCGAGACGAAGTAACGGCGCTCGTCAGTGAACTTGATCGCCAGTTCTCTGGGAGACAGTTCAGGCTCGTCGAGCGCCATTTCGAGCACCTGCACGCGCACGGCATTCGGGATGCGGTTCCAGGCGCGGCCCGAGCCGCCACGCCGGTTTGCCAGCGCGGCCTCGCCAAAGCGGCGGTAAAGGTCATACCAGCGATAGAAGGTCGGCCGGGAAACGCCGATCTGTTCCAGTGTCTTCTTCACCAGCTGATGCGAGGTCTCGACCAGGCGGATGATTTCGAGCTTTTCGGATGCGGGGTATCTCATTCGATATCCTCCCCATGCCCGATCACGCTTTTTTGAGAATACGGTTTTCCAGCGTTAGATCGGCCACGACTTCTTTCAGGTCGCGCATTTCACGCTTCAAGCCGTCACCTCGCCGGATGTCGCCTGGCGCTCGGTGTCACCCGACAGTCGCTTCTTACCGGCCTCCAGGAACTCCTTCGACCAGGTGTAGTAGAGCCCCTGCGCGATCCCCTCACGCCGATACAGCTCGGCGATCGAATACTCCCCACGCAAGCCTTCCAGCACAATGCGGATCTTCTCCTCGGCCGAGAATTTGCGCCGGGTCTTCCGGCGAATGTCTTTCACATGTTTTTCGACCGATCCTTCCGGCCCAGATTTCGGTCTCACCTTCGCTCCCTTGACGGGCTACGATGTGCCAGAAATCCTCCTTAAGCAATTTCGCCATATGTCTCATGGTGGCTGACGGGGAACAAATGCGGATTCTATTTAATGGCTATTATTGCAAATTCTTACGCACGGGAACAGAATACAAGACCTCACTCGCGCCAATCTGGCACGTCGTTAATCAACATGTGCGCTGCGCGCCTGAGAGTTGCGCGGAATTTATCGACGATTTCGTCGTTTAGATTGCAGTCCTCTAGTGCAGCATCGAATGTGGCGAGCCAGATTTCGGAATCCTCATCGCGGATCGGCAAATGCGCGTGGATCTCGCGCAAGTTCATATGTCCGAACCGCTCTCTGTAGTAAGCGCGGCCACCTAAAAACCCGCTCATGAATTCGAACTGTGCCTGGCGCGTATGCTCTAAGCCGTGGCCGCGAAAATGCAATCTACGCAACCGATATGCCTTGGGGTCGGTTTCAATCCGATCATAAAAGGTTTCAACCAGTTGTCGCAAAAACTCTTCACCACCTATAGATGCCAGAGCAGTACACATCCTTTCCATCCTGTTTTTTAGCTATCGCAAACGGCGTCTGTTTGCCTGTCATCTTCTACCGGCTGCCCTGGGCGGATTTTCAGATATTCAACCAGCCAGCCTCCTGCTGTCTTTGATGGGCCTTGATTGCATTGCGCATCAAAATTGCGACTGTTACCGGTCCAACACCTCCGGGAACAGGGCTAACCCAACCCGCAATTTCCTTAATAGCCTCCGTGTCAACATCTCCAACAATACCAACGGTTCCATCCTCATGGCGGACCTGGTTTATGCCGATATCAATGACAGCGGCTCCAGGCTTGATCATGTCGGCACCAATCAGATGGGCTTTTCCAACAGCCACAACGACCACATCGGCGCGGCGAGAATGCATGGCTACGGACCGCGTCATATGGTGACAGACAGTGACAGTTGCACCCTCTGCCATCAACATCATGGCAGCAGGCTTACCTACAATCTCCGAATGGCCAACCATGACGACCTCGAGACCTTCCATATTAAGACCGGTTTCACGTATCAATTCGACAGCCGATGCCGCTGTACACGGGGCCATGGCAACATCATTATAGACGATGTTGCCAATAGACGCCGGACTCATCCCTTCAATGTCCTTCAAAGGATGAATAGCAGATTGCAACGACCGGACATTAATATGACTTGGAACCGGCCGCTGAAGAATAACTCCGAGGACATCCGGATCATCATTCATTTCTTGAATGCGAAGTTTACATTCTTCCTGCGCTGTCTCGCCATCCCAGAATTGCTGATCAAATGGCAAACCAACAGCTTCAGCAGCGCGCGCCTGATTTCGAATGTATATGGCGACCTCTGGAACGTCCCCAATTGAAACCGACACAAGCTTTCCGATATGGGGCACTGATCTCACATAATCGGCGACTTCGCCCAGGATACGATCTTTAACGGGTTTCCCCCTTAGCAAGCGAGGGTCCTCCAACGGCGCATTCATGCCGTAAGATCCTTGATCTCTTCCAACCCGTTCGCTCGCTGACAAGCGGTAAGCGTATTGGCCAGCAAGCAGGCGATGGTCATGGGCCCAACCCCACCCGGTACCGGGGTGACAGCAGCCGCCACATCAAGTGCTTCATGATAGGCGACATCACCCAGAAGCCTGGACTTGCCCGGTTTCTCGGGGTGCGGGATGCGCGTGATGCCAACGTCGATCACCGTTGCTCCGGGCTTGATCCAATTGCCTTTCACCATTTCCGCGCGCCCAACGGCAGCCACGAGAATATCCGCCCGGCGCGCTACCGCCGACAAATCTGCTGTCCGCGAATGTGCGATTGTTACCGTACAGTCCTCCTGCAACAACAACTGCGCCATGGGCTTTCCAAAGAGGTTCGAGCGCCCAATTACAACAGCTTCTTTTCCCGACATGTTTCCAATTTGGTCGCGCAACAACATCAAACAGCCGAGAGGAGTGCAAGATACGAGGCCGGTTTCCCCGCTGGCAAGAAGACCGGCATTCACAACGCTCAGACCATCCACATCCTTGGCGGGATCTATCCGTGCTACGACGTTACGTTCACTAAGGTGATCAGGCACTGGAAACTGACACAAAATACCATGAACGGCGGGATCTGAATTGAGTTGATCTATCAGCGCAAATAAATCTTCCTGAGAGGTATCCGCAGGCAATTTGTGCTCGAAGCTCGCCATACCAACTTCAACGGTCTGCTTGTGCTTGGCAGCAACATATACCTCGCTCGCGGGGTCCTCGCCGACAAGAATGACCGCCAGGCCGGGTGTGATGCCATGGTCATCGCACAGGCGCTGAACTTGGTTCGCGATCTGTCTCCTTACATTAGTGGCAAAAGCCTTACCATCAATGATATTCGCGCCCATGGTCGCTCCCAGCTTGTGTTTCCCGATTTTTGAACTCTCAATGCCAAATGCGCTCTGGGCGGGTTATCCCCGCCCATTCTTGCCTCTAAAACAGTCCTTCGATCTGACCGTTTTCATTGAGACGAATGTTCTCTGCAGAAGGCACTCTGGGAAGACCCGGCATGGTCATGATCTCCCCGCACACGACGACGATGAAGCCAGCCCCTGCGGACAGAAGCACCTCACGAACCGGCACAGAATGTCCTGTTGGCGCTCCGCGAACTTGCGGATCCGTTGTGAAGCTGTATTGGGTCTTTGCCATGCATACCGGAAGGTTCCCGTAACCCTGCTCTTCCCAAAGGCGCAACTGGTCGCGGATTTTCTTGTCCGCAAGAACTTCATCAGCGCGATAGATCCGCTTTGCGATCGTTTCGATCTTTTCAAAAAGTGGCATCTCATCTTGATAGATGGGCGAGAAATTGGCCTGATCGGCTTCCGCAATTTCGGCAACCCGGGTAGCCAGATCAGCAGAACCTTCCGAGCCGAGCTCCCAGTGACGGCTCAACACAGCTTCCGCGCCATGGCTTGCCACATAGTCCTTGATCGCCTGAACTTCTGCGTCCGTATCGGTAACGAAGTGATTGATCGCCACCACAACAGGAACGCCGAAGGACTTGATGTTTTCAATGTGACGTCCAAGGTTCGGACACCCGGCCTTGACCGCATCAACATTCTCGCTGCCAAGATCAGCCTTGGCCACGCCGCCGTTCATTTTCATGGCCCGGACCGTGGCAACGCACACAACAACAGACGGTGCCAACCCCGCCTTCCGGCATTTGATATTCATAAACTTTTCAGCGCCCAGATCAGCACCGAAGCCTGCTTCCGTCACAACATAGTCAGCAAGTTTTAGTGCCGTGGTCGTTGCAATAACCGAGTTACAACCATGTGCAATGTTGGCAAATGGCCCCCCGTGAACAAACGCCGGATTGTTTTCAAGGGTCTGCACCAGATTGGGCTGCATGGCGTCTTTCAAGAGGACTGTCATAGCCCCTTCTGCCTTGATATCGCGGCAGTAGACAGGTGAGCGGTCACGACGATACGCTACGATCATATCGCCCAGCCGCTTTTCCAGATCACCAAGGTTTTTAGCCAGACAGAGGATTGCCATCACCTCTGAGGCAACGGTGATGTCAAAACCACCTTCCCGCGGAAATCCGTTGGCGACCCCACCCAATGAGCAGGTAATCTGGCGCAAGGCACGGTCATTCATGTCAACGACACGTCGCCACTGGATCCGACGAATGTCGATTTCCTCGCCATTGCCCCAATAGATATGATTGTCGATCATTGCCGACAACAGCGAATGAGCAGATGTGATGGCATGAAAATCTCCGGTGAAATGGAGGTTCATTTCCTCCATCGGAACAACCTGAGAATATCCTCCTCCTGCTGCTCCACCCTTCATGCCGAAGTTCGGCCCAAGAGACGCTTCACGGATACAGACCATCGCTTTTTTGCCGATACGGTTGAGCCCATCACCCAGACCAACCGTTGTGGTGGTCTTGCCTTCACCAGCCGGGGTCGGATTGATCGCTGTTACCAGAACCAACTTGCCATCTTTCCGGTCCTGAACCGAGTTTATAAAGGATTGACTGACTTTCGCCTTGTCATGACCATAGGGCAACAAATCTGCTGACCCGATACCAAGTTTCCCGCCAATTTCCTGAATTGTCTTTTTATTGGCTTCTCGAGCGATTTGAATGTCCGATTTATGTCCCATGAACTCTTTCCTGTTGGATGAGGGCCTAATTGGCTGCAGTATTCGGTTTTGTTATCAAGCGGACTGCAGAGCATTTAGAAGCAAACTAAAAGTCAGCCAAAAGGCCGCTAACAATCGACGCAAACCGCGAAAGACAGAGATCGCTTTTGTGACAAATTGTGCTGCCTTAACCACGATTTGCGGCGGCAATGAAATCTGCATCACAGTCTCCGCAAAATCCCGCTGAGAAAATGATGAACAATCGGATATTTACTGTTCCGGCTTGATCGTTTGGATTTAATCCGAGCATGGGTCATTGTTATCCTCCCTAAATAACAACAGCAACAGTATTTCCTATTAATTATATTTTTTTCCTATCAGTCAACTTATTTCTAAGCAGTTGTGCCGGTGCATTGTCGGGAAATAATGCGAAGGCGACTAATCAACATTTTTTGGAAATACACGTGATGTCAAAGGGCAAAACCTCGAGTTCCATCTGAGATTTACAAACCAGAAAATCGGGAACATCATTGCACGCAAATCCCCATTAAATTGGTTTGCACCCAAAATCAGGAAAACGTAGGACTACTGATAGAAATCAAGCGCCCAAATCCGGAATGGTGTCTCTCTCAGTTGCAGTAGGCTGACGTTCTTTGTGGGGAGGTCATAGCCAGTATCGATCCACTCAACATCGCTTGCCAAAGGGCCGTGCCGACAAAAGAGCTTGGTCTAAAAAAGATCGAACTGGCCCGCTAGGATGGCTGATGTGTTTTTCGTCGGGTTGCAGCTTTGCAACGAGGCGCAAGGAGACAAAGGGAACAACGAGGGTGTCGAGCACCATTGCCGACGCGCTGAGTTGACAAAATCCAAAAAAACGACGAGGAACCGCCCATGCTGAATGATAGATCGTGCATTCGTTTGAGGCCCGAATACCGCAACTAGGTCTGGTCGCATGACATTTTTTGTGCATCACCGGACGGATGACGGGAAGGCGTTCAGAAGCGCAAATATCCTGAACGAGCATAGCCGAAATGTATCTTGTGATCCGAGCGGCGCGAAGGCTGACCCCGACCAAGGTAATTGATCCTCTGCCGCAACGTGCCTGCCGACATTCGCTCTGACAACAGCCCTGAACGCGCTGCACATGCTGTTCGAAAGTGGATGGCGCTAATACCGCCCACATCGAACCGATCCCTATGGAAAATTAGATATTTCAAAAGCTTCAATGCTCGTTTGCGCGATGGACTGCTGAACGGAGTGGTCTTCACATGCCTGCAGGAGACTTAAGTCATTGTCGAAAGCTGAAAACAAAAAACGTCCTCGCGGTGCACTGAACGACCGTCCTCCAGCTCTTGAACCTATCATCCTGATGGATCAGTAGCCGGGCATTCAATAACTTTACATTGGACCAATCAACTGGGGTTAATCACAGTTTCGAACCACGCAACTCAACCATTCATGTTTGAAGTAACCTAAGGGCATCCTACTAGGTGCCTCAATTCTTCGAAGGCAAGTGACTTTATCCTCCGCCTTGCTGTTGCGGCACTAAGTTTTGAATGATGATTTTAGCAGAGAAGATTCATCATTGACTGGGCTCCAAAACCGCGGCACAGATATGGGCCTCACCGGGCATCCGGAGAGGTTGAGCACAATGCGATATCAATAGCTTGCTTCAATTGGCTGAGATTCCAGGTTCCCCAGCCAGACTTACCGTCTCACTTTCTCAACTGCGTTTTCAATTCTCTACAAAGTTTGCGTCACGCGGTTTCTGCAAGAAGCTCCTCAATGAGGGTTGGCAGCTTTGAGAAGTCGGAAAAACTTTCACGAACAATCAAGTCTTCCACCGGCGTTTTCCGGTAGCCTTCGGTGAAGAGGAGGAATGGCAGCTTGGCCCGGTCTGCAGTTTCTGCGTCAACTTCGCTGTCGCCAATAAAAAGAACGGGACCCGCGCCCAGTTCTGCGCCGAGCGCGAGAAGGCCGGTCGGGTCCGGTTTGCGCTCAGGATAGCTGTCACCGCCGACCACCCCTGAAAAGAAACGCTCCAGATCCAGATCCTTGAGGATCTTCACCGTTGGCGCATAGGGCTTGTTTGTGCAGACCCCCATCTTGTAGCCACTTGCCAAATACGCGTCCAAAACCTCCACGACACCGGAATAAGGCACCGTGAGATCCGTCGCGTGCATTTCATAGTCTTCCAGAAAACTCTCGACATAGCGCGTGCGGCCATCAGCTGGCAGGTCGGTTGCCGCGATGATCCGATCTATCAAGGTGGGAACGCCATTTCCGACAAACGAGCGAATGACCTCCAGCGACAAGGGGTCAAGCCCTTCCCTTTGCAGCAACCGGGCGCTCGCGGCATGAATATCCAGCGCGCTGTCGATCAAGGTTCCATCGAGGTCAAAAATCAGAATCGGGGTCATTCGGGCTTTCCGTGGTTAGGCGACAGCTGCTTGTCGCAGATCGGGCAACACTTCGCCAAGGGCATTCAACAAACGATCGACATTTTCCGGTCGCGCAGTTTCCCCCATCAGGCCGATCCGCCAGACCTTGCCTGCCAGAGCGCCGAGACCTGCTCCAATTTCGATATCGTACTCGTTCAACAAGCAAGAGCGAACGGCTGCCTCGTCAACGCCAGTGGGAACCCGAACAGTATTGAGCTGCGGCAGGCGCGCATCTTCTTCCACCAAAAACTGCAAATCGAGACGACGTAACCCCTCGGCCAAACGCTGGTGCGCATCGCGGTGGCGCTGCCAACGCGCTTCCAGCCCTTCAGCTTTCAAATCCTGAAGTCCCTTGAGCAGACCATAGATCGCATTGACCGGCGCAGTATGGTGATAGGAACGCCCACCGCCCTCACCCGACCAATAACCAAGCACCAGATTGAGATCGCCGAACCAGGACTGCACCTTGGTCGTGCGCCCCTCAATGCAGCCAATGGCCCGATCAGAAAAGGTGATTGGAGCCAGGCCCGGCGGGACCGACAGACATTTCTGGGTGCCGGAATAGACAACATCCGCGCCCCAGGCATCAACCTCCACAGGAGTGCCCCCAAGTCCTGTTACGGTGTCGACAACCGTCAAAAGTCCCGCCCCCCGTGCCAAAGCACACAGCGCCTTTGCATCCGAACACACTCCGGTGGACGTTTCTGCATGAACAAAGCCCAAAAGCTTGGCCTTGGGATTCGCCTTGATCGCCCCTGCCACAACATCAGGTGCGACGGGCGTTCCCCAGTCAAACGTCAAAAGCACCACATTCGCACCGGCCCGAGCCGCGATATCAGCCATTCGACCGCCGAAGACGCCATTTTGCGCAATGATCGCTGTGTCGCCAGGCTCAAGCAGATTCACCAGCGCCACTTCCATGGCCAGTGAAGCTGGTGCCGAGATGGGGAACGTCATCGCATTTTCGGTTTGGAAAGCAAACCGCAGCAGATCCTTCACCTCCTCCATCATGGCTTGAAACGCAGGATCAAGATGCCCAATGGTTGGTTGCGCCGTTGCAGCCAGAACTGCACTGGATACATTGGAGGGGCCTGGGCCCATCAAAAGCCGAGTTGGAAGTACCATTTCCCTCTCCATTTTTGTCATGCTGCACGCGGGCTGGTTTCGGCGACCGCAGACCGAATGGCCGCAATGTTGGCGCCATATACGTCCGGTTGATCCACGCTGCCGCCCTTGAAGACAGCAGATCCGGCCACAAGCACATCCGCCCCAGCCTCTGCCACCAAGGGAGCTGTCACGGGATCGACCCCGCCATCAATTTCGATATGGATCGGTCGGTCGCCAATCATGGCGCGCAGCTTGCGGACCTGTTCGACCTGCGTGTGAATGAACTTCTGCCCGCCAAAGCCCGGATTGACCGTCATGATGCAGGCAAGGTCGCACAGATCCAATAGCGGCGCAGCGGCCTCCACCGGCGTTCCCGGATTAAGCGCCAGCCCCGCCTTCTTGCCCGTCGCCCGGATCGCCTGCAGGGTGCGGTGTGTGTGGGGCCCAGCTTCCAGATGAGCCGTGATGATATCTGCTCCAGCCTCCGCAAATGCCTCAATATAGGGATCGACCGGCGCAATCATCAAATGCACATCCATCACCGTTTTAATGTGCTTGCGGATCGCCTTGCAGAGCGGCGGTCCAAAGGTGAGGTTCGGTACAAAATGCCCGTCCATCACATCCACATGAACCCAGTCACAGCCCTCAGCTTCAATTGCCTCGATCTCCTTGCCGAAATTGGCGAAATCGGCTGACAGGATGGACGGGGCAATTTTCAGGGAACGGTCGAAGGTCATCTGCTGGGTTCTCCCCCGTGAGTTGGATTATTTGGTCAAATTGGCAAAGAGCACCGGAAGCTTTTCCGGCAGCCGCTCAACCTGGTTGACGATGGTGTAGTTGCTGGCCCTGAAGATACGCTCCACATAGCGGTCTGCTTCCGGGTCCAGCGTCAGGCAGTAGCTGGTGACGCCTTTCTGCTGCAGCTCCACTGCTGCCTGTTTGGCATCCATGCGCAGATATTGCGGGTCCCGCTCATCGATATCCGCCGGTTCCCCGTCCGTGACGATCAGCAAGAGCTTGTGCCGCTCGCCGCGCTGACCCAAATGATGCGCCGCATGACGCATCGCCGCGCCCATGCGGGTCGACAATCCTCCACTCATCCCGGCCAGACGGCTTTTGACATCCGGGTCGAACCGCTGCTCAAAATCCTTGAACCGGTAATACTGGACATCGTGTCGACCATCAGAAGCAAACCCGTGGATCGCGTAAGGATCGCCGATGCCGTTGATTGCGTTTGCGAGCAGTGCGCAGGCATCTCGGGTAAGATCCAGCACGGTTCGATCGCTGCCACGCACCAGTTCATTGGTGGATTCAGACAGGTCCAGCAGGATCAGCACCGAAAGATCGCGCTTGTTCAACACATTGCGCATGGTGATCCGCGGGTCCGGCTGCATGCCGATCCGACTCATGACGACAGCATCCACAGCCGCATTGATATCCAGCTCGTCGCCATCTTCCAGCCGTCTCTGACGCGAGATACCTTGCGGACGCAGCCGGTCAACAATTTGCCTGATGCGGTGGCTCACGCCTTTATGGGCGGTCAAAACCTCGTCGATTGTATCGGGATCGCCCCGCCCCTGACGGCGCTCATACACGGTGGACCAGCTCGGGCGAGTCAGTTGAACTTTGTAGTCCCACTCGCCATAGTAGAACGGATCGGAGACAGGCTCCTTGCCTTCCATGTCGTTATAGGAAACGCCCTCATCTTCATATGGGAACAACTCGCTGGAAAGCACCCAGACTTCCTGCGCATCGTCGCCAGCCGTCTCGACCTCCACTTCATTGACGAACTCCATCAAGCCGACATTCCGACGAAGCTGCGCCTGAAAATCCGGCTGATAGGCGGAGCTGTTCGACCAGTCGAAATCATCCAGCGACCAAAGGAAGCGATTGTCATCGCGGTACGGTATGTTCAGCTGCTCCAAAATGCGAAGGCTCGGCACGGCGCGGCGATCCGCCAGAATGGAATAGAGCTCAACACCCAGCCCCCAGGAGAACATGGTCTCGCGCTCATTGGTTCCGACATTGAGATGAAACTGCTCGACCAAGGCGTCGATTGCACGATCCCCGGTTGAGACACCAGGTTCCAACAGCGCGCGGGCCGTGGCCTCCACCAAATACATGGTTTCGTGCTCGTAATAGCCCTTTGGCGACACCGGCATCAGCGAGCGAAACAGAGATCGGAGACCGGGGAATTGACGAATTGCACTAAATTCAACCCGCGCATCATCAATGAGACCGACAAAGAATATCTGCCCCGGATTAAGCGCCAGCTGACTGAGGCCTTTGTCAGAGCTGGTGATGTGGGCGGCCATATGCGCACTCATGGCGCGGTAAAGATCGAGCCCGCTCACACCCTCCATGTCATCAACCGCATCGGGCAAGTGCATGGCCCCGCCTTCGATGAACGGGCGAAACCCTTCGTGATCAGCTGCGCTTGGCCTAAGAAAGAAGTCTCGTCCCCAGAAGGCACGCAGATAGAAGTTCAACCGCCGCTGGGATTCAATGAACAGGGTTCCACGCCGCTCCTGCTTCAAAACCGCACGCGAATCCTCGCTGACGAGACCGAAATAATCTGCCTGTTTGGGCAAATCGCGCCGATAGGCGTCCGAGCCGAAATCCACCCAGCGGCGCAGGCCCGACAAGGTGAGTTTTGAGAGCAGTTCTTCCAGAACGCCCAGCATGGGACGCAAGCCACGGGGTGCGCGCGCAGCGAGGCGGTGCAGTAGCTGCAAATAGCCGCGCAGCAAGTCCGCATCCCCGAAGCGGTTGGCCGCGCCCGGCAGCGTGGAAATCATCAGCGTCAGGATTTCGCCCGAAACCATGGAGGACAGCTTGAGCGTCGCGCCAACCACATCACGGATGATGTCTTCGCCGCACTCGCGCACGACTTGCGGCATTTCATCGAGGTAAGAGACCAGCAGGTTTGGCCCCTTGCGCAACGAGATCATTGCCCGTGCGCCATCCAAATAGTCTTTCAGGCCCGCAGGCGACATCATGCGTGCGGCTTCGTGAAACAGCCCATCGAGCATCTCGGCCAGTTCGGGAGCGGCCTCAATCAACTCGTCGCGATATTGCTCGAGATTAACACTCATGCAGCGCGGTCTTTGCTGCTATCAGTGATTTCCGGAAAGAAGGTGCTGACCGCGGCCTGCAGCGTGTCCCGCATATCAGGGTCATCGGTCAGCGGTTCCACAAGCGCCATCTGACAGGCAGCGTGCGGCGGAATTTTCTGAGCGATCAACTGTCCCGCATAGACCAGTAGGCGCGTCGACATGCCCTCGTCCAGCCCATGGCCCTTCAGGTTACGAGAGCGCTGTGCCACCTGAACCAGACGCTCCGCCACCTTGCGGTCAACGCCCGCCTCGTGCGCGACAATCTCGCCCTCGATATCTGCTGTCGGAAAATCGAAGGTCATCGCCCCGAAGCGCTGCTTCGTGGACTGCTTCAGGTCCTTCATCATCGACTGGTAGCCGGGATTGTAGGAGATCACGACCTGAAAGTCGGGATGCGCGTTGACCAATTCGCCTTTCTTTTCAAGCGGCAACTGGCGGCGATGATCGGTCAACGGATGGATGACAACGGTCGTGTCCTGGCGGGCTTCCACCACCTCGTCGAGATAGCAGATCGCGCCGATCCTCGCGGCGATCGTCAACGGGCCGTCCTGCCATTTGGTGCCGTTGATATCGAGCAGGAAGCGTCCAATCAGATCCGAGGCGGTCATGTCCTCGTTACAGGCAACGGTGATCAGCGGCTTGCCCAGCTTGTAGGCCATGTATTCGACAAAACGCGACTTGCCGCATCCCGTTGGGCCTTTCATCATTACCGGCATGCGCACGTCATAGGCAGCCGCAAACTGTTCGATCTCGTTTCCGACGGGCCGGTAGTAAGGCTCTGTTTCGATGCGAAACTGGTTGGGATCGATTTCGCTCATGGCTCGCCTGTCCTTTATTCCAAAACTCAAAAGGGATCCGGCGGCAGGCATGCGCGGGGAGCCATGCCTGCCGTCAGATTCACGCGCTGATTTCGGCGCGGTGCACGACCATGGCCGTGCCCTGGGACTGCTTGAAATTGTCGTAACCGATCAGCCGCACGTGGTTGTTCGGGTTGGCGGTCTTGCAAAGCTCGACTTCCTGGAAAACGGCATCGACATCCGTTTCCCCAAACATCGGCAGCTTCCACATGTACCAATAGTTTGAGGTCGCGTTTTCCGGCTCGGTGTGCTCAATGGCCGGGTTCCAGCCCTTGGCTACGATGTACTCCACCTGGCTCCGCAATTCGTCATCGGTCAGTTGCGGCAGATAGGAGAACGTTCCCATCTTGCGGCTGTTCGGGTCGGAAAGCCGGGAGCTGTAGTCTTGTACGTCACTCATCGTTTTTCATCCTTGAATAAGAGGTCTCGGGAAGGAAGGCACCTGCTTAGCGGTGCGCCACATCCAGTTTGTCGACGGTGTCGAACTCGAACTTGATCTCTTTCCATGTCTCCATGGCGATCTTCAGTTCCGGGCTGTACTGGGCGGCCTTGGTCAGGATGTCCTTGCCTTCCTTTTCCAGCTCGCGCCCCTCGTTACGCGCCTTCACGCAGGCCTCGACAGCTACGCGGTTAGCTGCCGCGCCTGCCGCGTTGCCCCAGGGGTGACCTAGCGTGCCGCCGCCGAACTGCAGGCAGGCATCGTCGCCGAAGATGTTGACGAGCGCAGGCATGTGCCAGACATGGATACCGCCCGATGCCACAGGCATAACCCCCGGCATCTGACCCCAGTCCTGATCGAAGAAGATGCCGCGTGAGCGATCTTCCTTGACCACCTTTTCACGCATCAGGTCGATCCAGCCCAGTGTTGCCGCGCGGTCGCCTTCCAGCTTGCCGACTACAGTGCCGGAATGCAGGTGATCACCGCCAAGAAGGCGCAGCATCTTGGCCAGAACGCGGAAGTTGATGCCGTGTTTCGGGTGACGGTCGATCACACCATGCATCGCGCGGTGAACGTGGAGCAGCATCCCGTTGTCCCGGCACCAACGCGACAGACTGGCCTGTGCGGCCCAACCAAGGGTCAGGTAGTCCGACATGATGATCGGCGTACCGAGCTCCTTGGCAAATTCCGCCCGCTTGTACATCTCTTCGATGTTCGGCGCGGTCACGTTCAGATAGTGGCCCTTGCGCTCGCCAGTTTCCTTCTCGGCCTTTTCAATCGATTCCTGACAGAACTCGAAACGATCTCTCCAGCGCATGAAGGGCTGGGAGTTGACGTTCTCGTCATCCTTGGTGAAGTCGAGACCACCCCGCAGGGCTTCATAGACAGCCCGGCCATAGTTCTTGGCCGACAGGCCGAGTTTCGGCTTGATGGTGCAGCCGAGGAACGGACGGCCATATTTGTCGAGTTTGTCGCGCTCGACCTGAATGCCATGGGGCGGGCCGTCACACGTCGCAACGAACCAGAGCGGAAAGCGCACGTCTTCGAGACGCAGGGCGCGCACGGCCTTGAAGCCGAATACGTTACCGACCAGCGATGTGAACACGTTGACGACAGAGCCTTCTTCGAAAAGACCCATCGGGTACGCGATGAAGGCGTAGTAGCTTTCATCGTCGCCCGGAACGTCCTCAATCGCGTAGGCGCGGCCCTTGTAGTATTCCAGATCTGTCAGAAGATCGGTCCAGACCGTTGTCCATGTGCCGGTAGAGCTTTCAGCGGCAACAGCGGCGGCGGCTTCTTCGCGCGGTACACCCGCCTGCGGCGTGATCTTGAAACAGGCGAGAATGTCGCTTTCCTTAGGCGTGTAGTTCGGCTCCCAATAGGTCTCGCGGTATTCCTTGACACCAGCTGAGTATTTTCCCGGTGGATTTTGAGCGTTCATGATCATGGTTCCCGTTTGATGCGGTTAAATCCGTTGAAGGTGTCGTTGCCCGTCATGCGGCGCGGGCGGCAGCTGTTTTTGGGTCCAGCGCGCCGCTTGCGTAGCGCCTGGCCATATCGTCGAGGGAAATCGGTTTGATCTTCGAGGCGTTGCCTGCCGTGCCAAAGCGTTCGAACCGGTCCTTACAGAGCACTTCCAGTTCGGCCATTGCCGGGATGAGGAACTTGCGCGGATCAAACTCGGCCCGTTTTTCCTGGGCCACCTTGCGGAACTGACCGGTCATGGCCATCCGGCAATCGGTGTCGATATTGACCTTGCGCACACCCATCTTGATGCCACGCTCGATCTCTTCCACCGGAACGCCGTAAGTCTGGGGCATGTCGCCGCCATGGGCGTTGATCAGATCCTGCAGCTCCTGCGGAACCGAGCTGGAACCGTGCATCACAAGATGTGTATCCGGCAGTTTTTCGTGGATCGCGGAGATGGTGGACATGGAGAGGATTTCCCCGTCCGGCTTGCGGCTGAACTTGTAGGCGCCGTGGCTGGTGCCGCAGGCAATGGCCAGAGCATCGCACTTGGTTGCCAGAACAAAGTCGACAGCCTGATCCGGATCAGTTAGGAGCTGATCATGGCTCAGTTTGCCTTCAGCGCCAGAGCCATCCTCCTCGCCCGCCTCGCCGGTTTCCAGCGACCCCAGAACACCGAGTTCACCTTCAACCGAGGCCCCGACCGCATGCGCAGCCAGACTGACCTTGTTGGTTATATCGACATTGTAGTCGTAGCTTGCCGGGGTCTTCATATCGGCTTCCAGCGAGCCATCCATCATGACCGAAGTGAAGCCGTAGCGGATTGCCGAGAGGCACGTCGCCTCGTTGTTTCCGTGGTCCTGATGCAGGACAATCGGAATGTCCGGATTCATCTCAGCCAGAGCCTGAACCATGTTGCGCAGCATTATATCGCCCGCGTAGGAACGCGCGCCACGACTGGCCTGCAGGATCACAGGAGAATCCGTTGCCGCCGCCGCCTTCACGATGGCGAGCCCCTGCTCCATGTTGTTGATGTTAAAGGCCGGAACGCCGTAATCATGTTCTGCAGCGTGGTCCAGTAACTGGCGAAGCGTGATAAGCGCCATGTCTGTCCTCCCCTTGTCAGGCAGCTTCGTTAGCGGACATGAGCGCCGCGATTCCCGGAAGGGTCTTGCCTTCCAGCCATTCCAGAAAGGCTCCACCGGCGGTGGAGACATAAGTGAAGTCGTTGGACACTCCGGCGGCATTCAGCGCCGCCACGGTGTCACCGCCCCCGGCGATGCTGACCAACGCGCCTTCCGCGGTGCGCTGTGCCGCGATGCGGGCAAGATTGACCGTTGCCCGGTCAAAGGGCTGGATCTCGAAAGCCCCGAGAGGCCCGTTCCAGAGCACTGTCTTTGCGCTGGTGATCAGCTCCTGAAACCGCCGCGTGCTTTCAGGACCGGCGTCCAAAATCATTGCATCCACCGGGCATCCGTCGACTGGCACGGTCCGGTTCTGTGCGTTGGCCGTGAACTCGCGAGACACGACAACGTCGGTGGGCAGACAGATCATGCACCCGGCTTTTTCCGCCAACTGCTCGATCTCTCGAACGGTCTCAACCTGATCCGCCTCGTGCAGGGATTTGCCCATCGGGACGCCGTTGGCATAGAGGAACGTATTTGCCATGCCGCCGCCGATGATGACCGCATCCAGCTTGTTCATCAGGTTTTTCAGGACCGCAATTTTCGTCGACACCTTGGCGCCGCCAACAACCGCAACAACTGGTCTTTCAGGCGACACAAGCGCTGCTTCCAGCGCAGCGACTTCAGCCAGAAGCGAGGGCCCCGCATAACTCGGCATCAGATCCGTAATGGCATGGGTCGATGCATGCGCCCGATGGGCACAGGAGAACGCATCATTGACATAGATGTCGCCATTGACCGACAGACGCATTGCAAAGTTGCGGCTGTTTTCCATCTCACCCGCATGGAACCTGAGGTTCTCAAGCACGACTACGCGCCCCGGCTGCAAGTCAGCCGTCGCGCTTTCCGCAGGCTCGCCGACACAATCTTTCGCGAAGACCACCGGACGCCCGAGGGCTTCTTCCAGCGCCTGTGCAATTGGCCGGGTAGAGAGGCACGGATTCGGCTCACCTTTGGGACGCCCGAGATGGGTGGCGATGACGACTGCCGCACCTCTGTTCACCAGACCGGAAACCGTTGGTGCGAAATGGGAGATGCGCGTTGCGTCGGTGATTGCGCCATCCTGCATGGGAACATTCAGGTCCGCCCGGATCAGGACGGTCTTGCCCCTCACATCCGCACTGTCAATGCTGCGCAAGGTTCCAAGGGTCATAGCAGCCTCCCCATGGCAACAGCCGTGTCGGCCATGCGGTTGGAGAACCCCCACTCATTGTCGTACCAGCTCAGGATACGCACCATCGAACCATCCATGACTTTGGTCTGGTCCATGTGGAAGATCGAGGAATGAGGGTCGTGGTTGAAATCGATGCTGACATTTGAGGCGTCGGTGTAGCCGAGGATGCCTTTCATCGGGCCATCCGCAGCAGCGCGGATCGCCGCATTCACCTCTTCGACGCTTGTCGTCTGCGAGGCTTCAAACACCAGATCGACAACCGATACATTCGGTGTCGGTACCCGGATCGCAACGCCGTCCAGCTTGCCGTTCAACTCCGGCAGCACCAGCCCGACCGCTTTGGCCGCCCCCGTGGATGTCGGGATCATGGATTGCGCCGCGGCCCGTGCCCGGTACAGATCCTTGTGCATCGTATCGAGCGTCGGCTGGTCGCCGGTGTAGGAATGGATCGTGGTCATGAACCCGCGATTGATGCCGATTGCATCATTCAGCGACTTCGCGACCGGCGACAGGCAGTTGGTCGTGCACGACGCATTGGAGACAACGAGATCATCGCTGGCCAGAGCGTCGTGATTGACACCAAACACGATTGTCTTGTCTGCCCCGGTGGCGGGCGCGGAGACCAGCACACGCTTGGACCCGTTTTCCAGATGAAGAGCGGCCTTGTCCCGCGCAGTGAAAATGCCGGTGCATTCCATCGCGATATCGACATCGTCCCACAGCAGATCCTTGGGATCACGCTCAGAGGTCACACGGATCGGTCCGGTACCGATATCAACGGTGTTTCCCTCGACCGAAACGGTGCCCAGAAATCGGCCATGAACACTGTCATAGCGCAAAAGATGCGCGTTGGTTTCAACCGGCCCCAGATCGTTGATGGCAACGACCTGAATGTCTGTGCGTCCGGATTCCGCGATGGCTCTGAGGACATTGCGTCCGATCCGACCAAAGCCGTTGATCCCAACCTTAATTGTCATTCTTCTTGTCTCCGGATACGAGGTCTCGCGCGGCTGCAATGACCGCTTCCTTGGTGATGCCGAAATGGCCGTAGAGATCTGCCGCCGGGCCCGAGGCCCCAAAGCTGTTCATGCCGATGAATGCATCATCCGGGCGCAGAAACAGATCCCAACCTTGCCGAACGGCCGCTTCCACTCCGATCCGCGGAGCAAGGCCCAGAACGGCCTCCCGATAAGTTTCTGGCTGCACGGCAAAAAGCTCGAAGGATGGCGCAGAAACTACGGCAACCTTCAGGCCGTCCGCCTCCAGTTTTTCGGCAGCGGACATGGCAATCTCAACTTCCGAGCCTGTTGCAATAAGGGTGAGATCCCGTGTGCCGCCGACTTCCTTCAGGAGGTAAGCGCCCTTGGCTGTCGGGTTGCCAGCCGCCCCATCCCTGCGGAGCGTCGGCAACCCTTGTCGGGACAGGCACAACACCGTTGGCGTGTTTCGGGAGGTGACGGCAATTTCCCAGGCTTCTGCCGTCTCGATCACATCCGCCGGGCGGAGCACGGTGAGGTTCGGCATTGCCCTCAAACTGGCCAGTGTTTCGACCGGCTGGTGGGTGGGCCCATCTTCTCCTAGACCGATAGAGTCATGGGTCATCACATAGGTGACCGGCACCCCCATCAGCGCTGAAAGGCGCATGGCCCCACGTGCATAATCGGCAAAGACCAGGAATGTCCCGCCATAGGGAATGAACCCGCCATGGAGCGCGATCCCGTTCATGGCTGCAGCCATGCCGTGTTCACGGACGCCATAGTGAATGTAATTGCCGCCGAAACAGCCGCGGCTGACTGCGGTCATTTCCTTGGTTCGGGTATTGTTGGAACCCGTGAGGTCAGCCGATCCGCCAGCAAGATTGCTGATGACGCCATTTAGAACTTCAAGCGCCATTTCCGACGCCTTGCGAGTCGCGATCTTGGGCGCAGCGGCAATCTGGGCGCTCTTGTAAGTTTGAAACGCTTCGGAGATAGCCTTCGAATCCGGCTTGGTCAGCGACCTGGAAAAGACTTCGCGTGCCGATGCACCTTCCCACCGCTTGAACCAGGCACTGCGGGCAACAGCACCTCGTCGCGCCACTGCTCTCCATGCTTCATAAACTTCATTTGGTACATGGAAAGCCTCATGCGTCCAGTTCAGCTGGGCGCGGGTCGCAGCAATTTCGTCTGCTCCCAGTGGCGAGCCATGTGTCGCAGCCTTTCCCTGCTTGTTTGGAGCACCGAACCCGATGATCGTCTTGCAGGCGATCAGCGACGGACGACCATCCGCCCGCGCGACCTCGATAGCAGCGGCAATCTCCTGCTTGTTGTGACCATCAACCGCAACAACGTGCCAACCGGCCGCTGCAAAGCGGGCCTTTTGATCCATGGAGGTGGACAGATCGGTCTTGCCGTCAATCGTGATGGAGTTGTCATCCCAAAAGACGATCAGACGGCCAAGCCCCAAATGCCCAGCCATATCGTTGGCTTCGTGCGAGATGCCTTCCATCAGGCACCCGTCTCCGGCCAGCACATAGGTAAAGTGATCGACCAGATCATCGCCAAAGCGGGCATTGTGCATGCGCTCTGCCAGCGCCATACCGACGGCGGTTGAAATCCCCTGCCCCAGCGGCCCCGTCGTCGTTTCAATGCCCTTGGCATGACCATATTCCGGATGCCCGGCTGTACGCGCACCCAGTTGGCGGAAGGACTTCAATTGCTCTATGTCCATGTCGTCAAACCCGAGCAAGTGATTAATGGCGTAAACGAGCATGGAGGCATGACCGGCTGATAGGACAAAGCGGTCCCTGTCCGGCCAATCGGGTTCTGACGGATCGATCTCGATGAAGCGATTGAACAACACGGTCGCCACATCCGCGAGCCCCATCGGCGCGCCGGGATGTCCGGAATTGGCCTTCTGGATAGCATCCATGGCGAGCGCCCGGATCGCGTTGGCCATCAGGTCTTCAGTGGTTTGAACAGCAGGATGAAGGGTCATGACCGCTCCCTCACGCACGTTTGGATTCGTGGACAAGGCGGTCCACCATCGGGGTGAAAATGAGCTGCATGGCGAGATCGAGTTTGCCGCCGGGAATGACGATGGAATTGGCCCGGCTCATCCAGCTGCCGTGGATCATGGACGTCAGATAGGGGAAATCGATGCCGCGCGGATTGCGGAACCGGATCACCACGAGGCTCTCGTCTGCCGTCGGTATCCAGCGGGCCACAAAGGGATCAGACGTATCGACAACCGGCACACGCTGGAAGTTGACATCCGTCTGGATGAACTGCGGGCAGATGCAATGCACATAGGCGTGCATCCGGCGCAGGATGGTGTCGGTCACCGCTTCGGTGGAATAACCCCGGCTCGCCTTGTCACGATGAATTTTCTGGATCCATTCCAGATTGATGACCGGAACAACGCCAATCTTGAGGTCAGCATGCTCCGCGAGATTGACCTCGTCATTGACCACGGCCCCGTGAAGGCCTTCGTAGAAGAGCAGCTCCGACCCGTCCTCAAACGACTTCCAGTCGGTAAATTTGCCCGGTTCAACACCCCACTTCTCCGCCTCAAGATCGTCATGGACGTAATGGCGGGTTTCACCGGTCCCTGTCTGGCCATAGGTGCGAAACACTTCTTCCAGCTTGCTCAGAATATTCGCTTCATAGGAGAAATGGCTGAACGTATCGTCGCCAGAAGCCTTGCGCCGCTCCAATTCGGCTTTCATCTCCGCCCGATCAAAGCGGTGAAAAGCATCGCCTTCGATAGAGACGGCCTTCACGCTCTCGCGGCGAAAGATCTGGTCGAAGGTGGTCTTGACGGTTGTTGTGCCCGCACCGGATGACCCTGTAACCGATATGATTGGGTGCTTTCTGGACATGAAGTCTCCCCGATCCGGCGAAATGCTCAGCCGGTCATTGATCGTGATTTACGTGTTGTGATCAGGCGCGGAACAGGCCGCGGTTTCCAAACAGTGCCGAAACTTCCTTTTCCGGCAGATCGTGATAGGCAGCCACACGCTCTACCTTTTCCGAAGATCCGAAGACGAAGGGCGTGCGTGCATGAAGCGTCCCGGCCGTTTGGCTCAAAATGGGTTCCACCGCCGTTGTGGCCTTGCCGCCAGCCTGCTCAATTAAAAAGGCGATCGGCGCACATTCGTAGATCATGCGAAGTCGGCCCTGCTTGTAACCGTCGCGGTCATCACCGGGATAAAGGAACAAACCGCCCCGGCTCATAATCCGATGGGTTTCCGCGACAAGCGACGCAACCCAGCGCATGTTGAAGTTCTTCTCACGCGGTCCTTCAGCCCCTGCGATGCAGTCGTCGATATAGGCACGGATCGGCTTCGACCAATGCCGATAGTTGGAGGCATTGATGGCAAATTCACTCGACTTTTCGGGAATGCGCACATTCGCATCCACGAGTTTGAATGTCCGAGAAACCGGGTCCAAAATGTAGTGACGGACGCCCTCGCCATATGTCAGCATCAAGGCCGTCTGAGGGCCGTAAATCAGGTAGCCAGCTGCCACCTGCTCTCCGGCAGGCCGCAAGAAGGAAGCTTCGCCTTCCGGCTCGGCCTTGAAGATGGAAAAGATGGTGCCGATGGACACGTTCACATCAATATTTGAGGAACCATCCAGCGGATCAATTGCCAGCGCGTATTCGCCTTTTGAATCCAGCTCAATCACGTCCTCACGTTCTTCAGATGCGTACCAGCGAACGTCCACACCCATAAGCGCTTCGGCGAAGGCTTCATCGGCCATGACATCCAGCGCCTTTTGATCATCGCCATGCGCCGTGCCGCCTATGGTCGCTCCAAGTTCCGCGGCCAGTACCCCTTGAGCAATGGTTCTGGACAGATCGCGCCCCACAACGCAGAGCGCAGTCAATATCTCATTCAGGGGTTCAGGCACCCCGTGAAGCGGCAATATGGCGGATTTGATGGTCACCAAGGCCTCCCGTCCTCAATGTAGTGGCCTTGATCATCCTGAAAACTAACGTTAAGAAAATTTAATAATCTGAAATCAAACTTCAAAAAATTCTAATGCGACAACTTGATGCAATAACGTTGAAACAACTCAAGGCTCTGAAATCAATACATGAATCAGGCACGATCAGCTCTGCCGCCGAACACCTTGGATTGACCTCACCAGCCGTTCACAACCAAATAAGAACACTAGAAGATTGCCTGGGGTGCGCCCTTCTGGAGCGCAGCAAGAACGGACTTTTTGAACTGACCCCCGAAGGCCAGACGCTTTTGTCGGGCTATGAGACTGCTTATTCGGCCCTGGCTAAATCCATCCACCAAATTGACGCTCTCAAACGCGGCCTATCGGGAACCATCGTGTTGGGCGTTGTTTCAACGGGCAAATATTTTGCACCCGCCATCGTCGCCAAACTGAAGTCGCTCTATCCGGATATTGAAGTTGTTCTGGAAGTCGGCAATCGGGACGCCATTATCGCGGCGTTGGAAACAGGCCGAATAGATCTTGCAATCATGGGACGTCCACCCAGGCGTCCACTCGTCACGGCCTATCCGATGGGCGACCATCCGCACGTGCTGATCGCCCCACCAGATCATGAACTCCTGTCAGAACCGAATGTCTCACCTGCAGATATTGTCCGCGAGCATTTTCTCATGCGCGAAACAGGCTCCGGCACACGGATCCTCACAATGCGATTTCTTGATCAAATGGGTGAAGGAACCCCCTTCACCTATACGGAAATGAATTCAAACGAGACAATCAAACAGGCTGTGATCGCAGGTCTCGGAATTGCATTGATTTCTTATCACACTGTCATCGAAGAACTGAAAACGGGACGCCTTGCAGTCATTCAAGCAGAACATTTGCCGATAATCCGGCAATGGTATGTACTGCATAGACAAGACCTCACGCCCTCGGGCGCTGCCGTCACGATCCTAAACTGCATTCGAGAAAAGGCGGATTTATTCCTGCATGGCCCTGGCAGTTGAATCGTTGCACGAGCAGCCAAAAAACCTGTCGGCATTCGAACACTTTCAATAACTTATTCAGCTGCTGGTTTGAGCGAGGCAATGAGGTGGTGGAACTTTTCGCCCTGAACAGCAACGTGACCGCGGATCGCTATTGCTGCGGCGTCACCATTGCCTTGCTCCAAGGCTGTGACAATCGCTTTATGCTCTGCCATGGATTGCGCCAGTCTCCCCCGCGCCCGCAATTGCATCCGCCGAAATGGTTGAAGGCGTCGATAAAGACGCAAGCATTCCTGTTCCAAAAAGCCATTGCCTGACTGCCGATACAAAATCGCGTGGAAGCGTTCATTTTCCAGATAGTAGCCGTCAGCATCTTGTGCAGTGACCGCATCGTCACATCGTGCATTGGCCTCGTGCAAATCAGCCAATGCGGCATCTGAAATACGACTGGCTGCCAAGCGAGCACAAACGGCTTCAAGTTCGGCCATGACTTCAAACATTTCAAGAAGTTCAACCGGCCCCGGTTGTCGAACAAAAACACCGCGTCTCGGGATCTGCTCTACAAGGCCCGACAGAGAAAGCTGCTGCAATGCTTCGCGGATCGGGGTGCGAGATACATTAAATCGCTCAGCCAACTGAACTTCATCCAAACGAATGCCGTCCTTGAAGATCCCTTCCAAGATAAGCGCTTCGAGTTCATCAGCAATAAGGTCAGCACGTTTTCGGTCCATGAGCATGAGATAACCACACACAAACAATGCACGCAACAAATTACATATTGTATACAAAAAAAATGACGAAGCATACATTCGGTGCAAGGATACCGGTCGAGCTTGCCCCACATCTCAAGCTCTTGGGAGGAACAACATGATCATGAAACTGAAATCTGCTGTCGCAGCCGTTGCGCTGCTCGGCACAGTTTTTGCCGCCAACGCAACCGAGCTGCGCCTGTCGCACCAATGGTCCACCAGTGATGTCCGCCACAAGGTGGCCGAGATTGTTGCCAATGAAGTTGCTGCTGCAAACGTCGATCTCGAAATCAAGATTTTCCCATCGAAATCACTGTTCAAGCCACGCGAGCAATACAAGCCGCTCAGCCGTGGGCAGCTTGATATGACCGTTTTCCCTCTAAGCTATGCCGGGGGACAACAGCCTGCTTACAACCTCACCTTGATGCCAGGTCTGGTGAAAAACCACGACCATGCGGCCCGCCTGAACGAGAGCGATTTCATGGGCAAAATCGAGGAAATCATGGCTGGCGACGATGTCATGGTTCTCGTGCATGGATATCTGGCCGGAGGTTTTGTCGGCAAAGACAAGTGCATCACATCCCCGGCAGACGTGAAGGGCCAACAGACACGTGCGGCCGGTAAGGCCTTTGAGCAAATGTTGGCAGGCGCCGGTGCATCCATTGCATCCATGGCGTCTTCGGAAATCTACAACGCCATGCAAACCGGCGTTCTAACTGCAGCCAACACCTCTTCGTCCTCTTTCGTCAGCTACCGGATTTACGAGCAGGTCAAGTGTTACACGCCAGCCAGCGACTTTGCGCTCTGGTTCATGTACCAGCCAATGTTGATGAACAAATCCGCCTATGATGGACTGAATGACGCTCAGAAAGCAGCTCTGCAAGCTGGCGCGGCAAAGGCTGAAGCTTTTTATCTGGAAGAAGCCAAAAAGCAGGATGCGGCCTCTGCTGATATCTTTGCAGAAAACGGCGTTGAAATTGCGCAGATGTCTCAAGAAGAATTCGACGCATGGCGTGATCTGGCAAAAGAGACCTCGTACAAAGCCTTTGTTGAGCAAACTCCAGGCGGTCAGGAACTTCTCGATATGGCTCTGTCTGTCGAGTAACCAATTGATCGGGGCGAACACGTTTCGCCCCGTTTCCTGCTTACCAACTTCATTTTCGGGAGCATCCCATGGCGGGACATAGCTCGGCAGCCGTTGCGCGCGCCGGAAACAATCCCTTTTTGCGCACTGTTGCAGCCATCTCGACATTGGCCGGATGGTGTTCGGCAGCCATGATTGTGGCAGCCGTCGCAATCACCTGTCAGATGATCTTTGTTCGCTTTGTGCTGAATGGGTCAACAGTCTGGCAAACGGAAGCGGTAATCTATCTTGTCATCGCTGCCACACTCGTTGGCCTGCCCTATGTGCAGCGTCTGCGCGGCCATGTGAATGTTGATTTGGTCCCGTTATGGTTTGCCCCTCGCGCAAGATACTTCCTTGCTCTGGTGACATTGTCGGTCTCAATCCTGATTGTAGCCGTCATGCTGTTTTATGGTTTTGAGTACAGGAAGTTTGCTTGGGACCGTGGCTGGAGGTCAGACACGATTTGGGGCGTGCGTCTTTGGATACCCTATTTGTCATTACCCGTCGGATTTGGACTGCTGCTTTTGCAACTGGTTGCCGATCTTGTCGCTGTTATCACCCGAGTTGACCGCCCGTTTGGCCTGGAGGACGCATAATGGATCCGCTCCTTCTGAGTGCGCTGGTCGCATTCGCCACGATTTTCGTTCTGTTCTCAGGCATCTCGGTGGCCTTGGGTCTACTGATTGTGTCCGCAGGGTTCCTGATCGCATTTGACGGAGTGCGGTCACTGGAACTGATGCCGGAAATCCTTTTCGGCAAACTGGACAACTTTGCCCTGTTCTCGATCCCGATGTTCATCATCATGGGCGCTTCAATTGCCTCAACCCGTGCAGGGGCCGACCTATATGAGGCTCTGGAACGCTGGCTGGCGCGCGTTCCCGGCGGGTTGGTCGTTTCCAATCTGGGTGCCTGCGCCTTGTTTGCTGCGATGTCCGGCTCCAGCCCGGCGACCTGTGCTGCGATTGGCAAAATGGGCATTCCAGAAATGCGCAAACGCGGGTACCCAGATGGTGTTGCTGCCGGTTCCATTGCCGCTGGTGGAACCCTCGGCATTTTGATCCCGCCATCGGTGACCATGATCGTCTATGGAATTGCCACAGAGACATCTATAGGACGGCTGTTCCTTGCCGGTGTTATTCCGGGATTGCTTCTCGTTGGGCTGTTTATGGCGTGGTCGCTCTATTCCACTTGGCGCTCCGGGGAGGCATCAGTTCTGAGCGCAGGCAGTTACACGTGGAAAGAGCGTTTTGAAATTCTGCCGCGCGTCTTGCCGTTCATCGCCATTATCATCGACGTCCTCTACGCCATGTATGGCGGCATCGCGACCCCGTCAGAAACCGCAGCAGTTGGGGCGCTGATGTGCCTCATCATCGCGATGGTGATTTACAAGCTTTGGAATCCGGTGGACCTTTGGGTTGTCCTGCGAGATAGCACCAAGGAAAGCGTGATGATCCTTTTCATCATTGCTGCAGCCGGTGTCTTTTCCTACATGCTGTCATCACTCTTCATCACACAGGCAATTGCCGAGTGGATTGGAACGCTGGACGTAAACCGCTGGGTTCTCATGGGAACCGTGAACATCTTCCTGCTCATCGCGGGTTTCTTTCTGCCACCCGTTGCTGTGATCTTGATGGCCGCACCAATCTTGTTGCCAATCATCACCACTGCCGGATTTGATCCGATCTGGTTCGCCGTCGTCCTGACAATCAACATGGAAATCGGTCTTATTTCGCCGCCGGTTGGCCTCAATCTTTATGTGATTAACGGGATTGCTCCGGACATTCCGCTGAAGACCATATTGAAAGGCTCCCTGCCCTTTGTCGGCTGCATGGTGCTGGCAATCATTCTGCTATGCCTGTTTCCCGGTCTTGCGACCTGGTTGCCAGACGCTGTCATGGGGGCAACCATATGACGCTACTTGCAGATCTTCTCTCCTCTTTGTTTGACCGCCGGTATGGAACCTTCCTGCCCGGCGGCTCAGACAACAGAACGATGGAAGAGCTCACAGCTGCCCTTCTTGGCGCTGCAGGAGAAGTTTCAGGCAGCACCATCGCATGCAGCATTCTCGACAAGTATGAAAAGGCAAATGAGGACGAAAAACGAGCCTTCTTCCAGCATCTTGCAGAAGATATGGCCGTCTCATCAGAGACCCTACGCGCGGCGCTGGAGACGTATGAGCAAGGACAAACGAAATCAAGCTATGAAGCCTTGGTGAATGCAGCAGAACCCAAACGACAGGAGCTGATCCGTCGCCTGAACCAGGTGCCAGATGCCACGCGCTCACTGGTCGCCATGCGAGCCGATCTTCTGCGGTTCAGCAAAGACGATGATGCGCTACAGGCCCTTAACGTCGATTTTAGGCATCTGTTTGCCAGTTGGTTCAACCGGGGTTTCCTCGTTCTTCGGCCAATCAACTGGGAAAACCCGGCCAATATTCTTGAAAAAATCATCGCTTATGAGGCCGTGCACGCCATCGACAGCTGGGATGACCTCAGACGACGCCTGCAGCCGGTCGACAGGCGTTGTTTTGCCTTCTTCCATCCAACAATGCCGGACGAACCCCTGATTTTTGTTGAAGTTGCGCTCACCAAAGGTGTGCC
The DNA here is from genome assembly GCF_000148725.1 of Roseibium sp. TrichSKD4. Lineage (GTDB taxonomy): Bacteria > Pseudomonadota > Alphaproteobacteria > Rhizobiales > Stappiaceae > Roseibium. The sequence goes on along the minus strand of NZ_GL476320.1, from coordinate 939,040 downwards.
GTCATCGATACAGGATCTCTTGAGCGAAGACCGAGCCCCGATTGCAGCTGAAGATGCTAACACAGCCGTGTTCTATTCGATCTCAAACTGCCAAAAGGGACTGGCAGGCATTTCTTTCGGAAATTCCCTGATCAAACAGGTCGCAGCAGATCTTTCGCTTGAGCTCCCTGGCCTGAAGACCTTTGTTACCCTGTCACCTATTCCGCGCTTCCGAAACTGGATCGAAAGCAAAGACCTCGGCCCGACACCAGAAGATCCTAAACACCTGAAGGCACTTGCCGCGCATTATTTGATTGCCGCTAAGCGCAAAAATGGAATGCCGCTTGACCCGGTCGCACGCTTCCATTTTGGCAACGGCGCAGAGGTTCATCAGATTCATTCAGACGCGGACCTTTCTGCAAAAGGTCAACAGCAATCAGCCGGTGTGATGGTCAACTACCTTTACAATCTGGCGAAGGTTTCGCAAAACCACGAACGCTTCGCCACCTCCCATGACATTGCGGCCTCTTCGGATATCAAGTCGCTCAGCGCGGCCGCAGAAAAGCTACTCAACAGGAGCCCGAACGATGGCTAACCCGCTCTATGATCAGCTGTTCGGCAAACATGCCGGTAAGACCACGCCGTTTTTACATTTGGCGAGCGGAGCCACCCTTACACATGCCGATTTTCTGGGCCAGGCCGCTCAAATCGCGCATGCTCTGAGTAAATTCGGACTGGTGCCCGGAGACCGGCTTGCAGCACAGATCGAAAAATCAGCGGAAGCGCTCGCTCTTTATGCAGCCTGCGTACAGGCCGGGGTCATATTCCTCCCACTCAACACAGCCTATACCGTTGATGAATTGACGTATTTTATCGAAAACAGCGGCGCAAAGCTGGTAGTTTGTGATGCTCGCATCGAGGCAGCGCTCACTCCAATTGCGTCAGACCTTGGGGCCAAACTGGCAACGCTAAATGGGGATGGGACCGGCTCACTTACGGACGCCGCCAAAACCGAGCCAACAAGTTTTGACATTGTCGACCGAACTGCCGATGACCTTGCTGCGTTTCTTTACACCTCCGGCACAACAGGTCGCTCCAAAGGCGCGATGCTGACACAGGCGAACCTTCTTTCGAACGCCGTTACTCTTGTTCACTATTGGAAGTTTACGGACGCGGACGTTCTTCTGCACGCCCTGCCAATTTTCCACACGCATGGACTGTTTGTCGCAACCAATGTGATGCTCGCCGCCGGCGGGTCCATGATCTTCCTACCCAAATTCGATCTTGACGCAATGATCGCCAACATGCCTCAGGCGACGTCCATGATGGGGGTTCCGACCTTCTATACCCGATTGCTTGACGATGATCGCTTCACAAAAGAACTGACCAGCCACATGCGTCTGTTTATCTCCGGCAGCGCTCCGCTTCTCGCTGAAACGCATGTTCGGTTTGAAGAACAAACCTGTCACCGTATTCTTGAGCGCTATGGTATGACCGAAACCAACATGAACACCTCGAACCCCTACGACGGAGAACGGCGTGCCGGGACTGTCGGCTTCCCTTTGCCGGGTGTTGAGCTGAAAATTACAGACACGGAAAGCGGCAAATCTCTCCCGGCCGGCGATGTTGGGCAGATCGAGGTCCGTGGCCCAAATGTCTTTAAGGGCTATTGGCAAATGCCGGATAAAACGGCTGCTGAGCTACGCCAGGACGGGTTCTTCATCACCGGCGACCTCGGCAAAGTCGATGAGGATGGTTATGTCCACATCGTCGGGCGAAACAAGGATCTGATCATTTCAGGTGGATACAACATCTACCCAAAGGAAATTGAACTGATCCTCGACGAGCAGCCCGGCGTATTGGAAAGTGCCGTGATCGGCGTCCCTCATGCTGACTTTGGTGAGACAGTCGTCGGACTGATTGTGCCTCAAGCCAATCATGAACCTGACCTTGATAGTATCCAGACAGCTGTTTCAGAAGACCTTGCCCGTTTCAAACATCCGCGCAAGCTTATCGTTGTCGACAGCCTGCCGCGCAACACGATGGGTAAGGTGCAGAAAAACATCCTGCGTGAGCAATACGCTGCGCTATTTGCACCTGAAACCACCTAAGCGAAGGGATCAGCCATCAACTGATTTCAGGACGCCAATGATATCAGCGTCTGCAGCATGACATTGGCACCTTTTTCAATATCGGCCCAATCGCTGTGCTCTTCGGGCGCATGACTTATGCCGTTTCTGCTCGGAATAAACACAAGTGTTGAGGGGCAGAGTGCCTGCATCGTCTGGGCATCATGCCCAGCCCCGGACGGCATGCGTTTGACCGAATACCCAAGGGCTTTGGCACTGGCGAAAGACTGTTCTGCCAGCGCTTCGTCCAGTTGAACTGGTGACAACCAACTACGCTCTTGAACCCTGAAACCCAGAGTATGTTTGGCGGCGATATCGTTGATGATCGCCTCCAACTCTTTACGCAATCGCCGCATCACCTCTTCATCGGCGTCCCGCAAGATGATTGTAAAATCCGCCCCCCCCCCGGCACCGTATGAGTATGGTTTGGGGTCAGCTCCACCTTTCCGATGGTAATCCGGCTAAATTCTGTCCCGTATTGGGCAATCAATCGCGGGATCGACACACCGACTTCCGCAAGTCCGGCAAAAGCATCTGCCCGCATATTCATCGGCGTCGTGCCGGAATGGTTGGCAACGCCCGTCAAAACGCATTCCAGATTGCATATCCCGGACACTCTATCGGCGACCCCAATATCAAGCTGTTCTTTTTCAAGCACAGGCCCTTGCTCGATATGGAGCTCAAGAAACGCTTTCACGCTTTCTGGCGAACGTGACGACGACATAATCTCTGCTGCATCCAGCCCCTGTTCTCGCATGGCGTCGATCAAGCGGATGCCATTGGCGTCAGCCGCTTGCTCAAGCCACTCCTCGCTCGCCTGTCCACTGATAGTCTGCGACCCGAGCATGCCCCCAAAACGCCCTTCTTCTTCTGAGGTTGCGACAACTTCGATCGGTGACGAGAGTGACAGACCGGCATCCTTAATTGTGCGAACACATTCCAGCGCGACACAGGCCCCAAGGGAGCCATCAAATGCGCCCCCTTCAATGACCGTATCAAGATGCGACCCGATCATGATGGACGGCCCGTTGCCATCGCCGTATCGACCAAAAAGGTTGGCAGCCCCATCCCGGCTTGTGATGAGACCATCCTGACGCATTTGACCTTCGAACCAATCGATACTGGCCATGTGTGCATCGGAGAATCCTAAACGGTTATAACCGCCCGTTTCCGGATTGAAACCAAACGCATTCACCCCGGCCAGCAGTGTCTTGAGACGCTCAAGATCAATTCTCACCTCAGACCGGCCCATGTGGTTTCCTCCAATGTTTCAATTACTTATATTCTTGATCGTTGACCGCGACGCGCCTTCGATATCATCAATATGAAATAATTATTGCGACAGATCAATTAATCATGATTTATTAGAGACATCAAAAACAGGGGAACGCACAATGAAACGATATCTTGCCGCGGCGCTCGCCTCGGCCTTTCTCGCTTTTGCACCCGGTTCGGAGGTAGAAGCGCAGACGCCGCCCAACGTTTTGATCGTTGGTCAGATCGCTGAACCAAAGTCGCTAGATCCGCATGCTATTACCGCGGTCAACGACTTCCGCATTCTCATGAATGTTTACGACGGGCTGGTTCGTTACAAGGATGGCACGCTGGAAGTGGAGCCGGCTTTGGCTGAAAGCTGGACCATCTCCGATGACGGTAAGACGTACACCTTCAAGCTGCGCGACGGTGTTACCTTCCATGATGGGTCCGCGTTCAACGCCGAAAGTGTCGTTTTCCATTTCAAGCGCATGCTGGATGAAGAGCACCCCTATCACGAAACAGGCCCGTTTCCACTCTCCTTCTTCTTCTCATCAGTCGAAGACTTGAAAGCAGACGACGAACACACTGTAACCTTTACGTTGAACGCGCCATACGCGCCTTTCCTGTCCAATCTGGCTTACCCAACAGGCCTGATTGTCTCACCGGAAGCTGTCAAGCAGCATGGCAAGGAATTCGGACGGAACCCGTCCGGAACAGGTGCCTACAAGTTTGCCGAATGGGAGGCAAATGCCAAAGTGGTCGCCGTCAAAAACAACGATTACTGGGACGGTGCGCCAGATCTGGAAGCTGTGATTTACCGGCCGATCACCGATGCCAACACCCGGATTGCCGAAATGCTGTCTGGCGGTTTGGACATCATGGTTGAAGTTCCGCCAGACAGCCTACAACAGTTCAAGTCCGATGCATCCTTCGCCGTTCACGAACAAGCAGGTCCGCACGTCTGGTTCCTGATCCTGAACGCCAAGGAGGCACCGTTCAACAACAAGGCAGCCCGTCAGGCAGCCAACTACGCCATCGACAAGACTGCGCTGGTTGAAAACATCCTGCAAGGCACGGCTGATGTCGCCGCTGGCCCCACCCCGCCTGCCTTTGCCTGGGCATACAACGAAGGCCTTGAGCCCTACCCGTATGATCCGGAAAAAGCCAGGGCGCTGTTGAAAGAAGCTGGCTACAATGGTGAAGAGCTCACCTTCTATATCACCGAGGGCGGCTCTGGGATGCTTGACCCGATTGCCATGGGCACAGCCATTCAGGCGGACCTTCAGGCTGTTGGCATGAACGTCAAGATCGAGACCTATGAGTGGAATACCTTCCTTGGAAAGGTGAACCCCGGCCTGGAAGGCAAGGCAGCCATGGCCGAAATGGCCTGGATGACAAACGACCCGGATACGCTACCCTTCCTTGCATTGCGCACCGAAGCGTTCCCGGACAAGGGTGGCTTCAACTCCGGCTACTATTCCAACCCGAAGGTGGATGAGCTTCTTGAAAAGGCACGCCAGGTCACAGATCAGGCCGAACGGGCGAAGCTCTATCAGGAAATGCAGGAGATCGTTCAGGAAGATGCGCCTTGGGTCTTTGTTGCTAACTGGAAACAGAACGCTGTCACCAAGGCCTCTGTTGAAGACTTCAAACTTCAACCGTCATTCTTCCTGATGCTTCAGGACGTGAAAAAGCCCCAATAATCCAAGTTGGGTCTAAACCTTGGCGGGGCTATCGTTCTGCCAGGGTTTCTTTTTGTATTTTGAGGGAGAAATGGCGTGGGGGCTTACATAGCCAAGCGATTGCTTGCCGCAATCCCGGTCCTGTTCGGGCTGACCATCATCGTATTTCTGATCATGGCGATGATCCCGGGCGATCCCGCGACGGCCATTTTGGGTTCTTATGCCACCCCGGAAAACGTGGCCAAGCTCAACAAGGACCTTGGCCTCGACAAGACATTGTTTGAACAATACGTCATATGGATCGGCAACCTGTTTAAAGGCGACCTCGGCCGCTCTTATACATTAAACCGTCCAGTTCTGGATGAAGTGTTGGAACGATTTACCGCAACGCTCATTCTGGCGGGCACAGCCCTCCTCCTCTGCTCTATTCTCGGCCTTCTGGCCGGTGTCGTTTCCGCCGTTAGACAATACGGCCTTGCCGACAAGGCCATCACGCTTCTTGTCCTCGTTGGCATTTCAAGGCCGTCTTTCTGGCTGGGTTTGCTTCTTATCCTGATTTTTGCAGTCAATCTTCGCCTGTTTCCCGCCTCTGGCATGTACGCGATTTATGGTGGCGGCGACCTGAAGGATCTTCTGCACCACCTCGCCTTGCCTGCCTTCACACTTTCGGTTGTCGCAACGGGCGTCATCGCTCGCCTTACCCGAACAGCCATGCTGGAAGTGCTTCGGCAGGATTACATCCGCACAGCCCGTGCCAAGGGGCTTTCCGAGCGCAAGGTCATCTATAAACACGCGTTCAAATCCGCACTTGTCAGCATCGTGCCCGTTATCGGCATTCAGGCAGGGTTCGTGATCGGCGGTGCGGTCTATATCGAAACAGTGTTTCAGTGGCCGGGCATCGGCTCAATGCTGGTGAAAGCAATCTCCACCCGCGACTTGTTGTTGGTGCAAGGCGGCGTTCTCGTCGTTGCCAGTGCTTATGTGCTCTTTAATCTGGCCGCCGATGTGGTCCAGACAATGCTTGACCCGAGGCTTCGCTGATGACTGACGCAACCATGACCGCGCCAGTAAAGGCGAAAAAGAAACCAGCCGGCCGACCGAGCACTCTGGCTCTTTTATTCAACAATACCTTGGCCACCGTCGGCCTTGTCATTCTGGCACTCATCTGTCTAACGGCCTTGGCAGCCCCGCTCCTGCCACTGCCTGATCCGGATGTGACAGCTCCAGCAAACCGGCTTATGCCTGTTTTCTCTGACGGCCATCTGCTCGGCACGGACCATCTGGGGCGTGATCTTCTCTCCCGGTTGATCTGGGGAACACGCGTCTCACTTGCCGTTGGCCTGTCCGCCACCGTCATTGCCGCATTCTTTGGATCGCTGCTCGGTCTTGTCGCTGGCTATGCAGGCGGGCGTGTTGATACCTTGATCATGCGCGGCATCGACATGGTCATGGCCTTTCCCTACATCCTTCTGGCGCTTGCGATTGTCGCAGTGTTGGGCCCCGGCCTCTTAAATGCGCTCTACGCGATTGCCTTGGTCAATATACCGTTTTTCGCTCGAAACATCCGTGGCATCACGCTCGGTCTCTCCCGGCGCGAGTTTGTCGACGCAGCCAGACTTGCCGGAAAATCTCCACCCCAAATCCTGTTCATTGAAATCCTGCCAAATGTCCTGCCTGTGATCGTTATCACCATGTCGACAACGGTTGGCTGGATGGTGCTGGAAACGGCGGGGCTTTCATTTCTTGGACTCGGTGCACAGCCGCCTCAGGCCGATCTTGGCTCCATGCTCGGAGAAGGCCGCAAGATCCTATTCACGGCACCCCATGTCTCCATCATTCCCGGATTGATGATTTTCGCACTCGTGATGAGCATCAACCTTTTGGGCGATGGCATCCGCGATATTCTCGATCCACGCCTGCGCGCCGGATCTCTCACGCGCCCGGTTGCCCGGACCAAGGTCATCAGAGACCCGAAAGACATCCCTCCGCCGTCTCTTGAACCCGGCGTCCTGGACGTTCGCGACATGCGGACAGAGTTTCAAATTGGCGGCTCGGTTTACAAGGCGGTCGGCGGCGTTGACCTTCATCTGAAAAAAGGCGAATGCATTGGAATTATCGGTGAATCCGGTTCCGGAAAATCAGTTACAGCCATGTCGGTGATGGGACTTGTACCAACTCCACCAGGCCGCATAGTTGGTGGCGCGGCCTATCTGAACGGTGAAGATCTTTTTGGCGCGAGTGACAAAAGAGTTCGCGACCTGCGCGGTGGATCGGTCGCCTATGTGTTTCAAGACCCCCTATCCACCCTACATCCGCTGTTTACTGTTGGAGACCAGTTAATCGAGGCCATTCAGGCCCACCAGCCACTCAGCGGATCCGAAGCAAAAGAAAAAGCAATCGAACTTCTGTCGCTGGTTCGAATTCCAAATGCACCAGAGCGTCTATCGGCTTACCCGCATGAGCTTTCCGGCGGCATGCGACAACGTGTTTGCATCGCGATGGCACTTGCCAATGATGCGAATGTTCTGATTGCCGATGAACCCACAACCGCGCTTGATGTGACCGTTCAGTCCCAGATCCTCACTTTGATGAACGGGCTGCGGCGCGAGCGGGATGCAGCCATCTTGTTCATCACCCACGATTTCGGTGTTGTGTCAGCACTTTGTGACCGCGTTGCGGTTATGTATGCCGGACGCATTGTTGAAACTGGTGTAACTGCCGAAGTGCTGGCCAATCCACAGCATCCGTACACTGCCAAGCTGATTGACTGTGTGCCGGTTCTTGGTCAACCAGAGCGGCGAACAGATGCCATTGAAGGCCGCCCACCCGTTGTGAACAACCTCCCCGATGGCTGCGCCTTCGCAGACCGCTGCCCGCGCGTGCAAACTGCCTGTCGAGTTGGTCTGATTGAACTTGAAATGGCGAATGAAACCCGCGGTGTCAGTTGCCTCTTTCCCATGAACAAGGAGCTACGTGATGACCAAGCATCCTGAACCGGTATCCGGCACACTGCTTTCCATCAGCGACGTGGAACGTGTATTCGGCGGCGAGCGTAAGCTGTTTGGCGGCCAGACACCGGCAGTGCACGCCGTTCAGAGCGTCTCACTTGATGTACGTAAAGGTGAAACCCTTGGTGTGGTTGGAGAATCCGGTTGTGGAAAGTCAACGCTAGCTCGGCTGATTGTCGGGCTCGACAGACCAACGGGCGGCACGATCCATTTTGATGGAACGGATTTGAGCGAACTGGCAAAAGCCGACCGTCGCGCCCTTGCTCGCAAGGTTCAGTATGTCTTTCAAGACCCGGTCGCCTCACTCAATCCGCGAAAGACCATTCGTACCATACTGGAAGCCCCTCTGAAACACCTGACCGAACTAAAAAGCCAAGGCCGAGAACAACGACTTGAAGAGCTTCTTGAAGCGGTGAACCTAGCTCCAGAGTTTTTGGAGCGGTACCCGCATGAGTTTTCGGGTGGTCAGGCACAGCGCATCGGAATTGCCCGCGCGCTTGCAGCTGGCCCCGAGTTAATCGTTCTGGATGAACCCGTTTCTGCGTTGGATGTTTCTGTACAAGCACAGGTTCTCAATCTGCTGGATGATCTGAAAGACCGGTTCGGACTGACATATGTTTTCATCAGCCATGATCTATCGGTCGTCGAAAGCGTGAGTGATCGGGTGGCCGTCATGTATTTTGGCCGCCTTGCAGAATTAGGCCCGGCACGAGATGTCTTTGCAAAACCACTCCACCCTTATACCGACTTGCTCATGCGATCTGCCCCTGCGCCGGGACGTCATGAGCTTCTGGCCGAGGATGCCAGCGCGGAATTACCCGACCCATATAATCCGCCACTTGGATGTGCCTTTGCGGCACGTTGCGCTTACAAAACAGACAAGTGTCTCGCAGGCAAACCATCACCAAGTGAAGCAACTGGCGGTCAGGCCGACCATTTTGCCGCTTGCTATCATCCGCTTGCAAGTGCATAGCCAGTTAAAGCGTACAGGTTCGGATATCCGGCATGCCCCAAACACAGCCAGAAAACGATCAAAAACAGGGTAGACGCCTCCGCCGACCCGACAAGGTCGCGCAACAGATCCGCGAAAGAATTGTTGAGGCAAATCTTCAGCCGGGAGATCGTTTACCGAACGACTGGCTCCAGCCGGAGGTCGTGAAGGTTTCCCGTGGTACTCTCCGAGAAGCCCTGAAGGTGCTGGAATTTCAGGGCCTGATCACGACAAAAAGCGGTCCGGGTGGTGGAATATTTGTCTCTGCAGTCGAGCCGGGCGAAGCGATCCGATTGCTGGATAACCTTTTTCTATTCAACACACCAACGATCTCAGATATTTACGCCCTTAGAAAGCAGCTTGAACCAGAACTCGCGGCGTCCGTGGCAGGCTCCCTCTCAGAGGAGACTTTTGTGGCTCTGCAAGGCTGTATACGGCTTTATGAAGACGAGCCAAAAACGGCAGAAGAAGAATACGCGCAGCGGCTGGCTGAACTTGAGTTTCATGAGGAGTTAGCGCGTCATTGCCCCAATCCGTTGCTGGCCTTTACCTGCAATTTTCTTTTGAGCCTGCTGCGCGACATGACGGTGTGCCGGTCCATCTACAAAGAGCCAAATCCAGCCTTAAGAGAAACCGGCCTGCACTACCAAGTTCGCCTGCTACGCACGATCAAGGCCGGAGACAAACAGCTTTGCCGGGACATCATGCGTGAGCATATGGAGCATGCGGAAGTTTACATGCTGGAGCGTGCAACAATGCGCACGCCCGGAAAATAATGTTCATTTCATTCAAGTATTGCCTGTCGCATCATGATCCAGCGGTTCGTGGACGGGCTCAGCTGCAGGTTCATCAGTTTCTGGATGAAGCGCCTGATCGGCATCTTCTGTCGGCTGAACGGTGAAGCCTTTCAGGCTTGAGTATTCCCGCGCATCCCGTTTGATTTCGACCGGGCTGACAGCATAGGCGGTGGCTAGCTCTGCAACAGACCGCAGCGCATGCATGTGGATCCGTTCATAGCCGTGGCTGGCATCGACCCCAAATGTAATGAGAGCCGTGCGCACGTCCGCGCCCGCCTCAATGGCCGAAGCCGCATCTGATCGATAATAGCGAAAGACATCCTTCTGGAACGATATGTCATTGTCCCGGCAAATCTGAACCATCTTGCGGGTCAGGTGAAAATCAAACGGACCAGTTTGGTCGGCCATTCCAATCGTGACACCGAATTCATCTGAATTCTGTCCCGGAGCCGATGTGCCGTTGTCAATCGCGACCATTGAAGCGATCTCTGGGGTTAGTACCGACGTTGCCCCATGCCCGATCTCCTCCGCAATGGTGAACAGCCAATAGATATCAACTTCAGGCTCCACACCCTCATCAATCATGGCCTTTAGCGCGGCTAGCATAATTGCAACGCCTGCCTTGTTGTCCAAGTGGCGCGAAACAATGAACCCGTTTTCCAGAAACTCCGGAGCAGGATCAATTGAGACGATATCGCCAACATCAATTCCGAGCCGTTTCAGGTCTTCGGAGTTTTTGGAATAGGCGTCTACCCGCAGCTCAACATATTCCCAGCCAACCGGCAACGTATCGATGCCGTCATTGTAGGTGTGACCGGAGGCCTTGATGGGTAAGATTGTGCCCCAATAAGCGCCGCTGTCAGAATAGATGGTCGTGCGAGCCCCCTCAGCAAACCGCGCAGACCAATGCCCGATGGGCACCAATTCAAGACGGCCATTGTCCTTCAGAGCCTTGACCTGAGCACCCAGCGTATCCAGGTGGGACACAAAGGCCCGAGCAGGTTTGGACTTGCGCCCATCAAGTCTGGCTCTGACTGCCCCCCGCCGCGTGATTTCATAAAAGACGCCGAGCGCTTCCAGTTCTTGAGACACACACCGGACAATTTCATCGGTGTAGCCCGTTGGACTGGGGACTGCGAGAAGCTCCTTCAAAACGCGTGTCAGATAAGGAATGTCAATCGCAAGTCGCGTCATGTCTGGTCCGTTTTTCGGTGTTTCGCGCCACGGGCAAGGTGGCAATAAAGAGCGGTGGCTATCCTGTTGCCAAGGGCTGTCGACAAGCCAAAACAGGACCCAATTGAGACCATTAACCTACGGGAATCATTGAGGTTCAGCAACCGTCAGCAGATTTAATTTTACTCTTCTGTCAGTAGTCTTTCAATCACTTCTACCAAGAGCTGACGACTAACCGGCTTGATCAAGCGCAGGTCTTTTGGAGAGACCCCGTTGCCGTGGACCGTGGCTTCTTGTGAATAGCCCGACATAAAAATAACTCGAAGGTTTTTCCTGATCTTCCGCATTTCGCGGATCATCTGTGGCCCCATATAGTTCCCGGGCATTACAACGTCCGTCAAAACCACGTCAAAGGAATCCGGGGTTGCCTTGTACATTTGTAGGCCCTTTTGGCCATTTTCGGCGACTGTCACGATGTAACTGGAGACTTCAAGAAGTTCCTGAATGGTCCTTCTGAGCAACGGGTCATCCTCAACCAGCAGAACCGATGCACCATTTGTTGGGCGGGTAAGTTGGGTCCTTATTGCATTGTCATTCGACCGCTCGCCATAAGTTGCCGGGAAGAAAAGTTTGAAGGTCGTCCCGACACCAGGCTCGGAATAAACGCGGACAGTTCCATTGGATTGCTTCATGAAACCAATGACCATCGACAATCCAACCCCTGAGCCCTTCCCCGTCTCCTTGGTTGTAAAAAACGGATCAAAAATCTTGTCGATGATGTCTTCAGTTATACCCGTTCCTGTGTCGGAAACAGAGACAGCAACATATCGTCCGGGTTTCAGTGTCTCTCCCCTCTCGGCAATGTAATCCTGCTCGATACGAACGTTTGCTGTCTCAATCGTCAGGCTGCCACCATCGGCCATGGCATCGCGGGCATTGATCACCAAGTTCAAAAGCGCATTTTCCGTCATCGCAACATCGGCCGTCGTGCTCCACAGCCCTTGTTGCAGGACGGTTTCAACACTGATGTTTTCAGGCAAGATGCGGATCATCCACCGCATGGTCTGACCGACATGTTCATTCAAGTCGACCACTTCCTGCTTTAGTTGGCTTTCGCGCGCGAACGTCAGCAGGCTTCGGGTCAATTGCCCACCTTTTCGTGACGCAGACAATCCAGCTAATAGCCACTCATTTTCGCTGTATTCCGGGTGCTTCTCCAAAAACACTTCCAGATTGCCATGAACGATGTTGAGCAGATTGTTGAAGTCGTGTGCGACGCCACCGGTAAGCCGGCCAATCGTCTCGTTTTTGTGAGCCAACGCAATTTGTTGCCGAAGCCGCAACTCAGAAGAGACATCACGGAAAATTAAGGCGATCGCGCCACCAGCAAGTTCGGCAACAGTCAGATACCAGCCAACCAGCTTGGAGAGTTTTATTTCAACTTCATAGGAAATGTGCGACGGCGTATCTTCGTCATCCGGAGTACTTGCAATACTTGTCTCGTCATATGCAAATTTCGCCTTCTGCAACTCATCGCCGAAATCTTTGCCACCTTCAAGAAAGGCTGTTTCAAGAAAGGTCAATTCGTCAGGCAGCGGCAACCCCATCCGCATGGGAACACCGCTCTCGCCATCGACGCCGATACAGACCATACCCATATCTATTGTTTTCAAGGCCTTATCTGCAGCATCGAAGAGGATTGCACGTTCCTGGAGTATCTCCCGTTCCAGTTTTTCCTTTTCATGAATGGTCCAAAAGGTCTGCGTGAACGCGGCATCAAGTTCATTTAGCTCCGACGCCCCAAAATCATCAGATCGGCTTAACAATTGGGACGCGTCGGTGCCGGAAACGACTACCTTGTCATGCAAGGCCTGTATGGGAAGCAAAACCCGAGAACGAATAAGCAAATAGACCGACCCGGCAAGCAGGCCCAAAACTCCCACGGGCCATAGGAAGCCGGCAATCAGAAAAAACGGTTGAGCTGAGGGCGCCTGTGGAACACGAACAGCAACTCGCAACGAGCCAATCTGAGATCGACCGTCTAGAGGACTTACGATTTCCAGATCAATTGTTTTTCCCACATTCCCTGCATCACCCTTTTTTTGCTCAAAAACGGCATTGCCCAGCAAATTTTCAATTTCAACTGAAATGACTTCGTCATATGCGAGGACGCCCTCACCGATCCATATCCCCAATGCGATATCCGAAGAGTTTAGGACTGGCCCAAGCGTTCTCGCGAGAGCATGCGTATGCGCCATCCGAGTGTTCATAATACTGACGCTCAAATGCCCCGGACACGAACCTAAAGCCTAAAAACACGGAAAGTGTCAAAACCGCCATCAAAACTAGAACAAGTGGCCCGGCGATCCGAACATACATCGGTTGATTTTTTGGGAATTGCCAAAATGTGCCACCCTAGACCGCTCCAACGCTCGTTTTGAGGACGAAATTCAGATCCGGGCTGAATTGTTTGACGCAAGGTAACATGCTGTATAAACGTAATTATATTTACTAGCAACGATTGGGTTATAATGCGGGCCGCGGTTCAGTTTTTCCTGCTGTTATGCGTTGTAATCGGGTCTCCGTTGTCAACATCGAATGCGGAAACCCTTGTTGTTCAAGCTGACAAATCCCTGAGCCCCGGACTGATACGGATTGCTCGGGAATTTGAGAGAAAACACACAGAGATAAAAGTCAAAGTAACCGAGCGCCCCGGAGGAATTACCCGAGAAGCGCGTTTCAAGGCCCAACTTCTATCCGATACCCCACCGGATGTAATGGCGTATTTGACCGGATCGATCCTGCACGCCGCAAAACCTGCTAACCATCTGTTTGACTTGTCGGACCGCGCCTTTAGCCAACACGTCAATCCATCTTTTGCCCTATCAGCAAGCCAAAACGGAAAACTCCTCGCAGCTCCTTATGGATCGATGCTCGTGGGCGGCATCTTCTATAACAAGAAAATCTACCGCAGTCTGGGCTTGGAAGAGCCAGAAACCTGGAACGAATTTCTTGAAAACTGCGCCAAAGTTGCAGCAGCTGGAGTATCTCCAATTTCTTTCTCGCTGGAAACAACCTGGACAACACAGGTGTTGTTTCTGGCAGATTTTCATAATGTACTTGCCGATGATCCGAATTTCCCCACACGCCTTACAAACGGACAAATCAAGTACGGGTCTGACAACAAGGCGCGGATCAGCTTTGAGAAACTAAGCCAACTTCAGAACTTGGGTTACGTCGACCGAAAAGCTGGAAGTCGGATATTGCGCGAAAGTGTCACCGATCTCGCAAGTGGGCGCGCAGCGCATACAATCGGTTTGAGTGTTGTGGTGGGTCTCCTCAACGATTTGGATCCCGCTGCCCCTGATCAGATTGGTTTTTTTCCAATACCCGGAAAAACACAAAACTCTGGGGCAACACTTTGGATGCCGCTTGGTTTGTATGTGCCTATAGCCGGTCAAAACCGAAAAGCCGCACTGAAATTCATCGACTTTGTAATGGATGAGGCAAACTGCGAATTGTTGAAACAAACAGATATCGCATTCGGTCCTTTCGCGATTGACACCTGCACATGGGACGAAAATCAGCCACTTTATGAGATGGAGATAGAGCGTCATTTTGATGACAAAGGTGCAACGCCTGCGCTTGAGTTTCTAACACCCCTCAAGGGTCCTTCTCTGGAAGTCCTGACAAAGCAGCTGCTTCTCGGTGAGATTACGGCACAGGAAGCCGCTGACAGGTACGACAGAGATCTTTTAAAACGCGCGTTGGAACTCAAACTCCCGGGCTGGCCGTAAGATGCCGATCGAATTGACAGTCCTTCCGCAGTTTGAATTTCTTCATGTCGACTATTGGGGTGTCGTCACCTTTGGAGAACTCGCGACCGGCTTTCAAGACTTCGTAGAAAAACCATTCTCCGAAACGGTCAAATATTCGCTCAATGATATGCGTAACATGACCGATATGCGCATGCCGGAGCAAGCCTTGACCAGTCAAGCGGAATTGGTCGCAACAGGCCTCCAAGAGAAAGGCATTGCGCATCGCATGGCAATTGTCGCAGGAAACATTCCACATCTGGTCGTGGCCCGTGATTATTCGGATTATTACGCTCGGCACACACAGAACCCGTGCTCTGCGTTTATGAAAATTGGCGATGCAATTAGATGGTTGGGGGTAGACCCTGCCGTCATGGAAGAAAAACTGCCAAACGGACAACTGGTCGGGGCACCATCCTCATCACCGTCAGTCTAAAGCGCGACTACCCTTTAGCATACGACTTGCCCGTCTCGCGGACCGGCTGTGGAACCGACAACGGAAACAAAAAATCAACAAACCGCTCTGCAGTTGGTTGAGGTTCGTGATTGGCAAGACCCGGGCGTTCATTTGCTTCAATAAAATTATATTCCGGGCGGCGGTGGTCTTTGACCATGAGGTCGATACCCGTCACAGGAATATCAATTGCGCGTGCGGCGTTGATAGCCGCTTCAATCAACACCGGATGGGTCTCTTCGGTCACATCGTGGATCGTCCCACCTGTATGAAGATTGGCAGTCCGCCGCACCGGCAAAACCTGTCCCTGTGGTAAAACATTCGCCAGATTAAACCCGGCTGTTTCGAGACACCGGTGAACCTCATCATCAATCTCTATGGTCGACTCACCACCTGTTGCAGCTGCCCGGCGGCGCGACTGTGCCTTGATCAAATCTACAATCGACCTTGTCCCGTCCCCGATCACTTCTGCGGGTTTGCGGATGGCCGTCGCCACCACTTTGAAATCAATCACAACGAGACGAAGATCAAAACCTTCAACGCATTCTTCAATCAGAACGTCATTTGAAAACGAACGCGCAGCTTCGATTGCTTGCTGCAAACTCTCTGGATCGGTCAACCCAATCGCAATTCCCTTGCCTTGCTCGCCTCTGGCGGGTTTTACGACCACTGAGCCATAACGTTCGAGAAAAGCCAGTTCCTCGGCCTTATCACCCGCCGAATTTTGTGCTGGCACAGAAATTCCAGCAGCCTCAACAACCCTGCGGGTCGCGGCCTTGTCATCGCAGATTGACATAGCCACGGCGCTTGTAAATTCGCTCAGGGCTTCTCGGCAACGAACCGAGCGTCCGCCATAGGACAATCGGAAGAAGCCTCCCTCAGCATCCAGAATTTCCGTCCAGATCCCCCGGCGGCGGGCCTCATTCACGATGATCGTCGCATATGGATTGAGCTTTTCCTCAAGTGCTGGACCAGCAAAGAGCGCCTCGTTGATGGTGTTTTTCCGTTTGACGGTAAAATATGGAACACGCTCAAAACCCAGCTTTTCATAAAGCTGGATCGCCAGATCATTATCGTGCAGCACTGACAGGTCCATAAATGGAATGCCCCGCCCCTTAAAGATCTCGGCAAGACGGCGAACCAGGGCCTCACCGATACCCGGGAACCGGGCTTGAGCGGAAACGGCAAGACACCAAAGGGACGAGCCATCATCCGTTTCATCTGTTGCCCGCCTGTGATCAATCCCCATGGCGGTCCCGACGATCATGCCGGTTTCATCTTCCTCTGCGACCAGAACGGATATGGCCCGAGGGTCGAGATCAGACCACATGACATCCGGGGCAATTGGAACCATGCCTCGGCTCGAATAGAGCTCATTGATCGCATCTGCATCGCGCCGGGAGGAAAGCCGCCGGATGGTGAACCCTTTCCGCCGGCTGCGTGCCACCCGATATGTCGACAAATCAAGCCGGTAAGTATGGGACGGGTCCAAGAAAAGTTCCTGCGGAGCAAGGCCGATCAGGACATGCGGATCACGCACATAAAACGCGATATCTCGCTGATCAGGTCCTTCCTTGCGCAATTGGTCGATCAGTTCTCTCGGATCATCAAAGGTATTGGCCAGAACAAGTCGGCCCCACCCACAATTGACCGTCTGGTTTTTCTCAAAAGGCGTTCCATCCTCACGATATTCGGGTTTCATACCGTGCGCGCGCATGCGCTTCAGGCGATGATCAAACGCACCCTTGGGGCGCTGCCGTTCCTGTTCGGCCATGGCTCAGACCTCCTGCCCCTGCAACCACATTTCCAGCAAGGCAACATGCCACAGTTCTGACCCGCGAAGCTTGGTGATGTAGTCGGTCGGATTGGCAAACAGTTTGTTCAGATACGCCTGATTAAATAACCCACGATTGCGCGCCGCGTCATTTGTCAACGTATCTCTTACAAGCGTGAGATAGTCTCCCTGAATGTATTTCAACGCCGGAACCGGGAAGTACCCCTTCGGACGGTCAATAACGGCACTGGGCACCACAAGACGCGCAGCTTCCTTCAACACGCCTTTGCCGCCTTGAGCGAGTTTATGCTGTGCCGGAATTCGGCCAGCGAGTTCCACAAGTTCGTGGTCAAGGAACGGAACGCGTGCCTCAAGGCCCCATGCCATGGAATGGTTATCGACCCGTTTGACCGGATCATCCACCAGCATCACGTTGGTGTCTAAATGCAGTGCCTTGTCGACCGGATCTTCAGCTCGAGCTCCGGCAAAATGGGCTTCCACAAATGCGAGACTTTCGTCCCTGTCGCACATGTAATCAGATGAAATCGCCTCAGCCATTTGAGCCTGACTGCGATCAAAAAAAGCGGCTCGGTAGTCCATAACAGGTTGGTTGGACCCATTCAGTTCCGGATACCAGTGATACCCAGCAAAGACCTCATCTGCCCCCTGCCCGGATTGCACCACCTTGATGTGCTTCGAGACCTCGCGAGACAGCAAATAGAAACCGATATTGTCATAGGACACCATCGGTTCCGACATCGCCTTAATGGCTCCTGGAAGATTGTCCTGAAGCTCGGAATGCGGAATGAAAATCTTGTGGTGGTTGGTGCCATAATGCTCGGCAATCAGGTCAGAATACTGGAATTCATCGCCTTTCTCACCGTGCGCTTCTTCAAACCCAATAGAGAAGGTCGCTAGATCCTTCTGCCCCTCTTCCGCAAGAAGACCTACAATCAGGCTGGAGTCCACACCACCTGACAGAAGAACGCCAACTGGAACATCAGCCACAATCCGGCGACGAACAGCAGTGCGCAAACCCTCCAGCACCATGTCGCGCCAATCATCGGCGCTTCGCGCCAGATCTTCTGCCGAACGCTCAAAACTCGGCGTCCAATAGGTTTGATCTTTGAAGCTACCGTCGACTTCGTAGGTACGGATCGTTGCCGCCGGAAGCTTGCGAACACCTTTGAGAATTGTCCGAGGTGCGGGGACCACTGCGTGCCAGCTCATATAATGGTGGAGCGCAACCGGATCGATATCGCGATCAATACCGCCGCCTGCCAGCAAGGCCGGAAGCGACGACGCAAATCCCAACCTGCCGCCTGCCTCGTTCAAGTACAGAGGTTTGATGCCAAACCGGTCCCGCGCCAGATGAACACGGCCGCTGTCATGCTCATGAATGGCGACAGCGAACATGCCATGAAATTTGGAAAAGCAGTCTTTGCCCCATTCCGCCCAAGCGCGCAAAATGACTTCCGTATCACTGGTCGAAAAGAACCGGTGCCCTTTGGCAGACAAATCAGCCCGCAACTCCTGATAATTGTAGATACATCCGTTGAAGACAAGGCTGAGGCCTGCTTCGACATCTGTCATTGGCTGTGCGCCGCGATCACTCGAATCAATGATCTTCAGCCGCCGATGGCCAAATGCGACACGCCCGCGCATCGTTACACCCATGCCATCCGGCCCCCGCGCGGCCATGGCTTGCGCCATGGCATCCACCCGTGTCGAACTTGCCAGATCAGTGCCAAAAACGATTTCGCCGCATATGCCGCACATGTATCAGATATCTCCTAAACAAACTTGACGCTGGTTTGTATATAGCTCTAATCATTAGAGTTCAAATCATTAGGGGTGAAATTATGAATGAAGTGACCTCGTTGCAAGTCTTCAAGGCCATTCGCCGGATCGTTCGGGCGATTGACCTTCGTTCGCGGGAAGTCTCTCGCAAAACGGGGCTCACCATCCCGCAAATCGTTGTTTTGCAAAGCATTCGCGATTTGGGCGAGGTCACCACCAAAGCACTGTCAGAAAATGCTGACTTGAGCTCAGCAACCGTGGTGACGATCTTGGACAAAGTTGAGGAAAAAGGCCTGATCGAGCGTTATCGCTCCAAGTCTGATCGTCGGATTGTTCACGCCAAACTGACAAAAGCCGGATTGGAAATGGTTTCAAATCTGCCCGGTTTGTTGCACGAGGAATTTGAGAATAAATTCGATCAATGTACACGATCCGAACAAGAAACCCTGCTGCGTTCCATTGAACAGATCGCGGAAATGCTGAATGCACACAAACTGGATGCAGCCCCCATGCTGGTCACGACCAAGGTGCCAGAATAAGCGCGCCTTGAAGCTTCTCAATCAATCCCGCGCTAGATCATTCAGGATTGGGCAATTCGGACGATTGTCACCTGCGCAGGAGCTAACGAGGTGCTTTAGCGTACTCCGCATGGATTGAAGTTGTGCAATCTTCTCTTCAATGCGCTTCAGGTGGTCTTCTGCAACCTTTTTCACTTGGGCGCTTTCACGGCCATCATCTTCATAAAGGGCAAGCAGGATACGGCAGTCTTCAATAGAAAACCCGAGGGCGCGTGCCCGGCCTAAAAACGCCAACTTGTGCAGTTCATCTTCACCAAAACTCCGGTAGCCATTTTCACCCCTCGGTGGGCAAACAAGACCAATTTCCTCGTAGTATCGGATGGTTTTGGCAGGCAAACCGCTTTTGCTTGCAACGTCGCCAATATTCACGACACTCCTCCTTCTGCAACAACCAGCTTTGATGTCGATTTGGGGTGAACCACAGCCTCCTGCTCGGACAGGATCGGAGTAATACGGCACAGTCGTAGGGCGTTGGTGAGAACAAAAACGGATGACAACGCCATCGCCCCAGCCGCCAAGACCGGCGACAACAACACGCCAAACGCCGGATAGAGAACACCAGCCGCTACGGGTATCAATGCAGTGTTATAGGCAAATGCCCAGAACAGGTTTTCCTTGATGTTGCGCATGGTGCGCCGGGACACCTCCAAAGCGTTGACCACGCCTCTGAGATCGCCAGACATCAGCACAACGTCAGCCGATTCAATGGCAACATCCGTGCCCGTGCCAATCGCGATACCCACATCGGCACTGGCGAGTGCGGGCGCATCGTTGATCCCGTCACCGACAAAGGCAACACGCGCACCATCGCCGCTTAGGCTCTCCAAAGCCTTGACCTTGCCCTCCGGCAAGACACCAGCGATGACCGTATCAACTCCAATCTCTTGCGCAATCACATCAGCTGTTGCTTGCTTGTCCCCTGTAATCATGGCGACCTTCAAGCCCTGCGCATGCAGCGCTTTGATAGCCGTTGCAATGTGCGCCTTGATGGGGTCCGAAACGCCAATCACCGCAGCAATTTTTCCGCCAATTGCTGCATAGAGCGCGGTTCGCCCCCGCTCGGCCAATTCTCGTTCAACCGCTTGCAAAGCTGTCACATCTATTCCCTGCAGAGCCATCAGACGGTCCGCACCTACCAGAACCTTTTCCCCGTCGACCGAGCCACCCACACCGTGTCCGGCAATAGCCTCAAAGTCGCTGACGGCCTTACGCTCCACCTGCTCGCGTTCAGCGGCGCGCACGAGCGCATCCGCAATCGGATGCTCTGACAGAACCTCGACGGATGAGATCTTGCAAAGCACCTCGGTACGATCAAATCCGTCTACAACCCCAAGATCAGTCAGTTCCGGCCGGCCTTCGGTGATTGTTCCGGTCTTATCGAGCGCGATAACATCGATGTCATTCAATTGCTGCAGGGCATCGCCCTTTCGAAACAACACACCCAACTCCGCGGCCCGTCTGGTTCCGACCATAATCGAGGTCGGTGTCGCCAACCCCATCGCGCAGGGGCAAGCAATGATCAGAACAGACACCCCGGCCACCAAGGCAAGTGTAGGCGCCGGATCAGGTCCAAAAATCAGCCAGACAAAAACTGTTAGTGCGGCCACCATCATAACCGCAGGCACGAACCACAGCGTGATCTTGTCCACCAACCCTTGAATGGACAATTTGGCGCCTTGAGCCTCTTCCACCATCTTGATGATTTGCGCCAGTGTTGTTTCTGACCCGACCCGTGTGGCCTTGAACTGTAGGCTTCCAGCCCCGTTGACCGTCCCGCCTGTTACCGGGCTCCCTACCCCCTTTTCAACCGGGACCGGTTCGCCCGTAATCATGCTTTCATCAATGTGCGACTGACCGCTCAATACTTCGCCATCAACAGCAACCCGTTCACCGGGTTTGACAACCACAACATCCCCGAGAGCAAGTGCGTCAATCGGAACGCTGGCAATCTCGCCATTGCGCAACACGTTTGCGGTTTTGACTTGAAGACCCAAAAGCTTCTGGATCGCTGCGCCGGTCTTGCCCTTGGCGCGAGCTTCCAGAAACCGCCCCAGCAAAATGAGAACAACAATCACGGCAGTGGCTTCAAAATAGACAGCCCGAACAGCAGCAGGAATCAACGCAGGGAAAAAAGTCGCAACCACGGAATAAAGACAGGCAGCAGACGTTCCAACCGCGACCAGACTGTTCATATCAGGCGCACCCTTCACTAGTGCGGGAATACCCTTTTGATAAAACATCCGCCCGGGACCAAACAGAACTACGGTTGTCAGCACAAACTGGAGAACCCAGCTGGCTTTTTGCCCGATTGTTTCATGGATCAGATGGTGAAACGGCGGGAAAGCATGACTTCCCATCTCCATGATGAAAACAGGGAGCGCGAATACGCTCGCAATCAGCAACTTGCGAGAAAGCTCGGTCGCTTCCTCGGCTCGCCGCTCCGCCTGATCCTGCGATTGCGAACCATCCTTTATTTCGGCTGGAAAACCAGCTTCCGAAACAATGTGGGCAAGGCTGTCTGGCTCGACAGCCCCTTCAATGAAGGCAACGGTGGCTGTTTCAGTTGCCAAATTGACGTCTGCAGTCAGAACCCCGTCTTGTGCCTGGAGCAGCCTTGCAACCCGTCCTGTACAAGAGGCGCAGGACATGGACTGCACGGAAAACGTAATTGTGTTTGTACGCGCCGGATAACCAAGCTCTGCAAGTTTTTGAACGACATCCTGCGGTTGGGCGTCGCCAGTGCGGTCAAGATGCGCCCGTTCGGTTGCCAGATTGACGGCGACATTCGAAACGCCATCGAGCTGAGAAAGCCCGCGTTCAACACGCCCCACACAGGAGGCACAGGACAGGCACTCAATGGACAGAACAAGGGGCTTGGGCGACGGCATGACAGACTCCAGTTTCTCTGTTTCCCATCCTGGGACTCTGACCCTAGATAGTGCTTCCAGTTACTGGAAGGTCAACCCATTTTGCAAATCGGAACACTACGTAGTCTTCCGCTTGCGAAAGACGAGAACAAAATCGCAAAAAGGCCTGAAGTTCTAAACGAGACCCAAAAATGAAATACAGTATTCCCGACATGAGCTGCGGCCACTGCGTGGCCTCAATCGAAAAAGCAATCATCGCCTTGGATACCAATGCCTCCGTGGCATGTGATCTTGAGAACCGCACGGTCGCTATCGAGACCAAAACACCCGCCGAAAACGTCGAAGCAGCCTTGCGCAAGATAGGCTTTGAGCCGGAAGTCGTACCGTCCGATTGATGTGTGGCACCACTAAAATAAAAGCGGCCACCATTGAACCGCGGGCGCTTCTCTTCAACTCGCATTGACTACCGGGCTTAGCTGCCAAGCACCGAGGTCACAGCCTTCTTTGCAGCAGCAACTACTGTGTCGATTTCACTTTCCGTGATGCACAGCGGCGGCGCAAAGCCCAGAATATCGCCCTGCGGCATGGCCCGTCCGATAACCCCGTCATTGAGCAGAGCACCGGCAATCTGCGGTCCGGTTTTCTTGGCTGGATCGAAGAAGGTCCGGGTTTCCCGATCTTCGACAAACTCAACCGCACACAGCAGACCATCACCGCGAATGTCACCGACATTTGGATGATCGCCAAGCGCTTCAACCAAAGCCGCCTTCATGTAGGTCCCGGCGGTTTTTGCGTTTTCAACAAGACCCAGCTTGTCGATCAGTTCAAGGTTGGCAACTCCGGCAGCAGCGCCTATCGGGTGGGCGGAGTAGGTCCAGCCATGCCCGATTGGACCAAACTCGTCGGTGCCATCTTCCAGCACTTTCCAAACCTTGTCGGACACGATGGAGCCGGACAGCGGCGCGTAGGCAGAAGTTAGACCCTTTGCAATGGTGATGAAGTCTGGCTCCAGTCCATAATGCGCTGACCCAAACATGGTTCCCAGACGGCCAAAGCCGGATACGACTTCATCTGCGATCAGCAAAATGTCGTGCTTTTTCAGGATCGGCTGAATGGCTTCCCAATAGCCTGCTGGCGGCGGTACAATGCCGCCCGTGCCCAGCGCAGGTTCGCCAATGAAGGCTGCAATGGTATCGGCCCCTTCCCGTTCGATCAACGCTTCCAACTCAGCCGCACAATGGGCCACAAAATCCGCCTCGCTCATCGACAGGTCTTCGCGGCGGAAATAATCCGGTGCGACCGTATGGAGAACCGTGTCCAGAGGCAGGTCAAATTTCTTATGGAAGAGTTCAAGGCCGGTAAGTGAACCGGTCATCAAACCAGAACCATGATAGCCACGCCAACGGGAGATGATCTTCTTTTTCTCCGGGCGACCAAGAATGTTGTTGTAGTACCAAACCAGCTTGATATTGGTTTCATTGGCGTCTGACCCGCCGAGACCGAAATAGACCTTGGACATGTGCGACGGTGCGCGGTCCATGATCATTTTGGCCAACGTAATCGAGCATTCCGTTCCGTGCCCAACATAGGAATGATAATAGGCCAGTTCCTTGGCCTGTTCTGCAATGGCCTCGGCAATTTCGGTCCGACCATATCCCACATTAACGCAGTAAAGACCTGCAAAGGCATCCAGCAGCTTTTTGCCGTCCCGGTCTTCAATGTAAACACCAGACCCACCGGTTACGATGCGGTTCGGGCTTTCACCGCGGGCATGCTGGGCCAAATGGGTCGAGGGATGGAAAAAGTTCTCGCGATCCCAAGCGTCGAGCTGATCATTTTTCAGCATGTATTTTCGTCCTCTTTCAATTCAGACCGGCGGGTGTTACGCCCAGTCCCGGCAAACGTATTTCACATCCATAAAGGCTTCCATCCCGAAGCGGGCGCCTTCTCGTCCGATGCCGGATTGTTTTATCCCGCCAAAGGGGATCGGCGCCCCGGTGACCTTGGTGCGATTGACCGCAACCATACCGTAGGCGAGACCCCGGCTTAGTCGATAAATGCGACGCGGATCGTCGGTATGAAGATAAGCAACAAGTCCATATTCACTATCATTGGCCCGCGTCAGAACTTCATCTTCGCTCTTGAAAGGCGAGATCCCAGCAACCGGCCCGAATGTTTCTTCCCGCATGATTGCCGCTGTATCGGGAACATCAGCCAAAACCGTCGGCTGAAAGTAAAGCGAGCCCGACATTTGCCGCTGCCCACCAAGAAAGACGCGGGCTCCGTGGTCCACTGCATCCGCCACATGGGCTTCCTGCTTGGCCACCGCTTTCTCATTCATCAATGGACCAATATCCGGGTCTTCATGCCACGGCCCAAGGGTCAGTTTCGAGACCTTCTCTGCAAAGGCTTCGCAAAACGCATCATAAACCCCTTCTTGGACATAGATGCGGTTTGCGGCCAGACAGTCCTGACCGGATGTGGCAAACTTTGCGGAAACAGCCAATCCGGCTGCACGGTCAATGTCGGCATCATCAAACACCAACAGCGGTGCATGACCGCCCAGTTCAAGCACGAGGCGTTTGATGGTTGATGCGCTCTGGCGATAGAGCAAACGGCCAATTTCCGTTGATCCGGTGAAAGATAACGCGCGAACACGGGCATCTTCCGTCCAGGGTGTGACAATCTCTGGCGCATACCCCGGCAAGACATTGAAGACACCAGCCGGAAACCCGGCTTGATCTGCAAGTTCGGCCAATGCCAGCGCTGAATACGGGGTCTCAGCGGACGGGTGAACAATCACCGTGCATCCTGCCGCCAGCGCAGCTGCTGCTTTGCGTGTAATCATGGCAGAAGGAAAATTCCACGGGGTAATCAGCGCCGCGACACCAACCGGCTCGCGCCAGACTTCCATCTCAGCATCTGCAAGATGCGAGGTGACCCCTTCAATGTTCGGACGGATGGCTTCTTCAGCGTAATATTTGACGAACGACGCAGCATAATCGATTTCGCCACGCGCCTCGGACAAGGGTTTCCCCTGCCCCCGGCACATCAAAATAGCAAGATCTTCCTTGTTCTGCAAAATCAGCGCATGCCATTTTTCCAGATAATCGGCACGGGCCTGCGGCAGCAACGCAGACCATGCACCAAAGGCACGGTCAGCAACTGTCACCGCTTCAATGCTTTGCACAGCAGTCATGGCCGCAACATCGCCAAGCCAACTCCCGTCAGAAGGGTCTGTAACGGCAAAATCATCCTGCCGTTCGCCTGCAATCCAGCGCCCATCAACATATCCGAACTGGCGGATAAGATGTTTATTGGACAATTGGGAAAAGGCAGATGTCGCCAGCGGCGTCAGCTCGTGCATGGTCAGCCTCCAATCGATGTGTGCCACTCAAGGTGGCGATGAGAAGAGGCTAAGTCCGAACCAGAGAACGAAATGATCAGTTCGGCGGTTACAAACTGATCATTTCGTTCTAATTTTCTGCTTTAGACAGACGATTCGTCGTTGGAAATTGCAACCAGGTCCTCAAGTGGCAAAATAGCAGGCCCCTTGAGCGGTTTTGTCACCACATAGGTGAAGTAGCGCACAATGCCGATTCCCTGATCCAGAAGATCATCCATCAGCCGTTGATAGGCATCGATATCCTTGGTGACGATCTGAACCAGATAGTCGAGCCCCCCGCCCAGCGCCCAGCACGCGGTGATTTCAGGACGCTTTTGCACGAGCACCTCAAAAGCCTGAAAATAGGTCGTACGATGATGCTCTAACTCGATCGTGACAAACACGGTCACATGCGGCGCAATGTTTTTCAGCGAAATCTGAGCGTTATAGCCCTCAATGACGCCTACCTTTTCCAGCCGTTCCAACCGCTTCCAGCACGGACTTGGGCTAAGGTTGATCCGCTTGGCGAGATCGGCTTTTGAAATACGAGCTTCCTTTGCCAGAACCTTCAGAATCTGTAGGTCTCTGTCATCAAGTTTAAACATCAAGTCGTCCAGAATAGCTGTCCAATATCAAACACATGGATCAGACGGTTATCGTCGTTACAACGTTTGATCCGGCAAGCAGAGTACGGGTGTAGGTTGCAATAGCGGTATCCTGAACGCCCGTGCCCGTCAAATCGCATAAGGTGATATCGGATTCACTCTGTCGTCCATTATGTGTTCCTGCAATCACCTGCCCGATTTCGGCAATTTCCCCAGTCTCTTTGATCATGCCACTGCTCAGAGCACTGCGAAGTTCACCCATCACCTCGCATTGCGAAATCCGGTCGCACACCGTCAGGTCGGCCTTTGAAAAACACGCCGGATCCAATTCGTTCTTGTCTTCCTGATCGCTCCCCATTGCGGTGATATGCAGCCCCTCATGCAACCAATCGGCTTTGAGAATGGGTGTCGTCGCCGGTGTCGTCGTCACAACCAGCTGACTCTCCCGCACCAGCTTTTCCGGATCACTCTCTGCAGACACAGGGATCCCAAGACATTTTTCCAAATCATTCGCGGTCGCTTCAGCTTTTTCTTTGGAGCGCCCCCAAACTAGCGCCTGTTTGAACGGACGCACGAGACGAGCGGCTTCCAACTGCAAGCGCGCCTGCACACCCGTGCCCATCACGCCAGCCGTCATGACAGATTTCGGTGCCAAATGGCGGGCAGCGACGGCCCCAGCGGCAGCTGTGCGCACATCCGTCAAATAGCCATTATCGAGGAAAACCGCTTCCACCATGCCGGTCTTTGCAGAAAACAGGATCATCAACCCGTTGAGACTGGGCAAGCCAATGGAGGGATTGTTGAAGAAACCCGGACTGACCTTGATGGCAAATCCCTCAAGACCCGGAACATAAGCGGTTTTTACGTCCACCTCGGCGTTGGTCTCTCTCAACGCCATAGAAAGAACCGGCGGCATCACGACGGTTCCAGACGCAAGTTTCGCAAAAGCGTTTTCCACGCAATCAATAGCTGCAAGGTCCAGATGAACAGCGCCGCGCAACTGCTGCTCGGTCACGACTTGAATGTCATGCACCATAGGTTTGCCCTTTCACAATCCGCTCCCCGAGCTGAATATCCTGACCCGTCATGACCTTTGTAAACTGGGTCATATCCACATTTCGTCCGGTGATGATGGTGCCAATCGGGCCATTTGATTTTGGCAATTTACCCGCAAGAAGGGCGGCAATCCCAACAACGCACGCGCCTTCAGCCACATGACTGTCCTCGTAATAAAGCACCTGCATGGCCCGGTAGATTTCTTCTTCACTGACCAGCACAACGTCATCCAGCAAATCACGGCACATGGCAAAAGAGAGCTTGTTGTTAAGCCCGATCCCGCCGCCAAGCGAATCAGCAAGGCTCGGCACCTCGGTGACCTCAACCGGCCTGCCAGCTTTGAGAGACGCATCCATAGCTGCACCCTGATCCATCGAAATGCCAATCACCTTTATGGATGGCTTGGCGGTTTTCAGCGCAAACGCCACACCGGCCGCAAGTCCGCCGCCAGACAAAGGAATTAGAACAGTCTCCAGGTCTGGCTGGTGTTCAATCATCTCCAGACCAATGGTCCCCTGACCTGCAATCACAAACGGATCATCAAAGGGCGAAATCTCCACGCAGCCTTCGCTTTCACACAAGCGCAGGCTTTCCGCCAACGCGTCGTCCTGACTGGTCCCAACAATGCGAATGTCAGCACCAAGTGCCGTAATGCCATCAATCTTGATCTTGGGAACAAGTGAAGACATGCAGATGACGGATCTCATACCGCTGGCCCGAGCTGCATACGCAACGCCGCGTCCATGATTGCCCGTAGAACAACAGGTGACCGCCTGTGTGCCGCTCGCAACATTCAACACAGCATTCGTCGCCCCGCGCAGTTTGAAGGCTCCAGTGGGCTGCATCGTTTCCATCTTCAGGAAAAAGGGTACTCCCGCTCGCTCAGACAGAAACCTTGAGGGCAAGAGCGGGGTTTCCATCACCTTGCCCCGAATGGTTTGGCGTGCTTTCAATATATCAGCCAGTGTGATGTCAGTGCGATGCGTCACGGTTCCCCCAGTTTTGATCTACCGGTGGACACGTCACCCCTGACGCGGAACCGGCATAGTTTATTTTCGACACGACCCCCCCTTGAAATAGGCAAGTTTCTCAATGCAGGGTGAGCCGATCTCAAATCAGTTCGGGGAGAGAAGTCGAACATGCCGGGTCATGATTTGCCATTCAGCATGGCTGAGTATGAAAGACGTTTAAGGATTGTCCGTCAAGAGATGGCTGATCGCGGCATTGATGTGCTGTTTATCGAAGACCCGTCGAATATGAACTGGCTGACCGGTTATGACGGTTGGTCGTTTTATGTCCATCAGGGCGTAATTGTTTTTCACGACGAACCGCCAATCTGGTGGGGTCGCGGTCAGGATTCCAACGGTGCGAAACGCACGGTCTGGATGTCCGACGATCACGTGCATTTTTATGCCGACAATTTTGTGCAATCCACCGTTCGTCACCCCATGCAGGATCTCTCCGCGATCCTCTCGCGCAAGGGATACGCCAACAAGCGGATCGGGGTGGAGCTGGAAAACTACTATTTCTCTGCCAAAGCCTTCCTGACGATACAGGCGGAACTCCCAAATGCTGTATTTGTGGATGCTACATCGCTTGTGAACTGGAAGCGCGGGATCAAGTCGGACGAAGAAATCGTCTTCATGCGCAAGGCCGCCCGCATTTCAGAAAAGATCATGGACGGCATTTACTACCGCGCCGACCCCGGCGTGCGCAAAGCTGATCTGGTTGCTGAAATATATGCGGATGCCTTGCGTGGGCTGGATGATGCGTGGGGCGACTACCCGGCGATTGTTCCTCTCCTGCCGAGCGGATCATCAGCTGCTGCCCCACACCTGACATGGGATGGGCAGGTTCTGCAGGCCGGCGAAGCAACCTTCTTCGAGATTTCCGGCTGCTACCGCCGCTATCACGCTCCACTCTGTCGAACGGTATTCCTCGGTGAACCACCCAAGTTCATGCGCGATGCAGAACAGGCGCTTGTCGAAGGTCTTGAAGCGGGACTGGATGCGGCACGGGCAGGAAACACCGCTGGGGATATTTACCGTGCCCTCTCAGGACCACTGGAGCGCGCCGGCATTGAGCGTGGTGCACGTGCTGGCTATCCGATTGGCATCTCATATCCGCCGGATTGGGGCGAGCGCACGGTTTCCATTCGCGATGAAGACACGACTATCCTTCAACCCGGCATGACATTCCACTTCATGCCAGGCCTTTGGATGGATGATTGGGGTATGGAAATCACGGAAAGCATTCTCATTACAGAAAGCGGTCCTGCAGAAACCTTCTGCAGCAAGCCGCGTGAACTGCATGTGAAGACCTAAGGTGATTATGCCCCATTCAGCAATCGACGATACAAAGCAGATCCTCGCAGACCTGATCGCCTTTCCCACCGTGTCTGCCGACAGCAATCGGGACCTGATCGACTATACCAAATCGCTTCTGGAAAAGACCGGGGCGCGGACAAAGGTAATCGTGTCTCCTTGTGGGAAAAAGGCCAATCTGTTTGCCACTCTTGGTCCGGATATAGACGGAGACATTGTCTTGTCAGGGCATTCTGATGTGGTGCCCGCTGAAGCCTCAGACTGGACCAGCGATCCCTTTGAGCTACGCGAGGATGATGGCCTGCTTTATGGGCGCGGTACCTGCGACATGAAGGGCTTTATCGCCGCCTGTCTGGCCATGGCTTCGCACTATGCGAGCCTAGACCTCAAGCGCCCTGTCCATTTCGCATTCACTTATGATGAGGAAGTCGGTTGCTTTGGCGCACGTCATCTGTTGGAGGAACTACCGAATTTTGGCATCAAGCCATCTGTCGCAATCATTGGTGAACCGACAGAACTACGTGTGATTGAGGGCCACAAGGGCTGTTATGAATACACGACACATTTTTGTGGCACCGACGGCCACGGCTCTGAGCCGGACAAAGGCGTCAACGCCATCCATTTCGCTGCCCAATACATCACAAAATTGCTGGATGTCGGCAATGAGATGAAAACCCGTCAACACCCTTCCGCGAACCGTTTTGATCCCCCTTGGACCACGGTGCAAGTTGGGAGGATTGAAGGTGGTCTGGCGCGAAACGTATTGGCCCGCAATTGCGCTGTGGAATGGGAAATGCGGCCTGTTGATCCCAAAGACGGCGAGGACGTCAAAAGCGTGCTTTCCCACTATTGTGATCATACGCTTCTACCGGAAATGCAGAAGGTCTATCCGGACGCCAGTATCACCACAGAAGTTGTTGGCGAGGTCGCCGGATTACAGGTCGTGGACGAAAATGAGGCGCGCGATATAGTCTGCGCACTCACCGGGCATGAGCATTGCGAGGTGGTGGCTTTCGGAACCGAAGCGGGTCTGTTCCAGGAATGTGGCATGTCGGTTGTCGTCTGCGGCCCCGGCTCCATCGCACAAGCCCATCAGCCAGATGAATTCATCAGCATCGACCAGCTCAGCAAATGTCTCGATATGCTGGAAGGCTTGAGCGAACGCCTGACATAGACCATACAGCAAGCTAACGGGATCGATGCTTGATGCATGGGACAGGACTGAGACTTTGACCAAGATTGATTTTCTGGACGCTGGCGAGGCGCTGGCACGGGAACTGGACCATCTTGAGGATGTCAGCCAGAACCCGTCGCATCGGCATGTCTGGCTCTGGGAAAGTCCGCAGTGTCTGGTCTCACCAAAAAGCCTCAGCACCAAGGCAACGTTTGCGGACAGTGTCGAGGAGATGAAAGCCAAGGGATGGCCGATCAATTTACGCAGCACCGGCGGCGACGTGACACCGCAAGGTGCTGGCATTTTGAACATCACGCACGTCTACGCCACTAAGCCGGGTCAAGCCGTTGACCTGAAACGCGAATACGACAAACTCTGCACGCCGATCGAAAAGACGCTGGGCGATGGGGCCAGTCGTGGCTGGCAACCCGGGGCTTTTTGTGATGGCGAATATAATGTGCAACTAAACGGGCTGAAATTCGCGGGCACCGCCATGCGCATCCGGCGCGGAAAAGCAGACAAAACACAAAGCTCTGTGCTGGCTCATGCCATCATGTTGATCGAACCGGTCTCATTGAATGCCATTGAAGCCATCAACCAGTTTCTGACCCTGCTTGGCGAAGACCGACAGATCAACATTGCAGCTCATGCCAGCCTGCCCGGCGAGATATCGAAGTTGGCCTTCGCCCAAAAGCTAGAAACAGCGTTTCGGGAAATCCCGGTTCAATAGCCTTTCGGCGTCTCACACCACTTCAAACCAGGTGTTCATGCCAGCAGCGGCATGTTCCAGCATATGGCAGTGGAACAACCACTTGCCGGGATTGTCGGCCACAAATGCGATTTTCACCCGCTGACGCGGAAGGATGAGAAACGTGTCACGCCAATATGCGCTCTCATCAGCTTCGGCTCCTTCCCGTTCAACAATGCGGAAATGATGGCCGTGGGTATGCATCGCGTGTTCAAAGGCGGTGTTGTTGGTCAAGTCAATTACAACGGTTTCCCCCTTCTGAACGGAGAAGAACGGCTCCTTCGCCAGATTTGCAACGCCATTAAAGGCCCAAAGCTGTCCGGTTTCGCGCATGTCGCTGCGCTCCAGAACCTTGCCGTTATAGATCATCTCCCCCATCTGCCCCATGGCCCCGCCCGTCATTTCCAACGAGTAGGTATTGGCGGTTTCAAGGTCAGGTTCGGGTAGATTAGAGATCGCAGGCTTCCAAACGATATGCCCTTGAGATCCATCGCTGTCAGTCACATTAAAACGGGCAAATGGAAAACTATCATCGCGCGCAACAAAATTGAGCGAGAAGTCCTCATCAGCCTCAACCATCACATCCACGCGCTGGGCAGGTCCGAGGAAAAACTCTGCAGGCGGCCCTTCTTCCGGTTCCGGAAGTGACTGACCGTCATAGGCAAGCACTTTGGTTTTTTCCGTTGCAAGGTTCAGCGGCATCACACGCGCATTCGCAACATTGATCAGTCGCAAACGATATTTTTCGCCGCGACTGAGACGAAATTCGGGATCGCTAACCCCATTGATCGTTAGAAAGTTGCCGAGGCGGCCCGCATGGCTCCAATCCATCAGGCTGCCAAAGGTTTGCTGATCGAGATTGCCATCTTCAAGAATCCGCCAGTCATCAATCACAACCGTCAGATCGTGCTCACGATCAAAAACCGGCACCACCTCTTCGACAATCAACGCGCCATAAAGCCCGCGGCCCACCTGGTTCCAACTGCGATTATGTGCGTGATACCAATAAGTTCCGGCGTCCGGGGCTACAAAATCATACTCAAAACTCTCCCCCGGTGCCACGGCCTCCTGCGTCAGACCGGAGACCCCGTCCATGTCGTTTTGAATGCGTATGCCGTGCCAATGAATAGAGGTTGGTTCCTCAAGGTTGTTGACGAGCCGCACCTTCACCCGCTCTCCAACCGTAACGCGGATTTCCGGTCCCAGCAGGCTTCCACCGAAAAGCCAAAGGTCTGCTTCCGCAGTCCCTTCCGACAAGAGCTTCTTTTTGGCAGGCCCTGCAGCAATTTCCAGAAATCCATCGTCAGCCCGGGCAACATGGAAGGTCGGCCCCACCGCAGCTGTCGCCAAAGCGGCTCCGGAGAACGCCAGCATCTGACGCCTGTTCAAAAGAGATGTCCAGTCCGTCATCAATATGCTCCAGTTGGCGATGCCTGAGTCCTTTCCTGCCATTCCTTACCTAACGCAAATTTTCGCCTTTCCCACCCCGCTGGCAAATGAACTTTTTAAATGATGCGTTTTCCTGAATATAACTTGTGCTTTTCAGGCTTTGCCATTTCGACAGTCAAAGGCGAACGCGGCTATGGTCTGCACCTTGATTTCAATACCTGTTTGAAGAACAACATGCGCCACCTTTAAAAGCCCTGGAGGGTTTTAAGGACGGACGGGGAGACTGATTTTGAACATTCTTTTCATCATGTATGACCAGCTGCGCTTCGATTATCTCAGCTGCGCCGGTCACCCGACCCTTGAGACCCCGAATTTTGATCGTGTTGCAAAGATGGGCGTGCGTTTCACCAACGCCTATTGCCAGTCGCCGATCTGCGGTGCATCGCGCATGAGCTTTTACACCGGACGCTACACGTCCAGCCATGGGGCCATGTGGAATGGCTTTCCCTTGCGTGTCGGCGAAATGACCCTTGGCGATCACCTCCGTGACAACGGCATGGACTGCTTTTTGATCGGCAAGACTCATATGAAGGTCGACAAGAAGGGTATGGAACGCCTCGGCCTGTCTCCCGACACGATGATCGGCGCGCGGCAGACCGAATGCGGCTTTGATGCGATCATTCGGGACGACGGCTTGTGGGGCGAAGGCCCTGACGGTTTTTATGATGAAAAGCGCTCGCCCTATAACGAGTATCTGAAATCAAGGGGTTATGAGGCCGAAAACCCATGGTCGGATCACGCCAATGCCGGGGTTGAGGGCGATGAAGTCGCCTCCGGGTGGATGTTCAAGAACGCCGACAAACCGGCAAACATTCGCGAGGAAGACAGCGAAACCCCGTGGCTGACAAGCGAAACCATCCGCTTCATGGACGAGCAAAAGGCCAACGGCGCTCGCCCCTGGTGCGCTCATGTCAGCTACATCAAGCCGCACTGGCCCTACATCGTCCCCGCCCCTTATCACGATATGTATTCCGCAAACGACATGATCGATGTGGCGCGCGATCCGTCCGAGTGCGACAACCCGCATCCCGTCTTTGCCGCCTACATGAAGGGCAAAGTGGCATCAGCGTTCCAGCGTGATGAGGTACGAGAAAAGGTGATTCCGGCCTATATGGGCCTGATCAAGCAATGCGACGATCAACTGGGCCGCCTGCTGGACCATCTGGAGGCGACCGGCGAGCTTGACAACACCATGATCGTGCTCACCTCAGATCATGGCGACTATCTCGGCGATCACTGGCTGGGCGAAAAGGACATGTTCCACGACCCGTCGGTGAAGATCCCGATGATTGTCTACGACCCGCGAAAGGAAGCCGACGCAACGCGGGGCACAACATGCGATGCGCTGGTGGAAGCCATCGATATGGCTGCAACCTTCGTGGAGGCGGCGGGCGGCAAGGTGCCGGACCATATCATTGAGGGACGCTCCCTCCTGCCCTGGCTCCACGGCAAGACGCCCGAATGGCGAGACTATGCCATCAGCGAATACAACTATTCCCAGACCTCCCAGCGGCAGGAACTGTGCGTTTCCATCCGAGATGCGCGGCTCTTCATGATTTTTGATGGTCGCTACAAGATGATCCACGCTGAAGGCGGCTTCCGCCCGATGCTCTTCGACTTGCATGAAGACCCGAAGGAATATCGTGACCTTGGAGCCAGCCCCGACCACAAAGAGGTCATGGACCGTCTCTATGACTGCCTTGCCGAATGGGGACGGCGCATGTCCCAGCGGGTGACGGTGTCGGACGAGGATCTGGCAAAGATGCGCGGCGCCTCAGGCCGCCGCGGCATCCTGCCCTTCCTCTATGACGGAACCGAAGTGCCGGAAGACCTCACCGCAAAATTCCGCGGCAAGGTGAAGCAGAAGTTTGTTGATTAGGCAGAGTCGTACAGGTGGAGAGGCGCCCTAACCCACAAATGCCCGTGTCAGTGCGCTGTCCGGATCAGCCAGTCCGTTGATCACGTTGAAATGGTGCTTTCCGGGATCGTAGACGGCGGAAATGGTTGCGCCTTTTCGTGACCAGCGTTCTTCCAGAAGACGGTTCTGGCGCAGGAATTCGGGGCGCTCCTGTGCGCCGACCCAGCAGATGGTTTCAACACCTGACACCGGGTCAAGCAGCGCTGCGCTTTCAGCGCGGGCTTCATCGCCATCCAGCCGTAAATCAGCGTTCATATCGGTCAACATAAGAGGCTCAAGGTGATGCAACCCGCTGATGGAGACGACCCGTTTGAGCCGATCTTGAACATCTTGGGGCAAGGGCCCGGTTTCGCATGCCATTCGGCTGACAAGATGACCACCGGCTGAATGCCCCGACAAATGGATCGGTCCGTGGACCAGCGAGGCAGCTTTGCAGATTGCCGCACCAACATCCTTAGTGATGTCCGAAATCCGGGCCTTTGGCGCGAGGTTGTAACTTGGCAGTGCAACGGCCCAGCCACGACTAAGCGCCCCGCCAGCCAGATGCGACCACCATAATTTGTCAAACTTCAGCCAGTAGCCACCGTGAACGAAAACCGCGAGGCCTTTTGGGGGCGCTTCGGGCAAGAACAGATCCAGCCGTTGCCGGTCACCAGCCCCATAGGGAACATCCAGTTTTGCCAATGGGTGACTTGCCCGAAAGGCGGCAGCCTTGCTGGCCCAATGATCAACATATGCCTCGGCTCCCTCAATATAGGACCCGTTGGAAAACGCATCGTCCCAGTCAATCCTGGTCATGTCAGTCATGTTGCCTCCTGCCCGCTCCTTCAAGCCATAGAACGATATAGACGCAATTGCGATATTTCAATCTTGAAACATTTAAACATGAAGCATATACTCTCCGATATCGACAAGATGGAATGGACCTGGAGGAGATTGGACCATGCGCATTGCCTGTCTGGGCGGAGGACCTGCTGGCCTCTATTTCGCAATTTCCATGAAACTACGTGATCCGAACCACGAAGTGGTTGTGATCGAGCGCAACCGGGCCAACGACACCTTTGGCTGGGGCGTGGTTCTGTCCGACGACGCGCTCGACAATCTCGCCCAAAACGATCCGAAAAGCGCTGAAGCCATTCGCAGCCATTTTGCCTATTGGGACGATCTCGCAGTGGTGCACGACGGTGTGCGGACCGTCTCCGGGGGCCATGGGTTTGCGGGCATAGGCCGCAAGCAAATGTTGATTCTCCTGCAGGAGCGCGCACGTGAACTCGGTGTTGATATGCGCTTTGAAACCGAGTTCGAGGATGTAGAGACTTACAAGAAAGACTATGACCTCGTGATTGCCTGCGATGGCATCAATTCTCGCGTGCGCACACAATACGCCGAGCATTTCAAGCCGGAAATCGACGTGCGCAAATGCAAGTTTGTCTGGCTTGGAACACACCAGAAATTTGACGACGCTTTCACGTTCATCTTCGAGAAAACCGAGCACGGTTGGATCTGGGCGCATGTCTACCAATTCGATGCCGACACAGCGACATTCATTGTGGAGTGCTCGCAGGAGACATGGGACAAAGTCGGCTATGAGACGATGTCCAAGGAAGAGACCATCGCCACTTGCGAACAGGTCTTTGCTGACCACCTTGGCGGACATGAGCTGATGTCCAACGCCGCGCATTTGCGCGGGTCCGCCGTCTGGATGAACTTCCCGCGGGTGCTGTGTGAGCGTTGGTATCACGAGAATGTCGTCCTGCTGGGGGATGCCTCTGCAACCGCACATTTTTCCATCGGCTCAGGCTCGCGTCTCGCCTTCGACAGTGCCATCGCCCTTGCCGATTACCTTCATTCCGAAGACACGCTGGAAGCGGCCTTCGAGCGCTATCAGGAAGAGCGGCGTCTGGAAGTCTTGCGCTTGCAGTCAGCGGCCCGCAACTCGCTGGAGTGGTTTGAGGAAGTTGAACGCTATCTCGATCTTGATCCCGTTCAGTTCAACTATTCCCTGCTAACTCGCTCCCAGCGCATCAGCCACGAAAACTTGCGGTTGCGCGATGCCAACTGGCTGTCCTCTGCAGAAAAATGGTTTCAGGAAACGGCGGGCGCACCGACCAACGGACCAACCAGAGCGCCGATGTTCGCCCCCTTCAAGCTGCGCGACATGGAGCTGAAGAACCGCATCGTGGTCTCTCCCATGGCCCAATACAAGGCGGTCGACGGGTGCCCGACGGACTGGCATTTGATCCACTACGGCGAGCGGGCAAAGGGCGGCGCAGGTCTCGTCTATACGGAAATGACTTGCGTTTCACCAACCGGTCGCATCACGCCGGGATGTCCGGGGCTTTACGCTCCAGAACATGAAGCGGCTTGGAAGCGCCTGACCAACTTTGTTCATGCCGAAACGGCAGCAAAGATTTGCTGTCAGATCGGCCATTCCGGACGAAAAGGTTCGACCAATATCGGCTGGCAAGGCATGGATAAGCCGCTGGCCGACGGCAATTGGGAACTTGTCTCCGCCTCCGCCATTCCATGGTCTTCGGACAATGCTATTCCGTGGGAACTCTCGGTTGAAGACATGCAGGCGATCAAGGCGCAATTTGCGGCCTCAGCCGAAATGGCCGACCGAGCCGGTTTCGATATGATCGAGCTCCATGCCGCGCATGGGTATCTGATTTCATCCTTCATCACCCCCGTTTCCAACACACGCACGGATGACTATGGCGGCTCGCTGGAAAACCGGATG
Source organism: Roseibium sp. TrichSKD4 (assembly GCF_000148725.1). Lineage (GTDB taxonomy): Bacteria > Pseudomonadota > Alphaproteobacteria > Rhizobiales > Stappiaceae > Roseibium. Next base: position 901,337 of record NZ_GL476320.1, on the reverse strand, counting down.
CGCTATCCGCTGGAAGTGTTTGAAGCCATGCGCGCCGTCTGGCCTGCAAACAAGCCGATGTCGGTGCGCATCTCGGCCAACGATTGGGTCGGTAGCGATGGTGTAACCCCGGAAGAAGCGGTGCAAATCGCAAAAATGTTTGAATCGGCGGGCGCAGACATTATCGATGTTTCCGCAGGACAAACCACCATTGACGCCAAGCCCGTTTATGGGCGGATGTTCCAGACACCGTTCTCGGACCGCATTCGCAACGAGGCCGGGATCAAAACAATGGCAGTCGGCAACATCTACGAGGCTGACCATGCAAACTCTATCCTGATGGCCGGGCGCGCAGACCTTGTTTGTGTTGGCCGCACGCATCTCGCCAACCCCTATTGGACCATGCATGAAGGAGCCAAGATCGGCGACCGTCATGAAGCTTGGCCGCTTCCATATCTGGCGGGACGGGATCAGGCTTGGCGCCTTGCAGATCGTGAAGCTGAAACCGTGGTGAAAGTCTGATGCTGACCGACAAGCACATCATCATCACCGGCGGAGGCTCAGGCGTTGGCGCTGAAATCGCCAGGGACTTTGCCCAAACTGGTGCCAAGGTCACGATATTCGGGCGCAACGAGGAAAAGCTGAAGGCCCAGGGACACGCCTATCAAGTCTGCGACGTGACCTCTGTTGAACAGGTTCAATCCGCCGTTCAGGCCGCAATTGAGCATCATGGTCCCGTGGATGTTGCCATCGCCAACGCAGGTGCAGCGGAAAGTGTTCCGTTCTCCAAAATGTCTTTTGATGATCTCAACAAGATGCTCGCCGTCAACCTGACAGGCGTCTTCAACTTGTGGCAAGCGACCCTGCCCAGCATGAAAGCCGGCGGCTGGGGTCGGTTAATCGCTGTTGCGTCAACCGCCGGTCTGAAGGGCTATCCTTATGTGTCCGGCTATGTTGCCGCCAAACATGCCGTGGTCGGGCTGACCCGATCAGTTGCAATTGAACTGGGTACCAGCGGCGTCACCGCCAATGCGATTTGCCCGGGGTTTATTGAAACCCCGATGCTGACCCGGTCGATCAACACCATTGTCGCAAAGACAGGCATGAGCAATGATGACGCTGAAGCAGCTTTGAAGAAAAACAATCCGCAGAACCGTTTTATTCAGACTGATGAGGTCGCCGGAACGGCTCTTTGGCTGTGTTCAGATGCCGCAAGGTCTGTCAATGGCCACGCACTGGCCCTATCCGGAGGAGAGATTTGACGATGGACAAACCGACTTCGGATACTGAACCACTTTCCAAAACGCGGCTTCGTCTCTGGTTGAAGCTCTTGAAAGCAAGCAGCCGTATTGAAGACGAATTGCGACGCAAACTGCGGGAAGATTTCAGTTCGACCCTGCCCCGTTTCGATGTCATGTCAGCGCTTTATCGTTATCCCGACGGCCTCAAAATGAGTGCTATCTCTGAATTGCTCCGCGTCTCCAATGGCAACATCACCGGGATCGTTGATCGGCTGGCACAAGAAGGACTGGCCGAACGGGTGGCCGTGCCCGGTGATCGCCGTGCGTCCCTCGTTCAGCTGACGGACGCCGGACGAACCGCCTTTGCAGAACATGCAGCTGCCCATGAAAAATGGATCGACAATCTCCTTTCTGATCTGACCGAAGACGACACGCTCGGGATGATCAAACGGCTCGACACACTCACCGACAGCCTTGAGGGCAAGCGGGGATGACCATGCATTCAGATGTAAAGCACTTTAACTGCACGATTTCCGACGGAATTGCCCGTATTTCCCTAAACAGGTCCGATCGAAAAAACCCGCTGACCTTCGAAAGCTATGCAGAGCTACGGGACTGGTTCCGGGACCTGCATTATGCCGATGACGTGAAGGTCGTCATCTTTGGCTCCAATGGCGGCAACTTCTGCTCCGGCGGAGACGTGCACGACATTATCGGACCCTTGGTGGACATGACCACCAAAGAGCTTCTCACCTTCACCCGCATGACTGGTGATCTGGTCAAGGCGATGATGAATTGCGGAAAGCCCATCATTGCAGCGGTAGAAGGTGTTTGTGCCGGTGCTGGAGCCATTATCGCGATGGCCTCTGATCTGCGTATTGCTGCGCCAGATGCCAAGGTCGCCTTCCTGTTTAATCGGGTTGGTTTGGCCGGATGTGATATGGGGGCCTGCGCCATCCTACCTCGCATCATCGGACAGGGCCGTGCGGCAGAACTGCTCTATCTCGGTAGATCCATGTCCGCCACAGAAGGGCTGAATTGGGGCTTTTTCAATCGGCTGGTTGAGACTGGCGAACTGGATGGCGTGGCAACCGAGTTGGCGCTGAGGATCGCGGAAGGCCCGGGCTTTGCCAACATGATGACCAAGACCATGCTCAATCAGGAATGGTCCATGTCCATCGAACAAGCCATTGAAGCTGAAGCGCAGGCACAGGCCCTGTGCATGCAAACGCAAGACTTCAAGAGCGCCTATGAGGCTTTTGTTGCCAAAAGACGTCCGGTTTTTGAGGGCAACTGATGGCTGACACAAGCTACCTCAATTGGCCGTTTTTCGAAGACCGGCACCGTCGGCTCCAGAACGATCTGGAAGATTGGGCGACACGCAATCTTGGATCGGTCGATCACTCGGACACCGAAGCTGCTTGTCGAGAGCTTGTGACCATACTGGGTCATGGCGGCTATCTGACCTACTCCGGTGTCGAACCGAACAGCGACTTTCCGCTTGATGTTCGCTCCCTTTGCCTGATCCGCGAAACGCTTGCTCGCCATGATGGTTTGGCGGATTTTGCCTTCGCCATGCAAGGGCTCGGCACCGGCGCCATTTCCCTGTTTGGTACGCTCACCCAAAAGGCGGACTGGCTGCCGCTCACACGTCAGGGAAAAGCCATTGCCGCTTTTGCCTTGACCGAACCGCATTCCGGCTCGGATGTCGCCAGTAGCACAATGACCGCGACCGTTGACGGTGACGACTTCCTTTTGAATGGCGAAAAAACCTGGATCTCAAATGGCGGCATTGCTGACGTCTACACGGTGTTTGCAAGAACAGGTGAAGCGCCGGGGGCAAAAGGCTTGTCGACTTTCATTGTTCCCGCAGACACGCCGGGCCTTGAGGTGGTCGAGCGATTGGACACAATCGCCCCGCACCCACTTGCAACACTGCGTTTCACAGATTGCCGTATCCCGGCTTCAAATCTGATTGGTAAACGCGGTGCGGGCTTCAAGATCGCCATGTCCGTTCTGGATGTATTCCGTTCTACAGTCGCCGCCGCTGCGCTCGGTTTTGCCCGTCGGGCGCTCGATGAAGCACTGGACCGGGTCGTCAAACGGGAAATCCGCGAAAAACCGCTCTTCGCCCTGCAAATGGTTCAAGGACATATCGCGGACATGGCGCTTGATGTGGATGCAGCAGCCCTGTTGGTTTATCGCGCAGCCTGGACCAAAGACAGTGGCGCGCCGCGCGTAACCCGCGAAGCAGCCATGGCCAAGCTCTTCTCAACCGAACAGGCTCAAATCGTGATCGACAAAGCTGTCCAATTACATGGCGGCGATGGGGTGCGGTCAGGCGAAACTGTCGAAAAGCTCTACCGCGAAATACGTGCGCTTCGGATCTACGAAGGCGCATCCGATGTTCAGAAAATCGTCATTGCAAGGCAAACGCTTGGTGCGTTCCAGGGAGAATGAACATGCTCACGCCGTCAGCCCATATTGATACATTTGCCCGTGACAACCTGCCTGCCTTTGACACATGGCCAGACTTGAAACTCGGTCATTTTGAGTATCCGGAGATGCTGAATGCAGCGGTAGAACTGACCGATGCGACGGTGGAAAAAGGTTTTGGTGACCACACGGCGCTGATCGGAAATGGTCGTCGCAGAACCTACAAGGAACTGACGGACTGGACCAATCGGCTCGCCCATGCGCTGGTTGATGATTTGGGCGTCAAACCCGGAAATCGTGTCCTCATCCGCTCAGCCAACAATCCGGCCATGGTGGCCTGTTGGCTGGCCGCCACAAAAGCGGGTGCCGTGGTGGTCAACACGATGCCAATGCTGCGCGCCGCCGAGCTCACCAAATATGTCGAGCTGGCCGAAATCACTCACGCGCTGTGTGATACGCGGTTGATGGACGAAATGGCGGCCTGCGCGAAAGACAGCCCCTTTTTAATACAGTTGTCGGCTTCGACGAACGTCCAACCACGATGCCGAACTGGACCGTCTTGCACTGGAAAACCGGTTCGTTTCGATGCGGTAAAAACGGCGCAAGACGATGTCGCGCTGCTTGGCTTTACCTCTGGCTCAACGGGTATCCCAAAAGCCACCATGCATTTCCACCGCGATTTGCTCATCATTGCAGACGGGTATGCGAAAGAAGTGCTCAACGTGCAGTCTGAGGACGTGTTCGTCGGCTCGCCTCCACTCGCCTTCACATTTGGCCTCGGCGGACTGGCCGTGTTTCCGCTGCGCTTCGGGGCAGCTGCCACCTTGCTGGAGCAGACAACACCGCCCAACATGATTGAGATTATTCAAAAATATAAGGCGACCGTCTGCTTCACAGCGCCAACGGCCTACCGTGCCATGATGAAGGCCATGGATGAAGGTGCAGATTTATCTTCCCTACGCGCTGCCGTCTCGGCTGGTGAAACCTTGCCAGCCCCGGTCTATGACGAGTGGATGGCAAAGACCGGAAAGCCTATGCTGGACGGGATCGGCGCAACAGAAATGCTGCATATTTTCATCTCCAACCGCTTTACCGACCATCGCCCGGCCTGTACCGGAAAACCGGTCAACGGCTATGAGGCGAAGATTATCGGCCACAATGGTGAAGACCTGCCCGATGGCGAAATCGGGAGATTGGCAGTGCGTGGCCCAACCGGCTGCCGCTACCTGCGCGGCGCGCGTCAAACAGAGTATGTTCAAAACGGCTGGAACGTCACGGGCGATACATTCGTGCGCGATAAGGACGGCTATTTCCACTTTGCCGCCCGAAATGACGATATGATCATTTCAGCTGGCTACAACATTGCCGGGCCCGAAGTGGAAGCCGCCCTTCTCTCGCACGAATCTGTTGCGGAATGTGCTGTTATCGGAGTGGCCGACGACGAACGAGGCTCCATCGTTCAGGCTCATGTCGTGCTGTTGGAAGGACTGGAGCCTGACGAGGCTATGACCAAAGCGCTGCAGGACCATGTCAAACAGAGCATTGCGCCTTACAAATATCCCCGCTCGGTCATCTTCACCGACACCCTGCCGAAAACAGCAACCGGCAAAATCCAGCGTTTCCGCCTGAAGGACCCAGCCTGATGTCTTCCTCAGCCTATGATCCGGGTAAAGCCGGTGCGAAGATGGATTTCAAGGATGCCATGTCCTATGGCGACTACCTTCATCTTGAACCGATAACCACCGCGCAACATCCGCTTTCCGATGCTCATGATGAAATGCTGTTCATCATCCAGCACCAGACAAGTGAACTCTGGATGAAACTTGCCATTCATGAGTTGGCGAGCGCCCGCGAGCAAATGAATGCTGGCAACATGCCCCATGCATTCAAGATGTTGACACGCGTTGCCCGGATCTTCGAACAGTTGAATGGCGCGTGGGATGTTCTGCGCACCATGACGCCGAGCGAATACACCCAATTTCGAGATTCCCTCGGGCCCTCTTCCGGATTCCAGTCTTGGCAATACCGCATGATTGAATTTGTGCTCGGCAATCGCAATCCGAACATGCTGAAATCCCACGCTCACGACCCGGACGTCACCGTGCTTCTAGAAGCGGAACTCAAGCGCCCCAGTTTCTATGACGATGCAATCACCCTGCTTTATAGAACGCTGGATGGTGAAGGTGCGGCCCCACCGCCGCCCCAATTGGAAGCGCCGCACGAAGCAAACGAAGACATTCGAAACCACTGGAAAGTCGTCTACGAAAATGTTGCGGACTACTGGGAACTCTATGAACTGGCCGAAAAGCTGGTCGATCTGGAAGACTATTTCCGGCGCTGGCGTTTCAACCATGTGACAACTGTCGAGCGCGTGATCGGCTTTAAACGCGGCACCGGCGGCACGCCGGGTGTGAGTTACCTCAAAAAAATGTTGGACGTCCAGCTCTTCCCCGAGCTTTGGCACGTACGCGGAGACCTATAAGAAATGAATGCCCCCATCCCTCAAGCCGGTATTTTCCCGCGTAAGGACCGTTTCGAAATTCCAGACGGCGTCATTTATCTGGATGGCAATTCCCTTGGCGTCTTGCCAAAAGGCGCAGCAGACCGTGCCGCAAAAACGATCACAGCAGAATGGGGTCAAGACCTCATAAAAGCGTGGAACACGGCGGGCTGGATGGCCTTGCCCAAGGTCGTTGGCGACAAGATCGCGCCACTGGTCGGCGCACAGCAAGGCACCATTGCCACCGGCGACACGCTCTCCATCAAGGTTTATCAGGCCGTTGCTGCAGCCCTTCGCATGCGCCCAACCCGAAAAGTCATCCTGTCCGACAATGGCAATTTCCCAACCGATCTTTATATGGCCCGCGGGCTCATCGACACCATCGGCAAGGACCATGAATTGCGGGTGGTGGACCCCGAAGCAGTCGCGGACGCGATTACCGATGAAGTCGCTGCAGTCATGCTCACTCAGGTTGATTACCGAACCGGCCGCATGCACGACATGGATGCAATTACGAAGAAAGCGCATGAGGCCGGAGCTGTGATGATCTGGGATCTGGCGCATTCGGCAGGAGCCGTTCCCGTCGACCTGACGCGCTCAAACGCTGAGTTTGCCGTTGGCTGCACTTATAAATACCTCAATGGCGGCCCCGGAGCGCCGGCCTTCATCTATGCGCGCCCAGATATTATCGAAGAAGTGGAACCTGCACTTGCTGGCTGGCTCGGTCACGATGCCCCCTTTGCCATGGAACTGGATTATCGCCCGGCCATGAGCACCGAACGGCTGCGCATCGGCACGCCCGCCATCGTGCAGCTTTCCATACTTGATGAAGCTTTGGACGCGTTTGAAGGCGTGACAATGGACGATATTCGAGAAGCCTCCATTCGCCTGTCTGAACGCTTTATTCAAGAAGTGGAACGCCGATGCCCGATGCTGACACTTGCCTCCCCGCGCAACGCGGCCGAACGTGGGTCGCAGGTCTCTTTCAAGTTTGAAAAAGGCTATGAAGCTGTTCAGGCCCTGATTGACCGCAGCGTGATCGGAGATTTTCGGGCGCCAAACATCATGCGCTTCGGCTTTACCCCACTTTATCTGGATGAAGCAGACGTTGTTCGCGCATCAGAAATTCTGGAAGACGTCATGAAAACAGAGGCATGGAAAGACCCGAAATATGCAGTGCGCTCACGCGTGACCTGACCGTCAATCTCCCTGTCGATCATCCCATTTCATCAAACTGGAAACCTCTCATGTCCCACAAAGTCATTCAGCCCGAAGGCTGGGCCCCGGCCAAAGGCTACGCCAACGGTATGCTGACACCAGACGGCACACTCTATATTGGCGGGCAAATCGGCTGGACTGCGGACCTGACATTCGAACGTCATGACTTTATTGGCCAGATGGAACAAGCGCTTGAAAATATCATCGCAGTTGTCGAGGCGGCAGGAGGAAAGGCGACTGACGTTGTCCGCCTGACCTGGTTCGTGACTAACAAGAAGACTTATGTCGACAATCAACGCGCGGTCGGTAAAGCCTACCAAAAGTATTTCGGTAAACACTTTCCCGCCATGTCAATGCTGGTCGTGTCCGAATTGGTCGAAGACGAAGCCTTGGTCGAAATCGAGGCAACGGCAGTTTTGGCCAATTAATCGAATAGCCCGCGCCGAGGTCATAGGCACCATTTATGGACGTCTAAAATAAAATGGGGTAGCACTCTTCCTATAGGTAATTTTTGGGACAGAGGTCTCCTCATGTTTTTGCGAAAAGTTGTTATGGCCGTATTTGCGGTCGTTTTCCTTCAGACTGGTGCAGCACAAGCTGCCAAATGTGGGAACAACGCCTCAGGTTATGAGGCTTGGAAGGCTGCCTTTATCAAAGAAGCGCCAAAATACAGATTGCGGTCAGGGATGGTTGCATCCACCTTGAAGGGGGTCACCTACAACAAAAAAGTGATCCGACTGGACCGCAACCAGAAATCTTTCAAGCTGTCTTTTAATCAGTTCTATGCCAAGCGCGTGAACAACGCGATGATCAACAAGGCCAAGCGGCTTGAAACAAAATATCAGCGGCTGTTTAACCGCATTGAAAAAAATACGGCGTCCCTGCGCCCGTCATTTTGTCGATCTGGGGGCTGGAAACAAATTTCGGCGGCTACACCGGGAGAATGTCGATCATTCGCTCACTTGCGACTCTTGCCTATGATTGCCGCCGCTCAAAGTTCTTCACCAACGAACTTGTGAACGCACTAAAGATTATCAAACGCCGGGATATGGCCCCGAACCAGATGCGCGGCGCATGGGCTGGCGAGATCGGACAAACCCAGTTTTTGGCATCCTCTTACATGAAATACGCGGTGGATTATGATCGCGATGGTCGCCGGGACTTGATCCGCTCGATCCCCGATGTTCTCGCATCGACTGCCAATTACCTGAAGAATAAAGGCTGGCGAGCCGGACAGCCTTGGGGGCCGGGCACAGCAAACTACCGGGTGTTGCGCGAGTGGAACAAGGCAAGCGTCTATGTTCAGACAATTTCAGTCATGGCGGACAAGATCGCAAAATAAGTTCGTCTGATAAAGATGAACAGGCGGCGCGAGACAAGATAGCACCGCCTTTTCAGACACAGCGCTCCTATATGTACAGCTTTAGCGTTTCGAGGCCTTGCAACCTGCCCCTGATTTCTTTCAACATGCACCATTCCAATATGCTCTGAACGGTCTTGAGCCCATTTCGGGCCAACCGGCGCTGAGAAACAATTAAAAGTTTTGGGAGGGTTTCATGTCCAATTTCAATCGCCGTCAGGCTCTTGGTCTGCTCGGTGGCGCTGCCGCACTGGCAACGTTGCCTGCCCCGGCCATTGCCAAGAACCGCAAGATCGTTCTCGGGGCGCTACGTTTCACAAGCCACTCAGGCAGTTTTATTGCGTTCGAACGCGGGTACTTCGCTGACGCCGGTCTGGATGTGGAGCTGAAATTCTTTCAGGCAGCACAACCAATGGCCGTTGCGATTGCATCCGGTGATGTTGACTACGGTATCACGGCCATTTCAGGCGGCCTGATATCACTCGCCGACAAAGGTGCGGTGAAGGTCATTGGCGGTGCCTTGTCAGAAGAAAAAGGCATTGATGGCCAAAAGATTCTCGCCTCTGATGCCGCCTTCAAGGCAGGCCTGACCTCGCCCGCAGCGCTGGACGGCAAAACATTTGGCATGACCACCGCTGGCTCGTCGTTCCATTACATGGGCTCAAAGGTCGCCGCAGCAGAAGGCGCGAACCTCAAGTTCAAGCCGCTTCAAAAAGTCGGTGCGGTCATTGGCGCGCTGAAATCCGGTCAGATCGATGCGTGGTCAATCGTTCCACACATTGCCAAGCCCCTCGCCGGATCTGGCGCGGTTCACATCATCGGAAATGTTGCCGACTACTTGCCTGATTACCAGGTGACCACCGTGTTTACGTCTGCGAAAAACGCAGCTGATGAAAAGGCCCTCACCAAGGACTTCCTTGGCGGCTTTTCCAAAGGCGTTGCCGACTACAACGCGACCATGATCGCAAAACAAAGCGGCGAAGAAGGCGTGAACGAGATGGTCGATCTCATTCACAAATATGTCTATGCGGACCGTCCGCGCGAAAAGGCAGCCCCGTCCATCATCAACGGGACGATGCGCTTGAATGAGGGCGCGGCGCTTAACATGGCGTCCGTCAAAGATCAGTTGGCTTGGTTCCAATCAGAGGATCTGGTCAGCAAGCACATTTCGCTCGACACACTGGTTGACGCCAGTTTTGTCGAAGCACGCGGCTAACAACCTTTCACGACAGCATAAGGCGGGAGATTTCTCCCGCCCAATCACAGAGTTTCATTATGGAAATCCGCCTGAATGCGGTCGGACATCGCTATGAAGCGGTGGAGGTTCTGAGCGACATCACGCTCACCATTCCGGCCCACAAGATCACTTGCATCATTGGCCCTTCAGGCTGCGGTAAATCCACTCTTCTCCGGTTCATGGGAGGATTGGAGAAACCCTCCTCAGGTGATGTGCTTCAGCTCGGAACCGCCCCTGAGGGCAGTCTCAACGCCCTCACCTACATCTTTCAGGATTTCGCACTCCTGCCTTGGCGCACCGTGGAAGACAACATCTCGCTGGTGCTGGAGGACCATCGCCTGCCTACAGAGAAAACAAAGGCGATTATCGAAAATGTGCTGGCACGGACCAAGCTATCAGACTTTGCCAAGGCTCTTCCCAAGCAATTGTCAGGCGGCATGAAACAGCGCGTTGCCATCGCTAGAGCGCTCGCAGTCAATCCAGCCGTCTTGTTGATGGACGAGCCGCTCTCCGCGCTCGACAGTCAGACCCGCGATCTCCTGATGGAAGACCTTGTTTCGCTGTGGACACGAACACCGTTTACAGCGGTGTATGTCACCCATAACTTGCAAGAAGCCGTCCGGCTGGGGCATCAGATTGTCGTCTTGTCCCGGCGTCCCGGACAAATTCATCAGGTGGTGACAATCGACACCCCTCTCGACCAACGCATAGCATCGAATCCTGACCTTCAGAACAAGCACGACCACTTGTGGCAATTGATGCGGGATGAAGCCCGCGCAGCAGATGCGGAGCTTCTTCATGCCTGACACCTCACATGCACAAAGATCTTCTGAGCAACCAGTGCCGTTTCGCGGCGGTGGTTTCAAACCGCAAACACGGCGCGGCATCGGCCTTTTGGTTTTTGTTCTCCTGCTTGGGTTGGCGGAACTCGGCACAAGACAAGGGGGGATTTCGGCACTCACCTTGCCAAAGCCAAGCGATGTTATTCAGACACTGATCGAGTTCTACAAGTCCGGCCAATTGACCCTGAACCTCCTGCCATCCCTGTCCCGCCTTGCCATTGGTGCTGCCCTTGGCGCGTCATTGGGCATTGGCGTCGGCCTGCTGATCGGTCTGTTTTCCTTCGTCCGCGCCGGACTGGTTCCCCTGATTGCCGCGATCTTTCCAATCCCTAAAATCGCGCTCCTGCCCCTCTTTGTAATCTGGTTCGGCATTGACGAGGGCTCCAAATACGCCCTCATCGCCTTCGGCACCTTCACCCCGACAGTCGTTGCCACCTACGGTGCGGTCGACAATGTTGATCGGACGCTCATCCGGATGGGGCAAAGCTTCGGGCTCACTTGGTTCTCCATTGTGCGCAAGATCGTTTTGCCGGGGGCGATGCCCGGCATCTTGTCCGGCCTCAGGATCAGTTTGGCCATCGCTATCATTCTGCTGGTCGCAGCTGAAATGCTCGGCGCAGAATACGGCATCGGCGCCTATATCCTTCAGGCTGGGTCCCTTTACGATCTGGACCGTTTATTCGCCGGAGTCGTCATTCTGTCGGTGCTTGGGGTTTTGGTTAGTTCTGCTGTTGGGAGGGTTGAGAAACGTGTCTTGAGTTGGAGGGTCTAGCCCCCTCCTAAACGCTTGCCTTCCACTCCGATCTGGTCTCCTCGTTTCGAACAATCCAAGGAATTGACTGACCGTTCGGTCTATGTAAATACTTGTCAAAAGAACGGGTCATTTCACAAGTGGCCAGAACCAACGCGGGAGAGGTTCATGAGTGCTTCAGACACTGTCTTGACGGATCTGGATGGCGGCATCCTGACGATCACTTTGAACCGCCCGGACAAACTGAATTCCTTCAATGATGAAATGCACCTCGCTCTCCGTGCCGCCTTTGAACGTGCCCGCGATGACGACACCGTACGCTCGGTTCTTCTAACCGGCGCTGGCCGAGCCTTTTGTGCAGGGCAAGACCTTGGCGACCGCGACCCACGTAAGGGCGGCGTACCTGACCTCGGCCATACTCTCGATACCTTCTACAATCCCACCGTTCGCCTGATCCGCTCCATAGGCAAGCCGATTGTTTGCGCGGTCAATGGTGTGGCCGCTGGTGCCGGCGCCAATGTCGCCTTTGCTTGTGACATGGTGTTTGCCGCCAAGTCTGCCCGCTTCATTCAGGCCTTCTGCAAGCTGGGCCTTGTGCCGGACGCGGGCGGCAGCTGGCACCTTGCCCGTCTGATTGGCGAAGCCCGCGCCAAGGCTCTCGCCCTCACCGGCGAGCCCGTCTTTGCCGAGCAGGCCGAAAACTGGGGCCTGATCTGGAAGGCTGTTGAGGATGACGCTTTGCTGGAAACCGCACGCGAACAAGCTGCCAAGTTTGCGGTCGGCCCGACCAAAGGTTATGGCCTGACAAAGCGGGCCATCCAGAAAGCCGCCTGCCAAACGCTAGACCAACAGCTGGATCTGGAGCGCGATCTGCAGCGCGAGGCCGGATACAGCGCGGACTATGCAGAAGGCGTAACCGCATTTCTGGAAAAACGTGCACCGGAGTTTTCCGGCAAATGAGCGACCTCCATCTGAGGGCATCGGAGCTTTCACCGCAACAACTTGCCGAAGCCTGCGCTGCAGCCATGTGGTCCACCGACCATGCCTCGCAGAACCTTGGCATGAAGATCGAACAGGTCTCTCCGGGTCACGCAATCCTGTCCATGGAACTCACTGAAAAGATGGCCAACGGACACGGCAATTGCCACGGCGGCTATCTCTTTACCCTTGGCGACAGTGCTTTTGCCTTTGCCTGCAACACCTACAACCAGCTGACCGTCGCCCAACATTGCTCGGTGACCTATCTGAGGCCGGGCCGTATCGGCGACCGGCTGACCGCCACAGCGAAGGAAGTGACCCGTCAAGGCCGCTCCGGCATCTATGACATTTCCATCACCAATCAGTCCGGCGAGTTGATCGCCGAATTCAGAGGACATTCTCGCACGGTCAAGGGGACCCACCTGCCTGAATAAGTCCCGGTTCTGAAATCACAGTCTTTGGGAGGAGACGCATGAAGGATCTTTCACCGCGCCAGGGCGATCTGGAGCCGATTGAAACCGCCTCGCGCGATGAAATTGAGACCCTGCAGCAGGAGCGTATGGCATGGTCGTTGCGCCATACCTACGAGAACTCACCTTTCTACAAAAAACGGTTTGACGCGCACGATTGCCACCCGGATGACTTCAAAACCCTGGCAGACCTCGCAAAATTCCCCTTCACGGTGAAGACGGACCTCCGCGACACTTATCCGTTTGGCATGTTTGCCGCCCCGCAGGACAAGATTGCCCGCCTTCACGCCTCCTCCGGCACGACCGGAAAGCCGACAGTTGTCGGCTACACCCAAAAGGACATCGACACTTGGGCCGACCTTGTCGCCCGCTCCATCCGCGCGTCAGGCGGACGCGCCGGGGACATTGTGCACATCGCCTATGGCTATGGACTTTTCACCGGCGGCCTTGGCGCGCATTACGGGGCAGAAAAGCTCGGCTGTACGGTAGTTCCGGTTTCAGGCGGCATGACTGAGCGACAGGTGACCCTGATCACGGACTTCAAGCCGAAGATCATCATGGTCACACCGTCCTACATGCTCTCCATTCTGGACGAGTTCCGCCGCCAAGGAATCGACCCACGCGAAAGCTCACTGCAGGTCGGCATTTTCGGCGCTGAACCCTGGACCAATTCCATGCGCCGTGAAATCGAACAGGCCTTCAACATGCACGCTGTCGACATTTACGGCCTTTCGGAAATCATGGGCCCCGGCGTTGCAAATGAATGCGTGGAAACCAAGGATGGCCTTCATATCTGGGAAGACCATTTCTATCCCGAAGTGATCAATCCGGAGACCGGTGAAGTCCTGCCCGACGGCGAAATTGGAGAGCTTGTCTTCACCACCCTGACCAAGGAAGGCCTGCCGATGGTCCGGTATCGGACCCGCGACCTCACCCGCCTGTTGCCGGGCACAGCCCGCTCTATGCGCCGCATGGAAAAGGTCACAGGTCGCTCCGACGACATGATCATCCTGCGCGGCGTCAATGTGTTCCCGACCCAGATCGAAGAGCAGATCTTGAAATGCGATGGTCTTGCCCCGCACTTCCAGATCGAACTGTTACGCGAAGGCCGCATGGACAACATGACGGTTCTGGTCGAGGCAACGGAAGCGATGTCCTCGTCCAAGGCCCGCGCTGCGTCTGCCAAGGAGCTTTCCCATCACATCAAGAGCGTGGTTGGCGTTTCCACGAAAATTGATGTAAGGGAGCCCGGCAAAGTTGCCCGTTCGGAAGGCAAGGCAAAGCGCGTGGTCGACAACCGGCCAAAGGAATCGTGATTATAGCTGATTCATTTTGTCGACTATTGATCACAAGATACTGTAACAGAAGAGATAAATATGGCTCGCACCCGCGCCGACGATTTTGAGGACAAACAACGGCATATCCTGATCCAGGCCGCCTCCGTCTTTGCGGAACAGGGCATGGAAAAGGCGTCCATGTCCGCAATCGCCACCGCATCGGGAGTCTCCAAGTCGCTTCTCTACCACTACTACCCGAACAAGGACGCCTTGATCTTCGAGATCATTCGCAGCCATCTGGAAGACCTTGATCGGGATATTGAAAAAGCTGATCAGCCGGATCTCGAAACCGAAAAACGGCTGAAGCACCTCGTTCGCGCGGTTCTGGAAAACTACAAAGACGCAGACGACCTGCACAAGGTGCAGCTCAACGCGGGCCCGCTCCTCAGCGACGAGCAGAAAAGCGAGATCACGGCTCTGGAACGCCGGATCGTCCGCCGCTTTTCGACGATCCTGAAAGAGATTAATCCGAACCTCGAAAACCCGGAAAAACCACTCCTGATGCCGGTCACCATGAGCCTCTTCGGCATGATGAACTGGGTCTACATGTGGTTCCGCGACGGCGGCCCGGTCACCCGCGAAAACTACGCCGACCTGGCCACCCAACTCATTCTGGAAGGCGCGAAATCGGTGAAGTGATTGGGTGAGTGCACATTAAAGTCTGCACTCCGATCCGTTCCGCCAGATTTGGCCACCCAACTCGATCGTCATGACCGGACTTGATCCGGTGATCCAATCCGTAATAGCTCCCGAAACGGCCAATGAACGGTATGGACCCCATGGTCAAGCCATTGGGTGACCACACGAAGCATGGAAACACTCACGCCAACCCGGACGCCGGATCCGGGGCCTTTTCCGCAAGACAGCAGGTCCCGGCGCAAGGCCGGGACGACAGCTTCTCACAAATTGCGCCAAACCCTACTCAGCAGCCTGCGCGACTTGCGGCCAGGTCTTGGCAACCATGGTCAGGACGTCGTATTGGGCGACGACTTCGTCGTTCTGGTTGGTGACGCAGCAATCCCAGCGGACTTCGCCATAATCGGCGGTAATGCGCGGGTTGATTTCCTTGGCCGTCAGCTGAACTTTCAGTTCATCACCCGGATTGACCGGTGTGAGGAAACGCAGGTTGTCGACGCCGTAATTGGCGAGAACAGGCCCCGGAGCCGGGTCTACAAAGAGACCGGCGGCAAAGGACACGATCAGATAGCCATGCGCGACACGGCCTTCGAAAAACGGATTGGCGCGGGCGCTTTCCTCGTCCATGTGGGCATAGAATGTGTCGCCGGTGAAGGTCGCGAAATGCTCGATATCGGCAAGCGTGACTTCCCGCGACTTGGTGATCAGTTGATCGCCAATATTGAGTTCAGCCAAAGACTTGCGGAACGGATGCACCGGCGTATCAAGGCCACTAGCCCCAGCAATCCAGCGACCTGTGACCGCAGAAAGAAGACGTGGCGTTCCCTGAACGGCGGTGCGCTGCATGTAGTGCTTCACACCGCGCATGCCGCCCATTTCCTCGCCGCCGCCCGCCCGTCCCGGACCGCCATGAACCAGCATCGGCAACGGAGAACCATGACCCGTAGAGGTCTTGGCGCTGTCGCGGTTGCCGATCAGTACACGGCCATGAAGCGGAGCCATGCCGATGACCACTTCCTCGGCGACCTTCGGATCATTGGTGAAGACAGAGGC
Organism: Roseibium sp. TrichSKD4; assembly: GCF_000148725.1. Classification (GTDB taxonomy): domain Bacteria; phylum Pseudomonadota; class Alphaproteobacteria; order Rhizobiales; family Stappiaceae; genus Roseibium. Next base: position 885,299 of record NZ_GL476320.1, on the reverse strand, counting down.
GACCAGCGATCCCTTGCCGCGCTTCGCCAACTCAACGGCCTCTTCGATATCGTCGTAAGGCATGACGGTCGCCACCGGGCCAAAGGCCTCCACATCGTGGATGGCGGTGCCATCCAGCGGCTTGGCGCAATGGAGCAGGACGGGGTTGAGGAAGGCCCCCTTGTCTGCATCCCCGGAGGCGACGGAGACTTCGTCCGGGTTTCCGGCAACGATTTCGGCTTCTGCGCACAGATCCTTGATCCGGTCGCGAACTTCCTCGCGTTGATCAAGCGAGGCAAGCGGCCCCATGCGCGTGTTTTCCAAGGCAGGATCGCCGATCACGGTTTTGCCGAGACGGGCAGACAGGGCCTCGATCAGGGCGTCAGTGTGGGCACGCGGCGCGATGACACGGCGGATCGCCGTACATTTCTGGCCCGCCTTCGTGGTCATCTCCCGTGCGACTTCCTTGACGAAAAAATCAAATTCCGGTGTGCCCGGAGCTGCATCTGTGCCAAGAACGGAAGAATTCAAACTGTCTGCTTCCATGGTGAAACGAACAGATTCAGAGACGACCTTCGGATGACCGCGCAGCATCTGACCCGTGGAGGCAGAGCCTGTGAAGGTCAAAACGTCCTCACCTGTCAAATGATCCAGCATGTCGCCAGCAGATCCGGAAACCAGCTGCAGAGTGCCTTCCGGCAGGATGCCGGTTTCCAGAATGCGGCGAACCACAAGCTCTGTCAGATAGGCCGTCTGGCTGGCCGGTTTCACAAGGCACGGCATACCGGCGATCAGCGTCGGCGCGATCTTTTCCAACATGCCCCAGACCGGGAAGTTGAAGGCGTTGATGTGAACGGCAACACCTTCCATCGGCGTCAAAATATGCTGTGCAGCGAAGGTGTTGTCGCGGGACAGAACCTCAACGTCGCCCTCTGTCAGGATGCGCGTATTTGGCAGCTCGCGGCGCGCTTTGGAAGAATAGGCAAAGAGTGTTCCAAACCCACCTTCAATGTCGATCCAACCATCGGTCCGGGTCGCACCGGTCAGGAAGCTCTCGGCGTAGAATGCTTCCTTTTGCTCCATCAAGGCCTGAGCCAGCGCCTTCAGCATGGCCGCCCGTTCATGGAAGGAATATTTGCGCAGGTTCTTTCCGCCAACCTTTCGGCCCCACTCAAGCGCAGCGCCGTAATCGAGACCTGAGGCGTCAATCAGCGCGACAGTCTGGCCGTTAGCTGCATTGAGCAGCGGCTTGCCGTCCCGCTGACCTGCAGTCCAACGGCCAGAGACAAAGCTCTCGAGGCGGCGCGGCGTTTGGGCCGATAAAGTCATGCTGAAATATCCTTGCGTGTTCTTGGCCCGCTGCAAACCCTCCTGCACCGGGCATCCGTCCTGAAATGAGGTTAGTGGTCGTACGAAACGATGACCTTGTCAGTGAGAGGCGTGGACTGGCAGGACAGGACGTAGCCCTGTCGCACTTCGTAGTCCTCCAGCGCGTGGTTCACCGCCATTTCGACCTCACCTTCAATCACCTTGCAGCGACAAGTCGAGCAAACGCCCGCCTTGCAGGAATAAGGCACGTCGATTGTGTTGGCATGCGCCGCATCGACAACGCTCATATCTGCCTTGTCCATGGTGATGGTGCGCGTTGCGCCATCCAGCGTGATGGAGACCTCGGCTTCTCCGACAGCCGTGTCTGCTTTCTTGCTGACGGCGCGGGTCTTAGCCCTGCCCGGCTGGCTGGAGGCAAACAGCTCAAACTTGATCTGATCAGCGGAGAGTCCGTGCTCTTTCAAGCTATCGGAAATCGTGTGCATCAGCTCTTCGGGACCGCAGATAAAAGCTGTGTCAATGGATGACGGGTCGATCCACATCTTGAACAGCTGGCGCAGCTTCTCTGCATCGATCCGGCCTGTGAAAAGATCAATATCCTGCGCTTCTTTGCCAAGGATATGCAGGACAGAGAACCGGCCAAGATACTGGTTCTTCAAATCTTCCAGTTCCTCACGGAACATGATGGAACTGATTTGCCGGTTGGCATAGACCAGCGTGAAGCGGGAACCGGGCTCACGCGCCAGCGTTGTCTTGATGATTGAGAGGATCGGAGTGATACCCGATCCAGCGGCAAAGCCGACATAGTGCCGCTCTGTCGCAGAATCGAGATCGGTATGAAAGCGCCCCATCGGTGGCATGGCATCAACAACGTCGCCGGGCGCAAGGTTTTCATTGGCCCAGGTCGAAAAGGCGCCGCCGTCGACCCGTTTGATCCCAACCCGCAGAACTCCTTCGTCCTTGCCCGCGCAAATCGAGTAGGAGCGGCGCAATTCCTCGCCATCAAAGTCGCGCCGGAAGGTCAGGTACTGGCCTTGCACGAAGTCGAAGGCAGCCTTGTCCTCCTCGCGCGGCTTCAAGGTCACGACCACCGCATCGCGGGTGTCATGCTTAACGTCAGTTACTTCAAGCGGATGAAAACGTGCCATGCCAGATCACTCCGGTGCATCAAATGCATTTGAAATAGTCAAAGGGTTCAAGGCAGCTTTTGCAGCGATAGGCCGCCTTGCAGGGAGTGGAGCCGAACTGGCTCACCTTCTCCGTCTTAGTTGATCCGCAGCGCGGGCACTCAATCACCAGATTGCCCTGCCCCAGAAGACGGGAAGCGAGTGCAACAGTCTTGCCGTCCGCAGCTGTTCCGTCGACAGGTGGAGCAATGCCATAGGCCTTGAGCTTTTCCCGGCCTTCAGCGCTGATCCAGTCCGTGGTCCAGGCCGGAGAAAGCTGGCGTTCCAGCCGGATGTGTTCCACGCCGCGCTCCCGCAAGGCAGTCTCGATTTCCAGATTGATCAGCGTGGTTGCCGGGCAGCCGGAATAGGTTGGCGTGACAGTCACAATCAACGTTTCCCGATCCCACGCAACATCGCGGATGATCCCAAGATCGGTCAGCGAAATCACCGGAATTTCCGGATCAGGCACCTCGCCTAGCCAATCCCAGACTGTATCGAGCGCGACCTGCATCACCGCCGCCTACCAGGTTGCGCCCGGATAGGCGCGCTGCAGGAACTGCATTTCCGCCAGAATGTATCCAAGGTGTTCAGTATGAACGCCGCGCTTACCGCCCTTGTGAACATACCCCTCACCGGGAACGCTCAAGGTAGCTGCCCGCAGAACCTCGTCTACTGTTTGCCGCCAAGCCGCCTTCATATCTGCAGGATCGGGTCCGATACCGGCATCAGCAACAGCCTTGTCGACATCGTCACTAACGAACAGCTCACCCACATAGGGCCACAGATCGTCAAGCGCCGACTGCATGCGCCCATGGCTTTCCCCGTTTCCATCGCCAAGACGGATCACCAGATCAGCGGAGCGCTCCAGATGATAAGCAACTTCCTTGATCGCCTTGCCCGCGATTTCGACAACCCGTGGATCGCTGGATGTCTGCAGGGACTTCAAAAGCTCAAGATGGAAGGCATCGAACAGGAACTGGCGCATCAAGGTCTGGCCAAAGTCGCCATTCGGGCGCTCAAGCAGCAGGACATTGCGAAACCGTGATGCATCTCGCAAATACGCCAGATTGTCTGCCGTGCGGCCCTTGCCTTCAACTTCGCCGGCAAGACCGAGCCACAACTGCGTCTGACCGAGCAAATCAAGCGCGGTGTTCGCCATGGCGATATCTTCCTCCAGCACCGGAGAATGACCGCACCATTCAGACAGGCGATGGCCGAGGATCAGCGTGTTGTCACCGAGCCTCATCAGCCAGTCGGCATAAACCGCCGGATCAAGTGTGGTGAAGGCCACGGTCATTACATGTGCCCCACTTCTTCGGGAATATCGAAGAAGGTCGGATGCCGATAAACCTTGGAATTGGACGGCTCAAACAGCGGGCCCTTGTCCGAAGGACTGGAGGCGGTGATGTTGTTGGCTTCCACCACCCAGATCGACACGCCTTCGTTGCGACGGGTGTAAACGTCGCGGGCATTCTTGATCGCCATTTCCGCATCCGGTGCATGCAGGCTGCCCACGTGACGGTGGTTCAGCCCGTGCTGTCCGCGGATGAAAACTTCCCAAAGGGGCCATTCTTTTTTCATCGGATCTCTCCCAAAGTCACCGCCGCCGGGCCTTTTGCACAGTGTGTTGTTATGGTTGTGTCGATGGGGCCCGGCGTCAGTGGTCCTATTCCGCGGCCAGCTTTGCTGCGGATTGTTTCTCTGCATGGGCCATCAGCCCGTCCCGGAACCATGCTCCATCGTCCCACGCCTTCACGCGGGCGCCGAGCCGTTCCTTGTTGCACGGGCCATTGCCCTTGATCACTTCGAAGAACTCGGTCCAGTCCGGCTCGGAGAAGTCGTAACCACCCTTCTCCTCGTTCCACTTCAAGTTCTCGTCCGGAATGGTGAGACCAAGATATTTGGCCTGCGGCACCGTCTGATCGACAAACTTCTGGCGAAGTTCGTCATTGGTGTTGATCTTGATCTTCCACGCCATGGACTGGGCGGAATGCACAGAGTCTTTGTCTGACGGGCCGAACATCATCAATGACGGATACCAGAAGCGGTTCAGGGCATCCTGAGCCATGTCCTTTTGCTCTTCCGTGCCGAAAGCCATCTTCATCATGATGTCGTAGCCTTGGCGCTGGTGGAAGCTTTCTTCCTTGCAGATGCGGATCATCGCGCGACTGTAAGGCCCATAGGATGTCCGCTGGAGCGGCACCTGGTTCATAATCGCAGCGCCATCAACCAGCCAGCCGACCGCACCAATATCGGCCCAGTTCAGCGTCGGATAATTGAAAATGGAAGAGTATTTCATATCGCCGGAATGAAGCTTTTCCAAAAGCTCGTCACGGCTGACACCGAGGGTCTCGGCGGCGCAGTAAAGATAAAGGCCATGACCGGCCTCATCCTGAACCTTGGCCAGCAAAATAGCCTTGCGCTCAAGCGTCGGGGCGCGGGTGATCCAGTTGCCTTCCGGCAGCTGACCGACAATTTCGGAATGGGCGTGCTGACCAATCTGACGAACGAGCGTCTTGCGATAGCCATCCGGCATCCACTCTTTGGGCTCGATTTTCTCGCCGCGATCAATACGCTCCTGAAAAGCGCGCTCTTCAGGGCTCATATCTTCCAGAGACTGCACACCTTTACCGGTGGACTTCACCATTTGCGCGTACATGTTCACTCCCTCCTCAAGGCGGAGCGGCAATACCCCTCCAAACCAGACCCTTGGCACTTCCCGCAGGATGCCAATCCTGCCAAGGTCCCACAAGCGCCGAACGCCGTGCCGATAAGCAAAAGCCGCCAATCACCGACCGGTCGGTCACTTTATACATCAGAAAACATCACAAGAAAAGAGGAATTAAGAACTTCTTTGTGATGTTTAGAGCGATGAGAATTCGTCTGATGCCATTTTGGTCAGACTTTCAGAGGTTTGCGAGGCGCTTGCGAACTGCGTCGGTCACTGATGGCAAGTTGCCATTTCCATCTTCAAACACGCGCCCGATATAGAGGTCGGCCGCCTCAGACAAGAATCGATAAAGCTTGACAAACAGCTGATAAGCGCGTTCGCCCACCCAATCTTCGGGCAAGAATTCGGCAGGCAATCTTGGGTCCTTGAGCAAGATCGCACGGAAAGCGTGCACCATTGCCAACCTTAGATGAAGTGCGGTTGCCCCTTCCAACTGAAGTGCCCCGTCAATCCTTTTCCCAAGCGGCTGATAACGGTCAATGAAGGCTTCATATTGGTCCACATAAGACTTGAGATCCCAACGCTCGGCCAGAAAGCGATGTAATTCCGGTGAGTTTTGCTCAGGGCTTGCCATAAACCCGACAGCATCTGAAACTAGTCCTTCTGTCGTTCCACGGTCTGGCCCAATCCAGCCGCCCTGCCCGATTGATACATAGCCGAGGCTTTGCGCCTGCTTCTCTTTGTCCTCCGGGAGATTGAACAGAAACTTGAAGCCACTTGTCTGCGATGCAGGCCCAAACAGGACGCGCGCCGCTTCCATATATTCAGACCGCGCCTCTTTGGTCAGGCGGTAGTAGCTGCGCCGCCCTTCCCGCTCACCGACCAATTGTCCGGCACTCACCAAACGCGAAACGGCTGTGCGGACAAGAGATTCGCTGATCCCGAAATGCCCACACACTTCAATCAAATTGCCCATCCAGAGGACACCGCCTCGCGGCTCCACGACATCACCATAAATCGTCACGATAAAGCTCGCCGACTTGGGCGGGGTTGGCCCCATCATGTCTGAGATCATTTCGGAGAGGTGCAAAATAGAATGTCCAGCGCTGTTCAAATTCAAAAAGGCATGTCCGTTCTATCTGGCAATTCAAAAACTAAGCAACCATTCGATTCGAAACTCTTGCATCGAAAAAAATCAATGTTATACAATAACAAGTAACATCATAACATTTTTGGAGCCTGCTTTGCGCCCGTTTAGCCGACCATCCAGCGCGAATTCTCGCGCGTCTGTTTTGAAATCCTGCACAGCACTTGCCGCGTTTTCACTGGTGATGACCCCACTTGCAGCGGCACAGGCTGACAGCCCGACCGTTGTCACGTCCATCAAACCCGTTCATTCGCTGGTGTCAGCAGTGATGCAAGGTGTTGGCGAACCGACATTGTTGATCGATGGCGCGAATTCACCGCATGGCTACGCCTTGAAGCCGTCGCAAGCAGGTGCACTGCAAGACGCAGATATCGTTTTCTGGATTGGCGAAGATCTGGCACCCTCTTTGAAAAAGCCGATTGATACGCTTTCGACCAAGGCAACTGTCGTTGAACTGATGGATACCAAAGGGATTTCCCACCTCGATTTCCGTGAGGGCGCGACTTTTGAAGCCCACGACCATGGTGACGAAGACCATGATGGGCATGACCATAATCATGAGAAACATACAGATCACAAGCATGACGACCATGATCACGATCATGAGAAACATACAGATCACAAGCACGACGACCATGATCACGATGATGAGAAGTATGCAGAACACAAGCATGATGACCATGGGCATGACCATGGCGGCAAGGACCCGCATATTTGGCTTAACCCGGACAACGGGAAAGCCATGCTGAAAACAATCAGCGCAACATTGAGCGAAGCGGACCCGAACAATGCTGCTTTGTATCAAAAAAACGCAGATGCTATGAGCACGGCTCTGGACAATCTTTCAGCGGAAATCGAAGGTTCAATGAAGAACTTGGAAAACACCGGGTTCATCGTTTTCCATGATGCCTATCATCATTTTGAACACAGATATGATGTGGAGGCCGCTGGCGCGATCACACTGTCCCCGGAAACAGCACCGAGCGCTGATCGTGTAACGGAAATTCGGGCGACGATCTCCGAAATCGGCGCACGTTGCGTTTTCTCTGAGCCGCAGTTTGAGCCAAAGATCGTCGCAACCGTCATCGAAGGCACCGGCGCAAAAACGGCAACTCTTGACCCACTTGGAGCAAATCTTGCCAATGGGCCGGACCTTTATCCGCAACTGATTGCAAACCTGGCAAAAAGCCTGAAAGACTGTTTGGCATCTTCCAGCTGACAAAAAAGGCGCTGCGACATTCCTCGCAGCGCCTTCTTTCTATACGGCAATCCCTATTTGAGCTGAACTTACGGCCCAGACCCTAACTGCGCGCGCTGGCGCGGCTGTCGTCTGTTTTCTTAAGTGCCTTCAAAAGGTGTCGATCACGATCATAGACATCCGCGAAATATTCGACCTGACCGGCATCATTCGGCCAAGCGGTGAAATACGACACATAAACAGGAAGATCGCCTTCCACACGCTCTTGCCGGTTTTTCCCCTTGGCGATTTGCTGAGACACATAATCTTTCGATTTGCCAAGCACGGCAGCAGCCATCGCCTTCGGGTCATGTAAGCGCACGCATCCATGGCTATAGGCACGTGTGTCCTTGTTGAACAGGCTCTTGGCAGGCGTGTCATGCATGTAAATATGGTGTTTGTTGGGGAACAGGATTTTCACCACACCAAGTGCGTTTTTGGCTCCCGGATACTGCCGGACATTGATACTTTGCTGCCGGGATGCAACCGCATACCAGTTCACATTGGCGGACGAGACTTTTCGGCCTGACGGAGTTGTCACCTCATACCCAGCCTGATCCAGATAATAGGGATTAGCCGCCAATTTCGGGATCATTTCATTGACGATAATGGAGTACGGCACTCCCCAGTAGGGGTTGTACTCAACGATCTCGACATTGTCGTAGAAGAAGTTGGTCTGGTTGGACTTCTTGCCAACGACCACCCGCATGGAAAGTGGCAAGCTGCTCCCTTCATAGAAGGTCGCCGTGAAGGCTGGCTGATTGATGAAAACCCGCCGTTCCCCAAGCTCATCCGGCAACCAGCGCCGACGCTCCATCGCCAGTTCAATCTTGGCAATCTTGGCCGCGTTGGTCTCGCCAACCATCGCCCGGATAGTGTTCTTTCCAACAATTCCGTCGGCTGCGAGCTTGTTTTCCTTTTGGAAGCCTTTCACCAGATTGGCGATTTCTTGAGAATAAAGGTTTTCACCAGTGTAGGAGACAAGCAGTTTCATATGCTTTTCGCGAAGCGCATCAGAGCCGTTCTTTCGAATGGCAGCGACAATGTTCTTCACTTCCGGGCTGGACCGCCCGACCTTCAGGAAGGTGCCTGGAGCAATGACAATCGCATCTTCTTCCTCATCCTCCGCACGCAGCTTTGCCAACTCTGACTGAAGCTCAGAAAAAACATCATCCTGCGGCTGGTGAGCCTTCATGGCGACCTTCACATCAGTCGATGCCTGCACATCCCGAAGAGACGCTACAAGATCGACCTCGGCGCGCGGCAAGTCATGATATTCTGACAGCCGGTTCGGATCGATACGGCCACGTTCTGCATCGAGTATATAAGTCAGAACAGCAGCAGACAGTTCCATCTCAAAGGCCATCGCCGCAGCAGCACGCGGATCGACGGGCGCTTCATCTGCATCAGAACCGGATATCGGGATCAACGAGACGGGCTTCAGCAAACCAACTGAATAATCTTCCGGGTCAAGGCCGAACCTGTCTGCGTCCTCAAGAGCTTCCAACGCAGCCAAAGCCTTTGGGTTGATCTCTCCGTCTGTCGACCAAAGGAAATCCGGATGTTCGCGGTAATAAGCTTCCAACGCCTCGCCAACCTCCGGCAAAGCCTTGAAACGCAGCTCTTTGAGCGCGGGCCGCGCCTTGTCAAAAGCCGTCAGGACCGGAAGCGGTTTTTCTGCCTCTCTAATCTGGCCTTCAAGATCGGACGTCACTTCGGTGGCTTCGCTGGATTGGACAGCTGCCGTGGTCACCTTGGCGAGAGATGCAAGGGAGACTGTTTTCCAAGCATCGGGCTTGTAGGTGAAAATCTTGGGCGCTGAAACTTTGTATTTGACGGCCGTCTTGCGCTTTGCTTGCGCCTCGCGCGCCTTGAGTTCTTCCAGCCGCTTTTCCTTCGGCGTGAACAGGCGTTGCAGGAAGTTCTGCGCAGAAGCATCACTCGCAGACAGGCCGACAAAACCACCCGACAACATGGTTGCCATCAACAATACGGCAAGCGGGGATTTCACGTTGGATTTTGCTTCACCGGATTTAGCGAGCTTGTTCTCGGACCGGAGGCTGGAAACATTCATGTGATTAAGGCTCTTTGAGGTTCGTTCGCGCGGCATTTCAATGGGTCGGATCATTTATTGGCTAACCGGCTCGCATTTCCAAAACACCACGTTTGGTATCAACATTTGCCCACCTTCATTCCCTGCCCATGAAAGCGAACTGCATTCGTGATTCAGACAATACTATATCAGCGCCCGACAAGAGGTTAAGAGATTTCCCGCGTCCTTAGCATCCAAATCACTGATCTGTGATCATCGGTGGTGAAATTGCCTTCCGTAAGGCAAGGTTGCAAGGCCAATCAGCAGTGTCGAGACAAAATAAACAAAGAAAAAGGCCGGGAATACCGACCTCTCTCTGCTTGCATGAATGCATGTTCGGGACCGCTTAGAACGGAATTTCGTCGTCCATCGGTCCACCGCCGCCTTGGCCGCCACCACCAAAGCCGCCGCCTCCGCCGCCATATCCACCACCGGAGGAGCCCCCGCTGAAACTGCCACCCTGGCCACCACCGCCGCCAAAGCTGCCGCCGCCTTGAGAACCTCCGCCAAACCCACCGCCGCTATAGTCTGGCAGATTGCCACCACCGCCACCTTCGCCGCGGCCATCGAGCATGGTCAGATTCGAGTTAAAGCCCTGCAAAACAACTTCGGTGGAATACCGGTCCTGACCGTTCTGATCCTGCCACTTGCGTGTCTGCAGCTGTCCTTCCAGATAAACCTTGGAACCCTTGCGTAGAAACTGCTCTGCCACCTTGCACAGACCTTCGGAGAAAATCACCACTCGGTGCCACTCTGTACGCTCACGGCGTTCGCCGGAGTTCCGATCCCGCCAACTCTCAGAGGTTGCCACACTGAGGTTGGCGATCGGGCGCCCGTCCTGCGTACGACGAATTTCCGGGTCAGCCCCCAAATTTCCAACGAGAATTACTTTGTTGACGCTGCCCGCCATCCTGCGCTCCTGTTCGTCCAACATGGCTGGTCAAAGTGACCAAACTGCCATGCCGTGATTTTTCCAGCCTCTGCCATAGGGCTGCACTTCAGATGCCGAACCTAACGCCTTCGTCGAACAACGCCGATCCTTTTCCGTCGCTCCTCCTTCTTTTCCACAATCGGACGCAACAGCGCGGCACAGATTTCGGCCTGCAACCAGACTTCATGTTCATGCTTTGTACTGTAATCTACACATTTACGAACGATAGGCAATGATTTTCGCCTGCACAGGCAACGTCGTTCTTGTTATGTTCCTTAGTTTTAGATACGATCCAGAAAATCCGATTAAAATTGAGTCGCTTTGCCGACTGGAACAACCGGTCCCGAATGCTATATCGACGTGCTGTGCTCCTGTTATGCGGAGCGCCAACGCTGCCTTTCGGCACCACTGTAAACTGGGCGGAGAACCTACCCCATGGCACCCAAAAAGTCAGACAGAGCTTCGAAGGTCCTTCTGGAAGCCGATCCGACACGTGTCATTTCCGTTCGCGGTGCACGGGAGCACAACCTCAAAGGCGTTGATCTGGATCTTCCGCGAGACAAGTTGATCGTGATGACCGGGCTGTCCGGATCGGGAAAATCTTCGCTGGCGTTCGATACTATCTATGCTGAAGGTCAGCGCCGGTATGTAGAAAGCCTGTCTGCCTACGCTCGCCAATTTCTGGAAATGATGCAAAAGCCGGATGTCGATCAGATCGACGGCCTTTCCCCGGCAATTTCCATCGAGCAAAAAACGACGTCGCGCAACCCACGCTCAACAGTCGGTACGGTCACTGAAATCTACGACTACATGCGCCTGTTGTTCGCCAGAGTAGGTATTCCTTATTCTCCTGCAACCGGCCTTCCTATTGAAAGTCAAACCGTCAGTCAGATGGTTGACCGCGTTTTGGAGCTTGAAGAAGGATCCCGCCTGTACTTGCTGGCGCCGATCGTGCGGGGCCGTAAAGGCGAATACAAAAAAGAACTCGCCGAACTCATGAAGAAGGGTTTTCAGCGGGTCAAGATTGACGGCGAATTCCATGAAATTGCCGACGCCCCTGCACTCGACAAGAAATTCAAGCACGATATTGATGTTGTCGTGGACCGGATTGTCGTGCGCGAGGATATCGCAGGGCGACTGGCTGACTCCATGGAAACGGCATTGAAACTAGCAGACGGCATCGCCGTTGCCGAATTCGCGGACAAAAAGGATGAAAAAGGCGCTCCTGAACGGCTGATTTTCTCTGAAAAATTCGCCTGCCCAGTATCCGGGTTTACAATTTCGGAAATCGAACCACGTCTGTTTTCATTCAACAACCCGTTCGGCGCCTGCCCGACCTGCGATGGACTTGGCACGACCCTCGCCTTTGAAGACGACCTTGTCGTGCCAGATCAAACGCTATCCTTGCGCGAAGGTGCTGTGCTGCCTTGGGCGAAAACTGGCTCTACTTCGCCGTATTACACGCAAACTCTCGAGGCCCTTACCCGTCATTATGATATCTCCATGGCGACCCCATGGAAGGAACTGCCAACCGAGTTTCAGAAAACTGTCTTGCATGGCACTGGCAAGCAAAAAATCGAATTCGTTTATGACGATGGCGTGCGCAGCTATCGCACAGAAAAGACGTTTGAGGGCGTCATTGGCAACATTGAACGCCGGTGGCGCGAAACAGAATCCACCTGGGTTCGCGAAGAACTGTCACGCTTCCAGTCAGACCACGCCTGCCCCGCTTGCCAAGGCTATCGCCTGAAGCCGGAAGCGCTTGCCGTCAAGATCGCGGATCGGCACATCGGCCATGCGTCACAGCTGAGCATTCGCGACGCGAATGCGTGGTTCGACACATTGCCGGATAAGCTGACGGACAAGCAGCAGGAAATTGCAGGGCGCATCCTGAAGGAAATCCGAGAACGGCTGAAATTCCTGAACGATGTTGGCCTTGAGTATCTAACGCTGTCCCGCGGATCTGGCACTTTGTCCGGCGGTGAAAGTCAGCGGATCCGGCTCGCCTCCCAAATCGGATCTGGCTTAACCGGCGTTTTGTATGTCTTGGACGAACCTTCCATCGGTCTTCATCAACGCGACAATGCGCGCCTTCTTGAAACGCTCAAACACCTTCGCGATCTGGGCAACACCGTGATTGTCGTGGAGCATGATGAAGACGCCGTTCTGACGGCGGACTATGTGGTGGATGTAGGGCCCGGTGCAGGCATTCACGGTGGGCAAATTGTTGCGCAGGGCTCACCGCAAGATGTGATGGCAAATCCGAAGTCTCTAACCGGGCAGTATCTGTCAGGTGCGCAATTGATCCCCCAGCCTGAGGAACGCAGAAAGCCAAAGAAAGCCCGCAAGCTTTCGGTGGTAGGTGCCAGAGGCAATAACCTGAAAGACGTTTCGGTAGATATCCCTTTGGGAACCTTTACCTGCGTCACCGGTGTATCAGGCGGCGGAAAATCAACGTTCCTGATCGACACCCTATTCAAGGCCGCGGCGCGCAGGCTGAATGGAGCGCGCGACAACCCTGCCCCGCACGATCGCATTGACGGGCTGGAACTTTTGGACAAGGTAATTGATATCGACCAATCCCCAATTGGACGAACACCACGCTCCAACCCGGCCACCTACACCGGTGCTTTTACGCCAATCCGTGAATGGTTCGCTGGAATGCCGGAGGCGAAAGCCCGTGGATACGCGCCGGGTCGCTTTTCCTTCAATGTGAAAGGCGGCCGCTGCGAAGCCTGCCAGGGGGACGGCGTCATCAAGATTGAAATGCACTTCCTGCCGGATGTGTATGTGACCTGCGATGTTTGTAACGGAAAACGCTACAATCGCGAAACACTGGAAGTCCAGTTCAAGGGTAAATCGATCGCCGATGTCCTCGACATGACGGTTGAAGAAGCCGCCAACTTCTTTTCAGCTGTGCCCGCTGTTCGCGACAAGATGGAGACACTCGCCCGTGTTGGTCTTGGCTACATCAAGGTTGGCCAACAGGCGACGACGCTATCTGGTGGTGAGGCGCAGAGGGTCAAACTGGCGAAGGAACTCTCGCGCCGCTCGACAGGTCGTACGCTTTATATTCTGGACGAACCAACCACCGGCCTGCATTTTCACGATGTCGAAAAACTTCTGGAAGTGCTGCATGAACTGGTGGACCAAGGCAACTCTGTGTTGGTGATTGAGCACAATCTTGAGGTCATCAAGACGGCCGACTGGATTGTTGATCTTGGCCCAGAGGGTGGAGACGGAGGTGGTACAATCGTGGCCACCGGACGTCCGGAAGACGTTGCAACCGTCCCGGAAAGCTATACTGGACAGTTCCTGAAAGAACTTTTGGAACGCCGTCCACAAGCAAAGGTCACTGCGGCAGAATGACGCCGCAGTGCACAAAAGGGCTTAAAACTTTCATTTTTAACGAGTATATACCGTCTTTTTCGCGGTTTTCCAAAATTTATTTGATGCATTGCACAAAATGCATGACAGACATGCGCCCGCAGGGCTTCAAAGGTTTGAATTCGCGAACTAGATATTGGTCATCGCAAAGACGAACGGGCCACACGCAAGATTGGCCGTCTGTCAAGAGAGTAAAATGTTTGGATCTGTTATCCGCAGATACAACAACTGGAAGAAAGTTCGCAGAGCAGTTGATGAGCTGTCCAGCCTGTCACCTCGGGAACTGAGCGATCTGGGAATTACTCGCAGCGAAATAGATTTCGTGGCCCGTCGCAAAAGCGATTAAGCGTCACTATATGAGGATCGTGTTCCGAGGCTACCTCCTCCTCCCAAGCCGAAGAACACGTTTGAGGCAAGAACTCCTCCTCCCAATCTTGCCTCTGAATAACGTCACCCGCCGGTACCTCCTCCCACCGGCGGGTGACGTTTTTCTGGACCAGAAATTTGCAATCCAAATAAAAACACCCAGAAAATTCAACTTGCCGTGTAACTTCGTGCAACATGCAAACAAACACGTTGTAACTTTGACGAAGCACAAGGTTCTGAGGCCATATTAACTATTTGGTGACTTGCATTTTTGGCAGAGCTGACTTGCAGAAGGCCTACTACCTAATCGTTTTAAACAGTCTTATCTTATGATCATTCGAAAGGAACGGGCCAGACGCCGACACGCGGTGCCATGGCCATAAGATAGAAAGGCCTTAACCATGTTGGACTCTGTTGTACGCTCTTACCAAAACTGGAAACGTTACCGCTCAACTTATGACGAGCTGTCCCGCCTCAGCAATCGTGAGCTGGACGACCTCGGCATCAGCCGTGCAGACATCTCCACCGTTGCACGCGGCGCGATGAAGTAATGTGCGCTTGAGGGTGATGAGCGCGGCACCTGCCAGCAGCCCACTCTCCTCTGCCGCGGCCATGAAGACGAATTGAATTCGCCTGCACCATGGCCAGATGCAGACCAAAAACACTCACCGGTCCTCCCCCGGTGGGTGTTTTTCTTTATGCGCTGATAAAAATCAGCAGCAGTTTCTCCCGCCCCGCTGGCTTCATACCCATTGCTGCCCACCGCATCTAGCTGATATCAGGAGGGCAATTATCAGCGTTAGCTGGATGGGCTTTGCCCAAAAACACATCAAGGATCAAAAGAATGAAACCCATCCATGTGGTTGGCGGTGGTTTGGCTGGATCGGAAGCGGCCTGGCAGATCGCAAAACGCGGCATCCCGGTTGTTCTTCACGAAATGCGGCCAGTTCGCAAAACTGATGCCCATAAGACCGAAGGATTGGCAGAACTGGTTTGCTCCAACTCATTCCGCTCTGATGATTCAGAACAAAACGCGGTCGGTCTGATCCACAATGAGCTCCGGAAAACAGGTTCTCTGATTATGGCCAGCGCCGATGCAAATCAGGTACCTGCCGGGAGCGCTCTCGCCGTGGACCGTGACGGATTTTCAGACGCGGTTTCAAAAGCGCTCCAAGACCATCCCCTGATCACAATTGAACGCGAGGAAATCGCAGGGCTTCCACCAGAAGACTGGGACAGCGTTATCATTGCCACCGGACCACTTACATCTCCGGCTTTGTCGGAAGCTGTCTTGGCGAAGAGCGGTGAAGACGCCCTAGCTTTCTTTGATGCGATTGCTCCAATCGTTCATTTCGAGAGCGTCAATCTGGAAAAAGCCTGGTTTCAATCGCGTTACGACAAGGTCGGCCCAGGCGGGACCGGCAAGGACTATCTCAACTGCCCGATGGACAAGGACCAGTATGAGGCCTTCATTGACGCTCTGATCAGCGGAGATACGACCGACTTCAAGGAATGGGAAGAAAACACGCCCTATTTTGATGGCTGTCTCCCAATCGAGGTAATGGCCGCTCGTGGCCGGGAAACGTTGCGCCATGGCCCCATGAAACCGATGGGACTCACAAATGCGCACAATCCGGATGTGAAGCCCTATGCTGTGGTGCAGCTTCGGCAAGATAATGCGCTCGGCACGCTGTACAACATGGTCGGTTTTCAGACAAAACTTCGTTACGGCGCTCAGGCAGATATTTTCCGGATGATTCCGGGCCTTGAAGATGCGCAATTCGCTCGTCTTGGCGGCCTACACCGCAACACCTTTTTAAACTCACCGAAAGTCTTGGATGAAACGCTGAAACTGAAGGCCGAACCGCGGCTGCGGTTTGCCGGGCAGATCACAGGCTGTGAGGGTTACGTGGAATCAGCCAGCGTTGGGTGCATGACCGGTATTTTTGCGGCAATGGAGCGACTTGGTCAGCCCATTACAACACCGCCGCAGACAACAGCCATGGGCGCGCTTTTAAGCCATATCACCGGTGGGCACCTTGTTCACGAGGAAAGCGGTAAGCCGCGCTCATTCCAACCAATGAACGTTAACTTCGGCTTGTTCCCCCCTGTAGAAGCACCGAAGACCGACGAGAACGGCAAACGGATCAAGGGAAAAGACAAATCTCGCGCCAAGAAACTGGCCATGACCACGCGCGCGAAGGCCGATTTTGCAGCCTGGTTTGCCGATCTCGCTCCGGCAGAAGCTGCCGAATGAGCTGATAACCTCAAAGCCCGGAAAGACCTTTCCGGGCTTTTCGCCAATAAATCCATTGCCGGCGAAGTTTGGAGAGTTCACTCAAACTCTGCAAAGCCTGATCCGATGATTTTTCCAGCTCCACCAAGTAAGGATCAACGAGAGCCAGCGGCAAGTAGGCGGCGGCTACATTTTCAGGAACATCATGCAAGTTTTCGCGAACGCGCTTCATATGATGGCGTGCATGTTCGCGCAGCTCGGAAAGAGCTGAGGACAGCTCCAGGGTAGACTGGCCCTGAAAAACTGTTTCCATATCAACATTGTGACGATTTAAAAGGTCTGAGGGCAAAAACACCTGCCGCCTTGATGCGTGATAGGGCAATGCCCGCATCAACCCGGTAAGCGCATAGGCAATGCCTGCATGGCCGGCGACTGTTGCTGTTCCCGCATCTTCCCCATTGTTCAAGATTAGGCTGGCAAGCTGAAACACCGCCGAAGTGGTTTCCCCCGCATACCCCTCAAGATCGTTGAGGCTCGGCATCGGATCATCATAAAGATCAAACACCCGCGCATCGATCATCGCTTCCAGAGCTGGAACAGGAAGCTTGTAAGTCTCAACAGTTGCTTTTAGCGCTGCGGCATTCGGATTTGCCGACACGTCCCCATGCCCCTCACCGCTCAGGAGGTCGCGCCACCACTGCAAACGAATTTCACCCGGCATCGGATCGCTGACCAATTGCCGAATGCGCGCGATCTCAGCATTGAACGTGTAAAGCGCAAACAGCCCCGGCCTATGCGCCTTGTCTGCAAAAAGGACAGTGAAATACCGGTTCCAGTCCAGTGTCCGCAAACTCTCGGCTGCATAGTCGAAATTCGTGTTCATCGCCCGCTTTCGCGTGTTTGAGACCCTTAGTCGACAGCTAGAAGCGCCGCTGCAACAGCCCTGTCATCTGACAGCAGAACATTGAATGTTCTGATTGCAGCACCCGTTGACATTGGATCTGCCAGAACCCCTGCCTCGCGGAACGCCTCTTTCAGTCTTTGGGCAGCGGCACCAGATCCGGACCGGTTCCAACGAGAAGAACCTCGATATCGGCAGCTTCTGCGAGGATTGATTAAACGCCTCAACAGAGAAGTCGGCTGGAGATTCGCGCT
The DNA here is from genome assembly GCF_000148725.1 of Roseibium sp. TrichSKD4. Classification (GTDB taxonomy): domain Bacteria; phylum Pseudomonadota; class Alphaproteobacteria; order Rhizobiales; family Stappiaceae; genus Roseibium. The sequence continues at coordinate 867,600 of NZ_GL476320.1, read as the reverse complement.
CAGCCGTAAATGCCACTGGGCACAGTGAAGATGGAACCACGGTGGGACATATCCGCGAAACGGAAGCCGCCACTGCCATAAGCATCAATCGGCGCCCGTCCCGGAAAATGTGCATCCCGTATTTCCATCAGGTTCCCTGAGCAGCTGCGGTATCGCCAGAAGACGCTTCCCCTTCTTCATCACCAGATGTGCCACCCGTGCGCAACTTCAAGATGATGAGAAACGGAGCCGCCAGGAAAATGGACGAATAGGTGCCGATCAGGATGCCGAAAATCATCGCGAGTGTGAATGATTGGATGACTTCACCACCAAAGACGTAAAGCGAAATCAGCGCTAGCAGGGTTGTGACAGAGGTCAAAACCGTCCGTGAGAGCGTCTGGTTGATGGAAAGATCCAGAAGATCTGGCAAATCCATTTTCTTGTATTTGCGCAAGTTCTCCCGGATCCGGTCATAGACCACCACAGTGTCGTTCAGCGAGTAGCCGATAATCGTCAACACCGCCGCAATCGATGACAGCGAGAAGTCGAGCTGTAGGACCACAAATAGCCCCACGGTTATGATCACGTCATTCGCCGTGGTCAGGATCGCACCAACCGCGAACTGCCATTCAAAGCGGAACCAGATGTAGAACAAGATCGCCAACAAAGATGCTGCAACCGCAATCGCACCAGCTTGCGCAAGTTCACCAGAAACACGCGGACCAACAACTTCCACACGCCGGAAATCATAGCCGTCTTCGGCAAACAGCGTCCGTATCTTGCCAACAACAGCCTGCTGGGCAAGTTCGCCGCCCGGCTGTTCCTCAACGCGGATCAGGACTTCATCCTCTCCACCGAACTGCTGCACCTGAACATCCCCGAGGTTCAGCGTCCCCAGATCAGTTCTGATTTTTCCGATATCAGCAGCGCCCTCTGTCTTAATTTCGACAATGGTGCCGCCCTTGAAGTCGATGCCGTAGTTCAGGCCAACTGTTACGAACAGCGCAATGGAGGCGATGACAAGGACAATCGACAGCGGAAAGCTGACAGACCGCAACCACATGAAGCGGAATTTTGTGTTGTCCGGTACCAAACGGAGCAAAGCCATATTCTGTCTCCCGGACTAGATTGGTAGTTTAGTTGGCCGTGCGGTGCGCACCCAAAGCGCGACAAGCAAACGGCTGAACGTGAAGGCGGAGAAAACGGTGGTGAAGATACCGATAGCGAGCGTCACTGCAAAGCCGCGCACAGGACCAGATCCCAACTGGAAGAGGATGACCGCAGCAATCAGCGTGGTCACGTTCGCGTCCAAAATGGTTCCCAACGCTCGCTTATAGCCCGCATCGATGGCGGTGATAGCCGATCTCCCGGCCCTCGCCTCTTCACGTATTCGCTCAAAGATCAGCACGTTGGCGTCCACCGCCATACCGATTGTCAGAACGATGCCCGCAATGCCCGGCAACGTGAGCGTTGCCTGAAGGAAAGTAAGCGCTCCAAAAATCAGGAAGATATTCGCCATCAACGCCAGATCGGCAATGACACCAAACCGTCCATAAGCAAGCAGCATGAAGGCGATAACGGCCACACCTGCGATAATCGAGGCGTATTCACCGGCTTCAATAGAGTCTTGTCCAAGACCCGGACCAATCGAGCGTTCCTCGATAACGGTCAACTTCGCCGGCAATGCACCTGCACGCAGCAGAACCGCAAGGTCATTCGCGCCTTCGACCGTGAAACTTCCGGAAATCTGACCAGAACCACCTGTGATTGGCTCGCGGATGACCGGCGCAGAAATCACTTCCTCGTCCAGCACGATGGCAAACGGACGACCCACGTTTTGCTGAGTGATAACCGAGAACTTGCGCGCACCAGACGTATTAAAGCGGAAATTCACCACCGGCTCATTATTGCGCTGGTCAAAGCTGACCTGTGCGTCCACCAGATCCTCACCACCAAGAAGCGGTGTTTCTTCCAGAAGATACGGAATTGGCGGATCGTCGATGGAGAAAGCAACCATTGTTCCAACCGGCGGACGTGATTGCATCGCCTGATCGCCAGACATGGACGTGTCGACCATGTGGAAGGTCAGCTGCGCCGTTTGCCCGACGAGGTCTTTCAAACGCTCAGGATCATTCTCGCCCGGCGCTTCCACGAGGATACGGTCGGTCCCCTGACGCTGAATGTTGGGTTCCGTTGTGCCAAGCTCATCAACACGGCGGCGAATAACTTCGATGGACTGCTGCACAATCGACTGAAGCCGGTTGTCCAAGCCTTCATCTGTGTAGGTGAACCGGATCAAGCCATCGTCAGAGACATTGATTTGAAATTCATCAACAGGCTGACCGGCGAACAGGTTCGAAACCAAAGGGTTCTTCAGGTCTTGAAGACGCTCTTCCGCATCCGCGAGCTTCGTCAGATCCCGAATACGAACCTGCGCTGCCTCGCCCTGAACGCCAAGACCTGTATATCCAATACGCGGCTGCTCTCGCAAAGTGGCCCTAATGTCACCAACAAGGCCCTTCAACCGTTTCTGAATGTAATCTTCCTTGTCGACCTCATAGAGCAGGTACGCTCCGCCTTGAAGATCAAGACCCAGCACCATCTGGTTTTTGGGCAGGAAATCCGGCCAACTGTCCAGCGTCTTTTGAGAAAGGAAATTCGGAAGCGTTGCGAGGATACCGGCGGTGACCACCACCAGGATCAGGGCGATCTTCCATCGGGCAAAATAGAGCATGTTAAAAGCCTGTGCATTGGGGCGGGTCGATCAGAACCAATCGACCCGGCTTTTCGTCAGGTCCAAGCGGATTAACGCGGTAATTATGCGTTTTCCTTGGCAGGCTCGGACTTGGAACGCACTTCCTGAACCATCTGGCGCACAACGCGAACCTTGACGCCTTCGCCAAGCTCAACCTGTACTTCGCCATCATCAACCACCTTGGACACCTTACCAATTAGGCCACCTGTGGTAACGATGGTGTCACCGCGACGCAGGTTTGCCACCATGTCCTGATGCTGTTTCATACGCTGGCGCTGCGGACGAATGATCAGGAAATACATGATTGCGAAGATCGCAACGAACGGCAGCATGGAAATCAGAAAATCCGGACCACCTGCGCCGCCTGCGGCCTGCGCGTAAGCTGGGGTGACAAACATGTAACTCTCCTTAAACGGCCCGCTCCGGCGCAGTGTCGTTGGAACACGCGCCAGATCGCGGGCTTCTTTCTGTGGCGCGGACTATAACCGTGGCGCGCCGGTTTTCAAGCTATCTCGCATGGTTGGGCCGTACCGGATTGGGAATAACAGTCGTTTTCGACGCCTTCGCCCCATGATATGGCAAATACCAAGCTGCATGTGCCCTGAAATGGGGCAAACTGATAGGGGTTACAAGACAAGAATGCCGGATTCTGACGCGATTTCCCAACTGAATGCAAAACTCGATTCCCTAATCTCCTTGGTCGAGCGAGCTGTACCGAGTGCGCCAAAATCACCTGATTTTGAAAGTGCCGAAGCGTTTTTATGGGTTCCAAACCCTGGCGAACTCAATCCGGTCAGAAAAGTAAATCGGGTGGATATTGAGCTGCTGTGCGCCGTCAGCCGGTTAAGAGACATCTTGCTCGACAACACCCGCCGCTTTGCAGCTGGTCTTTCAGCCAACAATGCCCTGCTGTGGGGCGCGCGCGGCATGGGAAAGAGCTCACTGGTAAAGGCTGCGCACGCGGCCATTAACAAGGAACGCGGTGATACAAATCTGAAGCTGATCGAAATTCACCGCGAAGACATTGAAAGCCTGCCTGCATTGATGACCTTGATCAGGGAGACGCAGTACCGCTTTATCATCTTCTGCGACGATCTTTCGTTCGACAATGATGATACGTCTTACAAGTCCTTAAAGGCCGTTCTCGAAGGTGGAATTGAGGGGCGACCTGAAAACGTCATCTTCTATGCAACGTCCAACCGTCGTCACTTGATCCCACGCGACATGATCGAAAACGAGCGCTCAACAGCGATCAACCCGGCAGAAGCTGTTGAAGAAAAAGTGTCTCTATCAGACCGCTTCGGACTGTGGCTCGGTTTCCACAAATGCAGTCAGGACGATTATCTGGAGATGGTCAGCGGCTACGTGAGCCACTACGGCCTTGAAATCACGCCTGAAAAATTGCGTGCGGAAGCCCTTGAATGGGCAACAACCCGCGGCAGCAGGTCCGGACGGGTCGCCTATCAATATGTTCAGGATCTGGCAGGTCGTTTGGGCAAGTCCATTTAAGTCGTCGCCCAAATAGCACTTTTTAGAGTTTAGGTGCGCGGCAGGTAACGCATCGGGTTGACCGGTTTGTTGCCTCTGCGCAGCTCAAAGTGGACCTGTGGCTGAGAAACGGATCCAGTGGCGCCTGCATTGGCAACGACATCCCCCCGACGAATAGTTTCGCCGCGTTTCACCTGCAGCTTGCTGTTATGCGCGTAGGCTGAGACCCAGCCGTCATCGTGACGAACAAGAACCAGGTTGCCGTACCCCTTCAGCTCATTGCCAGCATAAATAACGGTACCGTCTGCGGCTGCCTTAACCGGTGTTCCGGCTGGAACAGCAAGGTTCACACCCTCATTGCGACCACCACCGGCTGTTGGACCGAATTCAGAAATGATTCGCCCACGCACAGGCCAACGGAACATTGGACCGGCCGGTTCAGTTGCCTGTGGTTCTGCTGTTGCAATTTGCGGCCGCCCGATCGGTTTCGTCGGCTTCGCTTCCGCGTTGCGTGCAGGTATACTGTTTGGAACCGGTGTCCGTGTCGGGACAGCTGGTGCCGTCGAAGACGCTGTCGAGATTTTGCGTACAGGCTGGCGACGCGGAACAGGAACGACAGCCGCCGGAATTGCCGGAGCACGGCTCATTCCGGAAATCGAAGCCGTCGTCAAATTGTCGTCAGACTGCTGCGACGAGATCGAGGCAATCGACATGCCTTGAGATCCACCATGCGCAAACGGTTTCCGGCGCGGCGCAACAGAGCTGGTTGCATAAGGCTGAGTAATACTTGCAACCGTCGTCGGAGGCGCGATCTGTTGTGCCGGGATCGTCGCAGTAGGCAAGCGCCCTCTGGCAATTTGCTCAAACGTTGGCTGATAACCGCCGGGCTTGCGACCGGGAACCGTCGCATTTGCAACGATTTGGTTCGGGATAGAGCCGGTTGAGAATTGCTGATTTGCATTCGTCGGTGCGGGCAAACGTACCGGCGAGGTGGAAGACACCGTAGCGTCTGTTGTGCCATTGCGCGAAGAATACACATAGGTCGGAATGATCAAGGTTTGACCCGCACGCACCTGCGAAGGATCAGAAATACCATTGACCGCAGCGACCGCATTCACCGGAACGCCGAAGCGGCGTGACATGGAATGCAGCGTATCGCCAGTGCGAACCGGAACACGTGTCCCGCCGGCAGACGTCCACCCCTTCCAGGTGACTGGATTGGAGACAGTCGGATTGGATGTGACGGCTGCCGGCACGTTCGGACTTGTTGGTATGAACCCGGTATAAACTGGAGCGCTCGCGCTTGGCAGCGGCTGGTTATAAGTCGGCTGCTGAAACGTCGGCGTAAATGTCGGCTGTTGCTGCGCATAAACCGGCGCACGACCACCAAGTGGAGATGGTGTTGGCACAGGCACACGCGATGCATAGACAGGCGCAGTCGGCGCTTGAGGCATATGCGCCAGCGGACGGGTTTGAACCTGCGCAACAGGTTGAGGCTGCTGGTATGTTGGACGAACAGGCTGATAGCTCGGCTGAACCGGGCCTGAAATGACCGGCGGCTTATACGATGTCGTCGGGATGGAACCAGTGGTCACCGGCGCTGAATTGGCGGCAGGCAAACCGGCAACCGTCCCACCGGACCCGTACATGATATCCTCGTAAGTCGGCTGTTTGGCCGACCCGGTCAGAATTTCACGCTGATTTGCAGTTCCACCAGTATAGACAGGCCCTCCTCCAAGACGCTCAACGGCGTCACTGCAGCCTGCAGCCATTCCGGCAACCAGTGAAACAAGAGCAACCTTACACATAAGGTCGCTGCGGAGGATACGCTTCCGCTTCGTCATAGCTCTACTCTGACCAACTTAAAATAAGTTCTTATGGTTAAGAGTAGAGACCAGTTAGGTTTATAAAGGCTGAATATCCGGCATCAAATTTGGATTTTAACTAAAACCCTAAAGGCTTTGGGCTTTTCCGGCGGTCAACGCCACGGATCGGACCACCCCAATCTTCACCTTGGTAATTTGACCATTGATTCTTGACAGTTTTACAAGGTCTTGCGGTTCACCTGCCGCACCGATAGGTGCGATTAAAATAGCTTCCGGTGCGAGTTGCCCCAGTATTTCTTCGGAAATGCTTTCCACAGCCCCATTAAGAATGATTCTGTCAAATGGTGCCTTTTGCGTCAGGCCGGAAAGACCATCATTATGGTGAACGAACACGTTCCCAAGGCGCAGTGCAGCGATCCGTTGCTCGGCAAGACTCACAAGGGTCTGATAGCGATCAACCGTATCTACCCGCCCAGCCAGATGCCCGAGGATCGCTGATTGGTAACCGGACCCAGTTCCGATTTCCAAAATCCGGTGCTTCTTCGCAATGGAGAGTGCTTGCACCACATGCGCGACATGAGACGGTGCGGCAACAACCTGCCCACATTCGATGGGCAGATTTGAATCGTCATAAGCCAGACCGTGAAACCGGGCAGACAAGAACAGACGGCGCGGGACGCGTTCTATGGCCGAGAGCACATCATGCGCCCCAATGCCCCGCCGACGCAGTCCCAGAACGAAGGAGGCACGGGCCTCAGCTTCATCAGGAAGCGGTTCAGCAGTCAAAAAATGGGACGCCTGTTCGGCCGAAGCCATACTCGTATCTCCGGATGGTGCGAAGGAATCACTTCAATTCCTGAGCAAGTCCCGACACCATATCATGAGCCGTCAGATCAATCCGCAAAGGCGTCACCGAAATATAGCCATCTCGAACGGCTTGAAGATCGGAATTGCCAAGAACCGAATTGCCACGGTCCCGAAATCCTAACCAATAATAGGGAAAGCCGCGCCCGTCCGTACGCTCGTCAATAATCAGCCCGCTTTGCTCATGATGTCCCTGGACGGTCACTTTCGTGCCTTTGACACCATCTGGACCCGTGGCCGGGAAGTTGACGTTCAACAAGGTGTAACGCGGGGTCTCAAAAGTAATCAGCTTCTTGAACAGCTCCGGCGCATGACGCTCGGCTGTCTCATAAACGGGCTCGGACTTTGTATCCCAATCATAGGCCTGAGACACGGCAATGGAGCGAATGCCAAGAATCGCACCTTCCATAGCTCCGGCTACAGTCCCGGAATAAGTGACATCTTCAGCCAGATTTTGTCCGCGATTGATCCCGGAGAGGATTAAGTCAGGCAGTGCTGGCAAAACCTTGCGCACACCCATGATCACACAATCGGTTGGCGTGCCCTTCAAGGCGAACTGACGGTCTGCGACTTGCCTCAACCGCAATGGATCATTCAACGTCAAGGAATGCGCAACGCCGCTTTGATCCGTTTCAGGTGCAACGGTCCAAACATCGTCGGACAAGGTCCGGGCAATCCGCTCCAGCGCCGTCAGCCCCGGTGAGTGAATGCCATCATCATTTGTGATCAGAATGCGCATGTCAGCCGAATGTCTCCAGACCGTTCATGTAAGGACGCAGAACCTCAGGCACAGTGATGGTGCCGTCGCCGTTTTGGTAGTTTTCAAGCACTGCAATCAGTGCCCGCCCAACGGCGATGCCGGACCCATTCAATGTGTGAACATGCACCGTTTGTTTTTCGCCTTGCGGACGGAAACGAGCATTCATGCGACGGGCCTGAAAGTCTCCGCAGACCGAACAGGACGAAATTTCACGATATGTGTCCTGCCCCGGAAGCCAGACTTCAATGTCGTAAGTCTTGCGTGCGCCGAAGCCCATATCGCCGGTACACAGCGTCATGACGCGGTAATGCAGCCCCAGCTTCTGCAAAATTGTTTCCGCGCAGCCGAGCATGCGTTCCAGCTCATTGAGAGAGTCTTCAGGCTTCGTCACCGAAACCAGCTCACATTTCTGGAACTGGTGCTGGCGCAGCATTCCGCGTGTGTCGCGACCGGCAGAGCCCGCCTCGGAGCGGAAACAATAGGTCAACGCGCTGACCCGAACAGGCAGAGCTTCATCAATGAGGATTTGATCGGCAACCAGATTGGTCAGCGGCACTTCCGCGGTTGGGATCAGATAATGGTCGCCGGTCTTGAAGAGATCTTCTTCAAATTTCGGCAGCTGGCTTGTGCCGAACAGCGGCTTGTCGTGAACAAGAAGCGGCGGCGACACTTCTGTATACCCATGTTCTTGCGTATGCGTGTCGATCATGAACTGACCAAGAGCACGCTCAAGACGAGCAATCTGGCCTTTCAGCACCACAAACCGCGAACCGGAAAGATTAGCTGCCGTGGAAAAGTCCATGCCACCGTTTTCTTCGCCCAGCTCGAAGTGTTCTTTCGGAGCGTGATTGAAAGTGAAAGTCGGCTTTTCGCCGTGCGTGCGATAAAGCACGTTGTCAGCTTCATCTTCGCCCACGGGCACATCGTCATGAGGAAGGTTGGGAATAACCGCCATCGCGTCTTCGACAGCCGCGACCAGTTTGCGCTCTTCTTCCTCACCTGACTGGATGAAGGCCTTGATTTCGGCGACTTCATTGATCAGCGCTTGCGCCTTTTCCTCGTCCTTGGTGGCTTTCGCCTTGCCAATTTCCTTGGAGGTAGAGTTCCGGCGCTCCTGTACTTCCTGAAGCTTGGTAATATGGCTGCGGCGGGCATCATCCAGCGCAATCAGTTTGGCAGCGGACGGCTCATAGCCTCGCTTTGCCAAAGCTGCATCAAAAGCTTCGCTGTTTTCCCTGATCCATTTAATATCGAACATTGTGCTTCCCGGAACGGCGCGTGGTTTATCATCTCGCCGGTCCGCAAGAGCATGGGGTCTGGCAGATTAGCTTGCCTCTTCGGCTTCTTTCTCTGCTTCCCGTTCGGCCCGTTTCTTCTCGACGAGTCTGACTGAAATGATGGAGACTTCGTAGAGAAGGAGCGTTGGCAGTGCAAGACCGATCTGCGAGATCGGGTCTGGTGGTGTCAAGATTGCTGCCGCTGCAAAGGCCGCCACGATTGCATATTTGCGCTTGCTCTTCAGCCCATCACTGGTGGCCAGACCAGCGCGCCCCAAAAGCGTGAGCACGACTGGCAACTGGAAAACAAGGCCGAATGCGAAGATCAGGATCATGATTAGACCCAGATATTCACTGACTTTGGCAAGATGCTCAATTGCGACCTGCCCTGCCCCTCCGCTTTGCTCCATTGAGAGGAAAAAGCTCATGGCCATGGGCATAACGAGGAAATAGACCAGACACGCCCCAATCAGAAAGAGGATCGGTGTCGCAACGAGGAACGGCAGAAATGCCCCACGTTCTTCCCTGTAAAGGCCGGGTGCTACAAACATGTAGATTTGGGAAGCGACAACAGGAAACGCCAGAAACAGCGCGCCGAACAATGCCAGCTTCAACTGCGTGAAAAACCACTCTTGCGGGGCAGTGAAGATCATCTTCACCGCATCCGGATCCGGTGCAGCGCGCAGATAAGGAACCGTCAGGATGTTGTAAATGTCTGTCGCGAAATAGAAGCAGATCACAAACATCACCAGGATGGCCCCAATCGACCACATCAGCCGTTGGCGCAACTCGATCAGGTGCTCGATGAGAGGCGCCTTTGAGGACTCGATATCTTCCTGGGTCATGCCTTGTTTTCTTCTGAGACCGGCGTCTTGGAGGCTTGGGAACGTTCAACGGCAGCCGCGACCGCAGGTGCCTCAACTTCATCCGCAGCCCGCTTGGCTGGCTCGCTTGACGGTGCAGTGTCAGACTTCGGCTCGCTCGGCTTATCTTCTGTCTTACCCTTGAAGTCGTCCTCGATAGATTTTTTCAAGTCGCCGAGCGGATTGAAGTTTCCAACCGACTCAACCTGCTTTTTCATGTCCGCAATATCGGCTTGCTGCTCTGCTTCGCGCAAAGCATCATTGAATGTGGACTGAAATTCACGGGACATCCGCCGCACCTTGCCCATTGTCTGGCCAAGTGTCCGGAGCATCCGAGGCAAATCCTTCGGACCCACCACGATGATTGCCACACAGGCAATCACCATGAGCTCTGTCCATCCGATATCGAACATGGTCGATCCGCCGTGTTAGGGGTTACTGAACCGTGCGCAAAAAACGCCCGGATCAGCCAGCCTTCGACTGATCTTTGGTCTCTTCGGACGCCACGCTTTCGGACGGCTGATGATCAATGGTTTTCGCGGGCTCATTGGCTGCAGCAGGAGCATCGTCGTCTTCGGCCATGCCCTTTTTGAAACTCTTGATTCCCTTAGCGACGTCACCCATCAGCTCAGAAATCTTGCCGCGCCCAAACAGCAGAACAACGACCACGGCAATGATCAAGATCTGCCAAACACTAATGCCCATACGCCAAACTCCCAATTGTGTAGGCTCTTGCGGCCCAATTTCCCTTGTACAAAAAAGCCTTGGCCGCCGCAACACACGCTGTCATGCAACGATGGGCGTAGGCTTTTTAAAGGCCATTTTGTCTTACATGCTATTTGTCAGCCGGAAATACAAGGACATCTTTGGGATCTGTCGTCACTCTGACATCCTGTCCAACTTGCCATGAGCTTCCAGCCCGCAGGCGAGCGTTCACCGGTTCATCCAGTCCATCAACGATCAATGACACCAGATCCACCTCGCCAACAAACCGTTTTGCCGAAATCCGGCCAATGACGCCGCAAACATCTGGAGAGTTTACCATCACACCCTGTGGCCGCACGCAAATCTCAACTCTGGTTCCCGGTTGATGATCGCCTGCAGGAATGACGCCAAGAGGTGTCTCAATACCGTTTGACGTCACAACACCAGAGAACTGGTTCATTTCAGAGAAGAACCGAGCAACAAATGTGTTGTTCGGATGGTTGTACAGATCATCTGCCGTGCCGTGTTGAACAAGCCGTCCTTTGCGCATGAGAGCGATCTTGTCTCCCATCCGCATGGCCTCTTCCGGATCGTGGGTCACGATGATACATGTGGCGCGGGTTTCTCGCAAAATAGAGATGGTTTCCTCGCGCACCGTATCGCGCAAACGGCTATCGAGACCGGAAAACGGCTCGTCCATGAGCAAAATGCCTGGACGCGGCGCCATCGCTCTGGCAAGCGCGACCCGTTGTTGCTCGCCGCCCGACAAAGCATGTGGATAATCATCCGCGTAGCCATCAAGCCCCACACGCCGCAAGGCCGCATGCGCCACCTGCTCGGCATCCTTCTTCGGCATGTTTGTCAAACCAAACATGACATTTGCCTTGATCGTCATGTGAGGAAACAGGGCATAGTCCTGAAACATCAGGCCAACACCGCGCTTTTCGGGTGGCAAGAAGCTATTGGGGCCCGCAACTTCCTTGCCATTGATCATGACGCTGCCACCGTTTTGGCGTTCAACGCCAGCTGCGATCCGCATCAAGGTGGTTTTGCCACATCCGGAATGCCCCAAAAGGCAAAGCACCTCGCCCGGAGCCACATCAAGGGTCAGGTCTTCAACCGATGTATTGCCATCATAGTCATGGCTGATGTTCTGAAATGTCAGTCCGGCAGCAAATGTTGCTCCGGCTGTTCCACGCGCACCCCATCTCGGCCCCGCACCTTCAATATTGGCGGTGGCAGAAGACTGGCGATCAAACGTTCTTGGCATCTCGGTCAGGGGTCTTGAGCCTCTGTCTCTTCAAACAGGGAGCCTTCGTCCAGAGGGTCTTCATCCTCGGTCAGCTCTTCTGTATCATCTGGTGTAGGTACCATGAAAGACGATGGTACCGCGCTGTCAAGCAGTCCCGCACCCTTCAATTCTTCAAGTCCGGGCAGATCTTTTACGCTCTCCAGACCAAAATGGATAAGAAAATCCTCGGTCGTTCCGTAGGTTACAGGCCTCCCCGGTGTTCGACGCCGTCCGCGAAGCCGAATCCAGCTTGTTTCCATGAGGACATCCAGCGTCCCTTTGGATGTGGATACCCCGCGAATTTCCTCAACCTCTGCGCGCGTTACCGGCTGATGATATGCAATGATTGCAAGGGTTTCGAGCGCCGCCCGAGACAGCTTTCGCTGCTCTTCCAGACTTTCCTTCATCAAAAATGACAAGTCTTCGGCTGTCCGGAAACACCACTTGCCAGCCACATTCACCAAATTGACACCGCGTGTTGAATAGGTTTTGCGTAGTTCCACAATCACTGCTTCAACATCGGTGCCTCTTGGCAGACGCTTGGAGAGCTCCTCTTGCGACAGTGGATCAGCGGAAGCGAACAATAAAGCCTCCGCCATCCGAACGCCCTCACGGTCTGGCCTCGTTGAGACTTCAAGCGAGCCATCCTGTCCAATATCAAGGAGACTGTCTTCAACTTCCATGGTCAGCCTCCGGCTCACGCGCCCGGATATAGACCGGAGCAAACGGCTCGCTTTGCTTTAATTCAACCTGCCCTTCACGAACCATTTCAAGGCTTGCAGAAAACGTGCTGGCCACAACCGTCGCCCAGTCCTTATCGTCATAAAGGTAGTCTTTTAGATAGCTGTTGATTGGAGCCCATTCCCCGATCCGACCGATCAACTTCACCAACAACTCCCGCGCCTCCTGCAACGACCACACGGTTCTACGCAACACCTGCACAGATGTAACAGAGGTTCGCTGGCGTTGGGTCGCATAGGCAGAGAGCAACTCATACGTCGTTGCGGACCAAATGCTCTTGTGGTCAACACTCATGGTTTCGGGCGCACCGCGGGCAAAAATGTCGCGCCCTAACCTGTTGCGCGCCATCAGCCTGTCGGCTGCCTCACGCATGGCTTCAAGACGCTTCAGCCGAAAGGCAAGTGCTGCGGCCAGTTCCTCACCCGTCGGCTCATCATCATCTTTCTGTTCAGGGATCAAAAGCCGTGATTTCAGATACGCTAGCCAGGCGGCCATGACGAGGTAATCGGCGGCCAGTTCAAGGCGCATTCGGCGCGCCTCTGTCACAAACTCGAGATACTGCTCCACGAGCGCGAGGATGGAAATCCGAGCAAGATCAACTTTCTGATTTCGCGCAAGCGTCAAGAGCAGATCGAGCGGGCCTTCAAACCCATCGACATCCACGACCAGCAACGGATCTGTAACCGCACGCTCTGCGTCCGGCTCCTTTCCGTCCAACAAGTCATGAAAATCGCTATCGACCATAAACACTCCAAACCCAGACACATGCGGAAAAGAGAGCGACTATGCTCAGGCGATCACTGGACTCACCAGTTGATCGAACCGCGCGCGCTCTGCGTCCCGGTCAAAATCTTCAAGAACAGGGCCAAGCATTGAAAGCGCTGCAGAACACCGCTCTGCACTCCTGCCTTCCAGTTTCGGGGCAGCAGCGGCAACAGTCTGCATTTCCTGCATCTCACCATTGCAGTGGAGCACAATGTCGCAACCTGCAGCAAAGGTTTTTCGTGCCCTATCCAACATATCCCCACCCAGCGCCTTCATGGAGATATCATCAGAGAGCAGACAGCCGTCAAAACCGATGGTCTTTCGAATTACATCCTGAATAATTTTTTGGCTTTGGGTTGCCGGTGTATCGTGATCGAGGTCCTGATAAAGCAGATGAGCGGTCATACCGAATGGAAGATCAGCAAGAGCCAAAAACGGCTTGAAGTCTACTTCCGCAAGTTCGCCTGCACTTGCAGCAATGTGCGGTAGATCAAGATGACTGTCCACCTGCGCGCGCCCATGCCCCGGAATATGCTTGGCCACGGGCAGAACCCCACCTTCCAGCAATCCATCTGCAACTGACCTGCCAAGGTCAGCCACGACATTCGGGTCCGCGGACAAAGATCTATCACCAATCGCATCGACGGTTTCGGGAAAGGACACATCAAGACAAGGCAGACAGTCCACGGTGATCCCAACACCCCGCAATTCATGAGCAATCAAGCGGCTGCCAAGTTTTGCTGCGTCTCGCGCCCTGCCAGGGTCGGATTGGTAAAGATCACCGAACAGCTTTTGTGGCGGAAAGGAGGGCCAATGCGGTGGGCGCAGTCGCTGCACCCGTCCCCCCTCCTGATCGATCAGAACCGGTGCATCGGCGCGACCAACGGCATCGCGAAAGGCTTGCGTCAATGCCCGCACCTGTTCCGGCGTCTCAATATTCCGGCGAAAAAGGATAAGCCCCCACGGATCTTCAGCTTTGAAGAAAGCAATTTCTTCGTCGGACAAGGCGTGGGCCGCACACCCGCTGATAAAGGCTTTTGTCATAACCGAAGGGGCCTCCCGATGGCTTGTGTTTCCCCAACAAGGAAATCACCTCTTGCACTGCTCCACTAGGCTTTGCAATGAAAGGCACAGCTTTCAAGTCATCAGGAGACGATTTATGCGTGCACGCCCGGATATCCCCGCAGGAGACCTGCATCGGCTGACCATCCAGTCCGACATTCTCGCCGAAAATCGTCTGGGCGACAGCAGCACACGCGATGTGATCATCTATATTCCTCACGGACACACTGGCGAAGGACTTCCTCTGTTGGTCGATCTGGTTGGCTACACGTCAGGTGGCCCAGCCCATACCAATTGGAAAAATTTCGGCGAAAATGTTCCGGAACGGGCTGATCGCCTGATTCATGAAGGCACCCTTCCCCCGGTTGCCATCGCTTTTCCTGATTGCTTCACGCGGCTAGGCGGCAATCAATATATCGACAGCCTCTCCATGGGGCCTTGGGCCACCTGGCTGACCACGGACATGCTGGAAGCGGTGGAAAGCGCCTTTGGCTGCGGCGGCCCTGGAAAACGCGGTGTATTTGGTAAGTCGTCCGGCGGATATGGCTCCATGGTGCACGCCATGAAGCATGCGGATGTTTGGTCAGCGGCGGCTTGTCATTCCGGAGACATGGCTTTTGAGCTGTGTTACTTGCCCGAAATGCCGAGCGCGCTTCGGGCGATTGCCCGCAAAGGCTCTGTTGAGGCCTTTGTGACCGATTTCGAAAAAGGCCCCAAATACTCCGGCAGTGCATTTCATGATCTGATGACCTTTGCCATGGCCGCAACGTATGATCCTGATCCGGATCCTTCTGTTTTTTGTGGTATCAGGCTTCCTGTAGATTATGAAACTTGCGAAATTGATGAGGAGCGTTGGCAAGCGTGGATCAAGTGGGATCCGGTTCACATGGTCGAGGATCACACGGGCGCGCTTAAATCTCTCAAGGGACTGTGGATCGATTGCGGCGATGTCGACCAATATAATCTGGTCTATGGCGCACGGCGATTAACCAAAAAGCTGTCCACCGCAGGGGTTGAACACGTTTATCAGGAATTCAACGACAACCATTCGTCAATTGATTATCGAATGGACTTGAGCCTTCCGTTCCTTGCAAAAGCGCTCATCTAACGAACAAACAAGCCGCCCAACTAGGGCGGCTTGTTTAGTAGATCAAAAGTCGCATTAAATTTAGTTCTGGCGAACGAAGCAGTCACCGCCAGCAGATTTCAGGCTTTCGCACAAATTGAACGCCGCACCACGCGAATTGGCCGGAATGCGAGCACGGTAGAAAGTTCCGCGATCTCCGAGATCTGCGCGAACAATAACCGCATTCACATTGCCAAGAACACCAGGATACCGGCGCTGCAGGCCTTGATAGGCATTGCGTGCCGCGGCCTCAGAGCGCTGTGATGTCACTTGGACAATATAGGTGCCGCTGGCAATCGTACCGCCGGATGTCGCTGGAGTTTGTGTCTGAACCGGTGCTGGGCCGGGATTGGACAAATCCAGAGGACCTGAGTTCTGAACAGGTCGCGTTTGAACCGGTGTTGTCGTCACAGGCGCTGTTGCCACACGAACTGGTGCCGGTGGCTTCCGGCGCGGCGTAACACTGATTGTCGGCGCATCAGTCTGTGTCCCTTGCGTTTCAGGCGCAGGTGTTGCCGTCGATGCGGTATCCTGCCCCTCTGCTCCAGGGTTCACAACAACAGGTGTTGTCACGACCGTTGTCGGCTGGGCCGGGGCTGGTGCAGGGTTCGTCTCGTTCCCGCTTGGCTGAGCAATTGTTGTCGGCTCAGCCGGCTGAGGAACGGCCGGTGCAGGCGCAGCAGGTGTATCCGGATTTACAGTGACTGGAACCGTGCTGATAACCCGTGGTTTCGTGGTTTGCGATCCACCGCTTGGAACAATTGTTCCGTCAGGCTTTACGATAACCGTACGAACACGCTTTGGGGTGCCCGGCACCAAAGGATCAGAGCCTGTCTGCGGAGCCGGTGGCAGTGCTGCAGGTTCTGGTGTGTCTTGCACAACCAAACGTTCCCGGGATGTATCTTCCGTCCCCCCAACCCGATCATAGATAAGCTTGGAACCATCGGTCCCTGCGTTATTGGCACTCGTTTCAGGCAAAACCTTTAGCGGACCTTGCAGACCTGCAATGATTGGCGGCGCACCGGTTGGCGCTTCAATGCCGCCACTGTCCATGAACATGAACGCACCGCCGCCCAAAACAGCAACTCCCAAAACGGCAGCCGCAGCAAGCATCGCCTTCTTAGACTTCGGCTTTTCGGCGGAAACTGCCTGTTGCTGCGCAGGAGGATGAGGAGGAAGGACACCTGAGCCATCGAGGCTCGGATCACTCTCCTGCATTGCTTTCGCCACTGCATCCAGATCATACCCTTCTGGCGGTGGCCGTGTCTCGTCCTCATCAATTTGTGGCACAGCAGCAGCGGCAGCTGGCCAAGCCATGTCGTCAATATCGTCGGATTGCGTCGGTACAGGAGACTTCTGAACGGACGACGCAGCATTCAAAGACGCCGTATCGAAACGTGGCGCAGCGAAATCGGCGGTCAGTGAAGATTGAGACGCGACGGTCGGCTCTCCGAAAAGCCCGTCATCGTTATCATCTAACTGAGTTGAGGGCGCACCAACGCTATCCGTCGGCTTTGTAAGAAGCTCTTCCTGCATGGCCTGCAGGCCAATTGTCGGCGCAGCTGAAAAAGTGGACACAGGCGTTGGAGACGCTACAGGTTCAATCTCGGTTTCAACGTCGCGAGTTTCTGTGTCAGCGGACGCCGTATCAAACGGTGCCGGCTGGCTCGCCATGCGCGCCAACACGTCCAAAGGATCGCCCTGAGGTCCGGATGCAGGTGCGCCTTCTGGATGAGCATCTGGTGTCGGAACACTTTGCGCAAACTTAGGCGCTGTCACAGTTGAATTCGGGATCTCAAGCGGTGGCACGACTGGTGGCTGCGCAGCCATCGGTGCTTTGTCTTCGGTCTTTTCCTCAACAGTTGCGGATGCTTGTTGCGGGTCAAATGGATCGAATGATTGGCGAAATGCCCCAATCAGCTCATCTTCCAACTCACTTTCGAGATTTTGCTCCAAATTTTGTTGCAAATCCTGAGATGGAGAGAAACCGGCGCTCTTCAAACCATCATTGGCCGCCTGCATCATCGGCTCACGTGACACAGGCTCACGCAGTATAAGGGGGTCGGCTTCGGGGGCTTGTGTTAGGTCGGGGGATTGAGAAATCGGAGATTGGAACACAGGCGAAGCCGCACTCGGAGACTGAGGTTCGGCAAAACCTGAGGCTTGATCTTCAGCTTCATCCCCGCCGAGCAGGTCTTCCGGAGATAACTGAATATTCGGTGCACGGCCTGTATCCGACGATGTTGCGTCAAAATCATTCCCGCCAGACGGCCACTGCACACTCGTAACAGGCGCTGAGCTGGCTTCAAATTCAGCTATGAAGTTATCCGAAACCGAAAAGTCATCAGCTGAAGGCGCTGTTACACTCGCAGCTGGCTCTTCTTTCGCCAGTCCTGGGAAAGGTGAAACGGATGCATGGCTAACATTTGGCTCTGCAGGAGTAGACGGGCTTTGTGACGGAGCCGGACCCTGCGTGGACGCCGCGCTTTCAGCCGGAGTGCTGGAAAACCCGAAACTAGGTTCGACACGGCCTTCAGTTTGCGAAGGCTGTTTGGTCTTTTGGTCGTCGCGCGTGAAGCCTGGAACGACATCTTCCAGATCGGCGAAGTAATCGGTGCTTCCGACACGGTTGCTTGTCACTGGCTCCCCCGTCTGATTGTTCTTGTGCACGATCCGTGCAAGTTCCAGAAGCGGATCATCCAGCGCATCGCGCGTTTCACCGTCGCCGCTATCGGAAGCAGCTGCGGAGTCGTGAGAAGGTCTTCCGAATTCTTTTACCATCGACGATCTGTAAGCCGGTCAAACAACTTCTTGCCTCTGCAGTACAAAGCTAGACGACAAGAGCAGATAACGCAATTTTCAGCGCATTTCTTCCGGTGCATCTACGCCGAGAACCGATAGTCCCGAAGCGATCACCGAAGACACAGCCCGGACCATTGCGAGTCGTGCCACAGTCAATTTGGTGTCGTCAGCGTTAATAAAACGTAATTGCGGCAATTCCTTGCCCCGATTCCAGTGTCCATGCAAAGAACTGGCGAGATCGTGCAGGTAAAACGCAATCCGGTGCGGCTCATGTGTTTCGGCCGCAGCTTCAACAATCTTCGGCCAAACGGCCATTTTTGCCAAAAGCTCCAATTCTCCCGAATCAGTCAGCGCAGAAAAGTCCGCTTCAGCGAGCGCCTTGTCATCAATTGCGACACCCGAGAGTTCTTCTGCAGCTTGCCGCATGACAGACCGACAACGGGCGTGGCCGTACTGAACATAAAAGACCGGATTATCCTTGGATTGCTCTGTAACCTTCTGGAAATCAAAATCCAGCGGGGCATCGTTTTTCCGGTAAAGCATCATGAACCGAACAGGATCCCGGCCAACCTCGTCGACCACATCACGGAGCGTGATGAAGTCTCCGGACCGCTTGGACATCTTGAACGGTTCACCGCCCCGGAACAGCTTGACCAGTTGGCAGAAGCGAACCACCACCTCTGCCTGGCTATCCGAAACAGCTTTACCAACAGCCTGAAGCCGCTTGGCGTAGCCGCTATGGTCCGCGCCCAGAACGTAGATCATTTCTTTGAAATCACGCTGGAATTTGTCACGAAAATAAGCGACGTCAGCGGCAAAGTACGTATAAGAACCATCTGACTTCTTCAGCGCGCGATCCGTGTCATCTCCATAATCGCTTGCACGGAACAGGGTCTGCTCCCGGTCTTCCCAGTCGTCAGGAACTTGTCCCTTCGGCGGCGGCAAAGTACCTTGATACACAAGGTCCCGATTCCGCAGGGCATCGAGCATTTCATCGATTTTGGAGACGTTGCCCTCACCCCGACTATGCAATGTCCGCTCAGAAAAGAAGACGTCATGATGAACGTTCAAGCTGGCAAGGTCTTCGCGGATCATATCCATCATCATGGAGATGGAAAGGCCCTTGACGACCGGCAGCCACTCTTCTTCCGGCTTGTCTTTCAAACTTTCTTTGTAGTCGGCCGCCAGTTTTTCACCCACAGGCTTCAGATAGTCGCCGGGGTATAGCCCTGCCGGGATCTCGCCGATGTCTTCGCCAAGAGCTTCGCGATAGCGCAGGAATGCGCTGCGTGCGAGCGTGTCAATCTGCGATCCCGCGTCATTGATATAGTACTCACGCGTGACATCGTAACCTGCAAAAGCCAGCAGATTGGCCAGCACATCGCCAACGACAGCTCCGCGCGTGTGCCCCACGTGCATAGGACCGGTTGGGTTGGCCGAAACGTATTCAACATTCGTTTTCTTGCCGCCGCCAAAATCAGATCGGCCAAAGTCTTGGCCCTGCTCCAGAACAGACTTCAAAACCTTCTGCCACACAGAATGGGCCAGCCGCATGTTGATGAAGCCTGGCCCCGCAACATCAACGTCCTGAACATCCGGATCGTTTTTTAGCGCCTCGGCGAGCTTTTCGGCCAAATCACGCGGCTTCATGCCCACTTGTTTGGACAACACCATGGCTGCATTTGTCGCCAGATCGCCATGAGCGGGATCACGCGGGGATTCGACCGTTACGCGAGAAAGGTCCGGCGCTGCCCCATCCTTTGTCTGAAGGTCCAAACCCTTGAGCATGTCTTTCACACGCTCGGAAAACTCTGTGAAGATGTTCATGACCGCCAACCGGTATCCCGTAGTACACAAAGAGCCCGCACACCGCAGATTACAATCACGGTGTTGCGGGCCTGATGAATTGTTGGCGAGGGCCTACCCCAATTCCGGCGTGTGGTCAAACAATCGGCGGTGCTCGTCAATTGCGTACCGATCCGTCATTCCCGCAATGTAATCACAGACCCGACGCGCGAGCGCCGCTTCTGTCAGTTTGTCGAGATCCTTGCTCCAGGGCGCGGGCATGACTCTAGGTTCTTTCATGAAGCGCGCAAACAAATCCCGCACCACATCGGCAACCAGCTTCCGCACTGCCAGAACATCCGGATGACGATAAACTCGCGCGAAAAGAAACCGTTTCACTTCCTTTTCTTGCGCGATCATGTCCGGCGAGAACCCAACAAGACACGCACCAGCATGGCGAACATCATCAGCTGACTTAGGTCCTAGCTTTTCAATCTGGCTATAACTGTGTGCGATAACATCTTCGACCATTCGCGTGATCGAGCAGCGCACGATCTCATGAATGCGGCGCTGCTCTTCCAGACCCGGATATCTCCCATCCACCTCTTCCAGAATGGATCGCAAAAACGGAACTTCTTTCAAGTCCTCAATTTGGATCAATCCAGCTCTCAAGCCGTCATCAAGGTCATGGGCGTCATAGGCAATGTCATCTGCTATCGCTGCAGCCTGCGCCTCACCACCGGGCCAAGTACCGAGCAACAAGTCCTGTTGCGCCACATATTCCCGGATAGCAAACGGCAATTCGCTTCCTGCAAACTTGCCTAGCGGCGCGCCATCATTCGAGACCAGCGGACCATTGTGCTTGACCAACCCTTCCAACGTTTCCCAGGAGAGATTTAGGCCGTCAAACTCGGCATACCGTTGTTCAAGGTGGGTCACAACGCGAAGCGATTGCGCGTTATGATCAAACCCGTCGAAGCCTGCCATGCATTCGTGCATGACATCTTCCCCCTCATGGCCAAAAGGCGTGTGGCCAAGGTCATGTGCAAGAGCAAGGCATTCTGCCAAGTCCTCATCGAGCCTTAGTGCGCGAGCCAGAGACCGGGCAATTTGAGAAACCTCAATCGTGTGTGTCAGCCGCGTGCGGAAATGATCGCCCTCGTGATACACGAAGACCTGAGTCTTGTGCTTCAGCCGCCGAAAAGCGGAGGAATGGATGATGCGATCCCGGTCCCGCTGGTAAGGCGTCCGGGTCGGGCTCTCCTGTTCGGGAACCAGACGCCCCCTGCTCTGCCCCGGATGTTCGGCAAAATCTGCTCTCGGCTGCGCGCCATACCCGATACCTGGTCTCATAACTCCCCACAAACCCTTGATACCCGGTCCTCAGTCCCACCGAATATCTTCTTTGCATTACCCACGAATGACGTTGCTAGCCAGCTCTGCCATCATTGACGTGGGCACCATGCCATCATACCTATGCTATAAAGTCAGCTTTTCCCGGTCGTCTTCGAATGATGACAGGAAATACGCAAGTTCAAGGCAAAGGCGATGACCGAAACACTCGAACATCCCGTAACAGTCAGTGACCGTGCTGCCAAGCGCATCGCTAAGATTCTGTCCTCAGAACCTCAAGGCAGCATGCTGCGCGTCAGTGTTGAAGGCGGCGGATGCTCCGGGCTTCAATACAAATACGATCTGGTTCAACAGCGAGAGGACGACGACCTGGCGATCGGCAAAGGTGGTGTTACCGTCCTGATCGACAGTATTTCTCTGCAATACATGGATGGATCAGAAATTGATTTCGTGGATGATCTGATCGGCCAGTCCTTTCAGATCAACAATCCGAATGCGGTCGCTGGTTGCGGCTGCGGAACGAGCTTTACGATATAGAATCCAACCAGCTCCTTCCCCGGCTGACAAATACTCAGCCGGGACGCTATTTTCTTCTCTGAAAGACGAACCAAATGAAAATTGCCACGTGGAATATCAATGGCGTCAAGGCGCGCCTCGACACTGTTCTCGCGTGGCTCCAGGAAGCAGAACCGGAAATCGCCTGTCTTCAGGAAATCAAATCTGTCGATGAGAATTTTCCACGCGAAGCGATTGAAGAACTCGGCTATAACGTTAAAACGCATGGGCAAAAGAGCTTTAACGGCGTTGCCTTGCTGTCAAATCGCCCGCTGGAAGATGTCCAACGTGGATTGCCCGGCGATGATAGCGACGAACAGGCCCGTTTCATCGAAGGAACGGTTTCAACGGACAATGGTGTTGTGCGAGTTGGCTGCCTTTATCTTCCCAATGGCAATCCGCTCGGGACCGAGAAATTCCCCTACAAACTCGGTTGGATGGATCGCCTGATCGCCCACGCAAAACGGCGCCTTGATGATGAAATCCCCTATCTGCTGTTGGGCGATTACAACGTGATCCCTGATCCGATGGACGCCAAAAACCCGGAGAACTGGGGAAATGACGCGCTCTTCCAACCTGAAAGCCGTCAAAAGTTCAGGACCCTGACACATCTTGGTTTTACCGAGGCTGTGCGTGCCTGTACGGATGCACCAGAAACCTTCACCTTTTGGGACTATCAGGCCGGAGCTTGGCAAAAAAACAACGGCATTAGAATTGACCACATCTTGTTGTCACCTCAAGCCAGCGACCTGATGGCCGGTTGTGGTATCGACAAACACGTGCGTGGCTGGGAAAAACCGTCCGACCACGTACCAGTATGGGTGAATCTAGCCGCGTAATGAATGCAGAAGTATATTCATTATTGAGAATAGCAATTAATATCGGTTATTCAATTTCACTATGGTCTTTCTGAAAATGTCCAGTTTATTTTAACAATTATGTGAAAGTCTCACACTCAACTTTTAAAACGTGGGGTCTTTTTAGATGAATGTGCATGAACAGTCCGCAATGCCAACGCTCGGATCTATTTTCGACGAAAAACCCGAGGGCGGATACCGGCTCATTACACGTTCGGACATGGACGGTCTGGTTTGTGCCGTTTTGCTCAAAGACTTGGGTCTTGTCGGTGAAATCACTTTCGCCCACCCGAAGGATATGCAAGACGGCATCATTGAAGTGACGCCAAACGACATCACAACAAACCTGCCATATGTTCCCGGCGTCGGCTTGGCCTTTGATCACCATGACAGTGAAACAAAGCGAGTTGACGCGTATTACGGCAATCACATCATTGATCCATCTGCACCGTCAGCAGCCCGTGTCGTCTATGACTATTTCGGCGGAAATGCGAAGTTTCCAAAAGTCACTGATGATATGATGCACGCGGTGGACAAGGCCGACGCGGCACAGTTCACACGCGAAGATGTCCTCAACCCGCAAAGCTGGGAACTTCTGTCCTTCCTGATGGATGCACGCACAGGCCTCGGCCGTTTCCGCGATTTCCGCATTTCAAATTACCAGCTGATGATGCAGCTGATTGATTTCTGCCGGGATGAGCCCAATATCGAAAAACTGCTTGAACTGCCGGATGTTGCAGAGCGAATCGATCTGTTCATGTCCCACAAGGACAAGTTCGAGGATCAGATCAAGCGTTGCACGACAGTGCATGGTCCTCTTGCGGTTCTGGATCTGCGCGATGAAGAGACAATCTTTTCCGGCAATCGCTTCATGATCTACGCGCTCTTCCCAGAGACGAACATTTCGTGCCATGTCATGTGGGGCAAGGCGAAGCAAAACACGGTGTTTGCATTCGGTAAGTCGATTTTTGACCGCTCGAACCCGACACATGTTGGCGAGCTGATGCTGAAATATGGCGGTGGCGGCCACACTGCGGCGGGCACATGTCAGATCGACACACCAAAAGCTGAAGAAACACTTGTAGAGCTGATTGAGACTATAAAGTCCGATTCTGCCAAATAATCACCGTAACAAGACTATGCAGTCGGAGCGTAGAGCGAAGATACGCTCCGACCTTACCTTTCGCAACGCAGCGTAAGATTGACTTGCAGATACCACTCGTCATGGTACCCTTTTTCTCTAATGGGATAAGGATTGGCCGCAGTCAGCCCGGCCAGACGGCTTCACCCGGGCACTTTCAAACGCAGTCAACACGACTTCGTAAAGTCCTATTTGCGCTGATTCTATGCTTCCCTCTGACAATCTTCTCCTTTGTTTCAACATCCAAGGCACAATCATCCTCGTGCACCTGCCGCTATAAGGGTGTTGATTATCAAGTTGGAGATCTCATCTGCCTTAAAGGTTCAGATGGGCCAAGAATGGCTCAATGTGGCTATGTCCTGAACAATACATCTTGGAACATGACCACAGCACCCTGCCCTACGGCGGCAGTTTCCCCAAATCAGCTCACGCCAATTCCGCGCGGTTCAAGGCTTTTAGATCAAACGAAGGGCTGATCAGAGCCAACCGAACGACGAAATAGAATCGCTCACCTTAGTTCTGATCTGCCGCCACGGTTTGTGCTGTCATGAGTTCTGGCCGATTCCGTTCAATCCAAGTATCAGCCATTCTGCGAGACAAAGACCGAACTGGTTCACTGGCCAATGCAAAATACCGCTCATGAAGATCGAGAACCCAGTTGGCCTCGGCATCGACGACCTGGTCTCGCGCAACCGTGATCCACATCAGTCCGCGAGCCTGCTTTGCTTCGGATTGCCCAAGGTTAAACAGGGTCTCCCCAAGCCGTGCTTGCGCTCCAACATGGCCTTTGATAGCAGCAAGATTGTACCAACGCACAGCAAGGCGCTCACTGCTACCTTGATACATCTGCCCAAGCTGGAATTGAGCGTCCGCGTCGCCAAAATAAGATGCCGCATGTGTGAAAATCTGCCGCGCCCGCGCCGGGTTTTTCTGGACGACACCCTTTATACCGGTCAGATAATAGCTCCCGAGAGCTACAAATGCACTGGACACAAACGGAGCATCCGGAGCGTCCGGACGGTCGTCGCCATGCTCACGAACGATCTGGGTGAAATACTCAAAGGCCTTCTTGTCGTCAGCAGCCACGCCGTCGCCATGAGCGTACATTTCACCGAGTTTCCAGGCAGCCATCGGCTGACCGTTCTCGGCGGCGTATTGGAGCGATTGAAGAGCTCCTTCCTTATCGCCCGAATAGTACTTTCGAGCACCGCTCCGCAAAGCCTCCATTGGGCTAAGGATGGCTGAGGTTTCTTTCTCGGTAGAGGCAGGATCGAGAGCAAAAGCAGGAGCAGTCAAAACTGCCGAGGAGGCCACCAATGCCGCTGATAAGCATACCGCGGCAATCCGGTTTCCTGACTTGAAACGCAACGCATCACGACAGATCGCACCCAGCCCGGGTGTTCTCATGTTCAGCCGAGAATGTTGCACTTTCATATCGCTATTGTCCCACCGCACTTGGCGCATGCTACCTAACTCTCTCCGCAGCCTTCGTCACAAAGGCAAACGTCTCACTCTTGCTCACATCAGGCCTACACACCCAATTCGTCCATTCATTGACGCTCATGTGTCAAATACGGCAAAAGGGCGGTTCTCTTGCGGCCTCAGAAGAAACTGAACTTCAACCTTGTTGCGGCTGTCGCTACAAGCAACTTCGAAATCTACGCTACCTCAATGGGTGTTTCCGAAAAGTGGCCGAACAACGGCAAATTGCCCAAGTCTGTGGTTTGCCCCTCACTTCGTTTTGCCCTGTTGCAGGAATAACACAAGAATCCTCATCTGCTCGATAACGCCATCGGAGTTTATGCAATGATGGTAATTCCAATGACAGCATAATACGGTTGACTTTCGCTCCCCGACAGGCAAAGCCCTGCAGTATGTTGATGAATGTTGGACAAGCCGAGAGAGCGCTTTACCGTTCCGGGTTTGTCCTGCGACAATCACACACTGATTCGCGACCATTCTTGGCGCGGACTCAACACAAACACTGACGGCGACCCCTGAATGAGCGCAAAAGACGACCTTTTTGCTGGAAACACGGCCCTTTCTGAAAAAGCAAAGGCGAAACCGAAACCGGAAAAAAAGGCGCAAGCTCGGCCTCAGCCTGTTGCTCCCGCAGAAGCCGGAGACTACTCGGCCGCGGATATCGAAGTTCTTGAAGGGCTTGAACCCGTTCGCCGCCGACCCGGCATGTATATCGGCGGAACTGATGAAAAAGCCCTCCACCACCTCTTCGCCGAAGTTATCGACAACTCAATGGATGAGGCCGTCGCCGGACATGCGACATGGATTGATGTCACACTGGGCGCAGACGGATATCTGACGATTGTTGATAATGGCCGCGGCATCCCCGTCGACCCTCATCCGAAGTTCGTCGACAAGTCCGCACTTGAAGTCATTATGACGACACTGCATGCGGGCGGGAAATTCGACTCAAAGGTCTACGAAACCTCAGGCGGCCTTCACGGTGTTGGCGTGTCAGTGGTCAACGCCTTGTCCGAAGACCTTGTGGTTGAGGTGGCGAGAACCCGTAAACTCTATCGCCAACAATTTCAGCGCGGCAGACCGGTCGCCCCGCTTGAACTGGTTGGGGATACTCACAACCGTCGCGGAACATCTGTCCGCTTTAAGCCGGATCCCGAAATATTCGGAAAGTCAGCCGGTTTCAAACCCGAACGCCTGCTCAAGATGGCTCGCTCAAAGGCCTATCTTTTTGGCGGCGTTGAAATACGCTGGCATTGTGAACCCGCGCTCATCAAGGAAAAAGACGAGACACCAACCGAAGCGGTGTTTCATTTCCCAGGTGGTCTGAAAGATTTTCTGGCTGAGCGTCTGGAAAAAGAACGTCGCGTTGTCGACGACATCTTTGCCGGGCGCACCGACAAGGCCGGCAGTCACGGTTCGGTCGAATGGGCGGTTTCCTGGTTTGCAGGCGACGGGTTTGTAAATTCCTATTGTAACACTGTTCCAACCCCCGAAGGTGGAACGCACGAAACCGGCTTGCGCTATGCTCTCATGCGCGGCCTGAAAGCCTATGGCGAACTCACAAACAACAAAAAAGCTGCCATCATCACCGGCGATGACATCCTAACCTCAGCCGGTGGAATGTTGTCCGTTTTCATCCGCGAACCCGAATTCGTTGGCCAGACGAAAGACAAGCTCGCCACCAATGAAGCGACCCGTATTACGGAAAATGCGGTACGCGATGCCTTTGATCATTGGCTGACAGCCTCCCCAAATCAGGCCAACAAGCTTCTGGAGTGGGTGATCGACCGGGCTGAAGACCGGTTGCGCCGCAGGAAAGAAAAAGACGTCGCTCGTAAAACTGCGGTTCGAAAGCTTCGCCTTCCGGGCAAACTGGCTGACTGTTCTGCCAACCAGTCCGACGGAACGGAATTGTTCATCGTTGAGGGCGACTCAGCGGGTGGCTCTGCAAAGCAGGCGCGGAACAGGTCAAATCAGGCCGTGCTTCCACTTCGCGGCAAGATCTTGAACGTTGCCAACGCCGGGCGAGACAAACTGGCTGCAAACCAGCAACTGGCTGACCTTATTCAGGCCTTGGGCTGCGGGACACGGTCTTCCTATCGTGATGACGATCTGCGCTATGAAAAGATCATCGTCATGACCGATGCCGACGTCGACGGCGCACATATTGCCTCGCTGTTGATCACGTTCTTCTTCCGCGAAATGCCGGAGATGATCCACAACGGGCACCTTTATCTTGCTGTGCCGCCTCTCTATCGGCTGACGCAAGGCGGAAAGACGCTTTACGCACGCGATGATACGCACAAGGATGAGCTGCTTGCAAAGGCCTTCAAAGGCAAAGGCAAAATCGACATTGGCCGATTCAAGGGTCTTGGTGAGATGCTGCCTGCGCAGCTCAAAGAAACCACAATGGACCCCACCCGCCGGACTTTGCTCAAGGTAGGCGTCGAAAGTGGGTTTGAGAAAGAAACCGGCACAACCGTTGACCGTTTGATGGGTAACAAGCCAGAGGCTCGATTCCGTTTCATTCAGGAAAACGCCGAGTTCGCTGAGGACCTAGATATCTGATTTTTTCGAAATACAACGCTTTTAAGGCCATTGAGCCAGTCAACCGGCACAGAACACAAAAATATCCTGCACGATAAAGCCCTGCGCAACATCACACGATTTATTGCAAAAACAAGGCTATAAACGCAACTCTGTTGCAGAACCTTCATGTTCATCAACCAAACCGAGAAATTTCTCAGTGAATCAGCAGCAACTTTGTTGACAGCAGTAAATTGAGAGGTAGGGTGTGCGCGGCTTCACAAGGTATTGACAAAATACAGTGGCCGTGAACAGTTTACCAAATCTGGGCAATAAGCTCTATGACATTTAAAACCCTCGGTCTTAGCGACAAGGTCCTCTCAGCAGTTGATGCTTCGGGGTATACAGAACCGACTGCAATTCAGGCCGGTGCTATTCCTCACGTCCTTGAACGCCGCGATGTCCTTGGCATTGCACAGACCGGAACGGGTAAGACAGCCAGCTTTACCTTGCCCATGTTGACCCTGCTTGAAAAAGGCCGGGCACGTGCGCGCATGCCGCGAACCTTGATTCTCGAACCAACCCGGGAACTCGCTGCCCAGGTTCAGGAGAATTTCGAGAAGTACGGTACCAATCACAAACTCAATGTTGCTTTGCTGATTGGCGGTGTGTCCTTTGGTGAACAGGACAAGAAGCTCGATCGCGGCACCGATGTTCTCATTGCCACGCCGGGCCGCTTGCTGGACCACTTTGAGCGCGGAAAGCTGTTGCTTCAAGGTGTGGAGGTCCTTGTGATCGACGAAGCAGACCGAATGCTGGATATGGGCTTCATTCCCGATATCGAACGTATCTGCAAACTCATTCCGTTTACACGCCAGACACTCTTCTTCTCGGCTACCATGCCGCCAGAGATCCAGCGTTTGACAGAGACGTTTTTGCAAAATCCGGCCCGGGTTGAAGTGGCCCGGACGTCTTCAACCTCAGAAAACATCAGCCATTATTTGCGGGCTGCTGAAGGCAAGGATTACGAAAAGCGTGCAGTTCTGCGTGAGCTGCTTGAAGGCGCAGAAGATTTGAACAACGCAATTGTCTTCTGTAATCGGAAACGCGACATTAGCACCCTCTTCCGGTCTCTTGAGCGCCACGGCTACAGCGTTGGCTCACTTCATGGCGACATGGATCAGCGAACCCGCATGACCATGCTCGACAACTTTAAAAAGGGTACAATCAAGCTTTTGATTGCCAGTGACGTGGCTGCTCGCGGCCTCGACATTCCCGAAGTTAGCCATGTTTTCAACTATGACGTTCCCAGCCACGCGGAAGATTATGTTCACCGCATTGGGCGTACCGGGCGAGCTGGAAGAACGGGCGTTGCTTACACCTTGGTCAGCGGGAGTGATCAAAAGTACCTGGAATCAATTGAGAAACTCATCGCTCAAGATATCGAGTGGCTCGGTGATCCGGTAGATTTTGAAGCTGCTCATCAAGCCCGTAAGGGTCGGAAACGCGGCAAAACCCAAAAGCCGACAAACGACAACACAGCTCAACCCGCGCAAGCAGAGGCTCAAAAATTTGAAGTTGCGGATGATGTTAATTCTGGCGAGAGAAAGAAGAACGCCAGACCAAAACAGCGAGACACAATGAATACACACACAAAGAAACGTTCGGAAAAGAAAAATAACGAGCCTGCATTTAGTGGCGGTGTTCATATTCCGGCTTTTCTTTTGCGCGAGCCCCGCCCTAAAAAAGCATCTTGATATTTTTTACCTAATTATCGTCAAGTTTAACTAACCATTAATTGTTACTGTAGAAATTACCAGTGTAAGCCGCCCGACGTGTGGGGCGCTGGTAGCGGCTTCTACGTGAGAATTCAAATGGCGGAAAAAGACGACTACGAGCGGACCATCGGCTACGGTGAGTTTGCCATTTCCTATATCAAGCGGAACAAACTGCCGGCCCACCCTCGCGCTTACGAGCTGTGGTACACCTATTCTTCTGGTTACAATCACGAACTTAATCGCGAAGTAAACAAGACGATTAAATCTGATGGTCAGTTGAATACCGAAGAGATGCACCGCATCTACAACAAGTTTCTCTCTTCAAACCGACTGGAAAGTAGATTGGAAGAGCTTGGTGAAAAGGTCTCCGCTGAAGTCGAGGACCTGGTCGACACCCTGCAACATAGTGCAGATACGACTTCTGATTACGGCGACCTTCTAGAGAAGGCCGGTGAAAAGATGAAGGACCTGAAGGACCCGGCCAAGATCCAGATGTTCGTTGCACATTTGGTCAAATCCACTCGATCTGCAGTCGAATCCAACCGGAAGTTGGAGGGCCAGCTTCTCGAGTCGAAAAATCAGATCCAGACGCTTCAGGCAAACCTAGAG
The DNA here is from genome assembly GCF_000148725.1 of Roseibium sp. TrichSKD4. Taxonomy (GTDB): domain Bacteria; phylum Pseudomonadota; class Alphaproteobacteria; order Rhizobiales; family Stappiaceae; genus Roseibium. The sequence goes on along the minus strand of NZ_GL476320.1, from coordinate 837,210 downwards.
ACCATTCGTCACGAGTCTTTGACTGACGAGCTGACAACGCTCAACAACCGCAAACACTTCGATGGATCCTTGGATCGGGCAATTCAGAATGCAGTTGAAACCGAAACAGGTTTTGCATTGCTGATGACCGACATTGATCACTTCAAGAAGTTCAATGACACGTTCGGCCACCAAACAGGCGATCAGGTGCTCCGCCTTGTAGCCTTATCAGTCAAGCAGAATGTGCGAAGCAATGATACTGCCTGCCGTTATGGCGGTGAAGAATTTGCCATCATCCTGCCGACATGCCCCAAAGCAAATGCCTGTACAGTTGCAGACAAAATTCGCGATGCGGTCAAATCCAAGGAATTGGTGAAACGCTCCACGGGTCAAAACCTTGGCAGGATCACGATCTCCATCGGCATCTCAACGTATCAATCTGGTGATACCGCCGAATCACTGATCTCACGCGCCGACCAGGCTCTCTATCAGGCCAAACATGATGGTCGGGATTGCGTTCGCACAGAAGACGATCTGGCACAGTCCTCCGAACAAGTGGCGTAACCGAACCAACAGCATGTTCGTGTAAATTAGGCGGCAAATATTTTGCCGCCTAATTTATTCGGACCGAGGTGAAAAAGCACCCGCTACTTGGCGTCCAAACCCATTTGCCAAAAATCTGCTTCCAGCCAAGTTGCTTTTTCAAAGGTCTGCTGTAAACGCTCGTAGCGTTGCTCTGTCAGATAGACATCAGCTGTCCTGTCCATCCAAGCCCCAAAGGCCCTCGCCAGATCCTGATAGCCCTCGCTGGCATACTCCTCGATCCAGCGTCGATACGGGTTCTTTTCAATAAGGTCACCCGTTTGCGCCGATAACGCTGCGCCAATTTCTGCGTACCCCACAACGCAAGGCGCCAATGCCGTCTGCAGATCGAGAAGATCGCCTGCCATTCCAGCTTCCAGAACAAATCGGGTATAGGCCATTGTCTGGTTCAGCTCCGGTGCCGCCTCAATGTCAGCCCGAGAAAGGCCCCAGCCCTCACAAAGTTCCAGATGCAGTCCCATTTCGGAAAAAATGCCATTTAATCCGTCAAGCGAGACCTTCATGTCATCAACCGTCGGGCTCTTGTAAACGGCAAGCGCATAGGCCCGCGAGTACTGGATCAGAAACAAATAGTCCTGAACCAAATAGGTCTTGAATGCACTGAGAGGCAAATCGCCATCGCCAAGCTGTTTGACAAAGTCATGAGAAACATAAGCGGACCACGCAGCCGGTGCGTCCGCTTTCAAACGTTCAAATAAAGACAAGTTGGAAGTTTCCTGAAAGTACTATTGCTGCAGAACGCTTGGGTCCGCAGCCTGCAAGGCAACAGATTCTCCGCACCCGCAAGCAGATGTTTCATTCGGGTTTTTGAAAACGAATCCAGAGCGGAATTTCGTCACTTCAAAATCCATTTCAGTGCCAAGCAGAAACAGAACAGCTGATGGATCCACAAACAGCTTTGCGCCTTTGTCATCGATCACATCATCTCCGGCCTGTGCCTCCTCCACCAAATCCATGGTGTATTCCATGCCCGCACATCCACCCTTCTTGATGCCAACACGCAGCCCAAGTGCATTCTTGTCAGAATTATCGACAAGCTCTTTAACCCGCTCTGCAGCAGCTTCAGTCAGTGTCATCACCTGAAATCCGGCCATGAGATCCTCGTTTTCAAACTCGGGATATAACCTGATATAGGAAGTCAGGTTAAAACTCAAAGGGTGTTGTTCAGAGCGCCTAATACCAGTTAAGCGCGACCTTCGCTTCGTCGGACATGCGGTCCGGCGTCCACGGCGGATCGAACACCATGTCAACGTTGACCGGCCCGACACCAGCAACGGCGGAGACTGCATTTTCGACCCAGCCCGGCATTTCACCGGCAACCGGACAGCCCGGCGCCGTCAAGGTCATGTCGATATTAATCGAACGGTCATCCTCGATATCGACCTTGTAGATCAAACCAAGCTCGTAGATGTCGCACGGAATTTCCGGGTCATAGACAGACTTGAGCGCACCGATAATATCGCTGGTCAGCTGCTCCAACTCCGCTGCCGGAATGGCAGATGTGCTGGCGACTTCCGCCTGCATTTCTTCGCCGGCAGCGTTGGTATCGGTGGTTGTTTTTGCGTTTTCCATCACTCGAAATCCTAACCGAAGAACGCCTGCGCCTTTAAAAGCGCATCATAAAGAGCGTCCACTTCAGCCCGTGTATTGTACATGCCGAAACTCGCCCGACATGTGGATGTTACACCATATCGTGCAAGAAGCGGTTGTGCGCAATGGGTTCCAGCACGCACAGCCACTCCTGAGCGATCAATAATTGTTGCAACATCATGTGCGTGCGCTCCTTCAATCTCAAAGGAGACAATGGCCCCCTTGTCCGGCGTCGTCCCGAATATGCGAAGCGAGTTGATTTCAGACAACTTTTGATGCGCGTAGTCTTTCAGATCGGCTTCATGACGGGCGATGTTATCGCGCCCCACCTGATCCATGTAATCAAGTGCAGCTCCCAACCCGATTGCCTGAACAATTGGCGGCGTACCAGCCTCGAACCGGTGTGGTGGGTCGTTATAGGTGATGTTGTCCTCGGTCACGTCGAGGATCATTTCACCGCCACCACAGAACGGCTGCATGGCCTTGAGATGCTCGGTTTTGCCCCACAGCACACCAATGCCGGACGGCCCATAAACCTTGTGACCGGTAAAGACATAGAAGTCGGCATCAATGTCCTGAACATCAACATCCATGTGAACTGCTGCCTGACTGCCGTCAACCAACACCTTGATGCCCCGTTCATGCGCAATCCGGCAGATTTCTTTCACCGGAACAACCGTTCCAAGAACGTTGGACATATGAGTGATGGCGACAAGCTTTGTCTTGTCAGATAGCGCGTCGACGAATGCATCCAGATCAAACGAGCCGTCCTCACGCACATAAACCCACTTGAGGACAGCACCATTGCGCTCGCGGTGGAATGCCACGGCACAATATTGGAGTGGTGCTCCATGATGGAGAGAACGATTTCATCGCCTGGCTCAAACTCGTGCCCCATCCCGTAGGACACCAGATTGATGGCCTCCGTTGTGGACCGCGTAAACACGATCTCATCAACGGTTGGCGCATTCAGGAACCGGCGCACTTTCTCGCGCGCCGCTTCATAATTGTCAGTTGCCGTATTGGACAGGAAATGAAGGCCGCGGTGAACGTTCGAATACTCATGCCTATAGGCATGAGAAACCGCATCAATCACCACCGTCGGTTTTTGTGCTGATGCACCATTATCCAGATAAACCAATGGCTTGCCGTAAACCTCACGAGACAGGATCGGAAAGTCCTGACGAATGAGATCAACATCATATGTGGCAATCGTACTTGCGGTTGCGACCGTCATCCGGCGCTGCTCCTCTTTAGCTTCTTTGTGCGAGCCAGTCGCGAACGCGGGTCTCCAGACCCTCGGTCACGTCTTCCTCGTCATATTCCTCAATTGCCTCGGAAAGGAAAGCCAGAACCAGCAGCGTGCGCGCTTCTGCCTCGGGAATTCCACGGGCGCGAAGATAAAACAGAAGGTCTTCGTCGATTTGACCGCTTGTGGCACCATGGGCGCACAGAACATCGTCAGCAAAGATTTCCAGCTCCGGCTTGTTGGCCATCTCAGCTTCTTCTGACAAGAGAAGCGCCTGGGTCATCATTTCGCCATCGGTCTTCTGGGCGTGCTGCGCCACATTGATCCGCCCCTGATAGACGCCGCGCGCCTGATCATCCAGAACGGTCTTGAAGAACTCCCGGCTGTTACAATGTGTAACAGCGTGATCGACGATAAGTGTCTGATCCGCAAGGCCTTTGCCACGCGCCATGCCGACGCCGTAGACTTTGGCTTCCGAGTTCTCGCCCTGAAAATGAACGAACTGCTGGTTTCGGGTGAATTCCGGACCGGCAATGAACCCAAGCGACTTGAACAGAGCCTCCGCGCCAATATGGGCAATGGAGGTAAACAGACGCGGTGCGGACGCCTCGCCAATCATCAAGCGGGTAGTGGCAAGGGTTGCATTGTCTGCAACCTGATAATCAAAGACCGCGTTGATTTCGCCAGAGCCGGTTTCGCCGACAAAGGTCTCCAGAAGGCGTAGGTTTGCCCCCTCCCCGACCTCAACCCGACAACGGGTTGTTTGAGCGCCTTCGCTGGCGGCCACGTGAACGATTTCAACAGGCTTGGACACTTGCGATCCCGCCTTCACGCTCAAGACAACGCCGCCCTGAACAAACGCTGTGTTCAGCGCCAGAAGACCGTCATTCGGGGCTGTCATGGGGTTCGCCAGAAGTGCTGAGCCATTTCCGCTGCCAAGCGCTTCAACGAAATCAGTGACCGAGACACCATCGGCTTCAAGCGCCGAGATATCCGAAAGATCTGCCACAAGGCTGCCATTGGCAATGACCAGCTTGTAGCGCTCCAGATCGCCAAACGTATCAGCCGCAGCAAGAGCGGCTTCTGTGGCGGCCCGCTCTGCAGTAGCCGCAAGCGGGGCGGCTGATTTCAGGAAAGCCCGAAGGTCGGAATATTTGTACTCTTCGACCCGGCGATGCGGCAGGCCCTTGGCCTTGATCTGCTCCAGCGCTGCAGAGCGCAGCGCGCCGATGGACACGGTCCCTGCCAGATTGTCTCTGGCAGCATCAAACCGTGCGATCAGATCACTCTCGCCTTGCGTATGGGCTATGGGTGCTGTGACGTTCATGTCCTTCTCCCGTTCGCCTTAGGCCGCGTTCACAAAGTCGGCGTAACCGTTCTTTTCCAGCTCAAGCGCCAGATCCTTGTCGCCGGTCTTCACGATCTTGCCTTTGGACAACACGTGGACAACATCGGGGACAATGTGGTCCAGAAGGCGCTGATAGTGGGTGATGACCACCATGGCCCGGTCTGGGCCGCGCAGCTTGTTCACGCCGTCGGACACAACGCGGAGAGCGTCGATATCAAGGCCGGAATCAGTTTCATCAAGGACACAGAGCTTCGGCTCAAGAAGCGACATTTGCAGAATTTCAGCGCGCTTCTTTTCACCACCTGAGAAGCCGACGTTCAGCGGGCGCTTCAACATGTCCATGGAGACGTTCAAGTGAGCTGCCTGCTCCTTGACGCGTTTCATGAAGTCGGGAATGGTCAGCGCATCTTCGCCGCGCGCCTTGCGCTGCGCGTTCATCGCCGTTTTCAGGAATTCCATGGTCGCAACACCCGGGATTTCAATCGGGTACTGGAACGCCAGGAACATGCCAGCTGCAGCGCGCTCATCCGGCTCCATGTCGAGCATGTTTTCGCCGTTGAACAGGATCTCGCCTTCGGTGACTTCGTAGTCTTCCTTGCCAGCGAGAATATAGGACAGCGTGGACTTACCGGAGCCGTTTGGCCCCATGATGGCATGCACTTCACCTGCCTTGATGGTCAGGTCAATCCCACGCAGGATTTCAGTTTCATCTTCCGCGATACGCGCGTGCAGGTTCTTGATCTCAAGCATTGTTGCCTACCGTTTCACTATCCGTTTTTTGTTCCGCCAACCGGCGCAAATCTTCTGCTCTTTTGTTTTGCTTAATCCGGTATCGCCAAAAGCGCACGGCGACATAAGCAAAAACCAAAAAGCCCATCATTCCCGAAGCATAACCTGCGTAGCCAGCGAAAATGCCGAATACACAAATCAAAATGCAAATAGCGATAAAGGCTCCAATGCTTCGTTCTGAAGCCTCTTTCTTCTGGACACGACACAAATGATCAAGTCCATCACCGTCGTTTAGGGTCTGTTCCGCGGCTTTGATTTGGCTTAGCGCTACTGCCAACTCCTGATGATCATTTCCGCGGCCCATTGTCGTTTCCTAACAAGCTATCTAACCAACGGAACATGCCCTCAAACACCTCGCTCATGATCTCAAATTGCCAATTCCTGACAAAATAAGAGATCGCAGCAAGTGCGAGAAACGTCCCGGCAACCAGACCGGCAATTTCCCAATACCGAGTAGCAAAAACGCCGATCACCAACGCTGTTACTACTAAAAAAGCTGGATGAGAGATAATGCGCCAGAGCCCGTAAAACCGGCTGAAATCTGTCGCTTTCTCGTCCATATTTCTAATGCTCTCCGCTACCTTACGTTCTGCCTCCAAAGCCGATAGATCCTCGGGTCAAGCCCGAGGATGACGACCTATTGAAATCACCCCACGCTTCCCTCAAGGCTGATGGAGATCAGCTTTTGGGATTCGACGGCGAATTCCATTGGCAGTTGCTGGATGACGTCTTTGACGAAGCCGTTGACGATCAGCGCCACCGCTTCTTCTTCGCTCAATCCGCGCTGCAGGCAGTAGAACATCTGGTCGTCCGAAATTTTCGAAGTCGTTGCCTCGTGTTCGAACTGGGCAGATGCGTTCTTGCTCTCAATGTAAGGAACCGTATGCGCGCCGCAGTCCTGACCAATCAGGAGCGAGTCACACTGGGTGAAGTTCCGCGCGTTGGACGCTTTTTTGTGAGCCGATACCAAGCCGCGATAGGTGTTTTGAGACTTACCCGCGGAGATACCCTTGGAGATGATCCGGCTCGACGTATTCTTGCCGAGGTGGATCATCTTGGTGCCGCTGTCGACCTGCTGATGACCGTTGGAAACGGCGATGGAATAGAACTCACCGCGAGAATTGTCACCACGCAGGATGCAAGACGGGTATTTCCAAGTGATGGCAGACCCGGTTTCAACTTGTGTCCAAGAGATTTTGGAGTTCTTGCCGCGGCAATCGCCCCGCTTGGTTACGAAGTTGTAGATGCCGCCCTTGCCGTCCTTGTCGCCCGGAAACCAGTTCTGAACGGTAGAGTATTTGATCTCCGCATCATCCAGCGCGACAAGTTCAACAACGGCCGCGTGCAGCTGGTTTTCATCGCGCTGAGGCGCGGTGCAACCTTCCAGATAAGAGACATAAGAGCCCTTGTCCGCAATGATCAGCGTGCGCTCGAACTGACCGGTGTTCTGCTCGTTGATCCGGAAATAGGTCGACAGTTCCATTGGACAGCGAACGCCCTCGGGAATGTAGACGAAGGATCCGTCGGAGAACACGGCAGAGTTCAGCGTTGCATAATAATTGTCGGTGACCGGAACAACGGACCCGAGATACTTCTTCACCAGCTCCGGATGCTCCCGCAGCGCCTCTGAAATGGAACAGAAGATAACGCCGACCTTTGCAAGCTCTTCCTTGAAGGTCGTGACAACCGAGACGGAATCGAACACGGCATCCACAGCAACCCGGTTCTTCGGCTCAACACCGGCCAGGATCTCCTGCTCCGCCAGCGGAATGCCAAGCTTCGCGTAGGTTTCCAGCAGTTCCGGATCGACTTCATCGAGGCTCTTTGGACCTTCGACAGACTTAGGTGCCGCCCAGTAATAAAGTTCATTCAGATCAATCGGCGGATATTCCACCCGTGCCCAGTCCGGCTCGGTCATGGTCTGGAACCGGCGCAGCGCATCCAGACGCCACTCGGTCATCCATTCCGGCTCATTCTTCTTGGCAGAGAGGAAACGGACAGTCTCTTCGGAGAGGCCCTTGGCGCCCTTTTCCGACTCGATGTCCGTCACAAAGCCATATTTATACTGGTCAACATCGATGGCCTTCACCTGATCGATTGTTTCCTGCACCGCTGGCATGTTCGTCTCTCCATATACGCGGATCTTCCGTCCGCTGGTTTGTTAGATCGGTCAGTGCAGCGAGCCGCACTGAAATTCGTGAAAAGGGTCAGGCTGCTCGCGTTCGAGCTGCCGGATTAAGGCGGTCAACGATGACCGGCCAAAGTTCCAGAAATCGGTCGATATCTTCTTCGCGCGTATCCCACCCCAAGCTCACACGAAGCGCGCAGCGCGCTGTCTCTTCCTCAATGCCCATTGCCGTCAAAACATGGGACACAGACACTTTGCCGGAGGAACATGCCGAACCGCTTGACACAGATACGCGTTCAAGATCGAAAGCGATCAGTGCTGTTTCCGCCTGAATGCCACAAACCGCAAAACAGCTCGTATTTCCAAGGCGTTGTGCATCGTTCCCAAAGATCGCTACTTGCGGACACACCGCTGCTATGCCGCTCTCCAGCCGATCACGCAAAGCTGTGATCGCGTCCGTATCCTGTGCCTCTATATAGGCATCAGTGGCGGCTATTCCAAAGCCGACAACACCTGCAACATTCTCCGTGCCGGATCGACGCCAGTTTTCCTGCCCGCCGCCTGTAATCAAAGGCGCTGGAACCCGCGCTGTCGAGCGAACAACAATCGCCCCCATGCCCTGCGGACCACCAAACTTGTGAGCAGACAGCGTTACAGCATCCGCCTGCCACGCTTCGATATCAATCAGCATCCGGCCAGCAGCCTGAACGGCATCAACATGGAAAAAATGCTCGGTGTCTCTCAGCATGGAACCAATTTCGGCCAGAGGCTGAACCACTCCGGTCTCATTATTCGCTGCCATGACAGAGACCAGAGCTGGGCCACCGGCCTCCAACATCTCTTTAAGCTGGTCGAGTTTCACCACCCCGGTGGCGTCAACAGGCAAAACAGACTGACCCTTGGCTGCGAATCGGCCTCCAGACATCACAGAGGGATGCTCAACCGCGCTGCGGATTAACCGATCCAGATAAGCTGGAGCACCCTGGTCCTGCCAAGATGGTGTAAGAACCGTCATATTGGCTTCAGTCGCGCCGGATGTGAATGTAACCGCTCTGTTCCGGGCACCGCACAATCGAGCCACCTGCTCCCGCGCCTCTTCGATTCTCCCACGCGCCTTGCGCCCGTGACTATGCACGGAGGAGCCGTTGCCCGCGTCCATCATGACCTCAACCATCGCCTCGCGCACGCTTGGTCGAAGCGGCGCGCCAGCATTGTGGTCAAGATAGACAGACTTCTTCATCATCACCTCAAAGGGCAGGTTTCTTCATGAAGCGGCCCTCTCTAACCTCGACTGAGACCAAAAAAGACCAAATATTACGGTCAACTTCAGGGAATGCTTGAAATTTCCCGCGTTGATGACGATAACGGTCGCCAACCGTGTGAAACGAAGTTCGGATTAGGGCTGACACGCCTCTGTATATCCGCCCCAAGTTTCGAACAATTCTAAAAAAGGTTCTAGAAACATGGAGCTTCGGAGTCAAGTTTAGACTTACGGGATTTCACGTATCCAGAATAAAAATCACAATGCGCTTTGCCAACAGCAACGCCGATCATAAGAAGGACATAGCGCTCCATGCCTGAGGTGATCTTCAACGGTCCCGCGGGCCGGCTGGAAGGCCGGTTCCATCCTGCAAAGAAACGCAATGCACCCATCGCCCTGGTACTGCATCTGCACCCGCAATTCGGGGGCACGATGAACAACCAGATCGTCTACCAGATGTATTACATGTTCGCGCAGCGCGGCTTTGCGGTTCTGCGGTTCAACTTCCGGGGTGTTGGCCGCTCGCAGGGGTCTTTTGACCACGGTCAGGGCGAATTGTCAGATGCAGCCGCAGCACTTGATTGGGTTCAGACCGTTCATCCGGATGCACGGGCCTGCTGGATTGGCGGATTTTCTTTTGGCGCGTGGATCGGCATGCAGCTGTTGATGCGCCGTCCGGAAGTGGAAGGCTTTATTTCAGTTGCCCCACCAGCCAACCTTCATGACTTCTCGTTCCTCGCCCCCTGCCCGTCTTCCGGCCTCATTATCAACGGCGAGAACGACAAGGTGGTCCCGCAAAAGGACGTGCAAACTCTGGTCGACAAGCTAAAGACACAAAAAGGCATCGTGATCGATCACGAAATCCTGCCGGGCGCCAACCACTTCTTTGAAAACGACGTGGATGAGCTGCTGGGTCGGTGCGGCGACTATGTCGACAAGCGCTTGGGCCTCACACCGGCAGACTACGTTGATATCGACTGATCTGTAAGAGACGTCAAACCAAGAAAAAACCCGCCAACCCGGCGGTTTTTTTTTGTTCAGATTATATCCTCAGAGCAACCCAACTACCGAGAGAATGGATACGTAGCGAACATCAAATTTACGCACACACCACGCATTGTAGCAACCCACCTCTACATTTTTATTAATTCATAAAAGATAAATTTCAGAAAATTGCAAGTAATTGCTGAAATGGGGGAGTAATCATGTCAATAGAAAAAACGAGTTCAAGCAACAAATCAACGGAGACCAAATCCAACGCAAACACCAAAGAAACCTCATTTAAACAAGAACTCGATAAAGCAAAAAAGAACGAAAAGAACAGAAAAAATTATTCGTCAACGGATAGTAATACTGGTAGAAAATCAAATTCGAATAACGAAACAAACAGAAGCCAAGCACAAGCTAATGACAATGTAAGCGCAACAACCAGCCAATTGAATGCTGCAAACAAAAATAACCTGGGCGATATTACAAACAACATACAAGATGCACATAGTGCAAATCGCCAAAAAATATTGGAACAACTGAACCAGAGTAATGGATTTGTTGGTGGAATTGGAAACTTTGTTAAAGAAGATCAAAATAGTATTTTTTATCAAACACCAGATAGCAATGTAACAGAAATACCAAAAAGCAGCGAGGAACAACTGAAGCTGCAAAATGAATTTGCTTCGTTAGACGTTGAACCTCAATCGCGAGAAAGACGTGAATTATTCGGACTCCCAACCTTTGCAAATCCATTTTTATTGATTCATGAGCTCGGCGAACTTGGACGCCATACGCTTACCAGGCAATTCCAACAACAACTTAACGAACAAGAAAACGGCCCGATCGAGGAACAGATCAACACTAATGAGGGTCAACAAAGCAATCAAAATGAAAATTATGACGTTGGCCAAACACCAGATGGCAATGTAATAAAAATACCAAAAAGCAACAATGAGACTACAGGACAACAAAAAAGCGAATCGAATATCAACAACATCGGCTCTGATAAACCTGATACCGACAAGGATATTCCATGTAAAGACGAGATTCAGAATATAGAAGGCCAGCGCAAGATAGAAAAAATCCGAAGTGAATTAGCCAACGACCACAACAATGAAATTATTCCCGGAATTGCAGATGAATATCTCTCCAATCATAAGGGCCAACTCAGCTCATTTTCAGTAGATTATCTTCAGGCGATCAAGGATGGGAAGATCCAACCGACACCCGAAGAAAACTTGGCACTTGCTGCAATCTCCAAGATGGGGCCCAAAGAGGCAACTTACGAGATAAACGGGCTCGCAGCTCAACATGCAATCATCAATTATGCTCGAGGAGACACTACCTTTAAAGAGTTCTTTGACGCCAGTTTCAATTCAATCAAAAAAGAGATGGATCATATCTCCATCGAAAAAAACACACTTGACGCTGACGACACAGTTGACGCTGACGATGGTTCCACCCGGCATCGGCATCTTGAAAGCAAATCTTTTACCGAGAGAGCGTCAGGACGCGTGGAAGTACGGACACCTGCATCAATAAAATTGGAAAATGATTTGGGCCTTGGAGAAAATCCAAATATGCAAGGTAGAAAAATCCAACTTTGGGCTGGAAAAGAATTTAATGGTGATTTTCAAGTATTTTTTAGGGCAGAAAACATAATAAAAACTAACAATAAGTGCCTTCCCAATATCATACACAAAACCACTCTCAATCTTAACATAGATAAGAATGGTGTTAATACAGAAAAATCCTCTGTCGCAAATACATGGGTGGCGAATGGCTCTCTCAGCACTGATAACTTTAATTATTCAGAGGCGTTCGCGGACTACTTGAGAACATCTGGACACACAGAATACCTTGATAACTTAGACTTGACTGCACTAAATGAAACATTTCAAGAATACTCGCCGACCATAACGGGCGACGTAGAGATTGGCGGAAGCAATTCGGTCTTCCTATCATCTAAAAGGTTAGGAGAATACTCTGGCATATCCTTTGCCAGCCAAATAATAGAAGCGACTGTTGGACCGAATGTGGCTGGGGCAACTACACTGTACGGGGGAATCGGCCCAGGCGTAGAGTGGGGAGATTGGAGTATTTCAGCATCGGGGACTGGCATATTCGACATAAGCAATACAATAAGGGGAGGTGGTGACAACAGATACACTTACACGAGATCATTTGGCACAAATGACAGCTACAGAGTTACTGTACCAGCAAATCTAGCTCAATTTAACGTCGTTGTTAGCCACAACGTTTATGATGGTGGAGGTTACTGACACTATTTGGCAGCTTTGGCTAATAATTTTGCTAGGTACATGTCACACAAATTCAAAAGCTCCGAAAACCGGGAGAACATGGCTGTTGATTTCAGCTCATTGGCCGGGGTCTTGCGGTAGCAACTCCGGGAATGACTTGGGATACACTGCTCGGGCAGGCAGACGAAGCAATGTATCGGGCGAAACGGAAAAAGCAAAAATCGGCGGAAGTTTTCGTCGAAGACGATTACGACCACCTTTTTCAATCGGAAATGAAAGCGGCGGCCACCTAACGCTTACCAATTGTCTGGCGCTTCAACACGGGCCTCTTCCGCAAGCTTTGAAAAGTCCGGCGACGTCAGGGATTTCAAAAACGCCTCAAGGTCGGCAAGTTCGCTTTTCTCAAGGCCGAGGGGGCGTAGGAGCTGACTTTGCCGATCATGCGGAGCTCCGCCGCCGTTATAGAACGCTAGCACATCCTTCAAGCGGGCAAATCCGCCGTCGTGCATATAAGGCCGGGTCAATTCAATGTTGCGAAGGGACGGAGTTCGAAACTTCCAACTGTCAGCAGGGTCTTGTGTCACTTCATACCGGCCGAGGTCGGGTAAAGCGGGTCCCGATACGTCGTCTATTTGTTTGCGGGACATGTGAAACACAACTCCTGGAGATACCTCTACAGGTTGGGTTGTTGGCGGGTTTTGCCTTTCCTGCTCCCTCATCCAGCCATAGCCGGTGTCGTGAAAGGATTGGTCGGTGAAGACCGCGTCCTCTTTCCCTACCAAATGACACTGACTGCACCCCGCCTTGCCGCTGAAAAGCGCAAACCCGCGTTTGGCACTTTCATTTAGAGCCGTTTCGTCACCACCATACTTCCACTGATCAAACGGACTGTTCGCGGCAATCAAAGAGCGCTGATAGCCTGCAAGGGCCTGACCAATTCTTTGCAGCGTGGCTGGCCCGCCAAATGCCGCTTCGAATTTCTTTTCATAGTCTGGCAGGCTTTTAACCAGCTCCACAACATAGCCGATGGAGGGATTGGCCATCTCATTCTTGGCGATCAGAGGAGACACAAACTGCGTTTCCAAAGCCGTCTCACGACCATCGACAAAGAGTGTTTTGTAATACCCCACATTGACCAGACTAGGTGCATTGCGCCTGAGACTGCGCCCTTCCAGCCCTACCGCCCGCTGAAGCTCATAGTTTCCAAAACCCTGCTCCGGAATGTGACACATGCCGCATGACATGGTCCTGTTCAGGGACAATCGGCGATCAAAGAACAATTTTCGGCCAAGACGTATCTTTTCAGCGCTCGGCGGATTGTCTGACGGATGGTCAAGTTTGGGAAGTCCGAGGGCACCTTCGGTTTTGCGGGCAACTGCGGCATCCGCCCAGTCTCCTGCCAACGCAGTTGAGCCAAAGGACAAGAACAAGGCAAATCCGAGCACAAACCAATTAAGCGCAGGCCAACCGATCACGAGCCCTTCGCCTCCAACAACAGCGTTTCGACATCGCTCATGAGCAAACGTGGGTCGATCATTCCGAGCCCATAGACATTCCGAATGCGGCCCTGCTCGTCCACCAAATACATCCGCAAAAGGTGGTTGATGGTGTCACTATCAGCAACACGCATGATGGATTGCCCAAACCCATCCAACACTGGCTTGAGTTCTTCATCCCCTGTCGAGGTCAAAAAGTGCCAATCCAGCTTTTGATCTGCTTTGGGGTCCGAGTTCACCGGAAAAGCAAAGCTCTCAAGAGCCTCCGGTGTATCTCGCTCCGGGTCAAAACTGATCGTGACAAGTTGCAAATGGTCTTTCAAACCCGGGGCCATGCACTCC
>NZ_GL476320.1:816905-823154 GCF_000148725.1 Roseibium sp. TrichSKD4 | reverse complement strand
TGTATCCGAGCAAAGAAGATAAACGAAGCTGACCAGTGACATCCGGCCTTTCAGCAGCGGGCCAAGCTCAACGTGTTCGCCGCGCATATCAACAAGCTTGCCGCCGGGAGCCTGCTTCAAACTCGGCAGCTCATAGGTTCCCGCTTTTGGTGCCACAAAATCATACTCGGCTGTTCGGGGAAAAAGCGCAGACAAGTTCTCCAGCCCACCTGCTCCAACCGACATTTCAGGTCGGGTTTCCGCCGTTGTCTCATTTGGAGGCACGATGACCACAACGCTTGCTGCAATCGCCAATATGGCGAATGCCGCGCCAACCAGCGCGATGTGACCATCGGTCCGTTTTTTTCGACCAATAAACTGACTAAGGGTGGCTCCGCCCATAAGCACCGCTCCCCACTCCGAATATGAAGGCCGGGCGGCTTACTCAGCCGCCCGAAAGTGAGAGGTTATCAGCTACCGTAAAGCTCGCCCGATCCGAACCGCATGATGTGAGCACGGCCCAGACCTTCCTCATAGAAGTCCAGTTCAAACTGAAGCTTCAGGTCTTTTCCATCCCAATCATAGGCTTTGAGATATTGATCGTCGGACTCGCCCTTCTTGTCCCACTGGGCCAGCAAAGAGCTTGTGAAATAGACCCGCTCACCATCCCAGCTCTGCGAGACCATGTTCACCTGATCGGCAATCACCTTCTCGTAAATCTGCTTGGGCGCATGAGGATCAGAGATATCAAACAGGCGCGTTTTACCGTCCATGAACGTGTTGATCCAAAGGCGCGTGTCATCGGCAGAGATCGAAATGTCTACCGGCAGCGGGATGGAAGCCGGGTCGCCAATATCCGCAACTTCTTTCGCATGCCATTCGTTGTTGTCATCCGCATGAATCAGCCACAGCTTGGAGGTCAAGGCTGCAGTGGTGAAGGCGTAGTTGTTCTCAGGCCCCCATGCGAATCTGATCTCAAGCGGTGCACCGGGAACATGCATCACCTTTTTCGGCTTGCGTGAGTGCAGATCCCACTGAACGACAGTCTGCCCGAAGCGTTTCATGGCTTCCGCATCTTCCAGCATCTGGCCAAAGTCCATCATGTAGTTGGACCAGCCAGTGAAAGACGAACTCAGCATCACGTTTTTGCGAATGAGAGCGCGGACATCATAGCCGTAGCCATCAACCACATCACTGGCAATCTTCGCCCCGCGCGGGTCTTCAGCTGTCGGCATCCAATGGGTGGCGATATACTCGCCCTCATTGGAGTATTCCACCAATGCCGTACGTCCACCGTGATCTTTGTCGTTGGACAATGCTGAAATCATCATCCGTCCAGGTAGGCCATAAAACGTATGAGGCCCGACAGCACCGCCTGTGTCTTTCACAAAGGTATCGATCGTCTTGGCAAGCGTCGGTTTGCCCGGATCTGAATGAACATCAAAGATGAAAATCTTGTTGGTATCGAGCCCACCAGCCCACAGATAACGACGGTCAGCGGTAAATCCGGCGTGGTGCGCTTCATTGCGTCCACCAACAGAAATACTGCCGATCACTTTCCCGTATGTGTCGCTATCCTTGCGAACATCAACAGTCACCAGCTTGTCGGACTCGTCACCAATTCCTTCCTTGCCGAGTGTCCAGACATAGACGAATTCTTCCTCACCCGTAATCTTTGGCATGTAGGGCGATTGGCATGTCTCATCAGCATAGGCTACCGATGGAGCGGCTAACATGGTGGCGCCGATGATAACCGACTTTAAACTTCTGAATTTCATGGTGTTTTCCTCCCAAAAAAACAACACGTGAACAAAAGGAATTTGTTTGATTTGAGCAGGTTTTCGTGGTCTGTGCTCGCCGACCAAATACGATGCATCCCCCAATTTATTTTCTATCAAACGATCAATTTTGAGTATCGAATACCTTGACCCTATTCGGACAAACACTTGACCTTGCGTCAAGTGCCAGTATTGAAAAATATTTCACCACCAAGACCAAAGGATGTATTGCCACGGTTGTTTGAGACTGCTCCGAACGAATGGAAATCACGGGCCATTCCGCACCAACGCAAAGGGTGCGACATTTGTTCGGCTTTGCGTGTCGCTTTCAAGCCAGTGGGCGACTGAAAACAGCCATGCAAATCATGACCTAATCGCAATGATGCCCGAAACTGGATTGCCGACTGCGCAGACTTTTGCGCCAGTCCGGTATCCAGAAAATCGAACCGTCGTGTTAAAGGTCACACTGTTCGTTCTCTGGAGTGTTGGAGCAGCTCGCTGATGAAGCGATATTCTTTTCTGGAACTGGCCAAGAACGCCTTTTCGGCGCACCACAACTGGGGGCGCCAATGGCGCGCACCGGAACCAAAGGCCGAATACGATGTCATTATCGTCGGCGCTGGTGGGCATGGCCTTGGCACAGCGTACTATCTGGCCAAGGAACATGGCATCCGCAACATTGCGGTGATCGAAAAAGGGTGGCTTGGCGGCGGCAATACGGGCCGGAACACCACGATCATTCGCTCCAACTATCTCTGGGAAGAAAGCGCAGCGCTCTACAATCACGCGGTCAAATTGTGGGACGGACTATCTCAGGACCTGAACTACAACGTGATGTACTCCGCGCGCGGTGTAATGATGCTGGCCCACACAGTGCATGACATTCAGGTGTTCAAGCGCCACGTTCATGCAAATCGTCTTGCGGGCGTGCAGAACGAGTGGCTGACACCTGAGGAAGCCAAAGAATATTGCCCACCGCTGAATATCTCCAAAAACATCCGCTACCCGGTGGTCGGCGCGGCGCTGCAACGGGTCGGCGGCACGGCTCGTCACGACGCAGTCGCCTGGGGTTATGCGCGCGCTGCAGATGAACTGGGTGTCGACATTATCCAAAATTGTGCTGTAACCGGCATTCGACGGGCTGCGGATGGTTCTGTCGAAGGAGTCGATACGGCGAAGGGTTTCATCAAGGCCAAGAAAGTCGGCGTTGTCGCAGCTGGTCACACATCCGTTCTGATGGATATGGCCGGTATTCGAGTGCCGCTGGAATCCAATCCACTTCAGGCGTTGGTCTCAGAGCCGGTTAAACCCGCCTTCCCGTGCGTGGTCATGTCCAACACCATCCACGCCTACATTTCCCAATCGGACAAGGGCGAGCTGGTCATCGGGGCTGGCACCGACCAATTCGTCTCTTATTCACAAACTGGCGGCATCCAGATCCCAATCCATACAATCGATGCGATCTGCGAACTGTTCCCGATGTTTAGGCGTATGCGCATGCTGAGGAACTGGGGCGGAACCGTCGATGTGACCCCTGACCGCTCACCGATTATTGCCAAAACGCCGGTTCCGGGCCTGTTCGTGAACTGTGGCTGGGGAACTGGCGGCTTCAAGGCCACACCGGGATCAGCCAACGTCTTCGCCCACACCATCGCCAAGGATGAGCCACATCCAATCGCAGCCCCCTTCTCGCTGGAGCGTTTCCGCACTGGACGCCTAATTGACGAAGCGGCTGCAGCTGCAGTGGCACATTAAAGGTTCCCGATATGCTTCTGATTTACTGCCCTTATTGCGAAGTAGAGCGCTCGGAACTCGAGTTCGCTTGTCGCGGCGAAGCACACATTGCCCGCCCAGCTGATCCATCTACCCAATCCGATGAGGAATGGGCGGAATACCTGTATCTGCGCACAAACCCCAAGGGTGTTCACGCAGAACGTTGGCGGCATATCCATGGCTGCGGTCGCTTCTTCAATGCTGTGCGCGACACCGTGAGCGACAAGTTCCTAAAAGTCTACAAAACGGGCGAACCAAAACCGGGCCTTGAGGCGATAGCGAAGGAGGCAAACCAATGAGCCAGTCCTTTCGCACAGACGCCGGTGGTCGTATCGACCGGTCCAAACCTGTCTCTTTCTCATTTGATGGCGAACAGCTTTCCGGTCTCGAAGGCGACACCCTCGCCTCGGCCCTTCTCGCCAATGGACGCCATCTCGTCGGACGCTCGTTCAAGTACCACCGTCCGCGCGGCATCCTGACCGCAGGATCCGAAGAGCCAAACGCACTGGTTGGCATCTATCGCAAGGGCGACCAGACCCCGAACTTGCGCGCAACCCAGGTTGAACTCTACCAGGGCCTCGAAGCCGTCAGCCAGAACCGCTTCCCGTCACTCGACTTTGACGTCGGCGCGGTAAACGATCTGCTGTCTCCGCTGTTTCCAGCCGGGTTCTACTACAAGACCTTTATGTGGCCCAAAGCCTTCTGGGACCGGGTGTACGAACCGATCATTCGCGCTGCCGCCGGACTTGGAAATCCGCCTAAAAATCCAGACCATGACAGCTATGGCAATCTTTATGCTCATTGCGATGTTCTTGTCATTGGCTCCGGCCCGGCCGGCCTTGCCGCTGCACTGGCCGCATCCGAATCGGGTGCACGCGTTATCCTGTGCGATGAACAAAGCGAACTTGGCGGCTCATTGCTCTCTGAAGGCAGCGCGACCATTGATGGTCAATCTGCCACCGGCTGGGCTGTAGAAGCGATCAAAAGCCTGTCTGCCAAAGACAATGTCACACTTTTGCCGCGTACAACCGCGTTTGGCTATTTTGCGCAAAATTTTGTCTCTCTGGCAGAACGCGTCACCGAGCACATGGCTGATCCGTACCCGGCTCTGCCGCGTGAGCGGCTCTGGCAAGTTCGGGCCAAAGAAGTTGTTATCGCAGCTGGCGCTATCGAACGGCCAATGGTGTTCCCGGAAAATGATGTCCCGGGCGTTATGCTGGCTGAAGCCGGTCGTACTTACCTGAACCGTTACGGCGTAAAGGTCGGCGACAAGGTGTTGGTCACGACCGCCTGTGACAGCGCTTGGCAAGCAGCCTTCGACCTTGCAGATCAAGGGGCCGAAGTCGTTGCAATCGCCGATATGCGCGACACACCGCCAGAAGCCCTGCAATCCGTTGCCAAAGCGCGCGGCATTCGTGTTGAAACGGGATGCGTCGTGACCGGCGTACGGGGACGCAAACGTGTGAGCGGTGCCCTCTTGGGCCGCATGACATCACAGGGTGTGACATCAGCCGGTGAAATAAGCTGTGACGCAATCCTGATGTCCGGCGGCTGGACACCCACCGTCAGCCTATACTCTCAATCACGCGGCAAGGTGGTCTGGGATGAGGCACTTGGCGCATTTGTGCCCGGGATCAATGTCCAGAACGAGCGCTCAGCCGGAGCTTGCGCGGGCGTGTTCGGTGGTCTCAGCGCGACGCTGGAAGACGGCTATAAGGCTGGTGAGGAAGCTGCCAAGGCAGCCACAGGCAAGATCGGTGATTACAGCCGCGCCACTGCCAATGGTGCGGAAGGGGGAACCGGCGGCACCCTTGGCACTATTCCCCATGACCGCAACGCCAGCAAGGTGAAAGCCTTTGTCGACTATCAAAATGATGTGACGGCAAAGGACGTCAAACTGGCCGTGCGCGAAGGGATGCACTCCATTGAGCATATCAAGCGCTATACGACCACCGGCATGGCAACCGATCAGGGTCGCCTGTCCAACCTGAATGCTCTGCAGATTGCCTCGACCTCGCTTGACAAACCTCTAACGGATGTTGGCCTGACCACATTCCGCCAACCCTATACGCCGACAACATTCGGTGTTTTTGCTGGTGTATCTCGCGGCGACTTCTTCGACCCGGTTCGCAAGACCCCGTCGCATGACTGGGTTGTTCAAAATCAGGGCGTTTTTGAAGATGTCGGCCAGTGGAAGAGAACTTGGTACTTCCCGGAAGCTGCCGATGAAGACATGCATGACGCCGTTGCGCGTGAATGTGAAATCGTACGCAAGTCCGTTGGCCTTTTTGACGCTTCCACACTCGGCAAAATCGAAGTGGTTGGACCTGATGCGGCAGAGTTTCTGGAGCGTATGTACACCAATCCATGGAAGAAACTTGGCATTGGTCGCTGCCGATACGGTTTGATGCTGAACGATGCCGGTTTCATCATTGATGATGGTGTGATTGGCCGCATGGCCGAAGATCGTTTCCATGTCACAACCACCACTGGTGGTGCAGCCCACGTATTCGCAACCATGGAAGACTATCTGCAGACAGAATGGCCGGAGCTTGATGTGTGGATCACGTCCACCACCGAACAATATGCCGTTTGTGCAGTCCAGGGCCCGAAGGCACGAGACGTGATTGCACCGTTTGTTGAAGGCATTGATCTGTCACCTGACGCCTTCTCGCATATGAGCATTGCCACGGGCACTTTCTGCGGCGTTCCATGTCGT
>NZ_GL476320.1:814436-816802 GCF_000148725.1 Roseibium sp. TrichSKD4 | reverse complement strand
TGGTCTGGCTCGCCCGGATCTCGTCGCAGACGGACGCAAACAGCTCATTGGTCTTTTGACAACAAATCCGAAAGTTGTGCTGGAAGAAGGCGCGCAGGTCACAAAACTTGCCAATCCACCGGCAGGAACACCCGCTGAGGGACACGTGACCTCCTCCTATTACAGCCCCGCCATGGGACGCTCCATCGCACTGGCGATGGTGAAGGATGGTCGCAATCTGATCGGCACCAAACTGAATGTCCCAATGCCGGATGGCGCGATTGAAGTTGAAGTTACTGAAACGGTGTTTGTCGATAAAGAAGGAGGACGGGTCAATGGCTGATCAAGTGAACACCGATCTCTATGTTCCCGATGCTGGCGAAACGCCTTTTCTGGCAATAGACAGCGTGTCGATCCTCAAAGCCGCGCCTGTCACACGGCTCTCATTTCGCTGTCGGGATTCCTCTGTCGCCACAGCTGGAACAGCATTTGGGGTCACCTTGCCTCAAAAGCCTCTCGCAGCAGAAACCAGCCCTACACGAATTGCGTTCTGGCTTGGCCCGGACGAATGGATGTTGATTGCACCGGAAGCTGATCTTGAGAGCGTAACCGCGTCGATGGAAACAGCATTGGAAGGTCAGCCAAACGCACTGGTCGATGTGTCTCATCGCCAGGAAGCCATCCTGGTTTCCGGTCAAAAAGCCAACTGGCTATTGAACACCGGCGTTCCCCTTGATCTTGATCTGGCCGCCTTCCCGATTGGCACAGTCACCCGCACACTGTTTCACAAATCGCCCATCATGTTGTGGCGAACTGGCGAAGACACCTACGTTGTGGAAGCCTGGGTCTCGTTCATGGACTATGTATCCGGCCTGCTGGAGCAGTCCGCTGGAGAACTTGCAGCAGCCTGACCGCATTCAGCGCATTTCATTTCAAAAGGACGCCACTGAGCGTCCTTTTTTATGCGCCGCCCCACAACCACAAGATCTGTTTTTCGGCTTTTCACTTTCGATTTATTGTCATAAAATACAAGAAAGCTACTCGAGCGGACAATAAGTCACAAAATGCAGGATTTTGCGTATAGCTTTTCATTGGCAGCCGGTTTGGTGCTGGAAGCAGATCCTGCGCTTGTTGAAATCGTTGTGCTTTCGCTGAAGGTCACGGCAACGGCATTGTGTTTCTCAGCACTGATCGGCCTGCCTCTTGGAGCTATCCTCGCCATTGCCCGCTTTCCCGGTCGTGGCTTTCTGGTGATTGTATCCAACGCGCTGATGGGCCTACCACCGGTCGTCATTGGCTTGACGGTGTATATGCTCCTGTCGAATGCAGGTCCCTTTGGCGTGTTGAAACTACTCTACACGCCCACTGCGATGGTCATCGCACAAGCCATTCTGATCACACCGATCATTATTGCGCTAACACGGCAGGTCATCGCTGATCTCAATCAGGATTATGCGGATACGTTTCGCTCCATGGTGGTGCCAGCGCACACGGCTATCGTAGCCTTGCTGTGGGATGCCCGTTTTTCTCTGCTGACGGTGCTTTTGGCCGGTTTTGGTCGCGCCATTGCCGAGGTTGGCGCCGTGATGATAGTTGGCGGCAACGTCAACCATGTTACGCGGGTGATGACGACGGCCATCGCCCTTGAAACTTCCAAGGGAGAACTTGCTTTGGCTCTCGCGCTCGGCATGATCCTTCTTTGCATTGCCTTTGCTGTGAATGCTGCCGTCGGACTTTTGAAAAATGCAGAAGGGCGGTTGGTCAATGCCTAGCATCGTTTCATTTCCTTCAACTCCTGTTGAGCTAAGAAAACCAGCCCCCTCTCCGCTGCCGCTGAAAGTGCGCCACCTGGCCTTTCAAGCTGGCCCAACGCCGATCCTGTCTGGCATCGATCTCGACCTGAAAACCGACGCCCTCACCGTTTTGATGGGTCCAAACGGAGCTGGCAAAAGCGTATTTCTGCGATTGATCCACGGTCTCTTGCAGCCGACGATCGGACAGATCAGCTGGGGGGACAGCGGCTTGACCAAGCCCGTGCGCAAACAACAGGCGCTGGTGTTCCAAAAACCGGTCCTCCTCCGCCGCTCGGTAAAAGCCAATCTCGCCTTCGCACTTGGCCTCCGGCCGTTTTCAAACCGTAAGGAGCGTCTCGAGCAAGCGCTTGAAGAAGCTTCCCTAACGGACCTCGCCCATCGTCCGGCACGGGTGTTGTCTGGCGGCGAGCAACAACGGCTGGCGCTGGCTAGAGCTCTGATACTTCAGCCAAAAGTGTTGATGCTGGATGAGCCCACGGCGAACCTTGATCCCGCTTCTGTCTTGATGATCGAGCAGATCCTCACAAAGGTCCGCAACAGCGGCGTGAAGATCATTTTGATTACCCATGACCA
>NZ_GL476320.1:758970-814416 GCF_000148725.1 Roseibium sp. TrichSKD4 | reverse complement strand
GCCCTGCCCGCTTTTGCGCAAGACTTCATTATTATCCAGTCCACCACATCCACCCAGAACTCAGGACTGCTCGACGCGATCCTGCCGGCCTTTGAAGAAAAAACCGGAATTGATGTCCGCGTGGTTGCTGTTGGCACAGGTCAGGCCCTGAAAAATGCAGCAAATGGCGACGGCGATGTCCTTTTGGTTCACGCCAAACCTGCTGAGGAAAAATTCGTGGCAGACGGCTATGGCGTAGAGCGCTTTGACGTCATGTACAATGACTTTGTTATTCTAGGCCCCAAAGACGATCCGGCAGGCATCCGTGGTCTCAAAGATGCTCCAGAAGCCTTGAAGAAAATTGCAGAGAGCAGTTCTGTCTTCGCCTCACGCGGTGATGACAGCGGTACCCACAAGAAGGAGAAGGCACTCTGGACGCAAGCCGGTGTCGATGCTGCACAAGCTTCAGGCAGCTGGTACCGGGAAACGGGCTCAGGCATGGGCGCAACGCTCAATGCTGCGTCCGGCATGAATGCCTACACCATGTCCGATCGCGCAACATGGCTCGCGTTTGAAAACAAGGGCGATCTTGAGGTTTTGACCGAAGGCGATGATCGCTTGTTCAACCAGTATGGCGTCATTCTGGTGAACCCGGAAAAACACCTCTCTGTGAAAGCTATCTCCGGACAGCAGTTCATTGACTGGTTGACCGGTCCAGAGGGTCAAAAAGCCATCGCCGAGTTCAAAGTTGCGGACAAGCAACTGTTCTTTCCGAACGCTCAAAACTCAGTTTCGAACTGAAACCAGGACTAGGAGAACGGGCGCAAAAGCGCCCGTTTTCATCAAGCAATAAACCGCACCAAGATGTGATAAATCCCGGCGGACAGGATGGCTGCCGCGGGAACAGTGATCACCCAGGCTGCAACAATCGTCATGAAATGCGAGCGCCGGACGAGTTTGCGGCGCGCTTGATCGACCCGGTCTTCACGAGGACGTCTTTTGTACTCCTGAGCGCCTGTGTGCTTTTCGATATAGGCCAAACGCCGTTTGGAGTTTTCCGTATACCACTCGCGGAAGAACCCCACCCCGAACACAGCCCCCACCGCAATGTGGGTTGACGACACCGGAAGCCCGAGTGCGGATGCAATGATCACGGTTATGGCGGCTGACAACGCAACGCAGTAAGCGCGCATTGGGTTCAGCTTGGTGATTTGCTGGCCGACCATGTTGATCAGCTTCGGCCCAAACAACAACAAACCGAAGGAAATGCCAAGTGCGCCGACGGCCATCACCCAAAGCGGAATGGTAACCTTGGCAGCAACCTCACCAATCCCCGCGGTGTGCACAATCGCCGCCAACGGACCCACCGCATTGGCCACATCATTGGCACCGTGTGCGAACGACAAAAGCGCAGCAGAACAAATCAGCGGAATACCGAACAATTTCCGCAAGGATTGGTTTCTGTTTTCCAGCCCTTCTGACTGTTTGGCAATCAGCGGACGGGTGATCACCCAAGCAGAAATAGCCACGCCAAAACCGATGGAAACAGCCAGCAGAAGATCAACCTTGATGAGCTTTTTCAGGCCTTTCATGGCCAGATAGGCTGCAAATGCGCCTGCCATAATGGCAATCAGGACCGGGACCCACCGGCGCGCGGCTGCAATCTTGTCATCCTGATAAATAATGAACGTCTTGATGAAGGCGAGAAACAGCGCAGCAATTACACCGCCCAGAACCGGCGAAATAACCCAGCTGGCTGCAATGCTGCTCATGGTGACCCAATTCACCGCAGAAAAGCCAGCAGCCGCAATGCCCGCTCCCATCACCCCACCAACAATCGAATGCGTGGTGGATACAGGAGCCCCAATCCAAGTCGCCAGATTGATCCAGAGCGCAGAGGCCACAAGCGCTGCCATCATGGCAGACATAAACACAGACGGGCTGGAGACGGATGCAGGGTCAATGATCCCCTTTGAAATCGTCCCAACAACATCACCACCTGCAATCAACGCCCCTGCACTTTCAAACACCGCCGCGATGATCAGCGCTGTTACAAGGGTCATTGCGCGGGATCCAACCGCAGGGCCGACATTGTTGGCTACATCATTCGCGCCAATGTTGAGCGCCATATAAGCGCCGATGGCAGCAGCTGCGATGATGACAACTCCACCCGCAGCGTCGTACATCAAAGACCCAGCAACCACCGCACACACAACAACGAAAAGAAACGCGATGCCAGGAGCGGCAAGTCGGCGCCCGAGGCCCGCAGTCGCATCTTCTAGCTGGCTAAGTTTCTTGAGGTCTTTATCGAGCGTCGGCTTTTGAGGGCTGGTCATTACGAATATTCATCCGGCTGGAAGATGCGCTGTTGCTCGATGCGCCAGCACAACGATAGTTTTTCCCTCCCGGCGATACCGGATTCCATGAAAAGTTCAATTGGAAAAATACGCAATCATAGATAAATATTAGCCAACTATACTTACAGTCAAAGATTAAGCGAACTGAGTGCCACTTTTTATCTCAGAGCTTCAAAACCGTTTTCTATTTTGCCCGAATCAAATTTCGACAAAAATCAGAATGACCCTGTAAGTCAGGGCCGCAAGCGCAGCTGCAATCGGGACGGTTACGATCCAGGCACCGACAATTGTCAGAAGATAAGACCGGCGAACAAGTAGCCGTCTTTGGTGCGCTTCCCTGTTCCGAACCCCGCGTCCACCGCTTACCAACCCGCGAAAATGCGAGCCGGCAGACCGCTTTCTGTCCCGCCGCCATTCACGATAGAAACCAACGCCGAAGATTGCCCCTACCGCAATATAGGTGGAGCTGACGGGCAAGCCGAAACTGGTCGCCAGCAAGACCGTGACAGCCGCTGAAAGGGAAACGCAGAACGCGCGGATGGGATTGAGCTTGGTAATCCGCTGCCCAACCACACGAATGAGACGCGGACCAAACAACAGCAACCCGAGCGAGATACCAAACGCGCCAATCGCGCTCACCCAAATCGGCATTTTCGCGCCAGACTCAGCCAACACCCACGGGTCAAATACAGCCGCCTGCGCGCGCTGAACTTCCACAATGGCAGCAACCGGTCCAACAGCGTTTGCTACATCATTGGCCCCATGTGCAAACGACAGGACTGATGCAGCTCCCATCAGCGGCCAGACGAACAGTTTCTTCAAAGATTGCGTCCGGTTTTCCAGTCCAAAAGTCTGCCGGACAATCAGCGGACCGCTGACCATCCACGCAATTCCTCCCAAAAGTGCAGAAATCAGGAAAGCCAGCGCCCAATGAACGACAAGAATTCGGTCCAGAGCCTTGATGAAGAAGAAAGCACTGAAGGCAAAAATCATACCGCCAATCAAGATAGGCAGCCAGAACCGCGCTGCAGCAAGCTTATTTTCACGATCAACAATCATGGCATTGATAAACCAGAGAAACGCTGCAGCAACCAAAGCTCCGAGCAATGGCGAAAACACCCAACTTGCGATGATCGCACCGATTACCGGCCAACTAAGCGCTGACCAGCCTGCAGCTGCAATCCCTGCGCCAACGATCCCGCCAATCACTGAATGGGTGGTTGAAACCGGTGCGCCAATATACGTGGCAATGTGGATCCAGACAGCGGAAGCGATCAATGCCGACATCATCGCTGTCATGAAGAGCTCAGGCTCCAAGCCCGACGCAAGCGGAAGGATATCGGTTGCCACCGTATCCAGCACCTTGTCGCCCGCGAGCAGAGCGCCTGCACATTCAAAAACAACTGCCAAAACAAGAGCTGTCTTTAGGCTGACCGCTTTGGCCCCAACTGCAGGACCGACGTTGTTGGCAACATCATTTGCCCCGATATTCAACGCCATATAGGCACCGATCACGGCCGCAAAGAAGAGGATGATGGCATTAGAATTCGTCAGGAAATCAAGCTGATAAGACGCGGCAAAGCCGCAAAATGCCATAAATACAAGCGCCAAACCCGGCGCAACAAGACGTCGCCCGAGACTGTCCGCTGCCCCTTCGACATAGGCAATCTTGTCCAGATCCTTATCGAGAGCCGGTCCGCGATATCTCTTTGTGTTCTTGAACGGCTTCAACGTGCCTGCCCGCCCCAAACGAACACGCCCGATATCAGTTTAAACATTCATCTTTCCTGGCAAACACCTTTGCTTGCCTGACACGAGAACCTCAGGCAGCGATGCGTGAGCGGGCCATATCCTTTTTGAACTTCTTGAGCAAGCGCTTTACCCCCTGCTCATCGGCGCGTTGAATGGCTTCATCAATAGACATCCATTCAACTTGACGCTGACCCTTTTCCGGGTAGTCCTCAAGTATTTCGGTGACCTCAATGCGAAAAGCCAAGACCGTTGTTCGAATCTGAAGCCCCTTTTCCAACCCCTTATACGACGCAAATTTTGCATAAGGTTGACGGTCGGCGTTTCCACGCACACCAGCTTCTTCATAAGCTTCCAAAAGCGCTGTTTCATGGGCCTCAAGTTCAAGCTCAGGCCACCCTTTTGGCAGAATCCAACGCCCTTTTTCGCGAGATGTAAGCAACAACACCTCAACACCAGAAACCGTCATCCGATAACACAAGGCTGCGATCTGAAGACGTGTCGGCTTGATAAACAGACCAACAACACTCTCCAACCAAGTCGTGCTGGGCGCTTTCATGTCCTCAGCTGCAGCCATACGAATCCAATTCCCGTTTTGATTGTAACTTTAGGGGGCGAATATAGTGCCATCTTCCAAAATATTCATCAAAAATTGTGCACACAGTGCATATTACTCAGCGTTATCTACACTCTCCCTATGGGTTATGTCCGCAATGTCACATGATCCGCAGTCCAAGCACCGGGCCAGACTTCTGCCTCACCTGACCTCAATTGGCGAACGATCCCAACTGGAACTTCTGCTTCGATATATATGTCCTGACCATCTTCACCATCCGTAGGGTTCGCGAATGCAGCAACACCTCTGTGACCAAGCTCTTCTTCACAAGGAACAAACAGCGCCGCTCCTGACACATTCGTCTCATTCTGCGTTGTGCCACGCGCAGCACCGATGACACCACAAA
The DNA here is from genome assembly GCF_000148725.1 of Roseibium sp. TrichSKD4. GTDB lineage: Bacteria > Pseudomonadota > Alphaproteobacteria > Rhizobiales > Stappiaceae > Roseibium. The sequence continues at coordinate 809,369 of NZ_GL476320.1, read as the reverse complement.
CGGCAACGCTGGTCATGAGTTCAACCGCCCGTGCCTTTGCGCAGTCATAAACCCGGTGAAACCCCGCAAGTCGCTCAGTCATTGAGGGTACAAGCAGAAGGTCAATATTGGTTTTGGCGAGTAAGGAGGAATGCGCTGGCATTTCCACATCAAGACAAATCAGTATGGCAACCTTAAGACCATCGAGATCAAAAACCGTCAGCTCCGCCCCCGGCTCCAGTGTCCAGCTATCGGCGTCCTGCTCGCCTGGTGTCAGGCAAAGTTTATCCTGCTCAATCTGCCGCCCATCCCGGGTCAGGAGAACGGACGTATTGGTGTATTTTCCCTCTCCACGATCAATCGGAAAAGACCCAAGGCACACGTGAAGGCCATAGCGCTTCGGCAACGCCGAGATCTGATCGCGAAACTCAGCACCACATTTGGCCAAAAACGGAATTTCTTCCGTCGGCTTCATGCCTTCAGGCTTAAAGGCCAAACACGCCTCCACGGCGTATTCCGGGATCATTAAAAGCTGGGCACCGTTCGCAGCGGCACGGCGCATTACGGTATCGATATGACCTGTAAACTCTTCAACGCTGTTTGGGGCAAAGCCGAGATTGAGCGAAAGAAGGCCGATCTTGTAGGTGTCCATGGTGTCGCTTTTCAAGCCGCAAGTTTTGAAGCATACCTCTTCCCACCAACGGCTCGTCCTATTCAGCAAACTGATCAGACCAAGGGATCAAGACCGTCAAAAGAAAAACACGGCACAGCTGCTGTCGTCGAACTGGCTGATTTTCTATTGGTCAGAACAATGATGCCGAAAATACGAACACGTGGAACAGGCAGGTTTCGCGGGAGTGTGTCTCAACCGCACCTGAAAATGCAAGATCGCGAAACTTGAAAGCGGTTCAGTTCGTCAGAAAACAATCAGGGCTGACACGGCGACAAGCGCGAAAACGAGCATCGTGCCCATGCGCTGGATAGCTTTGCCTTCAGGAAGAATGCGGGCTTCTGGCCGGGCGCGCATTGAGGCTACGCCGTCAAGCGCACGATTTGTATGCAGATCAATCTGCCTGAACATATCTGTCAGCTCGTTCTGAGCCATGGTCATCTCCGCCGATTCCTTCAGCAGACATGACAATAGCTCTCAAAGACTTGCCAAACGGTTAAACATGGTTAATCGAACGTTTATCGGCGGGATGTCTGCGGATCTGCAACATCCAGAATTCGCAGCTGAACCCTTGGTGTCCCTTGCCACGTATCGACCGACAAACTGCCCGCCACATGGACAGATTGACCGCGCTTTTCCAGCAAGGCCTTGCCATGCGGCTTGTCTTCCGCCTTGAAGGAAATTGCCTTGATTTTCGCACCATCGGAACTTGCAAGCGACGCCCGGACATGTCCCTTGCCCACGACATCGGCAAAGGACACCCGGTGCGTCGGAAACACAAACACAGGTTCTGAATGCCCTGCCCCATATGGGCCGGCCTTTTCCAGCATGTTCATGAGGTCGAGATTGGCACCGGTCGCTGTCAGAGCCCCATCGATTTTCAAGTCACGAGATGCATTGGTTTGTTCGACATCCGCTCTCAAATGAGTATCAAAGTACTCGGTCAGAGCTTCAACCTTATCCTTCAAAACGGTCAGGCCCGCTGCCATGGCGTGACCACCACCTTTTTCCAACAGCCCTTCATCAACCGCTTTCCGGACGACCTTGCCAAGATCAACACCGGGAATAGACCTCCCCGATCCGGTCCCCTTACCCGTTTCATCATAAGCGATTGCAAACGAAGGCCTGCGATGAGCATCTTTTAAACGCGAGGCAATCAGTCCGACAATGCCCGGATGCCAGTCGTCTGAACCGGTTAGAAGAACAGCAGGGTCCTTGGCTTCAATGGCAAGTGTGGCTTGCGCGTCCGCCTGCTCCAGCATCACAGCTTCCATGGCCTGACGTTCCGTGTTCAGTTCATCAAGCCGCGCTGCAATTTCACGAGCGGTGACATGATCCTCTGAGGTGAGCAAACGCGCGCCAAGAGCAGCGTCTCCAATGCGCCCTCCTGCATTGATCCTCGGCCCGAGCAAAAACCCGAGATGATAAGGCGCAACCTTGCCCACCACACGGGCCACATCCACCAGAAACGCAAGACCGGGGTTGCGACGCTGATGCATGACCTCCAACCCCCGCATCACATAGGCTCGGTTAAGACCCTTTAAAGGCACAACGTCACAAACAGTTCCAAGCGCCACCAGATCAAGAAGCGCGAGCAGGTCTGGTGCAGCTTTGCCATTGAAAAAGCCGCGCTGGCGTAGTTCCCTGTTCAGCCCGACTACAAACAAGAAGGTGACGCCAACCGCAGCAAGGTGTTCTTGCCCTGACAAATCATCCTGCCGGTTTGGATTCACGAGCGCAGCAACTTTGGGAAGCGTTTCTCCAACCTGGTGGTGATCGATCACGACCACATTCAAACCAACACTGCGCGCTACCTCAAAGGCGTCAAAAGAGGTGCTCCCGCAATCGACGGTCACAAGCAGGTCTGCGCCACCGGCTTTCAAATGCTCCAGCGCAGGACCGTTCGGGCCATACCCTTCAATAATCCGGTCTGGAATATGGATAACCGGATCAATTCCGGTCCATCTGAGATATCGAGCCAGAACCGCTGAAGAGGTTGCCCCATCCACATCATAATCGCCAAAAATAGCGATATTCTTGCCGGATTGGATCGCATCAGCCACCCGGCTGACAGCAGAATCCATGTCAACAAGGTTGGATGGATCAGGCATCAAGGTTTTGATGGATGGCGCAAGAAATGCCTCGGCAGACTCCGGCAACACACCGCGCGCCGCCATCACCCGCGCCAACACATCCGGCACGCCCAATCTCTGACTGATGGCCATAGCATGGCGCTGCTCGTCTTCCGACAGCCGATCGCGCCACGCATTTTGGTTGAACGACTTTTGAACCCCGAGAACCAACCGACCGGGTATCTGCAAATCAGTGCCCCCAGTCATTGGCCTGTCCTCAGGTTCAAATGTGTCAGTCCCATCAATTCAACGCTTTAGGCCAGTTCAAACCGGTCCGTGTGTTGATGTTGCGCCTTGATATAGCGCACCGTTCCGGTGGAAGACCGCATCACGACAGTGTGCGTAATGATCTGGTTCCGCCCGAACTTCACACCTTGAAGGAAGTTGCCATCGGTTACGCCAGTTGCAGCGAACAGAACGTCCGGACCCGCCATCTCTTCCAAAGTGTACTTCTTCTTGATGTCTTCAATGCCCATCCGGTGCGCGCGCTCGACCTGTTCGTCACGCGTGATCACAAGACGGGTCTGCATCTGACCACCAATACAGCGCAGTGCTGCGGCCGCCAGAACACCTTCAGGCGCACCTCCGATACCGGCATAAAGATCGATACCAGTCTCATCCGGGTCCGTTGTGTGAATGACACCGGCGACGTCACCGTCACCGATCAGGCGAATAGCTGCACCAGTTGCCCGAATGTCTTCAATCAAACGGGCATGACGCGGACGATCCAAGACACAAGCCGTAACTTCGTTAATGGAAACGCCTTTTTCCTTGGCAACGGCTGCAAGATTGTCAGCAATTGGCGCGTCGAGATCAATCAGGTTATCCGGATAGCCGGGCCCGATAGCGATCTTGTCCATGTAGCTGTCCGGCGCGTTCAAAAGATCGCCTTCCGGCGCCAGCGCAATGACAGCCAGGGAGTTCGGAAGGTTCTTGGCGCAAATTGTCGTGCCTTCCAGCGGATCGAGCGCGATATCAACCTTCGATCCCTGCTTTGTGCCAACACTTTCACCAATATAGAGCATAGGAGCTTCGTCGCGTTCGCCCTCACCAATGACGACAGTTCCGTCAATCGGCAGGCGGTTCAGTTCACGGCGCATGGCATCAACAGCGGCCTGATCGGCTGCCATTTCATCACCTCGGCCACGCAGACGCGCTGCAGCAACAGCGGCACGTTCACTCACACGTGCCAATTCCAGGGTCAGGATCCGGTCCAGACCGCTGCCTGCAGCTTCATCGGTGTTCGACATTAAACTCTCCAGTTCTCTCCAGCCCGTGACCTTTTTGGCAAGGCGGCCGGTCCCTTATTATTGAAGTTTTTCGATACGGATCATCTGCGGCTTGTCCGCCACAACACCCTTGGACAAGATGTCTTCGAGCGCCTCTTTGACGGCTTGCTCGGTTGTCTCGTGGGTAATCAGAATAACCGGTTGCGGCTCATCGCCATTCGCTTCTGTGCGCGGGCTTTCGCGGCGCTGGACGATGGATTCCAGCGAGATGCCCTTTTCGCCCATGCTTGAGGCGATTTGGGCAAAGTGTCCCGGCCGGTCATAGACAGACAGGCGAATGTAATACCCACCTTCGTGTTTGCGCATCCGGGCACGGGTGTAGTCTACAAGATCGCTTGCAGGCACACCCAAGACTGGTGTTTTGTCACCACGGGCAATGTCAGCGATATCCGCCACGACAGCCGAAGCGGTCGCATTGCCACCAGCCCCCGGGCCAACTAGAACAACTTCGCCGACGAAGTCGCCATCCACGGCTACAGCGTTCAACACTCCGTCGATGCGCGCAATGGCGGATGATTTCGGCACCATGGTCGGGTGAACCCGCTGCTCAATCCCGGTATCGGTTTTCTGTGCAACACCAAGAAGCTTGATGCGGAAACCAAGTTCATCAGCCGCCTGTATATCGGCCGTCGTAATCGACGTGATACCTTCCATATAAATGGTGTCATCAGAAATCTTGGTACCGAACGCGAGGCTGGTCAGGATCGCGAGCTTATGCGCAGTATCATTGCCTTCAATATCAAAGGTCGGATCAGCTTCTGCGTATCCAAGACGTTGGGCATCAGCCAAACACTCTTCAAAACTGATCTCGTCGGCCTCCATACGGGTCAGGATGTAATTGCAAGTACCGTTCAAAATACCGTAGACGCGTGACACAGCATTGCCGGACAGATTTTCCCGCATTGTCTTGACGATAGGAATCCCGCCGGCAACCGCCGCTTCGTAATTCAGAGCGACACCATTTTTCTCGGCAAGATCCGCGAGTTCAACACCATGTTTGGCGAGAAGAGCCTTATTGGCTGAGACAACCGGAACTCCTCGGCCCAGCGCGGCACGAACACTGTCTTCCGCAGGGCCGCAGTCGCCACCAATCAACTCGACGAAGACATCGATATCCGCATTGGCTGCCATGTCAACAGCGTCCGTGTACCACGTCATGGCAGATACATCGAAACCGCGATCTCTCGTCTTGTCTCGAGCGCTCACAGCGGTCACTGTCGGGGTGCGGCCAGTTTTTTTAGCCAATTGTGCGCCATGTTCAGCCAGCAGGTGGCCCAGGGAAGCCCCTACATTTCCAAGACCTGCTACGCCGATTTTCAGTGCATCTGCCATATGTCAAAGAATTCCAATTCGAATTGTCGTCGGGCTTGCGCTGGGTCGCGCTTTGAGCCAGCCCGCCCCTTAGCTTGAGGCCTCAAGCTGGACCACGTTGTGCAATGTTTTGTCCGCGCTTTCAAGGAAACGACGCACGTTGCGAGCAGCTTGTCGCAAACGTTGTTCATTTTCGACAAGGCCGATACGCACATAATCGTCACCGTACTCGCCGAACCCAAGACCGGGAGCAACTGCAACCTCCGCTTTTTCCAACAAGAGCTTGGAAAATTCCAGACTTCCAAGATGGCGGAATTTTTCAGGGATCGGAGCCCAGCAGAACATGCTTGCTTCCGGAGCAGGAATATCCCACCCGGCGCGCCCAAAAGACTCCACAACAACATCACGGCGGCGCTTGTAGATTGCGCGGGTTTCTTGAATGCAGGTGTCGGGTCCGTTCAACGCAGCTGTTGCCGCAACCTGAATGGGCGTAAACGCACCATAATCGAGATAAGATTTGACGCGAGCAAGCGCTCCAATCAGCCGCTCATTGCCGACTGCAAACCCCATGCGCCAACCCGGCATGGAAAAGGTCTTCGACAACGATGTGAATTCAGCCGTTACATCGATAGCGCCCGTCACCTGCAGAACCGACGGTGGTGGGGTGTCCCCGAAGTAGATTTCCGAATACGCCAGATCCGAGAGAATGAAGATGTCGTGCTTGCGGGCAAAGGCAACCACATCACGATAAAACTCAATATCAGCGCAATAGGCTGTCGGGTTGGCTGGATAGCACAAGATAACAGCAATCGGCTTTGGCACGGAATGAACGACAGCACGCTCAAGAGCGTGAAACAGTTCCGGTCCCGGCTCGGCTGGGATGGCCCGAATGGAAGCGCCCGCCATCAGAAAGCCGAAAGTATGGATCGGGTAGCTGGGGTTCGGGCTTAAGATCACATCACCGGGCGCTGTGATGGCCTGAGCCATATTGGCAAAACCTTCCTTCGACCCAAGTGTTGCGACCACCTGAGTATCCGGGTTCAAATTTACATCAAACCGACGCTGATAATAGGCTGCTTGAGCCTTCCGCAGGCCCTGAATACCTTTGGAGGCAGAATACCGGTGGCTTCTGGGATCTTGAACCACCTCAGTCAGTTTATCGACAATATGCTTGGGGGTTGGAAGGTCCGGATTGCCCATTCCTAGATCAATAATGTCCGCACCCGCCGCTCGCGCCTTGGCCTTGAGTCGATTGACCTGTTCGAAGACATACGGCGGTAGCCGTTTCGTTTTGTGGAACTCCTCCATGGCGCGGATCCTTGACTAGATAGTTTCTGAACTTAAAGGCGGCCACAAGCTTGTCTCGGGCCAAACACCGCCGCCTTTTAGCAGTCTCTTTGCGGCAGTGCACCCACCTTAGGAGGTGCGCATCCCGATTTTTATCGATTAAATTCTGGATATGTGATCGTTTTGATCAATTGCCGCCGGACGAAGTCGGTAATCCGCCCTCAATTTCCTCTTCCGCCAATTGCGCATGTGTGTCCCGCAGGTTGGCCAATTGGTCCGCGGTAGGTCTGGGCGCACCGGCTGCCGCGGCATTTGCATCGGCAAGAGCCCGGAGACGGTCCATCGTCTCGACGCGCTCGGTCTCGTCAATCAAACCTGAGGGCGGCGGGGCTTCAGTGACCACGCCAGGTTGAGGAGCGAATTCGCTCTGTTCGCTGGAGGTTAGCGCACCCATCAGGCTTTGCTCGGGGCTGGCAGCACACCCCGCAAGAAGCACGGCCAGACCAAAGCTAACTGCTGTTTGTCTTCTCAATGTCACAGTTCCCTGCTTTTCCTGTCCTGCCTGTACGTTTCACTGTTTGGCCAATGTCATACGCAGTTTCCTGACTATGCGAAAGTTGACCCTGCCCTGCACGATTCACATTCGACGTAGGGGCGCAACCTATGTCATAAATACGGAAATCAGGAAAGCTGGGCAAAATTAGCGCAGCGCTCACTTGGACGAATACCGGCACACGAAAACAAATCAATCAAAGAAAAATATGTTGCCCAAAAAAGACGTTTAGAGGGGAAATTGTTTAGATGGCTGACGAACGCCAGAACCCGATGATGCAGTACATTGTCAACAATCCGGAAGCCTTCGCACAGAATCTGGCTCGCACTCTGGAGAACACGGGCAAAGCAGTCGCAGCCTATCTGGAGCCACGGGAGAAAGGTGAGGTCAACTCCAATCAGGATGAGTTGACCGGCGTCATCAAGACCCTTGCCCAAGTTGGCGAGTACTGGATGTCGGACCCTCAACGCGCGGTCGAAGCTCAATCTCGCCTTTGGAACGGCTATATACAACTCTGGAATTCCTCCCTGAAACGTATGATGGGCGAGACCGCTGATCCAGCGGTTGAAACACCCGCAAGAGACAAGCGGTTTGCCGATCCGGAATGGTCAGAAAACCAATTCTTTGATTTCCTCAAGCAGCTCTATCTGATCACCAGCGATTGGGCAGAGACAATGGTGGAAAACGCCGATGGTCTTGACGATCACACGAAACATAAGGCCGGGTTTTACGTCCAGCAGATCTCGAACGCGATTGCGCCTTCAAATTTCCTTTTGACCAACCCGGAACTTCTGCGGCTCACGCTCGAAAGCAATGGCGAAAACCTGGTCAAGGGTACGCAAGCGCTCGCGGAAGATATTGCAGATGGACACGGCGATCTCAGGATACGACAAACCGACCCCACCAAGTTCGCTGTTGGTAAAAACCTTGCCATGACACCAGGCAAGGTGGTCGCCCAGAACGATGTCTGTCAGGTGATCCAGTACACGCCCACGACAGAGAACGCGCTGAAGCGTCCTTTGATGATCGTGCCGCCCTGGATCAACAAGTTCTATATCCTTGATCTCAACCCTGAGAAGTCTTTCATCAAATGGGCTGTCGATCAGGGACACACTGTTTTTGTCATCTCTTGGGTAAATCCAGACGAACGGCAGGCGGAAAAGAGCTTCGAGCACTACATGAAAGAAGGCATCCTCAACACGTTGGATGTCATCAAACGCGCAACCCGCCAAGAAGAAGTCAACGCGATCGGCTATTGTGTCGGCGGGACACTGTTAGCCGTAACCCTCGCCTATATGGCTGCGAAAAGCGACGAACGGATCAAGACCACCACCTTCTTCACGACGCAGGTTGATTTCACTCATGCGGGAGACCTGAAGGTGTTCGTGGATGAAGAACAGATCCAGATCCTTGAAGAACGCATGGCCGAACAGGGCTATCTGGATGGCAGCAAGATGTCGTCCGCCTTCAACATGCTACGCTCCAATGATCTTATCTGGTCATACGTGGTCAACAATTACATGAAGGGCAAAGACCCCTTCCCGTTTGACCTTTTGTACTGGAATTCGGACCCCACCCGAATGCCAGCGGCGAACCATTCTTTCTATCTGCGAAACTGTTATCTGGAAAACCGTCTGTCTCAGGGCACCATGGTGATTGATAACGTGACGCTGGACCTAAAGAAGGTCACCATTCCGATCTACAATCTGGCAACACGCGAAGACCATATCGCACCGCCGATTTCGGTCTTTAAGGGGTGTTCTTGTTTTGGCGGTCCAGTCGACTACGTCCTGTCTGGGTCCGGGCATATTGCAGGCGTGGTCAATCCACCTCACAAAAACAAATATCAATACTGGACCAACGGAAAGCCCGTAGGCGATCTCGATGCCTGGTTATCGGGAGCTAAGGAAACACCGGGATCATGGTGGCCGCACTGGGATGAGTGGATCCGCAAGCAGGACGACGCCGTTGTAAAGGCCCGCAAACCCGGCGCAAATCGCATGAAAGTTCTGGAAGAAGCCCCGGGTAGCTACGTCATGACCCGCGTGTGAGGCCTATCAGACCTCCCGACAACAATACGGCGGGCATCGGAATTGCCCGCTTTTTTATTCAAGCCTCAACCATTAAACGCCGCTGGTAGCCAGTGGCGGCATCGATTTGGGCAGATAATTTGCCTTGAGGTCCGAGAGCTTCATTGGCCTTCCAAAATGAAAGCCCTGTGCTTCTCGACACCCCATTTCCATAAGTATCTTTTGCTGGGCAACAGTTTCAACGCCTTCCGCGATGACACGAAGCCCCAGATCATTTCCAAGAGAAATGATCGCCTGTGCGATACATTGGTCGCCGCTTTCACGGTCCAAATCACTGATGAACGACTTATCGATTTTCAATCGTGTAAGCGGGAATGACCTCAACCGGCTTAGGCTTGAGTATCCCGTACCAAAATCGTCAATCGCCAACTGCACGCCAAGGTCACGAAGTTCCGACATCACTTCCGCAGCCTGATCTTTGTTGCGGAACAAGAGACTTTCTGTGATCTCCAGCTCCAGTAAGTCTGGCCGTAGGCCGCTTTCTGACAGCGCCTTGTTCACCCGGCAAACAAAGTCATCGTCACTGAACTGTCTGGCGGACACGTTAACGCCAACAGGTCGGTCGTCATCGCTCAGTTCGTTCCAGTTTTTTGCGTCCCGGCATGCTTGAGACAAAACCCAATCCCCAAGCTGGCATATGAGATCCGTATCTTCCATCAAAGGAATAAAACGACCCGGCAAAAGCGTGCCAAGATAAGGATGCTCCCAACGAACCAACGCTTCGGCACCAATCATCTGGCCATCCACAATGTCCAGCTGTGGCTGATACACCAGCCGGAATTCACCGGTTTCGAGTCCAACACGCATTTCTTCCAGCAACGTCAATCGCTGGGCCAACCCTTGGCTCATGGAAGGAATATAGAACTTGAAAACGTCGCGCCCGGCATCCTTTGCCTTGTACATTGCGCTATCAGCGCGCCCAACCAGGGTTTCTGCATCCGTGCCATCATCCGGAAAACACGCAACTCCTAAGCTGGCCGTAACATGGAACGTCCGCCCGTGGACCAGAATAGCTTCTGACAGGCTCTTTCTAAGATCAACGAGGAACGGAACCAGTGCATCTTTGTTGACGGATTCATTTTCAACCAAAATGACAAATTCATCGCCGCCAAAACGGAAAACACTATCAGTTTTTGATGACAAGGTTTTCAGCCGCTTGGCAATGATCTTGAGAACCTCGTCACCAATCGAGTGCCCAAAACTGTCGTTGACAACCTTGAACTGATCCAAGTCAACGAACACCAAGGCCAGCTGCTCATTCTTGTTTCGACAACGAACAAGGAGACTGTCCAGTTTTTCCTTGAATTTCAATCTATTGGGAAGAGCCGTCAGCATGTCGTGATGCGCCAGATGCAACACCTCCCGGTCAGCACGCATCTTTTCTATGGCGATCGATGCCAACCGGGTGGCCTCTTCAACAAGCCTGCGTTCTTTGGGGCTTGGCTCTCTAACCTGCCGATTGTAGAGAGCAAACGTGCCCAACACATGCCCGGTTTTGGAGAAAAACGGTGTTGACCAACAAGAACGAAGATCGGCAGCAGCAGCCAGTTCCGTGTATTTCGCCCAAAGCTTGTTGGTCTGTATGTCACTAACGACGACACTCTTCCCTAAAAACGCCGCAGTCCCACATGAGCCAACTTCAGGACCGATTTCTATGCCGTGAACGGCTTCGTTGTAAAAACCAGGCAGCGATGGCGCTGCTCCCATCAGAAGATGTTTTCCAGAGCTATCGAGCAACAAAATTGAACCAAGTACGCCGTCAAAGTGTTCCTCGATAAGTTGGGCAATGCCCTCAAGAACCTCGGTTTCTTTGGCACCTTTCGCGATCATCTCCAAGACCCGCGTCTGACCCACGCGGAGCGTCTCAAGTTTCTTGCGTTCAGTAATATCCCGCGCCAATCCCAGAATACCGACAATCTTCCCTTCAGGTGTTTTTAGCGGGAACTTCGACGTCGAAAGCCAACGATATATGCCGTTTTCGTATTTGACGAATTCCTCGTAATCGACCTTGGCTTCCCCGGTTGACAGGATTTCGCGTTCGTCATTCAAGAAGCCATCGGCAACTTCGTTGGAAAAGACATCATGATCCGTTTTGCCGAAAAGCTCCGCTGGCGAGGAGTAGCCAAAATCGCGCGCGATTATAGCGTTTGCAAAAACAAACCGGCTATTACTGTCTTTCAGGTAGATGTAATCGGCAATGTCATCAGCTATGGATTGAAGCCATGCGCCGGATTTGTCGATGTTAGGGACACCGTTAGCCTGTTCATAATCAAATGAAGAGGCTTTGGGTCGCTGCTCAGAAGTGTTCGAACCGGTGGCCCCGGCCAGCTCGCCCACATGGGGCGGCGGGCCATTTTCTTCGGACATAACAACTCAACCAAGAACAATTCAGCCGTAACTCTTCATCAGAAACGTCACTACGTCACCTGTGAAAAGTTGCAGAATGGGATTTTAATATCCAAAGTCGCATGAAATCCACATATTTATACATTTCAGCGGGTTGTATAGTCGTTGTGCGTAGCACTTTTTACATTCAAGCAAAGATACGAATTGCGGCGTGGCTGCACCTGCATTAGTTTGCCACGAACTGAGGCCTTTAGAGTTCGTTAATGATAACGCCCCTGCATAAGCTGAACCCGGCAACCAAGGCCACAACAGGCCTGCCTGCAAACGCTCTCGTTCCAAATACAAGTCAGGCGCTCAAGGTGCGAAGGGCAACACCGGTTGCGTTGATTTGCACCCGTATGCTCACACTGCCTCTTGCTTGTATCGCCCTGTGGTTTCATGGTCAATTCGGCTTGGTGGTTTCAGTTGGAATTATGCTGGCGACCTGGTTCTGGATGGATGCCATCGGCCATGCGCTCCCAGTGAAGCTTTCATCGCAAAACGGAATAAAACAGGCATCTTATGGCGAGATGATCTTGTTGAACCACCAACAAGTTCAGGTGCCAAGCACAGACCTAAAAACAACTCGAGTGTTTTGGCTTGTCGCCGCGGTCAGCGGTCTTTGCGCACTCATGGCTGCCTATTTCAACCAACCCATTCTGCTCGGCTCGTCGATTTTGGTTTACTGGGCATCGCGATGCGCCTTCTGGATGCGGATGGCAAATCTGTTTCAGCGCATGCAAAACGCCCACCCTCTTTACCGGTTCTGGTCCGTTGAAGCCCAAAACGACAACGCCCCAAGACGGACGCAGCGGCGCTCCGCCTGAGGGTCTTTTCAAAAATTACTCCCCGTCTTCCCGGCGCTTTTCTGCGAGCAGGCCAATATAGGTCAAGGCAACAGATGCCCCTGCGATAGATGTGATATCGGCATGATCATATGCGGGCGCGACTTCGACGACATCGCCCCCTACAAAGTCGATATCGCCCAGCCGACGAAGGATCATCAGAGCTTCCCGGCTCGTTAGCCCACCCGCGACTGGTGTTCCTGTACCTGGCGCAAACGCTGGATCCAGACAATCAATATCAAATGTCATATAGGCCTTGGCGTCCCCTACCCGATCATTGATCAATTCGACAACGCCGTTGACGCCGAGCAGCTCGATTTCTTCCCCATAGAGAATCTCAATCCCACAGGTTTCCGGGGCATGGGTTCGAATACCAATCTGAATTGATTTGTCCGGATCAATGATCCCGTCTCGCACCGCACGGCCGACAAAACTGCCGTGGTCAATACGTCCGCCATCGTCATCCCACGTGTCTTGATGAGCATCAAATTGCACCAAGGCGAGCGGGCCGTGCTTGGCAGCATGGGCCTTGAGCAAGGGCCATGTCACAAAATGATCCCCTCCGATAGAAAAAAGGTGCGTGTCTGTATCAAGGATCGCCTTTGCCTGAGCCTCAATATGACCCGGTATCTCTGCGTGGACGCCATAGTCAAAAACACAGTCGCCGTAATCGACAGCACTCAACACTTCAAACGGGTCACACTGAAACGGATACTGCGGATCTCCATCAAAGATGGCAGAGGCGCGTCGTACCCCTTGCGGTCCAAACCGGGCACCAGGACGATTGGAAACCGCCGCATCAAACGGAATACCCCAAATTGCCAGATCCACGTCCGTCAAATCACGGGAATATCGCCGCCGCATAAAGCTGAGGGCTCCACCATAGGTCGGCTCATGCGATCCGCCCTTGAGTGACGTTCCGAGAAAGGCATTGTCCGTTGGACGTGGTGGAGGTGTCGACATTCTAATTCCCAATTCGTTTCAAACGAAAAACTTCAAACCTTCTTGCCCTGTTTTGCCGAGGCTCCGCAAGGCGAAAAGCCGCGGCTGCTGAAAAGCCAATTTTCTGATGTGAGAAGAAAGACCTTCGCTCTTGTCCTGATCCGTAGACACGGCGTAAATGACTTCAAAATACCCTACTATCCATGCCCTTCCCGTTGTGAGGACTGAACACTTGGCGGAAAACCAACCAAGATTGCTGCGCGGACGCATCCTGTCTTTCAAGCGTCAACCAATGAACGCTACCGACACGGAAGCCTTTCACTATCTGGAAGACGGATGTCTCCTCATGGAAGGCGGCGTCATCACCGCCATGGGAGAATTCGCCAACCTAAATTCGTCACTCCCCCCAGACACGGAAATCGTTGATCACAGACCGCATCTGATTTGTGCAGGTTTTATCGATCCGCATCTTCATTTTCCGCAGGTTCAAGTCATTGCATCCTGGGCAGAACAATTGCTCGATTGGCTGAACGATTACACATTTCCCGCCGAACAAAAATTTGCAGACAAGTCACACGGACAACGGATTGCTTCCGGCTTTTATGACGCTCTGATCGACAACGGAACGACCACAGCGGTCGCCTACTGCTCCAGTCACCCCAACTCAGTGAACGCCTATTTCGAAGAAGCAGAAACCCGTGGCATGCGGATGCTTGGCGGCAAAACCATGATGGACCGCAATGCGCCCGAGGAGCTGTGTGACACCGCTCAAACCTCTTATGACGACAGCAAGGCATTGCTTGAAAAATGGCACGGACGAGGACGCGCGCTCTACGCAATCACGCCTCGCTTTGCAATCACCTCAACCCCGGAACAGCTGGAAGCCGCCGGTGCACTTTTGAAAGAGCATCCTGATTGCCATCTGCAAACCCACATCAATGAAAACCACAACGAAATCTCGTTCACCCGCGAGCTTTATCCCGATGCAAAGGACTACCTCGGCATCTACGAGGACTATGGATTGCTGGGCTCCAATACACTGTTGGGCCACTGCATTCACATGAACGACCGAGAGCTTGGCGTCATGAAGGAGACAGACTCCGTTGCCGTCTTCTGCCCAACCTCAAATCTCTTTCTTGGGTCTGGCCTCTTTAACAAGGCGCAGCTGGAAGGGACCGGCATCCGGACCGGGATAGCCACCGATATCGGCGGCGGGACGAACTATTCCCTGCTGCGAACATTGGACGAAGGCTACAAGGTGCTGCAACTGCAACGCCAACGCCTGCACCCTTTTGAAACCCACTATTGGGCAACGCTTGGAAACGCCAAAGCCCTGTCTCTATCCGGCAAAATCGGCAACCTGGAAGTCGGTACAGAAGCTGATGTCACAGTTCTGGATGCGGCCGCGACCCCTGCGACGGCCCTGCGGATGGAAACGGTCACAACACTGGCAGAAGAACTCTTCCTGCTGCAAACACTTGGAGATGACCGCTCAATTCGCGAAACCTATGTTGCGGGCCGCCCGATGAAAACCCGCAACTGACGCAGCGTAATTTCACTTCCCTTTAGATCAAGAAACAGCCAATCTCCGAACGAGCTCCAGCTTAAAGACGATTGAGATTGCCGAGAGTATGGCCAGCAACAGTGCCGCGACGTAGAAGCCGTTTGAGAAGCCAAAATTCCAGATAAGCGGTGTGCTCAAAAGCGGAGATACGATCTGTCCCAGAAAAATGCCGGTTGTCACAAACCCGGAAATGGCTCCTCTCCGGCTTGCCGGGGCTATTGAGAGTGCAAAAGCCACCAAATTCGGCTTCAAAAGCCCATAACCTGCCCCGATAAGAGTTGGTCCCAATAGTGCGGAGAAGACTGTGTCAGCGCCTCCGAGCACTACATACCCAACAGTCATGAAAAGAAACCCTGCGGCGAAAACGCCGGCCAAACCAATTCGGAACTGGACTGCTTTGTAGCTCAGACCAACACAACCGCCTGTTATCATCAGTGCACCGAGGCCGTAGATCGTTGTAGAAGCGGCATCCAGACCAAGAGACTGATAGTAAAAGGGCAACTGGGTCGGCATCACGAAGAACAACATGACTGTTATCGCGCTGACAGTTCCTGCTGCGAAGCCACTCAGGACCCAAGACCCCCGAGAACCTTCTCCAGCATTCAAAAGCGGCTGAACGTTCAGTCGCTCGCCCGGGATGTCACGTGAAAGGAATGTCAGAGCAAAGGGAATAAGAAACAGCGGAAGTGCGTATACCAGAAACGCCAGCTGCGCGTTGCCTGCACTTATCCCCCCTGCAACTGCAATAAAGACAAACCCGCTTAGATTTACTGCAGCACTTTGTAGGCCCATGAATGACGCCCGTCTGCCCCCTTCAAAGTAATCCCCGATCAACGCCATTTGTGCTGTCATAACAAGCGCAAGGGAAAGGCCAAGGACGAGGCGCGAAGCCAGTATGGCTTCCAAACTTGGCAGAAAAGAACCAACGGTTCCTGAGAGGACAAACAGAGTAACGCCGACTAGAAGCTGCCGCTTCTTCCCAAATCTATCGCAAGCCCATCCTGCAATGGGAGCAAATAGCACCACAGTCACAGAAGGCGCAGAGACGAGCATACGTGCGAGAAAACCAGCATGCGGATTGCCATAGAACTTTGCCTCCAAAGCAGGAAGAGCCGGGCTTATGGCTGCATTAGCCATAATAATGAGCGTGGCTGCCGCGAGCAGTACGAGAGCTGAGGGATCAAATATGATCGGACGCTCGGGCGCATGGTTAGAAAGGGACAACGCTTCAAATCCTCTTGTTGTTTTTTGAAACGCTGCCTAAGCTACAACCTCAAGTCGACTTGAGGTCAAGAGATGAAATTGCTCGATACTTCCGAAATTTCCAAAGAAACAGGCATCCCCGCATCAGCCCTTCGATATTATGATGAGAACGGTCTGATCACGTCCGTTGGAAGGCGAGGTTTAAAGAGGTTGTTCGGACCGGAGACCATCGACCAACTGGCGATTATCTCGCTTGGTAAACTCGCAGGTCTGAGTTTGGAAGAAATCCGAAGCATGTTCGGCGCCGACGGCAAGCCAAGTCTTTCACGCCAGTTGCTTCACGCCAAAGCGGACGAAATTGATCTCCAAATCCGGAAATTGCAGTCGCTCAAAGAGGCGATCCGGCATGTGGCCGAATGCCCGGCCCCAAATCACATGGAATGCCCAACGTTCCAAAAATTGCTCAGAATAGGCAGCCACAAACGCGCAAGAACAGAAAGCGCAAAACAAAATCGCTAGCGATATTATCGCAAAGACTAAAAAGCTGCCAAAAAGCTATCTCGCAAAGGAGATTGTCTGAACCTTGTTTTTGGCGAGGCTTTTCAAAATAGGCGAAACGATCTGATCAGCCAGAAGCGACGCACCTGCGGTACTGAGATGGTCGTCATCATAGTAGTAAACGGTGTCACCAACCGCATTGAAGCAACGCCCAGCCTCTTGATCACAGAACGTCTCATGGGGCTTCACTTTGGTCAGCCCGTCAGCCTCAATCGTATCGAAGAGTTTGATAATGGCGTCATTGCGATCAACAAAGGCCGCATAAGGGATTGCCAGTTGATCTTTGTATGGGTCGACCAATCGCTCCTTGAAAAAGCGATCTGGAACAGACCACCCGGCCTCCGGGATTGGATAGACAAGAACCACCTCTTTGTCGGCGTCCAGATAACGCCTGATACCGTTTCGGAAAACGTGCAAACCGTTGGCGAGAGTTGCATCGGCGGTCTGCCCTCGCACCAATGGCTGGTAAAAGGTCTTCGGGCCCATCTGATCCGTTTCGACACCGCCGATACCATTATCGAAACTGTCATCACGGACATAAAGCGAATACCGACCAGCAAGCACAATGGTTTTGATATCGCTGTTCAGCACCCAGTCCAGCACTTGCGCTGCAGTTTCATCGCACCGGGCTCGCGTGTGCCAATATCCCTCAAACGGAACACAGGCAGCCAGAGATAAAGTAGTTACCCCCACGCCTGCCTCTTGAAGCGCCTTCATGACCGGATAGGCAACTGAATCCGCATGACTGTCACCGAGGATGGCAACATCAACAGACCCGTCCGCGGCTGGAAATGTGCACTCAGAACGCGGCAAGGCCCCTATGCTCAGTCCACCGCCAGCCGGGGTTTCGACATAACAACCCGCAGATAAGGGTGATTTATCATAGCGTGCATCGTCAATCGCCAATAGACCCGGCTCAAATCGCCCTCGGAAGCCTTCGAGAGTAGCACCCGCTACACCAAAACCAAGCACAACGCACAAGCCTGCAGCCGAAAGCCCCAATATCCGCCGCCTTGGCACGGAGCGAAACGCACTGCCGGAACCATTTCGCCACGGACGCTCGACAAACCGCCAGCTAAAATACCCAATTGGGATGGACGCCAGAGCCGCCAGCAACAACATGTCCGATGACGGAGTATCAACCGACCGAATGCGCAGGAAGGCAAGCAGCGGCTGATGCCACAGATAAACACTGTAGCTGATCAGACCAATGCCGACCAAGGGCTTGAGTGACAAGAGACGCCCGGTCCACGTGCCAGCCCCCGCAAATAGGATCAAAAGCACGGTTCCGCCGACGGGCACAGCCGCCCAAAGAGATGGGAACGGCGTCTCTGCATCAAACAAAACGAAAGACAACAGGATTGCAACGAGACCAACTGTCGCAAACAGGTCATTGTCCTGTTTCTTGTTTGACGCCAGCCAGACCGCGCAAAGCGAACCGGCAAGCAGTTCCCATGCCCGTGTCGGCAGCAGATAAAAATTGGCCCACGCTTTGTACCGCCACCCAAGCTCCGAAAGACCCAAACTTCCAATTGCAAAGATCACCAAAAGCCAGAAAAGCGGGCGGCGTCCAAAGCGCCAAACCAGCATCATGAACAGCGGAAAAAGGATGTAAAACTGCTCTTCAACTGCCAAGCTCCATGTATGGAGCAGCGGGTTGCTCTCAGACCCAATATCGAAGTAGCCGCTGTTGCGCCAGAAGAACATGTTTGAGGCAAACAGAGCCACTGCCGCCATGGCCTTGGAGAAGAACATCATCTGGCTCGGCGGCATCCAGAGCAAAGCGAACACAGCACACACCGCCAACATGACGAACAAGGCAGGCAATATGCGCCTTGCACGCCGCTCATAGAAGGACAGCAGCGAGAAC
Source organism: Roseibium sp. TrichSKD4 (assembly GCF_000148725.1). Taxonomy (GTDB): domain Bacteria; phylum Pseudomonadota; class Alphaproteobacteria; order Rhizobiales; family Stappiaceae; genus Roseibium. The sequence goes on along the minus strand of NZ_GL476320.1, from coordinate 790,691 downwards.
CTGCCCTTTTCGAGGTCCTCCAAGATGAGCGCAGTGATCAAATAGCCTGAAATCACAAAAAACACGTCCACCCCGGCGAAGCCGCCAGACATGATTTCAAAACCACCATGAAACAAAACAACAGGCAATACGGCGACGGCCCGAAGGCCATCTATTTCTCGCCGATAATTCATTGAACACCAATCTCATCATCGTAAATACGGGTTAAACGGATAGACCAGGAAAAAACTGAGTTATTTTGCGGGCCGGCAGCCAATAGCGGTCCATCTTCGATTTGTTTTTGCGGTGCCAGTGTCGCCAATACGGGTTGCACAATTGGCTCCACAAGCAAACTGGCCCCGGCATTACTCAAGTGGTCATCATCATAGTAGTAGACTGTTGAGCCAACAGCATTGAGACACCGCCCCTCCTCTTTTGAGCAGAGAACATCAGCGGGCCGAACTTTCTTCAAACCGGGGTGCTCGAGACTGTCAAAAAAAGAAATCACGTCTCCGTTGCGCTCTTTGAAGGCCGCATAGGGAAACGACAAGTCTTCGACACCAGTCTTGTAAAGCCGCTCTTTAAAATAGCGATCAGGCACTGACCAACCAGATTCAGGCACCGGGTAAAGGAGCACGAGGTTTTTACCGCCATCTAGATACTTCTGGATTCCCTTCTCCATCACATGAAGCATGTTCGGCACAAGCGTGTCGTCATAGTCACCTTCATAGAGCGGATCAGTGAAATATTTCGGGCCCATATGCTCCGGCTCGACCCCGCCAACGCCGTTGTCAAATGGATCATCCCACGTGTAGAGCGCATATCGACCGGCCAGAACCACGGTATTGATATCGCTTGCAAGAATGTACTCGACCAACTCGGCAACGGGTTCGTTACATTTTGCCCGCGAATGCCAATAGCCTTCAAAGGGAACGCAAGCAGCAAACGACATGGTCGTCACTCCAACATCCTGTTGCTTCAGCGCGTCGATCACCTTGTTTGAAAAGGTGAGCGCATGGCTGTCACCGACAATTGCAACATCAACAGATCCGTCTGACGCTGGAAACGTGCACGCCGGGCGCGGCATGGGACCGAGCGGCATTCCGCCGCCAGCCGGCGGCTCCATATAGCAGTCAGAAATCAAAGAAGCGACGTCCGAACGCGCGTCATCAATGGCCACCAGCTCTCGGGCAAACCTGAACCGATAGCCATCCGTCACCACCCCAGCAGCTGCAACAAATACAACGCCCGCACACGCAGAAACGCCGGTGACCAAACCTCGCGAAACAAGTTTGACCGCACCCTTTTCAGATTTTGCCTTGCGGAACGGCTGTTCAACAAATCGCCAGCTGCAATAAGCGATCGGGAAACTTGCAAGCGCAGCCAGCAACAGGGCGAGCGTGGACGGCTCATCAATCGAGCGTATGCGAAGGAAAGCAAGCAGCGGCTGGTGCCAGAGGTAAATGCTGTAGCTAATCAGCCCGATGCCCACCAGCGGCTTCATGGCTAGTACCCGGCCTGCAACCGTATCTTTGGATCCAAACAGGATCAGCAGCACAGTCCCCATCACTGGTAGCAAAGCCCAAAGGGATGGGAAAGGAGTGTCTTTGTCGAAAAGGAAAAACGACACCACTAGCCCGATCAATCCAGCGAAGGCCAGAATGTTATTGCCCTTTTGCGCTCTGTTGCTCAGCCACAGGGCACACAACCCCCCTGCGCAAAACTCCCATAACCGCGTTGGCAGGAGATAGAAATTTGCCCAAGCCTTGTATCGCCAACCATATTCCGTCAGCGCCAGGCTCAGCAGTGATGTGACCAAAATCAGCCAGAACACTCTTGATCTGCCAAAGCGCAATCCCAGCAGCAGAACCACAGGAAACAGAACGTAAAACTGCACCTCCAGCGACAAGCTCCAAGTATGCAGCAACGGATTGGTCTGGGATTCCAGATCAAAATACCCGCTCTCACGCCAGAAAAGAATATTGGAGACGAACAGCGCCGACGCGGCCAGTGCCCGGGAAAAACCCTTCATTTGGCTCGGCGGCATCCACGCGCAAGCGAGCAGGAAGCTGACGGACAGCATTACAAGTAAGGCCGGGACAAGACGCCGGGCGCGGCGTCCATAAAACCTCGTGAGCGAAAAGGTGCCCCTTGCCCGCTCTTGCAAAATCATGACGGTGATTAGGTAGCCGGAAATGACGAGGAAAACGTCCACACCAACGAACCCGCCGGAAAACAGCGAGATGCCGCTGTGAAACAGAACCACAGGCACAACAGCTACAGCCCGAAGGCCGTCTATTTCGCGCCGATACTCCATACACCCCCGTCGCAGAAACAACGCAAAAACACATTTGCTTCTTGTTGTAACCAGAAGGTGTTGCCGCTCACTTAAGCGGGATGGTTAAGACCTGTCAAAATTGACAATCAAACGAGAATTTATGTGCTGTTTCAAAGTCACAAAACTACAAAACTTGTCACGAGCCAGTTCGTGTTCAATTGTTGGACCGATTTCGCGTCTTCCACTTCCTGAGAGCTTCATTTTTCACGCAAACACAGAATTTTCACGCTTGTAGATAAATGTAAGCGCTTACATTCTAGCATTGAGAGTAAACTCTCTCAATGCACCTTGATCAACCCAATTCATTGTTTGGTGCGGCATCCTGAATTCAAAAGGAGCGCAATTCATGACGACATCTACAACCAAGACTATTGGAGCGCGGAGTTTTGGCAATTCAAATCCAGCCGTTTACGGATTTGGCAACGCAAAGTGGAGGCAGACCGACAATGGTGACGGCTATCTTGGAAACTATGGCGCTGGAGAAGCCCTGACCAAGACGATTTCAGTGCCTGATGGAGCAAGTGAACTCAAGCTGACGTTCGACTTTCTCGAAGTCGACTCTTGGGATAACGAACACTTCTACATCGACATCAACGGCGTAACGGTCGATCTCGGCCAATTCCATGTTTACAACACCGAAGGAACACATGGTTGGACCGCCGCTGACGGTGACATTACTTTTAGAAAAACTGCGGCCAGTTCCAGCACAGACTTTACGTCACAAAACTGGGCTGACCAACGCCACACTTTTGAAATCGAAATACCTGGTAACCTAATTAATGACGGTACCTTCACCATGCGCTGGCATTCATCCCTAAACCAAGGGGCGAATGATGAAGCATTCGGAATAGACAGCTTCTATGTCTCTGCAACAATTCTTGAAGCAGACTCAAATGATTATGCTGATGCTCGCAACGCCATTCAACAAATCGACATGTTTTCTATTGGAAACCAACAGCTCGGCAGCCTGTACGACACATACGCCACCAGACTGGAGTTGATGAAAGATGGCGCATTCGCACTCGGTCAGGAGATGGGACTGGACCTCAAAAACCTGAGCAACAGCCAAATCCGTCAACTTGAAACAGACGCTACGGCGGCACTAAGTACATGGTCCACAACCAACAACGGCTTTGACGAATGGGGCAAGTTGCTTTGGCAAGAAATGGATGACCAGTACGGCCTCATGAATGGTGCCACGGGAGCAGACTTCCTGAGAGGACTAAGTTATGTCGCTGCTTTTGCCGGCTTTGCAACCGGCGGCGGCACCATAAGCGGAGCCTTGGGCCTTGGGTCGGCGACAGCTGGAACATTGGCGGCGTATCTAGATGAAAGTGGAGAGAATTACCCTTCTACACCTATACAACTTCCAACATTCACGATGGATGAGGCGCTGGAAAGTCTCTATGGCGAATTGAAATCGCGAGGTTTCAATTCTGATGCCGCGACCCTGAAAACAGCCGCGGATGCCGCTGCCCAGGATATGTTTGACTTTATGGCCAACTCTCAAATGGCGAACCTCGTAGCAGACATGCTTGAAGGCGGTGTCAATCGTGTTGCCTATCGGGACAAAATCGAGGATTTGGGCTTCAACGTCGACAGCGGTTATCATCGCGCAGACATAGGCCCAGGTGGACCTATCGGTGACAGTTACTCTTGGGTTCGGATTACCGACGGCTCCGTCGAAATTGACGGAGTAGATTCGATCTACTTCAGGTATAATACCAACCGTCAAAATTCAGAACCGATGGGCCCAATCTCGCATTCCGATGGACATGATGGTCCATGGTTGTTCAATTAACCTGTTCCATGCGCGGCAACAGATATCGATGATTTGTTCGTAGGATTTGAAGACCCGGTTTGACAGCCAGTTATCCCTGATGAACTGCCATAGGTTCTCGACCGGGTTCAATTCGGGAGACCTCGGTGGCAATGGGAGAAGGGTAATGTTGTTGGGAATGTCGAGTTTGCCAGATGTGTGCCAGCCAGCCTGGTCAAGGATGACAACGGCGTGGGCTCCCGGAGCGACTTGCGACGAGATTTCCTGAAGATGCATTTGCATGGCCATGATGTTGCACTTGGGAAGGACGAGCGCAGCACCGACACCCCGTTCCGGGCAGATGGCCCCAAATATCCATGCTGACTTTGTCCGCTGATCCTTGGGGGCCCGCGGCCTTGTCCCGCGTTTTGCCCATCGCCTTGTGATCTTGGTCTTTTGACCCACACGCGCCTCGTCCTGAAACCAAACCTCTATCGGGGTGCCGCTTTCAAGCTGATTGCCGATTTCCGCCAGTTCGGCTGGGAAGCTTTTTTAAAATCCTCGACGGCAAACTCGTTTTGCGCCGGATGCTGCGGCCGGGCCGTCAGACGCCGATAACCCGCATTCTTCAGCTCCCGCGATACGGTACGCTCGTCAACGACAATGCCAAATTCAGACAGGATCCACGCAGCGAGATCCTTCAAGCGCCAACGTACCACTGCATCCACCGATGGATACGGGCCTCGTTCGACAATCTCGATCAACGCACGACGCTGCTGCTCGTCAAGTTTTGAGGGGCGACCTGACTTGGGCGTATCCTTCAGACCATTGGGACCAGAAGCATTGAAACGCAGCACCCAATCGCGAATGATTTGGAGCGTCACTCCGCCAATATGAGCTGCGTCCGAACGGCTCCCCCCATCATAGATCACCGCCAATGACAAAAGGCGACGGGTCTGTTTGGCGTCCCGGCACACCCTCGCCAACCGGCGAAGGGTACAACCGTCAAAGTCATCTCGAAGCGGTATCGCGGCTCCCATGGCAAACTCCCATCGTTTGCCATCTGGAATCATATTCGCAACAAAACCGGAAGCCCAAATATGAGTCACTTCATCTGACGTTTGGTATAATGCCAGCTATAACCCGGGCTATAACTTTGATGTCGATTTTATCTAACCGCTGACATCCGCTTCTAACAGACCAATAAGCAAACAAAAAAACCCGCCGGATCGCTCCAGCGGGTTTTTCGAATTTGAAACCAGTTGGTCCAGCGATTAACGCTTGGAGAACTGGAAGCTCTTGCGGGCTTTCGCGCGGCCGAACTTCTTACGCTCAACAACACGGCTGTCGCGTGTGAGGAAGCCGTTCTTCTTCAGGACAGCGCGCAGCTCAGGCTCGTAATGTGTCAGAGCCTTGGAGATACCGTGACGCACAGCACCTGCTTGACCGGAAAGACCACCACCAACAACAGTTGCGATGATGTCATACTGGCCAGAACGCTCAGTGATTGCGATCGGCTGTTGCAGGATCATCTGCAGGACCGGACGAGCGAAATACTCGGTGAAGTCCTTCTTGTTGACGATTATCTTGCCTGTGCCCGGCTTGACCCAAACACGTGCGATAGCGTCTTTCCGCTTACCGGTTGCGTAAGCACGACCTTGAGCGTCGAGCTTTTGAACATGAACCGGAGCTTCCGGAGCAGCACCATCAACAGCGCCGCCCAAGTCTTCCAAAGATTGCAGCTCAGCCATTATTGTGCCCTCATGCCATCGTTCTTGGGATTGAGGCTCTTGACGTCAACCAGTTCTGGAGACTGAGCTTCATGCGGGTGGGTCGGGCCAGCGTAAACACGCAGGTTGGACAGCTGCTTGTTGGACAGCGGACCGCCTGGCATCATGCGCTGAACGGCTTTCTCAAGAACGCGCTCCGGGAAACGGCCCTCGATGATCTGGCGCGCATTGCGCTCCTTGATGCCGCCCGGATGGCCTGTGTGCCAGTAGTACTTCTTGTTTTCGTACTTACGGCCAGTCAGGACAACCTTTTCGGCGTTGATGACGATTACGTTGTCACCACAGTCGACATGCGGCGTGTAGGTCGGCAGATGCTTACCGCGCAGATGGTTGGCGATGAATGCAGCCAAACGGCCAACAACCATGCCTTCTGCGTCGATGACGATCCATTTTTTCTCGACCTCGGCCGGCTTGGCAGAGAAGGTCTTCATGGGATTGATCCATCATTGATCGGTTAAAGAAAAGGGCCCGCTTGGCAAAACACCAAGAGAACGGGCCGCAAATTCGTTCGACGCAGCTTATACGCTGGCGCAAAATATGCGTCAAGAACGAAAAATCACCAACCACATAAAATAATTGAATAAAAACAATAACTTAAAAAAACGGTATTATATTACCGTATATTCAATCCAATTCCTCAGCTAATCGCTTCACTATTTGGTCAACAGCAGCCTCATTGTACCTGCACTTGACAGCTTTCGGTAGTGTTCCCGTCTCTCGGTACTTTTTAGCTTTCTCATCACTGGTAAATATGGGATGGGCGAATTTGTCGTTACATTTGATATTATCGGATCGAATTATGTTATCAATTTCTCGCTGCCGCACACTTGGCTCAGAACTCTTAACTCGCCGCACAACATCTTTATTGTCAAGGGTATACAATTTCAGCACATCTTCTGGAACAAGGTGGATTTTGGAAGAGTCTGCACTTTCAAGATTACCAATAAGCTTTAGCGTTGGTGCTCCCCCCTTCTCTTCAAATTGCCCCTCTTTGATAAATCGTAATTCTGGCATCAATTCTTTGGAAATTACAAACTTCCCTGACTTGCCTTCAACTTCTCCTGAAGCAAGATCCAAAATCGCAGCATTTTCAATCCCAACTCTCAGTATATTTGAGAGATGTTTTTGGAGCACGGTTTCGGAAAGTGAACGGACACGTTCCTCTATTATGTAACTGAGTTCACTCGGGCCAATGAGACGATCTTCCCCTGGGTAGCGAAAGTAAATTGCGCCTTCGGAATATTCACCCGAAGACTTTGTCATAATTACTGGCTTTGTATGGGCTGGTGGAATATAGAATATCATCACCAGCTTTTTGTTTATCGACCTAACTTTATAATTGACGTCAATGTATACACCAAGATTACTACGTATTTGCTGATTTAGGTTATTGAGATCAAATTTATCGACCTTTTCCTTTTTAACACCAACAATTTCCCATGTTGAGTTTTTTACGCCCGATACTATGTATCCACCACTGTTATTACCGAATGCGGCAATCGTTTTGAGAGGTATATTCAAACCTTGCTTGCATTCAATTTGCGATGTCTCTGTTATTTGAAGCTTCGTGCCGCATGCCGATACAGGCAAAATACGGTCAATCACGTTGTCATTCAAAGGATCGTTTGAAGAACTGCTAAATTGCCCGAGCTGATAGGCCTTGATAAAATCATCAACATCCGCTTTAGACGCAGGCGGAATATCTTCATATTTTTTTATTTGATCATTCTTAATATTGGAGATTCTGCCAGAGTTGATATCGCTGGATGCTTTACCCCTAGACCGGTTTATCATGCCAGCGATTTCTTGGTTCTGAAATCGACGTGTTTCAAGCAAGCTCTTGATTATTGAAACTTCAAAACCCGAAAGTGTATTGCGTTTCATATCTATTCACAGGCTCAAAAATCAACTCATAATTGAAAATATAAATTGACCGAACCTCGATCCACCAACCTATTTGTGTGATTGGGTTGTGTTGCATTTTTCTACTTGAATTCAGAAGCCACTCACTTTCGTAATTCAGGTACTAATTCATCCAACTGATGCCCGACCCAACCGGGTGGAATGAGATGACCACCAGTGTGAAGATCAAGATAAACAGCCCCTTCCTTACAATCCTTCCAGGTGACCCGTTCGAAAGTCTGCTTTGCAGAGACTGACCAGTTTTCGCGCCCGGTTTCGGGCCCACACCCCAGGCGCTCCCGCCACAAGGCAACTGGATAGGTCGTGTCACCGCCCGGCCCAATAGGAAAGTCCATAACGGTGTCTGGACATGCCGCACTTGCTTGGGCGCTGTAGAGCAGTTTTCTGTTTGATCCAAGCTTCCGGCAATTGCCAAGAGTGCAAAAACGCCCTTCCCGCTTTCACAAACATAACGCCATGCCATCGCCGACCCGTAGGAATAACCGGAGACGATGAGACGATCCTCATCTATGGGAAACCGCTTTTTGGCATCGGCCAGCACCTCATTGGTGAAGGTCACATCCGACGTTCCAGCCCGCCAAAAATTCCATGTTCGCCCCTCACCGTTTGGCGCGATTAGCAAAACCCCGCGCTTGCGCGCTTCACCGCCCGTTCTAGGGCTCCATGAAGGGTGGCTGCCCGTTCGCGCCCAACCATGAAAATGAAGCATCACCGGCAGGTCGGCTTTTCCGTCCCAATCATCGGGGAAAAGAACATGATAAGATCGCCCGCTCTCCAGAACACACGGCGTGTCCTTGTCGCCGCAGGAGCCATCAGCCTTGGTGCCGATCGCGTTCGCTGACGAGGCAACAAGAAGACTTGAGATAAGAGAGAATATGTATCGTTTCATGGCAGCAAATGTGCGCGCGATCCACTTCACCCGCCAGTCACATGTGTGAGACCGGCTTCATTTCGGAGGAACCGAATAAGTCGCCGTGGCATGGGCCACGAGCCCGTCCTGTCCTTTGCTTTCAATCGCACAGTCCACCACAATGAGCCGTTTGCCCATTTTTAGAATCCGGCATGTTGCCAGCATAGCCCCCGGACCGGGCTTGTTCAGGAAATTGATGTTCAAATTGGTCGTCACAGCCAGTGCCTGTGGGCCGATATGGCCTAAGATCACCACATAAGCCGCCAAATCCGCCAGTGCCATCATGGAAGGACCAGACACCGTTCCCCCCGGCCTTAGATGGCGCTGGTTTGCGGTAAAGCGGACAACCGCTTCGCCCGAAGAAATTGAAGCGATCTGATAGACCCGGCCATCCTCGTGTATTTGCGGAAACACATTGTCCAAAAGCGACATCACCTCGTCGCCTGTCATCACTGGCTGCATTCAATTCTCTCCCGAAACCCTGCTTTCTTTTACGTAAGCGTCAAAAGACCGAAAGAGCAAGGCCTATACAGTGTGGGCAAGCCCTCTCCCGTTCCGTGCCCTGATCTGTTAGAACGGCCAAAAGCAGATTTAGCAGGACGCCTCCATGTCAGACGTAGCCACCACAGCACAACCAGCCAACACCGACGACAAGCCGATGCTCGCGACCCTTCTTCATGAAGGTGTCTTTCGGATCGTGATGCAGCGTCCGGAGAAAATGAACTCACTGTCTTCGGAGATGATGAGCGCATTGAGCGAGACGCTGACCGAGGCGGAGAGAAATCCGGAAGTACGCGTGATCTTGCTGGGGGCTGAAGGCAAGGTCTTTTGCGCCGGGCATGACTTGAAGGAACTGACGGCGGCCCGCGGAGAGGCTGATGGTGGCCGAGCCACCTATGAGCGGATCATGCGTCAGTGCTCGGACCTGATGCAGCAGATCGTGCGCCACCCCAAGCCGGTCATCGCTGTTGTGACCGGTGTGGCGACAGCCGCAGGCTGCCAGCTGGTCGCTTCTTGTGACCTGGCTTTGGCAACCGATACAGCCACCTTTTGCACACCGGGCGTCAATATCGGTCTTTTCTGCTCCACACCGATGGTCGCGCTATCCCGTAATGCGACGCGCAAGCAGGCGATGGAAATGCTGCTGACCGGCGAAAGCATCGACGCGTCGACGGCAAAGGATTTCGGCCTGATCAACCGGATTATTCCACGCGATTATCTGGATCAGGTCGTCCAGAAATACGCCGAAGCCATCGCCTCCAAATCCTCTCACACTCTGAAGGTCGGCAAGGAAGCATTCTACCGTCAGCTCGAGATGCCGCTGAACGAAGCTTATGACTTTGCGGCCAATGTGATGGTGGAAAACATGATGGCCCGCGACGCCGAAGAAGGCATCAACGCCTTTCTGCAAAAGCGCCCGCCGGAATGGACGGATAGCTGAAACGAATACGGCGGAGCACATCATGAACCACGACAGCTATTCTGACGCCTATATTCGCGAGATCCTCGACGAGACCAAAACGGTTGCCATGGTTGGGGCTAGCTCCAACAATGTGCGCCCATCCTATTTCGTCCTGAAATACATGCTTGCAAAAGACTACGACGTCTGGCCGATCAATCCCGGTCAGGCGAGCAAGGAAATTCTTGGTCAGACCGTTTATGCGTCATTGGCCGATCTGCCGGAAACTCCGGACATGATCGACATCTTTCGAAATTCAGAAGCCGCCGGACAAGTTGTTGATGATGTCCTTGCATCCGGCAATCTTCCCATGGTCATCTGGATGCAGTTGACCGTTCGCCATGATGAAGCCGCCAAACGGGCCGAAGATGCCGGGATCAAGGTGGTGATGGATCGCTGCCCCAAGATTGAATACGGGCGATTGTCGGGCGAAATCGGCTGGGCTGGTGTCAACTCACGAACGGTGTCCTCGAAACGCCCTGCCCTTAAGGCCGGATTTCAACACCGGGGCCTACGGGGAAAGTAACCACGCCCACGCAGCAGATCAGCGTTTGACGCGCTCAACCGCTTTTCAAGGGGATCACAACACCGGTTTCCGGGCAGCGTTCCAGATCGGCGTCATCTTCTGAATAGACGACCGCCCCTGCTTTGCCTGCAGCCTTGGCCCTGTAAAGAGCAATATCCGCTGCTTTCAAGATTGTGCTGGCAGAAAGGTCTTCTTCGAGCGCAGCACAAATCCGAATGCCGGCGCTTGCCGAAATAGACACTTCCTCAAACGATTGAAGACGGACCGGATACTCAATCTGCCGAATGAGATACTCGGCGTAACGCAGACAGTGCTCGCTGTTATCCGTATCTTCCAGAACAACAACAAACTCGTCGCCTCCAAGACGGGCAACAAACGCACGGTGCTCCAAGGTCCGCATCATCCGCTGGACAACGGTTTTGAGAACCAGATCCCCCGCATCATGGCCATGCGTATCATTGACCTGCTTGAAACCATCAAGATCGAACAGGATCACAGCAAACGGCTTGTAGTCAGTTTCCAGATTACGAACTGCCTCATCCAGCTTGATATGAAGTGAATTTCGGTTTGCAGCCGAAGTCAGCATGTCGGTGTACGCGATTTCTCGCAACTGGGTTTCGGCTCGGTGCTGCTCTGTCAGGTCACTCCCAACAATGATCATGAGATCAGAGAGATCAGTCGTGTAATCGATCTTCCGTAGCTCCACCTGACGCTTCCGGTCTTCAGGTGATTTCCAGTCAAAAACCATCGGAAAAGTCTCAACAGGTGCCCCATCAGTTTCCAGAAAGGACTTGATGAGGTCAAAGTTCGTCTGAGAAATCAGGTCAGGAAACCTTCGACCAATGATCATCTTTGGATTGGGGTCGATGTTGAACTCACTTGCCCAGGCATCATTCACATTGACAACCATGTGATCCGACTTGCGAACCACAATGACTGGAGCCGGGATCATGGCCAGCAATTGCAGGATGCGGTCATGCATCAATGTGACGGAATCAAGCAGCGCATGACGCGGACCCACTACATCTGGCTGAACGACTGACGGCCGCAAATCGCCCTGCGCCACCTTGTTGGAAAGCTCAATGACCAATTGGTTCTGATAGCCCTCCCGCCGCAGAGCGATGGCAAGGTATCCCATCATGCCCACAAAGGGCAGAAAATAAGCTACATGCAGGCCAAAGGTCGCCCAAAAGGACGGATTGTCGAACACATAAACAGCCAGACCATAAGTCTGACCAAGTCCGAGGACCAGGTGGTGCAGATAGATAAAGATGGTTGCCGCTGCGATGACACGCCAATCGCGATAATACAGCAAAATCGCAATCAGACCGAACGCTGTGAAGTGCGCTTCGATATCCCCGTGAGCCAAATGCACAAACAGACCAGTGAACCCCATAAAAGCGCAGCCCATGAACAAGCGGGTGATCAAGTAGCCATTCGCCGCCCTTGCCAGCAACATGGAGAGCAGCAAGGTCGGCAGACCGATGAGAAATACCGACAACCACTCCCCAGACCATATCGCGAAGGCAAAGCTAATGATGAAGAGAAAGATGTTGGTGCCAACCATAGTGGCGTCGGCGCTTTTTCGATACCCGGTGAGGTAGGCATCAAACTGCCGCTCATAGCGGAAGGGATTCAGCTCAGGCATAAAATCCCTCCGATCGCACTTCCAGAGAGAGCAAAAAACGCGAACAACACGAAAACGCCCCAAGCAGCAAAAAGCGCCCAAAGTTCCCGGTCACCCGGCACGACACCGGATACCTCTTCAGGAATGTTCCTTTTTTCGCGCAAATTGGTCCCCTCACCATTTCACACCGTCCAAAGCAAACTGTGCGTACACATCTGCTTTCAACCTAAAGTATCACCACATTTAGAGATTATGAAATACATGATTTCCCTTAGGTCAACATGGTCTCTCTCTCACGATCAGAAAGCGATTAAAGTGATCTTGACTAAAAACATCTGCCATTAACATTCCAGTGGCGAATGCACTCAAAGTGGAAACATCACAAACTCTCAATAATTTGAATAACTTTCATAGGTATCGCCAATTTGAAACATGGCATGATCTGCCCCATCTAAGGTTCAACACCAGTTCATGTGCCCAATGGGCTTAGAAGGCATACATGAAATACGAAAAGACAGAAGAAGCCATCAAGCGGCTGAACGAAGAGCAATATCGTGTCACCCAGCAAAGCGGCACGGAGCGCCCGTTCACTGGTGAATACACGGACAACAAAGAACCGGGCATCTATGCAGACATCGTCTCAGGCGAGCCGCTTTTCGCCTCGTCCGACAAATTTGACAGTGGCTGCGGGTGGCCAAGCTTCACCAAACCGATTGTTCATGAGCATGTCACCGAGCATCGAGACATGTCTCATGGCATGATCCGAACCGAGGTTAGGTCCATGCATGGCGACAGTCATTTGGGACATGTATTCCCTGATGGCCCGCAGGATAAGGGTGGACTGCGCTACTGCATCAATTCCGCGTCGCTTCGTTTCATCCATCGTGATGATATGGAAGCAGAAGGCTACGGAGCCTATATCGACCAAGTGGAGGACATCTGATGACTGAACGTGCTGTACTTGCAGGTGGCTGCTTTTGGGGTATGCAGGACCTGATCCGCAAGATCCCCGGCGTCGAAAAAACTCGGGTCGGATATACCGGCGGTGATGTGCCAAACGCCACATATCGAAACCACGGAACACACGCGGAGGGCATCGAAATTGTTTTCGATCCGGATAAGCTGAGCTACCGGCAAATCCTGGAGTTCTTCTTCCAGATCCACGATCCGACAACCAAAAACCGTCAGGGCAATGACACAGGCCTGTCTTACCGGTCGGCGATTTACTATGTGAATGACGAGCAAAAGCAAGTCGCTCACGATACAATCACCGATGTAGATGCCTCTGGTCTTTGGCCGGGCAAGGTTGTCACAGAAGTCGAGCCGGTTGGCGACTTCTGGGAAGCCGAACCAGAGCATCAGGATTATCTGGAACGTTACCCGAATGGCTACACCTGCCACTTCCCTCGTCCGGGTTGGGTTCTGCCAAAACGCGAAGCAGCGGAGTAAGCAAACTCAATTTACAGATGGGCGCCTGACAGGAGCAGCGACTGTCCGGCACCCGGCAGGTTCTGAGATACGGGCGGCGCAATTGCCGCGCGTATCCGTTTGAATGCGCAGTGATCATATCGCACGCACTGTTGAAGACTTCTGATCAACGGCGCACGTCACGCCTTTGATCTGCGGCCCGCGCCAGCAAAGACTTAAATGGCTTTACTGAGAATGGGCATGAAAAGGAGACTGCAATGCAATTCGGTTCCCTCCACCAAACCGCCCCGAACCTTCGCGTTCAAAACTGGATTGACGCCAACGGGACGCCGTTGGACACGCCACTAAAGCTCTCCGACCTCGGAGAGGGCTACAAGATCATCTATAACTTCCAGCATTGGTGCCCGGGCTGTCATTCTCGCGGGTTTCCAACCCTTCGCATTCTTCATAATGCGCTCAAGGACAAGGGTTTCGGCTTTGCTGTAATCCAGACCGTGTTTGAAGACGAAGACGTCAACACATTCGATAAACTCCGGGTCAATCAGGAAGAGTATGGATTGAAAATCCCGTTCGGCCATGATGTGCGGCTGGAAGGAGAAGACTATCCAACCTTTATGCAGGACTACCGAACCGCGGGAACGCCCTGGTTCACCGTCATAGACCCGGACGGCAAGGTTGTTTTTGCGGACTTCAGACTGGATGCCAAGCGTTTCATTGAAGCCCTCGGGGCTGAGGACGTAAAACTGGAAACAGCCTGACAGATAAACCGACAGGAGGTCTCGTCCTCCTGTCGGTTTTCAAACACGTCACTTTCTTTTTCCCATCAAGAGCACAATAGGCCGCAGATGACGACGCACCCACCCAAGTTCACCTTTGACAACACTTACGCCCGTGAACTGCGCGGATTTTATGTGCCGTGGGAAGGAGCGCAGGTCCCATCTCCTCAAACCGTTCTCGTCAATGACGAACTGGCCAGAGAACTGAAGCTCGATCCAGCCGCGCTGGCCACCAGCGAAGGCGCTGCAAACCTTTCCGGCTCCCACAGCCCGGATGGTGCAGCCCCGCTGGCTCAAGTCTATGCTGGTCACCAATTCGGCGATTTTTCTCCGCAGCTCGGCGATGGTCGTGCAATCCTGCTTGGGGAGATCATCGACACGCATGGCAAACGGCGCGACCTTCACCTCAAGGGTTCGGGTCGCACCCCGTTTTCGCGAGGCGGCGACGGAAAGGCCGTCATCGGACCAGTTTTGCGCGAATATATCGTGGGCGAGGCAATGCATGCCTTGGGCATACCAACCACCCGCGCATTGGCCGCCACTACGACCGGTGAAGACATTTTCCGTGAGGGTCATAAACCCGGTGCTGTTCTGGCGCGGGTTGCCTCCAGCCATATCCGTGTTGGCACTTTCCAGTTTTTTGCAGCCCGCGGCGAGACCGACAAGGTTCGCCAGCTCGCAGATTACACCATCGCGCGCCACGACCCTGATCTTGCTGATGATCCGGAAAAGTATCTCAAACTGCTCTCTCGGGTCATATCACGGCAGGCAGAACTGATTGCCAATTGGGTGCTTGCCGGTTTCGTTCACGGCGTCATGAACACCGACAACATGACCATTTCCGGCGAAACGATCGACTATGGTCCTTGCGCATTTCTTGATAGCTACGATCCGGATGCGGTGTTCAGCTCTATCGATGAAGGAGGGCGCTACGCCTATGGCAAGCAGCCGGTTTTGGCGCAGTGGAACCTCGCACGACTTGCCGAATGCCTCGTCCCCTTGATCAATCCGGACGATGCAGATGACGCCGTACGGCAGGCGACAAATGCTCTGAACACCTTCCCTGCCCTTTACCAAGATGCATGGTTGAAAGGAATGCGCGCCAAACTGGGGCTTGCGACCGAGTTGGAACAAGATATTGACCTTGCCAATGCCCTGACAGAGGCGATGAAAGGTCAGGATGTTGATTACACAGGCTTCTTCCGACAACTGGCGACCGAAGTGGGTGACGATGGGGCCTCAACCCGCGCGTTGTTCAAAGATGGCGGGACATTTGACCACTGGTTCGAACATTGGAAGTCGCGGCTACAGCTGGAAACCGCAACCACTCAGGAAATCACCAACCGGATGAATGCTGTCAATCCGATCTATATTCCGCGCAATCACAAGGTCGAAGAAGCGCTAGCGGAGGCGGAAAACGGAAATTACGAACGAGCTCAATCGCTTGTTCAGGTCTTGAAAGACCCCTTCACGGAACGCGAAGGACTGGAAACATATGCAAAGCCCGCTCCGAAGGACTTCGGTCCTTATCGAACCTTTTGTGGCACATGAGTAACTCTGCCTCCGAAGCGGCATCTGAAATAACGCTTTTCGGCGAAGTCAGATGCCACAAGACACGGTTTTATCAGGCTGCGCTTGAAGAGCGCGGCCTGCCTTATGAATTGGCCGAAGTCGACAAGGATGAAGCGGCGGCCGAACGGCTGACCGCTTTAACAGGCGATGCAACAAAGTTTCCGACGTTCCAGATCAAGGGGCGGAAATTGCGCAACCCGAAGCTGGCTGAGCTGGACAAGCGCCTAGCTCGTGAAGGGCTTTATGACCCCGGCCTTCAGCATGATGTAAAGCAACAGAAATTCTTGAAATACATGGCGCCAACAGACGCCTTTGCCAGATACAGGCTCAAGAATGATCAACTTGTTCTCGACCACATGGAAATTGCCGGAGACCTGAGAGGAAAAGGACTCGGGAAGTCCTTTGCACGTGAGGTTTTACAATACCTTGCCTGCCAGTCCTGGACCGTGGTGCTACCTTGCAAGTTCCTGCAAGACATCGCTCGGGAAAACGAAATCTGGCAAACAACATTCATTCTGGGAGACTGACCATGGACGACATCGACTTCAAGAACACTCGCTTTGACCCCGACCTGGTGGAGTTTCACTCCATCGCAAAGGACATGGCTAAATCCGTTGGATATACGGCTGACCTGTCAGTCGACGGGCAACTCGCCCAGCTGCTTCGCCTTCGCGTTGCCCAAATGAACCCTTGCTCCTATTGCCTCATCCTGCACACTCAGGCGGCTGAAGATCAGGGCATACACAAGGCCAAGATCGCTCACCTTGGCTCTTGGCAGGAAAGCACCCTGTTCAGCGAAGCAGAACAGGCCGCATTGGATTATTGCGAAGCTCTGACAGCCTATGACTTGATCAGCTTTCCTGCGATACATGAAACCGTTTCAGAGTATTTTGATGAAAAGCAGATCGCGGAAATTGCGGCCATCGTCATCAATATGAACCTCTGGACGCGGCTGAAACTGGCCCAAGGCCAAACTCCGGTTCTCAAAAGCTAGAAATAGCACTTTATACGGCAGACGCCTCTCACGAGAGGCAACTGCCGGCCACACTTTTCAAAGCTGACTGGAAGGTCTGCGAACCCCAGTGACGGCCATTTCATCGACGGTTTGCCGTGCAAGCTCCGCAAGTTTTTGAAAATGGTGACCACGCGAACTGCTCTTGCGCCAAAACAAATGCACAGATCGGGTCATTGCAAAATCACGAATGGGCCTCAGAACCACCCGCTGTTCCTTGATAAATTCCGAGGCAACATAACTGCCGGGAAAAAGAGCTAGCCCCATGCCGATGGATACCATCTGGCGCAAAGCATCAAGACTTGTACCCTCATAATCTTCCAGCATATGAGCCCCTGAAGCCCGGCAAAGCAACTGCCCTTCATGGTAAAGCTGATACCCCGGCCCCAGACACAACAGCCCGACCCCGTTCAAGGCAGCCAGCTCCACCTGCTCAACTGATGCCAAGGGGTGATCTGCTGGAATGCCAAGCAGCACATCTTCCTGACAGATCATCTCATCGCTCGATTGCTCGGCGATGGAGGGCGCAGGTGCCAGCGCGCAATCCAGAGCTCCGGATTGCAGGGCTCTGCCAAGTTCCGTTGGACGGTCCTCTCGAATGTAGATTTCAAGATCAGGATAGACCGCTTTTATCCGCGGCAAGAGATGCGGCAGAAAATATGGACCAAAAGTTGATGCCGCTCCCAGTTTAATAAGCCCGCCGAGCCCGCCCTGCCTGGAACTGGCACCGCTCACAAGTGCATCCAAGCTATCCAACGCCTGGCGCGCTAGAGGCAACAATTCCTGACCCACAGGCGTTATCTCAACAAGTCCACTGCCTCGTTCAAACAGGGTCACGCCTAGCTGATCTTCCAACAGCTTGAACTGAGCCGAAAGCGTCGGCTGTGACACATGGCACTTTCGAGCCGCCGCCCCGAAATGCCGGGTTTCAGCAAGGGCGATGAAATACTCGATCTGTCGAGGGGACGGCCGAAATGCCATCGATAGCCTTCCTCTATCACTACCATACAATCAATATATTTCAACTATCAACCTGCGCCAACCATATCAAGATCGTCACAAGAACTGATCTGGAGGAACAACGATGTACACACGTCTGAAAGCCCTGCGCAGCCAACACAAAAACCTGGACAGTGAAATTCGCCAGGAAGAAAAACGACCTGCACCAGATCACCTCCACATCCGAACCTTGAAGAAGTTCAAGCTGCGCCTTCGCGAGGAAATCTCCCGTCTGGAAAGAACTCTCAACCGTCGTCCAACCCACGCTGCCGTAGCGAGTTAGGTATCAAAGGAGCAGAGAATGACCCCATTCTGGTTAAACCCGCTGTCCCCATCGACCAGCACTGGCACAAGCAGGACAAAAGGCCGACTGCAAGATCTAGACGCCCGCATGTCGCATTTTTTGGCGACCCGTGAAAACGGAACTTTCCCCACCCTAATCGACCGGGTTCGTTCAAGCCGAGAGGACGTTCGAAAGGTTCACGATCAAATCTGAGAGGATTGACACCCGCGTGGCGTTCCTCTCAACGCCAACTGCAATAGACAATTTCTCAGACAGCCGGAGATGCATGGGACGGGCATTCTAAACCAATGCCTGGTCTCCGGTTCAAAGGTCTCGCCCGCAACATGGTCACTGCCCTGTCCATGCTCCTCCCTTAGCGGGCGAGGCCACTCCCCTTGTTCTCGATGTGCGAACACACTGCACTCGAAAAAGGCATAGACCGACCACCAGCCGCTCTTTATTCTCCAGCGTATCAAAGACAATTCAGCCACACACAGAGATCCCCAAGCATGACATCCGGCCCCTATTATGCTCCGACTGGCGGACATCCCCCTCAGACACAACTTCTGACCGGTCGAGCTGTTTTTACAGATGCTTATGCCGTGATCCCCAAGGGGACAATGTGTGACATTGTCACGAGTTTTTTGCCCTTTTGGGAAAAGACACGGCTTTGGGTTCTTTCCCGTCCGATGTCCGGCTTTGCTGAAACATTCTCCCAATACATCATGGAAGTACAACCGGGCGGAGGCAGCGACAAACCGGAAACAGATGCGGAAACGGAAGCCGTGTTGTTTGTTGTTGAAGGCGCGATGACGCTAACAATTGAAGGTCAACCCCATCCTATGCAGACCGGTGGGTATGCCTATCTGCCGCCAGCCTGCGATTGGACCCTGAAAAACGAAAGCGACCGGCCGGTGCGTTTTCATTGGATTCGAAAAAGCTATGAGAAGGTGGTGGGACTGGAAGCCCCTGCACCCTTTGTCACAAGCGATCAGGAAGTGGCTCCAACGCCGATGCCGGGAACCGAAGGCAAGTGGGCAACGACACGCTTCACAGACCCGGAAGACCTTCGCCACGACATGCATGTAAACATCGTGACCTTCGAGCCAGGAGCGGTGATCCCGTTTGCGGAGACCCACGTCATGGAACACGGACTTTATGTTTTGGAGGGCAAGGCCGTTTATCGCCTCAATCAGGATTGGGTCGAAGTCGAGGCTGGCGATTACATGTGGCTGCGTGCCTTCTGCCCACAAGCCTGTTACGCAGGTGGTCCTGGCAAATTCCGATACTTGCTCTACAAGGACGTCAACCGTCACATGAAGCTGAGATAGACAATGACACACCGCATTGTCACCGAGCAACTGGACGCCGAAGAGTTTGCCCCCTTTGGCGAAGTTCTCGAAGCTGTTGGCGAACCAACAAAAATAATCAATCAGGGCTTATGCGACCGCTACCACGATCTGGCGACGCTCGACTTTACCGGAGCCGGTGCCAAGGCCGGGATAAGCCTGTTCAATTCCCAAAAACGAACGTTTCCCTATCGCCTTGAAATGATTGAGCGGCACCCGCTTGGCAGTCAGGCTTTTATCCCGATGACTGCAGAACCGTTTCTTGTGATTGTCTGCCCCGATGAACAGGGAAAGCCGGGCAGACCACGTGCGTTTATCACCAAACCCGGACAGGCGATCAACTTCCATTGCGGCACCTGGCACGGAGTTTTAACGCCCCTGTCAGACCCGGGATTATTTGCCGTTATTGACCGGATTGGAGACGGAGACAATCTGGAAGAAGTGTGGTTCGAAGAACCCTACATCATTGAAAATAAAAGCTAACACCAAATTGGGCGCTTAGGCTGCGACTTCCTCGCTTTCGAAGTCCATGTCCTCTTCGTAGGCAAACTCGTCGGCTTGCGCCACATCTGCGGCTGCGTTTTCCTCTGTCTTCTTGGCAAAGGCGATATAGTCTTCCGCGTTCATCGGCTTGGCAAAATAGTAGCCCTGAGCTGCAGTTACACCCAACTCCAGAAGGCGGTCAATCTGGTCTTCTTCCTCAACACCTTCAGCGATAATGCCCATGCCGAGGTTATCAGCCAATTCGACCATGGAATCGACAATCGTCGTGGAGTTTTCATCGGACCCAAGTGGATCAATGAACATCTTGTCAATCTTGATGATATCGACGCCAAGCTTCTGCAAATAGGCCATGCCACCATGACCGGTTCCCACATCATCCAGTGCGACGCGTATACCAAGCGCTTGAAGTTCAGAGATGATTTTTCGAGCCAAGTCCATATCTTCTAGCGGGTAGCGTTCGGTTACCTCAACAACGACCTGCTGGAAAGAAATATCTGATTTTTCATAAGCTTTTTTCAAATCTGCAACGACTTGGCGATCATGAAAGTGGCCTGCAAACAAATTGATGGACAGCTTGAGGTCAGGATTCTGGGAATAAAGTTCACCCATCTCCTCCGCCGTTTTCAGCATCAGCTGGCGGGTCATCTCAAAGATATGCCCATTGGCTTCGGCATAAGCCATAAACTGACCTGGAGAGATGATTTCTCCGGTTGGCCGCTGCCAACGCATCAGCACCTCGCAGCCGCGCAAAGTGCCATTCTCAATATCCATAACTGGCTGATAGAACGGCACAAACTCGCCGTTGCGCACAGCCTTATTAAACTCGTCATTCGCCTCATTTTCAGGCCGCCATGACACCCAGATACCAATGGCAACAAAAAGAACTGTCATGGCCGCAGACGCCAACAAGGCAATCAACTTTAAGGGCGCGACCAGTTGATTGGCTGAACTGCGTGCCACCGCGACCTTTGCTTCCATCGGGTATCGGGTCGACTTGACGTTTGTTGCAAGGATTTCCGAATTGGCATCACCAGATGTAAAACCGCCCACGGAGAACCATTTCAGGTTCTTTCCAAGCGTCAGTTCTGCACGGCGATGGGAGCGGATGTATTCAGGCCCCGGATCAACCGCAATCGCAGCCGGAGAGATGATTGCATAAAGGCGATTTGTGTTTCCAAGGTCCCAACTTACGATGGCTGACTTTGCCCCGCGATACTCCTTGTCCAACATGCCAATACCAACCAACGGCCCATCTGGACGGGCAGCTGGCAGGATGTTGGTTTCCGCCGTATCCAGATCAGGAACAACACACATGCGCTTGCCAAAGGCGTCAACCAGACCAACTGCGCTGATCATACCCTTTTGCGAAACTGCATCCATAAAGACTGTTCGATCTTCCATCGAACAGGTTTTCGCGTTGTCGCGATCAAGTTGTTGAAGTGTGACAACAGTCTCGTTGATTACTTCCTCGGCGCGCTTAACATAGCGCTGACCGATTGCTTCCATTTCTTCCATCGTATGGGAAACGGCATAATCGTTCAAAATGACATTGGTAGCCATCAACGGCGCGGTCGCCAGAACGAGCGCAATAACAACTGCCCGGAAAAAAATTACATATCGACGGGTCAAAACGCGGCCTACACAAATACAAGAGCACGCAGATCATGCCGGATCTTAGTAAACAAGCACTGAATACGGTTGGTATTTTGACCAAAATCATTGCTCACGAACCGCACACGGATCAGCACTGTTTCAGGACAAGAAAAAACAATGTGAGGACCCAAAGATGCAGGCCCTTTTCATCGGCCAAGCCTATATAGACGTTACATTTTTGGCCGACCAACTCCCAAGGGGAGATGAGAAAAGCATTGCCCGAGACTATGCGGTGAGCTTCGGAGGAAATGCCGTAACGGCAGCTTTTTGTTGTGCCAAGCTCGGCGGTGAACCTGAATTATTATGCTCACAGGCAGATGATTGGCTTGCCCGCATGTTTCTCGATATGGCTGCCAAATACGGCATTTGCATCCATGGTCGAAAGGTCCGAGAAAGCTCCCTCTCCTTCATTATGCCCAAAGATGGCAAACGCGCCATTGTACGCTGCCGTGACAATGACTTCCTGCACCCCTTCCCGCCGCTGACACTCACCGGCATGAAAGCGCTGCACGTGGATGGACATATGCCAGACGCGGCTCTTCATTATGCGAAGACCTGCCGTGAGCTTGGGATCCTGACATCCCTCGACGGTGGTGCAGTACGTGCGGACACAGACGAACTGCTGGGCTCTATCGATGTGCCCGTCGTCTCTGAGCGCTTTTGCCAGCAACTGGGCAAGTCAGAAGGTGAAACACTCGCCTACCTCAGGTCAAAGGGTTGCCGTGTTGGTGCTGTTACATTGGGCGAACATGGAACTGTTTGGTACGCCAATGGCGGCCCGGATCAGCACATGCCCTCGCTTGATGTGCCAATGGAAAAGGTGATTGATTCAAACGGCGCAGGTGATGTTTTTCACGGGGCCTATATCGCATCCTATTTGAAAAACCCGCATCGTGACTGGCAAGACCATTTCCACTTTGCCCGGGGCGCGTCCACCCACGCTATCCAGCACCTTGGCAATGAGAACAGCTTGCCGAGCCTTGATGACGTTGGCAGAGCAAGAGCGGAGTTCTCCGAAAAGTCAGTACACGCACTTAATTGATCTCAAGCCTTCGGCTTTCGACTTGATCCCCCGTGTTAGCTGCCGCATCGTGCAGCAGATTCGAAACTTGGCTCGCACTTTTTTCATGGAGTTTTCATGGCCCGCATCGCACCTTGTTTGACCGCATCCGCCCTGCTGCTATCAACCTCTTTGAGCGCTCAAGCGTTCACTCCGACCGGTAATGACATTGCGGACGCGTTCCTCACGCTTCTGGAGTCAGAGCAGGGAACAGTTGAAAGTTATGGCACTGTTGGCACCAGCGATGCAGGCGTCCTGATCGATGATATCCGTATCATCAACAAGAATGACGAAAAGGCACTGGTGACAATTGCGACCACGGTTCTGTCCGGTGGCAAGACCCTGGAAACCGGTCGGCTGCAACTTGAAACGCTGTCTCTGGAGGCCGTCGATATGGACTCCAGCGAAGGCAGCATGAAAATTGCCAGCTTCAAGGCAACGGATGTTGTTCTCCCCTCTCCTGAGGAGGTGGCAAAAGGTCCAGAAGCAGTCTCCAACCCCTCCTATAGCAGTCTCGACATCACTTCGGTCGAAGTGTCGGGCGTAGATCAGGAGACAATTACCGTTGCCCGTATCCAGTCAGAAATTGGCGATATGTTCGAAGAGCTTCCAACGAGCATGCAGTTTCAGATTGACGATATCCGCTTTAAGACCAGCGCGGTTTCCAAAAGCCAAACCAAAACCTTGAAAGAAATGGGATACGAGGACGTCGATATTGATGTTGCCGGGCGCGGGAAGTGGTCGCCTGAGAGCGAAGAGGCAAATCTGACGGACCTCACCATAAAAGGCGAAGACTTTGGAACCCTGACCTTGAACCTTGGCTTCGGCGGCGTTTCAAAGGAAGTGGTTCAAAAGCTGGAAGAAATCGGCAATGACCCGCAAAAGGCGATGGGCCTCACACAAAACGTCTCACTCACGGGGCTGTCCATCGATTTCAACGATCAATCCTTCACCAACCGCGTGCTGGAATTTGAAGCTCAAAAAGCAGGTATTGAGAAGTCAGCCTATATCGAACAGCAAATTGGCGCGGTAACGCAGTTGCTGGCAGCACTCAAGAACCAGGAGTTTCAAGAAACGGTTACAGGAGCGCTCACAACTTATCTGAACGACCCGAAGTCTCTCACAGTTTCAGCACGGCCAGAAAATCCGGTCCCCTTCTCTCAGATCATGGGCACCGTGATGTTGGCACCGCAGGCTTTGCCAAAAATCCTGAATATTGGCGTCGCAGCCAACCAGTAACACCAAATACGCCTTGCAGCTTAACCCCGGTCAATGGCCGGGGTTTTTCATTTCAAGAACTTGCCCGGATTATATGCTCGACAATTTTCCGCTTCAGAATTTTGCGGAAACACTTTTTGAAGTTACACTTTCTGTTGGAGCTATTTTCTTGCTCCGTAAATTCAAGATAAAAGTACCCACATAAGAATATTATAAATAAATACAAATACTTAAATGGAGATTTTAATTATGTCAGACTTTGAAATCAAAACAAACTCAAGCACTCAGTTCGAGGGCATAGCCACAGTCCGCCACGGCGAGCACATGCGAACAGCGTGAAGAGCCGGACACTGGCGGTATGTGATCACAGCGCTGATCTCTTCCAATGCGATAAATGACACAGCGCTTGTTGCTTTGACCGGAGGTCACTACGACGCCCCGCATGGGGAACCCGACCCAAGCGGATTGGCACACGCCTTCAGCTGTATGTTTGTCGGGATCAATGCCGACGACTACAGCGATGGAACGCACACTGTTCAAGCCAAACGCATGGTCCGCAAACACGGCGAGCATTATGATGTTTGGAATATCGAAGTCACATTCACCGTTGATAGCACGCTCTTTTTTGATGCGATTACAAAATTGAGAGCAACTGTGACAGCTGTTCACCAGCACTCAAAACCTGGCCCTCAGAAAAAACATCCGCCAATCGTCGACGAAAAAGGTCTTAGTGAAAGCGTTGTCGAGAACATCCGTAAAAAACTATCCGAGTGGGAAAAGACCCACCAAACAGATAAATAGCATCATTTGAGACCTAAAGGATGCCCCGGCCCGAAGCCGGGGCCGTTCATTGGCATATTTCACAATATTTTTCAGATAATTAGCGCGTTAGACCCGCGCGTGAGGACATTGTTAATTCTCGACATGTAACGCTACGGCAAATTAATCAGGAATTGAAAAGTGTTTTCTATTCACAGCAACAAAGATGTTGCGATTTATACTGCTGTTTTCACGCTTCTTGCTGTACTCGGAAGCACCTTTTCTGTTTTCATAATGTTCGCAATGACAGGACAGTATCAGGCTATGGTCGGCCCATTGCTGTTCACTGCCATTATCGCATCGCTCATTGCTGTTCCGATATCGATCGTCGCGTTGAACATCGTCAAGACGGTCAATAAAGCGGTCGCCAAACTTGAGGATTTCGTCAAGTTTGATCAGCTGACAGGTGTGCTGGCGCGAAGCTATTTTCTTGAACCCGTTCGACAGCGCTTTTCAGACGGCGGTGCGCTCTTCCTGGTCGACGCAGATCACTTCAAGCAAATCAATGACACCTACGGTCACGATGTTGGCGATATGGCTCTTCGCCTGATCGGCCAGACGCTCAACTTCAATGTCCGAAAGTCCGATTTGGTTGGCCGCGTTGGCGGCGAAGAATTTGCGATTTTCCTAAAAGGCGTTGGGGATCAAGAGATTGTCACCCGCGCTGAACAGATTAGAACGGCAATCGCCGAAAATGGCAAAGTGATCGCGGGCCATGAGATCAATCTGACCGTCAGCATTGGCATTGCAAAGATCAAGAAGGGTTCAACCCTCACTTTGATATTCAAGGAAGCCGACGAAAACCTCTATTCTGCGAAAAACGCCGGGAGGAACCAGTTCGTTTATGGCCCATCAAACCTCAATCTGCCGGACACAATCGCCACGGCAAACTGAGCGTTGGAATACAACCCTTTTTAAGCGGCGTTGTCCGACTTTCCATCTTGAAATTGAAGTTCAGCCAAACGCCGATAGATGCCGTCTTTGGCAAAGAGCTCTGCATGGGTGCCGCTTTCCACCACTTCACCCTTGTCCAGAACATGGATACAGTCCGCATGGCGCACGGTGGAAAGCCGGTGTGCAATGACGAGCGTCGTCCGGCCTTCCATCAAACGGGTGAGAGCGGCTTGAATTTTGGATTCTGATTCAGCATCAAGGGCTGATGTCGCTTCATCCAGCAACAGGATCGGCGCGTCCCGCAACATGGCGCGGGCGATAGCTATACGCTGCCTTTGACCGCCGGAAAGACGACCGCCCCCCTCGCCCGCAAACGTGTCATAGCCATTTTCCAGCTCGAGAATGAAGTCATGCGCGTTGGCGTTGCGCGCCGCTTCCTCGATTTCAGCCTGTGAAGCGTCCGGACGCCCAATGGTAATGTTGTCGCGAATTGAGATATCAAAAAGAAACGTATCCTGCCCCACATAGGCGATCTGCTCACGCAGGCTATCCAGCGGCACCCTGGCGACATCTTGATCATCAATCAAAACCTGCCCGCTGCCCGGTTCATAAAACCGCTCGATCAGGCTAAAGGCAGTCGACTTTCCAGCACCCGAGGAACCGACAAGGGCCGTCATTTTTCCAGGCTCGGCGGTCAGTGTCAGTTTTTTGAGAGCTGCACCTTCACCGTAGGAAAAGGCAATATCGCGCAGATCAACCTTGCCCGCAGACACGGCAAGTGCCCTGCCACCTTCTGCCGTGTCCATCCCGGTGTTATCGTCCAGCAGCTCGTACATCAAACGCACGCCAACGAGGCTCTTGTTCAAATTTACCTGAAGGCGCGCAAGTCGCTTTGCCGGGTCATAGGCAAGCAGCAACGCTGTAATGAAGGCAAAAAACGCGCCTGGGTCCTGCCCCAGATTCACAACTGAATAACCGCCGTAAAGGATCACCAGCGCGATGGCGAAGCCGCCGAGCGTTTCCATCAGCGGAGATGTTCTTGCGGTCAAGGCTGCGATTTTGTTAGCCTGCTTTTCAACGTCCCGGACCGCTGTTTCCATTCGGTCCTCAAGCGCAGTCTCAACACCAAATGCCTTGACCACGCGAATGCCGATGGTGGTTTCCTGAATGATCGACATGATTTGGGCGGTGGAAACAAATTGCTGCTTGGCATGCTTGCGCACACGCTTGACCAAAAAGGTCACGCCAATAACTGCAGGTGGCATGATAAAAAGCGCAAACAGGCTCAACGTCGGGTCCTGCGCCAACATGACGATGACAAGACCAACAAGCGTCAACACATCCCGGCCAAGCGTTACGACCACCATGTCCAACGCTGTACGCGTATCCGTGGCACCCTGATTGATGCGCACCACAACGTCGCCCATGGCGGTCTTGTCAAAGTAAGCCATGTCCTGCCGGGCAAGCTTTGCAAACAACCGTCGCTGAAGACCGGCCACAATGGCATTGCCGATGCGGCTCAGGATCACCAACTGGCCATAGGTCGCACCGCCCTTGATCGCAAAGATCAGCATCACGACGCCGGCAATCAGATAAACCATCTTCGGATCGCGGCTGATGAAAATCTCATTGATCACATCGCGCATGATCCATGCACTGGCCGCCGTGGAGGCAGCCACAAGCCCCATGAACAGGAAGGCCAGAGCATATTTGGAGGCATATTGGCGGAGGTTTTCCCGCAGCAACCGTTTGATAAGCTGGTAGGTTCCGTCAGGATCTTGAAAAACCTGCCATTTTTCAGTGTTGAGCACGAAATTCCCGCCTCATTACAAGAGAGGGGCCGGACACCCGACCCCCTTCCAGACTATCGTGATTTGGCCGCCCAATCGCAAGGCCTATCCAGCATCGGGCAAATTCAGCCGCAAATGCAGGTCGCGCAGCTGCGCCGGTGTCGCCTCGGACGGCGCACCCATCATCAGGTCTTCCGCTTTCTGGTTCATCGGGAACATCACCACTTCGCGGATCGTGCTTTCATCTGCCAAGAGCATGACCATGCGGTCGATCCCGGCAGCGCAGCCACCATGGGGAGGTGCGCCATACTGGAAGGCCGTAACCATGCCGCCGAAACGCTTGTCGACTTCTTCCTTCGGATAGCCGGCAATTTCAAAGGCCTTGTACATGATTTCAGGCTTGTGGTTTCGGATCGCTCCAGACACCAACTCGTTGCCGTTACAGGTCAGGTCATACTGATAGCCGAGGACTTCAAGCGGATCGCTTTCCAGAGCCTCCATTCCGCCCTGAGGCATGGAGAACGGGTTATGCTCAAAGTCGATCTCGCCGGTTTCTTCGTCGCGCTCATAAATTGGGAAGTCGACAATCCAGGCGAACTCGAACCGGTCCTTATCGGTGTGGCCAAGCTCTTCGCCGATGATGTTACGCGCCTTCCCGGCAACAGCTTCAAACTGTTTCGGCTTACCGCCGAGGAAAAACGCCGCATCACCAACCTCAAGGCCGAGTTGCTGACGAATGGCTTCAGTGCGTTCCGGACCAATGTTTTTCGCAAGCGGCCCCGCTGCTTCCATGGACCCGTCTTCGGCTTTCCGCCAGAAGATGTAGCCCATGCCCGGAAGACCTTCGCCTTGGGCAAACTTGTTCATGCGGTCACAGAACTTGCGGCTGCCACCCTTGGGTGCAGGGATTGCGCGAATTTCAGTGCCCGGCTGTTCCAGAAGGTTTGCAAAGATCGCAAAACCAGAGCCTTTGAAATGCTCAGAGACAATCTGCATCTTCAGCGGGTTGCGGAGGTCCGGCTTGTCGGAGCCATACCACAGCGCAGCGTCCTTATAAGAAATCTGCGGCCAGTTGCGATTGACAGGCCGTCCCTTGCCAAAGCGCTCAAAGCAACCCGCAATGACCGGCTCTATCGTGTCAAAGATTTCCTGCTGCGTAACAAAGGACATTTCCATGTCGAGCTGATAGAAGTCCGTCGGTGAACGGTCAGCGCGTGGGTCTTCATCCCGGAAACACGGCGCGATCTGGAAATACTTGTCGAAGCCCGACACCATGATCAGCTGTTTGAACTGCTGCGGGGCTTGCGGCAGCGCATAGAACTTGCCCGGATGGAGGCGGGACGGCACGAGGAAGTCGCGCGCACCTTCTGGGGACGAGGCAGTGATGATCGGCGTCTGGAACTCGTTGAACCCAAGGTTCCACATCCGCTCACGCAAATCCTTCACTACATCGGAGCGCAGAACAATGTTGTTGTGCAACTTCTCGCGGCGCAGGTCCAGATAGCGGTATTTCAGGCGAACCTCTTCCGGGTAATCCAGCTCGCCAAAGACCGGAAGCGGCAGCTCTTGAGCTGCGCCGAGAACTTCCATTTCCCGAATGAAAACTTCGATTTCACCGGTTGGCAATTCGGAGTTGATGGTCTCTTCAGTCCGCTTCTTCACGGTTCCATCAATGCGGATACACCATTCGGAGCGCACCGTTTCCGCCAGGCCGAATGCATCGGAATCCGGATCAACTACACACTGGGTCATGCCATAGTGGTCGCGCAGGTCGATGAACAGCACGCCACCATGATCGCGAACCCGGTGAACCCAGCCAGAAAGACGGATGGTTTCGCCAACGTGATCTGCGCGCAGATCGCCGCAAGAATGGCTCCGGTAAAGGTGCATGATGTCCTCGATGGTCCTTGAATGCATATAGAATCCTGTCGCCGCTCATCAATCACAAGCCGCGCCGTGGGCACAAGCCATGCCGGGGGCAGAAAGTCAAGGGAATGCGGCAGTTGAGCCTGTCTGATATGGGGATGTTTGGCCAAAGCAGGAACCATCCACTGTTTCGAAGCAGCGAGAACTCCTTCCGGTCCACTCCAGCTTGACCTTGACCCACTCTACAGATTTTCTGGGGCTCCCCCTCCCGGAGTGCGAACACCATGCTCAATTATCTCACGCTGATTTTCAGCTGCCAGCTTGCAGGTGAACTTGCCCGCGTTGCGCTTGACCTACCGATCCCCGGCCCGGTTCTCGGCATGGTGCTGCTGTTTTTCTTTCTTGTCTTCAAGGGCGGCATTCCCGAACAGCTCAGCTCCGTCACCGGCGGTCTTCTGAACCATTTGTCGCTTCTGTTTGTGCCAGCCGGCGTCGGTGTCATGCTGCACTTCAAGCTTTTGGGTAGCGATTGGATAGCGATATCCATCGCGCTTGTTGCCAGCACGGTTTTGACCATCATCGTCACCGCCGCATTGATGACCTATCTCACGCGCGGCTCCTCCGCATCAAATCAGACCGAGGAATAGGTATGGATGATCTTCGCGACGTCTGGGTTTATCTCAGCGCATCACCGCTCCTGCACCTCACACTGACCCTTGTCGCCTTTCAAGCAGGCAGCTGTATCTATGATCGGAGTGGCCGAAACCCGCTCTTTAATCCTGTATTGATTGCAGTTCTTACCATCGTAGGAATTCTCCTGATCACCGGAACACCCTATCAGGACTATTTTGATGGGGCCCAGTTTGTCCATTTTCTTCTGGGGCCTGCCACCGTGTCTCTCGCCATTCCGCTATACAGGCAATTCGACAAGGTTCGCCGGTCTGCCTTTGCAATTCTGGCCAGCATCATCACTGGCTCCATCACGGCGATGGCAGCGGCACTTGGTATCGGCTACGCGTTGGGGGCATCAAGAGACACGCTGATTGCGCTTGCTCCGAAATCAGTGACGGCACCTGTCGCCATGGGCATAACGGAACAACTGGGCGGCCTGCCCTCTTTGACAGCCGTTCTGGTTATCCTCACCGGTATTACCGGTGCCATGCTTGGTCCGATTGTTCTCAATATTTTCAGGCTTAAGAACTGGCAAGCTCGCGGGCTGGCGCTGGGTACAGCAAGTCACGGCATTGGAACCGCACGCGCCCTCCAGGTGAATGAAGTGGCTGGAGCCTTTTCTGGCCTTGCCATGGGCCTCAATGCGCTGGCAACTGCAATCCTGCTACCGATCCTTTGGCAGTTGATGTTCTGATCAGCTGTCCACCGCCTGCAAAAGCGGGTGCCACTGGCCGCGCACATCGCTGGAGCGCGCATCGTTGTAATCAAAGATGCCTGTACCGGCTGCTGCGTGGCGGGCGTAGATCACGCGGTCAGATATCCGGCAAAGAATTGGATAGCCCTTTTTGGCGAGGCGTTTTTCCAACTCAGCAACCTGGGTGGAACTGCGGTTCACCCGGTTGGCGACCAGATGTATATCAGCCTTGCCCTTGCGCACCTTCTTGATCTCGGAAATGCCGTCCAAAAACTTGAGAGATGCACCCCAGTCAAATGCGGACGGAAGAACGGGCACGATAATATCGTCTGCTTCTGCAATCAGGGTTTTTGCAAGTTCAGATCGAAGTCCGCTGGGGCCATCGATCACGATGGCATCCAGTCCTTTTTCCTTGTCGCCAATCTTGCCTTCTTTCGTCCAATCAAGCGTTTCGATCGAGCTCATTTTCTTGGAACGGCGCTTGAGCCATCCCAGACTGGATTTCTGCCGGTCTGCATCGGCAAGGGCAACCGCATCTCCACGAGCTGCAAGCGCCGCAGCCAGATTCGTCGCAATCGTTGTTTTTCCGCATCCGCCCTTGGAATTGACAACAAGGATTTTACGCATCTGGTAGCTCCGTTGATCGACGAGAGTAATGACCTTAGTCCAATTACCTACACCTTAGGCGCACAAATTGCGCCCCTTCAAGATCGCACACTGACTATTTTCGCCATTTCGTGGCGACATTGGATTCTTATTAGGGTATAGCTCCTGATCACCATGAATGTGATTACCAAGACCTCCGATCTCGCAGAGGCCTG
>NZ_GL476320.1:674055-758771 GCF_000148725.1 Roseibium sp. TrichSKD4 | reverse complement strand
ATGGCGGGCTGACATGTCGTCATCGTGGATGCATGGCTGATGCTGTCACTCGACCGTCTTTGAGCTGATGGCTGACCGCAATGTGACCAAGGTCTTTCATGCGGCTCGGCAGGACGTAGAAATCGTCTACCATCTGGGCAAACTGATCCCCGCGCCGCTGTTTGACTCTCAAGTCGCGGCCATGGTGTGCGGATTTGGTGATTCGATTTCCTATGACCAGCTGGTCTACAAGGTGACCGGGGCACAGATCGACAAGTCTTCCCGCTTTACTGACTGGTCTCGCCGTCCACTGACACAAAAGCAGCTGGAATATGCGCTTGCTGATGTGACCCATCTTCGCGATGTCTACCAGTTTCTGAAGGCAAACCTTGCAGAACAGGGCCGAAGCCACTGGGTGCAGGATGAGATGGAAATCCTCACGTCGGAAAACACCTATCGCTCTGAGCCGGAAAACGCCTGGAAACGCCTCAAAATGCGGGTCCGTAAGCCCAAAGAGCTGGCGGTGATGATGGAAGTGGCGGCTTGGCGCGAAAAGGAAGCCCAGTCTCGTAATGTGCCGCGCAACCGGGTCATCAAGGACGATGCGATTTATGAAATTGCATCCCAACAACCCGATGATGCTGAAAAGCTATCGCGCCTGAGAACCATTCCCAAGGGCTTTGAGCGATCCAAGTCCGGCGAAGCAATTGTCAACGCTGTCAAGCGGGGGCAAGCCATTCCAAAGGAGCAGATCCCGCGTCTGCCCAAGGGAAAACCTGCTCCAGATGGATCAGCAGCTGCCGTTGATCTCCTCAAGGTTCTTTTGAAGATGGTCAGCGAAAGCCACGGCGTCGCAGCAAAGGTGATCGCAACCGTTGATGATCTTGAAAAGATCGCAGCTGATGATGAGGCGGATGTTGCCGCACTCAAAGGCTGGCGTATGGAGCTGTTCGGTCAGCTCGCCCTGAAGCTCAAACACGGCAAGGTCGCACTCGCGTTCAAGGGCCGCAAAATTGTTGCGATTGACCAAGAGACGTCCACTCCGCCTGCAGAGGACAACCTCACCCACGCAGCGGAATAATTTGCATTCGGACAACGGGCTCAGGCCCGCTTCCAGCTCAATTCAAAACCAACCGATAGAAATAGGATAGTTCAGTGCTTCGAATTGGTAATCGAAATCTGCTTGCCGCAAGCATCATTGCTACTTTTGCGATTATTTTAACTGGCTGCCAGTCAACGAATAGCAGCGGCAACACACCTGCAGATGCTTGGAAGTACACTGCCTTTCAAAAAGCCGAGCAGGATACACTTGAGATGGCCAAATCTGGAAAACTCGGCTCTCCACAAAACGGCACCTGGAATGCCAGTGCTTATCTGAAGTCCCTTCACGACTTGGAAAAGAAATACAAGTCCGAGGGCTATAGATAATTCTGTGTCTGATAAACGAAACAAAAGGGCCGGACGACGGCCCTTTCCTATTTTTTCTGATTTTAAGGACTGATCAAACTCAGTCCACGATTTCCATGCGCGCGTTCTCTAGCCGCAGCACCTTGGCAAGCTGCATGAGGCGCTTGCGGAGGCGTTCGCCTTCAAAAGCTTCAAGATTGCTTGGCAGTTCGAGAACCAAATCGCAATCGTCCTTGCGAATTGTGGTGAGTGCCAGCGTGCCAGCCATGGACGCGCTCAACAGGGATGCGACCCGCAAGACTGCCCCGAGAATTTTTGCACGCACTTTCAGACGCTCGGTGAACAGCGCACGAATGACGTTCGATAGGTTCCCCTCGCCCAGCCCCTGATGCCGATAGAACACGGCAGCGGCCAGATACGCGCGGCCTGCATGATCCAAACCCACAAACGCAGCATTGGAAATAATGTTAAAGCTCTGCTCGCCGCGATAATCCGGGTGCGCCCGCCAACCGATATCAGCCAGAAGACAGGCCGCATGTCTCAAGCGCCGTTCATATCCCGTCTCGGTCACCGACATTTCATCAAAAATCGCATCCGTCCAGGCAATCAGTTCCTCACCGTGCTGGGGTGAGCGTGCCCGAAGAAGCGAAAGTTCACGCGCTGCCTCTATGACCGGGTCCTGTGCTTGCAGTTCCTCCGGCAGATATTCATGCAACAGCCCTTCCCGCACGCCCGTGGCTGAAAACACCACTCGGTCAGCCTTCATGGATTTTAGAACCTGCTCCATGACAACCGCACCGAAAGGAACAAGACTGCGGCGCTGCTTGGAGATGCAATCAGCGTTGTCAACGCCTTCAAGGTCTTTCACTTGCACGGATTGGCAAAAGGCCAGTGCCTCTTCCCCTGAAATCTCATAATTGTGCATGACGTGCAGCGGATACCCATTTTGCACCAGATGCAAACGCCCAAGTGAGCGCCAGGTTCCACCAACCGCGAAGAACGTCCGTTCCCCATCGTTCATGGCAGGCCACTTGAACGACTTGAGGCTCTCTTCAACGATCTTCTGTGCTTTGGAAATCTTGCCATCAGCGTCTTCGCTCAGCCGCAGACCACCGAGCGGAAAAGTCTCGCCGTCGCCAACGACCTTGTCGGACACTTCGACAAGCTCAAGACTGCCACCGCCTAGGTCGCCGACAATTCCGTGCGGTTTCCAAAAGCCGGCAACTATGCCCAGCGCCGAATAATGCGCCTCTTCA
The DNA here is from genome assembly GCF_000148725.1 of Roseibium sp. TrichSKD4. Lineage (GTDB taxonomy): Bacteria > Pseudomonadota > Alphaproteobacteria > Rhizobiales > Stappiaceae > Roseibium. The sequence goes on along the minus strand of NZ_GL476320.1, from coordinate 756,129 downwards.
CCGCCATCGAGAATACGCACGGGCGCGCCGATCACCTCTTCCACATCGCGGACGAACTTTGAGCCATTGGTGGCGTCGCGAACGGCTGCCGTAGCAACCACATAGGTTTTCTTGACGCCAATATGCTCACTGAGAGCCCGATAACGCTTTAGTGCATTCAGCGCCTTGGCAACCGAATCTTCTGCCAGCTCACCTGTTGCTGCAACGCCTCGTCCAAGACCAGCCAAAGTCTTTTCGTTAAAGAGCATGGTTGGCGTGCGCGCTTCACGCTCATAGACGACAATCCGCACCGAGTTTGAACCGATATCGACAACGGCCAGCGGCCCCGATCCGTTCAATCGCCCGCGTGTCGGTTCCTGAGTACCAGTCATTTCAACCCCGCTTTGGGCGGCTAGAGAATGGCCGAGGCCGGTTGCTCTTCAAAGACTTTCCCCGTCCGGACAAGGACGGATTGGTCATGAAATACTTGTGGGCGTTGAAGGGCTCTTCGTTTGCCAAGGGCATAATCCGCTCATGAGCACCATTTGGCAGGATGCGCCAGCTTTGCTGGTTATCCTTCAAGTTGGCGACCATGATCTGATCCAGCACCTGCTCATGCACGGTCGGTGTAAGCAAAGGCGTGAGCACTTCTACCCGCCGGTCAATGTTTCGAGGCATCAAATCGGCGGAGCCCATATACACATGCGCTTCGGGTGATGGAAGACCATGACCATTGCCAAAACAGAAAATTCTCGAATGCTCCAGAAACCGGCCAACGATCGATTTGACACGGATGTTTTCTGAAAGCTCCGGGATCCCAGGACGCAAGCAACTGATCCCCCGGATGACCAGATCTACCTGCACACCGGCACAGCTCGCCTCATAAAGCGCATCGATAATTTCCGGATCGACGAGCGAGTTCATTTTCATCCAGATTTGGGCCGGTCGCCCTGCCTTGGCATGTTCAATCTCTGCCTTGGTCAGCTCCAGCATTTTCGAGCGCAGATTTATGGGCGAAACCATCAAGTGGTCGAGCTCATCCGGCTCCGCATACCCAGTGATGTAATTGAACACCTTGGCTGCATCACGTGCGATTTGCGGATCGTCCGTAAAATACGAAAGGTCTTCGTAAATCCGCGCTGTAATCGGATGATAGTTGCCGGTTCCAATGTGGCAGTAGGTTTTCAGGTGCCCGTGCTCACGCCGGACCACCATGGAAAGCTTGGAATGGGTCTTTAGTTCGATAAACCCGAACACGACCTGTACGCCAGCACGCTCTAGATCACGCGCCCATTTGATATTTGCTTCCTCGTCAAATCGGGCCTTGAGTTCGACAAGCGCTGTAACGGACTTTCCCGCTTCAGCCGCCTCTGCCAGAGCTTTGACAATTGGGGAGTTGTTGGATGTGCGATAAAGCGTCTGCTTGATCGCCACAACATCCGGGTCGCGCGCTGCCTGCCGTAGATACTGAACAACAACATCAAAAGATTCATACGGGTGATGAACTATGATGTCTTTTTGATTGATTGCGGCGAAGCAGTTTCCCCCGTGCTCGCGAACACGTTCCGGAAACCGCGCCGTGTAGGGCTTGAACTTCAAGTCCTTTCGATCAAGGTCGACAAGCTGTGACAAGTTGTTGAGAGCCAGAAGGCCGTCAGCAAGGAACGTCTCTGCTTCCGTCACATCCAGCGCTTCGGCAACAAACTCCCTCAAAGAGGGCGGCGTCGTGTCATGGATTTCCAATCGGATAACAGACCCACGGCGACGACGCTTGAGTGCGCTTTCAAACAGACGAACAAGGTCTTCCGCCTCTTCCTCAATCTCGATATCGCTGTCCCGGATAATCCGGAACGCGCCCTGCCCGACTATCTCATGCCCGGGAAACAGCTGATCAATAAACAGCCCGGCAACTCTCTCAACCGCAATAAATCGCGCTGCGCCTTCAGGTCCATCCGGCAAACGAACAAACCGTTTAAGCTGCAACGGGATACGGAGCAAGGCAATGCGCGCCGGACCGCCTTCATTCGGCAACAATTCATAAACGACCGAAAAACCCAAGTTGGGAATAAACGGAAATGGGTGCGCCGGATCAATCGCCATCGGCGTCAAAACCGGGAAAATGTAGGACAGGAAATACTCTTCCAGCCACGTCTGATCGTCACCGGTCAGGTCTTCGCTACGGACAATCTCAATCCCGTAATCAACGATTTCTGACCTCAGCTCGCGCCACATTTGCTGTTGCGATGCCTGCAACTTGCTGACGGCGGCTCCGATGCGGTCAAGTTGTTCGGTTGGCGTCAGTCCATCATCGGAAAGGTCAGAGACGTTTGCACGCTGCTGGCCGACAAGACCAGCGACCCGGACCATAAAAAATTCATCGAGGTTGTTCGCAGAAATTGAGAGAAACCGCAGCCGTTCCAACAGCGGGTGGTTGCGGTTCATGGATTCTTCCAGAACCCGGTGATTGAACTGCAGCCACGAGAGCTCCCGGTTCATGAACCGATCAGGCGAGCTGATCAGCTCGGTCCCTTGTTCCAAGACTTCCTTGGTAACGGATTTAGGTGCCTTGGTTGCTGCCTCAAATGCATCCGTCAGATCGATTGTCTCGTTCATGGCTGCCTTTGGCCCTCATGTTTTAGTGCCGCGTCGACACGATATACCTGATAACCTGGAGCGGCTTAATTGTTTGCACCAAGTCCGCTTTTAGCACTTCGTCTAACCTGCATCATCCGCCCTGCACCCTGTCCAGAACTTTACCTGCCAGTTGCTTGGTAATTTTTACTCGACCTGCGAGTGCTTCACGGTCAATCGCATCAACAGCATTGATAGCCACTTCCAGCGAGCGTTCCATCCGAACAACAAGATAATCAATCACTGCAAAGTCTACGGCAAGCTGGCGATCTGAAAACAATTTCAAGAGAACTTGCCGCAGGAGATCATCATCCGGTTCCAGGATTTCGACAGGTGTGGCTGCGCGCAAGCGGGACAAGAGATCGGGCAGCTGAATGCTCCAAGTCGCAGGCCATGTCCGGCTGGTAATCAAAACAAGCACGCCAGCTTGTCTCGCCGCATTGAGAAGATGAAACAGAGCCGTCTCATTCACACCCTGATGAGCGTCTTCAACCACCACAGAGCCAGCCGCAACGAGGTCTGGCACCGATGCCTCCTCCAGTTTCGGCGCAGCCACAACGGCAGCACCGCTATCGGCGCGCAACGCTTCCACAAGATGGGTTTTACCCGCGCCAACAGGCCCAGCCAGAATAACAACAGGCGACGGCCAATTCGGCCAACTTTCAAGCAGTTCATATGCTGCCTGATTGGACCGCCCGACAAGATAATCATCGCGGCCAAGCGCTGCCTCATAAGGCAAATCCAGGGGCAATTGGCGTGGAGGTTCCGCCATACTCTAAAGCGCCTACTCTGTCTCGCCCGCTTCGGGCGGGCGCGTTCCGGTGTATAGTGGGCTCGCTAGGTACTGTCTCAGCGCAAAGCGCGCAAGCACGCCGATCATTGCCGCTGCGGGAATTGCAATCAACATCCCCACAAATCCAAAGAGATATCCAAAGGCAAAAAGGGCAAACATCAAAGTCACCGGATGAAGCCCGGTGCTATCGCCCACGAGCTTCGGCTGAAGGATGTTCCCTTCCAAAAACTGGCCAACACCAAAGACCGCCCCAACGGCAACGACCCACGGCCAATCCGGCCAGAACTGAACAAGAGCAACGCCAACAGAAACCAGAAAACCGAGCCCCGCACCAACGAAGGGGATAAAACTGACAAGTCCAGCCCCCATGCCAATCAAAAGACCAAAATTCAGGCCAACAACCCCAAGTGCGATCGCGTAAAATAAGCCGAGCGTGACGCAAACAGACACTTGACCACGCACGAACCCGGCAACGGCCTGATCCATTTCACATGCCAAACCTCTGATTTCGACGACATGATCACGCGGCAACCAGCTGTCGATGCGGGCAATCATCCGATCCCAGTCAAGCAGCAGGTAAAAGGCCACCACAGGCGTAATCACAAAGAGCGAAATGATCGACAACAATGCCTGTCCACCGCTCCAAATCGACTGAGCCAATTTGGCAATCCAAGTCGCCCCCTGACCAAGCAGATTGGTGAATGACGCTTGCAGGTCCTCTCCCGTCATGCCAGCAGCGGCGGCCAAACGTTCAATCAAATCACGGCTCACCAGCCCTTGAAGCTGGGAAATCAACTCTGGAAACCTCTCCAGGAACGCAGCCAGCTGATTTCCCAGCACCGGCAAGATGAGGAGGAAAAACAGAACCAGCACAAATATGAAGCTCAGAAGGATAGTCAAAGTGGCCCAAAGCCGCTTCATTCCAAGATCTTCAAGCCGATCGCACACCGGATCAAGCAGGTAAGCAACCGCCATGCCCGCAACAAACGGCAAGAGAACCGGTGAAAACAGCCACATGAAAGCAATGAAAACGCCAAGCGAAATCATCCAGAACTGCACCTGGCGTCGCAAAGTCATAAGGCACTCCAAAACAACGCGGCCAAAACAACGCGGCCAAAACAACGCGGATTTGCGATTACATTAGGTGGCACAGTTAGGAGCCAAGCGGTTACTAGGTCAACCACTTAGCCCCAATTCCATGCGCATATCCCGGAACTCCACAAGCCAGCCCACTTGTATTCATCGGGCGCAGACTGTATGCGCGGCGCAAGACATTTTTGCCGCCAGCCCGGAGAACAGCGGATGAGCCAGGACACCACCTCCTCCAAGGATGCCCAAGCCAGTAATGGTCTCACCTATGCAGACGCCGGCGTCGATATTGATGCAGGCAACGATCTGGTCAAAAAAATCTCGCCGCTCGTCAAAGCAACGTCGCGGCCGGGAGCTGATAGTGAAATCGGCGGGTTTGGTGGCCTGTTTGATCTCAAGGGCGCTGGTTTCACCGACCCAATCCTTGTTGCGGCGAATGACGGCGTGGGCACAAAGCTTAAAATTGCGATTGAAACCGGCCAACATCGCACGGTTGGCATTGACCTCGTCGCCATGTGCGTCAACGATCTGATCGTTCAAGGCGCAGAGCCCCTCTTCTTCCTCGATTATTACGCAACAGGCGCGCTGGATGTTGAAACCACAACGGATGTGGTTGCCGGTATTGCGGATGGCTGCCGCTTGTCAGGCGCTGCTTTGATCGGCGGAGAAACGGCAGAAATGCCAGGTATGTATGCGAAGGGCGATTATGACCTTGCCGGGTTTGCTGTTGGCGCTGCCGAGCGTGGCTCGCTGCTCCCGCGCCCGGATGTCAAGGAAGGGGATTTCCTGTTGGGATTGACCTCATCCGGCGTGCACTCAAACGGTTTTTCCATGGTGCGCAAAATCGTTGAGATTGCGGGGCTTGAATGGTCTTCTGAAGCTCCCTTTGCTGATGGCAAGACGCTCGGCGAATGCCTGATGGAGCCGACCCGGATCTACGTCAAACCACTGCTGACCGCACTTAAGACAACTAATGGCATCAAGGCCCTTGCCCACATCACAGGCGGCGGTCTTCCCGAAAACCTGCCACGCGTTCTTCCAAAAGAAACCACCGCGCGGATTGACTTGTCAGCCATTTCAGTTCCTCCCGTCTTCAAATGGTTGGCACAGGCAGGCGGCGTTGCTGAAAGCGAAATGCTGCGTACCTTTAACTGCGGCATTGGCATGGTTGTCGTGGTTGAAGAGGATGAGGCCGATATGGTCTCAGCAGCGCTTCAGCAGGTCGGGGAGCGTGTTGTGACGCTAGGCCGGATCGAAACCGGTGGCGACAAGTCGGTAGCATTCGACGGCAAGCTGGACATTTGACGATGAGCGAGCGTAAGAAAACAGCCATCCTGATTTCAGGCCGGGGTTCCAACATGAGCGCGCTGATTTCAGCCGCCATAGACCCGCGATTTCCGGCTGAAATTGCGCTTGTTGTTTCCAATGTTCCGGAGGCGCCTGGGCTCGCACGCGCTGAAGAATTTGGTATCGCAACGGCGGTGGTCGATCACAAGGAGTTTGCGGGCGACCGTGAAGCATTTGAGCGGGCACTAGATGCGATCTTGAAGGACAATGGCATTGAGATCGTCGCTCTTGCCGGGTTCATGCGACTATTGACCCCTTACCTCGTCAATGCCTGGTCAAATCGCCTGATCAACATTCACCCAGCTCTCCTGCCCTCATTCAAAGGGCTTGCCACCCATGAACGCGCGCTGGAAGAAGGCGTGAAGCTGCATGGCGCAACCGTTCACTTTGTTTCCGCAGAAATGGACGATGGACCGATCATCATCCAAGGTGCTGTCCCCGTTTTGGACAACGACACGCCTGAAACGCTTGGCAAGCGGGTTCTCGAGATAGAACACCAGATTTACCCGAAAGCTCTTGAACTTGTTGCAAGTGGTGGCGTGAAACTGAGAGAGCGCCGTGTAGTCTTCACCGACAATGAGACCGAAGACACCTCCGCGCGCGGCTTTGTGTCGCCGCTCTCCAGATAACCGGGCGTTTAGGTTATTCCATCAATTCTTCGACGAACACCGTCGCAAAGAGCGCCATCAATTCGTAACACATGACCATTTCCCGCGCCTCCGGATCCCAAAAGGCGTTCATTTCACCGCAGGATTGCGCTTTATAGGTGATCTTTTCGGGCAACTCGAAGGTGTCGTCCATTTCACCGGCGACTTGCTCAAGCAAGCCGCTTTCCTGAAACAGATCAGCAACTTCTTTCAAATCCTCCGGTGCTGGTTCATAAACAACTGAAATCTTGTTGCCCTTTTCACCTTCCGGGCGAACAACATCGGCGGTCACCGCCTCCCAGCTGTCAGCAGCCAGTTCATACTCGTAAATGCAACTGTCGATGCGGTCGTCCGGCAACCCCAAATCAGACGCCAGATCATTGAACTGCTCGTCGGCGCCAACCATCAAACAGAGTGTCTGATAGCCTCTTTGTTGATCAAGGTCGTGTTCTCCATAAAAGACCAGTTCATCATATGACTCAGCTGCCAAGGCGAACCAACCGAGCATCGCCATGACCAGATACTCGTCCATTTGGGGGGTGTCGGACGCAAGCATCGATACTGTTGCAAGATTATCAACAGCGTCTTCTTCCTGCCCCATAATCGGAAGCTGCAGCTCTTACACCAGCATATGGCCGCTCTCGTGGTAGAGCGTAAAGAGCGTATTGCCCAAGACAAACATCGCCAAGTCATTAGCCTGCTGATCTGTCAGCTCCAGCTCAGCATCTTGCCTATCCTTCGCATGAGCTTGATCTACCGGCACTGACAGGAAGGGCAGCAAGCACAATCCAAGCCCCAAACACAACCGATACCACTTAGATAGGTCGAACCAATTCATCACGCTCCCCAACCATACTTACGCTTCTTGATGGCACTATCCAACGCTGCCCACAACACCTGTGATGATTGCGTAGCCTGACAACATCTTGGGCCATTTCAATCTGCCTCTTGCGACATGCTCGCAGAGCCGTTACTAAGGCGGCGATTCTCCAACCGGCGAAACTGGCACGCCAGTCTCTGTTGTCCGGCCTCGATATCGAGCCGCGGCAGACAGACGCCACCCATGTAAAGTCAGAAAGAAGAGTTCCATGGCGATTGAACGCACCTTTTCCATGATCAAGCCGGACGCAACCAAGCGCAACCTGACAGGTGCCATCACCAAGAAGTTTGAAGACGCTGGTCTGCGTGTTGTTGCTTCCAAGCGCGTTTGGATGTCCATCCGCGAAGCTGAAGCGTTCTACGCTGTTCACAAAGAGCGTCCGTTCTTCGGCGAACTGACCGAATTCATGTCCTCCGGCCCGACTGTTGTACAGGTTCTGGAAGGCGAAAACGCAATTGCCAAGAACCGTGAAGTCATGGGCGCAACCAACCCGGCAGACGCTGACGAAGGCACCATCCGCAAGGAATTCGCCCTGTCCATCGGCGAGAACTCTGTTCATGGCTCCGATGCTCCAGAAACAGCTGCCGAAGAAATCGCTTTCTGGTTCTCCGGCACCGAGCTGGTTGGCTAATTTCTTAGCCCTGATCTGATCTTTGCAAGGCCGGCGTGTTCAAACCACGTCGGCCTTGTTGCACTTTACACCTGATTCAACTTGATACACTTCGCGACTGTATCCGGGTCGACCAAATACATTTTAGCTCTTACGTTTTGACTGTCACCAACACCTGATTTGGGAACAGTCCATGCGCTTTTCTTTGACCTTGGCAAGCACGCTAGCCGGTACACTGTTTGCATCAAGCGCCATTGCTCATGATGGTCATCATCAAATTGCAGGCGAAGAACCCCTTGAGCCATCAACGGCTACCGAAGCTCTGTTGGATTTTTTGGTCCCCGAGGCCGAAGCGGCCGCGAATTTCAAAGTCGAAGGAAAGTACCGCTATATCGCCGCAAACGGTTATCCCTATAAGTCGCCAGGCCGGTTTCCAAACCGCAACAACCCTCATTCAATTTCGAAAAAGAACTATCAGCTAAAAGTCCCCGCCAATCCGCGCAAGGGTCGAGCAAGGTCTGCAAATGGAACCCCCTTTGGCACTGCTCTCAATGGTGTTTTGTTTGATCCGGCCACGGCTGAGTTCTGGCAAAATAACAGGCGTTCGGGTTGGAATTACGAAGCAAACAGCAAGGCCCGCAAACTGGGTCTGGACAAGCATAATGCCCATGTCCAGCCCGATGGCACCTATCACTATCATGGTATCCCGACCGGCTTGCTTTCCTCCGCTGGTGGGCGTTCTACTCCGGCTTTGATCGGCTATGCGGCTGATGGCTTTCCGATCTACGGCCCGTACGGCTATTCCAACCCAAAGCAAAAATCGTCATTGAAAAAACTTTCGAGCAGCTTTCGGATCAAAAGCGGAACCCGACCCAGTGGTCCTGGCGGTCGCTATAACGGTACCTTCACTCAGGATTGGGCCTATGTCGCGGGTAGCGGCGACCTCGACCAATGCAACGGCCGCTTTGCCGTCACCCCTGAATATCCAAACGGCACGTATCACTACGTCGTCACTGACAGCTTCCCATATATCCCCCGCTGTTGGATGGGAGCTCCAGATACGTCTTTCGCTCGACTGAAATCAAGGGGTGGGAACCGCCGTGGTGATATTGAAAGCAAACCAACGGATACTGACATTTTGCCTGCCAACCACCTGATTGACAACGCAACACCCGTCATTGACGCACAACATCGCCCACCTCCCCGAGGTGCCGGACAACGCCCGCCGCGCGGAGAGGGAAACGCAAGACAAGGCGGTGGTGGGCGCAGCCCCTGCAGCGGCAACTGACCACACCCCTTACAAAGATCCCGCTCTTGCGGGTTCTTTCTCTCATTATACATATTAATTACAATATGTATGAAATATACGAATAAAGGAACTAACATGATCAAAACTCTGAGCAAACATACAGCCCTTCTAAGCCTCGTTCTCATGATGGGCGCTGGCGTTTCTTTGGCTGCTGGAAAGCCGGGAGCCCATTTCATCGAGAATTGGGATCTCAATCAGGACGGACAGGTGACAGCCGAAGAAGCCCGTGAGCGTCGCAGCGACGTTTTTGCCTCCTTTGATTCCAACGATGACGGATACCTTGATGCTGAAGAGTATGTGTTCTTCGATGAGGCGCGCGCCAACGACCAGAAGAACCACGAAGGCGGCAAGGGACAAGGTCATGGAAAAGGCAAGCGCAATCCGGCCAACGGCATGAAGCTGGAAGTCAACGACACTGATAAGGACGGCAAGGTGTCCCAGGACGAATTTTTGGATAATGCCGCCAGCTGGATCGAGATGATTGACCGCGACGGCGATGGTGTTGTGACAACCGCAGATTTTGGCCGAGGGAAGAAATAATCACCCTCAGTTTCGTCTGAGACTGAATGAAACGAACATATAACAAAATCAAACCTTTTTGATTAATTGGGTTACTCAAAGAAACTCTTGGGTAACCCATAGGCAATATGGTTTCAGGCTCCAATTTCAAAAATTTCGAGCCAATCAATTGATGATGCTGCGAACGATAACGAAAACTGCATACATCCCGTTCCTGCTTACATTCTGGCCCTTATACTATTTCCCGCTGAGCATGGCTTTGGTTTTGATCATGAGCTCCGAAAGGGGAAGTATATGGTTTGCGGCACTAGCGGTCTTCATAACTGAGATACTTGCTGGACGTTTGTCCTACCGAGCTGGCGCATCACAAAAGAGCTATTTTTACTTTTATTGCGTAATCCTCGGAGTGGGTACGATCATAGCAGTCGCTGCCACGCTCTATCTACATGGTTACAGCACAAAGGTTTATTTTGCGGCTTCGGCGATCTCGATGATATTTGCTGGCAAGGTATCAACAATCGCTGTCATTCGCTTGGAAAACAAGCAATCGAAACTGCTGACGAATATGTCGAAGTACGGATTTAATCCTTATTTCCTCACAAACTACGACAAGCTCATCAGAGAAAAACGCCCCAGCATAAGCTTATTTCTGGGCCTGATTACGATTGGAACAGTGTCGGCTATCGGTGTGTTTGTCCCAGCACTTCTTATTTCAAATACTCTCGGTTCTGAGGTCGATATCTGGATTTGCTTTGTCATCACGCAGTTCGTCTCGTTCTTAGGCTTTTCCAGTCACTGCTATTTCATGTACCACCCTGCTGCATTGTGGAGAGGCTCTTCAGAACATTCTTGACTGCCGGGTCATAACCGTTTCGATAACCGCCTCGGTGCCTTGACACAGAGCATCATCGCATCAACGGTGCGCGTCTTATGGAAATTGGACGCGCACGAATATGAACAAAGCCCTCTCCCCCAAGTTATTCTCTGCCTGCCCGCATGATTGCCCTTCCACGTGCGCGCTGGATGTTCAATTGGATGACATGGGCCGCCTGAAGCGGCTAAACGGTGCGAAGGACAATGCGTATACGGATGGCGTGATCTGCGCAAAGGTCGCTCGATATGCCGAACGCCTGTATCACCCGGAGCGTTTGCTGAAACCACTGCGCCGTGTCGGTAAAAAGGGTGAAAAGCGGTTTGAGGAAATCTCGTGGGACGCAGCACTTGATCTGATTGCCGAAAAATTCCTGAATGCGGAAGCCGAGTTTAGCGCAGAAAGCGTTTGGCCTTATCACTATGCGGGCACGATGGGTCTTGTTCAGCGCGATTCCATCCATCGCTTTCGCCATGCCAAGGGCTACTCCCGCCAATTCGACACTTTCTGCACCAACATGGCCTGGACGGGTTATGTGGCAGGCACAGGAAAGCTTGCAGGGCCGGACCCGCGCGAAATGGCCGCGTCAGATCAGATCGTGATTTGGGGCACAAACCCGGTTGCGACACAGGTCAACGTCATGACCCACGCGATCAAGGCTCGCAAACAGCGCGGAGCGCGGCTTATCGTCATCGACGTCTATGAAACCGAGACAATGAAACAGGCCGATATTGGCGTGATCCTGAAGCCGGGCAGTGACGGAGCCCTTGCCTGTGCCATCATGCATGTTCTGCTCCGCGACGGTTTTGCTGATTGGGAGTATTTGAACCAATACACCGATTGCCCGAAGGATCTGGAAGCCCACCTCAAGGACAAAACACCTGAGTGGGCTGCGGCGATCACCGGCCTGAGCGCCGAAAAGATCGAAGAGGTTGCGAAACACATCGGCGAGATCAAACGGACGTTCTTCCGCTTGGGCTATGGCTTCACCCGCTCCCGCAATGGCGCAGTTGCCATGCACGCCGCCAGCTGCATCTCAGCAGTCACCGGTTCTTGGCCGCTGGAAGGCGCAGGCGCATTCCACAACAACGGTGCGATTTACGAACTCGACAAGTCCATGATCGAGGCGCCCGAATTGGCAGCCCCGGGCATCCGAGCGATTGACCAGAGCATGATCGGACGCGCGCTTTGCGGCGATGAGGTTGCCCTCTTCGGCGGCCCACCGGTCAAGGCCATGCTGATCCAGAACACCAATCCGATGTGCGTTGCCCCGGAACAGGAATTGGTGCGCAAGGGGTTTGAGCGTAAGGACCTTTTCACGGTTGTCCATGAGCAATTCATGACCGACACCGCAGCCATGGCCGACATTGTTCTTCCCGCCACGCAGTTTCTGGAACATGACGACATTTATAAGGGCGGCGGACATCAATACCTACTGCTCGGACCCAAGGTTTTGGACGCGCCAGAAGGCCCGCGAGAGAACATCTTTGTCATCAATGAGCTGGCCAAGCGCGTTGGGGCAGCTGAGCATTCCGGCTTCGCCATGACAGCCCGCGAGCATATCGACTGGATGCTCAAAGCCTCCAACTACGGTTCCTTGCAAGAACTGGAAGAAAACCGCTGGATTGACCTCCAGCCGGATTTTGAGGACGCCCACTACATCAACGGCTTTGGCCACGCAGACGGCAAGTTCCATTTCCGCCCAGATTGGGGGAGCTCCCCGTCGCCCAACAAGCCAAAAGGCGAGCCGATGGGCCCTTGGTCCTCCATGCCCGATCTGCCAGACCATTGGGACAGCATCGAACAGCCGGACGAGCAGCATCCGTTCCGTCTGGCAACGTCACCCGCCCGCTCTTTCCTCAACTCCTCCTTCAATGAGACCCCAAGCTCGATCAAGAAAGAAGGCGGCCGGCCGGAAGTCTGGATCAGACCGGAAGACGCAGAAAGGCTTGGCGTTTCAGATGGCGCAAAAGTGAAAATGGGCAACAAGCGCGGCGTTGTGACCCTTCATGCTCGCTTGAAGGATACGCTCGCTCCCGGCACGGTGATTTCCGAGGGCCTTTGGGCCAATGACAGCTTTGAAGATGGCAAGGGCATCAACACCCTCACCGGAGCCGACCCCGCCGCCCCTTACGGCGGCGCAGCCTTCCACGACACGGCGGTCTGGATCCGGGTGGTGGGCTAACCGCAAGCCCGCCGCCCCGGACACTGATCCCGGGCCTGCTCCAAGTGCAAGAAGGTCCCGGGTCAAGCCCGGGACGGCAGTTAACAAGCAACCACTTGAACTGTCGTCATCCCATGGCTTGACCATGGGATCCATTCCGTGAACTGACCAGCACTACAAAAACTGCAACACTACGGTATGGATTGCAGGGTCAAGCCCTGCAACGACGTCCGAATGAACGCTCCTCTGTCACCTCCAAGCCGCACCAAATCAAAAACGGTGATCCGATGCGGGTAGTTACACTTCTCCCGCTTGCATCCGGGCAAAGCTTCGGCCAAACATCCGGCCATGTTGCAAATATCTGATCTCACCTATCGCATTGCTGGCCGTCTTTTGATCGCCAAGGCGACCGTCACCCTGCCGGGCAAGGCCAAGACCGGGCTTGTCGGCCGGAACGGTGCGGGCAAGTCGACCCTGTTCAAGCTGATCACCGGAGACTTGTCGTCCGAGACCGGTTTCGTACAGATCCCCAAACGCGCGCGCATCGGCCAGGTGGCGCAGGAAGCGCCGGGCAACGAGATCAGCCTGATCGACACGGTGCTGGCCGCTGATACCGAACGCGCGCAGCTGTTGAGCGAAGCTGAGACGGAAACCGACCCGCACCGCATTGCCGACATTCACATGCGCCTTGCCGATATTGATGCCCATTCGGCGGAAGCGCGCGCTGGCGCGATTCTCTCCGGCCTTGGCTTCGATGCTGAGGCGCAGCAACGGCCCTGCTCCGCCTTTTCCGGCGGGTGGCGCATGCGTGTCGCGCTTGCAGCCGTACTCTTTGCCGAGCCGGACCTTCTGCTCCTCGACGAGCCTACCAACTATCTGGATCTGGAAGGGACGCTCTGGCTGGAGAACTACCTTGCCCGCTATCCGCATCAAGTGCTGCTGATTTCCCACGACCGCGACCTTCTGAACAAGGCCGTGGACAGCATCGTGCATCTTGAGGGCGGCAAGCTGACCTATTATTCCGGCGGCTATGACAGCTTTGACCGTCAGCGCCGCGAGGCCATGATCCTGCAGGAAAAGGCCAAAGAAAAGCAGGACGCGCAGCGCAAGCACATGCAGGCCTTTGTCGATCGCTTCCGCTACAAGGCGTCCAAGGCCCGTCAGGCGCAGGCCCGTTTGAAAATGCTGGAGAAGATGGAGCCGATTGCCGCGCTGACGGAAGAATCAAGCCGCCCCATCCATTTCCCCAACCCGGAAGGCCGCCTCTCCCCGCCGATCATAAAGATGGAGCAGGTCTCCACCGGATATGACGGCAAGGCGATCTTGAAAAACATCACGCTGAACATCGACACCGATGACCGCATTGCGCTGCTCGGCGCAAACGGCAACGGCAAGTCAACCTTTGCCAAGCTGATTTCCGACCGCCTCGCCTCCATGGGCGGCGAGATGGTGAAATCCTCCAAACTGAAAATCGCCTTCTTCGCGCAGCACCAGCTGGACGAGTTGCGCCCGGCGGAAAACGCAGTCGATCATGTCCGCCTCCTGATGCCCGATGCGCCGGAAGCCAAGGTGCGCGCCCGCGTTGCCCGCTTTGGTCTGCCGACAGACCGGATGGACACGCCTGCCAAAGACCTTTCCGGCGGCGAGAAAGCCCGGCTTTTGCTGGGGTTGGCAACCTTCCATGGTCCGCATCTGCTCATCCTCGATGAGCCGACCAACCACCTCGACATTGACGCCCGCGAGGCGCTGGTTCTGGCGCTGAACGCGTTTGAAGGCGCTGTTGTCCTGATCAGCCACGACCGCCATCTGGTCGAGGCCTGTGCAGACCGGCTCTGGCTGGTCGCGAACGGTGGTGTTGCGCCTTACGACGGCGACATGGAAGATTACAAGCGCCTGATCCTGCAGGGACCAGAGGCCCGGAAAAAGCCGACACAAGACGCTGAAGCCCCAAAGGAAAACGCGCAGGAAAAGCGAAAAGAAGCTGCCCAAAAGCGCAGTCAGCTCAAACCCTTGCAGCAGAAAATTAAAGCAGCAGAGAAAGAAATGGCACGCCTGCAGGAAAAGATAGAAAAGCTGGACGAAGCCCTCGCCGACCCGGCCTTCTTCCAGACAGACCCCGACCGCGCTGCCAAATTCGCCAAGGAACGCGCTTACTGCGAAAAGAAGCTGGTCAAGACAGAAGAGGAATGGCTGGAACTTTCGGCGGAGTTTGAAGAAGCCAGCTGAACCGATTCACAACGCTGCGGCAGCTAGGTGATTCAGTTTCTGAAGCCAACCTTGCTTAGTGCCCTTCAAAAGTGACCTCAACCTTGTCCCATTTTCGCTGTTTGAGGTTACGAGGCGAAATCCAAAACTGAAACACACCCATGTCTCCGAACGTCCATCTCATAATATCGTCATATGCCAGTTGCATCAGCATATGATCGCCTAGATGCTCCATCGCAGCATTGCCCTGCACCCGTAAACCCTGACCAAACATCTGATGGCGCCGATATTTTGTGGGTCGCCGATAGTTCTCAGACAGCACAACTTGTATTTCTTTTTTGAGCTTTAAGAAAACACTGTCAGGGGCCGCCATTGCCATCAGATAAGTCGGGGTCAAAAGCTCCTCAAAATGGCTTCGATGAAAATACTTTGATCCCAGCTCACTAAATTGATCCTGTTTAACTCGTGAGCACCACTCCCGGAACAGTTTGACATTTTCCGCGTCGAGACGATTCCACTTTGAAAGTTGAAACGCCCAGTCACGAAAATTCTGACAGGACGATACGAATTCATCCCTCGCCAATTTGGTCTTCCGAAGCAGTTTTTCAGTTTCTTCTATTTTGCGGTCTTTATGATCAGACGGCTCATGGCCCTGAAGGTTGTTATAACGGTCTTCCAAGCGGGCGATTACTTGATCTACATCCTTTGCCGCCAGCATCATTTTAGCAGCGTAATGCTGGACCGTATGACCAAAATACACAGGTTCTACGCCAGCCATTTCGTGAACGTGCCTTGCGCTCATAAAAGTTTCCCGAGACGGCACAATGCTATCGACTTCAGTCAGCGCTGTATTTGCACCATTCCCCTCACCGGATGGGAGTGGCACTAAATCCATGGGAAAATATGGAAAAGAAAATGCGTGGTCTTGAGGTGTCAGAACATCCGGCAATGGACCGTTGTTTCCATACCAACCCCATGTAGGGCTGGCATCAGATGGTGATTGGGACAAGGGCGGCAACTCTCCGCTCTGAACATGGATCACTTTACATTCCAGTGCCCCATGACCGATAAAAAATGCCAACCAGCCTGAATCTGGAACCTGATCTGCCAGCAAAATCCGATTAGCTTTTTCAAGATTGATCTGTGCGAGAAAAACTAAAGGCAGATTATCTTTTGCTGATCGAGGCCATTCATGCTCGCCTAGGCGAGGTAGGCCTCCAAACCAACTTGATGCATGGCCCCAAATTTCGGCGCTATTAAGTCGTGATGCCCTGGCGAGAAAAAGGCTTCGCGCTTTCGAGATGTCGCGCAAAATCCCCGTGCTTTCGGCAGGGCTCGATAGAGCGCCTGCTGCCGAAATTATTTCAGCTATTTGGCAGGCGGCATACATCTCCAATTCCAACCCGGACATCGTGGTGAAGTCGAAGAAATCCCTCTTTGCAGGTTTAATTGACTTCCGCTTACTGAACATCCGTTTTATCAGACTGCGTTGGGACCGTGCCTTCAGTTGGTAGGCCGTGGAGTGTAAAATTGTCAGAGGTTCTAACAACTTGGCTCCAATTGACGTTTCCAGAAAACTAAAGAACCTGTCAGATTCGCCAGCGACAGCTAAATATAGGCATCTCACGATTTCTTTTTCGACTTCCGTCAGCCCTGAAAATTGGGGAACGTTGGTCGCTAATTTCGAACCTGACTTTTCTCGTAAAAATGAAATTGTAATTGGCAAGAAGAACGCCAAACCGGCCTCACCATGCCCCAACTTCTTATTTTGAAGTTTTATTTCCAAAACTCCAAGCCTGTAAAAGTCTTCAACAGAGGCAAATTTCTTATATTTTACCAAAAGAGAACGATATTCTGTGCCGGAAGATCTTGCATCTACTGCAGAAGTAGATCTCTCAATTCCCTTTGACCTTGCGCTAGCTGATCCTGCAATATTTGCGGCAACCTTGAGAGCAAATACTAAGAAAAATAATATAAACGCATATAAATACT
The DNA here is from genome assembly GCF_000148725.1 of Roseibium sp. TrichSKD4. GTDB lineage: Bacteria > Pseudomonadota > Alphaproteobacteria > Rhizobiales > Stappiaceae > Roseibium. The sequence goes on along the minus strand of NZ_GL476320.1, from coordinate 739,093 downwards.
CAAAAAGTACACTTTTCAGCCCATCTAGACCAGAAACTTCCCACAAATAATACCCATGAAAATATAATATAAACCCCAACCCGCAAAAATATACGTCAAAATAAGAAATATAACTCTAAGCAAAATATATACCTCAGGAACTATTTGTTATTTGTTATCCCGGATTTCCCAAGTAGTCAGCTGATTTAGCTTCTTCTATCCTATTTTTCTCTTTATATTACAGCGTGTTACTTGATGACGGAGGGCTGAAAAATGGCACACCCAACGGGTGCGGGTTCTGAGAGCGATTTTCGGCTGGATTTTGACCCTCGGGTGCGGTTGGAATTCCACGGTTCAAAGATCAGTTCTGATGGCGGTCTTCTGCTTTACCGGGAGCTTGATGACGCCCTTGGCCTTTTCGGCAAAGCGGTTCGGTTCCTTCGGGATACCCGCAAAGGTAAGAATGGCGTTCACACCTTGATGGGCCTGCTGCGCCAATCGATATTTGGTCGCCTTGCGGGCTATGAAGATGTGAATGATGCCGTGCGTCTGTCGCGTGACCCGGTAATGCGCCAGATTATCGGGGGCCGTGCCGTTGACACTCAGGCGGCATCCTCCTCCCAGATGGGCCGCTTTGAGACTGAGGTGCTCGCGACTGCCGCCAACAGGGAAGCCTTGGCCGATATGCCCGGTCAATGGATTGATGCGGTGCATGGTCGCCAAGGACTGAACTACATCACCTTGGACATGGATAGCTCTGTCAGCCCCACCCATGGCGCTCAGGAGGGAACCGCATGGAACGGGCATTTCGGCTGCAACTGCTATCACCCATTGTTCATCTTCAATCAGTTTGGCCACTTGGAACGCTGTGCCCTGCGCAATGGCAGCGTCCACAGCGCGGATGACTGGAAGGCTCTTCTGATACCCGTCATTGCGCGCTATGCAGAGCGCGACATCATGCGCTTCTTTCGCGCTGATGCCGCCTTTGCCATTCCGGAACTTTACGAGACTTTAGAGGCTGAAGGGTACCGCTACGCCATCCGCCTCAAAAAGAACGCTGTGCTGGAAGAGAAGATCAGCCATCAGCTGACCCGCCCCGTGGGACGTCCCTCAAAGACAAAGATCAAGCGCTTCTATGAGGTTTTTGAGTATCAGGCTGCTTCATGGAGCAAGCCCCGTCAGGTGGTTGCCAAGATCGAATGGTATCCCGGTGATCTATTCCCTCGCGTGGGTTTTGTCGTCACCAACTTGCCGATGGAGCCGGAATGGATCATCCGCTTCTACAATCAGCGCGGCACAGCCGAACAGCACATCAAAGAAGGCAAGAACGCCATCACTTGGACCCGCCTGTCCTGCAAGCGGTTCTGTGACAATGAGGTCCGGCTTCAGCTTCACGCATTGGCGTATAACCTTGGTGTCTTCCTGCAAGGGCTAGACCTCCCGGAAGAGGTCGCCGACTGGTCGCTGACAAGTATCCAGAGCCGCCTCATCAAAATCGGGGCAAAGGTCGTACGCCATGCGCGCAAAATCACGTTCCAACTGGCAGAGGTGGCTGTATCAGGCTACGTCTTCGGACGAATCCTCGCCGCAATCCGCGCCCTCAAGCCCCCGCCGAGGCCTGCATGACGCTCCAAACAACGAAACCAACACAAATGCGGCTCCACAGCTGTGTCTTGTCGCAGCCCAAACGGGATAAAGTCCACGAAAAGCTCAAAAACCGCGCTTACGTAACCGTCAAAATCGATAATCGCCCCGACAACGCTGCCGTCAGAGTTGCAAACGTCCGTGAAAACGGTCAACCTCGTCGCAACACACAGTTACTTGGGAAATATCCGCTTATGATTGTTATTGCGGTTTATTACCAATTTTCCAAAAATTACAAACGCAATAATATCTCATTAGAGGTTTTATCAAAGGGGCATGATTATGAGCGCACTTGTTCAACGGGCATCGACTACCGAAGTATTATCGATTATTCCGAAAGATCAACCCCGTCGCGTGGGAGTGCCATCACTAAATACGGAGAAACTTGGAGGTTTCCCGAAATCGATTGCTTCCGCTTCCAAGCCTTCTCTTACTGAAGCCCAGATTGTTCAACGAGATCAGATTATTCAGAATGTGATCATCCATACTACGTTTCCTGCTTTTGTAACGCCTCGGCAGCGGCAAATTTTGGAAGATAAACTCCATGTTTTTCTAAAGAAAACTGCTGAACGCGAAGTACGTGGGGAAATTCCCGCAGGCGCCACCCAGAAGCTGTATCAACGTGCGGTGATTGAAAGAGCGAGCGTCCTCGATCCGAATAACCCGGACAATTTTGTAGATTTCATCGCTGCTGGACAGCCTCCTTCCAATGCAAGCGTAAGCAAAACCGATCGGTTCTGGATTGCGGTCGAAACTCAGGCTCGGTCGTTGGCCCCTTCCAAGGGCGAATGGTTGGAAGGTCAAGGCAACGTTTTTCAGAAAAGAAAATATTTGAAATCCGGAAACTCGGTGACAAATTTTTTTGCTGGCGAGAAAGACGGCGTTCCATACTATGGGTTGGTTGTTTATGACAGAAATGGTCGACCAATTGAACGCTACAATCCGCTTGCCAGAACGGTAGAGAAATACGACCAAGTAACAGGCGGCTGGAAGGTTAACTGGCATGCTACCAACGTAGTGCGTAATGGTGGGATCAAAGGTCTCGCCGACGATAAAGCTTCACAACACACAATGCTAACGCCTGATCCACGTGGTGAAGGATATGAACCTATCGAGTTGCAAATTGCGAACGAAGCAATACTAGCGATTAACTGGCATGAAACAGAGAATTCGCACACAGCTGACTATGGTATGTCAATAGAGGCCCGGAAGGCGCTCTTAGGCTACGCCCTAGCTGTGATAGGTGTGAATTCACCAAAAGATCTTCCCGAAGGTTGGTATCAGAATAAACCCCTTTTGGAAGTTCTATCCGCTGCTGCGGGCAAAGCACTCCTTGATGCCGCCCCAGTTTTTGACAGTGAGGGCAACGCTACCGGACCATCGCCAATCTTAGATGCTGCCGAATATTTCCTCAAAATGAACATAGATTACCCTGATGAGGATACTCTGCCTGTTAAAGGGCAAGAGAATATCCCAGTCTCACAATACACGGACATTCAAAAGATTAGAGCACTAAGATATTTTGCTGCTCAACCATTGCAAATGGAAGCCAATCAACGGCGGGAGACACCTCTGCAAGCGTTATTTGATGTGTTAATGGTTCTGGATGGTGCGGGTATGGTTTTTGACTTTTTTGAGAGAATTGGAGAGAGAGCTGTAACAAGTTCATTATCTGAAGAAATTATATCTGAAGAAGCTGAAAATTCAATACTGCCTGGTGTTACCGGCGGTGAATTGGAGGCCGAGAACTCGCTGGCAGTAGATGGGCTGGATGCTATTGGAAAAACTCCCGAGGGGCAGCCAATTTACGCTGCTATGAACTCCGAAGGGGAAATCGTATACTTTAGACAAGTTCGTGGACGACTTTTTCAGGTTGTTGATGAAGAGGGCAATAATTTAGGAAGTAAATTCTTACTTCGAACCAGTGATGGTGAGTTTCTTCCCAAAGTAGATATTATAGGGGGTGTCATAGAGGAAGGGACTGCTGAGGAAGCCGCGACAGCAATTGATAGTGAAATTTTAAATTCCCCTCAAAAAACAACATTCCTCCAGTTTACCAGGCAAGAACGTTATGCTGAGGGGCTTAAATTTGCTCTGGAATCTATGGGGATGGAATACGACCCTGAAATTTTCCAAGTTGTAGATTCAGGTGAAGAAGGAGCTGCGGCAGTCACGAAAAAATGGCGAGGCGTTTTAGATCATAGGCCAGTAATACAAATTCCTAAGTCAACTTTGCAGCGTTTGGCAAACGATCCCAACGGGCTGGCCGAACTTAGAGCTCTCTTAGTTCATGAACTTAAACACTACGAATTTTTCCTCTCCGGCGTCTCGGACGCCGTGGGAAAGTCAGAAAATGAAGTTCTAGCTTACTACGAGACCATAAATAAGGTAAAAATCGATATTGAGAATGGTTTTGAACACATACCTACAATTAAGCAATTATTCGATGAATTGACATTATTTGATAACTATTTTCAAAAAATGCCCCCAGCGGTCAGAGAATTGCACTCTGATCTTTATAAAACAGTAGTTTCTTTGTATAAAGAAGGTGGGGCTTACTACAATTACTTTATTGAGGCCGGAGGTTCAGCATCTGAGTATTTGGACTCTTTTATGCATAGAGCAAAAACGGTATTTACTACATTTTTACGCGATAGAACACCAGAAACATCAGGACTTATTGAAGCAATTTTTCGGATTTACGACGACATAATACCTGGGGCGGCAAAAACAGAAGAGAGTGATATGTTAATTCAATCGTTCAGAGAGCTTTATGGGGATTATCCCGCCTCACCTAATTCTGCGTTTCTTCAAACACAAAAACAGAAAAGAGAACGCTAGGAATGCCAACCCGAAATCCTTCAGAACCCACCAGGGCATCTCGATATCCCTTGGCGACACACCGGTGGTGATTGTCAGGTAGTTTCTGGCGGTCTGGCCATAAAGCCCCACAGCGGAAAGGATCATACCAAAACGATGCCAGAGCGGTGCGGTCCGAAGCCATTCATTTTGAAATAATGCAAAGATCATCACGGTACCGGCGATTGGGTTGATAATGGACGTTGCCCAGAGAATAACATTCTCAATCATCTTTCCCGTCCTTGACTTTGTTTTCCTTCGCGGGTGGTTGCTGCACGCCTTTGATAGAATGCAGTGTTTTGATTGGCTCGTGCCGGAACCGCTCACGGATATCGCGCAGATCAACGAACTGGACGTTCGGATCTTCAACAAGCGCGATGGCGTCTTGTGTTGAAACTTCTTCAATGGCGGCGCGCGCTTGCGCCACCAAATCGGCGAAGGAGACTTTCAGTTTGCTTGTCATCTTGAATGTCTCCTCGGCCTTTTGTTTGCTGTAATCAGAGAGCCGGAATGCGCAGCACCTGACCCGGGAAAATCTTGTCCGGGTGGCTCAGCATCGGCTTGTTGGCTTCAAAGATTGTCTGATATTTGGAGCCGTTGCCATACGCCTTTTCGGCAACCGCCCACAGGGTGTCACCCTTTTCAACCGTGTGGAACTTGGCTTCTGGTTCAGCCGCTTCCACAGCGATTTCCTCGTCCACCTTCGCGACGCCTTTGAGGTTGCCAGCCGCCAGAATCAGCTTCTCGCGTGCTTCCTGGCTGGGTGCTGCGCCAGCAATCTTCACGGTGTCGCCGTCAACTTCGACCTTTACTTCGCCATCAAGACCAAGATCAGCAACTTCCTTTTCAATAGCCTCGGCGCTTGCCTCTGGTGCATCGTCATCACCCCATAGGCTCTTGCCTGCATCCTTCACGAAATCAAAGAAACCCATACTCTCATCCCCTTTGGCAAACTTGCGTGGTATCCCCGCCACGAAGCCATGATTTGGCTCTGCGACACGTATTCGCAAATTTGACAGTAATGCAAGGCGTTTCGCGGCTTTTACCGTTCGGGCATCAGGGACTTAGCCCGATACTTCCGGTCGTCTGTAAACCGCCAAGACATGTGGAATGGATCGCCCTGGCCGCTCAATCTGGAAATAACTTTCCGTATGCAGAACAAAGCCGTGCTCTTCAAAGCGGCGCCATTCAGACGGCATGACGGGCCAAGGCGGCCCGTCGGCCAAGGTACCCTCCTCGCGGGTACGGTTTAAAAACACGAGCTTGCCACCGGGAGCGACCAGATCAGCAATCGCGGTGATGGATGCCTCGCGCAGCTCTCCATGCAGAGCTTGTACCGTGTAGCTTTCATGTACGAGATCAAATCGACCTCGCCAGTCTTCCGGCAGATTGAATAAATCCCCGGCCTGATAATCGACCGCGGTTTCGGAAAACCGGCGTTTGGCCCACTCGACGGCTGCCGTTGAAAGGTCAAATGCCGTTGTCTTGTAGCCAGCTGCTGCAATGGCTTCTGCGTTGTCGCCAAGGCCGCAAGCGATATCGAGAGCCGAGCGCCCCTCTCCGGGGTTCTTTTCAAGCCACTCGACCAGCGCGGCCTTTGGTGCGAGATCTGCCCACGGGATCGCTGCAGCATCGCCGTTCGCATGACTGTACACCTCTTCAAACCAGGCCTGACGGTCCTCCGCATCACCGCCCTTGGCACCGGTCAACGCATCAATTCGCTCTCGCGCCTCGTTACGTCGGGCCATGAAGGTTTCATCGTCGTGAACGCTGTCCTCGCTCATGCCTTTTGATCCCACCCCCCATTTTCAGTCTGCTGCCAGTAGGTCACATTAAAGCCTTCTGACTTGGCACTTTTCCAGTTCTGCCGCGCTTCTGCCACCGCCTCTTCATCGCGCCCATCGAACATGTAAATGGCGCGTTGATAGCCGTGCAGGGGCGGTCTCACCGCCCGATCAACCAGAAACCGCACATCCGCCTGATTTGGATTGTCATCTTCACAAGTCAGATAAATCGGCTGGAACTCTGCATGGCCGTCTGCTTTCGTGCCATGCGGCAGAAAACTGTCGTCAGAGAAGGTCCACAAATGCGCGTCCAAAGCATCGCAGCGCTCCTGCGACCCCGTTTGAACTACCACCTTACAATCTCGATCCAGACACTTGAGCAAGAGCTGCGGCAAGGCAGCTTCTAGCGGTTTGTGCAACAGATGATAAAAAACCACATCAACACTCATGGGCGACGAAACTCATCTTCTTGAACGAGGCGTTGTGGCCTCAAGCCTTAACGTGATGCATCCGCACAACACCTCCGCCATAGAATAATTCACAGGCATTTCACTCCATGGACATCCATGTCCAGTCGTATCATTAACGCTTCGAAAATGTCGAACGGCTAAAGATTTTTGTCGGGGATGGATTCGCGGGCGAGAAATCACGTCTTGCGAACCTGTTTGACGACTGTTGGGGGATGAATGTTCACGCGTATCATGGTGTTTCTTGCGCTGGTAATGGTAATGGCCGGAGCAACAGCGGGTATGGGCCTGATTGTAACGGAGCCGGCAACAGCCTGCCAATCTTACAAGACGTGCTGATATCCTGAAAAAACTGGATACGAAAAACCCGCCATTTCGGCGGGTTTTTCTTTGCCATATCAGATAACGCTCACCTATTTGCCTTCGTAATTGTCCGAAACAAGCCGGTCCAGAAGACGCACACCAAAGCCGGACGCCCAAGCTTGGCAGATCTCCGTCTTGGGACCGCCAAACGCAGGGCCAGCAATATCGAGGTGCACCCAGGTCGTGCCATCTTGAATAAAGCGCTGCAGGAACTGCGCAGCTGTAATTGATCCTGCCCAGCGGCCGCCGGTGTTTTTCACGTCAGCATTCGGCGTGTCGATAATCTTGTCATATTCCTTCGACAGCGGCATCCGCCACACGCCTTCGCCTGTCACCTCACTCGCAGCCTTCAACTGATCGGCAATCGTGTCGTCGTTGGAATAAAGGCCTGCGTTTTGATGTCCCAAAGCCACAATGATTGCGCCTGTTAATGTCGCGAGGTCGATTACAAAGGCAGGCTTGTATTTCTCCTGCGTGTACCAAAGAGCATCAGCAAGAACCAAACGTCCTTCAGCGTCCGTGTTCAAAATTTCAATGGTCGTGCCGGACATGGCGGTGACGATATCGCCCGGACGCTGTGCATTTCCATCCGGCATGTTTTCCACAAGCCCAATCACGCCGATTGCATTGACCTTGGCCTTCCGTGCTGCAAGGGCATGCATGACGCCAACAACCGTTGCCGCTCCGCCCATATCGCCCTTCATCTCTTCCATGCCACCTGATGGCTTGATGGAAATGCCGCCCGTATCGAAGACAACACCTTTCCCCACGAAAGCCACAGGCTTTTCACTCTTTTTCCCGCCATTCCAACGCATGACGGCAAGACGTGGCGGCCGGACAGCACCTTGAGAAACACCAAGAAGCGCATCCATCTTGAGCTTCTTCATTTCCTTTTCGCCGAGAACCTCCACCTCGGCACCGAGCTTAGAGAGAGCTTTAGCCCGGGCAGCAAATTCCACTGGCCCCAACACATTGGCTGGTTGATCTACAAGGTCACGTGCCAGGATGACCCCATCCGCAATCGCTTCTGCTGCACCCCAAGCTTTTTTCGCAGCATTGGTATCAGCGACACCAATCTGGATAGTAACCGGATCTGAGGAGGCCTCATCTGCTTTCTTGGTTTTGAAATCATCGAATTTGTAGGATCGCAACTTCATGCCTGCCGCAAACCCGGCAGCATTCTCAGGCGCTGCAGCACTTTCCCCTAGCAGATCAAACGCGATGAACACCTTGTCGGCACTGGCCTTTTGAGCGAGCCCATAGACCGTGCCGCCTAGGTTTTGCCAATCGAGCTCGCTCAGCTCGTCAGTTTTTCCAAGCCCAACAACAATCAGGCGCTCCAAATCCAAACCTGCAGGCGCGATCAGATCCAACGCAGCTGCCATTTTACCGGTAAAGCCGGCGATTTCGGCAGCCTTGCCCAAGGCATCAAGCGTGCCACCATAAAGACCTTCCAGAAAGCTACCGCCTGCGAGGTTTTCATCCACAAACGCAATAACCGTTCCATCCTTTGGGGCAACTAGTTTTCCAAAGGATACTTTCTTGAGCGTTGTCATTATTTAATCCCAGTCGATTGCATGAAGAATGTGCCAAAGGCTTGCACACGTTGATTGGGAAATAAACCGCTTTTTCCAAAGACGCCGCAAGCTCCTTCTCCCTACCCAAAAACCCGATTGCATAATATTTTAACCATCTTTATTGGTGAGATGTTCACCAAAACCGTGGCTTATTATGAGCCGCCGGACAGGCAAATGAATCAAATTCTTAGGTTCTCCCTCACCGTATGAAAACACTCGAGCGCTACATCTTTAAACGTGCGATAGGCGTTTTCTTTATGGCCATGGCGGCCATGGCCGGGGTGGTTTGGTCAACGCAGGCCCTGCGCCAGTTGGATCTTGTGACATCAAAGGGGCAAACCATTGTCCAATTTATTGGCATCACCATGTTGGCGCTGCCATTCTTGCTGGTGATCGTAGCCCCCTTTGCCTTGATGATTGCCCTTGTTCTGGTCCTGAACGCGCTTTCCGGCGACAGTGAGCTGATCGTGATCGATGCAACCGGTGGGTCCAGATTTCTGGTATTGAAGCCGGTGTTGATTTTTACCGCAGCTGTCACCGCTCTCACAGCCACGCTTTCAATCTATGTCGCACCGTTAGGCCTGGGTGAGCTTAGAGAAGAAATCACCCGCGTGCGCGCCGATTTGGTGGCCAATATCGTCAAGCCGGGCCATTTCATCAATATGGACGCGGGGCTCACCTTCCACATTCGTAATCGCTCTGGCAACGGAACGCTTGACGGTCTGCTTCTGCATGATGTGCGCGACAAGGACACCGCATTCACCTATCAGTCTGACACCGGACACATCGTTGAAGTGGCCGACCGCACCTTATTGGTCATGCAAAACGGAACGATCCAGAGAAAGCCGAAAGGTGCTGGAGAAATCTCGATTGTCCGTTTCCAGTCTTATGCGTTTGACCTTTCCAACCTGATCCCGGAAGCCTCGGAACCTGTGTACAAGGCCAGTGAGCGGTCAACGATGAACCTGCTCAACCCACCGCCGAACGATGCCTATGCCCTGCAGCATCCGGACAAGCTGTTGGCCGAACTGCATGAGCGTTTCAGTCAACCGCTCTATTGTCTTGCTTTCGCTTTGGTGGTCTTTGCCTTTCTCGGCAAAGCCAGAACAACGCGGCAGGGGCGCGGAATTGCGATCCTCGGCGCTATCACAACATGCATTTTGCTTCGTACAGCCGGTTTTGGGGTAACGGCTATCGCCAGTGGCTTTACGGGGCTTCTCCTACTTCTCTATGTGGTTCCAATAGCTGCTATGGCAGTTTCCGTTTGGTCGATCATGCAAGATGACAGAGGCCCTGCCCCCAAGTGGCTCATTGACCTCAATGAGCGTATGTCCCAACTGATAGAACGGCTGCAATCCCGCTTCAGCGGTCATCAACAAGGTGGCGCCTCATGATCTTGGGTCGCACACTTGCAATCTATTTCTCCGCACGTTTTTTTAAGTCTATCCTTGGGCTATTTCTGCTCGCAGCTGTGCTCATTTTCTTGTTCGATGTTCTGGAGCTGGTGCGTCGCGGCGGCGATCAGGAAGGATTCACCGTTGTACGGGTCGCCTTGATCTCAATCCTGCGTGTTCCCCTGCTTCTTGAACAAGTAATCCCTTTTGCCGTCTTGTTCGGCTCAATATTGGCCTTTGTCACCCTCTCCCGTGCGCTGGAACTGGTGGTTGCTCGCGCCAGCGGCATATCCGTCTGGCAGTTCGCAGCCCCCGCCGTAGTTGTAGGTTTGATTATTGGAACTCTGTCCGTCGTCGCCTACAATCCGCTCGCAGTCTGGCTCCAGCATCGCTCGGACGAAGCGGCGGCAGGTCTGTTCGGCTCTGAGCAGAGTTTCCTTCTGCAAACAACTCAGGACGTCTGGGTACGGCAAGACGGCTTGGACGGCGAATCTGTTTTGCTTGCCAAGCAGCTTTTGGATGGCGGCACTCGACTTCTTGATGTCACTATCTTTGCCTTCGACAAGGAAGGATCCTTCAAGGAACGGGTCGAAGCGGCTACTGCGCGCCTTGGAGACCAAATCTGGTTTTTGGAAGATGTAACGGTCTACACGACAGAACGCGACCCACAACAATATGGCCGTTATGAAGTCAGCACTTATCTGACGGCCACAGAGGTTCGAGAGAGCATTGGGTCTCCAGAATCAATTTCCTTCTGGTCCTTACCGAGGTTTATCGAGCTGGCCCGCAATGCCGGCCTGCCAGCTTATCGCTATACACTTCAGTATCAGACTCTGTTGGCCAGACCTCTGCTTTTAACAGCAATGATAATCATTGCAGCGGCGGTTTCCCTTCGGGTATCTCGATTTGGTGGCCTTGGGAGTATGATTTTGGGTGGAATCGTAGCCGGGTTCGTGCTTTACGTTCTCTCCGAGCTAGCGAAGGATTTCGGTGGGGCTGGAATCGTGCCTCCGATTGTTGCTGCGTGGGCTCCGGGGATATTTGGGGTACTAATGGGTTTGACAATCCTGCTGAAACAGGAAGACGGGTAAGAAGAAGTGAAGCGTATCGTCACAACCTTACCGGTCGATGGCACTTCTAAGTGTCACAGGAAGTTGCGTCTCCTTGCAAAAATGCTTGGAACCGTGGCAGCTATTGCGCTGCTTCAAGGCACCATTTGGTCATCACCAGCGGCTGCACAAGAAGCTTTGGAAGCGAATTTTGCAGGCGATCTGGATCCGAATGCCGAGATGGCATTGGAATCCGATAATCTGACCTATGATTTTGATCGTGATTTGATCATCGCGACAGGAAACGTTCAGGTTTTCTACGATGGGATCACCGTCGAAGCTGCAAAGATCACCTTTGACCGCGCGAACGGGCAGCTTACTGCGCATGGCAATGTCATCCTGACGGAACCTGAGGGCAACGTTATCCAAACGGAAGAAATTACGCTTTCCGATGATTTGGCCAACGGTTTTGCGCGCGCCCTTCGGGTTGAAACCGCTGATCGGACCCGGATCATCGCTGACAGCGCAGAGCGCCAGAACGGCAACAAAACAACATTCAAGAACGGCACCTATAGCGTTTACACCGGCCCGAAACACCCGCCGGAAAAGCCACCGCTTTGGCGCATTAAATCCGCCACGATCATTCACGATAAAAAAGCTCAGACGATCCGCTATGAAAACGCCCGGTTCGAGTTTTTTGGTGTGCCTATAGCGTATGTACCGTTTCTTTCGATGCCAGACCCTTCGGTTAAACGGAAATCCGGGTTCCTGATTCCAAACTATATTCTATCCAGCAAGCTCGGCTTTGGTGTTTCGGTCCCATATTATTGGGCGCTAAGTCCTCACTATGATCTTACCACAACACTGACACCGCTAACCCGACAAGGTGTTCTGGGTGATGTGAGTTTCCGGCACCAGTTGAAAAACGGTAGTTACACTATCTCTGCCGCCGGTATCAGTCAGATGGACCGCTCGAAGTTCTCCGGCACAAGTGGCGATGAACAATTGCGCGGCGCGGTAAGAACAACCGGTAGCTTCTCACTGAACAACTTCTGGTCTTACGGCTGGGATCTTGTTTACAAGTCAGACAGATCTGTGCTTGCTGACTATACTTGGACGAGTATGGGCGGTGCCAACAGATCTAACATTTATCTAGATGGCTACACCGACCGAAATAGCCTTACCTTCAAGGGCCTTGCTTACTCGATTTCGCAGGAAGATTATCGAAATGAGGATCTTGATGCACCGGGTTTTTCTCCGGTAGGCGACAAGCTCCAAGATAAGCAAGCGTTTGTTCTGCCCATTGTCGACTATGACTATGTTTTCAGCGATCCAATCGTTGATGGCGAGCTTTCACTCAAAGCCAACTTCAGCTCGCTCACCCGTTCAGAAACTGACGCTTTCTCACCAGATGGCGGAACGACATCGCGCTTTCGCGGTATTGATGGCACATTCTCTCGCTTGTCTGGTGAAGCAGAATGGCGACGCACATTCATTGACCCAATTGGTCAAAGTTTCACACCGTTTGCCTATGTGCGCGGTGACCTATTCTGGCAGGCAGGCGCTGATCGCGATGTAAATCGCTTGGCGAATGAAGACTTTGCCGGACGCGCCATGCCAGCAGCAGGTCTGGAATATCGTTACCCGATTGTCGCGACATTCCAGGGCGGCAATCAAATCATCGAACCAATTGCACAAGTCATTGTGCGGCCAGACGAGCAGCGGATCGGCGAGCTGCCAAATGATGATGCGCAGAGCCTTGTGTTTGATACAACGACCCTGTTTGATTACGATAAATTCTCCGGTTTTGACCGTGCAGAAGGTGGATCCCGCCTGAACCTTGGCATGAGTTACAAGCTGCAACTCAACGAGGGCTATTACATCAGCGCCCTGTTCGGCCGTTCGATCCAGCTGTCCGGTGAGAATTCCTTCGAGAAAGCCGACCTTCTCGGCTCCTCATTGGACTCTGGTCTGGAAAGCCGCGAATCTGACTATGTCGGCAGTCTTTATTTTGACACCCGCTTCGGGGTCAAGGTTGGTGCTCAAGCCCGCTTTGACGATGAAGACCTGTCTGTAAACCGACTACAAGCTCAGGCGCTCGCCAGTTACGGTCCGGTCGTTTCCTCACTCACTTATGCCTTTTTGGGTGAGCAGCCAAATCTTGGAATCGATGAACCACGTGAGGAACTGGTTGGGTCTGCGAGCATACGCTTGCTTGAGAACTGGCGCGCATATGGTTCGTTCCGTTATGACATCGAGAATGAGAACATCGTTCAAGATGGTATCGGCATCGGCTACGATGACGAAGGGTTTTCCATGTCACTGTCTTATCTCGAAGATAGAAGCCGGAACGATGGGGAAGCCACGAACAAGACTGTCTACTTCCGCTTTGGCTTGAGAACAATCGGCGACTTCCAACTGTTTCAGGGCTTAGGCCAATAAACGTCGATTGTGTCTGGAAATCAGCGCCTTTTTAACGCTACAATTGGATGGTCTACCAAGACCTGAAAAGCGTTGCGTTATAAGACGCGGCAATCAAGATAAGTAAACTAAAATCGCGTTTACTGCCAACGACGGACGAACACCTTATGCGGAAACGAGTACTTCCGATCTTTCTTACCCTCCTAGTAGTGATGGGTGGCTTTGGATTGACGCCTGCATCCGCTGGTATCAAGGTGGTCGTGAATGGAAAGCCGATTACCACCTATGACATCAATCAACGTGCGAAGCTAATCCGCCTCATCCAGCGCTCTTCGGTCGCCGCATCTCGTCGTGAAGCCGAAAAAGAGCTGATCGATGACCGGCTTAGGCTGGAAGAGGCCTCAAGAATTGGCGTCAAGATTTCCGAAGCAGAAGTCAATAACGCATACGCAAATATTGCACGCAATGTGAAATTGACACCTGCCAAGCTGACTGCCGGACTTCGTCAAAGCGGCGTAAACCCTCAGACCTTGAAGGACAGACTGAAAGCCCAACTTGCGTTTCAGCAAAGCGTCCGCCGCAGGTTTAACAGTCAGGTTGATGTCGATGAATCCGATATTATCAACGCGCTTCGCAAGTCGGATGACGAGAACAAAAACATCAGTGTTGAGTACAACCTTCAGCGCGTCATCGTGGTGGTTCCAAAGAAGTCCTCCAAGGGCTTCCGAAACAAGCGTTTGGCTGAAAGCAACAGCATTCGCAAAGCCGTGACGGCCTGCGACAGCGCTGGTGCTGTTTTTGGAAAATACAGCGAAGTTGTCGTGCAGCCGATAGGGCGTCGTCTGGAAACCGAATTGCCAGAACCGATGCGCAAGGAAATCAGTAAGACGACACCTGGCAAGCTAACCTCTCCTCGCAAGACAGAGGTAGGTTTTGAGATGATCGCTGTGTGCGGCAAGCGGGAAATTGCGTCGGACATCGCAGCACGTACAGAACTTGAAAACGAACTCCGTGCAAAAGAAGGCGAAGCCCTAACCCGACGGTATCTGATGGACCTACGGCGTCGCGCAAGCATTGTTTACCCCTGAAGGACTTGATGGTTCACATACCAAAGCCTCTAGCCGTTACGAGCGGCGAACCAGCCGGAATTGGCCCAGACATTACCCTGCTAGCCTGGGCCAACCGACGTAAACTCCAACTGCCATATTTTTATATTCGCTCAGATGTTTCCCTTCTAACGGAGCGCGCGCGCCAATTGGGCCTCAAAGTCCTAGTTCAAGAATGTGATGCGACCGAAGCAAATGCGGTTTTTGACAAGGCCTTGCCTGTTGTACAAACGGGTGGCTCAGTGGAAGACACACCCGGCCTAGAAAATTCGGTTACCGCTGCGACCGTTTTGTCCTCAATTGAACAGGCTGTGGCCGATGTTAACAGTGGCGTTGCGGCCGCTGTTGTCACAAATCCAATCAACAAAGCCGCGCTTTATAGCCATGGCTTTGAACACCCCGGGCATACAGAGTATCTCGGCGCTCTGGCTGAGAAGTATTGGGGCACAAGGCCCAAACCAGTAATGCTGATTGCCGGACCGGATCTGATGGTCGTACCGGTAACCATTCACATTCCGATTTCCAAAGTACCAACATCCCTGACCAAAGAGCTGATCCTTGATGTTGTTCGCACAACCGACAAGGATCTGAAAACCCGATTTGGAATACAGCACCCCCGCCTCGCCATTTGCGGGCTGAACCCACACGCTGGCGAAAGTGGCACAATGGGCACAGAGGATCGGGAGGTCATTGCACCTGCTCTGGCACAATTGCAAAGCGAAGGCGTAAGGGTCTCCGGGCCACATCCTGCGGACACACTGTTTCACGGCGACGCTCGAAAAACCTACGATTGCGCAATTGGCATGTATCACGATCAGGTTCTGATCCCGGCGAAAACTCTTGGCTTTGATGAGGCTGTAAATGTAACACTCGGCCTTCCTTTTGTCCGAACCTCACCCGATCATGGAACAGCCTATTCGCTTGCTGGAACAGGTCAGGTGAAAATTGACAGCTTTGCAGCAGCCCTTCGATTTGCTGCGGTGCTTGCTGACCCATCCGCAACATAACAGGCTGCCATATGGCGCAAATTGATACGCTTCCCCCTCTCCGCGAGGTCATTGCCACACATGGTCTCGACGCCAAGAAGTCTCTTGGCCAAAATTTTCTGCTCGATCTTAATCTGACCTCCCGCATTGCTCGCTCCGCAGGCGATTTGAATGGGGTCACGGTTCTTGAGGTTGGTCCTGGTCCGGGTGGGTTGACCCGCGCCATACTGGCCGCCGGTGCAGACCGAGTTATTGCAATTGAGAAAGATACACGGTGCCTTCCAGCACTTGCAGAGATATCCAATCACTATGATGGCAAGCTGGAAGTCATCAGCGAAGACGCGCTGAAAATTGATCCAACGAGCCTCGGCATTAGCGGGCCAATCAAGATCATCGCCAATTTGCCATATAATGTGGGCACACAATTGTTGATCAACTGGATCACGACCGAAAACTGGCCACCATTCTGGACCTCCCTCACTTTGCTATTTCAAAAAGAAGTTGGCGAACGAATTGTCGCGAAACCGGGTAGCAAGGCCTATGGTCGTCTTGGTGTTTTGGCCAGTTGGAGATGCCAAAGCGGGATGCTGTTTGACATCGGACCTCAGGCGTTTACCCCGCCTCCTAAGGTCACGTCCGCCGTGGTGCATCTTGTGCCGACCCACTCTCCGCTTCCATGTGATTTAAACATTCTGGAAAAGATTACAGCCGCGGCATTTGGCCAAAGGCGCAAGATGCTGCGTGCCAGTTTGAAAAGCCTTGGCAAGCCACCCGAACCTCTTCTGGAAACTGCCGGAATTGAACCGACGACACGTGCAGAGCAGGTTGATGTGGAAGGGTTTGTCCGCATCGCAAATGCGTACGCTGCCTCTTGAACGGAAAAGGCCCGCCGCTGGCGAGCCTTCACTTCACACTCCTCAAAGCCTCTCGACTAACTTTGCTCAGACAGAGACTGCTCAAGATCGCCAACCATCCCGTCGATCAAAGGCGCGATAGCTGGAGACCGATGCTGCTTGTGACGTTCAGCGCGCAATATGGCACGCACGCTCTCGTAGGCACGCTCAAGGTCATCATTCACGACAACATAGTCATATTTTGACCAATGCCGCATCTCGCCAACGGCGGTTTTCAGTCGGCGCATGATGACATCTTCAGAATCTTCTGCGCGGCGGCGCAAACGGGACTTCATCTCCGCGATAGAGGGCGGGAGAATGAATATGGACACAACATCGGAGCGCATCTTCTCATAGAGCTGAAAGGTGCCCTGGATATCGATGTCAAAGAGAACGTCCTGACCTGCTTCAAGCGCATCTTCTACCGGACGGCGCAGTGTCGCATAGTAATTCTCATGCACCTGCGCCCATTCCAGAAGCTCGTCATGTTCCTTCATCTGGTCAAAACGGGCATTGTCCAAGAAGTGATAATGCACACCGTCGACTTCGCTGGAACGACGCGGACGGGTCGTGACGGAAATGGACAAAGAAAGATTGGTTTCTTTCTCCAACAACAAACGGGCAATCGTTGACTTGCCAGCACCGGATGGCGACGACAGGACTAACATCAAGCCACGACGTTGCGCCTCAGCCTGATCTGCGCTGACACTGGTTCCGCTCAAGGGGGCGATGCTATCGCTCATGAATCACTCCAGATTTTGGATCTGTTCGCGCATCTGATCGATAACAGCTTTCAGATCCAGACCAATTGCGGTCAATTCAACATCATTGGATTTAGAGCACAGGGTATTGGCCTCTCGGTTGAACTCCTGCGCGAGAAAATCAAGTCGGCGCCCAACTGCTCCGCCACCGGAAACAAGATCGCGCGCCGCTTTCACATGCGCGACAAGGCGATCCAGCTCTTCGCGAATATCAGCGCGAGTTGCCAAAAGCACTGCCTCTTGGTGCAGTCGTTGCTCATCGAACTGACCTGACGAACTTTCCAGCAACTCCGCAACTTGAGCGGCCAACCGAGCCTTAATCGCCTCTGGCTGGCGCGCTGGAAGCACCTCTGCAGCAGCCGTTAGGTCTTCGATCCGGGAAAGTTGTTCAGAGAGAAGCTTGGTAATTGCACCGCCTTCAGTGTGGCGCATATCAACAAGATCAAGCAATGCTGAATCCAGCGTCGTTAAAAGAGCTGCCTGAAGCTCCTTCTTGAAGTCGTCGTCATCTTCCGGCTCCTGAAACTCAAACACACCTTTTTGGGCCAGAATGCCATCCAGGCTCGGTGGTGGCAGATCCGGCATACGGATTCTCAAGAGATCAACAGCTGAAAGAACAGCGTCCAGGGCGGTCTCATTTATCGCCAACGTGGCTTCAGACTGGTCCCTCTTCATGGATAGACCAATATTCACGCTGCCGCGCTTGAGCAGCTTGCCGGCCCGTTCCTTGATTTTCGGCTCTAAACCTTCAAGGCCTGTAGGTATACGCACGCGAATATCCAGACCCTTGCCATTGACGGATCGAAGCTCCCACGTCCAATGCACAGGTCCCGCTTCGCCTGAAGCGCGCGCAAATCCGGTCATGCTGGCCAAGGCCATGAGAGTACCCCCAAAACTGGCAAGGAGAGCCGAAGCCCTCCTCACAATATCATTTAGTTTCCAGACGCTTCGCCAGCCGCGGCATCCCGCTCCGCCTGACGGCGCTCCCGTTCAATCTTGCGCCATTTGCGGACATTCGCTTGATGCTGTTCGTAAGTTTCAGCAAATACGTGTCCACCCGTTCCATCAGCAACGAAGAAGAGATCCTTTGTACGTGACGGGTTGGCAACCGCTTCCATGGCAGCGCGGCCCGGATTACCAATTGGCCCCGGCGGCAAAGCATCAATTTGATATGTATTGTAAGGGTTCTTGGCCTGCAATTGCGACCTTGTGATACCGGAACGATCACGTATCCAGGCTTCGCCTCCGAACAATCCATAAAGGATTGTCGGATCAGATTGAAGGCGCATGCCCTTGTTCAAGCGATTGACAAAAACACCGGCAACGCGTGGACGCTCGTCCGCTTTGGCGGTTTCTTTTTCCACAACAGACGCAAGGATCACGAGGTCTTCAGGCGTTTTGATCGGAAGATCCGCAACGCGCCGCTCCCAGATCTCAGCAAGCGCATCACTCTGCGCCTTTTGCATTTGATCAATGATCTGTTGGCGAGTTGTCCCTCGGGTGAAGGAATAGGTTTCAGGCAACAACGCACCTTCAGGAGGTGATGTTGTGATGTCTCCAACCAAGATTGGATTGTCTTTCACCCGTTGAATGATCTGTGCTGTCGTCCAACCTTCCGGGATCGTCACCGCATGGTTGATAGCATTGCCCTCAACCAGATCTGTCATGACCTCCTGCATGGATACACCGGGAGCGAAAGCGTATTCGCCTGCCTTCAACTTTTTCTCGTTCTTATGAAAGCGAACGCCAAGATTGAAGATCAGATCGTTCATCCAGTCGTCCGCAATAACACCTTGCGCGGCGAGGCGATCGGTAATGCCAGAAAGGCCCGACCCGGAGGAAACGATGACAGTTGCATTATCAGTGAGTGGCCCAGGCTTTTCAAAGCTCTGCTTGCCAAAATAGAGCACCCCACCCGCAGCAAGAAATCCAAAAACAGCCAGCGAAATTACCATATTCGTCAGGATCACAAGAGGATTACGAACATGACGAGAGCGCGGTGGTGGCCCGGGAGCGACTTCAGGCTGCAATGCTTCCCGCGGGCTCTTGGGTTTGATGCGCATAGTTTGACGACCTCCAAAAAGCCGATTCTCAAGAGGCAAAAGGGCGCCCTGGGACGCCCTTCAAGCCTGATTGCAGCGCGGGACCTGTACCACCGCACCGCCCATAGTTAAACCGACTTATGCGGCAACTTTGCGGAAAATCAAAGACGCATTGGTCCCGCCAAATCCGAAAGAGTTGGACAACGCAACGTTGATGTCCATTTCCTTTGGTTTGTGAGCCACAAGGTCGAGCTCGGTTTCAACCGAAGGATTGTCCAAATTGATCGTCGGAGGCGCTATGCCGTCACGGATCGCCAGAACTGAGAAAATCGCTTCTACAGCGCCCGCTGCACCAAGGAGGTGCCCGACGGAGGATTTCGTGGAGGACATTGCGATGGAACTTGCAGAATCCCCGACCAACCGGGTTACAGCGCCAAGCTCGATTTCATCACCGAGTGGTGTGGATGTTCCGTGGGCATTCACATAGTCAATGTCAGATGCGCTGATGCCCGCCCGATTGAGAGCAGCCGACATACAGCGATAAGCGCCATCACCATCAGAAGACGGTGCCGTGATATGATATGCATCACCCGACAGGCCGTAGCCAATCACTTCAGCATAGATATGCGCGCCGCGAGCAACAGCGTGCTCGTATTCTTCAAGCACGACAATACCAGCGCCCTCACCCATGACAAAGCCATCACGGTCCTTGTCATAAGGGCGTGAGCCCCGCTCCGGCTCATCATTGAAACCCGTGGACAAGGCCCGACAAGCCGCAAAACCGGTAAGAGACAGACGGCAAACCGGACTTTCCGTGCCACCAGCCACCATCACGTCCGCATCGCCATACGCGATGAGACGAGAGGCGTCGCCAATAGCATGCGCGCCCGTCGAACACGCGGTCACAACCGCATGGTTCGGACCTTTCAAACCATGACGGATGGAAACGTACCCACCTGCAAGGTTGATCAAACGCCCAGGAATAAAGAACGGGCTAACCCGGCGCGGCCCCTTGTCCCGCAGGATATGAGCTGCTTCTTCAATTCCCTGAAGACCACCAATACCAGAACCGATAAGAACGCCAGAACGCGCCTGATCCTCATAGGATTCAGGTTTCCAGCCAGCGTCAGCCATGGCCTGATCAGAAGCCGCTACAGCATATACGATGAAGTTGTCGACCTTGCGCCGCTCTTTGGCATCCATCCAGTCATCCGGATTGAACTTGCCCTCTGCGGCATCCCCGATCGGGATTTGGCATGCAATCTGACACGCAATGTCATCAACCTTGAAATTGGTGACTTTGCTGGCGCCGCTTTTGCTCGCAAGAATGTTTTTCCAGGTGGTATCGACGTTTCCGCCCAGCGGAGACACCATACCCATACCAGTAACAACGACTCTTCTCATATACCTGCACTTATTGATGCACAAACGGGGCTGAACGCCCCGCCTGTCGAAAAGAAACCTGAAGAATTCCGGGCAACTAGGCCGGGTTGGCTTCCAGGAACTTTACAGCGTCGCCAACAGTCTGAATTGTCTCAGCTGCGTCGTCCGGGATCTCAACGCCGAATTCTTCTTCAAAAGCCATGACCAGCTCAACAGTGTCGAGGGAGTCAGCGCCCAGATCGTCGATGAAGCTTGCACCTACAACAACTTTTTCAGCGTCTACACCGAGGTGCTCAACGACGATTTTTTTTACACGATCCGCGATATCGCTCATTTTTCACTTCCTTGATTTACTACTCTCGCCCGTCCACGCGAAGCACCCGTAACGTCCGAAACATGTCTTTCTGTTCCGGTGCGAACTCGCGGCCGAAAAGCACGTCCAGGTTGAGCCCTTGCCTTTTGTTAAGAAAGCTCACCCTTTTTGAACAATCGGCGGGTAGGTATCACACTTTGGACACCTTGACCAGCCAATCCCGACAGCACTTTTTCCATCGGGACAATTTTTGCCTGCACAGCAAAAAAGCGTTTTAGATCATAGCCATGCCGCCGTTCACATGAAGCGTCTGACCGGTAACATAAGCAGCCTCATCGCTTGCAAGATAAAGCGCAGCAGAGGCAATTTGGCCAGAAGTGCCCAAACGGCCCGCCGGAACAGAGACGAGGATCGAATCCTTTTGCTTCTCGTTCAGCGCGTCTGTCATGGCTGTTTCAATGAAACCCGGCGCAATCGTGTTCACAGTGATGTTGCGGCTGGCAACTTCACGTGCAAGCGACTTGTACATGCCGATCATACCGGCTTTGGCCGCTGAATAGTTTACCTGACCCGGGTTGCCGGTGACGCCAACAACGGAAGTAATCCCGATAATGCGGCCCGAACGGCGCTTCATCATACCCTTGATCGCTGCACGGCAAATGTGGAAGCCAGAAGTCAGATTCACTTCCAGAACCTGATCCCACTCCTCATCCTTCATCCGCATGAAGATGTTGTCGCGGGTAATGCCCGCATTGTTGACCAGAATGTCGAGCGATCCCATCGCAGCTTCTGCAGCTGGAACAAGACCAGCGACGGCTTCACGGTCAGACAGGTTTGCTGGGGTAACGTGAACACGTTCGCCAAGTTCAGCCGCAAGAGCCTCGAGCTTTTCTGCCCGAGTGCCGGAAATGGCGACCGTTGCACCTTGCGCGTGAAGGGTCCGGGCGATATCGGCGCCGATCCCACCAGTTGCGCCGGTCACAAGCGCGGTCTTGCCTTCAAGATTGAACATGGCGTTTCCTCGTTTTCTGGGACCGCGTCCTGCCCAAAAGGGCAACCGGCCAATGTCTATGTGCGTTCAGCAATCAGCTATTCAAGAGTTCAAACAATGCGTCAATGTCCGTCGGAGTATTGACCGGCTGCACTTTCGCGGAGCGCTCAATGCGCTTCATCATGCCGCTCAGAACCTTTCCGGACCCGACCTCAACAAAGGTGTCGACACCGTTTTCAACCAACCAGCCCATGGATTCGCGCCAGCGAACTGTGCCAGTGACCTGTTCCACCAAATGATTACGAATTTCGGCAGGATCCGTGATGGCTGACGCCAATACGTTAGCAACCAACGGCACTTTCGGGGCAACAATCTCCGCACCAGCGAGAGCTTCCGCCATCGCATCGGCCGCAGGCGCCATCAAAGCGCAATGGAAAGGCGCGCTGACGGACAACATCATGGCGCGTTTCGCGCCTTTGGCTTTCGCAATTTCGACAGCCCGTTCAACAGCAGACATATTGCCAGACACGACAACTTGCCCCGGCGCATTATCGTTGGCAGCCTGACAGACTTCGCCTTGAGCGGCCTCTTCAGCAACTTTCGCCGCCTCCGCAAAGTCCAAACCCAACAAGGCAGCCATACCGCCCTGCCCGACAGGAACAGCCGTCTGCATGGCATTGCCTCGTACACGCAACAGCCGGGCAGCAGTCGCCACATCAAGGCTGCCAGCTGCTGCCAGCGCCGAATATTCACCTAGAGAATGACCAGCAACAAAAGAAACAGACTTGGCCAGATCGAGGCCACGCGCTTCCAGAACCCGCATCGTTGCCAAGCTTACAGCCATCAAAGCCGGCTGGGCATTGGCAGTCAGCGTCAGATCGGCTTCCGGTCCTTCCCACATCAGCGTGGACAGTTTTTGGTCCAGCGCATCATCCACCTCATCGAACACAGCCTTGGCTTCAGCAAATGTATCCGCGAGCTCCTTGCCCATGGAAACGGCCTGACTTCCCTGGCCGGGAAAGGTGAATGCAATGGTCATCTGGAAAAAGCCTCCGGAGATAAGATGAAGACCGCAGGGTCTGTATTTTGCTTCGGCCCCCAAAAGGCTCGAAAGAAAAACCGAGCGAAGGTCCGCAAGTACAGATCTGCGTCTAGTCTGGCGCGAGGCTATCGTACGGATGCGCCCCCCCTGTCAAGAGCCGCACAGTTCTGCGATATTTTTTCAAGTGGGAATTGGCGCCATTCATCTCTACTGAGACATTCTTTTTCGCGAAGAGAGGCCAGAGACTTCTGTAAGGCTCGCGAACGCTACAAATACGTCGGTATTTGGTCTACTCCGCTTGCATTTTCCTGAAAAACAGGTATGAAGCGCCTCTCGCTTGGGTACTCGGCTGGGGGCTGAACGGAAGGGCCAATTGGTCAGGACACCTCAAAACGTCCGTCTTCCCGTGTCTCCGCTCTCGTTAGAATTCTCGTCCCTTTCCGAAGGATGCGAGGAGGCTTTGCGCCGGTTCCCGATGGCAACACTAGAAAGGGCACAAGTTTCATGCCTCTTTATGAGCACGTATTCCTGGCGCGCCAGGACGTTTCGGCCCAGCAGGTCGAACAACTTGTTGAGCAATACAAAGGCGTTCTCGAAGCTGGCGGCGGTTCCGTTGGCAAAATCGAAAACTGGGGCCTGCGCTCCCTCGCCTACCGCATCAAGAAAAACCGTAAGGCACATTACACTCTGATGAACATCACTGCACCGCATGCAGCTGTTGCAGAGATGGAACGCCAAATGGGTCTTTCTGAAGACATCCTCCGCTTCATGACTTTCAAGGTTGAAGAGCATGAAGAAGAGCCGTCTGCAATGATGCAAAAGCGCGACCGTGACGACCGTCGTGTTGGTCGCGGCGACCGTGGTGATCGCGGTGGTCGTGGTGAGCGTGCACCGCGCCGGACCGAAGGGGAGTAAGAAGAATGGTAGATATCGCACAACTTCCAACTCGCCGTCCGTTCTTCCGTCGCCGGAAGACTTGTCCGTTCTCTGGCGCGAATTCGCCGAAGATCGACTACAAGGACACCCGTCTTCTGCAGCGCTACATTTCCGAGCGTGGCAAGATCGTCCCGAGCCGTATCACCGCCGTTTCTGCAAAGAAGCAACGGGAATTGGCCCGCGCCATCAAGCGCGCTCGCCTGCTCGGCCTTCTGCCGTTCGTCATCAGCTAAGTAGCTGGACATTGAGTGAAGGTTTCGCGCCTGCGAAACCTTCCGAACTGGGGCTGTGAAATACCAGCCTCTAACCGCACGAATTGCGGGACAGTATGGAGAAGTCCAATGGAAATCATTCTACTTGAGCGCATCGCCAAGCTTGGCCAGATGGGCGACACAGTTCGCGTACGTGACGGCTACGCCCGTAACTTCCTTCTGCCACAAGGCAAGGCACTGCGCGCCAACAAGGCAAACCTTGAGCGCTTTGAACAACAACGCGCCCAACTGGAAGCACGTAACCTTGAGCGCCGTCAGGAAGCTGAAGCTGTTGCCTCCAAGCTGGATGGCGAATCTCTCGTCATGATCCGCTCCGCTGGTGAAACTGGTCAGCTTTACGGCTCAGTCTCAACTCGCGACATCGCTGAAGGCCTGACTGCAACCGGCTTCACCGTTGCACGCAGCCAGATCGAACTTCGCTCTCCGATCAAGACGATTGGCCTGCACAACGTCGAAATCCGCCTCCACCCGGAAGTGGAAGTTGGTGTGACCATCAACGTTGCTCGTTCTGAAGACGAAGCCACCCGTCAGGCAGCTGGTGAAGACCTCACCACTCCTGAAATGGATGTCTTTGAATTTGAAGAAGAAGACGAGGCCGAAGAGGGTGATGCAGACGCAGAAGCAACCGAAGAAGACGCTTCTGAAGAGCAGGTCTGATCCCAGCCCTTTTGCTTTCACAGCATGTTTCAACCGGCGGCCATTTGGTCGCCGGTTTTTTGTTTGCCTGATAAACTTTCTCGCCTGAAAAGTTAATTCTTCACGCTCAATCAACTTTGGCACATTCATCAAGACTCATCAGAGTTTCACCAAGGCCTCTCCCTGCAAAACCGCAGAAACCATTGAGATTTCAACAAATAGAGCCTAGCCGCCTCTGAGTCCGGTTTGAGTCCCCACGTCAAGGAGTTTTCCAATCTTTCCCCGCTGATTTTAACCACTCGGTGGGAATCACTCTTGCATACTCGTCAAGCCTTGAAGCGGTGTCGTTCTTGGCGATAGTTCATGGATGGCTGGGTCTTCGGGGGACAATATGAAGGGCACTTTGCAGACGGTTGATTCTGAATCGTCGCAACAAAAGGTTGCGCCACACAACGCGGAAGCTGAACGCCAGCTTCTCGGCGCTATTCTGGTGAACAACGAAACCTATTATCGTGTTTCTGACTTCCTGGAACCGCACCATTTTTTCGTGCCACCGCATCAGGACATCTATGAGAAAATCGGCCATCTGATCCGCGCAGGAAAGACGGCCTCCCCGATCACGCTGAAAACCTTTTATCCGGCGGACGCGAAAATTGCCGATTTGACGGCAACACAATTCCTGCTTCGCTTGGCAGCCGACGCCGCTTCCGTGATCAACGCGGAAGATTATGGCCGCACGATCTACGACCTCTGCCTGCGCCGGAACCTGATCCGCATCGGCGAAGACATGGTCAACATCGCCTTTGACGCGCCAATCGACGTTCCGCCGAACCAGCAGATTGATGATGCAGAGCGCCGCCTGTTTGAACTCGCGGAAACAGGCCGCAGTGAAGGCGGGTTTGTCAGTTTTGGTGATGCGCTTACCGAAACCATCGAAATGGCTCATGCGGCCTATAATCGTGAAGGCGCGCTGTCCGGGATCTCAACAGGCCTACGCGAACTTGATGGATTGATGGGCGGCCTACAGCATTCCGACTTGATCGTACTTGCTGGTCGTCCCGCAATGGGAAAGACCTCGCTGGTCACCAACATCGCCTACAACATCGCACAAGCCTATCAGGCAGAAGAGCAGCCCGACGGCACACTGAAAACCGTCAATGGCGGGGTTGTCGGCTTCTTCTCGCTCGAAATGTCGGCTGAACAGCTGGCCACTCGTATCATCTCCGAACAGGCTGAAATTTCGTCCTCCAAAATCCGCCGGGGTGATATTTCAGAAGCCGAATTCGAGAAGCTCGTTGCCTGCACACAAACCATGCAGTCTGTTCCGCTTCACGTTGACCAGACCGGTGGCATTTCGATCGCATCGCTCGTTGCCCGAGCGCGCCGGTTGAAACGTCAACGCGGCCTCGATCTTATCGTGGTCGACTATATTCAGCTTCTTTCCGGGTCCCAAAAGAACAGTGGCAACCGCGTTCAGGAGATCACGGAAATCACAACAGGCCTCAAGGCGCTGGCGAAGGAGTTGAATGTTCCGATCATCGCCCTCTCCCAGCTCTCTCGTCAGGTGGAATCGCGCGACGACAAGCGTCCGCAGCTTTCCGACCTTCGTGAATCAGGCTCCATCGAGCAGGACGCGGACGTTGTGATGTTCGTGTACCGTGAGGAGTACTACCTCTCAAAGACTGAGCCGGACTCGGATACACCCGAATACGCGGCTTGGGAAGCCAAGCACAATGCGGCAAAAGGCAAGGCCGAAGTGATCATCGCCAAGCAGCGTCACGGTCCGACTGGCACAGCGAACCTGCACTTCGAGGGCCAATACACCCGCTTCTCCGATCTGGCCGAGGAAGATCATTTGCCAGAACGTATGGAATAACCAAGGTCAACGCCTTCAGCCGCCCAAATGGGCGGCTGTTTTATTTTGTGCCAGCCCGCCGCCCAATTGCACTTGGCGCGAGAGTTCGCCATAGTCCGAAAAATGACCGATGCATCCGACTCTCTTTTTGGCGGTCGCCTGACCATTGATCTGAAGGCGATAACCGCAAACTGGACCATTCTGAAAAACAAGCTTTCAGATCGGGCTGAGTGTGCAGCAACGGTAAAAGCCGATGCGTATGGCACAGGGCTCACACAGGCTTCCAAAGCCCTTTACGACGACGGGTGCCGTACCTTCTTCGTCGCACTGCCTGTTGAAGCCTTGAAGCTGTGCCGGGGCATGCCTGATGCCACGATCTATGTTTTGGATGGTTTATTTCCCGGCACTGCCAAAACACTTGCAGAAAACGGCATTCGCCCCGTTCTGGCATCCACAGACGAAGTGCAGGAATGGGCGGCCTTCTGCAGAGAGACGGGCCAACACCATCCAGCAGCCCTTCATGTTGATACCGGCATCCACCGACTCGGTCTTTCCGCCGCCGAATTTGAAGAAGTCATGCTGAATGGAGACATACGGGAGGTGTTTACGCCCTCCCTTATCATGTCCCATCTGGCGTGTGGCGCAGATCCCGAACACCCGATGAATTCCGAGCAACTGAAGCGCTTTAAAAATCTAACAAGCGCTTACCCCGACATTCCCAAATCCTTGGCCAATTCAGCTGGCGTCTTTTTGGGTGAAGACTACCATTTTGATTTGGTCCGCCCCGGCATTTCGCTCTATGGCGGCAAAGCGCTGGACACAATGCCAAACCCCATGCAACCAGCCGTAAAGGTGGAAGCGCGGATCATGATGGCTCGCTCAGTGCCACAAGGTGACACGATTGGGTATGGCGCGATGCAAACAGCCAGACGCGATCTGCGGGTTGCCGTGGTTGCCGCTGGGTATGCCGACGGAATGATGCGCCGCGCCGGATCGACAGACATTGCGCCCGGGGCTTATGCCATGATCGAAGGTCATAAAGCCCCGTTGCTCGGGCGGGTCTCGATGGACATGATCACCCTTGATGTCACGGACATCTCGCCCCACCTCACGAGACGTGGAGCATTCGTGGAAATGATGGGGCCACAGCTTGCGGCCAGCGATCTGGCAGCGTATGCGGACACCATCGATTATGAATATCTGACCAACCTCGGACGCAGGTTCCTTCGCCGCTACGCGTCCCTCACCTGACCTTTCCGGAGACTGTTGATCCATGGCCCGCCGGTCCACCCAATTTATTTGTCAGTCCTGCGGCGCCATCACCGCGAAATGGACGGGACGGTGCGAATCTTGCGGGGAATGGAACTCCATTGTCGAGGAACAGTCCGGTGGCGGCATCGGCGGGGGACCGGGCAAGGCCCCGCGCTCCAAAGGCCGAGTTGTTGAACTGGTCGGCCTTCAGGGCGACGCCAAGGAAGCGCCGCGCATTCAGGCCAAGGTGGCTGAACTCGACCGCGTAACAGGCGGCGGGTTCGTCAAGGGATCGGCCCTGCTGGTCGGCGGCGATCCGGGCATCGGCAAATCAACCCTGCTCATTCAGGCAGCCGCCGCTCTTGCCAATCTCGGACACCGCACTGTCTATATTTCCGGCGAGGAAGCCATTGGGCAGGTGCGCCTGCGCGCGGAACGTCTGGGATTGGCCAGCGCGCCCGTTGCCCTTGCAGCGGAAACAAGCGTTGAAGACATTCTCGCCACTTTGGAATCAGGACCTGCCCCTGCCCTTCTCATTCTGGACTCCATCCAGACCCTGTGGACCGATCAGGTCGAATCGCCTCCCGGAACGGTGACGCAGGTCCGCGCTTCGGCACAGGCGATGGTTCGATATGCCAAGAAAAACGGCACAACGCTGGTTCTCGTGGGCCACGTTACCAAGGACGGGCAGATCGCAGGCCCAAGAGTTGTGGAACATATGGTCGATGCAGTCCTCTATTTTGAGGGTGATGGCGCGCATCAGTACCGTATTCTGCGGTCGGTCAAAAACCGCTTCGGAGCAACCGACGAAATCGGTGTTTTCGAGATGACCGGCAAGGGCTTGGTTGAGGTTGCCAACCCATCCGCGCTGTTTCTTGGGGATAGAAACACCACAGCACCGGGTGCTGCCGTCTTCGCAGGGCTTGAAGGGTCACGGCCACTTCTTATTGAAATTCAGGCACTTGTGGCGCAATCCTCTCTTGGAACGCCGCGCCGGGCCGTCATCGGCTGGGATACAGCACGCCTATCCATGATTTTGGCGGTTCTTGAGGCCCGCTGTGGTGTGCGCTTTTCCCAACACGATGTATATTTGAACGTCGCCGGGGGATTGAAGGTCAATGAACCAGGGGCGGATTTGGCGGTTGCAGCAGCCCTTGTCTCATCACTGAGTGGTCTTGCTCTTCGTTCCAATTGCGTCTATTTCGGCGAGATTAGTTTGTCGGGAGCAATTCGGCCCGTTGCACAGGCTCCCTCCAGATTGAAAGAGGCCCAGAAACTGGGCTTTGAACAAGCCTATTGTCCCGAAGGCAATCTGAAGGACAGGACGGCAAACGGCTTCACAGCGACCGGTCTTGCAGAACTTGGGGACTTTGTCGCGAAACTCGCGGTTCGCGCTGGTGCGTCGCCACAAGACTGACGCATTCTGGTCGCTAATGTCGCGAGCTCAACAGAGGATCTAACATACCGATGCCGATCACGCTGCTGGACGGAATCCTTCTCGCCATCATGCTGGTTTCGGCCGTCCTAGCCATGATACGTGGCTTTGTGCGGGAAGTGTTGTCGATCGCCTCCTGGCTGGCAGCTGCCGTGGCCGCCTATGCCCTTTACGATCAGGTCCTCCCCTTCGCCGAACAATACATCAACCATCCGATGGTCGCCCTTGGGGCGTCAGTCGCAGCGGTGTTCCTTGTAACGCTTCTGGTGGTCTCCTACATAACGATGCGCATTTCCGACTTCGTTCTCGACAGCCGGATTGGTGCATTGGACCGTAC
Organism: Roseibium sp. TrichSKD4; assembly: GCF_000148725.1. Lineage (GTDB taxonomy): Bacteria > Pseudomonadota > Alphaproteobacteria > Rhizobiales > Stappiaceae > Roseibium. The sequence goes on along the minus strand of NZ_GL476320.1, from coordinate 709,317 downwards.
ACTCGGGTTTTTGTTTGGTGCCGCGCGCGGCATGCTTTTGGTCGTGGTGGCCATGATGTTCTTCAATTGGTTCGTTGTTCCGGACCAGCAGCCGAACTGGATTAGAGACGCTAAATCGCGCCCAATCCTGCTATCGGTTGGAGAACGCTTGGTCAGCATGCTGCCGGAAGATCCGGAAAAGGAAATCCTTGACCGGCTGCGCGGCGAAAGCACATCTGCTCCATCGCAGCAAGGTGTTGCAGAAACCGATGAGCCTGAGTATAGCGCGTCTGAACAACAGGCACTTGATCGCTTGACCAGTCAGTCAAACTGATCGCCTGACCGCTTGAAACAAAACCGGGGCACCCGGTTTCTCGGTAATCTGACAAGGAGTCTCACCATGGCTGGCGAAGCCCAACTGGATGAGCCGTTTGACCCGGACGCAGACCGTCTGCGGGAAGAATGTGGTGTTTTTGGCATTCTGGGTCATGAGGATGCCAGTGCGCTGACAGCCCTTGGCCTGCACGCTCTGCAGCACCGCGGACAAGAAGCTGCCGGGATTGTCACCTTCGACAATGACCAGTTTCGCGCAGAACGGCATCTGGGCCTTGTGGGAGATCACTTCTCCAACGCCGACACCATCGGACGCCTGACAGGCCGGGCTGCTATTGGCCATGTGCGCTACTCCACCACCGGCGAGACCATCCTGCGGAACGTTCAGCCGCTCTTTGCAGAACTGGATGGCGGCGGCATCGCGATCTGCCACAATGGCAACTTCACAAACGCGCTGAAGCTTCGTCAGGGCCTGATCCGCGACGGTGCAATCTGCCAGTCAACGTCGGACTCTGAAGTTGTTCTGCAGCTGGTTGCCCGCTCCCGCGAAGCCAAAATTGTAGACCGCTTCATCGATGCTATCACCAAGATGGAAGGCGCATATTCGCTGATTGCGCTGACAGCGAAGAAGCTGATCGGCGCACGCGATCCGCTCGGCATTCGCCCGCTGGTTCTCGGAGACTTGAACGGTGCGCCGATCCTGGCCTCGGAAACCTGTGCGCTCGACATCATCGGCGCAAAGTTCATCCGCGAAGTGGAAAATGGCGAGGTCATCGTCTGCACCTCGACCGGGATCGAATCCTACTTCCCGTTCGGCAAAAAACCGGCCCGCCCGTGCATCTTTGAGTACATCTACTTCTCCCGGCCAGATTCCATTGTCGGTGGTCGAAGTGTTTATGACGTGCGCCGCGAGATGGGTCGCCAATTGGCGCTTGAGTCGCACGCAGAGTGCGATGTCGTAGTGCCCGTACCGGACAGCGGCGTTCCAGCTGCGATTGGCTACAGTCAGGAATCCGGCGTTCCGTTTGAACTCGGCATCATCCGAAACCACTATGTGGGCCGCACCTTCATTGAGCCGACGCAATCCATTCGCGCCCTTGGCGTGAAGATGAAACACTCGGCCAACCGGGCGCAGATACAGGGCAAACGCGTCACCTTGATTGACGATAGCCTTGTGCGTGGCACCACATCGGTCAAAATCGTGCAGATGATCCGCGATGCCGGCGCATCGGAGGTTCATTTCCGCCTTGCCAGCCCACCGATCCGCTATTCCGACTATTACGGCATTGATACGCCGGAGCGGGAACGCTTGCTGGCCGCGCGCTACAATCTCGACGAGATGAAAAACTACATCGGCGCCGACTCCCTCGCCTTCCTGTCCGTAGACGGCATCTACCGGGCAATGGGCTATGAAGGGCGCGATCAGGATCAGCCACAATTCACCGACCACTGCTTTACCGGCGATTATCCGACACCATTGACCGATCTGGCAGAGGATCAGGATTTCGTGCGCCCGCCGCGTCTCGTAGAAGTTCAGTAAGGCAGGCGAACAGCATGGAAAAGGATTTCGAGGGGCGCGTAGCCCTGGTCACCGGCGCTTCTCGCGGGATTGGTTTTGAACTAGCAAGACAGCTTGGCAGTCGCGGCGCACAGGTTATCGCCCTTGCGCGGACCGTTGGCGGCCTTGAAGAGTTGGACGATGCGATCACCAAGGCAGGCGGTCCATCCGCTACGCTGGTGCCCGTTGACCTGAAAGACTTCGATGCGCTGGACCGTCTTGGGGCTGCGATTTTCGAACGCTGGAAAAAGCTCGATATCCTGATCGGCAATGCGGCAATGGCGGTCACACTGTCGCCCGTCAGCCATATCAAGGTGAAAACCTTTGACGAGGCGATGGCAACCAATGTCACCGCCAATTATCGCCTGCTACGCTCTCTGGACGTGCTCCTGCGCCAGTCAGACGCCGGACGCGCCCTGTTCCTCACCGATGGCCATTTGCACACCACAACGCCGTTCTGGGGCCTTCAGGCAACCACCAAGGCCGCTCTGGAAGCCATGGTGAAGACCTATGCAGCTGAGGCCGAAAAAACGCCTCTGCGTGTTAATCTCGTCGACCCCGGCCCCGTCCGCACGGGGCTCAGAGCCAAGACCATGCCCGGCGAAGACCCTGAAACTCTCCCAACCGCCGAGACCGTCGCCACGGACCTTGTCAAACTAGTCGGGACCGATGTAGCGGAAACAGGCAGGATGTTTGATCGGGTGAAGGGGGCTTGGGATTGATCGCTCCCAAACAAACGGCGAAAACCTGAACACAGATAGCCAATCGACTTAATGCCGCCCCATCAGATGTGAGAGGGCGGCAGGCTTTCATTCGCTTCGGACAATTTCGCTGTAGTCACCCTTCAATTGAAGGGTAACGGTGATCTCCGACTTGTCCCGGTTTCGCCAGAACCAACCATGCTCACCAGCAAACGGGGCTAGAATGCCACCTTCCCCACCGGTCGCCCCACGGCCCTTTTCGTAGGTGACGGATTTGCCGCCACCATGGGCATGAAGGTCAAAGTTGATGCGACCGCCCTCGGCGACCCAATAGTATTGCGCCTGGTCACCTTCCTGCATGACCATCTTGATCTCGATGTAAGCGCCAGGATCCAGAGTAAACGTGACGGTGTCTCGCCATGCGTCCTGTGCGTGGGCTGTTCCGACAAGGGCGCCAAAGACGGCGTCCAACAGGTTTGATGAGCTTTGACCGTGCAATTGACGGTCCTGTTCGGCTTCTTCCTCAAGTTGCTGCTTGATTTCCCCCATTTCGGTGAAGCCGAGCACACGGCCAGCGCCTGTCGGGTCGATGCCGTACTCTGCCGGCAGAACGACGGTGACGAGGATCAGTACTGCGCTGACAGCTGCCAAAACAGTGGACCGGAGAAGTTGCGCAGAACTCGGCAAATCTTCCAGGCTCGGTTTATCTGCATTAAACATCTGGTTTCCTTTCAAGCAGCAACGAAGTAGCCGGTGATCTGATAGCCCATGAGAATGAAGCCCAGACACATCATGATGACATTGGCCGTATAGGCCTGACTGAAGAAGTTGGCGCTTTTACGCCAATAACCCATGACAATGAGGATGACCGCCAAGGCCAGGAGTTGACCAATTTCAACACCGACGTTGAAGGCCAATAGATTGGCGAGAAGACCGTCTTCCGGGATTTCGTATTCGAGGATCTTGGTCGCCAAACCGGTTCCATGGATCAGACCGAAAACGAGGGTCGCAACCTTGGTATTTGGCTGATAACCGAACCATCTTTGAAAGGCTCCCAGATTATCCAGGGCCTTGTAGACAACCGAAAACCCGATAATCGCGTCAACGATATACGAGCTTATTCCCCAACCATACCAGACACCGGCAAGCATCGTGATCGAATGTCCGATCGCAAACAGGCTGACATATAATGCAACGTCCTTCATCCTGTAGAGAAAGAAAACGACCCCCAACAGGAAGAGGATATGGTCATAACCGGTGACCATATGTTTGGCACCAAGATACATGAAGGGGACAATATGAACGCCCCAGATTTCCTGTATGTAACCCGCATCCCCGGGCGTCACATCATGTGACAGGGCCGCACTGGCGGATAACAGCAGCGCGGATAACAAGAAGAGCGGGACGCGGCCGAGCCTGCACCCTTCACCTCGCAGAAATGATTTCATGGATACCTCCGAATAGATTGACTTAAGACGGACACGCAAACAGCGCTAAGTCATGCCAATCGCGGAGGTCTCTCAATTCGAAACTGACCCCTCAGGGGGTAAGCAGGAACCAGCGCTTGCCAACTCTCCTCTGGATCGGCCACGGGGGCGATGGCGTACGAATTCAGAACAAGGTTTTGGTTGTGATCGTGATCGGCTGCATCATGGCTATGCCCATGCAAGGCCCATAACAGACCTTTCTCCAGCCGATGCGAATGACCATGATCCGCGATCATCTCAAGATGATTCTGGATTGTTTCAAATACTGTTGGAACGTGGGAAGCCGAAGGTGTGACTGACCAAATAAAAAACGACAAACACAAAAGGGCGGCAATACAGCGCGCTGTGTCCCTGTCAAAAATCGACTCAGCAAATCATCGCCCTCTGTCTGGTTCAGACCCAAAAGGTAGCGGCTCTTAATCAGGCAATCAAGATGTCAGTTCGATCCTGGGCAACTTGGGATCAGCTCCGATCAAGCCACTTCACTCACCTTCAGCGGGGCGAAGGAGGTGTCGGCGATCATTTTGAGATCGTCATAGACGCCGGGGGCTCCGACGACGACGCGGGCACCGCGCACCAGAGCGCTGCGCACATCAATCTCTTCCATTTGATTACCTGCTTCTGTGGCAATCAGCATACCCGCTAGACAATCCCAAGCATTCATATGCGGCTCGATATAGCCGATCAGGCGACCAGAGGCTGCATAGGCAAGCATCAAGCCGCCGGACGCATTGCGGAAGAAAATCCCACCCTTGGAGATCAGTGCGCCGACTGCGTTGACCACATCCGTTGCTGCCGTGCGGCCATTAAAGCCGACACCGGTGGAGCCGACCGAGATGCTGGTGGAATCGGATGCGGAAATCGGGCGGTCATTGACATAAGCCCCCTGCCCCAGCGCCGCCTTGAAGGTCTCGCCGGAGTTCGGATCGCGGATCACGCCGATCACGGTTTCCCCGTCCCGGACACAAGCCAGGATCACGCACCATTGGGGATAGCGGACACGAAGTTTGCCGTACCGTCATCGGGTCATACCCATGTGTAGCTGATGAGCCCTCAACGGTGCCATGCTCTCGCCACAATGCGTCTCGGGAAAGCGGGCTGCAATTCCTTGCGGATAAGAGTTTCTACATCCCGATCCGCTTCGGATACGAGGTCCTGATGGCCTTTGGAGGTGATCGTCAGCGTATCCAGTTTCCTGAAATACTCCATTGCAAGGTTGCCCGCTTTATGGGCCAGAGCACATGCAAAATCATACCGATCATGAGCCATCAAAAAATCCTCCTGCTTCATAAAAAATCCGGGCCACTGAAAGGGCCCGGACATGCGGCGGTAAAATCCGCCTTTATTGAATTTTTCTCTTTTTCGCCTTCGCATAAGGGTTTTCACCCTTGCGATAGGAAAACCGGATCGGCGATCCGGGAATATCAAACGCCTCGCGCAGATTGTTCACCAGATAGCGGGTGTAGCTTTCCGGCAATTGCTCCGGACGGGAACAAAAGGCCACAAAATGCGGTGGCCGGGTCTTTGGCTGTGTCAGGTAGCGAAGACGCACGCGGCGACCGGCCACAGCGGGCGGCGGGTGATTGTTCGTCACCTTCTCCAGCCAGCGGTTCAGGCGCGATGTCGATATCCGCGCATTCCAGTGTTCATAAGCGGTGAAGACACTTTCCAGCAGGCGGTCGATGCCCTGCCCCTGCATGCCGGAAAGCGTTGCAATCTGGACGCCGCGGATCTGGTTGAAACAGCGTTCATTGGCATCGCGAATTTTCTTCCATGCCGCCTCACGGTCTTCCACCAAGTCCCACTTGTTGATCGCAATCACCAGCGCCCGACCTTCGCGCGCCACCAGATCGATGATCTGCAGGTCCTGCTTTTCGAAGGAGTTCGTCGCATCCAGCGTAACGACAACGACCTCAGCAAACTTGATCGCCCGAAGCGCGTCGGCAACGGAGAGCTTTTCCAGCTTCTCCTGAACCCGTGCCTTGCGGCGAATTCCAGCCGTATCAAAGAGTTTGACGTGCCGCTCCCGCCATTCCCAATCAACGGAGATGGAATCGCGCGTAATGCCCGCTTCCGGCCCGGTCAACATGCGGTCTTCTCCAAGCATGCGGTTGATCAAGGTGGACTTGCCTGCATTCGGACGACCAACAATCGCCACCCGCAAGGGGCGATCCTTGGTACCAACCGGATCGTCTTCTTCCTCGATAAGCTCACCATCCTCATCGAACTTCAGTTCAATGCTGGTGCGCGCTTCGTCCCGGAGCGCCTCTTCTTCTTCATTGATCGCATCAACATAAGGTTTCAGCGCGTCATAGAGATCTGCAAGGCCTTCTCCGTGCTCGGCGGACACCGCAATCGGCTCGCCCAGTCCCAGAGAATAGGATTCGTAAAGGCCGCTCTCGCCTGCCCGCCCCTCGGCCTTGTTGGCCAGAAGGATGACAGGTGTTGTGGTCTTGCGCGCAATGGCAGCAAAATGCGCATCTAGCGGGGTGACGCCCGCGCGCGCATCGATCACGAAGAGGATGGCGTTTGCTTCTTCAATTGCATCTTCCGTCTGCTTGCGCATCCGGCCTTCCAGAGAAGAAGCATCTGCATCTTCAAGACCAGCCGTGTCCACGATGGTGAAGCGCAGGTCACCCAGACGTGCTTCTCCCGGACGCCGATCCCGGGTTACGCCCGGCGTGTCGTCAACAAGCGCCAGGCGCTTGCCAACAAGGCGATTGAACAGCGTAGACTTGCCGACATTCGGCCGTCCAATGATGGCGACAGTAGCGCCCACGTTCCGTACTCCTGAATGACTGACCGGTTATCCGGTCAGTTGAAGGCAGCCACGCCATCGTCCCCGTGGAGCACGATAACCCGTCCACCCGCAACGATCGGGGTAACGAAGACGTCCGTGTTCACGTCGTTTGTGCCGACTATACGGCCTGATGCAGCGTCGACCCTTGCGATGTCACCATCGCTGGAAAAGGCCACCAATGTTCCATTAGCCAAAATCGGGCCTGCCCAGTTGCGGCGCTTTTTCTTTTTCTCCGAACGCGGCAGGACCGTTGTCCAGAGCGTATCGCCTGTTTTGCGATTTAACGCAACCATGCGGTTATCGAGATCAACCATGAAGACGGCACTTCCGGAAACAACCGGCGTATGAACACTGCCCAAATCCACCGCCCAGATGCGCTGGCCTGTCTTCAAAGAAGATGCAATCGTACGACCGGAAACACCCGTCGCGTAGACCGTGCCACCGGCAATCACAGGACTTGCCGAAACATCGGCCAACCCGGAGAGCGCCATGGTCCGCAGGCCGCGGGTCACACCATCAATCCAGACCGGCTCACCCTTCTTGATGTCGAGGGCCATGATTTCACCGGATGAAAACGGTACCACGACACGGTTTCCGGAAACAGCCGGATTGGCTGCAGACAAAAGACCCGCGGTTTCTTCAATGCCGACATAGCTCCAAGCAAGGGTGCCGTCGGACTGGTTAAGCGCAACAACTTCATTGTTCTGGGTCACGACAAAAACGTGCCCGGCTCCAGCTGTTGGGGCACCACGTGCAGGACTGTCGAGATCAGCCGTCCACGCAACTTGACCGGACCCTGCATCAAGCGAGAACACTTGACCATAGCCGGTTGCTGCAAACACCCGGCCAGATGCTGTCGCAACACCGCCGCCAGAGGCCGTGTCCTTTTCGCCTTCAGGGCGCAAATTCTGCGTCCAAGCGCGACCACCACCCGTCGACAAGGCAACAACCTCGCCATTGGGTTTATAAACAAAAACTCGGCTGCCGTCGGAAACCGGGCGCGCAGAGATGCGCAAGGCCGAAGCACCAAAACCGCCTCCGGACGTTCCGACACGGCTGCTCCAGGCACGTGACCCGCTGACCGAGACAGCCACATTGCCCGGATCATTGCTCTGGCCGCCGCCCGCATTGGGCCACGACGTTCCGCCGGTCGCAGAACCGATAGACGCTGGCTTGGATTCTCCGACTACTCCAGCATCTGCTGTATCAAACAGCGCTTGGCGTTCTCCGGGAAGAATATCCTCGCCGCCAAACGGGTTCACACTGTCAGCAAAGTCAGAAACACTGCTGCAGCTGCCGAGCAGCACCGCCGTCACACAGACGGCTGCAGCAGAGCGAAATGCGCCCAACGAAAGGGAACGGGTCACTGGGCGTCTCCTGTTGCCTCACCGTCCGCTGCGCCAAATTGCGAGCGGATCACTTCAGAGAGAATACCAACTCTCCGGGAGACCTCAGCCGGGGTCTCTGTATCATTTTCAATCGCTGACACCCATTTGCGGGCATCTTCTGCATTGCCAGCTTTCCAGGCAGCCAGAGCCAACAGTTCACGAGCCGCTGCACGAAACGGATCAGCTTCGCCGGTTAGACCCTCAACACGATCCGCAACACCTGCATAATCTTCCAGATCAACGGCAAGGTATCCGGCACGCAGAGCTGCAATGGACTGCAGGGAGGCCTCAACGGATGGATCGCGAGAAGCCTGATCAAAAGCTTCCAAGGCCTCAATCTTGCGATCTGCCTTGATATGCTCCGTTGCGACCCGCAGCTTGGCAAGTTGCGGATAACCCCCACCAGCCTCGCCCAGCGCGTCCAGAGCTTCGATGGCACCTTCAATATTGGCGGATTCCGACAATTCAACTGCGGCCATGAACTTATCGCCAGCTTCCTGAGCCTGAGTCTCCTGCCAATACTGCCAGCCGCGATAGCCGCCTGTGCCCACAACAATCAAAACGGCAACTACAATCACCCAAGGGCCAAACCGGTCCCAAAGCCGACGGTATTTCTCCTGGCGGATGTCTTCATCGACTTCACGAAAGATATCGGACATGCGTGTCTCGTTCCCGAATTCTTGTTGTCCGGACCGATGACGAAGAAGCAAAAACACCCCTTACGCCGTTGGCCCGTATTATTCCTGTGGCCTTTGGAAAAAACCACGCCTGTTAATCAACGCCAAAATGGCGCAAGTGAGGCAACCGCAGATTTCTAACCGCGCAAATTGCCCTGTTGGTGCACGTGATTAAGACAATGGAACGCCAATGACAAGCGCATGGCCTTGCCAAACAAACCATCCATAGATCGCAAGTCCGGCCAAAATGATGAATACATCTGCCATCTTGCGCTCGGCAGGCAGATGAAGCGCAACAGATGGTTCCCCATCCGCCCGACGTTTCAGCGAAATTCGGTCAACAACAGCCCAAACTAAAAAGCTGCCGAACAGCATGACAGAGGCAAGGTCACCACGAACCAGCAAATGCGCAAGCGCCCAGATTTTAACAGCCACCAGCATGGGGTGGCGGAATCGAGCCTTGATACGCCCTTGAACATAAGCAGCAATCAACAAGATAAAGACCGGCACCATCAACAGCATGGTAAGATGGCGCGTCCACTCCGGCGGGGTGTAGAGCACCGGATTGTCCCCCATCCGAACCGCGCCATATCCGTGGATCATCAGCACAAGCCCAACAATGGACAGGATCGAGTATCCGATTTTGTAGGGCGTTGCCCCCAGGCGCGCGACCACTGAAGCCTTCAACCCGCTTGCCATGGGCAGAAAATGAAGCCCGAAAAAAATGATCAGTCCAACCAGAAACAACGTCATCGCATCCCGCCTTTAATGCTGCTGGCACATTTGCCAAGGCACTCTCCCGGGCCGGAGAGTGCGCAAGCAAGTCCAGTGCGTCAAGGATTTCCAGCAGACTACTCGTATGCCCACACCAAAAAGCAGTTACCCTATTTCAACAGAGCGCCCGCCTCATCAGCACCAAACGCTTCAGGCCTTGTGCAGGTTGTCACAATTTCCACGAAGCTGCCTGTTTCACCAGATTTCAAAATCGACATCATAACGTCGACAGCGTGGACTGCCCGGTCAAAGGAGCACCGGAAATCACGTCCTTCGCGGATTGCCTGAGCCATGTCTGCAAGACCGGCAGTTCGATAGTTGGCGAAGCGATTCTCAGCATCGCCCTGATTGCATTGCCCCAGCGGGTGAGCGGCAACGTCGAGCTCTTTAGCCTCTCCGGTTTGATCAACAACTGTAACCGACCCGCCAAAGAAGTTCGGATCAGGCACATAGATCGACCCTTCGGTGCCGTAAAGCTCCATTGGATGATGCCGGTGCGCACAAACATCCCAGCTGGCAATAAACGTGATTGTGGCACCGGATTGGAATTCAAGAAGCGCTTGAATGGTGGTCGGTGTTTCAACGGTGATTTCTTCACCCGCCCTTGGCTGACTGGAGATGGTCCGGGTTGGTGTTGCCATGGAGGTTAAGGCTGCAACCCGTTTCACCGGGCCGATCAGATTGATCAGATTGGCGATGTAATACGGCCCCATATCCAGAACAGGCCCACCTCCAGGCTTGAAGAAGAAATCCGGGTTTGGATGCCAGGCCTCCATGCCATGGCTCATCACCTGACATGTTCCAGATGTGATTTTACCAAGCTCTCCAGAGTCAATCGCCGCTCGGGCAGCTTGATGGGCGCCACCTAAAAATGTGTCTGGAGCAGAACCAACCCTCAGCCCTTTCTCGGCCGCCAAGGCTTGCATGGCCTTGCCGTCTTCAAGGGAAAGAACGAGCGGTTTTTCTGAGTAAACGTGTTTGCCAGCGCTCAAGATGTCCCGCGATACTGGCCAATGCGCATCGGGGACCGTCAGGTTCACGACAATATCGACGTCGTTTGACGCCAACAGCATGTCGACCGTGCCGCCCATAACCCCGTATTCTGAGGCTCGCGCGCGAGCAACATCAGCATAAAGGTCTGCGCAGTAACGCACCTCTATGCCCTTAAACAGGGGTGCGAGTTCAAAATAGGTTTTGGAAATGTTGCCGCATCCAATGATGCCGACGCCAAGGACTTCTGACATGGAGGCGATCCTTATCCGAGATATTCTTGAACACTGGTGAGCGCACGTTTGGCAAACCTAGCGATATCAGATGGATTGTCGTGCTCAACGACAAAAAGCGCAGCAGGTGTTTTCTTGAGCGCGGTGATGAGCGTCGGCCAGTCCATCGTACCGTGACCAACATCCGCCCAGCCGTCTTCGTCTGCGCACTCGCCTGCAGGCGCGATGTCTTTCACATGAATAGCGCTCAGGCGATCACCATATCGCTCAATCCATTCCAGCGGATTTTCGCCGCCCCGCACAATCCAGGCTACATCTGCTTCCCACGTCATGTTCGGCGCAGTGTCCAGCAAGATCGCCATTGGAACCGCACCACTTGAGACTTTGACATACTCAAAATCATGATTGTGCCAGCCAAAGACAAAGCCCGCCGCAATCATCTTGTCAGCAATCACGCTAAGGCGCTGTGCAAGGTCTTTCCATCCGTCTTCCGTTGTTGGACGATCAGTCTCTTCCAGATATGGGCAATAGATCCGAGAAATTCCCAGCGTCTTGGCAATCTCGATTGCTCGCTCCGGCGTGTCCTCCAGCATATCCAATGGAAAATGGCCGGATGGCATGGAAAGACCGGCAGCCAACAGCGCTTTTTGTGTCGCAGACGGATCTGAATAATGCTCCGGATATCCTTCAACCTGTTCATATCCGGTCTCAGACAACAGAGAGAGCAACCCTGCAAAATCGGGAGCGTTGCGTGCACTGAAAAGCTGGAAAGAAATCGAAGTCATACGACATCCTGACATTGAAAGAAGATGACGATACGTCAAACATGGTTTGGTTTTAAAATACAAGGGCACAGCCGCTTTCTTGCAAAATTCGCCGTGGGTTTTCAGCCCAGCCTGCATTTTGCCCCATCCAGTGAACCGATGCGGCGCTGAGGCGTATAGGTTTAGAATTCAAGCAGACCCAAGGCCTAAAACATGCGCATTGCACTGACCACCTTTCTATCAGCAGCAGTGATAACCTTGCTTCTTGGTCAGCCCACCCTTTCAGACGAGATTCCCTTGGCCAACAAAACAGCATATGATTTTGAGTTCCAGCTGCCCGGCGGCGACCCTCTGCCTCTGGCCAAATTCAAGGGCAAACCAATCCTTGTTGTGAACACAGCAACGGAATGCGGCTTTAAAAGGCAACTTGGCGACCTTCAAACGCTTCAGGACGACTATGCGGAGCGCGGGCTTGTGATTCTGGCCGTCCCGTCCAACGATTTTGGCGGACAGGAACCACGCGCTGGTGAGGAACTCAAAGGCTATTGCTCCGCGAAATACGGCGCAACTTACCAATTAACAGCGAAATCTGTAGTAAATGGCGAGAACGCCCACCCCTTTTACAAATGGGCAGTGACCCAATTTGGCATGACGGCCCGCCCCTACTGGAACTTCCACAAATATCTGGTTGCCCCTGACGGAACGTTGGTCAACTGGTTTTCAACACCAACCCGCCCAACTGCCAAAAAGGTGCGCCGGGCCATTGAAACTCAGCTTCAAAACATGCAGCAGCAGTCGTGATCTAATACGTCCCACCATCAAAGAAACCTGAATTCATGACTGCAAACGCCCCATCTACCGAAACACCCACGACCAAAATCCCCGCGGCAGCCCTCTGGCTCACCGCAGCTGGTTTTCTGCCATTCGCGCTGTTTAGCCTTGGAACAGTCGCAGCTCCGCCGATGCATCAACACAAGCTGGAGATCACACTGCTCCTCTATGGTGCTGTGATCCTGTCGTTCCTCGGCGGGATCCATTGGGGTTATGAAATGGCGAGAAAGTCCGAAGGGACTGATAACCCAAGTTTCAAGCGACTCGGCCTTAGTGTTCTACCTTCGTTAGCTGCCTGGGGCAGCTTGGCCTTGCCGCAGCCCTACGGCGCGGTCGGTCTTTCAGTCAGTCTTCTTCTGACGCTTGCTTACGACATCATCTGCGTGCAGCAAGGCCACATGCCAAAATGGTATCCAAAACTGCGTGTCCCGGTCACGCTGGCAGTTGTGGCGAGCCTGTTGCTCCCCTATGCGAACTGAAAGGGGTTCCGGCTAATTCGCAGATTGCGTGGAGCAGTTCGCGCAAGTTCCGCGCAATTCGATAGTTGTTTTTGATGGGCGGAATTTGGCCTTTTCAGCCCAGCTTGACAGATCAGCAAGAGCAGCGTTGGGGGCAAACTCCGACACGTGTCCGCAAGTTTCACAAATTGCAAAGGCAACCGCGTGGTGGCTCGAACAACCCGGATGACTGCAAGCCACAAACGCATTCAGGCTCTCCAGCCGATGCACCAGCCCGACCTCCAATAGTTTTTCCAAGGCTCGATAGACCTGCAGGGGTGCGCGAAACCCGTCATCTCGTAGCTGATCCAAGATCGCATAAGCTGTCAGTGGCCCCTCAGCACTCGTCAGCGCGCCAAATACCAAACCCTGATTTTTTGTCAGTTCCTTGTGCGCTGCCTTGTTCACGATTTACGTTCCCTTTCATTCGCTCCAGATATGCTTCTGAGCCCTGGCCAAGGCAAGATTGAGACGAGAAACAAAATCGTCCCCGCAACAACAATACTTGGCCCCGCCGGAGTGTCGAGACGCAGTGAGGCCTGCAAACCACCAACCACGGCAACCGCTCCAATCACTGAAGCGATGACGGCCATATGCTCCGGGCCAACGGCAATCCGCCGCGCAGAAGCTGCCGGAATAATCAGCAGTGCGGTAATCAAAAGAACACCAACAACCTTCATGGCAATGGCGATCACGGCCGCCATCAGCAACATGAAAACGATATTGACCTTTTCCGGTTCCATTCCTTCGGCCGCCGCCAAATCCGGATTGACCGTTGCCGCAAACAACCGCCGCCAGATAAGCCACAAAAAAACGAGCACAGCCGAACCACCAGCATAAATCGTTAGAATGTCGGTTTTGGAGACGGCCAGTATATCTCCGAATAAGAGCCCGGTCAGATCGACACGCACCCAGGTCATGAAGGCAAGGCACACAAGGCCAAGCGCGAGGGCTGAGTGCGACAAGAGCCCAAGCAATGCATCAGATGACAACGTCTGTGTTCGGCGCAAGCCAAGCATCGTGAGAGCGATGGTTACACTCACGCCAAATACGGTCATCGTTGTGTTGAGTTCCAACAATAGAGACAGCGCTACTCCCAAAAGCGCTGCATGGGCGAGTGTGTCGCCAAAATAGGCCATCCGCCGCCACACGATAAAACACCCAAGCGGCCCGGCAACTGCGGCACCCCCTATTCCGGCAACGAGTGCGCGAACAAAAAAGTCATCCAACATGGCGCTGCTCCTCGTCACTTGAGGATGGCTCGGAGCCGTGCACATGATCGCAGCAGTTCTGATGGATCGAGCCATCAGAATGCTGTACCCGCCCATCTGGCAGATGCACATGATCATGATTGTGCTCATAAACAGCGAGCGCCCCTGCAGCCCTCTCTCCGAAAAGAGTTTTGAAGGCCGCACTTTGCGAAACATCCCGAGGGCTGCCCTGACAGCACACATGCCCATTCAGACAGACAACCTGATCAGTCGCCGCCATCACCACGTGCAGGTCATGCGAAATCATCAAAATGCCACATCCCAGCTCCTTGCGAATATTCGCAATGAGGTCGTAGATCGCAATCTCGCCCGAGTAATCGACGCCCTGCACTGGCTCGTCCAGCACCAAAAGATCTGGCTTCATGGCAATGGCCCGGGAAAGCATCACCCGCTGCATTTGTCCTCCAGACAGATGACGGACTTCGGATTTCCTGAGATGGCCGACACCGGTGCGCTCCAGCGCCTTGTCAATTTGTGTCTGAGAGGGCCTCGCGGTCAGCTGCATGAAACGATGGACATTGAGCGGCATCGTCCAGTCAATCATCAGTTTTTGCGGGACGTAGCCGATTTTGAGGCGAACGCGTTTGTGCGCGCTACCTTCTGTCGGCTTAAGGATCCCGAGCGCCATTTTTGCAGTCGTCGACTTGCCAGACCCGTTTGGTCCAATCAGGGTCACGATCTCACCAGATGAAACAGATAGATCAACCCCGCGGACCAGCCAGGAGCCCCCGCTCTGTACGCCAGCGCCCTGAAGTCGGACAAGCGGCTCACTCATGTCATTTGCCAAGGTCAAAGACCACCACAATCGTTACTTTATAACACCAGTATAATCCGCCTTATCCGGCACTTCAATATTTTCCAGAGATTGTAAGTCGCGGGTTTACACTCACTCGTGAGACTTTACAGTTTGTCAGGCAGAAACTGCTTAGTATCCCGGCGATTATGTTTCCCTCACGAGAAGTTCAATGACAGCCATTTTCCCATGCGTTCTTTCCGGCGGTGTCGGATCTCGACTCTGGCCACTATCTCGCCAAGACCGTCCAAAGCAGTTCCTTCCAATTTTTGACGGCGAAAGCCTTTTTCAAAAAACCTGCAAGCGCGTTCAGGGAAACGGGTTTCAAGCGCCTATAGTAATTGGCAACAACTCTCATCGCTTCCTGATCGGCGAACAACTGGATGAAATCGGGCTGTCCGCAGCATCCATCATACTCGAACCTGTAGGGCGTAATACAGCAGCCCCTGCAGTCATTGCGGCTCTGATTGCAGAAGAACAGGCGGACAATGCGCTCGTACTGCTTGCCCCATCAGACCACTTGATTGGCAAAGAGAATATCTTTCTTGATGCGGTGAAGGCCGCAGAAGAAGCGGCCGACAAAGGGGAAATCGTCACATTCGGCATTGAGCCATCCGAGCCCAATACAGGCTATGGCTACATCCGGTTGAAGAGCGGACAGACAACTGTTCGCGCCGTTGACGCCTTCGTGGAAAAGCCAAACTTGGACAAGGCAGAAGCCTTTCTGGCCGACGGAAATTATGTCTGGAACGCGGGCATCTTTCTTTATTCTGCAAAGTCAATGATCGCAGCTTTCGCCAAACATCAGCCGGGCTTGCTGGCTCAGGCTAAGGCTGTCTTGGCCACACGTACCGAAGACCTCGACTTCACCCGCCTCGACGTCTCAGAGTTTGAAAAGCTGGACGATATTTCCATCGACTATGCGATTATGGAAAAAGCGGACAGCATCTCCTGCGTTCCTGTCAATCCGGATTGGAATGATCTTGGCTCATGGTCTGCCATTTGGGATGTTTTGGGCAAAGATGCCGATGGCAACAGCGGTTTGGGCGACACCCGGTTTCTTCAAAGCCGCAACTGCCTTGCTTATGCGGACGACGGGCTTGTTTCTGTCATCGGCCTCGAAGATGTTCTCGTCGTGGCGACACGCGACAGTGTGCTTGTGGCCCACAAGGATAAGGCGCAGGACGTCAAGAAGATTGTCGATAGCCTGAAAGCGGAAGGACGCGGAGAAGTCGACGCCCACCTTCGCTCCTATCGCCCTTGGGGTTATACGGAACGCATCAATGCAGGTGACCGTTTCGCGGTTCAGTCCATGATGATCAAACCGGGACAACACCTTTCCATGCAAAGCCACATGCACAGGGCCGAGCACTGGGTGGTCGTTGAAGGGACTGTTGAGATAACAATCAATGGCGAAGCACGGCTTTTGACGGAAAACCAATCCGCCTATGTTCCCCTTGGCGCAACCCATAAACTGCACAATCGCGGCAAAATCCCGGTACGTATGATCGAGATTCAGTCCGGAACCTACCTTTCAGAAGACGATATCATCCGGCACAACTAAGACTGACCGATCGGTCAATGATGCTTGACTTCCCACCGAACGTGGTTCACGGAAAAGGGGACACCGCTCCTTTTCTCTGAAAACGCAAAGCGTATTTCGCCCGAGCGGAACGATATGAAAACGGCTGCGTAAACACGAAGCTGTGTGATGGGGAGACAATTTCATGCGTCACGCATTCATTTGCGATTATGTCCGCACACCAATTGGCCGGTTCGGCGGCTGTCTGTCATCTGTTCGCGCAGATGACTTGGGCTCCATACCCATCGAAGCCCTGATGGAACGCAATTCCGGCGTGAATTGGGAAGCCTTGGATGAGGTCTATTACGGCTGCGCAAACCAGGCTGGTGAAGACAATCGCAATGTGGCGCGCATGTCCGCCCTGTTGGCAGGCCTGCCTGATGCCGTGCCCGGCACGACTATAAACCGCCTGTGTGGTTCAGGTATGGACGCAATTATCTTGGCCGCCCGCGGGATTATCGCGGGCGAAATGGACATCGTAATTGCCGGCGGTGTGGAAAGCATGTCGCGCGCTCCTTTTATTCTGCCAAAAGCGGACACGCCTTTCAGCCGCAATGCAGAAATTCATGACACCACGATTGGCTGGCGCTTCGTAAATCCGCTCATGAAACGCCAATACGGCATCGATTCCATGCCGGAAACCGCTGAAAACGTCGCCGAAGACTTCAATGTCTCTCGCGCGGATCAGGATGCCTTCGCTCACCGCAGTCAACAACGCGCCGGAAAAGCCATGGAAAGCGGCCGGTTCAAATCCGAAATCGTTCCCGTGACGATCCCCCAGCGTAAGGGCGACCCCAAAATCATAGAAACAGATGAGCACCCTCGCCCGGAAACAACGCTTGAGGCACTTGGCAAATTACGCACACCGTTCCGCGAAAACGGGTCAGTCACAGCCGGAAACGCATCTGGTGTCAATGACGGCTCAGCAGCGCTTCTGATCGCCAGCGAAGCTGCGGTTGAAAAATACGGCCTGACCCCAATTGCTCGGGTCACAGGCGGCGCGACCGCAGGTGTCCCTCCACGGATCATGGGCATTGGCCCTGCCCCTGCAACGCGCAAGCTCTGTGCTCGTCTCGGCATTACGCCGTCTGATTTTGATGTCGTGGAATTGAATGAAGCCTTTGCAGCCCAAGGGATTGCAGTCCTTCGCGACCTTGGTCTTCCTGAAGACGCAGAGCATATCAACCCGAACGGCGGAGCGATTGCACTAGGCCATCCGCTTGGCGCTTCTGGTGCCCGGATCACGGGAACGGCAGCATTGGAAATGAAGGTACGAGGTGGAAAACGCGCGCTGGCGACCATGTGCATCGGCGTCGGCCAAGGCATATCAATCGCCCTGGAAGCGGTTTGAACTGAATTATTATGCCCGGTCGCCCCATGCCGCGACCGGGCAACAGACCCTACACATGAATCAAAACACGAGAATACTTGCATAGAACATTGTTTTTAATAACTTTCTAAATTCGGCAACAGGAAGCCATTCGGCTGATTTGGACCAAAAGAAAAAAATCACACAGAAAGATCAAATTTTATCGACCAGCTTTTCGGGGATTTAGAACTTCCTCGCTAAAACACTCGCAATAATTCGAATGCGAGGAAATAATAATGAAAGCCTCTTCAGCTGGTTTCATCTGCCTTTTTCTGTCAGCGGGACTGATGATCACCGCGAGCATTGCTCAACCGTCATCGGCAAATGACAAGGCATTTGTCATGGCAAAACCATCGGCAATTGGGCCGATGGAAGTCGTCACTCACTGACGAATACGGGCGGGCACGAGAGCTGGCTGTGAGCCAAACGGTAAGCTGTCGATATGATTCCGTGTTCCGCCACCACCACTAATATCTTTGCTGTCATCACGGAGCATCATCACAGCAGTCCCCATCACGACAGACCCGATGGTGATCACTAGGGCAAATGCCAACATCACAACCGGTAAAACAGGATCATCCGCGTTCATGACAAGCGTGCGAAGGTTTCCAATGTTGCTGAAGAATATTCCGCCAAGCAACAGCCCGGATATGCCGACACCGATCAGGCCATTGATATAGAGTAGCCTGAGTAACGGATTGCTCGGGCCACGGATAAAAGCCGGAAGTTTCAGGATCGTTTTGTACCCTTTGGTTCCGAATTTCATTTCCGACCTCCTACCTGCCTAAATTCTAACTTACTTTCTACGCTCCTCAGAGTGCGCAGATCAGCGCAGCCATCCTACATCCGTCAGTTTGTCGGAGTTGCACTGACGACTCGGTTACCAAACATTACCGTATTGTAATTTTTTCGCGCCTCTCCTCTTGAGATATATCGATCCAATATATAGATACGATATATATCGTACATGCATATGGCACTCGCCTTATTTAGTCTGATGGGTCCGATGCACCAGTTTCAGGTCTGACCAATGATCACTAGACCAAGCGCGCAAAAAGGACTGTCCGCATGAGCGTCAGAACCCTTTGCCTTGCGATACTGACCTTCGGAGACGCAACCGGTTACGAAATCCGGAAAGAATCTACAGAAGGGCGCTTCAGCTATTTTGACGACGCATCCTTTGGCTCCATCTATCCGGCCCTTGCGCGTCTGGAAGCCGACGGCATGGTGACCGTTCGCGAAGAACAGCAGCAGGGCAAACCCGCTCGAAAAGTCTATTCCATCACGGAAGCCGGTCGTGATGAGTTCCTCGCATCCCTTTGCGAGCCACAGGCCGCCGACACTTTTAAATCCCCCTTTCTGCTCATCGCCCTTTACGCGAAAGACCTTGGCCCGGATGTCATCCGGCGCGCTCTGGACCGCCGTAAAGAGCAAGTGCTTGCAGAACTGAAGATGCTGGAAGACTGCGGCGATGAGCCGCCGCACCCGGGATCAAACTGGATACGCGATTACGGTCGCGCCTACATGACATTCACTCTGGCTTATCTGGACAAGCATGGTGAACACCTCATCCGCATCGCAAGCGGTGAAGGCGATGTTCAGCAAGAAGCTGCCGAATAGCCGAGATATCTACCGGAGTTACAAATGCGTTTGAATTTTTCATATGTGCTGGCAGCCGGTCTTGCTGTCGGAATTGGATATTGGATGTACAGCGGCGAAGTTGTGATTGGCGGCGTCGGCGACAGCGCTCATGCAACACCGCCGCCCGCAGCGCGGGCACAAGAGACACAGGCTGATCTGTTTCGGGTGAAAGTTCAAAAGCTGACGGCACAAGATCGCAAGGCTGTGTTGGAAATCCGCGGCCGAACTGAGGCTGAAGCGATGGTTGCCGTTCGTGCGGAAACCAAAGGCAACGTGGTTCACCGCCCGGCAACCGAGGGCGCCGAAGTGGCAGCAGGCGACATTCTATGCCAGCTGGACAAGGGCACCCGCGAAGCCAAACTGCTGGAAGCCAAAGCCAATCTGGCTCAAGCGGAACTGGACCATGACGCGGCCAGCCAGCTGGTAACGAAAGGCTTCACAGCGCAAACGAGAGCTGCAGCCGTGAAGGCTCAACTCGACGCAGCTCATGCCCGCGTCAAGGAAGCGAAATTGGAACTTGACCGGACAATTATCCGCGCTCCCATCACAGGCACGGTCCAAAGCTCAATGGCGAATGTCGGTGACTATCTACAAGGCGGCGACGTTTGCGCGACCGTCGTGAAATCCGACCCGCTGATCGCGATAGGTCAGGTATCCGAAATCAATGTCGCTCGCATTTCCGTTGGCATGGAAGCCGATGTTGAACTGATTACCGGCCAAAAGATGCAAGGCAAGGTGCGCTACATTTCGCCAGCAGCTGACGCAGACACACGCACCTTCCGCATTGAGGTGGAACTGCCGAATGAAGACGGCAAGGCGCGTGATGGGGTGACAGCGACCACCCGATTGCCCCTTCCCGCACAGCGCGCCCACAAGATCACACCGGCCTTCCTGACACTTAATGATAATGGGCAGGTCGGAATTCGCGCCGTTGATGAAAATGACCGTACCGTGTTCTACCCCGTTGAAATTCTTGGCGGAGAGCCAGACGGCACGTGGATTGGCGGACTTCCGGAAGAAGTCACCGCCATCGTTGTCGGACAAGATTATGTCAAGGACGGCCAGAAGGTCTCTCCTGTATTTGAAATGGCCGAGGTGGCCCAATGATATCGATGCTTGAAGACGTCCTGCGACGTCCCAAAACTGTTTTCGTTTTGATGCTGGCGCTGATTGCCGCTGGCGTCATGACCTATATTTCCATCCCGAAGGAAAGTGACCCGGACATTGATGTCCCAGTGTTTTACGTCTCCATTGCACAGCAGGGCATTTCGCCTGAGGACGCGGAGCGCCTTCTCGTTCGCCCCATGGAGACAGAACTTCGCGGTCTCGATGGGCTGAAAGAAATCACGGCAATAGCCTCTGAAGGCCATGCCGGGATCGTTCTGGAATTCGACATCTCGTTCAACAAGGACGAGGCGCTGGCGGATGTCCGCGACAAAGTGGATCAAGCAAAAGGCGAACTGCCGGAAGATGCGGAAGAACCGACCATCTCGGAGACAAACTTCGCACTTGTTCCGGTCATGTGGGTTTCACTCTCTGGTAATGTTCCAGAACGAACCCTTTATCAGCATGCACGCCGTTTGAAAGACCTGATCGAAGCCGTTGATACGGTTCGCTCTGCAGACCTTTCAGGTCACCGCGAGGAGATGCTTGAAGTCCTGATCGACACACAGAAACTTGAAGCTTACTCGATCACTCAAGCAGAACTGTTCAACACGCTGACCGCCAACAACCGACTGGTTCCTGCCGGTTTTCTGGATGGTGGCACGGGCCGGTTTAACGTCAAGGTTCCTGGTCTTGTCGAAACAGCTGCAGACATCTACTCTCTGCCCATCAAGCAAAGCGGTGAAGGCGTTGTAACGCTCTCCGACATTGCTGACATTCGCAGAACCTTCAAAGATGCCAGCGCCTACACACGGGTGAATGGCGAGCCGGCAATTGCGCTGCAGATCACCAAGCGCATCGGCACCAACATCATCGAAAACAACAATGCGGTCCGCGCCGTTGTCGAAAACGCGTCCAAGGACTGGCCCGACTCAATCAACGTCAACATCATGCTGGATTCGTCCTCGAACATTTTCGAGATTCTCGGCTCCTTGCAATCTTCCATTCTGACCGCGATTTTCCTTGTTATGATCCTGGTGCTTGCCGCACTTGGATTGCGATCTGCCTTGCTGGTTGGCCTTGCTATTCCAACGTCCTTCATGGTCGGCTTCCTGATCCTTGGGGGCATTGGGTACACGGTCAACATCATGGTGATGTTCGGCCTTGTGCTAACCGTTGGCCTCTTGGTCGACGGCGCAATCGTGATGACCGAATATGCTGACCGCAAGGTTCAGGACGGCATGGAAGACCGCGAAGCGTACATTCGCGCAGCCAAGCTCATGTTCTGGCCGATTGTCTCATCTACGGCGACGACGCTCGTGGCGTTCCTGCCCATGCTGCTCTGGCCGGGTGTCGCCGGGGAGTTCATGAGCTATCTGCCGATTATGGTGATCATCGTTCTGACCGCTTCGCTCGTGACTGCCATGGTGTTCATCCCGGTCACAGGCGGCGTAATGGCCCTCACTACCAAGTGGGTTCAGAGGAACGCAACATGGCTGCTGGCCCTTGTTACAGCTGCTGCTGTTGCCGGTATCACTGCTCCTGCAACCGCCCTGCCAGAAACGTTCTCGATCATCGGTCTTCTGGCCACCGTTGCCGCCTTCCTGATCGCGGGAATTGGATCCTTCTTCGTCCTGCGTCCCTTCGTGCGCTGGCGTCAACGTGCCGCTGCTCGAAAGATCGAGGAAGAAGAAGCTCGCCCGGCTAAACTCTACAAGCGCGCAACCTTTGTCAGCTTTGCATCAGAGATCCTGGCTGTTGTGCTCGCCGTATTCTTCGGCCTCTCACTGCTTGAAAAGACCCCGGCGCTTTTGAGCAACACATCCACTGGCACCCTCAACCTCATCAACGCCGCAATTGGTCAAAACGGAAAACAGCTGCCGCTTATCGTGGGCGACATCTTCACATACTTCCTGATCGCGTTGACCGTGGCGGCAACAATCTGGGCACTCGTTGTCCTGTTCAAACCGGTTGTCTGGCTTCTGGAGACCGTATTTGCATGGCTTGGCAACAAGATTGCCTCATTGTTCGGACGCACTCCAAAAGCCCCTGCAAAAGACAAGGCCTGGCACTTCAACCCGCTGGAAGTGCCGGGAGCGACCGGCTACTACATCCGCCGACTGGACCTTTTGGCCCGGAACCCGGTTGGCAACTTGGTCGCCCTTGGGCTTCTGGTTGTCGGCTGTATGTCCATCGTTCAAGCCTTCATGGCCAACCCAACGGGCGTTGAGTTCTTCGTGGATGAAGAGCCTGATCAGGCCGTCGTGCTTGTGTCCGGTCGAGGCAACATCTCAGCCGCTGAATCCCTTGCCATTGTGCAGGACGTTGAAAAAATCGTTCTCAACATTGAAGGTATCAAAAACGTCGTAACTGTTGCCAAAGCCCCCGGTGGTGGTGGCGGTGGCGTGTCCCTTGGCGGCGTTCAGGACAAGCCCGGCGATGTCATTGGTGAGCTGCAGCTGGAGCTCGCCGATTTCTGTTGTCGCCGCGAGTACAAACAAATTGCTGCAGATATTCGGACGCTGACCGCCTCGCTGCCCGGCATAAAGGTTGAGCCGCGCAAGATCGAAGGCGGCCCTCCGACCGGCAAGGACGTTCAGCTGGAACTGAAATCCACCAATTACGACACGTTGGTTGAAAACGTTGCTCGTGTCCGCGCGCATCTAGACCAGATGGAAGGCTTGATGGATCAGGAGGACGACCGTCCCCTGCCCGGCATCGAGTGGCGTCTGGATATTGACCGCGAACAAGCTGCTCGTTTTCAGGCGGATATTGCCTCTGTCGGCAACATGGTTCAGCTCGTTACAAACGGCGTTATGATTGGCAAATACCGCCCATCCGACTCCGAGGACGAAGTCGATATCCGCGTTCGTCTACCGGAAGACCAGCGGAGCGTTGATCGCTTCGATCAGCTGCGCCTGCAAACACCGCTCGGGCTCGTGCCTTTGGCAAATTTCGTCGATCGTAGTCCAGCGCAGAAAGTGTCCGAAATCGTTCGCCGCGACGGCTTGTATTCCATGATGGTGAAAGCCAGTGTCGACCCGACATCTGGAGCTACTCCGGATGACAAGGTGAAGGAACTGCAAGCATGGCTCGACACGCAAACCTGGCCGGAGAATGTGTTCCTGCAATTCCGCGGCGCTGATGAAGATCAGAAGGAATCAGGTGAATTCCTGATAAAGGCGATGGTCGCATCGCTCTTCCTGATGTTCCTGATTTTGCTGACGCAGTACAACTCCTTCTACCAGACATTCCTCACCCTCTCCACGGTGGTGCTGTCAGTCTTTGGCGTTCTGCTTGGCATGCTTCTGACTGGTCAGAAATTCTCCATCATCATGACGGGAACGGGTGTCGTGGCACTGGCCGGTATCGTGGTGAACAACGCCATTGTTCTCATCGACACCTATAACCGCTTCCGCGGGGATGGGCTGGAACCGTTGGATGCGATCCTGAAAACTGCAAGTCAGCGTCTGCGTCCAATTCTACTGACGACCGTCACCACCATCGCTGGCTTGATCCCGATGGCAACGAAGATCAACTTTGATTTCTTCAATCAGGTCACAGCCTATGGCGGGATCACAGCGGTCTGGTGGGTTCAGTTGTCGACGGCTGTCATTGCAGGCTTGGCCTTCTCCACCTTCCTGACGCTGATCGTAGTGCCAGTCGCCATTGCGATGCCAAGCGTTTGGTTAAGGTTGTTCAGAGCAGTTTGGAACTGGCTCCAAACACACTTCCAGAACCGGTCTTCTGAACTTGCTGTTGCTGGAGCTGCCGTAGTTATGAACGAGGCAGATATTGAGGGAATTGCACCGGTTGAAGAAACCATTCCCGAAGCAGCCGAAACAACACCTGGAGTGCAAATCCGATCCGAAGAAGAAGGTCATTCAGATACAGGTGCCACCTCAGAAACACCCGCCCCAGAAGACGTAAGAAAAACAGGTGGAGGCGAACGCCCCTCTGCAGAGGTGGTTCAGATGACCAAACCGGCAAAACCGAAGGAGCCGCCAAGCTCACTTCCGGAAGCTGCTGAATAACTTCAGAAAAAGAAAATCGAGACCGCCGGATATCTCCGGCGGTTTTTTGTTGCGGCCATCGCAGCTAATCGCTACTCACATAGTTGCATTATACAACTAAATGAGTAATTCACCATGTCTGCTGTTTCTGACACCATTGTTTCTAACATCCGTGCAGCCTCGCGCCATCTGGTTCGCGGGCTGGGCTTCTTGGACAAGACGATCGCCGGAACGGACCTCTCTGCCTCTTCGGTTCACGCCATATTGGAGATTGGGCTTACACCCGGACTGACAGCGCGTGAGCTTGGTGAGCGCCTCAAGCTGGAAAAATCAACAGTCAGCCGGATGCTAAAAGGCCTCGATAAGCGCGGTGCGCTCATTGTAAAGGCTGTTGAAAGTGATGGTCGCTCGCAAGCACTACACCTCAGCAATGAGGGGCACCTCCTCTTTTCTGAAATCGACGCATTTGGGGACGATCAAGTACGACGGGCCCTGAGTGTTCTGGATGATCCGTCTCCTGTAGCTGTTGCGGAAGCCCTCACCGCCTATTCAGAAGCCTTGATGCCGAAGACGACCGAACAGTTAATGGCAACGGATAACACAATCGTTGAAGGCTATCAGACCGGCATGATTGGCGATATTGCAGCCCTACATGCGCGAACACATGGCCCGATCATCGGCATGGGGCCTACATTTGAAAGCGTCGTTTCAGCTGCAATGGCTGAATTCATGACTCGCATTGAAAATACGACAAACAACAGCTGGAGCCTCCTGGATGGCTCTAAGGTCATCGGGTCCATCAGTATTGATGGCGAAGACCTAAAGGGAAATATAGCGCATTTGCGCTGGTTTATTCTGTCTGAGAAACTGCGTGGCCGTGGTTGGGGTCGCGTACTACTGCACAAAGCGCTCAATCATTGTGACCATCATGGCTTCGACGAAATCCACCTTTGGACTTTAAAAGGGCTCGACGCTGCGCGCACGCTTTATGAGAAAAACGGATTTGAGCTGGCAGACGAGTATGCCGGTGATCAGTGGGGCAAGGCCGTCACGGAGCAAAAATTCGTACGTAAACGGCCTTAAGCCCGCGCATTTTACTCGCCCCAAAGGGCTGCCGATTGCCACGGGCCGGGCACAACAAGCTGGCCTGTAAGTGGCTCCCCGTCATCTAGCATTTGCCATTGCCAAGCAGCCAGCCACTCTTCGGGCAATGGGTAAGGCGCTTCGATAGCGGCAGAAGGTTTAAAACCGGATCGAGCGTAATATGCTGGGTCACCAAGAACGAGAACCTGGCGCGTACCACTCTTGTGCGCTTCTTCCATCCCAGCCTTGATCAAGGCAGATCCAATAACTTGTTTGTGAAGCATCGGGGTTACACAAAGCGGCCCGAGCAATGAAGCTTTTTCATCGCTTCCACTCACGCCACAGGGTGTGAAAACAACATGGCCGACGATTTGACCGTCTTTAGCTGCCGCAAGAGAGATGACCGGCGTTGGCCCACCCACCAATTCACGAACCAGCGATACCAAGTCCTCTTCTGGAAAAGCTGCCAGATAAAGCGTTTCCAGCGCTTCAATATCCGCTGGATTGGTCGAACGAATGTCAAAGTCGCTCATGTTTGCCCCTCAAAAAGACAGTCAGTCATCATCACCCTTGTTACGCTCACCAATGCTGTCGAGGTCCACTTCCTCTCCGTCGTCCTCATCAGCTTCGCAAACCGCGCAATCCTCGCCTTTGACGCATTTGCGGTGCGCTCGCCAGGCAAACGGAATGGATACAAGGTAGGCCAGCGAACAAACCGCGAGTACCTTGAACGGATAACTAACGGTCAGTGCGACGATCAAAACAGTGAGCACGATCAGTGGCAGGACGAGATCGCGGCGAATGCGCGTGCCCAGCGTTTTGCCAGAATAGGTCGGAATTCGGCTGACCATCAAAAAGCCGATCAGCAACACGTAAATTGCTATCGGCCCAGCAAACTCGGGCCATTGCGGCAGAAAGCCGAGAAATGAGAGATAAAGTGGCACCAATACGGTCAGCGCGGCAGCCGGGGCTGGAACGCCTGTAAAGAAATTTGCCGCCCAAGCAGGTTTGTTCGGATCATCAAGCGCCACATTGAACCGGGCAAGGCGGAGCGACATGGAGATGGCATAGACCAGAGCAGCGATCCAGCCGAGATTGCCCATCTCATGCAAAATCCAGACATAGAGCATGATCGCAGGAGTCACACCGAAATTGACAAAGTCGGCAAGGCTGTCGAGCTCGGCGCCGAAACGCGATGTTCCCTTCAAAAGCCGCGCAACACGGCCATCGACCGCATCCAGAACAGCTGCAACCAGAACTGCCCCAACCGCAAACTCCCAACGTCCTTCAAACGCCATGCGGATGGCTGTGAGTCCTGAACACAGGGCCAACAATGTCACCATATTCGGCAGGATTACTCGAATAGGCACTTTGCCAAACCGACGTCGGCGCTTGTCCGAAGGCGCACCTTGCGAGCTCGCGTTTTTGTTGTTGGCCTGTTCTGTTGAAGCGCTCACCTTCTAATCCTTACCCCACCCGTGTGACTGGCTGGGTGTCTGACTTTGTCTCGTTCAAGTCGGCCAAAATGGTTTCTCCAGCAATCATGGTCTGACCAAGAAAAACCTTCGGCTGGACGTTTTCTGGTAAATAGACATCAAGGCGGGAGCCGAAGCGGATCAGGCCAAAACGCTCACCCGCCGACAGGGTTTCCCCTTCGCGCACAAAACAGACGATCCGGCGTGCAACAAGCCCTGCGATTTGGACAACACCGATCTTCTGATCGCCATTTTCGATCACAAGGCCATTGCGCTCATTGTGTTCGCTCGCCTTGTCCAGTTCTGCGTTCAGAAACTTTCCGGCAATATAGGCAATCCGCGTGATTTTGCCATCCATCGGCGCGCGGTTCACATGCACGTTGAACACATTCATGAAAATAGAAACGCGCATCATTGGCTCGTCGCCGAGGTCCAGTTCTTTGGGAGGCAAAACCGGACCACAGTGACTGACGACACCATCAGCCGGTGAAATGATCAAACCGTCACCAATGGGCGTCACACGCGGCGGATCGCGGAAGAAGTAACAAACCCATCCGGTCAGCGCCGAACCGATCCAGAACAGCGGGTCTATGAACCAGCCAACAACGATGGTTGCAACAAATGCAATGGCAATGAACGGCCAACCTTCACGGTGAATTGGAACAAAGGCCTTGGTAACGGAATCGACGATCGACATTTCACAGTCCTGCAAGCGGCAACAGTTGCGAAGGTTCACGGCAACGCTGCCCGATAACAATGGGATCTACGCAGCGCGTGCGCTTGATCTTTCCCTCGCTTCTAGTGGCTTTTCATGCCGCTGAGAACACCTTTTGCGGGCATTATGCTGATTTTGCCGCACTCTCAACAACTGCGCTCTTGCGCGCAAGGCGATAGTCCGTCTCCCAATATGGCGGACGCCCGTATTTCGAGATCAAAAAATCAACAAAAGCACTGACCTTGGGGGCGAGAAATTTCGCCGGCGGATAAACCGCATAGATGTTACCGGTTCGGGTAATCGGGTAATCCATCATAACCTCGACAAGGCGGCCATCACGCAGGTCTTCCCATACATGAGCAGAGGATTTGACGGTTAGGCCGAGGCCATACAGCGCCGCCTCATAGGCAAAGTCGCCGCTGTCGCCCGAAATGACCGGATCATCGAGGTTAAACGCGATTTCCCCGTCTGGCCCAGAGAAATGCCAAACCGGCATTGGATCAAAGCCAATGTAATCGTGGTTCCGCAGGTCATCAGGAGAACAAGGTGCGCCTTTTCGCGCAATGTAGTCAGGGCTTGCACATAAAACGCGCGGATTCCCGCCAAGCTTACGTGCCATCAAGCTGGAATCAGGCAACGGCGCTCCGCGGATAGCCACATCGTAACCCTCGTTGACCAAATCAACCAAACGGTCCGACATGTCGATGTCGAGTTTCAAATCCGGGTAAAGCTGACGAAACTCCCCTAAATAGGGCAGAATGTGTTTTCTTCCGAAAAACACATTCGCCGAGATCCTCAACACACCGCGCGGGGCATCTTGTGCGGCGTCAATCGTCGAGCGTGCCTGGTCTATTTCCGAAAGCGCAGCCCGGGCATGTTCTAACATGATCTTGCCTGCTTCCGTCAGGCTCACCTGTCGGGTGGTGCGGGCCACTAGCTGACTGCCCAATTCCTTTTCAAGATTGGTCAATCGGCTGCTTGCCGCAGATGGTGACAGGCCAAACTCCCGTCCGGCTGCAGAGAGGCTGCCCAGTTCGGCAACACGAGTAAAAAAGTTCAGATCTTCAAGTCTCATTCTTCCAAATTATCGAAAGGTGACTTCAAGACAAGCCCAATTCTTCGAAAGATCGGAAAGAGCCATATTCAGCTCAACCAAACAACGGAGCTCGAAGATGACAAATCTGAACGACACACCGATCACCCTGACCCCAGAGCTGTTAGCCCACTATGATACCCGCGCCCGCACGCTGAGAAGCCAGTCGTTCTGGTCGTTGTTCCGCGCCCAGTCGCAGAAAACAGAAGAGCCTGCAAGCACACAACTCTGCCAGCCATGCAACGACAGCACGTTGGCAACTTCTTCGCCGCTCGCGGCCTGATCCGTCAGGAAAAGGTCGTGTCCGCCTTCGGTCCGCGGGTCACGATGCCCATATCATCGCTTTCCTTTGCGGCCCGGAGGCGTTCTTCTGCCTCGTCAGCTTCCCGTTGGCGTGTCCACATGGACGCATATAGCCCGCCAGCCTCCAGTAGCTCTGAGTGCGTGCCCCGTTCGGCGATTTCGCCGTCTTTCAACACGATGATTTGATCCGCATTGACCACAGTGGAAAGACGGTGTGCAATCACCAACGTGGTGCGGTTTCTGGAAACTTGATCCAGTGCTGTCTGAATTTCGCGTTCGGTATGGGTGTCGAGCGCAGAAGTCGCTTCGTCCAGTATGAGGATGGGCGGGGCTTTCAAAATCGTCCGGGCAATGGCGACACGTTGTTTCTCGCCGCCCGAGAGTTTCAGACCACGCTCCCCCACTTCCGTGTCATAGCCTTGCGGCAACGCCTCAATGAAGTCGTGGATTTGCGCCATACGCGCGGCTTCACGGATCTCATCGTCCGTGGCATCCGGGCGACCATAGCGGATGTTGTAAGCAATGGTGTCGTTAAAGAGCACAGTGTCCTGCGGCACCATCCCAATGGCTCCACGCACACTCTTTTGTGTCACATCGCGCACATCCTGCCCGTCAATCAACACCCCGCCGCCCGTGGCATCATAAAACCGGAACAACAGGCGCGAGATTGTCGACTTGCCCGCACCTGATGGCCCGACAATAGCGACCGACTTGCCTGCAGGCACTTCAAAATCAACACCCTTCAGAATTGGCCGATCCACGTCATAATGGAAATAGACATTCTGAAACTGAATGCGGCCTTCAACGGCCTTTAAGGGCTGCGCATCCGGCTTGTCCTCAATTTCAGTCGGAACCCCCAGCAAATCGAACATGGATTCGATATCGGCCAATCCCTGCCGGATCTCCCGATACAAGAAGCCTATGAAGTTCAGCGGGATAGAAATCTGCATCAAGAGCGCATTGATCAGAACAAAATCACCAATGGTCTGCTCCCCGGCCATTACAGCCCGTGCGGACAACACCATACAGGCGGCCATACCGATAACGAGAATGACTGTCTGACCAAGATTGAGCCAGGCCAGCGAGGTCCATGTTTTGGTCGCAGCCTTTTCATATCGTGCCATGGAGACATCAAACCGGCGGGCCTCCATGTCCTCATTGCCGAAATATTTAACCGTCTCAAAATTCAATAGGCTATCGATGGCTCTTGAATTCGCGTCCGTATCGCTTTGGTTCATCTCCCTCCGAATGGCAATCCGCCAATTGGATGCCTTTATGGTGAACCAGACATAAGCGACAATCATCAATGTGACGATCACCAGATAGCTGAACCCGAACTGATAAGAGATCACCGCCGCCATAATGGCAAACTCGAGGATCGTCGGGATGCCATTGAGAATCGTAAATCGGACAATCGATTCAATGCCTTTGACACCACGCTCGATGACCCGGCTCAGCCCTCCGGTTCGCCGCGACAAGTGAAAACGCAGCGACAATTGGTGCAAGTGGCGAAAGGTCAGGATCGATAGCTGTCGCACGGCATGTTGCCCAACCCGCGCGAACAACGCATCCCGAAGTTGGTTGAAGGCGACAGCCAGAACCCGTGCCAGATTGTAGGCCAGCACCAACATAACCGGCGCCACCAAATAAGGTGGCAAACCCGCAGTTGAGCCGGTCAGCGCATCTGACGCCCAGGCAAAGAAATAGGGCGACAGCACCGTGACAAATTTTGCCACAACCAGCGCCGCAATGGCCAAAAGAACGCGTTTTTTGAGATCGGGTCGGTTGGAAGGCCAGATATATGGCCAGAGGTTGGTGAGGGTCTGAAGCGTCGATCCCTCATCAGCACTGACAACTTTCTGCCCGGACGCACCGTTTTGAGAAGACTGAGCCTTGTTTGTATCTGACTGGGCTTTGTTCGATGCTGTTCGGTCAGTCAACCGCAATCTCCCTCATATGGTCCGGTGGCGTGTCACTGCTATCTATTGCCGCCATCGAAACATCCACCGTATCGGCAACGCTTTTCAGAAATTCGGCGGATGACCCGGCAACTTGCCGCAGCCGGTCGTTGTTCAACCTGTATTGGCAGGATCTGCCTTGAGATTGGCATATCAAGAGCCCCGCATCTTTAAGCACCTGCAGATGCTGCGAGACAGTAGATTGAGCGAGCGGCAATCGATTGACGATATCACCGCAGCAGGCACCGTTTTGAGAAGTCAGGCATCTTAAAATGGCAAGGCGGGCAGGATGCCCAAGAGCCCTGTAAATCTGCGCAAGGTCATTATACGCGGACTATCAAGGCACCCTGCCGTGCAAGAACTTGGCAGTCCCGCATCCATGCTGCGCCCTCTCCCACGGTCGCTTCATCGTTATTCATCGTAGATATGCGATGAATTTCCGCAAAGGCAAGGGCGTGGTATAAATAATTTGGTCAAAACAAAAAGAGCGCGCAAACAATGCGCGCTCCCGAAACAAGACATGTACGGAAAGCCTATTGTGTAGCTGTTTCGTCCGTTTTGTTTTCTTTCCAGCGAAGATCGTTTTCCGGTGTCAAAAACACTTGGCCCGGATAAATCAAATCGGGATTACGGATCTGTCCCTGATTGGCCTGATAGATGGTCGTATAGCGAATACCCTCACCATAAAGGCGGCGAGAAATCCGCCATAGGTTATCCCCCTTGCGGATGATCACGTTCGGCAGTGCTTTGGTCACACGCGCCCCGTCAGAGCCTTCCTGAGCCACTTCACCAGAGGCGATCACTTTTGTCAGAACGATCTGCTGGGGTGCTGCTTTCTCGAACGTTACAGCGGCGCGGGCTTCAACCTTGTCTGCCCCCTGCTCCACCAGATCCGCACGAACTTCCACATTGCCTTCTGCAATGTCCTCAGTTCCTTCCAGCAACCAACGACCAGAACTTGGGACCTCGGCCTCACCGGCAAACTTGTCGTCAACATAGACACGCACCTCGGAGCCCGGCTCGCCCGTGCCAGCGACAAAGACCTTACCCTTTTCGGATTCAACGGCTTCCACAGTGACCCGCGGCTGATCGGCACTCTCACTTGGCGCTCCGGATTCTGGCTGACCGGAAGCGTTTGCAATCTCAGTTGCCTCAACATTTGCAGCATCTGTGTCATTATCAGTCTGATTAACAGATGTTTCGCTAGAAGTTGTTTCGCCGGATGCAGATGTCACTGCACCACCAGCCGGAATTGCAGCCGGATCAACAGCCACAACCTCGCTGGTCTCGCCTTGCGAGGGACTGTCAGCCTGACCACTCTTCACCGCATTTGAGGCGAGAAGGTCTTTCGCTGACGAAACAACCCCATTAGCAGCAGTTTCGACACTCTCTGCCACATCCGTAGCAGCGCTGGAAGCTTCTGAAGCCACGGCCTCGGCACCTTCTCCAACGGTCTCCTCAACAGCTGCAACGGTGGTTTCAGCAGCATCTTCGACCTGCTCAACACCCGACGCCACAGTTTCCTTAAGGTCTTCAGCTGCCTCAACAACAGCTGATTTTGGCTCAGGCGTCTCGGCAGCCGCAACAGCGGTGTTCGGCTGTTCAGGCTTTTGCAAAATGCTGGACGGCGCGTCTGGTGAGTTCAAAACCACCAGCGGCTGATCCTGTCCCCCTTCAGGGATAGACACCACCAACCGTTCTGATGAAGCGGCTTTTGTCTCGCCGTCTTCGCTCTGCATCTCCAGAGCGACGTCATAGTCTCCCGGCCCCAACGGCTTGTCGAGAATTATGGTCCACTCGCCAGCACTATTGGCAACACCCTTGCCGACCACGTCTCCATTGGCCCTCAGCGCAACGATTGCACCTGCATCTGAGCGACCCGCAATCACGGCCTCTCCGGTCGGTTCAACACCCACCACATCAAAGGAAAGCGCATCGCCCTGATTTTCTCGGCGAGGGGCAGCCTCATCACCATCAGTCTGATCGCTTTGATCCGCGGATAGACCGTCTGAATTCGCTGCAACCTCAGTATTCGAAGACGTTGATCCATCGGAAGAAGCAGAAGAACCAGCAGCGGAATTTTCACCCGTCACAGTCTCGGTCTGCGAGGGTGCTTTAAGGGCAACTTCTTCTGGCGTTCCGTCTTGCCACTTGAAGTACCCCACTCCAATGGCCACCACAGCCACAACGGACGCGATCCCAAGTGCCCAGATTACGTTCTGCCTCATCATTTAATTCCCGGTGGAATGCGCAGTCAGCATATTCGGCGCGCTCCACTCCTCCTCGCATTTTCCACAATGGCCTATGGCCACCGAAGATCCAAAATTTCAACAAGCTGCCTAAACCAATAAACCCCTTTTAAACCCTGAGCAAGAAAGCAGAAGCCGTCACCAACTGCTGATCTATCTTGACCGCTGTCGCAGCCAGTGCCACACAGGATTCATGACAGAAAACACTCAAAAACGCCTTGCAAGCATCTGCGTCTATTGCGGTTCAAGCACAGGCGCAGCCCCCATCTACGAGGCGACAGCGGTCAGACTTGGTCAGATCCTTGCCGAAAACGACATTCGGCTGGTGTATGGCGGCGGGTCTATTGGGCTCATGGGCACCGTTGCCTCTGCAACGCTTAATGCTGGCGGCAAGGTGACCGGCATCATTCCCCGCTTCCTTGAAGAGCACGAAGTGATGTTGCGCGAGGTCGACGATTTGATCGTCACAGAGAACATGCATGAGCGCAAAATGCTGATGTTCCAAAAAGCAGATGCCTTTGTCGCCCTGCCCGGTGGCATAGGAACCTTGGAAGAAGTTGTGGAAATGATGACCTGGGCGCAGCTCGGGCAACACAAGAAGCCCGTCCTCCTGGCAAATACACACGGCTTTTGGTCCCCACTTCTGGAACTCCTCGATCACATGCGGGCTCAAGCCTTCATCCGACCGGAAACAGAAGTCCCTTATCTGGTGGCCGATAATATTGAAGACACTGTGTCCAAACTGCGCGAAGCCTGCAACAACATGGCAGCAAATACAGCCGACGACTGTGTGGAACTGTCCAAGTTCTAGAGCGCATCAACGTATTCAATAAATCAAAGCACCGATATTATTCTCGGTGCTTTTAATAACCTTTCGTTTGCCTCTTTAAGATACCGTTGCGTTAGTTGAGTACCAATCGGTGTCGAGTGCCATGCACAGTATCCTCCTCGTCGAAGACGCTTCGTTCTTCGAAAAAGCGGTCATGATGACCTTGAAAAACATCGAGGAAACCGATGTTTGCGTTGCACGAAGTTACAAGGAGGCAGAAGGCCTGCTTTCGTCCGGTAAGGTGCGTCCCTCTCTGGCTCTGGTTGATTTAACGCTGCCCGATGCCCGTGATGGCGAGATTGTTGATCTGGTCAAATCTCACGACATTCCGACAATTGTCTTCACCAGCCGCTACGCTGCGAACATTCGCAGGTCCGTCTATGGCAAAGGCATCATGGACTACATCGTGAAGGATAGCCCGAGCAGCCTCGACTATCTAGGCGAACTGATCCAGCAGTTGCGCAGCAATCCCGAAACCGGCGTTCTGGTTATCGACGATTCCAAACCAGCGCGAGAGTCCATCATCCGAGCGCTGAGAATGCACCGATATCAAACCTTCGAGGCGGCCTCCGCCGTTGAAGGACAAAAAATCCTTGAGGAAAATCCGCAAATCAAATTGCTACTGCTCGATTATGTGATGCCGGGTGAAGACGGATTTGCCTTTTTGAAAGCCCTTCGTCGCAAGTACGGTCGCGATGATCTCGCCATCCTTGGATTGTCCGGTATCGATGACGATGAAAATCGAATCCGGTTTCTGAAATACGGCGCGAAC
>NZ_GL476320.1:656419-673917 GCF_000148725.1 Roseibium sp. TrichSKD4 | reverse complement strand
CGCGATCCGCTCACCGGGCTCTACAACAGACGATATCTGTTTTCGCAAGCAAGCCAATCGGTGAAGGCCGCGCAAAACGACGACAAGAGCTTTTGGGTCTGTCTGCTGGACATCGACAAATTCAAGTCAATCAATGACACCTACGGCCACATTGCCGGAGACACCACATTGGTGACTTTTGCGCGCGAGTTGCAGGCTATGGCCGGACCGGAAGACCATGTACTGCGGCTTGGCGGCGATGAATTTTGCATTCTTGCAAAGGCAGACTGCCAAGAAGAAGTGGAAGTCAAAATGCAGACGTTCATCGAAAAGCTGCGTTTGGCCGGCATCAAGCTTGAGCAAGGTCCTATCAAGGTAACCGCCAGCGTCGGGATCGCGCAGGTGGATGGCACCGATATCGCTGGGGCTCTTGATATGGCGGACATGCGCCTTTACCGCGCCAAGGACACTGGGCGGGACAAACTCATCGCCTGCTAAAGCGAGTCCTCAGGCCTTTTCCAAAGCCGCTTTGCGCCGCGAGGCCTGATATCGCCGATAGCTGTCAAACGTAAAAATAGCCAGTGCCGTCCAGATGATCAGGAAAGTGACCAAACGGGAGGATTCCAGCGGCTCGTTCCAAATGAACACTGCCATCACAAAATGAAGCGACGGCGCGATATATTGCATGATCCCGATTATCACCATCGGCAGTCGCCGCGCTGCGCCTGAAAAAGCGATCAACGGCAGAGCCGTGATAATACCGGTGCCTGCGAGAGCAGCCAATACCGGCAGATTATTCAGGGACAGCGAATCCATTCCCCAACTTGCCGTCAGCATCAAATACCCTGCAGCTAGTGGAACCAATAAGGTCGATTCAGCCAGAAGACCGGGAGTCGGGCGGACCGGTGTCACCTTTCGCACATAAGCATAGCCTGCAAAGGAAAATGCGAGCACGAGGGAGACCCAGGGTAATCCTCCGGTCCAGAGCGCCTGAAGGAAAACAGCCACTGAGGCGAGGCCAACAGCGATCATTTGCAAGGGGTACAGCCGCTCTCTGAGTACAATCAACCCGATTAGAATACTCACCAACGGGTTGATGAAATAGCCAAGCGAGACATCCAGCACCTTTGATTGCCCGATGGCCCAGACGAACACCAGCCAATTGACTCCGATCAAGGCAGCCGACGCACATAACCGAAATACGATCGCCGGCGCGGTCAGGGCTTCCCAAATCTCTGCACCACGATTGCGCAGAAGCAGATACAGACCAACAAAAAACACGGACCAGACAATGCGGTGGGCAACCACGATATCCGCCGAAACGGACGCGGTCAGCTTGTAGTAAGCCGGAAAGAACCCCCACATGCCATAGGCCGCCAGTGCAAGTAAAATCCCGCGTTGCATCTCGTCTTGCGCTGCGGGCGGGCTTTTACCCGTGGGTGTGGCATCAGCCATGAACCGAAACTTTCAAAAAGGCCCGATTCAGGCGACCTCCGCCTTCATCAGGGCATATGTAATGGAGTCGATCAGCGCCTGGAAGGAAGCATCGACAATGTTGCTGGAGACACCGATTGTGAACCATCGGCGATGCGTCCTCACATCCTGACTCTCGATCAGAACGCGTGTCACCGCCCCGGTACCACCGTTGAGAATGCGAACCTTGTAGTCGATGAGTTCAAGTCCGTCGATGGCCGATTGGTATTTTCCAAGGTCCTTGCGCAGCGCCGTATCCAACGCATTGACCGGCCCATTTCCTTCCGCAACGGACATGCGGGTTTCACCGTCAATCACCAGCTTGACAACGGCCTCGGACACGGTGACCACCTCGCCGATTGCGTTAAACCGACGCTCAACCATGACACGGAACGAATCCACATCGAAGTAGGATGGCACTTCGCCGAGGGCCTTGCGTGCCAAAAGCTCAAAAGACGCATCGGCAGCCTCATAAGAATACCCCTTGGCTTCGCGCTCTTTCACCTCTGACAAGAGCCGGTCAAGGCGCGTATCCGCCTTGTCGACTGTAATGCCGAGGCGGTTCAGTTCGCCCAGAAGGTTGCTCTTGCCCGCCTGATCCGAGACAAGAACTC
Organism: Roseibium sp. TrichSKD4; assembly: GCF_000148725.1. Lineage (GTDB taxonomy): Bacteria > Pseudomonadota > Alphaproteobacteria > Rhizobiales > Stappiaceae > Roseibium. Next base: position 671,851 of record NZ_GL476320.1, on the reverse strand, counting down.
GTCGGCGGTTGCCAATCTTCTCCGGTTCCACATGTTCGTAGGTTTTCGGGTCTTTCAAGATCGCCGAAGCATGAATGCCTGCTTTGGTAGCAAAGGCAGATTCGCCAACATAAGGCGCATGCCGGTTTGGAGCCCGATTGAGAATTTCTTCAAAGGCGTGGGAGATCGACGTGAGGTCCGCCAGTTGCTCCTTGCTGACACCAAGCTCAAACCGCTCCGCATAAGCCTCCTTCAGCATCAGCGTCGGAATGAGCGTGATAAGGTTTGCATTGCCGCACCGCTCGCCAATGCCGTTCAAGGTGCCCTGGATTTGACGCACGCCTGCATTGACAGCTGAAAGCGTATTCGCGACGGCATGCCCGGTGTCATCATGGGTGTGGATGCCCAAATGATCCCCCGGTACGACGGCCTGAACCGCCTTGACGATGTCCGTCACTTCCTCCGGCAGTGTGCCGCCATTGGTGTCACACAACACCACCCATCGTGCCCCGGCATCATAGGCAGCTTTCGCGCAGGCCAATGCATACTCCGGGTTGGCCTTGTAACCATCGAAGAAATGCTCGCAGTCGATCATCGCTTCCTTGCCGGATGCAGTAGCGACCCTCACGCTATCAGAAATGCTTTCGAGATTTTCTTCATTGGTGCAGCCAAGCGCGACCTCAACATGATAGTCCCAGGTCTTGGCAACAAAGCAGCAGGCGTCCGATTTGGAAGACAGGATCTGCGTCAACCCCGGATCGTTGGAAGCCGAGCGTCCCGGTCGTTTGGTCATCCCAAAGGCAGTGAACGTCGCCTTTTCGGTTCGTTTTTCTGAGAAAAACTCAGTATCGGTCGGATTGGCACCGGGATACCCACCTTCGACATAATCAGCACCGAGGCGTTCCAACAGTTCCGCAATCACGACCTTTTCGGCGACCGAAAAATCAATCCCGCTTGTTTGAGCCCCATCGCGAAGCGTGGTGTCGAAGAGATACAAACGGTCTTTGCTCATGACGCTCTTTCCTGCTGGACTTTGGCCATCGGCCAGTCTGGCGTATCGTGATCGGGATGTTGGTAACTGACAGGTTTCGGCCCCTCACCACCACCTTCATAAGGCAGCGAAGGAACTGTTTCACACCACGGAATTTGTGCTTCTATGTCCAATTGAACAGTGGGTGGGGCAAAGGATGGGTCATCAAAGGAAGCAACCGTTACATCAGGGGCACTTCCTTCAAACTCATAGGTGAGCGGTGTCCCGCAATCTGCGCAAAAGCCGCGCTTCACCTTGTCGGAGCTTTGGAAGTGTTTTGGTGCACCGCGTGTACATTTCAGATCACGCGCGGTGACGAGCACGGCATACGGGCCGCCAAGCGCCTTCTGGCACATCCGACAATGACATACTGAAGACCGGCCAAAATCAGACGCCTCAAAGCGTATGGCGCCACATTGGCAACCGCCGGTCTTTTTTTTCGCTTCGCTCATAGTCGTTTTCCCATTGGCCACTCAGGCGTCTCGTAATCCGGATGCTGATGAATACTGGCATCAATTTCCGCAATAATGCTCGCGAATTCCGGGGCATCTTCCTGATCACAGGGGGTTTTGATTACCGCATAAACGAGACTGGGCACCCTGTCGCGCACCCAATGCTGTTTCGTGATTTCTATGGATCCTGGATCATCAAACGCCCCAATCGCCAAGCCGGTGAGATAATAATCCCGGTAAGCAAATACCAACGGCGTACCACAGTTTGAGCAAAATCCGCGGTCCACGACATCAGAAGACGCAAAATATGTCGGCTTGCCTCGTTTCCAAGTCAAATCCGACGTGTCCACATCCACCAGGGGGGCAAAGAAACTGCCAAACGCCTTTTGACACATGCGGCAGTGGCAAATACTGGCCTCCCCCAGTTTGCCCTCTACCCGAAACCGAACAGCACCACATTGGCACCCGCCCGTTTTTACCTCTCCCCCAGATCCGGACATCCCGGTCTCCCTAACGTTTCACTTCCCAAGTGGTGACGCGCTCACCTGTCTCTGCATCCTTGCCGTCTTTGAGCAAAATGCCTTCAGCCGCCAATTCGTCGCGGATTCGATCAGCCTCCGCCCAGTTTTTGGCCTTGAGCTGCTCAAGACGCTCAGAAACACGAGCATCAATCGAAGACGTATCTAGTTCACTTGTATCCGCTTTGACCGGCTGAACGCCCAAGAGCGCAGCCGACGCAGAATAGACACCAAGCATTTCAGGATTCTGTGCAGCCTCAGCAGCCAGTTGATGCAACACCTGAATGGCCGCCACTGTGTTCAAGTCATCCGTTAGCGCTTCAAGAATGGCTTCTGAGGGCGCTGCGTCAGTCTCGATGGGCGCAGGCCATTTGGACAACAATCTCTCCGCCTCTTCCAAACGCTTTTTAGAGAAGTCGATCGGCTCGCGGTAATGGGTCATCAGCATCGCCAGACGCAGCACTTCCCCCGGCCATTTCCGACCACCAAAAGTCTCATCATCCAACAGCTCATGGATGGTGAAGAAGTTGCCCTCGGATTTGGACATCTTGCGGCCTTCCACCTGCAAGAAGCCGTTGTGCATCCAGTAGTTGGACATCTTCTTCGTGCCATTGGCGCAGCACGATTGAGCAATCTCGTTTTCATGGTGGGGGAAGATCAGGTCCAGCCCGCCGCCGTGAATGTCGAAAACCTTGCCGAGGTGATGCTCGCTCATGACCGAGCACTCGATGTGCCAGCCCGGACGCCCCCGGCCCCATGGGCTGTCCCAGCCGGGCTCTTCGTCAGAGGAGAGCTTCCAGAGAACGAAATCTGCCGGGTTTTTCTTGTGCGCCTCAACGGCAATCCGGGCCCCGGCCTTTTGCTCATCCAGATTGCGCTTGGACAAACCGCCATAAGCGGGCATGGAGGTTGTGTCGAACAAAACTTCGCCACTCGCCACATAGGCATTGCCCTTGGCGATCAAGGTATCGATCATGGCGATCATGCCGCCGATATGCCCGGTTGCCCGCGGCTCATGGGTCGGCTCAAGGCAGCCGAGACGCGCGATATCTACATGGAACTGATTGGCCGTCCGTTCTGTGACTTTGGCAATCGCCTCATTCAACGGAAGGTCTGGGTGATCTCGAAGCGCCCGCGCGTTGATCTTGTCGTCTACGTCCGTGATGTTTCGGGCATAGGTGACATTCTCGCCGCCGTACAGGTGATTGAGCAAGCGGAACAGCACGTCAAAGACAATGACCGGGCGGGCGTTGCCGATATGAGCAAAGTCGTACACCGTCGGCCCACAGACATACATGCGCACGTTGGCGTCCGAAATAGGAACGAAGTCTTCCTTGGTTCGGGTCAAGGTGTTGGTGACCCGCAGTCCCTTGAAGGTGCCGTCTCGCTTGTCAGCGTTCGGCGTCGCTTTATCGGCGGCGCTCATGTCAAACCGTCTCCTGGCCGGCTGGCCGGGCGGTCCGTCTTAAGGAGAAAATGCCAAAAGGGGATCGGCCACAGCCAGCGGTGTCGCTAGCTGCAAATAATGGTGATCGAAATGATGTTCCAAGTGGCCATCATCATGGCGCTTCTTATGGACCGGTTTTCTTTTTACCGTCAAGGGCCGTTTTTCCTGCGGCGACGTGAAACTGGACAGTGACCACATGTGAGATAGGGTGAAACCGGGCAGGAATCAGGGGGCTGATATGTCGACATTTTTGAACTGGATCAAAGTTTTGGCAGCGGCAGGCACTCTTGCCCTGAGCAGCACACAGGCCACTTGGGCAGACCGGATCCCGATCCCTGTTCCCTCGCCGTCCGCTGCAAAACTGCGCGGCCCGGTCGTCGAACCGGCAACGCCCATTGCCAGAGCCATTCGCGATGTCCTGCCAGCTTCGATCGATGCCGGTCTGAAACGTGTCTATGAAGCGCGCGGCTATGCCCCTTTCTGGCTGACAAAAGACGGAGCTACGGAACAGGCATTCTTCGTGTTGGAGGCGTTTTCAGCCGCAAATGATCATGCTCTGAACCCAGACAACTATGGACCACTGGAGTTCATCGACCGAGCACGCGCAGCCCAAAACGCGGAAGATTGGGCATCCATCGAAGTTGATCTCAGCATTCAGTTTCTCAGGTATGCGACCCACGTCTCATCTGGCCGGGTGCAGCCGAACAAGATCAACAAGGCATTGAATATTTTCCCGGATAGACCCAAGGCCAAGGACCTGTTCCACGCACTTGAGACAACATCAAATTTCAGCGCATTTCTGGACAGCTTACCGCTGCAAACCGCCAGCTACCTGCGCCTCCAGATACGTTTGGGAGAGTACCGGGAAAAAGCTGCGAATGGTGGATTTACATCCATTCCAAAAGGCGAGGTTCTCAAACCGGAAATGATCGACCCGCGCGTTCCAACCCTCAAGGAACGACTGGTTCAGGAAGATTTTCTACTCGCCGAACAGCATTCGGGATCCACCTACAATGGCGCGTTGGTCGAGGCCGTGAAAAACTTTCAATCCTATCATGGACTGGAAGTCGACGGCATTATTGGCAAAAGCACACTGGAAGCATTGAATGTTTCGATTAATGACCGGTTGATCCAGATGGAACTCAATATGGAGCGGCGTCGGTGGATGCCGGACAATCTCGGCGACACCTATGTGTTCGTTAATCTGGCCGACCAGGCGCTGAAAGTCGTTCGCAACGGCAAAACATGGCACACAACACCAGTCATTGTCGGCAAGCCCTATCATGCTACACCGGTCTTTTCCGATGTCATGACCTATGTCGAGGTGAACCCCTATTGGAATGTGCCCTATTCCATCTCAACAAGAGAGTATCTGCCAAAGCTGCAAGCAAACGCCAACGCGCTTTCCGAAAAAAAACATGCGGGTATTTCTGAACGGAAAGGAAGTTGCGTCTTCAAACGTCAACTGGTCAGCTTATTCACGGCGAAACTTCCCTTTCCAGCTGCGCCAGGACCCGGGACCGGATAACGCGCTCGGGCGGATCAAGTTCATTTTTCCGAACGAATTCAATATCTACATTCATGACACTCCCACCAAGTCCTTGTTCAATCGTGCACAACGCGACTTCAGCCACGGCTGCATCCGCGTCGCCAAACCCTTTGACCTTGGCGATGTCCTGCTTTCGCCTGAAGGCTATTCGAAAGGGAAACTGGAAAAGATCCGGGACGGTCAAAAAAGAACCGTCATCAAGTTGAACAAGCCACTTAAAGTGCACCTCACCTATCTGACCGCCTGGATGAACAAGGACGGCTCCACTCATTTCAGGCGTGACATCTACAGCCGCGACGCGGTTTTGTTGAAGGCACTCCGGGAGGCGATGGTCAAGAACCTTTAAAACTCAGGAAAACCCAATAGATTTCATAAACATCAAACGCGTTTACGATCCTGAACCGAACCTGAATATGTGCCTCAGCCTTGGTTCAAAGCCGGTCTCCTAAAGTGGCTTCAATCACGTCACCGCTTCAAAGAGAGCCAACCCATGTTGAACCGTTTGTTTGTTGTCATGTTCATCCTGACCCTGTTCGCAGCTCCGATTGCGGGAATTTTGAGCTTTGCCGGCGGCACACAAATGTCCGCTAAAGAAGTTCAGCAAAAGACCCTGTGCCTGACAACGGGCGTAAGCTGTGGGTCCGGCCACATCGTTCTACCAGCCCTCGGACGCATCTAGGGTCTGGACCCAAATCGAGGCTGCTTTCGGCAAAATGTAAAACCTGTGAATCGAGTGGAGTTCCGTTAGGTTTGCTTGCAGCGCAGCAAAAAGTTTGGCACATTCAACTAATGGATACCAAGGCCCTTGAAGAAAACGCAGAAGATGCTGCTCAGTTTCTGAAGATGCTGGCTTCTGCGCCGCGCCTGCTTTTGATGTGTCATATGTCGGAAGACGAGTGCAGTGTCGGCGATCTGGCCGAGAAAACAGGTATGCGTTTGCCAACTGTTTCTCAGCAGCTCTCCTTGCTCCGCAGTCAAGGCCTCGTCGCAACGCGTCGAGATGGAACGACCATCTATTACAGACTGGCGAGCGATCCCACCCGCGAGATCATGGCCGTACTATACAAGAACTTCTGTGCAGGCGACGTGCTTCCGCATATGCTCGCAGAAACTAGCGACTATACTGCCGACGCCAAATAAAGGCAGTCGGCTGCGCCATCATTCGTTCTCCGAACTCAGTCAGTCAGGTATTCGCTACAACGTGGCGGCTCTTGATCGCCCCACGGCATGATTGGCACGGTTGAAGTGGAGTTTTTCGGGCTACCTTCCACGAGTTTGTCTGAATAAACGAGATAGACCAACACGTTCCGCTTGGCGTCACAGCCACGCACGATTTGCATCTTCTTGAAAAACAATGACCGGCGCTGACGGAACATTTCCTCACCCTGCTCAAACTCCCCCTTGAAGACAATCGGCCCAACCTGCCGACACGCAAGAGAAACGTCAGATACTTCTTCGGCTACACCGATCCAACCGGACAATCCACCTTTTTCCGGCACCGTGAAGTGACAGGCGACGCCATCCACCAGCGGGTCATCCACCGCATAGGTGGCAAGTTTGTGGTCGGGTGTTAGAAACTTCCAGACTGTCGATTTCTTGAAGATCAGGTCTGGTTCGTCGGCGGCGAGAGCTGGCGATGCAAGCAGTCCCAACAGAGCACAGGCGGCAAAAAACAAACGCATTGGTCAAGAACCTCGTTTCAGTCAAAGTGACCTACATGTGGGTTCTCAGATCCAATGCGTCCAACATTATTTTTCGATACTGGGCATTCTTTTGCAATTCGCGCCCAGAGATACTTCACGCAGAAGCCAATTGCCCTTCCTTGCGAACCTCATCTGCAAACTCATCTGATATGCCAAGCGCTTCCAGCTCGTCCGCCGTTGGGGCTTCATCTGCAGCAGCGTCGACCATATCTTCAAGTTCAAGGTCGAGCACATCTTCCGTCGGCTCCACCTCGTCTTGCGCATTACCTTGGCGCGCTGTCAGATCCACGTCTTTCAAAGCATCCCAAAGGTCTTGATCGCGTTCGCGCGTCCAAACCTGTGGCGTTTCTATACCGAGCGCCTGATCATAGGCCCGTGCGACATTGAATGGCATGCAATGATCATAAATCGCATAGTCGCCAAACATGGGATCCATGACAGACTTCACCGCCTGGAACGTATCTCTGAGGCCTTTACCCTGATGTACCGCAGTTTGAGCCGTATCCCGCAAGGTGGTCACAAACTCACGGGTTTCATCCAAAGCCCGCTGCACAGGAACCTCACCGAGAAGAGCTTCACCACGCCCGGGAACCAACGCTTTCGGGCGAAACGCGGCGATACGGTCGAGCGCTCTTGGCCAATCATCCAAATGTGCATCACCGCAGTAGCAGGCAACTTTGTTTTCAACCAGATCACCGGCAAAGAGCACAGCAGATCCCGGAACCCACACCACAACGTCTCCCATCGTATGTCCACGCCCCAAATGCATGAGCCTCACCTCACGATTGCCGAGGTTCAGCGACAATGAAGAGGCAAATGTCATTGTGGGTGTTGTGACACCGGGAATGCTGTCTTGATCCTCAAACAAGCGAGGAAAACGCTCGCGTTGCGCGGCCCAGTCGGATTCTCCGCGAGACGCAATCATGCGGCGTGTCAGATCAGATGCGATAATTTCACTTGCGCCATATGCGCTGGCCCCGAGCGAGCGAACCGAATGATAATGGGTCAACGCCACATATTTGACCGGCATGTCTGTCACCTGCTCGATGCAGGCCATCACTTTGCTGGCTGTTGCAGGCGTCGCCTGCGCGTCTATCACCAAAACCGCATCATCGCCAACGACCACACCGGAATTCGGATCGCCAGAAGCGGTAAAGGCATAACACCCGGTTCCGACCTCACGAAACGAAACAGGTTTCTCATCTGTATCCATGATCGAAGCAAAGTGTTTAGTCATGATGCGCCCCGCTGATTGTCCAGACCTGACCAATCAAGTCGATCGATAACTGGCACCCTTAGAAAGATGCCGCTCACATTTACTAGGATGTTCTCAGGAGTTATGCTTGATTCGCAAATCGAGGCACCGCAAATACTAATCTCTTTTAACCTTTTCAACAGCAAGTTAGTATTCTCCAGAACAAAACTGGCTGTTGTGTAATTTCCGTCCGTCATTTTTTGCAATTCAGTTTTAAATACGCAGATGTTCAACATCACGATAATTTGGAGTATAGCCGCCTTATCGTTTAAGTTTTTGGCGGTGGGCGAGTGACCATGACCTGCCTTAAGTCAGAAAAATTGACAGCTACGGCAATTAGGATTTTTCAAAATGCAGCCTTCTGACGCCTCAAATTCGCCAGAACAGGAGAGCCAGAACACCCCAGTGCTGTCACTCGACCAGTTTTTGCCTTACCAGCTAAATTTTCTTGCAGAAGAAGTCAGCCGGTCCTTTTCTCGGATCTACGCAGACCAGTTTGGCATCTCCATTCCAGAGTGGCGCGTCGTTGCAATTCTCGGCCAATCCGGCACTGTAACTGCTAAAGCAATCGGCCTTCGCAGCACCATGCACAAAACGAAAGTTAGCCGAGCCATTACGGCACTGGAAGACCGCGGTTTCGTCGCACGCCAGGCAAATTCTCAGGATTTGCGCGAAAGCTTCATTGAACTCACAGAAAGCGGCAAAGCCATGTATCGGGAGCTGGTTCCTCAGGCTCTGGGATTCAATGCACTGTTAAAATCTACTCTTACAGAAAACGAACAAACGGTTCTTGAGACGGCCTTCAAGCGGCTCCACAAAGCCTCTGAAACATTTCGCACCAAATAAAGGCTCTTGTTCACTTGGAAAGCCGTAACGTTAACCTTGCCTAGCAGATTTTTAGATAATCTGAGCAAAATTGGTAATATTTGGCATTGGGACTTTGCTCCCGCCCAAACCGCACACCATCCAGCGGAACACGAAACGAATGCTGACACGGCGCATGACCAAATGGCTGGCACGCACATCAATGATGTCGTTCGGACTGCTTTTATTGCTTGTGCCGATCGACGGTCATGCTGCCTCGTGCAAGGCGCTTAAGTCCGAGCTTTCACGCCTTTCCGCAAACAGCGGCAGCGCCGAGGCTGCCAAATGGCGGACTGCGAAAAAGCGTCAGCAAGCTGCCCTGACCGGAGCAGAACGTGATGCCCGGTATTTCCAATGCGATGTCCAAACCCGTTCTGCAAAGTGTCGTGGACTGAACAGCAAGATCCGCAAGATGCACAAAAACCTTGCGGCCATAGAACGCCAAATAAAAAAGGCCGACGCACGTGGAACGAATACGGCTCGGATTGCGCAAATCCAACGGACTCTGACCCGACAGAATTGCAATGGTGGTGGTCGCAACCAGACAAAAACCCAATCAGCTTCAAACGAGCAAAAGGGTTTCTTTCAAAAGCTATTCGCCAAAAAGTCCGAAACTGTAGAAGCGCAGGATCCCAAATATCAAACGCTTCCAAATGGTCTGGTTGTGGCGACGCGCGGAAACCCAGTGACGCCAGCGCCTGATATCAGCTCCAATCAGCTTAAACCGCAAAAAGCCCGTCTGCGCCTGAGCATTGATGACGACAGGCCTCGCAGCTCGGCAAGTGTTGCAAGTGGGCCGACCTATCGCACAATGTGCGTGCGCACTTGTGACGGGTTCTATTTCCCGATCAGCTTTTCAACCAAGGAAAAGTTCTTCGCCGAAGACGCCATGCGCTGCGCGGAAATGTGTCCCGCGGTCAAGACCGAACTCTTTAGCCACCCCAACCCAGGTGGCCTACCAAAAGATATGATATCCATGGCGGGCGAGGCATACATCGAAATGGCAAATGCCTACCGCTTTCGCAAAGAAGTGGTTGAAGGCTGCAGCTGTCGACGTGGCGATCAAAGCGTCGCAAACGGAAAGCTGACGAATATCAGCCTCTCCGGCAATCCGTTAAGCAACCCGTATGCCGGGTCTCAAGGCCAAACCAAAAGCGGCCCATTCGGCGGGTATAATCCGTTTGCCATAACGCCCATGGCTTTGGAGCATATTCCGCAGCGGCTGGACCCCGCGACACGGGAAGACATGCTTGGTGGCTTCAATTCCGCGGCACGGTTGCCTCAAGTCATCAAACCCAAGGTAGCGCGCGAAAATGGACAATTGGGCACAACCGGCAAACGCTCGTTGCCGGTATTGGGCAGCATAACCTTGCGCGGTAAAAAGCCGGTAGAACCATTCACCCCTTTGGTCAACGCAACCACAAAAAAACCGGCTGACGAAGCCACGCCGGTTTTCTCTTCTCTTGATGATACGCCTGTCTCAATCCAATCGAAGGACGAGAGGGCTTCTATTCGGGTAGTCGGTCCAGACTATTTTGTCGCCCAATAAAGGGAAGAAAATCCTTCATATCCGGGCCATGGCTGAGACCGGTCAATGCCTTGCGGAGCGGCATGAAAAGCCCCCGCCCCTTGCGACCTGTTTCAGACTTCACAGCTGACGTCCAAGCCCCCCATGTATCAACTGTGACGTCCCCTTCAGGAAATAGTGAGCGGGCAGATTTCAGGAAGTCGCGGTCCTCGTCGTCAATCTCGCCGTCGATGCTGCCAGAGACAATCTGCCAATATTGAGCTGCATCCTGAACTTTTTCACAGTTGCCGCGCACGGTTTGCCAGAAGGCCTCTCCACCAGAAACGCCTAGAGCTTCCAGACGATCTTGAACAGCTTCAAAAGGCAGGTCATGAACAATGCGGGCATTCAGGCCGACAATCTCAGCCGGATCGAATTTGGCAGAAGAGCGGGATACGGATGTCAGGTCAAAATCGGCGGCAAGCGCATGCAGATCAGAGAACGGCTCAACCGCATGGCTGGTACCCGTCAATACGGCGACACAAGAAACGGACATGGCTTCAAGGCCATCTTCACGCAAAGAGCCGATGGACAAAGACCCCTTCCGCTTGGACAGTCCCTCCCCGTCATGGGTCGTCAGAAGATTGTGATGACCAAACACCGGCGGAATTGCGCCCAGCGCCTTGAAGATCGGAATCTGAACGCCTGTATTGGCAACGTGGTCTTCGCCGCGAATAACGTGGGTCACACCCATATCCGCGTCGTCGACAATAGACGGCAACGTATAAAGATACGTCCCATCAGCGCGGATCAGAACCGGATCAGACAGAGAGGCCAGATCAACAGACTGCTCCCCGCGCACCAGATCATTCCAGGTGACTTCGGTCCGCTTTGTCTGAAACGGATCACCATCATGATTGGGCAAGACAAAACGCCAATGCGGCTTGCGCCCTTCCGCTTCAAAAGCTGCCTTTTCTTCATCCGTCAGCTTCAAGCCTGCACGATCATAGACCGGCGGACGGCCAAGGGCCCGTGCACGGGAGCGACGGCGCTCCAGCTCATCCGGTGTCTCATAACAAGGATAAAGGAGCCCTGCTTCTTTCAGCTTTTCCGCAGCCGCATCATAAGACGCAAAGCGATCCGATTGCTTTTCCACCACATCAGGCTGAATGCCGATCCAAGCCAGATCTTGTGCAATGGATTGTGCGTATTCTTCCCTAGAGCGTTCGACGTCAGTATCGTCGTAGCGCAGGATGAACTTGCCGTTCTCCTTTTTGGCATAAAGCCAGTTGAACAGAGCCGGCCGAAGATTGCCGATGTGAATGTGGCCCGTCGGAGACGGTGCAAAACGTACGGTAACAGTCATGGGTCTCAGGTAGCTTGAGGAGGGATGCGGGGCAAGCCCCTTTGCAAGATATCCCTTATTGCAGGGTTCTTTTTCGAAGCGCAACAGATGCCTGCAAAAGAGCAAACACCATCAAAAGACAATACACCCCCATTCCGGCCACTTGCACGTTATAGGAGACGGCGGCATCAATCAGCCATCCCATTGCTCCCGGCCCTGCAGCAGATGCAAACACCATCAGTGCAAAGGCAACGGCACGGATCGCCCCAACATGCCGTGTTCCGTATGCTTCTGGCCACAAAGCGCCGATAAGAGTTGCTGCAAATCCGTTCCCCATCCCCAGGAGACCCATATAAACAAACGCGACGATTGGCGATGTGAAAGAAGCAAGCGCAAAGCAACCAAGCATCAACGGCATAAGGGTCAAGGCGAGAAGTTGGCGCGCCGAATAGCGATCAACCAGACCACCAGCCAAAACGGAACTGGCGACCGAGAATACAGCCATCACAATGAAGGCCGAGGCAAAGAGTTCTTTCGTCCAGCCTTTCAGCTCAACAAGATAGGCTTGGTGAAACATAATGGCCGTTCCAAAACAGGGCGGCGCTAAAATCCCCGCAGAGATGATCCAGAACACAGGGTCCTTTAGAACCTCTGAACGGGTCCATTGTCGACCTTCTGCTGCCCGTGCCTCGTTATCCGCTGCACTGGGTGTTCGTTCTTTTGCCAGAAGAAACAAAATCAGCGGCAGCGCGACCAGCACCATCAGTCCAGCCGCCACAAACCAACTGTTGCGCCAACCAATTACGAGCGACAAGGCAACAAACGTGACAGGCAAAATGGCCTCCCCGCTTGGAAATCCCATGATCGCAATCGACATGGCACGGCCACGCTGCGCGGAAAACCACTTGCTGACCGCCGTCAAGGCTGTGTGGGTCATCATTCCCTGACCAAAAAGGCGCAAGGCAAAGATGACAACAAACAGCGCCCAAACCGAGGGTACTAGGGCCATTCCCAAACAGGCGAGCGTCAAACCGACCATGACGCCCGTAGCTGTCACAGACGAGGAAAAATCATCGGCCAGCTTGCCAAGCCAAGGAAGCGCAAGTGCGCTGCCAAGCGTAGCGAGCATATATATACCGCCGACGTCTCCGTGACTCAGGCCAAACTCTTCACGAATGTCCCCAGCGAAAAGGGATATGAAATAGGTTTGGCCAAACCCTGAAAAGAAGGTCAGCAGGTAGGCGGCCAACAGCCAGCGGAAATTCGCCCGCAAGAAAGCGAAATAGGACACAGAGCGATCCAGTTCGAAATTCAGAGGGAACATCCCCCTGTTGAAGAAACCGGAACCAAAGTCACGCGCCCTAACCTTGCAGCGCTATGACCGGTCCCGAAAGCGGTTGGTAATGGGGTAACGACGGTCCTTGCCGAAGTTTCGGCTTGTGATCTTCACCCCGGGAGGGGCCTGACGCCGTTTGTATTCAGCAATGTAAAGCAGATGCTCCACCTTGTGAATAAGCGCCTTATCATGACCTCGTGCCTCAATCTCATTCACCGACATTTCCTCTTCCACGAGGCAATTGAGAATGTCGTCCAGAACATCGTAAGGCGGCAGCGAATCCTGATCCGTCTGGTTTTCCCTGAGTTCGGCGGTCGGAACCTTGGTGATAATATTGGTCGGAATGACCTCTCCCTCTGGCCCTAACATGCCATCTGGCCTGTTGTGGTTGCGCCAATCAGCCAGATGATAGACTTGGGTCTTGTAGAGATCCTTGATCGGATTGTAGCCGCCGTTCATATCTCCATAGAGTGTCGCGTAACCAACTGACATCTCTGATTTGTTGCCAGTGGTCACAACCATGTGTCCAAACTTGTTGGAAACCGCCATGAGGATCACCCCACGGGCACGGGACTGTAGGTTCTCTTCTGTCGTATCGCTCTTTGTTCCCGCAAACAGATCACTCAACACGTTGGTGAATCCCAGAACTGGCTCCTCAATGGGAACCGTGTCATAGCGAATGCCAAGGGCAGCTGCACATTCAGCTGCATCCTTGATGCTTTCCTCTGACGTGTAGCGATAGGGCAGCATAATCGCGTGTACTTTGTCAGCCCCAAGCGCATCGACGGCCATGGCTGCACAAATGGCACTGTCAATACCACCGGAAAGCCCAAGAACCACACCCGGAAATCCGTTTTTGGTCACGTAATCCCTGAGCCCCCGTACACAGGCCTGCCAGTTGGCCGTATCTAGATCAGGCAGTGCCGCTTTCGGACCGCTTTCACAAACCCAGATTTCATCTTCGCCCTTCACCCACTCGGTAACGGCAAGATCGGACGTGAACTGCGACATCTGAAACGCCAGCGTGCGGTTTGCCTGCAAACCGAAGGAACCGCCATCAAAGACCAGTTCATCCTGCCCGCCGATTTGATTGCAGTAGATCAGCGGCAGATCACTTTCCACCACGCGGGAAACAACCACCTGCAGGCGCTCTTCAGCCCGATTGTGCCAATACGGAGATCCATTCGGCACAAGAAGAAGTTCAGCACCTGTTTCAGCAAGACACTCACAAACTTCGTCGTTCCAGATGTCTTCACAGATGGGCACACCTAAGCGCACACCGCGAAAATCCATCGGCCCCGGAAGCGGGCCTGCTGCAAACACACGCTTTTCATCAAAGACGCTGTAGTTCGGCAGATCATATTTGTAGCGGATGCTTTTGATCTCACCATCATCAACGAGAGCAACCGCATTATAAAGCTGACCGTCCTCGGCCCAGGGCGATCCGATTAAGAGGCCAGGCCCCTCACCTTTTGTCTCGCTCGCAAGCTCTGACACCAGATCCATGCAGCGCTGCACAAAGGCAGGTTTCAGCACGAGGTCCTCAGGCGGATACCCGGATAAGGTCAATTCCGGACAAAGCACCAGATCAGCACCGAGCTGCGCGGCTTCATCGCGGGCCTTCCGCACCTTGTCAGCATTTCCGGTGAGATCACCAACTGTCGGGTTAAGTTGCGCGACAGCAATTCGAATACGATCAGTTATCATGAGACTCGGGCATCAAAGTGGATATGACACACCTCTATCCCCCTGCTGGCGCTCATGCAATCAACGAAAATGCGCAGCAACGTTCAAAGCAACGCCATATCACTATCATCCTCTGCGTCAGCGGGCGCAGGTGGTGGTGTTGCGCCCCTTGCTTCACGTGCCAGTGCCGCCAGGGGCTGCTCCCGTTTCGGGAGACGTTTGAGACCAATACCCATGGTTCGCGCCTCGCTGTCTTGGCGCATCAGGATGTTCACGACATGCTGATAGAGAAGCGTGGGAGAGACCGGTTTGGCAATGAAACCGTGAATACCCAGCTTGACGGCCTCAATCACCGTAGAGCGCTGACATTGCGCGCTTACAATCAAGACCGGTGTTGTTCTCAGTTGGTGATCTTTTTCTGCACGCAAAATCCGCAGAAAATCCGAACCGGATACCGGTACCATGGACCAGTCCAACAAAATCACATCGGGGTAGCGCTCGATAGCAAACTCCAACCCATCGGCACCATCACCTGCATCGAAAATTTGCCGAACACCAAATCCGGCTAAAATCGACCGCAGGATACTGCGCATGTGGGCGTTGTCTTCAACCACCAAGAATGACGTGTGGGACAAGTCCCGCTTCGCCAGCTGCACCGGTTAACCCCTTACTTAATTCCGCCAATAAATAACCTTGGTGTCGTTAAGGGAGTTTTACCGATATCCGGAATTTTACCGTTCGTAAGCATTACCAATAAGAAA
>NZ_GL476320.1:555318-656399 GCF_000148725.1 Roseibium sp. TrichSKD4 | reverse complement strand
TCAGGCAATCAACCGTTCACAGCAACCCTGTCGTCACGACGACCATCACGCTCTTTCTTCAGGTTTTCCGCGATAAGGAAAGCCAATTCCAGAGCCTGATTTGCGTTTAGACGCGGATCGCAGTGAGTGTGATACCGGTCACCGAGTTGCTCAGCGGTCAACGCATGCGCACCACCAGTACACTCGGTCACATCCCGCCCGGTCATCTCAACATGAACACCACCAGCGTGAGTGCCTTCTGCACGGTGGACTGCAAAGAAAGCTTCCACTTCCTTCAAGATCCGCTCGAACGGACGGGTCTTGTAGCCATTCGCCGTGACAGTGTTGCCATGCATCGGGTCACAGGACCAGACAACAGTCTTGCCTTCACGCTCAACAGCACGAACCAGTTGCGGCAAATGGTCAAAGACCTTGTCTGCCCCAAAACGCGCGATCAGGGTCAAACGGCCAGCTTCGTTGTCCGGATTGAGAACATCAATCAGTTCAAGAAGACCATCCGGGGTCATGGACGGGCCACACTTCAGACCAATTGGGTTTTTGATACC
Source organism: Roseibium sp. TrichSKD4 (assembly GCF_000148725.1). GTDB lineage: Bacteria > Pseudomonadota > Alphaproteobacteria > Rhizobiales > Stappiaceae > Roseibium. The sequence continues at coordinate 655,854 of NZ_GL476320.1, read as the reverse complement.
GCGGAAGAATTCAACATGAGCATGATCCGGCTGGCGTGTCCGGTCACCAATCCAGATCATGTGTCCAGAAGTCGCATACCAGTCGCCAGAGGTTGAATCGACGCGGGTCAATGCTTCCTCATAGCCAAGTAGCAGAGCCTCATGGCTGGTGAAGAAATCAGTCGACCGGAACTGCGGAACAGACGAGCTGTCGATACCACATGCACGCATGAAATCGAGTGACTCGGTAATCCGGTCCGCCAATTCCTTGTACCGATGGCCTTGCGGGCTGTCGGAAATAAAACCGAGCATCCACTGATGCACCTGATCAAGATTGGCAAAACCACCTTGCGCGAATGCACGCAGAAGGTTCAACGAGGCAGCAGACTGCCGATACGCCATCGCCATGCGCGATGGATCCGGAACCCGTCCCTTTTCCGTGAACGCGATATCATTGATGATGTCACCACGGTAGCTCGGCAACTCCAAACCATCTTTTGTCTCGGTATTGGACGAGCGCGGCTTGGCAAACTGACCTGCAATCCGACCGACCTTCACCACTGGCTGGCTGGCAGCATAAGTCAGGACAACAGACATCTGCAGGAACACGCGGAAGAAGTCACGGATATGGTCCGGATGGTGTTCAGCAAAGCTCTCGGCGCAGTCGCCACCTTGCAACAAAAACCCCTTGCCAACTGCGACATCGGCAAGCTGTTTTTTCAGATCACGCGCCTCGCCGGCAAACACCAGCGGCGGATAGGTCGACAAACGCTGCTCAACGTCTGAAAGGGCCTCTTGGTCGGGATATTCCGGCACCTGCAAGATCGGTTTCGATCTCCAGCTGTCCGGTGTCCACTTCTCCGCCATTTTACCAACTCCTAGCCTGGGATCGGGCAGTCCCACATTGTATGTTTTTAAGCCCGCGATACAAATCTTGCGCAACCCCTCGTCCGGACGAAGGAAACGTGCGGCCTTATACACGTTCAAGGATCGGAAAACCACAGCAGAAACAGCTTGGTTAAGCCGACAATCCTGTTTCTCTCAACCGTGGCACAAACGCAACGGCACATTCCCGGTGAGACAAGCACTCAGAGCACAAAGGTCGGTACGGTTTTGCTGAATATCAATGCCCTAAATTAGAACACCTCTAAATTGCTCGAATCTGACACAAATTCAGCGAGGGCGACCATGAGCACACAGCCATCTCTTGAGCACAGCCACGATCCCGCCGCCATTGAACAAAGACTAAGCGCAGGGCCAAAGATCAGCTATCTCAGGGATTGGGTTTATGGCGGGATCGATGGCGCGGTCACCACATTTGCAATTGTGGCAGGTGCCGTCGGCGCCAATCTTTCTGCCACGATTGTCCTCGTTCTGGGTGTTGCCAACCTTCTGGCGGATGGTTTTTCCATGGCCGCTGCCAACTATTCCGGCACCAAGTCCGAAAACGACGATTTCGACCGGCTACAAGAGATCGAAGATAAGCACATTCGCCATGACCCGGAAGGCGAACGTGAAGAGGTGCGTCAAATCTATCGCAACAAGGGATATGACGGCGAAGAACTGGAAACGCTTGTTTCCATTCTGACCTCTCGAAAGGCGGCCTGGATCGAAACCATGATGCAGGAAGAATATGGGCTCTCCAGTGCAACGCGCTCACCTTTAAAAGCAGCAGGCTCAACATTTGTCGCGTTTGTGGTCTGTGGCAGCCTGCCGCTTCTACCTTTTGTGATTGGCATGACGGCGTCCACTCAGGCAACCATCATCCTGACTGCCCTCGCCTTCTTCCTGATCGGCTCCACAAAGGCGAAATGGTCCACACAGCACTGGTTCTGGTCCGGCATGGAAACGACTGTGATTGGGCTGTCCGCAGCAGGGATTGCCTATCTGGTCGGCTACCTGTTGCGTGGGCTGACGGGCTAGAAAATATTGGCACACGGACCAAGTGAGTTATGCTCGAGAAAATGGAGAGAGCGCAGTAATAAATATTGACTTCATCTACGATCTTATGCCTAGCACTTAGGCGAGTTTCAATTAAATCTCTGACCTAGAATAATTCTTATCGAGGCCCACTATTGTCCATCGTCAGGGATTTTTGGACAGATATGAGTTTTGTTTAAGGGAGTATCTGGCTCATCTGTTTGTCGATATTAGGCGGCCTGTTTGCGGTGTTGCAAGCGGCGTTGTTCGATGGTGCTTTGTTTGATCCTTTCTCGTTTGCGCAGGATTTGTTCGCCGCGCCCGAAGTAGACGTCAGCGGGTGTGAGGTTCTTCAAGCTCTCGTGATATCGGTGATGATTGTAGTGGCTGATGAACTTGCTTATTTGGGCTTTGAGGTCACCGGGCAGGAAGTAGTTCTCCAGAAGGATCCGGTTTTTCAAGGTCTGATGCCATCTTTCGATCTTGCCCTGCGTTTGGGGGTGGTATGGGGCTCCACGCACATGGTCCATGCCTTTGTCGTCGAGCCAGTCGGCCAGCTCACCGGCGAAGTAACTTGACCCATTGTCCGACAACAGTCTTGGCCGGTGGCGGACACTGGCCTGATTACAGCCTGAAGCCTGTAAGGCCAGTTCCAACGTATCCGTGACATCACTGGCCAACATCGTCGTACACAGCTTCCACGCGATGACATAGCGGCTGTAATCATCAAGGATTGTTGACAGGTAAAACCAACCCCAGCCAATAACCTTCAGATAGGTGAAGTCTGTCTGCCACAGCTCATTGGGCGCTGTGGTCTTGTTCTTGAACTCGTCAGCTGCCTTGACCACGATAAAGGCCGGATTGGTGATGAGGTCATGGGCTTTCAGCAACCGGTAAACACTGGCCTCAGACACGAAGTACTGCTTTGTGTCCGTAAACTGGACAGCCAGCTCCCGAGGTGAGAGTTCCGGTTCTTCCAGGGCCAGATCAATGACCTGTTGGCGGATATCATCGGGGTTCCGGTTCCAGACCCGTGCAGGCATGGGGGCCGTGTCCTGCAAGGCATCTATGCCACCGGTTTGATATTTGTCATACCAGACGTAGAAGGTTGACCTTGGAATACCCAGCCGATCCAGCGTCTGTCTGACTGGAAGATGGGACTGCTCCACCAGTCGAATGATTTCAAGTTTCTCGGAGGCGGGATATCTCATTCGTCGTCGACCCCATCCCCGATCATGCTTTTTTTGAGAAGGCGAAGTTCCAGAGCCTGTTCTGCAACCACTTCCTTCAAGTCCCTCGTCTCTTTGCGAAGAGACTTTACTTCATCAGAACTGGCTTCACGAGCTGCGTCCCCAGCAAGCCGTTTCTTGCCCGCTTCCATGAAGTCCTTGGACCAGGAATAATACTGGCTCTGGGCGATACCTTCCTGGCGGCAAAGTTCTGCAATGCTGTCTTCGCCTCGAAGACCAGAAACCACTATGCGGATCTTCTCTTCAGCGGAAAACCGACGGCGGGTCTGGCGTTTGATGTCTTTTACGATCCGATCCGCATCGTCGGTCACTCGGTCCTTCTTTCGTCTCATCATTTGCTCCTGAGTTAGCAATGATGAGCCAAAATCACCCCCTTACGAAATCAAACCAATTTGTCCATTAAGCGCTGACGGAGGACACCTTCAATTAGCCCATTGTCAGCAACTCCATATACCAACACGCCGCCCGAACTGGTGTTGGAAAACATAGAGTAATATTCACTCAATCCCGAACGATTAACACGTCTGACGCTTTTGTACTCAACACGTCCGTCTTCTGAAAAACGAGGTACTCGCTCTTCGGACAAGTTCAACCAAATATCCCGCGGCTCCCAAAGCGCATCAATAGCCGCCTCAGAATCATAGTCCCACAATGAAAGCTGCTCTTCGGTCATTATCAATATATAGTGTAATGAGCACTACTCATCACACTATATCTCCCAGATTTTCTCTAATACATCCGACAGCTGTTGTAACAGGAATCGAACTCACCTGCATAATAACGCCTATGACATTTGCGACCATGATAGTGCGCACCATTTCTTGAAGCACCTATTCATAATTTCAGGTAACGAACGCTCAAGTCGTTCAGCCGTTGATCAAATTCAGCCAGAAGATCATCCCCGATAACCTGGGCACGTGGATAAATTGGCGCTTGGCGATCTTTCAAGATTGGAACATGCCATCCATCTGTTGTTTTTAGAAAATGATCGACGCCCTCAAGTCCCCAAAAGGCATGAAAGCCTTGCAAAACGCAGTCGACATAGCTTTGAAGGATTGGATACGCGTCACTTCCCCATCCATAATGCTCAGGGCGTGATCGATAGAGAAACATGTCTTGTGGGCCAGCTTCTTTCTTGGCGTCACAAAGAAACGCCGGTCCGATCCCAGCAACACGGTGATACTTCGCCTCCCGCGCATCCAGCTCTGCCAGACGTTCTTTGGGTTCGCGTGCGAGCACCCCGCGAATTGTCACCCCCGGCTTTGGAGCTACTGAAAGCGCGCAAATCCCACGACTGAATTCAGTGGTTCCCCAGATGCGCCACTCGCGCACCCATCCCTCCAGTTGGCCGGGAACGACCTGCGCCCCTTCCGGCAGGGTTTGTGTGTTTACAAGGGAGCCGTAGCCAAAATAGGAAATTGTCATGGCGGGGTTCTACCTGCGCAAAAGAATGGCGTAAAGTCTGACCGACTCGCCCTTCTTGTTTTTCGGATCAGCGCAATGAAACACGCCTCCCCCCTCACACCTGACGAGGTTGCCCGGCTTCGCACAGAAACGCCCGGCACCAAATCCCGCATTCATTTCAACAACGCCGGAACAGGTCTGGCTCCGAATCCGGTGCTGGACGCTGTGAAGGCTCATCTTGATCTTGAGGCAGAGATTGGCGGGTATGAAGCTCATGAGGCCGCCGCCGAGGCAGCTGATGCCTTTTACGCAAACATCGCAGAGATGATCAACGCAAAGCCCACCGAGATCGCCTATATCGAAAATGCGACCCGGGCGTGGGATATGGCCTTCTACTCTATCGATTTCAGGCCCGGAGACCGGGTGATTACCGGGCGCGCCGAGTATGTATCCAACTATGTGGCGCTTCTTCAAATGAAGGAGCGAAAGGGCATAGAAATTGACTTAATCGAGGATGACGAACACGGGCAGATTGATCTTGTTGCGTTGGAAGCAGCTATCACTCAGAAAACCCGCCTGATCGCCCTCACCCACATTTCCACCTTTGGCGGCCTGATCAATCCGGCCGAAGCTGTTGGTGTCATCGCCCGCAAACACGGAATTCTCTATCTGCTGGACGCTTGCCAATCGGTTGGGCAGGTCCCACTGGATGTTGAAACACTCGGATGTGACATGCTCTCCGGGACAGGGCGAAAATATCTGCGTGGCCCGAGAGGCACAGGGTTCCTTTATGTCAGCAGCAAAATTCTGGACCGGCTTAATCCAGCGTTCATCGACCTGAAGGCAACAAACTGGCTGGATGCGAATACTTATGAGCTCAAGCCGGATGCAACCCGGTTTGAAAACTGGGAACGCTATGTGGCGGGGCAAATTAGCCTAGGAGTCGCAGTGCGCTATGCCCTCGATTTTGGGATCGATCGCCTATCTGCACGCATTTGTTCACTTGCAGAGACCTTAAGGTTAGAACTCTCAAACATTCCGGGCATCTCGTTGCATGACAAGGGACTGAAAAAGGGCGGCATTGTCACGTTCATGAAGGACGGCGAGACACCGCAGCAAACACAGGCCCGTCTTGCAAAAGAGAACATAAATGTCTCGTTTTCCCGAGCAAGCTCCTGCCAAATTGACCTGCCTGCCCGAGGACTGGAAGCCCTCGTGCGCGCCTCCGTTCATGCATTCAATACCGAGGACGAAATCACCACCTTTGTTGAGTGCGTTCGCAAATCGTGAAGCGTTCAAACACCCTTTGGGGAAAAGAACAGATTAGCTCGGCAGGCCCAGTCTGGCAGGCGTAGGGAAACGTTTAGCCTTCTGGTTTAGGTTGGCAAAAACGACTGGCGAGCAATGAACGTGACCGAAAGCACGAGCACTCCTACACCTTCAGGGCAGAAGAAGCGGAAGCTATCCATTTCAAGCCTTGCGTTTCTGTTGGCGGGCCTTCTGATTGCCGTCACTGCCAGCAGCCTCTTGTTTGTAGGGCATGTTGCCTCAACTGCTTCAAGTTACCAGACGATCCAGAACGAAAAGGCTCGCCTTCAAAGCGCGATCACCAACCGCTTGAACATGTTTGTTCAGGAGCAGCTGACGTTTGCCCGGTCAGACGAGACTGTAAAAGAGCTGGTCCGCAAACAGAATGTCCAGTTTGTTCTGGAGAAGGTCGAGCGCCTGTGGAAGGACTATCGGCACAATCGCACCTTTATTGTGACCGGCGATGACCGCATCCGCGTAGAAGGATTTGCCGACTACACCCACATCACCAACTCGGCGTTGGCAGAAACCCCTGCCCTCGTCCCGATTGTGTCACGCACGCGAACACTGTTTGAAACCAACCGGGTACGGGTGCCAGGTGGCTATGGCCATCAGTCTCTTCTCGGGCTGCAAACCGAAGACTACGCGACAGCCGGTTTTGCAGTCATTGACGACCGTGTCGCCATGATCAGCGCCGTTCCCTTGATGCCCGGAGATCACACGGTTTCGCTGCCTGATAAACGCGCAACCATTTTGATCTCGGCCATTTTCGTCGACGGAGGGCTGCTGAAAGATCTGACGGGTGACCTTTCCGGACTGGGCACAACTGTCTTTACAGAGCTGGGTGGCTCTCTTGCACTGGATGGATTGACGTTCAGAGCAGGTCTGGAAGCTGCGGACGACATGCCGAACTGGTCAATCCAGACCCTCAACGGCGATAACCTGGGCATTTTCGAGTGGACCAGCAAATCGCAAGGGGCGTCGATCTGGCCAACAGTAATCCCTGTCGTCCTGCTGCTAAGCCTTGCCCTGTCGGTCCTTGCGTTCGGAATTGCGTGGCGTATTGGACACCTGACAAACTCCTTGCAGGACAGCGAGAGCAAGAACCGGTTTCTGGCGCATCACGACACCTTGTCAGGCCTTGCCAACCGTTTGATGTTCAATCAGGAGTTGGAGCGCGCCGTTGGACATCTGCCTGCCAATGCGTTTGCCCTTATGCATTGTGACCTTGATCGCTTCAAAAGCGTCAATGACACCTATGGCCACGCAGCTGGAGATATCGTGATCAAAACGGTTGCTGAGCGCCTGAGAGACGCAATTGGCAAGGATGGCCTCGTCAGCCGGACTGGCGGTGATGAGTTCGTGATCCTGTATCACCGGACGATCAGCAAACCGGTTCTGAGCAAACTTGGTCTCGAAATGATCAAGTCGATCAGCACCCCTATTACACTGGACAATGGCGTTCATGTGAGCGTTGGCTTGAGCGTCGGCATCTCCATCGCCCCTAAGGACGGACAGGACGAAGAAACTCTGGTTGGTGCGTCCGACTATGCCCTCTATCACTCCAAGGATGAGGGCCGTGGATGCGTCGCCTTCTTTGGTGAGAAGACAGTTCACAGCCCAACCGAGGACACAAAAAAGGCTGCAGCGAATACGGGATAGCGCTGCAGCCTTTCCTTGAATAAAGGCGCGCGAAATTCAATCGCAAGCGACTTTATTGCGCAACTTTCCTTAACCTCGGATCTTTTCGGTTGGTTCCCGCATGGTCACAAGCTCCTCGGCTGCTGTCGGGTGGACTGCGACAGTGCGATCAAAATCCGCCTTGGTTGCCCCCATCTGAACCGTAATTCCCAAAACCTGAGCCAATTCACCTGCATCCGGACCGAGCACATGCACGCCTAGAACCTTGTCGGTATCCGCATCGACAATCAGCTTCATCAGCATCTTCTCGTCGCGGCCGGACAAGGTGTGCTTCATCGGCCGGAATGAGGATTTGTAGATGTCGATATTCGGCGTCTTCTTCAGCGCATCTTCCTGCGACAGACCAACAGTCCCTAGCTCCGGCTGCGAGAAAACCGCCGTTGGAATAAGACTGTGATCAACGACCCACGGCTTGTTGCCAAAGATTGTGTCAGCAAAGGCATGTCCTTCGCGAATGGCAACCGGCGTCAGGTTTGCCCGATTGGTCACATCCCCAACAGCGTAGATCGACGGGACAGAGGACTGGGATGTTTCATCAACTTTGATGGAGCCGTCTTTCTCCATTTCGACACCTGCAGCCTCAAGACCCAAATCCCGCGAGTGCGGTTTGCGGCCAATGGCAAACATGATCTGATCCACCTCAAGACGCTTGCCTTGTTTGGTGCCTCCAATCAGCGTTCCGTTGTCCTGCTTTTCAATGGAGGTGAACGTGTCTTCGCAAATGACACGAATGCCCTTCTTCTCCATCTCTTCATGAACAGCCTGCCGGAAGTCCATGTCGAAGCCGCGAAGGATTTCCTCGCCGCGGTAAATCAAAGTGGTCTCAACACCAAGTCCGTTGAAAATCCCGGCAAATTCCACGGCAATGTAACCACCACCTGCAACAACAATGCTGTTTGGCAGCTCGCTCAGATGAAAGGCCTCATTGGAGGTTATGACATGCTCGCCGCCTGGCAAGGAAAGATCGACATTCGGCGTCGCACCAACAGCCACAAGAATGTATTTCGCTGTAATCGTCTGCCCGGTCGACAAAAGGCGCACCTCGTGCGGGCCTTCAATAATGGCCCGGCTGTCATGCATTTCAACGCCGGTTCGATCGAGGTTACGACGATAAATGCCCTCAAGGCGCGTGATTTCCTGATCCTTCTCATCGATCAACTTGTCCCAGGAAAACGAGCGCTCCCCTACACTCCAACCGAACCCTTCTGCATCTTCAAATTCCTCTGAGAACTTGGAAGCGTACACAAAGAGCTTCTTGGGAACACAGCCTCGGATAACACAGGTGCCGCCATAGCGATATTCCTCTGCCAAACCGACTTTGGCCCCATGTGTTGCAGCAATACGCGCAGCGCGAACACCGCCCGAACCGCCACCAATTACAAAAAGATCATAGTCGTACTGGCTCATGAAACCTCACCTGTAGCGTTGGTCATTTTGGCTGGAACACCACGTTTAGAGCATGTGGTCGCTTGATGCCATATTGTAGATCAGCCTCAAAAAACAAGGCCGCAGAAGCGGCCCTGTCAAATGTTTGAACGGCTTGTGAGAACCGAACGGATATTGCACGTTTATTCCGCAGCAGGTGCTGCAGCGCGCTTATCCAGTTCTTCACGAACCAGCGAAACCATTTCGGTAGAAATGGCATCCTGCCATTGGCGAGCAGCCCCAATCGAAAGAGCTGTGATAGTCGGGCCATTTTTTGTTAGTTTCGCCCCCAGCGGGCTTTGATAGAAGACTGCCAACTCACGCAGTTCTTCCTCGGTGAAGCGACGCGCCCAGACTTCATAGATGATGCCGTTGAGATCACCGCGCTTTGCGGCCAATTGCAGAGCTACTTCGTTGGTAACGTCAATGACTTCCTGCGTACGGGACGGGTCAGACTGGATGAACAGCGTCCGGGTCTGTTCTGCCAGAAGCGGAAGAATATCATCAAACGTGCTCAAGGAATCGGTGACCGCAACCACTTCACGCGCTGCGTTCAGATGGCTTTCGGTAAACTCGTCTTCCGCAGCAGCTGGAGTATAACTTGCAACCATCATGACCGCCGCGAAAGCAGACCCGAGCGGGATGAGTGACTTGAGGTTCATTTCCAAACTCCATTCCGGCTTTGGGATCGGCCCAAAACCCTAACCAAATACGCTTTTATTTTTCGAGTGTAATTACACTATCTGCCGTCGCAACATAAGCCTTGCTTGCAAGACTGATGAAAAGACCGTGTTCCACAACACCGGGGATCGCAACCAGCTTTTCCGCCAGGCCGGAAGGATCCGGAATCGCTTGAAGGTGGGCATCGAGGATGTAATGACCGCCATCTGTGACGAAAGGATGGTCATCACCACCCCGTAATTCCAACTGCGCAGGCAGCACCATCCCTTTCAGAACCGCCTCAATCGCAACGCGAGTGGCACCCAATCCAAACGGATTGACTTCAATCGGCAACGGGAATTGTCCAAGGACATCAACGGTCTTGCTTTCATCGGCAATGACGATCATCCGATCTGAGGCAGCGGCAACAATCTTTTCGCGCAACAAAGCGCCGCCGCCGCCCTTTATCAGGGCAAGTTCAGGACCGATTTCATCAGCGCCGTCGACAGTCAAATCAAGGGTTCCAAGCGCATCCAAAGTTGAAAGACGAATGCCCTCTTGTTCAGCGAGTTCACGTGTGCGCTCGGATGTCGGAACACCAACAACATCCAGCCCATCACGTACTTTCTGCCCAAGAGCCTTGACGAAGAATTCAGCCGTTGATCCGGTTCCGATACCAAGTTTCATGCCGGACGACACGTCATCAGCTGCCCGCTCTGCAGCCTTTTGTTTTTGTGTGGCGCTCATGCACCCCCCATTCAAGGACAGCTTTGCCGTTAGGCTGTCAATTTTGCAGGCTGCTTAACATGCTCTGCAAGTCATGGTCCAGCAAAAGAAGCGCTGAAAAAGGCACTCTTGAGCCGCTTGGCGCTTTTTGGAAAAAGAGCTAAACCACGGGCAACTCGCAGTTTATTCAACCAATACTGGACCAGCGAATGCCCCTAGCCGTTTTTGACCTTGATGGGACGCTTGTTTCATCAGCTGAAGATCTGATCAGTACGCTTAACTACGTTCTGAAAACGGAAGGACTTGAAGAAGTTGAAGTCGCCCCCTTTCGTCCATGGGTCGGGTTCGGTGCCAAAAAACTGATGGAAAAAGGATTTGCGGCCAATGGACTGGAGACCACCGCAGAAAAGTTGGACGCGCTGTTGCCAAAATTCCTCGACCATTACGAACAGCATATGGCCGTCAAAACCCGATTGTTTGACGGGGCCAGACCAGCCCTCGACGATCTGATCGCGCACGACTGGACGCTCGCTGTCTGCACCAACAAATCCACCCGCCTGACAGGTCCGCTTCTGGAAAAGCTGGAGATCGAACACCTCTTTGCAGCCGTTGTCGCCGGCGACACCTATGCGAATGCCAAACCCCACGCGGAGCCGCTTCTGGGAGCTATCCAAACCGCTGGTGGGACGATTGAGACAAGCGTCATGGTTGGGGACACCTCCACCGACATCAATGCGGCCCGCGCGGCCGATGTACCCGTGATTGCGGTGGACTTCGGGTATTCACCGGTTCCCATTCAAGACCTGAAACCTGATCACATCATCTCGCATTTTGACGAGCTTTTTGGTGCCATCAAAACACTACTTCCAGAGCAGTAGATCCCGCAGCCATAGAACCCAGAGCTGATTGCGGTTTTGCCAATGCGTCCGCTGAATACCAAAACAACAGGGAAATCCCCAATATTTCGGCCAGAAAGCCCATGGTTCTTCTGATGTCACTCACAATCCTTGCTACCATGAAAGCCGAATCCTTGTCTCCTTCTCAATGATCGGTGTTCCATGCGCTCTGCTGCTCAAAAAGCCAAACCGGCGACCACACTGGACAAGCTCCGCGAGGGGCTCACTCTTCAGGGAGCGGGTGAGTACGAAAAAGCGCAGCGCATCTACAAGCAAATCCTGAAAAAACAACCGAACAACAAGGACGCCCTGCACCTATTGGGTGTTTCTTACCGACAACTTGGGTTTCCGAAACGAGCAATCGAATTCATCACCAAGGCGATCAAACTGGATCCCAATCAGGGCTCCTTTTATGCAAATTTGGCACGGGCAAAATCCGACCTACCGAATATCCCGGCTGATGAAATTCTTGAGCTATCAGAAAAAGCGATAACGCTCGACAGCTCGCTGCCCGAGGCACACAATCTCAGGGCCTTGGCTCTTAAGAAGCTGGATCGGAATGAGGAAGCCGAAGAGCTTTTGAAGAAGCTCGTTGAGCTTTATCCGCACAACCCGGAAATCAACAGAAACTATGGTGTTTTGCTTCGCGAACAAAAACGCTTTGAAGAGGCATTAGATTTTTTCATCACCGCAATGAGGTTCCAGCCGAACGAAGTCGAAACAATCGTTGAAATTTCGCGGTGCCGAACGGAACTCAAACAGCACGATGTTGCAGAGAAAGAACTATTCATTGCGCTGAAAAGAAACCCAAATAACGGGAAGCTGAAACACGAGATCGCCCGACTTATGTTTTCTGTCAGCCGTGTCGCCGAAGGGCTCCCTTATGCCCTAGACGCAGTTCGGGACAACCCCAATGACCACCAGCGTCAGGTCACGCTTGCAGTTCATTATCTGAAAAGCGGAAACCCTCATAAAGCACTGAAACACCTCACGGAGGCTAAGCGGCTTACACAGGGTATAACCACCAACATTGACTGGAACATTTCCCTCACCTTCCTGGCACTGGGCGATCTTGAAAAAGGCTGGGCCCTTCACCCAAACCGGTTTATAGGATCCGGTGTTCCAGGGGTAATCAAGCGCACATTCCCAGAGCATCGTGTTTGGCTTGGCGAGGATATCTCCGACAAGACAATCCTTGTATGGACGGATCAGGGTGTTGGCGACACAATCAGAAGCGGAACCATCTTTCCGGACCTGATTAAGGCGGCAGGAAAAGTGATCTACGAGGGCCCCCGCAAAACGCATGAGATGTTCCGCCGCGCCTTTCCCGAAGTTGAAGTCCGTGTGCCAAGTGTTGGAGAAGCTCCGGACTACATTGCAACTGCTGACGATTTTGACTGCCAAATCTGCATTTCCGATCTGGCGCGATATTTTCGGGGCAGTATCGCGGCCTTTCAAAAGGCCCAAACTCCAGCGTTCACTTTCGACCAAAACCGAGCCCAGGAATTGCATGCTCGGTTGGGCGATCGAGCCAATGGCCCAATTGTCGGGATTGGCTGGAGATCCAAAAATCTCGATACAGCTAGAGCGCGGTACTATCTCTCTGTCATCGACTACCTGCCCATTGTCCAGATAGATGGCGTTACCTTCGTAAACCTCCAGTACAAGAGCATTGATCGGGAGGTGAAGTATCTGATCGAACGCACAAATGGAAATGTCGTGGACTTTCCTGACGTTGATCTGTTCGACGATCTGGACGATGCCATGGCCTTGACGTCCATTTGCGACATTGTAGTTTCCCCAAGCACTACAGTTGCAGTGCTTCCTGGGTTACTCGACATGCCGGTTATCCGTTTTGGCGACTATGACAGTGTAGGCCAGCTTGGCGAAGATTACTTACCTTGGTTTCCATCCACCAAGTATTTCGTCATTGATGAAGAAAAAACCACAGCCGAATTTGTGCCCACCATCAAAAACGCTCTTCTAGAAAAACTAGCGGACGTGAGTATTGACGATAGACTTAGAAGGATCGGCCTGAAATCCTGATTGAAGAAGAGGCGCTGTCATTTAAAGTCCGCCAAATTGGTCGCGAGAACTCAGCCTTTATACATAACCTTTTTCGATCAGGAATTCCGCATAATGGAATTCTGCAATCGTATCTATGTCGACAGTGCGAACTGAGTGCGGCAAGACATACCCGACTGTCTTGTCACATATCATCATCGCGCTCAGATCATCCACGTGGTCTGCGCCGATGACCATCGCCCATGCCGTCATTTGATAATGCTCAGGATAATCCTGACGTCGATAGTAAATGTCGGGATCATAATCGATGACCGACTTCAGATGGCCACCAGCTGTCTTTTCAACACACAAAAAAGGGTGGGTATCCGGTTGCTTCAGACCAATCAGGCTGTGGCAATCTTCGCTTTCACAGAAAAAGCGGATCACATCAGTCAACATATCGGGTGTGCGGAATGGATAGGTTGGATACAGCACCATAACAGCGTCAATGGGTTTACCGTTTTCGCGCAACGTGCGTACAAATTCTGAGACAACAGCCTGCATAGTGGTGTCAAATAAGCCAAGGCTCTCGGGGCGTTTATAGGGAATTGCACCGTGTTGCTTGCCAATCTCAAGGTATTCATCACTGTCGCTGTTCAGATACACATCGCAGATGGCATCGCAGGACAAGGCAGGTTTCACGCTATGTGCGAGAAGTGGCAATCCGTTCAAAGGCTTAATGTTCTTGTTTCGCAGCCCCTCACTGCCCGCACGGGCCGGGATCATTGCGACAATATTCTTCATCTGAACTCCAGCACGAACCAGCTACTACGGGCCAAAGCCCTAAAATCCCAATACAGCGTCCAGATCTCCAGAATCCAGTTTATTTCGAATTTCGACAAACTGATCGTCTGGAATATTGCTGAAATTCAACGGACGACCGGATTGATTGGTGATCATTTTCGTCGCGTCGTTCAATTCCAGAACATAGGTCTTGAAGTTTTCGTCCATCACAGGCTGTTTGGTATTTGGATCAAAACGCAAACTGAAGACATCCGACAAAACCTCCCGGACTTTTTCGTGTCGGAACATTTCCGTTCCCGGATAAGCTGTCGCGGTGAACACCGAAGTGTTTATCGATTGCAACGCGGTCTCATACGCATCCGTTCCGGGCGCATGACCTTCGGTCACAAACTCCTGCTGCCATTTGATAAATCCAAGACTGGTTTGAAGGTCCTCCAGCCGCTCCCCCGGATAACCCATAATCCAGGTACAATTGGCTTGGATCCCCGCTTCCAAAGTGTTGCGTATACCCTGTGTCATAGCCCTGGGGAATTCGAAGCCGCCGATCCGCTCAAGGCCAACAGTGAGCATAAATCCGCCCTTGCCCATTTCCTCCAGTGTCATGGGTGACGCAGATTCCGCTCCAAAACCGATATACATGCATCCAGCCCGTCGCATTTCGCGAACTCTCAACACCTCGGCCGACTTATACCCCCCGTCACGCGTCGGACGCAGGTCTGCAGCCTCATCCAACCGCCCATGCGCGCCCCACCTCAACTGGCCAGCCGCCGCATAAGGCTCAAGAATATCCGCCAGCTCCGAGATCCGTTTCGGACTGACCATAAAATTATCATCCAGCAGCCCAACAAAATCGACGCCATATCGCGCCTTATAGTCCATGAATTCCGCAGCAAGGTTTTCGGCACTTCGTACACCATAATTGCGCTCACCCTGAGCACCACGGAAACAAAACTTGCAGGCAAACGGGCATCCCCGGCTGGAGACCGTCGAAATGCTGCGAGACATTTCAAAACTGGTTGCCGAGCTATTTTTGGCTTGCCCCCCCCAAACAGGCACCGAAAGGTATTCCTCCAGAACCTTGAAACCATCAACATCACTATCTAGAAGGTCATAGGCAGGATGCGGCAACGCATCGAGATCTGGCGTGCGCCCACCGTGATAGTAGAATCTGGGCCGTCCATTTTGAACTTCCTGAAGAAACGGCGACAGCTGCCCGCTCAGTCTGGCACTCTCCAGTCCCCTGTCTCGAATAGCTTTCGCATCCAATGCGATTTTAAGGATAATATCATCGCCTTCGCTGTGAGAAACAGCATCCAGTTCGGGGATCCAATCGAACAGCCCAGTGCGAAATTGTGTGGCAAGACCACCGCCGCTGACAAGGATTGCATCTGGATCAAGCTCCCTCACCATCTGAGCAACTTTGGTTTGCCAAGACAGTGTCGTGATCAGACCCGACAAACCAATCAAATGTTGCTCACCGGCTTTAGCAAGCGTTCGTTCAATCAGCCCCCGAGCCTCCTGGTATGACAGACAGCGACCGGAAGTCAGACCCCGCTCTGCTGCAACCTGATCCTTGATCCTGTAGATATTGAGATCGATGATCGTCGGTTGGGCCCCATATTCACGCAAACGCGCAGCCAGCAATGCCGGTCCAAGGGGCGGATTGTTCGGCTTGGCTTGCTCCCTGATCGGCATATTGATGAAGGTCACCTTCACACCGCTCAGCGCAGTCGGACTCAAACTGTCAAGAAAGCGATTTGGTAGAACCAGGTTCATGCCTTCAGCTTACCTCTTCCAATTGCGTCTCCTGTCCACCGACAAGCAGAAAAATGATCTGTCTGGAGGTTATCGGAACTCGCATTTCAAGAAGATGCTGATCGCAGACAACACACAATAAGCTTTCGGTTCTGCGATCATACCGATTCTGCCACCACAGCAGGAATAGCGTGTCACGACCACCCTAAGGTCACAAGCGCTAATTCTCGGCATATCCAAAGGTTTATGTACGAAGAACCCTATAAAAACCAATTATCTATACTGGAAAACATACCAATAGAGACTGCAACTCAATGTAGTTCCGTAGGACTTGATAGGTAGGATTCAAAAACCTGTCACCGTTTGTGGCAAATCCCATAAAGGCACTCGGTATCAATGCCCGTAGTCAATCGTGCCCTATGTGTGACGATCTCAACAGCAGTTGGTGCGAAATATCGTTGCAGAAGGGCAACAAAGTCAGGTTTGGTCAACTCCCCGAGATGATGAGGATTTTTCGGATTAGGTCCCGAAACACCGGACAGCGCCACCGGACTACTAACAACCAAAACCCCTCCGGATTTCAATGCTTTATGAAAGGACCCTACAAGTACGTCCTGAAACTCCAGTTCAATATGCTCCAATCCTTCAATACACCCAATGATATCGAACGCCTCATTCGGGAGAACGGGTTTCTTGAGGTTCCCCCGCCTAAAACTCTTATCGGGTGCTCCATAGACTTTTTCGGCATATTCGATCGAGATCGGGTCAATATCCAGTCCCTGATAGCGAACACCAAGCGCGCCGAGCACCTCCGATCCATAGCCGCTGCCACAGGGAAAGTCCAAAACACTCAATCCCGGACGGCAAAAGAGGCCAACTTGCATGTAGCGCGCTTTGTGCCGGGCGATTGTGTCTTGCATGTCGATACCGGGAATGTCAGTCGCCCTTACCTCGACAGCCCGCCCGGATTGCAATTGAAACGTTTTGTCTGTGAGAAAGAGCCGTTCTATATCTGCTCCGCCGCGCTTGATCACATCGATGTCCATGGCAAGAAGCTCTTCTCCATCGCAGATAATTCGCAGCCCATTTTCAGAACGATTCATTACAGAACAACTTCCTAGTCTCGCTCAACCAAATAATTCACGAAATCCAAGAACTCCCCATAAAAAGTTTCAAAAGCATAGATATGAATTGACAATGCAACCAATGATTGCAAGTCTAAATTTTGCCACACTAACCTAGGGGAAACACTGACTTGCAGATCAAAGCTCCCCCTTACAGTTCAATTCAGGGCCTAAACCCGGCCGACATCTGGGACTACGAGAACGGATACCATTGGTTCTCTGATCCTACCCGCATTAACAAAGTCCTTGCTCAATATGAACTCTACAAGAAGATAATCGACTTGCCGGGAGATATCTTAGAACTAGGCGTCTTCAAAGGACTATCATTACTTCGTTTCGCCAGCTTTAGAAATTGTCTTGAAGACCAATCGTCAAGAAAAATCTTTGGTTTTGACACATTTGGGGAATTTCCGACGGACCAACTCAGCCATCCTGGTGACTTGGCCTTCATTAAAAATTATGTAGCTACAGCGGGGTCGGGGCTCAAGGTTGAGGATTTAGAAACAATACTAGCATCCAAAAACCTGCAGAACATTGAGCTGATCGCCGGAAACATTCTTAAAACAATCCCGGAATTCCTTGCACAAAAACCAGCTATAAAAATTTCCATTTTGCATCTCGACATGGATGTTCTTGAACCGACAGCCTTTGCTCTTGAGCAGCTTTACGACCGTGTTGTGCCCGGAGGTCTCCTAGTTTTTGACGACTATCAAGCCGTGGTAGGTGCGACGCTCGCCATCGACAACTTCATTACAAAAAAGAGCCTTCGACTGCAAAAACTACCATACTACAGCGTTCCGAGTTTCGTCGTGAAGCCATGAGCTAAGCTGTGCGGACGAATTAGAGAAGCATTTCGTCCTGATTTTTCGGGTTGACTAGGCGCGATGGATTCCGTGATGCATCCAACCACCAAGGCACAA
This sequence comes from Roseibium sp. TrichSKD4, assembly GCF_000148725.1. Lineage (GTDB taxonomy): Bacteria > Pseudomonadota > Alphaproteobacteria > Rhizobiales > Stappiaceae > Roseibium. The sequence continues at coordinate 637,978 of NZ_GL476320.1, read as the reverse complement.
GCAAGACTGCCAGAGCCTACAATACCAATCTCAAATGGTTTTATCTCTGGAAAAGTTTTGTTCCCCCAACTTTTGGGCATTTTCCAGACCATCTACTTCGAAATCTTCGAATGAGGCTCGGGTATTCAGTCTGCGGCCTGCTCCTTGTTCACCAGAACAATCCCCTCCATCAAACTACTCAAAACTTGGCTGGGTGTGTTCACAACGAAACTCGATCAGGCTTTCAGATCATTCTTGATCAAATAATCGCAAAGCTCACGCAGCGCCCCGTCCCCACCCTTTTTGTCAAGGCAGAGGTCCGCTGCGCTAAGGACATCGGGATGTCCATTTTTCGGTGCGACACCAAGACCGCAGGCTTTGATGCATTCCAGGTCGTTCACATCATCACCGATATAAACGATTTCTGACCACTCCAGCCCTTCACCCAAACGCCACTCGTCCAAGACAGGAAGCTTTTCCTTGATGTTATGAAGGACATCCATCTTGAGCTTTCGAGCTCTCGCGGCCACGACCGGGTTTTCTTCGCGTGACAGGATCATCAGACGAAGTCCTCTTGCCCGCAGCATTTCAATACCCAACCCATCGGCGCGACTGCAACGAACAAACTCTCGTCCATCCTGATCCAGGAAAACCGAATTATCGGTGTGCACCCCGTCAAAATCTGTGATCAGTGCACGATATTTGACGGTCCCATGTAGCGCCGACCCATCGGTTGCGTCACCCATTCAGGACACCTTATTCAACAAGGCTTTCCGGCGTAAGGCCTCGCTCATATCCACCCACTTCAACTTGCGCCGTTGCTCAACTTCGATATCAAGCACATCGGTGTATTTGTAAGACACTGCGGAACAGACATCATCAAGATTGGAGCGAAGTTTTGCCAAATCATCCGGCTCAAGGCTTGCCGCATGATCCGTCCCCTTCCACGACCGGTCGAGCGTAAAATGGCGCTCAATATATGCAAATGGGCTGGACGCATGCGTTTTCACGCCTGCAATCCCGATCGCCGCAGCCGCCATATCGATGGCAACGCCCTCATGGTGACCGGAAAAACCATACGCTTTTACTCTGTCGCCGAAACGTTGCTGCAAGGCATTGATCTCAAGAAGACAAACTTCGCTTGGCGGAACTGGATAACCGGATGTGCAGGCGTAAAGCACCACATCTTTTGCGCGGCCCATCTTTTCGTAAAATGAAATGCAGGTATCAACCTCGTCTCGCGTGGTCATGCCCATAGAGACATGGATCTCGCCATCAAAGTTGCGGCATAAAAACTCCTGAACCTCAAAATTCTGGTTTGTTGCCGAGGGCACCTTGATCATCTCGGGCCGCAGGCTTGTTATTTCCTCAGCAGAAATCACATCCCAGACGGAGGTCGAGTAAACAATCCCTTTCCGTTGACACTCCTCTATCAGTTCCTTGTGCTGAGGCAGAGTAAACTCAAGAAATTCACGATGCTCACCGTAAGTCCGGCCATAAGAATTGGCAGGCACCGGATGTGGAGCATCGTAAACACTGGTTGGCAGAAGGGATCTGTTATGGCGTTTTTGAAACTTTACCGCCTCGACTTTACAGTCTCGGGCGGCGATCTCGATCATCTCGCAGGCAATATCCATATTGCCTTTATGATTGCAGCCAATCTCCGCGATGACGTTAATTCCACTGGATGAAGTCATGGACGGTCGAGTCTCTTTAATACACAGCAACACTCCAATGAGGTTAGCAGAGACTCATGCTGAATGGCTGCAATTTATGTGGTTTTTCGCCACATCATTCAGCGTTATCCAACGGAAGGTCCTGACCCCCCCCGTTTTATGACAATATCCTGCTTGCAAACGCTGTTTTTGCTGCCATTGCGAATCTACTTGGCAAAACAACAGGTGCGGGAAGCGAACCTATTTACCCAACAAACGCCCGCTCAACCACGAACTCAGCAGGCTTGTTGTTTGCCCCTTCGTTCAAACCTGCTTTTTCAAGCAGCGCCTTGGTATCACGCAGCATATCCATTGACCCACAGATCATGCCACGGTCGATGGCAGGGTCCAGCGGCGGCACCCCGAGGTCTTCAAACAATTTGCCGCCTTCAATCAGGTCAGTGATGCGGCCAATGCGCGGAAAATCTTCGCGCGTAACGGAGGTATAATGAACCAGTTTGTCTTGCGCGTATTCGCCGATCAACGGGTCACTTAGTGTCTCTTCCACCAATTGCTCGCCATACTTCAGTTCTGCCACTTCCCGACAAGTATGGGTCAAGATCACCTGATCGAACTTCTCGTACGTATCCGGATCCCGGATCAGGCTGGCAAACGGTGCAATGCCGGTGCCGGTTGAGAACATGTAAACGCGTTTGCCCGGGATCAGTGCGTCATTGACCAGCGTTCCCGTCGGCTTCTTTTTCATCAACACAGCGTCGCCCGGCTGAATCTTTTGCAGATGCGACGTCAAAGGTCCGTCCGGAACCTTGATGGAAAAGAACTCCAGCTCCTCGTCCCAGGCAGGGCTTGCAATGGAATAGGCGCGGTAAAGCGGCTTGCCGTCAAGCATCAAGCCAATCATGACAAACTCGCCGGACCGGAAGCGGAAGCTCGATGGTCGGGTCATGCGGAATTTGAAAAGCCGATCCGTATAATGCTGAACGGATTTCACCTCTTCAACAAACACACCGGCTGGGGCGACGGCCTGCAAATCAGCAGGCTTGGCAAGGGCATTCATATGTTTCGCTTTCTATTCACAAGCAGGAGCATAGTTTTCCTACCACTTAGCACCCGGTCAGCATTGACTTGAAGCAAAACCAACCTCCAACGAGCGCGCAATGAGGAATAACGATCTCAATATCGCACGTCCAGCAAATTGCCCAAGCTACTCATCAGACCTGCCGGCTCCCAATCCAGACACGCTAACTCAACCCTAGAGTTAGGTGCAACGCAACAATCACACTCACAATCGAATACAATGTGATCACATGTTTTTTGTTTGACAGCTTCTTAAAAAGAGATCAGTGTTGCTAAAGAAAAAAAAAATATTACTGCACCTTCGGCGCGGGAAGCAAGTAAATGCGAGACAACCAAAAAGAAGAACCAGGTCAAACAATAGCACTCGTTGTCACTGACCGATTTTCGATGATTGCATTTTCGTCGGTCGTGGAACCACTACGATTGTCTAACCGCCTATTGGGCCGTCCATTTTACCAATGGACAACATACTCAATGGACGGAAATCCCGTAACAGCCAGCAATGGCTGCCAGATTAACGTCGATAAATCCATCAAAGAACTTGATGACGCGGATGTAACACTGGTCTGCAGTGGTCTGGATGTTGAGCGCCTCCCCCTCGATCCAGAGCTGGGAAAACGCCTTCGCCGGCTAAATGCCATGGGTCGTACCTTTGGGGCAGTCTGTACCGGAGCCTACCTCCTCGCTCGCTATAACCTGCTTGATGGACGGCGGTGCACAATTCACTGGGAGAACCTTCGGTCCTTGCGCGAAGAGTTCCCGGATGTTGAAGTGACGTCGGACATTTTTGCGATTGATCGCAATTGCATCACCTGTGCGGGCGGAATGGCGTCACTCGACATGATGCTGCGACTGATTGCGATCCAGCATGGCGCGTATCTCGCACATGAGATTTCCGAAATCTCTCTTTATCAGAACATGCGGTCCGGCGAATCCGCCCAGCGTCATGACATTGAAGCGCGTACCGGCATCTCCAACGCCAAGATTCTTGATGCAATCCGTATCATGGACCTCCACATTGAGGATCCGCTGAGCTGCCAGCAGCTAGCCATGACGGTGAGCCTCTCTCCACGCCAGTTGGAACGCCTGTTCCGCCGCCACTTCAATTGCACGCCGGGCCAGTATTATCTGCGTCTACGGCTTGAAACCGCGCGCGACCTGTTGCGCCGGACCAGCCGTCCTGTGCTGGATGTCGCTTTGGCCTGTGGTTTTGCCTCCACCTCACACTTCACCAAATGCTACCGGGAGCGGTTTCTCTGCACGCCAACTGAGGAACGGCAGTCCTATCAATGGGCCAACAAGGCGCAGGCCAGTGGGCCTCAAGGTCGCTCATCCCGCATGACTGCAAAGTAAAAAACAATCGTCATTTCAAACGAAAACGGGAGCCAACTGGCTCCCGTTTTACGTTCTGTCTCACCATCAAGCGGCTGGTGCATCTGTATGGTGCATCTCTGTCTTTGGCTCTGGCTTCGCCTTGTTCCACCAGCTTTCGGCCATTGATATCATTGAATTCGCACAAGCTGCCAAAAACCCAACACCGATAACCGCGATGCCGAAGGCGAAGGCAATCGGCATAATGATCAGGCCAACAACAAGACCGGCGATCATGAATATGGTGCGTTCACGTTTGCTCATCATCTCTTTTCATCTCCTCTGCGTGATCTTTCGATACACCTGATATGGAGAGCCGAGATGACCGATGCCTGTCTCCAACCTTACAAAAATGTCAGACAGGCAATTGCTGAAAGGAAAATGCGCTCACGCCTTGAAAACGAGCGATGTTGTCAGTCCAACTGACGCGACCTTTTTTGTATCCGCCAAGACAACATCGGCCTTATGAAGCTGGGCAACAGATTGAACGAGCGCAAGCCCCAGCCCGAATCCGCCATTTGACCGGGCATCGTCCAAACGTATGAACGGTTTCAACACCCTCAGCTTATGTTCATCGGGAATTCCGGGTCCCTCGTCTGCAACGGAAATGCTGTTCGAGTTCACAATCAACCGAATTGCCCCACCGGGCACACTATAGCGCAGTGCATTTTCGATAAGGTTGGCAATGGCTTGCTTTAAAAGTGCGGGGTCGGCGCGCACTGTTGCGGCCGGAACTGTGCTTTCAAACTCAAAACGAAAGCCGTTGTCCTCAATAACCGCGCTGTAGGCGTCCGAAAGCTCGTTTGCCAGCTGGACCAGGTCGACATCTTCAAAACGCTTTTTGCTTGCTCCGGCATCCATGCAGGCAATCTGCAGAATAGCGTCAAAGGTGATCAGGATGCGGTCAAGCTCGGCCAAGGCATGCTCAGCCGTTTCACCTGCCCGCCCTTCTTCATTTTCAAGCGCCAGCGCTTCGAGCCGAACTCGAAGACGGGTCAATGGGGTTTTTAAATCGTGTGCGATATTGACGGACAACTCGCGAGTTTGCCGCAACAACACCTCCAAACGATCCGTCGTCGCATCGATGTGGGACGCCAGATCACTAAGGTCATCTCGTCGTCCGAGTGCCCCAACACGTGCGCTCAAATTGCCCTCAGCGATCTCATCAAGCACGCGGGTTATTTTTCCAAGACGGCGTTGGGCGACATACCCGAATCCAATTCCGGCGCTAATCGTGAGCACGGTCGCAATTGCCCCAGCTGCAATGAAGGCACCGGGCAGCAGCTCCAACAAGTCTTCTGCCGTATCCCAGCGCTGCGCAACAGTGAGTCGGCCACCAGCCGCAGGCCCGGTATAAATGCGCCAAAGGCTGACTTCATCCTCGCTAGCTTCCACCTTCAAGGGGATCGTGCGGTAACCGTTTTTTGAAAACAGTCTTCGAGGGGAAAACCCCAGCGTAGCGCCGGACCGGGTTTGAAAGCTGGCGAAAAAGATCAGATCATCGGACCGACGTGGGTCGCCAAAAAGATCAATCTCAAACTCTGGCTCATCGTCATCATCTTCGCCATCGAGGCTTTGGGTGATTTGGACGGCCAGCGCTTCAAAACGAACCTTCAGGTCATCATCAATTTGATCTTCCAGTGCCTCAGACAAGAGATACTGCGCAACACCACCTGCAACCAAAAGGATCAGAACAAAAAGCACAGAAAGCGCCAAGGAAAGCCTTAGCGCACTTGATCTGAATAGCCCTTTGATCTCAGTCCTCAATGACATAACCAGCACCTCGGACCGTTCGTATCACGGTATCTCCAAACGGTTTCTCGATCTTGCCACGAAGACGACTGATATGCGTTTCCACCACGCTGGTCGTTGGATCAAAGTTCATGTTCCAGACCTTTTCCAACAGCATGTTGCGTGTCTGGATTCGCCCGTTGGATCGGATCAGGGCTTCGAGCAGGGCAAACTCCTTGCCATTAAGATCAACATCCTGACCGGCCCGGGTACACTTGCGCCGTAACAAATCGAGCTCAATGTCTTTCACGTTCAACTTGGTGGTTTCTGTTTGCTCAGAGGCAAACGAAGACCGACGCCCGAGCGCACCCACACGGGCCTTGAGTTCTGAAAACGCAAATGGCTTGGCGAGATAGTCATCTCCCCCCGCTTCCAATCCCTCGACCCGATCGTCTACATCGCCCATCGCGGTCAGAAACAGCACAGGCGTCGCCACCTTGGCAGCCCGAAGCGCCTTGAGTACGGACAGACCGTCCAGACCTGGCGTCATGCGATCCAGGATCAGAACGTCATAAGAGTTGATGGAACCAGCGGCGAGCGCTTCCCGGCCATCCTTGAGCCAGTCGACCACATGGCCTTCGCGGGTCAAACCATCATAGACCCACTGACCAATTTCCGGATCATCTTCCAGAACCATCAATCGCATAGTGTCGCGTGCTCCGTCTGCCGAGTGGATAAATGTCCGGTCATTTTGTCCGTTTGATGCATAGCATTGCTGAAAGGGTCAATTCCAAATACGGGACCGCAGCCCGGACATGTCATCCGAACTGCGGGAATTGACTGCAAAAGGTCAATTGTCCATCGCCTTACTGGACAGTGGTGGCAGCACCATTTTTGTCATCCCGATCCTTTCCACCGCGGCGATAATCATCGTCGTCGTCATCATCATCCCGTCCCCAGCCAAAACCGTCATCATCCTTTTCGACCGAAACGATTTCGCCACTTTTAGCGTTAATCGTGACTTCTGTTTCACTGTCTGCCGATTCAATTTCGATTTCATAGACCAGCTCACCACGCTCGGATTCAAGCTCGATTTCGCTCACGATGCCATCAACTTCAGCAAGTGCAATCTGGGTCGCCTGTTCCATGGAAACGCTCGCCTGCGAAACATCGAGAGGTTGAGAATTTGAGCTTTGAGCAAGTGCAACACCTGAAACACCAACCGCTGTCAGGGAAGTAGCGATAAGCAAGGTACGAAGGGTTTTCATCAATCAATCTCCTTAGGTTGCCGGCTTTTCGTCCGCCGATGACAAAAGAGATATTCCGCCCACCTGACAGGCGCCGGGCGTGAGTTTTACATTTTTGTAAGTTAGCCAAGCAGAGCCGAAACACCGACTGCAAACAGATAAAGCCCCAGACCCAGAATGGTCGCCAACACGACACGCCGGAATGCCTTCTCGCTCAACCCCTTCCGAAACCGCTGGCCAACATAAACCCCGATGAAGGTCGGAAGCATCATGACGACTGACGGCCCCAACTGATCGGCCTCCAGATAGCCGACGCGCGAAAGGGATAGCCACAGAGCGACGGTGGAGATCAGGAACAAAAGCCCCATCGCCTGCACCAGTTCATCGCGAGTCAGACCTAACGACTGGAAATAGATAACGCCGGGAAAATTGAAAGTTCCGGTCAAACCGGTAAAGAGACCGTTCAGCAAGCCAAGCGGGACTGCGAGCCAGCGTTCCGCCGATGGTGACAGTCGCGGCTGCAATCCCGCAAGCCCCGGCAATGCATAGAGAATGAAGAGGCTTCCAAGCAGGGTTTCGGACCACCCGTCCTGAAGGCGGGTCAGAACCAACGCACCCGCCCAGACGGTGACGGCAGCAAAGACCAGAAACAGCCACAAGCGCTTCACGAGGACCGAGAAATTACCGCCCGAAAAGGCCTGCCAGAAATTGGTGACCAGCGATGGCACCAGAATGAGAGTGATGGCTGTCTGATGCCCCATGATGAGGGTGAGAAGGCCGAGACTGAGCGCTGGAAGACCAAAGCCGACCAGTCCTTTCACCAAACCAGCGACAACAAAGATCAAACCTGCAACGAGAAAGACATCCGGAAATTCCATGACCGCAGGCTAGAAGCGAATTGACGCAAAGAAAAGCGGTTTTCGGATTGCGAACAAAATAAGAACAATGTTAGCTGTTGCTATGACTCGTATAATCCTTCCCCGGCTCGACAATCGGCAAGCTCGCCACCTGTTTCTCGACAAGCACGGCCTCGCGGAAGCCCCGAAAGGACCTGCCAAGGGTGAAGACCTATTGAACGTGATCCGGCAGATCGGGTTCGTTCAAGTGGACAGCATCAACACGGTCGCCCGTGCCCACCACATGATCCTGTTTGCCCGTCGTCCCGCCTACAAGGAAACTGCGCTCAAAAAGCTGCTTGAGAAAGACCGCGCCCTGTTCGAGCACTGGACCCATGATGCGTCCATCATCCCGACCGAGTTCTATCCCCATTGGCATCTGCATTTCCGCCGCCATCGGGAAAAACTGTCGGAGCGCTGGCAGAAATGGCGCCGCGAAGGTTTTCTCGACAAGATCGATGGTGTCTTGCAGCAGATCACCGAAACAGGCACCTGCACCTCCGGCGATGTTGGCGAGAATGAACAGCGCAAGAGCGGCGGCTGGTGGGACTGGCATCCATCCAAGACAGCATTGGAATATCTCTGGCGAACGGGTGAACTGGCGGTCTGCCACCGCACCAATTTCCAGAAGGCTTATGATCTTTCCGAGCGGGTGATTCCACAGGACATTCGATCCAACGTGCCACACGAAGCGGAGACGATTGAATGGGCGGCCACAAACGCGCTCGCCCGTCTTGGCTTTGCAACATCCGGTGAAATCGCTGCATTCTGGGATTTGATCACACCAGCGGAGGCAAAGGACTGGTGCCAGAAGGCTCTTGCCGACGGCAGGATCATCGAAGCGGACATCGAGATGGTGCCAGGCCACAAGCCCAGACAAAGCTTCCTGTTTCCCGAAACACTGGATCAATTGGCCGACCTGCCGGAACCCACATCACGCGTCCGCATTCTGTCCCCCTTTGATCCTGCGCTGAGAGACCGTAAGCGCGCCGAGCGACTGTTCGGATTTCACTATCGCATCGAGGTGTTCGTGCCTGAACCCAAGCGGCAATACGGCTACTACGTCTTTCCGGTCCTGGAAGGCGATCGCTTGATTGGACGGATCGACATGAAGGCGCTTCGAGCTGAAGACCGGTTGCATGTCCGCGCCTTCTGGCCAGAGCTGGGCGTTCGCCCGTCCAAAGCCCGATTGAAAAAACTGGAAGCCGAGCTGGACCGGATGGCGCGTTTCGCAGGCTGCTCAACCACGACGTTCGAGCCTGATTGGCAAAGGTCCGCCTGACCGAAAGGCCAGACGGACCCATTTCCGTTGAAGGCTGCTCAGGACACCCGAGCAACCAGCGCAGTTTGTGCCCGCTCGCGCACGTCTGCAAAGGTCGTTTCAGCAAGCAGCTCGCCATTTCGGAACACAGGCTTCAAAAGCGAAGCTGCTTCGTTAGAAGCATCCAGCGCCTTGCTGACCAGCTGGCCACCTTCTTGCACCACAACCTGACGACCGGCTTTCGAAGCCTTGCGGGCATCGGTTTTCGGAGCCTTGTTGACGTCCACCCAGTCACCATCTGCTGTCTGCATGGCGTTTGCCTTCATGGCAAAGCTAAGCGTGTCACGGTTAACCTTCTGCAAAAGGCCTGCCCCCATGCCGAAGGCCATGTTGTCCAGCGACCAGCCTCCCGCGATCATCTTGTCCACCAGCTGCTTGATGGTCGACAGGGTCATACCATCCCCCTGAATGACGCGAACGGCGTCATTCAGAACGCGGAAACCCTTGGCGTTTTCACGCCCGCCAAAGCTGTTCCAAAGGCTTTCCAGAACCTTCAACGGTGTTTCAACAGGATCGCCGCTGTCTGGCCGCACCACGATCGTACCCTTACTGGCCAGAACCTTGTCCTTCAGCTCCTGTCCCCAGATAGTATCGACTGCGTGGAACAGGTCGTAGCTGTCGGAGACCACGGCAACCAGTTTCCCTTCGCCCGCGAACTGGTCCAGCATGTTGGCAAAGGCATCCCGCTCACGATTGGGGCCCCAGCTTGTCATGGTCGAGTGCTCAGCTGCCGGAATGGAGTAACCCGGCACATCACCGCCATAGTAGGTCATGGCCGCACCAAGCGCTTCCATTGTGTCCGTTCCGGCGAAGTTCACCAGATGTGCCATGCCACCCAGCGCCGCACTTTCGGCAGACGAGACACCGCGCGCGCCAAAGTCATGCAGCTTGAAGGGAACTTGTGCATCTGGCGCTTCCGAGGTCTTCAGAAGCCCAGCATAGATGATCTCCTTGCATTTGAACGACAATGTCGCAACAGTCGAGGGGTACCATATCGCGCGCAACAACCCAGTTTCGATCCAGGTTGTCAGCCACGGAAAGCGGTCATCGGTGTTCTGTAACTGAATGAGCGGAACACCGCTTGGAACAACATTCCCTTCTTCAAGTGCGGAGATTTCAAGCGGAAACAATCCGCCATGCTTTTTCAAAATGACTTCCCAACCAGCCCGGTTGAACGGTTCGCCATGCGCCCGGCAGATCACCTCTGCTTGATCTATATCCTCTTGAGTGAACGGCTTTGAGAGCACGTTTTTCAAAAAGGCCTGCAGACCGAAGAACAACACTTCCTTGGAGAAGTCGTTGGGACGCGCCTCGACATAGGCCGAAATCCGCCGCGCCTCAGGCGGGTATTGCAGGAAGTGGGACTGCTTGTAGCTGTCGACAGCCAAAAGTGGATTGGTCATATGAACTCCTCACACGACGGTTGGAATATGCTGCAAGGCTCCCTCGCAGCCAGAAAACGGAAAGCCGATCAAAGATCAACCATGAGATTGATGATCGACCAGTGATCCTCGAAAAACAGCTCAGGTCTCAGATCGCCGAGCCTGTACCAGTTGGCCGCTCGCGCATCATCGCTGCCAGTTACCTCAAACAGCTGACGGCGATCCGGCAGACGAAACAGGTGGGCGTGAGTGATGATCCGCGCCCGCAAAGACCGCTCGGGATGGTCGAAGACACGGGTCTTTCGATCATCAATGAATGAAGCCAGCATTGCCGGCGGGATCTCCCCTTTCTCATCGCGAATGCGGGTTTCTTCACGAAGCTCGCGAACGGCAGCGTTGCGCACCGTTTCCTTCGGATCCAGAAAGCCGCCGGGAATTGCCAGAAGGCCCTTCCCCGGCAAGCGTCCCCGCTCCACCAGAAGAATGTGCCCAGACTGGATCACCACGGCATCGGCTGTCACGAACGGTCCGCGGCCCCATTCCGTCGGATAGGCTTCCAGATATTCAGCCTCTTCCAACAGCCCTCGGAATGTCTCAGACATTTTGAAGCGATCGAGCCAAACTGCCACTTCATCGGGCACAACAGTATTTGGAACGACAGGAATACGCTGAAAGAACTGCCTGCGAATATCTGTCGATGAAAACGTGCCATACTGGCTGTCCAGCTGAATGTTGTCCCACTCGGGAAACAGCTTCAGGTAATAACTGGACCGATCCTTGCCGTATCCGGTCAGGGCGATGCTGACATCGCGCAAGCCATGCAGTCCGATCCCGCCGCCATTTTGCAGGTCCAAAATCGTCTCATCGACGCAGCGCTGAACTTGGGCGCACCAGGCCGGGTCAGAATAAAGGTGGTCTGATACAGGCCGAAGTACGAGCCGCCCGGTCGCAACCTCGTGCTTGAACACATGCTCAATCATCTCCACCCGCTCTGCATGAGTGAACGGGTTACGTGGATCGCGCGCGGTGCGGGCTGATCCGATAAGTACGATAAGCGTGGAAACTTGCTCAAGAGCCGACCGGATAACGGCCTCATGGCCACTGTGCAGCGGCTGAAAGCGCCCAATGAAGACGCCATAATCAAAACTGGACATCCGAGACTCCCTCGAAAGAATGTAGCGCTAAACTCCTCAGCAACCCTTACTTATTCTCATTATGAGTATAATTCAAGTGCTAAAATTCCCAATAGGAAAAGTTCCATCACATCTGCGCGAGAGGGACGCCGTGACGCAGGGGTCTTCCTACCAAATTGCACAAAACTCAAATATGTTCAAACTATCGAAATAATTTAAATAGGACACATTCCATGTCAAATTAGCGTTTGGTTTTGCTTCTTGTCGGTGTCATTGTTTTGGCCTCGGCTGCCCTGGCCGCCTTGGTCAATATCAATTTCCTCTGGCTGACGGGCCTAATGGGTCTCAACCTGATCCAGGCCGCCTTTACCGGCACCTGTCCGGGAGTTTTCATTCTATCCAAAATCGGACTGATTGGACGCAGCCAAGCCACTGAATGACACGGGCTATTCCGCCAAGTTCTCAGCACCAAATATACAGTTCAATCAGAGGGGCCATATGTGACGCATGTGGCCCATTATTGTTTCTGGACCAGGCTGCAGTGATAAGGCGGATAAACATCTCAATCCGCTAAGAAATTTCCAACAGAACGGTTGAACTCCTCTGATTCCCAAGCTCATAATAAATTTCACCATCCAGATCTGCCCCGGCTCAAAAACCACAAACTAATTTCCCCTCCGAGACACCTCGTCGCATCCCGCCCTGCGGGCGTCGGTTTCAAGACGATTTGGCGCAAGCTTCAATCCTAGCTTCGAGGAAATTTTCTCGGTCTATCAGGGCCAAACCAAACGAGGAACGACCCATGGCGAGTGATATCGAAATTGCCCGCGCAGCGAACATGAAGCCAATCCAGGAGATTGCAGAAAAGCTGAGCATTCCGGACGACGCCCTGATCCCTTACGGCAAGACAAAGGCCAAGGTTTCCGGCGACTTCCTGAAGTCCCTGTCTTCAAAGGAAAACGGCAAGCTGATCCTTGTGACGGCGATCAACCCGACACCCGCCGGTGAAGGCAAGACCACGACAACTGTAGGTCTGGGCGATGGCCTGAACCGCATCGGCAAGAACGCAATGATCTGCCTGCGCGAACCTTCTCTTGGCCCCTGCTTCGGCATGAAGGGCGGCGCGGCCGGCGGCGGCAAAGCGCAAGTCGTGCCGATGGAAGACATCAACCTGCACTTTACCGGTGACTTCCACGCCATCACCTCCGCGCACAACCTTCTATCCGCCCTGATCGAAAACCACATATACTGGGGCAACGAGCTGGGCATCGACCAGCGCCGCGTTGCTTGGCGCCGAGTTCTCGACATGAATGACCGCGCGCTGCGGTCAATCGTTTGTTCCCTTGGCGGTGTCGCCAACGGCTTTCCGCGCGAAGGCGGTTTCGACATCACCGTTGCCTCTGAAATCATGGCCATCCTTTGCCTTGCAACGGATCTGGACGACCTTCAGCGCCGCTTGGGCGACATCATCGTCGCCTATCGCCGTGACCGCACTCCGGTTTATGCACGCGACCTTGACGCCGATGGCGCCATGACCGTTCTCCTGAAAGAGGCAATCCAGCCGAACCTGGTTCAGACGCTGGAAAACAACCCGGCCTTCATTCACGGCGGACCATTCGCAAACATCGCCCACGGCTGTAACTCCGTCATGGCCACGCAGTCCGCTCTCAAACTGGCTGACTATGTTGTGACAGAAGCAGGGTTTGGCGCTGACCTTGGCGCAGAGAAATTCTTCAACATCAAGTGTCGCAAGGCCGGCCTCTCCCCGGATGCCGTTGTGATCGTGGCAACTGTTCGCGCCCTGAAGATGAATGGCGGTGTTGCCAAAGACGATCTCGGTCAAGAAAACGTCGATGCCGTCAAGCAGGGCTGTGCCAACCTTGGCCGCCATATCGAGAACGTAAAACAATTCGGCGTTCCTGCAGTTGTCGCCATCAACCACTTCACAGCAGATACCGACGCAGAAGTACAGGCGGTTAAGGACTACTGCGCTGAACTGGGTGTCGAAGCTGTTCTCGCCTCACACTGGGCAAAAGGGTCAGAAGGCACGGCAGAACTGGCTGAGAAGGTCGTTGCTCTTGCAGAAAGCAGCGCAGCACAATTTGCACCACTTTACGACGACAACCTGTCCCTCTTCGAGAAGATCGAAACCATCGCCAAACGCATCTATCGGGCCGACGAAGTCCTTGCCGATAAGAGCGTGCGCGATCAGTTGAAGCGCTGGGAAGCCGATGGCTACGGCAATCTGCCGGTCTGCATGGCCAAAACTCAGTATTCCTTCACAACGGACCCGGCCATGCGCGGAGCACCAACTGGCCATGGCGTCCCCGTTCGTGAAGTCCGCCTGTCCGCAGGCGCAGGTTTCATTGTCGCGATTTGTGGTGAGATCATGACCATGCCGGGCTTGCCACGCGTTCCATCCGCCAACCACATCAAGCTGGATGACAATGGTCAGATCGAAGGTCTGTTCTAGGGCTGCGGATTACATCACCTTGACGACAAAGGCGGGCCATCGAGCCCGCCTTTTTTATTCTGCTACGTTCGCTAGGGTCAAAACCCATTGAAGTCGTTGTTTTCAGTTAGTAATTCTATTTAATGGGCCAAACCAATAACTGCAATGGGTTTCCCAAGGGCCGAGTGCACTGAGAGTTGCTAAGTAGATAACACTGATTCACATACTGTTAAATATAAGGCAAATCGTTTGATTGGTTGGAATGATTTGTAGGAGGGGCGAAGTATGCTTATTGGGCCCAATAGTGCACACGACGTTTTCGAGAGCGAACGCAAAAAATCAAGTGTGCCTAATACAGCTGAGATTTTTGGAAATCTGTTGCAAGATTTGACTCGAGAACTAGGGTTAAGCCGCCCAGAAGTCATATCTAAACAGGAAGTAAAAGAGATCGTGGATAATAAAGAAGCGCAGAATATGTACTTGATTGATCACAAAGAGCGGACAAATTCGGAAGCGCGCGTCCAAAATATTCAAAACAATAAGCGATATGTAGATAATATACCTCCGAAACAATGACTTGGGGGCAATTCCCATTGAAATCATTGATTTGATGTAGCAAATCAGATTCAAGGTTCCAAAATATGTGATTTGGAGGCTTGTATGGGACATCTGTTTTGGCTGTCGGATGAGCAATGGGCAACGATCGAGCCACTTCTGCCGAGGAACATAGGGGGCGCTCGCAGGGTCGATGACCGCAGGGTGATTTCAGGCATCATCCATGTTCTCAAAGTGGGATGCCGCTGATGCGATTGCCCGTCAGCCTATGGGCCTTCGACGACGATCTACAACCGCTTCAACCGCTGGTCTCGCAAACGGTTCTGGACCGATCTGGTCGAGACGCTGGCAACGTCGGGCGCGGTGACCAAAAGCACCTCCATCGACAGTACCTACGTCAAGGCGCATCGCTCGGCCCACGGCGGTAAAGGGGGGCGAAAAATCAGGCGGTCGGGCCGTCGCGGGGTGGGCAAACCACAAAAATCCATGCTCTTACCGACGTGATCGGCCGTCCTTTTGCGTTCCTGCTGACTGGCGGCAATGCCGCAGACACTCCGGTTGCGCCTCATCTGCTGGCAGGCTTGAAGGGAGCAAGGTACCTGCTCGCTGACAAGGGATACGATGCCAACAGCTTGCGCAGACATCTGCGCCAGCGCGCAATCGTCCCGGTCATTCCCGGCCGCTCAAACCGTAAACGCGCCATCCGCTATGATACCGAACGCTACAAGAACCGCCATCTCATCGAAAACGCCTTCTGCCGCCTGAAGGATTTCCGCCGGGTCGCAACCCGCTACGACAAACTCGCCAGAAACTTCCTGTCCGCTGTAGCCATCGCAACACTCGTTGCATTCTGGTAATGAATGTGTCTGAACCCTAGTAGACCAAGCACAGCCGATCTTCTCTCAATCGAGTAATCAAACGCGATTACAATCAGTTACAAAACGTCCCTGAATCAATTTAAGAACTTAGGAAGAAGCATTTTCGTCTCCGCCCAAGATGCAGCTGAAACGACCCAACGCAAGCAAACCCAAAAACTGTTTTTCGAGCCCGCCTTTCCGTCAGGGTCGTGAAAACGACTAGACATGTCGGAATGAAGATATCCGACAAACTCTTCTCAGACATAAGGTTTTACTTGGATTTCTGGTTTGCACGACTTGGTGCACTTGGAGCGACATATGTCAGAAGAAGACGATATTGACCTGAACGCCCTCTCCGACGATGAACTTGTCGAGCAGATGCATGATGACCTTTATGACGGGCTTCAGGAAGAAATCACCGAAGCAGTCAACATTCTGCTTGAGCGCGGCTGGGCTCCTTACGACATTCTGACCAAGGCACTTGTTGAAGGCATGCGGATCGTTGGCGTCGACTTCCGCGATGGTATCCTCTTCGTGCCGGAAGTGCTCCTGTCTGCCAACGCCATGAAGGCCGGAATGACCATTCTGCGCCCGCTTCTGGCGGAAACCGGCGCACCCAAAGTCGGCAAGATGGTCATCGGCACGGTTAAGGGCGACATTCACGACATCGGCAAGAACCTTGTGTCCATGATGATGGAAGGTGCCGGGTTCGAAGTGATCGACATTGGCATTAACAACCCGGTCGAGAACTATCTGGAAGCGCTTGAAGAGCACCAGCCTGACATCCTTGGCATGTCTGCTCTGCTGACAACCACCATGCCCTATATGAAGGTTGTCATCGACGCGATGGAAGAAAAAGGCATTCGCGACAACTACATCGTTCTGGTTGGCGGCGCTCCGCTCAACGAAGAATTTGGGGAAGCTGTTGGAGCTGACGGTTATTGCCGCGATGCAGCAGTTGCTGTTGAAATGGCAAAAGACCTCATCGCGCGTCGTCACAACCAACTGGCCGGCAAGGCCTGATCAGACGTGAAGCGGTATGGCAGAGGATATTCCCCTCTTCCCGCTTCCTGAAGAAGAATTAGGCCCGGCCAAGAAAATTGGCCGGGTTCTTGTTATTGCCTGCGGTGCGTTGGCCCGGGAAATCCTCGCTATCAAGGAAATCAACCGGCTCAATCACATTGATCTCACCTGCCTGCCTGCGCAGCTGCACAACACCCCAGACAAAATCCCGGGCGAAGTTCACCGCGCGATCCTGGCAAACAGGGCCGTCTATGACGATATCCTGATTGGTTACGGCGATTGCGGCACTGGCGGCCTTCTCGACAAGGTTCTGGAAGAAACAGGCGCGCGGCGCATTGAAGGCGCCCATTGCTACGCCTTCTTTAGTGGGCTGGAGGCGTTTGATCAGCTGGAAGACGACCAGCTTGGCACCTTTTACCTCACAGATTTTCTGGCCCGTCATTTCCAGACAATGGTTGTTGATCCACTGGGACTGGATTGGAAACCGGAACTCAAAGATCTCTACTTCGCGCATTACACCCGGATTCTTTACCTCGCGCAGACGAACGACCCCAAGCTGGAAAACGCCGCAAGAGCTGCTGCAGAGCGCCTTGAACTCCCCTTTCAAATGCACGTGACCGGATACGGAATGCTTGGCGACTTTCTGCGGGAAACCGACCCTCGACACGGGGAAGAATTGCCGTGAAATCAAGGCGATTGGGGACAGGTCGTTTTTGAATTTGCGCGTGCCGCATTCAAACCGCCTGACGTTGGGGCGTTCCGGCAATGATCTGGCTGAGGAAGGGACATTGTTATGGCTCAAAAAATCATTGTTTTCTGGAGGGATATCCCGGCACAGATCCTTGTCAAAAAGGGTCGTAAAAGTGCGCGCCGTGAAATGCCGCCCGTTTTCATGGAAGCAATTGATGCCTGCGCCATGCGCGTAGGAGCCAAGGACAGCGAGGCCTATATGGCTGAATGGCGCCGCGCTGATCCTGTTGATGTCTCAGACGAACTGGAGCAAGAGGCTGATACAGCCCTCCAGGACCTGATTGCGGCCTACCCAAAAAACCGCCTGAAATTATTGCTCGACCAGGGAGGCAAGGAGCATGTCTGATCACCGCCTGACGCCGGAAGGCCGCCTTGCCGCTTCGACAGAAATGTCGCCCAAGCAAGTGGTTGAAAAATCTGAATTGCTGGAGTTCATTCCAAAAGGCACACGGGTCTATGTCACAGACTTGGGCAATGCCTCAGAAGACATGATCGTCTCTGCCGCAAAAACTCTGAGCGACCGTGGCTACACGCCAGTCCCGCATATGGCCGCACGCCGGTATCAGAGCGTAGATGCTTTTGAAACACGGATCACGCGCCTGACCCAGGAAGCCGGCGTAACTGACGTGCTGGCAATTGCTGGTGAAGCCGACAAGGCCGGCCCACTCACCTCATCTGTCGCTCTTTTGGAAACCGGTCTCTTCGACAAACTGGGCATCAAAACGATTGCGGTTGCCGGTCACCCGGAAGGTGCGCCCGAAATCAAGCCCGATGTCATCAAGTCCTTCTTGATGCGCAAACATGAACTGGCCGCTGAGAGCGATGCACAGTTCATTCTGGCAACGCAATTCGGCTTTGACCCGCACAAAGTCAGCCAGTGGCTGGACGAGATCGCTGGCTGGGGCAACCAGTTCCCCGTCCATATCGGCATTGCCGGTCCGGCGAAAATGACCACCTTGATTAAATACGCCGCCTTTGCCGGTGTTGAGAATTCTTTGAACTTCTTGAAGAAACGCGGCGGATCCGTGGTGTCCATGCTAGCCGGATACGACCCGGAAACCATGGTCGGCCCATTAGAGACCCGCGTTGAAGCCCGCCCAGATACTCAGTTGCAGCAGCTGCATGTTTATCCGTTTGGCGGCATCCAAAAAACCGGCGAATGGCTCGCCAACCGTCGGAGTTGGTCCTTTCGCAGCACTGACACATCATCCCTGAGAGCTTGAGGGAAATACGAAAATGACACGCACAATTGTGGCTTCGGCGACCAGGGAAGTCATCATCGGCTTTGATCAGCCGTTCTGCGTTATCGGCGAGCGCATCAATCCGACCGGCCGCAAAAAGCTTGCAGCGGAAATGAACGAAGGCAACTTCGAAACCGTAAAAGCCGACGCTCTGGCACAGGTCGCAGCAGGCGCAACAGTTTTGGACGTCAATGCTGGTGTGACGGCGGTCAACCCGAACGAGACCGAGCCGCCACTCATGGTCAAGACGCTTGAGATCGTTCAGGAACTTGTCGACGTTCCGCTCTCCATCGATTCCTCAGTTACCGCCGCAATCGAGGCAGGGCTCCGGGTCGCTAAGGGCCGCCCCCTGGTCAACTCTGTCACCGGTGAAGAAGAAAAGCTGGAAGCGATTCTCCCGCTGGTGAAAAAATATGATGTGCCGGTTGTTGCGATTTCCAACGATGAAAGCGGCATTTCCGAAGATCCGGACGTTCGCTTTGCCGTTGCCAAGAAAATCGTCGAACGCGCTGCCGACTACGGCATCCCGGCACACGACATTGTGGTAGACCCGCTGGTCATGCCCATTGGCGCTGTTGGCACTTCTGGTCAGCAGGTGTTCCAACTGCTTCGCCGCCTCCGCGACGAATTGAAAGTCAACACCACCTGTGGCCTGTCCAACATCTCCTTCGGCCTGCCGCATCGTCACGGCATCAACGGGGCATTCATTCCGATGGTTATTGCCACAGGCATGACCTCCGCCATCATGAACCCGTGCCGTCCGCAGGAAATGGAAGCTGTTCGTGCAGCGAACGTGCTCAATGGCACTGACCCGAACTGTCAGGAATGGATCATGACCTATCGTGATCACCAACCGGCAGCAGCCGGGGCATCAGCTGCTCCAACTGAAGCGCCAAGCGCGGGCGGTCGCCGCCGCGGCGGGCGCGCGGCACGTCGGACGGCCTGATAAAAACAATACCGGGAGCGGCAATGAGCAACGGCAAGGAACTGGCAAAGGTCGTTTTCCAGCCAAGTGGAAGACGGGGTACCTTCCCCGTTGGCACACCTCTTTTGGATGCTGCACGCTCTCTCGGTGTTTATGTTGAATCTGTTTGTGGTGGTCGCGGTATTTGCGGCCGCTGCCAGATTTCCGTTTCCGAAGGTTCCTTTGCCAAGGAAAATGTCGTCAGTGACGCAAGCCACCTTGCGCCAGCAACCGACGCAGAAAACCGCTACGCGGAAAAGCGCAGCCTACCCGCTGACCGTCGCCTTTCCTGTCAGGCAAAAATTCTGGGCGACCTGGTTGTTGATGTTCCAACCGATGCCCAGACCAACCGGCAAGTTGTGCGCAAGCGCGCCGAAGCCAAGGCCATAAAGGCAGATTCGCCGATCCGGCTGGTCACAGTCACTTTGGAAGAACCGGACATGGAAACACCGCGCGGGGATGCTGACCGCCTGCGCGAAGCTGTCGCCACGGCTTGCGGTGTGGCCAACTTGACAATTGATCCGGCCCTTTTGCCGCGTATCCAGACCATCCTGCGTCAAGGCAAATGGACAGTCACCGCAGCGCTTCATGAAGATGGCGATCACGCTGCTTCGATTTCGGCTCTCTGGCCGGGCGAAAAACGCGGCGTTTATGGCCTTGCCGTCGACATTGGCTCAACAACGATCGCAGCCCACCTTTGCAACCTGCAAAATGGCCGCACAGTGACCTCGCAGGGCACGTCCAACCCGCAAATCCGTTTTGGCGAAGACCTCATGTCGCGGGTGTCTTATGTGCAGATGAACCCCGCCAAGCTGCCGGATCTCACCAAGGCTGTGCGCGATGCCATCAACGCGCTGATCGGCAAGCTGGTGGCAGATGTTGGCGCAGAGCGATCCGATGTTCTGGATGCCGTCTTTGTCGGCAACCCGGTGATGCACCACCTCTTCCTTGGCATTGACCCGGTAGAGTTGGGCGGTGCGCCGTTTGCGCTTGCTGTTTCTGATGCCTTGCAGCTGAAAGCCCGTGATCTTGATCTGGAGCTGAACCCTGGTGCGCATGTCTACATGCTGCCGTGCATTGCTGGTCATGTGGGGGCGGACGCAGCAGCAGCTACACTGGCGGAAAGCCCCTATTCGTCTGAAGAAATTACGCTTTTGGTCGACGTTGGCACCAATGCCGAGATCGTTCTGGGCGGCAAGGCCCGCCTTCTGGCGGCCAGTTCTCCAACCGGACCAGCCTTTGAGGGGGCTGAAATCTCCTCCGGCCAACGCGCCGCTCCCGGAGCCATTGAGCGCCTGCGCATAGATCGCAACACGCTGGAGCCGCGCTACAAGGTCATCGGCGTTGATGAATGGTCAGATGAAGACGGTTTTGAGGAAAAGATCGATCAGGTCGGCGTCACCGGCATCTGCGGCTCCGGCATTATTGAAGCCGTCGCTGAAATGTATCTTTCAGGCCTCATCACCGAAGATGGCATCATCGATGGTTCCATGGCCGAGCGGACAGACCGCGTTGAGGCCTCAGGCCGCACCTTTTCGTACAAGATCGCCGACCGGGACGTTGAAATCAAAATCCTGCAGACGGATATCCGTGCCATTCAGCTGGCCAAGGGAGCCCTTTATGCCGGTGTGAAACTGCTGCAGGACAAGCTCGGCACAGACAAGATTGACCGCATCAAACTCGCTGGTGCCTTTGGCAGCTACATTGATCCGACCTATGCCATGGTTTTGGGGCTTATCCCGGATTGCTCGGTGGATCATGTGTCAGGAGTTGGCAACGCAGCTGGCACAGGCGCGCGCATGGCCCTTCTCAACATGGGATATCGCCGCGAGATCGAGCAAACCGTTCGAGACATTGAGAAAATCGAAACCGCGCTGGAACCCAAGTTCCAGAATCACTTCGTCAATGCCATGGCCCTGCCCAACAAGGTGGACCCCTTCCCGAAGCTCCGCGCAGCCGTCGAGCTGCCAGCGCGTAAGGAACTTGAAACGGCCGGCAGCGATGACGGCGGTAGACGCAGAAGGCGTCGGCGGGGGTAGCCACCGCTATCGTGTTCAACTTGTTGGCGCATCTACTTCAGTCATTCCGAACGAGTGCAGCAAAGCTGCACGATGATCCGGAATCCAGCGTTGCAGCATGAGCCTAAGCGAATTCCAAAAACGCTCAAGCCACGCGAAGCCTGACTTATGTCTGGATTCCAGATCTGCGCTTCACTCTGGTTCAGCTTGTCTGGAATGACAGCGTCCAATATGCATATTTGGAAACTACCCGCGCCGTCGTCCTCGCCTGCGTCCAGACCCGCCGCCATCGCTTTCCCGGGCTGCATCGGCTTCCAGATTGGGAGGTGAGACGAGCGGACCGATTTCCGAAAGGATTGCCTCCAGTGTGGGGCGCTCGCCTTTGGTGTGTGTGTCCATCGCTGAACGCATAGCGGCGAGATGACCTGCCGACGTGCCGCAGCACCCGCCGATAATCCGTGCCCCCGCGTCGAGCGCCATATGGGTGTATTTGCCCATCAGCTCCGGCGTGCCGGTGTAAACGACTTCGTCGCCGCGAACTTCCGGAATGCCGCAGTTTGCCTTGGCAACGACGATGGCGGAAGGGTCTGCTTCCGTGATCTCGGAAATGGCAGCAAGAAGATCGGACGCGCCAACACCGCAGTTTGACCCAATCGCCACCGGCTCGCAGGAAAACTCTGACTTGAGCTGCGCCATACCTTTTGGAGACAGGCCCATCATGGTCTTGCCAGCGGTGTCGAAACTGGCCGTGATCACCAGCGGCACGCCCTTGCCCTTGGCCGCTTCTGCTGCAGCCTTCATTTCTTCAGGGGCAGACATGGTCTCAACCCAAAGAATATCAGTGCCGCCTTCAATCAACCCGTCGATTTGCTCTACAAATGCCTCAACTGCCTCTTCAAAGCTCAGTGCGCCGAGAGGTTGGAACAGCTCTCCTGTTGGACCGATCGATCCGGCCACCAGTACATCGCGGCCTAACGCTTCACCAACTTCCCGGGCCAGACGAACACCAGCTGCATTCAGCTCTTTCACGCGTCCTTCTGCATTGTGAAGCTTCAACCGGTGCCGATTGGCCCCGAACGTGTTTGTGAGAATGATATCCGAACCAGCCTCGGCAAAGCCGCGGTGCAGTTCCTTGATTTTCTCAGGCTCATCCACGTTCCAAAGCTCTGGCGCATCACCCGAAGTGAGCCCCATATCAAACAGGGTCGTGCCCGTGGCCCCGTCTGCCAATAGCGCACCTTTATTCGCCAGAAGATCTTCAAATTTCGACATGATTTTCTTGCCCACCAAAGCAGCTTTCGCTGCGATAACTTTGTATATGCGAAATAGCAGAACCCGCGCAGATGTCTACGCGGGTTTTGGTATATTGTAGTCGCCGCCCCGGTCTTGAACCGGGGCCATCTCACGGTCTCAAAGGCCCCGGATCGGTGTCCGGGGCGCCATTCGATCCCTTGCCTAACTCCGTGGCTTGAGGTTTTCCGGGTCGTAGAGCGGGGCGTAGCCGACACCAGCCACTTCAACCGGATAGCTCTCGGAGAAATACTCCACCTGCAGCTTGCGGCCGACCTGCGCGTACTCCTGCGGCAGATAGGCAAGGACGATGTTCTTGCCAATCGTCGGGCCGTAGGCAACTGAGGTCGTGTAGGAAATCCGGCCCAGCTCATCGACAAGCGTCTTGCCTGTGTCCGGGTCTTGAACCGGCATGGTACCAACCGGGTATCGCTTCACACCCTTTGAATCTGTGTGCTCGGTCATCACCAGCGTGCAGAGCATTGCCGGTTGCTTGTCGCGTGCGCGGTATTCCAGATGCTTGGCTTTGCCTCGGAAATCCGCTTCCTTGACCTTTGGACGGGCAAGATCAGCCTCATAAAGATTGTACTGGGTCAGAAGGTCCGCGTTCTGCAAACGCAGGGACTTTTCCAATCGGCGGGAGTTTGCGTAGGTTTCAACGCCAACGGCCATGATGCCGAGATCGCGCAAGGCGTCCCAGACAGCCAGACCGTCCTCATACTTCATGTGCAGTTCCCAGCCTTGCTCCCCGACATAGGAAAGGCGCAGGGCGGAAACAGGCTTGCCCGCAATCTCAATCTGGCGAAGACCTGCAAACCGGAAGTTTTCCAGATCAAGGTCTGACAGCTCGCTCACCACCTTTTTCAGGTTCTCGCGGGCGTTCGGGCCCCAGATGCCAATGGTGGTGTACTGCTCGTTGACGTCAGTCACGGTGACGTCAAAGCCTTTGTCCTCTGCCACGCGTTTGACGTAGTGATAATCACGCGGGCCGGCATCCGCTCCGTCAACAATGCGGCAGCGGTCTTCCATGCGGAAGACGGTCAGGTCTGCCCGTACATTGCCTTCATCATCCAGGAAGTGGGTGTAGATGCCTTTGCCGATGTTGTTGTCGCCGCCGATCTTGGCTGCGCAGAGCCATTCCATCAGGGCAACATGATCCGGGCCTTCCACATCGAACATGTAGAAGTGGGACAGGTTGATGATGCCGCAGTCTTCACTGAGCGCCAGTTGTTCGGCATTGGAGACGCGCCAGAAGTGGCGATTGTCCCACTCATTCTCGCGAACCGGCACCTGGTCGCCGTATTTTTCCAGAAGGTGTTCGTTGGCCGCATAGCCATGCGCCCGCTCCCAGCCGCCAAGCTCCATGAAATAGCCGCCAAGTTCAACTTCACGCTCATAGAACGGGGAGCGCTTCACATTTCGTGCATTGGCATAAGGCTCACGCGGGTGGATCGCCGGGAAGTAGATTTTCTGGGCCGCTTCGTAGCAGCGCCCTTCGATATACTCCTCCGTCAGCTGGTGCGGATAAAAGCGAGAATAATCAATCGGTGCGTGGTCGATTTCTGTCCGCCCATCCGTCATCCAGTCGGCGATCAGCTTGCCATAACCCGGCGCGTCCTTCACCCAGATCGCAACGCAGTACCAAAGACCGCGCACTTTCTGACTTTCACCACAGGATGGACCGCCAGCAGCAGACACCTGCAGAAGACCATTGAAAGACCAGTGCTCGTTGTAGCCGATCTCGCCGAGGATCGGCGTCAGCTCCATGGCCCGCTCCAGCGGCTCGATTACCTGTTCCATTTCCAGGTCGCGCTGGGAGGGTGAAAGTCGCGCCTCTTCCTTTTCCTGCAGGTCGCGCGGGTGGCACATGCGCGGGTTGTCCGTCTCGTAATACCCCCACTCGATCTGGCCGCCTTCTGCTGTTTTGGGGTCGCCCGTATCACGCATATAGGCCGAGTTGCCCTGATCGCGCATTAAGGGATAACCAATGTCCTTTCCGGTGCCTTCAAACTCGGTGTAAGGGCCGAAGAAAGTCAGCGGGTGGTCAACTGGCATCACTGGCAGATCTTCGCCCACCATATTGGCGATCAGACGCCCCCACAGACCCGCACACACCACCACATGATCTGCCATGATGGTGCCGCGATGCGTTTTGACACCGGTGATACGGCCATTTTCAACGATCAGGGACTGGGCCGGCGTGTTGGCGAAGGATTTCAGCTTGCCGGTCTTTTCGCCCTCTTCCACCAGCTTTCCAGCAACCGTCTGCGAACGCGGAACAACCAGACCGGCATCGGGATCAAACATCCCGCCTTGCACCTGGTCCTCTTCGATCAAGGGAAATTGTTCCTTGATTTCGGCAGGTGTCACGAGACGCACATTGGTGCCAAAAGCTTTGCCGGAAGTAACCTTGCGCTTGATTTCTTCCATCCAGTTATCATCGCCAGTGCGCGCAACTTCAAACCCGCCCACACGCTCGTAATTGCCCATCTTGTCAAAGAATTCGACAGAATAGAGCGACGTCCATGTCGATAGGTAATCATGACTGGTGGTGTAGCAGAAGTCGGACGCATGGGCCGTCGAGCCGATATCGGTCGGTATGCCGGATTTGTCGATGCCGACAATATCAGTCCATCCGCGTTCGATCAGGTGATGGGCAATAGATGCCCCCACGATGCCTCCCAGACCGACGATGACAACCTGTGCCTTGTCAGGAAACGCTGACATCTTTTCTTCCTCTTCAACCGACCGCCCCGATTTTCTCTCAGGGTCCAATTGCCTTTGTCATCCGCATATCAAAGCGTGCATCTCCTCGCCCGACTGGTGAGGAGTGTCTTACGGATTTGATCTTTCAAACGGCAGTATCGCGGCGCTCAAGCAAGCCAGATAGCCTAATTGCGTCACGGCAGCATAAGCGCCACGACACGGGCAAGCGAATTCACAAGCTGAACAGCCATAAATCGGACCTGTTCACCCGAAAAAAGAAAAGCATATGCGCAAGGAAATTACGGCGGCATTTCTTTCGCACCGAAACGCTATCATGCCGTAATTAGAGCAAGTTGAGACGGATCTGGGCAGAGGCAAAATCCAAACTTGCCTAAGACTTCATGCAACACTGGCAATTCTCTAAATTAGGGGTCCCCCATGACTGACGCTGCTGTTTCTGCGGGCCGCCGCGGACGATCTGCTCGCCGGGAACGTCGCAAGACGGGAGGCGGCGTTGTCGGCGCGCCTTACATCAATCGGAACATTCCGAATTTTGAAGTGCTCAGCGATGAAGGTGCGGAAAAGATCGAAGCCTATGCCGACCGCATTCTGGCAGAAATCGGTCTGGAATTCCGTGAAGCGCCAGAAGTTCTGGAAATCTGGAAACAAGCTGGCGCAGAAGTTGATGGCGAGCGGGTTCGCTTTCCAAAAGGCATGCTGCGGGAAATCCTGAAAACAGCCCCTGCCCAATTTACTCAGCATGCGCGCAATCCGGCTAGGAACGTCGAAATCGGCGGCAAAAACCTTGTGCTCGCCCCGGTTTATGGCCCTCCCTTTGTGACCGATCTCGACAACGGTCGTCGCTATGGCACGATTGATGATTTCCGCAATTTCGTGAAGCTGGCCTACATGTCTCCGTGGCTGCACCACTCTGGCGGCACGGTTTGTGAGCCGGTGGATCTGCCGGTCAACAAGCGCCACTTTGATATGGTCTATTCCCATATCAAATATTCCGACAAACCCTTCATGGGATCTGTCACCGCGCCGGAACGGGCGGAAGATTCCGTCAAAATGGCGCAGATTGTCTTTGGCGAGGAATTTGTCGACCAGAACTGCGTGATGATCCAGCTTATCAACGCCAACTCACCGCTGGTGTTTGATGCAACCATGCTCGGCGCGCTGCAGGTTTATGCCAAAAACAATCAGGCTTGTATTGTCTCGCCTTTCATTCTGGCAGGTGCCATGAGCCCGGTCACGGTCGCCGGCACGCTGGCACAGGTGCTCGCAGAGGCCATGGCAGGCTGCGCCCTCACCCAGCTGATCCGTCCGGGCGCACCGGTTGTCTTTGGGGCATTCGTGAGCTCCATTTCCATGCAATCTGGCGCGCCGACCTTCGGCAGCCCGGAAGGCTCTCTGCTTTTGAACGGCGCAGCAAAACTCGCCCGTCGCCTCGGCCTGCCCTTCCGCTCTGGCGGCTCTTTCACGGCATCCAAATTGCCGGACGCGCAGTCTGCGCAGGAATCAGCGCAAACCATTACGGCAACGGTTCAAGGCGGCGTCAATTTCTGTCTGCATGCGGCCGGATGGCTGGAAGGCGGCCTTTGCTCGTCCTACGAAAAATTCGTCATGGACGCCGATCAACTAGGCATGATGCATGTTCTGGCAAAGGGCATCGACCTTTCAGACGAAGCCATAGCCATGGATGCATTGGAAGAAGTCGGACCGGGCGGTCACTTCCTCGGCGCAGCCCACACCCAGCGCAACTTTGAAAGCGCCTTCTACCGCTCAACTGTGGCTGACAACAACTCCTATGAGCAATGGCTGGCTGATGGCGAGCTGGACGCCGCCAAACGGGCCAACAAGATCTGGAAAGAGCAACTGGCCGCCTATACCGGCCCTGAACTCGACCCCGGCATTGATGAGGCACTTGTTGCCTTCATGGAAGAACGCAAAGCCTCCTTCCCAGACAGCAACGTTTGATCCTCCCCAAATTGTACCCCCGGCCACAAGCTGGGGGTTTCTCTTTTGGCAGCTAATCAATGCGCACCCCAGCGCGACAGCCAGCCAAAAAAAGGTCTTTCAAGACCGACTACGATACACACCTCATTTACGAATCCGGCATAAATTACGTAGGGTAATTTTTTGCAGACTCGGATTTTTGATGATCATTTCCCTTTCCCCGGCACTTCGCCGAGTTGTTCCAACACTCGTAACGAGCATTCTCATCGGAATTTCCATCACAGCGAACGCAGACAGCGAGCGCAGGGACCTTCTGCGCTGCGAGAAACAAATCTGCCGATCCGTGAACAACTCGTTGAAAACTGGAACTCTTTCCTGCCCCATTCGCAAGACCTGGAAAGCTGAGGAACTTGCCAGCGAAGCGGAGAAGATTGGCGTCAGCTGGACCTATGGCGGCGCGACATGCTCCGTTCGCCTGCTGCTGCCGCGCAAAGACCTCACCGAAGCCCTCAAAGCGAAGAACGGAACCTTGCATTTCAATCCGCACGAATTGAAATGCATCGGCGATACGGCCCCCAAAAACCATCTGGCAACTCTCTCGCTAGCGCCAACGGTAACATTCGAGAACGGCAAGGCCACCGAAGCCCTGTTCAATGTGTCAGACATCGACGGCTCCTATGCCATCAGCGGCCTTTTGTGGACCGTTGCAGGCCTCAATGACAAGACCGGACTCCTACAAGAAAGCCTGACCCGCGAAATCAACAAACTCCTGCACAGAACTTGCCCGAAATATAAATAACACCAAAATTCCAAATACATATAAATGGAGGGATACCTTGCCAAAAACAGAGACAAAAGAAAAAAATAGTATACTCGGCAACAAAATTATTCTTTTTGCTTTTCTGCTATTGCCAGTCATTGGATATGCAATCCTTCAGGGTGTGGGAGCTATACAATGCGCCTCGAGAGAAAGAGGCGAAATCCATATGAATGGTTTTAGCGTTTCATGTTTCCAAGACTACAGTGATTACAATCCAGGTATCACAGTAATCCAAGTCGAGTAGTTGGTATCGTCGGGAAAACGCCACCAGTTTCAGGAACTATTCGCCTTACCCAATCAATTGGTCACATTTGGGCAAGGCCTTATTCCTTTTCCTCCACACTCTCGACCAGTCTGTCAAAACCTTCTATGACCGATCCTGAAATTCCCGTGTTTTGAAGGTTCACTCATGCCCGCCACCGAATTGAATGTCCAAATTCAGGAAAAATCAGCCCAACATTTGAATTGGCTGACCGAAAAGGCCCTGCCGATTTGGGCAAGTGTGGGGCGTTTTGAACAAACGGGGGGCTTTGCTGAGGCGATTGCGCTGGACACCCAGAAAGCAACGAACGCGGATTGCCGGGCGCGGGTTCAGCCCCGTCAGATTTATTCGTTTCTGGAGGGTGGCAAACTCGGTTGGTCTGGCGATTGGCAAACGATCAGTCGCGCAGGCTACGAATGGTATCTGAAGACCTACTTCAAGCCAGATGGCACAGTGATCTCAGCTGCAACGCAGGCGGGAGCTTCTGCGGACGAGGGTTTTGACCTCTACAATCAAGCCTTCGCGCTGTTTGCTTTTGCCCATATTGCAAAAACTTTGGACGACCTGAAGGACGACGCTCTGGCCCGCGCACATTCCCTGATGGACCATCTGCAAGAGACACTGGCTCATTCAGAAATCGGGTTTCGCGAGGACAATCCGGACCGGCTGCCGTTGCGCTCCAATCCGCAAATGCACTTGTTTGAAGCCATGTTGGCGCTGGAAAACGTGGAACCCGACGCGCGTTGGACAGACCTCGCCGACATGATTGCTGAACTCGCCCTGACCCGCTTCATTGATCCCGTCAGCGGCGGCTTGCGGGAGTTTTTCGATCACGACTGGTCGCCGATGCCGGGCGATCAGGGTCGGATCATGGAACCCGGCCATCAGTTTGAATGGGCTTGGTTGCTCACCTTGTGGGGGACGTCCCGCAAGGAACCAATTGCCCTGCACGCTGCCCGCCGTGTTTACCAAATCGGCCGCACCCATGGCATCGACCGCGAGCGGCAAGTCGCCATCATGTCGCTCCATGACGACTTCAGCGTTCATGATCCGATGGCGCGTCTTTGGGGGCAAACCGAATGGATCAAGGCCGCCTGTGTTCTCGCCTGCCTCTCCTTTGGCGTGGAACAGACCGGCTATCAGGAAGACATAATATCTGCCTGCGATGCCTTGGAAGAATACTATGCTGACGTGCCTGCAGGTCTTTGGCGCGACAAGATTGAAGAAGACGGAACGTTCAAGGATGAACCGGCCCCCGCCAGCTCCTTTTATCATATCGTCTGCGCGATCAGTCAGTTGAAAGACTATGCGGACACGCTCTGAAATCGTGTCAAAAACAAGCAGATGACGAAACCGGGCAAGGAAAAGACGCTTACAGTCTTTCCCTGCCTCGCACGCAGTTCTATAGACAGCGGCACCACCTCCTCCACCCAAACCCGAAAGCAGGCAGGGATCATGGCAGCAGCACAAGTCATTGACGGAAAAGCAGTCGCAGAATCCGTTCGCGAAGAAATTACCCGTCGATCACAGGACCTTCTGGAAAATCACGGGACCCGTCCGGGACTTGCAGTTGTCATCGTCGGCCATGACCCGGCCAGCCAGGTGTATGTCCGCAACAAGCAGAAAACCGCTGAAGCCTGCGGCTTTCATTCCGTCAAACACGACATGCCGGAAGACACATCCGAGGACGATCTTCTGGCGATGGTGCAAAAGCTGAATGACGATGCAGCAATCCACGGCATTCTCGTGCAGCTTCCCCTGCCCGGCCATATTGATGAGAGCAAGGTTCTGAACCTCATCAAACCGGAGAAGGACGTCGACGGCTTTCATCCGATCAATGTCGGCCTGCTGACCGCTGGAGAGCAATCATCTGCTCTTGTGCCGTGCACGCCAGCCGGAAGCCTTGTTCTGATCAAGCGCGCGCTCGGCAAAAACCTATCTGGAAAAACAGCCGTCATCGTTGGCCGGTCCAACATTGTCGGCAAGCCTATGGCCAGCTTGCTTCTGCAGGAAAGCTGCACGATCACAATCGCCCATAGCCGCACCAAGGATTTGTCCGAAGTGGTTCGTGCAGCCGATATTGTGGTTGCTGCGGTTGGCCGCCCAGAAATGGTCAAAGGCGATTGGATCAAACCAGGAGCGACTGTCATTGACGTTGGAATCAACCGTGTTCCAGCGCCTGAAAAAGGCGAAGGCAAAACGCGGCTCGTCGGCGATGTTGCATATGAAGAGGCAGCCGAACACGCAGGCGCCATCACGCCTGTTCCCGGCGGCGTTGGTCCGATGACCATTGCCATGTTGATGGCCAACACGGTCACAGCAGCCCGCCGCCAACTTGGCCTTCCAGAAGCCGACCCAGTCTTCTAAATCCGAAATCACTGTATTCTTTGACGAAAACGGCCTACACGGCATAATCCGTGCGGGCCGTTTTTCTTCAGACCACTGCCACCTTTATTCCCGTCACCCGATAACACAGCGAGGGCTGAAACATTTTTAACGCAAAAAGTGTATTTTGGGACTTGGGTTTCACCGGAAATTGCTCTTTAAACAGACATATTCGGTCGTCATAAGATGATCCGGGAAAGCGTTTTTGCAAAGGCGGGGGGTGAGTGACGCGTCGACCGTCGAACATGATAAGTCTGAACTGCTGCGCAAGAGTTGCACAACGGAAAGGATATATTTGTTCTGATGAGCGAGCTTCACCGAACGTATATTCCCCTTTAAAATCAATGCTTTTAACCTTCTTCACTGCGCTTTTGATCAGTCTGGCGCCGATTGAAGATGCAAATGCGCTCGATCTATTCGGATTCAAATTTTTCGAAAGTGAAGAGGCTGAAACACCAGCTGTCGAAGACCCGTACGCCTACACCTCAGAGCTGACATTTACCCAGCCAACCGATTCTTACCTGAAAAAGACGCTTAGAGCTCGATCGATCCTGCTTTCCAAACAGGAAACGCTGCCTTCTGGCGTCACCGGATTGATATCGCGCGCCCTTTCAGATCAGGAAGCCCTGATTGGCCAGCTTTATGCAGCTGGCTATTATGGCGGAACAGTTGATATATCCCTTGATGGAGTTTCGCTGGAACAGGCACTGGAAAACGGCACCCTTCCGGGTTCACCGCCAGCTAGCGTGGCCATTTCAATCGACCCTGGTCCGGAATTTCTCTTTGGCGAAGTCAAAATTCAGTTTGTAGATACACCTGGGTCTGAACCAGACCTTCCCGCAGATGCAGCAGACTGGGGCCTTCGTCCGGGTGCGGTCGCAAAGTCCGGTGAAGTGCGCACAGCAGAAGCGCGCCTAACCAAAAACCTGCAAGATCAGGGGTATCCGAAAGCCAAGATCGCCGAACGCGTCATCGTCGCCGATCACTCCAACAAGACGCTGGATGTTACCCTTACCGTCTCTTCTGGGAACAGGGCCCGGTTTGGGCCGGTATCTGTCGCGGGTACCGAGGTCACTGATCCTCAGTTTGTAGCTCGTCAGACCATGATCCCGGAAGGCAAAACCTATTCACCTGAAGAATTAAAAGACGCACGCAAGCGACTCAATGAACTAGGCATATTCGGTTCCATCCGCTTTGTTGAAGGTGATATTGCCGGGCCGGATGGCACCATGCCGATCACCATTGAGGTCACCGAACGCAAACGTCATGTCATAGGCGCAGGCGCTTCTTGGTCCAGCACCGAAGGCATTGGGCTCGAGGCTTATTGGCGACGCCGAAATCTGTTTGGGCGCGGCGAACTGCTTTCCGTTGAAGGCTCTGTCGGCCGGATCGGCAACAAGGATGTCGGCGACATGGAATATTCCGCCCGCATTGTCTTTGAAAAGCCGGGAGCCTTCGGTCCACTGACCAAGTTCACCTCCAGCCTGACTGCCAAGCAGGAGAACCCGGATGCCTATACTAGCCGTTGGGTAACTTTTGACGCCTACTACCAACGTAAATTCTCCGACCAATTGAATGGCCGGATCGGTGCGGCAGTTACCTACGCCAACGAAGAGGATGTGTTTGGAAATTCAGATTACCTGCTTTTCAGCATTCCAACCGATCTGACTTGGGACACGCGAGACGACAAGCTGAACCCATCCAAGGGCGTTTTCAGCGTTCTGGCCGTTGAACCCGCCTATGACACGTTGCAGAACAATCAAATGCTGTTCATCCGAGGCACCGCGTCGACCTATGTTGCATTGGACGATGCCAAACGCTTCATTTTGGCAGGCAAAGTGTCTGCGGGCACCATCTTGGGTCCAGAAATTCAGGATATACCTGCCAATCGCCGTTTGATTGCAGGCGGCGGTGGTTCCATTCGTGGGTACGCTTACCGAAACGTCGGGCCACGGGTAAACGGTGAGGTTGTTGGCGGTCGTTCGCTTCTTGAGTTTTCTGGTGAAGTGCGCGTGAAGGTAACCGATAAAATTGGTGTTGTCGGCTTCGTAGATGCAGGCAATGCCTATGAGGACGAAATTCCCGACTTTTCAGAACCCTTCAAGATCGGGGTTGGCGCGGGCATTCGATATTTCACCCCGATTGGCCCGCTGCGGGTTGATGCCGCCATTCCTCTTGACCCGGAAAAGGATGACCCTGATTTCGCCCTATATGTCGGATTAAGTCAGGCGTTCTGACATCCCTTGGCTTAGGCCGTTGATTGCACATGAAATTTTTGTTCCGCTTCGGAAAACTGATCGTGAAAACTGTCGCGTGGCTCACGGCCATCTTGATGGCAGTGTTTGTTGGTTTTATTGCGTTTCTCCAGTTCCCTTTCGGCCAGAAATCCGTTGCTGATCTGATCAGTTCGCTGGCCTCAACTCCAGATCAAGTGGTCAAGCTTGAACAGCTTTCCATCAGCCCCGGACTGTCAGTAATTGCTCTCACAAGCCTTTCCCTTGCCGACAAACAAGGAGAATGGCTGAGCGCGGAAGACCTTCAAATTCGCTGGGCACCCCTGAAGCTCTTTGGCAAGCAGATCGAAGTTACTTCCATTTCCTTGAGCAAACTCTCAGTCTTGCGCGCACCTCAAACGCCGCACAAAGAGGCGCCAGCCCCGGATCTGGAAGAACCGTCAAACTCCAGCGGCATTCCCCTCGGCCTGACACTCAAGCTGGATCAACTGGCGATCAACACGCTTGATATTGGCTCAGGTTTGGTTGGCCAACCAATCTCTTATTCAGTGGAAGCAAATGCCGCAGCAGACCCAAAACCTCTCGCTGTCTCCGGTGGCGTAAGCCTCACCAGGGTCGACGGAATTGAGGGGCTGATCACAGCGCAGGCAACCTTTATCCCGAACGAACGGATTTTGACGTTTGCTCTTGAAGTCGATGAACCACGCGGCGGTCTGGTCGCCTCCCTTGGCAAGATCGAAGGGTTGCCTGCACTGGACATCAATTTGTCTGGCGATGGTCCATTGGACGATTGGGCCGCTGCACTTTATGTGGCACTTGATGATCAAAAAACCGCTGCAGGCACGGCTCGCATTACCGAGACGGGAGCAGGGTATGTCCTGGAATTTGCCCTAAACGGCGACTTGGAACAGCTCGCCCCTCCAGCGGTCGGAGCCTTTGTGCAAGGCACCACCCGAGCATCGGGCTCTATGGCGCTGGATACGGACTTCATGCCGAAAAGCGGTAAACTGGGGCTGAAAACAAACACCGTTGCACTTGATGCAGAAGCCTCTTTTGATCGCCAATCGGCAGCATTAAACGGAAAAGCCAATCTGGATGTTTCCGCCGGAGACGGTGCGGTCATTGCCCTGGAATTAGCCGATCAGACCATCACCTTTGGCCCGCTGCATCTGGACGCCGCAACTTCTGGAACGCTGAGCGTGTTTGATTGGCACGCCAATGTGTCCTCGACCAACCTTCGCCTGCCAGCAGCCAGCTATCAAAAGGCTAACTTCAGTATTTCCGGTCAAAACGGACTGATTGAAAACGACACCTTGAAAACAGATGTTGCCGTCGATGCCAGCGTGACTGGTATCAATTTGCCCGATGTTGAACTGGAGCAGTTTGACGGCGAGGTTCGCTTGTCGCTCGCCGGAGACCTCGACACGGCAGAAGCATCCTATAGTTTGTCTCAAGGGGTTCTGACGACAAACTTGGCTCGGATCGATTTGACCAAGGTCAAGTACTCGCCATCTGATGCAGTGCTTGAAGGACAATTAAAGCTTCCAAAACTTGCGGCATTTTCAACGCTTGCAGCGCGTCCTCTTTCCGGGTCCGTTGGCGGAAACTTCGAAGTGAGCAGCGTCCCGCAAGACAAAAAGGCTGCGCTTACTCTTTCACTCACAGGGCATGGCCTGACAACCGGCATCTCCCAAGCCGACAATCTGCTTGGCGCGCGCACCTATCTGACCACCAATGTGGAAGTCGAAGCTTTAGATACCATCCACCTTAAGTCAGTCTCCTTGAAGGGCGATTATGTGGAGGCAAACGCCACAGGTGAATTGGATGGGGACACAGTCACTGCAAATGTGACCACCAGCTTGCCGGACCTCTCCAAACTCGACGCACAAATCAATGGACAACTGGCGCTGAACGCAGACATCAACGGCCCACTTTCTGCCCCGCACATCAAACTCTCCAGCCAGTCAGACGAGCTGTTTTTGGCAGAGACACCGCTCACTGCCCTGGCCGTTGATGTCGACGCGACGCTCTCTCCATCTGCGCCAAGTGGGTCTGTTGTCATCAACGGCAAACTCGGTGAGCTTCCTCTGAAAGTGGATATGGAAGCCAATCAGGACGGAACTGCGCTCAATGTCAGTCCACTTGTTGCGCGGCTTGGGTCCAACGAGGCAACTGGCGCATTCACAATCAGCAACCCCGCCAAACCGCTCGAAACACTCAAGGGTGAGCTGACGCTTGACGCTCCAAAACTTTCAGAGCTCTCACCGCTTGCGCTCACAGAATTGTCTGGCCAATTGGCGGGCAAATTGGTTGCAGACGACGCCAACGGGCGGCACCAACTGCGCGCAACACTCAATGCGGACAAACTTGAAGCCGCAGGCAGCAGCATCACCAAACTCACACTTGCCTTTTCCTTACCAACTCCAATCGATCCGTCGGCGCTGACCGCCCAATTGGATGGCGAGGACATTTTTACCGGCAGTCAGGCAATTCACTCCGTCAAGCTGACAGCAACCCCTGCCCCCGGTGCAACGGCCTTGGCAGCAAGGGTCCGCCTCTTTGAGGGAGGCTCTCAAGACGGACTTGATGCAAACGCGACCCTCAAGTCTTTACCTGCTGGACTGGAACTTGCCCTCAACAGCTTCAAAGGACGTTTTGAGGGGCTGGAAACGTCACTTCGCAGCCCGGCAACGATCACAACGGAAAACGGCACCACACACCTGTCGCCACTGGATTTAGCGCTGGGAAATGGCACCTTGTCCGTTTCTGGAACGGCTGGCGCCGACCTCGACATAAATGCATCGTTGAAGGCCATTCCGGTTTCACTTGCCAACGGCTTTGTCCCGGACCTTGGCCTTGCTGGAACCGTGAGCGGAACTGTCAAAGCCACAGGGTCACCAGCAGATCCAAAAGCCACCTGGTCGCTGCAGGGGACCGGTTTGACGGTGACACCCTTGCGCCAAAACGGTCTTCAAGCCCTTGGTCTGACCTCTAACGGAAGCTTTCAGAAGCAGACAGTGAAACAGCAGACCAAAGTTACCAATCCATCTGGCCTATCGCTCAGTGCGGATGGATCAGTCACGCTTTCCGGCAATCAACCTTTGGCCATCTCCCTTTCCGGCTCTGTTCCAATGAGTGTCCTACGGCGTCCGCTGACGGAAGCAGGCATATCAGCCGCAGGAGCACTCGCAATTTCGGGAACTATAAATGGCAGCATCAATGCCCCGAATTACAACGTCACCGTCCAGCCCAATGGCCTGACAGCCACCAGCCTCAACACAGGCATGAAACTGCAAAACGTGACCGGAAACATCAGTGCGACGCCTGACGGGGTTCAGATCAACACCCTGCGCGGAGATATTTCAACGGGCGGAACGCTCTCGGTCTCAGGGTCAGTCGGTCTGGCTGACGGAATGCCGGCAGATATCAGGGCCAGCGTTGACGAAGGTCGTATCATCCAGCCCGGACTGCTTGCCGCAACTGTGGGCGCAAACATCGCAGTCAAGAGGCCTATGGCCAGTCCTTCACAATCAGCCCTTGTTGCGGGAAATGTGGTCATCAAGCGGGCCGACATTTCAATTCCGGAAAACCTGTCAGGAACTGTGTCCCCTATTGCCGTTCAGCACGTCAATGCGCCAAAGGCAGTTGAGCAACAAATGAAAGCCATGGGCGCAGACAAGACACCGGAAAAGAAGTCAGGGACGGGTAACGCCCCACCGCGACTTGACGTTACGGTTTCCGCGCCGGGGCGGATATTCATCAGAGGTCGAGGTCTGGATGCAGAATTGCAGGGTAGCCTGAAAATTGCCGGAACAACAGATGACCCACAGGCCGTAGGTGCCTTCACCATGAAACGCGGGCAGTTGGATATTTTGACCCGCCGCATGGTCTTTTCGACGGGAAGTGCCACCTTTGACGGCTCTTTCACGCCGATCATCGACTTTGCCGCAACAACAACTGTCTCAGACACGCAAATCACGGTTCGTGTTGCCGGAGAAGCTGACGACCCTGAAATTTCATTCACGTCTTCTCCAGAACGGCCTCAAGATGAAGTGTTGGCCTTGTTGCTTTTTGGAAAAAGCGTTGGCAATCTTTCCCCAGCCCAAATTGCCCAATTGGCAGCCGCAATTCAGACCCTGACAGGCGGAAGCGACAATGGTCCATTGGCTCAAATTCGAAAATCGTTGGGTTTGGATGCCATTGACATCAACACTGACAGCGAAGGTGAAACATCGGTCTCTGTCGGAAAGTACATCAATGACAACATTTATCTGGGTGTCGAACAGGGAACCGGTTCAGATTCCAGCCGCGTTCAAGTTGACATCGATCTGGACCGGGGATTGAAACTTCGCGGCGAAGTTGGTGCAGACGGCTCATCCAAGGCGGGAATTTTCTTTGAGCGCGAATATTGATAGCTGCATGACTTGGGTGGGCTAGGCCTGTGCTCAGGGAAAATTTGGCATCATTTCAGTACCAACTTTAGTTCCGATTTTTACAAAAACCGCGCAAAACCTGCGATTTTTGCTCATATCGTTGCTATTACCCGTCATGCTATGGCCTGTGTCCGACACCCCGGTTGCAGCCTGCACTTTCCGCGTGCAAGGATGCCAATAACGGCCCGAAACCTTGAAACTTGAGGCGATTTGTGGAGACTGACGATGACTGCCAGCTATTTGAGGGACGTTTCCGATACCACCATGCCAGAGACAACCGACTACACACTCGGAGAACGTATCTGCCGCGCGCGGGATGCAGCTGGCTTGTCAACAGCTCAGCTGGCTCGTCGCCTTGGTGTCAAATCCTCAACCCTGCAAGGTTGGGAAAGTGATCGCTCAGAACCCCGTTCCAACAAGTTGGTGCTGCTGGCCGGTGTACTGAACGTCAGCCCGACATGGCTGCTCGTGGGGCGCGGCTCTTCTCCGATGGAAGAAGATGTTGTGCTGACGGATATCGAAAACGTTCGTCTGTCACTCGACAAGGTCCATAAGCATGCGCTGGCTTTGACCGAAGAAATCGAACGTTTGAAACTGCGAATTGATGAATTGAGCTGATCCACACACCGTCAACCAATCAATCGAACCATCCTTCCATTATTCGGCCTTGAAGCTCAGTCTGAGGCCACTTATCACTCCTATAAAGAAATGTGATCACAACGCCTAAGCTGTGACACAAGCCTTCATGGGAGTGATAAATGTCGTTTGATCCAGCGCTTATCAAAAATGCGAATTTCATCGACGGGACATGGATTTCAGCCAACAGTGGGGAAACGCTGGGCGTGACCAATCCAGCGACCTGGGAGCCAATCGGTGAGGTTCCCAATTGTGGCCGTGATGAAACCAAAAAAGCCATTTCCGCAGCCCACAAAGCGCTGAAGCCGTGGAAAAAACTGACAGCTGAAGCCCGCTCCGAGCATATGCATAAGCTTTGCGATGCGATTATGGAGCAAATTGCTGACCTCGCTGCGCTCCTGACCACAGAAATGGGCAAACCACTTGCCGAGGCGAAAGGGGAAATCGCACTTGGTGTGAAATACATCCGGTTTTATGCCGAAGAAGGAAAACGCGTTTACGGCGATACGATCCCGTCTCCTTGGGCCGACAGGCGCATCCTCGTGACCAAGGAACCGGTCGGCGTTGCCGGGGCAATTACGCCTTGGAATTTTCCAAACTCGATGATTGCCCGCAAACTAGGGGCCGCGCTGGCCGCCGGGTGTACAATTGTCATCAAGCCTTCCGAATTTACCCCCTATTCCGCTCTGGCCTTTGGGGTCATGGCAGAAAAAGCTGGCCTGCCTGGCGGTGTCATCAACATCCTGACCGGCAATGCCGCTGAGATAGGCGCGGAGATGTGCGAAAACCCCGATCTGCGCAAGATCACCTTCACCGGCTCCACCCGCGTTGGCAAACTGCTGGCCGCACAAGCCGGTCAGCATATGAAGAAGATCTCCATGGAGCTTGGCGGCAACGCGCCCTTCATCGTGTTCGACGACGCGGACCTCGATAAAGCTGTCGCGGGTGCAATCGCATCAAAGTTCAGAAACAGCGGCCAAACCTGCGTTTGCGCAAACCGGATCTACGTTCAAGCCGGTGTTTACGAGGCGTTTGCGGAAAAACTGAAAGCGGCGATGGACGCGGACTTGATCCCTGGCAACGGCCTTGAAACGGGCATCACTCAAGGACCGCTGATCAACGAAGCAGCGTTGGAAAAAGTCGATTCTCATGTAAAAGACGCGCTGGAAAAAGGCGGTTCTTTGAAAGCAGGCGGATCAAGGGTTGGCAGCGCGGGCACGTTCTTTGCCCCCACCTTGATCGCCAACGCGACACCAGACATGCGCGTTGCCCAAGAGGAAACCTTTGGTCCACTGGCAGCACTGTTCAAGTTTGAAACCGAGGACGAAATTGTAGCTCTGGCCAACAACACCGAATACGGTTTGGCCTGCTATTTTTACACCAGCGATCTTGGCCGCAGCTTCCGGATGATGGAACAGCTGGAATACGGGCTGGTGGGCGTCAACGAAGGCGTCATTACCACCGAAGTGGCCCCATTTGGTGGCGTCAAGGACAGCGGGATCGGCAACGAAGGCTCAAAATATGGCCTCGATGACTATCTCAACATCAAATACAGCTGCATTGGAGGTTTGGGACTTTAAACCAGAGCTGCCTCAGCTCTGAGCCCCGACATCAAGCTTGAGAGGCTGCTCTTGTGTGATCACAGGAGCAGCTTCTGCTTCAAGGCCATAAGTCTTGCAGAATGTCTCAAGATCCATCGGTTTTCCGTAGTGATAACCCTGCCCGAGATCACAGCCCAGCTCGCGCAGCAGCAGGTGCTGCTCTTCATTCTCGATGCCTTCGGCAACCACCTTCAAATCAAACGCACGGGCAAGATCCACAATGGTCTGAGCCCGGATTTCCCAAGTAGTCAGCTGATTTAGCTTCTTCTATCCTATTTTTCTCTTTATATTACAGCGTGTTACTTGATGACGGAGGGCTGAAAAATGGCACACCCAACGGGTGCGGGTTCTGAGAGCGATTTTCGGCTGGATTTTGACCCTCGGGTGCGGTTGGAATTCCACGGTTCAAAGATCAGTTCTGATGGCGGTCTTCTGCTTTACCGGGAGCTTGATGACGCCCTTGGCCTTTTCGGCAAAGCGGTTCGGTTCCTTCGGGATACCCGCAAAGGTAAGAATGGCGTTCACACCTTGATGGGCCTGCTGCGCCAATCGATATTTGGTCGCCTTGCGGGCTATGAAGATGTGAATGATGCCGTGCGTCTGTCGCGTGACCCGGTAATGCGCCAGATTATCGGGGGCCGTGCCGTTGACACTCAGGCGGCATCCTCCTCCCAGA
The DNA here is from genome assembly GCF_000148725.1 of Roseibium sp. TrichSKD4. Classification (GTDB taxonomy): domain Bacteria; phylum Pseudomonadota; class Alphaproteobacteria; order Rhizobiales; family Stappiaceae; genus Roseibium. The sequence continues at coordinate 597,303 of NZ_GL476320.1, read as the reverse complement.
TGGGCCGCTTTGAGACTGAGGTGCTCGCGACTGCCGCCAACAGGGAAGCCTTGGCCGATATGCCCGGTCAATGGATTGATGCGGTGCATGGTCGCCAAGGACTGAACTACATCACCTTGGACATGGATAGCTCTGTCAGCCCCACCCATGGCGCTCAGGAGGGAACCGCATGGAACGGGCATTTCGGCTGCAACTGCTATCACCCATTGTTCATCTTCAATCAGTTTGGCCACTTGGAACGCTGTGCCCTGCGCAATGGCAGCGTCCACAGCGCGGATGACTGGAAGGCTCTTCTGATACCCGTCATTGCGCGCTATGCAGAGCGCGACATCATGCGCTTCTTTCGCGCTGATGCCGCCTTTGCCATTCCGGAACTTTACGAGACTTTAGAGGCTGAAGGGTACCGCTACGCCATCCGCCTCAAAAAGAACGCTGTGCTGGAAGAGAAGATCAGCCATCAGCTGACCCGCCCCGTGGGACGTCCCTCAAAGACAAAGATCAAGCGCTTCTATGAGGTTTTTGAGTATCAGGCTGCTTCATGGAGCAAGCCCCGTCAGGTGGTTGCCAAGATCGAATGGTATCCCGGTGATCTATTCCCTCGCGTGGGTTTTGTCGTCACCAACTTGCCGATGGAGCCGGAATGGATCATCCGCTTCTACAATCAGCGCGGCACAGCCGAACAGCACATCAAAGAAGGCAAGAACGCCATCACTTGGACCCGCCTGTCCTGCAAGCGGTTCTGTGACAATGAGGTCCGGCTTCAGCTTCACGCATTGGCGTATAACCTTGGTGTCTTCCTGCAAGGGCTAGACCTCCCGGAAGAGGTCGCCGACTGGTCGCTGACAAGTATCCAGAGCCGCCTCATCAAAATCGGGGCAAAGGTCGTACGCCATGCGCGCAAAATCACGTTCCAACTGGCAGAGGTGGCTGTATCAGGCTACGTCTTCGGACGAATCCTCGCCGCAATCCGCGCCCTCAAGCCCCCGCCGAGGCCTGCATGACGCTCCAAACAACGAAACCAACACAAATGCGGCTCCACAGCTGTGTCTTGTCGCAGCCCAAACGGGATAAAGTCCACGAAAAGCTCAAAAACCGCGCTTACGTAACCGTCAAAATCGATAATCGCCCCGACAACGCTGCCGTCAGAGTTGCAAACGTCCGTGAAAACGGTCAACCTCGTCGCAACACACAGTTACTTGGGAAATATCCGATTATATATTGCAGCACTGGAATCCGCAGCAGGACAGACCGTTACACCTATACGCAAACTTGAAGCCAAGGCCGAAGGAAAACCGCCAAGCCGTGCCAACAAGGTACAGGTTGGGGCGTTTGTTTCGGATGAAACCCGCCGTAAGCTTAAAATGCTGGCGATTGAACAAGGCCGCTCGGTCAATGATATGATTGAAGAATCTTTTCAAATGCTCTTTGATAAATACACAACATGATGACATGTCATCATGATGACATTACAACAATCTGGCATGTTGAGAGCCGTTGCGCGCCGCATATTTTTTTACGAAATTGACAAACGAGCCTTCGGGCTTATCCGGGTTTAAAATTCTAAGCGGTGATGGAGAGGTGTTCATAAGCCCGCGCGTCGCTCTGGCAGAGGCTCAGATCGTTGGGGTGCAGGGGGTGACCTGAGACCCAACTCTCCTCCAGCCATTGGGAGAATTCGTCGGTTGGTTTTTGCCGTTTTAATGTATTTTCTGAAGGCGCTTTGCCCTTTGGGTGAAAGTGACCTTCAAGCGGCGATGCTGATTGGGCCCGAGCAGGCGTTTCATCAAGAGCTATTTTACCAGCTACGACAAATGCAGCGCCAACAGTTGGAACTGCCTTCATAAAATCACGTCTGGTGGTCATTTTAGGTCCTTGCTCCAAAAATAATTCAGAGAACTTAGATTAAGCCCAGTTAGGGTGCAATCTGTGTTTTCACCAAATATAATACGCAATTTTATCGAGTATCATTTATTGAAGTTGGGCGCTTGAGTGTAGAGCCTTTTCTGTCATGAGGTTTACATTTGCGACTTTGCTGCACCGTTTGTCGTTGAGTTTAATTGTGTTTCGTGATGACGGTGAGTGCGGGTTTTAGAGGGTTATATAACTGAGATTACTGCAGGCTGACCGTGAAGCCATCAACATTGCCACCGTTGTAAAGACCATCGCGATTGTAAACATCATCGCGGAAATGAATCACACCGTCCGCATTAGCCCAGGCCGTTATGTAAGTCAGATAAAGCGGGATGCTGGATTTCAGACGAACGTCTTCACGCGCACCTGTGCGGATGACCTGATCAACGCGCGCACGGTCCCAATCCGGCGTAGTTGACTGCAGGAGCCACGTCACCATTTCGCGAACGTTTTGGACCCGAACACAGCCTGAGGAGTGGAACCGATAGTCGGAGCCGAACAGCGTTTTGGACGGCGTATCGTGAAGATAAACTTGGTGCTTGTTGTGGAAGTTGATCCGCACACTGCCCAAGGAGTTGATTTCACCCGGCTCCTGACGGAACTGGTACTTAGTTGCCTCGTCCGTATTCCAGTCGATCTGCTGCCAGGCAAGTTCGTTGCCCTTCCAATCAAAGATCCGGATCCGGTTTTTGGCGAGATACTGCGGATCCTGCTTCATTTTCGGAATCAAATCCTTGCGGATGATCGAAACAGGAACCGTCCAGTACGGGTTAAAGTTCAGCTCATAAATCTTGCTGTTCAAAATGGGTGTCTGGCGATCAATCTTGCCAACAACAGCTGTGTGGCGAGACCGCACCCGGCCATATTCAACAGCCTCGATTTCGGCAGCTGGAATGTTCACCATCACGTAGCGATCACCCAAAAAGCCGGACATGGACCGAAGGCGCACGAGGTTTGTTTCCAACTGGCGCAAACGCACATTGGCCGGAACATTGAGCGCCACGATTGTGGATTCCCCGACAACACCATCTGGCAGAAGGCCGTGGCGCAACTGGAACCGGCGAACGGCTGCGTCGACATACGAATCGAATACACTCGACATGCCCGCGTTTTGCTGCAGGTCACCGGACGCCATCAAACGCTGGCGAAGTTCGACAACCCTGTTGTCTTTGGACCCAATCCGAAGCGCACGGCCACCAGACGTGACACCGCCCCAGCCACCCAGTTGCACGATGCGGGAATACCGGTCGATGGCCACACCCATGTAGTCTGCCGTCTCAGGCGACAATGTAGGCGCTGACGATTCCAGGGCCTTCAGGCTTTGTACCGTGCTCTGGAAATCGTCCTGCCACTCAACGCGTTGATTATATTGTTGAAGGGCCTGCAAGGGAGATTCGGCGGATGCTGACGACAGGCCACCGCCAAATGCAGCAAGTCCGGCAGCAAGGCAGAACGCGCTTTTTGCGGGCAGAGCCTGGATCGAAGACTTCATTTTGTTCGGGAACACGAGCATGTGTTCTCTCCCACTTAAATTCTGTGTATCGGCTGACCAAAACCCGCCATGTTTGGTCTTCGACGGCGACTATATCCGCTGACGTTTAACAAATTTCCGGCAACCTGTGGATGCAAATCGGCAACAAGGTGCTGAATTGACCGACTGGCGTCCGTTTCTCGCGCGTCCTGTCAGGAATATATGTGTCCCATAAGACACTGCAATGTGTTCACATCATGTCGGGAATTCGGCAGAAACCTTGGCGGCGCCAGCCGCAGACAGCGCAAACACCTCAGTCAAAAACGAAAAACGCCGCTGCGGGCCCCGCAGCGGCGTTTTGGTAATAAAGAAACCGTGATCGCTTAGAGGCGATACAGGATCTGATCGGTCCAGAACCGCTCAAGGCGCTTCAAAGACTTGTTCAGGTTCGCGAAATCTTCGCGGTTGATTTCACCAACTTGCTCAACAGACAGCATGTGACGCTCGTAAAGATCGTTCACGATCCGGGCAACCTCCTGGCCTTTGTCAGTCAGGCTGACACGAACGGACCGACGGTCCATGCGGGAGCGCTGGTGGTGAATATAGCCAGTTTCCACCAGCTTCTTCAGATTGTAGGAGACGTTTGAGCCCAGATAGTAACCGCGCGTCCGCAGTTCACCCGCTGTTAGCTCAGCATCGCCAATATTGAACAGAAGGAGCGCCTGTACGCTGTTCACGTCAGAGCGGCCCATCCGGTCAAATTCATCTTTGATGACATCAAGTAGTCGTCTGTGCAAACGCTCAACGAGCGTCAGAGCTTCGAGGTAGAGCGGTTTGATTTCCGCTTCCTCTTCGTTCTGTATCACAGCATCGACTGCCCTATTCGCGGTGATCATGTTTTGCGCCTCTTTTTATCCTGTCATTAGTGGTTGTTTTTTTCTTTCCACCATGACTGAAGATTACAGACTCGCTTCTAATATCCGCTTAAGAGACAAGATAAATCATCGGTTAAAATTTCAATCTACTTTGACCACCTGTCATCAAAGACTTGTTTACCTTGATCCCCTCAAGAAGTTCACGATCGCAGAGAAATCAGATCCTTGGCCGCCGCTTTTGCAGAAAAGGTCGTACAAAACTGACGCTTCGGCACCAAGCGGCGTCGCGGCTCCGGCGCTTCCAGCGGCCTCCTGAGCAAGCTTAAGGTCCTTTAACATCATTTCAGCCGCGAACCCCGGCTTGTAGTCATTATTGGCAGGGGAAGCTGGCACCGGACCTGGGACAGGACAGTAAGAAGTTAGTGACCAACATTGACCAGAGGCGGTTGAGGCGATGTCAAAAAGGTTTTGCGCATCGAGTCCCAAACGCTCGGCCAGAACGAATGCTTCCGACACGCCAATCATGGAAATGCCGAGGATCATGTTGTTACATATCTTCGCTGCCTGCCCGTTTCCGGCGCCACCTGCATGCACAATATTCTTGCCCATGATGTCCAGATAGGGCTGTGCCTTGGCAAATGCGTCTTGTGGACCGCCAACCATGAAGGTCAACGTGCCAGCAGTCGCGCCGCCCACACCACCGGAGACTGGCGCGTCGACCATCGGCATGCCCTTTTCAGCTGCAGCGGCTGCAACGACCCGTGCGCTGTCAACATCAATCGTGGAGCTATCGATCAGGACAGTGCCTTGATTGGCGTTTTCCAGAATGCCGCCCTCTTCCATGTAGATTTTGCGCACATGCGCGCCAGCAGGCAGCATGGAGACGATCACTTCCCCATGCTGTGCAAGCTCTACCACACTGCCAGCGCGCTTGCCGCCAGCCTGCTCCAATGCAGCCAGTGCGTCTTCTGCCAGATCAAAACCCAGAACATCGTGTCCGGCCTTGACCAGATTTGCTGCCATTGGGCCTCCCATGTTCCCAAGGCCGATAAATCCGATCCGCGTACTCATTACATTCCTCCGAAAGATAGTTGGCCGAAACGCAGGTGCGTCACGACGCGGGTGTCCGCGCGCGGTGTTCGCGCAAGGACATATAATAAAGAAGGGCGAAGATGCTGATTGTCAGGAGATAGAAGCTGATCTCATAAGGACGCCGTCCAAATATCTCCCAAAACACAGTGTGCATGACGATCTGGCAGAAGGCGCGGAAGATCCACATGACCGTTCCCCACGACACCGTCAGCCACAGACCGATGGCCGCCACCAAATCAAGAACGCCAAAAAAGACAGTGGCTGTCTGCCATGCCAGTGGCATGTCCCAGAACCAGACTTCGCGCCAAGGCACGTATCCGACAATTCGCGCCCAGTGAATGACCCCGCCCCCAATCAGCAAAAGCGCCATGGCCCGCAGGTACCAAACCAGCAAGGTGTTCCAGTGTAGCCGTGATCCGACAATGTCCTGGAGATTGGTCAGCATGGCAGCTCCAAAAGAAGAAGAGGTCAGGCGACCCTAGAACGTTAGATCGCCGCAATCCGGTTCTTCGAAATACGCTTCCAGCGCCTTCGTGTCCACTTCCTCCAAAGTCGCGGGCTGCCAATTTGGGCTTTGATCCCGGTCCAGGAGAACAGCGCGGACGCCTTCATAAAAGTCTTGCTGGCGCAGTACTTCGTTGACGATCCGAAATTCCAGTTTCATGCATTCGGTAAAATCAAGCTTCGCCCCGCGCTGCATTTGTTCAAAGGCGACGCGCACACTGGTTGGCGATCTGCTGCGGATGGTGGCAGCCGTCTTTGTGGCCCATTCGTCAGCCTCAACCTCCAGAGCCGACAGAATTTCGCCGACGGACCCAAGTCCGAAGATGCGATCTACTTGTTCAGCCCGCTCCATCAACGGGGCTGGACCCGTATCGGCCGAAAATGACGCCAGAAGCGCATCGACATCCTCGGCTGTTTCCAGAGCGCTCTCCAATTCCGATAGTTTTTCGCGCGAAACTGCATGGGTCAGAACACCGGTTGCCAGTGCATCTGCCTGCTTCAAACGCCCAGCGCTCAGAGCGCAATAAATTCCCGTGGATTTCGGCATGCGAGGCAAAAAATAGGTGCCGCCTACGTCCGGGAAGAAACCGATTCCCACTTCCGGCATGGAAAACATCATGTTCTCGGTGCCAACACGATGAGAGCCATGAACGGACACTCCAACACCGCCGCCCATGACTATGCCGTCAATCAATGCGATGTAGGGTTTGGGATAAGACTTGATCCGCTGGTTCAGTCGGTACTCATCCTGAAAGAAATCACTCAAGCCATCCGTTTTACCGGCTTGCTTGGCGTCATACAGGTTCCGGATATCGCCGCCAGCACAAAATGCCTTTTCCCCTGCCCCGCGAATAACCACATGGCGGACGTGATCGTCCGTTTCCCATGCAGCCAACTGCCGGGCCAAGGCGATGGCCATATCGTGGGTTAGTGCGTTAAGGGCTTTGGGCCGATTAAGCGTAATGAACCCGGCATGGCCGCGCACCTCGAACAGAATATCTTTGGTCACTGAAATGTCTCCAAAGGAAATAAAAGGCCCGCTACTCAACCTTTGAGAAGATGACGGGCAATGATGACGCGCATGATCTCGTTGGTGCCTTCAAGAATTTGATGCACCCGAACATCGCGTAGGAAACGTTCAATTGGGTAGTCTCGCAGATATCCATAGCCGCCGTGTAGCTGCAGGGCTTCGTTGACCACCTTGAACCCTGTATCGGTGGCAAGACGTTTCGCCATGGCAGCCAACTTGTTAGCATCAGCTGATTTTGCATCCACTTCGCCAGCCGCTTTCAAAAGCAGCAACCGGGCGGCTTCCAGTTCCGTTGCCATATCCGCAAGCCGGAACTGCAGCGCTTGAAACTCTGCCAAGGCCTTGCCGAATTGTTTGCGTTCTTTCAGATACTCGGTCGCCCGATCCAGACAAGTTTGAGCAGCACCCAAGGAACAGGCGCCGATGTTGATCCGTCCGCCATCGAGCCCCGCCATGGCAAATTTGAAACCTTCGCCTTCATTGCCAATGCGATTTGCTTTTGGAACGCGGCAATCTTGAAAGTTCACCTGCGCTGTTGGCTGGCTCTTCCAGCCCATCTTGATTTCCTGAGCGCCGAAGCTGAGGCCCGGCGCGTCTTTTTCGATGACCACACAGGAGATACCGCTTGGCCCCTCCCCGCCGGTACGCACCATGGTGACATAAAGATCAGATGCTCCACCGCCGGAGATAAAGGCCTTGGAACCGTTCAAAACATAATGATCGCCATCATCTACCGCCTTGGTCCGAAGGCTTGCCGCATCGGAGCCTGACCCCGGCTCGGTCAGGCAGTAGCTGCCGATCAATTCCATCGTACACATGCGTGGAAGATACTTCTGCCGAAGTTCTTCGCTGCCGAATGTGTCGATCATCCAGGCTGCCATGTTGTGAATGGAAATAAAGGCCGCTGTCGACGTGCAGCCCTTGGAGAGCTCTTCAAAGATTATGGCAGCGTCTGTGCGCGTAAGCGCAGAGCCGCCAACATCTTCGCGTACATAGATCCCGCCAAAGCCGAGGCTTGCCGCCTTTCGCAAGGTATCAACCGGGAAGACCGAGTTCTCGTCCCACTCGCGGGCATGAGGTTCCATCTCATCCCGGGCAAAGGCAGCTGCCATATCCTGAAATGCGCGCTGATCTTCGTTCAGTGCAAAATCCACGTCCGAACCTCCCAGTTTGCCCGGCGCAATCCGGACCATCTGCTTTGAACCAGTGTTGGGAATGGCTTATCTCGTTTTGACGCTTTGGTCAAACAAACAATATTTATTCATATATTACAGCATCTTTTACCCCTATTGGAGAGTGCCTATTCTCATGATAGTGTCTGCGCCCGAAATCACTTCTTCTGCCCTTTGGGCGCGCGCCTATCAGGACCTTTCCATGACGTCTTCATTCGATAAACCCAGCATTTCCGGCGACCAGATGGACACTCTGCTGGGTGGCAGACGCATGCGCCGGAACCGCCGGACGGATTGGTCCAGACGGTTGGTTCGGGAAAACACGCTCACCGTTGACGACCTTATCTGGCCAATCTTGCTCGTTGATGGCGAAGGTGTTCGCGAACCGGTGCCTTCCATGCCCGGCGTTTTCCGCTATTCCGTAGATATTGCGGTTGGCGAAGTGGAAAGCGCCGCAGCTCTTGGCATTCCTGCGGTCGCGCTGTTCCCGAACACCGACCCGGATCTCCGCGATGCGGTGGGAACAGAAGCGCTCAATGACCAAAATCTTGTCTGCCGGGCCTGCCGGGCGATCAAGGACAAGGGCCTGAATGTCGGGCTGATGACTGACGTGGCGCTAGACCCATACACAAGCCACGGCCATGACGGGGTGATGGAGGGCGAAACAATCCTCAATGACGAGACGGTTTCCCAGCTCTGCCATCAGGCCCTGCTTCAGGCCCAAGCTGGAGCCGACGTCATCGCCCCCTCTGACATGATGGACGGGCGAATCGGTGCTATCCGACAGGCTTTGGATGCAAACGGCTTTCGCGATGTTCAGATCATGGCCTATTCAGCGAAATATGCCTCCGGTTTTTACGGCCCCTTCCGTGATGCGGTGGGAACCAACGCGACTTTGATTGGCGACAAACGCACTTATCAGATGGACCCGGCCAATACGGACGAAGCCTTGCGCGAGACCGAGCTGGACCTTCAAGAAGGCGCGGACATGGTGATGGTGAAGCCGGGCCTTCCCTATCTCGATATCGTGCGCCGTTTGAAGGACGAATTTCAGGTTCCGACCTATGCCTATCAAGTGTCTGGCGAATTCGCGATGATAGAAGCTGCCAGTGCAAATGGTTGGCTGGATGGTGAGCGGGTGATGCTGGAAAGCCTGCTGGCCTTCAAGCGCGCCGGCGCCGATGGCATCTTGACATATTTTGCCCCACGCGTTGCAGAGCTGCTCGCCTCAAAATAACTCGCTGGCTTTATAAGAATGACAAACACCCCATCCCTGCCCGTAACGTCGGACGACATTCGGCAAGCAGAACGCCAAATTAAAGGTGCAGTGCTTAAAACACCGTGCCTCCCCGCCCCCCGACTTTCAAAGTTGACGGGAGCCGACATTTTCGTGAAATACGAAAACATGCAGGTGACCGGCTCGTTCAAGGAACGAGGGGCGCTGGTCAAACTGCTCAGTCTTTCCGAAGACGAGCGCAAACGCGGCGTGATCGCCATGTCCGCCGGCAATCACGCGCAAGGGGTTGCCTGTCATTCCGCCCGCCTTGGCATTCCGGCGACCATTGTCATGCCGGAAACAACACCGTTTGTGAAAGTCGCTGCCACGCGAGAATTTGGCGCGACAGTAATCCTGGCGGGGGACACGGTGGACGCTGCCCGAGCGGAAGCGGCGCGCATTGCCGATGAAAACCAACTTGTCTGGGTTCATCCATTTGATGATGTCCGCGTGATTGCCGGGCAAGGCACCATCGGCTTTGAAATTCTGGAAGAAGTCCCAGACCTTGATGTTCTGGTCGTCCCCATCGGCGGAGGCGGGCTGATCTCCGGCATGGCTATAGCTGCCAAGGCAATGAACCCGAAGATAGAAGTGATCGGGGTCGAAACCGAACTTTATCCGGCCATGTGGGGCAAGGTGAACGACAAACCGGTCATCTGTGCCGGGGCAACGATTGCTGAAGGCATCGCTGTGCGCAATGTCGGCACCTTGACCTCGGAGATCGTTCGCCAGGTTGTTGATGACATTATCTTGGTGAAAGAAAGCACGATTGAGCAGGCCATCAACGCGTACCTTCTCTATCAGCACACCATTGCGGAAGGCGCTGGCGCGGCAGGACTAGCTGCTGTTCTGACCGAGCCAGCTCGCTTCAAGGGTAAAAAAGTGGGCCTGGTCCTGTGCGGCGGTAATATCGACCCGCGTTTGATTTCCTCAGTCGTTGTTCGTGAACTTGCTCGTGGCGGGCGTCTGGTATCTGTGCGGATCGACACTCCGGATCGCCCCGGCGTTCTTGGCGAGATTTCAACAATTATAGGCGATGCCAAAGGCAACGTCGTCGAAGTCGCCCACCACCACCTCTTCCTCAATGTTCCGGCCAAGGGCGCAACACTTGATGTGACCTTCGAAGTGTTCGACCGGGCACATGGTCAGGAGATTGTCGATAAACTTCGCACCAGCGGCTACACCGTCCGCCATCAGGACCTCGGCCAAGCGATTGCGGAGCCGTAAGCGACATAAAGCCGACAAAAAAACACAGCGCAGATGCAAGAAATAGCCAATCGATGGCCATGTTGACCTACTAGGGTCAGCCGATGATGAGTTTTGTCTGTTCCATTTATGGCTTTTTGTTTTTCTGGTTTGCCACGCTCAGCATATTCCTGCCGTACTTTCTTTTTGTGCGGTTTTTGGGTGTGGCAGCCTTGGCCTTTGCTGGAATGCACCTGTTGCAACAGCCTTTCCACCCCGAAAATGACAGTGTTGAACGGGCTTTAGGGGTTGCTGCCGCCGTTTTTATTTTCTTTGCCTTTCAGCACTTATGGGCATCCGGCTGATAATCGTCGCTGTGCGTGGCGACCTTCTTGACGGGTTCAACCGCCATTCCGCGTCTGAGCCTATGCGGTTGTTTGACATCACTATTTCAGCCTTCGCCGGAACAGTGCTTGGGATATTCTTCACATTTATTCTGATGGTTCTACTTGGAGGGACAAACGGCGGAATCTGGCTTGACATTTTTATTGCCGCTGCCGTTACAGCGTCGGGCGTTGTTGCACATATCGTACTTAAGGGTCGGTCCAAGGCTTTTGTATTAGGGGCCTGCATAGCCGTCGCTATAATGTCCACCTTCGGTACTTTTCAAATGAGCAACATCCTCACCCACGCTGAGGTGCTGGCTGCCGGCAGAAAGTGGTGCCTCGCGACGGCGGATGACGTGACGATCACATCAGTTGATCAACTCGGTTATTTCAGCCTCAATAAAGGCGGACAACATTCACCCCACCTCACGCTCAACATCGAAGGGCTTGAACTCCATGAGGCCCTTAATTGGTCAATCCGTCGTCAAAAATTTGATCCAAGTTATTTTGCATTTAATCGCTGTGAACCATTGAAATATTTCGCAGAAAATATTCGATAACTCCGGCTGGCGGCTTGGCGAGTTTACATTTTCAATTTGCCATTTGAGCTAGGAATCCCCACATCAGGTGTCGTTAGAAACTGGAGATGATGATGACGACCGACTTTTCGACCGCTGACAGCAGACAGGATCAGTTTGATCCGCTGGTACGCCCGGAGCTTTTTTCCGGCGTGCGGTCTCGGCGTATCTTTGCGTTTTTCATCGACGTCATCAGCATCTTTATTCTGACAACCGTTGCAGCTGTGGTGATCTTCTTTTTAGGGATTTTCACCCTTGGCCTGGCATGGCTGCTCTATGCGATCATGGCTCCAGCTGTTGCGCTTCTTTATGTGGCGTTCACACTTGGCGGACCAAATGCTGCAACTCCGGGCATGCGTGCAATGGGCCTTGAAATGCGCCTCTGGTACGGGGCGAAACCGTATCCGCTGCTTGCAGCCGTTCACGTTCTGGCATTCTGGTTTTCTGTCAGCCTGTTGACGCCGCTGATCCTGCTCATTTCACTGTTCTCCGACCGTAAGCGCCTGCTGCATGACATTGTCCTTGGCACGGTCGTGATGAACTCTGATGCGAATCGTCTGCAGTATCAGCAAGCTATCTAAGCGATGCGCTGACTGAACCAATCGGTAGCAGAGGTTTGACACCCCAAATTTCCGCCGAAAGCGGAACTGATTTCTCCCCAAAGCCCGTTTACCGACAGAACGGGCTTTTTCTTATGGGGCTTACTGTTCTATCTTGCGCAGTTGCGACAGGGCGGCGCCTTGAAAACCGGGGGGTTGCTCGCTTATTTCAAAACGGGCGAGTGTATGCAGTCAATTGACATAGCCATGGCGCTGACCTTTCTGGTCCTTGCCACAACGGTGGTGCTTTACGCGTGGGAGCGTTTTTCAATCGAGACCATCGCATTGGGGTCGGTTGTTGCTTTTATTGTCATCTTCACGCTCTTTCCGGTGGTCACAAGCGACGGCCCGATAGAACCCGGCGACTTTCTGGTTGGTTTTTCAAACCCGGCGCTGATTACCGTGATTTGCCTTTTGATTATTGGACAAGGGCTGTTTCAAACAGATGCTCTAGAAGGTCCCGCAAAGGCAATCGTCCGCTGGACCCGGGGAAAGTCGGCAGTGGCCACAATCCCCATTCTCTTGACCGTCGGGGTTTTGAGCGCGTTTTTGAACAACACTCCGGTGGTGGTGATGTTCTTGCCGATCTTGAGCGCAGTCGCGGCCACTATGGGGCAGTCAGCATCACGGGTTTTGATGCCCCTCTCCTTCATTGCCATTTTGGGTGGCATGACCACCTTGATTGGTTCTTCGACGAACCTGTTGGTGGCAAATTACGCGGAACAAAGCTCCGGGCTCCAGTTTGACTTCTTCACCTTCACGCCGCTCGGATTGATTTTGGCCGGTGTGGGCTCCCTTTATGTCCTGTTCGTTTTGCCGAAGCTATTGAAGCCGCGCAAAACCATGGCGGAAGAGATGCAGGGGCAATCTGGCAAGCAGTTCATTGCACAGATCCATGTCGGCTATGGTCATCCATTGGTTGGAATTGAATCCGTTTCCGGCATGTTTCCGGCCCTGAAGGACATGACCGTTCGGCTCGTCCAGCGGAACGGCAAACCGATCTTGCCACCGTTTGAAAATGTCGCTTTACGTCCAGGGGATACCGTGATCGTCGCGGCGACGCGGGCTGCGCTCGCCAATGCCCTCGCCCGCCGCCAACCAATCATGGACCCGGAGGCTGGCCCTTCTTCTGAAGGTCAAGACACCCCAAATGTGGATGCCAACTCCATGACCCTCGCCGAGGTCGTCGTAGCACCGGCATCACGCCTGATGGGACGAACCCTGATGCAATCCGGTTTTCAAAGTGAAACCGATTGCGTGGTGATGGGCATCCAGCGCCGCAGCCGCATGCCGCGGATGGCCATGAACGACATTCGTCTTGAAGCCGGTGACGTTCTGTTGGTCGCTGGCGGCGAAAAGGATATTGCCCGCCTGCGCGGAAACCGGGATGTGCTTTTGCTGGACTGGTCTGCCGCCGAAGTCCCACGCCGTCGCCATGCACCCAAGGCGCTTGGCATTTTCGGTGCTGTTGTTCTGCTCGCAGCCACCGGCCTCGTGCCGATTGTTGCAACGGCTGTTGCGGGAACCTTTGCAATGATTGCGACAGGTTGCCTGAACACAAGACAGGCCCTGCGTGCGATTGACAGCAGGATCTTTATGCTGGTGGGGGCATCTCTCGCGGGGGCTGTGGCTCTTGAGGCAACGGGCGGTGCAAGCGCTGTCGCCTCCTCAATGGTTACGGCGCTAGACGGACAGCCGCCTGCGGTCATTCTGTCGGTCCTTTATCTGGTTGTGATGATCCTGACGAATTTCTTATCGAACAACGCCGCCGCTGTTCTCTTCACGCCCATCGCCATCAATATGGCAAACCAGCTTGGACAACCGCCCGAAGCTTTTGTCGTCTGCCTTATCTTTGCAGCCAACAGTTCCTTTGCAACGCCCATCGGCTATCAAACCAACTTGATTGTGATGGGCCCCGGACACTACAGGTTCTCTGACTTCATCCGGGCTGGCGTACCGCTGGCACTTATTTTGTGGTTGACCTTTACGCTGGTCGCGCCATGGTATTATGGACTGTGATAGAGTGACTTTAACGAGAACTGAGGGAATCGGGACAAGGCTTTGACACGCCATCATACGGACCACCCGCAATTCTATCTGACAGCCCCTTCGCCCTGCCCCTATTTGGAGGGCCGGCAAGAGCGAAAAGTCTTCACGCATCTAATCGGTCATCATGCCCCCGCTTTGAATGACGTTTTGACCCAAGGCGGATTTCGGCGCAGTCAGAACATTGCCTATCGCCCGGCCTGCGAGAACTGTCGTGCCTGCGTTTCCGTCCGCGTTCGCGTCGACGATTTCAAATGGACCAAGTCCTTCAAACGCCTCTGGAAGCAAAACACCCACATCGTTGGCGCACGGCTTCCGGCAAGCCCTTCCGCCGAACAGTATGATCTCTTTCGGGACTACTTACTCACCCGCCATGAAAGCGGAGGCATGACAGAAATGAGCCTGCTCGACTACGCCATGATGGTGGAAGACACGCATGTCGAGACGATGGTCATTGAGTATCGCAAGCGCGGCCCGGACACTTTCATGACCGGAATGGGAGAAGCCCCCCTCCTCGGCGTTGCCTTAAGCGATCAACTTTCCGATGGGCTGTCGATGGTCTACTCATTCTATGAACCGGGAACAGATGGGGCTGGCCTCGGTACCTACATGATCCTGGACCATATTGAGCGGGCGCGCCGAATGAACCTGCCCTATGTTTATCTCGGCTATTGGGTGGATGGATCGCCGAAGATGGCTTACAAGGCACGCTTTCGCCCACAACAGCATCTCGGACCGGACGGGTGGCGCGATGCTGAGTTGCCCACCACTCCCCAAAGCGAATAATCGTGCTCTATGGGCGGGGAATAAGCGTCCTGATGTCTGCGAATACCGACTTGAACATTTCCGCCGTCAGCCGACCGGTGTTCGTGTTGTAGCGTGAGCAATGATAACTGTCGAACAGCGTCAGATTCCGAACGCCCAGTTCATGGCGACCTCCATGGGAGAACGGAAACAGCGATTTTTTCAAACCAAACGTTGTCAAGAACGTATCGTGCGCAATTCGTCCAAGAGCCAAAATAGCCCGGATGGACGGATTTGCATCCAATGTCGCTAGGAGATAAGGACGACAGGCTTTGACCTCCGCACCAACTGGCTTGTTCTCTGGAGGCAAGCAGCGAACCGCATTGGTAATCATCGCCTGATGCAGGACCAAACTGTCGTCCGGACGCGCTTCATACACCCCCGATGCGAACCCGAATTCCAGCATGGTTTCATAAAGCAGGTCGCCGGCGTAATCGCCTGTAAAAGGACGACCGGTTCGATTTGCCCCGCGCAAGCCTGGAGCAAGGCCGACTATCAAAAGCCCAGGATCCGCGTCGCCAAAGGACGGCACGGGCGCATTAAACCAGTCCGGATGCTGTCCCTGCAGATCCCTGCGAAGATCAACCAGACGCGGGCAAAGCACACAATCTCTGGGCGGATCAGTCGGTACCGACGCGATGCCGCCCGGATTTGAACCGGGCACCATTTTATCAGTAATCGTCGTCGTCTTCGTATTCCGGCTCTGGTGCCGGGCGCATTGGGCGTTCAGACGGATCACGGCCGATCTTGTTGGCGAGGCTTGCCAAATCAATGAAATGGTCGGCCTGACGGCGAAGATCGTCTGCGATCATTGGTGGCTGTGTTTTCAATGTGGAAACAACACTCACCTTGCGCCCCCGCCGCTGGAGTGCCTCCACGAGCGAACGGAAATCGCCGTCGCCGGAAAACAGAACAATGTGATCGACATGTTCAACCTGCTGCATGGCATCGACAGCAAGCTCGATATCCATGTTGCCCTTCACCTTGCGGCGACCAGTGCTGTCCACGAACTCTTTGACCGGCTTTGTGATGACTTTGTAGCCATTGTAATCCAGCCAGTCGATCAGCGGACGAATTGAAGAGTATTCTTGATCTTCGATGAGCGCGGTATAGTAGTACGCGCGCAATAGATATGCTTGCCCCTGGAATTCCTTCAACAGCCGCTTGTAATCGATATCAAACCCGATTGCTTTGGCTGTCGAATAAAGGTTGGCGCCGTCAATGAACAAAGCAACCTTTTCTCTTGCATCAAACATCCTTATGGAGACCTTTCTCGTACTATATACAACTCTACGATAGTGGCGCTCAAAATGGATCAGCAAAAAATAAACAGCTGACAGGTTCCACCTATCGTTGTTGAATATAATATTGGGAGTGGATTAACCGACTCCTATTTTTGTTATTGTTTTTTCCCGCACGGCTCATGTTTTCATGGTTGTTACCGTGAGTCTTCGCTACACTATTTCTGACAAAAGACGCAACGACAAATGCAAACAATTAGATATGTGCTAAAGGATTTTCGGGGATTAAGATAACGTAGCCGTACTTTGGAACATGTTTATGTGAATATGACAGGGGTTGCTTCCCTAAATCACAGCTATTATAAGCTGGAAATTCGAGATTCCCAACCATAAACAATAATGGAGACGTGGTATGGCGCGCGTGACCGTCGAGGACTGCATCGACAAGGTCGAAAACCGCTTCGAGCTGGTTTTGCTTGCTGCACATCGCGCTCGCATGATCTCAAGCGGCTCCCCGCTCACAATTGAGCGTGATAACGACAAAAATCCGGTCGTGGCGCTGCGAGAAATCGCTGAGCAAACTGTCAGCCCGGAAGACATGAAAGAAGACCTGATCCATTCACTGCAAAAATATGTGGAAGTGGATGAGCCGGAAGAAGACGCAGTGCCGATGGTTCCTGCGCCGGGTCAACAAAATGTCACACAAGTCAACTCCGTTGATGACACTGCTGTCGAGTTCGACCGCATGTCCGAAGAGGATCTTCTGCGCGGACTGGAAGGCCTTGTCCCGCCGGACCGCAGCAACGACGACGTTTAATTCACCTCTTTCAGACGCCCGGCGCACGGAACACTCCGTTGCCGGGTGTTTTTGGTTCCGGACTACCGTCCCGGCCCGCCCTTGGAGTCGGTTTCGGCCATGATGCGCCAGTATGAGCTCGTAGAGCGAGTTACAAGATATAATCCGGAAGCTGACGAAGCCCTTCTCAACAAGGCCTATGTCTATGCCATGCAAAAGCATGGCTCCCAAATGCGCGCATCCGGTGACCCCTTTTTCTCTCACCCGCTCGAAGTTGCGGCAATCCTGACAGATCTGCGGTTGGATGATGCGACTATTGCAGTTGCTCTTCTTCATGACACCATCGAAGACACAGACGCGACGCGCGCTGAGATCGACACCCTCTTTGGACATGAAATCGGAAAGCTGGTTGATGGCCTGACGAAGATCAAACGCCTCGACTTGGTGTCCCGCAAAGCCAAGCAAGCCGAGAACTTCCGAAAGTTGCTACTCGCCATTGCTGATGATGTTCGGGTTCTTTTGGTCAAACTTGCCGATCGACTGCACAACATGCGCACGCTCGGCCACATGCCTGAGCACAAACGTGGCCGCATTGCCGAAGAAACCATGGAAATCTATGCGCCGCTGGCCGGTCGCATGGGAATGCATGACCTTAGGGAAGAGCTGGAAGACATCTCCTTCCGAACACTGAACTTCGAAGCCTACGAGGCCATCACCGAACGGCTTGATGAATTGCGTGCGCGCAACGAAGAACTGATTGCCAGCATCGAGACCACCTTGACCGAACGACTGGCTGAGCGTGGCATGGCTGCGATGGTACAAGCGCGCGAAAAGCGGCCCTATTCGATTTTCCGCAAGATGCAGCGCAAGTCGATCGGCTTTGAGCAGCTTTCAGATATTTATGGCTTCCGTGTTGTCGTCGGCACAGTAGAAGCCTGCTACCGGGTTCTCGGCGTTATTCACACGGCGTGGCCGACGGTTCCAGGCCGGTTCAAGGACTATATCTCCACGCCGAAGCAGAACGACTATCGGTCCATTCACACCACGATTGTTGGACCGTCCCGCCAACGTGTTGAACTGCAGATTCGGACCGCAGCGATGGATCGCGTTGCCGAGTTTGGCATTGCCGCTCACGCCCTTTACAAAGATGGTGAATTTGGTGGGCGAAATATTGCTACTCACACTGATGATTCTCGTGCATATGAGTGGCTGAGGCGCACGATTGACCTTCTTTCTCAAGGCGATACCCCGGAAGAATTTCTGGAACATACGAAGCTTGAACTGTTCCACGATCAGGTCTTCTGTTTCACCCCCAAAGGCCGTTTGATTGCCCTGCCCCGCGGTGCGACCCCCATCGACTTTGCCTATGCTGTTCATACGGATGTCGGCAATACATGTGTTGGCTGCAAGGTCAATGGCAAGATCGTGCCTTTGGTAACCGAACTGCGGAACGGCGATGAAGTCGAGATCGTTCGCTCAGCCGCCCAAACGCCGCCCCCGGCTTGGGAGAATATCGCCATTACTGGCAAGGCGCGCGCGGCCATCCGCAGAGCCACACGGGAATCGGTTCGCAAACAATACAGCGCCTTGGGCGATCACATTTTGCAGCGAGCATTCACCAGAGCAAACAAAAGCTATTCGGAGACGCTGCTGCAAGTCGCACTCGACGAGCATAAATTTTCGTCTCTCGACGAATTGTTCGCCGCCGTTGGACGCGGTGAAATCACTGCAAGCGAAGTGCTGAAGTTGGTTCACCCTGATTATCAAGATGAGCGCGCCGCTCATGTTCCGACAATGCCAGAAGAAGGCTGGTTTGGCCTAAAAAAGGCTACTGGTCTGAAGTTCCGTATTCCGGTCGATACGCTTACCAATGGCGAGCAAGGCGAAGACGACCAGACCCACAGGGCTCTACCCATTCGCGGTCTTTCCGGAGATGTCCCGGTGCGCTTTGCTCCCAACGGTGGTGCTGTGCCAGGTGACCGAATTGTCGGGATCTTGACGCCATCTGAGGGCTTGACCATTTATCCGATCCAGTCTCCTGCACTGAAGGAATATGATGATCAGGCTGACAGATGGGTCGATGTACGTTGGGACATTGATGTCGATGACCCGGAACGCTTTCCGGCGCGCCTTAATATTGCCGCTGTCAACGAGCCAGGATCATTGGCAACGATTGCTCAGGTAATCGGCGAAAACAACGGCAACATCGACAACGTGAAAATGACCCAGAAAGCGGAAGATTTCCACCAAATGGTAATCGATCTGGAAGTATGGGATTTGAAACATTTGAATCGTATCATAAATCAACTTCGATCGAAGCCGAATGTTTCTTCTGTAAGCCGCGTCAACGGGTGACCACGAACTGTCATATCAAAAGGATAATATCAGGATCATGAATCGCGATCAGGTGCTCGACATATTCCGCGAAGCAGGCGCATTTCTGGAGGGGCATTTTATTCTGACCTCCGGCCTTCGCAGCCCTGTCTTTCTGCAAAAAGCCCGCGTGTTCATGTATCCTGAAAAAACCGAACGTCTCTGCAAGGCTCTGGCGGATAAAGTGAAATCGTCCGATATTGGTGAGATTGACTACATAATATCCCCTGCCCTCGGCGGCCTTATTCCCGGCTATGAAACAGCACGGCATCTTGACGTTCCGGCCATGTGGGTAGAGCGAGAGGACGGTAAGCTTCGGCTTCGTCGGTTCGAGTTGCCCAAGGGCGCCAAGGTCATCATCGTGGAAGATATCGTAACGACGGGACTGTCCTGCCGCGAAACCGTTGAGGCTCTGACCGAACTCGGCGCTGAAGTGAGAGCGGTTGCCTGCCTGATCGACCGCTCTGGTGGGGAGGCAGATGCGGGTGTGCCTATTGTCGCACTTGCCGAATATAAGGTTCCGGCCTACGACCCTGATAACCTGCCACCGGAACTGGCAGCTATTCCAGCGGTCAAACCCGGCAGTCGTGGTCTGGCCTGAACCATGGCGAGTGTGAGCGTGATTGCCTGATGCTGTTCAAAAGAAAAAAAGCGCCAACACGGATTGAAAAGCTGCGGGTGGCCGTCTGGCCGCGCCACAGCTGGTCCCGTTCGACGCGATATCTCAGCAAACGGGTTCTGCGCCTGACGGCAACACCTCATGTCATTGCCATCGGGTTTGCAGCCGGCGCTTTTGCAAGTTTCACTCCCTTTATCGGGCTTCATTTTCTCATTTCGTTTGCCCTTGCCTATCTTCTGGGTGGAAATATCATTGCATCCGCCTTCGGCACGGCAATTGGCAATCCACTGACTTTTCCGCTGATATGGGCGTCGACTTACAAGATCGGAAACTGGATCCTGTCAGGTGGCTCTCACCATCCGCATCACGACAAGCTTGAGATTGAGCTTCACCACGGAATGTTCTCTCGGTCGCTCGATACAATTTTGCCGCTGATAAAGCCAATGCTGGTTGGAGCCGTCCCCCTTGGGTTGATCTCTGCAACAGTCAGCTATTTTATCGTATTGAAAGGTGTGGAAGTTTACCAGAGGCGGCGACGGAACGTGCTGGAACGCAAAAATCAGTTCCGTTCAGGAACCGTGGGTGAACAGACTCAAGACTGAGTTATTATCAGGTCGCCAGACTGAAGGAACTGCCTCATGATAATCGGCATCGGCAGCGATCTGATCGATATTCGACGCATCGAACAAACCTTGGAACGGTTTGGCGACCGCTTTACAAATCGGGTTTTCACCGAGATCGAGCAGGCAAAATCAGATCGGCGTAAACTGCGCGCGGCCTCATACGCAAAACGATTTGCAGCTAAGGAAGCCTGCTCCAAGGCTTTGGGAAGTGGTGTTCGCATGGGAGTTGCCTGGCGCGAGATGGGCGTGGTCAACCTGCCGAGCGGGCAACCAACCATCGCGTTAACCGGCGGAGCGCAATCCCGATTGAAAGCTCTGGTTCCAGAAGGGTTCACCCCGCGTATTGATCTCACCATTACCGACGATTTTCCACTTGCTCAGGCTTTCGTGGTGATATCCGCCTGGCCCGAAGACTGGCCGCAGGCTATCCCTTCTCCGGCACAAGATTGAAACTATCCACACAAGCTGGCCGCTGAATAGCCGCAAACCTGCGTCAATAAAGGGCAATAACGTTGCTAGTCGTTTCTCAAGCGGCTATGAGTTTTGCTATGTCGAACGACACTTCTGTTCTTCGACACGGGGATACCAAGGGACAAAATGAGCGTGAGCGACGAAAAAGCAGAAAAAGACGGCGGGCTCTACGAGACTATCAAGGTCATTGTGCAAGCGCTGGCTCTCGCACTGATTGTTCGCACACTCTTGTTCCAGCCGTTCAACATTCCCTCCGGGTCCATGAAGGATACCCTGCTGATCGGCGATTATCTGTTCGTTTCCAAGTTCAGCTACGGCTATTCACGCTATTCGTTCCCTTATGGCCTGGCGCCGATTGAAGGCCGCCTCTTCGCCAGTGAACCGACACGCGGAGATATTGCTGTCTTCAAACTCCCGCGGGACAATTCAACGGATTACATCAAGCGGGTGATTGGCCTGCCGGGCGATCGGATCCAGATGATTGATGGGGTCGTTCATATCAACGACGAACCCGTTCAACGCGAGCAGATCGACGACTATATTGAACAAACCCCATTTGGTGGTGTACAGCGCGTGGCGCGGTATCGCGAAACCCTGCCAAATGGCGTTTCTTACCAAACGCTCGACCTTACAGAGCGTGGGCAATGGGACAACACCCGGGTTTATGAAGTGCCGGAAGGCCACTACTTCATGATGGGCGACAACCGCGACAATTCAATCGACAGCCGCGTTTTGCCAGCTGTCGGATTTGTCCCTTTTGAGAACTTTGTAGGCCGGGCCGAAATTCTGTTCTTCTCTGTTGAAGAGGGACAATCTGCCTGGATGTTCTGGAAGTGGCCGTGGACGGTTCGTTGGGACCGGTTGTTCAACACACTTTAGAGGGCAAACCTCTTTTCAAGGCGTCCGGCTTTCGGGCCAGATGGAGCAATGATGGCATCAAAAACAGCCGACAAGGCGCTGAGACAACTGTCTGAGCGCCTTCACTATACGTTCAAGGACGAAAAACTTATCCGCAAGGCCCTCACCCACGCCAGTGCGCTGGAACCGGGTGAAGGAGACGATCAAAGCTATCAACGCCTCGAGTTTCTTGGTGACCGTGTACTTGGGCTGGTTGTCGCGACCATGTTGCACAAGAATTTTCCCAAGGCCGACGAAGGTGAGCTCGCGCGCCGGTTCAATCACATGGTCAAGCGGGAGACCTGTGCGGAAATTGCTCAAGAACTCAATCTGGGCGATGCCATGCGCATTGGCCACAGTGAAGCTCAGACCGGTGGCCGCAAAAAAACAGCACTCCTTGCCGATATCTGTGAGGCTGTGATTGCGGCAATTTATCTGGATGGCGGGTTTGACGCAGCCACAGCATTTATCCAGCGCTTTTGGAAAAAGCGGATGCTGAGTTGGACCGGCCCGTTGCGCGATGCCAAAACAACCTTGCAGGAGTGGGCGCAGTCCAAGAGTTTGCCCACTCCGTTTTATGAAGTCATTTCCCGTGACGGCCCGGATCATGCCCCGATTTTCGTTGTGGCAGTTGCCGTCAAGGGACTGGAAAATGGAGAAGGCAAAGGCGGATCCAAGCGCCTTGCCGAACAGAACGCAGCTGAAGCCGTTTTGCGGCGTGAAGGCGTGTGGAACGGATAAGAAACTTGAACGACGACGACCAAGCCCCTGCTGCGCCGCTCGCCCCCGAGCCGAAAGCCACTCGTGCTGGCTTTGTGGCCCTGATTGGCGCGCCCAACGCAGGCAAATCCACCTTGTTGAACCAGTTGGTGGGGACGAAAGTTTCAATCGTCACACACAAGGTTCAGACAACGCGTGCCATCGTGCGCGGGATTGCCATGCATGAAGCCTCGCAGCTGATCTTCGTGGACACACCCGGAATCTTTAAACCGAAACGGCGACTGGACCGAGCCATGGTCGATACGGCCTGGAGTGGAGCGAGAGATGCTGACCTGACAGCCCTCCTGATCGATGCCCGAAAAGGCATTGATGAAGAGGTCGAGGACATCATGTCCCGCTTGTCCGATCTGCCCGGGGATAAGGTATTGATCCTGAACAAGATTGATGTCACCCAACGCGATCAACTGCTTCAACTGGCTCAAAAGGCACACGAAATCCTGCCGTTCAAGGAAACCTTCATGGTGTCCGCGTTGAATGGCGACGGCGTGGCCTCCATACTGGATCATTTTGCCAAAGCGGTTCCCGAAGGCCCTTGGCTCTATCCTGAAGACCAGCCTTCCGATTTGCCCATGCGATTGCTGGCCGCCGAAATCACGCGTGAAAAGCTGTTTGAGCGTCTACATCAAGAACTGCCCTATATTTCGACCGTTGAAACGGAGCAATGGCAGAACAAGAAGGATGGTTCAGTTCGGATTGAGCAAACCATCTATGTGGAGCGCGATAGCCAGAAGAGCATTGTGCTTGGGAAACGTGGCCAGACCATCAAGGCCATCTCACAGTCAGCCCGCGAAGAACTTGCAGACATTGTCGAAGCCCCCGTACACTTGTTCCTGTTCGTCAAAGTTCGGGAGAACTGGGCCAATGACCCGGAACGTTACCGGGAGATGGGGCTTGAGTTCCCAACCTGACGGCTTTGACTGGGCCAACGGGCGGAGAGCACCGAAACCGACATGGAATGGACCGCCACCGGAATTGTTCTAGGGTCTCGCAAACACGGTGAGAATGACGTCATTCTTGAGGTCATGACGGAGACATATGGTCGCCATCTGGGGCTTGTTCGTGGAGGGCGGTCACGGACCCGCCAACCTCAAATCCAACCGGGGAACGAATTACAAGTAACCTGGCGTGCCCGCTTGCCGGAACAGCTTGGGACCTATTCCATTGAACCGCTCCGACTAAGAGCTGCAGAACTGATGGCCTCACCGCTCGGTCTTCACGGAGTGCAGCATCTGGGCGCGCTTTTGCGGATGTTGCCGGAGCGCGATCCTCATGCCGCGCTTTATCGCGCTCTGACCCTTGTTCTGGATCAACTGCAGGATGGGGATATTGGGCCACCTCTTCTCATTCGCTTTGAGTTGGAGTTGTTAAACGAACTCGGGTTCGGGCTTGATCTGAGTTGCTGTGCAGCGACAGGATCGCAAGAGGATCTGGCTTATGTCTCTCCGAAATCCGGCCGAGCTGTCAGCCGAGACGCCGGGCAGCCCTATCACGACAAGCTGCTCCCCCTTCCCGACTTCCTGATTGACGGACAGAGGCAACCTGGATCGGAGCTTCTTTTCAAAGACCTGAGCAACGGCTTTAAACTGACGCGGTTTTTTTTGGCCCGCCACGAAAAATGGCAAACGGATCCTGCGATCGAAAGCCTCCGTCAGCAACTGCTTCAGACGATTGAAAAGGACCACAGACAGCGGAACAACTGGCAATTTGTCGAGTACGATTGAGAAAAACTTATCAGGAAGCTGTCAGCCACGCGGTTTTCTGGCGCTTGTCCGAGGACTTTAGGCAACTTGGAATATCCGAGGGTTTCATCGGCTTGCCAAGCAGATAGCCCTGCACCAATTCGCCGCCGATCTTGCGGATAATTTCCAGCTCGGCATTGGTTTCGACACCCTCAATCACACAATCGATATTCATGTCATGGCTGAGGGTCAAAAGGGATTTTACAATCCCGTGTCTGGTTTGGTCGGTGTTGATGTCACGGACAAAACTGCGATCAACCTTGATCTTGTCAAGCGGCAATTCATGAATGAACTTCAAACTGGAGTAGCCCGTCCCAAAATCGTCAAGCGAGATGCGGGCGCCTTTTTCCTTCAATTGCTGGACCGCCAGAAGCGCCTGATCAAAATCCCACATCACCGCGGTTTCGGTGATTTCGAATTCCAACCGATTTGGGTCGAACCCCGACTGAAAGACGATCTGTAGAAGCTGGGACACCAAGTCTTTTGATGAGAGGTTGGTCGGCGAAAGGTTGAAGGAAAGAGACACATCATCCGGCCAATTTCGCGCATCTTTCAAAGCACGCTGCATCAAATACCCGGTCAATTGATTGATGTAGCCGGAATGCTCTGCCACCGGAATAAAGCTCGATGGCGGGATACGCCCCAACTCCGGATTATCCCAGCGTGCCAGACCTTCAAATCCGCGCACATTGTAAGAATGGATGTCGATGATCGGCTGATATTCCAGCGTCATTTCCTTGGCAAGATTGGCATTTAAGAGCGTCCGCTCCAAACGGATCGTCTGTTCCATCTCTTGCCGTTGAGGGTCGCCAAACAGAACAAATCCGTGTTCCGGTTTTCTTTTAGCGACTTTCAGCGCAAAGGCTGCGTTTTCATAAAGCTCAACATGGGTTTCTTCCGGGCCAGCCAACACGGCCACTCCGGCATAGCCGGACAGAGAGACACCTCCGCCGGGGACAAGAAATGGCGCTTTGAAGATCTCCATGATCTGGCGGCATTTCAGTTCAACTTCCCTGGCATTGGCATCATTATCGACGACATAACAAAACTCGTCGCCGCCCAATCGGGAGATGAACTCTCCTCCTGCCTTTTCCTTCAAGCGCTTCGCGACCTGCACCAAAAGGTTATCACCTGCCACATGGCCGAATAGGTCGTTCAAGGCCTTGAAACCACCCAGATCAAAGATGCACAAACCGTAGACCGTGCCTGCCTTGTTGGCCTTCACACAACTGGTCTGCAGGGTGGAGAAAAACAGTCTTCGGTTTGGCAGCCCAGTCAGAGGGTCATGGTTGGCGAGTTTCTCATTCTCGCCAGCAAGGCGCTGCGTCTCAGCCGCCTTCAACTCTAACTCGGACTGTTTGATTTTGAGTGCGCGCCCGGTTTGCACCAGCTGGATAAAATCGTCGTAGTAGTTCCGAAACACGAAGGACAGCGCGATGCAGAAGATCACCGAGCTTATGAACAGGGGCAAATGCGTAAAGTCCTGAAAGATCAGGAAATAGGACGCGCCGATTAGATTGATGAAAACCACCCCAACCAGCATAGCCGAACGCAGGTGAAGCACACAGAACATCACCGATACGGTGCCAACACAAACGGTGAAAATAACGTGCCCTTGCAGCGCCATATCCCCGTAAGGGAATAGGCTAAACCCCCAAAACCCGAAGAGTATTGGGACAACAATGGCCATGACATTCGAGCGGTCAAGCTGACGTTTGGCGTCAGCATAGGTGACGTCGGAGTTCCTGACCTGAGCCCATGTGTAGCCCCTTACAGCAGACACGATTGTGACGAGCAACGGATAGACAAACACCGCCCAAAGAGGCGCAACATTCCAATGGGAGATTGCAAGACTCCATCCGCCGATAAGGCCGATCCCATAAATGAGCGGCGCTTGTCGGGCCAAGGACTTGTATTGCGCAATCACGAGATCCGGATTTGATTTATCATCCGGCGGTTTTAATTCCTGCCGGATCATATCCACCTCGCCCCTGCGAATGCCTCTCTTGCCTTGCCAGCCACTTTTCACCATGCGTTCGAACGTCAGCATTGGCGTCTTGCTTGTTCGTCCATTCTGGCACTTCGTGCTCTACGTGTTTCAACCTACCACATTTACTTCATGTAGCGAAACTAATCAGCACCCTACCCACACTTACGTTGCGGTACAATGAAAATACAATTTTTGACGCCAGCCATCTGATTTCATGGTTTCAACAGTCTTGTGAAAACCGTTGACTGATTGCCGAATCCGCAGAATTCTAGCACTCTCAGATTGAGTAAAATCAGCGGAAGCGGTACATCTCAGATCATGGGAAATGAGACGATTCCGCCACAAGGCCCAGACGGCGTTCAGGGCATTGATCTGCGCACAGCGCTGGAAGAGCGCTATCTTGCTTATGCGCTGTCAACCATCATGCACAGGGCCCTGCCCGACGTCAGAGATGGATTGAAACCGGTTCACCGTCGGCTACTGTACGCTATGCGCCTATTGAAGTTGGATCCAGGTTCCGGCTTCAAGAAGTGTGCCCGCGTTGTGGGTGACGTGATCGGTAAGTACCATCCGCACGGAGATCAGGCTGTTTACGATGCGTTGGTGCGTTTGGCCCAGACCTTCGCTCAGCGCTATCCGCTGGTTGATGGACAGGGCAACTTCGGTAACGTGGACGGCGATAATGCTGCTGCTATGCGTTACACCGAAGCGCGTCTGACAGAAACAGCCAAGCGCCTTCTGGACGGTCTTGATGAAAACGCGATCGATTTTCGCGAGACCTATGACGGGGAAGACAAGGAACCAATTGTTTTACCCGGCGGGTTTCCGAACCTTCTGGCGAATGGATCGTCCGGAATTGCGGTTGGCATGGCGACCTCAATTCCTCCGCATAACGCACATGAATTGTGTGAAGCCTGTCAGCATCTGATCAAGAACCCGGATGCGGAAGTTGACGATCTGCTGCAATTCATCAAGGGGCCGGACTTTCCAACAGGTGGCCTTCTAGTGTCTGATGCGGCTAGCATTCGCGAAGCCTATGCCACAGGGCGCGGAAGCTTCCGTGTCCGTGCAAAATGGGAGGTTGAAGACCTTGGTCGCGGCCAATGGTGTGTCGTCATTACCGAAATTCCCTATCAGGTGCAAAAGTCTCGCCTTATCGAGAAAATCGCAGAACTTCTGACAGCCCGCAAACTGCCGCTTCTCGATGATGTCCGTGATGAATCGACCGAAGATATTCGCGTTGTTCTCGTTCCACGCTCTCGCAATGTCGACGCGACCTTGCTGATGGAATCCATGTTCAAGCTGACGGATCTGGAAAACCGGTTCTCTTTGAACATGAACGTTTTGTCTGGCGGCAAAGTGCCCATGGTTATGGGCGTCAAGCAAGTGCTGCGCGAATGGCTCGACCATCGCAAGGAAGTTCTGATCCGCCGATCAGAGTACCGGCTGGGGCAGATCAACCACCGCCTGGAGGTTCTGGAAGGCTATCTGATCGCCTATCTGAACCTTGATGAAGTCATCCGCATTATTCGCGAAGAAGACGATGCCAAGGCGGAGTTGATCCGGACCTTCTCGCTCACCGATGTTCAGGCCGAGGCCATCTTGAACATGCGGTTGCGGTCCTTGCGCAAGCTCGAAGAGCTGGAAATCCGCAAGGAACATGACAAGCTGACGAAGGAAAAGGACGAACTGACCAAATTGCTTGGTTCTGATGCCCGTCAGTGGACCCGCATTTCGAAAGAGATTGCCGAGATTTCCAAGGCCTACGGCCCGGAAACAGAGCTTGGCAAACGCCGCACTGAACAAGCAGAAGCACCGGACCATGATCTTGGCGACATTCAGCAAGCCATGATCGAAAAAGAGCCGATCACTGTGATCATCTCCGAAAAAGGCTGGATCAGGGCACTCAAGGGCCACCAAAGCGATCTTTCTACGCTTTCCTTCAAACAAGGCGACGCGCTGAAACTGTCCTTCCATGCGGAGACCACGGACAAAATTCTCGTGTTTTCTACGGGCGGCAAGTTCTTCACGCTGTCAGCTGCGAACCTGCCTGGCGGGCGGGGACATGGAGAGCCAATCCGCCTCATGGTTGAAATGGACGAAGCGCAGGATGTTGTCTGCGCCTTCGTTCACAAGGCAGGCCGCAAGCTGCTTATCTCCAGCAACGAAGCCCGTGGCTTTGTCGTGGGTGAAGATGACGTTGTGGCCAACACCCGCAAGGGCAAGCAGGTGTTGAACCTGACAGCCCCGGCGGAAGCAACTATCTGTGTTGAGGCCGACGGAGACCATGTCGCCGTGATTGGTCAAAACCGCAAACTGCTTGTGTTCCCGATGGCTCAGATTGCCCAAATGACCCGTGGCCGCGGCGTCCGCCTGCAGCGCTATCGTGATGGCGATATTGCTGATGTGCGTGTGTTCAAGGGCGAAGACGGTCTCACATGGGTCGATTCGTCCGGGCGCAGCTTTAATCGGTCTCTGGAAGACCTAACCGATTGGCGCGGTGACCGGGGACAGGCCGGGCGACTTCCGCCCACAGGCTTCCCGCGCTCCAACAAGTTCGGCACGCCAAACCTCTGAGTGACGCTATGATGAAGTAATAAGCCCGGGCCTGTTGGTCCGGGCTTTTTCTTGCGTGGTTGATTTCCATGTTGCTAGAACTCGCTCTGCCTATACGATGACTAACTTGGCAATTCTCACGAGGTCACTCAGCGGAGCAATGGAATGATCGGGGCTTTCACGTTCAATACAAGTCAGCGCATGGTGTTTGAACGTGGGGCTTCGAAAAACCTTGCCGAACATGCCACTCCCTTCCTCGGGGAACGGCCTTTGTTAGTCACCGACAAAGGCATTGTAGAAGCTGGCCTATTAGCGCCCGTCGTTGATCACCTTGTTACATCAGGCCGGACTGTTGCAGTTTTCGATACTGTCACCGCTGACCCACCAAAGAGCCAAGTTCTCTCAGCGTTCCAAATGGCACGTGATACGAAGGCGACGAGTGTTGTCGGGCTTGGGGGCGGATCATCCCTTGATGTTGCCAAACTGGCCGCACTTTTGGCCGGCAGCGGCGAAGATCTTGACCAGGCATGGGGTGTCAATCAAGCCAATGGCTCTCGCCTGCCGCTCATCTTGATCCCGACAACAGCCGGAACTGGCTCCGAAGTGACCCCTATTTCAATTGTCACTGTTGAGGATGACGAAAAGCGCGGCGTTGTCTCGCCTGTCCTTCTGCCAGACCTTGCTCTACTTGATGCTGATCTGACGCTCGGCTTGCCCGGTAATGTTACCGCAGCAACAGGCGTGGACGCGATGGTGCATGCAATTGAAGCCTATGCTTCCAAGAGCGCGAACAACAATCCCCTCTCAAAGGCGTTGGCGGTGGAAGCCTTAAAACTGCTTGGCGCCAATATTGAGACAGCCGTGGAAGTCCCGACCAATATCGAAGCCCGTGAAGCGATGTTGCTCGGCTCCATGTTGGCGGGCATGGCTTTTGCCAACTCGCCTGTTGCCGCGGTACATGCCCTCGCCTACCCGATTGGCGGGCGGTTTCACATTCCCCATGGCCTATCCAATGCCCTTGTTTTGCCTCATGTTCTTCGCTTCAATGCTTGCGAAGCAGCCGCTGACTATTCCGAAATTGCCCCCTTTGTTTTCCCGGAACTCAGCCTGTTACAGGAACCGGAGGAGCGTGCTGCCACATTTGCCGACGAGCTTGCACTTCTTTGCCGAAAGCTCGGGCTTCAAACCCGGCTTCAAGCGGTCGGAATAGGAGAACGTGACCTTCCCGTGATGGCTTGTGATGCGATGAAACAGACCCGGCTTCTGGTAAACAACCCGCGAGAGCTGACCGAAGCGGATGCCCTTGCGATCTATGAGGCAGCGCTGTGACCTCGTCCCAAACCGCTGATCGGCCTGTTCCTGCTTCCCGCGACACGTTCCGCGCCTTTTCCACACTCCCGACCCGCTGGATGGATGTGGACATCTATGGACACGTCAACAATGTTCAGTATCTCAGCTTCTTTGATACCGCTGTAAACGGATGGTACGTGAAGCAGGGCCTGCTCGATCCGCGAACCTCACGTTCCGTCTTTTTAGTGGTGGAAACCGGTTGCCACTATTTTCAGGAACTCGTCTTTCCCGAAACCATTACCGCAGGCTTGCGCATTTCAATACTGGGTTCTTCGTCAGTGGTTTATTCAATTGGTCTTTTCAAGGAAGACGGAGAAGCTACCGCCGCTCTTGGCCGTTTTGTGCATGTTCTAGTCGACAGGGAAACGCGCAAACCGACCCCTATTGAAGGCCGTCTTCGCAACAAATTGACGTCGCTTTTGTAAGCGGTTCCCGATTGTGCGCCGCCTACCAGAATGCGCGCTTATTCACACGTTTTCCACAAACGCTCAACAGATTATCTTGTGAGTGATGTGTGAATGGATCAGCCCAGATTTTTCATCAGTCGCGATTTCTCACGCTGCCAATCGCGCTTCTTTTCCGTCTCGCGCTTGTCATGAAGCTTTTTGCCGCGCGCAAGCGCCAGCTCAAGCTTAGCCCTGCCCTTGTCATTGAAATAGATCTTGAGCGGGACAATGGTTTTGCCGTCCTTTTGAACAGCTCCGGCAAGCTTGCCGATTTCCCGTTTGTGCAAAAGGAGTTTGCGAGGGCGACGCGGTTCGTGGTTGAACCTATTGCCTTGCGTATATTCCGGAATATAGACGTTGTAGATCCAGATTTCGCCCTGGTACTCGGCAGCGTAGGACTCACCAATATTGGCCTTACCTGTCCGCAGGGATTTGACCTCTGTTCCCTTCAGCTCAATTCCTGCTTCGAGAACGTCTTCAATTTCGAAATTAAAACGCGCCTTTCGGTTATCAGACACCACAGAGATGTTCGGCGCGTTCTTGTTCTTTTTCGGGGCCATCTAATATTCCCTTGCCCAAAGGCGCCGGTAGTCCGGCGCCCAAGCGCGTCAGTTGATCAAACCCGCGTGGATCATCGCATCACGGACTTCCTGCCGCGTTGCATCTGAAATCGGCACCAGCGGCAAGCGCAGTTCCTCGTCAATCTTGCCAAGCAGCGACAGGGCATATTTCGTGCCCGTCGGATTTGGTTCAATGAAGATTGCACGATGTAAAGGTGCCAGTTTGTCCTGAATTTCTAGAGCCTTGGCATAGTCACCGGCCGTACAGGCGTCCTGAAACTGCGAGCAAAGACGTGGTGCTATGTTCGCGGTAACGGAGATACACCCGACCCCGCCATGGGCGTTGAAGCCAAGGGCCGTAATGTCTTCACCGGATAGCTGAACGAAGTCCGGGCCGCACAGGTGGCGCTGACGGCTTGCTGTTGCCAGATTTGCCGTTGCATCCTTGACGCCAATGACATTCTTACAGTCGCGATAAATCTCGGCCATCGTCTCCGGCGTCATGTCGATCACCGACCGCCCTGGAATATTGTAGATGATGATCGGAACACCGATTGCATCATCAATCGCCTTGTAATGCGCCTTAAGACCTGCCTGATTTGGCTTGTTATAGTAAGGCGTTACAACCAGAACCGCATCCGCACCTGCCTTTTCGGCATGCTGGGCGAGATCAATGGCTTCGCGTGTATTGTTCGAACCGGCACCGGCGATGACAGGTACCCGGCCATTGGCTGTTTCAATGCACAGTTCGACAACACGCTTATGTTCATCGTGGCTGAGGGTTGGGCTTTCACCGGTCGTTCCAACCGGAACAAGACCGTGGCTGCCCTCTTTTATCTGCCAGTCCACAAAGTCCTGAAACCGTTTCTCATCAAGCGCCCCGTCCTTGAACGGCGTAATCAGCGCTGGAATCGATCCTCTAAACATCTTCGGTTTCCTTGGGTCTTTCATTTGGATTTTCAATTGGTATCAACCGGCGCAGACAATACTGTCCCGTCGAACCATCGGCAATGGGTAACAGACCAAACAGACAGCCTTTTTCTATGTCACCTGCATTTAAGGATTTTCAATCACCTCGATAAGGCTATCACTGGCGAAATGGACAGGATTTTCCTAGGCTATGCTGTCGAAAATTGTTTCGTCATTAGAATGTAGAGGGTCCTTTATGAGTGGGTTAGACATTGAAGCTGGCGAAGAATCTTCATCATCCAATCTGCTTGGGCCGCGTTTCTTTACCTGGCGCTCTGAAGATGGGCTGACCTTGGCAGGCGTTCATTGGCTGGTCTCCAATCATTCAAACCAGTTGCCCATGCTTTGTCTTCCCGGTTTATCCCGCAATACCAGAGACTTCGACGCCATTGCTCGGCATCTGCAACAAAGTGGTGTGGCTGTTTACGCTTTGGACTATCGCGGCCGAGGCCGGAGTGATTGGGACCCCAAGTGGGAAAACTATACGATTGCGGTCGAAGGCACAGACATTGACGCCGCCATTTCTCATTTGAAACTGGAGCGCTTTGCCCTTTTGGGAACATCCCGCGGCGGACTACACGCTATGGCGATGGCACATCGCTATGATAAAACGCGAATGCCCGCTGTCATTTTGAATGATATCGGCCCCGATATCCCTCTCGCCTCACTGCTTCGTATTCGCGACAGCATTGGGCAAAAGATGAGGTTTGAAAGCTGGGACCATCTCACGAACCACCTCAAAGCTGGTCTTGGCGCCCAATTTCTGGCTTTAGACCAAGCGGACTGGCTTCGTTTTTCCCATCAGTTGGCGAGTGAAAGAGACGGGCATGTTGTGCTTGATTACGACCCTGCGCTTCGCCATCAGCTGGATGGGTTGGAAGACCATGACATCTTCCCCGATCTTTGGCCTGTTTTTGATGGGCTAAAAGACCGCAAACTTCTAATCCTGCGCGGCCAGCATTCTGACCTTCTGTCGGAAGAAACGCTCACTCGAATGATCGAACGGCATACTGACACCGATAGTTTGACCATTCCGGCCGAGGGCCACGCGCCCTTGCTATGGGATAATTATTCGCAGCAAGCGATTACACGCCTATTGAAGTCATCAGCTGACTAGTCGTCACGAATACGTCAATATGCTGGATAGCTGAACCAATATGCAGTCACTCTAACAACAAAAAGAAAACCCGACGTTTCCGCCGGGTTTTCCCGTTCATCTCGATTAAGAGATTAACTTAGAAAGTGCGCTGCATACGGAAGCCAGCTTTCCACTCATCGAGATCACCAGTGGTGTTATCGATGTCTGTGTTCGCATAGCCCATGTCAACACCGAGTTGGAGACCGGAGACCGGCTCCCACTGTACGGAACCGTCGACAGCCCAACGGGAAACGTCGTTGCCGTTGTTAGCTACGTCAACGTCAGCATAAGAACCGTCAAGTGCGAGACCAATGTTGCCGATTTCGTGGTAGATACCAGCGGAAAGAGCGTAACCCTTGTTGGTTTTGGTTGTTCCACCAGTTGCGTCGTAGTCGGCAGTGCTGTTCGGAGCACCGATGTAGGACAGGGCACCATCTGCGTACTGAGCTTGGAAAGCAATGTTGGATGCAGAAGACAGCATCGGCAGGTTGATGATGACACCACCGCCAACAGCCCAACCTGTGTCACCCTTAGCGGTAACGTCTGCTGGGTTCACGTGGTGAACGGCACCAGAAAGCTGAGCAGAACCCCAACCTTGGTCCACGCGCAGGTTAGCAACGAGATCCGGGTAGCGAGTTCCGCCGTAGTCACCAGATTCACGCACGCGACCATCTTCGAGAGAGATCGTTGCAGAGAAGCCGTTGCCGAAAGCAGCGGTGTAAGCGAACAGGTTGGTTGTTGCGTCGGACCAGTTACGGCCAACAGAACCTACGAAAACCTGACCAGTGAAGAAGTCAAAGAAAGACGTTGCATGACCAGCAGTGACACCACCCCACTGGATGAATGCCTTGCCGAGAGAAACGTCGTTGTCGGACTCAACTTCGATTTCTGTGTAAGTCCGCAGAAGACCGAATTCAGTGGACGTACGGCTGTCGAGGTACAGGTAACCTTCGGCGTTCATGTCGATGCCGTCGTCAGCGTGTGCGCTGAAACCGTCGCGGTTAGCGTCGTCACGGTCAGCGAAGTTGCCGGAGTTAACCTGTGCACGAACACGACCACCAACGCGGAGGCAGGTGTCTGTCCCCGGGATGTAGAAGAAGCGAGCGCCGTATGCGTCACAAACTTTTACGTAGTCGACCGGCTCCGGAGCTACCGGAAGATCTGCAGCGGAAGCGCCGGTAGCAGCAGTGGCTGCAGCGGCTGCGAGCATCAAGCCCTTAAAGTTCATATCTGACCTCCAATCAGTCAATTCTATCAGATTTTGCTTTTTGGCTTTTGCCTGATGCAAAATCGTTTCCCCGCGAATTTCTCTGTCTTTGGCCCCGACCGGAGGATCTAATTCCGAGTGGGCAAAGCAGTGCGGCCCGTGAGCCGCTCGCAGAAGTGACCATACCCATCCGGATTTGCGGTTCAACATCGAAGTGACGTTGTGAGGCTGGATCGGCATCCTTTGGGATGCGGTGTGGTAGGAATGTCACAGAATTGGGTGCCCCTGGTAATAACTTGGTAAGACTTGAGGCGATTTCGCCGCATTTCATCCACAATTTGGAAAGCAATTGCAGGGACTTCGGCTCCGGCCTGCACGCCAGATTTCAGAATCGAACGCGCCTCATCGGCTACATTTACGGCCAAACCTCAAGGATTTTCCGCAGTTCCGTGTCTTCACTGAATGGAGATTCGGACAGAGGCCGTGTTGCCCAAGCTGTCGATGATGGCCAGTGAGGTAACTCCGACTTCAGAAGACTGGTATCTGATTTGCCGGGAAAAACGGGACTGATCGGAATCGATAACGCGTCCATCAGCCAAAAGCGAAAAGGGACGTTTCCCGCCCTCAATTTTGAGGATGATGGGGTTTTGCGGTTGTTCGTTCTGATTCCCCCCCAACTCCAGCGTTGCTCCGTTTGGGGGGAAAACGATTTCCAGATTGGACGCCGTTTCAGGGGTTGCATCGGCTGAGTGCGTTCGAGCGAACTGCAGCGGCATAGGCAAATCAGATGTAACAGCGTCGATCACGCTATCCGGCTTTAGCGGCAAAGGCGCACTCTCAGGTGAGACAAGTTGAAAAGCGGCCTGAAGTACCGGCGTAGCTGTTTGCGCACCTGTCTGTCCCGGCACAGGTGATCCATCCGGCCGCCCAACCCAAACACCAACAACGTATCGACCATCTACTCCAATGGACCATGCATCGCGGTATCCATAAGACGTTCCGGTCTTATATGCGATGGCATTAGTTTCAGCGGCATGCAATTGCTCGCTCCCGGACAAAATGTCGAGCACCTGCCAGGCCGCTCCTTCTTCCAGAAACGGTCGTTTTGCGGGCAGCGCCGCAGCGGCGGTATTCCTGTCATTATATATAGAGAGGTCGATCGGCTGCCCCAATTGGGCCAACCCGGCATAAAGCCTGACGAGATCCTCAAGGCGAACGCCGACGCCGCCGAGCCCTAGCGCCAGGCCAACTGCACCCTGACCGGGTAACGCCGGTTTCAACCCGCCACGTTTAAGCCTTGCGAGGAGGTGTGCAGGTCCAACTGCTTGGAGAAGTTGGACAGCAGGCGTGTTCAAAGACCGTTGAAGCGCCTGGCGCACTGTCACCGCGCCTTGGAAACCTTGTTCAAAATTGGTTGGCCGATAACCGGCAAAGTCAACTGGCTTGTCAACAATCAGGCTTTCCGGGTGGGCCAAACGCTCCTCAAAAGCGACTCCATATATATAGGGCTTCAGCGTGGACCCCGGAGAACGGACGGCTTGCGTCATGTCCACATGCCCTTGCCGCTGCCTATCATGGAGGTTGGGTGAACCGACGGCTGCAAGAATTTCGCCTTTCTGATGATCGGCGACCAGAATGGCAAGAGATGACTTCCTATCCAGCTTTTCTGCCTGTTGGCGCGCCAGTGATTCCAAGGCAGTTTGGAGCTCACGGTCCAAGGTCAGGCGATGTACCACCTGATCGGGTTGGTCAACTAACGCCTGTCTGGCGCGATGGGCTGCCAGTTGGGGCATTTTCCGCCAAAGTTTCGGCAAACGCTCCCGCTTGGCTGCCAAGACTGCTTCTTCTGTCAGTGTTCCCAATTGCAACGCCCTATCGAGTACCCGATCACGAGCAGCTTTCGCATTTTCGGGGAATCGATCCGGACGTCGGGCGGCAGGTGATTGCGGAACGGCGACGAGCAGAGCGGCTTCTGCCAAGGTCAAACGGGTTGGTTCCTTGCCAAACCAGACAAGCGAGGCAGCGCGCACTCCCTCCAGATTCCCTCCAAATGGCGCGCGCATGGAATAGAGGGTCAGGATCTCGTCTTTGCTGAATTCTGATTCGAGTGCCAATGCTCGCAAGATCTGGTGGTACTTGCCAGAAAGGCTGCGCGTTCCCTCCTCTGACATCAGTCTTGCGACCTGCATTGTCAGCGTGGACCCACCCGAGACGACCCGTCTGTTGCTTACCAGTTGAAAAGTTGACCGGAGAATGGCCCGCATGTCGACGCCATTATGCTGGCGAAAGCGGCGGTCTTCATAAGCCATGAGCAGATCAAAATATTTCGGATCAATATCTGCGACTTTGACCGGCAGCCGCCATTTTTCATCCTTGCTCAAAAAGGCCCGCAGCAAGTGGTCGTTTCGATCAAGAACAACGGGGGAAACCAAACTTTCCACTCGATCCAGAAAAGCAAAGGCTGACTTGTAATCGGAGCGCAGCTTGAGCCCCGCTGCGCCCCCTAACAGCAAGCAGATGACACCGCAGCCAACCAACAAGCGGCGCCTTCCCCGCTTTTTCCCCTCGGATCGGTTCTTCATGATCGCCATCACAAGTTAGCGGTCTGGCCCAACGATCTCGATTCGTTTGGTGTCCGTGTTCGCACGCCGATCGGGACGGTACATATCCTCTACCGTTGCAGGTGGATGACTGTAAGTACCTGGCACCACAGTGCGCGCCAGATAAGCGAAGGTCAGGGTTTTGCCGCTCGTCTGCGTTTGATCGATGGCCGCTTCCACACGGTCCGGATGAAAAGCAATATGCTGTGGTCGATCAATGGTGTCGAGGAAAGACATGCCGCCAACATCGCCGGAACGAACGAGACGGGGATTATCGATAGCAAACCCGGCGGGCACACGATCAACAACCATCAAACGTCCAGCTTGTTCACTCAAGGCCCGGACCGTGACGACAACGGCAATGCGTTTGTTCAGCGGAAGAAGGTTGCCCTCAATCTTGTTACCATCCAGATCATAAAGTGCGCGTTCAATGGCGTAATCCTTACCACCTGCAGGTTCCGGAACGTGCGGCTGGCCACTGACAGAAACAAGAAGATCCAAACCGTCTGTTGAGCCATTTTCAAACTGCACCGGGTTGGCCGACAAGTCCGATCCGTCAAACGACCACGCAATGCGCCCGTTCGCGGATTGACCGTTTACGGACAGCGCCGCCGTTGCAGCCCCGTTCTGAAGCTCCTTTGCCGCAAGCAGAAGCCAGGCCATGTCCTGCGTTGAATAAGAAGCCGTATTTTCCTGATGGGTCTCAAGAACGGAAACAGCACGGTTCACCAGCGGCGCATCATTGAGCGTTCCGGCGATATAGCTGACGACCCCGGCATCATCGCGAAGGGGCGAGCCATAGTCGGAGCGGTATCCGGTGTTACCATCCGTTTGCAAAGCTGAAACAGCGGCATCGAAACCGATCATTGCCCGCTCCTGTTCGCCGTAGAGCGCCAGACCAGCCGCAACTTGCGCCTTGGCCAGAGGGGTGGAAAAAGCGTTCAACTTGGCGTCGAGATAATAGCGCAGGTCGCCAATCGTCGCTCTGCCGTTTCGCGCCAGAACATAAAGCGCGTAGCCAATGTCTTCGCCGCCCTTGGTGAAATCGCTGGCATAAGCGAGACGGTTTTCCAGATTATCAAGGGCAGATTGGAGCGCCCTTTCCGGCACAGCAAACCCCTGCTCCTTTGCACGACTCA
This sequence comes from Roseibium sp. TrichSKD4, assembly GCF_000148725.1. Classification (GTDB taxonomy): domain Bacteria; phylum Pseudomonadota; class Alphaproteobacteria; order Rhizobiales; family Stappiaceae; genus Roseibium. The sequence continues at coordinate 558,880 of NZ_GL476320.1, read as the reverse complement.
AGGCGTCGGTCACGTAAGCGTCGAGCCAGCCGTCTCCCGTTGAGTAACTGTTCCAGAGTCCGAAAGAACCGCTCGCCGATTGATTGGCCAAAATGCGCTGTATGCCGACTTCAATCTTGTCTTTAAGGTCTCCAGCGGAGCCCAATCCAGCGTTTTCGGCAACGGAGCTCAAGTAAAGCAGAGGTAAAACCTGACTGGTGGTCTGCTCGGTGCAGCCATAGGGATACCGGTCAAGGGCTGTCAGCAATCCACCAACATCAATCCGGCCAAACAAACCCGCTGTGACCGAGACATGTGTGGTTTGTGGGCGCAGACCATCAAGAACAGCTGCATCAAGGGTCAAGCTGCCATTGGCTGCGAGCTGAAGTTGGGACCGGCGCACGACATTCGGCTGCGTATCCTTGACGTCAATGGTGACCCGTTCGCTGAACTGCTCACCGTTTGGTCCATCCAATCTCGCAACAATCTCGGAACGGCCAAGTGTGCGTCCGGCAGCTATCGGAAGTCGAATATCAACTCGCTTGCCGGTTTCCAGTTCCAGCGTGCGGTTTGCAAGGTCTGGAGATGGAAAGGAGACCCCACCATCGGACAAGACCAACAAGGTGTAACGCCCCGCGGCTCCGTCCACATTGTCGATTGCGAACACCAGACGAGATGTGTCTTCAGGGCTGAGAAACTGCGGCGCCGTTGCTGTCACAACAACTGGCGTGCGGACTTCCACTTCCTGTTCCGCATGGCCAACGCCATCCTTGCTCCAGGCCACCCCCATAAGTTTCAATCGGCCATTAAAATCGGGGATTTGGAAGGAAACCAGCGCCTTTCCGTCTGCTCCAACTTCAACAACGCCAGAAAACAGGGCAACTGGCTCTTCATCCGGTGGAGGCGCGTCAAGGCGCATGGCACCGCCATCGCCGCCAGAGCGCACCCTGCCCCGTGTTCCAAGTGTTCTGTCGATCAACTGGCCATAAAGATCGCGCATGTCAGCGCCCAATCGGTGTTGACCGAAATACCATTTGTCTGGAGCTGGTGTTTCGAACCGGGTCAAGTTCAAGATGCCGACATCTACCGCAGCAACTGTCACATAAGCCTCTTCACCAGACGCAAGATTGGCAATTTCAATCGGCACCGCCAATTCGGTCTCTAGCAAAATGCGTTCCGGCAAATCCAGATTGATGTCAAGCACGCGGTCGCCCGGATCAACCTTCAACCAGCTGAGACCGATGGCACGAGACGGCATCCGGCTCGCTTCCAAATCCATTGGCCGTGCAAGATTGGCTGTTACATAGGCCCCTGCCCCCCAATCGGATGTGACCTCAATTGGAACTTCCACCGGGTCCGAGCCGACTGTCACAATTTGTGTGTTTTGAACCCCGCCAGCGATTACCTGAACTGTGACCTCACCCGGCATTTGCGGAACAATCCGCAACTTGGCAGTCTCACCCGGCGTGTAGGTTTCCTTGTCGAGCCCCACGTCCAGATAATCCGGCGTGTCAGATGTGGCACTTGCTGTGTACCAACCAGCGGAGAATTCAACACTGGTGACCGCGCCGAGCTGCTCCGAGACGATTTCTAGGCGATATTCACCCCACTCGACTGGGACGCTCAATTGTTCAGGTCTTGCAGCGTTTGCACCAAGCTCACCATTTGCCACGCGCCGGGTTGAGGTGATCGGCTCAAACTTCCACCGGCCATCGGTCATGTACCATTGGTATTGACGGTCAAGTTTGTAGAGCGACCAGTTCAGGCCTTGTTGGCCCTGAGTTTGTCCGTCTGTTCCGACCACGATGACCGAAAAGGCAGCTGGGCCGCCTTCGTCCACCCCATCTTCAAAATCGGGCTTGATTCCAATCCGGGCACCTCTTGAGACGACAGGCATATCCAGCAGACGCTCAACATAGCGCCCACCGGCTTCCACCAAACGAGAAGTCACTTCCGCTTTGTAAAGCCCAGTTGTTTCCGTAACATTCGGCAGGCTGAGGCCGAACTCCAGCTTTCCCTCTGCATCCGTCACCAAGCCCTCAGGAAGGGAGCTGCCAATCGGGAAAACCTGATCGTCGATCATGCCAAACTGATAGCCGGGGTAATCCGGCAAAGATCGGGTTGGCTTGACGCTGATTGTGCCTTGCAGTTTTTGGCCGCTGGCCGGCGCTCCATAAAGAAACTCCGCATCAACTGAAATCGGCGTTGGTGCGTCGGTTCGGAAGGCGGTCGCCTTGGTTTTTAATGAGTAATCAACGCGTTCCGGCTGATAATCCTCAACCAGAAAGTCCTTTCGTGCCAGAGCCGGTGCACTTGGGTCGGCTAGAATTTCAAACGACCACAAGCCCTGCTGAGCGGTCGGGCTTAGAGAGAGGTCATGCAGATAACCACCCAGCCCTCGGTCTTGAAGAACCGTCTTGAGGTGCTCTACGCCATCCGGGCGGGACACTCTCAAAGTTAAAGGCAGACCGGACTGCGCCGAAGCTTTTTGCGTTCTCAGCAAAGCTTGAACGTGAACAGTTTCGCCCGCTTTGTAGATACCCCGGTCCGTCCAGGCGAAAACATCCAGCGGACCTGGAGCCGGACGGCCTTCCACACCGCGATCTGACAGATCAAATGCCGGTTTGCGAAGATCCAGAAAAGCATAATCACCATCTTCGGTTTCTGCGACCAGCAACGCCGGCGCTCGCCCACCAAGTCCCCGCGTCAAACCGGCAGAAAACTGCGCTACACCCTGATTATCTGTTGTTGTCTCTGCCAAAATCTCATTGTTGACGGCAACAAGCCGAACCGGAGTGCTTTCAAAGGCTTTTGCTGAATTAAGGGAGCGGACGGTCGCCGTGATGCCGTCATCTGCAGACAAGGCACTCAGCCCAAGATCAGACACCAAAAACCACTGCGTTGCCAGCGGTCCCCAACGGTTTTTCGTGTCCGCGCGCGAGCGCGCTGTCATAACGTAAACGCCGGGTTTTATGTCCAGACCAATCTCAGACAGCGGGATCGCCGTGGTCACGTCCCGGTTCAGGTCACTGCCGGTCTCAACAGTTCCGGACCAAACGGCCTCCCCCAGCTTTTCTTCAATTTGGCTAGCCTGATAATCAGCCAGTTGTTTGAGGAAGTTTCCATCTCGTACAGCATCGGCAACGCCTCGGTCTCCGATCCGGTAGATGCTTGTTTCCACTTCTGTTGTGTTCACCGAAATAATCGGGATTGTCGGTTCGCCGCCCGAAGGCAGCACATAGGCACGCCCGATGAAGCGGACGGAAGGTTCGCGGTCTCGCACATAGATCGAAAGGCGCGCCTGTTTCTCCAGCTTCTCGCCGTCTGCCGATGGCAAACCGCTGCGGGCGGTCACGCTGTAACGCGCACCGTGTTGAACCCCATCAATGCAAATCTGACTGTCGGATGTTTCGACCGACAACGTTCCGGCCCCGGTTGCCTTGATGTAAGGCGACAGGTCCGCGCCGCGTGGCAGGTTTTCAGAAAATACAAGGCATATGCGCGGCGACACGGTGTCTGCATCGACCTGATGATTGACGATGCGAAACCCGTGTTCCGCCACGGCTTCGTCATATCGTTTTCG
>NZ_GL476320.1:506316-555298 GCF_000148725.1 Roseibium sp. TrichSKD4 | reverse complement strand
TGTCAGGAGACTGGATTGCGTACGCGCGACTTAGACCGACCCACGCCAGAGTTTCGCTGGGCTGAAGGACTGCCAACTCAGAAAAAGCGTTTTCTGCGGCTCGTCCATCGCCTTGTGACAAGGCAGTGGTTCCTGCCTGTTTCAGGCTTTCTGCTGAGGCAGCTCCGGGCCGTATGGTGTCCTTGAGTTTGACTTCAAAGGTTTTGGCTGCTTGCAGCTGGCTGGCAGTCAGGAAGGTCAGTTCCTTGCTGCGCTCGGCCTCAGCAGTTTCGCGCGGCGCACTTACTTCCAGAACACGGCCTGCCACCGCGCCTGCGAAGCTCTGCAAATGCCCGGTGTCTGATTTCAGAAAACACCAACCGGCTGATGTGTTGAATGTAAAGGCACGGCATTGATTGTCCTGAAGGCAAACCGCTTTGCAGGCCTCCAGGTCGACATCTTTGACGGTTCGGTAATCTGCCCCGAAATAATCCGCATCTTCGATGGTGACAATGCGCCGCTCCGCAGCATCGGCGGTTGCAACGCCGCCAATCAAGGCCACGGCTGCAAGATAGCCCGCCAGATTCAAATGATTGATGGAAAAATGCTTTTTGAAACGAAAACCGATCACGACCTGTTCCTCCCAGCGTCGTTCAACAACTCATGCTTGTTGATCCCATCATGAGATCGTGTCGAACGGATGGCAACAGGGCGGACGCAACGTTTTCTCTAAACCGAGTTATTCGATGTGCCCGAGAATCTCGTCAATCAGGAGAGACATTTCCTCGGCGGCCTTGGACGATGGGGCCTGCTCCATCACTGTGATCCCCTGCCCCATGGAGGCAGCAAAGCCTGTGCGATTGCCCAAGCGACTGGTCAGCGCTTGATAGCCGGAGGACCGAATGGCCTCTTCCATTTCATGTGTCAGGGATGCTCGGGACGGAACACGGTTCAAAACGAGTAAGGCGGGTGTTTTTTCTCGTGCAGCCAGCTCAATCGTCTGCTCTGTCGCCCACACATCAACCGGTGTGGGCTGGATCGGAACAAACACATAATCCGCCACCTCAATCGCCGGCCGCGCGTCCGTATCAGTTTTCGGCGGCGTGTCGATCACCACGAAACCGTGTGATTTGGCTAAGGAACGAGCTTCCCGGCGCGCACCCCACCCCGAAGCTGTGCGAAAGGACAGGCCGGTGGCATCTTCGCCCAGCGTTTCTTCCCGCGCCTCAAACCAAGTACCGAGCGAGCCTTGCGGATCAACATCCAGAATAGCGACAGGTTCCCCGCTTTTGCGAGCCAGCGCAACAGCCAGGTGTGCGCTCAAGGTTGTTTTGCCTGACCCGCCTTTTTGCTGTGCAACAGTCAATATCCGGCCCGACATGCGAATCCCTTCCTCAAAGGTTGATGAAGAGAATATTGCACTGCAACAATTTACTTAGCAAGTCCACCTTGGACCAAGCCAATATCCGATGAGATAATATTGGCTAGCGCTCGCCCAAAGCGTAGTAGATGTTCCATGCAGGCCGACCGGTGACAGGCATGCCGTATTTGGATTCCGCCTTTTTGATGCCAGCTCGGGTGGCAGGTCCAACCTTCCCATCGGCTTCTCCAACATCGAACCCGTTCCGGTTCAAAAGATGCTGCAGTTCCAGCCGCTGCGCACGAGATAGACCAGGATTGTTCGTCGGCCATGGTGTCTTGAACGGTTCATTGCCAACAATCAATTCAGATAACAAGGCTATCGCCAAGCCGTAAGACGTCGAGGCATTGTAGCTGCGCAGCGCATTGAAATTTCGGGTTACAAGAAAAGCAGGCCCACTTGCCCCTGCTGGACCGATGAGAGCGGCCTCCGTTTTACCGGACATACGCTTTCCGGACATATCCGCAAAACCACGCTTGCCCCATGTGCTAAGTGACGCTCTTCTTTTAAGTCCAGAAGGCCCCGAATAGCCTTTTGGCACCTTGACCTCGTAGCCCCAAGGCCGCGAATTGCGCCATCCGGCATCCTTGAGAAAATTGGCGGTTGACGCGAGTGCATCCGGCACTGAATTCACCAGATCCTTGCGACCGTCCCGGTCATGATCCACGGCAAGTTTCGTGTAGGTCGTCGGCATGAATTGGGTTTGACCAAAAGCTCCCGCCCAGGAGCCGCGAAAATCACGCGCTGGCACGTCTCCACGGGACGCAATCTGAAGGGTCTTGATCAGTTCACCCCGGAAATACTTCGACCGCCGCCCACCTGCACACACAAGATTTGCCAGCGCGTGGGGGGTGTAAAAATCGCCTCGAAACTGACCAAAGTCACTTTCAATACCCCATACAGCCACGACGACATTGCCCGACACACCATAGCGCTTTTCAATGGAAGAGAGCGTCGAGCGATGCTGTTTCAGCCGCGCCTTGCCATCTTCAATCCGTTTTGGGTCGACCAGAAAGGCCATGTAGTCCCAGATCGGGGTTTTGTATTCGGGTTGGCTTTTGGAAAACCGAACGACTTTCTTGTCGTAAGTCGCCTTTGCAAGCATGTTTTCCGCAACTGACGGCTTTACGCCCGATGCTATTGCCTGCTTCTTCAAGGATGCAACGCAGTTTTCAATCGCGCTCGCAGGCTGAGAAAGAGCTGTGAGGCCGAACGCAAGCGGCAGTGCGAGCGTGAAGCGAGACAATTGGCGTGGCGCGAAATTCGGCATACTGCCCCCTAAGATTCAGAAACCTGAATTCCTTCCCCATGGTGAGGTGAATTGCGGCAAAAAAACGCCGCTGTGGAGGTTTCCCCGCAGCGGCGCTTAGATTTCTCACAATCACGGTCAAAACTCAGGAAAATTGCCTCTATTTGCCTTGAATCAGTTTGCGGCGCAGCCAACCGGATGCCTGATCCATGGCGATGACGACAACAATCGTCAGGATGATAATGTAACTGGTGTTTTCCCAGTCGCGAGACGTTTTCATCGTCTCAACCAACATGAGGCCAATGCCGCCAGCGCCCAATGCTCCGATGACTGTTGCCGAGCGTGTGTTGGACTCCAGATAGTAGAGCACCTGAGACACGAAAACCGGCAAGATTTGCGGGATGACGCCATAACGGTAGCGCTGCAACTGGGTGGCCCCGGTGGCACGCACGCCCTCTACCTGCTTGTTGTCGATGTTCTCCAGTGCCTCGGAGAACAGTTTGCCCAAGGAACCGGTATCGGTGAAAGCGATTGCCAGGGCTCCTGTGAGCGGCCCAAGGCCGAAAGCGCGAATGAAAATCAGCGACCAGATCAGCATGTCGATCCCACGCAGGAAATCAAACAGACGCCGTGTCGAGAACCGCAAGATCATGGATGGTGTGAAGTTGCGGGCTGCCAAAAACGCCAGCGGCAAACCAAAGGCTGCTGCCGTCAAGGTTCCCAATACGGCCATCATGATGGTTTCAAGAAGTGCGATAAACACTGCGCCATGCTGCCAGTCAGGATTTTCCCAAAACTCGTGCAGGATCAGGCTGGCATTGGATTGGTCCGGATCGATGCGGACATCGCTGAAGACCGCAGCAACAACCTCACCGAAAGACATGCCGTAAACAGGTGATCCAAACGGGAACCAGAAGTTCTCCCAGCCACCAAAGTAGTTGTGCACTTCGATTTTGGTGCGGGTGACCTGCACACGGCGGTCTAGCGTTGGGCGGGCGTCAAACTTCTTCGGATTATCAGACACCCAGTCCGGGACGTCTCCGGGTGGCAACTCGGTTGTGACGCCAGAGTTGGTGGCTGTCACTTTGATCACACCATAGTCCGGAACAGTGAACTGCATCACCTTGCCGGCAATGTCGACGATGTAGCCCTCACCGAGATCAATGACAGAGTTGGTTCCGTCTACCGTTACCCATTCAGGTAAATCCTCATCGCCATAGGTTGCCCGGCGCTCGCCCTCAATCGCGACTTCCAGAATGTCCCGGCGCAGCAACTTGGTGACATGTACCTTGTAGGCAACTGAGTCCGTTGCAAGGATCAAGGCCCGGTCAGGTTGGGCGCGTGACAACAGGTCAGGCACACCAAAGGCAAACCACGTGTAGGTCAAATAGGCAAGGATCAACAGCGGAACCGCAATTGTCCATCTGGCGCGCTTTCTGACGGCTGCCAGAACGTCCGCGCGGTCAATTACGGGCTCGTTGAAAGTATCAATGCTCATCTCGGCCTCCTCAGTGCGCACGGCCAGATCCTACCAGCTTACCCCTAAGGTAAGACGAGGCCTGATCAATCAGCATGATGGTGACAAACAAGAGAACGAAGATGGCCGCCGTTTCATCGCCAGCCCCCTGCCCCCAACCAATGGTCCGCCGGAGTTCCTGACCAATCCCACCAGCGCCAACAAAGCCCAGAATAGCAGAAGCGCGCACGTTGATTTCAAGGCGAAGCAGGAAATAGCTGAGATAATTCGGCGCAACCTGTGGCATGACCGCATAGCGAATGCGCTGCATCCAGCTGGCCCCGCAGGCTGACAGCCCCTCAATCGGCTTGCGATCAATATTCTCGTTTACTTCAGAGAACAGCTTTCCAAGCGCGCCCGCGGTGTGAAAGGCAACGGCGATCATCGCAGGAACAGGGCTAGAGCCCAGAACAAAAATCAAAAACAAAGCGATAATGAGCTCGGGAAACGCGCGCATGATATCCATCACCCGGCGCACAACCGGAATACCCGGCCCCCAACTGTCTACATTGCGAGATGACGCCATCGCCAAAACTACGGCCATAGCTCCGCCCAAAAGCGTTGCAACACCCGCGATATTGAGCGTTTCGAGCATGGCTGGAAGATAAGTCAGAATCAGGCCAAAGAACGCTGGCCCCGCCTCCCAGGCCTCTATGACAATTTCGCTCGGGTAGTCGAAGAATTTTGAAAGCCCGTCCAGAAAATTCCCGGAGTTCATTGTGTTGGATTTCGAATAGCCGGAGACAAGAACCGCGATCACCAGCAACACTCCAATCAGGGAGTAAAGCTGACGCCGCTTGCGGAGCGACATGATTTCCTGCTCAAGGGCGGCAACACCGGCCATTGGATTTTCCTTCGGGGCAAATTTAGGAACTGAAACGTCAAGACAGAAAACGCGGGTCAGACGTCCGACCCGCGTTCAAACCAAACAAAAGAGCTTAGTTTTTGTTCTTGGCTTTACGAGCTTCGATGATGTTCACGTAAGCATCGTGTGTGATCGGCATGAAGCCCTTGGTCTCACCAGCTGCAATGTTGTATGCGCAGTCTGGATCGATAGAGTTCATGGACGCAATCAGACCCGTCATCTTGATTTTAACGTCTTCCGGCAGCTTCTTGGACAGAACGATCGGGCCTTCCGGGATGACCGGGGATTGCCAGATTTGTGTCATCTCGGTCATGTCAACCAGACCTGCATCAGAAGCCTTGCGCAGGGCGCCGGAGTTATATCCGTCTTCCCACTCACCAAGACCGTCCGCCCAGGTAACACCAGCATCGATGTCGCCATTTGCGACCGCAACGATGGTTTGCTCGTGGCCACCAGTGAACTTCACTTCGCCAAAGTATTCGCCCGGCTTCATGGAGTAGCCCTGCTGCGGGATGGCGATGGACGGGATCAGGTAACCGGATGTGGAGTTCGGGTCACCAAAGCCGAAAACCTTGCCCTTCATGTCGTCCAGAGAGTTGATCTCGCTGTCTGTGCGGGCAAAACCGATAGAATAGTAGCCGTAACCACCATCAACATTGACCTTGACGAGTACCGGATCAACGGCTTCTGGGTCAGTCAGGTAAACTTTGGCGTAGCTAGACGCGCCCAGCCATGCCAGATCAAGGTTGCCACCGAGAAGACCTTCAATAACGCCGTTATAGTCAGCCGGAGCGAAGAGTTTGACGTCTACGCCAAGAAGGTCAGCTGTTTTTTCTTCAAGACAAGTGTAGGCGCGCAGACGGTCTGACGCGTTTTCACCGCCAAGGATACCAATGCGGAATTCGTTGATCTTCTGATCATCTGCTGCTGCAGATGTGGCGTTCAAGGCGAGCATGCTGACTGCGGCGAGCGCAGCAAGTTTGGAGACGCGTTTCATTTGGGAGACTCCCCGTAAGTAATTGGAAACAATGACTATGTCGCTCACGCAGATCAAACTGCGACGGCGACCGCCGGGGTCACTGTCCCGGCGGAATGGGTGGTTCTGGAGGTGTCGGTTTCGATGGCTGTCGAAGTGGCCGCTTCATTAAAGCTCTCGTCGGCGCCGTAGATGTCTCTGGCGACGTCTGTTGTCAGGGCTTCAGGCACACCATCAAACACGATATCCCCATCACGCATGCCAATGACGCGGTCGCAATAGGCCCGTGCGGTGTCTAGAGTATGCAGATTGCACAGCACGACCTTGTTGTCGCGCTCGTGGATTTCGCGCAGCGAGTCCATAACGATCTTGGCGTTCATCGGATCCAGCGACGCGATAGGCTCATCGGCCAAAATCATCTGCGGGTCCTGCATGAGCGCGCGGGCAATGGCCACGCGCTGTTGCTGCCCGCCGGACAATTCTTCAGCCCGCTTGCTGGCTTCTTGCGCAATGCCGAGGCGGTCCAGAGCATTCAGCGCCGTCGTTACGTCGTCTGCGCTGAACACATTGAAAAGGCTCTTGAACGCACCGTGACCGTTTAGGCGTCCCAGCATGACGTTGGTTACAACATCCAAACGCGGGACCAAGTTGAATTGCTGGAAAACCATGGCGCAATCCCGCTGCCAGCGCCGCATCTGTGCGCCCTTCAGCGCGAGAATGTTCATGTTGTTGAACAGGATCTGACCTGATGTGGCTGGCGTCAGACGGTTGATCATACGCAAAAGCGTCGATTTACCCGCCCCGGAGCGTCCGATCACACCAATCATCTGCGGCTTGTCGATCGTGAAGCTGACTTTGTTCACCGCTGTGCGAGCGCCAAAGGTCTTTGTAACGTTATCGAACTGAATCAAGGGATGGCCCTGTCCGTTGTTTTGCTTATCCAGCGAAGACAAGAGCCATGGTTGTGTTACATATAAATGACAGGTTTTCGTCTGTTCTGTGAAATTTCGCCTGTCTTGTTTTGATCATTATTTGAAGTATAGGAGGGAAATACGATATTCATTTTGTCGACTAAACTTATTAAACACCTCTTTAACTTCAATAAGCGCCTCAAAAACACCAGACACCCCAGATTTGCGAACTCTGTAGTCCGCCCTGAACAACGTCTAAGCCATTGATGTTGCGCGTGGCCGAAGCAATACGCAAATATTCGATTTGACCGGTTTGGGGATGGGGTTTGTGATCCAGAGCAGCAAAATGATCAGTGCATTGAGGATCAGACGCAGGTTATGACCGGCTGCGGCCAGCAGGGCGTTGATGGCATCGCCATTTTTGCCATTGAGGAAGTTCCGGTCAAGTCGTCCATCTGTTTTCATGTGGCCGATGGTGGCCTCGATCGCTGATCGTCGTTTCAGCTCACGCTTCATCTGTGCCGTCAGCCCGCGCTTCTGGCCGGAGATCATGACCTTGGCGTCGCCCTCATAATCATGCCCCCGATAGCCACGGTCCACATAGACACGCTCAGCTTTGGTGCCGCAGACTTTCTCAGCCTGACTGATGGTGTCATTCAAGGTGTGCCCATCATAGGGATTGCCCTCAAAAGCCCTCGCCGCAAGAACCAATCCTTCCCGATTGGTCGTGGCAATGCCAACCTTGGCCCCGAACTCGTAAGGTGTTCGCGCCTTGCCCTTGGCAATACAGGCCACTTCCGGCGCATGCATGGAATAAATCTTGTTTTTGTCCTTGGGGGTCTGGGCCAGAAGCCGCTCCACCAGTCCCAGCAGACGGGAGAACCGGTGCTCAAGACCTTCGTTGCCTGCGATCTTGCGGGAGATGTCGCGATAGACCCGGCCCAGATAGGTCTTCAGCTTTTTGAGTTCCCGGCGCATCCGCTTGAACTGTTTGGCATGGGCATAACGGCCCGCCATCAAGGCCGCCTTTTTGGCAACTCTGGTATGGCTGCGACGCAAGATGATGCCGGCCCTCTTGGCCTGGCGCACCAGAAGCTGCAAGGCCTTGTGATAAAGACGGCTATCGGTGGGATGGGCAATGGCTTTGGGTTGAACGGTCGTATCAACCAAGACCCGCTCAAGGCTGCTCTTCTTGATCGTCCCGCTCTCAATCGCAACACCTACCGTAGCAGAAAGAAGCTTTTCCATTCCCTCAGGACCAATCCGTTTGCGCCAGCGGGTCATGGTTGAGGGATCAATGGGGAATTGGTGCTGGAAAAACTCAAAACCGCAGAAAGACTGCCAGTAGGGGTTTTCAACCCAACGCTCAACCGTCTCTTCATCGGAAAGATCGTACATGTGCTTGAGAAAGTGCAGCCCGGCCATCAGACGCGTTGGTTTGGCCGGTCGTCCCAAGGGGCGATAATGCCTGCCGAACTCCGCATCAAATTCATCCCAAGGCATCAGACCAGACAGCCGCACCAACGAATGGTTCATATCGATGATTGCGGCCAGGCGTTCCTTGAACAGATCGCCACACCGTTTGTTGCGTTTTGAAGGTCTCATGAGAATATGCCAGAAAATGCGTGCTTCGGATCAACTAACCGGCATATTCACACATCCAAAACCCAATGGGTATCCATACTCTTCAATCAGTTAAGGGGTTTTTCAGCGCGAACTCTGTATTTTAAACACCAGTCCGTAGACTGTCATGAAGCTGTAACACTGCTCGCTGCAATTACGCCCAGTTATGCGAAATCGCCCTGTTTTTCCGGAAAGTCCGTGATGTCATCTCCCGCTGAGAAACCTTCCCTATCGTCTGATCCGTCCATCCATCCGGACGCTCTTGTTCTGGATTGCGAGCTTGGCTATTGGACTGAAGTTGGCGCCTTTACCGAAATGCGGCAGTCGTCAATGGATGACTATTCCTACATCGTTCAGGGCGGCGACGTGGTATGGACCACAATTGGAAAATTCTGCTCCATTGCCCGAAACGTGCGGATGAACCCCGGCAATCACCCCACATGGCGCGCCTCGCAACACCATTTCACCTATCGAGCAGCCGCCTATGACCTTGGAGACGATGACAAGGATTTTTTTGAGTGGCGCAAAAAGGACTGGGTGACATTAGGACATGATGTTTGGGTCGGTCACGGTGTGACAATCCTTGCAGGCGTTACGGTTGGAACAGGTTCGATCCTTGCTGCCGGGGCTGTCGTCTCAAAAGACGTTGCGCCGTATACAATTGTCGGCGGTGTTGCTGCCAAGGAAATCAAGCGACGCTTCACCGAAGCCCAGGCAATTGCGCTTCAGGAGATGGCCTGGTGGGACTGGGATCACGAGACCCTGAAAAGCCGTCTACCGGATTTCCGGTCGCTGAGCATTGACGCGTTCATCGAGAAGTACCGATAGCGCTGAGCGCAGATGATCATTTCATCACCTGACTAAAGCACCACAACCAACTGATCTAATTTGTCTTTTGAGTTTTACAAAATTTTCTCTTTCAATTTCTGGAAAATTCACTACCTTCTAGTTGGTTGTTTTTTGAACTGAAGGAGAACATTATGAGAGTGTACGATGTTGAAGGCTTTCCAAATCCGGCACGAGTTCGAATTGCCTTGGCTGAAAAAGGAGCGGTTGATGATGTCCAGTTCGTTTCTGTTGATGTGATGAACGGAGAGCATCGGTCAGCCGAATACGTCTCCAAAAACCCGGATGCATCCGTCCCGCTTCTTGAGCTTGACGATGGCACGTACCTATCCCAGTGCACAGCCATTACCGAGTATATTGACGGCACCTATTCAGGGGCCAGCTTATGTGGTCAATCGCCCAAGGAAAGAGCTATCATTCATATGATGAACAGGCGCGCAGAAAATGGCCTGTTGGACGCTGTTGGAGACTATTTTCACCACGCCACTCCGGGCCTCGGACCTACACTGGAAACCAATCAGGTTGCAGATTGGGGCAAATTGCGGAAGAGCAAAGCGATAGAGACCATGCGGTATCTTGATGACACCCTGAAGAGCCGTACTTACGTCGCGGGAGATACCTTCTCCATGGCCGATATCACGGTTTTTGCCGGTCTGGCTTTTGCGGATTTTGCAAAAATCGAAATTCCCGCGGAACTTACACATCTGTCGGCTTGGCGCAAAAAGGTTGCAGCTCGCCCAAGCATCAACGCGTAATCCTATCAGGATGGAGACTTACCATGGAAATTCGCTCAGACTTTTCCCAAAAGGAGCTGGTTCACTCCGAACAAGAACCTTGGCATGCCTCCCCCATGAAGGGCGTTGAGCGCCGGATGCTGGATCGCATTGGCGAGGAAGTTGCCAGAGCCACGACCATTGTGCGCTATGCTCCCGGAAGCCACTTTTCAGCGCATACGCACACCGGCGGTGAGGAATTCATTGTTCTGGAGGGTGTTTTTCAGGATGAACACGGTGACTTCCCAGCTGGCACCTATGTCCGTAACCCGCCAACCACCAGCCATACACCACGGTCCGATGATGGTTGTGTGATCTTTGTGAAACTTTGGCAGTTCGACATGGATGATCGCACCCAATTTCGCAAAGACATGGAAGCGGAGCTTAGCAACTTTGAAAATGGCGTCGCTAAAGCCGAGCTTCACAAGGATGACCGTGAAATTGTCACCTTTTACGGCCTGAACAAGGATGCGGAACTGGAGATCACTGCAGAGGGCGGACTCGAAGCGCTGGTTCTCTCAGGCTCGGTAAACGCCGGTCCCGACAATCTGGAAAAAGGCAGCTGGATTCGGATTCCCGTTGGAGAGCACCTGAGCGCAAAAGCAACATCTGACGGCACTCGTATTTGGGTCAAAACCGGCCATCTGCCCTTTGCTGAAGCTCCAGATGTGTGATTGTCAGAACTCTCCACAATTGGTGCTCTGCACGAATTGACCTTTTGTCTCATCTGACATCAAGTTACAGGAATGGGATTGGCTAGTTTCTCAAACTGAAATTCAGCCGATTCCATTCGTAACCACTGCCCAGATGCGATCCGAATGACGAAAAAAGACACTAAAACCAAATTGATGGACGTTGCCGAGCACCTTGTTCGCCACAAGGGAGCCGACGGTTTCAGCTATTCGGATTTGAGCAATGTGGTTGGCATTCGCAAGGCCAGTATTCATCACCATTTCCCAGCGAAAGCAGATCTGCTCACTGCCATTATGCAACGCTATGACCAACGCGTGATGGACACACTGGAGGGCTACACCGCAAACGGCTCCAGCACCGCACAACAGCTGCGCGATTTTGTGTCCTTTTACCGCGATGCTCTGCAGGGTGGAGATACGCTTTGCATGTGTGTGGCCTATACGGTCACGAAGAGTGAATTGGCTGAAGGCACTCAACAAGCCATTGGGCATTTCAGGAAACGGGTACTGTCCTGGCTGCAACAGCGCTTTGAAGAAGCCCTGAAAACTGGCAGCATTAAAAACCTTGAAGACCCCGCGTTGGAGGCTGCCAGTACGCTGGCGCTTGTCGAAGGTGCTCAAATCTCTGCTCGGTTAAACGAAAACCCGGAAAGCTTTGATTTAGCTGTACAAATGTTCCTCGCCCGCCTTTCAGATACCTAGATTGCATGATAACCTACAACCATTCGGGCACCCCTTTTACTAATGAGAAACTGACCGGGCTTTTGTCCTTTATCCAAGAAGCGGAACGGTTGAAGGATCAAACGCGATCCGGCTCAACACGCGGTGGCAGGCGTGAGAGCGTTGCAGACCATTCCTTGCGTTTGGCGTTGCTTGCCACGGTGGTCACCCAAGGTGACACCTCCATTGACCAACTGAAACTTTTAAAGCTTTGCCTTGTCCATGACCTCGGTGAAGCCTTGCGCGGCGATATCCCGGCCATCGCGCAGGAAGCGAGCGACGACCGAGACGCACGCGAAAGGCAGGACCTTGAAACCTTATGCGCGCCGCTGCCTGTGGAGCTGAGAAACGAAATTCTCGATCTCTGGCAGGAATATAGTGATGGTTCAACGCCGGAAGCTGTTGTAGCGAAGGGGCTCGACAAGATCGAAACCATGCTCCAGCACAATTTGACGCCCGAAAACCCGGACATCGATTTCGCGTTCAATCTTGGCTATGGAACCAGTCAGACAAGCCGCCATCCTGTGCTTGCGCAAATTCGCGAACAGGTCGACCGAGTTACCGCAAAAATCGCGGACACCCAAAAAGCCAAGTCTAACTCTTGCTGATTTTGGGGGTCTGACCTTAGGTTTGGCTCATAGGCAAGAACGGGTGAACAGTCACCGTTTGGTTTGATATTTCTATCGCCTCACCCGGACGGACTTCTTCCCAACACCCAAGCACTTCGTCGTAAGGCTCTGACACGACACTGACGCCTTCTTCAAACTGCCGGTAAAACAAGCTTGGGGCCAGATGATCCGAGGCATAACGCGCTGCAAAGATTTGCCGACCATTTGACCAGCACGCAGCAAAGCGCATTGCTGGCACACCACCCTTTTCTTCAGCGACCTTCTGCAATTTCAAAACAGTTCGGGACATGGCGCCAATCGGATCGTCGTCCAGTCCCTCGCCAAGCGCGATCAAGAACAGTGCCTCGCTGTCTGTCGTGCCTTGTCTCTCATGATAAAGCTCGTCCGGGATCAGACCGTCCAATAGCTTGCGAATGCGATCATAGTCGCCGATTTGCCCATTGTGCATGAATGACCAGCGACCGACCGAAAAAGGGTGGCAATTGTCGCGTGTTGTTGCCGTGCCCGTCGACGCTCGCACATGGGCCAGGAACAATGGCGAGGACACATGCCCCGCCAACTGCAACAAATTGGCATCAGACCAGGCTGGACGGATATCCTTGTAAACACACGGTGTTTCACGTTCACCGTACCAGGCTAATCCAAATCCATCAGCGTTGATGGAGGTCTTGCATTCCTGCGCGTTTTTGCTCTGATCGACGAGGGAGTGAACCGGGTCGTAAATCAGGGTTTCGAGGTATTTCGGCTCACCGTGCCAAGCGGCCCAACGGCACATTAAGCTGCCTCCACAACAGGACGGAACCGCGCGGTCGTATGATCGCACTCATACCAATCGCACATTGGATAGGGATCGGTCGCCAGTTCATCCACTGCATGAATGATCCGGTCCGCTTTTTCACCGCTATGCAAGACACTCAGGTTCAATCTGGTCCATCCGGGTTTGAGGGTCTCTTTTCCTGACAAGATCTCGGCACGCAATTTTTCCGATTCCGCTTCATTCATTCCAAGCAAGCGGTGCGCATAGGGCCCAGCACAGGCGCAACCACCGCGTGCCTGAACACCATAAAGATCCGATAGCATGCGAGTGACAAGCTGTTGGTGGAGGTATCCCCCCTTTTTCATATCCCGCACCCGGAACGAAAAGATCGGCAATGGCATGTCCGCATCTTCATTGCCCATGATTTCTATCGCAGGGTTTTTCGCCCAGACAGACATAGCACGCGCTCTCAAAGCCTTGTGACGCTCATGCATTCCAGCTTTCATAAGAGCTTCACGCACCAAAAACACAAGCGCAGCACGGATATCACCGACGACATTCGGTGTGCCCGCCTCTTCACGCGTTGCGATATTGTCGCTGTAATCATGCGCCCACGGAGACACAAAGCGGACAGTCCCGCCGCCTGGAAACACCGGCTGCGCGCGCATCACGACTTCTTTGCGCAAAACGATGACCCCCGTTGCAGCCGGCCCACCGATGAATTTATGCGGCGAATAGACAAGAGCATCCTTTTGGGTGTCCTTCGCTAAGTCCATAGAAATCGGCAAATAGGATCCGCTGCCTGCGCAGTCCCACAAGCTGCGTGCGCCGTGCCTGTTCAAAATTCGGGTCACTGCATCCACATCAGTGACAATGCCTGTGACATTGGACATTTGGGAAAACGCGCCAATTTTCAACCGAGACTGTCCGGCACTTGCAAGCACGTTTTCCAGTTCATCAAGGTCGGGCCCACCAGTAGGAGCCTCCGCAATTTCAACCACTTCCGCTCCGCTTTCGCGCCATGGCAAGATGTTGGAGTGATGCTCGTAGGGCCCGATTACGACCCAAGGCCTTTCAGCGCCACCGCTTGCGTCCGACGCGCCCAGAAGATGCACCAACCGGTTGATCCCGGACGTTGCACCTGAGCCTGCAAAGGCCACAACAGTGTCGTCATCCGCACCAACAATGCGAGCAATCTCTCTGCGGGCTTGCTCGCGCATCCGGGTCATTGTCCCACCAACATGGGACGCCTCGGTGTGACTGTTGGCGTAAAACGGCAAAACCCGTTCCATGACGAAATCTTCGATTTGGCGCAGCGCCCTGCCCGACGCCACATAATCGGCATAGATCAGTTCCTTGGGGCCAAAAGGCGTTTCAAACTCAATGCCGTCCCCAATGAGACCAGCGCGCAGCCATTCCACCAGGTCATCTCGTTTTAGACTGGCTTTGAAATCATCAAGCGCTGTACCGGCCATATGTGTCATTTGATCTACCCCTCATCTAGTGGGGAGAATTTATGATAGGCTTCACGTTGAATTCCTCACCTATTTTGATCGAACTTTTACTAATGTTGTGTCATATGAACGATTATGATGAAGGAACTAGATCAAATTGACCGTCGCCTCCTGAATGCACTTCAGGAAGATTCGCGCCTGTCGCAGCGCGACCTGGCTGACAAAATCGGGCTTTCCCAAAATGCCTGCTGGCGCCGCCTCAAGGCGCTGGATGAAAGAAGGCTGATCAAAAACCACACCGTGCGTCTGGACTCGGCAGAAGTGGGATTACCGCTCACCGTCTTCATGATGGTCCGCACCCGTCACCATTCAAAAGAATGGCTTGAGCAATTTCGAAAGGAAATTCTGGCGATCGCGAATATCATCGACTTTTACCGGATCGCGGGTGACTACGACTACATGCTGAAAGTCGCCGTAAAGGACATGAACGCCTTTGACCGGGTCTATCAACGGATTATCGAGAAGGTCGATCTGGACACGGTCACATCCTACATGACCATGGAAGCTATCGCTGACGCGCGGCCTCTGCCAGTCTAAGAGGCAGTCTCCATTGCGCCTAAGTGGCAGGCTGAACCTCCGGCTTGGAGGATAGAGATGTCGTGGAAGCTTTCGATGGACGATTGATTATTCGGTCCGTCACAGCAGCAGAGAGCCAGATGGCTGTGAGCGTGATCCAGGCGGTCACAGCAAAAATGGAAGCACCTGTAACACCAGCACCAACGGCGCAGCCACCGGCCAACATGCCACCAAAGCCCATCAGTGCGGCCCCCGTCAGATATCGCGCCATTGAGCGACCACCTTCAAAGCCTTGAAGCGCAAGTTCTCGTGTCAGCAGCGCTGCCAAAAACGATCCCAGAAATACGCCGGGCACCAAACCGATATCAAAATCAAATACGGACCCGGGTGGAGAGTGAGCGTTCGGTATTCCCGCTCTGACGGGGAGCGCGGTGGGGTGATAATGTCCATTTTCGTTAATGGACATTGTGAGGCACATTTTGGGTACGAAGAAGGGCAGCAAGAAGCGGTTTTGGTCGGATGACGAGAAGCGGTCGATCTGTTTGCAGGCCAGAGTGCCGGGGGTTTCGGTTGCGCAGGTTGCGCGCCGCTCTGCGATGAATGCGAACCTGATCCACAACTGGCTGCGTGATGAGCGGTTTGCGCCAGAAGACAGCGATTGCGTCCTTGATGGAGCGGCGTTTCTACCAGTGGAGATAGAGGGCCCGCAGGCCGCACCAGGCCACCAGATCGCGGCGCTTGCCTCGGATATGCCGTTGTCGGCTCAGCGGGTTGATATCACGCTGTCGGACGGGCGGCGGGTATTGGTGGAAGGGACGACGGCGCTGCCGACGGTGCTGGCTTTGGTTGAAGGTCTAATGCCGTGATCCCCGTGCCGTCCAACGCGCGGGTTTGGCTGGCTGCCGGGGTGACGGACATGCGGCGCGGGTTCAACACTTTGGCGGCTCAGGCGGAGAAGGTTCTGGAGCTTGATCCCTATTCTGGACATCTGTTTGTGTTCCGGGGACGGCGCGGTGATCTGCTGAAGATCATCTGGTGGGATCGACAGGGCGCATGCCTGTTCAGCAAGCGCCTTGAGAAGGGCCGGTTTGTTTGGCCTGCTGCGAAGGACGGTAAGGTCAGCGTGACGCCCGCGCAATTGTCGATGTTGCTTGAAGGCATAGACTGGCGGATGCCGCAAAAAACATGGCGGCCCCTGAGCGTCGGATAGGCCAATATATTGGCGTTTGCGCGCCTCTCGGGATTCAACTTACGCCCTTGATCTGATCGGATATTTCCCAAGTAACTGTGTGTTGCGACGAGGTTGACCGTTTTCACGGACGTTTGCAACTCTGACGGCAGCGTTGTCGGGGCGATTATCGATTTTGACGGTTACGTAAGCGCGGTTTTTGAGCTTTTCGTGGACTTTATCCCGTTTGGGCTGCGACAAGACACAGCTGTGGAGCCGCATTTGTGTTGGTTTCGTTGTTTGGAGCGTCATGCAGGCCTCGGCGGGGGCTTGAGGGCGCGGATTGCGGCGAGGATTCGTCCGAAGACGTAGCCTGATACAGCCACCTCTGCCAGTTGGAACGTGATTTTGCGCGCATGGCGTACGACCTTTGCCCCGATTTTGATGAGGCGGCTCTGGATACTTGTCAGCGACCAGTCGGCGACCTCTTCCGGGAGGTCTAGCCCTTGCAGGAAGACACCAAGGTTATACGCCAATGCGTGAAGCTGAAGCCGGACCTCATTGTCACAGAACCGCTTGCAGGACAGGCGGGTCCAAGTGATGGCGTTCTTGCCTTCTTTGATGTGCTGTTCGGCTGTGCCGCGCTGATTGTAGAAGCGGATGATCCATTCCGGCTCCATCGGCAAGTTGGTGACGACAAAACCCACGCGAGGGAATAGATCACCGGGATACCATTCGATCTTGGCAACCACCTGACGGGGCTTGCTCCATGAAGCAGCCTGATACTCAAAAACCTCATAGAAGCGCTTGATCTTTGTCTTTGAGGGACGTCCCACGGGGCGGGTCAGCTGATGGCTGATCTTCTCTTCCAGCACAGCGTTCTTTTTGAGGCGGATGGCGTAGCGGTACCCTTCAGCCTCTAAAGTCTCGTAAAGTTCCGGAATGGCAAAGGCGGCATCAGCGCGAAAGAAGCGCATGATGTCGCGCTCTGCATAGCGCGCAATGACGGGTATCAGAAGAGCCTTCCAGTCATCCGCGCTGTGGACGCTGCCATTGCGCAGGGCACAGCGTTCCAAGTGGCCAAACTGATTGAAGATGAACAATGGGTGATAGCAGTTGCAGCCGAAATGCCCGTTCCATGCGGTTCCCTCCTGAGCGCCATGGGTGGGGCTGACAGAGCTATCCATGTCCAAGGTGATGTAGTTCAGTCCTTGGCGACCATGCACCGCATCAATCCATTGACCGGGCATATCGGCCAAGGCTTCCCTGTTGGCGGCAGTCGCGAGCACCTCAGTCTCAAAGCGGCCCATCTGGGAGGAGGATGCCGCCTGAGTGTCAACGGCACGGCCCCCGATAATCTGGCGCATTACCGGGTCACGCGACAGACGCACGGCATCATTCACATCTTCATAGCCCGCAAGGCGACCAAATATCGATTGGCGCAGCAGGCCCATCAAGGTGTGAACGCCATTCTTACCTTTGCGGGTATCCCGAAGGAACCGAACCGCTTTGCCGAAAAGGCCAAGGGCGTCATCAAGCTCCCGGTAAAGCAGAAGACCGCCATCAGAACTGATCTTTGAACCGTGGAATTCCAACCGCACCCGAGGGTCAAAATCCAGCCGAAAATCGCTCTCAGAACCCGCACCCGTTGGGTGTGCCATTTTTCAGCCCTCCGTCATCAAGTAACACGCTGTAATATAAAGAGAAAAATAGGATAGAAGAAGCTAAATCAGCTGACTACTTGGGAAATCCGGGCTGATATAAGATCGAAGATGCTGAAGGACCTTGATATCACCCCGGAGGACCCCGCCGAATTGAGGGCGGTGAACCGCCTTCTGGCCGACGAGGTCAAGGCTCTGAGCCTCAAGGTCGAGCAGCTTCAACACCAGTTGCACGGGGCCAATCGGCATCGGTTCGGCTCCAAGTCTGAGGGTCTGGATCAGCTCAATCTCGATCTGCTCGAGGACGCCGAGATTGTTGAGGCCGCTGAAGACCAGGCAAAACAGCCCGCCCCGTCGCAGGAGGGAGTTGATCCAAAGCCGAAGCGCAAACACAGCCGCAAGCCCTTGCCGGATCATCTGGATCGGGAAGACGAGGAGCTCTCTCCCGGTGATGAATGCGGTCGTTGTGGTGGCAACTTGCGCACCCTGGGTGAGGATGTCACCGAAGAGTTGGAATACGTGCCGGGACGCTTCAAGGTGAAGCGGATCATCCGGCCCCGCAAAGCCTGTTCATGGTGCGAGGCGATTGTGCAAGCGCCGCTGCCATCGCGCCCCATTGAGCGTGGGCGGCCCGGACCGGGATTGTTGGCCCATGTTCTGGTAAGCAAATATGCCGATCATTTACCCCTCTATCGCCTGAGCCAGATCTTTGCCCGTGAAGGCGTCGATCTGGACCGCTCGACCATGGCCGACTGGGTTGGTCGCTCGACGGCCCTGCTGGAACCTCTTGCCGATGCCATCGGACGGATGGTGCGGCAAGGACCTGCGCTTTTTGCCGACGATACGCCCATCAAAATGCTGGCCCCCGGCAACAAGAAGACCAAAACGGCGCGGGTCTGGACCTATGTGCGGGATGAGCGTGCCTGGTCTGGCCAATCGCCACCCTGTGCATGGTATCAGTTCACGGTGGATCGCAAAGGAGAGCATCCCGTTGCTCATTTGTCGGGATACAAGGGCTGGGTCCATGCGGATGGATATTCCGGGTTCAACGGTGTGTTCGGTGACGACAAAGCCGATGAGATGGCCTGCATGGCGCATGTACGACGCAAGTTCGTGGATGTCTTCTCCTCGCAGGGCAGCGCCATTGCCGAAGAAGTCATCCGCCGGATTGCTGAGCTTTACGCTATCGAGAAAGAGATCAGGGGCATGCCCCCCGAAGACCGCGCTACCATCCGGCAGGCTAGGGCAAAACCGATCTTTGACGCCTTGGAAGAATGGTTGCAGACGCAATTGCCCAAAATCTCGGGAAAGTCACCACTCGCGCAGGCCATCCGCTATGCCTTGGGCCGAATGCCGAAAGCACGCCCATACCTTGAGCTCGGCCATCTGGAATTGGATAACAACACCGCCGAGCGCGCCGTTAAACCCGTCGCCATCGGACGCAAAAATTGGATGTTCTCAGGCTCCCAAGGCGGCGGCAAAGCCATGGCTATCGCTTATACCCTGATCGAAACGGCCAAGCTCAACGGTGTTGACCCTCAGGCCTGGCTGACCTGGGTCCTCGGTCAAGTCGCCGACCACAAAATCACACGCCTCGACGAACTTCTGCCCTGGCGTTACGCTGCTCAGGCAGCGTAACAGGCCGCATCGGTGTCGCGCCAGAGCGCCTTCGCCGGACGGTCACGGTGGAGACAGAAAGAGCATGAGTGTATCAGCCGATGGGCCAGTGAAGGTCACGCCTTCGACCTACACAGGATCAAAAGCTTGCGACGCCATGGATGATGTGAAGCTCCACGCAAGGGGAATGGCGAGACCTGCCCCACACGCTGCCACAGCCTGCCAGAACGGGGTCTTGGCGCGCAAAACGAAGAACACTCCTGTAGCAAACCAAACAAGCGCAAACCCAATGGTGAAGGAGGAGGATAATGAGAGGTGGGCCGCCAAGTCATTGCCACCTATATCTGCTGTCGTCCACCATCCCGCGACCCATTCGCGTCCCGGCTTCAAAATCCCCCGCAAACTGGCCTGAGCCACCACTGCAAACACCAAACCGGACAGTAGCGCCCTCAAGTTTCCAGTTGCGGACAACACAAGCAACCGACTTGCGCATCCGCGCGCCAGAACCATCCCTGCCCCCGAACATCAGCCCGCCGATGGCAGCACCTGACAGGCTTTGTGGGAATGCAAGCTGGCGCGCTTCGTGCACCTGCGCAAAACCGGTTGCGACGAGAACCTGCGTGGCCAGCACGGCAGATGAGAACGCGAGCAACCAGATCGACAGCCGTATTCCAAAGACCCCATGCGCGAAATCCAGCGCGGCTGCCCGCAAACAGAACCGGCTCTGCTGGGCACACGCGCCAAACACAATCCCGACAAGCAATCCACCGGCAGCCAGAATTTGGGGCTCGGAATAATGTTCAAGGAAATATGTGAGGTCCATTGTTCAATCTCAGTTATGATTGCGCACCGCGCCTGACGCTGCGGCTCTTGCGCATTCATCCCGCTTGAACTCCGGTTTCGCATTGACGTCCCTCAAGGAAGCATGGATAAATTCAAATAATTGAATATGTGGAGGAGAGCAGCGTGTCAGATATCAATTCCTATCGGCTTGACCGACGAAACTTCCTGAAAGGTGTTGCTGGAACAACAGCCGTAGCGGCAGCTGGCACTGGCCTGCTTTCCGGCACACCGTCACTCGCCTCTTCTCCGACCTTGACGCTCGGAGATGCGGAGATTTCCGTATTCAGTGACGGCACGCTGAGCATGCCCATGAATTTCATCCTGCCTGACCGGAGCGAGGAAGAGATCAAAGAGCTTTTGTCACCGCACGTACTGAGCACTGAAACCTTGACGCCAGACTGTAACGTCACACTCATGCGCCGCGGTGATCGCCTCGTCCTGTTTGACGTTGGTTCCGGCGCAAACTTCATGTCCTCCGCCGGTCAACTTCTCGCTAATCTGGAAGACGCTGGTATTGATCCGGGTGACGTGACAGATGTGATTTTCACGCATGCTCATCCAGATCACCTTTGGGGCGTTCTGGATGACTTTGACGACCCGCTGTTCTACGAAGCCCAATACTGGGTGCCACAGGGTGAATGGGATTTCTGGATGGATGCCAACACGCTGGAGAACATGCCAGATGAACGGAAATCATTCGTGGTTGGAGCTCAAAGCCGCTTTGAGGCCATTGCCGATCAAGTTGAAATGGTCCCACCGGGCACGGAAGTAGTTCCGGGCGTTGAGGCGGTGGACACTGCAGGCCATACGCCCGGCCATATGTCCTATGTCATTCATGGCGGCAGTGAGAGTGCCATGGTAATTGGCGATGCGATCAGCAACGCTATCATTTCGTTTGAAAAGCCCGGTTGGAACTCCGGTTCAGATCACGATACCGCCCAAGGCATTCAAACCCGCAAGGTCCTTCTGGACCGCCTTGCCGCCGACAAGACACGCTTGATTGGCTACCACCTGCCCCATCCGGGACACGGCTATGCTGAGCGCAATGGTGATGCTTATAAATTCGTCGCTGGTTGAGTAGCGAGACCGCGCCTGTGAGGCGGCGGTTTATTCCGCCGCTGACGTGCTCCCACTGTTTAGCTGGAAAGCTGCAAGAATTGACCCCTCGAGAAGCCAAGAAAGCCCCATTCGTGCCCCAAGCCCGATGGAGAGCAACACGATTGGTGCCGAAATTGCGAGGGTTGAAAAGCCTGAGATGCCCTGCCCGATTGTGCAGCCCATCGCCACAACACCACCGATACCCATCAGCGTGCCACCAAGAATGTGCCGCCCCAGTTCCCGCGCATCATCGCAAGCTTCCCAGCGAATATCCTTTTTCAACACGGCTGCGGTGACAGCGCCGAAAAGCACACCCACAATCAAGCCGACGCCGTAGTCGGGCAAGACGCCCGTGTACGTGATCAATTGCAAGATCGTATCGCCCACCGGTACCACAAAGGAGCCAGCCTCGATCTGTACGGGGTCTAGTGCTGACTTTGATGCCCAAGTCGTTGCCACCCAACCAAATGAGATGGCCAGACCAATTGCAACGCCGGTACCGATATGCGTCCACTCTGATCGATAGGTCCGTGATCGAAAAATCCAGATAAAACCAGCTGCGCAGACCGCCAGAGCGACGAGCCACGTTATGTCCGCGCCCACCATATAGGACGCAAGGCTGCCCATTGATTGCCCGCCGACGGAACTCAGATCAAGCGCCATATCGTCCACCAGAGGAACCCGAACAACGCCCAGAATACCGCGCTGTGTTGCGAGAGCAGCAAGACCAATGACGGTCAGCACAACCAGTGCTCTCAAGCTACCGCCTCCAAGGCGAATGACCGCGCCAAACCCACAGGTTCCAACAAGCGCCATGCCAAAACCAAACATGACACCGCCTGCAATTGCACCTGTCAGGGGAAACGACGAAGAGAGGTAAAAGGAAGAAGCTGTATCGGCCAACCCCAAATGCACCAGCACCTGTGTTGTCAACAGCGCGGTCATGGCCGCCAAGACCCAAGTCCGCAGGCCTGTGCTGTCACCTGCGTACCAGTGTCTCTCCAAGGCTGAAAGGGTGCAAAAATGGTTTCGGCGCGCGAGAAACCCGATCACGGCCCCTGCCGCAATTCCTGCGAACGGCAAAACATATAGAGGGTCCAGCCAATCCATATCAGCGCCCTGTCGCCTCCTCTATTCACTTGTCTGGCATCCTCACGCCCGACAGTGGAAATATTCCGTAGCGGAGACTAGCAAGATGATATGCCCCCGGCAAACATTTGCCGTGGTGCAGTGCAGCTTAGACGATTGGATAAGAGGCTGTTTTTACGCTTATTCTGCGGCCAGAGGCATATCTTCGGCAGGCTGCCTAACTTCCCGGCAAAACAACTCGTAGAGCGTGGAGATGATCGAACTGACTTCCTTGTTTTCAAGGCTGTAGTAGATCATCCGGCCTTCACGGCGAGACTTGACCAGTCCTTCTAGACGCAAGCGCGCCAATTGCTGAGAGACAGCGGCCTGCGGCATGGACAGCACATCTTCAAGCTCGGAAACCGACTTCTCGCCTTCGGACAGCAGACACAGGATCAGCAGGCGCACCTCATGAGAAAGCGCCTTTAACAGATCACTTGCCTTGCGAGCCTGTTCGACAAGTGCGTCAAACTCTGCGGGCTCGATATCCTTGTTCAGGACGGGGAAGTTCATACGATTTGCCGGTGTGTCCATATCGTTTGTTCCGAAGGCGATAACTATAACACTTTCGATTAATATAATGCTAGGTGGCCGGATCAGTTCGTTACCCGTCAAAGGTTATGAGGTGAGCCAGCCGCATCGAATACCTAGTTGGACGGAAGCTTTGCCAGCATCTGCTGCAGCATCGGCCAGAAGAAATGCTCTCCTGGATATCCGCGCAGACGGTCAACTTCCTTTCCGTTTTCGACCAGAATGAAGGTAGGCGTCATGCGCTCCGGTCGAACATCGGCCAAATTATCCGGCCAAGGGTCTGTGATATCCACCCTGCGCAAAGGGGCAACCTGCCCCTCGTTGGTTTTCGGGTAGGCCTGACCGATTTCCTCATCCCAGCGCTCGCACCAGTGGCATCCCGGCTGCTCCAGAATCAGCAACTCAGCTGCGCCAGCACCAAAACTTGAGCAGAGTAGAAAAACCAGTCCGTAAATCCAGTTTCGCATCATCGTCGCCATTTGAAATTTCAAGCCTCTACGGCCCGGAACAATTCTTGGATTGCAATATATATTAGTTTTTGAATATTTTGAACTCATACAATTGTGTGTGGTGCGTGAGGAGTGGCACAAAATGCTGGATGTTTCCATCTGGGCGGCGTTTCTGGCGGGGCTTTTGTCTTTCGTCTCGCCTTGTGTATTGCCAATTGTCCCACCTTATCTCTGCTATCTTGCCGGTGTCAGTGTTGAAGAGCTCAAGGGAGAAGCGGCAACAGCTGAGACCAGTCGGCGGGTGCTTTACTCGTCCATCGCCTTTGTGTTCGGCTTTGCAGTTGTCTTCGTGGCGCTTGGCGCAACAGCAAGCGTCGTGGGCAAGTCGATTGCCCAGCACTTCGATACGCTCTCAATCATTGCCGGCATCATCATCATCATCATGGGCCTTCATTTCCTCGGCGTTTTTCGCATTGGTCTTCTGTATCGGGAAGCGCGTGTTCAGGTGGATAGTAAGCCTGCCGGGCTCGTTGGAGCCTTTGTGATGGGCCTTGCATTTGCATTCGGATGGACGCCGTGCGTTGGACCTGTTCTGGCTGCGGTTCTCTTTGTCGCTGGCTCATCCGAGACCATCTGGAATGGTGCCGGGCTGCTGTTCGTTTATGCCATGGGCCTTGGAATTCCATTCATCCTTGCCGGCGCTTTCGCGGGTCGATTTCTCAAATGGGCGGGCAACTTCCGCAAGCACATGGGCACCGTTGAGAAGATCATGGGCGGCTTTCTGGTGCTCACCGGCATCTTGTTCGTGACAGGTCAAATGTCAGCAATTGCCTATTGGCTGCTCGATACATTTCCGATCTTCAGTCAGGTCGGCTGAGGACTTTTGTGGAGACCCGATCATCAGTCCAAACGACTGCAGATCTTTGAGGAGGGTTGATTGATGTGGAAGACACTTGCTGGATTGATGTTCGCATTTGCTGTGGTGGCCAGCCCGTTGTCCGCCGCGACCATGGGCGAAGATGGACTGCACAAGCAGGACTGGTTCACAATCACATTCAAGGATATCGCTGAAGATATTGAAACTGCGAAAGAAGATGGAAAGCGACTAGCTCTGGTCTTTGAACAGCGGGGCTGCATCTACTGCGCCAAGATGCATGAGAAAGTCCTCTCCGATCCCGAAGTCGCCGACTACATCAAAGAGAACTTCATTGTCGTTCAATACAACATGTTTGGCGACGAGGAAGTCATTGACCTTGATGGCTCGGAACTTTCCGAAAAATCGGCGGCTCGTAAATGGGGTTTTGTCTTCACGCCAACTGTCGTGTTTCTGCCGGAAGACGTTCCGGAGGACAAGACCGTTGCCGAAGCGGCCGTTGCAACTATGCCCGGATCCTTCGGAAAATGGACCTTCTTGAACATGTTCAAATGGGTCAATGAAAAGGGCTATGAGAGCGACGAGCACTTCCAGAAGTACCATGCTCGCATCATCAACCAATTGCGGGAAGAAGGTCGACTGTCGGGTGAATAAGTCCGATTGGCAGAAATAGGGCGTTGTTTAACCTGCGTTCGCATCGGCCAAACGAAGGGCCTCGACAACACATTCAAAATTTCATATCTTTCTAAATGAGGAGAGTGCCGAGACTCAATAATCGGCATTGGAACGGAGACAATTATCCGTTTTGAGGAGGAAAACCGACACAATGACAAAGAGCCTGATTTATTCGCTCGCCGTCGCAACAATGACGTTTGGGCTCACCGCTCAGGCAGGAACTGTAGCGCCGGACACAGTCGAGATCGTCGACATGGAAGTGAAAGCTTCGCTAACTGGCGCGGCTGGTGACCCTGGCGCCGGACGCGAGACCTTTGCGGACAGAAAGAAAGGTAACTGTCTGGCGTGCCATGCAAATGCTGATCTTTCTGAACAGCTGTTTCATGGTGAAGTCGGCCCTGAACTAAACGGCGCGGCAGACCGGTGGTCGGCAGAACAGTTGCGCGCCATTGTGATAAATAGCAAGGAAGTATTCGGTGATCAGACGATCATGCCAGGGTTCTACACCACAGACCTCGGCGTTCGCGTAACCGACAAGTTTCAGGGCAAGACCATTCTTTCCGCTCAAGAGGTGGAAGACGTCGTGGCCTACTTGCTCACACTGAAAGAAAACTAAGGCTCACAAGGAGTAAGGGATGACCCTCACAAGACGCGAAGCGCTCGGCCTTTCAGCCGGTGCCGCAGCCTTCCTCGCCATCGGGACGAAGGTAAGCTTTGCTAATGCCGACGCAACCGAAGCTGCAATCATGGAATTCACTGGCGGGGCAACTCCTGCTGAAGGCAAAATCTCACTCGATACGCCTGAAATCGCTGAAAACGGAAATACCGTTCCAGTTGGCGTCACAGTGGACAGCCCAATGACGGCCGACAGCTACGTCGCATCTGTACTCATTCTGGCAGACGGAAATCCGAACCCGGCAGTGGCTACCTTCCACTTCAGCGCCATAAGCGGTGATGCCGAAGCGAAAACACGTATTCGTCTGGCCAAGACGCAAAACGTCGTTGCTGTCGCGAAAATGAATGACGGTTCGACCTTCATCGACCGAAAAGAAGTCAAGGTCACCATCGGCGGCTGCGGCGGCTAAGGACAGGGATAAAGGAACCAAGTTATGGCAACTCCAAAACCGCGCGTTAAGGTCCCAAAAAAGGCAGACAAGGGCGAAGTCATCACGATCAAGACCCTGATCAGCCATCCAATGGAATCCGGGCAGCGCAAAGACAAGAAAACCGGCGAATTG
Source organism: Roseibium sp. TrichSKD4 (assembly GCF_000148725.1). Lineage (GTDB taxonomy): Bacteria > Pseudomonadota > Alphaproteobacteria > Rhizobiales > Stappiaceae > Roseibium. The sequence goes on along the minus strand of NZ_GL476320.1, from coordinate 529,030 downwards.
ATTCCACGCAAAATCATCAACAAGTTCACCTGCGAGTTTAACGGTCAGATTGTATTTTCATGTGATCTCGATCCGGCGGTTTCTGCGAATCCGTATTTGCAGTTCAACGCAAAGGTCAACGAAGCCGGCACCTTCAAGTTCACTTGGGTGGACGATGATGGCTCCGTGTACGAGACCGAAAAGAACATCAAGGTCAACTGACGATTGCGGCGGGCAGGACGCGGCCCGACGACGCTTCAGATCGGGAGGAGACGATTTGACTAAACTTTTGAAGAATGGACGTCAGTGGGTTGCCCTTATCTGCGCCGGGCTGACCGCTTCGCTCATCGTTCAACCGGCATTGTCGGATGAGAATGCTGAACTCAGCATTGATGGGGTGGAAATAGTAACGAAAACGGCTGCACCTGAAGATCATCCGCTGGACGAAATTCTATCGGGCTGGCGGTTTCGTTCCGTTGAAACGCAGGCTCTGCAGACAGACGACTTCGACAACCCAGGTTTCACTGCTGTCGACTATGGCGCAGAGCTCTGGGACACAGCTGAAGGGTCTTCGGGCAAGTCCTGCGCATCCTGTCACGGGGCTGCCGAGGACAGCATGAAGGGTCTTCGCGCATCTATGCCAAAATGGCATGAGGGCGAGGGCACTTTGATGACCCTCGAAGACCACATCAACTGGTCCCGCAAGGAACATCAGGGCGCAGAGCCATGGAAATGGGAAAGCTCTGAGATGCTAGCGATGACCGCGTATCTGGGCCTTCAGTCCAGAGGCATGGCGGTTGACGTCAAGGTTGATGGTCCGGCTGCCGAGTGGTTCGATAAGGGCAAGGACCTCTATTATACGCGTGTCGGCCAGCTCGATATGGCTTGCTCCAATTGTCACGAAGACAATTATGGCAACATGATCCGGGCTGACCACCTAAGTCAGGGTCAGATCAACGGGTTCCCGACCTATCGCTTGAAATGGCAAGGGCTCGGCTCCATCCACCGCCGCTTTTCGGGGTGCATGAAAAACATCCGTGCAGTGCCCTACAAGCGGGGTTCCGACGAGTTTACTGCACTTGAACTATACTTGGCATGGCGAGGAGCCGGCCTTTCGGTCGAAACACCTGCGGTTCGCCAGTAACGAGCGAGATTGGGCGCTAAAACGCGTCCATGGTGCGGCGGCAAGGCTGCCGCACCCATAACCGGGCACAAAGCCCAAATTATTGAACACACATCGGTTTTTCCGTTTCAGGTGCTGATTTTGTTATGCGCTAACGGGAAAAGTATGCCTGACCAACCTCCCCTTTCAGGTGCGCCGATTGACCGGAGGCTTGAATGTTTTCAAGACGCGAATTCCTGATGGCTGCGACGGCCACAAGTGCCCTTCTAGGGTCTGGTATGGCTGGCAACTGGTCCCGCCTGATGGCGCAACAGGGATTGACCGAAGATGCGCTGCTTTCCATGCAGCCAACCGGCAACCTGACACTCATACATATCACCGATATTCATGCGCAGTTGAAGCCGATCTATTTCCGCGAACCTTCCATCAACCTCGGAATTGGAGATGTTGAAGGCAAGCCGCCGCATGTGACCGGTGCGGACTTTTTGAAACTTTACAACATTCAGCCCGGCTCGCCAGATGCACACGCATTAACCTCCGACGACTTTGCCGCGCTTGCCCAATCCTATGGCAAGGTTGGCGGCATGGACCGTGTGGCAACGGTCATCAAGCGCATTCGGGCCGAACGCGGCAACGACAATGTGCTGCTGCTCGACGGCGGCGACACCTGGCAAGGCAGCTACACGTCCAACGTCACCGAAGGTCAGGACATGATCACGGTGATGAATGCGCTGAACCCGGACGCCATGACTGGCCACTGGGAATTCACCTATGGTCAGGACCGTGTTCAGGAGGTGATTGACGAACTTCCCTTCGCGTTCCTTGGATCGAACATTTACGACAATGAGTGGGATGAACCCGCCTTTGAAGCCTGGAAAATGTTTGAACGCGGCGGTTCCAAGGTCGCGGTCATTGGTCAGGCGTTCCCCTACACTCCGATTGCCAATCCTCGCTGGATGATCCCCGGCTGGTCCTTTGGCATTCGCGAGGAAGATATTGCGACCCATGTCGAAGAAGCCCGTTCGGAAGGCGCAGATATTGTGGTTCTCCTCTCCCACAATGGCTTCGACGTGGATCGCAAACTTGCATCTCGGGTGGATGGCATTGATGTGATCCTGACCGGCCACACGCATGACGCCCTGCCAGAGCCAGTGATTGTGAACAACACGCTGGTCATTGCATCCGGCTCCAACGGCAAGTTCGTCTCCCGTGTGGACCTCGATGTGAAGGACGGCAAGGTTGCCGGGTACGGGTATCGTCTGATCCCGATTTTCTCGGACGTCATCACACCTGACGCGGAAATGGCAGCGCTGATCGATGAAGTGCGCGCGCCTTATGAAGCCGATCTTGCTCGCAAGCTGGGCACGACCGAAAGCCTTCTTTATCGCAGAGGCAACTTCAACGGCACATTTGATGATCTGATTTGTCAGGCCCTGATTGAAGAGCGGGACGCGCAGATTGCTCTTTCGCCTGGATTTAGATGGGGCACCTCGCTCTTGCCGGGACAAGACATCACGTTTGAAGACCTGCACAACGCCTGCGCCATGACATATCCGGCGGCCTATCGGTCGAAGATGACAGGCCAGATGCTGAAGGAAATCCTGGAAGATGTTGGCGACAACCTCTTCAACAAGGACCCCTATTATCAGCAGGGCGGCGACATGGTTCGCGTTGGAGGCATGGGTTACACGATTGCGCCGAACAGGGATATCGGAGAGCGGATCACCGACATGACCCTGCTCTCGACCGGCGAAGCCATCGACCCTCAAAAGGAATATGTCGTGGCTGGCTGGGCGTCTGTCAATGAAGGCACGGAAGGTCCGGCCATCTGGGACGTTGTCGAAAACCACATCACCAAGAACCCGACCGTGAAGCTTCCGGACAACAAGTCCGTGAAGGTGGTTGGCATTTGATTTCTCAAAGACCTGAGGACAAACACATGACTGAGACAAAGGACAAGGGCTCCCCGTCCCTCTCCCGGCGGTCGCTTCTCAAGGCCGGACTTGCCACTGGCGGCGCTGCTGTTGCCGGGGTCACGGCAACAGGTGCCCGCGCTGAGGGCGATCCCGTCATCACCGAAATTCAGGACTGGAACCGCTATCTTGGTGATGGCGTTGATGCAGCCCCTTACGGACTGCCGTCCGAGTTTGAATCAGAAGTGGTGCGCCGGAATGTTCCGTGGTTGACCGCTGATGCAGTTGCCTCCATCAACTTCACACCGCTTCATGAGCTGGACGGGATCATCACGCCGAACGGCCTGTGCTTTGAGCGCCACCATGGCGGGGTTGCCCAAATCCGTCCCCAAGATCATCGCCTGATGATCAACGGCTTGGTGGATACGCCGCTTGTTTTCACCATGGACGACCTGAAGCGGTTCCCACGTGAAAACCACGTCTACTTCCTCGAATGCGCGGCCAATGGCGGCATGGAATGGCGCGGCTCGCAGCTTAATGGCTGCCAGTTCACCCACGGCATGGTGCACAACGTCATGTATACCGGGGTAAAGCTGAAGACGCTTTTGGAAGAAGCTGGCGTCAAAACCAACGGCAAATGGGTGCTGCCGGAAGGCGCGGATGCCTCACACATGACCCGTTCCGTGCCGATGGAAAAAGCGCTGGACGACTGTCTGGTTGCTTGGAAAATGAATGGCGAAGCGCTGCGCCCGGAACAGGGCTATCCACTGCGTCTGGTTGTTCCCGGTTGGGAAGGCAACATGTGGGTCAAATGGCTCCGACGTCTCGAAGTGGGCGATCAGCCTTGGCATCACCGCGAAGAGACTTCCAAATACACCGACCTTCTGGATACCGGCAAAGCCCGTCGCTTTACCTGGGTCATGGATCCAAAGTCCGTTATCACCTCGCCAAGCCCGCAAATGCCGATCTCCCACGGCAAGGGTCCGCTGGTGATTTCCGGCCTCGCTTGGTCAGGGAACGGCCGTATCAAGCGTGTGGATGTCTCCATTGACGGGGGTCGGAACTGGACTACAGCGCGGATTGACGGGCTAAGCCTCTCCAAGTCCCTGCATCGCTTCTATCTCGACATTGACTGGGACGGGTCTGAACTTCTTCTCCAGTCCCGCGCGATGGACGAGCATGGCTTCTATCAGCCCACCAAAAACGAACTCAGAGCCGCCCGCGGCGAGAATTCGATCTACCACAATAACGGCATCCAGACGTGGTATGTCCAAAAAGACGGGACGGTTGAAAATGTCGAAGTTGGTTAAGTCACTCGCCCTCACCTCAGCTCTGGTTGCCTCTGCGATGGTCGCTGGTTCGGCGTCGGCAGGCGATGCGGCCAAAGGCGAAAAGGTCTTTAAAAAATGCAAGGCCTGTCATGCCGTCGGTGACGGCGCGAAGAACAAGGTCGGTCCGCAGCTGAACGAAATCTATGGTCGTGCTGCCGGGTCCATAGAAGGCTACAAATATTCCAAGGCCATGATCGCAGCAGGTACTGATGGTCTGGTGTGGGATGAAGATAGCCTGACCCAATATCTGAAAAAGCCGAAGGACTTCGTCAAAGGCACCAAAATGGCCTTTGCCGGTCTTCGCAAAGACGCAGACATGGAGAACATTCTTGCGTATCTCGCAACGTTCTCCAGCGCGGCCCCATCATCCGGCTCGGACAGTAGCAGTGCCGAGCCAACGGCAGAAAAAGAAGCGCTTCAAACCGCAGCTGCCACCTCTGCGCCGACCTCAAACACCCGTGAGGGCGGTGTGTTTGGCCTTGGCCGAAAAGCGACCGATGCGGAGGTTGCGGCTTGGGACATCGACATCCGTCCGGATGGTCAAGGTCTGCCTGTTGGATCGGGCAGCGTTGCGGATGGCGAGCCGATCTACACAGACAACTGCGCAGTCTGTCATGGCGATTTCGGTGAAGGCGTTGGCCGTTGGCCGATACTGGCCGGTGGACATGACACACTGACTGATGATCGCCCTGAAAAGACAATCGGTTCTTATTGGCCATATCTGTCGACTGTCTATGATTACGTGCGGCGCGCCATGCCCTTTGGCAATGCACGGTCGTTGTCTGATGATGACGTTTACGCCATCACCGCCTACCTCCTTTATCTCAACGACATCGTGGATGATGAGGAATTTGTGCTCTCCAATGAGAACTTCTTGGAAGTGCGGTTGCCGAATGAGGAAAACTTCATTCCAGACGCACGCTATGAAGAACCGCATTATGCAGAAAAGTCCGAACCCTGCATGAAAGACTGTAAGGCTGATCCGATCGAAATCACCATGCGGGCTGCCATCCTTGATGTGACACCTGAAGATGGGGGTGACGACAGCGCCGGTGTTGGCGCAGTCGATTGATCCGTCCTAAAAGGACCAAACACAAAGACAATCGTGGCGGACACTTCGTGCCCGCCACACATGAAAACACCTAGGAGGAAGCCTTTATGAGGCTAGGTGCATGGACGGAGACCGTTTCCAGAAAGGTTGCGGACATCAGATTTTCCGAACTGCAAATTCGGACGCAAAACCTGCTGCATGTTTTGACCGTGACTGCAGCAGTTGGCTTAACCGGGAATGCTGCATCAGCATCGGATGCCGAGCGCGGAGCATCGGTCTACAAGAAGTGCCGCGCCTGCCATGAGCTTGGCGAGGGCGCCAAGAATGGGGTTGGCCCTCACCTTGACGGTCTGTTTGGCCGGACAGCAGGCACCCTTGAAGGCTTCAAATACTCGTCAGCGCTCAAGAAAAAAGGCGAAGAAGGTCTGGTCTGGGATGAAACCAGTCTTGATGCCTATCTTGAAAAGCCGCGTGGGTTCGTACCCGGGACCAGAATGTCCTTTCTCGGTCTGAAAAAAGCTGAAGACCGCGCTGATTTGATCACTTATCTCAAGCAAAGCACGGAAGCAGCTCCCTCAGATGAGGCAAATGCTCCAGCGACAGATGCCCGACCTGAGATCGGAGCGGCTGCGATGGCGCTAGAGGGTGATATTGCCTACGGTGAATACCTTGCGACCGAATGCGTCACTTGCCATCAAACGTCGGGACGCGCCGACGGGATTCCTTCCATTGTGGGCTGGCCAAAGGACGCCTTCATCCGGGCCTTGTTTGAATACAAGGTCAATTTGCGCACCAATCAGGTGATGCAAAACATGACCGTGAATATGGGAAATGAGGAAATTGCAGCTTTGGCTGCCTATTACGGTTCCCTTGAACCGCAGTAATATGTATGGAACTCGTATCTCAACCATACATATATGGGAGGACTAGAAGAATGACCAAACTTACCAGACGCAGTTTCGGCCTTTTGGCCGGTGCAGGGGCCGCTTCTCTTGCGATGCCGTTTTATGCCCGTGCCGCAGGCAAACCGCGCGCGGTTGTGATCGGTGGTGGTGCCGGCGGTGCAACAGCAGCCCGTTATCTTGCCAAGGATGGCGGTGACGATCTTGATGTCACCCTGATTGAAGCAAACTCGACCTACACGACCTGCTTCTTTTCCAACCTTTATATCGGTGGTTATCGCTCTTACGAGTCCATCACCCATAGCTATGACAAGCTCGCGTCAAACTACGGCATCACTGTCGTCAATGGCATGGCGGCAATGGTTGATCGGGACGCCAAGGAAGTCATCATGGCGGATGGCTCCAAGGTTCCTTACGACCGCTTGGTCGTCGCACCTGGCATTGACCTGATTTACGAAAGTGTTCAGGGCTATTCCGAAGAAGCTGCGCAAATCATGCCGCACTCCTGGAAAGCCGGACCTCAGACACAGCTTTTGAAGTCCAAGCTGGACGCTCTGGAAAACGGCCAGAACATCGTGATGGTAGCTCCGCCGAACCCATACCGCTGCCCTCCTGGACCTTACGAGCGCGTGTCCATGTTTGCGCACGTCCTGAATGAGAAAGGCTTCACCGACAGCAAGATCTTCGTGATCGACCCGAAGCCGAAATTCTCCAAACAGGCCCTCTTCCAGGAAGGTTGGAACAAACACTATGCAGGCATGATTGAATGGTACGGCCCGGACGTGCATGGCGGCATCGTGGGTGTTGATCCGTCGACCGGTGAAGTCGAAACTGACCTGGACACGTTCCAGGGCGATCTGGTCAACGTCATTCCGGCTCAGAAAGCTGGCATGATTGCTCAAAAAGCCGGTCTGACCAACGACAGCGGATTCTGCCCGATCGATCCGAAGTCCATGCGTTCGCAAAATGATGAGAACATCTTTGTCATCGGTGACGCGTGTATCGCGGGCGATATGCCGAAATCTGGTTTCTCCGCGAACAGCCAGGCGAAGGTTGCCGCTATGGCCATCCGCGGCGATCTGACCGGTTCTCGTGTCTTCCCAGCAAAATACTCCAACACTTGCTGGAGCCTGATTGAAACCAATGACGGTGTGAAGGTTGGCGCACAATACGCCCCGACCGACGAGAAAATCGCGTCCACGTCGAAGTTCATCAGCCAGACCGGAGAAGACACAGCTCTTCGCCAGCGAACGTATGAAGAGTCTGTTGGCTGGTACAACGGCATCACCGCCGACATCTTCGGCGCTTGATCCGTCAAGCATACCGCTTCTAATAATTACGCGGCGCCTGTTCATTCAGGCGCCGCATTTGTTTTATGCTACTGAAGTCAGCCTGTCCGGATTCAGCTGAACGGCTTCGCCCGTGCGGGCGGATTCTTGTGCGGCAAGGCCCATCGCGACGGCTTTGCGGCCGTCTTCGAGGCTGACTTCCGGTGTTGTCCGCTGACCGCGAACCAGCGCGAGAAATTGCTCATGCTGATAAAAGGTTGACCCATTGTGGTCGCCAGCCTCCAGCAAATTTGGATCAACGGGCACATCCATCTGCCGAGGCCCCTTGGGATTACGCGGACTGACAATGACTTGCGGCACGGGCGGCTGTCCAAGATGAGAAGGCCAAAAGCGACCGGGACCGGGAACAAAAGCCTCAATCTTGCCGTTCCTGCCGACTGCACTCACTTCTTCCTGATAACGAGAGCCTTCTGCAAACATGCAGAGTTCCAGCATGGCACGCGCCCCATTTTCGAAATCAACGAGCACATAGCCATGGTCGAGAATGTCTGGCACTTCGCCCTGATAGGTTTCATCCAGATGATTGACCGCCTGCCCTGCGGACGCCATGACCCGCACTGGCTCTGACTGGATTATCAGCCGCATCAGGTCAAAGAAGTGACAGCATTTTTCGACAAAGGTACCGCCGGTGTACCGATTAAAGCGGTTCCAGTCACCGACCTTGGGCAGAAACGGAAAGCGGTGTTCACGGATGGTCAGCATCGTAACGCCGCCAGTTGCCTCGCCTGCCTCCTTAATCAAGGCGCTGATAGGCGGCATGTAGCGATACTCCATCGCGACCCAAACAGGGGCCGGATAGGTCATGGAAAAGGATTTGATCCGGGCCTCATCCGCAGCATCCGTGAAAAGCGGTTTTTCCACCAGCAACGGCAAGGGCCGCTTGCGGCGGATTTCCTCCATCTGATCGATATGGCAGTGATTGGGGCTGGCTATCAGCAAGCTATCAAGGTCCGGCGTGTCCAGAAGTTCCGCCACTGAGGACATCAGTTCAGCCTGCGGTGCGATTGCAGCAGCAGCGGCAGCCATGTTGGCGTCAGGCTCATAGATTGCCCGCACCTGCGCGCCCTCCAGCAGAGCAATATTGCGCAAATGCTCCTGCCCCATCATGCCGCAGCCGATGACGCCATAATTCACAGTGGCGGACATTCCGTACTCCTATTTGAGGCGCTGCACATAAAGCGCCTTGTCCGGGTCAAACCAAGTTTTCGAAAATTCAATTGGCTCAGGGCCGTCAGACCAGCTCAAGCGCTCAATGTATCCTGTTGGACTGCCGGCAGCCCTTGGGAACTCCTTGGGCGCCCATTGCGGGGATTGCCCAATCGCGACCCGATCCTCGGCACGGTTGATCCAGAAACCGAGTTGTTTCTGATAGTAGCGATAAAGGGAATCGGATAGGAGATCCGGCGCGACTTCTCCGGCACTGCCATCCAGCCAGATTTCCTCCACCGCAATGACCGTATCATTCAGAAAACGGAGGCGGCGGATGCGCGTTCCCCAAGCTTCCTTACCGAATGATGTAGGCCCCAACGTCGCAAGCCCCTTTGGGATATTTTGCCGGGACACATCAAGATAAGTCGCGCGGGGCAAGCCACCACCGGAATGCAACTCCAGCCTGAACATGCCGTAAACGCTGTCGGTTTCCCCACCCTGCTGAATGTAGTTTCCTGACCCCTGAATGCGCATCAACAATCCGCGTTTCGTCAAATCAGCCAGAGCCTTGCGCAGAGTTCCGACAGAAATTCCAAGGCCCTCGGCCATTTCCCGTTCTGGCGGCAGGCGCTCTCCATCAATCAGACGCCCGGCAGCAATATCGCGGATCAACAATTCGCTGATTTGAACGTAGAGGGGCAGCGCATTCGGATTATGGCTTGCGGTTTTCTGGTCAGTCATCGGCATCCTCAGATGCGGCCAAATAAAAAATTGATACACTATTGATCTACATCATTGCGGGTGATACGCAAGAAAAAAAGCAGACGGCGTTTTGGAGGAAATTGGATGACGGTCGTACCGGTCACATCACCGGATCTGGATGCCGCAGAAGTGTCCTGGTTCGCCGCGCTTTGCTCCGATGACTATCAATTTCTCGGTGTTCCAGACGGCGACTTGCGCTCATCCTGGGCTCATTGCTCGTCCATCGTGAAAAAGGCGGAAGACCTCGGCTTCAGGAACATTCTGTGCCCGTCGTCTTATCAGGTCGGACAGGACACCCTGTCCTTTGTGGCAGGCTGCGCACCGATTACGGACAAGATCAACATGCTGGCGGCTGTTCGATGCGGTGAGATGCAGCCCATCATGCTGGCGCGGACTATTGCAACGCTGGACCACATGCTGGAGGGCCGTTTGACGGTCAACATCATCTCATCCGACTTTCCGGGTGAAAAGGAGGATAGCAAATACCGCTATCAGCGTTCCCGCGAAGTGGTCGAAATCCTCAAACAGGCCTGGACCCAGGACGAAATAAACCACAAGGGCGAGGTCTACCAGTTCGAGAATCTGACGGCCGATCCCGCGAAGCCCTATCAGACTGGCGGCCCCCTGCTCTATTTCGGTGGCTACTCACCTGATGCACTGAAGCTCTGCGGCGAGCACTGCGATGTCTATCTCATGTGGCCGGAAAAGGTCGAGGAACTGGAAGGCCGCATGAAGGCCGTTCATTCGGTGGCTGAACGATACGGACGAACCCTCGATTATGGTCTTCGTGTGCATATGATCGTGCGCGACACAGAAGCTGAGGCGAAAGAATACGCCGACTACATCGTCTCCAAGCTGGACGATGACAAAGGCACCAGCATTCGCGAACGCGCCCTGGATGCCAAGTCTCTCGGTGTCAGCCACCAATCGAAAAACCGCGATATTGCCGACGAATACGGCTTTATCGAGCCGCATCTTTGGACGGGCGTGGGGCGTGCCCGATCTGGCTGTGGAGCTGCGCTCGTCGGCTCCACCGATCAGGTGATGAGCAAGATCGAGAACTATCAGAAGATGGGTATTCGTGCCTTCATATTCTCCGGCTACCCTCACCTTGACGAGGCAGAGCATTTCGGCAAACGCGTTTTGCCAAACCTGAAAACCTGTTCCCTGCCCCATGCGTATAACAGGGTCCCGGCCCAAACGCCGGCCACCCCTCTCGGCAATGGAGTTCGCCGCTAATGCAACGTGTTTCGCTGTCCCCGTCGCTGGAAATGAGCCGCCTTGTTTATGGGATGTGGCGCCTTGGCGATGATACCGATACGTCGGCCGCTCATGTGGAGCGCAAAATCCAGACCTGTCTGGATCAGGGCATCACCACTTTCGATCAGGCCGATATCTATGGCGGCTATGAAGCGGAAGGTGTGCTGGGCACAGCTCTGAAAGCAAATCCGTCCTTGCGGGACAAGATGGAGATCGTCACCAAGTGCGATATCGTTGCCCCTGCCGGACGTTATGCGGATGCACCGGGCAAGTATTATGACACGTCCCGCGCGCACATCCTGAAGTCGGTCGACGCCTCTTTGTCGGAGATGTCAATCGACACAATCGATCTTCTGCTCATCCACCGCCCAGACCCCTTGATGGACCATCATGAAACCGGCGCTGCACTGGGTGAAGTGATCAAAAGCGGCAAGGTGAAGAATGTCGGCGTTTCCAACTTCCGCCCCTGGGATTGGGAGCTGCTGCAATCAGCGATGACCGCAAAACTGGTCACCAACCAGATCGAGATCAGCCTTTCGGAGATTTCACCCTTCACCAATGGCGATCTGGCCTTTCACCAACGGCTGGGGACGCATTTGATGGCCTGGTCGCCGCTTGGTGGCGGCTCATTGATGACCGGCAGTGGCAAGGTGGCATCCGTGCTGGATGAATTGGCTGGCGCCTTTGGAGTGGATCGTGCCGCTGTGGCGGTCGCATTCCTTCTGGCCCACCCGGCTGGCATTCTACCCGTTCTCGGCACCAACAACATCGGCCGGATTGCGCGGATTTCCGATGCGTTGAAGGTCAAGCTGGATCGGCCAACTTGGTTCCGGCTTTATGAGGCCGCGCTTGGGAAAGAGGTTCCCTGATGAATATGCAGACCACCGATCATCCTGTCACGTTTCAACCGGATGCGGAGAACACCCGCCTGCTGCGTGATGCCTTCGGACGATTTGCAACGGGCGTTACGATCGTCACAACGCAGAGCGAGGACGGTCCGGTCGGGATTACCGCAAACAGCTTTTCTTCTGTGTCTTTGGACCCGCCGCTCGTGCTTTGGGCCCCGGACAAGGGATCGCGGCGGTTTCGCTATTTTGAGCAAGCCGAACATTATGCCATCCATGTGCTGTGCAACGAGCAGTCTGCGCTCTGCCATGGCTTTGCGAAAGATGCGCATGCCTTTGACGGACTGGATCTGACACGGAACGAAGAGGGCGTTCCGCTGATTGGGAGCTGTCTGGCCCGATTTGAATGCCAACGTGTCGCGGCCTACGAGGGGGGCGATCATCTGATTGTTCTGGGCCGAGTACTACGGGCAGAAATGCGCGAGGGAGACGCGCTGACATTTTTTGCTGGTAAAATCGGTCAAATCGCGCCGAAATAACCAAGTAGGCTGACAAAACAGTCAGTCACGGACGGGAGGAGCCCATATGGGGGCATTGTTGGCAGCGGTTTCGCTGCTTGGAGGAGTGAACGCGTTTTTGCTTCGCATTGGCCGCGGCATAGGCGTGTTTGCGATTGCGATGATGGTTGTCGCGATCCTCATTCAAGTGTTCTTCAGATATGTGCTCAACAACGCCCTTCCCTGGCCGGACGAAGCTGCACGCTTTTGTATGCTCTGGATGGCTGGCCTCATGGCTCCAACCGCGTTCCGGCGCGGCGGCTTTGTCGCCATCGACATGTTCGGACATCTGTTGCCCAAAGCCCTCGGCGAACTGGTCCACCTCTTTCTCTTGGTGATTAGCCTTCTTGTGCTTGTGGTAGCCTTTCAAATCGGCTGGTCTGAGGTCAACGGCTTCGGCGGGCGCTTTGCCACAGCCTCTCTTTATGTGCCCATCGACGTCACTTTCTCCGAGTGGATGCGGGTTCCGCGCAAGTGGATGATGATGTCGCTGTTTGTGGGGGTTGGTCTGCTGATCCTTGTGAACATCGAACTCGTGCTGCGCTCAATTATTAGGCTCTTCGGTGGTTCTGAAAAACTGCCTCAAATCGCAGATGCTGACATGGCGGGGGCAGAATAATGCTGGTTTGGTTTCTTCCGCTCTTCCTCCTCTTCCTGCTAATCGGCCTACCTGTGTTTTTTGGCCTTTTGGCCGCTCCCGGCTTGCTGTTGTGGCTCAACGGCCAAGAGAAAGACATCACTCTTCTCTATCGCAATGTTTACAATGGGATGGACAGTTTTCCTCTCATGGCGATTCCATTCTTCATGCTCGCTGGCGAGCTGATGAACAAAGGCGGGATCACGCTGCGATTGGTGGAATTTTCACAAGCCATGATGGGGCACCTGCGCGGTGGTCTGGCCCATGTCAACGTGCTGTCCTCCATGTTGTTTGCGGGGCTTTCAGGGTCTGCGGTTGCTGACACCTCCGCGCTCGGATCGATGCTCATCCCGGCCATGGAAAAACAGGGCTATACGCGTAAATTCGCAGCGGCAATTACGGCGGCCAGCTCGGTCATCGGCCCGATTATTCCGCCGTCCGGCATCATGATTATCTATGCCTATGTCATGGGGGAAAGCGTTGCAGCGCTGTTCCTTGCCGGTATCGTGCCTGGCGTCATGGTTGGCATCGGACTGATGTTGATGGTCAAGGTGATGGCGGACAAGTATGATTTTCCCGTTGCGACCAAAAAGGCAACTTGGGGCGAACGCGGTCAAGCCAGCCTCAAAGCGTTCTTTCCGCTGCTGACACCCGTCATCATTCTCGGTGGCATTTTGGGCGGTATCTTCACGCCAACTGAGGCGGCCGCTGTTGCCGTGGCCTATGCCCTTGTGATCGGACTGTTTGTTCTCAAAACACTGAAGATCTCCGAAATTCCGGACGTTCTGAACCGGGCTGGCATCACGTCAGCGGTTGTGCTGTTGCTTGTGGGGGCTGCTATGGCCTTCAAGACCGTTGTGTCGCTTTCTCACGCACCGGAACAGCTGGCTGCCTTCATTCTCAGCTTGTCGGAAAATCCGTTGATCCTCTTGTTCCTGATCAACCTGCTTTTGTTTGTCGTGGGCATGTTTTTGGATGCAGGTCCGGCGATTATCATTCTTGGGCCCATTCTCGGGCCAATCTTCCTGAGCCTTGGCGTTGATCCGATCCACTTTGCCATCATCATGAGTGTCAATTTGACGATCGGACTTGCAACGCCGCCCATGGGTCTGGTTCTCTTTGTGGCAGCGTCCGTCTCCAAGGAGCGAGTGGAGACAATCGCCAAGGCGATTCTGCCATTTCTCGCTGTGGAGGTGCTGGTGATCTTTCTCGTGACCTATTTCCCGGCCATTTCCATGACAGTTCCGCGTTTGACCGGATTTGCGGATTAACCGAGCATTTCAAGGGAGGAACCAAGATGCTCAAATCAACCCTGAAATACCTGACGGTGGCGGCCATGCTGGCTGGCTCCGCCTTGAGCGCGACCGCGGCTGACTACACCCTGCGCGCAACGGCCAACTCCAACGAAAATGACGAGGACTATGACGGTCTGGTTGTTTTCAAAAACTATGTGGAAGCCGCGTCCAACGGCGCTATCGAAGTTGAACTCTTCATCGGCACCCAGCTTTGCTCCAATGGCGCGGAGTGCCTGCAAGGCATCGCTGACGGCTCCATCGATATCTACATCTCCACATCTGGCGGCGCTTCAGGCATTTTCCCTTATGTGCAGGTGCTCGACCTCCCCTATCTGATGGCGGATGACCGTGTTGCAGAAGCTGTTCTGCAGGGCGACTTCACCCGCAAAATGCGCGACATGGCGCTGGAAGATTCTGGCGGGGCCGTTCGCCTGATGACCATCGGCAACACCGGTGGCTGGCGGAACTTTGCCAACACCAAGCGCCGCGTTGCGTCTCCCTCCGATATGGAAGGCCTGAAAATCCGGACCGTTGTTGCCGATCTTCCGCAAGAGCTGGTCAAGGCCCTTGGTGCGTCTCCAACCCCGATCCCGTGGCCGGAACTCTTCACCTCCTTCCAGACAGGTGTTGTTGAAGGCTCCAAGAATGGCATTACAGACATCATGGGCATGAAGTTCCCGGATGCTGGTCTTCAATATGTAACACTTGATGGCCACGCCTATATGGGTGCGCTGTGGTGGATGAATAACGAGAAGTTCACCGGCATGCCGGAAGACATGCGCCGCGTGGTCGTGGATGGCTTCTATGCCCTTCAACAGGCAACTTTCGCCTCACCGAAGCGCAAGTCTATCAAGGCTTATGAAGACTTTGTTGCAGGTGGTGGTGACCTCTACGTTCCAACACCGGCTGAAAAAGCAGCGTTCAAGGAAGCGGCAACACCGGTCTATGACTGGTTCAAATCCAATGTTGCACGCGGCGATGAAATCTTCACCGCATTAACCGACGCGGTCGCAGAAGCGGAAGGCGAAATCAACGCAGCCCGCGACGCCGATCTGAACTAATATCAAACAAGGACAGCGGGCCTCCCGCTGTCCCCTTATCGAAACGGGTACATCCAGACCTTGTAATCTGCGACCAGTATATGCGCTTTCTCGATTTCGGCCTTGGTCATCTTCTTGACCACTTCTTCAAGAGAAACGGCGGCATCGGGATCACCTCCGATGGCAGAGAGCGTGTACCACATGTAAGCCCGCACAAGATCGGGTGCAGGCAAACCTCGTCCGACTTCATAATACCAGCCAACACCAGATTGCGCGCCCGGATGGCCTTTCATGGCGCTGCGCAAATACCAGTCAAACGCGCGCTGATCGTCCCGTTCAACGCCGAGCCCCATGGCGTACATCACGCCGATCAGCTCTTCGGCATCCGCATTGCCCGAGCGGGCTGCGGGCCAAAGCTCTTCCATCGCCTTTTCAAACTGCCCCTCTTCCATCAAATCACGCGCATGTTCGATTTCCGCATGAGCGGGCGCGAGCCACAGCAGGAATACTCCAGCAAAAAGCAGACGAATGGCAGACATTGTTGGGCGCTCCTCCTCAGCATTTTAGCGTTGGGGCTTACTTCTGCCCCGATGGCTCAGGCAACCTCCCTGCCCGAGCCCTTGACCGCCGATGACTTTCTTCCCTTTGACAGACAACAAGCCAAGATCGGTCAACTTCTCTTTTATGACAAGATCCTGTCTGGAAACAGAAATATCGCCTGTTCGACCTGCCATCATCCAGAATTCGGCACGTCTGACGGTCTGTCCCTTGGAATTGGTGAAGGCGGTGTCGGCCTTGGCCCCACCCGCACAGCCGGGACAGGGGATGACCGGATCAAAAAACGCATCCCGCGCAATGCGCCGGGCCTTTGGAACCTTGGCGCCAAAGATCTTCGGGTCTTTTTCCATGATGGCCGCCTGTCCGTTGCGGAGACCTTTGAGAACGGCTTCAACTCACCAGCTGAAGAGTGGCTTCCAGAAGGCTTCAATTCGATCCTTGCCACACAGGCGATCTTTCCGCTCGTTGCCCAGTTTGAAATGGCGGGCAACCCTAAGGAAAACGAGATCGCCGGAGCGATCCATGACCGGATTGATGCAGCATGGCCAATCTTGGCCAAACGCGTGCGCGTCATCCCTGAATATGGTGAGATGTTCGTCGAAGCCTTCGATCACATCAACAGTCCGGATCAGGTGACAATCACCGAGATTGCCAACGCGCTTGCTGCCTTCATGGCGCTGGAATGGACCAGCTATGACAGCCCTTTTGATGCGTATCTCAGCGGCGAGAAGGAAGCTCTGACGGAGGCACAAAAACGGGGGTTCTTGCTCTTTTATGGCAAGGCCAACTGCGCGGCCTGCCATTCCGGTAAACTCATGAGTGATCAAAGATTTCATGCACTCGGCTTGCCGCCATTTGGGCCGGGACGCACACGGCGTTTTGACCCAATGGTCCGCGATGTGGGCCGCATGGGGGAAAGTGACCAGTTGGAAGACTCCTACCGCTTTCGCACACCCATGCTGCGGAACGTGGCCCTGACAGCTCCCTATGGTCACAACGGCGCTTATCGACGCTGAAGTATCTCGCATCACCTTGATCGAAAGACGCCTTTGCAAGCTGACACGAGAACTTGCGCATTGCCTCGGCCCGTGGCTGGAGGCAATTGATTTCGTGGTCTGGAAGGACCGGTTGGAGATGGAGCGCCAGAAGCGCATACTGGACATAGATCCGGTTGCCCTGTCCGATCCGGAAATTGCCGACCTGATTGCGTTTCTGAATGGTCTTACCGGTTCCACAGTCGACACACCGCCCTTTGGTGTGCCTGCCCGGGTGCCAAGCGGCCTGCCCATCGATCAGCCTGAGTAAAGGTATCCAATCCATGCCCTCCCTCAAAGAACAGGTAGCAGAGCTTTTTCCTGGTATCGCCATTGCCGGACTGGTCGCGATTTCGGCGCAGTTCCTAAACGAGCATTACGGTGCGCCAGCCATGCTGATGGCCATCCTTTTGGGCATGCCACTCAATTTTCTTTCCGAAGAGGGGCAAAAAACCGCAGCCGGCATTGCCTTTTCCGGCAAGACCCTGCTGCGGATCGGGGTGGCACTGTTGGGCGTGCGGATCAGCGTGGAAATGGTGCAAACGCTCGGTCTTCCCATGTTGATGGTTATCATTGCCGGTGTTGCAGCGACCATCGGCTTTTCCCTTATCATCGGCGGTTTATTCGGCCGGGACCGCTTGTTCTCCTTCCTTTCTGGCGGGGCAGTTGCGATCTGCGGGGCCTCAGCGGCCATGGCTATAGGTTCGATCCTGCCAAAACGGGAACATGCGGAGCGCGACCTTGCCTTCACTGTCATCACCGTGACGGTACTCTCCACGCTTGCCATGATTATCTACCCGCTCCTGACCGCCTCAATGGGCCTGACAATCGAACAAACAGGGGTCTTTTTGGGCGGCACGATCCATGATGTGGCTCAGGTCGTCGGGGCTGGCTTTTCGGTGTCCGAAGAAACCGGAGACCTTTCAACCTTGGTGAAACTGATCAGGGTCACCTTGCTGGCCCCGGTGGTTTTCATTGCAGCTCTTCTCTTGCGCAGCCAAGTGGAGCCGGGCACAAAGCGCCCGCCTCTCATTCCGGTGTTTGTGCTGGCATTTCTGGCACTTGCAACTTTAAACTCCTTCGGGCTGATCCCCGAAGTCGTACGCGATGCGGCCAGTCATATCTCCCGCTGGGCTTTATTGGCGGCCATTGCAGCGGTCGGCATGAAAACCTCAATCCCGAAACTGCTGGAAGTCGGCGGCCCTGCCATCTGGCTGGTGATCACACAAACCGCGTTTCTTGCACTCTTTGTGCTCGGCGGCATCTGGCTGTTTGGGTAGCTAAGGATGACCGAACGCCTATTCCTGCAGTATTTTTTTAAACAATGGCCTTGTCGAACGTTTGATCTTTAATTGTACCCTCTCCGCGTTCCTCAAATTTACGAGGTTTCAAGAAATGGGAAAGGTTTGCCAAAAATGCTTCTTTCTGCTCACCTTGAAGAGCGGAAGCAATTTCACCCAATACGCTTGATATCAGTGTTTTTTGCGTGGCACAGAACCAAGCTGGGGGTTTAGAGATCTGCTTGTCGATTAGAAAAGACGACCCTAAACAGGACTGGCATATCTCTTTCGCCCAGCATTTTTTGCAAGTGTCATGATACTCTTTGCCATTTTCCATGAATTTCGAAGAAATGAGCGCGTAGCGTTCTTCATTCCATTCTTTACCCACGAAACCATATGCCGTTTCCGATGTCTCCAAAAGGTAACATGGATAGGCGGCGCCATCGTAGTTTACAGCCATAAACGTGCGACCTGCTCCACAGACATGCGAATTCTTCTTTTTATTTGCAAATCCGTCGATAACGAATTGAATTCCGCGTAGCAAAAACGGATCATCTGTCAGAAAAGACCTGATACAGCGGCGAGCAGCGGCCGCGAAGTCAGACGCAACCTCTTTTATCTCCGACTGCGTATTCTCGCCATGCCAAGTCCCAAGAGCCAAAGTAATCTGCATCTCGCGAATGCCAATCTCGAGGAAATGGTCGAGAAGGCAGCGGATTGAGACACCATTTTTGTAATGCGTTTGCGTGTAAACAGCCTCAATGGCGACCTCAACATTCTTTTTCTTCAATTCAACGATTGCATCCAACGCCTTGGAATATGAACCACGCCCTCCAGTAAAGGGCCTCAAAAGATTATGGATACTTTGTGGGCCGTCCATGCTGACCAGCACATAGAAATTCTTGCTCGCAAAAAACTGAGCCATTTCCGCATTTATTTTCGTGCCATTTGTAACAATTACAAAGGATGGCAGCCGATAACCTTCAGCGGCGCATATGGTCTCTGCATATTCAACTGCATACTTGATTTCTTCAAAAGCCAGTGTCGGCTCTCCGCCCAGAAATTTCAGGCTTTTCAGGCCGGTGTCACTCATTTGATAAGCTCTGTCCAATGCCTCCTGACACACGGACTTCGACATTATTTTGCCTGCGCTATTCAAATCGTCAGCATAACAATAGCTACATGCAAGATTGCATATCTGGCTGATGTTGAGCACCAAGTCTTCTATTTTATTTTCGGTTGGCCACGAGACGTCATTGGTACTCGGCGCATTGTGAGAAGCGAGAAAGTCGGAAAAAAATGCTTGAATTCCGGCCTGGTATTCTCTTTCACCGGGCAAATTCTGCAAAAAACTGTCAGATCGAAAGCCCGCCAGTTCAGACTTTAACTGCGAAGGCAAAGAGTAAAGACCTGTGACGGAAGGCAAGAATAAAAAATCATCATTGCCAGCGGACACAATAGTGAATCTCTCACCGATACCTTGCGGATTTTTCACTTCAAAAGACATGGGACACCTAAATTCTTAAAAAGATCCTACAAAAATAAAGCGGCACCCGAAACAGGTGCCGCTCATCACAATTAACCGCAACCAATACCGCCACAGTTGGCCCGTGATGCTGCTGCTAGTTCGGCTAGCTTGTTCACATCGTCTACATTGAGTGCAGCAATTGCATCTTTGTTTGCAAGCAATGACCGAAGCGGGCCGGCCCCTATTGCTTCAGCAACTTTTTCAACTTCGCGTCCGGACAGGTGTGAAAGATCCGGTGTCTCACGTTGTGACATAATATTTCTCCTAAAATACTTCCATTGAGAAACGGGTAGGAATGGGTTTTAAACCACTCAAAACCCGCAATGATGGGAACACTCATCGCAAGAAATACTAAGTGAATTCACTGTGAAATGAGTGTGCAAATTCACACCGGAGACCCTCTGGAATAGTGCAGATTTCATCCAACTAAAAGTGACTGATTTCGGCTATTTAAATAACGAAGTACTTCAATCAAAAATAGAGGTTCACAGTTCGCTCGATAACCCGTAATCAGCAAGTCTCATACCCATTGCGGACCTTTTCATTGCCTGCTGTCTATGGAATATAGCCAGCACGAGATTTTCCGGACCGGTTGATTGCATTGAAGCCGATGCCCATTTGTGGCACTTGGCTTATTCGTCGCCGTTCCCCAAACCTGAAAGCGTCAGATGAAAAGTTACATCACGACCCCGATCTATTACGTCAATGGCTCGCCGCATATCGGCCACGCCTACACGTCGATTGTCGCCGATATCATGAAGCGCAACCGGACCGCTTTGGGGTATGAGATGATGCTGTCCACCGGTGTGGACGAGCACGGCCAGAAGAACCAGGAAGCTGCAGCTGCTCTTGGTATGGATGCGGCAGCGTATCTCGACATGCGCTGTAAGGAATTCCGCGAGGTTTTTGATCTCTTTGATGTCGACTACGATTATTTCGTGCGCACCAGCCGCGACGGCCACAAACAGGCCGTTGCTGCCATGGAGCAGACGATTTTCGACAAGGATCTGATCGTCAAGAAGGAATACACCGGCAAGTACTGCAAAGGCTGCGAAGAGTTCAAGCGCGACACCGATCTGACAGAGGATGGGAAATGCGCTTTGCACCCGACCATGGAGATCGAGGAAAGCAAGGAAGTCAATTACTTCCTCAAGATGGAACCGTTCCGCGAGCGCTTGCTGCAACACATTGAGGACAATCCGGATTTCGTGCAGCCGAAAGCCTTCCGCAACGAGCTGAAGCAGATGCTATCCGAGCCGTTGGAAGATCTGTGTATCTCACGGCCCAAGGCCCGCGTCACGCTTGGTGTTAACCTTCCGTTTGATCCGGACTTTGTGACCTATGTCTGGTTTGATGCGCTTGCAAACTACCTGACCAATATCAATTGGCCGGACGGTGACTATTCCGCCTGGTGGGCCGAGTGTGAGCACTTGATCGGCAAGGATATCCTCAAGCCCCACGGGGTTTACTGGCCGATCATGCTCATGGCCGCCGGTCTGCCTCTACCGAAGAAACTCTCGGTTCACAGTCACTGGACGGGTGAAGGCGGCGTGAAGATGTCGAAGTCCATCGGCAACGTTGTCGATCCGAACGAAGTCATGGACCTGATGGGTGTGGATGCTCTGCGTTGGTATCTCGCCCGCCACATGCGCGCTGACAGCGACAGCCAGATATCTGTCGAGTTGATCCGCCAGACCTATAATGGCGAACTGGGCAACAAGATCGGTAATCTCCTGTCGCGCGTTGCCAAGTTCTCTAACAAGAACTTTGACGGCAAGGTGCCAACACCCGGTGCTTTGAGCGCCGAAGACGAAGCGCTGCGCAAGCAGGTTCTGGAGGCGACTTCGGGCTTTGGTGAGTGGATCAACATGCCTGATATCCCGGCACGCATTCAGGCGCTTGTTTCCGCCGCGGACGCCATGAACGAGTATATCGATCAACAGGCTCCGTGGTCCCTCTTCAAGAACGAAGAGACCCGCGAGCGCTGTGCGACAGTGCTCTATGTGGCGCTGGACTGCCAACGCATCCTGTTTGAGGCCCTGATGCAGGTCATCCCTGCGTCTGCAACCAAGGCGCTTGCGATGCTGAACGTTCCAGCCCCAGCCGCTCCCTGGAAGGCGGAACTCGACAAGCTTCCAGGCGGCAACACTCTCGGCGAACTGACCTCTTTGTTCCCAAGGGTCGCAGCACCCGAAGCGTAACAACGCCTTTAAACTTCATTATTGAGCGGCGGGCGTAGGCTCGCCGTTTTTTATTTCGTCAACCTCAACCTTCAAACTGGCTGCGGCTTAGCAGAATATCGTCGAAATTATCCTTCGCCCAGATAATCAGGGGCTTCAAGGTCTCTAGCAAATCGCGTCCAAGATCTGTCAGCGCATAAGTGACCTTGGGCGGGGAGCTGGGCTCTACATGCCGAGAGATCAGGCCGTCCGCTTCCAGCTTTCTGAGCGTCGATGTCAGCACGCGCTGTGTTATGTCTCCAATCATGCGTTTCAGCTCGTTAAAGCGCCTCGGCTCGTCTGCCAACATGCTGATAATCAAGACTGACCACTTGTCGCCGACCCTATCCAGAATGTTTCGGATTGGGCAGTTCTCGATCTCCATATCACGCTCAATGGTATCCTTGACCATACCTAGTGCCTTTAATGAAACTTCTTGACTTCATTATATTATTCATCACTTACATATCGCATCGTAAGTTTGGAAAATCAAATTATGAAGGACATTTTCAAGATGCCTGATCACCTCTCACGCCGTAGCTTGCTTAAAGGCGCTGCATTGTCGGCTGGCGCCATTGCGCTTCTCAAGGCCAACTTCGCACCACAACCTGCTCAGGCTCAAGGTGCATTGCCTGCCGGGACGGTCCATAGTTTCACCAAAAACGGCGTGACCTTTCACAGCTATGTCTCGCCTGCGCAAGCGGTCAATGTGACCAGCCATGTGGTTGAGCTCGGTGATCAATTGCTTGTGGCAGACAGCACAATGCTTCCGCCAACGGCTGCCGAGGTCAACGCATTGATTAAATCAACCGGCAAGCCAGTTCATACAGCTTATGTCAGTCATGAGCACCCGGACCATTGGGGCGGTGTTGCCAGCATGGAAGGTGTCACCTTTGCCACTT
>NZ_GL476320.1:384745-505881 GCF_000148725.1 Roseibium sp. TrichSKD4 | reverse complement strand
CCCCGACGAGTACATCACGAACATGAAAACGGCCTATCCGGGTTATTCTGGCGATTTCCTCCTCGGTCTTGCAAAAGAATACTGGGATAAATAGACGCGACAGTCTGGGAGAGCGAGCGCTGCCCGCTCTCCGCTTATTCCTGTTCCCGCCACCGCTCTTGACAAAGGGCAGCCGTGCTCCCAGATAAGGGCTTGGTCGCAGGCACCAGCCTTCCGCAGTTTCCTTGGAAACATGGTGAAGTCCTGTCACAGATATTGATTTCTGTAGAAACTCCGCGTCACGCGCGGATGGCAATGCGGGACCCATCCAGGTTCGCTGTTGGACGCGCAGTGGAGCAGAACTATGCCCAATACCCATATGTCCTTGCCGCGCCTCGATGATGCCAAGGCACAGGCAAAACGTCTTCGCACCCAGCTTCAAGCAGATGGTACTGCTATCAGCCACAGTAAATCACTGGAGCTGATTGCCAGTCAATTTGGCTATCGCGATTGGAACACGTTCCATGCTGCCGCCGGTAACCAGTCAGAAAGTGAGTTTGCGCTTGGCGAAAAGGTCTCTGGCAAATATCTCGGCCATGTCTTTACCGGTACCGTGATTTCACTGGAAACTATCAATGGCCAAGGCTGGAAACGCATAGGCATCGACTTTGACACGCCGATGGATGTTGTCACCTTCGACAGCTTTTCCTCCTTCCGGAAACGCATTCACGGGACCATTGGTCCGGATGGGCACACGAAGGAAAAAACTTCAGATGGCCAGCCGCATTTGCAGTTGAATATCTGATCGCAATCAAAGGCCCGCTTCTATGAGCGGGCCTTTTTACTTTCGTCTTCAGTCACCGCTCCGTCATGATCAGGCGCATGGCGAGACTTGCAAAGATCACGCTGGCGACCTTGTTCATCATGGCTTGAGCCCAAGGTGAGCGCTGCAAAAACCCTCCAAGCGTACCGCCACCAATGGCAACAGCCCCAAACACCAAAAGCGTTGCGACCACGAATACACCGCCAAGCGCAATGATCTGCAGCGCGACAGGCCCTCTGACCGGATCTGCGAATTGCGGTAGAAACGCCAGAAAGAAGATCGCGACCTTCGGGTTGGTGATGTTCATTACAACACCGCGCAAATAGAGCTTTGGAAGAGGCAAACGCGGTTGCTTGTTGTCCGCGATATCCGAGGCCCCTGCCCGCCACGCGCCAATCGCGAGATAGAACAGGTATCCGGCTCCGGCAATCTTCAGGGCCGTGAAGGCCAGCGCAGATGTTTGAAAGATCGCGGCCACGCCCAGCGCAACGGCTGCCGTATGCACGAAGATGCCTGAACACAGGCCAAGTGTGACAACAATGCCCGCCAGACGGCCATAAAGGGCGGATTGGGTCAGAACGAAAATATTGTCTGGCCCCGGAGCTGCGCCTAGTGCCAGCGAGGCGACAAAAAAAAGGCTCAAAACATCAAACGGAATCATACGCCAAACTTACCTTTAAAAATCAACTTTAAAGGCAAGGTTGACCATGTCTTCCTCGGGTGGTCAATCCCCTCTCCGCCCTCCTTCTTTGGTCCAACCCACGCCTTTGTGATGGCTGATCGAGTGTTCGTTCAAACCTCCACTCGATAAGATTCTGAAAACGGGAGGGGACAATGCGGAGAATTTTGATCGGGCTATTGTTGTGCTTTTCAACGGCTGCACAAGCTGAAGCACAAGAAGGGTCAGCAGCTGAGGCGTTAATTGGCACCAAGACAGTTCAACTCACTGACGGGAAATCCGAAGGAACCACCATCGGCACGATCTCCTTTTCACCGACAGACGACGGCGTCGAATACTTACTGTCGTTAAAAGAAGAAGCGTTTGGCGATTACTTCCTCTCCATGCGTCCGTTCAAATGCGTGGCCGGACCGGAAAAACACTGGTGCCATGTTCCCTATCCTTATGAGAACCGCCGGACCTTGATCGGAAATGATCTCACCGACCTTGAGTATGACCTTCTCTTCATCTGGAAGGGCGCTACTGACTACGGCATCAACATGTGGAACGGGGTCTACTACAAACTTAAACAGGAGAAAGGTCGCTTCATCGGACGTTTGCATGAAGTGGACATGGACCGACTGGCAGTCCCTCCAAGCGAAGGCGAATTACGTCCGCTCAAAGCAAAACATCTGGAAGAAGGTGATCCGGACAGCCATTGGTTTCCAATGATTATCATCCAGTAGAATTTCCTCGGTGCCTTGGAAGCCACTTGGGACCAGATGAACGCTGGCTGAACGACACTTTCAGCGTTCTGCAACGTCAGTTTTGGCATATACTCAGCATGTTTCATCAAGAGGTCCTTTGAACCATGCGTCTGTTACCACTCGCTGCACTGGCCGCTCTGCTGTCGTTCCCCGCACAGGCAGAGGGACTTTATGTCAAATACCATGTCAATCTGATTGGAGTGAAAGTCGGCGAAGGCCGGTTGAGCATGTCGTTTTCAGGTGACAGCTATTCGCTGAGTGGCAGCGGCAACATGGCAGCCTTTGGAAGGCTGGTATCAGACGCACAGGCCACTGTCTCCGCCAAAGGGACGGTTTCAAACGCCACCGTTAAACCAAGCGTTTTCAAAATGGACGCGGTTGGTGAGGGCAAGCCGAACAAGGTGAACTTGGCCATGAACAAAGGGACCGTCACATCGCGCTCCGTTCACCCGAAACAGGACAAGATGGATCAACGCATCAAGCTGACCAGCGCGCACCAAAAGGGCATTGTTGACCCAATGAGTGCCTTGGTTTTCCCTGCGCCGAAAGGCATGCATCCGGAGAGCTGTAACAGAACGCTGAAGATCTATGATGGCCGTGAGCGCTATGATCTGGTCATGAAGTACAAGCGCCAATATCGCCATAAGGGCAGCCGCAAAAACTATTCCGGGCCAATGCTGGTCTGTTCTGCGCAATACAAGCCCATTGCTGGCCACCGCCCGAACCGGAAAACGATCAAAGACTTGCAAGCCAATCGCTCCGGTGAGGTGCATTTGGCGGAAATCAAAGGCCAACCGTATCTGGTTCTCTACAAGGCGAGTCTAGACACCCCGGTCGGGCATGCCTCCGTCACATCAGTGCGAATGAAACCCACCAAGTGACCTGATGGCCGGGCAGTTACAGACTGCCCAGCCCTGTATCAGATATCCTTTACCAGCCGCAAAGCGTCATAGATCGCCGCATGCGTGTTGCGGGCCGAAACAGCATCGCCAATGCGGAACACCTGAAACCGGCCGTCCTGATTGCGCTCATGCGCTTGGGGCTGGCCGTCGATCAGGGCGTCATAGTCCACCGCCCCACCGTTGGAAGATAGTGGCTTCAAATCAAAATAGAGGTCAGCCAGTGGCATGGTGCCGTAATTCACGATCACATGGTCGTAGTGTTTTTCGGACTGGAGGTCGCTGTAATCCGTACCGATTGTCGCCTTAAGGCGATTTCCATCGCGGACCACATCCAGTAGCCGACGGGTCACGGTGAAGGTGACATCCTTGTCCTGCAGGTTTCGCATATAAGGCACCAAGTTCATGGCCATGATGTCGGGCGCGAAGGTTCTGTCCGGGGTCATGACCTCCACGGATGCACCCGCATTGGCGGCGATTTCCGCTGCCATCAATCCGGGATGGTCGCCGCTTTCATCATAGATCAGCACGCTGCCTGTTGGCTTCACATCTCCGGCGATCACGTCCCACGCCGTTGCAACAACTTCATTGTCCTTGCCGGTTTCAAACAGTTCCACATTCGGGTAGCCGCCGGTTGCAATGATGACGACATCCGGGTTCAGGCTAGTGGCATCCTCTGTCTCCGCCCATGTGTTGAACCGAAACTCGACACCCCGCGCCGTACATTGCTCCATGCGCCAGTCGATGATCGAAATCATTTCCCGCCTTCGGGGAGACTGCGCCGTCAGCCTTACCTGCCCACCGGGGTCCGGTTGCGCCTCGAACACGGTAACATCGTGGCCACGCTCTGCGGCCACCCTTGCCGCTTCCAGACCACCCGGCCCTGCCCCAACAACAACGACCTTCTTTGTCGTAGCAGACGGCTCCACCACATGCGGCATGGTGAGTTCGCGGCCAGTTGCCGCGTTGTGCATGCAAAGAGCCTCACCGCCTTGATAGATCCGGTCCAGACAATAGGTCGCGCCGACGCAAGGACGAATGTCATCCTCCCGGCCCTCAACAATCTTTCGCACGATATGCGGGTCTGCCATATGCGCACGTGTCATGCCGACCATATCGAGAAGCCCCGCTGAAATCGCATGGCGTGCGGTGGAAACATCCGGGATTTTCGCCGCATGAAAAGTTGGCAATCCGGTTGCCTTCTTCACCTCACCGGCAAAGTCGAGATGTGGCGCATTTTTCATGCCTTGAACCGGGATCACATCGGTCAAGGCGGGGTCTGTGTGGATGCGTCCGCGAATGACATTCACAAAGTCAATCAGCCCGTCATCCCCTTGCCTTTTGGCAAAGGCGAACCCCTCAGAAGGAACAATACCGCCATCTGCGGCCTCATCAGCCACAAGGCGAATACCCACGATAAAATCGTACCCAACCCTCTCGCGAACTGCCTTGATCACCGCCGTTGGAAACTGGGCTCGCGTTTTTGCGCTTTCACCCCCGTAAGACCCGTCCAGATCATTGGTCAAAGGTGATAAAAACTGGTCAAGTAAGTGACCGTACATTTCCAGCTCGACACCATCCATGCCCCCTGCTTTCATGCGTTCGGCGGCATCGGCGTAATCCTTGATGATACGCTCCAGATCCCAGTCTTCGGCAAGTTTCGGGAAGGCTCTGTGCGAGGGTTCGCGATGTTTGGTGGACGAGACAGACGGCAGCCAGTTGCCCTTGTTCCAGCCGGTGCGCCTGCCCAGATGCGTTAGCTGGATCATGATCGCCGCACCTTGCTCATGACAGGCATCGGTCATCTCGCGGATCCAGGGCACCACCTCGTCCTTGTAGGCCAGAATGTTATTGAACACCGGCGGACTGTCCTTGGAAACGGCAGCTGACCCAGCGGTCATGGTCAGTGCAACACCTGCCTTTGCCCGCTCTTCATGGTACGCGCGATAACGTGCCTTAGGCATGCCGTCTTCCGGATAGGCCGGTTCATGCGCGGTGATCATGATCCGGTTGCGAAGGTTAAGGTGCTTAAGCTGAAACGGTTGCAAAAGGGGATCGTTGGACATGACGTAATCCTCAGTACCAAGCATCTTCCATGGAGGACTTCTTGCGATCCATGAAATCGCGGATCGCTTCATCTACCGCCTCATCAATGGGCGGCGCCTCATAATCGTTCAGGATTTGCTTCCAGCGCTGATTGGCTCGTTGGGCAGCATCAATGCGCCCGGTTTCAGACCACGTTTCATAGGTCCGATCATCATTGAAACCACTGTCCCAATAGGCCGTTTCATAGTGGCGCAGCGTGTGTTGGCTGCCGAACAAGTGCTCCCCCGGCCCCAGTTCCGCAAGCGCCTCAAATCCGAGCGTATCTTCATTGACCTCAAAGCCCTTGAGATAAGCGTGCAACGCTCCGGCGAGGTCACAGTCCATGATGAATTTTTCATAAGACATGGACAACAGCCCATCGAGGAACCCGGCTGAATGCAGGATGTAATGCCCGCCGGCTTGCACGGCAGACATCATCGACATCATGCCCTGTTGCATCGCCTGCCCGTCCGGGGCCTTGGATGTGGAGAAATTGCCCGCAATGCGGAGCGGAAGGTTCAGCCGCCGTGCCAGCTGCCCAATCACCAGCGAACCAAGTGCCGGTTCAGGCGTGCCGAATGTGGGTGAGCCGGACCGCAACGACATGGACGACAAGAAGCCCGCGATAATAACCGGCGCACCGGGGCGCACCACCTGAGCCAGCGCAGCTGACGTCATGGATTCGGCCATGCACTGCGCCACGGCACCCGGCATTGTGAGCGGTGAGACTGCGCCGCCCAGCAAAAACGGCAAATGGACCGACCCTTGCCCGGCAGCTGCATAGGTGCGAATGCCCGCAGCGCTTACCCCGTCCAGCACCAAGGGCGAGGTCGTGTTGAAATTGCCCATGATCACGCAGTTCTGGTCGACAAACTCCTCGCCAAACAACAGGCGACACATTTCGACACTGTCCGCTGCGCGTTCTGGTGCCGTGATAGAGCCGAGAAATGCACGATCTGAATAACGGATATGGGAATAGACCATATCCAGATGCCGCTTGTTGACCGGAATATCCGTTGGCTCGCAAATGGTGCCACCGGAATGGTGCAGCCACGGCGAAGACTGGCCCAATTTGATCAGATTCTGAAAGTCCTTGAGCGTGCCGTATCGACGCCCCTCTTCCATATCCATGATGAAGGGAGAGCCATAGGATGGAGCGAAGACGGTGGCATCCCCACCAATTTCCACGGTGTTGGCCGGGTTCCGCGCATGTTGGGTAAAACGTGCGGGCGCGGTCTTCAAAATCTCCCGCACCATGCCAGGTTCGAACTTTGCCCGCCAGACGGTGGCAGACTGCTCTATCACATCAGCTCCTGCCTCCCGGAACAAGCGGGCAGCCTCGGCATCCTCCCGGATTTCAATCCCGATTTCCGCAAGAATCCGGTCGGTGGTCGCCTCGATCTTTTGCAGCGCTTCTTCATCCAGAAGCTCATAAGGAGGAATGCGCCGGGTGATAAACGGTGTCTTCAGCGTTGGGTTCTGGCCCGGTTCGCCCGAGCGTTTCGCCTTGCCAGCCCCCCTGCGCGATCGCCTCGCCGACTTTTCTGCAACCACCATATGCCTTCCTCCCTCAAAGCGACACTTGACATTAGCGACTACAAAATTGACACCTATGTCAAGTTACTTGTTCATGCATGACGAAATTGCTACTTGAGGGATATGGAACAGGCGAACACACAACGCGGCTCGGAAGCCATCTGGCTGGAAGCTGCCTATGAAATCCTCACAGACAGCGGCGTCGAAGCGGTCAAGGTAATGCCGCTTGCCAAGAAGCTTGGCCTGTCGCGAACAAGTTTCTATTGGCATTTCAAAGACCGGGACGCGCTTCTTGAAGCGATGATTCAAAAGTGGGAAGAGAAAAACACCGGCAACTTGATCGCCCGTGTTGAGGCCTATGCGGACACCATCGTGGAGGCCATGTTCAACCTCTTTGACTGCTGGATTGATGACACGATGTTTGACGCCGATCTCGATCTCGCGATCCGCAACTGGGCGCGCAATGACCCGGCTTTACATGAACGTCTGGATAATGCGGACAAGCGGCGTCAAAATGCGCTCTATGCCATGTTCATTCGCTTCGGTTACGCAGAAACAGAAGCTCGTGCCCGAGCTCATACCGTGATGTACACGCAGATTGGCTATATCTCGATGAAGATCGAGGAAGACCGCTGGACCCGGATTGCAGCCATGCCAGAGTACGTGAAAATTTACACCGGCAAACAGCCAACCTCTGCCGATATTGAGCGCTTCATGAGCCGGCACAGAACGTCCCACCGCCGTCCTCGCCTCACAAACCTTGGTAGCTGAGACCGGTATCAATTTCCGGATCGATGCCCCCTTGGCGCTGTCCCAAACTCCAGGCGGTAGGCCCGCGTCATCGCGCTGGCATCTTGATAGCCGCAGCGCGTGGCGATTTCGGCAATGCCAAGGGTCGTTAGCTCAACGAGACGGCGGGCTTCGCGCAGGCGAATGGCCTTGTAGACGCGGGCCGGAGTCAGGTCCATCTTCTGACGGA
Source organism: Roseibium sp. TrichSKD4 (assembly GCF_000148725.1). Lineage (GTDB taxonomy): Bacteria > Pseudomonadota > Alphaproteobacteria > Rhizobiales > Stappiaceae > Roseibium. The sequence continues at coordinate 498,155 of NZ_GL476320.1, read as the reverse complement.
ACCGGTCTTCCAGCTGTCTTTGCTCGATCTTGAGCACTCTTGCCAGATCGGGGATGGAGAGTGGTTCTTCCATGTTCTTGCGCATGAGCGTTGTCGCGCGGTGGACAATTGCGTCAGATGTTTTCAGCGCTTGCATATGGCCGGGGTCTGGCCTTTCGCCGTGCATAAAATTGGCCGCAACTTCCAGAGCCAGCATGGGGCTGTGATCCCGACTGATAAGGTCCAGCACCAGCTCAAAGGCCGTTGACGCGCCGCCACAAGTCGCAACTCTCCCGTCCAATACAAAACGGTCTGGCACCACGTCCACTGAAGGAAAGGCCTCGCCAAACCGGGCGATCTCATCCCAGTGGATGGTCGCCTTGCGGTTGTACAGCAGTCCCGCCGCGGCCAGCAACCATGCACCCGTATCCAGACCAACAATCGTGGCGAACCGTCGCAAGGCCGCGCGCAGGATTTCGCTCATGCGCGGCGTGGCATAGCCCAGAAACCCGTAGCTCGGCATGACAAACAGGATGTCTCCTCGCTCGCCATTCTTGCCCCAAGCATCTGTCTGAACCGGCAACCCACTGGATGAAGTGATAGTTCCACCGGCAAGACTCAAAAAGGTCCACTTGTATAGGGACTTGCGGGCAATCGTGTTCGCCGCCCGAAATGGCTCGATGGTGTTTGCAAGGCAGTGATTGGAAAACTCATCAAACAGCAAAACCGAAATTTCCTGTTCAACTTGCGGATTTTCACTTTTCTGCATGAATTATCACCAAACCTGCATGATATGCTTCTGAGAGTTGTCTCACTCTTGTCAAAGTTACGCAAGAGGAGTGCGGCATGCAGTTTGGTCTCAGCGAAGAACAGGAGATGATCGTTTCGACGGTTCGTTCCTTTGTTGAAACAGAGATTTATCCGCATGAGGAGATGGTCGAGAAAACCGGGCAAGTGCCGCATGAGCTGGGGCTAGAGCTCAAACAAAAATGCATCGACCTTGGTTTTTACGCCTGCAATTTCCCTGAAGAGGTTGGCGGTGGCGGCCTTAGCCACATGGATTTCACTCTTGTTGAACGCGAATTGGGGCGCGGCTCCATGGCCCTCACCCATTTCTTTGGCCGCCCGCAAAACATCCTCATGGCCTGCGAAGGCGAACAGCGTGAGAAATATCTTCTGCCAGCTGTGCGCGGCGAAAAAATGGATGCGCTGGCAATTACCGAGCCGGATGCCGGGTCGGATGTGCGCGGCATGAAATGTCAGGCCGTGCGCGATGGCGGCGACTGGGTGATCTCAGGCTCCAAGCACTTCATCTCTGGTGCTGAACACGCGGATTTCTTTATCGTTTTCATCGCGACCGGCGTCGATGAAACGCCAAGAGGTCCAAAAAAGCGGATTACCTGCTTCCTGGTGGATCGCGGCACACCGGGCTTTGAAGTGCGCGACGGCTATAACTCCGTCAGCCACAAGGGGTACAAGAACTACATTCTGTATTTCGACAAATGCCGCCTCCCCGACGCGCAAGTTTTGGGCGAAGTCGATGGTGGCTTTCAAGTGATGAATGAATGGCTTTATGCCACACGCCTAACCGTGGCCGCCATGAGCGTTGGCCGAGCCCGCCGCTGCTTTGACTATGCGGTCAATTATGCTGCCGAGCGCAAGCAGTTCGGCGAGGCAATTGCCCGCTTCCAAGGTGTCAGCTTTCAGATCGCGGACATGATCACCGAGATCGATGCAGCGGACTGGCTGACCCTCGCTGGTGCCTGGCGACTTGATCAAGGCCTTCCCGCCAACAGGGAGATCGCCAGCGCAAAACTCTATGCCACGGAAATGCTGGCCAATGTCACGGACACGACGTTACAGATATTCGGCGGCATGGGCCTGATGGACGACTTCCCCATCGAGCGCTTCTGGCGCGATGCGCGTGTGGAACGGATCTGGGATGGCACCAGCGAAATCCAGCGCCACATCATCAGCCGCGATATTTTCCGGCCCATGGGTGTGTGAAACCCATGCCGCCGCTAAACCGCTTGCTCCGTCCCAAATCCATCGCTGTTATCGGCGGCGGGACGTGGTGCGAACAGGTGATCGAGCAGAACCGGAAATTTGGGTTTTCGGGCGAGATTTGGGCCGTGCACCTAACGCGGACAGAGGTTGCCGGAGTTGCTGCGTTCCAATCGATCAACGAGTTGCCGGGTGCACCGGACGCTGCATTTGTCGGCGTCAATCGCCATGCCACCATTGATGTTGTTCGCGCGCTTTCGGACAAAGGGGCTGGCGGTGCAATCTGCTTTGCTTCCGGCTTTCGGGAAGCTTCCGCAGAACTTGAAGATGCAGGCGACCTTCAGTCAGCGCTGGAAGACGCTGCCGGATCCATGCCGATCCTCGGCCCCAACTGCTACGGCCTGTTGAATGCCACTGCCAATGTCGCGCTTTGGCCAGATCAGCATGGCCTTGTTCCGGTCAAGCGCGGTGTCGCGATTGTCTCCCAGTCTTCCAACATCGCCATCAATCTGACCATGCAATCCAGAGGTCTGCCGACTGCAGCCGTTGTGACTGTTGGCAATCAAGCGCAGACGGGCCTGTCTGACATTTGCTCTGCCCTTTTGGCTGATGATGCCATTTCGGCAATTGGTCTCTTCATAGAAGGACTGGATGACCTAAAGGCATTTGAAGCCTTTGCTGAACGAGCGCGACTAGCAGGAAAACCGGTGGTTGCTCTGAAGATTGGGCGATCCGAACAGGCGCAAGCGGCCACAATCTCTCACACGGCGTCGCTCGCAGGAAGTTCGGCAGGAGCATCTGCCTTGTTCCGTCGGCTGGGCATTGCAGAAGTCACGAACCTTCCAACCCTTTTGGAAGCCTTGAAACTGGCGCATGCGGTCGGCAGATTGCCAAACACTCAAGTAGCGTCGCTCTCCTGTTCGGGCGGCGAAGCCAATTTGATGGCCGATACGGCAACCGGACGTAAAATCAGCTTCCCCGCCCTCTCCGACCATCAAAAGGCGAGTTTACGGAATGTACTTGGCCTCAAGGTCGCGTTGGCCAATCCATTGGACTATCACACCTATATCTGGGGTGATGTTGATGCGATGAGCCGCACCTTTTCTCACATGGTCGACGGAGGAGCCGAGCTCGGACTTGTCGTGCTCGATTTTCCACGGCCCGATAGGTGTTCGATGGCCGAGTGGATGAAAGTGATCGACGCCGTTGAGCAGGCCAAGTCGATCACCGGAAAACCATTCGGTATCCTCAGTTCCCTGCCAGAGACCATGCCGGAGACGATTGCTCAGGATCTGCTTGAGCGGGGAATTGTTCCACTTTGCGGCTTTGACGAAGCGCTCTCAGCCATCGAAGCTCTGGGGTCTCTTGCCCCCCAAACTGCCGCCCCCCTTCATTCAGTGCCGCCTGCAAATGACATCCGAACAATGAATGAGGCAAAGTCTAAAGCGTTGCTTAAAGATCACGGCGTTCGCATCCCGGTAAACAAGTCAGCATCAGGCGCTGACGAAGCCGCTGACGTTGCAAAAGCCATTGGCTTTCCGGTTGTATTGAAGGGCACGGGCATTGCTCATAAGACTGAGGCCGGGGCAGTTATTCTGGGCCTAACGGATCGGGCGGCGGTTCAGGAGGCGGCAAACAGAATGCCGACAAACCAGTTCCTTGTTGAAGAAATGGTGACCGGGACAATTGCCGAGCTGTTGATTGGTGTGGTGCGTGATCCAGCGCACGGCTTCGTCCTGACGTTGGCCGCTGGTGGCGTGCTCACCGAACTTCTTAAAGACAGTGTCTCTTTGCTGGTGCCCAGTTCCCGAGAAGCAGTTCGTGAGAGCCTGCTTTCCTTGAAGGTCGCGCGGCAGCTCACCGGCTATCGGGGCCAGCCTGCTTGTGATCTAGATGCCGTTCTCGACACAATAGAGGCCGTGCAGGCCTGTGTGATGGCACATCCAATCGAAGAAATTGAAATCAACCCGCTTTTGTGCGGACCGGACTTTGCAATTGCCGCCGATGCATTGATCCGGTGTGGAGGACAAGATGACGGATAATCCGATCAAGACAGAACGCCGGGGTCATATTTTGGAGGTCACGTTGGACCGACCAAAGGCCAATGCGATTGATCTAGCCACAAGCCGCATCATGGGCGATGTGTTCACGGAATTTCGCGATGATCCGGAGCTGCGTGTTGCCATTATCACTGCGGCTGGAGAGAAGTTCTTCTGCCCCGGCTGGGATCTGAAGGCAGCTGCTGACGGCGATGCGGTGGACGGGGACTATGGAGTTGGTGGCTTTGGCGGTTTGCAGGAGTTGCGCGGTCTCAACAAGCCAGTGATCGCAGCGATTAACGGCATTTGCTGCGGCGGCGGATTGGAGCTGGCCCTATCTGCCGATATCATTTTAGCGGCAGAACACGCCACATTCGCCCTACCGGAAATTCGCTCGGGCACGGTCGCAGATGCCGCCAGTATCAAGCTGCCCAAACGCATTCCCTATCACATTGCCATGGAAATGCTGTTCACCGGTCGCTGGCTTGATACGGAAGAAGCCGCCCGCTGGGGACTGATCAACCACATCTATCCAGCAAGCGACTTGATAACTGAAGCCCGCAAGCTGGCTGAGCTTCTCGCCTCCGGTCCACCGCTTGTTTATGCGGCAATCAAGGAAGTTGTGCGGGAAGCAGAGGACATGAAGTTTCAGGATGCAATGAACCGCATCACCAAGAGCCAGTTTGCAACTGTCGAAAAACTCTACCGCTCGGAAGATCAATTGGAAGGCGCCCGCGCCTTTGCCGAAAAACGCGATCCGGTCTGGAAAGGCCGATAAGGAACAACAACATGCCATTGCAAATGAACAGGGATGTTTTCATCACTTGTGCGGTCACCGGATCGGGCGGCACACAGGACAAGTCACCCCATGTGCCTCGCAGCCCAGAAGAGATTGCAAACAGCGCCATTGATGCGGCAAAGGCCGGTGCCGCCATCGTTCACTGCCATGTGCGCGACCCGGAAACGGGCGCACCGTCTCGGCGTCTTGATCTTTACCGCGAACTGACAGACCGTATTCGTGCTGCCGATGTGGATGTCGTGTTGAACCTGACCGCAGGCATGGGTGGTGACATTGTCTTTGGCTCCACCGAAGCGCCCCTCCCGGTCAAAGAAGGCGCGACCGACATGATTGGTGCCACCGAGCGGATGGCGCATATCAACGAGTGCCTGCCGGAAATCTGCACCCTCGACTGCGGCACGATGAACTTCGCCGAGGCCGATTACGTGATGACCAACACGCCAGGCATGTTGCGGGCCATGGGGTCCATGATGACCGAGCTCGGCGTGAAACCGGAAATAGAGGCCTTTGACACAGGGCATCTCTGGTTTGCCAAACAGCTGGTGAAAGAAGGTACGCTGGCCTCCCCGGCTCTTGTGCAGCTCTGCATGGGTGTGCCGTGGGGTGCACCAAATGATTTGAACACCTTCCTCGCCATGGTCAACGCTATTCCCGAGGACTGGGACTGGTCTGCCTTCAGTCTTGGACGGGATCAAATGCCCTATGCAGCCGCGGCGGTGCTGGCTGGCGGCAATGTACGGGTCGGGCTGGAAGACAATCTCTTTCTGGAAAAAGGCGTTCTCGCCACCAATGCGCAGCTGGTTGAAAAGGCTGTTGGCGTCATCGAAGGCATGGGCGCGCGGATCATCGGCCCTGAAGATGTGCGCAAGCGGCTGGGATTGACCAAGAGGGCTCCACAATGAAGACGACAATTGTTGGTGGCGGCGTCATTGGCGGCGGATGGGCCGCACGATTTCTGCTGAACGGTTGGGATGTTGCCGTTTTTGACCCGGACCCGCAAGCTGAGCGCAAGATTGGGGAAGTGATCGCCAATGCGCGTCGAAGCCTCCCAGCGCTTTACGACAAGTCCCTCCCCTGCGAAGGGGTTTTGAGATTTCACTCAGATTTGACAGAAGCCGTCGCTGGTGCTGCGTGGGTTCAGGAAAGCGTACCGGAGCGCATTGAACTGAAGCATTCCGTTTTGGGTCAGCTCTCTGACCTTGCTCCGGACACTGCAGTTATTGCGTCCTCCACGTCCGGCTTTAAGCCGTCCGAATTGAATGAAAACGGCGCGCGTGCCATTGTCGCCCACCCGTTCAACCCGGTTTATCTGTTACCTCTGGTCGAACTCGTCGGCACGTCCGAGACAACCGCTAGAGCGTCAGAGATCCTGACGTCGATTGGCATGTTCCCGCTCGTCGTGCGCAAGGAAATCGAAGCGCACATCGCTGACCGCCTCCTTGAGGCCGTCTGGCGGGAGAGCCTGTGGCTCGTCAAAGATGGCATTGCCACGACAGAAGAAATCGACGAGTCCATTCGCATGGCGTTCGGTATTCGCTGGGCTCAGATGGGACTGTTCGAGACTTATCGGATTGCAGGCGGTGAAGCGGGCATGAAACACTTCATGGCCCAGTTCGGCCCGGCGCTGGAATGGCCCTGGTGCAAACTGATGGACGTGCCCGAGTTTACCGAAGAGCTCGTTGACCTGATCGCCGATCAATCAGATGCCCAGTCCGGTCATATGTCCATTCGCGAGCTGGAGCGCCTGCGCGATGACAATCTTGTTGGCATGATGCGCGCACTCAAAAAGACGGGCACAGGAGCTGGCGGTGTGTTGAATACGCATGAAGCTGTCCTTCCCGAGCCGAAGCCCGTTGACTTGCCCATCACGGCCAGTCGCCAGATCCCGCAAAGCTGGACCGACTACAATGGTCACATGAACGAGGCCCATTATCTGGAAGCCGGCGCGGCGGCGACGGATCGCTTCATGGAAATGATCGGAGCGGATGCCGATTACATCGTCTCAGGCAAGAGCTACTTCACCGTAGAAAACCACATCCGCTATCTGGATGAACTCCATGCAGGCGAGCACCTGACCATCACAACACAGGTCTTGAAGGGCGAAGGCAAGAAGCTGCACCTGTTTCACTTTCTCCATGGATCAAAGGGGCAATTGGCAGCGACCATGGAAACCTTGCTGTTGCACGTTGATCTGACGACACGATCGAGCTGCGCGCCGCAGGCGACCATTTCGGAGAAGCTTGAGCAATTCGCGCAAGACCATTCAAAATTGCCTTTGCCAGATGGGGCTGGGCGGTTTGTTGACGAGCGACGTTAAGACTGACGTGTTCGCCCTGCTTCCTTGACAATCTGTCAAGCGCGATGAAGATGATGAACTTGTTTCATTTGAGAGTTCATCGGCATGGCCTGCCCTTCTCGAGCGCGCCGCCTATCTGACTGCAGTGCGATCATTTTGTTCATCCTGCTTGGCGCTCCTACAGCTGGCATGGCGCAGACAACCGACCCGTTGTTATTCAAGAATGACAGCGGGTTTGAAGCCAAATTGCATTTTCAAGCTGGGTTAAATCTGGTCGCTGAGGGCAATTTATTCTGGACTTTATCAGACACTTTCGCCCGCACTGCAGACTATGATCCGGATAAAGGATGGGTCGAAAGCTATCTCAAACCGGGCATAAGCCTCTCTCAGGCACTAACCCCAACCCTCACCCTTTATGGCAAAGCTTCTGCAGTCGCCTCCTACACACGAGGCACAGATGCTTACGATATTGGTCAGACGGGACGCATAACGCTCGAAGAAGGCTATATAGGCATCCAGAAACGCTTCGATAATCTGGCCAAGCTCGACTTCTCTATAGGGCCGAGAGAGTTGCGTTTGGGCACCGGCATGTTGATTGCAAATGGCGGGTCAAGCGGGTTCGAACGAGGCGCTTTGAAATTTGGCCCGCGAAAAGCGTGGGAAATGGCTGCAATCAGCCAGGCAAAACTGGGTGATGTTTCGGCGACAGCTTTTTATCTCGACCCGAACGAGATGCCCTCTACAGACAATGAAAACGAACTGGCTGGCATTGATGTTCGTTATGATGGAAAGGGTGGAGGGTTCGCCGGCGTTTCATTTGTGAATGTGCTGTCTTCCAACAGCTCTTACCCCAAAGCGGCCTCTCAGGGCATAGGGCCGCCTACGGTTATTCCGGGTGCGCGGGATGGTCTGAACGCCATCAACTTCTATGCCCACTCAGGGCCACTGAAGCACCGGTTTGGGACTGCATATTTCGCTCTGGATGGAGCAATCGAAACCAACAATAAAAACGACATGTTCGCTTGGGGCGGCCACTTTCAGGTGGGCCATATCTGGACCGACATGAGATGGCTTCCGTCGCTGACCTACACCTACAAAACCTTCTCTGGGGATAACCCAAACACACCCGAACAGGAGCGGTTCGATCCGCTCTATTATGACGGATCGCCAAGCACTTGGGCGACGGGGTCAAAGTCCTCGATGACCTTCATCAACTCCAATGTTCGGGCGCATGAATTGGCATTTAATCTCAAGCCGAGCCCGCGCGATTCCATAACTCTCAGATATGCTCATATCCGAGCCAACGAACTGCGCAGCCCAATCCAATTCGGACAAGCCACCCGATTTGAGATTGCTGGAGGAGACAATATCGTAGCCGGTGTCACCGATGCTCATCTCGCAGACGACTTCTTTCTGGAGTACAGCCGCGTTGTCACCCCAAATTCGTTTCTGACAGCTGGCTTGAGCGCATCACTTCCGGGCAAGGGACTTGATTTGGCCGCCGGGCGCGATCTGCCTGTTTGGTACGGTGGCTTCGTCAATCTCGTGATCAATTACTGAGGTGGCATGCATTTGCGGCAGTGATAGGTACACGAAATTGCATCGATCCGGATGGATAACGAGCCACACTTGTATGTCATTTCGGGCCGCGCAGATCTTACGAATTTTTACAAGATAAATGACCAGACCTAACGCCCTGCTCCGATAGCACTCAGTCCACCTGATGACCGGAATTTTTAAAGTCAGCTCAAGGGCGAGCATGAGCTTTTATCTCTAACCCACTCAAAACCCGACGGCAGTTTGGTGCGAATTTATCGGATTTGACAGCAGTAAGTACAACGTTGTATTTTTCAGTTAGTACATCGTTGTACTTGTTATGAATCCTTGGGAGGATCGATATGCGCAATCTTCTTTTATCCGTGCTGACAGCCAGCGTTGCCACGGGGGCTCTGGTGTCCGCTGCTGCTGCAGATATCACCATCACCTATCCGTCTGGATGGGAAGGTTTGATGGAACCGGCTTTTGAAGAATTTGAGAAGAAAACCGGCGAAAAAGTCGTCGCCACTGTCGTCCCAAAGGAAATCGACAAGCGCATCACGATCGATCTGGCTGGCGGCGCTGCAACGGATGTGATCGTCTACGACAGCTACCGCACCTCCGAATATGCGGAAAGCGGCTATCTGGCTGACCTCAACGGCTACACAGCCAGCTGGGCGGATTGGGACCACTATTTTGGCTCCCTGAAGGACATTTCAACCATCGACGGCGCTGTTCGCGGTATTCCGGTTTACACCGATGTTCGCATGCTCTGGTATAACCGCGCGATCTTTGAAAAGGCGGGCATTGCAGAGCCTTGGGAGCCGAAGAACTGGAACGACATTTTCGCAGCAGCGGAAAAGATCAAGGCCTCCAATCCGGACGTCGAATACCCGCTCTACTTCCCGGTTGGCACAAAGCTTGGTGAAGCAACCACAATGCAGGGCTTTTACATGGCTCTTCTCGGAGCAGATGGCGCTGAAGGTGGTGCAAACCGTTTGCGTGACTGGGATGCAGGCCAATGGATCGGCGACAGCCCGGCCATTCGCAAGACACTCTCCTTCTATCAGGACGTTTTCGTTAACAAGGAACTGTCAGGACGCGAGCTGTATTACACGCCGGACGTCTGGGGCGACATGCGCCGCGCCTTTGCCAACGGCAATATCGGCATCATGGCCAATGGTTCCTGGGAGTTCAATTCCATCTGGCGGTCTGCTGGCATCGAAAAGTCCACGGACGAGCGGAACGAATTCATGGCCTGGACCAAGTTTCCGGGTGACGGGTCGGAAAACGCGCCTGCAACCAGCAATATCTCTGGTGGCTGGAACATCGCGATTGCCGAGTCTTCTGAGCAGAAGGATCTGGCGTGGCAGCTGATGGAAGCAATTTTCGAGGCTGATCGTTATGCCGAGTGGGTCGCTGGTCAAGGCCGTCCTGCTGTACGGCGCGATGCGCTGGAAGCTCCGGCTTATAAGGCCGATGCCTACCTGACATCGCTCTCCCCGCTTTTGGAAGACACCACGGGCCGTGACACCTTCCCGGGCTATTCTTCCGTATCTGCATTTGTCCAACAGGCAACCACGGACATTCTCGACGGCAAGTCCATTGACGAAACCGTTGCGACCTTTCGTGAGAACCTGGAAGACGAGTTTGGCGAAGAAGAAGTCAAGATCATCGAGTAATGATCTGATCTCCCGGCAGCTCCGGCTGCCGGAACCGCCTGTGAACCGATCCGTCGGTTCTGCGCCAGGGCATGCAGATGGCTGAACCGTTCAGCCATCTGACGGTTCCCTGCCGTTTTCAGCTCCAGCTTGGCGAGATCCAGGATGATATCCACATCGCATGTGTGGCTGCGCCGTTCGGCAAAGCCCATGGCCATAGCAGCCATCCCCGCTGTCTTGTTCATTTTATTGTTCATCTTTTACGCGGGCTGGACGATATGGACGAGTTTCACGGATCTGTCCTTGCTCGGGCGCAAGTCGATCAATCCGAGTTTCGTCGGCTTTGACAACTATATTCGGCTGATCACAAGAGACGGCTTTTTGCAGTCCGTCTGGACCACCACTGTCTTCACATTCTTCTCTGCCATTGTCGGCCAGTGTGGAATCGGCCTGTTGCTGGCCATCATCATGAAAAGCAGCCGCTTTCGGCTTAAGAGCTTTGTTGAGTTCGCCATTCTGTTCGGCTGGCTGGCGCCTGATGTTGTGGCCGCTTTCATGTGGAATGCGTTTGCCAGTTCCGACGGCATGATCAATGTCATAATCCTGCAGCCGCTCGGCTTTGAGAGCGTCAATCTTCTCAATGAATACGCCATTGAGGTGGTTATCATTTCGAATATCTGGAAGGGAACAGCGTGGTCCTACCTGCTCTTTTCCGCAGCCCTTGATACGGTATCACGCGAGGTGATTGAGGCCGCCTATATGGATGGTGCCAATGCGCTCCAGCGTCTTCGCCATGTTCTGCTTCCGCTTCTGCGTGCGCAAATCGCAACGAACCTCCTGTTCGTGACCATCTGGACCTACGCGTTCTTCTCCCTAATCTACGCCCTCACCGGTGGCGGACCAGGCCGGGAGACCGAAGTTCTGTCGATTTACATGTACAAACAAGCCTTTGACGTCGGAAAACTGGGATACGGGTCTGCCGTTGCAATTGCGATGATGCTGATCGTCGGTGGTCTTTCGATCTTCTATGTCCGCCAGAACAAGGACCAGACCCGATGATGACATCCGTCAAACCTTCGTTCACCCAATCGGCCTCAACAAATATCCTGCTGGCGGTGGTGGTTATCGCCTGGCTCAGCCCCCTGTCATGGCTGCTGATGACCTCAGTCAACCCGAATGCATCGGGCGGATTTGTGGTACCAACCAGCTTCACTTTGGATCACTTTGTGACGGTGATGTCCGGCACTTCATTACGCCAGTTCCTGAACTCGCTGTTCATCGCCTTCACGTCAGCGACGCTGACCGCGATCCTTGCAGCCTTTGCAGCCTACCCGTTCTCACGGCTGAACATTCCATATAAAAACACAATCCTTTGGAGCCTCGCGCTCCTTCGCATTCTCCCGCAAACGGCGATCATCATTCCGGTGTTTCTGACCGGACGGGCCCTAGGACTGCTTAACACTGGCGGTGTCATTCTGGTGCTCACCTTGATGAACCTGCCGTTTGCGATCCTGCTCTTGAAGAACTTCTTCGACACAATCCCGAGTGAACTCGAGGAAGCCTCCTACATGGAGGGCGCAACGCTGTACCAGACATTGGCGCATGTCGTGTTCCCGCTCTCCAGAGCAGGACTTGCAGTCATCTGGTTCATGGCGTTCACAACAGCATGGAACGAATTTCTGTTTCCGTTCCTGATGCTGCGCAGCGACCAAGCCTTCCCGATGGCTATTGGGCTGTACGCGGCCTTCGGCCAATATGGCGCAACCGACTACGGGTTCCTGACCTCCTATTCGATCATCTACACCGCGCCCGCCATCTTTGTGTACTTCCTTCTCAAACGAAACCTGACGACCGGCTTTGCAGGCGTCGGCGTCAAGGGTTAACGCCATGAACATTGAAAAACGCCAACAGAAGCTGAAGCGCTTTCTGGACGAATTGAAGGCTCACACCGAGTGGCCCGCAGGCTCTGCGCTGAAGCTGCATTATCAGTTTACAGAAGCGTCTGAGACTGAGGTTCTGCGGGAAAACTGGCAGAACTGGCCGGTGGCTCCTGCCGATCTGGTTTGGGGCGGAGCCAAGCGCCATCACTGGTTCGCAACTGAAGTTGAAATGCCGGTAGGCCCCGAAAATGCAGAACTCGTCCTGCGGATCAAATGCGAAAACGTCGTCCTGATGGGCCGCACGCAGGGCCAAGGGCTTGTATGGCTGAATGGCAAGACATTGCAGGGTGTCGACGGCTATCACCCGGACATTACGCTGGCCAACGATGTAAAGCATGGCGAAACCGCGACACTTCACATCAACCATTACACCGGCGATGAGCGCACCCTCTGCGGTTATCAGATCGAGCAGATTTGGCGCGATACGGCGGCAACCGCTCTTTTCTATGACCTGAATGTTCCTTTCGAAGTCGCGCTTCGCCTTGATGATGAAGACCTTCGCAAGTACCGCATTCTGGAGCTGATCGACGAAGCCCTGCTCAAGCTGGACTATCGGGACAGGGACAAATTCGCAACCTCCCTCCCCCATGCGGCCGAGATTGCCGAAAAAATCTACGCACTCAAGGACACTGACGACAAGCCGCTCGTCAGCTGCGTGGGGCACACACATATTGATGTTGCGTGGCTGTGGCCCGTCTCCCAGACGCGCGAAAAGATGGTGCGCTCCATGGCAACGGCCTTGAAGCTGCTGGATGAAAACCCCGACTTCGTCTTCATGTACAACCAGTGTGTGCTTCTGGACTATCTGGAACAGGACGCGCCGGATCTGTTTGCGCGTGTGATGGAGCACGTTCGCGGCAGACGCTTTGAAATCGAAGGCGCGATGTGGCTGGAGCCGGATGTGAACATCATCTCCGGTGAATCCATGATCCGCCAGATCCAGCGCGGCAAGCGCTATCACATGGAGAAGTTTGGCGTAGAGCCCAAAATCCTGTGGTTACCGGACACGTTCGGCTATTCCGCTGCCATGCCGCAAATCATGCGGAAAGCCGGAGTGGACTTTCTGGTCACAAGCAAGCTGTCCTGGAGCGACACCAACCGGATCCCTTATGACGCCTTCTTCTGGCATGGGATCGATGGAACCGCCGTCAACACCTACCTGATTACCACTCAGCGGGATGATGCTACGACCTTCCGAACCTACTACGAGCCAGATCTTGATGTGTCCTACGTCAAAGGCGCGTGGAAACGGTTTGAACCGAAGCAGTCTCACGACAATGTGCTGGTTCCTTATGGCCACGGCGATGGCGGCGGTGGTGTTACGCAGGAAATGATCGAAGTTGGCCGACGCATGATGCGCGGCATTCCCGGCAGCCCCAAGGTCACATTTGAGGGTATCAAGCCGTTTCTCGATCGCCTCGGCGACAAGATGGACAAGGCTCCTGATGCCTTTCCGAAATGGGTTGGCGAACTTTATCTTGAGTTCCATCGTGGCACTCTGACGTCACTTGGCAAGAACAAGAAGTTCAACCGCGATGCCGAAAACCGGTTGAAAGATCTTGAATTTGTTATCGCCAGCAATCGGATTGCCAACCAAAATGCCGAGCTGCACAGTGAGGAACTTGGCGAGTTTTGGCGCTTCACTCTGCTCAATCAGTTCCACGACATTTTGCCAGGAACCTCAATTGAAGAAGTCTACGAGGTTAGCGATGCTGAATACGAAGACCTCTTCCGCGAGAGTGAAGCGCTTCTAACGGACGCGCTTTCCAAGTCTGTTGAAACGCCGCTGGCGATCATCAACGCAATAGGCAATGAGCGGTCTAGCGAATTGGTTCATGTTCGAGACATCGACGAAGATGTCCTGTCGATTGTCGCAACAGACGGTCACCCGGTTCCGCTTCAGTCCATTTGCCGTGCAGATGGCACAAGCGAACATGTGGCCGCGCTTGACCGCCTCGCCCCCATGTCGATCACCGGGCTGTCTCCGTCCTCCGTCGAGACCCCAGCGAACCAGCCGACACAAGAGCTGTCGGTCGGCCCACGCCATCTGGAAAACGCCCATCTTCGGGCCGAATTTGCAGACACCGGCGAAATTGCCGCGCTGATTGACAAGAAAACCGGACGTTCCATTTTGCGGCCCGGGGGACGAGGCAACCGCCTTGTCGCCTTTGAAGACAAGCCGCTGCGTTGGGATGCCTGGGATATCGAATGGTATTTCGACCAAAAGTCATGGCCGATTGAGACCGCCTCATCGTTCGAGGTCATCGAACAGGGTCCTTATCGTGCAGCCTTGCGTGTGGACCGGACTTACAACAAGTCGCGGATCGTTCAGATCATCTCGCTGACAGCGGATGGTACTGTTCTTGAGTTTGACAGTTTTGTGGACTGGAAGGAAAGCCAGACCCTGCTCAAGGCTGGTTTTGACCTTGATGTTCAGACCACCGAGGTGAAGTCTGATATCCAGTTCGGCCATGTCACCCGCCCCACGCACGAAAACACAAGCTGGGACTTCGCACGCTTTGAAGCCAGCATGCACAAGTGGGTGGCGCTCAGCGAACAGGACTATGCCGTAGCGCTCATCAATGACAGCAAATACGGCTATGACGCGCGCGATGGCGGCCTTCGCATTACACTCGTCAAGTCAGGCACTTATCCGTTTGAAACAGCGGATCAGGAAGAACACCGCTTCCGCTATGGACTGACTGTTGCAAACGGCCATTCGGTCCTGACGGATATTGCGCGCCGGGCAGAGTGTTTTAGCCATCCGCTGCGCACCTTCCCTGTCGGCCAATCTGAGCAAACACAGGCGCCTGCCTTTGAGGCTGGGGCGATTAAAGTCAGCTGCGACAACATCGCTGTGCATGCCTTCAAGGCGAGCGAAAACAGCGAGGAGATCATCCTTCGCTTGGTAGAAGAAGGCAATTTGCGCTCAATCGCAGAGGTGAGCTTCGGTTTCCCGGTTGATCAGGTCCGCCGCGTTGACCTTATGGATCAAGCCATAGAGACCCTTGACCTTAGCGCGTCTGGCACTTTGCCACTCTCCTTCACCCCTTTTGAAATTGTCAGCCTTGCCGTCTCCGTGCGGCGTGAACAGTAATGGGAAAACCGATGGCCATTCTTGAAGCAAAGCACATTCGCAAGGACTACAATACGATCAACGTCATCTCCGACCTCAGCCTTGAGGTGCAGGAAGGCGATTTCACCGTCTTGGTCGGCCCATCAGGCTGCGGGAAGTCTACCCTTCTGCGGATGATTGCCGGACTGGAAGACATCACCGCTGGTGATCTTTTGATCGACGGTCGGCGCGCCAATGATTTGCACCCGCGGGAGCGCGGCATTTCGATGGTATTTCAATCCTATGCGCTCTATCCGCATATGAGCGTACACGACAATATCGGGTTCGGCTTGAAGCTGGAGGGCAAGACCAAACAGCAGATTACCGAGGCGGTGCGCGAAGTCGCGGATACGCTGCAGCTGACCGAATATCTTGACCGCAAACCCTCCCAATTGTCCGGCGGTCAGCGCCAACGAGTGGCCATTGGCAGAGCCATTGTGCGCAAGCCGCGGATCATCCTGTTTGACGAGCCGCTGTCAAACCTCGACGCAAAGCTGCGCGTAGAAATGCGGATGGAGCTGATGAAGTTTCACCGTAGCCACAACATCACGACGATCTATGTCACCCACGATCAGGTTGAAGCGATTACAATGGCGGATCGAATTGCCGTTTTGGAGAAAGGCGATATCCGTCAATACGACACGCCGCGCATCCTGTTCGACAAGCCTGCAAATCCGTTTGTCGCCAGCTTCATCGGCTCGCCTCAGATGAACCTGTTCGGTGTCTCCTCGGCGACAGATCATCTTGTCACCACAGACGAGAACGCCGAAATCCGCTTGCCTGATGCGAGTATGGCGCTTTTGTCAGACGCCGCTGTCATCGGGGTTCGTCCGGAACACCTCAAGCTCAAAACAGAAGCCGCCGGCACGGGCCTTAACGCAACGGTAGATCTCGTTGAAAACCTCGGCGATGAGAGCGTCATTCACTTACTGGCTGGCGATCAACGCATCACGGCGCGTTCTCATGAACCTGTTGAGTGTGAAATCGGCCAGTCAGTGTTTTTGGGGTTTGATACCAACCGGGCGCATTTCTTCGATGATATGAAAGAACGGCTGGATTAGAGGCCTTTGGCCGCCCAAGTCGTCCAACCGGCGTTTGGGTCATTGCTCCCAATCAGGAAACGGCTCGCCAATGATCTGCAAATTGGCGGGCGCCTCCCCTTCAATTCGGCGTACCAACAGACGCGCCATCACCTCGCCGGCCTCTGCCAAATCCTCGGAAATCGTGTCCACTCGCGGTTGACAGAAATCGAGGATCGAGGATGTTTTTCGTGAGACAACATCAACATCTGTCCCGACTTTGATCCCCTCGATCGCCAGAGCGTCAAGAATGGCGAGCGTTCCAATATCGCTGGATGAGATGATGCCATCTGGCAGCTCATTTTGGGCGACAGCAGCTCGCACGCCTTCATGGATCGCCGCCGCATAGGTTTTCACACCTGGTGCCGGTCTTAAAACCGACACGGAAACCCCTGTTTCCTGCGCTGCCCGGCGAAGGCCATCCATCGCATATTCATAAAATGTCAGACCAACATCTTCAGACGCAATGGCGATTCTTTGCCGCCCGTTGCTCGCCAATCTGAGCGCTGACAGGTAAGCGAATTTCTCGTTATCGAAGTCATAGAACGCATGGGGTTCTGACAGTTTCGTGCGACCATGAGTGACAAAAGGAAAATCAAGGTTTTGAAGCAGCTTGACCCGGGCGTCGTCAGGAAATGTATCGGCAAAGATAATGCCATCCGCCCGGCGGAACTCTGCAATATTCCGGTAGGCTGCAACCTCGTCCGCTCCGGGAAAGGTCACGTTGAGGGATAGTTGATACGGAGTTTCGTGAAGTGCAGATGCGACACCTGACACGATTTGCCGCTCGAAATCAGAAATATCCTCAGACTGGTTGAAAGCAACCGAAATTACATAGCTGCGGCCGGTGCGCAGCCCCACGCCTGATCGGTCTGGTCGGTAGCCGATTTCCTCTGCGACCTGCTGTATTCGTTTGATCGTGTCGTTGCTGAAGTTGCCCTGACCTCTCAAAACCTTGGAAACAGTCGTAACGGCCAACCCCGTCCGCTCGGCAATTGACTTAAGTGTTGGTCTCTTTCTGTTTATCGCGTCCGGAGTTTTTTTGGTCATACATCTCGGCAAATCATAAGCTTCATGTCCTTGAAACTAAGACTTTTTCGCCTGCAATGCGAGTTATTTTCGCCGGATAGCTCTGTATTTTTGACATGTACATGAGAGCCGAAAAACGCGGGTTTATGTCGGGAGATACCCTTTTGCAGCGGGATAAGTGCCCGCACAAAACCAAGCATTTGGAGCTCAAACCGCTCTGACCGCGATGGCGGCGGAACAACAACAAAGAAATCGGAGATTTTTGAGATGATGGCGGTGGGAACGGGACTGGCAGCCAACCTTCTCTACCTCTAACCTATTGAAATTATGCACCTTAGAGATCGCCTCCCTGCCCTCCAAGCCACCGACCGCATTTTTCTCACCGCACGCGGATTCCTCAAAACCGAACAGATTCTGTCTGGCCAGTTTCCTGTAGTCGGCGGCGCGAAATTGGGAAAAGGCATTGCCGTCTTCGGACATTCGCTACGCCTCGCCTCAATGATAACGCTGCGGGACAAACCGGACTTGCGCAATCGCAGCTATTGCTGACGCAGAAAGCTCTCGCTCATGCGGAGGGGCTAATTCGGCGGCGCGGCAGGATTCGCCAAACCCGCCGTTCAAGCGCTGCGGGTCCGCGGGATCCTAAACCGGCCCATCGCTGCGATCACTTTCAGCCCGCAACCAGTCCAAAAATGCCTCCGCACCCTGAGACATCGGCCGATCCGTGGAAATGACAAAGTAACCCGCGTTTTCGACTCTGACATCGGACAATCTGACAAGCGTTCCGTCGGTTAATTCAGGTGCGACCAGATCATCCCAAAGGGCAATCCCCTGGCCATCCAACACCGCCTGAACGCGGCTGTTTGAGTCCGGGATGGTCAGGCTGGATCGGCTGGGCGCGTAAGGTAGCCCCGCGGCTTTGTGCCAGGCCCGCCAACCCGCATCGCCGGAACTGTCCCCTAAGAGAGGAAGGTGCCTGACCGCCTCGGCCAGTCCAAGCTGCCTCACCTGCTCTGCGACCGCGCGATTGGCGGTTGGAACAGCAGGCAAGGACAGAAGAAGTTCGCTTTTGTGGCCCTCCCAGCCGCCAATTCCCCAGAGGACAGCCATGTCCACCCTGACGCTCTTCAGCATGTCCAAAGAACTGATGGGTTCGATCCTCAGGCTGATACCGGGATTGGCCTCGAAGAAGCGGGTGAGCCTTGGTGATAGCCAGCGTGACGAGAAGTAGGTCAGTGCGCCAATAGTTACGGCACCTGAGGCAGAGCCACGCAGGTCTTCGATTTCACGGTCGATCTGGCGAAGGGCTGTTTGGGACACATGCCACAACCTGCGCCCTTCCTCCGTCAGTTCCAGTTTTGCGTGCGCACGCTCAAACAGGCGAAAGCCGAGCTCAGCTTCAAGCTTGCCCACCTGGTAACTGATCGACCCTTTCGACTGATGCAATTCATCCGCCGCCTTGGTCATCGACAGATTGCGGGCAACGGAATCAAATATTTTGAGGGCATCATAGGAACGAAAGCGCATTACTATTGTCTAATTTTTTCGAACGACTTGTGCAAATCATTAGATTTGCGCCAAGCCCAGGCGGCCGAATATCCTAAAAACAATGCGTGGCATCCATCTGTCCTTGTCGAAGATCACCCGCAGGCGTCTAACAACTCTGAACGGTGAAATCATGACAACCGACCTCTCGCACTATCGTTTCGCAGTCAAAGCCTTCCAGAACAAAGGTGAGCGCCCGCGCGAGCTGACCCGCACAATGCCGCCCCATCCGCTAAGCTACATGGAACTGCCTTACGATCCCGAATACACGCTCTACAACTCTCGCCTGACGCCGGAGAAACTCGATACGGCCACAGATGACGAAATGTATTGGGCCGTGCGCACCAATGTCACTTTTCGTCACACCGGCGAATTGCCAATCGAGATCAGTGGGCCGGATGCGGAAACCCTGCTGAACATGGTGTTCACCCGGAGCGTCAGCAAGGTAAAGCCGGGCCGTTGCTCCTATCAATTTGCCTGCTACCACGATGGTGGCATGATCACCGACGGCGTGCTGCTGCGGTTGTCGCCGGACAGGTTCTGGATGGCGCAGGTCGACGGCGACCTGTTCAGCTGGTACAAGGCCCATGCCGAGGGGCTGGACGTGAAAATCCACGACCCCAACGTCTGGGTCAGCCAGATTCAGGGCCCGCGGTCGCTGGACCTGCTGGCCGCTGTGCTGGACGGGCCAATGCCCGATCCTTTCCGCTATTTCGACTGCGCCGAGGTCTCCATCGCGGGCCAGACCTGCTGGATCAGCCGCTCGGGCTTCACCAATGAGTTGGGCTGGGAAGTCTACCTGCTGCCCGACACCGACATCCAGGCCATCGGCGACCGGATCATGGAGGTCGGCGCAGTGTTCGATATCCTGCTAACCGGAACGCCGGTGTTCCGCGCTCGGCGGATCGAGGCCGGGTTGCTCAACGCCGGGTCGGACTTCGGAGCCGAGACGACGCCGTTCGAGGCGGGTCTTGGCGGTTTTGTCGAATTTGACGACCGTGACTTTGTTGGCCGCAAGGCGCTGGAGGAGGCCTGCAAATCCTGCCGCACCTGGGGCATGCGGGTCACCGGTGGCGTGGCTCAGCTTGGACGCGTCATGACGATTGATGGCAAGGATGTCGGCCAGGTCTGTTCCTCCGGCTATTCGCCCTATCAGGGTTGCGGCGTTTGCATCGTGCGCATGGATGACCCCGCGCAGGGTCCGGGCACAAAGGTAGACGTGCTCTGTGCTGATGGGTCCACTCGAAGCGGTGAGCTCTGCACCCTGCCGATGTATGACGCCGACCGCCTGATCCCGCGCGGCAAGCCGGTGGACATCCCGACCAAACCGATCGCTGCAGAATGAGGTCAGCCATGACGAATACGGCTCACGCAATCCGGTCTGGCAACAGATCAAGAAACCCCGCAAGTGCTGGATTGCGTGTCTCCCGATGCCAGACAGCCGAGATATCGATCACCTTACCCACATCCCGGATGGGAACCGCACTGAGGCCCGCGCGTTTCGCGTGGACCACGTTTTCGGGGTAGATCAGAATGCCCATTCCCAGCAGCACAAAGGTAAAGAATTCGTCGCGCAGATACGCGACCTGCCCGGTCTTGGAGACAAATCCCCGTTCAAGACGCAGGTCACGCACAAGGTTGGTGAAGGGCAGCCAAGGCGTATCACCGACCAGAAAGGTCTCATTGCGCAATTCCGCTAGGTCGATGGCTGTGCGCGAGGCCAGAGGGTGATGGTCGGGCAATACCACAGCCAGCGCCTCCCGCGAGATCGGGCGATGCTCCAGGTCAGGCGTAAGCCGATCCATGAAGTGCCAGATAAAGGCGATATCCACCTGCGCGTTCAGCAACAGCTCGATCTGCCTTGGACTGGGATAGAACCGCACGCCGATCTTTACATTGGGTGTCTGCCCGCGAAAGGTTTCGATGATATCGGGAAGCTGCCCGAGAATGGCAAAATCAGTGTAGGTGATGTTGAGGCTGCCCCGTTGCCCGGCGGCGACATCACTGGCATTCTGGGTAATCTGGTCGACCAGATCGAAAAGCTCACCCAACCGCGCATAAAGCGCCTCACCCGCCTTGGTCATTCCGACGGTATGGGAAGAGCGGTCAAGCACTTGAAACCCAAGCTCGGCCTCAAGCGACTGAACCGTTTTGGTGAGCGCCGGTTGCGAGGTGTGAAGCACCTCGGCCGCTTTCCGAAAGCCACCGCTTTCCACGATGGTCTTGAAGACATGGAACTGGCGCAGAGTAAGATTCATTGCGATATCCAAAAGTTATCAAAATATGATCCATTGATATTATGCAGCGCGCCCTGCCTGTGCAATGGTCTGCGCGATCACGCAAAACAGGGGCATCCGTCGTGAAGCTGACAACATCCTATTACCCGGCACAGCCCGGAACCGAGATACGCGATATCACCGTTGGCGGTTTGCTACGCGAGATTGCGGCGACGCATCCTGCATAGGTGGCAATGGTGGATGTGGATGACAGCGGGCTTTGCGGAGATCAGTGGACGTATGCTGTACTGCTGGAGCGGTCCGAGCAGTTGGCTCTGTCGCTCAGCACTCGGTTTGCACCCGGCGAGCGGGTCGTTGTCTGGGCCCCCAACATCCCGGAATGGATATTCATGGAATATGCCTGTGGGTTGGCAGGGCTGGTTCTGGTCACGGCCAATCCGTCGTTTCAGGCCGCTGAACTCAGATATGTGCTGGAACAATCCGGTGCCGTCGGCCTGTTCATGGTGGACGGGTTCCGAGGCAATCCGATGGATGAGATTGCGCACGAGGCGACAAGCGGCAACACAGCATTGCGCGAGGTCGTCAATCTGAAAGACGAAGATGCGCTCTATGCCCATGGAGAGCGGCCCACCGTGCTGCCGGACGTCCAGCCAGACGATGCCGCGCAGATCCAATATACCTCGGGAACAACCGGTTTTCCCAAAGGCGCGGTGCTCAGCCACAAGAACCTGGTGAACAACGCGCGGCTGTTTTGCGCGCGCAAGCAGGTCGGGCCGCACTCGGTCTGGGCCAATTTCATGCCGCTCTTTCACACGGCGGGCTGTGCGACGGGGGCGCTCGGGTGCCTTCAGGCCGCTTGCAAAATGCTGCTGATCAAGCGGTTCGATGCGGATGTTTTTGCGCGATTGATCGAGGAACAGGGCGTCACAACCTGTTTTGCCGTTCCCACCATGCTGTTCAACCTGCTGGAATCGCTGGATAGAACCTCGCGCGACATGTCCTCGCTTGAGGTCATTACGACAGGTGGCGCACCGGTGCCACCCGATCTGGTGCGGCGGGTGAAGGATCGTCTTGGATGCCATCTGCTCAGCGCTTTCGGGCAGACGGAGCACAGCCCGATGATCTGCCTGAACCCTGTCGAGGCCACGCTTGAACAGATCGTGGAGACGGCAGGCCAGCCGCTGCCACAGACCGAAGTTTCAATCCGTTCGCCTGAAGATAATCGGGTGCTCTCAATAGGTGAAGTTGGCGAGATTTGCGCAAGATCCTACGCGGTGATGATCGGCTACAACGACAACCTCGAAGCCACTGACGCCGCCATCGATGGCGAAGGCTGGCTGCATACCGGCGATCTGGGCACGATGGACGCTCAGGGGTTCGTGCGGGTGACGGGCCGTGTGAAGGACATGATCATCCGCGGTGGTGAAAACCATTTCCCGGCCGAGATCGAAGCGGTGTTGGTGACCCACAGGCATGTGGCACAAGTCGCCGTGGTTGGCCTGCCGGACGAGAAATGGGGAGAGGTGATCGCGGCATTCATCCTGTCCGATGGGCCGTTCGACGTGGCTGATTTGCGCACCCATTGCCGGGCGTATCTGTCCGCGCAGAAAACGCCATCGGTCTGGGTGCGTGTGCCGGACTTGCCCTTAATGGGCTCTGGCAAGGTGCAGAAATTCGCGATTCGCGAGAAGTTCCTCGCAGGTAACTACGGAGAGGTTCTGCAATGAGCGTTCGCGTCGAAAAGGATGGTCCGGTCTGGACCATCATCCATTCCCGCCCAGAGGCTCGCAATGCCATGGATCCGGAAAGTGCCACGGCACTTTTTGAGGCGTTCCAGTCGTTTGATGCGGACGTCACCGCCAGCGTTGCCGTGTTCTGGGGCGAAGGCGGTGCCTTTTGCGCCGGGTGGGATTTGAAACATGCGGCGTCTCTTGCCGGGGCCGAAGCGCTAGATCCGTTCGACTTTCCCGATGAGGGCGAACCACCGATGGCCGCCATGGGGCCAAGCCGGTTAGATCTGTCCAAACCGGTGATCGCCGCTGTGGCCGGGCCTGCCGTGGCGGGTGGCATGGAACTGGCGCTTTGGTGCGATATCCGGGTGATGGAAGAAACCGCCTTCATGGGGGTCTATTGCCGCCGTTGGGGTATTCCGCTGATAGACGGTGGCACGGTGCGCCTGCCGCGTCTGGTGGGCGAAGGTCGCGCCATGGACCTGATCCTGACCGGGCGGCGCGTGAATGCGGACGAGGCCCTGCGGATCGGGTTGTGCGAATATATCGTGCCCGAAGGTGACGCGCGCGCCAAGGCCGAAGCCCTGGCCCAGGACATCGCACGTTTCCCACAAAGCTGCATGCGCGCAGATCGGCGGTCCGTGCGGACACAGCACGGGTTAACTGAACGTGACGCTCTTCGACAGGAATGGCGGGGCAGCAAGGCCGAGGTCACCAAAGGTGTCGAAGGTGCAGCCCGCTTCTCCAGCGGCAAGGGTCGAGGGGGCGATTTCAGCGATGTATGAGCTGAGCCTCACGACATCCCATGCTCCGGCCCAGTCCGACATGGAGACGCGCGACATCACCATCGGCGCATTGCTGCGCGAGGTGGCTGCGGCGCGCCGGGATGCCGAGGCTTTGGTCGAAATCCGGCAGGACGGATCAGAGGGGCGACGTTGGACCTATTCCGAACTGCTGTCCGATGCTGAACGGCTGGCCATGACGCTCGCCACCCGTTTCGCCCCCGGTGAACGCGTAGCCGCCTGGTCGCCCAACAGTCCCGAATGGGTATTGATGGAATATGCCTGCGCGCTGTCCGGGCTGGTGCTGGTGACCGCGAACCCAGCCTTTCAGGCGCGCAAACTGTCCTATGTGTTGGAGCAATCCGGCGCGGTTGCCCTGTTCCTTGTCGAGGAATTCCGCGGCAACCCGATGGGCCGGATTGGGGCTGAGGTCGCGGCTCGTATCCCAGCCATCCGCGAAGTCACGGACATGGAAAGCAAAGCGCTTTATGCAGAGGGCGTCCGTCCACCCGCGTTGACCGATGTGACCCCCGAGGCTGCGGCGATGATCCAGTATACATCCGGCACGACCGGCTTTCCCAAAGGGGCGGTGCTGAGCCATCGCGGATTGGTCAACAATGCGCGCTTCTACGCGTCCCGCTGCGGCGCGACCAGGGCCACCACCTGGGTCAATATCATGCCGATGTTCCACACTTCGGGTTGCGGCATGGTCACGCTGGGCTGCCTTCAGGCGGGCTGCCGGATGGTGCTGATCTGCCTGTTCGATCCGGACGTCGTGCTGGATCAGTTGGAAGCAAACGGCACGGACATCATCCTTGGCGTGCCGACCATGGTGGTGGCGCTGCTCGACGCACAGGAAACTCGGCCACGCGACCTGTCGGCCCTGAAGCTTGTCAGCTGCGGCGGCTCGATGGTCGCACCCGAATTGGTGCGCCAAGTGCAGGCCCTGATGGGGGCCGGATTTTCGACGCTCTATGGCCAAACTGAACATTGTCCGGTGATCACGCAACATCATTTGTCAGACAGTATTGACGACATCTGCAATACCGCTGGTCAACCGGTGGCTCAGACCGAGGTCTCAATCCGCAGCGTCGATGACAATTGCGCCGTCGCCATTGGCGAGGTTGAGGAGATCTGTGCCCGCGGCCCATGTGTCATGCTGGAATACAACGACAACCCAAAGGCCACGTCCGAGACTGTCGACGCGATGGGTTGGCTACACACCGGCGATCTGGGCCGGATGGATGCGCGCGGCTACGTCACCGTGACGGGACGGGTTAAGGAAATGATCATCCGCGGTGGCGAGAAACATTTCCCGGCCGAGATCGAGAACTGTCTGCTGGAATATGGCTGCGTGGCCGAGGTCGCCGTGGTCGGCTTGCCGGACCCGAAATGGGACGAGGTCATCGGTGCCTTCATCCGCAGCACAGGACCGCTCGACAAATCCGCGCTTCATGCCCACTGCCGCGCGAACATGTCGCCGCAGAAAACCCCGAATGTTTGGGTGCAGGTCGAGGACTTCCCCCTGACCGGCTCGGGCAAAATCCAGAAATTCATCCTCCGCGACCGGTTTGTCGCTGGGGAATTCACTGAACTCTGAACAACAGGACACGCCATGCAAGATGCCACAAAACATTACATCAATGGACAATGGGTTGCTTCGATTGACGGCCGAGAGATGGCCGTGGAAGACCCCTCCACGGAAGAGAAGATCGCCACGATCACGCTCGGCGGCGACGCGGATGCCGATGCGGCCGTTAACGCAGCCAAGGCAGCCTTTCCTGGCTGGGCAGAGACAAAACCAGATGCCCGGATCGCCGCGCTGGAACGGTTGATGGACATCTACAAGGAACGCGCGGGTGAAATGGCACAGGCGATCAGCACCGAGATGGGCGCGCCGATTGCCTTGGCACAGACGGCTCAGGTGGGGGCCGGGGCCGGGCATCTGAAACACACCATCCGCACGGCGAAGGGCTTTGCCTTTGAGCGCCCGTTAGGCGACCACGCGCCGGGCGACATGATCCTCTATGAACCGGTCGGGGTCTGCGCCCTGATCACGCCCTGGAACTGGCCGATGAACCAGGTCATGCTCAAGGTTGCGCCTGCGCTGGCTGCGGGATGCACCATGGTGCTGAAACCAGCGGAGCAGGCCCCGCTCAGCGCCATGCTGCTGGCCGAGATGATCGACGCCGCCGGTTTCCCGCCCGGCGTGTTCAACCTTGTGAACGGTGATGGTGCAGGCGTAGGAGCACATCTCACGTCGCACGGGCAAGTGGACATGGTCAGCTTTACCGGCTCAACCCGCGCAGGCGTAGCCATCAGCAAATCAGCAGCGGACACGGTCAAGCGTGTCAGCCTGGAATTGGGCGGAAAGGGTGCCAACATCATCTTTGCGGATGCCGACGAAAAGTCGGTCACACGCGGCGTGCGCCACTGCTTCAACAATACCGGCCAGTCCTGCAATGCGCCCACAAGGATGCTGGTGGAGCGCTCGATCTACGAGCAGGCCGTTGAAACCGCCCGTACTGTGGCCGAGAATACAGAGGTCGGCCCTGCCGACGTCGAAGGCCGTCAGATCGGCCCGGTCGTCTCTGAGGTTCAGTTCAACAGGATTCAATATTACATCAAGCAAGGAATCGATGAACGTGCCAGGCTCGTCGCCGGCGGAATGGGAAAACCGGACGGATTGAGCATAGGGTATTTCGTCCGGCCCACGGTCTTTGCCGATGTCACACCCGACATGACCATCTGGCGGGAGGAAGTATTTGGACCGGTTCTGACCTTAACACCATTCGATACCGAAGAAGAGGCGATCGCTCTGGCCAATGACACCCCCTATGGGCTGACCAACTACGTTCAGACAGCAGACAAAGCTCGCGCTCAACGGGTTGCACGGCAACTCCGCTCTGGCATGGTCGAGATGAACGGCAAATTCGGCGGGGCCGGAACACCCTTTGGCGGAATGAAGCAATCGGGTACTGGCCGCGAAGGCGGTGTCTGGGGGCTGGAGGAGTTTCTGGAGGTCAAGGCTGTCAGCGATTGGGGGTGAGCATGACAAAAGTTTTGTACGAGAAAGACGGCCGGATCGGGCGGATCACCCTGAACCGACCCGATGTAATGAACGCCATCGACGATGATCTGCCACGCGAACTGGCGGCGGCGGTGGCAGAAGCCGACCATGATCGCGACATCCACGTTATGGTTCTGTCCGGCGCAGGAAAGGCCTTTTGCGCAGGCTACGATCTGGCCCATTATGCCGAAGGCAATGGCCCCAATCAGGTCGTACAGGAGATGCCCTGGGACCCGATGCAGGATTTCCAGTTCATGTGGGCCAATACGCAGGCCTTCATGTCGCTCTTTCGCGCGATGAAGCCAGTAATCTGCAAGGTGCACGGATTTGCGGTTGCGGGCGGATCGGACATCGCGCTTTGTGCGGACCTCACGATCATGGGCGACACGGCGCAGATCGGCTACATGCCCACCCGCGTCTGGGGGTGCCCGACCACGGCGATGTGGGTGCACAGAATGGGACCGGAAAAGGCCAAGCGGATGATGTTCACCGGCGACAAGATCAGCGGGGTTGAGGCTGCCGAAATGGGGTTGGTGCTGAAATCCGTGCCCGATGACCAACTGGATGATGAGGTCGAGGCACTGGCAACGCGCATGGCGACCGTTCCCATCAACCAACTGGCCATGCAGAAGATGGTGATCAATTCCGCTGTCGAGGAAAAGATCAACCAGACCCAGCGCCTCGCGACGGTGTTCGACGGCATCACTCGGCATTCGCCAGAGGGCATGAACTTCAAGGCCCGCGTGGAGCAAGTCGGCTGGAAACAGGCGGTGCAGGAACGGGACACCGGAACATTCGACTGGACACGCAATAAGCCCTTCGACTGACAAATTCCGCGAATTACTTGGAACCAACGTTCGCGTTGGCGTGCCAAATTGCGACAAAGCCCCGCCGCCGGTGCGAAAAGGTAAAAACAAATATCTGCGCTCCGAAGGAATGGCTGGTTTTCCTGCTGCAAGACAGCGCCTCTGTTAACGCCTCCGCAGCAATTTGTCCGCTGCGAGCGCACGCAGCACAAATTAAAGACTTCCGCTGCGGGCTCTGAGTCCGCATTCGCCGCGGATTGTGCGAACGTCCGGTTCGGCGTCCAGGGCAACCCGCCATTCACAGTAGATGAGATAAGGGGCCTTCTTCGGCTTGGTACTGGTGACCCCTCACCTACGAGCGAAACAGGATGAACTGCGATAGATCGATTTCAGTTCCATCTCGGCGAATGCCACCGGCGTCGAAGTGATTAAAGGGGTACTCGAGAAAACATCCGCACCCCAATGACTTACAAGCTCTGCACCAAATCGGCGCAGTCATGAGGTCTGGAGAATACGGCCCTTGAGAGAACGATTTTGGCTGTCTTGCGCAGGGGCCAGTGCTCAGCCCCTCCCACATAACCCTCCAAAACAACGGAAAAATCCGGCCGCTGCCGGATCGGGAGAACGCTTTCGCTGGGGCTAGTGGCGGAGAGGAAGGGATTCGAACCCTCGAGACGGTTGCCCGCCTACTCCCTTAGCAGGGGAGCGCCTTCGACCACTCGGCCACCTCTCCGGTTCGTTTCGTTTATAAGCCGACGCCTTGAGACGCAAGCCCTTTTTGGGGTTGATGGTGGTTTTTCCACTCCCCTGCCCCTTGCAGTTTCATGCAGGAACATGCAGAGAACGAAAACGGAAATGCTGCAAAATTTCTGCAAAACCCCGACAGTTTTGTTCTTAGATTGTTCTTCACGCTGACATATATTGCAGGCCAGCTTGCAAAAGGGGGTGCCTCACCTGATCGTGTCGCCCGTGGTCAATTAACGCTAACTTACTCCCGAAAGTTGCGTATGATACTGATCGGGACTCAACCGGCGATCCTCAGTGGGGCACCTGATGGACGATATTATTCAAGCACTGGTCAATAAATACATTGATGACTTTAAGGAAATTTCACGCGAATTTCACGCGGATACTAATGATATAAGCATCGACCAGCAGTCTGAAATTGCATTTACTAGAGTCCCAATACCGATGGACCATCCGAACTTTAAAGCCTTTATTCAAGATGTCGGACAAGGCGCTCGACAGATGATCGAACAACGCAATTTGCAAGTGGCCCCAACCGATTTTGCCCTTCTAGTGCTTCGCGCCGTTAGGGAAATACGATCTCAGGGTTTAATTGATGATCAAGAGACCTCCATCCAGTGAATACCCCCGATCACTTGGCGAGAAACTGTTTATCGCGCCTGAAAGTGACCTCGAACAATACTACGTCGAATTCATTTCCATGATGCTGGAGGAAACCGGCAGCCCCACAGATATTCGCGATTTGTCGCATGAGCAGCAAGACGAGCTCCTCAGTCGGCTTGCAACAATGATGGCGGCTATGGAGGATGGATATGCAGATAACGAAGTTTGAACCTGCCAACATCCCCGGCACCGCTGGCGATATGATCCGAAACCTGAATGGTTACTGGAGGGATCAGAATGGAATTTTCCGTTCAGGAATGCCGCACAGCAATTCCCTACTTCTCTATGTAAATTGGGCTGATGGTGAAAACCTGCCAAAGATGGGTTATCTCGGAAAAAAGTCGTTTCTGAATGAAATCATGGAAGGTCAATTCGGGGAGGACTATTCCGCGTCTGTACAAAACCAAGACCCACGCTTTTACCAAACTGCTGCTGCTGGTTTCGTAGAAGCATCAAAGGGACATATGGTAGCAGACCGGATAGAAATGGAGGTTACACCGCCAGGGCACCTGAAGCCCTACCCGGTCGACTATTTCCGAATAATCAGGCGTTTTCAAATCGGCGTGACTGGTTTAAGGACGCCAAATTATATCCTGTCGGTTCTGGTTGTTCCGACTGATGAATGGCGCATTTGGCACGGTAGAGAATATCTGAACGAGAGCTGGAGCAGAACGCGTAATTCGCTTCGCGTTCATCAGGTAAGTTAAGCCATTTCTCCGCCATCGGGTCAACGCGAGTTGCTCCGTAGACTTGGCCTAGTCCTCGTCGATAATCTCGTTCTCGAACCGTGCCCACTACCCAAGAAACATCCTTGTTGTAGCAGACAGTGAAGAACAGCGAGGCCGTTGAAAGCCAGCCAAAGGCTTTGAGGGTATCCTTTCCGGTAAATTCCGGGTGGCGTACAGCATCGCCGGAGTAAGCAACGAGCCCATTGATCTCAAGCATGGGGTCGCAAACCCAATTTGGATCAAGCCTTGCCTTTGGGTCATGGGAATATACCCGGTTCAATCGTGCCGTATATGTTTGGTGGAAATTCCTCTTTCCGCATTCGATGAGCAATGTGCAGATGTAAGCCAGCCCTTTGCCGCCTTGCTCTAGCACAAGACAAAATGCGTCATGCCCGTTGAAGTCATTGTAGCTCTCCCAAAAGAATGGCGTGAGAGGTTTCTGTGCTGCTTCGATTTCGGTCTTTACGGCCTCAAAGTCATCTAAAACCCGGATGCTGTAGCCCGCATCGGTAATCCTTTTTGCAGCTCGCACATATGCGTCCTGAATAATTTTGAATTCAGCAATACTCAAAGACATTTTTTGGCACCTTTCCAATGGTTTGACAGTTACCACCAACCACCCTCATCGGTTCCAAGTGCACAAAAATGTTGCACTACCGAGTTCAATACCTTCCATTAGTCCCGTGGCATTGGACAAGGGATAGTCGGATGAGGAAAGTTAAACTCAATCCCGAAAAACACATTGATGATCCCAGCATTGAATTTGCTGTATTTGAGGTGGGAGAGCGCTATTTCCTCTCGGCGAAGGTCAGCAAGGAGAGGTTTGAGCAATTGTTGCTTTCCGGAGCTGCAACGGAAGACGTTGAAGACGATGGGCACACAGAGGCCGTGATGACGGAGGACGGATGGAGCGGCTAGCCCCCTCACCCGTCGCCCGCTGGCCCTCTGCCGATCAAGTGCTTGATGTCCTGCTTCATTTCTTTCAGGTCATCGTCTCGCGCCTTCAAGGCTTGCTCAAGCAAGGCGATCTGTCTTTCATTAGTGATGACACGGCGGATCAGCCAGAGAACACCGCCAATTATGGTGCTGAACACGCCTGCTAAAAACTTCTCAGTGTCGATGTTCAACGACGCCCCCTAATTGCGCTAGAGATTGCTTGAGCCGTAGCGACAAGCCCGCCCGATCCGAAGATTGAGGCAACGATAGTGTCGACATACGGTTTCACCGATGGCGGGTAATCCGCAATGGACCATGAAAACCCGCCGATCGTGTCCAATGTGATCAAGGCAAACCATATGCCGGCTGAACCAGACCAAAGACACCAGACAAACCAGAACACGCGATAACGCCTTGCGTCTGCCCGCTCTTCTGCCGCTGTTTCTGCGTAACGGGCTAAAGCGCTGGCCGCGATATCCCCGCGCTTGGTTTCATTGCTGACATAGTGGTCAACGCTCCCCATGATCCGATCGAACGGCCCGGAGAAGATCAGCTTAAAGAGCTTCAACATCACTCCACCTCACGGCCAAACAGCGTGTTGAACCGGCGTTGCCATACGTCCCGATACCGCCAGCCAAACCAGACCAGCGCCAGAGCAACAACAGCCAGTGCAATGAAGCCCCAAGGAAGGCCGGTAAAGAACGCACCAAGGGTAGACACCACGGAAAGCCCCCGCCCTGTGTGAGCGTTTCCTTTGTAGCAACGGCGTCACGTCTGAGTTGCGCAAGTGTTGCCGGTCCAATAATCCCGTCATTGGTCAGGTGCGGGTGCGTTTTCTGGTAGGCCAGAACAGCCGCCTTTGTGCGCCGTCCCATCCAGCCATCAATTGCGCCAGGATCAAACCCGAACCGCTTCAACGCCTCTTGAGCCTCTTCAACAACTGGATCTGGTTGGGGTGAAGGCTTGGCTGTCTCTTTGCGCTGGACGCCCTCACCTATCCCGGCATAAACGCCAGTCAGGAACAAATGCGCCTCTTCTTCGCGGCGACGAACCAAACCGGCAAGCTTGCGGCCTCCCGCCTTGTTGTAGTTCTTCGCCCAATGATTGGCCGCTGCCTGATGCTCGCCAGCCTTCCAGAGCTGGAATGCTTTCCACGTTACAAACTTCGGCCCTAGGTTGAAGACGGCAGAAACAGCGGCGTCGAACTCGTGCTGCTTTGCGCCTTTGGGCATCGCCGCTTTGACTGGCGGTTCGTATTCCCCCTTAAGCGCGGCTTTCAGAACTTTCTTGTTCTGATCGCGGGTGATCCGGTCACCGGGTTTAAGCTTGCCCCCCCAAAACTCCCGAAACACCCCGCTTCGATTGGTAAAGCCGGTTCCGATAGTCAAGACGCCTGCCGGGTCCAGATAAGCGCGCGCAACAAATCCTTCATGGCCCTCAATGAAGGCCACGCCGTTTTTACTTACATGCATGGAATTGCCCCTTTCAGGAACGAAAAAACCGCCCGAAGGCGGTCCAGATCAAAGTAGCGGTAAAGAGCATCCAACTTCGCGGCGGGGAGCAACCACGGGCAATCAGGCAGCGCCTAAACTCAGCCGAAGCAAACCCAACGTCATAGCCACGTTTCAGAAATTCATCATGGAGAGCCGCAGCGGGGAGCACTTGGCGGTCGTAGGGGCTTTGTAGCCATTCCAGAAGCCAAGGAACCGAGATATCGAATGCTGTCCCGGTTTCCAGTGTGATTTCGTGGCCTGAGTGTTTCTTGCCAATCTCCCATGTCAGTGGTGCGTTGAGCCTGTAGAGCTTTCGTGTAATGGGAACACGGGAGAACTGGTCGAAGTTCGAAAAGCTGGACATGGATCAGGCCGTCGAGAGCCACTGCTTTAGAGCCGCCGCTGCTTCCGCTTCTGACGCTTCGAGGATAGCGGCGACCTCTTCCGCAGTTTCTGCCGCCTTGATGGCTGCATCGGTTCGCTCTTTCAGATCATCCGCTTGACCGATCAGATCATCGAAGGTTTCTGCCTTCTTCAAAATCAACTTGGCAAAAGCATCAAAGACCATATCGCGGCGGTCCGCGCCACCTTGAATGATCCGCTTCTGTTTTTCGCTGGCTGTACCTTCCAGATACTTTTCAGCGGCAAGCGCCTTGCGCGGCCAAGAGTGCATCTCTTCATCGCTGGCATTACCTGATAGCTGTCGCAGTGTTTCCGCATGGCGTTGTTTGACGACTTCAATCGCTTCGGATTTGACTTCATCAAGGGGGCGGACAGGTGCAACGAAACTTCCGTCTGCCTGTTTGACAAAACCCGGCTCATAGTTTTGGTCAGTAACCAATAACGTCTCACCGCGTGTTGCCAGATCAGCCTCATCGACCGGCCCACTTAATGTTGAGAGAATTTTACCGTCTGTGATGATGTAGTAATTCAAGACTTCCTCCCAACTACGATATAGGCAATTGAACGGTAATATTTTGCGCCGTTATGCATAGCTGCTGTTCTGCCCGCACCTGTTCGGGCAAAAGCCATCGAATAACTGGAATTGTTCGTCCCCGCAGCGCACCAAAAGAAATCGCATTCGCTCTCGGCAAACCCGGCAGGTAGCGGGATAACGTAATTATTCACGTTGAACACATGCCCTGTAAGCATCACAAAGTCAGAGCTGTTTTGCTTCTCTGCGACTTGAGCCTCCAGCGCATCTGCTTTGGAAACAACAGCATTGAGCGATGCAACATAGGCCAGCGCCTGTACGGTTTCCGGGTCATCAACCGTATCCGCTGCCTTGATGTACCAATCGACAGCAAGGGATTTGACGCGGGTTTCCGAGGCTGTACGAACTCCGGGGACCGCTGATGCAGGTCCTGTCAGAGGGTGAGTTTCATTACTGTTGATTTTCACTGAGAACTGACCCGGTATTTTCACCGAGAATTGACCCACCTTTAGTTATGCGTCGTGGTCTATGACGCGGTCAATGTTGGGGTCTCCTTTCTAGTTTTCTTTGTATCCTTGGAACTGGCTTTGAAGCGGTAGCTGTCGTTGCCTGTTTCCAAGATGTGGCAGCGGTGCGTGAGGCGGTCTAAGAGAGCGGTGGTCATCTTTGCATCTGTGAAGACCTGCGCCCATTCTGAGAAGCTAAGGTTGGTTGTGATGATGACGCTTGTGCGCTCGTAGAGCTTGCTGAGCAGGTGAAAGAGCAGCGCCCCACCTGATGAACTGAACGGCAGGTAACCGAGCTCATCCAGGATGACCAAGTCGACTTTGGTCAGCATATCAGCGATTTTCCCAGCCTTGCCAATCGCTTTTTCTTGCTCCAGTGCATTGACCAGCTCCACTGTTGAGAAGAACCGAACCTTGCGCCTGTGGTGTTCGATCGCCTGAACGCCGATTGCTGTGGCGGTGTGGCTTTTGCCCGTGCCGGGCCCACCGATCAGAACGACATTCTCGGTGTTTTCGATAAACTCACACCGGTGTAACTGCCGGACTTTCGCTTCGTTAATTTCACTGGACGCAAAATCAAAGCCGGTGAGGTCTTTGTATGCAGGGAAGCGGGCGACCTTTGTGTGGTAAGCGATGGATCGAACCTCTCGTTCCGCCATTTCAGCCTTGAGCAGCTGTGATAACATCGGGGTCGCGGCTTCAAAGGCTGGGGCACCTTGGGCGACCAGGTCTTCGACGGCATTTGCCATGCCATAGAGCTTGAGGCTGCGCAGCATGATGACGATAGAGGCTCCGGCTGGGTCATGACGCATGGCGCTTCTCCCCAGCCTGTCTCAGGCCATCGTAACGATTTAGATTTGCCTCGGGCGTGGTTTGCAATGCCAAGGCGTCCGGTGGGTCGACTTCTGGATGTTCCGTCGGCTTACGGTCGATCAACCGGTGTAGAAGGTTCAGGATATGCGTCTTGGTTGGCACACCCGCTTCCAGCGCCTTGTCCACGGCGCGTAACACGTCCTCTTCGTTATGCTGCAGAACCAATGAGAGGATGTCGACCATTTCCCTGTCACCCCCCTCCTTGCGTAACATGCGTTCCTGCAGCCGTTGGAAGGCTTCCGGCATCTCGGTGAAGGGCGCGCCATTGCGAAGGGCGCCAGGTTTGCGCTGAATGACAGCAAGATAGTGCCGCCAGTCATAAACAACCTTGCCTGATTTGCGGCAGGACCGATCAATGAGCCGTGCATGTTCACAAACTGTTTGCCCTTCGGCCACAACGACCAGTCGGTCAGGGTAGACATGCAGGCTGACACGGCGGTTCGCAAAGCTGGCGGGCACGCTATACCTGTTGCGTTCGAATGTGATCAGGCATGTGGGAGACACTCGCTTGCTATGTTCGATAAATCCATCGAAGGCCGGCGGCAGAGCCATCAGCATTGGCTTCTCAGCTTTCCACACATCGGCGAGAGACCCCGGCAAGGCTTTGTGCGGCGTCTCCGCCCAAAGGGCGATGCACCGATCTTCAAGCCATTGGTTCAGTTCAGCCAGATCTGCAAGGACGGGCATGACCTGCCAAAGCCGATTGCGCGCGTCCTGGACGTTCTTCTCGACCTGGCCTTTCTCCCAACCTGAAGCCGGATTGCAGAACTCAGGCTCAAAGACGTAGTGGCTAGCCATCGCCTTGAAACGGACGTTGATGTCCCGCTGCTTGCCTTTGCCGACGCGATCAACCGCTGTCTTCATATTGTCATAGATCCCTCGGCCAGGAACGCCGCCAAACACGCGGAACGCGTGCCAATGGGCGTCAAACAGCATCTCGTGCGTTTGCAGCAGGTAAGCCCGGACCAAAAACGCCCGACTGTGTGACAACTTGATATGCGCGACCTGAAGCTTCAGTCGCTCGCCGCCAATATTGGCCCAGTCTTCACTCCAATCAAACTGGAAAGCTTCGCCGGGCTGGAAGATCAGAGGCACAAATGTGCCGCGCCCTGTCGTCTGTTCCGCCCGCTGCCGGTCCGCACGCCACGCACGGACAAAGGCCGCCACACGTTCATAGGAGCCATCATACCCTAACTGCACCAGATCCACGTGCATCTGTTTGACGGTTCGACGCTCTTTGCGCGACTTGCGCGTCTGGGCCACAAACCAAGAAGACAAACGGTCCGCATACGGATCAAGTTTGGTTGGTCGCGGCGGGGTTTTGAACTTCGGCTCAACAATGCCCTCGCGCAGATACTTCTTCACCGTGTTGCGAGATAAACCCGTGCGACGGGAAATCTCTCTGATTGGCATTTTGTCACGCAATGCCCAGCGTCGAATGACACTCAAAAATCCCATGTCGATCACTCCATATCCCCCGAGCCAAAAACGTCGGGGTAGTGTGTTCACATGGGTCAGTTCTCAGTGACAATTTATGGGGCCACCGGGTCAGTTCTCAGTGAAAATCAACAAACGACAGCCTTAAATTGCTGTCGCACATCTTACGCGGCCTTGGGTACGAAGTTCGAGCCGGGACCAGCGCCGAAATAGGTCTCAAATCGATAAAGGCGTCCGCGCCAGATTTGATACTCCTTGATGTCGTGATGCCTGGAATGGGTGGATTGGAACTTTGCCGAATATTGAAGGAAAGCCCGCAATATCGGCACATTCCAATCATTTTCCTCAGTGGACGGATTACCCCTGAAGACAAGGTTCAGGCCTTTTCCATTGGTGCCAGCGACTACATTGAAAAACCATACAATGCTCAGGAAGTGGCGGCTCGACTTAATGTTCACCTTGGTCTGGAAGCTGCAAGGCGTGCCCAAAACGCCCGTTCTTCCCTGCTTGAACAGCTCCTTAAAGAACGCATTGTTGCTGAAAAACAAAAAGAAGATCAAACGGCAATGCTCGTTCACGACCTTCGCTCTCCGCTACAGATCATTTCTGGCGTTCACGAGCTCGTATTGGCAAACCAGAAAATCTCCAGCGACCCCGGGCTGACCGAAAAACTTGAGAGAGCTCAAATCAGCTTAAGCCAAGCCATCGGCTTCGTTGATGACATGCTTGAGGTCAGTAAAATCAAAACGGGTAAGATGCCAGTTCAGCTGGCTCCGATGAAGGTGACTGAGCTGTTCCAGCAAACCGCGGAAATCCTCGGACGAGACCCCCTGTTTGAGTTCGAACAGTCGGAACACTCGGTTTATGCAGACAGCCAATTGACCAATCGCGTGCTTGCCAACCTGTGTTTCAACGCCAAAAAATATGCTGGAGAACATGGGCAGATTAAAATCTCGGTTCAAAAAGACTCTGATCAGGAAGTGATCATCAGTGTCCGAGACAAGGGTCCTGGTATTCCAGAACCGGAGAGAGAGCGGATATTCGAACAATTTTATCGAATTCCGGAACACAAAAAGCCCGGCCTAAAGGCCTCCGGTTTGGGATTGGCCTTTTGTAAACAGGCCGTAGAAGCCCAAAACGGGCGCATCTGGGTGCAAAATCACGCAGCTGGTGGAGCCGATTTTCAAGTCGCCCTGCAACGAACTGCGGCACTTTAACAAAAAGGCGAATGACGTTGCTTCTGCGCACGCTCATTCGCCTGACACTCCGGAATTCCCTTAAGACATTATTGCTCGACTACAGAGCGTTTTTCATTGCCTACGCCCATAAGTCACTCCGTGATATAGATTTTGTCGTTTTTTCTTCTGACCTCTTTACGCTTACTTTCAGCAGCGATTGAAAAGGCAAATCTCTTGCCAACAAATGAAATAGCATAGGGAACTGCAAAAGCGGCCATAGTTGCTAGAATGAGCCTACCAAGCATAACTTCGCCCTCGTTCTCCGCAATAACCGCATAGTGAAGGGCAAGAATGACAGGGAATGAGATCGCAATCTCAACAAGCGTCATTTGAAATGACGCTAGCCAAGAGAACCGACTGTCTGGAAGGCGTTCGCAATCCTCATAGTATTGACTCCCTGCATCTGTCGCTGCCAGACACGCAGGAACTACCGTCAACCATAATATATCCGAAGAATAGTCCACCCCTGCGTACGTCACTACAAGAGCCGTTATAATTATACTGAGCCAACTCGCTAAAAAAAACAAAGAAAAACGCGTTAGCTTTTTTATGGAAATCATCACTCCACCTCTCTTTTACACCACCATTACAACTACCGATTATCTCGACTGAAAACGTCATCTGTTTTCGATAATTTCTTTAGATAATTGGGATTTTTATCTTTTGCGCTTTGATCCGAGACTTGGGATAACTTAGGGGTTCTGCTCTTTGTTCTGCTGGGTTTGGGCAGCTATTGCAGCGTGTAGAAAAAGCGTTTTCTTGCCCCACAGCGACACCCAAAAAACGAACAGTGCTCCAATCAATGCCAATGGAAGCAAAAAGGACCAATGTCTGAGTGGTTCCATTCCAAACGTTAAGAAAAAAAGTCCGGTCAAAACTGGTAATGCAATTGCTATTTCCACTAGCGTCATCCGCCACGAAGCCACCCAAGCTTCTTTTGCATCCGGCACTTCTTGATAATCCTCAAAGTACATTTTTCCTACATGCACGGTTGCCACCAACACTGGGACCAACTGAATAGCGCTCATTGGAATTTTGATGTTGAAGACAAGTGCCACGAGAAACATGAAGGCGATTAATCCAACAATTGTCGCGATGTAGACCAGCGCAAACCAAGGCAAATTGACTGAATTTTTCATCGTTAAATCCAAAAAAGAAAATCATCAGGCTCCTATCGAGCCCTTGGCAAATAAGAGGCGAATGACGTTGCTTCTGCGTACGCTCATTCGCCTGAAATGTCATGGTTCCTGACAGGCTTCTGCCCTGTCAGATCGCGCGTCCGGCACCCCGCCGCCGGTCGACGCAGATGGCAGATCAATGCATTGACAACCATTCACGCGCAGAGCGCTGCGCTTCTGCAATTTCTTCGCGGGTCATTTCGTCGGAAATTTCCTTGCGGTACTGAACGGCGGCCTTGTTGCCCTTCAATGCGGCAATGTTGAACCACTTGTGTGCGGTCACCAGATCTGTGAAGCCGTTGCGGCCGCATGCACTGTCCAGACCCATTTGAAAGAGAATGTCGGCGGACATCTGGCTTTCGCCAAAGCCTGCAAGTTCTTCTGAATGTACTTCGTAACGAGCCATTGTGCTCTCCCCTGTTTACTTTGCCTTTTCGGCGTATCCCCGAAACGCTGACTGACAAACTTACGTTGCGTTTCTTGAAGATATATTCGGGAAAGCGATTAAAGGGCCGGTTAAATAATGTGCTTAACACAAGACGAACAATTACTTATCAAATATTTTACTTCATTATTTGGTAATAATAACGGACCGATTTTCTCTGATTTTTCAGCACGCATTGACTCAATTTGCTTTTTAGCTAGCAAGCTTCTATTTACCCTGGATTCTTTTGGGCGATTTTTTGCTTGTTTGCAGGTGTGTATTTGACCCCGCAACGGCAGTTTTTGAAAAAAATCTGACGGCCTGACGTAGGGACACGTCTTTTCAGCCCGCAAATTAGCCGATAGCTTCCGTTAACGGAAACTATTTTCCGCCGGGAGGAACATATGAAACTGAAACAAACCGCTATGTTTTTTGCCGTTGGCGCAGCCCTGCAATTGGCAACCCCAGCCTTCGCGGCTGATGCAAATGGTACCTGGGCGCGGCCAAACGGAGCGTCCCAGATCAAGATCTACTCTTGCGGGGCAAACCTGTGTGGCAAGATTGCGTGGCTGAAAAGCCCGCGCAACGACACCCAGAACCGCGATGCGTCCAAACGGGGCCGTCCACTGGTTGGTGTGCAGATTATTCGTGGCATGAAGCCAACCAAAAAGGCGGGCCAATGGAAGGGTAAGCTCTATAACGCCGAGGATGGCAAGACCTACACCGGCTATGTTCAGCTTAACGGTGCAAATAAGATGAAGTTGGAAGGCTGCGTTCTTGGTGGCCTCATCTGCAAGGGCGAAACCTGGTCGCGTGTGAAGTAAACCCCGCCCCCCTTAAAATTGACAATTTCTTCCCTCGTTTGATTAACTGGCTGTGGTTTTAAGTCATTCATTAAACGAGGGAGGATTTCATGCCCGCAAAGATCTAGGCGCTGGCGGAGGGCGATAGCTGGTTCAACCTACCAGACTTTCCTATTGGACTTCCGATTGTTGGTGGGGTTGATACTGACTTGGTGCGCAGCTTGCGTAAACGCGGCCATACCATCGACAGCATCGCCCATTTTGGCGATACGCTTACCCAGATCGCAGCGGCCGGAGACTATAAGTCAGCATTGGAGAAAACCAATTATGACGTCTTTCTCCTGTGTGGCAGCGGAAATGACCTTCTTGGCGGCGGAGACCTCTACAGGCACTTAAGGGTCTACGACAAGGATCGGGAACCGGAAGATTATCTCAAAGCGTCCTTTTTCACTAAACTCGCTCACATGGAAACGCTCTACTGCGAGATTATTGAGGAGACTCTTGAGCACTCCCAAAACGGTGACATAAAGATCCTGAGCCATGGATACGATTATGCATTTCCGCAAAACGGATACTGGATCGGTAAGCCGATGGCGCGTCAAGGAATACTTAAGCAAAAACTTGGCAAGAAAATCGTCGTCGTGATGATAGACCACCTCTATGGCATGCTGCGCCGAGTCAAGTTCCAGTATCCGGGCCGCTTTGACTATGCGAATTTCCGGGGCATTGTCGGATCACGTTGGCATGACGAGCTTCACCCGAAGAAAAAGGCCTTTAAGGACCTCGCCAAAAAGTTGGAAAAGAAGTTCTAGAAGACATTTTTTTGGGGCAGCTAGCGGCATCGCTAGTTGCCCTAATCATTTACTCTGCCTAACGGGCACGCTGACCAAAAAGCACGCTTTGCGCATTCTTGTCAGTGTCGAGCGCAAACTTTTCACGCTCTTCCTTGCCCACTTTCAAACCGGCTTGCACCGCAGGGCGGGCGTCCAACGCTTCTTTCCAGCGTTTGACATTGGGAAATTCCTCCAGGTCCGTGCCCTGACGCTCCCACCCCTGGGCCCAGCCAAGGATAGCCATATCTGCAATGGTGTATTCGCCGGCCGCCACGAAATCTCGTCCTTCCAGGCGTTTGTCGAGTACACCGTAGAGCCGGTGGGTCTCGTTAAGATAGCGGTCCATGGCATAGTCGATCTTTTCCGGTGCGTAGATGCGGAAATGGTGGTTTTGACCAAGCATGGGCCCGAAGCCGCCCATCTGCCACATCAGCCACTCTTCCGTTTCCACACGGGCTCGCTCATCGCTGGGATAAAACTTGTCAAACTTGCGGCCCAGATACTGGAGAATGGCTCCGGATTCAAAAACCGAGATCGGTTCTCCGCCCGGCCCTTCCGGGTCGACGATCGCTGGCATCCGGTTGTTTGGAGCTATTTGCAGAAACTCCGGCTTGAACTGATCGCCTGTGCCAATGTTCACAAGCTTCAAGTCATAGGGAACGCCAAGCTCCTCAAGCAAAATGGAGACTTTCCAGCCGTTCGGTGTCGGCCAGTAGTGAAGTTCAATCGGTTTGGTCTGCGTGACGGACATTTTGTGCTCCTCCCGGTCGGCTTTCGCCGTTTGTCGCGCTCTAATCACTTAATCAGGTAAGTGACACGACCTGCAACTTCAACCTGCATCTGCCCCCAGACTGTTACACCTTCGGCATTTGTTGAGTGGCACAATGGATGCCGCCGCCGAGTTCGCCAAGTGGATCGATATTGAGCTGCACCACCTCGCGGTCAAGGTAATGTCGCTGTAACGCCTCCTTGGCGATGGCGTCGGTTTCCGGGTCTCCGAACTGCGCCGAGATTACACCGCCATTGCAGACATAATAATTGGCATAGGAGGCTACGAATTCTGGGCTGCGTACCCGTCGCTTGTGCGGCTCGGGGATGACTTCGACGTCCAGTCCAGCTTCAACGACGACATCATATGTCTGCAGCGCGGCCTGATGGAACGGATCATCTACATCTGGTTCATCCGGCAGATTGATCAGCACCCGGCCCGGCCCGGTGAAGCGGGCAAGACTGTCTATATGATAATCGGTGATGTCTTCGCCCCAGACACCGTCACTCCAAATCATTCGATCTGCGCCGTAGGCTTTAAGAAGACGCGCTTCAATTTCCTCCCGTGACAAGCCGGGATTACGATTGTCATTCACCCACGAGCTTTCATGTGCCAATAAAAGGCCGTGACCATCCTGCTCTACGCCGCCCGCTTCACCTTTCAGATCTGAGGGAACCAGCGGCACCCCAAGACGGACCGCAACTCGCTCGGCAATCTTGGCATCACGGGCATGAGCCTGCTTTTCGCCCCGGCCGTTGAACTGAATGTGGCTGGCAATGCGCTTCCCTGCCCCGTTAATGGCGAACAGCGGACCGGCGTCCCTGCACCACAGATCTTCTGTCGGGATATCCCACAGCTCGACGTCTGACGAGACCTGACGTTTGATCCGCGCATGGTCGCTCTTGTCAGCCATGAGCACAACTGGCTCAAAATCCGCTATCGTATTTGCGATATCCGCAATGGTCTGCTGCGTCATCTCCAGAAACACGGGATCGGCATAGACCTTCCGGCTGACCGGCCACTGCATGAACGTCCACTCATGCGGCACTTCCTCGGGCGGCACATGAAAGCCGCTCGGCGATACGGCTACACCGCGACCGCTCACCAGAGCACTTATCCCCATCACCGCTCCTCCCAAGAGCACGTCTCGCCTGTTCATGTGATAGTTCCGGCTTGTTGATGGATTGAGCGCCGTTGGCGCAGCTGATTTCTGGATTCCAGATCAGCGCACAGCCTTGCTGCGCTTGTCTGCCTTGACGATAACCGGAGGGTTTAAACTGCGCTACACCAGCATCTTCTTGTAGCCAAGGTGGCTTTGGTCATAGCCGAGGCGACCGTAGAAGTGGTGCGAGCCTTCACGCTCCTTGTTGGACGTCAGCTGAACCATGCAGGCACCCGCTTCCTTGGCGAGGTCTTCGGCATAGTCCATCATGATCCGGCCAATGCCTTTGCATTGCTGATCCCTTCGGACATGAACACTTTCCAGCTCAACGCGCGGACGCCCCTGAAACGCCAGACCTTTCAGGAAGTGGATCTGGAATGTGCCAACAACCTCTTCGCCCTCAAGCGCCACATAGATGTCCATCTCGGGTGCATTCTGGAGCGCTTCAAATGAGGGGCGATAGTCCTGCCAGTTCGCAAACTTCTTGTCTTTGCGTACACTCGTTGCGCCTGCATTGATGATAGCAACGATGGCTTCGAGGTGATCTGCGTTGGCTTTTTGGATTTGGATGTCCGGCATATTCAATTCCTAATTTTACAAAAAAAGAGGCCCGCTTGCGCAGGCCTCCTTGCATTCAATCAGCGGTCTTCAAACCAATCACTCCACGCCGATCTTCTGTTTCAGAAGGTCGTTCACGGCTTGTGGGTTAGCTTTGCCTTTTGAGGCTTTCATGACCTGACCGACGAACCAACCAACGAGGTTTGGCTTTTCCTTGGCCTGCTGAACCTTGTCCGGGTTGGCGGCCATGATTTCGTCGACGATGGCTTCAATCGCGCCAAGGTCGGTCACCTGCTTCATGCCGCGATCTTCTACGATCTGTGCCGGATCACCGCCTTCGGTCCAGACGATTTCGAACAAGTCCTTGGCGATCTTGCCAGAGATCGTGCCGGCTTTGATCAGATCAATGATCGCGCCCAATTGTGCGGCGGACATCGGGGAGGTCTCAACGTCCTTGCCTTCCTTGTTCAAGCGGCCAAAGAGTTCGTTAATCACCCAGTTCGCGGCCAGTTTCGCGTCGCGACCCTTTGCCACCTCTTCGAAGAAGTCAGCCGAGACCTTTTCGATGATCAGAACATCGGCGTCATATTCGGTCAGGCCGTAATCCTTGACGAAACGAGCCTTTTTGTCGTCCGGAAGTTCGGGAAGATGCTGGGCCAGCTCGTCGACATAAGCTTGGCTGAATTCCAGCGGCAGCAGATCCGGGTCCGGGAAGTAGCGATAGTCGTGCGCCTCCTCCTTGGAGCGCATGGAACGGGTTTCGCCCTTCACGGCGTCAAACAGGCGGGTT
Source organism: Roseibium sp. TrichSKD4 (assembly GCF_000148725.1). Classification (GTDB taxonomy): domain Bacteria; phylum Pseudomonadota; class Alphaproteobacteria; order Rhizobiales; family Stappiaceae; genus Roseibium. Next base: position 454,436 of record NZ_GL476320.1, on the reverse strand, counting down.
TCCTGATCGATGGAGCCACCATCTTCCAGAATAGAGACCTGACGGCGCGCTTCATATTCAATCGCCTGACCGACAAAGCGGATGGAGTTGACGTTCTTGATTTCGCAGCGTGTGCCAAAACCTTCGCCCGGACGGCGCACGGAGACGTTCACGTCAGCGCGCATGGAGCCTTGGTCCATGTTTCCGTCACAGGTGCCAAGATAGCGCAAGATGGTGCGCAGCTTGGTTAGATACGCCTTGGCTTCGTCTGACGAGCGCAGGTCCGGCTTGGAGACGATTTCCATCAGGGCAACGCCAGAGCGGTTCAAATCCACGAAAGACATGGACGGGTGCTGATCGTGCAGCGACTTGCCGGCATCCTGCTCCAGGTGTAGACGCTCGACGCCGATTTCCACGCGGCCCTCTTCCATATCCAGCAGGATGATGCCCTCGCCAACGATCGGCTGCTTGAACTGGGAAATCTGATAGCCCTGCGGCAGATCCGGATAGAAATAGTTTTTGCGGTCAAAGACAGATTTCAGATTGATCTCTGCCTTCATGCCGAGGCCGGTGCGGATCGCCTGACGCACGCATTCTTCGTTGATAACCGGCAGCATGCCGGGCATGGCCGCGTCAACCAGCGAAACGTTGTCATTCGGGTCCTTGCCGAACTCAGTGGAAGCGCCGGAAAAGAGCTTTGCTTCAGACGTGACCTGAGCATGCACTTCCATGCCGATTACGATTTCCCAGTCGCCGGTCGCGCCCTTGATAAACTTCTTCGGATCGGGTGTGCGGGCTTCGACAAGTGTCATTGCGTCTTCTGTCCTGTTGTTTTGAACTGTGCGCATTGGGCCAAAACCGGGGAAGCCCCCTGCCCGGCGCGGTCAAATCTTTGGAAATGATGCCTAGTCGGGATTTTCGTTTGTCGCAAGGGTTTCGTTGGGCAAAGCGCTGTCTTGCACATCATCCGGGCATAAAATGCTGAAGAGTTGTTCAATTCACTGAACAAAGATAGCTTGCCCTTTGGGCAAAGGTAATCGGATGAGCGAAGCACAAAAGGAAAAAATCAAGCTGACAGCAAGTTGGCTGAACATCATGGCAGCGGGAACCATGGTGACAGGTGTCATCGCGCCTCTTTTTTCTCTGGTCTATGACTTTGAAAACATGAATGCCGCCCTTGTCTGGCGCATTCCCATTGGCAGTGCGGTTTTGTTTTTTACCAGTTTCGTATTACATTATGGAGGAAATCGAATTCTGGAGAGGCTTGATTGCGTATGAGCAATGTCGAAATTGTCTTTCTGCTCTGGCCCCTGTTTGGCGCTGGGCTTGCCGTGGGTGCGGCATATCTGTTTGTTAAATACACCTGACGTTTGTTGACGCGTCACTCGTTCTCTGGCGGGTGCTGCGCTTTTCCCGTTCGCATGACAAATCCGATCAACACCGCGACCGCCTGATAAAGTTCGATCGGAATTTCCTCATCAATATCAATTTGTGACAAGGCCTCGGCCATCATCGGGTCTTGCTCGATAGGCACACCCGATTCCCGCGCAATTTCCTCAATCCGGTCGGCGACCGATCCAGTGCCTTTGGCTGTTACCGTCGGTGCTCCCTCATTGTCATAGCGCAGAGCGACGGCGACTTTCTTCTCAGGGGCTGACTTTTTTGGCGGCTGTTTGCTCATGACGTGCGATCCAGTTTCACGCCATATCGGGCGTCGGCTTTTTTGGGCAATCCGCGCAGAAAACGAAGTTCCTTCAAGTCCAACCCGGCATGAGCAAAAGTCGCTTCCATTGCCTCGCGTTCACCAGACATAGCCTTGAAGGTTTCCCCGCGCTCCATCCAGAGGCTGACAAAGGTTCCCCCGCCGCGCAGGCTAACGGCGGCTTCCATCGGGCCAGTGGCCGTTAGATCAAGAGCGAACCTCAAACGCCAACCGGGTTCACCGTTTTCATCTTCGCCTGTATGGTCGGGATCACGACCGACCTGCATTTGCAAGACGCTGTTTTCCTGACCAAGATTTAACGGCAGCTCCACCACCACATCCATTGCGCGGCCAGCCTGCGCCTGTACTTCCTCCGTCATGCCCCGGCTAACCATTTGCGTAAGGCGGATGCGCGACAGGGCCGCATCCGTATCGCTCAAGAGCTTGGAGAGTTGCTGGATTTCATCTCCATCCGGACCGGAGCTTGGCAATGAGGGACGCTGCCCCCTTGGCCCGCCAACGAGGCTTGGAACAGGCGGCTGGGTCAAAGGTTTTTGGGGGGCTGGGTCAATCCCCATACCCTTCAAAAAACCGCGTAGTTGGAGGAGCAGGGATTTGATATCACCGCCCGCCTGCTGCGCGCCTTGCCCGCTCAAGGCTCCGGGCGGCAAAAGTCCTCCGCCGCGCGCCAGAGCTGCCTCGCGAAAAACGCCGGAGTTCTTGACCAGATTTTGCACGTCCTTGCCCGTTGTCTCGCCACTTCCGAGCCTCAGCCCCAACAGTTGTTGAACAACGGTTTGAACAGGTTCTGGCACTTTCGAGATACCGATGGCGGATCTGGACGACAGGCTAGCCAATTGTGCAAAGGCTCCAGACAGACTGGCTTGCTGTTCGGTCAATTTCGGCAAGACGGTTTGTGCAGCTCTCGCAACATCTGCGCTCACCGGCGGCTTGGTTCCACCTAGTGTTTGGCCGAGTGTTTGGGCAGTCGCTTGAGTTGCGCCATTTGCAGCTTTTTGCGTTCCCGGGGGTGCTGAGCCCGTGGGAACGGAAGGCGCATTCGCGTTTTGACTTGGTCCAGAGCGGCCACCCCTTTGTGCCTGCGGCACAGACGCTTGTCCTGACAGCGAAACGGGCTGACCGACCCGCCCCGATGCCTGTGTCTGAGCCGGTAAAGGCGATTGTGATGTGGCGGGATTCGCTGAGGAAGCAGGCGCACCCTGCGGTAAACCGGTTGCAGGCTGTGTAAGCGTAGATTGGCCAGGCGCCCCTTGGTTTGGTGTTTGCTGCACCGTTCCTTGTTGTCCAGGAGCAATTGGAGGTGCAGCGACATTCGAGCCACTTGAGGGAGGCGCTCCACCTGCAGCAGGCGTTGTTGGCGTTCCCGAGGGTGGAATGGTGCCAGACGCTGGGTTGGCAGATTGTGGCGCAAACCCTTGCGCCGTTGTCGGCTGAGAACTGGTGACTGGAGGCTGCCCTGTCTGTGGAGGTGAGCCTCCGGCTTGTGCACCGGTCGGAGTGGTCGCTGCCGAGGGGCCAGAAGGGGTACCGGTTTGCGCAGCGGTTTGGCCCTGCGCAGTCGTCGGTATGGTTCCGCCTCCCTGAACACTTGTCGGGTTGCCTCCAGTTTGTGGCAATGGCGCCGCAGCTCCGGTAGAGGAACCGCCTGTTGAGGTTGGGGGCGTAGTGGACGCAGGCAAGGAAGTTTGAACACCCTGTGCCTGTGTTGTCCCCGCCGTAGAGGGCGCGGATGCTGCCGGAGCGTTGGTGCTTCTCGATTGTGGCGCTTGGGGAGCCGGAGTTCCTTGAGAGGGCGCACCCGGCGTTTGCGGGGTTAAAGGGGTAGACTTGTGAGCGGACTGGGGAGCGCCCGCACCTCCCCCTGTTTGTGGCAGAACCGGAGCACCAACGGGTCGTCCGGTGACATCCAGCAGCAGGGCGACAGGTTTTTGCGGCAATCCGCTGCTACCGGTTTGCACATTCAAAGGTTGCAAAGCGGCTTGGGAAACCGGGCGTCCACTGTCGGGCGGAGGAGATGTTTGATTTGTCGCTGTTTGCTGCTGTGGAATAGCGCCTTGAGAATTCGCCGGGTTTTGCGCCGGTGCCTGCGGGGATGGCGGAGCTGCTTGCTGACGCGGCAACAGCTGGACCTCCGGCTTGGCCGCACTTCCCTCAACCTTTACCGTCAGTTCGGTTCCTTCCGGCAGGGGCTGGCTGACGCGCACATCAACCGAAGTGCCAGCAACATTCAAGCGCACGACATTATTGGGCAAAACCGCATCAACTTTGGCGGCGACCTCTGCCCCCGGCTTCAGCGGAAACCCGCCGCCAGTCGTCTTTTGCGTCAGTGAAGCCTGAACTGCTTCCACCGGAACAACCATTTTCAAACCCTCAACGAGGTGCACCAGACAAAGTGTCTAAAAGGCTCAAAAGTGACCTTAGGTCAAAAAAATGCGACAGATTGACCCTGATCAAGGTGAAGATACATTGATTGCAACAAATTCACAGCCTTCTGGCCGGAACATGGCATGAGGGAGGAAGCATGGACTGGATGAGCCGCATGAGCGAGCGGGCCGAACTAATGGGCCGTATGCTCGACACTTTGGGAGTGAATGCACCCGAACTCACCGCCAAATCCAACAAGGAAGAAGTACGCCTTGCAGTTGAGCGCTGTCGTTCCTGTGAACACTCAACCGACTGCCATGCTTGGCTGGAGGCGCATAAAGATGGCACGAGCGCTCCGATGCCGACATGTCCGAATGCAGGCGTTTTCAAGAACTGGGCCGACAGAATGTGATGGTTTTGCAATCCAGCGACGGCGCTGCCGCCGCTGCTTGCAACCTGTTCGTTACTTTGCCGCCGGGAAAAACCGATAGGCGACAAACGCAACCACCGCGCCACCAATAAAGCGAAACGGGAACATTGCCAAAGCGCCGGCATCCTGCGAGATCGGCAATGGAACTCCCAATAGTTTCAAGCCTGTTTCTGCCATAAGAGACAAGGCGGCCGCTGCAAAGCCAGCAATCCAGATCTTGGCAAAGGCATCGGCCTTGCGCCCAAGTAATAGGCCGATCAACAGCGCAGGCGGGTTTAGCAATCCGGACAGCGTCAACAGATCTGCCCATGTTCCATTCAAAATATCCATGGCGTGTCTTTACCAAGAGACAGCGCTGTTTTCGAGTGTAATTTTATTGCATATTCATCATAGTTTCGAAAATTTTCAACAACACAACCGCGTTACAACCTTTATTTATGCTAAGTGGTGTACTAATTTGGTTATCGGCAAGGTCGAAACACGCTCTGGTAGAGAGAGAAACGCATGGACGCATGTCAGGTTACCAGCCCCGAAAAGGTTACTGTGGAAGAGTTGGATCAGTCTGACCGCCGATTGGGGCTCAAGTGTTGTGAGTGTCATCGCTTTCGCTACATGCGCACCCATCGTTATCCGGCAAACACGATAGTGTCCAAAATTGCCAGGAAACTGCGCTGCGCTCAGTGCGGGTCTGAGGATGTTCGCACATTCCCGGTCGAACGCCATCCGGGCACCGGGTACTGGCCAGCCGAAGGAAGTTAGAGGCAAGCCCCAAGGCCACAGTTGCAAATCAACAGCTGACTTGCTAACGATCTACCGCACATTTTTTGGAGTATTTATGCGCGGATCTCAAGAGTCCCGGTAACGCCCGGCTCAGTAGATTAATGTTCGAAATGCCGGGTCATTGAACCACATCGTGTCGCATGCGTGTGCTGCGGCAAAAGATGACATGCATTCAAAAAGACTTCATTACTCATGGACATCTCAAAGGCTGAGCAGCGGGTCTTGCACCTGCTTGCACAAGGTGGCCGCATCGTCGTGGAAAAGGACGACCGCGGGCGCATTGTTGAAAATCGAACTGTCACGCGAGACGGTTGGTATTGGTCAGGCTGCAATCTGGCCCTTTTCAAGAAACTGAAACGGCGTGGATATATCGGGTCGCGCGGCGGCGGTCCTTATCACATCACCCAATTGGGCCTGAGGCGGGTCCGCGCCCAGCTTGACAACCGATAATCATAAAAGGGGTCACCGGTTCATAGATCGGTGGCCCCTACCCTCAATTCAAAATATCGCGGACATGCCGTCCGATTGCCAGTGCCGCGGTCAGCCCCGGCGACTCGATCCCGTAAAGCGCAATCAGTCCGGATAACCCGTGGGCCTCAGGTCCATCGATCCGGAAGTCTGCGGCGGCTTCTCCCGCAGGCACGATTTTTGGGCGAATGCCGGAATAATCCGGCACCAAGGCCCCATCTAACAGATCGGGCCAGTATTGCCGGATGGCTGAATAGAAAGACTCACCGCGAGCCGTGTCGACCTCGTAAGCGATTTCCTCCACCCACTCCACATCAGGGCCAAACCGGGCCTGATGCTGAAGATCCAGTGTCAGATGCACGCCGAGACCACCGGGTTCAGGAACGGGATAGATCAGTTTTGAGAACGGCGCACGCCCATCAAGTTTCAAGTAGCTTCCCTTGGCAAGATACGCTTGTGGGGCTTTGGGACCGACCAATTGCCGGCCCAGTTCCGGGGCCATGTGGCCAGCGCTGATAATCAGTTCCTTTGATGTAACCGCGTATTCACCGACCTCACTGTCGCGCACATGGACTTGATATCCGCCGCCGGGCAGTGGTTCGACGCGCTCCACAGCCGTGTTCAAAACAACCTGCCCGCCGTTGGAAGTCAGTTCTCCTTCCAAAGCCAACATCAGCCCATGGCTATCGACAATGCCGGTTGACGGAGAAAACAGCGCGCCAGCTACATCCAGTGCCGGTTCCATGGCCAGTGTTTCATCCCGCGAAAGCAGGATGAGGTCGCTTACTCCATTCGCCGCAGCTTTCTGACGGATCGTGTTCAACTCGCCAAGCTGCGCCTCATTAGAAGCTACAATCAGTTTTCCGATCCGGTCGTGAGAAACGCCGCGCTCAGCACAGAACTCGTATAGCGCGTGCTTTCCCTCAACACACAGCTGCGCCTTCAAGCTGCCTTGCGGATAATAAATCCCGGCATGAATGACTTCTGAATTGCGCGCACTCGTCTCCGAGCCGATCAGATCATGACGCTCAAGAACCATCACTTCGCGGCCTGATGCCGCCAAGGACCGAGCGATGGAGAGACCAACGACCCCTGCCCCGATCACGATGGTTTCAATGTCATGCATGAGACAATGTCCCGAAAAAGGATGCAGTCCCGGCCTTAGAGCCGGGACCTTTGACAACTTCAAAAGAAGGCCCCGGATCAAGTCTGGGGCCGTAGCTTATGTGGCGATCAGCCCCACCACTTCTCGGCAGTGAAGGTGCCAGCGGCGTCTTCGATGACTTGCCCAACCTGGAACAGGGTTGCTTCGTCAAACGGCTTGCCAATCAATTGCAGGCCAAGTGGCAGACCGTCCTTGTCGAGACCGGCTGGAACGGAAATGCCCGGTAGACCGGCCATGTTCACAGTTACGGTGAAGATGTCGTTCAGGTACATCTTCACTGGGTCAGCATGAAGGTCCTGATCAGCGACACCAAAGGCAGCAGATGGCGTTGCCGGGGTCAGGATTGCATCAACACCGTTTTCCCAAGCCAGATCAAAGTCGCGCTTGATGAGGGTGCGGACCTTTTGGGCTTTCAGGTAGTAGGCGTCATAATAACCGGCGGACAGAACATAAGTTCCGATCAGAACGCGGCGCTTGACCTCGTCACCGAACCCTTCTGCGCGGGTGTTTTCATACATCTCGACGATGTCCTTGCCCGGAACGCGCAGGCCGTAGCGAACGCCGTCATAACGAGCAAGGTTCGAGGACGCTTCGGCCGGAGCCACAATGTAATAAGCTGGCAACGCGTATTTCGTGTGCGGCAGATTGATATCGACGATCTCGGCACCAGCATCCTTCAGCCACTGGATACCCTTTTGCCAGAGTTCCTCGATCTCGGCAGGCATCCCATCTAGACGGTACTCCGCCGGAATGCCGATTTTCAAACCCTTGACGGATTTGCCCAGCGCATCTTCGTAATTCGGCACCGGCAGATCGACCGAAGTGGTGTCTTTCGGATCAACAGAGGCCATGGACTTCAAAAGGATCGCGCTGTCGCGAACCGTTTGGGCAATCGGGCCTGCCTGATCCAGCGAGGATGCGAAGGCAACTGTGCCCCAGCGCGAGCAGCGGCCATAAGTTGGCTTGATGCCGACTGTGCCGGTGAACGCAGCTGGCTGACGAATGGACCCGCCGGTATCCGTTGCTGTCGCGCCCATGCACAGGCGTCCCGCGACCGCAGACGCCGACCCGCCGGACGAGCCGCCTGGAACCAGATCCTGATTGGAGCCGTTCTTGCGCCACGGGTTTATCACGTCGCCATAGTAGGATGTCTCGTTGGAGGAGCCCATCGCGAACTCGTCCATGTTCAGCTTGCCAAGCATAACCGCACCATCCGCCCAGAGATTGGCAGTAACGGTGGATTCGTACTTCGGCTTGAAGCCATCCAGAATGTGGCTGCAGGCTTGGGTGTGAACGCCTTCAGTGGCAAAGAGATCCTTGATGCCAAGTGGAATGCCTTCCAGCGTGCCAGCTTCACCTTTGGCAAGGCGCTCATCAGACGCCTTGGCCATCTCACGGGCCTTGTCGCCGGTGACGGCAACATAGGCGTTCAGCTTTTCGTTGCCTGCCTCAATGTTCTTCAGGAAGGCGTCGGTGAGTTCAACAGCCGTGAACTCCTTGTTCTTTAGCCCTTCGCGGGCCTCGGCAATGGTCTTGTTTGTCAGATCGGTCATGATTTTGTGTCTCTTAGGCCGTTACCGGCCGTGAATAGAAAACGGATTCAGGATGTTCGGGATAATCGAGAACAGGGCCACATTTTTTAAAACCAGCGCTCTCATATAGGCTTCGTGCCGGTTTAAAGTTCACACCGGTTTCGAGGACGAGTTCTGAAAACCCCTCCTCCTCCGCCAAATGGATCACTTCCTTGAGGATCTTTCGCCCAAGGCCCAGCCCTTGAAAGCCGGGACGCGTGTACATGCGTTTGACTTCGGCAACCTTGTTCTCGTGGCGGTACAAAGCGCCGCACGCAGCAACCTTGCCATCCGCGCGCGCAACAAAAACGGTGGTCCGTTCGTTGGCCATCTGCTCGGCTGTCAGGTGGTGGCAGGCCTCTTCTGATGACAGGCTGAGCAGCAAGGTGCTGAGCTCGGAAATCATCTCCCGCATGTCATCGGAAAGCGGTGTCTCAACCTTGATGCTGACTGTGGTCTCTTGTTCCATCCCAGTTGGCCTCGGCTATTCAACCACCTTCGGCACCATGAAGAAATTATCTTCAGAAGCTGGTGCGTTGGCTGTGATGTCGTTCGCTTTTCCGCCATCGGTCACGCCGTCGACCCGCTTTTTCATGGCCTGTTCGACAACGGAGGTCAGCGGCTCAACGCCGTCAATATTCACTTCATCGAGCTGTTCGACAAAGCCAAGAATGCCATTCAATTCCCCGGTCATGCGGGTGGCTTCCTCTTCACTCACCTTGATGCGAGCGAGGCGCGCAACGCGCTTTACGGTATCTGTATCAACGGACATAACTGCCTCTTGTGTTGGAATTGGTGACCCTCTTTTCCGAAAACCCTTTCATCATGACAAGCAAAAGCCATTGGCGTGGCGGGAGAAAAACGCTAATACGGTCTCCATGAGGACCGAAAAAGAGAGCAAAGGCCGGCGCCCTGATGCGGAACTCACCGACCGCATCCTGACAACCTGTCTGGCGCATCTTGCTGCTGGCGGGCTGGAAGGGCTGTCTCTGGCCCGTCTTGCCGCAGACATTGGCACCAGCAAGCAAGCTCTCTATCGGCGTTTTTCGTCGAAAGAGGAGCTCGCACGCGCCAGTCTGGACGCCGCTCTGACGACGTTTCTGCCACCAACTCCGGAGCGCTCCAACCCGGCGCGAGACTTATCTCGCCTCCTGCAAGCCTACCGGCAGAATGTTTTTTTGAATGATCCCGGCAGAGCGCTCCTCAAAATCCGGCACCTACCCGCTTTTGAGCCAATTGCGCTTGGGCTTGAACAGGAACTTCAGTTTCATATCCGTCAGATTCTGATTGCAACACCGTTTGAAGCGGATATGGCGGTTCGCATAGAGCTGTTTATCGCCTTCCTGTGGCATCAGGCGCAGGTGTCCGAGAACGACATTTCTGGCCTCTCCAGTGCGCAAAAGCTGGACCACGCCATCCTCACCGTTTTGGGCCTCACCGCCTGACCACACCAACTCAATGACATCGCTGTCGCGTCTGTGTGATCAAGCGTGATTGGCAGAACTGCGCAGGCTTTCCCACCTTGAGTTTGTAAGCGGCGTCTCAACGCGAAGCGTCCGCCTCAGTTTTCAAGAATTCGGGAGATCTTCACATGACTTTTAAACCGCTCATCGCCGCAGCTGCTTTTACCGTCAGCCTTTTGTCGGGCGCTGCATTTGCCGATGAGATCACGACCTATGTTGAGAACGGAGCAGCCATCGGCGGCACTGACCCGGTTGCCTATTTCACGCAAGGCAAACCGGTTGCAGGTTCTGATGAATTTACCGCCGTTTATGATGATGTGACGTGGAAGTTCGCGTCAGCAGAAAACCGTGACTTGTTTGAAGCAAACCCTGAAAAATATGCTCCCCAATTCGGTGGCTTTTGCGCCTTTGGAGCTGGCAAGGGCTTCAAGGTTCCCGTAGTGGCTGAAGCTTGGCAAATCAAAGACGGCAAGCTCTACCTGAACAACTCGCTGAAGGTTCAAGAACGCTTCAACAAAAATCCGGACGAGCACATCAATAATGCGACCTTGAACTGGGAAATCATCAAGGACGTGAAACCTGAAGACCTGAAAGAACCGATCATTCGCTGATCAACCTCCCCAAGCAGCCTCCACCCACTTTCCCGCGAGATGCGATTCTCGCGGGATTTTTTCGTTTTTACAAACGCTTATTCCAAAGCCCTAAACCGACAGGTCTCCACCCGGCGTCATTTCTCTGACCTTGCCGCTCTCAGTTCCCAGCGCAGAGACAAAGCTGTTCGCTTTCTGATCAAGGATCGGGAATGTTCCAAAGTGGCATGGCACGATGGTGTTGAACTCGAAGAACCGCTGGCAGGCAAGTGCTGCAGCTCTGGCTCCCATCGTGAACCGATCTCCAATAGGAACGATCCCAACTTTCGGAGCGTAGAGCTCATTGATCAGAGCCATGTCGGAAAATACATCCGTGTCCCCCATATGATAGAGCGTCGGCTCACCCGGTGCTTCCACGATGATGCCGTTTGGATTTCCAAGACAAACCGGCTCGCCGCTTTCCGGAATTGTCGAAGATGTATGATGCGCAGTTGTCAGCGCGACCTTGAACGGCCCGACATCCACACAGCCACCTGCTCCCATCGGGTTTATGTTTTCGATACCCTTGGCCCCGGCCCACATGCAGATCTCAAAATTGGCTGTCAGCTGTGCGCCAGTCTTCTTCAAGATCTCGATGCTGTCGCCAACATGGTCATCATGGCCATGGGTCAGCAGAACATGAGTGACACCCTCCGCAACCTGATCAACACTGAGGTCGTTCGGAAAGGACGGGTTTCCGCTCAAAAACGGATCAATCAGGATCGATGCGTCTGAAATTTCAACCTTGAATGCAGAATGGCCATACCAGGTCAGCTTCATTTAAATTCCTCCACAAAACAAATCAGTTGCAAGATAGCCGAACCACACCGCCACACAACATCTGAGCTGCATTGTTGTTTTCTGTTCATCCTTTATGGCGTTTCCGCTCTCTTCCTGCTAAAGGCCGACGATGGCATCAGATCCTGCACTTTCTCTGGACGACTTCCTGTCCGTCCTTCCCCCAAACAGCCGTTTGATCGGGCTGGATTTGGGAACAAAGACAATTGGCCTTGCCCTTTCCGATCTCGGTCGCGGAATAGCTACGCCGATGGAAACCATCCGGCGCAAAAAGTTCACGCAGGATGCGGAAAAGTTGCTCGACATCTGTGCCAAGCAGGAAGTTAGTGGTCTGGTTCTGGGGTTGCCACTTAATATGGACGGCTCCGAAGGACCGCGTGCGCAGGCAACCCGCGCCTTTTGCCGGAACTTGTCTCAGAAAACCGAGCTTCCAATCACCTATTGGGATGAACGCCTCTCCACTGCTGCAGTCACGCGAACATTGCTGGAAGCCGATTCCAGCCGAGCAAAGCGGGCCGAGGTTGTCGACAAGATGGCCGCAGCCTTCATCCTTCAAGGTTTTCTGGATCGACTGGGGCACATGGGCGCCAGCTGAGCGCTCAGCTGACACCCACGCATTAGGCACCTAACCATCTGCGACAAGACGAAACCCGACGCGTGCCGGGGGCGTTCCCCCTCCGCATCCCGCCTTGGCCGTATCGCGCACCAACACCGACAGAACTGCCTTGTGGTTCCCCATGGCAATGCGAAGGCTTTCGCAGTTGCCGCTGCGTGTCTCCCCGGCTTCCAAGCAGGAGGCTGTCCATTCCCAAGTTGTGTCGCGGAGCTGTTCGATCCCGAACTGGTTCGGTGTTTCAATAACCGGGTTTGGATCACTCATCCGGAAATTTGAAGCCCAACTGAGTTCGGGGGCATCAAACAACACCTCATCGGCTTGCGGCACTTGTTCGGCAGCCAGCAACATCCATTCTTCGTGGGTCGGCAAACGATAAGAAATCTGGTCCCGCTTGCCCTTCCACCGGATATAAGCGTGAACATCCAGAAGGTTGATCCCGAACATTGGCTCATCAGCCGTCGACTTCACAGGAACCTGCGGGCAAGCCTGATCTGCGACGCATGCCAGCCAGTCGGATGTCGTGACCTGTTGTTTTTGAACCAAAAGCGGGCTTTCGCCGCCAACATCGACAGGAACGAAACCTGATGGCGGCGATTGCGCCGCCATCAGGCCAGTTATCATGGGACCGGCTGCATAACCGGAGGCTCCCCCAAGGAGGAGAAGGAGAGCCACGCGGAGCAGCAACGAATTAGTTGCGGATGGGCCCATGATAGACCTGTTCCATCAGGGAGTTATCCCATTTCCCATCGACCACCACATGAGCGGCAGCGCCAAGTTCAACTGCCTCGATCAGATTGTGGTTCAGGTAGACATAAACACCTGGCTGAAGGAACTTGTAGAGCGCTGCGCCTGCAGAGCCGCCGCGGATAAACCAGGTTTCCAGATCCTTCATTGGAGGGTTGTTGAAGCTACCTTCTTCCCAAACGTAGTCTCCATGCCCACCGATCAGGTGCGGACGGGTGTCACGGTTGGCCTGAGAATGCACAAACAGCACGGTTTCACCGACGCTGGCCTTCAGCGCGTTCTCGCCAACAAGCGATCCGACTGCCCCATTGAAGACGATATGGCTCGGGATCAAACCGCGCATCACATCAACCCACTCTGCGAAATCTTCGCCGGCGAAATTGTAGGACTTGAAGTTCCCATTTTCGTCACGTGGCACGTAGTACTCTTGCTCGGTGATGTAGTAGAGCTTGTCGTAAGAAAGCGAGTTGCCTTTCTCGTCCTTCAGGCCTTCACGCGGCAAAACCATGATGATGCCGTTCATGCCATGGGTAACATGGTACGGTGTCATGGAGCCTTCGGGTGCACAGTGATAGATGAAGACGCCCGGCTTGGTTGCTTTGAAGCGCAACAATGCCTCTTCACCCGGAAGTAACGTTGTGATGCCCGCTCCGCCCAGCGCACCTGTGGCGACGTGAAGATCGATGTTGTGCTCCATCAAGTTGGTTTCAGGGTTCTTCAGTGTCAGTTCGACATAGTCGCCTTCATGAACGACGATCATCGGACCGGGGACAGAGCCGTTAAATGTGAGTGCGACGATTTCCGTTCCATCCGGATCGATCTGGATCTTCTTTTCCTCGATGGTGAAATCAATTTCCACAATCTTCGGCTTGCCCGTTGCGACCTGCTCGTGTTTGGGCGCGAATGGCGGCATGACGAGTTCCTGTTTCACGCGCTCATAGCCGGACAGGTCAACTTTCGCCTCTGTTCCGTCTGCTATGTCACCAGCTGGAGCATCGCCATGCGTCATGCGCTCTTCAGTGGCTGGCATGCTAGCTTCGTCGGCCTTGGAAAAGGTTGCCAGATAAGCAGCCACATCCCGGCGATCCTGCTCTTTCTTCAAGCGGAAGGTCATCTTCGTGCGGGCTTTGTCGTTGCCAGTGAAAGAGCGAATGTAGTCCTTCGGGCTCGCCAGCCACTCGACGATCATCTCTTCATCCCAGACACCGCCAGCTTCGTTGGCAGCCTTCAGGCCGGTGGCATACTTATAACCTTCGAAGCTTCCCATGGGCCGACCGACAACACCGGTTAGATTAGGGCCAACGCCATTGCGGGCGCCTTCGCCAATTTGGTGGCAGGCGCGGCATTTGCGAAAAATATTCTCACCATTTACAGCATCACCTTCTGCAAATGACGGCGAAGAGAACACCGCCGCCCCAAGGGCAACGGCAGCAACCGCAGCAGCGGTGTGTATATGTTTCAAATAGTACATGGAACGTCCCTTACGATCTCCCCTTCAACTCCTCACGAAAGAGCAGTTGACGTAGTGAAATTTTAAAGAGACTCGTGCCCGGACCCATCTCATTTCGGTCTATGGTATTAATCAGAATTACCTATTCGTTTTCATTTTTGCCTTTCCGGAACTCCAATTCCCTGCCATTAAAGAAGCGCTTCCTGCCTTTCAGCTTCCGCCTCCGGACGATTATTGCTCTTGTCCCAAGGCTTCGTTGACCTTCGGCGTTCCACATCACAGGTTTTCAATGCTTACGACGCTCAATGCCCTTTTGCCGGTCATACTGGTTATTGCTTCCGGCCACCTTCTGGCGCGCGTTGGACTTATCAGCGGTGATCAATGGCGTGGGATCGAGCGTCTGGCCTGGTATGTGCTGTTTCCATCAGTGCTGTTTCTAAAAACCGCCGTCATCGATTTCTCGACACTGCCAGCACTGGAAATGTCGGCTGCGCTTTTGGCATCTATTTTTGCCATGGGCGCGCTGATTTTGGCCTTGCGCCCGATGTTTGAGAAGGTCTGGGCCATCAACGGCCCCCGCTACACTTCCATCTTTCAAGGCTCTGTGCGCTGGAATGCTTTCGTGGCGCTTGCACTTGGAGAAAGCCTGATCGGTCCCGTCGGGGTTGCCCTGATCGCCGTAGCCATGGCGGTCATGATCCCGGTCCTGAACGTCATGTGCGTGCTGGTACTCTCCCGTTATGCCAATGCAGAACCACCGACGCTTAAAAAGACCTTAAAAGACCTGGCCTCCAACACATTCATTATGTCGATTGCGCTCGGGCTTTTTGTGAATGTCGTCGGGCTACCAATCCCCGCCATTTTGAATGATACGCTTGGACTGTTCGCCAGCGCTGCGCTGCCAGTTGGTATCTTGTGCGTTGGGGCCGGACTTGATCTAGCGGCCTTACGCCGTCCCGGTCCGGCTTTGACCAGTGGCACTCTGCTCCGGTTGATCCTGATGCCTTTGATGGGCGCCGGTTTTGCCTGGGTTTTCGGCGTGACCGGCCCAGCGCTGACCGCCGTTATCATCTCGCTTGCCGTGCCGGCCGCCAGCAATTCCTATTTGATGGCGCGCCAGATGGGTGGAGACGCCAAACTGATGGCGGAAATTCTGACGCTGCAAACGGTTGTGGCCGTGGTGACCCTACCTCTGGCGGTCTATTTGCTTGGCGGCTAGCGCCGCTATTTTTTCAAAAACAACACGAAGAACGGGGGATAGCAGACTCACCGCTTGTGCCAAGGCCCGACTCCGCCTATAGCCTTGGCTTCGATGAGCGCGACACATTCCCATCGAGATATGCCCTTCCCCCATCGCCACCTGCTTGGGATCGAAGGGCTTCAACCCCACGAAATTCTGGGCCTTCTGGACCGGGCGGATGAAGCCGTTGAGGTGAGCCGCCGGGTGGAAAAGCGGAAGTCCGTCTTGAGTGGACGCACCCAAATCAACCTGTTCTTCGAGGCTTCGACGCGGACCCAGTCCTCGTTCGAGATCGCAGGAAAGCGCCTAGGCGCGGACGTGATGAACATGGCGGTGTCCCAATCGTCGGTCAAAAAGGGCGAAACCCTAATCGACACGGCGGCGACACTCAATGCCATGCATCCCGATCTGTTGGTGGTACGGCACCATGCAGCCGGTGCGGTTCATTTGCTGGCCCGCAAGATCGGCTGTTCGGTGGTCAATGCTGGCGACGGGCCGCATGAACACCCGACGCAAGCCTTGCTGGATGCACTGACGATCCGCCGCCATAAGGGCAAGATTGCTCGGCTGACTGTCGCGATTTGTGGTGACATTGCCCATTCGCGGGTGGCGCGCTCCAATATCATTCTCTTGAACGCGCTTGGCGCAAGGGTACGGGTGATCGCCCCCTCTACGCTGCTTCCCGGCGGCATTCAGAACATGGGCGTCGAAGTCTTTCAGGACATGCGCGAGGGCCTGAAGGGCTGTGACATTGTCATGATGCTTCGCCTGCAGCGCGAACGCATGAACGGGGCCTTCATTCCTTCAGTACGCGAATACTATCGCTACTACGGACTGGATGCAGAAAAGCTCTCCTACGCCAATGAAGATGCGCTGGTCATGCACCCGGGACCAATGAACCGGGGCGTTGAAATCGACCCCGCCATTGCCGATGGCCCTCAAAGCTTGATCCGCGAGCAAGTGGAAATGGGTGTCGCCGTGCGCATGGCCGTTCTGGAAGCACTCGCCGCCCACCTGCCGCAAAACTAGAGGAAACGCAATTGGTTCACGACACACCAAAACCTCTGGTTCTTTCCAATGCCAGGGTGATTGATCCTGCCCGCAAGCTGGATGCACCGGGTTCCGTCATTGTCGCAGACGGCACCATTTTGGCAGCGGGACCGGAAGCCGCCAATCAGGGTGCGCCTTATGGTGCCGACATCATCGACTGTGCAGGCGCTATCGCCGCCCCCGGTCTGATCGACATGTGCGTGTCGGTTGGCGAACCGGGCGCAGAACACCGCGAAACGCTGGCCAGCGCGTCTGATGCCGCTGCTGCAGGCGGTGTCACCACCATTAGCACCATGCCGGAAACTGACCCGGTGATTGATGATCCGGCGCTGGTCGACTTTATCTTGCGCCGCGCACGCGATACCGCCGCCATCAACGTTCATCCTCTTGCCGCTCTGACCAAAGGCCTGCAAGGCACAGAGATGACCGAAATAGGCCTCTTGAAAGAAGCCGGTGCGGTTGCCTTCACCAATGGGCACAAGTCCGTCAAAAACGCGCAAGTCATGCGCCGGATGATGACCTATGCCCGCGATTTTGATGCGCTGGTAATCCACCACACGGAAGACCCAGATCTGGCAGGCGGCGTCATGAATGCCGGTTTGAATGCCAGCTGGAAGGGCCTGTCCGGTGTGCCGCGCGAAGCGGAAATCATCATGCTGGAGCGCGATTTGCGCCTCGTTGGCATGTCGAAATCGAAATACCACGCCAACCTGATTTCAACGTCTGACAGCGCAGACGTCATTAGAGCTGGCAAGAAACGCGGTCTGAACATCACCGCTGGGGTCTCGATCAACCACCTGACCCACAATGAAAACGATATCGGCGCCTATCGCACCTTCTTCAAGATGTCGCCGCCCTTGCGCGATGAAGATGATCGTCAGGCCATGATCGCTGCTTTGGCAGATGGCACGATCGATATTATCGTCTCCAATCACGACCCGCAGGACGTGGAAACCAAACGCCACCCTTGGGCAGAAGCAGAAGACGGGGCGATTGGCCTTGAAACCATGCTGGCCGCCGCCCTCCGCCTCTATCACTCCGAACAAATCGACCTCGTCACCCTGCTGGCTGCGATGACGGTCAATCCGGCGGATCGGCTTGGGCTAGACGTAGGCCGTCTGACACAAGGCGCACCGGCAGATATCGTTGTCTTTGATCCGGACAAGCCTTGGGTTTTAGAAAAATCCGCCATCAAGTCCCGCTCCAAAAACTCCACCTTCGAAGACGCCCGCTTCTCAGGCCGCGTTCTAAGAACGGTTGTTGGTGGGAAAGTCGTGTTTGAACACGGCTAGCGAGCAGCCCCACTTTTGCGCCGCCCCGGACATGTTTCGGGGCTTACTCTCCGGGAATCTGCTTGTCAGTTTACTCGCATGATCCAATCGGATCCAATTTTGGCAAAGATGTTTGTCACGAGTTTTGGTGTACCTGTTCCACCCGCTCTAATTTGATAACTACACTCATAACCTTTGCTTTGAACGGCTGTACATCCTTGCTTGACAAAGTGAGTGATCGGCAGAAGCTGGAGCGCCAATGGAGACACCTGAGCGGAATGCGCCTTTAGCATTTCCTGTTGGCTAGGTTCAGAGTATCCGAGATTACTTGTGCCCCCTTGCTGTCTCTCTGATTTAAGGCAGTCGGTGTATAGTTTATAAAGTTCAATGCGTTCGGCTGCCGTCGTGCCCTGAAAATCGCTCCTAGCTGATTCAAAACAAAATCGTCTCCAACTAGGTCGCTTTCCTCTTATGCCTTTCCTATACTTCCTCGTAGCCTTCCTTCAATTGAAACTCCGAGCCCCCCAGCACAGACTTCAACCCGGCGATCAATATCTTTAATTTGCGCAATTGCTGGCGAAGGAAAAAGCCCTGCAACCAAAGAGTAGAGAGATATAAGCACAAGGCATTTGTGGGTCATTCAAAAAATCTCCCGGTCATAGCTATCAGAGCTCCTACCGCAGACCCCAAAGAAAACGTGAAGCCTTGGCTGGCCACCTCCAGCACTTTCTCGCCGTTTGACGCACCCAGAAATTCAGATGCAACCATAAGCCCAGCACAAATGAAAATCAGGAGGAAAAAGCAAATAAGTACGGAAGTCTGAAATTTTGTCATCACACTCCCAATGCTACTAGTAAGCATTTACGTGAGTTTTATATCTAACGATTTTTGATAAATATAACAATATGTATACATTACATCGAAAGAACAACCATTTTGATTCAGCTAGTATTGAGATTGCACTTTGTGGCTGACTGTTTTTTTATCTGGTCCAAACCAATGCCGTGAATTTTGGAGTGCATCTCCCCATGGAAAGCAGCGCGGCAAGGCCTTATAGTGACAAAAATGAAATGATCATGCGCGCGGCGGGGAGATACTGACAGAACATGCCTGATCCGATCAGCTGGGAATTTGCCTGGCCTTACTACCTTGCTGCCCTCGCCTTCGGGTATCTGCTGGGCTCCATTCCCTTTGGTCTTGTGTTCACGCGCATGGCCGGGAAAGGCGATATTCGCAAGATTGGTTCGGGCAATATCGGCACCACCAATGTTCTACGGACAGGCAGCAAGAAGCTGGCGCTGGCAACGCTGCTTGGTGACGGTCTGAAAGGCACGGTTGCGGTTCTGATTGTCAGTCATTTTTATGGGCTGGAAATGGCGCTGATTGCAGGGCTTGGCGCGTTTTTGGGGCATTTGTTTCCGGTCTGGCTGAAATTCAAGGGCGGCAAGGGCGTTGCCACCTATCTTGGAATCTTGCTCGGGATTTACTGGCCTGCGTTTTTGGCGTGTGCGGCGATCTGGATCGGGGTGGCCTTTGTGTTCCGCTACTCTTCTCTCTCTGCCCTTACCGCCAGCTTGTTGACGCCAGTGCTGCTTTACGTTGCCTTCGGGCAGGTTCAAATCGCGGAGATGTTTGCCCTTCTCTCCTTGCTGCTCTGGGTTAAGCATCACGAGAATATTGGCCGATTGCTGCGCGGCGAAGAATCCAGGATTGGGCAAAAATCCAAACCCGCTCCTGAGCCAGACCCTGCAGAAGACGGGGCCGCGTGACGGCGCTCAAGCCGCATAAAACACCTTGCCTCCCAGAGGCCCAGCGCCTTGCTTGGCTGCGTTTAATACGCTCTGAAAATGTCGGGCCGCATACATTCCGTGATCTGATCAACCATTTCGGGTCTGCAGATGCAGCGCTCGCTGCCTTGCCGGAAATGTCCGCGCGGGGCGGAAAACGCACACTTCGTGTTTCGCCGCTTCACGATGCAGAAGCAGAGCTTGAAGCACACACGCGTTTTGGCGCGCGACTGGTCGCCCTTGGTGAGCCGGACTATCCACCGCATCTGAAACATATTGACGGCCCGCCGCCCCTCATTTCGGTTCTCGGGGGTCAAACACTGGCTGGCCCGCAAATGATTGGCATGGTCGGCGCGCGCAATGCATCCCTCTCCGGGCGAAAGCTGGCTGGGCAAATTGCCACCGATCTCGGGACGCACGGCTTTGCCATTGCCTCGGGCCTCGCCCGCGGAATTGATGCTGCTGCGCATGAAGCAGCGCTTTCCTCCGGTACCGTTGCGGTCTTTGCTGGCGGGATCGACATTCTTTATCCACCGGACCATGCCGGGCTGCTCTCAAGCCTGCTGGAGCGCGGCGGCAATGCCATCACCGAGATGCCGTTTGGCTGGAAACCGCGTGGCCGCGATTTTCCCCGTCGCAACAGGATCATTTCCGGCCTGTCTCTTGGCGTGGTGGTGATTGAAGCGGCGAAGAAATCCGGCTCGCTTCACACAGCCCGCTTCGCGCTGGAGCAAAACCGTGAGATTTTTGCTGTTCCGGGCTCTCCGCTTGACCCGCGTTCTGAAGGCGCCAACCAGCTGATCCGGCAAGGCGCGACACTTATCACATCCGCCGACGATATTCTGGAAAGCCTTGCCGGACGCCTTGAGCCTGACCTGCCCTTCGCACAGACCATCAACGAAGACCCGACTTCAACAGACGCCCCTTATCAGGAGCCGGACGACAGTTCGCGCAGCGCAGTTCTCTCTGCCCTTGGACCGACACCAACGGATGTGGATGAGCTCATTCGGTTTCTTTGCGTGCCAGCGCGCAGTGTCAATGTCATCCTGTTGGAACTGGAACTCGCCGGACGGTTGGAACGGCACCGGGGAAACACGATTTCGCTGCTTTATTGAGTTGGCTTGTCGGCAAAGACGTGACTTATCCACGGTGTTCGCACCCACTTAATCGCCATTTGGCACAAAAAGGAGGTGCGCTGTAGCTAAGCTCCAAGTTTCAAAAAAGCCCCGCACATACTTTACCTTGCGAGATAATCAACAGTAGAAATGGCCGGAATTGACGGCCTCTTGGCCCGCCTGACTTGACCCGGCGGTTTCAAAGGTCCATTTGACAGGCGGCTCATGATCCCGGATCGTCGGGCACTCATGCTTTGTGTTTCCTCCCGGATGACCTGTCTCCGGCAATCGTATTTTGGGTAAGAATGAACATCGTCATTGTGGAATCGCCGGCAAAGGCGAAGACGATCAACAAGTATCTTGGCTCTGACTATCACGTCCTGGCGTCCTATGGACACGTGCGCGACCTGCCTCCCAAGGATGGCTCGGTCAAGCCGGACGAGAACTTTGCCATGAGCTGGCAGGTCGATTCCAAATCCCAAAAGCGGCTGAAGGAAATCGCAGATGCGGTGAAAGATGCCGACAAACTGATCCTCGCGACTGACCCCGACCGCGAAGGGGAAGCAATTTCGTGGCACGTTCTGGAAGTTCTTCAGAAAAAGCGGGTTCTGAAAGACAAGAAGATTGAGCGCGTGGTTTTCAACGCGATCACCAAGAAGTCCATTCTGGAAGCAATGGACAACCCGCGCGAGCTGGACACGCCACTTGTCGACGCCTATCTGGCGCGCCGCGCACTGGACTATCTTGTCGGCTTTACATTGTCTCCTGTCTTGTGGCGCAAGCTGCCGGGTGCCCGGTCAGCTGGCCGCGTGCAGTCTGTTGCCCTGCGCCTCATCTGCGACCGGGAAATGGAGATCGAGGTTTTCCAGCCACAGGAATACTGGTCGATCTTTGCGGGCATGAAGACACCGGCAGGGGGCGTGTTTCAAGCCGGGCTGACCGGATATGACGGTCGCAAGATCGGGCGTCTGGACATTAAGACGGAAGCAGAAGCCACCGAAATCAAGACCATGCTGGACAGTGCCAGCTATCTAGTCGAGAGCGTTACGTCCAAGCCTGCCAAGCGCAACCCGGCAGCGCCGTTCACAACATCGACGCTGCAGCAGGAAGCCTCTCGAAAGCTCGGATTTGCCGCCTCGCGCACCATGCAGGTGGCACAGAAGCTTTATGAGGGCATTTCAATTGGCGGTGAGACCTCGGGTCTGATCACTTACATGCGTACGGACGGCGTTCAGATCGCGCCAGAAGCGATCTCGTCTGCTCGCAAGGTGATCGCACAGGACTTTGGCGATAATTACGTCCCTGAAAAGCCGCGCTTTTACGCATCAAAGGCCAAGAACGCCCAAGAGGCGCACGAAGCCGTGCGCCCAACCGATCTATCCCGTCGCCCGAAGGATGTCGCCCGATTTCTCGACTCGGATCAAGCGAAGCTCTACGAGTTGATCTGGAAACGCACCATGGCCAGCCAGATGGAATCGGCAGTTCTGGAACGCACAACCATTGAAATCACGGCCAAGGGCAGCGGCAAGTCTGCGCAACTGCGCGCAACGGGCTCTGTGGTTCGGTTTGACGGCTTTTTCGCGCTTTATCAGGAAGGGCGCGATGATGACGATGAGGAAGGTTCAAACCGCCTGCCCGCCGTTGATCAAGGCGCAAACCTCAGCCTGACGGTTCTGGAAGACAAGAAACAGTCCGTCGAAGCTTCCCAGCACTTCACGACCCCGCCGCCGCGTTACACCGAGGCGAGCCTTGTGAAGAAGATGGAAGAGCTTGGGATTGGCCGTCCGTCCACCTATGCCTCCACGCTGCAGACCCTGCGCGACCGGGACTATGTGGAACTGGAAAAGAAACAGCTGGTTCCGCAGGACAAGGGCCGGATTGTTACCGCATTCCTGGAAAGCTTCTTCAACCGCTATGTGGAGTTTGACTTCACCGCGAGCCTTGAAGAACAGCTCGACAAGATTTCCGCTGGTGAGCTTTCATGGCTCGACGTGTTGCGCGATTTCTGGAACGCCTTTTCAGCAACTGTCGACGAGACCAAGGACCTGCGCGTCTCTGAGGTGATCGACAACCTCAACGAATTGCTAGGGCCGCATATCTTCCCGGCGAAAGAAGATGGCTCTGATCCGCGCAAATGTCCGACCTGTGACACGGGTCAGCTATCCTTGAAAGTCAGCCGTTTCGGGGCGTTTATCGGCTGCTCCAACTATCCGGAATGCAGCTACACTCGCCAGCTTGCAAAGAGCGGCGACGGAGAAGACGACGGCGCTGCGGACGGACCAAAGGTGCTGGGCCAAGACCCGGAAACCGGGCTGGATGTTTCCTTGCGCACCGGACGGTTTGGCCCTTACGTGCAGCTGGGTGAAGAAGCCAAGCCGAAGCGGTCGTCTTTGCCGAAGGGCTGGTCGGCAGCCGACATGGATTTGGACAAAGCTCTGCAGCTTCTCTCCCTGCCCCGTGAAGTCGGCCCACACCCGGAAGACGGCAAGATGATATCTGCAGGCATTGGCCGTTATGGCCCGTTCGTGCTGCACGAAGGAACTTATGCAAACCTCTCCTCCCCGGATGAAGTGTTTTCTGTTGGCATCAACCGCGCCGTGGACGCGCTGGCTGAAAAACGCGCCAAGGGCGGCGGACGTGGCCGGGCAGCGGCAACACCTTTGAAAGAACTGGGCGAACACCCGGAAGAAGGCGGTGCAGTGAACGTGTATGACGGGCGCTACGGGCCTTACGTCAAACATGGCAAGGTCAACGCGACCCTGCCAAAAGACACCGACCCGCAAGCCGTCACTATGGAACAGGCGGTTGAACTGATCGCAGCCAAGGCGGCAAAGGGCGGAACAAAGAAAAAGGCAGCGGCAAAGAAAACAACCGCGAAAAAATCAACAGCTAAGGCTGGTGAGAAGAAAGCGGCGGCGAAAAAGCCAGCAGCAAAAAAGACGACTGCCAAGAAGACGGCTTCCAAAGCCAAGGCGGAAGTTGACGCTTCCTCTGATGAAGTGCCGTGGGACGGCGCGTCTTGAGTGCCAAACGGATCAACCCGCGCAAGCATTCCAAACGGGCGCATGCCAAGGTTCCGGGTGAAATGCCCTCCCGGGAGGATATTCTAGCCTTTGTGGCAGATCATCCCGGGCGAGCTGGAAAACGCGAAATCGCGCGTCATTTCGGCATTATCGGCGGGGCGCGCATTCATCTGAAAAAGATGCTCAAGGACCTTGCAGCTGAAGGTTTGCTGGAAAAGCGTGAGAAGCGTTTGATCCGTCCGGGGGATTTGCCGCCCGTGTTTGTCGTCAACCTCGTTGCGCGCGACGAGAATGGCGAACTATTAGGCGAACCGGTTGACTGGGATGAGGTAGCTGGTGCTCCGCCTCGTATTCTAGTTCTCACCGGAAAAGGCAAAGGCCCCCAACCGGGACTGAATGACCGGGCCTTGATCCGTCTTGGAGAAGGTGAAAGCGGCCCGGAAGCAAGCCATACAGCGCGCGTAATCAAGGTTCTGGAGAAGCGGCAGGATGCCATTCTCGGGATCTTCCGGATGCGTGAGAAAGGCATGCCGCCCTATCTTGAGCCGATTGAGCGCAAGCAGCGGGAGCTGGATGTCGATACCACGGACCTGAAAGGGGCTGAAGACGGCGATCTTGTCAGTGTTCAGGTGACCCGCTCTGGCCGCTACGGCCATCCGCGCGCGTCTATCGTGGAGCGTTTTGGCTCCATGAACAGCGAAAAGGCTGTCTCGGAGATCGCACTCTATCAGCATGGCATTCCCCATGTGTTTCCGGACAGCGTGGAAGCAGAAGCAGAACGTCAAAAGCCAATTGAAACGCTTGGGAAACGCGATGACTGGCGCAAGATCCCGCTGGTCACAATCGATCCGCCCGATGCCAAGGACCATGATGATGCGGTCTATGCGGAACCTGACGAGGATCCGAACAACGAAGGCGGGCATGTGGTTTACGTTGCCATTGCCGACGTTGCCCATTACATCCGCCCCGGCTCGGCGCTCGACAAGGAAGCTCTGAAGCGCGGCAATTCGGTTTATTTTCCCGATCGGGTGATCCCGATGCTGCAAGAGCGCATTTCCAACGACCTTTGCTCTTTGCGCGAGAAAGAAGATCGCCCTGCGATGGCCGTCAGGATGGTGTTCGACAAATCAGGCCGCAAGATCAACCATACCTTCCACCGGGTGCTAATGCGCTCGGCTGCCAAGATGTCCTACATTCAGGCACAGAAGGCTATAGAGGGTGTTCTGGATGAGACAACGGAAACGTTGCTGGACGGCGTCCTGAAGCCTCTCTGGGAGGCTTACGCCTGCCTGAAGCGCGGACGCGATGCCCGCGAGCCGCTGGAACTGGACTTGCCTGAACGCAAGATCAAGCTGACGGCGGATGGCCGTGTTGATCATGTTTATGTTCCGGACCGACTGGACGCGCACAAGCTCATCGAAGAGTTCATGATCCAGGCCAACGTGGCCGCAGCCGAAACACTAGAGAAGAAGAAGTCTCCCCTGCTCTTCCGGATCCATGATGCCTCTACACCGGAAAAGCTGGAGTCGCTGAAAGAGTTCCTTTCAACGATTAACATGAAGCTGCCGTCTTCCGGCGGTCTCAGACCGTCCGTGTTTAACGGCATATTGGACAAGGTAAAGGACACACCGCAGGCGCATCTGGTCAATGAAGTGATTCTGCGCAGTCAGGCGCAGGCGGAATACAATCCGCATAATATTGGTCACTTCGGGCTCAATCTTCGCCGCTATGCCCATTTCACCTCCCCTATTCGCCGCTATGCCGATTTGATCGTCCATCGCAGCCTTGTGCGTGCGCTCGGGCTTGGCGATGATGGCCTGCCGGATGGCATTGAGGCGAAACTTGAGGTGATTGCCGCCGATATTTCCGCGGCAGAACGACGCGCCATGTTGGCGGAGCGCGAAACCGTGGATCGCCTGATCGCGCTTTGGCTGTCAGATCAGGTTGGCGCTGAATTCAAAGGCAGAATCGCCGGCGTGGTAAAGTCCGGCATGTTTGTGCAACTTGATGAAAGTGGCGCTGACGGCTTTATTCCGGCCAGCACACTTGGCGTCGATTACTACCGCTATGACGAAGGGTCGCACGCCCTCGTTGGTGACAAGAGCGGTGAAACCTTCCAACTTGGCGACCGTGTTGAGGTTCGGCTGGCGGAAGCTGCGCCCTTTGCCGGATCCTTGCGGTTCGAGATGGTCAGTGAAGGCCGTCGCACCGGAAAGCCATCCCGGCGATCAACAAAAAGGAAACCACCGGCTCGCAAGACGGACGGCAAGTCCAAACGTGCGGCCAAACCGAAACGTGGGAGAAAATGGTGAGCATCGAATACAGGACGGATTTGATATCCGATGCGCCCGAAGACGATCACGCTCTTTCTGGCAAACCGGCACGGCCGGTCTGGCGCTCCATTCTTCGTGGCATGCGCGGAAAATGTCCTGCTTGCGGCGAAGGACGCCTGTTTGACGGCTTTTTGGGCACGCAGACGGCTTGCGAGCATTGTGGTGAAGAATTGCATCACCAACGCGCAGACGACGCCCCGCCCTATTTCACGATCACAATCGTCGGCCACATTATCATCCCAGCCCTTCTTGCCGTTGAGATGATCTACCGGCCTGCGCTATGGATTCACATGGCGCTCTGGATACCGCTGACACTCATTTTGTCTTTTGCGCTCATGCGCCCGGTCAAAGGTGCCTTGATAGGTCTGCAATGGGCTCTTTACATGCACGGATTTGATCCGGATGCTGGGGATGACCTTCCAGAACCTGATCCAGCCGCGAGCATTAAATGACGACAAACCTGGCCGAGAGACTGGCCCGAGACGAACAAGCCGGAAACCACCCTTATATTCGCCCAAAGGACGCGGCTACGCTGCTGATCCTCGACCGATCAGGGGTAAATGTGCGGGTATTGATGGGGCGTCGGCACATGCGCCACACGTTCATGCCGGGAAAGTTCGTTTTTCCAGGTGGCCGGGTGGATGCAACTGATTCCCGTGTTCGCGCCCAGAAAGGCTACCACCCAGTTGTCGAAGAAAAGCTGCGTAAGGAGCTCAAGGCCCCTAAATCCGACGGACGCATCAAAGGTTTTGCACTGGCTGCAATCCGTGAGACTTACGAAGAGGCGGGCGTTTTTGTTGGCTCCAAAGAACTGGATTGCCCAAAGCGTCTCGGGGCCGGGTTCGATGCATTTGTGGATCGCGGCATAGCCCTTGATCTGACGCCCCTTCGGTTCGTTGCACGGGCCATCACGCCGCCAAAGCGCCCCCGGCGATTTGATGCGCGTTTCTTCGCCGTCTGGTCAGATGCCATTGCAGACAAGCTTGCCGACGGGCGTGGCCCTTCTGGAGAACTGGAAGACTGTGCGTGGCTGACGCTTGAAGAGGCTCGGCAAAAAGAACTGCCGATCATCACCCAAACGATTCTCACTGATCTTGAGAACCGGCTGCAATCCGACCCTGAACTGGCACCGGAGACCGAGGTACCGTTTTATTCCTTCCGGCAAGGCGATTTTGTCAGAGACCTTCTTTAAAAGGATCTTCGGGGGACAAATACTGATCGTCTTCCCGCGGAATGTGCAGTACAAAAGGCAATGCTTGACTTTGAGCGCTTGTTGAGTACTTTGCGCGCTGATTTCATATAACGGGCAGATTGATCGCCAGCGTCTCCTGGCCACCTGAACCGTTTGCCCCTAATAAGAACACAGGAAAGCAAGGCCATGGCCAAGGCGACTACCATCAAGATCAAGCTTGTTTCGACAGCTGATACCGGCTTCTTCTATGTCACCAAGAAGAACTCCCGCACAATGACCGAAAAGATGGTCAAGCGTAAGTACGATCCGGTTGCCAAGAAGCACGTTGATTTCAAGGAAGCGAAGATCAAGTAAGGTCTTTTCAGCTTTTAGATACAAAAAACCCCGCTGGTTTCCAGCGGGGTTTTTCTTTTGCTTTGAAAGGCTTGCTGCTTAAGCGGCTACCACATTGGTCAAGAAGGTCTCGACCTCGTCCTTGAGCGCCTCGGTCTTCTCCCAAAGATCGCCGGAAGCACTCAACACCTGTTCAGACGTGCCGGAGGTTGCCTGGACGGAGTTGGAGAGGTTCGCCATGTTTTCAGACACGGCCTGAGTGCCAACAGAGGCCCGCTGCACACTGTGCGAGATTTCAGCCGTTGCACTGCCCTGCTCTTCAACAGCTGCGGCAATCGTTGACGTGTAGCTGTCGACCTCTTCCATAATGCTGGTGATCTGCGCAATCGCTTGAACGGATTCGCGGGTCGCACTTTGGATGGCAGAAATCTGAGAGCCGATTTCTTCTGTTGCCTTGGAGGTCTGGGTCGCCAGATCCTTCACCTCAGCCGCCACGACTGCAAACCCTTTCCCGGCTTCGCCGGCACGGGCCGCTTCGATGGTTGCGTTCAGGGCCAGCAAGTTGGTTTGTTCAGCAATCGCCTGAATGAGCGTCACCACTTCACCAATTTTGGCAGCAGAGGCAGCAAGACCTTCCACTTTTTCGTTGGTGTTGCGCGTTTCAAGGCTCGCCCGGCCAACAACTTCAGTGGTGCGAGCAACCTGACTGGAAATCTCACCGATAGATGCTGCCAGTTCTTCTGCAGCGCTGGCCACTGTCTGCACGTTACCAGACGTCTCTGAGGAGGAATGCACTGTCTCATTGGCATGGCTTGCGCTTTCGGTCGCGAGCCCACTCAATTCGCGTGCGGTGGAGTCCAGATGTCCGGCTGTTTGCTCAACAGAGGACAAGAGGTTCAAGGACCGGGTGCGGAACCCATCGATCATGCCCTTGATTGCGGTTTGGCGCTCTGTTTCGGCACGTTCACCGTCTTCGCGTGTGCGTGCCAACTGAACCCGCTCAATCGACCGTTCTTTCAGCGTCTGAACAGACTGGGCGAGGTCCCCAAGTTGGTCAGTGCGTTCCACAAACGGAATTTCAACATCTAGCTCTTCATGTGCAATCTTTTGCGTGGCTTCCGCCAAAACCGTCACTGGGCGCAGGATGCGGCCGACCATGTACCAAGTCAGACCAACGAAGACAGCGACGACCGGGATAGCCAGCAACAGGAAGGACGTCATCAACTCCCAAACGTTAGCCAGTACCGCGTCTTTTTCTACACCTGCATAAAGAATGCCGATGATCTCGTTGTTCTTGGAAAAGATCGGCTCATAGATTGTGAAATAGTCTTTGCCAAGAATGGTCGCCTGACCGCTGAAGGTCTTGCCCGCCATGATGACCGGGTAGACTGCTCCCTTTTGCCCCAAAGGTGTTCCAACAGCCCGGGAACCATCCGGCTTGATGATATTCGTCGTCTTGCGCCAAAAATCCTTGCTCTCGGCATCCCAAGCGAACACCGTTGCTGTCTCACCCGTCATACCGGTGATTGTTTCGATCATCTCATGAGATGCGAAACCCGGCAGTGCATCCAGCTCAATCCTTTTGACATTGCCATCGCTGTCCCGCGAAACCGTAACACCTTCAATGCGCTCAGAGAAAACGGTCGCAGCAATGTTTAGGCTGGAGTTTTGCTTGGCAACGGCTGATTCAGCTGCCTGCTTGTCGGCGATGGTGTAAACGATCCCGCCAACCAACATCATTGCTACAGTAAAAAAGCAAACACATGCCACGGACATCGCCGTGGTTATTTTCATTTTCGTGAAAAAAGACATCTCAGCCCCTCATGAACCAGGTTGGTTTAAGGATGCAGCGAAGTCTTTAAATGGAAGTAAACTCACCCTAAGTAATATACGCAATATTCCATTAAATGTACCTATAGAACCTACTGCACTCTATTTAAAAGACGTGCAACGACAAAAAAATACAACAATTGGCTGAAATTAGGAGGCCGGCGGAAGGCAAGCATTCGAGGAGGCCACTCTTCGACTTGCTTTCGCGCCGGCCTGCCCCACGGACCCAGGAGATGCGGCGGACCTGAGCACTCCGTAGGGAAACTGTCGGTTTTATGCCCGGATGTTTTTCTCATCGCACAAAACACTATCAGGATTTACCCCGATAGGAGGTCACCCTACCCATTTACTCAAGTAAATCAATACATACGGTGGATTTTGCACATTCTCTTTACTGATTTTAGTAAAATTGTAAGGTTAATCAGTATGGAACGCCCCGCTTCAATTGGTCGTGAGGGTTCGACCTACGTCCTACAACCCTAGAACAACTCAGGCCTTCAGGCCTCTACGTCGCCAATATACGAGCGTACTGTTTCAAGGAAACGGGCAACTGAAATGGGTTTTGAGATATAGGCCTCGCAACCACCCTGGCGGATCCGCTCCTCATCACCTTTCATGGCAAATGCAGTCACTGCAATCACGGGAATTGAGGCCAGATCCTCATCTTCCTTGATCCATTTGGTGACTTCCAGACCGGAAACCTCAGGCAACTGAATGTCCATCAGGATAAGGTCAGGCTTGTGCTGGCGCGCAAGATCCAGGGCTTCTATACCTGTTCTTGTTTGAAGTGTGGAATAACCGTGCGCCTCGAGCAGATCATGAAAGAGTTTCATGTTCAGCTCATTGTCTTCCACAATCAGCACGGTTTTTGACATGGTCTTGCCCTTTTGACGGCTTGAATGCCGATCCCCGTTTTTCTTACATCCCAGTCCCGTTATCGAGTACTGGACCCCTGCCCCGCTGCAAGTTATTCAGTCTTTTATCGCGGAAATCTTTCAGAAAGGCAAAAATAGCAATGATTGATTCTACTGGCCATCGGATCTCAGCCGAGCAAGCTGAAGAAATTGCAACGCAGGCGCTTGTTCAAATGACCAGTGACCCCGAGCAGGTTGGCCGATTTCTGGCAACTTCCGGGATAGGGCCGGAGGCGATTCGCACTGCGGCTGCAGAGCCGGGTTTCCTTGCCGGTGTTCTTGAATTCTACATGTCCGACGAAGCTCTACTTTTAGCCTTTTGCGAAAATGCGGGCATTCGCCCGACAATGATCGCCGCTGCACGCCATGTGCTTGCCAAGGATTTGCCAAACGATGCCTGAGCCGCAAGCGGCGAGCCGCGCCATTCTGGATCAAATAAGCGCACTGCCGCCGTCATCTCGTCCGCTTGTGATCTGTGATGTTGACGAAGTGGTGCTGCATTTGGTGCGACACTTGAGGACTTATTTGGAGAACAACGGCTTTAAGCTCCTCAAGCAAGAATACAGGCTGACCAACAATATTGCCGAAAAGGCGTCCCAATCCGCTTTACCAGCAGATGCCGTCAAACGCCTGCTGCAAGACTTCCTTGATACACAAAGCCATGCGCAAGACCTCGTCGAAGGCGCTGACAAAACTCTTCACGCACTAGCAGAAGACTGGGATGTCCTTTTTCTAACGAATCTTCCAGGTGCCCATAATCGCCCTATTCGCGAGAGGCTTCTGGCGTCCTATGGGTTCTCGTTTCCTGTTCTGGTGAATTCCGGCCCCAAAGGAGGTGCCGTTTCGGCACTTTCTGCAGGCCGCAAAGAGCCCGTCGTCTTCATCGATGACAGCCCTACAAACCACACCTCTGTTCAGGCCAGCCTGCCGTCCGCAATCCAGATCCAGTTTATTGCCGACGAGCCGTTTCGCTCCAACATGACGCAAGAAGCGCATGTCGATTTTTTGACGGGAGATTGGGCTGACACCCTATCCTTCATCAACGCGCTGCCACGTTCGGGCGGTTAGGCTCAGGACGCATCAGCCATGGGCGAAACGCACTCAGCCTCTGATCCGTCCCTAACCCCGCCCAAAGCGCTGTGCCGGGATTGCGGGACACGCTCAGCGGTCGGGCGGTCCCGGTGCCCAAAATGTGGTAGCCCAAGGCTCGTCAGCCACCCGGAACTGGATCAACTCTCCATTGCCCATATCGATTGTGATGCGTTTTATGCATCTGTCGAAAAACGCGATAATCCCGAGCTACAGGACAAGCCGGTAATTGTCGGCGGCGGTCAACGCGGCGTGGTGTCGACCTGCTGCTACATCGCCCGCATTTACGGCGTTCGCTCCGCCATGCCGATGTTCAAGGCCATGGAGGCCTGTCCAGATGCTGTGGTCATCAAGCCAAATATGGAGAAATACAGCAAGGTTGGCCGCGAAATTCGCGAACGCATGCGCGCCCTTACTCCGCTTGTTGAACCTTTATCCATTGATGAGGCTTTTCTGGATTTGAGCGGAACCGAGCGCCTGCACGGTGCCACCCCGGCCGAAACGCTCGCGCGGCTCATTCGGGAGATTGAATCAGAGATCGGGATTTCAGCGTCTGTTGGCCTCGCTCCCAACAAGTTCCTCGCCAAGGTCGCCTCTGACCTTGAAAAACCGCGTGGTTTTTCCGTCATCGGCGCGGCGGAAGCCAAGAGTTTTCTGGCCAAACAGTCCGTCAGTCTCATTTGGGGCATTGGCAAGGTTTTTCAAAAAAAACTGGAGTCGGACGGGATCCGGACGATCGGTCAACTGCAGAAAATGGACCCCACAGACCTTGCCCGGCGCTACGGCTCGATGGGACTTCACATTGCCCACCTTTCCCAAGGTGACGATGACCGGATCGTAAAACCGTCGCGCGGGGCCAAGAGCGTCAGCACAGAAACCACATTCAACACAGATATTTCCGACTTTGAAGTGTTGCGTCCGGTCCTGCGGGATTTGTCGGAAAAGGTCTCTGCCCGGCTAAAAAAGGCTGACCTTTCCGGGCGGGGTATCACGCTCAAACTAAAAACGGCGGACTTCAAGACCATCACACGGGCCCGGCATCTGGCCGACCCGACCCAATTGGCCGACAAGATTTTTAGAAACGGTGTCGACTTGCTGGAAAAGGAAGCAGATGGCCGGCGCTTTCGGTTGCTTGGGATCGGTGTCAACGATCTTGCCCCCGGCGAGCAAGCCGATCCGCAAGACCTCGTTGACGAGCAAGCGGAACGGCGCGGCAAAGCCGAACGGGCCATGGATGCACTGAAGGATAAGTTTGGAACCGAAGCCGTTGAGCTGGGTCTGACTCACGGCGTGCGCAAGAAGCGCAAACCCAAGGCAGATTAACGAACAAAGACTGCTACTTATTGCAGTCGCTCGCCTCGTAGAACTCAAGCTCTTTCAATTCTCCGGTCATGGAGAAATCGCCATAATCCAGTACCAACTCACGGCTTACACCGTTTTCGTAAAGCAGAAAGGTCAGCTGGTAGATCGGCATTTGCTCCCCGCCATTTTCATTCGCTGTCGGTTCGAAATAGGCAATCGTAACTGGCCAGTGGGAAACACCTGTCAGCGGCTCCAGCAGTGCTCCTGCAGTTGCACTGGCATCTTTAGGAGACTGACGCAAAGCACCGATCACGGCTGTCGTGGAGAAAACCTTGTCCCCTGTTTCTGAACCGTCATAGACGTCCGCCGCATAAAACGGTGTTCCGACCTTGGCGCTTTCAATCACCTTGTTGAGATGCTCTGTCGGAAACAACGCCTTGGAACCAATTGAGAATGTTCGTTCTTCCGGTTCAGACAGGTCGATCTCCTTGTTGTTCGACAACTGCTTTGCCGTACCTCTCGTGGATTCCACGAGTTTGCGATTTACGAAGGTCTTGCTCAAAAACTCGTACAAATTTGCATCACCGCCCTCAAATGAGGTCGTCTGCAAATCGGTGACTTGAGAGCCTCCGGAAACATCCTGAAACTCTGTGACAAAGCGGAAGGACACGCTGTATCCGTCGCAGGCATTTCCGGAAAAGTCGTAGACCATTCGACCTGACAGAGCCGAAATTCCAGACTGGCCCTCGGATTCTCCCAAATTCATGTCGTAAACAGCCCTGTGGGGTGCGAGTCCACTCGCCCCGGCCCAAGCACTTGTCGGCAGGACGGTTCCTAAAAGGGCGGCACTCAATAGGGCGATACTCAAACGGTTCATTCGATTTGCTTCCGAACACAAGCGCTGAAGACCAGCGGATCTCTTTGGCCAAACATTATTCCTGCTCTCACCAGCCCGCCACCCTTTCCCTGAAAAAAAGCGGATTTTGCAAAGTTTTACCCCGATTAGGACCTATAAAATTATTTTTCCAAGAGTCGGCTGCGCGGCGCATTCAGGCCTTGCAGGCGGATTTGTTTTACGTCAAGAAACCGATCGACCTTGCCTCATGACCGCAAGCCATTCGGAGACAGAATTCCATGACCCAGACCATTGAACGCCGCCTTGCAGAACTTGGCGTCACCCTGCCGAAAGCCGCAGCGCCTGCCGCCAACTATGTGCCTTATGTTCAAACCGGCAACCAGCTTTTCATCTCCGGACAGCTGCCTATGGGACCGGATGGTCTGGCGCATAAGGGCAAAATTGGTGAAGACGCGTCACTGGAAGATGGTGTTGCGGCTGCAAAACTCTGCGCGATTAACATTCTGGCTCAAGCCAAGGTGGCAACTGGCGACCTGGAGAAGGTTGCCCGGCTCGTCAAGATCGTTGGCTTTGTCAATTCCACCAGTGACTTTACCGATCAGCCGAAGGTCATCAACGGAGCATCCGATTTCCTCGGTGAAGCCATGGGGGAAAAGGGTAAGCATGCCCGCTCTGCCGTGAGCGCAGCCTCCCTGCCCTTTGGCGCAACTGTCGAAATCGAAGCCATTTTCGAACTCGCCTGACCTTAGCGATCAATTGTTCCCGGTCTACGGATGACGTGGACCGGCCAGCACGGGTTTTCCCATGAGCCAGTTACAGGACATTTTCGCGCGCCCGATTGCTCATCGTGGTTATCACGATGGCAATGTGGCTTGTCTTGAAAACACGCCCTCTGCTGTTTCTTCAGCAAAGGACAAGAACTTCGGGATAGAGGTGGATGTTCAGGAAACGGCTGACGGGGAAGCCCTTGTTTTTCATGACTATTCACTCGACCGGCTTGTGCAGGCAAGCGGGCGGGTAATCGACTACAACTCCACAGACCTCGTCCGGCTGTCGATGCTGTCGGGCGGCGACAAACTGTGGATGCTGGATGATCTGTTTGCCCAAGTCGATGGTGCTGTGCCGCTGGTCATTGAGATCAAGTCGCATATGAAAGCGGGGGCACAAAATCCGTTTGTGCGCAGGATCGTCGATCAGGTCGCAGCTTACAAAGGGCCTGCCTGCATCAAGAGCTTTGATCCGGATATGATTGATGTCGCCTTGGCTCATAATCCGTCCGTGTTGCGCGGAATAGTGTCCGATGCAATGCGTCGGCAAGATCACGGCAACCTTTCGCACTCCAATCGCTTTGGCCTACGCCACCTTTTGCATTTACCGCGCACAAGGCCGCATTTCATCTCCTATGGCGTGAAAGACCTACCCCAGTTCGGGCCAAGCCTTTTAAGCCGCTGGTTCAAGCTGCCAATCATGACGTGGACCGTTAAAAACAAAGAGGACCGCGAACGGGCTGCGCAATTTGCCGATCAGATCGTCTTTGAAGGCTTCGATCCGGATCAGGTCTGAAACTTCAAAGGATGATGCGCCCCTTGTCATCACGTCTTTAACATCTACCTTAGCTGGAAACGTCTAACAGGCCGCATATTGCCCATGACCCAAACCGGCGATCCGACTGCCCCGTCTGCAACGCTGCGCATTCTTTCAAGCTTGAACGACATTTCTGCAAGCGACTGGGACGCGGTGGCGAACCCGGGCTGGACGCTTGGAAATGGCGGAAACCTGATGCCTGAACCCTCCGCGGGTGTTCTTAATGTGCTTGTTAAAAATACTGATAATCTGATTCAAGACGCAGGATTTAACCCCTTCGTTTCACACGCTTTTTTGAGTTCTCTCGAAGACACGGGCTGCGCGACCGCGCAAACAGGCTGGTATCCGCGTCACCTTATTCTGGAAACCGACAGTGGGGCGGTTTGGGGTGCTGTTCCCGCGTATCTCAAGTCTCACTCGCAAGGCGAATACGTCTTTGATTACGGCTGGGCGGAAGCCTTTCATCGCGCAGGCGGAGACTATTATCCAAAGCTGCAGATTTCGGTACCATTCACCCCTGCCACTGGGCGGAGGTTTCTGCTGTGCCCGGAGATCAACCGGGAGGCCGGCATGCAAGCGCTGGCTTCCGGCTTGGTTCAAGTGTGCAAACGCTCCCAGGCTTCGTCCGTGCATGCAACCTTCTTGACCCAACCAGAATGGGAAACACTCGGCGGACTGGGATATTTGCAGCGCACGGACCAGCAATTTCACTGGGTAAACAATGGCTATGAGAGTTTTGAGGGCTTTCTGTCCGACCTTGCCTCCCGAAAGCGCAAGGCGATCAAGAAAGAGCGACGCGAAGCGCTTGCCTCAGGTGTTGAGATTGAATGGGTTACAGGCACTGACCTCACCGAGGCGCATTGGGATGCCTTTTTCGAGTTTTATGAGGATACCGGTGCGCGGAAATGGGGACGGCCCTATTTGAACCGGGCCTTCTTCTCCACCGTCAGCGAGCGCATGGCGGAGCGCATCCTTTTGGTCATGGCCAAGCGTGAGGGCCGCTATGTTGCAGGGGCCCTCAACTTCATTGGTTCTGATACGCTGTTTGGGCGCCACTGGGGCTGCACAGAGCACCACCCCTTCCTGCATTTTGAAGTTTGCTACTATCAGGCGATCGATTTCGCGATTGCTCACGGATTGAAGCGCGTTGAGGCCGGTGCGCAAGGGGCTCACAAGCTCGCCAGAGGCTATTTGCCCGTCACAACTTGTTCCGCCCACTGGATTGCCCACGAGGGTCTGCACAATGCTGTTGCGGACTTTCTGGAACAGGAGCGGATGGCCGTGGAGCGCGAAAACGAGATGCTGGCTGATCATGCACCGTTTCGCAAAAGTGATCCGCCGCGTTCACAATCCTGAGGGTTCACGCCAAGCAGCTTGTTTTCAACTTCTTCTTCAACTACATAGTGTTTCATCATCAAGAGTTGGGAAGACGCCCAACGCCAACCTGCCGATCCGGGCAAGGTGGTACTCCGACAGATGGGGGATGTGGCCGAACCGGCAACCAAGCGGAACGGATCACAAGGCGTTCTTTCAAAAAAGATAAATGGATGCCTGAAAATGCCCATCAAGATCCCGAATGATTTGCCTGGTCGCGAAGTCCTTGAGAATGAGGGCGTCATGATCATGAGCGAATCCCAGGCGATCCGACAGGACATTCGTCCACTGAGCATCGGCCTTCTCAACCTGATGCCGAACAAGATCACCACCGAAACGCAGATCGCCCGGCTGCTCGGTGCAACACCGCTGCAAATCGACCTCACCTTGGTGAAGATCGGCAGCCACACGCCGCGCAACACGTCTGCCGACCACATGGCCGCGTTTTACCGCAGCTGGGAAGACGTGCGGAGCCGCAAGTTTGACGGCTTCATCATCACAGGCGCGCCAGTGGAACATCTGCCGTTTGAAGAGGTCACCTATTGGGACGAGATGCGTCAGGTGTTTGACTGGACGCAAAGCAATGTCCACCGCACCTTCAACATCTGTTGGGCCGCGCAGGCAGCAAGCTATCACTTCCACGGCATGCAGAAATACGCTCTAGACACGAAGGCAACCGGCATTTTCCGCCAATATGTACGCGTGCCCGCCTCCCCTATTCTACGCGGCTTTTCAGACGACTTCCGCGTTCCTGTGTCTCGCTGGACAGAGGCTCGCAAGTCCGACATTCCTGAGGGTAGCGGTCTCGTCGTGTTGGCAGAAAGCGACGAAACCGGCATGTGCTTGCTGGAAGACCCGAAACATCGGGTCCTCAACATGTTCAACCACATCGAATATGACACGACGTCACTGGCGGACGAGTTTACCCGTGACAGCGAGACGAAGAAGGACGACGCACCTTTTCCGGCGGACTACTTCCCGGAAAACAACCCGTCCAACGTTCCGCCGAACCGCTGGCGCGCCCATGCGCACCTTCTCTTTGGCAACTGGATCAACGAGATGTACCAGACGACGCCATTTGATGTTGCTGACATCGGGAAATAGATTCCAGCCCTTTTGCCTCAAAAATCCCGGTGAGACCTTCTGGCCGGGATTTTTCTTTAGATTCAGGTCATTAGTCACAAGAGTGAAAATACTGAGTCAATTCGCCGCCGTTTCGGCGACCTGAGATCAATCACCATTGGCCAATTGAACTGGCCCTTTTGGCAACATGATTCAATGAGGTCAGCTAACTGCTTCTCCCCCTTGCGGAAAACCGAATTCAGCGGTTCTCTCACAGGCTTTTTTTGACTAGGGTGTGCGAAGTCTCAATCGGCTATAGACGGTCGATCTTCCATCTTCCTTGTGAGGTTTCAAATGTCCGCGCCTGCCTACGATACTGACAACGTTTTTGCGAAAATCCTGCGCGGGGAATTGCCCAGCCACAAGGTCTATGAGGATGATGCGACGCTTGTCATCATGGACATCATGCCGCGTGGTGACGGGCACGTTCTGGTGATCCCGAAGGCCCCTTCCCGCAACATCTTCGATATTGCCGAGGCTGACCTTCATTCGGTCATGACTACTGTGAAAAAGATGGCGCTGGCGGTGAAGGAAGCGTTTGGCGCAGATGGCACGACAATTCAGCAGTTTTCAGAGCCAGCCGGCGGACAGGTCGTGTTTCACACCCATGTCCACGTTATCCCGCGCTTTGACGGCGTATCGCTTCGCGCCCACACCGGCGAGATGGCCGACAATGACGCACTTGCTGCGCATGCAGAGAAAATCCGGGCGGTGCTTGGTTGATTGACCGGGGCCGCGCGAGTGTTAATTCGCCAGAGCTCGGGGCATTTCAGGGGACCGGTCTCGGACTAACACCTGGGCAATATAGTAACAAAGCGCGAACAAGCCTAAGCCACCGACCAAGTCGATTAGATGATGCCCGCCATGAAGGATAGTTGCGGGAATCATCGCAATATTTAAAACAAGAAGCACAGGAAAAATGCCTTTCAGGCTGCGGCTGTAGACCGCGCACATTCCAGCCATGAGGATATGAACGGACGGAAACGCTATCAATCCTAGCACGTTTTCTGGAGACAATACGTCAATGCCGTGCAACGACTGATGTCTCAGTTTTTCCCCATATTCATCGCCCACCATAAGCGAAAACGAGGTAACTCCTAGGCTGTCTATATCGTAGACAACCGAAGTTCCGAAGCTGGGAGCAATATACCAGATAACCATAGACGCAAGCACGCCGATCAAGCCACAGCTCAAAAATCGGTAAAGTTCTTCTATTTTTTCGGTAAGTCCGAGGCAAATGGTGACCAAAGCGAGCTGGATAAGGGAAGATGCATAGAGGTATTTCAACCCTTCGGCCAATAGCGGGTGCCCATCGAACCATTTGACAAACTCCGACCAACTGAAGCCCAGCATACTGTCAATCTGGACCAGTTGCATGTCCACCGCTCTGGGTCCAACAGGTAAGAGAAGATAGTTAAAGACAGATCCAGAAATCGTAAAAAACAAGAAGATCGCCATACAGATAAAAACAACGGCGAAGCGCTCATTTTTTCGCAAAATTCGAAAAAAAAGCCCTAGCCCGAGAAAAATAGTAGGCAGGGCAGCCACACCAACGTAGCCGCTCCAGTAGACTGCCTGACCGGTTACAGCTATGACCACAAGGTCAATTGCCAGAATAGACCCTATAATTGCGAACAATATTAGCTCAACACGCGTAAACAAGCGGAACTCTCCGAGGCAACCCTTGTCATATCAATCAAGAGAAATTGTTAATTTAATAAGAACACCTTACCCAAAACACGCTCAAAACGCTACGTCATGTAATACCCAACCGGCGAGCAGAACAACTTCGCCGGTGAGAACCCCAACGATCACGCGTTGCTTGAATGTGAGGAACGCGGCAAAGCCGCAGCTGGCGGCCAGAAGTCGGAGGGCAAGCGAGGTTTCGGCGAGCGCGCCTTGAGGAAACAGGATCAGCTTGGAAATCACGCCAGCAACGAGCGCTGTTGCGACACAGCGTACCCACACGAAGACTTCGCTGTCTTCCCGCAAGCGCCCCCCGGCAAGAACGCCGAGCCAGCGCCAGACATCGGTCGCCAGCCAGCCAGCCACGAGGATCATGACAAAAGGCCACCACCATGTGTCCGGCAGGCTGGTAATGTGTATACCGTCCATCAGCTTAGGCCTTGTCTCATGATGCGTGTGACCAGATAGGCGAGTGTTCCACCAACAAGGCCAGTCCAGAGCAGATCAAGCCCTGGAACATACACAAAGAAGACAGGCCCCAGGGCCAAGCCAGCAATCATGGCGGCC
The DNA here is from genome assembly GCF_000148725.1 of Roseibium sp. TrichSKD4. Taxonomy (GTDB): domain Bacteria; phylum Pseudomonadota; class Alphaproteobacteria; order Rhizobiales; family Stappiaceae; genus Roseibium. The sequence continues at coordinate 414,588 of NZ_GL476320.1, read as the reverse complement.
TTGTCGGCATTCATCCGCGCGGCACCCCAGAGCGAGCAAAGAAAATAGATTGGCGTAAGCAGGAACAAGGCCCCGGCCACAATGGGCGGCATATGATCGACCAGCATGTAGGAAATGCCGGTCATGGTGAACACGAAGATCGTGACTGAGCCGCCAAAGCCAATGAAGAATGGTAATCGCCCGTCTCGCTGCATGTCCGGCAGGTTCTTCATCGCGTAAACCCATGCCGTTACGGCCACAAAATGCGAGGCGAGCAGCAGTTTCCAGGTGGGCGTTTTTCCCGGCACCTTGACCAGCGGCATCAAAGCCATTGTCATGGGCATCAAGCGAACGGAAGCGAGTGCCACAGCGATGGCCGCGGGTACCAGCCCCATGCCGGTTGCCATTCCGCCGGTCAATACCACAATGGACGGTAGCGCCCAGACGAACCCGGTCATGACCAGCGTTTCGGCAAGCGACAAACCGGTTTCGCGCGCAAGGCCCGCATAGCCAACAAAGGCTGCTGTCAGAATAAGCGCCGGAATGGACACAGCCGCCCGTGCCCCGCGCAGCATCCATGTTCGTTCTGAAACAGGTGCGGCACCAGTGTCTTTTTCAGACGAGGAAGGGTCCGGCGGCTCTCCGGCGGAAGCGGACATCAGCGAATGCTTTTTGCTTGAAAGAACTGTTTCTTTTTCAAGCCTCTGGACACGCTTGTCAATTCATGTCCAGAGACCTTGTGCACAACCTTGCACCCTACACCGACCGCGTCAGACCTCCATCGATACGGATGTTTTGTCCGGTGATATAGGCCGCATCCTCAGACGCAAGATAGGAAATCAGGGACGAAACTTCCCGCGCCTTGCCATAACGTTCCATTGGAATGCGTGCGCGGCGGTCTTCCTTTTCCGGCAGGCTGTCGATGAAGCCGGGCAAGACATTGTTCATGCGGACATTCTGTGCCGCATATTTGTCGGAAAAGAGTTTTGTGAAACTGGCAAGACCGGCGCGAAAGACCCCGGAGGTCGGGAACATGGGGTCCGGCTCAAACACGGCAAAGGTTGAAATGTTGATGATCGTTCCGCCGCCCTGCTCTGCCATCAAGGGCGCGACAAGCCGGGTCGGGCGAATGACATTCATCAGATAAACGTCCATGCCGAGATGCCAGTCCGCATCAGATATCTCCATAATATCACCTTTAGGTCCATGCCCTGCAGAGTTCACAAGAACATCGATCCGGCCATAGGTTTTCATGGCTCTGTCGATCAACCCTTGCAGATCTTCAGGCACAAGATTGGAACCGGTGAAACCGACGCCGCCCAGCTCTTGCGCCAAGGCCTCTCCCTTGTCGGAGGAGGACAGGATAACGACCTTGAAGCCATCTTCTGCAAGCCGCCTCGCCGCGTCCGCACCCATTCCTGATCCACCAGCGGTAACGACCGCAACCTTTTGATCTGTCATCTTAATCCTCAGCACATCACTTAAGTCTGAAAGCAAACTATCGCTGCTGGATTTATCTGACCAATCATGATTTCATGCTTAAGGCTGTAGAAAAACTACACTCAGATTAGGATAGAATTTGAAGCGACCCAGTTTGAACAAGTTGTGGGCATTTGATGCCGCGGCTCGCCATCAAAATTTCCGAACTGCGGCGGAAGAACTGAACCTGACACAAGGCGCTGTCGCACAACAGGTCCGCTCGTTGGAAGAAGAATTGGCGCAAAAACTGTTCTCCCGTCATGCCCGGGGACTTCATCTCACCGAAAACGGACGGGCCTATGCCAGAGAAATACGGCGCGCGCTGGAAATCGTAGATAACGCCACCCGTCAGATCGCCCCAACATCACAACGGATTGTCTTGAGCGTCCCGCCTTCAGTTGCTGCGAAATGGTTATTGCCAAAACTGGCCGATTTCCGTGAGATAAATCCGGATATAGATCTGGTAACTCAGGCGAGCGAAAAAATATCGGTTTTCAACGCAGATGCAGTCGATCTCGCCATTCGAATTGGAACCCCGCCGTTCGCAGATCTCGAACACCATTTTCTGGCTGACAAGCGCTTGTCAGCTGTCACCCAACCGGCCCTCGCTAATAAACTCCTGAGCGGTTCACCGCACTTCAGCTCCGCCCGAGATTTCTCATCCCTACCTTTGGTCTTCGACAGTCACAACCACTGGGAATTGTTCTTCCGCAGTGAGGGGCTTGCAACGCCCTCGCCCCAACTTCAGTTCAATCATTCCAGCCTTGCTATAGACGCAGCCCGCGAGGGGCAGGGCATTGCCCTTGCCCCAACGATTCTGACCCGCCATGGGATAGAAACCGGAGATCTTGTCAGTCTTTTCGAAGCCCCTGCGCTTAGCTGCTCTAATTATTACATTGTCTATCCAGCTGGTCATTCTGGCGAACATAACGTTCGCTTGCGCGTTATAGACTGGCTGTTGAAGCAGGGCGTTTGATGTTCGCAGCCCAGCCCACAAGAAAACCAATCGTAGACAGCTACTTAGCTTTTCCGCCCCAGATAGACCGCCTGTGTGACCTCCCGCCCCTCCTGCAAGGGATTGGGGAAGATGACCGGCTCGGCCCAAGCCTCATCAAAAGCCTCCAAGAGCCGCTGGGTGATTGCCTCATCTGGTGCTTCGTCTGACCACAGACCGACAACACCATCGGGCTTTAAAAACCGCTGCACGGCCTGCAAACCCTCTTTGGTGTAAAAACTTTTCGAGCCGCCATGCAGCAACCGGTCCGGCGTGTGGTCAATATCGATCAGGATCGCGTCAAATTGGCGACCCGGCTCGCTTTGATCAAACCCGTCCCCAGAGGCTGCCAGCGCGAAGAAATCGCCCTGCACCAGTTCACATCTCGGGTTTTCCGCCAGTTCCGCCCCCATCGGCACAAGGCCTTCTTGATGCCAGCGGATGACAGGTTCCAGCAGATCAACAACGGTGAGGCTTTTGACCGTGTCATGGGCTAGCACCGCCTGTGCTGTATAACCAAGCCCCAATCCGCCAACCAGCACATCCAGCTGATTTCCCGCCAAGGCTTTCACCCCAAGGTCGGCCAGCGCGACTTCAGAGGCAGTGAACAGGCTTGACATCAAATGCTCTTCACCAAGCAGGATTTCAAACACATCGGTTTTCAGGGAGAGAATATGCCGGCGGCGGAGCGATATCGCCCCAATTGGCGTCGGCGCGTAGCCCAATTCTTCAAACATCTTACTCATCCGCCCACCGTGGCGGGGATTGGCGGGGATTGGCGGGAATGGAAAGGGAAAATCGGCGGACGACAAGAAGAAAGAGGGAAAAGAATTTTGGATAAATCTCTCAACCGACTGCCCCCAAATCTACACGGGAATAGATCGGCTTCTCCCAACCTCACCTTCCCTTTCTAAAATATATTCTTATATTTATTTATGCATGCGAAATTTACATTAATCGCCCCAGGTTATTCTAACCTGCTCCATGATTTTTACATTATCACTAAACGCACTTATACTTGAGATATACGGTTCGCCCCCATCAACATTAACGTAGTTAAAATAAAATCTTGTAAAGTACGGATAATCACCAGCGTCTTGAGGTAAGCTGAAGCATGGCGGTGACACCAATGAGTCGTCCTCCATATAGTCATAATAATGTAGAGAGTCGCGAACCAAGTCATCCCCTCCACACAACAGTTTGATCAACTCAATAGTGCCTAAGCCACTGACGTAGTTGGTCGCTTGCGAGCTACTCGGTGGATAGTTATGCCCATCTGGAAATTGTGCTCTTACATGATGATTCCATCTAAAAAATGGAAAATCGTAGTCTTCGAACAACCTGTCTCCTGATACAGAAATACCTTCTACGTTTCTAAATTCACCATCTTTACTGTAAAATGTGACTACAGAGACGTTTCCAAGATCGAAGCTAGCGAAGTATAGATCCCCGCGCTTATTGTAATCCTCTTCCAGCCATGCGTTAGAAACAGACTGCTTCATGATTTCAGCCCTGTAAAGTTCGTGCAAACTCAAAATATGCTTGAACTCGTCGCCTGCGGGTTGGGCCCATACTCTATCAGGACGAAAAGCTGGGCCCATCAACTCTTCTGCGACTTCGTACGCTGAAGAGAAGTTATCTAAGTACGTGCGTAGCTTACATCTCTCAATTTTGAATATCCCGAAATTCTCAGCTGCGGATACAAACCAACTTTTGCAGCTTATATTACCTTGTGCGAAATAAAACAGAACCGCTGCGGTTATCGACAACATCCCAACCAAAGCAACAATAGACTGCCAAATTTCAGCTAAGCTATTTATTCTTCTTAACATAGAAACTCCCCACTGATTGTCAGGATAATGGCAAATTGTCTTCAAATCTGCTCTTATTCAAATGACATAAGCGAAATTTACGAGGGTCGGCACCGCGCTTCCAATTAGTTGACACCAGTGTTACCTCCGGACCTGCCATGCCTTACTCCCACCTAAGTTAGACCGTTGAAACTAAACGTCTAGAAGCTTAGGCTAGCTCGCTATTCACCCCTGCTCCACTCCTTGAACCTCGCCTCACCTGCAAAAGACATAACGTAACTGTTTGTTTAGCTTAAAATAGGACGGCTCGTAATGGGATCAGGTCAGCTCAACAGCGTTCCTTCTCACTGAAGACGATTGTCTGCCGGAAACTTTGGACCTTGAAACCATTGACATAATGTCGGTGGCAACGCTGTCCTCCAGCACCTTGCGATCTCCTGGACCGGTGCCGGATCACGTCCTAGCCTTTGAGGCTGGTGCTTTAGAGGACGCTGCAATGCGCTTCGGACGAACATATGAAACGCTCAATACGGGGTCTCCTCAGCCGCTGCTCGATTGGGCAAAAGATACCGGCGCCCAGCAAATCGTGATGCCCTATACCCCGCGCGGACCGCTGAAGGACTGGATGGATACGGTGCAAACACAACTCGAAGACAATACCCTTGCCTTGTGCGAAATCCGTCGCCCCTGGGACGACACGATCTGGCGGCACGCCACCGCTGGCTTTTTCAAGGTGAAGAAGGAAATCCCGAACATACTTGCTCGACTGGAGATCGCATGACCAGACCTATTCGGATCGGCATCATTGGTGCCGGCATGACAGGCCTCGCCTGTGCGCGAAAGCTCGCCGATGCCGGGCACGAACCGCTGCTTCTCGACAAGGGACGCGGCATTGGTGGACGCCTTGCAACGCGCCGGGCAGAAAACGATCTTCAGTTCGATCATGGTGCGCAGTACATCACCGCAAAAACTGATGGCTTTCAGCGCCTTCTCGCAGAGTTGACGGCAAATTGCGCGGCGAGCGAATGGCACATGGGCGACCGAACCGGGGTCGTTGGCACTCCTTCGATGAACGCCCTTGCCAAGGCATTAGCTGATGGGCTGACCATCCGTCGCCAAACTCAGGTGACGTCAGTGATGGAAACTGGCTCCACTTGGTCCGTCAGCACTGGCGATGGCACGCTGGAGTTTGATCGGTTGATCATCACCGCCCCTGCCCCGCAAACCATGGCTCTCCTGGGCAATGATCACCCGCTCTCCAAGCAGATAGCCCACGTCTCACTGCTACCCTGCTGGACCCTCATGGTGGCCTTTGACAAGGCCCCCGCCCTTGCAGCCACATATCACGACCCGGACGCGCCGCTTGCCTGGATCGCACAAGAGAGCACCAAACCCGGACGCGCCAACAAAAACACATTTGTCGCCCAAGCCAGTCCTTACTGGAGCCAAATCCACCTTGAACTGGACAAACCGGCTGCAACTGACCTTATGCTGACAGAGCTTTGCAAGGTCTGGGCCTCGATCGGGCCAATGTGGTCCACGCCGATGCGCACCGCTGGCGCTACGCCAAAGTCGACACCCCTCTGGGCGCGCCTTTCCTTGCCAACGCGTCGGAGACCCTGTTCCTGGGCGGTGACTGGTGCATCGGCGCCCGCGTGGAAGCGGCATGGCAAAGCGGAACCAGCACTGCAGAGAAGTTGTTGGAGCAAGTGTGAGGCGGTTGGTCTTCGACAATGAAAAACGCTTTGACGGAACGGTGAACCGCGCACCCCTCCACCTCGTCATTGCAGGACTTGACGCGTTTCGTTTTGAGCAATCCATCCCGCGGTTTGTCCGCACGCTTTATTGGCCGTGGCTTGATCGCGGTATGGATCCCGGATCGCGCTGTGCTTGTCCGGGATGACGGTCGGAGCAAGCGGTAAATTACCGGTGACTAGCATTAGGCAGGAGAGCAAAAGTACCTCGACGCTCGCAATAGTGCCGTCCCGGACAAGCGTAGCTTGATCCGGGAGCTTCTCATCGACAGCTCTTGTCCCAGAAATCAACGAGGTCCCGGCTCAAAGCCGGGACGGCGCAAAATCCGAGGCAAACGTTTTAGCCCCGAACGCAAAAAAGGCGCCCTATTGAGCACCTTTTTCAGTATTTGATTCAGCTACTTGGTCCAAATTCCTCAGTCCGCGAGGGGAACCTTCGGGACGAGACTTTTCTTCGGGGAGCTGCCGCCGTTGTCGCCGCCGTCGTCATCCGGTTTGGAAGACTTCGGGGCAGCAGTCTTGGCGGTGGCTGTCTTGCGGCGGCGCTTTGGTTTGGCCTTTGCAGCTGCCTTCGCCTTTGGCTTCTTCGGTGGCTCTTTCCGTTCTTCCACGCTTTCCAGAAGCAGACCGGCTTCGTCCTCAGAGACAGACACCTTGACCGTGCCGCCCTTTTGCAACTTGCCGAACAGCACCTCGTCGGCGAGAGGCCGCTTGATGTGCTCCTGAATGACGCGGCCCAATGGACGAGCGCCCATCTGGTTGTCATACCCTTTGTCGGCGAGCCACTTGGTGGCCGCGTCTGTCAACTCGAACGTGACGCCACGCTCGGACAGTTGGGCCTCAAGCTGCATGACGAATTTCTCGACCACCTTGTAAACCACCTCAATCGGCAGATTGCCAAACGCGATGATGGCATCAAGACGGTTGCGGAACTCCGGCGTGAAAAGCTTGTTGATCGCTTCCTGATCGTCCCCTTCCCGCTTTACGCGGTTGAAGCCAATGGGAGCCTTGGCCATGTCGGCTGCGCCCGCATTGGTGGTCATGATCAGGATGACATTGCGGAAATCGACCTGCTTGCCATTGTGGTCGGTCAGCTTGCCGTGGTCCATCACCTGCAGAAGGATGTTGTAAAGGTCCGGGTGGGCCTTTTCGATTTCATCCAGAAGCAGGACACAGTGCGGGTGCTGATCAACACCATCGGTGAGCAGACCGCCCTGATCAAACCCGACATAGCCAGGAGGCGCGCCGATGAGCCGGGACACAGTGTGCCGTTCCATATATTCCGACATGTCAAAGCGGATCAGTTCGACACCCAGTGACGAGGCCAGTTGCCGCGCCACTTCCGTCTTGCCGACGCCGGTCGGGCCAGAGAACAGATAGCTGCCGATTGGTTTGTCCGGCTCGCGCAAGCCAGCGCGGGCCAGCTTGATGGCGGAGGCCAACGTATCGATGGCATCGTTTTGACCATAGACCACGCGCTTGAGTTCCGCGCTCAGGCTGGAGAGCACTTCCGCATCATCCTTGGAGACGGATTTCGGCGGAATGCGCGCCATTGTGGCGATGGTGTTCTCGATTTCCTTCACGCCAATGGTCTTGCGACGGCGTGCTTCCGGAACAAGCATCTGGGATGCCCCGGTTTCATCCAGGACATCGATGGCTTTGTCCGGCAGTTTACGGTCGGAGATGTATTTCGCCGACAACTCAACCGCCGTCTTGATCGCATCATTGGTGTAGCGAACCTTGTGGAAGTCCTCAAAGTAAGGCTTCAAGCCCTTCAGAATGTCGATGGCATCCGGAATAGTTGGTTCGTTGACGTCGATTTTCTGGAACCGGCGCACCAAGGCCCGATCCTTTTCGAAGAATTGGCGGTATTCCTTGTAGGTCGTTGACCCGATGCAACGGATGGTTCCAGCTGCCAAAGCCGGTTTCAGAAGGTTTGACGCATCCATGGCCCCGCCGGAGGTTGCCCCCGCGCCAATGACCGTGTGGATTTCGTCGATGAACATCACCGCGCCATCGAATTCCTCGATTTCCTTGACCACCTGCTTCAGGCGTTCCTCGAAATCACCGCGGTAGCGCGTGCCTGCCAGAAGCGAACCCATATCGAGCGAGAAGATGGTGTTGCCCTTGAGAACATCCGGCACATCTTCGTTGACGATGCGCAGGGCAAGACCTTCAGCAATGGCCGTCTTGCCGACACCGGGATCACCCACAAACAGCGGGTTGTTCTTGGACCGGCGGCACAGAATCTGGATGGTCCGGGAAATTTCTGTATCCCGACCAATCAACGGATCGACCTTGCCGTCCGCAGCCTTCTTGTTGAGGTTCACGCAATAAGCTTCAAGAGCATCGGTTTTTGAACCGGCCTTCTTCTCACCGCCGCCTTGAGCGTTACCAGAAACGGCTTCTTCATCCTCCACGCCGTCAACTGGGCGGGTTTCGGAAAGACCCGGGCGTTTGGCAATTCCGTGCGAGATATAGTTCACCGCGTCGTAGCGGGTCATGTCCTGATCCTGCAGGAAGTAAGCCGCATGGCTCTCACGCTCGGCGAAAATCGCCACCAGAACATTGGCACCGGTCACTTCTTCGCGTCCAGAGGACTGAACGTGAATGACGGCGCGTTGAATGACGCGCTGGAACCCGGCGGTCGGCTTGGAATCCTCATCGGAATCCGTGACCAGGTTCTCCAGCTCATTTTCGATATAGTCGACCAGGTTTCGCCGGATCACATCCAGATCAACATTGCAGGCGCGCATGACTGCGGCTGCATCCTGATCATCAAGCAGGGCCAGCAACAGGTGCTCCAGTGTGGCGTATTCCTGCTCGCGCTCATTGGCAAAGGCCAGAGCCTGATGGAGGGCTTTTTCGAGACTGCGTGAAAATGATGGCACGTGCTAGTTCCCTCACTTCTTTTCCATGACGCACTGCAGCGGATGCTGGTGCTTTCGGGCGAAGTCCATAACCTGAGTCACTTTGGTTTCTGCTACTTCATAGGAATATATCCCGCATTCGCCGACGCCATGATGGTGAACATGCAGCATGATGTGCGTCGCTTCTTCCCTATTCTTCTGGAAAAAACTCTCCACAACATGAATAACAAACTCCATGGGCGTGTAGTCGTCGTTCAAAAGCAGCACCCGATACAGATTTGGGCGCTTGGTTTTCGGTTTGGTCCTGGTAACAACGACCGCGCCGGAATCTCCGTCATCGTCGCCATAATCAGCCCCAGCTGCCATATTGTCGCCTATACCCTTTGCTCAACGGACAGGAGCAGCATTCCCGGGTCGGGACGGCCGCACCTACTGGTTACTAGCCCTGCATTCGACGGTACCATGGTTTGACCAAAGCGCCATCTGCAGATTTTTACGAGTCTGCCGCGATGCGTCCCCGAGTGCAATGGGGGAAACGGCCCGGTTTCGCGTGTTTGCCCACTGCCCGTCGTTTTCCACTATGAACGGTTATGTAGGTTGATCAAAAATAATTAAAAGGTCCAAAGTTCAGTGCGCTAACAGCAGTTGCTGTGCGGGCTTTCCGCTCATCACGAGTGCGGCAGCAGAACCTCAGGAAAACTGTGAACAGCGCAAAATAAAAGCCCGGCTTCAAAAAAGCCGGGCCTGCAACGATCCAGTTGGATTCGTTTGGAAGTGCTTACTTGCCGAATTTGCCGAATGCGCTTTCGTAAGGCTTGTAAGCTTCCTTGGACATGTCGGTGACAATTTCGCCGATCTTTGTCATTTCGCCAACAAAGCCTTCGTAGGCAGTTTTTGCATATTCTGTCTGAGCTTCAACAGCCTTGTCGAGAGACTTGGAAGCAACGAGCTTTTCGACAGCAGCAGTGCCTTCTTCGAAGGACTTCTTCTGGTATTCAGCAACTTCGGTTGCGAGAGCTTGGAAGCCCTTGCTGAAAGAACCGAAAGATTCCATGGCCAGTTCCATGTTTTCCTTGCTTGCTTTTTGAATGTCTTCGAAACTGTTCATCATTTCCAGTGTCCCTGTCTTCAACCACGAGACCGGGGAGAGCGCCGCTCATCTCCCGACCTTATTAAACATCAGCACAGGGAATATCGTGCAATGCACAAATTTTGTCAATCAAACTTTCGCAGTGCAACATAAATATTTCCGCAAAGAGAGCGCCTCCCCTCTTCCAGCTTCAGAATATCGATTTCTCAATTCTGAAATTTGATATTTTCGAGAACTAGGCATTTTCACCCTTGGGAAACCACGATACACATCAGCAATAGAGATAATTTTCAAAATATAATATTCAACTATACTAGCTATCGTGATTACATTTACTTCACTATTTCAAATAACAGAATATTTACACTTCATTAACCCTAATTATTTCTAGAATTTTTTTCCGCAATAACGCCTCATTATTTACTCATTCGTAACCGAGAATCCATCAAATGAACTCAAGAAATTTACGGGTTTCATGGGTTCGGCCCCAACGGCCATAGAAGCTGTCAACGCAGCCTCTGAAACCGCAAGAGACAAAATACGTGCCCCAGAATGGGATTGAGTACTGTGTTTGGTAAGCGTTTCAAATCAATCTCCCGCCATGTTCGCATTGTCGGGTCTGCCCTGTTGATTGCCGGCATGACCGCCGCAGGCACCGCGCCTGCTGCAGCAAATTCGAAATATGCCGGGATCGTCGTCGACGCAAAAACAGGCAAAACGCTATATGCAGATAGCGCAGACGCCTATCGCTACCCCGCCTCCCTGACAAAGATCATGACGCTCTACATCGTTTTTGAAGAGCTTGAGGCTGGCCGCTTGTCCCTGAACTCCAAGTTCAAGGTCTCAAAGAACGCTTCTAAAGAACCGCCATCAAAAATCGGCCTTAGACCGGGACAGACCATCAAGGTCAAGGACGCTATTCTCGCGCTGGTCACGAAGTCCGCAAACGACGTTGCAACAACCGTTGCCGAGAACATCGCTGGCTCGGAAGCGAAATTCGCAAAGCGGATGACAAACACCGCTCGCCAACTCGGCATGAAGCGGACGACCTTCCGCAATGCGCATGGTCTGCCAAACTCCCGGCAACGCACGACGGCACGGGATATGTCCCGTCTCGGCATCGCCATTCAGGAACGGTTTCCGAAGTACTACAAATACTTCAACACTCGGGTCTATTCCTACAAGGGTCGCCGGTATGGCAACCACAACAAGCTGTTGGGTCGCGTCAAAGGTGTTGACGGCATCAAGACCGGCTATATCCGAGCTTCCGGTTTCAATCTTGTTACCTCTGTAAACCGCAACGGTCGTCACATTGTTGCTGTTGTCATGGGGGGCCGCACTGGCGCATCCCGTAATCGGCACATGACCAACCTGATCGGCCGTTATCTTCACAAGGCAAGCAAAGGTCGCAAATCTGCGCCGCTCGTTGCCAAGGTCAAGCGTCAGCCTGCGTTTGTCGCTGCTTCCATGAAGAATGTCCCGATGCCAAACGGCAAACCGGGCTCCAAGACGATCAAGACGTCTCCAGTTCTGGCGCTTGCATCAGCAACACCTAAATCAAACGTTCCGTTCCCGATCAACGCGTCCGCTCCGGTTCCGCCGAAGCCGGTTGATGGCGGAAGCCGATTTGACCAGGCCTTTGCAGCAGCAGCCCTTCCCCCGGTTCCGGTTTCTGCGCCTGAGCGCAAGACCACAACGGCCTCGATCAAGACTGTCTCGACCACGTCCATCAAGGTTGAAGCAGACGACAGCAGCGACGACGTTGTCACTGTTGCAACGAACAACACCAAGGTTCAAGAGCCAACCTGGCAGGTCCAGATTGCGGCAACTGAGTCTGAAAGCGCCGCCATCAAAATGTTGAAGAAGGCGTCGAAAGCAACCGGATCTGCCCTCAAAAAGCGTGTTCCTTACACCGAGCCGGTCGATTCCAATGGTCAAACCCTTTACCGCGCCCGTTTCGTTGGTTTTGAAACCAAAACGGCCGCCTGGAATGCATGTAAGTCCCTGAAGCGGGCCAAGTTCCGCTGCTATGCCATCTATCAGTAATGCGTAACGGATGTCGTCAATGTCTTCTGAGAAGAGTGTCTTTAGCCTCGTTGAGTTTCGACGCGAGGAACGTGGAACCGCCACTGTCGGGATGAACGGCCTTCATAAGCCGTCTGTGCGCCGATCTGATTTCCGCTTCCCCGGCGCCGGGCGAAAGCCCCAGGATCTCGTAGGCCTCCTCATTTGTCATGGGTCCCGCGCTCGGAGGAGCTCCATGCCCCTCTGTTCCATCCGCCTCGAAGTCTTCACGCCATCTGGCAAACCGGCGGTCGAAATAAGCTTCGATTAAGGCCTGACTTTGGTTGTCGGCCTGTGTTTCCAGCCAAAGCTCCTTCAATTCCATCGGGGTAAGGGATTCCAAATCTCTGCCCTGAAAATGCCCTGCCAAAACATGGCCGCGCATTTCTCCGCTGTCATGATCCAGCTCCATCTCCAGCATTGCAGAGCGAACGGTGGATTTCTGTCCGCCAGATGGTTGGGCCCTTTGCGACGCCCACCCCGCCCCTAGCATGGACAAGGCAAATGCCCCAACGGGCAAAGCGAGCGCAAAACGTCCGGTTACACCGAGAAACAGTGCTCCAAGCAAAAGCGCGCCCCCAACACTGAATTTCAGTTGTCTGGCCAACACAGCCGGATTGGCGTTTACAAACCCGCGCGCTGCCGCAAGCAGCAGCACCAGAACCAAAATACCCAAAAGCAGATAGACCATCCGGTCGTTTTACCTCAATTGTTGCAACAACAAGCGCGCGCCCTTGCCGCCTGACTTTTCAAGGGCCTGCAAAGCCTTTCGACCGCCCGCTGCATAAGTGGCAACGGCCTTTAAAAGGTCCGCCAGCTGGCGAGCAGATCCGTTGTCAAATCGGCAAAACGCGCCATTGGTCAGGCGTGCGATCTCGCGAAAAGCCGTTTCCGCTGCCGGGTCCCGCCCTTCTTGAAAACAAAACGCTGGAACGCCCAGCAAGCCCAGCTCGCCCGCCTTGTGGCACAGGTCATCGACATTTTCTTCCATGCAATCGCCGATATAGACCAACGCCTGCACCTTGCCCGTCCGGGCTTCCTTGAGCCCCGCGCTCAACACCTTTCCGATTTGCGTTCGCCCACCCTGGCAGGAAATCCGCCCCATCACCTTGGCAAGCTCCGCCCCATTGCGAAACCATCTGGAGGCGCGACATTCATCAAATCCCCGGAAATAGACCAATTTGATCTGCAATCCGCTGATCCGGTCGGCCTCTCGAAACATTTCCGACTGGATATGGCAGGCCTGATCCCAAGTCGGTTGTCGGCTCATCGTCGCATCCAGCGCAAAAATCAGCCGGCCATCCCCTTCCGTCGGGCTGGGTATTTCAGATGCCTTTGAGAGAAACGCATCAATTTCCGAGGAACTAGAGCGAACTTCTGTGACAGCTGCTCCCCGACTTTTCTTTGAGATTGGCGTGTCACCAACCATTTCTTTCGCCCTTTGGTTCGAACTGTGTCTCATACTGAAAATTGGAGAGCTGGGTTTCAAAAAGCAAGAGACTGATAACCCCCATACACACTACATACTTGTAATTTCCACCCCTCCTCCACCTCTCACAATCCTCAATATATACTTTTTCTATATTCTGAATTCTTTTTTCGGTCGTTTATATCGAAAATACGTTCCTTACCTGTAGTTGGTCACATCGGAGTGACTTCACAAATCGTGTCCGTAACCACGACTATCCCCGAGGAACGTTCAATGAAATATGCAGGTTTCACCACTTTCACGACTGAACAAAATGGCGGTGTCCTAACGGTCACTTTCGATTTCGGATCGGTAAATGTTCAGGGGCAGGAAATGCTGGCCGACTTGAACAGCTTAGCAATGCGACTGGAGCGTGATCGCAACACGAAAGTTGTGGTCTTTCAGTCTGCCAATCCGGAAATCTGGGTCTGTCACTACGACACCGAACTTTTGAAAGACATGTCGACCGAAGCCGTGTCGCGTGAAGAAGCGCAATTGCTTGATCTTCAGGCTGTTTGTGAGCGGATCAGCAAGGTACCTCAGGCCACAATTGCGAAGCTGGAGGGATTCGCGCGTGGCGGAGGTCATGAACTTGCTCTGGCGCTCGACATGCGCTTTGCGGCGCGCGGCAAGTACAAATTCATGCAGATGGAAGTCGGTATGGGCATCCTGCCCTGCGGCGGCGGAGCCTCTCGGATGGCTCGTCAGACCAGCCTTGGCAAAGCTCTGGAAATCATCTTGAGCGCACAGGACTATGATGCTGACGATGCAGAACGCTTGGGCACGATCAACAAGGCCTTGGACCCCGACGAAATCGGGCCTTATGTTGACGCCCTAGCGAACCGCATTGCCCAATTCCCGGCGGAATCCATAAACGCTTGCAAAAAGGCAGTGTATGAGTCCATCGACAAACCAATCGATGACGCCTTGAATGCGGAAGCATATTGGCTCTATCAGGCGACCAGTAAAACACCTGCGATCAAACGTTTCACCATCGCGGATGAACAACGGCTGGAACACGACATCGAAAACCAACGCAACTGGGGCGATCTGGTGATGAAAGTTCAAGAGATCAACTAAGATCTTCCGCTTCGTTAAAAAGCCGAGCTCACGAAGCTCGGCTTCTTTTGATCAAAGGAGGCAGAGTTCTGTGAGGTCTCGGCGCATGGCGTCGGGCATGGCTGCTGCCTCCGCCGCATTTTTGATGTCTCTGGGCGCATCATCCGCCTTCAGGTAACGCCAGCCCTGAAACGGCCGTTTTGGCTGATACTGGGTCAGGATAATCCGCGGCTCCAGAATCAGGTCGCAGCGTTTGACCCCGGCGTTGTCGGTGAAGGGCCGGATATCCAAAAGGTTCTGACGACACTGGATTTTACCCTTGATCACCCAATAAAGGGACCCTTTATCCAGCAGCTCATCCTTTCGGGTCGGCACCATACGGGTCGTGTGGTTCTGGACGAACTCAACACCGGCGGAATGCGCCTGCTCCTTGCGGAAGTCGATCCACGCCTGCAAGCTCTCCACGCTGTCCGCGCCCACACATAATTTCACCAAATGAAGCGTCATGCTTCTTCATCTAGCACTGCGCCGCCCGGTTTCAAATGCACCGCGTTTGGGCTGGTACCTTTTGCACAGGTCTTGCAGGTCGTCTGCTTGCGCTCCACTCGGGAAAGAGTTTCTGTCACTACATGGAAGTATTTTTGACAGGTGGTTCGGGCACCATAGGGCAAGCGGTTGTTTCTCATTTGTTGGAAGATGGCTGCAAGGTCATTGCCCTGTCCAGATCAGAGCAATCTGCGGACAAACTCAGGCATCTGGGCGCAACCGTATTCCCGGGCGACCTCACATGCCCGGAGGAATGGACGCAGCGCGCGGTATCTTGCGAGGCGCTTGTGCATCTGGGCGCAACCTTTGCCCCTGACATGGGTGCCGTTGACCGTGCGGCGATGTTCGCGATCCGAAAAGCTGCTCGCGGCAAGGCCCGCCCTTTAAAAATCATCTACACAGGTGGGATTTGGCTCTATCCTGCGGCCTCAGACCGGTATCCCTTGAAGGAAACAACAGCCCACGCCCCGCTGCCGCCCTTTGCGCAAATGTCTGAGACAATTCGCAGTCTTATCACAAGTGTGGAGCTGCAGGTTTCCGTTATTCACCCGGCCCTTGTGTGCAGCGCAGAAACCGGCCCTGTAGCCGATCTGGCAAATGCAGCATTGGCGGGCAGTCCGTTCAAGACTCGCGCAACACTGCAAACCTGCTGGCCCCTTGTTGAAGTCAGCGATTTGGCACGCCTCTATTCTACCGTTTTGAGGCGTCAGGGATTTCGGTTGAATGTGTTTGGTGCAGGCCACCCCGGACTGCCAGTTGGTGAACTGGTTGATGCGGTTAACCAGGAATTGGAAACGGACCTGATACTTCAGACGGAAGCCGCTCCAGAGGACATTCCGCCTACAGCCGACTGGATGGCTGGATATGGTCGCTCGCAAGTCTTGAACACCGAGCGATCAGAGAAACTTTCTGGTTGGTCTCCTGAGCACAAAACGGCGGAAACCCTTGTCAGAGCCGTGCTTCAGGTCTGACAATCAACGCCACCAAAATTGACGTAACGTCATTATCTCTATTCCAGAAACGAAAAAAGCGCGACCGATGTCGCGCTTCTGATGTCTGCAAGTCGCTATAAATTTACTGAGCGACTGCGACTGCCTGTTGTGCTGTATCAACGTCATTGAAAAGAACAACCAATGCCAAGGCTGCAGTCACAGCAACCACGGTCCAGATTGTTACGCCCCAACAGGACTTTTGTACGTTTTCATCCATAAAACAGGAAACCTCTTTTGATGAACGGCTACGCAGCGGGGTGCCCCAATTGCGGCCTCATTGAGGCGAGGAGGTAAAGGAATGATTACGATTTCGCAAGCGCAAAATATGGGGCCCTGAATAGCCCTGTGTGCAGGGCTCGATTTATGGGGATTAAATCAACTATTTAGGGTATTAAATTGCCACTCGAAAAAATTCGGATAGCGGCTCCTCCAGTTACCCCGTGTCCGAATGATGACAAAATTTGGGCACTTGATGTTTGACGCACTCTCCCTTGCCGACATGCTCTCAGTGACGTGGTTTTTGTTTGCCTGGTTCGGCTTTAATCTGCTGATAGACATAAGCCCGTTTCACAAGAAGTCTCTGTCTCACGCCATGGATCAGCACCGAAGACAGTGGATGATGGCCATGGCCAGCCGTGAAGTGCGCATCATGGATACGGCAATCATGGGCGGCCTGCAGCAAGGAACTGCCTTCTTTGCATCAATGTCCCTGCTCGCAATAGGTGGCAGCTTTGCGCTTCTTGATTCGCCCGACACAATTCAACGGGTGGCTGGCGACCTCTCCATACCGGTTGAGATGAGCCGGACATTATGGGAACTGAAGGTTCTTGGCCTCGGGGTCATCTTTGCCTATGCGTTTTTCAAGTTTGGCTGGGCCTACCGACTATTCAACTACGCCAGCATCGTTATGGGGTCCGTCCCTGAACATGGCACAAAACCGGAAGAAGACCTCAGATACATTGCGAGTAAAGCTGCTGACCTCAATGTTCTGGCTGGACGCCATTTCAACAGGGGGCAGCGCGCTTTTTTCTTTGCAATTGCGTTTCTTGGCTGGTTTGCCGGCCCTGCGGTCTTTGCCTGCACAACACTTGCCGTCTTGCTCCGGCGTCAGTTCCTGTCGAGAGCTCGGGCCGCTGCCCTCTTCGGACAAAGGGTGATCCCGCCCTCAGACACACCGTCTGGCAAATAGACAACATCAAGGCAGACATGGCCCTTTGGGGCACTAATCAAGCTCAATTCGCCTTTGGAGATGGAAACAGCGCTGTGCTGCGGCCGGTCGCGTAATAGGCAACCAGACCGATCCACTCCTTCACGGCCACATCCGTTCGTTTCAAGCCTTCTGCAAGCCCGACAAACCACCGGCCAGCATCTTGCGGGCCTCGGGTGCGCTGATCGACCGGATATGGAACGATGCCTGTCCAGCCAGCCGCTTCAAACACACCGACGGAGCGTGGCATGTGATAAGCAGATGTCACCAAAAGCCAGCGCTGTCCTTCTATCGGCTCCAACTGCTCTTTGGTCAGGGTCGCGTTTTCCCAGGTGTTGCGCGCCTGATCCTCCAAGATGATCCGCTCACGCTCAATGCCGAAAGACAGAAACAGCGGCAGAACGCCTTCTGCTTCCGAAGTCCCGGAACCAAGCAACAGCCCTTCACCGCCGGAGTGAATGACCTCGGCTTTCGGATGCTCTCTGGCAAGCTGCGCGACAACCGTTACCCGCTCTGCCGCGGTGTTGATGGAAGTCAACAGGCGCGTGTTGGTCACAACCGTATCAATCGCTCCGCCCAACACGATAATCCCGTCGATCTGCCCCACGTCCTCAGGCGTTTGAAAGCGGTCTTCCAGAGGCTGCATCAAGATGTTGCCCAGCGGCCCAAGTCCAAAAGCGAAAAAGCCCAGAAAGGACAGCAGCACCAGCCCGCGTCCCAACTTCTGGCGCTTTCCGAATAAGAAAAACACGCCGACACCCAACAAGATCAGTAGAAAATTGGATGGGCGAATGATGAAAAAGATCACCTTGGACAACAGAAAAAACAAATCAGGACTCCGAACCGTAGAACTTCAACGGTCTTGTTGCGGCAGACATTGGCGAAAGCATGGTCGCGTTGGATAGGGCAGAAAACAAAAAACACCGGCCAGTTAGGTCTGACCGGTGTTTGAAATGCTAATCAGCTGGCTGGATTTAGCCGATTTCGCTGGCGTTCGTCACGACCTTGCCAACCAGACCGTATTCAATGCCCTCTTCCGGGCTCATCCAATAGTCGCGATCGGTGTCTTTTTCGATCCGCTCTATCGGCTGGCCGGTGGCATCTGCGAAGATCTGGTTGAGGCGATCCCGCATCTTGATGATCTCTTTGGCCTGGATCTCGATATCCGTTGCCATGCCGCCAGCACCACCGGACGGTTGGTGCAACAGGAAGCGGGTGTTCTGGGTGCAATAGCGCTGTTCCTTGGGAACAGACACATAGATCAGTGCGCCAGCACTTGCGACCCAGCCCATGCCAAGAATGCGAACTTCCGGGGACACAAACTTGATCGTGTCGTGGATCATGTCGCCAGATTCAACGTGGCCACCCGGAGACGAAACGATGACCGTGATCGGATCGTTCGACACTTGCGCCAGAGCCAGCAAACGGGAACACACGTCCCGGGCAAGTTCCTGCGTGATCGGGCCGGTGATCAAAACGGTCCGGGCTTCGAACAGGTGCTTGTCGACCGGCACGGATTGCGGGGTCTTTGTCTTGTCGTCCTCGTCGTCATCGAGGCGGGCGGGCACCGGTGTTGTATAGTCTTTCATGCGCAGGAAAAACTCCATTGACTTTTTATGAGTGCCGGAGGGACCGGCAAATCAGTACCTGTCCCCATGTGTAGGCGATGATGGCACGGCTCGCAAATGAAGAAACCCTCTTAGCCGCAAAAGAGTTACCAGCCCGCCAACAATGACGTAAACTTTCACAGGTTATTTAGCGGACTTGCCTGATGAAGAAAGCTTCTCTTCCTTTTTCCCGACAAAAAAGTGCCAGGCAATCATCATTGCGAAAGGCAAGGCCGGCCAAACAAACCACAATTCAGACAAACCACTGGTCAGAAGATTTAACCCGAAGAAAAAGCCGATCATGAAGATTGACGACCGGATGTTACGCGGTTGACGCGCAACCCACGCCCGTGCCTGATCGAAACCGTTACGCGCCTTGGCCAAATCGGGATCGCCAACCGTCTCAGCCTGTCGAGGCTCATTCTCGGCCTTGTTATTGTCCGGCACCGTCTCCGGTTCATTTCGCCCGCCGAGGCGCACCGCATAGGTTTCCACCGGCTCGGAGACATTCTTGACGGTTTGCAAGCCACGCGGATCAAAGCCTATGGCGAGCTTGTTTCGCACCTGATCATAGACAGACTGGGACAGCATGATACCGCCGGTCGGCGCCAGTTCCTGAAGACGGGCAGCCACATTCACACCGTCGCCATAGATGTCGTCCCCCTCAACCATAAGGTCACCGAGGTTGAGGCCAATGCGGAATTCCATTTTTTCACTGTCGGGCAGGTCCGCATTGCGGTGGGACAGTTCGGTCTGGATTTCGATTGCGCATTGCACAGCCTCGATCACGGAGCCAAACTCGATGATGACCGCATCGCCCCATGTGTTGACGATCCGGCCATCGTGGCGCTCGGTCAGCGCGGACATGACATCGCGATAGGCCTTGAGACGGTTCAAGGTCCCGTCTTCATCCTGCTCCATCAGCTTTGAATAATGCGCGACATCCGCACACATGACCGCTGCGAGGCGCCGTTTGGCCCGTTGCATATCCCTGCCCTTTGCTCCGTGTTCTTTAGGAATGGGAATGATCGGTCTCAATTGCAACGTTTGAGGCACAAATGGGGATAATTCCTTGTGAAATTTTTTAGAATGCCCCCTATTGGGTGCCAGCCTCTGCCGCCAAATCTTCCAGCACCTGAATAGCTTTGTCAGCATCCGTCTCGGCAATAAAAATGTGATCGTGATAGTAGCCCGCGATCACATTTGCCGAAATACCCGCCTCGCCCAGCGCAGTTGAAAAGGCGGCGGTCAGACCGACGGCTTCCAGGGCCGAGTGTATTTGTAGCGTGATGCGTTTGAACTGGGGTAAGCCTGTCTGACCCAGCGCTTCTGCGGCCTTTGGCGTCAGGATCGCGGTCAGCCCTTCTGCTTCGCGAAACAGCCCGACCGGATCATGCGCGGCAAGATCGGCCATCGACGTCTTTTCGAAGGTGCAAAAGACATAGGGTTGCGCGTCAAGCTCGGGACGCATGCCGGAAATCAGCTTTTGTAGATTTGTTTCGCCTGCCACCAATTGCTCCTTACGCCCTTTCAGGACGCCGTTGGCTCCCAAACCTCATCGACATAAGTTGCTTCTTCATCTCCCGGCCACGGCGGCATGGAGATGCAGATGAACTTCAGGGGTGTGGTTCCGGTGCAGCGATACTGGAAAGCTGTGCCAACCGGAATATCAATCGATACGCCAGCGACGAGATCCACTGTTTCTTCAGCGTCCCCGTTCTTGCGCCAGATCTGCCCTTCCCCTTCCAGAACATGCCAGAATTCGCTGACAGTGCTGTGCCGGGTCGCCCGGTTGATTTGGCCGGGTGGCACTGTTGAATGGATCATGTTCCCGGTTGGGCCATCCATGATGAAACGGATATCGGCGCCTGCGGGTGATTTAGCGTCGGCCTTCGGTCCCAACTGCGTGGTTTTCATTCTGCTGCCTTTCCAATGGACAGCGCCATATTGCAAAGAATCTCGAACATGATCGAGACGCCGAGATAGGCCGTTGCGCCGCTTTGGTCGAAGGGCGGTGAGACTTCGACCATATCCGCACCAACGATGTTTACACCGTCCAGCATCCGGGCCACCTGCAACGCCTGATAGGAATTCGGACCACCAACTTCCGGCGTACCCGTTCCCGGCGCATAGGCGGGGTCGACGAAATCAATGTCATAGGAAACGTAGGTTTCGCCTGTTCCGGCAATTTCCTTCGCCTCAACCATGACGTCTTCCGGGCCGCGCGCATGAAATTCCTCGATGGGGATCACGCGAATGCCAACGGAATCGGCAAAATCACGATCTTCATCGTCATAGGCCGTGCCGCGAATGCCGATCTGCACCACGCGTTTTGGATCAAGAAGCCCCTCCTCCACGGCGCGGCGGAACGGTGTTCCGTGGGTGTACATCATGCCGCCGAAATAGCTGTGAAAGAGATCCGTATGACTGTCGAAGTGGATCATGCCGAGCGGCTTGTTCTGGGCAAGCGCTCGCAAGATCGGCAGGGAACACAGATGATCGCCTCCGGCGGTCAGCGGGCGAATACTCTTTTGCACCAAGCGTTCATAACAGGCCGTGATCCGCGCCAAGCTGTCTTTCAGGCTTGCTGGGTTCGGCCCAACGTCGCCCAAATCCGCACAGTTGACCATTTCGAATGGGCGAATGCCTGTTGCGCCATTTTGGGCCCTGATCATCGTCGAGGCATCGCGAAGTTGACGCGGCGCATGGCGCGGTCCCGGCCTGTTCGTCGTGCCCGCATCCCACGGTGTTCCAACCAGCCCAATCTGAACATCTCCAATCCGCTCGTGCTCCAAGGGCACATGCGGCAGGCGCATGAACGTCGGCACACCGGCAAACCGTGGCAGCTCAAACCCCGATATTGGATGGAAAAACGGATCGGACACAAAACACTCCTGAAATCTGACGAGGAAACAAGTGGCGCTACCCTAGCCAGTTCCTCTGCCTGCTTCCAGAAGCGGTTGGCGAAATGCCGTTGAAATCACGCGGCCTGCTGCAACTCGGCCAACAGCTCTTCCAAAATGGCCATGCCAGCTGCCCAACCTTTGTCCGCGCCAGAAATGGCACCAGCGAAACAGGTTATCTCTGCGTCGGTCGCCTCATGCGGCACCCAGGTCAGTTTCATGACAGTCTCGCGGCCAACCTCTTCGAAGGTAACCGTTGTCAAAAGCACGCGCGGCCAGTCGGGCATCATAGGATTGGCGGTGACTTCCCATTTGTCATTGGCGGAGGCCATCAGGCAAACCAGCTTCGACGGCTCGTCTACCTCGACATATTCCGTGCGCTTGATAGCCCGAGTCGCTGCCCATTTTCATTTCGTTGAGCCAAAAACCGCCTGGGCGCACATCCAGTTCATGAATGATTGTCTCGACATTGGGCCCATACCAACGCACCAAAAGCTCCGGGTCCGTCCAGGTTCTCCAGACCAGCTCACGCAGAGCCTTAAAAGCCCGCTCCAGTAGATATGTCGGCAATTCGCTCATGTTTTAGTATCCTCCCCTTTGGTCTTTTCCTGCCCCTGCTGCAAATCCTCCAGCAGTGCGTCGAGCTGATCGAAACTGCCCGACCAGAATTTTCGAAATTCTTCCAACCACGCGACCGCGTCCGCCATTGGGCCCGCCTTCAGGCGCGCAGGCCTTTTCGTGCGGTTGATGCCGCGCTCAATCAGTCCTGACTTTTCCAGCACCTTGAGATGCTTGGAGATGGCGGGTTGGCTGATCTGGAACGGCTCAGCAAGCTCATTGACCGTCGCCTCCCCTTGCGCCAACCGTGTCAGGATCGCTCGACGCGTCGGGTCACTCAGCGCCGCAAACACAGCGTCCAGATTAGCGCTAGTATCTTCATAACCAATTATTTCCATAACTTTAAGGTTATATAATGAATACGATCTGTCAAGCGGATATGGCGCACCTGCGATTGGGCATTACGAAGATTTAATGATGCAACAGTGGCCGAGCGTATCCCCGCCTGCTTTACTTAGAGGAACGCTACATCATGAGGGGGAACAAGTTATGCGCAAAAGCACGATGGTTATGAGCATTTTGCTGGCAACGGCCACGGCATTTTCAGCTGATGCTAGCGAAACTGGCCACAAACATTCCACACAGCCCTATGCCGGTTTTGAAAGCCGCCAGATCAAGAGCCTGTCCGACAGTGATTTGAAGCAGTTGCGTGAGGGCTCTGGCTGGGGCTTGGCGCTGCCTGCCGAGCTCAATGGTCGTCCCGGCCCAGCGCACCTTCTTGAACTCAAGGACCAGCTTCAGTTGACGCCTGAGCAAGTTACCAAAATCGAGGGGCTTCATGCCGATATGAAGCGTGAAGCAATCGCCGCTGGAGAGCGTTTCATTTCTGCCGAGCGCGCGCTAAGCATCGCATTTGAGACGCCCGATCTGGATAATGCACAGCTGGAAGTCCTTTTGAAGGAAGCAGGGGACGCTCGTGCAGCGCTCCGCCTTGTTCACCTGAAGCGCCACATTGACACCCCGCCCCTTTTGACCGCACACCAGATCCAGCGCTATCAAGTCCGCCCTGAACAACGTCTAAGCCATTGATGTTGCGCGTGGCCGAAGCAATACGCAAATATTCGATTTGACCGGTTTGGGGATGGGGTTTGTGATCCAGAGCAGCAAAATGATCAGTGCATTGAGGATCAGACGCAGGTTATGACCGGCTGCGGCCAGCAGGGCGTTGATGGCATCGCCATTTTTGCCATTGAGGAAGTTCCGGTCAAGTCGTCCATCTGTTTTCATGTGGCCGATGGTGGCCTCGATCGCTGATCGTCGTTTCAGCTCACGCTTCATCTGTGCCGTCAGCCCGCGCTTCTGGCCGGAGATCATGACCTTGGCGTCGCCCTCATAATCATGCCCCCGATAGCCACGGTCCACATAGACACGCTCAGCTTTGGTGCCGCAGACTTTCTCAGCCTGACTGATGGTGTCATTCAAGGTGTGCCCATCATAGGGATTGCCCTCAAAAGCCCTCGCCGCAAGAACCAATCCTTCCCGATTGGTCGTGGCAATGCCAACCTTGGCCCCGAACTCGTAAGGTGTTCGCGCCTTGCCCTTGGCAATACAGGCCACTTCCGGCGCATGCATGGAATAAATCTTGTTTTTGTCCTTGGGGGTCTGGGCCAGAAGCCGCTCCACCAGTCCCAGCAGACGGGAGAACCGGTGCTCAAGACCTTCGTTGCCTGCGATCTTGCGGGAGATGTCGCGATAGACCCGGCCCAGATAGGTCTTCAGCTTTTTGAGTTCCCGGCGCATCCGCTTGAACTGTTTGGCATGGGCATAACGGCCCGCCATCAAGGCCGCCTTTTTGGCAACTCTGGTATGGCTGCGACGCAAGATGATGCCGGCCCTCTTGGCCTGGCGCACCAGAAGCTGCAAGGCCTTGTGATAAAGACGGCTATCGGTGGGATGGGCAATGGCTTTGGGTTGAACGGTCGTATCAACCAAGACCCGCTCAAGGCTGCTCTTCTTGATCGTCCCGCTCTCAATCGCAACACCTACCGTAGCAGAAAGAAGCTTTTCCATTCCCTCAGGACCAATCCGTTTGCGCCAGCGGGTCATGGTTGAGGGATCAATGGGGAATTGGTGCTGGAAAAACTCAAAACCGCAGAAAGACTGCCAGTAGGGGTTTTCAACCCAACGCTCAACCGTCTCTTCATCGGAAAGATCGTACATGTGCTTGAGAAAGTGCAGCCCGGCCATCAGACGCGTTGGTTTGGCCGGTCGTCCCAAGGGGCGATAATGCCTGCCGAACTCCGCATCAAATTCATCCCAAGGCATCAGACCAGACAGCCGCACCAACGAATGGTTCATATCGATGATTGCGGCCAGGCGTTCCTTGAACAGATCGCCACACCGTTTGTTGCGTTTTGAAGGTCTCATGAGAATATGCCAGAAAATGCGTGCTTCGGATCAACTAACCGGCATATTCACACATCCAAAACCCAATGGGTATCCATACTCTTCAATCAGTTAAGGGGTTTTTCAGCGCGAACTATCAAGTCCTGCGCGGCTATACGTCTGACCCGTGCACCAACATCCCCGACGGCCATGACGCCGAGATGTGGAAGAAGCACAATGGCTGCGGGTGAGTTTAGCTGAATGGTATGTGAGGTCCCGGCTCGGAGGCCGGGACGGCACAATGCGAATTCATGTATATGCGCCGCCCCGGACTTGATCCGGGGCCTGCTACTCGAAGTTAAAACATATACGATCTTGGCCTCGAAAGGTCCCGACATTAAGGTCGAGACCTCGGGGCGCAGCAATTATTTTTAACTATTAGTATTGAGGTATCAGGTGATCGAAAATCCAAACTTTGACGATGTTCCCATTTCTTCGATTGAACATTATTTGGATCAGTCGGGAAAACTCCTTGAAATCGTGACCCAGCGACCGGATGCAGCGGACCTTCTCGCTGTACAACTTGCTCCCGACACGTTTGACACTGGATTTCACCTAGCGGTGGCCATTCAATTTGCGGCAAGAGCGGTATGCATACCCGGCGGTGCAACAGTCCCTGAAATCATTGAGCCTTACTCAATTACCAGCCTTCATGCTTTACACCGAGAAGTCCTTGAAGCGCTCGACAATGCCCCCTCAATCCACTGGACTTCAAAAGTAAGTCATGTTGCTGGTAACGCTCATTTGACGCAAACAACTGCTGACTATGTTCTAAGATTTGCCTTTCCGAACATGCTGTTTCACCTTTCCCAAGCCTATGCAGGTCTCCGTCTTTCCGGTTTACCAATAGGCAAAGCAGACTTTGATGGTCTTCATGAATATTGAAATTCGAATTCGCTTGAAAGCGTCGGAAGAGCTTCTTTAGGCCGGCATGCCGTTTTGAAAAAATCTGGCTCTTATCCGCCTGCAGGAGAACCTAAGGCAGTCACATACGACGAGGTCCCAGCTCGGGGGTCGGGACGGCACAGAGAACGCCAAACCCTCTGCCAGCCGCCGCCCCGGACTTGATCCGGGGCCTATTGCGATCAATGGCGCGCCAAGGATGCACGACAGTTCCCTCTCCCAGTAGGAGAGGGTTAGGGTGAGGGACTGAAATGCGGCGTGTCCCTTGAGACATCACTTCCCCTCACCCGGCGCGTTGCGCCGACCTATCCCCATGGGAGAGGTGAATGAGATCGCTCCTCAGGATCAGAAATGAGCAACAAAACCAAGTTTTCCACGGTGCCGCCGCGCACTTGATGTGGGGTCTGTTTGCCCCAATCCCATTTATTGAAATCGCTTGACCTCGATAAAGTCCCGGCTCGGGGACCGGTACGGCAGAGCGGATGGGTAAGGGCACCCATCTCCTAGGTCGTCATCCCGGCCAAACGCAGTGTGAGCCGGGATCGGAGAGCCCCGAACGACAGAGCATGAGCTTCCAACCACGATCCGGGCTCACCGATCCCGCGTCAAGCGCGGGATGACGATGCAAACGCTGGTGGATTGTGGCTCGCAAAAAGGGGCCGCGCGGGCCCCTTCTCTTAACACGGATTATTGCCTCAAGCCGTCTTGTTGAAAATTTCGCGACCGATGAGCATGCGGCGGATTTCGGAGGTTCCCGCGCCGATTTCATAGAGCTTGGCATCGCGCAGAAGGCGACCAGTCGGGTATTCGTTGATGTAGCCGTTGCCACCGAGAAGCTGGATGGCATCGAGGGTCATCTTGGTCGCGTTTTCAGCCGCATAAAGGATCGCACCAGCAGCGTCCTCGCGGGTGGTCTCGCCCCGG
Organism: Roseibium sp. TrichSKD4; assembly: GCF_000148725.1. Classification (GTDB taxonomy): domain Bacteria; phylum Pseudomonadota; class Alphaproteobacteria; order Rhizobiales; family Stappiaceae; genus Roseibium. The sequence continues at coordinate 387,935 of NZ_GL476320.1, read as the reverse complement.
TCACAGGCCTGCGCGACTGCATAGACATAGGCTTTTGAGGCGTTCATGGAGACATACATGTCCGCGACCTTGCCCTGAACCAGCTGGAACGTGCCGATGGACTGGCCGAACTGCTTGCGCTCGTGAATGTATGGGATCACCACATCCATAGCCGCCTGCATGATGCCAACCGCACCTGCAGCCAGAACCGCCCGCTCATAGTCGAGACCGGACATGAGGACATTCACGCCCCTGCCGACTTCGCCAAGCACGTTTTCTGCCGGCACTTCACAATCCTGGAATACCAGCTCGCCAGTTTCCGACCCGCGCATGCCCAGCTTGTCGAGCTTTTGGGCAACGGAAAAGCCCTTGAAGTCCTTCTCTACGAGGAAGGCGGTGATGCCTTTCGGGCCAGCGTCAGGATCTGTCTTGGCATAGATGATCAGCGTGTCTGCTGTCGGACCGTTGGTGATCCACATCTTGTTACCGTTCAGGATGTAGCGATCACCCTTCTTCTCGGCCTTCAGCTTCATGGAGACAACGTCTGACCCCGCGCCCGGCTCGGACATGGCCAGCGCACCCAGATGCTCGCCGGTGACCAGCTTGGAAAGATAGCGCTTCTTCTGGTCTTCATTGCCCCAGCGCCGCAGCTGGTTCACACACAAGTTCGAGTGCGCGCCATAGGACAGGCCAATCGATGCCGATGCCCGGCTGACTTCTTCCATGGCGATGCAATGTTCGAGATAGCCAAGGCCGGCCCCGCCCCACTCTTCTTCCACCGTGATGCCATGCAAGCCCATGTCGCCCATTTCCGGCCAGAGTTCGCGTGGGAACCAGTCCTCACGGTCGATCTTTTCGGCCAGCGGCGCAATGCGGTCCTGCGAGAACGAGCGCACGCTGTCGCGCAGCATGTCGGCAGTCTCGCCAAGATTGAAGTTGAACGCAGGAAAATCGTTGCGGATCATGATGCCTCCTTCACCGGCGCTTTGGTGCGGTCGTAATAGACATAGGTTGATAGGTTTCCGATATGGTCATAAAGCTGACGCGCGCGGGCGTTGTCGCCGTTGGTGTGCCAATAAACGTTGCCGGATGCGTCGGGACGCGCATCGGCTGCGGCATAAACAGCTTCGATCAGTTTGCGACCTGCGCCTGTTCCCCGCGTTTCATCGCTCACGAACAGGTCTTCCAGATAGCATTTCAGCTCGCTCGACCAGGTGCTCGGATGGAAAAGATAGTGCACGAAGCCCACCACCTTGCCATCCAGAACAGCAACCAGACCATTGTGCCCTTCTTCGCTAAGAAGTCGCTCGAACAAGGTGTCCGTCACGTTGGCTGGAACGCTGGTGTGATAAAATGCAAGATAGTCTTGCCAGAGCGCTTCCCACTGGGCGCGATCTCCGGCCTCAATCTGCCGAATGGCAGCTTGTCCCATGAATTCAGTCCTTTATTCCCTCAACACTCATCAAAGTGAAAAGGCCTGTTGAAATATGTACGTCACCTGTCTCCGAGACGCCGAAAACATCGGCCTTGGCGATGGTGAGGGTTCGACCGGGCTTCACCACCCGACCGCGCGCCACGATGCGGTTTTGCCTTGCCGGGTTCAAAAGGTTGATCTTGTATTCGGTGGTCAACACGCCGAAGCCGTCGGCAAACAGGGTCAACGCCGCATAGCCTGCTGCGCTGTCGGTGACCGAAGATGTGGCTCCGGCATGGAAATACCCATGTTGTTGGGTGACTTCCGGTCTGAGATCAAGCTCGATATCGACCGCGCCCGGCGCAACATGCGTCAAGCGCGCGCCAAGATGCTCCATAAACTTCTGAGCGGCGAAGCTGCTGCGAACACGCGCCTCCCAATCCGCACTGCGGACTTCAAACATCATGCGTCACCATCCTTGCCAAAGGTTCCGCCGATTTCGGCCATGCGCGCCCGCGCGCCCTCTTCAACTTCCTCCAGTTCGGCAAGGGTCAGTTCAATGTCCCGTTGCTTTTCCACGAGTTCGGCCCGGCGGTTGGCAATCTTCTGCATCAACAGGCGCAGCTGACCTTCTTCGCCCGGAGCTGTGCCGTACATCTCAATCATTTCACTGATTTCCGCCAGCGAAAACCCAAGGCGTTTGCCGCGCAGGATCAGCTTCAAACGCGTCCGGTCGGCAGGCCGATAGAGACGTTGACGGCCACGACGCTGCGGCGTCAACATGCCTTGCGCTTCATAGAACCGAAGCGTGCGCGTCGTGATGTCGAATTCCTGCGTAAGCTGGGTGATTGTGTATAGCCGCTGCATGCCAACTCCCTGTTGGCGGCGACATTCAACTCTTTTTACGTTTTAGTCAATCAAATTGTTTTTTAATAATATTTTCAATTGTGTAACTATTTCAAAAACTGATCCAATTTTCGATTTCCCGCCAAAACGTTCAAATCAACATTGCCATCAATCCCGTCAATCGCACCTTGCTGGTGGAACTGCCAGAACAGCCAATCTCGCACATAGTCGGGGGAGTGCCACAAGGACCGCGCCCAGACCTGCCGGTTCAGCCCCTGCCCCTTGATGTAGGCCGCGTGGAAATCATCTGGCACATAAAACACGACTTGCCGGCCCAGCGCAGCCTCAACAGTTTGCACAAAGTCGGTCACCTCCCGTAGAACCTCGTCCACCGAGGGTTTGCGGGCGCAATTGCCTTCAAATTCCAGATCAAGAACCGGTGGCAGCATCTTCTCCGACTTCGGCAAGACGGAGAGGTAATTCAGGGCCTGCTTTTCACCGGGGGAACAGAAACTGAAGAAGTGGTAGGCCCCGCGTGCCAATCCGGCCTGTCCGGCTTCCCGCCAATTCGTCGAGAATGACTTGTCCTGAAAATCCTGTCCTTCGGTTGCTTTCATATAGACAAAGGTCACGTCATCGGCGGCGACCAGCGGCCAATCAATCTCGCCCTGATGATGGGATACATCAATGCCGCGAAATGGGTGCGTTGAGCGATCAGGTTCCCAGGACATGAAAAAGAAGGTCACTCCAGCCAGACACAGAACACCGCCCAGAACAACGTAAAGAATGAACCGAAAAATCGAAAAAAGAAATCGCATTGCTCTGACCGCCGAAGGGAAGTTGGCGCAGCCTAGGCTGTGTGGATGGATTGGAGATGTATTTCGCCGGGAAATGCAGTGCTCAAGACAAGGCGAAACTGGCGAAGGCGATGTGGTACATCGCTGAGCCAGC
>NZ_GL476320.1:381616-384683 GCF_000148725.1 Roseibium sp. TrichSKD4 | reverse complement strand
CCGTTGCTCCTTTGTAAAATTTGCGAAGGTTTAGCTTCCAGCGAGGCCCTTTTTTCGAAGGATCATGACATGAAGTTTGGCCATAAGGGCGCGCTTGCCAGCTCAAGGACATTACCATCCGGGTCGCGGAAATAGATGCTTGTTCCGCCTGCTGGCCAAGTGACCTCCGAGACAATCGGCACGCCCTGCTCCTTTAAGTAGGAGCGCCAAGTGGCCAAAGCGCCAAGGGCGATCCTGAAGGCAAGGTGGCTGTGCCCTTTTGTGTCATGTCCGGGCACAACACCGCCCGGCGTTGAAACGTCTTCACCCGTGTGGCCGCGGTGAAACACCAAGAGAGTTTGGGCCGGGCCAGCGTCATAAGCGTAGAGCCGCTCACCGGCCACCATGCGCGGCAGCCCAAGAACGCCCTGATAAAACGCATGCGCAGCGTCCATGTCATCAACATAGACGGCCGTTTCGAGGATCCCATCAATTCTTGGCGCATCGGACATGTGTCACCTTTTCAAGTTCTCCCACTAACCGCATGGAATACCTAGGTAATCATCGCGGAGATGATTTGGCATGGGCACTGCATCCTAGCACGGTGAAACCTCAAGCGTGGAAGAGGTGTCCGAATTCGGTACGGAAGAACCGGGCATTTTTTTCGCCACAACGCTGGAAGAAGACGATGAGCGAGACAGAATTCGGCAAAAGACGGACAGTCCCCGGTCACGGACGCCGTGTGGCACAAATTCAAAAAGGCCCACGCCAAAAGCTGCTCGCTTCGCTTGCCACAGCGGTCACCGCGATTTTCGGTGTGATACTTGGTTTGATTATTCTCCAGGCGACTGGGCTGCTTGACGTTCTTCTGTCCAGCTTTCAAGCGTCAGCCGCTGGAACAAGCACGTCCAGCTCTTTGGGACTGCGGCCAACTCTAACGGCATTTGAAACCGCCAAAACAGCACCCCTACTCGGGTTCGCCTGGGCCGACCTTCCGCTTCGCTCCATCATCGTTATGACCCATCAGGCCAGTCTCGTAGTAGGCTTGGGTGCGGCTGTGTTCCTCGATCTTTTCATCGCGCGTTACTTGGTCAAACACCAAATCAATCAACAATCTCTTGAACTTATCACCTTTGGCTCAAAAGTTGTTGCCTATGGTCTGGCGCTTATCTGGCTCACAGCGTTTGCCATCCTCGCCTATTACTATTTCGTGGATCCGAAGCTGCTCAGCAATCCGAAGATCTGGGGCAAGTTGGTGATTGTGATCGCCCTGACGGTCAACGGCGCTTTCATTCACACAGTAACACTGCCGTTCATCAAGCAATGTTCAGGACAGTGTCTTCTCGATGTGCCGTTCAAAAATATTGCCACCGTCTTCCTGATGCCAGTCAGTGTGTCGATTGTCAGCTGGTCAGCGGCTTTTGTGTTGGGCGCGTTCAAGGAATTGAACCACGCCATCTCCTCAGAAGCGATTGTCCTGCTTTATGTTGCGGCTCTTGCTGTCACATATGTCGTCGCGCTCGGGATATTCAGCTTGTTGATCCGCTTTCGCGACCAAAATGGCACACAACCTGTTTCGGTCATGTCCGGTAGGTAACTTCATCGCTCAGCCTGGATTATCCAATCTGTCAACAGAACCTGTGCACGAACAGGCCAAATGCTTGCAGGCGCATCGCGTGCGATTTAATTTGCGGCGATGGAAAATGATCTCACACAGATGTCGCTGCTGTCTGGCCTCGTTCCAGAGGATGACGTAGCGAAGGAAAAAACCCGCAAAGCGCCCAAAAAGTCCAAGGCTTCCGAGGTCGAGGCTGCGGACGATGTGGCCCCTACTGCCACGGCGAAGCGCGCACCAGCAAAGAAGCAGGCAGACGCGGCCAGCAAGACAGCTGAACCCGAGGCGGCAGATGAAACAGCGGATCAGCAAACGGGCGCAGAACCGCTTGATGCGTCTGCGACAGCACATCTCGATCAGTTCCTCTGCTTTGCGCTTTACTCGGCCAATCACGCCATGAACAAGGTCTACAAGCCCTTGCTGGCCGAGGTCGGCCTCACTTATCCGCAGTATCTGGCCCTCAGCGCCCTTTGGGAAAACGATCGCGTTCCTGTTGGCGATCTGACCGAGCGGCTACAGCTGGAAACCAGCACGATTACACCGCTTTTAAAACGCCTTGAAACGATGGGACTGGTGAGCCGCAAACGGAGCAAGAAGGACGAACGACAAGTTCGAATTTCCCTGACCAAAAAGGGAAAAGACCTTGAGGAAAAGGCCGCGCATTTCCAGGACGCCATCGCGACGTCCTCTGGATTGGGCGGCAAAGCCTATGCAGACCTTCGAAAGAAAGTGATTGCCCTGCGCGACAACATGCTTGCGGAAAAGGACGGCGACTGAACCGTCCCGCGCCTTACAGAAGCACGGTTAGCGATGCGCTTTCGATGATGCGAAGAGAGCGCAAATTTTCTGTCGTGAAGAAATCAGCGCGAACAGTGCGATTGTGACCATTCCCGCACCGATACCGTTGAGAGCTATCGGCTTTTCCCAACTGGAGGGAAACGCACCGTCTACCAATTGACGGAAGAACTCAACAGGATCACTCCGCAGGATGGTCAAGGCCCGATCCGGGAAGCTGCCGCAGTTATATCCCAACACAACCACACCGCCGACCAGCAACAGACCACTGAAGACAGCAGACATTATCGTTTGCGCCCGCAACTTGCGCAGAATTTCCCTGTCATCGGTGAAAACAACAGAGTCTGGCATGGGTTGTCGTTCCTCGGCTCCTTCGCCGCCCTGTGGCTTCTCGGACTTGGCGATTTGAAGCGCAATCAGATACCCGATCACCACGATGAGCACAGCGCCGCTGGCCACAACCCAAGCCGGTGTTCCGCTTTGATGCGCGACAAACAAGGCGATTGCACCAGCAAGTAAAAAAACAACCGGAAACACCCAGGACACGCCGTCTTTGACCTCAGCGCGAAATGATCTTCCGTCGGTTGAAAGCACCACCTGCACGGGAACTTTCGCGCCAATCCGATGCCGCACAACGTTTACCGATGAGCCAAATGCCTGCCCCGGTCGACCTTGGAA
>NZ_GL476320.1:369351-381493 GCF_000148725.1 Roseibium sp. TrichSKD4 | reverse complement strand
ATCGATAGAAAAATGGCTCCGACAATCAGCGGAACCAGTCTTGCAGGCGCGATCAAAAGGTCAAAGAAATCCATTTCCAACACCACTTCAATTCAAACAGAACCGAAGCATCGTAGAAATTACTTAGGAGACCTTGAACGCCGTGCCTTAAGCGCGGAAACCTATACGCTCGGTGATGAGAACCGTGCCGGGTTCAGGACCACTGCGCAGCGGATGATCCGCTAATAGGCCAGCAATATCCAAGCATTTCAATTCCATGCCCGCAATGCGCTGATCTTTTAATGATCGCCAGCCGTCTCTTTCTTTCCCGTTATCGCATTGGCGATCGGCATAATGATTTTCAAAACAATCGGGATCAGGATGAGCCCAAGCGCCAGTCCGAAAATGCCGTCCAGCGTGGCGGTGGAGAACCAGGTGATGAAGCCCTCGGCCTTCAGCCCCGCATCAACCGCGATCTGGGCAACCGTATGCGAGATATCGTGTATGCTGGAGTAGATGCTTTTAAGGCCAAGATCCTTCAGACCGTGAATAACGATGGACCCGCCAACCCACAGCATCGCGGCTGTTCCGACAATTGTCAGGATTTTGAGGAAGGCTGGCATGGCCTTCACGATGCCGCGCCCCAGCGCGCGCACAGCGCCAATTGCGCTTTCGGTCGACAAGTGCAAACCAACATCATCGGCTTTGACGATCAGGGCCACAGAGCCATAGACCATGACCGTGATGCCGATGGCGACAACAGCCAGCGTTGCCGCTTCCATCCAGATGGAACCATCCGGAATTTCGGACAAGGCGATGGTCATGATCTCGGCTGACAGAATGAAATCCGTCTTGATTGCGCCCTTGACCTTCTGCTCCTCCAGATGCGCAGCATCAATGGCTTCGGCAACCGTTTTGGGCTTTTCCTCATGACCGCGATGGGCAAAGGCGTGCCAGATTTTTTCAGCGCCCTCAAAACACAGGTAAGCGCCGCCCAGCATCAAGAGAGGCGTAATGATCCACGGAGCAAAGGTGTTGAGGAGAAGCCCGGCGGGCAGCAAGAACACCAGCTTGTTGAACATTGACCCGCGCGCAATGCGCCAGACGATGGGCAATTCGCGCGCCGGTGAAAAGCCGGTGACATATTTCGGCGTCACCGCGGCATCATCAATCACGGCTCCTGCGGCCTTGGACCCGGCCTTGGCCGCCTGCCCCAACACATCATCGACAGACGCTGCCGCCACTTTGGCAATGGCCGCCACATCATCAAGAAGGGCAAGTAATCCGCTCATGTCCGGTCCCTTGATTCAATTCGGTGCTCTCGCGTAGCGAACCTAGGGACATTTTGCAACAGATTGAGGACTCAGAAGCAAGCCACGTGCTTCGGTAAAACCCGTGGAAGTTGCAGTTCGTTTAAACAATACAAATGCGATATATTTACCAAATTTCTAGTTGCGCATATTTTTGATTTGAAACAGAAAACAGCGAAAGCAAGTGACATGACTTCTGGAAGTAAAACATTGGCCATATTTTGCCTTTTAGTCACAACAGGCTGTCAAACTGATTCGAGTGGTCAAGGAAGGGTCACGGATTCGTCCGGCAACTCAACTCAATCTGTCGTTTTCCAATTCTCTGAAGAGTTTCTAGAAGACGGTAATGCAGATGTTATTGCAACGCTTTCCAATGGAGAGATATTCAGGGGCAAGATGATAGCCGAAAGATCAACAACGGTGGGGTCGGCCGATGTCTTTAGTTTTGACAAGAAAGAAGACGATTTATTTCTAGATAGCAGTTCCACAACATTTAGCTCACGAGCTAAAGGGGTTATGTTCAGCGCATCGCGATCAATGCAATGTCAAATGACACTCGCCAATCCAAGCATCGGTTTCAGCGGCGGCGGGGTCGGTCAATGCAAAATCTCAACTGGCGAAACCGTTCCTATGCAGATCAATGGATGATAACCATACGCCAAGCTCCCTGCACCACTTGTCGTCGTTATTGCTGTCCAAAAGCGATCGCAAACGGGCTCACTCCAAGACAGGTTCAAGGTTGCCTTGGTAGTGGACGATCAGTTGGTGTGTCAGCGGGGCGTAGACTGCGATGTCGAAGTGAAACTGGCCATCCAGCTCAAACTCCCGCGCCTTTGAAAGGGGTAGAAGCCACTTTGGCAAGGGGATGATGCCCAGTCGGGCAGAGGTGACCGGGAAATGCAGGGCGCCGTTTTCAACCGTCAAACCCAGTAGAAACGTCAGTCTGCCAAATTTCTCGGTCATACCGTCACGGGTCTGCCTCAGTCGGCTTTTCAGGTGATGCTGCCCAAAACGGCGTTCCCAGATTTCTCCGCCGTTTGTCGCTGTTTTGGTCACCTCCACTTCAGTCTTGGTGAATGCTGCGGGAAAACGGAACACTTTCGCGATGAGGTTCGGCCAAAGCCCCGCCCCTCGGGTGATTGATGCGTGTCCAGACCATCTGTGCACAGACGTGGTTTGGTGGGCACGTTGAACGGCGGGCGGCAGGTGATCAAACTCCGCGCCAAGGCAGTCTTGAAAGGCAGGTCGGCACGGCACCACGTCGACCTGTGTTGTCGTTTTGAGGCCTTCCATAGCAGCTTCCGCTTCAGCAAGGGTGACCACGCTGAGGGCCGGGCCAGCCCCCATTGGCAAGTGCGCTCGCCTCAAGAGCGCCCGAATGGAAATCGTTGGAATGAAGGGACCATCCCCTTCTTCGGCCAGCAGTCTCCAGCTTCTCTCCTCGCCTTTTGTGATGACCTTCACAACCATGCCGCCATCGCCTGTGCCAAACGGTTCCAGCGCATCAGCCACCCATTTGAAGGCTTTGACGAGCGGCAGCTTGACCGGGAACGGCACTAGCCGCCGCAGCAGGGCAAATGCGGCAAGACCATAGCGCATGACCGCCAGTTCAAGTCCCGCTCGGAAGATGACGGTGTCTGCCTTGAAATGCTCTGGAAACAGGCGATGATCGGGCACGGCGATCTGCCAGCCCTGGCGATTAATCCCCTTGGGCAAGGTGTAGGTTTTCGGGTCCGACCAGCTGAAATTTTTCGTCCATCGACCCGCCCGCCAGACTTCAAACGGCTGACCAGCCTGCGCCAAGATTGAATGCATGACAGAGAGACCGCGCGGGCTCTTGTTGCCCGGTAAAATGGCTGTTTCGATATATTCGGGTCGGTCTTCGCCCGCCAGTTTTGTTACGGCGGCGGACGACAGGGCCGGAACAGATGACAAGCCGGAGAGAACGCACACACCGGCTTTTTTGGCCTCCGCATCAAGTGCGGTTATTCCGGCGCAAAACTCTGTATCATCACACAAATCCAGATAGTGAACGCCAGCTTCAATTGCGCGGCGGGCAACGTGATACGGATTGTCTCCATAGGTGTGGAACGGACCTGCGGCATCCACAACAACGTCAAAATCGGACAAGCCCTCAAGGTTCCCTGCCCGGTCCAGCTGACGCGCCGAACACTTGATGTCCAGAGCCAGCTTTTCCGCCGCCTGAAGATTGCGCCCGGCAACACACACCTCATGACCATCGCGCACCAAGAGGCGCGCCAAACGCTCTCCGAAAACACCATAGCCGCCGAGGATGAGAACCTTCATCTCATCAGCCGTTTTTGAAAGTCGGGATCAGGAATGGCGCACATGTCACCCTTGCCGAACAGGCGATATCGATTGCGGGCAACTCTCAGGTAGAGCCAGCTTCTAAGGGGTCTTGGCACAAGCTTAAGAGCTAGAACCAGATTGCCCCATCCGCCGAGCCGTTGTCCCACCCGAATGACCGCCTCCATATCCTGATAGGAGGTTCCATCTTCCAGAAACAACCAGCTTTCCGGGTCAAGACTGTTGATCTCATAGTGCTGAAGGATCGCGCTTCCAAGCGGCGATTGCACCGGACAAATGCGCAGCAGTCCGCTCTTGTCCAGATGGTGAATCGTGCGGGCACCCCAGCTGCACAACGCGCATTCAGCATCCATCACAGCAATGGGGGCGCTGTCATCGAACGCAGGAACTTCGCTATCGTTCCGGTAGGAATATGGGTCTTGAGTAACCTGCATGACGTCCGATCACTGCAATGGATGAGCAAGGCCCTCTCTGGGTACGTGACCTGAACCGGTTAGACAACAGGTCACAGGACCACAGCTTGAGTTCAGCTGCCTTATAGCGGCAAGCCGAACCACAGGGCGGCGATGCCAAGAAAGGCAAAGAAGCCAACGACGTCCGTGACCGTGGTCACAAAGACACTGGAAGCGATGGCCGGATCGATATTGAATTTATCGAGCGCGATGGGGATCAAAAGGCCGGAGAGACCAGCAAACAACATGTTGATGATGATGGCGCTGCCGATCACGATGCCGAGCCCTCCGCTGGAGAACCAGAGCCACGCAGTCACGCCGATCAACACCGCGAGTGCAATGCCGTTGAAAAAACTCACCAGCACCTCACGATTGAGGATCCGCCACATGTTGCGGGCCGAGAGTTCTTGCGTTGCGATACCGCGCACAGCAACCGTCATGGTCTGTGTTCCGGCATTGCCGCCCATAGAGGCCACAATCGGCATGAGAACCGCCAGCGCGACCATGGCTTCAATCGTATCTTCAAACAGAGCAATCACGACGGAGGCGAGTACGGCTGTGCCGAGGTTCACCACAAGCCAAGTGAGACGCGAGCGGGCAATGGTGACCACGTTATCGGAGATCTCTTCGTCGCCAACCCCGGCCAGCGCCATGAAATCCTCTTCCGCCTCTTCTTGAATGACATCCACGATGTCATCGAAGGTTAACGTGCCGACGAGGCGGTCATTATCATCAATGACCGCAGCGGAGACGAGATTGTAGCGTTCGAAGGTCCGGGCGACCTCTTCCTGATCTTCAGTCGCGTCCACCGCATATCGGGTTTCCTCCATAATGGAGGTGACCTTTTCTGCACGGCGAGTGCGCAGGATTTTGTCCAGATGCACAGTGCCAAGCAGTTTGAAGCTCGGGTCAACAACATAGATCTGGTAAAAGCTGTCCGGCAGGTCTTGGGCTTCGCGCATGTAGTCAATCGTCTGGCCGACCGTCCAGAACGGAGCAACCGCGATAAATTCCGTCTGCATGCGCCGTCCGGCGCTTTCTTCAGGATAATCGAGCGCCTTCTTAAGCTGTGTTCGCTCCAGATAAGGCAGCTCTTCAAGAATGGCTGCCTGATCTTCCTCATCGAGATCTTCAAGAATGTAGACAGCATCATCTGAATCCAGCTCGCCGAGGCCCTCGGCAATGGCCTCGTTGGAGAGATCTTTCAGAAGCTGCAGACGAACAGCTTCATCGGTTTCCGTTAGCGCGGCGTAGTCAAAATCCTTGCCTAAAAGGCGGACAAAGGAAGCGCGTTCGTCTTCGTTCAGGGCTTCAAGAAGATCGCCGGTATCAGCTTCGTGGAGATTGCGCGCCAGATCCCGGCAAATCGCGCCGTCACCAAGCTCGATTGCCTCTTCAATCGCTGCCAGAAATTCGGCATTGATATGACCGTCTTCGTCACGGACTGAAATAGGGGTCGGTGCGACCGGTTCGGCAAGAGCCTCAGCCTGCATGTTACTCCCCCTCAAGAAAAAGCGCACTTAATGCACTTTCTATACTGCATTCTGTTGCTGCTGTCATGCCTGTTTGCGACCCATGTAGCAAACTGAAACGGTGCAGATGATATTGCGATGTAGCGCGCTCTTTTGCTGAGCTTCAAGTCGAAACTCACATTAACACCAAAGAATTGGCAGATAACTCTCCGCCAGAGTTTCCTAACGTCAAAACGGCGTAATGATAAAAAGGGCCAACCCCGAAGGGCTGGCCAGGGACATGCATCATTACGGATGTGGGACGCATGATGCGGGGCACGATAATCAGGAGCAACTCATGATTATATCTTGGGCGCACCGGCTGGCTGCAGGCTAATTGCCACTTGCCAGCCGCATGCGAAATTCAAGCGGCAGCAACCTTTTTCAAGAAGTCCTCGACGACCGACTTCATGTGAACCGTACGTTCGGCAACCTGATTGGACGTATCTTCCACGACCGCAGCGGACTGAGATGTTTCAGCAACTGCTGTTTTCACGGCAGCCACGTTGTTGGTCACTTCCTGCGTTCCCTGCGCCACTTCCTGAACATTGTCGGAAATCTGGCTTGTCGAGGTTCCCTGCTCTTCGATCGCATCTGCAATGGATCGCGTGGTTGTATTCACGTCTTCCATGATGTCTCGAATAGCCTCGATAGCCTGAACAGATTCGCCGGTTGAGCTTTGAATCGCCGAGATCTGAGTTGCGATCTCTTCCGTTGCCTTGGATGTTTGTGTCGCAAGTTCCTTTACCTCGGACGCGACCACAGCAAAGCCCTTACCCGCCTCACCTGCACGTGCAGCTTCAATGGTCGCATTCAAAGCCAGCATGTTGGTCTGCTCTGCAATCGCCTGAATAAGCGTCAGAACTTCACCGATCTTGTCGGCGCCTTCTGCAAGGCTTTGAACTTTGTGAGTGGCGGAACGCGCGTTTTCTGTTGCGTTGGAAACAATATCTGTTGCCTTGACCAAGCGCCCGCCGATCTGTGTGACAAGGTGTGATAGTTCCTCTGCAGCTGAGGAGACCATCTCGACGTTTTTAAGAGCCTGCTCAGAGTTGTCTGAGGCCTGCGTTGCCTGACGATCTGTCTGACGTGAGGCTTCTGTCAGACTTGTCGCAGTTTCCTGAAGGGCGTGCATTCGGCCATCGACCGTCTCAAGCGTGTGCTCAATCTCGGACCGGAAGTTGACGATCAGAGTCTCGATCATTTTCTGGCGCTGCAACTGACCTTTACGTTCTTGCGAAGCCGCTGCTTCCAACCGCTCACGCTCGGCGGCATTGGACTTAAACACCGCAAGTGCCTCTGAAAGCTCGCCGATCTCGTCCGCCCGACTCATGGACGGCACATGGACATTTAGATTGCCATGTGCAAGTTCACGCAAGGAATCGATCATTTGCGAGAGAGAGCTGACAAGGCCGCGATCCACAACGAGAATGCCCACTACACCGGCAATTACGAGACTGACAATCCCAATAACAACAAGCGCTGACGAGCCTGTTGCGAACAGTGTACTGATTTCGTCGGCTTGCTGATTGATTGCTCCAACTTCCAAGTCGATCAGTTCAGAAACAGCAACACCCAGATCGTCAACAGTGGCGAACATTTGGGCGAGTTTTGTCTCAGCGTCGGCCCGGATGGTGAGTTCACGGGCATAGTCTTTCAGAACACCATCTTCTGGATTTCCGAGAGCCAACATTTGCTCCAACTCGGAGATGACCGTTTGATCAGAAATTGAACCGACTGCAGTGCGGATGCGTTCGCCTGCGGAGTAGAGTTTTGCTTCGATGGGGCCGATCTGATCGATGTCCTCGACATTGCTCCCCTGCACAATGGTTGCGATATACATATTTGCGAGCGCTTGTGTCTCAAGCATATTTTTCAGATCGCCCACCTGATCATTGAGAAGCTTTTCAATGATGACGGCATTTTCACCGACGGTGGTTTCTGTGTTGATGGTCAGAGCAAAGGTTTGATCATCCACAAGCTCAACAAGCACGTTATCAAGCACGGTCTGAAGCTCTTGGGCTTCATTGATAATCCTGCGCTCACGCGCACCGCTGATATACTTGCCCGAAGCTCTGATGCTAACCAACTCAGCACCCAAGCCAGCCAGTTTATCGAGTGTTTCGTCCGCTCCGACCTTGACATTCAGGTTCGCCAGTTCCTTGCGGTAGTTCGCCAACTTGCGCTGAGAGGCGACAATCCGATCTACGAAGATGGTCGAAATCGAGGGGTCATTCACGAACGTCGCCGCGTTGATCAAACCAACCAACATGTTGATTTCGCCGCGCAACTCGAGCAGAGAACTCAAACGCACCATCTCGACATTGGCCAAATCGTCCAGAATTTCCTGACTGCGGGCTGTCGCTTTTTCGCCGCCAATAACGGCGTCAAAATAGGCATCATCCACCACAGGCAGGATTGCCATGTTCAAATCGTCAAAACTGCCAAAAAGCTCAAGGAGTTGGCGATCAACATCCGCCCGAACCTTCAACTGTTTGCTGATGATATTTTCCAGATCCGGCAGATTGTCTTCGAAATAGCGAATGTTGCTGTTGAGCCGTTCAACCGCCTTAGCGTTGTCTTCGGTGACCGTGATGCCTGAGACATTGGTTTTGAGCTGAGCAATGCCGTTGGTTAGTTTGGAAACCGCGACCGCTTTTTTGTCCTGAGATCGACTGCTGGCGACCTTAGAGGCAGCGTCTGATACATCTGTTCCAGCCACGGCCATTTTAGCTGCGTTGCCAATCGACGGCAGGTTTTGGCGGGCCATCACTTCAAAACCGTCGCCCACTCTCGAAAAGGACAACAAGCTGATGCCGATGGCCACCGCCGTCAGCGCAATGAAAACCCCCATTGCAGCAAACAGCTTGCCTCTAATCCGGAGCCGCCCGAACACATTTACACCAGAGGCTCCATTGGCTTTTCCGAATTTCTTCATTTGTGCTTTCACGGACTTTCACCATTTTCAAAGTGGGCGGCAATATGGAAAGAGCAGGACTGCCCCCTGCTCCTTTCAATTCAGTTTGTGTTGGCAACCGGCGCAAAACTGCCGTCGGACTGAATTTCAGTCAGGAACACGTCATCCATTCCCTGGCTGTCGCCTTTGGAAAAGGAGAGTTCCACGCCCCCCATGTCGAAGGTACCGTTGGTCCAGAATGTATCCAAAAAGGCCTTGCGGGTGAGGTTGCGACCTGTGCGCTCAAGCGCCATCACGGTCAGGCGCCCGACGATATACCCTTCAAAGGTGACGAAGCCCGGTTCAGCTGAAGCGTCTACTGCCTTGAGAGCTGCCTGATATTGCTGAATAAGTGAACTGGTTTCGTCCCATGGGAACGGAACGACCTGAGACACGATCACCCCGTCGCCAGTAGAACCAAGCGCTGAAGACAGCGCCTTGGAGCCGACAAAAGAGATGTTCACGAACTTGGCCTCAAAGTCGATTGAGTCAGCGACCTGAATGAATTCAGCAATCGGTCTGTATGCGCCGACCATCACCACTGCTTCCGGTTTGGCCTTGCGGATTTTCAAAAGCGCTGTCTTGACCGCAGTCGTGTTGCGCTGGTATGTGCCTTCCGCCACAAGTGAGAGCCCACGCTTGTCCAGAGCTGCAACCACGCCGGATAGGCCCACACGACCAAAACCATCATCCTGATACAAAATGGCAATCTTGTTCATGCCGAGTTCGTCGTGCAGATGCCGGATCCACGCTTCCGTTTCGGCTGCATAGGTCGCACGAACGTTGATGACGTTGCCGAGCTCGGGATCCCGTAAGAAACCAGCCCCGGTGAATGGTCCAATGAAAGGCACCTTGGCCGCTGTTGCGATAGGTTGGGTTGCTTTCGTAGTTGGTGTTCCGACCGGCCCAATCAGACCGAAGACTTTATCGTCATTGATCAGCTTCTTGACTTGGGTGATCGACTTGTTTGGCTCATAACCATCATCATAGCTGACGAGCTCGAGTGTGCGCCCAGAGACACCGCCCTTGGCGTTTGCTTCCGCGAAAGCTGCCTCAATGCCCTTTTTCATGCCAAGACCGAGAGCAGAGGCTGGCCCTTCGAGAGCCGCGGCCTGCCCAAACAGAATCGTATTATCGGTGACACCAGTTTCCGCAGCGACTGGGTGCGCTGCCAGCAACAGTCCAGTGATAGTCGAGAGCAATAGAGTGCGAGCGGAACGCTTCATCGTAGGCCTCGTAAGTCATTTGGTGTAACTTTCCTCATCACAACCAATGACGCGGAACCTTTAAGAAAGGGTTCCCTCTACGTAATTTTTGACATTATTCATGCGTATCGTCTTTATTACCAATCAAATAAACTAAATATATATTGATATATTTTGAGATAAATTTTCACGGACGCAGAATATCACCCACATAATTTTTATAGTTTGCTTGAGATATGCAGATACTGAGTTGCTCACTTGGAACTCGCACAGCAGATTGCGATTCATTTGGAAGCCAAAAGGCCACTAACTTCTTCAACGAAAAGGGCAAGACTGAAAGGCTTACGAAAAAACAGGTCTGCCCCCGCTTCCCGGGCAGCTTCCTCATAGGTTGCAAGACCGCTAATCCCGCAGATTAACGGTGGTGTCTCTAAACCTGCCGCAGATTTGATTACATCCAACCCGCTAAACTTGCCGGGCATATTCATATCCACCACCACAACATCAATAGACTGTTCACCCAGCATGGAAATGGCCCCTTCCCCATCATAAACTGAGCGAACGATGAACCCGTGATCCTGCAAATACTGGCTCAAAAGTTCCGTCAGCAGCACCTCATCCTCAACAACAAGGCACTGTTTTCCATTCGGTTTTTGGATCACTTCGTCCTCTGAATGCTCTCCAGCATCATTAGAAGATGCTTTCGTTATGATTTCCGGTGTGAATACGCCAAAACCTTGCCCCTTGGCGCGCTCCGAAATGTTGTGTGAGGCATTACTTTCTTCGGCTATTGACCAGTATGCAAGCCATGGCTCCAACGCTTCCCTTGTCTTCGGATTCAATTCCAATCTGATCACAGAAAACGATGGAGCTGCAAATCGGTCGGCAACGATCTCATGACCAACAGCCTTGAAAGGCAGACAAGCCTCAAAAACCGTGCCCATACTCGGTGTTGATTGGACTGAGATACGACCACTCAGAAGCTCCACATATTCCTTGGTAATTGACAGCCCGAGACCTGTTCCACTGGTTGCTGCTCCGGTGCGCACGTAAGGATCAAAAAGGCTGCGAATGTCCTTGTCTTCAATGCCTTTCCCCCAGTCTTCTACCCTTATGCACAGACCTTGATCTGCCGCTGTTCGAAGTTGAACACGGACACATTCTGAACCGGAGTGGATCAAGGCATTCCTCGCCAGATTGAGAACGACCTGCCTCAAGCGGGCGACATCACCTACCCAAGCGGCAGGTGTCGGCGGCAAAACATCAATAACCAGCACAACATCAGGCTGAGCGACCTGAGCAATTTCACAGGCACCTTGGATCACCGGAAACAGCTCGAATGTTTCGTTGATGACCTTGGCATGGCCAGAATAATCCGCCCCTAGATCAAGGACATCATTAATGATCTCAGAAATGTTGCGGGCGGACCTTTCTATTGCCGCCATGGTTTGCTGATTTTCGGTGTGAAGCCCCTTTTCCGCCATGCGCTCCGCAGCAACCGCAATGGTCATCATTGGCGTTCGAAGTTCGTGGCTCATTGTTTCCAGAAGGCGCAGTTTGCTTTGCTCGGATTGCTTCAGACTTTCATTGGCTTTTGCCAAGTCGTCAACGAGCGCCTCAACGTTCGTCAACTCTTTGCTCAACTCGTCCTCGCGCTTCATCCGATATCTCTGGACAGCAATCGAGGTCGCCGCACACACAGCCAGCATGCCCAACAAGTTGGGAAAGGTCATGGGATGAGACCACATCGGGTCTGACGTCGGAGCGCGCAATCCGGTGAGCACAATCCCTGTCCCTGCCGCGGCTGTCACCCATAAAATCGATTTGAGACTTCCGGTAAAGCTGGCAAAACAGACGGTCGCCAAGAACCAGATCACACCAATGTTTGTGCTGTCTCTGTGAATCTCGAGATTCACAATCTGGCAGAACACACCGATAAGCATGGTCGTAAAAATGGCCTTGGCGGGGTCCTTACGCATCAGGTACGTAATTCCCGCGACAAACATGCTCCCGCCAAGAACAATGCCAGCCGACATCAAACCCAGCGAAAGACTAAATGCTGATGTAATCAGTACAAGACCGATCAGCCATTTCGCGTATTCACGGAAGATCTCCCCGGAGGCAAAATCAGACACTGGCTTTTTGTTGTTTGCCATGCGGCTCTCCGTTCATGCTACCCGGAAGTCTGCAACCGCCTCTCTTGCGCTAATTGACCTTTTCAACCCTTACACATCCAAAAACGTTACGTCACGCCCAACTTTCTCAGCATGAGAAACAGCTCACATCATGCCAGTTAGCTATATGCGTTCTGATCGGATCTCGGACCCCAACACGCTTGCTCCTCAAATCTCAGAACAGCGCTTTGACATGAGCACAAAAAGCCCGCTCAGGCGGGCTTTGA
>NZ_GL476320.1:227697-369040 GCF_000148725.1 Roseibium sp. TrichSKD4 | reverse complement strand
GACAACATGCCGCCCTCGATCCGGCGAATGGTTGATGTATGCCCCGGCTTCATCCCAATGGAGCTCCAACGGCCATGATATGCTCCCACAAGGCATCGCCGTGCGCTGAATCGCGCAGATAGATTTCGTAGCCCAATTCACTGGACCAGCCGGTGCGAGAAACGATCAACGGAATTCCGCCGAGTTCCATTTCGCGGAACCAATAGTAACGCAGATCCATGATTTCAGGACCAAACAGGGCTTGCATGATTTCGCCGGACTTGGGCCCTTGCAGTTGCAGCGGGGAGACATCCGGCTCGCTGATAGACACATCCATTCCCGCATGCACCGCGACGCCTTGAGCCCACAACAGGATATCGCTGTCGGCCAAAGACAGCCAGAAGTGGTTCTCACCGAGCTTAAGCAAGATAGGGTCATTCAGGATGCCGCCCTCGGCATTGGTGATCAGGACATATTTGCACTGTCCAACTGACATGTTGGACAAGTCGCGTGGCGTTAGCATTTGTGTGAATCTGGCCGCATCCGGGCCGGTGATTTCCACCTGCCGCTCGACAGCGACATCGCACAGGATCGCATCGTTGACGAGGTTCCAGAAATTTTGTTCCGGATCACCGAAATCGCGCGGGATATACATGTGATTATAGACCGAAAACCCTTGTGCGCCCCAGCGAACGGTGGCGTCGAAATAAGGTGATTTGCGGATCTGGGTCCCAAACCCAAAGTCTTGCTGTTGCATCTTGATGTTTACCCTGAAATGCGCTTTGGGACATGCCCTGGGCAGCTCGTTGACGCAAAAATACTTAGAACTTTTGAACAAGGCGAGTAGCCCAAAAACGACCTTTTCTAAGACCAAGTAGACTTCGATTTTTAACTTTGTAGTCTATTTGGTCTGATCCAATTACTTGGACTTACCGGCCACCAGTTTAGACAGGTTTGGTTGCTCGGCCTTGATGAGACGCGTCGCAAAATAAGTCGTGTATCTTTCCACGGCCAAATCGGCATCCAGCACATCCTCCATGAGGGTCTGAAACGCAGACAGACTCGGCGCGACCACGGTGAGGACGTAATCAATTCCACCGCCTGTTGCGACGCAGTTGATGATTTCGTCCGTTGCCCTGACAAAGTTCTCAAACTTGTCAAAGTCCGCTTTTCGGTGATGAGTCAGAGAGACCGTGACGATGACCCGTGTCGCATCTATGACGCGCTCCAGAGCAATATCGGCATGGTATCCGCGGATATATCCTGCCGCACGTAGGCGGGTCAGGCGCGCCCAACACGGCGTTGCGGATAGGTTCACCAATTCAGCCAGCTTGGTCTTACTCACTTGCCCGTGCTTTTGCACTGCACTGAGGATACGAATGTCAGTTGGATCGAGCCCTTGCCGTTCACGCATAAACCGTTGCACCAATCGAAGAGTAGAACGTCGGTCAAGTGAGAATTCAGCCCGACACGACCATCTTGTTTTATGCGCGATTTAGTTCGCGCTGAAAAACCCCTTAACTGATTGAAGAGTATGGATACCCATTGGGTTTTGGATGTGTGAATATGCCGGTTAGTTGATCCGAAGCACGCATTTTCTGGCATATTCTCATGAGACCTTCAAAACGCAACAAACGGTGTGGCGATCTGTTCAAGGAACGCCTGGCCGCAATCATCGATATGAACCATTCGTTGGTGCGGCTGTCTGGTCTGATGCCTTGGGATGAATTTGATGCGGAGTTCGGCAGGCATTATCGCCCCTTGGGACGACCGGCCAAACCAACGCGTCTGATGGCCGGGCTGCACTTTCTCAAGCACATGTACGATCTTTCCGATGAAGAGACGGTTGAGCGTTGGGTTGAAAACCCCTACTGGCAGTCTTTCTGCGGTTTTGAGTTTTTCCAGCACCAATTCCCCATTGATCCCTCAACCATGACCCGCTGGCGCAAACGGATTGGTCCTGAGGGAATGGAAAAGCTTCTTTCTGCTACGGTAGGTGTTGCGATTGAGAGCGGGACGATCAAGAAGAGCAGCCTTGAGCGGGTCTTGGTTGATACGACCGTTCAACCCAAAGCCATTGCCCATCCCACCGATAGCCGTCTTTATCACAAGGCCTTGCAGCTTCTGGTGCGCCAGGCCAAGAGGGCCGGCATCATCTTGCGTCGCAGCCATACCAGAGTTGCCAAAAAGGCGGCCTTGATGGCGGGCCGTTATGCCCATGCCAAACAGTTCAAGCGGATGCGCCGGGAACTCAAAAAGCTGAAGACCTATCTGGGCCGGGTCTATCGCGACATCTCCCGCAAGATCGCAGGCAACGAAGGTCTTGAGCACCGGTTCTCCCGTCTGCTGGGACTGGTGGAGCGGCTTCTGGCCCAGACCCCCAAGGACAAAAACAAGATTTATTCCATGCATGCGCCGGAAGTGGCCTGTATTGCCAAGGGCAAGGCGCGAACACCTTACGAGTTCGGGGCCAAGGTTGGCATTGCCACGACCAATCGGGAAGGATTGGTTCTTGCGGCGAGGGCTTTTGAGGGCAATCCCTATGATGGGCACACCTTGAATGACACCATCAGTCAGGCTGAGAAAGTCTGCGGCACCAAAGCTGAGCGTGTCTATGTGGACCGTGGCTATCGGGGGCATGATTATGAGGGCGACGCCAAGGTCATGATCTCCGGCCAGAAGCGCGGGCTGACGGCACAGATGAAGCGTGAGCTGAAACGACGATCAGCGATCGAGGCCACCATCGGCCACATGAAAACAGATGGACGACTTGACCGGAACTTCCTCAATGGCAAAAATGGCGATGCCATCAACGCCCTGCTGGCCGCAGCCGGTCATAACCTGCGTCTGATCCTCAATGCACTGATCATTTTGCTGCTCTGGATCACAAACCCCATCCCCAAACCGGTCAAATCGAATATTTGCGTATTGCTTCGGCCACGCGCAACATCAATGGCTTAGACGTTGTTCAGGGCGGACGATTTAGGGAGCGACAAGAGGTGGAATTGCGACATGCATGGCGGTGACCGCGTCACGCGTATCTGAATACCACCAAAACGGTGCAGAATTATCCGAACACGCACTTGGAGCGGAGTTGAAGAGTATTTGTTTTGGGAAGGGATGGTGCGGTCGAGACGCGCCGAAAAACACTTTTTAATATTATATTATCAATTACTTAGCATATTATTTAGCCCGATTTTCTATGTCTTTTGCTATGTTTCCGCACCCGACTTAACGGGCGAAATGACGCTAGCGCAATAAACACCCATTAATTAACCAGACAACCATTGAGGGCATAACATTTTTCTTTAGCCAATCGCTATTTTTCACTTGCAATACAGGGCTATTAACCCTATTATATTTCTTGTCAGCAACGGGGCGCTATCGCCCATTTTTCAGAAAGGAAATCTCATGCTAGACACTTTGAACACAGCTTCCATCATCATCCCGCTGAAGGATAACGATGGTTCTGACAATTCCCAAATCATCGAGCGGACCATTCGCACCCTTTGCGAAACCCATGGCGGCGCAACCGCATGGGAAGCGAAAGGCTATTGGGTAAATCCAAAGGGCAAGCTCTTTAAGGACGACGTCACAGTCATTCAATCCGCCATGACCAAACAGGAGGGCAATCGCGAAGCCCTTCGCGAGTTGGCACGGGACATCCTGTCAGATACCGACCAAGAGGCGGTCTACGTCTCTCACCCGGGCGGCGATGTTGAAATCATCGAATAACCAAACCGGAGGGGCTCAGCCCCTCCCCCTTTTGAGAATTAGAAACAGGAGGTGACCATGCCTGTCGCCGTTATCCTTGCCGAGAATACAGTTCCGGCGATCCTTGAAGAAGCCAGCGACGCCGCTCTGTTTGATGCAGTTTGTGAACTTGCAGTCGTACCGGATAGTGCAAAGGCCGATCAGGCCAGTTTGAAGGACTGGATCAACACGCTGCCCCTTCCAAGCGGATGGTTTGCCGATTCTGCGGAGGCCAAGGCTTTTCCCCGACGTATTGAGATCGAACAGGACGCCAAACTAATCAAAGCACTCGTTGATCAACCGGGACAAACCCAACGCGGCCTCACAGCCGCAATCGGCTTGGCTGGCGAGAAGAATGATGGAAGCCAAATCAGAAAAATGATGTCTGCCAAGCAAGGCTTGTCGGGTACGGGCCGCAGAGCACTTGCCTATTTTCTAAAATATGGCCCCATGGATCGCAAAGAAGAGGCAGAAATCCTGAACAAGGTCGACAATGGCTCATGGCGGAAGGTGAAGCGATCCGACATCAGATCCGCTCGCCGTACAGAGGGAATGAAACTCGCCTAGTTGTCGGATTCATTCAATTTTCCTCTTGAGATTTAGGGCTAATAGCCCTAATATAATTCTTGTCCGCAACGGGGCGCTATCGCCCACACATGAGGACAGCAGACAATGACCAAACTCTCCAACAAAGCTCGCTTTTCCAAGGTTCTGGTTCACTTGTCAGAAGCCCCGGAATTCATTGAAGATAAAGAGTATCGCTTCTCCGAGTTCGAACAAATTGCCCTTGGCGTCGCATTGGGTCACACCGAAGGCGGGTACCTCAAGACTAAAATCAGCGTCTTCTTCGATAATGGTGAATGCTACAAGCAAGTACGCATCGACCTTGCGAAGAACGATGAGCGCGGTTTCCGTGACCATATGGAACAGCTGATTATATTCGCAAATAGTACCCGCGGCGAAGAACGCCACAACGAATTTGACCGCATCGTCGGCAACGAAGTTGGCACCACCGCAGCATTCTACCGAACCTTCTTCGATCACTACGAACTCGTAGACGCTGATCAAACAGCGCCCGCCTAGCGGGCGCACCTCTCTCCGAACCTGAAATCACCAAACAGGCAGAACTTGCCCGAGCCCTCCCGCTCATCTTGATGAAAGGAAAGACCCATGAGCACGCTTGCAGACCGACTGGAAACACTTGCCGCCAATCTTCAAACACAGATCGACGCCAAATTTGCCGATCGATCAACAAACACACCCCGCAAGGCTCAACAGGCCGCTAATGCCCGCCTTGACGGCTTGCACCTTGTGCGCACCCAAAAAGCATTCAGAGCGCTTGCAAAGCGCCACAGATCCGGAACCGTGCCAGACCTTCTCGCCAAGCTGACAACCAAGAAGGCGATTGAAGACCTGACACGTCCGGAAACAACGCGCGGAAGCGGGTACTATGACGCACCGCGCGAAACAGGCAAACCAGCTAACAACAGCCCTGCCGCGCTGCTTTTGTGGTCGATGATCGAGGACAACGGATCAGATGAAAGGCGCGTAGCCGCAGACCTTCAGCAGAAGCTGGATGATGTCCGGTTCCGAAGGATTCCGGGATACTTCGCCACTCCCACCAAGACCGTTGACATTCTGATTAACAGGGTCGGATTGCCGGAAGGCGAGACCGTGCAGGTTCTTGAACCGGAGGCGGGAAGCGGAAACACCGCCGACCACCAATACTCCGGATCTCCTGCTTCAGTTCAAACTGGAAATTTGAGAACGATTTTCCGAATTGAGCCAGTAAACGAGGTAGGCAACGTTCAGCAGTGTAGCCACTTGGCCTGATACTGCTTAAGAATTCATTCAAATAACTCTGACACGTCAAACTGCACAAAAATTGCAGCAAACATGCCGCTGAGTTATAACTACACCACCTTAATTAAAATAGGTATATACTGATATACTACACGAAGTTTCACTTCGTAAATATTAATAACACATTGTAATATATTGTATTTCTGTAAACCACACCTGCGTTAGAGTAATTTAACTTATTAAAGTTTATATTTTCGATTGTTTTTTTTGGGGGGGTACAATGCACGAGCAGTCTAAAGTTCGCTTCACTGTTATGGGGAAAATCCTGTCGATTGTTGTAGCCGGAATTTCTCTTGTAACCTTGTCAGTTGGTTTTGGTGTTTTTGAGCTGAGCAAGATAAGCGATGACTTTGAGTTCATTGCCGACGCAGAAATTCCCCTGTCTGCTGCGGTCAGCCAAGTTACAGCCCATCGTCTTGAGCAATCCGTTTTGACAGAACGCTTTTTGCGCCTGAACGACACCACTTCAAAGCCCAATAGTCCTGAATTGATTGAGATAAGATCGAACATTGAAACTCTGGGTGCCAAGATTGGCGAAGAATTGCTGAAAGCGGAAGAGGCTGCAGAAAACGCAACATCCCTCGCAACATCAGAGGAATTGAACGCGAAATTTTCCAGCATTCTGGAGACCATCAGAGCGGTGGCCGATGAACATTCAGTCTATTCCCATGTCACAACAAGTGCTTTGGCAAAGGCAAGCTTGGGAGAGCGTGGTATAGCAGAAGCCCAGTTTGCCCGGGTGGAAGCCAAACACTCTGCTTTGAATTCGCAACTGGAAACCTTGTTGTTTGAAATTCAGGACATCACGTTGGATGCGACAACCACTGCGGTTGAACGTGAACAAGATGCCCTCCGATTGACATTGCTTCTGACGATTGGCTCGGTGTTGTTGTCTTTAACCTTGGTCTCTTGGTCGGGAAGAACAGTTATTGTGACGCCACTCCGTAAAGTGGCGGAGGCTCTCTATTCCTTGTCTCGCAACGATTTGAACGCGGAGCTAGGTTTCTCTCAGAACGACGAAATTGGAGACATTGGCCAAGCGTTCCATGTGTTCAAGAAGCGTCTGATTGATGCGCGTCAGAGAGAGAAAGATGAAAAGGATCGGCAGCTGAAACTGACACGGGAAATTCGGTTGCTTTCCGAACTCAACGAGTGGCTTCAATCCAGCAGCAACTTGAACGAGCTGTTCGATATGGTGAGCCAGTTCATGATCAAGCTGCTACCGAACACCGCTGGTTCGCTCTACGTCTATTCAAATTCACGAGATGTGCTCGACGGTGCATGTTCCTGGAATGGTGGCGCGCTGGAAGCACATATACGGCCAGATGCTTGTTGGGGCCTCAGACGGGGGCGTCCTTATGTATTTGGAGAAAATGAAGTCAATTTCCGATGTGAGCATGTAGCACCTCAAGATGAGGACCGCGCTTCTATTTGCCTGCCAATCCTGGCGAATGGCGAGACGGTTGGACTGATGCACCTGAACGCTGTAGAAGGTGTTGAATTAGAAGAATTTTTGAAAAATCGGAAATTGGCGCAAATGTCTGCTGAGCAAATCAGCATGGCAATCTCGAATACGCGCATGCGCGATGAACTTCACAATCAGTCCATTCGTGACCCGCTTACGGGACTGTTCAATCGCCGTCATTTCGTCGAATCTCTTCGTTCGAAAATCGAGAAGGCCCGGCATAAGGGGCATTCGCTGTCCCTGATCTCGATCGATGTCGATCACTTCAAAACGTTCAACGACAATAACGGTCACGACGCAGGTGACATGGTATTGCGGGCCGTGGGTACGGCCCTTGAACAACAGTTTGAAGGAGATGATTTGCCGTGCCGCATCGGCGGGGAGGAGTTCATGGTTCTTCTTCCAGACGCAACGTCCGAAGAAGCGATGGAACGGGCGGAGGCGCTTCGTCAGGTGATTGAAAAAATTACTGTTCGATACGGCGAAAAGAACCTACCCAAAATCACGATTTCCAGTGGTGTGGCGTCCTGTCCTGACCATGGAATGATGCCGCAAGATCTGATCAAGGTCGCTGATGACGCACTCTACCGCTCAAAGGATAGTGGGCGTAATCAGGTTACAATGGCGCAAACCGGGGAAGTAGCTGCTTCTACGCCAGAGACCGCCGTCAAGGATCTGATGGCCTTAAAATCCCAACTGGAAGATGAGGCAAGACATTCTGACACCAAACAGGATGCCGCTTGAGATTAGTGGGCCAGCTCTACCAACTACCTGGCCCGTTTTCGTTGGACTGAAAACGCTTCGCCCCAAACCTCTTCTCACGCTCCGTGCGCAAGATTGCGTTTCCGATAAGCTGGGGGATTTGCACCTGGACGGTGTTTCCAACGGCTCCAATGCGGTCCCCCCTCCGGATAGCCGAGCATCCGTTCGCACGTCCGGCAGACCTCGTCCACCGATTATCCGTGAATAAGCAAGGAGCTCCAGAAGCGCCTCAGCACTCCGATAACCCTACGACCTGCTCGGCAGGGCAGTATCAGACCGTCAGGTCTGATCGCGGGGGCGATGGAATGCTAGTCTGACATCGACCAGCGTTTAGTCCTGGCGGACTGCCGATTTCCGGAGCATCGCCGCGCTCCGGATCTCCCGCGTCAATTAAGGCGGGAAATTTCAAGAATTTTGAGGATGCGACGAGCCACGTTCTGGACACGTTCCGCCAATCAGCTCATGAGAACATAATAAGAACGAATGAACGAGGCTATACTCAAGAATGGATCTGAAGTGCCGCGCAACATGGCCAGGCAAGGCCAATGACGGGACAGCAAACTGTGATGGGGTTCCGGGCCTTCAGGCGCGTGTTTATCTGGAGGCAGGCGGCAAGCGCTGGTATTGGTTCGTCAACGACACCCACGCCCGTGCACAGGGGATTGAGGACACCAAAGAAAAGGCCAAAGCGGCGGTCCAGCGAGAGTTTGAAAGTATTGCGAGAGAGGAGTGAGGCTTCTACTCGATTACGCTGCCGCAGACAGCGTCGCCATTGCGATGATCAGAAATGCCAGAAACATGGTCGGCCAAGGCATCTGGTGTTCTTCGATGTCCCTGATGTAACGCCAAGCCTGTTTGAAACTCATCACACGCTCCTCTATTTACAATTAAATTCATAAATCTAAATATCAAACTAGTGGTTTGACTCCGACGCTTCGAACCCCCACCCGAGCAAGGTGCTTATGACCGCAATCCGGACAAAGAAGGCTTTCGCAATGACTCAACAAATGGCTGCTTCGCGTCGAAACCGAGCATTTGTATTAAAACCTACTTTCGTGGATTAAAGCAGGTACAAAAGCCCGCTGATTGTAAAGAACGACATCGCGGTCATGACAAACATTGCCGATGCTGCTTGTTCCTCTTGCCCGTATCGTTGGGCCAAGACTGGATAAATCGACATTGCAGGTGTCGCTGCCATAATGATTGCAGCTTTGCGCAAGTTCGCGTCATCCACGCCGGCTCCGGCTAGAGCCATGACGTTGAAGCCCATCCAAACAGCAACTGGAAGAATAACAAGTTTCCCTATGACCACACCGAAGACCCTTTTCCCGACAGATCTAATTGAGATTCCGGCAACGGTACCGCCAATTACAAACAACGAAACGGCAACGCTTGATTGCGCGATCAGGTCGATTCCGTTGGATGCGAACACCGGCATCGGCAGATTAAACACCGCAACCGCGATACCCGCTACCATGGCCAATACTATGGTATTGGTGCTGACACGGTGAAAGATAAGCTTTGCCAGTGATCGGCCATTCAAGGTTGGGGCGGTCGCTCGCTCTGCCAGAATTAGCACAAGTGGAATGATGACCAAGTTTTCGACCACCATGTTCAATGCCAAAGCAGTAGGGGCAATCGATGGGAGTGACATGAGCAGCAAAGGGTAACCAACAAATCCACTATTTGCGCAGGCCATACCGGTAGCATCAAAAGTACTTGAGATTGGGCTAGTCTTCCAAAAGGTTCTGGAAAAGAAATAGCCAGCTATCAAAACGGTCAGCGAACCCAAAAGGTACCCCCCAGATAGCCAACATTCGAAATTTCGCTAAATCCACGACCGGACAGTGCACGGAAGATGAGTGCTGGCAATGCCACATTCACGACGTACTTTCCCAGAACCTGTAGGGCATCGCGGGAAAACACTTTCCGATCAACCGCAAAGTAACCGATTGCAATGATAAAGAAGATGGTTCCTGTGGTTGAAAAGACTGATGTCACATGTGGCCTCTTCTAAATTGCCCGTTCCTATTAACGCCACGTTGAAGGTGCTGACAACAATAAATCGAACTATCCGCTTTGTAACGATAAGGGCAAAAGCGTCTAGTCGCTTGTCTGGAAATGGTCCGCGTCCGAGAACAACCGGACTTTCATGGGCGGCGCAGCATTCGGCACCTTGGGCTCCTCTATTTTACCGCCCCAATTCCCGAGAGGAGTACGACCTCGATTACTTGATATCAGGAAACAACGGTTTCCGGTCTTCACCCTTAAGGTGCCAAGACCGGAAACATGATCCAGCAGCTTCTTCGAATGCGCGTGTTCGCTTAACTCGTGCGACCAACTCCTTTTACAGGACTCGGCTTGCGACAACGTAGTCTATGCCCCTTTTCTGAAAGACACGCGCGTCCAGACTGAAACCATTCCGCAGATAGAATTCGGATGCTGAAACACGTGCATCACACCAAATTCGGGTGCATCCTTCATGACGAAGATCTTCTATCGCAGCCTGCAGCAAGGTACTGGCAATACCGTTGCCTTGGTGTTCATGTTCAACCGCTAGCTTACGTAGTCGGACGACCCCACTGTCGTTAAAGAAACTGCCGACAGCAACTAACTGTCCGTTCTTGAAAGCACCAAAGTGCAGGGCTTTCATGTCATCTGCCAGGATCACATCCCTCCGAGGACGATCAGGCCACATAACCCGATGACGAATATCAATCGTTTCCTCGGCGGCTATTTTCTTGATTTCCAATTCAGACGAGAAAATGATTTGAAACTCCTCAAATATTACGCGTCAATTTGTAATCCCCGAGTGTGCTATCAAACTCTTAACGCTGACATACAGGGTAGGGTCAAAACCCATTGAAGTCGTTGTTTTAATTTTGTAATTCTATTTATGACGCCAAATCAATAACTACAATGGCTTTCCCTAGGGCCGAGTGCACTGAGAGTTGCTAAGTAGATAACACTGATTCACATACTGTTAAATATAAGGCAAATCGTTTGATTGGTTGGAATGATTTGTAGGAGGGGCGAAGTATGCTTATTGGGCCCAATAGTGCACACGACGTTTTCGAGAGCGAACGCAAAAAATCAAGTGTGCCTAATACAGCTGAGATTTTTGGAAATCTGTTGCAAGATTTGACTCGAGAACTAGGGTTAAGCCGCCCAGAAGTCATATCTAAACAGGAAGTAAAAGAGATCGTGGATAATAAAGAAGCGCAGAATATGTACTTGATTGATCACAAAGAGCGGACAAATTCGGAAGCGCGCGTCCAAAATATTCAAAACAATAAGCGATATGTAGATAATATACCTCCGAAACAATGACTTGGGGGCAATTCCCATTGAAATCATTGATTTGATGTAGCAAATCAGATTCAAGGTTCCAAAATATGTGATTTGGAGGCTTGTATGGGACATCTGTTTTGGCTGTCGGATGAGCAATGGGCAACGATCGAGCCACTTCTGCCGAGGAACATAGGGGGCGCTCGCAGGGTCGATGACCGCAGGGTGATTTCAGGCATCATCCATGTTCTCAAAGTGGGATGCCGCTGATGCGATTGCCCGTCAGCCTATGGGCCTTCGACGACGATCTACAACCGCTTCAACCGCTGGTCTCGCAAACGGTTCTGGACCGATCTGGTCGAGACGCTGGCAACGTCGGGCGCGGTGACCAAAAGCACCTCCATCGACAGTACCTACGTCAAGGCGTATCGCTCGGCCCACGGCGGTAAAGGGGGGCGAAAAATCAGGCGGTCGGGCCGTCGCGGGGTGGGCAAACCACAAAAATCCATGCTCTTACCGACGTGATCGTCCGTCCTTTTGCGTTCCTGCTGACTGGCGGCAATGCCGCAGACACTCCGGTTGCGCCTCATCTGCTGGCAGGCTTGAAGGGAGCAAGGTACCTGCTCGCTGACAAGGGATACGATGCCAACAGCTTGCGCAGACATCTGCGCCAGCGCGCAATCGTCCCGGTCATTCCTGGCTGCTCAAACCGTAAACGCGCCATCCGCTATGATGATCAGCCCCACCTGAGTGGTCCGTTTTGATTGTTAGTGCATGACTGGGCTTTGGTCCATCCGGACGATGGTTTCTGGTGCCGGTGGTAGGTAGCCCAAGGCGCTGTGTGGGCGTTTGGTATTGTAATGTTTCCTCCATTGTTCAATCAGGATTTGTGCTTCCTTTAAGCTGTAGAAGATTTCACCATTGAGTAGCTCATCTCGGAGGCGGGCGTTGAAGCTCTCGCAGTATCCGTTCTCCCATGGCGAACCTGGTTCGATGTACGCGGTCTTTGCACCCACAGCGTTGATCCAGTCCCTGACTGCCTGAGCAATGAACTCCGGCCCATAACACCTTCGGAATGACACTGCTTCAGAGGCTATGATTGCCTGCGCAGCCACCAAATAGCGCAGAAGGTGATCATAGCCGGGTCTCAGGTCCCTACAGTGGTTTTGCAACAAACCACACTGCAAGGGAGACCGACTATGACCGATGCCAATATTGCACAGACCGAGCCTGTTTTGGTTGCGATCGACATCGCAAAAGCTCGCCATGAAGTTTTGATTGCTGTTCCGGGTAAAAAACGCCGCCGCCGTCTGACTGTGTTGAACCAGCTCGACGACTTTAACCGCTTGATCGCGGCGCTCTTGGACTATGGTCGTCCTGTGCGCGCGGCTTTTGAAGCAACGGGCAATTACCATCGCGCCCTAGCTTACCGGCTCGGGCGCGCAGGGTTCGAAGTCAAGTTGGTGTCGTCCGTTGCTTTGGCCCGCACCCGCGAGGCTTTGAACAACAGTTGGGACAAGAACGATCCAAAGGATGCCCAGGTCATCCTGCACATGATGCAGATCGGGAACGAGCAGTTCTACCACGACCCCATGCTGTGCGGCACGAACGATCTTCAGGAACTTTCCAAAACCCACGACATCGTCTCGCGCTCGAAGACCGAGCTTTGGCATCGGGTTCTGACCCATTACCTGCCGCTGTATTGGCCCGAGGCAGAACGCTTTCATCGCAGTTCGCGCAGTGATTGGTTCTTTGCCTTCCTCGAGCGGTATCCTTCGCCGCATTTTATCTCGGCCATGGAACAAAAGGCCTTCATTGCCGATGCTTGGGAGGTCGTTGGCCGCAAGGTCTCAAAAGAGCGTTTGCTTGCAGACATTTATAAGACTGCAAAAACCTCCGTCGGCTTACCAATTACCCCAGATTCTGACGCTGTAAGGATGTTCCGGATGGTTCTCGCGGAGGGAGGTGGTCTGATCGCGCAGCGTAATCAGATTGAGGACCGCGCCGTTGAGCTGCTCAAGAACAATGCGGACTATCAGCTGCTGACATCCATTCCTGGTATTGGTCCGATAAACGCCCTGACCATATTGGCAGAAGCCGGTGACCTGCGCCGCTTTCAACATCACCGCCAGTTTCTGAAGTTTTGCGGGATGGACCTCGCAACGATCCAGTCCGGGACTTTCCGAGGCCAGACCAAACTCTCAAAATATGGCAATGCCAGATTGCGCCGTACTCTCTGGATGGCTGGTCAGGTTGCCATCCTGCAAAAGACCAACAGCTTCCGCGACAAGTTCGAACGTTACATCGCCAAGGATCGACAAAACACCCATTTGCGCCGAAAGGCCTATACCGCAATCGCTGCCAAGATGGCCCGCACCGTACACGGGATCATCAAACGCGGCGAACCCTATCGTCCCTTCTTTGAGGGATGATCGACGGCAGAAGGACCCTTCTCTGACAGGGCCGTAGAGGCGAACATTCGACCTCGTAGATAATGTTCAGGCCTTCTGCTCAACGACAGAGAGATCTCGTCTTAAGGACGGTGAGAGCCGCAAAAGCGTACTCTGTGTTTGTTATGGGAGAGACATGTTGTTGATCAAAAAGCCAAACTGACGCAAATTCAAACGTGCCGAGAATGCTCAGCACGACAATGACCTGATGCCAAAGCAGCCAGTCATTCCGAATATAGGACGTTGTCTGATCTGATGTAGGCTGGAACACCTCGCAGGATGAAGAGATCCGTTAGCACATCAATCACGTCGGTGGAGTTCAGATTTCGCTTCACCCGGATTGCCAGGCACTCTCGGGAATACTCGTCCAGGATGTTCAGTGTCCGGAACGCTTTTCCTTCATTGGTTCGGCAGTGCACGAAGTCATAGCTCCAGACATGATTGGGATACTCTGGCCGCAGCCGGACACATGATCCGTCGTTCAGCCAGAGCCGCCCTCTCTTCGGTTGTTTCATTGGCACTTTCAGCCCCTCTCGTCGCCACAGCCGCTCAACACGCTTGTCATTCACATGCCAACCAGCATCTCTGAGCAGAGCTGCAATACGCCTGTAACCGTAACGGCCAAACTCACGGGCGAGTGCGATCATATCCGCCACAAGACGTTCTTCGTCAGCACGCCCTGCTGGAGGTTTCCTCTGCGTAGACCGGTGCTGACCCAGAACACGACAGGTTCGGCGCTCTGACACGCCGAGATGCTGACGAATGTGATTGATGCAGGCTCGACGACGGGCGGGGCTCAGAAGTTTCCCTTTGCGGCCTCCGACAAGATCAACTTGTCCAGGGTCAGGTCAGACACTGCCTTGCGCAGCCGCTCGTTCTCTTTCTGAAGGCGTTTGAGTTCTTTCAGTTGGTCGGTTCCCATCCCACCATACTGCTTTCGCCACCGGTAATACGTCTGTTCGGTGATACGAACCTGCCGAATGGCATCAATGCGCGGCATGCCTTGGCCGACAAGGACTTCAACCTGCCGCAACTTCGAGACAATTTCTTCTGGCTTGTGACGTTTCGTAGCCATGTTGATCCTCCGTTTTCCTAAACATAACGATGGACCACTTCAAAGGGGGAGGATCACGGGCCTCAGCCTGCTCATTAGCACCTACCGTCCGCAGGCTTGTCCAATATTGATTGTCGGCGCTTTCCATCGCATCGCGGCGCACCCTTGCGACTTCAATATTTCTTGTTCCAAGCGCGACCTGGATAACCTTTCGGTCATCAAGATGCGAAACAGCCTTGGGAACGCGTCTCCAGTATCGCCACATTCCGCGATACAACTGCAAATACCTGTCTTCACGAGCCATAGAAATCACCACAAAAGACAAATGCTATGTCTTTTCAAGCAAAAGGTGCGAAAACCAAAAAGCCCTTCCAAAGAAGGTCTTATTTTTCAATCACTTAGCAAGTGATAAATTGGTGCGGTCGAGAAGACTCGAACTTCCACGGGTTTTACCCCACAGCGACCTCAACGCTGCGCGTCTACCAATTCCGCCACGACCGCGAATATCCAAACGACGCGTTAGTAGCGGCAGGAAGCGTGTCCCACTCCGCGTCGAGGGCCTCCGTGTAGCAAAAGGCATTTTAGGGTGCAAGCTGATTTTTCGAAATAAACAGGATAGTGGATAAAGTTTTAGCTGCGCAGCTCCACAACCAATTCGTTCACACAGCCCAATCGTTTTTTAGAGCGGGCCATCCGTCCGCATTGGCCTGATTTCCGGACCACGCCTGAGGACTTCCGTCACCGATATACCGATCCGCTCGCCCAACAAGACCACCTGCCCTGTCGCAACCAGCGTCTTGTTGGCGTAGATTTCGACATCGTCGTCTTCACTGACGTCCAGATCAATTACAGCCCCACGTCCCATCCGCAACAGCTGGTGGATTGGCATTTCGGATTTGCCGAGAACAACGGAAATATCAACAAAGATGTCGTCTAAGGTGGTCATTTGGATCAAGGATCCCTATGAGAGGATTACAGGTACCCGTCGGGGCGAACTGATTAACGCCCGTTAACCTTCGATACGGCACTCAAAAAGTTTACAAAAGATTAACGCACCATGCCAGTCACGGATCGCCAAACTCTCACGTTCGACTTTTCCCCTGTTGACGGGTCTCCGCCAGTGGAATGGGTGATTGAAGATACGCTTATTGACTATGAGCTGGCCGTGGCCGAGATGGAGCGGCATGTGGCGGCGCTGAGCAACGGAGAGGCCGCTGAACGGGTTTGGCTGCTCGAACACCCTCCCCTCTATACTGCAGGCCCGCGGGCAGATGAGGCAGACCTGATTGCGCCGGACCGGTTTCCGGTTTTCAAGACGGGGCGCGGTGGGCAATACACCTATCATGGACCGGGACAACGCGTTGCCTATGTCATGCTGGACCTGAAGCGCCGCAAGCAGGACGTCCGCGCCTTTGTTGCCGCGCTGGAGGCGTGGATCATCAACACGCTCTGGAGCTATCATGTACGCGGCGAGCGCCGGGAAGATCGTGTCGGCGTTTGGGTACAGCGTCCGGAACGCAGCGCCACGTCAGAAGACAAGATCGCGGCCATAGGCATTCGCATGCGCAAATGGGTCACGTTCCATGGCATCAGCTTTAACGTGGAACCGGATCTGGACCATTTTTCAGGGATTGTGCCCTGCGGCGTTCAAGAACACGGCGTTACCAGTCTGGTTGACCTTGGAATACCTGTGACCATGGCCGAAAACGACATGGTTTTGCGTGCCGAATTTGAGAAGATATTCGGGCCGACCGTCAGCGCGGGGTAATTGGATTATCCCTAAACGGCCTTTCCGCCTCCGCCAGCAGCACGGGCTTTGCGGGCTGCGGACACGACGCTGGAAAATCTTGCAGCTTCTTCTGTCACAAACTCGTCCAGTTTGGCCATTCCTCCGGGGCTCCAGCCCAAAACCTTTAGTTTGCCGGGCTCCATGACACCAAGAGCTCCGGGGCTGCGGTCTGGAAGTGGAACCGCGAGGCCTGCCTTTTCTGCAAACAAGCGCAAGAGGTCCTGCCGATCCAGAAGAATATCGGAGACGTTGAAGATATCGAAAACCGGCTGGGAAGCCTCATCACGATCAAGAACAAGCGCGACGGCTGCAGCGAGGTCTTCGCCGTGCACTTCCGTTGTCAAGTCAGGCTCTAGCGGCTCTGAGCCCGCGCAATCCATGAAAAGACCAGACCATTTGTGGCTCGTCTTCCCGGGTGCCAAGCCATACACACCAGTAACGCGGAGCGCTGTGCCACGCATAGCGTCATCGCACTGATTTTCCAGCGCCATCTCTCCGGCGATTTTGACTTCCCCGTAAAGACTGTCTGGCCCAAGGTCCGCGTCTTCTTTCAACACTTTCCAATTGCCAGTGTCTGCATAAACGGTGCCGGAGGAGAGAAAGACCGACTGCGCGATCCCGGCCCGCTTGGCTGCATCGAACAGGCGAATTGTGCCGCCTACATTCATTTCGATGAAGGTATGCGGATCGTCGCCTTCCCCACCCTCGTATTTTCCCGGTTCATGAAAGAGTGCCGCGTGAACAAGCGCGTCAGCCGGTGGCAGGGTGACATTTTCCTGTCCGAGATTCCAACGCGCATAGTGGGTGCCGTCGATTTTCGGATCACTGCGCCCGAGACATGTCACGGTGTGCCCATCGTTCAACAAGCGCTCGGCGATGAACCGGCCAAGTGTTCCGGATGCGCCAGTTAGAAGAATGTGCTTCATCTTGATCTTGTCCCGCCGACAGTCTCGCCAAACTCAATTTGGCTGCCACTATAGCTGAGTCGACGGAAAACTAAGCCGTAGCGTAAAGCGCAATCCGGCTTATCCAGTACTCAACCCGCTGAAGGATTGGTGAAACCTGCAAATTCAGGCGCGTCAGCGCATCGGGTCATCAAGCATCTGCCATCCGGGCTTTGCGGGTTGCTCTGGTTTCGTCCACCATGACCAACAGCGATGCCCCTACGATAATAATGGCACCCGGCCAGAAGGCACCAGATGGGGCAAAGCCGAAGGCGAACCAGCCAACAGCAATGTTCAATGGCAGCTTGAGGTGATCAAACGGTTGTATGAAGGCAGCATCGGCCTTTTGGTAAGCCAGTGTCAGCAAATAGTTAGCCAGTAC
The DNA here is from genome assembly GCF_000148725.1 of Roseibium sp. TrichSKD4. Taxonomy (GTDB): domain Bacteria; phylum Pseudomonadota; class Alphaproteobacteria; order Rhizobiales; family Stappiaceae; genus Roseibium. The sequence continues at coordinate 351,311 of NZ_GL476320.1, read as the reverse complement.
AGTCAGCCCACCTGCGCCGAGCAGCAACCACATGGACAGACCGGAAACCATCACTCCATCGTTTCCGAAGGCCAGGAAGGCATTGACCGGTGTCAGCAACAAGAGGAGATAAAGCGTAATCGTATCCGCCGCTTCAGTACGTGTCAGCTTCTTGGTCACAAGTGACGTTCCAGCCCAGAACGCAGCTGCCCCCACCGGCAGTATGGCACCCCAATGAAAACTCTCCGTCCATGGCTCCAGGATCAGCATACCTCCGGAGAACCCGGCAATGGTGGCCAGCCAGCGCACCCAGCCCACCCGCTCACGGAAAACAGTTTTGCGCCGATGATCACGAAGAATGGTGAGGTCATGACCAGGGCGATGGCCTGCCAGATTTGCACTTTCGCCAACCCGGCCACCCAAAGCTGGATACCGATGACCGCCAGAACCGCCCGCAGCAGGTGCCAGCCGATTTGATCGGTCTTGACAGCGGACGGACCACCGCGAAGCACCCAGGGAATGGCAACCAACAGGCCGAACGCATATTGCCAGAAGGCTGCTGTCGTTGATGCGACGCCCAGCTGCATGGTGGAGGCTTGCAGCGCGCCGTTGATAAGAGCAAAGGATGCCCCTGCTCCGACCATGGCCAGCACTGCAAGTGTCGAGCTGCGAGAATTGGGTTTGGTAATATCAGTCATGTCCGGACCCTTGTTGCCAACGTTCAGCGAACAGTCCGAGCACGCTCACGGCGCGCCAATCCGCTTGCGCGGAGGAGCACACCTGCCATCGTTCTCTCTCATCCGGACTGTAACCGTCGGCTCCGGAATTGCACCGGATCTGCTGTCCCTTGGTCCAAAACCAAGGCGCTCGCGGGCTTCAGGTTGGCCTAAACCAGTGACCTGTCACCGCCGGTGGGGAATTTCACCCCGCCCCGAGAACTGTTCCCGTTTTTATTACCGCCTCACACATTGAAAAACAAAGACTTTTGATGAAAATTTCAGTATCACTGAACTTTCATATTCTTCCCGCGGCATTTGCCGACCGTATTCACCTTGGATTTTTGAAATGCTTGATGCCCCCACACTTTCAACTGACCGTTTGACCCTGAGGCCGATGACTTATTCCGATTGGCCGGCCTATCTGGAACTGATGCAGTCTGATTATTCAGAAGGTATGGGCGGCCCACTGACCATGCCTTTCGCTTGGGGCATGTTCTGCCATGACCTCGGCCAATGGTCTTTGTTCGGTCACGGTGCCTTGATGTTAGATGACAGGGAAACTGGTGAAACCCTCGGGCAGGTCGGCATCAACGCCGGGCCCTTGTTTCCGGAAACCGAACTTGGCTGGTACGTTTACCCGGCCTTTGAAGGCAAAGGGTACGCATTTGAGGCGGCAACCGTCTATCGCGATTGGGCACGGGATGTGCGCAAGCTACCAACGCTTGTCAGCTACATCGATGCCAACAACATCCGCTCTCGCCGCCTTGCTGAGCGTTTGGGAGCGACACTCGATAACAAAGCCCCCCGTAAAGACCCGGAAGACCTTGTGTACCGACATTTTTGAAAGGAGGGGTCAGGAGCTCTTCGTGACCCATTCCAAAATCTGTTCCGGCCTTTCAGCCAGAAAATCAGGCTTTTCGGCTTCCAACTCTCCGCACGTGCCATATCCCCAGAGAACGCCGATGCTGCGGACAGAATTGTTGCGCGCGCCGATCAGATCAAACTTGCGATCCCCAATCATTACGCATTCGGCCGCAGACAAGCCTTCATCCTCAAGAATGTGAGCGATCAGTTCTGTTTTGTCGGAGCGTGTTCCGTCCGGTTCTGCGCCATAGACCGTTTCAATTGGCGGCATCAGGCCGAAATGCTCAACGATTTTGCCCGCATAGGTGTTGGTCTTTGACGTCGCCACAAGGAGCTTGATGTTTTGAGCTGCCAGTTCTTGGACAACCGATTCAATTCCGTCGATTAACGTGTTCTCATACATACCTTTTTCGGCATAACGCTCGCGGTAATAGGTTACAGCCTGATCCGTCACCGCCCGGTCCTTGGTGTTCAAAAGCATTTCGAAACTGTCCCAGAGCGGCGGACCAATACACTAGCCAAGTGTGGATGCCTCCGGCACGCCCACTCCCATCTTTTCCATGGCATATTGGATACAGCGCGTGATGCCTTCAAACGGATCGCTCAGGGTTCCATCAAGGTCGAACAGGACGGTGGTGAGCGGTTGGGTCGTACTGGGAAGAACCAAGGTCAATTTCCTGTTGCGAGAATGAAGCTGGATTTAGGGCACAAAAAACCGGCGATCATCTCGCCGGTTTTATCACTCAAAGCAAGCCTCGATCGGCTTATTCAAATTCCATGATGACAGCATCAACGGCGAGGCTGTCGCCTGCTCCGGCTTTGATGGCCGACACAGTACAGTCGCGCTCGGCTCTGAGGACGTTTTCCATCTTCATGGCTTCGACGATGGCCAGCTGCTCGCCAGCTTTGACTTCTTGCCCTTCTTCCACCGCGATGGACACCACCAGACCCGGCATCGGGCAAAGCAGCATCTTGGAGGTGTCCGGTGGCAGTTTTTCCGGCATCAGATCATCGAGCTCGGCAATGCGTGGGGTCATGACCTTGGCAATGACGGAATAGCCCTGCCAGTCCAGACGATAGCCGCCCATCACTGGACGCACCTGCACGGTGACGTTCCGCTCGCCGACCTTGCCGTTCCACAACAGATCGCCCGGTGCCCAATCAGATTCAACGGTCGTAATCGGCCCCTCACCGATGGCAACGTCAATTTCAATCGGAGTGCCCGGATAACCAGCAGCAAGGCGGATCGGGATGTAGGTCTTGTCGATCTTGACCACCCAATCCTCGCGGATTGCGCCGGAATGCGGGCGCAGGCGATCAGTCAGATGATCCAGACGCTCCCGATTGAGTGCCCCCATGGAGAGCGCGACGGCGGCCAGAAGCGCTTGTGCAGCCTCATCCGGCTCAGCCGGTTGGAACCCATCTGGATATTCATCGGCAATGAAGCTGGTGGACAGTTCGCCAGAGCGCCAACGCGGGTGGTTCATGAGAGCCGTCAGGAACGGGACGTTGTGTTGAATGCCATCAACATAGAAGGCGTCCAGAGCTTCCGACATACCGTCAATCGCCTCCTCACGGGTCGGCGCATGGGTGACCAGCTTGGCAATCATCGGGTCGTAGAACATGGAAATTTCCGACCCCTCAACCACGCCAGTGTCGTTCCTGATGGTCAGGCCATCGGCAACGCCCTCTTCCGGCGGACGGTAACGAGTCAGGCGTCCAATGGACGGCAGGAAATTGCGGTACGGGTCTTCAGCGTAAATCCGGCTTTCGACGGACCAGCCATTCAGCTTGACGTCTTCCTGTTTGATTTCCAGCTTTTCGCCAGCAGCAACGCGGATCATCTGCTCCACGAGGTCGACACCCGTGATGAGTTCTGTGACAGGGTGTTCCACCTGTAAGCGGGTGTTCATTTCCAGGAAGTAGAAGCTCTTGTCCTGCCCAGCGACGAATTCCACCGTGCCAGCCGAATCGTAATCCACGGCCTTGGCCAGAGCGACCGCCTGCTCACCCATGGCGCGGCGGGTTTCTTCATCCAGAAGCGGAGACGGCGCTTCCTCGATGACCTTCTGGTTCCGGCGCTGAATGGAGCATTCGCGCTCGCCGAGATAGATGGCGTTGCCATGCTTGTCGCCCAGCACCTGAATTTCGATATGGCGCGGGTTTTCAATGAATTTCTCGATGAAAACACGGTCATCGCCGAAGGACGAGGCTGCTTCCGACTTGGAGCGGGTGTAGCCATCGCGTGTTTCTTCGTCATTCCAGGCAATCCGCATGCCCTTACCGCCGCCGCCTGCGGACGCCTTGATCATCACCGGGTAGCCGATGTCCTTGGCAATCTCCACGGCCTGATCCGGGCTCTCGATAACACCGAGATAGCCTGGAACCGTGGAAACCTTTGCATCATTGGCGAACTTCTTGGATTCGATCTTGTCGCCCATCGCCTCAATGGCGCGCGGGTTCGGACCGATGAAAACGATACCCTCTTTTTTCAGGGCTTCCGGAAAGCTCGCCCGCTCGGACAGAAATCCATATCCAGGGTGAACGGCTTCTGCGCCGGTTTCCTTACAGGCGGCGATAATCTTTTCCGGGATCAGGTAGGATTCGGCGGCAGCAGCCGGACCGATATGGACAGCCTCGTCAGCCATCTCCACATGCAAAGCCTCCCGATCAGCATCAGAATAGACCGCTACGGTCTTAATGCCCATGCGTTTGGCCGTCTTGATGACCCGGCATGCGATTTCGCCGCGGTTGGCGATCAGGATCTTCGAAAACATAAGTGCTCCACCCAAAACATCTCTTTGCCGTCTTTTAGGCGGAGCGCAACGGCAGCGCAATATATCTAAAGGTTGACACTACTCTCAATGACATCGCTGAGAGGACCGTTTCTGAACATTTTGCGTCTTATGTGTCCTTTATTTTCCCGCCACAACCAAGTAAGTGGGTTGCTTGTTTGCAAATCCCTACCGCGACACGAACGATCAGGCTGCATTCCAATGGACGCCATTCATCTCGAAGACCTTGCCTTCTTTGCCTATCACGGCGTCTATGATGAAGAAGCCAAGCTGGGCCAACGGTTTCTGGTTGATCTGACCTGCTGGATGGACCTGAGAACAGCAACAGAAAGCGACGAGTATTCTGATACCGTTTGCTACGCGACACTGGCCAAATCGGTCGAAAAAACGGTTACCACAACTCGTTTCAACCTGATTGAACGGCTTGCCGGCGCCATTGCAGAAACGCTGTTTGAAGCAGATGAGCGAATTCAGAGGGTTCGTGTGCGGGTGCACAAACCCGGTGCCCCGCTGCCAATAGCCGCTGGCAAGGTGAGTGTTGAAATCCTGCGCAACCGTCCGGGAATCACCTAAAATGGATCAGGTGTCCGCCTAACAAGCCACCTTGCTGCCGCATTTTCTGCGCCTAATTGACCTTTAACTGGGTCCATTGAGCGGAATGATATTGATGAAAAGAACACGCGTTTTTTTGGCAAACATAGCGGCATCGCTGTTTGTTTTGCTCCCCATTGCGGCAGAAGCTCGCCCTGATGTGCGGAAGTTATCTTGCGCTAAAGCACAGGCCATGGTCCGGCAAAATGGCGCGGTTGTGTTTGCGACAGGACCACACACCTATTCCCGATTTGTATCCAACTACCGCTACTGCGATTCTTGGGAGCGCTTGTTCACCCAATATGCAAAGACCAAAGACAATCCAAAATGTCCGGTTGCTTATGAGTGTAAGGAACCTCTCTTCAATGATCGCTGGAATAGGTTTCGCTGACACTCGACCAACAACCTCCACAACACACTGAGACAAGAAGGTTGCGTCCAGAATATTCTGAAAATATGTAATTATAACAAATCTTTATTACTTACTCTGGAGCCGCTTTATTTAACCTCCATTTAAGTCAATAAAGCATATTCTCTCGCTTAGGTTGTGGTTAATGCCGAAACTGGAAAGCGAAAAATGCGAATTTCTCAATACATGTTCGCCGGACTGGCGGTGTCTGTCGTCTCGTCCGCTGCTCTGATCTACGCGGACATGTCCTTCAGCAGCGCGTCTGAGGACCTGAACGCTGCGCTTGAAAATCAATACGAATCCTATCTGCTCGCTGATGAACTACGCCAGAGTTCGGATGATCTTACCCGTCTCGCCCGAACCTATGTTGTGACAGGTGAGGATCAATACGAACAGCAGTTCATGAAGATCCTTGCAATTCGTGACGGCAAGGCCCCCACCCCGATCAATTATCATCGGATTTACTGGGACTTTGTCAGCGACGGCATTGAAAAACCACGGCCCGATGGTGAAAGCCGCGCCTTGTTGGACCGCATGAAAGATGCAGGTTTCACGGAAGCCGAGTTTGCCAAGCTGGAAGAAGCAAAAAACAACTCTGATGACCTCGTCAACCTCGAGGTCAAGGCGATGAATTACGTCAAGGGCCTGGACGAGAACGGCAATCCAATTGAAGCGGGTGATCCGCTGGTGCCGATCCGCATGCTGCACAGTGACGAGTACCATCGTTACAAGGGCAAAATCATGCGCCCCGTCGACGAGTTCTATCAGTTGATGGAGGAACGAATTAACGCGAATGTGGCGGCGGCGGAGGCCAAGCAGCAATCCGCCTCGATCATCCTTCTCCTGAGTGTCCTCTTCACCATCGGCACCTTGTTCGGGATCGTGGCTTTCGTGTTCCTCCGGATCCTGAAATCAACCAAACACCTTTACGGCGTGATGAAGTCTGTGTCCGACGGATCAATTGATCAAAGTGTTGCGGAAGTTGATCGTAATGACGAGATCGGCGGCATGGCGCGTATCCTTGAGAAGCTGCGTCTTTCTCTCGTTGAAAAGAAAAACCTTGAAGCGCAGAAGCTTGAAGACGACAAGCGAATGCAGGCGCAGATGGAAGCGGAGCGCGCTGCCTTTACCGCGGAGTTCAACACTCAAATCGGTGATTTAATTAGCGGTATGGGCAAGTTGATTGAGGACGTGCAGGACAATTCCAGGCGCCTCCTGGATTATGCTGAGAATACGGAAAGTGAGTCTCGCGGCTCCCTGTCTTCAACAACAGAGGCTCGAAACTCAGCGCAAACTGTCGCTTCGGCCAGCTCAGAGCTATCAAACTCGATTTCAGAGCTGAACAATCGCATCGGTCAGGTAACAACCCGGATTGGCGATGCGACTGCGGTTTCGACCTCTGCCAGCGAAAAGATGACGGAACTGAATTCCATGGCAGACAGTATCGGCACTGTTATCGGCCTCATTCAGGACATTGCCGAGCAGACCAACCTTCTCGCACTGAACGCCACAATTGAGGCTGCACGCGCCGGCGAGGCTGGCAAAGGCTTTGCCGTTGTGGCAGCCGAGGTGAAAGAACTGGCGACCCAGACCAGCAAGGCAACGGACGAGATCAGAACGCAGATCGAAGCCATTCAGGGTTCCACCGGCGGCTCCGTCGACGCCATTCGCCAGATCAACGACATTCTAACGGAAATGAAGACATTCGTTGAAGACTTGGCCGGTTCTGTCGATCAGCAGCACCAGGCAACAGGCGAAATTGCAAATGCTGCAGAAGAGTCAACTGCCAACGCAGACAGCATGGCTGACTCGGTTTCCCGTGTTGGAAACATGACCGCAGAGAACCGGGAGCTAGTATCCCAACTCGAAGAGCAAACAAAACAGCTGGGGGACAGCTCCAGCCGTATTCAGGGTGCTATTCAGGAATTCCTGCACTCTACCTCCCGCTCTGCTGCCTGACAGTTCACAGGTTTCAAACAATAAACGCCCGGTCAGAGATGACCGGGCGTTTTCATTTCAGCTTCAAGCGCTTTCTAGAGCGGAATGTTGTCGTGCTTCTTCCACGGCGTTTCGACCTGTTTGGACCGCAACAAGGCAAGGGCCTTGGACACCCGGCGGCGGCTGGAATGCGGGCGGATTACATCATCGATGTAACCGCGTTCTGCTGCCACAAATGGGTTAGCGAAACGATCCTCGTAATCCTTGGTGCGCTGCGCGATTTTCTCCGGCTCGCCCAATTCTGAGCGATAGAGGATTTCAACGGCACCTTTTGCGCCCATTACGGCAATTTCCGCGGTTGGCCAGGCGTAGTTGATATCGCCCTGAATGTGCTTGGAGCTCATGACGTCATAGGCACCGCCATAGGCCTTCCGCGTGATAACCGTGACTTTCGGAACCGTCGCTTCCGAATAGGCAAACAGAAGCTTTGCGCCGTGCTTGATCAAGCCGCCATATTCCTGAGCAGTCCCCGGCAGGAAGCCTGGAACGTCGACATAAGTGACGGTTGGAATGCTGAAACAGTCACAAAAGCGCACAAAGCGTGCTGCCTTGCGGCTGGCATCAGAATCCAGAACGCCAGCCAAAACCATGGGCTGGTTTGCGATGATGCCAACCGTGCGACCTTCGATCCGGCCGAAACCGGTGATGATGTTGGCGGCAAAGTTTGGCTGTATTTCGTAGAAGTCGCCCTCGTCCACCGTCTTCAGCACAAGCTCCTTCATATCGTAGGGCTTGTTCGGATTGTCCGGAATGAGCGAATCCAGCGACATGTCAATGCGGTCCGGATCATCGTGAGATTCGATCTCTGGAACGTCCGCCATGTTGTTCATTGGCAGGAAGTCGATCAAACGCCGCATTTCCTGCAGAGCTTCAACGTCGTTGTCGAAGGCGCCATCGGCAATGGATGACTTGGTGGTATGGATGGACGCACCACCCAGCTCTTCAGCCGTGACCGTTTCATTGGTTACAGTTTTTACAACATCAGGGCCGGTCACGAACATGTAGGATGTGTCCTGCACCATGAAGATGAAGTCTGTCATCGCGGGAGAGTAGACGTCGCCGCCAGCACAGGGGCCCATGATCAGGGAAATCTGAGGGATGACGCCAGAGGCCTGAACATTGCGGGAGAACACTTCGCCATAGCCGCCCAGCGCCGCAACGCCTTCCTGAATGCGAGCACCACCTGCATCAAACAGTCCAATGATGGGCGCACGATTGCGCAGAGCCATATCCTGCAGCTTTATGATCTTTTCTGCATGGGTTTCGGACAAGGAGCCGCCAAAAACCGTAAAGTCTTTGGAAAAGACATAGACTGTACGGCCATTGACCGTACCCCAACCGGTGACGACACCATCCCCGGGGATGTGCTGCTCGTCCATACCGAAATCTGTACAGCGATGGCGCTTGAACATATCAAATTCTTCGAACGATCCTTCGTCCAGAAGAATTTCAATCCGCTCGCGCGCGGTCAGCTTTCCCTTTGAATGCTGAGAATCGATCCTGCGCTGTCCGCCTCCCAAACGCGCCGTCTCGCGGCGGTTCTCCAATTCGGCAAGGATTTCCTTCATTGCGTTCTCCAACCTCTATTTGCCGAGGGTGGTAGCACGCAGAATATTACAAGCAAAGTCAGCAGATAGGAGAAGGCGTCTGATTTTTTCTTCTCTCGGCCAAGGCACCCGCCACGTCCGCACAGATGTCGCGATTCAACATCAAATCGTCGCGCTGCTGAAACTGTATTCAGAAAACAGAGCTATTGTAACTCCCCAATCGATGCCCAAAAGACATGCAGAGACGCTCAACAAAAGAGCTTGAAACTATTTCTCCCTCTGTCATGTTTACCCTTGGTACTAATACGAACCGGGAGATGCCATGTCTGTTGATCGAACGTTTTTCAATGAAATGCTCGACGACGCGGGGATGTCCCGCCCTGCTTACTCAAAGCTTGAAGACTGGCTGAACTCCAAACCACCAAATTTCCTGAAGAAGAAAAATCGGGAAGCGGAAACAATTTTCCGCCGTCTCGGAATTACTTTTGCGGTCTATGGGTCAAATGAAGCTACGGAACGTCTGATCCCGTTCGATCCAATTCCGCGAATTTTGTCTGCCTCAGAATGGCGCCGCCTGTCCGCAGGCATTGATCAACGGGTTCGAGCGCTAAATGCCTTCCTCCATGACATTTATCACCGTCAGGAGATTATCCGGGCGGGGCGCATTCCGGCAGATCTGATCATCCAGAATGAGGCTTTCCTGCCGGAGATGGTTGGCTTCACACCGGCCCGCAAGGTGTATGCCCACATCATCGGAACGGATCTTGTCCGTGTCGGGAAAGATGACTTCTATGTTCTGGAGGACAACACTCGCACCCCGTCCGGTGTTTCCTACATGATGGAAAACCGGGAAACCATGATGCGGATGTTCCCGGAACTGTTTGAAATCCATCGCGTTGCACCGGTCGAGCATTATCCGGATTCACTCCGTCAGACGCTCGAAAGCGTTGGCCCGGATCAATCCAAGTCCAACCAGACCGTCGTTGTCCTGACACCGGGCATCTACAACTCTGCCTATTTTGAACATGCATTTTGGCCGATTCCATGGGTGTGGAACTGGTCGAAGGTCGTGACCTCTTCGTCGATGAAGGCAAGGTTTTCATGCGCACAACGCGCAAACCGAAGCAGGTCGACGTCATTTATCGGCGCATCGATGATGCGTTTCTCGATCCCCTCACCTTCCAGCCAGATTCCATGCTGGGTGTTCCCGGTCTTTTCGATGCGTATCGCGCAGGCAATGTCACCATCTGCAACGCTCCGGGAACCGGCATTGCCGATGACAAGGCGATCTATGCCTATGTGCCGGAAATCATCGAGTTCTATACGGGTCAGAAACCGATCCTGAAGAACGTGCCAACATGGAACTGTGCCCGGGAAGATGATCTTGCCTATGTGCTCGACAATCTGGAAAACATTGTCGTCAAGGAGGTTCACGGGTCTGGCGGCTATGGAATGCTGATCGGACCGACCGCCTCAAAGAAGCAGATTGCCGATTTCCGCAAGGTTCTGGAAGCCAACCCCTCCAACTATACTGCTCAGCCGACCCTCGCGCTGTCGGCTTGCCCGACACATGTTGCCTCCGGCGTTGCCCCGCGCCATGTCGATTTGCGGCCCTTCGTCCTGATCGGCGACCGTGTCCGGATCACGCCCGGCGGCCTAACCCGCGTCGCCCTTAAGAAAGGCTCGCTGGTGGTCAATTCCAGTCAGGGCGGCGGGACCAAAGACACCTGGGTTCTGGAGGACTGATCATATGCTCGGAAGAACAGCATCCTCCCTGTTCTGGATGTCGCGCTATCACGAGCGCGCAATGAACATCGCCAAGCTGCTGGAAGTGGCCTATCGAAACGCCATCGTTGCGCATGGCGGTCAAAACTCGCTGGATGACTGGCGCTTTGCGCTGCTCAGTTCCGGCTGCGAAAACATGTATATGGCCAAGGTCGAGGAAGTATCTCCCAAAGGGGTGATTTCCTACATGGTGTTTGACAAGGACAACCCGTGCAGCGTGCGGGTTTGTCTTGAGGCTGCCCGCAATAATGCGCGCTCTGTGCGCACCAGCATCACGTCTGAACTTTGGGAAGCGATCAACACCACCTGGATCGAGTTTTCGGACACAAACCCGCAATCCATTACGCGGGACCGGCTGCCAGAATTCCTGTCCTGGATCAGCCAGCGGTCTCATTTGTTCCGGGGTGCGCTGCTCAACACTCTTTTGCGCGATGACGGCTATTACTTTAGTCAACTCGGCAATTTCGTTGAGCGGGTCGACAACACAGCTCGCGTCCTCAACACCCAGTATTGGGTCCTACTCCCCGATAATGATGTGATTGGCGACGGCTCGATGGAGCGCTATCAGTGGACAGGTATTCTGCGCGCCTTGTCCGGCCATCGCAGCTATCGCTTTGCCTACCCCAATGCCAAATTGTCGGCTCAGAACATTGCGGAGTTTTTGATCCTGCGCCGGGAGATGCCACGTTCATTGGCGCATTGTTATGAGTGGATCAGCGGATCGGCCAACGATCTAGGGCTCTACTATGGCGAAAGCCTTCCGAGCCTCAAAATGGCAGACAAGATCAGCAGTGAGCTTTCCGATACCGACATGTCGGACATTTATCACAACGGACTGCATGACTTCCTGAGCGATTTCATTGTTCAGAACAACAATTTCGCCAGCCAGCTGTCCCAAGATTATAATTTTGCCTGACCGGAGGTCCGGATCATCGCCATGCATCTATCTATCCGCCATACCACCCGATACCGCTATGACTCGCCGTTGGCCAATGCCATGCAGCAACTGCGTCTGACACCACAGGACTGTGCGGGGCAGAAGGTTGTCGACTGGTCTATCGATGCTCGTGGGATGGATCGCGCAACCAGCTACAGGGATGCGTTCGAGAACATCGTGCACATGGTCTCCAGTGACGATAACATCGAGACGGTCGAAATCACCGCGTCGGGAACCGTGGAAACGCAGGATACTGCCGGTGTTGTGGGGTTTGAAAAAGGGGCTGCTCCCGTTCGCATTTTCACGCGGGTCACCCCGCTGACCAAAAGCAATCAAGCCATTCGACGACTTGCAAATCTCGTGGGTGAAGACGACCAGCTCTCAGGATTTCATGCCTTGATGCATGCCATCCGCGAGAAGGTGGAGTACAAGATCGGGGTCACGGACACTCATTCCACCGCCGCATCGGCTCTGAGTTCTGGAGAAGGTGTCTGTCAGGATCACGCGCATATCTTCATAGCCGCCGCCCGCTCAATAAGTGTGCCAGCTCGATATGTCTCGGGATACCTGTTGTTGGAAGATGAACAAGCCTCTGAAGCCCATCATGCCTGGGCTGAAGTCTATCTGCCTAATCTCGGCTGGGTGGGTTTCGATATCTCCAACGAGATTTGTCCGACCGACCGTTATGTCCGCCTCACCACAGGTCTTGATTCTAGGTCCGCCGCCCCCATTCGGGGCATCCAGCTTGGCGGAACAGAAGAAAATCTGCAGGTGGAAGTCGATGTGCTTCAAGCAGCACATCAACAACAACAATGACCTAACGGCTGGTTTGCGATAGACGCGCCGCAATTGCTTTGCTAGCTCTCGAACAGGAATGAACTGCCCTAAAGGGCCGGAGAGTGCAGCATGACCTATTGTGTTGGTCTGAAACTTGATCGCGGTTTGGTGTTTGCCGCCGATACCCGGACGAATGCCGGATTGGACAATATCGCCACCTTCAGGAAACTTCATTTTTGGGAGCGAGAAGGCGAACGCGTCATCACCCTTTTGTCGGCTGGCAATCTAGCGACCACACAGGCGGTCATTTCGCTTTTGTCAGAGCAGATTTCTCTCGGCGGGGATGAAGCTCCAACCTTGATGACGGTAGACACCATGTTCCAGGCGGCCCGCCTTGTGGGCAGCGCTGTGCGAGAAGTGGCGCGGGTGGACAGCGAAACGCATGGTGCCCAGGCCGAGAACTTTTCCGTGACCTTTATCCTTGGCGGACAGATCAAGGGCGAAGAACCAAGGCTCTTCCAAGTCTATTCCGCCGGAAACTTCATTGAAGTCTCGGACGACACGCCTTTTCTGCAAATCGGCGAGCACAAATACGGCAAGCCCATTCTCGACCGGGTCACACGCCCGGACATGCGGCTCGGTGAAGCCGCCAAAATGGTGCTCCTGTCCTTCGATTCCACCGTCCGCTCCAACCTGTCTGTCGGCCTTCCAATCGATCTTCTGCTTTACAACACCGACAGTTTTTCAACATCGCGCTACAAGCGGATTGAGCAGGACGACCCCTACTTCCAAAAGCTGTCTGAAGCCTGGTCTGACAAGCTGCGAGAGGGTTTTGCCGCCATGGAAGAATTTGACGAATAGGCTGTCGCAGAGCCGCGCGCGTCCAAACTGCGTTCAAGCCACTGTCACCTGCTGCTCTTATTAAGATGCCCGACCTCAACACGTTTTCAATCAGGCAACCTTCATGAACCAGATCGCAGAGAGCGAAACCATGCCGGTCTGGCAACGTGAACCGGCCAATGAGGCACTCGACGAAAACGAGAATGTACTTCAGCACATTCGCATGATGATCAAGGCCGACCAGCGGGCGGAACTGGTCGAGACCCTCAAGAAATGGGATCCGGTTGATGTCATGCAGTTGCTCACGCGGCTGCGCTTGAAGCAGGCCCGGAAGCTGTTTCAATGGCTGCCTTCCAATCCGTCCATCAAGGTCGTTGCCGAACTCAGGTCCGAGTTCCGCTCCACTCTTCTTGAAGAAGCAACGCTCGAGCAGTTTCGCGACATTTTGCATGGCCTTGACCCGGAAGACGCGATTGATGTCCTCAACGAGTTTCCGGACGATGTTGCCGAAGAGCTGATTGCCCGCCTTCCGGCAATCGACAGCCTTGAGGGCGTCAAAAACTATGCGGAGGAAAGCGCCGGGCGGGTGATGGCGCGGAAGTTCGTGGCGCTTCCGGAGACATGCAGCGTTGGCGACGCGATCGCGCAGATCCGAGAGGAATCCGATCGCATCCGAAAAATCTTCACGATATACGCGCTCGACGATGAAAATCGTCTGACCGGCACTGTGGAAGTGGGCAAGCTTTTGCTCAACGACAACAGCGCGCTCCTGTCCAGCATCATGAACCGCGATTTTATCGCCGTTTCTGCAGACATGGATCAGGAGGAAGTGCTTCGCATTGCCCGCCGAAAAGATATGCGAACAATGCCTGTTGTCAGTTCAGACGGGCAGCTGATCGGCCGCGTCACGCCAAAGCAGCTCAGCCGAATAGCTTCTGAGGAATCTGCTGAAGACTTGTTGTTGATGAGCGGTGTTTCTGGCGAAGCCAAGGCAGACGACACGGTCTTCAAGATCGTCAAAGGACGCTTGCCGTGGCTGCTTACCGGTTTGATTGGCGCAAGTGTTGCTGCGACGGTTGTCGGATCGTTTGAAGAGCAACTTGCAAAGGCCGCGATCCTCGCCGCCTTTATTCCCGTCACCATGTCCATGGCTGGAAACGCCGGGCTTCAGGCTTCAGCCGTTGCTGTTCAAGGCTTGGCGACCGGAGCCATCTGGTCCGGAGATATCTTGTTCCGCCTCTTTAAAGAGCTCATAGCAGCGCTGGTGAATGGAGCCATTGCAGGAACGATTCTGGCTGGCCTGGTGCTCATTGTCTCGCAAGTCGTTCCGATTGAAGCCCCTCACCAGCTGGCGCTGGCGACGTCGCTGTCCCTGCTCTGTGTCACGACGCTGGCCGTAATGGTCGGCGCGACCGTGCCCATCATCCTCGACAAGGTCGGGATTGACCCGGCTATGGCCATTGGCGTGTTCATCACCTCGTCCAATGACATTCTGGGCGTATTGATCTTCTTCCTGATGGCGACAACGTTTTATCTGGGCTGAGACGCTATTTCAGAACGTAGCGGATGGAAGATGTGTCCATTGGCGCTGCCGGACCACTGAAATCATATTTGATTTCCTCAACTTCAATGGTTTCCTTCCGCCCTTCGCGGAAGGTGTAGCCGGATATTCCCGTGTCAAAGCTGATTTTTCGCCCTGATGTCGTGATGCCCTCAAAACAGGGAAACGGCTGAGGTGCCATCCCCATGCAAAATGTCCGCTCGCCAGTAATGGTTACCGTCAACCTGTTCTTTTCCAAAATGGGAAGATGATCAAACGGCCCGCCAGCTGCTGCCGAACCGATGCTCCCAAGCAACACGACAGTCATTCCAAGATATTTCATCACCAAACGTCCCTTGTTCGTTAAGGCTCGTTGTTGCCGGAAAAACAGGCGGAATGATGGTGTGAAATCTAAGAAGTGTTAAACTTATGCTTGTTCTAAAATAAGCACTGCGGCATCAAATTCCTTGCGCTTGTAGACGCGCATTTGGCTGGATTCGGCGTCTTCGCCCCAGCGCTCAATGTTCCAGTCTTCTTCAACAAAAGCGGCTTTCCAAGCCTCGTCTGCGGTCACCCGTTTTTCGAACAGTGCATAGGCCAGCACGGCAGAGCCTGTCAGAGTGGTCGCTGTGTGGAGAGCTGAAAGCTGCAGGGGTGAAAGTGCATCCAGACGGGTGCGGAAGGACGAAAGCAAAGCTTCGGGCTGTTCCTTGTGAATGATCCCCTCAATCAGGACAAACACGCCGCCCAAGGCATCCCCTGCCCAATTCAAAACCGGGTCCCACAATTCGCGTTGACGGGTCACCAGCGTCTCAGGTCCATCTGCCCGATAACATAGGGCATCATTCCCAACAAAGCGAGTGATTTCATCTGCAACATCAGCAAACTTGGAGGTAACAGCATCCTGCGCAGAATTTGATATCCGGGTCAGCGGCATTTTGCCGGGATCGATTTCCTTTTCCTGCGCTTCCCATTCAGCAGCGACGGCTTCTGCCAGTGTCAGCGTTGGCAGCAGGAGCGTTACCTTGGCCGGTGTCTTGACTGCCCGACCATCCAGATGAATGGCGAAACCGCCGTCAACCTTCGCGGCCTCCGCCTTCTTGTAGAACCGTTTTGGCAGTTCGCGCTTGGACAGCTCCCGGGCCCGCTGCTCGGGATCATTTGCGGCAGCGCCTTCCGGATCAGACAACAAATCGCGCATCAGGCCAGTTCCCCTTTCAGGTGAAGTGCTTGGGATATTGAATCGAATAATTCATCGAAGTGATTGATAACATTGAAAGCTCCTGCCCGCTTCAGTGCATCCGCCTCGTGATACCCCCAAGACACGCCGATAGCCTGCGTGCCCGCAGCCAGCGCCATTTCAATGTCGAACGTCGTGTCTCCGATCATCACAGTCCGTGCAGCATCTGCTTCCGTTTCAGAGAGCGCGCGATGGATCATGTCCGGGTGCGGCTTGGAGGGAGACGTATCAGCGGTCTGGATGGTCACAAAGCGGTTTTGAAGGCTATGAACGTCAATCATGTGATCAACGCCGCGGCGCGCTTTGCCCGTTGCGATCCCCAAGAGGATATCGTCGCGTTGCCCCAGCCGATCAAGACACTCTCGTGCCCCTGGATAAAGCGGGTCCTGATCCGCGCCGCTTTGACGCCGTGCAATTTTCGACTGCCGATAGGCGTTCGCCATCTCGGGTGCAAGGTGAGCGTTATGGGGACCGACCAACGTTTCGAACGCCTGCTCCAACGAAAGGCCGACGATGGAGAGAGCTGTTTGCCGATCCGGCATAGGCAGCCCCACCGCGTCAAACCCCACTTCAAGCCCGTGCAAGATCGTGTGCTGACTATCGATCAACGTGCCGTCGCAATCGAAAATGACAAGATACATGCGCGTAGGTCTCGAGCTTTAATCAAGGGAGGCCCGCATGTGGCCTGTTTTTCAATGAGGGTCAAGGCCTGCGGACCACCCGCTTCCGCCATTGACCTCAACGAGCGCTACGTCTGCCCCGCTGCAGTTTGTCGGTATGAGCAACCGATCTTGTCTTCCCAGCCAGCATTTCAATTCTGGAGCGGTTTCTCTGGATATCTCTGGAATGTTTTGAACGCTGAGGTTTCAGCCATTTTATGATGGTCCAAGCCGCTGCCCAACATGCAGAACGGTGGTGTAAACTCTCTGGTTACCATAAACGTCCATTCTGTAGACCTTGGGTGGGCATGAACGTTTGGGGCAATTTTGCCGCTAAACACGATGAGTAACCGACACGCAGCGCGTATTGCTGGGTGCAACAGGACTGTTTTGTCTTTATGAAGAAACAGAAGCAGCCAACCGGGTCAAAGCCACGGTCGACCGCACGGGTAAGTTTGTTCACGGCTGGTATCAGCCTCGCCGGACTTTCCACTCTCCTTTCAGCCGCTGCCGTGACAGCCGGAATGATGAGTGCGGACTTGCCTGACCATCACACCGGATTTGCCGGAAAAGCTCCCTCAGTGGTGAGCTTTGCAACGGTCACCCCGCCCATGCAGCAGCCGTCGCAAGTCGCTCTGCCGGTACCCATAGAGCCGGCAGCGCCTGCCGAAGTGCCAGTTCCTCCTATCGGGGGTATTGAAGTGACCGAGGCCCCTGCTCAAGAAGCGCCGGCTGTTCCGCTGCAAACAGCGACCAGCGAGACGCTTCCGGAGTTGGATACCGGGCCTTCAGATCAGGAAAAGAGAGCAGCGACTCAAGCTCTTGCTGAAGGCTTGGCGCGGCTGAACCTCGCTCTCAGCCTCCAAACCGTTCAAAAGATTGCCTTGCACCGTCAAGAGCAGGCCGCACAGCTGGCACTTGCCGAGGCTCCCGAGACAGCAGCAGAAGCTGAAACCGGCGAACTTCCTCTGATTGATGCAGATCTATCATCTAACGAACCTCTCACGACAGCGTCTATCCCATCGCATGAGGTGCCGATCACCGCTGAGCCTCTGGTTCTCGCCTCTCTCAGCCCGGACGTTATTCCTGTTCCGAGCCTTAGGCCGAGGCCTTTGGTGCGAACCAAGCCCCGCGCTGTAAACAAACCTGCACAATTATCAGGACCAGTGCTCTCCTATGCCAATCCGGGCAATCCGGGCAATCCGGAGAGCAAAGAAAACGGCGTTTTCAGCGGCATCAAGAAGCTATTTAGCAGCCCGACAGACTTTGGCCCGGACAGCAAAGTGGCGATTTACGATATCAGTACTGCAACCGTGCACATGCCGGACGGCAGCAAGTTAAAGGCAAATTCCGGCATTGGTCACCGGATGAACAATCCGAAATATGCTTATGTGAAGAACCTTGGGCCGACACCACCGAATGTCTACAAGCTGCGGATGCGGGAGCGGCGCTTTCATGGAGTGGAAGCAATCCGCATGCTGCCCTATGACGTTGCCGCAATGCGTGGCCGAGACGGAATGCTGGCCCACACGCCACTGCTGCGCAATAGCAAGGGGTCTCACGGATGCGTCGCCTTCCCGAACTACAACAAGTTCCTGAAAGCCTTTAAGCGAGGCAAGGTCAAAACGATGATTGTCGTGCCTAAGATGAGCGCCCTGCCGAAATACGCTGCCATGTACAAGGAACGCAAATTCGCGTCCAGACAATAGGACACTTGTGATCGACAGGCTGATTGGGCCCGCGAACTGCTAACCCCAGCCTTTGATCACAGGAGACCCACACTCTTTTGGCAGTGGGGACTGGAAAAGGGCACCGGCATGTAATTCAGCGCCTTACTTCAACAGCCTATTCTTCGTGTCGTTTAGAACCGGTAAGTGGCGCGCGCCATAAGCGTTGCGCCCCATGCGTTGTCCAACTCATAAGCACCTATTGATTGTTTGTTCGTGCCAATGGTCCGGGTGTCGCCGGTCTTGAAACTTCCATAATAATCCAGGCTGGCACCCAGTTTGACTGCGAAAGCTTCGCTCAAGGCATGGTTGACTTCCACACCGCCGCGAGCCGCGAAACCCGTGTTTGTCTTGGAGGCAACGTCGGCAAACTTAATTCCCGTGGCTTCGCTGCTTTCTTCAATATCGCTCAGGCGGTTAACCGCTAAACCCAGACCGGCAACAGCCGACAATGAAGTCGCTGATGTCATGTCCATCGTGTAGCTCAAGTTCGCCAAAACGACATGCGACTGAGCCTGTGCATCAAAACGGCTGCGATTGGAGATCCCGGCATATGATGCGAACCATCGCGCGTCACCGCCAACATAGTCGTAACTCAGGAACACACCGAGCGCGCTCGAGAACTGATAGCCGACACGCCCGCCAACGGCCAAAGCAGTGTCAAAGTCAATGTCCTCAACACGTCCGTTACCGGAAAGGCCGCCGTCTCGGGTATCGCTTGTTGCTGACCTGAATGCGGCTCCCGCTCCCAGATCGGCGAACCAGCCTATTTCATTCTCATCAGCAAAAGCTGGAGCCGCGAAAGCGAAGGTTGCAATGCTAACCCCTGCAAAAAAGGAAATTTTCAGCACCTTGAAAGCCATTTTAACATCCTGATTTGAATGTAGCTTTCAAGAAGACGTACCGGGTCAAAATGTGATATTCCACCGTGAAAACTCGCCTGCATTTCACTTTCACAAATTATTTACACCTTTTACGCGCATTTTCTCACCCTCGACAAAGCTGCCAATAGATCCTACGAAGAACCAAAATCAGCTTTGGAATGGGATCCCGTGACCAGTAAAATTATACTGTTTCTGCTGTTGTGCATCGCTGCGATCCAGGTCATCAAACCGCTTGGTTGGCCCGGACTGAAGAAACGCTCAGACGCGTGGCGGCTGGTCGCAGCGGCCATTGGCGTCACATTTGTCATGCTGGTTTTGACAGCCCTGTTTCAGGGAGCCTGATCCTTATTCAGGATCATCCACATCCGGATCATAATCGGTCACATCGAACCCAAGCAGGTTCCAGGTCTGCTGCATGTGCGGGGGAAGCGGAGCTGAGACATCGATCATGCCGTTTCCGGAAGGGTGCGGAATGACGATCCGGCGGGCAAGCAGATGCAGGCGATTTTGAATACCGCCCGGCAATTCCCAATTTTCGATATTGAAATACTTGTCGTCGCCGATGATCGGATGACCGATATGGGCCGCATGGGCACGCAGCTGGTGGGTTCGGCCAGTGACCGGCTTGAGGGTTACCCAGGACAATTTCTGCGCTGACTTTTCAAATACTGAATAGAGCGACACTGCATGCTGGGCCTCGTCATCTCCGTGACGGGCAACCCGCATCCGCTCCATTTCCTCGCTGCGGGCCAGATAGGTGGAAATCCGCCCTTGATGCGGCTTTGGCACGCCCGCTAACATCGCCCAGTAGATTTTTCGGGTATTGCGGTGGCGGAACGCCTTGGTGAGCTCCTGCGCCGCCTTGCGGGTCTTGGCCACCAAAATGATGCCAGAGGTTTCCCGATCCAGCCGGTGCACCAGTTTCGGTTTTTCGCCCTTTTTGTTGGTGTATGCTTCCAACATGCCGTCAAGATGCCGTTTGAGGCCTGAGCCGCCCTGCACCGCCAGACCGGCCGGCTTATTGAGGACCATGACATGATTGTCCTCAAACAGCATCATGTCCTCAATCGCTGCCTTGTCATCGGCCATCAGTTTGGAGGATTTGGGTTTGGCGTTCTTCTTGTCGTTTGCAGGCAGTTCGACGCCCAATGGCGGAATGCGAACCGTTTGGCCCTTGGCAATCCGCGTGTTGCTTTCAGCCCGTTTGCCGTCGACCCGCACCTGACCGGTCCGCAGCAGTTTTTGAAGTCGCCCAAAGCCCATACCCGGATAATGAGCCTTGAACCAGCGGTCGAGGCGCATGCCCGCTTCATCTGCGGTGACAGTTTTCTGCTCAATAGCGGACATGTTGGATCTTTCGTCTGTGTTTGGGCTCCTAGGGTCCTGACCCTAGCCCTGCCCTACTCGGGCGCTGTTTCACCCGCGTATACGCAACAATGGCGGATTAGAAAAGGGGCCGATCATGCTGCCGCGAAGCTTCTCATCAAAAACAGCCCTGCAAACACGGCAATCAGTGACAATAAAACGGAGGCTGCAATGTAGATCAATGCCAAGCCGGTGTCCCCACGCTCCCACAAAACCGCTGTATCAAGAGAAAACGCGGAGAAGGTGGTGAAACCGCCCAAAAGGCCGGTGGCCAAAAAGTAACGCAAGTTTTGCGCCTGCGCAGCCTCATGGCGGACAAGCCAACCGATCAACACGCCCATGGCGAGCGAGCCGACGACATTGACAGTCAGGGTACCAACCGGGAAGCCCGGCCCAAAGGCTCGTAAGGTGCCAAGTGCGACCAAATGGCGGAGGCCAGCCCCCAGTCCACCGCCCAACATGACAAGCAACAAGTGATTCATGGTGCAACTATAGCTGCATCGACAAGCTCACGCATGCCCCATCCACGCACCCTAGGGTCAGGACCCATTAATTTGATTGGAATGGCGTAACAAAAAGCCATGAGCTGCAAGGAAAAGCGCGACGAGCGGACTTCTTGTCCGGTTGAGCGGTTTGACGCAGCAGGTCGAAGCTGTTTTTACGTCCCTGCGGGATAGGGTGAATTTGGCCGGCAACGTCGTTGCAAATCTTTGAAAACCGGACGGTTTCCTTCAGCCTTGCGCCTCGTATCCGAACAAATTCATCCCTACCATTCCATCCAAATTAATGGGTCCTGACCCTAGCCCTTCCACTTGTTCGCCATTGTCGTGATCCGGTCCTGAATCTTGTCCAGATCGTCTGGTATTTCGGCCAGGAAAGGCCGCTCTTCTTCGAGGATTGCGTTGAAGATGTCGGTCTTGAGTTCGATGAAGCGGCCGGGTTCGATCCGGATTTCATCAGATGCGGACATGATTATCGAGATCAGGCGTTCTGCGGTGTTCAGCCGCCCCCAGACATAATCATGCTCTCGCCAACTACGATTAAAGAACGCCCCGAAGGTGTTGAGAGCCTTGCCTTTCAGTTCAAAGCCTTCGTCCTGCAGGCCTGTTGCATCTTTGGGGCTGATTCTATCCACCAGAGTTTCACCAGCTTCTGCGAAATCGTCACTTTGCAGGCCGGGGTAAATGACCAGATCATAATAGGCAAAGCCGACATAGGCTTCGATCAAGCGCTCATACCAGACGCCTTTTTGAAGTCTAGTGGCGGCTTCCGACAGGAGCTCGTCTTGGGAAATGTCCAGATCCATCAGCTGCATCTGCCCGGCAATTGCATCCAGAAACCGATCCAGTCCACGCTCCTGTTCAAGCTGATCCCCTGTCTGACAATGGGTCAGCAGATCACGGGCCGCATCTTTCGCATTTCCATCGAAGGCGCTCGTCTGCCAGCGCTCCTGAAGCAAATCGATTTGCTTATAGAATTGGCTTTTGAGCCGATCAAACTCGGCCTTTATCGCGCTGTCTTCTTCTGTGGCCGCAGGTTCCAGATAAAACCCGTTGAGCCTTCGAATGGAAAACCGCAGTCGCCGGATACGGTAGTGAACATCGTACTGCTTCAAGAAGCGAATAACATCCAGTGACGATTTAACAGTACTGCCCGATGGCATGGCTGTCAGGCGCTCAATCCGGGCAACCAACAGATTGGCCAATTCCTGATCCGCAGGACCACCGCGTTCCACCCCGGCCAAATTTTTGGCCAGTTCACCCAGCTTGTCCGCAATGGCATGCAGCTTCAGGGCCTGATAGTTCAGGATGGCAAACCCCGCCTGATCGTGCGCCGCCTCATTCGCCTTTTCCCGGCACCGAGTAACCGTTTCCGTCGTCATGCTGCCCCAAAAGGGCAGAACCTTGCGCACGTTGGCAGACACCACCGGATCGGCAGCGGCAATCGTCCGACTAACCCAGCGGCTCCGCCGGTTGCCTTCCTCGATCTCCAACAGGTCATCACCAATCGGCTCATTTCGGGGAATGTGGGCAAGAGAGGCCAGGATTACCCGGAAAAAGCCGGGAACTTCTTCCTGAGGCCCGGTCAGTCCGCGCTCTTCCACCGGGGTTGGATCTATGTAGACAAGACGGCGGGCGACTTCCCGTGCTGCCGGGCGCTGCCGCACAACGTCAATCACAGGTGCAAAAGGCTTGTTCATGACCACGCTGCCGTCGACAAAACAGCGATGTTCGCCTGTGTCCCCATCAACTTGCAGGCTTTGCGTGAGGAAACGCTCGCGGTTCGTCCAATCGTCTCCGCGCTCGCTAAGCACCTTGTCCATTTCTTTCACCGTCGCGGGCGGAAAGGCACCCGGGAAAGAGGATGTTGCCCGCGCGGCGAACACCAGTTCCGGTGCGCTCAGGCTATCCAACTCGCTTTCCAGCTCGCCGGAGGCGCGATGACGGGCCTTGAAATTCAGGATGCGGCGGTGGTCCCATTCCTCGATGAAGGCCGGGTCATCAATCCGAATCTGCCGACAATTGCC
The DNA here is from genome assembly GCF_000148725.1 of Roseibium sp. TrichSKD4. Taxonomy (GTDB): domain Bacteria; phylum Pseudomonadota; class Alphaproteobacteria; order Rhizobiales; family Stappiaceae; genus Roseibium. The sequence goes on along the minus strand of NZ_GL476320.1, from coordinate 328,128 downwards.
GTGATAGTCCGTAATCGTGACAAAGAGATCCAGCGTTTGGCCGTGAGGAATAAGGGTCGAACCCGGAGTGGTGCCTTCCTCCATCTTTTTGCAGGCATCCAACATCCACCCGATATAGGCTTCGCCCGAAAAGGGTGGTGTAAACCACCGGGACTGCATGAACAGGCGCAGCTTTTCGCGCGTTTCGGGCTCGGAGACTTCCTTGTTCAACTGCGAACTGATCAATCGGTCCAGCACCGGTGAAACGCCAGATTTCAGATAACGGGTCAAACCGTCCTGTGGACGGGCCAGCTCTGTTACATCGGCATGTTTCAGCCAGAGATCACGATGTCCGTCCAGCGGCAAGTCATGTGCAAGGGCGCGGGCGAGCATGATGCCGTTGACACCGCCCGCCGATGCGCCGGCAATTGCATCAACCACCACCCGGATCTGAATGTGCTCTCCCACGGCTGCAAGAAAGCGCGCATACGCTTTTTCGCTTGGGGATAGGACGCGGCACTTATCCGGATCAGATGAGCGACGGCCCGTTGGTGTATGGCAAGCACTGGCACGCACAAGAGACAAAACTTCCCGGCTAACCCCGTGCATATAGATGGCAAGCGAGACACCGCCATAAAATACCAGAGCCAACCGCAGTTCGATCTCTCTCATGAGCGTGTGCCTGTCATTGCCCTTTGTCCCTTAAGACGTTCCGCTGCGCTCGCGCCGCAGACGAGACCAATAGTCCAGTCGCTTGCGCAATTCCCGCTCAAAGCCTCTGTCTGGCGGATCATAGTAAGTCTGACGCCCAAGAGTTTCGGGAAAGTAATCCTGACCAGAGAATCCGTCCGGCGCATCATGATCATATTGATAGCCATCGCCATACCCTTCCGCCTTCATCAACTTGGTCGGCGCATTGAGAATATGCTTAGGCGGCAACAGGGAACCACTGGATTTGGCGCTGCGCATGGCAGCCTTATAGGCCAGATAGGCACCATTCGATTTCGGTGCACTGGCGAGATAAATCACGGCCTGCGCCAATGCCAGTTCTCCTTCCGGAGAGCCAAGCATCTGGTAGGCATCGCGCGCACTGTTGGCCTGAACCAGAGCGTGCGGGTCCGCCAACCCGATGTCTTCAACCGCCATGCGGATCAGGCGTCGGGCGAGATACATCGGGTCCTCGCCCCCGTCCAACATCCGGCAAAACCAGTAAAGCGATGCGTCCGGGTCTGAACCGCGGACGGATTTATGAAGAGCCGAGATCAGATTGTAGTGCCCGTCCTGCCCCTTGTCATAGATCGGGGCACGTCGCTGCACGATGCCCTGCAGACGCTCGGCATCAAAAACCTCATCCTCATCTGCTGCCCGCCACACATCTTCCGCCAGTGTGAGCGCTGACCGCCCGTCCCCATCTGCCATGCGAATGAGAACACCGCGCGCCTCTTCGTCCAGCGGCAAGGGTTTGCCCTCTTCTTCCTCGGCCCGCGCCAACAGCTTTCCGATCGACTCAATGTTCAACGAATGGAACGTCATGACGTGGGAGCGGGAGAGAACAGCGGCATTCAGCTCAAAAGACGGGTTTTCCGTGGTCGCCCCAACAAGCGTGATGGTGCCGTCTTCCATAACGGGCAAAAAACTGTCCTGCTGGGCACGATTGAAGCGGTGGATCTCGTCCACGAATAAAAGCGTGCCACGCCCGCCCATGCGGCGAGCTCGGGCCGTTTCAAACACCTTCTTCAGATCCGCCACGCCGGAAAAGATCGCGGAAATCTGCTCAAAGGCGAGATCTGTTTCATCCGCCAGAAGGCGCGCGATGGTCGTCTTGCCAGTTCCCGGTGGCCCCCAGAAGATCAGAGAGCCCAGACTGCGCGTCTTGAGCATGCGCGACAGTGTTCCGTCCGGCCCAAGCAGATGGTCTTGACCGACGACATCGTCCAGCTTCTGTGGCCGCAAGCGATCGGCCAAGGGGCGATTGACGTCCTTGTCCAGACCAGATGCGGCAAACAGATCTGACATCGCCCCTGCCCTTTTCCTAGCCTCTCAGCCGAATGCGCTGAACCTGATCACCGCGTTCGATTTCAAGGTCCCAGACCCGAACATCGCGGCGCGTTTCCCGTTCCAATCGTTCGGTGCTGTCGATCTGCCGACCGTTGACGCTGCGCACGATGTCACCAACCCGCAGCCCGACGCGGCGGGCCGTTCCGCGCGGATCGACCGCAGTAATCACAACCCCTTCATAGTCTCCCTCAATCCGCAGCTCCTCGGCCACGGCGGGCGACAGGTTCATCACGGTCACACCTTCAAAGGGTGAAAATTCATCGAGAAACCTCTCATCGCGAGGGACGGTTTCAGGTGCTGGCTCCAGCCGAACATCAATGATGGTTTCGCCGCCGGAGCGCAGAACCGTGAAGCTGGAGACCTCGCCGAGCGGCTTGGTTGCAAAGCGATAGCCAAAACTGTCCGGATCAATGACTTCCTTGCCATCGATGGCCACTACAAGGTCACTCACGCGCAGACCCGCTGCCCGTGCCGGGGAGCCTTCAAAGACGTTGGTGACGAGGACGCCGCGTGGACGATCCAGTCCCAAGGCTTCCGAGATTTCAGCGCTGACCGTTTGGACCGTTGCGCCAAGCCAGGGACGGCGAACCATATCACCCTGCCCGGCTGCTGATGCCACGAAGCGCGCCATATGGGCCGGGATGGCAAAGCCGATGCCGTTGGAGCCGCCAGAGCGTGAAAAGATCGCTGTGTTGATGCCAACCAGCCGACCATGCATATCCACCAAGGCCCCGCCCGAATTTCCGGGGTTGATGGCTGCATCGGTCTGAATGAAGAACTGATAATCCGTCACGCCAACCTGCGTGCGCGCCAAGGCCGACACAATGCCCTGGGTCACGGTTTGACCAACCCCGAACGGATTGCCGATGGCCAGAACGATATCACCGACTTCCAGACTATCCGTTTCAGCAAAGGGCACAGAGTCAAAAGGGCCATCTGCTTTGATCTTTAAAACGGCCAGATCCGTGCGTTCGTCCTTGAGAATAATTTCGGCATCAAACTCACGCCGGTCGTTCAGGGCGACACGAACTTCATCCGCATCCTTGATGACGTGGTGATTGGTAATCACCGTCCCATCATCGGAGATGATGACACCAGAGCCAAGGGACGACTGCACCCGCTCTCGTGGACGTGAGAGGTTTCCACCCGGCTCACCAAAGAACCTCTTAAAGAACGGATCGTCGAAAAAGGGAGACACCCTGCGCTGTTGCACCACGCGCCGACTTGCATAGACATTGACCACCGCCGGGCCGACGTCCCTCACGATGGGTGCAAAAGAGAGTTTCATTTCTGCAGCGGAGGTTGGTACCTGCCGCGCACCATCCTGCGCGTTTGCCCCCTGAAAGACAGTGCCAACTGCAAGGGCGATTACCGCTGTCAGTTTGATGAGCTTGCGCCCTGCCCCGAGTGTCATTCCCGTCTCCCAAGCCATTTTCGGCGAATCTCTTTTGAAAGAACCGTCACCTTGGCAGATAGGGAGTTTTGCGCGCAAACACAATCAATCGCTGGTGAACAGTCCGTGGGTTACGAAGGATTTCTGACAAACCTCTCCCGGAAAGCTCAACGCTCTTCAGCCTCACACTCTCTTCATGGCGTATTCCCGCTTGGATCACGCCCGACCCGGTAAAATTACACTGCAAATATTTACATCTCAAAATGGAGAACCGGAGGGTGTCATGCGCAAATTTGGAGTGTTTTGTCTCTTATCCCTGATGTCAGTTGGCCTGGCAGAAGCAGCTTGTGAGGATAGTCAGGTATTTGTCGTCGATAGCGGCAAAGCCTACAGCACAAGTGATCGTGGCGCGTCCGCGAACTCACCTGTTCAGTGCTTTGCAGCCCGAAGCGATGAGTACATCGTGGAAAGCTCTATCTCTATGAAGAAACGAAATGGCGCGGGTCACAAACAACAGTGCCGAACTTCGGGAAATCGCGAGTACATCAACATCTCAACCAAAGATGTAAACGGAAACCAGATCGAGTTCAGGGGCGTGAAGAAGTTCTGCATGTATGCCCATGCTGAAACCGGAAGCGGTGTATCCAAAATCACCAGCACGGCATGGATCAAGTGCAACGTGTTGTATAGAAGCTGCGAGATTAATTGAGTTTCGCGAGAAAATTGGCGGACCAAAGACCAACAAAAAGGGCGGACCGATGTGGTCCGCCCTTTTCATGTCAAATCCTGAAGCGGTGCTTATGCAGCTGCTTCAGCGGATTCTTGTGCTTCGGCGCGTGCGCGGTCTTCTGCGCCGCGTGCTTCCGGATCACGGTCGACCAGCTCGATGACAGCCATCGGTGCGTTGTCGCCATAACGGAAGCCAGCTTTCAGAACACGGCTGTAACCGCCGTTGCGTTCCTTGTAACGCTCGCCAAGCGTGTCAAACAGCTTCTTGACCATGGCAGCATCGCGGACTTGCGAAATAGCCTGACGGCGTGCGTGAAGATCACCGCGCTTGCCCAATGTGATGAGCTTGTCGATGATCGGCTTCATTTCTTTAGCCTTTGGCAGGGTCGTCACGATTTGCTCGTGCTTGATCAGCGACGCTGCCATGTTCGCGAACATAGCCTTACGGTGGCTAGATGTCCGGTTGAGCTTACGGCCGGATTTCCCGTGGCGCATAGCCCTCTCCTTTGTCTATCAGGCAGTCTGCTGGTCTCTCGCCAAGCACTTGCCCGGTTGCTCCGTTAGGGACGCGTGCGCCCCTTAATACTGATGATCTTCGTAGCGCTTTGCGAGGTCATCGATGTTCTCAGGCGGCCAGTTGGCGACTTCCATGCCGAGATGGAGACCCATCTGGGCGAGAACTTCCTTGATCTCGTTAAGCGACTTGCGGCCAAAGTTCGGCGTGCGCAGCATTTCCGCTTCGGTCTTCTGAATGAGATCGCCAATATACACGATATTGTCGTTCTTCAGACAGTTTGCAGAACGGACGGACAGCTCCAGCTCGTCGACCTTCTTGAGAAGCGCAGGGTTGAAAGCCAGTTCCGGGACAGTGTCCTCGGCGACTTCGCGCTGCGGCTCTTCAAAGTTGACGAAGATGGACAGCTGGTCCTGAAGAATGCGTGCTGCGAAAGCAACCGCATCATCCGGCTTGACTGATCCATCGGTTTCAACGGTCAAAGTCAGTTTGTCGTAATCGAGAACCTGACCTTCACGGGTGTTTTCAACCTTGTAGGAGACCTTCTTGACCGGGGAATACAAGCTGTCGACCGGGATCAGGCCAATTGGAGCATCTTCCGGACGGTTCCGGTCGGATGCAACATAGCCCTTGCCAGTGTTGACAGTGAACTCCATACGGATCTCTGCGCCCTCATCAAGAGTACACAGAACCAGCTCCGGGTTCAGAACTTCAACATCGCCAACAGTCTGGATGTCACCAGCTGTAACAACACCAGGTCCCTGCTTGCGCACAACCATGCGCTTGGGGCCCTCACCTTCCATGCGGATGGCGATTTCCTTGATGTTGAGAACGATGTCCGTCACGTCTTCACGCACGCCCGGAATGGACGAAAACTCGTGAAGAACGCCGTCGATCTGCACAGCAGTTACTGCAGCGCCCTGGAGAGACGACAGCAGAATGCGGCGCAAGGCATTGCCAAGCGTCAGACCATAGCCACGCTCAAGCGGTTCGGCCACAACTGTGGCCAGGAAGCGCGGGTCATCGCCCGGTTTTACTTCCAGCTTGGTCGGCTTGATCAGTTCTTGCCAGTTCTTTTGAATTGTCACGTATATGTCCCTTCGGCTATCCCGCCTGAATGCACAAGTTCCAGGCTATTCTTTGCCACTGGAGAAACAGTTGCCCAAAGCCAGAAGGCCTTAGACGCGACGACGCTTGCGCGGACGGCAGCCGTTGTGCGGGATCGGCGTCACGTCACGGATGGACGTGATGAGGAAACCGGCAGCCTGAAGAGCGCGCAGCGCAGATTCACGACCTGAACCAGGACCACGAACTTCAACTTCGAGCGTACGCATGCCGTGATCAGCTGCTTTCTTTGCAGCGTCTTCAGCAGCAACCTGAGCTGCGTACGGAGTGGACTTACGAGAGCCCTTGAAGCCCAGAGCACCAGCGGATGACCAGGAAATCGCATTTCCCTGTGCATCAGTGATGGTGATCATGGTGTTGTTGAATGTAGAGTTCACATGCGCAACGCCGGAGGAAATGTTTTTCCGCTCGCGGCGACGGACGCGCGTTGTGTCTTTTGCCATTTGAATTCCTTACTTTGATCTCTTCACTGCCGTAGTGCCGGCAGCTCCACCGCCAATCGGGGCAAATTACTTCTTCTTACCTGCGATCGGCTTCGCCGGACCCTTACGGGTACGTGCGTTTGTGTGCGTCCGCTGACCACGAACCGGAAGGCCGCGGCGGTGACGCAGACCACGGTAGCAACCGAGGTCCATCAGACGCTTGATGTTCATGGCTGTGTCACGACGAAGGTCACCTTCCACGATGTAATCGCGGTCAATGGTTTCGCGGATAGACAGAACTTCAGCGTCGGAAAGCTCGTTCACGCGGCGAGCAGCGTCGATGTTGTTCTTTTCGACGATTTCCTGGGCGAATTTCGCGCCAATGCCGTGGATGTACTGAAGCGCAATGATGACGCGCTTGTTTGTCGGGATGTTAACGCCAGCAATACGTGCCACGCTGGTCTCCATTTCATGCAGCCCAAAGGCTGCGGCCATTGTTATACCCGCGTCCGGTGGAGTCCGGCCCTTGCGGATGATTATTTGCGGCCGTATTCAAGCACGCAAAACACCGTCCTCATGATTCACATGAGAGCGGCGCAAACCTTTTTAAGGATTGATGGCGTCGTTTACCGAAAGTCAAAGGTTTCGTCAAGACGAAAAAGCGCGCCAAATGGCGCGCTTTCCAGAGCTTCCACATAGCATCCTGTAGGGTCAGGCCGCCTGTGTTTTCTTAAGAACGGCATCAATGCTGCCTGCAACATCGTCGATGGATTGCATGCCATCAACAACGGTCAGCAAACCGGCCTTCTCGTAGTATGGAATAACCACAGCTGTGTCGCGGTTATAGGCCTCAAGACGGTCCTTGAAGACCTCTGGATCGTCGTCCTTACGGACCGGCTGACCAGCGGCCTTGGCTTCTTCTGCACGGTTGATGATCCGGTCGACCAGTTTTGTCTGATCAACGCGAAGCTCAACCACGGCATTAAGCTCAAGTCCATTGTCCTTGAGCATGTCCGCGAGAGCGTCTGCCTGGGCAATCGTCCGCGGGAACCCATCCAGAATGAAGCCGTTCTTGGCGTCTTCTTCGTTGATGCGGTCGCGGATGATGCCAACAACGATCTCGTCGGAAACGAGCCCACCGGCATCCATCACAGCCTTGGCCTGAAGACCGATTGGTGTCTCCGCTGCGACAGCAGCGCGCAACATGTCGCCGGTCGAAAGTTGCGGAATGTTGTAATTCGCAACCAAACGAGCTGCCTGAGTGCCTTTACCTGCACCCGGCGGTCCCACCAAAATCAGCCTCATTTACGCTTCCCCCTCAGTTTTGCTTTCTTCACCAGTCCCTCATACTGGTGCGCGAGCAGATGACCCTGGATCTGAGAAACGGTATCCATTGTCACACTGACGACGATCAGCAATGAGGTTCCACCGAAATAGAACGGTACGCCCGTCGCCGAAATGAGGAATTCGGGTAATAGACAGACGAGGGTTATGTATATGGCCCCAACGACGGTAACGCGAGTCAGCACATAGTCGATGTACTGCGCGGTACGCTCGCCCGGACGAATACCCGGAATGAAACCGCCATGTTTCTTCAGGTTATCAGCAGTGTCCGTCGGATTGAAGACGATCGCTGTGTAGAAGAAACAGAAGAAGATGATCATCACCGCATAGAAGACCATATAGAGCGGCTGGCCATGACCAAGCAGCGCTGTGATGGTCGTCAGCCACTCGTTGCCTCCACCTGAGTTGAAGCCCGAAATCGTAGCCGGGACCAACAGAAGCGATGACGCAAAGATCGGCGGAATAACACCAGCAGTGTTGAGCTTCAGCGGAAGGAATGAGGTGTTGCCCTCAAACATCCGGTTGCCCATCTGACGCTTCGGATACTGGATCAAAAGACGGCGCTGTGCGCGCTCCATGAACACGATAAACGCGATCACGACAACGGCCAGAATGATGATTCCGAGAATGATCCACGTTGCCAAGGCGCCCTGACGGCCAAGCTCAAGCGTCGAAACGACGGCTGTTGGAAGTCCGGCCACGATGCCTGCAAAGATGATCAGGGAAATACCGTTACCAATGCCGCGAGACGTGATCTGCTCACCGAGCCACATCAAGAACATCGTGCCACCTACAAGGGTGATCACTGTGGACGCCCGGAAGAACCAGCCCGGATCGGTCACGACATTCGCCGCACCTTCCAAACCAACGGCAATGCCGTAAGCTTGAAGCGCAGCCAGAACGACTGTTCCGTAGCGGGTGTACTGGTTGATGACTTTTCGGCCCTGCTCGCCGTCTTTTTTCATTTGCTCAAGCGTCGGAACAACCGTCGTCATCAGCTGCATGATAATCGAGGCGGAAATATAAGGCATAATGCCAAGCGCAAAAATGGCCATGCGCTCAACTGCGCCACCGGCAAACATGTTGAACATGCCGATGATGCCGGATTGCGCCTGGTTGAACGCTTGCCCGAATGCTTCCGGATTGATGCCGGGCAGCGGAATGTATGTGCCCAGTCGATAAACCAAAAGCGCCCCCAGTGTGAACCAGATGCGCTTTTTGAGTTCTTCAGCCTTGGCGAAAGCTGAGAAATTTAAATTTGACGCCAGTTGCTCGGCGGCGGATGCCATGCCCTACTCCGGTCAGTTACTTACCGACAAATGGGAAAAGCCCAGGCCTATTCGGCCTGAGCTCCCTGAACGACTACTTTGCCGCCCGCTTTTTCAACCGCTTCAATGGCAGCTTTGGAAGCGCCAGCGATTTCAAAGGTGACAGCTGCTTTCAGCTCGCCATCACTCAGCAGACGTACGCCGTCACGAACGCGCTTGACTACACCTGCAGCCTTGAGTGCTTCAACAGTGACTGCAGCTTTCGTATCAAGCTTGCCTGCGTCGATAGCCTGTTGAACGCGGCCCAAAGATACCACGTTGAAGTCCTTGGCAAAGATGTTGGTAAAACCACGCTTCGGCAGACGCCGGTGCAGTGGCATTTGACCGCCTTCAAAGCCCTTGATCGCTACGCCGGAACGGGACTTTTGACCCTTGACGCCACGACCGCCGGTTTTGCCCTTGCCAGAGCCGATACCGCGTCCAACGCGGGTCCGCTCTTTTACGGCACCGGGATTGTCCCGAAGTTCGTTGAGCTTCATTATACTATCTCCCGATCCCGCTTACGCGTTGTCTTCAACGACGCGAACGAGATGCTGGACCTTTCTGATCATGCCGCGCACTTCCGGTGTGTCCTTCAGTGTCGAGCGACGGTGCATCTTGTTCAGACCCAGACCGATGAGCGTTGCGCGCTGGTCTTGCGGACGGCGCAGCGGGCTCCCGATCTGTTCGACCGTTACGGTCTTTTCGGTGTTCGCCATGGAACTAACCCTCGTTCAAGTGGGCCCTGAGCCCGCCGAGATCAAGCCTCGGCGGCTGCAGGAGCTGCCTCATCGTTATTGTCCCGGCGGCGCGACTGGATCACAGAGACCTTCAGGCCACGACGAGCTGCGACGGAGCGCGGGCTGTCTTCCTTGGTCAATGCTGCAAAAGTTGCACGCACCATGTTGTAGGGGTTTGAAGTTCCCAGCGACTTGGCAACAACGTCCTGAACACCGAGTGTTTCAAAAACAGCACGCATCGGGCCACCGGCAATGATACCAGTACCAGGAGGTGCGGAACGCAGGATCACCTTGCCTGCACCGTGACGGCCTTCCACATCGTGGTGAAGGGTCCGGCCCTCACGAAGCGGTACGCGGATCATAGTGCGCTTGGCAGCTTCAGTTGCCTTGCGGATTGCTTCAGGCACTTCACGTGCCTTGCCGTGTCCAAAGCCAACGCGGCCCTTTTGATCACCTACGACCACCAGAGCGGCAAAGCCGAAACGACGGCCACCCTTGACCACCTTGGCAACGCGGTTGATGTGGACCAGCTTGTCGACGAATTCGCTGTCGCGCTCGTCGCGCTCGCGATTGTCTTGTCTCGCCATGTTATAAGTCTTCCGTTCTTAAGAGCGCCAACGGGCGCTGGTCAGAAATCAAGTCCACCTTCGCGGGCCGCATCTGCAAGCGCTTTAACACGCCCGTGATACTGGTACCCACCCCGGTCGAACACGACCTGCTTGATGCCAGCGGCAGAAGCGCGCTCGGCGACAAGCTTGCCGACGGCTGCAGCAGCAGCGGTGTCGGCGCCCGTTTTCAGGTTGCCCTTGACATCCTTCTCGATGGTCGAAGCCGAAACGAGAGTATGTCCTTTCGCATCGTCGATGATCTGGGCGTAGATCTGCTTCGACGAGCGGAATACCGAAAGACGCGGGCGGTCGCCGGCTGTCTTTCTGATGGAACGGCGCACGCGATCGCGGCGGCGTTCGAAAGCATTTTTGCTGTTCGCCATGATCCTGCTCCGTTACTTCTTCTTGCCTTCTTTGCGGACGATGAATTCGCCAGCGTAGCGTACACCCTTGCCCTTATAAGGCTCAGGTGGACGGAATTCGCGGATTTCCGCTGCAACCTGACCGACAGTTTGCTTGTCGATCCCCGAAACAACAATCTCGGTCGGCTTCGGACATTTTACTTCGATCCCTTCCGGAACGTCGTAAATAACGTCATGCGAGAAACCCAGCGCAAGCTGAAGGTTCTTGCCCTGCATTTGGGCACGGTAACCGACACCTGTCATCTCCAGCTTCTTCTCAAAGCCTTCGCTAACACCAGTGACGATGTTCTGGACCATGGTCCGGCTCATACCCCAAAGGGAACGTGCCGTCTTGGAGTTACCACGTGGATCAACCTTGATCCCGTCGTCCGTCATTTCGGCCAGCACCTGATCGTTGAGCACGAAGGAGAGTTCCCCCTTCGGGCCCTTGACCGCAATGGTCTGACCGTTGATCGTTGCCGTTACCCCGCTTGGCACGGGGACTGGCTTTTTGCCAATACGAGACATCTGACCAACCTTGTCGTTGTCTTAAAGACGAGTCTACCGCATCAGAAGACGCGGCAGAGAACCTCGCCACCTACATTTTCATCGCGCGCTTGGTGGTCACTCATGACACCGCGTGGAGTCGACAGAATCGACACACCCAGGCCATTAGAGACGTGCGGGATGTTCTTTACCGAAGAGTACACGCGACGACCCGGCTTTGAGACCCGCTCAATCGTGCGGATAACCGGCTCACCGTCGAAATACTTCAGTTCGATTTCCAACTCGGACTTACCGCCCTCGTAGTCAACCGTGGTGAAGCCACGGATGTATCCTTCTTTTACGAGCACTTCAAGTACGTGTGCGCGTAATTTGGAATTTGGTGAACTAACCTTGCCCTTGCGACGCAGTTGCGCGTTGCGGATCCGGGTCAGCATATCCCCCAACGGATCAGAAATTGCCATGGGAGTTTCTCCTTACCAGCTCGACTTGACCAGGCCGGGGATCTTACCCAGGGAGCCCAGTTCACGAAGCGCAATACGCGACATCTTCAGCTTGCGGTAGAAACCGCGCGGACGACCGGAGACTTCGCAACGGTTGCGAACTCGGTTCGGTGCGGAATTCCGCGGTAGTTTTGCAAGCTTGAGGCGTGCATTGAACCGCTCTTCCAGACTCAGGCTTTCGTCTTTGGCCTGTGCCTTCAGAGTGGCGCGCTTCTCAGCGTATTTCTTGACGAGCTTCTTACGACGCTCATTCTTTTCGACCGCGCTCTTCTTCGCCATCGTCGTTCCCTTCCTTGCCCGTTACTTCGTGAACGGGAAGTTGAACGCGCGGAGCAATTCGCGCGCTTCGTCGTCGTTTGCAGCGGTGGTGCAGACAATCACGTCCATGCCCCAGATCTGGTCGACCTTGTCGTACTCGATCTCTGGAAACACGATGTGTTCCTTGATGCCCATCGCATAGTTGCCGCGACCGTCGAAGCTCTTCGGGTTCAGACCCCGGAAGTCACGAACGCGCGGAAGCGCGATGGTGATCAAACGGTCCATGAATTCAAACATCTGCTGGCGGCGCAGGGTCACCTTGGAACCAAGCGGCATGCCTTCACGAACCTTAAAGGTCGCGATGGATTTCTTTGCCTTGGTTACAACCGGCTTCTGACCAGCAATCAGGGCAAGATCGGCAGCCGCAGTACGGGCCTTCTTGGAATCCCCAACGGCTTCACCAACGCCGATGTTCAAAACGATCTTGTTCAACTTAGGAACCATCATCGGGTTCTTGTAGTCGAACTTTTCCTGAAGTTGCTTGCGAACAACTTCTTCGTAATGCGTCTTAAGACGCGGTACGTAGGTCTCAGCCATCGATCAGGTCTCCCGAACGCTTGGCCACACGGACCTTGGAGCCGTCTTCCTTGACCTGGAAGCCAACACGAGTTGCTTTCCCGTCTTTCGGATCAGCAACCGACAGGTTGGACAGGTGGATCGGAGCTTCCTTGGAAACGATCCCGCCTTCCTGGGTCTGGGTCTGCTTCTGGTGGCGGCGAACGAGGTTCACGCCACGGACAAGCGCCTTGTTATCGGCAGGCAGCAGCTGGATGACTTCGCCGGACTTGCCCTTGTCACGTCCGGTGAGTACTACAACTGTGTCGCCTTTTTTAATTTTCGCAGCCATCAGAGCACCTCCGGCGCGAGTGAAATGATTTTCATGTGGTTCTTTGCACGGAGTTCGCGCGGCACTGGCCCGAAGATACGGGTGCCGACTGGCTCCTTGTTGTTGTTGACCAGCACGGCCGCATTGCGGTCGAACCGGATCACGCTGCCATCGGGACGGCGGATATCCTTTGCCGTGCGCACGACAACAGCCTTCATCACATCGCCCTTTTTAACGCGGCCTCGCGGGATTGCCTCTTTCACGGAGACGACGATGATGTCGCCTACCTGGGCATATTTCCGCTTGGAGCCGCCGAGCACTTTGATGCACATGACACGACGAGCGCCGGAGTTGTCGGCGACGTCGAGGTTTGTTTGCATCTGAATCATGACTGGCTGCCTTGTTCTTCTATCGGCGCACCTGCCACGGGCGCCTGATGCTCACCTAGTGGGCTGTGGTCAGCTTGCGACCACAGTCCAACGTTTGTTTTTCGAAATCGGCGCACATTCTTCGATTTGTACAGAATCGCCGATTTTATGTGTGTTTGCTTCGTCGTGTGCCCGATACTTCTTGGACCGACGAACGGTCTTTTTCAGAAGCGGATGGGTGAAACGACGTTCAACCTTGACGGTAACCGTCTTGTCGTTTGCGTCGCCGACAACGGTGCCCTGCAGAATACGCTTTGGCATTGCCGTCTCCTTACGCGCTAGCCGCCACGCGCTTTTCGCGCATGATCGTTTCGATCCGGGCGATGTCGCGGCGGATTTGCCGGACGCGCCCAGTGTTTTCAAGCTGACCCGTGGCCTTCTGAAAGCGCAGGTTGAACTGCTCTTTCTTCAGACCCTCAAGCTCAGTGCGGAGCTCGTCGAGGGTTTTAGCCCTTACATCACTCGCCTTCATGGCCTTGACTCCTTGACTGCCTTAGTCGGCGATCCGCTGGACGAACCGGCACTTGATCGGCAGTTTGGCGGCAGCAAGACGCATAGCTTCGCGAGCAACGTCTTCCGGCACACCGTCGATTTCGAACATGATCCGGCCCGGCTTGACTCGGCAAGCCCAGTAGTCCGGAGAACCCTTACCTTTACCCATGCGGACTTCAGCCGGCTTTGAAGAAACCGGGAGGTCCGGGAAGATCCGGATCCATACGCGACCCGCACGCTTCATATGGCGGGTCATGGCACGGCGGGCCGCTTCGATCTGACGCGCGGTAACGCGCTCTGGCTCAACAGCCTTCAGACCGAAAGCGCCGAAGTTGAGGTCTGTGCCTCCCTTCGACAAACCGTGGATGCGGCCCTTGTGCTGCTTGCGGAACTTTGTGCGCTTCGGTTGCAGCATCGCTCTTCTCTCGTCTTTCGTGTTTAACGAGCGGCAGGCAGCTTAAATTAAGCTGCGCGCTCGCGGCCCCGATCCCGGCGTCCGCCGCGATCACCCTGGTTATTATCCGAGCCCTGGGTCGCGCGGCGTTCAGACGCCATCGGATCGTGCTCGAGAATTTCACCCTTGAAGATCCAGACCTTCACACCGCACACGCCGTAAGCCGTGTGAGCGGATGCAACACCGTAATCGATGTCAGCGCGAAGTGTGTGGAGCGGCACGCGACCTTCACGGTACCATTCGATACGCGCGATTTCCGCGCCACCGAGACGGCCACCACAGGTGATCTTGATGCCTTGTGCGCCAAGACGCATAGCCGACTGAACGGACCGCTTCATGGCACGACGGAATGCAACACGGCGTTCCAGCTGCTGGGCGATCGAAGCCGCAACGAGAGTTGCGTCAACTTCAGGCTTGCGCACTTCAACGATGTTGATGTGCACTTCGGACTTGGTGATGTCAGCGATCTTCTTGCGAAGACGCTCGATGTCAGCACCCTTTTTGCCGATCACAACACCCGGGCGACCGGAGTGAATGGTGACACGAGCTTTTTTGTGCGGACGTTCGATGACGATTTTGGAAACAGCTGCCTGCTTCAGTTCGTTCATCAGGAATTCGCGGATCCGGAAATCTTCGTGGAGAAGACCGCCATATTCACCCTTCGGTGCGAACCAGCGAGAATCCCAGGTACGGTTAATCCCGAGGCGCATGCCGATCGGGTTTACTTTATGTCCCATCAGGCACTCTCCTCGACTTCACGGACGACGATGGTCAAGTTCGAGAAAGGCTTCTCGATCCGGCCAACGCGACCACGTGCACGAGCCTGGAAACGCTTGATGACAAATGCCTTGCCAACATGAGCTTCGGCAACCATCAGGTTGTCGATGTCCAGGTCGTGGTTGTTTTCCGCATTCGCAATCGCGGACATCAAGGTTTTCTTGACGTCTTGCGCAATACGCTTGCGAGAGAAGGTCAGATCGGCAATCGCGCTGCCAACCTTTTTACCGCGGATCGAAGCCGCAACGAGATTCAGCTTGCGCGGAGATACGCGCAGCATGCGGGTCATTGCCCGGGCCTCGTTGTCAGCGAGCGTCCGCTCACGCTTCGGCTTGCCCATCGTTACTTCCTCTTAGCCTTTTTGTCGGCGCCGTGTCCGTAGTAGGTACGAGACGGAGAAAATTCACCGAACTTGTGACCAATCATTTCTTCAGACACCAGTACCGGGACATGCTTTTGGCCGTTGTAAACGCCAAATGTCAGTCCAACAAACTGAGGCAAGATCGTTGAGCGGCGGCTCCAGGTCTTGATGACCTCGTTGCGGCCGGACTCGCGAACCTTGTCCGCTTTTTTCAGAAGGTAACCGTCTACAAACGGACCTTTCCAGACAGAACGTGCCACGATCTTGCCCTTTACTTCTTACGCGCGTGGCGGCTGCGGACGATATATTTATCAGTCTGCTTGTTACGCCGTGTGCGCTTGCCTTTTGTCGGTTTACCCCAAGGAGTAACCGGATGACGGCCGCCGGAGGTACGTCCCTCACCACCACCGTGTGGGTGGTCGATCGGGTTCATAGCAACACCGCGGGTGTGCGGGCGAATGCCCAACCAACGGGAGCGACCCGCCTTGCCGAGATTGATGTTGGAGTGATCCGGGTTGGACACGGCACCAACTGTTGCCATGCATGTTCCCAGAACCCGGCGCTGTTCACCGGACATCAGACGCAGGGTTGTGTAACCCTGGTCACGGCCAACGACCTGAACGAATGCACCAGCGGAGCGAGCGATCTGAGCGCCCTTGCCTGGCTTCATTTCGATGTTGTGCACGATTGTGCCAACCGGAATGGAAGCAAGCGGCATAGCGTTGCCCGGCTTAACGTCAACTGACTGACCGGAGATAACCTTGTCTCCAGCTGCCAGACGCTGCGGCGCCAGGATGTAGCTCAGCTCACCATCTTCATAGCGGATCAACGCGATGAAGGCTGTGCGGTTCGGGTCATATTCCAGACGCTCTACAGTTGCCGGCACGTCGAACTTACGACGCTTGAAATCTACCAGACGATAAGAACGCTTATGACCACCACCCCGATTTCGTGATGTCAGGCGGCCAGTGTTGTTACGGCCTCCTTTTTTGGATAGACCTTCGGTCAAAGTCTTGACCGGCTTGCCCTTATGGAGGTCGGACCGATCAACTTGAACCAGTTGGCGGCGGCCCGGCGACGTGGGATTGAATGTCTTAAGTGCCATTTTCTTCTGTCCCCCGCCTTAAAGCCCGGTGGTCACGTCGATGGCTTGCCCTTCGGCGAGCGTCACGACGGCCTTTTTGAAGTCGGACTGACGGCCAAGACGACCGCGGAACCGCTTCACCTTGCCCTTGCGGACCAGAGTGTTTACGGCCGTGACCTTGACACCGAACAACGCTTCAACAGCAGCCTTGATTTCAGGCTTGGTCGCGTCGTTGGCTACCTTGAAGACAACCTTGTTCTCTTCAGAAGCCAAGGTCGCCTTTTCGGTGATCACCGGGCCGACGATTTTGTCGTAGTGAGGAAGGTTGCTCATTTAAAGCGCTCCTCAAGTGCGGACACCGCTGCTTTGGTCAACACAAGTGTGTTGGCCTGCATGATGTCGTAAACGTTGATGCCCTGAACCGGCAGAACGTCCACATGCGGGATGTTCCGTGAAGCAAGAGCAAAGTTGGCATCAACCTCAGCGCCATCGATGATGAGCGCGCTGGTCAGGCCAGCTTTCGCAAGCTGCTCCTTCAGAGCCTTTGTCTTTGCTTCAGCTGCCTTGGCATCCTCAACAACGATCAGGCTGTCGGCTTTCGCCTTTGCAGACAAAACGTGCTTCAGACCGAGCACACGTACCTTCTTGGGAAGATCGTGGCTGTGATCGCGAACGATCGGGCCGAAAGCCTTACCGCCGCCGCGGAATTGCGGAGCCTTGCGGTTGCCGTGACGAGCGCCACCGGAGCCTTTCTGGCGAACGAATTTCTTCGTTGTGCCAGTAACTTCGGAACGCTGAAGCGTCTTGTGGGTACCGGCCTGGCGCTTGGCGAGCTGCCAACGCACCACACGGTGGATCAGATCGGTGCGCGGCTCGAGACCAAAGATCTCATCCGACACCGTGATCGAACCGGCCGCCCCGCCTTCCAGGGTCTTGACCTGAAGTTCCATCACTCACTCTCCTTCCCGGCTGCTTCAGCACCAGCTGCAGCGGCTTCAGGCGCACGGAACGCACCCGGTGTTGGCACACCTTCAGGGAGCGCCTTCTTGATCGCGTCGCGGACCAGAATCCAGCCACCCTTGGTGCCCGGAACGGAACCTTCAACCATGATCAAGCCACGCTCAACATCCGTACGCACAACTTTCAAGTTCTGCGTGGTCACGCGGGCATCACCCATATGACCGGCCATTTTCTTGCCCTTGAAGACGCGGCCCGGATCCTGACACTGACCGGTCGAACCGTGTGAACGGTGCGAGATCGAGTTACCGTGAGAGGCGCGGCCACCACCGAAGTTGTGACGCTTCATAACACCGGCAAAACCCTTACCGATCGAAGTGCCTGTGACGTCGACGAACTGACCTTCGACGTAGTGGTCAGCGGTGATTTCCGCGCCAACGTCGATCATGTTGTCGGCCGACACGCGGAACTCGGCGAGTTTGCGCTTGGGCTCCACCTTGGCAACAGCGTAGTGACCACGCATCGCCTTAGGCGTATTCCTTACTTTTGCCAGACCGACGCCGACTTGCAGCGCAGTGTAGCCGTTCTTTTCTTCAGTCCGGTGGGCAACCACCTGACACTTTTCCAGCCGCAGAACTGTGACCGGAACATTTGCACCCGCATCATTATAGATACGAGTCATGCCCACCTTCTGAGCGATCACTCCAGAACGCATTGACGTGTCCCCTTCGATCCGCCTCAGAGCTTGATCTCGACGTCCACACCAGCGGCCAGATCGAGCTTCATAAGAGCGTCAACCGTCTGCGGTGTCGGATCAACGATGTCGAGCAAGCGCTTGTGTGTACGCATCTCGAACTGATCGCGGCTTTTCTTATCGATATGCGGTCCGCGAAGTACTGTGTACTTCTCGATCCGCGTCGGCAGTGGTACGGGACCCCGTACCTGTGCACCGGTCCGCTTGGCCGTGTTCACGATCTCCTTGGTGGAGGCGTCGAGAATACGGTGGTCAAATGCCTTAAGTCGGATCCGGATATTCTGACCGTTCATTTCAGATTTCCCGAGGTAATCGGCGGGCCCGCCGCCTTAGTTTCAATTAAACCGGAGCAGGCCCTACCGGCGATTATTCAGTGATGGAAGCGACGACGCCAGCGCCGACGGTCCGGCCACCTTCGCGGATCGCGAAGCGCAGACCATCTTCCATGGCGATCGGAACGATCAGCTCAACGTCAACAGAGACGTTGTCGCCCGGCATCACCATTTCAGTGCCTTCCGGAAGAGACACAACACCGGTCACGTCAGTCGTACGGAAGTAGAACTGAGGACGGTAGTTGGTGAAGAACGGCGTATGACGGCCACCCTCTTCCTTCGTAAGGATGTAAGCCTCAGCCTTGAACTTCGTGTGCGGGGTAACAGAACCCGGCTTACAAAGTACCTGGCCACGCTCAACTTCTTCGCGAGCAACGCCGCGGATCAGTGCGCCGATGTTGTCGCCTGCTTCACCGCTATCAAGCAGCTTGCGGAACATTTCAACGCCGGTAACTGTGGTCTTCGCGGTGTCCTTGATGCCGACGATCTCGACTTCTTCACCAACGTTGATCACACCGCGCTCAACACGACCGGTCACAACAGTTCCACGACCAGAGATCGAGAACACGTCTTCGATCGGCATCAGGAACGGCTGATCCTTCGGACGCTCAGGGGTCGGGATGTATTCGTCAACCTGAGACATCAGCTCACGGATCGCACCACGGCCGATTGCTTCGTCGCGGTTCTCAACTGCTGCAAGTGCAGAACCCTTGACGATCGGAATGTCGTCGCCCGGGAACTCGTAAGAAGACAGAAGCTCACGGATTTCCATTTCGACGAGCTCGAGAAGCTCTTCGTCGTCGACCTGGTCAACCTTGTTCATGAACACGACAAGTGCCGGTACACCAACCTGACGCGCAAGCAGGATGTGCTCACGGGTCTGCGGCATTGGGCCATCTGCTGCAGAACATACCAGGATAGCGCCATCCATCTGCGCTGCACCGGTGATCATGTTCTTCACGTAGTCGGCGTGGCCCGGGCAGTCAACGTGAGCGTAGTGACGGTTTTCCGTCTCATACTCAACGTGTGCCGTGGAAATCGTAATGCCGCGTGCACGCTCTTCAGGAGCACCGTCAATTTCGTCGTAAGCCTTAGCTTCTGCACCACCTGCCTCAGCAAGTGTCATCGTGATTGCTGCAGTCAGCGTAGTCTTACCGTGGTCAACGTGGCCGATCGTGCCAATGTTGACGTGAGGCTTATTGCGCTCAAATTTTTCCTTCGCCATCGGATTACTCCGTTTCTCTAATTCTTTTTTGACTTTGAGAGGTGGATCAGGCGTATTTCGCCTGAACCTCTTCGGCGACTGCCTGTGGAACCTGCGCGTAATGGTCAAAGACCATGGAATATTGCGCACGACCCTGGGACATGGACCGCAGATTGTTTACGTAACCGAACATGTTGGCCAGCGGGACCATACCGGTGATCACCGTTACGATGCCGCGGTTTTCGGTACCGGCGATTTGACCACGACGGGAGTTCAGATCCCCGATCACGTCGCCCATGTACTCTTCAGGTGTGACCACCTCAACCTTCATGACCGGCTCAAGAAGCTTCGGCGCTGCCTTGGCAATACCTTCGCGGAAACCTGCGCGACCTGCGATTTCGAAGGCCATAACGGAGGAGTCAACGTCGTGGTATGCACCGTCGGTCAGGGTTGCCTTGATGTCGAGCATCGGGAAGCCTGCCAGCGGTCCAGAGGACATAACGCTTTCGATACCCTTGCTCACACCCGGGATGTATTCCTTCGGCACCGAACCACCAACAATGGTGCTTTCGAAGACGAAACCTTCGTTCGGCTCAGCCGGCTCAATAGTGAGCTTGACGCGAGCGAACTGGCCAGAACCACCGGACTGCTTCTTGTGGGTGTAGTCCACATCTGCTGCACGTGTAATGGTTTCACGATAGGCAACCTGCGGAGCACCGATATTCGCCTCAACCTTGAATTCGCGCTTCATTCGGTCAACGAGGATATCGAGGTGAAGTTCGCCCATGCCGGCGATGATTGTCTGACCGGATTCATCGTCAGACTTCACACGGAAAGACGGATCTTCAGCAGCCAGACGGTTCAGGGCGATGCCCATCTTTTCTTGGTCAGCCTTGGTCTTCGGCTCAATCGCGATCTCGATGACCGGCTCTGGGAATTCCATACGCTCAAGGATAACCGGCTTCAGCGGGTCACACAGTGTGTCACCTGTCGTGGTGTCCTTGAGGCCCGCGATCGCAACAATGTCACCAGCGTAGGCAACGTCGATGTCTTCACGGGAGTTTGAGTGCATCTGCATCATGCGCCCGACGCGCTCACGCTTTTCCTTCACAGTGTTGAGCAGGGATACACCCTTGTTCAAAACACCAGAGTAGATGCGGCAGAACGTCAGCGAGCCAACGAACGGATCGTTTGCAATCTTGAACGCGAGAATGCTGAGCGGCTCTTCATCAGAAGATGTACGAACTGCTTCGCCTTCGGTCTTCGGATCGATGCCCTTAATGGCAGGAACTTCGACCGGGCTCGGCAGGTAGTCAACAACTGCGTCGAGCAGCGGCTGAACACCCTTGTTCTTGAATGCAGAACCACAGAAAACTGGTACGAAGTCACCGTTGATAGTGCCCTTGCGGATCAGTTCTTTCAGCTTCTCCATGGAGGGCTCTTCACCTTCAAGGTAGGCTTCCATGGCCGCTTCGTCGATCTCGACTGCAGTCTCGATCAGAGCGTCGCGAGCTTCTTGAGCACGGTCTGCAAGTTCAGCCGGAATTTCAAGCTCATCCCAAGCCGCACCGAGATTTTCGGACTGCCAGATGAGCGCCTTCATCTTCAGCAGGTCAACGCAACCTGCGAATTCGTTCTCAGCACCAACGTTGAGCTGCATGACCAGCGGAGTTGCGCCGAGGCGATCACGGATCATCTCAACACAGCGATCGAAATCGGCGCCGAGCTTATCCATTTTGTTGACGAAGATCATCCGCGGGACGTTGTACTTGTCGGCCTGACGCCAAACTGTCTCGGTCTGCGGCTCAACACCAGCGTTGGCGTCGAGAAGTGCAACTGCACCGTCAAGAACACGCAAGGACCGCTCAACTTCAATGGTGAAGTCAACGTGACCTGGAGTGTCGATGATGTTCAGGCGCTTTTCGTTCCAGAATGCAGTAGTTGCAGCGGACGTGATCGTAATGCCACGCTCCTGCTCCTGCTCCATCCAGTCCATGGTGGCAGCGCCATCATGCACTTCGCCGATCTTGTGGCTTTTGCCGGTGTAATAGAGGATCCGCTCGGTCGTAGTCGTCTTACCAGCATCGATGTGAGCCATGATGCCGAAGTTGCGGTAGTCCTCGATTTTATGCGTGCGGGACATTGCGTCAGCCCTTCGAAGTCCAGATTACCAGCGGTAGTGCGAGAATGCGCGGTTGGCGTCTGCCATCCGGTGCGTGTCTTCGCGCTTCTTAACTGCAGTGCCACGGTTGTTGGCAGCATCCAGCATTTCACCGGACAGGCGCTCAACCATGGTGGTCTCGTTGCGGTTACGGGCTGCAGAGATCAACCAACGAATGGCCAGAGCCTGACGGCGATCTGCACGAACCTCGACCGGAACCTGGTAGGTCGCACCACCAACACGGCGGGAACGGACTTCTACCTGAGGCATTACGTTTTCAAGAGCCGCATGGAACACTTCGATCGGGTTCTCGCGAACCTTGTTTTCGATAATGTCGAATGCACCGTAGACGATGCGTTCTGCGGTAGACTTCTTGCCGTGGTACATGATTGCGTTCATGAACTTGGTGACGACAAGATCCCCGAACTTCGGATCCGGGTTGATTTCGCGTTTTTCTGCGCGGTGACGACGGGACATCTATGTGCTCCTTACTTCGGCCGCTTAGCGCCGTATTTGGACCGGCGTTGTTTACGGTCCTTGACGCCCTGGGTATCAAGAACACCACGAATGATGTGATAACGAACACCCGGCAAGTCCTTTACACGACCGCCACGGATCATCACCACGGAGTGCTCCTGAAGGTTGTGACCTTCACCCGGGATATATCCAATTACTTCGAAGCCGTTGGTCAGGCGAATCTTAGCCACCTTACGCAGAGCCGAGTTCGGCTTCTTTGGCGTCGTTGTGTAAACGCGGGTACAAACACCACGCTTCTGTGGGCAGGCCTCCATGGCCGGCACCTTGTTCCGCTTTGCCGGAACTTTCCGCGGCTTGCGGATCAACTGGTTGATGGTCGGCATATTGTGCCCTTTACCTCGTCCATCCAAAATTCGTTTCGCAACTGCCGTTTTCGCTGATCTTGCATGCAAAATCGCACCCGCGCGCTCAAAACTGAGCAGCCGGCGCTGCGAAAACCAGAGGACCACGAGTTATTCAAACCGCGGTCATGCAATCGACGCTTGTTCGCCTATATGAACCCGGCAGCGTTTAAGAGGCCTACTCCTGCGCGCGTCGCGCTGGACACCTGTGCTCTTACCGCCTGCCCTTGGGATGGCCGGAACCTACTCACAACACCCTCTCCCGTCAAGCGGTTTATCGCGATTTCCCGTTTTCCGGGAATTTTGCGGTTTTCTCGGGTTTTTTGGACATTTTCCAGCCGGTTTTTAGAATTTTATTACTCCCCAAAACCACCTATCGCACCTTTTATTGCGAATGCAGAAAACGCATGCCCGCTATACGCATGAACAAAGTCTTAACGGCGTGGTTCATTTCCTGACTCTGCAGTGGAATCGTATTCCAGAGAATCGAATTCGGGAGAATCCCTTTCGGCGATAGCTTGTAATTCAGCGAATGTGATGACGGCGACATTGCCAGTCAACGCATCCTCATATGCGGCCTCATATGTCGGGTCATCCGGTTCTCCGTCCATGACGCCGATCTGGTCAAGCTCGGCTTCAACGAACCCCTTTGCGGTCAGAGCCTCGAGCGTTTTGCGAACCGCGTCATCATCATCTGCGCCTTTAAGCAGCACATGGACCGGAGTGGCCGTTTCCGTGGTCCCCTCTTCAT
Source organism: Roseibium sp. TrichSKD4 (assembly GCF_000148725.1). GTDB lineage: Bacteria > Pseudomonadota > Alphaproteobacteria > Rhizobiales > Stappiaceae > Roseibium. Next base: position 304,724 of record NZ_GL476320.1, on the reverse strand, counting down.
GATCCCAAACACGGCCAATCACGATGTAGATCACCGGATCTTCTGCATCACCATTGTCATTCATCTTCCATTTCCCTTTATCTCATGACAAAGGCCGCCCGGAGGCGGCCTTTGATAGGTCATTAAACGGGCAAGGCCTTATTCGGCAGCGCCACTCATATCTTCCAGAAGGCCGTCTGCGGAAGCAGCGCTTTGGGCTGAGTCCTGACGTTGGGCTTCCTGGATAAGGTCGTCGCGATGGCTTGCAACCTGACGGATGCGCTTCATCACCCCGCCTGTACCAGCCGGGATCAGGCGACCAACGATAACGTTCTCCTTGAGGCCGACCAGCGGATCGATCTTGCCGCCCACTGCAGCTTCGGTGAGAACGCGGGTTGTCTCCTGGAACGATGCAGCCGAGAAGAACGAGCGGGTTTGCAGCGATGCCTTGGTGATCCCGAGAAGAACCGGGTTGCCCTTGGCCGGATCGCGCGCATTGTCGATCGCTCTCTGGTTGGCTTCCTCGAAGTCGATACGGTCGATCTGCTCGCCCGAAAAGAACTCCGTCTCGCCCGGATCCGTGATCTCAACTTTTTGCAGCATCTGGCGAACAATCACCTCGATGTGCTTGTCGTTGATGGTCACGCCCTGCAGTCGATAGACTTCCTGGATTTCGTTGACGAGGTATGCAGCAAGTGCTTCCACGCCCTTAACGGCCAGAATGTCATGCGGTGCCGGGTTACCGTCGAGGATGTACTCACCCTTTTCAATTGCATCGCCTTCCTGAAGGTGGAAATGCTTGCCTTTCGGGATGAGGTACTCGACCGGCTCCATGCCCTCTTCCGACGGATCGATGATGATCCGACGCTTGTTCTTGTAGTCCCGACCAAACCGGATGGTACCGGAGATCTCGGCGATGATTGCGTGATCCTTCGGACGACGCGCCTCGAAGAGTTCAGCAACACGCGGCAGACCACCGGTGATGTCTTTCGTCTTCGCGCTTTCCAGAGGAATACGCGCCAACACGTCACCTGCCTTGACAGATGCACCCGGCTGCACCGAGAGAATCGCATCGACCGACAACAACAGGCGCGCATCGGAGCCACGCTGCGTCTTGGACACTGCACCCTTTGCACCCTTGATGACAATCGCCGGCTTGAGGTCAGCACCACGTTGCGAGGACCGCCAATCGATGACGACACGCTTGGTGATACCGGTTGCCTCATCAGCGGTTTCCTGAATGGAAACACCGTCAGTAAGGTCTTCAAAGTCCACGACACCATCGACATCTGCAAGCATTGGACGGGTGTAAGGATCCCATTCAGCAATCCGCTGTCCGCGCTTGACCGTGTCGCCGTCGTCCACATGCAGCTTGGAGCCGTAAGTGACGCGGTGAACTGCACGCTCGTTGTCATCGCTGTCGAGAACAACGATGGACATGTTCCGAACCATGGCGATGAGATTGCCGTCGGAGTCGCGCTGGACGCTCCGATTGCGGATCTTCACCCGGCCGTCAACGTTGGACTCGATGAACGAACTATCGACAACCTGCGCCGTACCACCAATGTGGAACGTCCGCATGGTCAGCTGAGTGCCCGGCTCACCGATGGACTGAGCAGCGATAACGCCAACAGCCTCACCCATGTTCACAGGCGTACCGCGTGCAAGGTCACGACCGTAACAGGTCGCACACACACCGGTCTCGGTCTCACAGGTCAGAACCGAACGGATCTTGATCTGCTGAACCTTGGCGGCCTCGATGACTTCAACGTCCTTCTCGTCGATCAAATGCCCCTTCGGAACGATCACTTCACCGGTCTGGTGATTGTAAACGTCTTCAGCGGTCGTACGACCCAGAACGCGCATGCCCAGAGAGGCGATGACGTTACCGGCATCAACGATTGGCGCCACTGTGATGCCACGCTCTGATCCACAATCCGGTTCAAGGATGATGGAATCCTGCGCAACGTCCACGAGACGGCGGGTCAGGTAACCAGAGTTCGCTGTCTTCAAAGCGGTGTCAGCCAGACCCTTACGGGCGCCGTGCGTGGAGTTGAAGTACTCCAGAACCGACAGGCCTTCCTTGAAGTTCGAGATAATCGGGTTTTCGATGATCTCACCGGACGGCTTGGCCATCAGACCACGCATACCAGCCAGCTGCTTCATCTGCTGTGGTGAACCACGCGCCCCGGAGTGGGACATCATGTACACTGAGTTCATCTGCTTCTGGCGACCGGATTCTTCGTCGAATTCCACCGCCTGAATCCGCTTCATCATCTCGTCAGCAACACGGTCGGTACACTTCGCCCAGGCGTCAACAACCTTGTTGTATTTCTCGCCCTGAGTGATCAGACCATCGTTGTACTGTTGCTCGTATTCGGTCGCCATGGCTGATGTATCGGAAACCAGCTTCTGTTTGGTGTCCGGGATAACCATGTCGTCCATACCGAACGAAATACCGGCGTTACATGCGTTCTTGAAGCCGAGACCCATGATCTGGTCACAGAAGATAACCGTCTCCTTTTGACCGCACGCACGGTAAACCGTGTCGATCATCTTGGAGATATCCTTCTTGGTCATCAGCTTGTTGCACACGTCATAAGGCACTTCAAAGTGCTTCGGCAGCAGCTCACCAATCAGCATCCGGCCCGGAGTCGTCTCTACGATCTGACAGACTTCGTTGCCATGCTCATCAACAGTCTTGAAACGACCCTTGATCTTGGTGTGCAGCGTAATGACGTTGTTAGCCAGAGCGTGATGGATTTCACCAATATCACCGAAGGCCATGCCCTCGCCCGGCTCTTTCTCTGCCATGATCGACAGATAGTAGAGACCAAGAACGATATCCTGCGACGGAACGATGATCGGACCACCGTTAGCCGGGTGCAGAATGTTGTTTGTGGACATCATCAGCGTCCGCGCTTCCAGCTGGGCTTCCAACGAGAGCGGGACGTGAACAGCCATCTGGTCGCCGTCAAAGTCAGCGTTAAACGCCGAACAGACGAGCGGGTGTAGCTGGATCGCCTTGCCTTCAATCAGGGTCGGTTCGAACGCCTGGATGCCAAGACGGTGAAGCGTAGGCGCGCGGTTCAAGAGAACCGGGTGCTCACGGATCACCTCGTCAAGGATATCCCAGACTTCCGGACGCTCTTTCTCCACCAGCTTCTTGGCCTGCTTGACGGTTGAGGAGAACCCTTTCGCATCAAGACGGGAGTAGATGAACGGCTTGAACAGCTCAAGCGCCATCTTCTTCGGCAGGCCACACTGGTGTAGCTTAAGCTCAGGACCCACGGTGATAACCGAACGACCAGAATAGTCGACGCGCTTACCAAGAAGGTTCTGACGGAAGCGGCCCTGCTTGCCTTTCAGCATGTCAGACAGCGACTTCAGCGGACGCTTGTTGGCACCGGTGATGACGCGGCCACGACGACCGTTGTCAAACAGGGCGTCAACAGACTCCTGAAGCATACGCTTTTCGTTCCGGATGATGATGTCCGGAGCGCGCAATTCCATCAGGCGGCGCAGACGGTTGTTCCGGTTGATCACGCGGCGATACAGATCGTTCAAATCGGAAGTCGCAAACCGGCCACCATCAAGCGGAACCAGCGGACGCAGGTCCGGCGGAATAACCGGAACAACGGTCATGATCATCCATTCCGGACGATTGCCGGATTCGATAAATGCCTCAATGACCTTCAGGCGCTTGGCCAGCTTCTTCGGCTTCAGCTCGGTTGTGGCTTCCGCGATTTCCTGACGGAGCTGTTCGCTGATGCGCTCCAGATCCATGGACATCATGATTTCGCGGATCGCTTCAGCGCCGATCATGGCGGTGAATGCGTCTTCGCCATACTCGTCCTGAGCTGCGATGTAGTCTTCTTCCGACAGAAGCTGGTGTTGCTTCAGCGGCGTAAGACCCGGCTCCAGAACCACATAATTCTCGAAGTAGAGAACGCGTTCCAGATCCTTCAGCGTCATGTCGAGCAGAAGGCCGATACGGCTTGGCAGGGACTTCAGGAACCAGATGTGCGCAACCGGCGCAGCCAGTTCAATGTGGCCCATGCGTTCACGGCGCACACGAGACAAGGTGACTTCAACGCCACACTTCTCACAGATAACGCCTTTGTATTTCATGCGCTTATATTTGCCGCAAAGACATTCGTAGTCCTTGATCGGGCCAAAGATGCGCGCGCAGAACAGACCATCCCGTTCAGGCTTGAACGTACGGTAGTTGATGGTCTCTGGCTTTTTGATTTCGCCAAACGACCAGGACATGATCTTTTCCGGGCTCGCAAGCGAGATCCGGATATTATCGAAGGTCTGCGTCGGAGCCTGTTGGTTAAACAGGTTCATGACCTCATGATTCATGGTCCATCTCCTTCACTGCAGGGGTCGGAAGAATGCCGACTGGCACCCTTCCCTCAACCCGTTCTGCAAGTCTCAAATCGGTCTTTGTCATAATTTCCGGATTACTCAGCTGCATCGGCAGCGGGTTCATCGGAAATCTGAGGCTGATCGGTGCGTTGCAGCTCCACATTCAGACCCAAAGACCGCATTTCCTTCACAAGCACGTTGAAGCTTTCCGGAATGCCTGCCTCGAAGGTGTCATCACCGCGAACGATGGCCTCGTAGACCTTCGTACGGCCGGCGACGTCATCCGACTTGACGGTAAGCATTTCCTGCAGCGTGTAGGCTGCACCGTAGGCTTCAAGTGCCCAGACCTCCATTTCCCCGAAGCGCTGGCCGCCGAACTGCGCCTTACCACCGAGCGGCTGCTGGGTGACAAGAGAGTATGGGCCAATCGAACGGGCGTGGATCTTGTCGTCGACAAGGTGATGGAGCTTCAACATGTAGATGTAGCCCACCGTCACGCGGCGGTCGAACTCTTCACCGGTACGACCATCATAGAGGACGGACTGTCCGCTCGGATGGTAATCGGCAATTTTGAGCGCTTCGACAACATCAGGCTCACGCGCACCATCGAAGACCGGTGTCGCGATGGACACGCCCTTTTTCAGCTGCTCAGCCAGTCGGACAACACCTTCATCGTCATATTCCTTGACGTTGTCGCCCTTCATGTTGTCGCCGTAGATCTCCACGATCTTTCCGCGCAGTTGCTCAATCTCACCGGACTTTCTGTACTCATCGTACATTTCGCCGATGCGAAGGCCCATGCCGCGGCACGCCCAACCCATGTGGGTTTCAAGGATCTGACCGACGTTCATACGTGATGGAACACCAAGCGGGTTCAACACGATGTCAACATGCGTACCGTCTTCCAGGAACGGCATGTCTTCACATGGGTTGATCTTGGAGACCACACCCTTGTTACCGTGACGACCAGCCATCTTGTCGCCCGGCTGAAGCTTGCGCTTCACGGCAACGAAGACCTTGACCATCTTCATGACGCCCGGAGGCAGCTCATCACCGCGCTGCAGTTTTTCGACCTTGTCGATAAACCGCTGCTCAAGACGCTTGCGGCTGTCATCATACTGACCGCGCAATGCCTCGATTTCCGACATGAACTTCTCGTCGTCGGTCGCAAACTGCCACCACTGTGACCGAGGGAATTCGTTCAGAGCGTCGCCAGAAAGCTCGCCACCCTTCTTGAAGCCCTTCGGACCAGCAACAGCTGTCTTGCCCAGCAGCATTTCTGCCAAACGACCATAGACGTTGCGATCCAGAATCGCCTGTTCGTCGTCACGGTCTTTCGCCAGACGCTCGATTTCCTCACGCTCTATCGCCATCGCGCGTTCGTCTTTTTCAACGCCGTGGCGGTTGAAGACACGAACTTCTACGACTGTACCGGAGACACCCGGTGGCAGACGCAGGGATGTGTCACGAACATCGGAAGCCTTTTCGCCAAAGATGGCACGCAGAAGCTTTTCTTCCGGTGTCATCGGGCTTTCGCCCTTTGGTGTGATCTTCCCGACAAGGATGTCGCCCGGATGCAATTCTGCACCGATATAGACAATCCCGGCTTCGTCGAGGTTCTTCAAAGCCTCTTCAGAAACGTTCGGAATATCGCGTGTGATTTCTTCCGGACCCAACTTGGTATCACGGGCCATCACCTCAAATTCTTCCAAGTGGATCGATGTGAAGACATCGTCAGACACGATCCGCTCGGACAGAAGGATGGAATCCTCGAAGTTGTAGCCGTTCCACGGCATGAACGCGACGAGCACGTTTTTGCCGAGCGCCAGGTCACCGAGATCCGTGGACGGACCGTCAGCGATGATGTCGCCCTTGTGAACCTTGTCGCCTACACGCACCAGCGGACGCTGGTTGATACAGGTGTTCTGGTTCGAACGCTGGAACTTCATCAACCGGTAGATATCAACACCAGACTTGCCCGGATCAAGATCTTCGGTAGCCCGGATAACGATACGGGTCGCATCAACCTGGTCTACGACACCGGCGCGCTTTGCACCAATAGCAGCACCAGAGTCCCGTGCCACAATCGGCTCCATGCCGGTTCCGACGAACGGAGCCTCGGCGCGGACGAGTGGCACAGCCTGACGCTGCATGTTCGAGCCCATGAGAGCGCGGTTCGCATCATCGTTTTCCAAGAACGGGATCAACGCTGCAGCGACAGAAACCAGCTGCTTCGGTGACACGTCCATCAGGTCAACGCGATCAGACGGAACCATCATGTTCTCGCCAGCATGACGACAAGTAATCAGCTCTTCGGTGAAGCGGCCATCTGCATCATACACAGCGTTGGACTGTGCGACGTAGTGCTTAGCTTCTTCCATAGCCGACAGGTAGACGACGTCGTTTGTCACGACTCCATCTTTCACCTTCCGGTATGGGCTTTCGATAAAGCCGTACTTGTTCACGCGGGCAAAGGTTGCCAGCGAGTTGATCAGACCGATGTTCGGACCTTCCGGCGTCTCAATCGGGCAAATACGACCATAGTGGGTCGGGTGAACGTCGCGGACTTCAAAGCCTGCACGCTCACGGGTCAAACCACCCGGGCCGAGAGCCGAAAGGCGACGCTTGTGCGTGACTTCCGATAGCGGGTTGGTCTGGTCCATGAACTGCGACAGCTGCGAAGAGCCGAAGAATTCACGGACAGCCGCAGCAGCCGGCTTCGCGTTGATGAGATCCTGCGGCATCACGGTGTCGATCTCAACAGAGCTCATACGCTCCTTGATCGCCCGTTCCATGCGCAGAAGGCCAACGCGGTACTGGTTTTCCATCAGTTCGCCAACAGAGCGAACACGACGGTTGCCAAGGTTATCGATGTCATCGATGTCGCCCTTGCCGTCGCGCAACTGAAGCAGAACACGGATGACTTCAAGGATATCTTCCTTGCGCAGAACGCGAACCGTGTCTTCGGCATCTACGTCCAGACGCATGTTCATCTTCACGCGGCCGACAGCTGACAAGTCGTAGCGCTCAGCATCGAAGAAGAGCGACTGGAACATCGCTTCAGCAGTATCGATGGTGGGCGGCTCACCCGGACGCATCACGCGGTAGATGTCAAAAAGCGCATCTTCGCGAGATTCGTTCTTGTCTGCAGAGAGCGTATTACGGATATACGGACCAACATTAACGTGGTCGATATCCAGAACAGGAAGATCGTGGTAACCGCGATCAACAAGCTCTTCCAGCAGTTTACCGGTGATTTCTTCACCAGCTTCTGCATAGATTTCACCTGTCTGTGCATCAACGATGTCTTCTGCAAGGTACTGACCGTGCAGATCTTCGTCGGTCATCTTCAGCGCTGTAACGTTCTTTTCCGCCAGCTGCTTGATGGTCCGCGCAGTGATCTTGCGGCCGCCTTCGACAACCACTTCGCCGCTGTCTGCGTCGATCAGATCGTAAGACGCTTTTGTGCCTTTCAGACGATCACCGTCGAACGGCATACGCCAGCCACCATCCTTCTGACGCGTGTAATCAACACGGGCGTAGAAGGTGTTCAGGATTTCTTCGCCGTCGAGGCCAAGCGCCATCAACAGGGACGTAACCGGAATTTTACGGCGACGGTCGATACGGGCGTGGACAATGTCCTTGGCATCGAACTCGATATCGAGCCAGGAACCACGATAAGGAATGACGCGCGCAGCAAACAGCAGCTTGCCGGATGAGTGGGTCTTGCCCTTGTCATGATCGAAGAATACGCCCGGCGAGCGGTGCATCTGGGAGACGATCACACGCTCGGTGCCGTTGACGATGAAGGTGCCGTTGTCTGTCATGAACGGCATATCGCCCATGTAGACATCCTGTTCCTTGATGTCTTTAACGGACTTTGCGCCGGTGTCTTCATCGACATCAAATACGATCAGACGCAGTGTCACCTTCAAAGGTGCAGCAAAGGTCATGTCGCGCTGACGGCACTCGTCAACGTCGTATTTCGGAGCTTCAAATTCGTAAGAAACAAATTCCAGGATAGATGTTCCCGCAAAGTCGGAAATCGGGAACACGGACTGGAATACGGCTTCCAGACCATCATTTATGCGACCGCCGCCCGGCATCTCGTCGACCTGCAGGAACTGGTCGTAAGAGGCTTTCTGGACCTCGATGAGATTGGGCATTGCCGCGACATCGCGGATCGATCCGAAATATTTACGGACCTTTTTGCGACCGTTGAACGTTTGGGTCATTGTCGCTCCTCGTATCGGCCGGGTAACGGCTTCCCGAAACGCCCCTTGTCATCGGATGAACCTCATCCAGGCGCTTCGGAAAACCGTCCCCCAAAATTGATCAACCAGACTTTTGGCTGACCGGTCTATGGGGACCAGGGCACGTTGAAACCTAGTTTGGCATCACTGTGCTCCAGTGGGACTTTAGCCCCGGACACGGGAAAACCCGCCGGGGCCAGAAAACGGCCCCGGAGACCGGGACCGTCTATAGGGCTTTAAGCCCTGATTACTTCAGCTCTACGGAAGCGCCAGCTTCTTCAAGCTTCTTCTTCAGCTCTTCAGCTTCGTCCTTGGAAACTGCTTCCTTGACTGCCTTCGGAGCGGACTCAACGAGTTCCTTGGCTTCTTTCAGGCCAAGACCAGTGATTGCGCGTACTTCCTTGATGACGTTGATTTTCTTGTCGCCAGCAGAAGCCAGAACAACGTCAAATTCAGTCTTTTCTTCAGCAGCAGCACCTGCATCAGCGCCGCCTGCAACAGCAGCAACAGCAACAGGAGCAGCAGCGGAAACGCCCCACTTCTCTTCCAGAAGCTTGGACAGTTCAGCTGCTTCCATAACAGTCAGTGTGGACAGTTCTTCTACGAGCTTTTCGAGATCAGCCATTTTTCAGTACCTTTAGTTCGAACCAGTAAGTTGGTTTTGTATGACAGTGTTTCGGTCGCCTTATGCGGCCTTGTCCTTCTCGGCGTACGCGTTGAAGACGCGAGCAAGCTGCCCGGCCGGCGCGTTGACAACCTGAGCGATCCGGGAAGCCGGGGTCTGGATGAGACCAACCAGCTTGCCACGCAGCTCGTCCAGAGACGGCATGGTGGCCAGGGATTTAACCCCGTCCGCGTTCAGGTTTGTGGAACCAAGAGCGCCACCAAGGATTTCAAACTTCTCGTTTGCCTTGGCGAAGTTCACAGCTGCTTTCGGGGCTGCAACCGGATCCTCGGAATAGACGAGGGCGGTCGGGCCCTGGAAAAGGTCAGCAATGTGCTCCAGTTCCGTGCCTTGAAGGGCAAGTTTCACAAGGCGGTTTTTCGCGACTTTCACAGTGCCGCCAGCTTCACGAACAGAAGACCGTAGTGCAGTCATCTGGGAAACTGAAAGACCTGCATAGTGCGCAACGACTACAACGCCGGTGTCAGCCAACTCAGCGTTGAGAGACGTCACGAACTCGTGCTTTTCCGCTCTTTCCACTTGCCTTCTCCAGTTGATAACGTTTCCGTCATCGGTTTGCCTTTGCCGCAGCAGGTTTCCCGAACCCGGGAACGCCTGCAACGACGCTCAGGGTCCTGTCCCCTCGCACACGCAGGCTGCGCGGCAAGGCCTGGTTCGAACCGGTTATCCGCCCAAGCGGGAAATTCGGTTCTAACCCATCTATGCAGGCCTGAATAAGCTTAAACCGGTTTCCCGGCACCTGCAGTCTCGGACAGGGTGACTTGGCGGCGAACCGCCAAATCAATCAGTCGGCTACCCAACTGAAACTTGTTCTCCGGTCAGACCGGATTATTCAGCAACGCTGGCCAGATCGACCTTCACGCCCGGGCCCATTGTGGATGAAACGGCAATGCGCTTCATGTAAGTGCCCTTGGCGCCGGTTGGCTTGGCTTTTTGAACTGCGTCGACGAAAGCCTTGATGTTCTGTTGCAGAGCGTCTTCAGAAAAAGACGCCTTGCCGATACCAGCATGAACGATACCCGCCTTTTCAACGCGGAACTGAACAGCACCGCCCTTGGCGTCGTTGATTGCCTTGGCAACGTCCGGAGTAACGGTTCCGACCTTCGGGTTCGGCATCATGCCGCGCGGGCCGAGAACCTTACCAAGACGACCAACGAGCGGCATCATGTCCGGAGTAGCAATGACGGTATCGAAGTCGATGTTTCCACCCTGAACTTCCTGGACCAGCTCTTCAGCACCAACGATGTCAGCACCGGCAGCCTTGGCTTCTTCTGCCTTGTCGCCACGTGCGAACACGGCAACCTTGACGTTTTTGCCTGTACCGTTCGGCAGAACGCAGACGCCACGGACCATCTGGTCAGCGTGACGTGGGTCAACACCGAGGTTGATGGCAACTTCAATGGTCTCGTCGAACTTGACCTTGGAGCGACCTTTCAAAAGACCCAGCGCTTCATCAAGCGCGTAGGTCTTGTTGCGGTCGATGCCCTCACGGGCTTCTGTGATACGCTTTCCGATCTTCGCCATGATCTTACTCCGTCACCTCGAGGCCCATGGACCGGGCGGAGCCTTCAACCATCAGCATTGCTGCGTCGATGTCGTTGGCGTTCAGGTCCTTCATTTTCGCTTCTGCAATTTCCTTGACCTGAGCCTTGGAAACGGAACCGACAGTACCGCGACCAGGGGTCTGTGAACCCTTTTGAAGCTTTGCAGCCTTCTTCAGGAAGAAGGAAACCGGTGCAGTCTTCACTTCGAATGTGAAAGACTTGTCGGTGAAGTATGTGATCACGGTCGGGCAAGGTGCGCCCTTCTCGACATCCTGGGTCTGTGCGTTGAACGCTTTACAGAATTCCATGATATTCAGACCGCGCTGACCCAGCGCAGGACCGATTGGAGGAGACGGGGTCGCGGACCCAGCCGGCACCTGAAGCTTCAGGAAGCCTTCAATTTTTTTCGCCATGATGATCTCCATTCAAGCAAACTGGCGATGGCTCACCAGTTTTGCGGGAGGCGGTGGTGTGATCTTCCGTCCACTCGGCGAAGAGCGAACCAATCTGCCACCAGTTACCCTGCCCTTAACGGAACAGGCACGATAGCTACCGTAGCAGCCAACAGTCAGGCGAGCTTGTCAACCTGACCGAATTCCAATTCAACCGGGGTCGCACGGCCAAAGATAGACACAGCCACCTTCAAGCGAGCACGCTCGTCATCAACCTCTTCAACGAGACCGGAGAAGGACGCGAACGGACCATCGGAGACACGAACCTGCTCACCAACTTCAAAGGTGACGGACGGCTTCGGACGATCAACGCCTTCCTGCACCTGATTGATGATCTGAAGCGCCTCGCGCTCCGGGATCGGGATCGGTTTTTGATCCGCACCAAGGAAGCCGGTGACCTTCGGAGTGTCCTTGATCAGGTGAAACGCCTCATTGGTCATATCCATCTTCACAAGAACATAGCCCGGGAAGAATTTGCGCTCTGCTTCAACCTTGCGGCCGCGGCGCACTTCGGTGACCTTTTCCATCGGAACAAGAATTTCTTCAAAGAGGTCCGAAAGACCTTTTTGCTCGGCCTTTTCGCGGATGGACTCGGCGACCTTTTTCTCGAAATTCGAATAGGCGTGCACAATGTACCAGCGCTTGGCCATGTTTTTCAGTTCCGTTTCTTGTTCTTTTCTGAGCGTTCCCAGCGGCGCTTTTACAGCGAGCCGACCTTAAACACCAAGCATCCAGCCGATACCCCAGCCCATCAGCTGATCGGCAAGCAGGAAGAAAATCGACGCAATAACAACCATGATGAACACCATGACGGTGGTCACTGCCGTTTCCCGACGTGTCGGCCAAGTGACTTTCGCCACCTCGGACCGAACCTGCTGAATGAAAGTAAGGGGATTGGTCTTCGCCATTCCGATTCCGGTCTGTTAAATACGAGTGGGCGCGCGACTCATCGTTCGCGCGCCTCACCCGAGGTCTCTATGTAACCCCTCGGGGGTTTGCTTTCAAGAGCAAATATGGCAGGGGCAGCAGGGTTCGAACCCGCGACCTGCGGTTTTGGAGACCGCCGCTCTACCAACTGAGCTATACCCCTTCATGATGCTGACTAGTCAGCCTTGCTCCTGATACTTGCCAGGTTTTGAAAATTCAAGCCCCAACAAGGAAGATCCACCGGACCGGGTAACAGGCCCGGTGGATAAAATCACTTATTCAGTGATGGAAGCGACGACGCCAGCGCCGACGGTCCGGCCACCTTCGCGGATCGCGAAGCGCAGACCATCTTCCATGGCGATCGGAACGATCAGCTCAACGTCAACAGAGACGTTGTCGCCCGGCATCACCATTTCAGTGCCTTCCGGAAGAGACACAACACCGGTCACGTCAGTCGTACGGAAGTAGAACTGAGGACGGTAGTTGGTGAAGAACGGCGTATGACGGCCACCCTCTTCCTTCGTAAGGATGTAAGCCTCAGCCTTGAACTTCGTGTGCGGGGTAACAGAACCCGGCTTACAAAGTACCTGGCCACGCTCAACTTCTTCGCGAGCAACGCCGCGGATCAGTGCGCCGATGTTGTCGCCTGCTTCACCGCTATCAAGCAGCTTGCGGAACATTTCAACGCCGGTAACTGTGGTCTTCGCGGTGTCCTTGATGCCGACGATCTCGACTTCTTCACCAACGTTGATCACACCGCGCTCAACACGACCGGTCACAACAGTTCCACGACCAGAGATCGAGAACACGTCTTCGATCGGCATCAGGAACGGCTGATCCTTCGGACGCTCAGGGGTCGGGATGTATTCGTCAACCTGAGACATCAGCTCACGGATCGCACCACGGCCGATTGCTTCGTCGCGGTTCTCAACTGCTGCAAGTGCAGAACCCTTGACGATCGGAATGTCGTCGCCCGGGAACTCGTAAGAAGACAGAAGCTCACGGATTTCCATTTCGACGAGCTCGAGAAGCTCTTCGTCGTCGACCTGGTCAACCTTGTTCATGAACACGACAAGTGCCGGTACACCAACCTGACGCGCAAGCAGGATGTGCTCACGGGTCTGCGGCATTGGGCCATCTGCTGCAGAACATACCAGGATAGCGCCATCCATCTGCGCTGCACCGGTGATCATGTTCTTCACGTAGTCGGCGTGGCCCGGGCAGTCAACGTGAGCGTAGTGACGGTTTTCCGTCTCATACTCAACGTGTGCCGTGGAAATCGTAATGCCGCGTGCACGCTCTTCAGGAGCACCGTCAATTTCGTCGTAAGCCTTAGCTTCTGCACCACCTGCCTCAGCAAGTGTCATCGTGATTGCTGCAGTCAGCGTAGTCTTACCGTGGTCAACGTGGCCGATCGTGCCAATGTTGACGTGAGGCTTATTGCGCTCAAATTTTTCCTTCGCCATCGGCGTCGCTCTCTGTCCAATACGAGGTTATATCGATAGTGGCTCGCGGCGGGACACGCATCGGCCCATGAGTTTCCCCAAACGGCGAATTGTCTCCCATTATTTATGTCAGGATTTTCCGAGCGAAAGAGCCTTCCGTCCAGATACTCCGATCAGCACCCATGATGGAGCGGGTGAAGGGAATCGAACCCTCGTCGTCAGCTTGGAAGGCTGCTGCTCTACCATTGAGCTACACCCGCGCACCGGACCTGAAAAGGAAGATGGTGGAGGAGGTTGGATTCGAACCAACGTAGGCATAGCCAGCGGATTTACAGTCCGCCCCCTTTAGCCACTCGGGCACTCCTCCATCTTTTCCTACTTCACGCCGAAGCGGTCAGGATGGCTTACCGAAGAGCCCGCCTTGGTGGGGCGAGCAATCCCGTGGCGCGTGTTATGCAGATAGGGACCTTGGGTGTCAACGCCGTTTTTGCGAAGAAGTTCATAAAATATGCAGCGGTCTGGCGCGAGACTGCGCGACCGGCCCGATAGACACTGTTATTTGTCCCGGTATCCTGCCATTTTGGACGCATATTGTCACGTTTCTTCACAACACATTCCGTTTCGGTTCCCCCTTGGGCAGCACGATGTGGAAAAGTGAAACCGGACGAAAACGCCCGATTCTGCTGGCTTCAAACCGGCTGATCAATTCGATAACCGGCAAAGGCGTCCGTATTGGGTGGCTGGATCGCCATCTGTCACCTTTCCAGCTTTTGGATTTGGGAGTAGGAGATCGCTATGACCGAGAATACGAAAAGTGCCGGCTCCAAGCGATCAGGCCCCCATCGTCCGTCGCGCGACAATAAGCGTGCCGGAAAATGGACAAAGAAACCCGCACCACGATGCCCCGGACTGCCACCGGAAGGCCCTATCCTTCTATATGGTCTTCATACGGTGGAAGCAGCCTTCGCAAATACCGAACGAAAGCGGATGAAGCTTTATGCAACGGAGAACGCACAACGCCGACTAGCCGAGCGCGACGTTGTAGTCGACGTGCCCATAGAAACACTGGCTCCACGCGCGCTTGATAAGATGGTGACGCGTGATGCGGTGCATCAAGGTGTTATTCTGGAAGCCGATCCCCTACCCGCTTATGGCCCGGAGCACTTGAAAGGTGCGCGGCTTGTGCTGGCGCTGGATCAGGTCACCGATCCACATAATGTTGGAGCGATTTTGCGCTCAGCTGTCGCCCTTGATGCAGACGCAGTGGTCACGACGGAACGCCACGCCCCAGAAGAAGGGCCGGTTCTGGCCAAATCCGCATCTGGCGCTCTCGACATGATCAAGCACGTGCGGGTGAAGAACATGGCACGCTTTGTCAGCGAGATGCAGGAGCAAGCATTTACAGCGGTCGCGCTGGACAGCGATGGTCCTGCGTCACTGGAAGAAACCGAGTTAGCACCAAAGACAGTGCTTGTGCTGGGCTCTGAAGGCAAAGGGGTTCGACAAGGCGTGCGTGAGGCCTGCTCAACGCTTGCGAGATTGGATATGCCCGGAGAGATACGCTCGCTCAATGTTTCCAATGCTGCTGTGCTGGCTCTTTATGTAGCAAGGCAAAAGATGGGGCTATGAGCCTCCGGGCGTCTCATGACCGCGATTTCAAGGGCAGCACTCCATCGCTGCCCTTTCTTTTTGGCAGAAGCTCGGTCAGGCGGGCGTCTCAGTTCCGGTCTGCGGCATTTCTGCGTCCGAACGTTCAGCGCGCGTCAGGAATGTTGCCATTATAAAGCTGATAACCAGCATGGGTCCCGTCACCATCAAGCCGGTACGAATGTCATAAAGGTCCGCAACAGGCCCAATGGTCAGCGGACCAACGAGGAAACCCAGCAGGGCGAGGAACGACAACACAGCCACATTGGAGGCAGGACTTTTGCCCGGTGCTGCCGAGGCGGCTGTGACCCCAAGGGGGGAGGCAAGCGCGACACCAATGCCCAGCGTGCCAAGACCAAGCAGCGCGACCATCGCATTCGGTGCAAACCAGATCAGGGCAACGCCGCCAAGTCCGATCAACGCCAGCCCCTGCCCCAATTGACCAGGAGTAGCCAACTGCCGAAGCTTATCTCCGATCAAACGCGTTGAGGCGACACACAAGGCAAAGACCGACACGCCCAAACCGGCCAGTCCCGGATTGGCCGCAAATGTATCGCGCAGGTAAACTGCGGCCCAGTCCACCATCGCGCCTTCAATCAATGTCGTTCCAAACGTGAACAGGCAAACACCGAGCAGTATCGGGTGCGGTAGACGGAACCCGCCTTTTATAGCTTCCTCAGCTTCTGCAGTTTTCTCGACGATCGGCAGTCCCTGGATAATCGGGTAGGCGATCACCTCCACCACAACTGCGATAGCCAACCCTGCATAGAGTGGACTTAAACCCGCCCAAGCGACAGCTGATCCGATCAATGTTCCGGCGAGCAACCCGAAACTCCAAAAGCCATGCGCCTTGCTCATAACCTTTTTACCGGTCTGTTTTTCATATTCATCCGCCAGAACGTTCAGGCCGAGCTCCACAAGTGACAGAGTACAGCCGACCAACACAAGCGCAGCCATGAGCGTCCATTGGGTCACGGCGACAAACGGTGACATCATGCATATGAGGAAGGCCGGATAGAAAATCATGGTGATCAAGCGCGCACCGAGCCAATTGGCCACCTTGCCGGCAATAAGCAGCGTGCTCAGTGTGCCGATGGGCGCACCGATGAGTGCAATGGCCAATTCGCTATTGCTAAGGCCAAGGTTCGTCTGAACACCCGGAATATGTGGCAACCAGGCCCCTAGAGCGATTGGCTGGAGAAAGAAGATAAAACAAATGCGTTGAGCGTAGGTCATAACGGATCCCACCGATTTAATTAGGGTTCCGAAGTAACAGTATGGCGCTGCTTTTCCCATACGGGAATATTCCCTAGGTTGAAATCGACGAGGGTTGTGACCCAAAAACCATCCCCTCGCCCTACGGAAGACCGCCTAAGCAATTCTCCGGACAGCACCTTTTCCACAAGGTTCGAATTGACATATATGTAATGTTATTACATTTCACCTCTCGTTACTATTAGGGATATTTGTAAATGAAAAACCGTCTTTCGATTGCCTTAACCGCACTTGCCATCAGCTTCGGCTCAAACGCCGCCCATTCGCATGGGATTTGGATTGCGGAACATGCAGGCAAGAATTCCATTGTTTATGGCCATGGTGCGGCCAGCGACGCTTACAACACTGACAAACTGAAAACCGTCTCTGGTTATGACAAAGCGGGTGTACCAGTGGACGTAACCCCAATTGATCTCGATGATCACGTGGTGCTCGCCAAAGACCCCAAACTGGCGCTGGTAACAGCAGTGCTCGATAACGGCCACTGGACCAAAGACACTTCCGGCAAATGGCATAACCTGCCGAAAAATGAAGTAAAGGAAGCCGAAAGCGCAGGACACTATCTGAAATACACCAAGGCGATCTTCAACGGAGACGCCAACACACTAAAGCCGGTTGGCCAGCCTCTGGAAATCATCATGTTGACCAATCCCCTGACGCTGAAGGCGGGCGAAAAATTGCCTGTTCAGGTACTGATGAACGGTGAACCTGCGCCAAGCGCCAAGCTGATCGCCGAATACACCACAGACAGCGAAAACAGCGTCAAGACGGATGAAAACGGGGAAGCAATCATCACCATTCGCAACAACGGGCTGAATGTGATCGCTGCCACTTTGGACGAAACACTTACCGACAATCCAAAGGCCGACAAAATCGGTCACTTTGCGACCTTCAGTTTTGCCTATGGTCATAGCCACTGAAGTTAAAATGTCTGGGGCGGCGGTTCCCGCCGTCCCTATTCAGCTAGTCGCATACGTCAATCTAAATTCACTCACGATCAGATCATGTGTAATTTAGGGTACATTATTGGTGTCCCGAGATTGAGCAGACCTTTTGCAAAACAGAACTGATGCGTCCGTCGACTGCCCCGGACTTTCGGTATCACCGGATCAGTTGGGGAAAATGCAGCTACGCCCCGCTCCGCATTACCCAGCGGATCCAGGTTGGGCTGCAACCAGTTTTCCACAAACGGAGTCGACAGCATCAATTTCATCAAAAAACTGAATTTTCCCTCTTGCCGATCAATAGCAAATGAGGGTACACGGTCCACCTCGCTTCGGGACATATCCGAAAGCGCTTGACCTCAGCCGGTATAGCTCAGTTGGTAGAGCACGTGATTTGTAATCTCGGGGTCGCGGGTTCGAATCCTGCTGCCGGCACCAATTATCCATTTGAAATAGATAGTTAATTCATTGAATTGAATTAAAACAAAATGAGAACATGTGAGCTGTAAATATTTCTCACATCTCACACGTGTGAGAAATTGTTCCATTTTTGTTTTTCAGTACCTAAATAAGTCGTGCGTCGGGTTATCGAAGCCCCTGCCGATTTTAGGAGCCGACATGTCAGAATTTTACGAATTGGCTAGAAAAACGGATTTCCAGGATACGAAGAGCGTCGAGAACGCAATGTCTAGAATGCGCGACTTTTCCGACGAAGATTTAGATAGGCAGATTCTCTGGAAAGTTTACGATTCAAAAACCAGATGTATCCAAAAGGCCATTGCGTTGGCTGAGTTGGAACGAGAGCGCCGCACCGCGCGAGCCGCCGAGAAGCTTGCTTTCACGACAACCAAACTAGCAGGCTGGATGGGAATTGTTGGATCGCTGATAGGAGCTGCTGCCGGCGCTGCCTTGGCTTTGTTATTGCAGATCTAATGCTGGCTGATCCGCGCTATTCCCGCCGCTCTCTCTCCAGCTGTTCAAGTGCTTTTCGTGTTCGAGATACCTCCTCCAGCAGGTGCCGCATATCGGCTCGCAGTTCTGCAAACCCCATGGAGAATGTGTGCTGTTCCCGGCGCAGTTCTTTCAGTTCATCTGCGTTTTCGGTAATGCGCCGCTCATGCTCGCCAAGGGCGCTTTGCATAGTGGTCCAGCTTGTAGCCAGACCAATAAGCATGGAGCCGAGGACAATCAGATTACCGACAGAAACGCCCGGTTGGATCCAGCGTGATTTTGGTGCAGTCATCTAAAAATCCCACCCACAGACTTTGCGGCCAAATTCATTGTGCTCGATGATTTGAACCTTGGTTCCCCTTGTGACCTGATCCTGCACAGATGGCCGGATAGGCTTGGCCGTGTCGCAGAAATTACCGGTCGTCGCGCATGTACTCAGAAAAGCGCTCATCAATATCGGCGTGATCCATGGCTGAAACGTCATCTTCAATCTCCTTGCGCTGGCGCATGGCTTTCAGGTTCTTGCGCTCGATAGAGCTGCGAACAGACTGCTTGCCCTTCAGGTAGGCTTGGAGGAGCGCAGCTCCGAATGCCGCCAGCAAAACGCCAGCGGCAATCAGTTTGGCCTTCCAGCCTGCAGTAAGTGAGAGAAGGCGGGATATCATGCGACAACTCGACTGCGTTCTAGCCGGTAGACAAGATAAATGCCGCCAACAACCATGACACCGGCAAACGCCCATGCAATGGGACCGGAGCTTGTGGCGACGGTTGCCAGTGTGGAGCCGAACGCACCAAAAACGCCAAGCCACTTTGGATCCTTCGCCGCTTCCGCAACAACGGCCACAGCGCCAGTATCCGCTTCAAGTGCCTTACCCGGAGCCTTCTCGGGTGGAGCTGGAATGTCAGGCTGCTTGGTTTCGTTGGTATTACTCGCGGCAAGCAGACTGGCGCGATCAATCACACCGATATCGCTTGTCTGGATACCCATCTTCTTGCCCATGATCCGCTTCGTCCAGCCGCGCCCGAAGGTCGGCCAGTGACGCAAGCGGCGCACAAACTGATAGCGGCGCTCACAGAGTTTTTGAACGATTTCCTTTGGGAACATGGATTGAATTGCAGCAAGGGTTTCCGCGCCGATCCAGCCGTCCGGCTTGGCACCAACAACCCGTTGCAGATCCTTGATGGCACGGCGGGGCCCGGAGTTAACGCCATAGTCGAAGACGGCATAGTCAACACCGGACGGCAGTTCGTCACCAGCCACCGCTTTCCAGTATTGCTCGCGGTAGATGGCTTGAACTTCCGCATCAGTGATTTGCCTGACACTGCGTTTTGCAAAGCCCATGCGCCGCCGATAGGCATTGTAGGTGCGCTGGATCACGCCCCGGTTTGTTGCTCCACCCGGATCTTTGGGATGATTGACATAACCACCCTCGTGAACCAGCACCCATGCTAGGCATTTTTCGAAATTGGCACGCATCTCGTGATCTCCAATTGTTTGATCACGATTTTACGTGCGCCCAGACAGTGTTAACTGAGAGCAATTACCTCAAGGCCCGGATAGGCTAACCTTGATTCATTCCCGTTTTCGTCCAAAAGTCGGATGTTTCCTGTACGATGCTCGCAACAGATGGTCGCGACTATCAGGATTGCAGCTGTAGTTTCTGTGCGAACTAAGTTCGCAGGAATACTCAATTTTTTGAGGAGTTTTCCATGTTTGATGACGCTAATGGTCCAAAGCTGATCTATTCGAAATATGGCGGACCAATAGAAGAAGATGGGATCACCGTTGAGGTACGTATCTACCGCTTGGAAACAAGTAATGAATGGACCTTGGAGGTTGTCGACGACACAGGAACCTCCACTGTGTGGGAAGGCACATTTTCCTCCGACCGCGAAGCTTTTATTGAATTCAAGCTCACAGTTGAAGAGGAAGGGATGGTCACATTTTTAAACGATCCCCTAGACAGCGAAGTCGCACCAGTCGTACGTCACTAACGGTGCGATATATTTATCTCTGGGTACCCATGACTTAATTTACAAATCCAATTTTGCACCAGATTTGGCATCTGCCAAGTACGGCACTGCTTCCCCATTTATGTATTCATACTTGACAATCGTGTCTCTATCTTCGTCTTCCGGCTTGGTAAATTGATTTTCTAACAATTTATTGAGTGTCTCTAATTTTTGCTGCAGCTCTTGCAAGCTACTATTGCTTTCAATTTCAGGCTTCGTACCTCCAATGTTTGCGACATCCATGATCCTAACTCCTTATAAACATCGTTCTCCATTATGTATTGACATGAATTCTCGAATATATTTGTGAAATATACTCATCAAACGGCTTCTCCTCTACGTAGATCGATGGTTTTTAAATTTGTCAATTGGTAGTGCTCCCATCTGAACTACCTAAGTAAGATACTCGGCAAATCTCAAGGCCCGGATAGGCGCTCCCTGATCCAGCCAAAAATCAACGAGGTCTGAAGGCGTCGCCCTTGGAATGAGCGGATCAGCTCCATTGCACTTCCACTGGATTTCAGCGGCGTATTCTGAGCAGATATAGCCACCACCCCCGAGCTTGAAGCCAAGACCGGCGCGGATGGCATCAAGGTAGGAATAAGGCTTGCCTCGTTGGGCGAATGCGAACTGTTCTGCCTGCTCGGTCCATTCAAGTCCCGTTTCGATCCAGTCGAACGGGAGGAGGTTTGAACATGGACGGATCTGCACCCCCACACCTTCGCGAGCCTCGAACAGAAACAAACCATCGTGCCACCAGAACGCCACACCAACATGGGTATGCCGCCCGCCCGTGACGTGGCGAATGAGCCGCGACACCGGCCCATTACCTCGAAAGGCAATCAGGTCACCGGAGCGGATATCCTGTCGCAAGGCGCTGTAGGAGTTGCGCGGCATCGGTCTAAAAGAGCGCTGCCAGCTTGGCAGCTGCCTCTGGAACCTTCGGCCACTTGTCATCATCGGCATAGTTGGGGTCAGCCGCTTCAAGAAGAGCCTTGCCCGTTTGCCGGATCTGATCAATCCAGACAAGCCCAGCTTTATAAGCGGCCATCTGTTCTTCATTCAAAATGCCTCCACCTGCCGCAGCCGAAAGATTGATCTGCGTGGGAAGGCTGGCATGGGCGTTGATCCGGCGACCGACTTCAGTCCGGATACCGGCAAGGATGGCTTCACGTTCCTTTGCTGCCGCAATCTCAGCTTCTTTGGCGCGGATCTGTTTGTCTGTGGGTGGTTCGATATCACCTTCAAGAATGGTCAGCTTGCCATCTGCATATTGCCAGACCGCACCTGCACACAGTTCGTCGAGGGCTTCAACAATGTATTTCATATCACTCCGCCTCCACTTCCCAGACGATAATCCGGCTGGTCATTTGCTGGTTTCTTGCGTCATCAGCTGCATTCGGATTTAGAAAGTTGAAGGGACGATCATTCGCCTGGCCATTTGCTGTATTCCAACCAAAGTCGATCCGTTTGTTTCCAACTGGAAGTACCCCAAAGTCACTCGTCCCCACGAGGATAGTTGTTTGAGATGAGTGGTACTGCCCATCATACTGGTATGCACAGCCGTAATCCCATTGGTCATCCAGAACCAACCCCGACCCAGAGTTCCCGGAATGTGCACCGGCTCCCAAAACTGTGCATGTAGCGATGATTCTGGACGTCGGGCTGATCTTGTCGAAGTTTCCCCCAAACAGCTTCATGGTTGCAGCGGTGCTAACTGCGGTCCTCGTTCCACTCTCGATGATATGAACACCCAAGACCTTGCCATCGGTCCCACGCGCCATCAGCTCCCAGGTGGCATTGTCTGCGCCCGGCGTTGGGGCAATGCCCGTCACCTTGTCAGACGCAACGCAGATGTAGGCAGACGCACCGAGACGAACAGTATCATCGGCCTCATATTCAGTTGCGGCGTCATATTCGCCGCGCCATGTGAATTTCAGTTTCCCAAGATCAATTTGCATGTTGATCCTCACATTATCTCGGCAATCAAATGCCCGTTTGCATCTATGGAAAAGTTGATCCCGGGGGATTTCAGATCCCACCAGCGATAGTTTTGCGAAACGAAGTTCCCTGCGCCGACATCGAAAATCAGATGATTATCTCCGCGCCTTAACCCGTAAAAAATCAGCGGTTTTTCGACCAACTGTCGGGCTATTTCAGCATAGTGTTTGGCCGAGTACTCGCCGTCAGAAACTTCCGTACCCGGTGTCTCAGACGCCCAACGGCGAGCTTTCTCCTCAAGATCGAGGACGTTTTGTTTGGCTAACTGCACAGTTTCGGCAGCAGTAACCGCTGTTTGCGCGGCTTGATTTGCGCCGGCTACATCTCCAGCGTTTGGTCCAACGATGATATTTCCATCATTATCAAACATAAGCGTTCGATCGGGTGTGGGCTCTCCTATGATCTCCGGAGCCTTCATCCCCATAGGCCCACGAATGGCCCGTTCTGCTTCACGCTTCAGTTCCTGCTGGATAATGCGGTGGCGATCGTGTTCATCATCGTTCGGCTTTGATCGGAACTTGCCAGCCTGGACAATAGAACTGGTCCGATCGAGGACCGCATCCCCCCAAACCTCGAAGACATCCCCTTCGCTGGCAGGGTCGATCAGAACGAAACTGCCGCCGTTATAAACGCCAGCGCCCGCCATGGTGTAATTCACACCTTCAGCCAGAAGCGTCGGCACACCGTTCGCGACTGGTGTCCTTCGAACCTTCACATCCCGGTTTTGCTGAAACTCGAACGGAATGGCGAAAATGGTCTGACCGGCCGTTGCAACAAACCGGCCGTATCTGGGTTTGTCTTCGATCGGGAAAACCGCGCTCATTTTGAACCTCGCCATTTCGACAGGTTCAGACTAACCGGGGATTTATATCGTCAACCGCCAGACGGTCGGACTTCCGGCTTTGTCAGCTTGGGCCGCTTGAGCCCACCGGAAATCGCATAACCGTCAGCTTCCACGCCTGCCACCAGATCAAGGGTCAGCGCGCTGGTTCCTTCAGACAG
Source organism: Roseibium sp. TrichSKD4 (assembly GCF_000148725.1). Lineage (GTDB taxonomy): Bacteria > Pseudomonadota > Alphaproteobacteria > Rhizobiales > Stappiaceae > Roseibium. The sequence continues at coordinate 281,235 of NZ_GL476320.1, read as the reverse complement.
AAGCCGTTCCTGAAGGTCTGGCCACATCCTTTCAACGGCATCGGCCGACCAGACTTTCTTTTCCGCATAAAGGGATCCAAGTGTCTGCAAGAGTGCCGGATCCACGGCTTCCAGCTCCCGGTAAAAGCCGTCCTCGTCGATGTCGGTTCGCTGGGCCCACCCCTCAACGCCTACTATGCGCAGGGCATTGCGGGTGATTGCCATGGACAGGCTTCCCAAAATGTCATCAGCGGTCGTGCGGGCGGCCGTATCGACCGATTGCGCTTCTCCCGTCTGGTTCCGCAAAGTGCCGCTGGCCATTTCCCGGCGCAGGGTGTTGATCGCCTGGACTGCATTGCGCGCCCGAACCAGCGGGTGCAGTCGCTTCACCTTTGCCTTGTGGGTGGATAGCGTAATGTAGGATTTCCCGATTTTGTCCTGACTGGCATAGAAATCCTCACGCTCGAATTCACCAAGCGCCTGCCAGCTTTGCGCCTTGCCCTCCAGCGCCCCTGACCTTGTGGCCATAAGATCCCAGAACTGGGTGACGGATTGGGAGCCTTTTGCCGCATCTTTGATAAAGCGCCTGGTAATCGGCGCATCATCCCAGCCAGGGCGAGGCGCATCCGGTTGGGCCATATCATAGAGCGACAAGGCCGAGCGCCCCCAGCTTGCCAGATGGTTCATGATCAGATGATCGACAATCACAGGCGACAATTCAAAGGCTTCTCCAATCTGCTTGGAAAAGGCAGATGTCCGCGCCGTGTACTGCAAATGCGGTTCAAGCGCCTGAAGATGATCCGGCACAATCGGCATTTCTGAAAACAGGCTGGTGTTTGTGCGCACCTCGAAATAGCTCTTTATCAGGGGATTGCCCTCCATCACGAATGGCGGCGTCAGCGAATAATGCAGACTGTCCATCCAACGATTATAGGCAACCGGATCCTTTTGTTTGATGGTTTCGAATGTGGCTTCAGCCAGGTTGAAGATGGTTGCCAGCTCGAATGGTTTGGGAATGGCAAACCATTTGTCCCCCACCTTGACTGTCCAATGTGTGGATCGGGTGTAGGTCGAGATCTCGTCGTGATCCTCGTGCCTGGACATGAGAGCATATAGAGACGCGGACCCGGCCGTCACCACTCCCATTCGGGCCCAAGTCTTTACGGCCTCACTGAGTGCGCGGGCATCTTCCGGCCCCTTCGATTTGCCAAGCGCCTTGCGAGCCAGCGGCAACAACATGTGCCGACTCGTCTTGTCCAGACCTTGCAGGGAGGCATTCAGAAACGGGGTGATCTTCGCCAATGCGCCCATGACCGCCCCCCGGCGATCGAAGTCGATATAATCCCGAGCCCGATAGGAGGCTTCAAGTGCGGCTTCAAAATCATCCAGCCCCCTCGCCTTGGCCTCCTGGTTGAACGTTCTAAACAGGCCCATGCGGGACGCGGTTTCCGCGACTTCCGCCGTCTGCAGCAATCCCCTGAAGCTGGTAAGACGCTGTGCCGCCCATCCCTTGCGCTTTAGCTTCATCAGGTCCCGTTCAATTCGAACATCGGAAAGGCTGGCTGTTTCCTGCCCTCCGGATATCCCGAAGACCCGGGAATAGGTTCTTGCCGTTTCCGTGCCGAGAATGTCATCGGCTGCCCCTTGCAGGGATCGTCCAACACGCTGGAGCGGCTTGCCGTAATAGATCGCGGCCATGGCCTGATCGCGAATGAAGTTGGCGCCGATGAAATCGAGAGATGTGGTAATGCCCATGCGCAGAACACGCGCCGGCATTGCAACCAGTTCGATCCAGAAGTTCTTTTCTGCGGGGCTCATCATCGTCAGGGCCGCGTACATGTCCTGACCGAATTTCCCGTCAGCAAGGCGCAAGGCCTTCAGGTCTCCCCCGTCACGGAAGAAGACAATCGGCTCGCCGTTCTCGCTGATCATTGCGGGCCGGAAGATGGCCGCCTTCTCGTCTCCGATTGCACTTTCAAGGGCATCGCGGATAACCATGGTATCGGCCTTGCCAAGCCCGGCATTTCTCGCTGCGCTCTCGACCGCTTCCAGCGGATCCACCATCGACGCCTGCAGGTGCTTCACCGGGATCTCCTCGGCGATCTGCGCGCCGCCCACGCCCGCAACCTTGGCCAATCGGTGAAGAGCTTTCAGAACATCGTTGCGAGCGATCGCGGACGAGGTCTCGTAGGCATCGGCCGCCATGCTTTCCAGCGGATTGATGACATCGCGTTTCGACCCGCGAAACCGCTTGACGATGCTGTTCTTGAGGCTGGACGCCTTTCCCCTGTTCCCCTTGACCTTCTCGTCTGTCTTGCTCGTCGAGAAATCGCGCAGGCCCGGAACATAGTCCTTGATCGCCAGTCCTTCATTGTAGGTCTTCTGATCGATCAGGCCTGCATCGAGCTTCTTTTTCCAAAGGGCACGATTGAACTCATAGGCCTTTTGCGCAGCCGACGCGAAACGCGGATATGCCGCATCCAGATCCTTCACATTCTGGATGTGATCGCCTTTGGTCAGCTTGTCCGGAGGATTGGGAATATCCCCGGAACGGAACCTGTCCCACTCGCCGATCGCGCGACGGCTCCACAGGTAGGAGCCAAAATCGCGCACAAGGTTTTCGTCCCAGGCGGAAAGGTCATTCGGCTTGCCCGTCGCCTCGATGATGGCATCGCGAAGGGAGGGACTTTCCGGATTGAGCCCCCGATAGGGCACCACTCCATACTTGATATCCATCTGACCGGCTGAAAACGCTCCCCGGCTCATGCGCGCCAGCTTGTAGGGATCCTCTGTCACTTTCAGGTCAAGATGCCTGCCGGTGTTTGCATGATGCAGATCGCTAAGGTGTCTGACCGTCGCCTGGATCGGGTTCAGATCGTCGATGAATGCGGTATACACCCGCTGCAGCACGTCGGAAATCGTGCCGCCAATACCGGCATCGCGGAGCTCTTTGCGCGCACTTGCCACCCACCCCTGCCTTTTTGAAGAAACAATCGTCGAGGCGACAACTGACTGGCTGGAGGCATCCATGAAGGCCGCCCAGGCATCTGCGGCCGCATCGATGCCCTTCACAAGTTCGGGATGGTTGTCCAGGACCTTTGCAAAGTCGGCAGAGAGTTCGGGAAACTGCTTTTGCACATAAGGCCGATTGGTCAGCCAAAGGCGAAAGAACTCCGCAAATCCCTCAAAGTCGCGCTGCTTGGATCCGTCATAATCAAGCGGTTCCAGCGCTTTCGAATTGCGCGAAATGAAGTCCTTGATTTCCGGAATCTTGTTGTCGAGATGATGTCCGTATTCATGGGTCAAGGTATCGAAGTCATCGAGGGACTGGACACGCACCCCGCCTGATTTCGAATTGTATTGCCCAAGGACCTGTTTACTGCCCCGGATCCGCCCTTGCCGTGTGGAAGGAATGTTCAACACCTTGGCGAGGGCTTCGGCCGTCTCGCGCACACGCGCCACCGGCTGCGCAGTCCCGTCTCCGGATCGGCCGGATTGAGGGCGCTTGCGTTCCGTCCCAGTCAGTCGGTTTTGGGTGCCGGGTCTTTCGCTGTTGAGGAATTGTGCCGCCTCAGAACGGCCAGAACGTCCAGCTGGCTGGCGAGGTTCAGAAGGTGTTCCTTCTCCTCGCCCTCGTATTCTTCCGCCGCGGTTCTGAATTTCTTCGCGTTGTGTTCGGCCAGCTCGGCGGTCAAACGGAATGTCGATTTCTTTGCCATCTATTCCCTCAAACCGCTCCTTGCTACCTCCGGCATTGTATTCCTCGATGAACGCACGCTCAAGCGCATCATCTGCCGACAGGCCCTCATTGCGCATATGCTCTATTGTGCGGATAACTGTCTTGTCCGGCAACAGGTCCGTGCCACCTTCATAAATCTGGTCGATCGTATCTCTGAGTTCCGCCCGCGCCTGCTTCACATCACGTACGGTCTGCCATTGGCTTGCCTGCTCTGCATCTTTGGGTGCGAAGACATCCCGGCTGCGAATGTCCTGGTCCAGCAGCTCCAAAAGATCATTGACGGTCGATTTGGCGACGGCCTCATCCGAAGTGCCATAGAGATGATCAAAATACCCGGCCTCGGCTGCGGCTTCCCGCGCATAGTCCAGATCCTTGCCGGACGAGCGGACCAGATGGCCACGACCGGGGACGAATTTCTTGTCGAGATCCCGCGCGGCCAACTCGCCGCCAGCATCCAGTTTGAGCCCACCTTCTCCTGCCAGAAATTCCGACAAGGTAGGTGGTCGCGACGGCTTGTCGTCCGGCAATCCGGCCAGTTCATCTGCAATGCGCCGCTTTTGAGCATTCAGACCATGGGCTTCAAGGGCACTATCCGAGAGGCTTTCGCCAAGTGTCTGCGGCACGGGATCAGCATCCGGACTAACAACCGGTTCACTGGCTGAAACAGGTTCCGGCACGGTCGCCGGTTTCACATCCGGTTCGACTTCCTGGACCAGTCTTTCCCCAAGGATGTGTTCTGTACCATCCTCAAGGCGCACCTTGACCGCTCCATCCCTGACGCCCGACTGGTCTTCGAGAATGGTAACCTTCTGTCCATGGAGCGGTTCGGCCTCAATCCCCCTCGCCGGATCTGCCGGCGCATCGATGAGGGCAGTCCGCTCTCCAGCCAGGTCATTATTCGGTCCCTGATTTCCTCCGCGCTCCCGGAACTTTCCTTTGGCAAGGTCAACGCCGTGGGCAAGTGCGCCACCAGCCCCGCCTATGCCAGCGCCAAGCAGGACACTTGCACCATATTGGACAGGATCAAACTCGTCCCGAAACTCGGCGCCGATTTCAATGCCCTGGATAGCTGCATCAGAGACGGCATTCACCGCCGCACTATCGACGGATCCGGCAAAAACGCGGGCCCAAAGTCCGGATACAGCGCCCTTTGTTCCTGCAACAACCCGCGCGCCCAATCCGACCGGCACAAAATTCTCGACGCTTGCGGCTGTTCCAGCAATCTGTCCGCCAAGAGCTGCAGCACCTTCGCTAAACCCCTGCCATTCGGGAAAGGCTTCATAGCGATCATCGTGCCGACGTCGGTCCTTCCGCCTGCTTTCGGTGGAAGCATCGTGAATGGCACCGCCGATCGTGTTCTTGCGCTGAGCATCGTCGAAGTTCAGAATGAACCGCTCACCGAGGCCAGGTGTGGGACCCGGCTGCAGTTCCGGATCGTCATCAAATTGATCGAAGATGTTACTTTCCATCGGGAATGAACCCTTCACCGGTATCGTCGACAAACTCTGTTCCGCCCTCTACCCGCCGCCTGTACGGATCATTTCGCCTGCCGCTCAACACACGTTCAGCCGCCCCCTGCCCGTATTTTTTATCAAAGGACGGCGCGAGATCGGGTTGATCCAGAAGCAACTGAATTGCCTGGTAGGGAGGGACTGGTGTTGTTGCCGGATCCGGCGCTGCCCCGAACGATGCATCCGAAGCACCCAGTTCCCGTCCAAGGTCAGCTTTGCGGAAGTCCTGTTCATTGGGTCGCTCATTCTTTGATATCTTCTTGAACATCTGCGCCCCAGCCTTCGCTAGTTCGCGATCCACGCCATGCACCTGCAACACCTGGCGAAGAACCTCGTCCGCATAATCGCCATAGGCCATCTGGGCCTGTTCGACGAGATCCTGCATCGCTGCCACCTGCGAAGCGTCATCACCCGCCTTGAGCGCCCGCGCCAGATTTGTGGCTTCCGCTACTGTCAGCGGCTGGCGGGCCAATTCCGGAATATCCAGCGTTTCCTGGGCACGAAGACGGGCACCGACCAGATCAATTATGGTTTGTGGATCTTCCGGATCCGTCATGTCCGCCAGTTCGCCAATCTCGTCAAAGCTCTCCTCGACCGCCCGCGCCGGATCCAAGGATCTGAGTTTGAGCACACTGCGCGCCTTACGCTCAGCAGCGGTCAATATTGCTTCCTGGTCGCGAAACCCTTCTGATCCGGCTTCCGGCTCCAGGGCTTCAAGACGCTGTTCGATCTCTTCTGCAGACAAGGTATCGAGATCCGCAACCGCGTCATAAATCCGGCCGGCAATGTCTTTGCCTTCCTGCCATGATTGGTATTCTTCGGGCGTCAGAGCCGTAACCAGAGTTTCGGGAGGAATTCCCGCTGCCTCAAAATCCACCGATTTTCCGGTTTTCTCGATCGACGCAATATCGTCATTTATCAGCGACTTGATACGGGTCTTTTTAAGCTTGGTTTCTGCATCCTGTTTGTTGGCAAGCGCCCGAGCATCCCGATAAAGACTTTGGGAGAGCGCCTTGACCGATCCATGATCCAGCTGGGCGATTGGTCCTTCGCCAGACTGCCAGTCTTCCAGCAGGGAAAGGGCGAACTGTTCCTTTTTCGCTGGCGTATCCAGAGCATCAAAAACACCCTGCGCACGGCCACGTACGGCAGAAAGGGAAAGGCTCTCCTTCTTCCTTTGGCCTTGCAGTGGCGTCAGTGTTCCGGCTTCTACCGCAGCATCAACCATGGAATGCGACTGTTGCAGCTGCTGGTGAAGAATTGCATCCCCGTCATCATTTGCACCAAGGGCATGGGCTTGGCGCTCGATATCCCGCTCACGCGCGGAAATAGCCCCTTGGGTTGCAGCAAGTTCTTCCTGTCGAAGCTGCCCCTCCTGATTGGTTGCTACCTTTAGGCGGTATCCTCTGGATTGTTGGGCAAAGCTCTTTTCAAAAGCTTCACGAACTTCGGGGTCTGCCAGATTGGGATCCTTGAGATAAGTCTCCCTGATCTCGCTCATCCTGTTGGCAAATCCTCCAGGATCATCTCCAAAATCCTGATAGGCATTTGCAAGGTCCGTGGAAAGCCCCTCGGACACACGCCAGGAATAGGCTCGGATGGCTGCAGCATCGAAGGCATCACCGTGCAAGGTTCCATCTCTGCGAAGAGCCAGTGGTTCTGTTGTCAGGCTTGGCAGTCCATGTCGAACGCTACCGGGCTCATCCCCGGCCTTGCGGAGCCAAAGTGCGGCAAAATCCTTAGCCAGCATTCCGGCCTTCCCACCATTCAGGCGAACGGCATCAGAACCGACAAGATCGGATGCCTTGGCATTGGGATTGCCAAGAAGCTTTGCCGCCCCACCTCTGCCTTGCTGGTGCGCAAGATAGAGTTCCCCAGCAGTTGGTTCGCGTCCGAGCACCTTCACAAGATGATTGCGATTGTCCCGCATGAGGCGTGCGCCGGCATCGGCCGCTTCAACCGGGTCGTAGCGGTTTTTAAGCCCGTAGTCCTTGGCGGTACCGTCGATAAACTGGAAAAGACCGCCAGCGCTGGAATTGGGGTTTTTTGCTTGGGGGTTGAACGAGCTTTCCAGCTGGGCAACCTTCAAAAGCGCATTTGGACCCAAGCCATATTTCTTCGCGGCCTGAACAATCGTATTTCTGATCTCAGATGGAGCGTTGACCTGCGCGCGCGACGGCCTTCCTTTCTTGGCCGTCGGCGCATCCTGTTCAACCGATCTGGCCTGAAGGTAGGAAACAGAACCGCGTTGAGCTGCGCTCAGTCCCGCTTGTTCGGCTTCGCGAATGGCAGCCTTGTCTGCAAGGGCACGAAGGCGACCCGACATTGATCCGGCTACATTTGCCAGGGCTCGTGCAGCATCTCCGGTATCAACCGCAAAGTCAGGAACCCCGCCCACGCGAGCCACACTCTGCACACTCCGAAACGTTCCCGGATCCCGGCTTTGGCGATTGGCCATGTTACCCCCGATTGAACAAGCTGATACCGAAATCCACGCCAGTACCAACGGCGTTCAATAAACCGGCCTGTCTCTGGCTTTTTGCCTTTCGTTGAAGACCCTTGGAGCGCAGCCGATACAGTGCGGACTGAAACTCCTGATCGTTCCGGCTGACTGTCAGGCTGGTATGCGCATCTTTTTTGGCGGTCGCATTGGCTTGCTGCGCAACGCCTGCGGATATGTCGATCCCGGCATTGGCTGCAGCGACTTCGTTTTCTCCGAGGATCCTCATCAGCTCCTTCTTCATTTGCGTCTGCTGATTTGTCGCCTCGACCTTTTCCTGCCCAGCCTGCAGATCGGCTTGAACGGCCGCATCTTCCGCCGCCTGTGCAGATGCATTTGCGGCCCCCATTTGCCCAACAACACCGAGAACCGCTGACGCGCCCTGCAAGACAGTCAGCGCAGTGGAGGCAAAACCGCCTGCGCCGGCAGCTCCCGCGCCTGCAAGTCCGGATCCGACAACTTTTCCGACTGCCGCTAAAGCAAGTTCCATTTTTGCCTCCTAAAGAGCCGCCTCGATGGTGACAGACCGGACAGTGAGTTTTCCCGGCCGTAACTGTGAAAGGGTCAGTTTCGGCTCATCGTGAAAGCCTGTCAGACCGCGCACCGTGATTGTCTCGGTGACACCTTGGCGAAGTTCCGCTGTATCCGCCTGAAGCCCGTAGCGCTGGAGGCCGACATCCTTCAAAGGACCGTCATTGATACCGATCGCCAAAGATGTGGTATCCAGAACCGAGATTTTTGCGGAGTGAATGCGCAATCGCCTTTTCAAGACGACATTTGCGCCAGCCGGACCAATGTCGCGCGGAGGCGGCAACATGGTGACCTTTGGAGGAGCCCACGTTCCCAGATATCCGGCCACAACTGGAAAATCGAGTGTGACCACTCCCGACTGGACAAGATAAGGGCCCATGACATTACTATCGCCAACAACCCATATCTCGCGGTTTTCAAATCTGGCAAGACCGAAGATTTGCGACTGAGGCGCAGAAAAGGTGAACTCCTGTGCCTCGTCCAGCAGGTACCCCGTCACAAGGCGTTCAAGGCGTCGCCCTGCTGGCCGATCGACAATCCAGCTCATCTCATTTCGGCCATTGACCGAAACAGCCTTGAAATGCCCACTATCAGACGTCATGCGCGAAAAGGCTGTCACGTCCTGTTCGCGCAGCAATGTCGCCAGCCGCGCTTGACCGTCTTCAAGGACAATTCCATTCAAGTTGCCACTTGTGGATTTTTCAGCCCGGCGCATGGCCTGGTCTTTGACATCGATGATGAGATGGGACCCAAGCAGGGAAATATCGCGCGAGACGAAGTTCCCCTCTACGTCCGTGTATCTGAATTCACCGATTACGGACCCGGTACTGGAAACGAAATTCAACGCGCCTTCATTGGCAACGATCGGAACACCGTTCTTTACGCCGCGCTCACCCGCCTGGACATGGTTTGGCGGCTCCGTTCGGCTCAGTCCGCGTTCAGCGATCCAGTATTCCGCCCCATTTGTGAAGATCGCTAGGTTTCTGGACGGGACGATCTGTTCAACGACCTCCCCGCCATCAACATCCATTGGGATTAACGCCGGACCGTTTGCAGCTGAAAACCGCTCATCGAAATTGAAGTAGTCCCCTTGGAGGGAAAACATCCATGCATTCGGTAGGCCTTTGAACCCACCAAGCAAAAGGCGCTGGTTGTAGAATGCTCCACATCGAGGCCAACCGCGCACGCTGGAAATCACGGGTTCGCCTGGAGCAACCCCTACCGTGGTTTTTGCGGCGAGAATGGCAGCATCGGCCTTGTTGATCACGTTGCCCGAGACAGCCCACCCGTCCCCCGCATTGTTTTCGCCAGAAAACGTAACAGCGATTTTGCTTCCACCGGCAGATGCAACCGAAATTCCGGGGGCGACATTTGGCAAATCCTGCACCGCAGTTCGTACTCGTGAGGCCAAAGTTCCCATGGCCGTGGTGTAGCCTATGGAAACCGTCTCCTCCTGACTGATCGTCAGAGTGAAAATGCTGTTTGCATCGAGGCCCACAAATTCCAGTCGCCAGACGGCAGCAACCCCGTTCGAATAAGTCGCTCCATAGTCATAGCTCGGTAAACCGGTCAGCGGCACGGCATCAGCAGACCAGGCTTGCGGCCCGGCATGCTTGATGCGCTGCGGCTGCAAGTCCGCATGAAGCAGGATCATTGTGTCCCGTTGCTGGGCATCATTCAGACCGGGCAACATCGTTTCGGACAGCGCTGGAATGGCAAGGTCCTGAAGCTTTCCTGAGTTGCCCCAGGCTTCCATCTTTCCCGGAGCAAAGACGAGATCGTAAGCAGAACCGTCTGACGCCTTGAAGTCGAATAAACGCGATGCGGCTGGATCCACTGCACCAATGTCAAGCAGGCCACCACGTAGACCAAACCCGCCCTGTGGGATCGACACGACGTTCTCCATGTGATCCGCGCCAGTGGAAAAATACTTCAGCTGCGACCGCTCGTGCAAAAGCGGATCCAGCTCACCGGCCGTGAAAGCAGACTGCAGGCGTCCAGGGCGAGCAACCATCAGGATCTCCAGGAACGTGTAAGCGGATTGCGATCCATGGCAATCCGCTGTGGCGGTGTTGCTTGGGCATTGTTGTTGATCGCCGTCCGCATTTCCCCGCCCCTGTAGTTTTCTTGCGGGGTGCCATAGGCGCGCATTTTCAGGAGTTCGTGCAAATTGGCATCACTAGCAAGGGAAAGGGCCAGATGTGCAGCAAGCCCCGAGACTGTCGCCTTTCGAAAGGCAGGTTCCCAGTTCTGAGGATCAGGGCGAAAAGGCACTGACGCAAAAATCGGCATGTCCATGGCATGAACCTGACCTTTGATCAGGCGGAACCGGGTATAATGGCAATCAGGATCAGTCGGATCATCAGTCAGCCAACGTGGCGGTCCAGACTTTGGCCCCGGCACATCGTACAGATAGGTAAAACCGGACAAGGGCGGTTCACCGTCGATCCGGGTCAACTGTCGCAGGTCGAACTTGAACTCGAAAGGCTCGATGCTGAGATTGAAGTCGACAAGGTTTTCATAGATCAACGTGACCGACTGCCCGCCGATTGTTTCCTCGTCCAGATCCTGCAAAGGATCCGCGCCGATTTCAGCGCAAGCTGCATTGACAATATCTAGTGTGCTGAGAAGGCGCATTTCTAACCCCTGAAGACAAGCCACGCGGGGACCCGAAAACCCGCGTGGCTGCCAGCCCCGAACCGTTAGGCGATTGCAGCCGCCTGGAACGGCGCAATCGAAACGGTGGAGGCGCTGGACGCGGTGACGATGTAGATCCGGCCGGTCGGTGTACCGGCAACGTCAAGCGAACAGAAGATCTGGTCGCCGGTTTTCAAGCGATCATGGATTTCGAGGAAGTAATTCCCCGTTTCAACGCCTGCACCATCATCTTCGGTGATGTAGGCATGAATGTTCCGGATGGAGCCGGCTTTGGATGCATCGGTCGTCCCGATATGGTCAATGGTTCGAAAACCGTCCACTTTGAAAGTCATGGTTCAAGTCCCTGGATTTTCGGAGAACGAAGTCGGCGGTTAACCGCCGACAGCTGTTTCGTTACTTGATTACAAGCGCGGTATCGGTGCCTGTGCGGAAGCGAACGATGCCATTGCCTTCCTGCAGCTCCTTGGCAGCACCCTTCGCCTTCATGTTGATGGACCACCAGTCATATTCGTTGTGCCACTGCTCCCGCATGTTGATGTCGGTATGAGCGGCCCATCCAATGGCTGATTGGTGCCAGGCGAAGAGATCCTGCTTGTTTTCACCTGGAACCGGATAAAGCGCCTGTGGCTCTTGCTCCACAAACAGGAACCAGTTGACGCCATTCCAGAAGCGGGTGTCGGTCGCCTTCACGAAGGGCATATCGGACCCAACGTGCTGGGAGTTGTTCACCACCTTGTTGGCAAGAAGCTGGTTCCACTGCTTGGCAGGCAGGCCGCACCAGGTATTGCCGTCCCAAGGAACTTTCATGTCCTGAAGGGCTTCACAAAGTACCATGGCATTCGCGGCGTCAAAGGCACTTGCGGAGAAGTCGAGCCCGCCATCGACACTGGATTTCACCCCTGCCATCTTGGCATAGATCTCCTCGTCGGTCGCCCGGCCGAGGGCCATCGCACCGCTTTCGTAGACGATTTCGCGCTCGTCGATCGTCATGCGGTCCAGATCCCATTCTTCAACCGTGTCGAAGACAGTCCAGGTTTCCAGCGGGACCTCGAACTTCTTGCGCTGACCACCGGTGGGCGTGTTCTTCTGGTTGCGGGTTTTCTTGACGGCCTTGGATGTGCCGGCCAGATAGAAAATTGCCTTTTCCGACCCTTCGAAACGCACGGGGTGCGAGACGGTCGGACGGAGACGGTTGCCCTTCTCTTGATAAATGTGCATGGCACGTTGCGGATACTGGGTTTGGAACCAGACAGGAGCCTGCGCGGTCATCTTGATTACCTCGATGCTGAAAGCGAAAACACCGGGGCTGGAGAGGCCACTTGCGCGCGCGGGTCCGTTGTCCGGAGAGGCCGCACGGCTTGCAGGTCCGCCCTTGGCTGAGAGCAAGTTTAGGACGGCTCAGATAGCGTCAACCGTGCAATAGCGATGACCAAAGAGTGGAAATCGTGCTTATTGCCAAACAAACAAAAAATCCCGGAAGATATGATCTTCCGGGATAGTTTACGGTGGAGTGTCTACACAAGAACTGGATATCTAGCGCACTTCTCAGACTGCCGCCATGACGCCATAAAATATATTCGCAAAATTTACGCATGAGGCACTTGGTATTAATTTAGTTCCTGCTTTGATTACAGGCCTCATCATACCGTTTGCGCAAATCCTCATCGAACCGCTTGTCCGGATCGGAATGGTTGCGGTTTCGCGGATCTATACGGGGATCTGTATGCAGCTTTTTCACGTCTTCGGCGGTCAAGACGCCATTGCCACCGCTTTCGCCGCTGATCCGGATCCCGTTTTCTGCAAGGCGGCCGGACAGAGCCCGAAGCAGGACGTTGCCCGCCGCAGTGTCAGACAGGGAAACCAGCAAAGCCTGGATTTCCGGCTTCATATTCTCCGAAACGCCCTTGAGCTGGCTGGAAAGCCCCTTCGCAAAGGCCTCATTGTTCAAGAGGGCCTGTTCAACCCCCTTCTGATCTAGCCCGCTCTCACTCATGAACGTCTTGAGTTCGGTTGCCGGGTCATAGGGAGTGGCTAAAAGCCCTTCATCGATCATGGGCCCATAAACGCCCGACACGAATTTCTGCAGCTGGTCCTGGCTCAGTCCTGCTTCATGGGCCGCCTTGCGCGTATGTCCCCAGATCGGATCGCTGTTGAGGTCTCCGAACCATGGCTTGAGCTTGTCGCCCGGATCGAACGTATAGGCGTCCGATGTGTCCGGCCGTGTCGGCATTTGGGCGACTTTGGTCCGCAAGCCTTCTGCCCTGCTGTGTGTTTCCGTGTAGGCCGGAAGCAGTTTTGCGAGTGTCTCATCTGCAGAAGTTCCGACAAATTCAGCAGGTATTCCTTCTGGAGGTGTCCATGTGCCCTCGCCACTTCCTTCACCACTACCTGCACCTGCACCGCCTTCCGGTGCAAATACTGGTCGAATGCTATTCAAAAAATGCATCAGACTTCTCTCGGTTTTGTATTTTCGCCGCGGCCCTCCGCGATGGCCTTGGCAATTAAATGTGCAACGGAGTTCTGTCCCTCGCGGAATGCGCCAAAAGCAGCCATCGACTGCATGTCGAGGCCGAGCGATACGAAAAAGACTGTTCGCCGCAATGTGCTGTCGAAAAGCGCTTCAAGTGCCTTTTCTCCGCCCGGTGTTGCGGCAAAGTCGGCCCATGCCCGCGCAATGGCACTCCGGTCTTCCGCCGCTTTTTCCTGATCAAGCTTCAGGGCAGCTTTAGCCTTGTCGTCCACTTGATCAAACCAGTCCCAACCACCTTTTGCAGCACCGGAAATGATATTTTCCATGTCGATCATTGCGCGCCCGTAACCTCACCCGCAGCAGCCAGGGCAGCCGCTGCCATCGCAGCATCCTGATCCTGCTTTTTCTTTTCTTCCCGCTCTTTTTCAGAAACGATAAACATCTCCGGAACGCCGAGATCACGCCCGATCTGGGTAAGAGCGGTTTCGACCTTTGCGATTTGCTGCAGGAAGCCCGGCTGACCGACGGCCGCGCCGATCGAAATCACCATTTGCAGCCACTGGATAACCTTCTCCACCCGCTGCGCTTCTCGCGCCAACGCCAAAGGGCTTTTGACACGAACGCGCACAAGCAGCTGATCGATCGGGATCTCGTCGGAGATAAGCCCCTTGTTATAGGCAATCTCCATGGCCCGTTTGACGGCCGGAATGACGATCTCCTTGACCAAACGCCCATAGGCTCCAAGGTGATCGGAGGCGAGCCGCTTGACCCGCTCAAGGATCTCCGTTGCCGATCGAACGGCCGCACCATCTGCCGGAAGGCTTTGGTCCATCATGGTGGCTTTCACCCCCATGCGCATATCGTTCAGAACCAGATTGGACAGATCGAGGCGCGGATCCGGGAACCGATTGATGGATGGCCCCAATGCCCCCCCATTCCGCGCAACCTTCCAGAACGCCCCCGGTTCCAGTGAAGCGAGATCCGGATTGAACACGCCATCGTCGACAGTCGTATAAATGCCCAGCATTGCGATCGCAGCCGCCTGCAGCTGGAGCCTTGCTGCTGTATTCAGCGTCTTGATCGTAGGCATGGCCAGCATGACAGGGCCCCGACCATAAGCTTCGCCTGGAACCCGGAAATATCTTGCAAAGAGCCACGGGCAGGTCCGGCTTTCATTCTGGAAAACCGCCGTTTCCTGCTTGTTGCACCAGACGATCATTCGCCAACGGCGTTCTTTTGGAACCCAGACGGTATCGACATTCACGTCGATTTCCCCCTCGGGCTTTTCCTTCAAGAGCTTTTTGAGGTTTTCACCGAACTTCCCCTCCGGCCACGTGTCCTGCAACACCCGCACGGACATTTTGCGTTTCCAGAAAATCGCAGAAATTCGGTTGTTCGGGCCGTTCTCGATCAAAAGCTCTTCGATCGGGACGGATATCGGCTCCCAGAGTTTTTCCGGCTCATCCGGTCCGGGGGGATTGAGCAACATGGCCCCATTGCCAGCACTTAGATCCAGGGCCATCTCATGAAAGGCCATGTCAAAATCGCCGTCATCAAAAAATGCCTGGACGATCTTGCTGATCGGAGCGAGCTGCTTGGACATCTTGTCGCGCTCGTTCTCATCAAGAACGACCGGACCCGGTTCCAGCTCGAAATTATCCTGTCCTGCCGGCCAGAGATCTTGCTGGACCTTGCCTGCAAAACGAAAAGCGCTGTCGATCGCGGTGTGATCAAACACGTCGTTGACGCGCTTGTCACCCTTGCCCGTCTTGGCTGCCGATTTCCGAAAGGGAATGGCGTATTGGTACGCTTCATCCAGCAACGGCTGGAACGCATCACGCTCCCTTTGAGCGCCGTTTCGCCGTTTCTTGAGGGCGGACAGGTCGACCATTTACCCGAGTGTTCCTTGCCCGTCCCCCGACAGGGAAGTTCCGTTCAGATAGGTAAGCATCCGGTTGCCCCGCTTCTTGCCACCCCCCGGATTGGATCCGGCCTGGTCGGCCTCGGCCTGACTTTTGGCGAGCTGGGCTAGACTGCGGCGCTGTTGCTCTTCCGCGTTCTTTTTTGCGAGGGCTGTTGCCTTGTTGCTGCCACCGCCTCCGAAGATTTTACCCATTTCCAGATTTCTCCCGCATCACAGGTTTCTGCGAATGAAAACCCCATGCGCCGGGCCATGATTTTCCCGGCCCGACTGGTGCAGATCACGATGATTTCAGGATAGTCTCCGGATTGGAGCGTCAACCGGATGGCGCGGAACATCTGATCGAGATGTCCGCCCATCTCCGGTTTCAGATTGAACCAGGCCTCCCAGGCATCGCCGGTGATTGGATAGAGGCCCGCGATCCCGATCAATTCGCCTTCATTGCGAAACGCCCAGGTTTTGCCCCCGTCACGCATTTCCCTCAAAATGGCCCAATGAACGCGCGTTTTTCCGCCGCCAAGTTCGGCCATATCCAGCAAGGTTGCGGGAGTGGAGATCTCCAGCATCAGCACCCGACCTTGTGAACGTCGAAACCTCCACCAGACTGACGCTGACGCCCGCCCCATGGAGTTGAACCCGACTTCCCTGGCGTCCTGTCCAGCCCGGCCGCAGCTCGCAAGGACCCTGTTCGCCCTCGGATCCCGAGTGTTCCGTACTGATCGGCGTCGCATAAATCCGAATAGGGATGGGTCTTTTCCGGAGCTTCCTCGTATTCGGTCGAGGCCGTCGCGGGACGCCGCTTGTAGCGATATTTCCCTTCCATGGCCGCAAGCAGGAGCGAGCACCGAACCGGGCAGACGAGCAAGGTCGTGTTGGGTTCCAGATAGCCGCGCAGCTCAGCCTTGACCGCATCGAGCCGCAATCCTAGCTCATTGCTCCCACCGGCAGGTATGAGAACCGGTAGGCCCGTGATCATGGCGATTACCTCCATGGCCGTGAGCTGACCGCCTTCCTTGTCGGCACCGTGTTCAGCAGCCGGATCGACAAACATGCGGATTGAAGTGGCTTCTCCGTATCGCTCGGAAAAACGGGCCTTCAACGCCTCGCCAAAACGGGCCGCACCTACCCCATGCCCCAAATAGAGCTCATCGATGTTGCAGATCCGGCCAGGCGAGTGAACCTGCTTGAACACAGCAGCCGGATTGAGGGTGTTCATCGAAATATCGATGCCAACAACGAGCTCCAGTTCCGGCCGGAAACCGATTTCCGACCGGGCAACGTGGATCTTGCGGTCAAAACTCTCGTAGACCGGTTTCCCCGCTCGGCTATAGCCGAACTCGTTGTCGACCATTCTGCGCACAAAATGCTCGTCCTGGTTCTCGATAATTCGATTGTAGTAGTCTGCCTCCAGATTGAAGCGGTTTTCCGCTTCAGAAGAGCGGCCGCTAGGCTGCTCGTGGAACGCGCGGCCGGGAGCACGATTTGTGACAAGGACTGGATATGTCCAGTTGTCCAGAGTTGGCGCGTTCATATCTCCAACAACAAAGCCGCGCCTTGGCGCGTCCGCATCCAACATGATTGTCTTCATAGGATAGCGGCCGACACGTTGCTCGGCATCATCCAGCGCACCTTCCGCATGGGTGTCCAGCTCATTGAGCCACACCCCAGAATACTCTCGCCCCTTCATCAGGGTTTCGATGTCGTTTTCATTGAGGCCTGCGAACTCCGTGATCGCCTCGATCCGGATCCCGTCTTTTCCAACGAACCGTAATGTATGCGTTACTGGACGATCATTCCCCCCGGTCCAGGTCGATCCCGGATATCCCTTCGGAAACCACTGTTTCCAACTTTCAAGAACGGTTTTTTCAGCGGAGCGGAATGTATCGCGCAAGACAATCCAGCGGCACATACGCGTCGGCTTACGATCGCTGGGATGACTGCAGATCGGCGCGATTGTCGCCGCGTAGATCCGTTTGAAGGCGCAGGTTGTCGTTTTCCCCCCACCCAGGGGTCCCATGATCACGGCCGTCTTGAGCGGCTCAAGGATGAAGGCCTGGGCGACGGGACCGGGAGGCACGTAGCGGGTCAGGTCGAAGTCTTCCGATATCTCGTATTCAAGGGCCTTCTTCCGCATCTGCTCTTCCGAATAGACGCGAAACTCCTTCTGACCGACGACTTCAGAAACGTGTTTACTCATGCCCACACCCCCGACCCTCGGGCCCGAAAGAACCGTCCCGGTGAACCTGACGATCCAGCCCTGACGCAGAATGCAAAAAATGGGAACGGTGTGAGAACCGTTCCCCTACAGGTGTGCCCACCCCCCGGCTCCGGGGAAGCCTGCCGCCTGCCCCCGCCTGGTCATGCCCCCTGCCCGATCGACCGTGCCATGGCGCTCTGCCGTACCTTGGGCATTGAGGTTGCAAAATGGGGCATTCCCCCCTTGCAACCCCATGATTTTTGATCACGGGCGCAATCTGCAATTTGCCCATAAGTTTCAATATCTTGACTATGACGTGTGATAAGTGTTCGTGTGAGATCATTCGTCACTATCCTCCAAGTCATTGATTTCATTGGATGTAGCGTCGATTGTCTGACCAAGGCTCAATGCCCTGCGACCAGCGATCGTTTTACCCTCTTCGAGCTGGTTCGTGCCCAGGTCGACGATCAGCGTCGGCAGTCGTTCATCGAGGATTGCGATTTCAACCGGCTTCTTGCCATGGAGATAGGGAGCCAGCTGGCTCGCCACCGTATGCTGTTCCTTAATGATTTCCATCAGGCTCGGAAGTGTGGTCTGAACCTTCTTGCCGATCGACGTTTTCGCTCGCTCGTGGTCCTCAAACCACGCCTGCAGCTCTACTGGATCCGCTGTCAGGAACTGAGCCATCGCCACAAGTGGATCTCGGAAGCCCTTGGCATGGAAGAACTTCTCAAAGTCCTTGGTTTTGCGGTTCAGCGAGCCTTTTGGCCGCCCAGGTCGCTTCTTGCCGTTGATTTCCGTCTCATCCGGCCGGTGACGCGCCAGCGCATCCCCCGCATCGGCGTAAGGATCTCCCCCGTAACCATCGCCATCAAACAGATCATCATCAGACATCGATACCGCTCCTGGAATATTTTATTGGGAAGCGGCAGAGGAAACTGTCTAGGGACTGTCTAACGAATTGTCTAATTAAAAGAATAATGATTTCATATACATAATATATATTTAGACAGTTTAGACACATTAGACACACATATATCTCACATGTACGCCTGCACAGGCACATGTAAGGACAGTTACTGTCTAAACTGTCTAAAGTGTCTAATCCTGCGTAGTGCGTTGTTTTGTAATGATATTTCACTAGACAGCCTCTAGACAGTTTAGACAGTTTGCGTCGTTCAAAACGTCTACGATTGCCGCTCGCAGACACAATAAGTCCCTTTCAGACCGGTCAACCGGTCTGTTTCCTGCAAGGACAAGGGTCGGGGTTGCGGATTTCGCCCGATTTGGGGGTGGAATTGGGGGCGTTGGCGGCGCTGGTCCGCCCAAAACAAGCTGGATCGGGATCACGGGTCAGGCTCCGGATTTCATGAGATCGTGCAGGGAAATGAAGATGCAGCGGACCTGCCTCCCGGCAACAGATACCCTGTTGTCGAGGACATCCGTCCCGTCGGCCCTATGCTTGCCAGTGGCAAGCCCCTTCTTAATGATGTTTGGCGGGCCACGTCTTAGCGCCCATGCCCAGGATCCAGATCCGCTTTCGCCTCCGAATTTCGATTTGGACAGCATTCGGGCAAGAACCGGGCTCTTGTTAGGGATCGCCAGGCCGTAGCCCTCGCCAACCATCCCCTTCCCCAGCAAGCCGATATCAGCATTCGCCAGGCGCGAACGAGCCGGGCCCTCCTCGATCTGGGCGAGCTTCAGTTCTTCAATAATTTGCGCCACTGTCTGACGCTGGCCATGGCTGTAATTATCGATTGGTGTTGTCCGGATGACATTCAGACATTCCAGCCAGGTTGCTTCCTTGTCCTGCAACTCGGGAACGATATCTGCCGCAAGCGCCGAGCCCCAGAAGTCCAACCTTTCAAACGGCAATTCCAGATCCTCAAGCCCATCATCCCCCAGCAGAAGATGCGCACAGGCGAGGAAGGTACCGAACGTGTTCTGACCGCGACTGTCATGTCCGGCCACTCGGAGCACCGTGCGATATTGCTCATAGATCTTTGGGAAATCCGTCCACTGATCAGCGAGCCGTCGCAACAGGCGCGGCCCAGTTGTCTCCGGTTCTGACAGTTTGGGAACAATACCATCTTTGGAAATCAGTTGTCCCAGCTGGATAATCGCAAGGCGTGTCAGGTTCGCGACTGGGATGGGCGGCGGATTGATCCCGGAAAACCCGAAAGCGGATCGCGCCATGAACTCAACGCCCTTGTGATCGGCACCACCACGGATCCTGACCGAACCGGACGCTGCATCACGCGCCATCTTGTAGACCTTGGCGGATTGGGCCGGATCGTCCTCATCCTCGATCTCATCAATCCAGATCGAGAGGCTGTCATAGCCAAGATATTGATAAAGACCGGCTTCCGTTGCGTTTGTTGTCGAAACCAGTCCCCGGCCGAGGATGATCTTCAAAAGACGGATCAACTCGGACTTGCCCGATCCAGCTTCTCCAACCACGAATATCGAAGGTCGCCACTCCAGCGCTCCGCCGAGCATGGCGACCCCCAACCAGCCTAGCGTGAGCATGGCATCCACATTGCCGCGCTCCATGTTCCAGGTGCGCAACATGCGGAATATTTCCATGGCGGGATTGTCTTCATGAGGAACAGGCTGATCCCAGGGAACCATTCCACCTGGTCGTCGCATATAGAAATAGGCCCCGACTTCGCCGGTATCGCGCAGCCGTCCATCCATCCAGAGATATTCGCCACAATGCAGCACAAGGCGATCATCATCCGTTCGCCAGGCTCCCCGGCCGCGCACCAGTTCATTGGGTTGCCACCCCCCCTTCTCGTGGGCGGCAGCAAAGAGATCGCGGCGAACCTCCTCGGCCTTGAACCCCACGACTTCCTTTTTCTTGCTGAAGGCGGGCCATGCCCAGCACAGAAAATCCTCATGCCTGGAAAACAGCTTTTGAAGGCGCTCAACCCCCATGGCCTTGTCGCCAGTGCAAAACACTTGGCCCTTCGTGTCGATGTAGTAGTAATTCTCGCCATCGAACCCGAGCGGATAAACCGGGCAATCCTCCGGCAGGCACCCAGTATCATCCACGTCGCCTTCTTCTCGCCATTTGCCCGGATCCACACCCTGATAAGGCATGCCCTTGATCGGCCATTGCGTTGGCGAGAAGCGTTGCGACGAGATTTCAAGGCGAGCCTTTGCAGCGCCCGTCACCGCCGCAACGCGCCGCTTGCCTCTTTCCTGTGGAAAACCGTTTGTGTCTTTTTCTGATCCGGTCATCTAGGGCCGTTTGGTTGACAAATGTCCGGACATTTTCAGCTGTCCGGAAGTATCAAAGGATGTGGAATAGGCTTTCAGTTAACCTTGTCCGAAGCCTTGTTCGGTTTCTTCCTCGATGCCTTACGCTTCGATGGCGTCTGCGGCACCGAAGGCAATGAGGTATCGGGCTCATTGCCTTCACCAGAATGAACGGTCTCGCCAGCCGAAAGAGGGGCAGCGGTTGCCGCGACCGGTGCCGACACCGGATCCTTGCCCAGCCGGGCACTTTGGCGACTGGCTTCTACCGCGTGGGGATGCAATTCATTCAGGGACCCGACCGGCTCGAAGATGGTATCCTCGAGTGCGACCTTTCCGGGGGCAGCGGGCCGTTGCGCCTTCTGTTCCGCCTGGATCTGATAACAGCGCAGTTTGGTGTGAATGCCGGCGCACACATCAACAAAGGTCTGAAGCAGAAGTTTCAGGGGCGCTGGCGCGTCTTGCCAGCTTTCCTGCATGCGTTCCTTTTCATTGATGAAGCGAAACAGGCGTTCACCGCTATCGCAGCCCTTGTTGCACACATAGGCTCCCATCATCTGGACGAGCCGCTCCAGTTCTTCCTCCTCGAAGACGCCAAGGAAGTTGGTTGCGGCGACATCCGGTTTTTCTTCCGCCTGCAGCAGGCCAAACAGTTCATTGGTGGCTGCATAGGCAATCCGTGTGGCATAGCTCTCACAGTCGATTTCCAGAAAATCCATCTTTCTTCTCCTTACGAATTGCCCGTCAGGGCGTCGTTTACGTCCTTGCCCCAGCTCGCAGGCATGGCGATGGTCTCGATCGGCTTTCGAAATCCCCGCATTCGGCGCACGGCCCGATCGAACAGCGCTTGCGGTTGGGGCTTGTTCCAGTCGTTGTCCTTGAAGACGAACCAGGAACTCACCGAAGGGTGGTCGTAGACGGTCAGAAGATTGGGCAGGCTTCCGGCAGCGTTTGACCGCAGATCCGGATCCGCATAGGCAACAGAAAATGCGTCCTCGATGCCCTCGGTCAGGCTCGCCATTCCGGAGATCCCCGCAGCGGCCGCGCGCTCCATGTTCAATCCGCTCGGCCCGTAGGTGCAACGGATCATCAGCCCCGCTGTCTCGGGAAACATCATCTTCGCCTTGGGTTCGTCTTCCCCGAAAGGAATGGCCTCGGCCTTGTCGCGGCCGTCATGGGCAAGAAACGTGTAGTGACAGGCTCCCAGTCGTCCGTCCTTGTCGACCATGGCAGATATCAAGGCGGGAAAGAGAGGACCTTTCGCAAGCTTGTTACCCTCACTGTCCCTCGGCGCTCCCAGCCAGTATTCGCAGGCCGGGTGATATCGAAAGGCTGGTGCGAGATTGGGAATATCCCGCAACTCAACACCGCGTTTGACCCGAAAATAGGTTTCAATCTGTGTGTCGAAGATCGCATCGGTACAGGAAAAGAAGAACTTGCGGACCCGTTCCCGTGCAGCTCGGCGATGCCGTTCAGCCTCGGCTTCCATGGCCTTTTGCTTGGCTGCCGCCTCGGCTGCGATTTTCTTTTTCTGCACCGGGCTCATGGATCGCAGCCCGAACCGATCCTCAATCCAGGCAACGGCTTCCAGGCGACTTTCATCTGTCACGGCCCCCTTCAAACCAACCGCAACCAGATCGATCGCATCACCACGTTCACCGGATGGAAAATCGCACCAGCCGCCTCGCCGCGCGCCGCTCAGCCAGATGATTGTCTGGCTCGGCTTGGCACCATTTCTCCAGGGCCACGTGATATTCCAGCTCCCGCGCTTGCGGTGGCGCGGATTGGCATTTTCCCCGAAAAGCTCCGGAATCAAGGTTTCCAGATTGTCCAGCACCTTCGACTTGGCGATCGCGAACCGGGACATTCAGCCCTCCCCATTGGGAAAGAGCGCCAGTTCAAGTTTGTCGATCACAGGGCCAAGCTCTGGATCTTCTCGAAGGTCCTCAACGCGACGCACTGTCTTAAAGATGTTTTGACGGGTGCAATTTGTTACGCGCGCTGCCGTAGCCGCTGGCACATTTGCGCCGGTAACGAGGAAATAGACAGCAACTTGATGAACATGCTTTTCCGAGAGTACGGAGCTAGTTGCTGCAAGAAACCCTTGAAATGCGACCTTTGCCGCAGCATCCAGAGTGTTTTTCAAGATCCAGAAGCAAGACCTTTCTGATTTCCTCTCCCGCGTTATCGTACGAAGCGTAGTGTTCAATTTTCGCAGATCGGCTGTACGGGCACGACCGGACGCCTTCATTCGAGATAGTTTCCGGCGATCAATGCCTGATCGCGCTGCCAATTCATCCAGCGTCACGCCGAGGCGTCTGCGCCGTGCTTCTATGCGGGCCAGCTTTTGCGCGGCATCCGGTCTTTTGATATTGGGCACATG
The DNA here is from genome assembly GCF_000148725.1 of Roseibium sp. TrichSKD4. Taxonomy (GTDB): domain Bacteria; phylum Pseudomonadota; class Alphaproteobacteria; order Rhizobiales; family Stappiaceae; genus Roseibium. Next base: position 258,088 of record NZ_GL476320.1, on the reverse strand, counting down.
TGCCTCCAAATGGAAAATCTGGAAGTCTCAGCCAGCCGTACGCGAAACCTGTCGGCCGGAACGCGAGGGACTGTTGGTCAGGTTTCCGGTGACTGCGGTTCAGCCAGATTCTTCAGCCGGCGCAATTCGCCCTCGATGGCGAGCAAGGCAGCCGCCAGCATCAATGGTGTGGAGTTGTGGCTGATATGACGGGCCGATCCGGCCAGGATCATTTCGCAATGCTCCAGAACCTGCGGCAACGTCACCGGGCCACAAATCACATTCGGATCGTTGCTCGCCGCCGTTGTCTCCAGCACGACCAGACGCCGGTCATCTGTTTCGGCCACATGCCGCGTCTTGCTCTTGTTGGAGAGCAGCTGCACAGAGACAATCGAGGTGCAAGGCTGCTTGTCCTGATCACTCATGCCCGCCTCCCTCGTTTTCACAAGGTGACCCTTCGATCGGACCAGCTGAACTCTCAATCCAGTTTGTCAGGGTTATTCGAAGCGCGCCCGATGGGTCATAGGCGCCTGTTTCAATCCGATGCACAGTCGATTGTGAACAGCCGACCCGCGCACCGAGTTGCGCCTGAGTTAATCCCCGAGCACGTCTCAATTCCTGCAAAGTTGAAAAATTCATGATGCATTTTCCATTTTGTGTTATGCATCTTATTCGTATTGCATAATATCAATCAAGCCAATTGCATACAGCGGAGCTGCATCATGGGGATAACTTTTACACCCCCCAGACTTCGAATGGACCCGATGGACAAGCACGAGAGATTGCAATTCGCTAGGCAACAGGCTGGTTTTCCCACCGCCTCAGATGCAGCACGAGCACTAGGAGTAAGTGTCCCGACCTACTCAGCTCATGAGAACGGATCACGCTCCTTTAAAGAAGACAAAGCTCGGAAATATGCGCGCCGGTTTGGTGTAGACGTTCTTTGGCTGATCTACGGTAAAGGCGAACCAAAACCAACGGCAAACACGGAAATAATCGAGAGGGACTACAGCCTCCTTCCTAACGAAATAAATTTCGAGATATTTCAGAAAGCAAGAAGAGTGGCGCGGGAGATTGAGTTGACAATAACAAATGGCGGAGTATCCGACTACGACTCATACAAAAAGCTGTTAACTTTAACTTACCTCGACATGCTGGAGCGAGAAAAGGTAAATGCCAAAGCAACCGAAGATATAGAGTAGGCATGTTTCATGGAAAACCTAAGTGAATATCTTCAGAAATTTTCATTAACAAACATCAATGCAATCCCGTTTGAGGACGCCTACAAGCAATTTTTGCATAAGATGTTTCTCTACGGACTTGAAACAGAGTTTCTCGCCGCTGTCATTTTGGTAACAGGTTCCACGGATATACCATCACTCACTGACAACCAAAGGCTGCTAATCATGCTCGAATGTCGAGATGTACTCATCGAAGCCGAATGGTTCCTTAACAAATACGACCGCCCGAGCAAAGAAAATGAACTATATAATTAGGCAAAATCTTTCTTCAGCTATGCTGTCACACAATGATATTGGTCGCTTTCTTCTCGATCACTGGCGCACGCATGGCGGCACTAAGACAACCGAGTTAGCAAAAGTTTCCCCGCACTACACTCTCATGTCGGGAGTATCAATCGGGGATCTAGCACCATCAGTATTGATGGCCGGCGAACATTCTCTTACTGCACAGGTCCTCCAACTTGGCAGCGCGCAAAGAATAAATATCGACGAAGCCATAGGAAATGCATATAGAAAATTTGTAGCTTCAAGTTACAAAGAAACCTCTGAGTGTAACACTCCGATCTCCGATATTGTTTCTACGCTCATATCGACAATAAACGGTTTGGAGAAGATAGTATACGACCGCTTACTTCTTCCTTATAGAACTAAAACGGGAATACCTCATATTATTTGCTACTCATTCATTCTAGAGCGCACTCTAGTACATTCAAAGCCAGATCAAAGAGACGAGATTTTCGATTTCCAGCCAGCCACAGCTTTGCAATCTCAGACTTATTCGATGGCGGGTTTTCCCAACGAATTCCCCTCGCAACCACCTCGGTAAATCCACATGCCTGGGCAAACCCACTCTTAGCGCGATCCTCCCACATCCAGCAGTAGATGAAGTCCGGATCGAATTGAAGTAGTGCGACGAGCTGTACCAGAATAGCGAGCTTCTTAGCTAATCCTTGCTTTCTGAATTTATCTTTGACCCACATCTCTCCAAGGTAAGCAACACGGCCGCTTACTTCTTGGCAAAAACCATGCTGTCGCTGACTAATTGTTACGGTGCCAGAAGTTTTTGAGCTGTATATACGTGGCAGATACATCTTCCAATGCTGCGCCAACGTCATTGGGCCGAGGCAATCCAAACGCGCCGCTACCGTAGCTGCAGGCATTCCCGAACCATCGGTTAGAACTATCCAGAAGCCTTCCACAGGCGAAAGCGTGTGATAGTCAATGGCAAAGTGCTCTGTTAGCACCCTGTTCGATGCAGCAACCAGATCTGCGTATTCGGCGAAATCATGCCCTGAAACTATTTTCATGCCGACCATACGCAACTCAGCTGAAATCAAGCCGATTGCCGATGCTACATCCATTGTCATTTCTGCGGTGCGCACTGCTATTTCTCCCGTAATAATTGCATATATAATTTTATCAAACTCGGCTCGTCGAATTTTCATTCGTACAAAAATTGAGCATTATACATTTGCATTGACTTTTAATTCATATTGCATAATCTGATCTCACTTCATTCATTGATTGAATAGGTGAGGCTTATGCGCTTCTGCATGTTCAGAGACTATTCTACGCGAACTCAAACGCTCCCCCGTCATTCGACGAGGGATGCAGGCTTTCTATTCGGCATCCGGTCCATCTTCGCCCGCCGCAGTTGCAGCAGCTTTCAGCGCTCGGTGAAGGCTTCGCTTGGCGACTTTTGCCGGACAGGTTCCCTCGCCAAGCGCGTCAATATCAGTGACCTTTACCGTCATTTGGCCCCGAAAATCCGGGCCTTCCAGCTGAAATGTAAATTCGCCAAAGGGCCGACCGGCATCATCCTTGGACATGGCGACAGTCTCCAAACTGATAACAATTTCGAATTTCTGAAAACACAACATCGATGTTTACTCCGTGAGTTGGTGTTGTGGGGTGCGTCACCTTGTGGGGAGGTGATGCACCCAATTCTAAAGCTGCTCGGCATCGGTCAACCGACCGGGAAACCGGAGAAACCAACTCTCATTCTCACTTGCATCAAGACCGGAACCTGGTGGCGGGTTTCCAGGCCGTCTGAAGCCATGCACACGGCACGGGACAACGGTCTGGTGGATTTTGAATTCGGAGCAGAAACATGACGCCAGCCCGAACAATCAAGGCCCATGAAGTGGCGCAGCGACTGGGATGCACGGAAACCACGTTTCGTTCAAAGCGCCGAAAGCTGGAGGCGGAGCACGGCTTTCCGCCGAAACTCCCCGGCTGCAACGGCTGGTCACTTCCAGCCGTCGAACGCTGGATCGCCACCAACGGCAACACCTATTTGCCCGGATCCCCGGAAGACGTTGCCGGGGGAACCGACCCACACTTCATTGAGATCATTTCAGACGCCGCCGACCGGCTGGCCAGCGAATTCGGAAGGAGCGCCGCATGAACGTTCATTTTGACGTCGACAAGGCTATCGAAAAGGCTCGGCGGGACCTCATGGCAAGTGCGGCCCTGTCGCTCTCCAAATGTCGCTCAAATGACGACAGGGCCTTTGTTGAAATGCAAAGGGACCTTCGCACCAGCTATTTCGAAGTGGATCGAACCACCTTTGAACTGCTCAACGCTGGCCATCCAAAAGCGCTTGTAATGAGGGCGTTGGCCATACTGCTGGCCAGTGAGGTGAAGGTCGGTGTTTTGAACGATGGCCCGAATTTCATGTCTTTGTTCCTCAGAGAGCTGAATGACGTCTTCGAAGATAATCCGGACCGGGTGACAACCTCTTTGACCGAAGTCACAAGTGTGCAGGGAGGCCACGCATGACCTGCCCTCTTCGAAGCACCCCAGAGACAGATCCCCTCACAAAGGCGCAGGAAGATCTGCTGGTCGAAATCTCCGGTCGCAAGTGCGCATGGCGCGTAGGCGGGGGATGGCGACCGAAGGGCTCAAACCGCCGCATCCGACTGGAAACGGCAGACAAACTCGTAATTCGCGGGCTTGCTGTGGAAGTAGCCGGAAAGGGAACGACCCGTCTGGAACTGACGCATTCAGGCGAAGCCGAAGCCCTTCACATCAAGAAGCAGAGGCGGGCAAGATGATGGACCAGATAACCACGTTTAACCCGCAAGCCCTGATCTGGACCATCGTCGGCGCAGCCGGGCTTCTCGCCCTGGCCATCAGCGCAGGCCTGATCTTTTACCTTCTTGTCTACGTGAGGCCACTCGAAGAGACACCCGAGGAAAAGCCGACACTCGGTCGGCTGTTCTGACGGTCAAATATCCTCCCCGGATTGGCATGAGACGACGCCAATCCCGACTGGCGGGGCAAAGCGGTGGTTGCCCCGCCTTTCTTTTTGCTAAAATGACATCGTCAGCAAAGATGTAGACCCATGATCAAGAAACCCGACATCAAGATCCCACTCGTGACATGGCGCGATGGTCGCCCGCGTTTTTTCCCGGCACCGGATCTACGCAGGAATTTCGGCCTGAAAGGTGAGAACCTTCAGCATCCGGACGGCACCTGGTTCTCGATCGACGAATGCATCGCCTGGTCAGCCGCCAAGCAACAGGAACTCGCCGCCCTTCGCCAAAAGACGCGGGAAATCAGCCAGGCCAAACGTCGGCGCGCTGGTCTACAATATGCCCGCGCTGCAGGACTTCCGACCCTAGCCCACCTCATTTCCGATTTTTGCGAGAAAAACCCGCGCATGCTGGGCAAGGAAATCAGGGAGGGGCGAAAGGTCCGACGGCCATTGAAGCCGCAGACGGCTCAAGGCTACCGGGAAACGGCCAGGCTGATCGAGCAACTTGAGAATGGTCGTTTCTGGGAAGAACTGGCGGCAGCCTTCACGCCGCGCAACATGGCCCTGCTTCTGGACCAGGTTGAAATCAGGCATGGCCTTTCACAGGCACGCCGGGCGCGATCGTTTCTCAGTCAGGTCTACAAATTTGCCATCAAGAACGACAAGGCCCGTTCCAACCCAGTAAGCCATATGGAAGACAGCCTTCCCGTGGCCCCTCCCCGCGTCCGGTTTGGCGAAATCGACGAGATGCGGATCCTGGTCGAAACATGCGATGTGGTTGGTCGACCCGAGGTTGGCGATATCGTGACACAAGGCGTCTGGTTCGGACAACGGCAAGCCGATCGGCTCAACTTGACCTATGAACAGATGAGCGAACTCGGCGTCCTCTTTCGCCAGGGCAAGAAACACGGCCAGCCTCTCCTTTTGCCGGTTTCTGATATCGTCGACAGACGGCAGAAAGCGGCACAGGAGCGTCGAAGAGACTGGCGGGTCAACTGGCCACATGTGAACCTAGACGAGCGCCAGAGACGGCCGTTTCTGGCCAAGCACTACCAGCACCTGTTTCGCGAGATCTGCATCGCGGCCGCATTCGGCATCTGGCGCTTGCAGGACGGCTCCCTCGCCTCTCCGCTACCGAAGGGCTACCGGATAACCAAATTCAAGCTGGTGAGCACCTTGACGGTCGTTTCAAATCAACCCGAAGGCGAACCGGTCATCCAACCAACACCGTCTCTGGAAGATTTTCGAGATCAAGATCTGCGCGACACGGCCGTAACCTGGCTGGCACTGGCCGGCTGCGAGGTGACCGAGATCGCGGCGATCACCGGCCACAGCCTGAAGTCAGTCAACGAGATCATGAAACACTATCTCGGCCTGCACCCGGACCTTGCCCGGAGAGCAATCGGGAAACTGACCGCTTGGTATGATTTGGCGCGGGGATGACATATTCGCCGTAGATATAAGCGGAAATACTTTTTGCGCGAGACCATTGCGTTCTAAGAACGTTGAAACTGCTTCATTTTAGCACTTTATGAACCAAAAAGTATCAGACTTATTCAATAATTCTTGATATGACGAGCCACCAAACATGCCTTGGTCAATTCTAGAATCCCAAATTGGCTCCCAGAGACAACCCACAAAATCCTGTTATGATGCTACCCACTACCGAGATACCTAAAGACCAAGGTCGATCTAGTCAGAATGCGATATCACCCTTTCGGTATCCCGGCGGAAAAGGTTTCATGTCAGCCTTTCTCAGACAGAGACTTTCTTCAATACAAGGCGTCCGTATTTTCGCGGAACCCTTCTGCGGTGGCGCTGGTGCTGCACTGATACTATTGGCAAGCGGAGATGTGGATGCTCTCATGCTAAACGACGCCGACCTACGCATTTACTCCGCGTGGCACGCAATGCTTGAGGAGACCGATCTTTTCATATCCAGATTGGAGCAAGTTCACCTTGATATGGACGAATGGTATCGTCACCGAGAAACTGTAACTAACTTCAAAGGCTCTGAGTATGACTTCGAACTTGGCTTCTCAACATTTTACATGAACCGCACAACGAGGTCGGGCATTGTAATCAACGCTGGCCCAATTGGTGGCTATGATCAATCAGGCAAGTGGAAAATAAACGCTCGTTTCAATGTAGATAACTTGAAGAAACGAATTCTATGGCTCGGAAACAACAGGCGTAGGATTGCGCTCTCGAATAAGGATGGATTGTCTTTTATTGATCAGAGCCGAAGAAAAACTGACCCTTCTAAGATCTTTTATTTCATTGACCCCCCTTATGTTAAGGTAGGAGGGAGGCTTTATTTAAATGGGATGAGCGAAGCAAAACACGTTGCATTATCTGATATTCTGACTAGTGGATCCGTTCCTAATTGGATTCTCACATATGATGACGCTCCATTGATCCGCGAAATATACCACACACAAAACTGTTCTTCGATTTCTGTAAACTATAGCCTGCAATCGAAGCGCAGAGAGAACGAAATACTAATAGAACCAAATTTGGTTTAGAGGCCAGCGACACCTCGGAATTGTGTAATCCAATCTAATACTTGAGGCATATTTTCGGACTCATCCATTTCCACTCCACTATCGGCAAGCAACTTCCCTTTAACCGCGTAATTCGGCAATCGCGTTCTATCCAGTAACGTACCATGAATTACATGCTCATTTTGCCATTCTAATTTGTCATGAATACGGAACGGCAAGAGAGTGGCAAAGTTAACATTCCCGCGATGCGGATCATCCATATAGTTTCTTTCAAACAAGTCCTTGTGTACGCTCACCGGTTTACCGGGCCAATTGTGACCACTAGCGACTTGCGCAAAATAAAACAAAATCGGCGGAGGACGATTCTCGATCCTCCACGCGATAACATCTACTCCACCATCCTTTTCTTTTGGTGAAGTATACCTTCCCGGCTGCCCCTTGGTTGCAAAACCCGCATTTCGCCCTTCTGCGCGCCGCAGCGTATCAAGTATCGAAGCTCGATCTTCACGCGGCCAACCAATACTCGCAGCGCTTCCGGATACTAAACCAGCCATAGCAAAGGTTGAGAGTACTTGAAATACACGATTCCGGAGTCTTTGAATGACTCTATCAGGCACAACAAAATCGAATAGGCTACTTCGTGTCAAATGCGTAGTAATTAGACAAGTAAGATAGGGTGTATAGTGATCGCTTTGCCAATTCTCTACTAGAATTAATTCTTCAGCATCATCTGTAAGCTCGAACGGGTAAGTACCATCGCAATCTTTAATGCGGAATTCGACTTCGTTTTCAATTCGCTCGAGAAGCTGTTCTTTTTCAGCGTCTTTTCTGCCTATATTTCCAACGTCATCGGATCCGAGAGGGTCGTCTTCATCGACATCGGCATCATCGTTAGCGCTTTCAAATTGCTCTTCGAGCGCTGCAACGAGTTCGTCGACACGAGCTGTGCGGTAGTCGTTAAAAAACGCTACCAGTTCCAGCCAATCAACGATGACGTGGTCTTTTTCTCCTGGCACTGGAGTAACAACGGGTTCCCCAACCATCGTTATTTTTCTATTTCTCTTTCGAAGTCAGTCATTTGCACATCAACACTCGTCTTAATGAGCTGAACGCGTTTATAAGCAGAATTTACGATCTCTTGAAGCTCTGGCTGTGTTTCAGGATCAAACCCATCGAGCGTTTCAAGGGCAAGCCTCAATTCGGCATTTGCATCAACTATATGTTTCGAAAATCGAATATCTTTAGGCGTGGACGTAATAAGTGCATCTTCAAGATGGCTCGTCTGCTCAAGCACCTTTATCCCTGGTTTTGATTTGAGAACCTCCCGCAAACGACCAAGGTCCGGATTCTGGCTCCGTACTACTGGCTGTATTTCCCGCTCTTTGGAGCCATACAGCCAAGTCAGCAAGTATCTAAGTTTAGGATAATACTCCGGCTCCACAGGGTTTCTTTTTGGATCCTCTGTTCTTTGAGGCCGTGGCATCCCCAAATAATCTGTATATTCGGCGTATGAGAGTCCAGTATACAGGTGCGAGAAGCTAAAGGCGCGCTTGTAACGATCCTCCATACTAAATATTTCTTCATCCTCAGCCTGCATAAGAACATAAAATGCAGTCACCATCCTATGGATAGTCGCATGCTTATCGCCCATTCGGCTGGCTATAGCCATGAGCGACAAGGGGGTCTCTTCTACTGCTTGCGAATCCAACCAGCGGGCGGCGAACGTTGCCTTTGCGAACGCATCCCAAGCTTGCGGGCCATTAATGTGTTTAAACCCTATCAATTGACGGGCGTCTTCCTCGCGCTCGACCCTGTAGACTAAGATTTTATTGAGAGTTTCGCTGACTTCTTGTCCAAATTCCGGGATACTGAGTTTCGCATTCTGTGCATATTGCTCGTTCCGCAGGGCTTTAAGCGCAGCAAGCCTTCGATTCCCCTCGAGTACAACAAGCCTTCCCCCACGAACAACTACAACTAGCGGCTCAATATTAATGTAACCACTAGTTCCAATGGATTGAACGAGTTCGGACAGATCAGCACTCCTCGCCAATTCAGCGATGATGGCCTGATCAGTATCTTCATTCGGACGTTTGTCAGGCGTGAAGCGTGGATTGTTAGTATCGAAATGGAGCAGTTCGGTATCAACCGTTCCTGTAGCGCCAATCTCGACGAGTTCATCCCAATTCATTCATGCCTCCGTTGCCGGCAAAGGGCATCATATACATCATCTGCTCAGTGAATCGTTACCCCACTTATATCGATTTTTCCAAACACCGCTACCTTGCACCGTCGAAGTTTCAGCATGAAGTCCATCATCACCGAATTGTCAGCAACCTGTTGATCCCGTGGATCGCAACGCACCTTTCAATAACAACATCTTCTTTATGGTTGCGTGTGAGAAATACTTGAATTCAGAAATATACAAAGCGTAACTAATTGTAATATATTAACTCCACCAACATTTGTAATCTCGGGGTCGCGGGTTCGAATCCTGCTGCCGGCACCACCACCCTTCCCCAAGTCCTGAATTCTCTCCGCACCATCTTCATGGGCTGAGACAGCCTTTATAGTTTCACAAAAGTTCCGCAGATGCCGATTGCGCTTTGTTAACCCAAACCACAATCTCAGGCACCTTTTCTTTAAATTACAGCCTCTTACGGTGTTTTCTTCGAAGTTTTCATGCGATCACATAACATATTTTAACTAGCATTCTGCTCTACTTTACTATGCAATAAACTTGCGCGAACAACCAAGTAGGGAGCACGTCATGCGATCAAGCTCACTTTCCGGCATACTATTTGCGGCGTTGGCTATTTTGGTGCTGCAAACTGCACAGGCGACACCGGCCAAGGCCTCCGAACCCTTGTTCACCTTGACCCCAAACTCGGGCACCAGTGTCGGCGTCACAGATAGCGACCTAACCGAAATCGGCAGTACGGAGATCAAGACGCACCTTGTTGGCGAATCTGAAGACATTGCCACTGTGCGAGGGGTTTTGTTTTCAAAACTGCTGGACCATTTCAACGTAAGTGCAGATCGGATGCTGGTCACAGGGCTTGATGGATATTCAGCCGAAATCCCGGTTGAAGAGCTGCAAAATTATCCGGTCTTGATTGCCATCGAAATTAACGGCGACCGTCTCTCCGTGCGCAGCAAAGGTCCGTCTTGGGTCGTTTATCCGTTCACCGACTACCCGGAAATTCACGATCAATTGCGTGAAGCGCGCAGCGTTTGGCAGATAGCCGATATTTCGGTTCTGCAGTAACGGCCAGCGGCTTCATACAACTTACATTGCACCAGCAAACAGGGTTTCAGAATGAAACTTAATACCAAAACACTGACAGGACAGTGGTCGCTCATGCGCTCCGCGCTTGTCATTGTTCTGTTTGTGGTTGGCATGATCTTTACTCAAATCACCATCAACACGGCGGTAACCGAGTTTGATCGGCGAGAGTTTTATTCTGCTCGGCTGGAAGAAGTCGGTCAATTTGGGTGGGAGTATCGGACTTTTTTCGAGACGGCGATTGCGATTGCCAAAGGTGAAGATTGGGCGACACGAAAGGACATGAACCGCGCGCTGGATATTTTCTGGTCGCGAACGCACACGTTGGCGCAAGCCGATTATATCGAAGCCTACGACGATCAGGACAAAGCACAGCTGATTGTCAATCGCCTGAAGGACGACTTGCCGAACTTCGAAAAGGCTGCGAATGCTATTGTTGAAGGTAAGCCCGAGACAGCAGCCGATCTGGAAAAGCTCTATTTTGCGCATCGCCAAGAGGTTTTAAACTTGGCTCAGGCGGCCTATCACAAGCGTCGCAACAAGGCAGCATCTGCGCTTGAAGCCCAATTTGAGGCGACCAACATGCTGAAAAGCCTGAATATCGCTTTGGGTGCCGGCGGTCTATTGGGCTTTCTCTATTTGCTGTTTGAATTGTTCCGCAGCATGAAACTGGCGCGAAAACTTCATGAAACCAATCGAAAGGTCCGAGAGGTCGCTGAAACCGATTTTCTCACTGGCCTATACAATCGCCGTGCCTTTTCCGAACACCTAGAGAAACTGCAAGCAGATGATCAGACCAGTGAGTTCAATCTCCTGCTTCTGGATCTGGATGGTTTCAAGCCGATTAACGATCGCCTCGGCCATGTTGCCGGCGATCTTGTCTTGAAGGAAATCGGCAAAAGATTGAAATCATTGGCTGACGCTAGTTTGATCGCGCGTCTTGGCGGCGACGAGTTTGCCCTTGTCGTCGACGGCCCCCAGGATATTGCTGCCGAATTGGCCGAAAAAGTGATTGAGGTGATTTCCGCACGTATCGACTATGAAGGAGCCACGGTTTCCATAACGGGCAGCATCGGCATTACGACCTCCGACAGAGGTCAGTATCGGACAATGTCAGACCTGATGCATGAGGCGGACCTTGCCCTTTATGAGGCAAAAGGGCGCGGGCGCCGTCAATCGTGTTTCTATCACCCTTCCATGGCGAGCGAACTCAGACGACGCGTATAAATTGAAGAGGAATTGACCAACGCCATTCAAAATCAGGCAATCGAAATTGTCTTCCAACCGATCGTGAAAGGTCCCGATGAAAAGATTGTGGCCTTTGAGGCGCTCTCGCGCTGGCTGCACCCGGTAACCGGAACAATTGGTCCTGAAGAGATGTTTGATATCGCAGACGAAATCGGGCTTGGCCCGGCTCTTGGAAATTACGTTCTCGAACAGGCTTGCCGCAGCGCCAAACCAATTTTCGATGCAGCCCCAGACATTGAGCTTTCAATCAATATTCGGCCCTCGCACGCATCTGGGCAGAACTTCGTTGAAAGCTGTTTGCAAGCCATTTCCGTAAACGGTCTCAAGTCTCAAAGGCTTGTTCTGGAATTTACGGAAAATGACATGGCGCAAAATTACGGCCAAATTGGCGAAAACCTCTCAGCCCTGTCAGCGGCAGGAATACGCATTGCGATCGATGATTTCGGCAAGGGCTATTCGAGTTACGCCCGCTTGACCCAATTTCCATTTTCCCTCTTAAAGCTCGACAGCTCGCTGATAACCCATATCGAAACGGACAGCCGTGTCAGCGCAATGGTTTCAGCACTTGTCTCCATGACGCGGAAATTAGGCGCAGAACTGATCGTTGAAGGCGTTGAAACCGGGGCACAGTATTCAAAACTGAAGTCGGCAGGGGTCACCCGGTTTCAGGGGTTCCTTTTTGCCATGCCAATGACTGCGGATGATTTACTCACCTGGCTGAAACCTCGATCACCTGCATCTCGTGACAGAGTTTTCTGAATTAGTATCAGGCATACTCTCGAACAGTTTGCTTTGAAAATACCTTTTGAAGGTCTGCAAGGGTCAGAGGTTTTTGGAGAAACTGGCAAGGCTCAATTTCAAGGATCGTTTCTTCTTCGTGTTTGGGTAGATTTCCGCTCATGAACACAAATGGCGCAGTATGCCCCTTGGATCTAAACGCCTTCAGCACCTCGCTTCCGAATTCCTGATCCAACAGAATATCGCAGAATACCAAATCAACATCCTGCAGCTGCGAATCTGCAATTCTATTGAACTCGTTAGTGCCGCTCGCAGTAATGACTTGATGGCCCAAGACCCTAAGCAGCTCCTCCAGCGTAAGTCTCAATTCCGGGTTATCTTCAACCACCAGAACTTTACAGCTATCCGATGCGCTTCGATCACTTTCACTTTCAACCATTTGACCACCTTCAGCAGTCACGTCCTGTGCTGGAAAGATAAGAGATGCGGTTGTTCCCTTGCCCAGTTCGCTGTGCAATTTCAGCCGACCGTTGTGACGCTTGGCGAATGAGGCGACCGTGGACAGGCCCAACCCGGTTCCCCTGCCATCCCGTTTGGTGGTGAAGAACGGCTGAGTGACCTTTTCGATCATGTCGGCGGAAATACCTTCCCCATTGTCGATGACGTTTAAACTGACTTCGCCGTCATACCGTCGAACGGATAATGCTACCTGACCGTCACTCCCCACCGCATCGCAGGCATTCGACACAAGGTTCAGGATCATCGTTTCCAGCAAAAGCGCATCTATCAGAATATATGCTCCATCCTCAAGATCCATGGATATTGGAACTCGATATCGGTCTGAATGGGACAACAAGCGCGCAGCAGCCTTCAAGACATCTGCCGCATCCACGATTTCGATCTGTTCTGGAAGATCCCTGACGGTGGACAATAATTGCCGAGTGACGATAGAGGCGCTTTCGCAGGAGTGCAGGATATTCTGCAAGTGTCGGTTTTGTGTTCCAACGGTATCCAGTTTCAAAAGGAGTTCGGTGTTTGCCCGCATGATTGCGAGATAATTGTTGAAGTCGTGTGCTACACTGCTGGCCAGAACACCAAGTGCTTTCAGATGCTCGTTCTTCGCTATTTCTTCGTCAATCCGTCTTTGTTCAGTGACATCGAGCAAAGTGCAAATGTAGCCAATTTCATCAGACTTTATCCAAAACGGTTGGCAACCGACGTTTAAAATACGCCCGTCTTCCAATTCCAGATCTGAACGCTCGCTACGTGAGCCGAGCTTTGTTCTGCCTGCAAACTCCGCCAAATGGGAGGGAAGCTTGTCTCCGACGCTCAAACCTGAGAACAGCACCTCGAAAGCCGGGTTCATTTGAATGATCGACAATGCATGATCTGCAATCACGACACCTTCGCTCAAAGAGTTTCTGATATTCTCGGAAAATTCTTTCTCCGCTCTCAGACCTTCTCTCTCTTCTTCCAAGTCAGCATTTGCGAGGATAACCTTGCTTTCTACAAAACTGGCTTGTGTCGATATCCAGTTGATTGCCAAAGTGGCGCTAATTGCTGCTGTCGTCCCATGGATGACCAACCAAAACAAATCACCCATTCCTGGCTCAATCGGGAAGTTTCCAAATTCCGCCGCAACAATAGAGAGAAAGCCGAGAAAAAGACCCGGAACAACAAAGTACGCTAAATACAGGAACCTTCTGCTAAAGGCGACATACCCAAGTTTGACTGGCATTTGGATGCAAGCGGCCGCAAAAACGATTGCAAAGTTTTTCTCTCCGGCTTCCACAACGAACAATGCGCAGGCAGCAAGTGAACAAGTTATGCCAAAAATCGCATGGAGTTTTCGATAGAATACCCAGTTGGATAGACTGAAGGACTTTTGCAAAAACGCCAACTTCAGCGCGCCACTCACCAATACGGCGGCAATGGATGGAGCAAAAGCGAGTAAGTACGGGGTGAAACTGTATTGAAACTCGGGTTTTGCCAAATCGTAGCAAAATACCGAAATGGTCAGCAAAAACACACAGAACACACTCAATCGGGCGAATTCAAAATAAACCGCGATTCCGCGAGCAGTCCTTAAGCGTGTTCCGTCGAAATGTTTGAGAGCAAGTGTTTGTTCGGCGCGTGGAAGGCGATCCAATCCAAGTCCCAGCCTCAAGCACAATAAAAAGTTGCTTTTATTTGCCACCCCACCCCCGGACAAAATATAGAAGCCACCAACAAACGTAATACCTATATCAATTTCTGCCGAAGAAATCGCCGTATATTTCGATACCTTTGGTTATTTTAGGCAAGGGCAATATTTTTTATAAATTCATCATCCGCTGCGCATTAAATACTTTAAGTTGAACGCCTTAGGTGAAAACACCCTCAAATATCACCTTCAAAACTTCCAATTTGTGCATGAAGCGCTAGGTTTAATCTAATGCCATGTAACTGATCGGTCCGAGAAATTGCAGCCACTCTCCTCTCCCAAGGTCCTCACTCCTCACAACTGTAATCGCCGCTGATGCTCCGCTTTTTTTTGGTTTTTGCAGGGATCGCGGTAACAGCGTTGTCTGGGAACCCTAAAACCGCATTTGCCGATACCAATCGGTTTCAAGTCGTAGACACCGATAGAGCCCCTTGGCCTGCAGTTGGGAGATTGAATGTGGTTGGCTATGACAGGATCGCCATGTGCACCGCCACCCTCATAGGGCCACAAACGATCCTGACGGCGGCGCATTGTTTGTTTGATGGCAGGACCGGAAAGGCGCACCGGCTTGACAAACTGCGCTTTGTGGCCGGGGTTCGGCGCGATCAAAACAGTGGCGTCTCTTCGGTTGACTGCGTGCGATATCCCAAGGGGCACACTTACATCGGCACACCAAAACTCAAAGACACCAAACTCGACGTAGCTGTTGTTCGTCTCTCAAGACCAATTGAAGTCACCCCAGCGGCCGTGTTTTCGCCCTCCAACACCAAACAAATCACCCGTGAAACGCGCTTACAAGCAGCTGGCTATCGCCGTTCGAGAAAATTCCTGCCGACGCTCGACGCCAATTGCCGATTGGATGGCGTGAAAGACGGCGTTTGGGTTACCACTTGTGCGACTGAAAAAGGCGCATCTGGAGGCCCGGTGTTCATTAACGTCGATAACCAGCTTGTCGTCGCAGGGGTTCTCTCGGCAAAACTGAAACAGTCTCGCTCGATTGCCGTTCCCTTTACCAAGTGGAGTGACATGTTACCGTTTGATGCCTGCCCGTCGTCCGCGGCCAAATAACTAAGCGCTCCTCTCTCCACGGGATGCAACCGTACCCCTCCGCCTAATTATCCACTTGGCGTGATTGGATTTTCCTGCATTTACTGGCAATGGACAAAATACGAGGCCGACGACGCCTGAGGGGATTTCAGCAGCGCGCCATGAACCAGCATGTAGACACACCTGCAGATATCGAGACGGATAAGCTCGCCTTTGTGTCCAGCGACACAGAAGAGGCCATTGCCGCACGGCAAAGCCTGGAAGCTGCATATGGCAGCGCTCCTGCGGGCGAGGCAGATATCATCGTCGCTCTTGGCGGTGACGGGCTCATGCTTCAAACCCTGCACAAATTCATGGGGTCGGGAAAACCGATCTACGGGATGAACCGGGGTTCAGTCGGTTTCCTGATGAACGAATTTCGGGCCGAGGACCTGCGCGCTCGACTGAAGGTCGCAGATATCACAACGATTCACCCACTTACCATGGACGTGACAGACCAGGATGGCGCCCGCCACACGGCGCGCGCCATTAATGAAGTGTCTCTCCTCAGACAGTCCTCGCAAGCAGCACGTTTGAAAGTGTCGGTCGATCAGCGTGTTCGCCTCGATGAACTCGTTTGTGACGGGATCATTGTGGCGACGCCGGCAGGCAGCACCGCTTATAATCTATCAGCGCACGGCCCCATTTTGCCAATCTCCTCCCCGCTTCTGGCGCTCACACCGATCAGCGCGTTTCGCCCTAGGCGTTGGCGCGGTGCTCTTTTGCCTGATCATGCTCAGGTGGATATTGAAATCCTCGATCCATTGAAGCGACCTGTCAGTGCATCGGCAGATCATCGGGAAATCAGAAATGTAGTCAGCGTGTCAATTCGTGAGGAGCTGGCATTGGATGGCCTGATCATGTTTGATCCTGACCACGGCTGGGATGAGCGCATATTGACAGAGATGTTCCGATATTGACGCCGTTCTTCTAGCGAAGTGAGCAAAGATCGCTGCATAACCCGGCACACACCCTCCAGCTTTGCCCAAGGGTGTTGAATGACTTCGCCAATTGAGGTTGTTTCAAGTATCATGTGACAGAATAATCGGAAACGCTCACTCAAGAGGCAGGCCATGGCTGCGGACACGCCGGGAGACGATGAGGACTATGAGGTTATCAAACCACCGCAAACCCTGAGGTCCAAGGTTCGCGAACTCGGCCCGCGCGAAACAGCCAAATTCAATCCGATTGAGGCCGCAGAAGCGGCGATGCAACGCCTGTCGGGTAACTTTGACGGCTGGATGCGCAAGGAAGCTGATGAGCTTGGCAGCGCTTGGCAAGCCGTTGAGGAGAATGGGTTGACTGCCGAGACCCTCGACCCGGTGTATCAGGCGGCTCACAACATCAAGGGTCAAGCCGTGACGCTTGGATATCCGCTTGTCGGGCAAGCTGCTGCCCTATTCTGCCACCTTGTAGATTGTGCGCAGGATGCCGCCCAACTGCCGACGGAAATTGTCGGCAGATATGTTGCAGCGATCAGAGCCATGGTGGCGGAAGGCGCACGCGATGAAACCAGCCCCGCAGGTCAACAGTTGGTGCAGGGGCTGGCGGAGATCACCGACACGCTCCTGAAAGCCCAATCAAAAAAGAAATAACCTCCACTTTTAGCGGAGGTTATTAAGTTTCATTTCAGCAGGGAAGCAATGTAGAAGGCGCTATGCAGCTGCAAGCGACTTAATGTTGTTTTCCTTCACAAAGGCGCGTGCTTCCTGACGCGCCACATCCACTGCAAAGTTGCGCAGGAAGGCGACGATATCATCGTCCCCGCCCAGGGCTTCATCCTGCAACTCTTCCAGAAGATATTCGGTCAGGTACCGGGCCTGCTCGATATGCAGATCCCGGGTAAAATCTGCTTCAACCTGACGAGCCAGATCCATGGTGAGCAAGAAGGCCTGATGGGCTCGAACCGGAAGGCCTGCTTTACGCAACAAGGCGCGCAACACGGCCGGACGAGCTGTTTGAAGCGTGTCCCGCAGACGCGGTGCCGGGACATTGCCCAGAATTGACAGGGCATGCACAAACAGGCGCAGCTGCCCGCAACATACAGCCCGCAAGAGCAGTCGTGTGTTCAAATGCCCTTCATCGCGCAAATAGGGGATAAAATCTGCCAGCTGAGTTTCGTCTGCCTTGGACGCCAGACGCAGGATCACCTTGTCACTGCTTTCAGCTGCAAATTTCTGCTTAGCGCGCTCCGACATGCCCCGTTGAACAAGCGGATTGGCTTCAAGGCTGATTGCAAGCCGCAGCAAGAGGCCATGGCGCAGGCGAATGTTCAGATCGTCTCTTTGCAGGAGACGTTCACGCACAATTGCATGATCCTCAAAACGTTCTGCAATTCGCGAAATCGCTGAGTGAACAATCGTAGCATTGGTGTTGTCGAGAAGTGCAGCGCAGGCAGATGCCTCCCCCACCTCAGCAAGCGCAGCGCTGACGGCTGCAGAGAGATAAGCCCGCTGGGCGATCGCGACTTGAGCGCGCTCGGACCCTTCAGCCACCCAGTCCACCAGCTCGGTATCGGAGAAAATGGGAGACCGGCGAAGCACGGGCTCGGCCACTTCATCGATATCACCTGCCAACCCGCGAATAACATGAGCTGGAGCTTCTGTGCTGCGCGCCAGATTTTCGGCAAGCGCTTTGCGCACATCCACGCAAGGATCATCAAGCAGCAAGGTTAGGGCAACTGTCGCCCCTTTCCGCTCCTCATAAGACAATTCGGAATGCAACCATGCCCGCGCAAGTGCTCCCGCAGCTTCCGCTCTTGGCCCATCCGGGGCTGTTTCAACCCATTTTAGAAACTCGTTTATGACCATCTCTGACGCACTACTGATCTGTTTCCACCAGTTAAAAGTGACATCAAAGCCTTAACGATCGGTTCACCATAAATTTCGCAGGTGATTTTTCTTACGCAGGGGGAAGTAGGTCTCTTTGTTCCCAGCGATCATCAAGTGTCAAGAAGCGCGTAAGATCAAGCGGAATGCCGTCTTGAGCCATCGCCAGTTCTTGTATGGCCAACTTGGACCCGTTGTTGGAAAGGCGTGAATAAGCGCTTTCTTCAACAGCTGCAAAAGCTGAGGTCAGGCGGGCATTGACCTGCACCTGTTCCGACCCGTTGTCATTTCGAAACAGGGCCTCGAACGGGTTGACGGTCTCAGTCGCCTTGAATGCGGATGCGATCCGGCGAGTGGCACGATCAACAACCGGCGCATCCTCACTTGCCTGCGCGGCCTTGTTCGCAAAGGCAACCTGAGTCTGCTCTGCCTCTCCGGTTTGAACATCTGCAAACAGCGACAGGTCAGGGCGAGCAATCGGAACACCTACATTATCCGTCGGCTTGGCCGTTGGCAGAGTTGCCACCTGTGTCAGGCCCGAGACCTTTGGGGCACGCCCTCCCTGCCCGGTCACGGTCGCAATCATGTTCACCGCATCGTGCTTGGACACGATGACATCATAGACCTCCGTCATGGAGCGTGGTGATCCGTTGCGATGGTAAAAGATCGGCTTGTTGGCGCGCGCTTGCTTGCCAAATAAAGCGTCCGCCCGCAGGTCCGGATTGCTATCCACGGCATTAATCAAGCGAGAGGCTCCAGTGGCTCCAAGGAAGTGGGCCATGTAGAGCTCGCCGTCTGATGGCTCACGGCCAATCTTGCGGCTCAACTGATCCGAATTTTTCTGGGTCAAGGCGCCTGCCATCAACGCGGCAACCTTGGGATCCTTCCGCAGATCAAGGATTTCCTGTTCCGCCCGCGGATTAGAGACATAATAGCGACCACTTTTGGTCCGCTTGATCTGATCCGCAAACTTATCAAGCCCGTGTTTAGGGCCAGCCTCTTTCAATGTTTCCAGCCACGTGGACTCAATGAACTGAAACAGACCGGTCGCGCTCGACGTGCGCGCCTTGGCGGTCGGGTTCATCGAAGATTCTCGTTGGGCCGTCTTCAAGAGATAGTCGAAGGATGTTCCCGTCGAACTGCTTGCCGATTGAAAGGCCTGCTCGATCCGGGACGCTACCGACGCGGTCTCTGCTACACGCATGATACCCGCTCCTCGAGAGTTTCGTTATCTATTAGTTAATTTCGGGCCACAAAGGTTAACAAATAGTTAACAATCCACATGCTATGGTAACGCGATCATTTTTTCTTTGGAGATCGAAAGCATTGATAGAAGTAATTAATTTTCTCATACTTCAGTGTGCTTCTTCATGCAAGCGGTTTTGCAAAATGCAAATCAATTGAATGACTCGACGCACTGACCGGCAGAACTCTCAAACGTAGAACATGCAAAAACGGCCTTCTTCAAAAAAGGACCGCTTATTCATTAATCGAGCTAAATTGAGAGGATCAAGCGCCGGGGCGGCCCATTTCAAAGACCTCATTTACGACCGCGTAATCCTTGTAACCCAACCGCGACAGCGGACGCACCTTGGTCACATCGAAACGTCCATCGGTCAAAACGTCATCAGCGAGGTGCACCGCCACCACTTGACCAAACACCACATAACTGCCGGTCTCGTTGCCATCCAGGTCACGCATATTCTCGGTTTTAAGGTGTTTGCATTCCAGCGCGGAATAGGCGCTGGCCACGCGCGGAACATTCACCAGATTGCTCTCAGCCATTTCCAACTTGGCCGCTTCAAACTCGGATTCTCCGTGCGGAAGAGGCGCGGATGATGTGTTCATGCCGTCCTTTAGGTCCCAACTGACCATGTTGCACACAAATTCGCCAGTCTCGTCGATGTTGGAAACACTGTCCTTGTACCCGGTGGACGAGAACATCACGATAGGCGGCGTATCCCCGATGGCGTTGAAGAAGCTGTAGGGCGCAAGGTTGGCCCGCCCTTCCAGATCAACGCTGGAAATCCAACCAATTGGCCGCGGTGATACGATGGCCTTGAACGGGTTAAAGGGCAGTCCGTGATCATTTTTGGACGTTTCGTAAAACATGAAACCTCAGCTTTCCGGCCAGTTGGTGCAAATCTCGTCAAGGTTCGGGCGCGCCCGCTCCACCGGAGCCTGGGTCGGTGTGCCAATATGGATGAAACCAGCAAAACGCTCGCCCTCACGACACCCGAGATATTGGCTGGCTTCCTCATCAAAGGCATACCATTCGGACAGCCATTGAGCGGCAAAGCCCGCGCCACCGGCTGCATTTACAAGGTTCATGCAAACGGCGCCAGTTGACAATTCCTGTTCCCACACCGGAATTTTGGGGTGCATTCCGGCTGTGCTGATCACGCCAATAACGATAGGCGCGCGGGAAAACCGGGTGAGTTCCTGCTCCTTCCGAGCCTCGTCAAGCGGCCCGCAGCGAACTTCTGCCATTTCCGCCAGTTTCTCGCCAATCTCGACCGCCTTGTCCGAGCGGTAAATCACGAACCGCCAAGGGGTCAGCTTTCCATGGTCAGGAACACGGGCTGCAGCAGCCAGGAGCTTTTGAAGGATCACCTCATCCGGGCCGGGAGATGTCATCGTCTTGGATGGATGAGAGCGGCGGCTGAGCAAGAAGTCCAGCACCTCTGGCCTTGGGGATAGAATGGATGACATTGTAAAATCCTGCAAAATGCGAGTGTGATGAGGCGGTTATTCAGGTAATCTATTGACCACAATTGTCAACTTCGGTGAAACTGCCTTGAAATCGTCTGGATTTTCATAGCAGGAAGAGCATTAGACGCGTTTTAAAACGCAGCTTGGCAACCCGATTGACTGGTCAGGAGTGGTAAGGGTGCTGAACGGTTCGTTCAAAAATAAATGGTCCGCGCTGTGTTTGGCAGCATTGGTGGCAGTTGGCCCTGCCCTACCTGCACACGCCATCTCAGAGAAGAATACTGTCGCATCCGAACAGCGTGAAAATGGGCCGCCGATGCCGCCCCGCTTGAAACCCGATCCGAATGCCGTCGTGATCGAGGCCCAAAAGCCGGTTGAGAACCTTCTGGACCGTCCTCCCGAACCTCTCTTTTCAGATGCCTTGCTTCCCTATGCCCCAGCAAGCCCAAGCGGCAGCGGCTTTCCATCTGAACTCAATGGCGGCGTTCTTCACCTGATGGCCAAGCTGACCCGGGACACCGCACCGCTTACCAGTGGTTTGACTTGGCGGATTTACAGCGAGACCACCAATTCAGATGGCCGTCTGGAACTCATCGCGAAATCTGAAGGTGGGCATGCGGAGTTTCAACTCGATCCGGGCGTTTATCTGATTCACACCGGCTACGGGTATGCCTCGGCGGTTAATCGGATTGTGATGGGCCGCAAGGTCGAATCCAAAATGGTGACACTCAATGCCGGAGGTGTGAAGCTCAATGCGGGTCTTGATCAGGACACACCACTGAGTACAGACGTGCAATTTGACGTTTACGGAATGGAGTTCAATGAGCGCGGTGAGCGACAGCTGATCGTTGACGGTCTGTCACCCGGTGACATTGTGCGCCTGAACGCCGAAACCTATCACATTGTCAACCGTTATGGGGACAGCAACTCCGTTGTGCGTGCCGATGTCCAAGTCCTTCCGGGCAAGCTGACTGAAGCAACGCTCTTCCATAAGGCCGCTGAAATCACCCTCAAGCTGGTCAATGAAGAAGGCGGTGAAGCCATTGCCAATACATCATGGTCGGTCCTCAGCCCTGGCGGTGATGTTGTCGTGGAAGCCACAGGAGCTTTTCCAAGCTTCGTTTTGGCTGCGGGCGACTATGAGGTGATTGCACGAAACAATGGCCGCCTGTTTCAGGATAAATTCAAGGTGCAAACCGGCGGTGACCGGGAAGTTGAAGTTCTGGCGAGCAGCCGGAGTGACCGCGTTACCCCAGCTTCTTTGAACTGATCCGCCGGAAATAGCAGCCCTGGTCTCAGGCCAACCGCCGTTGGTTTTGTGCCTCAAGGCCTTCAGCGAATTCATCAGCTGTCCAGTTTGCAGTTAAGGCGCGCAGGAACAGCTGCTTCTGCGTTTCCGGAGCAAGTCCGCCAACCGGCGGATCCCGATCCAGATTTGTTGGGAATGAGTACCCTTCCGCACAAGACGACACAGCTGCTTCGATTTCTGTATCAGAAAGGGTGCCAGCAGCCTTTAGCGACTGTATCGCCGGATAAAGCGCCTTACACATCCCTGTCCGGTCAATGCTTTCCATAGCTCGCCCGAAGGCGCTGGAGACCTGCAGCAAATTGACCATCCGCTGGACGTTTTCGCTGCGATTTGCCCCAGCTGCATGAAAGAGCGCAGGATTGAAGAAGATGGCATCACCTTTTTGAAGGGGAAGCTGCACATATCGCTCTTCAAAACAGGCCCGGAACTCATCTAGCCGCCATGCCGCATAACCTGCTCTGTAAAGCTGAGAGAACGGAAGCAGTTTTGTTGGGCCGCTCTCAACCGGCATGTCTGCGTGCGCGATGCCGCCTTGAAGCGTCATGACGGGCGACAGGTCATGAACGTGAGCTGGATAGGACGCACTGATATCTGCCGTTTGAAATCCGAGATGATAATCCCGGTGCGCTTGCTGGGCTTCGCCGCCGGGCCGCACAAGGTTGACCTGTGCCGTCATCTGATAATTCGGGCCGAGCCAAGCTTCGCACACAGCATCAATCGCCGCGTTTCCGAAACAACGTGCAAACACGTCCGGGGCTTCCAGACAGAGTTTTTGCAGTGAATTCCAGATTCGGTCGTTGGCTCCAGCTTTTGCGAAATGATCTGCACCGCCGCCGCTTTTTGTCTTCTCCCGTTCGATGATCGAGAGGAACACTTCAGTGGCGGCATCCAGCGGAGCCGTGTCGTCATACGCACCTTTGAGAACCAGCACACCAGAGCGGTCTTTCAACACGGACGCCCATTCAGCCATAATCTGCCGGCGGGCACTCGTTTCGCCCAGCATGCCACGCAAGTTCGATACGTCATAGATCGGGATGTTTTGCTCAATGGTATCCGTGTAGTTCAGATCTGAAGACGAGAGCTTTTGATCCAAAAGCGCCTTGAAGTCTTCAAGACGGCAAGATTGCGCGTCGAAATACCCGTTCATTGGTGTTTGTGCGTCCATGATCCCCTCCCTGTCTGGTCATGAGAGAATGGTACTGAGCACCTTCCCTTGCGTGAGCGGAAAAAACCATCAAAAATCCATCAAATGACACACCGGTTTCCAGCCAAAGAGATAGCCCTTCAATCCGGCCTCAGTACGGCGACGGTGGACCGTGTTTTGAATGCGCGGGCCGGAGTGAGCCCACAGGCCAAAAGACGGGTGGAGACCGCCCTCCGTGAGCTTGAAGCCCAGGAACAGCAACTGTCTGCACGCGGACGGCGGCTTGTTATAGATGTTGTGGCAGAAGCCCCTTCCCGGTTCTTGCGGGAAATTCGCAGCTCAACAGAGCGGGCCCTTAGCACGTTTCGACCGCTTTCAATCCGCGCCCGGTTCACGTTTCACGAAACACTGTCAGTACCGGATTGTGTGGCGGAACTTGTCCGCATTGCGAAAAGAGGCAGCGATGGTGTTTGCCTGAAGGCACGCGATGTACCGGAAATCCGAAATGCGATTTCTGATCTGACAATGCGCGGCATTCCAGTGGTCACCATCTTCACCGATTGCCCTTCCTCGCAGCGAACAGCTTATGCCGGGCTCGACAATTACAAGGCTGGGCAAACGGCTGGTTATCTGATGTCCGGCCTTTTGAATGGCGCTGATGGCACCGTATTAGCGACTCAGAGTGATCGCGGATTTCAAGGGGAAGAAGACAGACTGGATGGGTTTCGCCAGCAGTTCAGCCGCAGTCGGCCAGACGTTCCCATTCTGGAGGTTGGAAGCGGTGCGGGCCTCAACAGACGCACCGCCGAAGCCATTGAGAAGGCTTATGAAAAAGGCACCCGTATTATCGGCGTGTATTCCATGGGTGGTGGCAATCATGGAGTTATCAAAACGCTGACCCAGTTCCGGCAAAAACCAATCGCTATAATCGGCCACGACCTTGACGAAGACAATGTCGACCTCCTGCGCTCAGAAGCGCTGACGCTGGTCCTCTATCATGATCTTGAACAGGATATGCGCACGGCCATTCAACATATTCTCGCTCATCGACGCGTTCTGCCGAATGCTCCGCCTGACAACAGCTTGAGTGATATTCAAATCATCACGCCGCTGACTATTCCGGATCGCTATTGCCCGTAATTGTAGCTCAGCAGTTTTCCTCTTCCATCAGCCGATAGAAGTCTTTTAGCGTCTTTCCAGATTCAGACCGAAAGGTCTCACCGGTGTCCAAAACAGCGGCAATGCGGTCCAACCGGAACATGCGAAAATCATCCCGAAGTTCGCACCAGGCTACCAGTGTCCAGACCTTGCCCCAGAACCAAAGTCCCAGCGGCCTGAGAACCCGCCGCGTCTCCTTACCGGCTGCGTCCTGATAATTGATCGACAAGCGTTTTCGTTCATTGGCTGCTGTTTCCAGTAGATCAATAAGATTGCGAACCTCTGGCGTCATCTCAAAGGCAAGCGCATGAATTTCAACTGAGTCCGCACGTGTGTTGAGATTTTTCGGCAAAACCGAGTTTATCTTGACCAAGGCCTCTTCCGCGGCCCGTGCCATACCTGCACCGCCCCATGCCTTGATCAGACGTGCCCCAGCGACCAGCGAGACAATTTCCTCACGCGTGAACATCAGCGGCGGGAGGTCATAGCCATCGCGCAGGATATAACCAACCCCGGCAGCCCCATCTATCAGCACCCCGGTCGCCTGAAGGTCTGCAATATCGCGATAGATTGTACGTTCAGACACTTCCAGCCTGTCGGCCAGCTGCCGTGCCCGCACAAGCCGCCCGCCCCGAAGGTATTGCACGATCTGGAACAGGCGGTCTGCGCGTCTCATCAATAAAGCTCGATCAAATCATTTGGGATTGGAAAAGAACATTCCGACGGAATTGCCATCTGGATCAAGACCATAAACAAACCGTCCAGAGGGAATGGCGACCGGCTCGAAGACAATTTCTCCGCCTTCTGCCCCAAAGCGTTCGACAGTTGCCTCAAGGCTGTCAGGACACGCAAGGTGGATCGTTGGCCCGGTTCCCCTTGCAGGTGGCTTGCCCGGATAAAGATGTCCAGCAACACCATTGTCGCTTTCATATGGGAACATGGCGATCGGGTTCGGGCCCATATCATCAATCCGGTTCAGTTCTGTCATAAACACCGTGTTGTAAAACCGGGTGGCTTTTTCCAGATCAGACACCGGAAGCTCGAACCAGACTGCGAAATCGGCGGGTTTAAAAGTCATTGAAACGTCCTCATTGTGTTTTTCAACGAGGCAAGGACTAGCACCCCCCTCCTGACAACATTCTGTCAGGAGAGTGGGACGGGATACCAAAAATTGGAGCAAATAGATTCGTCCATTTATATAATTAATTATTGTATTACGATAATTTTTTCCCATATGGAATCAGAGCTATTTTGAACCACTAATTCCACCAGGGACACTTAAACAGATGATTTTTGAAGGATTTCTAGCCCTTGTTGCAGGTTATGCGTCTGCCTTTGGGCTAATTGACCGCCCCCAGACACCAAAGGTCAGGCCCTATGCAATTCACAATGTCAAAATTGAAGGGGGAGAGAGCCATATCACACTTGATGCTGAAATCACCATCCCAACAAACGCTCACAAGGCCCCGGCAATTGTGTTCATTACGGGATCAGGCCCGCACAACAAGGATGAGGAGCTGCTCGGCCACAAGCCGTTTCTTGTCCTGTCAGACTATCTGACTCGCAAGGGATACATAGTCTTGAGATTTGATGATCGTGGTGTCGGCCAGAGCACAGGAGACTTCGCCAGCGCAACCCCAAAAGAGTTTGCTGAAGATGCCGCAGCAGCCCTCTCATTCTTACGAAGTCACCCAAAGGTTGACCCTCAAGCAACAGGATATCTCGGGCATTCAGAAGGCGGATATATAGCACCAATGGCACAACAGCTGGAACCTGCCGATTTCCATGTCTATTTGGCGGGACCCGCACTCCCGCTGTTGCCGGATGTTATGCTGTCTCAAGTCGCGGATGTCGCCAAAACATCTGGCGCAACCGACGCGGAAATTGCCTCTAACCGGCGGCAAGTGAAGACCCTTGCCGCCATACTAAAATCTGCGGAGACTCTGGATGAAGTTAAAGACCGCATTTCACGACTTTTGAAAGAAGCGAATGCAACGAAAGCCGAGCGAGATGAAAATATGGAGGTATGGGCCACAGAATGGGCGCGTTTTTACGCCAACCATGGCCCAGCTCCGGCTCTCAAAAACTTGAAAATCCCGGTATTTGCGCTTTATGGAGGCAGTGACATTCAGGTGTCCGCCGCAGAGAATGCTCCAATCATGGCTTCTTATTTGCGCCACCAGTCATCACGTGTTGTGACCTTACCACATCATAATCACCTGTTTCAGTGGTCTGCCACAGGAGCGTTGGAAGAGTATCTGACCATAAGCACGACCATGGAAACACAAGCTATGCAGACGATCGCAGACTGGCTGGAGGAAACCGTCAGATCTCACTAATGCGACGTTGGCTCCTCATGCTTTCCGCCCTGCGACAAAACCGCGACTGATAGCCCTTGCGCCATCGACCAAAAAGAGGCTGGCGACGATCACTCCGCCCCAGTCTCGCAGCACGGGAACTTCAGCAACATTCCAGCCAAAGCGAAACACACTGTCGAGACAGACAGCTGCCCACCAAAAGCCAAGCGGCAAAACGAATACCAGTCGCCCCAGGCGCCCAGCGCTCCAGAAAAACCCGTTTTCCGCAAGCAACACCTTTCGTGCCTCAGACCGAGCTTGCAGTTCTGCACGAATTTCCTCTCTGGCACGATCCATACGGCCCACTGTGTGTGCAGCGCGGTGGGTCATCTGTTTTTCCAGCACTTGCAAAACCTGTCTGAGAACACCGGATGAGAGCCAATTCAACAAGAGACTGATCATTTATTCTCCCCTGAGACCCAGCCAGCTGGCCCGATTGTGATGTGACGAAGGATGATATTGATCACCCCCAATGTCAGCGCCACCCAACCAGCTTCCTCGGTGGGCAGAACCTCCGGCCAGGGGAATTGACCCAGATACTGAAGCACTTGAACCGCGATAACGGCCAATGCAACCAAGCCGTTGAAGATGAACGTCTTCCACCCGGCCAAGACATGTGTTTTTCCCGAAGGCTTACTGAGCTCCGCGTTAGATTTGTTGGTCATGAACCCAATCTCCGATCTTTGCGATGTGAGAAGAAACCCGACCGCGGTAGCGCCAGACCAGGCTGGCCAGCCCCCGAAGACAAAGCGCGCTCACGGCCACCATCAGGGTGAGATCCACTGGCACCTGCCCCATGGCTCTACCCAAAAGGGCAAGGAGGGCCGAAAGCATCGCCAATGCCGTTCCTTTTCGCTTTGCAAGTTGCCTTTGCAGACGGGTGCGGGTGGCGGGACCAGCAATCCCGTCAACCACCAACGGCGGATGGCTGCGCTGAAAGGCACGAATGGCGTCCCGCGTTCGATCTCCCAACACACCATCGATGCTTCCTGAATCGAACCCCACCTGCTTGAGCGAGGTTTGTAAGGTTGCGATGTCGTCTTTCGTTGGAGCGATCCGGCTTTGCGCAAGACCATAATGCCCAGTGCGCAGCAAGCGAGCTTCGCCCAAGCGCCGCTTGATCAAACCGGGCAATGAAATCCCGTTTGCGGTGGTTCCGGTTCTCTCCAGAAGCTGAGCACTTCGCGCGATCTCACCATTTTTTAGAGCTTTTGACCATTTCCAGCGCAGCGCCCGGCAGCCAAGATTGTAGACAACCGACACACAGGCATCGAACTGGTAGGGCTTCAAATTCGGCAAAGCGTCTGAGACTGGCGGTGCGTATTCCTCATCCAGCAAACGCAACAAAAGTTGATTGGCTTCGCTGCGTGATAAATGATCCCCGACCTTCAAGGCTCTCCCATTATGGGTGGCTCGCCACCAGCTTGAGAAAACACGACTTCGCATTGTGAAGCCGTAACCGATGGTGATAATGCCAGCGGGATCAAGATAGCCGCGGGAGACAAAGCCCTCGTGCTTGGCAATAAAGGCCAGTCCGCGCTCACTCACTTTCATGGGCGCTCTCCTGTGTGTTCCAGGGTGTCGGGAAAAAGGACGTTTCGAGCAAAGGCGCGTGAGAAATCCGCCGCGCCTTTACGAAGTCCTAAGGAAAATTATGGTTAATGATGTCTTGCACCGCATTGCCTGCCCATTGGGTGCGCAGGCGGTCGGACAGACCAAGGGGGATTTCGCATGAACGCGAACCATCATCCCGCCTTGCATGGCATTGATCAGGTTTTTCGGCTGTTTTTCTTGTTTTGCGTATGTGTTGCCGGGGTCGGCTTTGCGACGGGATCACGCGCTGACGATGTGGAGGAGGTTTCCTTCCGCACGCCAACCTCGCAATGGGAGGTCAGTTGGCTCAACGAGCTTTATGCCGAGGCCTTCGAGGCTGAAACGCTTGAGCCGATCAATTGGTCATCGCCGCCGTTTCAAACCGCGATCCGCGACCTGGACGGAAAACCGGGAAACGCCGCCATTTTTGTGAGCTGGACCGACACGCGCTTTTGCACTGCCAACGCCTGCCAATTGGACGTTTGGTATTGGGATGCGCCCGAGGCCATCGACAAGGGTGTTTATCGGAAAGTTCTGCAAGGCATTGCCCTTCAACCACTGACACTCGGCCCTGAAAGCCAGCGCGGCATGCGCGATGTCTGGGTGGGTGAAATCCGGTATCGCTGGACAGGAAGCCGATACGAGAAATAGCCGTCAAATCGTTGCTTCGGGCACAAAACAATGGACGGCCAGTTTCACCCGACCGCCCGTAAAGGCTCCGTCCCGTGCCGTCAGAACCACATCCGTTGGGCTGTAAAACGCGGTTGGACCGATCACTCCGAGATTGCTGCTGCCAGCAGCAACACCCAGATTGCCACCAAATTTGTTTGTTTCCCCAAAATGCCGCAGTCATAAGAACTTGCCCCTTGCACCATTTCGCTGGTGCGGGTGGAGACACACATGACAATGGCTCGGTTAGGGATGAGACCCGGCGCGGTGACGGACCCACCGGACAAATTGGACAAGTCTGCCTCGATCACCTTGTGCCAGCTGCGCGCACCAAGCGCTCCTTGAGCCAGAACAGTTTCTGACGTGGTCGGCGTTTCAGGCAGAAGCCAACTTGTACCATCAAAGATCAAGTGGCAGCCTTCATCTTGAACAAAGGCCGTCTGACCGATGACCGGGCTTGTGAAAATCCAACTTCCTTGCTCATAAAATGCCAACTGCCCGTCCGCACCAGCCCATACGCCACTGGCTCCATTTGGAACGAGATAGGCCTCGCCTTCTTGCGCTGTTGGCGGCGTTATAAGACTTCTGCTGACCAGCGCCAGATGCATCAATCGGTCGAGACGGATAAGTGCCTCATTGTGAGTGATGTGCTTTTGCGCCTGCGCGGCGGCGATAAGCGGAAGATTGAAGCGCTGGGTTTCAGACATGAAGACACCTCTTTGTAGATGCGCCGCGCCCATAGGTGGCAGACAGCTGGGCGACGGACAGGCAGAGCGAAGACACAGGCCCGCCGAAATCCGCCAGTTCTTCTGTTTCGGGGTAGACAACCGTGGGCTGGTCGCTTGAGAGCGTTCGCAGCACTTGACCGTCGTTCGTCAGAATATCGACCTCATAGGCCTCACGGTCTTCGGCCAGAGGCACCTCAATCTGCTCCCAGCTGTCGCCGCCATATCGAGCGCGCCGAACCCATGAGACCTGAATTCCCTCAGGCGTCCGGATTGCGTTGAGATGCACTGGCGCCAAAGGCCGCGCACCATGCCGCTTCGAGCTGTGCTCAAACCGCACCACCGCTGGATCATC
>NZ_GL476320.1:0-227636 GCF_000148725.1 Roseibium sp. TrichSKD4 | reverse complement strand
AACGCTTGCACCGGCATCAGCGCCCGCTGCCGTTTCCTCTTCGGTGCCCCTTTGCCCGCGTAACAATCGACTCAGGCGATAGTGTCGCGGACCAAGCAATTCAGCGTTTTGAAACTGCAAGACTTCATAGCCGCTGGTGCGGGTTTTGACGGCAAGCGCATTTGCTCCCGCCAGCACCTCTTGTACAGATCTTGAACTTGGGTGCCCGGAGAAAAACTCAATGTCCAGAACCTGCCCTTCATCCCAAATCCACAGGGGGCCAGCTTCCAATGGCTGCGTAAGCACCCCCATGGTGGCTGGGCTTTCCAATGTTGTAACCGGCTGATATCCAGTCGTCCCGGCCGTTCGCTCAAGCGCGTAGCCACCCGGCCACGGCTCGGCAAAGACCGCAAGCCGGGGCGCGTGCGCCGCATCTTCTTCACTGAGCATGGGCAGGTCCAGAACCTCAAAGACAGGCGGCCCCAGAACCCGCGAGCGAAACGGCACGATATCAGCGGCACCGCTTTTCAGCATTGCAGGCGCGCCGCTTCCCAGAACCACGCCTTCTATTTTCCGACGATCTGTTTCCTCCACGGACAGAATTCGGAGCTTTAGCGGCGGGTCGAACTCTTCCGTCGGAGTGCTCTTGATCTCAACAGTATCGCCTACATCAACGGCCAAGTCCCCCGGCCCGAGGGCAAATTGCACCCGTTCGCGCTCCTGCCAGATGCGGTGCAGACGGCGCTCGGCGAGCACTTGAGCGTCCTCAGGTTTGAGCACCGCATTCAGATCAAGGCTCTCTATGGTTCGGCTGCCGCCTTCAAGGCGGCGAGACCCGGCAATCCGCGTTCGGAAATCCGTCACCGGATCACTTGCACCGACCCTCACCTCATGGGGCAATTCATTGGCTTGTGCCCGCGTGCGTGACAGGATCGCTTCGTCTGCGGCCGGTTCTGCCAGAGACTTCGCCTCAAGACTTTGAACGATCGGCCCGTCGCTGTCCTTGAACACGACCTGCGTCCCCAGATCAGCCGCCAATCCGCCATAGGCGTTGAGAAGCGGCTCCAGAACCTGCTGTGCGGAAACCGGAGCTGGAATAGCAAGACCATCAATCGAGCCCTTCAAGTCATGCACCGGGAAGTCGGCAGCCGATAATCCGAAGTCTTCCAGGATTTTCATGACCACAGCCGTCAATCCGGACGCGCCCAGACGCCCTGTCAGCCAATGGCCCAGCGCCCAGTTGGCACCATCGGCCCACACATCGCCGTAACGCGGAAAGGCTGGATATGGCCGGGCGTCCCATGTCCAGAGATAGATGCCGTTCGGCTCCACCATCGGCCCGCCGTATTGTAGCGACACCGGTTGCACGGCTGGCAAATGGAGCGGATGCCCTGCCCCCTAATAACTTAAGTGAGCCTCCAGGGCCCGGCGCTGAATGAGGTCATCGCGTATCCCGCACGAAAAATGCGGCACGGCATTTTCGGAGGATTTCGGATCGACAAACACATTGGGCTGATTGGCACCGCGATCAATGGCCGGAACGCCCAGTTCGGTAAACCGGATGGGTTTTGAACCGGGCACCCAAAGTGTCGGGCTTGCCAACTCGCTTCCCGCAACGCGCTCAAAATGCTGATTTTCCCACCATGAACGAATGTCCTTTGTGCGGTAAACCCACGGTTTGCCTGCGGCTCCATCCGTAATGGGCGTCCGGTGTCCGACCTCACGGTCGGCGTCCGTGGCGTAATACCAGTCATGATATTCGCCGCGCTCGATTTGGCTGTGCAGGGTTTCCACATCATAGGGATCACGGTTTCCGTCCGGATCACCCGCGTCCCGTTGGTCTGCAATCGGCAGGTAATTGTCGATCCCGACAAAATCGATCTCCGGGGCCGCCCAAAGTTTGTCGAGCGGAAACCGCAGTTCCTGATCCGAGATGGGATGCGCGCCATATTCCGACCAATCCGCAGCGTAAGACAGTTTGGTTGCGGGTCCCAGCACCTGCCTTGCCTCGCTCGCAAGGCTGACCCACTGATCAACGAAGGGATAAAGGCCACCACCCGCATGGGCTCTGCTCAGCCCACGCATTTCCGTACCGATCAGGAACGCTTCAACCCCGCCAGCAGCTTTGCACAGCGCTGCGCAGTGCAAAATGTGCCGTCGGAAACCCCAACTATCAGGCCCAGAATATGCAACAGAACCGGCAGAAACAGAAAAGTTCGCTGCTGAAATACTTCCAAAAAAGGATGCTGCCACAGCCATAGGGTCTGCGGCTGACACGATGCGCCCACGCCAGGGAAACGGTGCTTGCTCGTTTGCTCCGTAAGGGTCGGCAAGCCCATTGCCGGGGGCAATATCCATCAGGACGAAGGGAATAAGCATCACCTCAAGGCCGCGTACCTTCAAGTCTTTGATGGCCGCAATAACCGTGTCATCTGAAGGTGTGCCGCCATAGGCTGGGCGCCCCTCTAGCCGGGAGACTAACTCTGCCTGCTCACGACTGACACCTGAGACAGACCAAGTCGCGCCTGATGTGGTTTTGTCCGCCACCTCCACCTTGGGCTTGATGGAACGCTGGCCTGCACGCAAATCATCCCCAAACCACGCCACCACCAGAGCAACACGTTTCAGATTTGGGCACAGGGCCTGCAATTCATCAATCGAGGCTTGCCAGTCGGAGTTCGCTCCACTGACATGCGTATTCACGCTTTCCGTCACACCGGGGCGCGGCTGACTGGTCACCTGATGAGGCGCATAGACGAACTCGCCCGCGCCGGGAATAATCGTGACGGCCTGCACCAGATTTTCCAGATGATCGACAGGCCGGATTACCTCAAAGGAAAGCTGCGGCAAGCGGTTGCCAAACTCTTCCAGCGGCAGACGCTCAAACACCACATAGGCTGTGCCTCGATAGGCCGGAGCCGTGCCTTGCAAAGCCGACACCAGCGGGTCTGGCAATTGATCATCAACACCAAGATAGATGCGCATGGGCAGACTTGAGGCATCGATTTCCTTGCCATCTGCCCAAACGCGCCCGACCCGGACAATCGGGCCCTCGCAAATGGCAACGGCGAAATTGGCGAAGTAGGAATAGGACTTCACCTTGACATTCGGCCCGCCGCCCTTGCCGCCGTGGCGTTCCTCGCTCACCACTTCTTCAAAGCGGGAAGACCAGATCACCTGCCCGGACAGGCGCACCCGGCCATAGACCTTTGGCAAGCTTGCCCCTTCGGTGGAGGCCTGAACGTCCAGATCCTTCAGCCGCGCGCCTTCAATCGTCCGGGTCGAGCCGAACAAGGATTGGTCAACCAGCCCCCCGGCCAATGCACCGGCGGCGGCCAAAATCAATGTTGCCATGGGGAACCTCCGGGAAACGAGAAAACGGCAGCAACCCGCCGTTTCCAGGCGGGTACAAGCGGTGTTTCGACAACGCCAATGCGGTCATAGGTGTGAATGAGGCTGGTGGATGAAGCGAGGATGCCCGCATGTTTGGCGGGCGACCCATCCTTCCATCGAAAAACCAGAATATCGCCCGCGAGATTGTTGATTTTCACTGAGAACTGACCCGGTATTTTCACCGAGAATTGACCCACCTTTAGTTATGCGTCGTGGTCTATGACGCGGTCAATGTTGGGGTCTCCTTTCTAGTTTTCTTTGTATCCTTGGAACTGGCTTTGAAGCGGTAGCTGTCGTTGCCTGTTTCCAAGATGTGGCAGCGGTGCGTGAGGCGGTCTAAGAGAGCGGTGGTCATCTTTGCATCTGTGAAGACCTGCGCCCATTCTGAGAAGCTACGGTTGGTTGTGATGATGACGCTTGTGCGCTCGTAGAGCTTGCTGAGCAGGTGAAAGAGCAGCGCCCCACCTGATGAACTGAACGGCAGGTAACCGAGCTCATCCAGGATGACCAAGTCGACTTTGGTCAGCATATCAGCGATTTTCCCAGCCTTGCCAATCGCTTTTTCTTGCTCCAGTGCATTGACCAGCTCCACTGTTGAGAAGAACCGAACCTTGCGCCTGTGGTGTTCGATCGCCTGAACGCCGATTGCTGTGGCGGTGTGGCTTTTGCCCGTGCCGGGCCCACCGATCAGAACGACATTCTCGGTGTTTTCGATGAACTCACACCGGTGTAACTGCCGGACTTTCGCTTCGTTAATTTCACTGGACGCAAAATCAAAGCCGGTGAGGTCTTTGTATGCAGGGAAGCGGGCGACCTTTGTGTGGTAAGCGATGGATCGAACCTCTCGTTCCGCCATTTCAGCCTTGAGCAGCTGTGATAACATCGGGGTCGCGGCTTCAAAGGCTGGGGCACCTTGGGCGACCAGGTCTTCGACGGCATTTGCCATGCCATAGAGCTTGAGGCTGCGCAGCATGATGACGATAGAGGCTCCGGCTGGGTCATGACGCATGGCGCTTCTCCCCAGCCTGTCTCAGGCCATCGTAACGATTTAGATTTGCCTCGGGCGTGGTTTGCAATGCCAAGGCGTCCGGTGGGTCGACTTCTGGATGTTCCGTCGGCTTACGGTCGATCAACCGGTGTAGAAGGTTCAGGATATGCGTCTTGGTTGGCACACCCGCTTCCAGCGCCTTGTCCACGGCGCGTAACACGTCCTCTTCGTTATGCTGCAGAACCAATGAGAGGATGTCGACCATTTCCCTGTCACCCCCCTCCTTGCGTAACATGCGTTCCTGCAGCCGTTGGAAGGCTTCCGGCATCTCGGTGAAGGGCGCGCCATTGCGAAGGGCGCCAGGTTTGCGCTGAATGACAGCAAGATAGTGCCGCCAGTCATAAACAACCTTGCCTGATTTGCGGCAGGACCGATCAATGAGCCGTGCATGTTCACAAACTGTTTGCCCTTCGGCCACAACGACCAGTCGGTCAGGGTAGACATGCAGGCTGACACGGCGGTTCGCAAAGCTGGCGGGCACGCTATACCTGTTGCGTTCGAATGTGATCAGGCATGTGGGAGACACTCGCTTGCTATGTTCGATAAATCCATCGAAGGCCGGCGGCAGAGCCATCAGCATTGGCTTCTCAGCTTTCCACACATCGGCGAGAGACCCCGGCAAGGCTTTGTGCGGCGTCTCCGCCCAAAGGGCGATGCACCGATCTTCAAGCCATTGGTTCAGTTCAGCCAGATCTGCAAGGACGGGCATGACCTGCCAAAGCCGATTGCGCGCGTCCTGGACGTTCTTCTCGACCTGGCCTTTCTCCCAACCTGAAGCCGGATTGCAGAACTCAGGCTCAAAGACGTAGTGGCTAGCCATCGCCTTGAAACGGACGTTGATGTCCCGCTGCTTGCCTTTGCCGACGCGATCAACCGCTGTCTTCATATTGTCATAGATCCCTCGGCCAGGAACGCCGCCAAACACGCGGAACGCGTGCCAATGGGCGTCAAACAGCATCTCGTGCGTTTGCAGCAGGTAAGCCCGGACCAAAAACGCCCGACTGTGTGACAACTTGATATGCGCGACCTGAAGCTTCAGTCGCTCGCCGCCAATATTGGCCCAGTCTTCACTCCAATCAAACTGGAAAGCTTCGCCGGGCTGGAAGATCAGAGGCACAAATGTGCCGCGCCCTGTCGTCTGTTCCGCCCGCTGCCGGTCCGCACGCCACGCACGGACAAAGGCCGCCACACGTTCATAGGAGCCATCATACCCTAACTGCACCAGATCCACGTGCATCTGTTTGACGGTTCGACGCTCTTTGCGCGACTTGCGCGTCTGGGCCACAAACCAAGAAGACAAACGGTCCGCATACGGATCAAGTTTGGTTGGTCGCGGCGGGGTTTTGAACTTCGGCTCAACAATGCCCTCGCGCAGATACTTCTTCACCGTGTTGCGAGATAAACCCGTGCGACGGGAAATCTCTCTGATTGGCATTTTGTCACGCAATGCCCAGCGTCGAATGACACTCAAAAATCCCATGTCGATCACTCCATATCCCCCGAGCCAAAAACGTCGGGGTAGTGTGTTCACATGGGTCAGTTCTCAGTGACAATTTATGGGGCCACCGGGTCAGTTCTCAGTGAAAATCAACAAGCGCACCGCAAAAGCTGTCCTTTGCCGGATGCCCATCCAGCACCAGTATTTTTCGTGACATGAAAACGCTCCAAACTTTGGAATATCAATTATTGACCACGGTCAATTTTTGGAGCTCTTATGTCGGCAATGTCCGATCCGGAAAAGACACCCCAGCGCAAGCCGCAGGCGCGCACCCTTCTCACGCGGTCTCGCATTCTTGAGACCACGCAGAAACTT
The DNA here is from genome assembly GCF_000148725.1 of Roseibium sp. TrichSKD4. GTDB lineage: Bacteria > Pseudomonadota > Alphaproteobacteria > Rhizobiales > Stappiaceae > Roseibium. The sequence goes on along the minus strand of NZ_GL476320.1, from coordinate 221,403 downwards.
GCCTCGGAAAGGCAGCTGGAAGATATCACGGCGGAGGAAATTGCGGCCGCAGCTGGTGTCGCCAAAGGCACGGTTTTTGCCCATTTCGGGGATATGGACGGGCTTTATTCCTATGTGCTTCTGGACCGTTTGACAGCCCTGCGCCTTGAGACCGACAAGGATGACATGTTCGCGGCCGCTTGTGCCTCAGATCCACTTTCGGTTTTGGCATCGCGCATGATGAAACTGGTTGAAGTGATCACCCACACACCAGTGATGCTGCGCATTTTCATGGAGAATATCGGCGCCACCAAAGGCAACTGCGCCCCAGAGTTTGTCGAGCAACTGGATGTGCTCGACAGGCATCTGGTGACCTTTTTGGAAAAGTGGCAATCCTCGCCAGATCTGTCTCCCCCTCTCAGACGGGACCGGGATCCGCAAGAAATGGTCGACGGGTTGATTGCATTCATGTGCCACGGCGCGATTTTGTGGCAATCTCACCAAATAGAAGACATGCATACAATTGAAGAACGACTGCGGCGTCATGCCGAGGCTTTCCTCGTTGCTGCACCCTCCCCATAAAAGACTTAACAAACCTTAAACAATTCACATTCAATTTGACTTACTTGCCACCTACAACACATAAGCTGACGACGATACAACTTACAGTATCGACTCCCTGTAAAGCCTGTGAAATCATGGGACAGCCTGACGAAGAATGATCAGGTTACGCCAACAAAAACACAGATTTGGCCCCATCAAGGAATCGAACCATGCTCTTTACAGCTTATGTCGCCGTGTGCTTGTCCACAGTCGCCGTGCCTGAATGCAACAAGGAAACGGCCCTCAACTGGATGGTTGCCCCCGGCCAACACCAGCTCGCTTTTTGCATGATCAATGGTCAACGCTATGCCGCGTCATCGGGCATGGTCCATGACGGCGAGTATGTGAAAATCTTCTGCAAGGCCAACGACCAGTTCGGTATTACTGGTTAGATTCTATATCCTCGCCCGGCCAGAAAACCACATGGTGCTCGTAATCCTCGAGTGCCATTCCGTCTTCTGAGACTGTTCGGTTTTCGACCGAAACTCCTGCCTGATGGACAGTGTCCGGATCGCCTGATAGGAGCGGATGCCACCAGTAAAGGTCTCGCCCTTCCTGCACCAGCCGATAGGCGCAGGTTGGCGGCAACCAGCTCAAGGTGCGAACTTCCGACGGGGTCAGGTGGATACAATCCGGCACGGTCGCTGCGCGGTTTTCATAATCCTTGCAGCGGCAACTTTCGCCATCGAGCAACGTGCATCGCACGTCCGTCCAGACGATCTGGCCCGTATCCCAGTCTTCCAGCTTGTTCAAACAGCATCTGGCGCATCCGTCGCACAGAGATTCCCATTGCGCTTGGGACATGTCGTCTAAGGATGTTGTCTTCCAGAAGGGTTCGCCGCTTTGCGGCGGTGTGGCATTGGGCACGGGATCACGAACCTTTCAGAGGATTTTGAAGATGTCACTTGTCATGACATTTCATCTCGTCTTGCCGCCTATCATGCTCGGAACCACCTGACAATCGGCAGCTTTTTCAGCGAACACCCTCCGAAATCTTTAAAGTCATGCAGCACAACCGGTGATTTCTGCCGATTGGTCAAATTTTCCGATAGGTTCCGGTTCTCTTTTGGCGCGCCAGCCGCTATTTTGATTGCAACCCTGACGATCCTTGAAAAGGTCTGCTCGCAACGTGACCCAGGACACACCTGACGGCGAAAAACAATCGGCAGTTTCGCAGGTTCGCCCGGAGCGGAAATTCCGCCACTACCTGCTGGCGTTTGACGCTTGGGTCGACACCGCGCTTTGGACCATTGGTACAGGGATCAAGCGGCTTTGGGACGGCTATGACACGTTCTTGCGCAGGTTCAGAGCGCGCGGGTTCTGGCGTTGGATGGCGGAACTTTCTTCTGATGGCCTGACCTACGGCCTTGCCGGTCTAATCGTCGTTCTTGCCTTCGCGCAGCCGGCCTTTGAGGCCACCCGAACAGCAGACTGGAAGACAACTGACGAATTTGCGGTGACATTTCTCGACCGGTTCGGCAATGAAATCGGCAAGCGCGGAATTGTCTTGAACGACAGTGTGCCGCTGAATGAAATTCCGGATTCTCTGATCAAGGCAACGCTTGCCACAGAGGATCGGCGCTTTTTCTATCATTTCGGCATCGACTTCATGGGCACGTTCCGCGCCATGGTGGAAAACGCGCGCGCGGGCGGCGTCGTGCAAGGTGGCTCGTCGCTCACCCAGCAGTTGGCCAAGAACCTCTTTTTGACGAATGAGCGCACTTTGGGCAGGAAAATCAAGGAAGCCTATCTTGCGCTCTGGCTGGAAGCCAATCTCACCAAGCAGGAAATCCTGAAGCTTTATCTCGACCGGGCTTATATGGGCGGCGGTGTGTTTGGCGTCACAGCTGCGGCCGAGTTTTACTTCAACAAAAACATCCGTGAGCTGTCTCTTGCGGAAAGTGCGATGCTGGCCGGGCTCTACAAGGCTCCCACCAAATACGCGCCGCATGTGAACCTGCCAGCAGCGCGTGCCCGCGCCAATGAAGTTCTGACCAACATGGTTCAGGCCGGACTGTTGACGGAAGGCCAGGTGATCGGCGCTCGGCGCAATCCGGCCATTGCCGTTGATCGCTCGCAAGAACGCTTACCGGAATATTATCTCGACTGGGCGCTGGAAGAAGTGAAGAAGCTGGCCAGAGAAACGCGAACGCTTGCCAATGACCGCATTCTGACCGTGCGCACCACCTTTGATCCGGCGCTGCAAAAACAGGCAGACTTTGCCGTGGAAACAACCTTGCGCGACAATGGCAAGGCTCGAGACGTCAGCGAAGCCGCGCTGGTTGCGATGGTTCCGGACGGCGCTGTCGTGGCCATGGTTGGCGGCTCGTCCTACGGCAACAGCCAGTTTAACCGCGCGACAAATGCCCTTCGCCAGCCCGGCTCAACCTTCAAGCCGTTCGTCTACATGACAGCGTTCATGAACGGTTATTCCAAGGACAGCATTGTTCCTGATCGCCCGATCAGCATCGGCAACTGGTCTCCGAAAAACTACAACCGCAGCTACCGTGGACCTGTGAGCCTGAAACTGGCGCTTACAAAATCGATCAACACCATTCCGGTGCGGCTGTCACAGGCCATCGGGCGCGACAAGATCCTCGAGACCTCTTACAAAATGGGGATCACCCACGAGCTTCAAAATTCTGTCTCGCTGCCCATCGGCTCTTCTGAGGTCACCGTCATTGATATGGCCGCCTCTTACTCGACTTTTGCAAATGGCGGGATGCGGGCCGAGCCCTATGCCATTGTAGAAGTGAAGAACAGCAACGGCGACACGCTTTACCGGCGCGATGAAAGTGCCCCCATTGCGCAGCGCGTCTTGCCTGCCGATAAGGTGGAGGAAATGAACGACATTCTGGTGAACGTCGTGGAAGCGGGAACCGGACGTCGTGCCCGCCTTGAAAACACGGTCGCTGCTGGCAAGACCGGCACCACCAATGCTTACCGCGATGCATGGTTCGTCGGTTATACGGGGAACTTTGTGGCCGCTGTCTGGTATGGCAATGACAACTTCCTGCCGACACGCCGACTGACCGGCGGCAACCTTCCGGCGATGACCTGGCAAAAGTTCATGGCCTACGCCCATAACGGCATTGAATTGACGGCCTTACCGGGTATTGATCCTTCCACTCTGCGCCGTCCACAATTGGCCAAGGCAACTCGGCAGACCGAGAGCATCCAGCAACCGCGCATCTTGAACAAGAGAGCCCTTGGCGTTCTACAAGGCATCGGCTCCAATCTGAAGGCCATTATGCCCTCCGTTGAAGCCTCCGTTCAAAACGGGGACACTGTGGCGCGCGTCGAATGAACCAGCAGTGGCAACCAACCGGTGAAGAGAACCTTTACCGCTCTGATCTTCCCCGCGTTCTACAAAGTTCGCGCCCTGCCCCCCTGCGGTCCGTTCTGACCGTTGTAATCACTCTCATATTCGGCTCTCTGATCGGAATTGTGAGCGCTTTCCTCCTGATTGAACGCGAGCGTCCGCTGCTGCCTTTGACGATTGGGCCGTGGGAGGCTTATCCGGAGGCTGGAACTTCGGAAGCCGATCCTTATTCGGTAGCAATCTATACCCGAGGTGCCTTGATTCCCCTTGCTTCCGGTGAAGGGCTGATGCTTACCGCCCATAAAGATAGTGAAGGACGGCGGCTCGATCCGACTTGCACCTATTCTGTGTCGGGTCAGACACCGACGGCCCGGTTCTGGACCTTGTCGGCAACAAACGAAAATGGAAAACTTCAGAAGACATTGGCCGGACGCACCTTCGTTACCAGCTCCGGCTTGCTGAGACGGGAAGACGGCAGTTTCGACATCACCGCCTCTGCAAGCCCTTACCCCGGCAATTGGCTACCCTTGCCGCGATACGCTCGCAGCTCAGACGGGATGATCCTGACCCTTCGTCTTTATGATGCGCCGGTCACCACGGGCGCAGCTCTCAGCGGTGCGACAATGCCCGAGATTTCAAGGGTGTTTTGCCAATGACCCTATCGAAAAGCATGAGCTGGACCGTTGGTATTCTGGCAACCCTCGCCATTGCAGGCATCGTCCACATTCTGGTTATTCTTTCGATCCCGAAGAACGTTACGCACAGCGCCTATGCAAAGACAGCCGATTTCGGAGCTGACTTCCAATTCAACATTTTGAGCGAAGTCCTGCCCGGTCAAGAACCCCTTCCCGCCCTTGATCCTGCCATGACGCATGCGGTTTGCCGGTTCCAGATCGAGGAAGGCCCGGTCCAGTTTACGGCCAGCCTGCCCGTGCCGTTCTGGTCCATTGGTCTTTTTGATGTGACAGGGCAGATCATCTACAGCCTAAACAATCGGACTGCGGGATCTGAAACCCTGTCCATGCTACTTCTGTCCCCTGCCCAGCTTTCAATCTTGCGGGAAAACCCGCCCGAAGACCTCGAAGACCTGATTGTCATTGAAACCGAGAAGCAGGAGGGCTTTGCCATTTTGCGCGCTTTTGTCTCCCACCCGACAGAACTGGCAGACACCAAAGCCGCCCTGCAAAACGCTGCTTGCGATTTACTCAATTAGTTATTTTTTACAATGCTTATAAATATTAAGGGTTTTTACGACCTTTCAAAGAATGTGAGGCTGGATCATAGTTTTAGTGTCGTGACTTCGCAGATACGGTCATGACCAGTCGCCTGTGAACAGTTGGAGCGCCAGGAGAACATACAAACTGTAGCGGGCCGCCACCTGCATCTCCCTGTTCGATTACTGGTTCCAAACGTTCGGATTGCCACCGCAATTCAATTTCCTGCATAAGACTGATCTCCCTTACCGCCGTTTTTCAGCGAGACTGGAAAACGGCGGTTTTTACTGCTGCTATTGGCAATAGTTAGGAAGCTTAGACTATTTTTGGGTCGTCGGGCGTTCCGTGCCCCAGTTTTCATAGATGCGAGAGCGACGGACCGGTTCTGCGCTCGGCGCTGTACCGCCGACATCGCAGCCCTTTTCAGCCAAACGCACCTGCCCTTCCATTTGCGGATGGCCGTGTTGACCTGCCACAATCGGTCACCAGTGGGGGTTTCTATTTCCAGACTGTCCAGCGCTGTCTTGTAGGCTTTGATCCGATAACGTAGCGCCTGCCCGACCCAGCGGATCGTGACCCGGTTTTCCCAAACCCGCGCCTTCGCACCGTCATAAAGTTCAGAGGTTGTGAGCTTTTTGTTTTCCAAAACCCGCAGGCGTTCCTGGTCTGCCTTGCGAACTCGTGTTGCAATCACGCAAAATGGTGGCACGAGTTCGGCATCACCGTTTGCGTCCGAGGCGATCCGGTCATAACGCGCATCACTGGAGCGGAATTTGTCTGTCCTGAGGAACGTGTAATAGAGGTCAACCGGAACCCGCCCCTCCAACTCAGGCAAGGCCCGGGTGCGTGATAGCTCCACAATCGTGCCGCCGATCCAGTCTTCCACCCAAGGCGGTCGGATCAAGGCCCAAGCACGATCGCGCAATAGCTTTTCGTCATTGGTCATGTTGAATTTGGATACCGGGTCGCCGCGCAGTCTGGCAGCCTGTTCCCCCATTGCCGGCATGATCGTGTCATGGATCACAGAGGGTTCAGCCCGGTTAAAGTCCCCGGTGGGACGTGTGCAGCCGGTCAGAATGGCGACCGCAAGCACTGGCAAGACCATTGGCGCATATGCCCGACCAAGTCGGCGCCACAGCGGGCTGCCATTTTGATCTGCCTTGGCATTGGCATTCGGGTTTGCGCCCATGTGGCTGGTCTCCACGGATCCTCGGGATCGGCAGGTCCAGCCCGAAACGTCAATCAGCTTCAGAACGGGCTGGTTTGGCCGTTTTACTGATCGTCCCGATTCTCGCTGCCAAATCAAGTTCGTTGCGCTCGTAGCGCACACCTGGAAAGATCACAACCTCTCCTGCGGGTGCCGATGCGCTACGTCCGACCGGTCTGGTGGTCCGGGTCAGACGGGATGAGGGTCTGGGTGCGGATGCAAAATCCAGTAAAGTACCCATCGTTCTCTCCTTTGGTTTTCCAAACCGCGCTCTTTCAAAAACGGGGTCCGGTTTCAACGGGCGACGCAATACTTCGACTTCTACGAAAGATATTAAGCCTTCATCAGGGTTAATAGGTTGCTAACGGTTTTCCCCCATCTTGCCGAAGTGCCCTTTGGCACCGGTTCACTCAGTTTTTCGTGTACAAGAATTATGAGCCTGCTCGTGCAACCCGACACCACATCCAAAGCGACCAACGCCTCCAATATCAGCGCGCCTGAAACGGACCGTGGCGTTCTGCTTTCCGCCTGTGAACTGTTTGTCAGCAGGACGCACCATGCCCCTGAAGACACACGGGTTTTCACCGAGCTTGCGCTCAATCTTCTGCCCAAAACCAAACTGAGTGACAGGCGACGCATCTCCAGCTTGCTGGCTCGGCACAAGCAGAGCCCATTGCCGCTTCTTGAAATGCTGGCGCTCGATGCTGACCCTTTGACAGCCTATTCCGTCCTCCGGTTTGCCGATGACATTCCGATGAAAATTCTTGAGGAAATCATTGTGCGCGGCCCGGACAGTCTGCGTCAGGCCATCGGAGAACGGCCAGTTCTGACGGTTGAAATTGTGGAGGGCATTTGCCGCCATGGCGGGGAAAATGTCGTTCAACGCCTCCTTGCCCGCCCCGGTATCTCCCGTTTCATCAAAAAGCCTAAACCGGTGGTCAAGCCGGGAGATGACGGCAAGGTCTATGTCGAGAACATCACCCGCGAAACAAAGCAGACCCCCGACAAGCTGATGACGGACTTCTTTTCGCTGGACAAGAAGCTGCGCGGCAAAGCCATTGCAGCTGCCGAAATGTCCGCCATTGTCGGACAGACCAACGGCAACCTTGCCTCGGTTCCTTCAGTTCCTCGCGATGAAGATCTGGTTGAGATTATCCTCACGACCGTCCTCAGCGAAAATCCATTCAACGCCGTAAAAGTTCTCGGGCAAACGATGCAGCTCGCCCCTGAAACGATTACGCAGATCATCGATGAGGACAATGGTGACAGTCTCGCGATTGTCTTGAGGTCTCAAGGCTTTACGGAAGAAGAAGCGACAACGATTATCATTCGGACTCTGGGTCAGCGCCGCGGGCTTTTGCAGCTCCGTCCGGTCTTTACCCTATTCCGGAATATCAGCTTGAGCGCCTCCCAAATTCTGGTCGGCCACTGGTCGATTGAGCGCAAGAAGCCTGCAGCCCAGCCTGCAAAAGGCCATCAGCCCATCCACACAGATGCAGAAAAGAAAATCAGTCTGTCTGAGACGCCTGCAGCTACCGAAGCTGCATCGGCCGCTCAAAAGCCATTCGGGCGCAGAGCGGGCTTTACTGGATCATAACGGTGGCCACTGAGGCCTTTCTTGATCGGCCTCATCGTCCGCCAGTGGCAGATCGATTGCACCGCCTCTGGCTTCCACATCGACCAGCCAATAATCTGGATCCATCCGATCTTCGCTCGCTAGGCGCGAAAGCACCGTCTCCTTGTCAGCTGCGCTCAAAACGCGCTCAAACAAGCGTCCATCTTTAGGCTCCATGAAAAACGCCTGCGGAGCCGGTCCATAAAGATCAAACTCTCCATCCAGTCGATCAACGAGCACAAAAACAGCACCGGCTTCCGGCGCTCCCCGCTTGGAGATCGCCGCAAACCCGCCTTCGGAAAAGATCCGCCGGACCAAAGCTGTGACGTAAAAATCAGATGTAACGCGCATGACGTTTCCGGTTTGTCAGCCATGAAAAGGGGCAATCCGGGTTTCTCACCCGCTGATGCGCTGCCCGCTGACCTTTTCAAGGCGCTGGATCACATCCGGGCTCGGTTCTCCGGTCAATGGCAAGCCGCGATCCAGCTCAAACCGCCGGATTGCAATAGATGTGTTTTCCCCCATCACGCCGTCAGCGGCAAGGGGCCCGTAGCCAAGATCGGCCAATAACCGTTGAATGTTTGCAAGACGCGCATCTCGGACAGGAAGTTCTGCTGGCGGTGCGCCAAAATCATTGTCGAGCGTTCCGACCTGCTGACGCGGCTTGGGGCGCGGCACCGGAACATCTCCCAGAACAGGCTCAGGTGTCGTTGACGGAACCGTTGTGGGAGCGGATTTATTCAGCGACAAAATGGCCAAAAGTGCTTCGGTCGGCTCGCCGGTCTCCAGTTTGCCAAGCTTGCGTTCCGCCAGGCGGATCGCGCGTTCCGTTGCCGGACCGTTCATGCCATCAAGCGGACCTTCATAAAGGCCCTGATTGCGCAGCTCCAGCTGAAGATCCAGCACCAGAGGCGACATCTGCTGCACTGGCACGGTTTCATCCGGTTGCAATTGTGGCTGCGTATCGATGTTGCGGGTGGCAAAAAGCGGTGCTGGATGCATGCCGGATTGCAGGCCAAGTGCGTTGGCAATGATCAAGGTTCCGGTCAAGGCCATGACAAGAGCGCCGCCTGCCGCAACTGGATTGTCGCGCGCAAAGCCCCCGGCCTTGTCGACCAGACCTTCAGGTTTCTGAACCTTTTTTTGACCTCGGCTCCGCGGCATTCGCCGTCCTTTGTTCTATAATCTTACCAAACTCTACGGTCTGGTTCCCACATCAGTTTTTCGTCGCACGCATGGTTGCGCAGGCTCTCAAGCCTTATGCAATCCTGCGCGCTGGAGGTGTTTTGTCTTGTTTTTCCGGCTCAGAATACCCTGAAACCGGGGCTGCACATGGTAGGCGCAACATCAAGCGGCATTCGCCATTCGGCTCAACATGGCTTTCTGTGACGCCGCCCTGCATGGCGCATAAATGTTCAACCATCGTAAACCGGAACGCGTTTTCCTGACTTTCATTCCGATTGTCGTTTTCCGCCAGCACGCTCATCTGCAGGGTCAGTTCCACGGCCCCACGACCGCGAGAGGCTGTCAGCGAGATTTGATCACCGTCGGCAGCATTGTCCAACATGGCGCGGAAAGACTGGATCAAGAGGTTATGGATGACCTTTCGGTCTGCCGGAATTGTCGTGCGGCAATGCGGCATGGACATTGACAAAGCCACACTAACACTGTCTGCCAGTGGCTGCATTTCAGCACCAACAATTTCCAGAGCCTCTTGAAGATCAATGGCCGTGATATCGAGCGATCGAAGTCCGGCATCAAGCGCTGCGGTTTCTTCAAGCCCATCCACTGTTTGCATCAACTGACGTCCGGTGCGCATCAGTTCATCCACGACAGCGCGCGTGCGCTCCGCCCCCTCGTGACGCGTTTCCGGCATGGCGTTCAGGAGATTGCCCAGTTTGACAAAGTTCTCTGCCGGACCGCGCAACTGAACACCAGCAGCTGCGACAAGGCCATTTTTGCGGTGAAGTTCTTCCTGAATGGCTGTACAGGCCAGATCATGATCCTGATCTGCTTCCTTGCGTTCGGTGATGTTGGAAAGGCACAGCAGAAGACCTGCATCACCTTTGTTATCTCGGGCGCGGGTCGGCTGCGCTTCCGCAGATACCCATATGTAATCTGCGGTTCCTTCATCACCCGGCTCATTCGCACCGTGGCGCAAGCGGAATTCAGACCGGCGACTGGTTGATCCAGCGCGCGCTTCTGACAGTTCCTGCAAGTAGGCCGGACGATCGGCGACATGGATGCGCTGAAACAGCCAGTTTCCACGCAGCTGGCGCTTGGTTGTCCCTAAAAACCGCTCCGGGTTTCCGCCGACGAAATGCGTCCCGCCGCTTTCGCAGCAACGAAGCACGAGATTGCCGGTTCCCTGATTCAAAAGCCGCGTTTCATCTTCGCGTGTTTCCAACCGGGTTTTCATGCGCTTCATGTCAGCGACAAGTCGGGCACACAAACCGCCTGTATAAAGAAGAGCAGCAATCCCGGAGACCGTCATCAAGAACGGATCAGAAAAATTGGTAGCCGTGCTTGCGGGAGCAACTGCGTATAGAACCCCGACCACGACAGCGCAGGCGAGCGAAGCGGTGAGCACCATACGGCGTGAGCCTGACAGGGCAGCCTCGAGCGGAACCACTGCCAGCCAGATCATCGCAAACGAAGCTGGGCCTCCGGTGACATAAGCCATCGCCCCTAAAAAAGCAGCGAAGCAAAATGCAGACAGGCCGTAAGCCCTGTCCAACCGACCCGTTTGGCTGAGATAGTGGGCAAGCGGCCACTGCGCCAACATCCAACTGATCAACAGGACGAGGGGCAAGGGCGTCGGGCCAAACAAGGCCAGATGCAAAGGCAGAAAGACAAGCGACAAAACTCCGGTGACCAGAGCCACGGCCAGAAAGGCCCGGTGCCTGGGTGCTTCCAGATGATCGTTTGCCCAGTTGGGATGAACCATCGTGTTCAGAAGCCCAAGGGCCTCCTGAAAGACGGCCTGTAATTTTTGGTTCTTTATACGCAACGCTTACTACCGCGCCCTAAGGGCGATTCACACCACAATTACTTTCACGAACATTTTTCGCATCGACCACTTAAAGAACGATAAAGGATAGTGCCGACATTACGCGAAACATCATGGGCCGTGATGCCGATAACGCATGGGAAAAACTGGCATTTTTCCCGATAGTTACAATTTGAATCAATTTCATCGAAAATTTTCTTCAAACACCTGATTAATTTGAAGAAAATCTGCGCTTCCACTTCAACGCGGTCTTTGAACCTGCCTGCTAGATTGCCCTCCATAGACAAAGATAGCCCGGACAAATTGGGCAGATAGAAAAAACTGAACAGGGTAGCAAAGATGTTTTTTCTCCTACGTACGACGTTCTGGATCACGCTTGTTCTGGTTCTCATCCCGCTTGGGTCCGACCGAGACGACTCACATTTTGAATCGGTTGATCCCGTTGCAGCCTATTTTGCAGCTCATGCCGCAGTGGCGGATATGGGCGGCTTTTGCACACGCAACCCAGGTGCTTGCAAGACAGGTGGTGAAGCGCTGACAGCGATTGGCGCGCAAGCCCGCGACGGTGCTCGGATCGTGTATGAGTTTTTGGATGATCAGGTCACAGAGCCACACGAGGCAAATGTGCCCAGCGTTGTCGCGATCGAAAGCGTTGACGCCCCGCTGACAACCGGCTCCACATCCGCGTCGCCTGTGTTCGACGCATATAAGACAAATGGCGGCCCCGCAGTGAGTGTGGCGGATCGTCCCGAGGTTGCCCCAGAACCGGAGGCACTACTTGGTGCGGTTCCCCGCCCAAACCCGCGTTCACGTCACCGTACGTGAGCGTCCCTGTTGCGAAGGGCTCAAGAACCTGAACCCTGAGCAACTTTGCGCCCGCTTGAGCAGATTGGACGACGAAAGTTTGAAGGTCTGAATGACGGTTTAACTTATGCGGATTGTTCCGCACGCCGCAGGTGTGTTGCTGCCCATTATCACCTGCGGCGATTTTTCTTTCCCCATTCATCCTCCAAGTGCTTTTTATCCTCGATTTGCGCAATCGAGGCCCCTAGGTATAAGGGTGTGACCACATCATCCCGATATGAGCGACCATGACTACTTCACTCGACGATATTGTTGAAACGTTTGATTTTCTCGATGACTGGGAAGACCGTTACAAATACCTGATCGATCTCGGCAAAGAGCTGCCCGGCCTTGCTGACGACGAAAAGAACGAGTCCAACAAGGTGCGTGGCTGTGTTTCGCAAGTCTGGTTGGTCACGGAGGTGGATCGCAGTGGTGAAGCTCCGGTCTTGACCTATCGCGGAGACAGCGACGCGCTAATCGTTCAGGGGCTTGTGGCCGTTGCATTGGCTGTTTTCTCTGGCAAGACTGCGCAAGATGTTCTGGCGACGGATGTTGATGCGATTTTCAATCAGCTCGGCCTGCAAGAGCACCTGACCCCACAACGGTCAAACGGTCTCAAGTCGATGATCGGCCGCATTCGCGCCGATGCAGAAGCCGCATTGCGGTCTGAGGACGCCTGACAGGGCGCCCTCTTTCTTTTTCTGAACTCCCGACAGCGGGTTGCTCACTGAAGGTGATCAGGCTCTGACGTCCAGACCGAAATGTGACCACCTGCCCGTTTTGACTGGATGATCATGCCGTAACTCAAAGCGAGTGAGTTCAGCGCGATCTGCAATACGATCTTGGCAGAGCGCGCAGGCCAGCCCTGTTCTGCCTCAACAGTCTCCAGCCCTTTTAGATAACAGCACACATCCACCAGAACCCGCGCGCATTTCGGCTCAAGACTGTCGAGTGTCCGCTGAACCCGGTCCTTTGCGGCGATAACGTCGTCATTCAAGTCACCGGACGACTTCCCACCCCCGCGTGGCAAGCCTGACTGCTCCACTTTCCAGCCACCCGCCATGTCAGGCATGAGGCAGGCAAAGGAAAAGTCTTGCCGCAGCCGTTCTCCCGCCAGTATCTGGGTCTTGGATAGAAGAGGTTTCCCCGACTTGTCCTTGCGTTTGGCCAGCCACGCCAACGGGCTCTCCGAGAGGTTCACGGTTAGCGGCGCATCCATGCCGTCATAATGCTCGCGACTCATTTCGCGGTGCTGGCTTAAAAATGCGCCTTCGCTCGCTAGATACCGCCTGAGCGCCTTCTTGCCTGTGTCACTCAAGGCAAATGTATTGCCTTCGCCCCCTTTCAGATAATCTGACCTTCGGCCATCGTCCAGCACGGTCTGACCTCACACACCGTCAGAGGATTGAACCCACCAACCTTCCGGTGCGCTCGGGTCTGGCACGACCCGCTTTCCACTTGCCGACAGGGCTTTCAGGAGGCGAAACAACAATTGATAGTCTTTGGGCAAACGTTTTTTCATCGAGAACCTCTCAAACAGCAATAAACAACGGGTCGTTGCGAAGGGAAATAATGGCCTCCAATTGGCAAACCATATCATCGAATTCGGGATCTTCTCTGCGGTTTTAGGTGACGCGGCACGCATAGGCCGCGGTGCTTCGGTGGCGGTGGTAACGATGTCCGATATCCTTGAGGGGATAGCCGAGTTCCACATGGGCCAGATACATCACCAAGTGGCGCGCCTCGACAACCTGACGACGCCCGCGCGTCTCGCGGTAAAACTCGTTTGGCTCAATGCAAAACACCCGTGAGACTTACCCTTCGGCAATATGCAAATGTGCCGCCATGCGATTGGCAAACAACTGCGCAAAAGCGGAATAACAACTGGAGCAGTTACCTGCTTTTTGTTTCCCCTTCCGGTGCGGTGCCATTTTGAAACTCCACCCTATCCATCAAAACGACTAGGTAATTTTTCCTATTATACTAACATAAAATTTTAGGTTGAGCATAAGTTTCCTTATATTCTTAAGGGTGCACAGCGCGACTTCACACAGCCGCACGCGCGACCGTGCTCGCCCAAACCACCTTTGGGCACGATCGTTTTTGAATGTTTTTCAGATAGTTATTCAGCAACAAGGTAGACAAGCAGCTCTCTTAATAGAGCTGCTACAGCACCTTTATGGGCGCAAATCTCTCGCCCCGGCCAGAAGCAGGCTCGCCCCCATCGCACCGAAGACGCCCCCGAACACAAGCTCTACCCCTCGCCAAAACCTTTGGTAGGTGCGAACTGCCCTGCCGGTTGAAAACAAAAGCGCATATCCGCCGTAGACCATGATTGCGCTTAATGCGGCAAGGGGTGCAAAGGCTGCGACCTGAAGCGCAGTCAGCCCCGCCCCGAACATGAAAGAGGCAATAGCGGCCCAACCCAATGCGGCCTTGGGGTTAGACATGACAACAAACAGCCCTCTGCGCCAAGAAACCCAATCCGAACACGCCCCTTCTGTCTGCGCTATGCGCGTATTTTGGCCCTTGAGTGCGGATAAAAATGCTCTTGCTCCGATCCACATCAAATACCCGCCGCCCGCAAACTTGAGCACAGTGAGGAGTTCCGGATGGTTTTTGACTGCAACGCCAATTCCCATGGCAACCAGGAACACCCAAATTGCTGCGCCACTTGCGACCCCAAGCGCGATCAGGAGCGCGGATCGACGTTCCTGCCCCATTCCTGCAGAAGCAACCGCCAAAAGGTTTGGGCCTGGCGCAACCTGCATGGCAATCAACCCAACAAGAGTTGCGAGATAGGCTTGAAGCATTTTGATCTCCTCAAGGGGCGGACTTTTTCCTCACGCGATTTTCCAATCTACACTAACCAACAAAAAACCGCCCGGAAAATCCGGGCGGTTGAAAGAACGCAGCATGTAACGGCTTATTTAGCGCGTTTGCGCTGCTGGCCGAGGCCCATTTTCTTTGCAAGCTCGGAACGAGCAGCTGCGTAGTTAGGAGCAACCATCGGATAATCCGGGCCAAGCTCCCACTTCTCGCGGTATTCGTCCGGGGTCATGTCGTAATGGGTGCGCAGGTGACGCTTCAGCGACTTGAACTTCTTGCCGTCTTCCAGGCAGATGATGTAGTCCGGCATGACCGACTTCTTGATCGGCACGGCTGGCTTCAGCGGCTCCGGCTCCGGCTCTTGGGAAGCGGTCGCGGTGCGCTGCAGAGCGCCGTAAACTTCGTTGATCAGGTTCGGCAGGTCTGTTGAAGCCACAGTGTTGTTGCTGACATAAGCAGACACGATATCGGAGGTAAGTTCAATCAGAGCGCCGTCTACCGGATTTTCCGTCATTTCAGGTCCATTCTTCTTTAAATCGAGAATTCTGTCTCTCTAACCCTAAAAAGCTTCTTGACGCAGCAGGTACCGTAAATAATCGATACTTGACCACACCACATACAAAAAATGTTCTACTTTCGAGGTATCGGATAAGCTTCTTATAAGATGGGTTACCGTCGTAGACAACCCCTGAAAGCAGTAAATTACTATCGTTTTTCAATTAAAGGCTGCAGTTTTGTAATATTACTGGTCGTATTTCCGCGTTTTTTCACATTTTAGGAAAAGTATATGTAACGCAAGAGAAAGCTGTCTTTTAACAACCATCTCACAACTCATCTTGCGGATAAAACTCGACGGCCGGGAGACGATTCGACACCCTTCGCCGTTCAGCCAGAAGTCAATCTCTGGCTGCACAATGAGGCGGAAAAACGTCAGTCCTTGTCCTGCGGACGAGCTTCGGCTTTGAAAGCATCTTTTTTCGTCAACGCACATGGCCGGTACCCCACTCGATAGGCGGCGGTTGCCAGAAGATGGGCGGAGACAGGCGCAGTCAGCAGAAAGAAGATAACACCGGCAATGGCGCGGGTCACGACACCGCCGTCAGATGCGTGCACGGCAAGTGCCAGCAACATTACGCCAGATCCAAGTGTTCCTGCTTTTGATCCGGCATGCATGCGCATGTAGACGTCTTGCAGTCTCAAGATCCCAATTGACGCGACCAAGGCAAAACCGGCTCCTACCACCAGCATGATGCCGACAATGATATCCATCCAGGCTCCGATCATTGTCCTGCCTTTCTGCGTTCGATGGACTCGTCCACTTCGTTCATGATCGCCGTGTCTCCGGCTGTGCCGCGGTTCAGGATGAAGCGCGCAAAAGCAACCGTTGCGAGGAAGCCGACGAGACCAAGTGTGATGGCCACATCAATATAAAGGTAATATGAGGTCAGAACCCCGAAGGTTGCCAGAAAGCCGATCCCGACTGCGACAAGCATATCGAGCGCCACCACCCTGTCCGGCAAGGTCGGTCCCTTTACTGTCCGGATCGCAATCAAAATGAAGCTGACGGTCAAGACAGCCAGCGCGATATGCACACAGGCATCAAGGAAGTCGGCTGAGAAGGTTTCAAGAGGTGTCACCGGAAGGCCTCCAGGATCTTGCGTTCAAACCCGTTTTTGATCTCGTCGATAGTGGCCTGGGGATCAGGAACATCAATGCAGTGAACAAAAAGGGTTTTTCTGTCGTCAGACACGTCCACGGACAGGGTTCCGGGGGTCAAGGTGATGAGATTGGCGAGCATGGTGATTTCAAAATCACGATCCACGGTCAGCGGATAGGCGATGATCCCCGGCTCCAGCTCGATTTTCGGCTGCAACACAATCTTGGCAACCCGCCAGGACGACAGGATCAACTCGTAGATAAACAGCGCTCCGAGGCTTAGCGTTTTACCTGCCCGCGAAAAGTACCCGGATGTGCCAACCTGTTCGCGGATGAGATAAAGAGCGCCCGTCCCCAAAACGAAGCCGAAGACCAGGTTTACGGCGGAAAAACTACCGGTAACCGCCCCCCAGGCCAGCGACAGGAGGACATTGATCAGGAACAATCCGGTCATTGTGCACCTCCGAAGACTGAGTTCACATATCCCTGCGGATCAATGAGACCGATTGAACCATAGGCTGACAGATGCATGATGCCCTCCGGCTGCAGGCCGAAATAAATGACCAGCGCTGTCAGCATGCAGACCGGCACCCATGATGCAGCAGGGATTGGCAAGGTCTTCGGCGACAGGGCGACAGACTTGCCGTCTTCCGTGCCTTCCGGACCGCCCCGCCAAAATGCGTAGATCCACGTTCGCCCCATGGCGATGGTTGTCAGGAAACCGCTGAGCAGGATTGCAACGGCCAACCAGACGCGGCTGTCATTGATTGCAGCTTCAACCAGCATGACCTTTGGCCAGAAACCGGAGAACGGCGGCAGGCCGGACACGGCGAAGGCGAGGATGAGGAAGATCGCTGCAAATGCCGGGCTGGCTCCATAAAGGCCACCCAGTTTTCGAAGGTCATAGGACCCCGCCATCTGATAGATAACGCCAGCGGCCATATAGAGCGCAGTCATGACAATGATCGAATGCACGGCATAAAAAATCGCGCCGGAGATCGCCACCGTGCTGCCAATTGCAAGACCGGCCAGCATGGAGCCGATGCCGCAAATCACCAGATATCCCAGAAGCCTGCGGACTTCACTTTGCGCCAACGCGCCAAGTGCGCCGACGATCATGGTGCCGATGGCAACGACCGAGATCAGGTCTGCCATATATTCGCGAGAAGCTGGCATGATCAGGACGAAGATGCGCAGGAGTGCGTAGACACCCACCTTCGTCAAAAGGCCTGCGAAGACAGCGGAAATCACAATATTCGGCGTGTGATAGGAGGCTGGAAGCCAGAAATTGACCGGAAACGCAGCTGCCTTCATGGCAAAGGCCAGCAAATAAAGCGCGGCAATGGTTGCCAGCGTTCCGCTGGCGGGCGCATCCATCTCGGAGATTTTGATCGCAATGTCGGCCATGTTTAGCGTGCCGAACACGCCGTAAATCAAACCCGTTCCGATCAGGAAGAGGTTGGTGCCGATCAGGTTCAAAATGCCGTATTTGACAGCACCATCTAGCTGCGGACGCTCGTTGCCAAGAACCAGCAAGCCATAGGACGAGATGAGCAGCACTTCAAACCAGACATAGAGGTTGAAGATGTCGCCGGTCAAAAACGCCCCACAAACACCGGTCATCAATAACAAAAGGAACGGGTAGAACCCGTAGCGACGCCCCGTATTGTCAACCGTGGCTGCGCCATGGATCCCGGCGCACAGGGCAACCACAGAGGCGATCAAGCACAAGGTTGCGCCAAGTGCATCAACGGTGAACGCAATCCCGAAGGGCGGCAACCAAGAACCCATCACCATGGTGATGACGCCCTTGTCCAGAACCCTCAGCAGCAAACCGCCGCTGGCAAGTACGAGAAGAACGAGGAAGATCAGACCCAGTTTTGGCTGGGCATCTGTGTTTTTGCGCGCCATGAGGCACACCGCGCCGCCGATCATGGAAATGACAACCGGGGCCACGATCAGCCAGTCGGCTGCGGAAACGGGCGTCAAGTTCCACGCTTGGGAAAAATCGACGTCTACGGAAGGATAGGAACCGGCCATATCAGATCAATATCCTTGCGGAGGAAGAGGGTCGTTTGAAGGTTCGGCAACGCGCATCTCGTTGACGTCGTCTGTGCCAAGCTCCTGATAGGCGCGGAAGGCCAGCACCAACAGGAAGGCAAAGAACGAGAACGAAATCACAATCGCGGTCAGAACCAACGCTTGCGGCAACGGGTTCGCGGTGACTTCTGCCGGAACGTAGAGGTCTGCCGGGATCACCGGTGGAACTTCCCGGGTCAGCCGTCCGTTGGTGAAGATCAGCATGTTTACCGCGTTGCCGAGGATCGCAACACCGATCAGCATCCGCACAAGCTGCTTTGAGAGCAGGAGATAGACTGAAACGGCAAAGAATATGCCGATCACAATCGCAAGACCGGTTTCCATCAGTCGCTCTCCCTTTCTTCCAAGGCCAGCGCAATCGAGCTGATTGCTCCGACAACCACTAGATAAACGCCGATATCGAAAAACAGCGGTGTCGACAGCGCGACATTCACGTCAAAGAACTTGAACTCAAGCCACTGGCTGGTCATGAACGGCTGCTTTTTGAACAGTGACGGCAGGGCCGATACCGCCCCCAGCAAAAGGCCGAACCCGGCAATGCTCATCGGGTGGAACACGATGGCTCGGCGCACGGATGCAACGCCGCAAGCAATCCCGAAGATCGCAAGTGCAGAGGCTGCGATCAGGCCGCCGATAAAGCCCCCACCCGGCTCATTGTGTCCGCGCAACAGCACGAAGATGGAAAACAGGACCATGAGCGCTGTGAGGTAAGGCGCAACAGTGCGGAAGATAACCGTACGCATCAGGCAGCCTCCTCATTTTTCAGTGGAGCTGGATCAGCATCCTTTGGGCGCGGCGTTCTCACGCGGATCAGCGCAAGGACACAGAGCCCGGCCAAGGTGACCACCGCGATTTCACCCAAGGTATCAATGCCGCGGAAGTCGACGAGGATCACGTTCACAATATTGCGGCCATGGGCGATGGAGCGGCTATATTCGGTGAAGAAGTCGGACAGCGTGCGGTCAAATGGCTGCTGCGTGATCGCAATGATTGTCAGCGCAAGGCCAAGCCCAACAGCCACCGCAATGACGCCGGTAACAAGCGCCGCCGCACCCGAGCGATGGTCGCGCGGTGTCAGCTTCAACCGAGTCATGACCAGAGCCAGAATTACAACCGAGAGGGTTTCGACCATCAACTGCGTGAAGGCCAGATCGGGCGCACCAAACAGCATGAAGATGATGGCAACCGCGAAGCCCTGAATGCCGAGCGAGACAATCGCCGTCAGACGGGTCTTGGCGATCAGCACTGCACCGAGCCCCATGATGGCAATCAGGAAAATGCCCCACTCATAGAAGTGATAGTGCGGCATTTTCGGCACTGCGGGCCATCCGTTCGACAGATAACCCGGCAGCAGAACCGCGATGGCTGTCACAACAAAGGTCAACGCCATGTAGGTCTGCATCTTGCCGTTTTGCAGGAACCGGGTTGCAGCTGCGGCGAAAGACACAATGGCAGCAATGACCTGATCGAAACCCTTGTCCGGACCCCAATTCATCAAAGGGCCCACCAGTATACCGGCAATCAAAGCCCGCAAGCGATCCAATTGCCAGAACAAGACAACACCGAGTGCAACTGTTGCAATTGAGAGCATCAGGGCCACGTTGCCGATGAAGTAAGGCGGCACCAGATGCAGCTCAACTTCGGTTGGCGTACCGGTCAGCGACGACAACATCGGACCAATCAGCTGAGCTCCGGTCCAATGGGTTGTGAAAGCCAGTACAAGGCCCGTGATCGACAGGAACGCTGCTCCCGCCCAAAGCATAACCGGGCCTTCGTGTGCTGCTTTTGGTGTTTCAACCTTTGGGCCGAGGAATGGCTTCAAGGCAACGGCAGCTGCAATCACAAGCATCAACGCATTGCCGACAACGGCTGTCACAGTCAGGAGAGCCGCTGCGCTCGGTGCGCCGGACGTTCCGTAATACAGCACTTCCTTGGCGATGAAGCCGATGAACGGCGGCAGGCCGGACATGGAGAGCGCAGCAAGGCAAGCAAACAGGAAGGTCAACGGCATTGCACCGCGCAGACCACCCAATTTGGTAACGTCCCGCGTTCCGGCTTCATGGTCGATGGTACCAGCCACCATGAAGAGCGCGCCTTTAAACAGTGAGTGCGCGATCAGATAAAGCACAGCACCTTCAAGCGCACGCTCATAGCTAGTGCCGATCAGCATCACCAACAGGCCCAGCGATGCCACGGTCGTGTAGGCCAACATGAGCTTCAAGTCGGTTTGGCGAACTGCGAGGATCGTGCCGACGAGAAGAGTTGCGCCACCAAAGACCGGCAGCACGGTCATCCAGAGATCTGTTCCACCCAGCATCGGATGCATGCGCATCAGGAGATAAACACCCGCTTTGACCATGGTGGCCGAGTGCAGGAACGCTGACACCGGAGTGGGGGCTTCCATTGCGTTGGGCAACCAGAAGTGAAACGGGAACTGAGCCGATTTGGTGAACGCACCACCAAGGATCAGGAAGAAAATCGGGACAAAGTATCCGCTGTTGCGGATGACATCCGGCGATTTCAAAAGCTCCGACATGGAGACTTCGCCCGTGACGGAAATGATCATCACGAACCCGGCCAGCAGGATAAGACCGCCGCCACCGGTGACAACCAGCGCCTGAATGGCCGCACGGCGCGATTTCGCCTTGAGATGATTGAACCCGATCAAAAGGAAGGACGTGATGGACGTCAACTCCCAGAAAATGAACAGCGTGAAGAGGTTATTGCCGAGAACCAGCCCCAGCATCGCGCCCATGAACAGGAACAAAAACGAGAAGAACCGCCCCTGCTGCGCGTGGCCCTTCATGTATCCGCCGGCATAGAGGATAATGAAAGTTCCAATGCCGGAGATCAGCAGCGCGAAGACCGTCGCCAAACCATCAATGTAGAATGAGAAGTCTACCCGATAGATCGGCGCCCAGGATCTGGCTGCGATGAAGGACTGCCCTTCAGACACCGGCGCGATGAAGCCGGTAAAATGCCAGAATATCCATGCTGGAACCAAAGCAAGCAGCCAGGCCGCATTGTGCTTTAGATAACGGGTGAGGATGGGAGCGATGGCAGCGGCCAGAAACGGGGCCAGTATCGCGAGGAGTGTTGTATCAATCGCCACTTGCGTCATGCTGATCCGATTTCAAGTTCGGTGAGGATGGCGATGGGCGAATACTGAGGAAGTTCTACGCCCGGCACCCAGACTGGAAGGCACAAGAGTTATGGTATTTACTTAACGGCTGAGAGATTAGATGCGCAACCGTTAGAAAAACGTTTCCATCAAAACCAGATGAATTGCTGTGGGTTTTTTAATTTGATGGGAAAATAGACTAGTGAACATTGCCAAGCCCTCAGATTTTTATCATTGCCGAGCCATATAGGTTTCAACCATTGCTTGTTCAATTGCAACTGAGTCGACTTTTCTCTTCTTTTGCGATTGAGCCCCACACCAGCTGCACCCCCGTCTGCAAAGACGGAATATCCAGCGTTCCAAACAGCCCGAAACACCACTGATCATCTCTGCATTGCCATAACGCTAACACACGATTCACACGGCCTCAAACCACCTGTGCTGTTTCGAAAAAGCGGCAGAATTTCCAAATGTCAGGCAACCACCTTCTGCCTGAAATAGAGATAGAGCGGCAAGGCACACGAAAGGCCCACAAAGCAGCCAGCTGGCAACACGAGCCACCACTGCGAAATGCCCAATTGCCGAGCATCGACAAAAGACCAGATCCAAAACACCAATATCGAAATCAACACATCTGCGGAGAACCCGCCCGAGGCCGCATTTCCAAAGAGTGACAAGATGAACAGCGGGATATCCAGACCTTTGCTTGCAAAAAACGAAGCAAAAAACACCCAAGGAACAACTGTTCCAACCACGGCCATGCATAAATAAAATGTGCTCAACCGCATTGCCTTAAATGCTCTCCCAAAGCGCAAGTACCATCAAAATATTGCCGCAGAGTGCCACAGCGTAGGCAACAGAGCGCAGCCAAGGCACACCAGCTATGTAAAGAATCAGAAATGCCGACCGACCAAAGAAGAATAGCTGTGCGCCCAGTATCGCCAGCTGGAAGTCTGCTCCTTCCACATACAGACTTAGAAGAGCCGGGACGAAGAAAAACGGCAGATTTTCCTTCATGTTCAACAGGGCACGCTCCGCACGCGCGCCGATAACACCGCGCTCGGGCATAATATCACGCGGGCCAAAATGACGGAGTAGACCCTCCTTGAGCGTGATGAAGGTAGCTGACACATATATTTGAACAAAATAAAGTCCGAGAACGAGGAAAACCCATATAAGCATCTGTTTCACCAATTGAACTTGAGATCAGTGTTCTTGTGAGGCCTACAGTCTCTGCCGAGGATCAAAGTTTCAATTCCCTTGGAGGGAATGAGGAGTTTCTTTTCCGTTGTCTCTAACAACCGTCAGTTCCACCAGCTTTGGGCAGGCTTTAAGGGCTCTGCGTAGAGAGCTGAACATCAGCCAATCAGCTCTCGCGGATCGTTTGTCTTCAACTCAGCGCCACCTTTCTTTTCTTGAAACAGGCCGTGCACAACCGAGCACTCAGATGGTCGACCGGATTTCCCGGGTTCTGGGCCTACCGATTTCAAAACGGCTTTCGCTTTATGAAGCAGCAGGTCTTACAAGCCCCTACAAACGGCGTGACTTTGGGTCTGAGGAAGTATTGGAGGCGCTTAATATTGTTGAGAAGCGTGTTCTCGCTCACTGGCCCTTCCCGGCCTATGTCCTAAACAAGCGCTGGGACATTTTGCGCATGAACGACCAAGGGAACGCCTTTCTTGGTCAAGCTGCTTCTCCCGGTTCAAACGAAGCCCCTAACCTGTTTGAACTCCTTATGGAGAATGCTTTCCGAGATCGTGTCTTGAACTGGACTGAGGTCGCCCCAATTCTGGCGACCCGTCTCATCCGGGAAGCGCGAGAGGACGCGGGCTTGGCAGCACTGCTTCAGCGGGCTTCAGAACAGGGCCTTTTCATAGAGACTGAAGCCGAACCAACCGAAACGGTCCCAATTTTCGTTCCTGTTCTTTTTCGAAGGCCCAGGCGGCATACCTGTTCGGATGACTTCCTTGCTTGGTCAGTTGGTGTCTGTTCAAGACGCCATCATCGAAGGACTGACCATCGAATTATTGGTTCCCATCGATCAGGAAAGCGAAGATCTGATTAGATAACGAGCACTTCCATCAAGAAGACGAATGGATGGAACGAAAAGTTTTATTGGAGCTGATGCGATTTGCCTGATAGCGCTTGATTTAAATAATGACCTGAACAGCGACTTTTCTCGATCTCCTGAATGACAACCGCCGACACTGATCCATACGCCCCTGATGGCAGCTATGCCTGGTTTCGCCTTGCGGTGTGCATCATCTTGTCCACCGTGGGTGGTGCAGGCATGTGGGCTGTGGTGATTGTTCTGCCCGCCGTTCAGGCGGAATTTGGTGTTGATCGGGGCGATGCCTCCCTGCCCTACACGATGACAATGTTGGGCTTTGCAGCCGGAAACTATCTCATTGGCCGCTGGGTGGACCGGTTCGGGATTGTCCTGCCTGTGCTGGTTTCTGCCCTTGCGCTGTCAGCCGGGTTCGCGCTTGCTGGTCTAGCGCCGAACCTTCTGCTCTTTTCACTGGCTCAAGGTGTATTGATCGGCCTTGGCACGGCAGCCACTTTTGGTCCGCTGATCGCCGATTTGTCTCATTGGTTCAACAAAAGACGCGGAATTGCAGTCGCCTCGGCTGCTTGCGGCAATTACCTCGCTGGTGTTTTGTGGCCCTCCTTCATTCAGTGGGGCCTCACCTTTACCGACTGGCGTACGACTTATCTGATGATCGCCATTCTCTGTTTGGTCATTATGGTGCCGCTGACCTTCGCGCTGCGCCGCAGGCCGGACTACGATGTTTATGGAAGCACGGGCAGCGTTTTGGGCCACTTTGGCCAACTCTCCGTTGCTGTGACGCCGGGACGGCTTCAACTGTTATTGGTCCTTGCAGGGCTTGGTTGCTGCGTCGCCATGTCCATGCCGCAGGTTCATATCGTCGCTTATTGCGTGGATCTTGGATATGGCGTTGCGCCGGGGGCGGACATGATCTCCCTGATGACCGGATTTGGGATCATCAGCCGGATTGCGTCCGGGTTTCTGGCCGACAAGATCGGCGGCGTACGCACCCTCTTGCTTGGCTCCGTGCTGCAATGCGCAGCGTTGTTTCTCTATATCCCGTTTGATGGGCTGACGCCGCTTTATCTCGTGTCCCTGATCTTTGGACTGTCACAGGGTGGCATTGTGCCGAGCTACGCCGTCATCGTGCGTGAGTATCTGCCAGCACGTGAGGCCGGACAGCGGATCGGTCTTGTCATCATGGCGACGATTTTGGGCATGGCCCTTGGTGGCTGGATGTCCGGCTGGATTTATGACCTCACCGGCTCTTATCAGGCCGCGTTCCTCAATGGCATCGCCTGGAACTTTTTGAACATGGGCATCATGATCTTCATCCTGATGAACACGCGCAAGAAGCACGGCGGGTCGCCGATCGCTGCTTGATTGTTTTTCCAGTCGCAAATCCCGAACTGATAGCTCACAGGTCATTCTGGACAAATGCAGCGCTGCTGCATGATGATCCAGAATCCAGCGTGTCATTGTGAGCAGCGCGAACTCTTCTAAAATATGACCATGCCTTTGGCATGGGCATATTATCTGGATTCCGGATCAAGCGATGGCCATTCGGCCACGCGGTCTGGAATGACCTTGGAACGAAAAAACTCAGCTCTGCCTTCTCAGCAGCCAGATGAAGAAGACGCCGCCGATCAGGCCGGTGACAATGCCGATGGGCATGTCTTCGGGTGACATGATGGTGCGAGCCAGAATATCCGCCCAAATGAGAAAGATGGCGCCCAGCAGCATGGAAGCAGGCACAACGCGGACGTAATTTCCTCCTGCAACAAAGCGAACAATATGCGGAATCATCAGCCCGACGAAGCCGATCATGCCGGAAAAGGCAACCATGACGCCGGTAATCAGCGCGCCTATCACAAAAACGGTCAGGCGGAACCTTGCAACCGGAATTCCAAGTGTTGAGGCGGTTTCATCGCCGATTGTCATGGCATTGAGATCCCCTGCCCGAGCCCAGAAATAGGCTCCGCAGACAGCAAGAATGACCAACGGAAACACCAGATGGCTCCATTGCGCGAGGCCCAAGCCGCCCAGCATCCAGAACACCACCGTGTGGGTTGCCCGTGGGTCGCCTAGAAAAATCAGCACATTGGCGCCAGCCATGATGATGAAAGAAACAGCAACTCCGGCCAGAACCAACCGGTCAGCACTGGTGGCAGCTGCAAATCGCGTGACCCCCAGCACCAGCAGCGTTGCGCCCAGCGCACCCACAAAGGCCATGAACGGCACAGTCAAAAGCCCGAGAAACAGCCCCGTGTGCAAAAGGGCGAGGATGGCCCCGAAAGCACCGCCAGAAGAAATGCCCAGAAGATGTGGATCAGCCAGTGGATTTCGGGTCACGGCCTGAAGTGCAGCGCCGACAACCGCAAGCCCTGCGCCCACCAAAGCAGCCAGCAAGACGCGGGGAAACCTGATTTCCCACACAATTGCTTCGCGGCCCTTGGACCAGTCCACCTCAACAAGGCCGGGTGCCACTTTGCTCAAGAGAATGCCAAAAACCGTTTCTGCCGGAACGGAGACCGCCCCGACAGACACAGCAAAGATGACAGACAGCAAAAGTAGACCGAAGCCGCCAACCATGGCCAGCGCAAACCCGCTGAACACAATTTTGCGCTTTTCGCGTGCCTCCAAGGGGCGAGATGACGCCAAGCGGAAATCCTCGGTCTGGTCTGTCATGGTGTCACTCGCCCCAGAAGCCGGATGCGAGTTTTTTCACCGCTTTAATATTCCGTGGCCCAGGAGTTGCCTCAACATATTCCAACACCACGAAACGATCATTTTTCACTGCCGGAATATCAGAAAGCGCCGGATTGGTCTTTATGAAGTTGATCTTCTGCTCTGCGGTTACAGAGCCGTAATTCACGATCACGACAACTTCTGGAGCGCCATCGACAACAGCTTCCCAATCGACTTTCGCCCAGCTCTTATCAAAACCATCCATGATGTTTTTGCCGCCAGCAGCCTCGATCATCGCAGTCGGCATGGCGTAACGACCAGCAGTGAACGGTCGATCTTCGCCACTGTCATAGACGAAGACTTTCAAAGGCTCGCCAGACGTTTTCAAGCCTGAAGTGAACTCTTCAAGTTCAGTGCGGTAAGCAGCCACGAGGCTTTGCGCGCGTTCTTCCACCTGAAAGATTTTGCCGAGATTCAAAAGGTCGTTGTACATGTCATCCATGGAGACCTTCGGTTTTTCGCCGATATGAATGCAGGATTCGGTCAGCTCATAGACCTTGATTCCAAATGGCTCCAGAGTTTCTGGGGTGACCTCACCGCCAACCTTCATGCCGTAGTTCCAACCAGCGAAATAGAAGTCGGCATCTGCCCCAACAAGAACTTCCTTGGTTGGATATTTCTCGGATAACTCTGGAAGTTCGGCGACACCTTCCCGCATCTTCTCGTCCAGCGTTTTCCAACCGGAGATACCTGTGTACCCAACCATGTGATCCCGAAGGCCAAGAACCAGCATCATTTCTGTCAGATTAACATCATTGGAAATGGCTGCTTTCGGCGGTTCTTCAAACGTCACGGTTCGGTTGCAGCTTTTCACTTCAACAGAGGCCAAAGCAGAGGAAGCAAGCAGAGAAAATGCCAGCGTTGCAAGGAGGGATTTCATGATTGTAGATTTCCTTGATTTACAATGAAAACGTGAGGTGTCGATCGCCGCTTGGAGCGAGCATCTGAACTCGGGTCTGGACGCCAAAGGCTGTTTCCACCCGGTCCGGGATCAAGACGTCGTGAGGCGGGCCGAATGCCAGCGCCTTGCCGCCAGATAGCAATAGAATGTCATCACAGAGATCAGCTGCCATGTTCAAATCATGCAGGCTGGTAACGACCGTGATGCCGAGACCGCGCACCAGCGCAAGGATCTCAAGCTGGTGACGAATGTCGAGGTGATTGGTCGGTTCGTCCAGAACGAGCAGTTTTGGCTCTTGTGTCAGCGCCCGGGCGACCATGGCCCGCTGGCGCTCTCCGCCAGACAGCGTTCCAAGCCGCCGGTCGGCCAGAGGCAGCAGCTGCATGCGTTTCAGCGCACCTTCGATTATTTCCGCATCGCGGGCACCACCTCGCGACAGCCCTTGTGCGTAAGGCGTGCGGCCCAGCGCGACAATCTCACGAACACTCAAAGCAAAATCGGTCGGCTGTTCCTGCAAAACAGCGGCAATGCTGCGGGCTGCGTCGCGCGCGCTCAAGGACCAGATATCCGTTCCATTTAACAAGACACGTCCGGAGCGCGGCTTGTTGTACCGATAGATAAGCCGCAAAAGCGTCGACTTGCCAGCGCCGTTGGCCCCGACAACTCCCAGAATGTGACCGGGCTCCAATTCGAAGGACACCGGATGAAGCAGCACGCCCTGCCGGTCCGGGCCCCATGTCACGCCCTCGACAGTGAGTTTTGCTGTACTCATGGCTTGTCCGCCCCTGCCCCAGCCCCTGCCCCTGCCCCTGCCTTGGCCTTAGCCCCAGCTTCAGGCACGTTCAACGCCGGAATGCGGGCCAAAGCGGTGCGGCGAAGTTTGCCGGGCCGATCGCGCGA
Organism: Roseibium sp. TrichSKD4; assembly: GCF_000148725.1. Classification (GTDB taxonomy): domain Bacteria; phylum Pseudomonadota; class Alphaproteobacteria; order Rhizobiales; family Stappiaceae; genus Roseibium. The sequence goes on along the minus strand of NZ_GL476320.1, from coordinate 193,302 downwards.
GATGCACCAACCGTCGGGCAATTCGGAATATTGGCGCGCAAACGCGATCAAGTCGTCGATGTCCTCTTCCGGTGTCATGTCACCGAAGAGGTACGTCGCCTTGCCTTCAGCACGAAACGCTACCGTGCAAGACCGCGCGCAGCCAGCCATGCATTCGATACCGGCGATGTCGTATCGCGCCTCAAGGTCCGGCTGGTTCTTCAAGTCAACTTCGAGCTTGGCCAGAATATCCTTACCTGGTCGCAGATCGCTGCCTTTTTCACGACAGGTGGTGCACACAATGATCTGGTGTCGATCTGCAGTCATTGTTTGGACTTCTCTGGAGAGGTTTCTTTCAAGCCGGTTTGTGGCCGGACGGCATCTTCACGAAATTTATGTAACGTTATTACGTTACTATTCTCATATCCGTCAAGCTGCCCTGAAACGGGAATATCCTGCATTGCCCGATGGGCCCGCTCAGCAAGTGAACTGGTTTGTGTCAGCAGCTCGGCAAGCTGCGCAAAGTTGTCTGTCCGGGTCATGTCGCCCTCCGCGATCTTGCGAGGGCCTTGGGGGAGAAAACCGAAGAGTGGATGCGATCAAAACAAAGGCAAGGCCACCAACCGATCTCGTCCAGGGCGCCCCGCCCGGGTTGAAATACAATCGCATGGCAGGTCTCCTGACTTGCGGGTCATCGCTTGCCTGAGCCTTCCCGGGTTTCCTCCCAGTGGTCAAATTCAGGTTTGCTAACCGCTCACAGTTGCGGGGGCAGTCACGGACTTGATGGCTGATGCCTACGTCTCACCGTGTTCCCTTTTAATGCCAGATCACGTTCGCAACCTGATAACCATTACGCGTCTTGTTCTTGAATGTTGGCACCCACTTTGTCAATAACGACAAATATCGTGACGCATTTTGTCCACTCGGCGTCTGAAATACACCCTGATTTTCTTCGTATCGGCGCGCGCATACAATCACCCTAAACTATTGAAACAATTCGATTCAGAAATGCTCACACTGCATTTTGGCCAGCTATATTGGGGTCAGGCGATCAACAGGCAGAGTGAATATTAATGGTCACAATAGCGGCGCACCAGGTCCGGTTCCCATCCCGATTGCTCCACCACCTGTCATCTGTTCTGATATTCCTCGCAGTCCTTTTCCTGATGGCTTCAGCAAGTTCAGGATTAGCTCAGACCTCGGCAGGAAATCTCGAGACCCTTTCAGACCTGGGGACCGACACCGAGGACTATTTGACCCTGACAGATCAACAAGTTCGGGAGATTCTCCTGAACGAACTCAAGGATCGAGAGGAGAAAAAGGGAAGCGACAGTGGAGTTTTCAATCCTGCAAAAATCGCATTCTTCTTCAACTCCGCGTTCAGCCGACTTTCAGATCACGGTGGTGAAGTGTTTGGCGCTTATGCGGACCTTCCCGGCATTTTTGGCAAGGGCTATGCCGCTTTCAGCAAAAACCAGTCACCCGGCTCGGGAGGCCGGTTTGTTGTCGCTTTGCTTGCCTCCGTCATCTGCGGCGCATTTTTCACGTTCGGTTTGGCGCATTATGCGGCGGGTCGGCGGCAGACGCCCCGTCATACACAAATCGCTCACCCGAACGCCCTTGAGAAACTGGCGTCGCACGGCCACACCATTCTCGGTGGCATGGTGTCCATGACAGTTTTTGCGGCGGTAACCTCAGTCCTTTATTTCGTGTTTTTTGATGAGAGTGCGAACAACCGGCTGGCGTTTGTCTTCTACATCGTGCCGATCTGCCTGTTTTGGTTTGCAACTTTATTGCTGCGGGCCTTTTACTCCCCCTTCACCACGGATCTCAGGCTGCCATCCTTTACTGACCAACAAGCGCAAAAACTGTTTGTGACAATGTTGATTGCGGTTGGGTTTGGGGCTTTTGCCTTTTTCACCTGTGCCTTGATCAACACGCTCGGCGTCTCTGGTCCGGTCCATGATCTTTTTCTGGTCACGGTGACAGGCATTGCCGCCTTCCTGCTCTCAATCTCATTTACGCTGAACAGAGAAGCAATCCGCCAAGACCTAAGCGTTGGAAATTCAGCTGCAAGGCATTCATTTGCTGCTAAATGGTCCCGTTTTTTGATCTTTCTGCCTGTTTTGGTGTGGGCTGTGTTGGTGGCCTTGGAACTGATCGGGGACGGGGTGCCCTATGGTGCAGGACTTCTAACCCTGCTGCTCGCAGCGACGTATCCGCATATCGATGCTTTTCTGGTTCGCACTGAAGCCGAACTTCGTGATGATGAAGCGAAGTCCTTTGCCTATGCGGTGATCAACACGGCTCGACCGCTGGCCGCTGCATTGCTGGCAATCGTGCTCTTTGCGTCTTGGCGGCTCTATTCGATTGTGGTCACTCCAGAGGGCGATGGGTCCGTAGCCCAATACTGGAACACACTGGTGAACAGCGCTTTTTATATTCTTGTCGGTTTGGCGTTCTGGAACTTCAGCAACATCTACATCACCCAGCAAATCGAGAAGGAAGACGCGTTAAGGGGCGCGAGTGACGATTTGGGAGAAATGGAGATCGGGGGTACGGGCCTTTCGAGAACCCGAACGCTCCTTCCGCTCATCAAACGCACCATTCAAGTCATCGTCATTGCTACCGTGACAATGGCTATCCTCACAGCAGCTGGCGTTGATATTGCCCCCGTGCTTGCCGGTGCCGGTGTTCTCGGGCTTGCCATCGGTTTTGGCTCCCAAACGCTGGTACGGGACATTGTCTCTGGGGCGTTCTTTTTGATCGACGATGCTGTTCGCATTGGCGAATACATAGACACTGGCTCGGTGAAAGGGGTTGTCGAGCGCATGTCAGTGCGATCGCTACAGCTTCGCCATCACCGCGGAGCCGTCCACACCATTCCGTTCGGTGAAATCCAGACACTGACAAACTACAGCCGCGACTGGGCGATCATGAAATTGCGGTTCACTGTTCCGTTCGACACTGACCTTGAAAAGGTTCGCAAGCTCCTAAAGAAGGCGGGTCAAGAGCTTTCGCAGAAAGAAGACATCAAGGACGATTTTCTACAGCCATTCAAGGCACAAGGCGCTGTCGAGGCCAGTGACTACGGGTTTGTTATCAGCACGAAATTCATGTCCAAACCCGGCAAACAATTCGTTATCCGACGTCACGCCTTTGCCACCGTGCAAAGGGTGTTTGAAGAAAACGGCATTCAATTCGCCAGACCGACAATCAACGTGTCTTCGACAACGGAAACAAGTGACACCGACAGCGACACAGCAGACACCGCCCACGCAGCCGCCCTAGCGGCCCACGCGAAGGCGCAGGCCTCACCTGTTTAATGTTTGGCTGCCGCCGTCGGAGTTTCTCCTATTTGGTTGAGCCACGGTCTTGACCATGAACCAGCTCAAGGCGGGGTTTATGGCCGCGGACAAGCTGGCTGCCTCAGCCTTCATATTTCACCCCGGCGTGAGGGCGATTTTCAGGACGCCATCACGTTGGTTTGCGAAAAGGTCATAGGCGTCGACGATCTGATCCAGTTTCATGCGGTGGGTGACCATTTCGCTGAGGTCAACACGGCCACTTGCAACAATGGACATCAACCGCCGCATTCGGTCTTTCCCGCCCGGACAAAGGGCCGTCACGATCTTGTTGTCGCCGATGCCTAGATGAATCGCACTCGCAGGAATGGTCAGATCTTCGGTGTAAACACCGAGACTGGAGAGTGTTCCGCCGGGCCGAAGCACCTCCAGGCAGTTTTGAAAGGTCACCTGCTTGCCAAGCGCTTCAATTGCAACATCTACTCCCCGCCCATTGGTCAACTCCATGATCTTGTCGATCGGGTTGACCTTTGTGAAATCAATCACCTCGTCTGCGCCCATCTTTTTGGAGATGGCCAAGCGCCCCGGAACGCAGTCGACTGTGACGATTTTGGACGCGCCCAACAAACGGGCACCTGCTGTCGCGCAGAGACCAATCGGGCCTTGAGCAAACACAGCAACTGTATCCCCAATCTGAATGCCGCCGTTTTCCGCGCCCTTGAAGCCTGTCGACATGATGTCGGGACACATGAGCACCTGCTCGTCAGTTAGCCCATCTGGCACAACAGCCATATTCACTTCGGCGTCCGGAACTTTGAGGTATTCTGCCTGTGCGCCGTCGATGTTGTTTCCAAAACGCCAACCACCAAAGGGGGCGTATCCATGGGGTGTTCCCGGCCCGTCTTGTGAGCATTGACCGCACAGGCAAGCGTTTGAGGTGCCACTGGGCGTAACAGCGCCGACAATGACCCGCAGCCCTTCTTCAAAGCCCTTCACGGCTGAGCCGAGTTTTTCGATGACACCGACGGGTTCGTGCCCAATTGTGCGTCCACGGTCGACCGGGTAAGCGCCTGTAAGTATGTGAACATCCGACCCGCAAATGGTCGTCGTCGTAATCCGTATCAGGGCATCTGTTGGGCCTATATCAGGAATTGCCTTTTCCTCGATTTCGATCCTGTCTTTTTCAACAAAGACTGCTGCTTTCATTACGCTCATGACACCCTCCCCAACCTCTCGACCAATTAAAAACGCTAGGGAAAACGCAGCGTGAAAACAATCAGCGCGGGTGGACGATATTTTTCACTCTCGTCACGGCCTGCATGGATCTGTCATAAACTCGGCCTCCTCCCTTGCCATGTCGCGCTAAAAAACCTAACTCGATTTCATGACACAGATTCCAACGCCCCCTCGCGCAGATGCGCGGCCCGTCACCCTTGAGACCAACGGCTTTAAACGTCAGGACGATTACGCCTGGCTGAGAGCAGACAACTGGCAGGAGGTGATGCGCGATCCTTCTGTGCTGGCCGACGATATTCGCCAGTATCTGGAAGCAGAGAACGCCTATCAGGAGGCTGTGATGGCCCCAACGGCAGACCTGCAGGACGTGCTCTACAAGGAGATGCGCGGGCGCATCAAGGAGGACGACAGCTCTGTTCCCTCACCCGATGGACCTTACGCCTATGGCCTGAAATATGTGACCGGCGGCCAGCATCCAAAGTTCGTGCGTACGCCGCGCGATGGCGGCGAAGAAACCGTTCTTCTTGATGGTGACAAGGAAGCTGATGGAAAAGCATATTTCAAGTTTGGTGGGGCCAGCCACTCCCCCAACCATGAACTTCTGGCCTGGGGCTATGACGACAAGGGATCGGAGTATTACTCACTTCAAATTCGCGATCTCACCAAAGGCGCAGACCTGAATTACGTGATTGAAGACACAGGCGGCGGCGGTGTCTTTTCCAAAGACAGCAAGCACCTGTTTTACATCCGCCTTGATGCGAACCACCGCCCGTCCAAACTGTTTCGACATGAAATCGGCACCGACCCGGCCAATGATGTACTGGTCCATGAGGAAAAGGATGCCGGCTTTTTCATGGGCGTTGGCGAAACCCAGTCTGGCGATACGATCCTGATCGACATTCACGATCACGAGACATCGGAAGTCTGGATGATCCCGTCGGATGCGCCGCTCAGTGAGCCGGTGCTGATCGCCCCGCGCGAAACCAGCATTGAGTATTCCGTCGAAGACCATGGCGATACGCTTTACATCCTCACCAATGCCGGGGATGCGGAAGACTTCAAGATCGTCACCGCCCCCAAATTAGCACCTGGGAAGGACAACTGGAGCGATCTGGTTGCTCACAAGCCGGGCACGCTCATTCTGTCGCTGACGGTCTACAAGACCTTCATGACAAGGCTGGAGCGGGAAAACGGCCTGCCACGCATCGTGATCCGCAGTCTTGCGGACAACAGCGAACATGAAGTTGCCTTTGACGAAGAGGCCTATTCGCTGGGCATGGGCGGCGGTTACGAGTTCGACACTCAAACGATCCGCTTTTCCTATTCTTCGATGACAACGCCGTCGCAAACGTTTGATTACAACGTTCAAACGCGCGAACGCTCGCTGTTGAAAGAACAGGAAGTCCCATCCGGGCACACGGCGTCAGATTATGTCAGCCGCCGCTTGCAGGCCCCAACTGCCGATGGTGAGACCGTTCCAATTTCCTTGTTTTATCACAAGGATACACCGCTTGATGGCACTTCACCCTGCCTTCTGTACGGCTATGGCTCCTACGGCATATCCATTCCGGCAAGCTTCAACACCAACGCGCTGTCTCTGGCCAATCGCGGTTTTGTTTATGCCATCGCCCATATTCGTGGCGGCAAGGACAAGGGCTTCCGCTGGTACAAGGATGGCCGCCGGGAGCACAAAAAAAACACGTTTGCAGACTTCATCGCCGCGGCTGACCATCTGGTGGCCGAAAACTTGACCGCCCATGATCGGATTGTTGCGCAGGGCGGATCTGCCGGCGGCATGCTGATGGGCGCTGTGAGCAACATGGCCCCCGAAAAATTCGCAGGCATCATTGCTGAAGTACCGTTTGTCGACGTGCTGAACACCATGGTGGATGACACCCTGCCCCTCACACCGCCGGAATGGCCGGAATGGGGCAATCCGATCACCGACACGGACGCTTATCAATACATTGCGTCCTATTCGCCTTACGACAATGTCGAGGCGAAGGACTATCCGGCAATCTTGGCGGTTGGCGGCTTGACCGACCCGCGCGTGACCTATTGGGAACCGGCAAAATGGGTTGCCAAGTTACGAGCGACCAAAACCGGTGACAGTGTCTTGATGCTGAAAACAAACATGGATGCGGGCCACGGCGGTGCGTCCGGGCGGTTTGACCGCCTGAAGGAAGTTGCCTTGAATCAGGCATTTGCACTGATGGTGACGGGGAAAGCCTGATCCCAACACCCGCCCATATCACTTAGAATTGAAATCCCCGCCGGGCTGAATTTGCAGTCCGGCGTTTCTTTATTTTGAACTCTGTTTAGAGTTTTTATCGCTCGACCGAAGTCGAAGGAAAACACAATGACACGACCAAAAAACAATGCACTGATGCGCGGACTGGCAGGTGCCCTTACGGCCGTCTTTTTGTCCGGAACGGCGTCAGCAGCCGAATTGCGATGGGCGTCACCGACCGACCCGCAAACAATGGACCCTCACGCTGTCAACTCCGCGGCGGTTCTTGGGTTCTTGAACAATGTTTACGAGGGGCTTGTCCGCCGCAACAAGGACATGGCGATTGAGGCCTCATTGGCAGAAAGCTGGGAACCACTCGGTGAAACCGGTTGGCGGTTTCACCTGAGAAGGGGCGTCAAGTTTCATGATGGTGCTGACTTTACCGCTGAAGATGTCCTGTTCTCCTATGAACGGGCGGCGTCAGACGATTCTGACGTTCAGTCGTGGTTTGCACCGGTTGCCCAAGTCAAGGTCGTTGACGAATACACCATCGACTTTCTGACCCATGAACCTAACCCGATCTTTCCAGATTCCATCGCCAACTTCCTGATCATGGACAAGGACTGGGCTGAAGCCAACAAGGCAAGCCGCCCAGCCCGCGATCAAGAAACATTCGCCACCTTGCGGACCAACGGAACAGGACCATTTGAGGTTCAAGACCGGGAACCGGGCGTGCAAACCGTGCTTGTGCCTCATGCGGACTGGTGGGACACATCAACGCATAATCTAACACGTGTTGAATTTTTCCCGATTTCCAACCCGGCAACTTCCGTCGCAGCGCTTTTGACCGGTGAGATCGACCTCATCAATCCGGTTCCAGTTCAGGATATTGACCGATTGGACCAAAACCTTGAGATCGCGGTCCATCGCGACATTGAGGCGCGGGTGATCATGCTCGGCTTCGGCCACGATGCCGACGCGCTGAAATACAATCAGGAAGAACAGGACAAGAATCCGTTTCAGAACGCTCGCGTTCGGCAAGCCGTAGCTCATGCGGTGAACACGCAGGCAATTGTCGACAAGATCATGCGCGGCAATGGCGAAACGGCCTCCCAACTGGTCAGCCGCCACATGAACGGCTACAGCAGCGCCAACGCCGCTGGTGTTGAATTCAATCCGCAAAAGGCTCGTGAACTGCTTGCAGACGCCGGTTATCCAAACGGATTTTCTTTTGGCCTCATGTGTCCGAATGACCGCTACATCAACGATGAAGCGATCTGCAAGGCCATCGCCGCAATGCTCGCGCGGGTGAATGTTCGCGCCAATGTCAACGCAATGCCGGTCCGCAACTACTGGAAAGAACTGCGCGAAGGCAACTTCGACATGTACCTGCTCGGCTGGTCGCCGGGCACCTTTGATGCGGAACATCCAATCCGCTTTCTTGTGAACACACCGAACAAGGAAAAGAAACTGGGCAGCTGGAATTTCGGCGGCTATTCCAACCCGCGGGTCGACGAGCTTCTGCCGCAAATTCAGCGCGAGCTTGATCCGGCCAAGCGTCAGGCAATGCTTGATGAAGTGGCAAGCATTGTACAAAGCGACCAGGTCTATGTTCCGCTGCACATCCAGCCGCTTTTGTGGGCTTCGCGCGCCGATGTGAAGCTGGTGCAGCGTGCGGACAATTTTGTCATGCTACGTTGGATCACGGTGGATTGACCTTCGACCGGTGGCATATGGCCGCCGGGTACCCACTTTCGCATCGCAATCCCTTGGCAAGGTCGCCAGAGGGTTGTAGGCCAGAGCAAGATCAATTCAGACCCTACGCATTCGGTTCAGGAGATTTTCAATGCCAAGCGCGACACCATTCGTAAAACGCGCAGCCAAGCTTGGCTGTGTGGCCGCCTTTTCAGTCTTTTTGGTCGGCTGCCAAAACCAAAACTTCGACGATTTCCTGTCCAACCCGACACCGTCATTCAGAAGCATCCCGCAGACCTATAACACCCGCTACGACTGCCGGTCCTTCAATGGTCCGGGCTGGAAAGGGACTGTCGGTGGCAAGTATGCAGCTTTTGGCGAAAACCGGAATGTAACCCGGGTGGGTTGCTTTAAAACACTGCCAGAGTGCAAGACATTCCTCGGCTATATCAGCGGAATGATCCAGATCACCATCTACTCGCGCTGTCAGGAAATCGGGGCCTGAGGAAAGACCTCAATTGCTTTGAAAACCCAATAAAAATGCCCGCCGATTTGGCGGGCATTTTCGTTTTTGAAGGCACATTCCCGTAATCAGGCGTGCAGGTCCTGCGCAATGTGTGTGCCATCCGGCGCCACAGCATCCGGCGCGATGGCCGGGGATGCGGACGGATCTTCCTTCAGCGATTTCAACAGTCCCCAGCACATGGCCAGCAGAACAAAGGAAATCGGGAACGCCGCGGCAATCGACGCGGTTTGAAGCGCACCAAGTCCACCGGCCAACAGCAGAACTGCAGCCACAAGACCTTCACCCATGCCCCAGACGATCCGGAAGATCTTTGGCGGGTTGTCATCACCCATGGAGAGCATGGTGGTGATCACAAGTGTTCCGGAGTCGGACGATGTTATGAACCACGAGGCCAACAGGAATGTGGCAAGCGCCGACAGTGGCCAGATGGTCCAGCTCATGTCACCCAGCCAGGACGTCCGGCCAAGGTTGTCAATGGTGCCATAAAGGGCTGCCGGAAGATTCCACGCCCGTACCGTTTCGATGACCCCTGCTCCGCCGGCAACACCTGGTCCACCGGCTGCATTCAGTTCCTGCCAGATGGCGTTGCCGCCAAACATGCAGAGCCAGAAGAACGCGATCAGCGTTGGGACGAACATAACGCCAACCATGAACTCACGGATTGTGCGACCACGCGAAATACGGGCGATGAACATACCAACAAACGGTGACCAGGAAATCCACCAGCCCCAGTAGAAGATGGTCCAGCCACCCTGCCACGCAGCGTTGCCTGCCTCATTCGCGGTCCAGAAACCCATCGGAACAACGTTCCAGATATAGTCGCCGATGGAGGTCACGAAGAAGCTCATGAGCCACTTGAACGGGCCAATAGCGACAAAGGCGGCCAGCAGCACGACAGACAGCCAGATGTTCCATTCGGAAATTATACGGATGCCATTGCCAACACCAGAAACGGCGGAAAGTGTCGCGATCACCGAGATGACAAGGATAAGCATCAGTTTGGTGAAGATCGAAGGTTCAATGCCAAACAGAACATTGAGCCCCTCTGCCATTTGGCTGACACCAAGACCCAGCGATGTCGCAACACCGAAAACGGTGCCGAAAACAGCCAGCAGGTCAACAGCATGACCCCATGGACCGTAAATCTTGTTCCCGATCAGCGGGAAAAGGGCAGACCGCATGGTGAGCGGCAGCTTTTTACGGAACCCGAAATAGGCCAGACACAGGCCGACCATCACGTAGACCGACCAACCATGGAAACCCCAGTGGAAGTAAGTCACCCGCATGGCGTCGACGGCACGTTGGATATTCATGTCCCCGTGGCCGTTCAGGTCGGCATGAGGGTTGTTTGGATATCCAAATGCACCAGAGTTATCGAAGTAGAAGACCGGTTCTGCGACACCAAAGAACAGGATGCCGATGCCGACACCGGCGGAAAACAGCATGGAAAACCAAGAGAAATTGCTGAATTCCGGTCGACTGTCATCATCTCCAAGTCGAAGTGACCCATGCTTGGAGAACATCAAAAACACACAGACGAAGAACATAACCGTCATCGCCGTGATGTAATACCAACCCAGACCGCTTTCGATCCAGCTGCGGACGGCTCCGTAGACCTTACCCGCAAAATCAACATTCAAAACCGTGAAAATTACAAACGCCGCAACCATCCCCTTTGCGGCAATGCCCATGCCCGGATGTAACCCGGCGAAGAGGCCACTCTTCGCTACAAGGTGACTGTTTGGGTGACTATCGCTCATTACGTCTCCTCCCCCGTACGTATAACGGTTAAGAGTAGTTTACCATGCGTTAGGCATTTGCACGATTGCGACCTACTTTTGTCTTAGGTAGTCGCTTTTGACGCATTCTTGCCAGTCGGTGTCGGACACAAAATTTGGCCAGAAACACTGCTTTGAATGGAATTGGACGCTCTATTTATGCGGGATATTTTTCAGGTAAACCGCGATAGCTTCTCGGTCTGAAGCGGGTAATTTGGCCATGTTTTCCTGCACCGACACCATCTCACCGCCGACCGAATCGTAGTCTGGCGTAAAGCCGCTTTCCAGATAGTAGGCAATGTCTTCAACGGACCAGCTGCCAATTCCCTTTTCAGAAGCCGTGATATCCGGAATGGTGCCGTTTCCGACGGGTGCTTTTGCCGCAGAAAGCCAAGATGCAAGCTCAAGGCCGCCGACGGGATTACGAGGCGTGTGGCATTCGCCGCAATGGCCAGCACCTTCCACCAAATAGCGCCCGCGTTGCCAGACGGCCAAATCTGTTTCTGAGGTCAGTGGCTCAGCGATCACTGGCCCCTCTTTTAGAAACAGGACCTTCCAGAGCCCAACTGCCCGGCGGATATTGAAGGGAAACCCAACCTCATGATCCGGTGCTTTACCATCGACAGCGGGAAGCGTTTTCATGAACGCAAAAAGGTCGGCCACATCCTGCAACTCCATGCGCGTGTAGGACGTATAGGGAAAGGCCGGGAAATAGTTTTGTCCATCCGGGGACGTTCCCTTGAGCATGGCATTGGCAAACTGCTCCAGCGACCAATTCGCCAGTCCATCCGGCGCGCTCATGGAAATGTTAGGCGCTATAAAGTCACCGAATGGGCTTTCCAGCTTCACACCCCCGACGAGGCGCAGTTTGTCTTCACCTTTTGCACCCGGTGCCGCGTGACAAGATGCACAACCGCCCGCCCAAAACACCTGCTCACCGCGAACAGCGTCACCGGGCTGAAGATTTGCCAGAGCTGTTTCAGACAAGGTTTGCGGGGCGGACAACACCCAAGCTACAACAGCGGCGATAGCAGCCAACGAAACCAGGCCCAGCAAAACTCTTTTCATGAAAACCTCCGGCAATAACAGCAATCACGCCGCTTGGCCTTTCAAGCGACGCGATATCTATTCGATGGGTTGAAATACCCGCTCGGGTTACTTCACCCGGAAGCCCTCATGACAGGATTTGCAGGTTCCCAAAACCGGGCCAAATACAGCCTTGAATGCATCGAGGTCTGCAGGCCCCTCTTTGCCGGAAGCTTTGGCCGCTGCACCTGTTGCCGCAGCGAATTTGGCGAGCTCGGCATCAAAACCGGCGCGGTCATCCCAAATCGCTGGAGCTGCTGTTGAATTGTCAGCCATGTCAGACCCATCCGGGAACAGACCCCCAAACGTGTGCGCAGCTGCGTTCATGGTGGAAATGGCTGCCTTGCCCGCAGCTGGCGTATACTCGATCTGCCCTTTCAGCATTCCGCCACCAAGGCCGGCAGCGGCACCAACCGATTGCATGACAGCTTTGCGGTCCGCAACCGGGTCATCTGATGCGGCAGCCGCATTCAGGGAAAGACTTGCAGCAGCGAGCGCAGCAACGGCAATTCCATATTTCAAAAAGCGCATAGGGTTCTCCTCTCCAGAAAAATCGCGTCCAAATTGTTAAATCTCACCTAAGGGAAAAAACTTAGACATGTCTGTGTTACGGAGACAAGACACGGGAACGTGATCAATGCCACGCACAAAAAAACCCGGCCACAATGGCCGGGTTTTCTCAAATCATTCAGCGCTTTGCTTCGTTCAGGAAGCTGCTTCGTAAAGCTCCAGAACGTAATCCCAGTTGACGAGATTATCGACGAAGGCTTCGAGGTACTTCGGACGCGCGTTGCGATAGTCGATGTAGTAGGAGTGCTCCCAAACATCGACGCCGAGCAGCGGAGCTGCGCCGTGAACGAGCGGATTTTCACCGTTCGGTGTCTTCATGATTTCCAGCTTGCCGTCTTTCAATACAAGCCAGGCCCAACCGGAACCGAACTGGCCAACACCAGCTGCGATGAAGTCGGCACGGAACTTGTCAAAGCCGCCCAGATCGCTGTCGATTTTGGAAGCCAATGCGCCCGGAAGAGATGTGCCGCCACCATTTGGCTTCATCCAGTTCCAGAAATGGATGTGGTTGAAATGCTGACCGGCATTGTTGAACAGTGGGGCGTACTTGCCAAAGCTTTCTTTCACAACCTCTTCGAGGGACTTACCTTCAAGACCGCTGCCAGCGAGAAGTTCATTACCCTTGGTCACATAGGCCATGTGGTGCTTGTCGTGGTGAAACTCGAGAGTTTCAGAAGACATGTACGGGCCGAGCGCATCATGGGCATACGGAAGATCAGGCAATTCAAAAGACATGGCAAAACTCCATTGGGTTGAGGCGGACGGAGAGCGCAGCCCAAATCTGCCATAGCTCCCCGCTTCGCCCGGCAATTTAGGAGCCTGAATGCCAAACGGCAATGACGGATTTCCAAATAAAGAAATTTTTTCTTGTTTTTTGTCCCTACGGACAATCACGTAGCGCCAAAAGCGTCTTTCATGAGCTGACTGTCGAAGTGAGCAGGGATCTCGCCTTCGACCGCATAGATGTAAAGCGCTGCGCGCATGATGGCACTCAAGGTCGTCAGAACCAGATTGACCAGGAGGATCCAGACCAGCGCCACGAACGCCAATCCGATTGCCATTGTAGAAGATGTCGGCGCAATCCAAACCGCACCCGCGAACAACGGCAGCATGATGAGCGTCGCCAAACCGCCAAGGATGCCGAATCCGACATGGCTCACCAGAGCTTCGCCCCAAGTCTTTCGGATGGCAGCAACCGAGCGTTTGACCGCATCGACCGGCCCAACACCGTCAACCACAAGAATGGGGACTGCGAAAAAGGTAGCGACAGACCAAGCGGCTCCGATGAAACCAACCAGAAAGCGAGCAAGTCCTCTGAAACGACTTTCAAGGAGCTGCAGCAGAAAGCCCACCGTTGCCATCACCAGCGCCCATAAAGTGATTTGAGGCAGGTTCCGAAGTGACAGCCTGAAACCGTCAGCAACCGTCGGATCTCCCCCACCAAAACGGATCAACGCACAGCCAATCAGGGCTGCGTTGAAGAAAATGATCACAAAATAACAGACAAAATAGAACCCGAGTCCAACGGCTAGATAGAGCAAATGCTGTTCTGCCCCCTGCTCTGTTTGCAAGTCGTTGACCAGCATTTCCAATGCGCCAGAGGCATAAAGCGGATAAACGGTCGCGCCGAGAACCGTTGCCAAAGCAATGGCGCTCATGATCGGAAACAACAATAGCTCCTTGTCGAGCATCAGAACCCGCCAACAAGGACCAACCAGACTGTACGCGCGCGAAATTTTTGAAAACACCTGAAAACCCCTTTTGATGGGCCACGTTTTTACAGCGGTATTATTGACCTTTCGTCAATTGGCGCGTTTTGCCGGATTATATCATTCGGTTCGATCGCACATTTCGGTCACATACGCTTTTTGGGCGCGTCTCTATCCCCAAGCCTCTTTGAGATATCAACCTGCCGGTAACCTTCGCCGTGTCAGAGTTGCCGCACGTTTCAGACACAGCCAGAGCGCGTGACATGCTCCAATCAATCCTGACCGCATCGGGACACCGAACTTTTGCCCTTTCCCTGATGCTGTCCTTCGCCCTCTTGCAGATGAGCGGTACGGCACAGGCAAACGAGGGATTGCGTATTGTTGATGGCGACACGATCGTTCTGTCAGGTGAACGCATCCGGTTAGATGGAATTGATGCACCAGAGCTTGGTCAACGCTGCCTCGACAAAACGGGACAAATCACACGGTGCGGGGCACTTGCCAAGAAACAGCTGGAACGCCTTGCCCAACAAGGGCCAGTTCATTGCGAAGGCACTGAGACGGACCGATACCAGCGACGGATCGCAACCTGTTTTGCCGGTCATGTGAACATGAATGCGGAAATGGTCCGGTCCGGACACGCTTTCGCTTTCGTCAAATACTCCCATCAATATGTGATGGACGAGAAGATCGCGCGCCAATCTCGGGTGGGAATGTGGTCAGGTTGGGCAGAGGCCCCGTGGGATTACCGAAAGGCCAAGTGGCAGGTTGCAGACCAAAGCGCGCCCGTAGGTTGTCCGATCAAAGGAAACATTTCCAACCGTGGACGGATCTATCATCCACCTTGGGCTCCTTCATACTCGAGGACACGGATCAACGAAGCCAAGGGAGAGCGATGGTTTTGTTCAGAAGCAGAGGCCTTAGCCGCGGGGTGGCGTCCATCTGCCGGCTCCTGAATTCGTGTCCAGACCTTGTCTCAATATTTCCGAACTCGTTCAAAACCAAGCCTAAATGACGTAGAGGCTCTGCCCTATATACAACCTATAGACGGTTACACGCTCTACCTCGACTGAACTATACTTCCATTCGCAATTGCAACATTAACGCGCGTTGAATTTGTTCTTCTACAATTTTGCCGCCTGCTTTGCATCGAGACTTATGGTGAAATCCGGACCGTCTATAGCATGTCAACGCGATCAGCCCATTCAGGCTCACGGACTGCCAGTTTTCTTGACGCTTCCAGCCCATCCTATTCAAGCCGCCCCTCTGAAGTCGATATCCTGAAACTTGGCTTTGGTCTTCAAGGCAACGCTTTTAAGAAGAGTACTGCTCGCTTTGTGCGGCAGGAGCAGTTCCGAAGTTTTTTCGCTGGCAACACGCATATGCAGCTGTTGGCGATACCTGGACTTATCAGTACCTTTATTACCGTTTATCCGGCAATTGGCCTGCCGCAAATCTACTGGTTCATCTTCACGGCGCTGGAGTTTGTGGTTCAAGCCGGTCTGATATTTTTGTTTGGAACAGAGGCTAAAAGACGCAAGTACAAGCGGCGGCATATTTACGCCGTATACTTCGTCATGACGATCTGGATTTCGCTTGCAATCGGAACAATGCCGGTCCTGACGGACCAAGCCAATCATGGCGATATCCAGAAAATCTGCCTCTATTTTACTTTTCTGGTTTGGATGTTTTTTGTTACGTGGTGGTGCAGCATTTTCCCGGTTATGGGCCTAACCGGTCTAACGACCATGGCTGCGATCTACCTGATGATGTCCGAGAACAGCGGCGTCATCGGTACTATCGAATGGACTGTTGTCAGCATTTTCATCCTCTATTCGGTCTTCTTCTGGCGCCAATGGAGGGTCTTTGTCGACGGCGCGCTTTTGCGCGACGAGTTGCAGCGCTCCTGGGACTATATTTCGTTGGCGCTCGCCGAGTTTGAGAATTCGGCAGAAGACTGGCTCTTGAGACCAACAAGTCCGGTCACCTGATCTCTATTCCCGATCGAATGCATATGGCCGCTGAGCCTCATGAGCTGATCGAAAACGAAACTCTTCTCGGCGAGCTCTTCGTCAAAGGAACCAGCGCGGCTTACCAACTGGAGAACACTCTTCAGATCCAACAACCGATCAAGGATGTCGTTCTTCAATTAAAACAACCCGCCCCGAACCGATTTTGGAAGCTGCGTGGGCGTCCCTATTTCGATGAAGATGAGCATTTCAAAGGCTATCGTTTTGTGGCCCACGACTTTTCGGAAAGTCACGCGCTTCAAGTGTCTGCCGCAGAACGGGAGAGGCACGATGCGATTGTGCGCATGACGGCAATTATTGCTCATGACTTCAACAACTATCTGGCGACTGTTGTGGGTTCTCTCGATGTTCTAGAGTTCAGGGAAAACCTGTCGGCTGCTGGCGAAAAGGCACTTAACAATGCCCGTAATGGAGCGATGCGCGCAGCCAAGGTCACTCATGACCTTCTGTCCTTCACCAAGGACCACAAGCTTCAAAACGCCAAACAGGTCAATTGCCTGAAAGCTGTTCAGGAAGTGTCGAGAGAAATCATCAGCGCCCATGGACAGGGCCTGATTTTCCAGATCGATATCGATGAAGGGCTACATGTGTTGGTCGACGTGGTCACTTTTCACCGTGCCTTGCGCAATTTGATGGAGAATGCAGCAAAGGCGATGTTGAGCTCTGGCTATGTTGATGTGACCGCAACGTTGGCGAAAGATGCCCGCGTGGAACTTCGCATCCGAGATTATGGGGCGGGTATATCGGAGGAGATTCTCGACCGCATTTTTGAGCCGTTTTTCACCACCCGGCACGGCGAAGGTGGCGCGGGTCTAGGGCTTGCAATGGTCAGAGGCTTTGCACACAAGTCGGACGGCGAAGTTCAGCTTCAGAATGCTGGTCCGGGAGCAGAGGCGATCCTGACCTTGCCGCTAGCAATTCCCATGGCCCAACCAGTCCAGCACCCGACAAACGAAACGGCCTCGCCAAGGCAAAATGCGAACTATTCTGGCCGCAAAGCGCTCGTGATCGAGGACAATCCCGAGCTACTTCAGACCTTGAACGAGATGCTGACAGATCTTGGCTTTAACGTAACAAACGCCGAGAGCATTGCGGAACTCCAATACAGAGTTGATCCGGAAGACCCGTTGGACCTGATCGTCAGCGACGCAGTGCTGTCAGATGGGCATGCCTTTCAGCCAGTAGAAGATTTACGGCGCGCCTGCAAAACTTCACCGGGTGTTGTCTATGTTTCGGGCTTCTCCAAGGTCAAACCACCGCATGGCACGGATGTCTTGTTGAAGCCGTTCTCATTGAAAGACCTCTCCGAGAGGATCCACGCCGTCCTGAGTCACCAGCCACCCCAATTTGCCGCGCGGGACGTACAATACTACCAAGCCAACAAGATCTGAGATGCCCCCAAAAAAGACCGCTTGATTAGTCCTTGCCTTGATGCTGGAAGTGCGGCTAGCGTCTGTTCGTATTCCATCACTTGGCTGGTTCTTTCTTGCGCAGTTTAACGTCCCCCACCCTGTTGGCCATCGGCGGCCTTCTGTCTTTGGCTGCAGCCATGGGTATTGGGCGGTTTGTCTATACGCCCATCCTGCCCTTTATGGTGGATGGGCTTAATCTCAGCGCAGATGATGCAGGATTGATCGCCTCCGCCAATTTTCTCGGCTATCTTATTGGCGCGCTTTTCGGGGCTATGCGTGGTCTGCCGGGCAGCGCCAGAAGCTGGTTTTTGGGTGCTCTTTTTGCCAGTGCGGCGACAACGGGACTGATGGGAACCGTTACAAGTCTTGAGACCTTTCTGGCACTCCGGTTTATAGGTGGGGTCGCAAGCGCCCTTGTTCTGGTATTTTCCTCCAGCCTCATTCTGGATCGCTTGCGCACCTCGGGAAAGCCGGGGTTATCAGCGGTTCATTTTGCAGGTGTCGGCAGCGGGATTGCCTTTTCAGCCCTTTTGATCGCACTGCTGGCACTGGCAAATGCGAGCTCGTCAGACCTTTGGTTTGCAGCCGGTGGTGCAAGCCTTCTCTTGCTGCTGATCAGCGCAAATTTGGTTCCGGCTCAGTCGAATGTACCAACTATGGAAGTACCCGCGCCGGAGCAAGGCCCCGTTTCAGATAAGCTGCAACTGGATGGCTCGCTTATCCGGCTGATCTTTGCCTACGGCTTGTTCGGCTTTGGTTATGTGATCACAGCAACTTTTGTTTCGGTTCTTGCCCGAACGACGCCAGACTTACAGCCAAGTGAGCCATATGTCTGGCTGATCGTTGGCCTAGCGGCAGCGCCTTCCATTTTCATCTGGAACCAGATCTCCGAGCGAACTGGCGCACGGCGCGCCATTGCTCTCGCCTGCCTCACAGAAGCAGTCGGCGTCAGTCTCACCGTGCTATCGCAAGAGCCCCTGATTTTCAGGTTTGGCGCAGCTCTGCTTGGCGGCACCTTTATGGGCATCACAGCGCTGGGATTAGTGGAAGCGCGGGCCCATCTGGCCAAACTGGGAACAGCGGACCCAAGACGCATTTTGGCGCTTATGACTGCCAGTTTCGGCCTTGGTCAGATGGCAGGGCCTTGGTTTGCTGGCGAGTTGTACACCCTGACCGGGTCTTTTGAGGCCCCCACCTTATGCGCAGCCGCCGCGCTTGTTGTCGCGGCGCTGCTTGTCGTCAGATAACCCCCATCAGGCGTGGGCAAATTCCCAATAAAGCTCCCGCGCCTTGGCCGCAATCGGGCCGGGCTGGATGTCCCGCGTTTCGATGCGGTTCACAGGTGAAACCTTGTTGTAGTTGCCGGTTGAGAAAATCTCGTCAGCCTCTAAAAACTCCGGATAGCCGATTGTGCGCTCATGGACCTTGTACCCGGCGGTGCGCAGCAGGTGGATCACGCGCTGGCGTGTCAGGCCATTCAGGAACGTTCCGTTGGGGGCTGGCGTGTGAACCTCACCATCCTTTGCCATGAAAAGGTTGGCCGATGTCAGCTCGGCTACATTGCCAAGCATGTCCAGCACAACAGCATTATCAAACCCGCGGCTTTTGGCTTCCACCATCGCGCGCGCGTTGTTCGGATAAAGGCAACCGGCTTTGGCATTGACCGGCATGGTTTCCATGGTTGGACGGCGGAATGGAGACAAAGTCACCGACGCTGCAGCTTCCTTCGGCGCCATCGGGGCATCGAAAAGACAAAGGCAGAAGCGTGTACTTTCCGGATCAGCGGCGATTACGCCCGGTCCGTCCGCTTCCGCCCAATACATCGGCTTGATATAGATTTGCTTGTCTGGGCTGAATTTATTCACGCCGTCTTTCGTCAGCTCCATCATCTTGCCGACTTCGAAGGTCGCTTTCATGCCCAACGCATCGGCAGAATCATTGACGCGCTGACAGTGCAAATCGAGGTCTGGCATAACGCCCTCGAAATACCGGGCACCGTCAAACACGCTGGAGCCGAGCCACGCTGCATGGGTTCGCGGCCCCATGATCGGCGGGTTGCCCGAATACCATTCGCCTTCATACCAGGTCCAGGTCTCGCTCCAGGTGCTCATGATGTGTTTCTTCCCTAAAATCGGCAGCTCCATGGGCCAACCACGCGCTGCGTACCTTGATTATTGCCTTGAAAAAACGACACAGAGCCAGCAAGGTCAACACTTTCGCGGCCACTCCGCAATTTTGAGATAGATTATCCCACGCAATCCGCAGAACCGGAATTTTTCTCATCAATCAAACCTTTCCAAAAACAGAATTTCCCGACCGAAAACCAGCCCGATCTATCGATGTTCGCGCGATTGTCCACTTGCCCCACTCATCCACGGCACTATGCCGCAGTGCACACTTACGCGGTTTCTACGGCTTGACGTTTCTTTCGGTAGCGGGGCATGTATGCGCCACACATTCATTATCGGGCTTGGAGCTTGTCATGTCGCATGCGGCTTATGTTTTTGATGCATATGGGACTTTGTTTGATGTCCACGCAGCTGTTCGCAAGCATGCGGCGAAGCTGGGGCCAGATGCGCAGCGGCTGTCGTCCCTATGGCGTGAGAAGCAATTGGAGTATTCCTGGGTGCGGGCCCTCATGGGCCAATACAAAGACTTCTGGCAGCTAACGGAAGATGCGCTCGACACGGCCTTTGCTCTTGTACCAACCGCCGACAAGTCCATGCGCGCTGATCTTTTAAGTGCTTACATGACGCTGGATTGCTATCCGGAAGTCCCGGAAGTGCTGACGGAACTCAAGGCAACCGGCGCGAAACTTGCGATCCTGTCAAACGGATCTCCGGAAATGCTGGACGCCGCCGTGAAAGCGGCTGGCCTGTCTGACCTTCTGGATGACGTCTTTTCCGTCGATAGCCTGAAAACCTTCAAGACCGACCCGAAGGTCTATGAGGAAGTGACGTTCTCTTATCGCATCTACGCCGATGCCGTGTCCTTCCAGTCATCAAACCGCTGGGATATTGCCGGTGCCACCAAATTCGGTTTCCGAACTGTCTGGATGAACCGTACCGGCATGCCCGATGAGTATGCGGATCTTTCCCCAGCAGCCACCTTGAGCGACCTCACAGGCCTGCCTGCACTGGGTTAGGACCTCGCAGCGCCACTTGCGCCGCCCCGGACTTGCTCCGGGGCCTCTTTCAGTATGGCTGTTCACCGCGACAGACCCCGGCTCGCGCTACGCTTGGCCAGGAAGACGGGCAGAAATGCAATCAGTCACCGATGCGCCCCCTCGCCCGCTGGGAGAGGGTTGGGGTGAGGTGCTGGGATGGCCACCGCCTCCCTGAGAGATCGCCTCCCCTCACCGGCCGCTGCGCGCCGACCTCTGCCCATGGGAGAGGTGAACGAAGCGTGCTCACTGTCAAAGAAATCGCAGGAGGCTTCTACTCCGCAGCGGTTTGAAACGGTTTTCCTTTTTCAATGACATGCGTTGTGTAGACAACCACGGGGGCCGATCCGGTGTTGGTCATGCCGCCATGCACCTGCCCTTCGGGGAAATACACCGTCATGCCTTGTTTGAAATTCACCGCCTTGCCATTGGGTGCGGTCATTTCACCGCCATCAACCACGACCAGATGCTCATCCCCGAAATGGGTGTGAAGCGGTATGCGCGCGCCCGGTGCAATCTCCAGACGAGACACCACCACCTCCATCGATGGATCGCGTGTGAGATCGGCGCGGTTGAGCACCGTCCGGTTAACACCTTCCTGAGCCATTGCAACAGGCGCAGAGAGCAGAACCAAGGGAGCAACCATCAGGGCAACACCAAAAATATTGGCTTTGACTGTCGAACTCATTTTGAAAACACCTCCAATGAATTGATGCATTTTCTTACCACAGACTGCCAACGTTCCGCTCTGCAATTTGTTGCCCCGCCCCTTGTAGACATCTCATGCCTTCCCCACCTGTTGCCAACGTTTGAAATCGCTAAGTCAACAATCCCTGCGGACCCTAAACCAAGGAACGTGACCCATGATTAAACTCATTATGTGCCTGACACGCCACCCGGACCTGAGCCGCGAGTCTTTTCAGGATTACTGGCAGAACAGTCATGGTCCGTTTTTCATGAAAAACATCGAGACGATGCGGGCGAAAAAATACGTTCAGTCCCTCACGGTCACGACACCGCTGAACGACGCGTTTCGCGAGTCCAGAGGCCTACAGGCAGATTATGATGGTGTCGCCGAGGTCTGGTTTGAATCGGAAGAAGACCTGATGGCCGCCATGTCCACGCCAGAAATGGCGAAACTGGGCGAAGAGCTTCTTGCCGATGAAAGCACGTTCATCGACCACTCCAAATCCTCCGCCTTTATCGTGCGTGAACGCGAGTTCTAGAGGCAATCAAGCGCGATAGCCGGCGAAAATGCTCTAGAACTGCACAGGCAGTGTTTCACCGGTTGACAGACGGCAGGTGCCGATCCCACCTGCCGAAAAGCCAAGTGACGCGTCCGACAGTGTCATTTGGCATTGCATTGACCGCGAATGGCTCATGAGGACACCGCGGGCTTTGGGGCTGTAGGTGACCCTGGAATTTTCAAATAACCCAAACTCGTCATCGCTTTTGTCGTCATCCCAGAGATAGCTGCTGCCAAAGTCTTCAGAGCGCGATTTTTCAATGACCATCTTGCCTTGAAAAATCTCGCCATTTTTCAAGGTTGCGGTCGCAACTGCGCTGTTCTTGAACAACTCTTCACGAATTTGAAATGAGACGCGTTCAGCAGCATAGCCATTAAGCGAGGTAAGTTGGCCGCTACCGGTGGTGGTTTCAGCACATCCTGCCAAAGCGGCGGCAGCAAAAATGCTGGCAACGAGTGTGTGACGTCTTGTCATTTAGAGATCCTTTTAAAATGCCCGCAACAGGAGGCTGGCCGGTGTGGGGCCGACCAGTCTTTTCCTGTCCTCAAAATGCGTAGGAGACACCGAGCATCAGACGATGATTTGCGGCCGTTCGCTCAATCCGCGTTCCACCGAACATGTCTTTTTCGTTCAAAATGCCGGTCATGGAGTAGTCGGCCCGAACACGCCAGTTTTCCGAAACAGCCACTTCCAGACCACCGCCGAACATCAGCCCGACACCCAAGGCAGAGTGGGTCTTGCCATTTGCCTTTGTGGAATGGTCCGTGGCAGCGAGACCTGCGGTCAGATACGGCATGAAGCTTTCAAACGGCAGACCAACGCGCCCGCGCAAACTGGCCGACCATTGGCTGCCAGCCTTAACTTGGCCGACACCACTAAGGTTCTTTTTGGCCTGTCCGCCCAGATATGTGGCTCCCGCTTCCACACCGAGAACAACGCGGGACACCTGCCAATTGTAACCGCCAAACAAGCCGAAGGCCGCGTCCATCTTTGATGCCGTGCTTTTGGCGCCGGGCACTTTGGATTCGGTCAATGTCTGCGATAGGCCCGCCTCAGCACCGACGTATCCGCCCTCCCAAACCGAACCGGCAGATGGCAGGTTTGGCGTGACGAAATCATCATAGACCGGCATGTCGGCAGCCTTTGCTCCGGCAACCAGCCCGCCCAACACGGCGCACATAACAAGCGGACGCACCCAAAACCGGTGTGCGCTTCCCTTGGAACCACTGCCCATGGAAACACCGGTTTTTCCAGCCCAAATTGCGCGGGAATACGGGAAGGTCGCCTGACGCGTCCTCATCTGATCAATCTGCATGGGATTTCCCAATTTATGTGACAAATACATCGTTTCACAAATAATTATCGTAAAACAATAATTTTCAAATCTTATAGTTTTATTTTTTTGTCAATGGGTTTATTTTTTTGTTGTGTTATTTCC
This sequence comes from Roseibium sp. TrichSKD4, assembly GCF_000148725.1. Lineage (GTDB taxonomy): Bacteria > Pseudomonadota > Alphaproteobacteria > Rhizobiales > Stappiaceae > Roseibium. The sequence continues at coordinate 169,898 of NZ_GL476320.1, read as the reverse complement.
TGCACCGCGTTAGATAGCCACCATTGCCTGACCCTTTCTTTTTGGAGACGCTTATGACCACGAGCCACAGTGCCGACGTCCTTCAAGCGCAACGAACAGCGCGGCTGACCAGGATCCGCCGGGTGTCCCGCTTCATGAAGTGGTTCGTCACGTGTGTCTTGCTCCTGCTGGTTGCGGTCGGCCTTCTCCTGTCTGCCCTGCTGGTGTTTCCCGGTCCCTTTGAAGCCATGAACGAGATGATGGATCTCGGAGAGGTGGAGCGCCGCCTCGGTGACGTCCCTCTGGTCCAACGGGCAGGCGTGTCGGCCCTTGTGGTGATTTCATTCGGCATTTTGGTGGGGATTTGCTGGCAAATCCGCCAGTTGTTCGAGTTTCTGCGTCAGGGAGATTATTTCTCACCGCGCACGCTTTTCCGCTTTGTTGGCATCGGTGGCTGGCTGATTGCCTTCGGCCTTCTGGATGTGTTGACCGACCCGCTGATGACGCTGCTCTTCACACTGGATTTGCCCGAAGGCCAACGACAACTGGACCTCACCATTGACGGCGGCGAGCTGTTCTTCATCGTGATTGGCAGCCTGATGATCGTGTTCGGCTGGACGTTGCGAGAAGCCGCTGAAATTGCGGATGAAAACCGCCAGTTTATCTAAGTTGTGAATGGACACCTTGCCATGGCCACTGACCTTTCCGCCCGTCAACACCCGCGTTTGAACCGCCTGTACGGCCTCTCCTGCGTGATGAAATGGGTGTCGACACTTTGCGCTGCGATCATGGTAGTGGTGGCGCTTGGGTTGGCGCTTGCCCTGATTGATCCAAGCCTTGATTTCCTGGCAACGGAAACCGCTGTCTATCTGGACGAACAGGAACGCCCTTATGCCGATATCCCGTTTGTGCAGCGGATGGGCATTCTCTGTTTGATGTTGGTCTATTTCGGAATTCTGATCGCCATGGCCTGGAACCTGCGCAGACTTTTCAGCCAATTTCAGGAGCTCCGCTTTTTTGAATTGGCAACCTTGAACCGCATTCTTCTGGCCGGGTCGTGCCTGATTGCCTTCGGGGTGTTTGACATCGTGGAGGATCCGATTTCCTCGATTTTGGCAACGCTGGATTATCCTGAAGGCCAACGCCAACTGATAGTTGGATTGGACGGTAGCGAGCTGTTTTTCCTCGTCTTTGGTGGCTTGATCCTTGTCTTTGGCTGGATCATGCGCGAGGCGGCAGCTATTGATGAGGAGAATCGGCAGTTTGTCTGATCGCACCATCTCACCCGCTAGGACCTTAGGGGTTCATCATGCCGATTGTCATTGAACTGGATGTCATGCTTGCCAGGCGCAAGATGCGGTCCAAGGAACTGGCCGAGCGCATTGGCATTACTGAGCAAAACGTCTCCTTGCTGAAATCCGGCAAGGTGAAGGGCGTGCGGTTCGAGACCCTTGAAAAGATCTGCGAAGTCCTGAACTGCCAACCCGGCGACATTCTTATCTACGAACCGGAAGACGGCTCCGAGAGCTGATCGTTCTTTGAAACAAGGCGCGAGTCACCCTCAATCAGCACGGTCTTGGCGTCTATAAATGGTGCCAGCCTTCTGCCGTCCCGCACTCGATGCGGGACCTGTTTCAACACTCATCGACAGTCGCAGCAGATCCCGGCGCGCGCTGCGCTTGGCCGGGACGGCGGTCGAGAGATTTGGTCGTCTTCCTCGGCCTTGAGCCGAGGATCTACCCATGTCTGATGTTCGTAAGTTGGTCGGGACAGGCCCGACCAAGACGTAGTTTGCAGTTGGCGGTGCCAACCGCTGCCCCTACTCCGCCGCCTGTTTCGGCTCGTAGCCCAGCGCTGTGTTGAGCTTGCCAATGAGATCGACAGCGGCTTCGGCGATGACGGTGCCGGGGGGGAAGATGGCTGAGGCGCCAGCGGCGAGGAGTTCGTCGTAATCTTGCGGGGGAACAACGCCGCCAACCACGATCATGATGTCTTCGCGGCCTTCGTCCGCCAGTGCCTTTTTGAGCGCAGGCACAAGCGTCAGATGCCCTGCGGCGAGCGATGACACGCCAACGACATGAACATCGTTTTCCACCGCCTGACGGGCAGCTTCATCGGGTGTCTGGAACAGAGGTCCGATATCCACGTCAAAGCCGAGATCGGCAAAGGCTGAGGCGATGACCTTCTGGCCGCGATCGTGACCGTCCTGCCCCATCTTGGCAACAAGGATGCGCGGACGGCGACCATCATTTTCCTCAAACTCTTCCACGAGGGCCTGAACCTTGTCGAGCGTTCCGCCCATGGCACCTGCCTCCCTCTTGTAAACGCCGGAAATGGATTTGATTTCGGCCCGGTGGCGATCAAAGACCTTTTCCATCGCCATGGAAATCTCACCAACGGTGGCCTTGGCGCGGGCCGCCTTGACCGAGAGGTCGAGCAGATTGCCGTCGCCATTTTGGGCGCAGTTGGTCAGGGCTTCCAGCGCAGCCTGTGTTTCCGCCTCATTGCGCTCAGCGCGCAGGCGTTCCAGCTTTTCGATCTGGCGGGCGCGGACTTCCGCGTTGTCGACTTTCAGAACGTCAATCGGTTGTTCTGAGTCCGGCTTGAACTTGTTGACGCCCACCACAGTCTGATTGCCACTGTCGATGCGGGCTTGCGTCTTGGCGGCAGCTTCCTCGATCCGGAGCTTCGGGATGCCTTTTTCGATGGCCTTGGCCATGCCGCCCAGTTCTTCCACCTCGCGAATATGTTCCATCGCCTTGGCGGCAAGGTCTGCGGTGAGCTTCTCGACATAGAACGATCCACCCCATGGGTCGATCACCTGCGTGGTGCCGCTTTCCTGCTGCAGGAACAGCTGGGTGTTGCGGGCAATACGTGCGGAGAAGTCCGTCGGCAGGGCCAACGCTTCGTCCAGCGCATTGGTGTGCAGCGACTGGGTGTGACCTTGTGTGGCCGCCATGGCCTCAACACACGTGCGGATGACGTTGTTGAAGACGTCCTGCGCGGTCAAGGACCAGCCGGAAGTCTGGGAGTGGGTGCGAAGTGATAGGGATTTCGGGTTCTGCGGATTGAAGTTTTCGCGCATCAAGGTGGACCAGATGAGGCGCGCAGCGCGCAGCTTGGCCACTTCCATGAAGAAGTTCATGCCAATCGCCCAGAAAAACGACAAACGCGGTGCGAACGCATCAATATCCATGCCCGCCGCGACACCAGCGCGGGCATATTCGATGCCGTCCGCAATAGTATAGGCGAGTTCCAGGTCTGCCGTCGCCCCAGCTTCCTGCATATGGTAGCCGGAAATGGAGATGGAATTGAAGCGCGGCATATTTTGCGACGTGTATGAGAAGATATCAGAGATGATCTTCATCGAGTGCTTCGGCGGGTAGATATAGGTGTTGCGGACCATGAACTCCTTCAAAATGTCATTTTGAATGGTTCCGGATAGGTCCTTTTGGGCAACGCCCTGCTCTTCCGCTGCCACAATGTAAAGCGCCAGAACGGGCAGAACAGCGCCGTTCATGGTCATGGAGACGCTCATCTTGTCCAGCGGAATGCCGGAGAAAAGCGTGCGCATATCATAGATGGAATCGATCGCGACACCGGCCATGCCGACATCGCCGGCAACGCGCGGATGGTCGCTGTCATAGCCTCGGTGTGTGGCAAGGTCGAAGGCGACAGACAGACCTTTCTGACCAGCTGCCAGATTGCGCCGATAAAAGGCGTTGGATTCTTCCGCCGTTGAAAAGCCAGCATACTGGCGCACTGTCCAGGGCCGCTGGACATACATTGTCGGATATGGCCCGCGCATGAAGGGAGCCAGACCCGGCCAAGTGTCGAGGTGCTTCAGATCAGCAACATCTTCAGCTTTTACGACAGGCGCGACATCAATGCCTTCCGGTGTGGTCCAGGCATTTGCGTTCGATGGCGCAGCCGCTTCGCCGAGTGCGTCCTTGAAGGGAATGGTGGAGAAGTCTGGGATCCGGCTCATGATCGGCCCTCCAGTGCAATGACATTGTCGCCCATTAGCCCAAGCCCCAACCGTGTATGCGCCTCTCTCAGCAACATGAGCAGGTTTCCACCTGCATAAAGGAATGTGTCGATGCCCGCCTCCTGAAGTGCGTCTTTCAAGTCACCCGGCTTCCCGGCGAGATAAAGGTGAGACGCCCCGGCATCCTTCAATGCCTTGGCCGCATCGACGGCTTGCTCTGCGTAAACGCGGTCCGAGGAGACCAGACAGGCCATCTTCGCGCCGCTTTCACTAAAAGCTGCGACCAACGCTTCCAGGTTTTCAACCGGCTCGCCACCTTGAGTTTCCAATCCACCGGCGGCAAAGGCATTCTTCGTCCAGGTGGCACGGGCGGTAAACTCGGACAGACTGCCCAGGCAGGCAAGGAACAGTATCGGAGCCTGCCCCGATTCCGCCTTATGCGCATTTGCTTGCGCTCTCAGGTCCTCAAACGGAACAGCATCGCGAACAGGGTGCAGCTTTTCCATTGTGCCGACGGGAGCGCTGTTGGCGTTGCCGATGGTGATCAACTCACAAATGTCTGCACCATCCAGATAGGCCGCGATTTTGGCTTTCAGGAAACGCCCATCCGAGGCAGGGAGCGGCAGTTCGCGACGGGCGTCGCTCAGTTCAACATCCTGCGCCTTGTTAGGCAGGACATGAACCGGTTTTTCAGCCAGATCCGGGAATTCGCTGACCCCGGTGATCGGGCGCACGCGGCGCGCGATTTTTTCGCCACGCGCAGCCGCAGTGTCCGCAATCCGATTTTGAACCTTGCCAGCCACGAGCGCCTTGAAGAGGCCACCTTCCTTTTCAATCTCCTGAAGCATGCTCCAGGCTGCCGCGACCAGTTCCTCGGTCCGCGCTTCAATTGCGCCAGAACCTGCAGATGGGTCAGCCACCATGTGAAGGTTGCTTTCCTCAATCAGGATGGACTGGGTGTTCCGCGACAATCTACGGGCAAACCCGTCAGGCAGACCAATGCTGCCGGTAAAGGGCAAAATGGCGACTGTGTCCGCTCCGCCAACCCCGGCCGAAAAAGCAGCCACCGTGTTGCGTAACAAGTTCACCCACGGGTCTTGCGTGGTCAGCATGCGATAGGAGGACTGCATGTGCAGGCGCATCGGGCTTTGCTCAAGACCGCTTTGCTCCAGGATCGCCGCCCAAAGTCGCCGCGCGGCTCTGGCTTTCGCAATGGTGCCAATTTGATCCGCGTCTGCTGCCAGTGTGAAGCCAATTCGGTTGTGCGGCGCTGCCTGCGCTGGCAATCCCTTGTCCAGAAGACGCAGATACTCAATTCCGGCAGCCATGACGCAGGCGAGCTCTTCGGCTTGGCTGGCACCGGCATTGTGCCAAGTGCGTCCGTCCGGCTCCAGAACCCGTGTTGCACAGCCTATTTCATCAAGCGCCACTACAGCGTCGCAAATGCGGGCGCTGACCATCTCTCTGCTGAACCAATATTCGCCGCGCTGCGCATTCCAGCCTAATGGATCCCATCCGGCATTCAGGGAGATGGTTTTCGGGTCAATACCTGTCTTTTTCAGATGCGCAGCGAACATGGCCAGCATAGGCGCCCATTCATGCCCAGCGCCAATACGGATGGTCACCAAGTCAAGAAGCACACCATCCAGAAGCTGCTCCAGATCAGAAAGCGTGTTCACGCGAATACCGTTTCCGTCAGAAACGGTTGAGCTGGCAAAAACCAACTCCATACCGCCCGCCCCGCCATTCAGGTCTTCCAAGATCTGCGCATTCGCATCCTTTGGGTCGGGCAGGTCCACCCTTTGGATCACAGTCCACGGTGTTCCAGCACTCCGGCCAGTTTGCGGAGCGGTGTCCGCGCGACGCTTATATATAGGGGCGATAGGAAACCCATCTTCCGACGCCCCGGTCAATCGGGATCGGTCAGCGCCCTTTAAAGCAGCGTCCACCGCTTTGAACCAATCCTCTTCGCCAGAGGATAAAAAGGAATCGGGTATCGTGATCAAAGGACTGTCGGTCATTCGCGTCTCCATTGCCCCATGTTTTAGTCTTGAAGACAAAACAAAGGCAACTCAGCCGTTGGGATAGTCTGCAAGTATTGGTATTTCTTCCTATCAACCAGAATTATCCACAGCGCCAGATAATTTTAGCCCTCGAATTAAGTCTATTCTGCCGTTCTGAAGACAATACAGCCAGTGAGGGAAATTCGACTTTTACTTACAATTTAAAATTGAGTTAATTGTAATTAACTATCAGAAATAACCGTTATTCTATGATTACTTATCCTTATCGATGAAATTGACAGCTTGAACCTTGCCCATCGTTACACGAGGGTCTCTTTACGATGTCCAAATTCTTAACCCGACTTTTTACGACAAATTTCTGGCGTAATAAGCAAAATTACCCGAATTTCCCTATTGGTATGAACCTCAATTGTGTTGTACGTTTTCGTCACTGCCGCATGGGAAGAAAGCACCATACTAGCAGAAGGCTTGCAGAGCCTCGACTACTCAACGGAAGTTGAGGCTGAAATCTGCAAAAACCCATCGGCGGGCCGCCGAAATAAGCGCAAAAATGCGCAGCGAGCGGGCCGGACAAAGAAAGCGATCATTGAATCGCAAGAAAATGGATGTGCACAATGCTTGACCAATCTGAACTGAAGAACAAACTGCGCGCTGTTTCCGAGGCGAATGCCGCTCACCACGTGCTGGATATCCTAGAATCCAATCTGCGGCGCATGGGTGCGACCCACGTTTTGATCACCGGCCTTCCTATGCCGAACCGCCCAATCGACAGCCTTGTTCACCGTTTTCGCTGGCCGGATCAACGCAACGATGGCATTGAAAGCACATCACTTTCTGCCAATGACAGCGCATTGATGCTTGGCCTTGCTTCCAATCGCGCCATGGTCTGGACCATTTCGGCTGGCGACATGGAGCACTCCGATCTTCTCGCTGCTGCTGGCGAAGGCAATCAGGTCGTCATCGTTCCGGTGACTGAGCTGCATCCGTTCCAGGCCTTTGTTTATGCAAGCGGCCCGTCCCTGCAGGCCAACAAGTGGGAACTGGCCGGTCTTGAAGTTCTTTCCAATGCCGCTTTTGCCCGCCTGCGGGATCTCGGCGTTGTTTCAGGTCAGCGCCCGGGCGCCCTGTCCACTCGTGAACGCAAGGTGTTGGAACTAACTGCCTATGGCAAAACTGCCGGTGAGATTGCCGATCTTCTCGACATCTCGCAGCGGACGGTTCACGCTCACCTGCAAAATGCCAGTGTGAAATTGAACGCCTCCAACAAGACACACACTGTTGTCGAGGCACTCAGGTACGGTCAAATTCGCGTTTGACTGAACCCTTTCAACTGACGTGACTTTTCAGGCACCTGCTTCCACCAGCAGGTGCCTTTTTTCTTCGCGACCTCAGGCACTTGAACAAAAATACCCGCCAAATTGGCGGGTATTTTATCATCTAAGTTGACCCTGTTCAGTAGGTCATCATTGGCGGAAGTTCTTTGGCCTGATCGACCCACTTCACGACCTGAGTTTCACTTGGAACCTGACGAACGAGCTTTTTCTCTTCGTTGACCTCGGCCATTTTCGCAGCGAGATTTTCCGGCTTGCGATGTTTCAGCTCCTTTACGGTGTCAACACCTGCAGCTTCCAACAGCTCGGAATACTCTTCCCCCACGCCCTTGATGCGCATGAGGTCAGCCATATTCGCCCATTTCAGGATGCGCTTGTCATCAATGCCAGTTTCTTCAGCCAGCGCCTTGCGCCCTTTCGGATCTTTGGCGCGCTCCAGATAGGCATCTGTGGTCTTGATGCCAGAAGCATTGAGCTTTTCAGCGTAAGTCGGACCGATTCCTTCAATCTCGATGATCGAGTATCCCATCAGCCAATGTCTCCTTCCAAATTATGGGCCAGTTACCTGTCAACTGCGGATCAGGCCCCGAACCTTTCGAACCCTGGGGCAGTTAAATAATCTGACTCAGGCCCGGAATGTTGGAAATCACATCGTCAACGACGTCATCTCCTGCTTTTTCCTTAGCATAAGAAACAAGTTCTTTTGTAACTGATTGCACTTCTCCCATGGAAAGCCCGGAAGATGTCAGTTCACCCAGGGCTGCCATGGCACCACCGCCGCCGCCCATCATGCCGCCAATTGCGCCCAACAGACCGCCGCCGCCAGCTTCAGCGCCAGCACGCTCAGCGAGCAGATCGGATGCGCCTGGAAGAGCTGCCATGACTTGCTGCATCTGGTCAGCAGGACCTTCCTTGTTCAGAAAGTCGAGGATAATTCCAACGGCCTTTTGCGCCAGCTCCGGATCAACTCCCGCAGCGTTTGCGATGCGGCTGATTAGTTCTTCCATAGGTCACTCCCACAACGGCCAACACTTGGGCCTTGTCTGAAAAATATTGCACTCCATCGCGATAAGGTAGACGAAGAGAATCGTCGACCGTGACAACGCAGGTGCAGAGTGCTTTTCTTATCAGAAATGACAATAAGATTCGGTGGGGTTTGAGATCGGTGAGCAAGAACAAGGGAATTTTCGTTGGCGCTGCTTCCAGGGACATGTTTTTGGACCTCAAGCTGGCCAATCGCCATGGCTTGATTGCGGGCGCGACCGGAACCGGCAAGACCGTTTCCCTGCAAATTCTTGCAGAAGGGTTTTCCAACGCGGGCGTTCCAGTGTTTTGTGCCGATATCAAAGGAGACTTGTCCGGTATCGCCATGGCCGGCGTTGAAAAAGACTTTCTGGAAAAACGCGCCGCTGATATCGGCTTTTCAAAGAAGTACAAATACGAAGCCTCTCCTGCCACCTTCTGGGACCTTCTGGGCGAACAGGGCCACCCGATCCGCACCACCATTTCCGAAGTCGGCCCCCTCCTCCTCGCCCGCCTTCTGGAACTCAACGACACTCAGGAAGGCGTTTTGAACATCGCCTTTGAACTGGCAGATGATGAAGGTCTGCTGCTTCTGGATTTAAAAGACCTGCGCGCCATTCTGGCCCACGTGGCCGAGCGAGCCAGTGAACTTTCCAAGCACTATGGCAATGTCTCCAAAGCCTCCATTGGTGCGATCCAGAGACGCCTTCTGGTGCTGGAGCGGCAGGGTGCGGAGAACTTTTTTGGGGAGCCTGCCCTCAATATCCGCGACTTCCTTCGCACCACCCATGATGGACGCGGGATGATCAACGTGCTGGCGGCGGACAAGCTGATGACTGCGCCGCGCCTCTACTCCGTGTTTCTGCTTTGGTTGTTGTCAGAACTGTTTGAAGAACTGCCAGAAGTTGGCGATCCGGACAAACCGAAGCTGGTCTTCTTTTTTGACGAGGCCCATCTTCTGTTCAAGGACGCGCCAAAGGCACTGGTTGAAAAGGTGGAGCAGGTTGTTCGTCTGATCCGTTCCAAAGGTGTTGGCGTTTATTTTGTGACTCAAAACCCGCTGGATATTCCGGACGCTGTTCTTGCCCAGCTCGGTAACCGGGTTCAACATGCACTACGCGCCTTTACACCGCGCGATCAACGCGCTGTTAGAACCGCAGCGGAAACCTTCCGACCCAATCCTGATCTGGATACAGAACGGGTCATCACAGAACTGGGTGTTGGCGAGGCGCTGGTCTCAACGCTGGAGGGTAAGGGCATCCCGTCAATTGTTAAGCGGACACTCATTCGCCCCCCCTCTTCACGATTGGGACCGGTGACCAAGGCAGAGCGCCGCGCGCTCATTCAGGCCAGCCCGAGTTTTGGTGTTTATGAACGGACCAAAGACCGCCATTCAGCCTATGAAATGCTTCAACAACGGGCCGAAGAAGCCCAACGCCAGGAAGAGCGACAGGCCGAGGCGGAAGAGAAGCTCTGGAAGAAGACCGGCGAGCCTCGTCGCACCCGTTCAGGCTTTCAACTGCCAGACTTTGGCCGCGATGACAGCCCGCGCCCAAGCAGCCGAAAAACCCGAACCAAACGCCGCCGCTCTCGCGATACAGCCATTGAGGTAGGGCTCAAGTCTGCCGCGCGCAGCATTGGCAACTCTCTGGGCCGGGCGTTGGTACGTGGGCTCCTTGGCTCTTTGAAACGGGGATTTTAGGCTTATATTTATCCGCCGAACCAAGCGTTTTCAAAAGCGACAAACGAAGTGACTTTTGATTTAAAAGTAGAGCAGAACGCCCTGTCCGTAGCAAAATGGGCTAACTTGGTCATGGCCTTTGCCGGAATTTTGGCGGCATGGTTATCTCGCTCGGATGCCATTTTGGTTGATGGGCTTTATTCCGGTATCAATTTTGCCTCCGCCATAGCGGCAGCAGCAATTGGTCGGCGCGTAGGTGCTCCCCCAACTCGGGTACGCCCTTGGGGACATGACTTTGACGAGGTACTATATGTCACCTTTCGAAATCTCATTCTAATTGGTGTGCTAGTCTTTGCGGCATTTATCTCCGGAAACAAGATCTACACTTTTCTCTCCGGTGGAGAGGTTCCTGAACTGGTATTCGGGCCGATAGCAATCTACGCAATTTTCGTAGCGCTAATTTGTCTTTTGCTTGCCTTCAATTTCCGCAGAGCCTACTTCAAAACTGGAAAAAAGAGCAAAATCTTAAAAACAGAGGCACGCGCCGCGTTTGTAGATGGCGCTTTGAGTATCGGTTCAGGGTTAGCGCTTTTATCACTGACCTACTTAAACGGCACTCCCCTCGAATATTATATTCCAATCGGTGATGCAGTTATTGTTTTGCTGATGCTGGTTTTCATTATCTGGCAGCCGCTGGCTGCCTTCCGGGAGACTTTATCGGATCTCGCCGCGGTCAGTGCGCCGGCAAAGACAGTCTCACCAGTCGCAAGGGCAGCACGCGACCTTGCCCGCGAGATGAACCTCAAGTTTCATCGCACTGCTGTGCTGCAGGCTGGTCGCATGCATTATGCCGCGATCTATGTTGACGCGATTGCCCCTTTGACCGGAGTCGAAGTCGATGCGTACCGCGACAAGGTGTCAGCGCAATTGGAAGACCTGATAGGGCCAACACGAGTGGAAGTCGTGCTAACCGCAAATGCCGGACCGCTACCTTCTCACCCAACGTGACCCAAAAAACAGCTAAATTCGGTTTGCGATTGGCCCCGATTTGGTGTCTCTTGAGGCCTTCTTCGGGCATGGCCTGACGCCGAATTTTCACATTTCTAAGGACCTACGATGAGCACCATCGACGCTGTTCTCGCGCGGATCGATACTGATCTGGATGCGAGCCTCGACCGCCTCTCAGAACTTTTGAAAATCAAAAGCATTTCCACTGATCCAGCCTATAAGGCTGACTGCCGCGCAGCCGCTGAATGGCTGGTGCGTGAACTCAACGAGATCGGAATTGAAGCGAGTGTGCGCGACACGGCCGGTCATCCGATGGTCGTTGGGCACAAAAATTCCGGCAAGGTCGGGCCGCATGTCCTCTTCTATGGCCATTATGATGTTCAGCCGGTCGATCCGCTGGAGCTGTGGAACAGCGACCCGTTTGAACCGCAAATCGTGACCAAGGACGACGGCACAAAGATGCTGGTCGCACGCGGCGCGTCGGACGACAAAGGCCAGTTGATGACCTTTGTGGAAGCCGCTCGCGCCTTCATGGCCGAGACAGGTGATTTGCCAATCGATGTAAGCATCCTGTTTGAAGGGGAAGAAGAATCTGGTTCTCCGTCGCTGCATCCGTTCCTGGAAGCCAACAAGCAAGAACTTTCCTGCGATCTGGCGCTGGTGTGCGACACTGGCATGTGGGATGCGGATACACCGGCAATTTCCATGTCCCTTCGCGGCATGGTCGGCGATGAGATCATCGTGCGGGGCGCTTCGCGTGACCTGCATTCGGGTGCTTATGGCGGTTCTGCCCAAAACCCGAACCACATCATTGCCGATATCATTGCAGGACTTCACGATGAAAATGGCAAGGTGGCCCTGCCGGGCTTTTATGACGGGGTTCTGGAAGTTTCTGATGAGGTGAAGGCCAATTGGGAGTCGCTTGGCTTTAAGGTCGAAGAGTTTCTTGGCGAGATTGGATTGAAGCACCCGCGCGGCGAAAAGGATCGGACGCCGCTGGAGCACCTCTGGGCACGGCCAACTGCCGAAGTCAACGGCATGTGGGGCGGATACCAAGGCGCTGGATCCAAGACCGTGATCCCGGCCGAAGCTCATGCGAAATTCACCTTCCGTCTCGTTGGTGATCAAGACCCGGACAAGGTGCAGGAAAGCTTCCGCAACTATGTCCGCTCCAAGATCCCGGCAGACTGTGCAGTGGAGTTCATTGCCAAGGAAGGAAGCCCCGCAACACGCCTCGACACCACCATTCCGGCTGTCGCCAAAGGCAAGAAAGCCTTGAAGGACGAGTGGGGCGTGGATGCGGCGCTTGTCGGTATGGGCGGCTCCATCCCGATCGTTGGCGACTTCAAGCGCATGCTCGACATGGATTCGCTGTTGATTGGCTTTGCCCTTGAAGACGATCAGATCCATTCGCCGAATGAAAAATACAATATCAAGAGCTTCCACAAGGGTATTCGCTCTTGGGCGCGTGTTCTTGATGAGCTCTCCAAAAGCTGACACTCGGGGCCGCAAGACTTGATCTTGCGGCCTTCTTCCCCAAAACAAGGGGAATTGCTTTTTAAAGGACATCGGTGATGAAATCTGTTTGCGTGTTTTGCGGATCCAGCTACGGCAGCAGCGAAAGTTATGCGGAAGCCGCCTGGGCGATGGGCAAATCCGTTGCTGACGCCGGATACACACTGGTTTACGGCGGAGCCAATGTCGGCCTGATGGGGATTGTGGCGGATGCTGCGCTGGAAGCTGGTGGTGAGGTGATCGGTGTTCTCCCCCAATCGCTTCAGGAAAAGGAGATCGCCCATGATGGTTTGAGCGAACTCCACGTTGTGTCTTCAATGCATGAACGCAAGGCCATGATGGCTGAGCGCTCCGATGCCTTCGTCTCTCTGCCGGGCGGGGCAGGCACGATGGAAGAGATTTTCGAAGTCTGGACTTGGGGCCAACTTGGTCTTCACAAAAAGCCCTGTGGGTTTCTGAACACCAATGGCTTCTACGATCTCCTGATCAAGTTCTTCGACATGCAGACCAATGAAGGCTTTATGAAACATATGATGCGCGACATGGTGCAAGTGGCCGAAACACCGGAGGCCTTGCTAGACCTGTTTCGTGCCTACGAGCCGCCTTCCACCCCCAAGTGGATCAAGAAAAGCGAGACATAAGGTGCAATCTGATACCGGTAAGGCACTGACAATTTTTATCTAATTGAAAAACCGGTTCAGAAGTTTTTCCTGCCTTTGCCTTGCCCAAATTTGGGTGCTATCTCCACGCCACTGATAATAACAACATTGTCGAGTGGAATTTCCATGCATTTGTCGCGTCTTGTCGCTGCTGTTCTTCTTGCCGCCGGAGCTGCGGCGTGTTCTCCAGCTGTTGTGGGTGAAGGACCAGCCATCAGCGCCAGAACGTCAAACGTCACGCTCGTCAAATTCACAGACGACCATGTGGGCGGCATCACTGCTGAAACGGCTTATGGCGCAAAAGCCATTGAAGCGGCCCTGCCCGGCTTCACCACCGAAGGCATCCAGTCCGCGAATGAGAACAAGACGGAATGGGCCTTGGCTGCATTCAATTCTGACGGATTTCAGGTGTTGCAGGTATTTAAGGCCAGTGATGGCAAAGTGCGCACCGTTCACGGGGTCACTCACCATCTGGAAGGCCCGAATGGCGAGCGCATCGGCATGACCTTTGCTGAAACACGCCAAAGCCGTCGTGCTTGCCGGGTTGGCAAGAACCTCTGGCGCGGAATGGCCATCTGCAAGGCCAAGGGGCACCCGAGCGTAGAGCTGATTTACTCCATTCCCGGTTATCAAGGGCCATTTGATCGTCTGGCACCCGATAGCGAATTGAAGGGTGCCATGTTGCAGCGGATTGTCTGGACGCCCCAATCCTGACTTGACCTGATCGGGCTCGACCTGCCCGCGCCGCAATTGCATCATCCCAATGTCTGATATTTGAAGCAGACTTTGTGGGCAAAAGACCCGTGACGTCCGCAGCCGTGTCGGGTAAGCCTTGGGCATGTCAAACTCGATTCCCTCCCGGCTCGACAAAGATGCGCTGGCCGAAGGCTTGCGAAACGGCAACCGGGCTGCACTGGCGCGAGCGATCACCCTTGTGGAATCGCGCAAGGCAGAGCATCGGCAGATTGCCCGTGTCCTCATTCAAGACCTATTGCCGCTCACCGGCAAAGCGCACCGCGTCGGCATTACCGGCGTTCCGGGGGTTGGCAAATCCACAACCATCGACACTTTAGGATCAAACCTGACCGCGAGTGGTCACAAGGTCGCCGTTCTGGCTGTTGATCCTTCATCCACCCGTACTGGCGGTTCCATCTTGGGCGACAAGACCCGCATGGCGCAGCTGGCGGTGGACAAAAACGCCTTCATCCGCCCCTCCCCGTCCGCCGGAACCTTGGGAGGCGTGGCCGCAAAAACCCGCGAGTCCATGCTTTTGTGCGAAGCTGCCGGGTTTGATGTCATTTTGGTGGAGACGGTCGGAATCGGCCAGTCGGAAACAACGGTCGCCGACATGGTCGACTTTTTCCTCGTTCTGATGCTGCCGGGCGCAGGCGATGAACTGCAGGGCATCAAGAAGGGCGTTTTGGAAATTGCCGACATGATTGCCGTCAACAAGGCCGATGGGGATGGCGCCATGCGCGCGCGCTCTGCGGCCTCTGACTACCGCGCAGCCCTGCATATTCTCGCGCCCAAGTCACCGACATGGTCCCCGCCGGTCATCACCGTCTCCGGCCTTGCCAATCAGGATCTCGACAAGCTGTGGGAGCAAGTAGAGCTGCACCGCGCCAAGATGACAGCAACGGGCGAGTGGCAAACGAGGCGCGCGGACCAGCAAGTGGCCTGGATGTGGGACATGCTGCAGCAGCGCATGATGGATGCCCTGCAAAACGACCCGCGCACATCCGATCGCCTCAAAACCTTGGAGACCTCCGTCCGCTCTGGTGACACGGCTGTTTCGTTTGCCGTTGACGAACTGGCGGGACTGATTGGGCTTGATACCTAAAAGCCGCAGGACAAGCCTTTCTAGCTGCGAGCGAGGAGTGGAGAATTTTTTGTTAGAATCAACATCCCACTTCACCGACCACCTTCTGAAAAGGCGATGAGCCACGCTGCCGCGCGGCTCATCGCTTGGTTTAATTTGTCAGGTCTTTTTTGGTATTGATGACCTTGTTGGCCAACGCAAACTCGGCGAATGTCGCACGGTCCATGATCAGAACCTGAGCAAAGTCATCGTGGCTCGTGTCTGTCGGCGCCTTGCCGACGGCACCCAACGCCCCCTTGTTGCCGTGGTGCCCACGGCGACCAGCAGGGCCACGCGCACCGCCTTCGCCGCGCTGCCCGGCGGCAACATTGGCCACCACTTTGATCCAGTTTGGCTCAATCTCTTGCGACACGCTGTCCGCAATCAGATAAGCCGTGACACGACCGCTGTCGCCGGCATCACCGCCCTGACCACCGTTCCCGCCGGTACCGCCACCGCTTTCGCTGTGCAGACGAGACTTGTTGCCACCATTTCCGCCAGCACCGCCCGGTTGACCACGACCACCATCGCCACCAACGGCATTGAAGCGGATCAAGGCTCCTGGCTGTGCCCCGACGAGATAGACTGTCACTTGCGCACCATTCTCGCCGTTGCTGCCACGAACGCCGTGCTGGCCATTCCCGCCGGGTGTGGACGTGTGATTGATGACCTTGAAGCCCTCTACACGACTGCGAGGTCACGCACCTCAGATGCATCCAGACCGATAAGTGTGATGGTCGGGGTCGCTCCGTTTCCTGACCCCTGGATGTATTCGATCTTACCACCATCGGAATGGATGCGGTTGGCGGTGATATTGGTACCTGCGGCAACGCGAAGGATGCCATCGTTGCCGATGACCAGATCATCGAAGGTGTGGGCACCGCCCTCAAGGGTCATCACCTGTCCCTGCTTGACGATCAGGTCATCAGCGTTGTCCAGCGCCTTGTCACCCAAGCCCGATGCTGGGCTAACCAGTGCGGACGCAAGCAGCAGCGCTGCAATACCAATCTTGTTCATATCAGTGTCTCCCGTGGAGTTTTTCAGACGAGGCAGCGAACCCGAACATTCGCCGCCCGCCAAAAATGCCCCGCAAGACCCGACCTGCCGAGCACCCATCAGAGGGGGACAGGCAAGGGGTGCCCGACAGGTACCCCCAATGAAACCGGCACTTTATTTCGCCTTATTACGTGCCTACTTTTTCAATCAACGACTTTTGGAGGAGAGTTCGTATGAAAAAGCCGGAAGACAGACCGGCAATCTACGATGTAAAGCGTACTGGACAGCAAGATGTCCAATGGGAGATTGACAAAGCGCGTCGTTACTTTGCGAAAGCCGAGGTAACAGAGGCACTAAAGCTTCAAGCGCAAAAGACACTCGAGTGGATGCGGGACAACAAGCAATCCTATGAAGCAAGTGGCAGCTTAAAACAATCCGAGCCATGGTGGCCTGCACCGCCCCAAACCGGTAGCAAGGTGCTACAGCTTTGCCGTCAGCGTGTCCTGCAGGATCGCGCCTATGAGCACGGTATGCTGCACTATCTGCGCGGACTAGAGCACGACGGAATCATCGACAAGCTGAATGATCGCGTCATCGACATGGTCGTTTCTGCCATGACACCGGTCGTTCTCGGCCAACTGGTGATCCGCCGCCATTCGCCTCACCTGTCCGATAGCTCCACACTTGCCGAACTCAGCCAACTGTTCGGAAATGGCAAAGGCACAAAGCCAACCAAAATCCGCGACAAGTATCTGGGCGACCTAGCTGCTCTGGGTCTGGCGAACGGACGCGAGAAACAGGGCTATGCCATCTCGGTGGGGCCCGTTGCAGATATATTCTACACCGATGTGCTGACCGAGATCGTCGATTACATGGACGTCCGGTATGTTGCCAACAAACAAATGGCTGCCTGATCTTGATCAAGCATCACGATCAGTAAAAGCCGAAAGGACAAGTAAATGAAACACGCGCTTATAGCCCTGATCCTTGCATTGGGCCTGTGCTTTGCAAATGCTGGATTGGTTCAGGCGGGGCCTGGGCAGGTTATTCTGGTTTCAAGTCAGTCCAAATAACCAACACGCAGTTGCCAACAGCGCCACTTTGGCCGAACCATGGATCGGTACCTGCGACGGATGCCGGTCAACCGATACACCTGCGCTTTGGTTGAAGGCAGAGGAAAACCCTGCACTATCCTGGCCGAAAAAGCAGCTCTGTAACCGGCTGAACTTCTTATTGATTTCAGTTCCGGAAAAGATCTGATAATCACCTTCCCATGACCACAAAAACACTCCTCGCGACAGGCTTTTCCGGTTTTCCCGGCATGCCGGTCAATCCGACAGAGCGCTTGATGGGCCGGTTGCCGAAGCGGTTGCCGGCGCACATTCATGGTGTTCGGTTTTGCTATGCCGTTCTGCCGCCGGAGTGGCGGGCGCGAGAGGAGAGAACGCAGCACATCATCAAAAAGGTGGACCCGGTCGCCGTGGTGCATTTTGGGGTGGACGGGTCGCAGCGATCCATCAACATTGAGACCTTGGCTCGCAATTGGGCGTCGACCACCCGTGCAGACGCGGCCGGTGACGTCGCCCCTCATCGCCTGCTTGCCAAAGCGGGAACGCCCAACCGGCGTGCAACGCTGCCTGTTCGATCTCTTCAAAAGTCGGCGCGACGCAGTGGTGTGGATGTTCGGCTTTCCAACAATGCCGGGGATTATCTCTGCAATGCCACACTATGGGACACGCTTGGCACTGGACGGCAGGCTGTATTTGTTCATGTGCCTTCCCTGCCTCGGGGTCGTTATGAGAATAGACCCTCCTACCACTCTGTCGAGACTGCAGCGGTGTATCTGCTGAGCGATTTGGCGCTAAAGCTCAGCTGATCCCTTCCATGTGGCATCGTCCGGCTCACGCGAATGTTGTTTGAATGTCAGCAGATCCCCCGCCATCTTTTTGGCTAGGAAGTTCTGCTGGAGAAACCTAATGAACATGCGTCGCGGAGTGTTTGGTTTAGCTGTCGTCTTCATGGCGTTTGCCGGAGTCCTCGCGCCTGCGGTCCCCTCCTTTGCCAAGGACCCGCTGAGTCTGACCGGTTATGATCCTGTATCTTACTTTTCCGGTAGCAGACCGCAAAAGGGCAGCTCACAATTTACGGCGCAGCATCGGGGGCACACTTACCAGTTTGCCAACAAGCGGAACTTGGATGCCTTTAAGGCCAATCCGGCTCGTTATGCGCCGCAGTTTGACGGCTACTGTGCTTATGGCGTTTCCCGTGGCTACAAGGTCGGGGTTGATCCGCTGGCCTATAAGGTCGTGGATGGCAAGCTTTACGTGAACTACTCCAAATCTGTCCAGCGCACCTGGAGCCGCGATATTCCCGGTTACATCTCCAAGGCCACAAGAACTGGCAAGGGCTGAAGTGATCCCCTTTCTTTGACGACTTGCCAGATGCAAAAGCCGGCCCCCACCGGCTTTTGCCTTTTTCGCCCCTCTTCTTCTGCCGCAACGTGCATTCGGCACGGTCCTTGCTCCGTTTGACCCAAGTTAAACGAATGATCCCGAATTGGGACAATGCAGGGCAGAACCGTGGCGTATCGATACACATCTCTTCTCAGTCGTCGTGCCTTTTTGGCGGGAACGGCTCTGTCCTTGAGTGCTGCGAAGGCAAATGCGCTCGTGCAAATAGCCGAAATGCGCGGGTCCATCGAAGCCCCCGAGCTGGGGCTTTTACCCAATACCGGAACTGACCAGACCCAGCAGTTTCAAAATGCCGTCAACCGGGCCGTGGAAAATGGCCGTGCGTTGTTTCTGCCCGCAGGCATCTATCCCGTTGCCAACCTGCGCTTTCCAAGTGGCACCTTGATTGTCGGCATTCCAGGACGCACGCGGCTTGTTTATCAGGGTGGAGGCGGGTTGCTGGCCCGCGCTGAAGGGGTCAGCAATGTCGGCCTGTCCGGCATCACCTTTGACGGTGCAAACCGGAGCATTGGAGAGTTCACCGAAGGGCTGCTGCACTTTATCGGCGTTCGCAATCTGTCGCTTGAAAACTGTGAGATTGTCGGCTCAACGCGCACCGGTTTGTTGGTAGATCGGTGCTCCGGGCGCATTCAGGATTGCCGTATCACGGGTGCTGCAGAAGCTGGCATTCGCTCAAATGAGGCCACAGGGCTTTCCATCACCGGCAACACGGTTGCGGACTGCGCCAATGGCGGCATTTGGGTGCATCGCTGGAAGGAAGGCGAAGACCGGACCATTGTTGCCCATAATCGGGTGGAACGCATTGGCGCCAAATATGGCGGCACGGGCCAGTTCGGCAACGGCATCAATGTGTTTCGCGCCCATGGTGTTTCCATCACCAACAATATGGTGTCTGATTGCGCGTTTTCCGCCATCCGCTCCAACACCGGATCCAATGTCCAGATATCTGGCAACACCTGCCTTCGCTCCGGCGAAGTAGCGATCTATTCGGAGTTCGGGTTTCAGGGCGCGCTGATTTCCAACAATGTGATCGACGGCGGCACGACCGGCGTTTCCATTGCCAACTTTCAAAGTGGCGGACGGTTGGCCGTGTGTTCAGGCAACCTCATCCGAAACCTGACCGACAAAGGCCCCTATCCGGCTGAAGTTGCCGGGTTTGGAATTGGAATTGCCGCAGAAGCTGAAACGACGGTTACCGGCAATGTGATTGAAGGGGCTCCGCGCTTTGGGCTACTGCTGGGTTGGGGGCCCTACATGCGCAATGTGGTGGCCTCCCAAAACATCTTGCGCAATTGCGGTACCGGCATCGCCGTGACAGTCGTTGAGGGGGCGAAAAGCGCCATTATTTCCAACAATGTCATTCAAGGCAGCGAAATAGGTGCCATCAACGGCTACCGCTGGCTGGACAAGGCAACCGGTGAATTGAACAACGTCACCGACTTTTCTCACCTGAGCGTGACCGGGAACCAGATATCGGGGTAACCATTCCCTCGCTCAGCTGACGATCTGGTTCTGCTGCAGGTCTTCGGCTTGACCGACGAGATTGCGCAGCATTGCTTCGGCCTTGGCGCGGATATCTGCCAGTGACGGATCGCTTTCAGCGATTGTTTCCGGCACGAGACACTCCAGCGTATCCACCAGCGAATAGCGCATGTCGATGGCTGTCAATTGAGGGGCTTCAGAGGCTTGAAGCTCCATTTGCAAATTGCGCACGATAAAGGTCAGGAACACCTGCTCCACCATGCGGGTGCGGTCAATCAGATCTTGTAAATGCCCTGCCAGTTCTTCGTTGGTCACTTGTCCCGGCTCCACTCATAAAAGAATGGATCAAGGCAAACATGCCTTGGGGAACTTGGCAAGACAGGACATCTGGAAACGCCATAATTCCCCAAGGGAATCAGCTGTTTGAAGCGTCCAACGCGAAGCGAAGCGATAAACAGGACAATCCACCGTCCACTTTACGGGCTTCATGGGTGGGCACAAGCACAGTTTTAAACCCGGCGGCCTGGATCGCAGCCTCTGTTTTGGGATAGCCCTCCGGCACCAGAACCACATCATTCACGCGGATCACATTAGCCGCGTATTCTTCGCCATCCGGCACCACCACCAGCTTTCGACCTGCGAAAAAGCCACTATCTGCCATCGGCTGCGTTGCGAGAATGACGCCATCACCAAGGGTGGAACAAGCGGTTTTGAAATGCAGGACACCTTCGGGCGTTTCGCAAACTCGCGCCGAGTAGCCCCACGCGGTCAGGATCGCCTGAAAATGCTCTGCGCCTTGACGATCAGTTCGTGCGGACAGGCCGATCAGAATTTCATCGTCCAGCGTGAGGATGTCTCCCCCATCGACATATCCGCCCTCTGGCAAGTCCACGACAACATCGAACGTGTCTTCTAGTGCGCTGCGAATTTCCTCAGCCTCGCCTTCGCGGCTTTTGGCTCCCGGACGCAGGACAATCGCCCCCTGTGGCAGACAAAAGGCCGGGTCTTCTACAAAACAGCTATCCGGGTATGCTTCCAAGGCTGGCAAAACGGTCACGTCGATCCCCGCCCCTTGCAGCGACTTTACGTAAGCCTCATGTTCAGAGCGGAAAGCAGCTCCATCCGGATTGCCTGTATCCACGGCCCGCAAACCTTTAGCGACACTGTCTGAAGGCGTGCGAGTGATCGCGTGGGTGAAACGGAAGGACAATCCGGGAAAGTCAGACATGGCAAGCACTCGAATGGAAATACAAATGACGGACGTCACTCTTAGACTGGCACGCCCTGAAGATGACGAGGCATTATCGGCCTTGATCGACAAGGCTTATGCCCGGTTTCGGCAGGATATTCCCGATTTGCCGGATGTGTCTGCAGGGCTTGCGGATGACATAGCGATCAACACGGTGTTCGTCGCCGTCTCGAATGGCGAAATCGCAGGCGGCGCGGTTGCGATGATTTCAGATGATCGCGCGACCCTCGCCAATCTGGCGGTTGATCCGAACCATGGCGGCAAGGGCATTGGCGGCGCTCTTATCGAGAAGGTGGAAGACCACGTGCGCCAAAAGGGACACACGCATCTTTACCTCGCAACCCATAAAGACATGCCGCAAAATGTCAGCCTTTACGAACACCTCGGCTGGGTCGTGACCGGCCAGAAAGGCCCAAAAGTCACGATGAAAAAGGTGCTTTGAAAGCACCTTTATTGCTCATTCCACATATCTCGTTCGGCCATCGTTCAGCATGGCGGTCACAGTGTCAAAACTGGTTCGACCTTCGGCAACTTCAGCGTCTAACTTTGCTTCGAGTGACTTAACGTGTTGCAATCGCTCGATGGCCTGATCAATCTGCTCGAAGGGAACGACAACCACACCGTCTCGGTCTGCGATAATCATATCGCCGCTCTTTACCGTCTGGCCGCCGATATTCAATGGCAAACCAACGCGCCCCGGTCCGGACCCAAATGGTGATGCCGGGTTTAACCCCGTGCACCAAGCAGGAACTCCTGCATCCACGATGCCCTGATAATCACGCATTGGGCCGTCTGTGACAAACCCGACACCACCGTTGTTCTTCAACATGCCCATGACCCGGTCACCGGCAACTGCAGTGCCTTGATGACCGTCATTTCCGGCGACAAGAATGTCGCCTGCCTTCATAAAGCTCATAGCGGCCAGAGTTGCCAAGAGATCAGCTGGACCGTTGTCCGCCGTGATCGCTGGTCCTACGGCGACACAGTTCAAATCACGGCCGTCACCTATCGGTCTAATCGACATATTGAGCGCGCCGCGCCCGTCCATGGCATCGACAACAAAACTTGTTGTCACATCCCGAAAGGCGTCGACCTGCTCTTTTGTCGGGCGTTTCCAGTCTTTGCGGACCGTCAAGGATTTTGGTTCTTCGATCATGCGTCTCTCTCCGTCTTGTCCCAACGGTAAAGAGCACAAAAACGGCTGACAATGGCAGTTCAGACCCAAGGTGTTCGGTTTGCGCGTTACGTGTGGCTGCTCAGTTGGCCAGCGAAGTCAGTTGGTTGATGAACCCCTCAGTGGGACGCACGACACCGGCAACAGCGCCGCGGCGCGTCACGATGTCCGGACGCACGGCCTTTTCCAGCACCTTGCCCTCCTCGTCATTGACATCCAGCACACCTTCCAGAACCGTCGCCATCATGACTTCGGCTGCACGGGTGGCGCCATCTTCGCATTTCAAAGCAACACCAAGTCCGAGTTCCGGAACAGATGCACAGAAGACACCCTCGGCTCCGGTTTTGACGAACACCCGCCCACGGAAGGCGTTCATGATGTCCGTGCAGAAGCGTTCGGCTCCGGCCACAAAATAGGCTTCGTTGACGCAAGCTTCATAAAGACGCTCGCACGCCTTGGCGCGCTCTTCCTCAAGCCCCTCACCCGTTCCAAAACGGGCAAAAGCCAAGGCATAGCGATCCAGGGCCGTTGCATAAGTCGGGATCGAACAGCCATCTGTTCCGCAGATGTCTGATGTCAGGGTGTCGCCCGTCATTTGCTCCAGCGCCAGTTTGATTTCCTGCTGAACGGCATGTTCCGGGTTCACATAGCCTTCCGTTGGTGCGCCCATCGTGCGCGCCAGACCCAAAAACGCCGCGTGCTTGCCGGAACAATTGTTGTGCAGGGCGCAAGGCTTTTCATTTTCCTGAATGAGCTTGGCAGCATCTTCCATGCGTTTTGGCCATTGAGGCCCGCATTCCAGCGCCTCTTCGCTCAAGCCTGCCTTCATGAGCATGACGCGTGCACCGCGAGCGTGAACCTCTTCTCCATTGTGGGAGGCGCAGGCCAAAGCCAGCTCAGCTTCATCATAATCGAGGGCATCGGCCGCACCACTTTCCACCAGTGGAAGGGCCTGCAGCGCCTTGATGGCGGAGCGCGGAAACACCCGAGCCTCTGTATCGCCAAGCGACAGAACCTTTTTGCCGTCCGCATCAAAGATGGACACCGCCCCGCGATGACGGCTTTCAACCAAAGACCCACGGGTCACTTCTACAAGCGTCGGATTTTCCATGATGCAGCTTTCAGGAGAAGGAAATCAAAGTCAGTTTCGGGCAACGGCTTTATCAGGCAGCAGATAGGCAGACAAGCGCGATAACGCTTCGTCAATCACCTCATCGCGTTTGCAGAAGCAAAAGCGGATGAATTGGGTGGGCGCGTCACTGGCATAAAAGGCGGAAACCGGCACAACAGCCACGCCAGCTTCCTCCACCAGTTTCATGCAAACGTCTACGTCATTGTCGCCCAACTCAAGCCCGGAAATGTCGCAGGTCAGGAAGTAAGTCGCAGCACAGGGCAGCACACCGAAACCAAGCTCTTGAAGGCCCGCAGCCATACGGTCGCGCTTTGCCTGAAGATCCGCTGCGAGTGTCTCGTAATAGCTGTCGCCCTTGGCGATACCATAGGCCACCGCCTTTTGGAGGTTTGGCGGAGTGGTGAAAGTTACAAACTGGTGCGCTTTGGCGATCGGCTCCAGCAATTTGGGCGCACCTGTTATGTAGCCAACTTTCCAGCCGGTGAGCGAAAAGGTTTTGCCGGCAGACCCGATCCGCACACACCGTTCGCGCATGCCCTTGAAATTCATCAACGGCCAATGCGTCGCACCATCAAACACCAAATGCTCATAAACTTCGTCGCATATCGCAAAGACATCATGTTTGACGCACAAATTGGCGATCTCGTTGAATTCCCGATCATCAAACACTTTCGCTGCCGGGTTCATCGGGTTGTTGATCAGGATCGACTTGGTGTTTTCCGTAAATGCCCCTGCCAGCGCTTCAAGATCCAACTCCCAGGTTGGCGGCGTTACTCGAACCCGAACCGGGATGCCGCCAGCGCGTTTCACCAAAGGCAGATAACAATCATACAGCGGCTCGATCAGAATGACTTCGTCACCCGGTTCGATCAACGCCATGATGCTGTCTGCAAGCGCTTCGGTAGCACCGGACGTGACAAGAACCTCGGTCTGCCAATCGATGTCCAGCCCATAAAAGCGCTTGTTGGCATCGGCCACTGCCTGACGCAGTTCTGGCAAGCCGAGCATCGGAGGATACTGGTTGGGACCTTCCAAGAGAGCGTCGGCCGCAACCTTGCGAATATCCTCCGGTCCGTCCACATCCGGAAACCCCTGACCGAGATTGACTGCATCATGAGCCATGGCCAGTCGGGACATGGTCTCGAATATGGTCGTCTCAATGCCGGTGAAGATGGGGTTGGTCGGTTTCATTCGGTTCTCCCGGAGGCGTTCCCTTTATCGTTGCGTTCTTGTACCGGTCCAACCTCAAACCGTCGAGGGCACGAACGCGCACAACCACAGCGCTACCAACAGATAGTTTGCCATCGTTAAATTCGACATAAAACTGTGTTCCGTAATTACTTACATCGGATAAGCTTTTGGCGATACTTCCTGATTCGAGGTTATTTCTAATGTTAGGCGTTTTGATCGGCATAATTGCCGTAGCGATTGGTCTGTTTTTCCTATTTAAGACGCCGGTGAGCTCCGGAAAAGTTGGCAAAGTTCCTCAAACAATCGTCACCAAAGTGATCGGCGGTGGTTTGGCGGCTTTCGGGTTATTCCTTCTGGCCTCGACATCCTTCGTATTTGTCGACGCCAACAGCGTGGGACACTTGAAACGGATCTATGCCTTCAAAGAATTGCCCCCCGGTCGTATCATCGCAATGAACGGTGAAAAGGGGCCGCAAGCTCAAATCCTAGGCCCAGGCTTTCATTTCATTCCGCTTGTTCGGGTCATCTATGACATTGAAGAATATGAAGTCGTCACCATTCCAGAAGGCTACTATGGCCAATTGACGACACTTGATGGCGCGGCCATGCCCTCTGGCATGTTCATGGCACCTTCCATCCCGGATGAACGGGTTGGCGATATGTTGAAGGCGGAAACCTTCCTTTCAGAGGGCGGGTTGCGCGGCCCCCAAGAGACCGTTCTCAAGCCCGGCCAGTATCGTCTGAACCGCTATCTGTTTGATGTTCGTCTGGATGAAAACACGACCGCCACGATCATTCCAGCTGGTCATGTCGGCGTGGTCAAATCCAATGTTACCCAACCGGGCATCAACTGTATTGAGGAGGAAGTCTCGGCCTCTCAGGCCTCACGCGAAGCCTTGACTGTCCCCCTTGTCCCGCGCGGCTGTGTTGGCATCTGGAAAGAACCGCTCTTTCCCGGAGCCTATTACCTAAACCGGAAGGCCTATGACGTGACGCTTGTCGACACGCGGGTGCAAACTTGGGAGTACAAGGGCGGATACACCAAGCGGATCATCGATCTTTCTGTCGACCAGCAAGGCAACATTCAGCAAAACGAACGCTCCGTTAGCGAAGGCATTCCGGATCACGCTGCAGACCGTGCGGTATTTGTGAAAGTCGAAGGCTGGGACATTCCCTTGGAATTGCGCGCGCTGGTTCAGGTTGACCCGTCAAATGCGCCCGTCGTGGTTGGGTCAGTCGGTGGCCTGACCGAAATTGAAGACCGCATCTTGACCCCAGCCATCCGCTCCATCGTGCGCAATGTCGCTGGAGCGTCCATCCGCGTGCCCGATCGGGATGCAGAAGGCAATCTTGTCTCACCGCCAAGCTTCACACTTCGCCCAACGCGGGTTTTGGACCTTATTGAAAACCGGGGAGCGTTGGAGGAAACCATTGAGGGCCTCATCAAGGTTGAAGGCAACAAGGCTGGCGTTGACATTCGGGAGATCCGCCTTGGTGAACCCGCCATTCCGCCAGAACTCCTCGTCTCCCGTTTGCGGGTCCAACTGGCAGACCAACTTTCAACCGCCTATGAGCGGGAAACCGACGCGCAGCAGAAGCGGATTGAGACCGAGCAGGCCCGCTCCACAGCTGACGAGCAGCCGCGTCTCGTAGAAGCGCAAATCGCGGTGCAAGTTGCCAATCAGCGCGAACAGGAACGGGCAGCACTAGGCCGCGCCGAGCGTCAGTATCTTGAGGAACTGGCTCGCGGTCAGCGCGCTCAGGTTGACGTTCTGGGCCAGGACCGTGTTGCACTGCTGCAAGCATTGGAAAAGCTGCTTACGTCTCTGGAGCGCAAGCCTGAGCTTGTGAGCCTTGTCGGCAAACTTGTGCCCAACACAATTGTCGGTGGAGACGCCGGTATGGCGGGTGCGGCGGCCCTAATCGGCTCCAGTCTTTCCAACATGCAAGCCCCTCAGGCACAGCGACAGCAGGGGAACTGATTGAACTTGAAAACCCTCGGTGCGGACCGCATTTTGGGTCCGCACCGCAACAATCGCCGTCAAGCAGCAAGAAAGGCGAGCCGTTCATCTGTTCTGGCAGGTGTTATTTCCCGAACTTCTGTTTCTACGATTTCCTCGATAACAAACGGATCCTGCTGAAGGTAGGCTTCGAATGCATCGCGAGTTATGTCGTTGGCCAGCACAGCGCCACCTCCTCCGTCTTTCAGACTGCCGACCATGACAAATCCATTTTCTGCAAACCCCTTTGCAATCCAGGCTTTGTGCGCCTCCATCAACTGAGGAGCTTTTTCACGGTTTTTTCCGAAGGTTAAATAAGCAATGAGCATTTCCCTGTCCTATTTTTCATTGAGTGATTGAACTTCTGCATCCAGCCATCGGCATAGGTCTTCGACTTCTCGCTGAATGAATTTCAAGTCATTGTAGGCTGTTGCAAGCGACGCTACGCCTTGAGAACGCATCAGGACATGCATCGCAAGATCATCAGAACGCGCTTTAAAACCCAGATCGAAAAACTGGCGACCGAGCCAATCGCGAAACACGTCAAACAGTGCAACAGCTTCTCCGCGTGCTGCATGATTTAGTTTTGTCAGCTCTGTAGCGAGTGTTCCTATGGGACAGCCAAACGCCCGGATTTTTGTCTGGTTCGTGATCAATATTTCAATGAATGCCCGGATTCGCTCGCTCGGCGTTCGATCAGCTTCCCATGCCTCTAACATCTTGAGCCTGTCAGCCATCCGCTTCTTGATAACCGCTGAAAGGATCTCGTCCTTGGTTTTGAAATGATAGTAGAAATTGCCCCGAGTAATCGCGACAGCTGCAGCGATGTCAGCGAAAGAAGTTGTTTCAAATCCGCTTTCGTAAAACAGCCGATCTGCTTCGGCGATAATGTGCTCTCTCGTTTGTCGGCGCGCCATTCAGAACCTCAGCATTCAAAATTAGGGCAATTGACCTAATTAGGACAATTAGCCTAACCCTGACCCAACATCAAGCCTTTTGCGCAGAAGCCAACCAAATTGGCATCGACAAAGTGGATTTAAAAAATTCGAAATTCGGACATTACGAGGCGAGTACTGTTCTCGCCGGTGGCCAACGAGATGCTAAGTGCAAGCTGTTTTCCCAGCGTAGCTGCTACGTTTCAATTCACACCAAGAGTTCCGTAGTAGCTTTTGGAAGCCTCTAAGACATAGCCCTCATCCACCAGCTCTTTCACAACCGCATTGAATTCGTCCAGCCGTGCTGCCCATGGTGACTTTTTGGAGACACCCAGAAACAGGTTGACGGTGTTACCCGGCCGAAACTCGGCCTTTTCGATCATTTGATGGAGATTGTGGGTCTGAAGATAATAATCAACCTGGCAGTCGGTCCCGACAATCGTCTTGATCCGCTTGTTGACTAACATGTCCATCAGATTGTCTTCGGTTGCGACGCCGACCTTGGTGATTGCATCATCGGAGTCAAAGGGCTCAAAATAGGCCGAGTGCAGCACGTAACCGACGCTGAACCGTTTCAGATCTTCATATGTCTTGATATCGTTGCCCTCGCCCTTCGCCGTATAAAACACGGTCGAGCAGGCATAATAAGGCGTGTCGGTATATGCGATGTATTTCGCACGCTCTTCGCGGTAGGCAAGACCGGTTAAGATGTCGACTTGCCCTGTTTCCATGGACTTCAAGCTTCGACCCCAAGGTTTTTTCAACACTTGAAGCTCTGCCGACATGCGCTCTGCAATTTCTTTCGCAAGCTCAATGTCGATGCCTACGAAACCGCTCTCGGTCTCGTATTGGAATGGAGGCCAGTTATCGACTGCAATTCTAATCGGCTCTGCATGAGACAGTGTTACACTTGCAAGGTAGCCGACCCCAGCAACAACCAAGCTCCGGAGTCGTTGGTGTGTCGGAATATCAATTCTTGACCACCATGTTTTCACTGGACCTAAACCTTCACAAAACAGCCATGTGTATACAAAATTCAGAGACTATATGACCTAATTAACCTACCCATATTTTACTTATATGATACTTAGGACTTTTAACAATTTTGGCTAATCTCCTCAATTCTTAATTCGAATTAGCACTGAGAACCGGCGAGTTTTGGCATGAAATTTGACCTATCGTGAGGTCCAAAGGTTGCTGCATTCGCGAAAGGCCTGTAGAAGCGGGCGCAATGTCGCGTTTTTGTTAAGCAGGCGCTGTACTGAGCGCACAAACGCAAGAAACCAATCGCCTTCGAAACATAATGGAGCCCGCATTGTCCGCGCGAGCCGAACCTCTTTCGCCCGTTTCAACGAAACTCACTCCCAACCGGATCAAGATCGAAGTCCTTGCCGGCCTCACCGTCGCCTTGGCGCTTGTACCGGAAGCGGTTGCCTTTGCCTTTGTTGCCGGTGTCAATCCGCTGGTCGGCCTCTACGCTGCCTTAATTGTCGGATTGATCACGGCTTGTTTCGGCGGTCGTCCGGGCATGATTTCCGGTGCAACAGGCGCATTGGCCGTCGTGATGGTGTCGCTGGTCGCGCAGCACGGCGTTGAATATCTCTTTGCCACCGTGGTGCTCATGGGTCTTATTCAGATTGTGGTTGGCATTTTGAGATGGGGAAAATTCATTCGCATGGTGCCACATCCGGTGATGCTAGGCTTTGTCAACGGGCTCGCCATTGTGATCTTTTTGGCCCAAATGGGGCAATTCAAAGTCGATGATGGTGCCGGCAACCTGACATGGATGACCGGCATGGACCTTTATCTGATGCTCGGACTTGTTGCTCTGACAATGGCCGTTATCTGGCTGTTGCCGAAACTGACCAACGCGTTTCCAGCCCCGCTTGCGGGCATCCTGCTGGTGTCTGCCATTGTGCTGGGTCTTGGTCTCGACACACGCTCGGTTGGCGACCTTGCGAGCATTGCTGGCGGGTTTCCAAGCTTTCACATTCCAATGGTTCCGCTGAACCTTGAAACGCTGAAGATCATCCTGCCCTACGCTGTCATTCTGGCTGCCATCGGGTTGATTGAATCCCTTTTGACGCTGAACCTCGTTGCGGACATGACTGACACCAAGGGTGGCGCATCGAAGGAATGCGTGGCACAAGGGGCTTCCAATGTGGTCACCGGCTTCTTCGGCGGCATGGGTGGCTGCGCGATGATTGGCCAATCCATGATCAACGTGAAATCCGGCGCGCGCACTCGGATCTCCGGAATTATGGCCGCACTGTTCCTGTTGTCATTCATTCTGTTTGCTTCCCCGCTCATTGAGCAGATCCCGGTTGCGGCGCTCGTGGGCGTCATGTTCATGGTCGTGATTGGCACTTTTGCTTGGGCCAGCTTGAAGATCATGCACAAGATCCCGATGACCGACGCGCTTGTTATGATCGTCGTGACCTGTGTCACGGTTTATGCCGATCTGGCCGTCGCTGTTGTGGTTGGTGTGATTATCTCAGCGCTGGCTTACGCTTGGAATGCGGCCAAGCGTATTGATGCGCGGATCGGCACCAGCAAAGAAGGCTGGAAGGTCTATCGCCTCTCTGGCCCCCTGTTCTTTGGCTCCACCACAGGGTTTACCGAACTCTTTGATCCAGCCAAAGATCCGGAAGACGTGGTGATCGACTTTATCGACAGCCGCGTGGTGGATCACTCCGGCCTTGAGGCAATTGATGCGGTTGCTGCCAAGTATCTGGCCGTTGGCAAACGCCTGCACCTGCGCCATCTCTCGCCGGACTGCCAGAAGCTCCTGACAAAAGCCGGGAACCTCGTCGAGGTTTCTATTCTGGAAGATCCGGACTATGAGATCGCGGTTGATTACGGCGACGCATTCGTTGAGCCGACGGCAAAATCCTGATTAGAAAACGGGGCGGAAATGATCCGCCCTTTTTTTGTGGCCCTATTGGTCATCTGATATTAGCGCTTTTCACGAGCCCTCTCGCTTCGCTAATCTATCGGGAATGACAATTGATAATCGGCGACTCCGGCAGTTTGGCTGGATGTTTTTGGGGGCGGACTGTTTCGTGGCACTTCGATTAAGACTGACACCGACCCTCGCAACTGTCATTGGGGTCTTCATCCTGCTCACAACAGTAACAATCGTTGTGATCGAATTTCGTTCGTCGCAAAACATCATTCGATCTTTGGGAAGCGATTTTATCTGGACCTCAATGCAGGGCCTCAGTCTGGAATTTGACGGGCGCGGCATGGATGTGGAGGATCAAGCCCTCTTCATTGCCTCATCAATCGAAGCTGGCACAGTGCTGCTTGAGGATAAGCAAAATATAGCTTTGTTCATCTATGGTGCCCTTGCAGGAACTGTCCAAACATCGAGTATCTGGGTTATTGACCAAAATGGGCGAACTGTCGGCGTGGAACAGGGCGATAGTGATGGGGTTATGACCCCAAATTTTGGCCGGGTCGAAGACACAGCCTTTTTGCTGGAAACCTTCAAATTCGCACAAAGCACCAAAGATCCTTTTTGGACGGAACCGGTGTTCTTTGCCAGTAAGGGACAGAGTTACTTTGTCCACGCAGTGCCGATCCTGGAAGGCGATAAAACAATTGGCCTCGTGCTATCGACGGTTTCACTACGGCGGGTTTCAGAGATAGCGGATGAGATGTCCGATGAATATCTCACCGTTTTCATGATCGATGATGAGGCGCTCCTTGCTCATCCGAATATGAAAGATGCACTCCCCAATCTGTCTTCAAAACGCTTGTTTCCGAGCATAAACGACGTCTCCGATCCTTTTTTGGCGAATTACAAATCGCTTGAGAAGCTTCCTGCAGAAGAGCTCGGACTTGAAGAGAATTTCGAGCTCTATTTTGGCACCGATGCCAGCGGGCAAGAGCGTTTTCTCGTTATACGGCATCCACTTGAAGGTGAATTCTCCACTATTCCAATCGGAGCGCATTTTGATGCCGCTGTACTTGTTCAGCCATATGAGCAAATGCTTCGGTCATCTTATTTGGCGGTGGCGATCCTACTCGTGGCTCTTGTCTGTGCAATCCTTCTCGCGCGGTGGATTGCCCGCCCTGTTCGCCGGGCTGCCTCCGGTGCAAGGCACGTCGCAGCCTTAGAACTCGAAGCGGTTCAAACGCTTCCTGCCAGCAACATTCGCGAACTCAATGATCTGGCGTCTGGCTTCAATTCCATGGTTGGTGTCCTGAACGCCTTTGTGCGCTATGTCCCGCGATCCCTTGTCCGCCGAATACTATCAGAGGGAAGCGATGTTTCTGCTCCTGCAGAGAGGCAACTCGCTGTCCTCTTTACGGATATTGCAGGTTTCACGTCGATCTCGGAAAAGATGAGTGCCGTTGAAACGGCGGAGTTCATCAATCAGCATCTGACCATTGTCGGTGGAGCCATTGAGCGGCATGGCGGAACGATTGACAAATATATCGGCGACAGCGTGATGGCCTTTTGGGGAGCTCCCGAACAGTCAGAACACCCGGAGAAGCACGCATTGGCTGCGGCCAACGCAATTACGCTGGCCATCCGCGCAGATAACAAGGCCCGAGAAGACAAAGGCTTGCCACCGGTGCGCATTCGCATCGGCCTGCATGTGGGCCCGCTGGTTGTTGGAGACATCGGTGCCCCGGGGCGGGTGAATTACACCGTTATCGGAGATACCGTGAACATCGCCTCCCGTTTGGAAAGCATGGGGCGAGATGTTGACCCCAGTGCCGATGTCGTCATCCTCGCGTCTCGCGAAGTTATCGGAAAATTGGACATGCCAGACATTTCTGTAGAGAGCATCGGCAACCGGACAGTCAAAGGCAAACTTGAGCCGGTTGAGGTTGTCAGGGTCTCTGTTTGATGCCAGTTTCCGGCCTCTGAATTTACCTTTTCCCGCAAACGGGCGCCCTTCGAAAAAAGGAGGGCCCCTTCAGGCTTTTCATGTCTCCGCACATCACAACACGTCTGGCAACCTTGATCGTTGTCGCAACCGGCTGCACTTGGGGCTTTTATTGGCTCCCTGTTCGGGAGCTGCAGGACGCAGGACTTGACGGAGCATGGGGATCTTTAGGCATTGTCGCCTCCGCCAGCCTGGTTCTTTTACCCTTGGCGCTTGGCCGTTGGCACGACTTGAAGTCCGCATCGCTCTCAACCTTATTTTTCATTGCGCTCGGCGGCTTTGCATTCGTGCTTTATTCGATTGCCTTTGCTTACGGACAGGTGGCGCTTGTCATCCTGATGTTCTTCCTGACACCGGTTTGGAGTACACTGATCGGGCGCTTTGTTCTGGGCTGGCTGACACCGCCACTGCGTTACGTGGCCATTGCTGCGGGCCTTTTTGGCCTCGGGATCATGTTGGGTGCAGATGGCACCCTGCCCTTGCCGAAGAACCTTGGCGAGTGGCTATCGCTTGTGTCTGGAGGCTTGTGGGCGATTGCTTCAGTCGGTCTGCGCGTTCAGCCAAAACTTCAACCTTTACCGGCAAGTTTTGTCTTTGCCATGGGGGCAACCCTTGGAGCGGCTGTTCTTGCTCCGCTGCTTGCGCCGGTTCCAGACTGGGAAAGGCTTGTTTCGCCAGTCGCGGCGATGGGGTGGGCCCTTGCTGGCGGGGCCTTTTGGTGGGGCCTTACGATGGTCGGCCTCATGTGGGCGGCCCCGAGACTTGACCCAGCGCGGGTCGGCATTCTTTTGATGATTGAAATCCTAATCGGCGCAGTCTCTGCAGCGCTTTTGGCGGGCGAAATGCTTAGCCCACTGGAGTTGACCGGCGGCGCTCTCGTCATAGCCGCCGGTGTATTGGAGGTTTGGCCGGTTAGAGCCCATCCACCCAAACCTGGATCGATTTGATCGGGCTGATGACGGCTACCGCACAAGAATGTTCTTGAACTGCCACGGGTCATACCAACCGTCAAAATTCAGAACCGATGGGCCCAATCTCGCATTCCGATGGACATGATGGTCCATGGTTGTTCAATTAACCTGTTCCATGCGCGGCAACAGATATCGATGATTTGTTCGTAGGATTTGAAGACCCGGTTTGACAGCCAGTTATCCCTGATGAACTGCCATAGGTTCTCGACCGGGTTCAATTCGGGAGACCTCGGTGGCAATGGGAGAAGGGTAATGTTGTTGGGAATGTCGAGTTTGCCAGATGTGTGCCAGCCAGCCTGGTCAAGGATGACAACGGCGTGGGCTCCCGGAGCGACTTGCGACGAGATTTCCTGAAGATGCATTTGCATGGCCATGATGTTGCACTTGGGAAGGACGAGCGCAGCACCGACACCCCGTTCCGGGCAGATGGCCCCAAATATCCATGCTGACTTTGTCCGCTGATCCTTGGGGGCCCGCGGCCTTGTCCCGCGTTTTGCCCATCGCCTTGTGATCTTGGTCTTTTGACCCACACGCGCCTCGTCCTGAAACCAAACCTCTATCGGGGTGCCGCTTTCAAGCTGATTGCCGATTTCCGCCAGTTCGGCTGGGAAGCTTTTTTAAAATCCTCGACGGCAAACTCGTTTTGCGCCGGATGCTGCGGCCGGGCCGTCAGACGCCGATAACCCGCATTCTTCAGCTCCCGCGATACGGTACGCTCGTCAACGACAATGCCAAATTCAGACAGGATCCACGCAGCGAGATCCTTCAAGCGCCAACGTACCACTGCATCCACCGATGGATACGGGCCTCGTTCGACAATCTCGATCAACGCACGACGCTGCTGCTCGTCAAGTTTTGAGGGGCGACCTGACTTGGGCGTATCCTTCAGACCATTGGGACCAGAAGCATTGAAACGCAGCACCCAATCGCGAATGATTTGGAGCGTCACTCCGCCAATATGAGCTGCGTCCGAACGGCTCCCCCCATCATAGATCACCGCCAATGACAAAAGGCGACGGGTCTGTTTGGCGTCCCGGCACACCCTCGCCAACCGGCGAAGGGTACAACCGTCAAAGTCATCTCGAAGCGGTATCGCGGCTCCCATGGCAAACTCCCATCGTTTGCCATCTGGAATCATATTCGCAACAAAACCGGAAGCCCAAATATGAGTCACTTCATCTGACGTTTGGTATCAGAGGTGTCGAGGTCTTCCTTGAAGAAGCCCGGACGATCATCCAGCGGGGTCCAGTTGGTGAAGTAGCCTTTCACCGGACTAAGATATGGCTTTTGGATTTCAAGGCAACGCTTGAAGTCCATATCGTCGGTTTCCACGATACCAGCTTCCGGGTTTTCAAGTGCCCAGACCATGCCAGCGATCACCGCAGATGTGACCTGCAGTCCTGTTGCGTTCTGGAACGGGGCCAATTCTCGGGTTTCCTCAATCGTCAGCTGGGAGCCATACCAATAGGCATTCTTGTCGTGACCATAGAGCAGAACGCCCAGTTCATCTGCGCCATCCTGAATTTCGCTTTCATCCAGAACATGCAGTTTTTGCTGTATCTTGCCAGCTGACCCAAAGGTTTCGTGCAAGGACAGAACCGCAACATTTGCCGGGTGATAAGCGTAGTGACAAGTGGGGCGATACTTGACCTTCTTGCCGTCCTTGACCGTGAAGTAATCGGCAATTGAGATGGCTTCGTTGTGGGTGACCAGAAAACCGTATTGAGCGCCGGGGGTTGGGCACCACGTCCGCACGCGCGTACTTGCGCCCGGTTGCTCCAGATAAATCGCAGCGTCACAGCCCTTCTTGTGGCTCTTGGCGTTTTTCGGCTTCCACTTTTCGTGTGTGCCCCAACCAAGTTCTGCCGGTTGAAACCCTTCAGACAGAAAGCCTTCGACGGACCAAGTGTTCCAAAAGGCGTCCATCGGTTTTGGCTCTTTGGAACGCTGCGTGTCCCGCTCGGCAATGTGAATTCCCTTCACACCAGCCTTTTTCATCAGCTTCGCCCAGCCCTTGCGGGACTCCGGAACATCAAATTCCAAACCGCATTCGGCAGCGACATCAACAAGTGCCTGTTTGACGAACCATGACACCATGCCCGGATTGGCGCCGCAGCAGGATACAGCTGTTGTGCCGCCGGGTTTCCTTTTTCGCTCCTTGCGAACAGTTTCGCGCAGCGCATAGTTGGTGCGCTCTGCAGCAGACGCGTTTTCATTGAAATAAAAGCCGAGCCACGGCTCCACGACCGTATCGATGTAAAGAACACCGAGCTTGCGGCAGAGTTTCATCAGATCAAGCGACGATGTGTCGACCGACAGATTCACGACAAATCCCTGCCCCTCGCCTTCTGTCAAAAGCGGGGTCAGTCCGACCTTCTCAAAGCGATAGCCCTTGTCGGTGACCAGCTTGGCATCGGTATCAACCGGATCAATAACCGTGAAACGCGATGCATCAAAATCGAAGTGACGCTCAATGAGTGGTAGGGTTCCCTTACCGATGGATCCTAATCCGATCATGACCAGCGGGCCAGTTATTGTGCCGTGCTTCGGCCAGGCTTTTTCAACTGGTGCAGCCTTCTTCGCCTGACGGGTTCTGGCCAAAGGCGCTGTCTTGGCTGCGGGCTTGCGTGTTCGTGTGGTTCCGGCAGCAGGCTTTGCCTTGGCGGCTGGCGCTTTGGCGGGCGTGGCCCTCGCCGTAGTTGTCTTCGCCGCTCCAGTCTTGGCTGTCGATTTATTTTCCGCAGACGAAGCTGCTTTGCTGGCAGGCTTGCTGGTTGTCCGACGTGGAGATTTGGACGCTGACTGGCTCGCTGCCTGTCGAGTTGTTCTCTGAGTCGCTGGCTTTTGAACGGTCGTGGCCGAACCGCGTGTGCGTGTGGTTTTTGCTGGTGCCTTCGACGGTGTTTCCACATCAGATGCAGATGTGGCTGGCGTAGCTGTCTTGCTTGCAGAAGATGCGCTTGCAGCTGGTTTTGTCGATGCCGTGCGCCGTGTACGCGTTGGTGCCTTCGTCGTTTCAGGGCTTGCTGGCGTCGATTTTTCTGCAGCCGGTTTTGACGCGGTACTGCGCGTTCTTCTCGTTGCCGTACCAGCGGTTCTCCGTGTGCGAGGTGACTTAGGGCCTGTTTCGTTATTGTCGTCGATCATGAATTGGGTCCCGTTCCTGCTGCATCCAATCAGGCTGTGCAATCGATTCACACAGCAACGCAAGAAAAGCGCACCTAATGCGCTTTTGCAAATTTATTGATATTTGACGGGTAAATTCCGGCGCGCCTATCCGCCTAATGTCATCAGATAACGTGAGAAGCCAAGGGCGCAAAGCCGTTGAAGCTGACCGTTGAATAGGTCGTTGTGTAAGCTCCGCAGGCCTCAATCAGGATCTTGTCACCAATGGACAAGCTGACCGGCAACTCATACGGCGTTTTTTCATACATCACATCGACACTGTCACAGGTCGGCCCCGCCAAAACGCACGGCGCAGTCCGATCACCGTCCTTGGGCGTGCGGATCGGGTAGCGGATGGCTTCGTCCATGGTTTCAGCAAGACCACTGAACTTGCCAATGTCGAGGTAAACCCAACGGATTTCGTCATCTGCAGACTTTCTGGAAATCAGAACAACTTCAGCCTCAATCATGCCCGCATTGCCCACCATGCCGCGGCCCGGCTCAATGATGGTGGACGGCAGACGGTTGCCAAAATGCTTGCACAGCGCTTCAAAGATCGCAGTACCATAGGTAGGCACGCCGGGAACGTCTTTCAGGTAACGGGTTGGGAAGCCCCCACCCATGTTGACCATTTTCAGATCGATCCCGCGAAGCGCCATTTCCTTGAAGACCCCGGCTGCCATGGCGAGAGCGAGATCCCACGCTTCGAGGTTGGCTTGTTGGGAGCCGACATGGAAGGAGACACCGTATGCCTGGAGGCCGAGCCGGTGGGCGTATTCGAGCACGTCCGGGGCCATGTCTGCATCGCATCCGAATTTGCGAGAGAGCGGCCATTCAGCACCGATGCCGTCGCACAGGACGCGGCAGAAGACGCGGCTTCCCGGCGCAGAACGGGCAATCTTGTCGACTTCCTCGACACAGTCCACGGCAAAGAGGCGGACCCCATACGCATAGGCTTTGGCAATGTCCTTTTCCTTCTTGATCGTGTTTCCGTAGGAAATCCGGTCAGCTGATGCGCCGGTTGCAAGCACCATTTCGATTTCGCCCACGGACGCGCAATCGAAGCAGGAGCCGAGGCTTTCCAGAAGGCTCAGGATTTCCGGCGCCGGATTGGCTTTCACCGCGTAGTAGACGGATGTGTCCGGCAGGGAGCGGGCAAAGGCGTGGTAGTTGTCGCGCACAATGTCGAGATCAACGACAACGCACGGGCCGTCTTCGTCACGTCGACGGAGAAATTCGCGGATACGTTCGCTCATGGGGATGTCCCCTTCCAATTTTCAGCTGCAGCCGCTTCTCTCAAATCGGGCGCGCTGCAGTTTCACGTCGCAGGGTGCTGAAGAAACGCGAGCCCTCCCCCGGTTTGGAGCCGGAAGACAACTTTCGAAACTCAGCGACGGTTGGGCGATGCGTTTTGACAAACACAAAGCTTTCCCGCGTCGGGAATGCCGTTGATTGGATCGGGAAACCGAACCGCACGTCGGGCAAGGATGTAACAAGTGCCTCTTCTGTTACCCCGGAGGTTGGAAACCCCGGCAGAGACCAAAAGGGCCCTCTTACGTCGTTGCTTTAAGCCGTCCGGACTTTGCTGCCCCGCCCCTTGGCGGTGTTTCTTGGCAGCGGCCCCTTAAGAGGTTTCTGATGAACCTCATGAACGACCACGGGCACGTGCGAATTTGGGCACGCGTCGTATGCGGCCAAACGCTTTTCAGATCAAGCGGATTTTTTATGTTTTTCACCAGAGCCAAACAAATTGCGCAAATAGGTAAATTGCGAGCCTCAGGAATGAGCCTGTTCGATCAAGGGATGAAGCAATGGGTGAATATTCGGGCTTTCTTCCTTGATGAAACGCAGAAGCGCTTTTTCGTTTTCATGAAGAACGCCGTCCCGTCCAATGCGGTGAACAAGCCACTCAGCTTCTTCCTCGGTGATGACCTCGTTGACAGCGATCTCCGCCGTCATTTGAGCATTGCGCTCTGCCATGGCAGAGGTGTTGTCGCGCATGGCCTCGCGAACACCGGATACACCGCCGCTGAACATGGAGGAAAAGAACCCTTTCATGCCCCCTTCAAAACCACCTTCTTTCGCCAACCAGTTTTCACGCGCAAGAGCCACCTCGCGAGACGGTGCTTGATAACCGGACAGCGCCATCAGGTAGTTTGCAACAGCCTTGGCAAACAACTCTGACCAAGCTGGAGCGTTTTCTGCCTCAATCGTCGCATCATTGATATCAAACAGAATTTCGGCCTCGGCGCGGGAGATTGCAATTCCGCCGCAGCCTGCACCGGCATAAAGCACACTTCGCAGCAGCTCGACTTCTGCATCACTGATGACGCCGGGTTTCAAATCCTTACCCGAACGGGTTACCCCTTCACCGGAAATCACCGCTTTTTTGACCGTTTCAAGGGCAAAGGTTTCCAGTGAGCGTGGGGAGGATTTTGCCTTGTCCAGAATATGCAGGATCGCATCCAGTTCCGAACGGGTGCAGATGTGGCCATCACGGCTCATTTCGGCGATCAGCCAATCCGCGTGCTCTTGCGTGACATACCCGCTTGGCTGGATTTGATGGACAACGAGGTCAGACAACGCTTCGGGAAAAAAGTCCTGCCATGCAGGTACAGTCTCATCAACCTTTTCATTCAGGCGCAGCAAGGCCTCGGCTTCTT
The DNA here is from genome assembly GCF_000148725.1 of Roseibium sp. TrichSKD4. Lineage (GTDB taxonomy): Bacteria > Pseudomonadota > Alphaproteobacteria > Rhizobiales > Stappiaceae > Roseibium. The sequence continues at coordinate 130,502 of NZ_GL476320.1, read as the reverse complement.
CAAGACTGACGCTGTTGTCGTCGCCATAGATTGTCCGCCGCAATGCGAAAACATCTTCCACCGTGATCCGTTTGGTGGCGGCAATTTCCTCAATCAAGGTGTTCAGACTGCACTGTGCCATGACCTACCCATCCTCCGTCAAAGTTGCGAAGGACCATGCCAGACAAGCCGTAAAGATAAAAATAACCCAGCGGAAAATTCCGCACTTCAGCAATGAAAAAGGCCGCATGCAGCGCGGCCTTTCGCTTCATTTGACAGACGGTCCGGTTTTGCAAACCGTCATGGGTCTCAGGTCAAGAGCTCAGTTGTCGTTGCCCTCGCCGCGGTCATGGCCTTTACCGTGACGACCCCACTTCCACTTGCCGCGCTTCAAGTCCGCCTTGGTGATGACGCCATCATTGTTGCGGTCCATCCGGCTTACAAGATTAGCGGTTTTGGTTTGCTGCTCTTCGGCTGTGACGCCAAGATCGCCGTCAGCATCAAGAGACTGGAACATACGCACCACGCGGTCTTCGTTCAGGGTGGCCCAGATATTGGAAAAGCCTTCCAGATCAAAGCTTCCCGAACCGTTGGTATCTGCGGATGCAAAGAGTTCGCCGCGCACGGTTTCAAACTCTTCACGGGTGACCTTGCCATCGGCGTTCTGATCGAAGGTTGTAAAGAGCATCTTCATCGGGCCACGACCACGACGGCCATGATGTTTGCCGCCGCGCTCGCCACGGTCCTTGTCGGCATGACGCTGCTTTTTGCCCTCGGCACCTTTTTCACCGGCTTCGGCTTTGCGCTTGCCGCGTTCACCGCGCATCTTCAGCTCGATCACGCCGTCGTCGTCGCGATCCATGCGGGAGAAAATACGGTCGGAGAGCTTGTTGAAGTCTTCCTGGCTGACGCTTCCATCTCCATCACGGTCGATCCGTTGGAATGCCTTAATGCGCATTTGATCTGATTTGGCGAGGAACTGGACCTTGAATTCATCCAGAGTGACGATGCCGTTTTGGTCTGCATCGGCTTCTGCAAACAGGCTTGCGGCTTGCGCATCCACTTCTTCCTGAGAGATTGAGCCATCTTCGTTGGCATCGAACCGGTCGAACAATTGTCCGCCGCGTCTGCCGCCACGCATGTGCCAACCGAAGTTGCTACCTTCTCCCCATTGGCTTCCTTCACGCGCAGAAACAGCAACGCTTGCAGTGACCGCTGTGCCGGCAACAGTTGCGGCCAAAAGGGCCAAAGTCATCTTCTTGAACGGTGTCATCCCAATAATCTCCATCGGGTTTGTTAAACAGGCTGCCCCTGCGACACTCTCAAGATAGGTGCGACTTGTGGCAGAACTATCCGCCAAAAAGGGCGGAACTGTCGCCGACTGTCGCGAATCCGCTGCCTGATACATACTGATACAACTTGACCGAAGAACCGGCGCGACTTTCGCGAACACCGACCCAAATTTGGTTTAGAGAAGACTGAAAACGAAAACTGGAGCCCCGTGTGTCTGACCCAAGTCCGCATATTCTTGTTGTCGACGATCACCGCGATATTCGTGAGACACTCGCCCGATATCTGATCAAGAACGGGTTTCGGGCCACGTCCGTTGAAAGCGCGGCGCATGCACGCAAGGCGTTGAAGGCTGCTGTCATCGATCTCGTGGTTCTCGATATCATGATGCCCGGCGAAGACGGGTTGTCACTCTGCCGTCACCTTGTGGCCACCGGTTCCATTCCCGTCATCCTGCTGACGGCAATGGCCGATGACATGGACCGGGTGATCGGACTTGAAATCGGCGCAGATGACTATGTCACCAAGCCGTTCAACCCGCGCGAACTGCTTGCGCGGATCAAGGCTGTGCTCCGCCGAACCAACACCGAACCGAAGGACCGCGATCCTCTGGACCACGAGCTTTTGAGCTTTGAAGGCTGGCAGTTGCATGTGGGCAAGCGCGAGCTTTTTGATGCGGAAGGCGCGCCGGTTCCGCTCTCCAGCGGCGAGTTCCAATTGCTCTGCGCTTTTTTAAAGCGTCCAAAAATGGTTCTGAACCGAGACCAGTTGATGGATTTGACGACGGGACGCATGCCCAACGTTTTTGACCGGTCCATTGACAATCAGGTCTCGCGCCTGCGCAAGAAGATCGAAGTGGATCCAAAGGATCCGAAACTGATCAAGACCGTCTGGGGCGGCGGCTACATGTTCACTGCTGATGTATCGGATCACGCAGCATGAACCGTTCCGTGTTCTCACGTTTCAACTTCAAGCGCTTGGTCCCCCAAAGTCTGGCAACCCAGCTTATTGCCTTGTTGCTGACTGCGGTTCTTTTGTCACAAGTGGTTGGCATCTGGATATTCCATGATGAGCGGCGCGTTGCTCTGATCCAGTTGGCACGGGATAACCTGCTGCAACGCAGTGTCGAAGTTGCCAAGCTTCTGGATGACACACCGCCCATACTTCATGGCCGCATTCTGGAGGCTTCTTCTAGTCGGTTCACAAAGTTCTGGTACTCAGAAACGCCGCTTCTTACCTTTGGTGGTGGCAGCCGAATGGAGCAGCATATTCAGGAAGAGCTGTCGGAGGAGTTTGCCGATGGCCGGGCTGTCCTTTTGCAAATGCGCGAACCGCCACGCCGGGGAGAGCGCCGTCTGTTCAAACAGCCACCACGTGACGAACAGGCCGACAATCGAAAAAAACGGCATCCGGACCGCCTCATAGGGCGGAAAGTGGATCTGGAACTGACCATTCCGCTTAACAACGGTCGGTTTTTGAACCTTGCAACGAGTTATCGACCACCGCCATGGGCGATCCTGCCGCTGCTGTTTCAACTCGGTTTTCTGACTGTGCTCATCGTCTTGATCGTGTTTTTCGCGGTTCGGCGGATTGCCCGCCCGCTGAAAAACCTGGCGGAAGCAGCTGGGCAACTGGGGCGCGGGGAAGACGTGCCCCCGCTCAAAGAGATGGGTCCGCGCGAGGTGCGCAGTGTCACAAGTGCCTTTAACGACATGCAGGCGCGCCTCACCCGCTTTGTGTCTGACCGAACCCGCATGCTGGCAGCCATCAGCCACGACCTTAGAACCCCGATCACATCCCTGCGGCTGCGGGCTGAGTTTATCGAGGATGACGAAAACCGCGAAAAGATCATCCAGACGCTCGATGAAATGGCCGCCATGACGGAAGCAACGCTCACCTTTGCCAAGGAAGAAGCCAGAAAAGAAGAAGGTACCACCATTGATCTTGCGGACCTTCTGGCAGAGTTGGCGGCTGACCAAGTGGTCCTTGGACATGACGTTACCTTTGCCGAGGTTGCGCCGGTGCTGGCGCCGTGTCGCCCCATGGCCTTGAAGCGGGCGCTGCGCAATCTGGTTGAAAATGGCGTGCGCTACGGAGACCGGGTCAAAATCACCCTCGCCTCCGATCAAGGCGAGGCCGTCATTACAATACGGGATGAAGGCCCCGGCATTCCAGAACACCGGCTTGCCGATGTGTTTGAACCCTTCGTACGCCTAGATGACTCCCGAAATGAGGAAACGGGCGGGATCGGCCTCGGCCTGTCCATCGCCCGATCCATCATTCACGCGCAAGGCGGCAGTCTGTCCCTTCAGAACGTTCCGGAAGGTGGACTTGTTGCTATGGTGAGACTGCCTCTGGGTTGATCATGAAGGCGGACTTTGTTTGTGACCTAAAGCAGTCGACCTCTCCGGCTGAATTTGGCAAGCTTCGTCATGCTCATTTCTGGCCTACTGCTGTCCGCTTTAGTTTGTGGCTGTATTTCCTTTAGACATTCCGGACGAGTGCAGCGCGAAGCTGCACGATGATCCGGAATCCAGCACTTCAGAATGAGCGCAACCGAATGCAAAACAATTTTGGTTAGCCACGCTGCGCGTGAATGATGTCTGGATTCCAGATCATCGCTTCACATCCGTTCAGCTTGTCTGGAATGACGTCGAGGCCACTCGCGACCTTATTCACTCGCCATGCACGTCGATGCTGTCGATGGGTGCTTCGTCGCGCTCGCTCATCCCATAGTCCCGCATGATGGTGACAACGCGCAGGCGGTAGTCTTTGAAGAAGCTGGTGCGTCCGGCCACTTGCGCATTGCGATGCTCGGTCAGCTGACGCCATTCGTTCAAAGCCGCTTCATCTCGAAAGAAAGACAAAGACAGGAGTTTGTCCGGATTGGTCAGGCTCTGGAAGCGTTCCACAGAGATGAAGCCGTCAATCTGTTCGACGAGTGGCCGCATTTTTGCGGCCATCTCCAGATAGGCTTGCTTCTTGTCGCCATGCGGCTCCACCTCAAAAATCACACCGATCATGCGCTTCAACTCCCTTCACCTTTTGAGGCCAACTTCAGAAATGTTCGATCCTCCCGCAAGAGGAACTTTTCTTTCTGGGCAAAGAGATAGTTTTCGCGGCCCAGCGGATCTTCCATCAGGCGTTTGCGATAGGCTTCGTACTCGGCAAGGCTTTCCACATTGTAGACCCCATAGGCCAGCGTGCTGGAGCCTTCATGCGGAGCATAGTAGCCAATCAGGTCTGCGCCGCAGCGCGGGATGGCGACACCCCAGTTGCGTGCATATTCCTCAAAAGCGGTCTTTTTGGTCGGGTCAATGTGATAGCGGATAAAGCAGGTGATCATCGCGTGCACTCCCGTGTTTGGTGTGCCAGCCTTGTGCCATCTTGCTGAACGCAAATGCTTCGACTAGGATCGAAGTATGAAAGAAGGACCGGATATTGCCAAGATTGGCGCGCTGATTGGCGATCCTGCACGGGCGAACATGCTGACTGCCCTCATGAGCGGCAAGGCTTTGACCGTTTCCGAGCTAGCGCAGGAGGCAGGGGTCGGCCTATCAACCGCCAGCTCTCACTTGACCAAGTTGCAAGATGGAGGGTTGCTCAGCCAAGCCAAACAGGGGCGGCACCGATATTTCACCTTGGCGGGACCGGAGGTGGGCGAGGTACTAGAAGCATTGATGGGCCTTGCCGCGCATCAGGGGCATTTGCGCACCCGCACCGGGCCGAAAGACCCAGCTTTAAGAGCGGCCCGCGTCTGCTATGACCATCTCGCCGGTGACATGGCAGTTCGCATATTCGACAGCCTGTCACAGCGAGATTTTGTTTCCCTTGATGCTGAGACAAGCCAAATAGCGCTCACCCGCGATGGCGAAGCCTTTGTCGAAAGGCTGAGGATTGACCTTCACCCACTCAAGAAGGGCCGACGACCGGTTTGCCTCACCTGTCTGGATTGGAGCGAGCGGCGCAATCATTTGGCTGGCGCGCTCGGTGCGGCTCTCCTGACCCGTTTTCAGGACCTCGGCTGGGCCCGGCGAGAAAAAGCCAGCCGGATCGTTCATATCTCGCCTGTCGGACAGCAAGAGCTCTTGAAGGTCTTTCCCATCGTCTGACGATAACATTCCCCCAAAAAAACAACAGGCCCGGCAAAATGCCGAGCCTGATTGTATCTGAAAAATTGACTGAGCCGGGTTAGCGGCGCCGCCAGAAGGGGCGTGCAAGTGGCCCGGTGTCTGAGACTGGCTGGGCTTCAGATTTCAGGCGGTAAAACCGGGATGAAAACCAGGGAAGCCTGTTAGGGTGATAGTCGAGACCGCGCTTCACCAGGAAGCATTGTGCCGTGTGTAAGTTCATTGCTTGGCCTTTCTTTCTGATTGTTGTTGACCTAACGCAACAAAAATAAGCGCACAAAGTGCACATTGCAAGCGCAATTTTTGCGCCTTTTAAATAGTGTCCATATTCATCGGCAGTATTCACATGTAATTTTCATCAATTATGACAGTGAGTTAATACTCAAGGCGACGCTCATCACGCAACAACACACCGCCTCACTGAGGCATGTGCCTTAGCGTATACCCTTCAAAAGCATGGGACTTTCAGGAAGAAGACTTCCTTCAAAACGAAAATCGCAAACAAAAGGCGCAAGCTCTCGCCCGCGCCTCTCGTTTAAATGTGAAATTTTTTTGTCAGGCGGCGTTTTTCGCCTTGAACTCGGCCCGACGGCGATGAAGGACCGGCTCGGTGTAGCCGCTCGGCTGCTTAGTGCCTTCAAACACCAGCTCACAAGCAGCCTGAAAAGCCACGGAGGCATCATAGTCTGCCGCCATCGGACGATAGAGCGGATCGCCTTCGTTCTGGCCGTCGACGACCTTGGCCATCCGCTTCATGGTTTCCATCACCTGCTCACGGCTGGCAACGCCATGGTGCAGCCAATTGGCAATGTGCTGGGCAGAAATGCGCAAGGTGGCGCGGTCTTCCATCAGGCCAACATTGTTGATGTCCGGCACCTTGGAACAGCCAATCCCTTGCTCGACCCAACGCACGACATAGCCAAGGATACCTTGCGCATTGTTGTCGAGCTCGGCCTGAATGTCTTCCGGAGCCCAGTTCGGACGTTCGGCGACCGGAATGGACAAGATGTCTTCCAGCTTCGCAGCTTCCCGGGATTTTAGCTCGGCCTGACGGTCGGCGACACTGACCTTGTGATAGTGCATGGCATGCAGAGTTGCAGCGGTTGGAGACGGAACCCAAGCCGTGTTGGCACCTGACATCGGTTGGCCGATCTTTTGCTCCAGCATGGCATTCATGAGGTCCGGCATCGCCCACATGCCCTTGCCGATTTGCGCATGCCCCGGCAGACCGCAGGCGAGACCGACATCTACATTGTTGTTTTCATAAGCAGCGATCCACGTGGCGGCCTTCATGTCGCCCTTGCGGATCATCGGACCTGCTTCCATGGAGGTGTGCATTTCATCGCCGGTGCGGTCCAGGAAGCCCGTGTTGATGAAGAACACCCGATCCTTGGCAGCACGGATACACTCTTTCAGGTTCACCGTGGTGCGGCGTTCCTCATCCATAATGCCCATCTTGAGCGTGTTGCGCGCCATGCCCAGCGCATCCTCAACGCGGTCGAACAGTTCAACCGCAAAGGCAACTTCTTCCGGCCCGTGCATCTTCGGCTTCACGATATAGACGGAGCCTGCGCGGCTGTTTTTGCGGGCCCCATTTGCGCCAATATCGTGCAGGGCGATCAGCGAGGTGATCATGCCGTCGAGAATACCTTCCGGCACTTCCTCGCCATTCTTGTCCAGTACCGCGTCGATGGTCATCAGGTGGCCGACATTGCGCACCAGCAGGAGCGAGCGCCCGTGAAGCGTCACTTCTGATCCGTCTGGACCGGTGTATACCCGGTCTCCGTTCATCCGACGTGTGACTGTCTTGCCACCCTTTTCAAAGGACTCTTCCAAGTCGCCCTTCATCAGGCCAAGCCAGTTGGAATAGATCACGACCTTGTCTTCAGCATCAACGGCGGCGACCGAGTCTTCGCAGTCCATGATCGTGGACATGGCCGATTCCAGCACAACATCTGCGATATGTGCCGTGTCGGTCTTGCCAATCGGATGATCAGAATTGATGACCACGTCCATATGGAGGCCATTTTTACGCAACAGCAGATTGGTCGGCGCGGATGCGTCACCGCTGAACCCAGCAAACTGCGCGGCATCAGAGAGACCAGTTGTGCCGTTTGCCGTTTTCACGACCAAGGCCCCGCCCTCTTCGGCAAAACCGGTCGCGTCAGCCCATGAACCGCTGGCCAATGGAGCTGAATCATCCAGAAGCTTGCGGGCATGGGCGATGACTTCCGCACCGCGAGTTTCATCATATCCGCCTGCCTGTGGCTTGGAGCCCATGGCATCCGTGCCGTAAAGCGCATCATAGAGAGAGCCCCAGCGCGCGTTAGCTGCGTTTAGCGCGTAACGGGCGTTCATCACCGGCACCACGAGCTGGGCACCTGCAACTTCGCCTATTTCCGGATCGACATTGGCAGTGCCAACATGAAAGTTGTCACCTTCCGGCACCAGATAGCCGATTTCGCTGAGGAACGCCCTGTAGGCCGCCATGTCCGGAGACCCCGGATTGGCCTTGTGCCAGGCATTGATCTGCTTTTGCAAAGACGCCCGCTTTTCGAGAAGCGCGCGGTTTTTCGGGCCGAGTTCATGCACAAGATCAGACAAAGACGCCCAGAACTTGTCCTGATCCACACCTGTTCCCGGCAATGCCTTTTGATTGACGAAATCATACAGCTCGCTGGCAACCTGCAGTCCGTGAATATCGACGCGATCCGTCATGGAATTCATCCTCATCCAGTGATTAAAACTTGGAACCAATGCCAATTCTGACCAGTGTTGTGTGCCTTTCGCCTTGATGGGTCAATGCGGCTAAGACCACAATGACTTTTTCCAAAAACGAAATAATCAAACTCATCTTTATCTTTTCTAGTAAGTTGCGTTTATCGGAAAGTCTCCTTGCCTCAGCAGCGAAACTGCGCCATGTCGGATAAATCGAACTCCCGATGATCTTTCACCCGCCTGACAAGAGGCACACATGTCCAGCACTTCCATCGGTCTGGGTGGCCGTCTTTACGGCAACGCCATCCTGCTGTTGATCCTCACAACCCTGTTTTGGGCGGGCAATGCTGTGGCTGGGCGCCTGGCAATCGGCGAAGTGTCACCGATGGTGATCGTCACCTTGCGTTGGTGGATTGTTGCCGTGGTGATGGGGCTGTTTCTGTGGCCGCGCATTCGGGCCGAATGGCCAATGATGAAGCCCTATTTCGGGCGCATGATCCTGATGGCAGGCTTTGGGTTTATTGCGTTCAACTCGCTGTTTTACATCGCCGCCTATACGACGACAGCCGTGAATATCGGCATTATCCAAGGCTCCGTCCCGATATTTGTGCTGATTGGCGCGATGTTGTTTTTCCAAACACGCACCACGCTTGCTCAAGTGATCGGTATTTTCATTACGTTGGTCGGTGTTGCGCTTGTCGCCTCGAAGGGCAATCTGGAAATCCTGCTGTCTCTTTCCGTCAATCCGGGAGACGGCATCATGCTTTTGGCCTGTCTGCTTTATTCGGGCTACACGCTGGCATTGCGCCAACGTCCGCAGGTGTCAGGACTGGTGTTTTTTGCCGTGCTGTCCATGATCGCAGCCGTCACCTCCCTACCCGCGCTCTGGTTTGAAATCGCGACAAACACAGCTCAATGGCCAACCTTCAACGGCTGGATGGTCGTGCTTTACATTTCGTTGTTTCCGTCATGCCTTGCGCAAATCTTCTTCATGCGCGGTGTTGAGTTGATCGGACCAGCGCGCGCTGGTGTATTTGTCAATTTGGTCCCCATCTTTGCGCCAATTCTCGCCGTTCTGGTCCTTGGCGAACCATTCCGCTGGCACCACGGAGTTGCTCTGGCACTGGTTCTTGGCGGGATCTACTTGTCGGAGCGCAAGGGCTCTAAGAGCTGATATTCTAGCCCTACGACATTTTCACAATTTTTCTTCGCACCTTCCAACAAGGCAGTGTTGACATTGATGATTTTCATGATGACCTTACGTCACACTTGAACGTCTTCATTTTGCTTATTGCGAAAGCACTCCAATGTCTTTGTTTTCATTCAAAAAAGCGCTCATCGCAGCGCTGTGCGTCCTGTGTCTTTCGGTTTCAAATCTGCCTGCCAGTGCGGGGCTTTTGTCCAAATTGGCAAGAGAAGGCGCTGATGCTGCTGGGAGCGTTGGAAAGAAGTTCGATGCGCCAACACCCAGCCTTGATGATGGCATCTGGTTCGCGAAAAAACTCCCTACCAAAGAAGGTGCGGCAAGCCTTGCGCTTCTACCGGGTGAAAATGGGACCTGGCGGATAATCACCGAAACCGGTCAGGAAGTCCCGCTGTCTTCCCTTGATGACGTATCTGATGCGGCGGAGAGCGTTTCGTCTAGAACCTTCAAGGGCTTGGCTGGAGATGCTCCCACGATCAAGAAAATGAAGGGCGCACAGATCGCCATCCGTGAGACGGACTTCTTCAAGCTTCGCGACGAAATGGGCGTTTTGCCGAAAAACCTCGACCTTCAGATGGTGCGTGAGTCCGGGAAGACATTGCCGCTCAAGCAGGTTCATGCGGGCAACCGCTCCAGATTGGTGATCGAGTTGGACAAGGACGTGCTGTTTAACCCTGCTTCTTTGAAAGCGCTGGATGCCAACCTCAAGTTCCTCAATACCAAGGTCAACAAGGCCGATCTGAAGATCGCCCGGTTTGACAGCAGCCGACAGGCAAAAGAGCAGGCCGCCCGCCAGGCAGTAAACGACCCAAACTCCATTCTCGACCCGAATTTGCTGGAGTCCAGTTTGGCAAAATACAAGAACCGGACGCTGATGGTTGGCGGCAAGGTTACGACTGACCCCACCACCGGCAAACGAACCTTGAGCGTGAAGGACGGCAACCGGACGGTGGACCTAGACCTAACTGCACTCAACTCCTCCGCCTCGCGTCAACGGGTCAACCTGATGGTTGTCGACACCGGCTCGACCGTTCAACCCGGACAGATACTTTTTTCAAAGACCAAGCTCGAAAAGCGTTTTGAAGAAGCCCAGAAAGCCTTTACGCAGGCCGATCTGATGAAGGCTGTAACACCCCCCAATTCCCGAACGGTCATTAATGCGACTGAGGATACGCGCACCCGCATCTCCATGACCTTGCACAATTCTGCCCGCGCGCAGTCAGGCGATCTGGCCCAAACGGCTCCGGGGTCTGATTACACAACGGCGGGGTGGCTCTTGGAAGCAGGACTGCGCTTTGGGGCAAACCGCGTTGAAATCAACGCTGAAGACCCGGACCATACAGAGGAAGTGAAAAGCCGCTGGATTCCGTGGTTCAAGAACATCGACATCATCGTCGCAGGGCTTTTCACAGTTGTTTTCATCTTTGTCTCGACGAAAACCTGGGGCTGGTGGACAGCGCTTTGGAGGCTCGTGGGCCGGAAAGCCAAGGATGATGAGGATTTCTCGAAAGGCTTACGGTGGACCCGCGCTGTCACCTTCGTTCCCTTCGCTGCCATCATGTTCATGCCGGGAATGATCTGGGTGGCCATCGTTTCTCAGGTCTCGTTCCTGACCTGGCCGTTCCGGAAACTATTTGGCAAAAGTGCCAATGCAGCGACTTGAGCCGCTTTCTGCACAGTTACGCCTAAAAGACGAAAGTTTTTCAGCAAGATAACTTGGAATTGCCATGCGCAGAGGGCACCATGCGCGCATGGAAACACCAATTGTTGTCGGCGCCTTTGCGCTCTTGCTTATTACCATTTCTCTGCTGCAACCGCTGGCGCGGCGGCTGGGGCTCGCGCCCAGCGTGCTGCTTGCCATGGTTGGCACACTCATCGGAATAGCAGCCACCTATCTGCTCTATACGCCGCAGACAGATGCGTTCAACGAGATCGCCAATGTCTTTGTAAACCTGCCGCTCGATTCAGAGAAAATCCTCTACATTTTTCTGCCAATCCTTCTGTTTCAAACGTCTTTGACCCTCGATTTTCGGCGGATCATGGAGGATATCGGCCCCATTCTTGTGATGGCGGTGATTGCCGTTTTGGCGGCAACGGCCTTTATAGGTTTTGCGCTTTACCCGCTGGCGGGCTTTTCGCTGGTGACGTGCTTGCTTCTTGGTGCCATCGTCGCCACCACCGACCCGGTCGCGGTCGTTGCCATTTTCCGTGACATTGGCGCGCCTGCCCGTTTGGGGCGGATTGTTGAAGGTGAAAGCCTTTTGAACGATGCAGCAGCCATCGTTATCTTCGTGATCCTGCTCGGCATCTTGACCGGACAAGCCGAGCCGGATGCGCTTCAGGCAGCCGTTGCGTTTGGTCGATCTTTCATCGGCGGGCTGATTGTCGGTGTCGCCGTTGCCCGGCTCTTTGTGCTGCTCTTGCCGCTTTTACGCGATCTCCCCCTTGCGCAAGTGACACTAAGCCTCGCCCTGCCCTACGCGATTTATGTGGTCAGTGACCAGTTTGCAGATGTGTCTGCGGTGGTTGCTGTTGTGGCCGCAGGCATCGTGTTCAACCTCTACGGCCCGTCCCGCATTTCCCCGCAACACTGGACCTTTCTCAACAATGTCTGGGAGCAGATCGCCTTTTGGGCCTCATCCCTGATCTTCGTTCTGGCCTCCATCCTCATCCCGCGGCTGGTTGCCGGTTTCTCGCTTTTGGATGTTTTACTGCTGGCCGTTGTTATTGTTGCAGCGCTTGCCTCCCGCGCACTGGTCATTTTTGGCCTCTTGCCCGCGCTGTCCCTATTTGATCCCAAACGCGAAGTGAGCACCAAATTCAAAACGGTGATTTTGTGGGGTGGCATGCGTGGAGCCATCACATTGACACTAGCGTTGAGCGTTGCCGAACACCCTGGGCTCCCGGATGACGTTTCAAGTTTTGTGACCAAGCTGGCAACCGGATTTGTGCTCTTCACCCTGTTGGTCTACGGCACCAGCTTAAAGACCCTTATTCGCATCCTTGGGCTCGACCGGCTGAATGCCCGCGATCAGGCGCTGCGCAGTCAATATCTTGCGCTGGCTCTGTCAGATGTGCGCCAGGGCGTGACAGAGGCTGCTCAAGACTACCAGATCGACCCGAGCGTCTCAGCTCCGATTATTGAGAATTACGGCGAACGCGCCGAAACAGCGCTTGAAGCTGCCAGCAAATCGAAAGATCTGGCGGACAAGGACCGCGTGATTCTGGGACTGATTGCGCTGGCGGACAAAGAGCGCCAACTGGTGCTCAATCACTTTAATGAAAAGACGCTATCCAATCGTACGGTCAGCATGCATTTGGCGCTGGCTGGACGGATTGGCGACCAGACGCGTCAAGCTGGCCGCGCGGGTTACAACAGGGCCGCGCGAGAACCATTGCAATTCAGCTGGCGTTTCCGCATTGCCCAAATCCTGCAACGCAGGTTCAAACTGGACAGACCTCTGGCCACGTTGCTCTCAGATCGTCTGGAGTTTCTGCTGGTCTGCCGGATCGTTTCTCGTGAGCTGGTTGCCTTTAACCGTAGCCGGATCAGACCCTTGGTTGGACCGCGTGTCGGCGACATCTTGCACGAGACGCTTGCGGCGCGGCGCGGTGAGATACTCAAGGCAATTGAGGCAATCCGGTTGCAGTACCCCGACTATGCCGATTCGCAAGAAGAACTGTTCTTGCGTCGCACCGGTCTGCGGCTGGAAGAAGCAAGCTTTGCCGATGCCCATTCAAGTTCTTTGATCGGCGCTGAACTCTACAACGATCTTTTGCGAGAAACCTCTCGTGTGCGCCATGAGACGATGACACGATCAGAACTCGATTTGCGCATGAAAACCGAGGAACTTTTGTCCCAACATGCTCTTTTTTCCGAGCTTTCAGAAGAGCGCCGGAAAGACATTGCCCGCATGATGCGGCCGCGTTTTGCCATACCCGGCGACAGGCTGATCCGAAAAGGCGACAAGGGCGATAAGGCGTTTTTCATTGCTTCTGGCGCGGTCGAAGTTCAGACGGAAACCAACGTCCTGCGTCTTGGACGCGGTGATATCTTTGGCGAAATTGCACTTGTCACCGGGCAACCACGGAGCGCTGACGTGATCGCGCTCGGTTACTGCCAACTGCTGATGCTCAGTGCAGCTGACTTCCGTGCCCTTATGGACCGCGCTCCCGATCTAAAAGAACATGTGGATCAGCTTTCCCAAAAGCGCATTTATATGAACGCGGCCCCACCGCAAGATATGCCTCCTCCAGGCGGCAATGACGGCGAAAAGGAAACAAGTGCTGCAAAAACGACCGAGGCGAACCAAAGCTGACCAAGGCTGTCTTGTGCATCCAGCATTCGTCAGGAACTCTGGCGTGAGATCAGAAAATGGGAGGATGCCATGACACTGGCGAACAAGGTGGTACTTGTCACCGGAGCGAGTTCCGGGATCGGGCGCGCAACGGCTCAGGCGTTTTTGAGAGAAGGTGCGAACGTTGTCCTGACCGGTCGCAGGGAAGCCCGCTTGCTCGAAGCTGCTGCGGGCAGCGAAAATGCCTTGTGTGTGCCATGCGACGTGTCCCAGGCAGATCAAGTCGATGCGCTTTTTGAGAAAATCGACACCCGCTTTGGCCGTCTGGATGTGGTCTTCAACAATGCCGGCAACAACGTTGCGGCTGCGCCGATTGACGAGATCCCGGTTGAGGACTGGCTAACCGTTTTGAATGTAAATCTTCATGGCGCCTTTTTGATTGCCCGTGGGGCTTTCGCGATGATGCGCCGCCAGTCGCCGAAGGGCGGGCGGATCATCAACAACGGCTCTATCTCAGCAAGCGTTCCGCGCCCCGGCTCTGTGCCCTACACGACTACAAAACACGCCATTACCGGCCTCACGAAAACTCTGTCTCTCGATGGACGCGCTTTCGATATTGCCTGCGGTCAGATTGATATCGGCAATGCCGCATCGGAAATGACGGCAGATTTTGAAAACGGCAAACCACAGGCAAATGGCACGGTGATGCCGGAACCCGTGATGGATGTTGAGCATGTTGCAGATGCGGTTTTGAACATGGCGCGCCTGCCGCTCTCCGCCAATGTTCAGTTCATGACCATCATGGCCACCAAGATGCCGCTGATAGGCCGCGGGTAAGAAAAAGGGCGGGGAATTCCCCGCCCAATTTGCGTGAAGCCGGGCCGATTTATTTCGGCACAGACATGATGTGCGGATAAGGAATGTTGATGCCGTTCTTGTCGAACGAAGCTTTGACTTCTTTGAGCATGTGGAACTTGAGTTCCCAATAATCGCCAGCATCGCACCACAAGCGCACGCCGAGGTCCACTGAGGAATCCCCAAGATTGGTGACACGAACCCACGGCTCAGGATCAGAATGAACACGGCTGTCTGCTTTCGCAGTTTCCAGAATTAGCTGAATTGCCTTGTCGGCATCATCGCCATAATCAATGCCAAAGGTCAGATCGAGACGACGGGTGTCATGGGCCGAGAAGTTTGTGACAACCGAGCCCCATGCCTTGCCATTCGGCATGATGATCTGGACATTGTCCGGTGTAACCAGTTCCGTAATGAAAAGGTTGAGGTCCTTGACGGTGCCTGAGGTTCCACCAATATCGACAAACTGACCCAGCTTGTACGGGCGGAAGATGATCAGCATCACGCCTGCGGCGATGTCACTCAACGTACCTTGCAGCGCCAAGCCAATGGCCAGCGTGGCTGCGCCGAGCACCGCAACAAGGCTGGTGGCCGCAATGCCAAACATTTGAAGCACAGCGATGAAGGTGACCAACAGGACAAGCCACTTGACGATTGAGGCAACGAAATTGCCGATCGTGTCGTCAATCTTCGGGTGGCTGACCACCCGCTTGCGCACAAGCGAAGACAGGAAACCGGCCAAAAACCAGCCGATAATTAGAACTACAAGCGCTTTTACGGCATTAATGACAACAGGCCCGTATGCGCCTGCATATTCCATCGGCATATCCATCAGTGACATACTCCCCAATTAAACTTTGTTCCGCCAACGTCACTGTATAATTTTTGCATTGCAAATAAGAAAGAGATTTCTTGGCCTTGTTTTCACACCTCTTTCTTCCTCTTACGGCAAGGTACAACCCCGAGGTCGGGGGACAGATTGACGACTTAATTCGTTGCTCAACCGACCACGTCACCGATCAACACTTCCGGCTGTACATCTGTGTAATTCGGAATATCAGCCAGCACCGGCCCGGCAGCTTTCATCGCTTCTTCAAGTGATGCCTGATCCTTGAACACGGCAGTTGCAATCGCATGAAATTTCGCAGGAGTGCCTCTGGCACCAGCAACACCCTTAACAACCACAGTTGAAAGGATCCCAGCACCCATGTGTTGGTGCATCAAAGGTATATGCGTATTCTCGTAGTAATCATGATCAAACCGGCTCCCCTCGGTTGCCTGATAAATGACTTGTAGCGAAACGGTCATGTCTGCCTTCCTATTTGCTATTCGTTAGGGTCGACTTACTCTGCGCGATTGGTCCCGGTCACCATTTCCCGCTTTCCGGCAAAACCTTTGGTTTTTTTGACATCAAAACCCGCTGCTTGCAGGTTTCTGCGCACCCACCCTGCTGAGGTGTAGGTTGCGAGTGTCCCGTCCTTCGCGGTCAGTTGCCGCGCTTTTGCAAGAAGATCAGCCTCCCACAGTTGTGGGTTCTTGGACGGGCTGAACCCGTCGAAATACCAGGCATCAATTAGGGGAAGGGTCAATCGGGTTCTGTTGGCCCGGCAGCTAAGCGCCTCCCCATCTACCTCAATTTGATCAATCAGGTCCCGCGCGTCGCCAATTCCCAGCACAAGCGTGATGTTTTCAAATTGCAGGGTGTTCCATCCGGGCTTAGGGGCCCATAATTGCAACAGATTTTGCGCACCGTCCTGCACTTCGGGAAAAGCAGACAAGGCGCGTTGCAACTGTTCTTTGGTCATCGGGAAGAGTTCAAACGACAAAAATGTGAGATGACCGGCAGCCCCGCTATCGCGAAACACTCTCTCGGTTGTCAGAAAATTGAGGCCAGTGCCAAATCCGAACTCTGCAATGGCAAACTGTTCGCGCCCGGCCCATCTCTCAGGAAGGCTGTTGCCACCCAAAAACACATATCTGGTTTCGGCAAGACCGCCTGCCTTGGAAAAATAAGTATCGTCAAAGTGCGGCGCACGGGGAACATCGTTTTCCAGCCATTCCAAATCAGGTGCCTGTTGGCCGGTGTTTTCCCCTGAACGCTTCATGCCTGAGGGCTGCGTTTTGTCACACACCTCACATCCACCTCTCGCCTAGAGCATCGGGCATTTTGTTTAAAACGCCCAAAGATGCCCGATGTTAGGAATGTGATCAGCTTTGAGCGAAAAATCTATTCAGATTTATCGCACGCTGATCTGTGCTATGGACCAGCGCATAACGCATTAATTCCCTCGTGACCACAAGCGGACAGCTCTTGAATTCCATTGCCATGTCTCTTTCATTTGATCTTGTTGTCGTTGGCGGCGGCATCTTCGGCCTGACAACGGCCTACACTGCCCTGAAGTCCGGCATGACAGTTGCCCTTATCGAGGAGCGGGAAGTCGCGGCTGGGGCAAGCGGCGGCCTTTTGGGGGCCTTGATGCCGCATATGCCAGCGCGCTGGAACCCAAAGAAAGAGTTTCAGTTTCAATCGCTTCTTCAGCTTGAAGCCCACGCGAGAGTGCTGGAGGACGAAACAGGCCTTCCCACTGGCTACAAGCGGTGTGGCCGCATTCTGCCGCTGACCAGCGAAGACAAGCTGCACCACCATATTGAACGTGCAGAAGAGAGCCTGACACGCTGGCATCCGCAAGAGACCGGGTTTTCCTATGAGGTGGAGCCAGAGGGAAGTCGGGCAGATTGGCTCGCGCCGGGGTCTGCCCCCTTTGGTCTGGTCTATGAAACCCTTGCTGCCCGCATCAGCCCTCGTGCCTACACAACAGCTCTTGCCGCTTATATTCGCTCCAACGGAACTTTGATGGAAGGAGCGCGTTTCCTCGGCTTTGATGAGAAAACCGGTGTTGTCACCCTTGAAGGCGCGCCACCCTCAATCAAGGCAGACAGGATCGTCATTGCCAACGGCTATTGGGGGTATGACACGATCTCAGAAATGACGGGCCAATCAATTGGGCGCGGTGAAAAGGGGCAGGCAATCCTTTTGGAAGGAAAAGGATTGGAAGACCTTCCTGCCATTTATTGTGATGGGCTTTATGTGGTTCCGCATGAAGACGGAACTGTCGCAATCGGCAGCACTTCAGACCGGGTCTTTGAAAACGCTGACGTTGACCCCGCACGCACAGAAGAGCTTCTGTTTCGGGCCAGCGCGTTCTGTCCCCGTCTGATAGACCGAGAGGTGCTCACCAGTTGGGCAGGCATTCGCCCCCGTTGTAACAAACGCGACCCCATGATTGGCCTATTGCCGGAGCGAGCAAAGACCTATGCAGCGGTGGGCGGGTTCAAGATTTCATTCGGCATTGCTCATCTCGTCGCAAAGGCGCTGGTTGCTGAATTGGCGGGGAAAGAACCAGAGCATGGTCTGCCGGAGACCTTCAGGCCGACGCATCACTTCGGGCATAATCTTCTGGCCCATGATCAACTGAGCTGAATTTGGCAACAAAAAACCCCGGCAGCACCACTCCGGGGCGAATATCAGACTTGATGTGATGGATCTCTAGCCAGAAAAAGCGGTTGCCACCAGCCAGTACAAGGCATAGCCGCTCAAGCCAACAGAGCCCCAAAACAAACCGTTTTTGGCAATCAGGAATGTCAAGCCGCTCGCATCTTCCGCACGCGCTGCCGCTCCTGTCGCAACCTGTTGTTGCTCAGCAGATCTGTGAGTAAATGTCGCTGCCTTGGGCATAGAGAAGCCTTGCTATTTAGATAACAACATAGCCAGTGTGCCTTTGGATACATTAAGGTCTGGTAAAGATTTTAGGGAAGAGTTTTTTCCGAGAAAGTCAGGATTTTCTGCTTTTTTCGGCCAATCCGGCCTTTTATTGCAATCTCTATCCTGATTATTTCAATGGTACCCTTTTTGATTGCAGGAAACTGGAACAATTTATGAGCCTTGAAAGTGTGCGCCGTCATCTGAACGAAGTTGCCCCGGACCTTGAAATACTCGAAACCGAAGCCAGCAGCGCGACCGTAGACCTCGCCGCTGCTGCTCATGGTGTGCTACCGGCCCAAATTGCCAAAACGCTTTCCATTCGCCTGAAGGATGAGGTCTTCCTGCTGGTCACACGCGGTGATGCACGGCTCGACAACAAAAAGGCCAAGGCAGCCTTTGGGGGCAAGATTAAAATGCTGGGTCTGGACGAAGTGGAACAAATCACATCGCATCCGGTGGGCGGCGTTTGTCCCTTTGGCCTGCCAAGCCCGATGAAAATCTATTGCGACACGTCCCTTAAAGCCTTTGACGTTGTCATACCTGCTGCAGGTGCTACCAATGCCGCTGTGCGGATTACACCTGATCGGATGGCGGATATCACGGAAGCAACGTGGGTGGATGTCTGTCAAGGACCGACACCACAAACCTAATAATAAGCATAACCACCAAAAGAAAAATGACAACTACAGACAAATTAAAAGAAATCAGTAAGTTCCTGAGCTATGTGCTCCGCCATAAACCTGAGGCCATTGGACTATCCATGGATGAAGCAGGCTGGGTAGCGATTGACGAAATCCTAGAAAAGGCAAATAGGCCCATTTCACGGGAACTGATCGAACAGATCGTTGCCGAAAACGACAAGCAACGCTTTGCCATATCGTCAGACGGTCGGCAGCTCCGTGCAAATCAGGGACACTCTGTTAGCGTTGATCTTAAGCTGAAACCGAAAGAACCACCCGCCGAGTTGTTCCATGGCACGGCATCGCGCTTTCTGGACAGCATCTTTGAAAAGGGACTTGTTCCCGGCACCCGGCAGCATGTGCATCTCTCTGCCAATGTCGAGACTGCCCTGAAAGTGGGTCAGCGCCATGGCAAGCCGGTGATTCTCGCCGTTCCTGCACTGGAAATGCACCAGAGTGGGCACTTCTTTTTCCTGTCCGAAAACGGTGTCTGGCTTACACACGCCGTGCCCGCAAACAAGCTGGTGCTTCACGATAACAATTAGGCGGCACGCAGCATCGAACGGCGCTGCCTAAACGTCGTAATACTCCCGGTACCAAGCGACAAATTTGGCAACACCTTCCTCGACGCTGGTTTTTGGCTTGTAGCCGGTGAGTTTTTGCAGCAGAGACGCATCAGCCCAGGTGGCGGGAACATCTCCGGGCTGCATGTCCATCATGTTCTTCTCAGCTTTTTTGCCGAGCGCGGTTTCAATTGCTTAAATGAAACGGGTCAGTTGAACACACTCGGAATTGCCGATATTAACCACCCGCCACGGCGCAACAGGCGACAGGCTGTCGCCCTCTTCCACCACGCCGTCTTCCGGGCGAACCGGCACGGCATCAATGAGCCCCCTGATCCCTTCCACCAGATCCTCGACATAGGTGAAGTCGCGCTTCATGTCACCGTGATTGTAAACGTCGATGGGCTTGTTTTCGAGGATCGCCTTAGTGAACTTTATAGGAGCCATGTCCGGACGTCCCCACGGGCCATAAACGGTGAAAAAGCGGAACATGGTGACCGGCAAACCAAACAGATACGCGTAGGAATGCGCCATATTTTCCGTGGCTTTCTTGGTCGCCGCGTAAAACGACATCTGGTGATCCGCTTTGTCCGTTTCACGATAAGGCATATGCGTGTTGGCACCGAATACGGACGATGTCGACGCCATGAGCAGATGCTCCGGCGGATGCGTACGGGCCGCTTCCAGTATCTCGAACGTACCGCAAATATTGCTTTCCAGATAGGCGCGCGGATTGTCGATGGAATAGCGAACGCCCGCCTGAGCCGCCAGATGAACCACCACATCCGGTGTTTCACTTGCGAACAGCTCCATCATCAGACCAGGTTTCTCGATGAAATCGTTGATGGCCCGAAAATGCTCGTTCTGCAGCAGCCTCTGCTGACGGCGCTCCTTCAGCTTCACGTCATAATAATCGGTCATCGCATCCACGCCGATGACCCGAAAACCATCATCCAAGAGCCTTTGGCACAGAAATGATCCGATAAAACCAGCCGATCCGGTGACGAGCGCCGTTTTCATGAAGCAGGATTCCAATTTGAAAATATGCGGGAAGCTTTAGCGGGGGCACCGGTCAGCTTCAAGTCATGGGTTGGAACAATTACGGAAAAGCTGCTGGTGAGGGGTTTAGTTGCGATGGGAGAGGGCCTGAGTGAGGGGGGAAATGTCGGGGTTTACGGCAAGATCGCATCCCCTCACCCGCCGCTGCGCGTCGACCTCTCCCCATGGGAGAGGTGTAGGAGCAGAGCCTCACACAATCCTCCGACACCCGAAGGCTCCGTTTGGGCATATTTAACAGTGCCCGGATACGGTCCCGGTCCGTTGCATGTTCAAAATGATTTCAAACGCGCTGAACGCCTGGTGTCGGGTCAGCTTGATCAGCGTGAGGAGATGAAAATGTCAGAAGACGTTGTGTATACTTTTGGCTTCAGGGATGAAGCTCCGCATATTATCGACTCGACGATTATGGATGGCGATGTCGACAAAATCGAGTACGTCGATACGACCCGTGATAAGGGTCTGAACTCTAGGGTCAGGACCCATTAATTTGATTGGAATGGCGTAACAAAAAGCCATGAGCTGCAAGGAAAAGCGCGACGAGCGGACTTCTTGTCCGGTTGAGCGGTTTGACGCAGCAGGTCGAAGCTGTTTTTACGTCCCTGCGGGATAGGGTGAATTTGGCCGGCAACGTCGTTGCAAATCTTTGAAAACCGGACGGTTTCCTTCAGCCTTGCGCCTCGTATCCGAACAAATTCATCCCTACCATTCCATCCAAATTAATGGGTCCTGACCCTAGATTTGAAACAGGCAGAATGTATGCGGGTCGCGCGGTCAAGCCGCAACACATCCCGACAAAAGTTCAGTGGTCCAGCAAGCGTTATTTGCCACCTGATATCTTTCAAAGTGCTGGCCTGATCTTTGTGTCCGATGCGTTCAAGGACATCATCGAGCGTCATGAACCGGGCGTGCATCAGTTCTTTCCCGTTGAAGTGGCGTTCAAGGACGGGTCCTTTGCGCGGCGGATGTATTTCTTCAACATTTGCAACCGCTTGGACACGATGGATCGGGAAAGAGCAACCGCCGAACTAATCAAAGAAATAGCCTTTGAACCACGAACAGGCACCTTCGTATTCAGCCGCGCGAAAATAGGCTCCGCTCATGCCTGGGTTGATAAGCATGTCCACTACGGACAGTTTTTTTCCAGCCAGGTCGTGGATGACTTCAAGCGCGCCGGATTAACCGGCCTTGTTGTTCAACCCTATGCAGCATTGTGAAACTTAAAGAGGTCTTCTTTGTTCTTCCTCGGCCTTGTGCCGAGGATCTACCCAAGTTCGCAATGCGGTAGATGGTCGGGTCAGGCCCGACCAAGACGACGGTGGCGATATGGTTCCACTCCCTCTCCCATTGGGAGAGGGCCGGGGTGAGGGACTGAAATGTCGAGGTTTACTGCGCCAACGCCTCCCCTCACCCGCCGCGGCGCGTCGACCTCTCCCCATGGGAGAGGTGTAGGGACACAAAGTGTCCCGCGATAAAGCCTTACAATGGAAGAAGTCGCCCTACCGAATTGTAATGAAGGCTTGAAGGCACTTGTACTGCCACTTGCGCCGTCCCGCACTTGATGCGGGACCTTATTGGGGCTGGTCGAAGCTGACAAATGAGGTCCCGGCTCGCGCTGCGCTTGGCCGGGACGGCAGTGGAGAGAAACTGGTTCGAAGTGACTGGCCTCCACCAGAAGCGAAGGTTTAAGGCCGGAAAAAACAAAAAGGGGCAGCTGGTGCCGCCCTTTTTCGTCTGTCTGTGACCGTCGTGATCAGATGTAATCACCGTGGGAGACGAAGTTGGAATTCGTCAGAAGGCCCTTTTGCTCCAGAAGGTCCAGAACCTTCTGGGCAGCGACTTCCGGATCACCGGTGTTTTCGATGCGAAGTTCCGGGTTTTCCGGGGCTTCATAAGGGCTGTCGATCCCGGTGAAGTTCGTGATCTCGCCGCGATCTGCCTTGGCGTAGAGCCCTTTCGGGTCGCGCTTGCGGCATTCGTCGACGGGTGTGTCGACGAAGATCTCGATGAACTCGCCATCGTCCAGCATGTCACGCACCAGCTGGCGCTCGGCCTTGAAGGGCGAGATGAAGGAGACCAGCGTGATGAGACCGGCATCCGTCATCAGCTTGGCGACTTCGCCTACGCGGCGGATGTTTTCCACCCGGTCGGCATCGGTGAAACCAAGGTCCTTGTTGAGGCCATGGCGGACATTGTCGCCGTCCAGCGTGTAGGTGTGGCGGCCTTCCAGATGGAGTTTCTTCTCCACGATGGAGGCAATGGTTGACTTGCCCGAACCGGAAAGGCCCGTGAACCAAAGAACAACCGGCTTCTGGCCGAGTTTTTCCGCCCGAGCGGCCTTGTTCACGTCCAGCGCTTGCCAGTGAATATTTGTGGCGCGGCGCAGCGCAAACCAGACCATCCCTGCGCCAACCGTGGCGTTGGTCATGCGGTCCACCAGGATGAAGGCACCGGTCGTGCGGTTGGCTTCATACGGATCAAAGGCAATCGGCGACGCGGTGGTGAGATTGCAGAAGGCGATCTCGTTCAGGTCCAGCGTCTTGCCCGCGGTATGCTCGAACGTGTTGACGTTGATCTTGTGTTTGATCTCGCTCACCGTCGCATTGACGGTCTTGGTGCCGATCTTCAGCAGATAAGACCGACCGGGCAGCAGAGCATCGTCCGACATCCAGATAAGATGGGCTGCTAGCTGGTCTGCCACATCCGGGCGGGCTGTCGGATCTGCCAAAAGATCGCCGCGCGAGATGTCGACCTCGTCCTCAAGCGTGAGAGTGACCGCATCCCCTGCCCGTGCAGCCTCCACCTCGCCCAGCGGAGAGATGATCTTTTCCACACGAGAGGTTTTGGCGGGACCGGCTACGACGATCTCGTCGCCGACCTTCACCCGACCACTGGCCACCGTTCCCGAATAGCCGCGGAAATCGAGGTTTGGACGGTTCACCCACTGGACGGGAAAGCGGAACGGGGCTTCCAGTTCATGCTCGCCCACCTGAACGGCTTCCAGATGCTCCAGCAGCGTTGGGCCAGCAAACCACGGCATTTTCTCGCTTTTGCCCGTCACGTTGTCGCCATAGCGGGCGGACATGGGGATTGCCTGCAGGGTCTCAAAATCAAAGCCGGCGGCAAACTGTTCAAACTCGGCCTTGATGGCGTTGAAACGCTGTTCAGAAAAATCCACCAGGTCGATCTTGTTCACCGCCAGAACCACATGGCGAATGCCAAGCAGCGAGGCAATGAAGGCGTGGCGGCGCGTCTGGACCATCAGGCCATTGCGGGCATCGACCAGCAGGACGGCCAGATCAGCGGTGGACGCACCGGTTGCCATATTGCGGGTGTATTGCTCGTGGCCCGGCGTGTCAGCGACGATGAACTTGCGCTTGTCAGTGGTAAAGAACCGGTAGGCAACATCAATCGTGATGCCCTGCTCGCGCTCGGCTTCCAGACCGTCCACTAGAAGGGCAAGGTCGATATCCTCGCCCACCGTGCCATGACGGCGTGAATCCTTTTCCAGCGCTGCCAGCTGATCCTCAAAGATCAGCTTGGTGTCATAGAGCAGACGCCCGATCAGGGTCGACTTGCCGTCATCCACGGAGCCGCAGGTCAAAAAGCGCAGCTGGTCCTTTTGCTCCTGGGCAGCAACATACTCAGTGACCGCCTCTTCGGCGGAATAGAAATCTTCAGCAACGGACATGATCTAAAAATACCCTTCGCGCTTTTTCTTTTCCATGGAGGCACTTTCGTCCTGGTCGATGAGACGGCCCTGACGTTCGGATGTGCGGGCAATCAACATCTCGCGGACAATGGCTTCCAGTGTGTCGGCATTGGATTCAATCGCACCGGTCAGCGGGTAGCAGCCGAGTGTGCGGAAGCGGATCATCTTCTCTTCGACGGTCTCGCCGGGTTTGATCTCCATGCGCTCGTCATCGACCATGATCAGCATGCCGTCGCGGTTCACCACCGGACGCTTGGCGGCAAAATAGAGCGGCACCATCGGGATGTTCTCCGTCAGGATGTATTGCCAGATGTCGAGCTCGGTCCAATTGGAGAGAGGAAACGCGCGGATGCTCTCGCCCTTGGAAACGCGGGCGTTGTAGAGATTCCACAGTTCCGGGCGCTGGTTCTTCGGGTCCCAGCCGTGAGACCCATTGCGGAAGGAGAACACGCGCTCCTTGGCACGGGACTTTTCCTCGTCGCGCCGCGCGCCGCCAAAGGCCGCATCAAAGCCGTATTTGTCGAGCGCCTGTTTAAGCGCTTCCGTTTTCATCACATGGGTGTGGAGGGACGAGCCGTGAGAGAACGGACCGATGCCCTTTTCCAAACCTTCCGGATTGGTGTGAACCAGCAGCTCCAGACCAAGGCGCTTGGCGGTCTCATCACGGAAGGTGATCATGTCCCGGAATTTCCAGGTCGTGTCGACGTGGAGCAGCGGGAATGGCGGCTTTGAAGGGTAAAATGCCTTCATGGCAAGATGCAACATCACGCCGCTGTCCTTGCCGATGGAATACAGCATCACCGGGTTGCGGAACTCGGCCGCAACTTCGCGGATGATGTGAATGCTCTCGGCTTCAAGACGCCGCAAATTGCTCAGGCGATCCTCTGGGAGGGTCATGTCAGATGCCTCGTTTGGTCAATACTTCTCCGTCGCGGGCGGCAAGGCCCACGGCAGGTTAAAGTTCTCGGGTGTTAGATGGTCAGGTCAGCTGGTTCAGGATCCCCGGATCTCCAACTGCGATAAATTCAGAGTTTAGAAGGTCAGATTTGCTCGCTTTGTCGGGCACTTGATAGAGAAGTGGTGAGGCTGTGGCTTGCCGCACCACCTTGCCACCAGCTGCTCTCAAGACCGCGTCTCCCGCGGCTATGTCCCACTGCATCGTTGGCCCCATGCGGGGGTAGACGTCCGCCTTTCCAGCAGCGAGCCAACAGAGTTTCAGAGAAGAGCCCACACAGGTTCTCTCGCCGATGTTCAACTTGCCAATGAAAGCTTCCGTTGCTTCACACATGTGCGAGCGACTGGCGAGCAGCGTCAGATTGTCCTTATCAGCGCCCCGCACCGAAATCGGCGTGACGCTGGTGACGTTCCCATTTTCTACCTTTGCAAAGAATGCACCTGCGGACAGGGTCTCGGAAGTTACAGCGCCGCCCCAATATATCTCGCCGAGTGCCGGGGCAAAAACAATGCCGAAGACCGGAACACCATCATCAATCAGGGCAATGTTGACTGTAAACTCGCCATTGCGCTTGATGAACTCCCGCGTTCCATCCAGCGGATCGACGAGAAAGTAGCGCTTATCACATTCTGGGAGATGACCGGCCTCGACGGCTTCTTCGGCAACAATTGGAGTTTCAGGAAACTGCGCTGCCAAGCCAGCCTGAATGATGTCTTCCGCCGCTTGATCCGCAACGGTGACAGGCGATCCGTCCGTCTTGTTTTCCACCTCACACCCCGCCTTATACACCTCCATGATCGCCGCCCCGGCCTTGAGTGTCAGCTCAAGCAGGTTTGCGATTTCAGGGCGCTCTCGCCGAAGGGCTTCAAAGGTCAATGACATCTGTGCTCCAGAACGCCAGATCAGACGTTGCGGGGTTCATTTCGTTTCTCCGCGCATCATTTCAGAAGCGTTTGCGAAAACAAGAAATATCGTTCCATCAGAAAAGCAGAACGTAGAATGGCATTGTTATTTGCCGCTCGATCCAAATTATGCGGAAATCAGCCGTGCTTTTTCTCTCAAACGATAAATTGATGCAGGTGTCTGATGGTTGCAGCCAATGTGTCGCAATGACAAAGCCCTGCCGCGAGCTTACTGATGATTCGGTTTTTTCATTCGTGAGCGTTCGGTATTCCCGCTCTGACGGGGAGCGCAGTGGGGTGATAATGTCCATTTTCGTTAATGGACATTGTGAGGCACATTTTGGGTACGAAGAAGGGCAGCAAGAAGCGGTTTTGGTCGGATGACGAGAAGCGGTCGATCTGTTTGCAGGCCAGAGTGCCGGGGGTTTCGGTTGCGCAGGTTGCGCGCCGCTCTGCGATGAATGCGAACCTGATCCACAACTGGCTGCGTGATGAGCGGTTTGCGCCAGAAGACAGCGATTGCGTCCTTGATGGAGCGGCGTTTCTACCAGTGGAGATAGAGGGCCCGCAGGCCGCACCAGGCCACCAGATCGCGGCGCTTGCCTCGGATATGCCGTTGTCGGCTCAGCGGGTTGATATCACGCTGTCGGACGGGCGGCGGGTATTGGTGGAAGGGACGACGGCGCTGCCGACGGTGCTGGCTTTGGTTGAAGGTCTAATGCCGTGATCCCCGTGCCGTCCAACGCGCGGGTTTGGCTGGCTGCCGGGGTGACGGACATGCGGCGCGGGTTCAACACTTTGGCGGCTCAGGCGGAGAAGGTTCTGGAGCTTGATCCCTATTCTGGACATCTGTTTGTGTTCCGGGGACGGCGCGGTGATCTGCTGAAGATCATCTGGTGGGATCGACAGGGCGCATGCCTGTTCAGCAAGCGCCTTGAGAAGGGCCGGTTTGTTTGGCCTGCTGCGAAGGACGGTAAGGTCAGCGTGACGCCCGCGCAATTGTCGATGTTGCTTGAAGGCATAGACTGGCGGATGCCGCAAAAAACATGGCGGCCCCTGAGCGTCGGATAGGCCAATATATTGGCGTTTGCGCGCCTCTCGGGATTCAACTTACGCCCTTGATCTGATATAAGATCGAAGATGCTGAAGGACCTTGATATCACCCCGGAGGACCCCGCCGAATTGAGGGCGGTGAACCGCCTTCTGGCCGACGAGGTCAAGGCTCTGAGCCTCAAGGTCGAGCAGCTTCAACACCAGTTGCACGGGGCCAATCGGCATCGGTTCGGCTCCAAGTCTGAGGGTCTGGATCAGCTCAATCTCGATCTGCTCGAGGACGCCGAGATTGTTGAGGCCGCTGAAGACCAGGCAAAACAGCCCGCCCCGTCGCAGGAGGGAGTTGATCCAAAGCCGAAGCGCAAACACAGCCGCAAGCCCTTGCCGGATCATCTGGATCGGGAAGACGAGGAGCTCTCTCCCGGTGATGAATGCGGTCGTTGTGGTGGCAACTTGCGCACCCTGGGTGAGGATGTCACCGAAGAGTTGGAATACGTGCCGGGACGCTTCAAGGTGAAGCGGATCATCCGGCCCCGCAAAGCCTGTTCATGGTGCGAGGCGATTGTGCAAGCGCCGCTGCCATCGCGCCCCATTGAGCGTGGGCGGCCCGGACCGGGATTGTTGGCCCATGTTCTGGTAAGCAAATATGCCGATCATTTACCCCTCTATCGCCTGAGCCAGATCTTTGCCCGTGAAGGCGTCGATCTGGACCGCTCGACCATGGCCGACTGGGTTGGTCGCTCGACGGCCCTGCTGGAACCTCTTGCCGATGCCATCGGACGGATGGTGCGGCAAGGACCTGCGCTTTTTGCCGACGATACGCCCATCAAAATGCTGGCCCCCGGCAACAAGAAGACCAAAACGGCGCGGGTCTGGACCTATGTGCGGGATGAGCGTGCCTGGTCTGGCCAATCGCCACCCTGTGCATGGTATCAGTTCACGGTGGATCGCAAAGGAGAGCATCCCGTTGCTCATTTGTCGGGATACAAGGGCTGGGTCCATGCGGATGGATATTCCGGGTTCAACGGTGTGTTCGGTGACGACAAAGCCGATGAGATGGCCTGCATGGCGCATGTACGACGCAAGTTCGTGGATGTCTTCTCCTCGCAGGGCAGCGCCATTGCCGAAGAAGTCATCCGCCGGATTGCTGAGCTTTACGCTATCGAGAAAGAGATCAGGGGCATGCCCCCCGAAGACCGCGCTACCATCCGGCAGGCTAGGGCAAAACCGATCTTTGACGCCTTGGAAGAATGGTTGCAGACGCAATTGCCCAAAATCTCGGGAAAGTCACCACTCGCGCAGGCCATCCGCTATGCCTTGGGCCGAATGCCGAAAGCACGCCCATACCTTGAGCTCGGCCATCTGGAATTGGATAACAACACCGCCGAGCGCGCCGTTAAACCCGTCGCCATCGGACGCAAAAATTGGATGTTCTCAGGCTCCCAAGGCGGCGGCAAAGCCATGGCTATCGCTTATACCCTGATCGAAACGGCCAAGCTCAACGGTGTTGACCCTCAGGCCTGGCTGACCTGGGTCCTCGGTCAAGTCGCCGACCACAAAATCACACGCCTCGACGAACTTCTGCCCTGGCGTTACGCTGCTCAGGCAGCGTAACAGGCCGCATCGGTGTCGCGCCAGAGCGCCTTCGCCGGACGGTCACTTTCATTAAAGCCCTATCACTTTTGAAACAGGCAATCTCTTATGTGTGCATCCAATTCGACCAATCAGCAAGACAATTGGCCCGCTATTCCTCCCTATAAGACTGGCCCCAGAGGTCGCTGCCCTCGGTGCGGGGAAGGAAAACTGTTCAACGGCTTTCTGACCATGCGGTCCTCTTGCGACAATTGCGGGCTGGACTATTCGTTTGCAGACCCTGCGGACGGGCCTGCGTTCTTTGTCATTTGCTTTGGCTGCGTGCCGAGCTTTGCCATGGCCATGTGGATAGAGCTTGCCTATCAGGCGCCCTACTGGGTGCACCTGTTCACCAGCCTGCCCTTTTTGCTTCTGACTTGCATTCCTCCTTTGCGTCCACTGAAGGGATGGATGGTTGCAAGCGAATATTTTTACAAAGCGGGGGAAGGTAAAATTGACAATGAAGGCAAATTCGAAAACGTGAAACTAGATGAAATACCCTGATTTTACTTGATCAGATCAATCATTCGTCAATCATAGTTTTGTTAGAGACAGATTGTATAAAATTTTAGGGATCAAATTAATCTAATTTCAACCACCCTCGGCTACTGTGAAATCCGAAGTTTACAAACTCAGAGACCAAGCAATGGCTTTGACAGACGACATCAATACAGCGGCGGCCGCAGAAGAGTTGCCCGAGCGTGCTCCGCGTAAGCGAGTGCTAAAAAAAGGTAAGATCCTTTTTGACGGCGGCACACGCAGCTACCCGGTTATGATCCGAAACATTTCGGA
This sequence comes from Roseibium sp. TrichSKD4, assembly GCF_000148725.1. GTDB lineage: Bacteria > Pseudomonadota > Alphaproteobacteria > Rhizobiales > Stappiaceae > Roseibium. The sequence continues at coordinate 100,920 of NZ_GL476320.1, read as the reverse complement.
GACCGGGGCGCGCATCCAGTTTACTGATCCGCAGCCCGTTCCGCAGGAGTTCGATCTGCAAGTAGAACTCGATAACTTCCGCGTCCCTTGCCGTCGGGTCTGGGATGAAGGTCTGCTTCATGGTGTGGAATTCACTGGTGCCCGGGAACAACTTGGCGAAGAAATGACCCAAGCTCTTCAGCCGTCTGATGCTCTTCGCCAAGAAGCGCTTCGCAAAACAGCAGCCGTACAGCCTGTCCCGGATACGCCGAGGTCACAGCCAACACATGCGCATCGACCGGCCAGACCGGGATTCGGGCGCCGCGGCGGTTGAGCCAAGTTGCCGTCTGACGATGTTTCTAATGCCGGAGCCCAACACGCTTCGGCATTTTTCATTTTTGAGCTTGTTTTGGATAAAACCTGCTTCTGTCGGGCTTCATTCGCACCGACCACAGGATTCCAAGAAACCGGTGCAAGCTAGAGTAGCTCACCGAATGTTCTATCTATTAATTGTTGAGAAGGTTGGCTGGGGTGGAAGGATTCGAACCTTCGCATGGCGGTACCAAAAACCGCTGCCTTACCGCTTGGCTACACCCCAAGGCCGTGGAGACGCTGTATAACGATGGCCGATGCGATGTGCAACCCTTCTCTGAGGTCTTTTTTCATCATTCCCCCTCGTTTTCACCAAGCAGTTAATGCGTCATTGAAAACCCGGGGGAACCAGCCATTTGAGAGCTGTGGCTAAACAAGAGGTCTCTGTTAAAACATCGCTTTTTGAGCTGGCCATGCATTCGCAACGGCTCATCCAACAAACACGACGGCGCTCACTCTCCTTCCCCTCATTTGGAGACGCTCCACCCTTTCGAGCAGTTCACTCAGGGTGTTTTTTCACGACCAAGTTTTTCACCGCCCTTCGCTCCAATTCTCTTGCAGTAGGAAAAAAGCGATGGTATCTACCCGGTCCATCGGCGGAGACCCAGTCCTCGCCTGCAGGCTCTGTTTCATACAAACCTGTGATCAGGAAGTCGGAGTGTAGCGCAGCCTGGTAGCGCACCTCGTTCGGGACGAGGGGGTCGGAGGTTCGAATCCTCTCACTCCGACCATTTTTCTAGCGGACATTAATTGGTCTTGCAGCAGTAAACGGGCGGACGCCAAACCTCGTCGCGTGCGCACCGTCTCAACGCTCTCAGTCTCCATCAACACCGAAGCGAATTTCAAATCGTTATTGCCGAAACGGAACGGTTTGAGCACCTGATGAGTACGACCATGCAAGGCGCTCAAACGATCCCAGATTGGCTGGACCTGACCTAGAACACTTCCTGGATGTGGATTTCCCGCCCACGGAACTCGCAGGTTTCACCAGCAACCTTACCTTCAATGGCTGTATAAATCGGGGCAGAGGGGGAAACACCAACAAAGGAATGTCCCTGGCAGGTGAACTCGTTGGTGGAAACGCCAATTACAATGAAACGGTCGCCAAAGCGCACAGCAGCCCCCGGTTCGACTTCTGTTTTTGGGCCAAAGTCCAAGCTCTTCAGCGCTTCAATCTTGGCCTCAGCCTTGTGCTCCAAATCATCAAACGCATGCGCCAATTCAGCGGCACTTTCGGCTTGTGCCTGCTGGCCTTTCTCCACGGTCTCAGATCGGTCGAGGCGCGCTTCGGCGAGAAACCGCTCGTATGATTCATGTGCTTGTGCAAGTTCAGCTTCGGTGAGAGCCAACATGGTTTCACGCAAGTGCGACTTGTCGATCATATCATTTCCTTTCGTCACCTATAGTTCGACCTTAAAGAAAGATACCTCTCCGGCCCGTCATCAACTGTATTTGGACCAGTTAACTCATTTGTAAAACTGAGAAAACAGGAAAGCGTCGTATTCAATTTATTGTCAGGCAGACGTTTATTTTCAGGAGCACTTCCCGGCCGAACTATCGTCTCAACGGCAAGAACACGGAGATTACGCACACAACGTTTTCTTGCGATCAACGACTGAAATCTTTGCCGGACAAGCCGATGGTTAATCGCTTTTTCACCAAGTCGGCTTACGGTCTGCGCCACAATCGGAAATTGATTTTTTAAGCGATGTTCAAGATAGCTTCTGTTCCAACCGTTTCAGCGTTTTTGCTTCATGACGGCGTTTCGCAATTGCCCTCAAAGAGCATACGGTCACTTGTGGCCGAGGAGCTGGCAAAGCTGCACAACGACACCCCTTTGTTCACTCAGGAAGAAGACACAAACTCTTCGATCAAATTTGTTCTGAACAACAGTCGCTTCAAGGTAGAACCGGACCAGCCCCCAATGGCGATTGATCCGCTTTTGGAAAAGCTCGCAGCCTTTCCCGATCAATCTGTTTTTCCGGACGCTCAGAAGGTTCTTGGATCACATATCAGCGTGACACGCCTGACCTTTTCCAAGGGCTTGTTTGATATCGAGCCATCACCTTTGGCCAATCGGGCGCAGTGTTTTTCCGATCTTTCAGAACTGGAACAAGCCATGCGTCTTGTGGCGCATGTGGCTGCGATCCTGGCCTATGCATCGCCTACAGCTGCTGTCTACTGGCCGCTGAGCGGGTACGTGCTTCCAACAGATGCCTTTGCAGAGCTGGCGGGACACGAAAACATCCTGTTTCTCAACACCTGTCCGACATTGCGAACACCAAGACCGCGTCGTGACAGGAAAGTCGAAACGGCACTGGATCTGGTTGGATCAGAGAATTTCATCGGCCACCGCGTCCGACATGTTTCCCTTCAGGATACACCCGGCAACATGACTGGCCGGTGCATGCAGTATCTAGCCGCCTGCCTTGAGCAGCAGGAGCTTGTCTTATCCTTGTCGGATGCTGGCCTTGCCGCGCAAAACGAGTTTAATGTTGTCATTAGTGAAGAGCGCATCGGCAGCCAAAAACTGCAAGTCGCCTTGCTGGAAGACAAACGCGATCAAATGCGGGCTCCAGCAAATACGCCGATGAGTGAGCCAATTCCGAGTCCGGTTTTTGAACCAAAACTCGAGAGTGTTTCCGAGCCGCCAAACCCCGAAACCCCGGCCCCTTCCCCTCCACCTTCTGATCCGCACCCGAGTGCGAAGCCTTCTGAAGACCCAATGTCCGATGCGTTCGCTGACGAGTTAGGTTACGTCCCGCCTTCTGAAACCGCTGTCGGTTCGCAGGCGGCCCAGGATCTTGCATCTGGAATGGAAGAAAACGCAGTTTCAGAGCCTCAGCCCCAGTTGATCCCTGAAGAGGTTTCAGATGAGGGATTTGAGGCCGACGACCATGCTCAATCCATCGAACACGAAGTCGAGGTGAGCCAGAACATTCTTGCGCCCGCCTCGCAACCTATCCGTTTTGAGAAAGCGGATATGGCGGAACTTCGGGCTTTCGCCCAGATGAGTTCGCAGCGTGAGGAAGAACCAGAACCGACCCTGCCTTTTGGTGCAGATCGCATTCTGGAACGGCTGAAAAATGTCCTGCCCTTTGGGCGGAAAACCGGTGAGCCTTTTTGAAACGCTGCCGCCTTCAGGCACTCGCGCAACACCTCATTGTCGCCGATCTGGTTGGCGAGAACGAGGATCAGCCGCGCGTTGAGGGCGTCGCTTTCTGCCTTGGATAGCCCTTCATGGGCGGCCAGAAGGTCGGCGTAGAAATCGTCCGGGCGGGCAAGGTTCGGTTTCAGATTTGCGCTCATCTCAAAGCTCCTTGCCAATGGTCTGGCCCAGCGCCTTGACAACGCCTGCCTCATTAAATGTGGTCCAGCGGGCTGCGACATGCTGGTCGGGACGGATCAGGTAGACGGCCCCGTCTTCTTCTCCCAGATACCGGTCTTTCAGGAACGGGCTAACATCATCCCCTTTTAGGGTGAGGCCACGCAGCGCCAGACCATGGGCGGAGAGGTTTTCCGGCACATCGCGATTGAGGCCAAGGACAACAAAATCACCGCCGAGCTTGTGCAGCAGCCAGTCCTCACTCATCGGGCAGTCTGCTGCCGGGGAACCCGGGCGGGTTCGTGGAGGCAAGCCTGCCGCGTCCGCACCGTTTAACCGTGAGCCGTCATAGGTTGCAGGCAGCGACAGGCGACCGGAATTGACCAAGGGCCGTGCAAATTCATGGTGTTCAGCAAGATCCAAAACCGCGTCCCGGAAGATACGGCTTTGCTCGGACTTTGGCGTGATAAAATCGGTGGAACGGCTCGAATTCAGGATGTTCTCGTCGGCGGCATACACCCGCTCTTCGTCATAGGTATCGAGCAGGCTCTCCGGGGCCAGACCGTCCATCACCAGCTTCAGTTTCCAGATGAGATTGTCCGTGTCCTGAAAGCCGGAGTTTGCACCGCGGGCCCCAAAGGGTGAGACCTGATGCGCGCTGTCACCAGCAAAGATCACCCGGCCATGGCGGAACTTTTCCATCCGGCGGCACTGGAAGGTGTAGATCGACACCCATTCCAGATCGAATTCGACGTCGTTACCCAGCATCTGCTTCAGGCGCGGGATGACGTTTTCCGGCTTCTTTTCTTCTTCCTTGTCAATGTCCCATCCCAGCTGCAGATCAATGCGCCAGACGCCGTCCGGTTGCTTGTGGAGCAACGCCGACTGCCCCTTGTTAAAGGGTGGATCGAACCAGAACCAACGCTCGGTCGGGAAATCCGCCTTCATGATCACATCGGCAATCAGGAAGTTGTCTTCAAAGACGCGGCCGACGAAATCTAGACCCAACATCTTGCGCGTTGGCGAGGCAGCACCATCACAGGCAATCAGCCAGTCAGCTTCCAGATCATAGGGTCCATCCGGTGTTTCAACACTCACGCGGCTGTGGTCGTCTTTCGCCTCAACAGCGGTGACTTTTGATCCGCCACGGATTTCGATCTGCTTGCCTTCGGCCTGCAGTGCGCGAATGCGTTCGACCAGATAGAGCTCGCAGTAGTATTGCTGGAGGTTGATGAAGGCGGGGCGCTTGTGGCCGTCTTCAGGCAGAAGATTGAAGTCATAGACTTTGCGGTCGCCGAAGAACACCTTGCCGAGGTTCCACAAAACCCCCTTGTTCACATAGTCTTCGCCAGCCCCAAGGCGATCGAGAATTTCAAGGCTGCGCTTGGCAAAGCAGATGGCGCGTGACCCCCAGGACACCTTGTCGTTTTCATCCAGAATGACGACCGGAACATCGTGCTGCGCCAGATCAATGGCCGCCGCCAGACCAACCGGCCCCGCGCCAATCACCACCGCCGGATGACGCACCGGGCTCTCGGCCTTTTGGTCGGCAGACAGCTGATACGGATAAAGCGGTGTTTCGAAGAGTTTGGTCACAACAATCCTCCCAAGGGCTTATCCCGCCCTTCCATGTGAACACGGCTCCCTCCAAAACCGTGTTCAATCCAGTTCCCGCGTAAGGGTCAGCCCTGCAGATCAGCCCACATTTTGGCGTCGCGCTCGGCGGTCCAGATGCGCGGCGTGTCGATGTCGAGTGCTTCGTCATAGGCGCGGGCGACGTTGAACGGCAGGCAGTGTTCGTAGATCGCGTAATCTTTGAACTTCGGATCGCACTCGGCGCGGCAGGCGTCCCACGCTTCTTTCAGTGAGCCACCGCGCAGGGCAACACGGGCAACCGGGCTGTAGGTGGATTTGACGAAATCCCTGGTGCTGTCGAGGGCTGCATTGACCATTTTCGAGCCGACAAGCGCATCCCCACGCCCCGGAGCGATGGCATCCAGATTGAAATTGCGGATCCGCTCCAGCGTGCCCGGCCAGTCGTGGAAGTGACCATCGCCGCAGTAACAGGCCGAGTGGTATTCCACGATGTCGCCTGTGAACATCACATTTTCATCCGGTACATAGGCGACGATATCACCAGCCGTGTGCGCCCGGCCCAGATGCATCAGATCAACACGGCGCTTGCCAAGATAGACGGTCATGCGGTCGGTGAAGGTCGCTGTCGGCCATGTCAGACCCGGAATGCTTTCATGCCCCTGAAAGAGACGCGGGAAGCGCTCAAATTCCGACGCCCAGTCTTCCGCACCGCGTTCTACGACCATCGAACGGGCCTTTTCGCTCATGATGATAGACTGCACACCATAGGCAGACGCTCCCAAAACCCGAACCGCGTGATAGTGGGTCAGAACGAGATGCGTGATCGGCTTGTCGGTGACGGAGCGGATCTTCTCGATCACCTTATTGGCCAGACGCGGGGTCGCCTGCGCCTCGATCACCATCACGCTGTCATCGCCAATGATGACGCCGGAATTGGGATCACCTTCAGCAGTAAACGCCCAAAGGTCGCGGCCAATCTCGGTGAACGAGATTTCCTTGTCTTCCATGTCTCCGGCAGAAGCAAATTGCTTGGCCATCAGTGTTCTCCAGTTTCTATTTGGGCAGGATGCCCGTCATGCCAGACAAGGAAGGCAAAGCCGACCGCCGATCTGGCATCCAGAAATCAGCGCGGGCATGGCCCGCACAATCAAGGTATTCGTCGCGCTTCGCGCGGCTGAAACGCTGGATTCCAGATCATCGTGCAGCCGAGCTGCACTCGTCTGGAATGACGAGTGATCAGGCGCCTTCGTATTTCGTGACTGTCTGCTCGATAGCCCCAAAAATCGAGTGACCATCCTTGTCGAGCATTTCGATGCGCACCTCGTCGCCGAACTTCAGGAACGGGGTTTTCGCTGCGCCGTCATTGATGGTTTCGATCATTCGGATTTCGGCGATACAAGAATAGCCGACGCCGCCTTCGGACACGGGCTTGCCCGGACCGTCATTCAGCTTGTTGGACACCGTTCCGGAACCGATGATGGCACCAGCGGAAAGAGGTCGGGTCTTGGCGGCATGGGCGATCAGCTGCGGGAAATCAAAGGTCATGTCGATGCCAGCTTCTGCCCGACCAAAAGCTTCACCGTTGAGATCCACCTTCATTGGCAGATGTAGCTTACCGCCATCCCACGCATCGCCAAGGCTTTGCGGGGTGACCGCAACCGGAGAGAAAGCCGAGGACGGCTTGGACTGGAAGAAGCCGAAGCCCTTGCCAAGTTCCGCCGGGATGAGACCGCGCAAGGACACGTCATTGACCAGCATGACAAGGCGGATCGCATCGCGCGCCTGCTCAAGGCTCGCGCCCATCGGCACATCGCCCACGATGACTGCAACTTCGCCTTCCATATCGATGCCATAGGCTTCATCGGCCATCTGGATCGGGTCGCGCGGGGCGAGGAATGCGTCGGAGCCGCCCTGATACATCAGCGGATCGGTCCAAAAGCTTGGCGGCATTTCCGCATTGCGGGCCTTGCGCACCAGTTCCACGTGATTGACGTAGGCCGAGCCGTCGGCCCATTGGTAGGCACGCGGCAGCGGCGACAGCGCATCATGCTCGTGGAAGCGCAGAGACGGCACAGCATCATGGCTCAGGCTTTCGGCCAGCACTTCCAGCTTCGGCGCAACAGTTTCCCAATTGTCGAGCGCGGCCTGCAGTGTCGGCGCGATGTGCATGGCTTCCGTGCAACGGGTCAGGCTGTCATTGACGATGACCAGCTTGCCATCACGCGATCCATCCTTGAGTGAGGCGAGTTTCATATAAAATCCCTTGTTTTGTCAGGCGGAGCGCCCCGTCTTATTTCTTGTCCCAGGTGCCTTCAGGGGTTCCGTCGAACTTTTTCTCCAGACTGTCCCAGCAGTCGATGTAATCATCCTGCAACGGGGCTTCCTTGGCCGCAAACTCGGTGAGGTGTTGCGGGAATCGGGTTTCGAACATGAAGGACATGGTCTGGTCCAGCTTGTTCGGCTTCAGCTCTTCTGTCGAGGCATTTTCGAAGGCATTGTTGTCCGGACCATGCGGCAGCATCATGTTGTGCAGGCTCATGCCACCGGGAACAAAACCTTGCGGCTTGGCGTCATATTGGCCGTAGATGTTGCCCATCAACTCGGACATGATGTTCTTGTGATACCAGGGCGGGCGGAAGGTATCTTCCATCACCATCCAGCGCTCACGGAACAGAACGAAGTCGATATTGGCTGTACCTGGAACGCCGCTTGGGGCGGTCAGGACCGTGAAGATTGACGGGTCCGGGTGATCGAACAGGATTGACCCGACCGGGCAATAGGTGCGCAGGTCATATTTCACCGGCGCGTAATTGCCGTGCCAAGCGACTACATCCAGCGGAGACTGCGGAATGTCGCAGGTGTGGAACTGGCCGCACCACTTGATTGTCAGTGTGCTGGCAACTTCCCGATCTTCGTACCATGCAACCGGCGTCTTGAAGTCGCGGCGGTTGGCCATGCAGTTGGCGCCAATCGGCCCCCTGCCCGGCAGCTCGAACTTCTGGCCGTAGTTCTCACAGACGAAACCGCGTGCCGGGCCATCGAGCAGCTCGACCCGGTAGACAAGGCCGCGCGGGATGATCGCGATTTCCTTTGGCTCCAGATCAATGACGCCCAGCTCTGTATAGAAGCGTAGGCGACCTTCCTGCGGCACCACCAGAATTTCGCTGTCGGCGGAGAAGAAATAGTCATCCACCATGCTCTCGGTGACGAGATAGATGTGGGTTGCCATGCCAACCTGCGTGTTCACATCGCCAGCGGTGGTCATGGTGCGCATGCCAGTCAGCCAGGTCAGCTTCTCCCCGGAATGGGGAACCGGGTCCCAGCGATACTGGCCGAGCGAGATCACATCATCGATGACGTTCGGTGCGGACTTCCAGTATGGTAGGTCAGTTTTGCGATAACGGCTGGAGTGCTTGACGGACGGACGGATACGGTAACACCAGGTCCGTTCGTTCTGATGGCTTGGCGCTGTGAAGGCCGTGCCTGAGAGCTGCTCACCATAAAGGCCGAAGGCGCATTTTTGCGGGCTGTTCATGCCCTGCGGCAGAGAGCCCGGAATGCTCTCGGTCTCGAAATCATTGCCGAAGCCGGGCATGTAATCGAGCTTTGCCAGATTTATCGGCAGGCCGCGTGTATCTTTGAGATCGGTGTTGACTTGGTCCATTGGAATATCCTCCCGGACTTGGCAGACAATGAATTAGTTACATATGTAACCATCATCATCAAAGGGGTCAAGATGGCGCTTTTGCGTTTTCGATCTTTAAGTTCATTCGAGGCCTGACCAAGTCACTGGAAGGACTCACTTCTTGTTCATATTTGCTGACTATGATAGGAACATAACAAGAACATTAAGTGATTCCAGATCGAGGGACTGATGACCATGACCGCTTTTTTCCCCCGCCCACCGGCAGAGCTTTTGCCTGAGTTTGCGCGCCTGACTGGCTACACAGGTGATCCGATTGAAGTTGATGAGCGGGATGATCTGGATCTGATGATGTTGTATCTTGAAAAGGCTCGGGCGAGAGCCATTAAAATCAGGGACAATGCCACTGCCGGAAGCTATCTGGACCGCGTTCTCCAACGCACAATTGATGGGTTGGATACAGAAGTCGCACAGCTGAAATACCTTTTGGCGGAACGAGACCTGCCGCTGCCAACACGTACCAAATTGGCATCAGAAAACCGCATGCGTCCCGCGCTTTGAAAATTAGCAACCAAAAGATTTAGGTAGAAATTATTCTATCTAAAATAGATAAGTTTAGCGATACGCGTACTTCAGCTCCAATATACGTATCCTTTAATCAGTATTCCGCTACGTCTCTAAGCAGTCTGCATGCTTGATCCACTACACTTCTCTTGGCAGAATTAACCTATCGTTTAGTTTAATTCTGCCGAAAACGAGCGGGGGTTAGTTTGATGCAGAAGGGTACGTCATGGCTTTGCTGATGTTCGCCTATTTCGGCAGCGCCGCTATACTGTTTTCTCTCAGTCTTTGGGAAATGGTAACAAACCAGCGCTTTGACCTTCGAGATTATGCTGCTTGCGCCGTCTGCTCACTTGTCGGGCCGCTTGCACTTGTCCTCGGCGCACTGTTTCTTTTCAAGATAAGAACACTTGGACACTTGTCTCGAGCACGCTAGCGCGCAAAATCAAGCAGCAGCTTCATCTCCGGGGGCCGTTTGCCACCCAAGATCACTGAGAGTGACGATCCGGTTTCCGCGCAAATCCGTCGCACAGACCAGAAACCCGCGTTCTTCCATATGACTGAGAAGCCAGCGTGCTCGCCCCGGTGAGCGCGTCCCATAGGCCGTTGCTATTTCCTGATTGCCCGGACATGGCGCTTTTGCCAGCGCGGCCTTTGCCAGAAGCAAATAGACGCCTCGCATATCATCCGGCAATTCAGCTGCAATCAACTCGGCTTGCTGCCAAGCCCCCTCGTCCACTTCTTCCTTGTCGACACCCGCACGGGCAACGGAGAGCTTTTCCCGGAACACAGCAAGATCGGGAGCCCCCCCTGCCAGTTTTGCAATCCGGCATCGCACCTGAAAGTCCTGATAGAGCGAAGCAATCGGCTGGAAGGCGGCGTCGGGTTCGGCCAAAATTTCAGAAATGATCTCTTCGATCTTGTCTTCCCTCTCGCCATAATCCAGCAGAGTATCAGCAGGCTCCACCGCATCCTGTGCTTCTTGACCCGCCACATTCAGCTGGTTCAAAACATCACCAGTTGTTGCGGGTTCTGGAATTTTAAACCGAGGCGGCGGCGCTTCTTCAGCAGATCGGCTGAAGATCAGGTCCTTGGCTTCCTCGGTCGGCTGCTCCGGCAAAGGCATCAGTTTCGGGCTACCCCCGCGCCCTGCTGTTTCAACAGCACCGATCTTGATCCCGATGGGACGCCGGGACAAAGCTGGGCCAAGCGCAATGAAATTACCGCGATCCAGATTTCTGAACTGTTCGGCCTGTCGCCGTTCCATACCCAACAGATCGGCTGCACGCGCCATGTCGATATCGAGGAATGTCCGCCCCATCAAAAAGTTGGAGGCCTCTGCAGCTACGTTTTTGGCGAGTTTTGCAAGTCGCTGGGTGGCAATAACCCCGGCAAGGCCGCGTTTCCGGCCACGGCACATCAGGTTGGTCATGGCCCCGAGAGACCGGCGGCGGGCTTCTTCCGTCACCTCACCGGCGGCGGCCGGGGCAAAAAGCTGTGCCTCATCGACAATCACCAGCATGGGATACCAGAGCTCGCGGTCAGCATCGAACAAGCCGTCCAGAAACGTGGCTGCGGCTTTCATCTGGCGGTCTGCATCAAGACCCTCCAGATTGAGTACGACGGACACCCTGTGCTGACGCACACGTCCGGCAATCATCTGCAAGTCTTTTTCGGTGCCGACGGCATCAACAACAACGTGGCCATACTTTTCGGCCAGAGACACGAAGTCCCCTTCCGGATCAATGATGGCTTGCTGAACCCATTGTGCGGATTGTTCCAAGAGGCGGCGCAGAAGGTGCGATTTGCCTGAGCCGGAATTGCCCTGAACCAGCAAGCGGGTTGCCAGAAGCTCTTCCAGGTCCATCCCGGCCTTCTGTCCACCCTTCATTTCGCCCATGTCGATGTGAACCGTCATGCGTTTTCCCGGCGCAGTCCAAGAGACCTGCCCAACTCTCCGTTTGTAGGGTCTTAGCCCTGGTTTGTGTATGTTCAGCCACTCAGCACGATTCCCGGTGCAAAGCAAAGTGGAAGACAGTGCTCCCCCCGCAATCCAACGGTCTAACCTGCTGAAATATGTTCGCGAGGTTCATTTAACGCATGAACTTCGAGCTGAAAACCACCTCACCTTGCAACTTTTTTCACTTGCCCGTTTTTTTCGGGATAGAAAAATGAAATTTAGATACAAAGAACATCTTACACCTGAAATTTTGCTTATGCTTTCAGCCCCTTATGACAATGTTTTCGCACCATCCAGAGGCTTGTGGATCGCAAATTTTCTCTACGTAAACACCTAGAGTTGCATGTTTTTCAAACACGTATTACCGAAACTTAATAAATAATTACTCCCACACACCCAAACACTGCGACACACTGATATCGTAGCTTCAAGCAATCACCTGAAGTCATCTGAAGGAGTTGTGTTGATGGAAATCAGTAAGCATCAATCGAACAAGTCGTCGAAGCGGTGCGGCAGTATTCCATTGGAGATGCACGCAGATCTTACACAGCGTGCGTTGGTCAACTCAGTGGCACAAGACTGGATCCCCTCTCCCCAGTCAGGTGTTGAAAGGTGTGTGCTTGAACGAGGCGGGAAGCATGCGACCCGGGCGACCAGCCTGGTTCGCATGGCTCCCGGCAGCACATTACCAACACGCAAAAGCAATTTGGGTGAGGAAGTTCTGGTTCTTGAAGGTGTATTCAGTTGCGAGACTGGAGACCTTTCAAGCGGAACATATGTTCGCATCCCCCAAGGATCCGATCATGCTCCGAGCAGCGCAAAAGGCGCTGTCATTATGGTGAAACTGCGCCAGATGGACCCACATGACAAAAACACTGTGCACATAAACACCCAAGACCCATCTGGGTGGCAAATCGGCAGGATTGGCGAACGCGTTCTCCCCCTGTTTGTCAGTCGCCGGGAAGCCGTGTCCATGCTGGACTGGGAACCCGGTTGCTCATTTGCCACCCAGACACTTGCTGGCGGAGCGGAGTATCTCGTTCTGGACGGTCAGTTCGAGGATGAAGACAACGTCTACAAAGCCGGAACATGGCTTCGGCTTCCTGCTGGTTCACGGCAGACCATTTCCACCAAATCCGGTGCCCGGATCTGGCGAAAGCTTGGACATCTTGCGCCTCAAACTCGCCAGATCGTGCCTGATGCCTTGTGGCTAAAGAGGTGAGACCGCGCGATCCAGAAAGGTCATGACGATCCTTTTGTGAAATGGCATGATCAGAGCAAGGTAAGCATGTCCTGCCAGATTGTGGCGACGGCAGCAGGTTGCGGCATAGACCTTTGCTCCATCTGCGTCCGAGACCCGCAGGATTGAAATGCGGAAATCCTGATGCCAGTCATTCTCACCCAGAATGATCTCGTTTTCGCTGATCGCATAGATTTTGAAAAATCCGATACGATCCCCAACCTCAAGCTCTGACACGTCCCTCTGCTCAGTGCCTCCAGTCATGTCGGCCGCAGTCTTGAGACCAAAGGGTTTGGCGATGGCATCTCGCAATCCCATGAGCTTTTCCACCCAAGGCACATCTGCTTTCAAGACACGATCCGCCAAAGCACGAATATCGCATGTCAACAGATCCGGGCGGTCATCGAGAGATGCACAAAAAACATCAAGATGGTCTTTGTCCGCGACATAGGCTTGCAAAAGACTGTCCTTGGGCAACGTGGTTGAATAAGCCATTTCATTCCTCATTCATTTGAAAACTAAAAACGGGGGGCGAAAGTGCGTGTGGTTAGATGTGCTCAAGAGGAGCACAGACCGCACTCAGGGCGTGGGCGTGGCGTCGGTGTGGGCGTGGGCGAAAGACATTCTCCCCAGCGCACACCATTTGGGAGAATTCCTGCTTAGTCCTCCTTGTCCCAGAAGATGGCATCCTGATGGAGCAGTTCGCCGAGATAGCGGCTCCTTAGATCAAGTGAGAAACGGAACTTCTTCTGGCCCAGATCTCGGTGCGTGATGGTCAACTGCCCCGGCTTCATCCATTTGGGAAACCGCATCTTCCAGCTCCCGAGGTCAATGAAATAATGGTCACTTTCAAACAGGAGTGCGCCCTGCTCCGTGCGAAGCTTTAAGGCGATGCCAATTCCGCAACCGATATACTCTTCAATGCCGGTCGGCCCGGCGAAACGTTTGGAACTGTGTATGACCTGCGGAAAGCCAGAGGCCCGGCCATACTGACGGATCCAAAACTGGCCATCCCCGGCGATATCCTGTGTGACGGAGACAACCGCCGCCTGATGCATCGACGACAAATCATGGGGCAGAGGGCCGCCGACGAGGCGAGCAAGCTGAGCAAGGGCGCGCCCGGCCAGGTTCATACGCATCGCCACAACGACACCTTGATAAACCACACTCGCGCCGGCTTTCAGTTGCTTGCCGAAGCGCTGCTGCACAGCAACGGGGAGAGAATTCCAGGCGCGAGCGCCAAGGAGCTCCCGATATCGGCTTTCTTCTTCTATTTGAACCGGAACACGGCATTCGCTTAGCATCTTCCGACCTCTACCGTTAAAACTGGAATTTCTGTACAGACAGAAATTTCTAATTAAAAATTTTTCGCACCTAGTCGTGCGTTTTGCCGCCCACTTTCAAAAGCGACAAAACCTTGTCGCCCATCTTTAACAGCATCGACAGCTTCGATTTCGGGATCTTGAGCATCTGCTCTGACCAACGGTCCGCCGAGGTGACAAACTCTTGCATGTCACGCATCCGCTGCAAGGCGACCGGGTCCAGATCCTGCTCGGTTTCGGCCTGCTGCACACACATATCAATGGCCCGAATGGCCGGCTCGATCTCCCGCTCCTTGCGGCCTTTCGTGATCCTGAGCGCCATTTCCCAAACATCAGTTTCAGCGACAAAATGCTCCCGCCGATCCCCGGCCACAGGAACGCGCTGGATCAAGCGCCAGCTCACCAATTCCTTGAGCGAATTGGAAACATTGGACCGCGCGATCCCCAGCTCCTCGGAAATTTGCTCTGCGTGCAGGGGCTTTGAGCTTAAAAACAACAGCGCGTGGATCTGTGCGACAGACCGGTTCACGCCCCACTGACCGCCCATATCCCCCCAGTGGAGGATAAATTGCTCCCGCGCTGACGCTGGTTGATTGTCACTAATTTCTGTCATGACAGAAATAAACGATAGTTTTGAAATTCTGTCAAGAGCAGAGGCCGTCAGAAGGCCTTCTCCTGAACCGAAGAAGCCAACTGCACATGCGTTCTTCCTGCGGGTCTCGCTCCCTCGCGCGGCCCTCATTGTTTTTGCAAGGTAAACCGCCCATGATCGACTAACTGACCTCTCCGTTTGAAGGAGTTCGCGATGCGGACGACAAAAACCATTCATGTTGTCTCCTGCCATGCAGAAGGAGAAGTCGGAGACGTCATAGTTGGCGGCGTCGCCCCGCCTCCCGGTGAGACTTTGTGGGACCAGCGCAACTGGATTGCAAAGGATCAAACCTTGCGCAATTTCATGCTGAACGAACCCCGAGGTGGTGTGTTCCGTCATGTAAACCTGCTTGTGCCGCCCAAACATCCGGACGCGCAAATGGGCTGGATCATCATGGAGCCGGAAGATACGCCGCCCATGTCGGGATCAAATTCGATTTGCGTGTCCACGGTGCTGCTCGATACCGGCATAATCCCCATCACGGAGCCCGTGACCGAGATGGTTCTGGAAGCGCCTGGTGGGATTATTCGGGTGCGGGCGGAGTGTCGCAATGGCAAGGCAGAACGCATCACCGTTCAGAACCTGCCCTCTTTTGTCGGTGAGCTGGGCGCTGTGATTGAGGTGCTAGGCCTGGGAAAAACCACCGTAGATACGGCCTATGGCGGAGACAGCTTCGTTGTGGTGGATGCAAACGCACTTGGCTTCAAGCTGGACGCATCAGAGGCAGGACAGCTTGCAGAGCTGGGTGTTCGCATTACCAATGCAGCCAATGAGCAACTGCAGTTTCAGCATCCTGAAAACCGAGACTGGGACCATTTCTCATTTTGCCTGTTTGCCGGTCCGCTTAAACGTGACGGCAGTCACCTGACCGCAAAATCCGCCGTTTCGATCCAACCCGGCAAGATAGACCGCTCGCCAACGGGAACTGCGACATCTGCACGAATGGCGCTTCTCCATGCCTCAGGCAAAATGAAGGTTGGCGACACGCTCACAACACGCTCCATCATCGGCTCTGAATTTCACGGTAAAATCCATTCGACCACCAAGGTTGGCGACTTACCGGCCATTATCCCTGAAATTTCCGGACGCGCGTGGATCACCGGAACGCATCAGCACATGCTTGATCCCGATGACCCTTGGCCGGAAGGCTATCGACTGACAGACACTTGGCCAAACTTTGCGAACTCGAACTAGGAATGCAGCAGAGACAACAGTCTGCCTTTGCCACGCTTCGCGTGAATGATGTCTGGATTCCAGATCGTCGCTTTACATGCGTTCAGCTGGTCTGGAATGACGTTGAATGACCGATTTTCATCATCAACAAAAATGGCGGCCATTCAGCCACCATTTTTTCGATCTGAGTTTTTAGAAGTATGGCCGAGAACAGCTCCCGCCCCGCACCGCTTTTCGCTCAGGCTTCGTTCGGGTCCTTGTCCAGCACAATAACCTTGGTGCGCAGGGGGACGCGCTCAAACAGGTCAATCACATCCTGTTGCCACATGCGGATGCAGCCCGACGACACACTCTTGCCGATGCTGTTCGGGCTGTTGGTACCGTGAATGCGGTAAAGCGTGTCGACAGAGCCCTGCCAAAGATCCATGGCGCGTGCGCCCAACGGGTTCTTTAGCCCCGGAGGAAAACCATCCACCCAGTATTTTTCCAGAGACGGCTTGCGCGCGATCATTTCACGTGGAGGGCGCCAAATCGGATGTTCGCGCTTGACCCGGATCAACGCTGTCCCGGACCAGGAAAAGGCAGAGCGCCCGACACCAATCCCGTATCTCAACGCCTTCCGGTTGGACAGCGTCCAGTAGAGGAACCGGTTATAGGGGTCGACAATGATGGTGCCCGGCTTTTCACGAGAGCGATATTCCACCACCTGACGCCAATATTTTTGATCAAAGGATTGGTAGTTGATGGCAGGCCATGTGAACTCGCCATCTTCCTTTGCCGCATAGGCGGAGGCGTAATCAAAGTCCTCGTCGGGCAAAGGTGGTTGGCCGGGAAGACCGACAGACACGCACCCGCTGACAGCAAGCCCAAGGCTTGCAACGCCCACTGCAACAAAACTGCGTCGTGAAAGTTCCTTTTCCAAGCTGCTCCCCTTAGCGTCCGGCACCGGAAAAATTCCTGAGGCAATTGCTTATCCTCTTCTCCAGACAGGTTCAAGATCCCATATCTGACGCAGCTGCCGAGCCACTATTTTGGTGCCGAGCCCAGCCCGCTTGCGTTGCTCCGGCAATACCGGTAATTGCAACGTCCTGTTTGCAAAACTCTTTTCATGAGGTGTTCTGTGCCCACCCACTCGAGTGTTTCCGACATATCCGTATTTGATGGTCACAACGACACCCTCTTGAAACTTGCAATGCTTGAAGGAACACCACGCGAGCGAAGCTTCTTTGATCGCTCCAGCGAGGGGCATATCGACTTGCCCCGAGCGCGGGAAGGCCGGTTCGCAGGAGGCTTGTTTGCAGCCTTCACCCCGTCCAATCCGGAATATGATTTTTCTACCCCGTTCAATCCCAACGATCCGCGCAATTATGCGGAAATCCCGCAGAGCCAAGCCTACGATTTTACTCTTAAACTGTTCGACTATGCGTCAAGACTGGAAGCTCAATCTGGCGGAGAGGTTCGCATTTGCCGGAGCGCAAATGAGATCCGCGATGCCATGTCCAAGGATCAACTGGCCGTTAGCCTGCATATTGAAGGGGCTGAGGCCATCGACACGGACTTTCACGCCCTTGAAGACCTCTATGGGAAGGGTCTGCGATCGCTTGGCCTTGTCTGGAGCCGGGCCAATGCCTTTGGTGATGGTGTTCCGATGGCTTTTCCTTCGTCACCGGATATTGGCCCCGGCCTGACAGATGCGGGAAAGGCCCTGGTGAAAGCCTGTAATTCTCTCGGAGTTCTGGTTGATGTGTCCCATCTCACCGAAAAAGGGTTTTGGGATGTGGTTGAGGCGAGCGAGGCTCCAATTGTAGCCAGCCACTCCAATGCTCATGCCATTTGCCCATCGGCCCGAAATTTGACCGACAAGCAGCTGGATGCCATTTGCGAAAGCGGCGGACTGGTCGGTGTCAACTTTCAGATTTCGTTCCTGCGTGAGGACGGCAGATACCAGAAACAAACACCGATTGATGTCGTTGTGCGCCATCTCGCCTATCTTGTGGAACGGCTTGGCGAAGATGGTGTGGGAATCGGGTCAGACTATGATGGTTGCAGCCCACCCCATTGCCTGCGTGATATTTCACACCTGCCGGACCTGATCAAAGGAATGGAAAATGCAGGATTTGGCGCAAAACTGATCCAAAAGATAGCCTTTGAGAACTGGTTGTCTGTATTGGATCGCACTTAAGCAATACCAATTCAAAACCCCTCACGCAATCGTGAATATACAACCCTATGTTGCTGAGTGATTCAAAATCAGCCAGAGGGTAGCCTTGGCATTACGGTAGTTTTGCCGTTCAGACTTTTGACGAGGGGGCTACAGACAGCTTGGGATCCTGCGATTATCGAGTTTCTAGTAAACTCAACCTTTAATTGCAATCACAAAAGCGAATTCGATCCCACGAAAGCTGCGGAGCGCTCACGTTCAAAGGAACAAGGTGCACAACCCCATCTGCACACAATAGAGGCCAGAAGGTCTCACTCTGGATGACCCGCCCCGCAGCACTGAAACGCAGCTGGGCGGGTTTTAGATGGGGCAAACGTCACAGTGGGCAGGGGCGGAAAAATATATGCAGCACGTGAAACCGACGCTGGAGCCATCCTGGCTTCGCACGGGCACAGGCCAGAAATCCAGAAAATCGAACACCGTTTATGAGAGCCTCAAGGCTCGAATTGTTATTGGTGAGCTCACCGAGGACAGCCCGATTACGGAACAGGCGTTGGCGCGACAGTTTGGCTGTTCCCAAAGCACTGTGCGGGAGGCCTTGCTCCGATTGCAGGAAGATGGCCTCGTTCTGCGCCACAGTTATCGTGGAACCACTGTTACAGCAGCAACGGATGAAGAAGCGATCATCATGCTGCGTCTCAGGCTCAATATCGAACTGACCGCGCTGGATGCCATTATCCGCAACATAACACCGGAAAAACTGGCAGAGCTGCGCCAGATTGCTGATCTTTATGACCAACTGCGTGCTGACCGCGACACCTATGGTGTGTCAGAGGCAGACATTGCCTTTCACATGACCCTGCATCAGGTTGCGGACATGCCCGTTGTGGAGCCCATCCTGCAGCGGGCCATGCTGCACTTGCATCGGTATTTGCTCATTCGCCACAAGGACAAAATGGTCTGGATCGGGAAAATTGAGGCGTCACACTCGGCCTTGCTGGATGCGATTGAAGCGAAAGACCGTGACCGGGCAGCGGATCTGACCTACCAGCACACCACCTCTAGCACCATTGAAGTGGACCCAAGTGTCCGACGGACAATTGTTGGCGACCTCGAGGTTTAGAGCACGGCCTTCCAACCGCTCTTCCGCTCTATGCCCCTTCCAACAAGAAAGGGCAGCTCGCGCCGCCCTCACCTAAATCGCTGTTCTCCCGGCCTCAGGCGCTTGCCTTCAGCTGGTTCTGCGTGAAGAGCGCAGCGCCGATCAGTTTCTTCGTATAAGCATCCTGCGGCGACTGGAAGATATCTTCCGTTGGACCGGCTTCGATCACCTGCCCACTTTTCATCACCATGACTGTGTCTGCAATCGCACGCACGACTGCAAGATCGTGGCTGATAAACAGATATGTCAGATCATGTGCGGTCTGCAGCTCACGCAGGAGTTCGACGATCTGTTTTTGAATGGTCCGGTCGAGCGCGGATGTCGGCTCGTCAAGAACAACCAGATCCGGCTTCAGCACCATGGTCCGGGCAATCGCAATGCGCTGACGCTGGCCACCGGAGAACTCATGCGGGTAACGGTTGCGCACGGATGGGTCGAGGGACACTTCTTCAAGCGCCTGGCAGGCTCGCTGATCCCGGTCTTTTGCGCTCAAGGACGGTTCATGCACCAAAAGCCCTTCGGAGATGATCTGGCCAACGGTCAAACGCGGGCTGAGTGACCCAAACGGGTCCTGAAACACCAACTGCATGTTCCGGCGCAGTTTCTGCATCTGCGCGCGGGACTTGCCGGTAATCAGCTCACCGTTATAGACCACGCGTCCCGTTGCCGGCAGCAGGTTCAAGATGGCTCGGCCCAAGGTCGATTTGCCGGACCCACTTTCGCCCACAACCCCAAGGGTCTGGCCTTTTTTCAGGAACAGGCTAACGTCGTTGACCGCGCGCAAGGTGTGGGCTGGTTTCAGGAACCCTGAAGCCAGAACAAACTCGACATTGACCTTCTGCACTTCAAGAAGTGACGTAGCGCTTTCAGGCACGGGAGCCTTGGAGCCAGTTGGCTCTGCGTCCAGTAGCATCCGTGTGTAGGGATGCTGCGGGTTGGTGAAGATTTCAGCCGTGTTGCCGCTTTCCACGACTTCACCGGTTTTCATCACGTAAACCCGGTCGGAAATTTGACGCACAATGCCTAGGTCATGCGTGATGAAGATCACCGCCATGCCGAGGCGCTTTTGCAGATCCGCAAGAAGGTCAAGGATTTGCGCCTGCGTGGTCACATCAAGCGCAGTCGTTGGCTCGTCGGCGATCAGAACATCTGGGTCATTAGCCAAAGCCATGGCGATCATCACGCGTTGGCGCTGTCCACCGGACATTTCATAAGGGTAAGCTTTGATTTTCCTTTCCGGCTCGGGAATGTTCACGAGCTTCAAAAGATCAAGAGCCTTAGCCTTGGCGTCCTTCCACGACAGACCGCCGTGAACAACCATTGGCTCCGCCAGCTGGCGGCCGATGGTGTAAAGCGGGTCGAGTGAGGTCATCGGCTCCTGGAAGATCATGGTGATCTTCTCGCCGCGAACCTTGTTCAGTTCGCGTATCGGCAAGCCGAGAATGTTCCGCCCGCCATACTCAACGGTGCCTTCCGTGCGTCCATTGGAAGCCAAAAGACCCATCGCGGCCACCATGGTCTGGCTTTTGCCAGATCCACTTTCGCCCACGATTGCGACAGTTTCCCCGGCCTTGACGTTGATATCAACGCCCCGCACAGCTGGAACAACGCCAGTTGGGGTATCGAAATTGACCTTGAGGTCACGGATTTCGAGGACTGTTTGTTTCGTTTCCATTATTGCCTCCCTCACCGGTCTTTCGGATCCAGCGCATCGCGCAGGCCGTCGCCGATAAAGTTCAGCGCAAACAGGGTCGATGTCAGGAAAATGGACGGGAAGATCAGCATCCAGGCGGCCCCTTGCAAATTGCGAGCGCCTTCAGAGATGAGAACACCCCAGCTGGTCATCGGCTCTTGCACACCAAGTCCCAGGAAAGACAGGAAGCTCTCCAACAAAATTACCTTTGGGACCAGAAGCGTCATGTAGACAACCACCGGACCAAGCGTGTTTGGGATGATGTGACGACGGACAATCCCGCCATCGGATACGCCCATGGCTTCGGCCGCCTGCACGTATTCCTGTCGTTTGATGGTAAGCGTCTGACCACGCACGATACGGGCCATATCGAGCCACTCCACTGCGCCGACCGCAATAAACATCAGCACGAAGTTTCGCCCAAAGAACACGACAAGCATGATGACGAAGAAGATAAAGGGCAGCGAATAGAGAATATCCACCACGCGCATCATCATCTGGTCAATCCGACCACCAAGATAGCCAGAGGTGGCACCATAAAGAACGCCGATGAAGATCGCCACAGCTGTGGCAAGCAGACCAATGGTCAAGGACACCCGACCCGCAATGAAGGTTCGGGTCATCATGTCCCGGCCGTTGGCATCGGTTCCAAAATAGAAATGCAGATAGTTGATATCCGCCTGCAGGGTTGCCGATTTCTTGTCTTCCGACATATCCAGCAACTGCGCGTTTTTGAATATGTCGCTTCGGTCAAAATAGCGCGTGGATTTGGGGTTGATGGCCCGGCGTGAACTTACCTTGACAACAACCACATCGCCGTTGCGTTCATAGCTATCAATGTTGAAACGCGCCCGCTGAGCCAGTTTTTCAAACGCCGGCTGCACCTGTTCTGCACGAGGATAAGCCTCAAGGCTTGCCGGGACTCTCACGTAATCGCGGTAAACCGTGTCGAACTCATGCGGAGACAGCATGGGACCGACAACGGACAAAAAGGTGATAACGGCCAGCACAATCATGCTGCCGACAGCCGCCTTGTTGGCGAGCAGTCGGTCGCGGGCATCATCCCAAAGGGACCGTCCGCGCTCCGGCGCTGTGCCGATTTCTTGAGTAATATCTGACATGTTTTGATCCCTCAGTCGTAGCGCACGCGCGGATCAAGCAGCGCATAAAGCAGATCCACGACCAGGTTGAAGATGATGACGAAACAGGCAACGACGACGACTGTACCCATAACGAGGGTGTAGTCGCGGTTAAGTGCGCCTTGCACAAAATAGCGGCCAATGCCTGGAATGCCGAAAATGGTCTCGATGACCACCGAGCCGGTCAAAAGCGCCGCAGCTGCCGGTCCAAGGTAGGAAACAACCGGCAGGATAGCCCCGCGCAGGGCATGAACGACAACTACCAAATAACTGGTGAGGCCGTAAGCGCGCGCGGTGCGCACATGGTTGGACCGCAAGGCCTCAATCATGGACCCACGGGTCAGGCGAGCTACAACAGCGACTTGCGGCAGGGCCAAAGTGACTACCGGCAAGATCTTGTTCAAGAAGGCACCATCGCCCCAACCACCGACCGGTAGCCATCCGAGCCAAACGCCCAAAAGCAGGGTCAGAATGGGGGCGATCACGAAGTTCGGGATGGTCACGCCGAGGGTCGCCGCTGCCATGATGGAATAATCAGCAGGCTTGTTTTGACGCAGAGCAGCCGCCACACCAAGCGCGCCGCCAACAACCAGAGCCAGCGCCAGCGCACTCAGACCCAACTGTATGGAAATCGGTAGACTGCGGGCAAACAGCTCGTTGATGGAAAAATCACGAAAGTAAAAGCTCGGACCAAAATCCAGCTGCGCAATGCTGGAGAGGTACAAAAGGTATTGCTCCCACAACGACTTATCGAGGTGATAAATCTTGTTGAGGTTCTCCATCACTTTCGCTTCCAGAGGACGTTCCAGATCGAACGGACCACCCGGAGCAATGCGGATGAGGAAAAAGGAGATCGTGACAATCAAAAAGATGGTCGGGATTGCAGCAAACAATCGACCGAGCACGTAGCGGGTCATGGGAACAGCCCCTATTTGGTTTAACGGTGGTCTTGTGCGTCATCACTCGGCCAATTGGCCGATGTTTTATTGCCACCTTGCAAGCACGTGCAGCGCATGGGACCCCATGCGCTGCAGCACTCGTGGTTGGAGTTTTTACTCGGAGATGCTCATCCAACGGGTCGGGTGAATATCCTGCAGGTTATCTTCGTAACCAGCGACCTTGTTGGATACGAGGTTCATGGAACCGTAGTACATCAGCGGGATGAACGGCAGGTCGCGCATGAACAGCTCTTCAGCCTGTTTCAGGATGGCTGCACGTTTTTCCAGATCACCGGTTTTTGCTGCTTCATCCATCAAAGCATCATATTCCGGGTTTTCGTAACGTGCGTAGTTGAAGCCCGTGTTGTCGCTTTCAACCATGAACAGGAAGTTTTGCGGATCGGAATAGTCGCCAATCCAGCCAGCGCGCGCTACGTCAAAGTCCTGACGGTCACGAAGCATGGCATAGTGCGTTTTCAGGTCTGTGTTGACCATGGAGACTTCAACACCGAGCGGCTTCCACATGTCTGCAATCGCAACTGCAGTGTTCTTGTGGTTTTCAGAGGTGTTGTAGTTCAGCGTCAGCTTGATCGGGTTGTCAGGACCGTAACCAGCCTTTTCCAGAAGCTCGAGCGCTTTGTCTTCGCGGTCGATCTGGTCCATGTCCTTGTAGGACGCAAATGCTGGCTCACCGTAGTTACCAATTCCTGGCGGAACGAAGGAGTATCCGGCAACCATCGTGTCGCCCCAGATGTCTTCAGCCAGGAACTCACGGTCGATGGACATGGACAATGCCTGACGGACGTCCGGATTGCTCAGGGCTTCATCTTCGTGGTTCAGCGCGTAATAGTATGTGCCCAGATATGGGGCAACACGGAACTGATTGCCCAGGTTTTCCTTCATGAAGGCAACCTGCTCAACCGGAGCATCGTTGTTGGTGTGAAGTTCGCCTGCCTGGAAACGGCGTAGAGCTGCACCACGGTCTTCTGTCGGGTAGAAGAAGACAGTGTCGATCTGAACGTTGTCGGCATCATGGAAATGCGGGTTCTTGGTCGCCTTCACATGCGCGTTCGGTACGAACTCAACTAGAGTGTAGGCACCATTGGTCACGATGTTTTCTGGCTTCACGAAATCTGTGCCATGAGCCTCAACCGATGCCGGATGAACAGGCAGACCGGTTTGGTGGGCCAAAAGGTCAACGAAGAACGGTGTCGCAGCTTCGAGTGTGATTTCCAAAATCTTTTCGTCAACAGCCTTTACACCCAGGTCTTCCGGCTTGGCATTGCCCTTGTTGACAGCTTCTGCGTTTTTGATCGGATAAAGAATGTTCGCGTATTTGGCGCCCGTTTCTGGCGTCATGATACGCTGCAGGGAATAAACAAAATCGCCAGCAACAACCGGGTCGCCGTTGGACCACTTTGCATTGTCGCGAAGGTTGAAGGTGTAAACGGTTCCGTCTTCAGAAGCGGTCCAGCTTTCGGCAACACCTGGAATAATCGTTCCAGCAGAGCTGTAGCTTACAAGGCCCTCATAAAGGTCGCGGAGGATGTTGCCCTCTGTGACAGTTGACGTCTTATGCTGATCCAGAGTTTCAGGATCGCCAGAGTTCCCCCGGTGAATAACGACTTCCGCCATCGCGGTGAGTGATGTCGCAGCCATAAGGGCCGCTGCAAGCGCAGTTGTGCGCAGAGACTTAATCATAATGTCTCCCCTCTTTGTTGTTTGCCTATCAGAAAAGATAGGCGTGCAAGATTCCACGGCCTTCCAGCGCAATCAAGCAGAGAGTTAAGCTTTTGTTTCAATTTATGCAGGTTCTGATAATGATACCGTTACGGCACCATCTGGAATCGGAAATATTTTTCCTCAAGAATTAAAATCAGGAATTCTGATCCATTTATTTCATCAGTGAAAGCAACCCACATTCACCTCATGATTGCAAGCAGATCAATTTCCGGTTTATCGACCTAGCGGCAGTATCGACGCTTGCCGCTATAAGCGAGGTAGGTGCCGCTTCGGGCATCGAATGATTTGAACTTCCGAGCACAATACGCAATCCACTGCGGCGTAAACGGAACCAGCCCGTTCTTGGCCAATGGAATTCGGCTCGGTGCGCGATAAACACGGCGTGGCGCAAGTGGACGCGGATAGTAGGCCCGAGGATGCGATCTATAAATCCGGCGCTGGTAATAGGGCCGATAAGAGCGCGGCCGGTAATAGGACCGACCGATATAGATCGACGCAGACGAACGGCGGCCATGATAGCCGTAACCAAAACCGGAGCCGACATAGACCCCGCCGCCAATGACCAAATCCTGCGCCACGGCGCGGGGTGACCCCACTGCGGTCAGAAAAGCGGCACACATGGCCAGCACAGCCACAAGCCGGGTGCAACCAGTTGAACAACGAATAAGCGGTTTCGTGCAGAAAAGCCGGGGCATACCGATCCCCTTGTTCTCTTGTCATGATGGGCGCACCTGCGCCCTAGTCCCGCCGAGGTTAAGTGTAGCGTGAAAATTCGCAGCCGTCGCGGGTGGGGACAAATAAATTTCCTTGCAATTGATCTGCCAATCGTTTTCCTGACGCCCTCAAGCTCGAACATCGGAATTGACTGACATTTTCATGGCTCCACCTCTTCTGCACCTGCGCGATATCAAACTGACTTTTGGCGGCACCCCACTCCTCACAGGAGCGGAACTGGCAGTCTCAGAGGGCGAACGTCTGTGTCTGGTGGGACGAAACGGGTCCGGGAAATCGACGCTTTTGAAGATAGCTGCCGGCATGGTGGAAGCTGATAGCGGCGAGCGGTTCTTTCAGCCGGGCCGCACCTTGCGCTATCTGCCGCAGGAGCCGGACCTTTCAGCCTATGCCATGACGCTCGATTATGTGAACGAGGGCCTCACAGCAGGCGATGATCCCTATCGCGGGCAATATCTGCTGGATGTTCTTGGCCTCTCCGGCACGGAAGACCCAAAGGCCCTTTCAGGTGGCGAAGCACGACGAGCGGCGCTTGCCCGCACATTGGCTCCCGAACCGGATATCCTGCTGCTGGACGAGCCCACCAACCACCTTGATCTGCCTGCAATTGAATGGCTGGAAACAGAACTCAAGAGCTTGAAGTCCGCCATCGTCCTGATTTCGCACGACCGGCGGTTTCTGGAAAACCTTTCTCGCGCCACAGTTTGGATCGATCGCGGAGAATCGCGCCGCCTCGACAAGGGGTTTGGTCATTTTGAAGCCTGGCGGGATGAGGTGTTTGAGCAGGAAGAAATTGACCAGCAAAAGCTTGCGCAAAAGATTAAGCGCGAAGAGCACTGGATGACCTATGGGGTCACTGCCCGGCGCAAGCGCAACATGCGCCGTGTGCGCGAGCTGGCAGACCTGCGCAAGCAAAAGAAGGAGCACCGCGGCCCGCAAGGCACGGCCACCTTAAAGGCGACAGAGGCGGAAGCCTCCGGCAAGCTGGTGATCGAAGCCAAGACCATTGCCAAGAGCTTCGGCGAGCGCGCCATCGTCAAGGACTTCTCCACCCGCATTCAGCGCGGGGATCGTATCGGGCTGGTCGGCGCGAACGGTGCAGGCAAAACCACGCTCTTGAAAATGCTGACCGGTGAGCTCGAGCCAGACAGTGGCTCTGTTCGACTTGGCACCAATCTGGAAATGGTGACGCTGGACCAAAAGCGCGAACGGCTTGACCCGAACGACACGCTTTCCTCTGTTTTGACCGGCGGGCGCGGCGATACGGTGGTCATCGGCGACGAAACCAAGCACGTCATCGGCTATATGAAGGATTTTCTATTTTCACCGGAGCAAGCCCGTACGCCTGTTGGCGTATTGTCCGGCGGCGAGCGGGCGCGGGTCATGCTTGCCCGTGCGCTTGCCAACTCGTCCAACTTGATGGTGCTCGACGAGCCGACCAACGATCTCGATCTGGAAACGCTGGACCTCTTGCAGGAACTTCTGGCCGACTATCAGGGAACAGCGCTGATCGTCTCGCACGACCGTGACTTTCTCGACCGCGTGGCGACCTCTGTCATCGTCTCTGAAGGCGATGGCGACTGGCAGGATTATGCAGGCGGCTATTCAGACATGCTGGCCCAGCGCGGCGAAGGCGTCACCGCCCGAAAAGCAGAGAAAGCAGCGTCTCCCAAGAAGGCGAAATCAACGCCATCAGAAGCCGCTTCTTCTCCCAAGCAAAAGAAATCCAAACTCAGCTTCACCCAGCAGCACCTCCTCAAAACCCTGCCCGATCAAATCGAGGCTCTTGAAGCAAAGCTTGAGAAGCTTCAGGCCGAGATGAACGACCCAAACCTTTACGCGAAGAACCCTGACAAGTTTGCCAAGCTCTCCGCGCAAATAACTGACGTAACGGAACAAAAGGGCGCTCTCGAAGAGCAATGGCTGGAGCTTGAAATGCTGAATGAAGAGATGAATGGGTGAGGCGCGCCCCTCTGTTCCAAATGACCCCGAGCGGTTTGAACTTCTCTGATATGGGCTGCGTGGAACGTAGCGGCGGGTTTATCGAATACATCTCTATCCACACCCTCGGTCATCATCCCGCACTTGATGCGGGGTCCATTCCGTTTCCTCTCAACTTGCTCTGAGGGCTGATCCATCGCGGAATGGATTGCAGGATCAAGTCCTGCAATGACAGCGGTGTCGGATTGCCGCTCCTGCGCAGGCAGGAGCCTATCGAGCCGTCGGAGACAATGTGAGATCTCTGCCTTCGCAGGGATGGCGTTCTGTATTGCTGCGTATTCAGTTCGTCATGCCATGACTTGATCATGGCATCCATTCCGTTCCCTCGCCACTTGTTCTGAGGACTGCCCCATCTCGGGATGGGTTGCAGGGTCAAGCCCTGCAATGACGAGGGGTAGGTTGTTCCTACCTCCCACTCCTCGGTGGTCATCCCCGCCTCCGAGCGGGGATCCAATATGCCCGCCAGCTGAGCACAAATAGTCCCGAAAGCACTTCGAAGGTGCAGCACCCACCCTGCCCCTTCCCGCACTTTCGAGTTTCAATGGATCCCCGATCAAGTCGGGGATGACATCCATGGCAAGGCTGCCGCTCCTGCGCAGGCAGGAGCCTATACAACGGTCGGAGACAATGTGAGATCCCTGCCTTCGCAGGGATGGCGTTCTGCGGCGACCGCCTAGCCTTCAAAAATTCTTGCCTTGTCTGCTTCATCCAACATGCGCCATTGGCCATCTTCGAGACAACCAAGTGACAGGCCACCGATTTGGGTGCGGGAGAGGTTTGTGACGTGGTTGCCGGTGGCGGCGAACATGCGACGGACCTGATGGTAGCGGCCTTCGTGCAAGATGACGCGGGCATGGGTGTCGTCAAGAACCTCCAACATGGCTGGTTTGAGTGGCTTATCTTCGCTTTCCAGCATCATCTCGCCGGAGGCGAACAGCGCGGTCTCATTGCCCTTCATGGGGCGGTCGAGCGTGACCTCATAAACCTTACCAACATTGGCTTTTGGCGAAATGACCTTGTGCAGGAAAGTGCCATCATCTGTGAAAAGCAGGAGGCCGGAGGTTTCTTTGTCGAGGCGGCCGATTGTTGACAGCACCGGTTTGCGCATCCTGTAACGGTCCGGCAACAAGTCATAGACCAACTTGCCCTGATCATTGGTGGAACAGGTGTAGCCAAGCGGCTTGTTCATCGCCAACACCATGCCCGGCGCGGGGTCCAGCGGCTCGTCGTCAAACAGGATATCTTCGTGCGGCGTCTGACTGGTGGCTTTCAGCGTGTTGCCATCACGGTCGGTCACCCAGCCGTTTTTGATGGCTGTTTGAATTTCCTTGCGGCTACCGTAGCCCAAATTGGCGATCAGTTTGACGAGGCGCATCTTACTTTCCCTTGGCCTTCCCATTACCCTTTATGGCGCGGATGACCTTGTAGCCAACTTCATCAGCCAGCATTTCGGTGCGGGCGAACAGCTCGTTCAAGGTGTGCTCATAAGGAAGGTGGCGGTTGGCAACGAGATAAAGAACGCCGCCGGATCGCAGACCGCCAAAGGCTGCCTTGATGAATCCCTGCCCCACATCCGTCCGGTCCGCCTTGCCCGTCTGGTGAAACGGCGGGTTCATGACGATGAAATCGTAAGGTCCTTCGATGCCCTTGGTCACATCAGACCAGATGCCGGTCAATGTGACCTTGTCGCGGTCGGACGCCAAATTCTCCTGCGCCAGATCAAGCGCGCGCTTTTCCGCCTCATAGAGATCAAGCGCCGTGACTTTCGGAGCCTTTTCCAGAAGATGGCGACTGAGAACACCAAACCCTGCCCCAAGATCCGCACCGCGACCAGAGAGGGTGGCAGGCAGATGATCAATCAATAGGCGGGAGGCTGGATCAATGCGATCCCAGGCGAAAATACCCGGACGGCTGCGCCACGAACCATCCAGAATAGGGCGCGGCGCGTCCAACTGGCTCCATTCCGCCAACAGACTTTGATCCACCGCCTCTGGCTTTACCTCATGCCAGACCACACGGCACTTGTTTTTGGAGAGCTTTTCCGCCCCACCCAATAGGCTGGCGAGATCGGTTTCCAGCGTCTTTGCGCCTTCGGAATTGGGTGCGCAGGCCAGCACCACACCGCCAGGTTTTGCCTTGGAGGCAGCCCGAGCCAGTTGAGCACGCGCTTCCTGCCTCTGACGGGTGGGCAACAACAGCACCAGATCGAAATCTGTCTGATCTGTTTCAGCAACAACGGTCTGCCCTGCCTTTTGAAGTGCATCCCGGTCCGGCGCAAAGCTTTGTTCGCACGTAACCGCAGCAACATCCAGCAAGGCGAGCTCCCGTCCGGCGCGGGCGCGGCAGAACAAGACCCTCGCTTCTTCATCCAGATCAACCTGTCCGGATTCGAGCGGCAGGAACAGCGTTTTCAAAACCGGATCGGTTGGCATGGAGGAGTTGCTTTCAAGCTGGAAACAGGGCGTGAAGCGCTCTTACCCCCGCGCCGGACAAAAATCAAAAGCTGCTATCGGATTCAAACGGTTTTCCGTCAATCAGCAATCGAAGTGGCATGGATCGGCCATCGTCATGGAGAGAGATAACCAGTTTGACCCGCTCACGAGGCAGCTGCTCAATCTCTTTTCCCGCGCCTTCGGGCAGATAAAAGGCATTAAGGCCGTATTTGACGCGCACCGTTTCATTCCATGTCGGCTCGATTTCCCCTTTTAGCGCAAGGGAGCCGGCGTCTTCTCGCGATCGGTGAACCGCTGTTGGCCGGGCAATGTCATCGCTGCCCACCTCCAGTGAGACAAAAACAGTCTCCCCGGATGTCAGGCTGCCATCATTTCCCGGAAGGTCTTTGGGTAAGGTTGCCACTGCCAGATTGAGGATCACGTACTCCCCACGGAGCAGGTCACGCGGGTCAATCGGCACGAGTTCCAGGGTGACCTCCTGCCCTTCCATTTGCACCTGGAGACGATCAACCAATGGCAGAGCGATAAGGCCCAATTGAATAAGGGCAACCAGTCCCCAGCGCAGCCATGGGGATGAGAGGAGACCCGTTGAGACGGCCTGCTTTTGGACGATGCTGTTCATGAGCGCACCTCCTGCCCGCCGCGTTGATCAGGTTTGGCGGCCTGCCTGCGCATGAACTTCATGGCAATAAAGGCGATCACCAAGAGCACCACACCAGCGACAAGGAAAAACAGCGCCTGGCCCAGCAAGGAGCCAACGGTTTCATAAAGCAGCCATAGGCTGACGGCGGCCAGTGCACCATATCCGCCGAGGCTCCAGACCGCATTGCGATAAAGCGTTCCCAACATTACCAGAGCGATGCTTGCGCCCAGCGCCAAGGCAGAAAGCAAAATGATATCTGGAAGGAGCAGAGGCAATAAAACAGCACAAAGGGCAAGGAAGGCTGCCCCGAAGAGCACAAGGGCCTTACTGGTTTTGAACGATAGCAATGCGCCCAGCACTGTTGTTGCAAGAGCTAGAATACCAACCGTCATCGTCGGTGTTGAGGCAAAGCCTTCCAGCAATGTGTGGTCTTCAAGCTCGTCAACGCCCATCAGGGACAGCACGACCATGAGGGCGAGGATCAACAATCCCGTATTTTGCAGGCTCGACATCAAGAGCCAGTGCCCCAGTCTGCGCTGCGGATAAGAGCTGGCCCATTTGATTGCCATGTCGATGATGGCCGGAACCTGCACCATCAAAACCGCAAGACAGGCAAAACCGGTGATCAACATCAGCCATTGCTCATCGGAGTACATGTCCGTTCCGGTGGCAAAATCAGTGATCACACGGCCAAAACTGATGAGTAACAAAGCGGTGGCGAGCCAACGCGACAAGATAAACGGATGTTTCACTGCATGAAAAACAACAGCTGCCAAAAAGGCGATCCCGATCATATTTACCGTCAATGGATCGGATGGAAGTTCCGCTCGGGAGATTTGCCAGCTAATCGCGGCGATGGCGCCGATAATGAGCGAGGCTCGTGAGCCCGTGAGCAAGGCGGCCGCCAGACCGCCGAGACACACCAGAAATGTTCCACCAACCCAATCGGAAGGCAAATGAAAGATCTGACCGACCAAGGCCAGCCCGACGATAAATGTCAGCGAGGCAAAAGCCGTTGCCAGATCCGCCAGTTCCCTTCGCCCTTTTGAGGCACAAAAGGCCGCAAGACCATGAGATGCCAGAACCAGCAGAAATATTCCGGTCAGCTTGACCATTCGCGGAATGCCGTCCCAGTTTGCTGCAACGAAAGCTGCCAAAGCGAGCGCAACACAGACGACACCAATTCCCGCCAGAGCCATTGGCAACCGAGAGCTGCCATCGCCTTTTTCAATATTGGAGAGGATTTGACCAGCACCGGAAGAAGAGACCCAACCGGCCTCCACCCACTGTTCGAGATCCTGTTTCAGTCGTTTGTGATACAAATAATCGAGCATTGGTACGCCAAACCGAAAGTGAAAAGTCTTCGCAAGGTCATCGTGCAAGACTGAGTTGACAATGTGGCGCTCCTCACGCGGATAACAGTCAAGGGTCAGACCCTAGGCTTTTCGAGCAATAATGAAGCGTTGCAGCACCTTTTGACCGAAATTTTGCTCCTCAACGATTTTCAGACCGGCGCTGAGCATCATCTCATCCAGCTCCTTCGCCCCCACCATTTTGACAGGTGGCGCTTTGCCAAAAAGCCTCATGAGGCCAATCAGCGGTACAAACACAAAGGCCAATTGTTTCAGACAAACGGTCTTTGTAATCAGCAAACCACCGGGTCTGAGCTGATTGGCAAGATGCTGCACCATCTGGTCAGGTGCATCGACCAGATGCAGAAAGCTGAAGGCCATCACCGCATCATAAGGTTCGCCATCAGCCGGTGACAGCTCTTCAGAAAACGGGTCCGTACAGACAAAGCGGAGATTGTCCGCTCCATCAGTGGCCCATTTTTCCTCGGCGATTTCAATCATGCGCGGTGCGAAGTCTGCCGCTAGAAAACTCTGCACATGTGGAGCCAGTCTTAATGCGGTAGAGCCAGTACCACACCCCACCTCCAGAACCCTGTCTGTTTTCTTGAGGCATGAGATAACCTGGGCGAGCCAAACCTCATAGGCTTCTGGGTCATCCAAAGGACGCGCGGCATATTTCTCCGCGATCTTGTTCCAGAACGCGGACGAAGTATTTTGTGTCATGAAAAGGCCTTATCGAACGCTTTTGCCAGCAAAAAATAAACTTAGACCTTAACTCTCTGACCAGACAGCCATGGCTGTTCCCCCCGGCTCTTGAAACTCAAACCGTTTGCCGCCGGGAAACTCGAATATCTCCTTGGTAATGGTTCCGCCCGCCTGCTTCACGGCATCTAGCGCTGCTTGAAGATCGTCAGCCCTCAAAACAATCAAGGGGGCTTTCAGCGGTCCGCGCTCAATCCCGCCGCCCATTCCGGCATTTTGGATATCGCGATAATCCGGTCCGTATTGAACAAAATTCCAGCCGAATGCCTTGGAAAAGAAGGTTTCGGTCTGTTCCAGCTCGGGAGAGTAAAACTCGACATAATCAAGCTTGAGATTGGTCGTATCGGTCATGCGGGCGCCCATCATATAAAGTCGTGTTTTGTGACAATGAACC
Source organism: Roseibium sp. TrichSKD4 (assembly GCF_000148725.1). GTDB lineage: Bacteria > Pseudomonadota > Alphaproteobacteria > Rhizobiales > Stappiaceae > Roseibium. The sequence goes on along the minus strand of NZ_GL476320.1, from coordinate 67,924 downwards.
AGTGGTGCCGGAGTCGCTTGCAAAGATCAATCCACTGGTCGTCGGCATCGACCTATTTGGCGATATTGTACAGGATTCACCCATGTCAGCGGCGCTCCCTGTTCGATGCGTCAAAAGCGGCTTTACTCACTCCCATAACTTTTTATAATTTCGCTATTTGGAGATTTTTACATTATGCCTTTACGTGATTTTCTAGCTTTTTCAGTATTAGTTTTGTTTACCGCCTGCGAACAACAGACTGAGATCAGCAATATAAGCGCGACAACTGAAACCTTTAAAAAGCTGCCTTCAATTATGAGGGAGTTTCCTACATGGCGCTCCACTTCAGTTCCCGTTTATGACTTTGAAATGCGGGACGGCGCACGTCGCCCTTCCGGTACGGTACGATATTTCACCGACCTATCCGCGACAGATGTCAGCACCCGCTTTTACTCTCAGGCAGAGCCACTGGGTTGCGCCCTCGATATTCAAACCGAAAAAAGTGCGGAATTTATATGCGCCGATGATCCCGCGCGCAGACTTGAGCTTCATTTGGAAAACGAAAACGGCGCAACTGGTGTGATCGTTCTCTTCGTCCAAACAACACCAGAATTTGAAACCGTTTCATTTTGATAATTTCAGGAGCAAGACATGGGAAGCCGTGCACAAATTGAAAACCGTGTCGGAAACCGCCGAGGCCTTACATATACCTGTAATTGCGGCTGGCTTGATCTTGGGCATATGGACCCATCTTCCGCCCAACCCTTTGTTGGTGCAACCGACCTCTGGCGGCAATTGCGGAATGGAAACACCCAAATGCATTGTCTATATTATCTTCGCTCAGGCGGACAGTTTGCCCCGGCATCCAGCGCCCATTACCTGAGCTGAAGCCAATGGGCAATGCTACCAACCAAACTTCTTCAATCGGTCTTTTGGGGGCATGCAAGGCCCGTTTTTCGGTCAGGGCTATATCGTCAACTACACGCAACAGGTGCCCGGACGTCTCGGATTCCATGGGCGGTATCTGGTGCGCCCCGGTCTTTCCGATCACATCAAGAAGCGCATTGCCCTGACGATCATGTTACGCGTTTCCTTCGCCTTCGAAGACCTGCAGCTGTTTGCCGATTGGTTGGGTGTGGCCAGCGGCAGTGGCTATGCTGCTGATGATCTGACTGCAAACGTCATCGGCCTTTTGATCGCAATGGGAGAGGTCACACTGGAAGAAGCACTTTCTGCATGCCACGAGGTATCAAGGGATGCAGCCCTTCACCTGTGGGACAATCGGGACCGTGGTCTTCACGATCAATATGATCAACCCATCCTGCATTCGGACACGCGCACGCCGTGTGGAACTAACACTGACGGCTCCACGATGATGTGTGACGAATGCTCTGGCCAACCAAAGGCCCCACCATCTTTCCTCACCCGTATCAGGCCGCTCTCCAATGATGAGGCAAGACGGTATTTTGTTGGGTCCACTTCCAACTACGGCCTGCCGAGTCGACCATAGGGCGAGGTTGGTCGGTAGCTGACCGATTTGCCCAGCGCCTATCGCGCATCTTCAAAAAGGTCGCTTAGCCAGTTCCAGACAACCTTGCAGCGCGGGAGGCTGGCCAAGTCCGCATGGACCATAATCCAGACTTCGCGCTCAATATCAGGGGTCGTCCCTTCTTCCTCTAACCGGACAAGGCGCGGATCAGCGTCTGCAAGTAAAGTGGGGAGGACGGATCGTCCGACACCGCGAGCAACAGCTTCCATGGCGCTGTCTGCATCACCGACACGAACACTTGCAAAAGTGCCGCCGACACGTCGCACATGGTCGTGCATCCATTTGACTTGCGGCAGATGTTGCCACGCTTCCTGATGGGTCACCCAAGGCAATTGCGATGCCGGGTCCGCGGCACATGACTTTGCGCAATAGACTGCATGTTTCAGTACGCCCAATCGCTTCGCCTTGACCATCAGCCCGCCAGCCTCCGGTCGGGACAATCTCAGGGCCATATCCGTTTCGCGTTTGCTGAGACTGAGGTTGGTCAAATCCGGATGCAGTTGCAGTTCCAGATCCGGATAAGCTGCGGTCAGCGCAGTTGAATTCGGGATTACCAGCCGGTTGAGCAACATGGGGACCGAGGTCAGGCGTACACAGCCACACACATTTTGACGGCTACCGCTCGCCTCCGCTTCCAGCGACGAAACCTCCAGCTCAATTCGTTCTGCCCGTTCGGCAGCGGCCTGCCCCAAATTTGTCAGCCGGGCGCTCCCATCTGTCCTGCGCTCAATGAGAAGTGCTCCCAACTGCTCTTGCAGTGTGCGGATGCGACGCGAGACGGTTGTTGTGTCAACTCTCAAGACAGCTGCTGCTGCGCCAAATGAGCCATAGCGTTTGACGGCGAGCAGACACCGCAGGTCATTCCAGTTCGTTCCTTGCATTTTTGCAGGCTAGCACGGCATTTTTTCCGCTTCACTTGAAAATATACAAGCCCTATCCCTTTCTGCGTCATTGAAAGGACCTCTATGTTCGCGTCGCTTGCCGCTTTTGCCAATCTCTCGCCGTTTGACCTTGGCCTGTGTCTGGGAGCGGTGTTCCTCGCTGGCATGGTGCGGGGTTTTTCCGGCTTTGGCCTGTCGGCAATTCTGATGGCCAGCATTGTTCTGATCCTGCCACCCATTCAGCTGATCCCTATTTGTTATGTGCTGGAATCCGCTGCCAGTCTCGCCATGTTTCGCGGCGGAGTGCGAGATGCCAATATGCGCTTTGTTTGGTTGCTTGTGCTTGGCTCTGCCATAGGCGTTCCACTTGGACTTTGGGCGACAACATCCATTCCGGCTGAAACATCCAAGATGATCGCCCTGTGCCTGATACTCGGGCTGACACTTCTTCAGTTTCTGAAAATCGCTCCCAAAAACCCGGGCGAAACCACTGGACCTGCCGTAACAGGCGTACTTGCCGGGATCGCGACAGGGCTTGCCTCAGTCGGCGGGATGGTTGTCGCGCTGTTTGTGCTGTCCAGCAACATTCCCGCCAGGGTCATGCGTGCCTCTTTGGTGATGTATCTTTTCGCGGGAATGTTCACCTCCGCCCTGTTTCTCACTCTCTATGATCTGATGACCATGGAGGCGGTCAAGCGCGGAACTGTGCTTATTCCTGCCGTTCTGGCCGGTGTGATGTTCGGGAGTTTCTTATTCCGGCCAAGCCTTTCCCCTTACTATCGCACGGTGTGCTTGACCTTGCTCGGCCTGCTGTCGGTGTCAGGTCTGGCCCGGCTGGCGTTTTAGAGAAAGTCCGCCCACTCAGCTTGCAGCGAACATCCAATTCAGAACCAGCCGCCAATCCGTCATGCGGATGGGTGTGCCGTGAACCCCGGTGTCGAACAGCGTGAACTTGATCGGATAACCCGGCGCGGACTGGCGGATCTTTTTGAAGAAATTGGCCTGCGTCTCCCAATTATAAACGCTGTCCTCGCTGCCGTAGCCCATGTAAATGGGAATGCGGCGCTTGAGCGCTCCAGAAGACAGGAACCCTGGATCGCGTGGTGACCCCAGCAGGAGTATTCCATTTACATTGCGTGCGTACTTGCCGTTTTTCAGCAAATTCCAGCAAATGATGCCACCCATCGACCCGCACGCCACAACCACTTTTGCGCGCGGTGACAGTTGTTTTTGATACCGGATCAACGCATCGATATCTGCCGTGCCTCGAGCGCCAAAGTCTGCAAATTCAGCTGACAGATAAGCCCCACCGTTGCGCACCATCAGGTTTTGAACGCGATTGAAATTACCGCCAAAGCTGACATCATTCATGCCCTGAAAGCGGTTTCCGCCCTGACCGTGAATGTAAATTACCACCGCGTTGGCACCGCCTTGTGCCTTGCCCACACCCATATACCGAATGGTTCGGCCATTGGCTTTCAGCTCATAGCTCTCGCGGCTGCGCTTGGGCTTATAGGACACGTAGTTCCCGAAGACCTCGCGCTGGTCGACTTTGTCCCGATCCCGCAGGTCTCTTTGTTTGGAATATTCAACGACCAGAAAGTCACCGTCATAATGCGTCGCGGTGACGTTCTTATATCCAAACAACCGATCTTTATAAGGCGCGAGCGACTGAGCCAGCGAAGGGGATTGCGCAATCATTATCGTCGACACCGCCAAACAGGTGGCAATTGCAAATTTGAAAGCAGTCTTCAACAAAGCTCGTGCCAACATTCAGCGTCTCCAATTCGTCAGCACAGCCTATGATCAGACTGCCCCATACGCAATCTACCGCTTGCAGTTATGCCCGATGTCTTAACTACCGAATCGCTCAGCTCACACTCTCTCAAGGGAACCGTTAATTCTCACAATGCAACGGTTAACATTCACGGTGTTTGAGCACCATAAATCAAACTAACCCTTCGTAATTTTTTCGATTAAATTCGCCGATACAACGTCTTTTGACATGTTTTTCCCACAATAACTATCGATTAACCAATCGTTAACCAACCACTACCAATGATTGAAATCAAGAAACGCATTTCTACAGGTTGTTCGCCGGGAGGCCATGGTGCCAGTCATTTCATTCGCAAATGCCAAGGGAGGAGCGGGAAAAACCACCGCAGCTCTTTTGCTTGCGACTGAATTGGTCAACCGGGGCAGCACTGTTACGTTGTTCGACGCGGACCCGCAAAAATGGCTGTCCCGCTGGGCCGAACTGCCAAATCTGCCACGCGGCATTACGGTGGTGAGTGAGACCTCCGCCTCCAGCATAGTCAGTCAGATTCAGGATGCGCACGGCTCCACCGACTACATCATCGTGGACCTTGAAGGCACCGAAAACCTGCTGGTGGCCAATGCGGTCTCGATCTCCGACCTTGTCATCGTACCAATTCAAGGCTCTGCAATGGATGCGCGTGGAGGTGCCAAGATCCTCGGGCTCATCAACAAACTGCAGAAAATCGTTCAAAAAGATATCAATCACTGTGTTTTGCTGACCCGAACCAGCCCCTTGGTGAAAACCCGCGCCATGAAAACCGTTCATGACCGGCTGGCAGCCAACGGCGTCAAGGTGCTGATCACTCCGCTTGTCGAACGGGCTGCTTTTCGTGATTTGTTTGATTTTGGTGGCGGCCTCGCGCAGCTACCGGAGGGGGCCGTGTCCAATCTGGATAAGGCCCGCCAAAACGCTGCCGCCTACACGTCAGAAATAAGAAATCTGCTCTTAAGTGCGACCTCAAGACAACGCTGGACCCAAAAACACAAAGCAGCTTCTTGAACCCAAGCAATTTTAAAAACGTGCACTTGCCCCATCGACTAGGCCGGGTCCCACCACCCGGCCCATTTTTTTGGGCTTAAAAAGGCAGCACTCCCCTCACCCGCCCTGCCAGACCTTGATCGCCTCGATTGGGTAGACCAGCATGATGACGTTGAGAGTCAAATTGTCCCGGATCACCCAGAGCGCCAATCTTTAATCGTGTTTCTTGAAAACCTCACCCTGGACGATCAGGAGGAAGACTGACGATCTTCCGTATGTAGCACGCATACATCAACACCGCAGTGTCCGGCATCTCATGATGCAATGATACCGCGGTGAGATTTTTCCGAAATCAGTCTTTCTCGACTGATGTCACAGCAGATATGGGATCAAGCAGCTTCCGATTCAGCTTCGTCCGCCTCCCATTTCCGCTGTCCTTCAACCGTTACCCCATACTTAAACATATCGAACGTGAAGTTCTTCAACGCCCGTCCCTCAGCGACGCGGTTTGGAAGGTCCGGATTCAGCATCGCGGTTTTACCAATTGAGATGAAATCTGCTTGCTCGGAGGAGATCACTTCATTCGCCAAATCGATATCGTGAAGGCCCCCATTTGCAATCACCGGGAGTCCGGTCAGCTCCTTGGCGAAAGCAGTAAGGTTTTCACCGTCTTGTGTGTAACTGTGGACTTTGTAACCACCCTTTTCACTCGCAAGATGGATAAAGTCCGCACCTGCATTGGCGACACCGGAGAAAATGGTTTCTGCATCTGCCAGACCATTCGGCCAAAAATACTTCTGCCTGTTGGCCTTGGCTTGAGACAATCGAACCCCGGTTAGAAATTCCGCACCGGTTGCCGCTTTAACCTTATGTATGATTTCCACCGTCAGTCTCAACCGGTTATCCAGAGAACCTCCGTATCTGTCATCCCTAGTGTTGGTGTCCGCTGTCAGAAATTGATCAAGCAAATAGCCATTGGCGCAGTGGATCTCCACACCATCGAACCCGGCCCTTTCGGCCCGCCGAGCCGCGTCGACAAACCCGGTTCTTATGAAGCCGATTTGCTCCAGAGTCAGTTCCTTTGGAACACCATAAGCCCCCTGTCTGTGGCCATAACCCTGAAGCATTTCGCCGACCGGCCGGATGGGAGATGGTGCCACCGGATTTTCAATTACTTGTGACAACGCGCCCGCATGAATGAGTTGCAGGATAATCTGCCCGCCTTCTGACTTTACGGCAGAAACAACATCTCTCCACCCTTCTTCATGTTTGTCTGTGACGAGGCCAGGCTGATTGGCGTAACACTGCGCCCAGGTATCATCGGTGTAGGCACCTTCAACGATTACCAAACCAAAACCACCCAAAGCGAATCCCGCGTAATATTCTGCCATTTCCGATGTCGCGCCCCCTCCGGTGTCGCACTTGCGCGGGACATCGGCGCAAGGACAAACCGGTTTCCAAGTTCCAGCTTCTTGATCCCGGATTTCCCAAGTAGTCAGCTGATTTAGCTTCTTCTATCCTATTTTTCTCTTTATATTACAGCGTGTTACTTGATGACGGAGGGCTGAAAAATGGCACACCCAACGGGTGCGGGTTCTGAGAGCGATTTTCGGCTGGATTTTGACCCTCGGGTGCGGTTGGAATTCCACGGTTCAAAGATCAGTTCTGATGGCGGTCTTCTGCTTTACCGGGAGCTTGATGACGCCCTTGGCCTTTTCGGCAAAGCGGTTCGGTTCCTTCGGGATACCCGCAAAGGTAAGAATGGCGTTCACACCTTGATGGGCCTGCTGCGCCAATCGATATTTGGTCGCCTTGCGGGCTATGAAGATGTGAATGATGCCGTGCGTCTGTCGCGTGACCCGGTAATGCGCCAGATTATCGGGGGCCGTGCCGTTGACACTCAGGCGGCATCCTCCTCCCAGATGGGCCGCTTTGAGACTGAGGTGCTCGCGACTGCCGCCAACAGGGAAGCCTTGGCCGATATGCCCGGTCAATGGATTGATGCGGTGCATGGTCGCCAAGGACTGAACTACATCACCTTGGACATGGATAGCTCTGTCAGCCCCACCCATGGCGCTCAGGAGGGAACCGCATGGAACGGGCATTTCGGCTGCAACTGCTATCACCCATTGTTCATCTTCAATCAGTTTGGCCACTTGGAACGCTGTGCCCTGCGCAATGGCAGCGTCCACAGCGCGGATGACTGGAAGGCTCTTCTGATACCCGTCATTGCGCGCTATGCAGAGCGCGACATCATGCGCTTCTTTCGCGCTGATGCCGCCTTTGCCATTCCGGAACTTTACGAGACTTTAGAGGCTGAAGGGTACCGCTACGCCATCCGCCTCAAAAAGAACGCTGTGCTGGAAGAGAAGATCAGCCATCAGCTGACCCGCCCCGTGGGACGTCCCTCAAAGACAAAGATCAAGCGCTTCTATGAGGTTTTTGAGTATCAGGCTGCTTCATGGAGCAAGCCCCGTCAGGTGGTTGCCAAGATCGAATGGTATCCCGGTGATCTATTCCCTCGCGTGGGTTTTGTCGTCACCAACTTGCCGATGGAGCCGGAATGGATCATCCGCTTCTACAATCAGCGCGGCACAGCCGAACAGCACATCAAAGAAGGCAAGAACGCCATCACTTGGACCCGCCTGTCCTGCAAGCGGTTCTGTGACAATGAGGTCCGGCTTCAGCTTCACGCATTGGCGTATAACCTTGGTGTCTTCCTGCAAGGGCTAGACCTCCCGGAAGAGGTCGCCGACTGGTCGCTGACAAGTATCCAGAGCCGCCTCATCAAAATCGGGGCAAAGGTCGTACGCCATGCGCGCAAAATCACGTTCCAACTGGCAGAGGTGGCTGTATCAGGCTACGTCTTCGGACGAATCCTCGCCGCAATCCGCGCCCTCAAGCCCCCGCCGAGGCCTGCATGACGCTCCAAACAACGAAACCAACACAAATGCGGCTCCACAGCTGTGTCTTGTCGCAGCCCAAACGGGATAAAGTCCACGAAAAGCTCAAAAACCGCGCTTACGTAACCGTCAAAATCGATAATCGCCCCGACAACGCTGCCGTCAGAGTTGCAAACGTCCGTGAAAACGGTCAACCTCGTCGCAACACACAGTTACTTGGGAAATATCCGTTATACCGCTGCTAATTTGCTTTGTCCTGAAAAGAATTTCCTCTACTCTTGTCTGACAAGCAAAGGACAATTATTTAAAATAGCAATCTATTAAGTCATATTCTTCTGCTATGTCATTCTCAATCAAAAAAGCTCTGCTGCTTGGCCTGAGTGCCGCTGCGTTTTTGTGGGCCTATATTGTCTATGTCATCGGTTTATTCTATCATCCAAGCACCTTCAAAGAGCATTTCATAAATTGCTATTTCTGGGCTTTTACAGCGGTACTTTTGCTGAATTCCGTTTGGTTTCTTCTCACCAAAAGCGAGAGTTCTAAGAGATAGTCCCGCCAGACCAAAATTCATTTCTCAATTTTTGTGGCTATCATCTTGGCATTCCTGATCAGCTCACGGTTTTAAGGATGAGCACCTGCCTGGGATTGTGAGGTTAAGCTCTCCTACCATCAATTTCTTTTCAGAATAATCAGTGCGGAGACCCATCCTTCATCTTACAACCAATGTTACTTTTACCCTTCCAAAAATAAGGCAGTTTGATAAAGGTCGTAATCTCAGTTAGCGCATTCATTTTGTATCTTCGAACGCGGACTGCTGAGTAGCGACGCGGCAGGAATATTGCCTTGCTTGCATCGAACAAGAACTCGCTGGAGTTTTGTCGCATTTCCCACTAATACCTTGCGCCCACGAAACATCAATCCATCCGGCTTGATTTGGTCTTGCGCCCCGGCCCCATCCGGTGTGGTCGCAGCCATGCCGGATAGCGAAATCAGGAGCTTTTCATGTCCGCCAATGGCGCAGCGCCGTATCAGACCCGGCGTACCTTCGCGATCATCTCTCACCCGGATGCCGGTAAGACGACCCTGACCGAAAAGCTGCTCTTGTCGGGCGGCGCGATCCGAGCCGCTGGTCAGGTACGCGCACGCGGGGAACGTCGGCGGGCACGGTCGGACTGGATGAAGATCGAGCAAGAACGCGGCATCTCCGTTTCCTCCTCCGTCATGACCTTTGAGCGGAATGGCATCATCTACAATCTTTTGGATACGCCGGGCCACGAAGACTTTTCCGAAGACACCTACCGCACGCTGACCGCCGTTGACGCCGCCATCATGGTCATCGACGCAGCGAAAGGTATCGAGACCCAAACTCGCAAGCTGTTTGAGGTTTGCCGCCTGCGCGACATTCCGATCATCACTTTCGTGAACAAGATCGACCGGGAAGGCCGTCACGCGCTGGAAATCCTCGACGAGGTGCAGGAAGCGCTGGCGCTGGACGTCTCCCCGATGACATGGCCGGTCGGGATGGGCTCGGATTTCTTCGGCGTTTATGACTGGCAGAACAAGAAGTTCCACACCTCTGATGGCGAGCGCGGCGGCGCTTACACCCAGACTAAAGAGGTCTCGGGGCTGGATGATGCGGCCCTGAGCGATGTCGTCTTCGACCGGATCATAGAAGAGCTGGAAGAAAATGTCGAACTTGGCGCGGAAGGCTATGCCAGCTTCGACAAGGAGAGCTTTCTGGAAGGTCATTTGACGCCGGTGTTCTTCGGCTCCGCCTTGCGTGATTACGGCGTTGAAGAAATCCTCGACTTTATCGCGGCCCACGCCCCTCCCCCGCATTCACAGCCCGCGACTGGCGGCCGTGTGATTGCTCCGGAAGAAGACAAGGTCACCGGCTTTGTCTTCAAGGTGCAGGCCAATATGGACCCGAAGCACCGCGACCGCATTGCCTTCGTGCGCCTGTGCTCCGGCACGTTCAAACGCGGCATGAAGCTGAAGCATGTGCGCGCCAACAAGTCGATTGCCGTTTCCGCGCCAATCTTCTTCTTTGCCGAAGAACGCGAGATTGCCGAAACCGCCTATCCGGGCGACGTGATCGGCGTGCCAAACCACGGCCAGCTGCGCGTGGGTGATACGCTCACTGAAGGTGAGAACATCCACGTGACCGGCCTCCCGGCCTTTGCACCGGAAATCCTGCGCCGGGTCCGTCTTTCCGACACCATGCGCGTGAAACAGATGCGTCAGGGCCTTCAGGATCTGGCGGAAGAAGGCCTTGTGCAGATCTTCAAGCCGGATATCGGTTCCAACTGGATTGTCGGTGTCGTCGGCGTTCTTCAGCTGGATGTTGTCATTGAGCGCTTGAAGCAGGAATACAGCACGGAAATCGGATTTGAAGCGGTGAACCTTTCCACCGCCCGCTGGATCGAAACCGACGCGCAAACGCTGCAAAAGATGATCGAGAACCACCGCATGTCGATCGCCAATGACCGCGACGACCGCCCGGTGTTCCTGTTCAAAAACGCCTGGGAAGTCGGTTACATCACCGAGAAATATCCGGACGTGACCTTCCGCGAAACCCGCGAAATCGTCTACGAGGCTTAAGCTTCCGGCATACTATGGGCCGCCCCGGACCTGATCCGGGACCGCCTACGCATAGGTGAGGCTCCTGCCTTTGCAGGAGCCGCCTTTGGTCTACAATGTTGCATCCACAAACAGGGAACCGCGCTGGGTTGTCTCCAGTGATGTGGTGACACAGTAGGTTTGGCCCAGGGCTTCCAGCGCCAGAACGTCTTCCGGCAACCCGTCCGCCAGCACTCGTCCTTCCCGGATCAGAATCAGTCGGTCACAAAACTGGGCCGCCAGATTAAGATCATGCAGGGCGGCGATGATGATGGTGCCTTGCGCCCGCATTTCGTTTCGCACTGACCCAAGCACGGACAATTGGTGATGCAGGTCCAGCGCGCTTGTTGGCTCGTCCAACAGAACCAGCTGCGGGGAACGAACCAGAGCTTGGGCAACAGCGACCATTTGCGCCTGACCACCGGAAAGATCTGAAATGCCGCGATCGGCCAGATGAGATAGTCGAAGCGTTGTCAGCGTTTGGGAAACGCGGTTCAACTGGTCCGCCTCAACTCGCCAACCGGACGTTTGCTTGAGCGCCAGAAGCACCGCTTCAAAGACGCTCAGCAGCGCGTTACAGCCATAGGCTTGGGGCATATAGGCCACCGCCTGCGCCCGTCGTTTGCGCCCCATTTTAACGATATCCGCCCCCGCCAGATGGATCGCGCCGGCCTTGGGGCGCAGAGCGCCGGAGATCGTCTTGAACAGCGTGGATTTCCCGGCTGCATTTGGGCCAATCAGGCCGACAAAACTGCCGGGTCGAATGGGCTCGATGGAGGCATCGCGCAGAACCGTTTTCGCGCCGTAACCGGCCGAAAGGTTTTCAATTTCAAGGCTCATCCCAACCGCTCCCGCCGTGTTGTCAAAATGATGGAGACAAAGACCGGAACCCCGATCAAGGCGGTGATGATGCCAATGGGATAGATGACCCCCGGCGTCACGGCCTTTGAGATGATTGAGGTCAGCGACATGACCAAAGCGCCAATCAAGGCGGAGAGCGGCAAGAAGAAGCGCTGGTCTTCGCCAACCAGCAACCGGGCGATATGCGGACCGACCAGACCAACAAAACCCACAGCGCCGACAAAGGACACGGCTGTCGCGGCCAAAAGGGAAATGTAAATCAGCATCTCGATGCGAAGGCGCGCGACATCAACACCCATGCTTTCAGCACTCGCCTCGCCCATGCGCAAGGCTGTCATGGCCCAGGTCCGCATCAGGGCGAAGGGTATGGTAACGGCCAATAACACAGCGCCCAGTGCGATCTTATCCCAACTTGCCCGACTGAGTGAGCCCATCATCCAGAACACAATCCGCGAAAGCTGGTCTTCGCTAGCCATATACTGCATCAGCGATAGCAGCGCCGAAAACGTGAAGAAAATAGCGATCCCGAACAGGATCATGGTTTCTGCGCCAACGCCCTTCAAACGCGTTGCCAGCAAGATGATCCCACAGGTGCCAAGGGCAAAGACAAACGAGTTGACCGTCACCAAGAGCCCGCCGATAGCCGGGATAACAGAAACCCCGAGAACAATTGCAAGGGCGGCCCCAAAACTTGCCGCCGCCGAGACACCAAGCGTGAAGGGTTCTGCCAGTGGGTTGTTCAAGATGGTCTGCATCTGAGCGCCAGACACCGCCAGCATCGCTCCGACAATCACGGCCGTTAGCGCGACTGGAATGCGATAATCCCAGACAATGACCTTCAGTCGTGCTCCATGGGCGTACGGGTCGGCCAGCACTTCGGCGATGGTTTGAAGAGAATAGCCGCCGGGGCCGGTGGCTGTATCCAGAATAAAGCTCAAGATCAGGCACAGCGCGACAGCGAGAAGTGTCACCATGCGCTTGCGGGTGAGGCTTGAGTAGCCAAGACGCAATGTCTCGGCAGGAACGTCAGTCATGATCGCCTCCGAAAGGAAAACGCGGACGTGCCCCGCCCGCGTTTGATGGGATTGAAGGGGGATCAGCTGCCGCTGTTCAATGTCGCCAGAAACACGCCAGAGAAGTCGATGGGAAGGAACTTGTCGTGAATGTCCTTCATCGTCTCATCCGGGTTGAGATCCTGAAACGCGTTGGGGTGCAGCCATTTGGCAAAAGCCTGAACCGCAACGAAGTGATAGGGGCTCTTGTAGAACTGATGGTAGACGCTGTGGAAACGGCCATCCTTGACAGCTTTCAGCTCGTTCCAACCTTCCCGGTTCGCAAGTGCCGACAGTCTATCCTGAACAGCTTCCGGCGTAGCGTCATAACCAAAGGGCACGGCTGTGGTGTCCGGTTTGGCTTCGGCCCAGTTCGCTCCAGTGCCGATTATGACATCCGGATCATCGGCAAACACGGCTTCCAGACTGACATTACCGCCATATCCGGGAAACTTGCTTGAGCCCCAATTCAGGCCGCCGGAAAGTTCGACCAAGCGGCCAAGATTGGCAGATCCAAAGGTGCTGCAGCACTTGTTGGGATTGTATCCGGCGGCGCGCTCAATGAAAACGGTCGGACGATCTTTGGTCTTGATCTCCTGCACCTTCCCATAAACGCTCTTCATTTGAGCATTATAGAAGTCCGTAAACTCGTCCGCACGATCCCGCTGATCCAGAATACGGCCAAGAATTTGCAGCGATGGGATGGTGTTTTGTGTCGGCTCTTGCCGGAAGTCGATGAAGACGGTCGCAATTCCCGCTTCGTCCAGCTTTTCAATGATGCCGCTTTCCTCAGCTCTCAACAAATTGCCGAGGTTCATGAAAACGACCTCGGCCCCAGCGGCGACAACCGCCTCCAGGTTCCATTCGCCAGAATAAGGACTTCCCAAACGCAGAATATCAGTCGATTTCGGGAACTTGGCTTCGTATTTACGCCAGGCGTCCGGATCATAAAGGATCATGTCGTTCTTCCAGCCGACAACTCGTTTGAACGGGTCTTCGCGGTCCAGAAGGGCGATGGAATAGATCATGCGACCTTCGCCAAGAACGATGGCAGATGGGTTCTTCTCCACCTCCACAGTTCGTCCGGCGATGTCGGTGATGGTAATGGTCTCTGCAGAAGCGTACGGGGCTGACGCGCTAAAGGCGATGGCTGCGACGGCAAGACAGAAACCGCGTGTCAAATATTTGACAAACATGGGTTTCTCCTGTGTGCGCATGAGGTGTGTTCCTGATGCTGCGCGCAGCCTATTTAACTTGAGTATTATATTCAAGTTTATTTTTGAAAAATCTGACGGCTCCTCTTGAAACGAAAAAACCGGCCACGTGGGCCGGTTCTTTATGTTCAGGTTTTAGAAAAAACTTCAGGCGCTGCGGGGCAGCTCAATATCGATGCCGAGGGTCGTCGTGTCGCCAGAGCGGTCCATTTCCAGATGCACGGCGTCCGCATCGATCTCGATCCGCTTCTTGACCACTTCCAGAATGTCCTCACGTAGAGAGGAAATCAGGGCCGCATCCGCGCCATCATTCCCCCGCTCATGCGCCAAGAGAATCTTGAGGCGGCTTTTCGCCACGGATGCACTCGGCTCTTTCCTTGCGAAAAAGCTCAAGATGTTCATGCAGCCCTCCCCTTGAAGAGTTTGCCAAAGAAGCCTCTCTTTTCGCTCGGGATTGTGACGGGCAAGTCTTCTCCGAGCAGACGTTGCACCGCCTCGGAATAGGCCCGCGACGGCGGACAGTCCTCATCCGCCATGGTCACTGGCATACCAACATTGGAGGCCTTGAGCACATCCTTGCTTTCCGGCACTACCCCGATGAGCGGAACAGAGAGAATGTCAACGACGTCATCCACGCTGAGCATATCGCCAAGCCGCGCCCGGTCCGTGTCAAAGCGGGTGATCAAAAGGTGCTTTGGCATACGCTCACCGCGCTCGGCGACCACAGTCTTGGCATCGAGAAGCCCGATAATCCGATCACAGTCACGCACGGAAGACACTTCCGGATTGGAAACGATAATGGCCTCGTCCGCATAGCGCATGGCCAAGGTGGCTCCACGCTCGATACCCGCCGGGCTGTCGCAGATGATCCAATCAAAATACATGCGCAGCTCGTTGATGACGTTGGCAACGCCTTCATCGGTCAGCGCATCCTTGTCGCGGGTTTGGGACGCAGGCAGCAAGTACAGATTGTCCAGCCGCTTGTCGCGAACCAGAGCCTGTTTGATAGAGGCTTCGCCGCGGACGACATTCACCAGATCGAACACGACCCGGCGTTCTGCGCCCATGATCAGATCGAGGTTCCGCAGCCCGACATCAAAGTCGATGGCGCAGACTTGATAGCCCTGCTTGGCAAGCGCCGTGGCGAGGGCAGCAGCGGATGTGGTCTTTCCCACCCCTCCTTTACCGGAGGTCACAACGACGACTGTGGCGTTGCTCATGGTCAGTTCCTATTCTTTCTCATACCGGCCTTTATGCGAGGTGGATCGCGCTCCACCCCGGCACTCCCTCAGCCGAGTTTCTCAAAAATGAGCGCTTCCTTTTCGCACCGGATATGCGCGGGTTCATTCATGACGGTCTCGTCAAAATCATCAGCGACCTTGTAAAGGCCATTAATGGAGACGAGTTCCGCGTCCAGCTTGGTGCAATAAATGCGGGCATCGTCATCACCCGCAACGCCTGCAAGCGCTCTCCCCCTCAAAGCTCCGTAAATATGGATCGATCCCCCGGCGATCACTTCCGCACCCGAGCTTACAGCCCCGATCACGGTGACATCGCCCTCCGGATGCATGATCCGCTGGCCAGAGCGAACCGGCTCTGAAACAACCAGTGCCTTCGGCTCGTTCTCCCGGTCACTTTTGGCAGACTGTGTCCCGTTGGCCGCTTTCTTTTCAGCTGCATCCTTAGGCTCAGCAGAGGACGCGACATTTGAAGCGCCCTGCTTTTCGTCCTTGTCTGCGGGCGCTGCTGCAGCCTGCGCATCCGGCACTTCAACATCGGAAGTCAAACGGCCTCCGGAAAAACTCGGTGGCATACCGGGTTTCAGCCGAGTACCGGCCACGCCGTCAATTCCCATCACGCGAACAGACCGCTCAGCCAAACCGGCCAAAACGGTTTCCAGATCTTCTATCGCAATCCGTTGACCGCGAACATCCAGAATAATCGGGCGATCAATGAAGAAGCCGGGCGAGCGCGAGATAATCCTGTCGATCTCGCCGAACCAGTCCGCGAACGGCTGTTCCGGTGTCAGGACAATTGCTATGAAGGATTTTCCCTTGAATTTCATTCCGGTCTGCAGAGCTCGCAAATCAATGGACGACTCTGCAAATTTACCACCTATTAACCCGCCCTTCTCCCTCACAAACGGTTTTCCACCGATATCAAAAGGATACCGCGGTTTTCAGCGGGTTAGAGCTTATCCAGAACACTCGACTGGCTTCCTACCTCATCGCTTTGATGTAGGTAACTTTACGGAATTATTGTTTCTTATTGAAAGTATCCGTAGTTCCAATTTCAGTTCTCCGGGCGCAATTGACAGGATACCACTTGCCTGATGGGGACTTTCAGAAAAGAGCGGCGTCTGGATCATGGTTCATTTGCTTGAGAGGCAATGCTCCATGAAGACTGCGCTCGGGAAACAACAATAAGCCGTGACTGTTACACTCGGCCGTTTCGAAACTCCTGTCAGGTCAGTCGATAACCTTCGGGAGAAACCGAATGACTTCCTTATCTCTGCGAGTAGCCGGGGCTCTTCTCTGCACAACTCTCCTTGGCTCTGCCGCTTCGCACGCTGCAACCTTCTATAGTGTTTCCAACAAGGCGGACAGCAACACCGTTGTGGCCTACACATCCGGTTCTGACGGCTCTTTTTCTATCCTTGGCGAATACAAGACTGGCGGCACAGGTACTGGTGATCTGGAAATTCCCGCCCTTAAAAAAGACCCGAACCACCCGCTGCTCAACGGTGACGACCCGCTTATTTCTGCAAACTCAATCGAGCGGACTGAAGATGGCAAACATCTGATTGTCGTCAATCCGGGCGATGCCACCATCTCGCTTTTGAAGGTTGCCGAAGACGGCGCCCTTGCAGCAGTGAACTCCGTCAAAGCCAGCGACAAGTTCCCGATCTCCATCGCGATTAATGGCAGCAAAGTTGTTGTGGCCAGCGTTGGTAAAGACAATGGTTCCGGCAGCATCGGTGCTTTTGAACTGAAAGACGGCGAACTCGTTGCAGTTGAGGGCTCCCGCCGTGACCTGATGGCTCGCCCATCGACCATTCGCTTCAGCTCCGATGGCAACCACGTCATCGTGAACGAATTGGTGACTGGAAAAATTCACGCGTTTGCCCACGATGGCAAAACCCTGTCCGAGAAGCCGGTATCAACTGTCAATTCTCCGGTAAGCGAAGGCCGCTTTCAGGCAATTCCGGTCGGTTTCACAATCACGCAGCGTGGCGATAAGGACATCGTTCTGATGTCTGAGGCCCGTTTCCTGACGCCAGACTTCATGCTGCGCCCTGGTAGCGGCGAAGTTCTTCAAAGCCCGGGTTTCAGCTGGCAGACCAGCTCCCTGTCAACCTACAGCCTGACCAAGGATGGCCAACTGGAACTGATCTCTGGTGACGTTCTAACCGGCTATAACGGCATTGAAGGCGGTGAGCTTTCAAACTGCTGGGTGGTTCTCTCCAAGGATGGCAACACTCTTTGGTCCATCAACCCACTTTCCAGCTCCTACAGCTCCTTCGATATTGCTGAGGATGGTTTTGCTCGTTTGAACCAGGCACAAGCACTGAAGCTCCGTCCTGAGACCCTGTTCTTCGGCGATGCAACACTGAGCCCAGACGGAGATCAGATCTATCAGTTGATCAGCAACACCGGTCAGGTGATGGTGATTAACATCAACGAGAACAATGTACTGCAACCGACCCAAATGCTTGGCGGTCTGCCAGAACTGGGTTCCTATGGCATGGTTGCGATCGACTAATCATCGCTCTCATTCGCACAACATAGAAACGCCCCGGTGCCTACAGTCACCGGGGCGTTTTTGCTGAGGACCGAATAGCCTTCTCGCGTTATTTCATCAGCGCTTAAGCGAAAACATTCCGGCCCAAACGCGATCTTTCCTGACCAACGCATGATAGAACGCTCCAAGAATATGAAGCGCCAGCAGATAGGCCATGAGTTCAACCAAGACCTTGTGTTTATCCAGCAGCCAATATGTCGTGCCCCCATTGAGTGGTCCGGTTTAATTGTTAGTGCATCGTGGGCCTCTGGTCCATTGGCACGATGCTTTCGGGCGCGGGCGGACGATAGCCCAATGAGCTATGCGGCCTGACCGTGTTGTAGTGAATGCGCCATTGTTCGATCAGGATTTGAGCTTCCCGCAGGGTGTAGAACAACTCGCCATCAAGGAGTTCGTCCCGGAACCGAGCGTTGAAGCTTTCACAGTATCCGTTTTCCCAGGGTGATCCGGGCTCGATATAGGCCGTTTTCGCCCCGACTGCTGCGATCCAGTCCCGCACCTTCTGAGCGATAAATTCGGGTCCGTTGTCTGACCTAATATACTCCGGTGGCCCCCGCAGGATGAACAGGTCAGTCAATGCATCCAGCACGTCCGTGGAGTTGAGCTTGCGATCGATGCGGATCATGAGCGCCTCCCTTGTGTATTCATCAATGATGTTCAGCGTCCGATAGACACGCCCATCAGCCGTGTGATCCTGGACGAAGTCATAGGACCAGACATGGTTCGGTCGTTCTGGCCGCAGGCGGACGCAAGAGCCATCGTTCAGCCAGAGCCGCCCCTTTTTCTTGTGCTTTTGTGG
Source organism: Roseibium sp. TrichSKD4 (assembly GCF_000148725.1). Classification (GTDB taxonomy): domain Bacteria; phylum Pseudomonadota; class Alphaproteobacteria; order Rhizobiales; family Stappiaceae; genus Roseibium. Next base: position 49,469 of record NZ_GL476320.1, on the reverse strand, counting down.
GACCTTCAGCCCTTCACGTCGCCAGATGCGTTCCACACGCTTGTGGTTCACACACCAGCCCGCATTGTTCAGCAGACCCGTCACCATGCGATATCCATAGCGCCCGTATTGGTCAGCCAGTTCGATGATGTCGCCGGTTAGACGCTCTTCATCGGCGCGGCCTTGCGGGACCTTTCGTTGCGTGGATCGATGCTGCCCAAGTGTACGGCAGGCGCGGCGCTCAGACACGCCAAGCTCCTGCCGCACATGGTCGATGCACTTGCGACGACGCGAAGGGCTCAGAAGTTTCCCTTCGCTGCTTCGCTCAAAATGAGTTTGTCCAAAGTCAAATCAGACACCGCACGTCTGAGCCGCTGGTTCTCTTTCTCCAAATCCTTCAGACGCGTAAGCTGTGATCGCTGCATCCCACCATACAGCTTCCGCCACCGATAGAATGTCTGCTGCGTCACACCAATCTGGCGAACCGCTTCGGCAATCGTCGCTCCCTGTCCTTGCAAAACTTCAACCTGCCGAAGCTTCGATACAATCTCTTCGGGCTTCTCTCTTTTCCCAGCCATCGCTGATCCTCCAATTTGAGGGATAAACTATCCCAGTTGGTGGACCACTTTCAGGGGGCTATTCCAAATAGTCCGCCCTGAACAACGTCTAAGCCATTGATGTTGCGCGTGGCCGAAGCAATACGCAAATATTCGATTTGACCGGTTTGGGGATGGGGTTTGTGATCCAGAGCAGCAAAATGATCAGTGCATTGAGGATCAGACGCAGGTTATGACCGGCTGCGGCCAGCAGGGCGTTGATGGCATCGCCATTTTTGCCATTGAGGAAGTTCCGGTCAAGTCGTCCATCTGTTTTCATGTGGCCGATGGTGGCCTCGATCGCTGATCGTCGTTTCAGCTCACGCTTCATCTGTGCCGTCAGCCCGCGCTTCTGGCCGGAGATCATGACCTTGGCGTCGCCCTCATAATCATGCCCCCGATAGCCACGGTCCACATAGACACGCTCAGCTTTGGTGCCGCAGACTTTCTCAGCCTGACTGATGGTGTCATTCAAGGTGTGCCCATCATAGGGATTGCCCTCAAAAGCCCTCGCCGCAAGAACCAATCCTTCCCGATTGGTCGTGGCAATGCCAACCTTGGCCCCGAACTCGTAAGGTGTTCGCGCCTTGCCCTTGGCAATACAGGCCACTTCCGGCGCATGCATGGAATAAATCTTGTTTTTGTCCTTGGGGGTCTGGGCCAGAAGCCGCTCCACCAGTCCCAGCAGACGGGAGAACCGGTGCTCAAGACCTTCGTTGCCTGCGATCTTGCGGGAGATGTCGCGATAGACCCGGCCCAGATAGGTCTTCAGCTTTTTGAGTTCCCGGCGCATCCGCTTGAACTGTTTGGCATGGGCATAACGGCCCGCCATCAAGGCCGCCTTTTTGGCAACTCTGGTATGGCTGCGACGCAAGATGATGCCGGCCCTCTTGGCCTGGCGCACCAGAAGCTGCAAGGCCTTGTGATAAAGACGGCTATCGGTGGGATGGGCAATGGCTTTGGGTTGAACGGTCGTATCAACCAAGACCCGCTCAAGGCTGCTCTTCTTGATCGTCCCGCTCTCAATCGCAACACCTACCGTAGCAGAAAGAAGCTTTTCCATTCCCTCAGGACCAATCCGTTTGCGCCAGCGGGTCATGGTTGAGGGATCAATGGGGAATTGGTGCTGGAAAAACTCAAAACCGCAGAAAGACTGCCAGTAGGGGTTTTCAACCCAACGCTCAACCGTCTCTTCATCGGAAAGATCGTACATGTGCTTGAGAAAGTGCAGCCCGGCCATCAGACGCGTTGGTTTGGCCGGTCGTCCCAAGGGGCGATAATGCCTGCCGAACTCCGCATCAAATTCATCCCAAGGCATCAGACCAGACAGCCGCACCAACGAATGGTTCATATCGATGATTGCGGCCAGGCGTTCCTTGAACAGATCGCCACACCGTTTGTTGCGTTTTGAAGGTCTCATGAGAATATGCCAGAAAATGCGTGCTTCGGATCAACTAACCGGCATATTCACACATCCAAAACCCAATGGGTATCCATACTCTTCAATCAGTTAAGGGGTTTTTCAGCGCGAACCAAATAGGCGAAATCTGTTGTTGGATGAGCGACCAGATTAAACGGGGAAACAAGAACGTATAACTCATCCCATCTCCCTTCTTGGCCGCGCGCCAACCATGGAAGCAGCGGAATAAGAAATCCAATGATCAACAGACCCGCGTGATAAAGCCCCAGCCAAGTTAACCGGACATCCGCGTGACCGTTCGCTGCGTTTCTTATAGCACCAACACTCCACACCCCCATCCATAACAATGCCAAGACGCCCGCGAGCACACCGGCCAAGCGATGAATATTGAACAGAAGGTCGCGAGTTCGGATCAGCATGCTTGTATCGAAGTCAAAGGCAAAAATGCCCGCGCCATAGGCAATCGCCATGGTGAACAGGAGGCCAAAATGAATAAAGCGGACAGCCAGAGACCGGCCATCCGCTTGTGTTTGTCGTTCTGCCATGTTCAGCGCATCTAAGCTTATTGCGTCCGCCCTGAACAACGTCTAAGCCATTGATGTTGCGCGTGGCCGAAGCAATACGCAAATATTCGATTTGACCGGTTTGGGGATGGGGTTTGTGATCCAGAGCAGCAAAATGATCAGTGCATTGAGGATCAGACGCAGGTTATGACCGGCTGCGGCCAGCAGGGCGTTGATGGCATCGCCATTTTTGCCATTGAGGAAGTTCCGGTCAAGTCGTCCATCTGTTTTCATGTGGCCGATGGTGGCCTCGATCGCTGATCGTCGTTTCAGCTCACGCTTCATCTGTGCCGTCAGCCCGCGCTTCTGGCCGGAGATCATGACCTTGGCGTCGCCCTCATAATCATGCCCCCGATAGCCACGGTCCACATAGACACGCTCAGCTTTGGTGCCGCAGACTTTCTCAGCCTGACTGATGGTGTCATTCAAGGTGTGCCCATCATAGGGATTGCCCTCAAAAGCCCTCGCCGCAAGAACCAATCCTTCCCGATTGGTCGTGGCAATGCCAACCTTGGCCCCGAACTCGTAAGGTGTTCGCGCCTTGCCCTTGGCAATACAGGCCACTTCCGGCGCATGCATGGAATAAATCTTGTTTTTGTCCTTGGGGGTCTGGGCCAGAAGCCGCTCCACCAGTCCCAGCAGACGGGAGAACCGGTGCTCAAGACCTTCGTTGCCTGCGATCTTGCGGGAGATGTCGCGATAGACCCGGCCCAGATAGGTCTTCAGCTTTTTGAGTTCCCGGCGCATCCGCTTGAACTGTTTGGCATGGGCATAACGGCCCGCCATCAAGGCCGCCTTTTTGGCAACTCTGGTATGGCTGCGACGCAAGATGATGCCGGCCCTCTTGGCCTGGCGCACCAGAAGCTGCAAGGCCTTGTGATAAAGACGGCTATCGGTGGGATGGGCAATGGCTTTGGGTTGAACGGTCGTATCAACCAAGACCCGCTCAAGGCTGCTCTTCTTGATCGTCCCGCTCTCAATCGCAACACCTACCGTAGCAGAAAGAAGCTTTTCCATTCCCTCAGGACCAATCCGTTTGCGCCAGCGGGTCATGGTTGAGGGATCAATGGGGAATTGGTGCTGGAAAAACTCAAAACCGCAGAAAGACTGCCAGTAGGGGTTTTCAACCCAACGCTCAACCGTCTCTTCATCGGAAAGATCGTACATGTGCTTGAGAAAGTGCAGCCCGGCCATCAGACGCGTTGGTTTGGCCGGTCGTCCCAAGGGGCGATAATGCCTGCCGAACTCCGCATCAAATTCATCCCAAGGCATCAGACCAGACAGCCGCACCAACGAATGGTTCATATCGATGATTGCGGCCAGGCGTTCCTTGAACAGATCGCCACACCGTTTGTTGCGTTTTGAAGGTCTCATGAGAATATGCCAGAAAATGCGTGCTTCGGATCAACTAACCGGCATATTCACACATCCAAAACCCAATGGGTATCCATACTCTTCAATCAGTTAAGGGGTTTTTCAGCGCGAACTATTGCGTTCTCAAGAACTCAATAACTGCAAGGCGATCCTCACCCTTCTTCACGCCACCGGCAAACACCTTGCCCATTTTGTTGCCCGGGATGAAGTTTGGCACGTCTTTGAGGTGGACATCCAACGTTGTGGCATCCCAAATCACATCTGAATTGAGCATCGCATCAGAGTATTTGTAGCCTTCCGCACCACCGGCCTTGCGACCAAAAACACCGGCAAGTGATGGACCTGTGCGGTGCTTGCCAGCATCAAGAGAATGACAGGCCTTGCAACGGCGGAAAACCTTTTCTCCGCGCTTCAAGGTTGCCTCATCCACTTCGCTCATGCTCGCAGCTTCCGCCTTATCAGCCGCAGGTTCTGCTTTAGGGGCGTATTTGGACACATCACCCAGCACAGGATAGCCGTAGACATAAGTCCAGTCATTGTCCTGAACCGGCACGTGACACCCCAGACAATCGCTCTCGTAGTCCGTTGCCACCTGCTTGGTGCGATCTTTGCCTTCATACATGGCCCAGCCCCAGCCTTCGCCCCACAAAGCATTGTCCGGGAAGCGGTTTTGCGTGTCTTTGACCATGATGAACCAAACGGCAACATCCTGCGCCCAGAAGGCTTCGCCGGTTGTATGCGTTGAGCCACGCGCGCCACGTACTTCCTTGATCATCATCGCTCCGTCAGGGAACGCCTGATTTTTTTGGTAGTATTCAACCACATCACGAGGTGCGTAGACATTGTGCAGACCACTGGCTTTATCGCCTTCTAGGACTGCCCAGCTACCCATATGGACCCACTCAAGCAGGAAGTTTTCTGGTAGAGCGATGTTGCCCTTGTCGTCGACATATTTTCCATAGGCAGACACTATGTCGGCCTGTGCGCCTTGAATGGCAGCAATTGACAAGGCCGCTGCCAGTGCCAGTTTTCCGCCAATTGAGCGAAGCATTTTCATCGGAAGTTCCTTCCCCAGAGATGTCTTTAGAAATGAGTTGGCTTCCGCAGCCGAATTTTCACTTTCGACGGCGGAAGCCAGTGCATCTCAGACGTTCGTGCGAACGATTAGTTCGGCAGCGGCGTCAGGATCGGCTTGTAGAAGTCGACATAGACCATGTCTTCATCGGCATTATCGATGTGACACTGGGCACATGCTTCAGCTGGAGCAGCCGGTGCAGACGCCTTGTAAGGAGGCGCATGGTGACCGAAGTTGAAGTAACCCCAGTTTTGCGTGTCTGCAAAACGCTTGGAATCCTTCACGGCGATGTCGATGCCGTTTACAGCGCCCGGGAAGTAACCACGACCGGAAACTTCGTAGCGAGACCCATCTTCCTCTTCACCTGGCTTGTCTGTCAGCTGAAGCTCTTTCAGGAACATGGTGCCTTCAGGCCACTTTCCAGTCGCGCGGTAGGCGTGGAACGCATCCGGCTGGACGTAAACATTGTGATACTCAGGAAAACCTGCTTCCCCACCGTTCAATGCGTTCGGCGTAAACGGAGAGCCAAGGAATACCCAAGTGTGGCGGAACCCCTTAGGACGGATCAATTCGCCCTTTTCGTTCCATTCAGGCACAATGGAAACACCATATGTGTTTTGGCTTTCCTGTGCAGTTACGGCAGCTCCAAGTGTAACGACAGCTGCCAGTGCGGTTGCGGCGATTAGTGTGTATTTCATCTGGGTCCTCTCCCGATATGACACTGTCAAATATCTAGAGGTACTTGCCCCTTTTCTGAAATTGGTTTGCTTTATCGTTTCGATAGCCCGTCAATTGACCAACCATTTCAAAACTTTGCGAGGTCATTGGAAATCTTGAACCAAATAGTCAAAATGCCTATACTTGCTAGGTGAAATACGTATAAATACGCCAGAGACACCCATGCGTGTGTGAATACATTACATGTCCCAATAGGAGCCACCTGTGACGGATGGTCTAGCGGCTAGAGTTCAGAAGATCGTAGAAGAAAGAAAACCGGTTTATGATGAGCATGATGTTCGTCTGACCAAGTTTCTGTCTCACATTGAACAAACAGATAACCGGCCTTCGGTTGGCAGTGCGGCACCCGACTTCATGCTGCCGGACACGGGCGGACGACTTGTCTCTTTTGGACATCTAACAGGTCAGCGCGGGCTGATTCTTCTGTTTATCCAAGGCACCTGGTGCCCTTACTGCGCAGCTCAAATTGACGCGTTCCGCGACGCCTATCGCTCTTTCCATGATATGGGAATGAATCTGGCGATAATCACCCCGGAACTTAACGGCAGCACGTCCGTCATCAAGCAACGGCATGATTTGCCGTTCGAGGTATTATGCGACGTCGCTGCCGTTACGACTCTGGAATACGGATGCCTCTTCCGGCTACCAGAAGAGGATCAGGAATTCTATTTGTCTCAAGGAATTGACCTGCGTGAGAAATATGGATCCGAGGCTTGGTTCATGCCTCTTGCGAGCATCTTCGTTTTGGATGGCTCGCTGACTGTTCAGGCCGTGTACGGTGAAAGTGACCAGCGTTGGCGGATTGGCCCTGACAGGGTCATTGAAGGGCTCACGACGTCAGCTATCTAAGCTCTCAACTGGGCATTCGATCGCCGGATAATGCTTTGCTCGTAGCTGCCTACTGAGCGCCAGAACGGCCCCCGACAGTGGCTTACCGCGCAACTCCGCCAATCCTATTGTGCGCATGGGAATCGGTTGCCCGATCTTTCGCGTTACAACGCCGTCAACCAACGCTTCACGATCCCCAACAAGCGCTACCCCTAGATCAGCAAGAACCATCATTTGAGCATCAGATGACCGTTTTGCCCAATGCTGCTGAGCGATATTGACCCCGTTTTTGGACGCAAAGCTGACAAAATCCGAGTGGATGTCGGATTCCTTCAGGCAAATGCAGTGCTGATCATCCAAATCCGAGAGGTCGATGATCTCGCGCCCTGCTAACGTTGAATCCCCTTTTACAGCAACGCGCATCACTTCCGTATAGAGCGACATAAACCGGAAATGCTTTTCGTCAGTAGATGCCTGGGAGATTATTGTCAGATCAAGATGGCCATCCAGAGCCATCTCACTGAGTTGTTCATCGGGCCCAACAATCACATGCAGCTCCAGCCCTGGAACCGAGCGCTTGATCTCTGAAACCGGTTGCAAAAGGTGTGCAATATTGAATGCGTCGCTCACGCCTATGCGAACTGGGGTTCGATCTCCCCGGCTCAGATCCTCCGCGATCATTTGAGCGGCTTCGCTGCTCTCGTAGACTTGCTCCAAAAAAGGAAGGATCATCTGTCCCAAATGCGTCAAATGGGTCCTGTTTCTTTGGCGAAGCAACAACTGCCCGCCAAGTTCTTCCTCTAACTTCTTGATGGACTGTGTGAGCGTCGGCTGTGTTACGCGGCACTCTTCTGCCGCACGCGTGAAATTCAGCGTACGCGAAAGCGCCAGAAAATATTTGATCTGCCGAAGCTCCATGCTCCTCCCCCAAAGCGCAGGAATGATAATGCAACCACTTGCAAAAATGCCGCAGGGCAAGCATTTGCAATTGTTAGTTTTCACAAGCTGGTTTACATAGATCGTACCTATCATAAAGAACTATAGATGAAATCTATTAATTCACCCCAACCGCATCTATACAACCTTATATAGCGTTAAAATTGCATCATCAAGGTTGTGCGGATTTTTGTTTCAATTGTAATACTGATTTGTAATATTTTTCGCGCGTAAAGTTTTTGGCGGGTTTCCGCTGAAAACTGAGACTTGCCTGAATTTCAGGCCTTCGGGGCGAGACCACTCAAAATAAACAGCCAAATAGTTCACAACTTCGTGAACTATTCTCTGTGATTGAAAATTCCCCGGTTAAGACACCTCGAATTTTCAGTTTCTTAGTCAATGTTGGGAGACGAACAGAATTCGGATTTCCCGCGAGACCGTAAAATGCTGCTTAGGGTGATCACTGCGCCAGAGGAAGGTTTGCCCCGCAACTCTGCCAATCCGACCGCTCTGTGCGGGATCGGCTCGACAAGATCTCGCAGCACAATACCGTTAATGGCAGGCTGGCACTCACCTACAAATGCGACACCCAGTCCTGACCTTACCATCACTTGAGCAGTGTGGCAGTCATGCGCCCAGTGAATTGGCCGCAACTCCACACCAGCTTCACCGCTGTAAGTAACAATATCGCTGTGTGTTGTAGACGCTCGAATGCAAATGTAAGTCTCATCCTTAAGGTCGGATAGGCAAACGCGTTCCTTTTGCGCCAAGACAGCCTCTTCCTGCAATGCGACTCTCATGCCTTCCGAATAAAGAGGCGCAAACCGAAATAAGGTCTCGTCGACAGCGACTTGAGGCAGAATAGCGATATCCACCTCGCCGTTCTGTAGCCTCTCGGTGAGCTGTTTCTCTTTCGCAATAACGATATGAAGCTCCAGCCCCTCCACCGAAGCGCTGACCTCCCGGATTGCATCTCCCAAGAAATCAGTTTTGAAGTCTTCAAACACGCCGACTCGCAGCGGCATGCGCTCGCCTTTTGCTATATCTTCCGCAACTTCCTGGGCAGCCTGACTGCCGTCATAGACGTTTTGCAGGTAGGGCAGAATTGTCTGACCCAGATGGGTCAAATGCGTTCTGTTCCTCTGTCTGAGCAGAAGCGGGCCACCCAGTTCATCTTCCAGCTTTCTGATAGATTGCGTCAGCGTAGGCTGAGTGACATTGCACTCTTCAGCCGCCCGCGTAAAATTCAGCGTCTGCGCGAGAGACAGAAAATATCGTATCTGCCGTAGCTCCACCCGCAGACTCCTCACTTTACTTTTTGGTTGCATTAGAATTTTAGTGTGAGGCGGCTTACAACATCAAGGCCACAAACGCACGAAATTATTTATAATTAATATAAGAATTTAGGTATCATTTTCGTGAGTTACCTTACGTTATAAGTATTACTCGGTAGCCTCAATATTATTACTAGCAACTATATTAACGCGATTGATTGTGAGTGGGGTCAAATCACTCCACCGCAGCGTGCAACAACACATGCGCAAGACACGGACCAAAACGGCTTGGTGTATTTAGTTTATCAATGGAAAAGAAGAGTGGTGCCCAGAGGCGGAATCGAACCACCGACACGCGGATTTTCAATCCGCTGCTCTACCAACTGAGCTATCTGGGCTTCGAGCGCTGAACCATCTTGTCCTTGCGCTGGAGTGAGGCTCTTATAGTGGGTGGTTTCCGGCTTGTCCAGCGCCCCGGCAAAGTTTTTCGAGCCCCTTGCCACTTTTTTCACACCCTGGCGTGATTTCCACGTAACCGACTGTTTCCCATAGGATATTCTCGAAGATTCCACTCGTGGAAAAGTCGCCCTTGGCTCCGGTGTCAGCAGGCGTATCGATGAATGTCCGGCGCTCCGTGAATGCGCTCCCCCACACGGTCTGGCCATGCACTTTGCATACAAAAAACGCGCCGGAGCATCTCCAGCGCGTTCTGTATTTCATTCGCAGTCGATTACTGCTCGACGATACGGCCGTCAGTGTAAGGCGTGTAACCGCCGGTTTCGGCCAGATAGTCTGCCACGACCTTTTCAAGGCCCGGTCCGAAGTCATAAGCGTTCATACCGTTTGTGGCAAAAACCTTGTAACCGTCACCGCCGGAGCGCATGTAATTGTTGGTCGCAACACCGTAGACCTTGTCCGGGTCAATCGGAGTCCAGCTGTCGCCGTCTTTCACTTCAACAAGCAGGACGCGGCCTTCACCCGGCGCCTTTTTGCGCGTCCAGGAGTATTTGATGCCAGCGACTTGCGGGAAGCGGCCCTTGCCTTCTTCCACCTGAGACACACCGTTTTCCAGAGCAACGATCACGTCACTGCCCTTCAATTGGAAAGTGGCCAGAGTGTTCTGGAACGGCAGAACAGTCAGAACCTCACCCATTGTGATTTCACCAGCATCGATGGATGCTCGCAGACCGCCGCCGTTCTGGATCACGATCTGAACGCCTTGACCCTTGGTGCGGGCCAGCATGGCATCAGCCACGAGGTTGCCCATCTGGCATTCACCGCTTCGGCAGCTGTCGCGATTGCCGTCGATTGCAGCTTCTGCGGAGCTGATGACTTGCGCTTTCAGCTCTTCGATTGGCGCACCCAGTTCGGCCACACGAGCTGCAAAGCCCTCATCAAGCTGAACGGAATTGTCGAGCAGGATCGGCTCACCCGCAACTTTGGTCACATTGCCCGCATCGTCAAAGGTGACCTCAACTTCGCCAAGGTATTTGCCGTAGGCATAAGCTTGGACAATCGGCACGTCTTTGCCGTCAGGGTTTTTGACCATGACCGGGTACGGGCCTTTGGCACGATCCGATGTGTTGGACAGCAGAGTGTGAGAGTGGCCACCTACGATGAGGTCAATGCCCGGAACGGCGGCAGCGATTTCCATGTCGCGCGGAAGACCCATGTGTGTCACGGCAATGATCTTGTTGACGCCAGCCGCCTCAAGACCCTCGACCGCCCCTTTCAGGTAGTCTTCGGCCTGAATGAAACGCACACCGGCACCCGGAGAAGAGGTCTCGCCGGTGTCTTCTGCCAGTGCAGATACAATACCGATTTTCTCGCCGCCCTTTTCAACGATCAGAACGCCCGGTACTTTGCCTTTAAGGAGCGGATCGTCGGAGACGTCAATGTTGCCGGAAATGACCGGGACATCTGCTTTTTCGATGAAGTTGGCGAGGCCTTCCGGGCCATCATCAAATTCGTGGTTGCCAACAGCCATGACATCAAAGCCGATGCCGTTCATGAACTCAGCTGCGGCTTCGCCCTTGTAGGTCGTATAGAAAAGGGAGCCTTGGAACTGGTCGCCAGCGTCAACAACGAGAACGTTCTTGCCCTCACCGCTCAGCGCAGCCCTGCGGTCATCAATCGCGGTCTTGATGCGCGCAACGCCGCCAAAGCATTTACCTTCCGCTTCAGACTCAGCGTCGCAAGTTGAATCGTACTTGTTGATCGATTCGATCCGCGAATGCAGATCATTGATGTGCAACACGGTCAGCGAATAGTCCGCAAAAGCCGAAGTTGACATGGAAGTGGTGAGTGCCAGCGTAGCTGCGCCAAACAGTGTCTTTTTCATAAAAGCCTCGCCAGTCAAGACGGGGTTCGAGTGCCGTTTCCGGCGTCGCTCCCAATAAATTTTCGGATCGTTGTGACCTTTGCCATAACCGCGTGCGCCAATCGGGCAACGCCACGCTGCGTTGAGATTGCACTCTCAAGGCGGCAAATCAAATCAATCCGGACAGAACACTTATTGCTGTTCCACGACGCTATTATGAACGTGAAAAATTCTGCACGACAAGAGAATATTTTTAAAATTTTACCACCTAAGCCGAGAGGTGAGCTTTCCGCTACGGCTGCGTGTCGTCATCGTCATCCAGCTCGTCGTCTTCAACGGCCGGAATGGAATACCCTTCAGAAAACCAGCGATGCAGATCCACCTTGGCGCAGCGCTCGGAACAAAAGGGATAATCTTCTGGGCTGGAGAGCTTAGAGCAGATCGGGCATGGGCGCATACGCCGTTCCGCCTTGCCTGTTTCAACGCTCATGTTGATGCTCCTCCCTCTCAAGCAAATCTGAAACGTGGTCAGCTGATCGCGCTGTCCCAGCCGCTGCGGAGCGGATATCCGGCTGACGACAACAGTGTGCTTGTTTCAGCCAAAGGCAAGCCGACAACGGAAGGATACGAGCCGACAAGTTTCACAACAAAGCTGCCGGCGAGGCCCTGAATGGCATAGCCGCCCGCCTTACCTCGCCATTCGCCAGAGGCCAGATAGTCATCCATCTCCTGACGGGACAGGCGCTTGAAGCGCACGCGCGTTTCCACAAGCTTGGTGCGCAACTTGCCATCGGGCACAGATACCGCAACACCGGTATAGACCCGGTGCCCTCGGCCCGACAGTAAGGACAGGCAAGCAACAGCCTGATCGGTCAGTTCAGTTTTGGGCAGGATCCGCCGTCCTACGGCAACAACGGTGTCTGCCGCCAGGATCACGCCCGGCTTCAGCTCATCGCTTTGAGATGCGATAGACCGCACAGCTGCTGCTTTTTCTCCGGCCAGACGCACAGCCAAAGCACGAGGTGTTTCTTGCTTTTTGGGTGTTTCATCCAAATCAGCTGGCATCAAGTGATCAGGCTCAAGGCCGATTTGCTGAAGCAGTGCCAAGCGGCGCGGAGATGCAGACGCCAGAATAAGAGGCGGAGCCGAAGCCATAACAGAGCTAACCCTCTATGCCCGGGAACGGACGGTCAAAACCTATTTGAAACGATAGGTGATTCGACCCTTGGTGAGGTCATAAGGGGTCATTTCAACCAGAACTTTGTCCCCAGCCAGAACACGAATGCGGTTTTTGCGCATGCGGCCAGCCGTGTGGGCGATGATTTCGTGGTCGTTTTCAAGTTTCACCCGGAAAGTTGCATTCGGAAGCAATTCCGTCACAACGCCCGGAAACTCCAGAGCTTCTTCTTTTGCCATATGTTTTCCTGAGATAAGGCTTCTAAACGAGCCGGGAACCTAACGGATTGGATCGGGAAAGGGAACCGCTGATTTCCGTCGTTTTGGCGAAATATGGGTCTTACACCCCCAAAATCAACCGCTTGGGGCGGCAGACCAGTCCAAACGCTTCTTGATCCGCATCATCAGCTGATCGCGCACAGAGCGGTACGAATCCATAATTTGCTCACGGCTTCCGGTTGCCAGTGTGGGGTCCATGGTCGGCCAGTATTCCACATCGACCGAATCCACCCGTGTCATATCCAGCGCCTTGTGGTGCGCCTCGGGGGCGAGTGTGATGATCAGGTCGAAACCAGATTCATCAAGTTGTTCAAAGGTTTTCGGCCTGTGGCTTGCCATGTCGACACCAATCTCTGCCATGACAGCATCAACAAACGGGTCAAGTTCTCCCTGCCGCGCACCGGCTGAACGGACATAGATCTGACGTGGAAAAAGCGTACGTGTGATGGCAGAGGCCATGGGCGAGCGAACAGAGTTCATACCGCACGCGAACAGAACAGCAGAGGGACGCACCCCAAGCTCCGCCATCGTGGCCTAGCCCTTCCAGTGCAAGGCGTAAACGAGGGTAAAAAGACGCCGAGCCGTCTGCATATCCACCGTAATTTTGCCCTCCAGTCGCTCCATCAGGATCGCCGAGCCTTCATTGTGCACCCCGCGCCGTCCCATATCGATCGCCTCGATCTGGCTTGGGGTCGCGTGACGTATGGCATCATAGTAGCTCTGGCAGATCAGGTCATAGTCCTTCACCACCTTGCGCAAGGGGGTGAGCGACAGAACATGGGTCACCAGCTGCTGGCCTGCGTCTGACCAGATATCAAACACCAGTCGTTTCTCGACGACGGACAGCTTGAGCACGAAATTTCCGGGGTCCTGTCCAGAGGGCTGAAATTCGTTCTCGTCAATCAAATCATAGATCGCAACGGCCCGGTCATGCTCAACATCAGGCGTTGAACGGCTGATCGAAGCCTCATCCAGCACCACTTCGACGAGCTTGCCGCCGGTGGTCTCATCGGACTTCTGATCTTCGATATCAGCCATGTGACAGATCCGTCTAAAGGTTCAGCCTGATGGAAACAGACCGTGCGTGCGCAGACAAGCCTTCTGCTTCACCCAAGGTGATGGCAGCTGGCCCGATTTCGCGCAAGGCTTCGGGTGTACATTTGAGAATTGAGGTGCGCTTGACGAAATCAAGCACGGAGAGGCCGGAGGAGAACCGCGCAGACCGTGCGGTCGGCAGCACGTGATTGCAGCCCCCCACGTAGTCTCCAATGGCTTCGGGCGTGTGACGGCCAAGGAAGACTGATCCCGCGTTGTGGACCTTGTCCAGCATAGCATCTGGATCAGCAACTGCCAGCTCCAGGTGCTCTGCTGCAATCCGGTTGATCAGAGGCAAGGCCGTTTCCAGATCATTGACGACGATGACGGCACCAAAGTCTGTCCAACTGGCCCGCGCCACCGTTTCTTTCGGTAAGGTAGTCAGCTGGCGCTCAACGGCCGCTTCCACATCATCCGCAAGGCTTTGGGTGTCGGTGATCAGGATCGATTGGGCGACCGGATCATGTTCTGCCTGCGCCAAAAGATCAGCTGCCAGCCAATCCGGATTGTTTTCGCCATCAGCAACCACAAGAACCTCGGAGGGGCCTGCGATCATATCAATGCCGACAGTGCCAAACACACGGCGCTTGGCCGCTGCGACAAAGGCATTGCCCGGTCCAACGATCTTGGCAACGGGGGCAATTGTTTCTGTGCCATAGGCCAAAGCGGCGACAGCCTGTGCTCCACCAATCTTGTAGATCTCGGAGATGCCGGCAATTTTTGCTGCGGCCAGCACCTGCGGGTTCAAAACTCCATCCGGGCTTGGCACCACCATGGCGATGCGCTGGACACCGGCAACCTTGGCCGGAACAGCATTCATCAACACAGAGCTTGGATAACTGGCAAGACCGCCAGGAACATAAAGCCCGACAGATTCAACCGCCGTCCACTTGGAGCCAAGCTCAACCCCGACCGCATCCACATAGCGGTCATCTTGCGGGAGCTGGCGTTTGTGGTGGGAGGCGATGCGATCATGCGCAAGCTGTAGAGCGTCCAGAACGTCCTGCGGAACATCCGCAAGCGCGGCCTCGATCTCAACTGCTGACACGCGCAGATCTGCCATGGCAGAAACGCTTAAGCGATCAAACCGGGCGGTGTAGTCCATCACAGCCGCATCGCCGCGTTTTTGAACATCTTCCAGAATATCGCGAACAACGTGATCGACGTCTTCGGAAACCTCTCGCTTGCTTGCCAGCAACTCGGCAAAGCGGGCTTCGAAATCGGCGTCATTCTGGTTGAGGCGAGTGACCAAACTACGGCTCCTGTTTGTTCTTGTCGGCTGGTCGATCAGTGATCGGATCAGGTCAGATCGTGCTCGGGCTTGTTGGGCGTGCCCCAAGCAGCACCAAGATCGGCGAGCTGGGTTTCAATGCAATCCACTTCCAGAAGGATGGAAGGGCCACCAGCGAAATCAAGGCGGATTTTGCCGGACGGCTCATCATCGGCCTCAAAGGTGATGGCAAGCAGCTCGAGCACGGCATCTTTGCTATCCTGCCGCAGCTTGCTGGCCTTCATCGCCTTGACTTGAGCAAATGACAAAGCAGCGCGGCGGCGCTCGTGTTCCTTGGTCCGACGGTCTGCGTCCTTGTCCCACACAAAGCGGTTCATCACGAACACAGCCTTGTTTTCCTTTGGCAGGTAACGGATGTCGCCTACAAGCAGAACGGCATCCTGGACATGGGCCGACAGAACCTGAAGGTCCTCGGCATCAAGTGCGGCAAGTTTCAATTGGTCCATACTGGTCAAATCGTACTCGGATCGATGGCAGGAGCGCACCCCATGCGTGCTCCAAAACAGGTTTTCAGGCCTGTTGACCTAACGGGGATCGCCCGATTTGGCAATGCAGAACTGACCGAGCCCGTTTCCTTGGCCCGACCAGACGTCAGGCCTAGAGGCGTTTAGCCGGAAATCCGTTCGATTTTCGCGCCACAGCGGTCCAGCTTGTCTTCAAGGCGCTCAAAGCCGCGGTCCAGATGGTAGACCCGATTGACTGTGGTCTCGCCTTCGGCAACCAGCCCGGCGATCACCAGAGAGACGGATGCACGCAGGTCCGTGGCCATGACCGGTGCACCGCGCAAGGTTGAAACGCCATCAATGGTTGCCGTATGCCCGTCAATATGGATTTGCGCGCCAAGGCGTGCCAGCTCCTGCACGTGCATGAAGCGGTTCTCAAAGATGGTTTCCGTGATGTGGCTGGTTCCACCAGCTTTTGTCATAAGCGCCATGAACTGCGCCTGAAGGTCTGTCGGGAACCCGGGGAACGGTTCGGTCGTTACATCTACCGGCTGAATGCCGTTGCCATTGCGATAGACTTTCAGCCCGTCTGGCGTCTCGGTGATTTCAGCTCCGGTCTGGCGCAGAGTGTCAAGTGCGCTGTCCAGAAGGTCAGCCCGAGCCCCTTTCAGAAGTACATTTCCGCCCGTCATGGCAACCGCCATGGCATAGGTGCCCGTTTCAATCCGGTCCGGAAGAACGGCGTGATGCGCACCATGCAGACGCTTTACGCCCTGAACGCGGATCGTGGACGTGCCGTCGCCTTCGATGCGCGCACCCATGGCGCGCAGGCAGGCCGCCAAATCGCTGACTTCCGGCTCACGTGCTGCATTGACGATTTCCGTTTCGCCATTTGCAAGCGTTGCAGCCATCATGATGGTGTGGGTTGCGCCAACAGAGACTTTCGGGAATTCAACACGAGCGCCTTTGAGGCCACCCGGTGCCTTGACGACCACATAACCGCCCTCAATCTCGATATCCGCGCCCAGCGCAGCAAGACCGTCGATGAAGAAGTCAACTGGCCGTGTGCCGATTGCACAGCCACCCGGCAGGGACACGCGCGCTTCATGCATGCGAGCAACCAACGGGCCGATCACCCAGAAGCTTGCACGCATTTTAGAAACCAGTTCGTACGGCGCGGTTGTGTCGACAATTTCACGAGCTGTCAGATTGATGGTCTGGCCTTCCAGATCATCCTGACCGCTGCGTTTGCCATTGACCGAATAATCAACACCGTGATTGGAGAGAATCTGCGTCAGCTGAGCCACATCCCGAAGGCGCGGCACGTTGGACAGCGTCAAGGTTTCGTCTGTCAGAAGCGATGCGATCATCAAAGGCAATGTGGCGTTCTTTGCGCCGGAAATCGGAATAACGCCGTTCAGTTCGCCGCCGCCCGTAACCTTGATGCTATCCATGCTCTTTCATCCACCCGATATCGTGACCCGCCTGCCCCTTGCAGGTGTCATTATTTGCAAATTTGAAACAGAAACGGGGTCTACACGCTAGATGGGGCGCATGCAAGACGAGGGATTGGCAAGAGTGGGGCGATATTCCGCCCATTCTCGCCGCTTTTCCAGTTAAGAGCCAAAGTGGGCCTGCACACGGCGAGACCGGCTTGCGCCTAGTCCCTTGGTTCCGCTGTCTTCTTCGCAGCCGCCTTTCGGCGCCTCAAATTGGCACGCAAGGCTTCCGCCAACCGCTCGTCCTTTGATTTTTCAGCGTCTTTTTTTGCCGCACGGACCTTGGACGGGCTGCCTTCTTCTTCCCGATCAGCCGTACGCTGGCTATCGTCGGTCATCTTTGTTCTTTCTGACTGTTGCTAACTTGCCCTTTCATAGCGCTTCACCTTCAAATCCGAAAGCACCAGAAGGCTGCGCCCAATAAGTGCAGCCGCCTCTTTTCCACAATCGCTGCATCTTTTGTTTGGCAAGTCGTTTACGGATGTGAACGCGAGGAAAACGGGCTATGGCAGATGATGCGCATTTGATGAGGTGCTCATTGCGCTGTGAACCACCTTGTCATTGTTCCAAAAAAAGCAAATTGCCGACTTGCACCAACAGGCCAGTTGTGGCAAAAGCCGCGTCATTCCAGTCGACACTGTCGGTTGGGCATCCCGGTCTGTTGCCTGAAGCGCAACCCATAACCGGCTTTGCTGCCGTAGCTCAGGGGTAGAGCACTCCCTTGGTAAGGGAGAGGTCGAGAGTTCAAATCTCTCCGGCAGCACCATTTGACATTTCATTGAACTAAAATCCCCTAACACATTGAACGGTAATGATTTTTTCGAGTTCAAAAAGCCCTTACCCTTGGTATAGGGTAGATGCTCTAAAAACACCAATTTCAGCACTAATCGCTGTAGGTCGAAACGACCACTTTCCCATATTTTACAAGGGTTTGCGAGGAATTGAAACGAGAGTTCAAACAAATTGCTTTGGGTGTCATTGTTTGATGTCCGTTGCTTGGATTTTTCCAACGCGACAAGGCGTTTTTTCTCCAAAAGATCGATTTTGCTCTCATAAGCCGCAATCACGGTCTGACTTGAAGCATCCATAACGCGCTCTACAAGTCCAGCAATTTGCTTCTCTAAATCAATTGATTCCTGTTTGAACGCTTTAAGGCGATCTTGAGCCTGTGCCATATGCATCTCATAGGCATCATTGAACATGGTTTTGAACAAATTGAGCAGCGATGGTGTAGGCTGTATGCCTTTGAGCAAAGTCTTGAATTCAGTTTCCATCTTATCGCGATTGATCACTTTGCCATATTGATCGCAGCCTTTTGTGCGACACCAGAAATATGGATAGCTCTTGGTCTTGCCCTTACTCCATCCAGCGGTCATTGGGGTTGAACAGCTTGAACAACAAACCGCTCCCCTAAGTGGAAAGTCATGATGCAGGTCTTTGCGCTGCGGCGCGTAAACGCCTTCATCCAGTATGTTTTGTATTTTGGTGTAGGTTTCATAAGAGATGAGCGGTTCATGATTGCCAAGACGCGGCTTTACATTCCAATTTGGAGCTTGAACAAAACCTGCATAGGCAACTTGACGTAAAACACGCACTACCGTCTGGCGGCGAACTTCCCCATTGGGCAAGTCTTTTGGAAAGTGAGGACACTCTTCCAAGAATTTGCGCACCGCAAATTGTGTATTCAAGCGACCAGATGCAAACCCTTCCAAGGCTTGCCGCACGGTACTGGCAACAGGTTCATCAATGATCAGCTCCTTACCGCCACGCTTGGAATTGATATATTTGTAGCCGACAGGCGCACGGAATATCCAAAAGCCCTGTTCAACACGGGCTTTCATCTTTTGGATGACTTGGCGGCGATTTTGTTTTCGTTCCAGTTCGCCTTGGGCGGCAATAATCGTTTCAATAAACTTGCCTTCAGGCGTATCTTCAAAATTGAAGTTCAGACATTCACGCTTGGCATTCCTTTGCGCCATTTCGCGAGTGAGTTTTAAATGGAATTCCGTATCACGGGCATAGCGTTTCAGATCATCAAAGATGACCACGTAGTTTTCTTGTGGTTTGGCATCCAGATAGGCGAGCAACGCCACCATTCCGGGGCGGTTCATAAAATCGCCGCCGCCCGATGTATCATCAGGAAATACAGCTTCGACATGATAGCCTTTACTTTCCGCATATTCACGGCAGCGATGCTCTTGGCTTTCAAGGCCAGCCCCATCAGTTGATTGTTTCTTGGATGAAACACGGCAATAGATAACTGCTTTTTGTGCAGCTGGGATTTTTTCTGTCATATTTTGAGGCATTTCTCCTTCTCCTTTTGAATCAATAGTACACCTGCCATCTATGATGCAGGGCTTTTGCTAGGCGTTTTGTTGGATTGATCTGTGTGCAAGTCTACCATGTTTAGCTGCATGCATTCGAGCATGTTTTCAAATCTATCCTCATGTGAGAGGTTCTGATTTTCCTCATGCGGTAGAACTTCAAATCCAAGATAAATCATCTCGGTGATGAGGTTCCAAAGGCAATCGATAAACTCTTTTTTCTGCTGCTCGCTAAGATCAGGGTGATCAAGCATTTTGGCATAGCGAGCATAGTCAACAAGCATTTGCGGCTTTTGAGGTTTGATATTGTAGGTTGGATCATGTCCATAATTGTTGGTTGGTTCATCTTTCATTGTTTGGCTTTCGGATTTGGTGTTGTGAATAAAGGACTTATAAGGCCTGCCTGATAGAATTCGATTTTGGGTGCGTTATCAGGCAGGTCAGTTTTCGCATTCATTAGCGGCGACTAAATGAGCGGGTTGGCGCTTGCATATCTTGCTTGGCAGCAGCGCGTTCCTGCTTTTCCTGCTCAATTTGGGGACGGTAATATTGTTCATCCAATTGCTTGCCCCAATCACGAAGTTCCATAGGTTCTTCAACACCTGTGGCACGTTGTTCAGCAATGAAGCTATCTGCCATCTGTTTTTTCGCATGATTGTCACGAACGCCATATTCATCGGCAACCATTTGCGCTTTTTCTGAAAGGGCGCGGTTGAACGTTATTTTATTGCCGTTTGCCATCATGGGTTCAATTTCATGAACAGCATTCAAAGCAACATCTTGTATTTTTGATTGAACAGCCGCCTCGCGATCTTTGAGGCTTTCACAAAGCTGGAACATGGTTTGCCCTGAGCGTTCGCGATACAAGTCGCGAATGGTTGTTTCCAATCGCTTGGGATCAATATTCTCAGAGCGCCCCATGGCATAGGCGTAATCGCCAAGCTTATCTTTGAAACTGCCAGACTTATAAATCTCGCGCTCAAGAATTTCTGTAATGTGAATGGCCTCGCTGAATTGAGCATCCGTTAGCAAGCGACCAGCAAAGCTTTCTCTCGCTTTGCTCAAGCCATGCTGATGAGCTTCTTCTGCATTAACAGATGAGTTGCCGTTGGTTTTCCCCATAACAGCACCGTTAAATTGCTGTTCTGGAACTGGTGTTTCTTGTGTTGTTGTCATCTTTTTTCCTTTCTTGACAGTTGTGGTTGCGTTCCCTAAATTGAGAACAATAAGTGAACATGATAGGTATTTATTCCTATTTATATCAATGAAAAAGCACGTAACTTCATTGCGTTGTTTTGGCTTAACTCATTATTTTATTTCTATTTTCTCCTTTCTTTCCATAAGGTTGCAGTTCTTCATCTTGATCGACTTCTGGAGCGCAGACGCGATTGCATCTGGTTCCTGCGTTCAGACTTGGAACGACGATCAGAGGCACGATCAAAATCTTTGGAGAGAAGTTCAGGGTCGATGTCACCGCGACCAGCTTTAAGGGCGATGCTTTCAAGCTCGCGTGTTTCCTGCCGATCAAGAAGGGACAGAGTGACTTCATGCGCTTGGCGCACTTGCTTGCGCGCTGTTAAAATCATCTGGCCTTTTTCAAAACGATCCAAAAACGCAAAAGGGTGATTAAATTCACGCGCCTTTTGTCCAGCTTTGGCTTGCAGCCTTTTGACCGCTTTGCTGACACGGGCTTTATAGTTTTCCTTGAAGTGTGCTTTTTCCTCCTGCCGCGCATGCTCGTAGTCATTGATGACCCTGAGCGCGTCTAACTTGTGATGGCCTTTAAGCCCTAATTCCGCCAGCCGACGCAGCCCCTTAAGGTGAAAGCTGTCACGCATTTCTTTTGAGATATCGCGCCCAGAAGAATGTAAATTGTTTTTTGTTCCGTCACGCGGCATGGTCTAGCGCTCCGCATATTCGGAATTGGCGGTGAAGAAACGAAACAGCGCACACTCCCCATGTGCAGGAAAATGGATTGTGAATTTTCCGTTTGGCCCCCAATACGAACAACGCGTAAAATAGCGGTCAGCGAATGTGTCGAACGGGTTCCCAGCAGTTTGAAAATCATACACAAACCGCAAATGAGGCAGGCCCACAATTTGCGATGCGCCATAAGCACCGCCAAGAATGATCAGCCATATAAAATAAGCTGGTTTTAAAAAACGAACGCGCATCTTACTCGCCCCCGTCATCATCAGTGGGCAAAATCACTTTGGGCACAGGCGGTAACCGTCCCCCCTCAAGCGGATTGTCCAAAAGCTGCTCGGCGTATGGATAGACCTCGTTTTGACGCAGCTTTTTGGCATGGATAAAGCCCACATCTTTGACGTGGATGATCTGCTCATCCTTGGGCAGCATCATCAGCTCAGCAGGCGTATAAAGCCGCTCGCGCACAGTATTGTAATTGCCGCTGACATCGGTTTTGTCGCTCGATGTGCCAATGCCTTGATTGTAATAAAGCGCTTCACCCATGGCCTTTGAAACGCGCTCGGCCTCATCAAAACTCGAAAAGCCGAACCATTGTTTGACCACCGCGTTTTCTTCGATGGTCAGCGTTTCTTTCTCGCCATATTTGCGTTCGATCTCTGATCGCGACTGGCAGATCATATGGACAGACCCGCCATATGCGCGGATGGTTGTCAGTTTTGAGACTATTTCGCGCGCGGGGGTATTGGTGAATTCATCTAGTAGAAAATCAACCTTGCGCCCTTGCGCCGCTAAGTTCGAAGACAACAACGCATGCATAAAACTCTGCAAGTGCAGCGCAAAATAGGGTCCGAAGCGCTCGACATGCTGCTGCGGCCCCGTGAGAAAGACAATATAGCCGTCTTCCAGCAGCTCTTTATGGGTGATATCCACGTCAGAGCCCGCATAATGGAGCGGACTGCCCGCCGAAAATATCCTCAGCGCTTTTTTAACGGCACCCAAATGTTGACCGTAATGTTCGGGGTGTGATCGAACCGCCTGCATATGCGCGGCGAGCGATTTTAAAACCGCGTCGCCCTCTTCAAGATCGATTTTGAGCGCGCGCTCAAGGTCTTGCGCGTCAGAGAGTAATGACCAAACCGCGCCAGGCGTGCAGCCGCCACGCGTATTGGCGAGCAACGACATTTGCGCATATTCAATCATCGCGCGGGGTTCATAACGCCAAAACGCATTGCGTTCATCATTATTTGGCTCTTCGATCAGCGCATGATTTGCACTGTCGGTCACAAAGACCAACTCGCCTTGCTCTGCCTGTAAGGCATGGGCCGCAAGGATGCTGCCAAAGGGATTAAGATCAACGCGCAGCGGGTGATCCACGCCAAACATCAACGTATCATCCAAAAGCGCGACCTTGCGGCCAGCTTTGAGGCACATCTCGACTGTTTGCGCGAATATTTCTCCCTGTTTAAAATCGGCAATAATGACAGTGCGGCTTTTATCCGCCAACATGGATTGCAGCCAAAGGACAGCGCCAGATGTTGTCTTGCCACCCCCCGCGGCGCTGGTCAAAATCGAATGCGTGGGCTTTGGTTCAAAGATGGGCTTGCCATCAAGCGTCATCCCCAACAACCGACATCCTGCCCTGCCTGTGACATAGATCGGCTTGGCACCGCCTTTACGTTTTTGGCGATGCTTGGCGATATAGGATTTAAGCCCCCTAACCATCGATCATGCCTGCGTTTTTGAGAGAGTGATCAGAGGCCATTTCCGCATCTTTTTGCGGCTTCACCTTTGATTGGTATTCAGCAACAATCTTGTCTTGACGAAAAAGCGCCTTCATGCTGCCAAAGGCGCGGATGACAAAGCCAAGACTGCCCAGAAAGGACAGGGTGGCAATAATGTAAAACCCATACCATCTGGGATCGTCAGGCCAGAGGAACCAGCCATAAGCAAAGCAGCCGACCGCGCCCAGAAAATTGCCATTCACGCCCAGAATTTTGCCAAAACGATGCTGGTGAATATTCATCACAGCCCCTCCACGGTTGGTGCAGGATAGGTCGTTTGGTGTGTTTTGGACTTGCGCACGCCTTCAACAATCGCGTGGCGATGTTGGTGTAGATCGTGATACTGCCCCCACACCGCAGAGGAAAGCTCGGTGTTTTTAAGATCACGGCTCACCAATTGAAGCTGACCACATTGAACACCCAAAAAGAGCGCACCAGCAGAAACGATGCCTGTTGCAATCATTTCAGATAGGAAAAGCAGATCGGAAAAGGCCAGCCCCCATGCGGCACCTGATGCGCCAATGATCAAAGAGGGAATGAGTATCGGGCGTCTGACGGACACAACCGTCAGTGAACCCAGAAGATAACTATTGCGATGCGTGCTCACCACATCATCTGTGACCGTAATGGTGCCAAAGATCATTTTATCCTCCAATCTTTGCCCTAAGGTTTGCAATGGATGCGCAGCTTGGGGAATTCAGCGACGCGGTGAATTCCGATGTGAGATTTTGGATGGGCAGCGGCGTGACCAGTCGCGCTGAGGCCGCATGGAGCGCAACCGCGCCACGGTGTTCAGAAATCATCCGTGAGACCGCGCATTCACAGCGCGATGGGGCGCTTTCCAGCTTTGCGGCAAGGCGCTCTTGCGCGTTAAATTCTTTCAATTCGATTTGATATTCGAGGCTCTGACAGGCCTGCTCAATGCCAAACGCTCTGGCAAGCTCGGCCAAATCTCGCCCCGCCATACGCATGGCGCTGTTGCAGGACATGCGCGGCATGGCGGGTGCTTGGGGCGTTGTAATTCTGATCTCTCGTTCGACGTTCTCAATACACTCATCACGCCAATTCATTTTTTGTGACAGACGCTCGATGATCAGCGGCCCCGAGACATAGGCCGAGAATGCCGCAACACCTAAGACAGTCAAAATTGCGCTGCTGCCAAGCAGGTTGGTGCCATATCCTTCCATGGTTAGCCCTCCATCTTTGGTGTTTGTGAATAATCGTGAGTCTGGCGGAAAAGTTTGAGAACGATGGCGGCGTAAGTCAGAAGCCAAAGCGTCCAAGGGATGATCAGTTCAATCGCAGCCGTAAAAATCCCCAGCGGCCAAAAATGCGCGAACCGCGAAAATGCCTCGCCAACGCCAGCCTTGCTGGGAAATGTCGGTGCAACGGATTGATCCAGCTCAATATCGTCCAATGCTGTGCGCAGGGTTTCGGCATGGCGTTTCAAAATACCATTGACCTTGGCCGTGCCTTCTGGCTCGTCTTCAATAATCAACCCCGCAGAGAGTTCAGATTGATATCCACGCAGCAAAAGCAAAGGAGAGCTTTCGCGCAAGTCAGCAGCGCGTTGTTTGATCTGACCCGATTTGGCCGTGAGTTGGCGGTTTTTTTCAACACTGTCTGCCGTGGTCTCACCCAAAATGGCATGGTATTCATCCAGCGCGTTGTTAATCTCGGCCAGTTGATTGCGCCGCTCATCATCGCTGGCGATAAGCTGGACTGAAATCTTTTGCGCGCGCTGTGTCGGAGGCAAAATACCGCGATAGATCGCCCCTTCGCCGCCGCCATTGCCACTCAAGCAGCCGCTCTTTATTTCGCATTCGATTTTCGCCTGCAAGTCCGCTGCCGTTGTCGCAAGCACCGCGCGCAATTGGTAAAGCTGGGCAGAATTTTGATTGATGTCATCAACATAGGCCGCCAGTTCCTGAGCGTGATCGGCTTGATTGAGCGCATCAACGCGCGGTAAAACCAATCCTGCATAGCTAAAGGAAAAAGCCGCCGCGCCTGTGATTGTGACGGCCAAAAGGCTTGCAAAGCCCGCGCTCTTTAATCCACTCGCCGCAAGCTCGGTGCCATGTTTGATCGCATGATGATTGACCACCCATGAAATAAAACTGGCCGCACTTCCCAGAAGCGCCATTTTTAACGTGCCCAGAATACCCGATGTATCGATCAATTGCGGCGCAGCAAGCGCAACCAAAGCCCCCGTCATCACAGCCGAGGTCGGCACAATCCAAGACGCCCAATTGATCTTGGTGTCCGATTTGTATTTTACAGGCGGCAAGTCCTTTGGCTCAAAATCTTCAAACGCTTCAAACTGTGTGTCCCCGACACCATTCGATGGGCCTTGGTTGGTAAACGCTTGATTTTTCTTTCTGCGTCTTGGATGGATTTTGGACAGATCGTCCTTCATGTGTTCAGTCACAATAAATCTCCTTGATCTAGTTTTCATTGGGTGGAAAAGTTTGGCGAAAGGGGGATTGCGCAAATGGTGCAACTCAACTGTGCATCGGCTTTTGCCCATGCATTCAGATCGCAAATCTCGCAGGTGTATTTCACGCGGGATTTGGGTGCAGCATTTGGAGTGTCTTCATCCGCATCGGAGGCTGGCTTTTGAACAATTGCCTGCCAGCGAAAGGAAAAACCCGTAATCAAAAGATCACGTGCCGCCAGATCAAATGGGCTACCTTCAATGGTGTAATGAGATAAATTGTAACCCGTTTTTTTGCCGTCAGATTCTCCGGTATCGGAAAGCCTCACACCGATCTTAGCCATCTGAACGGCAAGCGTTTTGTCGTGGTAGCCGCGAGAAGGTTTTACCCCCTTAGCATTCGCAGGTCCAAAATCATATCGCCATTGCAAACCCATCGCATGCACGACACAGCCAAGCGTTTCATAGTCAGATTGCCCCGCGCAAATAACAGGATTGAATTGGATTTCATGGGCTCGAATATCTTGATTATTTGCAAAGCGGTTTTCATGAAATGAAAGCCTCATCTTCGGTTTATTCTGCAAGGTAAAGACGGGTTCGGATAATTCGCCATCAAACAGAGCGGCATTAAAATGCTCAAATGCTGTTACAAAATCCGCATAGATTTCAGAAGTGGGATTAAGAGAATTCGATCGTACATTTGAATTCAATCCATCGCCCGTGTTATTTGAATCGGAAGACGAAGATAGACTGTGATGAAACGTCTTTTTATTTCCGCTATCTTTTGAATATTTGTCGTTTTGCACAAAATCGCTCCTGAGAAATTTACTCAAAGCTACAAAGTGCGCTGCCTTGTGAGAATGCAAAGAAATGCAAAAACTGAAGCTGCTCGATCAAGATGAGAACGCTCAGGCAAGCCAGCATTCTCTATTTGTCAAAAACCAAGCACTCAAAATCTTGAGTGATTATTCGGTTTCAACAGGTCGCAAGTGGCAAGCCATCCGATCTGAAATAATTGGGTTGCTTAAACTCGAAGTCACCGAGGAAGCGCCATTGATTACACGCCAAGACCTTGAAAGCTGGGCCAAGGGAAAAAGTATAATCGGAGATATCAAATTTCAGCACGTGTATGCTTTTCTTACTCATCCGAATACTTTGGCGCGGCCAGAATTTTCGAAAGCACAAGATTTGATTGAATTTGGGACGATTGAGCGTTTTGGATCAGCGTTTTCAGAGTTCTTTTCGGATGAAAATTTTTCTGGGTATCTTCATAGAAGGCTTTCATCTGAAACGCCTGATCAAGAATTGATTGATCAAAAACTGAACACATTTGTAGGAGTTTATTTAGGGCAAGCTGAAGGTCATACTTTTTGCCTTTCACTAGATCGATACAAGCAAGAGGCATTCTTCGTTGCACATATCCTAAAATGGCCGAATGACGCAGAGCGCTATCAAGATGATTGGAATATCGAGCGACAATCTGGTTTTTGCACGATCTCAAACAGAATTAGGCTCCATGTCAAAGATGTTGCAATTCCTCTCACGGAAGAATTTTTCCTCATTCCAAATAAGGAAAAATTGAAGGATGAAATACACGGCTTTGCTGTTCTTACTCCATCCATTTTGAAAGAAGCATCGAACAGCCTTTTAACTGAGAAATTTTCAGGTGCGACCAGAAAGCTGAAATTTATTGATCCTGACAAACACTTCATTGAGATTTTGCGCACGAAAGACGTCCAACTGCATGATTTTATAGACAATTTTAGGTGGAATATTGTATTATGAAATCACCTAAATCAACAAAACCAGAGTCAGGGAAGGATACAGGCTACAAAGGAGTGAAGCCCGATATTATCAGGGGAGCTAAAAACAATGATCTATCTGAAGTGAAGGCAGCACTTGAGCTTAATAGCCATGACATCACAAAACAGGACGGAATTTACGGACTGAGCGCACTTCATTACGCCGCCGCTAAAGGAAATGCCTACATGGTTGACTATCTATTGCAGCAGGACGGTGTGAACATCGATCTGAAAGACCGTTGGGAAAGAGATGTTCTGGATGTTGCGATCCTGAGCGGCAATCAGAAAATAGTTCAATCACTTTTTGCTTTCCGACATCAAGACGATGATGGGGAACCTGATGATCCAAGGTCAAATGGACCAACACAATTCCCACATCCCAAATAGGGCTTTCAAACACACTAGGATTTAATTTTTTATTCAGTCTACAAGTGTCGGAAGCCCGATAAAATCGGTCTTCACCAAAAGGCTTCAATCCCTGACGGTTGAGTTGTGGCATGTCATGCCGCTTCTATTTCGCGCTTCGGCGTCTCGCCTCGCTTGAACCCAATTCCAAGCTTAACACAGGTGAAAAATCCCTTTCCAATAGACCAAGTCCGACGGGCCCGCTCCATTCGCCTTGCTTGCACAGCAAGCCAGGCTCCCGTGTGGTCGGACCGATGACGTAAGCCCGTCATCGCCGCAAGCGGTTGGTCTTTGGGGTATTTTGTCACCCGTGTTTACGACCGTCCTTGTTTTTGGTCGCCCCCGATTGACATCGCGGGCGGCTTTTTTCGTTGGGTTTTTAAAGGACGCTCGCCGCTGGGCAAGGGTTCATGCGCGGTGTTGTTTTTCAAAGACAGAAAAGAGCCTCGCGGAATTTGAACTTTAACACATGAGCGAGGAAGTCATGAACATTTATGATGCTGCAAAAATCTTATCCCTAAGCGGAAGCGTAACCCCAGAGCTTGTCAAAACAGCCTACAAACAAGCTTGCAAAAAATATCACCCCGACATCAATCCCGCAGGCGAAGAGATGATGAAAGTCGTCAATGCGGCCTTTGCGGTATTGAAAGATCACTCAGGCGAAATCAAAGAAGAACAATCCGATTATGGCGAGGAATTCAACACCGCGCTCAATAGCATCATGGCGCTTGATGGGCTCATCATTGAGATTTGCGGCGTGTGGATTTGGGTGACGGGCGATACCAGAACACACAAAGATCACTTGAAACAAGCAGGCTTTAAATGGGCATCAAAGAAGAAAGCTTGGCATTTTCGTCCCAGCAATCACCGCTCATTTTCCCGTGGTCAAACATCGCTAGACGAAATCCGCGCCAAATACGGCAGCAAAAAACCAAGCGGGGATGGGTTTAAGCGCGTTAGTGCGCCCCCAAAAGTGCAAGGCGGTTTTCGCAGTAAGGCCAACGGCAATAAAAATGGGAGGTATTCCCATGCGTGAACATACCGCCTTAATCGAACAGATCGCCCTATATTTAGGGCGACCTTGGAAATTCAACGCGCTTGAACAAGCCTCTTGCTGGCAACGCCAGATCATTGATGGACAAGGGCGCGGCCTGATTATTTCAAAGGAATATAACCAGCCCAAATTCAAAATATCAGGACGGTTTGACAAACGCATCACAGACCCGCAGCAGAGCGAATTTTGCTCTATCGGTGTCAGCATAAACCGCCGCCCAAAAGCAATCGCCGCTGATATAGCGCGGCGGCTATTGCCCGCTTATCTGCCCGCGTTTGACAAGGCGCGCGCGCGTTATCTTGAGAATGAAAAACAGGCCGAATTGCTCACAAACGTGGCGCATTTGTTGCTCAAAGCCTCCAAAGGTCGCAAAATTGCGCATCAATGGTCAGACGCGCAAAAGGCTGTCTATTTTGAATATGGCACAGCGACCATTTACGGACATAGCCAAGAGGTCAGCATGGATTTGCGCCGCTTGAGCATCGATCAAGCCATTCAAATTGCGACATTTTTGACTCGAACTACTCCATTTCAAACCAAATAAAAGAAAGAAAATATCATGACCTTTATATGTCACGCACACCCATCCAACCCTATAAGAGAAGGATTTTATTTCACATCAGAAGAAGAATTTGAAAGCCATTTTATCCCCCTTAGTCACGCCTTTGGCTATCGCTCTTGTGACTTTGACATCGCCTGTATCGCGGGCAGCCCGCTTGATCAGGCTTTTGCTGAGGCATGGCAACTTACCCCCGACACCATCAAGCCGTTTTTCAAAGCCCTAAGAGCATGGGACGCCTATGCAAAGATAAGCTTTATCATAGCTGTGAAGCACCATCACCAAAGCTTTGACCCCAAAGCGGTTGGTTCAGCGAGCTTTGATATCAGTCTCTACTTTGTCAAATCCCATTACGAACTTGCCAGCTATTTTGTAGAACACGATGTTCTGGGCGACATGCCTATGGTGATGAAGGCCTATGTTGATCTTGAGGCCTTCGCCCGTGATTTGATGCGCGAATATACAAAAACCGACATCGCTGGGGAAACCGTGATCTATCGCCTCAATGAGGAGGTGCTATCATGACTGCACCGCTTAAAAAACATCGCGGATATCACGCGGGACACCCTTGGTATTATCTTCTCGGCGGGGATATTGCAAAACCAAAACAAATCCTGAACTTGGTCAGATTAGGCGATTATCGCGGCTATGCCGAGGCCGATATAAAAGCTGCCGACCATAAACATGAACCGAAACGATCATCCGAATTGCGCAAGTTTCAGCGAAAATTCGAAGCCGATTTAAAGCAAGACCTCTCACGCTATCGGGCGCTCGTCAGGCAATTGCACGCAGAGCGAGCCCAAGAGCCGCCCCGCGAGCCGCTTCAAAGCTGCAATGATACGCATACCGCGATGAGCCTCAAATTTTCCCATCTCATCAATGATTTTGCGCATCTGGTCTATCTCGATGATCTTCTTTCACGGCAAGGCGATTTATTTGATGTCTAATCCGCACAGCGCGGGTTTCTCAAATTGAGAACCGCGCGACTGCAAGCGCAGGTCACAATACCTAAATATTTGATAATCGATAGGATTTAGAAAATGCGTTTTGAAACAAACTTAATGTTCGCGAGCACCCCCTTAGCCCTATCGGGGAGCGCTCGCTTTTATTTCCTCTAACATATCTTGAATAACCTCTTTTTCGCTTTGGATATGGGTGGAGATTTCCTGTTCCAGCATCCCAAGCGAATGTTTCACATTCATGCTCAAGCGGGTTAGTTTTTCTTCGTAATGATCGTGAATTTCTGACATGGCAGACTCCTTTTTTGACGGGTGGACGGACATTAGAAACGTTTGAATCAAACGCGCCCCTTATTCGTGCAACGCCTTAGATCGGGGCTATCCGCCCCTATTGGAGTCGGTGATTCAAACGGTTTCTAAGCCGTATGCGAGAACGCCCCGCACGGAGTAAGTCTCTCAATTATAGCGATCTTTTCAAAGGAAAAGCATAAACTTATCCACGTGTTATTCAGAACGTGACATGGGTTTTTTGACGTCATAAGGCGTCGACAACAAATCGCAGCATGAGGCCAGCAAAAGCCATCAATTGGTCAGCATCGTTTCCCAGTCGCGACCACCATAAAAAACGCGCAAGATAACAACACGATCCTCTTCAACCATAAATGCAATTGTGGCGCTTTTTTCAAAACCAACAATGCGCAACCCTTGTCTGATATCATCACGTGCCGTTCCACGTGCGCTCGCTAAGTCAAAACCTTTGCAATAGGCTTCTATCCGCTCAATGTAGGAAAGAGCATTTTGGGGACTACCAGCATTGGCAATCCAGTCATAAATACCAAGTAAATCCAACCGTGCATCATCAGCAATTTCGACAATTCGTTTCTTCATAAAGGATTATTGTCGGCTGGCATGTCGGGTACGAATTGAATCAAAAACGTCGCCAACAGCATGAGTTTCCATTTCGCCAGATTTTACAGCGTCATAAGTTGGTGCAACTTCTTGTTCTAACCATCGTTCAACGGCGGCATCGCGTTCTTGCAATGCGCGAAGACCTGCGCGAATAACCTCACTTGTGCTGGCATAGCCACCCGATTTGACCTTAGCATCAATGAAAGCCGCGTTTTCAGGGGCAAGGCTCACGGTGCGTTTTTCAGTTCCCGACATCACAAAATCTCCTTTATAATCAGTATATCACAGGAAAACGGATATCGGTATGATTATTTCATACTCCCCTCAAGCCGCTTGATGGAGCGGGAGATTGTCGTCGGATCAACGCCGTAAAATGCCGCCACCTCTTTCAAACTCATTTCTTTGGTTGCCAGCTTTTGTTGCGCCGAGAGGGTTTGGCATTTGCTCAGCTTTGGCTTGCGCCCTAAAACAGTGCCGCGTTTGACAGCGGCGCGAAGGCCTTCTTTCGTACGTTCGGAAATCGTCCGCCGTTCAAGCTGCGCAAAAGCGGCAACAATGGTAAAGAAGAATTCGCCCATTGGCTTGGATGTATCGATATTCATGGTCACGACTTGAAACTGAATGCCGCGTTCTTGAAGCCGCTTTGTATGGGTGAGCGCATCAAGGGTTGACCGAAAAGCGCGGTCTAAATCCCACACAACAAGCGTATCACCCGATTTAAGCTCAGTCATTACCTGTTCAAATATGGGGCGCTTTTGGGCGGCAGCGGAAACGCACTCAATATAAAGCTCATCGCAAAGCGGGCTTAGCCCATCGATTTGTCGATCTGGTTTTTGCTCTTCGGTGCTAACCCGCAGATATCCAATGCGTTTCATCCATTCCCAAAACCTTGTCGCATCCTCAGAACCTGCCAGAATTCTGGCAAAAACGTTCCTTTCAGCGTCAAGGTGGGATCAAACTAAAGCCAGCCGCCGATTTTCGACTAACCCGTTGATTTCCCATACTTACAATTTAATTATAGCAAAATGAAGATGTGGAAGTAAAATAACTGCGAAATCGAACGATTATGCGAATTAAGAGTTCGTTAACATTAAGTAAATCTTCATTACTTTTTGCTATTTTAATAGCAATGTTTATGACGAATACATCGATAAACGAAGCCAACGCATTCACCGCTGATGAAGTGCTGAATAAAATGAATGCAGATCAACGTATTTTCTACGTGAATGGAATTGCGAGCGGCTTGGCATATGCCCGTTGGCTTAAAGATAAACCCGACCAATCGGGCATGCAGTGTATCAACAAATGGTATTATCAAAGCGGAGCTGATACGTGGAAACGCATCACTGCATTCATGGAGCTTCATTTGGATAAGCCAGTTCCAGCTTTGGTTCATGTTCTGGCAAAGAAGGAGTGTGGCAGTTAATGCATTTGGCAGTGAACCATTTTCGCGGGTCTAGTCGCAAACCTACCTCTGCTGAATTGGCAGAGGTGCAACGCCTTAAATGGTTCATTGCTGCAAAAGATGAGCAAGAACGCAAAGAAAAGCAGGAAGAGCGAGCAGAAAAGACAGACCTCGACTTGGCGACAGCGGTTGAAATGACCATCGCCACAGAAGTTCAAATCGAAGCGTTCCATGAAAAGCTTGATAAATATGATGAAGCCACAGTCCGAGCCTTGATGGAAAATGAAAGAGCGCTTGAGATTGTTCAGGCAAAAATGGATGAACTGCTCAGCAGAGCGCATCGCCTCGAAGATGGTCGTCGTGTTTTCAAAACAGAAGATGGACAGCGTGTTTTTGATGAATTCGGAACGGAGTTAGATCGTGACATCATTGACCCGAATACAATTGATGATAACGCGCCGACTTGGGAATCCTATCAACCGCTTCTATTGGAAAAGGAAAGATTGGGCGCAGAGCGAGAAGCTTTAGCTATCTATCAAGGCAAGCTGGATGATGCGCGGGAGCGATCTTCACAAGAGGGTTTTACTGTTGAGGAGCTTGAATCTCTCGAAGCTGAACTGGAACCTGATATGCCGCCATCGGCAGCTCAATTCTTGCCAGCTGATATGCAACCTGCTGCGACACCAACAATTAAGTCAGACTATGAGGCTGTTGCCCCGAAAGTAGCTGATCTCGCCCCACAAGCTGGCATGTCACAAGCGGCCACCTTTACGCCGATGAATTAAAATCAGACTAATTTCATGAAAGTAGATCGTACGATCAAAAGCTATCCAGTTGAATTTTTCATATTTAAGCTGACCGTCAAATTGTCATAACCTGAAAAAGCTTTGGGAATTCCAAGACAGGTTCACTTGAACCAAGCTGAACCGCAAAGCTCTTGTCACAGCACGGGGTGCCGCAAGATGTGCCTTGTAATACACATTCGTGTAACAAGGCCTCTTGGCAAGGGGCAAAGCCCCGTTGCATCCCCTGTATTCTGAGCCAACACTAATTTTCGTCATCAAGCTCAATTTTTTTCAATAAAACAATTTTGTGGGGCATGTGACCAAACAACTTGAAGAATGCTCAATTTTCAATCATTTTCAATTAATGTACTCAATTCGGAGCCAATCAATATGAGTGATGATGCGATATTCACTATCAAGGAATTAGCCTCTTATTTGAAAATTGCAGAAAAAACAGCTTACCGCTTTGCTTCAGATGGCAGCATCCCAAGCTTTAAAGTAGGAGGTGCTCGCCGTTTTCGCAAAAGTGAAATCGATAAATGGATCGCTTTGCAGGAAGATAAAAATACAAATGAACAAATCAAGTGATCTTAAATTTTTCACAAATACAAATAGCGATTCATTATACAGTCGCTTTCTTTCAACCACAAAAGACGCCCAATATTTTGATATATTAGTGGGATATTTCAGGACGAGTGGGTTCTATCGATTATATGGAGAACTTGAAAACGTTGAGAACATTAGAATATTAGTTGGTTTAAATGTAGATAAACGAAGTTATGAACTCTTTGAAGAATCCAAATCACAAATGGAAATTGATTTTGGTGAATCGCATCGCAAATGCCGAGAGATATATTCTGAAACGCTTACAGCAGAAATGGATAGCACTGAAGATTCCCCTGAAATAGAAATTGCTGCAAAGAAATTTATAGAATTTATCAAGTCTGGAAAATTGCAGCTTAAGGCTCACCCAAGCCAAAATATTCATGCCAAGGTATATATTACACGCTTCAACGAAGATGATCGTGATTTCGGAAGAGTTGTAACAGGCTCCAGTAATTTTTCGGAGAATGGTCTAGTTGCCCAGCGTGAGTTTAATGTTGAGCTTAAAGATCGCGTGGATGTCGAGTATGCCCTTGAGAGATTTGAGGAATTGTGGGCAGAAGGTGTCGATCTAAGCGAACAATACATCGACACAATTCAAAATAAGACATGGTTAAATGATCGCATAACCCCTTACCAAATATATCTAAAGCTCCTTTATGAATACTTCAAAGAAGATATAAATGTTGATGAAGAACTAGAGTTTAGCCTTCCCGATGGCTTTATGGATTTAGCCTACCAAAAACAAGCTGTCATGTCAGCCAAGAAAGTTCTAGAATCCTATAACGGAGTGTTTCTTTCAGATGTAGTTGGTCTTGGAAAGACGTTTATTACAGCATTACTGCTTCAAAAACTTCCACCTGGACGGAAGCTAATAATTTGTCCCCCGGTGCTTGAAGATTATTGGAAAGAAACACTTCATCAATTTTATGTCCCCGGCTTCGAAGTTGAGTCGCTAGGTAAACTAGACAAAATTTTGGAGAAGGGAACTGAGCGGTTTACTTATGTCGTAGTGGATGAAGCACACCGCTTTAGAAATGAGCTTACTACAGGTTATGAAGAACTACATAAAATATGCAGAAATAAAAAAGTAATTCTTGTTTCTGCTACTCCCTTAAACAATAAGCTGGAAGACATCAAAACACAGATCAAGCTATTTCAACCTGCAAAGAACAGTGCCATTCCCGGTGTTCAGAATTTGGATGCTTTTTTTAAGGCTCAACAAAAAGAACTAGACCAATACGAAAAGGGCACGGCTGAGTATTTGGATGCTGTGAAAGAGACTTCAGAAAAGGTGCGCGATAAGGTGCTCAAGCATGTAATGGTTCGGCGAACTCGATCTGAAATCAAAAATTATTTTGGTGAAGATATAGACAAACAAGGGCTGAGATTCCCAGATATGGCCGACCCCCAGCGAATTGTATATCAGTTTGATAGCAAGACGGAGAAAGCTTTTAATGAAACCATAGAGTTGCTTAGAGATTTCTCATATGCGCGATACACACCCTTACTCTTTTTGAAAAAACAGCTTAGCGAATTTGAACAGCAATCCCAACGTAACGTCGGTGGCTTTATGAAGGGCATTCTGGTGAAAAGGCTTGAGAGCAGCTTTTATGCCTTTAAAAAATCATTAAGTCGGTTCGTACATTCCTATGAACGTTTCCTTGGGATGTACGATGAAGGAACCGTCTGGATTAGCAATAAAGTAGATGTGTTTGAATTACTGGATGCGGATAATGAAGATCGACTGCTGACGCTTGTCGAGGATGAGAAGGCGCAAAAATATGATTCAACTGACTTCCAGCCAGCCTACCGAGAGAAACTTCTGCTCGATCTGGAGATTCTACAGGAGATTGAGCGGCTTTGGCGAAACATCGATGAAGACCCGAAAACCGACAGTTTTGTAGAGGAATTGAAAAACAATCCCATCCTTGCCAAGAAAAAGGTCCTTGTTTTTAGTGAATCAAAAGAAACCGTTGAACATTTGCAATCTGAATTGGATAAGCATTTCTCAGGAAAAGTTCTATCCTATTCCAGTCATGGGGGCGTTTTGGATGGTGCGAGCCTGAGGGGTGAGCACTTGAGGGATTTGATCAAAGCAAATTACCAACCTAAGCATCCCCAGCCGCAAGATAATGTGCAAATATTGCTAACGACAGATGTTCTGGCGGAAGGTATTAACTTGCACCGCTCAAATATAATTATCAATTATGATCTGCCTTGGAACCCGACACGTGTCTTGCAGCGTGTTGGACGTGTAAATCGCGTTGGCACCGAGCATGATGAGGTTTATGTATTCAACATTTTCCCTACAGCGCAGTCTGATGCTCATCTAGGCCTAGAAGATAATATCAAGAGCAAGATTCAAGCATTTCACAATACGTTAGGAGAAGATGCAAAATACCTTAGTGACGATGAAGAACTCACAACTCATGAGCTTTTTGGCGAACGTTTATATGAAAAGCTGAATGATAAGAATACTTTTGAAGATGGTGAAGCAGAAGCTGACTCAGAATTACGGTATTTGAAAGAGATACGTGGTATTCGGGATAATAATGCTGATTTGTTTGCTCGCATAAAAATGTTGCCAAAGAAAGCCAGAACGGCAAGAAAACTGCCTGAAAATTTAGCGTACCGTGATGACAGGTTGCTTACCTTTTTCCGCAAAGGAAGACTGAAGAAATTCGTTATAGCAGATAACATCAGTCCACTTGAACTTACCTTTCTTGAAGCTGCACGCTTGTTTGAGTGCCAACCGGATACTCCTGCTGAGAAAATTCCAGCGGGTTATTTTGATCTGTTGCAGTCCAATAAGAATTATCTCGAAGAAATTACAGGAGATGACAGCATCGACTTGTCTACTGGCCGTGGTGGAGGATCATCAAATGAAGCCCAGCTTCTCAAAACCTTAAAGGCTGTAATAGGCAAGTTTCAGGGGTATACAGATGACGATGAAGAATACCTGAAGATGGTCAAAGAGGCACTTGAGCATGGCACTATTCCTCGCAACACGTCTAAGCGTATCAAACAAAAACTCAAAAAGAACTTAAACCCGCTGGGCATACTGAATGTTTTCAGGGAAAATATCAGCTACGACGATCTGTATCAGGATATGAATAGGCCAAAAGAACGTTCTGTGCGCGAGGTAATCCTTAGTGAGCTAATGGTAGGTGAGGAAACATGAAGAAAAGTGAAGCAGAAAAATTAGTCAATGACACCTTCACTCAAGCTTACGATGAGGCTCGGTTCCGCCGCTTTATTCATGAGCTATTTCATGACTATGAAAAGGAGGAAAAAAAGGCTTCGTCCGGAACCTATATTCCGGAGGCCTTTCAAGATGGCATTCACTCTTACAAGCGATTAGCAAAATTTACAGACCCTGAAGGGCTTGAAATAGATGTGTTAGCGGTCAAAGTGCCGCGCCGCAACACCTTGGAAAATGCACGCACGATGCAGCGGAATTTCATTGCGCGTTATCTCAATGGAAGCCGTGGCGGGAATATGAAGGATGCGGCACTTGTCGCCTTCTATTCAGATGATTGTGAAGATTGGCGCTTCTCACTAGTACGTATGGATTACGTGCTGGATGAGGAAAAGCAGAAAGTCCGTAAAGAGCTAACACCTGCGCGTCGCTATTCGTTTTTGGTTGGGAAACATGAAAAAACGCACACTGCTCGCAGGCAGTTGTTGCCGGTGTTGCAATCGAACACTGAAACGACCCTTTCTGAGCTTGAGGCCGCGTTCAACATTGAAACAGTCACTAAGGAATTCTTCGAGAAGTATAAGGCGCTCTATCTCAGCTTGAAGGAAGCGTTGGAAAAGCATCTCGAAAAAGACCCCATAACCAAAACCGAGTTTGAAACCAAAATCATTAAAACCGATGACTTTGCCAAACGGCTACTTGGGCAGATCGTCTTTCTCTATTTCCTCCAGAAGAAGGGCTGGCTTGGTGTTGCCAAAGGCTATGAGTGGGGATCGGGTCCAAAAGACTTCCTCCAGTCGCTTTACCGAGGCGAATATGGCGAATATCCAAACTTCTTTAACGATGTGCTAGAACCTCTGTTTTATGAGGCGTTGGCCACCGAGCGGCATGATAATTATTACGATCATCTGAAATGCCGCATTCCCTTCCTAAATGGTGGATTGTTCGAAGCTATCCGCAATTATGATTGGGTGAATACCGATATCTTACTGGATAACGCCATCTTCCAAGAGATTTTCGATATATTTGACCTCTACAACTTCACGGTTCGTGAAGATGAGCCGCTCGATAAAGAGGTGGCTGTTGACCCGGAAATGCTGGGTAAAGTGTTTGAAAACCTGATTCCGGAAAATGAACGCAAAGGTAGTGGCACATACTACACCCCGCGTGAGATCGTGCATTACATGTGCCAAGAGAGCCTGATTAACTACCTTGATGCCAAGCTGAATATCGAAAGCCGCCCGGTGGAAGAAAAAGGCCAGCAAAGCCTGATCCCTGACTTTGGCAAAACAGACCTTCTTACCAACTATGTGGATGTGTATGCGCCGGTGGTGCCGCGTGATGACCTCGCTGAATTCATTTATCATGGCGATGTCGCGCAGGAACATGATGCCACCGCGCAGGTAAAAACGCAGCAGGAAGACTATGCTGGCCGTTATCAACACAAAATCCCGGAAACGGTGAGGAAATATGCCAGCCAGATTGATGATGCGCTGGCGCATGTAAAAATCTGTGATCCGGCGATTGGTTCTGGCGCGTTCCCGGTGGGTGTCATGAATGAAATTGTTCGCGCACGTGGATCGCTCAATGCCTATCTGGGTGATGAAGACCGCACACCCTATGATTTCAAGCGCCATGCTATTCAGGAATCTATCTATGGCGTGGATATTGAAGCCTCCGCTGTGGATATTGCCAAGCTGCGCCTCTGGCTCTCGCTGGTGGTGGATGAAGAAGATTTCGGAACAATCAAACCGCTACCGAACTTGGAGTATAAAATTGTTGCTGGCAACTCGCTTTTAAGCGTTGAGAAAGATTTGTTTAACAATTCTCTTTTTTCAGAATTAGAGGGGCTTAAAGAAAAGTATTTTGATGAAACCCGGCCTTCAGAAAAACTGAGATTAAAAAATAAGATTGATGAATTAAGTCTACAGGTTCGTCGGGGGCAAAAGGCGTTTGACGTAGCGTTAGATTTTAGCGAAGTTTTCAGAAAAAACAAAGGATTTGACCTAGTAATAGCAAACCCACCTTACCTGAAAGAACGAGACAATAAACATGTATTTGAGGAAGTAAACAGCTCTCCGTTCGGTAAAAAATATCATCAAGGTAAAATGGATTATTGGTTCTATTTCCTACATCTCGGAATTGACGTGGTTCGCAGAAATGGTTCCATTTGCTTTATTACTTCTCGATACTGGTTAAACAGCTTTGGCGCAAAAAAACTTATTGGGAGAGTTAAAGATAACCTTGTGTTTAAGGATGTCGTGGATATTGGTAAACTCAAAGTTTTTGACAATGTTGCTGGTCATCACATGGTTCACTTGTATTCTAAAAGTGATCTATGGAATGAGTTTAGATATAAAATTTTAGAAAATGATGTTCGCGATGTAAACGAGACGGAGAGTGGAAACAATGTAACAATCTCAACATTAAGGACATCTGATGTGTTTCGAGATGAAGAGATAAATTTTCGCACTCCTGAAATAGATTTTTCTAAATCAGAACCCTTATCCTCAAAATTCTTAGTGAGTCAGGGAGTAGTACAAAACCCTGACAAAGTTACAAAAAAGTCTGCTGAGAAATATAATTTAACGGCAGGAGAAGGAGTTTTTGTTCTCACGGATAAAGAACTTGAAGACTTAAACCTAAATGAAAGCGAGCTAGAATACGTAAAGCCATTCTTCGAGGGAGCCAATATAAAGAACTATGGGTTAGACAGGAAATCGAAGAAAAACCTGCTGTATATTACCAAAGAGAATTGTGCCAGTTTGGAAGGGTTGCTTCATATCAAATCTCATCTTGAGAAGTACAAGGCCATAATGTTGTCCAGAAGGGAAACAAAGGATGGACGCCTTGATTGGTGGCACCTTCATTGGCCTAGAAAAGAAGAATACTTTACAGAAGAAAAAATTGTAGTTCCAAGCATGTTTAAGGAACCTGATTGTTTTTTATATGAAACCCAAGAATCATTTTTTGGCATTTCTGAGAATGTAATTCTGAAAAAAGGAGATGGATCTAATCTTCTCGCTCTATATGGGTGTTTGATTTCAAATGTTGCTATGTATTGGTTCAAGCACAACGGCAAAGAAAGAGGTGCTGGATACGATATAAGTGTTAGCAAACTTAAAGTGTTTCCTCTGCCTTCAGATTTAAGCGGAGAAGATGGTTTGGAAATTGCAAAATTTGTTGAAGAAAAACTCCTAAAACAAAGCTCTGATTTTTCGAATACAAAACAAACATTAAAGGCAATAAATAAAAAGGTTTATCAACTCTATGGCCTCACCCCTGAAGAAATCGCCATCGTCGAGGAGGCTGTTCAATGAATGAGTATTTTAATAAAGGTGCCACCTCGTAATTTGCTTTCTTTTGTATTTATTAATACCTGCCTTCTGGAATTCTAACGTAGTGTTTTTTGAACGGTGAAATTTGCCTGATAAATTTTCATAGTCATCTTTGCAAAAGATTTCGAGTTTATCCTTGTGTCGCGTACCCGCAACATACATCAAATGCTGATCCATTGTTTGTGTTGCGAAGAGCCATGTCTTATCAACAGTTGCACCTTGAGATTTATGGATGGTGACGGCATAGCCATGGTCGAGTGAATTATAGGATTCAAGATCAACGACGATTGGCATGGCTTTTTTGTCATCTGGCTGGATGGTGATGGAATGAGAGTTCGTTTTTAGAACTGTGCCGAGTGTTCCGTTTTTCACACCGAGATTACTGTCATTCTTTTTGAAGAGAATACGGTCACCAGTAGCGAATTTCTTCGACCCGTTTGCCGTTTCATATTTTTGTTCATCCTTGATATTACCATCACTAATAAGTGACTTGCGAACTTCTGCATTCAGCTTTGCAACATCTTTGCGACGATGGGCTAAGATCAAACACGATGATTGATCACTTGTGTTGTTATTTAAATCGGCAACGTAATTTTTAACGAGCGCTTTCATAGCTGAGGCTTCGCTATCTGCTGTTTTTACACAGCCTTGATCATTATAGGCCTTCAGCGCGGCCTCAATATTACCTGTTGCATAGTTATGCGAAGCTTCGCGCTGCCATTCTTGGGATTGGCGGCGAATTTCTGTGATTTTTGCAGGGTTGGTGATTTCCGAGATGGCGGTGAATGCGCCACCAGCGGCAATGGGTTGAAGTTGACCGCTATCGCCAACAAGCACAATTTTTGCACCTGCTTTTTGAACTTCTTGAATAAAAAAGTTCATTTGCCGCGAGCCGACCATACCGGCTTCATCAATGACGAAGACATCATTGGCATTCAGCTTCTCCATATTGTGCTGCCAGCGATACTGATAGGAGTGCAGCGTTCGACTGTGAATACCTGAACTTTTCTCTAAACCTTCCGCCGCTTTACCTGCCAAGGCTGCGCCATGAACTTTATAGCCTTGTGCTTCCCAAGCTTCTCGCGCTGCTTCTAAAGCGGTGGATTTGCCCGCGCCAGCATAGCCAATCAATGTTGAAAGACGTTCGCTGCCCGTGATATGTTGGATAGCGACTACTTGTTCAGTGCTGAGCTTGCCGCCAAATTTGGTCTTCAATTCCTTGTTCTGCTCTGTGATGGCTTGGCTGACAAAACCTGGATGAACCCCATGAGATTTATTTTCGTAAAGCGTGGTTGCACCATCCATCATCTCACGTTCAGTTCTGATCATTGAGCGCGTGGAAAAATATTCTTGCGAATTGGAGCTACCTTTTTCTTGTAAGCGCACCAGTTCGTTCTCTGACAGAACCCCATGCAACACGGTCTGAAAATCGTGAGCATCATCAATATATTTGGTCAATTCACGGGCGATGTCGCGCTTGCGGAAAACGCTTTGATGATCAGTTAGCCGCTCTGGGATAAAAGCAGAATTGTTAAGGAGAATTTCAGCATTACGCTCAGAAAGTT
Organism: Roseibium sp. TrichSKD4; assembly: GCF_000148725.1. Classification (GTDB taxonomy): domain Bacteria; phylum Pseudomonadota; class Alphaproteobacteria; order Rhizobiales; family Stappiaceae; genus Roseibium. The sequence continues at coordinate 7,529 of NZ_GL476320.1, read as the reverse complement.
CTTTTCGTAAGTCAGGGTTATCATCAGCAGATTTGAGCGGAAGCAGTTCAGCGGTGTGATGTTTGAAGTAACTCCTAAGCTCTTTACGAAGAAGCTTGTCTGCAAGACTCTTGCGTCCAAGGAGATGATGCTTTTCTTTGTAGAGTTGACGGGTACTGGCTAAGTGGCGATCCCAGAGATCATGCTGCTCATCTGTATGGCGCGACTTGAGATTGCGAATCTCAGATTGAATTTGTTCACGGTGCTTATTTGTGAAACCAGATACAAATTGCCATTTCGCCTGAAATCGGGATTTTGGATGCAAAGAAAATTGACTGTATAAATCGCGCAACTCCGCTTTATGGCGAAGTGCCATTTTAGTTTTATGGTCAGCAAAATCGCGTTTCAGTTTTTCACGCTTGGCTTCAAACGCTGCCATATCATCACTGAACGGAGAAATAGCCTCTGTAATTTTTGACTGATAATCATTGCCTTGCTTGGCTTTTAGCTTCGCCAAAACTTCTGCAACAGATGGCAAATCCGCTTGATTGCCAAGACGGGCTTTTAAATCCTTTGATTTGATATCCAGCCAACGGGATAGGGAGTAGACTTCACCCGTATGATCGACCGCAACAAAGCCGCGCCTGTCACCTCGCGCTAAATACAGGCAGTGTTCCACAAGCGCATTTACAAAGGCTGATTTTGAATCTGACTTCTGCCAGCAGTCCAATAACAGCGCTTTAAGCTGCTTGGGGTCAATATTCTGCCTTTTGGCCTGATGATATTCGGTGTAGCCATAATTGAGCGGATCGCGGTTATTCTCATCAAGATATCCGTCAGGCAGCTTCCAGCCATGTTCCAGATACAATTCACGGCTCATATCGCGCAGCTTGGATTTAAAATGGGACATGCGTTGCGCTTTCATGGTTGCAGGATTTATCCGCGACCAGACAACATGCGCATGGCGGCGTCCTTCTTTTTCATGAAAGACAATCGCGCGGGGGTGGTTTTGCAGTTTTAGCTTTTGTTCAATATCGCTAATTGCTGCTTCAAATTCCGCAATACTCACACGGGCTTTTTCAGGCGGATTAAGGCTTAAGGAAAACAGATATTGTGTGCAGCGCGTTCCCTTAGCTACCGCATAAGCTTCTTTAAAGGCTCCAAGCAAATTATCCGCCATAAAACCACGGACATCATGAACGGCCACCCGATCATTGTCGTGCGTATTCATCAAATGATGTGCCAATTGCACACCGCCTGAGCGTTGCGAGCCTTTCAAAATCATTGGTCAGATGAATGCTGATCGTTAGATTCAGCTTTAAGCCCCAAAGCTTCCATAAGCATGGATCGAATAGCTAAGTGAAAGGCATAGGCCTCCTCAATCTGGGCAATGACCTCATCATCTGCCATTAGCGCTCCTGAATTTGCCGCTTTAGCCAGTTGGTTCAGATTATTGCCAATTCGCGATGCACCAAGCATTGCCAGAATTTGAGAAATTGCCACATCATCGGTTTTGGGTGTTTTAGGACGATATTTGCGCTTTTCCGCATTCTCACCAAAAATTTGCTTTCGAATGTAGGCACTACGCGATGAACCCGAAACCATTCCATCTAGGCGATCAATCTCATTTTGAGAAAGCCGCAATGTGATGGGTGACGGGTATTTTGAAAACCTGCTTTTTTCCGTATTCGTAGAAGTCATGGGCTTGGTACTCCCATGCTTGGTTTTTGGACCTTATTTTCAGGTGAAGGAAGGCTATCAAAATCGATATCTTCCGCTTCAATCAGCTCATTCCATTCAGAAAACACCCTGACCAAAGAGTTCAAACTTTGGTGCTCTGGGCGCACCATTTTCTTCCAGTTTCAAATCATTGAATATCAAGCGTTTTTGGCGCTTCTAGGCTGCTTTCTGCGTTCCACAGTGCGCGCACTTCTTGCAAATGTCCGCAGGAACATGCAGGGAACGAAAACGGAAACGCTGCAAAGTTTCTGCAAAACCCCGACAGCTTTGTTCTTAGAGTGTTCTTCACGCTGACATATATTGCAGGCCAGCTTGCAAAAGGGGGTGCCTCACCTGATCGTGTCGCCCGTGGTCAATTAACGCTAACTTACTCCCGAAAGTTGCGTATGATACTGATCGGGACTCAACCGGCGATCCTCAGTGGGGCACCTGATGGACGATATTATTCAAGCACTGGTCAATAAATACATTGATGACTTTAAGGAAATTTCACGCAGTTTCACGGAAAAAAGTTCGCAAAAACGGTTAACGTTTGGTAAGCGCCAGAAATGACTGTTGATCCAGCTAGAACTTTGGCCGCTTTGTACATCCGCGTTGATGAGGAAGGTGTCCCGGTGAAACAAATTTCAGACTTTCCTGACGATGCCGATTTGTTGGTTGACCTTAGGATTGAATTTGATCGCATGTTAAGAACCCGCAACGAACCACTGGATATGAAGGCCTATGCAGCGACTATCTTAAAGGCATTTCAGATCATTCGAGGCCAACGATAAACAATGGCTGAGCCTCGAAACTTTGAGGACGAAGAGGCCATTTTCAGCGAAGTATTTTGCGACGATGGCAGCAGCCTCTCATTGTTTTTGTCCCGTATCATAGACGGGTATGAAGGCAAAACGGATTATCGTGATTTTACTGAAGATGAGCGTGATGAAATCTTATTGAACGCTCTCCGTATGTTTAAGCTCTTGGAAAATACAAAGGGGATCGAGTAATGCAGATAACACGCATTGATCCTTTATCAATTCGCGGCATTGAGGGCGAAATAATTGGAAAATTCGATAGGTATATGAACTACTCGAACTCAGAATTCGGGACTGTCATTCCCTATTTTAATAAACTGGTTTTGACGTCATCTGAATGTGATGGGGAACACGTTCCGCAAATTGGGCATGTCGGTAACCAAAGCCATATCAAGCGTTTGCTGGAAAGCACCCTTTATCTCGACCTAGCTGCAGAATTGCGCGAGCGTGACCCAAACTTTGAAAAAGCTGCAGCCGTGGCCTTTGCCAAAGCGAGAGAAACCACGGTCTGCGAACTCGTTCAGATGGAAGTCAGTTTACCCGGCTTCCGTTCAACAACTGAGGTGCGCTGGTATCGTTATATCCGGCCAATTCAATTCTCTCGGACATTGCTTTTGGCTGACCTGACGCTTCTTGCTCCAGGTCAAGAGCATCTATTTGCGCTTGATACAGAATGTCGGCTTGCCAACTGAACAAAAATACATCGTCTTGCAGCCGATCTGATGGCGGCTTAATCCAACGCGTTGCATAGGGGTAAGTGTGGAAGGCGCCGTAAGCATTGCCGAGCCCTTTGGACACATGACTTGCACGAGCCAGTCCTACGGACGCCTGTGCACCGGGCCAACTCAACAAGCTGGCATAAAGGTTCATCTTAGCCAGCGCCCGGAGCCGAAGCATAGACTCCTTCAACGAACGAGAGCCGGGAACATTCAGCGCGTCACCGCTGTAGATTACAGGGCCGACAATTTGCTCCATTGGAGGGCAAGCCCAACTTCGATCAATTGGGCAGTCAGGCCCATAGATCCGCTCAAGCTGGCGACGATGGTACTCAAGATACGACAAGCCGCCTGTATCAAAGAGCTGGCTGCAGTAGAACGACACGGGGCGGCCATCCTGATACGCAGCATGACAAAAGCCGTTGTGCGCGTTGAAGTCAAAAAAACACGTCTTGAAAAAAGGTGTCACCTCTTTCTGGCAACTTTCAAGAAGCGGCTCTACCTCCTGAAAATCCAACAACATTTGCACCGTGTACCCTCGATTGAACAGGAAGGTTCGGCAGCTTTCTAGAGCGCGTGAGAGAATTGCAATATGGGACGGCCCCAAGGGGACACTCCTTTTGCTTTGTGTATGGAGATTTAAACCGGATCACCTGCTTTGGCACTGCGCCATGGCCTTCGCCATCTGCAAAGGTCGGCGTGATCAGGACAAACGGACCCAGAACAGACGGCAAATCTTCTGTCTTGTTTCTCGGGATCCGAGTGGCCTGATGGCCAAGGCGATGTATGAAACGGTCAGTGTTGCCGGATGCGCTGGAAAAATAGGCCAGCTGCCCCACGGTCTAGCCGAGAGCTGCGATCTTGTCCGGCCGGAAGCCTGCCCAGTGGTCGCCGCTGACTTCGACAACAGGAACCTGCGCATATCCAAGGGCCAGGACATGCGCAAATGCATCATTGTCCTGGCTCAGATCGATGACCTGATAATCAACGCCGCGCTGTTCAAGCGCACGATAAGTGGCATTGCACTGGACACAGGAAGGCTTGCTGTAAACGGTGACGGTCATGTTGTCTTGCACCCCGAAGAGATCAATCAAATGATGACGGCAGACACGGAGGCGCGACGGGGCAATTACCCCATTTTCTCGCCACCTCGGACCCGCCGTCCGTGGACGTTTTTCCATTCAAGGCAGGTCTCCTGGCTCACAGGTCAGTGCCGGGTGCATCCGCCTTCCCGGTTTCCCAGTGGCACAGTGGATGCAGGCTCGCTGTTTACAGTTGCGGGGGCAGCGCCGGGATTGGTTTCTCTCCGCACCGGCTTCCCTCTTCGCTGATGTTCCCAGGAAGGAATCATCAGACCTTGAACACTAGATAGGGTATATGCGCAGGGGCGCGTGTCAACAAATTGTATCTGTGCGGCAAAACAACAACGTGGACAACCGGTGTCCCTGGCTCCTAGATAGCGGCGGCCGTCCGAAAACAACCTCCGGCCAATATATTCTGGAAATCCTGATCTCCGAGTGCCCAGTTTCATTCTGAGAGGCGCACCATTCCTTAATGCAACAGCCAGTTTACCTGCCATATATCTTAACACCGCTGTTCGAATGGGAGGCCAGTTCTATCTAATCGGATATTTCCCAAGTAACTGTGTGTTGCGACGAGGTTGACCGTTTTCACGGACGTTTGCAACTCTGACGGCAGCGTTGTCGGGGCGATTATCGATTTTGACGGTTACGTAAGCGCGGTTTTTGAGCTTTTCGTGGACTTTATCCCGTTTGGGCTGCGACAAGACACAGCTGTGGAGCCGCATGTCTGGTTGTCGTAAGCGTTCGCAATATTGTCTCTAGAAACATATTTTCCCTGCCCACGGAGGGATGCAACGGGGGCTATGCCCCCTTGCCAAGATCGTTTTGTAATACAAAACACAGCTTGCAGTGCGCCGCTAATTAAACAATCAACGTTCCATCTAGAACAAGCTGATCTACATCGGTGCTGACAGTTGTATTGCCTTTCAGCCTTACAATATTGTCCCAGCCATATGTTGTGCCCGCACCATCACGGTCAATCTGGAAGGTTGTATTACTACCCTGAGCAACATTCACAAAGTCACTCAAGCTATCAGCAAGAGGATCATAACCGCTCAATAGATTTGATAGGTCAACGTGATCTTCACTTTCATTAAAGCCATTAATGTAAGCAAAATTCAGATAATTATTATCTGCCTCTTCTTCAGCAATGAATGTATCAGCGCCGGTTTGCCCCCACATGCTATCTTTTTCTTCATCGAAGTAGAATGTGTCATCACCAGTGCCGCCATAGAGTCTATCAATACCTTCACCGCCATACAGAGTATCATTGCCATTACCGCCGTTGATTGTATCAACACCAGCGTCACCATAAAGGATATCGTCACCATTATTACCGTAGATCAGATCATTATCATCGCCGCCGTAAACGGTATCATTCCCTGAATCTCCATAGAGAAAGTCTGCACCGCCACGACCATAAATTGTATCTGCTTGATCAATGGCTCCATTAAAGTCGGAGCCACCGCGGATAATATTGGCATTATCATCACCAGCTAAAATATCGGCGTAAGAGGAACCAGTGAAGTTTTCAATAGAAACAAGCGTTGCAACATTGTTGTCACCATCAGTCGCTGTCCCAGCTGCAAGATCAACATTTAATCCTACATCTCCTGCATGGTAATAATCGCGCCACCAGATACCATCTTCATCAGCGCCACCATCAAATAACCCTGTGCCACCATAGCCACGGAAGGAATCATTACCTGCTTCACCAAAGGCGGTGTCGCCCTGATCGCTATAGATCAGATCATCACCATCACCTGCATAGTAGGTATCGAGACCTCCCTGACCGCGCAGCTCATCATTCCCTGCTCCACCGTACAAGGTATCATCACTACTATTTCCGTAGATTGCGTCATCGCCACCTTCACCGCGAAGAATATTTACATTCACATCACCAATAATGGTGTCATTGCCTTCAGAGCCAATGACGTTTTCAATGCTGATGAGTGTATCTGAACCGCCATCACCATCATTGGAAGCAGCACCATCTAACAAGTTCACCGTTACACCCGATGCCGCAGCAGAGTAATCAACTGTATCGGCACCATCTCCACCGTCCAGAATATCAATACCGGCACCACCAATTAGATAGTCATTTCCTAGTCCTGCATATATGGAGTCATTGCCGTTCATTCCAAACAGGGTGTCGAAACCACTTCCCCCATAGAGCGTATCATTACCAGAGGCCGCATAAACAAGATCATTTCCATCCATAGCATTGAAAATCTCATCAGAGCCTCTGCCGTCTCCAATAAGCGTGTCTGCAGCAGATGTACCATCGATATCTTCATTAGCTTTGCGCAATATGATCCTCCCCCTTTGAAGTGGTCCATCGTTATGTTTAGGAAAACGGAGGATCAACATGGCTACGAAACGTCACAAGCCAGAAGAAATTGTCTGTGAGCGTTCGGTATTCCCGCTCTGACGGGGAGCGCAGTGGGGTGATAATGTCCATTTTCGTTAATGGACATTGTGAGGCACATTTTGGGTACGAAGAAGGGCAGCAAGAAGCGGTTTTGGTCGGATGACGAGAAGCGGTCGATCTGTTTGCAGGCCAGAGTGCCGGGGGTTTCGGTTGCGCAGGTTGCGCGCCGCTCTGCGATGAATGCGAACCTGATCCACAACTGGCTGCGTGATGAGCGGTTTGCGCCAGAAGACAGCGATTGCGTCCTTGATGGAGCGGCGTTTCTACCAGTGGAGATAGAGGGCCCGCAGGCCGCACCAGGCCACCAGATCGCGGCGCTTGCCTCGGATATGCCGTTGTCGGCTCAGCGGGTTGATATCACGCTGTCGGACGGGCGGCGGGTATTGGTGGAAGGGACGACGGCGCTGCCGACGGTGCTGGCTTTGGTTGAAGGTCTAATGCCGTGATCCCCGTGCCGTCCAACGCGCGGGTTTGGCTGGCTGCCGGGGTGACGGACATGCGGCGCGGGTTCAACACTTTGGCGGCTCAGGCGGAGAAGGTTCTGGAGCTTGATCCCTATTCTGGACATCTGTTTGTGTTCCGGGGACGGCGCGGTGATCTGCTGAAGATCATCTGGTGGGATCGACAGGGCGCATGCCTGTTCAGCAAGCGCCTTGAGAAGGGCCGGTTTGTTTGGCCTGCTGCGAAGGACGGTAAGTCAGCGTGACGCCCGCGCAATTGTCGATGTTGCTTGAAGCATAGACTGGCGGATGCCGCAAAAACATGGCGGCCCTGAGCGTCG
>NZ_GL476319.1:639922-858680 GCF_000148725.1 Roseibium sp. TrichSKD4 | reverse complement strand
CGGCTGTCCGACTGGCAGGTTTTCGGCATCGATTTCAGCCTGTGCCAGTTCTTCGACCGCCTCAAGCAGTTCTTCCGGCAGCTCTTCAGCTGTTTTGCCCGGATCAAACTCAAGTGCAAACTGGACGGATGGATCGAAGAAGCCCTTGATTGCAGAATAGGGAACCAGAAGCTTTTCCGGCACACCGCCAAAGGACAGGCCAACTTCAAAGGCATGTTCGCCGATTGCCAGATCCCAGAACTGGTGCTGCAGAACAATTGTCATTTCCTGCGGGTACCGTTCTTTCAAACGCGAGGAAATCCGTACGCCGGGCGCCGTGGTCTCAAAGGCGATATAGAAGTGGTGTTCTCCGGGCAGGCCGGTGCGGCCCACTTCGGAGAGGATCTTCTTCACCGCGCCGCGCAAAGCGTCCTGGATGAGAATGTCGTATCGGAGGAGATCTTCAGCCATCTGCTCGAAGTGGTACCCTGTCATTGTCTGCAAGAATTATTCAGGCACATTGACCGCAAGAAAATCAAAAGAAAAGACCTCTTTTGGCTCAACTCACGCATTATACAGCGCTCGTGGCAAATTTCACGAGCCGTTTCAACGAAATGTACCGGGAAAGTGGAGGCTTCTGTTGCCAGGTGCCTCCGAACCCCGCCTGAAGGTGCTAACCAACGGGACTTAGTGGACTACCGGAACTGCATTACGCAGCGACAGCGTTGTCCATAGCATAGTTGTCGTTTGCAACTATTAAGAAAGCCCGATAACGGTGGTACAATGCCGAGCAAAAGCACAGTCTTTACGCCCTCGTCGATCCTATTTCGCCCCCGCCGAAACCCACTGTTTTGAAAAGGGAAAATCAGTGGGCTTGGGTGGAGGCGCCGGGTACCGCCCCCGGGTCCGATAGGTTTATTGCACTGACAGTTTATTGCCATAGCTGGCGAACCAGCACCCCTGATATAGGCATTCATGGCGGCAAATGAAAGAGGGAGTTTGGACTTGCTGATGGTTAGGCGACTAGGTCTTCCACAGGTCGCGGCCGGTCATCGGTGGAAAACCATAGGTTTCCTACCCTTTTCAAATGGGTATGTCTGTCAGCAGCCCGAAAACGAAAGAAGACCGGTGACCGATGGCTCGAGTCGGTTTAGGACTTTGATCTGAATTTTACGAACTTCAGAAATGGCCGTTATGCAGCAATATCTCGATCTCATGCAGAAAGTCCTCGATGAGGGGGTAGACCGTGGAGACAGAACCGGCACGGGAACCCGTTCGATTTTTGGCCATCAGATGCGCTTTGACTTGTCGGAAGGATTTCCGCTGGTAACGACCAAAAAGCTGCATCTACGTTCGATCATTCACGAACTTCTCTGGTTTTTGTCTGGCGATACAAACGTCCGCTACTTGCAGGAAAATGGCGTCAAGATCTGGGATGACTGGGCCGATGAGAACGGCGAGTTGGGGCCGGTCTATGGCTATCAGTGGCGGTCGTGGCCGGCCCCGGATGGTCGCTCGATTGATCAGATCGAGAATCTCCTGACCATGATCAAGGCCAATCCCGAAAGTCGCCGTTTGATCGTATCTGCCTGGAACCCGGCGCTGGTCGACGAGATGGCGCTGCCGCCATGCCATTCCCTGTTTCAGTTCTACGTCGCAGATGGAAAGCTCTCGTGTCAGCTGTATCAACGGTCCGCTGATATCTTTCTGGGTGTTCCGTTCAACATCGCATCCTACGCCTTGCTAACCATGATGATTGCGCAAGTAACAGGTCTGAAGTCCGGCGACTTCGTTCACTCATTTGGTGATGCACATATCTATCACAATCACTTTGACCAGGTGCGTGAGCAGCTGATACGGACGCCGCGTGCCTTGCCGACGATGACTTTGAACCCAAATGTGACGGACCTGTTTGCCTTCAAGTATGAAGATTTTGAGCTGACGGATTACAATCCGCACCCGCACATCAAAGCGCCAATTGCGGTGTGAAAAATTTCTAACAGGAGAGGTTTGAATGGCGGAAATCGTCCTTGTAGCCGCGGTAGCAAAAAACGGTGTGATTGGTGCGGATGGGGATATGCCTTGGCGACTTCCGACCGACTTGAAGCACTTCAAGGCGCTTACAGTTGGAAAGCCGGTCATTATGGGACGTAAGACGTTTCAATCGCTCGGAAAGCCCCTGCCGGGCCGACCCAATCTGGTTTTGACAAGAGACGAGCGGTTTTCAGCCGATGATGTTCAAGTGTTTTCTTCGCTCAGCGGCGCTCTTGTTCGATGTGAGACCCTTCTTACAGAACTGAATGTTGATGAGATTATGATTATCGGAGGTGGGCAGCTTTATCAAAGTGCTCTTGAGGTGGCGGACCGTCTCGAAATCACAGAAGTCGATGCGGAGCCGGAAGGTGATACGACTTTCCCGGAGATCGATCCGGCCATTTGGGACGAAACAGCGCGCAGATCTGGCGAACAAACCGAAAAAGACAGCGCGGGGTTTGAGTTTGTGACTTATCAGCGCAGGGCCGCCTCATGACGCCGGAACTTGATAATCGGTTTCGTCTGGAGTGGCTGTCATTCGACCAGTTGACCTCTTTGCAGGTGCATGACCTTTTGAAACTGCGCCAGGACATTTTTGTCGTCGAGCAGGAAAGCGCTTATGCGGATATTGATGGCAAAGATCTGGAAACGCTTCATTTGTTGGCTTTTGAGCGGGATGGCAACCAGCTTGTTGCGGCCATTCGGCTGTTTCCAGCCGACGGGACGGGACGGTCTGCCCGGATCGGGCGGGTTGTTGTCCACCGGGATTTTCGAAGATTTGGCCTTGGAAAGATCTTGATGTCTGAGGGCATAAACAAGGCGCGCCAACTGTGTGGCAGTTGCGATATTGAAGTTTCGGCACAGTCATACTTAGAAGAATTCTACTCCGAATTTGGTTTTTTGACTGTCTCTGAAGAATATATTGAAGATGGTATTCCTCACATCGATATGAGGCTTGGTGGTTAACCGAGTTATATTTCTTTTGTCTGCTCTTCCATTTGAATTACTTCTTGAAGAGTGGGGGAGTTGAGTTTGAAATACAAATTCATGAAATATAGGTGCAATTTTCTCTGTCCACAGGCTTGAAAAATCTAGGCGAACTACCCAATTCCGCGACATCTGTATCCCAAGCGTGGGAAGGCGGTGCGTTGAAACAAGACGGTAACCTGCCTATAACCACGAGTAACTAGAACAGGCCAATTCTCACCTTGATGCCCGCTCCCGGTGCATCAAGACGTCAAGAAGGATTATTGAATGCCTTGGAGCAATCAATCAGGCGGCGGTGGCCCCTGGAAAGGTGGCGGAAACAATGGCGGCCCATGGGGCGGCGGCAACGGTGGCGGCGGCAATAACGGTGGCCCTTGGGGCGGCGGTGGCGGCGGCGGTGGCAACCCGCCAGACCTTGAGGAGCTGTTGAAGCGCACGCAGGACCGGGTGAAAAACGTCATGCCGGGCGGCGGTGGCGGCCTCGGAGCAGTCGGTGTCCTCCTGATTATTGCTGTTGTCGGTGCTGTGTGGCTCGCATCTGGGTTTTACCGGGTGGATGAAGGCGAAGTTGGTGTTGAGCTTGTGCTCGGCGAAGTCACGGATCAAACCACACCGGGCCTGAACTACAACTGGCCTTATCCGATCGGGGAAGTTTACAAGCCGACAGTTCAGCGCCTTCGCGAATTGACTGTTGGTGTTGAAGAGTTTGTGACTGGTGGTGCCATTCGCACACGAGACGTCCCACAGGAAAGCTTGATGCTGACAGGCGATGAAAACATCGTTGACGTCGGTTTTAAGGTGCAGTGGCGCATCAAGAACACCCGCGAAGGTATTTCAAACTTCCTGTTCAACATTCAGAATCCGGAAGGCACAGTGAAAGCTGTTGCAGAAAGCGCCATGCGTGAGGTTGTTGGTAGCTCCAACATTGACTCCATTCTGACTGAAAATCGCGTTGCCATTCAGAACGACGTTGACCAGTTGATGCAGGAAACACTCGATTCCTATCTGGCTGGTATCGAGATCACCGAAGTTCAGATGCAGAAGGTGGATCCGCCAAGTCAGGTTATTGACGCGTTCCGTGACGTTCAGGCGGCGCGTGCCGACCAGGAGCGTATTCAGAACGAAGCACAGGCCTACGCCAACCGCCGGGTTCCTGAAGCTCGTGGTGAAGCTGCCCGAGTTCTGGAAGCAGCCAATGCGTATCGCGAACAGACGATTGCTGAAGCAACGGGTCAATCCCAGCGTTTCACAAAGATTTATGAGCAATACGAAAAGGCCCCGGAAGTGACACGTGAGCGTCTATACCTCGAAACGCTTGAAAAGGTCCTCGGCGCCAATAACAAGATCATCATCGACAGTCAGGCCGGTGGCCAGCAGGGGGTCCTGCCGTTCCTTCCGCTGAACGACTTTGCACCGCGCGGCACGTCCGCTCGCACGGGAGGTAACCAATAATGCGTAGCACCTTCTTCGGTTTTCTCCTCGCAGCAATCGGTTTTGTTGCTTACCTGTCGTTGTTTATCGTCAATCCGACCCAGCAGGCTCTGGTTCTGACCTTTGGTCAAATCGACAAGGTCATTCAGGAGCCGGGCTTGAACTTCAAGTATCCGCTCATCCAGAACGTGATTTATCTGGACAAGCGTATCCTTGATCTGAACATGTCGCCGCAGGAAGTGATCGCGTCTGACAAGAAGCGTCTCGTCGTGGATGCGTTTGCGCGCTACCGGATTTCTGATCCGGTCCAATTCTATCAGCGTGTGAACAACATCCCGGAAGCAAATCAGCGTCTGTCGACATTCTTGCAGTCCACACTTCGTTCCGAGCTTGCAAAGGCATCGTTTGTGGCAGTGGTTCGCGATGATCGTGCCGGTCTGATGGAAAACATCCGTCGTGACGTCAGCTCCAGCGCGTCTGATCTTGGCATTGAAGTTGTAGATGTGAAGATCCGTCGTGCGGACCTTCCCGATGCAAACTCTCAGGCCATTTACGCGCGGATGCAAACCGAGCGTCAGCGTGAAGCCACCGAGCTGCGGGCACAGGGTGAAGAGCAGGCGCGCCGGATTCGCTCCCGTGCAGACCGTGATGCAACTGTTCTCGTCGCTGAAGCGAAGCGGGATTCAGAGATCATTCGTGGTGACGGGGATGCGGAGCGGAACCGCATCTTTGCGGAAGCCTTTGGTGCTGATCCGGAGTTCTTCGGGTTCTACCGCTCCATGCAGGCCTATGAGCAAGGTCTACAGCAAGGCGATACGAACCTTGTGCTGTCACCGGACTCTGCGTTCTTTCGGTTCTTCAACGATCCTCAAGGGGCTGGAAACACCGCAGGTGCTTCCGCTCAATGAGGGAACTCATCACTGCACTCGGGCTGGTGCTGGCGTTTGAAGGAACACTCTATGCGCTCAGCCCGGGCGCGATGAAGGCCATGATGCGCAGCGCACTGGAAACACCAGACCATATCCTGAGATACACGGGGCTCGGTGTTCTGGCATTGGGTGTGCTGATCGTCTGGTTCGTACGCGGGTAACAAAACTGTTTAAGGCGGGAGAACATCAATTCTCTCGCCTTTGTTATATTCGAAAAGCTAGGGTGACCTGCTATGGTTTGCTCATTAGCGATCCGATCCGTTTGGAGGAGAATGCCTCATGGCACGCGATTTCTTTCGCCGCAGGTTTAAATCCGTTGTTTCCCTGACAGCCGCAGCAATGATTGGTGGGCTTGTTGTCCTCAATCCAGCTCAACCTTCCTTCGCTCAAGGCCCTGTTTCTGTTGCAGACCTTGCTGAAGAGCTTGGCGATGCCGTGGTCAATATTTCCACATCGCAAAAGGTGGAAGGTCGGCGCTCTGTTCCAATGCCTCAAGTGCCAGAAGGGTCTCCTTTCCAGGAGTTTTTCGAGGAGTTCTTCAATCGACAGAATCGTGGTGATGAAGATCGCCAGCCGCGCCGTGTGCAGTCACTTGGCTCCGGGTTTGTGATTGACGGCGAAGAAGGCATCATCATCACTAACAATCACGTGATTGAGGGTGCAGATGAGATCACCGCCAACTTTAACGACGGCACCAAGCTCAAAGCCGAGTTGATCGGAACGGATGAGAAAACGGATATTGCCGTTTTGAAAGTCGAGCCGGAAACACCGCTGAAGGCTGTCGATTTTGGCGATTCCGATGCCATTCGCGTCGGCGACTGGGTGATGGCCATTGGTAACCCGTTCGGCCTTGGGGGCACGGTGACGGTCGGCATCGTGTCCGCTCAAAACCGGGACATCAATTCAGGTCCATACGACAACTTCATTCAAACGGATGCCTCCATCAACCGGGGGAACTCCGGTGGTCCGCTGTTCGATATGGAAGGCAACGTGATCGGGATTAACACGGCGATCATTTCCCCGTCCGGTGGGTCAATCGGCATTGGCTTTGCGATCCCGGCGAAAACAGCAACGCGGGTGATTTCTCAGCTTCGCGAGTTCGGTGAAACCCGCCGCGGCTGGCTTGGAGTTCGCATTCAGGAAGTGACTGATGAAATCGCGGAAAGCCTCGGAATGGATGAGGCAATGGGCGCGCTTGTCGCTGGTGTCAGTGATGATGGCCCTGCCGCTGGTGCAGATATCCAGCCGGGTGACGTGATCGTTGAGTTTGATGGCAAGCCGATTGATTCCATGCGTGAATTGCCTCGCATCGTGGCCGAGACCGCGATTGGTAAGGAAGTGGCCGTTGTTGTGTTCCGCAAAGCCGAGCGCGTAACGGTTCCTGTCACACTTGGACGTCTGGAAGAAGCTGATGCGCGCACAGACGAGGGTGAAGACGACAGCGTTGATCCACTCCCTGCAGATGAGCCGAGCGAAATCCTTGGTATGATGCTGGTCGAACTTGATGATGCACTTCGCGAAGAATTCAATATCGAAGCGGATGTGGATGGGGTTCTGGTGAAGGAAGTGATTCCGGGATCTTCTGCAGAAGAAAAGCGGGTTCAGGCCGGTGATGTCATCAAGGAAGTGGCTCAAGAGCCGGTAAACACGCCAGAGGATGTAAAGGCAGAAGTCAAAAAGCTGAAAGAGGCAGATCGCCGATCAGCTCTCTTGCTTCTTTCTAATCAAACCGGTGAACTTCGGTTTGTGCCAGTTCGCATTGAAGACTAAGGCTCTTTGCACATGATCAATGAAAGGGCGCTTCGGGCGCCCTTTTTTAATTTGTGAAAAAAGCTGCTTGACCAAGTTACTCACCTCTGATTAATAAGACGCGAACCGTACGGTACGGTTCGCATCCGTTGTCAGTTAGCAGTCAGTCCATGTCCTTTGCCGCTTCCGTAGAGTTTTCAGACGCCACCTCCAGTACGCCCGTCACGTTTACACCGAGACAGGAAGCTGTTCTTGAGCACGCTTTGACGCTGCTTGTTGAGGGCGGGGAGAAGGCGTTGACTACTGCCGGGTTGGCGCGGACAGCCAATTGCTCCAAGGAAAGCCTCTACAAGTGGTTTGGCGACCGCGATGGGCTGCTCGCAGCTGTTGTGGCCTATCAGGCCAGCAAGGTTCGCTTCCCATCTGAAGCCGGCGCAACATCAGACGCTGAGACTTACCGAACCCACGTCAACGCGTTCGTGGAGGCTTTGCTGGAGGTTCTGTTCGGCGAAACCTCTGTCGCGCTTAACCGCCTGTCAATCGGCCAGTCGAACCGGGAGGGCAACAGGTTAGGCCAGCTTTTGCTGGTGCGAGGTAAACACATGATTTCGACACGTGCGCGCTCCTTGCTTGAAGCTGGGCGTCACAAGAATTTTCTGAGATTTGATGACGCGAACACAGCTTACCAGGTTCTTTATGGGCTGGCAGTGCGCGACGTTCATATCCGGCTCCTTCTGGGAGATGCTGCCACGCCTGCCGAGCAGGACCTGAAATCCCAGGCACAAACCGCCGTTGAACAGTTTTACCAGCTCTACGGCGCCTGAAACTCACTCATCCAGTCAACCAAAGAAATACCGGCCCGGAGCGGGCACAGGATCAAACGGGAAAGGGACTACCAATGCGCGTTTATTACGACCGCGATGCAGATATCAACCTGATCAAATCCAAGAAAGTTGCCATTATTGGCTATGGGTCTCAGGGCCGCGCGCACGCCATGAACCTGAAAGACAGTGGCCAAACGGACATTGCCGTTGCGCTTCGTGCAGGGTCGACGACTGCTCTCAAGGCTGAAGCAGATGGCTTCAAGGTCATGACCGTTGCTGAAGCAGCTGCATGGGCCGACCTGATGATGATGGCCACTCCGGATGAGCTGCAGGCTGACATCTACAAGGACCACATTGCCGCAAACATCCGTGACGGTGCTGCGATAGCCTTCGCACATGGCCTCAACGTTCATTTCGGCCTGATCGAGCCGAAAGACACGATCGACGTTCTGATGGTTGCCCCTAAGGGCCCAGGCCACACCGTGCGCGGCGAATACGTCAAGGGCGGCGGCGTTCCGTGCCTGATCGCTGTTCACCAAGACGCAACCGGCAACGCACACGACCTCGGTCTGTCCTACGCTTGCGGCGTTGGCGGAGGTCGTTCCGGAATTATTGAGACCAGCTTCAAGGAAGAGTGTGAAACCGATCTCTTCGGTGAGCAGGCGGTTCTCTGCGGTGGCCTCGTTGAACTGATCCGCGCTGGTTTCGAAACGCTGGTTGAAGCTGGTTATGCGCCGGAAATGGCATATTTCGAGTGCTTGCACGAAGTGAAGCTGATCGTGGATCTGATCTACGAAGGCGGTATCGCCAACATGAACTACTCCATCTCCAACACTGCTGAGTGGGGTGAGTATGTCACTGGTCCGCGCATCGTAACTTCTGAGACCAAGACTGAGATGAAGCGCGTTTTGGAAGACATCCAAAACGGCAAGTTCACCTCTGACTGGATGCAAGAATACCGCGCTGGCGCTGCCAAGTTCAAGGCAACCCGCCGCCTGAACGACGCGCACCAGATCGAAGAAGTAGGCGAAAAGCTCCGTGGCATGATGCCCTGGATTAAATCTAACGCTCTTGTCGACAAGACCAAGAACTAAGGTTTTCTGTCTCGTTACAGTGCTGTTGAGGAGGCTGCGAATTTCGCAGCCTCTTTTTTGTTTGATCTACCGGAAGGCCCAGAGTGCTGTTTGGTTCTTCAGATAGTCCAACAGCGCCCAAAGGAAGAGAGTGAGGCCTGCAATTTCCAGCGTTTCCTCAATTGTGGCTGCCAGATAATATTGCCAGCCGCGTATCTCTGTCCCTTCTGCCAAGGCTCCGCCGATCAGCTCCATTCCGATGGCTCCGCCAACGAACATGCCCCCAGCCAAGACGAAGGAGAGTGCTGTTGAGCGTTGGAGTTTGAACAGGAAGGGCAAGAAGTAAAGGCCGACAGCTGCGACGAAGATTGAGCCGGGGATTACCCAAGCAAAGTAGAAAATCCCTCCTGTATCTAGAAGGCCCTGAAGGCGGGAGCTGACTTCTTCATGGAAGGAGGCCGATTCATCCAGAGACAGGCAGATGAATATCGCGGCCAGTAGGAACCAGTTTCCTGCCATTTTGTTTGCTGATTTTCTGGCGAGCAACCCGCAGCCCAAAAGAGCGAGGGCGCTAGCTGACATCAAATGGGATGAGTACCAGGCCGCGACTGTGTTTTCTGCATCGAGGGCGAAATGCCGGATGCCCTGCAGCATTGTGTCCATTCCGAACGCGGCGACATAGACCTCTCGAAACACACCAAGACCAACAACAATCACCGAGAGCCAGGGAAGGATGCGCTGCGCTGTGGAGAGTGACATTTCAACGATCGTATCCTGCGACGTTTCCGATTCTGCTAAATTCCGGTGTTGGATGTTCACACACAGGCTCCCATTCATTACCGTCAAAAATACGGTGGTAGTTAAATTTCATAATTATTTATAGTTGTTTTATCAGCTAAGGGCATCCAATTTCCATCTTGAACTTAGAACAGGCTGAACGGCACAAAAAAACCCGCCAAACGGCGGGTTTTTTCAGTTGCTGATGTTGCTTGTTACCCCGAAACGAACGGGATGGATTTTGTGGTTTCCCGCGCAATGTCCTTGAACACCTTGTTCAGTTCATTTGCGTTCTTTGCATCGTAATAATGTGCATCAGACGTTGCGCAGGCTTTCAGCAGGTTTCGACCGCTTGCTGGGGCTTTGAATGCGACCGTGTAAATCGTGATTCCTGCATTTTTGGCCGACGTGCACTCCCGCTTGGCCCAGTTTGGATCGCCGTCAATTCCATCGGTCATGTACAGAATGAAGAGATCCGGTTCTTGTTCATTCTTATTTATATGCGCATTTAATTCAGAGTTAGTTAGCAAGTCGTTTTTGGCTTTTTGAATCGCTGGTGCTGCCCGTGTGCCACCACTTGCTGGCAGACTATTGACCCAGCTTCGAACAGAGTTTTTGTTCCAAGTCAGTTCTTTCTTCCCAGCATAATACCAATGGTATGCATAAGCGCCTAGACGGGTGAACTGATCGTCCGGGTCAACAGTTTGTAGTTCCTTGATGAGAGAGCGAACTGCCTTCTTGAGTTCTGACATGCGTGACGGACGTTCCCAACCCATGGATCCAGATCGGTCAAGCACCAATGCCATGGACAAAGAAGCCCCAGCTTCAGCTTTTGCTGTTGTTTCTGATTCAAAGCCCAGTGAGATCGTGTTCTTGCCGGTCTCCCCGTCAAAAAACATAAAGCTCAAGGGACTGGCAGGAATTTTTGCTGTTCCGTTGACCTTAACCACATAGTTGGTGGTGTTTCCGTCCACTGTTTCAGTGATCTGGACTGCCGGTTTGACGGTCATTGTACCGAAAATCGACGTACCGGAGCTGCCGTCGCCACTCGCGCTCAACCCGGATGCGATCCGGTTAAAGGCATCTTTTGCATAAGCATTGGCTTGGGCGATTGTGATTTCTTCGGCCAAAAGTGCACGTCCTGTCTGCACAGCTGCCATGTCAGCGGCTGTTTGCAGTCGTGTTCTCTCGCCAAAAGTTTGGCTCATATCGATGCCAATCGTAACTACTGCGAGCAGTAGCATGATTAGAATGCCGAATAACGGAAGTATGGACCCGTCGCGTTCCTTGTGAGCGTTCGGTATTCCCGCTCTGACGGGGAGCGCAGTGGGGTGATAATGTCCATTTTCGTTAATGGACATTGTGAGGCACATTTTGGGTACGAAGAAGGGCAGCAAGAAGCGGTTTTGGTCGGATGACGAGAAGCGGTCGATCTGTTTGCAGGCCAGAGTGCCGGGGGTTTCGGTTGCGCAGGTTGCGCGCCGCTCTGCGATGAATGCGAACCTGATCCACAACTGGCTGCGTGATGAGCGGTTTGCGCCAGAAGACAGCGATTGCGTCCTTGATGGAGCGGCGTTTCTACCAGTGGAGATAGAGGGCCCGCAGGCCGCACCAGGCCACCAGATCGCGGCGCTTGCCTCGGATATGCCGTTGTCGGCTCAGCGGGTTGATATCACGCTGTCGGACGGGCGGCGGGTATTGGTGGAAGGGACGACGGCGCTGCCGACGGTGCTGGCTTTGGTTGAAGGTCTAATGCCGTGATCCCCGTGCCGTCCAACGCGCGGGTTTGGCTGGCTGCCGGGGTGACGGACATGCGGCGCGGGTTCAACACTTTGGCGGCTCAGGCGGAGAAGGTTCTGGAGCTTGATCCCTATTCTGGACATCTGTTTGTGTTCCGGGGACGGCGCGGTGATCTGCTGAAGATCATCTGGTGGGATCGACAGGGCGCATGCCTGTTCAGCAAGCGCCTTGAGAAGGGCCGGTTTGTTTGGCCTGCTGCGAAGGACGGTAAGGTCAGCGTGACGCCCGCGCAATTGTCGATGTTGCTTGAAGGCATAGACTGGCGGATGCCGCAAAAAACATGGCGGCCCCTGAGCGTCGGATAGGCCAATATATTGGCGTTTGCGCGCCTCTCGGGATTCAACTTACGCCCTTGATCTGATATAAGATCGAAGATGCTGAAGGACCTTGATATCACCCCGGAGGACCCCGCCGAATTGAGGGCGGTGAACCGCCTTCTGGCCGACGAGGTCAAGGCTCTGAGCCTCAAGGTCGAGCAGCTTCAACACCAGTTGCACGGGGCCAATCGGCATCGGTTCGGCTCCAAGTCTGAGGGTCTGGATCAGCTCAATCTCGATCTGCTCGAGGACGCCGAGATTGTTGAGGCCGCTGAAGACCAGGCAAAACAGCCCGCCCCGTCGCAGGAGGGAGTTGATCCAAAGCCGAAGCGCAAACACAGCCGCAAGCCCTTGCCGGATCATCTGGATCGGGAAGACGAGGAGCTCTCTCCCGGTGATGAATGCGGTCGTTGTGGTGGCAACTTGCGCACCCTGGGTGAGGATGTCACCGAAGAGTTGGAATACGTGCCGGGACGCTTCAAGGTGAAGCGGATCATCCGGCCCCGCAAAGCCTGTTCATGGTGCGAGGCGATTGTGCAAGCGCCGCTGCCATCGCGCCCCATTGAGCGTGGGCGGCCCGGACCGGGATTGTTGGCCCATGTTCTGGTAAGCAAATATGCCGATCATTTACCCCTCTATCGCCTGAGCCAGATCTTTGCCCGTGAAGGCGTCGATCTGGACCGCTCGACCATGGCCGACTGGGTTGGTCGCTCGACGGCCCTGCTGGAACCTCTTGCCGATGCCATCGGACGGATGGTGCGGCAAGGACCTGCGCTTTTTGCCGACGATACGCCCATCAAAATGCTGGCCCCCGGCAACAAGAAGACCAAAACGGCGCGGGTCTGGACCTATGTGCGGGATGAGCGTGCCTGGTCTGGCCAATCGCCACCCTGTGCATGGTATCAGTTCACGGTGGATCGCAAAGGAGAGCATCCCGTTGCTCATTTGTCGGGATACAAGGGCTGGGTCCATGCGGATGGATATTCCGGGTTCAACGGTGTGTTCGGTGACGACAAAGCCGATGAGATGGCCTGCATGGCGCATGTACGACGCAAGTTCGTGGATGTCTTCTCCTCGCAGGGCAGCGCCATTGCCGAAGAAGTCATCCGCCGGATTGCTGAGCTTTACGCTATCGAGAAAGAGATCAGGGGCATGCCCCCCGAAGACCGCGCTACCATCCGGCAGGCTAGGGCAAAACCGATCTTTGACGCCTTGGAAGAATGGTTGCAGACGCAATTGCCCAAAATCTCGGGAAAGTCACCACTCGCGCAGGCCATCCGCTATGCCTTGGGCCGAATGCCGAAAGCACGCCCATACCTTGAGCTCGGCCATCTGGAATTGGATAACAACACCGCCGAGCGCGCCGTTAAACCCGTCGCCATCGGACGCAAAAATTGGATGTTCTCAGGCTCCCAAGGCGGCGGCAAAGCCATGGCTATCGCTTATACCCTGATCGAAACGGCCAAGCTCAACGGTGTTGACCCTCAGGCCTGGCTGACCTGGGTCCTCGGTCAAGTCGCCGACCACAAAATCACACGCCTCGACGAACTTCTGCCCTGGCGTTACGCTGCTCAGGCAGCGTAACAGGCCGCATCGGTGTCGCGCCAGAGCGCCTTCGCCGGACGGTCACCGTTCCTTGGCAAATTTGCGAAATAAAGACATGGCTCTGTCCTCGAATGCTGCCTAGCTAATTTTACGTAAGCCTGTAAGACGCTCTGTAATTATTCGTCTTATTAGTTTGCGCGCCGCCTGAAATGCTCAAGTTGCGTTACGTAAAGTTTTAGGAAAAACGATTTAAGGTCAGGTTAGAGAATTAGGTAAAATTGTAATTAAATGTTGTTTTATGCAGAAAACCACCGTTTATGACGGGTGTATCTCTTCGTGCTTGCGATCTATGGTTTAGTATTCGGTTGGGGTTCAGTAGGAGAATCTCTCGATCAACTGCGTCACTTCCGTGTCGCGTGCGCTTTCGCTGGCACCGCCCATGACAACAACGACCAGCTTTCGGCCATTGCGTCTTGACGTGGCCACAAGGTTGTAGCCGGAGAGGCGGACATAGCCTGTCTTGAGCCCGTCTACCCCCGCGACTTTGCCTATCAGGTTGTTGGTCGCCTTGAACCTTCGGCCGTTGTACGTGACGGACCGGGCTTTGTAGTAGCTTGCGTATTGCGGGAAACGCCTTTTGAGCGCCATACCAAGCTTTGCCATGTCGCGCGCGGTTGTGACTTGCCGGGGATTTGGCAATCCGCTTGCGTTGACAAAACGGGTGCGCGTCAACCCGAGGCTCTTGGCTTTTTGTGTCATCTTACGTGCGAATGCGGCTTCGCTTCCGGAAATGTTCTCAGCAACAGCAATTGCAACATCGTTGGCAGACTTGATGGCAAGAGCTCGCGCGGCCTGCTCGACGGTTATTGTCGATCCCGGTTTGAGGCCGATTTTGGAAGGCGGCTGGGAGGCCGCATTTGCTGAGACATTCAGCGGTGTGGAAAGTGTGTAACGGCCTTTGCTGACTTCTTCGAAGAGAAGATAGAGCGTCATCATCTTGGTTAGAGACGCTGGAAACCGCGGGGCATCCGCATTTTCAGAAAGCAGTTCTCTTCCGGTATAGCCGTTGAGCACCAACACCGAGCGTCCTCGAGGCACAGCGGTTGGAGCGGCATAAGCAGCAGGGGTCACCGGTGCTGTCTGGCTGGTCGCCTGAGGCTTTGGCTGTCCCGAGCCAGAGGTTGAAGGGGAGGGTGCGGTGCTTTGGCAAACGGCCAATAGAGCTGTCACACCCAAAACCGCAACGCCGTTTGAAAACTTACGGAGCACGCGTGTCACCCTATTCTGCCTTGCCTCGTCACCCGCCTTACGGCTTCAGCTTATACCCGGTCTTGAAGATCCGATGAATTACAAAAACGCTGGCGGCGAGGAAGAGGAAGGTCATCGCAAGGGAGAGAGCGAGGCTCACATCTGCCTGACCATAAAAGCTCCAACGGAAACCAGAGATCAGATACACAACCGGATTGAGCAAGGTAACCTTCTGCCAGATTTCCGGCAGCATGTTGATGGAGTAGAAGCTGCCGCCCAAAAATGCCAGCGGGGTGACGATCAGGAGCGGTACAAACTGCAGCTTCTCAAAATTGTCTGCCCAGATGCCAATAATGAAACCCAGAAGTGCAAATGTCACGGACGTTAGCGTGAAGAACACAATCATCCAGAAAGGGTGCTGCACTTCAATGGGGACAAAAAAGGTGGCTGTGATGAAGATGATAATGCCGACAAGGGCAGACTTGGTGGCCGCTGCCGCGACATAGGCAATGGTAATCTCCAGAAAGGAGATCGGTGCTGACAGAACCTCGTAGATTGTTCCGGTGAATCGCGGGAAGTAGATGGCGAACGCAGCATTCGACAAGCTTTGTGTCATGAGGGACAGCATAATGAGACCTGGAACGATAAACGCGCCGTAGCTGACCCCATCGACTTCGGAAATGCGTGATCCGATTGCAGCTCCAAACACCACAAAATAGAGCGTGGTGGAAATGACCGGCGAGACGATGCTCTGCATCAATGTGCGCCCGGTGCGGGCCATCTCAAAGAAGTAGATGGATTTGATCGCATGAAAATTCATGGCTTAACCTTTCACCAGATCAACGAAGATGTCTTCCAGAGAGCTTTGCTTTGTCTGGAGATCGTGGAAACGGATACCGGTGTTAGAAAGCTCTGTGAGCAGGGTCGTAATGCCGGTTCGTTCGCTCTGGGTGTCATATGTATAGGTGAGGGTCTTTCCATCTGGCCCGAGAACCAAATCAAACGCTGACAAGGCATCGGGAACGGCTTCCATCTTTTCGTGCAGGATGAGCGTCAGTTCCTTGCGCCCCAACTTACGCATCAACTCAGCCTTTTCCTCAACAAGGATGATTTCCCCCTTGTTGATGACGCCGACACGGTCGGCCATTTCCTCGGCTTCTTCAATGTAGTGGGTCGTCAAGATGATCGTGACGCCCTTGTCTTTCAGTTGGCCAACGAGCCGCCACATATCATGGCGCAATTCCACGTCCACACCGGCGGTTGGCTCATCAAGGAAGAGAACTTTCGGCTCATGGGAGAGTGCTTTTGCAACCAATAGCCGCCGTTTCATGCCGCCTGAAAGGGACATGATCTGATTGTCCCGCTTGTCCCACAGTGTGAGGTCTTTCAGGATGGATTCTATCAATTCTGGTTTGGGTGGAAGACCAAACAGACCGCGGGTGAATTGAACGGTATTGAGGACTGGTTCGAACGGTGAAGTCGGCATTTCCTGAGGTACAAGGCCGACCAGTTGGCGAGCGGCGCGGAAATCTTTGATCGCATTGTGGCCGCCTATAGTTATCGATCCGGATGTTGGGCGCACCAGCCCACACACCGTGCTGATCAAAGTGGTTTTGCCCGCTCCATTTGGACCAAGAAGAGCGAAGACCTCGCCCTCATTGATGTCGAGTGACACAGACTTCAAAGCGGAAAAACCGCTGTCATAGGTTTTGGTGAGATCCTTGACAGAAATGATCGCGGACATGATGGCCTGTCGTTTGGTCCCGTCAGCGCCAAATATCAATGAGACGATGGCTGTAGCTGAATCAGGAAGGGAAGCGGTTCAAATGAGCGCGCACCCTGCCAGAACTGCCGTGGATTGAAAAGGGTTCGTGTTGCTACTCGCTATTGTTCAGTCATAGGAAACAGAGCGTCGGCTGTTTGAGGGATGGTAGTGTGCGTGTGGCACCATAAGTATAGCGGTAAGTCATAACTCAAATCGGGAGAGACACGATGTCCATACGACCCGTTACGCATATTGGCCAGACGCAACCAACCATGGAAGGTGTGGGTGTGCGCCTCGACCGGGTTTTCGGTTTTCAGGATCCTTCGCTGGTTGATCCGTTCCTATTGTTGGATGATTTCCGCAATGATCGACCGGAAGATTATGAAGCGGGGTTTCCCTGGCATCCGCATCGAGGCATTGAGACGATCACCTATGTTTTGGCCGGAACGGTCGAGCATGGCGATAGTCTCGGAAACAACGGAAATCTCGGGGCTGGTGATGTCCAGTGGATGACCGCCGGACGCGGGATCATGCATCAGGAAATGCCAAAAGGAGACGCAAAAGGCCGGATGCATGGGTTTCAGCTTTGGGCCAATTTGCCATCAGACCTGAAAATGACCGCGCCGCGCTATCAGGATGTCCAATCTAAGGATATTCCGGTGGTTACGGATGATGATGGCACATCTGCCCGCATCATTTGCGGCGAGTTCTGGGGCAAGCGTGGCCCGGTGGATGGCATTGCAGCTGAGGCGCAATATTTGGACATTCATGTTCCTGCGGGTGTGAAAAAGCGGTTCAAGGTCGATACCCATAAGCAAACCTTCGCTTACATCTTCGAAGGGGCAGGGCGGTTTGACTATGCATCGGACCCGTTCGGAGTATTGACCGAAAAAGAATATGGCGGTGAAGAGCTACATATTCGTGATCAGACCGGCGACCGCTCTCTGGTGATTTTTGGATCTGGCGACGAAGTTGTCGTGCAGGCCGGAGATCAAGGCATTCGGTTCCTGCTCGTATCGGGAGCTCCAATCAAGGAGCCCGTTGCATGGCATGGCCCGATTGTGATGAACACGCGTGAGGAGCTGATGCAGGCCGTTACCGAGCTAAGGAACGGCACATTCATCAAATAGTGGCCTCAGGAGGACATTTTGGCCGCGCTTTCATGCGCGGCCTTTTTCTTCAAGAAGCTAAAGCCTGAGGCGTGTTTCGAAATTTTTGTAGCTCCATGTAATAGAATTTTGGCCTGCGTTTCAGCCACTGTCCCCGTTCATTCAAAAAGGTCTGGAATGTTTTTGCGGATATTCCGGTGCTTTTCATCAGATTGACCACAGCAGATTCTGCTGGGGAACGCAGAACATTTTCGACTGTTTTTTCCGGAAGGCAGGCCCGTCGGCTGATCAACCAGATGGCAGCCATCATTTTCTTTTGTTCAAAAAGGGCCAGAAGCAGAGCGTCAAAGGAGAGGTCTTCATCTGAGGAAAGCACATGTGCTTCCTGAAATGACAAGATGCGCCCCTCAAACTCAAAACTCACTGGATAGGTTTTTTCGGTTGCAAAAGCGCGTAACGAGTTCAAATCGTTTCTTTGAAGGGCTGCCCGTAAATCGGCTGAGATCAAGGGGCATCCCGTGTTCATCAACCCCGCAAGTGTCGCTCGAAACTGTTTGTCATTCAGCGCGCGGTTTGCGATTGCGCCAAGGACCGGTTCTTCCACATTTGCCATCAGCAGCACTCCGAGCACTGCGCTCTCTGAGAAGCTGCTGTCCATATTGTTCAGCAATGTAAGGACTACAATCCGGTGGCCAGTTCGAATGAGCCTTTCAGTCACTGGCTCTGGCAGGTGTGATCGGCGTGCCAAAGCTTCCAAAGTTTTTTCGTGAGTGCCGAATGCGAGTGCCCTAAGCCGTTTTTCGTTCAGAACCGGTGAAAACTCCACCAGCGCTTCTTTGATTTCGTGATTAATCTCAAGCAGTCTCTCCAAGAGCTGCTGAGTGATGCGGTTCGTTCTGCACAGACGAGAAGCAAGCCAAATCTGGTCTTGGAATGACAAATCTTCGATGAACTTTAAAACAATAAAGGAGAAGGATTCTATTTCGGTCTCTGAGGTAGATATCTCAGTTTGTTCGATAAACTCGCGAACAAGTTTTTTGAGCAGGCTCGCACGGGCCGCTGTGCTGTCGCTCTTCGCGAGTTCGATCAATAATTCTTTTTGAGACATGGTTCGAAAGCCCGAATTTGCTGTCATTCTCAAATATTATTTATTTCGTTTCAAAATTTACGTAAAGTTATATCAGTTTATATCTCTTAGTATTGTTTTTTATTTGTTAATTTGTTGAATAGTTATTCAGGTTTCTTCTTAAGGTGTTGTTCAGTAAATTATTTGTGGTAGCATCTGGAATGGTATAGGCATGAGTGCTGCTCATTTCATGTCTATTGTTTCTCGAAAAGCTCATGACCTTAAAACTGCGCCCCGCCGTACTGCAGGATGCCCCGGTTCTCACGGATATTCTCCATCGCAGTAAGGCGTCTTGGGGGTATCCTGCTGACAAAATGGCGGAATTCCGAAAACACTGGCATGTGTCGGAGAACAAGATTGCCAGTATGACCGTGCTTGTTGCGGAAAAGGCTGATGTGCCTTGCGCATTTCTGAGTGCGACGCCCAAGGATGGTGAAACACTGCTTGTTGACGACCTTTTCGTCGACCCTTCAGTTCAGCGGCAGGGAAACGGCGCTTTGTTGTTGGCCCGTGCAGAAGATATCGCTCGGTCTCATCGCCTGACACGGCTTTATCTGGAAAGTGATCTTCATGCCGAGGGTTTTTATCAGGCGCACGGCTTTAAGACATTTTCTCACAAACCCAGTGAAATGGTTCTGGGAAAGGAGCTGCCGCTTATGGAAAAGCAGCTTCCGCCATCAGTTCATGCTCTCCATTCTTTTGATGTGAAGGTCGACAGGGAGCAGTCTTGGGACTTCGAAACGCTCAATGCAGCGGCGATTGATCGCCATTGGAAAAAGGTCATGTCCGCCAAAAACCAGCTGTGGAACGGTCGCAACCTGATGCTGGTTGAGCATCAATTCGAAAATGGCGCGCTGACTGGCACTTGCCGGGAAACCTCCTTTTCCAGCTTTCTGGCTTGGCGAGATTGGGGAGCGGTGGACATCACGTCTCACAATCTTATTGGTTCTGCCGTTCTGGTAAGTGCTGACGGCGCATTGCTTTATGGTGTCATGTCCGGCCACACGGCCAATGCGGGTAAAATCTATCCTCCGGGCGGAAATGTTGATCCTGATGATGTGCGGTCAGATGGCAGTGTTGACCTAAAGGCGGCCATTTACAGGGAGCTTTTGGAAGAAACAGGTTTGCAGCGGAACGATGTGAATGAGGGCGCGCTATTAATCGCTTTCGATGGGCCGCGGATCAGTGTTGCACAGATTTTTGAAGTGCCGCTTGAGGCTGAGCCACTCAGCCAGAAAATCATGCAACATTCCCTTGGCTCAGAAGAGCAGGAGCTTTCCGGTGTTCGCATCATCCGTGAAAAAGCCGATCTTCATGATCCGATGATTGTTTCGTATGCTCGGGAAATTGGAATGCATTGGTTCGACCAACGCGCCGATTAAATCTTTGTTGACCAACATGAGTGTGAAGAGGCTGGCGATCCGGTTCAGTCCGTGCAACAGTCGCGCCACTCGCGATCATGTTTTTGGTGCGTTGTTTGAAGGGAGACTATGCCGATGGGCCGCCGTTACGCCATTCTTGATGTGTTCACGAATAAGGCGCTTGCGGGAAATCCGCTTGCAGTGGTGCTGGAATCGGAGGGTCTCGACGACGCTCAAATGCAAGCAATTGCAAAAGAATTCAATTTGTCCGAGACGGTTTTTGTGTTTCCACCGGAAAATCCGGGACACTCTGCCAATGTTCGGATTTTTACGCCCAGCGTCGAACTTCCCTTTGCCGGACATCCGACTGTTGGTACCTCCATTTTGCTGGCAACCGAGCGGTTCGGTGATGTTGAGGGCGAGCAGGATGCGATGGTCGTTCTGAAGCAGCAGATTGGCGTTGTGCGCTGTGCTGTTGTGCTCCGCGCGAACGCAGCTGCGTTCTCAGAGTTTGATGTGCCGAAATTGCCTGAACCGGCGGGCCCAACCCACAACAACGAGCTGATTGCTGAAGCACTTAGCCTTGATCCGACTGATATTGGCTTTGAAAACCACGATCCGTGCCGCTTTAAGGTCGGCTCGCCGTTCAATTTCGTGCCGGTGCGCAATCTGGATGCCCTGTCCCGGGCCAAGCCGGACATGGCGCGCTGGAAGGCTGCCTTCGGCCATGACACGCATAACGACGCCTATGTCTATTGCCGGGAAACCCGCTCACATGACAGCGCGTTTCAAGCGCGCATGTTTGCTCCGGAAATGGGCATCGCGGAAGATCCGGCAACCGGCTCAGCTGCTGCCGCCTTTGCCGGGGTGGTCAATTTTTATGATGGTTTGACCGAGGGCACTCATCACATCCGCATTGAGCAGGGATTTGTGATGGGTCGGCCTTCCTTGATCGATTTGGAAATCGATATCGAACACGGCAAAATGCATGCAGTTCGGATCGGTGGGCAAGCCAAGCTCGTCGCACGTGGTGAGCTTTACATCTAAAGCGCTAAACAGTGCGAAAGGGAATAGTTCGGGTGCAGGTGAAGAAACCTTGTTGCATCGAAAAAATTCCTACCTTATGAACAAGGCATGTTAACACAACGGTCACATTTCGGCGCGAGCCTGAGTTAAAGTGTGATCTGAATAGGCCGAGACCCGACAAGACATGATCGCGACACGCGACATCGTTGGATATCAGAGCGACGCGCAATTGCAGCGCGGCGGCCTCATTCTCCTTGGTGACCTTCTCCTCCTTAGATGCCCCTGAGCGTCGGCTGAATCGTGTTTTGAAAAACGGACGGGCACTCAGGGGAGATAAAGCGCTTTACCAGATATCTTGAGATAAAGATCGCGCCTGAGGCCCAAACGACACTGCCATTTCAGAGCCGATCGCCACGAGGAAAACAAAATGACCACCACCACCGATCAGGTTCGCATTTTCGACACGACCTTGCGCGATGGAGAGCAATCTCCCGGCGCGTCCATGACCTTGGAAGAAAAGCTGCAAATTGCGGAAATTCTAGACGAAATGGGCGTTGATATCATTGAGGCGGGTTTTCCGATTGCCTCCAATGGTGACTTTGAGGCGGTGTCTGAAATCGCCAAGAACTCAAAGAATTCTGTGATCGCAGGTCTTGCCCGCGCCATTCATGCTGATATCGACCGTTGTGGTGATGCTGTGCAGCACGCTGAAAAAGGGCGGATCCACACCTTCGTTTCCACATCTCCGATTCATCTGAAATATCAAATGAACAAGAGTCAGGAAGAGGTTCTGGAGATTATCACCGACACGGTGACCCGGTCCCGCAATTTGATCGATGATGTGGAATGGTCTGCAATGGATGCGACCCGAACGCCGATTGAGTATCTGTGCCGGTGTGTGGAAGCTGCCATCAAGGCCGGTGCCACAACCATCAACCTGCCGGACACGGTTGGTTATGCCACGCCCGATGAATACAAGCAGATGTTCGCGGACATCATTGCGCGGGTACCGGACAGTGATAAGGCGATCTTCTCTGTTCACTGTCATGACGATCTGGGATTGGCCGTTGCCAACTCGCTGGCCGGTGTTGCTGGCGGTGCGCGTCAGGTGGAGTGCACGATCAACGGTCTGGGCGAGCGGGCCGGTAATGCGGCGCTGGAAGAAATCGTCATGGCCATTCGCACCCGTGGAGATGCGCTGCCTTACACCTGTCAGGTCGAGCCGCATTTCATGACCCGCGCCTCCAAACTGGTAGCAGCGGCCTCTGGCTTTGCGGTTCAATACAACAAGGCCATTGTCGGCAAAAATGCCTTTGCTCATGAAAGCGGTATTCACCAGGACGGCATGCTGAAGAATGCTGAAACCTATGAAATCATGCGTCCGGAAGATGTTGGTGTCAAAGCCACTTCTCTGGTGATGGGCAAGCACTCCGGGCGTCATGCCTTCAAGGACAAGCTGGCCGAGTTGGGCTACGAGTTGGGTGACAACGCCGTGCAGGAAGCCTTCCGCCGCTTCAAGGATTTGGCTGACCGTAAAAAACATGTCTATGACGAAGACATTGAAGCCTTGGTCGAAGATGAGATCGCTGTTGCAGGTGAAAACATCAAAGTGATTGCGTTGACGGTTATAGCTGGTACGGGTGGTCCGCAAAAAGCGATCTTAACCATGGATGTGAACGGCCAGCATGAGACCCGCGAAGCGCAGGGCGATGGTCCGGTGGATGCGACCTTCAACGCCATCAAGATGATCTGCCCACACGAGGCAACCTTGTCGCTTTATCAGGTGCACGCGGTGACCGAGGGAACCGATGCGCAGGCGGAAGTGTCTGTTCGTCTGGAAGCCAATGGCCGCATTGCAACAGGCAAGGGGGCGGACACGGACACACTGGTCGCCTCAGCCCGCGCCTATGTATCTGCCATGAACAAACTGGCCCAACGCCAACAAGGCAGCAACCCGGGCGCTTTGAAGGCTGGCTGATCAAGCCTTCACGTGATGATCATGAAGGGAGCCCAAGTGGCTCCCTTTCTTTTTAGGTGCTTCGAAATCAGCTCGTTCAAGTCGGTAGAAGGTCAGGTCTTCGCCGTCAACGTGTCTGTCTTGCCAGAAGGTGAGCCCAGCTTTCTTCATGATGTTCAAAGACTTATGGTGCTCTGAAACCGCGTAGGCGATCAGGTAGTTGTGTTGGGTGTGTTTAAAGAACCATGCGATCAGGCCACGGGCGATCTCTGTTGCATAACCTTTGCCCCAGGCTGTTTGTTTGAAAGAATATCCCAACTCCCACCCTGCCGGGTCGTCCTGCCAATCAAATCCTGCTCTCCCAAGAAATTCGCCTTCGCGGGTTTCGACTTTCCATTTGCCAAGACCGTCGGTTTTGTTCGTCAGGAGATAACGATCCAACCGAGTGCGGACTTCTTCGGCCGACATGGGAACCGGTCCGCAGGACAGATATCGATTGACCTCAGGGTCTGAGTGAAGATCGAGCAGATTGTCGAAGTCGCCTTCAGTCAACGGACGGACCTGCAGCCGATCCGTTTGCAAAATGATGTCAGACACTTCAAATCCCCAAATTAAAAAAGAACCCTGCCATAGCAGAGTTCTTGAAGTTCGGGAAATCAGTGCGTTTTTCAACTCAGAGCCGTGGATCGATCACTGCACGCCATTCTTCCAGACTGGGTTCTTCGGAGAATTTTCCAACCAGATCAGATGAATTGAGAAAGAAGGTTGGCGTGGCCCAGACCCCTTTTGTGGAGGCAAAGCGGATTGGCGTGCGAGCGTCGGTGTAGACTTCGTTCGTGCCGATCAGCTTCAACATTTCATCCTTGTTGAACCCGGCAAAATCATGCGCAAAGTCCGCAATCAGGTTGAGCAAATCCTGATGGGTCTTGTGCAGGAAAGGGCCGTTGTAATAGTCGCTTTGACGCGCATAGAGGTAGCTTGCAAACCCGAAGAACTTTTCGGTGTCATCTCCCGCCAGCGCGAAGATGCCTTTGCTGACGTCCCATGCCTGACGGTGATTGCTCAGGGTGATCAAATGTACGGCCAGTCCGATTTCGCCCTTAGCGTAGTGTTCTTTAAGTGCGACCAGAGAGGGCCATGCGAGTTTGGAATGCGGACATTGAATGTCGATAAACGCCTCGACTTGAACGTTGGCGTCACGTAATCCGTAGAAATAGCCGCTTGGCTTTCTGGGAATTGGAATAGGCATGCCGGGAGCTCAGTTATCTGGATTAAATTGAGGGGCGGAGGATCAGGCGATATCCAGCTTCTTCTTTAGATACGCGATGATGTCCGCAGATTCGTACATTTCAACGCCGGTTTCTTCATCAACCAGGTAAGGGGTCTGGCGCTTGCCGCCGCGCGCAATCAGTTCTTGCTCGTAGTTTTTGGTGTCGCGGTCGCGCAATTCTGCGCTGATGTTGTTCTTCTTCATGAACGCCATGACGCGCTCACCGAAGGGGCAGCCCTGTTCGATGTATAGAATATACATGTTGTTTCCTCGGGTTTTTTAATGGTGCTGAAGGGCTGGTTTGCGTTTTTTCTCTGATGCCGTTTCGCAGTGATCTCCCTTAAATTCGGGCTGCGCGCGGCTCAGCTATTCGCAAACAGTTCTGGTGAACTTCGGCTTTCCAACACTGATAAAGGGAAGGCGGGATTGAGGCGCTCGCCTTCTCGATAAAGGCACGCCCGCCAATTCACGCCAATTCAAGGCGGACATTGTCACCGGGTGTGAGGAAAGAAAAATCGTTTTTTCGGATGCTTTTAATAAGCTGAGATAATTGCAGGCGGGGAGGGGGAATAAAGCCTTCCGGCCAGAACTTGCATCGACCGCATTTTTCTGGAGCCAGAAGGCGCCCGATGCAAGGTGCAATGCAGTGTCACAAAAATGGATCAGGCAGACAGAACGTAGGTCTGCATGGAGGGGCTGAGAACCTGAAAGACATCACAGGGCATGCCATTGATTTGTTGGCTCTCGCGGTAATAAAAGCCTGCGTCGATGATGGTGTCACGAACAAGCTTGTTGTCCGTTCGAACGATGGCAACCAGATGTGAGAAGTAAGTGTTTTCAAAGAACCATGTGATCAGGTCCTGGCACAGGTTCTCCCCGATCTGGGGGAACTGTTCCAAAGCATCGATCGACAGGCAGTAATCCAGTTCGATCTCGGATGTCTCTTCCAAAGCTGCAAATCCGGCCCAGCCCAAGAAGGTGCCATCCTTGCCAACAACCTTCCAGCGGGAGAAACCGTGTTTCTCCTGATGATCAATTGCTGCTTCCACAAAGGCGCGGGCCGACTTTGCCGGTAATTCTGTTGGACATGGAGAAATGAAGCGAACGACACGCGGGTCCTTCCACAGATCCTCGATGAGGGCGATGTCTGTGCTTGTAAACGGCTGCAGTTCAAATTCGCCGGTTTTCAAGACAAGATCCTGCACAATGGCCTCCTAAGCGTAATGCCAGTTAAAATTGCGTACGCGATTGCACGGAGCTTCCGTTTTTGCGCTGGTTTTATTGATTAATTTAAGAAAACTGTCCCAGCGTTCGCTTTCTAGCACATATCAACCGAAAATGCCTGCTTTTCTTGCTGTGCAGTGCGACTTTAGTCTAGTGCGTTGCAGCATCAATAAATACATTACTCAAACTTATGCGTGTATTAAAGTGTGCCGGATCAATGCGACGCCAATGTGACATTTGATTTCGAAACCAGGTTTCCTGACGCTTGGCATATTGCCTTGTGGCAGTGACCAGTCGTTCCCGTGCTTCTGCCTCATCGCATTCGTCTTTCAGCAGAGAGCTGATCTCTTTCACACCAATGGCCCGCATGGCTGGCAGGGTTGGGTCTAACCGGCGTTCAAGAAAGCTGGCAACCTCGTTCTGCCCCGCGCTGCCCGTCATAAGTGCAGAGCGTTGTGCAATGCGGTCGTGCAGCCAGGGGCGCGGCGGTGCCAATACAATGGGCAGCGTGTTGGAGAGGGGAAGGAGCGGGGCGGCATGCGATTCGCTTTGCCAATGTGACAGAGATTTGCCAGTCGCCTTGATCACTTCAAGGGCGCGTGTCAGACGCTGCAGATCATCCAGTTCAGCGGCGGCTGCCGCATCCAAAGGCGCGAGCGCAGACCTGACAGCCTCGATACCGCCTGTGTCCGCAAGGTCGCGGCATTCGGCTCTGATTGCCGCATCAATCTCCGGTATCTGGGCGAAGCCTTCGGTGAGTGCCTTGTAGTAGAGCCCGGTTCCGCCGACGAGAATGGGGGCAGGGCCCTCAGATTTCGCTTCCTCAATAAGCGGGGCGACGATGCGCAGCCAGTCGCCGGTGGAAAAGGCGGTCGCCGGATCAACCGTTCCATACAGCCTGTGTGGGGCGATGGCTTCATCCGCTTCGTCGGGGCGCGCGGTGACAAGGCGAAGGCCATCATAAATCTGCATGGAATCGGCATTAATGATGGTTCGTCCAAGTTCTCGGGCCAGTTCAAGGGCCAAAGCCGACTTGCCGCTCGCGGTCGGTCCCGCTATCAGGATGACGCGGTGCTCCATGCCGTTTGCTGAAACCACTTCGCCCAAGGTTTGCTTCATGTCTCTCGTTGCCACTCTCGTCTGTCGACCGACTGCACCTAAACTGGACGCCGATGTCCTTGCAACCGTTTCTGCGGCGCTGGGCACCGAAGATCCAGCGCGCATCTTGAGCAAGGGTGTTGCGGCAGACCTCACAGTGGCGGGAGACTCGGCCGCCACTGCACGCGCGCAAATCGTATCGGCTCTGGATGGCTTGCCTGTCGATGTCTTTGTGCAACCGACAGAGGGGCGGCGCAAGAGACTGCTGATCGCAGATATGGATTCCACCATGATCCGGCAGGAGTGTATTGACGAATTGGCAGCTGAATTGGGTCTGAAAGAGAAGATTTCAGAGATTACCGAACGGGCCATGCGCGGCGAGATTGATTTTGAACCGGCACTGAAAGAGCGGGTCGGCCTTTTAAAGGGGCTGGATGTTGGTCAGGTTGAATCGGTTTTGAATACCCGGATCCAGTTGATGCCGGGCGGTCGCACATTGGTTCAGACCATGAAGGCGAATGGTGCTTATTGCGCGCTGGTGTCCGGTGGCTTCACACGGTTTACCGGTCCTGTGGCAGCCATGATCGGGTTTGACGAAAATCAGGCGAATGTTCTTCTGGAAGAAGATGGCAAGCTGAACGGTGAAGTTCAGATGCCAATTCTGGGACGTGAGGCCAAGCGCCAACGGCTCAACGAATTAAATGCTGAAAAAGGTCTTACGGCTTCCGAGACAATGGCCGTTGGGGACGGCGCGAATGATCTGGCGATGCTGGAAACAGCCGGGCTAGGCATTGCCTACCGCGCAAAACCCGCCGTTGCAGAAGCCGCTGATGCCCGGGTGGACCACGGCGACCTGACCGCGCTTCTTTACATTCAAGGCTATTCCGAAGCCGAGTTTGTGCTCAGCTGAGTAGACTAGGTGTCATGAACAAGCCCGCCAAATCGGCGGGCTTTCTGGATTCAAGAAGGAGGTGGCGTTATTCGCCGTCCTTCGGCGTTCGGATTGTAATGGCCGGGTTCATGGGGAAGAAGTTCATCGGCATCATGTGAACGGTCTTCCATTCGGTGGACATGACAGGCCAGTCTTCCATGCGCGGGATGTGGTGGAAACCTGCGGTGAACCAGGTGACAATGTCCTTGTTCACAAGGTTCGCGTCATCCTCGATCCATGTCGCCAGACCGTCGCTGCCGTCTGAAGCGAAGGCAAGCTTGCCGCCGGCATAGCGTTCATCAGGTTTGTATTCCGTCGTCCAGACGCTGTTCTCGATATAGCGATTGCGCATGAAGGGCGGGTCGTTTTCAAAGTCGAACGGACCATAGGCCACTGATCCGTGATGCAGCATGTAGCCGGGCTTGTATCCGAGATACCCGTCTTCGTTCGGGTTCATGATGTGGAAGTATCTCGGCTTGAAGGAGCTGATCTGGAACGTGCCTTCCTTTTCGCTCTTCACCATATCATTGCGCACTGTCCAGAACGATTTGCGCGGTGAACCTTCCGGTGCCTGTCCTTCCACGATGTTAGCAACCATCATGGTGTTGTTCGGGCTGTCGATATCAAAATCGAGGCGGAAGTTGAAGTAGTGATCGTGATAGGGGGCGACCAGATTTGGCGCAATCAAGCGGCCATATTTGGTGTCGTCTGCTGCTGATGGATCCGCAAGGGTCTTGGCGTTCACACCCTTCACCGCATCCAGGCCGGAGGCACCGATCTTCACATAAAACTCGCCGTTTTGCTTGAACCGGTAATCAATCAGATAGTCGTAATTGCCGACTTCTGAAGCTGAGCGGACGACGAGTTCAGTCTCAGGTCGGCCTTCTGTCGGCACAAAGTTGTCGGGTGTTTGGGCAAAGACCTCAAAATGCCGCCACGCGGGATCGCCAATGTTGCGCTCAAAAACGCAGATGGCATCGGGTATCTCCAGTGGATTGCCATTGTCGTCATGGATCATCGCTGGCAGGAACGAGGCGTAGGACGGGCAGTCAACGCCCTTTCGCAGAGGGGTCAGGAACAGGCCAAAGCCATACTCTCCGCTGTCCATATAGGTGCGCCAATACCAGCCGGAGGTCGGGTCCATGTATGGAACGAACACTTCCGACAGGTGCGCCTGATAGAGTACGGACCGCCAACGGTCGCCATCACGTACATCGATGTTGGAGAGGACAACGCCGGGTCGTTTGTCCGTGCGATAGCGCATGCGCCAGATGTCCCAGGAAATCTGGGTGCCGTCGATGGTCACACCGGAGCCTGTCTCACCTTGAACACCGGCTGTGACACGGTCCTCCCGCAGGGGAGCGCGCTGGGCGATTTCGTCATCGGTGTAACCCCAGTCATCTTCTGGGGTCGCAACCGGCTCTTCGGCTATCACGTCCAGCACTTCGCCCGCGGCCAGATCAACCACGGCAAAAAGCCCCTCAATTGGCTTGGCGTAGAAGTTCGAGCCGGTTGGATTGACGTAACAAGGTACCTTCATCAGGCGCTTGCCGTCTTCTGCATCGGTGAAGAAATTACCAGCCGTCAGAGGAAGGCAGAAGACATCATCTGGCGTCAGCCCCCGTTTTTCCAGCCCGGTGGCCATACGTGGGTCACCCAGCGCGGTTTCCATGGCGGTGATGAACTCGGCAAACATCACCATCGGCTGACCGTCGAGCGGGGCCGCACTTTCCACCGACCCATCTGTGATGTTGACGACAGCTTCATGAAACGTGCCGCCCTTGAACATGTGAACGGTCGCCTTGCGGTCGGGGCTATCGCCAGACAAGACCATGGCCTTCGGCGGCTCCAGGAGTTCTATCAATGGATAAAGTGTATCGGCGTTTGCAGTGCCAGCATCATTCAAGATGCTTGTCACGGCTTTGACTTCGTCTCCTGTCAAACCATCAAGCGGATGACCTTCTGCACTTGCAGACGAAAGCCCCATGGACAATGCCCCTGAACCTGCCAGCAGGCTGGCGGCAAGTGACTTGATAAAACTCATTTCGCGTCCCTTTATCGTTGTAAAATTAACCGACCGTTCGGACGATAGAATGCGAAGGGTGCGCCAGGATTGCAAATACAAATAGGGATTTTGCGTTGCAAAATTGCGCTGCGGCGCGACAAGGCGTTCATTTCGTTCGTAGGAGATTTTGCATGTAGTACTGCGCTAATACCCGTTCATCGTTCGGGTTTGCTACGTGTTGGTCATCAGCAACGCTCCCGGGAGGACATGATGAGCGCGAAGAAAATTCTGATGATTACTGGTGACTTCACCGAGGATTACGAGACCATGGTGCCGTACCAGGCGCTTCTGGCGATGGGGTACGACGTGGATGCGGTGTGTCCGGGCAAGAAGGCAGGCGAAACGGTCGCAACTTCGATCCACGACTTTGAGGGGGATCAGACCTACACGGAAAAGCGTGGCCACAATTTCACTTTGAATGCCAGCTTTGCCGAGGTTTCCGTTGAAGAATATGATGCGCTTTTGATCCCCGGAGGTCGCGCGCCAGAATATCTACGCCTCGACGATAAAGTGATTGCCGCCGTTCGACATTTCTTTGATGCGAACAAGCCGGCTGCTGCGATTTGCCATGGTGCACAGCTGCTGTCTGCAGCCCGCGTGATCGAAGGTCGGACCGTTTCCGCCTATCCGGCCTGCCGTCCGGAAGTTGAGTTGGCTGGCGCCTCCTATGCCGATATTGCAATTGATGGAGCCGTGACGGACGGCAATCTTGTCACTGCACCCGCATGGCCAGCTCATCCGGCATGGCTCAAGCAGTTTGTTGCGGTGCTCGAAGGCCGTGTGGCTGCAGATATCGCAGCCTGATCAACCTGTCAGGTTGGGAGGTGGACGGGGTCTCTTGCCCGAGCCCCGTCCATTATCCATAGTCGACCGAGAGGTGGCTCGGGCAGGGCAGGCGGAGTTGGATCATGTGCAAACTGTTTATCGAGGCTGACAGCACGCTTTGGGCAAGCACGACCCGCTCCATGCGGATCGACGGCATGGTCACCAGTGTACGGCTTGAGAATTTCTTCTGGACAGCGCTGGAGGAAGTCGCCGAACGCGATCGCATGACTGTGGTTCAGCTGATCACCAAGCTGCATTATGAAAGCATTGATGCCGGGCATGACCTTGGCAATTTCACAAGCTTTCTGCGGGTGTGTTGTGGGAGGTATCTGGCCTTGCAGCTGTCAGGCGATGTGCCGCGTGACAAGCGTCTGCCAATTGCCGAACTGGATGCAGACAGCATTTTGGAAACCGAACGCGGCCGGGTCCATTGAGACTCAAGGGCTTAAAAAGCCCTTCTTGACGGCCTCTTCCAGTAAGGATTGCCCATAGTCCCAAAGAGTGGGGAAAGGGGAGAGTTTCGGTTCTTTTTTCTTTCGAAGGAATGCTGCGCTGAGGTCAGTGTGACTTTCGCCCGAACTGCCGGGGCCAAACACCATCAACATGGGGTGGAGGGCATCCATCGCGTTTGCGAATTTTGCTTCTGGCGTAGTCGCATCTTCAAACTCATGCCAGAGCGCTTTGAACTCGCGACGCTGTTCTTCGGGCAGGAGGGAAAACACCTTTTCAGCAGCAGCCTGCTCGAGTGCGTGAACTTCGGCAGCGTTTTCTTCCGTAACCCAGTGATCCCCTGCTTCGATTTCAACCAGATCATGGACGATAAGAAGCTTCAGGACGTGACCAAGATCTGTTTCCCCGGGAGCGTGATCTGCGAGGACCATTGTTTGCAGCAAGGCATGCCAGGAGTGTTCGGCAGAATTCTCATATCGTTCTCCACTGACAAGCTTGTTGTTTCTGACGACGGATTTTAGGCGATCTGCAGTGAGGAGAAACTGAATTTGGGTATCAAGGGGCATTGATATCGCTTCTTCCTGCCTACAACTCACCCATCGCGCAGCGGAAGCGGTTGACGCTTGCCGCGAAACCGTGAATCAACGCATCGGCAGTAAAGCCGTGTCCAATGGACATTTCCCGAATGAAGGGAGCTTTTGCCAGGAGCGGTGGAATGTTTTCGACCGTGAGGTCATGCCCGGCATTTACACCTAATCCCACAGCTTGCGCTGATTCCGCTGTTGCAACAACCTTGTCCAGCTCTTTCAGTGCACGATCCTGATCATCATAACAGGCACCATAGGGCCCGGTGTAGATTTCGATCCTTTCCGCCCCCATTTTGGCGGCATGAGCAGGGGCGCTGGGGTCAGGATCACAAAAGAGCGATACAGTAACCGCACAGTCCTTCGACATCGCGATGGCGTCTGCAAGTCGGGAGGTGTCCTTTGAAAAGTCCCATCCGTGATCAGACGTGGTTTGCTCCGGCTCATCTGGTACGAACAGAACCTGATCGGGGCGGGCGTCTTCTACAAGTTTCATGAAATCAGGGGAGGGGTAGCCTTCCAGACACAGTTCCTTGTTCGGGAACCGGTCTTCGATCAGTTCGGACAGCTCGAAGACATCACTCTTGCGAATGTGGCGCTCATCCGGTCGGGGATGAACGGTGATGCCCTTAGCGCCAGCCTCCATCGCTAGTGCGGCCAGTCCGGTCACGCTGGGCCAAGGTAGGTCCCGACGATTGCGCAGCATCGCGATGGCATTCACATTGACCGAAAGGCGAGAAACGGCGGACATTCTTTGAGTTCCGTTTGAAGAATTTAATGTAACAGGTGAGTTATGCGGCTGGGCCTCTCACTCTCCGATAAGCGAAAATTGTTGCAAAGCTGCTTGAAGTCAAACGGGAAATTGTCCCCCGTGACAATGTGCAATGGCGGCTGTCGATATTAACTCTAATAGCCGATTTAGGTAGGTGCGTTGTGAAAACTGATTGCCGCACTACCGTAGCGTCGTTAATTCTCTGTTCATCTTAAGGCTTTGTTAATTTTGACTGTGGGTGTTTGGGATGAAGATATCTAGACTGGCTTTTGAGGGGGGAACTCTCGCTGTTTTGGTCTTTTTGGCAGCAATTGCCTATGACGCAAACTCTCATCATGTTCGAGCCCTTCCGGATCGTTTTGAGCGCGATGCTGAAAGGCTTGCGACCGG
Organism: Roseibium sp. TrichSKD4; assembly: GCF_000148725.1. Lineage (GTDB taxonomy): Bacteria > Pseudomonadota > Alphaproteobacteria > Rhizobiales > Stappiaceae > Roseibium. The sequence goes on along the minus strand of NZ_GL476319.1, from coordinate 826,034 downwards.
GGCTGACGATTGGTATCGAGCAGCGACTTCGTACCGCGTTCGCCGAACTTTGCGTGAAGCCGGTGATCGTTCATATTCGGTTTTGATGACGCAGCAGGCCTTGTTTCGAGAAATCAATCGTGCACTGGAAAAAGCAAACGACGCGATGAGAAAGCAGCGCCTATCTGACTTGCAAAGGCACCGGGTCCTTTACGGCGATCTATTCTGATTTCATCGCTTGCCTTGTGACACCCATTCAAGCCTTCAAGATGCTTTAGCTGCGCTGAGATGCTTCGCAGTATCGGTGCATTTGTGCGTATTTTTGCTGCAGTTCTAAGAGGTCGGTTGTATCCAACCTTGGTATAATTCGCGCAAGATAAGAAAACTTTTCGGAACTTTTTCGTAAAAAGAAGGCCATATTGCCCTTCGATCTTCCAAAATTATGGGAAAATTAAGATCGCAAGGGAACTCTACTTTCAAAGGGGCTTCTTCTGTTTCTATTTTATAGTGTGAGCTGGTTGTCCCGTTAGGTTTGTGCCTAGAGGAAAGTATGACATGGCTCGTGATTTGCCAGTAACCGGTGTTGAACAGTTTTTCGGAGAAGACGAGATCATCGTCAGCAAGACCGACCTGAAAGGTCGTCTGATGTATTGTAACGATGTCTTCCTGAGAATTGCCGGCTATACGGAAGCGGAATGCGTCGGCCAGCCGCACAGCATGATCCGCCATCCGCACATGCCACGATGTGTTTTCAAGCTGCTTTGGGAGCATATTGAAGCTGGTGATGAAATTTTCGCCTATGTGGTCAACCGCTGCAAAAATGGCGATCACTACTGGGTTCTCGCGCACGTCACACCGAGCCGAGCGCGGAATGGCCAAATTGTTGGATACCACTCCAACCGCCGTGTTCCTGATCGTGGCATTTTGGAAAACACCATCCAGCCACTCTACCAAAAACTGCTTGCAGAAGAGCAGCGGCAATCTGACCGCAAGCTCGGGCTTCAGGAATCCATGGCCATGGTTCATCGGATGCTGGAAGAGCATGGCATGCCCTATGACAAGTTCGTGGCGACGCTGAAAAACGCCGCTTGAGTGGATCATCACAGCAAGTTTTGTAAAATTAAGGACGATAGATGATGTTTTCAGGTGGCAACAAGGCGGCGATCAAGAAGGCGCTGGCTGTTTGCGAAGCGGTTGCCGAGGGCGACTTTGAAGCGCGGATTATCAACATCACCGAAAAAGGTGAAACCGAGCAATTGATGCATGCGATCAATCGCATGATCGATCGCACGGATGCCTATGTGCGCGAAACCCGGGCAGCCCTCGAGTATGTTTCGCAGAACAAGTACTACCGCCGAATTTCAGAGCGCGGCATGACGGGATCTTTTGGGGAAGCCGCTGCCACGATCAATGGTGCGATGCAAGTCATGGAAGACCGCGTTGTCGCGTTTGGCGAAGTTGTCGGAAGCTTCGAAGGCCGGATGGGTGAAGTGGTGGGCGCTGTTGCCGCAGCCGCGACAGAGTTGGAAGCGTCAGCAAAGACCATGGAGGGAAATGCCTCTTCTGCTAGCCAGCAAGCCATTTCGGTCAATGCCTCTGCAGAGCAGGCATCCAACAATGTCGGATCTGTTGCTGCTGCGACTGAGGAGATGACCAATTCAGTCTCGGAAATCAATGCGCAGGTCACTCAGTCCTCGCAAGTGGTGGCTGGAGCTGTGAAGGAAGTTGAAAAAACAACAGCTGACATTGCCGGCTTAGCCGAAGCGTCTGAGAAGATCGGCAAGGTTATTGATCTGATCGCTGAAATTGCCGATCAAACCAACCTTCTGGCTCTTAACGCAACGATTGAATCTGCTCGCGCTGGTGAAGCTGGCAAAGGCTTCGCCGTCGTGGCTGCTGAAGTGAAGGAACTTGCGAACCAGACCGGCCGGGCAACGGAAGAAATCCGGACCCAGATTGCTGGTGTTCAGGCTGCAAGCCAGCAGGCAATCACCTCTGTTGAAAGCATCGGCACGACAATCTCGAATGTGTATGAGTATGCGTCCGTGATTGCAGCGGCTGTTGAAGAGCAGAGCTCGGCGACCAACGAGATCGCGCGCAACATCGAGCAAGCCTCGCAAGGTACGTCTGAGGTTAGCGCGAATATGGGTCAGATCAGTGAAGTTGTTGCCGACACCCAACAGTCTGCTGGGCATATTCTGGAAGCGTCCAGTGAATTGGCGCAAAAGGGGGAAATGATGAGCCTGGAAGTCTCCTCCTTCCTGACCGAGGTGCGCAAGGTAGTTTGAGTTTACTTCAGCACCGAGAGATTAAGAGGAGGGGCATTGCCTCTCCTTTTTTTGTTTGGGGTGGACTTGAAAGTGCCGGGAACTCCGACCAGTCAAAACTTGTAGGATGCCTCCAGAAGTGCGCCTGTTCGGGTGTAGTCTATCGTCATTTCAGTTCCGTAGCGCTCAACTTTGCCTTCAAGGTCCCAGTGCCGTGCCCCAAGTCCGATGGACCAAGTTTCAGTTGGATTGAATGTGAGGAAAACCTCGCCCTGATAACCCGATGCGTCTTTTTCGTCTTCGAACTCGCTTGCGGTGTCGATTTGCCCGAGCGGGATGTAAGCGAACTCAGCGTGCCAACCAAATTTATCAGTAAACTGTCCGCGGCCTGTCACGCCTACACGGGCGAGTGACCATACCGGATTTCGGTAATAGTGCCGGTTGTTTACCGTCGGCGTTTGAAACCGGTCATGAATGAATTGAAACCCGGCGAAAGCGCCGAGGGATTGAGATGCAAAATCGAGCGCTCGAAAGCCAAGGTCGGCATTAAAATATCCAAAGCCTATTGTGCCCAAATCTCTATTTGTGCCGTAGGGTTGGTCAAACTCGCCATTGAAATTTGCGCCAACGCCTGCTGTTCCCTGAAAAAAGAAGCGCGTCCCACTGCTTTCTAGGCGGTAATGAGCCTCGGTTGCGACACTGCGAATGTCCTTGGCGCTGAGGATGCGTGTGCCCGCAAGTTCATATTCGGCATCCACGTCACTGAACCAAGTTCGGATGCTAAAGGAACCCCGTAGCTGAGTGCCGGAGATTGTGCTCTTCGAATAAGGAGGTAACGAATTGTCTTCTGACGCAACTGCGGAATTGGAAAATAGGAAAAAAGTAAGTCCGACTAATGTAAGTGATTTGTTAATCAACTGAATTACTCCAGTAAAACCATTTATTGTGAAAATGGAATATGGAGATTCATGGTTAATATAGAGTTTTGGTCGTGAGTAATATTGCTCGAGACTCCAGCTACTTCCGTAGGTGTAATTTTGGAATGCTGGTCTAGGAAGGTACTCGCAGGATCAGCGCTACGTCACCGAATAATTTGGAAAGTTATGTGAAAAAATGGTGGGTGCACAGGGATTCGAACCCGGGACCGTCTGATTAAGAGGTATTGCAGGGTTTAATTATTTCAATAACTTATGACCAATTCACAATTTAGCCGTACGCTTTTTCTCGTAAGAATTGTGACGCGCAATAACAAATGGCAGAATGGATAAATCTGGATACGGATAGAAATAGACGATTACAGATAGAAATCTGTCGTCTTTTCATAGAGTTAAATCAACTCCAATCGACGTGACTGAAAAACCCATAAAATTAGGGTGCGCAATAACAAATGGCACTTTCGGCCATTTTCGAGAAATTCGTAGCGCTGAGTATTCTGAAAAAATCAAGAAAAACAACACAAGAAGAAATTCAAGTAGCCGGTATTTGGGAAAAAGCATGGATGGCGGCTACTTAATAAAAACGGCGGAAATCAGCGTAATATGAACCTCCAAGTCTGATCAAACATAATTTTAAGTAGCCGGTTTAACCCTGCGATGATCTCGCTATTTTCACGCCTTGCAAAATATCACGATAATTTCACGACCCAAAATTACGTAAGGTCAGCTGCTCAAAGTAGCTAGTTGGTTTAATGTATTCGTTGTGATTGGTCTGCGATGTTTAATGCTCTTAAACTAGGATTTGTGTCCGCTGTTTTGTGCCTGATGTCAGTAACCTCATGGGGAGCACACGCTGCAAGCGTGGGCTTGCGTATTGAGCGTAATGTTACCACGGCGCGGGCAAGTATGTTGTTAGCGGAAAGAACATTGTTTGCTGCTGACCAAGCGATTAACGCTGCCGCGATCATTACTTCGTCCCTCAGAGTTAACCGTCTTGTACACACTGAACTAAACCGCATTGTTCAAGGCATACCAGGTGCGCGCGCTCTATTGGTCATCGACGAAAAGGGCAAGCTTCTGCATGACAGTTACAAATACCCCGTATTGCCGCTTGATCTGTCTGACAGGAGTTACTTCAAAGAAGCTCTTTCCACTGAAGGGATCGTAATCGGAGAACAGGTTATTGGCCGGACTTCAGGTGCGCCATTTGTGCCTATCGCAAAGCGAATTGGGGAGCTTACGTTTGTTGTCGTAATTTCCCCCTATGTGCTCGTGGATCTTCAAAACGAGTGTGGGGACTGTTGGTCATCTGCGGTGCGTAAATCGGATAATAATATTATCACTATGTTTCCGCCGGAAGGCGATCTTGTTCCAGGCTTGGTTCTGCAATTAAAACCCTATTTAAAAAATAAAGACACTGGCTCGTTGGTTGTCAGATACAAACACTCAGTTTTCTCGGTCGTTTGGACGAAGAGCGCGGAGTTTCCCCTACTCAACATTAGTGTGAGAGGATTGACGGACAGTGCAGCGGTTGAGGTCGACATCAACTAACAAACGGGCCGCAATAGAATTATGCCGTAGCTTAAACCAAGGAATATCTTGCTCCGCAAGTATCCAAAGCGACGCTGCAGGCTCACCAGTCGCGCAACTTGCAACCTCAGCAATTTTTGCCAGGTCATCTTCAGAGATTTCATCATAGGAAAGTGGTAAGATAACGAAATACAACAATAGCGCAGAAAGGATCATAGCAAACCCGACTGACAGCCCGATAAAGCATATGATTGCCCTACCAATGCCGATATCGGACACGCGGGTTGCTATAATTCCACTCAGTCTTTGATTGCGCATCGTATGTCCCGCGCGCCTGTTTTCCATCTTATTGAGGAACAGGTGCGATGTCTATTGGTGCTACCGTACGTACAGTTAAACTGTGCGATGTTGAAGAAATTGCTAAAATACATGTAGCTTGCTGGAAAGAAGTGTATTCGTTTATGCCAGACGCAGTACACCTAGCAAGAAGTCTGCGCTATAGGCGTAATCAATGGTTGAATTGGGTTATTGATCCTCCTGAATACGGTTTCTTTTTTGTAATTTTATTTAATGGCGAGATTGCCGGTTTTGCGGCAGCGCTCCGTAATATGGATGAAGCAATCATTGCTAAAGGTGAAATGCATGCCTGTTACATTCTGCCGGAGTATCGAGGAACGGACGCCGGACCTTTGGGCCTGATGACTTTGGCGTCTACGCTGAAGTCTAGCGGCTTATGGCCCGCCTGCTTATGGGCATTCAAAGACAATCCATATCGCAGGATTTACCCGCAGCTTGGCTGTAAAGCCGTCGTGTCCAGGGATCGTGTAATAGCGGAAGCTCCGATCCCTGAAGTCGGGTACATCGTGCCTGATTATGACAAGCTCATGTCTCGTCTTGACCGGATGCGCGTTTCCGCTGTTCAGCGGCGAAATGGATCACTTCAGAGGCCGCGCCTTCTTGCAGGTCTTCCCGGCTGAGAAGATAGTCGAGCATCTCAACAAATTGATCCGCGAAGGCTTCAGATTTTGTTCTTCGCGGTAGCCGTTCCCAGAAGGTTGCCGCAATGTTCCAAACGAATTCTCGAATTTCTGCGAGGGTGACATTACCTACTTTTACGTCATCTCCAAAGAACATGCCACCCTGACCGGTAGCTAGCCAATTCAAGTTGATACCAAACTTCCGATGATATTCGGCTAGGACAGTCGCGGAGGGAACGTTTTCTCCGCGCTCATATAAAGCTAAGGAATCCTTGCTGATTTCTAGTTGCTCGGCAAATTCTTCCCTACGGTTGTCACCGAGCTCGCGGCGAACTTGTCGCAATCTAGAGCCTAGCGGAGTTTTCGGTTCACTTTCAGGTCGAGCCACAGAATTCTCATTAAAAGAAAATACTCCTTTACAAAAAGAGAATCTTCCCTTAATCCTTCTCTTGTCGGGCCGATAGTCGGGCCGATTTGCCACACATAACGTTCAAGAAAAACGGCTTGTTGCCGCAAGCCGTTTTCCCAACCAAGAGGCTTCTCATGTCCAAGCCCGAGTTCCCGCCAGTTAATGGCTGGGATCGACACTCGATCTATGCCGAAATTCTTCGGCAAGGGATGACCACCAAGGAGCTTGCGGAACGGGCCGGAATATCCCGTCGCGCCTTTGCCCATGTCTGGACACGCACTGTGCGTGCTGCCGAGACGGTCATTTCAGAGTTCCTCGAAACCCCTGCCCAAGAGCTTTGGCCGGATCGCTATCCGGTTCGAACCTCTCTTCGTGTTTCTACCAAACAAATGACCAGGCGCGCTAGTCAGAAATCTACGCAGCCCCCAGACAGGAAGGCTGCCTGATGACACAGCTTGATCAAAAAAAGAGCGAGCATCTGACACCGACTGAATGTCCGAATGATGCATTCATCCTGACCAAGATATCAAAGTCAGGGCGACGGTATTTCTTTACGGGTGAAACCAGCGATACGGAAACCGCCGAAGGACTTCGGGTCCTTGCAAAGACTGGATACCTGCCTGGTGACGCTTTTGTTTTTCAAGATGAACACTCAGCCATGGCAATTGCCGTTCATCTGAACACACTTGGGATTGGCGGTGCTTGCTGGCTGGCATTTCCCCTTACTGAGCCTCTTTAAGATAGCGGCACCTGCGTTAGTGGTGCGGTCGCGGGGCTACCCGTCTTTTGTCAACCTCTCCCCCTTTTGAAGTGCGGTTGGCGTTTCCCTGAGCAACTTGCCGGGCGGCCCTACAAGGCTAGCTACCTGCCGCCCGGTCTTTTTCTCCCATCAGAAACAAATGAGGTCATTTACATGACTGACAAAAAGATCGAACTCAGATTGATTGATGTGCTCGACGGACGGTCTCGTGACGTAGACCCTGATTGGGCTGAGTTCATTAGCGTCTCTTTCAAAGAACACGGCCAACTGACACCAATTGATGTGGTGCAGCGGGACAAGCGATTTGAACTTGTGACCGGCGCTCACCGCCTGGCAGCTGCGAAACTGTGCAAATGGAAAGAAATAGACGCGCGGGTATTGTCGCCTGAATTAGGCGAAAACCCTCATGAGCTGCGCCGCCGCGAGATTTTGGAAAATCTTGCAAGGCTGGATTTTAATGCGCTGGAACGCTGCGAAGCTCTTTTCGATTTAAAGCGGATTTATGAGACGCTTCACCCGGACACCAAACACGGTGGCAAGCGCGGTAACCAGCACATTGGCGGCCAAAAGAGGCAAGTGGCAATTTTTTCCTTTTGCCAAAATGCTTCAGAAAAGACGGGCTTGAGTGATCGTTCCATTCGTCTTGCAATCACGATCTACAATGCCCTTTCTCCTGCCACTCGCGAACGCCTGAAGAACACCAAATTCGCAGAGAAACAATCTGACTTGAAGCTCCTGGGTGAGTGTAAGCCTGACGAACAGGACAAGATTTTAAACATTCTATTTGCGGAAGAGCCGGAAGCTGGAACGGTTGGCGATGCCATTGCTCTGGTCCGAACCGGCAAGGCGGAACGGCCAACCGAGAAAATCTACAAGAGCATTCTGGACAAGCTTCCACGCCTGCCGCTGACCAACCGCCGCGAGATCTATCGCTCCAACAAGGCCGAAATCATGGCCCTTGCTGACGAGGAGGGCTGGTTCAATGGCCGGTAGACGTAAAACCCTCCGTGATCTTTATACGATCGACATGTTCTCCGACTGGACACCGCCGCGTGTCTCGGTCGGTTATGAGACCGGAGCCATTCCAGGCAATCGGGTCGGATCAAGAATTAGCCGGGCACTCGGGCTTGCATTGAAAGATTGCGGCAAGGGCCGGGCAGAGATCGCACACCTGATGAGTGAGCGCCTGGATCAAAAGGTGACCCTTGCCATGCTTGATGCCTATGCGGCGGAAGGCAAGACCGGCAACAACATTACGGTGGAACGGTTCCACGCGTTGATCCATGCCACAGGACAACTCCGGCTTTTGGGCTTTCTGGCTGAAGACTTCGACATGAAGGTGATCCCGGCCCGGTTTGAAAGTGTAATCGAGCTGGCGCTTCTGGAAGATCATGAGGTGGAACTCGAAACCCGCAAGAAACTCCTGCGGGCGAAGATCGGGGGAACCCGATGAAAACCTATCTGACAATCAATGAGCTTGCGGAACTTAAGTTGGAAGGGCTTCCGAATGCTCGCTCCAGCCTACAGCAAATGATTAATCGCGAAGGTTGGCAGAACTCCCCGCTATGCCGGAAACGTGAAGGCCGCGTAGGCGGTGGCTACGAATATCACATTGATCTTTTGCCACTCGCACAACGGCGCGCCTATGTCCGCAGTTTTCTGACGATCGATCATAGGGATCTGGAACTGGGAGACGGATTGGGTGGCTCGGACGCGGAGCGGACAGCCCATGTCGCCCGGATGGGTGTTCTCAGGATTGCCGACCGGTTCCGGAAGGATACTGGTCTTACCATCTTGAGCGCCGATGACCTTTTTGTTCGCCTGTTTGATGCCGGTGACATTCCCCTACCAGACTGGATCAAGGAGCAGGTCAAGAGGATTTCAACGCGCACACTGGCCCGTTGGCGCAAGGCTGCCCAAAGGGATGAACCGGCAGCCCTTGGATTTGATCGCTCGGCCTGCCGCAAAGGCAAGGGTGTTTTGGAACTTGCCGAAAACGGTCAGCTGAAAATCTACATTCTGGCAGCCATATTCAAAGCACCACACCTGTCGGCATCGGCTCTGCGCGACATGGCTGTCAAAAGGTTCAGCAACTCCATTGATGTTGTCGACCCGGAAACGGGTGAATGCTCCAGCTACGACATGCCGTCGCTCAGAACCTTCCAGAATTCCATCAAGCAATGGAAGGGAGAATACGCAGCTACCATCAAGCGTCACACGGATCCAGATGGCTGGAAAGATACCCATCGGTTTGTCATGGCGGGCGGAGCATCGGACGGGATTGTTCGCCTCAACCAGCTCTGGGAAATCGACGCCTCCCCGGTGGACATGCTGACCACCGAGGGCCGGTGGACCGTTTATGCCTGCATTGATGTCTGGTCGCGCCGGACCATCTTCACGATCTCCTGTACGCCACGCGCCGAAGCGGTTGGCCTGCTTTTGCGGGAAGCGATCCTCAAATGGGGTGTGCCGGAAACCGTGAAAACCGATAACGGCAGCGATTTTGTTGCCAGACAAACGAAGCGCCTTCTGCAAGCCCTTGAGATCGAGCAGCACACTTGTGACGCCTACTCGCCGGAACAAAAGCCCCATGTTGAGCGGGTTATCGGGACGTTCCAGCATTCCTTCATTGAGCTGCTTCCAGGCTTTGTCGGACACAATGTTGCTGAGCGGTCTGTTATCGAAGGGCGGCGCGCCTTTGCACAGCGGCTTGGGGTCTCTGATTACAATGCGTTTTCCGTGGAAGTATCCCCTGTCGAGCTTCAGGAAATGACGACGAGGTGGGCCGAGGACGTTTATGCCCATAAACCCCACGAGGGCTTGAAGCGGCAGTCACCCGCTGGAAAGGCCGCACAGTCCACAGCCCCGATACGGACAGTGAACGAGCGTGCTCTTGATGTTCTGCTCGCCCCCATCCCGAAAGGCGACGGCATCCGCATTGTCACCAAAAAAGGCATACGGGCAAATAACGAACATTATCTTCCAGATGATTTCGTGGTGATGCCGGAAGAGACCGTGTTCTGCCGCATGGACCCGCATGATATCGGGCGGCTCTGGGTCTTTGATAAAACCGGCGAGACCTATCTTGGTCAGGCAGTTTGCGCGGAACTGGCAGGCTATGACCGGGCCGAGACGATCGCCAGAACACGGGCCATGCAAAAAGCCTATCTGGACGAACAAAGCGCGCCGATCAAGGCCGAAGCCAAACGGATCAAGCCGCGCGATGCGGTCAATGCCATCCTTGAACAGGACAGAGCGGACAAGGTTCTTGCCTTCCCTCAACGGGAAGAGCGGTGGACGACACCTGCGCTTGATGCGGCAGCGCAGGTGTCGGCCCCGATCAAGCCAGGCGAGCCTTCAGCTGATCTCAAAGACATGATGGCCGAGATCCGCGCCGAGTTTGCCGATCAATCCGGCGCTGTTTCAGGCAACGCCGCACAAGCCAATACCAAGGCCAGCGCCGAACCAGTTCCGGCCATGGCAGAGATTCACCAGCTTCGACCAGCCGGGAAAGACCGGGAAGCAGGGCCAGACACAGGAATGGACCGGTATCGCCGCGCCCGTGATCTGGAGGCCCGAATTGAAGCTGGAGAAGAAGTTGCAGAGGAGGCTTTGCGTCTCCTGCAAATGTATCGCCGGGGTGGAGAGTATTCCGCGTACCGGGCGATGGAAGAAGATTTCGGGGAAAGTTTCTTGCGTGCCGAAAAGAAGAGCGGGTGAACGAAGGACTAGTTCACTCACCCGCGACCGCCACCAACGACGAAAGTCATGCAATCGAGGAATAGAACGTGACAGGCACTCACGAGAAAGTCAATGACCGGGCACCCCTGAAAAATCTGGGTTTGCTCCTCAATCTTGTAAACACCCTTGTCCATCGTCATGAAAAACAACCCGGTATCGGCATTTTCTATGGCCCGTCCGGTTTCGGGAAAACAGAAGCCTGCGGCTATGTGAAAACCAAATACCCGGATGCACCGGTGTTGGAACTGGATGATACCTGGACCCGAAAGGAGTTCCTGAAGGCCATCCTGTTCGAGCTTGGAGACCAGAACGCGAAAGGCACGATCTTTCAGCTGAAGGATCTGGTGATCGAGCGGCTTACCGAATATTGGCACCTGCCGATCCTCATCGATGAGGCCGACTATCTTTACAAAAAGAACCTTCTTGATCTGACGCGCACGCTTCAAAAGAAGTCCGACTGCACGATCATCATGATCGGAGAGGAAAACCTTCCCTACAAGATCAACCCGGAAGAGAAGGTCGACAACCTGGTCGGCGCGCGTGTTGGCGCGGTTCCCTGCGACATCGAGGACACGATGTTGCTGGCCCGGTATTTCTGCCCTGATCTGAATATCAGTGAAGATCTTGCCGGGCACATCATGAAGGAAACGAATGGTCGGGCACGGCGGATCGCAACGACCATGTTGTCCCTGCGCGAATATGCCAACACCCACGGCGAAACGGAACTGACCAAGGCAAACTACGAAGGTCCGATCATGACCGGTTCCCTTCCGCAAAGAAGGGCGCTTGGCAAATGAAGATCGTTCAGCTTGAGGCGAAAGCCATCCACACCCGCCGTGGTTTTGAGCATTTTTGGAAGGTCATGCAGGAATTCAACCGCCAGGGACAGAGTTTTTCGGTTGATGATATCCTTGCAAAATCTGATCAGGATCAGGTCCGCAACATTAGGGATCTGGTATCCCGGCTGTTGAAGTCCGGCCATTTGGCAGAAGTGTCAGCTGACAGTCCGAAGCGGTTCATGATCGCGCGGAACGAACCCTTTGTTCCTCGCGTTCGCCGTGACGGCACGATTGCCCCGGTCAAACAGGATCACATCTGGGCCGCCATACGCATGCAGCGCCAATGGTTCACCGTCCAGGATATTTTCATCTTCACCCAGCACTCGGATGCACCGCCAACGGAACAGTCGATCGCCAGTTACGTCACGCGGCTCAAACTGTCGGGCTATTTGTCGGTGCAGGCTGATCCGCGCAAAGTAAAACCGACCCGCTACTTCCTCAAACCTTCCATGAATACCGGCCCGCGTGCCCCGCGTGTCATTCGTTCAGAGGGTATTTATGACCCCAATAAACAGCAGGTTATGGGGCTGTTATCAGCGCGGGAGCTCCAGTCATGAAAGACACCCGCACAATGCCGGAAAAGGCATTTGATGCCTATGACGGCTCCCCGCCAGCATGGGTCGTGGTTCTGGCTGACGCCATCCAGGCGAATGGAACCACATATGTTGCCAATCTTTTGGGCTACACTAATCCGGCGCTCTCCCAGATCATCCATAACAAATACGGCACGAACCGCACCAATATCGAGGACAGAGTTCGGGCCAAGTTGATGGGCGCGACGGTCCAATGTCCCGTACAGGGAATAATTGGCCGCGAAGCCTGCCTTGACTGGCAGGGCCGACCGTTCCGGGCAACGAGTTCACTATCTGCGCGCATGTACCGTGCCTGCCGGGCCAATTGCCCCCACTCCCGGATCAAGGGAGGTGGCAATGCCTCTTAGTCAAAACCTCGCCAACCTTGGCGCCCATGTCCACATGGTTGCCGGGCGCACCACTCAAGACGGCGATGCTTATCGCTTCTTGATGCGGCTTTCCCAGCTGCTCCAACAGTATTGCGAAGATTGCCTGGAGCTGGAGCGTTCAGTGGTTCCCGAACGCCTTCGTGAATTGGAAACCCAATGGGAGCGGGAAACTGAAGGCGCGGTCGTGATCCAGTTTCCCGGAAAGGATCGGCCCAAACCAACACCATCATCACCTGACAATGGAGGTGCAGCATGACTTCGACCGGTTATTGGACAAGACGAGAACTGGCAATGTTGCTCGGTTTCGATCGTATGGGCGAGACCGCTCAGGAGATCGCACTTGAAATGGGTCGCCAGCCTCTTGAAGTCGCTCAGGGGATTGAAAAGGCCCATGCCTTGATCAACGAGCCCAAAGAGGCTCCCAAGGCGGAAAAACGTCCCCCGCTGAGAAGGTTTGGAAAGCCGGTGCAAATGCCGATCGATCCGGCAGAGCAGCAGCGCGAAGAAGCCATGAGCGAAAGCGCAAGGCTGAAAGACCTTCAGCTGACCCGGCGAATTTTGAGGGATGTAACTGGAAAAGACTATGGCGATACGGCTGCGATCAGGGCCGCCAAACAAACCACCACGGACAATTCAGGAGACAGAGCATGAGCAACACAGACGTGATTGAGCCTGAAACAGACATGGAAAACAGCTTGCCACAGGCTCCCACATCCCTCTTTCACATGACGCCGGAACAACGCGCTGAAGCTGTTCGCAAGGCAGAAACAGCCGGTCAGGTTGAGTGGGATGGCGCTCGTTACTTGAAGGACAGCCGGGGTGCTTTGGTCCCTGTGAAATCCATCCGCGAAGAAGATCTTCTTGAGGATGAGATCGTGCGCCGTGGTCTGTTTTTCGCAAAGGACATGGCGGCACAGCTCTCCCGCCTCAAAGGGCATACCTACGAGGATTTGGGTATTCACGATGCTCTTTTGGAGGAAAAGAAAAAGGCACCGCGCGGCGGCAAGAAGGGCAACCGGACATTTTCGACCTTCGATGGAAACCAGAAGATCGAAATCCGGAAATCCAACGTTCAGGAGTTCGGACCACAGCTACAAATCGCAAAACAGTTCTTTGACGAATTTGTCCGCAGCAAATCCGGGGGCATCGATGATGAAAATCTCAAGACCCTGATCTTCGATGCTTTCCGTGTGGATCAGGAAGGCAACATCAACAAGAGCGAATTGTTCCGTCTGTTTCGCCGCAACATCGATGACCCGCTCTGGACGCAAGGCATTCAGGCCCTTCAGGAAGCAATCCGTGTCATCGGCACCAAGACCCACATGTATTTCAAGTTCCGCGATGGTCCTGAAGATGAATGGGTCACCGTCACCATTGATTTGGGAAAGGCGTGAGCCATGCCTGACTTGCCCCGCCGATCACAACACCGCATCTCAGACGCGGCTGAAGATATCCAGTCTGTGTTTGCGAAACGTCATCTGACAGACAGCGAGGTGGTTACGGCGCTCATGCTCTTGCTTGCGCCAATGCTCGGCTCAATGAACCGGGATCTTCGAAGATCGGCTCTCAAATACCAGAGCCAGATGGTTCGGGATTTCACACGCCAACCGAAGAGACATGGAGGTGGAGATGGACAAAGCCAAACTTAGAGACCGCATACGCGCCTTGCGTGAGAAAACCACGTCCAAGGGATGCACGGAAGCCGAAGCCATGGCAGCGGCTTCCAAAGCAGCGGAACTTATGCGCAAGGCTGGCCTTTCTGAACTCGATCTTGAGATGAGCGAAAGTGAGAGCCAGACACAGAAGCGCGGCCAATCGGTGGAGTGCCATTTGTGGAGAGTTATTTCGGCCTGCACCAACACCTCTTCAATCCTGTTGGACAAAGAGGACGGAATGTTCGTGCGTTTCCTCGGTAAAGAACCAGGCCCGGAGATTGCGACTTACCTTTGGACTGTCTGCGATCGGGCAATCCGAAAAGAAGTTCAGGTGTTCAAGGTAACAAGCTTTTATCGCCGTCGCCGGTCGATTTCGACCAAACGGCAAGCGGTTTCCGATTTCAAGACGGGAATGGTTGCTCGTCTCGGTAACAGGCTGCTGGGACTCTTCGAAGATATTCGCAATGACGAAGAACGGGCACAGGCGGCTCAAGCGTTGTGCGAACAGTTTCCAAATCTTGTGGATGTGAAACGGCGCAATCGGAAATTCCGATATGGCGAGGCTGCGTCTCATGGATATGCAGCCGGTGCGAGAGTCAACCTTTCCCACGGTGTTGCCGGACAGGGTAATTCCCCGGACCTGATCGGGACAACGTGACATGTCCCGCCTCGCCAACACCGCAGATGGTTTGAGTGAGGTGACAAACTTGCGCCTTCGCCGGGACGAGCTTCTGGCGCGGGCTTACAAGCTGAGATTTCGCAAGGCTCGGCAGCGCGAGCTGCATGACCAGATCGAAGAAATCACCAAAGACCTTTTGAGACTGGAACTGGAAGCCAGAGCACAGCCGGAACCGCTCGGTGATGCGGGACCGGTTGGTGCGCAGAACAGCCCAAGGCTTCCTTACAAGGATTGAGACAATGGCACATACAGACAGGGAACGAATTGCCTTTTCCATGTTTCGGCATGACTACCCGCAGCATATTTGTGAGGAAATGAGCCTCGACAACCTGCCGATCGTCAAGCGGCCAATGGGCGATGGCGTGACGATGGAATGCAATCTGGCACTTGATTGGGAGTTCAACCGGGAGGGGTATTTGCGGCTTGCGGATGCTGCCATTTTGGAAGTGAACCAGATTGTCGAAGAGCGACGCCAGCTGCTGGAGGGCAATGTGTCATGACCAGCATCCGCGCTCTATTTGGCCGCGCCCGCGAACTCAGCATGAACGAGGACCAGCTCCGCGTTGTTGCGGAAGGGGTAACGGGATCTCCCAGTCTCAAGGGACATTCGCCGCAAACCTATAGCCGAATCCTGACCAAGATGGGCAAGGCGGAGCCTCGCTCGGATCGGGCCACCGGCAAATATGCCCCCAAACTTCAGGCGCTCTGGATAGCCGGTTGGAACCTTGGTGTGTTTCGGCAAAAGACGGACAAGGCCATGATGTCCTTCCTCAAGCGCCAGACGGGAATTGATCACTCCCGGTTCCTGCATCATGGGGACGACGCCAGAAAGGTCATCGAGGCATTGAAGGGTTGGATCCTGCGGGAGATGACGGCGAAGGGTTTGGGCCATAGTGCTATCGATCTTTTCACCTTCGACAAGAACCGCCCGCAGCTGCTCAATGACCAACGGTTCCAGATTGTGGCCTGCCAGTGGGCAATCCTGCTGGCCTGTGATCATCCGGTCGCAATGAACGGTACCCTCGCAGAATTTGTGAATGGCACCGTCGGCAATCGGGAGTTCTCCGAGTTCTCCCGCAATGACTGGTTTGCCGTCATGAACGGGCTGGGCAAGCTGGTCCGGCAGGTGAAGCAATGAGCGGCTTTAATCAGGGCACCACCCATCCGCACACATTGCGAATCCTGATTGCGACCAGGCGGCAGATCGAAGAAAAACGCCTTGTCGCCGATATGGATGGCCGCATGCGGTTCCAGCTCGGCAAGATCGCGGGAGACCTTGCAGATCACATTGACGGCGAGCTTGCCAAATGGGGAGATCGCCGTGACTGATGCCACCCCGTCACAGGAGACTTTGCGGGCGCTGGGGGCACTCTCGCCCGTCATGCGTGCCCTGGTCGAATGTGCCGGGCTGGAAGCTGCCCACAAGCTGACAACGGCGCGCGGTGGATCACGTGTCTATTTTCCCGATCCAAAGGCGATCACGGAACGACACTGGCTTGCGCAGATCCTTGACGTTGAAACCGCGCGTCTGATCTGCGACACGTTTGCCAAGCAAATCATTGATTTGCCTCTTGGGTTTAATGCCCGTCAATTTGAGCTTCACCGGGCGATCGAGGAGCGGCTTGCAAAGGGCGAAAGCGCTGATAGGATTGCAAAGGCCCTCAAGATCAGCCGCCGCACCGTGTTCCGGCACAAGGCTGATAATTCGGATGATCTGATTGACGATCGTCAGGCCCGCCTTTTCTAGCCCATAACTGACCAGTTATTTGCTCCCCATGGTGACATCTGTCACCAAAGACCTTCCCCACGTCTCAACCTAACCTTGCTTTCAAGAACCACACCCCGACCGGGGCTTCTTCGGTTTTAGGAGGCAAGTGATGTGACCCATTCAAGCACTTTCGAATATCTGGCTTATGGCCCCGGCCAAAGGAATGCCGATAAAAGGGCGATCGGGCAAGCTGCCAATCGTATTGGCTGTGACGCTGATTTCCTTCGGGCGATCCTTGCCGTTGAAAGTGGTGGCCGGGCTTTTGATGATAAAGACCGGCTGATCATCCTGCCGGAAAAGCACATCTTTGACCGGCTATTGCCGAAACCCTTGCGCGCTCGGGCGCGGCGACTGAAGCTTTCCACCCCCAAATGGTCTCGCAAGAACTATTCCGGCCTTGGGAAATCGGGATCCGATTCCCGTTGGGATCGCCTTGGCAAGATGGTGGACCTTGATGAGGACGCGGGCCTCAAGTCGGCTTCTTATGGCAAGGCCCAGATCATGGGCTTCAACCACGGCAAATGCGGTTTTGCGACAGTCCAGGGCTTTGTTCGCGCATTGGGAGTAAGTGAGGCTGCCCATGACACGGCCTTCATTGCGTTCCTGGAAAACTCCGGTCTCTTTGATGAGCTTCGGGACAGAGACGTTCGGGCGATTGTTCGCCGCTACAATGGCCCTGGTCAGATTGACCATTACACCCGCCTTATCAAAAGGGAATACAGCCGCTTGACGCGGCAATCCCTGACGGTCCGCAACAAGGCACGAGCGGCCAGTTTGCGCCTTGGCTCTGAAGGTGAAAAAGTTGAGCGGCTCCAGTTAAGGCTGACCAACCTTAATTATGTTCTTCGTGTCGATGGGGACTTCGGGCCAGCGACCAAACGGGCGGTGGTTGCCTTCCAGGCTGATCACGGCTTGAAGCCGGACGGCATTGTTGGGCAGCAGACACAGGACGCGCTTATAAGCGCCGTTCCCATTCAAGACGATGTAACCGTTGAACATACTCCGGAAGGTGATCTTGTGGCGGTTCCGGCCAAGCGGACCACCGAGACGCTTGTTTCCTTGCAAAAAGAAGGTTCACGCATTGCCGATGCATCGGTGAAAGGAACCGGCACCGGGGCAGCTGGCATCGGCCTTGGCGGGCTTGTTCTCCTGTCTGAGGTCTCGGCAACGTTCCAGGATGCGATAGCTGCGATCGAGCCCATGATTGCCCCCTTTGGCGGTTTGTCCCGCATTGCTCTTTTTGCCCTTCTGGCTGTCGTTGCGTTTATGACCTTCCAGCATTGGCGGGCCGGATCGGCGCGCGTTGAGGACCACAGGCGGGGCAAGACGGTCTGATGTGGTTTCTTGGCCTCATTACCGGCTCAAAAATCGGGCGGCGGTTCGCGGCCTTTCTGGTGGGCCTTTTCCTTTTTTGGGTAATTGTCCGCCAGATCATGGAGCGCGGGGCGCGCTCTGAGCGACTGCGCAGAAAAGCCCAATCCCTTGATACCTTGAAACGAAGGATGATCCGAGATGCGGAACTTGATCGCCTTGGCGCTGATGAGCGTCGTCGCCGCCTGCGCGAGTGGGCCCGGGCAGATGGTTGATGCCTGTGGTGGTTTCACCCCTGTCTATCCAACCGAGCGCGAGGTGTCCCAGCTCTCCCAGCAAACTGTCGACGGCCTTCTTGCCAATCTTGAAACAGGCCGGGCGGAGTGCGGCTGGGTTCCCCCTAATCGGGAAAAGGTCCAGGGCCGGGTTCCAAAATCAGACCGGGAGATTGTGCCAGCCATCATTCCTGTCCCTCGCCGAAAACCGGCCAGTGCAGAGGGCTGACCGGGCGATGAGTGAATTCGATGACGTTGACCGTGCCAATGCCCTTGCAGAGCGGGAACGGGAAGCTGGCATTCGCCATGTGACCAGCGGCATGGAAACGGTCAGTGCACGAACAACCTGCGTTGATTGCGGAGATCCGATTCCTCTTCGCCGCCGCGAACTTGTTGCAGGCGCTGTGCGTTGTGCCCCGTGCCAGCAGGATCATGAACAGGGATGGAATTGATGGACATGGACACGCTCAAGGGATGGATTGCGATCACTGCGTCCGTCTTTGCCCTTGGAACAGCGATCTGGAACCACCTCACGCACAGATCCAGAGACAATTCCAAGAAGGTCGAGGATCTGTCGAACCGGGTTCAAATCATCGAGACGGAATTCCGGCATATGCCGGATGCCGATGCGGTCCATAAACTGGAACTCAGTCTGGCGAAAATGAGCGGCGAGCTTTCAACGGTTCTGGAACAGATCAAAAGCATCCAGCGAACAAACAAGCGTATTGAAGACTACCTGATGGAGAAGTCCAAATGAGTAGCTATAAGGATTTTGCCGATCAGAATATCCGACTGATCATTCTGCGCGCCCTTGCCCCTGAAACGGATTATTCGCTGAACGGCGACATGGTTTTGGCGAACCTTGAGCGGTTTGGACACTTTAAGTCCCTCGATTATCTGCGCGCTCAGTTGTCGTGGTTACAGGATGAAGCAGGTGCCGTTCGTGTTCTGGAACAAGGGTCCACCGTGGTTGCGACCCTGACCCGCCGTGGGCAGGATCATGTTGAACGCCGGACCGTTATTCCGGGGATCCAGCGGCCATCTCCGGAGGGCTGATTTAAATGGCGACCCCTGCGCAAGGTGACATTGATGCTTCCGGCGAGATCGAGACCACGAAGCGGTTTCGCAGGCGCTCGGCCCGTGGTCGGCTGACGAAGATCGATCTGTTACCGGAAGATGCCGATGACATTGTTGCCTGGGCAGCTGAAGAGATGGCCGCGCACAAGCGGCACCTGACGGACATCCACCGCGAGTTTAATGAAAGGCTTGAAGAGCGGGACATTGAACCTGTCAGTTACGGTGTGTTTAACCGCTATTCCATTCGCCTTGCCAAGCTGAGCCGCGAGCTGGAGCGGACGCGCGCCATTGCAGCTGCCTTTACCGAGCGCCTTGATCCGGACGAGCCGGACAACACCACGATCCTGATCTCCAATGCGCTGAAAAGCGCAGCTTTAACCGCGCTTGAAAAGGGCAATCTGGATGCGAAGGATCTGAAACACCTGGCTGAAACCCTGCGCTCGGCCAATGCTGCGGAGAAAGTGTCCCATACAGTGCGTCTTGCCCGTACCGACACCGGGTTCAAGAAGGGCAAGAAGATGATTGAGGCCGTTGGCAAGGAACTCAATCTGGGTGCCAATCGGATCAAGGAACTGAAAACCGAGTTTTTGGGCTTGCCGGACAATGGTTGACGATACCCCAGACCTTGAGGCCATTTCCAGAAACCCGGACGACTTGCCGGATGATCTGCCCGGTGTTGCAGATGTTCCCGATGACGATCCCTTCGCGGACGGCGTTTTGATGAAACACCAGCGCGACTGGCTTGCCGATGAAAGCCGGATGAAGATCGCCGAAAAGGGTCGGCGCACCGGGATCACCTTTGCCGAAGCCCTTGGCGATACCTTGATTGCAGCTGCCAGCCGGGAAGATGGCGGGGATAACGTCCTCTATATTGGCGATACCAAGGAGAAAGGCCGGGAGTTCATCGGCTATGTCGCCAAGTTCGCCAAGCTGATCGCAAAGCAGGCCGTTCAGATTGAAGAGTTTGTTTTTGAAGATCAGCAGGCCGATGGATCTTCAAGGCATGTTTCTGCTTTCCGTATCCGATTCAAATCAGGCTATCGGGTCGAGGCTCTGTCCTCACGCCCTGCCAATATTCGCGGCCTTCAGGGTGTCGTGGTCATTGATGAAGCAGCCTTTCACAAGGATGTTCACGAGGTTCTTGATGCGGTGAATGCGCTGCTTATCTGGGGCGGCAAGGTCCGGGTGATCTCCACCCATAACGGTGTTCTCAATCCTTTTAATGAATTGATCCGCGAAGCACGGGCGAAAAAGAACCTCTTTGAGGTCCATCATATTCCCTTCAAGGCAGCGGTTGAAAACGGACTCTACAAGCGTCTTTGCCGGATGAAGGGATGGGTCTGGTCCAAAAAGGCCGAAGAAGATTGGGAAGCCGGGATCCGCAAAGCCTATGGCACCCGAACATCCAAGATGCACCAGGAGCTGGATGCGATCCCGGCAGAAGCGGAAGGGGCTGCCCTGACACGGGTTCAGATCGAAAGCTGCATGGAAGGCGGCATTCCGGTCGTGCGCTGGAAATTGGCCGATGCCTTTAAAAGCGCACCGCCTGGTATCCGGCGCGCTGAACAGATTGTCTTTTGCAATGACAAGCTTTTGCCGATCCTTAAAAAACTCAATCCCGAGCGCCGTCATGTGTTCGGTGAAGACTTTGCGCGATCGGGTGACCTGACCAGTATTGTTGTCTTTGAGATTGGCCGGGATCTGGTTCGCCGCTGTGTGCTGATTGTCGAGATGCGCAATGTGCCGTTCGACCAGCAGCGCGAGGTTCTTTATTATGTTGGCGACCGCCTTCCCAAGCTTTCAGGCGGGGCGCTGGATGCGACTGGCAATGGTCAGTATCTTGCCGAAAAAGCGGCCCAGCGATATGGCGCGACCATTGTCGAAGTCAAACTGAGCCAGTCATGGTACCTGACCAACATGCCGCCTTACATCGAGGCTTTTGGTGACCGGACCCTCATCCTTCCACGAGATGAGGACATTTTGAACGATCACCAGGCGCTCGCCTATGTCGGTGGGATCATCAAAGTCCCGGATGATCATCGCAACAAGGGATCGGATGGGTTTGACCGGCACGGCGACACGGCCATTGCCGGTGCGCTTGCCTATTTTGCCAGCCGTCAGGATCTTCCTTCTTACGAGTTTATTTCCAGCGGCGAGATGACCCGGCAGCTGAGCGGGCTTGGGCGAGATGACGATGATGAAATCAGCTTTGGGTCCATACCAACGCGAAGGGAAGGATTGTGGTAATGGCCGCTCCCGTTATCTATGACAGCACCGGCGTTCCAATGCGGGTCAGCCCGAAGGCACTCTCCAGCGAAAGCAGTGTTTCGACGGTGCGCCAACTTTCCAAACCGTTCGACGGATCGGTGGCATCAGGTTTGAAGCCCCAAGCCTTACCAGGCATTTTGTCACGGGCATCTGAGGGGGATTTTGAGGACTTCATCACTTTGGCTGAAGAGATGGAGGAGCGTGAGCCGCATTACATGTCCGTGCTTGGTACCCGAAAGCGGGCAGTCTCCTCGATCGCCATGACGATCGAGGCGGGCACGACCAGTGACAGTGATCGGGAAATTGCCGCTGCCTGCAAGGCTTTGATCGACCAGCCTGACTTTATTGACATGCTGGACGACGCCCTTGACGGGCTTGGCAAGGGATTTTCCGTCATCGAGATGGTCTGGGATACCTCGTCCACGCCATGGATGCCACGGGACTTTATCTGGCAGGATCAGCGCCATTTCCAGTTTGACAAGATTCACCGACGGCGTTTGCGGCAGCGCTCGGACGATCATGAAGAGGGTCTGGCGTTGCAGCCGGGCAAGTTCATCACCCATATGCCGAAACTGAAAAGCGGCAAGCCGATCCGGGCAGCTCTAGCCCGTGTTGCGGTCTGGTCGTTTGTCCTCAAGTCCTACACGATCAAGGATTGGGCTTCCTTCTGCGAGACTTTCGGAATGCCGATCCGGATCGGCAAGTTCCATCCTTCAGCCAGCGATGAGGACAAGAAGTCCCTGATGCGGGCCTTGGTCGGGATTGCGTCCGATGCTGCCGGGATTGTTTCCCAAAACGCCGATATTGAACTTGTCCAGGCACAGGTGCGCGGCGGCGAAGCGGTCTTTGGTCAGTTCGCCAGATATCTTGACGAACAGGTCTCCAAGATCATTCTCGGCCAAACCATGACCGCTGACAATGGCTCGTCCAAGTCACAGGCGGAAGTTCACAATGAAGTTCGCCTCGATATCAAACAGGCCGATGCCCGCAATCTTGAAGCGACGATTAACAAGGACATTATTCGCCCGTTCGTGGATATCAATTTCGGGCGGCAACAGCGCTATCCCCATTGCAGCCTGCCTGTTACCGAGCCGGAAGATCTTGATCTCCTGTCTCAGGTGGTTGAGCGTCTTGTCCCGCTTGGCCTTGAGGTCTCTGCCGCAGAGGTGCGCGAGCGGATTGGTTTTTCGGCTCCTGGTGAGAAAGACGTTTTGCTGTCTGCGGTGCAAACGAACGCTGCAACGGTGCCGATCGAAAAGGGTCTCAACACCCGTCAGTCAGCTGATGAGCTGCTTAACGAGATCGGCGTTGATGAGCAGGCCAATTGGGAGGATCAGATGGATCCGCTACTGGCTCCCATCCGAAAGCTGGTTGCCGAAGCTGGCTCTTATGCGGAGATCCTCGACGGGCTTGAACACATGTCGGATCGGATGGATGACGCTGAGCTTGCCGCTTCCCTTTACCGTGCCCGCATGAAGGCGCGCGGTGTGGGCGATCAAGTGGATTGACGGGTGAATGGCCGGATACTCCTTCAAAACCACGCCTGCACCGGAGATCTCCCGGTACTTTGATCAAAAGGCTCTCAAACCGGCATTTCATTACCGGGACATCAGCGCTGAAGAACACGCCTTTGCGTTGACGGTTGCCAAGGCAACCAGGCTCGATGTCCTGAGTTCAATCCGTGAGGCCGTAGATCACGCGATCAAGTCCGGTCAGACCCTTCAGGAATTCCAGGCGAACCTGACTCCAATCCTGCAAAAACAGGGTTGGTGGGGCAAAAAGACCATGACGGATCCGCGCACAGGTCAGACTTATCCTGTCCAGCTTGGAAGCCCGCGCCGTCTTAAGACCATCTATTGGGCCAACTTGAGGTCTGCCAGAGCAGCGGGGCATTGGGAACGGGCACAGCGGACCAAACGGGCGTTACCCTATTTTGTCTATCGTCTTGGCCCGAGTGAGCGGCACCGTCCCCATCATGTGGCGCGTGAAGGTACGATCCGCCCGGTCGACGATCCAATCTGGAATGAATGGTTTCCGCCAAATGGCTGGGGCTGCAAATGCTGGATCCGGCAGATAACAGGATCAGAAGCTGAAGAACTTGGCGGCGTGTCGGACGAGCTGGAGATTGACTATCGGGAGGTTACGAATTCCCGGACCGGCGAAGTTGAGAAAGTCCCGGTGGGGATTGATCCGGGCTGGAACTCCAATCCCGGCAAGGCGCGTGCCCGCAACCTGGTCAATCACCTGAATGCCCGCCTTGCCGAAACAGGCACCAATGACCCTGGCGTTGCGCAGCAAGTGATATCGGAATTATGGGAGAGCGATGCCCCCTTGGCCTATTCGAAGATGAGGGAACGGGTTCATTTGCCGGTGGCTTTTGTGCCGGAGCTTGCACAAAAGCTTGGTTCGCCATCTGCCCTTGTCGTTGTGTCCAGCGATACGATCCGCGCGAAGCTTGGCAAACATGATCGCATTGACTTGTCCCGTTTTGCCCATGTGCAGAAGATACTGGATCGTGAAGAGGTGACCGATCGGCGGGCCGAAAATCTCGGGCTCAATTTCTGGTCCCGCATTGATGGCCTGACATGGCGGGCGGTTGTCCGAAAGAGCGCAGACGGCTTCCTCTATGTTGCAACACTGTTCCAGGCAAGCCCTGGACGACGGAAGCAGCACATCAAGAGATACGGATTGTGGCAGGGAGATTAAGACGGTCGAGGGAAGGACAACGACATCTTCCGTGGCTTCGAGGCCACCATCGATTTGCACGACCGCAAGACCTTTATAACAGGATTATCGTCCCTTTGCCACATGCATGCTTATCCTTCCAATCCTGCACATGGGAGCGCGACCTTAAAAAACGGCCACTGAGGCGCATCGAAGGGCAATTGGCTACGAAGCCCCGAAATTTTCCTTCTCGCGCATTCTGCCTATTTACTACCCCCTTAACTGGCGCTGTTATGGTGTTTGTTAGAGGCCCGATTGCAATCGGGACCACTTTTGGGGCAGATTGGACGAAGATTCGCCGATCACGGCTTGAACTTTCCCTGCCTTCCAGATCCATATCTTCATCGTGATCTCATCCCTTTGGTGACATGTGTCACCATAGATGGCGGGTTGGTGAGCGGGCACAGTCCCGTTCATGGCAAATCAATCCACCCAGCTCGGCAATCTCTGTCTTGCCCTGAACAGCACCGCTTCCGGTCAGGCTCCTGACTGGATCGAGTTGCTGCCAGCAGGTCAGGCCATTGTCGGATATGATGGCCGCACATGGATCAATGACAATCCGCAAAAGCTGATCGACAGGTTCGCCGCCCGCCCGTCACCACTCCCCATCGACTTTGAACACGCAAGTGAACGTGAGCCGGACGGGCGGGCAATTGATGTTGCAGGTCACATCACCGAGCTGGAAATCAGAGACGGCGGATCGATCTGGGGCAAGTCCGACTGGAGCGAGCTTGGTCGCAACAAGGTCGAGGGCCGTGAGTACCGGCATATCTCACCTGCATTCTGGTTCAATCGGTCCGGTCATCTTCTGGAACTGACGTCAGCGGCCCTGACCCTTGACCCAAACCTGAAGCTGACGGCGCTCAATCGGTCTCAGCGCTCAGTCGACTTAGACACCCACCACGACAGTGAAGGAACATCCTCCATGGACAAGGAGCAGCGAAAGGCGCTGTGCCGCAAGCTCGGCCTTGCGGATGAAGCGTCCGACAATGCCATTTTAGACAAGGTTGGCGGCCTTGCCGAAGATCGGGACAAGGCTCTCAACAGGGCCGAGCATCCCGATCTTCAAAAGTTCGTGCCGCGCGCGGACTACGACAAGGTAAAGGGCGATCTGGAAAAGGCTGAGAATTCTGCAAAGGAACGCCTTGCTCAAGATGCCGAAAGCGTTGTCGATCAGGCCATCAAGGATGGCAAGATCACACCAGCCTCCAAGGATTATCACCTTGCCACCTGCCGAGCCAGCGCCGATGGCCTGAAAGCGTTCCAGGACTTTATTGGCAAAACGGCGTCGACCAGTCTTGCCGACAGTTCGGGCCTTGAAGACAAGGATCCGGCCCAAAAGGCAACCTTGTCCCGAGATCAAAAGGCGATCGCCAGCCAGCTCGGTATACCCGAAGAGGAGTATGCCAAGGAGCTGAAGGCCGCTTCGAACAATGGAGGGGCTGACTGATGCTGTCTTCATCCAAGAATGTCAATCGCCGGGCTGGTCGCCAGCTCGCCGCTCCAGTTGCAGCTGGAAGCGTCATTCACCGTGGCGCTCTGGTCGTTCTGGAAAATGGTCTTGCCAAACCGGGCCATGAGGCCGTTGGCCTGACCGCGATCGGGATTGCCGAGAAGCCTGCCGACAATTCCGGCAAGGCCGATGGGGAGACCAGTGTTCTGGTTGAGCGCGATGACTGGTTTTTCCTCGTCATCGATGACGCGGATCCGATCACCCGTGTCCAAATCAACCAGCCTTGCTTCATCGTTGACGATGAAACGGTCGCGGCAACCGATGGCGGCGGCACCCGGTCGAAGGCGGGAACCGTGCGTGACGTCCAGGACGGCGGCGTCTGGATCGAGTTTTAAGGAAAGCGGGACATGGATATCACAGCACAGAACCTCAACGCCTTGAGCGTTGGCTTCCGTAAGAATTACCAGGACGGCCTTACAGAGTACACGCCAACCTGGAACATGATCGCCGACGAGATCCCGTCAACGTCTTCGGAAAACGAATATGGTTGGCTGGGTGACTGGCCGTCCCTTCGTGAGTGGATCGGCGAACGTGTCATTAAACAGCTCTCCGGCGAAAGCTACAAGATCCGGAACAAGCCGTTTGAATCAACCGTCGAGGTGGATAAGTACAAAATCCAGGACGACAATATCGGCGTCTATGCCGGTCGCTTCAAGGCAATGGGCCGGGCGGTCTCCCGCTGGCCGGATGAGGTGGTCTGGCCGGTGCTTTCAGCCGGGTTCTCCACCACCTGCTACGATGGTCAGAACTTCTTTGACACCGACCACCCGGTTGGATCCGAACAGTCTGGTAAACGTCGCACCGTTTCCAACATGCAAGACGGAAATGGCCCAGCCTGGTTCCTCCTTGATCTCAGCCAGGCCGTGAAGCCAATTGTGTGGCAGTTGCGGCTAAAGCCCGAGTTCAGTCAGCTGATCGACCCGAACAGCTCTGAACGTGTCTTTATGAAGAACAAGTTCCTCTACGGGGTCGAGGCGCGCGCGAATGCCGGTTACAGCTTCTGGCAGATGGCATTTGGTTCCAGGGCGGAGCTGAACGAGGAAAACTTCAAGGCCGCTGTCTCTGCCATGACATCCCTTGAGAACGATGAAGGCGGCAAGCTCGCCATCAGGCCGACACTCCTGGTCGTTGGGTCTTCCAACCAGTGGAAGGCACGTGAGCTTCTGGAAACGGCGCGCAAACAGGACGGATCCGACAACATCCTCAAGGGAGCCGTCAAGCTCCAAGTCAGCGCCTATCTCGACTGAGACCCTTGATGCTGGTTTTTCTCACATTCCTCTGCGGCCTCCTCATTGGCTTCATGTGTGGCGTTTGGGCCGCAGGGGCAGCTCTTCGAACTGAAGGAAAAAGTTCCAATGGATGATAACGCGCCTTCCAATTCGATCGTCATGGTCAAGGCCGCGCGCGAGCGTTGGCGCATTGGCCGTAAGTTCCCGGCTGGAAAAGACATTGCGATCGCAATCTCTGATCTGACTGAAACCCAGCTGAAGCAGCTGGAAGATGATCCGGTCCTGTCCCTGCGCTTTGAAAAGGTGAGCCGTGCGGAGCCATCGGCAGAGCCGGAACCGACACCAGGTGCAGCTGCCGCCCATCTGGAGGCAGCCTTGAAAGCTGTGTTCTTCGAACTCGATCCGGAAAAGGATCTGAACAAGGACGGCAGTCCGAACCTTGGCGAATTGAAGAAGCGTCTTGGCCGGGATGTCACCAAGGCGGAAGTCACGACAGCGCTCGGTTCGCTTTCGGAAGATAAGCGCAACGAGCTTGTCGCCAAGTGGGCACCGCCAAAGAACGACAGCTGATTTAACCGGCATTTAAGCGGCCATTAATCCAACGAGGCACTTTAAAATGGCATATGCAACGGCAGACGACTGGCTGAAGGCTGAACACAGCCAGTCCTATATTGGCGATCTCGACGGCGACGGCGAGACGGATATTGCTGCGGTTGACCACGCGCTTGATGCTGCCTCTGAAGAAATGAATGGTTGGCTTGCGAGCCGCTACACGATCCCGGTTCGCCATGAGGGTGCGCTTCGGGTTCTGAAGGTTCATTGCATTGCCATTGGCACCTACCATATGGCGCGCACGGCCAACCAGGTCAGCGAACAGATCGAGACACGTTACAAGTCTTCGATCGACTATCTGAAAGCCATCGGCGCGGGCAAGGCGGACCTGCCCATGCCTGTGGCTTCAAGCAGCGGCGGCGAGGCTGGCAGCACATCCCCGGCCTCGTCTGCTGATGTCCAGTTCACGTCCAGCGAAAAGCTGTTCTCCCGCGACAGCCTGAAGGACTGGTGAGCCATGTCCGGGATCGACTTCATCACCACACTCGATTTTGAGCAACCGATCGCAGCGATCGGGCGGCTTGCAGATCTTGACCAGCGCGAGTTGCTGGACAGTCACGGCGCGCTCGGCGCAAGCCAGACCAAACGCCGGATCGAGGAGGACAAGGCCGCTCCCGATGGCACGTCCTGGAAGGCGAACAAGGAAGGCACGTCCACGTTGTTTCGCGAAGGCGGGCTTGCCGACAGCATTGACCACCAACTTGCAGGCGGCAGTGAAGTCGCTTGGGGGTCAGCGCTGGTCTATGCTGCCATCCATCAGGAAGGTGGCACGATCACGCCGAAAAAGGGCAAGGTTCTGGTGTTCACCGCAGGTGGGGCAACCGTCTTTGCCCAGTCTGTCACGATCCCGGCGCGGCCCTATCTGGGACTTAGTGATCGTGATGGCCGTGAACATGAGGCCATGGCGCTTCGCTTTATTGGGGAGCTGCTTTGATGGAGTTCCTGAAGCCCAGATCCTATAGCGCCATCCAGATCGCAATTGTTGCCGCCATCGATGCAGCGGGCCTGTTCCGCAAAGGTGCGATGGTCAAAGCTGCTCCCGGACACTTGAGCGAACAGTGGCTGGTGAACAATACGGTTCCTAATCAGGGCTGCGCACTGGTTGCCATTGGCCGCCTGGTCGAGGTCGCCAGACACGCAAACGGCGTCCCGATCCACACGCTTCGTCTCGGGGTGTTCCTCATTCCGGCACCGGACAAACGGAACACTCAGGCGCTTCATCTGTCAGACGCGGCCTTTGAGATGGTGGACTTCATTACCGGGCAAGGTGGCAACCGGTTCGGGATATCCGGGGCCAGCGTTCCCAAGAACCTGACAGCTGCCAACAACTATTCGCAAAGCCTTGACCGGAAGGGTTCGACCCTCTGGACGATCGAGTGGACGCAAAGCTTCCATATTTTTGGCAGCGACAATGCTCTTCGCGGTGGGCCTCAAGTGGGAGGGATTGCCGATGCCTCTTGATCACCTTTTGCGAAAAATGAACGCCCGCATTGTCGAGCTGGAACGTGTTACGGCGAATGTCGTGCGCCGGGTCCGGGTGAAGGAAAACAGGAACGGCAAGCTGATCGTTGAGGACGATACCGGCTTTGTCTCCGGAGAAGTTCCCCAAGCCTCCATGTCAGCGGGTGGCTGGAAGGTAGATGCCCCGGCAGGAGCAGGAGCGCAAGGCATTCTCCTTTGCGCAGGCGGCGATCCGGCCCAGGGCACGTTCTTTCCCGGCCTTCCCAGCGATGCCGATCCCGCAGCCTCCACCGATACCGGCATCTTGAAGCTGATTTCTCCTGAAGGAAAGACCCTCACGATCGATGGTAATGGCTTTGCCTTTGTCGGCGACGTGACGATCGACGGTGCGTTCGATGTGACCGGCGCAAGCTTCACCCACAACGCCAAGAATGTCGGCCATGACCACAAGCACAAGGATGTTGTGCCCGGCCCATCCCCAACCGGAGTTCCGTTATGAGCGAGACCACCAAACCTCAAACACACACCTATGACGTTTTGAAGAAATTCAACCACAAGGGCGTGTGGGTCGATCCGAAGGACGAAGAGGTCCAGAAAAACGGCCTTCAGCTGACGGAGGCCCAGGCGCGGTTTGCGGTTTTGAACGGGATCCTGAAACGCCGTTCTGACCAGAACGTTAGCAAGGCTGGCGAACCCAAATCGGACAGTTCGTCCCGATCGTCTGGCTCCAAAACCTCAAAGCCAAGGTCATAAGTAAATGGCGGGTTATGACGCAAGAACAGGAAAGCCGCTTTACGGTGATGCACGGATTGTCCAGTCAATCCGCCGCCTGATCGTGACCCGTCATTCCCTGATCTTGCGCCGCGAGCTTGCCTGTTCCCTGCCGTAGGCCATCGGTGTTCCCGGCACCGCGCTTTACGAGCTTGCCATTTGCGCCGCCATCGCCGGGGCAATTACCACCCATGAAAAGCGCTGTGAGCTGACCCGGATCTTCTTTGTCGATGGGGACGCGGACGGGCGCCGAAAACTGTCTCTGGAAGCAACCAGCCGGGAAACCGGGAAACCTCTTGATCTGTCGGAGTTGATCCATTGAGCCGGTTTGACGACATCATTGAGTTGCCGGGGCTACCGGCTCCCAAGCTGGTTGAGCCGGTTCATGTCGATGTCTTGCAACAGCGCCAGCGCGACAAGTATGCAGAGCTTTATCCGGACTTCGAAGATGAAACCGAGTTTGAGCCGGTGCGTGCGCATTTCGGCACTGATGCCTGGGTGGAAAGTCTGCTCCGGACACGGATCAATGAAGCAGCCAGCGCAACCCGTCTTGCCACCGCCACCGGGTCCGATCTCGATATCATCGGGGCTTCGCGCCGTCGCAAGATCAAACGCCTTGTTCTGGATGCAGGCGATCCGACAGCCAACCCGCCGCGCGAACCGGTTTATGAAAGTGATGAAGACTATCGTCGTCGGATCCAGCTCGGCCCTGAAAGCTATTCAACGGCTGGGCCTGAAGGGGCTTATGTCTTTTGGGCCTTGTCGGTACCAGGTGTTGCGGATGCAACGGCAGTCTCTCCGGAGCCGTGTGATGTCCTGATTACCATTCTGGCAGAAGCTGGAGATGGCACTGCCGCTGAAGAGCTGCTCGCCATGGTCGTTGAAGCAACCACGGCAAAGAACCGCAGGCCGCTTGCCGACAGGGTGAATGTCCAGTCGGCTACCATTCGTCATCATGTTTTAAGTGCCATCTTGCGGGTGTTTCCGGGGCCGTCCTGGAAGCTGGTCGAGGAGACCGCACAGGCGAATATCGACACCTATCTTGAAAGCCGCCGCTCGATCGCCAAATCGCTTCCGGTTTCTGCGCTTCACGCCTCGCTTCAGGTGGCAGGTGTTCACGAAGTCATTCTGCTTCTCGATGGCAATCCGATCGGATCCGGAATCGAGATCGGCGAATTTGAAGCCGCTCACATCGATGTCGAATTGTCGGTGGAGGTGATCGATGGTTGAGTTATCGAACCACGCTGGCCTCTTGCCCCCTTACGCAGATGATCATGAGCGGCGCGTTGCATCGGTCGGATATTCTGCCCAGCTCGATGCCGCGATCGCAACGCTTGCCACTGTAACGCTTCCCTTGAATTGTCCAGTTGAGGAGCTGCCCTTCCTTGCCTGGGAGGAAAGTGTCGACCATTGGAACGACAAGTGGCCGATCGAGACCAAGCGCCTAGTCGTGGAGTTTGCCGAAGAGATTCACATCTACAAGGGCACACTTCAGGCGGTGGAAACAGCGATGGCTTCCTTGTCTGTCCGCCCTGAAATTGTGGAGTGGTTTGAGGCCGAGCCACCTGCACCTCGCGGCACGTTTGATGTCGTGGCCTTTGTGGGCAGCAGCCGGTTCGAGGTGTTCCAGGTTCCCGATGTTGCCTTCAAGGCGGATGTGATTGCCGCCATCAACAGTTCCAAACCCCTATCCCGTCACTATGCCATCCGGTTCGGAATTGAACGCGAGGTTGGTAGCTATCTCGGAGCCTATGTCCAGACGGGCTCCCGGTATACGGCGGCGCTTCCAATCGATGATCCGGAACCAGTTCCAGCCGTTCTTCTTCCCGCCATTGCCAGTCTTTATGGCGGCACCTTTACAGCCAGCCTTGAGGTGTAATTCATGGCCGCCCGTCATTCCATTGTCACTGTTACCGGACGCAACAAGGAAGCTGCCCAAAAGGCAGCGAACCTGCCAGTGCGCTTTACCGAGATCGCGCTTGGGTCCGGGAACCGGTATCCAGCTGGCGGTGAAACCACGCTTCAGGCAGAAGTCCACCGGGGCCAGATTACCGGCTCCGGCGTTATGGCAGGTGAGCCGAACGCGGTTTGGTTCGATCTTTATGTGGCTGCCGATGTTGCGACGTTCTACGCGCAGGAGATTGGTCTCTTTGATGAGGACGGCGTTCTTTATGCGCTTTCCCGGTTTGACCAACCGGTCCCGAAGTTCGGGCCGGACAGTGCGTCCCTCTCCGACAACACGTTCCGGATCGTGGTGGTCTTTTCCGATACCGAGAATGTGGTGGTTGAAACATCGCCGGTCACAGGGCTGACGCCAGAAACCCTGTCTCAGCACCTTCCCTGGGCGCAGGATAAGCACTTTGCAGATCCAGCCAATGAAACCAACATCCCCCGCATTCGCCAGATCCATGAAGAGTTTGGACCACAAAGCGATGCGCTGATCGCTGGCTTTGCCCGCGTTACCGAAATCCTTACCCATCAGGTTGTTCTGGACAATCGCCAACGCCGATTGATGGGGCTTAACACGGGAGGCACTTCCTTATGAGTGATGTAGCAACACAGCTGGAGCGCTTGACAGCTGCTGCCGATGCCCACCAGGCCGCCACGGATCAGTGGCTAAAGCTGATGGATCAGATGGAAGAACTGCCTGCAATTGGCACAGCTGATGAAGTGAGCCAGAAGCAGAAGGTTCTGGTAACAGCAGATGTTCTACCTGACAGGGTTTGGGCTGAATTGCCGGAGATCGGAACCGCCGAGCAAGTTGCAGCACGTGACAACGTTCTTGTCTGTGCTGACAAGCTGCCTGCACACATGTTCGAAAAACTGCCAGATGTTGGAACCGCCGAGCAAGTTGTAAACGGTGATGAAGTGCTGGTGACAGCCGACAAACTCATTCCAGTTATCAAGGCCAATGCAGGGGCGGCAGGCGATCTGGTTCTGTGCGCAGGATCGACACCATCGCCGGGAACTCTTGAGTGTGACGGATCGGCTTTGTCTCGGACCGCCTATGCAGATTTGTTCGCAGCCATCGGCACGACTTATGGCGCAGGCGACGGTGCCGACACGTTCAACATCCCCGATTTGCGCGGCGAGTTCCTCAGAGGCTGGGATCATGGCCGGGGCGTTGATTCAGACCGGGTGTTGGGGTCACCTCAAAGCCACATGATCGAGGCACACACTCACCCCTACGGCTATCCGCATTCCTCTACTTACGGCATGTCCAGTTTACCAACGCCGGGTGTTCGACCAGGCAACAACACCGGTCACGCCACTGGTGGATTTGGCGGTTCGGAAACCCGGCCGCGCAATATCGCTGTGATGATCTGCATCAAATACTGAGGGAACTGTCACGCAAGTGGGCGCGAATTTTGTGTCTGCAACGAAGTGAATGGAACAAGAGAGCTGCAATGACCCATATCCATAACTATCATCCAGAAACTGGTGAGTTCGTTCATACTTCCAATGCGCGTCAAAACCCGCTGGAACCGGACAAGGTTCTGGTTCCACAACATGCGACCACCTTGAAGCCGCCCGCTATCAAGGAGGGTTTTGCCCGTGTTTTTACCGGCACACAATGGAAAGAGGTTCCTGATCATCGGGGAGAGACGTGGTTCGACCTTGAACGCAATCCGGTTGTTATCAAACAATTGGGCTCTCCTGTTGAAAAGGACCTGATCGCCGAACTTCCTCCAGTTCCACTGGCTGACCTGAAACTGGATGCCATTCAATCTGTTCTGGCGGAGGCAGATCGGCTGGCAGCGCAATTCGTCGCCGGATACACAGAAGCTGAACAGAGTACGTTTGTGAAACGGGAGAATGAAGCGCGCGCAATTCAGAGCGGTGCCATTTTGCCCAAAGATGCCACCTATCTCATGAAACTGGCCGGAGGGGATGCTGCTCTGGTGGCGGGGCTGAAGGACGTTATTCTATCTCGCTCGGATCTCTTTGAAGATGTGACCGTTGCCGTCACACATATGCGTCAGCAAGCGCAAGAGCGCATTGAAGCGGCTTCTGATGCGGATGCGCTGGCAGAGGTCTTGAACGCGCTGAAACAACAGGCGGTAGAAACAGCCGCCGGTTTGCTGGCTCGTAAGGCCGCTCTGGATAACGGGTAACGGCCATGCGCTATTGCGACGCCCGTCCTTTAATCAAGTCAGGAGACCTCATGGCCTTCAGGGGCGAAGGGTTTGTTTCGCGGATCATTCGTCATGTAACGGGCGGGCGTCACACCCATGTCGGTATTGCTTGGGTGTTTCGGGGGCGCGTGTTCTTACTGGAAGCGCGGGAAGGACGCGGCGTTCAGATCCGGGCGCTTTCAACCTGTCTGCCATGTGACTGGCTTCATTGCGATCTGGGCTGGACGGAGAACGCAGAAACCGCCGCTCTGTCAAAGCTTGGAAAGCCTTATTCCTACGTGGATGCACTTCGTGTCGGGATGGGGATAGCTCCCTCAAACAGCGGTTACATCTGTTCTGAATTTGCAGCCCGTGTCCAGGCGCACATAACCGCCCGGATCCCGTACTTCCCCGCTCACACTCCGACCAGCCTCGTCCAGTCCTGGCTTGATCAGGACGTTCCCCTTGTTGCCCTGAAAGAGGACTAACGTCATGACGACAAATTATAGACACGGCGTGTTCGCCACAGATCAGACCGCACCGACGCCTCGTATCCGCGTTGGTGAAGCCGGTGAGATTTTCATGATTGGCACCGCACCCGATGCGGACGCCGAAAAGTGGCCCCTCAATGTGCCTCAGGTGATTGCAGGCGACATTTCAAAGGTCGACAGCCTTGGTACCAATGGCACGTTGAAGGCGGCCTTGAAAGCCGCATGGCGTCAATATGATCGCCAATCAGGCAAGATTGCTGTTGTTCGCGTTGAGGAAAAAGAGGATCCAGCACAACAAAAGGCTGCTGTCCTGGGGGATGCGATCGACAAGAGCGGTGTCTATTCAGCCTTGAATGTGCGGGCGCTACATGATTTTGAACCGGATCTCTTGATTGCACCCGGCTTTGCCAATGCCATGCCCGGAGACCAGGCTGATCCGGTGATCAATGGTCTCATCGATGTTGCGCAAAGGATCCGATCCTTTGTCTTTGCCGATGGACCAAATACGACCACGGAAGATGCCATCTCGGCCCGTCAGAACTACAATTCCGATCGGTTACAGCTTGTTGATCCGCATTGCTTGGTATTTGACAGTGATCATGCTGACACTCTGTCCATTCCAGGCTCGGCGATCATTGCCGGTGTTCAGTCCAGCCTTGATTTGGAAAAGGGGTTTTGGTGGTCAAATGACAACAAGCCCCTGGAAGTGGAGGGTTTGGCCCGTCCGATTGATTGGCGGATCTCCGACACCAATGCAGAGGCAAGCCGCCTCAATGCCTCACAGGTCTCCACCTTCTACCGGGACAAGGGGTTTTGGAGCTGGGGCGGTCTTTCAACAGATCCGGCCCGCAAAATGGGCGGCACCATTGTCGGACGCAGGGTGGCCGACAAGCTCTATGATGCCCTGGAACAGGGCCTGCGCTTTTATATCGGTCATCCGATGCAGTTGCAGGCTGTTCGCCATATAGGCTCTCTTGGTCACAACTTCGGTTTGGAGTTGATGCAAAAGGGTGCGCTCAACGGATTTGTGTTTGAGCTGCCGGAAGATCTCAACACACCCCAGCAGATCGCGGAAGGCATTTTGTTCTACCGGCTGAAGTTCATTGAGGCCGCGCCCATCCACGACATTGAAATCTGGGGCTACCGGACGCCGGAACTTTATGAAGAGTTCCTGTCTCTGGCCGCCGCCCGGACATCCTTCACCGCCAGTCTTTCTGATGTAGGAGCCTGATCCCATGGAATTCGGCAAGAAACTATCTGACTTCACCGTCTGGATCGATGACGCAGATCTCGGGGGAACCGTCAGCAACGTCAAGCCCACCATCAAGCGCAAGAACGAGGGCCGCAGGCCGGGCGGGACACGCGGCCCACTTGTGACAACCCATGGCTTTGAAGAGCTGAAGATGGAACTCACCTTCAACACTATGGAACCGAAGCTGTTCGACATGCTGGTCGGACAGAAGGTCGGTCAGCATGCGCTCTTTGCCCGTGGTGCCGTCATCGATGAGTTCGAAGGCACCACCGAGACCGTCGTCCACGAAATCCGGGGGCGCTGTCTCAATCCGGACTTCGATGAAGAGTGGAAGTCGGGTGAGGATCTGGAGCTGAAACTGGAATTCGCTCTCATCTTTTACCGCCATGAGTATGCCGGGAAAGAGCGCAAATACATCGATCTTCGCAACAACATCGTGCGCATGAACGGCTTTGACGAAACCGCTGAAGCGAATGCCGCGCTTGGCCGCTCATAACTGAATTGAGCTGCCGGGCTGGCATATGGCCGCTGGCAGTTCTTCCAATTACTCCCCGATAACGGGCCGTTAATTGGCCCATAACAATCAGGACACTCAGCCATGAATACCCAAGTTGAAATCACCCTGCCGTCTCCTGTTCCTGTGAACGGCTCTGAGATCAAAACCATCACCTACACCCGCGAACCAACCGGCAAGGATCTGGGCCGGTTCACGCCGATGGATCTGATGGAAGGTAATCGGCGCGCCCTGCAACAGGTCGTACCCCGCATTGCCAGCCCATATATTTCCGATGCCCAGATCAAGGAGATGGGGTTCAGCAACTTGCAGGCCCTTGCCAATGGGTTCGGCGGTTTTTTGGAACATGTGAATGTGGACGAGATGGTGACGGTGAAGACATCACCGAGCACACCAGCCTCGCCAGTTTCCTCGACGCAGGCGGAGAGTTCCAAAGCCAGCGCCCAGAAAACCTGAATCAGGTCTTTTATGAAATCACGGCTGCCTTCAGCTGGCCGATCGGCGATCTGAAGGCGATGCCCTGGTCCGAGCTTTATGTCCACTGGCTGGATGCTCGAAAGCTCTTGAAGGAACGACTGGACGCCATGAAGAAGGCAGGCAATGTCAGCGACTAACCTCAGAGCCCAAGTGGTCCTTGCCCTGAAAAACCGCCTGTCGAGAACAGCAGGTAAGGTTCGAAAGGACTTGCGTGATCTTGAAGGGGAAGCTGGACGCATGCGTCGGTCGTTCCGGCAATCGGGAGCTGAGTCCGACAAGTTTGGCCGTAGCCTTCAAAAGACCAGTCAGATTTCTGCTGATCATGCGCGTCAGACCCTACGCACGGCCACCTCCCAGAACGAACTCATTGGCCGCTTTAGATCCCTCAAACAGCAAAGCGGTCGAACAGCAGAAGGGCTGAAGGAAACCCAATCGAGATTGGCAGCACTTGCGAAAGAGGGAAAGGCCAGTGGCAGGGAATTCGATGCCCTGAAGCGCAAGGCGAAAAACCTAAAGACGAGTTTGCAAAACCAGAACAGGCAGCTGGAGAACGCCAGGCGCAGCCTGAAGCAGGCCGGTGTCTCGACAAAGGATCTTGGATCTGCCCAACGGACAGCGAGCACCAATATTGACAAGGCCACTGAAGCATTGTCACGCCAGCGCGCCGAGCTTCAAAGAGTGGAGCGCCGCCAACAGGCACTAAACCGGCTGACGGAACGACGCCGCGATCAGCGAGACCGATTGGCGGGGATTGGCGGGGCCATGGCTGTGGGCGGTGCTGGCGCGGCTGTCGCTGGCTACCAGCTGAAACGGCCCGTTGAATCCGTTATCACTCAATATGCGTCCTTTGAAGAACAGATGGACGCCGTTGCCGCTGTTGCCCGCGTCAAACAGGGCAGCGACCAGTATAAGGCCCTGTCCGGCAAAGCCCGCGAGCTTGGGGCAACAACCAGTTATTCGGCCTTGGAAGTCGGGCAAGGCATGCAGTACCTCGCTATGGCCGGATTTAAGGCACCTGCAATTGACACGTCGATCAAAGACATTTTGAACCTTGCCAAGGCAACAAAGACGGATCTGGCGGCAACATCCGACATCTCGTCCAATATTCTAAGTGGCTTTGGGTTGGAACCGTCTGACATGTTGCGCGTTGCAGATGTTCTGACAGCCACGACGACACGCGCAAATGTAGACCTGACCATGCTTGGCGAGAGCATGAAATACGTTGCACCGGAAGCCAAGGCGCTTGGTGTCTCACTGGAAGAGACCGCCGCCATGGCTGGACTTCTCGGCAATGTCGGTATTCAGGGCTCGCAGGCGGGCACATCCTTGCGCGGTATCTATCAGCGCTTGGCCGCTCCAACCACAGCCGGGGAAAAGGCCCTCAAGAAGATTGGCGTCCAGACCAAGGACTTGAAGGGCAATCTGCGCCCGGTACCGGAGCTGATTCTGGAGATCGCCAAAGCGACCGAGAAAATGGGCACCGCCGATCGGAAGGAGATCTTCAAGGACATTATCGGTGTAGAAGCCGGTTCGGCTTTCTCTGCACTTGCCGATGAAAAAGGATTTGCGATCTTCAAACAGCTTCTTGGTGATTTGTCGGTTGCCAACGGAGAGGCGGAAAGAGTCGCCACCGAAATGGGTGACAACCTGTCGGGTGACTGGAAGAGTTTCCAGTCTGCCATGAGCGAACTGGCCCTCACCATCGGCGAGGAGCTGGATCCGGTCCTTCGATCCGTCACCCAATACCTGACCAATGCAGCCCGATCTGTCGCGGCCTGGCTGAAGGATCATCCGAGCCTCACAAAGGCCATCGGCTTTTCTGCCATTGCGATCACCGGTCTCTTGTTGGTTGGTGGAACATTGCTTGCCTTTTTGGGAACGGCCACGATCCTGACCGGTGGACTTAGATTTGGCATGTTCATGCTCGGGGCCCGCGCCTTTGGGGCAGGCAGGTCAATCGGTCTCATGGGCCGGGCGTTCGGTCTCCTGTCGAAACTCAAGCCGCTCAAGTGGGCGCGGCTGATCCCCAAGCTGTTGTGGCGCTCGTTTATCTTCCCCCTGAAATGGGGAGCCTATCTGCTGAAATTTGCATGGCGCGCCTTCATTACGCCCTTGAAGTGGGCAGCCTTCCTGACCAAGCTGTCATGGCGCGGTATCGTGTCAGCCTTCAGATGGTCCAGTGTTCTGGTCAAACTCTCCTGGCGCACATTCCTGACAGCGATCAAATGGCTGTCATTCCTGCCCAAGCTCTCGTGGCGTCTTTTGATCATGCCGCTCAAATGGACCGCGCGCCTGATCCCCGGTATCGGCTGGGCCCTGCTGGCAGGTGAGCTGCTCTGGCATTTGCTGATCAAGCCGCTCGGCTGGGATGAATATATCCCGTCCTTCAGCTGGTCGGACAAGTTCTCGATTCTCGACTGGTCAACGTGGATCCCGGAAGTCAGCCTGTCAGACAAGGGCCGTCAGGCAATCCAGTCTCTATGGGACGGGGCGGCTGCGAAGTTCAACGAGTTCGTGGGCTACCTGAAGAGCATCCCGTCGCGGGTTGTCTCGGCGATCGGCAACATCGATTTGACCGACATTATCAGCTGGCCGCCCATACTCGGTGGAGGTGGTGGCGAGGCTGCAAAGTCGGATGTTGCAAAGGCCGCAAATGACAATACCGCCAAATTCTCCACTGGTGTCGGCTCCTATGCCAATGGTGGCACCGTTCGGGCAACCGGCCTTCAGCTCGTTGGTGAACGAGGTCCGGAGCTTCACTATGCCAGTAAAGGGGATTTCATCGCCCATCACGGCCAGCTTCGGGAAATGGCGCGCCTGTCGTCAAAGGTCCGTAAGGTCGCCGCAGTTCCGCTCAGTGCAGCAGCTGCAAAGTCGGCGCCACCCCTTCTGCCCAAACTGGAAGCAGCCGGAGCACGGGGTGGTGCGGCAACACCCGGTGCCCAGCAACCAGGCGGGACAAATCGGGGTGTGGTGATCGAGTCAGCGACGTTTGAGATCAAACTCGATATGAGCGGCCAAAATCCATCCGCTCGACAGGTTGTAGACGATCTTTTCCGCGAGCTTGAGCGCAAGTTGCAGGGGAGCTTGAGCGACTCATGAGCTGTGAGACCTGTAAGCAGACCAAGAGACGTTCGTTCTGGTTCGGTGTACTTGTCGGCGCACATTTGATGGCAATACTCGATCTGACAGACATTCACGTCGAGATTTGCGCCGGTGAATGTGATTATTCAGGCGGCGATCTTCTTCAAGGGCTGGAAGGGGGACGCAAATGAGTAGGCCGCTTGCTGCCCTTGGCATGTTCCTGTTTGCCCCGTCCATCGGCTCTTATGAAGAGCTGGAGCACACCTGGAATTTCAAATGGGCAAAACCTGATCCGATTGGCTCCCCGCCTGTCAAACAGTGGATGGGCAAAGGGGACGAAGAACTGTCCATCATTGGCGGCGTTTGGCCTGAAATCCAGCCATCTGGAACATGGAAGATCGACCGCCTTGCGAAAGTTGCAGGTCTCGGCGTTCCACTGGTCTTCCTCTCCGGTTCGGGGACGGTTTTCGGCCTTTGGTGCGTGGAGCAAATCCACAAGCGCGACACCCTCATCGAGGAATGGGGTATTCCCGGGGCGATCGAATATGAAATCTACCTTTCCAAATATACAGGGGGCATAGGCGGATGGCCGTTCTGACCACTGTAAGAGCCAAACAGGGCGACACGATCGAGAGCATCATCTTCGATGTGTTCAAGCGGCAGGATCGTGGTCTTATCGATGCCACACTGGAACTGCCCGAGAACAAGGGCCTTGCCGCGCACGGGCAAGTCTTGCCACTTGGCACCGTCGTCACGCTTCCTGATTTATCGGCCATTAAAGAGCCTGTTAATCAGACGCGCCGGATCCGGTTGAGGGACTGACCATGACACCGGATTGGCTGATCTCCATTGATGGTAAACCTGTCTCATCAGCGGCCTTGAACAAGGCAGGATTCGGGCGGCTGATCTCGGCCACAATTACTGACAATTCCGGTAATGAAGCTGACACCATCGAGTTCACCATCGTCCGCGATCCGTCCATGGCCCTACCACCGGTGGGAGCGGAGATCATTGGCGAATTTGGGTATTTGGAAACAGGCCGGGAAAGCCTTGGTATGTTCTTCCTGGACAAGCCGGGCTCCAGCGGCTCGACATCCGGTCACACAATGCGCCTGACCGGTACAGCTGCCGACATGTCCGGGTCCTTAAAAGAACAGCGCACGAAATCCTATGACCGCAAGACGGTCAATGCGATCGTCCAGGAGGTGGCCGGACGCAACGGCCTCACACCGCGTGTCTCCGGATCGATCGGATCGATCACGATCCCCCATATCGACCAGACACAGGAAAGCGACATGAACTTCCTGACCCGGCTTGCCGGGGATGTCGGGGCAACGTTCAAGATCTCGGACAAGGATCTGCTTTTTGTCGATCGAGGAACCACCAAGACGGCCAGCGGCATTCAGCTGCCCGCGATCGAGCTGCCCCGAACGATCTCATATGAATATGAGGCCGGAGAGCGGGAGAATTACAAATCCGTCAAGGCGACCTGGCACGATCAGGAGGCTGCCAAGCGACAGGAAGTCGTTGTTGGGTCCGGCTCGCCGCAAAAAACGCTCACCAAATCCTATGCCACGAAGGACGAGGCCGAACGGGCAGCCAAGGCTGCC
Organism: Roseibium sp. TrichSKD4; assembly: GCF_000148725.1. Classification (GTDB taxonomy): domain Bacteria; phylum Pseudomonadota; class Alphaproteobacteria; order Rhizobiales; family Stappiaceae; genus Roseibium. The sequence goes on along the minus strand of NZ_GL476319.1, from coordinate 784,750 downwards.
CTCAAGGATGGCAATGCATCAGGGGAACGGCTGAAGGTGACCGATGTCGGCAACACGGCAATCCTCGCCGAGAGCAAGCTGACCGTCCCGGCGCTTGTTCCCGAGATCGGTGGAGACTGGACCGTTCAAAGGGCGGTCCATCAGATCAGCACGAGTGGCTACACGACTGAGGCCGAATGCGAAAGGGTCAGGGAATAGGAGTACGGGTGGCCTGATAAACAGCCCGTGAGTATCTTCTTGCCTTCAAGGATTTTATTATGGATGAGTACTTTGAAATTTGAAGGCACGGTTTTTCGACCAAAAGCAGTTAGGTGTTAGCCGATTCAACTATTGTCACTAACTCGGAATTGATTGAGATGGCCGAAACACAGATCGAGTGGACAGACGCAACTTGGAACCCTGTAGCGGGTTGTTCGATCATGTCAGCCGGATGTACAAATTGTTGTGCAATGAACATCTCTTTTACGAGGTTCCGCCATGACAGGCAAATTCACGTCAAATAAATATTCACTATGGGTGCTCCCTGTGATGTTGACGATTGTTGCTGTATTAGTGTCATCAATTCGAAAACTGACACCACTACTGCACATGTTTAGGCTCTGAATATTTTTATCAACTTGGAAAACGGCGCGTCTGCTTCTAAGTCGCTTCTCTTCACAAATTGATTGAATTGGAAATTTTGGTACAAACAAATGTCAAGTTTACGACCGATATCACTGTCTGATTTTCTATCCGGATCCAGTTCGAATAACAGCGCATCATTACCGTTCGTGCATTCAACTACAGCAAATCAAATGTTGTATATCCTTGACGAGGGTAAGGTCTCAGTTAGTGAATGTGATACATTTACGTCAGAGAATCTTGCCTATTTTTTTTATGGTCGCCCTGCCTTTCGTAGGGTTTATGAAGATCCTGAAGATTGGCAGCTACCAATTTCGCTTATATTTGAAAGTACGTGTGTTTCGGCGGTCACGCGCATTTTTCCATTTGATAGCGGTGCCTTTGACCGAGGCATCTACCCCAAATATCTAACTGAGTTGGGTAGAGAGGAATTCGAAATTTCTTCGGTTCCTAACGCTCTCGATCTCTTGATTGATGTCTTCTTCGGAGGCGATGCAGAATACATGTCGCATACGCCAAGAACAGAAGAACAAATACGGGCAAGGAGGCGGCTTGATGTTAAACATGCGTGCGTTAAAGCACTTTGCAAACAAAATTTTGAACGCAAAAGCGATGATCGGGCAGCTGCTATCGAGGTGCAAACCTCCAATGATGTTCTACTCCAAGAAAACTTGATAGGGGCAATAGTACCTCGCCCTTATTTTGACGACGCCGACGTGAAAAGCTGCTTTAAACAGTTAGGAATTGATGTAAAGCACTACGATTTGTACCCACTAAAATCAGAACACTATGTTGCTGAGATCTATTCACTGACGGTTGAACTTTACAAAAAATTGGGACGTCTTGAGTAATGGTACACCAAAAGTATCGGCTTTACGGCTGTCTTAAATTTGGAAGCTCTACCTACCCAGTAACTGTGCCCGTTTACCAGCGAGATCGCTCCAACAGGCTGTTCGTCCCCAAAACAGATGCAAGATTTCTTATTCTCGATTTTTATTCACTCGATGAAGGCGCATACGAAGTATTAATTGGGGAGGTTCGGGACCAAAATTTACTTCGAACCGATATTGGGAGTTTTGCGTGCGTACCGTTGCTGGAAGGAAACAACTCTTACTTCGTTGATCCCAATTGGTCAGTCCAACAAATACAGAAATTCGAACCGAAATTAGCTCAAAATACAATCAAGGCATTTTTATCACTTCGAGAACGTATCCTAAAAAAATCCTACAACGATCCGCGGGAAGACGAAGAAATAGTAGATAATGCTTTCTTAGAGATCCCTGTGAGTTCGAGATACTGGGTTTCGAAATTTCGTGCCGCAGTGACTTCCGCATCAAACAATGGAAGGTTGTCAAGCAAACGGAAGATCTATTTTCGCAATCAGCGAAAGGAATGGATAAGAAGATTCTCGAATAAGGCCCCCTTAGTCTGCTTAGAGCAGATACTAGAAGCCCCCGAAATTGCTATCGGAAACAAATCAAAAACCTCAATTTTTTTAACACGCTTTGCGCTGCAATTGCGGTCAAAAGGGCTATCAATTCCTAAGTCGGAGCTGAAGAGATACGCTCAGTTGTTTCCGAATGGAGCTGTTGCGGAACTACAAATACGGTTTCGAAACGCCGTTGATATGGCTCAAGTTCAACGTGAACTAAATGACAACGTATATTCAGCTGTCTTGAAGCGGTTCGATCGAGAACATGTGGACCCTTTTGATCCTCACACTTGGCAGCTTGATGAACTAAAAAACTGGGAGGTTTTCTTCCGTTCCGTTTACGGCAAGGAGCGGATACCGAAACAGGTAGCAGACCTGATAGACGGGCTATTGAATTACTCTATAGCCTACCTCGCTGATATATCGGCAAACTATGAGGATCTCGAGCATCTGATTTACTATGGTCAAGCAGGCCCTTACAATACGCCCCGACTACTAAACGCGGTTGGAATGAAGTCGGAAGAGCTATCTCTTACGAAGGAAAAAAGGGCGGCCGTTATTGAACGAATTCGTCAGTTAAATTCAAAGATGGAATTGCTGTCGGCAATAGTAAACCGCCAGAGCCTCGATGAAGTGCGTGAAACAACCGGTTTCAAATCAATCGACTATAACAATCTAAAAAGCATACTCAACTACGGGGAAGAGTGACATTTTGCTCACCTCAAAAAAGGCAATGAAACCTGAAGTCATTATCTGAGTTACCTGAGCTACTATTCTCGTATAGACACTCCAATCATACGTCAGTAATCGGATGCCATTTGGTTTTGCGCAATTTGCCATTTGGTTTTGCGCGCTACAAGAATTTCTGATTGCAGGCAAGCCTATTGACGCCGCTCACACTCAATCCGCTCCACCGTTTGGCGCATTCTGGAAACCTCTGTCAGAACGTGGCGCATGTCAGCCCGCAGCTCTGCAAATCCCGTCGAGAAGTCGCTCTGTGCTTTGCGCATTTCCTTCCGCTCTGTTTCGCCTGCCAGAATGCGCCGCTCATGATCTCCGAGAGCGCTTTCCATGCGGCCCCACCCGAGAGCCAGCGAACACAGCATGATCAGGATTGTGACCACGTTACCGACCGAGATCCCCGGCTGGATCAAACGCGCTTTCTGTTCAGCCATTGCTTAAAACTCCCAACCGCATTCGCGGATACCAAATTCGTTTAGCTTGACGATTTGCCGCTTGGTCCCATCCGTCACAACATCATGCACAGATGGCCGAATGGGATTTGCAAAATCGCAGAAGTTACTCGCGGTCGCGCATGTACTTAGAAAAGTGCTCATCAAGATCGGAGTGATCCATGGCGGAAACTTCATCATCCACTTCCTTGCGTCTGCGCATGGCTTTGATTGCAGTCCTTTCTGCCGCCTGCTGAGTAGCTGCCTTTCCCAAAAGGTAGACACGCGCCAAAACCGCCCCCAGAGCCGCCAGAATGGCACTGAGAGCCAAGAGCTTGGCTTTCCAACCGGTGAAGAAGGAAACGAGCCGAGCAATCATGTAGTGAGCTGCCCGCGCTCAGTGCGATAGACAAGATAGATCCCGCCACCGATCAGCACCGCAGCCACCGCCCAGGCGATGGGACCAGAACTTGTTGCGACCGTCGCAAGCGTGGATCCAAAAGCCCCAAGGATGCCGAGCCACTTGGGATCCTTGGCAACTTCGGAGGCAACCGTAACGGCGCTGATATCTTCTTCTAGAGCCTTGCCGGGAGCAGCCGCCTTGGGCGCAGGGATAGGCACATTCTTGTTGGCTGGCAACGCGCGCCTTGCCATAAGTGTCGCACGATCCAGAACGCCTGTATCGTCGTCTTGCGCGCCCTCAAATTGCCCAACGATGCGCCTTGTCCATCCCTTGCCAAATATTGGCCAATGGCGCAGACCACGCACAAACCGCATCCGCTGTTCGCAAAGGTTGACGATGACAGTCGCCTCTACCGCTTCACCAACCTTGCTCAGGGTTTCATTGCCGATAATCCCGTCTGGTTTGGCACCAACCACCCGCTGCAATTCCTTGATGGCCCGCCGTGGGCCGGAGTTCACCGCATAGTCAAACACGGCATAATCAACCCCGGCGGGGAGTTGATCGCCCGCTACCGCATTCCAATATTGCTCGCGGTAGATGGCCCGTACTTCATCATCTGTGATGTGCCGTACGCTTTGGACGGGCAAGCCCATGCGCCGACGATGAGCGTCATAGGTGCGCTGGATGACACCCCGGTTGTTGCCCGCCGGGTCTTTGGGGTGATGACATACCCGCCCTCTGAAACAGCACATGCTCAAGGAAAAAAATAAAGTTTTCAGCGCCATCTTGCGATCTCCGGTTGTTTGATCACAAGTCTAGGCGGCTGGCGCTGGGGTTAACTGCGAGGTGTCAGGTGGTCGGAAAAGTTGGCCAGCGCGGATCGGCTTCCATTTCTAAAACCGTGGCGGGCGGATTGGCTAGGATTTGATTCATTGCCCCATAGATAGCCCCCATTGCTGCCGCGTAGGCTGACTGCCTTTGGCGAACAATTTCTGCCAATGACGCTGCATCCATGCCGCGCTTCTCAGCTCGCATGTTCAAAAATGGCGTGTAGGCTTCTGGGTTTGCCGCAAGTGCTTCGGCTTCCGCAATTTGCACCGGACATGTTTCCCGCTCTGCATCGGAATATTGGCCAGCAAGCGCAAGTGCACGGGCGTCGGCACTGGTCCGAATATCCGCTTCTGTTGGCGCTGGTTCTGGCTCGGGCGGGAACCCATCGGGCAGATACATCGCGCCGAAGTACGGGCTTTCAGGATCGGCGGGGTCGATAACGACCGGCTCACCTTTGAGATTGGCCGTGCGGTACTTGTTGCCGCCCAAAACCTCTAGGGTGTCCACAGTGCGCCGGTCACCATTTGGAAGCTCAAAACTGTGCATCAGACCTGCCTCAGATTGTTTTTGATGGAGTAACGGCTGGCCCCGCTAAACAGAGCGTTGCTTCCGTAGTAGAACCGACAATGCGTTACAGTGTGTTCCCTGATACGGACGTTAGGGTGCCACGCCCGCAAAACCCCCGTTTCATCAAACTCCCCGACCTGCCCCTGAATGGTGAACAGGTTTAGATCTCGGAAAATCCTAAGGTGCCCGAAAGTACCCCACTTGGCTGAACTCGATGTGGTCCCTCGGTACGAAACGCGGCCTGATGTAGTCGTGTTTGGTTGGGTATTAGCGTTCGTTGTATTGCTTGCGCCGTAGAGGGACGCACTCGTGTAGCTCGTTGACGCGACCCAGCTCGCACCGCCGTCCGTGCTGACCTGAAACACAATCTCCGGGTTATTGATCGAGGGCAGCCATCCATAAAGCGCCAACTCGATGTCGGCCAAATTGCCCTGCAAGTAATCCTCAATCGGAATGATAAGATAGCGGTCGTTTTCAGGTATGGTCTTGATAATCGACGGCGCGGCCAGCTTTAGCTTTTCTGTCTCACCTACCAGCGACGCAACTTCCTGCGTAACACCTGCGACTTCACCTGCCGCCTTCTGCGCCTTGGCTGCATAATGATTGCTGGAGTATGGCTCGGGCTCGACTTCGGTATCTTCGGGGGCGTTCGCGTAGGCTTTCGCCGTGTCGCGGGCAGTTTCAATGCCTTGCCTGGCCTCCAAGGCATCAGAGGCATGTTCCTGCGCCGCCTGTGCTTCTTGCCGCGCAAGAAAGACTATTTCCGCAGCTTCTTCCAAGTTGACGCTATTAACATCCCGGCGCACTTCCTGCATGACCATGGCCGATTGTTGCAGCTCTCGGGAAAGCGCTGCAACGCTCAATCCCTTGCCGCTGTAGAGGCTGGCAGAGCGCTCATGCACCCGCTTGCCGCGCACGCGAAACTCGTGGGTTGCCGGCTGCGCGTCATCGAAACGAATAGAAAAATAGTCCGGATCCGCCGCGCCTTTTTGGATTGTCACACCGGTTGCCGGCAACCAGTTCACAGCGCCAATTTCCCGCGTTTCCACGGCCACATCAGCCGGATCATAGATCTGGAAGTCAAACGGCCCGAAGGCTCGTGTAACACCATCAAAGGAGGTCGGTGCGCTTTGGCGCGCGCTGCGTTCAAGCAAATGAGGATCTGACATAACCCGGCTCCAATCTTACCCAAACAGGATGCTGGAGCTGGAGCGGGGTTAAATGTGGGAAAGGCGAGGGGCCTCTACTTTCTGTTTTTTGTTATCAGCTTTCTGCGAAATGGAAATTCGCAGCCTCTGCTTGTTCGAGTAGCCAGGTCTCAGCTTCTCTTTTGGTCGCAAACTGCGCTTTGTTATCCGGACCGGACCATTGTTGCCTACGCGCAAGCGCGACCCACTGCCGTGATCGTGGTTTGCCTGCGAGTTTCATGACGCGACCGATGGCGCTTTACCTTGCGCATGGATCATGTAGTCACCAGCCATCTATCGGGCCTCTAATGTTCACACTTGCTGAGAAGGGCGCAGACGGCCTTCTCCAAATAAAAGTCACGCTCGCTATCCATGAAATAGCCGTCGCCCTCCGGCTCTGCTGTGTAGACAGTTTCGCCGTCGCAGTCGGGATACTCCGCCGTGAACTCGCCATATCGCAGTCGCAGATATCCAATCTGCACTTTGCCCTTAAAGACATCATACTGTTCTGGATAAGTAGAGCAGGTCTGAACTAGTTTGCAGCCTTGGATATCCATCAATCGGGCCTCTGTTCATAAACTCAAAACGAATATCTGAACCAGAGATTCACACGGCTAGTTTGCCTATTCAATAAACCGAATATGTATTTTTAAAAATATTGCCGTAAGTTCGAGATCGAATTAAAACCGAGGTATGAAAAAGCAAAAAAACCGTGGGCATATTCGCCATTCGCAAAGGCCGTAGGCTTGCCGTCAATACGCAGCAGAGTGCAGCAATCGCTGCCGGGTATGATCCAGCGCTTGCACTGATCGCAGCTCGGACCTTTCGAGCCATGAAAGCTGGTAACTCTGGTGCAGGAAGCAGCTAAATCTGACTGTCGAGCCACCGCCGTGCTTTCTCGGCACTATAACTTGCGTCATACTTGAAGTCCTCAATACTTACTACGTTAGAAATATTAAAGGTCAACTCGGTTCGGTCGGGCTCTATTTCACAAACAATGTATTTACCAATGTCGCTGATGTAGGTTCCAGTTATAACTCCTTCATATTGTCGTCGTTGGTCATGAGTGAGTTTATATTCAAATGCGACATCGCGCCCGATTAGAGGGTCATTGTATTTTTGTTTGAAAGATCGCCTCGATCTCGTCACACCGTGGACAATGAACAACAACAGGGCAGAAAACCAAAACAGCAAAACTAAAAAGAAAATTCCCATTTTTATGTTCCTTTTCAAGTTATTCGATATTCAAATAAGTTGTAGCGTGAAAGTCTAGCTATCTTGCGTGATAGGAGATTGGGGCACCTGCGGAAATTTGGTGTTGGGTATTAGGAAGGTTTTGTCCGGGGAAGTGGTCGTCCGGTGTTTCAGAAACAGCTAAAAATTAAGGAGCCGAGCATGACCGAAGCGGAGCGGATGGATAAGGCCAAAGAGTGGCGAGATGCTGCGGCTGCGCGTCGGGATTTCGCTCAAGCTGAGATTGATGCAGAGCCTAACGACAAACCAGAACCTTGGTGGAATGCCCAGTATGAAATTGTTGAATCTTGCTGGGATCGAATTCGCCTGATTGACGCGCTATTCCCCGAGCTTGGCGGCGTTGTTGATGGAAAACATACATAAAACTAAGGAGCGGGCCGTATGCATTTTTCGCACATTACTCGTGAGCGAAGGAAAGCTTATGCCCAAGATTGAGACCATTACCTTGCGCTGTCTCAATCCCGAAGCGATGAGGCGGTTCTATATCGATATCTTGGGCATGGACCAACGAGAGGATGGAGCGGTGTCATACGGACCCGCCCAAGCGGGCATCATCTTCGAAAAGGCCGAGTACCCATATCGGCATTCGGCTGGTGATGTTTACTGGAAGATTGCACTTGCTGTTCCCAACATCGAATTGGCCTATGAACAACTCACAACCCAAGGGCTCGCAGTGGGGGTGCCGCATCAGTTTCGGGATATTGGCTATCTTGCGCATTTTCAGGATCCTGAAGGCTTCACAATCGAGCTTATTGAACATTGGTTTCAAGGAAATAGGCCCTCAATTAATCATGATCCGTCGCGCCTTGGAGGTGGGGCAAGCCTGAATCTGTTGACGTTGCGGACACACGAAATTAATCCGATACGGGACGCATGCCTGACGTGGGGTATGAGACCCTTGTCCGTTCAATCGGTAGAAAGCCACGGTTTTACACTGCACTTCTTTGCCTTCACTGAGGACACACCACCGAGCGCAGATCTGACGGCTGTTAAAAATCGCGAGTGGCTCTATCAGCGCCCGTATACCGTTTTGGAAATTCAGGAAGTTCATGGTTCAGCACCGATGACGGGTATACCGGTTAAGACTGCCGGGTATTCTGCCACTCGCGTCACAGGTGTGGATGTTATGATTGATTGCGAAGCGTTGCGAATAACCGGCCAGCGGGCATGACCGAACTTGAGCGGATAAAGAGCAGGCGTGGCGCGCGGCCCAAGGTCTATTGACACGAGACCCGGTAATGCGCGGGCCATTCGACGGGCCGGAACCGGTGTTGCAGAAATTCGCAGATGTAAACTGAGGAGCGGATGATGGCCGACATGCCGAAGGGGATAGGTAAGACCCGACAAGGGTGGCCCGAAAACGTTCAAATAATATCTTTAGAACAAATGGATTTGATAGGCATCGATCCGAAAACCCGGGAGCTTTATTGGGATGGCCAAAAACTCAAAATAGCATCTAAGCTGGCTTGGCCAGAGCGGTTGTTGGCGTCAATCGCAACAGCGTCAAGTTTCGTCATAGCGTTGATGGCCGTTCTGAATTTTGTTTACAAGTGACCTGATTATTGAGGGGCGAATAGGACTTCGCATGGCCATAGAGTCATTTTATTGGAAGGAGGAACTCCTTCGTATTGCAAAGAATATTAGGCCTGTAGAAAAGCCGAAGCGTTGGAGCGAACGTTTGGTTTGCACGACGGATGTCCTCCGTCAGCGCCTAATGGACAAATTGGTTTGATTTCGTAAGGGAGTGATTTTGGCTCATCATTGCTAACTCAGGAGCAAATGATGAGACGAAAGAAGGACCGAGTGACCGACGATGCGGATTGGATCGTAAAAGACATCAAACGCCAGACCCGCCGTCGGTTTTCCGCTGAAGAGAAGATCCGCATAGTGGTTTCTGGTCTTCGAGGCGAAGACAGCATTGCAGAACTTTGCCGCCAGGAAGGTATCGCCCAGAGCCAGTATTATTCCTGGTCCAAGGACTTCATGGAAGCGGGCAAGAAACGGCTTGCTGGGGACGCAGCTCGTGAAGCCAGTTCTGATGAAGTAAAGTCTCTTCGCAAAGAGACGAGGGACTTGAAGGAAGTGGTTGCAGAACAGGCTCTGGAACTTCGCCTTCTCAAAAAAAGCATGATCGGGGATGGGGTCGACGACGAATGAGATATCCCGCCTCCGAGAAACTTGAAATCATTCGACTGGTGGAGCAGTCCCATCTTCCAGTCAGACAGACGCTGGATCGGCTGGGTATTCCAAGGTCAACCTTCTACGTCTGGTATGACAAATATCAAACCGGTGGCATAGATGCCTTGCAGGACACGGCCCCCATGCCTGCACGGGTCTGGAACCGGATCCCCGATGATATCCGCCAACAGGTCATTGATCTGGCCCTGGAAGAACCGGAACTCTTGTTGATTTTCACTGAGAACTGACCCGGTATTTTCACCGAGAATTGACCCACCTTTAGTTATGCGTCGTGGTCTATGACGCGGTCAATGTTGGGGTCTCCTTTCTAGTTTTCTTTGTATCCTTGGAACTGGCTTTGAAGCGGTAGCTGTCGTTGCCTGTTTCCAAGATGTGGCAGCGGTGCGTGAGGCGGTCTAAGAGAGCGGTGGTCATCTTTGCATCTGTGAAGACCTGCGCCCATTCTGAGAAGCTACGGTTGGTTGTGATGATGACGCTTGTGCGCTCGTAGAGCTTGCTGAGCAGGTGAAAGAGCAGTGCCCCACCTGATGAACTGAACGGCAGGTAACCGAGCTCATCCAGGATGACCAAGTCGACTTTGGTCAGCATATCAGCGATTTTCCCAGCCTTGCCAATCGCTTTTTCTTGCTCCAGTGCATTGACCAGCTCCACTGTTGAGAAGAACCGAACCTTGCGCCTGTGGTGTTCGATCGCCTGAACGCCGATTGCTGTGGCGGTGTGGCTTTTGCCCGTGCCGGGCCCACCGATCAGAACGACATTCTCGGTGTTTTCGATGAACTCACACCGGTGTAACTGCCGGACTTTCGCTTCGTTAATTTCACTGGACGCAAAATCAAAGCCGGTGAGGTCTTTGTATGCAGGGAAGCGGGCGACCTTTGTGTGGTAAGCGATGGATCGAACCTCTCGTTCCGCCATTTCAGCCTTGAGCAGCTGTGATAACATCGGGGTCGCGGCTTCAAAGGCTGGGGCACCTTGGGCGACCAGGTCTTCGACGGCATTTGCCATGCCATAGAGCTTGAGGCTGCGCAGCATGATGACGATAGAGGCTCCGGCTGGGTCATGACGCATGGCGCTTCTCCCCAGCCTGTCTCAGGCCATCGTAACGATTTAGATTTGCCTCGGGCGTGGTTTGCAATGCCAAGGCGTCCGGTGGGTCGACTTCTGGATGTTCCGTCGGCTTACGGTCGATCAACCGGTGTAGAAGGTTCAGGATATGCGTCTTGGTTGGCACACCCGCTTCCAGCGCCTTGTCCACGGCGCGTAACACGTCCTCTTCGTTATGCTGCAGAACCAATGAGAGGATGTCGACCATTTCCCTGTCACCCCCCTCCTTGCGTAACATGCGTTCCTGCAGCCGTTGGAAGGCTTCCGGCATCTCGGTGAAGGGCGCGCCATTGCGAAGGGCGCCAGGTTTGCGCTGAATGACAGCAAGATAGTGCCGCCAGTCATAAACAACCTTGCCTGATTTGCGGCAGGACCGATCAATGAGCCGTGCATGTTCACAAACTGTTTGCCCTTCGGCCACAACGACCAGTCGGTCAGGGTAGACATGCAGGCTGACACGGCGGTTCGCAAAGCTGGCGGGCACGCTATACCTGTTGCGTTCGAATGTGATCAGGCATGTGGGAGACACTCGCTTGCTATGTTCGATAAATCCATCGAAGGCCGGCGGCAGAGCCATCAGCATTGGCTTCTCAGCTTTCCACACATCGGCGAGAGACCCCGGCAAGGCTTTGTGCGGCGTCTCCGCCCAAAGGGCGATGCACCGATCTTCAAGCCATTGGTTCAGTTCAGCCAGATCTGCAAGGACGGGCATGACCTGCCAAAGCCGATTGCGCGCGTCCTGGACGTTCTTCTCGACCTGGCCTTTCTCCCAACCTGAAGCCGGATTGCAGAACTCAGGCTCAAAGACGTAGTGGCTAGCCATCGCCTTGAAACGGACGTTGATGTCCCGCTGCTTGCCTTTGCCGACGCGATCAACCGCTGTCTTCATATTGTCATAGATCCCTCGGCCAGGAACGCCGCCAAACACGCGGAACGCGTGCCAATGGGCGTCAAACAGCATCTCGTGCGTTTGCAGCAGGTAAGCCCGGACCAAAAACGCCCGACTGTGTGACAACTTGATATGCGCGACCTGAAGCTTCAGTCGCTCGCCGCCAATATTGGCCCAGTCTTCACTCCAATCAAACTGGAAAGCTTCGCCGGGCTGGAAGATCAGAGGCACAAATGTGCCGCGCCCTGTCGTCTGTTCCGCCCGCTGCCGGTCCGCACGCCACGCACGGACAAAGGCCGCCACACGTTCATAGGAGCCATCATACCCTAACTGCACCAGATCCACGTGCATCTGTTTGACGGTTCGACGCTCTTTGCGCGACTTGCGCGTCTGGGCCACAAGCCAAGAAGACAAACGGTCCGCATACGGATCAAGTTTGGTTGGTCGCGGCGGGGTTTTGAACTTCGGCTCAACAATGCCCTCGCGCAGATACTTCTTCACCGTGTTGCGAGATAAACCCGTGCGACGGGAAATCTCTCTGATTGGCATTTTGTCACGCAATGCCCAGCGTCGAATGACACTCAAAAATCCCATGTCGATCACTCCATATCCCCCGAGCCAAAAACGTCGGGGTAGTGTGTTCACATGGGTCAGTTCTCAGTGACAATTTATGGGGCCACCGGGTCAGTTCTCAGTGAAAATCAACAGTCCATGCCCTCAGAAAAGCCTATCCGACGGTGCCCGAAAGCGCCGACTTCGTAATGTATTGGTGGCACAAGGCAGCACAGTCTGTTCAGAAACGCGGAAGTTCGCGAAATAGCGGTACTAGAAGATTTGGACTGATCACTACCAGGGCTGCAAAGCAAACTTTCAATGTCCGCGTCATTCAAGCATATACTGTTGACCCTAAGCACCCCGTTTCTATCGTTTATGCAGTTCCCGACCATCCATGGGTAGATACGGTCTTCGCCGCAAAAGTTCGAATAGCAATGAGTGTCGTAGCGCCTGGAAATCGAAATGGCAGCCTCGTTACGACCAGTTCCGAAGTCCGAGCACTGAATTCGAATGATGGTTGGGACGTTGCATTTCAGACCGATATTGGGAAAGTTCGTCCCAATCTACGACTTGGAGCAGACGTGCTCTCAGCAAAACCACTTCGTTCGAACCAGGACCTTTGTTCGATGGGATTTGCCACTGGCTCTAGAGGCTTCTTTCTGAGCCCAGCGGAAGCATCATCGATGCCTAAAGACGAAAAGCGCTTCCTCCGCCAAATCCTCTCTGCACATGAGATTACGAAACAGCGAAAACAGCGCTTCGTCATAGATGCATGGGATATTGAATCGGAGAATGAACTTCGGGAAACTGCACCTTGGGTTTGCCAAAGATTACTTGAGAAAGTATTCCCTAAGCGCGCAGAAAATAATGACCCAAAACTGCGGCGCGAGTGGTGGCGATTTAGGCGATCTAATCAGGACTACAGGGCACTTAAATCCGGTTTAGACAGATTCATCGTCGCCCCAGAAACATCAAAGCATCGCCTTTTTTTCTTTGAAGGGCCGAATACCGATGTTGAACATGGTGCCTATGGGATAGGTCTGTCTGATGCGCACTTCGTCGCAATTCTATCTGGTCGCGTTCATGATGTTTGGGCGCTTGCTCAAGGCGGCGACTTGGGTGCTACACCTCGTTACAACAAGACGCGTTGCTTCGATCCGTTTCCCTTCCCAAAACTCAATGAAGCAGAAAAACAAGCCCTCCGCACACTCGGCGAAGAGCTGGACGCCCATCGCAAGCGGCAACAGTCGGCGCATCCCAAGCTGACGCTGACCCAGATGTACAACGTTCTGGAAAAACTGCGCGCGGGCGAGACCATCGAGGGCAAGGACAAGGAAATCTACGATCAGGGGCTGATCGGGATCCTGAAGGACATTCACGACCGGATCGACGCTGCCGTCGCCGATGCCTATGGCTGGCCGGTGGATCTCACCGACGAGGAGATCCTGTTCAAGCTGGTCGATCTCAACAAGGAACGTGCGGCGGAAGAGGCCGCCGGTCATATTCGCTGGTTGCGCCCCGACTATCAAAACCAGGAAGGCAAAAAAGCTGAAGCCAAGGGCAAACAGACGGAACTGGATGTTGGTGCTGTGATCAAGATCGAAAAGGCACCTTGGCTAAAGGTTCTGCCAGAACAGATCGCGGCTGTTCGGGAAGTGCTTGAAGAACTGGGCGAGGCGAGTCCGGAACAGATTGCCCGTCGATTCCAGCGTGCTCGTACCACTGCGATCGAACCGCTGCTCGCCAGCTTGGCGGCCCTCGGTCAAGCTCAGGTTACTGAAGACGGCCGGTATGCCGCGTAAGGGAAGGAGTATTCTGCAATGAGCTCCGTTTTACCCGATGGGCGCAACATGTGGATCCGTGCTTTTTATGACTTCAATCCTGAAGAAGCTGGATATGTCGGTTGGACAAACGAAAGCGGTCAGGTGCGGGCTTTGCGCGAGCTAAATGATGGCGACCTGATGTTGATCTATGGAGCGTCGTCGGCTCAAACAAAAAAACATATGCGATCGCACGTTCTCGGATTCGTGGAAATCGAGGCGCGTCCAATTCGGGACTTCGAAAAGGCTTCTGAAGCATCTCAGCTTGAAAAAAAGAACTCGGGTGAAGCTAATCTTTGGACATATGCATTGCCTATACACAGGGCATGGCGGGCACTTGACAAATTATCTATCGAACGCATTGCCCCAGTTACCTACAACAGAGCAGCTGGACAGGGGATTGGTGTTTGGGGGCAGCCTCTTACACCAGATGAGATTGCAACTGCACTCAAGATCAAGGTTACTGAGTTCGCGCTGAAAAACCCCTTAACTGATTGAAGAGTATGGATACCCATTGGGTTTTGGATGTGTGAATATGCCGGTTAGTTGATCCGAAGCACGCATTTTCTGGCATATTCTCATGAGACCTTCAAAACGCAACAAACGGTGTGGCGATCTGTTCAAGGAACGCCTGGCCGCAATCATCGATATGAACCATTCGTTGGTGCGGCTGTCTGGTCTGATGCCTTGGGATGAATTTGATGCGGAGTTCGGCAGGCATTATCGCCCCTTGGGACGACCGGCCAAACCAACGCGTCTGATGGCCGGGCTGCACTTTCTCAAGCACATGTACGATCTTTCCGATGAAGAGACGGTTGAGCGTTGGGTTGAAAACCCCTACTGGCAGTCTTTCTGCGGTTTTGAGTTTTTCCAGCACCAATTCCCCATTGATCCCTCAACCATGACCCGCTGGCGCAAACGGATTGGTCCTGAGGGAATGGAAAAGCTTCTTTCTGCTACGGTAGGTGTTGCGATTGAGAGCGGGACGATCAAGAAGAGCAGCCTTGAGCGGGTCTTGGTTGATACGACCGTTCAACCCAAAGCCATTGCCCATCCCACCGATAGCCGTCTTTATCACAAGGCCTTGCAGCTTCTGGTGCGCCAGGCCAAGAGGGCCGGCATCATCTTGCGTCGCAGCCATACCAGAGTTGCCAAAAAGGCGGCCTTGATGGCGGGCCGTTATGCCCATGCCAAACAGTTCAAGCGGATGCGCCGGGAACTCAAAAAGCTGAAGACCTATCTGGGCCGGGTCTATCGCGACATCTCCCGCAAGATCGCAGGCAACGAAGGTCTTGAGCACCGGTTCTCCCGTCTGCTGGGACTGGTGGAGCGGCTTCTGGCCCAGACCCCCAAGGACAAAAACAAGATTTATTCCATGCATGCGCCGGAAGTGGCCTGTATTGCCAAGGGCAAGGCGCGAACACCTTACGAGTTCGGGGCCAAGGTTGGCATTGCCACGACCAATCGGGAAGGATTGGTTCTTGCGGCGAGGGCTTTTGAGGGCAATCCCTATGATGGGCACACCTTGAATGACACCATCAGTCAGGCTGAGAAAGTCTGCGGCACCAAAGCTGAGCGTGTCTATGTGGACCGTGGCTATCGGGGGCATGATTATGAGGGCGACGCCAAGGTCATGATCTCCGGCCAGAAGCGCGGGCTGACGGCACAGATGAAGCGTGAGCTGAAACGACGATCAGCGATCGAGGCCACCATCGGCCACATGAAAACAGATGGACGACTTGACCGGAACTTCCTCAATGGCAAAAATGGCGATGCCATCAACGCCCTGCTGGCCGCAGCCGGTCATAACCTGCGTCTGATCCTCAATGCACTGATCATTTTGCTGCTCTGGATCACAAACCCCATCCCCAAACCGGTCAAATCGAATATTTGCGTATTGCTTCGGCCACGCGCAACATCAATGGCTTAGACGTTGTTCAGGGCGGACTACTGAGGTTAACGTTTTCGGTGAACCTCCGATTGGCCAAGGGCCTGCATCTCCTCAGCCGCTAAAAGAGATTTTTTCTCCGTCAAAAGCTTTTCCCGGTTCAAGTGGTGAGCGAAATTCTGTCTATGTCGATGGGGAAACGGTTCTCTACCTTGCGGTGTTTGAAGGGGACGGGGCCGCTTTGTTGGGTAAGCCGGCACATTTTGGCGACAAGACAGTTGCTATGAAAATCGGTGTGTCAAATGACCCGGCTTCAAGAATGCATCAATTGAATGCAGGAATTCCACCGGCTGCGATTGGGCGCTGGGCACTGCGCATGCAGGGACAATTTCCGTCGCGAAGGGCGGCCGAGGATGCCGAGGCTATTTTCAAGAAAACCGCTGTTAAGCTCGAAAGCTTGGGTGGCGAGTTTTTCTGGGGTCGAGAAATGGACGCCCAAGTCTTGTTTGCGTCAGTTCCCGGCGTTTCCCGATTCTAAGTGGATCAATTTGGAGCGATAATTTATGTCACGTCGTTTTACCATTGAACCAACCGGGATGCCTGACCTTCCCGGCATGATGTTGGCTACGGTTGAAGCTTTGAAACAGATTGGCGGATCCGCTTCGCTTCACGAGCTGGATGAAAAGGTCATTGAGATTGAAGGTCTGTCAGAAGAAGAACAGTCCTATGCTCAACCAGGTGATGATCGCACTCGTGTGGCCTACTTTCTCGGTTGGGCAAGAACCTTCCTGAAGCGTGGTGGCGCTTTGGAAAATTCAGCCCGTGGAGTTTGGGCACTGACGGATGAAGGCGAGGCGATCGCGACCCTTGAACAAACACGAGCCATATATCGACAAGTGAATGAAGAGGAGCGGGAGCGTCAAAAAGCCAAACGCAGAGAAAAACTTGCCAAGGAAGCTGCCGAAAATTCAAAGCAGAAAATTGAAACCGGTCAAATAGAACTGGTGCAGGAAGATGACAATGGCGATGCAAGCGACTGGAAGGTTCACCTTCTTGATACCCTGCGCTTAATGGACCCATCCGCGTTTGAACGTCTGTCTCAGCGGCTATTGAGGGAAGCCGGTTTTATAAAGGTGGAGGTGCGAGGCAAGACAGGTGATGGCGGGATTGATGGTGTGGGTGTTCTGCGCGTCAATCTGGTTTCATTTCAGGTCTATTTCCAATGCAAGCGTTGGAAAGGCAGCGTAGGTTCAAAAGAGATTCGGGATTTTCGCGGAGCTCTGCAAGGCCGAGCAGACAAGGGGCTGTTCATCACCACCGGAACCTTCACCAGCCAAGCCTCTGAAGAAGCCACCCGTGATGGCGCTATAGCAATCGATCTCATAGACGGAGATCGACTTTGCGACCTTCTCAAACAGTACGAACTGGGTGTTCGAACCCGCATGATCGAAGAGGTTGCCATCGACTCGGGCTGGTTTGGGTCGGTCTAATTTCACACTCTCGTGTTCAATTGAGCGCCCTCTGGAGAGGATTCACAGGCCCAAGCAATGTCGAAACAGCCGAAAATTGACACACCCGCAGGCATACCCTGAAATTTTCCGATCCTACTTTCAGGGTTGTGGGAGGTCAAATTACCTTTTTATATCAATAAGATAATGGTGGGTGCACAGGGATTCGAACCCGGGACCGTCTGATTAAGAGTCAGATGCTCTACCAACTGAGCTATACACCCATGCCGAACGGCTTCTGGGCCGCTGGTCAGATCGGGGTGTATATAGTGCGCTCATCGGGCGTGCAATCCCTAGTATGACATTTTTTTATCAATGACGGTTTTCTCACCGTTTCACCGATGGCGCACATTTGAGGGGCGTCCCTTTGCGAGACTTTCTGGTGTTCGTTGCCCTCCATCCAAACTAATTGGCCCGACCCTAGCTCATGTGGAAGATCCGATTGTTCTCTTGTGCTTCAAAACTAAAAACGTTACTAAATAACATAACATAAAAATTGATGGAGCCAGCCGTGGTTGATCGCCGTTTGCCAGTGACCGTCCTTTCCGGATTTTTGGGTGCCGGGAAAACAACTCTTTTAAACCAGATATTGAACAACCGCGAAGGTCTGCGTGTTGCCATCATCGTCAATGACATGTCTGAGGTGAATATTGATGCGGACCTGGTGAGAGCAGGTGGGGCGGAATTCAGCCAGACGGATGAAACGCTGGTTGAAATGTCCAACGGCTGCATTTGCTGCACTTTGCGGGATGATCTGTTAGTGGAAGTGCGCCGGCTCGCCGTAGAGCAGCGCTTTGATTATCTGCTCATTGAATCCACAGGTATTGCCGAACCGCTGCCTGTTGCAGCGACCTTTGAGTTTCGGGATGAGAACGGCCAAAGTCTATCGGATGTTGCCCGGCTGGATACGATGGTGACCGTGGTCGATACAGTGAACCTTCTGCAAGACTATTCCAGTCATGACTTTCTGTCTGATCGCGGGGAGACGCTGGGCGAAGAAGACGAGCGGACCCTCGTCCACTTGCTGACCGATCAAATGGAGTTTGCGGATATTGTGATCCTCAACAAGGTCAGCGCAGCGAGCCCATCTCAACTGGATGCCTCCCGCAAAATCGTTCGCAGTCTGAATTCGGATGCGAAGATCATCGAAACGGACTTTGGTCAAGTTGAGCCGAAGCGTGTTCTGGATACCGGCCTGTTCGATTTTGACAAGGCACACACCCATCCGCAATGGGCCAAGGAGCTTTATGGTTTTGCGGACCATGTTCCGGAAACCGAGGAATACGGAGTGCAGTCTTTTGTTTATCGGGCGCGGCGTCCCTTTGACCCAACAAAGATCCATGCCCTTTTAAATGGGCCGCTTCCCGGTGTCATTCGTGCAAAAGGGCATTTCTGGATCGCAACACGTCCGGATTTTGTGGCCGAGTTCTCGCTTGCCGGGGCGCTGTCCAGTGTTAGCCCTCTGGGCACGTGGTGGGCTTCTGTGCCGGAAGAACAATGGCCACAGGACCCGCGCGCCCGGGAATATGCAAAGTCGAATTGGGCAGAACCCTTTGGGGATCGCAGGCAGGAAATTGTCTTTATTGGAACAGGGATTGATTTGGCTTGGCTCACTGGCCAACTCAACAGCTGCCTTGTGCCGGAACTGGCTGGAAGTGATCTCTCAAGCTTTGCGTCCATGCCGGATCCCTTCCCGATCTGGAAACGCCATCAGGAGGCGGCATAATGCTGATGCAGGCAGATGCTGCGGCGTGCGATGTCGTCCGCGGCAATGAGCTTTCGATTTTGAATGCTATTGGCGACCCTGGCGTTGCCGCAGTTATTTGGCAACGCACTTTGGGTCCCGCCTTTGCCGATTGGCTGGCGGGTATTCCCCACAGCCAATTGCCGGAGATGCGCGCAATTGTGCATGTTGAGCAGTTGGAAAATGCCCTAACAGCTGCCTGCGAAAAATCAGGTTTGGAGGCTTCGGATTTCCAAAAGGCACTGGTGGCTGATCTGGCCTATTTGGCACGCGCTTTTTCAAAGCTCATGGGCGGTGAATTTGTTCGAATGCGGCTTGAAACGGCCTCTCTAACGACCTGCCCGAAATTCCACATCGACAAGGTGAAAGCGCGTCTCTTGTGCACATACAGGGGGCAGGGAACTGAGTATGTTCGCGATATCCACGCGGATATTGCATCTCGGCACCGGCAAGTGAAAACGGGCCAGGTTGCCTTGTTGCGCGGGTTGGACTTCCCGGCGCCGGAAAGCTGCGGCTTGCTGCATCGCTCACCGGTCATGGGGGACGGAGATTTGACGCGTCTTCTGCTTGTTCTGGATCCCGTTGAAGCGGGCTAGTTCGTGGTTTTTGGCTCTAATGCTTGCACGGCCTTGAACTCAGGCTGTGAGTGGATGTCATGAATCCGTTTGGTTTCGTTTGGCATCAAATCTAAAGGGCGTTGGAAATTGTGAGTCCCTTGCCGGGAGACACCATGAAAAGCCGTTGAGAAACGATACGTCGAGCAATAATCAAAAAGATGGAGCAAATTCGGCGCAATAATTGAAATTTTGGGTCTTGACCCTGTTGCGCCCGCTGACTAGTGTGCAGCGCATCGAAGGGTGGTGGGCCGCTGCCTTCGATCGGCGACCTCGCTGAAGAGTGGCGCCTGAGCTTAAGTATCTGGCCGGACAGGATGAAACGTCGCCATGCCGATGTCTATTCTTCTAGTGGTAGGAAAGCGCTCCATCGGAGCGGGATGACCCGTTCGGATCGCTGGCGCGCATGACAAGGCTCCTCAGGAGCCTTTTTTTGTAGCTCAGCCCCGAACTGTCTGATCTCTCCACCTTGCAGCACGTTTTCTCCCGTCCGACCGGCGCTTGGCTGCCATCGGCTCATGAGGACAGTTGAACGAGTAAAACGCCCAACAAGAAACGGGCAAACCCGAAGGAAGCACGAAATGACACGCGAAATGACCGGCGCAGAAATGGTCATCCAGGCGCTGAAGGATCAAGGTGTTGACACCATTTTTGGATATCCGGGCGGCGCTGTGCTTCCGATTTACGACGAAATCATTCAGCAGGAAGGCCTTGAGCACATTTTGGTGCGTCATGAGCAGGGCGCAGGACATGCCGCTGAAGGCTATGCGCGCTCTACCGGCAAACCGGGCGTTGTTCTGGTTACCTCCGGCCCCGGTGCGACCAACATGGTTACGGCGTTGACGGATGCCTTGCTGGACTCCATTCCGCTGGTCTGCATCACGGGGCAGGTTCCAACCCAGTTGATTGGGTCTGACGCGTTTCAAGAGTGTGACACGGTTGGCATCACCCGGCCTTGCACCAAGCACAACTGGCTGGTCAAAGACGTTGAGGATTTGCCGCGTATTCTGCACGAGGCGTTTTATGTCGCCACTTCCGGCCGTCCGGGTCCGGTTGTTGTCGACATTCCGAAAGACGTTCAGTTCGCCACCGGAACGTATCAAGGCCCGACTGTAAACCCGTCTGCTACGCACAAGTCTTACCGCCCGCAGTTGAAGGGGGATGCAGGCGCGCTGCGTCAGGTTGTTGAAATGATGGCGGCAGCCAAAAAGCCGGTGTTTTACACCGGCGGCGGCGTCATTAATTCCGGCCCGGAAGGGGCCCAATTGCTGCGCGAGCTCGTCAGCCTGACGGGCTTCCCGATCACCTCCACCTTGATGGGGCTGGGGGCGTATCCGGGGTCTGGCGACAATTGGCTGGGTATGCTGGGCATGCACGGGACCTATGAAGCCAATATGGCGATGCATGACTGTGACCTGATGATCAATATCGGGGCGCGGTTTGACGACCGCATCACAGGCCGAATTGATGCGTTTGCGCCGAACTCCCGCAAAATTCATATCGATATCGACCCGTCTTCGATCAACAAGATCGTCAAGGTGGACCTGCCAATCATCGGCGATGTTGCCCATGTTCTGGAAGATCTTGTCCGCATGTGGCGCACGTCATCTGCCAAAGCGGATGAAGCTGCGCTGAAGGCATGGTGGGCGGAGATTGACAGCTGGCGCGCGCGCAATTCGCTGGCCTATCGTCCGAATAACGATGTCATCATGCCGCAATACGCCATCCAGCGTCTTTACGAGCTGACCAAGGACCGGGAAACCTATATCTCAACCGAAGTTGGCCAGCACCAGATGTGGGCGGCCCAGTTTTATGGTTTCGACGCGCCAAACCGTTGGCTGACCTCTGGCGGTCTGGGCACCATGGGGTATGGCCTGCCAGCTGCCATTGGTGCGCAGGTTGCGCACCGTGATGCCCTTTGTATCGATATTGCCGGGGATGCCTCCATCCTGATGAATATTCAAGAGATGTCGACAGCGGTCCAATTCGGTCTGCCGGTCAAGGTGTTCATCTTGAACAATCAGTATATGGGCATGGTGCGTCAGTGGCAGCAGCTCTTGCATGGCAACCGCCTGTCTCACTCTTACACTGAGAGTCTGCCGGACTTCATCAAACTCGCTGAAGCATATGGGGGTGTTGGCTTTAGGGTCGACAAGCCGGGTGATCTGGACGGTGCCATTGAGCAAATGATTGCCGTCGACAAACCGGTCATTTTTGATTGCCGCGTCGCGAACCTCACCAATTGTTTCCCGATGATCCCGTCAGGCAAGGCGCATAACGAAATGCTGCTGCCGGATGAGGCGAACGACGAAGCTGTTGCCAACGCGATTGATGCGTCCGGCAAGGCGCTGGTTTGAGTTCACGGGACTGAAGGACAAGAACATGAACCCACAAAACCTCTCCGCCCCGTCTGCATATTTCCTGGCTGAAGTCAGCAATGAGCAGGAAACGCACACGCTCTCTGTTGTCGTTGACAACGAGCCGGGCGTGCTTGCCCGTGTGATCGGTCTGTTCTCCGGACGTGGCTACAATATCGACAGCCTCACCGTGTCTGAGACCGAACACGAAAAGCACCTGTCCCGGATCACCATAGTGACAACCGGTACGCCGATGATCATTGAGCAAATCCGCCACCAATTAGATCGTCTGGTGCCGGTACATAAGGTGACGGACCTGACCGTTGAGGCAAAAATAGCCAGCCAAGACAAGCCGTTGGAACGTGAATTGGCGCTTGTGAAGGTGGCTGGAACCGGCGAAAAGCGTCTGGAAGCCCTGCGCCTTGGCGAGGCCTTCCGCGCGACGGTGATTGACGCAACAACCGAGCATTTCGTTTTTGAGATCACCGGTCGCACCAACAAGGTCGAGCAGTTCATCTCCATCATGAAGCCGCTGGGCCTAACGGAAGTTTCCCGCACCGGCGTCGCCGCCGTCCAACGCGGCCCGGAAGGCATCTGAGGTTCTCTTGATGAGAATTCTGATCCCGGCCCAAGTGGCCGGGATTTTCATTGGCTTGAAGGGCATGCCCTTGAGAAAACTGCATACCTGCCATTCTGGACACTTGATTACTCAAGTTGCCTAGACGCGTCATGGGTTAACGCGTATACGACACCGGCGCCTGAGAGCGTCGGAGGCGGCGGTTTCAGGTTTGGTGCTTCCTCTGCGCCAGTTTCATCTTCTACCGACACCGGACAAAAGGTCTGCCGTCATGATCCACGGTCTCTCCCGGCCGAAAAACCAAATTCGCTGGCTCTTGCTTGAAGGCATTTCTCCAACGGCTCACGCTGTTCTGGATAAGGCTGGTTACGAGAATATAGAAGTGCTGTCGACAGCGCTCGACAAGGATGCCTTGATCGAGAAGCTGCAGGGCGTTCACATGCTCGGCATTCGATCTCGTACCCAAGTGACCGCAGAAGTGCTGGACGCAGCTCAAACGCTCGTCGGAGTGGGCTGTTTTTCAGTTGGCACCAATCAGGTGGATCTTGAGGCCGCTTTGATCCGGGGTGTTCCGGTCTTCAATGCGCCATTTTCCAACACGCGCTCGGTCGCCGAATTGACCGTTGCCGAAATTGTCATGCTGTTTCGTGGTGTGTTTCCGAAGTCATCAGCCGCTCACGAAGGGCGCTGGATGAAGACGGCTGTTGGCTCGCGGGAAGTGCGTGGCAAGACGCTGGGCATCGTCGGTTATGGAAACATCGGGACGCAGCTGTCCAACCTGGCCGAGGCCATGGGCTTGCGTGTGATTTATTATGATACCATCGACAAGCTTCAACACGGCAATGTCACGCCTGCCGAAAGCCTTGATGCTCTTTTGGAAGCATCAGACGTCGTGTCGCTCCATGTTCCGGACACACATGACACGCGGAACATGTTTGGCGCCGACCAGATTGCCAAGATGAAGAAGGGCGCGTTTTTGATCAACAACGCCCGCGGCAAGGTGATTGATATCGACGCTCTGGCGTCTGCTTTGAGAAGCGGTCATTTGGCTGGCGCCGCTATTGATGTTTTCCCAACTGAGCCGAAGTCGAACAAGGATGAGTTCATCAGCCCGTTGCGCGGTCTTGATAATGTAATCCTGACGCCGCATGTCGGTGGCTCGACTGAAGAAGCTCAGGCGCGGATTGGCGAAGAGGTATCCAAGCGTTTGGTTGAGTATTCCGATGTGGGCTCAACGCTCGGGGCAGTTTCGTTCCCGCAAGTTCAGCTTCCGAAAGGGACGGACGCCACTCGGTTCATTCAGGTGCACCATAATGCGCCGGGCGCAATGCGAACCCTCAATGATCTCTTCACGCGGCATGATCTGAACATCCATGCCCAGTTCATGCAGTCACACCAGGATATCGGCTACGTTGTTCTGGATGTCGACAGTGTTGTGGCTGACCCAGTTCAGATTCTTGAAGAAATTCGGGCGCTGCCGAATACGATCCGGGCACGGCTCCTTAACAGGGTTTGACGCGGGGCGGGTAACGTGGACGTAATGCTGCAAAGCAAAGTCGCACCATTTTTCCGATGGTGCGGCTTTTGTTTTAAATTCTGATTTTCTTACGCTGTAACTTTTGCTCTATAGTTTTGCGCCAGTACCGAAATAGTTACCTGATGAAATACATAGTGCTTTTGTAGATTAAATTGCTTTCTCTTTGGCTCTAAACCTAGCGTTGCTTTTGGCCGCTATTTTTTGAAACACCAACGGCATATGAAATATCTGCTAATGGTTGTGTTTTGTTTGTTTTTCTATCATTTGTTTTGATTTTTGCGAGTTTGTTTTCTTACGACCTAAAAAAATACATCGAAGTGCTACTAGTTGTTTTGAAATCTATTTTGCATTTTAGATTTACTCTATAGGTAATTGTAATCATTTTTTTATATCTCTTTCACTAAACATTAACCCCCCTAAAGTCAGTCTATAGTCACCTTTAACAAGGGTGATAGTTATGAGAGTACTTCGTGTTGGTCTATTGATCGCATTTGGTGCGCTGGCTGGGTCAGTGCAGACTTACGCATCGCAAAGTGAGCTAACTGTCGTTGGCACTGGCGATGGTCTGGAAATGTTGCGCGAAATCGGCGCAGGTTTTTCCTCAAAAAACCCAGAAGTGAAACTTTCCATTCCGCCTAGTATCGGCTCGGGTGGTGGCATTGCTGCAGTGAGTTCTGATGAAGAACGTTTGGCGCGGGTTGCGCGGCCGCTGAAGGAAAGCGAGCAACAAGCGGGGCTAGAATACAGGCCCTTTGCGAAGATACCGAGTGCATTCTTCGTCAACCCCTCGGTTGGGTTAAGCGCTATCACTGCAGAAGACCTCTATCGGGTTTACTCCGGTGAGGTGCGCAACTGGGCTGAATTGGGCGGAGCTGATCTTCGGGTTCGTCTGGTGCGCCGTGAAGATGCAGACAGCACCTTGAAGGTCTTGCGGGCATCGATGCCGGGCTGGGATGTTCTTGAAATCAGCCCTCGGTCGAAAACGGCTGTGACCACCCAGGAAGCCATTGAAACCGCTCGTTCTGTGAAAGGGGCGATTGCTTTTGGTCCGTACTCGCGTTTGCTGGAGCAGGGACTGTCGGTTCTTAAGATCGACGGTTTCCATCCGACAAGTGAGGACTACCCGAGCGCTGTCACACTCGCGTTGATCTACAAGGATCAACAAATGAATGATCAAATGAAGGCATTCATTGACTACGCTTCATCTGATGAAGCTCGCGAGTTGATTACAAATTATGGCGGCGTCGCCATCGGCAACTGAGTTGGTCTTGATGTTCCGCCACAATTCAATCCTTTGGCATTATACCTACGGGGCGGTTTTTACTGCCCTGCTGGCCTTTGCCGGTTTGATAACCGTGGTGGCCTATCAGATGGAGCACGGTCTGAGAGAGCAAGAAGCAAAGCTTGCTCAACTCTCGGAAAAAGCCCTTCTTGAAACGCTCGCAGCCGATGTTGATCTGGCTGCAGCTCGACTTAACTTCCAGTTTGGCGACCATTTGAGGCGAATTGAAGCGTTGTCTTTGCGTACGGATACGCAAACTGCTTTGGAGTCGCGAAATGTCGTAGCAATGTCTGAGCTGCTTGGCCCTGCAGCTAAAACGGCTGATGTCGACAGCATTTTAGTTTTAGACAATCGCGGGCATGTAATTGGTGCCTCATCTTATGAAGCCGATCTCGTTGCTATAGGAACAACCCTTGGAAATTTGTCCTTTATGAAGGACGTGATGCTCTCAATGGAGGAGAGCTTTCCAGGTGAAAAACAAACTTTCTCTAGACTTCTTCCGGTCGCCCAAACCTCCGCATTCGCGCCTAGTGAGCATCAAAATGCGATGTCTGAGGTCATCTTTGTTCCGGTTTTTGACGATTTTGGAGATGTGATCGGTGGCCTCCTGGCCCAGCGATGGTTCCGCAAGAAGGAACAGATTCTCGTTGATCTGGCAAAGATCAACGGGTTTGAAATTGCAGTCGTTTTCGACGGGCGAGTGATTTCGAGCGCTGGAATGACAAGCGGCGTTCTTGATGGGAGAACGGCAAGTCTGTCTGGCTATATAAAATCGTCGGGTGGGCACATTGTGAAGTGCGGCCGCCCAATCCAAATGTTTGAGCTCTGTGCGCTCAAACCGACAAAATATCTCACGGAAACACAAAATCAGCTGACCGAAATTGGACGCGAAGAAGGTGGGAAACTACTCAAATGGCTGATCTTCATCGGATTCTCCGCTCTTTTGGCCTTTGCAGCTGTTGCCTATTTGCTGGCTCGGCAGGTGACGCGACCTCTGACAAATATCACCAGAGCCTTGTCGGGCATTGCTGGTGGCGACTTCGAAGGTGATGTTGCCGGCACCGGCCGACATGATGAAGTCGGTGACATTGCCCGATCTGTTGTTCTCTTGCAGCGGTCTGTGAAGGAGCGTGATGCGCTTCGTGTTCGCGTTCATGAGAAAAACCGGACGCTCAAGGCTCAGGAGACCAAACTGCGCGACCAGAACATGTTGTTCGACGCGGCCTTGAACAATATGTCCCACGGCCTTTGCATGTTCGATGCGACCGGCAAATTGATTGTGTCCAACCGCCGATATGGTGAACTGTTCGGGCACAAGGACGATCAGGTTCAGCCTGGCATGACCGCTTCGCAGTTGGAGGCGCTCCAAGACGGCACCGAGATTTCTGGTCATGAGCTGCAGGGCGAACGCCATTCTACGGACAATGGCGATCTGCTTGTCAGCACGTCCATGTTGAAATTGCCGTCAGACAGAATTGTTCTGAAAACCAATCAGCCCCTTGTTGATGGCGGGTGGATTGAGATTTCGGAAGATATTACCGAGCGACAGGAGGCACGGGATCGCCTTGCGTTCCTTGCTCGCCATGACCCTCTGACACATTTGCCAAATCGTGTTGAGTTCCTTGAACACATGGAAGCCTTGCTGTCGCGCCGACGCAAGAAGGGCGGCGAGTTTGCAATCCTCTGCCTAGATCTAGATGAATTCAAGGTCGTCAACGACTCCCTCGGACACCCGGTCGGAGATGAATTGCTCAGGCAGGTCGGAATTCGATTGACTGAAATCACGGAAAATGACGAACTCGTCGTACGTTTGGGCGGCGATGAATTTGCTGTGGTGACGGAGCTTCCTGTTGATCGCCAATCAGTTGATGAGCTTGCGCGCTGTATCATCAGTCAATTGTCGCAGCCTTTCCAACTGGCTGATCACCAAGTCACGGTTGGTACGAGTATCGGCATCGCATTTGCCGAAAATGATGACCTTGTTGCAGATGACTTGTTCAAACAGGCGGACCTTGCGCTCTACAAAGCCAAGGATGATGGCCGGAAAACCCACCGGTATTTTGAGCCGCATATGAGTGAGGCTGTTAGCGAGCGGCAGGCGCTGCTTAATGCCCTACGCGACGCGATAGCGCATAACCAGCTCGAGTTGCACTACCAGCCGCAATTCGAGATGGAAAACTTCCAAGTATGTGGTTTTGAAGCTCTGTTGCGCTGGCATCATCCAGAACGTGGCATGGTGTCACCCGCTGACTTCATTCCGCTGGCGGAAGAGACTGGCTTGATTGTTCCAATTGGCGCTTGGGTGCTGCGCGAAGCGTGTATGCAGGCTGCCAAGTGGCCGTCTGACATCCGGGTTGCAGTGAACCTGTCTCCACGCCAGCTCAAGGTAGCTGGCTTTGGTGCCGAACTCGTTGGCGCATTGGCCTCTTCTGGTCTTAATCCGCGCCGTCTGGAGTTGGAGGTGACGGAAGGGGTTCTGCTTCAAGACTCAGAAGAAGTCCTCTCCATATTGCGACAGGCGAAGTCTCTTGGGGTTCGTGTGTCGATGGATGACTTTGGAACGGGATATTCCTCGCTCAGTTACCTGCGCAGCTTCCCGTTCGATAAAATCAAGATTGATCAGACCTTCGTCAGGTCAATGGGCGATTCCGAAGAAGCGGTGGCGATTGTCCGAACAGTCATTGAGCTTGCGAAAAGCCTGAAGATGACGACAACTGCCGAGGGCGTAGAAACACGTGAGATGCTCGACATTCTCAAGGAGATTGGGTGTACGGACGTCCAAGGGTTCTATTTTGGACGACCAATGCCGCTAGCCAACACGCTTGAGCTCATTGGTGAGCATTTCCCCGAAAGCCACCACGCCGTAAGTGCCTAAGAGACCGTAGCTTTTTCATAAACCCAAGCTGATCTTGAATACTCAAACCCCTGAGTGACCAGATCTTGGTGTCCTGTCAATTCTGATCGGGATCTTGAGGTGGTGGTGAGAAGGGTGATTTCAATTTGCTGAAGAACGAGCTTACTAAGCCTGAAAGGGAGGAGCTCTTTTCGGCCACAAAGAAGGGGTCGGCATAGAACGTTGCCCCAGCCATGCGGGCGACTTGTCTAGTCGCCTCAACGTGCGACGGGGCTCCTGCAGAATAGACCACATGATCTTCGGTTAGGCCTTGTATAAGCTCATATGGGCGTTCGGTAAGTACTTGTGCTCCGTCTCCGTCGCTCGCGGTGACCAAGACATCAACACCTCTGTTTCGTAACCAGCGGATAGCCTCTTTCATGTAGAGGCCTTCGGTTTCCCGCGCGCCCACGATCATTTTCAACTCTCGGCTTGGCTGGCCCAAGACTGCAGAGACAGCAATCGCCCAAATGGGGGCAAATCCTGTTCCCGTAGAGGTTAAAAGCATGGGTTCGGGTTGGTTTCGGATAAATCCGTTTCCAAATGGGCCTTTGATTTTGACATCGTGCCCAGGCTTTATCTTGTTGTTGAATTGCGATGAGACGATGCTGTTTGGATAAATTTTGATGTGAAACAGAAGCACGTCTTCTTCGGCATCGAGTGCCAGTGGTGTTGTTGGGCTGTAATCCCTGGATGGAAATCCAGCAAAAGTTGCGCGGATGTATTGACCTGCAAGCCAGGTAAATTTCTTTTCCATCCGAACGCGAACTTCCAGATAGCCCGGGGAAATGTCCCTGATCGTTTCCACCTTGCCTTTGATAGTTGAAACAAGAGGGACTGGGTCAAAGGTGATTTCAGCATCGCCTTGTAGAACAGATAAGCAGCCTAGAACTGTTCCTTTCTCGGCTGTGCCAATATCATCAATCTCGCCGCTTACTACGCGAACACGGCACGTTTCACAGGTTCCTGTGCAGCAGTCATGCGGGAGGACTATGCGTCCTCCCAATGCGGCTTCTACAAGAGTGTCACCGACATTTGCCTGAATTTCCTCTCCATTGACTGTAAAGGTGCATCGGCTTCCAGACATAATGCGACTTCCTGCGGTTCGTGGGCGAGTGGTTTAGTTCATAACCAGCTTGATGGGCCGGGAGTGACGTGTGTGGCGGGTTTGGTTGTGATCAAAGACCGACACATACATGAACAAGCCATCTTCCATTGCAAGATCCTGTTTGTGGCCTGTGTCGATATCGCGAACAACTTCCAAGGTCCACCAACCGTCATTCCATTTTGCTCCGCTGACGAGGTCGGCACGACTGCCCTCATAAGAACCGGTAATCAACACACCAGGAATTACAGTGCCAACAGGGATTTCGGCGTCGACTTCTTCGGAGTATGGGATCGATTCATTGTCGAACATCCACCATTGGGACCCGGCTGTGTCAGATACGTCGATGGAAAGGTTGATTTCCCCCATCTTGGCGTTGATGGCTTTGAAATCAGCGGGTAGGCGGCGTACGTCGACTGTGCCTGTATAATCGCTCCCCGGCTTCTTTTTGTAATTGTAAACGTAGAAGGATTTGCCTTCATCAGCCGCATATCCTGCGCTGTAGCGCTTCGTTCCTGCCCGTTGAGCTTCATTGGCATCCTTCGGTGGACCAAAATACATGTCGTCTACGCGGCCGAGCATTCCGCCGCGAGAGGCTTTCCATTGCCAAACGTCCATCAGACTTCCATCGGTCATATAGTGAAGGCCGCGCTTGTGGAATGTCTCTGGTTGGTCAGCAAGAGGTTTTGGGCCCATGTGAGTGGAGCCGCCGCCGCCGTAGGCGTCTGACTTGCCGAAAGCAACCGAGAATTTGTCTTCGTAAAACTCTGTTTCGTCGGATAAATTCCCGCGGTTGTTTAGCATCCGCCAGCCTTCTTCGGTCTTTTGCAACGGGTGGCGTTTAAGTGAACGGGTGTTGTCTTCCCAGCGGAAAGCGAAGGCTATCTTGTCTCCTATCTGGACGGCACGGACTTCAACATCGGATTCGCCTGTGTCATCAAGGTCAACGCCTTGGTTTGTGGTGACCGTGGTGACACGTGCTTGACGCCAAATGTCGTCGGTTAGTTCGCCGTCAAGCGTTGGAAGACTGTCGCCGGAAGCAACGATAACCTGATCTCGCGTTCCGATATCCAATGCATAAACGCCGGCCATGATAATCGCACCCAAGGCCAGTGACTTTGCCAAAGGGTAAGTTGCCATTCCGGGCACCTGACGGAGTCCGGTTGGGCGGAAGAGCCGCAGCAGTTCCTGAAGGCCGCCATACATGTAGTGCAAGACAACGTGCACAAATGTGTAGCCGAACACAAACAGGGCCGAGATGTAGTGAACATCAACCCAAAGGCCACCCTTACCAATATAAAGGAGGATGCCGGTCACGGTCAGCACGATAATGGATACAAAGAGCATCCAGTAGCTGATCACGTTAATAGCCGAGATCTTCATTTTTCGGTTGGCGTGTTGTGTGATCACGCTGGCCTTTTGCGCCGAAATCCGGCGCATCAAACGAGCAAGGGACATATAGGCCGTGTAGGAAAAAATTAGCCCCAACACGAACAAGGCAGAGAGGAAATGCCATGTCCAAATTTCGCCTTGCGGCAAGATGGGTTCAAAAAGTGGGCTGAACCATGCCCCTTCGGCGTCCGATGAAAGCCGCAGGCCGGTCACAAGGCTCGCGAAAACCGCGATAGTCAGCGTCCAGTGCAGAATAATTGTTCCTAAGTCGCTTCGGACGCCGGGTTTGGTATTTGCTCCGGTCGTCTGTTGACGCTGTTGCTTAGGGTCCGTTTGAAATTTGGTTTCAGTTCTTTCGAGTGTCGAATCTGACGTATTCTCAGTCAAAATAAAATCTCCCCCGCTTACTCAGTCGTTTGGAGTTCGCTGTCGGATGCTGCAGCAATTACCATTGAGTAAAATCGCGAGGTAAGGAAAACCTATTTTCAAGAAAAAGAAAAGGATTTACATTGATTGCATATTGCTTTATGTGCAATTTTTACGTTAATAATATTTACTCTATGTAATATTCGTCATAATCATTTAACATGAGGAGTATATTATCTAGATTTTTCTACATATTTTTTTTATTGATAGTAGTTTTATGTAAAAAAAGTTATTCACAAAATACAGAAATTCGACGATTCTCTATATTTATTCATGGTAATTTTTTTGAGTCATGATTTATTTGGGTTCTGAAATGTTAAATGATTATATTTCTCTGGAGTTGATATTGATTTTTTGATGTATTCTGTTCTTTTGTTATTGTTGTGTGTTTTTCAATAGCTCGGAAGTCGCTAGTATTTGTAATTTTCTTTCTGGTTCGCTTTAAACTTCTATTCGTCAGTTCTTTTCTGTTTGTTTCTATTTGGAGAATTCATTGTCGATGACTGGGTGAGATTTCATTTGGTATCAAGTTCTTTCACGGGATCACCATAAATTATAGGTCAATCATTGAACTAAGGCGTCGCCATTCGTCGTACTGGAAGTATTGTCTTTTTTTAGTATGGTTACGATCCTTAACGAGGGCGCTGGTTATTTGGTGTCACTTGGGTATTGAATGTGGGAGAATGAAATGGCTGCGGTGCCACCGGTATGTGAGTTTGGTCGGAAGGCTGCTGATTTCTCCTTGCCTGGAACAGACGGGCAACCCCATAGCTTGTCGGATATTGCAGGGCCTAACGGCACTTTGGTGATGTTCATCTGCAATCATTGTCCCTATGTCGTCGCCGTTCTTGATCGCATTTTGCGCGATGCACGAGATTTACAAGCGCTTGGCGTTGGAGTGGTGGCGATCAGCTCCAACGATGCAGAGGCATATCCTCAGGACAGTTTTGAGAAGATGATAGACCTTGCTGAACGCGAGGCGTTTCCGTTCCCATATCTTTATGACCGGGATCAAAGTGTTGCACGGGCGTATGATGCCGTGTGCACGCCTGACTTCTTCGGCTTTAACAATGCGCTTGAACTTCAGTACCGTGGCCGTCTGGACGCCTCACGTAAGGAAACTGCCGCAGATGATGTGCGGAGGGATCTGTTTGACGCGATGAAACAGGTGGCTGAAACGGGGAAGGGGCCGGAAGAGCAAATTCCTTCAATGGGCTGTTCCATCAAATGGCGTGAGGCTTAGAGTCAGTCACCTAGGGCTGATTGTTATCCGGATCCCGAACCTTTTCTTGTTTCTCTAAAAACTAAATGACAGGCGGTTTTTAGGACCGAAAATGTTGTCTGAAGGTGCTGCTATTCCCTGATTTCTCGGGGGGTTAGGAGAGCCTGACTTCCGGTTAGAATGTTCTTGTTTTGATCTTTTTAGGTCATCGCCACATGTACAGGCATGTCCTGTAACTGCCTCTTAAATAAGGGTTTTTCTTCTCTTTGGCCTTAGATCAAAATCTCTTGTGAAGTTTTCTGGCGAATAAAAACACAACCAAAAAGGGAAAATTTTCATATTACATTTTTTGACGTCTTCTTGGTTAACAAGCAGGTGCGGGCAAGATGGGACTGGGAGGCGAGCGGTGTCTGAGGAGAAGGCGATCAAGCAATATATGGCCATGCCGTCAGTCGGCCTCTGGATGAGCTGGATTGAAGATGGCGCTGTTTTGCGTCGCCGTGCGCTCCGTTTGACGAAAGGCAATCGAGAGGAGGCGGAGGATCTTCAGTCTGCGACCCTTACCAAGGCTGTCACGCATGTCGAACGCCACGACACAGAAGTTCGAGAGCCGCGAGCCTTTCTGCTCTTTGCGCTGAAAAATGAATATATTAGCCGATTTCGGAAATTAACATGTGAGCGGCAGGTGCGGGATTTTAGAGCCGATATCTACCAGGATCATTCTGCCTCTTTGATGGCCCCGGAACCGGATCAGGAAGACGTGCTTGGAAACAGGGACCGCCTGAAACACTTGCTCAAGCTGGTGTCTGGAATGCCCGACGACGTTCAGGCGATCTTTCATTTGCGGTTCTGTGAGGATTGTTCCTACCGGGAAATTGCAAGTCGATTGAGTATATCCGAGGCATTGGCGCGCAAGCGGGTCCAGCATTTGAGACAACACTTGAAATCCGTTTTGGAGCGCGAGGCAGAGATGGGCGTTAGAGCGCGTCCACAGTTGTCACAAGTGGGGTTTTAGGGCGTCCATTCATATGCCTCCTGCAACGTAATTCGGCTGCACTAATCGGCGCTGCCCCCAACACTAAAGGAATGGAAAAACAATGGCTGATGCAGTGAATGCCCAAGTCACAGACGCTGTGACCCAAACAAATGTGAAAGTTGTTGCTGAAGCACCGGCTCAGGTGATTGCCAGTCTATATCAGGTGGCCAGCCATGCCTCAGGTCTTTCCATTCAAAATGCGGTGCACAGTCAGCAGGCAATGAATCAGGTCACAACTGCAGTTGTGTCCAAGACATGCCAATTGATCATGGATATTGGCGAAAGCAAGTAACGTAAGGCGGGAGGTTCGAAATGGGACTGTTTAAACGCGCCAACAAATCCAGCGAGGATAGCGGTGCTGCACCTAAAGGGGATCCAACCTTGTCTCGTGATGCTTCCGGGCGGCTCAAGCCAAAGGCCGGGGCGCAACAGTCAGCTGCGCACAAGGCTGGAAGTGATGGACCAGCATCCGCGAAAACGCCACAAACGCAGCCTGTGAAACCTGCGCCAGACACATCTGCCTTGAATCCAAAGATCGTGCAGTCTGTTCAGATGAGCAACACGGAGACTGCGAGTTACAATCAGGAACTGGCCACGAGCCCGCCGGAAATGATGGTTGGGCAGGTTACGGCTCTCGCGGTTCAAGATGCGCAGAACTACATGAACGCAATCATGCAGATCGCTGTTGCCGCGCAGGCTGTTGCCATCAAGAAGGCCGCCGAAGGTCCTATCCAGGAGGCGGAGCAAATTCCCTTTCTTTCGCAGATTCAGGGCATCGTGGATCATGCGGTCAAAGTATATGGCTCGGTTAGTGAGACGGCTGGGACGTCATCCAAAACCATATTTTCCGATCTGAAATCCTGAGGGGGTAGAGCAGGGAGCTGGGCTGATGGCGAACAAAGATAGTGCTTCGGGGGATCATACCGCCTCAGGAGACGCCACGGATATTTTGGCACCGTTCAAAAGCCTTCCTGAAAAGAAGCGGAAACGCACTTTGAAAGAAGCGGTCGATGACCTGCCACAGCGGGATCAGAATATTCTGAACGAAGAAATTCGGCGGATTGCTGGCAACCGCTGATCTTTGAATAAGGCGCGTTGCATCAGGCGGCGCAAAGAAAACAGGCGATCAAGGGCCGCGAAGATGCAAAGGCAATCCGCTTTTGCAAATGCCTCTGCCTACTCAAGTTTCAAAACCTCTTGAAGGATCATCACCATGCCCCAAACCCTCAGCTCGATTTGCGAAAACCTAGATGTGCTGATCCTCGAAACAGCGCAGGAATACTGTCTGAGTGCTCAGAGCGGTGTGATCGGCGATGAAGGCGAGACACTGAGTGAAGAGGTCGTCGAACGCAAGGTTTGCGAGGAGCGTTATACGAAACTTGGTTTGTTGCTCAATCTGGTTCGGGCGCGTGCGGTTCTGCACGGGGCAGGTCGGCAATCAGGTGAGGAGGATCGAATTGCGCAAAGTGGTGAAACCACCAGCGGAGAAGCAACTGTTCTTCCGATTTTGATCGAAGTGTCCTGCAAAGTGGCGCCGAGCCAAACCGCTCAACCGGAAAACCAGCCAGAAACAAGAGGGCAGGCAAGGCGCTGCGGCCGCTGTGATGTTCCGCAGCGGGACTGGAACAGCATCTATCGGGAAAAGGATTGCTCCAGCGAAGCTGAACGGTACCACATTTCGATCACCGAAGTCGCTGAGCGTTCTGAAGCAGGCGAAACGGAAATTGTTGACGTCTCAGTTGAAAAGGAGATCTCTAGTCATGGACGAGCCGGAAAAAGAAACATCAAAAGGCGCACGAAACGACGACCCGAATGAGGCGGCGGGGAAGACCGGAGCGGCAGCGCAAACAGCCAGCTCAGCTTCAACAGGTGGACATGCTAAGACATCGCCGACGATTACCTTGCAGGATTTGCTGGAGAGCAGTCAGAAAACTGCTTCGTTGCAACAGTCCTTCAAATCAACCTACCAAAATCTGCCCACTGTTTTGGAGATCGCCGGGCAGATCCTGAAGAAGAAGAATGAGGGTGACGCAGCCCTGAATGAGGGGATGAAAGTCGTCGAGAATGTCCTGCAAGAAGCCAATGA
Source organism: Roseibium sp. TrichSKD4 (assembly GCF_000148725.1). Lineage (GTDB taxonomy): Bacteria > Pseudomonadota > Alphaproteobacteria > Rhizobiales > Stappiaceae > Roseibium. Next base: position 749,049 of record NZ_GL476319.1, on the reverse strand, counting down.
AAAGGCAGATGTTCTTTCGCAAGACTTGCAAAAGCATATGGAGCTTTTGAAGTCGGCACTTCACGACAAGGATACCCTGATAGATTTGATGAAGTCAGGGTCAAAGGGAACTGATGTTAGGCCGAATGCTGGCCCATCCAACCAGAACGCTTCTTCTTTGGGAGGAGGGATTGCTGATCCAAAAATTGCTTATCAGCTGTACCTGCTCATGGGGAATGTTCAGTCGATGGTGGCGCGTGAGGTGGAAAATCAACTCTCACAACTGCGCGCTCAAGCAGAGAAAATGATGCAGCAGGGCAAATAGCCCTGCTGTTTTTCTTTTTGAAAAGCTTAAATAAAATAGATATTTAGCATCACACAGTTCAAGCTGCAGCGTCCTTCTAAATGCAAAGGGTTGGCAGGTTGCTAAACAGCTATCAAGGAGAACGCAAGATGCCAGATCCCACTACAGTGAACCCGATGATTACCGATGCCGTGACCCAGTCCAACGTGAAGGTCGTTGGTGAGTCCCCGGCCATGGCGCTCAGCACAATTTATCAGTCGATGGCTCATTCGACTGGCATTTTGTTTGAAAATGCCGTTGCCGCCCAGCAGCAACAAAACACGCTGGCTCAGGCCGCAGCCAACCAGGGCGTCATGCAGATTTACAGCGTGGACACGATGGCTGGCGCTGGTGCGACTGAAAAGGTGGGGCAGACGGGGGTGGCCGACAACCTCACGGGCCTGTTGACCGTTCTGAACGCATTCAACTCCGGCGGTCGTTAATCTGGTTTCTGGTTTTGGATCGTTTGATTGGTGCTTCGCTTCGGTGATCCTGAGCGGAGCGCCTTTCTTTTGGTCAGCGCTGTTTCATCTAGAATCCATCCAGATAAGCCACTCCTGTCACAAATCGTCGGCGGCTGCGTCTTCAAAACTGTGAAGGGCCGGTGAGGACCGGTTCAGCCTCAAGGAGAATGGAATATGCCCGATCCGTCTACAGTCAGCCCGATGATCACGGATGCTGTGACCCAATCCAATGTGAAAGTTGTCGCCGAGTCGCCAGCCATGGCGATCAGCACACTGTATCAGTCCATGGCTCATTCAACCGGTATTCTGTTTGAAAATGGTGTAGCGGCACAACAGCAGCAAAACACTTTGTCTCAAGCTGCTGCCAACCAGGGTGTCATGCAAATCTACAGCCTCGATTCGATGGCTGGTGCCGGTGCTACCGAAAAAGTTGGTCAGACCGGCGTTGCAGACAATCTGTCAGGTCTATTGACTGTGCTGAATGCGTTCAATTCCGGCGGGCGCTAGGGTCGCACTCTTGCTCGGTCAACACCTTGTGCCTTGTTCCGCGCTTGCGGGGCAGGGCATTTTGCCACTTCGGACTGAAGACGCTCGATAACTTGGCGCCTCCGGGGAACTGCGGACTTCTCAAAGGAGGTTAGTTGCCTGTATAGAAGGCGGTCTTGTCCCTCTTGATGAAAACCACGATACGCTCATATGTCCGACTTCCTCGTTGCCGCCTTTTACAAGTTTGCCTCTCTTGATGACTATGAGGCGATGCGTGATCCGCTGAAAGCTTTTTGCCAGGAGCAAAATGTGCGCGGCTGCGTTCTTCTGGCCAAGGAAGGGATTAACGGCACGATCTGTGGTCCTGAAGAAGGTGTCCGCGCCGTACTGGAACGCATCCGCGCTGATGAGCGTCTTGCCGATCTGGAACACAAGGAAGCCTGGGCTCACCGCCATGTTTACAAGAAGATCCGGGTGCGCCTGAAGCAGGAGATTGTCCGTCTTGCGATTGATGATATCGATCCAAATGATACCGTCGGCACTTATGTGAAGCCGGAAGACTGGAACGAACTGATATCAGACCCTGATGTTGTGGTCATTGATACTCGCAATGATTATGAGTTCGCCTTCGGCACATTTGAAAATGCGGTCAATCCAGTGACAGAAGCTTTTCGCGATTTCCCTCAGTGGGTCCACCAGCAGGATAATCTTCTGAAGAAAAAGCCAAAAGTGGCCATGTTCTGCACCGGTGGTATTCGCTGTGAGAAGGCAACGGCCTGGATGCTGAAAAACGGCTATGACGATGTTTATCACCTTCAGGGCGGTATCTTGAATTATCTGGAGAAGGTGCCAGAGGAAAAGAGCCTCTGGAAGGGCGAGTGCTTCGTTTTTGATGATCGGGTCAGCGTCGACCACAAGCTGCAACCACGCTGGGGTGAGTGGGTTCCTGAAGAAGCAAAAGCGATTATAAATAAGGATACGGACTACGAGCACGAGTAGTTTCCTGCTTCTGTTCGCATCAAGGCTTTAACTTCTTGTTAACTTTTTCTACTCTGTCCGGAGTGCTTTAGTATTTCGGGTGGAGTGGGGTTATGCGTTTTCGCTTTTTATCAATTGGGTTCGCCATCGTTCTGAGTTCAGGCATGGTTTCGCAGGCATTTGCAGGTGGACAGCCTCTGTCATGTTATGAACAGGCAGTCGTTCCAGCCGCATATAAGGTGGTGCAAAAGCGGGTTCTTGTGCAGCCGGAGCGACGCCGACTTGTCAAAACACCTGCAGTCTACGGATACCAAAAGCGCCGGGTTTTGGTGCAGCCCGAGCGAATTACCTATCGCAAGACGGCTCCGGTCTATCAAAAGCGTCATCGCAAGGTCATAGTGCAACCTGCCCGAACAGGATGGGAATACCAGATGCGCAAAGGTCGCAAGATATTGTGCAAGGTTCAGTATCCGGCGGTTTACCAGACCGTTGCGGAGACTGTGCTGGTGAAACCGGCTGGCAAGGTCAAGGTTCGCCAACCAGCCATCTTTAGTACAGTCAATCAAAAGGTGTTGGTTCGTCCAGCTTCAAGCCACTATGTAACGGAACCGGCGGTCTACTCCTTCGTCAAGGAACATGTGAAGGTTCGGGACGCGCAAACAGTATGGCGCCCCATCTCTTCTAAATGTGCCAAGTGAACGATGACTGTCTTATCGATTAGGCCGTTTTAAACCGGTGGGTGGGCATGCCTTTTACGCCGTGTCCTTCCACCAGAAACAATCCGCCGGAAAGTTTATCTTCATTTGGAGCGGTTGGGTCTGCAGGTGGTTTCAAGCTTGTCACGACCAGTTGGTCCAGGTTCGGTCCGCAAAAGCACGGCATTGTTGGTTTGGGAACTGGCATTGCGGTTGCTAATTTCAAGCTGCCATCTGGCGCAAAGCAATTCAGCAGGCCTGCGGACACACCTGCGCTCCAGTAATTGCCATCAGTATCCACTGTTGCGCCGTCAGGGCGACCGGTTTCGTTTGTTTGTTGGGCAAACAGCATTTTTGCGCCAAGGGCTCCGGTTGCCGGATCAAAAGCATAAGCTTCAATCCAGCCGGGGCTGGAATCGGCGTGATACATGGTGGTTCCGTCTGGAGCCCATGCGAGGCCGTTGGAAACCTGTAGCCCGTCCCGGATCTCATCAACATCGCCATTTGCATCCACACGATAAAGGCGGGCGATCGGTTCGCGCGGTGAGCTGGTATCCATTGTTCCAACCCAATAAGCACCGTCCGGCCCTATTTTCCCGTCGTTGAGGCGGGTCTGGGGCAAATCCGTTTCCACTTCTGCCAAGGTCGATTGGGTGCCGGTTTTTGGGTCGAACAGAACGATGCGATCCCAAACAGACACAATCAGTCGGTCATCGTCGGTTAATCCAAACGACCCGACCTCGTTATCGAATGTCCAGGACGTTATTTGGCGGGTTGCCCATTCCATTGAGTGAATGGTTCGGCCTTGAATGTCGGCCCATAGTAGCCGCTCTGATCTATCGTCCCATGTCGGACATTCGGCGAGTTGGTAAGTTGCGTCTAAAAACGGCGTAACTGAGAGGGACACCCTTGGTCGTTCCTTAAAAAATCAAATGTTTCGGCGAGACTATAGCCTCAGTTGGGGAGAGCGTCGACCGGGATATTTGCTTCCCGATGTGGGGTTTGCGGGCCTCATAGTGCTAACTCTCAGGTCAGAAATGTTTGGAAACTATTAGATAAAACTGTAAAAATTTAGGTTAATACTACGTAATCCTCTCGGTATTCGCACTCGATATTGCGCGTCCTCCAGTTTTGTTAGTGTCTAGGTAACGATTAGACACAAGTGCAAAAAGCTGGGGGCTAAGATGACTTGTCCGACACACGTACATAAAATGCCTGCAACGAACATGCAGGCTCAACGACCACAAGGTCAGGCCTTCAACAAGGCGCTTAACAATGCAGCCGGTGGTGCACAGTTCGCTCCGCAAGCTGCAAACTTTGGCAATGCACAGGCATTCCAACCGCGCACCAATGTGGCGCAAAACCCAATCGCACAGATTGCGCGTGAGCTTTCAAACGTTGCCGGGCAACTTGAAGGTCTGATGAATGCCGGTTTTGTTGGCATTCAAGGCGGCATGGGGTCCATGTTCAGCCTAAAGGGCCTCTCGCAAGGTCTACGTCAAGTTTCTAACATGCTGTTCCAAATGTCTGGTTCCATGGGCGGCGGCGGCCAATTCGCTCAAGTCTTAAATTTGGGTGGCGGCGGCGCCATGCAGCCTGCTTACGGACAATTTGGTGGTCAAAACAACGGTTTGCAGTTGCGGATCAACCTCCCGATGAACGGTGGTGGTTTTGCGAATGGCGGCAACTTTGGCGGCATGAACTTTAATGGAGCGGGTACCGCTCAATACGGCTTTGGCAACACTCAACCAGCCCTATTCCTGCGTGCTCCGGCCAATCAGAATGGCTTTGCTGCTCAGCAGTTCCAAGGTGGAAACCGCCCGACATTTGCTGCTCCGCAAGGTGGACAGCATAATCACGGTGCTCATAACCATGGTGCCCACAATCACGGTGCGCACAATCATGCTGGGCACCAAGCCCGTCCAATGCCTGCGGCAAACCGTCCGGCAGGTCACGCAAATCATGCGGGCCATAATCACAATGCCCATGCAGGTCATAACCACGGTGCGAATAATGCGCACGCCGGTCATAACCATAATGCGCAGGCTGGCAACAACGCACACGCAGGTCATAACCATGCTGGTCATAACCACGCTCAGCAAGGCGGTGTTGGCGCCGGACATGACTTCTACTCTCATGCGCGTCATCTGTTCCCGAATGCACTGGCTCCAACGCAGCGTCAGTATGGCGGGTTCCATGTAACTGGTGACAAGCAGATTACCGGACGCTCAACGATCACCGGACTTCAGCCGGTAATTGAGCAAGCTGTTGCTCAGGTGAAAGCTGCCAACCCGAACCTGACAGGTGCTGATCTTGAGGCAAAAATCGCCAACAAGCTGACCAATCTGAACGACTGGGAAAACCTGACACCGCAAACTCAGGAAGCATTGGTCCGCGCCACCGGTCAAGATTTCGGCAAGATGACCAAGGCCGAGCGTGAGAAGTCGATCAACCACTTGCTGCACTCACCGCTTCCGTTCGGTGATATCAATCAGCCGCTGACCAAGGACTGGTCTATTGACCTTGGTTACACGCACACTCTTGATAAGGCAAAAACCACTGCTGAAGATCTTGGAAACGGTTTCTTCCGCATCAAGTTGATCTCCAACAACAATAACGGTTCGCACACCGGTCACAACATGGGGTCATTTGTTGTGAAGCTGGATGCGGGCACCACTGAAGCCGAAGCAAAGAAAATCGGCAATGGCATGGTGACCAACACCAATAACAACAACAAGCTCTATCTCGACGAAGCAGCCAGAAATTATCTCCATAATCACTAAGGCAAAAGCTTCGAAACTGACTGGCGGCTGCTCCTTAGGGGCAGCCGTTTTCTTTTATCCAGTATCCATTGGGAAAGCTGTACGGCGGACAATGGGGCGGATGGCAAACGACGTTTTCATTCTCAATACACCGGGAAGGCGGGCCAGTTGTTCGCGGTGGATGCGTTCAAAGTCCAATGGGTCTGATGCCGTGACCCTCAACATGTAGTCCGCATCTCCGGCCATCAAAAAGCACTCCATTACTTCGGTTGCCCGAGCCACGGCCTTTTCGAAGGCTTCCAAAACCTCGTTGGATTGGCCGACAAGGGAGATCTCGACAAAGACATCCATGCGGCGGCCAAGCTTCGTTTGGTCAAGTAGCGCCACATAGTGAGCGATGATGCCGCTTTCTTCCAGCGCACGCATGCGGCGCAGGCAGGCTGATGCTGATAAGCCAACCTTGTCGGCTAGGTCTGCATTGGCGATGCGGCCATCCGTCTGCAGAACGGCAAGTATCCGTCTGTCTATGACATCTAGCTTCATTTTTTAATAACCTCGCATAATATGCGGTGAAGTCTCAACCTTACGCATGATTATTGCAAAAATGCGGTTTCCGCAATTCACCTTCGCAAGCACATGCTGTGCATTCAGGCATACACTTTTGAGATAGTTGCGTAAGACAGCATCACAGAAGGGGAAACGCCATGCGCATTGGTGTGCCAAAGGAAATCAAGAACCACGAGTACCGCGTCGGACTGACACCAGACAGCGTTGTTGAATTTATCGCGCACGGGCATGAAGTGTTTGTCGAGGCAAATGCCGGTGTTGGCATTGGCATTGGTGCTGATGATGCGGCTTATGAAGCTTCGGGTGCAAAGGTTCTTGGCACGGCAAAGGAAGTGTTCGACATTGCGAACATGATTGTAAAGGTCAAGGAGCCTCAGGCTGTTGAGCGCGCCATGTTGCGTCCTGACCATATCCTCTTCACATATCTCCACCTTGCTCCGGACGCAGAACAGACTGCGGATCTGGTCAAGTCAGGTGCAACCTGCATTGCTTACGAGACGGTCGTTGATGCCAATGGCGGTCTGCCGCTCTTGGTTCCAATGTCTCAGGTTGCGGGTCGCTTGTCAGTGATCGCTGGCGCAAAGTCGCTTGAGAAGGCAAATGGCGGCTCTGGCGTTCTCGTTGGCGGTGTACCCGGCGTTGCTCCGGCCAAGGTTGTTGTCATCGGCGGTGGTGTCGTTGGGTCGCATGCGATCGCAATGGCGCTGGGTCTCGGCGCTGATGTGACTGTGCTCGACCGTAACACCAACGTTCTGGCGAACCTTTCCCAGACCTATGGCGCTGCTTTGAAGACTGTCTACTCCACCAAGGCAGCCCTGGAAGCGCACGTTCTTGAGGCAGACATGGTCGTTGGTGCCGTTTTGGTGGCCGGTGCGGCGGCGCCCAAGCTTGTTTCAGCTGATCTGGTTAGTCGAATGAAACCGGGTTCCGTGCTTGTGGATGTTGCGATCGATCAGGGCGGTTGCTTTGAAACATCCAAGGCAACAACTCATGCCGATCCAACCTATATCATTGACGATGTTGTCCATTACTGCGTGGCAAACATGCCGGGCGCAGTCCCACGGACATCAACCTACGCTTTGAACAACGTGACGCTTCCCTACGCGTTGGCACTTGCCAACAAAGGTGCGAAAGCTGCCCTTCTTGAGGATCCTCTGTTCTTGCCGGGGCTGAATGTCATCAATGGTCTGGTAACCGTTGAGGCTGTTGCTGAGTCACTTGGTTACGAATATGTGGCACCGGAAGTCGCTCTAGCCCAAGCTAAAAGCAAAGCCGCCTGATAATGGCAACAAACATCAGCCAAAAAAAATGAAAAGGCCGGTTCGTTTGAACCGGCCTTTTGTTATGGGCATTTGACCCGATAGGGCGTGCCATCCGGATCACGGATGACGCATTCTCGTGGTGCGGTTACAGCACCAATGATACTGCCACCAACTACACCAACTGCTGCGCCTGCAAGCGCAGCGCCACCAGAAGAGCCCACTGCGGCTCCGACAACCGCACCGGTTGCCGCACCCAGTCCACCCCCAATCAGCATGCGGTCACGCTGACTCTCCGAGCTGCCCGCACACGCGGTCAGAAAGAGTGAGCAAAGGGCAATTCCTACAAGATGTTTCATCAAGTCACCATGGGTGATGTTCGAATCACCCATAGTTTACAATGAAATGCCGACAAGATCGGTCTTGTTAAAATTACGGGCAGGCGACGCGGTATGGGTTGCCATTACGGTCGTAGGCCACGCAATTCTTCGGTGTGGTTGCGGAGCCGGCAATGGCACCACCTGCGCCACCAATCGCAGCGCCAACAAGTGCACCGCCGACGTCACCGGAAACTGCTGCGCCAATTGCGGCTCCTGTTGCAGCGCCAAGTCCACCGCCGACAAGTGCGCGGTCCCGCTGGCTGTCAGACTGGCAGCCAGCCAAGAACAGCGTGCTTACGGCTACAAGAAGAAGCTTTTTCATTCGGACATTCCTTTATATATCGCTTGGTATTCAATTTGATTTTGATGCGTTATGGGCAGACGACGCGATAAGGGTTGCCATTTCGGTCATAAGCCACGCAGTTCTTCGGCGCGGTTGCTGAACCAACAATAGCGCCACCGGCTGCGCCAATTGCCGCGCCAGCGAGTGCCGGTCCAACTCCGTTACCCGTTGCAGCGCCAATGACAGCACCCGTTGCGGCACCGAGGCCGCCGCCAACAAGAGCGCGGTCGCGCTGGCTATCTGATTGGCAGGCTGTCAGCAACAGGCCAGCTGCTGCGGCGAGGATCACTTTCTTCATGATCACGGTCTCCCGTTACAACCTCCGGCCCGTTTGGTCGGAGATTTTAAAATTACTGCGGCACGCTTTCACAACCCTGACGGTGAGTCTGCCGCAAATCACAACAAGGCGAGGTTAGTCCGGTTCGCCCGACCTCGCAATTCCCAGTTTCCAACAAGTCTGATTCTGCGCAGCAAAAACTACGCAGTGTTGCTGAATGGTTCCTGAACGCCACAAGGCCAACGCGCTCTTAACCCACTTAGTAAGGGCGAAATTGAGGCAATTGATTGCCGTGGTCGTTCAATATTGACGGAACGACCAGTTAGGCGGTGCCGCGCACTCGGGCAAGAAGCCCTTGGGTAGAAGCGTCTTTTCCACTTGCTTCAGCTGCGCCTTGCACCATCGGTAAGAGAGCTGTTGCCAGTTCTTTGCCAAGCTCCACACCCCACTGATCAAAGGAGTTAATGTTCCAGATCACGCCTTCAACAAACACACTGTGTTCATAGAGCGCAATAAGGCGCCCCAGCGCGAAGGGCGTCAATTGGTCGTGAACAAGTGTCAGAGATGGGCGATTGCCCGGAAATACCTTATGTGGCGCAAGGGTTTTTATCTCGTCTGCCGACTTGCCAGCGGTCTCAAGCTGGGCTGTTGCCTCTTCCAGTGTGCGCCCCTTCATGAGCGCTTCGGATTGCGCGAGGCAATTGGCCACCAGCATTTCGTGATGATGGCACATTTCTGGCTCGTGGCCCTTGGCTGCGACGATGAACTCACACGGAATGACGGTCGTTCCCTGATGGAGCAATTGATAAAAGGCGTGTTGGCCGTTCGTGCCCGGTTCGCCCCAAACCAAAGGCCCGGTTTCCTGATCCACAGCCGTTCCGTCTTTTGTCACGCGTTTGCCGTTGGATTCCATGTCAAGCTGCTGCAGATAGGCGGGCAAGCGGGAAAGGCGCTGATCGTAAGGCAGGACCGCTCTTGCCTGATGCCCGAGAACATCCCGGTTCCAAACCCCAATCAGGCCCATCAAGACCGGCAGGTTTTCCAGAAGCGGAGCTGTCTGGAAATGTTGGTCCATGGCATGTGCGCCTTCAAGAAACTCATGAAACGCATCTGGACCAATGGCGATCATCAACGGCAAGCCGATGGCTGACCAGATGGAGTACCGCCCACCGACCCAATCCCAAAAGCCGAAGACGCGCTCGCTGGAAATTCCGAATTCGGCCACTTTGTCGAGAGCGGTTGATACAGCTGCGAAATGCGCGCCGACAGCTTCCTCTCCCAGTGCCTCTGCGACCCATTTGCGGGCAGAGCGTGCATTGGTCATCGTCTCGATGGTGGTGAAGGTCTTGGAGGCGATGATGAAAAGAGTGGTCTCCGGGTCCAGGCCTTCCAAAGCATCTGCCAGGTGCGCTGCATCGACATTGGAGACGTAATGCAAGTCTGGTCCGTCGTGATATGGCGCAAGGGCGAGTGTGCACATGGCCGGACCAAGGTCTGATCCGCCTATGCCGATATTCACGACATCTTTGATGGCTTTGCCTGTCGCTCCTGTGATGTCGCCGGAACGGACAGCTTCGGAGAAGTCGGACATTGCGCTCAAGACAGCCTGAACGTCCGGCATTACGTCGTCGCCATCTACCAGGACCGGATGTCCTGATTGATTGCGCAGCGCGGTGTGAAGGACGGCGCGATCTTCGGTTGTGTTGATTTTCTCGCCAGCGAACATTGCTGAGCGCTGTTCCTCAACCTTAGCTTCTCGGGCCAATTGTTCCAACAAGGCCATGGCTTCCTTATCGATATGTGACTTTGAGTAATCGAGGAGCAGGTCGCCGGTCGTTGCTGAAAATGTGAAGAAGCGGTCTGGGTCGCCTGCAAAAAGGTCCCGAAGGCTGGATTGCTTCAGTTTGTTCGCTTTTTCGGAAAGGGAACGGAAGACAGTTTCAAGGGACACAGACACCTCCATTTAAATCAATTTAAATCGCAGAATTCTCAGCGATTCATTTCTCGCACGGCTTAACACATTCGTGTGTCAAAAGGCAGTCAATTTCTCAAGCAAAGGACTCAGGATTTATTTCATCTTTGAGGACCGACCCTTGCCAATTCTCATCAATTGATCTTCCAGCTTGATGCTATTTCCAATGTCCAAGTTTCATATTTTTAATCATTTTCCTGTAACCAAGCGGAAAGTTTGTAATGCAGGGCCGGACGTTTGTTTCGGTATTTCTGCATGCGGCAGGTTGCAGGAGAGTGAGTACATGAGTGCCCTTGGGGAGCTCAGAAAGTCCAAAGATGACGTCAAAGAGGTTCTGGTCATTGATTTCGACCAGCTGACCTGTGTCCCTGCAACGATTTCCAATATGAACGAGTGGGGATGCCGATTGACGTCGGACCGCATCTCCGAGTTGCAAAAAAACATTGGAATTCGCATTGAAGACGCCGGTCATCTCGTTCGCGGGCAAATCACCGCAGTTCGCAAAAAAGATGCGGCTGTTGTTTTTCCGGACACAAACAACTCAGTTGCTGATCTGCGCCGCGAGAAGAGGTCTACTGTCGATATTCCGGTCAAGATCTCCAACAAGTCGGGATCCATCAAGCTTTCTGGGAAGATCGTGGATGCGGCTCCCAACGGTTGCCGTATTCAAGTCAGTGGCATGGATGAGTTTCCCGATGATGAAGTACTCTTGGGCATTCCTCAATTCGATAAACCTATCCTTGGCGAGGTTGCCTGGACCAGCAAAACCGGATGCGGCCTTCGTCTCATCTGGGATGTGAAGGCCTTGAAGCAGGATAACAACCCCATCGATTAAGCGGTGAGCTTTGCAGCAGCGCGGGCACGGTCCTCGATGCCGGCCCAATCTTTTGCCTCAACGGCTTTGGCATCGGCAATCCATGAGCCACCGACACACAAGACATTCGGCAATTTCAAGTAGGTTGGCGCTTTTTCGAGGCTCACGCCCCCTGTCGGGCAGAATTTCGCAGCGGCAAGCGGTGACCAGAGGGACTTCAAATATGCCGCCCCGCCTGCCTGTTCAGCCGGGAAGAATTTCAGGCGTTCATACCCGCGTTCCATAAGTGCCATGACTTCAGATGCTGTTGCAGCACCGGGCAGCAATGGCACATCGCTTTGTTCTGCGACATCAATCAAGGTGTTCGTGGCTCCGGGCGACACGATGAACTGGCTGCCCGCAGAGACTGCTGCCTCATATTGAGCCTCATTCAAAACGGTACCTGCGCCCGGAAAGGCACCTTCCACGTTTTCTGAAACCAGACGAATGGCCTCGAGTGCGCCTTCAGTCCGAAGAGTAATCTCAATCGATGGCAGGCCACCCTTGACCAGAGCCTCTGCCATCGGAACGGCCTTTTTCGGGTCCTCGACGACGAGAACCGGAATAACCGGCGCGGCCAGCATGATTTTTTCAATTTTTGCGACGTTCTGAGCCATATGTCTGGTCCGGTTGATAAGGGTCAAAGTCCAAAGACGGATGCGCCGGTGTCTGCAGTGCCGACGGCTTGCCGAAACGTGGCGAAGAGATCCCGACCAACGCCGGTTTGGTGGTCGTCCAGAGTTGCCGAAGCGAGTGGGCGGGCTGCAAACTCGTCCGCGTCCACCAATACCTCCAGTTTGCCAGTTTTGGCATCCACACGGATCATGTCGCCATCCTTGATTTTGGCAATCGCGCCACCGTCGGCGGCTTCTGGCGTTACGTGAATGGCAGCTGGAACCTTGCCGGATGCGCCTGACATGCGTCCATCTGTGATGAGTGCAACCTTGTGTCCACGGTCCTGAAGAATGCCGAGACAAGGAGTTAGCTTGTGCAGCTCTGGCATTCCGCAGGCCTTTGGACCCTGAAACCGAACCACAGCCGCGATGTCGCCGGTGATCTCCTTGTTGGAGAAGGCTTTGAGGAAGTCTTCCTGAGTGTGGAACACGCGGGCAGGAGCCTCGATGATGTGCCGATCTTCGGCAACAGCTGAAATCTTTATGACTGCCTTGCCGATATTGCCAGACAGCATTTGCAATCCGCCTGTGGTCTGAAACGGCTTGGAGATCGGTGCAACCACGGTTTCGTCGCCCGATTTCTCAGGGACTGCTTGGCGTGTGATGTTGCCCTCACCATCCAGTTGCGCCTCAACTGTGTAGGCGGATAGATCTGAGCCATAGACCGTTTTGACATCCCTGTGCAGATATCCTTCTGAGAGAAGCTCGCGGATCACAAATCCAAGGCCACCCGCGGCTTGGAAGTGGTTCACATCAGCTTTCCCGTTCGGATAAACGCGGGCCAGTAGTGGCGTGTTGTCCGACAGGTCTGAGATATCATCCCAAGTCAGTTTGATGCCAGCCGCTGCAGCCATGGCAACAAGGTGCATGGTATGGTTGGTCGAGCCGCCGGTGGTATGCAGACCGACAACGCCGTTTACGATGGCTTTTTCGTCGATGACTTCGCCAACCGGTGTGAATTCGTTGCCAAGAGCGGTGATGGCCAAGGCGCGTTTCGCGGCTTCCTTCGTCAGAGCATCTCGCAGAGGCGTGCCCGGATTGACAAAGGAAGCGCCCGGCATGTGCAGACCCATGATTTCCATCAGCATCTGGTTGGAATTGGCCGTTCCATAAAACGTACAGGTGCCGGGAGAGTGATAGGCCTTGGATTCAGACGCCAAGAGCGCGTCGCGGCCAACTTTTCCTTCTGCGTAGAGCTGGCGGACCTTGGCCTTTTCATCGTTGGAAATGCCGGTTGTCATTGGACCTGCCGGGATGAAAATCGCTGGCATGTGGCCGAATGTGAGCGCTGAAATGACGAGGCCCGGAACGATCTTGTCGCATATCCCAAGATAAACGGCAGCATCAAACATCTGGTGCGAGAGGCCAACGGCCGCTGCCATGGCAATGACATCACGGGAAAACAGGGAGAGCTCCATGCCTTCTTGGCCCTGTGTCACTCCATCACACATGGCTGGCACAGCGCCTGCAACCTGAGCAACAGCACCAGCGTCCCGAGCTGCCTGCCGGATCAAGTCCGGGTACGTCTCATAAGGCTGGTGGGCTGACAGCATATCATTGTAGGCGGTGATGATGCCAAGATTTGGCACCACGTCCCCCGAAAGAGCCGCCTTTTCGGATACACCACAGGCGGCAAATCCGTGGGCGAGGTTGCCACAGGAAAGCCGGGATCGTTTTGGGCCTTTTTCTGCCGCTTTGTTCAAGCGCTCCAGATAAGCGGAGCGTGTGTCATGGCTGCGTTTGGCGATCCGTTCGGTGATCTCGCCAACTCTGGCTTGAAGCGTCATCTTGCTCATCCCTCCGGGCCCTGTTTGCGGGCACATCGAAATGCCGAGAAGCCAAATGGCTCAAACTCGGCACTTAAATCGATTTAAGTTCTCCAGATAGCGTTGCTCATGTCAGCTGTTGTTTTCTGGAGAAGGGCAACGGATGTGGCCGTTGCCGGTTTATCGTCTTACAGTTCGTCTTCTGCCCAAGTCCGACCATCGCGCTCTACAAGGGCGATGGAGGCAGACGGCCCCCATGTTCCTGCCGTGTAACCGCGCGGCGGTTCCTTGCTGGTGGACCAAGCGGACAGGATCGGGTCAATCCAGGCCCAGGCAGCATCCACCTCATCGCGGCGCATGAACAGTGTCTGGTTGCCACGAATGACATCCATGATCAGTCGTTCATAAGCATCCGGATTGCGTACCTTGAAGGCTTCGGCGAAGGACATGTCCAAAGGCACCTCACGCAAGCGCATGCCGCCAGGGCCCGGGTCCTTAATCATGACCTTCATCTGCACGCCTTCATCCGGCTGCAGGCGGATGATCAGGCGATTGGCAGATATACCGCCAGCTTCCTCTGAGAAGATAGAGTGCGGGATTGGGCGGAACTGAACCACAATTTCAGATACGCGCTGGGCCAGCCGCTTGCCCGTGCGCAGATAGAAGGGCACTCCGGCCCACCGCCAGTTGGCGATTTCCGCCTTCAGCGCGACAAAGGTCTCTGTGGTGCTGTCCTCATGGCCAAGTTCCTCCAAATAACCGGGAACAGCGCCGCCAGCCGAAGCGCCTGCGCGATATTGGCCTCGCACGGTGAGGCGGTCCGCATCCTCACCTTTAATCGGCGCAAGGGCTTTCAGTACTTTCAGTTTTTCGTCCCGAACGCTATCGGCGTCCATGGATTCAGGCGGCTCCATCGCGACAAGACAGAGGAGCTGGAGAATGTGGTTTTGAACCATATCCCGCATCGCGCCGGCGGTGTCGTAGTAACCGGCGCGGCCACCAACGCCGAGGGATTCAGCCACGGTGATCTGAACGTGATCAATGTGAGCTGCGTTCCAAAGCGGCTCAAAAAGTGCGTTGGCAAAACGTAGCGCCATCAGGTTCTGGACTGTTTCCTTGCCCAGATAGTGGTCGATCCGGAAGATCTGGTGTTCGTCGAACACAGCGCCAACCGTGTCATTCAAGGCTTTTGCAGACGCACCGTCCTTGCCAATCGGCTTTTCAATAACGATGCGGGTCAGTTCATTGACCATTCCGCCTTTGCCAAGCTGCTCGCAGATAGGGCCGAAGAGGTCCGGTCCAACAGCAAGATAAATGGCGCGAATGACATCGGGTCGTTCTTTCAGGCACTCCGCCAGCTTGTCAAAGCCCTCGCCACTGCCAATGTCGATGGCCATATAGGTCAGCTTCTCAAGGAAGGCGGCCAGCTTGTAGTTGTCGTGCTCGCTGACATGCTCTTCAATGGCTGCGCGGGCCCAGTCCCGATAGGCGTCGTCGGAATAATCCCGGCGAGACGTGCAGACAATCCGCGCGCTTTCCGGGATCTGACCGTCTTCAAACCGGTGGTAAAGTGCGGGCATCAGCTTGCGGTGGGCCAAATCGCCGGAGGCGCCGAACACCACCAGATCAAATTCTTCGACCTCAATTACGCGTGTGACCATTTACGCTTCCCCTCGAAACTTTGCGCTTCTTTTAAATCGATTTAAAGCGCTTGTCAGCCCTTTATTTCGCAGCTGCAGCAAATCCGTTTACTTCAGATCGACGTGGAAGGTCTGCCCCTTGGCGGGAGCAGGTAATCGCCGCAGCTTCAGCCGCTGTTTCTAACAGACCTTTTAGTGTTTCTGGATCTATCGACTGAAGTTGTTTCCGGTTTAAAATATGCCGGTCGTTCAAGCCCGCCATAAGTGCGGCCTGAAAGGTGTCTCCAGCTCCGACCGTATCGATTACATCAACTTTCCGGCCCTTGATCAAAACTTCGTGGTCAGCTGTATAGCCGGTTGCGCCATCGCCGCCTCTGGTGACCACGACCAGTTTTGAGCCACCTGAGATCCAGTTGTGCGCAATTTCGGCTGGGTTTTTACCGGGATGTATCAAGGACAGGTCTTCGTCACTGACTTTGATCAGGTCCGCAGACTTGGCCAATTCTGCTGTGTTTTCGCGCCACAGTTCCATGTCCGGCTCAACAGTTGGCCGGATGTTCGGGTCAAAGGAAATCAGGCTGCTGTCCTTGTGGCGAGCGATCAGTGTTTTCAGGCTGTCTGACACTGGTTTGACCAATGCCGTGTAAGAGCCGACATGGATGAAGGTTGGCGAAGTTCGCAGCGAGGGAAGATTTTCTGCGGTAACCATTCGGTCCGCAGCGCCTTCGCCATAGAATGTGTATGCCGGGACGCCGTTTGCGTCCTTTTGCACAAGGCTAAGCGTGGTAAGTGCGTTTGAGCGATGAACCATCGAAGTATCAACGCCTTCTTTATCGAGCTGGTCGATCAGCTTTTGGCCGAGCGTGTCCTTCGAAATTCCGCCGAAGAAGCCAACTTCAGCCTGAAGCCTTGCAAGACCAACGGCGACATTGAAAGGCGAGCCGCCAATAACCGCATGAAACGGAATAGAAGGTCCGTTGGAATTTTCGGAAAAAACGTCAAACAGGGCTTCGCCGCACACAAGGATCATGGTGGGTCTTTCACAAGATTATCTAAGGAGTAGACGGCCAGTACCTGGGGTCGCTGGCTGTCCAAATTGAAGAGATGGATCAAGCGGCCATGTCGGAAGGAGGATCCATTGCCCCAGTCATGATCGCAACGGCGTCGGACATGGAAAAATCTGTCGGCTTGATCACGCAGGCGCGTTTGCCGAGGCGGTGAATGTGGATGCGATCTGCGACCTCGAAAACATGAGGCATGTTGTGGGAGATCAGGACAATGGGCAGGCCTCTCGCCTTAACGTCCTTGATAAGCTCCAGCACGCGCCGACTTTCCTTAACACCCAAAGCCGCCGTTGGTTCATCCATGATAACCACCTTGGACCCAAAAGCCGCTGCACGTGCAACCGCAACACCTTGGCGCTGGCCACCAGAGAGGGTTTCAACGGCCTGATTGATGTTCTGGATGGTCAACAATCCAAGCTCAGTGAGCTTATCGCGGGCCATGTCTTCCATTCGCTTGTGATCAAGCTGACGGAGCCATTTTCCGCGAAAACCGGGTTTGCGCAGTTCGCGGCCCATGAACATGTTGTCTGTGATGGACAGGGCAGGGGACATGGCAAGGGTCTGATAGACGGTTTCAATTCCCGCCTCCCGCGCATCAATCGGTGAGGAGAAATGGACTGGTGTTCCGTCCAGCAGAATTTCGCCTTCATCCGATTGAACAGCGCCGCTGAGGGCTTTGATCAAGGTGGACTTTCCCGCGCCATTGTCGCCAATCACGGCAAGGATTTCGCCGGGATAGAGTTCGAAGTCTGTGTGGTCCATGGCGACAACGCGGCCATAGCGTTTGACCAGGTTTCGGGCTTGCAGAACAGGTTGCATTAGACAGACACCTTTCTGATCCATTGGTCGACCGCGACAGCGGCGATGATGAGAAGGCCGATGAGGAGGTAGGTCCATTGTGCGTCTGCTCCAAGCAGGCGCAGGCCTAGGGTGAAGACGCCAACGATCAGCGCACCGAATAGGCTTCCTAGAATCGATCCGCGGCCACCGAACAGAGATATGCCGCCGATCACAACGGCTGTGATGGATTCAATATTGGCAAGCTGCCCAGTTGTTGGTGAGATTGAGCCAATTCGACCGATCATTGCCCATCCTGCAAAGGCGCAAATAAGACCGGAGATCATGTAGACTGAAATTAGGGTCTTCTTGACCTGAACGCCTGAGAGCTGCGCTGCCTCAGGGTCATCGCCCACCGCGTAAACGTGGCGCCCCCAAGCTGTCTGTCGGAGCGCATAGGCCAAGACAATGACCAAAAGCACCATAAAGATGACGCCGTAAGTGAAGATCGCGCCGCCGATATTCACCTTGTTGCCGAAGAACTGAAGCAATGGCGCATTGGCGCTGATGTCCTGCGAGCGAATGGTTTCGTTGGCGGAGTAAAGGAAGTTGGTTGCCAGAACAATCTGCCACATACCGAGTGTGACGATGAACGGAGGCAGTTTGACGACCGCGACGAGGAAGCCGTTGATGTAACCGCAAATGGTTCCGCAAATCAGGCCGCACAACACGGCAATTTCTGCAGGCAAGCCATATCGGAATGTTACCTGCCCCATGACCACGGATGACAGCACCATGATAGCGCCCACTGACAAATCAATGCCTGCCGTCAAAATGACTAGGCTTTGGGCGGCTGCCACGATGCCGACGATTTGAACCTGTTGCAGGATCAAGGTCATGGCAAACGGAGAGAAGAATTTGGATCCGAGCAAAATGCCGAAGATCGCAATTGAAAGAACCAAAACAATCAGGGGTACCAAAGCTGGTGTTTGGTGCAATCTATGCTGCAGCTTGTGGCTCCAGACCTGATTATGGCTATCGAACTCGGCAACGGTTTGCGGACTTGAGGCGGCCGCAGTTTCGAAATCTGCCGGTCCTTTTTTCGTGTCTGTTTCGGAGGTCATACCAAACTCTTTCTGCCCTGAAGAAAAGGGGCAAGGTTGCCCGTGCCCCTTTCGATGTGTGTATCTGGAAACTTAGCCCCAGCAGAGATTGGTGCCTTCGGTGGTGTCGATGGACTCAACGCCGTCAACCGGCTTGTCTGTGACGAGCGCAACACCTGTATCAAAGAAGTCTTTTCCAGGTGTTGTTTCCGGCTTGGCGCCAGTGTCAGCCCATGCCTTAATGGCTTCGATACCGAGTGAGGCCATTAGCAGCGGATATTGCTGAGATGTAGCGCCGATAACACCATCCTTGACGTTTTGGACGCCCGGGCAACCGCCATCAACGGACACGATGAGTACGTCGTTCTCGCGGCCGATGGACTTCAGGGCCTCATAGGCGCCTGCGGCAGCTGGTTCGTTGATCGTGTAAACCACGTTGATCATTGGGTCTTTGGCGAGAAGGTTCTCCATGGCGCGGCGGCCACCTTCTTCGTTACCGGCAGTCACGTCGTTACCAACGATCCGAGAGTCGGTTTCATCACCCCACTTGTTCGGGTCACCGAGATCAATGCCGAAGCCTTGCAGAAAGCCCTGATCGCGCAGAACACCAACGGTTGGCTGGCTGATGGCAAGGTCAAGCATGCCGATCTTGGCGTCCTTGGCGGCATCGCCGAGGCTGGCTGCTGCCCATTTGCCGATCAGCTCTCCAGCGAGGAAGTTGTCGGTGGCAAAAGTTGCATCAGCTGCATCGATTGGGCTGAGCGGTGTGTCGAGGGCAATCACCAAAAGACCAGCATCACGAGCCTGCTTGACGGCAGGAACGATTGATGAGGTGTCGGACGCGGTCAGGAGAATACCCTTCGCGCCGTCGGCGATACAGGTTTCAATCGCAGCTACCTGGGTTTCATGGTCGCCATCGACCTTACCTGCGAAGGACTTCAGCTCGATGCCGAGTTCTTCTGCCTTTGCCGTCGCACCTTCTTTCATTTTCACGAAAAACGGGTTGGTGTCGGTCTTGGTGATCAGGCATGCGGAAATGTCTGCAGCTGCTGCTGGAGCCGCCGCCATGGCTGCAAGCACTGATGCTGTGGCAAGTAGTTTACGGATCATGTTTTATCCTCCCTGGCCGTTTAGAACTGTTGACGATGGGGCTGGCCAGACCTTGACCCCGTTCGCCTTTCAAACTGCAAGCGCTGCACTATGGCCAACTCCATTGGCCTCATGAATGGCAGCACCTGCCGAGCCTTGTGATACTCCCCCGGTCAGTATGGTCGAACGCGGCGAGAAGTTAAAGAAGAGTGGTAGACTTGCAGCACCCACCGCTCCGGCATCCTGTCCAAAGTTCCCGAACAGGATCTCCGGTGTTTCGCGGGCTTCCGGCGCTGCGTCTTCAAGTGCAGCGGCCAACCCTTTAGTGAGAAGATCGGCAAAGTCACCTGTCAGGTCACTGTCAATGATCACCACCGGAATGTCCAAAAGGGCATAGGCCGATCGAATGGCGGGTTTGAGCGCGTCGATGCAGTCTTCAAGCCATTCGGCAAACAGCTGATTGTTTTCGTCGACCGCATTTTGCAGGTCCGCGCGGCTGAGAGCTGAAAAGTCGCTCGGATTGATGTGTCTTGCCAAAGCCACCAATGAGGCGCGTGTTAGAAGAATGTCCCAGTCTTTTTTTGGCTTTGGTGTTGTCGTCAGGTGTCCAGGTGGCACGGGCATCATCGCGATATCTCCTGCATTGCCGCTCATGCCCCGAGACACATCGCCGTTTTGAATAAGGCCGCCACCGATTGCGGCTCCAAGGAACAGGTAAAGGAAATTGTCGTGTTGTCGGCCATGCCCGTAAAAGAGCTCAGCGACAGCAGCAGCCGTGCCATCATTCTCGCGGAAAACTTCAAAACCGGTCTCTTTTTCAAGGGCCGCAACGCTGTCAAAGTCATCCCACAGCTTGAAGTTTGCTTCCGGCAGACCCAGTTCGTGCAACCATGACCCGAGGTTGAAGGGTTGAGCCAATCCAATGCCAGTGATGCGGGACTTCTCTTCCTCCGAGAGCAAACTAATCAGATTGTCGAGATCATCCCGGATAATCTGCATGGTCTGATGTGGTGCGGGGAGAATCATGTCGTGGCTGCACCGGCCAATGACCTTGCCTTCGAAGTCGATCAGCACAGTTTCCAGATTTGTCCGGTCAATGCGAACGCCAAATCCGAAAGCCCCACGCGGCGCGAGTTTGAGAAGTGTGGCGGGTTGGCCGCGTCCGCCATCGTGGCGTTTGCCGGCTTCTGAAATCAGGCCCTCGTCGGCCAGTGTTTGAATGATACCTCCGACCGCTGCGTTGGTTAGTTTGGCTGCGCGAGCCAAATCTGCCTTGGATGCCTCTCCCAGTTTCCTGAGGAACTGCAATACGATACGCTCGTTGTAACGGCGCAGTTGCGCCGAATTCGATCCTCGTCCATTTCGCCGTGTATGTTTCACGGATACTCCTCCCAGACGTCCAGCCAATCCCAAGCTGTCATCCGTTGCCGGCGGGCAGATCTTATTAATTAATCTTGGTGAAATAATTCATTTCTCAATTGAACGAGTCAAATGGAATTTTATTTGCAACGCAAAAAAAAGACATTGCGTTGCGATAAGTGCCTATGCCGACAGTGGATGCAACGCCCGCATCCTAGCGGGTGTCTACGTGAAAAACGCTACTTAAAGTGTGAATAGGTTTATCACACCAAATTTAAATGTGCTGGTTGCTCGAGAAATGGTGGACATGTCGACAGTTGTGGCAATTGGCTTGAGATTTCATTTGTATGTGAGAGTGTTGGGGAAACGGGAAAAGAATAAAAGAGATCGTTATGAAATTGGATGTTCAAGAATTTCTGGGAAAGGCAATTGCCTGCGGCGCTGGGCAGGAACTAGCTGATCTTGTTTTGAAAAACACCCGCCTTTTCAATGTGGTGACCGGGACGATCACGGAAACGGATATTGCGATTGTGGGAGATCGCATCGTGGGCACCCATGGCACTTATGAGGGAAAGTCCGAGTTTGATGCGGGTGGCCGGGTAGTGGTCCCCGGATTTATCGATACGCACCTTCACGTGGAATCATCGCTTGTCACGCCATTTGAGTTTGACCGATGCGTGCTTCCCCATGGTGTGACAACTGCAATCTGTGATCCACACGAGATTGCAAATGTTCTGGGCGCAGAAGGCATACAGTATTTTCTCGACGCGTCCCTTCAAACGGTCATGGATTTGCGGGTCAACCTTTCCTCGTGTGTGCCGGCAACTGCTTTTGAAACTGCTGGCGCTTGTCTTGAGATCGAAGACCTGTTGCCGTTTCGTGATCACCCGAAGGTAATCGGCCTTGCTGAATTCATGAACTTTCCCGGTGTTTTAGCCCGAGATCCGAAAGTTCTGGCAAAACTTGCAGCATTTCAGGACGGGCATATTGATGGGCACGCGCCGTTGCTGTTGGGCAAGGACTTGAATGGCTATCTGGCTGCCGGTATTCGCACCGACCATGAGGCAACAAGTGCCGCCGAAGCACTGGAAAAACTTGCCAAGGGCATGACCATCCTGATCCGGGAGGGGTCTGTCTCCAAGGATCTGGATGCGTTGGCACCGATCTTAACACCCGATGTGTCTGCTTTTGTTGCCCTTTGCACAGATGATCGCAATCCTCTCGATATTGCAGAGGAGGGGCACGTTGACAGCATGATCCGGCGACTGATTTCGAAGGGGATACGACCACTCGATGCTTATCGTGCTGCGAGTTGGTCAGCGGCCAATGCCTTTGGTTTGAAGGATCGCGGGGTCATCGCACCGGGCCGCCGTGCGGACATTGTGGTTCTGGATGATGTGCGGGAGTGTCAGGTCGCAAGCGTCATCAGTGGTGGACGGATTGTGTCTGAAACCCTGTTCGCTCAGCGTAAAACTGTCGAACCTGTCGGGCTGGACAGCGTCAAGATATCTCGCGTTGAGCCTGAGGATTTCAATGTTCCGGCCTCTAACCGTGAAACGCGGGTAATTGGTGTTGTTCCCGGGCGTATTCTCACAGAGGATTTAACGCGGACTCTTCCGACTTCTGGTGGTTCATTGTTGCCCGATACGGAGCAGGATGTGCTCAAGGTCGCTGTTGTCGACCGCCATAAGGGAACTGGCAATATCGGCAAGGGGTTCGTGAACGGTTTCGGCATGACGTCTGGGGCCATCGCCTCATCTGTCGGGCATGACAGCCATAATATTTGCGTTGTCGGTGTATCTGATCAGGCCATGGCCCATGCGGTCAACCGGGTTATCGCCATGAAGGGTGGCTTTGCTGTTGCCGATGACAATGGAGTGCGCGCTGAATTGGCCTTGCCGGTTGCAGGCTTGATGAGCCTTGAGCCGTTTGAAAGTGTGCGCCATTCGCTGGAAGACCTTCGGGCCGCAGCACGTGCGATTGGCTGCAAGTTGCCTGAACCGTTCCTGCAAGTGGCGTTCCTGCCGCTGCCGGTTATCCCACATTTGAAGATCACCGACTTTGGCATGTTTGACGTCAATAAATTTGAATTGGTTGATTGATCCGTCATGATCCTGACTGTTGCCGTTTCCGGATACAGGTCCTTGCGGGATTTTGTCCTCCCGTTGGATCGAATAACGGTTGTGACTGGAGCCAATGGCAGCGGGAAGTCCAGCCTCTACCGTGCCATTCGTCTGCTGGCTGAGGTGGCGCAAGGCAATGCGGTGGCAACGTTGGCTCGGGAAGGCGGGCTTGAATCCACCCTGTGGGCAGGGCCGGAACGTTTTTCCAGAGCCATGAAACACGGTGAGCTGCCGGTTCAGGGTGTCGTGCGGTCTGAGACAGTGAGCCTGAAACTGGGCTTTGCTGACGAAGACTACGGTTATGCCATTGATCTTGGCCTTCCTCAGCCAAGTCGGTCGGTCTTTTATCTGGATCCGGAGATAAAGGCCGAAAGCCTTTGGATCGGCGAAAAGCTCTCGCGGCGCAATGAATTGGCCAATCGGGCCGGGCCTTTGGCGTGTGTCATGAACGATGCGGGGCAACGCGTTCCTGTCATGCGGGATCTGGCAGCCTTTGACAGCATGATGACCCATGCAGCTGATCCCAAGGAAGCGTTGGAACTTCTTGTCATGCGTGAGCGGATGCGCAGCTGGCGGTTCTACGATCACTTGCGGACTGATATGGAAGCCCCGGCGCGCCAGCCGCAGATTGGCACCAGAACACCGGCGCTGGCCTCCGATGGACGAGATTTGGCCGCAGCTATCAGCACCATTCGCGAAATTGGTGATGCGGGCTTGTTTGAAGATGTCATTGACGATGCTTTTCCCGGCGCGACGGTGGGTGTTCAGATCCAAAACGGCTTGTTTGAAATTCTGATGGAGCAGCGTGGCCTTTTACGTCCACTTCGCGCAGCCGAGTTGTCTGATGGAACGCTGCGCTATCTCCTGTTGGCAGCGGCCTTGTTAACGCCGAGACCGCCTCCGCTGATGGTCTTGAACGAGCCGGAAACGAGCTTGCACCCGTCGCTGCTGGAGCCACTTGGACGCTTGATTGCCAAGGCGGCGGAAAACACACAAGTCGTTGTCGTGTCTCACGCAAAGCCTCTTGTTGAAGCCTTGGCAGGAAAACGCGGGGCGGTGCGCCATGAACTTCGCAAGGAATTGGGTGAAACGATTGTCGATGATGTAGACGCGCCTGCCTGGGCGTGGCCGAAGCGATAAACGGGAAATCCAGAAAGTGAAGGGGTTACGTTACGTCGCGAGTTGACGTGAACGGAAGGTTATGCCCAATTCAGGGCTGGAGATATCAATGAGAAGGCAGTTGCCGACAAATTTGTTTTCCCCTTGGAGGACCATTTTCATGCAAAATGGCAGGTGGGGACACAAACACGGCAAGCTGCCGGATTTGCGCGGGAGAACGCCATGACAACTGCGGAAGACTGGATCGAAGCCTTCAAGCCACGGCCGATATACGACTACCTGAGAGAAACTGTAGAGCGATTTGGAGATCGGCCTGCTGTCGATTTCATGGGTAGGGTCTGGACCTATGGTGAGCTGGGCGATCTGGTTGAAAAAACCGCTGCTGGTTTGAAATCCATGGGTGTCGGGCCGGGGGTGAAGGTGGGGCTTTGTCTTCCCAACACGCCCTTTTATCCGATTTTCTATTTTGCGACGCTGAAGATTGGCGGAACAGTTGCAAATTTTAATCCGCTTTATGTGGAGCGCGAGATTGCGTTTCAAGCGCGTGATGCTGACGTCAAGATCATGGTCACGATGGACCTGAAGGTGATCTACGACAAGGTGGAGGCCGTTCGCCAAGAGAACGTCCTGGACAAGATCATCGTCTGCCCGATGACCGACTGTTTGCCGACGGTCAAGAAGGTCCTTTTCAGCCTGTTCAAGCGTAAGGAAGTGGCAAACATTGAGTGGGACAGCGCACATGTTCCTTTTGCCGACCTCCTGACCAAGGGTTCGTCTGTAGAAGCTGCTGCAATCGATATGGAAAACGATATCGCGGTGCTGCAATACACGGGTGGAACAACAGGTGTGCCGAAGGGTGCCATGCTGACGCACAAGAACCTGTCGGCGAATATGGAACAGATGCAGGATGTGTTCCATAGCGCAAAGCAGGGCGAGGAAAAGGTGCTTTGCGTCCTTCCGTTTTTCCACGTCTTTGCCATGACAGTTGCGCAAAACCTGTCTGTCATCTTGGGCGCAGAAATGGTGCTTCAGCCTCGCTTTGAGCTGAAAGCTGTTCTTGAGGTCATCAAGAAAAAGAAGGTCACGCTTTTCCCTGGTGTTCCGACCATCTTCACCGCCATCAACAATTCACCGATGACAAAAAACTACGACCTGACGAGCATCTCGCTCTGCTTGTCAGGTGGTGCGCCTCTGCCAGTTGAGGTGAAGGCAAAGTTCGAAGACATGACAGGCTGCATTCTGGTCGAAGGTTACGGCCTAACCGAATCTTCGCCGGTGGCCTGCGTCAACCCGCTGAGCCGCGACAGCCGGCCCGGCTCAATCGGGCGACCGGTTCCTGGAACCGTGGTGCGGTTTGTCGATATTGAAGACCGGACCAAGGAAGTCGGCGAGGGAGAGAAAGGCGAGCTTTGCCTCTATGGCCCACAAATCATGAAGGGTTACTGGAAGCGCGAGGATGCAACAGCCGAGACGATCAGTTCCGATGGATACCTGCACACTGGTGATGTTGGTTATCAGGAAGACGATGGCTTCATCTATCTGGTCGACCGCATCAAGGACTTGATCCTGTGCTCCGGCTACAACGTCTATCCGCGTGTGATCGAAGAAGCGATCTACCAGCATCAGGCCGTCGATGAGACCATCGTGATTGCCATCCCGGATGACTACCGCGGGCAATGTCCAAAAGCGTTCATCAAGCTGAAAGACGGCGAGGAGATGACGGCAGAGGAGATGCAGACATTCCTGAAGGATCATCTGTCGAAAATCGAGCTGCCGAGCGAAATCGAGTTCCGAAGTGAGTTGCCAAAGACAATGGTTGGTAAACTGTCCAAAAAAGAGCTGGTTGAGGAGGAAGCCGCCAAACGGGCTGCGGTTGACCGCGAAACGGCATAAGGCAAACGCTTTGCGGCACTTGCCAATCTCTAGCGCGCGGGCTACCGACAAGGTTCGTTTTTGATCTGTCCGGAGTTCTTGATGCTTGAAGATTTGCCGCCCTATCTGACCACACGCGAATTGGCCGACCTCATTCGGGTCAAGGAACGCAAGGTGTATGATCTGGTAGCAACTGGCGATGTGCCGCACAGCCGGGCGACTGGAAAGCTGCTGTTTCCACGCGATGCGGTTCTTGCCTGGGTTGATCAGGCGGGTGAGGCGGCAGCGTCGGTGCCTCGTCCTAAAGTGGCGCTGGGCAGTCATGACCCTCTGCTGGAATGGGCGCTACGGGCTTCCGATTGCGGCCTGGCAAGTCTGTTTGACGGCAGTGTTGACGGGCTGGAGCGTTATGAAAAGCGTGAAGGCCTGTTGGCGGGCCTTCACATACCGGATGAAGCTGGCTCAGACTGGAATGTCGGCACAATTGCAAAAACATATCGGTTCAAGCCGGTTGTTTTGGTGGAATGGGCCAAACGACAGCGTGGTTTGATCGTCTCAGCTGGAAATCCGAAGAACATCAGAAACCTGTCTGATCTTGCCGGAAAACGTCTTGTGGAGCGGCAAGAAGCGGCAGGAAGCCACATCCTC
The DNA here is from genome assembly GCF_000148725.1 of Roseibium sp. TrichSKD4. GTDB lineage: Bacteria > Pseudomonadota > Alphaproteobacteria > Rhizobiales > Stappiaceae > Roseibium. The sequence goes on along the minus strand of NZ_GL476319.1, from coordinate 722,457 downwards.
TTGAAAAAACTGCTCGCTCAAAGTGGCGGAGCGCTGGAAGCTGAGATTTCCTTCGGCCCGGCTGCGCGGGATGAGCGGGAAGCTGCGCTCGCTGTCTTGTCAGACGAAGCAGATGCGGCCTTTGGATTGGAGACAGCCGCGCGGCAGACACGGCTGGATTTTGTGCCCTTGCATCAAGAACGGTTTGATCTCCTGATCTCCCGCAAGGACTTTTTCTATCCCGCATTCCAGACGCTGTTGAAATTCAGCCGATCCAAGAGTTTTGCCGACAAAGCGCAGGACCTCGGGGGTTATGACGTTTCAGAGTTGGGAACGGTTCATTTTAACGGGACTTGAAGACATACACCTTCTGCCCAGCAGAGCGTGTTTCGGATCTCTATATTGTGATGTTTGGTCTAAATATCTGGAATATATTATGAAAAATAGTTTTTGGCAGTCTCTGGCTATCATTTTGTTTGGAGTGTTCTCGATGCAGTCAGTCAATGCCGAAGACCTGAACACAGAATTGAAAGCTGCCTTTGAAAAAGGTGAGCTTCCGGGACTGCATGGGGCGATGGCCGAGTATCAGGGCAAACTTTTGGCTGAAGTCTATTTTGAAGGCGAAGACGAGCGCTGGGGTCAGTCCATCGGATCAGTCAAGCACGGGCCGGAGACTCTGCACGATCTGAGGTCGGTGACTAAATCGGTTGTGGGGCTGCTCTATGGGATCGCTTTGGGGGAGGGGAAAGTACCTGAGCCATCCACAGCTCTCTACGATCAATTCCCGGAATACCCAGACCTTGCAAACGATCCTGAGCGGGGCGGCATCCTTATTGAGCATGTTTTGTCCATGCAAATGGGGTTGGAGTGGAACGAAGACCTTCCCTACTCAGACCCGAGAAACAGCGAGATTGCCATGGAAATGGCTCAAGACCGTTTTCGCTATATTCTCGAACAGCCCATTCGGGAAGCGCCCGGTCAAAGCTGGATTTACAGCGGTGGCGCAGCCGCTCTCATCGGACGTTTGATAGAAAAAGGGACTGGGCAATCCCTTGATGACTATGCAGCCGAAAAGCTGTTCGGGCCATTGGGGATCAAGGGATTTGAATGGATCGCCGGGGATGATGGTGTGATCTCGGCCGCATCAGGTCTACGTATGACGCTTCCCGACCTGATGAAGATCGGGCGCATGGTCGCAAATGACGGCGAGGGGATTGTGCCGGAAGAATGGCTGGAGGCGTCCTTTGAGCCAAAAGTCACAATCCATCAGCATTCGCGCTACGGGTATCTGTGGTATCTCAGCGGTCCGGACAACGAGATTTCGGTTGCTGTCGGCAATGGTGGACAACGGCTGACTGTTCAGCCTGCCCGAGATTTCGTGGTTGCCTCATTTGCCGGTCGTTACAACGATTCAGCCAGTTGGCAAACCTCGTTAAAGGTGCTTCTGGACTTCGCCGTTCCAGCTGCCAAACGAGTCTCTGCAAAATAGCAGGTGGTCGTTCGGTTGAAGGGTGTTCATAGGCGATTGCTTGTGCTGATCCTTCAGTTGTTATATCCGCGCCCGTCGGCGTTGCGGGCAAGGGCGCGGCCTTTGATGGCTTCGCGGCGGACGGTGTAGAGCGAGGCGGCGATGATGACCGCAGCGCCGATGAGCGTTTCAACGCTCGGCCAGTTGCCGAAAATCACGGCTCCAAACACGGTGGCGTAGAGCAGGCGTGTGTAGTCGAGCGAGGCAATGGCGGTTGCCTCTCCGGCCTTGAAAGCCTTGATGTTGCACATTTGTGCTGCCCATGACACCACGCCAAGCACGATCATGATCGCCCACTGTTCCATGCTTGGGGTTTGCCAGGTCATATAGGCTGGAATGGCCATGAGCAGCCCGACAAAAACAGCCTGATAGGTCAGCACTGTGATGGGGGGATCTGTGCGCGTGAGAATGCGCAGGATGACCATGACCATGCCCGCGCAGGCTGCACCGGCAATGGCGAGTGCGGCATAGGGGTCAACCAGCCCATCGCCCTCTGGTCGCAGCATAATCAGAACGCCCAAAAAGCCCACGATGGTCGCGCCCCAGCGGTGAAAGCCCACTGTTTCTCCCAAAAAGATGATGGCGAAGATCGTGATGAAAAAGGTCTTTGAGAAATTGAGGGCCGTTGCATCGGCAAGTGGCAACTCAATCAGAGCCGTAAAACCGCAGAGCATGGCAGTTGAGGCAAAGACAATTCGCGCTGCTTGCAGACCCGGTCGTTTGGTCGCGAGTGATCCGGGCAGGTTGGGGAGAATTTTCGGTGCAACGATTGCCACCATCACGGCCTGCCGAACAACAAGGATCTGAAACACCGACAATCCTTCACCCGCCAGTTTGATCAAGGTTGCCATGATGGTGAAGAGAAAGGCGGCGAGCAGGATCCAGAGCGCGCCAATCGTGTTGGATGGCAGCCGTTCGGTGAGGCGTTCGATGCGCTGAGACAGGGAGTGAGAGTGGGTATCTTCGTCCGGAGACTGCGTCATAAAAGGGGTCTTGCATCGAAAAGTGAGCCGTCCGCCCATGCGGTCGTTTGACTGGCGGCCAACGAAACTGGGGCACGTAAAGCGGATAGGGTCGCGAATTGGAGTTGTACTGGATCATAATGCTTCTGAACTGTTTGGGAAGGGCTGCGTCTCCCTTTTCTGTCCCTCAGTGTTCAGCAGCGGGCAGACAGACCGTTCACTGATCTCGGCATTGTTTGAATGCGTAGGGCTTGCAACACTGAGGTTCTATTCAGGAGCAAGACCGTGCAAAAGATCCAGACCCAAGGCATCCATCACATCACGCTTGTTGGCGCAGATCGTCAGACCTCGATAGATTTCTGGGAAGGCCTGCTCGGCATGCCGTTCGTGTTTGAGCAGCCCAATCTGGATGATGCCAAGCAGAGTCACCTTTATTTTGATCCCGGTGACGGGCGTCTCATCACCATCTTCACAAACGAAGAGCGCAAAGCGGATGCCTCTCCTGCACCACAGGATATTGGCTGCGTCCACCACCTTGCCCTGAATGTGTCTCAAGCCACGTTCCGTCAGATTGCCAAACGTCTGGACGAGCGAGGCATTGACCATAGCGGCGAGAAAGATCGCGGTTTCATGGATTCCATCTATTTCCGCGATCCCCTTGGCCTCTTGATCGAGCTTGCCAGCTACCGATTTGAGCCGCCCGCTGGCATCCAGATGGGGGAAGTCATGCTGGAGGCGCACAAGATTCGCGTTGCGCGCGGCGACTACAACATTCAGGAAGTGCATCTGGCTGACGCAATTGAAAACCTGACGCGATCTTCCCGTCGTAGCCTGTCTGAAGACCGCTCGCCAAAAGATCCGTACGGATGATTGGATGGTGAACCTGATAATTGTATCAATACGATGGTCGTGCTTTTAAAAGTGAAGTTGTGGTTTAACGTAGGGTTAAGTTGAGATTTTGAATCAATCTAAACTCGGCATGGTTGCTGGGTGATCTTGAAAAACCTCATATGCTGCAAGATTGCTTTCTCAAGTCAGGGAGGAAAAGCATGTGCCAGATATTTGCCGGTCAGGATCCTGCAGATTATGAGCCGCTGACCCGTCGTTTGCGGCTGAACGGACAAAGTACGAGCATTCGGCTTGAAAAGTCGTTTTGGGACATTCTGGATGACATTGCCGCCGGTGAGGGGCTGACAACGCCCGCCTTTGTTTCCAAGCTGCATTCCGAGGTTCTGGAACTGCGCGGCGAAGCGCCGAACTTCACCTCGCTGCTGCGGTGCGCTTGCTTGATCCGGACCCGACAGATGGCGTCTCGTCCGGTGCTTGAAGCGGCCGAATAGACGAAAAATCACCTGTAGTATCGTGCTACTACCACGGGGCTGACCAACTCCCCCAAAATCCCTTCATGATCGTAAGTCCGATCCTTGGAGGTGTAAGTTGGCGAAAGCAATCCACTCCATGATCCGCGTTCTGGAAGAAGCGCGATCCGTGGAATTTTATCAAAAAGCCTTTGGACTGAATGTTGCCGAACGGTTGGAGTTCGACAGTTTCGTTCTAGTTTATCTGCGAAATCCTGAAGCCGATTTTGAGCTGGAATTGACCATCAACAAGGGGCGCGAAGAGCCCTATGACCTTGGCGATGGCTACGGCCACTTGGCTCTTTGCGTCGATGATCTGGATGCCGAACATGCACGGTTTGAGGCAGAAGGGCTGGCCCCACGCAAGATCGTAGAATTTGAGCGCGAGGGCGCGCTGCTTGCCAAGTTCTTTTTCGTTGCAGACCCGGACGGGTATCAAATCGAGGTTCTGCAAAAACACGGGCGATTCAAATGATTGAACCGGAGCGCGATTGGGAGGTCGTGCTCCGGTTTTTGGTTTGAGGAGGACAGCGCCTTTGGATCAGGACAACCTGAGACAGGGCGCACATATGAGGGGTCCGGACGACCGGGCCCGAGGGAGGAGCAAATGGAAACGATCCTGGATCGTCGCAGTATGTCGCGGCGGGACTTACTGACGGGAAGCCTGGCCTTTGGCGCGGCTTTTGTGGTCGGACCGGGTTTTGTCGCGGCTACGGATGCGGCGTGGGCCATGGAAGTGAAGGCCTTGAAACCGGAAACCATGGCAACGCTTATTCAGATGGCGCGCGATATATATCCGCACGATCATGTGGCTGATGAATATTACGCCGCTGCCGTGAAAGGCTATGACAATGCGGATCAGGCGGAAATGATCGAAAGCGGCGTTGCCGCTTTGAATGCAGCTGCCCAAGGCAAAGGGCACAGCAGTTACACAGGTGCGGGCTGGGAGCGGGACCGCGTTGACCTCCTGCGCGCCATGGAAGGCAGCAGCTTCTTTCAAATGATTCGGGGAGGTCTGGTGACAGGTCTCTACAATCAAAAAGCCGTTTGGCCACTCTTTGGTTATGAGGGCGAGAGCTACTCCCAAGGTGGCTATATCGACCGCGGCTTTGACGACATCAACTGGATCTGAGGGAGGGCACAATGGCTGCACCATTTGACTTGTCCGACGACAGTGTTGTCGTCGTGATTGGAACCGGCGCGGGCGGTGGCGTCCTTGCCAATGAGCTTGCGCAAAAGGGCGTCAGCGTTGTCGCGCTGGAAGCGGGCGGACGTTATCTGCCGGACGACTATATCAATGATGAGTGGGAAAGCTTCGGTCAGCTGGCGTGGCTCGACAAGCGCACTACCTCTGGGGATTGGCGGGTTGCGAAAGACTTTTCCGGGCTGCCGGCCTGGATTGTGAAGGCAGTTGGGGGCACCACCACCCACTGGGCGGGCGCATCGCTGCGTTTTCAGGCGCATGAGTTCAAGACCAAGACAACCTATGGCGACGTGCAGGGCGCAAACCTGCTCGATTGGCCGATTGATCTGGCGGAAATGGAGCCGTGGTACGAAAAGGCGGAAGCCAAGCTGGGTGTCACCCGCACTGGTGACCGCGTAGGTCTGCCGGGTAACAACAACTTCAAGGTCTTTGAAGCGGGCGCGAAGAAGCTTGGCTACAAGGACGTCCACACGGGCCGGATGGCGATCAACAGCGCCGACTATGATGATCGCCTGGCGTGCCAACAGACCGGGTTCTGTTTCCAGGGCTGTAAATGGGGGGCTAAATGGTCCGCCGCTTATACCGACATCCCGCGTGGTGAAGCGACTGGCAATCTGGAAGTTCGCGAACATGCGCACGTTCTAAAGATCGAGCATGACGAGAGCGGCAAGGTGATCGGCGTTGTCTATGCGGACAAGGACGGCAACCAGCATATGCAAAGGGCCAGAATTGTCTGCGTGGCTGGCAATTCCATCGAAAGCCCGCGCCTGCTGCTCAACTCTGCAAGTAACATGTTTCCGGATGGGTTGGCCAATTCTTCCGGTCAGGTCGGGCGCAACTACATGCGCCACATGACCGGATCGGTTTATGCCGTGTTCGACAAGCCAGTGAAGATGTGGCGGGGCACGACCATGGCCGGGATCATTCAGGATGAATCTCGTCATGACCCGTCACGCGGTTTTGTCGGCGGTTATGAGATGGAGACCCTCGCGCTGGGCTTGCCGTTTATGGCCGCTTTCCTTGACCCGGGCGGATGGGGGCGTGAGTTCACCACAGCTCTCGATGCTTATGAGAACATGGCGGGCATGTGGCTGGTTGGCGAAGACATGCCGCAGGAAACCAATCGGATCACGCTCAATCACGATGCGCTGGATCAATACGGCCTACCGGCACCCAACGTGCATTTCGATGATCACCCGAATGATATTGCGATGCGCGATCATGCCTACAAGCAAGGCATGGCAGTCTATGAGGCCGTGGGAGCAACGCGGACCTTCCCGACGCCTCCCTATCCGTCAACGCACAATCTGGGCACCAACCGCATGTCGGAAAAGGCGCGCGATGGTGTGGTGAACCGCTGGGGTCAAACCCATGATATCGCCAATCTGTTTATCTCGGATGGCAGTCAGTTCACCACAGGTGCAGCAGAAAACCCGACCCTGACCATCGTTGCTCTGGCCATCCGGCAGGCGGACCACATCGCCGGGGAAATGAGCAAGGGCAACCTTTAACGGTCAGATTTGATCCGGGCGCAGACCGTGCCCGGATCACAACCGTCCGATGCGGTCCAGCAAGAGGGCGTAGAAGCCGTCGGCGTCGATGTCGCGGATGAAGGTGGCGTTTTCGGGTCTGTCCATGACGTTCCACCAGTCGGCGACCGTCATGCCCATGGTGAGTTCCGACTGGGTTTCGATTTCCACATTGATCTTTCTGCCGGAAAAGAGGTCCGGTTTCAGTAACCATGCGATGACGCAAGGATCGTGCAGCGGAGCGCCTTGGCTGCCGTATTTGTCCATGTCGAACCGCTCGAAGAAATCGGTCCACTCGGCGACCATGCGTCCAGGTTCCGTTCCCAGATTGCGGAAAGCTTCCACGCGCTCCGGCGTCGTCAGTGCCTTGTGAGTGACATCCAGTGGCATGACAGTAAGTGGCGCGCCGGACTTGAACACGATATTGGCGGCATGCGGATCGACATAGATGTTGAACTCGGCTGCAGGCGTGATGTTGCCCACCTCAAAATAAGCGCCTCCCATCATCACGATTTCCCGGATTTTCGGAATAATGTCCGGAGCCACGTGCATGGCGGTGCCAACATTCGTCAGCGGACCCAATGTGCACAGGGTCACTGTGTTTGCAGGTTCGCGGCGCAGGGTCTCGATGATGAAGTCGACTGCATGTTGCTCCTGCAGCGGCATGGTCGGATCTTTCATCACCGGGCCATCAAGGCCTGTCTTGCCATGAACGTGTTCTGCCGTCACCAGTTTGCGGAACATGGGTCGCTCACAGCCAGAAAAGACTTTCGTTTCCGGCTTCCCAGCCAGCTCGCACACAATGCGGGCGTTCTTTTGTGTGAGGGGAAGGGGTACGTTGCCTGCAACGGCGCAAATGCCCAACACTTCCAACTCCTCAGGGCTGGCTTGCGCCAGCAAAATGGCGACTGCGTCGTCCTGCCCGGGATCCGTGTCAATGATGATCTTGCGCGGCGCCATGTTTTGAGACTTTCAAATTCTTGGGATTGAAATGGGTGCGAAATAGAGTGGTGAAGCTAGGGGAAGGTTTTTCTGCCCGCAAGCCGTTTGCTCGGTACCGAGGTCAGGGACATTCGCGAAATTGTCTCTACCTCAACTTGTATCCGGCCAGGTCCTGCATCTGTTTTGGTTAGAAATGTCTGAATCACGACGATTTGCGACCGTTTGGGTGCGGATTGTAGGCGAGGTTCCCAGCCAAGCTTGTTGAAAAGGAAAAGCGCCCGAAATGCTCTGTTTTCTTGAGGTCAAATCGTATTTGATGGCATTGCCTGACTTGCTCTAACCTTGGAACGGGGCCCAATTGAATGACAAGCGCAAAGCAGAAGTCTTCCAGGGAAATCCAAGTCATTGGTTGGCGGGAATATGTGTGCTTGCCGGAACTAGGGGTTTCTGGGATGCGCACCAAGATCGATACGGGGGCGCGAACCTCCGCGCTCCACGTCGGAGATCTGTCCTTTTTCGAAAGAGAAGGTGTGAAGTGGGTGCGTTTCACCATTCCTGCTTCCGAGCTTCATCATTCAACCCATGTGGAAGTACCTCTTCACGACGAACGCCCCATCAAGAACACGAGCGGCGTTCCAGAAAACCGTCCTATCATTGAAGTGCTCATGAAACTCGGTCAGCGTCGTTGGCGCATCGAAGTGTCCTTGGCGGACCGATCAAATATGGGCTTTGACATGATCTTGGGACGCACGGCCATTCGGCGACGAAAGTTGCTGGTCAATCCCGGTCGCTCCTTCCTGTTGGGCGAGCCGGATGTGCAAAATGAAGACCGTCAGCCAAAAACCCATCTGTCCGAAGAACGAACGATGGCGCCGGTTCAGGACAAACAGAACGAGGGAGGGGGCAAGCCATGAAAATCGCAATGATGGCGCGGAACCCGAACCTTTATTCGCACCGGCGTTTGAAGGAAGCAGCAGAGGCACGCGGTCACGAACTGGAAATCATCAACACCTTGCGATGTTACATGAACATCGCGTCCCGGCGGCCGGAGATCTATTACAACGGCGAGAAATTGACCGGATTTGACGCGGTCATTCCGCGGATCGGCGCGTCTATCACCTATTATGGTTTGGCGGTCTTGCGCCAATTCGAAATGATGGGTGTTTATCCGTTAAATGAATCCGTCGCCATTGGCCGGTCGCGAGACAAGTTGCGATCCATGCAGCTTCTGGCCCGTGATGGGATTGGACTGCCGGTCACGACCTTTGCGCATGACCCGAAAATGACCGAGCAGGTGCTGGCGACGGCTGGCGGGGCGCCAGTCGTGATCAAGTTGCTTGAAGGCACGCAAGGCATCGGGGTGGTTCTGGCTGATACGGAACGCTCCGCGAAATCGGTGATCGAAGCCTTTCGCGGGGCCAACGTGAACATCCTGGTGCAGGAGTTTATCAAGGAGGCTGGTGGAACGGACATTCGGGCGCTTGTGGTGGGCGGTAAGGTTATCGCTGCCATGCAGAGAACCGGGGCTGAGGGTGATTTCCGGTCCAATCTTCACCGAGGCGGCAGCGCAAAGGCGGTTCGGATTACGCCGGAAGAACGGTCAACAGCGCTCAGGGCCGCCAAATCGATGGGTCTGAATGTGTGCGGTGTTGATATGCTTCGCTCCAATCACGGTGCGGTGGTTATGGAGGTCAATTCCTCTCCCGGACTTGAAGGCGTTGAAAAGGCGACAGGCATTGATATTGCCTCCAAGATTATCGAAGTGTTGGAAAAGAACGCGAAGGTTGGAAAGACGAAAACCAAGGGTAAGGGCTGACGCCAATGGCAACGCGCAAGGCCTTTGAAATTGGCGGGCAACGGGTTGCGCCGGGCACACGCAAGACGGTTGATGTGCCGGTGAGCGTGTTGTCCGACCATACACCGGTTTCAATGTCGGTGCATGTCGTGCATGGGCGTCGGGCTGGACCCGTACTCTTTGTCAGTGCGGCTGTTCACGGCGATGAAATTATTGGGGTTGAGATTGCACGCAGGCTCTTGAAAGCGTCCAACCTCGATGGCCTGCGGGGCACGCTTTTGCTGGTGCCGATTGTAAATGCGTTCGGATTTCTGAACCACTCGCGCTATCTTCCCGACCGGCGTGACTTAAACCGGTCGTTTCCCGGTAGTCCGCGTGGCTCTTTGGCCAGTCGATTGGCCGAAATCTTCATGAGTGAAATTGTCGGGCGGTCTGACCTTCGCATCGACCTTCACTCAGCTGCGATCCACCGCACAAATCTGCCGCAAATTCGCGTGTCGCCATCCTCTTTGGAGACAATGGCCTTGGCTCGTGCTTTCGGTGCGCCAGTCACCATCACCGCAAAATTGCGGGAGGGCTCCATGCGGCAGGCGGCTCAAGAAGCTGGTGTTGATGTTCTGCTGTTTGAGGGCGGTGAAGCGCTTCGGCTGGACGAAATGGTGGTGCGGTCTGGCGTCTCGGGCATTCTTCGGGTGATGAAATCGCTCAAGATGGTTGGAAACAAGGGCATTGCGAAACCTCGTAAACCGACCTTGCTTGCGTCAATGAGCTCTTGGGTGCGTTCGCCTGCTGGTGGTTTGCTGCGGCTCTTTAAGTCAGCCGGTGAGTTCGTCCAGGAAGACGACCTCCTCGGGATCGTTTCAGACCCCTTCGGAGAAGTGGAGAGCGAAGTTTATGCGCCCATGGAAGGCCTGATCATCGGACGCACGAACCTTCCTGTTGTCAATGAAGGCGACGGCCTCATTCATATCGCTGAGATCAAGCAGGCGGATGTTGTCGAAGACACAATCGACAGCCTGAATTCGCAACTTCTTGCCGACCCGATGTTTGACGAAGACGAGATTATCTGACCCTAAGGCATCGATAGTTCGTAGTACCGTCCGTTTGTCAGCCCGAAGAGGAAGGTTGTGGAGGCCTTTGATCCGCTTGTGTGTATGTCGGTTTCCAGCGGGGCAGGAAGTCGGAATTTCCCGAGCTGCTGGATGCTGCCGCCCTTGAATGACAGTGCATGTAGCGTGCTGCGCCTCGTATCTGGAACGAGAAGGTCGAAGGTGCCGTCGCCATTCATATCTGCTGTTGCAGACAGACCGAGGTTTCGAGAACCGATAGCGTGGTTTGAGAACCCGAATTTCGACAAGGCCTGCCGCATCTTGCCGTCATTAAACTCATAAAGCCTAAGGGTTCCACCGATATGCGGTATCTCGACATAGGCGACTTGCTGCATACCGTTGCCAAGATAGTCGGCTATGCCAGCAATATTGAGCCAGCGGTTGGCGCGGCCGATGAAACCTGTGCTACCGACTTCCTGCAATTGGCCATTTCGCAATGCATAGAGGGTAACTGATCCCCCGCCACGGTTGGACGAGCGGATGGTGATGACTTCAGTTTGGCCATCTCCGTCAAGGTCTGCAAGGCGAGGGGTTCTGTCTTCAAAGACTTCTGTTTGGGGCAGGGTGAGGGAGAGAGTTTTCCCGTTGCGCGTGCGGATATTTAGTTGAGCGGCTTCAATTGCATCGCCAATCACGCCGTGACGGTATCTCGTCGTCGGAGCGCTGTACCAGGCTGCGGTTATGTCACCGTTTGACCTTTGGGCAATATTGCCATCCGGCAGGCCGTCTTTTGCTTTTGGCCAGGAGGTCGCCGCTTTGAGCCAAGCGTCTTTTGTGATCTCCGTCAGCGTGTCGGCCTTCGCTGGGTGCCCATGAATAGGGCTGCGATAAGCGCGAGGCTGGACAGAACGAAGAATACGCGATGAAGGCTGGCCATGTTCTTACACCTGAAAAAGATGAGATGGTCTTTTCTTAGAAAGACCACTTCCATACGCCAACACACAGTTTGACGGTTTGCTATCAAAGACGTGTGAGTGCGATCGTACGCTTCGCTTTGCGTATTTGGAGAGTGTGGAACGGGTTTCAGAATTTTGAGTGTGGCTCTGGTCTCGGCGAATGTGGAGCGTTATGTTTCTGACCGTGCTAAACAGCAGTGAGCTTCATTCATTGCTCAAGTCCCCATCCAAGACCTAAAGGTTTCGCCATGAACCAGATGCTTACGCCCAAATTCGGTATTGGTGCGCCGGTCCGCCGCAAGGAAGATGACGCCCTGATTGCGGGTAAGGGGATCTATACTGGGGACTATCGGCCAGAGGGCTGCCTCACTGGCGTCATGGTGCGCTCGTCCATGGCGCATGCGAAATTCACTCTCAGCGGGCTAGATGAAATCCGTCAAATGCCGGGCGTTCGTTTGGTGATGACACATGCAGATGTGGCATCTTACGGGGATGTGCCCACGCTTGCCATGCCGCCCCAAAAGGATGGCAGTGACTATAAGCTGCCACCGCAGGAACTTCTTTGCTCTGACACTGTCCGGTATGTTGGTGATGCCATCGCGTTCATCGTGGCTGACGATGTTCAAACGGCAAAGTCCGCAGCCGAGATGGTTGAGATCGATTACGACCCGCTGGACGTTGTCGTCGACACCGAAAAAGCGCTTGATGCCGATGCCCCGTTGGTTTGGCCGGAATTTGGTTCCAACGTTGCCTTTGTTCAGGGGCAAGGCGATGTGGATAAATGCGCTGCGGCTTTTGAAGGGGCGGACAAGGTTGTCTCCATCAAACTCATCAACAATCGCCTTGTGGCCAATTACATGGAACTGCGGGGTTGCGTTGCTGAACACGAGGAAACGAGTGATCGGTTCACGCTGACCCTTGGCACGCAGGGCGGCCACGGCATGCGGGATATCATCTGCGGGAACATTCTGAAGATTGATCCAAGTCAGCTGCGCGTTGTGACGCCGGAAGTGGGCGGCGGCTTTGGCACCAAGGCGTTCTGTTATCGGGAATATCCGCTGACAATGATCGCGGCCAAGGCACTCGGGGTGCCTGTTCGCTGGGATGGTGATCGGACTGAGCATTTCATCGTCGATGCCCATGGACGGGACAACGTCACAAGCGCGGATTTGGCCTTGGACAAGGATGGCAAGACCCTCGGGCTTCGGGTCAATCTGATTGCGGCCATGGGAGCTTATCTCCACCAGTTTGGGCCGTTCATTCCCTTTGTCGGAGCGTCTATGTCCACCGGGCTTTATGACATTCAGGCCTTGGATGTAACCGTCACCGGGGTCTACTCCCACACGGTTCCTACCGATGCCTATCGCGGGGCAGGGCGTCCGGAAGCTGCATATTTGATTGAACGCTTGATGGATAAGGCTGGCGAAGAAACCGGGCTTGGACCGTTGGAAATCCGTCGCCGGAACTTCATTCAACCTTACGCGTTGCCCTACACAACGCAAACAGGCCGGATGTATGACACAGGCGACTTTGACGGGCACCTGACCGAAGCTCTGAAAGTGGCGGATTGGGAGGGGTTTGCCACGCGGCAGGCCGAAAGCCGCACCAATGGAAAAATGCGCGGGATTGGCCTGTGTTCTTATGTCGAGGCCTGCGCCTTTCCGGGTGGGGAAGAGGCGACGGTCGAACTCAATGAAAACGGCTCTTTGACGCTTCTTATCGGTACGCAGACCAACGGGCAGGGGCATGCGACCGCCTACGGCCAGATTATTGCCGATCAGTTCGGTGTCGACATGGATGCCATTGAGGTCATTCAGGGTGATACGGACAGGGTTCGCAGGGGGGGCGGGACGGGTGGGTCTCGCTCCATTCCGCTTGGGCTCCCTTCCGTGCGCAACGCGACAAACATCCTTGCCGACAAGGTGAAGGAGAAGGCTGCCGATCAGTTGGAGGTTGGCGCGGAAGACCTTGAGCTTGTTGGCGGCAATGTGCGCGTTGTGGGCACCGACCGGCAGATCGCGCTGTCTGAAATCGCGGCCGCCAGCGGTGAGACGCTGACGGGTCAAGATATGGTCAAGCAGAAGGAAGCGACCTATCCAAATGGCACGCATATATGTGAGCTGGAGGTCGATCCGGAAACTGGAGATGTCGAGATCACCAATTACGTGATCGTCGACGATTTCGGCGTTACCGTGAACCCGCTGCTTTTGGAAGGTCAGGTTCAGGGTGGAACTGTACAAGCTATCAGTCAGGCTTTGTGTGAGCGGACGGTTTATGATGAAGACGGCCAGCTTTTGACCGCCTCTCTTCTAGATTATCAGCTCATTCGGGCTGCGGATCTTCCAAACATTCATTTCCAGACCCGCAATGTTCCCTCAACCACCAATGCCATGGGCATTAAGGGAGCAGGAGAGGCAGGAACCATTGGCGGGTGCGCAGCGGTGATGAATGCGCTTCAGCGCGCCTTGAAAGATGGTGCCGGTGTTCGCGAGATTATCGACATGCCGGCAACTCCGCTGCTGGTTTGGGAAGCGATACAAGCTGCCAAAGCCTGATACGGACATCGGGTGTGAGACTTGAAAAGGCGCCATGTGGGCGCCTTTTGTTTTCTGAGTGCAATTTACTCTGCCACAGCAGGTGATGGTGTGCCGCCGCTCTGGTGATAGTCTTTGATGTGGACCTCGAAGGCGCGCAGGCGTTTATAGACGGACATTAGTTCCACGATGGTGGTCCAGGCATTGACGAGATACTGGAACGAGCTTTCCACTCTGTTGAACGCCCGCACGATCTGCTGCATGACGCCAAGGGTGATGGCCCCGGTGACAATGGTCGGACCCAGGGCAACATAAGGCACGAGCACAGTTGCCTGCAGATAGGACCACTTTGCTACATCGAAATACAGATAGTGGAAGAAGAGGCGGAAATAGTTCTTCCGAACCTTGCCGAACAGCTCCTCTACCGAAGGCGGGTCGGCGCGGCTTTCGTCATCCTCTCCGTAGACCAGTTCTTTCCGGTAGGCGGCTTCAACCTTTTGGTTGTTGAACTCCAGACCGGGAAGTTTAATGCCGACGACCGCCAAGAGGACCGTGCCAGAGGCCGCCGACAGGATCGCGACATAAACCAGAGAATGGCTGACTTCGCCGATCCAGGGCAACGCGGTTACATTGCTGGAAAGATCCCAAAGCAAGGGCAAAAAGGCGATCAGCGTCATGATGGATCGCATGAAGGAGACGCCGAGGCTTTCCATGTGTTGATTTTCACTGAGAACTGACCCGGTGGCCCCATAAATTGTCACTGAGAACTGACCCATGTGAACACACTACCCCGACGTTTTTGGCTCGGGGGATATGGAGTGATCGACATGGGATTTTTGAGTGTCATTCGACGCTGGGCATTGCGTGACAAAATGCCAATCAGAGAGATTTCCCGTCGCACGGGTTTATCTCGCAACACGGTGAAGAAGTATCTGCGCGAGGGCATTGTTGAGCCGAAGTTCAAAACCCCGCCGCGACCAACCAAACTTGATCCGTATGCGGACCGTTTGTCTTCTTGGTTTGTGGCCCAGACGCGCAAGTCGCGCAAAGAGCGTCGAACCGTCAAACAGATGCACGTGGATCTGGTGCAGTTAGGGTATGATGGCTCCTATGAACGTGTGGCGGCCTTTGTCCGTGCGTGGCGTGCGGACCGGCAGCGGGCGGAACAGACGACAGGGCGCGGCACATTTGTGCCTCTGATCTTCCAGCCCGGCGAAGCTTTCCAGTTTGATTGGAGTGAAGACTGGGCCAATATTGGCGGCGAGCGACTGAAGCTTCAGGTCGCGCATATCAAGTTGTCACACAGTCGGGCGTTTTTGGTCCGGGCTTACCTGCTGCAAACGCACGAGATGCTGTTTGACGCCCATTGGCACGCGTTCCGCGTGTTTGGCGGCGTTCCTGGCCGAGGGATCTATGACAATATGAAGACAGCGGTTGATCGCGTCGGCAAAGGCAAGCAGCGGGACATCAACGTCCGTTTCAAGGCGATGGCTAGCCACTACGTCTTTGAGCCTGAGTTCTGCAATCCGGCTTCAGGTTGGGAGAAAGGCCAGGTCGAGAAGAACGTCCAGGACGCGCGCAATCGGCTTTGGCAGGTCATGCCCGTCCTTGCAGATCTGGCTGAACTGAACCAATGGCTTGAAGATCGGTGCATCGCCCTTTGGGCGGAGACGCCGCACAAAGCCTTGCCGGGGTCTCTCGCCGATGTGTGGAAAGCTGAGAAGCCAATGCTGATGGCTCTGCCGCCGGCCTTCGATGGATTTATCGAACATAGCAAGCGAGTGTCTCCCACATGCCTGATCACATTCGAACGCAACAGGTATAGCGTGCCCGCCAGCTTTGCGAACCGCCGTGTCAGCCTGCATGTCTACCCTGACCGACTGGTCGTTGTGGCCGAAGGGCAAACAGTTTGTGAACATGCACGGCTCATTGATCGGTCCTGCCGCAAATCAGGCAAGGTTGTTTATGACTGGCGGCACTATCTTGCTGTCATTCAGCGCAAACCTGGCGCCCTTCGCAATGGCGCGCCCTTCACCGAGATGCCGGAAGCCTTCCAACGGCTGCAGGAACGCATGTTACGCAAGGAGGGGGGTGACAGGGAAATGGTCGACATCCTCTCATTGGTTCTGCAGCATAACGAAGAGGACGTGTTACGCGCCGTGGACAAGGCGCTGGAAGCGGGTGTGCCAACCAAGACGCATATCCTGAACCTTCTACACCGGTTGATCGACCGTAAGCCGACGGAACATCCAGAAGTCGACCCACCGGACGCCTTGGCATTGCAAACCACGCCCGAGGCAAATCTAAATCGTTACGATGGCCTGAGACAGGCTGGGGAGAAGCGCCATGCGTCATGACCCAGCCGGAGCCTCTATCGTCATCATGCTGCGCAGCCTCAAGCTCTATGGCATGGCAAATGCCGTCGAAGACCTGGTCGCCCAAGGTGCCCCAGCCTTTGAAGCCGCGACCCCGATGTTATCACAGCTGCTCAAGGCTGAAATGGCGGAACGAGAGGTTCGATCCATCGCTTACCACACAAAGGTCGCCCGCTTCCCTGCATACAAAGACCTCACCGGCTTTGATTTTGCGTCCAGTGAAATTAACGAAGCGAAAGTCCGGCAGTTACACCGGTGTGAGTTCATCGAAAACACCGAGAATGTCGTTCTGATCGGTGGGCCCGGCACGGGCAAAAGCCACACCGCCACAGCAATCGGCGTTCAGGCGATCGAACACCACAGGCGCAAGGTTCGGTTCTTCTCAACAGTGGAGCTGGTCAATGCACTGGAGCAAGAAAAAGCGATTGGCAAGGCTGGGAAAATCGCTGATATGCTGACCAAAGTCGACTTGGTCATCCTGGATGAGCTCGGTTACCTGCCGTTCAGTTCATCAGGTGGGGCACTGCTCTTTCACCTGCTCAGCAAGCTCTACGAGCGCACAAGCGTCATCATCACAACCAACCGTAGCTTCTCAGAATGGGCGCAGGTCTTCACAGATGCAAAGATGACCACCGCTCTCTTAGACCGCCTCACGCACCGCTGCCACATCTTGGAAACAGGCAACGACAGCTACCGCTTCAAAGCCAGTTCCAAGGATACAAAGAAAACTAGAAAGGAGACCCCAACATTGACCGCGTCATAGACCACGACGCATAACTAAAGGTGGGTCAATTCTCGGTGAAAATACCGGGTCAGTTCTCAGTGAAAATCAACATTTCCATGATGCGGGCGAAGCGCATTGTGTCTTCCTGCACGCGCTGGGCCGCGCCCTCGATATGCCGCACCACATGCCAATGGGTCATGTAATAGTCGTTCATTGCCGTTCGCCAGCGGAAGATAAAGTGTTTGGTATAGAAATCCAAAACCACAGCGATGGCCACATAGATGGCGGCGATCTTAAAAAACGTCATCAGTTCGGCCATATACTCGGACATTGACACGCTGCCCGGCTCGGCGAGAGCTTTCTGAATGGTGTCGTAGAACGAGCCAAACCATTCGTTGATATCTACATCGAGCTGAACCTTGTACCAAGTCACGGCGAGAATAATTACCGAGCCCGCCCACGCCCATGCGACCCAGCGCTGATTCATGAAAAACGACTTGAACATCCGTTCGATCCTTCGATTCGATCCTTCAAGCTGACTATAGGTCGTCCTTTTCCGGAATTCAGGAAAGCCTGTATAAATGTGAGGATTTGTGAACAGCGTTCTTGGGTATCGGTAGAAGATAGGCGCGTCTAAGCGATTGATTGCCAGTTAGAACAGGCGCATAGTTCAATCTCTCAGTTCATTCCTCATGGATGGTCGGCATATTTTCGATCCGGGCCTTTAAAAGGCCTATCGCTCAGATCAGTTTGTCGGCTGTTTTTTGCTCAACATTCAAGGACACGTTCCGTGCCGCCGCCTTCAAGTGCGAAGATCGAAAATAATCCTGTATCAACGGGGATGACCCGGCATGCGCCGATGATGGGCATTGCGCTCAAGGTGCTGTCGACGGTCGCCTTTTTCTTCATGGTGACATTGCTGAAGCTGGTGGCAGAAACGGTTCCCATTGGGCAGGTTGTGTTTGCCCGGAATTTCTTCGGCATGTTTCCGGTTTTGATTATGGTCGCCTTTCGCGGCGAGTTGATGCTGGCTTTCAAGACGAAGCGCGCTAGCGGCCATATAGGCCGGGCCATGGTCGGCGTGACGGCGATGGTTTGTTCCTTCACCGCTTTTCATCTTTTGCCATTGGCTGATGCCACTGCCATCGGGTTTGCAACGCCGCTGATGGTGGTGGTGCTTGCCTTCTTTCTTCTGGGTGAAAAGGTTCGGATTTTCCGCTGGAGCGCAGTTTTGGTCGGGTTTACCGGGATTTTAGTCATCCTGTCGCCGCATCTCGGGGAAGGGGACTTCAAGGATGGTCAAGCCGTTGGAGCGGTGTGTGCCGCGCTGGGGGCCCTCTTTGCGGCGCTGGCAATGATCTTTGTCCGCAAGCTCTGCGAAACTGAGCGGACAGCAACAATTGTCACCTGGTTCGCAGGGTTTGCGACCGTGTTTTCGCTGCTGACAATCCCGCTTGGGTTTGTGTTCCCAAGTCAGGCTTGGGTTATGCCGGATGGGGTTACCGCTCTTCTTTTGGTTCTCGTAGGTTTGTCGGGTGGTGTCGGGCAGATATTGTTGACCCAGAGCTATCGGTTCGCGGATGCATCGACGATCGCTCCTTTTGATTACATCAACATGTTCTGGGCTATCGCGGTTGGTTGGCTGCTTTTTTCAGATACGCCATCTGCCCCGGTGTTGGTCGGGTCGGCAATTGTGATTGCAGCCGGGATTTTCGTTATCTACCGTGAGCACAGACTTGGGCTGGATCGAACCAAAACCCGCCGTGCCTCAACACCTTCCAAGTCGTGACAAAACCGGGGGCCTTAACCTAGAAGGCCTTGAAGGTGATGACTGTCTTTGTGTCCTGAATCCCGTCGACTGGGTGGACCTTTTCATTGACGAAGTGGCCAATATCGGCGTCGTTTTCGACGTAGAACTTCACAAGCAGATCATAGTCACCGCTGGTGGAATAGATTTCCGACGCGATTTCCGCATCAGCAATGGCGTTGGCGACTTGATAGGTTTTGCCCAGCTGGCATTTGATCATGACGAAAAAAGGAACCATTGCGCCTGTCCTGAGTGTGGGGTGACTTTCTCACAAGGACATCGCGCATCTGCGCCGGGCAGTCAATTCCTGCTTTGAAAACAACTCGACCATCTTGCAATGGCGCTTGCGGATTGGTAGCCGTTCGCCACCCGGTTGCGTACGCACCGCAACGAACACTCCATGGAGACTGACATGATCGCCATTGCTGTAACCATTGCCGGATCGGATTCAGGTGGCGGTGCTGGCATTCAGGCGGATTTGAAAACGTTTTCTGCTCGCGGTGTTTATGGCGCGAGTGTTTTGACTGCGTTGACGGCGCAAAACACCCAAGGGGTTAGCGGTATTCACGATGTTCCGGCTGACTTTGTACGGGCGCAGATGGATGCGGTTTATTCAGATCTAGACGTTGGTGCGACGAAGATTGGTATGTTGTCCGTGCCAAAAACCATTGAAGCTGTGGCGTCTGGTTTGCGCGAACTCCACACCGGACC
Organism: Roseibium sp. TrichSKD4; assembly: GCF_000148725.1. Taxonomy (GTDB): domain Bacteria; phylum Pseudomonadota; class Alphaproteobacteria; order Rhizobiales; family Stappiaceae; genus Roseibium. Next base: position 703,004 of record NZ_GL476319.1, on the reverse strand, counting down.
TGTGGTTCTTGACCCGGTTATGGTCGCAGCCTCAGGCGACCCGTTGCTTGTTTCAGAAGCCGTTTCCACTTTGGTGGAGCAGTTATTTCCACTCGCCGCTCTCATTACGCCGAACTTGCATGAGGCCGCTCATATTCTTCGTTGCGATGTTGCCCAGTCTGAAGAGGATATGACTGCACAAGCTGAACAGTTGTCAGAGCTTGGCGCTTCGGCCGTTTTGATGAAAGGTGGTCATGGCAAAAGCGATGAAAGTGCAGATCTCTTGTTGAGTGGGGCGGATCGTGTCTGGCTGCGCGCACCACGTCACGAGACCCAAAACACCCATGGAACCGGTTGTACCTTGTCCTCAGCAATTGCCGCAGAGCTTGCCAAGGGAGCTGACCTGCAAAAGGCCGTCGGTACAGGCAAGGACTACATCACCCAGGCGATATCTACTCTGACGAGCTTTCTATTGGCAAGGGGCATGGCCCGGTGCATCATTTCCATGAGTTTTGGGGCTGATAATTTCCTTTTTTGGATCAATTATTGAATTTCAGGGGAATTTGTCAGGGAGCTGCGTGACATTTTGGGCACAGTTTGTCGAAAATGAACATTTCGTCTTGAAGTTATTGATTGCCCAAAAAATAGGCAATGTTTCAAAGGGCGATACCGGACACAAATTGAATTGCTGAAATCAAGCGTTTTGCTGGCTATCCACCAATCCCTAGTTACTGGAACTCGCATTCACTGCGTAAAATCGCGTTCCGGGCATGAAAACCCACGGTGTTGAAAGTCGATGTTTTCGGTTGATTTGAGTTAGCGCTTTCGAAATCATTACGCAAATCAATGTGAAACTCGCCTTTGGGGATTGGCGGGTGTCTGGGAGGGCTAAATGCTTCGGTTCAACAAGAACACGATCTTACTTGCATCCACAGCCGTTGCGGCAATCATGGTTGCTGAAACTGCAACAGCAGGTGGGTTCGCGCTTCGCGAACAAAGTTCCTACTATCAGGGAATGTCATTCGCCGGTAATGCGACTTCCGGCCCGTCGATCTCATCTATGTTCTGGAATCCGGCCGCGATTACCGGTGCAAAAGATGGCTTGACTGTTGAAGCGCATAATTCGCTAATTGTGCCAAATTCTGATGTTTCTGGTACTTTCACGCCAGGAACGATGGCTACGATTAATGGCTACTCTTCAAGCACGGTACCAGGCGGCGACATAGGACTCGATGCTTGGATACCGGCGAGCTATGCGGCTTACCGGCTGAACGATCAGCTTGTTTTCGGTATTGGAATCAATGCTCCATACGGTTTGAGCACCAAGCCGAAGTCCAGCAATTGGGCGGGGCAGTTGTACTCTAGGTCTTCCGAGGTGTTCTCCGTTAACGTAAACCCTACGATCGCGTATCAAGTAAACGATATGATTAGTTTCGGTCTGGGGCTGCAAGTCCAGTATATCCATGTCAGGCTTAAGGGTGGATATGTATTTTCGACGACGGGGCAATCTTCAGAGGTCAAGGGCGACGATATCGGGTTTGGTGTAACCGCAGGCCTAACCTTTAAACCGTTCCAAGGGACAGAAATAGGACTTGGGTTTCGTTCAACGGTATCACACGATCTGGAAGGTAGTTTTGCTAACCCAAGCGGTCGTGTCTTTGTAGCTGGAACTGGCCTTGTTAACTTCGGGGCGAGTAAGGTTGATGTAACCGGCTCGGTCAATATGCCTGAGACCGTAACCCTCTCGGCTAAGCAAGACATAACTGACGATCTTCGAGTGTTAGGTACGGTTGAATGGGCAAATTGGAGCAGGATTGGTACGATCCACCTCTCCTCAGATCAGACGACGACTAACCCAACTGATGTACCGGACCTCGAGTTTAATTATGAGGACGGTTGGTTTTTCGCCTTGGGTGCGGAATATGACTGGAGCGATCATCTGACCTTGCGAGCGGGTGCAGCTTATGAGCTGTCTCCAATTGACACCGATATCCGCTCTACCCGTTTGCCGGACAATGACAGGATCTGGCTGTCAGCTGGATTTAGCTATCAGCCTATGGAAAACCTGTCTCTGGATCTCGGGTATTCCTATATTTTCATTCAGGATACAGATATCAAGATTGTGGACGGCCATCAGGATTACCGATCAGCAATCGGAACCTTTGTCGGCGAGGCGGATGCGAATGTGAACATCCTGTCCGCCTCAATGCGCTACACATTCTGATCTGATTTTCAGAGTTGGAATTGGACGGCCCGCTTTTGCGGGCCGTTTTTCTTTGGGGATCGGAAATGCCTTAAAATGCCGCCGGGTAGAGGCCACCGTCGAGGAGAATGTTCTGGCCAGTGATGTAGCCTGCGTGGGCCGAACACAAGAAGGCGCAGGTTTGGCCGAATTCTTCCGGTGTGCCGAAGCGGCCAGCCGGAATTTCCTTTGCGGCGTCAGTCCGTACGGTTTCGAGGCTCTGTCCGGAAAGGGAGGCTGTGCGCTCAAATCCAGCTTTCAAACGGTCTGTGTCGAACTTGCCGGGAAGAATGTTATTTATGGTCACGCCGTGAGGAGCCACCTGACGGCAGACGCCAGCCATAAATGCTGTGAGCCCGGCTCGAGCGCCGCTGGAAAGATCCAGCCCTTCGATTGGCATGCGAACAGACATGGATGTGATGTTCACTATCCGGCCGAACCCGCGTTCTGTCATTCCGGGCAAGACAGCTTTGGTCAATTCGATTGGGGTGACCATGTTTTGCACCACGCCATCCAAAATGGCGGGTCGGTCCAACTCCGAGTAATCCCTGCGGGGCGGTCCACCATTGTTGTTGACCAGGATATCCGGTGATGGGCATGCATCGAGCAGGGCCTGCTGACCTTCCGGGCTTGAGACATCTGCCGCGACGAAATTGACGTCTACGCCGTGTTTTTCTGAAAGAGCGCCAGCAAGTTCGGCCAGCACCGCAGCGTCTCGCCCGTTCAAGGTAACTGTGCATCCTGCTTCCGCCAGCGCGTCTGCGCACCCCTTGCCAAGCCCCCGACTAGATGCGCAGACGAGCGCCTTCTTCCCCTTCAAGCCCAAATCCATAGCGCGAACACTCTCTTTTGTTTATGTCAATTCTTACATTACGACGGTGCATGGCATCTCCAACAAGTTTTGCAAAACTATTTATGGGTGGGCCCAAATCCTCTGGCTGTCACACTGGTGCAATCTGAATCGGGTCTATAGCGCGGTATTCTAAGACTGGAGCTAGGCACATGTCCGATTCCGCGCAACACAGACGATACAGGGCCCTGTTTCTTTCCGATATCCATCTGGGAACCCGTGGCTGTCAGGCTGATCTTTTGCTTGATTTTCTCAAGTTGAATGATGCGGAAACTGTCTATCTGGTGGGAGACATTGTTGACGGGTGGCGCTTGAAACGTTCCTGGTACTGGCCGCAAGAGCACAATGATGTGGTCCAGAAAATTCTCCGCAAGGGTCGAAAAGGCAGTCGGATTGTCTATGCGCCGGGCAATCATGACGAGTTCCTGCGGGACTTTCTTGGAACTCACTTTGGCGGGATCGAGGTTGTTGATACGATTGTCCATGAGGCAGCTGACGGTCGGCGCTACCTTGTGATCCATGGCGACCAGTTTGATGTTGTCATCCGGCACGCCAAGTGGTTGGCGTTTTTTGGCGACAAGGCCTACGGATTGGCGCTTAACGTCAATACTGTTCTTAATCTGGTTCGCCGGAAGCTGGGGCTGACTTACTGGTCCTTGTCGGCTTGGGCTAAGCTCAAGGTCAAAAATGCGGTCAGTTTTATCGGCCGGTTTGAAGAGGCCCTTTCAGATGAAGCTCGCAGACGTGGTGTTGATGGTGTTATTTGCGGGCATATTCACCACGCCGCGGACCGCGACATTGACGGCGTTCATTACATCAACACTGGCGACTGGGTGGAAAGCTGTACTGCGGTCGCAGAGCATCATGATGGCACATTTGAGGTGATCAGATGGGTGCGCCCCGAACAACAAGTGGACCCGGTTCCGGCCAATCAATCTCAGGTCGCCGCATGACATCCATCCTGCTTGTGACCGATGCATGGCGGCCACAGATCAACGGTGTTGTGCGATCACTGGAGCGTATGGCAGAGGAGTTGCAGGCCCTCGGTGTCCGTGTTGAGATTTTGTCTCCGCAGTTGTTCAAACGCTGCCGTGTCCCACTTACCCGGAAATTCGCCTGTCTCTGGCCGCGACTGGCAAAGTTCGAAAGCTGATCCGCGAGTATGATTGCGACCATCTCCACATAGCAACGGAAGGACCTTTGGGGCTTTTGGCCGCAAAAGTTGCCCGAAAGGATGGGATAGCTTTTACCACCAGCTATCACACCCGCTTTCCCGAGTATTTATCTGCGCGCCTGCCTGTCCCGCTTTCCTGGTCCTATAGCTGGCTGCGACGGTTTCATAATTCAGGCAATGGCTGCATGGTTGCGACCCAGTCGTTGGAAGATGATTTGACAGCGCGTGGGTTCCAGAACCTCATGCGTTGGTCGCGGGGTGTGGATGAAAACTTGTTTCATCCCTATGAAGGGTCAGTTCTGGATCCGAACTTAGAAGGTCCCATTTTTATGAATGTGGGCCGCGTTGCTGTTGAGAAGAACATTCGCGCGTTTTTGGAATTGGAGCTTCCGGGCACCAAGGTGGTGGTTGGTGACGGGCCGCAATTGGAGAGTTTAAAACGCGAATTTCCGGAAGTGTATTTTACTGGCCCGAAGGTCGGAGATGATCTGGCGCGTCATTACGCATCGGCGGATGTCTTTGTCTTTCCATCTCTCACCGACACCTTTGGCAACGTCCTTTTGGAAGCTATGGCTTGCGGCGTTCCTGTCGCTGCTTTTCCTGTAATGGGGCCGCTTGACGTGATTGGGGACAGTGGAGCTGGGATTCTGTCTGACAATCTGCAGGAAGCTGCGATTGCAGCCCTTGAGATCCCTCGGGATCATTGCCGAAAAGTCGCTCTTCGGTACACGTGGGAGGCAAGTGCCCGGCAGTTCCTTGACAATGCGGTTCGCGCGCAAGAACTCTTTTTGAGTGAAAGTAAGGCATCGGTAGCCTGAGCCGGAATTTCGGTTTTCGGTCCTTTTCATAGCTGAAATAATTAACTAGCTTTAGGCCCCTTCCTTTCGGCTGCCTTTGCTCAGCTCGCTCTTGTTTATGGAAATCTCACTGTGACCGACACCTCGTCCTCTCCGATTGCTGCTCCTTGTCTGGATGATCTGAAAGCGGCGCGAGAGCGGATTAAGGGCAAGGCTGTTTTAACCCCTTTGCTCAGGTTTCCGGTTCTCGATGAGGTCACCGGCGGAACAATACTTGTGAAGCCCGAAAATTTGCAACGCACGGGCTCGTTCAAATTTCGCGGTGCCTTTAACGCCTTATCGCAAGTACAAAGCGCAGATCGGCCCAAAGGTGTGGTTGCTTGTTCTTCGGGGAACCATGCGCAAGGAATTGCCGAAAGCGCCAGATTGCTTGGGATGCCAGCGATAATCGTCATGCCGGAGGATGCGCCAATCATCAAGCTGGAGCGCACGCAGGCATTGGGTGCGAAAGTGGTGACTTACGACCGTGTTCATGAAGACCGGGATGCAATCGCGCATAAGATCCAACAGGAAACCGGTGCGATCTTCGTTCACCCCTATAACAATCCGCATGTGATTGCTGGACAAGGCACAATTGGTCTCGAGTTGGCTGAGCAAGCAGCTGCGCTCCGCCTGAAACCCGACGTCGTTCTTGCGTGTACGGGAGGTGGCGGTTTGTCCGCCGGGGTGGCGCTCGGTATTAGCGAAGGCTTGCCTCGTGCCGAATTTCGAACAGTTGAGCCCGTTGGATTCGACGACTTCAAGCGGTCGTTGGAAACAGGGCGCATTCAGGCCAATGAAAAGGTTGCGGGGTCGCTTTGCGATGCAATCTTGACCAAATGCCCGGGGGATATTCCTTTCTCAGTTCTGAAGGAAAGAGCAGGTGACGGGCTTGCTATTTCAGATGATGAAGCGCTCGCGGCTGTCGCCTTCGCGTTTCGCGAACTCAAGCTTGTTGTTGAACCCGGAGGTGCGGCGGCGCTTGCAGCTGTTTTGGCTAGAAAAATTGATTGTGCCAACCGTATTGTCAGTTTGGTCCTTACGGGAGGAAATATCGATGCAACAGTTCTCAATCGAGCTCTGGACGCGCGTTGAGCGCGAAGCAGAATATACTCTATCTGAAGCGGGTTTGAGAATTTCGAAATAACTACACAGTAAGGGAATATGCTTATTTCCTGTATTATGCAATACTTTTTGAATTTCCGGAAATATTTTTCTCTATTTTAAGAATAACTTAAAGTAATTATATGTTTTATATTTAATAATTTTTCGTGTTAAGTTATTTTTATTCAGGTTTTTAACTATTGATAAAATTGTAGCAACTATCAAGTCTTCGTCATTTGAATTTTAAAGCTTAGATTTTGCGAGGAATGATGGAGCAAAGCAGCATTGAGGGGCGCTGCCGTTTTTTTAAAATAGCTGATGCAGATGCCCAGACTGCACGGGAGAGCTGGCCACTTATTGAAAAGCACTTGCCGGGAATTCTTGGCCGGTTTTATGCGCATTTGAAAACCGAGCCACATTTGAAAGATCTGGTTGGGGATCAGCAAGCACGATTGGTCGCGGCACAGACGACGCATTGGCGGTCATTGTTCCTCAATGGCATCAATACTGCGTATTTTGAAGCGGCTCGCAATATTGGGAAGGCGCATATACGGGTAGGGCTGGACCCCACATGGTATATTGGTGGCTACAGTTTCATAATGAGCGAACTGAGCGACATAATCACGAAACATCATCGCTTTTCGGCGAGAAAGGCTGCTCGAACACTCGAAGTGGTCACGAAATACGCCATGCTGGACATGGATATTGCGATCTCAACGTATCACGAAGACTCTGTGGCGGCGGTCGAAGCAAAGGAAGAACAGCTGAAAACTACCATCGCTGAATTCGATGTGGTAATGGGTGGGGCGATCTCGGATTTGGAGGATGCCTCCAGCCGCCTGGAGGCGACGTCCACTGACCTGAATACGGCTTCTGGCGACATGTCGCAAAGAATGTCCCAAATGGATGCGTCGTCTGATAGCACGGCAACCGGTGTCCAGTCTTGTGCAGCTGCGACCGAAGAAATGGCGATGTCGATCGAGGAAATCGGACGACAAGCGAGCCAGTCGAGTTCAATTGCCCAGCAGGCGGCTGACAGTCCGGAGGCTGCAAATGGCTCTATTCAAGAGCTGGCTCAAATTGCGGATCAGGTTGGATCTGTTATTGGCCTCATCTCCGATATTGCCGAGCAAACCAATCTGTTGGCGCTGAATGCCACAATTGAAGCGGCAAGGGCCGGCGAAATGGGGCGTGGGTTTGCTGTTGTTGCAGCCGAAGTCAAAGAGCTTGCCAGCCAGACAACCAAGGCGACTGAGGAAATCACCGAAAAGATCGCCGGCATTCAGTCTGCAACCAAGCAGTCGGTCAATGACATTTCAGGTATCACCTCTACAATTGGAAAGGTGGCCGTGATCGCAACAAGCATTGCCTCCGCCGTCGAAGAACAATCTGCCGCCACGGCTCAGATTTCCAGCAATGTTCAACAGGTCGCAAATGGAGCTCAGGGTTTCTCCGATGCGATTGGCGCATCACGTGTTGTGCTGGAGCGGACAGAAGTCAGTGCGTCGCAGATCCATGGCATGGCGTTTGACCTAAAGACACAAGCTTCGCGGATCGGGGATGAAAGCCGCGCCTTCTTTGCCCGGGTTTCTGACTAGCGTCAGGACCCTGGGGATTTTGTTTGCTGTGCGGGTGAAGGCGAGACGAAATTTATTCACGCGGTCAAACTAACCGAGATGTTACCGTAATCGCAGTTTGCAAGCCGGATACGTGGAGCACGTATCCGGCTTATTGTGTGTTGAATGTCTGCATTTTAGTGCATCTAATTGAAATTATTATAAAAATATGAGGGAATTACAGCTTCGGTGACCCCTTAGGTTCTACGTAGAGACATACGTAGCCCGCGCGAATATCAAATTTGACACCATCCCTTAACTTAGCGGTAACCACGGCAATTAGTGTGTGTGAGTTGTGCTCTAAGGGAGATGTCACAATGACTAAGATTAATAAGGCGGATGCTGGCGCTCAGAACGCTGATGCAGCTGCAAAGGCTGATGTAAAAGCCGATAAGTTTGATAAGACCTTGAAAGGCACTGCTGGTGCCGACCTTCAAAAAGGCACCGCAGGCAATGACAAGATCGTTGGCAAGGGCGGTGACGATAAGCAAGCTGGTGGCAATGGTCACGACCTGAACAATGGCGGCGGCAACAACGGCGGCGGTTGGAACAACGGTGGTTGGAATAACGGCGGCTGGAACAATGGCGGCGGCAACAACGGCGGCGGTTGGAACAACGGTGGTTGGAATAACGGCGGCTGGAACAATGGCGGCGGCAACAACGGCGGCGGTTGGAACAACGGTGGTTGGAATAACGGCGGCTGGAACAATGGCGGCGGCAACAACGGCGGCGGTTGGAACAACGGTGGTTGGAATAACGGCGGCTGGAACAATGGCGGCGGCAACAACGGCGGCGGTTGGAACAACGGTGGTTGGAATAACGGCGGCTGGAACAACGGTGGCGGAAACTGGGGCGGCGGCAAGCCGAAGCCAATGGATCCGATCAAGGTTGAAAACGGCCGTATCTGGGGTGATCCGCACTTTGTAGGCGCAGACGGCGGCAAGTACGACGTCCAGGGCCAAGCTGGCAAAACCTACAACTTGCTTTCTGATCGCGGTGTGCAGGTTAACGGTCGTTTCGACCAGTGGGGCGCGAACAACTCCGGTATGACTGTTGTTGGAGCAATGGGCATCACCGCTGGTGGTAATCAGATCACCTTCGACAAAACCGGTAAACTGTCCATAAATGGTCAGGTTCAAAACGGTAAGGGTGAGTTCCTGAACGGTGACGTGAAGTGGAACGGCAAAGACCTTACCGTCAAGGCTGGTGAATACACCATTCAGGCTTGGGCGAAGGGCGGTGGAAACAACCGTTACCTCGACATCAACTTCCGGAGCGAAAACGCTGTTGCAGACAACGTTAAGCCAAGCGGCCTCTGGGGCGTGACAGTTGATGGCGACGGCAAGGCTCGCAACGGCGATGTTGGACGCGGCATGCAAGGTGGCGGTGCCATCGAGAATGCCAAGGGCGAAATTGTAGCGCGTGGCGATAAGGAAACCGTCAAGGAATATGAAGTCGGAGGTCTGTTGGACACCAACTTCCGCGGATTTGACAACCAATTCCGCGCCGGCGGCTGGAACAATGGCGGCGGCAACAACGGCGGCGGTTGGAACAACGGTGGTTGGAATAACGGCGGCTGGAACAATGGCGGCGGCAACAACGGCGGCGGTTGGAATAACGGCGGCTGGAACAATGGCGGCTGGAACAATGGCGGCGGCAACAACGGCGGCGGTTGGAACAACGGTGGTTGGAATAACGGCGGCTGGAACAATGGCGGCGGCAACAACGGCGGCGGTTGGAACAACGGTGGTTGGAATAACGGCGGCTGGAACAATGGCGGCGGCAACAACGGCGGCGGTTGGAACAACGGTGGTTGGAATAACGGCGGCTGGAACAATGGCGGCGGCAACAACGGCGGCGGTTGGAACAACGGTGGTTGGAATAACGGCGGCTGGAACAATGGCGGCGGCAACAACGGCGGCGGTTGGAACAACGGTGGTTGGAATAACGGCGGCTGGAACAATGGCGGCGGCAACAACGGCGGCGGTTGGAACAACGGTGGTTGGAATAACGGCGGCTGGAACAATGGCGGCGGCAACAACGGCGGCGGTTGGAACAACGGTGGTTGGAATAACGGCGGCTGGAACAATGGCGGCGGCAACAACGGCGGCGGTTGGAACAACGGCGGTTGGAATAACGGCGGCTGGAACAATGGCGGTTGGAACAACGGTGGCTGGAACAATGGTGGCGGCAACAACGGCGGTGGATGGAACAACATCCCTTGGGCCAATGCTGGCAACACCAACACCAACTGGGCTGTTGTGAACAACAACGGCACCTGGCAAGCAGTGAACAATGCCGGTGGTAACAACGGCGGCAACAATGCAGGCTGGGGTGTTGTGAACAACAACGGCACTTGGCAGGCAGTGAATGGTGGTGGTCAGCAGGCTCAGCCTCAGATCTCTGCAGCTGACCAGGCCGTGATCGACTACGTCAAGGGCAAGGAAGGCAAGTGGCTGATCGGCCATGGCAAGTACAACCATGCCAATGGCGGCTACACCTTCAAGGAAGGCCCGTTGAAAGGCTACACAGCTGTTCACCAGGGCGGTGGCAAGTACCACATCAACAATGGTGATGGTCAAAAGGTTGCCGACTACAACAACGGTAAGGGCAAGGACAAAGTTGCCTCTCCGGTTGCTCTGGACCTGAATGGTGACGGCCGTATCTCCACAACGGGTGTTTCGACCGCTCAACAGCGTATCGATGGCCAGGTTGGTGAAACCATTGCCTTCGATATCGATGGCGACGGCACCAAGGAACAGGTCGAGTGGATCACGGGTGGTGACGGCCTTGTTGTCGACATGACCAAGATCGGCGCCAATGGCGAGATCGATGGCAATGCGCTGATGGGTGACCAAGGCGGTCGTTACACAGACGGCTACCAGAAGATGGCCACCTATGACCAGAACGGTGACGGTCAGCTGACCGGCGGCGAAATGGCCAACATGGGTGTTTGGGTTGATGCCAATGGTGACGGCGATGTTGACGCTGGCGAGCTCCGCTCTGCAGCTGAAGCAGGTGTCACTCAGCTCTCCACACAGCGCAACGACGTTGTGAATGAGCGCGGCGAGACCTTGATGCAGTCTTCTGCCAACAATGGTCAGATGCTCACAGAAGACGTCTGGTTCGCTCAGAAGTAATCAGACTGACAGCGGGAGAGATCTCTCCCGCGTCCAATCAAATAAGAAAAGCGGCCTCAATGGGCCGCTTTTTTTGTTTGATAAATCAGCTGTTTAGTTGAAGAGGGCCTGACGTTCAGATTCTGACAGCTTCTCCAGTGGATCAGCTTCGTCTGTGGAAGCTTCCACAGCTGTCTGCTCCCAATCGGCATCTGCTTCGTCTTCTGAAGCTGCTTCAACAGAGGCGTCTTCAGGCTCCGCTGCCATGAGCGCATCAACATCCACTTCTTCAGGCTCGATGGTCTCATCTGCTTCAGGAGCATCAGCAGCTTCTGCACCTTGAGTCTCTGCATCGAAAAGCTTGTCGATTTCACTTTCGTCGAGGATATCGTCTGAGGCAGCTTCGAACTCTGGTTCGGCTTCTGTTGGAGCCGGTGCACTCTCTTCCGCAACACTCTCTGACGGAGCGGTTTCGTCAGCCTCGGCTTCTGGAGCAGCTTCTGTATCTTCGGTTTCTGAAGGTGCACTTGCGAACATGTCATCGATATCGGATGCATCCATTGGTGCTTCCATATCGACTTCGCCAGTTTCAGTTTCTCCACCGGCGGCGTCTTCCAGAGCTGCGTCAAAAACGTCGCTGCTGACAGACATCAGCTCGTCGACATTGTCTTGTGAAACGCCTTCGCCTTCCATTTGCGGCCCATTGAGCAAATGCGCATCCGGGCGAACATCTTCAGGGGCTGCCACGTCTTCAACAGAAACCTCGGCAATGCCCCAAAGGCCGATCATGTAGTTGATGCGGCTTTCCAGATAGCTCAAAACCTGCACCACCTTGTTGGTGCGTTGGCCTGTCAAATCCTGGAAGGAACAAGCCATGAAGATCTCAGTGGCCTTTTCATCGATGACATCGCATAGCTCATCAGCTGCGCCTTGCTCGCGCATGGTCCAGGCTTGTTCCTGAATGGCTTCAGCAGCCTCCAGAATGGTTTGAGTTGCTGCTTCGGTATGTTTGACGATGGCATCCAGCTCAGAAGAGGCATTCACAAATCGGTTTGAATCCGATTCTTCAGCCTTGATACTGGCAATCTCGGATTTCGTCCGGACGATCGCCTCGGCCATGTCTGCGATATCAAGCTTGATCGTATCAACATTCGGGCCGGACGGACTTTGCCCGACCGTCTTCTCCAGCCGCTTGATTGCAGAGAGGATTTCTTGAGTCTCGGGCGTTTTGTTTCGCCGCAGATACTCGCCAAGGAAACGCCGTCCGCGGTCGGATTCCAGGAGAGTTTGGGCTAGGGTCTGGTATTCCGCTTCACCAATCGGTTCGGATTGATCCTCGGCAGCTTCGCTTTGCATATGTAACCGTTTCTCAGCTTGCGTAACCAAAAAGGATGCCGTACGGAGGCACTTGTCGACGTAGCGTAGCCCCACAAATCTTAACATCTCTTTAGGTCGAGACCCGGAAATACAATTTTATGGTGCTTAAAACCCGATATTTAAATGCCGGGGTAGGAGCTCTATTCGCCAGTCACTTTCTAGCGTTTGGCTTATACTTGCCATTTTTACCACTGGTATTAGAGCAACGAGGGTTAACATCCGAATTTGTCGGATTTATTCTCGGAATATCTTTGTTTGTGCGTATTCTGGCCAGTCCGGTGATGACAAATTTGTCTGACAGGACTGGAAGAAGGCGTTTTTCGATCTTTATTTACTCTGCGGTAGGTTCGCTTGTTCCAGTTCTGATGTATCTGGCACCGGGTGCAGGCACTGCAGCACTTTGCGTCATTATTCTGTCCGTTTTTTGGGCGCCCATTGTGCCGTTGTGCGATGCCTATGCTCTTGATGCCGTTAAAAAGGCAAAAGCTGATTATGGCAAGATGCGGCTTTGGGGGTCGCTTGCCTTCATAGGGGCCAATATCGGTGGCGGATATCTGGTCGTGTCTGGACCAAGCGATCCGGTATTGCTTTGGATCGCGGCAGCAACCCTTCTGACAGGAGTTGTCGCATTGCCACTGCCGGGTATGGCCAAGGGCGGCGAGGAAGCCAAAAGGCAACCGACCAAGGAAAAAGCGGATATTTTTCGCAAGCCATGGTTCTGGATGTTGATCGCGACGGCGGGTGTATTGCAAGGCACCCATGCAGCGTTTTACGGCTTCTCGACTCTGTATTGGACATCCGTTGGGTTGGACACCAGCGTTATTGGCATTTTGTGGTCGCTGGGCGTTGCGGCTGAAGTGGTGCTGTTCTTGGCTGCTGCCCGATTGGCTACGCGGATCAGCCCCTACAGTTTGTTGATCTTGGCCGCAGCTGCCGGGATCATTCGGTGGAGCCTTTTTCCCTTTGCACAAGATGTCCTGACAATCGCTGCGCTCCAGATTTTGCATGGCCTGACATTCGGTGCCGCGCATTTAGGGCTGATCGCGATTATGGGACGAATTGTTCCCTCTGACTGGGCGGGAACAGGGCAAGGGTTTTTGTCCACTTTTGCCGGAGTCATGACCGCCGCTGGTATGGCGCTTAGCGGTCCGCTTTATGCGCTTGCGCCAGCTTATGCCTTCTGGCTGATGGCGGCAGCCTCCGCCACCGCCTTTGCTGTGTTACTTGGATGTCGCAGCCTTTTTCAGCGCCGCATTGGGGATACGAACGCTGCCTAGCCCCAAAGTTCAGGCGTGGGCGGAAACAGCGTGCTGCCTTCAAACCGAAGCGCCGGATCCCGGTCTTCCTCTAAGAGCAGTGGACCATCAAGATCGACAAAGTCGGCACCCTGCGCAGCAACAATGGCGGGTGCCATTGCGAGCGACGTTCCGAGCATGCAACCGAGCATAACCTTGAAATCAAGGGCACGGGCATGCGTCACCATCTTGAGAGCCTCTGTGAGACCTCCGGCCTTATCCAGCTTGATGTTAACGGCATCATAGCGATCACGTAGCGTCTCCAGATCGGCGCTCGTGTGCAGACTTTCGTCAGCACAAATCGCGGCTGAACTGGTCAACCCTTTTAGCGCAGCATCGTTGCCTGCTGGCAGAGGCTGTTCGATCAGGGCAACATCAGCCTTTATGCAGGCCTCCAGATTGTCCCGGAAACACGTTTCGTCCCACGCTTCGTTGGCGTCGACGATCAAGGTCGCGTTTGGAGCCGCATCGCGAACGGCAAGTATTCGCTCCACATCACCCTGACCGGCCAGCTTTACTTTCAATAGCGGACGATGAGCTGCCTTTTCTGTTGCAGCTCCCATATCTTCCGGAGTGCCAACGCTGATCGTGAAGGCGGTCGTCAGAGACTGTAGAGGCTCCAATCCAGCCAATTCGGAGATGGAGCGACCTGAAGATTTGGCTTCCAGATCCCAAAGCGCGCAATCAATTGCATTGCGGGCCGCGCCAGCCGGGAAGCTCACCATGAGTTGGGTACGGTCAAGACCTTTCTGTAAGTCCGTTTCGATTTGCAGGATTTGCTCTCGAACGCTTTCAAGGCTTTCACCATAGCGAGTATACGGCACGCATTCCCCAATCCCCGACACTGGGCCATCGGTGATGCAGACTGTGAGCACTTCCGCGTGGGTGCGACGCCCACGGGAAATTGCAAATCCGCCCCCAGCGATCTTGAAGCGTTCGGTTTCAATGTCGATCTGGCAGGTCACGGTGCACCATATTCGGCAGAAATTTTGTCGACCATCACATCAATGCCGAACCGGACGGGATCGGTTGCTGGTAGTCCGAACTCCTCGCCGATTTTCGCCAGATAGGCCCAAGCCTCGTCTTCATCGAGCGCAGCAGTGTTCACCGCAATTCCGATGCATTGAATGTCAGGATTGGTGAGCTTGCCGCATTGAATGGTCATATCAATGACCTGTCGGATGGTTGGAAGGGGCGTTTCCACGCCCCGCATTTTCGTCCGCGTTGGTTCATGACAGACAATGAACGCGTCTGGCTGCGAACCGTGCAGAAGCCCCATGGAAACACCGGCAAATGAAGGGTGGAAGAGGGAGCCTTGTCCTTCAACAACCTGCCAATGGTTTTCTTCTGAATCTGGAGACAACCATTCTGCCGCGCCGGCAATAAAGTCTGCGACCACAGCATCCAGTGCGATGCCGCGTCCGGAAATAAAGACGCCGGTTTGGCCTGTGGCGCAAAAAGAGCTGGAGAAGCCGCGGTCGTTCATGGCTTTGTCCATTGCGAGCGCGGTGTACTTCTTGCCAACGGAGCAATCGGTTCCAACCGTAAGGATGCGTTTGCCGGTTCGCTTTGTGCCTTTGCCCGTTGCAAAGGTCTCACTGTTGTGGCGGACATCGTGCAAGGCTTTGCCGTTTCGCTCGGCTGCTTCTCGAATTGCGTCAATGCTAGCCAAACGGACATGCAGGCCGCTGGCAACATCAAGACCTGCATCCAGTGCTTCGACAATCGAAGTGATCCAGTGGTCTGGCAACCGGCCACCTGCGTTGACAGCTCCAATCACCATAGTCTTGGCGCCTTTGCTGGCTCCTTCCACGATTGAGACATCGGGCAGACCTGTGTCTGCCGCACACCCATCAAGGCGAACTTGGCCAAGGCACCAATCTTTGCGCCAATCCACGATGCCTATGGCTGTCTTGGCGGCAAGGGCATCGTGAACATCACCCAGAAACAAAAGATAGGGATGTGCTATTTCCATTACTCAAAATCCTTCAAGTGCCATCCGGTTGCGACTGGACGGTGTATGTCCCTGTCAGATATACGAGGGACTCGATTTCAGCGGCAAGGGGTGAATGGTCTGTTATGGCGTTCCTTGAGAAAAATACGCCTCCGGCATTCAGGATCAATGACAATTCTCCCAACCATCAGGTGCTATGCCTGAGTGGTGACTGGACAATCAGCAGTTTGGCAGAGGCTGAACGGCTTGTTGAGAGCATTATGCTGGATAAATACCGGGTGACTTGCCTGGATACCTCCGCAATCGACAACCTCGATACCAGCGGTGCATGGTTGGTGCATAGATTGCGCGGCAGCCTGGAGTATCAGGGACGGCGCGTGGAACTGATCGGTCTGACCGAAAATCGGTTCAATTTGTTTTGTCAGATCGAGCGACACCATCCGCCCGAATATAAACCCGAAAAAAGTAAGGTCTCTCTCGTCGGCTTTTTGGAAGCGACCGGAAAACAGGTGGTCAATGTCGGGCGCGACGCGATTGCGATGCTCCATATTTTGGGCTCGCTCGGTGTTGTTCTTTCAACGGTTTTGCTGCAGCCAAAGCGCCTTCGTGGGATAGCGGTGGCTGTTCAGTTCGACCGAACCTGCATCGGTGCAGTACCAATCGTCGCACTGATGAGCTTTCTGATCGGGGCGATTATCTCGCAGCAGGGCGGATTTTATCTCCGCCAATTCGGGGCCGACATCTATGTGGTGGATCTTGCCGGTATTCTTGTGCTGCGAGAAATTGGTGTAATCCTGACCGCAATTATGGTTGCTGGCCGATCTGGTTCAGCCTTCACGGCGGAACTCGGTGCCATGCGCATGCAGGAAGAGGTGGATGCCTTGCATGTGATTGGTCTGAGCGTCACAGAAGTTCTGGTTCTTCCGCGCATTCTGGCCTTGATGATTGCGCTGCCCGTCCTGACTTTTATTGCAGACATGGCAGCACTTGTCGGAGCGGGGCTAACCACTTGGGTTTATCTGGACATTCCGCCAGCCGCTTATCTCACGCAGTTGCAGGCGGCCATTACCATGAAGACGCTGTGGGTCGGTATCGTGAAAGCCCCGTTCATGGCGTTGATTATTGGTTTGATTGCTTGTGTTGAGGGCCTGAAAGTGGGAGGTTCTGCCGAATCCCTCGGTCGGCACACCACCATGTCTGTGGTGAAAGCCATTTTCCTCGTGATCGTCGTCGATGGTGTCTTCGCGATATTCTTTGCATCGATCAATGTTTAGGTTGTGTAGATGCAAACGGTAGACGCGTCCCAGTCCAACAGCACAGCCAGCAAGGGGGGGCAGGACATCATTCTGTCAGCACGCGGCGTAACGGTTGGCTTTGGAACGAAAGTTATCCTCAACGAGCTGGATCTGGATGTTCGCCGTGGCGAAGTTCTGGGGTTTGTTGGTGGGTCGGGAACTGGCAAGTCAGTTCTGATGCGGGCCATCTTGGGCTTGATCCCGCGCCGCGCCGGGAAAATTCGCATTTTTGGATATGACCTTGAACGGGCCACGGAAGCTGAACGGCTTTCCATTGATCGGCGCTGGGGGGTCTTGTTCCAGCAAGGGGCGCTGTTTTCCTCCCTGACGGTCAAGCAGAACATTCAAGTGCCCATGCGCGAGCATTTGAAACTATCACCTCGGCTTATGGATGAGCTTGCGACCTTGAAGCTTGAGTTGGTGGGATTGCCACAAGATGCGGGGGATAAGTATCCATCTGAATTGTCAGGCGGAATGGTGAAACGGGCAAGCTTGGCCCGTGCCCTTGCGTTAGACCCGGATCTGGTATTTCTTGACGAGCCTACGTCAGGGCTTGACCCAATCGGCGCTGCGGCTTTTGACAAGCTTATTGCGAATTTGAGTGAGACGCTCGGGTTGACCGTTTATATGGTGACCCATGATCTGGACAGCCTGCATTCCATTTGTGACCGGATTGCAGTTTTGGGTCAGAAAAAAGTTTCGGCCATTGGGCCAATTGAAGAAATGATGGTGAATGACGATCCGTGGATCAAATCCTACTTCCGCGGCGATCGGGCACTGAAAAGGGTATAGGGACAGGGACTTAATGGAGACCCGTGCTAATTATGTCGTGATCGGTGCCTTTATGGTTGGCACTCTGGCACTGGCCTTTGGTTTTATTTACTGGCTGGCGCTCACGGCTGAGACGCGTGAAAATGTCTTTTTTGACATCGTGTTTCCTGCCCCGGTAACCGGTCTCCCCGTTGGCGGCCAAGTCCTTTTCAACGGTATCAAGGTCGGCGATGTCAGCCAGCTGAACTTCGACCGTACGGACCCCACAAAGGTCGTGGCAACTGTCCGTGTCAAACCGGATACACCGTTGCGCAAGGACACAAAGGCGACGCTCAATTTCACGGGGCTGACCGGGGTTGCTTATGTTGATTTGAACGGTGGCAGCCTCGATTCGCCACTCCTGTTTACCGGCTATGAAAATCTTGGTGAGGGGCCGCGGCCAGTCATCTACGCCGAGAAGTCGCTGTTTGACGACATTACAGGCGGTGCGCGGGATGTGCTTCACAAGATCGAGACGACACTCGATGAAGTTGAAGGCTTGTTAGTAGATAATCGACCCGCGATCACGAAAATCGTGACAAATGTCGAGACATTCTCCACCGCACTGGCGTCCAATTCGGACGGGGTTTCCGATTTCATGGCCAGCTTGTCGTCTGCCACAGAGGCGTTCGTCAAACTGTCTGGTCGGATGGAAACGCTTGTGGTGGAAGGCGAACGCATCCTGGCGGCTATTCCGTCCGACAAGGTGACGGATATCGTTGATAATGTTGATGTCTTTACCGATAGCCTTGGCAAGGTTGGGAAGGACATTGAAGTTGTACTCGCCGACGCCCAGTCAGCTGCCCAAGAATTGGAGAAATTCTCGGTCGGTTTGAACGCGCAGCTGGACAGTGTCGGCAAGATTGTTGCTGCGGTTAACCCTGAGGATGTCCAGCAGGTGGTGTCCGGCGCAGCCTCTCTTGGCAAGGTTCTAAAAGACCGAACATCTGAAATCAACACGTTGATTTCTGCCAGCTCAACCACGATGGACAATCTGGCCTCGGTTTCCACCACCATCCGTGAGCAGGACCAAAACCTCGTTGCAGCTATTGAAAGCGGCAAGGGGGTTCTGGAGAAAGCAGATGTCATGATGGCGAGGGGGATTGAGATCGTGGATGCGGTCGATCCAGCCAGTGTGCAGCAAACTGTCGCCTCCGTTGAAAGCTTCACCACCAATCTCAACGCTTCGCTTGGCCGGGTTGATGCAATTGTAGCGGCTGTTGACCCTGTTTCTGTTCAGTCCGTGGTTGATGATACAGCAGAGATTGTCTCGAACTTCCGTGCCCAAGAAGCGCAGATCAACGAGATCATTACCGCGACACGATCTTCTATCCAGAACATTGAATCTGTCACAGCAACGGTTCGAGGCGAAGAAGACCGGATCATCGCGCTTATTGATGATTTGCGGGTTGCTTCTGTCCAGTTTACCGAGACGCTCGCCAGCGCAGATACTGTGATCAGCGCTGTCAAACCGGAACAGGTCGCCAATATCGTTGGATCGGTAGAGACCATGACAGGCGGATTGTCTGCGCAAAAGCAGACGATTGACGAGATTATTCTCTCAGCTCGGGCAACGGCGCAAAACGTTGAGAAGATGAGTGAAAATCTGGCATCACGCACACCGGACGTGGATCAGATCATTACGGATGCAAAGCAGCTGACAGCAAACCTCAATGCGACATCCGTTCGCATTCAGGGCATTGTCGACAATGTCGGAACCATGGTGGATGCAGACGGGGAAGGGTTGATCAAGGAAGCAACGGCAGCAGCTGCCTCGATCCGAAAAATTGCCGAGGCATTCGAGTCGCGCGCCGGTACGATTGCCGACGGGTTGGCGAAGTTTGCCAATCAGGGTTCGTCGGACTTTGCAGCTGCGATGGAGCAGGTCAACCGCACGCTTATCTCCATCCAAAGAGCGGTGGAAAGCTTTGACCGGAACCCGCAACGTGTGATCTTTGGCGGTGAGCAGGTTCCAACCTACACCGGGAATCGGCGATAATATGCGGCACGTTTATGAATGTGCTGGCAGTGCAAAAGGGTGACACAGTCTTATGAGTAGCAATACCCGTTTGCCGGGACGCCGTAATGTGTTGATTTGGTTGGGGGCGAGCCTGCTTGTTGCTGGCTGTGCAGCCAGTGGACCTGCTGCACTCTATGGACTGAACGCGGCCACATCTCAGGTGGAAGGTCGCCGGAAAAGCCGCCAGGTGCTTGTGCCACGGCCAAGGGCGCTGAAGGCGCTGGACACAGAGTATATTGCGGTTGTCAATCAGGGTCCGGTCTATAGCTACTATCCCAAGGTGTCTTGGGCGGATGCATTGCCGAGCCTTGTTCAGACCAAGGTTGTTGAGACCTTGCAAAACACGAACCTTTTGCGTGGTGTCGGTCTGCCAGGTGACGGCCTGCTGATCGACTATCAATTGCAATTGGAAATTCGGTCCTTTGAAATCCAGTTGGCAAATGCCGACAAGGCCGTGGTTGCCATTGCGGCAAAGCTTGTGAATGACCGAAATGGCCGAACGGTGTCGAACCGTGTGTTCCGCGCTGAAATTCCAGCTTCAGCTACGTCTGCCGACAAGGCCGTGGAGGCGTTGAACCGGGCTGCTGATCAAGTGTTTTCCGACATCGCTCTTTGGACGGTCCAGAACGTTTAGAACCGGCATTCCGTTTCGGTAGCTGCTGTTTTCTATAGGCTTGCCTGCGCGCGCAGAACTGCTTAGTTTCATATGTAACGAAGCAGAAACGAGACCTTAGGTGATCGCATGGCAAAGGCCGATTTGACGGAAACGAGTGGGTCTCCCGCGTTTGATCTTCAATCGTTCTTTCCCTATTTGGTGCGCGTGTTCTATGCTGACGTAACCGCAGCACTTTCTGAAATTTATACGCAAGATCATGGTCTTACGCCGTCCGAGTGGCGCACTATGGCGATCTTGAGTGAAAACGGCAGTATTCCGGCAACAGAGATCGTCGAACGGTCCAGCATGGACAAGGTTTCAGTTAGTCGGGCGGTGAAGAAAATGCATGAGCGGGGCCTGTTAGACAAAGCCCTCAATCGGGACGATGCCCGAAGTGTTTTGCTTGAACTGTCGCCCAAAGGTCGGGCTGTCTACAAGGATATTGTTCCCAAGGTACTGGAAGCAGAACGCAGCATGCTGAACGGGATTTCCGATAAGGACTTTCAGACGTTTTTAGGTGTCATGAGCCGGGTGCGGGACAACCTTTCGAAAACCTAACCCTTTATTCCGACTTCTTCGTCCATGGGGATGGGCCCGCATCATAGCGCGGGTTGCCCGTTCGCAGTACCGGGCTTTGCGCGGACACATCCTGTTTGCTTTCCCGCCAGACAACAAAGACGCCGGACCCAATAACGATGGCCGAGCCGATGGCGACATAGATGTCCGGCTTTTCCATAAAGAACAAGACACCGAAAAGCGCTGCCCATAGGATCTGGCTGTACTGGATTGGTGCAATCACCGCCGCTGGGGCCTGTCGGTAGGCGTAAATGATGCAGAACTGCGCGCAAACGGACAAAAAACCTACGCCGGCCAATAGTAAAAGGTCAGGTAACTCAATGGGTTTGTAGGTTTGTGGCATCAATATCCCGGTGACCAGCAAGGCAGCCAGCATGGTGTAGAGGATCAAGACTGCAGACCTTTCTTGGCCACCGATCTTCCGCAATACGACAGAAGTAAGAGCAGACGCACAAGCAGCCGTGAGCGCAGCGGCATGGCCGAGCGTGAATTCTGAAACGCCTGGGCGCAGAACAATCAACACTCCGATCAAGCCGATGAAAACGGCGAGCCAACGCCGTACGCGGACGACTTCTCCGAGCAAGGGTACGGAAAAGGCTGTAATCAACAATGGAGTGGAGAACAACAGACCATAAACCTCGGTCAGCGGCAGGGTGGAGAAGGCGTAAAACGCCCCGCTCATCCCAATAATGCCGAGTGCGCCACGGGCAACCACAAGCCATGGATGGCGTGGGCGAAAATTCTCTTCTGCCTTGTCCGCCAGCATGATCGTTGCCATGGGAATAAACGCAAAGAGCATGGCGAAAAAGATGATCTGAAACACAGAATATGTGGTGCCAAGATGTTTAATCAGAGCATCGTGCATCGCGAAAAAGGCAAAGCCTGTTAAAGCAAAGCCCAATCCGCGTATCGGAGACGGAGAAGCTGGGGACATGAGCGCCCGAATGTTTTGATTGTTTGAAATTCGCACCCAGAGTGACGGTTGATCTCGGTGCCGTCAAGGTTGAGTGCAGTGTTTTCAGCCTACAATTTAATTGCCGCGGTGAATGGCGAAAACCCATTTGTCAAATTGCGTGATGGACTGTCCGTCTTGATCGAGGCAGTTCACCTACAAAAAAGGGCGACCCGAAGGCCGCCCTTGTCATCAATTGCTTTGATGTGCCGCTAGTCGAGACGGCCACTGGCATGGGCCAGCATGGTGTAGACCTTGCCGGTGTCTGACGTAAGGTATGTTTGGCCGAGCATATTGTCGCGGTCGTTTCTGGCGACCTGCTGCAAGAGCTGTTCAAAATCCGTGACATAGCGCTCTACGGCGGAGCGGAACTCCGGATCGCGGGCGTATTTCTGACGAATTTCGTCAAAGGTCTGCTGTCCCTGCAGGGTGTAGAGACGGCGGGTGAAGACATGCCGCTCACCTTGTTTGTAACGCGCCCACAGGTCGATGAATGTCTCGTGATCTATTGCGCGTGCAATGTCGACCGAGAGCGAGTTCAGGCTCTCGAAAGACTTCAGCGGACCAGGCGCCACAGTCACATCGCTGTTTGGCTCATCATCGCGGCTTGCCCGGCGCAACAGGTCGGAAACCCATCCTTTTCCGGACGGAGCTTCTTCTGCTGCCGGAGCTGGACGACGCGGGGCTTCCATTGGACGTGATGGTTCGCGTTGAGCAACTTCAGTCGGCGCTGGCGCTGGCGCTGGCGTTGGAGCAGGAGCATAGCTCTGCGGGGCAGGGGCAGGGGCAGGAGCTGCGGCAGCAACCTGCATCTGCGGACGGGATACGTCCAGAGTGTTGGCCTGCTTTGCCACGATGTCAGACAGCTCGCTAAGTGCCCGGATCTGCTCATTGACCACCTTACGGATGGCCGCAGAGGATTCTTCTGCTTCATCCGGCAGGCTCAGAACACCCTGCTTCAGCTCGTTGCGGGTGGCTTCAAGCTCGAGATGGACATCACGGGCAACGTCACGCATCCGGCTGGCCGCATCGTTGAAGCGCTCGGACGCTTCGGCAACGGTGCGAGACATTTCGGACATGATGTCGTCTTGTGCCGCGCGAATGGTTTCACGGGCCTTCTGACCTTCCATGCCTGCTGTCATGCGCATGCTTTCGAACTGCTCGGAAACGTTCTTCGTTGCAGCTTCTGCAGCTGCACTGAGCATGCGGGCTGCTTCGCGGGCCTTGTCGTCCGCTGTTTCCAGCGTTTCGGACAGAGACGCTGTGAAGGAGCGCATGAGCGTGTCGACTGCTTCGGTTTTGGAGAGAAGAGTTTCTGCCACTTCCTCGATTGCAGTTTTGCGCTCGCCAACGCGGCTTTCGACGGTCTGGTTGGTTTTCTCCAGATACCGTGCTGCATCGGACAAGGCGGAAGAGTGATCTCCCAAACGGTTGGTCAGTGCCTGAATGTCGGCAAGCGTCGTCTCAGTGACCGTGCGCAGGGCGTCGACCTGCTCCGTGATGACGGAGTTTGTCGCCGTTGTATCAGCCACGGCGCGGTCAACCGCAGAGCGGAACTCGCCTGCACGACGTCCAAGGTTGACCTCCACCTCGTTCAGGTTTGTGCCAGCCTGCGTGATGACGCTCTGGAGAGTTGTGTTGGATGTGTCCAGCTTCTCCAGAATTTCGGTGATGTCTGTTTCCAGACGCCGTTTTGTGTCAACAAGAAGATCGGCAGCGCGCTTGCTGCGGTCTTCCAGAGACGCAACCAAACGGTCGTTGGCGCTGGTCATGACTTCTGCAGCTTTTTGGCTTTGCTCGGTCATGCTTGCAACAACATGGTCGCCTGCTTCCATAAGGGAGCGTGTGGCTTCCAAACCGTTCTGCGCGAAGGCATCGGAGACTTCACGGCCCTTGACGGTGATCGCGTCCAGAATAGCGCTGTGAACGTCGGAAACGCGAGTCGTCAGATCCTTGGCGCGGTTTTCGATCGCCTCGACCAGCTCATTGCCGTCGGTGCCAATGATCTTGGACAATTCACCAGACTGGGCGTTGAAGGCTTCGTTGAGGTTGTTGGCCTTGTCCAGCAGCTCTGCTGCAACGGAGTTGCCGCGATCGCGCAGGAGATCAGCTGCTTCGTTGACCGCATTGTTAACCCGGGCACGAACCACTTCTGCTTCGCCGGACATCTGGCCGCGGATTTCTTCCAGCGTTTTGGCAAGGGTTTGCCGTGCCTGCTCGCTTTCAGAGGACAAGTTGCCGGAGATTTCAGCAATTGTGCGACCCAGTTCTTCGCGAACCTTTTCACTTTCGCCAGTCAGAGAACCGGAGAACTCGGCCAGCGTTCCAACGTAGAGCGCCCGGGCATTCTCGCTTTCGGCAGCCATTGTCCGCGCTGCATCGCCAATGGCGGACAGGACCAGTTCGCGAACTTTTTCGCTTTCAGATGAGAGCGTGCCGCGGGCCAGATCCATAGCGCCTGAGATGGACTCAGTAGCCCGCTCGCTTTCGCTGGAAAGCATTCCGCGCGCTTCGCCGACAGAGCCAAGGATGATCTGACGCATGCGTTCGCTTTCGTCAGAAATCTTCGTCGTCGCGTCATTAAGTGTGCCGGTGACGATACCAACAGTCTTGCTGCGTTCATCTGCAAGCTTGCTGACTGCGTCTGTGACGGCCCCATCCACGATGTTCTTAATCTGGTGACCTTCACCAGACAGGGACGCAACAGCCTGAGCCACGGCCTCGGTCACCATGTCCCGCATGCGGGTGCTTTCGGTGGAGAGGGTGGTGCCTGCTTCGCTGACAACGTTGGTCAGGATATCCAGTGCCTTCTGGCTCTCGCCGCTCAAGGTGCCGGAAATGGTTTCCAGACGCTCGTTGAGAATGGTTTCCAGCTGACCTGCGCGGGCGTCCAGGGTCTCTGCGACCTCAAAGACCTTTGCGCCAAGGGAAACGTTGATTTCCGCAATGCGCTCGGACAGGGAGTCCGTCAGCTCTGTGCTTTGCTTGGCAAGGACAGATCCGGCTTCTGACAAACGGTTGTCCAGCGCGTTGGTCATCTCGTTCTGGCCGGAAACGAAGGCCTCGGAGATTTCTTTGGTCCGCGAGATCAGGGTTTCACTGATCTGCCGGGCACGGGCATCAAGGGTTTCGTCAATCCGGTCCGTGCCGTCGCTCATAGTCTGAGCAAGGTGCTCTGCCTTGTCGACCATTGAAGCAGAAGCTTCATCAACGCGCTCGTTGAGTGCCTTGCCGATTTCCTCTGCACGTGTGGCAAGAGTGTCGCCGGCTGCTTCTACGCGTTCGCCAAGTTGAACGGTGATGGCGTCGGAGCGATCTGCCAGAACATCTGTGATGTTCCGAGTTTTCTCGTCCAGAGCTTCGGAGATGCCAGTTGTGCGCTGATCAATTGTGTCAGACAGGATCTGCGTACGCCCTTCAAGAGCCGCTTCAAATGTCGCTGTGCGCTGATCCAGCGTCAGGTCGAGGGTATTGATGTGGCTACCCAAAGACGCATCGATGGAGGAAATGCGCTCGCCCAAGGTGGTGTCGATGCTGGAAATCCGGTCGTCCATTGTGGAGCCGATGCTCGAAACACGATCTTCCAGTGTTGTGTCGATCAGACGCAGACGCTCGTCGAGTGTTAGATCGATGGACGCAACCCGGTCGCCAAGTGACGCGTCGAGCGTGTCGACACGGGTGCTGAACGTGGTGTCCAGAGTTGCCAGACGGCTATCGAGAGATTCCGACAGAAGCAATGTCTTGGTGTCGAATGCCTCGATGAGGTAGCCGCCCTTGTCGGTAACAATGCTGTCCAGCTCGGTGAGGCGAGTGGCAAGATTTTCTTCCAGCAGGCGGCCACGAACGTCGATGGCTTCGATGATCTTGTCACCGGCTTGGTTGATGTCGCCCGCAATACGGTCACCGCGGCCACCGATGAGGGAGGCCAGCTGAGTGCCTGTTTCGGCCAGACGCTGCGAGAACTCGTTTGTCTGGTAGCCAAGGCTCGCAGTGACGTCAGCAGAGACGCTCTCAAGTGTTTCGCGGAAGGCGATGTTTTGCTGCTCAAGGATGGCAGACATTTCGTTGCCGCGGGCTGCCAGACGCTCGTCCAGGCTGTCGCCATTGACGGTGATTGCCGAGTAGATCCGGTCGGAAATGGTTTCCAGCTTCTCTGCCAGCGTACCGCCCTGAACCGTGATGGTCTCGGTGAGAGTTCCAGCGGTTTCGTCCAGTTTGGAGGCGATTTCGCCGCCGCGCAGGGAGAGGTCCACAACGATGGATTCGCCGGTTCCGCGCAGGATTTCGGCAACTTCCGTGCTGCGATCGGAGAGTGTTTCGACGATCTCGGCACCCTTGACGGAAATCGTGTTGGTGACGTCCTGTCCGCGCTCAGAAATGCTTTCCACCACACGGTCGCCAGTTGCGGCCAGTGATGCATCGAGAGTTGTCACACGGGTGTCGACTGTGCCGATCAGCTCTTCAGTGCGCGAAGTGATCGTATCGATCAGGCGGCCAGACGTGAGCGACAGGTTGGCGTTGATTTCTTCGCCGCGCTGCGAAATGGTTTCGCCAACGGTGTTGCCGGTGCTCTCCATGGACACACGTAGTTCCTCGGCCTTTTGGCTGAGGGTTTCGACAACCGTCGAGGTGGATGTTGTGAGGTTCGTGTTGATCTCTTCGCCACGCACAGTGAGCATGTCGACAAAGCGATCAGCTGTTTCAGCAAACCGGCTATTGATGTCGGTGCCGCGGCTGGAAAGGGTCTCCCACATCTGGTTGCCAGTGGACGACAGATTGTCGACCAGATCGGTGCCGGTGGTGGTGAGACGATTAACGTAGTCCTCAGCGCGGACTGTCAGCGACTCAACCAGTTTGTTTCCGGAAGAGGTGAGGGACGAGCCAAGGCTCGCAATACGGTCATCAACGGTGGAGGTAAGTTCCTCAACACGTGCGTTGACAGCTTCCAACATCTTGTCTGTGGCGTTGTCGACAGACTCGCCAAACTCGCCGGAAGACGAAGACAATTGCGATGCAAAGCTCTCATGGGCACTGGAGATCGTCTCGCGAACACGGTCAGCGTTGTTGACGATGGCTTCCCGCTGGCTCACGAGTTCCTCGATCAATGAACGGATTTTCAGCTCATTGTCGTTGTAGGAGCGCTCCAGCGACGAGACTTCGTTGTGGACCAGAACTTCCAGCTCACTGGCCCGCGCGATTGCGCGCTCGATGCCATCACCCATAGCCGCGACTTCGCGGCGAATGGCCTGACCGACACTCAGGATGGATTCCTTTGCCATGTCCTCCGGTTCAGCGAGACGCAGGGCAACTTCTGTCATGCCACGGGCGACGATGCGCATTTCCTGCGCGCGCCAGATCATCATGGCCATGACCCAGAAGAAGATGATGGGGACGATGACGGCGATGGCAGCCAGAATGAGTTCAGGTGACTGGGCGATGGAGCCAAACCCGGTGAGGCCGGACAGCGTGTCGCCGAAAGAGGAAATCGCGAGGCTAGTTCCCACACCGCCCCAGAGCAGTGTGAGTGCGAGGGCACCCCAGAATGGAGCGGAAGATGGCCGACGCTGCAATGCGTAGATCAGATTACCGATGTTCCGGCGATCGTCATTGGCCGCCGGCGGACGCTTGCCTCGACCACGGCGGCGCGCTGGCTGCTCTTCATCATTGGCTGATTTGTGCTCAGATGGCGCATCCGATCCGCTATCCGGTGCAGGCGCGCTGCTGGAGGGCGCGCTCTCCGCACTCGCTTCCGGACCACCAAAATCCAACTTCAGGGCTTCCTCGACCGCTGACAGGGCCGCTTCTGCCGGATCTTTCACCTTCGGGGGATTTGCCATTTTAGGATCGCCTCACGTCCATACTCATTACACACCGGTCGCCTGACTCATAATAGGAGTGGCACCGTCATGCGTTGATTCCTGATACCGGGATAGAAAATCTGTCACTCTGGACGATTTTTCAAAACCCGTCTCATCCTCTGTGTGGCGAGGGGCCGCCGCTGACCCACTGACAACAAAATGCTGACAGCTTTCCCCACCTTGCCGCATTGCTAAATCTAATGGCACACTCTGGGTGTTTGGACAAGAAAGAGCAATGACAATAACAACCTACAGGGTGTGTTTGAGGCCTTTTAGAGGGTGAATTTGAAAAGCAATTTCAGGGAGGAAACACTCGTGACGACGACACTTTCGAAACCCAAAGCGCCAACTGCGGCGCAGGCCAAATGGCTGGCATCAGGCTTGGATCAGGCGGGTGGAAAGCTGCCTTTGTTCGATGATGCGGGGAAGGGAATTTCAGAGCGTACCATTCGTGCTTGTATCAAGGCGGGGTGGGCAGAGCCTTGGTTTTCCAACCCAATTAAGCCTGATTGGCTGGTTTGCAAGCTCACGCAAGAAGGGCGTGCTGCTGCTCTTGCAACTCAAAAAACGAATAAAGGTTAACGTTTGCCGCAATGCATCGTAAATCGAAAAAGCGAGACAAATCATGCTTCCACCAGGCAGATTTGCATGGGCGAAGATCACCAGCCAAAAGAGCCCGTTAACCATTTTAGCAGTTTTTTGGGGACATCACCGGTAGTTGCTGGTGGCAAGAGTGGGTTTTAACGGCTTCTTGTCTTCTGGAGAGCACACTGAATTGCATCGTTAAACGGTTCCTTGCGGTAAATACCCGGTGGGGCCGTGCAGAGCATGCGAGTTCAAGATGGCCCAATCGGCAGCAGTCAGGACAGCGGACTTCCCGCGCACATCTCCTCCCATCGATCTGGTGCAACTTGCCACCAATACGCTGGGCAACCGGGACCTGGAAATTCAGGTCCTTCAAATGTTCAAATCACAGGCAAGCAATATGCTCGCCCGGTTGATCGCTGAGGCGGACCGGAATGAGCAGAAGCGTCTGGTGCATACCATGAAGGGGTCCGCACGGGCCATCGGCGCTGTTACGGTTGCCCATGAGTGTGAGCGGGCCGAGCAACAATTGGCAGGCCCGGATGCGCCCTCATTTGCAAAGCTGCAGGCTGCGATCTCTCTGGCAAATGCCTATATTGATGACCTGACAAGCTCTTGAGCCGAAATCGCCACGGCTCTGAAACGGCAAAGGGAAGCGAAATCGCCTCTTTTCGTTCGCTTTGATAGCTCGCGCCTTGACCTTTTGGTTTGAGCCTTTATGTCGGTTCTGAAACTGGATTATTCCTCTAAACTTGGTCGGACGCGGATCATGCCAAAAATCATCTATAAAGCAGCTGACGGCGCTACAACGGAAGTGGATGCGCCGGAAGGCTCCACGGTTATGGAAAATGCCATCAAACATATGGTGCCGGGCATTGAGGCAGAGTGCGGTGGCGCCTGCGCCTGTGCGACTTGCCATGTGTATGTTGACGATGCATGGGCATCCAAGACCGGTCAGCCTGAGCCGATGGAAGAGGACATGCTGGACTTTGCCTATGATGTGAAGCCAACGTCCCGGCTTTCCTGCCAGATCAAGGTAACGGCAGACATGGATGGCCTTGTTGTTCATGTGCCTGAGCGGCAGGCCTAAGACGCACCTGAATTACAGATTCAAAAGCCCGGCAGGTGTGCCGGGCTTTTTTCGTTGGTGTAAGGCATTCTTGAGAGGAGGCCTATTCGGCGGGCGTTGGAGCCGTACGCCGGAACCACCAATCGACCTCATGCCCTTCTTCCGGTGCGCTTGGGATTAATGAGGACAGGGCAAGGCTGACAAGCGCCATGGCTGCGCCTGACAGGAACACCGCCGTTGGTGAGTAGAGCCACACCAGACCGAAGATGACCGGGATAAAGACCGCTGCAATGTGGTTGATGGTGAAGGCGACGCCTGCGGTCGGTGCGATATCTGCAGGATCCGCGATCTTCTGGAAGTAGGTCTTGATCGCGATGGCGATAGCAAAGAAGGCGTGATCGACCACATAGAGCGTTGCGGCCAGTTCGGGGCTGGTGACAAACGCATAGCTTGCGAACACACCAAACAATCCGATGTATTCAAAAATCAGTGCCTTGCGTTCGCCGAAGTGGACGATCAGCTTTCCGATCTTTGGGGCCAAGACCATGTTGAACGCGCCATTGATCAGAAAGAGAAACGCAACTTCGTGCACGTCATAGCCGAACTTCTCCACCATCAGGAAACCTGCAAACACGGTGAAGATCTGACGACGGGCTCCTGCCATGAAGGTGAGTGCATAGTAGAGCCAATAGCGCTTGCGCAGGATCAGCTTTTTGTGTTGGGCGACACCTTCCTTGAAATGGGGAAACGCCATCATCAAGAAGGCAAGGACAACGAGCGTGAGCCCGCCAGCAACCGCAAAGACCGTTGTAAAAGACAGATCAAAGGTCTTCCAGCCGATGAAAATCAGCCCATAGGCAATCAGCTGTGCAAATGCACCAACGGCGATGATTTTGCCCATGCTGGCGGCCGCGGTGGCTTTTGGGAGCCACTGAAGCGACAGGGATTGTGCCATCGTTTCATAGTAGTGAAAGCCGATCGACATGACCAAGGTGGTCAAATAGAAGCCCCAAACGCTTGGAAAGTAACCGGTTGCAGCCACTCCAATTCCCAGCAAAAGCAGGGAAACATAGGCCAAAGTCTGCTCGCGCATCAGGAGCAGAAGGTAGATGGCAGCGAAACTTAGAAAGCCCGGAATTTCGCGGATTGACTGCTGGATACCGATTTCGCGGCCTGTGAAGCTGAGCTCCTGAACCGCAAAATTGTTCATCAGGTTCCACCAGGCGGCAAAGGACAGCTGCATGGCCCCTGCCATGATCATCAACAGGACGGCTGGTGAACGCCATCCTTTGATTTCCATCGGGTTTTCACTTCGGGTGAAATACGTCATTTCAAATCGCTTGCTCGTTTTTCATCTTGGAAGCAGAACTTAGTCGCGATATTTGATTGCGTGTTAGCGCTGTTTTGTCATCAAATAGTTTTGAAACGCCAAAAATGGAAAAAGTGCATGGGCATACATCCCGAACTTGCGACAATGCCAGTTGAGCCGCTCACGGCTCCAATGGTCGGGTTTGCGAAACGTCAGAAGAAGGGACAAACCAACGCGTTCCACTCTCATGACTGCGCGCAGCTTTATCATGTCATATCAGGGTCATCGGCGGTTGAGACTGACTGCGGTACCTATTTTGTCCCGCCGGAACGGGCGCTCTGGATTCCGCCGGGGCTGGAACACCGGGGCCGCTATCTTTCCGATACTGATATCCGGTTTGTCTATATTTCACCTGATCTTCTGGAGGGTTTGCCGGATAAGCCTCAGGTGGTGCAGGTCACCAATCTTCTTCGAGAGCTCATTTTAGAGTTCATGTCTTACCCACGACACGAAGCAAACAATGGACCTGCTGCCCGTATTTCCGCAGTGATTATTGATCAGCTTAAACTGCTTCCTGCAGCTCCGCTTCAATTGCCAATGCCTGCTGACCTAAAGCTGCGCGATGTGTGTACGGCGATTATGCGGTGTCCAGCCAACATTCCGGCTTTGGCGGAGGCGGCCTCGCGAACGGCTCTCTCGGTGCGCACGTTCGAGCGCAAGATCAAGGCCGAAACTGGCATGAGCTATCGAACCTGGTGTCGGCAGGTGAAACTGTTTCGGGCGCTTGAGTTGTTATCGTTGGGCCGAAGTGTTTCGGATGTTGCTTACAAGCTGGGCTATGAGGAGCCGAGCGCATTTGTGGCGACCTTCAAAAAAGCTTTTGGGGTCACGCCGGGTCGATATTTTACAGACGCGGCAAACGATTGATCTGCCTCATGGCGGACAACCCGTTGAGGTTGCAATTCTCCAATTATCAGATTTACGGAGAATGCAATGTTCAAGAAGATTCTGGTTCCAATCGACCCTGCCGAACCGGCTTTTGCCGAAGATGCGTTGGCCAAAGCTGGTCATCTGGCACAAGACCATCAGTCCAAGGTCCACCTTCTTGCCGTCTGTCCGGAAGTGCAGAGCTTTGTCGCAAGCCAGCTGCCGGAAGGCTTTCAGGACAAGGAAGCGGACGAAACCCGCAAGATGCTAAAAGGCGTCTCGGCACAATTGGGTATTGCCGAGGACGCAATCTCCAGCGAAGTGCGTGTTGGCTCTGTCGACAGTGAGGTAATTGATTGTGCCAAGGACAGAGGCTGCGATCTGATCGTCATGACCTCGCACAAGCCGGGATTGTCGACTTACTTTATCGGTTCTCACGCAGCGCATATCGTGCGTCATGCGCCCTGTTCCGTCATGGTCCTGCGCGACGCAGAGTAAACGCACGCATTTGCCGAAAACTATCAAAGAAAAAGGCGGAGAGGGAGGATCTCCGCCTTTTTGCTTCATCCGCCTCGTTTTTCCGGATGAAGCATTTTGCCGAGGATGTGATCATCCCGCCCAATCACCTGACCGCCATGACCGACAATCAATGGGTCAGGTTCTCCCACAATGCGATGGTCTTTACCTGGGTAGGGAAGGGCGTTCAAAAAGTGCTCCATGCAGTTGAGCCGGGCGCGCTTCTTGTCATCGGATTTAATGATGGTCCAGGGCGCGTCAGCCGTGTCTGTATAGAAGAACATGGCCTCCTTGGCCTCGGTGTAACCCTCCCACTTGTCGAGGGAGGCCTTGTCGATCGGGGACAGTTTCCACTGTTTGAGAGGATCCGTCTCACGCGACTTGAAGCGTTTGCGTTGTTCTTCCTTGGTGACCGAAAACCAGTATTTGAACATCAGGATGCCGTCACGGACCAGCATGCGCTCAAAATCGGGACACTGGCGCATGAACTCCAGATACTGGTTGGGAGAGCAAAAGCCCATCACCCGTTCAACGCCCGCGCGGTTGTACCAGGAGCGGTCAAAAAACACCATCTCCCCGGCCGATGGAAGGTTCTGCACGTAGCGCTGAAAGTACCATTGGCTGCGCTCTTGATCGGTTGGCTTTTGCAAGGCAACGACCCGCGCCCCGCGTGGGTTCAAATGCTCATTAAACCGCTTGATAGTGCCACCCTTACCGGCAGCATCCCGACCTTCAAACAAGAGCACAACGCGTTGCTCTGTGTCCTGTATCCACTGCTGCGCTTTCAAAAGCTCGGCTTGCAGTTTTTGCTTGCGCTTTTCATACGCCGGACGGCGCATTTTTGAGGTGTAAGGGTATTCGCCCTTTTCAAACACCTGATGAATGGCGGCCTGATCGTGGCGCAGCATCGCCAGACGCTGGCGTTGTGTCAGCTGATGCTCGTCCTCAGCATCCAGCTCTGGCAGTGGGCCTGGTTTCAGGGCCTCTTGTTCTGGTTTAGATACGCTTTTTGTTGCTGCTGTCGATATAGTCATTTCTCCTCCCAATTTTGTAGGAGGTAAGCTTATGCTTACCAAGGGGTAGGTGAATTGACATGTGTCAATTTGATGACAGTTGTTTTCAGTGAAATCAGCGGATACTGGACCAGCTTTGTTTTATTGCCGTGCCAGTTCTTTCATGGCTTCGGTCAAGCCTTCCACGGTGAGCGGGAACATACGCCCTTCCACCAGCTCCTGCATCATTCGGATGGAATGGGTGTAATTCCAATGCTGCTCCCGCACGGGGTTCAGCCAGACGGTCGAGGCGTATTGGCGCGTTACCCGCTGCATCCAGGTCGCGCCGGCTTCGTCGTTCCAATGTTCCACGGAACCACCCGGATACGCGATTTCATAAGGCGACATGGACGCATCCCCAACAAAGATGATTTTGTAGTCTGAGGGATATTTGTGAAGCACATCGAATGTGTCGATGCGTTCGGTGTAGCGCCGATGGTTTTCCTTCCAGACATACTCATAAAGGCAGTTGTGGAAGTAGAAGTGCTCCATCACCTTGAATTCGGTGCGGGCAGCTGAAAACAGCTCTTCACAGACACGAATGTGATCGTCCATCGATCCGCCAATGTCGAAGAACAACAACACTTTAACTGCGTTGTGGCGTTCGGGCCGCATCTTGATGTCCAGCAGACCCTTGTGGGCTGTTGACCGGATCGTGTCGTCAAGATCAAGCTCTTCTGCCGCTCCGGTTCGCGCAAAATTGCGCAGGCGCTTCAAGGCCACCTGAATATTGCGGGTGCCGAGTTGTTGAGTGTCATCAAGATCCTTGAACTCGCGCTTGTCCCAAACCTTGACCGCGCGCCGATGGCGGCTTTCCTTCTGGCCGATCCGGACGCCTTCCGGATTATAACCATAGGCGCCGAAGGGAGAGGTACCTGCTGTGCCAATCCACTTGTTGCCGCCCTGATGGCGCTTTTCCTGCTCTTTCAGGCGCTCCTTCAGGGTTTTCATCAGTTTTTCAAACCCGCCGAGGGCTTCGATCTGAGCCTTTTCTTCTTCTGTCAGATGTTTTTCGGCGAGTTTTTTCAGCCACTCTTCGGGAATATCGCCCGCAGGAGCCTCGCTCAAAAGGTCTAGTCCCTTGAAGACATGTCCAAACACGCGGTCAAACTTGTCGAGATTGGCCTCGTCCTTCACCAAAATGGCGCGCGCCAAATAGTAAAAGTCCTCCACCCGACGTTCGGCCAGATCATGATCAAGGGCATCCATCAAGGACAGATATTCGCGCAAGGAAACCGGAACACCTGCTGATTTCAGCTCGGTAAAGAACGAGATAAACATGAAGTGAGATTAGGGCTGGGGCGAGGGTTTGTCGAGAACCGGTATACGTCCAGCCTGTGAGAAAAGGGTGGCCGAAGACAGGCTCCGGCCACGCACTGGCTTATTTCCCGAGTGCTTTACGCACGATGGACACGATGGCAAGCAAAACGCCGCCGCCAACACCACCGCTGGCAACAGACTGAAGGATTGCGGAAATATCGAGTGATCCTGCATTCGAGGCAATGCCGGTGCCAAGGACTGCGGACAAAATCTGCCCACCAAGGCCTCCGCCAACGATACCAGCAATTGAGTTGCCGAGTGTGCCGAGGTTCATGTTTGGCAACACTTTGCCTGCGACGTTTCCGCCAATAGCGCCAGACGCCAATTGTATGATGAGGGGTAGTATAGATTCCATCTAGTAAGCTCCCAGTTAGTCCCGCCTAACCTCGTCGCTTTACAAGGCTGGGCATTGCATAATCGGAAGATTACTCAACGTCAAATTTGACGAGTGGTCGCGCCCCAGGCCGGAAAAGTCTTAAGATGACTTTCCCTGTTTTCCTGTGTCCTCTTTTTCCGCGCTGGATACCAACTCATTCATGAACTCGGAAACACTCGGTCCTTTGCTGCCGACAAAGGGAGCAGGGCGGCACACGGCGATGGCGGCGATACCAACGCGTGCGGTCAAGAGCCCGTTGATCAAGCCTTCGCCCAAGCGGGCAGAGAGGCGCGCTGCGAGCCCGTGCCCAAGGACTTGGGAGGCCAGGCTGTCGCCCGCTGCCATGCCGCCTGTAAGGGCCAGATGTTGAAGCACATGCCGTGTCAGGCGGAAAAACCCGAGAGTTCCAGGGCGTCCGCCATAAAGGTGAGACAGTTGGCGAATGATCCGCAGGTTCTCAAACAGAACTGCCAAAAGGTCGACAATGGCACGTGGACTGATGGCAGTGACCAGAGAGACACGCTTTGCACTCGACATGACGATGCGGCGAGCCTGCTTGTCCAATGGGCTAAGAAGGTCGCGCTCGGCCAAAATCAGAAGGTCCTTCCCATCGATCACCTCTGACATGTGGCCTTGAAGGGTTTTGCGCCCCCGTGCTGTGTCAGGACGATCTGCATAAAGACTGATCAAGTCCTTAAGGTGGGTGCGGGCAGCCTTTGCATTGTCGGACTCAGCAGTCTCTGCTAAATGGTCGCGAAGGTCATCGATTTTTCGCAGGCGCATCAAGGCACCCAGTTCGCGAAGCACCAGCCCAACAAGTCCCAAGACCGCAATTGCAGCAAGGCCAATTCCGACCCAGCCCAGCCAGTCTGCGCGGGCAAACAGATCGCGGATTAGGCTGTCAATCGCCAGTCCAACGGCCAAACTGATCAGCCCGCCCAGACCAAGACCTATCCACCGACCAAAGCTGGACGATTTGCGGACCGGCATTGGGGCCGTTTCTACTGGCAGCAAGCTATCATCCAGTGCTTCCTGAATGATCGTCTCACTGGCCAGTGGAAGGTCTTCGACTTCCTCCGCCAACCGAACATTTTTATCATCAAGACGAAACGCAGTTGGCTTGCGGGATGGGCGTCTGTTTTCTTGTCGGTTTTGATCCGTCACGCGAGGTGGTCTCCAATCAGAAATTCGAGTGCCCGGTCGAGCCGAATGTGCGGAAGTGACAAGGATAGACCTTCTGCGGTCTGGTCCAGTTGAGGCGGGCGAAAGCGCAAATAGCGCAAGTCACTGTCTGTAAGTTCAGTTTGTGATTCAATTTCTTCTGACGTTACGTGAACTTGCTCATCTTTTGAGTCAGCGGGACTAAAAATCTTGTCAGGGTTTTCCGGCAAGTCTCCGGGAAACATCGCAATTTCCGTTTCTCCGTCATAGTTCTCGCCATTCACACCTTCGCCGGGAAGCGGAGTCCCAAGGATAGCGGGCAGGTCTTGCCCACCATGACGGACGGTTGCTTCACGTGTTGCGCGAACAGCAGCCATGGCCAGAACGTCAACTTCTGCGCCGCGGAATTTGGCATGGTCAATGCCTCGGCCAACCAACCGCTGAAGAATGGCCTCAAGCCTGTCATGGTCGTCACGGTGCAGGTGGTCAGCCTTCGTTGCGGCAAACAGAATGCGGTCGATGCGACGGGTCAGAATGGACGACAGCCAGCTTTGTTTGCCGGGCCTGAAGGCGGTCATAACCTCGCCAAGTGCTTCTTCCAGATCCTTGATGGCCGCAGGACCGGCATTGAGCGCATGAAGGACATCAACCAGCACGATCTGGCGGTCCAGTCTGGCGAAGTGGTTTCGGAAGAAGGGGCGGATGACGTGGGTTTTGTACGCCTCAAACCGACGCTCCATCATCGCGCGTAATGTGCCAGCGCGGGCAGGTGAGGCGTCCTGAGGAATGTCTAATGGAGCAAATGTCAGCGCTGGCGAGCCGTCCAGGTCACCGGGCATCAGGAAGCGGCCCGGCGGTAACATCGACAGTGCATGGGCATCCTGTCGGCAATTCTTCAAATATGTTTTGAACGTTGCTGCAAGTTTCTGCGCGTCTTGTTCGCTTTCGGCTGCGTTTGGATCAATTGATGCCAGACAAGCCAGATACTCTGCAGCAAGGTCGGTGCGGTTTTTGGCTCTGGCGCGCGCCAGCGAGCTGGCAGAAAATTCGGCATAGGTTTTGCCGAGTAGGGGCAAGTCCAAAAGCCATTCACCGGGGTAGTCGATCAGGTCGATATGCAGCTTGCCGCGGCCGAATTGCCTGGAAAGGAACGAGGCACTTTCAAAGTCCAATGTGAGCCGCAGTTCAGACACCTGCCGGGTTGAATCCGGCCAGATGCGATCATTGACCAGTGCGGCGACATGGGCTTCGTAGTCAAAACGGGGTACGGCATCGTCTGGTTGTGGTTGTAGTCTCGCGTGAGCCAATCGCCCGCCTGCTGCAGCCTGAAACACCGGCAGCCGTCCACCGTGGAGGAGGTTATGGACCAGTGCTGTGATGAAAACCGTTTTGCCCGCGCGGGCCAGACCGGTTACCCCGAGGCGTACGGAGGGGACCGCCAGATCGCTTGCCGCATCTGATAAGTTGGACAAGGTCAGGCGGGCTTCTTCAGTCAGGGTTGTCAATAGGCTCACGGGCACCTCCGCTGCCAGATGTAGGGAGAACCAGCGCGAAGTGCAAATGATCTATCGACTTATCAGTTGAGGAATTGGTCGCATTTGATTTTCCAAATAAGGCCTTGATATTGCCCAATAAAATTCACGACGCGCGAACATCTTTCCTAGGTTGTATTTCTTTGAGACTCGCCTAAAACGGCGCTGGCTCTAACATTGAAGGGAGTTTTATGTTCGATAGGCGATCATTTCTAGGGGCGTTGCGGAACGGTGCCACTGCACTTTTGTTTTTCGCCGTTGGGGCCTCTTCGGCGCTGAGTGACGAAGTTGTTTTGATTGAAGCTGAGCAGTTTCAGGCGTTTGAGCATGAGCTCGGTGGACGGCTCGGTGTGGCTATCTGGGATTTGGAGACGGGGTCGAAAACCGGATGGCGTGCCGATGAACGCTTTGCGATGAATTCAACGTTCAAATTCATGCTGGTCGCCGCAACGCTCAAACGGATTGAAAACGGAGACGAACAGTTCGATCGGTCAATTGATATCGACGAAGCAGATTTGGTTCCGTGGACTCCGGTCACGGAAAAACATATTGGTCAGACCATGACAATCCACGAACTGTGCAGCGCCGTCATGACCAAAAGCGACAATCTGGCGACCAACTATCTTTTAAAAGCGATGGGTGGTCCGGCTAAGCTCACGGCGCTCTTGCGAGATGCGGGAGATGATGTGTCAATTTCCAGTCGGTACGAGCCTGAAGCCAATGCAGTTGGTCAAAATGATGACCGTGACACCTCAACGCCGAATGCGATGGTTTCAAATCTGGAACGTTTTGTTTTGGGATCCACGCTCAGCAAAGCGTCCCGCGCGCAGCTCTTTGATTGGATGGTTGAAAACACGACAGGACTGAAACGTATTCGCGGTGGATTGCCGGATGATTGGAACGCTGGTGACCGGACTGGAACCGGGTCAGGTGGCCGGGCTTCCAATATTGCCATTGCGTATCCACCCGGCCGGGCTCCGGTGTTGTTTGCCGTTTATACGGATGGCAGCCATCGCTATCCGCGCGACATCTCCAAAGTTCATGCTGAAATCGGACGTTTGGTGTCTGAACAGGTGATAAAGGGTCACTAAAGCTCTGGGGTGAAATCTCATGTTATTGGCGGGGACGGATGCATTCTCGCCAGTAGTTTTGAGATCAACTCATCAAGTCCCGTGGTTTTGTAAAGCTGACGAACTGGCCCGTTTCGAGGGCAAGGTCAGCCCATGATGAGATCTTGAAATCGATCACAGCAATAGCACCTGACGGGTATTTGGTCCGCATATCGTCCCATTGCGGTCCGCTGCCATCCTTGACGAAGCTTTGCGCGCTTATTTCGGTTGCCGGGTTGTGCCCTATGACCATGAGGGTTTCAGCGGTGCCGCCATGGGTTCTGATGAGTTCCAGATAATCGAAGTCGCCGTCGTCATACACCTGATCCAGCAGCCGGATTTCGGTCTCTTGTGTCATGAGCGCCAGCACCGGGATGAGAGTTTCGCGTGTGCGCTGGGAAGAAGAGCATAGGATCAGATTCGGGAAGAGGTTTTGGTCGGTCAAATACCAGGCCATTTCGGGAGCTGCCTTTTGACCGCGGCTGTTCAACGGGCGTTGCTTGTCGGTCAGCTCCGGGAAGTTCCAGTCCGATTTTGCGTGCCGGTACAAGATGAGCCTTGGCATATGACGCGTTTTCCCTCTTCCTGTGCCCGTGTCCACACAGCCTAGTTTTGGCGTGCAAGCATAACCTTGAAGGCCTCTAGGGTGGCGGCAATATCTGTTTCGTGTTTGGGAAGGATGTAATAGAGCCACAAGGTGAAGTCGGCCTTTTCCCCTTCGAACTGCCACATGGTTTCAATGTAAACGCGGTCCCCGCGCTGTCGGGTTTTGAAGGAGACGCCGCTGGCGGAAACGCCGGTCAACTGGACTTGCTGAAAACCGGCGCTCGAATAGTTCTTTTTGAACAGGTAGGTGGACTGCCTGCCTGAGCCGGGGACATGTTTGCGCAAGATGGCGTTGATGCCGTCGCGCCCCAGATAAATGCAGCCGGCGACACGGTCTGCATCAGCGGCCAGAACTTTGGCGCGGGCCAGAGGGCCAACCAGATCAGGACAGCGCAATCCCGAATAATGGCGCATACCAGCCATATCCTCTACCCAGCCCTCTTGCTGATCACTATAGACACGCGCTCCACCGGTTCCCTGTGCCGAAGGCTCATTGGTTGCGGATAATATAAAGATCAACGCAAAAAGAACCGGCAGGGTAAGAAGGGAAAGTGCTTTAGGAGCGCGGGTCATTCGTAGTGTCAGGTCCTTTCCCGTCGTGTCATGAAAGCCAGCTTTTCAAACAGGTGGACATCCTGTTCGTTTTTCAATAGCGCGCCAAGCAGCGGCGGAATGAGCTTCGAAGCGCTGGATTGGCGCAAGGTTTCCGGATCGATGTCTTCATTGACTAACAGCTTGATCCAGTCGATTAGCTCAGACGTTGAAGGCTTCTTTTTAAGCCCTGGAACATCGCGCACTTCAAAGAACAAGCGCAGCGCTTCCTGTAAAAGACGCTGTTTCAGGCCCGGAAAATGGACTTCCACGATGTCTGTCATCGTCTCCGCATCAGGAAACTTGATAAAGTGGAAGAAACAGCGGCGCAGAAAGGCGTCTGGCAGATCTTTTTCGTTGTTGGACGTGATAATGACGACCGGGCGCTGTCTGGCCTTCACAGTTTCGCCGGTCTCGTAGACATGGAATTCCATGCGATCGAGTTCGAGCAGCAAGTCATTCGGAAACTCGATGTCTGCCTTGTCGATCTCGTCAATCAGCAGCACTGGGCGTTGCTCTGAGGCAAACGCCTCCCACAGCTTGCCCTTGCGAATGTAGTTGTTGATGTCCTTGACCCGCTCATCACCCAACTGGCTGTCGCGCAAGCGCGAGACGGCATCATATTCATAAAGGCCTTGCTGGGCCTTGGTGGTGGACTTTACGTGCCATTCGATCAGCTCGGCATTCAGCGCAGCTGCCACTTGTTGTGCCAGGACGGTTTTTCCTGTTCCCGGCTCGCCTTTTACCAAAAGGGGACGCTCCAGCGCCACGGCGGCGTTTACGGCAACGCGCAAGTCTTCGGTTGCGATATAACTGTCGGTACCTTCAAAACGCATGCGAATTCCTATTTTTTATCTTTTCAAACAGTAGGGCTGCGTTTTGTCAGCTGCAAGGCGCAAAGGGTGATCCTTTCAGACTGCACACAGCTTGCCGAGCGGTCGAAACTTCCCTGTTGGGCTGGCAGTTTTTGCCGGGCAGTCCAATTTTTCCGATTGGTTTTAGGTGTTACCTGCGGTCTTTATTTAACTAAGCGCCTGAAAATAAACAAATAAAACAAATTGAATGAAAAGTGGCATGTAGATTGCTGACCTCTTGCGCGACGAAAGGCGCACGCCTGTATCCACGAAGAGGGTGTAACATGGGTATCTATGGGGCTATTAACTCTGCAGTGTCCGGACTAACAGCGCAGTCCCGGGCGCTGGAGAATATTTCCGGTAACGTCGCGAACTCGCAGACCACAGGCTACAAGCGTCTTGATACGACGTTTGCGGATCTGGTGTCCGGTGGTGGTTCGCGTCAGGCTACGCAGGTTTCCGGCACAACATACGCAACATCGCGGGCCACCAACACATTGCAGGGTGATATTGCTGCCCGTGATGTCGGAACATACATGGCAATCAACGGTGAAGGGTATTTCATCGTTACCGAGGCCAATGCAGTTGTTGACGGAACGACAAGCTTTGAAGAGACGGACTATTACACCCGTGCAGGTGATTTTGAGCGGGATCAAAATGGCTATCTCGTCAACAGCTCTGGATATTATCTCCAAGGATTTGAGCTGAACCCGGACACCGGTAACCCTGTTGGTGATACGCCTGAAGTCGTCCAGATTTCCGATCAGCCGCTGCCTGCGAACAAGACAACAGCTATCAATTATCAGGCGAACTTGCCGCCGACCCCGGAAACAAACCGGGCCAAGTCAAATCCTGACCTGGCAAATAGTGATCAGTTGAATATCACTGGTTCGATCACCGCAACCAGCGATATCACCAATGATGACAATGATGCTTTCGTAGATTCTTCGATCTCAGGTGGGTCGATTACAATTTATAACCAGAACGGCACTGCGATTAACGTGGAAACGCGCTGGGCTAAAACGGCTGACGATACCTGGAATGTCTATTATGCATCCGATCGCGGCACAGCTGGAACGGACGCGGCATACACCCGTCTTGGACAAGCAGCCTTCAATGCCGATGGGTCGCTCAATGCAATTACCGCAGGCACTGGCGTTGCAGTGAATGGCAATACGTTTGAAATTGCCTCGTTGCAAGTCGGTGATGTGTCCGCTGCTAACGTGAACTTGAACTTCGGCAGCAACTCTCTCACTCAGTTTGCAGCAAACTCAGGTGCCGCTTCCTCAGTTGATCTTGCTCAGGACGGGTATCCAGCAGGTGAGTTGGTTGGTATAGCCGTGGATTCCTCTGGTCGGGTGAATGCCAGCTATTCCAACAGCCAGACACGAGCACTTTACGAAATTCCGCTTGCAACATTTGAAGCTGAATTTGAGCTTCGTCGCGTGGATGGTGCGGCCTTTGCAGCCACCTCGACCTCCGGTGCTCCAGTTCTGATTTCCTCAAACGGAAATATTGTTCCGGAAGCTGTTGAGCTTTCCAACGCGGATATCGCAACGGAATTCTCCAAGCTGATCGTGACGCAGCAAGCTTATTCGGCGAACTCACGGATCGTGACCTCGGCGGACGAGATGCTCGATTCTGCTCTCAATATGGTTCGGTAACATCTGGTCTGATCGGCGGTGAAGCATCGCCGCCGATCCGGACTTTCCAGCGCAAGGAAAGGGGCAAAATATGGGTCTGACGTCTGCCCTTAACAACGCATTGTTTGGTGTTACCTTCAACCAGCGTCAGCTGGACGTAACATCCCAAAACATCGCCAACAAAGACACGGTCGGCTACACCAAGAAGCAGGTGGAAGCCAATGTCTTCTATGACGGAAATGGTGGTGTTAGCGGTCTTCTTGCGGCGGAAATCACACGGGTCGTCAATAACGAAATCCAGTCTTCCTACTTGGATTCGCTTGCGGACACCGGCTACGGCGCGAAAATCGCGCAGTATACGTCAGACCTTGATGCCATTTTCGGGACAATCTCCGATGGAACCAGTGTTCAGGCATTGGCGTCGCGCTTTACCACGTCCCTCTCAAGCCTGATCAATGATCCTAGCAGTCGTACGGCCCAGACCACTGTTGTGGCGGATGCCGAGGCGCTGGCATATGAAATCCGCACGTCTTATGAGCAAATTCAAGACCTGCGCCAACGCACTGACCGGGAGCTTGCGGCCCAGGTAGAGGACATTAATGCCCTCCTTTCTAGCTTGGCCGATGTTGAGACAGATATTCGTGAATCCAATCTGGCTGATAGTTCGACTGCCCAACTGCTCGATCAGCGGGACCGGTATCTGGAAGACCTCTCCAAGTACCTGGATGTGAATATCAAAATTAATGTCGATGATAGTTTGAAAATCACCACCCGGAACGGTGAGCTGCTTCTGTCTGACGGGCAAGCCTCGAAACTAACCTTTACCGAGACACCTATTTTGAAGCCGGGAGCGAGCGGGCAGCCAATCATGGTCCGCACCCCG
Source organism: Roseibium sp. TrichSKD4 (assembly GCF_000148725.1). Classification (GTDB taxonomy): domain Bacteria; phylum Pseudomonadota; class Alphaproteobacteria; order Rhizobiales; family Stappiaceae; genus Roseibium. Next base: position 659,759 of record NZ_GL476319.1, on the reverse strand, counting down.
GGTGGTACAGAATACGATCTGGTTGAAAGTTCAGCATCGGGCACGATTGTTGGTCTGGCTGAGCTACGTGATGAGGTGTTCATTGAAGCTCAGGATCAGCTGGATCAAATCGCAGCTGAGATGACGCTGGCACTCAACGCCCGGACTGTTGAAGGCACCGAAGTTACCGTTGGTTCAGAAGAAGGTGAGACCCTTGACCTCTCCTCTTTGAAGCCTGGTGAAAAGGTCGAAGTCTCCTACACGGATGCGTCCGGACAAGCGCAGACAGTCACGCTGATTGCGGTTGACGATCCGGCTTTTCTACCACTGGAAGACGATGCGACCCCACGTACTGACGATACGGTTTTTGGTCTCGATATTTCTTCTGGCACGGCTGCAACCATTGTCGGTTATGCAGTGACAGCATTGAGCGGGACCGGGTTGGCAGCCTCCAATGATGGGAGCGACAACCTTCAAGTGCTCGGCGACAGTGGAGCCTCTATTGAACTGGACGGTTTGACCCTCAAGGGTTCCGTGACCGGGTCTTCAAATGAAGGGCTGGGCCTGAACATTTTCACCGATAACCGGGACGGTGAAGTGAACTTCACTGACTATCTGGAAAATGGCGGTCAACGCACCGGCTATGCGATCGCGATTGACGTTAATTCGGCTCTGAAAAGCGAAAGCTCGCTTCTGGTCTTCCACACGACAACGCCAAGCCAGAACTCCGAGAATGATCCGGCGCGTGCCGAGTTCATGCTGGATGCGCTGACAAAAAGCACAGAAGTTTATAACGCCGACACTGGTATCGGCACAAAAAGCAGCCCTTATGAAGGGTCTGTGATGAACTTTATCAATCAGGTTGTCGCCTACCAGGGCAATCAGGCTGAAGACGCGCAAACCTACAGCGCCTCAAAATCGGCCCTCACTGAAAATTTCGCAATCCGTTACGAAGAAAGCTATGCGGTCGATCTTGATGAAGAGATGGCGCAACTGGTGAACCTGCAAAATGCTTATGCGGCCAATGCCCGGGTCATGCAGGCCGTCAATGAGCTCTTCGACCGTTTGCTCGGCGCATTCTGAGGTGTCTTATGGCTATTGAAAGTATCGGAACCTCACGCAGTTATCTCACCAAGCAACTGGTTAGCCTCAAGGGCAATCTGACCGAGAAAACCAGCCAACTGGCTAGCGGTAAAGTTTCTCAAACCTATGGAGGTCTTGGAGACAATCGGCTGCTGGATTTGGAGTTGAACCAGAAGGTCAATCGGATTTCGTCTTATCAGGAGACGATCACGCAGGTAAATCTGCACATCAAGTCGTTGAATGTGACGCTGGAACGTCTGGAGGACTTGAGGCTTGATACGAAGTCGGCGCTCGACCTGAACGATTATGAACTGCAAAATGATGGTCAGACCCGAACCCAGGCTACAGCGGAAGTGCTGCTGCATGAAGCCATCAGCCTCTTGAACACCGAAGTGGCTGGCTACTACCTCTATGGCGGTACCGATGCCTATGAAAACCCGGTGGCTGATGTGGACTCCATTATGGAGGGTTCGGGTGATCGTGCAGGCTTGAAACAAGTCATGAACGAGTACATTGCCGCCAACCTTGGCAGCGACAAGTTAGGGCGTCTGGAGGTTCCGGCGCTGGTCGCACCAACTGCGTCCACAATTACAATTACCGAAGATGGTGCGCATGACTTTGGTTTGAAGCTAAGCAGTGTGACAAGTGATTTAGCCAATGCTTCGATCACGCAGCCAACGGGTGCTATCCCTGATAGTTTGAGTATTGAATTCACCGGTCAGCCGGATGCCGGCCAAAAAATATCCATCGAGTTTACCTTGCCGCCGGGACACACGAAGCCGGTCTCATTTGAACTGGCGGCTGATACCACCGGGGAGGGGGTAGATACGTTTGTCATCGGTGCGGACACAGATGAAACGGCTGCAAACCTTCGTGCAAAGATCCTCGAAAAAATCGAAGAGCAGGCAAATACCAGCTTGAAGGCAGCGGCTTCCGAATGGGCAGGGGATCAGTTCTTTGATACCTTCGGCGGGGCGACCCCAATGCGTGTCGATGGGCCTCCGTTTGAAAGTGCGACAGCTTTGATCAGCGGGGCGAGCACCACCGTTGAGTGGTATGTCGGAGAGAATACGTCGACCACCGACGCGCGCCGCGACAAGAATGCCCGAGTTGATGACAATCTGAATGTCAGTTACGGCGCTCGGGCGAATGAGAAAGGCTTATCCGATGTGATGAAGTCTCTGGCAACTTTTGTCGCAGCTGATTTCAGCACGGATGTCGCCTTTACCGGATCTGAAACCCCTGAAGAGAAAAAGGAAATGCTCGCCGCACAGGAGCGCATCGACAAGCTTCACTACGGTGAGTTTGTTCAGCGGTTCCGATCAGTGGTTCAGCCGGATGTGGCTGATCAATCCGGAATTGTCGATATCTCGACCGAGATATCCATCGCCTTCCGAACGGTACAGGATACGGATTCGCGCCACACCCAGATGAAGTCGACTTACAGTGCTACGATCGATGAAATCGAGGGCGTGGACAAGGAGCTTCTCGCCGTTGAAATCTTGCAATTGCAAACCAATCTGGAAGCTTCTTATCGTGCCAGTTCCATCGTCTTTAACCTGAATCTGGCTGATTATATCTGATAGCGGTCAAATTGAAGTCGATGTTTCGTTGTGAACTCGGCCTAGGTTGTGATCTGAAAAAATGTGTCTATTTCTTGAAGTCTAATGGCTCTGATTATTTCCTCTAGGGTAATTTCAAAGCTAATATCAGTTCTGAATTATTAGACTATTATAATTTCTATATTAATATCAGCATCCTTGGTGTCGTGTGACCTTGGGGTTGCGTAAAATGCGTATCCATCAGTTTCTTATTGCTGCGATGACGGTGCTTATTGTGCCGTTGCTTGCGCTGCTTGGAAGTATTTCTGTTTCGTCCTGGCGAGATCATGTCGAGGATCGCAGCAGTGCTTTGGTAGCCAGAACGACTGCTGCATGGATTGATGGCCAGGTCGCTCTTTCACTTGAACGCAGTGTGACCCAAGTCGCATTCGCGCTTGAGACAAAGAAGCGCGGTCAATTGAGGGAGATGCTGGAGGAGCAGCGTCAGCTGGTTGATCGTCATTTCGAAAGAGCGCTGTCCCACAATGGGGACAATATGAAATCTGGAGATCTAAGTTCCGCCGAATTCCAGATAAACGCCCAATCACTGCTGGGTGAGTTACACCAAACCCGGGTCGAGGTTGATCAGGCGTTGCAACGTAGAGGAGCTTGTTCTGAAACTTGTGCAGCACTCGTTTCGAAACTTATTAATGTCATAGACCTCTCTGCAGTTTTGCGGGCGGTTTTGGAGATTCCTTCAGAAGAAATCAGCACTCAGTCTTACGACTTGTTGCAATTGCAATATTTGGCTTGGGAGGCGCGTGAATTCGCCGGACGTGCGCGTACCCCGTACGCGGTCGCAACTCTTAAGGCGGTACCGTTTTCAAAACCGGAAGCTGTCTTAATTCATGAGCACTTGCGGCTTACAAAGCAGATTTGGGAGATCCTGCGCAATGTCTCTCTTCGCCTTGCTCCTGCAAGTCCAATTGGTGAAGCAATAGAGGAAGCTCAGCGTGTGTACTATGACGACCATATGGAGCTCATGCACCAGATTGATGCTGCCCTGGCAGGAGAAGAGGGGAAACACGCGCCTGGTTTTGAGGAGTTTTTTGAACTTTCTACAGAGGCCCTTGCAGCGATTTCAACCGTAGCTTCCTTGTCGGGCAAGGAAATTGAGAATTACTGGCGTGAGCAACAGGACGCCTCTCTCAGGGCGCTGTGGTTGACGCTCTTTGGATCGGTGTTTTCAATCTCCGTAATGGTTGTTGTTTTGATTGCCCTTCGTAGTCATATCGCGCGGCCAATTGTAAGCACAACACGGCTCCTTGCGCGTGTGGCTGCGGGAGATCTGGAGGTTGCGGTCAGCCCGCCAAGATTGAGTTTGTTCGAGATCCGCAAACTTTATGAGGTTGTTGAGCGGTTTCGGATGGGGTTGAAACAAGCGCGAGCTGCTGAAGTCGAAGCGCGGACTGACCACTTGACGATGTTGCCCAACCGCCGCGACATGGAGGAGCGTTTCTCGAGTGATGCCACTGCTTTCACCGATGGTGATGCATTTTTCAACATAGACTTGGACGAATTCAAACCGATCAACGACGCCTTTGGCCACCAGACAGGTGACAAGGTTCTGAAGGTCGTTGCTGACCGGCTTCGTCAATTCAACTACGAGGGTAAAAAAGTCTGGCGCATTGGGGGAGATGAGTTCGCCATGCTGGTCCCTCGTGTCTTTTATGCCGATCTTGCATCGAATATTGCTGACCGGCTGCACGAGTCGATGTCCGCCCCTATTTCGCACAACGGGGAAGAGCTGTTTGTTGGTGCCAGTATTGGTGTCGCAATATTCGATCACACTGTGCTGCATCCTCAGGACATGTTTTCGCGAGCTGATATTGCGATGTTTACTGCAAAGCAAAGCCCGACAACAAATGTCGAAATTCATAGAGATACGATTCAATCCCGTCGCTACCGGCAGGAAAGCCGTCGGAGAATAAGCAACGCACTCGAGAACGGGGAAATTTTTCCGGTCTATCAGCCCCAGGTGTGTCTCTCGAGCGGTCGCATCATAGGATTTGAGGCACTTGCGCGGTGGCGCCGTTCGGACGGCACGTTGCGTGCGCCAGCTGAATTCATGGACATGGTGGAATATTTTGGTGCTCAGGGCGAATTGGATCTCCTGATTGCAGGGCGGACGCTGAGCGCAATGCATAGCATTCACGAGGGTGGAGAATTCTCCCCCCGTTTTTCAATCAATATTTCGGAGGAAAGTTTGGCATCGCGTGAGATACGCGGTGGATATTTGAAGTTGTTTAATCGCTATCGAGGATTGACTTCGAAATTAACTGTCGAAGTGACAGAAAATGCGTTGATTGACCGGTCAGCGCAGGCAATCCGGGCGAGTTTGCAGAGTTTTGCAGCTGCTGGTGTCTCTCTTTCAATGGATGATTTTGGAACAGGGTATGGCTCTTTCCGTCATTTGCAGGAGTATCAGTTCAATGAAGTCAAAATCGACAAGAGTTTCGTTGACAAGGTGTGTCTTGACCGGAGTTCGGAAGTGATTATCTCCGGGTTTCTCGATGTTGCTCGTGGGCTTGGCGCAGATGTTGTGGCGGAAGGGGTGGAAACCTCGCATCAGCGCCAGAAACTGATCGAATTGGGATGTCGGCGCGCCCAAGGATATCTGTTTAGCCGAGCCATTGCCGAAACCGCTTTGCTTGAAGAGCTTCGGACAAATCGCCTCAATACTGATGCAGTGCAATTGCCTCCGCTTGAAAGCTAGTAGGCCTCTTGCATTCGTCCACACGGCCTAGGTACTACGCAGAAAAGGTCGTGGTTGAGACGAATATTTTTATTTTTCCTGATCCCGTAAATCTTTTGGCAATAAATCCGAAAGTCGGGGGTTCACATGACCGGAATTATCAAAGGGCTCTTTGCTCAGAAAAACCACCATGTTGGTGGTCACGCCAACTTCAAGGCAGCTCTTCATGGCCATGCACACAAGACTGGCACGATTGCCAAGCCGGTAGCTGCTAAAATTCAGGCGACTGCAAATGGCGCGGGCCAGGTTGGTGCAGGCCATGCACATGCACAGGCCACTGCACAGAACGCTCAAACAGCCCATAAGGGTGGTGGTTTCTTGGGTGGCATCTTCGGCAAGATCGCATCCGTCGTTTCTGGTGTCGTTGGTACGGTCACCAAGCTTGTTGGTGGCATCCTCAACATCAAGGCTGGCCTTATCGGCAAACTGATCAGTGCTTTCACAGGGCTTTTTGGTGGTGGTGCCAGTGTTGGTGGTGGTCACAACCACGGCGGCAATGTTGGTGGCGGCCATAATCATGGCGGTCACAACCATGGTGGAAATGTTGGCGGTGGTCATAACCATGGTGGTCACAACCATGGTGGCAACGTAGGTGGCGGTCATAACCATGGCAGCTGGAACAATGGCGGCAACTGGGGTGGTGGACACAACCACGGCGGTTGGTGCGGAACAAAGCCAAACGCAGGCGGCAACAATGCAGGCTGGGGTGTTGTGAACAACAACGGCACTTGGCAGGCAGTGAATGGTGGTGGTCAGCAGGCTCAGCCTCAGATCTCTGCAGCTGACCAGGCCGTGATCGACTACGTCAAGGGCAAGGAAGGCAAGTGGCTGATCGGCCATGGCAAGTACAACCATGCCAATGGCGGCTACACCTTCAAGGAAGGCCCGTTGAAAGGCTACACAGCTGTTCACCAGGGCGGTGGCAAGTACCACATCAACAATGGTGATGGTCAAAAGGTTGCCGACTACAACAACGGTAAGGGCAAGGACAAAGTTGCCTCTCCGGTTGCTCTGGACCTGAATGGTGACGGCCGTATCTCCACAACGGGTGTTTCGACCGCTCAACAGCGTATCGATGGCCAGGTTGGTGAAACCATTGCCTTCGATATCGATGGCGACGGCACCAAGGAACAGGTCGAGTGGATCACGGGTGGTGACGGCCTTGTTGTCGACATGACCAAGATCGGCGCCAATGGCGAGATCGATGGCAATGCGCTGATGGGTGACCAAGGCGGTCGTTACACAGACGGCTACCAGAAGATGGCCACCTATGACCAGAACGGTGACGGTCAGCTGACCGGCGGCGAAATGGCCAACATGGGTGTTTGGGTTGATGCCAATGGTGACGGCGATGTTGACGCTGGCGAGCTCCGCTCTGCAGCTGAAGCAGGTGTCACTCAGCTCTCCACACAGCGCAACGACGTTGTGAATGAGCGCGGCGAGACCTTGATGCAGTCTTCTGCCAACAATGGTCAGATGCTCACAGAAGACGTCTGGTTCGCTCAGAAGTAATCAGACTGACAGCGGGAGAGATCTCTCCCGCGTCCAATCAAATAAGAAAAGCGGCCTCAACGGGCCGCTTTTTTGTTCTTATGGGCCATTGCAAGGCCTGAGTTGTACGGCCTTGATTTCTAAATAAAGTATTAACTTGATGTTTTGAAATTTATTTAAGCAATTCATCTTTGTGTTATTTAATATAAAGTAAATAAAACTAAAATTCACGTAGGCTTGTACGTAGTCAATGCGAATTACTATTGAAATTTTATTCTGTAGTATCTCCGGCAACAAAGGTTATTCGGATTGTCTCGAGGAGAACGACTATGGTGTGCAATAAGGTTGGTCATGCAAATCACGGTGCTCATGACGGTGGTGCGGCTAAAGCTGATGGTTTTGGGAACGCGCTGAAGCAAAATGCGCATCTGACAATCGCAAAACAGCCAAACCACAATGGTGGCAATGGTGCTCAAAATGGTGGTCAGGGCAATGACACCATCGTTGGGAACGCCATGAACAATGTCCAGTTCGGCAACGGTGGAAATGACGCTCTTGTTGGCGGCATGGGCAACGACATTCAGTTTGGCGGTGAAGGTGACGACCTGATCAAGGGTGGTGCTGGCAACGACATTATCAAAGGCGGGGCAGGGGCAGACACCATTCGTGGTGGCGCTGGCAATGACGTTGCTCTCTATGACGGCAACCGTGCGGATTACACCATCATGAAAAATGGTGACATGACGCTTGTAATCGACAACAACACCGGCGCGACAGATAACCTGAAGGGCATCGAGCAGCTTGCGTTTACCGACCAGTCCGTCAATATCGGTGGTGCCTGGAACAATGGTGGCAACTGGGGCGGCGGTCACAATCATGGCGACATGGGTGGCGCTAACAATGGTGGCGGCTGGAACGGCGGCGACAATGGCGGCAACTGGAACCCTGGTGGAAATTGGGGTAACGGCGGCAATAATGGTGGAAATTGGGGTGGCAACGGCGGTGGCGCCAAACCAATGGACCCAATCAAAGTTGAGAACGGCCGTATCTGGGGCGACCCGCATTTCGTAGGTGCTGATGGTGGTAACTATGACGTCCAAGGTGAAGCCGGGAAGACTTATAATCTCCTGTCTGATCAGGGTGTTCAGGTCAACGGCCGCTTTGATGCCTGGGGTGGCGGCGGAGCAACAGTCGTTGGTGCCATGGGAATCTCTGTTGGCGGCAATCAGATCGGCTTCGATAAGACCGGGGCTCTGACCATCAATGGTCAACCGTGCAACAAGGGCGAGCACCTTGGTGGTGATGTGAAGCTTGAAGGCAACAAGGTCACGATCAAGGCTGGCGAATACACAATTACAATTGAAGCGCGCAGCCCTGGCCAGAATGGCTGGCTCGATATCAACTTCCGCAGTGACAATGCTGTGGCTGACAACGTCAAGCCTAACGGCCTATGGGGTGTTACGGTTGATGGTGACGGTCAGGCTCGTAACGGCGACCGCGGTGCCGGTGCACAGGGCGGTGGTGCCATTGAGAACGCCCAAGGTGAAATCGTAGCCCAGGGCGATAAGGAAGCTGTCAAGGAATATGAAGTTGGCGGTCTCTTTGACACAAACTTCAATGGCTTTGACAACCAGTTCCGTGCTGGCCAGCAGAATGGCGGCAACTGGGGCGGCGCGAACAATGGTGGCGGCTGGAACAACGGCGGTAACTGGGGCGGTAACAACGGTGGCAACTGGGGCGGTGGCGCCAATGTCGGCGGCGGTAACGGCGCGGGCTGGGCTGTCATGAACGAAAATGGCGTCTGGCAAGCTATCAACTTCATGGACAATGGAGCTGGTGGCGCCAATAACGGCGGCGGTGATGCTGGCTGGGCAGTTGTGAACAATAACGGTACGTGGGAGGTTGTTAACAACGGCGCTGGCAACAATGGCGGTGCCAACAACGGTGGCGGAGTTAACAACGGCGGTTGGACTGTCGTGAATAACAACGGCGTCTGGCAAGCCGTTCCGGCTCAGCCTCAGATCTCTGCAGCTGACCAGGCCGTGATCGACTACGTCAAGGGCAAGGAAGGCAAGTGGCTGATCGGCCATGGCAAGTACAACCATGCCAATGGCGGTTACACCTTCAAGGAAGGCCCGTTGAAAGGCTACACAGCTGTTCACCAGGGCGGTGGCAAGTACCACATCAACAATGGTGATGGTCAAAAGGTTGCCGACTACAACAACGGTAAGGGCAAGGACAAAGTTGCCTCTCCGGTTGCTCTGGACCTGAATGGTGACGGCCGTATCTCCACAACGGGTGTTTCGACCGCTCAACAGCGTATCGATGGCCAGGTTGGTGAAACTATTGCCTTCGATATCGATGGCGACGGTACCAAGGAGCAGGTCGAGTGGATCACCGGTGGTGACGGCCTTGTTGTCGACATGACCAAGATCGGCGCCAATGGCGAGATCGACGGCAATGCCCTGATGGGTGACCAAGGCGGTCGTTACACAGACGGCTACCAGAAGATGGCCACCTATGACCAGAACGGTGACGGTCAGCTGACTGGCGGCGAAATGGCCAACATGGGTGTTTGGGTTGATGCCAATGGTGACGGCGATGTTGACGCTGGCGAGCTCCGCTCTGCAGCTGAAGCAGGTGTCACTCAGCTCTCCACACAGCGCAACGACGTTGTGAATGAGCGCGGCGAGACCTTGATGCAGTCATCTGCCAACAATGGTCAGATGCTCACAGAAGACGTCTGGTTCGCTAAGAAATAACGGCCAATAAGAAGCAAGAAAGACTGGGAGCGCTTTATGCGCTCCCTTTTTTGTTTGATTGACATCCTGCACCAAAACACAAAAAAGCCCGGGGTAACCGGGCTTGTTCGTTCATCTTTGAGATGCTGCCTGCTCGATCTTGCTTATTCAGCGCGGGCTCGCAGTCCTTCTGCAATCGCGCGGTTGATGCTGATCAAGCTGTTGAGTTTGTTGCCTTCTTCGTCGGTCATCGCTTCCATGGTTTGCTTGAAAACAAACACACCTAGTGAAGCAATGTTGTTCTTGATCTCCTGCGGCAGCGGATTTTCACCGTTTGTCGCGGAGGTGACGAGAATGGTCCAAAGCTTTCGGTTATAGGTCAGCGCGTCATCGCGCTGTGCCAGAGAGGTTTGCTGCCACTCATCCTTAACCAGCTGGAGCCGGGCTGCGGCCTTCATAAGAAGGTTCGCTTCCAGCTCCCTCGGCGACACTGCCACCTGGCTGGTTTTCTGATAAGCCTGCGCTGCCTGCTTGTACATGACTTATTAGCGTCCTCTCGTACTCAATAAGCTTTTTCGCCTCTTTCAATGCCTTGTAGAATGATCCGGAAATTATTGAATTACTGATCTGAGTAACATATGGAATGGTACTCGGAGCTGCCGAGACAATATCATTGACCAGTGTAAAGTAATTTCCCTGAATTTTCTCCAAGTCATCGGACAGATACATGAGTTGTACTGCCAAATAGACGCGTTTTGCAGGAGTGTCTGCCGTTTCCGGTGTCAATATGTCTTTTTCCCGGAGAATAGGCGCCTGTCCTTCGATGAACAAACGTGTTCTTTGATTATCATTGGTGATTACGCTGTCACCGATAATAATTCTTTCACCGGGTTTCAGTTCGACCTTGAGCGCCATTCTGAGACCTCCGACTGTGAGTATCGCTCCCAAAAGTTAACCAAAACCTTAACCACCTTGATGGCTTTAACCATATTCTGCCAATAACTCGTCAGAATAGGTTCAAGACGCTCTGTTCGGCCTGGTTCGCCAGGGATAGCGCTGTGGATGACAACTGCTGACGGGTTTGAAGGGCCAGCATATTGGCTCCTTCTTCGTTCATGTCGGCAATTGTCAGGGCACCGGCACCAACTTCCAGCGTGTTGATCAGTTCTTCTGTGAAGTCTGTTCTGATTTCAACCGTGGACAAACTTGCGCCAAGCGATGTTGCAGAGGACCGCAACTCGTCCAGAGCCGCATTGACCGCTTGAAGTGTGCGTTCAATGTCCGTGTCTTTCTGGAATTCGGATGCATCTGCAAGAAGGGAAGCCGGTGATTTGGGGACAGGGTCTGTCGCAATCAATCCACCCTGATTGAAGTCCCGGTTGTCACTGTTAATAGTGAAAGACACTTCACCAATCAGACTGATGCTGCCGCCGGAGAACGTCGCGTTCAAACCTTTCACATTGTCGATCAGGGTCACAAGGTCATCGACCGTTGTGTCTTCGTCGATTTCTAGTGAGGCTGGCTCAAACCCATTGCCGTCTGTAATCGTCAGCGTGTCGCCAATCTGGAAACCTGCTGATGTGATCAGCGTGGCGTTCGCAGTCAGCGCTGTTGTGGTAAGGGTGGCTGTGCCGGTTCCAATGCCGCCGTCGGTAGCGGTTCCGCCGCCTGCATTATCCTTCGCAACGCTGAGTGTTACACCCGTATCAAGCGCAGAAGTAACGGTGATTTTGTCGGTGCCTTCATCGAATGTGGCATGAAGCCCGCCGAGACCGCTAATCGCGTCGATATAGTCTTGCACGGTTGTAATGTCTGTTCCGACCGTGAGTGTTTTTGATGTCGTGCCATCTCCAATGGTAACGACGTCACCTGTCGACCAGGCTGCTAGGTCGGTCAGGTTAGAAGAAGCTTGCAATGTTGCGAGATCAAGTTCGACCGACCCGCCTTGCAGAGTAAATGAGCTGGTTCCGGTCCCGCCGTTTTCAAGGTCTGCGAGGTTTAGGCCGGTTTCAAGAGAAGTGTCAGTATAGTCAACCGGATTGACAGTCAGAGTTGATGTACTGTCCTCGTTGAAAATGACTTCCAATTCGTTTCCGAGGCCCGCGAGCAAGTTCTTGCCCTTGTAGCCGGAATCTTTGGCCAGATCTTCAATTTGCACAAGCACATCATTGAACTGCTGCGTGAAAGTTTTACGCTCAAATTCACTTTGTGTTTGAAGCGCTTGATTGGCGATGGCCTTGGCCGATTCAACCAGTTTGGAAATGGCTTCAATACCGTCATTGGCGGCACGGATCGTCTGGACCGCCTGTCCCATATTGTCGAGCAGGCTGCCCAAATCACCTGCGCGGGCATTGAGGCCTGCTGCGGTAAAGAATGAATTCGGATTGTCGAGCGCGGAATTGACCTTCAATCCGGTGGAAAGCCGGTTTTGCGTGCGAGACTGCAAGTCTGCCGTGTTTTTCAAGGCCAGAAGGTTTTCCCGGACTGCACTTGTAAGGACAATATCACTCATCAGGGGTCACCGCATCAGTTACCAGTTGTGTGCCTGAAGCCCTTTTACCTATTTGGCTACAAGCAATTACCAGCAATTCTAATGTTGAAACCACTCAAGAGTGCACCTCTTAACCTTTTGTAAAGAGAAGTTACCAAAAGATTTTTTTCAAGCATTTGAAAATTAACGAAAAATTCTGGGGCCATTTTGCCTGGAAATAGCACGAAACACGAAAAATGGCGGGCAAAATGCCCGCCATGGTGGTTGTAGGGTTGTGTGTCGCCAGGTTTCGCGATTCTAAACCTAGAAGAGCGAAAGTACCGTTTGGTCAGCCTGCGAAGCGAAGGAGAGGGAGGTTGAAGCAAGCTGCTGGCGGGTTTGAAGTGCCAGGAGGTTTGCACCTTCCTCGTTGGTATCGGCCAAGGTCAACAGGCCAGCACCTTCTTGCAGGGTGTTGATCATCGCCTTGGTATAATCTTTCCGGATCTCAACCGTTGAGAGATTGGTACCAAATTCGGACGCTTGCGATCTAAGGTTCGACAAGGCGGTGTTTAGTCTGTCCACCGCTCGGTTGATGTCATTGTCTGTCGCAAACCCGCTGTCGGAGAGGGCGGAGATCGTTACACCGTCCGTATCGGCCCCAAAACTTGTCGAGTTAAAGTTGTTGTTATCGCTCGTAAGTGCGAGGTCGGTGTCACTCTGAAGGCCAACACGACCAGTTCCTGCATTGAAACTTGCGCTGACACCGTTGAAGTCATCAAGAAATTCGACGAGATCCCGAACGGTCGTATCGTCTTCGATTTCCAGCGAGCCAAGCTCAAAGTTGTTGCCGTCTGTCAGGGACAGGGTGTCCCCCACCTTGAAGCTGGCGCCGTCAGTAAGCAATGCGCCGAGTGAACCAGCAGCTGCGGCCGTTACCGCGACCAGGTCACCAGTGTTCGCGCCGCTGGCGCCGTTGTTTCTGAGGTCCGCTGTCTCATTTGAGATGATGGTCAAGGTGCCGGACGTTTGATCGAACTCTGTTCGAACACCTGGCGCGCTTTCCAGCTCTGTGATCAGGTCCTGCACGGTTGTCCCTGTTGCTACGGTCAGGGAGACGCCGCCTACAACTGCACCCGTCGTCGCGTCATCAAACAGCTGAAGCACATCGGCTACGGCTATGCCGGTGAATTCGCTGAGTTTTGAAGCTGTGTTTAGAACCTGACCACTAGCGTCGGTAAAGGTGATCGTGTTTGAACCGCCATTCAAGCCGAAGGACGTTGCCGCGCCTTCGCCTTCAGCAAGGTCGGACAGGTTCAGGCCGCCAGACAATGTGGTGTCCGTGTAGTCAACCGCATCAATGGTCAGTTTGGACGTTGCATCTTCGTTGAAGATGGTGGTCAGGTCGTTGCCGTCACCAGCGAGCAGGTTTTTGCCCTTATAGGAAGAGTCTTTTGCAACATCTTCGATCTGCTCCAGCAGCTCATTATACTGCTTTGCGTAGGTCTTGCGCTCATATTGGCTTTGACTTTGCAGGGCTTGGTTGGCCTTCGCCTTGGCGGTTTCGACCAGATCCGTAATGGTCTGAATGCCCTTGTCAGCTGCCTTGATCGTCTGCAGTGACTGGCCCATGTCATCAAGTAGGGTGCTGAGATCACCCGCGCGGCTATTGAGGCCAGATGCAGTGAAGAATGAATTTGGATTGTCGAGGGCTGAGTTGACCTTCAAACCGGTAGCCAGCTTGTTCTGGACGCCGGACATCAGGTCGGCTGTGGATTGAAGCGTCAACAGGTTCTGCCGGACGGCAGCCGATAGCGTGATGTCTTTCATTGTGTACCCTTCCTAGGTCAACGAATACTACCGCTCTTCCTGAGCGGAATGTTAGGTGTTCGCACACTGTTAACCCTAACAGTCAGTAAAAACCTCCCAAATCAGGGTAAATCAAACGTTAATGACGAAGGGGAGTTTTCGTTATTGCGGAGCCAGTAGGGGTGGTCAGGACGATAAAAGACTATTGAAATGAAGAGTTTGCGGGAAGTTTCGTTAGGTTAGAAAAAAATATCTTCTGCAATTTTTGCGTTTATTGCTTCGAATTAGCTGCAATTGTTGGTTTTAGCAATATGTATTGGAGATCTTCCGCTGCGAAGAAGGGCAGGGGCGATCTTTGCCATTGTTTGTCTTTGAAAGTGACTGCAACAAAAAATGGCGGGAAGGCCCGCCATTTTGATTTCTTTTCGCAATGTCTGCTGGATCAGAACAGACGCAGGACGTTCTGTGATGCCTGAGATGCCAGTGACAAGGATGTCGATGCCAATGACTGCTGTGTTTGCAGAGCCAGAAGGTTTGCACCTTCTTCATTGGTGTCTGCGAGGGTCAGCTTGCCTGCACCTTCACTCAAGGTGTTGATCATGTCCTTGGTGAAGTCTTCCCGGTTTTGTACGATCGAAAGGTTCGTACCGAACGTAGAAGCTTGAGAGCGCAGGGTGTCCTGCGCACTTTTCAGGCTGGTCAGAACCGTATCGATGCTGGAGTCCGCACCGAAACCACCCAACGTACCAGCCTGCAATGTGTTGCCACTGTTGAAGCTGGCATTATCTGACTTGATCTGAACCGCCTCATCAGTTGATGTGATGGTCAGTGTGCCAGAAGCATAGGAAGCCGTGGTGTCAGTCGAGGTGTTGCCGATCGCTGTTTCCAGCTGAGAAACGGTCAGTGTGTCCGTGATCTCAATTTTTGTCTCTTCACCGGCCGTGTTGGTGATCGTCAGGGTGTCACCTGCGGAAAAAGCATCGTCCAACGTGACCAATTGACCGCCCGTCAGAGCGGGTGCGCCAGTTGCTCCGTCATTGTTCAATGAGAACGTAGCAGTACCACCGGAAGAGTTTGACAGTTCTGACAAGCTCAATGGACCATTGGCAGTGTCGGTGTAGTCAATCGCTGTAATGTCCAGATCAGACGTGCCGTCTTCGTTGAACACAACATTGAGGTCGTTACCGGTACCGCCAAGCAGGTTTTTGCCTTTGTAACCAGCATCTTTCGCCAGATCTTCAATCTGAGTCAGAAGCTCGTTATATTCAGTGGCATATTGCTCACGCTCACCAATGTTGGAGGTTTGCAGAGCCTGGTTTGCCTTGGCTTTTGCGGCATCAACCAGCTCGGAAATCGCGCTGATACCCTTATCCGCTGCTTTCAATGTCTGGATCGCCTGGCCCTGGTCATCGAGCAGGGTGCTCAAATCGTTGGCGCGGTTCTCAAGACCCTTTGCAGTGAAGAAAGAGTTCGGATTGTCGAGAGCGGAGTTGACTTTTTTGCCGGTGGCAAGGCGTTCCTGAACAGTGCTCATCAATTGAGATGTTGCTTGAAGTGCGTTCAGGTTCGAGCGCACGGCGCTCGTCAGTGTAACATTGTTACCCATTGGATTTATCCCTTCTAGGATTACTCATGTAAACACCCTTCCTGGGTGCGGGTAACAGTGAGCATCTTACCGAGGTAACGAATCCTGAAGAAACGTGGTTAGCTGAAATTAACGTTACGGAAATCTTAGCGTGGAGGGGGCGGCGGACTTCTGTCCGCCACCCTCAAAATTGTAAATTTTTCGTTTTGTCCCTTCGGCTTAGCCGATAAGACGCAGGACGTTCTGCGATGCCTGAGAGGCGAGGGACAGAGACGTAGACGCCAGCTGCTGCTGTGTTTGAAGAGCCAGAAGGTTTGCGCCCTCTTGGTTCGTATCTGCCAAAGTCAATTTGCCAGCACCCTCTTCCAGCGTGTTGATCATGTCTTTGGTGAAGCTTTCACGGTTCTGCACGATTGAAAGGTTCGTACCGAATGTGGAGGCTTGGGCGCGCAGGGTGTCTTGCGCGGACTTCAATGAAGATAGCGTCGATTCGATATCGGAATCTGAGCCAAACCCGCCGAGTGTGCCGCCACTTTTGTCGGCGAAACTGCTGCTATCTGAGCTGATCTTAAAAGCTTCATCAGTCGAAGTGATCGTCATCGTGCCTTTGGCGAACGAAGCGGTTGTATCGTCCGATGAGCCCTTAATCGCGTTCTCGAGTTCCGTTACGGTCAGGTCTTCCGTAATCTCAATCTTTTTCTCTTCACCCGCAGTGTTGGTGATGGTCAAGGTGTCACCCACGCTGAACGCGTCATCAAGCGTAACCTTCGCTCCGCCAGTCAACGCAGGCGTTCCAGTCGCTCCATCGTTGTTCAAGGAAAACGTTGCGGTTCCACCTTCAGAGTCCGACAAATCAGACAGGTTCAGCCCGGTGGCGCTGGATGTGTCCGTGTAGTCGATGGCAGTGATATCCAGGTCGGAAGACCCGTCTTCGTTGAAAACCACGTTGAGATCATTGCCAGTACCAGCCAGCAGGTTCTTGCCCTTGTAGCCGGAATCCTTAGCAATATCCTCAATCTGGGTCAGCAGTTCGTTGTACTCGGAGGCAAATTGCTCGCGCTCGGAGATGCTGGAGGTTTGCAGGGCCTGGTTTGCTTTCGCCTTGGCGGCGTCAACCAGCTCACCGATAGCGCCAATACCTTTGTCTGCTGCTTTCAAGGTCTGGATGGCTTGGCCCTGATCGTCAAGCAGCGTTGCCAAATCATTTGCGCGGTTTTCAAGACCTTTGGCGGTGAAGAATGAATTTGGGTTGTCCAGTGCAGAGTTGACCTTCTTGCCGGTCGACAGCTTGTTCTGAACTGAGCTCATCATGTCGGCTGTCGATTGAAGCGCAACAAGGTTGCTACGGACAGCGCTGGTGATGGTGATCCCGCTCATAATACGTTTCCTTCTAGCTCGTATTTTTACCAACCCTTCCTGGGCGGCTGTATTGCTAGAAACGACATGGACTCTTAATGCAAGATTAAGCTGTGTTGACCCTGTAAAAGTTACGTAAGGTTGTTTTTTGAAAGAGTCTCTTAACGTCAGTTTTGCTAACGCGTTTTAATTACCTAAGGCGAGTCTTGGATGAGAAAAGGTATTTAAAACAGACATATAATGGAAATATTGATGTTTGCGTTCAAGCAAAAAAAGGGCGGGCTATGAGGCCCGCCAGGATCGGAGAAAATATTTTTTCGTTTTTTCGGTCTGACCAGTTAACCGATAAGACGCAACACGTTCTGAGAGGCCTGAGAAGCCAGCGACAGGGACGTGGAGGCCAGCTGCTGCTGGGTCTGCAGCGCCAAAAGGTTTGCACCTTCCTGGTTCGTATCAGCCAGGGTCAGTTTACCGGCACCTTCTTCAAGCGTGTTGATAAGGGCCTTGGTGAAATCTTCCCGGTTTTGCACGATGGAAAGGTTGGTACCGAAGGTAGATGCCTGTGCTCTGAGAGTGTCTTGTGCAGACTTCAGAGATGAAAGGGTGCTTTCAATATCCGAATCCGATCCAAAGCTGCCAAGCGTGCCTACCTGGAGCGTGTTGCCTCCATTAAACGCGCTGTTGTCTGATTTGATCTGAACAGCGTTGTCACTCGACGTGATGTTGATTGCGCCTGAACCTACAGAAGAAGACGTGTCCGTGGAGCTGTTGCTGATTGCCGTGTTCAACTCAGTAACTGTAGTTGTTTCGGTAATCGTAAAGGTGGTCTCTTCGCCAGCGGTGTTGGTGATCGTCAGTGTGTCACCGGCGCTAAATGCATCGTCCAATGTGACCAATTGGCTACCAGTCAAAGCTGGGTCACCAGTTGCACCATCATTGTTGAGTGAAATTGAGTTTGTACCGCCGGTGGAGCTATTCAGGTCACTCAAATTCAGGCCTTTGGCATTGGACGTGTCGGTGTAATCAACAGCCGAGATGTCCAGATCCGAAGACCCATCTTCGTTGAACGTGACGTTGAGGTCGTTGCCTGTGCCGCCGAGCAGATTTTTGCCCTTGTAGCTGGAGTCCTTGGCGATGTCCTCAATCTGGGTCAGCAGCTCGTTGTACTCTTTAGAGAACTGCTCGCGTTCGGAAATGCTGGAGGTCTGTAGAGCTTGGTTAGCTTTCGCCTTTGCTGCGTCGACCAGTTCGCCGATGGCGCCAATACCCTTGTCGGCGGCTTTCAGGGTCTGAATGGATTGTCCCTGATCGTCGAGTAGGGTTGCCAAGTCATTGGCGCGGTTTTCAAGGCCTTTGGCCGTGAAGAATGAGTTCGGATTGTCGAGGGCAGAGTTGACTTTTTTGCCGGTTGCCAGCTTTTCCTGCACGCCGCTGATGAGCGAGGAAGCTGACTGAAGCGCGTTCAGGTTCGAGCGAACGGCGCTTGTGATTGCGATATCAGTCATAGTGTGTCCTTTCTAGGGTACGCAATACTGGAACCCGTCCTGGGTCCGACGGCAGGACACATGCCGCATCTTTTATTTCAGGCGTTATTGGCAGTTTTACTTGACGAATTTCATCATTAAAAAAGATATAAACAGCTGTTATTTATATCGAAATGAAAATCACGACTGACAATGTCGGAAGTGTCAGGAGGGGCAGAATTGTCCTTGTCATGCTTCTACAGTCATCGCGAGAATTTGCGACCCGCATTTGCCTGCCCGCCTATTATGCCACAGCGAAACGAAAAAGGCGGGCCGAAGCCCGCCTTATCCAGTCATGGTTTGTTTGCGCCTATGTTTTGTATTTTTTAAAGCAGTCGCAGAACGTTTTGGTCTGCTTGTGCTGCCATCGACAGAGAGGTCGAAGCTAGTGCCTGTTGTGTCTGCAGAGCGAGAAGGTTCGCGCCTTCTTCATTGGAGTCTGCCAGAACCAGTTTGCCTGCACCTTCTTCAAGGGTGCTGATCATCGCCTTGGTGAACTCTTCGCGGTTCTGAACGATGGACAGGTTGGTACCGAAAGTGGAGGCTTGGGACCGCAGTTGGTCCTGTGCGCTCTTCAAGTTGGTCAGCACCGTGTCGATGGCTGAATCCGTTCCCAGGCCGCCAAGTGTGCCAGCCGTCAGCGTGTTCCCGCTGTTGAAGGTGGCATTGTCGGATTTGATCTGCACAGCCTCATCGGAGGACGTGATGGTCATTGTACCAGTGGCGAATGACGCGGTCGTATCGGAGGACGTGCCCGTAATAGCTGTTTCCAGCTGTGAAACGGTCATTGTGTCCGTGATCTCGATCTTTGTCTCTTCACCGGCGGTATTGGTGATGGTCAGCGTGTCGCCTGCAGAAAATGAGTCATCCAAGGTGACCAACTGACCGCCCGTGAGGGCTGGTGTACCGGTAGCACCGTCATTGTTTAGCGTGAATGTCGCTGTGCCACCCGAAGAGTCGCCCAATGAAGCAAGGCTTAGTGGGCCATTGGCTGTATCAGTGTAGTCGACCGCAGAGATGTCGAGGTCCGATGTGCCATCTTCGTTGAAGATCACGTTTACATCATTGCCCGTGCCACTCAGCAGGTTCTTGCCGTTATAACCAGCGTCCTTGGCGATGTCCTCGATCTGAGTCAGCAGCTCATTATATTCGCTTGTATACTGCTCACGCTCACCGATGTCGGAGGTCTGCAAAGCCTGATTGGCTTTTGCCTTTGCCGCATCGACCAGTTCTGAAATAGCGCTGATCCCCTTGTCAGCAGCCTTCAGAGTCTGGATCGCCTGGCCTTGGTCATCGAGCAGGGTGCTCAAGTCGTTGGCGCGGTTTTCCAAACCCTTGGCCGTAAAGAACGCATTCGGATCATCGAGAGCCGAATTGACCTTTTTCCCCGTAGAGAGCCGCTCTTGCACTGAACCCATCATGCTTGACGTCGCCTGAAGGGCTG
>NZ_GL476319.1:453771-639689 GCF_000148725.1 Roseibium sp. TrichSKD4 | reverse complement strand
TAAATACAGTGAATTTTGATGGTAAATAAAATGCAATTAAAATATGAATCTAATTGTATTCAGATTTTACTGAGTTGTCGGGCGTTAGAGTCGTTTTTTGTTCGTATTTTCAATGCCTTATAGCTAGTATGGGGATTTTGGTTTGCGCTGGCGGGGTGTAAGCCAATGTTAAGCTTTTGATGCGCGAACCGACTTTCGGCTTTTGTGTGTGCCAAGCCAGTTAAGTTTTTCGAAAAATAGCATCTGCGTCAGGTCAAAAAAATATGCTGGCGAATTTAAAGACTTACGCCAGATGAGGTCGGGTTTTAAGTCGAAAATGCAAGCACAGTGGCGCCATAATGACCAAAACCTTTGGGCGTAAGTGGGAGTTTGGCGGGGAAGGGGAGCAGCTGACTGGTCTGTTTTGTGTCGTTTAGACAGGTTTGCGCGTACGCACACAGGCAGTCACGGCTGCAAGTTTGTTCGAATGAAACTTAAATGTCAGGAGAGCGCTAAAGCGAATAGGAACCGCGCAGTCGGCACAATCGGCATAAGCCGAGGCTTACACCACGCGGTTTGTTTTTTGAGCTGTTTGTTCTTCGACGGCCTTTACATAGGCGCGAAGCTTCAATCTTGTTTCGCTCGGCAGCTGCACAACCACTTCGCCGGATTGGGTATCCGTGGCGATAAAGATCATGCTGTCGCTTTCCGGGTCAATCACGTTCTTGCGTTCGACCTCGCGCACGACAGCGCCTGTTTCCGACTTGGCACCATTGTCCGCCGCGCGACGAGCTTCATCTAGCTCCTGAGCCGGGGGAACGGTCTTGCCAGCAGGCAACTCCGTTCGTGCCGCTGGTGTCGTCCGTTCCGGGGCCCGGGTTGCTGGCGTGATCGCCGTGTATGACGGCAATGGCGCCCGGGCAAAACCCGTTTCCATTGTCCTGTCCTCCGGGTGTTGAGTCCATTTGACCCACGTGGACGAGGATACGGGCAAACGCTGAATATCGGTTTGCGAAAACCGCTACAATTTTAATGATTGCTACGAAATAGGTGCGCAATGGCGAAAAATTTCGCCATTACAATATCTTAGATTTTGAATTTATGTATTTTTTAGCTCAAGTCTCGGTGCTTGCCCTATAGGGATCGGTTGATTGCGATCCCTTCTGCTGCGGAAGCGGCGCCCGGTGCTTGGCCTCCGGGGCCGTAGGTCGACGTTTGTCGGCGAGCGCCAACGGCCTTGGCAACAGTGGACACAATATCATTGGTCACTTCGCGCGCTGTGGCCAGTACTGCCAGATTGATCCGCAAGACCGGTTGGAACTCTGCATGTTGGCGGCGGAGGCGGTCAGCAGCAGCTGGCGCTAGATTGCCAAGCGCGATGGCATGTTGCTTCGCGCACATCATGCCGCGCGTGTATTCATGGATCAGCCGAGCCTTCTCCGGCTGCAGGACGCCAGCTTCCTTGAGGCTTCCCGAGCGCACAAGTTCCGTTTCCCGTTCAATAACGGACAGGAGTTGCTCCATCGTATTGACCATTGCCAGACAGAATTGTTCGGCTTCGGGCGGGCTGGATGGGCGATCAAGAGAAAAGGGAAGATCCGGTTTCGGGCTTGGTGCTGTCATTGTGATGCTTCCTGAAGGGCTAGTAATTCTCGTTCGACCGCATCTGCCAGGCCAATACCGCCTGCATCTGCTATCGACTCCGCATATTCATTGACCAAGAGGCCGCGCCAGGCTTCTGCGCCATTTCCAGCGCCCCAGGTTCCACCTTCTTCCAGTCCGGTGAACATCATTTGCAGCATGTTGTTCAGGAAAACGGCTTCAAACTCCTTGGCGGCTTTCTTGGCGGCCGACTTGTTAGATCCGTCGATCCCCTGAAGAACGCTGCGTGGATCTTTCTGGGCGGAGTTTGCTTGGACTGCTTCCATCATCACAGCACCTCAATCTCTGCTTGAAGGGCACCAGATGCCTTGATGGCCTGCAAAATGGAGATCATGTCGCGTGGCCCGATACCCAGGGCGTTCAAGCCATCGACCAGCTGTTTCAAGGTGACGGTGTCCGGAACAATCGCGAGTTTGGCATCCGGATCATCGTTCACGAGGAGTTCCGAGCGCGGCACAACGGCTGTTTCGCCATTGGCAAAGGGTAGGGGCTGCACGACCTCAGGTGTCTCGGCGATCGTCACAGTAAGGTTGCCCTGCGCTACGGCGACAGTGGAGACTTTCACTTCTTGTCCCATGACAATGATGCCGGAATTTTCGTCAATCACGACGCGGGCAATCATGTCGGGTTGGACGATCAACTGCTCAATGTCGGTCAAAAGGTCGACAATGTTGCCGGAGAACTCACGCGGCAGATCAATGCGAACCGTGCCCGGATCAAGCGGTTCTGCAGTCGGAAACCCGATCAACTCATTGATTGAAAGGGCGACGCGGCGGGCGGTCGTCAGGTCCGGATTTCTAAGGGCAAGGCGCAGTGTCGTAAGTGAAGCGAGTTTGAACTCAACTTCGCGCTCCACCAATGCACCATTTGCAATGCGGCCAGATGTTGGGACGCCGCGTGTGACGGAAGCTGCGTCTGCCTGGGCTGCAAAGCCGCCGATTGCGACTGAACCTTGGGCAATCGCATAGACCTCCCCGTCAGCAGCGACCAGTGGGGTGACCAGCAAAGTTCCGCCTTGCAAAGAGCCTGAGTTACCAAGCGCGCTGACATTCACGTCGATCCGCGTACCTTGCGTGGCAAATGGCGGCAGATTGGCGGTTACCATAACCGCGGCCACGGTGTTTGTGTTCAAGTCCACGCCGCGGGTGTTCACGCCCAAGCGCTCCAGCATGGCCTGCAAGCTTTGCCGGGTGAAAGGTGCATTGCGCAAGGTGTCGCCCGTGCCATTGAGACCGACAACAAGCCCGTATCCAATCAGTTGGTTTTCACGAATGCCCTCGAAATCGGCAATGTCCTTGATCCGCGAGGCCGAATGAGCGGGCGCTGTAATGTACAAGGTGGCGCAGGCCAATATCGCCACTTTCAGAAAGCTGCTGACAAGTCGGCTGCGCGATGTGTTCGGCATTTTCATGGTTTCTGGCATATCCAAAAGGTGGTTCACAGGCGATGTTGCAAAGCTAGATGCGAGAAGCGTGCCAGTTTCAGGTATTGTGGTGGCGGCGGGTTATCCCCCGTTCAAACCAGCGCATTTCTGCGAAAAACAGACCTGTTCCTCTTGCTAAGGGCCGAGTTGTGGTCGATTTGGTGTAGAGTGCTCGGCAAAACTTGCCGCATTTGCGCGGACTCAATTACCCTGTTGGGCAAGAACTGACAGTTCGGCCTTCTATCAGGGCCTTTTGTGAAACGGATCAGAAGAAATGCGAATTACAGGCAAAAACCCAATATCCGGTGTCCAGGGCCGTGGTGGCAAAAAGAAGGTCGGCGGAGATGGGGCCACCTTTCAGCCGGACATGGGGGATGGGGCTTCATCTGCTGGGGCTGTGACAGGTGGGACGTCTATTCAAGGAATGGACGCCTTGCTGTCTTTGCAGGAAGTCCTGCCGCGAAATGAGCAGCATTCGCAGGCAACACGCCGTGGTCATTCCTTGCTGGACGGATTGGAGGCGTTGCGCGCTGAATTGCTCGGAGGTTTGGTGCCGGAAGACAAACTCGAGGCTCTTGCAAACGAGGTAGAAAACCGGATTGAAAGTGGTGATCCACAGATTGATGGGGTCATTGATGAGATAGAGCTTCGCGTAAAAGTTGAGCTGGCGAAATTAGGTCGATTCGAGCGATAACCTGCGGTTTTGTCGGGTGGTAAGCTGCAGGTAAAATGTTCACCTTCTGGCAAGTATTTGAAACAAAACATTTTTCAACAATGCAAATTTTACCGAAATAACGTTGTCGTAGCTCCTGTCGAGTTATATATTCTGCCCGCACCAACGGTAATCTGGAGCTATCGATGACGGTTGAAATTGAGTCTGAGTACCGCCCCACCGAAGACGAGCCGTTCATGAATGATCGTCAGCGCGAGTACTTCAAAAACAAGCTGCTCGCGTGGAAAGATGAGATCTTGCTGGAAAGCAAGGAGACGCTGGCTAATCTGCAGGAAGAGAGCCAGAACCACCCTGATCTGGCGGACAGGGCATCATCTGAAACGGATCGTTCGATTGAACTTCGCGCAAGGGATCGTCAGAGAAAGCTGATCTCCAAGATTGATGCGGCGTTGGACCGGATCGCGGATGGCAACTATGGCTATTGCGAGGAGACGGGAGAGCCGATTTCATTGCGGCGTTTGGAAGCGCGTCCCATTGCAACGCTCTCTATCGAGGCGCAAGAAGCGCACGAGCGTCGCGAAAAGGTTTATCGGGACGACTGATTTTCCGGTTTCACCACAAATTTTGAAACCCTCTTCGCTTTAGCGGAGAGGGTATTTTTGTCCGTAGTTTCGGGGAATGTCGGCACGGCGCTCGGGGAGCGAGACGCCGTGCCTTCAATCGGCTGCGAATAAGCTGGCTTCTAGAATGCCTGCCTAACACAGCTGGGGGAGACTGCAGCCGGAAGACCGGCTGCGTTGTTGGGTTGGTAGCGTTAGAAGGGCAGGAGGATGTCCATGACCTGACTGCCGTATCGCGGTTGCTGGACATCGGTGATCTGGCCGCGTCCGCCATATCCGATGCGCGCTTCAGCAATCTTCTCGCTGGCAATTGTGTTGTTGGAGGCAATGTCTTCCGGTCGAACGATGCCGGCGACAATCAGCTCGCGAACCTCAAAGTTCACGCGAACCTCTTGCCGACCTTCGATGACCATGTTGCCGTTCGGAAGAACCTGGGTCACGACGGCAGCGACTGTGGTTTGAAGTTTTTCTTCACGATCCACCGAGCCTTCGCCGGAGAAGTCCGTTGAAGAATTGATAGAGGCGAGCGCACTTGCCGAAGCGGCATCTGGCAGGACCCATTGTTCGATCTGGGAGCCAAGTACACCGCCAGCACCTGTGTTGCTCGTGTCCTCGCGCTTGCGCTCTGTCTTGTTATCAATCTCGGCCTTGTCAGCAATCGTCACCAGAACGGTCAGAATATCGCCGACCTGATTGGCGCGCTGGTCTTCAAAGAATGCCCGGTTACCGGAGCGCCACAGGGAATTCGGGCTATAATGAGCTTGCTGTGGTTCCGGCATCGGCATTTGGACCGGCCGGTAACCGGGTGTTGTTGTTGGGTCCTGGATTGCATTCAGGGCAGGGGCCTTGCCAACTTGGGAAAGTTTGTCTGCGGTTCCGCAGGCTGTCAGCATTGTAGCCGTCAGGACGCAAAGGGAAAGACGGGTGAGGGGGCGAGTGCGGCTCATTGAATTTGTCCTTCCACGCGTGCGAGTTGGGCGCTTGCCGGTTGGGCGAGGACTTGCCCCCGCGAGCGGACCATGGCCGGAACAATACGGCCGGAGTCGAGATTTTTAATGTCGATTGGGTCACCCAATGCACCGTCATCCATTGCACGGCCGCGGGTGGTGAGCTTCATGCCGCCAACCATATAGGTGATGCTGACTTTTTCCCCGCGGGAGATCAGAACCGGCTTGGCAAAATCGTTGCGCACCAAGGGCATGTTGGCGCGAAGGCCTGTGCGGGCGGCAAGGCCAGCGATCTGCTTTGGATCTGTGACGGCGTTGGCTGGCACTTTGGTGCGCGGCAGCCGCGTTGTTGTCATATCCTCAAGGCGCAAAACCTGTCCGCTTCTGAGTGGTTGCAGCAGCGTTGTGACTTCCAGCATTTCCTGTGCGTGCCCGGACAGGGACACGTTTTGGCGCCCAAATTCACCTGCAAAGGAAAACCGAACGTTGAACCGGCCATCTGATCGGGACCAGAGGATGTTTTTCACTTCAACCAGCTTTTCTGCTGCCGGGTTGGCGAGAATGGTGCCAGTCACATCAAACAGCGTGATTTTGAGGTCTTGCGGTGTCAGGCTGGCGTCTTGTCCGACCAAGGTGTCTGCAACAAGTGCACTCAAGCGAGCCCGATCAAAGACTTCGGCGCGGCGGTGTACTGTTACAAACCGCAGTCCGTCTGTTGCAGCCTCGGTTAGGCCTGCAGCACGCGCGCGATCAGCAACGCTTTGAGCTGGAACGGTGCCGTGGGTGCCGAGGTCTGGTGAGCGGAAGAGCGGCTTCGAGGCGATGCTTCCTGCGTTTGAGTAGAAATCCCCGACTGTCACGATTTCTGAAAGCGTATGAACTTCTGAGCGCAAAACAGGGCGTTGGTTGGCATATGCAAGCGATGCCGAGCCAGCTAGGGCAACGGCGGCGCAAAGGAGGATGCGAAACATTTTCATGATCAGGATCCTTCTGTTAGCGCAGGTTCGAAGTGGTGGAGTACATTTCGTCCGCAGCCTTGATGACACGAGAATTCATCTCGTAGGCACGCTGCGCAGAAATCAGATCGGCAATTTCTGTAACCGCATCCACGTTCGCCATTTCAAGGAAGTACTGCTGTACGTTGCCAAAGCCATTGCCGCCCGGGTTGTCGACCTGAGCTGGTCCGCTGGCTTCAGTTTCGTAGAAGAGGTTGTCGCCAATGGCTTCAAGGCCTGCCTTGTTGACGAAACGGGCCAGCTGGATTTGGCCCAGATTGACCGTTGCGCCGCCTGCGTCCACGGCTGAAACGGTGCCATCTGTCGAAATCGTGATGTTTCGAGAATCTTCCGGAATGGTGATGCCGGGGACGACCGTGTAGCCGTCCACCGTCACCAGCGTGCCATTTGGATCGCGCTCAAAGGAGCCATCGCGTGTGTAGGCTGTTGTTCCGTCCGGCATCTCGATTTGAAAGAAGCCTTCACCGCGAACAGCCAGATCGAGATCCTTGCCGGTTTGTTCAACCGCGCCCTGACTCATGATGCGCGATGTGGCTGCAACCTTGACGCCCGATCCGATCTGGACGCCGGTTGGAACAATCGTTCCGGCTGTTGACGTTTCAGACCCTGCACGGCGCAGGTTCTGGTACATCAAATCCTGAAAATCGACGCGCTGGCGCTTGTAACCCGTGGTTCGCAGGTTGGCGACGTTGTTTGAGATAACTTCAACGTTGCGTTCCTGGGCCTTCATGCCCGTTGCCGCAATATGGAGTGCTTTCATGGTTCAGATCCTTATGCGGGGTCAGGCTTCAAGCCGGCCAAGAGTTGAAATCGCCTTTTGGCGCAGCTCGTCGGCGTCCTTGATCATCTTGCTGACCGTGGTGTAGGCGCGCGTGATCTCGATCAGTCGGGTAACCTCGACCACGCCTTCCACGTTTGATTGTTCGATAGCGCCCTGTGTCACACGCACCTTGGCGTTGGGGATTGCGTTTTCCCCCTGAAACAGGTTGTCGCCCATCTGGACAAGATTTTGCGGGTTATCAAAGTTCACCACCCGGATACGGCCACGAACACCGAGTTCGGTAGAGATCGTGCCGTCACGGGAAATATCGATCTTGCCGTCGGCAGTGGTGAAGTTGATCGGTCCACCTTCCGTCAAAACCGGCTTGTCATTCGGTGTGACCAGCTGTCCGGCTTCATCAAGCGTAAACCCGCCATTGCGTGTGTAGGCTTCACCGCCGTCAGCAGTCTGAACCACAAAGAAGCCATCACCTTCGATGGCAATGTCTAGCTCATTGCCCGTCAGCTTAATGCTGCCCGGCATGAATTCGGTTCGTGTGCCGTAGTCCTGGACATAAAACAGGTCATGGTCACGCCGATTAAACTCAGTCGCTTCAGCGACCGGCATGACGTATTCTTCAAACAGCAGACGCTGTGCCTTGAAACCACCTGTGTTGATGTTGGCCATGTTGTTGGCCACAACGTTCAGCTGATTCCGCAAAGCTGACTGGCGCGAGAGCGCGATGAGTTGCGCATTCTCCATTATTAACGGTTCCTTTTGCTCCCCGACGAGCGCTTGGTCTCCCCAGACCGCCTGCTCGACATGGTTAATGCCAGAACCGTGCCAATTTCCAAGTTGCTGAAAAAATTGGGTAAAAGGAAACTTGTCGGGGTGCGAGGGGCAAAGAATTCCGGCAAAGTTTAACCGGTTGGCAAGAATTGCCGGGTGCGCTTCGTTAACCTTTTGGTAACGAATGTTAATCATTAACTCTTTAGATACTAATCACGCGTGCGCGCAAGATTGGATGAGGAACGGATGGCCGACGAAAATGCCGCTGCAGAAGAAGAAGGCGAAGAAGGTGCCGAGGGCGGTGGTGGCAAAAAGAAGCTGATCCTCTTTGGTGCGATCGGGCTTGTTGTTTTGCTTGCGGCTGGTGGTGCAGCCTATTTCTTCCTGTTTATGGGAGGTGAACCGGAAGCACCTGCAGGTGAACCGGGGCAGCCCGTTCCAGAAGTTCAAGAGCCGGTGGTCTTTTATGACTTGCCGGAGATGACGGTGAATTTGTCAACGGACGGGCGGACAACCTATCTCAAGGTTCGCATCGCTCTTGAAGTCAAGGATGAGGAAACGGTCGCTCAGATCGAGCCTTTCCTCCCGAGAATTCTGGATGCATTCCAGATTTATCTCCGGGAATTACGTCCAGCGGATCTAGAAGGGTCTGCAGGTTTGTTTCGTCTGAAGGAAGAATTGCTCAGGCGCATCAACTTGTCGGTTTATCCGGCGCGGGTCGACGGGGTCCTTTTCAAGGAAATCCTCGTGCAGTGATGGTGCGATATGGCGGAAGAAGACGACATTTCTGATGAAGATATGGCCGATGCCTGGGGTGCTGCACTTGCAGAGCAGGGCGCTGGTGAGGACGAAGATGATGATCTTGCAGCCGCGTGGGGCGCGGCTCTGGAAGAGCAGGGCGTAGAAGGCTCTGACGATATGGCAGCCCAGTGGGCGGCTATGGTGGATGACAGCGAGCCGGAACTGGAAGACGCAACACGCGGCGCCGACCGGATTTTGAACCAGGAGGAAATCGACAACCTCCTCGGGTTTAATGTCGAAGACACAATTGCAGGCGACCAAAGCGGTATCCGGGCGCTGATCAACTCGGCGATGGTCTCTTATGAACGTCTGCCGATGTTGGAGATCGTGTTTGACCGCCTTGTGCGTCTGACAACGACATCCTTGCGTAATTTTACATCGGACAACGTTGAGGTTTCACTCGATTCCATCAGTTCTGTTCGATTTGGGGACTACCTGAACTCAATTCCGCTGCCGGCCATCCTCGGGGTGTTCAAAGCCGAGGAGTGGGACGGATTTGGAATGATCACGGTTGAATCCAGCCTGATCTATTCGATCATTGATGTGCTTTTGGGTGGCGGACGCGGAGCTACAGCAGTTCGTGTTGAAGGCCGCCCATATACGACCATTGAAACCAACCTCGTTCAACAGATGGTTTCCTTGATCCTTCAGGATGCGGAGCAGGCTTTTGCGCCGTTATCCCCGGTTCATTTCACTATGGAGCGGCTGGAGACAAATCCTCGTTTTGCGGCGATTTCCCGCCCGGCAAACGCAGCGATCCTGGTTGAACTGCGGATCGATATGGAAGATCGCGGCGGCACCGTCGAGATCATGATGCCTTATGCAACACTGGAGCCGATCCGTGATCTGCTGCTTCAGATGTTCATGGGTGAGAAATTCGGGCGTGATCCGATCTGGGAAGGTCACTTGGCCACAGAAGTTCACGCCGCCGAGGTTGAAGTCGATGCGGTTCTCTACGAAACACATCTTCCACTTGGGAGGGTCATGAATCTTGATGTCGGACAGACGCTTGTTTTCGATATTGAGCCAACTGATCCTGTCACCCTGAAGTGCGGCAACGTTCCGTTGACTGAAGGCACGATGGGCAAGGCAGAAGATGCCATCGCAATTCAGGTCACGAAAAACCTGAGAAAACCAAAAATGACATATGCAGCGTTCGAGCGTGCAATGCAAAGCGATACCATGGAGCAATCATGAGCACCTTGCCAATTGGAACGATTATTGAGCTCTTGGTAGCCGTCCTTTTGTTGGTAACAATTGGCTACTGCTGGGTTTTGAACAACCGCTTGCAGCGCTTACGGGCTGATGAAGAAACGCTCCGTGCGACGATTTCGGAGTTGATGACGGCAACAGAAATCGCAGAGCGCGCCATTTTGGGTTTGAAGTCTACGGCATCCGAAGCCGACAAGACCCTCGGAGCACGCATGAATGAGGCTGAAAAGATGTCCCGTGAGCTTGCTGGCCAGGTTCATGAGGGTGAGAAAATTTTCAGCAAAATCAGCCAGATCGCAGAAGCTGCTCGCGGCGGAAATGCGCAGAGAGTTGCCGCAAGCAGAGCTCCGGCTGCTGCTGTCCATCAGGATATCCATGAACCTCGTGCTGCGGCCCATGAACCGGCTCCTGCACCCGCTCCAAGCCGGGGATCTCGCGCCGACGAAATCCGCAATGCTGCCGCTGAAGTAACAGCGCGCCTTGAGCGGTTCCGCAGACGGTCTGAAGGTGCAGCTGCATGAATGTAAGGCTGCTTCCTCTATTGGCGATTTCGGCCGGTGCTTTGCTGGCCCTGAAACTGCTCGGCCTGACGTTTGGGTCGGACGGTCCAGTTTTGCCAATCAAGGAAGCGGTTGCTCAAGAGGCAGAGCAAGGCGTAGGCGAGGCTTCGCCAGATGGCGAAGCTCCCGTTGAAGGCGAAGCTGATACTGCTGACGGTGCTCCAGGAAAAGGCGGCGAAGAAGGCGCTGGTGAGGGAGCTGAAGTGGCCGAAGATGGGGCCGGTCCTTTTCCGGATTCTTTGGAAATTGGTGGGTCCGCAGCTGAACGGGCGGTTCTGGAGAGCCTTGGAAAACGGCGTCAATCTCTCAACGAGCAGGAAGGTCAGCTCGATTTGAGAGAAAAGCTGCTTCAAGCCACGGAAGAGCGGATCGACAAGCGTGTTGAAGAGTTAAAAGCTCTGGAAGAGCGAATTGAGTCTGCGCTTCAGGAAAAGCAAAAGCAGGAAGAGAGTGAGCTCGCGGGACTGGTGTCCATGTATGAGAACATGAAGCCAAAGAATGCAGCTCGAATTTTCAACCGGCTGAGCATGCCTGTCTTGTTGAAGGTCGTTCGCCAGATGAAGCCGAAAAAAATGGCTGATATCTTGGGTCGAATGGACCCGGAAGCAGCGGAACGTCTGACGGTGGCGATCGCCAGCAGCAACGCCGCTCCTGCAGAGCCAGAACCGGAAACACAAGCACAGGCGGACGAACTTCCAAAAATCCAGTCAAACTAGCCAATTGTCTGGGGTTTTAGTGAGTGGCGTAAGCCTGCGTTAAGGTCATTTCCGTTAACATAGAGCGTTGGAGTAAGCCGGGGATAGGCAAAGGTGCCGTACAAGGGTCGCAGCAAGAAGTTCATAGACGCTGAGAGCAGCGTGAAGAGAGGAATTTTCTCTCTGTGGACACTCGTATTTGCGGTTCTGTTTTCAGCGGCTGCCAGCTTGTCATTTTCCGCGAGCGTTTCAGCTCAGACGCCCGAGTCAGTCACTTTTCAATCCATGCCCGGTGAGGGGTATGGACGGATGGTTCTGACGTTCTCAGATCGGACACTGCTGCCAACTTATGATGCTGTGGTAACCGGTAGTGTTCTGCGTATTTCCTTCCAGAACCCGGTCGATATCCGGGTAGATGACGCGCCGCTCAACCTTCCGGATTACATCTCGATTGCCCGCCGGGACCCGGATGGAAGTGCAATTCGTTTTGCGATGAAGAAGCAGTTTCAAATCAACACGCTGGAAGCAGGCGAGAAACTGTTTATCGATATTTTGCCGGCCAATTGGCGTGGCCTTCCGCCGGGGTTGCCGGATGATGTTGTTCGGGAACTGGCGAAACGCGCAGAAGCTGCACTTCGCAAGGTGAAGGCCCTTGAGCAGGAGCGCATGACCAATCAGGCGCCTCCCCGAGTTGACCTTAAGGTAGGCCGGCATCCGACATTCACGCGCTTGGTATTTGATTGGTCGACCGGCTTCGACACGGCATTTGTTCGTGAAGAAGACTACATACGAGTCACCTTCAATCATGAAGCCAAACTAGATCTCGCCGAGCTGCTCTCCGACCCGCCGCCGGGGATCGTAGACGCCAATGCTTTTGTTGATCAGGGCAAATTGAAGTTCTTGATGCGCATCGACCCCACGGTCGATATTCGTGCATTCAGGGAGGATTTGACCTATGTGGTTGACGTCACCCCGCAATCGAATGATCCGCTTGACCCAGTCAATCAGGCGTTCCAATCGCGGATTGGTGAAGAGGGGGCTGGTGAGCGCTCCGCTGTCATCAACGCGCCGGGTGAGCGGATGGATGGCAATCAAGCTGATGAAGCAACTGAAATGCCTGCAGCTCAGATGTTGGACCCGGCATCTGATACATCGGCAGCCACAGAGGTTACATCAGTCAACGATACTTCAGAGCCAAATGAAGTCACAGCGGTCACCCAGTCTCAGCCAATGATGCCGCGTTCAAAACCGCAAGCGGTGATTGAAACGGCTTCCGCTGATGAGGTGGCAACTGCAGGCGATTTCGATACCTTTGAAGCTGTCGAGTTTGATGAGGCAGATATCACGGCGGCTATTCCCCAATTTGCTGGCGAGCAGATCACGGACGCTGAAGCGGCTAGCCTTGCTATGCCTCTTGGTGGTGGGCAGCCACAAAATGCAGATGTTCCAACCGTATCAACCGCTCCAGAAGAAGCGGTCACAGATACGCAAGAGGTGCAGACAGCGCCGCAGCCCGAGCCGGTTCCAGCTTCGAGTGATTTGGGAAATGATCTTCCGCCGCCGTTGGTTCTGCCTGCTCAAGATCCGCTCGCAGCGCCTTGGCGGGCGCAGGGTGGTGCAGACTATCCACAACAACGGTCGTCTCCCGAGCAACCTCCGGCCAATGTTGGTGATCGGACCCGGAACATGATCGCCGCGGAAGCCCGTCGGATCGGGAAAACCGTTCGTGTTGTCTTCCCGTTTGACAAACCAACACCAAGTGCAATTTTTCGCCGGTTTGACAGCATCTGGATGGTCTTCGACACGGACAAGGCCATCGATACCCGTGGCATGCGGTCCGCGCTTGCTGATACGGCCCGAAACATTGACGTCCAGCGACACTCTGACCATCAGGTCATCCGCGTAGACTTGGCGGACCCGGTTTTGGCAACGGTTGGGGCTGATGGAAATGCGTGGTCGTTGGTTATCGGCGACATGATCCTTGAGCCATCAATCCCGCTGAAGCTGGAACGAACTGTTCGTGGGGACGGCGGTTCGGTGCTTCGCATCAACTACAAAGAGCCGCGTGCAATCCGCGAACTCAATGACCCGTTTATCGGTGACAAGATTGTTTTGGTTACGGGCTTGGGCCCTCCTCGGGGGCTTCTGAAAGCCCAGTCCTTTGTTGATTTGGACGCTTTGAGTTCAGCTCAGGGCATTGCGATTGTTCCGAAGTCGGATGGCTTGCAGGCCAAGATTTTGGGCGACGATGTCATTATCGAGAAGAACCGCGGCCTCTCCCTGTCTGACCGTCATTTGAAGGGTGGTACCGGGGTCTTCAGTTCCATTGTTGACCCGGATGCCGTTGATGCGGTCGAGTTCGTTACCTTGACGACCGCCAGCCCGGATACCTATCGCAGCCGTTTGATCGACCTGCAGGACAAGCTGAGCCGCGCTCCTGAAGGCCGTCGTCGTCAGCCGATCATAAATCTGGCTCGTTTTTATCTCGCACATCAGTTCCCGCAAGAGGCGCTAGGGTTGATGCGGCTGGCCCTTGAAACTGATCCGGCTATCGGCTCAGACAGTTCCTTCAACCTGTTGATGGGCGCGGCCGAAGCCATGGCTGACCGACCACAAGTCGCCCATGGCTTTCTAAGCCATCCGCGTCTGACCAGCAGCGCTGATGCAGCTGTCTGGCAGACTATTGTCGATGTGAAACTGGAAAACTGGAATGCGGCACGTATCGCGATGCCGCGTGGTCGGTCCGTTATCGGGACTTATCCGACCCCGATCCAGACCGAATTCAAACTGGCTGCAGCGCGCGCGATGGTCGAGGCAAACGATTTTGGCATGGCCAATACGCTTCTTGCTGAAATTGAGCCGAGTGAAATCACCGCTTCTCAAGCCGCGCGCTATGATCTGCTGCGCGGCCGTGTTGCGGATGCGTCTGGCCGGACAGAAGAAGCGCTGCGTGTATTTGAGCTGGTTGCAGGGTCACTTGATCGTCCGAGAGCCTCAGAGGCAACCTACCGTGCAATTCGCATCCGGTTTCGCGATGGCGAGTTAACGGCTGATGAAGCCATTGATCAGCTCTCCCGACTTTCTGTTTCATGGCGCGGGGATGAAACCGAGCTGAAAACGCTTCGCTTCCTGTCGCAACTTTATGCCGAAAATGGCCGGTATCGCGAAGCCTTTGAGGCTATGAAGTCTGCGGTACAGGCAGATCCGGATTCCGATACGACCCGCTTGCTGCAGGAAGAAATGAACGCCGTGTTCGTTTCCCTGTTCCTTGATGGCAAGGCGGACGAAATGTCTCCGGTCAAGGCTCTGGCGCTTTACTACGATTTCAAGGAAATGACGCCAATCGGTCGCCAGGGTGATGATATGGTGCGGCAGCTGGCTCGCCGTCTCATGGATGTTGATCTGCTGGATCAGGCCACCGACCTTCTGCAGCATCAGGTGGACAACCGTCTGAAGGGGGCTGCTCGGGCGCAAATTGCTGCCGATCTAGGTGCTATCTATTTGATGGACCGCAAACCGGAAGAGGCCTTGCGTGTTATCAACCGGACCCGTCAATCCAGTATGCCGCCGCAGCTGGAGCGGCAGCGGAACATTGTTCAGGCACGCGCACTCACAGCAACAGGGCGGCCTGACCTGGCGCTGGAGCTGGTTCGAAACATGCGCGGTGCTGAAGTCGACCGGCTCAGGGCTGATACGTTCTGGGCGGCGCAAAGCTGGCGCGAGGCCGGAGAACAGCTTGAAGGTATGCTGGGTTCACGCTGGTCCGACGCTGTGCCGCTGGATGATTTGGAGCGCCGGGATATTCTCCGCTCCGCAATTGCCTACTCTCTCGCGGGTGACGAGCTGAGCCTCAATCGCTTGCAGGCGAAATACACAAACAAGATGGCCGATAGCCCTGAGGCTTTTGCTTTTGAAGTCGTGACCCGCCCGATTTCAGCACAAGGTGTCGAGTTCATGGATGTGGCAAACAACATTGCCGGCGTCGACAGCCTTGAGACATTCATGGAAGAATATCGTCGCCGGTACATGGCTCCAAGCAGTCAGGCAAGTGCCGACCAAGCCGCGGTTCCCGGGGAAAGCGAAAACGGTTAAGGTTGTTTAATGGGCGTCTGGTCGGCGGATTTACCCGCCGCCGAAACTCTTGACGAGTGATCCGGCCACCAGATTCCAGCCATCCACCAACACAAAGAAGATCAGCTTGAACGGCAGTGAGATGACCACTGGCGGTAGCATCATCATACCCATCGACATGAGAACCGATGCAATTACAAGGTCGATGATGAGAAACGGCAAATAGAGCAAAAAGCCAATTTCAAAGGCCCGTTTCAACTCGCTGATCATGAAGGCTGGAACGAGCGTGCTCAGCTCTAGCTCTTCTGGCGTATCGGGGGCAGGGCGTCCGGAAAGTTCCTGAAAAAGAGCTAGATCCTTCTCGCGCACTTGAGACAGCATGAACTGGCGGAACGGGTCTGATGCCCGCTCAAAGGCCTGGTTGAATTCAATATCATCGTCAATGAGCGGTTGGACTCCGTCATTATACGCCTTTTGCAGGGTCGGAGCCATGATGAACGCCGTCAGGAACATGGCCAGACTGATCATCACCATGTTAGGGGGCGCGGTTTGCAAGCCAATTGCAGAGCGAAGCAAAGAGAGAACAACAACAATCCGGGTGAAGCTGGTCACCATGATCAGGATCGACGGTGCAAGTGACAGCACAGTCAACAGCGCAAGCAGTTGAACTGCGCGTTCGGTCAAGGTGGTGTCATCCCCAAAACCGATCGTGATTTCCTGTGCATTGGCTGCCCAGATCGGCAGCAACAGACATCCTATTGCTGCGATGAGGAGTAAGAGCCCTTTGCGTCCCGGGATCAGCCGGAGGCGCTGTGTCATCAGTTTCGTGGTCCGTTTATTTCATCGAGCAGCTTTTCCATTTCTGCTTCGATCGGGTTTATCTCGATGGGGGTGCTGTGGGCTTGAGCTGTCGCGGTTCTTGGGCCCGCACTGACAGACGAAAGATTGGCAGTTGTCCGAAACGCCGGTTTCTCAACCGATTGGATCGCCCCGGCTTTTGCTTCAGTTTTTGTTTCAGTCGAAGCTTTCTGTTTGGCTTTTTCTTCGGCGTCTTGCTGAGCAGCTTTTTCAGCCTTTTCCATGGCGACATCGGCCCGCGTTTCCGGGTTCTCCGGATCGACTTCCGATTTCACGACGTCGTCGTCATCCAGATTGGCTGCGGTTTCTGAGAGCCCTTCTTCAGATTCCTTTGTTAGATCTTCAGCGATGGGCTCTTCTGTCGTTTTTGCTTCTACGACTTCGTCATCCATCACTACAGATTCAGATGTCACTGAAGCTTCTGCCATGGCTCTTTCGGGCTGGGCGGCTTGTTCTTCCTTAGACGCTCCATCATCGCCGGGTGTCTTTGTTTCTGGGTTGGAAGGCGTCGTCAGTTTGCCGAAAGTTGGACGAGAGATTGCAGGGGTGTTCGTTGGCTTGGTAGCTTCGGATGCTGCATTGGTCTCTTCTTTATCCAATGAAGACGACAAGGTTTGATCATTCGCAGGGTTGGACGAGCCGGTATTGTCTTTTTCCGTTGTCGAAGCATCGGAAAGACTATTCGTGCCTGTGTTCAAAAATGCTGTTCGTGCCCGTGCCGCTGGCCCGGATGCGGGGGGAGTGATTTTTGGCGCAGGACGGCTCTCATTTTGCCGCCAATCGGTTGCCCTGCGACTGGCGAAAGCGGAAAACCGATTAGGGGTGGCTGCCGATTTGTCTGTTTCTGGAGCCTCGGACTTTTCCGGCTCGAACAATTCGGCGTCAAGTGGTGATGCAGCAGCCTCCGTTTCAGTGGCGTTCTGTTCTACCTTAATATCGGGCTTTACATCTGGTGCTGCTTTTGCTTTTGCGTCGGCTGACTTGGCGTCTGTACCTAGAGGTGCATCCAACGGGCTGACCAAAGAGAGGTGTTGGTCTTTCTTCTCTGTCTCTGGTTTGGTGATCGGATCGGTTTTGTCCCGACGCGAATTCAGCATGCTGTTGGCGGCAGCACGGACCAAACTTGCGGCGGCTTTGGACGATGCTGGTTTTTCGATGGTCGCAATTTTGTTGTCAGATGCCGAGCGATTGGAGGAGGGGCGGGATCGAGCTGTTGCCAGTTGATCCGCCGTTGGGAGCTGTTTTGTTTTCTCCGCTTCCACAGATTTTTCTGCCCGCTTTCGC
Source organism: Roseibium sp. TrichSKD4 (assembly GCF_000148725.1). Classification (GTDB taxonomy): domain Bacteria; phylum Pseudomonadota; class Alphaproteobacteria; order Rhizobiales; family Stappiaceae; genus Roseibium. The sequence goes on along the minus strand of NZ_GL476319.1, from coordinate 622,339 downwards.
TCAATGGCTGCTTCCAGTTTCGCCTTGGCCGGGTGCTCTGCAGGCTCACCTTCTGCTGCAATCTTCGGTGCGGGCAGTTCGTCTGTGATTTCCGGCACTTTGGGTTCAGGGAGAGGGCCGGGGCCTGCTGCCAGTCCAATCTGCCGGGAATTGTGGGCACCAAGTGGAGCATTGCGGACGATGGACTGTTCCACAACCACATCGTTGGTGCCGCCGATCAGAATAAGGTGCTCCACATTATCCCGGCGAACGAGAACAAGGCGGCGTCTTGGATCAAGGCTTGCCGCATCCATGATCTGGATACGAGGTTGGCGATTCCGCTGACCGGGCATGGAAGACCCCATCAACCGTTTCAAGATCACCACGAACAGTCCGAAGAGGGCCAGAACGACGATCAGGGAGACGCTAAAGGCGAGAATCCGGGCTATTCCGTCTCCAACACCCAGCGTTTGTTCTATCCACTCGTACATTGGGTCCTCTTGATCGCTAACTTTGACTGAACACCTTGCTGATCCGGATTCGACGGGTCGGTAGAAGTGCTACCAGAGCCGGAAAGCCAAAAACGAATCTTGCACTGTTCACAGGTTAACAGAGGTGGGCAAAAACTGCCTGCCAAAGCCATGGAAAATCTTGCAAAATGCAAAGGAAATTCGCGTCAATGCCCCGGAAACCGGTGGTCTGCGGGTGCAGGGTTATGATTTGTTAACCTTTCATTAACCTTCTGGGCGGCAATGTTTGCCTAGTTTGTTAACCAATGGTGGCCGAAATGGCGATTTCTGACATTCCGCTTTTTCAAGCGCTCAAGTCCAAGATGCAATGGCATCAGGTTCGGCAAGGAGTCTTGTCGGAAAACGTCGCCAATGCTGACACCCCCCGTTACAGCGCCAGAGAAGTCACGGCATTCAGTTTCGCTGACCATGTGGGGCTTGCGCAATCGGGCCTGTCTACTTCGGTGACAAAAGTCGGGCATATCTCTGGATCAGCTGCGCCAGGTGTCGCCAGTAAAGCTGAAGAGCGTGACATGTTTGAGGTGACGCCGAGCGGCAACAACGTGGTTCTTGAAGAGCAGATGATGAAAGTCACTCAGAACCAGATGGACTATCAAGCCGCCACAACGCTCTATTCGCGAGGCTTGGGCCTCATTCGGACCGCGCTTTCAAGAGGCGGCTGATACAAGCGGTGCCTTGAATTGGCATCAGGAGACCTGAAATGGATCTGATCAAATCCCTGTTCGTCGCAGCGTCTGGTCTGAAGGCGCAAAATGGTCGGATGCGGGTGATCGCGGAAAACATTGCCAATGCGAATTCGACGGCAAAGACCCCGGACGGGGAACCCTATCGCCGCCGAGTTCCAACGTTCCAATCTCATTTTTCCAAGGAACTCAACGCAGAAGTTGTCGAGCTTGGAAAAGTAGCCGAAGACAAGTCAGCATTCAAAGAGCGCTACCAACCCGGCCACCCGGCGGCAAATGAACAAGGATATGTTCTGGAGCCCAACGTCAATACGCTGATTGAAACGGCGGATATGCGTGAAGCTCAACGGTCTTACGAGGCCAATTTGAACGTGATCCAGTCTTCCCGTCGCATGCTTCAGCGAACCATCGATATCCTGAAGGGCTGACCCCGTTCAGTCCCTTTGTAGAGTTAGGAGTTCGGGACCATGTCCAGTTCGTTGATCGCCAACAATGCGTATCAGTCTGCTGCTCGTATGGCGCAGCAAATTGCTCAAAACGAAGCCAAGGTTGCTCAAAACGAAGCCAAGGTCAAAACGCCAGACGTTGATTTTGGGCAAATGGTGCAAGAGGCGGTATCAAATATCGTCCAACAAGGACGCGATGCTGACCAGAAGGCGATGGGTCTTGTGGAAGGCAAGACTGACGTGGTTGACGTGGTGACCGCAATTGCCGAAGCCGAAGTAGCGCTTGAAATGATGGTTTCAGTTTGCGACCGGGTGATTTCGGCTTACGAAGAAATCAAGCGGATGCCAATCTGATCCGGTTTCCGGCTCCTGAGAGAAGTGGAGGCTTGCGATGACCGGTGGTGAAGTGCTCGATTTGGCTCGAGAAGGTGTGTGGACGATGATCTTCATCTCCGCGCCCGTGATGATTATCGGTCTGCTTGTTGGCGTGGTTATCGCCTTGTTTCAGGCGCTGACGCAAATTCAGGAAATGACGTTGGTCTTCGTTCCGAAGATCCTCGCCATTTTTGTAACTCTGCTGTTGTCTCTGCCTTTCATGGGGCAACTTTTGGCTTCCTTCACGGCGCGGATCGCTGAGATGATCCTGCAAACGTCCTGACGGCGGCCGATGACTGTTCAGCTCGACTTTCTGCCGCAAATCACAGCGATCTTCTTGTTGATGTTCGCGCGGATTGGCACGCTGATCATGTTGATGCCCGCCTTGGGTGAAACATCAATCCCAACGCGCATACGTCTGACAATTGCGTTGGGCATTACACTGGTTCTCTATCCCGTCATTTCCGGCTCATATCCGGCAGGCCTGACAGATAATCCGGCCCGCCTGCTGGTTTTCATGGGTGGTGAAATGATTATCGGATTTGCGGTGGGCCTCTGCATAAGGCTTTTCACAACCACACTTCAAACTGCGGGCGTGATCATGGCCAACCAGTCCGGTTTGGCCTTTGCGTTCGGCGCAGACCTTGCCAATGGTGGCCAGCAGGGCACCCTGTTCGGCAACTATCTGTCCATGGTTGGCATTGCGATGGTTTTTGCCACGGACAGCCACTATCTGGTCATTGCAGCCTTGCATGACAGCTTTACTCTTTTTCCTCCAGGTGAGTTGGTGCCTGTCGGGGATTTTGTGACCAATGCGACGAACACCGTTGCAGAAGTATTTTCCATAGCGCTTCGCATGAGCGCCCCCTTTATCGTGATGGGACTTGTCTTCTATTTCGGGCTCGGCCTTTTGAACAAGCTGATGCCCCAAATGCAGATCTTCTTCATCGCCATGCCGGTCAATATTGCGATCGGGTTCTTCCTCCTCATGGTACTGCTCAGCACTTTGATGGCCTTCTATCTGGACCATTTCGAAGGCGCTTTGGGCAAGTTTATCGCGGGGTAGGAGAGCGTCATGGCTGATGATCAAGATGATGCAGAAAAGACTGAGGACCCCACACAGAAACGCTTGAAGGATGCGTTAGACAAGGGGGATGTTGCCAAATCGCAGGAAGTCAGTACCTGGTTCACGCTTGCCGGGACAACGCTGCTTATTGCCCTGTTTGCACCCACGATTGGCGCGGCTGTTGGCAATCACCTGAAGGGCTTTATGGAACATGCCCATGACATTCCGGTTGACGGATTTGCGCTGAAAGCTCTTTGGCGGGACACCGGCCAGTCCATCGCCTTGATCGTCGGTCTGCCGCTCATGGCTTTGGTGGTCATGGCGATTGCTGGAAACATGGTTCAGCACCAACTGGTCTTTACCGCTGAAACCATGAAGCCAAAACTCTCCAAGGTGTCGCCGCTGTCTGGGTTCAAGCGGCTTTTTTCCAAAGACAGTTTGGTCAATTTCGCCAAAGGGTTGGCGAAGATCTTTGTAGTGGGAGCCCTGATGGTTCTCGTCCTGTGGCCACACCGGGACGAGGCGGACATCATGATCTTCGCAGATCCGGTCATTTTGCTGGAAGAAGCGCGGTTTTTGATCCTTCAGTTGCTTGGTGCTGTGATGGCATTCATGACGGTGGTCGCAGCTGCTGACTATGCTTATCAGAAGAACAAATGGTTCAATAAGCAGAAGATGTCCCTTCGTGACGTCAAGGATGAGTACAAGCAAACAGAAGGCGACCCGCACGTTAAAGGCAAAATCCGGCAACTCCGCATGGAACGTTCCCGCAAGCGCATGATGGCAGCTGTGCCGGATGCAACAGTGGTTGTGACCAACCCGACTCACTTTGCGGTGGCGCTAAAATATGAAGAGGGCATGGGAGCCCCACTGTGTCTTGCCAAGGGAACCGATGCTGTCGCATTGAAAATCCGTGAATTGGCCAAGGAAAAGAAGATTCCTGTGGTGGAGAACCCACCTTTGGCCCGTGCGCTCTATGCAAGCGTTGAGATTGAGCAGGAAGTGCCCGAAGAACATTATAAAGCAGTGGCGGAAGTCATCGGCTTCGTTTATCGCATGCGGAACAAGTCCAGCTGGCGATCAGGATAATGAGATCTGGCGCTATTCATCCACACGACCAAGCGGTGGTTTGGTTGAATTTGGTTGCTGTTCGCAGAATGCTGGAAGAAAGCCTGAAACCGATTCGGGCTGAGGAGTTACACGACGATGAGTGAATTTGACGGTGCGGCGAATGAGCCCCTGATTGACCGGCCTGAACGGGCTGGCAGTTTGTGGTTGCTGATTTTGCTGGCGCTGGTTCTTGTCGGAGCTGCTGCAAGCTTTGCGCTCATGGATCGGGCTCAGGCTCAACCCTTCGTCTTGGGTATGTTGGGCATCCTCGCCGTCATTGGGGTTTTCTGTCTTTTTGCAGGAGCCATCGGGTTCTTGCGCCTTGCCTCCCGCACAAATGAATCCAGCCCAATCGCCGCAGCCTTTCTAGCCACCCTGGAAGACGGCGCTTTGGTCACGGATCAGGATGGACGTCTCGTCTATGCCAATCAGGCCTATGCTGATCTGACCGGCGCGGAAGGGGCTTCAGATGTTCGTGTAATCGAACGGGTGTTTTCCAGCGATCCCGATGCTGCTGATGCCATCTATCGCCTTTCTCAGGCTATGCGTGATGGACGCCGGGCGCAGGAAGAAGTTCGCATGGTATCGCCGCTCGGGCGCACGGAGGGTGGCCCGCGTTGGTATCGGGTGCTGGTCCGCCCTGTAGATGTGTCAGCCAAAGGCCGGTCGGCACGCCGCCTGACCGTGTGGCAGCTCTCAGACATTACCCGCGATCGGGCCGAGCAGGAAAATTCGTTTCAGGAACTGCAGCGGGTTATCAACTTCCTCGATCACGCCCCAGCCGGTTTCCTGTCCTGCGATGCATCCGGTCAGGTCGTTTATCTCAACGCGACGCTTGCCGACTGGCTCGGCTATGATCTGGCCCAGTTCGAGGTGGGAGATCTCTCCCTGATCGATATTGTACGCGGTGATGGGGCGGAGCTGATCCGGTCCGTCAAGGGCCACGCGGGAGAGGTCAAGAGCGACACGTTTGACCTTGATCTTGTGACGCGGTCTGGCCGCGGTCTGCCTGTTCGGTTGCTGCACCGTGTGCCGTTTGGGGAAAATGGTGTTGCTGGGGACAGCCGCACGCTTGTTTTGAACCGTTCGCGGGGTGAAGAGGCATCCGAGGCGCTGCGGGCGGCAGAAGTGCGTTTTGCCCGCTTCTTTAACAATACGCCGATTGCCATCGCCTCTCTCGACAAAGAGGGCCGCGTACTTCGCACCAATGCACCGTTCCTGAAGTTGCTCGGTGCGGTGGATATGGATGAGGGTGCGCCAAAACTTGAGGCTTATGTTGCCGAGAGTGGCCGAGACCACCTTGGCAAAGCGCTTAGCGCGGCTTCCCAAGGCATTGGCGAGATTGCACCAATTGATATTCCGCTGAGCGAAGGACATGATCCGCGCTCGGCTACGTTCTACGTTTCAGCTGTTCAGGATGGGGAAGGGGACGGGGAGACGACCATCGTCTATGCGCTTGAAACCACCCAGCAGCGCACGTTGGAAGCGCAGTTTGCCCAAAGTCAGAAGATGCAGGCGATTGGTCAGCTGGCCGGCGGCGTCGCGCACGACTTCAACAACGTCCTGACAGCGATCATTGGCTTCTCGGACCTGCTTTTGGCAAGCCATCGTCCAACAGATCCGTCCTTCCAGGACATCATGAATATCAAGCAGAACGCCAACCGCGCAGCTGGACTTGTCCGTCAGTTGCTTGCGTTCTCCCGTCGTCAAACGCTGCGCCCGCAACAACTCGCTCTCAATGATGTTCTGGCTGATCTTTCCATTCTTCTGGACCGCCTTTTGGGCGAGAAGGTCGAGCTGCAGGTGATCCATGGCCGGGACCTGTGGCCGGTTATGGCTGACCTCAACCAGCTGGAACAGGTGATTGTGAACCTTGCTGTCAACGCTGGCGATGCAATGGCCGATGGCGGCAAGCTGACAATCCGCACAACCAATGTGTCAGCCGAAGAATCGACCAAATTTGAAAACACGCGCGGCATGCCTCCGGGCGAATACGCGCTTGTCGAAGTCGAAGACACCGGTCACGGCATTCCGGCCGATGTCATGCAAAAGATCTTTGATCCGTTCTTCTCTACAAAAGAAGTGGGCAAGGGTACGGGCCTAGGTCTTTCAACGGTTTACGGGATCGTCAAACAAACTGGCGGGTTCGTCTTCTGCACCAGCGAGGTGGACATTGGCACAACCTTCCGTTTGTTCCTGCCGCGCCATATTCCGGACATCGTAGAAGAAGCAAAACCTGTTGCCCAAGAAGCCGAGAGCGAGAAAACCGCTGACCTCACGGGGTCTGCATCCATCTTGCTGGTCGAGGATGAAGAAGCCGTACGGGCGTTTGCAGCTCGTGCCTTGGCGTCTCGCGGTTACACAGTCTATGAGGCGGGATCGGGAACCGAGGCGCTCGAAGTCATGGACGAAAATGACGGCGCAGTTGATCTTGTGGTTTCAGACGTCGTGATGCCGGAGATGGACGGTCCATCCTTGCTTGTTGAGCTGCGCAAGACACGGCCTGACCTGAAAATCATCTTTGTCTCGGGCTACGCAGAAGATGCCTTTGAAGAAAACCTGCCCGAAAACGAGCAGTTCGACTTCCTGCCAAAACCGTTCACCCTCAAGCAGTTGGCGACAAAAGTGAAAGAGGTCTTGGAAAGCTGAGGGGGAAGAACCCCGGCTCTTTTCAAGTGATTTGACTTTAGGTTGGATCTGATTAGTTTGTATCTCATGGGGTTTGCGAATACCCCGTGAGGCGATGGCCCAAATTCGCGTCCTTTTAATCCTGAAACATGGAAGGGCGCATCATGCCGTCACCAAATGCCATTACCGCTTCCCAACTGAACCGTCTTATCGGAACACCGGACTGCCCGGTTATCATTGATGTGCGCATTAATGAGGATTTTGAGGCAAATCCGACGTTTATCCCGACCGCCTTCAGGCACTCTCACCGAACCATTGAGAACCTTGTTCCTGACCTTGCCGGTCGCAAGGTGGTGGTGGTCTGCCATGGTGGTTTGAAGCTGAGCGAAGGGACAGCTGCGCTTTTGAGACTTCATGGTATTTCTGCCGAATATCTGGACGGTGGGGCGGAGGGCTGGAATGCCGCCGGTTTTGTTCGCATTCCAGCTACATCCGTTGCTTCTGGCAATGTGCCCGGCGAGCAAATCTGGGTGACGCGGCACCGCCCCAAGATCGACCGGATTGCCTGTCCATGGCTTATCCGGCGGATTATCGATCCAAAGGCCCGGTTCCTGTCTGTTTCTCCCTCGCAGGTTCAAGGTGTCGCCGATCGTTTTGGCGCTGTTCCTTTTGATGTGGAGGACGTTTTCTGGAGCCACAGGGGAGATACCTGCACGTTTGACACAATGGTTGAAGAATTCGGCCTTAAGAGTGAGGCGCTGGAGCGCCTTGCCCTTGTCGTGCGGGCAGCCGATACAAACCGGCATGATCTTGCGCCACAAGCCGCAGGTCTGCTTGCTGTCTCTGTCGGGTTGTCGCGCATGTTCATGAATGATCTTCAGCAACTTGAGGCTGGACTTGGCCTATATGATGCGTTCTATCGCTGGGCTCGGGATGCGAGCGATGAAGGTCATGATTGGCCGGCAGCGGCGAAGCGGGGGTGAGTGGTGGATCAGCGATCAGAAATGACCACGCGGGCGATGGAAAATTCGCCCTCAGATCACGGCTCTCCGGGGTGGCGAGCGCTTTTGCGCGTGTTTCTCAATATCGGGCTTTTGTCCTTTGGCGGGCCGGCAGCACAAATTGCCCTCATGCATCGCAAGCTGGTTGACGAGACCAGATGGTTGTCGGAGCGCAGCTTCACCAATGCTCTGGGCTTTTGCATGTTGTTGCCGGGTCCGGAGGCGATGCAGCTGGCGACCTATGCCGGCTGGCGGCTGAAAGGCGTTGCAGGCGGATTGCTTGCAGGCCTGTTGTTTGTCCTGCCCGGTGCGGCGGTCATTTTCCTGCTCGGGACGATTTATGCCCTTTATGGGCAAGTTTCCGTGCTTGGTCAGGCTTTTCTCGGCATCAAGGCTGCCGTCCTTGTCATTGTCTTTGAAGCGCTCTTGAAGCTGTCGCGGCGCGCCCTGACCAATCCTTCGCAATGGGTTCTCGCAGGCTTGTCTTTCTTCGCGATCTTCTTTCTGGCTGTGCCGTTTCCGTTGATCGTATTGCTGGCGGCCGGGTACGGAGCTGTTGCCTACCGTGAAGACGCGGGGGAGGGCGCGGAGGTTGCGGTAACGGTCTCTACCAAGCGCACACTTGCAACGGTTCTGATCGGACTTGTTGTCTGGTTCGCCCCTCTCGTAGCCGTTGGGGCCTTGTCGGGCGTGCCGATCCTCAGCGAAATTGGCCTGTTCTTTTCAAAGCTCGCAGTCGTCACCTTTGGCGGAGCCTACGCGGTTCTGGCTTATATGGCGCAGGATGTGGTGACGCAGAACGGGTGGCTGACCGCCGGGGAAATGATGGACGGGCTCGGCTTGGCCGAAACAACGCCGGGACCACTCATTCTCGTCACCCAGTTCGTGGCCTTTCTGGCCGCTTTCAAGGAAGGGGGAGTGGGGTTGGCCCTAGCAGGGGGCATGGTGGCGCTTTGGGCAACCTTTGCGCCATGTTTCCTCTGGATCTTTGCAGGTGCACCTTACATTGAATGGATATCGGCCCAACCGCGTTTGAAGGGGGCTCTGACGGCGATTATTGCCGCAGTCGTTGGCGTGGTGCTCAACCTGTCGGTCTGGTTCGCGCTGCATGTGCTCTTTGGTGAGGTGAGCGCACGCAGGCACGGGCCTCTGACACTTTGGATTCCGAACCTTTCCAGTCTCGATTGGCGCGTGCCCGTCATCACGCTCATCTGCGGCCTTCTCCTGCTGCGCTGGCATAAGATCCTGTTTCTGGTCCTCGGGGTCGCAGCTGCTCTGGGGTGGGGGCTGTCACAGGTGTAATGAGGTTTCGCTTCGTGGGGGCTATTCCCACGAAGCAAAGTTCTTTTCCTTTGAGAGGGTTTGAAACCGCTCCTGCAGGGTGATCATGAAGCTGGCGCGATCACCGGTCCAATTGAACGCGTCGCCGACAAAGATGTCGCAGAAGAAGGGAACCAATAGCCAAGAGCCCCTCGGTAGCGCCTTGCCAAGACCATGGGTGAACACGGGAACGACCGGCACATCGGGGAAGCGCTCGGCGATATAGGACACGCCTTTCTTTAAGTCTATCATCTTCTCCGGTTCGCCGCGCGAGCCTTCGGGAAAGAGGATCAGAACCTTGTTCTGTTCAAGGGCGCCATAACAGCCTTGAAGAGGATCGACGGATTTCTTTGCACCGCTGCGCTCAACCGGAATGATGCCGAGCACATGTTCGGAAATCCACTCCATCTTCGGGGTTGAAAAGAAATAATCGGCCGCTGCGACCGGCTTGATGTCTTTCAGGCGGTCCAGAGGCATCAGGGCCATCAAGACCATCGTGTCGAGATGGCTGTTGTGGTTGGCGACAATGATGGCCGGACCTGTGTCCGGCAGGAGTTCCTTGCGCCGAACATTCAGCCCCAGCAGAAAGAGCACTGCTATCTTGATGAAGATATAGAAGACCTTCTGCAGCATGCGTTTGCGGCCTAGTAGAAGAAGAAACGGGTGAAATGGAAGAAGATCGCCGCGGTGAAGGTCAGGCTGTCGATCCGGTCGAGAATGCCGCCATGACCGGGAATGAGGCTGCCTGTGTCCTTGACCCCGAGGTCCCGCTTCAGGGCTGAAACCGTGACGTCTCCCACAAAGCCGGCGACCGGGATGATAAGACCGATTGCCGCCGCATGAGCCAAGGAAAACGGCGTAACTAGGGGTGCAGTGAGAACGGCAAGCACGAACGTGGTGCCAACTCCGCCGAGAAAACCTTCCCAGGTCTTGTTCGGACTGACACCGGGAATGATCTTGTGGCGTCCGAACATCTTGCCCCAGGTGTATTGGGCAACGTCATTGAACTGGGTCAGAAACACAAGGAACAGCAACAGTCCGGGGCCGCCCGCGCCGCCATCGGTCACCGGCGGCAAGGTGATGAGAAAGGCCGCATGGCTGATCGAGAACACGCACAGCATCAGGCCCCAATTCAGCGTTCCGACCGACTTAAGGAACCCGTCCGTCTGCTGGGAGATCAGGCTGGCAAAAGGCAGGAACAGGAACATGTAGACCGGAATGAAGACCGCAAACATGCCGTAATAGCTGTCATAGACCCAGAAATACTGGATAGGGATTGAAAGATAGGCCCAGAGCAGCACCCGTCGGTCGGCCCGTCGTGTCGGGATCATTGAGAAATACTCTTTTAGCGCCAGAAAGCTGATGAGGCCGAACACGATGATCGAGATAACTGGGTTGACGAGGAAGGCGACCGTGAAGATCCCGATCATGACCCACCAGCTTTGGGTTCGTTGAACCAGTTCGCTGACATCCTTTGCAGAGCGCTTCGAGATAGTGAATACGATGATGCTGGCTACGATCAAAAGCCCCCAGATACCGGCAATCGCCCAATGAAAGGATGTCATGGTCGGGATTGCTCCAGTTCACGAAGGGCGTTGCGGGCACGATTCCAGATGGTCCAAAGAGACAGGCCGCACGCGAGGGTAAACACGATGGTGAAAAGCAGCGGGCTCGTCACGCCGATGGCGGTCAAGGCGCCACAGGTTCCATAAAGAACAGCCCGGTCGCTTTTGCCAAAGGGGCCGTCATAGCGTCGGCTCGCTCCAATCTGGACGCCGATGATGCCAGTCATCTCCACGATGATCGCCAGCACCACCAGACCAACGGCAAGGTCCGGTCGAATGAAGGGAAGGGCTGCAAAGGGCAGGTAAAGCGCGACATCCGATACCACATCGCCCAGCTCATTGAGAATCGCGCCAAGACTTGATTTCTGGTCGTGTTCGCGGGCCAGCATGCCGTCGATGGCGTTCAGGCCCATGCGGACGAACAGGATTACGGGTAAAAGGACAAAGGGCCAGATGCTGGCCGGGAAGGTGTAGATGGCGAGGCCTTCCACAACAGACAGGGCAAGAGCGCCGATGGTCACCTGATTGGCAGTGATGCCAGCACTGGCAAGTCTGTTGCAGAGAGGGCGGAGAATGTTCTGAAATCGGGACTTCAGCTGATAAACGGTGGGCATGGAAGAGCTTTACTGGTCAATTTTGCTCACCATGCGTCACCTCTGTCTGCAATTCAACTTTTCTCATTCATTAAGCAGCCTGGGATGTTTCCCATCGTTCATTCTGGCGCTGCCCCACGCTGCTCCAGCGGAATTGCGTTTCAGGTCTGCAACAGGCGTTACCGCTCGTTATAGTCTACGATCTGCCTGCCTCTAAGTTTGCATTCGGCTTCCAATACCGAATAGATCACATTCGGATCTTCAGCTGTCCGGTCGATCGAATAACTGATGGTGACCGTTTTCTCATAGTCTCCAGTCACTTTGGAATTCTGGAGCCGTTTGATCGGATATCGAGTGCTTTCCCGAGCATACTTGTCGCAGATTTGGGTCGCTAAACCGTTGCCGATTGTGTCGCGTTCCTTCCGGGCCTGCTCTGCCTGGGACGTGCCTCGGTTTTTGTCGGTTTCCATAATCCCGACAAATCCCTCGGCGATGCGAGTGATAGAAACGCACCGACTAAAATCTGCTGTTCCTTGCGTTAAACCGCTATTCTTGCAGACGAGTTCTTCCGGATTCAATTTCGGTTCAGGTGCCGGACCCGAGCCATCAGATTGGCAGCCATTTAAGAGCAATGCGACAGGTAAGACGAGATACTTCAAATGAACCTCCGTTTTCTTCCGAAGGTTGTGAAGTGCTTGATATTCAAACCCAAGTGGTTTTGCTGGCGGCAGCCCGATAAATTGTGGATTTTCCCAAGGGGGTAAATGTCCCTAACCAATCCTCGGACAGCTGCTGGATTGTTCAGCGCGGGATTTCAGGCCATTGAGGCTGTCCTGCGTGTTGGCGTTACCCGGCAGGACAAAGCTTTGTTCAAGTGCGGTGCTGGCATTGTTTATGACGGCCAGCTCCTGCACCGCAAAAGTGTTGCAGGCGGCTCCAGTGAACCGTACGCGAATACGGATAACGCGGTTTCCATTGTTAGACGGCCCAAACTCTTGATCGAGCGCCGGGTTATCGCCCGCCATGACACGCTCCATGACCACCATGTTGGCGCTATTCTGCACAACCTTGGTTCCCCGCTCGTTGGCACTCGTAACGAGGGCAGTGCGAACTGTCTGCGGATCAGCCGCGATATTTACGCTCTGCGCTCCCTGCGGAACGGTCAAGGTAGGTTGTGTCGTCTCCGGAGTGGTCGGCTTTGTGCTGGACTGGCATGCGGCCAGCAACAGAGCAAGAACAACAGAGGCATATCGTTTCAGCATGGCACTCTCGGCAGATTTTTCAACGTCACTTAACGGCAAGTCTAGGGCGAAATACTTATAAATGCATTGAGGCTGTTGGCAATGGTGTGCAGTCGGAATTAAAATCCACCGCCTGTGGTGAAGCCTCCACCGCCAAACCCACCTCCGGAACTGAAACCGCCACCTCCAAAGCCGCCACTCGAACGAGAGCGTCCGCCCATACTTGTGGGCAGGCCAGAGCCTTTCGGGAAACCGACCCGTCCTCCACGCGGCTTGCGCCATTTATGTGAGCGTTCGGCGCGGGCCCAATATTCGGCGGCATCCAGACCGCCTTTGACCAGTTCGCCAAGAAGAACGGTTGCCAGACTGTTGTCGGAGAAAGTCGATTCCCAGCGGTCATATCCTTTTGAGCGGAAACGCGTACTGACATCAGCCAACTGACTGCGCCGAGCAGAAATATCGCGTTGTAGTTCCCGGTCCTGACGAATTTCGCGGGTGAGGGCCTCCATCCGCCCGCTCAGATCCTCGATCTGCCGGACGATTTTCTCGTCTTCTGGTGAAGGCGTAGCGAGTGCTTCGCGCCAGAGTTCATCCAGATCATCTCCTCTCAATGATGTGGCCAGATGTTCTTCGGCTTTCTGGTAGTCAGCATCATCCCCGGTGCTGAAGTCCTTGATCGCTTGAGCGACTGTTTCGATGGCCTTGTCGAGAGCGTCAACGCGGGAGTCGTAGTCAGCCACCTGCGCGTTATAGGTCTCGATTTTCCCGATCAGGTCCTCGCCTGCTGCAGTCTCCATGGCAGAACGGCTGAGTGCATCAAGGCGAGCAGCTTCTTCTTCTGCCTGCTCTGCACAGCGTTCGGCATGGCTCTGGAGGCGTTCCGGTAAACTGGTGAGCATCGCGTAGTTAGCGCGGGCATCATGGAAATCAATTATACCGGCTACCCAGCGGTCCAGCGCACGGGTCAAGCCAAGGTGGTTGTAATCCGGAGTGCCAAAGCCCCGCTGCCACAGATACACAAAAAGAGCGTCATCCTCATAGGCCTTGCCCTTCTCTGCCTGATCCTGAATTGCAGTTTGCGCCTTTGAAGCTGTTGCTTCCGCGGTCTTTTGAGCGTTGAGGGCGATGTCACGCTGCGCAAGGAATGCCGTGTCCCCATCAAGCGCGTCATCAACAGCTTCCAACAGGCTGTCGACCCGGTCTTCGGCATCCGTCTGTGCAGTGATGATTGCTTCGCGTTCCGCGTCCAGTTGCGCACGCTCTGTTTCCCGCTCGCGAAGTGTTTCGGTCAAAACCTTCAAGTCAGCACTGCGCTTGTCCAACAGGCGCCGTGCTTCGCGTGCCGCGGAATCCAGACGGATGTCCAGAGTTTCAATGGATTGCGTGTCCAGCCGGAACCGCGCCAGATCCTTGTAGGCTTCACCCTTGCGGGTCTGGAAATCGGCAAATGAGCGTGTGGCCCGTTCAATGCGGGTGCCCAGCTCTGCTTCTTCGCGGCGAAGATCATTCAGAGCTGCATCAATGGAGGCAAGGGTTTGGCGTCCGGTCAGCATGGCTCCACCTCATTTTTTTGTTTTGCAGAAGGTTGCCTTACCATTTGGTGATTGCTCCGTCCTTCACACCCCGGGCCCACTCGATATCCAGAACACCCTGCTTTTTTGTGCCAAGTAGGCTGTCCTGAACAATGCCGTCCTGCACCTTGTCATCACGAACTTTGCGATAAAGCGCTGGCGTGACGCGCTGGGCCCAGCTGGAGACCTCTTGCGTTTCGTTATTTTCTTCCGAAACAATCTTTCGGGTCAGGGCGTTGCCGTCGGGTCCAATCGCTTCCACAACAATGTAGTAGTTGGCCTGTGTGCGATTGACGTCCGGTACACGTTCCACGCCGGTCATGGTGCCGGGGCGAGAAACAATGCGGACTTCAAAAACCTGATTGAGTGCTGTTGCGATATCGCGAAGGTCGTCGGCTGCCTTGCGGGCTGTTTCGATGTTTCCGTCTTCGGCAGCGAGCTTGCCGGTCGTCGCAAGCCGGTCAGCTTCTGCAAAGATTTCCGGGTCATTGGTGAGCGATTTAACGCGCTCAGACAGGGACGTGATGGATTGCGGGATGGTTTCGGTCAGTTCCTGTTGAAGCGCAATTGCCGCCCGTTCTCTTGGGGCAACGACAAGAAATTGCCAGGCCAACACGGCAAGCACGAGTGCAGCCAGCGCCCCACCTGCCCATTTCGACCAAGTGGCACGTGTGACGTAAACCGTCGCCAGCATGCGGGAAAACCCGCTGCCTTTCGGCTTGTAGACGAAGCGATCCGCCTTCAGGTCCTCAACACCGGCTTTCAGGATGTGATCAGGAACATCTATGCCTTGCGACTTGTAGATTTGGCGCAGCCGGTTGAGCATGTAAGCGTCCCGGTCGTCTGCCGCGATTTCCTTTTCTACAACCGCCCGTTCGTGACGCAGTGTGTCCACCACGTCCATGGCCATCATCAGGTCATCCAAAGGTGCCTGAGTCTTGTCTGCCATCTGTCTCATTCTCCTGGTCCGCATCAGGTCCCGGCAAGGCCCTTTGATGCCGATCGGTTTTCAATATCAAAAAATGCGAAGAGACAAGTTTCGCCTGCCTCTTCGTTGTTGCTTCTGATTTCGGTAGTGAAATCTGGCCCACCGAAATCGGGCCTGCCGAAGTGGGGCAAGGTCAGCTCATCAAGGCATTGCCTTCAGCTGCCAGTTTGGCGAGGCGGCGTTTGCCGTCTTCAACTGCAGTGCGGATTTCTTCGGAGTTTTTAGTCGACATCTCACGCATCTCATTGATGATTTCGCGTGAAGACACCTGAAAGTTCACAACAGAATCGACCAGCTTCTTAACAGATGCGGCTTGAACTGTCGGACCGTAACCGGCTTTCAGAGCCTCCTTTTGAACCGCATCACCAATTTCGGCGAGGGTCTCAAGGCTCTTGTTCACACCGTCCTTCATCGCATTCAGCGTTTCGGTGGATTCGTGCAGACCTTGCAGGCCTGTGAAGGACGCATTGAGGGCTGTCAGAACAGATTCGTTGGTCGAGAAAAAGCTGACCGACTGCGCATAGACCCGCTCCTTGGCGTTGGTGGTCTGCATCAACCGCGCCATGATGATTTCCGACGTGTTGTAGCCAATGGTCAGGTTGTCGGAGAGGTCCTTGGCGATCTGATAGCGCTTCTCCTCATCCTGCATTTCACGCAGGCGCTCGTCGCGGGCAAGCTCCAGACGTGCTTTTTGAGCCTGGTCATCGCCGGTGTAAGCCGCAACTTCGTTGGACGCGTTTTCCAGGTTTGCCTTGGTCTGGTCCAGCTTGGCTGTCGCGGTGTTGAGCAGTTCAAACGCAGTAACCTCAGCCTGTTTCAGCGCGCCGCGGAAATCGCGGTAAGCCTCCAGAATGGTCTGTTCCCGTTCGATCTGATCCTTGGTGGCCGCCGCAACATCCTTGTAGGTGGTGCGAATGTCGTCGAAACGATCAGAAATCGTGCCGCGGGTAATGTCACGCCACTTGTTGGAGAGGTTCTCCATCATGGAGATTTTGCCGTCCGCCAGCTGGTCGACGAGGGATTTGGCATCATCACGAATGGAGTTGAAGCTTTCGGTAATTGTCTCGTAGCGCTCGCTGATATCCATTTGCTGGACTTGAGTTCGCACAACTTCATTGAAGTTGGATGCTTGGCCCAGTGTGCGTGTAATCACGGCAACCTTGTCCGGAGAAAGGTCGGAAATCTGCTCAAGCAGAGCGTTGATCGGCGCATTGGCTTCGCTTTCCACGGCAATACCGAGGTCGCGAAGTTTGGTCAGAGCGTTGTCCAGATACTGCAGTGGAGACAAACCGCTCCATGATTGAGTTGCCGGTACATTCTCTGGTGCGGTTGTTGTGTCCACCATAAAAACCTCCTCGCATTCGTGCCCGCTGTGTTGTCTCGGGCTCATTTTCCATCATGCGGCGGGCTTAGTAAGGCCAGCCATTGTTAACAGTGTCAACGCTCTTGCCGCATGGTTATGACAAGGATAAGGCGGTGTTACCGATCCGTGACACTTTATTCGGTGATGTTGGTGATATCGGTGCTTCGACCCGGCCACGCAACCTGAGCAACAGCGATTTGAGCCGCCAGTCGCGCGTTGTTGCGTACAAGGGCAATATTCGTCTCGAGACTGCGCCCACCTGTCAGCTCAAAGATTTTCGCCAAGACAAATGGTGTCACGTCCTTACCCGTAATGGCGTCAGCTTCTGCTGCCCGAATTGCAGCGTCAATATGTTCAGCCATGTCTTCTTGGGAGATTTCGGCCTCAGACGGCACAGGATTGGTGACCAGAACCCCGCCATGATCTTCAAACAGGGCGCGGGTCGCGATAAAGGCCGCAATTTCTTCCGGTGTATCCATTCGGTAGGGCGCAGCAAGTCCGCTTTGTCGGGACCAGAAGGCTGGCAAATCGTTTGTGCCATATCCAACTACGGGGACGCCCTTGGTTTCCAAAACTTCGAGTGTCTTTGGAATGTCGAGCAGCGCCTTTGCGCCAGCTGCCACAACACAAACGGGTGTCCGGCCGAGTTCTTCAAGGTCTGCGGAAATGTCGAACGTTTTTTCTGCGCCTTTGTGAACGCCGCCAATGCCACCGGTGGCAAAAACAGAAATCTCTGCCGCATGAGCTGCCATCATTGTGGCAGCAACGGTGGTTGCGCCGGGCTGCCCCGTGGTGAGGGCGAGGGCAAGATCAGCGCGGGAGCACTTTAGGACATTTTCTGCCTGTGCAAGACGGTCGAGGTCTTCGGGTTCCAGGCCAATGCGTAGTCGCTTGTCGAGAACTGCAATAGTGGCCGGAACGGCTCCAGCATCCCGGATATCCTGTTCCACCATGCGCGCTGTTTCTACGTTTTTTGGAAAGGGCATGCCATGGGTGATGATAGTGGATTCCAGCGCAACAACAGGCTTGCCGTTTTCCTTGGCATCGCGCACTTCGCTGCTCAGGCTCAAAAGGGAAGAAATCTGCACGTTACAACCTTCATGTGATTTGGCTTTATGGGTTTTGGACCGGTGGGAACTCGTGGTCTCAAGTGGTGTTCTAAAGGGATTGGGATAGGTCATCCCAAGAATATTTCGCAGCAGTTGCACCGTTGCTGGTCAATGTGCGGGTCGCTGCCGCTCGTCCGTACTGAATGGCTGTTTCAAGACCAAGTTCTCGAGAAAGCGCAGCAAGGGTTCCGGCAATCAACGCATCTCCGGCGCCAGTAACATCCTTCGCGGAGACCTCAAGTGCGGGCAGGTGCTGCGGAGTTGATCGTTCCACGGCCCAATAAAGTCCGTCTGCCCCCGCAGTTAGAATAACGGAGCCTGCGCCCATGTGTTGCAGCGCTGTGACTGTGTCCTGTGATGTGGTTGGGCGCGTGCCTTCCAGTAGTGCTGCAGCTTCCGCACGGTTGATGAAGAGCAGATCACAGGCCGGCAAGACCGCTTCCAAGCGTCCCGCTTTCGTGACTGATACGGCATCAAGTGCCAAAAACCTGTCTTGCTTGGCGCTCGCAATGCCTTGCAAGACGGGGACAGGGAGGTTGGCATCGGCAAACCAGATCATATCCGTTTGATCTTGAGCGCAGCGAACAGCGTTTTCAAAGAGTGTTGACGGTGCAGTCTCCAGTATTCTTCCTTCAACGCAGGCCATCGCCATCTGACCGTCTGGCTGATGAAAGGCGCAGTATCTGCCTGTGGCTTCTTTTGTTCGTTCTATTAAATGCGGAACAACACTGGTCTCTTGTAATCTGGACATGATCCGCGCAGCGGCATCATCTTGGCCCACCGCGCCGTGAAGTTCGGTGCAAACCCCGAGTTTGGCCAAACCCACAGCTACGTTCGTGGCCACACCGCCCAGGCTTTCGTGAAACCGGGCTGGTGTCGAGGTGTCCTGCTGCAGTTCGACATCTGCATGGACGATTGTGTCGAGATGAACAGCACCAAAACACCAAACGGGTTTGGAATTGCCTGCGGATGGCTCAGGGCGCATCTTGTGCGCGCTCCTTCTTGAAAGAAGATCGTGGACCTGTGCCTATCAGGTGTCGCCTGCCGCCTCAAGTGCAGAGTGATTCCATCATGTTCATTCTAACGAGGTGAAAAATTACCGTAGCGTAAGTTTCGATATGTCCCCATGTGAACACATTGAGAACAAAGCATAATTTCATTCGTTTTTTCATTAACTTAAAATTCATTGTCAAATGAGAACAAAATAGGTACATATTCATCAGTTTGAAACGGCTTGCCCGTCGTGGAATAAGGAGCGGAAAGCATGTCGCAAAGCACACTTCGTCTCGTAGAAAGCAGCCAGATGGACAAGACTAAAGCGCTTGATGCAGCGCTCTCGCAAATTGAACGAGCCTTCGGAAAAGGCTCCATCATGCGGATGGGGCAGGGGCAGGCCGTTGAGGTTCAATCCGTCTCCACCGGATCACTCGGCCTAGATATTGCGCTTGGAATTGGTGGTCTGCCGAAGGGGCGGATCGTCGAGATCTATGGCCCTGAATCTTCTGGTAAAACGACCCTTGCGTTGCACACTGTTGCAGAAGCGCAGAAAACTGGTGGTATTTGCGCGTTCGTGGATGCCGAACACGCGTTGGACCCGATTTATGCACGCAAGCTCGGCGTCAATATTGATGATCTGCTGATTTCTCAGCCAGATGCGGGTGAGCAGGCGTTGGAGATTGCAGATACCTTGGTTCGCTCTGGTGCGATTGATGTTCTGGTCATCGATTCCGTTGCAGCTCTGACGCCAAAAGCAGAGCTGGAAGGTGAAATGGGCGACAGCCTGCCAGGCATGCAAGCGCGTCTGATGAGCCAGGCCCTCCGCAAGCTGACCGCCTCCATTTCCAAGTCGAACTGCATGGTGATCTTCATCAACCAGATCCGCATGAAGATCGGTGTGATGTTCGGCTCGCCTGAAACGACAACGGGCGGCAATGCGCTGAAATTTTACGCTTCTGTCCGCCTCGATATCCGTCGGATTGGTGCGATCAAGGACCGCGATGAGGTGGTTGGCAATCAGACCCGCGTGAAGGTCGTTAAAAACAAGCTGGCTCCGCCATTCCGTCAGGTTGAGTTCGATATCATCTACGGAGAGGGTGTCTCCAAGATGGGTGAATTGATCGACCTTGGTGTTAAAGGCGGAATTGTTGAGAAATCAGGAGCCTGGTTCTCCTACAACAGTCAGCGGTTGGGGCAAGGGCGCGAAAACGCCAAGCAGTTCTTGCGCGACAATCCGGAAATAGCGGAAGAGATCGAACTGGCTGTTCGTCAGAATGCCGGATTGATCGCTGAAGCGATCATTGACCCGACAGGCGGTGAAGACGACGACAGCTGAGTTCGTCAACAACCGGTAGACGTTTAGAGGCATCGGACAGCGTTCGGTGCCTCTTGTTTTTTGGCCTTGCAGACCCACTATTGTAGAGGCTTCTGGACAGGGTTTGCCTTGAAAGTTAAAAGGCATTTCCGGCTAACCGGTCAGGTATCGGTTTGGCCCACCAATTCCCATCGCGCTTTTGGCCAAAAGCGTTTTGCAGATCAAGGCGAGACCCCGCGTATGACCGGCGTTAATGACATCAGATCGACGTTTCTGGATTACTTTTCCAAGAACAGCCACGAGGTTGTTGAATCCGGACCTTTGGTTCCCCGAAATGATCCGACCTTGATGTTCGCAAACGCGGGCATGAACCAGTTCAAAAACATTTTTACCGGTTTGGAAAAGCGTGAGTGCTCTCGTGCTGTGACATCGCAAAAATGCGTGCGCGCTGGCGGAAAGCATAACGACCTCGATAACGTTGGCTACACTGCGCGGCACCATACGTTCTTTGAAATGCTGGGGAATTTCTCCTTCGGCGACTATTTCAAGGATCGTGCAATCGAGCTTGCCTGGAACCTGATTACCAAGGAATTCGGTCTTCCGGCAGACCGCCTTCTGGTCACTGTTTTTGCCGAGGACGACGAGGCAGCCGTCCTTTGGAAAAAGATCGCAGGGCTGAGCGACGACAAGATCATTCGGATCGCGACGTCTGACAATTTCTGGTCCATGGGGGACACTGGCCCGTGTGGTCCGTGCTCGGAGATCTTCTATGACCATGGCGACCATATTTGGGGTGGCCCTCCAGGCTCACCGGAAGAAGACGGCGACCGGTTCATCGAGATCTGGAACCTTGTCTTCATGCAGTTCGAACAGCTTGCTGATAAGCGTGTAGATCTGCCGCGCCCGTCCATCGATACCGGCATGGGGATTGAGCGTCTTGCGACCATTCTTCAGGGTGTTCATAACAACTACGATATTGATCTCTTCAAGGCCCTGATTTCGGCGTCTGAACATGAGACAGGAGTTGAAGCATCCGGCGATGCGCTAAGCAGCCACCGCGTGATTGCAGACCACTTGCGCTCTACCAGTTTTCTGATTGCTGACGGCGTTCTGCCGTCCAATGAAGGACGTGGGTATGTGCTGCGCCGGATCATGCGCCGGGGCATGCGTCATGCGCATCTTCTGGGTGCCCGTGATCCGCTAATGCATAAGCTGGTGCCGTCCCTGATCCGGGAAATGGGGCGTGCTTATCCAGAGCTTGGCCGGGCAGAAGCCTTGATATCCGAAACGCTCAAGCTGGAAGAAACTCGCTTCCGCAAAACGTTGGAACGTGGTCTCGGATTGCTGGATACAGCAAGTGGCGATCTGTTTGAGGGCGGCCAACTCGACGGAGAAACGGCTTTCAAACTCTATGACACTTACGGTTTCCCGCTGGACCTTACGCAGGATGCATTGCGGACCCGCGGGATTTCCGTCGATACGGACGGTTTTGACAGCGCGATGGAGCGCCAAAAGGCTGAAGCCCGGGCAGCGTGGTCAGGCTCAGGTGGGGCCGTGACAGAAACGATCTGGTTTGCGCTGAAAGACAAAGTCGGTGCGACGGATTTCCTCGGCTATGAAACGGAAACAGCTGAAGGTGTGGTCAAAGGCCTAGTGGCGGATGATGCGCAAGTCGACAAGCTGAATTCCGGGCAAGAGGGCTTTGTTGTCCTAAACCAGACACCGTTTTATGGCGAGTCTGGTGGTCAGGTTGGTGATGCCGGGTTGATGATCGGTGAGGGTGTTCGGGTCACTGTCAGCGACGTTCAAAAGAAAGCCGATGGCCTGTTTGTTCATGCAGTCAAGGTTGAGGATGGGACACTCACTCTCGACCAACCGTTGGAACTCAAAGTCGATCACGCACGTCGCACAGCTATTCGCTCTAACCACTCAGCCACGCACCTTGTTCACGAAGCGCTGCGCGAAGTGCTTGGAACACATGTTGCGCAAAAAGGCTCAATGGTGAGCCCGGAGCGGTTGCGGTTCGACTTCTCCCATCCAAAGCCGCTGTCGGATGAAGAGCTGGCTGTCACCGAAAAGTTTGCCAATGAGATTGTGCTTCAAAATGCACCGGTCGAAACACGGTTGATGGCGGTTGATGATGCCATCGAAGCCGGAGCTATGGCGCTGTTTGGTGAAAAATATGGAGACGAGGTTCGCGTGGTTTCCATGGGAACAGCCCTTCATGGCGAAAAGGAAGGCAAGCCTTATTCGCTTGAGCTTTGTGGTGGAACGCACGTCAAACGCACGGGCGATATAGGCCTTGTGACGTTGGTTTCTGAGGCTGCAGTGGCTGCGGGCGTGCGCCGTGTCGAAGCGCTGACTGGCTCGGAAGCGCGTGCCTATCTTGATGCGCAGGACAAGCGTGTGAAGGAAGTGGCCGCGATTTTGAAAAGCGGTATGGCGGACGTGCCTGCGCGCGTTGCGCAGCTGGTTGAAGATCGCCGGAAACTTGAAAAAGAACTGCAAGAGGCCAAGAAGAAGCTGGCCATGGGCGGTGGTGCTGGCGGCGATGCGGGAGGAGCTGTCAAAACCATTGGGTCAGTACAGCTGATGGGCCGCGTTGTGGAAGGCATCAATGCGAAGGATCTGAAGGGCATGGTGGATGAAGCCAAGACCCAAATTGGGTCTGGCGTTGTGGTTCTCATTTCAACAGGTGAAGGCGGGAAAGCCTCCATTGTGACCGGCGTCACCAAGGATCTGGTTGAGAAGGTGAGCGCTGTTGATCTGGTTCGTCTTGGCTCGGAAGCCCTTGGTGGGCGCGGTGGTGGCGGCCGTCCGGACATGGCTCAGGCCGGAGGTCCCGATGGTTCCAAGGCTGAAGATGCGATCAAGGCGATTGAGGGGCATTTGGAAGGTGTTGCCTGATCTGGTCAGTTGCCAGAAACAGAATCAAAAAGGCGGGCCAAGTGCCCGCCTTTTTTGAGGTTTCGTTGAGTTTCCCGTTTAGGGGAGGTCAGAGGGAAAAAGCAACGAACGCCATCAGTATGCTCGCAGTAAACGCGGATGTAACCAACATCAAAAGGTCGCTATCTTGCGGGGAGACAGTAGCGGTATCCGTGCGGTTTACATCAAAGGACATTGTATTCTCCTTTTCTCTGCTTGCTTTCTTAAGATGGATGTTGGATCACGAATTACAAGATCCCATCTTTCACTCTCGTTCACCGAAGCGTGAGGGGGAAGAAGAAGGGATGGGTGCGGGAGCGTGCTGTTCCTGCTAGCTTTTCTCCGGCTATGATTCCCAAGAGGCTTTGAAGGTGTCTCAAGTGCCGTTCAAGAAACTGCTCTACGATGTACTGGAAGACACAGGCCAGCAGCGGTTTGCCGCGCGAATAGTTCGCCACTTCCTAATCGCTTTGATTGTCGCGAATCTTTTCTTCGCCATCATTGAGACGGTGCCGGAAATTCGGGATACGCAAGGCGGCTTGTTGACCCGATTGCAAATGCTGTCCGGTTTTATTTTTGTTCTGGAGTATATTGCCCGGCTTTATGTTGCCGATCTGCACCCGCCTTTGCGCAAATATGGACCGTTTTGGGCGCGTGTTCGCTATGGGGTGCACCCTGATGCGATCATAGATTTCCTTGCTGCTCTGCCGTTGCTTCTGATTTTCTTCCTGCCAAATACGGCGGTGACTGTTGTAGTGATCCTCCGGCTCCTGCGGTTTTTGAAGCTGGCCCGGTATTCTCCAGCTCTCCGGTCACTCCTGACTGCCATTGGCTCTGAGCGCCACGCACTCATTGGTTCAACGGTTATTATCTGTGGTGTCATCTTGTTGTCGGCCACTTTGCTTTATCTGGTGGAACATGATGATCAGCCGGAAGCGCTGGCAAGTATACCCCGGGCGATCTGGTGGGCTGTCACCACCATCACGACAGTAGGCTACGGTGATGTGGTGCCTGTTACTGACTTGGGACGTTTGATCGCCGGGTTTGTGATGTTGTTAGGCTACGGGTTGATCGCATTGCCAGTGGGCATCATCGCCTCCGCCTTTGCGCGCGAGATCCATAGTCGAGATTTTGTTGTCACGTGGTCGATGGTGGCCCGCGTGCCATTGTTTGAAGACTTGAGCGCGGCGGAAATCGCCGAGGTTTCCAAGTTGTTGGAAGCGCAAAGGGTTAGGGCAGGGACTGTCATCGCTGAAAAGGGCGAAATGGCGGACAAGATGTATTTTATCGCTGAAGGGGCCGCCGAAATTCGCGTTCTGGATAAAGTGATTTATCTTGATGATGGCGATTTCTTTGGCGAGTTGGCTCTGATCCAGCAGCGGCCCCGGGCAGCGACAGTTCGAGCAGTGCGCGACTGCGAACTACTGGTTCTATCGGCACAAGCACTGCAGAAGCTGATGGATGACAATGCAAATCTGACCCACAAAATCCTGAAGGAAGCAGAGATCCGCATAGCCGCCAACCTGCAATCCTTTGGGGATTTGGCTGAGTCCGAACTCGCTTTGGCCGATATCTCCCCTCTTGATGAGGAAGCTGATGCGGTTGAGCCTGACTTATTCAAGGGCCCAAAACACAAAGACAGTTAAGCTGCCCCTAGCTCTCTGCCATCAGGGCGTCATCGATTTCGTTGGCGCGAACATAGGCTGGGCGCTCTGCGACACGCTTTGCGTAGTTTTCGAAAACCGGCCGTTGCTCGATCGTTTCAAAGTGCAGCCCCCAAATGACCTGCGCCCCAACATAAACATCCGCTGCGGAGAAGTTATCTCCCGCAATGTATGGGGTGTTTTTAAGTGCCAGTTCGAGAGTGGCGAGCATATCAGTGTAATTGCCGTAGCCTGCCATGCGTTGCTTTTCCTGGGGAACGTCAAATCCGAGAGCTCTGCCAACCAGACAGGATTCCAGTGGCCCAGCGGCAAAAAAGAGCCATCTGTAATAGTCTGCTCGCTGATCCAAAGCCGGGGCTAAGTTGTTTTCTGGAAAAGCATCTGCCAGATACGCGCAAATAGCAGCCGCTTCGGTGATCACTTTGCCCTTATGGGTGATGGTCGGCACCTTTCCCAAGGGATTGATCGCGAGGAATTCATCCGATTTCAGACTTTCGCCATAGTCCAATATCTTTGTTTCATAAGGAACTTCGATCTCTTCCAGCATCCATCTTGCAATCCGGCCACGGGACATCGGGTTTGTGTAAAGCACAAGGTCACTCATACTGTAATCCAATCAAATTGTTCCTGAAATGTTCTTTCTTAGTGAGCACATTTAATCACTCAGCGTCAAGACGATATTTAAGGGGCCGGCGCGCCTGACTTCTTACGTTCCAAACACGACTTGATACATTGTCCGCCCCGGCCAAAAGGTGAAAATACCCGCCAACACAAGAGCATAGATATAAAGTCCGATCATATTGCTCCGATGGGCCTTTATATTGCCCTGTCCAATGGCGCGAATGCTCTGCCATAGCGTGTAAAGCGTCAGTGGTATCAGGAGGTGGATCGGAGAAAAGGGGCCGATCATTCTGAAGCCATAAATGAAGGCGGCGCTGATTGCGGTGATCAGCATAAGGCCGATCCAGACCCAACCCAACATCCGGTGGGCTCGTGTGCCTTTTGCCAGAAGCAGTTGAATACCTCCCAGCACAAAGGCTGCAATGGCGGCCAAGGCATGCAAAGGCACTGGAAAGCTGGCATTCATCAAAGGGGCTAAAGACATAACATAAGCTCCAATTGGTATTGGGACACTCTGCAGGTTTAATACCATCTAGCATCCCAACCCAATGGTAGTATGTCTTGAATATACCCTTGGTTTGATGTCAGACTCGGGAAAAAGCGCTTTTGGCGCCGCCGGTTTTTTGCACTTGGAAGATCGAGCTGATGTCCGCAGCCGGAGGGTAGGGAAGCCGGACCGGAACTTCTTTCATGCGAGGTTGCAGAACCGGATTTCCAATGATCATTCTGTCCAAAAGGTCGTCCCATTGCTCTTGTTGTGACAAGCGTTGAATGTAGGCAGAACCACCCATAAGCGGCCATGCATCTGCAGCACAGCATTCGTAGAACAACATCAGTCTGGCGCGATCAGAGACATTGGGGGCAGAACCATGCAGGGTCCGGGCATGGTGAACCGACATGCTTCCGGCCTTTCCGGTTATTGTCACTGCCTTCTCAATCTGGAATTCCGGATTGGACGGATCGACCGCGCCGCAAAAAATGTTATCTGAGCTGTTATGGTTCAAAATTGGGCCCTTGTGAGACCCTGGGATAACCTGAAGCGGGCCATTTTCCTCCGTGACATCTTCCAAAAAAACACCGAAAGCCAACATGTCGTCGTTCGTGTGGGGATAGAATGCCCAGTCCTGATGCCACTCGACCGCAGCTCCGCCGCCGGGTGCCTTTGCATTCAGTTTTGATGTTTGCAATACGGCATTCGGTCCGATTAATTGTCGCAAAACCTCGGTGATCCCAGAATTTTTCAGAACGTCCCAAAAAAACGGATGCTGCTTGTGGGGGAGTTTGATCCGAGTCAGCTTCGGGGTCTCGAAACTATGGCCTTCATCCAGATCATAGACGTCATTGCTTTCAGTCACTCGTCTCGACCGATCAATGAAATCGTGAGTAATGGACTGCATCTGGTGTAGCTATTCTGCAGACACAACGTCTTCGACAAGAAGATAACCGTTCTCAAAGTAGAACTCGATCTGTTCATGGGTCAGCATCATGGTTCCTTTCTGTGCCTACGTCAGGCTTGGTATCGATACCACGGTTGATTTGGTATCGATACCCGCGTTTATTTAGCTCGTCAATTCTCACCGGGTAATCAGCGCAGGAGGCACGCCTTGGGTATGGGCAAGTGGGTCACAATGAAGGATGTAGCCGATCTTGCCAATGTGGGAACTATCACTGTTTCTCGGGTCTTGCGAACTCCGGAAAAAGTCTCGGAAGCAAAGCGTCAACGGGTTGAAAAAGCGATTGAAGAATTGGGATATGTTCCCGACAATACCGCTGGGGCGCTGTCATCCAGCAAGAGCCGTGTGTTTGGAGCAATAGTATCTACGGTAAATGACTCGGTGTTCGCACAAACTCTTGACGGCCTTTCGAGCACCCTTCGGGCCGCCGGATATGAACTGCTTTTGACAAGTACCAACTACAATCCTGAGGTGGAAGAAGAGGCATTACGTGCGCTTCTTGCCCGTCGGCCGGACGGAATTGTCCTGACGAGTACATCTCACTCCATCGGGGTCACAAAACTTCTTGACGCCGTCAGTATTCCGGTCGTCGAAGTTTGGCAGCTGCCATCTGAACCCTTGGACATCGCTGTTGGCTTTTCCAATTATCAGGCCGGATATGACATGGCTCGTCATTTGATCAACAGCGGCTGCGAAAACATTGCATTTATTGGCGGAGGTTGTGCGCGCGACGTGCGTGGGCTTCGTCGGCGAGAAGGATACAAGGACGCCTTAAAGTCTGCTGGCTTGGCACCGGTCATGTGGCCTAATGAAGATCAGGCAGCACTAACCGGGATTGAACTCGGAGCTGCAAGTTTCGAAAAGTGTTTGAACGTAAATCCGCATGTAGACGCTGTAATGTGCGTGAGCGATCAGGTGGCGGTCGGAGTTCTTTGCGAAGCCAGCAGACGTGATGTGGATGTCCCTAACGACATGTCTGTATCAGGATTTGGCGGTTTTGAAGTTTCAGCGCCATCGGGATTTGACCTAACCACAATTGCGGTGCCGGGATACGAAATTGGTGTTGCTTCGGCCAGAGCACTTCTCGATCCTGAAGCGGCCAGAGCCCAAAAGGTTATTGACGTCGGTTACAAATTGGTTGAGCGCGGAACAACATAGGAGAAAGGCTGCTCAAGGATCCACGAAAAAACCCGGCGTTGTCGCCGGATTTGATTGAAATCGAAAGACTCAAAGACTGGTGCTTTAGCTCATTGCCTTCCGGAGGTTTTCATCGATCTTGTCGAGGAAGCCTGTGGTGGTCAGCCAGTTTTGCTCAGGGCCTACCAGAAGCGCAAGATCCTTGGTCATGTAGCCGCTTTCGACGGTGTCGATGCAGACTGTTTCCAGCGTCTTGGCAAAGCGAGCGAGCTTGCCGTTGCCGTCCAGCTTGGCGCGGTGAGCCAGACCACGGGTCCATGCAAAGATTGAGGCGATGGAGTTTGTGGACGTGCTTTCGCCCTGTTGGTGCTGGCGATAGTGACGTGTCACGGTGCCGTGGGCAGCTTCTGCCTCAACGGTTTTTCCATCCGGCGTCATGAGGACAGAGGTCATCAAGCCGAGGGAACCGAAGCCTTGGGCCACTGTGTCGGACTGAACGTCGCCATCGTAGTTCTTACAGGCCCAAACGTAGCCACCAGACCATTTCAGGGCCGAGGCGACCATATCGTCGATCAGGCGGTGCTCGTACCAGATGCCTGCATCTGCGAACTTTTCCTTGAACTCCGCTTCATAGATTTCTTCAAACAGGTCCTTGAAGCGTCCGTCATAAGCTTTGAGGATCGTGTTCTTGGTGGACAGGTAACAGGGCACCTTTCGACCCAGCGCATAGTTCATGGAAGCGCGGGCGAAGTCGCGGATGCTGTCATCGAGATTGTACATGGCCATGGCAACGCCAGCCGACGGGGCGTCGAAAACTTCGCGTTCGATTTCCTGCCCGTCTTCGCCAACGAACTTGATGGACAGCTTGCCCTTGCCCGGGAACTTGAAGTCAGTCGCGCGATATTGGTCACCAAAGGCGTGACGGCCAACGATGATCGGCTGCGTCCATCCCGGAACCAGACGCGGGACGTTTTTCATGATGATTGGCTCTCGGAAGATCACGCCGCCGAGGATGTTGCGGATTGTACCGTTTGGAGACCGGTACATCCGTTTCAGACCAAACTCCTCTACGCGGGCTTCATCCGGCGTAATTGTCGCACACTTGACGCCAACGCCATGCTTTTTGATCGCATTGGCAGCATCGACGGTGATTTGATCGTCGGTACGATCCCGCTCTTCCATACCAAGGTCATAATATTCCAGCGGCAGGTCGAGATACGGGTGGATCAGCTTGTCCTTGATGAACTGCCAGATGATCCGCGTCATCTCATCGCCATCAAGTTCAACGATCGGATTATCGACTTTGATCTTCGACATAGTGTCTTGGGACCTCGTTTCGGAAGGTGAATTGGAACGAAATGAATTGATTGTGCGCAGTTGTATACAAAATCAAGATATGCAGCGCAACTTTGTCTCGTAAGGTTTTAACAGAGCAATTCGACAGGCGGAAGATTGTGGTTCTTACACAGTGATGATGCCAGGTTTTTGGGATGAGATCGTCGAAGGGACGACTTCTGTTCTTGGTTGTTATATTTACTGCTGCATTTAAAATTTGTTTCTATGAAAGTCAGATTTATGGTAATTATTCCCTATGTATTATTTATGTAATATAGTAATTAATTGAATTAATTTACATTTGTACTTAATTATCAGAAAGATATATTGATCAATTTCTTCATTGTGGCGACTGGCTTCGGGTGGTCGCGAACGCCGATGTGCTGCACTGGTCGCTCAATCGGCTATAATGGAGAATGATCGTGCTGAATAAGTTGTCGATTTCAGTCAAGGTTTTTGGTGGTTTCTTGACAATTTTGCTCTTGCTTCTTGTGATGGCCGGTAACGGGTATCTCAATCTGTCCTCAGCAGAAAAGACTGATCAAGCAGGCCGTGTTCAAGCCAAACTTCTGGCGACGCAGCTGGCCGTCAAAAACTTCATTATTCAAAGGTCCGAAAACAGTAACGCCATCGTGCGGGACCATGCCGACAGCACGCTTGCGCTTATTGAGAAATTACTCGTTTTAACAAGTGAGTATCCCAAGCTGCAGTCCATTGCACGGGAGGCTGGGAAGCAAGTTTCGTCCTACGGGCAAGCGTTTGAGTATGTGAACAAGTTTCAGACTGAACGGGATAAGATGATCAGCGAAAAGCTAGATGTCATCGGCCCCAAGATGGAGCAATCCATTACGACAATTATGCAAGACGCATTTGATCATCGTGATCAAAAAGTTGCCTACCTTGCAGGGGTGGTGCAACGCGACTTGGCTTTGGTGCGTCTCTTCGCCACGAAATATCTGTTGCAATATGAAAAAGAGACTTTTTTTCGCGCTCGGCGTGAGTATCGAGCACTTCATGATAGTCATGAAGAATTGTTGCGCAATCTGACTGACCCCAAACACATAGCCTCGGCTGCACAAGTCCGCACGATGCACAAGCAGTATTTTGATGCATTCAAGTCTGTACGAGATACCGTTCGCGCCAGAAACTTCATTGTCGAAAATACACTAGATCAGGCTGGCCCCGCTGTCGCTTCTCAGATGGAGCGGCTGAAAAAAGCCATCAAACAGCAACAGGAAGAACTTGGCGTAGAGGTTCGCAAAGCGTCGCAGGACTCTTTGGTGATTACACTGGTTGTCGCTAGTATCAGTATAATACTTGGAGCCCCATTCGCTCTAGCAATTGGTCGGGGAATATCGAGCCCAATCAAGAGCATTACCAGTGCGATGAAGGCACTGGCGGACGGCAACAAGGCAATCGAAATACCAGGCCGCGATCACGGCCATGAGATTGGGGAGATGTCTTCAGCTGTTGAAGTCTTCCGTCAGAGTATGATCAGAGCAGATGAAATGTCTGTGCGTGAGGCTGAGGCAGCAAGGAAACAAGTAGCTCGTGCTGAAGCACTGGATAAGTTGACCCGAGACTTCGATGAAAATGTATCCGAACTCCTTGAGGCCATGTCTGAAGCTTCCGGCGAAATGGATTCAACTGCGACATCAATGTCTGGTATTGCAAATGAGACAAGCCAACGCGGAGTGACGGTTGCCAACGCGGCAGATGAAGCGTCTTCCAATGTTCAAACCGTTGCTGGCGCGACAGAAGAACTTTCCAGTTCTATTGGCGAAATCATGAGGCAGGTTGAGCAATCATCTGCGATTGCTCAAAGGGCAGTTGGGCAGGCAAGTGACACCGATAACCAGGTGCGTGGACTTGCGTTCGCATCGGACAAAATCGGCGAGGTTGTAAAGCTGATTTCCGACATTGCCGAGCAAACGAACCTTTTGGCCTTGAATGCCACAATTGAGGCTGCGCGTGCAGGTGACGCCGGTAAAGGTTTTGCTGTTGTAGCCGCTGAAGTAAAGGACCTTGCCAACCAAACGGGCCGAGCAACTGAAGATATCAGCGGTCAAATTGCCAACATTCAGTCTGAGACGAATGAGGCGGTTGAAGCGATCAAATCTATCGCTTCGACTATTTCACAAATCAATGAAATCTCGTCTGGAATTTCCGAAGCTGTAGAACAGCAATCTCTTGCAACGTCTGAGATCGCCCAAAATATCGAACAGGCATCTTCTGGAACGCAGCAAGTGTCATTCAATATCAGGGAAGTGAACCGAGTTGCCGAACAATCCAAGGATACTGCTGCCGCGCTGACTGGGGTTGCGGGTGGATTAAGTCAGAAATCAGCAAAACTGAGATACCAGGTAGAAGACTTCTTAGCGGCGGTTCGGGCAGCTTGAGTTAGAACTGCAACGGTTCGGATAAAGAGGAAGTTAGGCTCTCTTGGTCTGGCTTTCTCTCATCATATTTTCCTGAATATCGATTTCGCGACGACCGGCTCAGTTGGTCCAATTTGCATTTCGCAGCGTAATCCCCTCAATATAACTTTAAGGAGATTATTCTAGAAATACCCGCAATAAGTGTTTTATGCGTGAGGCAGGCGTTAATGCGAACGCAACTGGGCAAGACATTGAGGGGAGCACTTGACCGCGTATTTGTGCGCGCGACCGTCTTTTCTGTCTTCGGAATGTTGGTGTTCACACTCGCTCTAATCGGCATCAACTACACCTCCCAAGCTTCCAAGATCAAAGAGCGCTTTGAGCGATTTGCAGAGCAGAAGGCTGAAAGCGTGGCGCGTGTCGCTGCGGTGGATATCCATGCGCGTCGATCTGACGATGTCGAACTGCTTTTGAACGCGGTATCTGACGACCTGGTCATAGCAGCGAAAGCCTACACCCTGTCGGGTCGGGAGTTTGCCAGTGATAAGAAATCGTCCAGCCCGCTTGCAAGAATTGTCATCAATCCGGATGCAGCACTGGCTGCTTCAAGTGGGGATGTTCAAACGAGAGTTTCAGAGAGTTTTTTAGACTATATCGTCCCGGCGAGGGTAAAAAGTCGAATTGTTGGAAGCGTTCTGGTTCGAATCTCCAGAAGTGATTTCCTCACCTTGCAGAAAGATGTGAGGGATCAAGTCATTGTCACCCTCATATTGGTTTTTGCGCTCTTCGTTCCAATCATCGCGGGCCTCATGCATCGCGCGACAGCTGGTATCAGTGAAATAACTTTGGCTGCCAAAACGGCAGCTGATGGACATTTGAACGTGGAGGGGCTTCTTTCGGCTGAACCGCGCGGCGAGGTGGGGCAGTTACAGACTGTTTTCCGCAAAATGATTTCCAACATGCGAGAAGGTCTGCAAGAGATCCAGCGGCTTGTCTATTCAGATGGGATCACCGGGCTTCCGAACCGGACGTGGCTTGAAAAGTTCGCCGGAGAATATACCAGCCAAAAGGACAATGCTGACGGGTTACTGCTTTTCGCGGGCTTGGATAAATTCAAACTCATCAACGATATGCATGGATACCGAGTGGGCGACGCTGTTCTCAAGCAGTTGGCACGCCGTTTCAAGGTCGCAATTGAAGAGCTGTCAAACTACTACAAAACGACTGCCCCTTTTGTGGCACGATTTGCTGGCGACGAATTCGTGGCCTTCATTCCCGGTCAGTTCACCGACGAAGATATTGAAGCGTTTGCTCAGGAACTCGTAGATCGTATGGGCCGTTCAGTTCGTGTGGAACAGCTTCTTTTTTCGATTTCAATGAGCGTAGGATGCGTTCGCTCTGAAGGAAAAGGCGAACCGTTTTCTGACACGCTACAAAATGGCAATCTCGCCATGCACAAAGCGAAAAGCTCCGGTCGCGCGCGATTTGTATGCTATTCGAGCCAACTCCGTGACGAAATTGTCCAGCGCGAGTTCATGGAAACGCGCTTGCGGCAGGCGTTAGAGATAGGGGCCCTTTCTGTGCACTATCAACCCAAGGTCGACATGGTCGAACATCGGATTGTCGGTGCTGAAGCTCTTGTGAGATGGCAAGATCCTGAGCTCGGATCAGTATCACCCGTGCACTTTGTTCCGATTGCCGAAGAAACTGGCCTCATTTTTCAAATCGGTGAGTTTGTAATGAAAAGGGCGCTTGAGGACATAGGGCAGGTGCGTGAGCTTGGATATGATCTTTCGGTTGCCGTCAACATCTCACCCCAGCAACTCTACAGCCCCAGTTTCACCGACCGGGTGTTAGGGGTCATTGGTGAAAGCGGGTTCCCGACTGACCGTTTGGAACTGGAAGTGACGGAATCGAGTCTTGTTGATTACAGCCAGAACATCATGAACAAGATTATTCCGATCAAGGATGAGGGGGTGAGTTTTGCAATTGATGACTTCGGTACGGGGTATTCCTGCCTGAACAGTCTTGCTGGCATGCCGTTCAATACTTTGAAGATCGATAGGTCGTTTATATCTGATCTGGCAAACAGCGAGGGGCGGCGGAGAATTGTTGAGTTGATCCTTCTCATGGCGAACCAATTGCATATGGAGACCGTGTCAGAGGGGATTGAAACCGAATTGCAAGCCGAGTGTATTCAGGCTTGGGGTGGGCGCTATGCGCAAGGGTTCCTCTGGAGCAAGCCAGTTCCAATCGAAGATTTTCGGCTGTTGCTAGCAAATGGCAACCTGTTTAATTCGATGGAGAAGAAACCAATTTCTCCTTTGCACTAAACCATTTGGGCGAATTGAAGTTGATTGATGCCCGCAAGGAATTCCGCCGGTTTACTTGCCTTGAATCAACTCCTTCATTTTGAGTTCAATCGTTTCTCGTGTGGCATTGCAAATGTCTTCCAACTGACGCGCCAGCGGAGTTGAATTTCGCCAGACCATGCCAATCGTGCGGGTTGGTTTCGGTTGTTTGAAGCTTGTTACTGTCACTTTGGCGGATTGGGTTTCAATCGGCACGGCCATTTCGGGAATGAGAGTGACA
This sequence comes from Roseibium sp. TrichSKD4, assembly GCF_000148725.1. GTDB lineage: Bacteria > Pseudomonadota > Alphaproteobacteria > Rhizobiales > Stappiaceae > Roseibium. The sequence goes on along the minus strand of NZ_GL476319.1, from coordinate 588,354 downwards.
CCAAGACCGGCACTGACCATTTGAACCAGAGTGGCAAGAGAATTGGCGTCCAGCACTTCGCGTGATGTGCCGGGCCGAAAGTTACAAAAGGCGAGGGCTTGGTCGCGAAAGCAGTGGCCCTCTTCAAGGAGCAGAAGGCGCATTTCGCGCAAAGCATCCGGATTGGGGATAGGTTTGTTGGCGTCCGCTTCCGGTCTGACAAGCACGAAATTTTCGTCAATGAGCGGGACTTCGTTGATGCCCGCTTCCGAGACGGGGAGGGCCACGATGGCTGCATCCAACTTGCCGTTGTTCAACTCTTCCAGAAGTGTGGGCGTGATTGTTTCTCGAATATGGATGTCGAGGCCAGGATGGTCTTTTTGCAACCTCTGGATCACAGCAGGCAGCAGGTAAGGGGCAATGGTGGGAATCACACCGATTCTCAAACGGCCAACAAGGCGCTCTGAAGAGGCGCGGGCGAGGTCTTCCAACTCGTCAATTGACTTCAGAATCTGGCGGGCGCGTTCGACGGCTTCTTCCCCAAACGGCGTGAGGCGCAGTTTTTTTACGCTTCGTTCAAAGATTGGCGCGCCGAGAAGGCTCTCCAGTTCCTTGATTTGCATGGAGAGGGCGGGTTGCGAAATCGCGCAGGCTTCTGCGGCTTGTCCGAAATGGCCTGTGCGAGCAAGCGCGTCGAAATAGTGCAGTTGGCGAATGGTGAGTGGGGTCATTGGTTTTTCTTATCACATAGATCAGAAAAACAAAATTTACCTGATGAAACTCCGTTGCTAGGGTGTCACGTGTAACCGGTAGTTAGTGGCGCTAGGATCAGTGACCCGCTATCGGGAAAACAGTTTCGTATAAGGTCAGTTTCGACCTGCTTTAGTTCTTATTGGGAGAGTGTAATGGACGCGCCGAGCAGCGAAAAAGGTGGTGTTTGCCCGTTTGGTGGCAAAATTCAGGTAACCAACCGTGACTGGTGGCCGAAACAGCTGAATCTGCGCATCTTGCGCCAGAACTCAGCGCTGGTGGATCCGATGGAAGCCAGCTTCAATTATCGTGAAGAGTTCAAATCTCTCGATCTGGAAGCTGTCCGGAAGGACCTTTACGCGCTGATGACAGATTCGCAGGATTGGTGGCCGGCAGATTATGGTCACTATGGCGGGTTGTTCATCCGTATGGCCTGGCACAGCGCCGGAACTTATCGGACCGCAGATGGCCGTGGCGGCGGCGGTACGGGCAGCCAGCGGTTTGCCCCGCTCAACAGCTGGCCGGACAACGGCAACCTCGACAAGGCGCGTCGTCTTTTGTGGCCGATCAAGAAGAAATATGGCCGTAAGCTCTCCTGGGCCGATCTTATGATCTTGGCCGGGAATGCCGCCATTGAATCCATGGGCGGTAAAACGTTCGGGTTTGCAGGCGGCCGCGCGGACATATGGGAGCCGGAAGAAGACATCTACTGGGGTTCTGAAACCGAGTGGTTGATCGGCAGTGACAACCCGAATAGCCGCTATGAAGGTGCTCGCGATCTTGAGGGTGGTGACTTCGGCGCTACCAAACTGGAAAACCCGCTGGCCGCCGTGCAGATGGGTCTCATTTACGTGAACCCGGAAGGCCCGGACGGAAAGCCGGATCCGGTCGCCTCTGGCCGTGATATTCGTGAAACCTTCGCTCGTATGGCGATGAATGACGAAGAAACCGTTGCGCTGACTGCTGGCGGTCACACCTTCGGCAAAGCACACGGTGCTGGCGATGCGTCTCAAGTTGGCGTGGAACCTGAAGGTGCGCCGCTCGAAGCACAAGGCTTGGGATGGCTTAGCACGCATAAGAGCGGCAAGGGCATTGATGCCATCACCAGCGGTATCGAAGGCGCTTGGACCCCGAACCCGATTGCCTGGGACAACGGCTATTTTGACGTTCTCTTCGGCTATGAGTGGGAACTGACAAAGAGCCCGGCTGGCGCATGGCAGTGGGAGCCAAAAGACCTGAAGGATGAGGATCACGCCCCGGCTGCCGACGGCAATGGCAAGGTAAAGATCATGATGACCACGGCCGATATGGCCATGCGCATGGACCCTGCCTATGAGAAGATCTCCCGTCGGTTCCATGCCAACCCGGCTGAGTTCCAGGAAGCTTTTGCGCGGGCATGGTTCAAGCTGACCCACCGTGATATGGGGCCGAAGTCTCGCTATCTTGGCTCTCTGGTTCCAAGTGAAGACCTGATCTGGCAGGACCCGATCCCGGAAGCCAATCATGAGCTGGTCAATGATCAGGATGCCGCAGACCTGAAAGCCAAGATCCTTGCATCTGGTCTTTCCGTTCAGGAACTGGTTTTGACTGCTTGGGCGTCTGCCTCTACCTATCGTGGTTCCGACATGCGTGGTGGTGCCAATGGCGCACGTGTTCGTCTTGCTCCGCAGAAGGATTGGCAGGTCAATAATCCGGCCCAGCTGGCCAAAGTGCTCGGTGTTCTGGAAGGCATTCAGTCCGACTTCAACGGCGCTCAGTCCGGCGGCAAGCAGGTCTCGCTGGCTGACCTGATTGTTCTCGGCGGGAACGCCGCGATTGAAAAGGCTGCAAAGGACGCCGGTCATGACGTGACTGTTCCGTTCTCTGCGGGTCGTGGTGATGCGACTGCCGAGCAGACGGACGCTGAGTCCTTCGACGTTCTGGAGCCACAAGCTGATGGTTTCCGGAACTACGAGAAGACCAAGTACACCCTGCGGGCTGAAGAGCTGCTCGTCGACAAGGCACATCTGCTGACACTGACTGCACCGGAAATGACGGCTTTGGTCGGTGGCATGCGCGTCCTTGACGCGAACTGGGACGGCTCCAAGCACGGCGTTTTGACGAACCGTCCGGGCCAGCTGACCAATGACTTCTTTGTCAATCTGCTGGACATGGCGACCGAATGGAAGCCAGTGTCCGAAGGCGAAGATGTCTTTGAAGGCCGTGATCGTGCATCTGGTGAAATCAAGTGGACCGGTACACGTGTTGATCTGGTCTTCGGCTCCAACTCTGAACTGCGGGCTTTGTCTGAAGTCTATGCAAGCGACGATGCGGGCGACAAGTTCGTCAATGATTTCGTGGCTGCTTGGGCCAAGGTCATGAATGCAGACCGGTTTGATCTGGTCGACTAAGCTTTAAGGCTTGTCCTAATATTACAGCGTCCCGGCTAAGTTGGGGCGCTGTTTTTGTTTTTGAGACTTGGTTTGACAGTTTATGGCTGAGATAGAAAAACGTTGCCAGGATCACAGGGGAACTTGAAGGAATGATCATAAGCGTATGCACCACAACCGAAACCCGCGAGGAAGCCAAGGCTATTGCGCGAGCTTGTGTCGAGGCTGGAGTGGTGGCCTGCGCGCATTTGGATGAAATCGAAAGCTGTTTCTTTTGGGACGGAAGCGTTCAGGAAGAGTGCGAGATCCGGCTAATGCTCAAAACGACAGATGAGTCTTATGATCAAGTCGAGAAGATCATCCAGACCCACCACGGCTACGATGAACCCGCGATTTATGTCTTGCCGATTCCCAATGGCAGCGACAGCTATCTGCAATGGGTTCGGGATCACTCAAGCGGCAAACGTTGAGTGATCCGAAGGAGCCTTAAAGGCTCAAGAACCACTGAATCATTGCTGCATTGGCAAGGTCGACGAAGAACGCAGAGACCAGTGGCAGGACGATAAACGCCAGCGGAGAGGGGCCGTAGCGCTGGGTGACGGCTGTCATGTTGGCAATAGCCGTTGGAGTGGCGCCAAGGGCAAAACCCGCAAAGCCAGCTGACAGGGCCCCTGCAAAATAGTTGCTGCCCATCAGTCGGAACACGATGAAAACAATGAAGAACGTTGCGACAAAGGCTTGTGACAGGATTGTTGTGGTGAGCACCCCTGCGCTGGAGGCAAGTGTCCAGAGCTGCATGCTCATGAGGGACATTGCCAGGAACACACTGAGGCTGAACTCCTGAATAAGTGCCATTGAGGCTGACCGCGCCGGCCACTCAACACCGGAGAGGATGCTCGGCAGTGTGTTGGAAAGAACTATTCCGGCCAACAGGCATGGCACGAACAAGGGCAACAATATGCCAGCTTCCTGAATAATCCCATGCACGGTGTAGCCAATCGCGATGGCGATATGAATCCAGAGGATCGAGCGGAGAACGCCGGGGTTGGTGATCGGGTCTTGTGCCGTTTTGACTGTTTCGCTCGGCTTTTCATCGGCGGTCTTGTCGTCGTCCGGGCTTAAATTCTTGCGTTCAATGAGAAAGCGAGCAATTGGCCCACCCAGCAAACTGGCGATAATCAAGCCCATCGTGGCTGTGGCAATGCCCAATTCTGCTGCGCCAACCACTCCGTATTCGTTCTCAAGCACCGGGCCCCAGGCAATGGCTGTTCCGTGTCCGCCGATCAGGGAAGCGGTGCCCAGCATTACTCCGGCTTCAGCAGGTAGCCCCCAGAGCAGCGCGTTGACCATACCAACGAGGTTTTGCAGGCCCATGCACAAAAGGGTGAGGACCAGCAAAATACCAAGAAGAGGCCCTCCCTTGACGAGATCGGCAAAGCGAGCGTTGAGGCCGACTGTCGTGAAAAAGTAGACGAGCAGAACGTCACGGGCTGCCAAGTCAAAGGACACCTGCCTGCCAGTGATGAGAACGATGCACAAGATGATGAATGCGGTGAGCAGGCCACTACTGACAGGTTCGGGAATGGAGAACTCCCGAAGAAATGCAACCCGTTGATTGAGGTGCATTCCAAACAGGTAGACGACAATTCCAATTGTCAGGGCGGCAAAAGCATCGATCTCAATGGGCATTACAAAATCCGCAAATCTGTCAGAAAACCAAGCGTCGGCAACCTGACCGCATTTTAATTTGGATTCAAGGTTGTGATGGCTCGCAATCGGAAAACTATAGGCTGTGTACCCAAGTTCGAGAGTTATGGGCAGGAGTTCTGTGTGATCATCTGAGCCTATCAAAATTATCTACAGAACCGATTTCTTAATTCTCCTTCAAACTGCCAGTTTTCCGTCCGAACGGGACGCGCGCTCAATCAAAATGTCATGAACAAAGGAGCTTCGGGATAACTTGGTCCGGAGCCTAAAAGGCTGTGAACACCGATATTTGTGAGCGATCAATCACACTGGATTTCCAGAGCCAACATTACATGGATGTCCATCTCAACTTCCGACGTCACATCACAGATCAGGGGCATTTGATGGAAAGGGCCCTGGTTGAAATGATCCTTTTGGAAGTTCGCTGCTGCGATCTAAAGCGGTTGCGGCTCGCCAGTATAGGGCCGGGGACCGGTATCCTCGATGCACCGCTTGTTGCATTGCTTCAAGAGCATGTCGAAGTTGAGTATCTGGGCGTTGATCCCAACAAATTTGAACTGGACATGGCGCGCAGGCGATTTTCAGCTGCTGGTATTGAAAACTATGAACTACGCGAGGGGATATTTGAAGATCTCGGCCCGGAATATGCCGGAACCTTTGATGTCATAATAGCAGTTCACGTCACTTACTATTCTTCAGATGTCAGGCCGATGATTTCCAAGGCTATGGAGATGTTGGCGCCTGAAGGGAAATTGATGACAATGGTGTCGTCTAACACACCGCAGAACGAGCTTTTCAAGGATACAACTCGTCCGGAGCGCGGCTTTGATCCGGTCATGTCGGCGGAGTACCGCCAACTGCTGTCGGAACTGGGGCAAGAGTATACAGTTGGCACCCTCAAGGCCGAAATCGATCTCACCGCATATCAGGAAAACCCGGAGAGTGAGGGGAGTTATCGTTTTCTCGATTTCTTCCTGCATGCCGACAGCCGGTCTCTTCCCGAGGACCGTTTGCGGAGATATCGACGGGTGATTGAAAACCAGATGATCCGTGATGGCGCTCGTGCGATTTTGCCCCATCACGTCGACCTCGTGATCAGTTAGAACGGTAGCTGTACTATTGTAGGCAATTGAAAGAAGGCCAGCATACAGCTTTGCAGATTCTGCCTTGCAAGCAGTTTTAAAAACTTGCAAGGATCACGCTACGGTTCCGCCAAGCAAACGTGTCGGCGGATTAAATGGGAACACGGTGAGGCGTACCCAAAAGGGACCAAATCCGTGGCTGCCCCCGCAACTGTCAGCGGAAAGCAATGCCCTTCATGCCACTGACCATCTGGTCGGGAAGGCGGACAAAGCAAAGACCCGTGAGCCAGGAGACCTGCCGTACACGACGCCTTTTCTCTGAAGGCAATCTGAAATGACTTCGCGCACGGTGGGTGCGCTAAGGAGTAATAAAATGCATATTGAACCGGGTATCGTCGATGGTGCAAAGATGGCGCTGTCTTACGGAACAGCGGCTGTTTCTGCTGGCTTGATTGGCAAAATGTTTCTCGACACCTTCCGCCAGGATGGTGGTATTGTTGGTCTGACAGCGCGCAGTGTGATTGCGACGGCGCTGGTCTTTTCGTTCTTTGAACTACTGCCGCACTATCCGGTGGGTGTCTCGGAAGTTCACTTCATTCTCGGCTCGACGCTGTTTCTTGTTTTGGGCGCGGGCCCGGCAGCTGTCGGACTTGCGCTCGGGCTTCTGCTGCAAGGGGTGGTTGTGGCTCCGTTCGATCTGCCGCAATATGGCATCAACCTCACCACACTTATTGTTCCGCTCTATGCGGTCAGCCTGCTGGCGAACAAGATCATCCCGACCAAGACAGCCTACAAGGACTTATCCTACGCACAGGCTCTGGCGCTTTCGACCACCTATCAGGGCGGTATTGTGGCCTGGGTTGCTTTCTGGGCGTTCTACGGCCAGGGGTTCGGTGCGGAGAACATGGTGTCGGTCAGCACTTTTGGTGCAGCCTATATGCTGGTTGTTCTGGGCGAGCCGCTTCTGGACCTTGCTGTCCTGGCCGGTGCGAAGACCCTTGCACCCTTGGCGGACAGCCCGCTCTTTACCAACCGCCTGCACCGCGCTGCAGCTTGAGTAGAGCACTTTTTGAATTGAGAAAGGGCGGCCGATTGGCCGCCCTTTTGGTTTTGATGTCCGCACATGTCAGGCCAATAGATGTGCCCATCGCTTGTATCTGTTCAAATAAGCGGCTGTATAGGAACACACCGGACGGACTTTACGTTTGTCTGCCTCCACTTGTTCCAAGACGCGTTCCATCAAGCGTCCGCCCAAGCCTTTGCCACGCATTGAGGCAGGGACTTCGGAGTGGAGCAGGTGCAGGATATGGCCATCGCGGCGATACTCAATGCGTCCGGTTCCACCACCTGCAAACTCGACATGGTAAGTTTGACGTTTTTCGTCATGCAACACGCGATCATCGCGCGGGGAGGGAACGGATGCTGAGCCATCCAGCAGGCTGTCGATCAATTTTACCCCGGCTCTGACACCGAGCCGATAGTCATTGTGAGCAACGCGCCCATCACGTGAGATCACCACGAACCAAGGCGTTCCGCCGGTACGATAGGATTTGATCGTGTCCGGACGCTGTCCTTCGTCCTGCGCAATCGGCAAATCGATATCGTAGTCCTCCAGCATCTCCTGTCGCCGTTCCGGACCATTGGCCCCAAAACCTTCAAAGACGCTCTGAACGGAAGCAAAAACCACATCGGGGTTACCTTGATAATGCTCCAAAAGCTCTTTCAAAACCGGGAAGCCGTTGCTGTGACAGCTGGGGCACCAAGCTTGAAAGAAATAGAGGATGCGCACCTTGCCCTCATGATCAGACAAGCTGAAAGGCTTCGTTTTGCCATTTCCATCAATCCAATCGGAGAGGCCCAGCTCCGGTGCAACATGACCTAGAATGCCGAATTGCATTTCAAAAACCCCAAAGATGTTTGTGAAGAGATCGGGAGATAAGTCACGCTGCGGCAAATTACATCAGGCTTCACGAAAACGGGATCGGCTGTGAAGGTTTGGTGTGTGATCTCTCCAACACTGGGAATAGTGAGAAGGTGGCTTTTGGCTATTTATTGGCAAACGCCAGACCTATGCCAAAGCCTATTAGCGCAATGCCAAAGGCCCGATCGATCCACTTGCGGCTTGCCAGAAGGTTTTGCTGGATTTTTGGATGAGAAAAGAAAAGTGCAACAAGTGCAAACCAGACCAAATGGGCTCCAGCTATGAAGGCACCGTAAGCGATCTGCATTGTCAAAGGTGTTTTGGGATTCACCACTTGCAAAAACAAGCTGACCACAAAGATGGTCGTCTTCGGATTTAATGCGTTGGTCAGGAAGCCTATTCGCAGCGCTTTCCAGTTTTTATAAACTGGCTTGTCTTCCTCTAAATGGGATGGGTACGGGCTTGATTGGAGCATCCGCACGCCGAGCCAAATGAGATAAGCCGCCCCTACGAGTTTCAATATCTCGTAAAGGGCGGGAGATTGTTTGATCAGCAGCCCGATACCGAGCAAGGTGTATCCAACATGGACAAACACACCTTGTGAAATCCCGAGCGCAGTCAAAAGCCCCACGCGCCTTTCCACCAAAAGCGCGTTGCGGGAAACCATTGCAAAGTCAGGTCCGGGGCTGATAACGGCGAAGATTGTAATTGTAACGACTGCTAGCCATTCGGTCATATTGTTATGTCCCTCATTTTCTAGGGTTACATAACCGTTCATGAATTGATCCACTAACGATGACTTTTGACAGAACATGTGATTAAAACTGACATATGCGTCAGCCAATCACCTCCTTGCCGTCTTTGAATTGTTTTCGTGCAGCAGCTTCGCTGGAGAGCTTCAGTAAGGCTGCAGACGCTCTAAGCCTTACGCACGGAGCGATCAGCCGGTCAGTTCGGCTGTTGGAGGAAGATCTGGGCGTTGCTCTTTTCGAACGGCGTAGCCGGCGTGTTTTTCTAACAGATGATGGACGAGAGTTGTTAAATGCGGTTGAGGAAGGATTTGGGCGGATTGATCAAGCTATTGCCAATATCAGATCTCGTTTACCGACTTCTCGTGTCGTACTTTCCTGCGAACCGACTTTATTGATGCGTTGGTTGATACCGCGAGTTTCTGCATTTTCAGGGCTATGCCCCGGTTTTGATTTGCAGCTGGTGGCGGGCGGTGGGCCTGTGAACTTGGGACAAGGAATTGACCTCGCTATACGGCGCAATGACTTCGCAATCCCAGATAAGCTGAATCAGGTTCCGCTGTTTTCCGAAGAAGTGGCTCCAGTTTGTCGTTCTGATTTGGTGGATCGATTTTTTGAAAGGGGCCAGGTGCGATCAGATGCGCCGCGTCTTCATACCAAATCCCGGTCAGATGCTTGGGCGACCTGGAGCGGGATGACAGGTAATCCAGTTTCGTGTCAGCACGGGCAGGTGTTTGAACATTTTTATTTCAGCTTGCAAGCAGCTTTCGCAGGGCTGGGCGTTGCTCTTGGTCCAAAACGGCAAGTGCAGGATGATATTAACAACGGCCTGCTTTCGGCCCCGCTTGGTTTTGTGAAAGACGGGTCTGAATATGTTCTTTTGTCCATAGATCGAATTGAATCTGGAAGTGCGCAAGCCAAAGTTCGTGATTGGCTCATGAGCGTCGTTTAAGTGAAGCGATCAGAACTGGGGCTCAGAACCATTTAGAAAAGGCGGCCATGTGGGCCGCCCTTTCAATTCGTACCAGCTGCCTGATGATCAGCCGATGACTTCGTTCAGCGTTGCGCTTGGGCGCATGGCTGTTGCAGTTTTTGCGTCGTCTGTGCGGTAGTAACCGGCCAGATCCACAGCTGCACCTTGAACACCGTTCAACTCACCAACGATCTTGTCTTCGTTGGTGGTGAGGGTTTCGGCGATGGGTGCAAAATGGGCCTTCAGATCGCCATCCTTGTCCTGAGCAGCCAGATTTTGGGCCCAGTAAAGCGCGATGTAGAAGTGGCTGCCACGGTTATCCAGACCACCAACGCGGCGGCTTGGGGATTTGTTTTCGTCCAGCAGTTTTTCAATCGCCGCATCCAGCGTTTCGGCCAGAACGGACGCCTTGGCGTTGTCCTTGACGTTGGCCAGATGCTCCAGCGACGCACCGAGCGCGCAGAACTCGCCCAGCGAATCCCACCGCAGATAGTTTTCTTCCATCAGCTGCTGAACGTGTTTCGGGGCAGAGCCACCGGCACCGGTTTCAAACAGCCCGCCGCCATTCATCAACGGCACGATGGAGAGCATCTTGGCTGAGGTGCCAACTTCCAGGATCGGGTACAGATCGGTCAGATAGTCGCGCAGCACGTTGCCGGTGATGGAGATCGTGTCGAGACCCTGTGCGATCCGCGCCGTAGAGTGCTTGGCCGCTTCCGTCGGGGCCATGATCTGCAGGTCGAGACCGGACGTGTCATGCTCCGGCAGATAGGCTTCAACTTTCTTGATCAGCTCCGCATCATGGGCGCGGGACTTGTCCAGCCAGAAGACCCCCGGCATGCCGGAGAGGCGGGCACGGGTTACACCCAGCTTCACCCAGTCGCGGATCGGGGCATCCTTGGTGCGGCAGGCGCGCCAGATGTCGCCACCTTCAACGGAATGCTCGATCAAGGTTGTGCCAGCGGCATCGACAATGCGGATGGTGCCATCAGCAGGGGCCTTGAAGGTCTGTGGGTGCGAGCCGTATTCCTCAGCCTTTTGCGCCATCAGGCCAACATTCGGCACGGTGCCCATTTTGGACGGGTCCAGTGCGCCGTTGGCCTTGCAGTGGTCGATGACAGCGGAATAAACGCCGGCATAGGATGAATCCGGGATCACGCACTTGGTGTCGCCTTCCTTGCCGTCCGGGCCCCAGCCCTTGCCGCCTGCGCGGATGAGGGCGGGCATGGAGGCGTCGATGATGACGTCGGAGGAGACATGCAGGTTGGTGATGCCCTTGTCGGAGTTCACCATGTACATGGCCGGACCGTTATCGAGCGCGGCCTTGATGTCGGCGGTGATTTCCGCGGCCTTGTCGGCAGGCAGTGTTGCGACCTTGGCTTCCAGATCGCCAATGCCGAGATCCGGGTTGACGCCGAGCTCTGCGAAAGTTGCCTCATGCTTGGCGAAGACGTCCGTCAGGAAGGCTTTCACGCAATGGCCGAAGATGATCGGGTCGGAGACCTTCATCATTGTTGCCTTCATGTGCAGGGAGAAGAGGATGCCTTCTTCCTTGGCGCTGGCGATTTCCTTTTCCAAAAAGGCGGAGAGGGCCTTGGCGCTCATGTAGGTGGCGTCGATGACGTCACCATCTTCCAGCGGCCAGTCGCCTTTCAGAACGGTTGCTGCGCCATCCTTGCCAACGAACTCGATCTTGGCTGTGCCAGCAGAAGCGGCAGAAACGGTGACGGACTTTTCGTTGGAGCGGAAGTCATTCTCGCCCATGGTGGCAACATGGGTCTTGGAAGTGGAGAGCCATTCACCCATCGAATGCGGGTTCTTCTTGGCGTATTCCTTCACGGCCTTCGGTGCGCGGCGGTCGGAGTTGCCTTCGCGCAAGACAGGGTTCACAGCCGAGCCCTTGATCGCGTCGTAGCGCGCCTTGATGGACTTTTCCTCGTCCGTGGTCGCATTCACCGGATAATCTGGCAACTTGTAGCCTTGCTCTTGCAGTTCCTTGATCGCGGCATTCAACTGCGGCTGGGAGGCGGAAATGTTTGGCAACTTGATGACATTGGCGTCCGGCTCTTTCACCAGTTGGCCAAGCTCAGCCAAATCGTCAGACTGCTTCTGCGCGTCGGTCAAAATTTCCCGAAACTGGGAGATAATGCGGCCAGCCAGCGAAATGTCCTTGGTGCCAACGGTGATCCCGGCAGCCTTGGTAAAGGCGCGGATGATCGGCAGCAGCGAGGCGCTTGCCAGTTGCGGCGCTTCATCCACCTTGGTGTAGATGATGTCAGGACGTGCGGTGTCGGCCATGTCTAATCATTTCCCTGTTCAGAGTCGGCGTCGAAGCGGGTGTCTCGAGAGCCCGTCCGACATAATCGCGAAGCTGTATACGACTGTACGCAATCTTTTTCCAGTCAACCTTTGTCTGGCCGCGACTTTCTATCAAACCGGGCAAAAATGACAATCAGGGGAATTGGGGATGGGGTATTGTGTTGTTGGCGGAGATGGATCAAATTTGAGGTTGTATTTGTACTGAATCTTTAAATTTTTTGGTTTGAGAGTCGATGTGAATACGGTTCAAAAAGGAAATGAGCTGGAAGATAATTTTTATGATTATCTTTTGGAACAAAAGGATTCTGGTGAGCTTGTTTTTGGAGTGTATCCTCCAGAACTGTGTGAAATTTATAAAAAGAAAAACTATTACTGTAATGCTCGAAAAGCAAACGTAAATCTGGACGTTGTTATTGAAGTTTTTAAAAAGGGCAGGAAAGACCCTCATATTCGGATAGTCTTTGAATGTAAAAATCATGATGGAAACATTGCTGAGATCTATGTGAATGACTTTAGTGAAAAGATTGGTCGTCTTTTTGGAAAAGCTGTGAAAGGTGTTTTTGTTGTTTCTTCTAGTCTGCAGTCTGGGGCAAAGAACGTCGCAGATGATAACAACATTGGAATAATTAAGTACGATCGGAATGGATTTGAAACTGTTCTGGATCGCAAAGGCTCTGCTTGTGCTGAGCCCTCTCTGGTTAAAGCCCAGTTTTCTGGAAATAATGGGGCGACGAAGCCGCTTAAATTCTCAGGTTATTACCTTCGGAAGTACTATGGATCACTTTCGAGCATGTTTTCCGACATTGATTCAGAAAACATATTTTCTGTAAAGCAGACACAAATACCGAAAGAGATCAGCCTTCCGTATGTAGCCGACAGTGAAATCAGGAACGCAGCGGATGATGCGTTAAAGGTTGCCAACTATGACAGCGGAAAAGTAAACCTTGTGGATCTTTGCGCTCGACTTTCCTTGATGGTTGATTTTCAAAATGGTCCAAACCAAGGCGAAGATAGAGCGTCGGTTTTGGGGACAGCAAATTTCGATCGCCGGATAAAACAAATTTTTTTGTATGAAAATAAAAATAGAGAAAGATTTACGCTGGCTCATGAAATTGGGCATTTTTATTTAAGGCATGACCAGTATATTAGGTCGGAGACTGTATTAGAGAATGATTTAATTGTTGGCCAACCCTCGAGAAAGAGCTTCAATTTCGAGCGTCTCGAGTTTCAAGCAAATAGTTTCGCATCTCATTTATTAATGCCCAACGCTCAATTTGCAGAAAAAACGAAAGAACTGAGAACTGAATTGGATATAAGGGATAAAGGGTTTGGGTTTATTTATGTAGATGATCAGCGGTGTAATCTATTTGTTTTTAATCAATTGCTTTCTGGTCTTTCTGAGTATTTTGGAGTTTCTAAGTTGGCAGTTCAAATCAAATTTAAATACTTCGGTTGGCTTAATGATCAAAGACGGAACACATTAGAAAAACAGCGATTTGATAAAGTCGGGTGGCGGTCAAGTCGAGACATTTTTTGTCATCGTGACAGTGGTCTGACGCCAGAACCATAGGGCCATTCCGCTTTGCACTAAACTGTGTGCTTTCTAGCGTTCCAGCGGCGGTATTGCGCCCAGTTCACCGGTTCTGGAATTCAATGGATGCCCGATCAAGTCGGGCATGACGAGTGGAGTAGGGTTAATAATGGGCGGGTCGTATTGGATTCTGCATTCTGTCATGATCTTAGCGCCCCATTTCCTTTTCCAGCCAGCTGCGCACAGCGCTATCCGTGGTCAGTGAAATGGCCTTTTCATACGCCTCCCGCGCGTCTGAGGCTTTGCCGGCCTGTCTCAAAAGATGCGATTTCGTGGCCCAATAGGGTTGCATGCGGTTGAGATCGGCGTCGTTTGCCAATTGATGAACGATGTCGAGCGCCCTTAGACCGGCTTCGGGGCCGTGAGCTTTTCCCAACGCAGCTGCTCGGGCAATGGCTGCGCCGGTGGTTGGGGCGATTTGTATCAGAGCATCATAGACTTGAACGATTTGCGCCCAGTCTGTTTGTCCGGTGGTTGCGCGGCTCATATGGAGAGACTGGATCAGCGCTTCCAGCTGAAAGCGAGCAGGGCTTCCCAGTTTGACAGCGCGTTCCAACAATACATTGCCGCGCCGGATCAACATCCGATCCCATCTTGCTGTGTCTTGTTCTTCCAAAGGGACAAAGTCACTGTTTTGGTCTTGCCGAGCAATTCGTCGGGCAAGCGAAAAAGCGAGAAGGGCGGCAAGACCAAGGGCTTCGGGTTCCTCCGGCAAAAGATCAGCAATAACGGAGGCCAGATAGGTGGCTTCGCTTGCTATGTCTTTGGTCCGGTCGAGTTCCTGCTGATCCCAGTTCAGCGCATAGGCTCCGTAGACGGCCTCCAGAACCGCGGTGAGGCGGGGTGTCATGTCTGCCCGCTCAGGCAGGGTGAAGGGAATGCCTGCGTCCTTGATCTTGCGTTTGGCACGGACGAGGCGCTGGGCCAGCGTGGCGGACGGCATCAAATAAGCGGACGCGATGTCTGCTGCTTCAAAGCCAAGTACGGTTTGCATCATTAAAGGCGTGTGGATGGAAGAAGTCAGCGCCGGGTGGGCACAGGCGAACATCAGGCGCAAGCGTTCGTCGGGTATTTCGTCCGGGTTGAGATTGTTCAGTCCGGAGCTGTCGGAAGGGGGCATATCCACATCCTCCAGTGAACCGGCATAGGTTCGAGAGTGGCTGCTTTTGGCGATATCCTTCACTCGGTTTGTGGCAACCGTGATTAACCAGCCTTCGGGATTTTGGGGAATTCCTTCCACCGGCCATTTTTCCATGGCCTTTGCAAAGGCATCGGCCAGAACATCTTCAGCGGCCGCAATATCGCTGGTGCGACTGGCCAAAATGGCGACCAGTCGTCCATAGGATTCGCGGGCAATAAGCGCCGCCTTTGCCCGCGGATCTTCTGGTTGATTGACGGGTGTCATCCTGCGTAAGGGTTGCCACCTTCCGGCATGGCCGTAGCGCGCACTTCGACAATCCCGTAGTGGACGTTTGGACATTTTTCGGCCCAGGCCATGGCTGCATCCAAATCCGGAACATCAATCACGAATGTGCCGCCGAGCTGTTCCTTGGTGTCGGCATAAGGGCCGTCCTGAATTTTCCGCTCCCCGCCAACCTTGGTGATTGTAGTGGCCGTTGCAGATGGCTGAAGCCATTCCGTGTCGACAAAGACGCCCGCCTCTTTCAACTGGTTGATGTAGTCCCCAAAGACACGCAGGGCCTGATCCATGTCTTCCGGTGTTGCGTCTGCAAAGGCGGTTTCGTCGCTGTAAAGGAAAAGTGTGTAACGCATGATTTTTCTCCAAAAATTCTTTATATTCAGCTGTTTGTTGTTGCGGCTTTACCCAGCAATTTCAAGCCCAGTTCATAGTCTGGTCCAAGCATGCCATCCAGAAAGAGACCAAAGACGCGGCCAATTGGGGTCATTCCAAAATCTGAGCGCGTGCTCCAGGTGACACGGGTTTGATTAGCGCCAATTGCTTCTAGATCAAACGTGCAGATCGGCTGCCCCATGGCTCCTAGGTCAATCTGCATGGTAACGGACTTGTTTTCAGTCAGGCTGGTAATGGTCTGCGAGCCTTTGCCTTCCTTACCATCAAACGCAAAGCTGGAGCCAACACCGTGCTCCGGGCCGGACAATGTGATCTTCAGGTCCGGGTCTTTCGCCTTGTAGGGATTGAAGGTCTGATAGCCTTCGTTGGAGGATACAAGGGCATAGACGGTGTCCGAGGGCGCATCGATTACGGCCTGGCGCGTTACTGTCTTGGACGAGGGTAGCAGATAAGGGATTATCACCAGTCCGGCGACCAGAACGCTGGCGGCTGTCAGATAAATATTCATTGCTTTTCTCCGTCATGAGTTGTGTGTGAAAGAGGTGCCTTTCACGTTCATGACGATCGGCATCTGGCCCAATCGACAGTGCTGCGATTTTTTTTAAAAATTTTTGCGAAAATAAATTCGGCCCCGGCATTTCGGGGCCGACGATGTTCTTCACACCTTGTATTATCAAGCCGCTTGGGCCGCAGTTTGGCCGCGGGAGAGGACGCGGATGCGGCTGTCGAATTCGCCGCGGTCCACATAGCAGCCGCGTAAGTGGCGGAAGCCGGTGGAGGGGTCGAAAGCGGCCCGCCCATGCAGCGCACGGCGATTGTCGAAGATCACCATTTCGCCGCCATTTAGTTTCATGGTCATGACGTATTTCGGATCACGGGTCATCTGCATCAAGTTGCGATAAGCGCGGTAATAGGCGTCCATCTTGCTCGCATCCATGTCGAATACAGACGCAATGTGTGCATTAAACCGCAGTTCCGAGACAGTGCCCGTGTGGTCCAGTTGGATCACCGTGTGGTGTTTGCGAATGTCATAGTCGCCATCTTGAAAGCGGAACGGGATGGGTTCGCTCGCCAAGAGATCGAAGGCTTCCGGATCGTGTTCCTTCAACCCGGCGGCAATGGCAAAGCCGTCGGCAAAGGTGGAGCCGCCGCCCTCGGCCTCATTGGCAAGGCAGTGCAGAAACTGAAACCCCGGCGCAAGCTCCTGATTGGGAAGGTCCGTGTGCAGGGGCAGGGCGTGCGACGTGTAGGCGAGGTTGTTCGGGTCCGGCTTCGACATGACCTCAAAGGTGATGCCGAAGTTTGTTTCTCTCAAAAACCCGATGCGCCGGGCCACCGTCATTCCAGCGTCCGCGTCGTCTGCCATGCCGTTGACGATGGCAAGACCAGTGCGTTTTGTTTCCGTCAAAAAGGACTGTAAAGCCGCGTCGCTGGACAACAGATTGCTGGCAGCGGCCGTGGGGAGCTGTTCCTTGGTCATGTCGCCATGCCAGAGCGTTGGCGCAACAGCGGCCGCATCGGCGAAAGCTCGACCCGGGGCATTGGCGCTGAGCCAAGTTAGCGAAAAACAGCTTGTCGCATCGCCACTGGACCAGCTGAGGAGCACATCTGCGCCGTCCAATCTTGCCTCGGTGATTGCAATGTCAGGCTCAACGCTGGTGAGATCGAACTCGCGTTCCAGCGTTTGTGGATGAAACCCGGACGGGCAGTTGTCGCGCAGAAAAAGGGCAGGGAAGGTGGCGCTTTCACCTGTATCAAAGGTGATGTGAAGCGCCCGCGCATCATCGCGCAGGGTAAGGTTTGTCATGAGATATGATCCGTTTTGTGTATTAGAGCAGAGTTCTAACGTCACACAAAACGGGGCGGTGGCCACCACCAGTGGGCCTTCGCATGGGGCAATCCCTGATTTCTTCCAACAACTGCGGTCATGCGTGGCCCATTGAGTTTGCAAGGCGTTCCTGCAACGTGTCTTGAAAAAGCTTACAACAAGAAAGGCCCTGCCGAAAGCATCCAGCAGGGCCAAATTACGACATGGATGTCGGTTTTAGAGCTGGTTCAGGCCGTTTTGCTGGCCCGAGCTGCCAGAGCAAGGACGATATAGCTCCAGCCATTGGTGAGAACAGAAATACCGGCGATCAGGCCCAATGCCCATACAGCGGAGCCGGGAAGGTCAAACCAGATCAGGGCGCCTGCGATCAGCGACACAGCTCCAGCAATCGCCACCCAATGCCAGCCCTCATGCGGCTTGATTTTGAAGGCCAGAAACAGCTGGGTGACGCCTTGGGCAACAAATATCGCGGCAATCACGACGGTAAGGGCGAAGGTGCCGGCCAGCGGGTTCACATAGATCACGATGCCGCCGATCAGCGCGACAATGCCCGTGATTAGGTTCCACAGGAAGCCGGACCAGGCCTTGGTTTTGAACGCGTGATAGACTTGGAACAGGCCTCCAACAAAAAAGACCGCTGCGATCAGCAGTGTTACGGCGATGGACGAGGCCAGCGGCGCGGCGATCAGAATGACACCGCCCAGAACAAGTGCGAGGCCGAGGAGTAGAAACCACATCCAGTTTTCCTGAACCTTGGCTTTGAAATCTTCGAGACTGGGTGCTGCTTCGGACATAACGGACCTCCAGTGAAATGGCTGAAATTGGAATGCGTGAGGTATTGTGCCTTTTTACAACTCCTTTTTTGTCGGGAGTGCAAGGGAAAGCTGTTTCGTTTGCGTGAATTGCGATGTCAGGGGGCCGGAAACCTCTTTTCAGCGGTCGATGCATCCGCTAAATCCCGGCCCATGAGCAAGAATGCAAAAATCAACGACGCCGCCCGTCTATCCGACATCGTGCCACCCGCGGTCATCTTGTGTGAGCCGCAGCTTGGCGAAAACATCGGTACCGCGGCACGGGCCATGGCTAATTTTGGCTGGGTGGACCTTCGGATTGTCAATCCGCGCGACGGATGGCCGAGTGAAAAGGCGCGAGCCGCCGCCAGCCGGGCCGATCATGTGATCGACAAGGTGCAGGTATTCGACAGCCTGGAAGCGGCGATCGCCGATTTGACCTTTGTTTTCGCCACCACAGCTCGTTCTCGCGAAGTGCCAAAGCCGGTGTGCAGTCCGGATGAAGCGGCGCAAAAGGTGGTTCAAAGCGGTGTGTCCGGTCTTCCAACAGGCTATATCTTTGGGCGAGAGCGCTGGGGGCTGAACAACGAGGAAGTCGCGCTGGCCGATGAAATCGTCACCCTGCCGGTCGATCCGGACTTTGCCTCGCTGAACATTGCTCAGGCTGTTCTTGTGTGTGCCTATGAATGGCGCAAAACGGCAACGGCTGGCGCTCTTCCCTTCCGCCTGGATGAAGAGTTGCATCCTCCTGCCGTCAAAGAAGACGTGGTGCGTTTGTTTGAGCATCTGGAAAGCGCGCTGGACGAGGTAACCTTTTTCCGCCCACCAGAACGCCGCCCTCATATGGTCAGAACCTTGCGCAATATTTTCCAAAAGGCAGAATTGACCGAACAGGAAGTGCGGGCCCTGCGGGGTGTCATCGCGGCGCTGGAACGGCGCGAAACCCGTCCGCGCAGGTCAGACAAAGACGACAACGAGGCGTAGACCCATGCAAGACCGGCAGCCAATTCTGATTTTTGATTCCGGAATTGGCGGCCTGACGGTTCTGCGCGAGCTGCGCCTCTTGCTCCCCTATGAGACAATTCTCTATGTGGCCGATGATGCCGGTTTTCCGCTGGGCGACTGGGAAGAGCCGCCGCTGAAAGAGCGCCTGTTACAATTGTTTGACGGGTTGTTGGTGCGTTTTCAGCCGAAGGCGTCGGTTATTGCGTGCAACACAGCCTTCACCCTTGCTGGTGAAGCTCTGCGGGCTGCACAACCAGACCATGCCTTTGTTGGCACGGTTCCGGCGATCAAACCGGCGGCAGAGCGCACGGCGTCCGGTCTTGTATCCGTTTTGGCAACGCCCGGTACCGTACGCCGCGCTTATACCAAAAATCTGATCGACAGTTTCGCCACTCAATGCCACGTACGACTTGTTGGCTCTGATGCGCTGGCAGCCCATGCAGAGCAAGAGCTGAGAGGTGAGCCGGTATCCGACGAAGCCTTGAAGGCGGAAATTGACGCCTGTTTTCTGGAAAAGGACGGGCGGAGGACGGATATTGTCGTGCTGGCCTGCACGCACTATCCCTTCCTGGCCAACCGGTTTCGAAAGCTTGCGCCCTGGCCGGTCGATTGGCTCGATCCGGCCGGGGCAATTGCCCGCCAAGTTGTGCGGGTTTTGGGGGATGACCTTTATCTTGAGCCGGTCAGTGTCCCGGACACAGCGCATTTTACCTCTGGCCAGTCCACGGCATCTCTTAAACGGCTTTTGGCGGGTTTTGGGCTATCACTTGCAGCCCCAAAAAATTAGATCTGATTTTTCCCGGAAAACCGACGAATTTCCGCTCCTTCGGTTGACATTTTGCAGCGCATTCAATATCACCCGCCAATCTGTTCGGGTCTTGGCCTGAACGGAGCACGCACCCGTGAGCCTTTCAGCCGGCGCCGTTCAGCTGAAGCTCTGTCGACCGGACGAGGCATGCAAATGTCTTTGAAGGAGAAGGAGGGCGCGTTTCCTTGAAGAAAAACAACGCGTTAACCAAAGGAAACCGCGATGTCAAAGCGCCATAGCGTTAAGTACAAAATCGACCGCCGGATGGGCGAAAACATCTGGGGTCGTCCGAAGAGCCCGGCCAACAAGCGTGAATATGGCCCAGGCCAGCACGGTCAGCGCCGCAAAGGCAAACTGTCTGACTTCGGTGTCCAGCTCCGCGCAAAGCAGAAGCTGAAAGGCTACTACGGCAACATTTCCGAAAAGCAGTTCCACAAGGTTTATGTCGAAGCGTCCCGCATGAAGGGCGATACGTCTGAAAACCTGATCGGTCTGCTGGAGCGTCGTCTGGACGCGATCATCTACCGAGCCAAGTTCGTTCCAACCGTTTTTGCTGCTCGTCAGTTCATCAACCACGGCCACATCAAGGTCAACGGCAAGCGGGTTAACATCCCGTCCTACCGTGTGCGCCCGGGCGATGTGATTGAAGTTCGTGAAAAGTCCAAGCAGATGGGTCTGGTTCTCGAGGCCGTTCAGTCTGCAGAGCGTGACGTTCCGGACTATGTTGACGCCGATCATGCAAAAATGACCGCAACTTACTCCCGCGTTCCAAGCTTCGCTGATGTACCTTATCCGGTACAGATGGAACCGAATCTCGTGGTCGAGTTCTACTCGCGCTAATCCCTTAGCGCCGAACACAAATTTCGAAGAACCCCGCTGGCAACAGCGGGGTTTTTTGTGTTTTGTTATATGCGTGGTTTGGAAATAGATAGTTTGGAGGTGTTTCGATGCGATTTTTTAATGCGATGTTGGTTCTTTTGTTTCTAGGCTTCAGCAACTTAGCCCTTGCAGATGATGATACTGATCCTGCAACCGATGTCCGTGGTGCGGGCGAGAGAACATGGCAGATTTTTCTTTCAAGCGGAGAAACTATCGAGTTTAAGGGCGGTTGGAATAACAGCGATGCCGCTCGGTTTCGACAGGAGTTTTTCGATTACATAAACAACGGGAAACTACCCCAGCGTCCTCAGTATAACTTCAAGAAAGACAACACTAGCAAGCAAACATCTGCTGTCTTGTTCATAAAGATGTCTGAGGTTGTTTCTATCGCTCAAAAATTTGACCGATCACAAATGAGATTACCGCGGGCAAATGCCCGCGGCTTCATTGTCTTTGACGAACAAATACGACTTAAACGAACTGGAAGTCGTCGTTTGTGATCAGGGATTGGTCAATCCCCGCCAGTGTCACGGATCCATTGGTGAATTGAATGACAGTGTCGCTGCCATTCATGCCGATGGTCAGATCCGAGAGAGAGCTAATGCCGAGGCCGAACTCGATCATGTCGATTCCGTTCTCGAAATCAGTCACTGTGTCATTGCCTGATCCTGCGGCGAAGACGAAAGTGTCATAGCCGTAATTCCCGGTCAGGGTGTCAGCGCCGAGCCCACCATCCAGATGGTTGTTGGCGCTGTTGCCAATCAATGTGTCATTGCCGTTTCCGGAAATGGCATTTTCTATGACTGTTCCGCGCGCGATGATGACATTGCCGGTCAATCCGCGAACGTTTGAGGTCGCCTCTGCATTCAGGTCAATCAGTTGGTTTGCGGATGTGTTGCTGAAGTTCAGCGTATCAATGCCGCCATCATCCACGATTGTGTAGGTGATGGAGCTGTTCATGGCTGTTAGCGAGGCAAACGTATCGCCGGAACTCGCATTGTCGCCATAGGTCGTGTCGTCAGTTCGGGTTGTGCCGGTCGTACCATAGAGATTTCGAACTGCCAGAACGTCTGCCATCTGCGGTGTGACCGCCAACGCCCAGCTTGCATCGACATTGGTATTTTCCGTCTGACTGAAATAGGACATCAGTGATGCCTGCCAACTGTCATTTGCTAAATGAACATTCGGATCAAAGCTGGCAGAGCCGTTGTAGTTGCCAGCGTGGCCGAGACCCAGCGCATGCCCGACTTCGTGAATATAGGTTTGGAACGAATAGCTGTTCAGCGCTGTGCCGTAATAATCCGTCCACGCCGTCGAGACATTGATGTACGAGCTGGTGATTGTGGTGCCGGACAAATACGAATAGGCGTAGGCTCCGCTGTAATTATCGTCAAATGTGATCTGGGCAGATCCGGACGTATATTGGAACTGCAGGCCGGTGACATCGCCCCAAAGCTCCAGCGCCGTTGTTGCCAGATGGCGAACACCGCTTGCGAGGCCATCGTGATTGTAAGTAATGACTGCGCCCGGTGCCACATTGAATGACCGTTCAGTGCGTCCGTTGCTTTCCCAATATCCATTGGTCAGCTGATAGGCGAGGGTGTCGTTTTCCGGGTTTGTAACCGGATCAGGTGCCGGGCCTGGGTCAGGAGTTGGTTCTGGCTCTGGAGTTGGATCAGGGTCGGGATCCGGAGTGGGCTCAGGTTCCGGCTCTGGCTCTGGCTCTGGCTGAGGTGCCACGTTCGAAACCGAGACCTCATAATCACCGCGCCCACGATCACGATAAGAGCCAGCGCTAATATAGTAAGTCCCGTCGCTGTCGACTGAGAAACCGGCGAGCAGGGAGTAGAGGCCTTCGCCGCCATCGTCATTGCTGGCGATCAAGTTGCCATCGGCATCGTATATCCGCAAATATGTGTCTCGAACCGCATTGCCACCGGCTCCTGACAAGCCAATGTCATAGAGTTCGCCAGCATCCAGATCAATTGAGATCCAGTCATTGTCGCGGCGTCCATCAAGCGATCCGGAGAAGACTTCGCCTTCAGACATGGAATAATAAGTGCTGGTATCCGCAGCTGCATCCAGCGTTTCAACTAGACCGGATGGCAAAGGCTGACTGGTGACATTTACTTCGTATCCGCCGGTGCCACGGTCACGATAGGAGCCCGCGCTGATGTAATAGGTCCCACCGCTTTCGACCGCCAGGCTAAGGAGCGAGTTTCGTCCCGCTCCGCCATCGTCATCACTCGCTACCAGATTGCCGTCCGTGTCATAGAGACGGAGATACGTGTCGCGAACATTTCCTCTCCCGCCACCCGTGAGGCTGATGTCAAAAATTTGGCCAGGTTCAAGCTCAATCGCGATCCAGTCGCGATCACCACGACTATTCAAGGTTCCGTTGAAGGTGTCGCCTACTTCCATTGAGTAGAGGGTTGAGCTGTCAGCTGTCGCGTCGACGGTTTCGGTCAGGCCGATTTCAATTGTTTCGCCAGTGACTTCAATTTCGTAGTCGCCGCGTCCGCGATCCCGATAGGAACCAGCGCTGATGTAATATGTCCCCGAGCTACCAACGGTGAAATTTGAAAGGAGTGATGAAAGCCCGGGTCCGCCATCGTCATTGCGAGCAACCAGATTGCCATCGCCATCATAGATCCGAAGATAGGTGTCACGGACATTTCCGCGCCCACCACCCGTCAGGCTGATGTCGTAAACTTGCCCAATATCCAGCTCGATAGCGACCCAATCACGGTCTCCGCGGCCGCTCAAGTTACCCTCGAAGATGTCGCCAACTGACATGGAATAACTGGTTGAGGTGTTTGCCGCTGCATCGGCTGCTTCATTGACGCGGACCGGCGTGGCTCGGCCGGTGACACCGATCTGATAGTTTCCAGTTCCCCAATCGCCGTAGGAGCCGGCGCTAATGTAGTAGGTTCCGGCGTTTCCTACCGTGAAATTGGATAGGAAAGAGGAGAGACCGGGTCCGCCATCGTCGTTGCTGGCAACTAGGTTGCCGTCTGCATCATAAATCCGGAGGTAAGTATCGCGAACGCCACCTAAGCCGGTTCCCGCAAGGCTGATGTTGTAGGATTGGCCTTCTTCCAGATTGATAGCCACCCAGTCCCTGTCACCCCGTCCGCTGAGTGAACCGGAGAAGGTTCCGCCGACGGCCATCTCGGCGGTGGTCGTTACATCAGCGGCGACATCTGCACCTTCTGCTGCATTAACCGCGACTGCTGAGAACGTTGACGCATCAACCGAGGTTGTAACTGTGCTGTCGTTGTTGGGAACGAGTCTCGTTTCTGAGAAGCTGGAACAGATGGTGCACACTACGTCTCTCCTGAAGTAGTTGTGATTGTAATAAATGCCGATGTACTGTCGGTAATTTGATGGCTTATCTTTTCACCTTGTCGATGTATCGCAACAAATGTTCATCAATTAAGTTTCTCTAGTATTAATCGTCTGTTTCGGTTTTGAGTGTTTTGTTTGTGTTTTTCTATCTTCGCGTGAATCTGTTTGTTGTTAGAATTTTACTTTACTTGTCTGCATGTTATGTAAGCTTATGAGCACGCTCTTTAAATTTGGAAGTGCGTTTGTATTCGGAACTCGAGCATCTGGAAAACTGGTAGTTTGATTGCTCATTGACTTTTTTGAGTGTTTCGATGTCGCCATGCAATCTGGTGAGGAGCGGGCGCATTTAGTTCGTACTGACACTGAAATCAGGATCGAACCAAGGCGTCGTGAGCTCTCCACCTTGCTCCCCTTCCTCCAATCCGATAAACCGGCGCACGAATGAGGTGCCTTTGTTTCAAGGGCGGTGAAGGATTGGGCGCGATGATATGAGTGATCTGGCAAATCTGGGATCTGAGGCGGAAGATGTTCCGCTGCTTTTGCGCAATGCGCCCTCCAGCGTTGAATTCAAGAAACTGCGGAAGCGGTTGCTCCGCCTGACACGGCAGGCAATTGACGACTTCGCCATGGTGCCGGAACGCGCCCGTGAGAAGCCGGTCAAGTGGTTGGTTTGCCTGTCTGGCGGCAAGGACAGTTATGCGCTGCTCGCCGTTTTGACAGAGCTGAAATGGCGCGGGCTTCTGCCTGTCGACATTCTGGCCTGCAATCTCGATCAGGCCCAGCCGGGGTTCCCGGCAGATGTGCTGCCGAAGTTCTTCGAAGACAACGGCGTTGAACATCTGATCATTCGCGAAGACACCTATTCCATCGTCACGGACAAGATCCCCGCTCACCGGACCTATTGTTCGCTTTGTTCTCGTTTGCGTCGCGGGATTCTGTATCGTGTTGCGCGGGAAAATGGCTGCGAGACTGTTGTGCTCGGCCATCACCGGGAAGACATTCTGGAAACCTTTTTCATGAACCTGTTTCATGGCGGACGGCTGGCGTCGATGCCGCCGAAGCTGGTCAATGATGAAGGGGATCTTCTGGTACTGCGCCCACTGGCCTATTCAGCTGAAAGCGATATTGCCAAATTCGCAAGCGGCATGGAGTTCCCGATCATCCCGTGTAACCTCTGTGGTTCTCAGCACGGTTTGCAGCGTGAGGAAGTGAAAAAGATGCTGCAGGGCTGGGAGAAAGAAGCGCCGGGCCGTTTGGGCGTCATGGCACGCGCCTTGGCCCACACGCGCCCGTCTCACCTGATGGATCGGTCACTTTATGATTTCATGTCGCTTCGTCCCGGCAGTGCCGCCAACCCCGATGGCGAAGCTGAAGAGCCCTGCGGTGCCAGCCTCGCCATGACTGAAAAACTGTTTGCAGCAGAATAGTCTGCGCCTCTGGAAAAGCGGCGTGTTGGTGTTTATCTCTGGGGCATGACCATTGCAGCCCAGACGACATCCAATGACTACCAGATTTTGGTAGAGCCTATTTCCGGCCTTATTGAGGCTCGGCGGGGCAGCACCGTTTTAGCGCGGACCTCCCGCGCCCTTGTGATGTATGAAACGCGGTTGTCGCCGGTCGTTTATTTTCCGATGGAAGATGTTCTGGCGCCTATGCGGCCAGCTGCGAATTTTCAGACATTTTGCCCTTTCAAGGGAACGGCATCCTACTTTGAATTGGAGTGTGACGGGGAATGGCTGGAACGTGCGATTTGGTGCTATCCGCATCCTTTGCCTGAGAGTGCGGCTCTTGAAGGTTATGTGGCATTCATGCCCGGGATCGCTGATGAGATCGACACGGGAGGGGCTCCGCTTCGAAACTCTCCCGATCGGAGTATTTCCGGCCCACTTGTTGACTGGTTGCTGAGGGAAGCACCATCCATCAAAACGCCTGAAGAACTGACGGCGGCTTTCGCAAGGCGGCTGGTCAAGGAAGGTGTTGCTGTATCGCGCCTCAGCGTCTTGATCTGGTCTCTCCACCCAATGATTGCCGGACGGCGCTATGTCTGGACCCGGGACGACAACAAGATCGAGTCGTTTGAAGCCTTGCATGAAGGGATACGGACGAGCGAGGCTTACAAAACCAGCCCGTTTTATCATGTGTCTCAGGGGCGCGGCGGTGTGCGGCAAAAGCTGGATGCGAATCCGGAAGAGTTTCAATTCTCCATCATGGGCGAATTGCGAGAGAAGGGGGCGACTGATTATGTCGCGATGCCAATGCCCTTCTCTGGCGGGCAGATCAACATCCTGACCCTTGCCAGCGACCATCCCAAGGGGTTCACCACTGCAAATCTGGGCTTGATTTTCGAGTGCTCGTCTATTTTGAGCCGCCTTTATGAGGTGTTTGCCTTGAAAGGCAATGCACAAGTCCTGCTGGAAACTTATCTTGGTGCACGGACCGGTGCACGGGTTCTCGGAGGGGAATTTCGGCGCGGGGACGGGGATGTGATCGATGCCGCGATCCTGTTCTGTGATCTTCGATCCTCCACGCGTCTTGAGACAGAGCTTGGGCGGGATACCTATCTCGATCTGCTCAATCATTTCTTTGAGACAACGACAGATATCGTCAACGCACATAATGGCGAGGTTCTGAAGTTTATTGGAGACGCGGTGATGGCGATCTTCCCGGTCTCAAAAGGTCACAGCGAGGCCTGCCATCAGGCGGTCAGGAGCTCGCTGGAGATCGTCAAACAGCTTGTCAATCCGGACGAGGGTGAGTTTCCACCGATAGAGTGTGGCATTGGCGTGGCTTTTGGCGATGTGACCTATGGCAATGTAGGTTCAAAAGAGCGGCTGGATTTCACTGTGATTGGCAGCGCGGCCAATCTGGCAGCACGTTTGAGTGACTATGGTAAAACAGTTGGTCAGTCGATTGTTGTCGCCAGCGGGGTTTGCGACGACCCGGATCTTAATCCAAAATTTCTTGGGTCATTGGAACTTCGCAACGTGACGCGGCCGGTTGAGGCCTTTGCCTTGCCCGTTGAAGACAACATCTGAGAAAAAGTTACTCTTCAGCGCGCAGATGCCGGCCCGATAAAGCCGCCGACAGGTTGATTGCGGACGAGGATCACAAGACCTTCGTCTGTTGGTTCTGCGTCCTGCACAGCCAGACCGCCATAACCCTTACATAGGTCTTCTGCTGACTTGCCATCTTGCGGTGCGAAGATGGTGATCTTTGTACAGTCGACACGGCGCAGCTCGCCGGATGGCTTATCGACGCTCAGGGCAAGCGCAAAGCCTGCCATGCCGGTCGCTAATGCAAGTGCTGCAATCGTGAAGAGTTTCATTTCCCCTAACCCTCTGCCAAGCGGGCTTTCTGCCCCTAGTCTTGAGGCGGAGAATGACCGTACGCAACTGTACTCACCCTGAAACGGGCATTCATCCTGTGTTCAGGATAGATGATTCGCAGATTTTTTTGGAGATGGCAAAGAATAAAGGCAACCGCCGGAGCGATTGCCTTCAATTTCTACATCTTTCTTCAAAGCCGGTGGCTTGTTCGCTTAAGCGCTTTGCTTGGTTTCAATGCCCTTGTCATTGAAAGTCTGCTGCAGCTCCTGGTTCTGGAACATTTCCCGGATGATATCGCAGCCGCCAACAAACTCGCCTTTTACATAGAGTTGCGGGATGGTTGGCCAATTGGTGAAGTCCTTGATGCCTTGGCGCAGGTCATCGTCTTCTAGAACATTGATGCCTTTATAGGGTGCACCGAGATAGTCGAGGATCTGAACGACCTGTCCGGAAAACCCGCATTGCGGGAAATTCGGTGTGCCCTTCATGAACACGACAACGTCGTTGGTCTCAACTTCGTTCTTGATCCAATCCTGGATGCTCATTTGTTTTGTCCTTTTTCTACCGGGGTCAAAGTCCGGAGTTGGAAATTGGGTCAGTTGATCTGAGGGATCGCGATCCGGGAAGCGTCCCGAAGCGTTTAATCCGGGGCTTTGGTCTGAAGGGCGAGGGCGTGCAATTCGCCGCCCATGTTGCCTTTCAGAGCCTCGTAGACCAGCTGGTGTTGCTGAACGCGGCTTTTGCCACGGAAGGCCTCAGACACAACATTTGCAGCATAGTGATCGCCGTCGCCGGCAAGATCGCGAATTTCAACCTGCGCATCGGGCAGGGCTGCCTTGATGAGCTCTTCAATTTGGTTGGCTGCCATTGGCATGTTGTGTGTGTCCTTCCCTCAAAGATCTTGTCTGGTTTTGCCCGATCAGGACGCGGCCATGTAATTCGGGAACCAAGTTTCGTGCGCTTTTTGCAAAGTTTCAACCGATATGGTGAGGATGCCCTCAACAGTCAAATCCTTGCCGCCGGTTGAGCCGATTTTTTCAGCCTCAATGCCAGCGTCAGACGCATCCTGAAGCAGAGTGGCGACTTTGTCTTCCGAAACGGTCACCACATAGCGCGCCTGATCTTCTCCGAAGAGCGCTGCATGGGCAGGACCGTCCACTTTAACAGATGCGCCAATGCTGCTGACCATTGCCATTTCAGTAAGGGCAACGCCAAGGCCACCAGACGAAATGTCATGAACGGAGGTCACTCGGCCAGCGCCGATAAACTGGCGGACCAGCTGACCTGTCTGTTTTTCCTTCGCCAGATCAACCGGAGGGGGCGCACCTTCTTCGCGGCCGAGCACGTCAGAAAGATATTGAGATGCGCCGAGATGTGTTCCCTTGCCGCCAATCACGATGATTGCATCGCCGTCTTTTTCAAATGCGGCTGTCGCGCGAATGGTGACATCAGGTAGGAGGCCCACACCGCCAATGGCTGGGGTCGGCAAAATAGCCTGACCATGGGTTTCGTTGTAGAGCGAGACGTTGCCGGAGACGATCGGGAAAGCGAGCTCACGGCAGGCTTCGCCAATACCTTTGATGCAGCCAACGAACTGCCCCATGATGTCCGGCTTTTCCGGATTGCCGAAATTGAGGTTGTCGGTGGCCGCCAACGGCTCCGCACCGACAGCCGTCAGGTTCCGCCACACTTCGGCAACGGCCTGTTTGCCGCCTTCAAACGGATCGGCTTCGCAGTAGCGGGGGGTCACATCGACGGTGAAGGCCAGCCCCTTGCGGCCGCCATTCACGCGGATAACCCCTGCGTCGCCCCCCGGTGTTTCCGCGGAATTGCCCTGGATCAGCGTGTCATATTGCTCATAGACCCAGCGGCGGGACGCGCCATTGGCGCTGCCGACGAGTTTTGTCAGGGCTTCTGCATAGTCTTGAGGCTCTGCAATGTCGACAGCAGCAAGAACCGGCTGTTTGGTCGGCTCCACCCAAGGACGATCATATTCCGGAGCCTCGTCGCCCAGTTCCTTGATCGGCAGGTCAGCAACGGTTTCGCCCTGGTGGTTGACGACAAAGCGGAGTGTATCGGTGGTCGTGCCGACAATGGCAAAGTCGAGACCCCACTTCTTGAAGATTGCCTTGGCTTGCCCTTCCAGCTCCGGACGCAGAACCATGAGCATCCGCTCTTGGCTTTCCGAGAGCATCATCTCGTAAGCGCTCATGTTCTCTTCGCGAACAGGGACACTATCGAGGTCCAGTTCGATGCCGAGGTCGCCTTTGGCACCCATTTCGACAGCAGAGCAAGTGAGGCCGGCTGCGCCCATGTCCTGAATGGCAATAACCGCGCCGGTTTCCATCAGCTCAAGGCAGGCTTCCAAAAGACATTTTTCAGTGAAGGGGTCGCCGACCTGAACGGTTGGGCGCTTTTCCTCGATGGTCTCGTCAAATTCGGCGGACGCCATCGTTGCACCGCCGACACCGTCGCGGCCTGTTTTGGCACCAAGATAAACCACCGGAAGGCCAACACCTTCGGCCTTTGAGAGGAAGATGCTGTCGGACTTTGCAAGGCCAGCGGCAAATGCGTTGACGAGGCAGTTGCCATTGTAACGGGCGTGGAACTCAACTTCGCCGCCAACAGTTGGAACGCCAAAGGAGTTGCCGTACCCGCCAACGCCGGCCACAACACCGGAGACAAGGTGGCGTGTGCGCGGATGATCGGGCTCACCGAAGCGGAGCGCGTTCATGGCGGCAACAGGACGTGCACCCATGGTGAACACATCGCGCAATATGCCGCCAACACCGGTGGCCGCGCCCTGATAGGGCTCGATATAAGAGGGGTGGTTATGGCTTTCCATCTTGAAGACGACCGCTTCACCGTCTCCAATATCCACCACACCCGCGTTTTCGCCCGGTCCCTGCAAAACGCGTGGGCCTTCGGTCGGCAGAGTTTTCAGCCATTTCTTCGAGGATTTGTAGGAACAGTGCTCGTTCCACATGGCGGAAAAGATGCCAAGCTCTGTAAAGGTCGGCTCGCGGCCAATCAGTTGAAGAATCCGGTCATATTCATCAGGCTTTAGGCCGTGCGATTCGATGAGTTCGGGCGTGATCTGGATGCTGTTCGGGATCATGTCGGTCCGCTTAACTTGTCGGTCGGCCTGTCTGGCAGGCAGGGATGCCGCCGTTTAGCAGATTGTTGGGACGAAGGGGAGACTCTTGCCTGAAAGAATCCGACATTCTCATCAGGCTTGTGCCAGTTTGTGCCCAGATCTTTATGTTTGTTGCTCCTCAAATTTATTGGTATGTAGTAATTGAATACTGATCTTGATTTGCTACTAGTGAATGTTTCCGCTAGCAATAAAAATGAGGGCTGTTAACTCCAATAGTAAATACATTAATACTTACGGTTCCATTTAAATTCTAAACAGTTTATTTACCCTAGGTTATTTTTTGCGGGCGGGTGTTCCCATGCAGTTAAAACCAATCACTTTGCCAAGAAAAGCAGACGGTGGACTTGACCGTCTGTCCTGTTTGATATCGCGTTTCCGGGTCCAAGTTGCTGCTGTTAAACCGGACAAAATCTATATTGAACCAACGAATTTCTTTGTTTTTGAAGATGAAAACGGCCGTCTTCGGGTTATCTTTTGCCCTCAGGTAGTCAATACGCCCGGTTTCAAGTCAGTTTGTACAAAGCACATTTCAGGCACAGTTCTCATGGCTGCCCATATTGAGGTGTCGGGGGCAGGGCAACACGTTCTGACGGCTATGCCTGAAGAAATTATGGTGCCTCTGGATGAAGCGCCCGAGCTTGCGGTTGTTGTGACACCGATTGTGGATGAAGTCCGCACCCCTCGCTGTGGAGGGTGGGCGGTCCTTCACAGGCTGTTTGAAGTTTTCATGATCCGATTGCTGCGCTGTGTGGTCCAGACACAAGGCACTACGGTCGGCTTGCTCGCCGGGCTTGCACATCCCCGTCTGTCTGTTGCTCTGGTTTCCATACATGAAGCGCCTGACAGGCAGTGGGGTCTAGAAGATCTTGCTGACGTTGCTGGGATGTCCCGTACCCAGTTCGCTGTCACCTTCAAGGATGTGGTTGGGATGACGCCCGGCGCTTATCTGTCCAATTGGCGTCTTGAAGTTGCCCGGGCGGAACTCGCAAGCGGAGCTGCCATTAAGTCAGTCGCAAAAATTTGCGGGTTTTCGAGCACTGCCTCGTTCTCGCGCGCCTTTAGTCGCCGCTTTGGTCACGCACCGAAATATGCACGCGAATCCGTGGGTGCGTAAGTCGTGTTTGAGATGATCAGACCGGTGGGTTAGCTGTCTTTTTCCAATGTGCGCAGTTCATCGCTGATATCGTCCAGCTTTCTGGACATCAGCGCTTCCGCGTCTTTGAGGCCACGATTGTAATAGGTGGCGCCCAGCTTTTCCCCGATCATGTCAATCAAGGCTTCGGCATCCATGTTGCCGATCTCAACGTCAAGCTCGGCATCGAGGTAGGCTCGAAGCTCCGAAGCCAGATAACTGCGCTCTTCGCGATTGAGTGTATCCGGCTTCATGAGAGGGTCCGTTCAAATTGGGTCAGGCGGCGTTCAGAAGGCTTTCAAAGATCAGCCGACCATCAAGCCCGCCATGCAGATCTTCGACCAGATTTTCCGGATGAGGCATCATTCCAAGGACGTTGCCCTGTGCGTTCATAACGCCTGCAATGTCGTTGACAGACCCGTTTGGGTTCGTGCCATCGGCGTAGCGGAAAACCACCTGGCCACTGTCTTCGATCGCCTTGAGGGTTTCTGCATCCGCGAAGTAGTTGCCGTCATGGTGGGCAACCGGGCAGCGCCAGACCTGACCTTTTTCGAACTTTCCGGAAAAGCGGGTTGCATCTGTTACGGTTTCCAGAAGAACTTCCTTGCAAACGAAGTTCAGTCCCGCATTGCGCATCAAGGCGCCGGGCAGAAGGCCTGCTTCGGTCAAGATCTGGAAGCCGTTGCACACGCCAAGAACCGTGACGCCGGCATCAGCCTTGGACACCAGATCTTTGAGGATTGGTGAGCGGGCAGCAATGGCCCCGGAGCGCAAGTAGTCGCCATAAGAGAAGCCACCGGGAACAACCACCAAGTCCACATCGGGAAGTGTTGCTTCGCCATGCCAGACGGACTGTGGCCGGGATCCTGTGATGAGCTCCAGCGCGCTGAACATGTCGCGATCACGATTGGAGCCGGGGAAAACGATAACAGCGGTTTTCATGTCAGAAAGTCCCGGTGTCTGGTCAAAGAAGGAAGAAAACGGCGAGGGCGGCGCATAGGGCCGGAACCAGTATGAAGACGGCTGCCTTGAGGGCCATGAACTTTATGGCGCGGGCGCTGTCTTCATCCATGAAGTGTCTCACTCGATCTCGATGGCGTAGTTTTCAATCACCGTGTTGGCGAGCAGCTTTTCACACATCTGCTCCAATTTGGCTTTCGCCGCAGATGCGTCAGAGCCATCCAGCTCAACATCGAACACCTTACCTTGACGCACAGAGCCGATGCCATCAAAGCCGAGGCCGCCAAGGGCACCTTCAATGGCTTTTCCCTGAGGATCGAGCACTCCGTTTTTCAACGTGACGATCACGCGTGCCTTCATGATGGGTTCTCCAAGGCTTTCAAGCGGCCGTTAGGCCGGACAAACAGGAATGGGGCTCCCATACACGAGGAGCCCCATCAACAAAAGACCTGATCTTCAGAAAAGCCGGGATTTTACGGCAGACGGCGGATTGTCGTATTGGCCAGATAGCGCCGCAGGTTCGATTTCGCGATGCTCGAAGAATACGCAAACGAGGCGACTGTGATGCCCCGATCATTCTGAACGATCGCTCGGGCTGCGACGTAAAGTGGCTTCTCACCACGAGCCTGCACCCGGAAAACCCATTCAA
The DNA here is from genome assembly GCF_000148725.1 of Roseibium sp. TrichSKD4. GTDB lineage: Bacteria > Pseudomonadota > Alphaproteobacteria > Rhizobiales > Stappiaceae > Roseibium. The sequence goes on along the minus strand of NZ_GL476319.1, from coordinate 555,218 downwards.
TTCCACTGTAGTTCGCGTTTGTTATGCGTCGGCTCGAAATTTGTTTCAGTGCGCCACCGCTTGCGCGGGATGCTGACTTACCAATTTCTGAAATCAGACCAGCACTTATGATATTGGCACGAATAGCCCCTTCGACATTTCCTGAAACCTCTGCGGGTGTGATGACAACAGCCTGCTTTGTCTTACAGGTTCTGCAAAGGTACAGTGTATCACTACCTTTTGTGACGGTTTGCCATCCTTGGGGAGGGAAGTTCGTTTGAATGCTGCCCGGTTTCAGTCCGGTTGTCTGGCAGGCCGCTAGAAAAAGGCAAAGTGACGTTAGGATAAGAAATTTGGTGAATGAATTTAGATGCTTAAACAACAAAACCCCCTATGGTTGTCCACATTGGAGCCATAGAGGGTTTGGTCAATTTTCTCAAGGATCATGCTTGGCATGACCTCAGCGAAAATAGAGGTGCGTTATTGCACCAGTGTCGGGCCGGTCACGGTCGGGCGCTCGTTTTCCATGAGGATACCGAGACGCTTTGCGACTTCCTGATAGGCTTCCAGCATGCCGCCCATTTCACGGCGAAACCGGTCTTTGTCCAGCTTGTCATTGGTGTTGATATCCCACAGACGGCAGCTGTCCGGTGAGATTTCGTCAGCAACGACAATGCGCATCATGTCGCCTTCAAACAGGCGGCCACACTCGATCTTGAAGTCGACCAGGCGGATGCCAACGCCAAGGAACAGGCCGGTGAGGAAGTCGTTGACGCGGATGGCCAGCGCCATCATGTCATCAAGTTCCTGCGGTGTTGCCCAGCCAAACGCCGTGATGTGCTCTTCAGCCACCATCGGATCGTCCAGTTCATCGTTTTTGTAGCAGAACTCGATGATGGAACGCGGCAACTGCGTGCCTTCTTCCAGACCCAGTCGCTTGGCAATCGAACCGGCGGCCACATTGCGAACGATAATCTCGAGCGGAATGATTTCCACTTCGCGGATCAATTGCTCGCGCATGTTCATGCGGCGAATGAAATGAGTCGGAATACCGATCGTATTCAGATTGTTGAAGATATATTCCGAGATGCGATTGTTCAGGACGCCCTTGCCATCAACAATCTCGTGTTTCTTGTTGTTAAAGGCAGTGGCATCGTCCTTGAAATGCTGAATCAGCGTTCCCGGTTCCGGACCTTCGTAAAGGATTTTGGCCTTGCCTTCATATATGCGCCGACGGCGATTCATGGGTACGTACCGTGTGTGTTTGAGGAAATCCATATAGTTAAGGGCTCTTTCCTAGTCAGTTGTTTGCCCTCCCCAGTTTGCGCGGGGCCGCATCACGCGGAGCTGGTCGCGCAATTGGGGGAAACACTGAGTTTCGGCCCCGTATCAGCGGCGCGGAACTTACCCGAACCGGCGGCAAAGTACAATCATTCGAATGGTGAGATGCAATTATCCCTTATCCTTTTGCATTTAAGGGTTCTTCCTGCGTTGATTTGATGACCTTCTGCCGATATGCAAAAGGCCAAATCGTTCCTATATGGAAGGCAACGAGGCGTTCCAGAAATCGGGAGACATCGGAATGAGCACATTCGACAAGCGCGAAGAAGGTTTTGAGAGCAAGTTCGCGCATGACGAGGAGCTGCGGTTCAAGGCAACCGCACGACGCAACAAGCTTTTGGGCCTGTGGGCTGCCGAATTCCTCGGCAAATCCGGCGCTGACGCTGAAGAGTATGCCAAGGAAGTGGTCCGGTCTGACTTTGAAGAGCCGGGTGATGAGGATGTGTTCCGCAAAATCCGTGCTGATTTTGACGCGGCCAAGGTTGAGCAATCTGACCACCAGATTCGCCGGACCATGGATGAGCTGATGCACAAGGCTGTTGATCAGCTGCAAAACGAAGGCTGATTTTCAGTCTCAGTACCTGAAATTAATCAAGGCCTCTGGACACGCAGGGGCCTTTTTTATTGTCATTTGCTCTTGCACCCCACCTTCAGGCGACGTTTGATCCATGCAATTCACTGGAGGAACTTATGTCTGAAATGCAAACCTTGGCTGCCAAGTTGAGAGATGGACAGTTTGTCGTAACCGCTTGGTCTTCGTTGGCCGTGCCCATTTTTGCAGAGTTGCTCGGGCGAAGTGGTTATGAAGCCGTGACCTTGGATATGCAGCATGGAATGCACGGCATAGAGAGTGTTCGTGACGGGTTTGGAGCAGCTGCTCTTGCGGGCAGCCACCGTATCGCCCGTATCCCCGTTGGAGAGTTTGCGACCGCCAGTCGCCTGTTGGACCTCGGTGCGGAAGCTGTCATTGCCCCCATGATCAATTCGGCAGCTGAAGCGCAGCGCTTTGCCGATGCAATGAAGTATCCACCATTGGGCGCTCGGAGTTGGGGGCCTCACAGAACGGCTATGTTGTCGGGAATGGCCCCGATGGACTATCGCCAATCGGCGGACAGAGGCACGCTTGCATTGGCGATGGTAGAAACGCCTGAAGCCCTGAACGCGCTTGATGACATACTGGCCGTTGATGGCATTGATGGCGTGTTTGTTGGCCCTGCTGACTTGTCTCTGACGGTTTCCAAGGGAGAAGAACTCGATCCCAACAGCGAGACGGTGACGGCCCATCTATTGGAGGTTGTTAGCAAGTGCCGCAAAGCGGGCAAGATTGCTTCAACCCTTTGTGTGACGCCAGAACGTGTCCATGAAGTGCGGGACATGGGCTATCAATTGGTTGCTTACGGAATTGATCTTCTCTTGATCCGCGAGGCAGCTGCACAGGCGAGAAAGGCCTGCAATGTGTAGACACACATTCGCAGGAGCTTTCTCCTGAAGTATTAGGCTAGCTGGCCTTTGCGGAGGTCACGTAACCGCGAATAACCTTGGCCAGATGCTCTGGACTAAAGACCGGTGGCAAGATCGTCTGAAGCCTGCCGTCGGGACCTATCAGATAAACCAAACTGCCATGGGCATAAATTGGCTCGCCGTTCTCATCACGGGCAACTTCGGTTCGGTTGACCTGAAATAGCTCCCGCGCTTTGGCCAGCTCGTCTTTTGGTCCGGTTAACCCGATCAGATCGGGGTGCCACTTTGCAAGGTTTTGACGCATGGCGTCCGGGGTATCTCGGTCCGGATCAATGCTGATCATGACGGTTTCTACCGGACTGCCTTCTTCATCGAGAACTTCCATCGCATTTGCAATGTCGGGAAGGACTGCCGAGCAGATGGCCTCACAACTGGCATAGCCGAAAAAGAGGGCGTAGGTCTTGCCGTGAAAGTCCTCTGCTGTTCGCCGGTTTCCGTTGTGGTCGATCAGATCGAACTCGGCTTGCAAATCAATCGGAAACGGCGTCTTGGGTCCGGAGGGTGCTGCGTCTTCGGACACAAAGCTTGGTGCAATATCGGCAAGTTTGGCGCGGCGGTCTTCCATCTCTGCTTCAATGGCTGCGCGGGTCATCGCGGTCCGTTCTCGAGACTGATGGATTTCGCACGTGTCCAGCGCCAGAAGGTGTGCGATGGCCGCAACCGGGCCATCGATTTCAGGTTCGGACTGAATGGTTGCAAGAACCCAGCCGGCGCCGGAGGCGACACCGACCATGAGGCCTGCAATCACCAGTGAGCGTATCATTCCGCGTTTTCCTCGAGCCATTTTTTGTCAGCTTCAAGGCCAATCCCGAAATATCCGGTTTTGGCGATCTCTGCCTTCACGTTCGGATCGCGCTTGAACCACGGGCCCTTGCCCTTGGCTTCTGGATATTTCTTGGCCCACTGTTTGGTGTAGAGGTTTGTCTTGACCCACTCGTCCGACCCGGTCGCGCGGATCAACTGAACCTGATAGACCTTGGCACCGATGCCTGGTGTCAGATCAGGGTCACCGACCAGTAGACCGTCAACTTCAACGTCCTGACCGCAATATTCGGATAGACGGTAGTTTGCGCCGGTGAAGTTTGGCGCGCCGCCCTTGTTTACGATCAACATCTTGTTGTCGTCTTTGCGCATGACGACCATCGGGCGCTCTCCGCCACCGCAGTCGTCCGGGCAATCGCCTGTGAGTTCGCAAAGGGCGTCGGTAACACGTGCTTCAAAACGTGCCTTTTCTTCGCCAAACAGGCTCCAGCTTTTTGCCTGACTGTTCGCGGAATAAGGACCTTCGCCGTCTTCAGAAAGTGCAGGCGAGGCGATCGCGCTCATCATGAGGAGCATTGCAAGTTTCTTCATGGGAATGCTCCTTTATTGTTTTGGTTCTGCGAAGGGCGGCACAAAGCCGTAATCTTCGTGATTGCGAAGCGGAATGCCATTGTCGGCGACAATGTCTTCAACCAGAATGTAGTCGATGCCATCGCGCTCATAGTGCAAGCCATCGGCGACGAGTTGGTGGCTTTGAACAGACAGGATGGTTTTGCCGTCTCCGACCTTGTCATGGTCTTTCCATTTCAGGACCATGTAGATCTTGCCTTCTTCGGTCAGGATGCCGACCGGAATGCCGCCGGCTGCACACCAAAGCGCACATGTGTGGTGCGCGGTGCCGGTGACCGCGTCCGGGCCACCCATAACGCCGGAATAATAGCACCAGCTGTCAATCACTTCGCCGGTGATTTGCACCCGGTCTCCGGATGCTGCTGCGGCCGGAAGCGCTGCTGCGATCGCCGCTCCTGCCAGCAATAGGGATTTGAACACGTTCTCGCCTCCGCAAGTCTTTAGAATATTGAGACTATTGCCGAGGAATTCGCGTTGGGGAACCCGCAAGGCCAACAATAGCAATCACAAGCATGTCAACGAACTCTGCGGCGGTTTTGGAGTGTATTTCTGCCTATTGTTTAAATAGGTAATAACAATGCGCTTGCTGAAACAAAAAACGCGGCTCGGTTCATGCAGGATGAACTGATACCGCGTTTGTCAGATTTGTTCGGTACTTAGGGGAGTTAGCCGAGTTTCTTCATGAAACCGGCAAAGGACATAAGACCCTCTGGCCACGGGCCGTGACCAGACTCCATGTTGATGTGCCCGACCATGCCTGCGTCCTGAAAGGTGGAGCCCCAGGATTTTGCGAAAAGCTCGGCTCTTGCAAACTCGCAATAGGGATCGTTGCGGCTGGCAACCACATGGGTTCGGAAAGGAATCGGGTCCAGTGAGATCGGTTTGAAGGCTCCGCCGTCAAATTCCTTCACCAGCCCTTCGCGGTCCCAATCAGATGGCGCCACCAGATAGGCAGCCTTCACATTGTCTTTCAGCTGATGGCCCATATGCGAGATTAAAATACAGCCAAGCGAATGCCCGACCAGAACAACTGGCCGGGTGGTCTTTTCCAGTCGCTTGAGCAGGGCATCTTCCCAGTCTTTACGAACAGGTTGATGCCAGTTTTTCTGCTCCACGATCCAGGCATTGGCCATCTTCGCCTGCCATCGCTGCATCCAGTGATCAGGCGGCGTTTCGCCGTAGCCGGGAACGAGAAGAATGTCCGTGTCTGCGATTTTCATCGACCAGCTTTCATTGTTTTCAAAGTCAGCTATGTGAGGCGACAGCTTCAGAAATTCAAGTGTTTACAAGGCCAAGAGGCGACTACGAAAGGGGACCAAAAAAACCATGCCTGAGCGAATGAGCCCAAGTTGGTCGACCATTTTGCTCGGCTTGTTGCGCTGCCTTTTGCCAATCATAGGTCACGACCTTTTCGTAAAAGAACCAGCCGATGCCCGTTTTCTGCACGATCGCATATCGTGCATGCGGGCTGCCGATCTCCATCTTGTGCCAAAGAGGCTGGTCATCGTCATAAGCAGGCAAACCGATGCTTCCCGGATTGACGATTGTCTGGCCGGTGCAGGTCAGCCGAATGACCCGGGGAATGTGGGTATGGCCGCAGCAGATGAGGGGTGAGCGTTCGCCTTCAAGCGCGGCTGCAATTGTTGCTTCATCCGCCAAAAAGGCTTTGGAGCCTTCGACCTGTTCTGTCAGGTATTTGTTGTCATGAGTTGGTGTGCCATGACAGAGGAAAATCTCTTCGGAAAACCGGATAGTCGGTTGCAGGGATGCGAGCCATTGTTTGCTTGTTTCTGAAAGCCGCCGAATGGAGAAACCGTCGGTGGTGGTTTCAGGCGAACTTAGTGCGTTCAGAACCTGCCTGTCATGGTTGCCTCGAACAGTCGGCCACTCTTGCTCCATGAGCAGTTGCGCAGTCTCCTCCGGCCATAGCGGACCAGATACGCAATCGCCAAGATTGACGACAACATCCGTCGCCTCCGACTTCAAATCGGCAAGCACAGCCTCAAGAGCTGGTAAGTTGCCATGAATGTCAGAGACGACGGCGATTTTCATGAGTGCAGGTCCTTAGCCTTCCCCGAACACCCGCTTGAAGATCGTGTCGACATTCTTGGTGTGGTAGCCAAGGTCGAACCGGTCGCGGATTTCCTCTTCGGAAAGATACTTGCGCACGTCCTCATCCGCCAGCAGCTCGGTCAGGAAGTCGACCTTGGCGTCGCCGGAGACCTGATAGCTGTCCCAGACCTTCATGGCGTTGCGCTGCACGAGGCGGTAGGCGTCTTCACGGGACGAGCCAGCCTGAGTGAGCGCCAGCAGGATGCGCTGGGAATGAACGAGACCGCCGAGGCGATCCATGTTGCCGACCATGCGCTCCGGATAGACCATCAGCTTGTCGATAACATTGGTCAGACGGGCGAGGGCGAAGTCGAGGGTGACGGTCGTGTCCGGACCGATCATGCGCTCAACGGAGGAGTGGGAGATGTCCCGCTCGTGCCACAGGGCGACGTTTTCCATGGCCGGAACGCTCGACATGCGCACCAGACGTGCCAGACCGGTCAGATTTTCCGTCAGCACCGGGTTGCGCTTGTGCGGCATTGCCGACGAGCCCTTCTGGCCCTTGGAGAAGAATTCCTCGGCTTCCAGAACTTCGGTGCGCTGTAGGTGACGGATTTCCGTTGCCAGACGCTCGATGGACGAAGCGATGACGCCGAGCGTTGCGAAATACATGGCATGGCGGTCACGCGGGATGACCTGCGTGGAGACCGGCTCGGCCTGCAGGCCCATCGCCTTGGCGACATGCTCTTCAACGCGCGGATCAATGTTTGCGAAGGTGCCAACGGCGCCGGAAATGGCACAGGTGGCGATTTCCTCGCGGGCATTGACGAGGCGGGTGCGGCAGCGGTCAAACTCCGCATAGGCCTGTGCCATCTTCAGGCCGAATGTCACCGGTTCGGCATGGATGCCGTGGGAGCGGCCGATGGTGACCGTGTCCTTGTGTTCAAAGGCGCGGCGCTTGATGGCGGCCAGAAGGTCGTCCATGTCCTTCAAAAGAAGGTCGGTTGCCTTGACCAGCTGCACGTTGAAGCACGTGTCCAGCACGTCGGACGAAGTCATGCCCTGGTGGACGAAACGGGCATCAGGGCCAACGATTTCCGCCAGATGTGTCAGGAAGGCGATGACGTCGTGCTTGGTCTCGCGCTCGATCTCGTCGATGCGGTCGATGTCAAAGGTGGCCGCGCCGCCCTTTTCCCAAATGGTCTTTGCCGCGTCCTTTGGAATGACGCCGAGGTCTGCGAGCGCGTCACAGGCATGCGCCTCGATTTCAAACCAGATGCGGAACTTGGATTCAGGGGACCAAATAGCGACCATGTCAGGCCGCGAATAGCGCGGGATCATCAGCTATCCTCTAGCTCGGGAGAAGGTGGGTGCGGAATAGCAGACGATGTGCCGGACCTCAACATGCCAGGCCTAGTGAATTGGTCGTCTGATGGCTTATCTCAGCGATTATCGCGGTTTGCATCCAGATAGGATCGGATTTCGGCGAGCTTCGGCAGGAGGTCGATGATGCTTTCCAGCGGGATTTGCTGCTGCAGTTCGGCAATGTCCGGGGCAAGGGCCAATATCGCGGCATCGCGCAACTGCCTGCCGTCCTCGGTCAGCCAGACGCATTTGCTGCGTCCGTCCTCCGGGTTTGGTGAGAGCGTTACCAGTTTGCGCCGTTCAAGACCGCCAAGCGTGTGGGTCATGGTTGTCTTGGGAACCTGAAAGGCCTGTGCGAGGGCAACTGGCGTTTGCCCGTCCTTTACCCGGATCAGGTGATTGAGCACGCCGAAATGAGCAGCTGTCAGCCCGTCCGGCAAACGGGCTTCCAGCAGCGTGCGACTCAATTGCTCTATGATGCCGATTTCGTTGAAAAAGCCGAAATAGGCAGCAAGCGTCTCGTTATGCATTCACAATCCGGGTTTCCAATGGCCAACGCGGGGAGGGTGCCCTTTGCGGACCATAGCCCAGCCGCCCGAGCATTTGCACCGTGTGGCCGGGTTCGGTAAGCAGTTCATGCACGGCTTTGTAATGGTCGGCCATTTCGGGATATTCCTGCAAGGCTTGGCTCACCGGGTGAAGGGCAAGACCCAGCTCGGTTGTCGTCAGGTTCAGCCGGATCCAGCGACGACCTGCCTCGATTTGGTCTTGCCGCGTATTTCCTTTTGTGGTGACCACGGCATAGGCGGGTGTGTTTTCGTGAATCTCGTGATAGATGCGCATGCCTTCCTGAAAGGCGCTGGATGTTGTGTCCATCTCCGCTTCCCGCGTCAGTATGCCAACCAACATCAGGCTTTCCAGGAAAGGGCCGCCAAGATCGATTCCGTCGGGATTGGCATCGATTTCCGCCCTTCCCATGCGCATCAGATCCACGCTCTCCTTGAGGGTGTGCGGGGTCTGCATTTCGACCTTGTGAGCGGCCCAAGCCAGCTTTTTAACAGCGGATACCTGCTGTTGCTCGGTTATGACCCTCGCAAGGGAGCTCAGGGCCGCAATCTTGTCGGCAGGAACCGGTGTTGACGCAAAAGGCTCCTTGCAGGTCCGGCGATGCATGATCTGGGCAAAGAGCGGATCGGCTTCTGCTCCTTTCGAGAATTTGGCGATCGCCACCGGTCCCGTTTCCCCTTGGGGGTAAAGGTCCAGATCAACCCTGTAACCGTCCTGAGCGGCTGCAATGATCATGAGTTCTAGAAAACAACCAAGGCCGATGGTCAGCTGGCGGTGATAGGGATCGGTATGCGGCAGGTCACGGGTCGTGTCGCGGTAAAGGATCACTGTGTCTGGTGTGTCCAGATCCACCAGCCAGGGCTGGCGGTTATGCGGGTTGGGGGCGAGGATCGCGTGGGACAGGGCTTTGCGTCGCGGCTCTGTTTCGGCTCCGGCCTGATCCCACGGTGCAAGAGCAGTCTTGGGCGTTCGGGTGGCTGCAAAGGATCCAATGCCTGTACCGGCTGCCAAAATGCCTCCACCACCGAGAACAAACAACATCTTGCGTCTGGAAAGGGACATCTGAAACTTCATTGGTACGATATCGTACTAAATGCAAGGGTGAACTTTCCATGGACCTGATCGAGCTCCCGGACATCGTTTAATCGCAAAATGTTAGCGGCTGTTTTTAGAGCGTCGGGCTTCGAATGCACATGCACTCAACAGCAGCACAACACCCCAGGGCATCAGCGGGGACGTGACGTGGACGAGGAAAATATAGAGTGATCCGGAACCGGTCACGATCTGTTCGCCCACTCAGTACTTGAACGTCGAACTGTGCCATGACGCATAATAGGACCTGCAGTCCAGAAAATGCAGGAAGGCGGAGAAGCCGACTGTTCCGGTTGTCAGGCCGACAAACAGTGCGGCAAATCGGGCGCTGGGCTGGGGTCGGAAATGGCGGACAAGAGCGTCGAAGACAAGCGCGAAAATCGCGCCAACGAAGCTGCCAACAGCAAGGAAGCCCAACGTGTCCAGTCTTCCATCTTCCAGAGAGCGACTGGCCTGAGTGAGCTGGAAGGCCGCAAGTGCCGTGATCATAAGGCTCCAGACAAGTGCAAACACGGCAGAGCGTCTCCATCGGCAGAGATGGAGTGAAGAGAAGCACGCGGGAGCGCAATCATCTGTTGGGCCATTTGCCATGGCACTATTGTTGTAACCAACAATTGATTGAAAAAGCCTTCGCATGGAGAAGAAGCGAAGTTGGAACGGGTTTATCTTGATCTTTGATTGTGTCTACCTGTTTTTGCAATTCAGGATTTTGGAGTTTTTGCATGAATTTTCGTTCAATTGGTCTCGCCCTTGGCCTGTCCGTTCTTGCGGTTGCGCCTCTTGCCGCGCAAGACGTCGATTTCGGTCGCTTCCTGACCACGGCCTCCGGCGTCTCCGGCGTTGCGGCTGCTCTCACAGGTCTTGGCACCTGCGATACGGAGATTTGGCACGGTTATGCCTATGACGAGGCAACCGGGTCAGAAAACAAGGACCACCTCTATTTCGCCTGCCAGTACTACGACAAGGAAGACGAGCAGATGTACGACAAGAGTGTCGTTGCGAAGTTTCAGTTTTGGGACAAGAAGGCGGTTCTTGAAAGTCTGACTTATCTGCCGTGATGTAGATGGTTAGAAATTAAAAGTTTAGTTTTCAATTCTTGGCGTGAACCCAAACGGTATCTCAAGTGACATGGCCGCCATTGGCGGAGTATCGCTCATGCCTGCGTTTGGGTTCACAGTCTGAAGCTAAATGAATGCTGTCATGCAAATCAATCAGATTTCACTATGCTTATTGGCACGATGAACGACTGATATGATCACGCGTTTGCGGCCGCAGATCGAATTGCGTCGATATTGGTGCGGTAGCTCTCAACGCTGTCGCCCTTGAAGACAGCAGAGCCTGCGACCAGCACATTTGCGCCAGCCGCCGCAACCAACGGGGCGGTTTCCGGCGTCACGCCGCCGTCGATCTCAATGTCAATCCGGCGGTCGCCGATCATGTCCTTGATGCGCTTGACCTTCTCAACAACCGGGTGAATGAACTTCTGGCCACCAAAACCGGGGTTCACTGTCATCAGAAGGACGAGGTCGAGCCGGTCCAGAACATATTCAATGACGTTTTCCGGTGTTGACGGGTTCAGCGAAACTCCCGCTTTCTTGCCCAGATTGCGAATTGCCTGAAGCGAACGGTCGAGATGCGGGCCGGCTTCTGCATGAACGGTGATGATGTCCGAGCCTGCTTTAGCAAAGGCTTCCAGATAAGGATCGCAAGGCGCGATCATCAGGTGTGTGTCAAAGACCTTGTCCGTGTGCGGGCGGAGCTTGGCAATGACGTCCGGGCCAAAGGTAATGTTTGGGACAAAGTGACCATCCATCACGTCCAGATGGATCCAGTCGGCTCCCGCTTCCACCACATTGCGGACTTCCTGTCCAAGCTTGGAAAAATCCGATGCCAGAATGGATGGGGCGATGAGAACGTCTTTGGACATGAAAAGGCTCCGCTTGCCAAATGTCAGGATTGTGCAAGCCCGCTAACACGTGGATACGGACAGGGCAAGCCAGAGCAGGGCCACTCAATCGGTTTAAGCCAGGATGGGGTGAAGTTCTTGATCAAAAAGGTGCGGTGATGGCAATGAAGCGACCATCTGGCCCTTCAAAACCCAGCGTGCTGACATGGACGAAGATGGCCATCACCGGCAGCCGGTCTTGCGGGAAGTATGTCACCACGCGGTCGATGCGATACGACAAGGCACAGCCCCGGCTTTTGGGCAGGATCTTGTCGTGATGGAGCGTCCGGGTTTGACCGGCGTGGGATACACTAAGCCGGAACCCCTTGGTTTCTGCTCCATAGCCGCTGCAGGTTTCGTCGGGTAGGTCAAACTGAGAGAGCGATACGGTCAGCTCCCCATTAATCGCTGGAATCGCGAAGCGCGGATTGACCCGCATTTCAAAAGGGTTGGCGTTGAGTTCAGTGATTGGGTTGTGACCAACGATCTCGCCTTTTCCGGCAATGCCGGACCCACTCAGCAACTCCTGCGCGGCCAAACGGTTTTCGCTGCGGGTTTCTGTGAGCAGTCGATCCGGATCGTAACCTTGGGTTTCGTCCACTTCGTCGGTTCGGCGGAAAGGGGAGGGCTTCACCCATTTGTCGCCTTTCACGTCCAAGACGTAAATCTCGGAATAGGGAAAGCCCGATCCATCCTGAATGCCATATTGCTCAAAGGCAAAGTGATTGCCATCCTTTGAAAACCCAAGGATCTGCAAACTGGCTTGATCGCCAGCAAACGAGGCCAGTGGAACAAGAAAGAAGGCGGAGAATGCAAGCAGGAGCCGTCTCATCAAATCAATTCACTTGAAATTGAAGTCGTCACAGCTAACGCCGGAATTGTGTCTGCCTCAAGTCGAAGGTGCTTGAACCAACCCGCAGTACCGTCTGCCAAAGGGACGCAAGATATAGGGCAGGGTGTAGATTGGGAGTTGGGCAAGGGCGAACCAGAGCCAGGCGGCATCCGGCAATGTGCCTCCAAGGGCAGCGACCAGAAGGCCCATGTTCCGCGCTCCGCTGGAATGGGCAATCACGAATGCATCAGCGCGCGAAGACTTTGAAAACACCAATAGCGTCAACACGATTTGCGTGAAAGCCAACACAAAGGTGAGCGCGGCTATAACGGTTGTGAAGACAGGGCGCTCCAGAAAGCTGGCAGCCACCCCATCCATTGCCGCAATGGCAAAGAAAAAAAGCACCATGACGTTAAGCCCGTCGATCTGATATCGCGCGGTGCTGATCCTTGCCTCGCCAGCCAGCTTTCGAATGATCCACGCAGTTCCATAAGAGCCGCCGAGCAGGAGCGCGAGATGCAGGCCGAGATCCAAACTGCTCAGCGGCAGGTCTGGTCCAAGCATTAGCACGCCGATCAGCGGGGCTGTTAACGGCGTCGCCATGATCCCGATGACCAACACCGTCAGGCTGAGGGCACCGTCCAGCCCCATCAGGTAAATGAAAGCGGGTGCGGACATGACGGACGGTGCGGCTGTTGCAATGAAGACGGCCAACATCACCTCGGGACGCAATGCAATGAGACCAGTGGCATGTACCAGTACGACCGCCAGAAGGGGCAGGGCCAGAAGCATCCAGAGAGTTGAGGCGAGAAGAAGCGTCGGACGTTTCAAACGAAGAAGGATTGCCGCCGTGTCCACCCGCATGAAAGCCAATACAAGCAGGACAAACACCGCCTCGCTCAGATAAGGGCGGGCGTAGCTGGAAAAGGCCGGCAGTAACATGCCGATCACGACTGAAATCGCGACGGCCGCGGCACCACGTTGTCCGATCCAGCCAAGGGCGGAAAACGGGAGCGTGATCAGATATTTGCCCAAAATCAGACCTTTCAACCGTTAAATAACGCGGATTGCCCTTGTGCTTTTTGTCTGCTGGAAAAACTAGGGTAAGACATAAATTGTCTTTTTTTCCAAGAGGGTGTCTTGCATCAGGCTGATGTTATTGTTCTGGGCGCAGGGATCATCGGGGTTTCCACCGCGATGCATCTACGCCAGCGCGGGCTGGATGTTATCCTCGTGGATCGGCGCTATCCGGGCGAGGAAACGTCGTTTGGCAATGCCGGTGTTGTTGAGCGCAACGGCTTTGCGCCGCATCCGTTTCCGTCCAATCCAATCACTTTGTTGCAGATCCTGTTTGGCCAATCCTCGGCGGTTTCACTGGATCTGAAGGCCTTGCCGCAACTGTTGCCTTGGCTGGCCGCGTATAAGCGTTATGGCTCTCAACGGCATGTGCAAGACTATGCGCGGATTATGGGGCGCATGCGCGAGATGGTGCTGGAGGAACATGCCAAGCTTTCTGAGCTGGCCAATTCCCAACGATTCTACCGAAAAAGCGGCTGGCTTCACTTGTTCAAGTCCGGCCCCGGCTTTTCCGCCGGAGATACAGAGCGGTATTTTGCGCGGGTGTTCGGGGTGGATTACCACGAGCTTGATGAAGAAGGTATCGCGGGTCTTGAACGTGATTTGACCACGACGGGCTATAGCGGATTGTTCTGGCCGCAGACAGAATCGGTCTCCAGTCCCGGTGCGGTGACGGAGGCAATTTGGCGGGCTTTTGTGCGTGAGGGCGGCAAGTTTTTCTCAGCCGATGCGACGCCGTTAAAACGGGTTCGCGGCCAGTGGATGCTGCCCTGTGATCGCGGCGAATTGGTGGGGCGGCATGTGGTCGTTGCGCTCGGGCCGTGGTCAGGGGAGTTCTGCAAGCAATTTGGTGACCCCTTTCCGCTGGCCGTCAAACGTGGGCATCACCTGCATTTCCGGCCAAGGTCTGGGGCGTCTTTGTCACGCCCTGTTGTCGATATGTCGAATGGCTTCGTGCTCACTCCTATGGAAAAGGGAATCCGTTTGACGACCGGCGTTGATTTTTCGCATCGGGACGCTGCGCCAAACGTGGCGCAGATGGCGCTTGCAGAGCGTCGGGCGCGCGAGATATTTCCGCTTGGAGAGGCGGTGGACGCCGAACCCTGGTGTGGCAGCCGCCCATGTTTGCCGGATTCTCTGCCCGTTCTTGGCAAGTCCCAGAAAGTGGCCAATCTCTGGTACAATTTCGGCCACGGTCATTCAGGCTTTACGCTCGGCCCGCTGAGCGGCCGCCTGATGAGCGAACTCATCCTTGGGCAGACGCCAGCTGTTGACGTTGAGCCGTTTTCTCCAGCCCGATTTGGACCGCAGACTTAATTCTCTCGAAGCGGTAGAACACAGGTGTCCTTGACCGTGTTCACCACGATGCGCGACTGAACGTCGGACACAAGCGTGTTGTCCAGCAGTTTCAGCCTGAGAAAGTCGTCATAGGCCTTTATGTCATCGGCAACGACCTTGATGAGATAATCGACAGCCCCCGTGATGCGCTCGCAGATCACAACTTCCGGCCAGTGATGCACCAGCTTGTCGAAAGTCTCCATGTTTTCCCGGCTTGGTACGGCCAGTTTAACAAAGGAGTAGGCAATAAACCCGAGTCCGACCGATTCTCGGTCGATAACTGCGGTGATTTGCTTGATAATCCCTTGTTCCTTGAGTTTCTTTATACGGCGCCAGCAAGGGGTTTGGCTCATGCCTGCCTCCCTTGCGATATCTGCGATTGACATTGATGCGTCGCGTTGAAGAACACGCAAAACGCGAATATCCGACGGGTCGAGTAGATTTTTTTCGTTCATGGCTCTGGAGAGGAATTTTTACGCGTTGTTTTTGGTTGTAGGCGGGACGATAGCACAGAAATTGCCCGAGAAAAAAACGATATTAGTCTGATGATACGAGGCCAGGACGACGGGCCCAATAAAATCCGGCAAGGAGGGAGATCGGATGAATGTTCACGTGCCCCACGATATCCGTCAAGGGATCACCCTTGAAGACAAGTATGTGGCAACAAGCGGTCAGGTTTATCTGACCGGAATCCAGGCGCTGGTGCGGCTTACGCTAGACCGCGTGCGTCTGGACCGCGCAAATGGATTGAAAACCGGGGGATTTGTCTCCGGCTATCGCGGCTCCCCTCTGGGTGGATATGACACCGAGCTGATGCGGGCAAAGCGCCATCTCTCCAGTCATGATGTTGTGTTCAAACCAGGCATCAACGAGGAACTTGGTGCGTCAGCCGTTATGGGATCACAGAAGGCTCGCTTGCATGGACAGGGCTCTGACTATGACGGCGTGTTTGGTATCTGGTACGGCAAGGCTCCCGGCGTTGACCGGGCAGGTGATGCCCTCAAGCAAGGCTGTGCGTCCGGCACAGATCGTCATGGCGGTGTTTTGGCGCTTGCCGGGGATGACCATCTTGCAAAATCCTCCATCCTTCCGGCGCAGAGCGAATTTTTCTTCCAGCACGCCGAAACGCCAATCCTGAACCCCTCCGATATTCAGGATGTGTTGGACTACGGCCTGCACGGACTGAAAATGTCCCGTTTCTCCAGTTTGTGGACGGCCATCATCTGTCTGGCAGACACGATGGATGCGTCGGCGACCATCAACGTCAATGATGACCGGCTGCAGTTTCTGCGCCCTAGCGAGCAGGACCCGCGCGAGGATTATCGCCAGAACCGTGACCTCTTCCTTGGGAACCGCCTTGAAACCGAACGCCTGATCCGCGAATTGCGTCTGCCGGCTGCGCAGGCCTATGTGCGGGCAAACGGCTTGGATCGGGTGGCCTTTGGCGCGGACCGCCGTGTGAAACTTGGTCTCGTTGCCACCGGCAAGGCCTATCGCGACTTGCGTCAGGCGCTTGATCTAATTGGATTTACGCAAGAACGCGCTCGAAAATTTGGTCTGGCGATTTACAAGGTCGCAATGCCGTGGCCGCTGGAGCCGGAAGGGATCACCCGCTTTGCCAGCGGTGTTGAGAAAATGCTCGTTGTTGAGCACAAGCGTGCCTTCCTTGAAACGCAGATCAAGGAAATTTCGTACCACTGGAACGCTGAAAAACGTCCGCAAATCTGGGGCAAGACCCAGCCGAATGGCGCGCCATTCCTGTCGGATGTGCTTGAGCTGTCTGTTGCCGAAATCATCGAAGCGCTTTTGAAATGGCTTCCCGAAGAGGCCATCACGCCGGAAATGCGTGAGGTTTCAGAGCGCATGAACCGTCAGGTGATGTGGGCACAAGGCCATGCAGAACGGGCAGCCCGCATTCCTTATTTCTGTTCCGGCTGTCCGCACTCCACATCCACCGTTGTACCGGAAGGCTCCCGTGCCCTGCCAGGAATCGGTTGCCACGCGATGGCTGAGGTTGCTGGCCGTGTGACCGATGGTCAGATCGCCATGGGCGGTGAAGGCGTGATCTGGATGGGGCAAAGCGCGTTTTCCAACGACAAGCATGTTTTCGCCAATCTGGGTGATGGAACCTATTTCCACTCGGGCATTCTTGCCATTCGTCAGTCTTTGGCCTCAAAAGAAAACATCACCTACAAGATCCTCTACAACGATGCTGTAGCCATGACCGGTGGTCAGGATGTTGAGGGTACGTTGACCGTACCGCAAATTACCCGCCAGTTGTCTGCGGAAGGTGTCAAGAAGGTCGTTCTCCTTAGTGAAACGCCTGAGGTTTACGGCTCTTGGAGCAATCTTGCGCCGGGCACCGACATTCATCACCGCGACCACCTGATGGATGTTCAAAAAGAGCTTCAAAAAACTGAAGGCGTGACGGCGATTGTTTACGATCAGACCTGTGCTGCTGAAAAGCGTCGCCGCCGCAAACGGGGCCTCTTTCCCGATCCGGACAAGCGGATGTTCATCAATGACCGGGTCTGTGAAGGCTGCGGAGATTGTTCGGTTCAGTCTAACTGCTTGTCAGTCGAGCCTCTTCAAACACCATTTGGCGAAAAGCGTCAGATCAACCAGTCCAGCTGTAACAAGGACTTCACCTGTGTGAAGGGTTTCTGCCCGTCTTTTGTCGAGATCGAGGGTGCAGCGCTCAAGAAGCCGGAAAAGGCAGAAGTTGATATCGATGCGCTGGTTGCCTCCATCGACAAGCCAGAATTGCCGTCGCTTGAGCGCACGCACAACATGCTGGTTGCCGGGATCGGCGGTATGGGCGTCACCACCATCAGTGCCGTTTTGGCAATGGCTGCGCATATCGATGGCAAACAAGCCTCAACACTCGACATGACGGGTCTTGCCCAAAAAGGTGGTCCTGTGACCTCTCATGTTCGCTTTGCAGCTGCTGATCGCAGCATCGAGGGTCCGCGTGTTCCAACGGCAAGCCTTGATCTGCTTTTGGCCAGTGACATGGTGGTTGCGACCAATGCCGAGCAGCTGGCAATGGCGAACCGTAAGGCGACAACCACAGTGGCCAATACGCGCGTTGCGCCAACGGCTGAGTTTGTTCTCAAACAAACGCTGTCCTTTGACGAAATTCGCATGGACCGGGCTCTGAATGACGGGTCAGCGACTTATCTGGCGATGGATGCAGCTGGAATTGCAGAAAAGCTTCTGGGCGATGCCATCTTCGCAAACATGCTGCTTGTTGGCATGGCCTATCAGTCCGGCAGCATTCCGGTTTCTGCCAAGGCGATTGAAAGCGCGCTGGAGCTGAACGGTGCTGCGGTAAAGCCAAACATTCAGGCGTTCCGCGCAGGGCGTGTTTTGGTGGCTGATGCCAATCTCATTTTGGACAAGCTGCCGCGTGAGGAAAAGCAGCCTGAGCTGAGTCTTGATGAAAAGATCGAGCAGCTTGCCAAAGAGCTGACTGCCTATCAGGACACGGCTTATGCCGGGGTTTATCGCGATCTGGTTGGCATGGTTCAAAAGGCGGACCGTGAACATGGTCCAGGAACGGAGCGTCTGACGTCGACAGTGGCAGATATGCTCTACAAGGTCATGGCCTATAAGGATGAGTATGAAGTCGCACGGCTTTACTCCGACCCGGCCTTCAAGAAGAAGGTTGCTGCGCGTTTTGCTGATCCAAAGAAGCTGAAGGTTCATCTCGCTCCACCGCTTCTGGCACAACAGATCGATGCGCGGACAGGCCGACCGAAGAAGATAGCGTTCGGTCCTTGGATCTTCACGGCCTTTGGTTTGATGACCAAGTTCAAGCATCTGCGTGGCAGCTGGCTCGATCCGTTTGGCAAGACCGCTGAACGCAAGGCTGAGCGTGCCTTGATCGAGCAATACAAGGCTGATCTGAAGCGCATTGTGAAGGACATCACACCGTCCAACTACGGACTTGTCGTGGAACTGGCTCGTGTTCCGGATCAAATTCGTGGATTCGGTCCGGTGAAAGAAGCCAACATGGAAAAGGCTGCTGCGAAGCGTTCGCAACTGCTTGAGCAGCTAGAGAAAAACGGCAATGACGACCGGGATGGATCCGGCTCGTTCATGGAAGCGGCCGAGTAATTATAAGCTCCTCATGATGGATAATCAGGCACGGCTGGCGATCTTCGTCAGCCGTGTTTTTGTGTCCAGGTTGGAACGGGATCATTGTCGGCAGGGCTTGCATGGTAAATGCCGCGGGCAATGGCCCGAGCAAGGCAGGAGGCCGCGGCGGCCCCTAGCTGCACCATGTCGGACAGTCCGTCTTTCAACGGTTGTTTTGCGGTTGAGAGGGCAAAGATCAGATCGCCGTCCAACGGGGTGTGTGCAGGCCACAAGGCGCGGGACATGCCATCATGGGCCATCACGGCAAGGCGCTTTGCTTCAGCTTTTGTCAGAATTGCGTCTGTCGCTACGGCGGCAATTGTTGTGTTTGCTCCAGCCGTCAAAGCGTCCAGCTTGGTTTTAACGTCCGTCGCACCATCAGGAAGGGGGGAAGGGAGACCAAACCCGCCAAACTCCTTTCCGATTTCATGTGGGGCTGCCCAGAAGTGCTTGCTGTCGCCAATGGTGGCTCGGCCGAGCGCGTTGACGGCCACCAGTGCACCAACGGTAACACCATTTGCCAAGGTGATGGAGGCAGACCCAAGGCCACCTTTCAAATTGGCAGTCGTCGCGCCATATCCGGCCCCGACCGAGCCAAGCTCAAAATCAGTACCGGCGGCATTCAGGGCGGTGCGCCCCAAATCCCTGTAAGGGGCTGCTGATCCCCAGTCTTTGTCACCGCCGTTTAAAAGATCGAACAGGATCGCGCTGGGCACTATGGGAACGCGTACATCGCCAACCGCAAATCCGTGGCCCAGTTCGCGAAGGCGGGCCTGCACGCCTGCGGCTGCATCAAGGCCAAAGGCAGACCCGCCGGACAGGACAATGGCGTCAACGGCTTCAACCGTTTGTTCCGGTTCCAGAAGCGCGACCTCGCGGGTGCCCGGCGCGCCGCCGTGAATGGCGACCGAGGCTACACACGGCTCATCCGGCCAAATAACAGAAACACCCGACTTGATTGTGCTGCTCTGCGCATTGCCGACGCGAATGCCGGGAACATCTGTGATCAGGTTTCTTGAGCCGGGCATCTTTGTGTCGTCGTCTTTCAGGTGGAAACGCTGGTGTATCCGCGCTTGAAGTAAAGCAGGGAATCGCCGGGCTCGCGCATGCGGATATCTAGCACCTTGCCAATGATCACCGAGTGAGTGCCCATTTCTGTCAGGCTGAAAATCTCGCAATCAATATTCAGACTAGCCTCATCAAGGGCTGGGCAGGTAGTTGCCAGCGGTGTCCATGCAAGTTGCGAGAAGCGGTCCTCCATCGCCATGTCACCGCGTCCCGCAAACACATCCGACACGTTTTCATGGCCATCACACAGGGTGTTCACGCAAAACACGCGGTTTTGCAGGACTGTGCTGTGCATCCGTGTCGACCGGTTCAGGCAGATGAGCACACTGGGCGGATCATCAGAGACGGAACAAAAGGCGGAGACAGTGGCGCCGCACCGCCCAGCCACGCCATCTGTGGTGACAACATGGACAGCTGCAGGCACGCAGCTCATCGCTTCACGAAAGACCTGCGAGGTCAGTTCGTTTGAAGCGGGCTGCGCGTCATTTGGTGCGGATGTATTTTGATCGGGTGAGCCGGAAACCAAGGCCGGACGTCCTTTCACGATCTTGAGATTGGAAACGGATCTTTGATTGCTCTTCATCTGCCAACATATAGCCTGAATTTGAACTTGGCGAGGTGCAGGGGTGCAAAGTTTGTTTAAACGGGCTTTTCTCCGGGCCAGGTTCTGCCTATGGTCCGCTCGATTGACTGGATTGCGGATTGAGTGATGAAAACAGCGTCGAAAATCTTCTGCCTTTTCTGGGTGCTGGCGCTTTCGGCCTTGCCCTCGCGGGCCGAGATTCAAATTGGTGTTGCCGGGCCATTGACCGGAGAGTTTGCTCCCTTCGGTGAACAAATGGTCATAGGTGCCCGCGTCGCGGCGGCTGATATCAATGCGCGCGGCGGGATTTTGGGGGAGCCGGTCACGCTGGTCACAAGTGACGACAAGTGTGATGCAGAAGAAGCAAAAGCGGTGGCCAATCAGATGGTCGGCAGTGGCGTATCGCTTGTTGTTGGCAACTTTTGTTTCAGTGCCACGCTGGCATCTGCTCCAATCTTGGCGGAGCGTTCCATCTTGCAAATCACGCTCGGAACTACATTGCCACAATTGACAGACGACCGCGCAGGACCGGGACTGTTTCGTCTGGCCCCACGTGATGATGAGCAGGCTGCCGCGATTGTTGAGGGTCTCGCGAAGGACCTTTCTGACGCGCGCATAGCTATCGTGCACGATAAGTCCGCTTACGGAAAAGCGCTGGCTGACGCTGTTCGCGCGCAACTGAATGAAAGAGGCATCCGCGAAACGATTTACGAGGCGATTGATCCGGGCGCGCCTGAGTATCAGACCCTCGGGTCGATTTTGCAGTTGGATAATGTGGAAGTCCTTGTTTTCGGTGGTTATCACCCGGAAGCGGCGAGCCTTCAACGCGAGTTTGCCCGGCGTGGCTTGACCATTCAGATGATTGGGGGTGATGCGCTAGGCACTGATGAATTCTGGCTCCTGAGTGGTGAGGCTGGCGAGGGCACTTTGTTTGCCCTGCCACCCAATCTGGCGGACCTTGCCAGCGCCAAAGGCTTCGCAGAACGACTAGCAGAAGCTGATGTTGTCGCACGTGGCTATGATGTGGCGACTTATGCCGCTATCGAGTTGTGGGCCAAGGCTGTGGAGCAGGCCGGGACATTGGATTTTGAGGCTGTTGGTGCTGCGTTGGCAGACGGGCAATTTGAGACACTATTGGGTGCTGTTTCCTTTGACGAGAAAGGGGACAGGAGCCAGCCCGGCTATGTTCTCCATCTCTGGTCAGGCGGACGATATGCGCCGGTCGGGCCCAAACCTTAACCAAGTCTTAAGAAAATTGGTCGAATGCCTTCTGACACAGCGTCGCATGATGTAAGTTTCTGCCCAAAACAGGGTGGAGAAAGGTCATGCGTATCAATGCCTTATCGTTAATTATAGCGCTTTGTTGCGTCATTGCAGGATTGTTTGGAACGGCAGAGCCGTCTCAGGCTGCTGAAGTTGTTGGCTTTCAGGACCATCGTTTTCGGCCCGGAACCATCGTGATCCGAAATTCAGAACGTCGTCTTTATCTTGTCCTGCGGGGGCAAAGGGCGATCCGCTACAAGGTGGCTGTCGGTCGACCTGCCAAAGCCTGGACCGGACAGGCGCAGATCATCGGAAAACATGTGCGTCCAGACTGGTCACCGTCGCCAGAAGTGCGCCGCGATTTCCCCCATTTGCCACGGCTGATCCGCGGCGGTGCGCCGAATAATCCGATGGGCATTGCGGCTATGACGCTGTCCAACGGCAATTACGCCATCCACGGTACAAACCGCCCCGGTTCTATCGGACGGGCTGTGTCCTATGGCTGCATTCGCATGGCCAATCACGATATTGCGGATTTGTTTCAACGGGTTGGTGTGCGAACGCCTGTCATCGCTCTGCCGTGATGCAAGTCGTTTTTCCGCGGTCGAACGACGCGCGGCGCACCTGTCGCAGGGACTGGATGTCGCATTTACTTTCGGCATCCCGAAAGTAGGCTCATCGCAGCTTCGAAGTTGATGACATGAACACGTCTTTCTCTTCGGTGTCTATGTGATGCTCCTCCTTACATCACACCTCATTGCCTGTGCCCTGACGCGCCCCCAAAGCGTCAGGGGCAGGTGGACTTCTCATGTTCCTGACAACCAAATCCTCGGGTCTGTAGCAATCGCTGCCTTTTGATCGGCTCCGAGCGCTGCAACAAGATCTTCAATTGCATCCAGCGAATGGGCCGCACGGAACTCATCAACATGGGGCAGCATGGCGCGAATGCCTTTGGCTTTTGCTTCAAACCCATCAAAGCGCAAAAGCGGGTTCAGCCAGATGAGACGACGGCAGGATCGATTGAGGCGATCCATTTCCCGCTCAAGGTCTTCATCCGTATCCCGTTCCAGACCATCGGTGATTAAGAGAACCGTTGGGTTGCCCGATAAGACGCGGCGTGACCACACGCGATTGAATTCGTGCAGCGCGGTCGCGATCCGGGTGCCGCCGGACCAGTCCTCCACGCCGTCACTGCAGGCCATCAGGGCTTCATCCGGGTCTTTCATCCGAAGCTGGCGGGTGACGTTGGTAAGCCGTGTGCCAAACAGGAAGGTGTGAACATCGCGCCGCTCGGCCATGATGCCATGCATGAAATGCAGAAGCAGGCGGGTGTATTGGCTCATGGAACCGGATATGTCGCAGAGCGCGACGATCGGTGGTCGTTTTTCGATGGGTTTGCGAAATTTCAGGTCAATGATATCCCCGCCCGCGCGCATGGACGCCCGCAAAGTCCGGCGCGGATCAATGCGTCCTTTATGCGATGGGGCAAGGCGACGTTGGCGGATCTTGTCCATGGGCAAAGTCAGCGCTCGCAAAGCGGCCTTTGCCTCTTGGACTTCTTCCGCTGTCATCTGAGCAAAGTCTTTGGCCTGCAAAAGCTCCTTGCCGGACACAGTGAACTTCGCGTCTACTTCGACTTGCGGCTTGGTCGCCTCACTGTGGCGCTCCTGAGCGGCCTGAAAGGCTTGGGAGACCCGCGTTTGTCCAGCTTTGGGTTTTTCCGGTTCACCGCGCGGAGGGGCCGCCGGTGACAGGATTGCGAGCATTTTTTCAACGAGTCCGCGGCTTTGCCAATAAATCCGGAAGGCTTCGTCAAAGAGCACCCGGTGCTCGCGCTTGCGGACGAAGACCGAATGAAGCGTCCAGTAAAGATCATCGCGGTTCTTGAGGCCCGCAACCTCGACAGCACGAACAGCATCGACAACCGTAGACGGCCCTGCAGGCAGTCCGGCCTTGCGCAAGGTCCGCGCAAAGTAGACGATATTATCAACAATCCGGCTGTCCGATGAGCCGCGAAGCTCCGCGATCTCGGTCATGGTCTAGCCTGTGGAGGTCAAGGTGGTCTGGGCGCGGGTCGTGTCCTTGCGGATGTCCTCAACCAACTGCCGGACCTTGGAGCCGCGAACGCGCTCAATATCGTCCTGATATTTCAACAAGACACCGAGTGTGTCAGACGCCATGTCCGGATCAAGGGCGATTTCACTGAGTTCGCTGAGAGCTGTGGCCCAATCCAGCGTTTCGGCAACACCTGGTTGCTTGAAGAGGTCTTCATCGCTGCGCAGCGCCTGAACAAACGCGACGACTTCCGCTGCCAGCCGCTCTGGCGCGCCGGGGACTTTCTTGCGGACAATCTCAAGCTCGCGTTCGGCATCCGGATAATCCACCCAATGATAAAGGCAGCGGCGCTTCAGCGCGTCATGGATTTCTCGCGTCCGGTTGGTCGTGATGATGACAATTGGCGGTTCTTCAGCCGTGATTGTTCCAAGTTCGGGAATGGTCACCTGACTATCGGCCAGAACTTCCAGCAGAAATGCTTCAAAGGCTTCATCTGCCCGGTCCAATTCATCGATCAGGAAGATGGGCGGCCCTTTGGACGAGGGTTCCAGCGCTTGCAACACCGGGCGCTTGATCAAAAACCGTTCATCGAAAATGGAACTGGAAAGGTCAGCGCGGTCCGTTTCCCCAGCAGCTTCGGACACCCGGATTTCCACCATCTGGGCCGGGTAGTTCCATTCATAAACAGCTGAGCTGACATCAAGGCCTTCATAGCACTGCAAGCGTATGAGGTCCCGGTTCAGCGTCTGGGAGAGAACCTTGGCAATTTCCGTTTTCCCGACACCTGCTTCCCCTTCCAGAAACAGCGGCCTTTTCATTTTCAGGGCGAGATGAAGCACGGTCGCCAGCGCACGATCTGCGACATAGCCAGCGCTGTCCAGAAGAGCCAGTGTTTCATCAATCGAACCGGGAAGGGTCTGTACGGTCATGGGAGCTCCTGGAAAACATGCGCCGGTCTTGTTTCACCTATCCATATAGGGAGAGCGTTCGAGAGGAAAGGGATCGGCAGATTTCCAGAAACCATGCACGATTTTACATCCATTTGGCCACTCGACCTTTGGACATGTTCATTTGCGCGTGCATGGGATGGTCGCTGGTGTGATGTATAAAAGCTTCCTATTATTCGTAGTCTCTTAAACACCATGATTTATGTAGGTGGCCAAAGGGGAGTGGTGACATGAGATATGCTGTTCTTGGGCTGGTGACTGTCGGTGTTGCAGTCGGCATCTATTTCTGGATGCAGGAACCGGACATGCCTGTTGCCGCGCCTTATCCAACAGATGCCGCCACTCTCGCTGAAGGGCAGGAAATGGCGGAAATCATGTGCGGGCTATGTCATGCCACCGGAACGTCCGATCCGAGCCCGATGGCGGATGCACCCGCCTTCCGCGATATCTCGAAGCTCTATCCGGTTGAGTATCTTGAAGAAAGCCTTGCAGAAGGCATCGTGGCGGGCCATGACCAGATGCCAGAGATTGAATTTTCGCCTGAGGAAATCGATGCCTTTTTGGGCTATCTGATTTCCATTCAAACTCAGTAAATCGCGTTGCTTTTGTATAATCAGTGTTGGTAGCACTCTGGTTAAAGTGCTGCTAAATATATGTAATGATTGACTAAAACTAGCAATTTTAAGCTTTGATTAACCAGATCCCGCTGACACTTTTCCTTTAACCTGAAGGAGAGTGAGAGGATCATGGAAACCAGTTCCGATTTTCGCAAGCGCATCCTGGGTTATGGCTTGCTGACAGCCGAAATCCTGTACCGGATGCCGGATCACCCCAAATTGCTCCAAAGCTTTTTGTGGCAAACCGAGGATCTTGCCCCGCATTTTCCGGAGCTCAACAAGTTTCTTGAGTTTTGGGACCGGGAGATCGACGGCCGCATTCACGCGGTCCGCGTCGCGCATCAAAACCTTTTGGAGCCGATGGATTACCGCTACGCAAACGGGGAAATTCAGGTTCATTGACCTGAAATTTGTAACGCCCATTAGCGGCGGGACTTGAGACCCAATCCAGCGCCGTCGCGCATGACGGCGCGGGCGTCCTCTTTGAATTCGGACCCTTCACTTGTGTGGAGAACGAGGCCGGGAAGCAGTTGAAGAGGGGCTTTGCTGGCGCGAATGGCCCGGAGCAGAATGCGGGTTGCCGGCGCGCCAGGGCGCGGATGCATGGGCAAGATATCGATTGCGCCGAATCTCTTCGACAAGACCTGCAGCACGTCCTGAAGACCGTCGGCGCGAAAGATCATGGTCAGGCTGCCGCCGTCCCGAACAATATCGGTTGCGGTTTTGGCCCATGGGTCCAACCCCCGTTCATCGAGCATATGCGCGCCAACCTTGTCCGTTTTCGGCGAGGCACGAAAGCGATCTGCCTCATAATAGGGCGGGTTCATGATCACGTGATCCGCAAGGTTCGGTGTCAGTCCACTGCTGTGGCGGATATTCCCCTTGGCGGTGATATCGGCTTCAAGAATTTTAATCCGACCCGCAAAGCTGGCATTTTCCGGATCTGATAAACCGTGGCGTGCCAAATTCAGGACGA
The DNA here is from genome assembly GCF_000148725.1 of Roseibium sp. TrichSKD4. GTDB lineage: Bacteria > Pseudomonadota > Alphaproteobacteria > Rhizobiales > Stappiaceae > Roseibium. The sequence continues at coordinate 529,068 of NZ_GL476319.1, read as the reverse complement.
CGGGGTCGATATCGACCAAGCTCACAGAAATGTTTTCAAGCCGTGAGGCTGCGCAATATCCGGCGGTGCCAACACCCGCTCCAAGGTCAACCACATGGCCGGTCGTATCGTCGGGCAGTGCAGCTGCCAAGTAAACGGCATCCAGTCCGGCCCTGTGGCGTCCCTTTGCGGGCTGGTATACATGCACCCTGCCTCCCAGAAAGGCATCGCGTGTTGTTTCCACAACCGGTTCAGGGCTGGCCGTTTCAGTCATGTCTGGGACGTTCCGGCCAGAGTTCGTGAGCCAATCCTGCCTCGGTGACAATCAGTCGCGCCTTGTGGATCTGGTCAGAATCCACAAGCACGCGCCGGGGGATCATGCCGATGGAACCTTCGAGAATGCTCATGTTTCCATCTGCAATGAAATGTTCGATTCCTGCTTCTCCCAGAAGGGATTCCAGAAAGGAAATCAGGACGGGGTCGTTTGTTCGGACGAGTTCTTCCATACATCTTCGAAACCACACTGCCACTGATTTTGCAATTGCCGAGCAAGTGCTGCGTCGTTTAATGAACGGATTGTCAAGCAATTGCTCCCTTGCCGAAGCGCCTTGACCGCCATATTGTCCGCCCAATTCGAATACAAGGAGTGCCATTCGTGGCGGTAGTCGCATCTAGGAATGAACCGAAGACACCTCAGCCGAGCATTGAGCCGCTTCTGGACCTGGTTTCCGGCGGCATGGAGGAGGTCAATCAGCTGATCCTGTCCAAGGCTGGATCAAACGTCGATCTGATTCCGGAAATTGCCCGGCACTTGATTTCGTCGGGTGGCAAGCGGCTGCGTCCCATGCTGACACTCGCCTGCGCTGACATGTTTGGCTATCGCGGTGACGGGCATGTGGTGCTGGCAGCATCTGTCGAGTTCATGCACACGGCCACGCTCCTGCACGATGATGTGGTTGACGAAAGCGACATGCGGCGCGGCAAACTGGCTGCGCGCAAGCTTTGGGGCAATCAGGCGAGCGTTCTTGTCGGTGACTATCTTCTTGGACAAGCCTTCAAGATGATGGTTGATGTTGGCTCCCTTGAAGCTCTGCGTATCTTGTCGGAAGCCTCGGCAATCATCGCTGAAGGCGAGGTCATGCAGTTGGGCGCGGCCAAATATCGCAACGACTGAAGAGCAGTATCTGAAGGTAATTGAGGCGAAACCGCAGCGCTGTTTGCTGCGGCGGCGGAAGTCGGCCCGTGATCGCTGATCAGGATGCATCCATGAAAGCCGCTGCCCGGACCTATGGTCTGGAACTCGGCTTTGCCTTTCAGATGGTTGATGATGCGCTTGACTATGGCGGAACCAGCGCTGATCTCGGCAAGGACGTTGGTGATGATTTCCGCGAAGGCAAAATAACGCTTCCGGTGGTTCTGGCGGTCAAACGCGGAACCGACGAAGATCGGGCTTTCTGGAAGCGGTGCCTTGAAGACAATGACATTCGCGATGGCGATCTTGATCAGGCAATTGCCTTGATGACCAAATACGACGCGATTTCCGACACGGTTCAGCGTGCTCGGGATTATGGTGCCAGCGCCATGTCTGCGCTGGATCAGTTGCCTGAAGGACCGCATCGGGATGCCTTGGCCGACGCAGTCGCGTTCTGCATCGCTCGTGTCTGCTGACTAGTTCAAACTTCCAGCGGCCACCCACCAATCCGGGTGGGCTGCTTTGAGTGTTTCAAGGGCCTCGGTTTCGAGGCCTTTTTCACATATGCCGAAGCAAGTTGCTCCCGATCCGGACATGCGTGCCAGTTTCACAGCTGGCACGGAATCAAGACTTGCAAGCACATCCGCAATTTCCGGGCAGACGGTTATCGCTGCCGGCTCCAAATCATTCCGAGTTTGATGGAGCCATGCCACCAGAGTATCGAGGGTGCCCCATCTATCCGGTAGGGGAGGAAGTGGCGGATTGTCTTTTTGAGCCAGTGCTTTGAAGACAGGGATGGTGGAGACAGAAACTCCCGGATTGATGAGGATCATGCTGCAGTCAGGCAGCTGTGGGACGGTTTCCAGCTCTTCACCAATCCCGCGCATCAGCGCAACTCGTGACCCAATACACACCGGAATGTCCGCGCCGAGCTGCAAGCCGATCACGGCCAACTCGCTCTCGGATAAGCCCAGCTCCAGTTGCGCATTCATTTGCCTCAGTGCTGCCGCAGCATCAGCGGACCCACCTCCGATGCCTGAGGCAATGGGAAGGTTTTTCTCCAATTCAAAGTGAAGGGGACCGAATTGGCGTCCGACCATTTGTTCAAGGGCGCGGCGGGCGGCTAAAATCAGGTTGTTGCCACTGTCTGACGTTAAACTATCTGAAAATCGTCCGGTGATGTTAAGCCCATCGGTGCCGCCCCTTATCAGCGTGACGCGATCGGCAACGGACGGAAACGCCACCAGCGAGTCCAGCAGATGATATCCATCAGAGCGCTGGCCGGTCACATGCAGTGCGAGATTGACCTTGGCCCGCGCAAGTTCGCCTGCCATCGGGGTGATCTTTGTTTTCAACATTGCCTAAAGGGTCAGTCGTCGGTTTCGCCGCCCTCGGCCTTGGCAGCGTCTTTGCCGGTTTCTTCCGACATTCCATTTGCGATCTTGTCGAGGATCTTCGGTAGCTCTTCCTCTGTCGGCTCCAGATCGCGGGCATGATTCCACTGGAAGCGAGCTTCCAGACGGCGACCGACTTTCCAGTAAGCATCACCAAGGTGATCGTTGATAACCGGATCGGCCGGACGCAACTCGACAGCGCGCTCCAGTTCTTTCACAGCTTCTTCATAACGTCCAAGCCGGTAATAGACCCAGCCGAGACTATCGACGATATACCCATCATTCGGACGCAGTTCGACTGCCTTTTCGATCATGCCCAGCGCTTCATCTAGCTTCAGGCCTTGATCAACGAGCGAATACCCAAGGTAGTTCAAGACTAGCGGTTGATCCGGGTTGAGTTCCAACGCCTTGCGAAGATCGATTTCGGCTGCGTCCCACTTCTTCAGGCGCTCTCGGCAAATGCCGCGGAAATAGAAGGCCAACCAGTTCTCAGAGGTGATTTCGTCAAGGCTGTCGATTGCCTTGGTGTAGATGGCCTCTGCTTCTCCAAATTTCTCGTGAGATCGCAGAATGTTGCCAAGGGTCAGGATCGCTTCAACATCTTTGGGGTCATCTTCGATCAAGGCGCTCAGGTGATCACGCGCCTGATCGAGTTGTTCCAGCGCGTTATAATTCAGACCCACTTGAATTTCCGCATTGCGCTTAAGGACGCTGCCTGTCGGAATTTTTTCCAAAACGGCGATGGCCTGTGCGGGCTGGGACAAGCGCTCATAGATGCCGCCAAGGGCAACGGCTGCAAATTCTGCTTTGGGGTCAAGATGGAGCGCGAGGCGCAAATAGGACATGGACAGTTCTTCCCCGCCATCCCGCCCGATTGCCGAGCCAATGCCAAACAGGATCTCTGCGATACCGACTGCCGGATCCACGATCATTGGCGGGATCGGGGCGTTACCAGCCACAGTGGCACGGGTATCGAGAAGCAGCGGATGCCCGTTCATCAAAGCATTGTATTCATCCAGAACGTCCAGTGCCTTGTCCTTGTCACCATTTGCAGCAAGAGTTCGGGCATAGGCGTTCACAATGCGGATGGCGCCGCTGTCGGCCTGAAACGCGTTTTCGATGTGATCAAGAGCACGTTCCTTTTGCCCCGCGGCAAAGGCAATCATGCCCATGTGATATTCCTTGAAAGCTATGAACCACTCTGGTCCGCTCAAGCGATCAATTTGTTCAAATGCGCCATCCAGCTGTCCCGCCCCATAAAGCGCCCAGGCATTGGCTATCCCGGTTGACAGCTGTGCAAGGGGGCCGGAAACCGGCTCACCGAAAATGGTCGCACCTTGCTGGTAGTCTCCCTTCAGGATAGCGTCACTTCCAAGAACCAGCGTGCTCAGGAAGTTCCCTTTATCCCGGTCTTCCAGAACCTGCGCATAGTGAGTGGCCTCAATCATTTCGCCATTGGCAAGCTTCAACCGGAATGTGCGCTCCAAAAGCCCGTCATTGGTGTTGTCAGCGTTTAAGGCTTCCTGAAAAAAGGCCGCGGCTGCACCGAAGTCGTTGTTAAAGCCCGCGATCCATCCAGACAGATAGCTGCCGGACAGGGTGATCGGCAGGTCTGGCGGTGTGCCCAGATATTCCTCACTTAAAAGCAAATCTCCGGGCTTCGCCTCAGCAAGGGCGGACGTGCTCAGGGCCAACACTGCAACACTGGCCAAAGCGGCTTGTCTCCATTTTCCGCAAAGGGCACCGGTGCGGCGGAACGTGTTGGAACTGTTGGTCATGACACCTCTCAGGAAGGAACGGGGCTTTTTATCACTATGTCTTACGGACAATGGCTTCAATAAGGCGGTCGGGCAAGTTCTCCAGCGAGAACTGGCTGAGTTTTCAGTTAAAAATCAAAACAATCTGGCCGAATCTTCTTGCAGGGCGTGCATATGCAGAATGGGCACCTTGTCGCATATTTGTCACGAAACCGGTATTCGACGAAAAAAGGCCTTGCGGCTCCTCGTCTCCCATAGCAGGAATGTGCAGTGCAATATTTCGGCTCGCTGCCAGTTCACGAGCACGACAGGGGGAGTAGGAATGACCAAGTGGGTCTTGAATTTCGGTAATGGGTCTGCAGAAGGTGCTGCAGACATGAAGAACTTTCTGGGAGGCAAAGGGGCCAACCTTGCCGAGATGAGTAGTCTCGGCCTGCCTGTACCGCCCGGTTTCACCATCACCACCGAAGTCTGCACATGGTATTACGCAAACGGAGAAACCTATCCCGATGAGCTGAAAGCGCAGGTGAATGCTGCGCTTGAGACCGTTGGTCAGGCAACCGGCCGCAAGTTTGGCGACGGTGATAAGCCTTTGCTGGTTTCCGTTCGCTCCGGTGCACGCGTGTCTATGCCGGGCATGATGGATACGGTTTTGAACCTCGGCTTGAACGACGAAACGGTCAAGGCCATTGGCGCCTCTTCCGGCGACATGCGCTTTGCCTATGACAGTTACCGCCGGTTCATTCAGATGTATGCCGATGTTGTTCTCGGCGTGGGCCATCACGAGTTTGAAGAGGTTCTTGAGGATCACAAGGACAAGAACGAACTGTCGCTTGATACGGAAATCACCGCTGATGACTGGATCAAGATCATCGAGGAATTCAAGGCAATCGTCGAGCGCTCGCTTGAACGTCCGTTCCCGCAGGATCCGCACGAGCAGCTTTGGGGCGCAATTGGCGCTGTCTTCGGGTCTTGGGAGACCCCGCGCGCGAAGACCTACCGCCGCCTCCATGAAATTCCGGGCGACTGGGGCACTGCGGTCAACGTTCAGGCCATGGTCTTTGGCAACATGGGTGAAACGTCAGCCACCGGCGTTGCCTTTACCCGAAATCCATCGACTGGAGAAAAGGCTCTTTATGGCGAGTTCCTCGTAAATGCCCAGGGCGAGGATGTTGTGGCCGGTATCCGCACGCCGCAGGACATTACCGAAAAAGCACGAAAGGAAGCAGGGTCCAGCAAGGCCTCTCTTGAAGCGCTGATGCCGGAAGCGTTTGCGGAGTTCCAGACCTATTGCGACAAGCTGGAAGAGCACTACCGCGACATGCAGGATCTGGAGTTCACCATCGAGCAGGGCAAACTTTGGATGTTGCAAACGCGCTCTGGAAAGCGGACCGCAAAAGCGGCACTTAAGATTGCCGTTGATATGGCTGCGGAAGGTTTGATCAACGAAGATGAAGCTGTGGGGCGTGTTGAGCCAGGTGCTTTGGACCAGTTGCTTCACCCGACCATCGACCCGAAAGCCGAACGCGACATTGTTGCAACTGGTCTGCCCGCGTCTCCAGGGGCTGCTTCCGGCGCAATCGTCTTTACGTCTGATGAGGCTGAAGAGGCGAAGGCTTCTGGACGTCCTGTTATTCTGGTGCGCGTTGAAACCAGTCCGGAAGACATTCATGGAATGCATGCGGCGGAAGGCATTTTGACGAGCCGCGGCGGCATGACTTCCCATGCTGCAGTGGTGGCGCGCGGCATGGGTAAACCGTGCGTGTCGGGTGCCGGTATGCTTCGCATTGACTATCGAAACGGGACTGTTTCTGCTGCTGGTCGCACCTTGAAAAAGGGCGATATCATCACGATAGACGGCGCAACTGGGCAGGTCCTTTCCGGTCAGGTCGCCATGTTGCAGCCAACACTATCTGGTGATTTTGGCACCTTGATGGGTTGGGCTGACAGGGTCCGCCGCATGAAGGTTCGCACCAATGCGGAAACACCTGCCGATGCGCGTGTTGCTCGTGAGTTTGGTGCGGAAGGCATCGGTCTATGTCGGACCGAACATATGTTCTTTGAAGGCGAGCGGATTGTTGCTGTCCGTGAAATGATCCTTGCCGAAACGGAGAATGGCCGCCGCGCAGCCCTTTCGAAACTTCTTCCAATGCAACGGAAGGATTTCACTGAAATCTTTGAAATCATGAAGGGTTTGCCGGTCACAATCCGTCTTTTGGACCCGCCGCTCCATGAGTTCTTGCCGAAAACGGATGAAGAACTGGCTGATGTCGCGAAAGCCATGGGCGTGGATGCGCAAAAGCTCTGTGAACGGTCGTTGGAGCTTGAGGAATTCAACCCCATGCTGGGCCATCGCGGGTGCCGACTTCTCGTTTCCTATCCGGAAATCGCGGAAATGCAGGCGAGGGCGATCTTTGAAGCTGCAGTGGAGGCGGCCAAGATCACTGGCGCGCCTGTTGTTCCTGAAATCATGGTGCCTTTGGTTGGTCTCAAAGGCGAGCTGGATCTGGTTCGCTCCCGGATTGAAGCCATGGCCGAAGCTGTTGCAACAGAAACCGGCACCACGATCGAATATCAGGTTGGCACAATGGTCGAGCTGCCGCGTGCAGCCCTGCAAGGTGCGGAAATCGCCAAGTCAGCAGAGTTTTTCTCTTTTGGAACCAATGATCTTACGCAAACAACCTTTGGCATCTCGCGCGATGATGCGGCCTCTTTCCTCGGGACCTATCAAGCCAAAGGTTTGATCGAACAAGATCCGTTTGTCTCTCTTGATCAGGACGGCGTAGGTGAGTTGGTCAAGATCGGGGCTGAACGCGGACGGTCCACACGGCCTGATATCAAGCTCGGCATTTGCGGGGAGCATGGCGGCGACCCGTCATCTATCCACTTCTGTGAAAGTGTCGATCTGGACTACGTGTCTTGTTCGCCTTTCCGTGTGCCGATTGCCCGCTTGGCAGCAGCACAGGCGACGCTTCGCAAATCACGCGGCTGAGTTCTGAGCGGGAAGGGAAGCTTGTGACAGCGTTTCCGAGCCTTGAGGACATTCGATCAGGCGGCAAACGGGCGCTTTCGCGCATCCTGACTCGGATTGAAACTGAGTGGGGAACCGCAGACCTTGCAACTTTTCTCGATCATGCGGCAGGTCATGCTCAGGCACATGTTCTTGGACTGACTGGACCACCGGGTGTTGGCAAGTCTACGCTGATTGATGCCTTGATCCGCTCTTATCGCAGCAAGGGGGAGCGGGTTTGCGTTCTCGCGATTGACCCGTCTTCGCGTTTCACCGGCGGAGCATTGCTGGGTGATCGAACCCGTTTTCAAACCAACCCGGATGATATGGGCGTCTTTGTTCGCTCCATGGCCGCGAGAGACCGGCTTGGCGGGCTTTCAGATCACGCGATGGCGGCAATAGCGGTTCTGAGGGCGGTCAGTGATCGCGTGATTGTGGAGTCGGTCGGGATCGGGCAATCGGAGAGCGATCTTGCGCAGGCGGTGGATACCGTCGTGCTATGCATTCAGCCGGGCTCCGGGGACAGTCTTCAGTTCATGAAGGCCGGCGTTATGGAGCTTCCGGATCTGGTAGCTGTCACCAAGTCTGACATGGGGCAGGTGGCTCGCCGGGCTGCATCCGATGTTGCCGGTGCGTTGAGCCTGTTTCGCGGCAGGACGGACAGTTGGCGTGTTCCTGTGTGCGAATTGTCCGCGCGCGATGGTGAAAGAATCGACGATCTCTTGGGTCACGTTACCGAGCATCAGGAGTTTCTCAATTCAGGTAACCGACTGACTGAACAACGTCTTTCGCAGCATGAAAGTTGGCTTGAGGACATGGTGCGCGTTGGTTTTGGCCAGATGGGTCTCAAAGTTCTTGAGGGGCTGTCAGCTGACGTAAATAGCCCCAGAACTGAGCCTTTTAAGACCTTTAATATTGTTTCCGATGAGCTGACAGGCCGTCTTATGAGAAACTGAGGCGAGGGGTGCGAACCTCATGCGAATTGGCGCGGAGGCTGATCCGGTTCAGGTGCTTCCATAACACGTTGCATTTCGTAATCGTCCAGAAACTCGCTGAGATCATCTGCTGCCAAAGGCTTTGCCAAGTGGTAGCCTTGCATGCGATGACAGCCAAGCCCTTGAAGAAACTGGAATTGCCCTTCGTCTTCAATCCCCTCTGCCACTATAGACATGCCAAGCGCGTAACCGAGCTGGATCATGATTGCGAGGATATCGCGTGCCTCTTTGCCATCATTGATGGAACTGGTGAAATCCCGATCAATCTTGAGCGTGTCGAACGGAAACCGGCGCAGGTAACTGAGGCTGGAATAGCCTGAGCCAAAGTCGTCCAGGGCAATCTTGACCCCCAGTTCCTTCAAGCGCTGAAGGGTTTCCAGATTGACCTTGTCGCTTCCAAGGAACACTGATTCCGTGACTTCAATTTCCAGTCGGCTTGGCGGGAAATTATTCTTTTCCAGCGTTTGGACCAGTTTTTCGGCAAAGCGTGGATGTTTGAACTGGGTTGGTGAGACGTTGACCGAGACAATCAGATCTGGCCATTTTGCGGCGTCCTTACAAGCCCTGTTTAGTACCCACAGGCCAATGTCGTTGATCAGACCTGTTTCCTCGGCAACGGGAATAAAGACTGACGGGGGGACCGGTTTGCCATTAATTGGCAGCCAACGCACGAGAGATTCCACAGCGACAATCTCACGATCGATTGCGCAACATTGCGGCTGATAGGCGATTTGGAGTTCGTCATTCTCTAGCGCTTTGCGAAGATCACGCGACATCTGATCGCGGGTGCGAACATCCTCTTCCATGGCTGCATGGAAAAATGCCCACCGACCACGGCCCTCGTTTTTGGCTTCATAGAGGGCAATATCGGCTTTTCGCAATAGATCACCGGCGATTGTGCCGTCTTGCGGAGCCACAGCAATCCCCATAGATAGGCCAATGTGCAGCTCTGTTGACCCGATTTTCACTGGGCGTGCGAGGCAGTCTTGAACTTGTTTGAGAACGTGTTCGATCCATTCACGCCCATGCGCCTCTGGCAATAGCAATGCGAACTCGTCGCCGCTGATGCGGGCCATCATCCCTTTGTCCGCGATGATCGGCTGGACGCGTGTAGATACGGTTCGAATGACCTCATCGCCGGCAGCATGGCCCAAGGTGTCATTGATATCCTTGAACCGGTCCAAATCTATATAAACAACAGCCGTGCTGATGTTACGGGCACGTTTTTCAACCAGTGCACAGGTTAATCGATTTCGGAAGTTCTCCCGGTTCGGGAGACCCGAGAGGGCGTCGTGGGAAGCTGCATGAACAGCATTTGCCTCACTCTTTGCCATACGTTTCGTGGCGTGGCGGGTGAAGTCGATGATGCCAAGTGTTAGCCCCAAAACTGCAATCGCGAGGATCGCAAAAATTGGCAAAACACGGTTCAGCATTGACGTCCCGGGTGTATTTACCTGCCAGTGCAGTTCGGCGATTTTCTTTCCATTTGGAGCTTTCAGGTCGATATGAGCCGGACTGCGTGTGTATGCGTTTTCCTCGGTTGATATTTTGAGCCCTGTCAGACCAGAGATTTTGGTGAAGATTTCCAGAACGCCCTTATTTACGGGGCGGGCGTTCACAAGGACGACCGGTGCGCGCTTTGCAACAGAAATAATCTGTGTTTCTGGCGCAATGGCCGAAGCGCTGATCATATATAGCTGGTCATCAATGACCGCGAGGCCATTTTCAAAAATCGAACGCTCATTGATCCGATAATCTGGTTTGAAACGAAATAGCCCGGTGTCCGTGCGCTCAAAAGCGTTGATGAACCGGGCGCGAACCTTCGCTATGAGCCCGTGGACTTGGCTTTCAACGTCGTCGGTTAGCCATAGGTTCTTGTTATCGGACGAATAGGAGAAAGTGGTTTCCCTGTTTCGTCCAATCAGCGCCATCTTGGTGAAGCCGTGGTTCTGCAATTGCCATTTGGCCAGGTTGTCAACAATCCAGGCTTCATCAAGGAAAGGGCCTGCGGTTTTATAATAGGCTTTGTCCCAGATGACGGTGCCGATCTGTTGCTTGCCCATTTGTTCAAGCTTCAGTTCCGTCGCGCCGATCAGGAGTTGGCGTTCGCTCTGCTCGGCAGCCTTATCGGACAGGCTGGACGACCAAGCCAGCAAGCCGAAAACGCTGAACAGCGAAACAATAATGACAGCAAACATGGGCACGATGATCGCGTTGGCTATTTGGCCTCCCGCGCGCCCCGCTTGTGTTTTCATACTAACCAAACCCTCAATTCAATCGAAGAAAGGGTCACATAAACGTATTAAAGAAAGCCGGATAAGGTTGGTTAATGATTTGATTTTCTCAGGTTTAGCAATGAGTTATTCTCTTATAAATTTTATACATTGAAATAATATCACATAAGTTGCATACCCCGAAAACTGACATGAGCACCGCGCGCCACGATGATGTGGTCGTGGATCTCAATTCCCAATGGTTTGGCAATTTCTACCAGTTGTCGGGTCATTTGAATGTCTGCGCGCGAGGGGGTCGGGTCGCCAGAGGGGTGATTATGGATCAGCACCAGCGCTGTGGATTGGAGCTCCAGTGCGCGGCGGATCACTTCCCGTGGATACACCGGTGTGTGATCAACCGTGCCTTCCTGCTGAACTTCATCGGCAATCAGGCCGTTTTTCTTGTCCAGAAACAGGATGCGAAATTGCTCGATCGTCAAATGCCCCATGGCGTTTTGAACATGCGCAATCACCTTTGACCAACTGTCGAGCAGTGGGCGATCCCGTATGTCTTCCCGATTGGCGCGAATGACCGCAGCATGAATGGCGTGAAGTGTATCGACGGCGACGTCGCCAATGCCGCTGACTTCTTTCAGTCGGGCTCTTGGCGCGCTCAAAACAGCCGAAAATGAGCCAAACTTCGCCAATAGGGCTTTGGCAACTTTTTTGGTGTCGCGGCGGGGCAGGGCGGAAAACAGCAGCAGTTCAAGCAGCTCATAGTCGGGCAAGGCAGGTTCGCCCCCCAATCTAAACCGTTCTCGCAATCGTTCTCTGTGACCGGCCAGGTCGTTGGGTTTTACTGTGCTTTCTTGAAAACCGGGAAGCTGGCCTGTCATGGAACTCCGTTAGACGTTGTCGAAGCCGGGTTTATGAAGGCCACCCGGCGAGGTGGTGAATATCTGACAGCCATCCGGCGTGATGCCGATGGAATGTTCAAATTGCGCTGACAATGAACGATCTCGGGTCACAGCGGTCCAGCCGTCATTCAGGACCTTCACATGTGGGCGACCTAAATTGACCATCGGTTCGATGGTGAAAATCATGCCGGGCTTTAGCTCAACGCCTTCCCCGGGGCGGCCATAGTGCAGAATGTTGGGCGTGTCGTGGAACAAAAGCCCGAGACCGTGTCCGCAAAAATCCCGGACAACCGAGCAGCGTTCAGCTTCCACATAGGCTTGAATAGCCGCGCCAATGTCGCCTGTTGTGTTGCCAGGTTTTGCCGCAGCAATTCCGCGCATGAGAGATTCGTAAGTGACATCAATCAGCCGTTCAGCTGCGCGCTTGATTTGCCCGACCGGGTACATCCGGCTGGAATCGCCGTGCCAGCCGTCTAGAATCAACGTTACATCCACATTGATGATATCGCCCTCACGCAGGGGCTTTTCGTTCGGAATGCCATGGCAGACAACGTGGTTGATCGAGGTGCAGGACGATTTGGTATAACCGCGATAGTTCAGCGTCGCCGGCACCGCGCCATGGTCCATGCCGTATTCAAAGACGAAATCATCAATCGCCTTGGTTGTTACGCCCGGCTCGACCATGTTTGAGACCAGATCCAGACACTTTGCCGTCAACTGACAGGCGCGTTCCATGGCCTCAAAATCTTCCGGACCGTACAGGCGCACCTGACCGGTGTTTTTCAAGGGTGCCTCGGCAGCATCAATATAGGAGACCATGATTTGTCTTTGCGCTTTGGTTCTGGATGGGGCACAGCCTGCCAAAATGACAAGCCGCTTACATGGGTGCCGTTGTTTCTTACCCTATCAGATACAAAGCCCGGTTTCAGATTTCCAGTGCTTTTGGCAAAAGATGCGGGAAAGTGACTTGGACCAAGCAAAGGAACTTGCGAAACGTCGTTTCAGAAGCTAGGCAAGAGCGCGAAGCGGACGTGGCGAAACTGGTAGACGCAAGGGACTTAAAATCCCTCGACTTCGGTCATACGGGTTCGAGTCCCGTCGTCCGCACCATTTACCCATATTGTATCCATTTGAAATCATTAGTTAATCTGGAATGTCACGAATTTTTCGTTGACGTTTTGGCGGATTTTACCCCAATATTTACCCCAGTTTTTACCCCAATTGCGTGTAGGAAAACGGGGTGCGTGACAAGGATCGGTTCCTGAAGTGCCATCGTTCCGGCACCTGGTATTACCGGCGGCAAGTGCCGGTGGACGTTCGGTCTCTGGTCAATCGGTCATCTCTGGAAATCTCTCTCAAGACAAAATCGCTGGACGTTGCGCGGGTGCGGCGGGATGCGATGGAGGAAGCGGATTCGCTTTATTGGGCTTCGCTCATGGGCGTTGCGTCGTCGCGTGTTGTGGGCGGTGCGGGTGGCGCTGGCGTTGGAGCGGCGATTGATCCGGCAACGGCGCGGTATGTATCGGCCCAAAAGCGGGCGCTGGCGCTCGGATTTGTCTGGAAGTCTTCCCATGACCTTTTGACCCAAGCGCCGCTGGACGATGTTCTGGAACGGCTGGAAGCGCTGGAAAGACGTTCGGCGCAGGGGGCAGGGAAAGCGCGGGCGGAGCTGGCGCTGCAATCGGATGCCGAAGCCTTGCTGGGCACGGCTCCCAAGCCATCGGTGAAAGTGTCCAAGGCGCTGGAGATCTTTCTGGATGAAATCGCGCCGGACGAGCTGACGGGCAAGAGCGAAACCCAGAAAGAGAATTACAGGAAGGTCAAACGCCGGGCGGCGGCGAATTTCATCAAGGTTGTGGGAGATAAGGATTTAGCCGCGATTACCCGCGAAGATGCGCTGGCCTTTTACGATTGGTGGAAGAAGCGGGTAACCGGCGGTCCCAAGGGTAAACGAGGTCAGAAACGGCTTTCCGGCAATTCCGCCAACCGGGACATTGGCAACATGCGCCGGATCTACGGCGAATATTATCGCCGCCTTGGCGAAGATACGCGGGAAAACCCGTTTAGGAACCTTTCCTTCCGCGATCCGAAAGCGCTGAAGTAGGACGTGCCGCCATTTGCCGTGAGCTGGATTTGCGAGAGGTTCTTGGTGCCGGTTGCCTTTGACGGTTTAAACCGGGAAGCGGCGCTTCTTTTCCTCTGTCTGATTGAGACCGGGTGCCGCCCGTCCGAGCTTTGCAACATCACGGGCGACCAGATCTATCTGGACGCCGAAATCCCCTTCATTGAAATCCGGTTTCGGGAAGACAGGGCAATCAAGACGGAATCCAGCATTCGGCAAATTCCGCTGATAGGCGTGGCGCTGGAAGCGTTCAAACGCGCGCCGGACGGCTTTGCGCGTTACCGGGACAAGGAAACCAATTTCTCGGCAACGGCGATGAAGCATTTGCGGCGCATGGATCTTTTGCCGTCTGCCAGTCACCGGGTCTATTCGCTTCGCCATTCCTTTGAAAGCCGGATGAAGGAAGCGCATCTTGATTATGAGCTGCGCTGTCTTTTGATGGGCCATGCGCTTAAACGGCCTGACTATGGCGACGGTGGGTCGCTGGCCTACCGGCACAAGGAACTTCAAAAAATCGAATTGCCGTTTGATGCCGGGCTGTTTGACAGTTTAAGCGGGCCGGACGTGCGGCGAAGGCGGCGAAAGGTGAAGCGATAAAAGGGGAAAGAGAATGCAACGGGAAAATGTCGCCCCTCAGGCGTTTGCGGCGGAAGTCTTTAAACGTGATCCGAAGCTTTACTGCGAAGCCATGGTCGCTGCCCGGCGTTTTGTCGAAACCCGCAAGCGCGCTTGGCATGAGCGTACAAAGCGGGGCGAACTGGAGGCGCATGACGCGGCTAATGCGGTGGTCGGGATGATGCAGTTTTGGGCAAGACCGACATTTGCGACGTGCCGGACGTGTCCAATCCGCCGATTACCGGGGCGCGGTTTCATCGGTAAGAGTATTCTGTGAATCGATGTCTACACTCGCTTGCTTGCAATGGCTGATTCTTCAATTTTGAGGTGTTCTATATTCTCAGCTCTAGGTATTTTAAGATGATTTTTGTGGTTAATTCCGATCAAGTTAAACGGCTGGATGAACATCAGGTCGTCGACCTCCTTCGTCGTCTCATCAGTGCTGAACTCAACAAAAATTCTATTCCTTTACGATCCGGTACAGCCCCAGCGCAGATAACTATCGCTGACGGTGGTGATGATGCTCGTGTTTCATGGTCAGGTGGACCGAATGAGACCGATTGGTTGCCAAGCGGTTTCACGATTTTTCAATGTAAAAAGGGAGTAACCTCTCCAGCTGGTCTGAAAGCGGAAACGCAGACGAAGCCCTCGCAAGGTTCCGACGAGCCAAAACTTAGCGAAGCTCTAGAGGAAGCCATTTCGCAGAGTGGTGGTTATGTCATCGTAACGCCAACTCCGGTTGTCGGCACAATCGTCGACCGTCGTGTTAAAGCTATTCAAGAAGGGATAATAGACACCGGTAACGATCCTTCCCTGCTATCCTCGATCCAAATTTATGATTGCAACAGACTAGCTGCATGGACGAATACGCATCCGTCGGTGGCGCTCTGGCTCAACGCGTTGCTGCGTGACGTTCATCTCGGTGGGTTTCAAACCTTCGAGGATTGGAGTCGCACACCTGAAATCTCTGAAATTGAATTTCAGCAAAACGGCGACACACGGTTTACTGCCAAAGGGGCGGAAATTCAAACCTGGCAAAACGACGATGCCGCGGTTGCAGAGGAAAAATCCTTTGATGAAATCCAGGAAGTCATATCCACTTTCCTCGCGACACGAGGAAATGCCGTTCGCATAATCGGACCATCAGGATTTGGAAAAACGCGCCTCGTCCACCAACTCATCGCAAGCCAAACTGCTTTGCCGCAAGATGTCTTGAGCGAGAGCCAGATTATCTATTGTCTCTACGAGGACGTTAAAGATCGGCTTCCGAATATAGCGCGCGAAATTACCGATACCGGATCTCGCACACTGTTGGTTGTCGATGATTGTCCGGATCAAGTCCATACGAAGCTGAGTGAAACCGTCCATCGGGACGGCTCCCGCTGCCATCTCATAACGATAGGCGTTGAGACTAAGGCGCAAGGCATGCGCCGCAACCTGATTGTTGAGCTCAATGCCGCGTCAAATGAATTGATCGGCCATATTGCCGAGGCAACCAACAAACAGGTCAGCGAACGGAATGCTTCCCTGATCCGCGACTTGTCGCAAGGTTTCCCAAGGATGGCGGTATTCGCATCCCGTGCTTTGGAAGGTGGAGACGAAGAACTGAGCTCGGTCGAGACCCTGATTTCGCGGATCGTGTGGGGTGAGCATGAAGTAGATCAGTCAGCCTTTGAAAGCTTGCAGCTTCTGAGTCTCTTTACAATCGTTGGCATGGAAAACGATGCCGCAGATGAACTCGAGGAGATAGCAGCTTTTTGCGGCAAGGCTGCACGACAATTGTTCAACGAATTGCAGCGCTTTGCCGAGCGCGGCGTCCTTTTTCGTCAGGGAGATTATGGCGAGGTGCAGCCGCTTCCGCTAGCGATGCGCTTGTCAAATCAGTGGCTCGAAAGCAACCCTGCGGGGACTTTAGAGGACTTGTTCCGCTCTCTCAGCGAAGAAATGAAGCTGAGGATGGTTGGACGCCTACGCTGGATGTCCTGGTCAGATAAGGTATCGAATTTCGGTCATGCTCTGCTTTCTGAGGCTTTGCCTGATGAGGCGGCTCTTGACAGTGAATTTGGCTCAGAGCTTCTCGACCGTTTTGTCCACCTTGCGCCTGACGCAACAATGGAGCACCTGAATAGGCTGCTCTCCGGAAAGACTATCGACGAACTCGTAGCTTTTGAAACAGGCCGACGAAATACGATATGGGCACTCGAGAAACTGGTTTTTCGCCGTCAGACGTTTGATGTGGCAGCCAGGTTGTTGCTGAAGCTCGGTGCCGCGGAAAACGAAGACTGGTCGAACAATGCCTCTGGTCAATTCACAGGCCTTTTCCAGCTTTACCTATCGGGAACAGAAGCTACGCCTGGGGAAAAGCTCGTTGTGTTGGATGACGGACTAGCCGATGCCGATGAACGGGTACGGAAACTCTGCGTTGATGCGCTTAATCGCATGCTCGAAACGAGGCATTTTTCTCGGTCTGGAGGCTCGGAACATATCGGAGCCGGAGAAGCTTTGCAGGATTGGCAGCCCACAATACACGGAGAGATTTTTGATTACTATCGAGCGGCTTTGTCACGCCTTGAGAAAATTGCCATTGATACCAATGATCCCAACCATCAAACGGCGCTAAATACTATTGGCTAGCATTTGAGAAGCCTTTTCTCCAATGCCGTTTTACTTGACGACTTACAGGCTATGATCGCACGCCTGCGCGAAGCCTATCCCGGATGGCATAAGGCGGCACTCGGAGTTAATGATTGGCTCTATTTTGATAGAAACGATGCCGATGAAGACTACCAACAACGGCTTCGCGCATATTACGACGAGCTTCTCCCGACTGATCCGTTGGAACTGATCCATTACTACAGCAGCGTTTGGGCAACCGATATTCATGATCCTGACGTCTGCTATGACCGCGAAGGTGAGAATGATCACCATTACGGCGAAAACAAAATTTATAAGTTGATCGATACAGCGCCTAAAGAGGCTGCCTATTTCCTGCCACTCTTGGAGAAGTTCCTGGAAAGATCGACAAATTCAGGGTGGATTGCCGTCGTTCGCATCGCAAAACACGTCGATGATCCCGAGCATCTTTTGCGGTTCTTTTTGGAATGCCTAACAACGGACATCGAAATCGCTATCGTTTCAAATCTTGTGCGGAATGTCATATCTGGCGCGGCGCAAACAAACAGAAACAACGGCTTTCGTGATCAGCCCCACCTGAGTGGTCCGTTTTGATTGTTAGTGCATGACTGGGCTTTGGTCCATCCGGACGATGGTTTCTGGTGCCGGTGGTAGGTAGCCCAAGGCGCTGTGTGGGCGTTTGGTATTGTAATGTTTCCTCCATTGTTCAATCAGGATTTGTGCTTCCTTTAAGCTGTAGAAGATTTCACCATTGAGTAGCTCATCTCGGAGGCGGGCGTTGAAGCTCTCGCAGTATCCGTTCTCCCATGGCGAACCTGGTTCGATGTACGCGGTCTTTGCACCCACAGCGTTGATCCAGTCCCTGACTGCCTGAGCAATGAACTCCGGCCCATAACACCTTCGGAATGACACTGCTTCAGAGGCTATGATTGCCTGCGCAGCCACCAAATAGCGCAGAAGGTGATCATAGCCGGGTCTCAGGTCCCTACAGTGGTTTTGCAACAAACCACACTGCAAGGGAGACCGACTATGACCGATGCCAATATTGCACAGACCGAGCCTGTTTTGGTTGCGATCGACATCGCAAAAGCTCGCCATGAAGTTTTGATTGCTGTTCCGGGTAAAAAACGCCGCCGCCGTCTGACTGTGTTGAACCAGCTCGACGACTTTAACCGCTTGATCGCGGCGCTCTTGGACTATGGTCGTCCTGTGCGCGCGGCTTTTGAAGCAACGGGCAATTACCATCGCGCCCTAGCTTACCGGCTCGGGCGCGCAGGGTTCGAAGTCAAGTTGGTGTCGTCCGTTGCTTTGGCCCGCACCCGCGAGGCTTTGAACAACAGTTGGGACAAGAACGATCCAAAGGATGCCCAGGTCATCCTGCACATGATGCAGATCGGGAACGAGCAGTTCTACCACGACCCCATGCTGTGCGGCACGAACGATCTTCAGGAACTTTCCAAAACCCACGACATCGTCTCGCGCTCGAAGACCGAGCTTTGGCATCGGGTTCTGACCCATTACCTGCCGCTGTATTGGCCCGAGGCAGAACGCTTTCATCGCAGTTCGCGCAGTGATTGGTTCTTTGCCTTCCTCGAGCGGTATCCTTCGCCGCATTTTATCTCGGCCATGGAACAAAAGGCCTTCATTGCCGATGCTTGGGAGGTCGTTGGCCGCAAGGTCTCAAAAGAGCGTTTGCTTGCAGACATTTATAAGACTGCAAAAACCTCCGTCGGCTTACCAATTACCCCAGATTCTGACGCTGTAAGGATGTTCCGGATGGTTCTCGCGGAGGGAGGTGGTCTGATCGCGCAGCGTAATCAGATTGAGGACCGCGCCGTTGAGCTGCTCAAGAACAATGCGGACTATCAGCTGCTGACATCCATTCCTGGTATTGGTCCGATAAACGCCCTGACCATATTGGCAGAAGCCGGTGACCTGCGCCGCTTTCAACATCACCGCCAGTTTCTGAAGTTTTGCGGGATGGACCTCGCAACGATCCAGTCCGGGACTTTCCGAGGCCAGACCAAACTCTCAAAATATGGCAATGCCAGATTGCGCCGTACTCTCTGGATGGCTGGTCAGGTTGCCATCCTGCAAAAGACCAACAGCTTCCGCGACAAGTTCGAACGTTACATCGCCAAGGATCGACAAAACACCCATTTGCGCCGAAAGGCCTATACCGCAATCGCTGCCAAGATGGCCCGCACCGTACACGGGATCATCAAACGCGGCGAACCCTATCGTCCCTTCTTTGAGGGATGATCGACGGCAGAAGGACCCTTCTCTGACAGGGCCGTAGAGGCGAACATTCGACCTCGTAGATAATGTTCAGGCCTTCTGCTCAACGACAGAGAGATCTCGTCTTAAGGACGGTGAGAGCCGCAAAAGCGTACTCTGTGTTTGTTATGGGAGAGACATGTTGTTGATCAAAAAGCCAAACTGACGCAAATTCAAACGTGCCGAGAATGCTCAGCACGACAATGACCTGATGCCAAAGCAGCCAGTCATTCCGAATATAGGACGTTGTCTGATCTGATGTAGGCTGGAACACCTCGCAGGATGAAGAGATCCGTTAGCACATCAATCACGTCGGTGGAGTTCAGATTTCGCTTCACCCGGATTGCCAGGCACTCTCGGGAATACTCGTCCAGGATGTTCAGTGTCCGGAACGCTTTTCCTTCATTGGTTCGGCAGTGCACGAAGTCATAGCTCCAGACATGATTGGGATACTCTGGCCGCAGCCGGACACATGATCCGTCGTTCAGCCAGAGCCGCCCTCTCTTCGGTTGTTTCATTGGCACTTTCAGCCCCTCTCGTCGCCACAGCCGCTCAACACGCTTGTCATTCACATGCCAACCAGCATCTCTGAGCAGAGCTGCAATACGCCTGTAACCGTAACGGCCAAACTCACGGGCGAGTGCGATCATATCCGCCACAAGACGTTCTTCGTCAGCACGCCCTGCTGGAGGTTTCCTCTGCGTAGACCGGTGCTGACCCAGAACACGACAGGTTCGGCGCTCTGACACGCCGAGATGCTGACGAATGTGATTGATGCAGGCTCGACGACGGGCGGGGCTCAGAAGTTTCCCTTTGCGGCCTCCGACAAGATCAACTTGTCCAGGGTCAGGTCAGACACTGCCTTGCGCAGCCGCTCGTTCTCTTTCTGAAGGCGTTTGAGTTCTTTCAGTTGGTCGGTTCCCATCCCACCATACTGCTTTCGCCACCGGTAATACGTCTGTTCGGTGATACGAACCTGCCGAATGGCATCAATGCGCGGCATGCCTTGGCCGACAAGGACTTCAACCTGCCGCAACTTCGAGACAATTTCTTCTGGCTTGTGACGTTTCGTAGCCATGTTGATCCTCCGTTTTCCTAAACATAACGATGGACCACTTCAAAGGGGGAGGATCACGCCTTGATCGGGTTCATATTCTCGATAAAGACAAGCTGGTGGTCGTCGGGCAGGCGCATCAACTCATCCGCATAGGCCAGTTTGCGCTGCTTGCCCGACACGCTCTCCGTGTCGGTGGTTGTGCTGGAATGGCTCGTATGCTGACCGTTTGAGACACCAATTGCCCGCGCAAGGGCCGTGCTGACATCCCAGACCGTGGTCACACCGCACAGCTTGGAGAAATACTCCGCCGTCATGTTATCGCGCGAGCCAAAATACTGGATCATGCCTGCATTGGAGACAAAGGTCTCCCAGCCATCCCCATAGATCCGTTTTAACTGGCTGAGATCCTGGCAGATCCCCCAGATCTGAATGCCAAAGCCCGCCATCAAGCCAAAGGCCTGTTCAACCATGGTGAGCTTGCCCAAGGCGGGCATTTCATCAAGCAGGAACAAGACGGGCTTGTCCGGTGTTTGTTCGATGTTGCGGGCATTGACCGTCAAGGCCTGCTGGATCAACAAACGCAGCCACCGCTCATGGCTGTTCAGCTTGTCGGCTGGCAAGACCAGATAGACCGACATTGCCTTGGTCTTCAGATCCTCAAACCGGAAATCCGAACGGGACAGGCTTTCGCGCAAGCGTGGGCTATCCAGAAAATGCGTTTGGGCTTGGACAGAAGCCATGACGTTGGAGAGCAGCTTTTCTTCTTTTTGCAAGCAGCGTGCCCCGGTGGAGCGGACCACATGATTGGGGGAGGCTAGCATGTTTTTGAACAGTGCATTGAGCTCTGCGCCATCCGGCAAAAGCAAATCACTCACACGCCCCAAATGACGACGCCCATCCTCATCCTTGCTCAAGGCGACATAGAGGATCAGACCCAGCAACAAGGCCTTGGCTTCTTCATCCCAGAACCGCTCATCACCCCCTGAGGCCATGATGATGGCATCGGCGAGCAACATGGCATTATCAGAGATATCGACATCGCCCGCGACAAGCCAATCAAGCGGATTAAAGCAGGCCGCTGCCATGCCGGTGATGCCCCAAGGATCGATGATATAAACCGCCTGACCCAGAGCCTTGCGGCACTTGGCGGTGATCATCGCATTCTCCCCCTTGGGATCAACGACCAGAACCGATCCTGCATAGCGCAGTAGGTTTGGGATGATGGCGCTTGTGCCTTTGCCCGATCTGTTCGAGGCAATGGTCAAAAGATGACGCACGCCTGTATAAGACAGTGGCTCGGATGTTTGGGATGATGGGTCTTGCACATATCCCAGCACAAAGCCTTCCAGTGTGAGGACACTGGCCTGCATCAGCTCAGCGATGGTCGCCCATGCAGCTGTCCCAAATGTATTGGGTGTTTGGCGGATCTTATCCATCAAACCGCCGGTCCAATAGTGAACACCCACAGCGAACGCAATGGCGCTCCCGATGGCCGCGCCCATCCATCCCAGTTGGCCGTGATCAAGAATAATCACGGCGATTAGTCCACCCAGCATGACGCCAAGTGTCACTTGGCGCAGTGGATCTTTGGCAGGGACAATCAGCCAGCCAATGACAAAGCCGATCGCCCCGGATATGAGAACAACGCTGACACGGTACATTGTCAGGTCCGGCGCATAATGCCCCAGACGTGTATGCAGCAGACTATCGAGTACGCCTGTTTGCGCTGCGATGATCATACCAAACAGCCCAAGGAACAGCCCGGTGATAAACCGTTCTGTTTTGTTCTTGAGGAATGCCGATGGTGGAAATGAACCCCCGTTGATACGAGGGATTTTGGGTTTGTCCGTCATACTCTTCTCCTTAGATGAACGGAAGTGACAACCCGTTCCAAGAAGAGCATTTTGGTCAGAAGGTCAGGCGTAAGATCAGGGGTAATCGGGGTAAGCCCACCCTAATCGGCAAGAGTAGTCGTGTTATCCCAATCCTCGCGCCCATGGCGAACGCGGATGATTGATAGAAACCTGTTCTATAAATCACAAAATAATGGTATTATGAGTTATAGAAAGGAGCCCTATAACGCATGCAATGGAACTGGCAGCACCCTGATTGGCCCAGCTTTACCTATGATCAGAGTGCATTGACAGATTTGGAAGCTGATTTTTTAAAACAATCTGGCGTGGTTGTTGGCGCTCTCAGGCATATCACTTCCAAGGACAAAGATGACTTTATCATCGATCTGATCAGCACAGAGGCGATTAAAACCTCTGCCATTGAGGGAGAGTTCCTCAATCGGGATTCCGTTCAAGCCTCTCTTCGGCGCAACTTTGGTCTGGATACAACGGCCAAGCGTGCAACTCCTGCAGAGCAAGGTATCGCCCTCATGATGACGGCTCTCTATCAGACTTATGATGAACCGCTATCGGATAAAATGCTTTTTGACTGGCATGGAATGCTGACAAGAGGACGTACAGATCTCAACGATATTGGGCGATATCGAACCCATAGCGAGCCGATGCAAATCGTCTCTGGTGCGGATTATGCTCCCAAAATACATTTTGAAGCCCCGCCATCATCCAGCGTCGCTTTGGAAATGGAGCGCTTTATTGACTGGTTTAACACCAGTAAAAGCATGTCACCGCTCACGCGTGCCAGCAT
The DNA here is from genome assembly GCF_000148725.1 of Roseibium sp. TrichSKD4. GTDB lineage: Bacteria > Pseudomonadota > Alphaproteobacteria > Rhizobiales > Stappiaceae > Roseibium. Next base: position 506,248 of record NZ_GL476319.1, on the reverse strand, counting down.
TGCCCATCTTTACTTTGAATCTATTCACCCATTCGAAGACGGAAACGGTCGCATTGGGCGGGCGATTGCTGAAAAAGCCTTATCTCAAAATCTTGGGCAACCAACGCTTCTTGCGCTGTCCTATGCCATTGAATCCAAGAAAAAGGCTTACTACGGGAATTTGGAGCGCTCGAACAAGACGCTTCATCTTCAAGACTGGATTGCTTACTTCGCCAATACCATATTGGAAGCGCAGTCATATTCATTGCGGCTGATTGAATTTTTAATCGCAAAAACAAAGTTGTATGACAGGCTTCGCAAACACTTGAATGAACGGCAAGAAAAAGCCATCGCACGGATGTTCCGTGAAGGCCCTGAAGGGTTCAAGGGCGGGCTGAGCGCTGATAATTACATGGCAATTACAGGCGCCACTAGGCCAACAACAACCCGCGATTTGGCCGATCTCGTTGAAAAAGGCGCTCTCATCAAGACCGGTGAAAGGCGCTATACGCGGTATTGGCTGAATGTTATGAACTCTACTGAGGTGATGTAATTCAACTCATCCCAGTCTTACAGACTTGGCCCTCGATACTCGCGGCTGTGATCGCGTGTTTTGTCTTGCCTTTGCATGCGCTCAACTTGATCACTCATCCGCATGGCTTGAGTGATATCGCGGTAGAGGATTTGTCGATCCTTGATGTGTTTACGCCGGAGTTTGTCGAGCTCAAGCTGGATCTTGCGTCGCTCCAGCATTTGCGCTTTGACCAGCTCATCCCGTTGCTTTAGATCACGCTTGGCAGCAAGCCAAGCCTCTTGCTCGTTTTGCTTTTGCACCTTGGCGCGATTGCCCGAGACCCGATCCCAAAGACCGCGCAGGCCTGTGGTCATACGGGCATTGCGGGCGCGCGTCTCCGCTTGTTCGCGCTCCTGCTGTTTGGCTTTGAGGTGCTGGCGTTCACTGCGGTGGTTTGCTCTCATGGATAGTTTTTGATCGGTGAGCGGCTGCATGTCCTGATCATGCTTGGCATCCACCTGTTCAATATACTCATGGATATGATCGGTGACCTTGCGAGCAATCGCGCTCTTGGTGTCATCGACACTTGCAAGGCTCTCAGGATCACCCAGCTTGTGTTTGACCTCTTTGGTTTTGATCCCAAGCATGCGGGGGACAGAGAAGACCTCGCCATGAATATCAAGCGCAACAAAACTCCGCCTGTCACCCTTGGCAAGGAAATAGCCTTTGTCTTCCAGCGCATGCTGAAACGCCTTGGCACTGTCAGATCGATCCCAGGCATCGCGAAAGCTCTGTTTGATCTCCCGCGGATCAAGCTTCAGACGTTTGGCCTGTTGCCATTCGGCAAGGGTGAAGTTCAAGGGGGACTTGCCACCATCGCGGCGCAGGCCTTCGGGCAGCTCCCAGCCATGCTCAAGATACAAATCCCGCGCAAGACTCATGAGCTTGTTTTTGAAATGCGGAAGCGGAATGGCCTTCATGGAGATCCCATCAATGCGAGACCACACCACATGGGCATGGCGACGACCTTCCTTCTCATGAAACACAATGGCACGGGGCTGGTTGTGCAGGCCGAGCTTCTCTTCGGCCTGATTGGCCGCATCAATCAGATCCTGTTCCGAGGCAACAATCTCTTTGGGAGGATTGAGAGACAGCGAGAAAAAAAACTGCTCGCATTTTGTGCCCTTGGAGATGGCATAGGCTTCCGCCAATGCGCCATGCAGGTCACGGGCAACAAAACCGCGCACTTCAACCAAGGTGACATGATCATTCTCGCGGTCATTCATCAAATGATCGGCGAGATTGATTGCCCCACCGCGCTGTGAGCCTTTAAGGATCATGGCATCACTCCTCCAAACCCCGGTCAGGATCACAAGCCGCCTGATTGAAACTCTGGCGCAGGGATGAAGAGAGTGCGTCCTCATCAACCTGAAAGCCCAGAGCCCGCATCAAGAGCAAGCGCATGAGGACAATGTCTTCACAGGCCTTGCGCACCGCTGCGGGCGCATCGGCATCCCATTGGATGACACCGCTCTCGGCAGCTTTGGATAAACGCTCCAGACTCTCCACCAGCCCGCTTGATCCAAGACAGGCCAGCACTTTGGCGAGAATGACATGATCCTTGACCGGAGCCCGTGCACCACGGCGGCGATGCTTGACACCATCAGCAAACAAGACGGCTTTGATATAGGCCCCCAAGGCCATCTCACCGGCACGGCGTTCCAGCTCTTTGCGCTCACCTAAAGTCAAGCGCAGTGGAAACGGAGCCATACGCTTGGGCTTCACCTTCACAGAACCGCTCATGGGCGCGGTCCTTGGAAAGGTGAGGGTGATTGACGCTTTGATGGCAGAGGCGCATCAGAATCAAGAGCGGCAAGGGCGTCATGAATGACGGGATCATCAGAGATCTGAGCTGTCATATCCACCAGCTCATCCAGAAGATCGGGCGATGAAAAGCGTTCTAAATCCTTCTTCTCATCTGCACCAAACTTTCTTGCCGCTTATGTCTTATTGTGGGCTGATTGCCGCCCAATTCACCGATACTCTCCTGACTCAATAAAATTCTCGATGGAGTCCACGCGGTCCTTGCTGAGGGGGTGGGTGGAGTACCAGTCGCTGTCGCCGTCGTATTTTTCCAGGGCTGCGAAGAAGCGTTTGAGGCCTTCCGGGTCGTAGCCGGCCTTTGACATCAAGGTGAGGCCAAAATCGTCGGCAGCGCGTTCATGATCGCGGGAAAAGGACAATTGCAGGAGAAGTTGGCCTTCCAGCAAAAACTCTTCCAGCAAGGGGCCGGTGTCTCCGGCAATCAGCGCAATCAGGAAGTAGACGGATAGTGAGCGGTAGATCTGGCGCATGCCATGGGCTTCAACCTTGTGCCCGATTTCATGGCCCAAAACACCGGCAATGGCATCATCGTCCTTAGCAAATTCGTTGACCAAGGCGTCTGTTAAAACCACCGTCCCGCCGGGTAGTGCGAAGGCGTTGGGCCCAAATTCCTCCGGGAACTTGCGGAAATGCAGCTCAAATCCATCCCGTTGATCAGCGGGAAGCTCACGGACCAAATCCAGAAATATGCCTTGGGCCTTGTCCTGCTGTTTGTCGCTGAGTTCTGTTTCGTCTGCCAGCAACCGGTCCAGCGTCTGCATGGCGGAATAGTCCATGGCGTTGATAACCGGCGGCGGGGTGAGGGCAATGGCAATGGACACGAGAATGCCGAGGCCATATTTCCATAACAGCCATGTGCAGACGATGGTTGTCAGCACCACGGAAACGAGCCGGGGGCGGAGCGCCTCCCAACTGCGTAGATTGCGACTGAGGCCGCTCTCGTTCAACAAAATGGTGATGTCGTGATCATCTGTCTGGAACAACCAGCCATCAGCCAATGTTACGTTGACAGGGCCGGACCCGACGACATGGCCAAGATCAATTGCATTGGCCGGGCAGCGCGTGAGAAGCGTTCGGTCATCTTCGCGCAAAAGAAGCACTTCAGAGCTGTTGATCCAACAGACGAGCTCCGCCTCAAACATTTCAGAGGAGCCGGGCTTGAAGGCCCGACCCCTGATTTTCGTTTTGCCGTTGGACCGCATTAAATGGCGATGCCGAGGTCAACGCCTTCAATGTCGGAATAGGCGTCGCCAATTGCTCCGCTGTCGGCAATGATTTCACCGGCAAAGGCATCGATAGAGCCATGAGGTTCCACAAACGTGTTTTCAGCCAGGTACCGGTGCATGCGAATCTGCGCAAAGGGCAGCAGAAGGCCAAGCGTGAACACAACCATGACAAGGTTTGTGAGGGTAATTGCAAGCAGGCTACCTGCCGAGATTGTGGAGTGGAATTTGTGGTTATCCAACTTGCTGTGCCCGAAGACATGATTGCGGATCAGCGCGTGGTAGACGACCTGAGCTGCAGCGAAGAAGAAGATCAAAACAACCAGAGCAAAAATGGCTTTTGGATCAGTTTCGAAGTTCGGGACATCGCTTTCAAGCGCACTGATAAAGCTGGTCTGGCCAGAGGCAAGCAGGAAGAAGCACCCGAAGCCGATGGCGGCAATGACTACAGCCGAAATGGCTGCCACATAGAATGGCCCGATGCCGCTGTCGAAAGTGAAGCGGGATTTGCCAAGACGATGACCGCCGATTCCAAAGCGATTGGTGGAGCGCGCCCAGAAAGGTTGTGTGGTGTAGAGCGTCAGCGCCATCAGGATCGGGTAAAGCAGGTAGACCTTGTAGGCGTAGCCCATGGGTTGATCAAAATTAAAGCGAACATTCGACCAGCTGCTGTTGCGGGCATTGAATTTCGCGCTGCGCACAAGAAGGTAAGGAAGTAACGCGAGGAGAACCAAGGCCAATATCCCACCGAGGGCCGGGCTTGCTGCGTTGAGGAAGGAATAAACCAGTAGCGCTGCAATGACGATGATCCGGCCAATCAGGATTTGCTTGCCTGTGGCGTGATAGTCAAAGTTACGGCCTGCGACATAGGTGTTTTGGTAGAAGTACTTCTTAGTGCGAACCTTGGCCCAAGCCGAGTATATTCCGAGGGTTACAATGGAAGGAGGACATTGGTAATCCAAATGCCAAACCATTCCTTCGCGTTTCCTTTGAATTCGAACTGTTCAATGTTCGAGGGAGTAGACATAAAATTCTCCTATAAAAAGACAATGCGGTCCCCTTAAAGGAGTATTTCTATTGGTCAATAGTATTAATGTACAAATTACCTAAAGTTATCTTGTTCTTTTTTGTTGAATGTATTTTAGGTTGATGAATGGCTGTGAGCAACTATTTCATGTTCGGTGAATTGAGCAAGTTAAGTGATCTCTCGGGTTAAGCGGTCGCAAAGACGCGGATCTGGGTATCGTGCTTTCCAGCATTGAAAAAAATCTGAAACAGGGTAGGAAAGGTCTGCGATTCAACCGTGCGGCAGTATGTTGCCCGGTTGCCTGCACTCTTGCTGTGACCTGACGAGACAGATTTGATCTCTTTTCGACCCGTCCTCAATGTTCTCGGTTTTTTGTATGTCGGTTTGGCCACCGCCATGCTCATTCCTGCGATTGTGGATGTCGCGCTGAAAAACCCGGACTGGCAGGCTTTTGTTTTTTCGTCGCTTTTCACTGGACTGCTTGGGATGCTGCTGTCGATTTCCGTTGGTGGATCGCTGGAAAAGGGGTTGGACACCCGGCAGACCTTTGTCTTGACGACGCTTGCGTGGGCTACTTTGCCAGCCTTTGGCGCGCTGCCGTTTCTATGGCTTGGAATCGGCTATGCGGACGCTGTTTTTGAGGCGGTTTCCGGGTTTACGACAACCGGGTCAACGGTTTTGTCCGGCCTTGATTATCTGCCGCCAGGGTTGCTGATCTGGCGGTCGATCATGCAGTGGATGGGCGGCGTCGGCATCATCGTTATGGCAATCGTTTTGCTGCCTTTCCTGCGTATTGGTGGGATGCAGCTATTTCAAAGCGAAAGCTCTGACCGCTCGGAAAAGATTGTCAGCCGCTCCGTGGAGCTGATCCGTCTGATCGGGCTGGCCTATCTGTTTTTGACTGTGCTGTGCATTGTTGCCTATCTCGCAACCGGCATGGACCTGTTTGACGCCTTCAACCATGCCCTGACGACCATTGCGACGGGTGGCTATTCCACGCACGATCTCTCCTTTGGCTATTTCACCAACCCGGCCTCCGGTTGGGTGGCTGTGGTATTCATGGTCATTGGCGCATTGCCGTTTGTGTTGATTATTCAGGCGCTCCGCGGACAACCCTTGCTGTTTTGGCACGACCCCCAAGTCCGTGTCCTGATTGCGTTTCTGGCGATCGTCTCACTTACGCTGACGATTTATCTCGGTGTGGAAATGGACTTCCCACTGGATCAGGCGCTGCTCAAGGCGACATTCAACGTGATTTCGGTTGTGACGGGTACGGGTTATGCGCTGGGAGATTTTACGGAATGGGGCCCGCCGGTTATCGGCATTGCCCTACTCTTGATGTTCGTCGGTGGGTGCACGGGCTCAACCACAGGCGGGATCAAAATCTTTCGGTTTTTGGTGTTCTTCGGCACGGTGCGGGCCCATCTGCGCCGGATGGTGCGTCCGCACCGAGTCATGTCGGAAGAATATGGCGGCACGCGCCTGACACCCGAGCTTTCTTTCTCCGTTTTGGCCTTTCTGGTGGTTTATCTCGGCACGGTCGGGATCATCACGCTGGCCCTGTCGTTCTTCGGGCTGGATCTGGTAACTGCCGTTTCTGCTGCCGCCACATCGGTTGGGAATGTCGGACCGGGGCTTGGTCCGGTCATTGGTCCGTCCGGCAATTTTGCACCTTTGCCTGAAGGGGCGAAATGGCTCTTGTCCTTTGCGATGCTGATGGGCCGTCTTGAGCTTTTCACCGTTCTCGTGCTGCTCGATCCGGATTTCTGGTCGCGCTGAGCCTTCTGCTGTCTTTGCCTCTTTATGGGTCTTCGATGAAATTTCCTGCTCCGTTAAAAACTGGCCATTTGGTCAAGCGTTACAAACGTTTTCTGGCTGATATTGTATTGGATGAAACCGGGGAGGAGATTACCGCACACTGCGCCAATCCGGGGTCTATGCTTGGCCTCAAGGAGCCAGGTTCAAAGGTCTGGGTGTCACAATCGGACAAACCGAAGCGCAAGCTAAAGTACTCGTTTGAAATCATCGAGGCGGATGGAGCGCTTGTCGGCATCAACACGGCCTATCCGAACAAGCTGGTGGAGGAGGCGCTTGTTGCGGGCAAGATCTCCGAGTTGAACGGTTTTGAAACGCTGCGCCGGGAAGTCAAATACGGCAAGAATTCCCGCATTGATCTGCTTTTAGAAGGCGGCGAGCACAGCACCACCTATGTGGAGGTGAAAAATGTGCATTTGATGCGGCAAGCCGGATTGGCTGAGTTTCCAGATTCTGTGACCGCCCGTGGGGCCAAACATCTGGGTGAATTGGCGGATATGGTTGCAGAAGGGCACCGCGCGGCCATGGTGTTTATGGTCCAGCGACCTGATTGCGACCGGCTGTCTCTGGCATCGGATATTGACCCGAACTACGCTGCGGCGTTTGCAGCCGCAAAGGCAGCTGGTGTTGAGGCTTATGCTGTTGGGTGCAGTGTCACACCCGAGGCCATTGAGGTGAACCGGACTGTCGCACTTGAGTTCTGATCCAGATCAGGTTTGACGAACGACGATACGCGTGTTGTTCGGCACACGGTTGTATAGGTCGATAATGTCCTGATTCAAAAGCCGCACGCAGCCCGAGGAGACAGCCTTCCCGATGGACCAGGTTTCTGCTGTTCCGTGGACACGATACAGCGTGTCTCGGCCGCCTTCGAAGATATAAAGCGCGCGTGCGCCGAGCGGGTTTTCAATGCCAGGTGCCATGCCATTGCGGAATTCTTCCAGCTCCGGTTGGCGCTCGATCATTTCCGCGGGCGGTGTCCAGGTTGGCCACTCGCGCTTGTAGGCGATGCGGGCAGCTCCGCCCCACTCAAAACCTGCACGGCCAATGCCAACACCGTAGCGCATGGCTTTGCCGCCTTCCATCGTCAGGTACAAGAAGCGGTTGGGCGTATCAACGATGATGGTGCCCACCGGCTCTGGAGCGGTGTAATCAACAAGCTGACGGAAATAGACGGGGTCGATATCTTTCAGGTCCACAGCCGGGATCGGAAATTTTTCCTCTGGCATGGCGCGATACATGGTCAAATATTCAGGATCGATGCGTTTCGCGTTTGGGTTCGCCTGAACGCCGACTGGAAGTTGGCGTTGCGAGTTGGCACAGCCAGCCAAAAGAGCTGCGGTGCCGGAAACAAGAAACAGGCGGCGAGTAAGCATCAAGGGTCCCAGAAAGTCAGTGTATCGGTCGAGGACGCCCTTATCAGAGATAGGGCGACAGCGTTAACGTTTCATGCCCCCTAACACGCGAAATGTGCCGGAAAGGGGGCGGACCCATCACCAATTGGTGAAGAGCCTGTATAAGGGGCGAGTCCTTTGCCGGTGTTGCAGTCGCGCAACAAAAAAGCGGCCCCGCAGAGCCGCCTTTTAAACTGAGTGGTCGAGACTTAGCCTTTGGTGTCGCGGGAGAGCGGCGGCTGAAACTGCCAGCCCATATCCCACGGAAAATAGATCCAAGTATCTTGAGACACTTCGGTGACGAAGGTGTCGACCATCGGACAACCGACCGGTTTCGCGTAAACGGTGGCAAAATGCGCCTTCGGCAGCATTTCGCGAACGACTTTTGCTGTCTTTCCGGTGTCGACCAGATCGTCAATCACCAGAACGCCGTTGCCTTCGCCGCCTTCCAGATCAATCAGGTTGCCGTCAACTGGCTTGATGACTTCCAGTTTTCCCTGGTTTTCATAGTCGTGATAGGAGGCAATGCAGACCGTTTCGATGGTGCGAATGCCCAGCTCACGCGCGACGATGGCGGCGGGAACAAGACCGCCGCGGGTGATGCACACAATCGCCTTCCACTGACCTTGATCTTTCAAGCGCCAGGCAAGGGCGCGCGCGTCGCGGTGGAACATGTCCCAGGATACGGGAAATGCTTTGTCTTGAGCTGGGTTTTCCATGGAGGGTCCTTTTCAGGCGGTCTGATTTGAGGCTTCAACCACAGCTGCTTCCACAGCTGCCGTTGCATTGGCCAATGGGGTTTCATCACGGGAGCGAATGACAATTTGTGTGGTGAACCGGCCATCCTTGGCGCGGGGATAGGAGCCGATCATCGTGTCCGGATAGTCAGCCTGAATCTCACCGAGGCGCTGTGCCAATCGGCTCTCCGGCAGATCAGCATCGACAGTGCGGGACAGGATTTTCCGTCCGGTTTTCAAAGTCGGAACAATCGCGTCGACCATAGCCTGCATGATGGACGGCACACCGGCCATCACATGCACATTGCCAATGCGAAAGCCCGGGGCCTTGGACACCTTGTTTTCGATAAGGTCAGCGCCGGCCGGAATGTGGGCCATTCTCAGCCGGGCGTCGGTCAGCTGGCCTTCCGGGTAATGATCTTCCAAAATGGCGCGGGCGCGCGGATCGACACCGATTGAGACACCGAATGCGGCAGCTATGCTGTCCGCCGTGATGTCATCATGGGTCGGGCCGATGCCGCCGGAGGTAAAGACATAGGTATATTCATTGCGCAAGGCGTTGACGGCACTGACGATTTTATCCTGTTCGTCTGGAACGACACGGACCTCGCGCAGGTCAATCCCGACAGCCGTCAGATACTCGGCCAAAAAGCCGATATTCTTGTCCTTGGTGCGCCCTGACAGGATTTCGTCACCAATGACGAGAAACGCTGCTGTGACCTCTCCATTCGGGTGTTCTTCGGCCATGCCAACTCCTGTGCGGTAAAGTGTGCAAGGCTTTAGCCCAGCTTGCTGTTTGGCTCAAGAGGTCAAGTCTACGGGGAAGGGCTCAAACCTCAGCTTTCCAGCTGTAGATCCAATCCATCTGGGAAAGCATTTTTTGAGGGGGCATCATGCCCATAACGGTGTTGCGGGCGAGGGCCATGAGGCCACCCATGTGATAGATGGAGGCATTCCGGAAGGCGAGGGTCTGAACTTTCTTCACCCGCTCCTTTCGCGTCGCTTCAAAGATGCGGAAGGCAGAATGCGCGTCACCGTTCGTTTTTTTCAGGGTGCGGGCCAGCACAAAGGCATCTTCAATTGCCATGGCACCTCCTTGGGCCGCGTAAGGCAACATGCCGTGGGCGGCGTCGCCCAAGAGGGTCAAATTGCGATGGCTCCAAGGGCCATTGGCATCTACGCCGCACAGGGCCCATTTCAACCATTTCGGAGAGCGTTCGACGAGACTAAGGAGCTCCGGGGACCAACCGTTAAGCGCAGCGTTGACCATGCTGGCGTCAGCTGGGGCAGACCAGCCTTTTTCACGCCAGTGTTCTTCAATCAGAACCACGATGTTCAATTCATTTCCAGATGAAACGGGGTAGTGCACCACATGGGCATTGCGCCCCAGCCAGAGGTGCGTCTGGTCATGATAGGCTGTGGGAAGTCCCTTCATCGGGATGGTGGTTCGGTAGGCGGTTTGTCCGGTCGATTTGGGATGATTGTGCTCTGGAATGAAGGAGCGTGTTTTTGACCACACACCATCTGCGCCGATAATCGCCTTGGTACCAACTGCATCAATGTCTTTGCCTGTGCGGTAAAGGCAAGTCACGTGGTCGGTATCGCCAAATTCAAGATCGTGGAGTTCACAGCCGAGCCGAAGCTCGATGCCGGGACGGTCTTGCACATGCTGCAGAAGTGTTGCCTGTAGATCTGCGCGGTGAAGGACCAGATAAGGGTGGCCATAGCGTTCCACAATACTATCGCCAAGGGGAACTTGGCCCACAGTTTTGCCGGTTTTGCCGCTTCGAATATTGATTTTGGAAGGCCGGACGGCTTTTGCCACGAGATCATCCAGAACGCCGAGTTTTTCTATCACGGAGCAGGCGTTCGGAGAAAGCTGAAGACCTGCGCCCGCTTCGAGCAGTGCCGGAGCCTTTTCCAAAAGGCAAACGTCATAACCCACATCGTGTAGTGCGAGCGCAGCTGTCAGGCCTCCAATGCCAGCGCCAGAGATGACGACTGGAAAGGCCCGTTTTGGTCGTTCAGGCATTTTATCTTGAGCCTATCAGGCGGCAGCTGGGGTCCAGCTGCAATCAGCCGGTGAGGATTCTGTTGGCTGCAGGGTGCTGTCGTACTTGAAAAGCGTCGAGCAATAGGGGCACACAATTTCGTTTTCTGTGCCCATGTCCAAAAAGACATGCGGATGGTCGAAGGGCGGGCGTGCGCCAATGCACATGAATTCACGCGCGCCAATCGCCACCGATTCATGCCCGCTCGTGTTCTGGAAATGCGGGACAACCTGATCCGCCATGGGCCGAACCCCTTTGCCTTGATTGGTATTTGTGCCGGAACATAGCTCTTTCGCCAGTGCTTGGGTAGGGGGCAGGCGAAGTTTCACACCGGGATTGCTGCGTAATATTGCCCCTGCGTGCGAAGCTGTGCTGTTGAGCCGCAAAGACGGAAAGATTTTGCGTCTGAGGTCGTCACGGCGTAAGCTGGGATGAATTGAGTTTTCCGTTTACGTAAAGGTTATCTTTGGTATGCCGCGTTTTAGCTATGATGGTATCGATCTGGCCTATCTGGATGAAGGCGAAGGGGAGCCGATCCTCTTAATCCACGGCTTTGCCTCCAACAAGCAGGTGAATTGGGTTTACCCCGGTTGGGTCGACACACTGGTGAAAAGCGGTCGTCGCGTCATCGCCATAGACAATCGCGGCCATGGCGAGAGCATCAAGTTTCATGACCCTGACGCCTATGGCGCGCCGATGATGGCCGAAGATGCGTATGAGCTGATCAAGCATCTGGGCCTCGATCAGGTCGATGTCATGGGCTATTCCATGGGCGCGCGGATCAGTGCGTTTCTGGCCCTCAAGCATCCAGAAAAGGTGCGGCGGGTGATTTTTGGCGGGCTGGGCTATGGAATGATCAGCGGGATTGGCGATCCGGAACCGATCGCCGGTGCGCTGGAGACCGACCGCATTCAGGATATCTCTGACCGGACGGGCCGTGCGTTCCGTGCCTTTGCCGAGCAGACCGGCTCCGATCGTTTGGCCCTTGCCGCCTGCATGCGCTCGTCTCGTCAAAAAATCTCTGAAGAGGAAGTTTCCGGGATCGCTGTTCCAGCTCTGGTGGCGGTTGGGACCAAGGACGACATTGCCGGGTCTGCCCAACAATTGGCCGATTTGATGCTGAATGCTGACGTTCTGGATATTCCCGGCCGCGATCACATGGTCGCTGTTGGCGACAAGGTCTACAAGCAGGGTGTTCTGGATTTCTTGAGCAGGGCGTGAAGGCATGAATCGCACAACAGTGACCTTCACAGGGGCTGAGGGCAACGCCTTGATCGCGGATCAGGTGGGAGAAAACGGCCGTCCGGTGCTTTTGCTGCATGGCGGCGGGCAAACCCGGCACTCCTGGGATGCGGCGGCAGAACGGATCGCCGCGCTTGGGCATGTTGTTTATTGCATGGACCAGCGGGGCCACGGCGAAAGTGAATGGGTGCCGTCTGGAAATTATAATTTCCACGACTTTGGCAAGGACCTTGTCGAGGTGTCCCGGCAGATCAAGGAGCGTAATGGTGCGCGGCCTGTACTCGTTGGTGCCTCACTTGGCGGTCTAGCGGGAATTTTGTCGGAAGGGACTTTTGAGCCCGGCGTGCTTTTTGCTCTTGTTCTGGTCGACATCACTCCGCGCATGGATATGGGCGGGGTCCAAAAGATCGTCGGTTTCATGGCCAAGAAGTTGGAAGACGGGTTCGGATCTGTGGAAGAAGCGGCGGATGCGATTGCCAGCTACATCCCAAATCGCACCCGGCCAAAAAACCTGTCTGGCCTCTCCAAGAACCTGCGTCTTCATGACGATGGGCGATATCGCTGGCATTGGGACCCGAAATTCATCAAGGGCTCAAAACGCGTTAATCCGGATGATCGTCAGCTGGTTCAGGACGAGTTGGTGGCGGCTGCAGCAAAGCTCAAACTTCCGGTCTTGCTGGTGCGTGGGCGTAATTCAGAACTGGTCTCACAGGAATATGTCGATGAGTTTTTGCAGCTCGTCCCTCACGCGAAGTTCGTCGATATCAAGGATGCCGGCCACATGGTGGCGGGCGACAAGAATGACGTTTTCGCTGAGGCTGTTGAGACGTTTCTGACCGATCTGTTTGCCAATGTGTGACTCGGTGGAAATGCTGATTGGTTAACTTTGCCAATTGTTTATGTGCTGATGCTGATAAGCAGATTCACTTGCTTGAAGTTATGATTCAAGCAGGTGCTTTTTGATTTTGGTTCCGCTTAAAGTCGCCTCAATGCGCCTCGCCATGACTTGATCATGACATCCATCCCGTTCCGCTTCAAACTACTACTGTCAGGAAACATTACGGAGTAGATCCCATGGTCGAAGCCATGGGATGAAGGAGTGGCGAGCGAAATAGGCTTGGTGAAGTTCAGGCCTCATCTATTTTTGACGGGCCGCCCTTCAGTTTTTTCCATCAGCCAGCTCTTGATGCCTCAGTTACTCATTCCTGTTCAGAAAATCGGCCAATAAGGCTGAAATTTTTCCGGCTGGTCTTCCATTGAGAAATGACCGCAATTTTCGAGTACGTGCAACTCTGAACCAGGAATTGCTTCATGCAGTTTGTGCGCCCAATCAACGACCTGCCAAGCGTCATCGGCGCCCCAAATTAGTTGTACTGGTTTTTTGCCAAGTTCGGCGTAACGAGGAGCAACCTCTTCTGTGTGCTTTGGGTCGTAGTGCATTACTTGGTGCTGAAACAACCTGCCTTGTCCGACCAGACCGCAAATAAAGTTGAGGTAAGTCTCTATCGCTGTTTCGGCCAGTTTTGCTTTGTTTTCGACCGTCGAGTATAGCCACTCGCGGAAATGCTCGCGATGTTCCACATCGTTTGCTTTGATCAGTTTTTCCAGTCCGGCCTGCATTTGTTCATGCGTACGTTTAGAGGGCCAGCTGTCGAAACTAACGACATCGATCATGGTCAGACTGCGCATTCGTTCCGGTGACTGAACACCAAATCTTTGTGCAATACCGCCGCCAATATCGTGTGCGATGATGTGGGCGTCATGGAGCCCCCAAACGTCCAATAAGCCCTCCAAAATAGTTACCTGACCCGTTACGGAGGTATCAATTGCGGGATCTTGTGGTCGTTCGGATAGACCGTATCCAAGCAAGTCAAAAACGTGAACCTTGTAACCAGTCCCAACAAGGGCCGGCAAGATATTACGCCAGATATAGGAGGATGACGGTGTACCGTGAAGCAAAACAGCAGGCGCGCCATCTCCGTGTATGCCGTGCGCGATACGCGTGCCGTTGATGATTGCATGTTGGTTAACAAGATGTGTCACGAAAGAGACTCCATTTTCCGCTTTTCCAACCATTAGAGGTCAGGTATTCAATTACTCAAATGAATGATTGTGATAAGGCGATAGAAATTTTGAATGATTTAGCGACTAGATATAGAAGGTTTACGTGCGTTGGTGGCGATATCATACCAAACGTCAGATGAAGTGACTCATATTTGGGCTTCCGGTTTTGTTGCGAATATGATTCCAGATGGCAAACGATGGGAGTTTGCCATGGGAGCCGCGATACCGCTTCGAGATGACTTTGACGGTTGTACCCTTCGCCGGTTGGCGAGGGTGTGCCGGGACGCCAAACAGACCCGTCGCCTTTTGTCATTGGCGGTGATCTATGATGGGGGGAGCCGTTCGGACGCAGCTCATATTGGCGGAGTGACGCTCCAAATCATTCGCGATTGGGTGCTGCGTTTCAATGCTTCTGGTCCCAATGGTCTGAAGGATACGCCCAAGTCAGGTCGCCCCTCAAAACTTGACGAGCAGCAGCGTCGTGCGTTGATCGAGATTGTCGAACGAGGCCCGTATCCATCGGTGGATGCAGTGGTACGTTGGCGCTTGAAGGATCTCGCTGCGTGGATCCTGTCTGAATTTGGCATTGTCGTTGACGAGCGTACCGTATCGCGGGAGCTGAAGAATGCGGGTTATCGGCGTCTGACGGCCCGGCCGCAGCATCCGGCGCAAAACGAGTTTGCCGTCGAGGATTTTAAAAAAGCTTCCCAGCCGAACTGGCGGAAATCGGCAATCAGCTTGAAAGCGGCACCCCGATAGAGGTTTGGTTTCAGGACGAGGCGCGTGTGGGTCAAAAGACCAAGATCACAAGGCGATGGGCAAAACGCGGGACAAGGCCGCGGGCCCCCAAGGATCAGCGGACAAAGTCAGCATGGATATTTGGGGCCATCTGCCCGGAACGGGGTGTCGGTGCTGCGCTCGTCCTTCCCAAGTGCAACATCATGGCCATGCAAATGCATCTTCAGGAAATCTCGTCGCAAGTCGCTCCGGGAGCCCACGCCGTTGTCATCCTTGACCAGGCTGGCTGGCACACATCTGGCAAACTCGACATTCCCAACAACATTACCCTTCTCCCATTGCCACCGAGGTCTCCCGAATTGAACCCGGTCGAGAACCTATGGCAGTTCATCAGGGATAACTGGCTGTCAAACCGGGTCTTCAAATCCTACGAACAAATCATCGATATCTGTTGCCGCGCATGGAACAGGTTAATTGAACAACCATGGACCATCATGTCCATCGGAATGCGAGATTGGGCCCATCGGTTCTGAATTTTGACGGTTGGTATCAGCCCATGGTGGAGTGACACGTGCAGCTGAGCATCTGGCACTGTCGCAACCTGCTGTGAGTCACAAAATAAAGCGTTTGGAAAAGGTACTACAATGCGAACTCTTAGCCCGCCGAGCAGGTGGTCCGTTGTTCACTGAGGCTGGCACTCGTTTGTTGAACTATGGCCGCCGAATTTTGGATTTGCACGATGAAGCTCTGGCTGCACTTGGAAAGAAACCCCTATCGGGAACTATCCGATTGGGCATGACGGAGGATACAACGGGCGGTGATGTCGCGCGTATTCTTGGACGGTTTACCCGTTTGCACCCCGATACAAACGTCAGTACGCGGATCAGCCAGAGCTTGACGTTGTCTCATTGGCTCTCTGCTGGCGAAATTGATATTGCGGTTTTGCAGGTACTGAAGAAAGAGGTGCGCGCCGATGATGTTGTGCTCTTTGAGGATCGGCTGCACTGGATCAAGTCGCATGATCTGTTGTTGAAGCCGCGTTTAAGCGTGCCGTTTCTGGCCTTTGACGAGAATTGCTTCTACAAACATTGGGTAGAATCGGATGGCTCCGAGTTTGGACATCAGTTCGAAACTGTATTTGAGTGCCCAAGTGTATCTGGCATTTTAGCTGCAACGCGTGCTGGGCTTGGTGTGTCACTGATGAATGGACTACACATTTCCTCCGACTTGGAGGTTGTTGAGGGCGTTTTCCCAAAGCCGCCCTCCATTTCCTATTTCGCACGCTCAAATCCAAAAAGTCGAAATGAAGCTGTGCGTGCCTTGCTCCAAGAAATAACCTCTGAGGTCGAAAACCGTGCTCCAATGCGGGTTACGTAAAAAAACTGCAATGGAGCCCATGGTCTAAGCCATGGCATGACGAAGCGGCGAATTATGCAGACTTGCGCCGCCCCGGACCTGATCCGGGGCCTTGTTGTTGGGGGCTGGGAGGTCCCGGCTCGTAGGCCGGGACGGCAGAGGATATGTCTATCCGTTTTTCATCATCACTCGCAGTCGGCTCGTCTGCCGAGACGGTTGGAGGGCTATTTCCCCTCAAATACCGGCGTTCGTTTTTCCAAAAACGCGGTGCGGCCTTCGATAAAGTCGGCGCTGTCGAAGCAGGTGTCAGCGGCGGATTGAGCGGCGGCCCGACTTTCCGGAGATGCGCCTTCAGACAGGGCGTTGATGGCGATCTTGGCGGCGCGCAAGGTAAGGGGAGCGTTGGCAGAGATGGTTTTCGCCAGCGCGCGTGTGCGGGCTTCCAGTTCAGTTTCGGCCACCAGCTCGTCTATCAGGCCGAGGCGCAGGGCCTCTTCGCTGCCAAGGCGCTCGGCGGTGAAGATCAGGCGTTTGGCAGTCGAGGCGGGAACAGCCCGCAGGGCATCGGCAACCAGCCCCAGCGGATAGGCAAGGCCAAGGCGCGCAGCTGGAATGCCGAATTGCGCACCGTCAGCGGAGATCCGCATATCGCAGGCGAGGGCCAGGGCAAGGCCGCCGCCGAGGCAGTGCCCACGGATCATGGCGAGTGTCGGCTTTTCTGCTGCTTTCAGCGCCTCGCAAGCTGCCACGTTGATTTTGTCATAGGTCTTTGCTTTTTCCGCAGTTGAGCGGGTGGCTTCAAATTCGGAAATGTCAGCGCCAGCCACAAAGCTCTCGCTTCCCACACCTCTTAAGACGATCATACGTATGGCGGGATCACCGGAAAGTTGGTTGACTGCCTCTGGCACCGCCTGCCACATGGCCAGCGAAAGCGCGTTTTTCTTCGGCTCATTGTCGACGATCAGCCAGCCAATGCTCCCGTCGACCTCTTTGCGAATAGAGACGAGGGGAGCCGTTTGGAGCGCTGCTTGGTCTGTCATGCGTTGGGCCTGCCTTAAAAGAATGTGCGTATTTTTCCGAGTATGGAAAGCAAAGCTTGACCGTTAGAGCAAGTTTGACTTTGGAATTAGCCGCAATCCACCCTATGTTTTGGGGGATGTGTTATAGGGCTTGAAAAAGGAGACAAGCCATGTCGAATACGACACCGCAGCAGAGCGCCGCGAAAATTGCATTGCATGATCCGGTCTGGCGCCAGCTGAGGGAAGAGGCTCAGGCCATGGTGGTGGAAGAGCCTGCGCTGTCCTCCTTTGTTTATGAGACGGTTCTCAATCACGAGACGCTAGAAGAGGCCGTGATCCATCGGTTGGGTCAGCGGCTTGGCCGGGATATCGTGTCAGCCTCGCTGATCCGTCAGACCTATATGGAAGCTCTGGCGGTTGAGCCGGAACTGAGCGAGATCCTGCGGGTTGATATCGTCGCCGTTTATGACCGCGATCCGGCCTGCTTCCGTTATCTGGAGCCAGTGCTTTACTTCAAAGGTTTCCATGCATTGCAGACCCACCGTCTGGCCAACTGGCTGTGGCGGCAGGGGCGTGAGGATTTCGCGTTTTATATCCAGAGCCGGGCTTCGGAAGTGTTCCAGATCGACATTCATCCGGCGGTTCCGGTCGGGCGCGGGATCTTTATCGACCATGGAACCGGGCTGGTCATTGGCGGTACTGCGGTGATTGAAGATGATGTGTCGATCTTGCAAGGTGTGACGCTTGGCGGCACGGGCAAGGAAGATGGGGACCGCCACCCGAAAATTCGCCATGGCGTGTTGATCGGGGCCGGGGCCAATGTGCTGGGCAATCTGGAAATCGGCCATTGCTCGCGGATTGCGGCCGGGTCCGTGGTCCTTCAGGACGTGCCGCCCAACTCCACTGTTGCAGGTGTGCCGGCCAAGGTTGTGGGGCAGGCCGGGTGTCCGGAACCATCGCGCAGCATGAACCAGCTTTTGTGCGGAGACGCGGCAAAGGAACACGGGGAAAGCTGAACGCAACTCTTGGCAAGAGGGCTGATTGGTGTAGGGTCCGCAGCCGAGATAGTCGAAATTTAGCAGGAGACGCCCGGTGAACCCTGAAGAAATCAAGAAACTTGAAGCTTACCTCAAAAAGAAGTTTGACCTTCAAGCTTTGCAGGTGCGTGCGCGTCCGAAGAAGGACGACAGCGCGGAAGTTTATATCGGTGACGAATTCATCGGCGTGATCTACCGGGATGACGAAGATGATGATTTGAGCTGGAACTTCCAGATGGCCATTCTGGAATTTGATCTGGAAGACGAAGGCTAAGAACGGCCGCTCAGGTTTTCTGAAATGCCAAAGGCCTTTCCGACACTTATCCGGTCGGGGAGGCCTTTTTCATTGTAGCGACCGGCTTTTCGCTTTGCAGGATGGCAGCCTCTACCAGTTCACGCGTGCGGCGCTCCAGACGGCCCCAATTGGCCAGCAGGGGCTTTTCAAACTGATAGGTAACTGTCAACTCGCCGCCGACTTCAAATGAGCGTTCGCAAATGGCCTGTGTCGACCCCTTGGGCTTTTTGCAGCGGGCTGCATAATGGCCGGAGGATTGGCTTTCATAGATGATTTCGTCCTGTTCCATTCCCGCTGATGGTGACAGCGTCAGGACATTCAGCCCAGCTGGCCCTTTAATGGCAGGGGTTGTGGCAAGCCGTTGGAACATGGGCTCAATTTGCTCACTCAAGCTCTCGACCAGTTTCTCGTGCTTGATATCGAGATGAACAAGGTTGGAGCCGTTGCCGAGTGACATTTGCGCCGAGCGGGTGTGTGAAGCTGGCGTCATTGTTGGCCAGACAACCGCCAGTTCCAGTCGTTGGCGCGCGCTGCTGGTGCCTGAACGCTCAAAGAAGCTGTAGTCTGACGTCTTCAGGTAAGGCTCGGGAACCGACAGTGTGTGCCCACCCAGCTGATACTGATCAGGAGCTTCTGCCACTTGACGGGCAGGGCTGTTTGAGACAGCGACAACAATTTCCACAGCAAGATGGCTGGTATAGAGGACAGCCAGGCCGCACAAACCCCACAGCAAGGCGTGGAAGTGCCTTGGCTTTATTCCTGTGGCATCTGGCAGCGTGTAGTAGTCCATTCATTTGCCTTCAACCGGGGACTTTTCGCCAAGTGTCTCACTTTGGCGTCCTGTCCCGGCACATACCGTCCCAGATCGGGATGATCCGTAATTTTGACCGGTCGAATTTTTAGACATTCCAACCAGTTAACGCAGGATCAGAAAACGGCACGCAAATTGCTGTTGACCCAGTACGAATTCTGTTTCAGCTTCGGCTGTGAAAGGTTAACAGGGGGTTAATGGGTTGTGTTTGAGCTTATACTAGCGGTGTATATCGCGTGCGCGGGCTTTGTCGCTGCCGGTGTTTTGGGCAGCCTCTACCAACTTCTGACCAAAGAACCGCCCCGTTTTAATTTTTCAATTGAAAGCCTCACCGGCATCGTCAGTGGCATTTTTATGGTGCTCTTTGCCGGTCCGTTCATCATCATGCGCAATGCTATTCGCGGTCGCAGGATTGAAAATCGCCCCCTCGGCTGGTTGGTTGCCTCGTCAACCATCGCAGGCATGTGGAGCCTGTGCTCCGGGCTTCTTGTGGTGCAGGTGGCCCTCGGGCTGGCGCACTCTTTGGCCTGACCCTGGCCTGAGTTTCTGCGATAGGGAAGGACGGACTGTGGCTCTTTACAAGCTTGGCAACATATCACCCGAAACGCCGGGTGAGGGCGCATGTTGGGTCGCCCCCAATGCCAGTGTCATCGGCAAGGTGAAACTGGACCGGGAGGCAAGCGTCTGGTTCGGCGCTGTTCTGCGGGGCGATAATGAGCTGATCCATGTTGGAGAGCGCTCCAACGTGCAGGACGGCGCAGTCTGCCACACGGATATGGGCTATCCGCTGACCATTGGTGCGGACTGCACCATTGGCCATCAGGCCATCCTGCATGGCTGCACCATTGGTGACAATTCGCTGGTGGGCATGGGCGCAACCATTCTCAATGGCGCAGTCATCGGCTCCAACTGCATCATCGGAGCCAATGCGCTTGTGGCGGAAGGCAAGGTCATTCCCGACAATTCCCTCGTTGTCGGCGTACCGGGCAAAGTGGTGAAAGAGCTGGGACCGCCGGCAGCAGAGGGCATTACCAAGTCGGCCGCGGGCTATGTGGCGAACTGGAAGCGCTTTGCCGAGGACCTGGAAGAGGTTTCCTGATCACGAAAGGCCGGTTTGCAGTTCAAAACCGATGCCGGTCAGGGGCGGGTCGAAAGCGTCTAGACGCTCCTTCAGAGTGTTTGAAATAAAAGTGCTGTTTTGCAGCCGGTATTCGCACCAAACTGCATGATTCTTGATAGCGTCCCTGCGGCAGACCAACAGCTCAGGGCCGTTTGGGAGAGGTTCATAGTTCAGCGAAAAGATGAAATCCGGCACGAGGAAACCGTATGGCTCTTTCAGCTTTCCCTTGACCTTTGATTTTTCCAGATCGAGCGTGTCCAGCCGGTTGCAGATGTTCAAGAACCACCAGCGCCCGGCAAGACTGCCATCCTTATTAAAGACATCTACCGGCCAATAGCGGTGTACCCCCGGTTCAAGATCTTCGATTGCTTCAACAACACGATCGGATATGGTCCAGTTTCCACCACCTTGGATGAAGTCGGCTTCGCCTTTCAATTCTTTCGTAAGGTAAAGCTTGTGCACCATATCGGGCACTGGGAATGCAAATCCTGTTCGAAGAGAGATCTCTTGGACGAGCCATAACTTCTGCTCGCGCTGCAAAGCCGTGCTTAGTTGCTCGATAACGGCATCCGTTTCCTTTTCACCATCGGCAAAAATACACAACGCGGCACGGGGGGGGCTATCAACCACGGCATCTAAGCAGCTCCATCAAAAATTCGGTGCGGGAGATATAATTTCGGCCACCTTACTCCTCAACAATGCGAGCTTTTGTGAAACGAAAATCGATCTTGAGACGCGCGGCCTCGATGGCGTCATGAAGGGGACCGCTGATGAAAATTTTGCCGGTGTACTTTGGTTCAACCCAAAGGTCCGCGCCTTCAAGCGCAGCTGAAGACACAGCGACATCACCATCCTTGGGAACCATAGGACCGCCCCAAACCTCTTCCCCTGTCTGGGCGTGTCGGCCTAGGAGACGAGCGCCATTTGTCTTCTCGATCAGAAAACTGTCCTTTCGAGACCCCAAATTCAGGAAATAGTATGGGCCGGGCAGCTGTGTGGTCTTGTCCGCCTGATAGATCGGAAACTCGACCAAGTCTGTTCCCCCCAGATCGAATTGCTTGAGGATTTCGGCCAATTTGCCTTTGACTGCGTAAAAGCCTTCAAGGGCAAATAGGTCTTTGACCTTAGACCAGCGTTTTTCATCGAAGACATAGGCCGCTTCTAGAAGTTCTTCGCGTTTTAACTTATCTGCCCTTCTATAACGATAGAAATACTGCATCTGCTCATCAGTTGTTGCCCCGAAAATAAAGGTCGGGTGCGCCCAGTCTTGACCGAAATACTTCTCACGTATTCCTGGCTTGTCGAACAATTGGTGGTTACTGCCAACACTGCTGATCCAGACGTCCTGTGTCATCGTCTTCTCTCTCAAATTCTGATTGCGCAGTTTGGTGTCGCTGGTGTCCTGACCCTAAGGGTCGTTTAAAATCACAATATGAAAAAAAGGCCACGCTGGCTGCAACCAAGTGAGGAGCAGAAGCGTGGCCCAAGGTGTTTGGAGGTGCAGTTTTTAAAAGAGGCGGGAGCCAATCATGCGGGGGCAGATCGGCTCCCTGGATCCGGTCGTGGTAGGGATGGGGAGGGTGGGGACGCGACCGGATCGTTCCATGGACCTGAAAGGCCCTACCCATCCATGTTTCGTTCGATTTAGTTGGTCAGGCTGCTGACCGTGGTTGCCCGTGTGTCGGAAATGCCTGTCCATTTGGCCGGAGCCTTCGGTGACTGGCGCTTGATGTAGCGGTAAGGCGTGGCATACCAAGGCAGAACCGCTTCGATCTGGTTGTCCAGGATCATGTCGCCCTGATCTGTTCGGACCGTCAGAACTGCATGACCTGCATTCTTGATGTCTTTGGCAACCGTGATGAGCAGGGCGCTTTTCGGCCATCCGGCTTCCATCAGGATGCGCTGTTTCTCCAGCACATACTCTTCGCAATCGCCTATGCCGTTGACCGGATAGGTCCAATATTCCTCGCGGCCAAAATAGGCGACATCCGTCATAGGCCGGATTCGCCGATTGACCCGGTTGTTCACGTCGATCAGTTGCTGCCACAGCTCTTTGCTAAGGCGCACGACCACCGGATTTGATGTGGAGCCGCGACAGGCTGACCGGTTGTCAGAGCAGAATTGCTTGTGACCGATCGGTGCCGAGGTTGCAGAATTCATTTCCATGAAACGTGTTGGTGAGGCTTCAGCGCTAGCAGTCCATCCAAAAGCAAGACCACCTACAACAACAGCGAAAGATAGTAGTTTTGAAGTTTTCATCGTAACGCCCTCCCCAAGGCTGGCCTAACGATGTCATTCTTCTTTTTCTGCTCAGATAAAACTGGCGTTATACTTTGATTTATACTTTAATTAAATTGAGTATTGTTTTGAATAAATTGCATTCTTCTTTTGAAGAAAACTTGCGGCAATATCGTATAAAATTCTAATGAGTCTCTGTATCCATCTGAAAAATATGGATAAAGAGGGAAATGGAGGCGTGCGGTGCATGCCAAGTATTTTGATATTATGACGTAAGGTTCTGAATAGTGAGGTGGAGACGCGCGGCGAAAATGCGCGAAAAAAAAGATAAAAAAATTTGCAACACCCTGTTTGGGCGTTCAATTGGTCGCAGAAAAGCTGAACTGGCGGTGCAAAACACAAAAAAGCCGCTGCGGGGCAGCGGCTTGCAAACTTCCGATGGGCTGATGTATCAGGTCAGGACTTCAGCTCTTTCGGGTCGACCGTGATTGTCCGCTCCAGCAGGTCGCGGTTTTGAACCTCACCGAATTCAACAGCGATGCCGCCTTCAATACGGCGTACAACGCGGGCACTCATTTTGCCGATCTCGATGGCATCCCCGGCTTCCACATCCAAATCCGTACTGATGGCTGCGCCGGAGAGCGACAAATCTGAAATGCGGCAGGTGTGCTCGGTCCCGTCAGGGAGCTTGATGCGCGTGAGGGTGTTCTTTGGAATAAAGCGGTCGTGACGACGATCTTCGGGAAGGTCGAGAGCTTCCTTGTTGGCCAGCCAAGTCAGAATGCTGGCAATCTTGTCCCGTTTCCGGACAGAATTGCGAAGTTCGACAGCAAAGCCGCCATCAAATGTTCGGGTGATTTTTCCCTCAACCCGGCTCATCTGATCAAGGTATGCCACGATGCGCTCGCCAACCTGGCCAGACACAGGCGCAATCAGAGCCATACCGCCGGGAGACATGTCGATCACCTGGCAGGGGTACTCCCGCCGATCTTCCAGCATATAGCGACCAAGGATGTTTACCTTTACGCGTTGGTGCCGACGCTTGTCTAGCGCCTGCAGTGTTCTGGGTGCTTGCGTAGCTGTTGCCAGTTCGGCATCCATGCCCATTCTACCTATGAGAGCGGCGAACCGCGTTGTCTAAGTTCAGGATGAAACTAATATCACTCAACATCCAGAATCATTAAACAACTACGGTTAATGAAGTGTAAGGCGCGCCGCCCTAACGGCAGTTTATCCGCGTTTTAGGCCTTTCCACCGGAGTAAACGGTCAAGTGACCGACCTTGCGTTCCGCACCTTGCGGAAGGGATGAAGGCGGGATTGGCATGTCTTCCACCTTGAAACGCGGCATGATCGGGTTTGGAACCCGGTCAGACTGTTCCACAAAGAACGGACGCTCATCCGGCCAAACAAGGCGAAGGCTGTTGATGGACTGGCTCAAAATGGGATGCAGGCCGAGCCAATAAGGACGCTCCATCGGCGTGCAGCAGCCAAGGATACGAACGCGGCCTTCACCTGGTACGTTCAATGGCAGCAGAAGCATTTCCATGGAGATTTGCTGCTTGCGCTCTGTATGGCCGGCGACACCGATGACGGCCGCCGCAGCATCTTCACGAACGGCTGCGAGCAGGCTTTCCAGCGCTTCGCGATCCTTTTCGTTCCAACCACGGAGGAAATTTCTGCCCTTTAGTTCGCGGCAATGTGTCGAACACAGGCGCGTTCCAGCGAGGCGGTATCTGGCTTCGTGAGGGGAGTTGGACTCCAGAATAAAGGTGTCACCGAGCAGGCCACGGATTTGACCTGGATCGATTTCACTGCGGTTTGGAGCCGGGCGGACACCGCGCAGTTCATCCCAATAGGAATAAAGTGTTTGTGTTACGCCGTTTTTCATCTCTTTCGCCCCACTCGTTGGTGCCCCTTACCCAATTTGGTGCACCTTTTGTCTAAATTTGGGACAGTGCATCACTGCCCTTGGTTTACAGGCCTTACTAAGCAGGGGGCGTGCCAATTGGCTCATTTGCGCGAATAATGCCCCGTTCCGGATCGATTAAGGTTAACAAGAGGTAAATCTTGCAACATGGGAATGGTTTTGGCACGTTAAATAAATGTTACGGCTCAGGCGCTGTTGAAAAAGCCTGAAGCTTGTGAAGAATTTTGTGTCTTCGTGGCTGGATGTCTCTTGGGTAGAGTGGGGACGCGACGTAACAGGGGGCTATGAAAGCACCGGATGTCCAACGGGGTATCTGGTGCTTTTTCTTTTGGACCAACGGGTTATGCTCGAGCATTGGACCTTGGCTCTGGTTGCCGTGTTCACCTTCTTGGCAATTTCATGCGCCTTGCTGCTTGTCTGTTTGGCCAAATGTCGTACATCAGATGTAAGCGCGAGGAGCCGGAATGAACGTTTACAATTTCACCCCACCTGAACCGCCGAAGTCTGAACGCCCGCCGTTGTTGAACCTTCCGGATGTGGTTGTCTGGCTCGCAGGGATTATGGCGGCGATCCATATTGTGCGAACGTTCTTGCTACCTGTGTCAATTGACAATCAGGTGCTTTTGTATTTCGCCTTTTGGCCGGTCCGATATGTCCCGGAAGTTTTTGCCTCTGGGGAAGTTCCGGGCGGTCTGGCTGCGGACATCTGGAGTTTTGTGACCTATTCGCTGCTTCACGGCAGTACGATGCATATTGTTTTCAATTTGCTCTGGATGGCGATCTTCGGCGGAGCCCTGGCGCGCCGTTTCGGAACTAAGCGCTTTTTGGGGATCTCTGCCTTGTACGCTGTGGCAGGGGCTGCAGCTCATCTTGCCACCAATTTTGGAAGTTCTGCCCCGGTGATTGGGGCCTCTGCCATTGTGTCAGGGCATATGGCCGCAGCATTGCGGTTCATTTTTGAACTCGGCGGTCCGCTCGGTGCGTTCCGGCGGGCGGATGCGGGGGCGTATATGGTGCCCGCTGTTTCGCTGAAGCAGAGCCTCTCCAATCAGCAGGTTCTTGTTTTCATCGCAATCTGGTTTGGTCTCAATCTGGTGTTTGGTCTTGGCGGGGCAGGGGCTGGTGGGGCATCAGTTGCCTGGCAGGCGCATATTGGCGGGTTTGTTGCCGGTCTCCTGTTGTTTCCGTTCTTCGACCCTGTGCCTCAGCGCAGGTTTTAGGGTCCTGACCCTAAGGCGCAAGACGGGTTTTCTGCGGCCAAACCTTATTTGGCAATTCGGCGAAACAGCTTGGTTGCGTTGACCCAACGTTTGTTGTCATGATGCAGGGAATGGATCAGTTGAGTTGATCCGTCCTGATTTGGGAGGATGAAGCCGATGAATGTTGCCTCTATCTTGAGCACGAAGGGCCATGACGTCATTACCGAAAAAAGCACGACGTTGCTGAGCGACATTTGCACGACCTTGGCTGAGCACAAGATCGGTGCAATCGTGATCGCGGATGACGCCGGGCACATTGAGGGCATCATTTCCGAACGGGACATTGTGAAGGCAATTGGTACCAGCGGTCCGACTGCATTGGAAAAGCCTGTGTCAGAAGTCATGACCAAATCGGTTGTCACCTGCACCGATGCTGACAGTGTAAACGCTGTGATGGCGAAAATGAGCGCCGGGCGCTTCCGCCACGTTCCGGTGACGGATGATGGCAAGGTGACTGGGGTTATCTCGATCGGGGATGTGGTGAAATTCAAGATTGCACAGGCCGAAATGGAAGCCGAGCAAATGCGCAGCTACATCTCCATGACCTGAGAGAAAAAGTCGCGCATTAAGTTAGCCGCGGCATCTAAAGAGATGCCGCGCGCCTTTATTTTAGGATTTTCCGTAGACCTCTTCCGGATCGTAAACCCGGTCTCCACCGTCATGGACGAGGGACACACTGCCATCGTCCGCTTTGGAGACTTTTCTAAAGAAACAGGATTTGTAGCCGACGTGGCATGTCGCGCCGTTGCCTTCTACGCGGACTTTGACCACGAGCGCATCCTGATCGCAGTCGGTCAGAATGGCTTGAACCTTTTGCACCTGGCCTGAGGTTTCGCCTTTTTTCCAGAAGCCTTTCCGGGAACGGCTCCAGTACCAGGCCTCACCGGTTTCAATTGTGCGATGGAGTGCTTCTGCGTTCATGTAGCCGACCATCAGCACTTGATCGGTGTCCGCGTCGGTAACAACAGCTACAATAAGGCCATCGGAATCGAATTTTGGCATGAAGGCTGAGCCGGTTTCGATCTCAGCCTTCGACCCACGGTCTGCAAAAGTGGTTGAGCACATGCAGTCAGCTCCTCGCAAAAGCGGAGCTTATCTGGCTCCGCCGCGCAACAGGGTCATGAATTTGGCCTGTTCGGCCGGATCATCCTGAAATACGCCTGTAAACTGGGTGGTGATTGTAGAAACACCGGGCTTTTGAACGCCCCGCATGGTCATGCACTGATGCTCTGCCTCAAGCATCACCGCCAACCCGCGCGGTGCGAGCGCATCGTCAATCGCCGATACAATCTCTGACGTCAAGTTTTCCTGCGTTTGAAGCCGTTTTGCGTAGATGTCCACGACCCTTGCGAGCTTGGACAGGCCAACGACGCCTTCAGCCGGGTAATAGGCGATATGTGCTTCGCCGATGAAGGGCAGCATGTGGTGTTCACAATGGGAATGGAACGGAATGCCGCGCACCAGAACGATGTCTTGGTATCCGCCAACATCATCAAACGTGCGCTCAAGATGCTCAGATGCATCTTCAAAATAGCCCGCATAGAGCTGTTCGAATGCCTTGGCGACGCGTTTGGGCGTATCCAGCAGGCCTTCGCGCTCGGGGTCATCCCCAGTCCAGGCGAGCAGAGTGCGCACGGCGGCTTCGGCCTCGGCGCGCGAGGGGCGAGACAATTTGTCGGGAGATTTGCGCTCGAAAGTTTTTCCTACCGATTTCAGAACTGCGTCCATCGGGATTCTCGCTGCTGCTTTTGTATCTTTATTCGTCATACGCCATCCGGAGGTGTGCGGATCATCATGGGCGGGAATAGTTTCGGCATTGTTTCCGTGTCAATTGCATGCCACCTCAATTTCGGAGTAAGGAGCCTTTTATAATGCCAACAACGCGACGTTGGGTAATATATTTGCGACCGAACTTCCACTTGCGGATTTTCCGCCAATGCCAATCTATATAAGATGTAAGGCGTGAACCGCAATTGGTTGGTTGCTCACTGTAAGTCACAAAGAGGCGAGAATGCTGGACGATATTTACAACAGCAAGATTCTGGAGTTTGCCGGAAACATCCCGCGCACGGGCCGTCTCGACAATCCGCAGGCTTCTGCGAAGGCTCATTCCAAGCTGTGTGGTTCAACAGTTGTGGTGGATCTCGCCATGGCTAACGGAGTGGTGCAGGACTTTGCACATGATGTGAAAGCCTGCGCGCTTGGCCAAGCGGCCTCGTCCATCATGGCTCAAAATGTGATTGGTGCGACCCCGGACGAGTTGCGCGAGGTGCGCCAGAAAATGCGGGCCATGCTGAAAGAAGGCGGCGAACCGCCGACAGGCCGGTTTGAAGACCTGAAATTTCTGGAGCCGGTGCGCGACTATAAGGCCCGCCACGCCTCAACGCTTCTAACCTTCGATGCCGTTGTCGACGCGCTTGAACAGATCGAGGCGGGGCAAACAGCTGACGCAGAAGCAAAAGCCTGCTGAGCCCGCGCCTTTGAGCGCGCACTCACCAACCAAAGCCGAATGTTCCAGAAGCGGCTCGACATTATTCAGCTGGAGTGGACCAAGTTGGCCTAGCCCAACAAGCAATTGTTTCCGCTCCTAGTCTGCGATCCATTTACGTACTAAATCTGCAAACTCAGTGCTTTTATCTTGATAGCAAAAATGGCCACAATTTTGGAACACATGCAGGGTGCTGTTAGATAAACAATCATGCAATTGATGAGCGTTCTCAACCTTCAAAAAAGCGTCTTCATCCGCCCAGAATACTTGCACTGGCACTTTTAGGTTTTTTATGTTCGCCGTCAGATCCTGACAGCCCTCGGGATATTGTTTGAAGTGTTGTGTAATCTGGCCGATCCGGCCCAGATATGAGCTCACATAGTCGTCAAGTTCATTTTTTGTCGGCCGGTAATGCAAATATCCTAGTTGTAATGCGCCAGCGAGGAAGGTTTTTGCGCCGTTTATTCTCACCATTGTGCGCCAAAAACCAGAGTAGACAATCTTTCTGATCAGACTTCCGTCTGCAGATGGCAATATCCCAGGACCATCGCCGATTAGCAGGCTTTTTGCTTTGTGTTCTCGATGAATTGCGTAGTGCATTGCTATTGGCATGGCGATGTCGGGCGCAACAATATGCACATTTGACAGACCCAACGCATCGATGAACTTTTCAAGAAATGCGCTTTGTGCTGCGAATAACATATGGTTGGAGTTGCCGTCGCTGCCGCCAAACCCCGGAAGATCAACAGCGATGAGGTCTGACTCTTCTTCCAACTGCGCCCATACCGCATTGTAGCAAAGAATGCTCTGAGGCAGAGGGCTGAGGAACAATACGGTCGGGCGATTTTCCTTCCGGCTTTGAGCAAAGCGAACATTGAGCCCGTCAAGCTCCATACGCTCTGTGCGCATTTGGAACTGCGAATCCTCGTAATCAATTTCAGAGGCTTTTGCCGAGCGTAATCGTCTAACCCGGTAGTACTCCGGAGTGATTAGCATCAAGCTAATCGCATTCATTCTGGCAAAGAAACCAAGAGGATCATTTGGCATTTGGAGGTCTCGTAACATTTAGCTGGAAGTCGTCATTTGATTTTCGTAACTATAGGTACGAAATTCAAAAATCAATAATAAAATACCTAGAAGTACGAAAATGAAATTAGGCGAAAAATCCCGTGGCAGACCTAAGACCTTGATCCGGGACGAAGTCTTGAATGTTGCGATGATTAAGTACTGGGAGCAAGGAGCTTCCCAAGTGTCTATAAGTGACATCAGTAAGGCACTTCAGGTATCTAAACCCGGTGTGTACCGCGAATTTGGCAATGACGACGGCCTTAAAGCAGCAGCCCTGCAAACCTATCAAAAAATAGCCGTTGATCCGTTTCTCGGTCTTCTCCGTTGCAAGAAACCGCTCACCGATACGTCGATGGATATTATCACTTTCCTGATGCAAGACAGAGACGCTCTGGGCATCCCGAAAAGCTGTTTGTTTGTCAACATGCGCATGCAACGAGACAAAATGGGACCCGAAACAATGAAAGTCCTGGATTGGTTGCGCACTCACTTTTTGGAAAGCTTTGCGACCTGGATAGATAATTGCAAGATAACAGGTGAATTCAGGCAGGACATTCCGACAATGACAGCTGCGCACCAAATTGACTCTCTCCATGCTGGCGCAATGAGGATGCAAAAAGAAAACGTGCCAGCAGAAGAGATCGAACTGTACCTAAAACACGGTTTGGCCGGGATCACCGGAGAAACAAGGATTTTGAGTCAATAGCGCAGGCCAGCGGCTTTTATTTTAACACATTACACAGCTATTAATGTGCTGCCCCCACAGAATGAGGCGCTGTTGGATCAACTAGGTGTATGCGGGCTTTAGCTGCTTTCGGTCGTCGACGCGCTTGAACAGATCGAGGCGGGTGAGACAACGAAAGCAGAAGCCTGCTGAGCCAGCGCTTCACAGACCCAAACGCGTCCTTTGGTGACACCGCTTGACCTTCCGCCTGCTGGAAAGTTCATAGTGGACTTTTCTTGATGTGGTGCAGGGTCTGGATGCGGTTTGCATTTACAATTTTGTTGGTTGTGTTTTCTTTCGGCTTGCAGGCCGCGATTGGAAGCACAATACCGCATTTGAATTCGTCAGTGCTTGAGGCCCCTCACAAAGCCTCTCTCCACGGAGTGACCGGGGAAGAGGAACCCGCAGAAGAGATGTCTGCGATGCCTCTCTGCTGTGAGGCGCTATTGGATGGTCACACGGCTGATGGCTCCGCAAAGGACTGCCCAGCCTTTTGTCTTGCCCTTTCAGAGGCCCCGAGCATCACTTTAAACGCCATGAAGTCGGCGCTTGAACCAACCTTGGTGCGTGTGGCGCGACCGGCCAATCCGCGCCCTGTCGATCCGCCCCCAATATCAGCCTGATCTTTTTGAAAATTCATGCGTGGCCTTCAGCCGCGTTTCGGATGACTGAAGATGAGGTTCGGTATGAACTTAGATAATCAAAGTGGCGCGCCTATGCGCGGTCATACGGCATCATACGCCGTGATGTTGATCTGCTGCCTTGCCATGGTGGCGGGCGGAGCAATTTATTTCATTGCAAGTGGTGGAGTGGACGCATGGACATCGACCGATAGTCTCTGGTTGGCGTCCACGTTTCTTTCCTGCGTCCTCATGCATGGCTTGTTGCATGTTTTGATGGGCAAGAAGTGCCCCGCGTCCATGGTTGAGGAAAAGCAACATGCTGAAAAATAAGCGTTCCATTGCCAGTGGTCTCGTCGCTGCTGCGTTGCTGATCTCCGGTGCCTCACTGGCCGACGATAACGGCTCGAAAGGGCGGATGACCGTCTACAAAACGCCTTGGTGTGGATGCTGTACGGCCTGGTCGGAGCGGATGGAGGCGGAGGGCTATCGTGTTGTCGTGCACAACATGGAAGACCTGACTCCAATTCGCCAGCAGGCGGGTGTTCCAGATGACATGCAGGGTTGTCACACGGCAGTTGTCGAAATGGGCAAGAAATACGTGGTTGAAGGCCATGTGCCACCGGCGGCGATCTCTAAGATGCTTGACGATCAGCCTGATATTCGCGGAATAGCCGTCCCGGGCATGCCTGCTGGCTCTGTTGGCATGGGCGAAAGGCCGGATGCGCGTTACACCGTGTTCTCCTTGGCGGGTAAGTCGGGCGCAAAGCCTCAGCCTTTCATGGAATTCGGCGCGAACTAAGCGACGTCTTTTAAAAACACGACGCTTGGGCGAGGGGGGGCGTCCAAGCGTTTCCGAGACTGTGGACCTTGCGAAGGCTGATATGCCCAGAAGAACCATCACTTTACTTAGCTTTTTTGTTCTCGGGATTGTCGGGCTCGTCGGCGCTGGATTGTGGCTTATGGCTGATCCAAAAACTGGTATCGGTTTTGACCCCACGACGTCCGAATTTCTGTTTGCGCCGAATAACCCGGAGGTGGTTGCGATGGGCAGCCAAGTTTATGCGGACAACTGCGCTTCCTGCCACGGGGACAATCTGCAAGGTGCTGCGAACTGGCAAACGCCAGATGAAAACGGACAATTGCCCGCCCCGCCGCATGATCAGACCGGCCACACTTGGCACCATTCTGAAGAGCTGTTGTTTCGCATCACGAAATATGGCTCCGCCGCTGCTCTTTTGTCCGATGACCCTGTGCTGTCCATGCCAGCTTTTGAAGGCATCTTACATGACGGGGAAATCCTCGCGGTTCTCTCCTTCATCAAGGCCCAATGGCCAAAGGATGTTCAGGAGATGCACGACCGCATGTCCCGATGATCACCAACACACCCTCATGCCATCTGCTCAAGTTGGACTAGGAATGGCGAATGGGCTGGGGTAGGGAAGACCAAGAGCAGTAACTTCAAGAGTGAACAGCCAAGATCGTGTGCCCACCTGAAAAATCAAAGTCCGACATTGCTGCCGCGTCCATCCCGGCGCGCATTGGGCTTGGTCTGATCTGGGTCTACCGGCATTCCTTGTCGCTGTTCATGGGGCGGACCTGCCGCTATGCGCCGAGCTGTTCGGAATATACCGCCGACGCGCTCAAACGCTTTGGCCTGTGGCGCGGAGGCTGGCTGGGCCTTTCCCGTATCCTGCGCTGTAACCCGTGGGGCGCAGACGGCTATGATCCGATCCCCGACCAACTGCCCCAAGATGCCCGCTGGTATCTCCCCTGGCGCTATGGGCGCTGGACTGGCGAGCATATCGCGGAGAAGGATCGGTTGGGGTGAGGGAATAAAGTGCTGTATTTCCCGAATCCACTAACTTCAAAAATGGTATTTTTCGAAGAATAAATACTTCAGGAATTTTGACTTCAGGTGCAAAAATTGCTTGCTGTGCGAATACGATGATAATCGATTGCTTCAATAGCCGACATTTAATGTGAGATGGGGTGAAACCAGCAATCCCGCACATATAAATAAAATCGCTGTGAAGTGTTTGGATAATGGGTTAGGCAGGTTCGGGTTAATTTTTGCTATGAATACTGCGATAGTGAACATGCCCGTGCCAATGAGAACTAGCATGTAAGCCTTGGTAAAGATGTAGTTAGTAGGCAACCAGAGTGCGATAACCATTGCTGATTTGGCTAAGCCTACACTTTGAATTACGAACGTGAAAAACAAAAAGCCTAACGCCATTGCCACAAGGCCGGCCTGCGCATGCGCAGCCAAGTTTGCGACCGTCATTCCGGACCATTATCCAATAATGGGCATGCAAATAGCCAGAAAAAATAGTCCCCTATTGGGAATACTGCCTTCAAAATTGAGCATGCAAATTAGGCCAAAGCTAATAAAAATAATGCTCATGGCCCAGCTGTAGTCGATCATCAAAATAATCCCTTATTGGCAGTGGGCAATGAATTCATAAATGACCAAGCGTAACTTGATCACTTTCGGTTAAAACTTAGTTCTTCGGGTCAGCAAGAATCCGGCAAGCAAATTTGCGTCAATTGTTGAGGTTGGCCCCTGACCCCCATTCCCTCCCTTGCACCTGTTGCCCTTAGACCCCAAATCCCCTAAAGCTTCCCGCGCCCAATAAACACAAAACGCTTACCTGCCTTGTCTGCAGGAGTGAGCAGGAGAAAACGCATGATTCAACTGACGTTTCCTGACAATTCCGTTCGTGAGTTTGAAGACGGGGTGTCCGGCGCCGATGTGGCGGCCAGCATTTCCAAGTCTTTGGCGAAAAAGGCCGTGGCCGTTGCCCTTGATGGCGAATTGGCCGATTTGTCCGACACGATTTCCAAAAACTCTACCATTGAGATCGTCACTCGCGATGATCCGCGCGCTGTTGAGCTGATCCGCCATGATGCGGCGCACGTTCTGGCCGAGGCGGTGCAGGAACTGTGGCCGGGAACGCAGGTCACCATCGGTCCGGTGATCGAGAACGGCTTTTACTACGACTTCAAGCGCGTTCATCCCGACACCAAGGAAAACTGGCCGTTCGCGACCGACGACCTTGAGGTGATCGAGAAGAAGATGCGCGAGATCATCCAGCGCAATCAGCCGTTCACCAAGGAGCTTTGGTCCCGCGAGGAGGCCAAAAAGGTCTTTGCCGAAATGGGCGAGGACTACAAGGTGGAGCTGGTCGACGCGATCCCGGAAGATCAGGACATCAAGATCTACAAGCAGGGCGACTGGTTTGACCTGTGCCGTGGTCCGCATATGGATGCAACGGGCCGAATTGGCACCGCTTTCAAGCTGATGAAGGTGGCCGGAGCCTATTGGCGCGGGGACAGCAACAATCCGATGCTGTCGCGCATCTATGGCACCGCCTTTGCGAACGATAAGGATCTCAAAGCCTATCTCCACATGCTGGAAGAGGCGGAAAAGCGCGATCACCGCAAGCTTGGCCGCGAAATGGACCTGTTCCACTTTCAGGAAGAAGGACCGGGCGTTGTGTTTTGGCACGACAAGGGCTGGACGCTTTTCCAGAACCTTGTGTCCTACATGCGCCGGCG
This sequence comes from Roseibium sp. TrichSKD4, assembly GCF_000148725.1. GTDB lineage: Bacteria > Pseudomonadota > Alphaproteobacteria > Rhizobiales > Stappiaceae > Roseibium. The sequence continues at coordinate 472,056 of NZ_GL476319.1, read as the reverse complement.
TCTTTCCGGGGATTATCAGGAAGTCAACGCGCCGCAGGTTCTCTCCACCAAGCTGTGGGAGACCTCCGGTCACTGGGCCTGGTACAAGGAGAACATGTTCGCCGTTCAGGGCGCAGACCCGGAAGACGAGGATACCCATGTCTTTGCCCTAAAGCCGATGAACTGTCCGGGCCATATCCAGATCTTCAAGCACGGCCTGAAAAGCTACCGCGACCTGCCGCTGCGCATGGCCGAGTTTGGTGTGGTTCACCGTTACGAGCCGTCCGGCGCAATGCACGGCTTGATGCGCGTGCGCGGCTTCACGCAGGACGATGCGCACGTTTTCTGCACCGATGAGCAGATGGCGGAAGAATGCTTGAAAATCAACGACCTGATTCTGTCAGTCTATGAGCATTTCGGTTTTGAAAAGATTGTCGTGAAGCTTTCCACCCGCCCGGAAAAGCGGGTCGGCTCGGATGAGCTTTGGGATCACGCCGAAGAGGTGATGGGCAAGGTTCTGGAGCAGATCAAGGAACAGTCCGGTGGCCGTGTCGAGACCGACATCCTGCCGGGTGAGGGCGCGTTTTACGGTCCGAAGTTTGAATACACCTTGCGCGATGCCATTGGCCGTGAATGGCAGTGTGGCACCACGCAGGTCGACTTCAACCTTCCGGAACGCTTCGGCGCGTTCTACGTCGACAACAATGGCGAGAAGCAGACGCCGGTGATGATCCACCGCGCGATTTGCGGCTCCATGGAACGCTTTCTCGGCATCTTGATCGAAAACTATTCCGGTCACTTCCCGCTGTGGCTTGCGCCGCTGCAGGTGGTGGTCGCCACGATCACCTCCGAGGCCGATGATTATGGCCGCGAGGTTGCTGGAAAGCTGCGGGCTGCTGGTCTCAAGGTGGAAACCGATTTCCGCAATGAGAAGATCAACTACAAGGTCCGCGAGCACTCGCTGGCCAAGGTTCCGGCCATTGTGGTGTGCGGCATGCGCGAAGCGGAAGAAAAGTCGGTCAACATTCGCCGTCTAGGCTCCAAGCATCAAACGGCCATGAGCCTTGATGAGGCCATCGAGGCTTTCCGCTCCGAGGCTGTTCCGCCAGACTTGAAGTAATTCGGTCAGAACTTATTTAATACTTGAGGGGAAAGATGATCTCGATTGAGTGAACTTTCCCCTTTGTTGTGATAGGTGTCACAAAACTGCAATGACCTGAGGCTATCGGGTTTCAATTCGCTAAATGCACGATCAAGAGTGACGCGCCTTGGATCAAGCTGAATTCAGTTACGCCAACCCTGACCATCCTTGGCATAAACGCCTTCTCATTCGCACGATTGAGGGGATATCCGGTCGCCGCAAGCTCATGTCAGTTTATGAAATCTGGCGCGACTCCATGGTGGGCACGTCCGATTACATCTGGAGCGATCTGCTTAGCCTGATCAAGATTGATGTCTCGGTGAGTGGCGGCGAATGGCCACCGAAAAACTTGCCGGAAGGCCCGCTGGTTATTGTTGCCAACCATCCCTATGGCATTGGTGATGGGCTTGCGATCCTGTCCTTGGCAGAGCAGCTTGGTCACCCCTTCAAGATCATGATCAACAATGAGCTTTTGAAGGTGCCGGAAGTGCGCCCCTATTCGCTTCCCGTTGACTTTGAAGAGACCAAGGAAGCGCTGAAGACAAACATGGCGACCCGCAAGGAAGCGCTCAAGCTTCTGGCAGAGGGTACAACGATTATCGTGTTCCCCGGGGGCGGTGTGGCGACAGCACCAAAACCGTTTGCCCGCGCTGAAGAGTTTCCATGGAAAACCTTCACCGCCAAGCTGATCCGGTCTTCAAAGGTGACAGTTTTGCCGATCTATTTTGAGGGTCAGAACTCGTGGTTGTTCCACTGGGTCAGTGGGTTTTCTTTGACATTGCGGCTGGCTCTTTTGGTGCGTGAGTTCCGACGCATTGTCGGTAAGGCCATTACGGCACGCGCGGGGGCACTGATCCCCTATGAAACGCTGTCAGGCTTTAAGGACCAGAAGGAAGTCATGGACTTCCTGTTCGACAAGGTCATGGAAATGCGCCCCGCCGACAAACGCAAGCGGTTGTTGAAGCGGTAGTTATGCTAGCTTGCCGTTCCCTTGCACGGCGATTTTGCAGATCCAGATTGATGTATCAGGTGAGCCAAAGCTTTGAAGTATCTGGATCTTGCCATGTACAATTTGCGGTTATTGGCAAGTGGATGCTTTTGGTAAGTCATCACGCCTAGTGCTATTCTTAGTCGATTTTCCGGCGTGTAAGTATTTGTTTTTACTCTGGCTATTTTTTTCTGATACGTACTTGTGCTAATGCGTTTGATGAACATAACCTAACGTTATTTTTCTGATTCATAGCGAAAGGTTATCATGAAAATTGCAATTCTGGGTGCTGGTGCAATGGGATCAGTGTTTGGGGGGCACCTTGCTTTGGCTGGCAATGATGTTTTCCTAATCAATATCGACAAGCAGTTTGTAGATACTGTCAACTCAAATGGACTCGTGGTTGAAACGTCCAGTTCAAGGGATGTTGTAAAAGTCGCTGCGTATGACAATCCAAGTGTATTGGGGGTTGTTGATCTAGTCTTAGTTCTCGTCAAAAGCTTCCACACCAAAGAGGCCATGCTTTCCGCGCTCAATTTGGTCGGGGATCAATCGGTAGTAATGTCTTTGCAAAACGGATTGGGGCAAGAAGACTTGCTTGCCGAAGTCGTAGGTCGCGATAAGGTCATAGCCGGAAAGACCTTTGTTGGTGGAATGATGGTTTCGCCCGGACACGTACAGTCTGGTGTTGAGGGTAAGGAAACGATTATCGGTGAACTCGATGGTAGTCTGACTTCACGAGTGTCTTTGGTCGAAAAAACGTTTTCTGCTGCGGGGTTAAAGACAACTGCAACGGACAATATCGTGGGGGCAATGTGGGACAAATTCTTGATTAATGTTGCTGCAGGAGCATTGTCCGGGATTACCGGTCTCAATTTTGGAAATCTATATGACCTTTCTGAAGTTGAGGAAATTGGTGTCGCTGCTGTGGCAGAAGCAATGGCTGTTGCGGAGGCTCTGGAAATAGACCTGGAAATTGAGAACCCGCAGGACGCATGGATTAAAGCATCTTCTGGTTTGCCGTTTGAATTCAAAACCTCAGTTTTGCAAAGCATAGAACGCCAAATGATCACAGAAATTGATTTCATAAATGGGGCAGTTGTTCGAGCAGGACTCAAGGCGGGAGTTTCCACTCCAGTTAACTCCACCCTTGTTGCTTGCATAAAAGGTATTGAGCGAAGTTTTTCGCCGAAGAAAATGTAAAACCGCAAACATATTGGTTTGAATTCGTAAACAGCTGTATTTTTTTGCCATAGGCAGAGAAGGGCAGCGTGGATAGAACAACAGAATAAGAGGAATGGTGTTGGACTGTTGATATTAACGGCCAGCTAAGTGGAGTTTGTTGCGCTTTGGCCTGTGCTTTCCTAGCCGGTCTCGATGTTGCTTTTGGCTGATAGAAATCTGTTTATCTCGTTGTTTTGGTCCGTCTTGCTGGTATCTACGAGTTGCATCGAGTACGGGAAAACCCTAAATTGGTGAAAAGCGTACAAAGTGCGCTTTTTGATGTGCCAATCAAGGTGAATATGAACGAGTTCGGGTTTTTCAGCTTTGCGATTCAGGTGGCCGGGGCCGCTGCCCTTTTGATTTGGGCAGTGCGTCTAGTTCGAACAGGGTTTGAGCGATCGCTTGGGGCGAATCTCCGCAAATGGCTTCGCCGATCCACCAACAATCGATTGAGGGCGGCTTTGACTGGCGGCGTTTCTGCGCTTCTCTTGCAAAGTTCGACTGCAGTTGCCCTGCTAACATCCGGCTTTCTGGCGAATGGATTGCTGGCTGCACCCGCGGGATTGTCAATTCTTCTCGGGGCTGATCTTGGGTCGGCGGTTGTTACCCAGTTGCTCATTTCTCGGCCCGATATTGCCACGCCCGTTCTGCTGCTGGTCGGAGGGGTTTTTCACTTGAAGGGCCGCAGCAAGCGGTTTCGTCAGGCGGGCCGGATCATCCTCGGGCTGGCGCTGATTTTCCTGTCTCTGGATTTGCTTGCTCACGCCAGTGCTCCACTGCAGCAAAATGAGACAGCCCGACTGATTATGGTTTATCTCGGGCAGGACCTACCCGTGGCGTTTCTGGTTTCTGCGCTCTTCACTTGGGCAGTGCATTCCAGCGTTGCTTCCGTTCTTCTATGGGTGACATTGGCTGGGCAGGGTATCCTGCCAATGCCAGCGGCTTTTGCCATGGTGCTGGGGGCAAACCTCGGCGGCGCGATCATTGCGTTCATCCTGACCTATTCTACCCCTTCTGCTTCAAGACAGATGGTGCTGGGCAACCTAATTTTGAGGGGAGGCGGGGCCACCGTCTTGTTGTTTGCCATGGAACGAATGGCAGTTCTTCCTTCGGTTCCTGGCGACTCACTGGAACAGCAGGTGATTAATTTTCATCTGCTCTTCAATCTTACCCTGTTGTGCATAGGTCTTCCGCTGGTTTCTCTTGTTTCGCGGTTTGCGTTGATGCTCTTGCCGGCTGACAGACAATCTGAGGACCGGGACTTTTTCACCAGCATAACTGCACTGAAGCCCGAAACCCTTGCCCATCCGCAACGGGCTTTGAATGGTTCCATCCGGGAGACCCTTCGGCTGGCGGAATTGCTGGAAGTCTGCGTTCGGGAAATTTGGGAGAAGGCGGACAAACTGACTGACGATGATGTCAAGAAAATGCGGCACATGTTGAATGTTGTGTTGGGGCGTTTTCAGGAGTTGAAATACTTTCTGGCCAAGATTGAGGCCAGCAAATGCACGCCCGAGGAGATCCAAAAGGCGCAGGCGCTAACCACAACAGCGATCAGCCTGGAAACAGCGACAGACCTCATGTCCAACAAGTTGCTACGGGTGTTTCAGCGCCTCAGGGAGCAAAAGCTTCAGTTCTCCGATGAAGGTCAGGTGGAACTTGATGAGTTTTTTGACCTTGTTCTGCATAATATTCAGTTAGGAATTGATGTGCTCTTGACACAAAACCCCGAAGCGGCACGGCATTTGGTTCAGCAGAAAGAGCGCACCCGGCAGCTTTTGAACAACTTGCAGAGGCGGCATATGGAGAGATTGGGAGCAAGCAACTCGGAAACTATCGAGACCAGTGCGTTTCACCTCGATATTCTGAACACGCTAAAGCTCATTAACACATCTTTCTCCACCATCGGCTATCCGATCCTGGAAGAGCGCGGAGAACTCCTGCGTAGTCGCTTGCAAGTCATTTGAACAGTTAGGTTAGTCACGGTCCGGAATTGTTTTAAGCCGCGCTTTCTGCCGTCCATCTGCATCAAAATTCTCCGGATCAAGCCATGCCTTAAACGCGGATCTTACGTGCGGCCAATCCGTGTCGATAATCGCGAACCAGGCGGTGTCGCGATTGCGGCCCTTGTAGTGGGTGGCTTGCCGGAACGTGCCTTCGTGCTGAAAGCCAAGACGTTCTGCTGCCCGGCAAGACGGAGCGTTGAGCGCGTCACATTTCCATTCATAGCGGCGGTAGCCCAGCTCGTCGAACACGCGGCGCATCATCAAGAACATGGCTTCAGTCGCTGCCGGATGGCGCTGGAGCAGCGGAGAGAAGTGGATGTGCCCAACTTCGATTACACCGCTTGCCGGGTCGATCCGCAAAAAGCTGGCCAACCCGATGGGGGTGCCGGCGGGATCAAGGATGCTGTGAAAAAGCGGATCCTCGCCAAGACAGGTTGATCTCATCCAGATTTGGAAGTCCTCTAGCCGGTCAAACGGGCCATAGGGCAGATAGGTCCAGTTTCTTCCCTCGTGATCGTGCTTGTAGGCCTCAAATAAGGGTTTGGAATGGGCCTCGATATCCACCGGTACGAGCGAGCAAAACCGACCGATCATGGGCGTTTTAGGCGGAACGGGCCGTGGGAAGGTAACGTCAACCGGCGCTCCGACCGGTTGGCCCAAGGCGTTTTGATGGGGAGTGCTCATGCCGTGTCCCGATCCCTTTTGCTCATTGCTATAAGTGGTTGGGTACCTGATCTTTTTGCAAGGAAAAGGGTGTCTGTGTTTCAGAATGCTCTATGTTGCCTTTTCCAAGGACACACCTTTCAGGAAGCATGACTATGAGCCGGTTCTGGAGCCCACTGGTTGAAAAACTCGTTCCCTATGTTCCGGGAGAGCAGCCCAAGGGGCAGACCTTTATCAAGCTGAACACCAATGAGAACCCTTATGGTCCCTCTGCCAAGGTGCTTGAGGCTATTCAGGCGGCGACAGGGGATGAGTTGCGGCTTTATCCTGATCCCGTTGCTGGCGGCCTGCGCGACAGCATCGCTGCATCCTTTGGTTTGACGCGAGAGAAGGTCTTTGCAGGCAATGGCTCTGATGAGGTGCTGGCCCATGCGTTCAACGCCTTTTTCACCGGCAAGCCACGCATCGTCTTTGCCGATATCACCTACAGCTTCTACACGACCTATTGTCAGCTGTTTGGCGTGGAATACACGACCTTTCCGCTTAACGAGACCTTCGAATATGACCTTGATGATTATCAGGGCCCTTGCGGCGGTGTGGTGATAGCCAATCCCAACGCGCCGACAGGCATTGCCTTGCCACTGGAAAAAATTGAACAGGTGCTGAAGCAGAACTCGGATGTGGTTGTCATTGTCGACGAGGCTTATGTCGACTTTGGTGCGGAAAGTGCGGTGCGTCTTGTGCCGCGTTATGAAAATCTTCTCGTTGTTCAAACCTTCTCCAAGTCGCGCAGTTTGGCTGGTGCGCGGGTGGGGTTCGCAGTTGGGCAGCCGCACCTGATTGAAGGTCTGAACCGGGTCAAGGACAGTTTCAACTCCTATCCACTCGACCGTCTGGCTCTGGTTGCGGCAAAGGCGGCGTGGGAAGACGCAGAGGGATTTGAGCAAACGCGGTCCAAAGTCATCGCATCGCGTGAAAAACTGGCAGGTCAGTTGGCAGAGCTGGGCTTTTCCAGTCTGCCGTCCGCTACAAATTTCCTGTTTGTGTCTCATAGTTCAGTTCCTGCAGCTGAACTGCAGGCTGGTTTGAGGGCGCGCGGAATTTTGGTACGTCATTTCTCAAAACCGAGAATTGAGAATTGGCTCAGGATTTCAATTTGCACGGATGATGAATGCAGGGCTCTGGTGAGGGCACTGCAGGAGATCTTGCAATAAGTCGAATGTACTTACGGGAGATTGAGTGCAAACTGATCGCCCCGGATTTCTCGAAGCAGCTTGCGGATCATCGCGTCTCTATAGCCTTCGAAACTGTCGGTGATTTCGATAAACGCGCCCGGACCATGAATAACTTCATCATGGTAGTAGCGGATGGCGTTTTGATCCTCACCGATCACGAGCCCGTTCACGGTCACATCTGCAAGCGGAAAGGCCTTGTAGGCGCTTGAGGGGCCGAAGCCATCATTCGTGACGCCGTCTCCAGCCATGTCGATGACATTCCGCTCACACGTTTCGGGCGCACGCGTTAGCAAAACGGATGCGTGTCCCAGAGCATATCCAAGCGCGGTTGGAAACTCTGTTTGGGAGCGAGGCTGTGCGGCGATCACATCAGCTGCGGCTTTAATGTCAGCCTCATTGACCAAAAAACGCCAATCCAGCTGCGTTTTCTGATTGTACCGTCCGCTCCACTCAAAGCTTGTCAGCCAGATGCCGCCAACATTTCCAATGGCCGTCATCACAGACGGGTCTGTCAGGGCATCCGCAAGGCCATTTAATTGAAGGTCGTGCTCGGTCGCATCGACACTGGCGGAGACATCCATGGCCAGCACCAGCGAAAGTGAGCAGGCTGAAACCGAGGTTGAAGAGGCTATCAACAAACCTAAACCAAAGGCACTCGCCAAAAGGGCGCGATTCAGCTGATGTGTGGCTGCGCTGTCCATAAAGATACGATACGCAGCCACACCAACTTGGCAAGTCGTCAGCGATCAAACTTCGCGGATCTTCAGCCCAACGGGGAAATGATCTGAATAACCGGCCTCATTCACGTTCGAGGCGGCATCTCCTTCTGGCAAGCCAAAGCGGATCGGACCATCGCCCGTTCTGTGTGATACCATTTCCGGAAACGCGATAATGCCGCCACTGCCGTCAACATACTTGAATTCGCTATCTGGGTTGGCGTCGACAAGTGGGCGATTGACCAACAGGTGGTCAAAAATGTTGCCGTTATAATTGTAGTAGAGCGTGCCCTCCAGCATGCGGGAATTGCCTTTGTGGTCGATAGCTGGCGTGACGAGGTATTCCCATGCGAGATTGTAGAATTTTGGTGAGCGAGCGCGTTCGACATCGCCGCGTTCACGCGTTGCCAGCGCGTTGACTGTCAAGCTGCGATCCCAAGGGTCGTCATTCATGTCGCCAAAGGCGATCACTGGTGTACGGTCCTTCTTTGTCGCTTCTTCAAAGATGCGGCTATGCCAATAGGAGAGAGTTTCTCCGGCTGTTGCTCGAAATCCCGCGCTCGCCTCTGGGCCTGCGCCTCCGTAACGGGATGGCCAGTGATTGGCCATGGCCACGAGTTCTCGCCGGCCCTGATTGGTTTTGAAGGTGACTTGCAGGATATCCCGTGTTCCAGTGCGGCGCATGACGCGGTGATTGAAAACCAGCGCTTCATCGACGGAAAACCGGCCCTTGTCATAGATAAAGGCGGTATCGATGCCGCGATAGCTGAGATCGTTGGTCTCAGCAATCACGGAATAGTTTCTGTTTGGTAGGCTGGGAGCGAGCGTGTTGATGAGGTCTTTGAGAACGTGTTCATCTTCCGCCTCGCAGACACCCAAAATGTCAGGGCCTGCGCCATCATTCATCTGACGAATAATACTCGCCAGCTGTGCCAGTTTCTTGTCGTAAAGCGCCTGTGTCCATCCGACGAGATCACTGGCGATATCCTTTTTGACCCAGTCCAGCCGGTGGGGGTGGTTTTCTGGTCCAAACAGGTTTTCTAGATTCCAGAATGCGAGAAAATAGTCGCTCATTTTTTAAATCCTTATTCAAAAAGCTGTTGTGCACAAATACCGGTGCCAAATGAACGTAGCATGGCGATCGGCTATTTGGCGTTGGAATGAATGTTTGGAAGGGCTTTTTGGAATTTTGAGGCTCTCAAAAGCATATCTGCAATTTAAAAAAATATATACTAATGGTTGTGTAATCAGTTTCATATATTTTTGTTATGTTTTGGGTGGAGAGTGGCTGCGTTACTCTATCAGGGGTTGAGTTGAACCTTAGGGAAGTTGCGTCATGAATACAGGTTCATTACGCTTGAAGATGCGGAACAATTGGGATGTTCTGTTTTGGACAACCATCACGGTACTCATTGCGCTTGCGACGACCGGCCTGATTGGCTGGATTTTATTGCCACTAGAGGTGTTCGCTGCCGCAGCCCCAAGCATGTTCCTGATTGCGCTTTTCTTGTCGTCGTGCATGTCGCTATTTGCGTGCCGCCAGATCATGCACCTGCAGCTGGCCCATAAGACAATCAAACTCCTCCATGCCACTGATGCCTTGACGGGTACAACGACCCGGCGCCGTTTCTTTGAGGCTCAGGCGGAGACGCAGGCTGCGCCTGCGGTTGTAATGATGGTGGATGTCGATCATTTCAAGTCAATCAATGACCGCTTTGGTCATCCTGTTGGCGACGAAGTTCTGGTTCAGATCGCCGGTACGCTCATGGAAAATGTTCGGGACCGTGATTGGGTTGTGCGGATGGGCTGGGAGGAGTTTCTAGTCTTTCTGCCTGAACTTGATTGGCGTAAAGCTCAGGAGCTCGCCACTGACCTTTGTTCCGATGTGGCCCGCTTGCGCTTTGAGATAGATGAGCATGAAATTGATGTGTCGATCAGCATTGGTCTGGCCGAACACGATGCGGCGAACACGATAGATGGCGCGATACAGGCAGCAGATCAGGCGCCTTTGAAAGCAAAGGCTGATGGCCGGAACCGTTGGCGAAAAGCCTTGAGGAATCGCCTTCAGGACAATACGCCCGAGTTGACGGGCTCTAGCGCCGTGGCGGGTAACATTGCCGGGTAGAAACTTAGACTTGAATGCCTTCGCAATGATCCGTCAGCATAAGCTATCTCTATAGAATGAATGATCATTTTGGGCGCCTCAGTGCGGGCAGAGGGCTTGACCCATGCGGTTAACCTATTTCTATTTGCCATGAACCGACTGTTCAGGTCATGTTCAGCCGGAGACACTTATAACGGCGGCAACTACCGGTTGGGGTTGGCCGGCAAACTAGGAAGAATTCCCGTGATAAGACTGTTTGCGTTCTTTTCTGTTTTCCTTTTGCTTGCCGGAACAGCAAGTGCTGCGTGCCTGTCGCAAGGTGAGGCGCGGTCAGTTGTTGCTTCGGGCAAGGCTAAACCCCTTGCAGCCGTGCAAAGTCAGGCAGGTGGGGAAATCGTCAAGGCGCAGCTGTGTCAGGAGGGGGGCGGATATGTCTACCGGCTCTCGGTTCTGGTCAATGGCAAGGTGACCACCAAGGTTGTTAGCGCAAACTGATTTTCTCTTTTTATTGAATAGCGGATAAACACAATGCGCCTTCTCGTCGTTGAAGATGATGCAGATCTTAATCGCCAACTTGTGACAGCACTGGAAGAGGCTGACTATGTCGTCGACAGCGCGCAGGATGGGGAAGAGGGGCATTTCCTTGGCGACACGGAACCTTATGACGCTGTCGTTCTTGATCTCGGGCTTCCCAAATTGGATGGACTTTCCGTTTTGGAAAACTGGCGCCGGGATGGCCGGACAATGCCGGTTCTTATTCTGACAGCTCGTGACCGATGGTCTGACAAGGTCGCCGGGATTGACGCTGGAGCTGACGACTACGTCGCAAAGCCGTTTCACATGGAAGAGTTCTGGCCCGGGTTCGCGCTCTTGTGCGACGAGCTGCCGGACATGCATCCAACGAGTTGACCTGCGGCAAGGTTCGTCTCGACTTGCGGTCTGGCCGTGTCACGGTGGATGGTGGCCCAATCAAGCTCACATCTCACGAGTATCGCTCCTGTCATACATGCTGCATCATCAGGGCAAGGTGATCTCGCGCACCGAGCTGATCGAGCATCTCTATGACCAAGACTTTGATCGCGATTCGAACACGGTTGAGGTCTTTGTCGGGCGGCTGCGCAAGAAAATCGGCTCGGACATGATTGAGACAATCCGCGGCCTTGGTTACCGGATGGGGGAAGCCGGTGACGCGTGAGCGTGAAACGGCCCCTGATGCTGACAATGCAGGAGATGCGGGGGCGGGGGAATCACAAACCAGAAGAATGGTTGGCCAGCGGTCTCTTGCCGGTCGTCTGGTTCTTGTGGCAGCTGTATGGTCGGTTATTGCGCTGGCAGTAGCGGGTTTCTTCCTGGTTGGCCTTTACCGTTCCGCCGGAGAGCGGGCGTTTGACGCACAGCTGGAAGTCTATGTGCGCTCGCTGTTGGCTGACATGGTGGTGGAAAGTGACACAGCAGATGCTCCTGTGAACTTTCGCGCACCGCGCAGTCTTGGCGAACCGCGATTTTCTCTGCCTCTGTCAGGTTGGTACTGGACCGTGAGGCGCGCTGAAAGCAATGAAATCGTCTTTGCCTCGCTTTCTCTGGTTGGTGATCCGCTTCCGTTACCTGCACTTGAAGGCGTGCCGTCTTTTAGCGGGTTTGGTGAAGACCCGTCCGGACAGGAAGTGCGCTTCTATCAAAGTGAAATTGAGATCGGCAGCGATAAGCTGGTCGTTGCTGTTGCCATAGCGACAGCAGATTTCCGAGCCGAGGTTGCGGAGTTTGCCCGTCAGGTGGCGTTCACGCTTATCGTGTTTGGTTTGGGCCTCATTGGAGCTGTGTTTCTGCAGGTGCGTGTTGGCCTGCGGCCGCTTGTGCGTTTGCGCGGTTCGTTGAGTGCTGTTCGCAAAGGGGAGGCGGATCAGATTGACGAGAACCTTCCAACCGAAATTGCACCAGTTGCTATCGAGCTGAATGCATTGATTACATCCAATCGCGAAATCGTGGAGCGGGCGCGAACCCATGTTGGGAATCTGGCCCACGGTCTGAAAACACCCTTGAGCGTTATAGCCAACGAAGCCAGGACGCATGAGGGTGCTTTTGCTGACAAGGTCAGCGAGCAGGCCGGCATCATGTCGACGCAAATCCAGCACCATCTTGAAAGGGCCCGCATGGCTGCGCAGCGGCGGGTTATTGGTGTGTCCTGCGAAGTCGAGCCGACCCTATCCCGTCTCGTCCGTGCGATGGAAAAAATCTATCGTGATCGAGAGCTTCTGCTTGATCTGGAAGCCCCGCAAACCCTGAGGTTTCGCGGGGAAAGTCAGGATCTGGAGGAGATGACCGGCAATCTGATCGATAATGCCTGCAAATGGGCGAACTCCCGTGTCAGTGCCAAATGCGTGCCGCTTCTGGAAGGTGGTGGACGGGAAATGCTGGAAATCCTGATTGAGGACGATGGGCTTGGATTGTCGGAGGAAGAACGCCGAGAGGCTGTCAAGCGAGGACGGCGTCTTGATGAGACTGTCCCAGGAACCGGGTTGGGTCTTTCAATCGTAGCTGATCTGGCTGCACTTTATGGCGGTCGGTTGGAGTTGGACCGCTCTAACCTTGGTGGTTTGAAAGTGCGGCTTGTTCTGCCCGCCCTTTAGGAATTTATGATACACTTTTGTTGATCATACGCGTTGGTCGGGCTCAGTTCGGCCACAATGATTCGCAACAAATCTTCCTTGCGGGGAAAATCTGAATGCGGTCGGTGTGACGGAGGGAATGCATGCGTGCAGGATTTGTAACCGTATTGGTGGTTTCGGCCGGATTGGCCGGATGTTCAGCGATGTCTGCATCCGGAGGCGGTGGCCAATATGATTCGTCCTTTGGCGCTTCCGGTTCTCTTGCGGGCACGGACGCTAATTCTGCTATTGCGAACCTCCTGACAAATGATTTTGCCAAAAAACTGGACGCCTCTGATCACCGTGCGATGATTGCTGCGCAAAAGCAGGCACTTCGGACTGATGGTGTTGGGGCATCAATCGCATGGGAAAATGTTCGTACAGGACGCAGTGGAACTGTGCGTCCAGGTCCCGTTTATCACGTCAATGACACGACTTGCCGCGAATTCGTTCATGAGCTTGTTTTGGAAGGCGCGCCGGTTAAATCTCGGGGAACCGCCTGCAAGACCGAAAACGGCGGCTGGCAAACGCTCAGTTGACAGTCAAAATTCCGTAACGGCAAATAAATCTCATGGCGGTGCGTGGCTAATTCTGTAGCCCGCACAATAGGCTATGCCATTTGTTCAATGTTTATTTAAGTTTTCCACGTAGTTCTAAGCCAGCCATTTATTCCGGCAAAAAGTGTTTCCGATGAAAAACGCAAAACTGGTTACGGATAAAATTCAGACTTATTTGGGCGAGTTGAGCCCGAAAGCTGTTCGCTCACTTGTTGCGCGGCTTGAGAAATCGCAGGCCGCAGGGTCCGATGATCCAAATCTGGGTGTCATCCTTGGAGCTTCTTTAGACATGGTTCGAAGTGGCAAGCCAGTTGAAGAGACGTTTCGAGACACGCAATCGACCATGATTCGGAAAAATCAGGTTCAGCGGATGTTTTTCAAGCCGCTTGATGACTTCCTGATTGACGAGATGCTCGCTGAAAAACAACCGGGCCGCATTCTTCGTTCCATGCTGAACAAGATCTGGTTGTGGCTGAAGCGCGATGTGCTGACGGAAGAAATCTCTGCAGTGATCGAGCGGGCAGAGGACCCTGATTGCACGGATGACGAGCTCGCGCTTGAGATTGATAGCCTTCAGGACAAGGCCATTGTTGCCTTCCGGGTTGCTCTGGAGAGTTCGGACGAAGCAGAACTGAACCGTCGTCGGTTATCAGCAGAAATGGGTGGCGCACGCGGCCTGGCGGAGCTGAAGGAAGTCTACCGCGTCTTTCAGATGGAAGCCGATCTGATTGATCTTTTTGAGCCCTACACGGACACGCTCTATCCCAATCGTTTCAAGGTGGATACGGATCTTCTGCAGCGCTGTCAGGCATTTTTGAAAAAGCATAAGGGCAGCGTTGATATCCTTGCCGGTGCTTTGCTTTCCCGGACCAGCCATCCGGCGATGTTGCCCGGATTCGGGATCCGCCTTGCAGGCGTAAACAATCTTGCAGATCTCGCCAATTCTGAATTCACGCCTTTGATGACGATTGCGATCTCCGAAGTTGAGCGTCTTGCACTTCTGGCACACGATCACAGAAAATTTAATCCCGATCCGATCGGGTTTTCAGTTGCTCTTTCCGATTACCACGAAGTGCTTCGAGGGTTGGAAGTTGAGCTTGACTTGTCCCAACATCGGGCTTGGCGGGACCAGCTAACTGCCATCAAGCGGTCGGTTTCCAATCTTGTTGCGAAAGAACTGGAGTCTGTTCCGGGGCTGTTACGTAGTGCGATTGCCGTGCCAAAAATTGATCAGGACGGAAACCTTCTGATTGATCATGAACTGACGTCCAACGCGATCCGGTCTTTCCGCGTTTTTGTCATGGTGCGGAATGCGCCTGATACATTTGCGGTCAACGACTTGACGAACAAAACTCGCCAAGCCGTTGAACAAATGTTGGAAATTACCACCCGCTGGTTGATCAATGACCTGTCTGGCGTGATTGGGAATGAACAGAGAGCGGTATTGGCGGCAGCGGACAATGCCATCATGTTATGCGAGCTCTATTATGGGGGCGACTATGCTGCCCAGCTCCGCCGAAGCCGTCAGTCGGCTCTCGGTCTGCCAGAGCGTAAACCGGTAAAGGACCGTCCTGCAGGGCAAACCGCGTCGCTGCGCAAAGGACCTGTTCGTGCAGGTGCGAAATCGGGACGATAGGCGTTCATTATAGTTTCTAGAGCGACCGCTGGTCGCAGGAATTCGCGCTTGCCTTTCAAGCCTCTGCAATGTCTATAGTGCGCCCATGATGCTATGGATATTGATTGCAGCCTTGACTGCGGCTGCGTCCCTCTCGGTTCTCATTCCGATGGCTCGTGCGCGTTCGAACGAGGCCACGAGCGCTGCCGCGGATGAAGCTGTTTATCGTCAACAACTTGAAGAAGTTGATCGGGACCTGGAACGGGGCCTGATTGATGAGGCCGCCGCCGAAGCTGCGCGCACAGAAATTGCGCGGCGTTTGCTGGCTGCTAATGATCGTGTTCAGCACGCCCATGAAGGCGCAAAATCCAGTGCCGGGTTCCGTCTCAGTCAGGTGCTCGCCGTTGCCATCGTGCCGGTCGCAGCTCTTGGTTTGTATCTCTATCTTGGTTCGCCCAATATGCCTGACCGACCTTTGGCTGCGCGCCTCACGGCACCGCCGGAAGACCAGTCGGTCTCAGAGCTTGTTGCACGAGCAGAGCGCCATTTGGCGGAAAACCCGCAAGATGGGCGTGGCTGGGCGGTTCTGGCTCCCATTTACATGCGCCTGAACAATCCGGAAGCGTCTGCGAATGCCTATTCAAAGGCGATTGAGTTTCTCGGCCCGTCACAAGAATTCTTCACCAACATGGGTGAGGCTCTGACCATGGCGAATGAAGGCTTGGTGACAGCGAGTGCCCGTGAGGCTTTTGAGAAAGCGGTTGATCTGGAACCCACTGCAGTGAAACCGCGCTTTTTCCTCGCGCTTGCTCTTGGACAAGAGGGGCGCAAGGACGATGCCATTTCAGCTTGGGAAGCCTTGCTGGAGGGCGCTGATCCGACAGCTTTTTGGCTGCCTGCAGCTCGGGAAGAACTTCAAAAGCTCGGCGGAACACCACCTACAATGGCCGAGACCTTGAAGGGGCCAAACCGCGAGCAAGTAGAAGCGGCCAGCGAAATGAGTGCTGAAGACCGTCAGGCGATGATCCAAAGCATGGTGGATGGCCTTGCTGCCCGCCTTGCTAGTGATGGTGGCACGCTCGGGGAATGGCAACGGCTCATTCGTGCCTATATTGTATTGGGCGACGAGAGCAAGGCGACCGCGATACTCAACGAGGCTCGCGACGTTTTTGGATCGAATGCCGCAGATTTGGCCAAGATAGATGCGATGGCTGGAGAACTTGGCCTGAGTGGTCAATAGAGACAAAATGACCGGCGCAGGCGGAGGGGCCTGTAGCCTGAAATGGACGCAATTCGGATGACGCGAAAACAACGACGTTTGACGATGATCGGGACGGCTGGAGCCGTTTTGGCAGTGGCACTGGGCCTTGTGCTCTTTGCGCTGAATGATCAGATCGTCTTCTTCCAAAGCCCCACAGATATTGCTCAAAAGCAGATCCCTCAGGGTCAACGGATCCGGCTTGGCGGTCTTGTTGAAGATGGCTCGGTGGAACGCTTTGACGACGCCCGTGTGCGCTTTCGAGTGACAGACACCGAGAACGTGATTGCCGTTTCCTACAAGGGCATCCTGCCGGATCTCTTTAGGGAAGGGCAGGGCGTTGTGACCGAGGGGGTCATCGGACCGAACGGCGAATTTGTTGCCGATAGCGTGCTGGCGAAGCACGATGAGAACTACATGCCCAAAGAGGTGGCTGAAGCCCTGAAAGACAAGGGTCATTGGCAGGGCGAAGAACAGTAATCCTCTATAGAACGAGGGTTGAACCTGGGACGGACGCGGAACAAACGATATGATCGTTGAACTTGGACATTATGCGCTGGTGCTGGCCTTTGTGCTGACACTCATTCAGTCTGTGGTCCCGGTGTGGGGCGCCTTGAAGGAAGACGAACGGATGATGGCCGTCGCCGGTCCAGTTTCCGTGTCCATGTTCCTGCTGGTCAGTCTCTCTTTCGTCGCACTGACAATCGCCTATCTCACGTCCGACTTTTCGGTCGTCAATGTGTGGGAGAACTCCCACTCGGCAAAGCCGCTGATCTACAAGATTACCGGCGTTTGGGGAAACCATGAGGGGTCGCTTCTTCTTTGGGTTCTCATCCTTGTGTTCTTTGGCGCGTTAGTGGCTGTCTTTGGCGGAAATCTTCCAGCGCCCTTGCGCTCTGCCACACTTGGCGCTCAGGGGTGGGTCACAGCTGGTTTCCTCCTGTTCATGCTGGCGACGTCCAACCCGTTCAACCGCATCGTAAATCCGCCTGTTGAGGGCAATGACCTCAATCCCATCTTGCAAGACATTGGTTTGGCGATCCACCCGCCGCTTCTTTATGTCGGCTATGTTGGGTTCTCCATCACCTTCTCATTTGCTGTTGCTGCCTTGC
This sequence comes from Roseibium sp. TrichSKD4, assembly GCF_000148725.1. Classification (GTDB taxonomy): domain Bacteria; phylum Pseudomonadota; class Alphaproteobacteria; order Rhizobiales; family Stappiaceae; genus Roseibium. The sequence continues at coordinate 454,813 of NZ_GL476319.1, read as the reverse complement.
TTCTTGGCCGGATTGATGCGGCTTGGGCGCGCTGGGTCCGTCCGTGGACCTTGCTTGCGTGGTGCTTCCTGACCCTCGGCATTTCGATGGGGTCTTACTGGGCTTATTATGAGCTTGGCTGGGGTGGCTGGTGGTTCTGGGATCCGGTCGAGAACGCATCTTTCATGCCTTGGCTCGCTGGTACTGCCTTGCTGCATTCAGCCATCGTGATGGAAAAGCGGGAGGCCTTGAAGGTCTGGACAGTCCTTCTGGCGATCTTCACCTTCTCCCTGTCTTTGCTCGGTACGTTCCTTGTGCGCTCAGGCGTGTTGACGAGTGTGCACGCATTCGCGACCGACCCTGCACGCGGCACGTTCATTCTGGTTCTGCTCTGCATCTTTATCGGTGGTTCCCTGTCGCTCTATGCTTGGCGTGCTCCGCTCTTGAAACAGGGAGGTTTGTTTGCGCCGATCAGCCGCGAAGGGTCTTTGGTCTTCAACAACCTGTTCCTGACAGCATCCTGCGCGGCGGTTCTGGTGGGAACCCTTTATCCGCTTGCTCTGGAAGCAGTAACTGACGAGAAGATTTCAGTCGGCGCGCCGTTTTTCAATCTGACCTTTGGCCCGTTGATGGTTCCATTGCTGATGGCCGTTCCATTCGGTCCGATCCTTGCGTGGAAGCGCGGTGACTTGCTTGCAGCGACGCAGCGGCTTTATGCAGCTTTCGGCCTTGCGATTTTGATGACCCTGTTCACTTTCTGGCTCTGGGGCATGGAGCGTGTGCTGGCTCCTCTCGGCGTCGGACTTGCGGTATGGGTTATGGCTGGATCAATCGCGGAGATTGTCACAAGGGTGAAGCTGTTTGAAATCGGCTTCACGCGTGGCTTGAGCCGCCTCAAGGGCCTGCCGGGTTCTGCATGGGGAACCGCGACGGCGCATTTCGGCATTGGTGTGACTGCACTTGGTATTGTCATGTCCAGCGCGTTTCAGGACGAAAAAGTCCTGACCATGTCGCCAGGCGACACTGTTGACGTGTCTGGTTATGCGATCACCTTTGACGGTGT
>NZ_GL476319.1:398376-453625 GCF_000148725.1 Roseibium sp. TrichSKD4 | reverse complement strand
GCGGTGTTGTTGTCACGGAACTGGAGCCGTCCAAGCGGCTTTACACAGCCCGTCAGATGCCGACGACAGAAGCTGGCATCTACACGATCGGCTTCTCCCAGATCTATCTGTCCCTTGGCGAGCCGCGCGAAGGCACGTCGATTGATGTGCGGGTCTACTACAAGCCGCTGATTACCCTGATCTGGATTGGAACACTGTTCATGGCGCTAGGCGCAGTCTTCTCCATGGCTGATCGTCGGTTGCGAGTCGGAGCCCCGAAACCGGCTGCGAAACGCGGGCCTGTTCCCAATGCAACACCGGCGGAGTGAGAATATGCGGCTTCTAAGCGCTTTTTGTCTGGCTTTTCTGGTGAGCTTTGCTCCTGCCTTTGCAATTGCCCCGGATGAGATCCTCGATGATCCGGTGCTGGAAGAGCGGGCGCGTGGTTTGTCGGCCAATCTGCGCTGCATGGTGTGTCAAAACCAATCAATCGATGACAGCGATGCGCCACTGGCAAAAGATCTGCGGGTATTGGTGCGCGAGCGCCTTGTCGCAGGCGACAGCGACGATGAGGTTATTGACTACCTCGTGGACCGCTACGGGGAGTTTGTGCTTCTCAAGCCGCGCCTTGGAACCCACACACTGATTTTGTGGGCGGCGGCTCCAATCGCGCTGATCGCGGGCGTGATTGGGATCGCAATGGCAATCCGCCGCCGCAAAATGATGACCGTGGATCCGGTTGCGGCACCTCGCCTGAGCGACGAGGAAAAGAAGCGCCTTGAGGCGTTGTTAAACTCAAAGGGTGATTGAATTCACGCAGAGTAAACATTCTCGTGATTTGCATGCCTGATGGCTTCACCTATGTCTTTCGAAGAAAAGAGAAATACGGCTGGGAGAAGCAACAATGGCACAACGTCCAATCAAGGTGGAATTTGACGGCGCTCGGGGCGCGAAACTGGCGGCTCGGCTGGATATGCCCGCGGGGCAGGTCCGAGCTTATGCGCTGTTTGCACATTGTTTTACCTGCTCGAAAGACATCGCTGCTGCACGGCATATTGCGGGCGCATTAAGCGCTGAAGGCATCGCCGTTTTGCGGTTTGATTTTACCGGCCTCGGTGGCAGCGGCGGCGACTTTTCATCAACCGATTTTTCGTCCAACGTCGAAGACCTGAACAAGGCTGTTCAATATCTGCGTGATAACTTCGAGGGTCCGCAGCTCTTGATCGGCCATTCGCTCGGTGGGGCTGCAGTTCTGGCCGCTGCTGGTGATATTCCCGAAGTGCGGGCCGTTGCAACAATCGGTGCGCCGTCTGATGCAGATCATGTGGTTCACAATTTCGGTGCCAAGCTGGATGAGATCCGCGAGAAAGGCGTCAGTGAAGTCAGCCTTGCCGGCCGTCCGTTCACGATCCGCCGTGAGTTCGTTGACGACCTTGAGACACAAAGGGTGCGTGATCGTGTGAGCGCTCTTGGCAAAGCCTTGCTTGTTTTGCACGCGCCGCTGGACACAACAGTTGGTATTGAAAACGCGTCGAACATTTTTATGGCCGCCAAACACCCGAAGAGCTTTGTCTCGCTTGATAAGGCTGATCACCTGTTGAGCCGTGAGGAAGATGCTGCTTATGCTGCACGCGTGATTGCATCCTGGGCCAGCGGTTATCTCGATGTTGAAACGTCGACCTTGAGTGAACAGCCTCCTGAAGGTCTGGAGGGCGTGGAAGTCCGCGAAACCGGCCTCGGCAAATTCCAATCAACCGTCGCTGTTGGCAGTCATCGCTTAATCGCCGATGAGCCGGTGAGCTATGGCGGCTTTGACAGCGGACCAACCCCTTACGACTTCCTGTCCACGGCCCTTGGCGCCTGTACTACCATGACGCTTCGGCTTTACGCGGATCGCAAGAACCTGCCGATCAGCAACATTTCAACAACGGTGCTGCATGCAAAGGTACATGCGAGCGATTGCGATGAGTGCTCGGACGAAGCCAAGGAAAAAGGTGGACGGATCGACCGGTTTGAACGTCTGATCTCCTATGACGGTGATGTGGATGCGGAGACACGCGCCCGCATTCTGGAGATCGCGGACAAGTGCCCGGTTCACAAAACCCTGGAAGCTGGCTCGGCCGTCGTGACCAAAGAAAAGCCATGAGGCTTGGTTGACCTGCTCTAATAACGCTCGATCTGTATTTCTTCGTCAGGGATGAGGTAATAGTCTCCCTTGTCCTTGACAAAGATGTGTTTTCCCAGCTTGAGACCTGTGGGCGCGTCGAGGCACCCGGCCGCAATGCCGATCCCGGCCTCATCGTTTTGGCGATAGAAGAGATTTGCCCCACAGTCTTGGCAAAAGCCACGCTTTGCGAAGTCGGATGAAATGTACCACTTCAGCCCGGCCGAGTTGGTGAACTTCAATTTCTCAAACTGCCCGTGAGTGCTGGCCCAGACATGCCCGCTTAATCGGCGGCACTTGCTGCAATGACACACTGTGACTGTGTCACGAACGGTATCGATCTCGAATGAAACCTGACCGCAATCGCATCGACCTTTGACCATCTGGGCAATCTCGCTTTAGCTTTAAGTGAATACTGTGTTGAGTATGTCTCAGGCGAGCGGCGAAATGCATCTCCAATTCGTCTACATACTCTAACACCAACCTTTGCTGTGCCATGACCGATACACCAATCCTCTATTCCTTCCGCCGTTGTCCCTATGCCATGCGTGCCCGATTGGCGCTTCTGGCCTGCGGCCCGGTCGTGGAACTGCGGGAAATCGTTTTGAAGGACAAGGCTCCCGAGTTTTTGGCTGTCTCGCCCTCTACGACAGTGCCGTGTCTGGTGCTGTCGGATGGAACCGTTATTGATGAAAGCCTCGACATCATGGTCTGGGCGCTTGAGCAAAATGACCCAAACAAATGGCTGGAGCCAGAAGAGGGGAGCCGCACAGCAATGATGGAGCTTATTGCGGAAAACGATGGCCCATTTAAGCGGCATCTCGACCGCTACAAGTATGATACCCGTTATGAAGGGGCAAATAAGCTGGAGGAGCGGGAAGGGGCTTCCCGGTTCCTGCGCAAACTTGATGCGCAATTGTCCAGCTCTGGTTGGCTTTTTGGTGCCAGAGCCAGCCTTGCCGATTACGCGATCCTTCCCTTCGTACGACAGTTTGCCAATTCCGGGCGGGATTGGTTCGAATCGGAGCCATGGGAACACCTGATTACATGGCTTGTTCGGTTCGAAAAATTATATGAATTTTCGGCCATGATGCCAAAATTCGACAAATGGGAAGCCGGCAATGCCCCGGTTTTCTTCGGGAAAAGCTGAAAACGTCCCAACCTTACCGATCCTTAATCTCAGCGACAGGCGGCTGTAAGGTTGGCGTTCCTATCTTTGAAAGTGACACGAGACATCGCTCTCCCCGCGAATGATCTCAGCTCCAAGCAGTCACTTGAGGATAGGATACCATGCACAATAGCCAAGATCTGCCGACCAACCGTTCCATCTGGATGTCACGCCGCACCCGCTTGCTGGCGGGTGTCATGGCCTTGGGCGCTGCAGGCCTGATGACGGTTCAAACCGTTGTGCCAAACCAGCTGGCTCTTGCTGATCCGGTTCGCGTTGAGCGGAACGCGCCTGCAGATTTTTCTGATGTTGTGAAGGCTGTTCAGCCTGCAGTTGTCAGCGTTCGGGTCAAACAGGCAGCGACACCTCGCATGATGAATTTTGACGGGCAGGGCGGTTTTGGTGATTTCTTTGGCGATGTGCCAAAAGATCATCCACTTCAGCGTTTTTCCGCGAGTTTGGTGGCCGAGGTGATGAAAGCCGCGCGAGCGTCAGCCACGCCCATACGGATTGTCGCAAGGTTCCGGCTTCTTCATTTCTGATGACGGGTATGTGGTGACAAACCACCATGTCATCGATAAAGGCACCGAGTTCACGGTCATCGGTCACGACGGCAAGGAATATGAGGCACGATTGATTGGTGCGGATGCGCGGACCGACTTGGCCCTCCTGAAGATCGATACGGATGAAGAGTTCACCTATGTGAAATTCGCTGATGACGCTCCGCATGTTGGAGAATGGGTCGTGGCGATTGGCAATCCTTTCGGTCTTGGTGGCTCGGTTACAGCCGGGATTGTATCGGCTCGCGGACGTGATATCGGAGCAGGCCCCTACGATGACTTCATTCAGATTGACGCGCCTGTAAACCGGGGGAACTCGGGTGGACCGGCCTTTAACATGAACGGTGAAGTCATTGGCGTGAATGCGGCAATTTTCTCTCCGTCCGGAGGCAATGTGGGTATCGCCTTTGCTATTCCAGCGTCCACGGCAACAGATGTCCTGATGGACTTACAGGATGGTGGCAAGGTCACACGTGGCTGGCTTGGCGTTCAAATTCAGGGCGTGAGCGAAGATATCGCCGAGAGCCTTGATCTTGACGAAGCCCGAGGTGCGATTGTTTCTGAAGTGCAGCCGGATAGCCCAGCTGAAGCGGCAGGCCTTCGCTCCGGGGATACTATCCTTGCCGTCGAAGGCAATGAGATCAAAGGCCCACGCGATTTGTCGAAAGTCATCGCAGGTTTTGATCCTGACACCTTGGTCGACATTACGGTCTGGCGTGATGGCCGTGAGCAGGACGTCGCCGTCAAACTCGGCAGCTTGAAGGAACCAGCCTCTGTGGCGGCGGCCGTGAAAGTCACTCCGACCGAAACAACGCTGGAAGATCTCGGCCTTGTCCTGTCTGCAACTGACCCGTCCGGCGAAAAGAGCGAAGGTGTGATCGTTTCTGACGTAAAAGCCGGTGGTCCTGCTGCAGAAAAACGCCTTCGTCGCGGTGATCGTATTCTGGAAGTTGCCGGGACACCGGTGAAATCACCAGCCGATGTGGTTGAAGCCCTCTCCAAGGCGGAGAACGAAGGTCGCAAGGCTGTTCTCTTCCGGGTGGAGAGCAATCAGAACACCCGCTTTGTTGCCTTGCCGATGAACGCGGCCTGACGACGAGATTGCCCGACAAGGGGAAGCCCCTCTGCCCCTAACTCTCCTTGTTGCGGCTGGTGGCGGCGACCGGTAAAATGGTCGCCGCTGCTCGTTTTAATTGTTTATGCTTTTTGAAGCGACTCACGACTGGAACCGTCACGTATGTTGAAATTGTTGATCATTGAAGATGACGCCGAAGCCGCCGCTTATTTGGCAAAGGGCCTCGATGAGCTTGGCCACAGCGCAGATCGTGCCGAAGATGGGGAAGCCGGTCTCGAGCAGGCCATGGCGGGCAGTTATGATGTTTTGATCGTAGATCGCATGCTTCCCAAGCGCGATGGTTTGTCGGTGATTGAAAGCCTTCGCAGTGCGGGAGACCACACGCCAGTGTTGATCTTGTCGGCACTTGGGCAAGTGGATGACCGGGTGAAGGGCTTGAAAGCCGGCGGCGATGATTATCTGCCAAAGCCTTACGCCTTTACCGAGCTTCAGGCGCGGGTAGAGGCACTGGCCCGTCGCCCGAAAGCATCTGGTGATCTGGAAACAACCTATCAGGTGGGAGATCTTGTTCTCGACCGGTTGGCGCATTCCTGTCGGCGCGGCGATGTGGAAATTCCCTTGCAGCCTCGCGAGTTCCGTTTGCTGGAATACCTCATGCAGCATGCCGGGCAGGTGGTGACCCGAACCATGCTTTTGGAGAACGTCTGGGAATATCACTTTGACCCGCAGACCAATGTGATTGACGTGCATATTTCCCGTTTGAGGGCAAAGATCGACAAGGATTTTGACAAACCCTTGCTTCAGACCATTCGCGGTGCCGGGTATTCGATCCGTGAACAGACTCGCTAGGATCGCCCGCACCACAGCCTTCAAACTGGCGCTTGTGTATCTGGCCGTCTTTACGGCCTTGTCAGCTTTCATGCTGATTTACATTTCTCGGAACACCAACCAGTTGATGCTGACGCAGGTCACGCAGACGCTGGACGCGGAGATTACGGGTTTGCCGGAAGAATATGCGCGCGGCGGCGTGCGGGCACTTGTGGCAGCGATCGACAGCCGTGCTCGCCGGCCGGATGCCAGCCTTTATTTGCTGACGGATTTTGCTGGCAATATCATCGCAGGCAACATTGCCCGCATGCCGCGGATCGTGCTGGAGGAAAGTTCAGCAGATGTGCGCCGGGTGGAATATGCCCGCCGGAACATTGATGGCGAGGAAATCCGCCGCGAAGCCTTGATACGAACCTTTGACCTGCGCGGTGGCTACCGTCTTCTGGTCGGACGTGATCTGGGTGAACGGCGGCATTTTGTTCATATCCTTGAAGAAGCGCGCCGGGTCTGGATTGGTGCGGTTGTCTTGATGGCGGTTATCACATGGTTCTTTGTCAACCGACGGATCATGAAACGCATTGACGGGATTTCGGCCACCAGCAAAACCATCATGCATGGCGACTTGTCCCGCCGCTTGCCGGTTGAAGGCAACAATGACGAGTTTGATCGTCTGGCCGTCAATCTCAATGACATGCTGGAGCGTATTGAACTGCTTATGCGCGGCATGAAAGATGTGACCGACAACATCGCTCATGACCTGAAAACCCCGCTGACGCGCTTGCGAGGGCGGGTGGAGACGGCCTTGCGTGATGCGGGTAGCGAAGAGGCTTACAGAGAAGCCTTGGAGGCAACACTCGAAGATTCTGAAAATCTGATCCGGATTTTCGACGCACTGCTTCGCATTGCCCGAATTGAGGCGATGACCCCGGAAGCTGGCATGGATGACGTGGACCTGTCCGATGTTGTTGACAAGATTGCTGAACTCTACGAACCCGTGGTGGATGATGAGGGCGGCACACTGACAGTTGCCACGGCCCCGCAATTGTGGGTGAAGGGCAACAGTGATCTGATCTCTCAGGTTCTGGTCAATCTTATTGAAAATGCGATGAAATATGGCCGGAACGATACTGGCGCTGTCAAAATTGAAGTCATGGCAGAGAAAGTGGCTGACCGGATTGTTCTGTCTGTTCGCGATCACGGAACGGGCATTCCATCCGATCAACGGGAGCGGGTAAGAGGCCGATTTGTCCGTCTCGAGGAAAGCCGAACGGAACCGGGCTATGGCCTCGGTCTGAGCCTTGTTCACGCCGTTGCAGGCCTTCACGGCGGACAACTGACCTTGCACGATGCGCAACCCGGTTTAAAAGCATCTATTGATCTTCCAATTGGGACGGCCAGCAAGGATTAGGCGACATGACAGGACAAGCAGCCGCAGCAGGAACAAAACACTCTGATGTGGGCTCCTTGTTTGAACGCCTCGTCACGGTGCCGCGATGCAAAGACCGGGACCATGCCCAGTTGTTTCTGGATGATGTCGTCAAGCTGGCGTCAGAAGACCGTGAAGCTGCCGGTCTCGTCGACCTTTTAGGCGGCAAGTCAAACGTCTCTGATTTTTTGCTCGGCGTGATCGGCAACTCTCCATATTTGCGGGAGTTGGCGGTTTCTGATGTCGGCCGTCTGAATGCGATTTTAACCTCAAGCCCGGAAACGCGCATCGAGGAAATCCTGGAGCGGACGAAGGCGCTGCGAGCAGAGACCGAGGCGGATATTATGCGAGACCTGCGTCTCTTGAAGCAGGATCTTGCTTTGACCCTCGGGCTTGCGGATATTGGCGGGGCGATCCACCTTGATGGTGTGACAGCCGGGCTGTCACTGTTCGCCGACGCGTCGCTTGATGCAGCGATCCGCTTTTGCCTCACTGACCTGAGCAACAAGGGTAAGTTTGCGCCTGTTGATCCAGATAATCCGGGCAAGGATTCAGGACTTGTTGTGCTCGCAATGGGCAAGCATGGCGCGCTGGAGCTGAATTACTCTTCCGATATTGATCTGATCATTCTTTATGATCCGCAAAAAGCGCCCATGGCAGGATCCGCTGAGGCTCCAGTGGAATTCGTGCGTTTGACCCGGCGCTTGGTCAAAATCATGCAGGATCGGACAGCGGACGGCTATGTGTTTCGCACCGATTTGAGACTGCGCCCGGACCCCGGCGCAACACCGCTGGCCATGTCCGTTCCGGCAGCGCTTTCCTATTATGAAGCGCTGGGCCAAAACTGGGAACGTGCAGCCTTAATCAAAGCCCGTCCCTGCGCAGCTGATCTTGAAGCGGGAGCAGATTTCCTGCGAGAGATTGTTCCCTTCGTGTGGCGCAAGTATCTGGATTTCGCGGCGATTGCCGATGTGCAGTCGATCAAGCGGCAAATCCACCTCCACAAAGGCCACGGGGCGATTGCCGTTGCAGGTCACAATGTCAAATTGGGCCGTGGGGGCATCCGTGAGGTGGAGTTCTTTGTGCAGACCCAGCAGCTGATTGCCGGTGGGCGGAACCCTGACCTGCGCGGACGTCGAACACTCGACATGCTCGCCAAGCTCACGGAAGCGAACTGGATCAAGGATGACGCGCGCGACGAGCTAACCGAGGCCTATATCTTCTTGCGTGCGGTTGAACACCGTATCCAGATGCTGAATGACGAGCAGACCCAGCTTTTGCCCAAGGAAGGGGAGGGGTTGAACCGCATTGCCTGGCTGATGGGGTTTGACACCCTTGAGGGGTTCGAAGCCGCATTTCTGAAGCAATTGCAGACGGTTCAGGGGCATTACGCCGATCTCTTTGAGGATGAACCGGCCTTGTCGTCCGAGTTGGGCAATCTTGTTTTCACCGGTGATGATCATGATCCAGATACGCTGGAGACCTTGTCACGACTTGGTTTCAAGCAACCAGCTGACGCGGCGAGCATCGTCAAGTCATGGCATTTTGGACGATATCCGGCAGTTCGTTCCACCAAGGCGCGGGAGCGCTTGACGGAGCTGCATCCTGTCTTGATCAAGGCTCTGGCGGATACGGACAATGCAGATGTTGCCCTTAGGGCGTTTGATAATTTCCTGACCAAACTGCCCGCTGGGGTGCAGCTGTTTGCCTTGCTGCGCTCCAATCCGCAACTCTTGCATCTGTTGGCAACCGTCATGGGGGCGGCCCCGCGACTGGCTGAAACGGTGTCTCGCCGGGTTCATGTTCTTGATAGTGTGCTTGATCCAGCCTTTTTCGGGGCCATGCCGAGCGTCGACGAGTTTCGTGTCGGTCTGGACCGCACACTGGCCCAAGCGCGGTTTTATGAAGAGGCGCTGGATCGCGCGCGCATCTTTGCTCAGGAGCAGCAGTTTCTGATCGGCCTCCGGCTTCTCTCTGACACTTTATCGGCGGATAAGGTTGGCTTTGCCATGGCCCGTTTGGCCGAGGTGGTCGTTGATCGCCTTCTACCGCGCGTGATCGATCATGTTGCGGAGACACATGGCCGGATCGAAGGTGGAGAAATCGCAGTGCTCGCCATGGGCAAACTTGGCGGGCGAGAAATGACGGCCTCGTCCGACCTTGATCTCATTCTGCTTTATGAGCCGCCGGAAGGGGCAACCCAGTCGGATGGGCAGCGTCCGATGGCCGTGAGCCAATATTATACGCGTCTCACTCAAAGGCTTGTCACTGCGCTGTCCGCCCCAACTGCTGAAGGCAGCCTTTATGAGGTCGACTTCCGCCTCCGTCCATCCGGCAATGCCGGGCCATTGGCCACTCATCTGAACGGGTTCGTCGCCTATCAAAAATCCGAGGCTTGGACATGGGAGCACATGGCTTTGACGCGGGCCCGCGTAATTGCGTCCACATCAGACGCTTTCAAGGCGAAGATCAATGCACACCTCTCAGAAACGCTGGCCCAAACGCGAGAGCGGACAAAGCTTGCCGATGATGTGCGGACCATGCGAGCACGGATCGAGAAGGAAAAGGGCACAAAGGACATCTGGGAACTGAAACAGGTCGCAGGGGGGCTGGTTGATATCGAGTTCATCGCCCAGTTTCTGCAGCTGGCGCATGCAACAGATGACGCAGATATCTTCGCCCAAGGAACCGAACAGGCTCTGTCAAAGCTCAGAGTGGCCAATGTTCTTGCACCTGATGATGCGGATCTTCTGAACAACGCGCTCTTGCTTTATCAGAGGCTCACGCAGGTTTTGCGGATGGTCCTTTCCGGGAAGTTTGTGGCTGGCGAAGCGCCGCGCGGCGTACTGGATTTGTTGATCAAGGCTGGCGGTGCGCCTGACTTCCAACGGCTGGAGCTGGACCTTGCGGAGACGCAAACATCAGTTCGAGCAGCGTTCGAGAGAATTGTTGGCGAGGTCGCGGTCGTAGAGGCCAAGTAGGCGTTTCAAATGTGCTGGATCAGTTAGAGCAGTTCCGGCTGAACTTCCGCGCTTGGGTCGCTGGAAGGCAACAGGAAGCGAACGTGTGTCCCTTCTCCAAGCTCGGAGGAGATTTCCAGCTTACCACCGTGGATTTCAATCAACGACCTTGCGATGGCCAAGCCAAGTCCAGAGCCTTGGTGTGTTTTCGTGAACTGGTTTTCGACTTGAACGAAAGGTTGGGCGAGACGCGCAATGTCCTTGTCTGCAATGCCAATCCCTGTATCAGAGATCTCAAAGCATATACGGTTTTTCTCTTGATGAGCCTTGAGGCTGACCGTGCCATGCTCGGGGGTGAACTTTACGGCATTGGCGAGCAGGTTGAGAAGGATTTGTTTGAGCGCCCTGCGGTCTGCGCGAACCTGAATGCCATCTTCCACAGTGCAGGTGACGTCGATGTGCTTTTCACGCGCGGCGGTCGACATGATCCGAGCTGCATCTTCTGCGGCCTCTTTGGCGGAAAGGTCTTCGGTCTCGATGGACATCCGCCCGGCCTCGATCTTGGACATGTCGAGGATGTCATTGATCACATTCAGAAGGTATGTGCCGGAGTTGTGAATGTCATGACAATAGTCAGAGTATTTTTCTGTTCCCAGAGGCCCGAACATCTCTTTGTTCATGATGTCCGAGAAGCCAATAATCGCGTTTAACGGTGTTCTGAGTTCGTGTGAGATGTTTGCAAGGAACTCGGATTTCGCTTTGTTAGCGTTTTCTGCGCGGTTCCGCTCTTCAGAGTATTTGTCGGCAAGTTCTTCTAGCTGTTTTGCCTGCAATTGAAGGGTCTTGCGGGAGCGGGTCAGATCATCAACCGTCGCGTTCAGTTCTTTTTCGCGGTCAATTAGCTGTTCTTCGTGGCGTTTCAGCGCGGTGATGTCAGTGCCGACTGATACGAAACCACCGTCCTTGGTGCGGCGCTCGGAGATTTGTAGCCAGCGTCCATCATCCAGCTGGGCTTCGTAGCTGCCTTCAGGGGCATCAACGCGTTGGCTGATTTTGACCGGCTGCGGGGCTACTTGGGTGTTTTCGGCAGCGGCCATCACATCCTTGTATGGCGTTCCGGGCGTAACGGCATGGGTCGGTAGACCGTGCAGTTCCTGATAGTTGGAATTGCAGATGACCAGTTCGTTGTTCTTGTTCCACAGAACGAAGGCTTCGGAAATTGTCTCAATGGCGTCGCGCAGGCGAAGATCGGCTGTTCGGCTTTGTTCTTCCAGGCGATGTTGCTCGGTGACGTCGATGCAGATGCCGATTAGGTGCGGTTCGCTTCGGCCGGGTTCACTTTGAATTTCACCGCGTGCGCGGAGCCAGACCCAAGAGCCGTTTGCGTGGCGCATGCGGAACATTTTGTCGACAATCCCGCCGCCGGCTTCCAGCAGCTCTGTCGCGAGTTCGTAAAGATCAACATCGTCCGGGTGGGTGAGGTCGGCGACTTCTGCAAAACTCAATAGGGAGTCTTTGGGTTTGTGCCCCAGCATTTCATAGAGCGAAGACGACCAAAAAATGCGTCCGCGTGACAAATCCCAGTCAAACAGCCCGCAGCGCCCATGATTAAGGGCTGTATCAATCCGGGTCCGGGTGGCTGCGTAAATCTCGTCCGCCTGTTCCGCCCGATTGGCTTGAGCATAAAAGGCATAAATCAACACCAGAAGGATGGATGCTGTACCGACAAATAACGTTACGTTTGCAGATACATCGCTCCGCCATTCAGCATAAACACTGTTAGTTGGCTGGATGATAGCGACCATTCCAAGTTCTCCATCAAGGTGATGGATGGTGGAATAGGTATCTTCCATCTCGCCATTTCCGAAAATGTCGAGAGCGACTTCCATGATGCCAGCGCGGGCGCCGAAAACCGTAAGCGGTTGGGATGCGCCGAAAATATCGCTGATGGGTTGACCGTTTAGGTTGGGCCGAAGAGGGGCGCTTGCGATAATGCGAGCGTTCTCATCCGTTACCAGAATAACTCTGCCATCGCTGGTCGCGCCGGTTGGCAAGCTCTCGGCAAGAACACGTTGAATGGCGGATTGCTGTCCTTGTTCTGGGAGGTCTTTTTCTGCGCTGGCGAGATGTTTTGAGATGATGGTGGCGGTCAGTTCCAATTCGTGGCGGACTGTTTCATCCACACGCTGATGGTCGTTCATCAGCTCGGCTGCCCGGTAGCTTGCCAGCGTTCCGATGAAAATCAGGCACAGGATGGGAACAAGTCTGCGCAGCAATGTTTCAGACCTCAAAAGCCGTCGATAGGCTGGTGCTGCCAGCAATTCCAGATGTCCAGCAAGTGTTTGCTTGCCGCTTCCGGATTTTGAAGTCTGGTCAGCACGTCGCGCGGACGCGCTGCCGGCAAATGCCCGCGCCATCGGAAGCTTCCCGACTTTCTGGTGGTTCAACACACGAGGCCTTCGCGCCCCCGAATCACTTTCATTTGAATCGAAGGGGCGCGTTTTGTCCAGATGTCGTGGAGAAAAAAATGGTTAACGCGTCAGGCTGTTTTGGCTCTTGTTGTTAACGAATGTAAGTAGTCTTGGTCATTTTAGTGTCTTGTCCACGATTTCGCGGCAGTCACGGGACAGGTTAGAGACGTCCGATATACGTAAAAGTGCCTGTTTTGCCTTTTGAGAGCGTGATTCTTCAAGAGAACGCCACGATCGGAAACTTGTGAGTAGCCGTGAAGCCACTTGTGGATTTCGACTGTCAATCTTGGTGATAACGTCGGCGACGAAGTCAAAACCTCGACCATCCTTTCGTGCAAACTGTGTTGGGTTGCCAGCTGCGAAGGAGTGCACCAAAGCGCGAATGCGGTTCGGGTTGCCCGCGTCATAGAGCGGGTCGGTCATAAGGCTCTTGAGGTTGGCCAGGCAATCATTGTTCGGATCGGTTGCCTGAACCTGGAACCATTTGTCCATAGCAAGGGAGGCTGTCTTGTATTGGTCGCGGAATATACCGAGTGCTTCCGACCGTGCTGGCATGTTGAGATTTACCAGCAAGGTGAGGGCGGCCATCACATCCGTCATGTTGTCGGCTGACCGGAATTTATCTGCAATTGTTTTTGCCACAGTGTCAGCGCCGGAATGGGCGAAATAGACTAACGCGCGGTTTGCAATGGTGCGGCGTCCCGCAGCTTCGGCTTCCGGGGAAAATGCCCCTGTTGGCCGCAGCTTCATGACGTCGACGAATTGCTCCCGATACGCGTCAGCTACGGCGCGCATCAAGGTTTTGCGAGCGGCAAATATGGCGTCCGGGTCTACATCTTGCGCTTGCTCGCGGGCGATATCCTGCTCGCTCGGCAAAGTCAGCGCTTGTGCGCAGAAGGCCGGGTCTTTTTCAGCGAAAGCCAAAGCCTGGCCATAGGCTGCCACCAGCGCAGTATCCGCTACCATCTTCGCGCCGGTTCGCGATGCTTTTGTCAGGCGCAGGAGTTCGCGAATGGCCAAAGTCTGGAGCGATTGCCAGCGGTTAAACGGGTCGGCGTCATGGCTCGCCAGAAACAGCAGTTCTTCAGCGCTTTGGTCGAACTTCAGTTGCACTGGACTGGAGAAATCCCGCAGGATCGACAATACAGGGGCCTCCGATAGCCCCTTGAACGTGACTGTCCCCTCCGTTTTGTCCAGAACCAAAATGTCGCCGCTGATCATCATGCCAGATGCGGATGATGGGACAAGGGGCTGCCCTTCTTTGCTCAGCAAGCCAAAGCGCAAGGGAATAGAAACTGGTTCAGCCTCCGGTTGGCTGGCAAGTTCGCGGATGCTTTGGGACAGATGGATGGAAAATTTCGCATCTGCCGCATCATATTGTGTCTCAATGGCGACTTCAGGTGTTCCGGCCTGATCATACCACTTCGCAAAGCGGGAGAGGTCCTTGTCGGTGGCGTTCTCAAAGCACGCGAGGAAGGCTTCGATGGTTGTTGCGTCGCCGTCATGACGTTGGAAGTAAAGGTTCAGACCCTTCTTGAAGCCTTCTGCACCCAACAGTGTCGTGAGAACACGAATGAGTTCGGCACCTTTCTCGTAGACCGTGGCAGTGTAGAAGTTATTGATTTCCTGATATTCGCGTGGGCGAACGGGATGGGCGAGTGGGCCTGCATCCTCTGGAAATTGATGCGCTTTCAGAAGCTTCACATCGCTGATGCGTTTAACAGCACGCGAACGCATATCTGAAGAAAATTCCTGATCCCGGAAAACTGTCAGACCTTCTTTCAGGCACAGTTGGAACCAGTCCCGGCATGTAATGCGGTTGCCGGTCCAGTTATGAAAATACTCGTGTGCGATCACCGCTTCGATGTTTGCATAATCCTGATCTGTTGCGGTCTTCGGGTCAGCCAGCACATATTTATCGTTGAAGATATTGAGGCCCTTGTTCTCCATCGCGCCCATGTTGAAGTCCGAAACGGCAACGATGTTGAACACATCCAGATCATATTCCAGGCCGAACGTATCTTCATCCCACTTCATGGAGCGTTTCAGGGAGTCCATTGCCCAGTCGCAAGATGTTTCGCGGCCGTGCTCGACATAGATGTTGAGGTCAACCTTGCGACCTGACTGAGTGACGAACTGGTCGGAAACCTTGGCCAGATCACCGGCAACAAGCGCAAACAAATAAGATGGCTTCGGGTGCGGGTCGTGCCAGATCGCATAATGGCGATCCGTGCCTTCAACAACACCTGCTTCGACCGGATTGCCGTTTGCAAGAAGCGTTGGTGCTTCAGATTTGCGGGCTTCAACGCGGGTTGTGTAAACGGCCAAAACATCTGGGCGATCAAGGAAATAGGTTATGCGCCGGAAGCCTTCTGCTTCACATTGGGTGCAGTAAGTTCCGCTTGAGCGGTACAGGCCCTCCAGTTTGGAGTTCCCGTCCGGATTGATGCGGGTCTGTATTTTGAGGTCAAACTTCTCGGCGGGAGGCGATTTTAATTCCAGCTGATTAGAGCTGACGGAAATGTCGTCAGGGGAAAGGGGCAGGTCATTCAGGAGTAGGCCTGTCAGATCGAGTTCATCGCCATCCAGAACCAGTGGTGTGCCTGCAGGTGTTCCAATTGCCGGAGTGATGACCAAATGCGCGTCAACGGTGGTTGCCGTTGGCATCAGTCGGAAATACAGAAAAACCGTCTCTATCCGGTAGGGCGCGGGCTGATAATCTTCCAATCGGATGGTGACCGGTGCTTCCGGGCGCATGAAATTCTCCTTCAGGCGCTGCGCGTGGCGCAACGTTTCGCGATTCACCCACGCAAATAAGGGCTTTGGACACGAATGGAAACCCCGGCAAGCACCGGTTCGGAGGAAATCGAGACCGTTTCCCGCAGTGGACTGACCCACCAAGACATGCGAGGCTGAACTTGTTCAGTCTAAGCGTGGTTTTCTATTTCTTGTATTTTGGTGGTGTTTTCTATGGGTGGTTTGTGCCTTCGGATCGTTTTGAATGGGAAATCGGCAAGCCGCGATGATGTTCGCCAGGCCATAGGCTCTGTTCGGGCAGAAGGCCACACGGTTTCTGTACGCGTCACTTATGAAGCTGGGGATGTTGAACGGATTATCCGGGAAGCACTGCAGGATCGATCCGACATTGATGTTCTGGTTGCAGCGGGCGGTGACGGGACCATCAATGAAGTTGTTGCAGCTCTCATTGAAAACCTCGGTGCGGATGAAGAGGTTCCGTTCAACATGGGTATTCTGCCCCTAGGGATTGCCAATGACTTTGCCCGAGGGGCAGGGATGAACCCGGCGGATATTCTGGCCAGCCCGAAGGCGGCAGTCTCCAAGGATGCCCGGCCAGTGGATATTGGCAGGTTGAATAACCGGGTATTTGTGAACATGGCGACTGGTGGGTTCGGCGCTAAGGTGACAGTAGAAACAGACCCTAAATTGAAGTCCCTGATTGGAGGGGCGGCCTATCTTTTCACCGGTCTTCAGCGCTTTTCGGAGCTTGTTGGCTTTAAAGCCAAGGTCCGCGGCGAGAACATGTCTTGGGAGGGAGAGTTCTTGGCCATGGCCATTGGAAACGGGCGCCAAGCAGGTGGAGGGATTGAATTGTGTCCGGATGCTCGCATTGACGACGGCCTATTAGATCTGACCATCATCCCCTCACCAAAACGGGATGAGGTAAGCACAGTTCTTGAACACCTCGTAAAGCAGGGGCTTACCTCCTTGCGCGATCAGGTGATCAACGCTCAAGGGGCTCAATTTTCCATCGAAGCAGAAACGCCCATTCAGTTCAATCTGGATGGAGAGCCAGTGGCAGGCGACAGATTTGACGTTCGGGTTGAACCCGGACGCCTGAAACTGGTCGTTTAATGCCTATCGTCAAAGTGCAGCCAAAGCAGCTAGTTTTCGCGACATTTCGCTGTTTGGGTCAGCCAGCGGATCAACAATCGTGAAGTGATTGGCTCCTTCAACGATATTCAGTGTGGCGGTTTCCGCTTTCTCTTTCCAATCCTCATAGAGACAAGTGCTTTGGCCGATGAAAGCTGGGCTTTCGTTTCCGCCTGCAACAACAGCCAGATTTTTGATGTGAACATTTGG
Source organism: Roseibium sp. TrichSKD4 (assembly GCF_000148725.1). Classification (GTDB taxonomy): domain Bacteria; phylum Pseudomonadota; class Alphaproteobacteria; order Rhizobiales; family Stappiaceae; genus Roseibium. The sequence continues at coordinate 436,893 of NZ_GL476319.1, read as the reverse complement.
CCAGAAACGGGTCGAAGCGGCCTGCGCGCTTTGCTCGGTTAAATGAAGGTCTTGATTGACGCTGATCGATAGCAGCGGTGTCAAATCGTAGATTCCGGAGAGGATCATGCCTGATGTGATCAGGTCACTCGGCAGGCTTCGTTCTGCCCAATCGGTTGCCATGAGTGCAGAGACCAAATGCCCTCCCGCTGAATGGCCGTAAGGAAGCAATTTCTTGCCATATGCCTTGAACAGGTGCTCTGCGACGGATCTCACGTCGTCAATGACGTCGCTGATCGCAACAGTAGGGCAAAGGCGGTAGTTGATGGCGCCTACGTCAAAACCGCGGGATGTGAGGGAGCGGGCAAGATGGGAAAAGTAGGATTTGTCCAGTGCACGCCAATACCCCCCGTGGACAAACAGGGCCAGGCGAGGGGCAGGCAATGTGTTTTCTTCCGCTTTGAAGAAATCATATGTGTGCCGATCTGATGGGCCGTAGGGAATGTCCAAAATGGCACGGCCTCGTTTGAGGCAATCTTCTCTGAATTCCTCTGCGGATTTCTGCCAGCGCTCAAAAATCGCAGGATGTTCCGGCACTTGGGCACGGTTGTCGTACTGCGCCTCCAAATTTGTCTTAACCTCTAGCATCTTAGCGCCCTCCCGCCTGTGCAGTGTGTCAGTTTATTAATAGGAATTTCCAATGGTTATGATTTATATTTTTGATTCTTCTTTGACCTCGGCAACCTTGGCGGTTATCTAGTGGCTCAATTTCAACCAAAATCGAGTTTGAATTATGAGCCGTCTCGACAGTTTTATCCGCCGTTTGACAGCGCAAAAACAACTTCTTGAAACTGTCGCAGACCGCATATCCGGTTTGGACGGGTGTGTTCTTGAACTTGGTCTTGGCAATGGACGTACCTACTCCCATTTGCGGGAAATATTGCCGGAACGAGACATTTACGTTTTTGATCGCGATCTTGCCTGCCATCCAAGCTGCATTCCCGACAGCGAGCATATGATATTTGGTGAGATCCGTGAAACGCTGGCGTTCTGTGGCCCCCGGATAAAAACAAAGGCAGCGTTTATTCATGCTGATTTGGGGTCGGGCGACCAAACCACCGACTTGGCCACATCCAGCTGGCTGTCTCCATTGATCAACAAGCATCTTGCAGCTGACGGCTATGTCCTGTCCGGCTTGCCCCTTCAGCTTGATGGGTTTAACGAGTTTCCGATGCCGGATGGGATTCGTCCGGGCCGGTATTATATCTATCAAAAGGTATCGGTAGAGAAAGCCGTAAACGAGAGCTTGGAAGATGACAGCGCCGCTGGAGGGAGTGAAGGTCGTCGAGTTGGCGCGGATCTTGGCGGGGCCATGGATCGGGCAGACGCTCGCCGATCTTGGGGCTGATGTCGTCAAGGTAGAAAGCCCTTCCGGTGATGATACTCGGGGGTGGGGACCACCCTTCGTTGAAGATGAAGAAGGCGAACCGCTTGACGCTGCCTATTTTCATTCCTGCAACCGCGGGAAAAGGTCCATTGCCGTCGACTTTCGAACCAGTGAAGGGCAGGAGACCGTCCGCAAACTTGTTGCTCGGTCCGATATCCTGATCGAAAACTTCAAGGTTGGCGGTTTGGAGAAATACGGTCTTGATTACGAGAGCCTCAAGGCCGTCAATCCGAAATTGATCTATTGTTCTGTGACCGGGTTTGGTCAGTCTGGGCCTTATGCGCACCGGGCCGGATATGATTTCATGATCCAGGGCATGGGCGGCATCATGGACCTGACGGGAGACCCGCAAGGCGAACCGCAGAAAATCGGAGTGGCTTTCGCCGATATTTTTACGGGCCTTTATGGCGTTATCGGCGTTTTGTCGGCTCTTCACCGTAGAGATAGAACCGGGCATGGTGAGCATGTCGACATGGCCTTGCTTGATGCCCAAGTTGGTGTTCTGGCCAATCAGGCGCAGAATTTTATTGTGTCTGGAAAATCACCCAAACGCTTGGGAAATGCGCATCCAAACATCGTGCCCTATCAGGTTTTTTCGGTAAGTGACGGCCATCTGATCATTGCTGTCGGCAATGACGGGCAATTCGCCAAACTTTGTGATGTTCTGGGTGCTGCGGAGCTTGCGAACGATCCACGATTTGCGACCAACAAGGCCCGTGTTGGCAACCGCGAACTATTGATTGGCCTAATCGCACCTTTGATTGCCGCTTTTAAGCGGGATGATCTTCTGGTGCAGCTTGAAGGCAAGGGTGTGCCTGCGGGTCCAATCAATTCGGTCGAGGATGTTTTCAACGATCCGCAAGTTGCCCATCGAGACCTTCAGTGACGCTTCCTGCTCCCGGAACACGGAATGGGGAGATGACAACCATTCGCACTCCCATCAGTTTTGCCGAGAGTGAGTTGAAGTTGGAACGCGCCGCGCCTCGACTAGGCGAGCATACGGACGAAATATTAGCGGAGTTGGCGGAGGAGGGGCGCTAACAGCGGCCATTGCCTCGCTCTGACAAACGGTTACATTTTCCTCGCTGATTGGCTTAATTTCACTGGTAGATTGCGGGCTATGTGTTGCGTTGCCATATTTGGCCCATGGTTACGGGTAAGAAGCGCGTTGTGATTTTGCCTAAGCTCGCAAGGGGCGGGCCTGCTCGGGATAGATAGAATGATCTGGAAATTGCGCCGAAAGGAACGCCGGATGCATGTGCCGCTCACGCGGCTTATCGGTCTCGGCTTTGGTGCTTTTGTCGCGCTTTCTCTTGCTTTGGTACTTGGCCTGTCGGTCATGGCCAATTTCAAGAACACTTTTTCTCTCTTGAATGACAAGGCGATCCTGATCACCCGCTCCATGGAAGAGCAGCTTCGCAACCATTTCAAATCCCTTTCTGTTTCGGTGGTCAATCTCAAGCCCTATTTCGACAACGGGGAGATGGGATTTGAAACACTGGATGAAACTGTTCGCACACTCGTTCATATTGTTGCAGCTAATCCAGCTTTGACGGTGGTTGTCGTCAGCCAACAGGACGGACGCGAGTTCGGGGCTTACCGCAATCCGGACGGAACGGTGGAATCCTTCGCTGGCGATATGCCCAAGGCCAGCAAGGATGTGGTTCAGCTACCAAAACTCAGGCCTCAAGATGGACCGACCTGGGGAAAGTTGATCCAGAACGAATACGGGTTGTTTGCCAATGTGTCCGTGCCTTTGGTACGTGATGGGGTCTTGTACGGAACCCTGACGTCGGCGGCCTCTCTGGATGATGTGGCCAGAGCGGTGGCCAATCTCGACGAGGGTGTCGACATGACCACCTTCATTATTGCCGATGGCGATCAGGTTGTGATGCATTCCGATCTCGAATGGCTTCAAACCGGACAAAAACCTGCTGGCTCATTGCCAATGCGCCGATCCCGCTTCGGCGATCCGGTTCTGGAGACAATTGGAAGTGATAATGAGGTGGTCTTGCCCGAATTTCGGCAGGCCGCTCGTCAAGGCATCAAGGTCTCAATGGTCGATGTTCTGAATAATGAATTCATCATGATCCGGGCCGTTATTCCAGGCTATAGCAATCAGCCCTGGATCATTGGTCAGTATGTGCGAGGCACCTCTATTTCCCGGGAAGTGGAACGCTTGTCCGGCTCAGCATTTGTAGGCTTTATCGCGCTGATTATCGCAGTTCTGGTGGCCGTGTGGATTGGGCGGCGTGTTGCGCGTCCCTTGCGTGATCTGGCGCGGCAATCAGCGCGGGTCGGAACGTTGGCGCTGGAGGATGTTGAACCTCTGCCGCGCAGCCGGGTTGCGGAACTTGATCAGGTGGCCTTGGCCTTCAATGCGATGGTTGAGGGCCTCAAGGCAATGAACACATATGTGCCACGCTCGCTCTTTACCAAACTCATGAGGTTGGGCGCACAGGACGCAGCTGAGGCCCGCGAAGCGGAATTGACGGTTCTCTTTACAGATATCGTTGGTTTTACTGCGATTTCCGAAAATATGTCGGCTTCTGAAACGGCTGAAAAACTCAACAATCATTTTGCCATTCTCGTTGAGGCTGTCGAGGAAGAGGGCGGGACAGTCGACAAGTTCATTGGCGATGGCATGTTGGCGTTTTGGGGCGCGCCGGATGCGCGGCTAGACCATGCACAAGCGGCCATTCGCGCGGCCCGGCGCATAGCGTGTGTTTTGAAAGAGCGTAATGCTGAAGCGAGGACCTCTGGCGGAGCGGAAGTTCACATGCGCATTGGCGTTCACACCGGTACGGCTGTTGTGGGTAATGTGGGAGCTTTGGATCGTTGGAACTACACGGTCGTAGGGGACACTGTGAACACAGCAGACCGCCTTCAAGCGCTGGGCAAAGACTATGGGGCGGATAAGGAAGTTGTTATTCTGGCTAGTGCAAACACGGTCGAGCAATTGCCGTCAACTGAGCGTTGCGAGGCGGTTGGAACCGTAAAGTTACGTGGGAAGGCAGAGACGCTGGACGTTTGGGCGATTGATCCTGACGGGCAATCAGAGAGTGTAGAAGCTTCTGATTCTGTTGCAGTAAAAGCGAATTTGCCCGCCGCTGAATGACAACTCACGCCGTTTTTGAACCATAGGCTGGCTCATAATCATACTATTCTCAAAGCCTATTGAAACTTTTACGAAGTCCGCATTGCAGTGATGACTGTAAATATGGTTGTCTTTCCTGCGCGCTAGAGGCTTAGTGTGCACTATGCGGAAGCAGGGAGGGACGATAACGTGAATGTTCTCTCAGTTGAGGGACTATCTGTCGATTTTCATACGGCCGAGGGCAAAGTCCGGGCTGTAGATGACGTCACTTTCGCCGTTCCCGAAAACAAAACGGTGGCCTTGGTCGGTGAATCCGGCTCCGGAAAAACGGTTATTTCTCAAACAATCATGGGGCTGTTGCCGCCATCGGCTGTTATCTCGTCTGGCCAAGTTGTCCTGAGTGATCCCTCTGGTGAGATAGACCCTGTCGACATTGGTAGCCTTGATCGCAAGGGAGCGCGGATGCGTCAGCTCCGTGGCAACCGTGTGTCGATTATCTTTCAAGAACCTATGACATCGCTGTCACCATTGCATACGATCGGCGATCAGATAGGTGAAGCCGTGCTACTTCATCGCAATGTGGGAGGTCCGGAAGCGCGTGAACTCACGCAGGAAATGCTTCGTCTGGTGCGTTTTCCTGATCCCAAACGCGCGCTGGATGCCTATCCATTCGAGCTGTCCGGCGGGCTTCGTCAGCGTGCCATGATCGCAATGGCAATGATTTGCCATCCCGCGCTCTTGATTGCAGATGAACCAACCACTGCCCTTGATGTGACTATCCAGGCGGAAATCCTGAAACTTATCAAGGAAGTGCAGTCTGAACTTAAGATGTCAGTTTTGATGATCACCCATGATTTCGGGGTGGTTGCAAATATGGCCGACGAAGTTGTGGTGATCTATCACGGGCGGATTATGGAGCGCGGGACTGCTCAGCAGCTCTTCTCCAACCCGAAGCATGATTATCTGAAAGCGCTGCTAAATGCGGTGCCCAGCTTTCACATGGATAAGGACGAGCGGCTTGCCCCGATCCGCCCGATTGAGGTGAAAGCGGACGATCTGAAGCAAGGTCGCACGGAGTGCAAGGTCGCGCCTGGTGAGCCGCTGGTCGACGTGAAAAACATCACCAAGCGGTTCGGTTTGCGCAAAAGTGGGCTATTTTCCAGCAGCAAGTCGTTTGTCACCGCTCTGGACCAGGTGAACCTGACCATCCGGCGCGGGGAGTGCCTTGGACTGGTTGGGGAATCTGGCTCGGGCAAGACAACAGCAGCCAAGGCGATTTTGCGGGCCATGGAAATCGACGAGGGGGCTGTCTGTTACAATCACGGTGATGGCCTTCGAGATATTGCCGACCTCACCGGCGATGATCTGATGGATTATCGTCGGCGCGTTCAGTTGATCTTTCAGGATCCCTTTTCCTCGCTCAATCCGCGCATGACCATCAATGATGTGCTGATCGAGCCGCTGGAAATCCACGGGATTGGAACGCCTTCTGAACGAGCGGATCGCGCACGAAGCCTGATGTCACTTGTTGGGCTCGACGCACGTTTTTTGCGGCGCTACCCGCATTCGTTTTCGGGCGGCCAACGTCAACGAATCGGCATTGCGCGGGCGCTGGCGCTCAATCCGGAGTTCTTATTATGTGATGAGCCGACATCTGCATTGGATGTGTCGGTGCAAGCGCAGATCCTCAATCTGTTGCAGGATCTCAAACGCGATTTGAACCTGACCTATCTGTTTGTCAGCCACAATCTGGCTGTGGTGGACTATATCGCTGATCGCATAGCTGTGATGTGCCGCGGGCGCGTGGTGGAAATTGGAGAGACGCGGGAGATCGTGTCAAACCCGCTTCACCCCTATACGCAGGCGCTGTTGTCTGCCGTGCCCGAACCTGATCTGAACACACCGCTTGATTTTGCGGCGCTGGATGAAAACCGGGCATCTGAACCCGCATCCTGGCCCGAACCGTTCCGTCTGGAAGCTGGCGTTGCTCCAACACTGATCGAGATGGAACCTGAACATTTTGTCTGTGCACCGGGCCTTCAAGAGGCCCGGGCACTGGAGGGAACAGCAGCATGACGTTTTGGAAAAGCCTGGGGTTTGCAGGCGTTTTTGCAACCTCGCTTGGATTGATGTCCGCCTCGGCTTTGGAGTTGAAGGAAACACCGGGGCTGGACAGTTCGCTGCCCCCGGTTGCGGAACGCGTACCGTCTGAACCTTTAATCGTGGATCTTACGGCCTCCGGTCGCGAAATCGGCAAACCGGGTGGTACGTTGAGCACCTTGATTGGCCGTTCCAAGGATGTGCGATTGATCAATGTTTGGGGGTATGCGCGCCTTGTTGGTTACAATGAAAAACTGGAGTTGGTTCCAGATATTCTGGAAGGCGTGGAAATAGAAGATGGGCGCATCTTCACGCTGAAGACGCGCGCTGGCCATAAATGGTCTGACGGCCATCCGTTTGGCGCGGAGGACCTTCGGTACTATTTTGAGGATGTTGCGTCCAATGAAAGCCTGACACCGGTAGGCTTGCCACCGTTTCTTTTGGCCAATGGTAAACCTCCAAAATTTGAAGTTCTGGACGAGACTACCGTTCGTTACACGTGGGATGATCCGAACCCGCTGTTTCTGCCAGAACTTGCGAAGTCGCGCCCGCCGTTCATCTATCGTCCGGCACATTATCTGAAGCAGTTCCACGAAAAATATGGCGATCCGGACTTCATCACAGAACAGGCCGCCAAGGTGAAGGCACGCAGCTGGGCGCCGCTTCACAACAAAAAAGATGATTTGTACAACGCGCGGAATGTGGAGCTGCCAAGCCTTCAGCCTTGGATACGCAAGGCTGATGACAGCGACCGCCGGTTCAAGTTGCACCGCAACCCCTATTACCACCGCGTTGATAAGGCAGGTCAGCAACTGCCCTATATCGATCAAATCATCATGACGGTTGCAGATGGCAAGTTGATCCCAGCCAAGACGCAGGCAGGCGAAACTCACCTTCAGGCCCGCAACCTGTCCTTTGCTGACATTACGGTGTTGAAGCAAGGAGAAGCGCAGCAGGGGTACACAACAAACCTCTGGCTCAACACCAAGGGATCGGAAATCTCGATCCTGCCGAACCTCACAGTCAAAGATCCGGTCTGGCGGGAGCTCAACCGTGACAAGCGGTTCCGCCATGCCCTGTCGCTCGGCATCGACCGGCAAATGGTCAACCGGGTGCTGTATTTCGGGTTGGGCCGGGCTGGCAATGACACAGTGCTGTCAGCAAGTCCGCTGTTCATGCCTGAATATGTGACCAAGTGGGCTGAGTATGATCCGGACAAGGCCAATGCCCTGCTGGACGAGCTTGGCTTGACTGAGCGCCGAGGAGACGGTGTGCGGATGCTGCCAGATGGGCGGCCGCTTGAAATCATCATTGAAACAGCAGGTGAAAGCCAGACCCAGGCAGATGCTCTTGAACTGGTGGCCGAGACCTGGAAGGAGATCGGCATCAAGCTGTTCGTCAAACCGAGCCAGCGGGACATTTTGAGGGAACGTGCGATCACCGGGGATCTGGTCATGTCCGTCTGGACCGGGTTTGAAAATGGCATTCCGACGTCCGAAATGCCGCCAGTTGATTACGCTCCGGTTTTGGGCGAGCGCCTCAACTGGTTTGCGTGGGGTGACTATTATGAGACCAACGGAGAGGGCGGCGAAAAGCCCGATTGGGAGCCCGCAATCCGTCTAACTGAACTCTATGAGGCTTGGCTTTCTTCCCGATCTAAAAAGGAGCGGGAAGACATCTGGACCGAAACCCTGGAAATCCATGCTGAGGAAACGATCCAGATCGGCCTGGTGTCGGCGGTTCGTCAGCCGGTGGTGGTCAATGGCGTGAAAAACGTGCCGACAGATACTTTCTATGGCTGGGATCCGGGCGCGCAGTTCGGCGTTCACCGCATGGACGAGTTCTTCCTCGCTGATCAATAATCAGCCGAAAACGAAAATGGTGCAGCGGAGCTTCTCCGCTTCGCCAATTGAAATGAGATAATAATGGGGGCCAGGCAAAGGGTCTGGTTGCGCGGAACGCGACAGGGGCAAAACGGGTGCTGTTTTACATTTTCCGGCGAATATTGCTGATGATCCCGACCTTGTTCGTGATCAGTTTCCTGACATTCTTTATTATCGAATTGCCAGCGGGCGATTACATTACCAACCAGATTGCTGCGCTGAAGTCTTCTGGTGAACAATCCTCTGTTGCCAAGTTGGAGTTCCTTCGTAAGGAATTCGCGTTGGATCGACCGTTTTTTGAGCGCTACCTTATCTGGATCGGGGCCTGGCCGGGGCCGCACGGATTTGACGGCCTGCTTCAGGGCAATTGGGGGTGGTCGTTTGAGTTCGACAAGCCGGTTGCTGAAGTTGTCGGCCCAACGCTGCCACTGACCGTTTTTCTGAATTTTGCCACCATATTGTTCGTCTACGTGCTGTCCTTTCCAATCGGGATTTACTCTGCGACCCGCCAATATTCCTGGGGGGACTACGGGTTTACTTTCCTTGGCTATATCGGGTTGGCAACACCAAACTTCCTGCTCGGTTTGATCTTGCTTTATCTGTTCAATCGCTGGTTCGGCCTGTCTGTCGGCGGTCTTATGGCGCCTGAGTACATTGACCAACCATGGAGCGTGGATAAAGCACTCTCGGTTTTGGCGCACTTGATCGTTCCGACCATTGTGATTGGAACATCCGGCACAGCGGCTATGATCCGGCGGCTGCGCGCCAACCTGCTTGACGAGCTGCACAAGCAATATGTGACGACGGGGCGAGCCAAAGGTTTGCGGGAAGGCCAGTTGCTGGTGAAATATCCGCTGCGCATGGCGTTGAACCCGTTCATCGCCGATATTGGCAATCTCATCCCATCCATGGTGTCGGGCTCGGTGATTGTATCTGTAGTGCTCAACCTTCCAACGGTTGGGCCTGTGCTCTTGTCAGCGCTTCAAAGCCAGGACCAGTTCTTGTCCGGGTTCATACTTCTGTTTGTGGCCATTTTGACCCTGATTGGCATGTTGATTTCAGACCTCTTGCTCGCGGTGCTTGACCCACGAATTCGTCTCGGGGGGAGGGCATCCCAATGACCGATCATCTGGATAAAAAGCCCGAAGCAGCGGCGCATGAGGTCGAGCATTATGTAGACCCGACGCCGTTTAACCCGGCAACAACAGAAGAGCTCTCACCGGAGCAGGAGCGCTTCTATCAGGCCTCTCAATGGCAGATCATGTGGTGGAAGTTCAAACGCCACAAGCTTGCGGTCTGGTCGGGAGTGGTTCTCATCCTGTTTTACTTGTGTGTGCCGTTTGCAGAAGTAATCGCTCCTTACACGGCCAACACGCGCGACAGCCAACACCTTTATGCGCCCCCGCAAAGTGTGCATCTCTTCCACGAGGGGCAGTTCGTCGGCCCATTTGTCTATGGCATGAAATCTGAGGTCGATCTGAACAGCATGAAGTGGGTCTTTTCTGAAGACCGAACCGATGTTCAACCGATCCGGTATTTCTGTTTTGGCGATGAGTACCAATTCTGGGGCCTTTGGGACGGGAGCTTTCATTTGTTCTGCCCGGCGGAAGGCGGAACGCTGTTTCTGCTCGGCACTGACAGGCTCGGGCGGGACATGTTCTCAGGTCTGGTCTATGGAGCGCGTCTCTCACTCACCGTTGGCCTCGTCGGGGTGACGATTTCTATCGTTCTGGGGCTCTTTTTTGGTGGGATTGCTGGGTATTTCGGCGGTATTGCCGATAACCTGATCCAGCGTGTGATCGAGATCATGCGCTCGCTGCCCGAGTTGCCGCTCTGGATGGCGCTTTCTGCTGCCTTGCCGGTGACGTGGAGCCCGGTTTGGATTTATTTCGGCTTGACGATCATTCTCGGGTTGCTGGACTGGCCAGGACTGGCCCGCGCCGTGCGCTCCAAGCTGTTGTCCTTGCGCGAAGAAGAATACGCGAAGGCTGCCGTTTTGATGGGGGCAAAGCCAAAGCGGGTGATTACCCGCCATCTGCTTCCAGGCTTCTCCAGTCACGTGATCGCGTCTGCCACGCTGTCCATTCCCTCCATGATTTTGGGGGAAACGGCGCTGTCGTTCCTGAACCTCGGGCTTCGCCGCCCGTCCGTTTCCTGGGGTGTTTTGCTCAATGAAGCGCAGAATATCTCGGTGGTGACGGTCTATCCTTGGCTCATGGCACCGGTTATCCCGATCATTATTGTGGTTCTGGCGTTCAACTTCCTTGGCGACGGTTTGCGCGACGCTGCCGATCCCTATAAGTGATCTGTTATCAAGATTTTCTCCCGCCTGCGTTCCTCCGCAGGCGGTTATTGCAGGTTGGAGTACCTTATGTCGAAAAATGCCAGCACCGCTGCAGGGTGGGATGAAGAATATGAAGCCGGGCGCTGGGCGTTCTTGCGCTCGCTGCCAGAAAGCGGGCGTTATGGCATTATCGGCATGTGGCTCAATCTGACAGAAAGCAATGCCGAGGTTCTGGATATCGGGTGTGGTGAAGGGCTTTTGTATGAGCGCCTCGCACCGATGGGGTTGAAGCGCTATGTCGGTGTCGACCTATCCCCGGCTTCTCTGAAAATCGCCAATGTTGATCCAGAGATTGCGTCCTTGCGGGCTGGGGATATGCACACCTTCACGCCGAATGAAGGCGAAACCTTTTCGGCCATCGTCTTCAACGAAGTGCTGCATTTTGCCGAAGATCCCGGCGCGGTTGTTGCCCGCTATGTGCCGTTCTTGAAGGAAGACGGGGTCATCGCGTTTTCGATGTATGCACCGAACAAGCCGACTTCCGGAGCCAACAAGCTGATTGCCAAGCTTTGGGGTGCGACGGACGATGAGGCAAAGTGGGACGTCCTCGACGATTATCGCCTGACCTCGGACAAGAAGAACGTCACCTGGCGCATGCGGCTTGTCAAGCCGGTTCGCTGATCTCAGAGTTTTGTTCTGCCGTCCCGGCCTTTGCGCCGGGGCCTTATGCAGCCGTTGGGAAGGTCCCGGATCAGGTCCGGGACAGGGCCCCCACAGGCTTGAGCTTTTCCGGAAGTATCGTTGCACCTGAGATGCCGTCCCGGCCTATGAGCCGGGACTTCCTGCAGCAACTTAGATGCTTCCTGATCAAATCCGGGACGGCGGTGAAGCGACTTCGAACTTATCGTGTCAACTCTATTGGTTCGCCGTGCGGCGTGGATTTGGCCGCATTGTCCCAAGCCTGCTTGAGGTCTGAGAGGGCCGATCCTGCAGCGATGCCCTTTGCGGTCAGCAGTTTTTCAAATGCAGCGAGCCAATGGTCGTAGTAGCCGGGGGCGGTTGTGCCCAAAGGCAGATCATCATCCTTGTGTAGTTCGGTGCCAAGGGTTTCCGCCCATTCGTTCCAGCTGAAGAGGCCTGCGTCATGAGCCTTCAGGGTCATGGCAAAAACGCGGGCTTCCCACGGAGCGGCAAAAACCGGTCCGCCTTCATCTTTCGGAATGGCGGGCAGGGCGGCGAGAAGGTCAGGCGGGGTCAAGATAGGGCTCCCACAAGTCAATCTGGAGGGTCAGGGTCGGGTCGCTGTCCTCGCCCCAGACGTCCTTTCCCTTGAAGGTGACATTATAAAGCCAGGTCGGTGCTTCGCCCTTTCCGGCAGCATTGCTGTCCGGGAAGACATGAACGCCGTGAACGGCCTCGATTACGCCAATGCAGTTGCGGGCATAGCGCGGCAGACGGGTGTGGCCTTCCGGGTGCATGCGTTTGGTGCGCACCTTGTCGCCCACCTTGTAACGTGCGGCCTGCGTTTCTGGTCGGTCAGCAGGCCCACCCTTGGCGAGGATCGTGGCAACGTCCTGCGCCTTGGCGATCCGCTTGACCGGAGCTGCCGGGCCAAGCGCTGCTCGGGCCTTCAGTTCTTCCGCTGAAACCAGCCCCGCGTTCAGCAGTAGCTTTTCCAGACCCTTGGTCCAGATTTCGTAATAGCTAGAAGAGAGATAATCGACGGGATGCAACGTCTCGCGGGCATGGCGGGAGGTATCAATGTTCCAGCTGCCGGTCATACCCATGGCAAGGGTGAGGGCAAAGGCACGCTCTTCCCATTCGGCATGAAAGTTCGGCTCGTTTTCTTCGATTTCAATGGGGCCAAAACCCATCTGGCCGCCGAGGTCCTGTGCGCCATTCATGCGGCAGTCTCCAGTTTGGCGGGATCGAGAGCGAGGGCGGTGCCGATCATGCTGTCGCGCACCACAAGCTCGGCAAGCTTGTCCTCACTCCAGCCGTCAGTGCCCACTGGGCGCATGGGGATAACCAGATAGCGGACTTCCGCCGTTGAATCCCAGACCTTGATTTGGGTCTCTTTCGGCAAGGTGACGCCAAACTCGGCAAGAACGCCGCGCGGATCGCGTACGGCGCGGGAGCGGTAAGGGGCGGATTTGTACCAGACAGGAGGAAGGCCCAGAACGGTCCACGGATAACAGGAGCATAAGGTGCAAACGACCATGTTGTGGGTCTCGGGTGTATTTTCCACCGCCACCATGTGCTCGCCCTGACGGCCTGTGAAACCGAATTCGGCAATTGCTGCGGTCGCATCACTCAGGAGGCGCTTGCGATACTCCGGATTAATCCACGAACGGGCCACCACGCGTGCGCCATTCTTCGGTCCAATCCGGGTCTCGTAGGTCTCTATCAGTTCGTCCAGAGCGGGTGGATCGATATAGCCCTTGTCTGTCAGCAGCGTCTCAAGCGCTCGGACACGCAATTCGATGTCCGAAAGCTCGGAATGATCGTGGTCATGATCGTGGGACATGGGCGGTCCTGAAATGACAAAAAATCTCGAGGTGGGATCTTAAGGTGATTTGTCGACGATCCAAATAGAATTTCGTATCAATCCCTTAGGTGGGGTTCCGGCGCGAAGGCCGGGACGGCAAGCGGGCAGAGAAAGTCTCGGCTCGGTGGCCGGGACAGCGGCAGTGTGATGGTTTGGTAAGGTGCCGTCCCGCATTTGATGCCGGACCTGTGGGAAGGAGAATGATTGCCATGTGTTGCAATTCGGAACCATTTCACCTGTCAACTCCTGGTGATGAAGAGTTGTTTCACGCTGCCCTTGTCGAACTGTTGTGCTGATCACAAATCTAGAGCCTCAGCGCATGGGGTAAGGCGATGAAAGACCTTCAGAAAATCGGATTTGGCGGCGGGTGTCACTGGTGCACGGAAGCTGTGTTTCAGGCGCTTACTGGTGTGAGCCAGGTCGATCAGGGGTTCATGATGTCCGATCCGCCGCATGACAGTTGGTCGGAAGCTGTTGGCGTGACGTTCGACCCCGGGATCATTCCGCTGGAGGTTCTGACCGAGATTCACCTTCGCACGCATGCCTCCACGTCCAACCACAAGATGCGCGGCAAGTATCGCAGTGCAGTCTATGTCTTTGATGAGAATCAGTCGTCTGAGGTGCAGCGGATTCTTTTGAGGCTTCAAGCGGAGTTTGACGAGCCGTTGGTCACGCAGGTTCTGGACTATCGCGGCTTTCGCGCTTCTGAGGAGCGGTTTCAAAACTACCATTTGAAGAACGCAGAGCGTCCGTTTTGTCAGACCTATATCGATCCGAAGCTTGCTCTTTTAAAGCGAAATTACCGCGGATTTTTGCAAGGCAGCAGCAAGTGAAGAGCGCGTTCTTTGCGTAAAATAACCTAGAGTAGAATTTTAAATATTTACCATTTTTAGTAAAATCTTGAGTTCTGCGTCCTTTTATTCTGGATTTTCGAAAATATGTGTTATTTATACTCGTAAAAGCTGTATTTCGATTGTTTCTACCGTACTCTTGTCGTGGTGAGGGCGACAATCGTGTTGGAATACAGTTGTTTGGCGCTGTCGTCACTTTGGACAGCGCGCGGGGGAGTGTGTTGAGCCGATGCTGAGAGATGTCAGGATCACATTGAAGTTTCCGTTGGTGATGATTTGCTTCGCCTTGCTGGCGGCACTCGTGACGGGGATCGTGGCCTATCTGCAAGCAACATCTGCGCTCCATGACGAGGCGAAATCGAAACTCTATGCGCTGTTGGAATCGCGAGAGCATGCGTTATCGCGATATTTTGAAACCATTGAAAACGAACTGGTTTTTCATACACAAAGCCCTTTGATCCGTAACTCGTTTGCCGAGCTGAATACGGCATGGGAGCAGATCGACGGCGAAAAGGAAGCCTATCTTCAAGAGAAATACATCCTGAAGAACCCGTATCATGACGGGCAGAAATTCAAGTATCTGGTAGCGCCGGACGGCTCTTACTACAGTGCGTTGCATGAGAAGTATCATCCAACCTTCAATACACTGATTGTGACAGCAAATTTCTACGACATCTTTTTCATCAATCCTGATGGCAATATCATCTACACTGCGCTGAAGGAAAATGACTTTGCAACCAATGTTTTAACTTCGAATAAGTCTTCCGCACTTGCTCACGCTTTCGAACTGGCGGTTCAAAACAAAAACAAGCGGCAACCGGTCTTCTCTGATTTCCATCCTTATGCACCGAGCAATGACGCGCCTGCCGGTTTTATTGCAAAGGCTGTGTTTGATGATAATCACGAGCTTCTGGGCGTGCTGGCGTTTCAAATTTCGATTGAAATGATCAATTCCATCATGCAGGTCACAGCGGGAATGGGAGAGACAGGGGAGACCTATCTGGTTGGTGCTGACAAGACCATGCGCAGCGACTCGCGCTTTTTCGCCAACAGCATCTTGACTCGCTCCGTCGATACGGCGTCGGTCCGGCTTGCCCTTTCTGGGGAAGAGGGCGTTCAAGTCACGGACGATTATCGGAATATCCCGGTTTATTCAGCTTACAAACCCTTGGATATCATGGGCGTGCGTTGGGCTGTTCTGGCCGAGGTCGATGAAGCGGAAGTTGTGAAGCCGGTTAGTCAGCTAAGTCGGTATCTGGTCGTGATTGGGATTGCTCTTGGCGTGTTGATCGCGGTGCTTGGTAATATATTGGCAACGGACCTCTCATCACCCATCCTGTCGATGGTAGGCACAATGCAGCGGTTGGCTGCAAATGATTTGAACACGAATGTCTCCGTTTCAGACCGAAAAGATGAGGTCGGCCTTATGGCGGCAGCGCTAATTAGCCTTAAGGAATTTGCAACTGACCGGGAATTGTTGAGACAACAGCTCTCTCATATGGCCAATCATGACGCCCTAACGGAGCTTCCAAACCGAAAGGCTGCGCTGGAGCATCTTGAGGCCTTGGTCGAGGACGCGCAATCAAACCCGCGGACATCCGTTTCCATTCTCTTTTGCGATCTGGACGGCTTCAAGGCGGTGAATGACCAATTGGGCCACGATTTTGGCGACGAGGTGCTCAAAACGATCTCCAAGCGCTTCCGTATCTGTCTGGATGAAGGGGATTTTCTCGCGCGTCTTGGCGGAGACGAATTTCTTGTGGTGCTTCATCATGTAGTTCGCGCTGAAAAACCCCTTAACTGATTGAAGAGTATGGATACCCATTGGGTTTTGGATGTGTGAATATGCCGGTTAGTTGATCCGAAGCACGCATTTTCTGGCATATTCTCATGAGACCTTCAAAACGCAACAAACGGTGTGGCGATCTGTTCAAGGAACGCCTGGCCGCAATCATCGATATGAACCATTCGTTGGTGCGGCTGTCTGGTCTGATGCCTTGGGATGAATTTGATGCGGAGTTCGGCAGGCATTATCGCCCCTTGGGACGACCGGCCAAACCAACGCGTCTGATGGCCGGGCTGCACTTTCTCAAGCACATGTACGATCTTTCCGATGAAGAGACGGTTGAGCGTTGGGTTGAAAACCCCTACTGGCAGTCTTTCTGCGGTTTTGAGTTTTTCCAGCACCAATTCCCCATTGATCCCTCAACCATGACCCGCTGGCGCAAACGGATTGGTCCTGAGGGAATGGAAAAGCTTCTTTCTGCTACGGTAGGTGTTGCGATTGAGAGCGGGACGATCAAGAAGAGCAGCCTTGAGCGGGTCTTGGTTGATACGACCGTTCAACCCAAAGCCATTGCCCATCCCACCGATAGCCGTCTTTATCACAAGGCCTTGCAGCTTCTGGTGCGCCAGGCCAAGAGGGCCGGCATCATCTTGCGTCGCAGCCATACCAGAGTTGCCAAAAAGGCGGCCTTGATGGCGGGCCGTTATGCCCATGCCAAACAGTTCAAGCGGATGCGCCGGGAACTCAAAAAGCTGAAGACCTATCTGGGCCGGGTCTATCGCGACATCTCCCGCAAGATCGCAGGCAACGAAGGTCTTGAGCACCGGTTCTCCCGTCTGCTGGGACTGGTGGAGCGGCTTCTGGCCCAGACCCCCAAGGACAAAAACAAGATTTATTCCATGCATGCGCCGGAAGTGGCCTGTATTGCCAAGGGCAAGGCGCGAACACCTTACGAGTTCGGGGCCAAGGTTGGCATTGCCACGACCAATCGGGAAGGATTGGTTCTTGCGGCGAGGGCTTTTGAGGGCAATCCCTATGATGGGCACACCTTGAATGACACCATCAGTCAGGCTGAGAAAGTCTGCGGCACCAAAGCTGAGCGTGTCTATGTGGACCGTGGCTATCGGGGGCATGATTATGAGGGCGACGCCAAGGTCATGATCTCCGGCCAGAAGCGCGGGCTGACGGCACAGATGAAGCGTGAGCTGAAACGACGATCAGCGATCGAGGCCACCATCGGCCACATGAAAACAGATGGACGACTTGACCGGAACTTCCTCAATGGCAAAAATGGCGATGCCATCAACGCCCTGCTGGCCGCAGCCGGTCATAACCTGCGTCTGATCCTCAATGCACTGATCATTTTGCTGCTCTGGATCACAAACCCCATCCCCAAACCGGTCAAATCGAATATTTGCGTATTGCTTCGGCCACGCGCAACATCAATGGCTTAGACGTTGTTCAGGGCGGACCATGTAAAGGATGATGACAGTGTTGTCCGCAAAGCCCGTGCCATCATCGGCGCGCTGGATACGCCATTTGGCCGTGACGGTCTTCCGGTCAGCCTCGGCGTGAGCATAGGCATTGCAAGCTATCCGAACGACGGCAAGAAGGTCTCATCGCTTTTGAAAAGCGCAGATTCGGCTATGTATCTTGCCAAGTCCGGCGGCAAAAACCGTTTTGCCTATGCTTCAGACTTGAAGCAAATCGAGGCGGTTTAATCCTGTTTTCGCCGCTTTTCATGATTGCCTGTATCTTTGTTATCGTTTTGGCCGAAGTTGCCGTGTGTCTCCCAAGTGGTATCGGGCTGTTCGCTTGTATGCCGAGCATGCAGCTCAAAAAACGTTTTGCCTAAACCTGTATTCTCTTTGATCGTAGGATTGTTCCAGTAGTATTCGTAAGTTGATATATGTTCATCGAATTCTTCTAGTCTAATAGATAATCCTCCGATCGGGTATAATAGGAGATTGGGTTCTTTTAATTTCAGGAATGGCTTGTACAAGTTCAAGAAATTATGATTCAAATTTCGTTTTTCGTTAGTTGATATAGCAATCAGGTAAACTCTGGCGAAGCTGAAGATTTTGATACTTTCGATTTCATTCCATCTAATGGGCTTATTGATTACCCTGGTGTCCAGAAACCCTTCCGGGCCGATTAAAATAGCAGGCGCCTTTGTGCGGAGAGACTTAATGCGCAATGGCAAAAGAAATAGGAAATATAACGACATGATAAAGGAGAGAATTACAGCTGGTATAGTTAGTATGCTAAATGGGCTTTCAATTACAACTTTAATTGCAAAAATAAAGAACAACATAAAAAAGGTTTCAATAATTAGTCTGAAGAAATGTGCGGTTGGTGAGACCTTGATTTCTATTGCTTTGTATGGGTCAAACTTCATTAGGCTAACCTCAAAATGCAATTGGTTTGGTCCAATTGCGATTTTAAAATGACCTAACGTTATTAGTGGTTTGGTGGTTAAAATTTAGAATAGGTTTTCTATTCGGGGCCACTTAGCGCCGTCGTGATGAGCTGCAATGGTGAGGAGTTCTTGAAGGAACTCGAAGCATCCTTCGTCATGGGAAAGGTGATGGGACAGGATGCCGAGTGGCTCTGATGGATTTGTCCGGCGCCGACACAATTGGAGTTCGAGGCGCAGGCGGGCGCTCTCCCAGCCGATAAAGCGCCTGTCTTTTTTCCATTTGATCATGTCAACATGAGACTGCACCTGTCCAGCCCGAGGAAAATTGTGCCATGTAAAGGTGGAAAGGCCTGTGAGGCCAATGGAGGGCAGGCGGCGAGAGATTTCGGGCGCGATCCGGTTCCATGGCGGAACCATTGCAGGGATAAACTTATCGCCAAACAGCGATTTTAGACGATCACGCCCTTGTGCCAGCTGGCCCAAAAGCTCGTCCGGGTCTCGGCGCGTGCCGAGTTCGGCTGCCTTTTCGCCAAGATCCTTGCGTTGAAAGTTCTTGTGCTGCCAGCCGTGTTGCAGCACCACAGCGTGAGGTTCATTTGCAAGGTGGGTGGCCAATGCTTCTGTCGCATTCTTCGGGATGACGGCAAGAGCCACGTCCACCTTATGGGTGTTGGCGATCAACAGCAGGCGGTCGAGGTCGTCCGTCGGCTCAATCGCATCATCATCACGCCACCAGAAGCGAACCTTCTTGCCGCGCTCGGCAAACCAGTCAAGATGGTCAGTCAAGTCTCGTCGAAACCGGGTGAGGTCCGCATTCATGCTGCGCGCTCTTTCAGGTCGTTGATCAGGATTTCAGCGCTTTGTTTCGCGCCGCCCAGCTGAACCTGGTGGTTTGAACGGGGCAGGGCAAGGGCATCATCAATACTTGCTGCCAATCGCTCCGGCGTCAGGTCTTTTTCAGCTGTTACAACAGCACGACCGTGGGCGGCGAGCGCTTCAGCTCGTTGGGCTTGTTCCGTTTCGTTGATTTGCGCAAAGGGAACAAAAACAGCCGGAATCCCCGCTTTCAGAATATCGAGAACGGTGTTGTAGCCGGCCTGACTGACGGACAATCGCGCACGTTTCAACAGGCCTGGAAAATCCTTTCGTGCGCGTTCGACGATCACGCCGCTGGAAGCGCTTTTTTTCAGAATTTCAAAGGCGTTATCGGACACATCGTGGCCCACAAGAATGCGCCAAAGGGTGTCTTCTGCGCGCCGGGAAAGAGGGCGCGCTTCGAGCGCTGCAGACAGCAGCGCATCTGCAACCGCGCCACCACCGCAAGAAATAATCACTTCGTCGACACCCACACCATCCGGCGGTTCGGGACGATCCCCACCGCCGACATAGCCGGTATAACGAACCAAATGCTCCACCTTGTCCGCGAATGGAAAACTGTCTGCCAGTTGCACGAAATCCGGATCGGAATGAATGAGAATGCGGTCGTAGAAGGTAAGGGCCTGATCGGCCATCCATTCCTCTTTCCAGAGTTCTTGCTTACGAACCAGAATATCGCGGATTGACGTTGCGATCATCGGTGGATGGGAGCAGGTCTTGGCAGCTTTGAGCAATTCGCTCAATTCAAACTCGAAGTGCCGACGTCCAAATGGATAAGTTTCCGTCAGGAGGAGGTCGAACCGATCGCTCTGAAAGGCTTCAAGTGTTGATTCAACGCGGGTCTTTTTCCAAGCTTCGTCAAAATCTTCATTGTCTAAAGTGACAAGGCGCTTGAAGCTAGCATCCGGGCTGCGCACTGCCGGCAAATTGACGATGGTCAGATCGCCGGTGTCGAGTGTCGGCGGTAATGTGTTGCCGGTCGCCAATGTCACTTTTGCGCCCTTTGCCATCAAGGCCTTGCCAATGCTGGCCGCGCGCACTGCATGCCCGGTTCCCAGAAGGTGCTGCACATGAATGAAAACGTTGAAGGGCATGGGTTTAGGAAGGTGTCCGGCGAGAATGGTTGGCAATGGCGGCAGTTAGAAAGCGGGTCAGTCTGTCTGCGCCAGCTTTCAACGTATGATTGGCGTTTACATGGTCAAGAGCTGATTTGCCCAGTGCACGGCAGAGGTCCGGGTTTTCAATCGCACGCCTCAAGTTTTGGGCGAAAGTCTCGACATCGCCTTCTTTTGACAAAAGGCCGGACTTTTCGTTCTGTACGATATCGGGCACCCCAAATGTATCACCTGCGATAACGCCCAAACCGCTTGCCTGCGCTTCCAAAAACACAAGGCCAAATGCCTCGCGAATGGCAGGCCAGACGAAAAGGTCGTGGGCTGCATACTGCGCGGGCAAGTCTTCTGGCGGCAGGGCTCCGAGCCAGGTGATCCGATCTTGCGGGAAAAGGGAGAGAACGTGCTCTCTGGTTTCGCCGTCGCCAATTATGGTCAACTGCCAGGGCAAATCAGCAATGCGGTTCAGGGCAGCTGCTAGAACCTCATAGGATATTGTCTTGTCCCCGGGCCGCATCATGCCAACAGTGAGCAGCTTGAGGGGTGTCTCAGCTGACCGCGTTTTTGTAGCGGCTTCGAAAGGAGTGGTGTCTATGAACGGCAACATGATCGAAAGGTGGTCGTCGTTCAAAACTGGGCTAAGGCAACCAGCATCAGCATTGTGAAGTGCCCCGACCATATCAGCTCGCTGCAATGCCTTGTCCGCTTCCGCAAAGCCAAAGGCCCAGTCACCGGTCTGGCGTTTGGGAGCGCGGCTTGCCTCTAAAATCGCGTAAGGAAGGTCGAACCGCTCAGCCAATCGTGGCCCAATCCAGTCTGGGGCTTTGTGATAAAGATGATAGGTCAAAAAGACATCGGGCTTGCTGCCGGATTGCTCCCAGCTCTCGGCAATGCGGTCAGCTTCTCGCCATGCGTCGTCGCGAATGGCGCGCTGAACCTCTTCACTTGCGGTTTTTGTCCAGCTGCGAAAGTTTGAGACGATGTCGACCTCATGCCCACCTGCTTTCAGTGCCTGAACAAACAACCGCCCCATGGTCCGATCCCCGGATGGAACCGGATGATCAAGAGGTTTCATCGGTGATGTGAAGGCTACTTTCATGGGCTAGTCCGTCTGTCAGAGCACCTTTTTGAATTTTTCGGTCAGTTGGTCGAGACCCGGCGCGCTGGCAAAGTGATGGCGGACGTGATGCGCGGCAGACTTGCCCATCTTGTTTCGTTCCTCTGGGGCTTCAATGAGTTTTTGAAGGGCCGCGCCAAGTGCTTTTGGGTCTGCGGGCGGAACGAGCATTCCGGTTTCTCCGGAGATTATGAGTTCCGGGATGGCGGACACCGAGGTGGACAAGCAGCAAATGCCCATCGATTGCGCTTCCATCAAAACGTTTGGCAGACCATCGCGATCGCCGGATTTCGCCAGCTTGGATGGTAGGACGAAGAGGTCGGACATTTGACAGGTCTTGATGACCTCCTCACGGGGCTGGGCACCGCGCCAGGTGATCCGCTCACCAAGCCCAAGCGCATCGGCCTGAGCCTTGAGTGTGTCTGACAGTTCGCCGCCGCCAATATGGGTGAAATGCCAGTTCAGCGTTTCAGGCAGGCTTTTGAGCGCTGCAAGAAGATCATCATAGCCCTTTTTTTCTACCGCGCGCCCGACTGAAACCAGCCGAACCGGATCTGCTGTTCCATCTCGGCGGGGAGGATTGTCGGCGGGGTCCGGGAAGCC
Source organism: Roseibium sp. TrichSKD4 (assembly GCF_000148725.1). Classification (GTDB taxonomy): domain Bacteria; phylum Pseudomonadota; class Alphaproteobacteria; order Rhizobiales; family Stappiaceae; genus Roseibium. Next base: position 414,791 of record NZ_GL476319.1, on the reverse strand, counting down.
GGAAAAATCGAGGCCATGATACACCAGCTCGACCTTCTCCGGGTTTTGGGAGAGGGACTTCAGATGATCGACATTGACTTTGGTGCAAGTCACGCCCCAAGCGGCATCATCTAGCTTTGTCCGCAGGTCCCATTCTTCGCTGGTCCAAATGTCTTTGGCGTGGGCGGAAAAGGACCAACTCTTACCGGCCAGATGTGCAGCGTACCGCGAGACCGAGCAGGGGGTGTGCAAATAGTGGGTGTGGATCCACGAAATGTCTTCAGGAAGCTCATGAGCAAAGACGCAACCCTGTGCCCAACGTCGTTGTCGGCCTGCATTGCTTTCTTGAGCAAAGTCCTTGTCGAACAGGGCTTTGGCTTTTTCATAAGTGGGCTGTTCTTCGGCCCAGCGCTTCGCTCGCGCCACTCGGGCCGGGTCATCTTTCACATATTCCGGCAGATACATGACGTCTGCAGAGATTTTCCGATGCAGGTCATGGATGTAAGGATCATAAGGCTTGCGCAAGGCTACGATCAGGATCGGAATGCCACGTTGTTCCAGCCCGAGAATTTCCTGAGCAATAAAAGTTTCGGAAAGGCGAGGATAGCCTTTCACCACGACGGCGATGCGGGACATGGCAAGTCTCGATTAAGTAGGAGCGGTTCGACAGGCGATCCGGCTCACTTAGAAATTGACAATCTGGCGGGGGAGGTCTTCGGCACGGTTTTCTTCAAGGATTTCGCCAACGCGATCACCAATGAGGTCCAGACCAAGCATGAGGTTCTCGATACCAGCTGCTGATGGGCATGGAGCATGGGGAAGTTCCGCCAACGCTTCAGTCATCAAGTGTGGGTCCGGGTATTTGTCGATCGGCAGAACCTTCAACAGACCTCGCTCTTCAGCGCGGGCGGCCCGTATGGCTTGTTCGCGGCGTGGAACGATGCGCGGAACCATCAAGGTGGGCTTGTCGAAGGACAGGATCTCACAGAACGTGTTGTAACCGCCCATTCCGACAATTGCCGTGGCGCTGGCAAGGTAGGGTTCGATTTGAGGCGTAAAGCGCAGAATTTCAACGTCGCGCAGATGTTCAGCGCGTTCGGTAAACTGCGTGACGGCCGCTGCCGGCATGAAGGGACCAAGAATGATCAGGGCAGGGAACAATGGCCGACTGTGCGCTTCGTAGGCACGCATGACCCAGTCCACCATTTCCACGCCATCGCCGCCGCCACCCGGTGTTACAAGAATGTAGGGTTGCTCCCCAAATGGAGCAGGCAACGCTGCGCCTTCCGCGTTTTCAGGCAAGTGTCGCCGCAAATACCCGGTATAGCGAAGTTTCTCCGGAACACCATTGGGAAGGTCTATGCCTTCAACCGGATTGCAAACGCCTTCAGGGCCATAAACCCAAATCTCGTCATACAGATCCTTGAGCGCAGGCATGACAGCTTTGCGTTCCCACTCTTGTGCCAGAATTTCGGGATCGTCCATGACATCCCGAAGTCCGAGTACAAGCTTGGTCTTGGTGTGCTTCAATGCTTCCAGAGTGCCAAGAACCTCGCCGCGTAGCCCCAGGGGCTCCTTGTCGACGATAAATATATCCGGTTCAAACACCTTCGCCGTGTGCTCGATGATGGACGAGCGAATTTCCAGCGTATGCTCAATGTCCAGGTGCAAGGAAAGCGGCGTGTATTCGCCGTCCCGCAATTTGATGACACCTGGAATGCGGACGAAATCTACGCGGGAGCGAAACTCGAAGCTGCCAATGATCGGCGAACCCGAGAGGATCAGAACAGAAAGCTCGCCGTAGGCTTTGACAAGGGAATGCGCGATTGCACGGCAGCGGCGTAGATGTCCCAGTCCGAAGGAGTCATGACTATAAATAAGGATCTTTGGCGATTTGGAACGCATACTTGGCTTTTTGGATTTCCTGGCACGTGTGCGGCCTTATGCACCGCCAAACGCCAAGTTGTCACGTCTTTCTGTGTCTGTTGAGAAGCCCACCCTTTCAAAACTGTGAGTGTGCGTCAATGGCTTATGAAACCTGCTGGGAGAATCGTGACTGGCACATTCCAACTTAATGGGTAATATTCCCGATCTGACTCGAGGGTCAGGCGGGCAGTATTCATTTCGGATGGCGCAATGGAAAAGAATCTCTTCAGTTTTATTTGGAAGTTCAGCTCGCGCCAGCAAATATTCATTTTACTTGTCACTGTATTATCCTATCCAGTCACGTATATACTGCTGGAGCTTCCGAAGCTGATCGTCAACGATGCTGTGCAGGGGGAGGGTTTCCCCAGGAGCATTTTGTCTTTCGAATTCGATCAAATCTCCTATTTGATTTTCCTATGCTTTTCATTTCTTGGACTTGTTGTCGTCTCGAACGGACTGAAGCTTTATATCAACGTTTATAAAGGACGTTTAGGCGAGCGCATGTTGCGCCGGTTGCGGTTTGAACTTTTTCAACGTGTGTTGCGTTTTCGCCTCCCTCATTTCCGCAAAATAAGCTCTGGCGAGATCATTCCGATGATCACATCGGAAGTGGAAGATGTTGGCGGATTTATCGGAGAAGCCTTCGCGCTGCCCGCCTATCAGGGCGGTATGCTGTTTGTGCAACTCGGCTTCATCTTCATGCAAGACCCGTTGCTTGGGCTTGCCGCCATCAGCTCATACCCAATCCAAGCATACATTATTCCCAAGCTTCAGCGGAAAGTTGTCTTGCTGTCCCGGCGACGGGTCAAAAATGTCCGTTTGATTGCGGACAAGGTCGGGGAGAGTATTACGGGCGTGCCCGAAATCCACGCAAATGATGCATCCGCGTGGCATTCCGCCGACCTGTCCGACCGGCTCTATGAGAACTTCAAGATCCGGTACGAGATCTTTAACCGGAAGTATTTCATTAAGTTTCTCAATAACTTCATGAACCAGCTGACGCCGTTCTTCTTCTACCTGATTGGCGGGTACCTGGTGATCGAAGGGGATTTGAGTATCGGCGCGCTTCTGGCGGTGATCGCGGCCTATAAAGATCTGGCCGGCCCATGGAAAGAGCTGCTGGCTTACTATCAGATGACAGCTGATGTCTCGGTCAAGTACCAGACCGTTGTTGAGAATTTTGATCCAGCTGACATCTATCCCGTCGAGCGCCTGACAGGTGATGAAACCGTCAAACTGGAGGGCGACATTGTCTTCCAGAATGTCACCTTCTCCGGCGGAGCTGCGGGGCAGGAGGTTTTTGATGCTTCTTTAAAAATCCCGGAGAACAGCAACGTTGCAGTCGTTGGCGGAGACGGCTCCGGACGGGCAGAGGTTCTGCAGCTAGTTGCGGGACTGGTTAGCCCATCTTCGGGGCGGGTGGAAATCGGCGGGCAAAATCTGGATCGCTTGAGTGAGGCAACCCTTGGGCGTGAAGTCGCATTTGTCGGCGGTTCAATCCACGTTTGGACAGGCACCATTCGGGACAACCTTTACTATGGCCTGCGCCACCGTCCGCTTGAAACCATTGAGCGGCAGGGTGAAGACTTGCGTGACTATCAGCGCCGGTTGAGCGAAGCCAAGGAAACCAAAAACCCAACTTACGACATTGCAGCAAGTTGGGAAGATTATCCGGCAGCTGGTGTCACGAATGCTGCTGAGTTGGATCAGAAAGCCCTGTCATTGCTGACCGCAGTGGGGCTGGATGCCGATATCTACCGCCTTGGCCTGCAGTCGCGTTTCGATCCATCGATGGATGATGCCTTTGCAGATCGTATCTTGTCAGTGCGCTCCACTTTGGCCAAACGGATTGCAGATGATCCGAACCTTGCCAATCTTGTTGAGCTTTGGAACCTCGACAGTTTCAATGCCAGTGCAACCTTGGCAGAGAACCTGTTTTTTGCCGTTCCAACAGACCCTGAAATGGGTATGGAGCAGATCCCTGATGTGCCGGAAGTCAAAGCCTTCCTTGCTGAGACCGGTCTTGATCTGAAGCTTCGAGAAATCGGCCTGAAGATTGCTGAAACCATGGTGGAACTCTTTGCCAACGTCTCTGGCGATAGTGGCTTGCTGGGAACCTATTCGTTTATCACGCAGGAAGATTTGCCGGAGTTTGATCGGATCGTCCGGGTCGCCAAATCCGGCAATCAACGCCCGGGCCTCAGTGACAACGATAAATCTCGTCTTGTCGGGCTTGCGTTCAAGTTGGTTCCAGCCAGACACCGCTTGGGCATCATGACCGACGAATTGAAAGCTGAGGTCATTGAGGCGCGCAAACAGTTCCAGCAACGCGTGGTTGGCAACAGCGAGAATTTTGTCGGTATTGATCCGGAGACGTATCTTCCGCCGCTTACGATTGAAGACAACCTTCTGTTCGGACGTGCGCGCGTTGATCGCCGGGATGCCCGCCAGCGGATCGATCAGGTGATCCGATCTTTGGTGGAAGAAATGGGGCTGCGGGAGCCAATCATGTATGCCGGGTTCGGGTATCATGTTGGGGTGGCCGGATCGCGCTTGTCTGCGGGGCAACGTCGCCGCTTGGCGCTTGTGCGCGGCCTTTTGAAAAACGCCCGGATCACCATCCTTGATGATATTGCGACCGGTCTCAATGATGAGGACCGTGAGCTTCGCGCCACTTTGAGAGAGCTGTTGGATGGACGCACCCTGGTGTTCGGTGTTCCCAATGAAGAGCTTGCAGCGGAATTTGAAGCGCATGCCGTGATGGATCAGGGGCGCATATCGTCAACCTCTCGTCGGAAGGCTTGAGTGATTGGTTTTAAAGTGCTTTTGTGGATGAAAAAGCCAACCGCATTTTGTTTGTTTCACAAATGACGCGTTGAGCGGGAGGTCGGAATGAGTTTGGAAACAGAAGTCGAAGCCTTGCGGCGCGTGCCGCTCTTTCGGGGCATCGACGAGACAAAACTGAGGTTGCTGGCGTTTATTAGTGATCGAACGGAGTATCAGCAAGGTGAGCGGCTGTGTATTCAGGGCGAACCGGGAGATTCTGCCTTCATCATCCTCAAAGGTACGGCAGACGTTCTTGTGAACACGCCGGATGGCGAAAAAACTGTCGCTCAAGTGGCGGAAAACAACATTGTTGGCGAGATCGCAATTATTTGTGATGTGCCCCGAACGGCCAGCCTGACTGCGGCTTCGGACATGGATGTCTTGACAGTTTCTAAGGACGACTTCTTGAAATTGCTTACCGAGTTTCCCGATATATCACTAGAGGTGATGAGAACACTTGCGCTTCGACTGGAGCGAACAACACGGGATTTGGCTGCGGCGCAACAATAGAAGTTTGGAGAGTGTCAACGCCTTTTCCGGATGATTTGGGTTGGCAGTATCTCCATTTCGAGGAAGCGAGGAACCTGAGTGTCTGAAGAGTTTTCCCTACGGTTCTGGGGTGTGCGTGGATCAACTCCAACGCCCGGCACCGGCACGCTTCGCTATGGTGGAGAAACCAGCTGTCTGGAAATTCGGGCAGGGAATGCGCGCATGCTGGTCGATTGTGGCTCTGGCGCTCGTAACCTTGGAATGGAGCTGTGTCAGAAAAAACAATCCGCTGACATGGATATTCTCTTCACCCACACGCATCTTGATCACATTTGCGGGTTGCCATTCTTTTGGCCAGCCTTTGACCCCGATTCCCAGATCAATGCATGGGCGGGGCACTTTGAAGAACCTGAGCTGAAACTGGCAGACGTGGTCAATCGCATCATGTCCCCGCCTGTATTCCCTCTGGCCGCAAAATCGCTGAAAGCGCTCTCGTTCTGTGATTATCAGGTTGGTAGCGAGTTGCCGGTTTGTGGCGATGCGACCGTGCGTACAATGCGTCTCAACCACCCGGGCGGAGCTTGTGGTTACCGCATTGAATTTCAAGGTAAAGTGATTTGCATCATCACGGACCATGAGCATGGAAACGTGGAGATAGATGCAAAGCTCCCCGGCTTCGTCGAAGGGGCAGACATCATGATTTATGATGCCATGTACACCGACGAGGAATATGAAACCTATATCGGCTGGGGCCACTCAACTTGGCAAAAAGCCGTTGAGCTGGCGCGCGAAGCAGAGGTGAAAACGCCTGTGCTTTTCCATCACGATCCGCGCCGTGTTGACGATGAACTCGACGAAATCGGAACAGCTGCCGCGGATGTTTATCCGGGCACGCTCGTTGCAAAAGAAGGACTGATCCTCAAACCGTGATCCCGGCATCACGGCGGATCACGTATCGGCAAGTGCCCTTGTTTTGCGAACCCAAAACACCGATCTTTGGTCTTATTTGACGCTGCGAAAAATCGGGGCGTTGGACGCAGCGACGATAAGGAGCATTGGCCAAGGTATGTCGGATGGGTCGGGATGGATTACCTATATTCTCCGCGGAGGACCGCCGGAAACCGGTATTCCGCAACGTGTGCGCGCCGAAATCCGCGAACGTGAAAATGCGTCCGAGCGCCTGATTTCATGGGTTCAACTCGGAATTGTCAGCCTGTTTTCAACGCTTTATCTGCTTGCGCCGCGTGCTGAAGGAGCAGATGGGTTTAATTTTGTACCGGTTGCTCTTGCGATTTATTTCGGTTTTACCGTCGTCCGACTGGTTCTGTCATATCGATTTGAACTGCCAACATGGCTGCTCCTGCTGTCCATTGGCGTCGATATGGCGTTATTGGTTGGGCTGATTTTCTCCTTCCATATTCAATACAACCAACCGCCGACCTTTTATCTCAAGGCACCAACCCTGATGTATGTTTTCATCTTCATTGGGCTTCGGGCTTTGCGGTTCGATCCCCGGTTTGTCTTGACCACTGGGCTTGTGGCCGTTGCCGGGTGGCTGGGCCTTGTCGGCTATGCTGTTCTGTCAGATATGGACGGCATGCATATCACGCGAAACTATGTGGAATATCTTACTGAAAACAGCGTTTTGATCGGGGCCGAGTTAGACAAGACTGTCGTCATTCTCACCGTGACAATTCTATTATCTGCAGCGCTCTTTCGGGGCCGCGAGTTGCTTTTCTCTTCCGTTCGTGACCACGCGGCCGCGTCCGATTTGAAACGCTTTTTCGCGCCGGAAGTTGCCGCCTCCATTACGGATGCGGAAAGTTCGCTGAAAGCCGGGGAGGGGACGGTTCGAGAGGCGGCGATCCTTTATGTCGACATTCGCGGCTTCACACGAACAGCCGACCAGTTGCCTCCGGATAAAGTGATGGCAATTCTGGCTGCGTATCAGGAAACGGCCATTGGCATCATCAAGGGGCATGGTGGCCGGATCGACAAGTTCCTTGGTGACGGGATTCTGGCAACCTTCGGTGCCGTCCATCCCTCGACCAGTTATGCTTCTGATGCGCTTTCTGCTGCTCAGGAACTGGTAACTGCAATTGCAGCCGAAGGGCTCCGGTTCAGGGAACTGGGATGGCCGAGAGACTTCCTGATCGGCACGGCGGTGTCTGCCGGGCCTGTGACCGTTGGCGTGGTCGGGTCCAGTGAACGATTGGAGTTCACCGTTATTGGGGATGCTGTGAACCGTGCCGCAAAATTGGAAGATGCCAACAAAGCCGAATGCTCCTGCGTTTTAACGGACGCGAGCACTTTCGATTTGGCTCTTGAACAGGGATACGACGGCACACCCGGTGAGCGGCGCATAATGCGTTCTGTCGCGGGATTGCGCGAACCATTGGATTTGCAGGTATTGGCCTGAGCGGCATTCAAAATGCTTGACCGAAGCAGGGTTTTTCGTCACCTTTAGGCTACGGAGTGACGTTTTCGTCAATCAATCTAAAAAAATCATTATATTATAATGATATAGAATTAAATCAATGAGGAATTCATGCAAATCGGTCAAGACACAGCTGCAATTGTAACTGGAGGCGCTTCCGGATTGGGAGCTGCAACAGCCCGCATGATGGCTGCTGAAGGGGTAAAGGTCACATTGTTTGACCGGGATGCGGAAAAGGGTGAGGCAACTGCCAAGGAAATTGGCGGTCTGTTTGTATCAGTCGACGTGACGGATCAGTCCAGCGTAGAAGCCGGGTTCAGGGTCGGTCGCGAGGCCCATGGTCAGGAACGCATTCTTGTGAACTGCGCTGGTATTGCTCCTGTTGCCAAAACCACATCGCGCGGTGAACCACATCCGATGGACATGTTTCAGAAGGTGATCGATGTGAACCTTGTGGGTTCATTCCGCTGTATTGCCATGGCGTCGACGGGAATGGCGGGGCTAGAGCCTGTCACTGAGGATGGCGGTCGCGGCGTTATCGTCTCCACGGCATCTGTTGCCGCGTTTGACGGCCAAATTGGGCAGGTGGCCTATGCTGCATCCAAGGCGGGGGTCGCAGGCATGACCCTGCCAATCGCGCGGGACCTTTCAAAATCCGGCATTCGTGTCATGACAATTGCGCCAGGCACCTTTGAGACGCCGATGCTGATGGGCCTGCCTCAAGAGGTGCGGGATTCTCTCGGCGCTCAGGTGCCGTTCCCATCTCGTCTTGGTAAGGCAACGGAATATGCCAAGATGGTTCGCGCTATTATCGAAAATGACATGCTTAACGGCGAAACCATCCGTCTCGATGGTGCCATCCGCATGGCACCGCGCTAAAGCCCTTCGTTTAGGCCATTGCCATTCGTGGTCGGTGCTGTAATTGTTGGCAAAATTCAGGTCAGCATAGCGGGATCGGCATGCAAATCATCAGGAAGGGCAGGCGTTTCGGGAGCAGGTTGATCCTGCTTCTTGGCGCTTTCCTGATGAGCTTCAACGCCTTGGGGCAAATGGCTGCCACCGCAAGGGTAGAAAGTGTAACGGTCTTTGCGGCCGCCAGCTTGAAAAACGTTCTGGAGGATCTGGCAGGCACGTTTGAAAAACGGACCGGCTACCAGATAGTCTTGTCCTTTGCTGGCTCGTCCGCTCTCGCCCGTCAGATTGAATATGGCGCACCTGCCGACATCTTTATCTCGGCCAATCGCGACTGGATGGACCAGCTGGAGAGCGGTCGGTATCTAGAGCCGGACAGTCGGTTCAATTTTGCAGGAAATCGACTGGCGTTGATCCGTGCAGGCGCACCGTCTGACACCAACCCGGCCGAAATCACATCCAAGTTTGATCTTGCCGGTGCGCTTGACGGCGGACAACTGGCCATGGCGCTGGTTGAAGCAGTACCTGCGGGGATTTACGGCAAGGCTGCTTTAGAACATCTCGGTCTCTGGCAGGGTGTTCAAGGACAGGTCGCGCAATCAAACAATGTGAGATCCGCAATGGCCTTAGTGGCGCTAGGAGCAGCATCACTGGGCATTGTTTATGAAACAGATGCCGCTGTTGAGCCCAACGTGACTGTTCTGGGCCGGTTTCCGCAGGATAGCCACCCTCCAATCCTGTATCCCGCAGCTGTGGTGGATGGGCGGGGCTCCAAAGCTGCGAAGGATTTCATGTCCTATCTCCAAAGCCTTGAGGCCCAAGCGTTGCTCAAGGCTCATGGTTTTTTGACTGTTGCTGGGGCAGTGGGCGGATGATGCTGAGCCCGGCGGAATGGCAGGCGGTTCACCTGTCGGTGCAGGTGTCTTTTTGGGCAACTCTGGTCAGCCTTCCGCTTGGAGTATTGACTGCTTATGCGCTTGCGCGGTGGTCGTTTCCCGGTCGTCAGCTTTTGAACGGGATTGTGCATCTGCCTCTTATTCTGCCGCCGGTGGTCACAGGGTATCTGCTTCTCGTTACCTTTGCTCCCAAAGCGCCCTTGGGCGGCTTCTTGGCAGAATTGGGCATCGTGTTTGCGTTTCGCTGGACGGGTGCAGCCCTCGCGGCAGCGATCATGGCCTTTCCGCTTATGGTCCGGGCTATTCGCCTTTCTATTGAGGCTGTTGACGTCAAACTGGAGCAGGCGAGTGCAACGCTTGGCGCTTCGCCGCCCTGGGTGTTTTTGACCGTTACGCTGCCGTTAATCTTGCCCGGTGTACTGGCGGGCAGCATTCTGGCGTTTGCCAAGGCTATGGGTGAATTCGGTGCGACGATCACCTTTGTGTCCAATATTCCAGGACAAACGCAGACCCTGCCAACTGCAATTTATGCATTTCTGCAGGTTCCGGGCGGCGAAAACTCAGCGCTGCGACTGGTGATCGTCTCCGTCATTGTATCCATGGGCGCGTTGCTCCTGTCCGAGATGCTGTCGCGGCGGGTCGCGAAGCGGGTAGGTGGCGTATGACGCTGTCGGTTCGCCTTTCCCATGACTTTGGTAGTTTTTCCTTGAAGGCCGAGTTTGAAGCGCCTTCAGGAATCACGGTGCTGTATGGCCGCTCTGGCTCGGGCAAGACAACCATCATTAACGCGGTAGCTGGACTCCTCAGCCCAAAGGCTGGGCGGATTTCGGTCGAGGATTGGGTACTGTTGGACAGCGAGGCCGGTACAAATCTTCCCCCTCATAAGCGGCGGCTTGGTTACATCTTTCAGGAAGGTCGGTTGTTCCCGCATTTGAATGTGCGTCAGAACCTTCTGTATGGCCGCTGGTTTGTTGGCCAATCTCAACAGTCTGCCGAGCTGGACCGGATTGTCGAGATGCTGGGCATTGGCCATTTGCTGGATCGGCGGCCTCAAAAGCTTTCTGGTGGTGAAAAGCAGCGGGTTGGGATCGGTCGGGCGCTGTTATCCAACCCGAAACTGATCCTTGCGGACGAGCCATTGGCCTCGCTGGATGAAGAGCGCAAACAGGAAATTTTGCCGTTTTTTGAACGTCTTCGGGACGAAGTGTCCGTGCCAATCCTTTATGTCAGTCATTCCCCCACTGAGGTCGGCCGATTGGCGACGACCGTGGTGGCCTTGGAGGATGGGAAAGTCGCCAAGCAAGGTCCGGCGGTTGAAGTTTTGGGCGATCCGATGGTGCTGCCTGCCGGTGCGCGGGCTGCCGGTGCATTGATTGAAGCTGTGGTGATTGCACACCACGAAGATGGTCTTTCTGAACTGGATGCTGGCGGTATCCGATTGCTTTTGCCCAAGGTGCCGGTGCCGACGGGGCACCGCTTGAGGGTCCGTATCCCGGCTCAGGACGTGATCTTGTCGCGTCAGGCACCTGAGGGCCTGTCTGCACTCAATATTTTGCCGGGAACCGTTGAGACGATCAGAAGCGGCGAGGGGCCGGGGGCGCTTGTCTCGGTCAAAACCCCGGCAGGCTCCGTTCTCGCCCGCGTGACCCGTCGTTCCGCCGATAGTCTTGATCTCGCCGAAGGCGTCTCTATCCACGCCATCGTCAAGACATTGGCTATTGCACCAGAAGATGTGGGTGGGTGAGGGCGAACCCACCGGTTTGTTTTATAGTTTGTTCAATAGTGTTGGGGTTGGCCAAGCGTCTGCCGGGAGGCCGAGCTTTTTCTGAACGTCCTGGACAGCGCCCCGTGTGCCAGCACCCAAAATGCCGTCGATCTTGCCAACGTCATAACCCATGGCGCGCAGCTTGGTTTGCAGTTGCTTCATTTGCGCGTCGTTCAGGCCCTTGTCCGGATTGCCCTTGTTGTAAACCGGTGCACCGCCAAGGCGGGTTGCAAAATAGGCCGCCGTCGTCGTGTAAACAAACGACTGGTTCCATTCGAGGTAAATATCGAAATTCGGATAGGCGAGGAAGGCGGGGCCTTTCCGTCCCTGCGGCAGGATCAGTGATGCAGGCAGATCCGTGCGCAGTTTGCCGGAACGTGCTGTGATGCCAAGGCGGGCCCAATCGGCCACCGGCATGGATGTTTTGAGACCTGTTTTGCTCCAGTCAAGATTGCCGGGAACCTTAACTTCCTGAAGCCATGGGTCACCACGTCGCCAACCAAGGTTCTGGATGAAAGCGCCTGCAGTCAGGATTGCGTCTTCCGCACTCTTTTTGAGAGTGACATGGCCATCACCATTGCCGTCCTTGCCGAACTTGATGATGTCTTCAGGTAGCATTTGCACCATGCCGATTTCCCCGGCCCAAGCGCCGGTGGTGCGGCGCGGATCAAGATCACCATGTTGCACCATTTCAATGGCTGCGATCAGCTGTGGGCGGAAGAGTTCCGGGCGACGGCAATCATGGGCGAGCGTTGCCAAGGCATTGACCGTGTTGAAGTCGCCTTGGACAGCACCGTAGTCCGTTTCCAGCGCCCAGAAGGCGGAGATCACAGGGGCTGGGACGCCATATTCCTTTTCGGTGCGGGCGAAGATGCCGGAATACTTCTTCATGTTTTTCGCGCCGTGCTGCATCCGGTGACCGGAGATCACGCGCTGGGAGAAATTTATGAAGGGCATTTTGAAGACGCCCTGTGAACGGTCTCGGGCGAGAACCTTGCGATCAATTTGAGCGCCAGACAGTGTTGCGTCGGCAGCTTTCGCAGAAAGACCTTTGGCAACGGCCTCCTTTTTCACTCCTGCAAGGAACTGGCGGAAATCGCCGCCGCATTGCTGAGCGAAAGCCGGGGCAATTGACAGGGTGAGAGCAAGAGCAGGAAGAAGCAAATGACGGCAAGGCAATGGCATGAGAATCCCTATTGGCAATTCAGTCTTGTGACTGCAAGTTGACTTGTTTGCACGCGCAACGTCAACCGATCCCGATCGGTTTCTCATCTGGACAAGTGTAATTGCTTTCCCGAAGTCGATTAGGGGCAACCTGGGCGCGCTGAGCCTGCTGAAATGCCGCCGGTTCTGGGGTCTCTCAGTGGGGCGTTGTAGCGTGCTGAAGATCCGCAATGACTGCGAATGTGACCTGCGCCCGGGATCGGTTGATTGGAAGTCGTGTTGCCTTGAACACAAAGCTGATAGGCCGTGTCGTAAAGCGCCTGCCAACCACCGGGTAGCGAACCAAGATTGTTTAGGACGCCAAGGGCGCCGCCAACTCGCGCACCGCGTTCGGCTCCACTTTGGCCTTCCCATTCCCCGCCAGTGACAGCACCTGCCATGCCGCCACTGACAGTGTCGCCAAGCAGACTGTCGTTTGCGTAACTGTTGCATATCGGTGCGTAGATCACGCAGTCCGTCCGCCAGCAAGAGCAGAGGAAGTTGGCAGAAGCAGCGCCAGCACAAATGGAAAGGTTCGGTGCAGGCGCGCCATTGGCTATCCCGCCCGGTCTACAAATCGGCGAGCCACATACCCGGTCTTGCTCTCAAATGTGATCGAGCACCACCACTTGTCGCAGGAATTGACCGTTACATTTGCGCCCGTTGGCACAACGGCCAGAACAGTAGAGCCGTTTTGGGCTGAACGGCGCATGTTAACGGCGGACGTTATCCGTCCGCTGGGGCCGTTGGCAGCTGTTGAAGTGGTTGCTTTGGGCTGGGTCTGAACTGGTTCTTTTGCGGGAGTGACCTTAGCCGTTCGCTCTGCTGATTGATTGATCGCCTCAGGTTCAGCTTTTTTGGGCGCAACGGCATCAAGTGCTGCCTGTGCTGGTGTGGTTGACTTGTTGTCGTCCGCATACCCGAGAGAGGTGTTGGGCCTATCAGGTTCGGAGATTGAGCTGGTGGTCAGGGCTGTTTGAATTGCCAGAACCTCGGAGGACGCCTGAGGCAGGGCCGCTGTTGTTTGTAGTTGCTTCAGCTGAGCCAGAGCTTCCTGCTTCAGCTGCTCTTCCAGATAGGACGTGTTATTCGCCACCACGCTGAAGATATCAACAAAACGGTCTGAGGGAGCTGGTTGCTCGATGGTGCTTGCGGCCAATTGCGCGGAAAGTGGAACGCCCATATCGGCGCTGGTGCGGATCACCTGCGTGACAGGTCCATTGGACGAGCTTGCAGCAGTGTTTTTATCTGGTCGGGCCAGATAGAGTGTGATCCCGGTCCCAACGATGACCACACAAAGTGAGGCTGTCAGCAAGCCACGAGCGATCGTTGAAAACGGGCCTTTGCCGCTGGCAATGTCTGAAGCTGCGACGGGATTAGTTGATGGTGCTCTTTCTGCTGGCTCAATCACAACATGAGCTTCGTCTGCCCAGCGAATTTGTTTGCGAGCCGGAGCTGGAGGAGCAGAAAAAACAGCAGGTTTACGGGGTGGTGTCGGGGTAAGTTTTGTGTCGGCCGGTGTCAATTTTTTGGAAGAACCAATATCAGAATCAGAGTTTTGTGATGATTTTAAATGGGAAGCAGGGCTGTTGTTTGGCTCTCGAATTAGCAACATGACTGAACCTTGCAGGTGCTTCTTGGCGCAAATTATCGATTATGGGACCGCATTTTGCGATTTCCGATTGCAGGTAACTCTCATACCTGCTCCGAAAAAAGGTCAAGAATGCGGCATGCGAATTTACGCAGGCGCAATAGTTGTGCCTTCCCCATGAAATGTCAAAACATGAAGGGGTTATCCCTGTCAATTTATACGAGGGTGTAACGATGTGAGGCTTGATGGCTCAAATCTAAAAGATTGTTTCGTTGCTCGAGGGGTTAACAGCTTCAATATTTTATGCTTAAAATACTTTTGGCGGGATTTTACATCCCTGACCCAACTATAAGTTAAGTTATCAATGATTCAGGTCGGACTGAACCGGCCCTTTCATCGAGGGGAGAACGTCTATGAAAAAAGTCCTGTCGGCATTAGCCGCATCTACCATCCTTTGCGGTGCTTCTGCTGCATCTGCAGACAGCTTGAAAATCGGCTTTCTGGCAACTTTGTCCGGTCCTCCCGCTGTTTTGGGGCAGCATATGCGTGATGGTTTCCTTCTGGGAGTGAAGGAAAATGATGGCAAGTTGGGCGGTTTGGAAACCGAAGTCCTTGTCGTTGATGACGAGTTGAAGCCTGATGCGGCGCTGACAAAGGTGCAGGGCCTTCTGGAGCGCGACAAGGTCGACATGATGGCGGGCGTTGTGTTTTCCAACGTGATGATGGCTGTCTATAAGCCAGTCATTCAGTCGGAGACGATTTTCGTTGGCGCAAATTCCGGTCCGTCTCCGATTGCGGGCAAGGGCTGTAGCCCATACTTCTTCTCCACCTCTTGGCAGAATGACCAGAACCACGAGGTGATGGGCAAGCATGCGACACAACAAGGCTACGGCAAAGTTGTTGTCATGGCCCCGAACTATCAGGCAGGCAAAGACGCGATTGCGGGCTTCAAACGCCACTATGAAGGCGAAGTTGCCGACGAGATTTACACCAAACTTGGCCAGCTCGACTTCTCAGCTGAACTGGCGCGCATTGCAGACGCCAAGCCGGATGCAATTTTCACCTTCATGCCGGGTGGCATGGGTGTAAATCTGGTCAAGCAATATGATCAGGCGGGTTTGAAGGGTGAAATCCCGTTCCTGTCTGCGTTTACAGTGGATGAAACAACCCTGCCGGCAACGCAGAATACCGCTGTTGGACTTTTTGCCGGGGCACAATGGGCTTCCAATCTGGACAACCCCGCCAACGCCAAATTTGTGGCTGATTTCAAGGCGGAGTATGGCTACGCACCGTCACTCTATGCTGCGCAAGGCTATGATGCTGCGCGGTTGATCGATGGCGCTCTGGAAAAGACGGGTGGAGACAAAAGCAAGGACGCCTTGATGGCAGCTTTGAAAACTGCTCCGTTCGAAAGCGTGCGCGGGGACTTCAAGTTCAATAACAACCAGTTCCCTGTTCAGACTTCTATCTTGTGAAAGCAGTTTCGAAGACGGGGCGTTTGTCACTGAGCGGTGGAGAAGTCTTTGACGATAAGACCGATGCTTACGCCGGCAAGTGCAGAATGTAAGCTAACTGCTTGGCTTTGGGCTAAAACCGGGCAGGGCGTGACCTGCCCGGTGGTCCAAACTTAAACTCAATGATCAAAATGGATATTGTGCTGTGAGCGCAACTCTTCTTGCTGTCCAGACACTGAACGGCCTTCAGCTTGGTGTGCTTTTGTTCCTGATCGCTGCGGGACTTACGCTCGTTTTTGGGGTGATGGACTTCATCAACCTGGCCCATGGGGTTCAATATATGCTGGGGGCCTACCTGGCTGTTGCCGGGTACCAGCTCACCGGGTCATTCTGGCTGGCGTTGCTGTTTGCGCTCATAGTCTCTTTGCTCGCGGGGCTGGCGCTTGAGTTTTTGATCTTCCGGCATCTTTATGATCGAGACCATCTGGATCAGGTGTTGGCAACCTTCGGTGTCATTATCTTTCTCAATGAAGCGGTGAAGGTGATATGGGGCGCGGCGCCCTTATCCTTGCCGATCCCGGCTGCATTCGATGGATCTTTCCAGCTCATGGATAATCTGCGGTATCCGATATATCGCATCGCCCTGATTGGCTCTGGCCTCGGTGTTGCCTTGCTTCTCTATGTTCTTGTAACACGCACACGCATCGGAATGCTGGTGCGGGCAGGGGCAACAAATCCGGACATGGTCGCAGCGCTGGGCGTCAATATCCGCCGTTTGTTCATGATCGTGTTTGGATTTGGAACAATGCTGGCAGGTTTTGCCGGTATCATGGCCGCTCCAATCCTGTCCGTTGAACCGGGCATGGGCGATAATCTCTTGATCCTCGCCTTTGTGGTGATTGTGATCGGTGGAATTGGATCTATTCGCGGGGCTTTT
>NZ_GL476319.1:334023-398253 GCF_000148725.1 Roseibium sp. TrichSKD4 | reverse complement strand
CTTGATGGCAGCGGTTCTGTTTTTCCGGCCGAGCGGCTTGTTCCCGGTGACGCGCTCATGACCCGTCTTCTGAACAACAAGGCAATTCCCGTCATTCTCTTTCTGGCGCTGGCTCTCGTGCCGCTTTACTCCAGTGTTTTTGATGATCGGTTTGTTCTGCTATTTGCGACGCGTATCCTCATTCTGGCACTCGCTGCGCTGAGCCTCGATTTTATCCTTGGTTTGGGAGCGATGGTCAGTTTTGGACACGCTGCCTATCTGGGGCTTGGAGCCTATGCCGTTGGAATATTGGCAGCGCATGACATTTGGGATGCCTGGATTTCGTTTCCGGTTGCCATTTTGGTTTCGGCGATCTTTGCGGCGATCACCGGTGCGATCAGTCTGAAGACGCGCGGTGTTTATTTCATCATGATAACGCTCGCCTTCGGTCAGATGGCCTATTACACGGCGACTTCGCTCTCAGCTTATGGCGGCGATGACGGGCTGACCATGTGGGGACGATCCGAGTTCTTTGGAACTGATCTCTTCGCAAATGACACATCCTTTTATCTTCTGGTTCTGGCTATTTTGTTGGGGGCATATGCCCTGTTGAAACGCATCGCAGCATCACGGTTTGGGCGGGTTCTCAAAGGTGTGCGGCAGAATGAGGCACGGCTCCACGCGCTCGGTATTGATCCATTTGGCTACCGTTTGGCAGCATTCGTCATTGCCGGTGTATTGGCTGGCATTGCCGGAGCCTTGATGGCCAATCAGACAGAGTTTGTGTCCCCGGCTTACATGTCCTGGCATCGCTCTGGCGAGCTCATCGTTATGGTGGTTCTTGGCGGTCTTGGCTATTTGCATGGAGCCATTCTTGGAGCGATCGCTTATCTGATGCTGGAAGAAGTTCTTTCCGGCTACACGCAGCATTGGCGATTGATCTTTGGGCCACTGCTCATTCTTGTCGTGCTCTATGCACGTGGCGGAATTCTGGGGCTGATCAAGGGGAGGGCGAAGTGATGGCACCTGTTCTTGAACTTAAAAACCTCAACAAGGCCTATGGGGCGCTTCAAGTCACCAAGAACGTGTCTCTGACCGTTGTGCCCGGCGAAATTCACGCGGTGATTGGTCCAAATGGTGCCGGAAAGACAACCTTGATTGGGCAAATCAGCGGAGCCTTGGCCTCGGACAATGGGGATGTCTATTTTGAAGGAGACAACGTCACTGGTCTGCCTGTTGCCAAACGAGCGCTGCGCGGGCTTGGTCGGTCGTTTCAGATCACGTCGATCTTGCCGGAGTTTTCTGCGCTCGAGAATGTGGCCTTGGGTGTACAGGCAAAGGCCGGGCATTCCTTTCGGTTCTTTAAAGCTGCAGCCAAGGAGCAGAGCCTGAACGACTCTGCGTTGCGGCATTTGGCGACCGTGGGACTGGAGCAACGGGCGAATGTTCGGGCGGGTGACCTCAGCCATGGCGAAAAACGCGTTCTGGAAATAGCTATTGCGCTGGCAGGCGAGCCTAAGGTGCTCTTGCTGGATGAGCCTATGGCGGGTGCTGGGCCCGAGGAATCTGCCCGTTTGGTTGAAGTCTTGGGACAACTGAAAACGACAATCCCCATGCTGTTGGTTGAGCATGATATGGACGCTGTTTTCCAGTTGGCGGACCGGATCTCTGTTCTTGTCTACGGGGAAATCATCGCTTCAGGAACGGTTGATGATATTCGGGGTAATCCCGCCGTTAAGGAAGCCTATTTGGGAACGGAGGATGGCGTATGACCGCGTTGCTTGAAGTTTCCCAATTGCAGGCCGGTTATGGCGAGACCCGGGTTCTTTTCGATGTGAACCTGACCATCAATGAAGGTGAGGTCGTCACACTCATGGGCCGCAATGGTATGGGTAAGACCACGACTATTAAAACTGTCATGGGACTGGTGAAGCCAAGCTCAGGGCATGTTCGCGTTGAGGGTGTGGAGCTGGCGTCTGCCCCTGCCTATTCGGTGGCGCAAGCCGGGTTGGGGCTGGTTCCAGAAGGGAGACAGATCTTTCCAACGCTTTCGGTGGAGGAAAATCTGGTGGCAACGGCTGCGAACCGGAGTGCTGGGGCTACCCGATGGACTTTGGCTTCCGTTTACGAGTTTTTCCCGCGGCTGCGAGAGCGTAAGGCAAATTTGGGGAGCCAACTGTCCGGCGGCGAGCAGCAAATGCTCGCAATTGGTCGTGCACTGATGACCAACCCGAAGCTCCTTATTCTTGATGAAGCAACGGAAGGGCTCGCGCCAATTATTCGCGGCGAAATCTGGTCTTGCCTCAAAAGTCTGAAGGAAACCGGGCAGTCCATCTTGATTGTCGACAAGACGGTCGCAGCCCTGGAGCGGTTGGCGGATCGGCATGTCATTCTCGAAAAAGGCAAAACTGTTTGGGCAGGAAATTCCGAGGAATTGATAGGAACACCTGATCTAAAGTCCCGATATTTGGGCGCATAACATGCGTGACAACACGAATTGAAGTCTCTATACCGCCCCTGATATTTAAAAGTGACGTAGGTGTAGTTTTGGAAATTGCATCTACATATCTTTCTTTTTGGGGCGGTTTTAATGCAGATAATTCGAACTTCTTCCGTGCTTTACGGCGCGGTGTTTGCGATTCTGACTGTTGTTACAGATGTGCCTGCAGCCTATTCGCAAAACGCAAGTGAACACGTTACGAAACCCGATCAGGTGGTGGCTGCCGAGACTGCTTACTCAGACCTTCTGGCCAAATATGGTGTTGCTGACCCCAAAACCATTCAGTCGCTGTTTGCATTGGCGCAAACGCTAAATGCTTATCGGCGTTATGAAGAGGCCGAACAGCGCGGTCGCGAACTGCTGAAAACCTTTGAGGATGCTTACGGGCCAGAACATCCGAACACTGGGTATCCGCTTGATATTCTTGCAACTGCATTGAAGGGGCAAGGTAAGTCCGCAGACGCTTTGAAATACCGTGAACTGGGATATCAGCGCCTAGCAAACCACTTCGGACCTGCGCATGAGATGCCTCTGCAAAGAGCGCGGTTGCTTGCCATTGATTACGCCGAATTGGGAAAGGTTGATGAAGCGCGGAGTTTGCTGGACGCAAATTTGGCGCGCGCAGAAAAAATCCCTCCACTTCATGCGCAGTATCTGAACACAAAAGCGTTTTTGCTGAAAACGACAGACGGTGCAGAGGCCGCGATACCTGTTATGGAAGAACTATTAGTGTTGGAGCGGTCTCACGGGCTCGATCAAACGTCCGGTTTTGCGTCTAACCTATATAACCTTGCCACGCTTTATCTTGAGGCTGGAGACAAGCAAAAGGCACTGGATGCGTCGAGTGAAGCGGGAATGATCGCTCTTCAAACCTATGGTCCGGATCATCCAGCTGCACACGATATCTTCAAGTTTCAAACTGAATTGCGCGAAGCCAAGCAACGTGGCGAGTTTTAGGGTCAGGACCCTAGTCCATATGGGCGAATTGCAAACGCATTTCGTTCAATAACTTGTCTCGGCTCAAGCGGTTTCTACCTGCGTTCAACCGGTGGTTAATTCCCTTCTGCCCTAGCGTTATGTATACACAGTAACGCTGTTGTGAATGAATACATTCGTGATGGCGGGGCGAGGGAGAGGCCAGCATTTTGAGTTCTGAGGATTGTGTTTATTGCGGAAAGCCTTTTTCCGCAGGTGAGCAGGCGTGCGAGTGTCGGCAAAAGGACAGCACTTTGTTGCGCTTCTGGAGCACTGTTCTTATCGTACTCCTTATTGTCGGCGGCGCTGGAACGCTTATCTTGCAAATGCCGGTGGTTCAAAGTGTCATAAAAGGACGTTTACCTGACAAACATCTGATCGAGGTTGATCTTGCAGGTGCTCCGCAATTCTTTGCCAAGGTGATTGACCGCGCAGATGAAAACGGTGCCTACACTTTGGTTTTTTACGAAGCAAGTGTACCCGTTGTGGTTCGTAACAGGTCGGAAACAGTCTTGCGCCTACAAAAAATCGCGATGACCGTGGCTTCTGGGCATGGCGAACTGGTTTTGGATGGAGCGTCCAGTTACGGTGAGATTGGTGCCAACTCAACCTATTCAAGTGACATTCGTCTGCCGATTGTGATGGACAAGTTTGACGCGCTTTTGAAAGGCTGGAAGCTGCCCCAATATAAATCTGGCGATGTTCTGGAAGAAGATTTTGGACGCGCGGACGTTAGGCTCTTTGCATTAAACGAAAAAGATGAATTGGTTGAGCTAAACGAGTGTTCTCGTGATGTAGGCCGAGTGTCTCTCGCACTTGCTCCATAAAATAGGCTTGGTCTTGCGATGTGCGCGGTTTAGGCCGCTTCTTGTTTCTGCGGAGCCATGTCTTTCTGGAACGTTGCTCGTTTCGGTTCACCGCGTTTGCTGTCGTCCCACAAGATGATGTCACGGGTTCGATTGAGGCGAGCATCAATCAGGCAGCCTTGGGCAAGGTCGACCGCTTTCGAAAACGGCGTTCTGCTAGACCCCGTGAAAACACCGGCGCGTGTTCCGATTTTCAGCTTTTTTCCTGCAACGGCTGAGACTTCCTGAGATAGCTGACGTCCAATGCGGTGGGCCATCAACGCTGCAGCTTCTTGGGATAACTCAACCATGAAAATTGCGAAGACTGGGCCTTCCAGACGACCGGTGATGGCTTTCCCTCCCGCGGAGCGGGAGCACAGATGACCCAACAGCTTCATCAAGTGGTCAGCCAAGGCGGTGCCGTATTTCTCCCGCGCCTTTTCCAATCCATCTATCTCAATTGCAATCAGGCTGTATCCCGTTTTCTGTGATCGATGGTCTTGCAAGGCACAGGAGCAAAGCTTTGCAAGACCCGCCGGTGTGGGCAGTCCAGTGAGTGGATCTACCTCATTTTCTGTTTTCTGTTCGTACCGCTTTTTTTCCAGCGTGCTGTCGAGCAGCAAAAGACCACTGACAAAACAGGATAGGTGTAAGGCAAGGACAGCAAGTTGAGCGGCCAATCCGGGATCAAGTACGGACCGACTGTCTGGAAAAATGCTGGTAATGATAGGAAGCGAAAGCGCCAGAGCCTCGACGAGTAGAAAAATGCTGGCTGTTTTATTGGCTTTCTGCCCGGTCGGTCTGATGGCGAAGCATACAGTGGAAGTCGCAAGCACGATCAAAATGGCGAGGCTAGCGCCAATTGTTGTGATTTCAGCGCCGGACAGGTCCATAAGATTTGCAAGCAACAGCACCGTGCATGAGAGTGCGCCAACCGAAAGCAGCCAAAACCCGGTTGGTTTCGCCAAGTTTGAAAAGATTGCTTTTAGGCGGACGGTGAGCGCAACAAGAATGACCGAGAAAGCAAGTGTTTGGCTGGTCATCGGGTCTAGCGTGTAACTGGCGCCGAACAAGGCCGTACCAGCCACAAGCAGCAGTGCGCTCAACGCCCAATAGCCAAGGCAAGCGAAGGGAGCCGCCCCAAGACGCGAAGACCCAATAGCCTTCGCGCCCAGCAAAAGGGCTGCAGCCGTATTTGCCAGGAGAAGAAGGATCAGGACCGTAGGGGCATCAAAGACCATGCAAAAGAAACACTCAGAATTACCGATGGTCTAATTTAATCTGATGATGTTAATGCACTCTTAGCCATAGTTTTCTGAGAATTCACGGCTGGCATTTCTGCCAATGGCCATTGCTTCAGGCTCAAATTGGAGAAATCGTACCGGAGCGTACGGTTTTTCGTCGTCATGGACTTTTCAAGTCTGCAAAAAGCTGGCACACCCTGTAAAGACGCGCAATTGATACGCATATATACGTATAAGGCAGGAAGAGCCTGTCGCAGCATGAGGGAGTAAATCCATGCCCCCATATCGTTCCAGAACATCCACCCATGGCCGCAACATGGCTGGTGCCCGGGGCCTGTGGCGCGCCACAGGCATGAAAGACGGTGACTTCGGCAAGCCGATTATCGCGATTTCGAACTCTTTCACGCAATTTGTGCCCGGCCACGTCCACTTGAAGGATTTGGGCCAACTTGTTGCGCGGGAAGTGGAAAAGGCTGGCGGTGTCGCCAAGGAATTCAACACGATTGCAGTTGATGATGGCATTGCCATGGGCCATGACGGGATGCTTTATTCGCTGCCGTCACGCGAAGTGATTTCCGATGCCGTTGAATACATGGTCAACGGTCACTGCGCTGACGCCCTGGTGTGTATTTCCAACTGCGACAAGATCACCCCGGGCATGCTGAATGCCGCGATGCGCCTGAACATTCCGGTCGTCTTCGTCTCGGGTGGCCCGATGGAAGCGGGCAAGGTCGTTCTGGAAAACGGGGAGATGAAGTCCATCGACCTCGTCGATGCGATGGTGGCTGCTGCCGATGACAAGATGTCCGACGCCGATGTTCTTGCAATGGAACAGAATGCCTGTCCGACCTGCGGGTCATGCTCTGGCATGTTTACCGCTAACTCCATGAACTGCTTGACCGAAGCGCTTGGTCTGGCGTTGCCCGGTAACGGCTCTACACTGGCAACGCACGCAGATCGCGAGCGGCTCTTCGTGGAGGCCGGTCATCTGATTGTGGATTTGGCGAAGCGCTATTACGAGCAAGACGATGAAAGCGTCCTGCCTCGCAACATTGCCAACTTCAAGGCGTTTGAAAACGCCATGACGCTGGACATTTCCATGGGCGGATCCACCAACACGATCCTGCACCTTCTGGCGGCGTCCTATGAAGGTGAAATCGGCTTTACGATGGACGACATCGATCGTCTTTCCCGAAAAGTCCCGGTTCTTTGTAAGGTCGCGCCTGCCGTTGAAAACATCCACATGGAAGATGTGCACCGGGCAGGGGGCATCATGGGTATCCTCGGCGAGCTTGATCGCGGTGGCCATCTGCATTCCGATATTCCGACTGTTCATTCGAAGACCATGAAAGATGCTCTTGAGCGTTGGGATGTCATGCAAACGTCGTCAGACAGCGTGGAGCAATTCTACAAGGCCGCACCGGGCGGGGTGCCGACGCAAGTTGCGTTCAGCCAGGAACGCCGCTGGGATGATCTGGACAAGGACCGCGAAAACGGTGTCATCCGGAACAAGGAAAACGCCTATTCGACCGACGGTGGTTTGGCTGTTCTCTACGGCAACATTGCCGAAGATGGCTGTGTTGTAAAAACAGCAGGTGTTGACGACAGCATCTTGAAATTCACCGGTCCAGCCCGGATTTTCGAGAGCCAGGACAGTGCTGTTTCGGCCATCCTCACAAACAAGGTGAAGTCTGGCGATGTTGTGTTGATCCGCTACGAAGGACCGCGCGGCGGACCGGGTATGCAGGAGATGCTCTATCCGACCAGTTACCTGAAATCCAAGGGGCTTGGCAAGGAATGCGCGTTGATCACCGACGGTCGGTTCTCTGGCGGCACATCCGGCCTGTCGATCGGTCATATGTCGCCGGAAGCAGCTGAAGGTGGTACCATTGCCTTGGTCGAAGAGGGCGACACGATCATCATCGACATTCCGAACCGCGTCTTGAAAGTTGATTTGTCTGATGAGGTTCTGGCGGAGCGGCGTGCTGCGATGAATGCCAAGGGCAAGGACGGCTGGAAGCCAGTGGAAAAGCGGACCCGCAAGGTCACCAAGGCTCTGCGCGCCTATGCGGCCATGACAACATCAGCTGCCAAGGGCGCGGTGCGCGAAGTAGACTGAGCCATCTTGCTACATTAGAAAACTGCGAAAAGGCGGGCCACAGCTCGCCTTTTTTATTGCATCAATGCTGGGATAGCCAGTCGCTGGGCGCGCAGCCTTTGACCCGCAGAAACTCGCGATTGAAATTCGACTTGGTGTTGAACCCGCTCGCATAGATGGCTGCCGTGATGCTTTCGCCCTTTACCAGCAGATCGCAGGCATAATTGATCCGGTAGGCATTGATGTAACGTGCGAGGTTTTCACCTTTTGCACGGTTGACGGCGACGGAGATCTGTTTTTCTGGAAGCGTCAATTGGCGAGACAGCTTTTTGAGTGTCAGGTCCGGGTCCAGAAAGACTTCTTTCTCGCGTATGATCTTCTCAATTTGCGCAATGATCGCCTGATCTTCGGGAGTTTCAACTGCTGTTCCCCGTTTTTCCGGTTCGGTTTCCGGCGCCGCTGGTAGCTCTTTTTGGGGCGGCGGTTTCAGCACGTCGGAGAGGCTGAGAAGCCCAATCGCGAGGATTATCCCGGTTGAGTAGATCGATACGATCCATGGGTGCAGCCAGCCGGCGTCGAAGTTCAAGGCAGCGACAATCATCAGGTCGCTGAATGCGGATCCAATCAGGGAAATTGCGACCAGACGCCAGAGTATCAAGGGGCGGGTATCATCCCCGAGGCGCGTCAGCGAGAGGCTGTCGGAGCCGGACCTCAGTTGCCACAACATAGCAAGGCCATACCCGGAGAAGCCAAGGATGATCAGGCCGTCGATGGCCGCGGGCCACCAAAACCGGCTGATCAAGGCAAAGATCGGCGGAAGCAGATGAGGCCAGTCCCGTTTTCCCTCCAGTGGCCGGATCGAGGTCGACATATAGGCAAGATATGTCAGAGGTGGGATCATCAAGGCGGTGACAGGCTGAACGGAACGGAGCCATTCGACGTCATAGTGGTAGTGAAGCGAAATAATCAGGGACTGACTGGCACAGGCAAAGATCACGACCAACACGGAGGGAGCGGTTTCCCGCTCCCGCCAGGCTTTAAGGCCCAGAAAGAACAATAAGGAGGCAGTAAAAAGCGGGATCGGAAATGCAGGCATTTGTCAACGCAAGGTCACGAGAGTTGGGCTTTATGCTATGTCCTATATCTGGTTTCAGGTCGACCTGATTTCGGAATTGGGACGCCTTTTCTCATCGAGCGCATCAGTTTGATACTGTAGTTATTTCAGTCAAGGATGCACCAAATGCCTTCGTTCTCCCGCCGCTTTTCCTCATTGTTGCTCGGTGCCTTGTGCGCCGGTTCACTGTTTGTTTCGTTGAGTGCTGCCGCTCAGCCGCCCCAAGCCCTTCCTGGCTATGACCGATTTGATGTTCAAGTCACCCACAGGGCATGGCCTGTGCAGGGGTCTATCTGGTATCCGGCGGCAAACAGAACCTATCGAGGCATGATCGGCGACAACATCGTCTTCAAGGGCGCGGCGGTTCAAATGGGCCCACGTGTTAAAGACGGACGTCATCCTCTTATTGTTTTGTCGCACGGCTCTGGCGGCAATATGGATGGTCTGGGCTGGTTCTCCAGCGCGCTGGTCGAGGCCGGATATATGGTTCTGGCGGTCAATCATCCCGGCAGCACCTCCGGTGACAGCTCTCCGCGTCGCTCAGTCCGTCTGGGGCAGCGCGTGAAGGATCTCAGCGCTGCGCTGGACCAGGTTTTGGCTGATCCCTATTTCGGGCAGCACGTGGATCGAACACGCATTGCGAGCCTCGGGTTTTCCCTTGGCGGAGCCACGGCTCTGCAAAGTGTTGGCCTGCGGTTTGATCGCGTACTCACAAAGGCGTTTTGTGACGAGAACTCGGACAGGGTTGGCTGCGACTTTTATCGCAAGGGCGGTGTCGATTTTTCAAAAGTTGATCCGGAGCAATTTGAGGGCGACTTCAAAGATCCGCGTTTTGCAGCACCGGTGTCAGTCGATCCGGGGTTCACGGTTGGCCTTGATCCTGAAAGCCTCAAAAAAGTTACAGAGCCCGTTCTCCTGATCAGTCTCGGGTTTCAAAACGACAATTGGAAAGCTGTTGATGTGACAGAAGAAGGGTCGGGCTTGGCGCGCCGTTTACCAAAGGCGGAATTTGTTCGAATTGCTCCGGCCAACCACTTTAGTTTTCTGGCCGAATGCAAGCCAGCCGGGAAGGCGATTTTGGCGGAAGAGGGGGAAGACCCAATCTGCGATGATCCTGAGGGTGGAGAACGCGGACTTGCCCATCAGCAGACCATCAACGCGGTTCTTGGGTTTCTCGATCAACTCTAATAGACCAACAGACCGACGGCCCGAGAGAGGTGGAGAAAGGCGAGCCATATGGCTTGCCTTTTTCGCTTGCACCCCCACATTCTGCCGTATCATTGATCAGCTCGGGACCGCGGACCGCATATGGATTCAATCACGCAGTTTGTTTTAGGCGCTGCGGTCTCGACTGTTTGCCTTGGAAAGAAAATCGGCCCCCGCAAGGCGGCGCTTGTTGGCGGTGCGTTGGGCACCTTACCGGACCTTGACGTTCTTATTCCGTTTTCCGATCCGATTGATAGTTTTGTCTATCACCGAGGCTGGTCTCATTCGGTTTTTGTACATGCGCTGGCAGCTCCCGTGATTGGGGAGGGGCTGGTCCGTCTCTTCAAAGGACTGCGGGAGGCGCGCACTCAAGTCTACATGGCTGTCTTTTTGATCCTCGCGACCCACGCGATCATCGATGCGATGACGATCTACGGGACGCGGTTGTTCTGGCCCATATATCCGGACCCGGTCTGTGTCGGCTCGATCTTCATCATTGATCCGATCTACTCGCTGCCCATTTTGGGTGTCGCCATTTGGGCGCTTTGTCGTAGAGAGTGGTCTCAAAGATTGGGCCGGGTGACTGCAATTGTTCTGGCAATCACCAGCGGATACATGGCCTTGACCATAGGGCTGCAGCAGTATGTTACGCAGAAGGCCAAAGACATTTTTGCAGAGCGCGGCCTTCAAACGGACAAGGTTCTGGCCATTGCCGCGCCGTTTAATACTGTTCTTTGGAAGGTGATCGGTCTGGAAGAAGAGCGCTACCATAACCTCTATATTTCACTGCTTGATGACGCCGACCAGTCCGCTGAAATCTATTCTCACCCGCGCCATCCGGAACTCGTGAGTTGTCTTCAAGGCGGAGAGTCATATCAAAAACTCAATTGGTTCAGCCGTGGATATCTGCGGGCAGAGCAAGTGGAGGACAAGGTCATCGTTTCCGACCTCAGAATGGGGATGACACCCGGCTATGTGTTCCGGTTTGCCATTGGTGAGGCGGGGGAGGATGGTATTCTTAGCATTCCCCCGGAACGCGATCTCAGCACTCGCCGTGTGGAGGAAGAAGATTTTCGTTGGCTGGGCGAGCGGTTCTGGGGGCGCCCCGCTGTTCGGATCGCTGAATTGCCTGCAGAGGTGTTAGTGGCGGAAAGTGAGCCAGAAACTCGGCCCGCCAGCTGCTCGTGATATCGTGTGCGTCAAGCGGTAAGATCCAGCTCCAAAAATACGGTCTCAGAAATGGGCGTCTCGTAATATTCAGGAATGTCTTTGAAACCGGCGTTTCGATACAGCTTTAGGGCGCCCAGCATTGTGGGCAGGGTATCCAGCCGCATTTTATTGTAACCGGCTTTTTGGGCAGCTTGGATGATTGCCTCGACCAGCTGTTTGCCGATTCCCAAGCCCCGTCCTTCCGGGGCAACATAGAGGCGTTTCATTTCGCATATGCTGGATACTTCAAGGGGACGCATGGCAATGCAGCCCATGGCCCCACCATTTCTGTTTCGAGCCAGAAACAGCGCCCCGTCAGGAGTGACGTATTTCCCCGGAAGTCCGGCAAGCTCTTCTTCAAACCCTTGATAGCTGAGATCAATTCCAAGCCAATCTGTATAGGCTCGAAAGAGCCGCCGTATATCGGCGAGATCGGCCTCTGTGTCAGCCTTAAGAATGGAGATTTCGTCTGGCACCGGTTGTCATCTCTGGTTCTTGGGCGATGTGGATCTGGATGGGTAGCGGACTGCTTAGGGTCAGGTTAGTCTGCAGCCAAACTGTTTCCAATGGCTGGATGTGTGATGATGACAAGAAAAGTCTTGCGGAAATCGGACAAGCGTTGGATCGGTTGGGTTTTGGCGGGTCTCGGTGTCCTTTCAGCGTTTCTCATTAAGGCCAGCGTTCCATTTTACCTCAATATTATCGTTCCGATTGTTCTGATCAGCGGGGGGATAAAACTCGGTTTGACGCCGTCCTCACAGGAACTCTGGATCGAGGGAGACCAGATGTTTTGGCGGGTCAAAGAAGGAAAGAATCTCGAAGAGGGGCAGCTTCCAATCTCAGAGATCAAACTGGTGGAACTCAAGAAGAAGGGTATGGTCGCCAAAAACGCACGGCAATGGATCGAAGTAGAGCTGCAAACGGCCAGCCGAACAGTTTCCCTCAATCGCAATTTCGACTTCGGTGGGACGCTTACCCCCAAGATTGAGGATGTTCTGGATGCGTTGCGCGCCATCAATCCGTCGATTTCCTACAAGGAAACAGATTTTCTGGAGCGCAAGACACTGATTTGATGCTTTGTCACGGCAGGAGCGACGAGAGCACCCGGAGGCACCCTCGCGTTTCTGGTTATGCCGGTTCCTGCGCTGCCTTTGCCTTGACCAGCTTAGTCACGACGTTCTGAATGATCCGGTGACCGGCCTCTTGATCCAGCGACATGATGGATTCCGGGTGGAATTGAACGGCAGCAATCGGTTCTGACGTGTGCTCAATCGCCATGACGACATCGTCTTCGGTTTGGGCGGTGACGCGGAAGTCCTCTGGCAGCGTGTTACGTTTCGCATGGAGTGAATGATAACGACCAACGATTACAGGAGCCTCCAGCCCATCAAACAGCATGGAGTTTCCGGCGATAGAGACCGGGGAGGGCTTGCCATGAACTGGAACATCCAGTTGTCCCAGCTCCGCTCCAAAGCTCTCGGCAATCGCTTGCAGGCCCAAACAAACGCCGAAGATCGGCTTGTCATGCGAACGGGCGCGGGAAATCGTTGCAGCGCAATCAAAATCCTTCGGATTGCCCGGTCCCGGTGAAAGCACCACAAGGTCGGGTTTGACCTCTTCAAAAACACTATCAGCAACCGGTGAGCGAAAGGTGATCACCTCTGCACCTGTCTGGCGGAAGTAATTGGCCAGCGTGTGCACAAAGCTGTCTTCATGATCGACCAACAGGATCTTGATGCCTTTGCCCGGCTTTTCCTGACGCGTGGTGTCGGTGGCTTTGGTTGCAAGATCTGCCTCACGAACGGCGGCGCGCATGGCTTCGGCCTTCAGTTCGGTCTCGGCTTCCTCGTCCTCTGGAACGCTATCATAGAGCAGGGTGGCCCCTGCGCGAATTTGTGCAACGCCATCCTTGATGCGCACTGTGCGCAGGGTCAGGCCGGTGTTCATGTCGCCGTTGAAAAGAACGGCTCCAATCGCGCCGCCATACCAGGCACGCGGGCTTTTCTCTTGATTTTCGATGAATTCCATTGCCCAGCGTTTCGGTGCGCCGGTCACAGTCACTGCCCAAGTGTGGGAGAGGAAGGCGTCCAGCGCATCCATATCGTCGCGCAGAATGCCTTCGATGTGGTCCACCGTGTGGATTAGACGCGAGTACATCTCGATCTGGCGACGACCAATCACTTTGACGGAACCGGGAACGCAGACGCGGCTCTTGTCGTTGCGGTCCACATCAGAGCACATCGTAAGCTCTGCTTCGTCCTTGGCCGAATTCAGCAGTTTGCGGATCTGCGCCTCGTCCTCGATGGCGTTTTTGCCACGGCGAATGGTGCCGGATATCGGGCAGGTTTCGACCCGGCGGCCACCAGTTACCCGGACATACATTTCCGGGGACGCCCCAACCAGATATTCCGCATCTCCCAGATTGAAGAAGAAGGAGTACGGAGCCGGGTTGATCTGTTGTAGGCGGCGAGAAACAGCAGATGGCGGGTTAGCGCAGGGCTCATAAAAGGTTTGGCCCGGAACGGTTTCAAAAAGATCGCCGCGCTTGAAATAGTCCTTGGCCTTGTGAACCAGCTTGGCATATTCGCCCGGCTCATGATCACCGCGACCTGGATCTTCGTTTGCTGGATGATAGGGGCGTTTTTCGGCGTCGCGGGGCAGGCCATCAGTGGATTTTCCGTCGATTTCAAAATCGTATTCCAGCACATAGGCGCGTTTGCCGTGGTGATCGACGATCAGGATTTCATCTGGCAGAAACAGGACGATATCGCGTTGGTCATCGGGCCGTTTCAGTTTCAGGTCAATCGGTTCGAACTGGAAAGCAATGTCGTAACCGAAAGCGCCGTAAAGCCCGAGTTGATCGTCAGCGCAGGCAAACAGATCACGCAGGGCGCGGATGATTGAGAAACTGGACGGCTGGCGGGAGCGTTCTTCTTCCCGGAAAGCTCGGTCCGGTTTCTTCACGGTCAGCTCAATGCGCTCGTCGCTCGCCTGAAACGTAGCCACGTCTTCATGGGACTTCAAAGCATTTGCGATGGCAGGCAGAATAACCTTGCCGCGCTCGTTCAGGGTTTTGATAACCACATTGCGATCGGCGGTTTCAATCGCAATAGGCGGATTGGCCAGTGCCATGTCCCAGCGGGTGTAACGGCCCGGATATTCATAGGAGGAGGAGAGGACTGCACCGCGCTCAGAATCCAACCGATCGATCCAGTCTGAGGTTCCTTTTTCATAATCGGCAGGTCGGGAGCGCCGGATGATCTTGATGCCACCATCCGTAATATACTGCTGGTCAGCCAAAGCGGGCATTGCGAATTCCTGTCTCTTGTCGTTTCGACCGGTCGGGTCCGACAGCGTTTTTCGAAATCAAAAATCAAAGGCCGCCGGGAGGTTCCACGGCGGCCTTTGATTTTGGATCCCGAACGGGCATGGGTAATCGCTGGCCGCCTATGTTGCGTCCCGCCACCACCAAATTGTGTTCATGATCCTGTTCATGGGAAAACTGCTTAAACGAAGTCCGTTTGACTGGCAACGAATTTTCGCAAGAGCTTTGTGCCTTTCAAAAATTACGTAGGGAAATTTTTATTTGTGTCGTACCCTTTTGAAGGCTAGGCGCAAGTTGGTTGTTTAAACTGTCATCAAATTGAGAAAAATACGTACTTAAAGTCGCCCAGATCATGTTGAGTCATCCGTCGTGGTTTTGTTCCGCTGCGTTCGAAACAAGTAACGCGGATTGAATGCATGATTTTGTGAAGTTTGGTGTCGGTGAACGTTTAGCCGCCTTCAAAACAAGCCATTGACTTAACAGGTCGAAAGCCATGGGAGACCGTCATGCAGCCTGAAGATAATCACGATCTATCTTTTGATGAGTTTGATGAAATCGTAAATCCGCGTCCGGAAGAAAACGATTTTGATCGCGTTGTAGAAGCAGCGCTCAGCCGCCGTGGGTTCTTGGGCGGCGTTCTTGCATTTGGCAGCTTTACTGCTCTTGCTGGTAACACTGCGTTTTCCGTTTCGGAAGCTGCGGCGGACCGCTTTGCGTTCGATGCCATTCCGACCAACGGTGAGGATGCTGTTACAGTTCCTGCCGGTTACAAAGCTGACGTGATGGTTCGTTGGGGCGATCCCCTTTGGTCAGACGTTCCAGAGTTCGACCATGCGACGCGTGGAACATCTGAAACGCAAGCGCGGGCGTTTGGCGACAACACCGATGGCATGGACGTCTTCATGCATGAAGGTCGCACATTGCTGGTCGTGAACAACGAGTACACAAACCGCGACATCATCTCTGTAAGCGCAGTTGAAAAGCGCATTGTCGATGAAGACGATATCGCAAAGGGCATGATGGCGCACGGCGTGTCTGTTGTCGAAATCGCGCCGATTGGCGGTGTTTGGCAATACGTCAAGGACAGCCCATACAACCGCCGCATCACACCAAAAACCGTGATGGCTCTAACAGGCCCGGCAGCAGGCCATGACCTTGTGAAAACCGACGCTGATCCGTCTGGTACTCAGGCCCTTGGTACCTGGAACAACTGCGGCAATGGCATGACCCCTTGGGGCACGTATCTTGCCTGTGAGGAAAACTTCAACGGCTACTTCTCTGCAGCGGACGAAGCGCATGAAGTCTCTCCCGAGTTGAAGCGCTATGGCGTTTCTTCAAAAGACTGGGGTTACAATTGGGCCAAGATCGACGACCGGTTCGATGTTTCGAAAAACCCGAATGAGCCAAACCGCGCTGGTTATGTTGTCGAGATCGACCCAACGGATCCAAACTCCGTGCCGAAAAAGCGAACTGCTCTTGGCCGTTTCAAGCACGAAAACGCTGAAGCCGTCGTCAATAATGATGGCCGTGTTGTTGTCTACATGGGCGACGATGAGCGTGGTGAGTTCCTTTATCGCTACGTTTCCGATGGCAAGTATGCGCCGGGCGCATCTACCGATGACCTTATGGAAAATGGAACACTCTTTGTTGCCAAGTTCAACGAAGACGGCACAGGCACATGGCTTGAGCTGACCCCGGAATCAACTGGCATGTCTTCCAAGGCCGAAATCTGCATCCACACACGTCAAGCCGGTTCTGCTGTTGGTGCCACCACAATGGACCGTCCCGAGTGGGTTGCAGCCAACCCGAACGCTCCTGAGGTTTATTGTGCTCTGACCAACAACAAGAACCGTGGCATCAAGACCAATGCCGGTGGTGATGAAACGCCAGTTGGTGGGCCGAACCCACGAGAAGCCAACAAGTTTGGCCAGATCGTACGTTGGCGCCCAGATGGCGGTGATCACACTGCATCTGGTTTCGCGTGGGACCTTTATGTTCTTGCCGGAAACCCAACAGCGCATAATGACCTGAATGCTGGGTCGGAGAATGTGAACGCAAACAACATGTTCAACTCTCCGGATGGTCTGAAATTCGACAGCAATGGCCTGTTGTGGATCCAGACAGACGGGAATTATTCCAATGAAGGTGACTTTGCTGGTCAGGGCAACAACCAGATGCTGGCTGGTGACCCGGTCACGGGCGAAATCCGCCGCTTCCTAGTTGGTCCGAAAGAGTGTGAAGTGACTGGTCTGACCTGGTCTGCCGATCGCCGCACCATGTTTGTCGGTATCCAGCATCCGGGTGAGCGTGGCGACAGCCATTGGCCGGAAGGCGGCAATGCAGTTCCGCGTTCCGCCATCATCGCAGTTACCCGTGAAGATGGTGGTCTGGTCGGTTAATCCGATACCCATTGTGGATCATGGAAGCGGGCCGGTTTCGGCCCGTTTCTTTTATCAATTTGTATTATGTAGTTTTTCATGTGTAGCTTGATTGATATTTTTGTCGTTGTATTTCGTATTTTCTATTTTTATTTGTTTCGTTTATATTTTATTGGTTTTTCTTATTTAATATACTTATTGTTGGCTGTCTTATACATAGCCGCTTAATATCAAATTTCAGAGTTTAGGATCGAGATGGTGTGGGTTCGAGCGCGCCTCTTATGACTTTTGTTTTTAGTCTGCACAGGTACGCAAGCGGCAAGTCAGGATGCCCCATGTGTGCTGACCTCCTGGGTGGGGGAGGAGCCGCCTTATCTCTATACCGATGTTTCGACTGGAGAGGTCGTTGGGCCTGATGCAGAAGTTCTGCGAGCTGCCGCTGCCAGCGTTGGCTGTCGTGTTGAGTTCCTGTCTTTGCCGTGGAAACGAGCTATACAGGCTTTGAAAACCGGCGACTTGGATGTGGTGCCTTATGCGAAGTTCACGACAGATAGGGCGCTGTTCGCACGATACTCGCGTCCCTACAGGGACTTCGTGCACCAACTTTATGTGCCGTCAGAAACACCATCTGGCGCGCGTACCCTATCAGGGTTAATCGCCAGTGGCGGACGTGTTGGTGTTATGAGGGGATATCGGTATCCTCTCGGTATTGAGCAAATAATTCGGGACCCTTCCTATCAAAGCCAAGTGGTTTTCGTTTCAGAATATGACCAGCTGCTCCATCTGGCGCATAAATGGCGGATTCACGGAATTATCGCATCTGACGATGTCATAACCACGCGATGTGCAGCGCTAGGATATGACACTTCCTTCTTTGACGCAGGCCAGGGATTTCCGGAACACCTGCACTTTATTTTTTCAAGGCAAACGGTATCGGAAACCCAAATGCGGGACTTGAACATGGCTCTGCAGGTTGCGCTGGAATCAGGTGACTTCGAAGAACTTTATTGATCGACAATTCTGGCGCTAATCGACTGCAGTCCAAATCCACTTTTCCAGCAGGTTGGACAGAACGCGTTGCTCCTCGGCACTCAGCCCGGCTACTGCGCGCTGTTGATCACCGACATAATCTGGCATCATGTCCTTGATCAGCTTGAGACCAGAAGGGGTCAGGCACACGAACAGGGCGCGCCTGTCATCAGGATGGGAGCGGCGCTCGATATGGCCTGCCTTCTCAAGCTTGTCGAGGCGGGCCGTCATACCGCCCGAACTCATCATGGTCGACCGATAGAGGGCCGTAGGGGTCAATTCATAGGGCGGGCCTGAGCGGACCAGAGTCGCCAGAACATCAAAATCGCCATGTTTCAGGCCTGCTTTTTTATAGGAGGGCAGGAGATACTGAGTGCTCATCACTTGGTAGGCTTCAGACAGGCGCCCCAGCAGGACCATGGGGTCCAACTCATCTTTCAGCTCAGGCATTTCGCGTTGCCATTGAGCCTTTGCCACACCGGCACGGTCCAAACGATCCAATGCGTTCAAAGGTTGGGTGGATGTTTGCTCTTCATCTGTCGTCTTGGCCACCAAATCTTCTCCCGTCTCAGGATGCCCATAACCTCGAGTCTTAAGGCCATTCTTAATGGATTAGCCTGCCTTCCGCAAGATTCTTTAAAATAAGTATCTTGAAACAAAGATAAATGTGTCCTATCTGATTTGAGCACTCGCTCTGTTGACCCGAATTTGTTTTTAAAAGGAAATTTGTTGTGGCCGATGTTGCAATGCCATCTTCATCTGATCGTTCAAGTGCCTCGCACGCCGTTGGACTGCTCCTCATTGTTGGTGGTCTGCTCGCCGTGACCACGATTTTTGCAAAGGCTGCGCCGCGTGTCGGTTGGTCGCCAATCGTCTTGTTGCAGTGGGCGTTTTTGGGCAGCGCGTTTTTGCAAGGTGGACTGCTGACCTTCCAGCATATCTCAAGACGTGGAGAGCAGAGAGGAAGCGCCCAAACACGCGCGAGCAATAAGGAGCTGGCAGTTTATTTGGGTGTGGCAGGTCTTTTGTTTGCGCTTCCGAGTGCGCTTTCCTTCGCCGCAGCCCCACATGTCGGTGCCGGGTTCATGTCGCTTTGTTTTGCGTTCCCGCTGGTGCTGACCTACGGGTTCTCAGTCCTGTTGAAGCTGGAGCAGGTTGCCGTGCTGCGTGTTCTTGGCGTCTTTGCTGGGGTTGTAGGCGGCGTGCTGTTGGCGACAGCGGGGCAAAATTTCGCACCTTCAGCGCAAGGCTGGGCGCTGGCTGCCTTGATGGTGCCGGTGATCCTGGCCGTCGGAAACATCTACCGGACTGTGAAGTGGCCGCAAGGCATCAGCAATCTGACCTTGTCCACCGGAATGGTTGCTGTGGGATTTTGCGTTCTTTGGTTTGCCACCAATCTTTGGGGCTTGCCGCAATATCCTGAACATCTGACGGGAGCAGCAATTGGGCTCTTGGTGGCGCAGTCGCTTGTCTTTGCGTTTCAGTATGTCTTGTCGTTTCAGCTGCAGAAACTGGCCGGACCAGTCTATCTCAGCCAGATCGGATCGGTTGCAGCGGTCCTTGGTCTTGGGCTTGCCTATCTGGTGTTTCAGGAGGTGCCCGGTCTCCTCCAAATGGCAGCTGTGGCCGCCATCGGCATCGGTATCTTTTGCGTCAGCTGGAAGCGGTGATCTGCTCTCAGCAGAGCCAGCACCCTTCGGGGAGCTCGGCTTTGGACACCTTTCCGCCGGACGCGATCCAGTCCGTCATGCCTTTTTCAACATTCGCAACGTTCGTAAAACCAGCCTGTTCCGCCAGATAGTTGGCGAGAACCTGACTGCGATTGCCGGTTCGGCAGATCAGCACAACCTCATCTGCCGGGCTGGAAATAATGGATTGGAGGCCTTTGCCAAATTCCGGATTGGGGTTTCCGCTCTTGTCAAAGAAGGTCAGCAGGTGGCTGCCGGGTAAAACCCCGGTTTCCTTCCATTCGTCG
This sequence comes from Roseibium sp. TrichSKD4, assembly GCF_000148725.1. Classification (GTDB taxonomy): domain Bacteria; phylum Pseudomonadota; class Alphaproteobacteria; order Rhizobiales; family Stappiaceae; genus Roseibium. The sequence goes on along the minus strand of NZ_GL476319.1, from coordinate 378,376 downwards.
GGCCTACGAATATCGATAACGGGAACACCGGATGCGATCTTGGCTTTCAGTTCTTCATTGTTCAGATCGGAGTATTTCTTGCCCTTGACCTCAAGCAGCTCGATTTCGAACTTCAAAGTCGCATTGGGCGGGATGACGCCTCCAGCACCAGCCGTGCCATATCCAAGCTCCGGTGGAATGATCAGTTCGCGCTTGCCGCCAACCTGCATGCCTTCAACACCTTGTTCCCAGCCGGGAATGACGCGCCGCTCGCCAAGGGTGAAGGAAAAGGGTGTTCTCCGATCGACGGAGGAATCGAATTTGGTGCCGTCCATCAGCCAGCCGGTGTAGTGAACCACCACAGTTTCCCCGACATCGGCGGTTTCTCCGCTGCCTATTTCAATATCTGTAATCTTCAATCCGTCTTGGGCCATGGCCGGAGCGGCCACGGTTACAGCGAGCATGACGCTCATAATCCATTTCAACATTCGACTTGTTCCACCCGTTCAGAGCATGCAGTTTGGTATGACCGTTATCGAAGATACGCAAAAAGGCAACTCAAGCCATTTTGATTGGCCATTCCGTAGGGGATCGAGAGACATGAAAACCCGCCAATTTGGTGTTCAGTTGGGCCACTTTGCCGCAATTCTTTGTGCGGCTTTTGGGGTGGGTGGGTTGCCGTCGACCGCTCTGGCTGGCGAGGCTGATCTGAAACTCACCGTTCCCGTGTCGTGTGACCTTGGCAGTGAGTGTTTCGTGCAAAACTACGTGGATCTTGATCCGGGGCCCGGAGTGCTGGATGTCATGTGTGGGACGGCAGCTTATGACGGACACAAGGGGACCGACTTTCGCGTTCTGAACATTGGCCAAACGGCAGATGTGTTGGCTGCGGCTTCCGGAACCGTGACGGGAATAAGAAACTCTGTCTCTGATCGCTTGATACAAAGCGAGCTGGACAGAGCTGCCGTCAAAGGCACCGAATGCGGAAATGGCCTTGTTATTAACCATGGCGATGGCTGGGAAACCCAGTATTGCCATATGCGGCGAGGCTCAGTTGCCGTGAAACCTGGTCAGAAGGTCGAGCGCGGAGCGTTTCTGGGGAAGGTCGGCTATTCCGGTCTTGCCGAGTTTGCACATCTTCACTTGTCGGTCCGAAAAGATGGTCGGCCAATTGATCCATTCTTGGGAACGGTGGATGCAGGCAAGCAGCGCAAATCAGATTGTGTAACCGGTTTGGCCCAGCCGCTCGGAGGCAATGGGCTGTGGTTGGATGATATCCGGCCTTTGCTGAGGGATGCGCAAGGCGCGCTTTTGGAAAGTGGCTTTTCGGGGAGCGTGGTCAAACCGATTGATCTCGAAGCTGGAGGCGTAGAGCCTGCCAAAGCAACGTCAGCTGCGTTGGTTTTTTTTGCCCGCTTTATCAATGTGCAAAAGGGTGATCGGATTTTAATGACGGTGACCGGCCCCGATGGATTTAAAGTGCGTGCTGACAACGATCCCTTGCCGAAAAACAAGGCCCATTGGGTGAGTTTTGTGGGTAAGAAGCTACGCGGCGACCGTTGGCCCTCAGGCACTTACCAAGGCGAAGCTGCCTTGGTTCGAGATGGCAAAGTTCTATTGCGCACACAAGAAAATATGTAGTTTTAGCGCAGGAAAACCTTCTTAGTCAAAATGCCAGTAGAAGAGGCTACGCCCTCGAAAAGAGACTGCTCACTTGTACTTTGCGGCGGCAATGAACTCTGAGAAGGCCTCGCACCACACGACAACGGTTGTGTAGGATTCAATGTCCACGTCAGCTGGGATATCGAGCACAAAGCCCTCAAAGGTTTTCACCGGTCCAATGACCTGGCTTTGCTCTTTGAGCGGCAAAAACTCGTCTTCGTGTTCAACGAACTCTGGAACAAGATAGACCATGTAATCAGGTCCAGGAGCGAGTTCGCCCGTGTGCACGATCTGCTCCGAGGTCAGGCTAACTGTGCCTTTTCCCCAATGCAGGAAATCGTGACCCCGCAAGTCTTCACCGAACTCGGCGGTGTAACTGCGCCTTCTGCCATCTGCTCTAGTGCTGCGGTGTCAGGAGAAGGTGGGGCAGTCAGGATCGGGAGCATGTAAATGCCAAGGGCAAAGCCGACACCCAAGGCTGCCCCATGTGAGACCAGGCCGAATATAATCCGCAGCATGTTGTTCCTCCGTAAAGTCGGCGATTACCTCAATCGTTCCAAAGCCAGGCAGCGCCGCGTACGCCAGAGCTGTCGCCATGTTTTGCCTTGCGGATTGGGACTTCATAAGCGTCAGAGAAGATATAGGGGGCTATGGCCGTGGGCAGATCGTTGTAGAGCTCGTCGATGTTTGACATGCCGCCGCCCAGAACGAACACATCCGGGTCGATCAGGTTGGCTGACATTGCCATCGCGCGCCCAAGGCGGCTAACGTAAATCTCGTAGTGTTTTGTAGCCGTCGGATCGCCAGCCCGCTTTAGCTCCATGATATCCGGGCCTTTTAGGTCTGTAGCGGTTTCCTGCTGATAACCCGTCTGGAAGCCAGTTCCAGAACACCAGAAATCAATGCAGCCGCGATGGCCGATCCAATTGGTTGGCCCCGGAAATTCCTCGTCTTTCATCCAAGGCACGGGAATAGCACCCCATTCACCGCCAATTCCGTTCGCGCCGCGATGGGCCTTGCCATCAACGGCGATGCCTGACCCGCAGCCTGTGCCGACTATCAGTGCGTGGACAAAATGGGCGCCTGCAGCGGCACCATCGGTTGCTTCTGATACGGCAAGGCAGTTCGCGTCATTTTGAATACGAACCGGGCGGGACAAGCGCTCTTGAAGGTCCTTGTCCAGCGGCTTGCCGTTCATCCAGGTGGAATTCGCGTTTTTAACGAGACCTGTTGCCGGGGAGATGGAGCCTGGAATGCCAAAGCCCACAGTACCCGTCTGCCCGGTAGAGCTCTCAGCTGCAGCCACCAATCCGGCAACCGCTTCAATGCAGCCGTTATAGTCATCGCGCGGAGTGTGAACACGTTTGCGAAACATCTCTTCGCCTGCGTCATCAAGTGCGATGATCTCGATTTTCGTTCCGCCCCAGTCAATGCCAAGCCGCATGGTCCCTCTCCACTGGTGATGCGGGTTTTTTACCCGCGTATACTTTCGTGGGTTGGATTTATGACGATGAAACAGGTTTCTGCAAGTGGCAGAACCAATGCCGGATACTAAAGAGTGAGCATTGTTTGTGGATGGCGGCGTCTGGAGGCTGTGTCACTCCACCAGATCCGCCATCCGATCTTTGAATTTGATCTTCGTTTTCCGCTCTTATGGTCCCGGGCGGTCGGGAAGCGGAATAAACTCTTCTGCGTCTCCCGGCACAGTATCAAACCGGCCTTGTCGCCAGTCTTCCTTTGCCTGCTCGATGCGTTCCTTGGAAGAGGAAACAAAATTCCACCAGATGTAGCGTTTGCTATCCATCGGTTCGCCGCCCAGAATGACAAAACGCGCCTCGGTCGGGCTGTTGTTTTCGATGATCAAGTGATCCCCGGGCTTGAAAACAAGCAGCTGTGCAGGGTCAAAGGTTTGGCCCGCAATCGAGATTTGTCCGCCGACCGTATAAAGACCGCGCTCTTCCCATCCGGCGTCCAGAGGTATTTTTGCGCCCGGTTCCAACCGCACATCCGCATAGAACATGTCTGTTGCAGTACGCACAGGAGCCTTGTGGCCGAAAATTTCACCAGCAATCAGTTTGACCGATGCTCCGGCGTCTGCAAACTCTGGCTGCTCCTCGGTTCCAAATTGCTGGAAGCTTGGGTCGGTTTCTTCCAGATGCTTTGGGAGGGCAACCCAGCTTTGCAAGCCGAACAGCGGACGCTTGGCCTGAAGCCGTTCCGGACGCTCCCGCTCAGAGTGAACAATGCCCTTGCCAGCAGTCATCCAATTCAATGCGCCGGGATTAATGGCAATTTCGGTTCCAAGGCTGTCGCGGTGATACATCTCGCCTTCAAATAGGTATGTAACCGTTGCGAGGCCAATATGCGGGTGAGGGCGCACGTCAATGCCGCCGCCAACCAGAAGCTCGGCCGGGCCCATCTGATCAAAGAATATGAACGGGCCAACCATCCGTTTTTTGCTGTCGGAAGCGCCCGGCGAACGGAAAAACCGCCCAGATCAGAGGTCCGGGGCATGACGATGGTCTCAATCGGATCGCAACTTGCCGCATCGCCAGCAATTGGATCGGGGCAATTCAACCAGCTCATTTCAACATCCTTTCCCTCAAAAATTGTCTCTTGAAATTTTAGATAGGGGTTAAGTTCGGATGCGTCTATTGAACAGTCTGTTTCCGGTACCGTCGTCGCATTTTCGGACATAGAATTTGGATATTTATTTGAGGCAGATTTCTTATGAAGCGGATTATGATTACCGGCGGGCCCGGCTCGGGCAAGAGCACTTTGGCGCGGATGCTGGGAGATAAAACAGGCTTACCCGTCTTCCATATGGACAAAATCCATTGGCAGGATGGATGGGTGGAACGAACGCGCGAGGAAAAGGACCGCCTTACCCACGAAGTTCATATGAAGGACGTCTGGATTTTCGAAGGCGGACATTCTCCTACTTACCCGGAGCGTGTTGCCCGCGCAGATACTTTCATTTGGCTTGATGTGCCTGTTGTGGTCCGGCTGTGGAGAGTTCTCTGGAGATCAATAAAGCATTACGGGAAAACCAGGCCAGATTTGCCGGAGGGTTGTCCTGAACGGTTCAACAGGCAGACCATTGAATTTATTTTGTTTATTTTGAGGACCCGCAAATCATCCCGAGAAAAACTGGGCACAATCCATGATAACCCATCTCCGCATCTTTCCGTTTATCGGCTGACGTCTCGCAGCCAAGTTGACGCTTTCGTGCAGGGCATTTCGACTCCCAGAGATGGGGACAGTTCAATAAAATATTGAATGCACTCATGTAAAATACGGGGTCGCCTGAGTGCGTACTACGTAGGCTGTTCAGTATTTATTAATCATAAAAATTTGCTCAAAATTAAGGCATTCTGCTTGTGGGGAAGTCCATTTGGGGAGAGTGTTCGCCATGTATCGGATAGGGGATGCCAACTGGCGACCGGTTAATCAGGGGCAAGTTGATACGCTGAAGTGGGAGTTTCAGTCTCTCATTTCGGATTTGTCAGAGCTTTTGAACAAAATCAAAATCGCATCCTCTTCGGACATTCGCTACGATGGGAACTGTGGTTGTCCGCCTCCTTCTCCTGAATACTATAAGCCTCGTGCCCAACTCATTGAACCGGTCAGAAGCGGCACAGTTGCCTTTTGGCCGTTTGGCGGGCCGCAGGAAAATTCCGATCCACTCAATGATTGGTTCTCTGGCAGGCAAAGCTATCAAGATTACATCAAGGCTTTTTTGCCGGTTGGCGGTTATTACCTGCCACTGACCTCGGCCGCGCCGGGACAGCCGTTGCTGCGCTTGTTTGACCCTTCCCTTGGGCGCGATCGTTTGACTGACCCAACCCTTCCCAGTGCGCGCGAGATTTCCAACGCTGTTGTTCGCCAAGATGGCGATATTCGCAATTCAAAAGGGCTTTCCGACCTCTTTTGGGCGTGGGGTCAGTTTTTGGACCATGACATAACCCTCGTTCCAACGGATAAGAACCGGCGCGCCGACATTGCCGTGCCAAGGGGGGATCCGGCTTTTGACCCGCAAGGCCGGGGCGATGTGACAATTCCGTTTGAGCGTTCTCAAACAACCAAAGGAAAAGGTGGTGGCGCGCCAATTAACTCCATCACGGGGTTGATTGATGGCTCGATGGTGTATGGCTCCAGTAAAGAAGAAACCGACCACTTGCGGTCCTTTGAAGGCGGCAAACTCCGTACCAGCGCTGGAAATCTGCTGCCAGTGGATGAGAAAGGGCGATTTGTTGCCGGGGACGAGCGCGTCAACGAGCAGCCGAGTCTGACCTCCCTTCACACGATTTTCATGCGCGAGCACAACCGCATTGCCGACCAGCTTGCCTGTCAGAACCCGAAACTGAGTGACGAGCAGATTTTCCAGCAAGCGCGAAAGATCGTCACCGGTCAGATTCAGTCCATCACCTACAATGAGTTCTTGCCCTTGATGCTTGGCTCAAATCAGGCGGGTCGTCAGTTGCAGCCGGGAGCGCGCGTTGATCCGCAGATTTCAAATGCGTTTGCTACGGCGGCCTATCGTTTTGGGCATTCCATGGTGAACAGCACCATTCCGATTACCGATGCGAACGGAAGTGTTCGCAATGTGGCGCTGCGCGATGCTTTCATGAATCCGGATCTGATCAAAGAAAACGGTGTGGACGGGGTTTTGCGAGGTCAGTCGCGCAATGTGGCGCAGGCGCTTGATCCGTTTATCGTTGAAGATCTGCGATCTGCGCTGTTCGGGCGCCCCGGTGAAGGCGGTTTGGACCTTGCTGCACTCAATATTCAAAGGGGACGGGACCACGGGCTGCCCAGTTGGAATGATGCGCGAGAGGCGATGGGGCTGCGCCGCATAACGAGTTTCAATGATCCGATTTTTCCGCCTCACATCGCGCAAAAACTGGCATCTGTTTATGACCATCCCGATCAGGTGGACATGTGGATTGGCGGGCTGGCAGAGAAACCGATTGGCAATGCCCTTGTCGGGGAGAGCTTTGCGATCCTGATCAATGATCAGTTCAACCGGCTGCGCGCTGGTGATCCCAACTTTTATGAGTGGTCACTCAGTCCACAAATGGCGAGTTGGGTGCATAATACACGGCTTGCTGATGTCATTCGCCGCAACACCGATATCAAGGATATTGACCGAACCGCAATGGTTGCAACGGATGATTGGTATAGTTAGCGCACCGATTTCGGATAGTTGTGAATTTTAGCACCCGCAATTGGTCGCTTCCAAATTTTCTACCGTTTTTGAGTTCCCGGCCATTGGTCGGGTTTTCTTTAAGTGTTTGAATTTAATTTCGTATGCTGGTTTTTAAATAATTGTGCTCGCGATTTATTACTACGTAGGCGGGTAGGTATTTGTTTACCATACAACCGGCTGCTGTTTGGTGGTATGATCACTTTAAACAATTCAGAGGAGTGTGAATTATGCGGACTCCGGAAATTGAACCTCGTCATCGGCGCGCAAACTCGGTCGCGAGCCTGAAGCACGACTTTCCCCATCTCCTTTCCGAAATGGAAAAACACATGGTGGCCGGAAAACGGATGGCTTTGGCCTCCCGGTTTCCAAAGGTCCTTAGTGAAATTGAGGCGTCGGAGGAAGGCGAACCAACAGCCCGTTTTGCGACCGTTGCTATTCCTGATGCCAAGCCTGTTTTTTGTAAGTTTATGAACCCGGCTCAGAATGCGGGGCAACTGAGTAACTGGGTTCCCGGGTCTCAGAGTTATCAGGACTATATTGAGGGTTTTCTACCAGCAAGCGGGAGCTTTCTGCCGCTTCGGTCGAGATCGGGAAACAGGCTTGAGGCGACCGGATTTGGGTTGCCGAAAGACATGAAGAAAGGCTTCTCCCTCGGGTCAGCCTTTGGCGAGCAGATTAAATCGCTCAGAACAGAATATGTAGGCACAGGCTATTTTGTAACCGGCGTCGGGTTTCAATCAGTCCCGGTCATGATTGCTTTCATGGTCGGCTAGGCGAAAATCTCGCGTTCACTCAGAACTAGGTCATTCAGGAACTCAAGCGTTGCCGTAACGGGGCGCAAGGGGCGAGTGCTTTCATGAGACACCGTCCAATAGGCCCGTTTTACCTCAATATCCGGCAAGAGCCTGACCAGATCAGGATCTGATCGAGCGATGAAACTGTGCAGAACGCCAATTCCGGCACCTGCACGGACCGCTTCGGTCTGGCCAAGCGCTGAGGCGATTTCAAAACGTGCTGACCAGTCTTTTGCAAAGTCAGCCGCGTAGTTCAGGGCCTGCGAATAAATCAGATCTTCCACTGCGCCAATCAGGCTGTGGTCCTTCAAGTCCTTGAGCGTTTCAGGGGGAGGGCAGGTGTCCAGATAGGAGCTGGAGGCATAAAGGCCGAGTGAATAGTCGGTCAGTTTGCGGGCAATCAGGCGACCATGCTCTGGCCGTTCTACGGTGATGGCGATATCAGCTTCTCGCCGAGACAGGGAAAAGGATCGCGGGACGGGGACCAGTTGAACTGTTAGGTCCGGGTGTTTTTCTGTCAATTGGCCAAGGCGGGGCGCTAGAAACGCAACGCCGAAGCCGTCCGGCGCGCCGATACGGACAGTTCCCGAAATGCTGACCTCGTCATCGGCAATCTCGGCTTCCGCCGCCAGCATTTCCGCCTCAATGGCTTCTGCGCGCGGCAGAAACCGGCTGCCCTTGTCGGTCAAAACGCAGCCGGAGGTGGAGCGCTCGAACAGTTTGACGGAGAGATCCTCTTCCAGAGAGGTCAAGCGACGGGCAACCGTTGCGTGATTTAGGCCAAGCCGCCGACCCGCAGCCAGGATTTGCCCGGTTCGTGCAACACTCAGGAAAACCCTGACATCATCCCAGTTCATGTTCAATCTCGAAGGTCAGTGTGTAAGGCACTGTAACAACTCCTGAAACAGCAATGCCGTGATGAAATTCAGTCGTCGGATATGACCGGGCAGCGCATAAAGTGCCAGTCGGCAGAAAGGTCTCGCTCGTCCAGCGCGCTTTTGAGCCGGTCACTGATGAAAAAATCACCGTAAATTGTCTCGTCCCACCACAGGTCAGGACCTCCCAATGCCTCTTTGGAAAAGACCAATTTGGCCGGTTTGGGTCTCCTCCAGTGAACACTCAACATGTCTTGGGCCATTTGATCGAACCCTTCAGATCGCTCTCTCAGAAAGGCATCTTTCTTGTTCCCCTGACTGAGATAAAAGAAGTCTCCGGGGACTTGCGTTTCGCGGTCGGGATGCCAGAGCCGTACTGGATAAAGCGCACCTTCACCCATATCAAAACTCCGCACGACTTCAGCACTTTCACTAGCCAACATAATGAAACCGTTGGAAAAAATTTGGGCTGTTCTTTCGGTATGAGCTAGCGGAAACTGGTCAGGGCTTGGAAAAAGGGCTTCTGGGAAACGGTCTCGTGGCAGAAACCAGCCAACTGAAGATTGACGCATTGATTTCAAGATGGGTTCCGGAGTTTTCCCGCCAGATTCCAGAGTCTCCAAAGCTCGCCAAGCACGTGCATTCGAAGGATCTATATGCCCATGTACAAGCCAAATACACGGTTCGGAAGTCTGCTCATTCTTCTTGGTCATCGATTTTCCAGTCGGCTCTTTCGGGCGCGTAGTTCACCTTGGTTAGCTTTGGATACTCGCATTTTGTATTCATCCAAGCCTTCAACGTGTCACGATACAAATGGTGTTGCTATAAAAAACGCACAACGGATGCGGGATATACGGCCTTGTAATCGATAAAAATGCAAGGCAAAACAAAATCAGATATTTGGCTGCGGGAGGAGGAGTTTTCCCGTTTCGCCTTCAGATAAGGGAGATCAGCACATGCAGAAGATCGGTCATTTCATTGGCGGCCAACACGTCGAAGGCGCGTCCGGCCGTTACGTCGACGTTTATAACCCGGCGACGGGTGAGGTTCAGGCGCAAGTCGCTCTGGCAACCAAGGCTGAGCTTCGTGCAGCCGTTGAAAACGCTGCTGCTGCGCAGCCTGCGTGGGCCGCTCAAAACCCGCAGAAGCGCGCCCGCGTGATGATGAAGTTCGTTGATCTTCTCAACCGCGACATGGACAAGCTGGCCGAAAAGCTGTCTTCCGAACACGGCAAAACCTTTGTCGACGCCAAGGGCGACGTACAGCGCGGTCTGGAAGTGATCGAATTCTGCATCGGCGCGCCGCATCTGCTCAAAGGTGAATTCACCGACAGTGCAGGGCCGGGCATCGACATGTATTCCATGCGTCAGCCGCTGGGCGTTGTTGCCGGTATCACCCCGTTCAACTTCCCGGCCATGATCCCGCTCTGGAAGATGGGGCCGGCCCTTGTTGCTGGTAACGCAATGATCATGAAGCCGTCCGAACGCGATCCGTCCGTTCCGATGATGCTGGCAGAACTCCTGAAAGAAGCAGGGTTGCCGGATGGCGTTTTGAACGTCGTCAATGGTGACAAGGAAAGCGTCGATGCGATCCTTGACGACGACATCATTCAGGCTGTTGGCTTCGTCGGCTCTACCCCGATCGCTCATTACATTTATCACCGGGCTGCCGAAACCGGGAAACGGGCCCAGTGCTTCGGTGGTGCCAAAAACCACATGATCATCATGCCGGATGCGGATCTGGATCAGGCAGCAGATGCGCTCGTTGGCGCCGGGTATGGCGCAGCAGGTGAGCGCTGCATGGCGATTTCCGTTGCCGTTCCGGTTGGCGATGAGACCGCTGATCGCCTGATCGAAAAACTGGTTCCGCGTGTTGAAGCACTCAAAGTTGGTCCTTGGACCGCTGGGGACGACATTGACTTCGGGCCGGTCGTGACCAAAGCCGCGCAGGAAAACATCCTGCGCTTGATCAACTCCGGTGTTGATCAGGGTGCGAAGTTGGTTGTCGACAACCGTAACTTCTCCATGCAGGGCTATGAGAACGGTTTCTTTGTCGGTCCGCATCTGTTCGACCACGTCACCAAGGACATGGACATCTACAAGACCGAAATCTTTGGTCCGGTCCTGTCGACCGTGCGCGCCAAAACCTATGAGGAAGCTATCGGTCTTGCGATGGACCACGAATACGGCAATGGCACTGCGATCTTCACCCGCGATGGTGACACGGCGCGCGATTTTGCCAACCGGATCAACATCGGCATGGTCGGCATCAACGTGCCGATCCCGGTGCCGCTCGCCTACCACACTTTCGGCGGCTGGAAGAAATCCGGCTTTGGCGATCTGAACCAGCATGGTCCGGATGCGTTCAAGTTCTACACCCGGACCAAGACTGTCACCTCACGCTGGCCGTCCGGCATCCGGCAAGGTGCGGAATTTTCTATTCCGACAATGAAATAACCGAGCCCACCAAGCCGGCGCAGACCGGCGGCGTGTAAACTCAAAAAGGCGGTGCTGGTGCATCGCCTTTTTTGTTTTTGGGCGAAGGGTTACTGGATTAGGCCGCTTCGGTGGCCTTTTGGCCATAAACTGTCTGGTCTTCAAAGTAGTGACACATTGTCACCATGGCATCGATTTGTTCCATGACGGCCTTGCAGCGTGCGTCGCTGGTGAACTTTTCTGACCCCGCTTTAGCAGCCTCCAGGCTCTCCCACATGACCACATCGGTGAACTGGTTCGCATCCTCGCTGCCTTCATAGGCAGCCCAGGACAGGAAGCCATCATAGGATTTGACGAAGTTCTGAACTTCCCGGCGGACCCGGCGTGCGTCCTCGGCGTTTTGGACTTTGTAAACGACGAGTTCGAGGCATGGTTTGGTCATCTAATTGGTTTCCTTGTTTATTATCTATGCCCGTTTCAGGCCGAGACTGTTTAGCAAGGGCCTGCTGACAGCGTTCTGTCAGCAATGAGTTTTTGTTCCCAATTCCTTTTTGGATAAAAAAAGGCCGGCGAAACGCCGGCCAAGTTAACGAGAATTTCGAACCTGTCAGCCCTCGTGGACAAGCGCTGACGGACAAAATGAATCGAAAGCAAAATCATCAAAAATGACTGGCTGAAATTCAGCCCCTTCGATTTGGGCATCTAAATCACATGTCAGATTTTTGTACACCACCGATTCTAATGGGTAACTATGCGGAATATTTGATTTTTTTCGTACGTGCTTTGTCCCCCATACGGGGTAGAATATTTTGACTGGATTGATTAGTTTCCCCCTTCGGGACAGGAAAACCGGTTTGGAGTACGAGCCTGAAATGACGAGTGAGGGCAGGGGCGCGACGCTGGATGTGGCACATTTACGGGTGGCAAGGCTGCCTGGATGACGTCATCTGCCAACGCTCGGACACTTGGAATGGAAACGCCTTTAGCAAATGAGATTGCTGAGGAAGACGCAACTCCAACTACAGATAAAAACTGGCCGCTTTCCCCATCTGACAGAGGTGCATTGAAAAAAGTTGGCCTTTTGGTGTGCCTTAGTGATGTGATTTGGGTGGCGCAAGCCGGGATAATCGCTTGGGTGGCCGCAGGGCTTTTGCACTATGGGCTTGCCGGTGAGCACGTGGCGTCAGAAGGTTTCGAGATTGGTGTTGCCGACCTGACATATGCTGCCATTGGCTTTTGTCTTCTTGCGTATGTTCGGGCCTGGTTGCAATGGGCCTCCGCAAAGCAGGCGAGTGATGTTGCTCGCAGCGCGAAGCAGCGCATCCGCAAAGAATTTCTCAACACAATTACATCGACTTCACCAGCTGCTCCCATGCCAGACAGTGGAACGGTTTCCGTCCATTTGGCGGAACACGTCGATGCGTTGGGGCCATATATCAGCCGGTTCTATCCGCAGATGTTTCGGGTCAAGGTCGTCCCGCTCGTCATATTGGCGTGCATTGTGCCGTTCAGCTGGTTAGCGGCGGTGATCCTGCTCGTGTGCGGACCAATTATTCCGTTCTTCATGGCGCTCATTGGCATGCGGGCAAAGGCGGCGAGTTCGCGCCAGCAAGAAGAAATGGCGAGCCTTGGAAGCACCTTGCTGGATCGGGTGCGGGGTCTGGAAACATTGCGCTTGTTCGGCGCCCTGCAGCGTACCGTTGATGATGTAGAAGCAAGTGGCGAGCGTTTCCGGCGGGGGACGATGCAGGTGCTGCGCATAGCCTTTCTGTCCTCCACAGTGTTGGAGCTCTTCAGCGCTCTGGGGATTGCTTTTGTTGCAGTTTATGTCGGCTTTTCCCTGTTGGGGGATATTTCCATCGGGACTTGGAGTGCGCCGCTTGGGTATTTTTCCGGGCTCTTCATTTTGTTGCTTGTGCCGGAGTTTTTTGCCCCTTTAAGATCCTACGCACTCGCCTATCATGATCGCGCTGCCGGACTTGCGGCGAGCGAAAAGTTACGCGGCCTGATGGAGGGGCTCGCGGGGGCGTCGGGTCATCCGGCTTTGGAAACGAAGTTGAGCAGCCCGGCGTCCAACTCTTCTTCGAATGAACAATCTGCCGGTGGCTTGAGCGCGCCGCATATTCAAGTCACTGGCTTGAGTTTCGCGCATGGAGCGAAGCCTGTCCTGGACAATGTGTGTTTCGATCTGCCTGCCGGGCAAACATTGGTTATCACTGGGGAAAGTGGCGCTGGAAAAACAACGCTGTTGGACTGCCTTCTGGCGTTTCACACTCCAGATGCAGGTTTGATCAGCGTTGATGGCACGGACCTTCGCTCCCTTGATAACGATAAATGGCGTCAATTGCTTGCCTGGCTGGGGCAAGCTCCACGGCTTTTCCATGGTTCTCTGCAAGCAAACCTTCGGCTGGCAAAAAGCGATGCCAGTCAGGACGAGATGCAAGCCGCACTGGAATTGGCTGGTGCAGGGCAACTGTTGGCGCGACTACCGGCCGGTCTCAAGACCCAACTTGGGGATGACGGGTTTGGCCTGTCGGTTGGCGAGGCCCGCCGGGTTGCCTTGGCAAGGGCAGCGCTTCGCACCGATGCCAAACTGTTTCTGGCAGATGAGCCAACCGCCGGCCTTGATGCAGAAACCGCAAGTGATGTGATCTCAGGGTTACGTGAACTCGGAAAGACCCGGACCATGCTTATCGTCACGCATGATCCCAAGTTGCTTGATCTTGCAGATCAGCACATCGTCCTGACAAGGAGTACGGCATGACCGCGCTCCTGAACATTATCAAACTGCAGTTTGCGCATGACCGGATGCGGTTTATCTCTGGCTTTTTGATTGCGCTCATTCCGGTTGTGGCGGGGCTGGCGCTGCTTGGTGTCGCCGGTTGGTTCATCACAGCTGCCGCTGTTGCCGGACTGACAGGTGTCTTCCTGAACATATTCGTCCCCAGCGCTCTTATCCGCGGGCTGGCAATTGCGCGCACAGCCGGGCGGTACGGTGAGCGGCTGCTGACCCATGATGCGACGTTTCGGTTTCTCGCCAATTTGCGGGTTCAGGTTTTCAAGGGGGCTGCGGCAGAAGCCCTGCTTGGGCGTAAACTGACCCGCAGTGCAGTTGTCATGAACCGTTTGACCTCGGACGTGACGGCTCTGGATGCGATTTACCTGCGACTGGTTGTGCCGATAGTGGTGGCCATTCTGACGGCTGTTCTGGCGGCTGTTGCGCTGGGGGCGCTGACCATTTTGGCCTTGTTGCCGCTTGGAGGGTTTCTTGTCATCGTTGTCGCACTTTGCCGCGTGCCAGCTGGGCGGCGAGATCGCAATACTGCTCGTCGTCAGGAAGCTGCTGTTGATGCTATCCGCGTTCGAACTGTCGATCTGGTTGCTGGTCGGCGAGACCTTTCCATTTACGGGGGAATGGAGGCAGCTTCCGGCAGTGTAGAGACCGCATCTGATCGCTTGAAAGACGTTGAGGCCCAACAAGGGAACAGATCCGGTCAGCTCAGTGCTTACGCCTTTTTGGCCGGGCAACTGTTGTTTGCGGCGCTTCTGGTGATGTTGGGTCAACTTGCGCTCAGCGGGGAACTCACCCTTGCTTATGTGATTGGCGGGCTTTTGTTTGCCCTTGCATTGCCTGAGGTATTCGCAGCTGTTTTGCCGGGGGCCTTGAGCCTCGCGCGCACCCGCCTTGCGTCAAACCGTATTTTCAAAGGGGTAACTGAAGCCTCGCGGTTCGATCAGCATTTTTCCGACCAGGTGTCCGTTCAGGCGGACAAGGCGGGCTCCGACCAGGCCTTGGTTTTTGAAAACGTTGTCTATCGTTATCCGGCTGCTGAAGAACCGGTTCTGACGGATTTGTCTTTTTCCGTTGCAGCGTCGGAAGTGGTTGCCCTTACGGGGCGCAGCGGCTGCGGCAAGAGCACGGTTTCCAGCCTTGCCTCTGGTTTACTTTTGCCTGCCAGCGGTACAATTCGGCTTCTTGGGCTGCCCCTTCAAGACTGGAGTGAAGCTGATTTAAGGGCACATGTGACGGTGCTGAGCCAACGGCCTTATCTCTTCCATGGAACGATTGCCAAGAACCTGCGGATCGCGAACCCGGCCGCGTCTGATGAAGAGTTGTGGGAGGCTTTGGAAGCGGCAGCGCTTTCAGACAGGGGCAAGGAAAGTGCCCAGGGGCTTCAGGCCATTATCGGCGAGGGAGGGCTTGGCTTTTCAGGGGGGGAGCAACGTCGGCTCGGTCTGGCGCGTGCCTATCTCACGACGCCAAAGCTTTGGGTTCTGGACGAACTGACCGAAGGGCTTGATCCTGACACGGCAGAAGATGTTCTGGCCCGCTTTTTCGCTTTCAAAGGAGAGGCGGCTGTTCTCATGATTGCACATAAGGCGTCGGAAATAGCCCGAGCGGACCGAGTTCTCGCACTGACCGAAGGCGGGCAAATCATTCAATCTTGATGCCTGCTGCCTTAATTTGAAAGCTGCCATAAAAATTATAGCCAACTTCCGTAAGAGGTGGCTATGCTATTGCAGCTTTTTGGACATCGTGTGATTTGTTGCAATCTTGGGTGTCCTTGTGCCCTGACCCTGATGTATTTTATGCATTACCTGCTGGCTGATAAAAGGAAATGGGATGGAACTCTCCGTCGTTGAGCTTTCTCGGCTCCAGTTTGCGATGACTGCGCTGTATCATTTTTTGTTCGTTCCCCTGACGATTGGGTTGTCCATCCTGCTGGCTGTGATGGAAACGGTCTATGTGATGACGGGTCGAGAGATCTGGAAGCGCATGGTCAAGTTCTGGGGCACCCTGTTCGGCATCAATTTTGTGCTGGGTGTCGCAACCGGTTTAACGATGGAGTTCCAGTTTGGTATGAACTGGGCCTATTTCAGCCAATATGTGGGTGATGTTTTCGGTGCGCCACTGGCCATTGAAGGGCTGATGGCATTCTTCATGGAAGCCACCTTTGTGGGGCTTTTCTTCTTCGGCTGGGACAAGTTGACAAAGCGCCAGCACCTTGCTGCCACCTGGGCTGTGGCGCTCGGCACAAACCTCTCAGCACTCTGGATCCTTATTGCCAATGGATGGATGCAGCACCCGGTAGGGGCAATGTTCAATCCGGATGCCATGCGCATGGAAGTGACGAGCTTCTACGAGGTACTTTTTAACCCGGTGGCGCAGGCCAAATTCGTGCATACGGTGTCAGCAGGATATGTGACGGCGGCGCTGTTCGTGATCGGCATTTCATCCTGGTATCTCTTGAAAAACCGGTATCTCGACCTTGCAAAACGCTCCATCGCCGTTGCGTCGGCCTTCGGTTTTGCTTCGGCGCTGTCCGTTGTCGTTCTAGGTGATGAAAGCGGTTACGAGGCAAACTTAAACCAAAAGATGAAGTTGGCGACGATTGAAGCGATGTGGGAGACCGAGCCCGCGCCAGCGTCGTTCAATGTGATTGCCATCCCGGACATGGAAAAACGGGATAACCTCTTTGCCATTGAGGTTCCCTATGTCATGGGCCTGATCGCCACCCGCTCGCTGGATACCCAAATTCCGGGCATCAAGGAGCTGGTTGAGGAGTCCAAGGACCGTATCCGACAAGGGGCCATTGCCTGGGATGCGCTTCAGAAAATTCGGGCCAATCCCAAAGATGTTGACCCCGATGTGCGGGAGACGTTCATCCAGAACCAGCATACGCTGGGCTACGCCTATCTGCTGATGCCCTTTACCGACACCCCATTGGAAGCCACCAATGAGCAGATTGATGCGGCCGCTTGGTCCGCAGTGCCCAATGTTTGGCCAATGTTTTATGCTTTCCGGATCATGGTGGCTTGCGGGTTCTTTTTCATCCTCCTTACCGCAGTGATCTTCTACTTTTCTTCCTCTGGGCGGCTGGATGATCTGCGAACGCGTTATCGGTGGATCTTGCATATTGCCGTTTGGTCCATCCCCTTCCCCTGGATTGCCTGCGAAATGGGGTGGTTCGTGGCTGAATACGGCCGCCAGCCTTGGATCATCGAAGGCATGCTGCCCACATCTGCAGCGGTATCGAGCTTGAGTGTCTGGGAAGTGATGATCACTCTGGCTGTGTTTATCGCGCTTTATTCCACGCTTTTGGTGATTGAGGTGAGTTTGATGCTCAAGGCAATCCGAAAAGGGCCGGAGGACGGTGAAACGCCGCGTAGCCCTCAGATTGCACCCGTCTCACAAGCCTTCCCGGCAGCTGCGGAGTAAGTGTCATGATCCTTCACGAACTTATCGATTACTCCACTTTGAAAATGATCTGGTGGCTGTTGCTCGGCATTCTGCTGATTGGATTTGCCGTCACAGATGGTTTTGACATGGGAGTGGGAACCCTGTTGCCTTTCCTCGGTGAAACCGACACGGAACGACGCGTTGCCATCAACACGATTGGTGCGACATGGGAAGGCAATCAGGTCTGGTTTATCTTGGGTGGAGGGGCAATCTTTGCTGCCTGGCCTCCGCTTTATGCCATCAGCTTCTCTGGCTTTTATCTGGCCATGTTTATCGTGCTTGCGGCGATGATCCTGCGACCGGTGGCCTTCAAGTATCGGTCCAAGCGTCCGGATCCGAACTGGCGCTCTGGTTGGGATTGGGCGTTGTTCATCGGCTCCAGCGTTCCGGCCCTTGTTTTTGGCGTTGCCGTTGGCAATGTGCTGCTGGGTGTGCCGTTCCGCCTCGATCTTGACCTTCGTATGACATATGAGGGGTCTTTCTTTGACCTGTTCTCACCGTTTTCACTGCTCTGCGGGCTGTTGTCGCTGTCCATGCTGGTGATGCATGGCGGTGCGTGGCTTGGTCTCAAAGCAGATGGTGTGGTGGCTGAGCGCGGGCGGCGCTATGGCAGCTTTGCGGCTATCATGGTGCTTTGCTTGTTCGCCCTCGGTGGGTGGCTGATTATGAATGGCTACATCGTTGGCTATCGCATCACGTCTGATGTTGACCCGAATATGCCTGCCAACCCGCTTTGGACGGAAGTTGCACGCGACCCATCAGCCTGGATGCGAAACTTCCACGCCCACTCCATTTTCTGGATTGCGCCCGCGTTGGGGTTCCTTGGGGCGTTCGGGGCTTTGATCGGCCTTCAATCACGGTTTGAAAAGCTGACCTTCTTTGCGTCGAAAATGTCGGTGTTCGGCATTATCTCAACTGTCGGCGTTTCGATGTTTCCCTTCATTCTGCCAAGCTCTGTTCAACCGAATGCATCGCTCACGGTTTGGGATGCGGCTTCCAGTCACGCCACGCTGTTTAACATGCTGGTCGCGACGGTGATTTTCCTGCCCATCGTGCTTGCCTACACTGCATGGGTTTATCGCGTCCTATGGGGCAAAGTGGATGAGCGCACCATCGAAGATAACAATCACACGGCCTACTGAGGAGCAAAGAGTATGTGGTATTTTGCATGGGCCCTCGGTATGCCGCTTGCGTGTTGTTTGGCTATCTTGAATGCGATGTGGCTGGAGCTGCGGTCTGACGATGTCAAACTGGAAGAGCAGGAGAGACTCTGAAGTCTCCCAAAGGACAAACTCGTTTGAATTTGAATCGAGTTTGCATCAATTCCTTAGCGGGGTGTCAGCTGCAAATTCCAACTTCAGGGGGAGTACCGCCTGGACTAGTTTTCAGCCTTCTGAGAATCCGATAGATGGCTGCACCAAGAACAACAAAAAATGGTGCGGTTATGTCTCTGGACTATATATCGAAAACTTGCTTTGCCTTGGAGTTTTGCTTGGCGTCGGTGCTTACATTGCTGGATAGTCGCCGTTGATTGGTTCCGGCTGAAGTTCAGGCCCAAATACAGTTTTCTGCGAAAAACGTATCCGCATTTTCAGCCAAATCGGTCGAAACCAGAGAAATTTGACAATTTCCATCCGTCTTAAAGAACCGTAAATTCTTCTCTCAAAGCGAGGATGGGTTCAACTGATTGACCCTGGTTTGAGGCTGTGGGGGCAGGAACTCGGACTGGAGAACGGACAACGTTCTTGCGGTTCTGATCATTTACGGTGATGCCATGCTATCCTTTGCCCGAATTTCGCGGCTCGCTCTCACGTTCCTGTCTTGTTTTATGCTGCCGCTTATGGCCAAAGCCGATGCGACCAACGCGATTGTCTACAACAGTTACAAGTTCGACGGAGCTTTTAATGAGCTCGCGAGCATTGGCGTGCAACGGGCGCAGGAAGAGCTTCACGTTTTAATGCGTGAACGGGTCGCGATGAGTGATGACGAAGCCATCGTCGCCTTGAGGGCTCTTGCTGAACACGGTCTGGAACACATTATCGTGTTGGGTCAGACGAACGAAAACGCTGTGCGCCTTTCTGCGCTGGCGTTTCCCAAGACCAAATTCACACTCATTGACGGACATGTTGAGGGTCTGGCCAACGTCCGCTCCATCATGTTCGCTGACGAGGAAGCGGGATTTCTTGTTGGCTTTGCTGCAGGTCTGAAAACCAAATCAAATAAAGTTGCCTCGATTGGTGGCATGGACCTTCTGGCAGTTCGGCGTCTCATGTGTGGATTTGCTGTCGGTGCAATGCACGCCAATCCAAGCGTGGAAATTCTGTCTTCTTTTCTGGGAGACAATTTGGATGCATTCCGAAATGCGGAGAAGGCCCGGTCTGTCGCTGATCTCATGTTGGATGCTGGAGCTGATGTTCTCTTTGCGCCAGCGGGCCGAGCCGCGGAAGGGGTGGCAGAAGCTGTCCGAGAAAAAGCAGGTTTTGTCATCATGGTGGACATGAACCGGAATGATTATGTCCCGGGCAAGGTCCTGACGTCAGCGATTAAACGGATCGATGAGGCTGTCTACCGCACTTTGCAGGATGTTGCTTCAGGTCGGTGGGAGCCGGGGGTAACGCGATTGGCGCTTGCTCATAATGGGGTTGATTGGGCGGTGGATGAGAACAACCAGTTTGTGGTTGCGGACATCGAACCAGCTGTCAATCGGCTCAGGACGCAGATCGCAGACGGAAGCCTGATTGTTCAACCAAACTCTGCCCTGGAATACTGTTCCGGGGCCTTTTAGCCTTTGGGTCCTGACCCTAGAGCTTACAAAAATGCCCTGACACTTGGTCAGGGCATTTCTCAATTTTTATAGTGGCAGACGTTAGGCTGCCTTGGACTTTGCTGCGCGCAGGGTGTCCAGAATGTTCTGCGGGGAAGACGCACCGTATGGGTCGGTTTCGCAGTTGTCGGAGAAGCCTTCTTCTTCGAACCACAGTTCAACCGCGCCATCATTGATGACTGCGCCATAGCGCCAGGAGCGCATGCCAAAGCCGAGGTTATCCTTGGCAACGAGCATGCCCATCTTATGGGTGAATTCGCCAGAGCCGTCCGGAATGACTTTGACATTGTCGATGTTCTGCGCCTTCGCCCAAGCGTTCATGACGAAAGCATCGTTGACGGAAACGCAGTAGATTTCATCAATGCCTTCTGCCTTGAACTCTTCATAGAGTTTTTCAAAATCGGGCAGCTGGTACGTGGAGCAGGTCGGGGTGAACGCGCCCGGCAGTGAAAACAGAACAACGCGCTTGCCCTTGAAATAGTCGTCGCTGGTCTTGTCTTCCCAACGGAATGGGTTCGGGCCTTCGATAGACTCATCGCGCACGCGGGTGCGGAAGGTGACAAGCGGTACGTTCTTGCCGAGCATGGTGTACTCCTGAAATCAAAAATGAAGCTTCTCCCCGAAGTCGTGACGATCAAGCGGTCTGCGGGAGGAGGGCAAATCACGCTCAACAACCACCAACTACGGGTAATTACGGGGCTAGGGTAGCCTACTTGCTGCGCTGCGGCAAGAGACCAAGTGCCGCGTCGATGTGGATTATTAATGGGACGTTTGAAGCTGGGTGCTTTTCACAATTGCGAAGTGATGCACTGTCATTCCAATCGTCATGAATTGACTGCCCATCTGGTACAATTGCACTATCTTCTTCTGAAATATCATCGATGGAATTTGGGAGAGTACCGGATGGCGGTGCAACGTGTTTCACGACTTGTGGTGGCCGTAACTGCCTTCGTGGTGCTCATAGTCGGGGCTTTGTTCAGTCGCCCGGCAGCTGCTGTTCCCGAAACCGTCTTTCAATCCGTGGTGTCGGTGTTGCCGGTCTGGCCGGACAAGCCGCAGGCAGGGGGCGGAACACCGCTGGGAGCGGCCCCCGAAGGGTCTGGCATTGCGATTGCCAAGGGCGGAAAAATCGTCACGGCCTACCATGTGATCGAGCCTGCCGAACGGGTGGATGTTCGCCTTCATGATGGACGCATCGTGCCAGCCAGTGTGCTCGGCATCGACAAACCAACCGATATTGCTCTTCTTGAAATTGAACCTGATCTCCCGGTTTTGCCTGTTGCTGATAGTCCGGCGCTGGCCAGTCCGGCTTGTGTGATCTCCAACGCCTACGGGCTTGATCTGTCGGTGACCTGCGGTGTGATTTCAGCGCGGCATGTTTCCAATGCCGGGTTCAATCCGGTTGAAGATTTCCTGCAAACGGATGCAGCTGCCAATCCGGGGAGTTCTGGAGGTGCGCTTGTTGATTCTCAAGGCCATCTGTTGGGGATGATGTCTGCGATTTTTGCCTCCAAGTCCGGCATGAATATCGGGGTCAACTTTGCGGTTTCTTCCGAGCTGCTGATACGGGTTGCTGGGGAATTGTCAGATGGTGGCGCTGTTAAGTTCGTGTCAGCCGGGTGGGGACTGGACGTGCCTCCGCGGAGTGATCTGGCCAAACGCGCTGGCGTTTTGGTGATTGGCCTGGAAGAACGTGGGCCAGCACAAAACGCCGGGCTTCGAATTGGGGACTTGCTGGTCAATGTGCGGGGGAGGGCCGTAACATTTCCTCGCGATGTGCTCTCAGCTCTTGCCAGTGTGTCACCGGGAGATCAGGCGGAAGTTGTTTTCGTACGCGATGGCCAAGAACAAACGGCGGTGCTGCAGTTTGCAGATCAAACCGCGAAACGGGAGCCACAAACTGACCGCCAGGCTGCAAATGATGATTGCCCGCATCTGGCAGCCGTTTGCAAAACGCGCCAAGCCGTTTTCCCGGTGTCAGCTTTTGATCCGATAGGCAGCAGCGTGCGGATTGGTGAGGAATTGCTGGTCACAAATCGTCACATAACGGCGGATCAAACGCAGGTCACCGTTTACACGCCTACTGGCGAATTGACCGGTGAAGTTTTGCCGTCAGCTTATGAGGGGGATCTGGCTCTCATTCGGGTCAAAGGATTGCCTAAGGATGGCTTGATTTTGAAAGTGCGTGACCCCGACAGTTTAAGTGGTCCATTTCATTCCGTTGGAGCGGATATCAGCCAGAGAAAGGTTCGGGTGTTTCCGCAGGGAGAGTTGATTTCAGCGCCTGCAGATAGCGCACCGCTTGGTCGTCTTCATGTCACAGCCCACATGCAGCCGGGAGTGAGCGGGGGTGCGTTGGTGAACGCTGAGGGCGATTTGATTGGTATTGCAACGAGTGGCGGGCAGGGACGGT
Organism: Roseibium sp. TrichSKD4; assembly: GCF_000148725.1. Classification (GTDB taxonomy): domain Bacteria; phylum Pseudomonadota; class Alphaproteobacteria; order Rhizobiales; family Stappiaceae; genus Roseibium. Next base: position 355,944 of record NZ_GL476319.1, on the reverse strand, counting down.
TCGAGGCCATTCCCTTGGACGATGTTGCCGAGTTGATCCTGTTGCGCGGGTCTCCATATGCCTACAGCACCTTTGAGAAGTTAGGGGCTACCTTGCGCAAATGTAAGGTGGAGCTTGAAGCGGTAAAGGAGCGAAAGGCTGCTTTGACCAACGGGCAGGCCGATGAATTGGCGGAGCTGTGTCTTTCGTCTGAAAATTACGGTCTCTTTCAGGAAGCAGGTGATACGCTCGGCCGCCAAAACCACCTTCCGGAAGCCATCGCGCTGCATCAGGCCGCGCTCAAACAAGTGCCCAATTCGCTAAATTCTCGGCTTTCGCTTTTAACTGCCTTCCAGCAAGCCGAGGAATACAAAAAGATGGTCGCCCCTGCGCATGTGCTGCTGAAGCTTCGGCCGAACTCCCCTTTAGTGTTGCGACGTGTTCTACAAGCAGGTGTTTTGGCCAAAGACCGTTCCCTTGCTGAGGCTGCCTTGGTTCGTCTTGAAGCGCTCGGAGGTCCGGAAGCCAAACAGGCTCGCCGCTATTTTGACAGGGCAGAGTCTTTGTTTGATGGGTCTCAGTAGTAGCAAAGTACTGCGCGCTGATTCTCAAATGTTCATAACTTCGAGACTCCATTTCGAAGAGTCTGACAGCCGATGCTACGGTTTGGGTGCAAAATAAAAAACTGTGCAACCCCTGTCTTCGGAAATACACATGGCTACTTTTGCCCATGCGTCTCAGAGTACTCCAGAGAATATACATGAAATGCTTGCGGTTTGGGGCCGCGAGATCGCCGAAGCTCGTATCCGGTTTGGATTGAGCGAAGACGATTTTGCCACCTGTCTTTTTGTTGCCCCAACAACGATTTCGCGGCTCGAAAGAGGTGACCCCTCGGTCAGCCTCGGAATATTTGTGAACGCGTTGTGGGCGCTTGGTCTCAATGAGAGGCTGGACGCTGAATTTGTAAGCATAGATGAAATATTTTGCGTGCCTGGAGAAGAAGTTGATTGCGTTCCGGAGGCATCACCCCCATCCAATGACGACAAAGAGGCCACAATGTCCTTTAAGGCACCAATCGGCCCGACGCTCATTACGAAAACAACGGGCCATATGAGCGACACAACCGGTACTTGGGCAGTCTTTCCGCAAGAAAATCCGGTTCAAAACCTGCAGACGAAATTGCAAGAGCTAAATCGCGCGACCGTTCAATCAGGGGCAGACAGCATCCAGAAATTCAAGGATGGTCTGAAGTCCAGCGTTGAAGGCGGTTTCACAAAGTTCCTGAAGCTGGCGACAGGCTACGATCTTCATCATGTTGATATGCGTTTCTTCCAGGCGCGCACTGTCGATGCAGTCACGGGGCTGTTCAGCATTCGCGGGGAAGATCAAAAACAGTCAAAGCCAGAAACGCGCCGTGAGCGTCGTCGGCGGATCATTTGCCGCGCGGTTGCGCAGGCGCGCCACTTGAACGGGGCGAATGCGAATGTTCCCCCGCCCAATGCAAAGCCCAAGCTTGCAAAATACTGACGTTTTCTTGGTGGGAAACGATGGCCCCTGAGCCTTGGTGACAGGCTCAGGGGGAGACTTCAATTTTTAGAAATATTGCTCGGCGGTGTGCCTGTTTCCATCCAGCTTTCAAGAGCCGTTAAAGGGTCAAGGCTGCCTTGAGAGGTACCATCTGGTCCGGGCAGGATACCACAATGATCCATGCCGGGGATCATGAAGAGGGCAACGCTTTCCTTGAGCTTGTCTTCGCCACCAGCTTGTTTTGACGCTTCCTCATACCAATCAACTGTCTTGAAAGGCGTGACGATGGCATCGGCCCAGCCATGCCAAACGATCATTTTGGCGCCAGCTTCCCGAAAGGCAGAGATGTCCGGATTGTCGGCATTGTAGACCGCTGCCATCGTATCCAGACGCGCAGGATCCTCATCAAAGTCAAACTGCCGCGGAGACCAGTTTTTGCCAGGATCATCGGCAAACGCCATATAGGCACCGAAATTGGTGGTGAACGCGTTGACCAGTCGGCCAGCACCTTTCTCATTGCCGGTCAGCCAGAGCCACCAGAATGGCTCCGACCCGGCTGGGACGCCGCCTGGATACAGCTGTTCCCCTTTGGAATTGACAGGCCCCTGTCGCCATTTGGCCAAAACACCCATTTCAGCTTCGGTCAGGCAAGTATCTGTTGCTTCTGCGGTGCATTGGAGAGCTGACAAATCCGGTTCGCATAGTCTCGGGTCCGCAATCAGGCCGTCTTCCTTACCATCCAGCCCATCGCAAGCGGCCATAACAGCATCCCCGATCAGGCTATCCTTGCCCGGTTTCAATATCCAATTGCCGCTTGAATCCATATTGGCTTGCATCAGCCAGCTCATCTTGGTGGCAACCAGCCCGGTGTAATCCATGGCTGGAGCGCCTGATATGATGCCGTCAAACATGTCTGGATATTTTAACGACGCCATATGCGCCATCCGGCCACCTGTCGAGCAGCCTTGAAAAATCGCCTGCTCCTGCGGTTTCCCGTAAAATGCCTTGATAAGTTCTCCAGCTAACCGATTGGTTTCACCAATTGAGCGCCAGCCCCAATCCCGTTCTGCGTTGGGGTTATCGTTGGCCCACGCGGCATCAACGACGGAAAGGCCATGGTGCCCGCTGTCGGAGGTTGCTGTTGCATAGCCTTTTTCAAGGCCGGGGCGCATGGCGTTGACCCAGCCTTTACCAGCATCCGCTCTGCCCAGAATTCCACAAAAACCGCCGCAGCCAGCCTGATAGAATTTGCCGTTCCACCCCTCCAAGGGGAGGCGGACTTCAATAGAAATTTCAGGAAGAGCTCGTGCGCGAATCTGGCAAAAAGCAGGTGTGCTGTCCTGCGCTTCGACAATCCGAGCGGAGGTTACAAAACCACCATCCAGAAACACATTGGTCAGCGACTGACATTTTTTTTGAGCCTCAGCGAAGGCCGTGTTGGGTAGGGCAGTCACTGTTAAAAGAGCTGTTGTGATGGTGAAAAGAATTTTCATAATGCCTCCCATGCTCGCCTTTCGATCAGCTTATTCACTTTGGGAAAAAAGCGATACACGCTTGAGGCGATCAAAGGTTGTGATTGGTATTTATTCCAAGCTCTTTACGGGTGATCGGTGCAACTCGCGGCTTCCGACGTTAGTTTAGGTCCCGAATTAAATACTCTCAAGATCAATATTCCGTAGTGTCATCAAAAATGCAATCAAAAGTAGCAATCATAAAGTAACATATTAATCCCGTTTGATATGAAAAACCTGTTTATTTAACTTATGTCAAATTAATCCAGGGTAATAAACTTGAGTATTTCACGTAGATAATACAACTCTATTTTATTATACTTTTATTCATTTTGAAGGAGCATCTCATGTTCATGTAATTGATCGCGGTGGGGCGATCTTTGTGTTTGACCTAATAAACAGGGCAAGTGGGATGTTTCGAATAAAGCTGTCGGTAGGTGCAAAGATAATTCTACCCGTTGCGGGATTGGTCGTGATGATAGGCGCCGTGTCGATTGCGGTTCAGCAAAGCGGTGAAAACGCAAGTGCAAATGCGATCACTGTGAAAAACTATGAAGTTCCCAAGGCGACTTTGACCCTGTCACTCATTGATGAGCTTGGAGATATGAACTCCAACGTATTGGAGTACGTCAGTGCTGAATCCGACGAGGTAGGGGGCTTCCACACCAATAAGGCAGAATTTGACGCTTTTCTAAAGGAATACACTCAGGTTGTCGGCAAAGAAGACCAATCAGCAGTCGAGATCCGGCAGGAATTTGAGCGCTATACGTCTGCCGTCGAAACCAAGGTCTTTGATACCTACAACCCGGACATCGAAGTTGACTCTGCCATGACGGTTGCAGATCTGACTGCGGTCGGTGAAACCATGGAAGATCTGCTGAATGAAATGAAAGAAGCCGAGATCAAAGGGGCCCAAGAGACGGAGACTTTGCAGGAAATGTTTGAAGACGACCTGCCCGGTGTTCAGTACTACCTGGAAATGGTTGATGAGGCGGGCGATATGGTGTCAGCCCTAAATGCTTACATGGCCGGTAACAGGTTAGCTGCGAATGGCTTTTTGGAGGATGCTGCATCCTTTAGTGAATACATGGCTAAAATTCGTCCCTTGGAAGCAAAACCGGACGAAACCAAGAAATTGGACAAAATTCAGGCTGACTTTGAGGTTCTGTTCGCGGGTGGCAAAGAGCTGTTCGCCGCTTATGACCCTTCCAAGAAGGTGCAGGCTCTGGGGGCAATTGACGGATTGGAGCATGAAGTATTCTCTCCGCTGGAAGACAAGCTTGACGACCTGGCAGCAACAGCAATCGCAGCTGAGCAAAAAGCGCTGACCGAGCTGGTGTCAGAAATCGGCTTCGTCAACACACTTGTCTGGGTGCTGCTTGGTGTGGCTGTTGCCATGGGGGCGGTCACCCTGTTTATCGTTCGCAAGTTTGTGACACGTCCGCTTCAGTCCTTGCAAAACGGCATGACGCGCCTTTCTGAAGGGGATCTGGATATTCAGCTGACAGGCGAAAAACGGACCGATAAAATTGGCGATATGGTTCGCTGCGTGGGTGTCTTCCGGAAGAACGCTCAGGAGGTAGCGGAGCTGCAGGAGAATACTCGTCTTTCAGAAGAACGGTCTCGCGAAGAAAAGCGCCAGATGATGGAGCGCCTCGCCAATGACTTCCAGCAAGGTGTGGGTGGGATTGTCAACGAAGTGTCCGACTCTGCCGCGAATATGCACAACACTGCTAGCGATTTGACCAACACTGCCGACCATTCCAAGTCGCAGCCAAGCGGGGCAATGTCCTCTGCTGTTGAAGCTTCTGGTAATGTTCAGACTGTTGCCTCTGCTGCAGAAGAGCTTGGTGCTTCCATTCAAGAGATCAGCGGCCAGGTCAATGAGCAGAGCAACAAGACAGCTCATGCCTTTGAGGTGACCAAAGCCAGCCGCGAGCATATGCAAGCTCTGACCCGCAAGGTGGCGGATATTGGTGAAGTCCTGAACTTGATCACCGGCATTGCCGAGCAGACCAACCTTCTGGCCTTGAATGCGACGATTGAGGCCGCACGCGCTGGGGAGGCCGGAAAAGGCTTTGCCGTTGTTGCCTCCGAAGTGAAAAGCCTGGCCAACCAGACTGCAAAGGCGACAGAGGATATCGCCAGCCAGATTAGCGCGGTTCAAGAAGAAACCAACGCGACCATGGGCTCTATTGAGGAGATCGCGAAGGAAATTGAAATCGTTGCTGAAATCGCAACAGCGATTGCAGGTGCGGTGGAAGAGCAAAACGCGGCAACCCACGAAATTGCGCAAAGCATCAACCATGCTGCCTCTGGCACGGACCTTGTCAGCAAGAGCATGGAAGAAATGAATGCCGGTGCAGAACGCACAGGTGTTGCTGCTGAAGCCATGCTTGCCTCTGCAAGCGAGCTGTCTGAAAAGGCATCTTCGCTGAGCGGAATGGTGGACACATTCCTAACAGAAGTCCAGGCAGCGTAATACACTTCCAAGACGAAGGGGCAGGGCGGTTGCGGGGAGCGCAGCCACCCTTTTTCTTTGTTTAAAGCCTCTGACTGGCGCTCATTGTCCCTCGTCTGCAACTATGATCTAAGCAGTTTTGACAGTGATTTTTAGTTTGGGGACCAATCCATTGACACGCCGCACCAGCAATCAGGACGCCTTTGAAACCCGCGCCATTCATGCCGGACAAGAACCCGACCCGCAGACCGGCGCGGTGGTCACCCCGATCTATACATCCAGCACCTTTGTGCAAGGTGGCATTGGCGATAATCGCGGTTTTATCTACTCGCGCTCCGGTAATCCGACCCGTCTGATTCTGGAAGCCTGTCTGGCTGACTTAGAAGGGGCTGAGACGGCGATTGCGTGTCCGTCAGGTCTCTCCGCTGCCTCTACTATTTTGGAGCTCCTGGAGTCGGGCGCGCATGTCGTGGCGCATCACGATGTCTATGGCGGCATCTACCGCCTTTTGGAGATGGTGCGCAGCAAGTCTGCCGGGCTTGATATTACCTTCGTGAATTTCTCCGACAAGGAGGCGGTGAGGGCGGCTATTCGTCCGGATACGGCCATGCTTTGGTTTGAAACGCCGTCCAATCCGCTGCTGGAGATCGTCGATATCGTCTTCGTGGTGGAAGAGGCAAAGCGCGTCGGGGCCTTGAGCGTCTGCGACAACACTTTTTGCTCGCCCTATTGCCAGCGCCCGCTGGAGCAGGGCGTCGACATTGTCATGCACTCTGCTACCAAGTTCCTGAACGGACATTCGGACCTGATTGCCGGTGTAGTCGCTGTGTCAACGAATTGCGATCCAGAGATCGTGAAGAAGATCCGCTTTCTGCAAAATGCTACCGGCGCGGTCATGGATCCGATTGCCTGTTCAACCTTGCTTCGGTCGCTGAAAACCCTCCCCATTCGCATGGAACGGCATAACCAGAATGCCGAGAAAATTGCTGTCTATCTCGATGAAAACGTCGAGCGTCTCGGCATCGCCAAGCTGATCTATCCGGGCCTTTCCTCCCATCCGGGGCATGAAGTTGCGAAACGCCAGATGAAGGGTTTTGGCGCGATGATTTCCATGGAAGTCACGGGCGGACAGGCGCGGGCGGAAAAGATCGCTCAATCTCTCAGACTGTTCGCCTTTGCCGTCAGCCTTGGTGGGGTGGAAAGCCTTGTGCAGCATCCGGCCAACATGACTCACGCCATCTTGCCGCCGGAGCGGCGCCAAATGTTGGGTGTCACCGACAACCTCCTGCGCCTCTCCGTGGGGATCGAGCATGTCGACGACCTGATCGCGGATCTCGAAAGCGCGATGACATCGGCTTGAGGGGCCAAAAACGGATACTGTTTGTCCTCTTCCGCGCAATTTCGATATCAGCTTAGCTGTCTAGGAGATAAAAAGGTGAATGAAGGAAAATGGGTGAGAGTGACTGAGGCTGAAGATGCGGCTCACTCGATCCGTCACGCTTTGGCTTTTGCAACATTATTGAATGAGGATGAGCAAATATGGAAATGGCTGATTCTTGCGCTGCACTCAGCATTGCAGGGAGCGTGCGTTTGCCATTTAACCACTACAGCGCAGCCAATAGGTGCTGTGACTAAGAAAAATGAAAAGAAATGGTTGGAATACTTTGAAGCATCTAGGGTCAATGAAAAAATAGATCCGCCCCAAACGTATCTTATGTCGCTTCCGGATTTACTCAAAAAGATCCGAAAACCCAATAGCTGTGGTGGTAGCACTTACCCAAATGAGATCACGCTGAGTGATCATGAACTTTCTCGTTTGACAAAACTACATGATGAAATCCGAAATCAGTTTGTACATTTTTCGCCAACCGGATGGGCTATTGAGATTTCCGGCACGCTTGAAATTGCCAAGTTGGTGGCTCGCATTGTAAATGACATATTGCAGGCCGGATGGGGATTTAGACATCTTTCTGAGGATCAAAAGGCGGAGTTGCGGCAAAATCTTGAAAAACTGTCAAATTTGGAAATGCCGTGACTTTGGAACTTGCAAATCGTTTTTGATATTGATTTAGCTCATTAGTATCGCGACAAAAACACCTGCTTTGCCTCATGGCGCCGAGAATGATATGAGGCGGGCATGACCAAGATGTCTCGCCTTTATTCCGACCATCAACCGCGCTTTGCCGTGGCACCCATGATGGAGTGGACGGATCGAAACTGCCGCGCATTTCACCGGCAGTTGTCGTCGCGTGCGCTGCTTTATACCGAGATGGTGACGACGGGCGCGGTGATCCATGGCGACCGGGAGAAGCTGCTCGGGTTTTCCGATCTGGAGCACCCGATTGCCTGCCAGCTTGGCGGGTCTGATCCTGCAGATATGGCGACTTCGGCGAAGATTGTCGAGGACTGGGGCTATGACGAGGTCAACATCAACGTCGGCTGCCCATCGGACCGCGTTCAATCGGGCAGTTTTGGAGCGTGCTTGATGCGCGAGCCGGACCTTGTTGCCGAGTGTGTTGCCGCGATGAAGGCGGCCGTTTCCATTCCCGTCACGGTCAAATGCCGCATTGGCGTGGATGATCAGGACCCGGAAGAGGCGTTGGATGCGGTGGCGGACAAGGTGTTTGCTGCCGGCAGCGATGCACTGTGGGTGCATGCCCGCAAGGCGTGGCTTCAGGGGCTGTCGCCCAAGCAGAACCGGGACGTGCCGCCTCTCGATTATGATCGGGTTCTGCGGCTGAAAGCGCGGTTTCCTGAGAAATTTATTGGCCTAAATGGCGGGTTGGCTGACCTTGATCAGGCCGAACCGTTTCTGGACACGCTGGACGGCGTGATGCTGGGCCGCGCGGCCTATCACAATCCCGGCCTGATGGGCGAGGTCGACCGGCGGCTTTACGGTGAGGACGTGGAAGACGTGTCTCCCTGGCAGGCGGTCGGAAAATACATCCCCTATATCGAGGACGGTCTGGCGCGCGGTGTGCGTCTGCCGCACATGACGCGGCATATGTTGGGCCTTTTCCATGGACGGCCCGGGGCAAAGGCGTGGCGGCGCATCCTGACTGTTGAGGCGATCAAGCCTGAGGCGGGGATTGAGGTCGTGCAAAAGGCGCTTGAAGCGGTCTCCGCCCCAAATCGGGTGCGGGACGCGTTTGAAGATGATAACACGGGTCAGAGCAGCAGGGCCGATGACGCGGCCTGATCCGCTGCTCCTCCTGTCACATCCCGGAATCAACCATAATGGAAACCGCCATTTTCTCCCTTGAGGCCCTTTGGCTGGGCGCCGCGCTTCTGGCTGCCGGTCTGTTCGGCATTGGTGGGGGCGCGGTTCTGGTGCCCGTGCTCTACCAGTTCCTCACATTCTTGCAGGTGGATGAGAGCGTGCGGATGCACATTTCCGTTGCCACCTCTTTGGCTATTATCATTCCGACATCCACCCGCTCATTTCTGGCGCATAAGAAAAAGGCGCGGCGGATTTGTCTTTGCTGAAAAGCTGGCTGATCCCGCTGCCGCTTGGCGTTCTGGCAGCTTCGCTGGTGGCGGCCTCTGTGTCGGGGGCGGGGCTGAAGGGCATTTTTGGCGTGATTGCACTGGTTCTCGGCCTGCGCATGCTGTTCGACCAGCCGCATTGGCGGCTGGGCAGTGATATTCCGGGCAACCCGATCCGCAGCTTCTGCGTGAGCGTTCGGTATTCCCGCTCTGACGGGGAGCGCAGTGGGGTGATAATGTCCATTTTCGTTAATGGACATTGTGAGGCACATTTTGGGTACGAAGAAGGGCAGCAAGAAGCGGTTTTGGTCGGATGACGAGAAGCGGTCGATCTGTTTGCAGGCCAGAGTGCCGGGGGTTTCGGTTGCGCAGGTTGCGCGCCGCTCTGCGATGAATGCGAACCTGATCCACAACTGGCTGCGTGATGAGCGGTTTGCGCCAGAAGACAGCGATTGCGTCCTTGATGGAGCGGCGTTTCTACCAGTGGAGATAGAGGGCCCGCAGGCCGCACCAGGCCACCAGATCGCGGCGCTTGCCTCGGATATGCCGTTGTCGGCTCAGCGGGTTGATATCACGCTGTCGGACGGGCGGCGGGTATTGGTGGAAGGGACGACGGCGCTGCCGACGGTGCTGGCTTTGGTTGAAGGTCTAATGCCGTGATCCCCGTGCCGTCCAACGCGCGGGTTTGGCTGGCTGCCGGGGTGACGGACATGCGGCGCGGGTTCAACACTTTGGCGGCTCAGGCGGAGAAGGTTCTGGAGCTTGATCCCTATTCTGGACATCTGTTTGTGTTCCGGGGACGGCGCGGTGATCTGCTGAAGATCATCTGGTGGGATCGACAGGGCGCATGCCTGTTCAGCAAGCGCCTTGAGAAGGGCCGGTTTGTTTGGCCTGCTGCGAAGGACGGTAAGGTCAGCGTGACGCCCGCGCAATTGTCGATGTTGCTTGAAGGCATAGACTGGCGGATGCCGCAAAAAACATGGCGGCCCCTGAGCGTCGGATAGGCCAATATATTGGCGTTTGCGCGCCTCTCGGGATTCAACTTACGCCCTTGATCTGATATAAGATCGAAGATGCTGAAGGACCTTGATATCACCCCGGAGGACCCCGCCGAATTGAGGGCGGTGAACCGCCTTCTGGCCGACGAGGTCAAGGCTCTGAGCCTCAAGGTCGAGCAGCTTCAACACCAGTTGCACGGGGCCAATCGGCATCGGTTCGGCTCCAAGTCTGAGGGTCTGGATCAGCTCAATCTCGATCTGCTCGAGGACGCCGAGATTGTTGAGGCCGCTGAAGACCAGGCAAAACAGCCCGCCCCGTCGCAGGAGGGAGTTGATCCAAAGCCGAAGCGCAAACACAGCCGCAAGCCCTTGCCGGATCATCTGGATCGGGAAGACGAGGAGCTCTCTCCCGGTGATGAATGCGGTCGTTGTGGTGGCAACTTGCGCACCCTGGGTGAGGATGTCACCGAAGAGTTGGAATACGTGCCGGGACGCTTCAAGGTGAAGCGGATCATCCGGCCCCGCAAAGCCTGTTCATGGTGCGAGGCGATTGTGCAAGCGCCGCTGCCATCGCGCCCCATTGAGCGTGGGCGGCCCGGACCGGGATTGTTGGCCCATGTTCTGGTAAGCAAATATGCCGATCATTTACCCCTCTATCGCCTGAGCCAGATCTTTGCCCGTGAAGGCGTCGATCTGGACCGCTCGACCATGGCCGACTGGGTTGGTCGCTCGACGGCCCTGCTGGAACCTCTTGCCGATGCCATCGGACGGATGGTGCGGCAAGGACCTGCGCTTTTTGCCGACGATACGCCCATCAAAATGCTGGCCCCCGGCAACAAGAAGACCAAAACGGCGCGGGTCTGGACCTATGTGCGGGATGAGCGTGCCTGGTCTGGCCAATCGCCACCCTGTGCATGGTATCAGTTCACGGTGGATCGCAAAGGAGAGCATCCCGTTGCTCATTTGTCGGGATACAAGGGCTGGGTCCATGCGGATGGATATTCCGGGTTCAACGGTGTGTTCGGTGACGACAAAGCCGATGAGATGGCCTGCATGGCGCATGTACGACGCAAGTTCGTGGATGTCTTCTCCTCGCAGGGCAGCGCCATTGCCGAAGAAGTCATCCGCCGGATTGCTGAGCTTTACGCTATCGAGAAAGAGATCAGGGGCATGCCCCCCGAAGACCGCGCTACCATCCGGCAGGCTAGGGCAAAACCGATCTTTGACGCCTTGGAAGAATGGTTGCAGACGCAATTGCCCAAAATCTCGGGAAAGTCACCACTCGCGCAGGCCATCCGCTATGCCTTGGGCCGAATGCCGAAAGCACGCCCATACCTTGAGCTCGGCCATCTGGAATTGGATAACAACACCGCCGAGCGCGCCGTTAAACCCGTCGCCATCGGACGCAAAAATTGGATGTTCTCAGGCTCCCAAGGCGGCGGCAAAGCCATGGCTATCGCTTATACCCTGATCGAAACGGCCAAGCTCAACGGTGTTGACCCTCAGGCCTGGCTGACCTGGGTCCTCGGTCAAGTCGCCGACCACAAAATCACACGCCTCGACGAACTTCTGCCCTGGCGTTACGCTGCTCAGGCAGCGTAACAGGCCGCATCGGTGTCGCGCCAGAGCGCCTTCGCCGGACGGTCACGATGAACAACACTTTCATGACGCTCTACGGCCGCCCGATCCATCAGGCCGTAACGACCTCCTCCGGCACGGGACTGATGATTTCCATTCCCGGAACCATCGGCCTCATCTGGGCCGGGTGGGGTGCAGATTTCCTGCCGCCGTTCTCCGCGGGTTACGTCAACCTTCTCGGCGTTCTGCTGATCATCCCCGTCACCACCTTCGCTGCCCCCTACGGCGTCAAATTTGCCCACGCCTTGCCCCGCCGAAAGATGGAAGTGTTCTTCGGCGTGTTCTTGCTGGTGGTGGCTGCTCGGTTTTTATTCGGGATGTTGGGTTAGGGGCGCGCGCGAATATTAACGGTTGCAAGCTTTGTGAGTTGAGAAGCTATTCGTCCAGATTAACGCAAATCTGAATTGGTCATCACCGGACTTGATCCGGTGATCCACCCCGTGATGTTACCGCCCACGAAACAATCTGAGTTTGAACGGAATGGATGCCATGATCAAGTCATGGCATGACGGATAGAGTGGGCAGCGCCCAAGGTGGTCATCCCCGAATTGATGTTGGATCTGCTATCTGAATGCGACAAAGGCCCCGGATCAGTGTCCGGGGCGGCACAGAATGTCGGTTGCGAACGGCATAACTGCGCCCTCAAGGCACCATGACGAGTTTGTCGCCTTCGATGTGCCAGCGTTGCAGGCGGTCGAGGGCGGTCATGCCGAAGAGGCTGTTTTCCAGCGCGCCCTCGCGAGCGACAAAGCCGCGGATGTTGCGGAAGGTGGCGTCGCCGACGTGGATTTCCGAAATCCGGATCGGAGCGACGAGAGCGCGGCCATTTGCGGTAGAAACGGGCACTCTAAAGACCAGTTCAGTGTCCAGAAAACCGGCCTTGCGCGCGTCTTCATAGGTCAGAACAACGGCAGATGCTCCTGTGTCGAGCAGGAAGTGAACCGGGGCCTCGTTCACCTTGCCATCCAGCACAAAATGCCCGGTGGCATCGCGCACGATCAGGATTGTTCCATCTTCCTGTGTAACCGCTAGGCCCGGAGCCAGCGCTCCCAAAACCCGGTACCCGCCTTGAACCAGTTCTGCCCGGTAGGTGTAGCCCGTGACGAGAACGGCGGTGAGGCCACCCCAAAACACGATGCCTTTCAGTATGTCGCGGACTTTAGGCTGGCCAAACACAAGGCTGGCAAGAAAGACGATGGCAAGGGCAGACAAGGCGACGAGACGGGGGCCGGTGTCGTCAAAGTCGAAGTCTTCCGGTTGGGTGGGCCAATTGGCAACTGCATAAAGGCCAGCTGCCACACAGGCACCAATGATGACAGCGAGAACAACAAAACGGGCAATCTCGCGTCCGCTCATGCGTCAAGCCTCTGCGGAGACCAAACGGCGTTCGTCAAGAACTGCCATAACGGCACTGCGCTCGGCATCGCTCATACGGGACCAACCGGCGATTTCATCCAGTGAGCGAAAGCACCCTTGGCACAGGCGAGTGGCTTGATCGATCTGGCACAATTTAATGCAAGGTGACTCCATAATGCCGATATAGGGTCTCCATTGCGGCAATGCCAAGGCTTGAACGACAGAAAGTGTTCAGTTTCCTTGAATGAGTTGGTTTTGCCGTGTGGTCAGTCGAAGTGGCAAATTCAGGAAGGAAGAGGTCGCCCCGCTGACCAGATTTCCTAGATTGCTGACACCAGCCTCTGCCGTGGATGAATTGTCGATATTCAAGTCTTTGAGTTGCGTGTTTTTGATAAGATTTTCAATTTGGGGCGCGTATTGAGCTAGTTGGGCAAATTTTCCGTGATTGGTTCCGTCATTGCCCTGAATATCGGTTAGGTCGAACACCACCGCGCCCAGCTTGGCCAGTTCATCGTCGTTCGAAAAGGCTCCAAGACGTTCCTTGCCGCCTGCTAGAGTTTGAGACAGCTGGAGTGCACGATCATCATGGGAAAGTACGACGACATAAGGTGGGCCTGAGACACCAATGCGTTTGAGATTTGCTTTAAAGAGGTCAATATCGATGTCTGGTGCCGCCATGACTACCAGCCGAAGCTTCCCTTCTAACAGTCGCTTGTTTTTTGGATCTATTCTCGCAGCCATCTCCATCAAAAGAAAGTTGCCCATTGAGTGGGCGAGGATCGAAATGTTGCGTGCGCGGCTTTTGGAAAGAAGAACAAGTGTTCGTTCCAGCGAATCTCGCGCAATTGCCGCACTATTCAAATCATAGATGTAATCACTCAAGTGACCGCTTGATGCCCATGTGAAAAGGACTGGAACCTCTGGCATGTCAGCGTCATGAGTGACTTGTGTGAAACGGTATAAGCCCTCGGCAAATTTTGTATTGTAGCCGTGGATGAATAGAGAAACATTTCGGTCTTTGGGCGGCAGCTTCTCCAGTTGTCTGTTCAAGTCATTCAGAAACTGCTTTTCGCTGTCGATATATGAAGCAGAACGAACCACAAAGTCTTTGTTTGGATTACCTGGAGGGGAGGATGGCCACTCAATGTTTCCAGGTTTGTGGTTTGGTGGGACAGAGATTGTTGCCTTGGCAAAGTCCACCCCCTTCTTTGTCCTCTCGCCATTGAAGTAGGTGTCCGGTGTTGCGTCGCGGTCCCGGGTAGTAGCAATCAATAGCGTATGCTCTTTCGCGCCGGGGGCTGGGTCGTGACTAACAGCGAGAGCCCCGGTTTCCGGACGACTGCCGCATGCGCCAAGTGTGACACACACGGTAAGTAAAACGACAAAACTATGATTGCGCCGAGAAGACAGAGTTCTGCTTATGTTGAATAGTAATTCCCAGTTGATGTTGCACACTTTGCTCGCCCCCGTGATGTAGTGAATTCTACCTGTTGGTAACTCATTTCAGAGTAGTGCGTTAACATCAATGTAGAAGTTGAAGTATTTACTGTATTATTGGTATTTTTTTGCTCTTTATTAATTATTTTAAGTTGTGCTTCATGAGAGGTATATTCTCAATTGTAATTCTGATGTTATTGGGAAAGACCACCGAATGGTGCTGTGACGATCTTTATGGGGAGTGTTACCGCTGTCTGGACAGTGCAACCAATGAACGAACCGAGGTCTGCTCCGGTCTGGGCCAAAGCTCCAGCGTCATTATGCTGCGTGATGGACTTTTGCTTGAACAGCGCCTCCAATTCCGGGGCATAGCCGGCCAACTGGGCAAACTTGCTGTGGTTGGCACCATCGAGCGAGTCGAGTTCGGTCAGATCAACGACAATTGCGCCAAGTTCCGCCAGTTCTTCATCATCGGAATAGGCGCCTACACGTTCCTTTCCGCCTGCGATTGCGCGGGAAAGCCGAAGAGCGCGATCATCCTTTGAGACGACAATCAGATAGGGGTTGGGCGGTTTGCCCAACCGGCGCAGTTGGGCCTTGAAAACATAGATATCGATATCCGGAGCGGCTAGAATCACGCGTTTGATTTTGCCGTCCAAATGCTTACGCTCTTTGAGCGGAATGCGCGCGGCTGTTTCCATCATCAGCCAGTTGCCCATGGAATGGGCAAGAACGACAACTTCTTCTGCGTTGCTGTTCACCAATGCGTGGATCGTACGCTCAAGGGAGTCGCGGGCTATCGCGGCGCTGTTCAGATCATAGACATAGTCTTGGAGTTGGCCGCGAGACGCCCAAGTGAACAGAACCGGGACACCTTCGTAGTCGGAATCATGAACGAATTGGGTGAAGCGGTATAGCCCCTCTGCGAAAAGTGTGTTGTATCCGTGGATGAACAGGAAGACTGTCCGTTTCCCTTTTGGTAATTGGGCAAGGCGGGCATTCAGCTTTGCCTTGAAGGCGTCATCACCGTCTATATATCCGGCTTGCCGGGTCACGAAATCTGTTTTTGGATTTCCCGGTGCACTGTCGGGCCATTCAATTTGTCCGGGCTTATGGCTTGGCGGAACGGAATTGCTGGCCTGAGCAAAATCCATTCCCTTGTCGCGGCGTTCGCCATTGAAAAAAGTGCCGGGGGTTTCATCACGCTCGCGGGTGGTGGCAATCAGGATGTCGTGGGTTTTGGCACCGGGGGCGGGCTCGAGGTTGACTTCCAGAGCACCTGTGGTTGGGCGGCTGCCACATGCGGCCAGCACGAAACAGAGAAGGACCATGGCCATCGCCTTGCTCGGCCAATAATGGTTTGTTTTCGTGCACAACACCACGTTGCAGTCCTTCCTCACTTCACTCAAAGGCATCAATGGCAATTTTGAGCGCGCCTTGCAAACCTTATTCCGTAGCGCAGGTAATTGGCTTGGTGATTATGGCAGAAGCAAGAGGCCAAGGAGAAAAGCCAGACTGCTGATTTGCTGGATGGCACCGAGCACATCTCCTGTTCCACCTCCGATTTTGGCAACGGCCAGCCGTGCCACGGCAAGCGAGGCTAGGATTGAAAGACCAAGACCGGTCAAGTTTGCCAAAACAGGCAGCTCAATGAGGGATGGGATCAGACAAAAGCTGCCAAGGGCCAATGCAAAGGTTCTGCTGTTCAGGTTTGGTGTGCCAAACCGCGCTGCCAAACCATCGCGCCGAGCAGGGGGAAGTATGCTCCATTGCCAGACCATGAGTGCGCGCGAGATAGCTTCTACACCCAAAAGCGTCACCATGGCATCTGCCGCGCCAAAACGTGTGATCAGGGTCGCTAACAGGACTGCCTTTAACCCGAGAGACAGCACCAGCGCGATGGTTCCAAAAGCACCGATCCGGCTGTCTTTCATGATCTCCAGCCGACGTTCTGACGTATGCCCTCCAAAGAAGCCGTCTGCGACATCAGCCAAGCCATCTTCGTGAAGCGCACCGGTGATAATGGCAAGCGCGGCAACGACTACAAGGGCTGTCGCAAGCGGAGGCAAGGATGTCGAACCCAATGCAAGTCCCAATCCGGCAGCGGGCAAGGCGACAAAGACACCGGCCAGGGGTGCTGCTCGAGCAACGCGAGTGAAATCGGGAAGAGACATTGGATCGTCAACGTTGTTCACGCGAGCCAATGGCATACGGGAGAAGAAGCGAATGCAGGCTGCTGTATCTGCAAAGAACAGAGCAATCGGGTTTGTCGTCATGCGCCAGGAAGATGTTGCGCCTTGGGCGTCCTCTTGTGCATTGGTGTCGTTTTCAGAGGCCATCCATACCGCCCTTGGCTTGTCTTTTAATCGCTCGCCGTTATAGATCGGCTGTCCATGAACGCCAATCGCCTTCCATTCCAGCTGGAGCTAGTCCCTGATGTCACTCGCTGAATCTGCAATGCCTTTCTCAGACATCCGCAATCTCGTCAAGGCGATGCCGGGACCGGATGAAGAAGCGCTGGCGCAAGTGAGGGCCCGTGACGCTCAACTGACAAAACCAGCCGGGTCACTTGGCAAGCTGGAAGAGATTGTCGAGTGGTATGCGAGTTGGTCCGGTAAGGGCGCTCCCAAAATCACCCGTCCGCTCGTAGCCATTTTTGCAACAGCGCATGGCGTTGCCGAAGAAGGCGTTTCCGCATTCCCCTCCGCAGTTAATCGGCAGATGGTCGATAATTTTGCAGCAGGGGGCGCTGCCATCAACCAGATTTGCCGTGTCCATGACATTGGTCTGAAGGTCTTTGATCTGGCCGTTGATCTTCCTACACCGTCCATCACCAAGGAAGATGCGATGGATGAACCTAACTGCGCGGCTACCATGGCCTATGGGATGGAAGCGTTGGCAGGTGGCATCGACCTCGTGTGTCTTGGCGAAATGGGCATTGGCAACACAACCGTTGCGGCTGCAATTTATACTGCGCTGTTTGGCGGTGAAGCAGAGGATTGGGTCGGACGCGGAACTGGCGTTGATGATGAGGGTTTGAAACGCAAAGCAGAGGCTGTTCGCGAGGCAGTTGGCCGCCTGCAGGGCGAAAAAGACCCGCTTGAAATCCTGCGCCGTATTGGCGGGCGTGAGATTGCCGCGATGGCGGGATTGATTGTGGCCGCTCGCCTGCAGCGCGTTCCTTTAATCGTGGACGGGTTTGTTGCAACGGCAGCAGCAGCTGTTGTTTATGCCATGGATCCGGAAGGACTGGATCATTGCCTGTTTGCGCATGTTTCTGCAGAAACCGCACATCCACGCGCCCTGCAGATGATGGACAAGACCGCACTTCTGGATTTCGGCATGCGTTTGGGCGAGGGGTCTGGCGGCGCGCTGGCCGCGGGCATTGTCAAGGCAGCTCTGGAGACACATTCCGGCATGGCGACCTTCGCCGATGCAGGAGTTTCTGAGAAGTCTGAGAGTTAAGTGCCGGCCTTTGGGCCTCAGAGACAGCTAATCAAGCCGATTTGCGAACGCTTTCAGCGTTTGAGAAGGTGCCGTCTTTCTTCAAGACGCGGGATGCAGGCAAGGTCATCAGGGCTTCTGTGCCTTCGTGCATCTTTGAGCGCAGGGTGAATTTGCCGCCATGCATATTGACCAAAGCTTGAACAATGGATAGCCCCAGACCGGTGCCTTGCTCTGCGCTCTTGATGGCCATCGAGCCTTGGCCAAAGGCTTCCATGACCACCGGAATTTCGTCTTCGGGAATTCCCGGGCCGTTGTCCTTGACGGATACATATTGACCGCCGCCAGAAGTCCAGCCAACGGTGATGCGAACATCGCCGCCAATCGGGGTGAATTTCACTGCATTGGAGAGAAGGTTCAAAACAACCTGTCGCACCGCGCGCTCATCTGCCCAGACCTTTGGCATTTCTTTTTCAAGGTGGTTGTGCAACGTGATGTTCCGGTCATCTGCTCGGATTTGCATCATGTTGAGGCATTCTTCGACGATTTCCGTGACACTGATTTCTTCTTCCTGCAACTCATGCCGTCCGGCCTCGATGCGTGAAAGGTCGAGGATTTCGTTGATCAGGTTCAGGAGATGCTGGCCAGAGCCGTGAATGTCTGCGGCGTAGGACTTGTATTGCTCGTTTTGCATGGGGCCGAGCACTTCGTCCTTCATGACTTCTGAAAAGCCAAGAATCGCATTGAGAGGCGTCCGCAGTTCATGGCTCATGGTGGCCAAAAAGCGGGATTTTGCCATGTTGGCAGCTTCCGCGCGGCGCCTTGATTCATCAGAAAGCGCGTTTGCCGTTTCCAGCTCGGAAATCAGATGATCTTTCTCGGCGCGATATTCCAGGATCATGTTGGCATTCTTGATGAGCTGATTGCCGAGGATCAGGAAGAAGCCCTGCGCACCAATTGCCATCGCGGCCAATGTGTAGTGGATCGGTGACGGCTGCTGCAGAAAACTTGCGGAAATCGCGATGGTGATTGGCAGTGTGCTTGCCATCAGAGCGCGCGGAATTGTTGCGGCCTGCATTGTGTTCATGGCGACCACAATCAACATGGCGGCGAACTGGAAGACCATAAATCCGTCCGTTGCCGCTGCGCTGTGTGGCAGCAAAAAGAAGCTGGCCCAACACGCGCCGTACACAAAATCACCAAGTGTGAATCTGGGTAACCAGCGTGAACGGGCGCGGTCTTCAGAGGATGCGCGCTCATAACTGGAGCAGGTGAACACCATGAAAGCGTGCATGCCAATGGTGATCGAGCACCAGATCGCGACATGAATGGGTTGGATCCAGAGTGTAGAAATGCCTGCGATGATGAGAGCCAACATGGGCACGGCATACGCGGCGCTGATGCGTGTGTCGGCAAAAAGGTGCAGGCGTTCGATCTGGAATTGGGCAGCTGTCGGATCAGGGGCACCCAGATGCAGTTTGACGTTCTTCAAGGTCCGAGCAACCTCGCGCCGGCGTTCTGCCCGCTTGAGGTTGATGACGTTCTTGGTATCGTCCTGCTTGGTGGAGCCTGAGGTCATGAACCGGTGCAACTGTTGTCATTTTCTTTCCGCAACCCATGCGGTTCATCTGTTTTGACTCACAGTTTCTTAAGATCGTCCTCAGACACATGGTAAATAAAGTGTAACAATATCAAAGTGTTCAATGGGGGGTGAGGAAATTGGCTGAATTGCCAGCGTTGGTGGAAGACATTCGGGCATGCCGGATTTGTGCAGATAATCCGGACAAGTTGCCGCTTCCGCATGATCCTCGCCCAGTCTTGCAGGTCTCAGAGACGGCACGGCTTTGTATTTGTGGGCAAGCGCCCGGCACGCGGGTTCACAAAAGTGGCCGGCCTTTTACTGACCCATCTGGTGATCGCCTGCGAGACTGGATGGGTATCGGGGAAGATATCTTTTACGACCCGCAGAAGCTTGCCATCATTCCAATGGGGTTTTGTTTTCCGGGTCTAGATGCAAAAGGGGGAGACTTGCCGCCACGGCCCGAGTGCCGCAAGGCGTGGCATGATGACCTGTTTGAGGCTCTGCCTCAGATCGAATTGATCCTCGTAATCGGTCAGTATGCCCAAGGTTACCATCTTGGAAAATCGCGTAAAAAATCGCTCACAGAAACCGTTGCGCACTGGCGAGACTTTTGGGACGAATGCTCTTCCAATAACAAGCCAAAGGTCTTGCCGCTGCCACATCCATCTTGGCGGAACAATGCCTGGATCAAGAAGAACCCATGGTTTGAAACTGACCTGCTGCCAGTGTTGAAGCAAGAAGTGGCAAGGCTAGTTTGAGGCGTCTTTTCAGTCGCCTTCGTATCGGATTACAACCTAACCCTGGTACTTTTTACAGATCTATGCACGTCTACACGGCCTAGTCGCTTCTCATTTGCGATTGAATCTGCTTTGAACTTCATGCGTTTAACGAAAGTCGGGAAGCGCGGCCGATCTGGTTCCAAAAAACAAGAACAATTGAAAGTATGACGGGAGGAACTCCTTCCCGAGTGCTGGCTTGGTCCACTTTGCTATAGGGGGAAGGGATGGGGTACATCGTCAAGAAGAACCAGATGGAGCTTGTGAAAGCACTTGGTATCTATACTGACATGGTTGAAGACCTTGGACTGACCGTCACCCAAGAGCATGATTTCAACTATCTGGCCGAGATATGCGATGAGGCTCATGAACATCGGTTGAGTGAGCAATTTTCGCCGCGATATTTTGACTTTACACCCGACAATTCATTCTGGGTTTGTGTCACCAATCGACGGGGCGAAATCCTGTCGTTTCAAGCAGCCCGGCTGGACCATCTGACCGGTATATCCTTGAAGCAGCATTGGGCGGCCCAACAGCAGCGCATCTATTGCGATCCTTATCTGGACGAGCTGCCGGAACTGGGGGTAAATCATGCCTACGCCACTGAACACATCACGGGACGGGTCGTGTATCACGGTGAGATGTGGTTGCATCCCGATCTGCGTGGAGGGCGGAAACTTGGTGGTCCCATTTGCCGGATCGGTCAGCTTCTGGCGTTTTTGAAATGGGACTTTGACTATATCTACTGCTTCATTTCCGATGTCCTGCACCATAAGGGCTTTACGGCTGCACAAGGCTATCAGAACTGCGAGCCGTTCGGGACGGACTGGATCAGGCCACCGTCACACATTCCAACAGACGATTATTTGTGTTGGAACCAGCCGCACAATTTGGTCAGGCTTGCTTGGGCAACCATTCGATCGGCTTGATTGGAGCGGTCATACAACACAATACGCGGCGGTATTTGCCAACCCGCACAGGTACAATCAATCGCTCATAGAGCAGCTTCATGGCGCGCCCCTTGAGGTCGCTGGTTGATACTTGCACGATGTCGAGACTTGGATCACCTTCCAAAGCTGACTTGTATCCGGGAGCCACAAGGCGCTCCAGTTCGTCATCGGGCGTTTTGTTTGGGCTGTCGTGAGACATGGCCCATTCTTCTCCGAAGCACTCGACAACAAATGAGTGTCGGCCTATTGCCAGCAAGGGTGGAGATACGTCACCTTCGCAGGAAAAAGCGCTGCAGGTCATTCGACACCGCAAACTCAACGAAAATTCGGGAAGCGACGGGTGACCCTTTCGGTTTTCCCAAAAAACCTTCCAGAAGGCGGCGGTCTGCTCTCTGGCCAGCCCCTTTTCCAGATAGTCCGCTTTTAGGGAAAAAACGCTGTTCAATGGACCGACCCGCTCTCGGATTTCCGTAAACGCCGGATCAAGATCCATGCAAGGGTCGTGGCAGCGTCAAAGTCTGTCTCAGAAATGTCCTTTATACTCGTGGTTTGAAAATGCTGTTCCAGCAGGTCTTCAAGCAAATGAATGGAATCGAATTTCTCTACTTTATCCAGTATCTGCTGTTCGCGCTCAGGGCGCGTGCGTGTTCTGGCTTCAGTCAGGGTATCCCAAAGCTCCTCAAGGTCTGAAAAATTCATAATGACAATCCTGGAACCGTGCCAAGGGCATTTATCCGATGACTCTTGTTCTCGACTTAGCGATTTGAAGTTTCATC
>NZ_GL476319.1:330219-334003 GCF_000148725.1 Roseibium sp. TrichSKD4 | reverse complement strand
ATTAAATTGTCAAAAATGCGTATTGTCGAAAATACAATTCAGCTTCACGCAGAAGTGGCAGATTGTGTGTATTGCAGAAGGAGGCAGTTGAACGTTGTTCGGCTTTAGGTTGGAACCGCCAAATCCAGAACTGCCAGTAATCGCCCACCTCGTTCTTGCACCTTGAATTTCAGGAAACCGGTGTTTTTGACAGACCGTTTAATGGGGCGTGGGCCACTATAAGGTGATGTCTGCATCACTTGTTCGTTTATGCCTTCGGAGAAGTTTGCCTGACTGGTCAGCAGGTTCTTGCCACTAACATGGGCCTTGAAGTGAATGTGGATTGGTTGGCTGTAGTAGAAACCCGGGTATACCGTATCGAATTCGGCAATTCCGTCTGCATCTGTGCGCAAGGCTCCACGACAAAAACGTTGTGCGCGATCTGGTTCGATATGTCCAAACATTATCGCACGCACCATGGGTGGAGACTCGTCGGGGCTAAATCCATAGCCGGAATAGTAGCCTGAGGCATTACAAGCCCAGATATCAACAACACCACCGGGAATAGGCTGGCAGTTGCCGTCGATCAGGCGAATGGCAACAGTGAGCGGCATACCCGGTTCGCCATAAGTGATGTCTTTACCCGGAGTGGGCGCGCAGGTGAAATATGGGCCTTCAAAACTGTCTTCCAGCATTTGGCAAGTTGATTCGCCAAAGTCCTGAGACTGTGAGATGCGTGTATCAATTGCCGAGACTGGAACATCGGTATTGATGCATGTCTGCTTTCCTCTCCACGCCTTATCAAGGACACCACGATTTGGGCCAATGCCATCCATTTCTGACGCTGTGGCGAATTTGGTCAGCCCCAAAAGCCCAGAGGCTCCCAAAATCAAACCTTGCCTGCGTGTTATTGACATTTCCTGCTCCGTAAAGTGAGAGGTCTTTTGATTACAATCGGTTACGACGTCTGTTGCCAGTTCTTGAGAAGGGTGATCGCGTAACGTTAGGTAAAGCTATGCGGGCAGGGGGAAGTGAACAATCCGAATTATGTAATAAATTGTCTCGAGGGAAGTCTGTTATGCGTTTGACCAATCATTCGAGCGCAAAACGTGTGGCGTGCGATCGAAAGTCACCAACTAAATCACCAACGCCGGACGCGATTTCGCCTTGAATTGGCTTATTGTTAGGCCCGTTTTGTATTCGTGGCACCATTATCCGGTTGGCAAATAAAGGAAGCGCAATGAAATTTTCTACACAGTCATTAGTAGTTGCTGCACTCGTGTCGATAATGGTTCCCGCATTCTCGTTTGCTGCAGGCTCAACAGTTGAGATTAACAAAAGCCGGGCGACGCAATCGAGTATCGACAGTCTCAAGCCTTATCCTTCTCCTGAAAATGGATGGAAAAGGTACGTTCTTCATCTGCCGTATCATCTCGGAAAGCCAGTCAACAATGGCCCGATGTGGGATCACGATCGCTCCATTGAGCTGGTTATTGGTCGTGTGATGGAGGTCGATTGCAACAATTATCGGGGTGCGGGTGTTCTACATCAAGAGACAGTGCAGGGTTGGGGCTACAGATACCTGCGAGCTGATTTGTCAGACAAGGTGCTCGGTTCGCTGATGCTGTGTTCAAACGGTAGTCGCCGTCAAGCGTTCGTTCCCTTTGTAACCAAGACTGTTGGCTATAACTCGGCTATTCCAGTTGTGGTTTATGCCCCCGAAGATGCCGTCCTTCGCTATCGTTTCTGGAAGGCCGATGGTGGGTTTGATGAGGTCAGGTGATTTGGCCAAGCCTTCCTGATATTGACCAGTCACACGTGGCTTTACAATTCGAACTGAAACACAAAACGCCCGGTCATTTCTGGCCGGGCGTTTTGCCAACTGCTCGGGAGGCAGTTTAGATTAGTTGGTTGCAAGCGGAGCTGGTTGTTCTGTCGCCTTGATCGGGAGATCTGCCTGACGGGTCCAGCCCACCATGCTCTCGTCATAGAGAGTGACGTTCTTGTGCCCTGAAAGTTCACTCAAAACGAACCAGTTTGTCGCGGCCCAATGGCCGGTGTTGCAGTAGGAAACAACGGGCGCATCTGCTGATTTCAGGCTGGCAGGGATCAAGCTGGCAATCTGGTCCTTCGATTTCAGGCGATTGGTGGTCTTATCGTAGAAGTTCGCCTGATCCAGATTGACGGCGCCCGGAATGTGGCCAAAGCGGGTGGCTTTCTTGTGCTTTTCCTGACCGACAAACTGCTTCAGCGGACGACCATCCAAAAGAACGGCATCGCTGCCGACCGCAGATGCGACTTCATCAGTCGAGATCAGGAGGTCTTCGTTGATCTCGGCGACGAACATATCGCCTTCAGGCACGACATTGCCGGTTTCGAGCGGGCGATTTTCGGCAACCCATGCGGCATGGCCGCCATCCAGAATGGTCACGGCTTCGTGGCCAAGATATTTGAAGGTCCAATAGATGCGGGCAGCTGATCCAAATTCAAGGCTGTCTTTGCCATGGGGGACAATGACCACTGCCTTGTCCTCAGATACACCGATTTCTGACAGAGCCGCTTCAAGTTTTTCGACTGAGGGCAGGACACCGACGACACCATTGCGTTCTGTGCGCCAATAGCCCGGATATTCGCTCCAGACAGCGCCAGGAATGTGACCTTTCAGATAGTCTTCCTTGCCGGATTTGGAGATCTTGGAACGTGTGTCGAGGACGACGATCTCGTCGCTTCCCAGATTGCTGGCAAGCCAGTCTGTTGACACCAGTGGGGTTACCTCCGGAGCGGCGATTGCATTGGACACAAGGCCGGTAACAACGGTTGCTGCTGCGAGTGTGCCTTTCACGGCGGAGAGAAAGTAGCTCATGATGGCCTCAAGTCTCGTTAGGGAATTTTATTCTAATTCATGCCCTTATTTGACATTTCAGGCAAAAAAGGCAATGCATCTGAGCCGTGCTGATGGAAGAAAAATCTAAGATTTCCTTTGATAAGTCGGCCTTGGAACTTTATTCCAACGAATTGAATGAATGCGAAAATCGAATCCAGCGAGCAGTCTGTTGAATGCTGGGTACGAGTCGCGAAACAAGTCTGGAACTACGAGATGATCGACCGTATTGACCGCCGTATCCTGTCCATTTTGCAGGAAGACTGCACGATCCCTGTCGCTGAAATCGGAAGGCGCGTTGGGCTGTCGACAACCCCTTGCTGGCGCCGGATTCAGAAGATGGAAGAGGACGGCGTAATCACGGGACGGGTTGCTGTTCTGGATCCTCGGAAGGTCAATGCCAAAGTAACCGCTTTTGTCTCCATTACCACTAATCAGCACTCTGAGGACTGGTTGCGCAAGTTTGCGGATGCCATTCAGGAGTTTCCTGAAGTTGTGGAATTTTACCGAATGGCCGGGCAGGTGGATTATCTTCTGCGCGTCGCGGTGCCAGATATTGAAGCCTATGACGCGTTTTACAAGAAGCTCATCGCCAAGATTGATATCACCGATGTTTCAACGACTTTTGCCATGGAGCAGATCAAAAACACGACCGCGCTTCCACTTGGGTATGTCCCGGCAGAAAAGCCCAAATCGGAATAGAAGGTTTCTGAAGCCGCATTGAGGTAATTACGAATGCCGTAGCGTTTTATTCCTGCTAATTCTGGGATCAAAGGTTGAGAGGGAGATCTGGAATGTTGGGAGTGAAAAAAAGCGGACTATCTGCGCTGGTGACTGCTGGCCTCATTGGCCTTTTAGGCATGTCAGCTGCTGCGTTTGAGCCAGCGGACGGATTGCCCAAGGTGTCATAGGTATCAGTCAACG
>NZ_GL476319.1:309413-330077 GCF_000148725.1 Roseibium sp. TrichSKD4 | reverse complement strand
GTTGGGCGGATTTCTTCTTTTCGGGATGGAAGAGGGGAAGGCACTGCAGAAGCGCTATGTCTTTGCGTTAGACCCGGACATTTTGAAACGGTATAATGACTTCCTCGCAGGGCGGGATCCCAAGACCCTAGAACAGTTTTCAGGCGAAGGTCTTAGTCGTCACACTCTGGAATTGATTATCTTTCAACGCGCTTTGCACGAAGGCGTGTGTGGCTGTGTGGTGATTTACGAGCCCTGGGGAGCGGTAACCAGTCATGCTCGGCAAATCGCAGAAGTGCGCTCCGGGCGTCTGGTTTCTAATCCCGTAGCCGGATTTGGAAACGATCCGCGCTACGATGATCTGATCTTCCTCAGCGACCCGATTCTGCATGCTGAAGACTTCTCTGTAGGTCTCTACACCCACTTTGAACGCCAGGATGTCTTGTCGTTGCAAAATCCCGACGCGGTTCGTGATCTCAGGTTCACCGCGTCTGCCAGTTGGCTTGTCGATGTTGCCGTTATCGAAGATTATGGCTTTAAGTTTGTTCCAGCGGACTCTTGGGGCAGTGCCATCAGGATGATTACTGTCAATCGGGCCGATGTCATGATGCAGCCGATTTCAAATGAGTCAGATTTCGGGATGGTGGTGAATGATGAGGGCGATAAGTTTCTTCCGATCCCAGGGATTAAACTGAATTTCCACGCTGATCGCCGCTTCTTCGTCTCAGAAAAGCATCCGGATGGAGCAGAGTTCCTAGACGTTTTAAATCGCGGTATTGAAAAGCTTGAAGCAACCGGATTCTTGAGGCGTGGACATATCGCAGCTGGGGTCATCGACCAGCGTATTCAGGACTGGACAGAAATTAAATAGTCCGCTGCCTCTTCTTTTTGGGGGGGGCATTCAGGCCAGCGTAACTGGCCCGAATGTAATTTCGGTCCAATTGCTATTTTTTATCAGCGTTTTCGAGGCGGGCGATCAGGCTGGAGGTGTCCCAGCGATTGCCGCCCATGGCTTGCACTTCAGCGTAGAACTGGTCGACCAGAGCCGTAACCGGCAAGCGGGCACCCGTGTCGTTCGCTGTTTTCAGGCAGATACCCAAATCCTTACGCATCCAGTCAACGGCAAAGCCAAACTCGAACTCGCCCTTAGCCATGGTTTCCCAGCGGTTTTCCATTTGCCAGGATTGGGCAGCGCCGCCGCGAATGGCGGATATGACAGCAGGAACATCAAGGTCGGCCTGCTTGGCAAAATGGATAGCCTCGGAGAGACCCTGAACAAGGCCTGCAATGCAGATCTGGTTGCACATCTTGGTGAGCTGACCGGCGCCGGTTTTCCCCATCAGGCCGGAGAACTTGGCAAAGCTGTCGATTACGGGTTTGGCCTTGTCGAAGGCCTCTTTGTCGCCGCCGCACATGACAGTCAGGACGCCGTTTTCAGCGCCGGCTTGGCCTCCGGAGACCGGAGCGTCGATAAAGCTGCAGCCCTTGTCCTTGGCAGCTGCATAAAGTTCACGGGCAACTTCGGCAGAGGCCGTGGTGTTGTCGATGAAGATTGCGCCTTCCTTGAGGCCATGGAACGCGCCGTCCGGACCGGTGGTCACGGAGCGAAGATCGTCATCATTACCAACGCAGCAGAAGACGTAGTCGCACCCTTCAGCTGCCTGCTTGGGTGTTTCGGCGTATGAGCCGCCGAACTCAGCCGCCCATTTTTGCGCTTTGGCTGTTGTGCGGTTGTAAACCGTTACCTCATTGCCACCCTTGTTTTTCAGGTGTCCTGCCATGGGATATCCCATAACGCCCAAACCGATAAACGCAACTTTTGCCATGCTCTAGATATCTCCTACCAAAAGATCAGGCCCGCCGTTGGCGGACCTGATGGTTCAATTCGTGGCAATTTATCTAGCTGATTTTGAAGCGTGTGTCAGTCGCTGCGCCGATGAAAGGGGTCGAGCCACAATTGTTCGAAACGGCGACGTTCGGCTTCCCGGCGGCTTGTCGGGCAATTTGCGTACCGTCTGCTTGGTTTGCGGTGGTGATCATGAGCGAAAATTCGTTGAAATCGCAGTCGCAAGCTGGTTCCAAAATCGTTGAGCATGGCGATTGTTCCCGGTTGTGAATGGGTCAAGACCAGTAGGGGCCACGAAGCCAGAGCCAGGGTGCCGATGTTCCGTCCCGTGTTTCTGCTGCCAGTCGCTTTTGGGTTTGCTGATCTGGCCGGGTGAACTGCGTGAACCGGGAAGCTTCCATCATGGATCTTGCATAGATATTTAACATTGACTTACATCCTTTTCTCGCTTTCTGTTAAGAAACTTGCCTTTAGCCTTGCGTAAATGCGAGTCAGGAAGAATTTTGATATGTAAGTGGAAATAACATATGGCCTGGCGAGACATGCCGCCGCTCTCAAGCTTGAGGGCTTTCGCTGCAGTTGCGGAAACAAAAAGCCTCTCTCAGGCGGGGCGGGCGCTGAACGTCACCCATGCGGCGATCTCTCAGCATGTGCGGAGCTTGGAAGAGCACATGGGCCTCAGTCTTGTGGTTCGGGAGGGACGGGGCGTTGCCTTGACCCCTGAAGGCCATCAGCTGGCCAGAGGTGTACAGGCCGGATTTGAGCACCTTCAAAATGCAGTGGAGGAACTCAGCGCCTGTACAGAAGGACGTCCACTCAATATCACCATGACCCCGGCTTTTGCGGTCAGTTGGTTGATGCCGCGCATCTCTGACTTTCGCCAGAAAAACCCCAATATTGAGTTGATGTTGAACCCCTCGGCGGATGTTGTGGAATTTCGTCCCGGCGGTTTGGACGTGGCCATTCGTTTTGGCCAAGGGAAATGGAGCGGGCTTGAGGCAGAGCTGTTGCTGCCAACGAATTTCGTGATTGTTGCAGCAACCGCGCTGATTGGCGACCGGGACATTTCAACTGCTGAAGATCTGCTCGAATACCCCTGGCTGCAGGAATACGGCACAAATGAACTGAGCCTCTGGGTTGAGCGTCAAGGCGTTGTTCCGAAGGGAAAACTTAACGTGACCCATTTGCCGGGTTATATGGTTTTGGAGGGGCTACGCCGCGGCGAAGGTGTTTCTGCAACAGCACGAGCCTTCATCGAAAGTGATATCAAGGCCGACCTTTTGAAGGTTCTGTTTGAAGACCAGATTATGTGCGGCACCGGCTATCATATTGTGACCCGGCCTGGCGTGATGCGCCCTGCAGTCAAGGCTTTTGTTTCCTGGTTACGGGAGCATGGCCGCGCCACCTGCGAGGCGATGTAACAGACCGCAACATGTCTGCGCCTCATGTCGCAAAAGCAAAGCGGTATGTCTTTCCCAGCTTATCTATCCATCCGGGTTAGGCGTAATGTACCGTTCAGTACGGTTGGCCTTGCGGAGGAATAATGGCGAATTTTGACTGGCATGCGGAGCGCAGTGATCTTGATGGCATTGCTTTGCTCGACCGTGCTCCGGAAAGCGAGGGCATTGATCTGACCGCCGTTCGTCTTTACAGGCGTCAACGTGTCCGGGATATGATGCGTCAGTATGGTGTTGATGCTGTCATCTTGTCTGATCCGATTAACATTCGCTACGCGACCGGCACGCGGAACATGCAGGTCTTTTCCCAGCGCAATGCGCCGGCGCGTTATCTGCTTTTAACGCAAGATCGCTCAATCCTGTTTGAATTCACCGGCTGTCACCATCTCGCCAATGGATTTGAAACGGTAGATGAGGTGCGCTCCGCCTCAACAGCCAGTTTTGTGGCAGCGGGTCCGGAAATTGCGGATCGGGAGCAGCGCTGGGCAGCTGAAATGGCAGACCTCTTGGCGGAACTGGTCGGTACAGGCGCAACCGTTGGGCTTGAGCGGCTCAATGCGGGTGTTGCAATTGCCTTGAAAGCCCAAGGACTTCGGATCGTTGATGCCCAAGAGCCGGTAGAAATGGCCCGCGCAATCAAGTCTGCAGAAGAGATGAAATGCGTCAATGCCTCGTTGCGCGCAACAGAAGTTGCTGTTGAAAAACTGCGCGCCGCGATCCGGCCCGGATTGAGCGAAAATGAACTCTGGTCGGTGCTGCACCAGTCGGTGATTGAGCAAAATGGCGATTATTGCGAGACACGTCTCCTGAACGCAGGTGCGCGTACGAATCCATGGTTTCAGGAGACCTCCACCCATCGGATTGGCGAAAATGAACTGATAGCGCTCGATACCGATGTGGTCGGTTGCCATGGCTATTACTCTGACTTTTCGCGCACATTTCATTCCGGACCAAACAAGCCGACGGACACCCAGCGCGAGCTTTACAAGGTCGCGTATGAGCAGGTGCACCACAACATGGATATCCTGAAACCCGGCATGAGCTTTCGTGACTATGCTGACCGGGCCTGGAACATCCCCGAGAAATATTACGCCAATCGGTATTACCTATCGGCCCATGGCTGCGGAATGACGGGAGAGTATCCTTATCTCTACCACCATGGCGACTTTCCGGACGCCGGTTACGACGGAATAGTCGAACCTGGCATGACCCTTTGTGTGGAGAGCTACATCGGAGAAGACGGCGGCAAAGAAGGCGTCAAATTAGAGCAGCAGGTCCTCATTACCGACACCGGTATCGAACTGCTCTCCCGCTTTCCGTTTGGAGAGGATTTACTTCGCTAAAGCCGCTCCGGGCATAGCTCGGAACGGCGAAATGATTAGCGCTTGAGGTGCCGTGTCAGTCGGGCTTCCAGCTTGTCCCAAATGCGGCGCAGAGTTTCCACGATCATCAGATAGAGGACGGCGGCCCAGATGTAGGCTTGGAAGTCATATGTCCGGGAGTAGGCGCGTTTCGTTTCTGCGAACATATCGAAAACAGTAACAATCGCTGCTATTGCAGATCCCTTGATCATTAAGATGATTTCATTGCCATAGGGACGGAGTGCCACAATCAGGGCCTGTGGCAGGATGATCTTGAAGAAGGTCACTGGTTTGGACAGTCCAAGGGCTGCTGCCCCTTCCCACTGGCCACGGGCTACGTTCTGCACGGCACCGCGCAGGATTTCTGCCTGATAGGCGGCTGTGTTCAACGTGAAGGCAAAAACAACACAGTAAAAGGCGTCCCGGAAAAACCACCAAAGACCTATGGACTGTAACTCCGGTCTGAAAGATCCAAATCCGTAGTAAATTAGGAACGTTTGAGCGATTAGCGGAGTGCCGCGGAAAAAGTACACGAACCCATAGGCTGGCCAGCTGAAAATCTTCCACTTTGATGAGCGAGCAGCAGCAATGGGAATCGAGAGCGCGGCTCCGAATAACAGAGACAATCCGACAATTTGAAGGGTTACGATCAGGCCATCGATGTATTTCTGACCGTATCTCTCAAGATAGCTGTCAAAGGTTTGGAGAGCCAATCGTTCGTTTGCATATTCCTGCCAGTCAATCGGCAAATAAGGTAGAAGAAACTCAAGTATCGGTTTTTCGAGGTTTCCGATTAGGTAGTAGACAAGATAAAGGCCAGCAATAGCCCATAGCGCCATGAGAACATGGCCAGCGATCCGAGCATTTGTCCATGGCTTTGGAGGTGCAGGTGGGCGGGGGGTGCCAGTTGCGGGGTTGGCGGCGATCATCGGCTTGTCTCCCCACGCTTGGACCAACCCTCAATTTTCGAAAGGCCTGCCGAAGAAATCATCGCTAGAATGAGGTAGAGCACACAGGCTAGCCCAAAGAACAGAAAGGGTTCTTTTGTATTTCGGGCAGCGACACCGACCTCGCGCAAAATATCTTCAAGTCCCACAACCGACACAAGAGCTGTATCTTTCAACAAAACCAACCACAAATTACCAAGTGCCGGAAGAGCTAGCCTGATAAGTTGTGGGACTATGATCAGGCGCATCGTCTTTGTGTGAGAGAGGCCCAAAGCGTACCCGCCTTCGTACTGTCCTTGGGGAATTCCGCGAAAAGCGGAGAGGAAGGCTTCCGAGGCATATGAAGAAAAGACGAACGAAAGCGCCACAACGCCTGCAACAAATGAATTGATATCGATTTGAACGTCATAGCCGAGAAGTCTAATTCCTTCTCTAATGGCGATCTGAAGGCCATAGTAGACCATGAAAAGCGTGAGTAGCTCGGGCAAGCCTCTAAAAATCGTCGTGTAAATGTTTGCGGCCATTTTGAGCGATGGCTCGCTAGAGTTTTTTGCGACGGCAATGATGAACCCCAAGAACAAGCCGAAGGGTAGGCTTGTTATGGCGAGACTGACCGTGATCAGAACACCATGAGCGATTTCGTCACCCCAGCCATTGGGGCCAAAGGATAAGAGCGTCAGCGCTTCGTTCATGGTCTCGGCGTTGCTTTCTTGTTCTTGAACGAGGCTGCCAGAGTGGCACCTGTTTGCAAAAAGAGCGCGACGAGAAACGACACGCCGCGCTCTTCAGACGTACTAGAAAGCGATATTAGTCGCCATAGACATCAAAGTCGAAGTACTTAGCGTTGATTTCTTCGTACTTACCATTTTCGCGGATAGCAACGATCGCTTTGTTGAACATTTCCTTCAACTCGTCTTCGCCCTTGCGGATGGCAATGCCAGCGCCTTCACCGTTGATGACCGGGTCAGACTTCAGCGTGCTGAGCACTTTGCAGCATGCGCCGTTTTCGGTTGCGAGCCAATCAGACAGTACCACAACATCTTCGATCACAGCGTCGATACGGCCATTTTCAAGGTCCAGCTTATACTCGTCAGCCGTTGGATAGAGCTTCAGCTCCGCATCCGGGAAGTGGGCTTCAGCATAGTTGGAGTGTGTGGTGGAGGATTGGGCACCGAGCAGAATGCCGCTCAGGTCTTCCTTGGTCACACCAGCCAGTTTGCTGTCTTTCGGCACACCAATTGCGGGCGGCGTGTTGTAGTATTTGTTGGTGAAGTCGACCTTCTGCTTACGCTCTTCAGTGATCGACATGGAAGCGATCACGGCGTCGAACTTGCCAGCCTGCAGAGCCGGGATCATGCCGTCCCAGTCTTGCGTGACGAATTCGCACTCCACCTTCATCTCTTCGCAAAGCGCGTTTGCGATGTCGATGTCGAAACCAACCAGCTGGCCGTCAGAGGTGAGGGAGTTGAATGGAGGGTAGGCTCCTTCGGTTCCAATCCGAACCTTGGACCAGTCATCAGCTTGGGCGGCGCCAACACCGGCAAGAACAACAGCGGCGGCCGCAGCCAAACGCAGAATACGCATGTTTGATTCCCCTATATTTTCAATTGGAGCAAAAGCCGGTCATCCGAGTTTTTACTCAATGGCGCTATTCCATACACTTCGACAAAGATTTCAAGAAGGGACGTGAAAAAACTTTTTGTATGGGCGCGAAAAGACAGGGCGGCTCAAGGGGATGCCCATGGGGCATGTGGGAAACGATCGGTCTGCCTCCGCCGTTTCCAGAGCGCGGTTGCTAAGGATGGATCAAAATCTCTGATCAAAGTGATGAAATGGATGAATTTGTCTGTTTGGTCTGTCTGGGCTACGAATTTTGACGCATGATTTCCGGACCTCCGGCATTTTTTGGGAGAGCAGTTTTGGCCGATTTACACCTCTATCTGGGTAACAAGAACTATTCGTCGTGGTCTTTTCGGCCATGGATTGCCATGCGGGCGAAAGACGTTTCTTTTACAGAAGAAGTGGTGCCATTTGATTTTGAATCCGGCAATCCGGCTTTCCGAACATTCTCACCGTCCATGAAGGTACCAGTTTTGCGCCATGGCGACCTGACAGTTTGGGATTCGCTGGCCATCATGGAATATGTGGCCGACCTTTATCCGGAACGTGGATTTTGGCCTGAAGACTTGAAGGCGCGTGCTTTGGCTCGGGCGATCTCTGCTGAAATGCATTCGGGCTTTACCGGCCTGCGCGGCGCGTGCCCGATGAACTTTCGTAAGCCTGCAGGCCATCTGGATGTGTCAGATGATGTGCGGGCCGATGTGGCGCGCATACTGAACATCTGGCGACAGTGTATTGAAACCTCGGGCGGACCGTTTTTGTTTGGTGATTTCACCATTGCAGATGCCATGTATGCGCCAGTGGTGAGCCGATTGGCTACCTACCAACTGACCAGCGATCCTGTGGCCGACCAATATGGCAATGCCATGCGTGGGACTGAGGCCTGGCAGGAATGGGAAGCTGCTGCACTTAAAGAAACGTGGATCGTTCCGGTTGATGAGGTCTAACTTAGGGGCCTGACCCTAAACACGCCAGAGATCGCTGGCGAGGTATTTTTCTTCTGCTTGCAGGTTCACAGCGCCGGTGTCGCGCATGAAACGGGTCAGCTGATCGACGAAGCGGCGGACCTTGAGTGGGACGAACCGGTTTGAGGGATAAACGGCATGAACGGGGTGGGGCGGATAGCACCATCCCGGCAGGACTTCTTCCAGCGAACCGGCCTCAAGATACGGCGCGATCATCCATCGGTTATAAAGGCCAATTCCAAGGCCCTGTATTGCCGCGTTGCGCAGCATAGCCGAGTTGTTGATGATCATGGTTGGGGTGATGTCGATGAACACCCGTGACCCGCATCGTCCCACCAGTGGCACCTGATGGCCAGTCGAGATGTTCTTGTAAAGCAGATAGTCGTGGCCTGTCAGATCTTCCGGTTTTTCCGGTCGACCGCGGCGGTTCAGATAGTCGGGTGAAGCGACCAGACAGCGTTGGGAGAGGCCGATGCGTTTGACAATCAAACGGTCATCGCGAATTTCTCCCAGCCTGATTGCCACATCCAGACGCTCAGCCATGACGTCGACAAAGAGGTCGGAGATCGAGATTTCAAGAAGCAGGCACGGATGCTCCTTCTTGAATGCGATCAGAAAGTCCGAAAGAACGTTTTCGGCAAAACCCATCGGCAAACCGATGGCAAGAGACCCGGACATCTGCGCTTCTTCGCTTTGCACTGAAAGGTCCGCGTCCCGCAATCGCTCGACAATGTCTTTTGCCTGCGTGAAATAGCGTTCCCCGGCTTCTGTCAACGCAAGGCGGCGTGTTGTCCGGTTGAAGAGCCGCGCACCAAGCGAGTCTTCCAATGATCGAACATGTTGGCTCACCGCGGGCTGTGAAATACCCAATTGTTTAGCGGCAGAAGAGAAACTGCCGAGATCGGCGGCGCGCACAAAGCTGGCGAGAGCGGTGAGTTTGTCCATGAAACGGTTCGTTTTCTATGTTTCTGGCTTATGCTTGTGCAACTTGACAGAGGTATTCATAAGGATGTCTTCTGAGTTTTATAACAAAAAAGCTACTTCAAAATTCTGCAGAATAAATCAAATCACTATCAACCGCGGCGATCACCGCGGCCCAGAATTTGGATCGGAGTTATCATGCGCACATCTTCTTCATCAATGAACCGCCGTGCATTTTTGGGTGCGGGGGCTGCAACTGGCGCCTTACTAGGGGCTGCAGGCGGTCTGACACTTGCAACATCTGCCCAAGCAGCAGCTCCCCTTGCTGGTAAGCCGTTGGTTGGCGCGATGCGCCGAAAAGTGGGTGATTTTGAAGTCACGGCTCTTTTGGACGGATATCTGGATGTCGAGAAAGGCTTGGTCATTGGGTACGACGACGCTGAGGCCAAGCGGCTGCGGGACGCTGCCTTTATTGAAGGTGAGGCTGTTCGTATTCCAGTCAATGCGTTCTTGATCAATACTGGCGACAAGCTGGTCCTGGGCGACGCAGGCACATCGTCTGCTCTTGGCCCAACTTTGGGGCACTTGACTGAACCATTGGCAGCCGCTGGAGTAACGCCGGATCAGATTGATGCCATCCTGATTACACACATGCATCCAGACCATCTCTTTGGTGTCTTGGACGGGGAGGGTAACAAGGTCTTCCCGAATGCCGAGTTGCTTCTGCCGGAAGCGGATAAGGCATTTTGGTATGACGATGCCATCATGGGCGGTGCGCCTGAGCAAATGCGCGCGTTTTTCGAAGGGGCGCGCCGTGCTGCGGATGCTTATCAAGATCGGCAGACGCTCTTCTCGGGGGACAGCGAGATTGTGTCAGGCGTTCGTCCTCTTGCCCTTCCAGGTCACACACCGGGTCACCATGGCTTTGTGATCGACAGCAATGGTGAAACACTCATCATCGCAGGTGATATTCTTCACATGGCGCCATATCAGTTTGCTAACCCGGATTGGGGCATTGCCTTTGATGTCGACAGTGCGCAAGCCACTGCGACGAGGAAGAAGTTCTTCGATCAGATGGCAACTGACCGGGTAATGTTCGCAGGGTCTCACGCTCCGTTTCCCGGTTTTGGATATGTCGGCCGTGAGGGCAACGCCTATCGCTTCGTGGCCGCCGATTGGCCTTACTCACTTTAAGCTGCCTATAGTCACCGAAGTCTGCTTAAATGGAATCCCGGCCATTGAGCCGGGATTTCTATAAGGTCTGAGTTTCACGGAAACGGGATGAAATCCACCAAACTGCCACGTTGGACAGCAGTTGCCTCTTCCGGGATCTCGATCAGGCCATCAGCTTCTCGAAGTCCGGTGATGAGGCCGGAGCCGTCCCGGTCAAACTTGCGGACAATTGTTCGCCCGTTTTCATCTGTTGCCAGTGTCCCTCGATAGAATTCACGGCGGTCGGGCTTTTTCTTCGGGACTTCAAAATCTGCCGGAACCTGAAACCGTCGTGGTTCGGGGAAGGGGCCACCACCCAGAAGTGACAGGACGGGCCGGGCGTAGAGCAGAAAGCAGACCATGGCCGCAACCGGGTTGCCGGGCAGGCCGAGGAACACACAGTTTTCGATCTGCCCGAACATCATGGGCCGTCCGGGCTTGATTGCCAGCTGCCACATGTGTCGTTGCCCCAGTTCATCAAGGGCGGACAAAATGTGGTCTTCTTCGCCTCGGCTTGCTCCGCCAGTGGTCAGAAGCATGTCGGAGCGGGAAGCAGCGTCTTTCAAGGTGGCAACGATGCGATCATGTGTATCGTTCAGGACGCCCAAATCCTCGATTTCGACGTCCACTTGTTCAAGTAGACCTCGAAGAAGGAAGTGGTTGGAATCATAGACTTCGCCGTGCTTCAACTCGGTTCCGGGGCGACGGATTTCATCTCCGGTGGACAGCACAGCCACGCGCAAACGCTTGAAGACGGATACCTGATTGAAGCCAATAGAGGCAATGGCAGCCGTGTCTTGTGGCCGCAAGCGATGGCCTGGTTCCAAAAGAGCAGTGCCTTTGGCCAAATCTTCACCAGCCTTTCTGCAGTTGGCCCCTTTTTTCAGTCCTTGCGGGATAATGACAAAGTCTTTGCCGTCCTGATCGTGCCGTTCACAGTCTTCCTGCATGGCGACCGTGTCAGCGCCGGGCGGCATAATGGCGCCAGTAAAGATGCGCGCTGCAGCCCATGGAGCCAGTTCTGTGTCGCTTGGATGACCGGCTGCAATCCGCTGTTCCAAGGGGAAAAAGCCGCCAGCAGGTTCATGATCCTTAAACCGGAATGCATATCCGTCCACAGCCGAATTGTCGGCCAGAGGGACATCGCGCGGCGCGATAATGTTTTGTGCAAGGATACGGCCATGAGCATCCGCCAGTGCCACCATCTCGGTACCGGCAACAGGGCTTAGCCTTTCTTTCAGGATGGCCAAGGCCTCGTGATGGCGAAGCCGGTCCTTGTCGTGCAAAAAACAGTCGTCGATAAGCGGTTGTGAGGTCACGTTGCGCTCTTTGTGTCCTTGTTTAGGGGCAGGCCAGTCGTTTTGGCAATAAAATCAGCCATTGCGGAAATGTCGTTCAAATCGAAGACGGGGAGGGTTTCGCCTTCAAGGTCATGATCTGCGGCAATGGCCAGAATATTCGGGTCCTTTGGCGCAAGCGGCTCGTTTTTTCTCGCGTCCAGTCGCCGCGCCTCGATTTTGGGATGGGTTTCGCGTTTGTAGCCCTCAATCATCACAAGATCGCACGGGGCAAGGCGTTGCAGGATTGCGTCCAGTGGCGGTTCTTCTTCGTCTCGGAGTTCATGCATCAGGGCCCAGCGGCGGCCGGAAACGAGGGCAACTTCCGAAGCGCCTGCTTCCCGGTGGCGATAGCTGTCCGCTCCTTCACGATCGATATCAAAATTGTGGTGGGCGTGCTTGACGGTAGAGACCTTGAAGCCGCGATGTGTCATTTCAGCCACGAGGCTGGTGACCAGTTGGGTTTTGCCGGAATTCTTCCAGCCGGTGATGCCGAAGATGTGGTTGGGCGTGTCTTTTTGTTTCATGAAATCAAAGCTTCCCAATCGCTTTGCGAGCGGTGGTGAGGTCGTCCGGCCGGTTGGCATTGAAAAACGGGTCTAGGCCGTCTGGTCCTGTGTCATTGAAAGCAACTTCAACGCTGTCATGGCGGTCAACGAAGGCCAGCACCTTGCCGGTTTTGCCTGCCAAAAGCCAATCCCGCAAATCGCTTTCAAGCGCAACAGGCCATAGGCCAAAGACCGGATGCAGTTTGTCTTGCGAGCTGGCAAGCGCGATTACCGGTTTGTTGGCCGGAACGGCCTTAAGGAAACGGTCCACCAGGTTTGTTGGAAAGAATGGACAGTCGCCAGCAACAGACACGACATGCGTCATGTCTGGCGCGTTTGTTTTGGCGTAAGACAGGCCCGCTAGAATGCCAGCGAGAGGTCCAGCAAAATCGCCAACCGGATCAGCAACCACTGGCAGCTTGTGTTCGGCAAATCGTTCTGGATCGCCATTGGCGTTTAAGATGATGTGTGGCGCCTGTGGTTCAAGACGCTTCAAGATGACCGAGAGCATGGACTGGCCGCCGATATCAAGAAGGGTTTTGTCGCCGCCACCCATCCGCCGGGACTGCCCTCCAGCAAGAACACAGGCAAGTGTTGTCTGTCGTGAGGGATGCGTGCTCATTCGTCGCCCTCCCGACCTTTGCGAGACGCGCGCTTTGGCTCGTCGTCCATATCGTCTGGGTTCATGTCGAACACGATCCGTTCGCTTCCCGAAAGAGCCACAAACCGTTTCCCGCGCGCCCGGCCTATCAAAGTGAGACCTGCGCGCTGGGCGAGTTCAACACCCCACGCTGTAAAGCCGGATCGTGACACCAGAATGGGGATGCCCATCATGACCGTCTTGATGACCATCTCGGAAGTTAAGCGCCCTGTAGTGTAAAAGCTTTTATCGTCTGCGATAATATCGTTCAGCGTCATCCAACCTGCGATTTTATCGACAGCATTGTGTCTACCTACATCTTCCATATATGCCAAAGGCTTATCCTGCTCACACAAGACGCAGCCATGGATCGCGCCCGCTTCAAGATAAAGAGATGGCGTTGTGTTGATGGCTTTGGTGAGCGAATAAAGCCAGGACGTTTTCAGTTCTGCTTTCGGAAGGTCGATGGTGTCGAAGCTCTCCATCACATCGCCAAAAATGGTGCCTTGTGCGCAGCCGGATGTTCGGACCTTCTTTTTCAGTTTTTCCTCGTAGTTGGTCTCGCGCTCTGTGCGGACAACAACGACTTCGAGGTCATCATCATAGTCGATGCCTGTGATGACATCGTCCGGCTTCAACATGTTCTGGTTTTTCAGGTAACCGACGGCCAAGAGGTCCGGGTGGTCGCCAATGGTCATCATGGTGACCACTTCCTGGGAATTCAGGTAAAGCGTCAGTGCTTTTTCTGTGACGACACGGGTATCGACCGGTTTGCCGGTGTGGTCGATGCCGGTGACTGAGGTGGACAGTCGGGCATCATGCGGATCTGGCTTGAGAAGGTATTCGTGCGGCAAAAAGCGACTCCAAAGGTAGAACCGCTTAAATATGGGAGGCGCATCGCGCTTGGCAAGGCCGAGACGGTCATGCCGAAAGTCCAAGAAGTACTTGTTGCGCCCGGATCAGCCCAGCATCATGCCGTTTGTCAGGCGGCTTTCGCGCATTTCTTCCGAAAAGCAGCAAAGAGCGTTCATGCTTTCGTCCACCGAAATACGAGATGGACGGTCCACGACAAACTGCAGCGCTGGATGAAGCTGTGCAACCTCAAGCGTGGTCAGGTCGCGGAAGAACATCAAGCTGTTCGGAAACAGGCGTGCTGGAGCTGGCTCATGGAAGATCGCTTCCATTTCTCCAACGCGGGCGTCTTGCATCACGCAGTAAAGGGTGTCGAGCACTGGACCCGGCTTACCTTCAAAATAGTGAAGGACATGGGTGTTGCCCATCAAAAGAGCGCCGGTCACGCCTTTGCGGCGGTTCATGCGGCGAATGCGTGTCAGGGAATAATCGAGCTCCTTCTGCAGCTCGGGCGACACATTCTTCCATTCGATCTTGGATCGAAAACAAATCCGATAGAGTTCCATTTCGCACCTCTTGGACCTTCTGTCCTGATGTCTTCGATGGTGCGCTTCAATTCCTCACATTTGATTAATACCGTTTAGGATTTGGAAAGCATAAAAAAGGCGGAGAACAGTTATCCCCAACTTCACGAAAAGAAAAAATTGGGAGCAGAAACGTTGAATCGTGCCGTGGTCAAGTTCCGCAAGGTTAATACTTATCTGGTTATCTTTGACCAGTCGTAGATTGCGCAGGTCGTTGGTCTTGGCAACGGCAGGTTGAGGTGAGGAGGAGGCACGCCGAAGGTTTAAAATTTCCGCTCTTCACCAGACCATTTGAAGAACTTGCCAGTTTGGGACAGGGTAAGAGATACGGCAATTGAAATGACGCCGTTTGCGACATCTGCTGGGTCATTGTCCGCATCAGCGCCGCCCATGTCGGTGCGCACCCAGCCTGGATCGATCAAGGCAACGGGAATGTTGTCGTCATGGAGATCTGTAGCAAGACCTTGCATCACCTTGTTCACAGCAGCCTTGGAGGCCCGGTAGGCGATGCGGTCTGATTTGGCGTAGCCCATCCAGGACATTTGACTGGAGATCGTCAGAATGCGCCCGTGCGCCGCTTGTCTTAATTGCTGTAGGAAGGCCTGAGTTATCAGAAGCGGGGCCAGAGTGTTCACTTCCAGCGTTTTGGCGAATCCCGCAAAATCCATATCGAGCGGTGATTGTCTGTCTGGGCCTATAATGCCCGCATTGTTGATCAGGATATCCAGCGGACCGCTCAATTCACGAGCTGCAGCCTGAACAGCGTTGTGATCAGTCACGTCGAAGATGAGCGGTGTGGCCTTGTCAGACGTTTCGCTCTTCAATGAGTTGGCTTGTTCTTCTGTGCGAACTGACCCGTAAACACTCCAGCCTTTGGCAAGTGCTGATTTGGTCAGCTCAAGGCCTATGCCGCGATTTGCACCTGTAATCAGAATACGGGTCATGGTGTCTCCAATGGCGTGAAATCAATATTGTCAGACGTAGCAGGACTGCTGGCGTCGGCAAGCGCAAGCCGTTCTTTTCCAATTGCGAAATCGGCGAGGTGATTGACGCCCTGAAATCACTCACTAGGTTAGCAGTCAAATATGGCTGGCGGATGCGTCAGTTTTTTGACGCGGAATGAGGGAATTTATGAGCGACTCCATCAAGCAGGCGGTTCTTGAACAGTTGGCAAAGGTCAAAGGCCCGGATTTGGAGGGCGACCTCGTTTCGCTCGGTCTGGTATCGGATGTGTTTGTGTCTGACGGCCGTGTGGCGTTTTCCATCACTGTCCCAGCGGATCGGGCGCAAGAGCTGGAGCCATTGCGCCAAGCAGCGGAAAAAGTGGTGAAGGATGTGCCGGGTGTTGAGAATGCCATGGTGGCACTCACAGCTGAAAAAGCTCCGGGCGCTAAGTCGTCAACACCGCCGCCT
Source organism: Roseibium sp. TrichSKD4 (assembly GCF_000148725.1). Classification (GTDB taxonomy): domain Bacteria; phylum Pseudomonadota; class Alphaproteobacteria; order Rhizobiales; family Stappiaceae; genus Roseibium. The sequence continues at coordinate 314,395 of NZ_GL476319.1, read as the reverse complement.
GCACGTCCGGCGCCGTCAAAGGCGCAGATGGGGGCTGTCCCGCCGCCGATGCAAGGGCGTGCCACCCCTTCAGAAGAGCAAGGCGCTCAAAAGCCCGGCGTGCCCGGTGTTAAAACAATCATCGCCGTTGCTTCTGGCAAAGGCGGTGTTGGAAAATCAACCACAACGGCCAATCTGGCGTTAGGACTGCAGGCCAATGGACTGAAGGTTGGCGTTCTTGATGCTGACATTTATGGCCCGTCGGTCCCGCGCCTCTTTCAGGTGACAGGCCGGCCGGAGCCTGTTTCTGGCCGTATTCTGAAGCCACTGGAAGGCTATGGCGTTAAAGTCATGTCCATGGGCTTTATGGTGGAAGAAGAAACGCCAATGATCTGGCGCGGCCCGATGGTCATTTCAGCCCTAACCCAGATGCTGCGGGAAGTGGCTTGGGGCGAGCTGGATGTGCTGGTTGTCGATATGCCTCCAGGAACAGGTGATGCGCAGCTGACCATGGCGCAACAAGTGCCGCTTGCGGGGGCTGTGATTGTATCCACTCCGCAGGATCTTGCGCTTATTGATGCGCGCAAGGGTTTGAACATGTTCCGCCGTGTGGATGTGCCTGTGCTCGGTATCGTGGAGAACATGAGCTACTTCCTATGCCCGGATTGCGGCAGTCGTCACGATATCTTTGGCCATGGTGGGGCGCGTGCAGAAGCTGAGAAACTGGGGGTCCCATTCTTGGGTGAGGTGCCGCTCAACATGCAAATCCGTGAGACTTCTGATGCCGGAACGCCAGTCGTCGTTTCGGACCCTGATGGTCAGCACGCCAAGATTTATCGAGACATTGCGGAAAAAGTGATGGGCGAGCTTCAACGGTATGAGGGAGAGGCGCAGCGCGCAGCTCCAAAAATTGTCTATGAGTAGACGCTGAGCCGCTGAAAACCCTCAATAAGCTTGAGAAATCTATTCTGAAAGGCGTCGGCTTTGCTCGGCGTCTTTTTTGTTTGGGTGTCAAAAATGTTATTTCAGTTTTGAAATAATTTGAGGTCTGCATTGCTGCGGTGCACAATAAGCACTGTCAGAGTATCGGTTGAATTACTTAGTAACTATGCGCGTAATGGTTGAGTTTGAGGAGTTTTTCGGTTCACTTGCAACCCATGCGACTCACGATTTGCCATTTTGGGCTTTTTTCGACATCCGCAATAAACTGGAATTTTGGTTTCAAGTATGTGTTTTTGTCTTATATTATGTATTTTATACTGATGAAGTCATTTTTTGATCAGAAAATGAGTGATAATACATATATCTTTGCATCGCAGCATTGATTTCAATTGCGACTAATCGCTTATCGCGCAAAACTCAGCCTATCAAGGAGAGAAAGTTTATGTCGCAATCGACCTCGGTCGAGCCCGCAATCGCACCTGAAGACTCGGATCGGGCTTTGCTATACGGGTTTGTCGGGCGCCTGCTACAGGCTGCCCCGGATGCTGCTGATCTGACTGTGCTCTCCAAGATATCTTCCGATCCGGAAGACACTTCCCCCATTGGTAACGCTCTGCGTTCACTCACTGCGCTTGCAGAAGAGGTGACTTCAGAAGACGTTCTCCGCGAATACCACGATCTTTTTATCGGGGTTGGTCGGGGAGAGTTGGTTCCGTTTGGTTCATACTATCTGACGGGTTTCCTTAACGAGAAGCCTCTTGCAGACTTGCGTGTGTCGATGTCCAATTTGGGAATAGAGCGCGCAGAAGGGGTGAATGAACCGGAAGACCACATTGCAGCTCTTTTGCAAATGATGGAGGGACTCATTCAGGGAGACTTTGGTCACGAAGTGCCTTTATCCCTGTGTGAGCAGAGATCATTTTTCAATGATCATCTCGCGAAATGGGCGCCGCATTTTTTCAAAGACCTCGCCGCGCAAGACACGAGCCGCTTTTATGCGGCCGTTGGTGTTTTGGGGCAGGCGGTTATTGATGTTGAAACAGAAGCTTTTGAAATGATCGGCTGAACAGGTCGCGCTGTTTGATCGATGTCATTGAATTTTGATCGTGTTCGCTTTGGAACTGCGGTCAAGTTCGAAACGACCCGAATTGAGAGATTCGGACGAGAGGAGAGGACGGAAATGGACAAAAAGACCCGAGACACCGCTGATCGGCGGGACTTCTTGAAACTGGCCGGACTTGGATCCCTGGCTGGTGGGGCCACCCTTGTGACGGGAACGGCTGAAGCAGCCGCACCTTCGTCTGAAGCGGGCAATGGATACCGCGAGACAGATCACGTCAAAAAAGTCTACGAAATAGCTCGGTTTTAATTGATCGGGATTCAAGCTCGGGACGCGCCGGGTTTGGAGCCGGGAAGAGGTTCTTGAAACCACTTCCACTTGAGGGAGAGGAAATATGCTCAGGAAAAAGGCAAACGGCATAGCCCGCCGTGGCCGCCTGTCAGCTGCATTGGCTGAGGTTGGCGCGAGCACCATGGATCGCCGCACGTTCCTGCGTCGCTCCGGTGTGACGGCAGGTGGTCTTGCTGCGTTGTCCGCTGTTGGCGGCGGCATGGTGCAGAAGGCCGAAGCGGCAGGTGCTGCAGCTGGCGGTAAGGTCCAGATCAAAAAGACAGTTTGTACGCACTGTTCGGTCGGTTGTACGGTTCTGGCAGAGGTTCAGGACGGTGTCTGGGTTGGCCAAGAGCCTGGCTTTGACAGCCCGTTCAACCTAGGGTCTCATTGTGCGAAGGGCGCGGCAGTTCGCGAACACGCACATGGCGAGCGCCGGTTGAAATATCCAACCAAACTGGTCAACGGCAAATGGGAAAAGGTGTCCTGGGAACAGGCCATCAACGAGATCGGCGACAAGATGCTGTCGATCCGCGATGAGTCCGGTCCAGATTCCGTTTATTGGCTCGGCTCGGCAAAGCACAACAACGAACAGGCCTATCTGTTCCGTAAGTTTGCAGCGTTCTGGGGGACCAACAACGTCGACCACCAGGCACGGATTTGTCACTCCACCACAGTTGCAGGTGTTGCCAACACCTGGGGCTACGGCGCGATGACCAACTCCTACAACGACATCCACAATTCTCGGGCCATCTTCGTGATCGGCGGCAACCCCGCTGAAGCGCACCCGGTATCGTTGTTGCACCTTCTGAAGGCGAAGGAAGAAAACAACGCCCCGATGATCGTTTGTGACCCGCGGTTCACCCGGACCGCAGCTCACGCGACCGAATATGTCCGGTTCCGTCCGGGCTCCGACGTTGCTTTGGTTTGGGGTATTCTCTGGCACATCTTTGAAAATGGCTGGGAAGATAAAGAGTTCATTCGCCAGCGCGTCTGGGGTATGGACCAGATCAAGGAAGAAGTTGCCAAGTGGGATCCCGAAGAGGTTGAGAGCGTTACCGGTGTTCCGGGGTCTCAGCTCAAGCGCGTTGCTCGCACACTTGCCAACAACCGTCCGGGCACCGTTATCTGGTGCATGGGTGGTACACAGCATACAAACGGCAACAACAACACCCGCGCTTACTGCGTGTTGCAGCTTGCACTCGGCAACATGGGTAAAGCTGGTGGCGGTACCAACATTTTCCGTGGCCACGACAACGTGCAAGGCGCAACAGACCTTGGTGTTCTTTCGCACACTCTACCGGGCTACTATGGCGTGTCCGAAGGGGCTTGGAAGCACTGGTCTCGCGTTTGGAATGTCGAGCACAGCTACATGGAAGGTCGCTTCGGTTCGACCGACCTGATGACCAGTGCTGGTATTCCGGTGTCGCGCTGGATCGATGGTGTTCTGGAAGACAAGGGCAACATGGACCAGCCGGACAACGTCCGCGCCATGGTGTTCTGGGGCCACGCACCAAACTCCCAGACACGCTTGACCGACATGAAAACGGCCATGGAAAAGCTCGACATGCTCGTCGTGATTGATCCATTCCCGACCGTGTCTGCGGTCCTTTCTGACCGCAAGGACGGCGTCTATCTGTTGCCGGCGACGACCCAGTTCGAAACCTTCGGGTCCGTGACTGCGTCCAACCGCTCCATCCAGTGGCGCGAGCAGGTCATCGATCCGCTGTTTGAATCGAAGACTGATCACGAAATTGCTTATCTGTTTGCGCAGAAGTTCGGTTTCGAAGTTGAGATGTTCAAGAACATTTCGGTCGAGGGCACCATTCCGAGCATTGAAGACACGACCCGTGAATTCAACAGCGGCATGTGGACCATCGGCTACACCGGCCAATCGCCGGAGCGCCTCAAGAAGCATATGGAAAACCAGCACACGTTCGACCGCACAACGCTTCAGGCGCGTGGTGGACCGTGCGACGGAGAATACTACGGTATGCCGTGGCCGTGCTGGGGGACCGCAGAAATGGGGCACCCTGGGACTCCAATCCTCTACGATCCGTCCAAATCTGTTGCTGAAGGTGGCCTGACATTCCGCGCCCGCTTCGGCGTAGAAAAAGATGGCGACAACCTTCTGGCTGAAGGCTCGTATTCGGAAGGCTCGGAGATCGAGGACGGTTATCCGGAATTCACCATGGCCATGCTCAAATCCTTGGGCTGGGATGGCGATCTGACCGACGAAGAGCGGTCTGCCATTGAAGCTGTGGCTGGCGACAAGACCAACTGGAAGACCGACCTTTCCGGCGGTATCCAGCGTGTTGCCATCAAGCACGGCTGTGCACCGTTTGGAAACGCGAAAGCCCGGACTGTTGTCTGGACGTTCCCGGATCCTGTACCGCTGCACCGCGAGCCGCTCTATACCAATCGCCGTGATCTTCTGGATCGCTATGCGACCTATGACGACAAGAAGGCATATCGTCTTCCGACCGCCTATGCGTCGATCCAGAAGAACGACTATTCCAAGGACTTCCCGATGATCCTGACATCAGGTCGTCTTGTGGAATATGAAGGCGGCGGGGACGAGACCCGGTCCAACCCGTGGCTGGCTGAACTTCAGCAGGACATGTTCGTTGAGATCAATCCGTCCGATGCCAACGATCTTGGTGTTCGTGAT
>NZ_GL476319.1:263410-309119 GCF_000148725.1 Roseibium sp. TrichSKD4 | reverse complement strand
GGCATCAACCGCCGCCGCGTCGTGACGATCAATGATGGCAAGCCGGGTGAGCGGTCGATTTCGGTCGCTTGCATGCACTGCTCGGACGCGCCTTGTATGGCCGTTTGTCCGGTGGATTGCTTCTACGAGTCTGAAGAGGGCGTCGTGTTGCACTCCAAGGACCTGTGCATTGGTTGCGGTTACTGTTTCTATGCGTGTCCGTTTGGCGCGCCGCAGTATCCGCAGGTCGGCAACTTCGGTTCCCGCGGCAAGATGGACAAATGTACTTTCTGTGCAGGTGGTCCGGAGGATGACAATTCCTCGGTCGAGTTCCAGAAATACGGACGTAACCGTCTGGCAGAAGGCAAGCTGCCGCTCTGTGCAGAAATGTGTTCCACAAAGGCGCTTCTGGCCGGCGACGGTGACGTCGTTTCAGCCATCTACCGCGAGCGCGTTGTTGCTCGTGGTTTCGGCTCCGGCGCGTGGGGCTGGGGCACAGCTTACGACCAAAAGGCCGGCACTCTTTAACGAGGCTTGTCCGAACTTGAATTTAAGGCGGAGGCGGCTATGGCTGCCTCCGTTCGCTTCTGAAGCGACCGGGACAGGGCGGGCAGATGCCTGATTGGCTACGGTTGTAAATCGGAGGTTGTGTTCATGGAGTGAATGCGTCACGCTAATCCCTAAGTGTGAGCAGCTCTCGTGACTTTTTCTGATCGTGACATAAAAAAGAACCAAGACCATTGGGATCACGTCGATGACACCACGCGTTTCAACATTCTTGAAGATTTTCGGCATAGTTGCGCTGCTTGCAGGTCTTTCAGCCTGCCGGGAAGCTGAGGAGAACCGGCCCATCAAGCTTGAGAAGGGCAGCTACGCTGGCCCACAGGATACCGAGCTGGATGATGAGCAAAAACGGGCTCTGCGTGCGCGCGGAAACAAACAGAGCTTCTGAGATTTGAAATTCATCGCTTCGGCGAAAACCAAATGGCCGTTAGACGCCAAAAATACGTGAAGAAGGTGTCTGGGACGAATGAGGAGAGGGTGCCATGCCAGGGCTTGGGGAAACAACAAACTGGAGTGTCCGGATCAAGGACTATGCAGCGGTTGCGCTGGTTGCGTTCGTTTTGACCCTTTGTGTCGGTGGTCTAAGCGACTCAGCGATTGCACAACAAGGTGTTGCGGATCCTGCCATTAGCCAAAACTCTCCGACAGGTGGCGCTGTCCCGGGCGACGTGCTCGGCACAAATTCTGATGCAGAATACTGGCGGGCCGTGCGCGGCGGTGTTCAGGGAACGGTATCTATTCCAGACCAAAAAGCCGGAACTTTGGTCCAGTCCGAGGGTGAAGCTTGGCGGTCTTTCCGGAATGGCCCCATGTCGCTTTATGCCAGTTGGGCCATGCTTGGCATGATTGTTCTGCTTGGTATTTTTTATGCCATTCGTGGTCGCATCAAGATTGCCCATGGTCGCTCCGGTCAGACGATTACACGTTTCAAGGCAATTGAGCGGTTTGGTCACTGGCTGTTGGCGGTTTCTTTCGTTGTGCTGGCCTTGACAGGTCTCAACGTTCTTTTCGGTCGCTATGTGATCCTTCCGTTGTTGGGCGCAGAGGCTTTCTCCTTCATCACGCAGATGGGTAAGTATCTGCATAACTATCTCGGCTTTGCCTTCATGCTTGGCCTGTTGATGATCTTCGTGATGTGGGTGAAGCACAATCTGCCGGACCGCACTGACATCAAATGGGTGCTTCAGGGGGGAGGCATTTTCTCTTCCAAACTTCATCCGCCGGCCAAGAAATTCAATGCCGGGCAGAAGGTGATCTTCTGGCTGACGATCCTCGGCGGTGTGTCGCTGTCCCTATCTGGTTGGCAGCTTCTGTTCCCGTTCACCACCACGTTCTTTGCTGACACGTTCGACAAGATCAATCTCATCTTCGCCACGAACCTGCCAACCACCTTGAGTGTCATTCAGGAACAGCAACTTGCAACCCTTTGGCACTCCATCATGGCTGTTTTCATGGTGTGTGTGATCCTTGCGCATATCTACATCGGTTCGGTTGGCATGGAAGGCGCTTTTGATGCCATGGGCACTGGTGAAGTTGATTTGAACTGGGCCAAAGAACACCACTCGATCTGGGTGGACGAGCACATGGATGACGTCCATGAACGCGATCAGGGAAAACCTGCTGCACAACCTGCAGAATAAAGGTTAGGGCGGGCGCGTGGTTCAGAGGAAGGGACGACACAGGGCAGGAGTGCGTTTGGCCGTTAAAACAGCGGCCATCCTCACTTGCTTGACCAGCCCCTTTGTACCGGCGCTTGCCGAGTGGCCAGATCGATTGGAAGGCCATGGTGGCCCGGTCAAGTCGGTGACCCTTGACCCGTCTGGCAAGAGATTGCTCAGCACCTCTTTCGACTATTCGGTGCTTGTTTGGTCTGAAGATGAAGCAGGGGAGGCTTCAGCAGAGCCGCTTCGGCTTATCGGTCATGAGGCAGCGGTCAATGATGGGCGGTTTCTGCCGGGAAACAGAGCGGTTACGGTTGGTGATGACAGCGATCTGATCCTTTGGGATTTGACAACCGCTGAGCTTCTGCACCGCTTTGATGGGTTTGGCGAAAAAGTTCTCAGCGTCGATGTATCGGCAAATGGCCGCTTTGCTGCCGTTGCCTCTTGGGAAAATCAGGCCCGTATCTACGATCTGGAGGCATCTCCTTCCAAACTTTTGCATGTGCTGGATCAGCACCGTGGCAACGTCAACTCCGTGGCGTTTTCCAAAGACGGGACGCAGCTTTTTACCGCCTCTTATGACGGTGGCATCCGACAGTTTGATGTTGAAACGGGCGCGTTTTTGCGTGAGATCGTCAATCTCGGGTGGGGTGTCAATGTTCTAAAAGTCCTGCCAGACGGGACGTCACTGTTCTTTGGTGTGACCGATGGCAAGACCGGCGTTCTGGACATTTGGACCGGGGAAGAGATCAAGGTCTTGCCGCCGCATACCCGTCCGGTTCTTTCACTGGCTGTGTCGCTTGACGGAAAACGCGCGGCCAGTGGCGGTGGAGATGGCCTCATTCGGGTTTTTGATGCCAAAACCTTCGAGCTGCTGGAAGAGTTTGAAAACCCCTATGGCCTGGTTTGGGGGCTGAGTTTCAATGCCGATGGCAACCGGCTCTTTTATACCGGGCTGGATGACGAAATTCACCTTTGGGATGTCTCGCCGCGAAAGCCGTTTGAAGCGCTTGATATCGACTTTCCACGCCGGTTTCAGGTTGCCGAAACATCTGATCCGGGTGAACGCCAGTTTGCCCGTAAATGCTCTGTTTGCCACACGTTGACACCGGATGGTGGAAATCGCGCTGGTCCAACGCTTTTCGGTGTTTTTGGGCGTCGGGCAGGCGGGCTGGAAGGGTATCCCTATTCAGAGGCCTTGATAAAGGCCGACTTTTTTTGGGATGAAAAAACTATATCCGATCTTTTCGATCACGGGCCGGACATTGTAACGCCAGGGTCCAAGATGCCAATCCAACGGCTGAAGTCGGTGGAAGACAGGGATGCCCTTGTCGCCTTTTTGAAACGGGCGACAGATCCGTCCGCAGACCAGCCAAACAGTCAAGAAAGTGGAGACCAAAGCCAATGAAGGCATTTGTGGGCGGTGTTGCCGCATGTGTGTTGATCAGCTTCGGTGCGTGGTTCGTGCTCACACAGCAGCTCGATTATTCGGCCGCGGCAGTCAACCAGAGTTCGAACAATTCTGTGCGTCTGGACTGAAAAATCTGATCGCTTAAGTCATGGTCTCGCTCCGCCGCCAGAGACAATGCTTGAGGTCCAGCGCGTGAGCGCTTAAACCTTGAAAAACAATAATATGAACCCGGCAACCGGTTGGTGCAGCGAAACTGTTGGCAGCCAACACAGCCGGAATAAGTGGGAGTATCTACCGTGTCCAATGACACCTTCAACATGTCCATGCGCAAGTTCCTCAAGCAGGTTGGCGTCACCTCGCAAGAGGCTCTTGAAGAGCATGTGCGTGCAAGCGGCGGCACGACCGGGTCCTTGAACGTCAAGGCAACGATCACGATTGACGGAACGGACTTTACGCACGTTGTTGACGGCAAGATTGACCTCGATTGATTGAGGCGAGTCCCATGGCTCATGCTGTTGATCTGACGCTTGATCTTCCACCTATCCTGACAAGCCATCCGGTCGTGCCTCCGATGATGCCCATGGCGGCGGCAGAGGCGGCCCTTGCCGAGGACAGCGTTGGGGCAGGTGATCTCTTCTGGTCATGTGCCACTGACAGTGTGTCCGTCGCCTTTGTTCTGGAACCTGAAGTCTCGCCAGAGCGCGCACAGGAAATGCTGTTTGCGCTTATGGTCGCGGCAGGGGATGCGATTGCACGCTTGTCCCCAGAACTGGCTTTACCTGGCAATGCCGAACCGGTTCTCGCCAATCGTGCCGGAGTTGGCTCGGCTCACATCAAGGTGAGCAGTGAGCTGGATGACGACGGCGCGCCTATGTGGTTGATCGCCGGGCTTGATTTGGCCTTGAAGCCGAAGTCGGCACTGGAGCCGGGCGAGACTCCGGACCAAACCAGTTTGTGGGACGAAGGAGCTGCCGATCTTGAGGGCGCGGATGTGATTGCTGCCCTGTCCCGCCACTTCCTCACCTGGATCAACCGTTGGGATGGCGAAGGCTTCAAGCCCGTTCATGACGCGTGGCTGTTCCGCTGCGAGGGGCGGGGTAAGACAATTACCTTGTCGTTTGGAACTGAAGACGAGCAGGTGATCACTGAGGGTCAGTTTCTGGGGCTTGACGAAATCGGCAACTTGCTGATGCGAACCGATACAGGAACGCAGGTATTCGCCGTGACGGACCACATGGAAAGCATTGTCCATAGCGTTACAGAGTATGAGCCAGAACCTGCCAGTCAGGAAAGCTGATGGCTCGTTTTCTGCGCGCAATTCGCTTTGATGTATCGGACACGCATGTCTTTCCACGGGCTGCAGAGCCTGATGAATCGGCAATTCCGGGCGGGTTTCTTTATATGCCGCGCCCCGGATTTGATGCTGGCTCCTTGGCCAAAAAGGAACGACAAGCGTTTGTCAGCGGATTTTTTGGCCTGCCATCATTTGGGTTTTCGACCTTGGTCAGCGTGGGAGAAGCGAGTGAGCAGGACATTGAGACCTGTGTACTCAACCTGACACGGTTTCTCGTTGAACATTTTGGTGCCCCAAGCCGGGATGCGGCCGAGGGTCTTGCGCGTGATGAGATTGGATATGCGCGCGCCTTGGCTGACGATACTCCATTGAACACGCTGCTCGCGGTGAAACGTGAGGTCGATGCTGAGGGTGCCATTCGCGAACAGTTTCACATCGTCAACCCGCCGGGTGACAAACCGCATGCCCTTGTTTGGGATGTGGTGGAGGATCAGGAATGAGAGAGTTTTGGAAGTCCGCCGGGTATCACTTGGTTGAACCGACAAAGAACGGCTGGCTTCGCGTCACTCCGGATTTGCTGCGGGCGTATTTCACGCGACCGGAAATCCATCCAGTGGAGGAATCCTGCGCGGTTGAGCATGAGCTTTTTGAAAAACTCATGGAGGACCCGTTCACAGAGATTGATGAGGCTGATCTGAAGAGGATTGCCGACAGCGATACGGCGGACAACTACCGTGTGGTTCTGGGGTTTCGGGATCATCTCAAAAAACACGGCACGGTCGAGGCTGCGTATGCGGCGATTTTTCAGGAAGGCTCAGTCGCCGTTCCTCCGGTTTTTTTGGACCAGTTGGTGCACCTGATCCTTCGCAACATCTTGCGAAAGGTTCATGATCCGGTTCGCCTTCGGGCAGCGGAACTGTTCTTCCGGGAGCAGGTTGTCACGGTGGAAAACGGAACGGTGATGATCGCCGATTCTGAAATTGTCAGTATGTTGTCGGAAACCGGCGGCCTGGGTGGTTTAGGCGCACTCCTTATGGAAAGCGGTACGCCCATGCGGGAAGTGGCGCTGGATGTTTTGACGGAAGAAAACGCTGCAATTTATTGGGACCGTAGCGACAGGTTTGATACGGCACTTGATTTCCGGTTTACGCAGCCAGGGCCGGACGCGTTTGCCCGTGTGGTCGAAGCCTGGGTCCGCCATTTTTTCAATACAGATGTCCGTGTTCAGCCGGTTCAGAAAATCCGCGATGAGCATTGGTCGTGGCATGTTGGGCTGGATGCGGAAGCGACAACCATTCTCAACAGCCTTTATTCGGGCGAGGAGTTAAGTGAAGCGGACAATTTGAGGTTGCTCTCCTTGTTCCGGCTTGATTTCGAGAATCGCTCGAATGTTCAAGCTGACCTGCGCGGCAAACCGGTCTGGCTGGCAGTTGCCATGTCCAAGGACGGCAAGCTGCGGGTCAAACCGCAGAATCTTCTGGTGAACCTACCTCTCGCGTCAAAGAGTTGAATCAACTCTCTTCTTCAGAGCCTTGAGGCCGTGGAGTCAGTATGCAGGTTTCTGATAACAGCCGCGGCATTGCTGCGATGCTGGTTGCGATGGCTGGCTTCATCTTTAACGACGCCATGGTCAAACTGGTGTCCGAAAGCTTGCCATTGGGGCAAATCATGATGGTGCGTGGGGGGATCAGCGTTGTTCTGCTCACCTGTCTTTGTTACGTCACCGGCGTCTTCAAGAATTTGCCTGTTCTGAAACACAAGGCCGTTGGCTGTCGCATGTTTGGAGAGATGTCCGCCACTGTTCTTTATCTTCCCGCCTTGTTTCAACTGCCCATCGCCAACGCAACGGCCATTTTGCAGGCCTTGCCTCTGGTCGTGACGGCTGCAGCTGCCATGTTCTTTCGTGATCCGGTGGGGTGGCGTCGCTGGACTGCGATTCTCGTCGGATTTTTGGGCGTGCTCTTGATTGTGCGACCTGGATTGAGTGGATTCAGCGCTTGGTCTTTTGTTGCGCTGGGTGGTGTTTTCTTCATGGCTGTCAGGGACTTGGCGACAAGGCAGTTGCCAAAAGAAACGCCGACACTGGGCGTTGCGCTGTTGACCATGATTGGAGTTTCGCTTTTGGGTGGAGCGATGGTTCTGGTTCAGGGCTGGGAGCCGATGAGCCTCAAGCAGCTAGCATATTTGTTTGTTGCGTCGGTTTTCATTATAATTGGGTACATATTTATTATTGCTGCGATGCGGACGGGTGAGATCGTTGTCGTTGCCCCGTTTAGATATTCAATTGTTTTGTGGGCGATTTTGCTCGGCTACCTCTTTTGGGATGAAGTGCCTGATCTTATGACGTTACTAGGCACCGGTGTAGTCGTTTTGACAGGCGTCTACACATTCTTGCGGGAGAGAAAGCTGCTTGCCGGAGTGGCAGGCCAATTTAGGTCTGGCGTTGAGAAATGATCAGGTGCGATATTTTGGTGTTTGATTGAATGTTACACGTTATGATAGTCAGGCTAATATATTGATATATTTTACAAGGTTTGCATGAAGCCCGAAGTTTATGAAGTCCCGAAACCGGTACTGACTGGAAAGCCGTCGATTGTGATTTTGATTGCAATTTCAACGGTTAGTCCCGTTGCCATGAATATTTACCTGCCGTCTCTGGCGGGTATGAAACAGGCTTTTGATGCCACCGCCGGACAAGTGCAGATGACGATGTCTCTGTATTTTGTTGCGGTTGCGGTTGCTCAGCTTTTCCTCGGTCCCTTGTCAGACAGATACGGTCGTCGTCCCATCGTACTTGGTGGTATGGCGAGCTTTGTAGTTGGAACGGTCATATGTCTTTTGGCCGGATCCATAGAAACCTTGATTGGCGGACGAATTATTCAGGCAATCGGTGGCTCTGCGGGCTTGATCTTGGCCCGAGCTATTGTCCGTGACCTCTATGGGCGCGATCAGGCGGCCAGTATGATTGGCTACGTGACCATGGGTATGACGGCCGGTCCGATGGTAGGGCCTGCCATAGGCGGACTGCTCGACGAGAGCTTTGGCTGGAGCGGAAGTTTTGTTCTGCTGCTCGTTCTGGGTGTGATCGTATTGATCGCGTCTTATCTGGGTCTTTATGAAACCAACAAAAACCGGGGAGATGGGGAGGCGTCGTTTTCGTTTTTCAAGAACTATGGTGTTCTTTTGCGGGAACGGTTGTTTTGGGCCTACGGGCTCACGGCGATGTTCACGGCCACGGTTTATTTCTCCTATCTCGGCGGAGCGCCATTTGTGGCAGCTGATGTCTTGAAAATCAGCCCCAGTGAAATGGGCATCTACTTCATGATCATCGCCGGAGGTTATTTGATCGGCAACTTCATTTCCGGTCGGTTTTCCGAACGCTTTGGCTTGATGCCAATGATTGTGTTTGGATCGCTGTTTCCGGTGGTTGCGGTCCTTGCGATGATCGCCGTTTTGCTGAGCGGTGAAGTGACGCCGATCCGCTTCTTTGCGCCGATGTTCCTCGTCGGCCTTGGTAATGGCATTTGCTTGCCGAGCATTATTGCAGGGTCTGTCAGTGTGCGTCCTGACATGGCAGGTGCGGCCTCAGGTTTGACGGCCAGTATGCAAATCGGCATGGGGGCGTTTGCCAGTGCCGGCGTTGCCTGGGCTTTGTCTGAAAGCATGTGGCCTGCAACGGTTTGGCCCTTGGCTGCGATGATGACCGGCGCTGTTGCGCTGACCCTTGCAGGTGTCGTGGCAATCTTCGTTCTTGAAAAAACAGAGCGCCGCTAAGGTGCGGCGCTTGGGTGGATGTGCTCTAGTTTTTCAGGAAATCATCGACTGTCAGGCCAGACTTTTCCGCTTCCATGTAATCTTCTGTCGTTCTGGGTCGTGGGCGCGGTGCTGACGCCCCAAAGCCGGGATCTGCGTCCCACTGGGCTTGAATGCGGCAGTCGTCGCACATTTCGATCAGATTGATCTGATTTGCCGATTGGAACATGTGATGTTTGCCGGCGAGGCGTTCCTTGATCCGATCGATGGTTGATTGTGCACCAAAAGGTTTGCCGCAGGATGTGCAGGTGGCAGGCTCTTCCTCATGCAACACGGCAGCGCGCAAGGCGGTTTCGCTCGTGTTGAACTGCGGAACTAACGTGATAACGCTTTCCGGGCAGGTGGTTTGGCAAAGGCCGCACTGAACGCAAGCAGCTTCCGTAAAGCTGACTTGTGGCTGGTCCGGGTTATCTGCCAGCGCGCCGACCGGACAGGCGGAAACGCAGGACAGGCAAAGGGTGCAGCCTTCGCTCCGGATTTCGATCCGGCCATAAGGTGCATAGTCGTTCAAAGGGAGAACAGATGGCGCATCGGGTGATGCGCGGTGCAGGGCGCTGATGGCCATGCGCGCAATGTCACGTTTACCGCCCACCGGCCCAATGCGGGTCGGGTTTTTCAGAGCCAAATCTTTCGAATTTGTGCTCAGAGCTTCCGCTAATGCATCCGGATCACTGGAGAGAACGATATCCAGCCGACCAATTGGATCATGCCCCAAGGCAGCAAGAAGGTCGTTTGCTAGCCCGATTTCGTTGGAGAGTGGTGCGGTTTCATCGTGCTTTTTTGGGTCGATCAGGCAGAGAACCCGCTCAGCTCCGGACAAGAAGGCCGTCAGCATGGCCTCGTGGCCCAGCGTTGTCACCGCATGGAGAGAGAGCGGTAGAACGTTCGTTGGTAAGCCATCCCCATAACGGGCCAGCGCGTTGATAATGGTTCCACCGTGTTCAGCTTCGTGGCAGAGCAAAATCGGTTTGTGACCGCCAGCTTCTTTGTAAGCTCCTATGAGAGACTGAATAGGCACCAGCAGGTCTGGACGTGACGGGTATTGGTAAGAAATGGCGCCTGTCGGGCAGTTTGCCGAACAGCTGCCGCAACCACCGCAAATACCGTGGTCGACGGCTATCTTTCCCGCCTCTGATGTCAGTGCTCCGGCGGGACAGGCATCAAGGCAGTTGGAACAGCCGGCTTTGCCAGCGTGGCTGTGGGCACAGATGTCCGGATTGTACGAAACGTAGATCGGCTTTTCGAAAGTACCGATCATCTCGGACGCTTCGCGGATCAGATTGGCGATACTTGTCGGGTCATTTGGTGCGGCACGAAAATAGCCAGAGCGTTTGTCTGGCGCCGTGATGGCCGAGGTGTTGCCGCTGAGATCGACAACAATGGAACAGCCTGCTTTTGCGCCATCACGCGGCATATGGAACTCAGGGGATTGGCGAGATGCTGGGATCATCGCCGCATAACCGTCGAGCATGACTTCAAACTTGCCGAAAGAGCCGGTTAAAGTGCGCAGGGAGCCGCGGTAGACCGGAAAGGGCAGGACCGGTGGCAGCAAAACATCATCCCAGGAAGACAGCACAAGTGTGACTGACAGGGTGTCTTCCAGCGCCATTGCAGCATCGAGCGCCGCTTGCCCGGCTCCGTAGACAAGGCACATGCCATCCGATTCAATCTCGCGGATTGGAGCCGGTGTGATGTTTGATGCGGACTGCGCATCAGCAAGCAGAGCCAAAACCTTTGCGCTTGGGTCGCTTTTGGAATTTGTCCATCCAGCCGTTTCGCGAATGTTGACGAATTTCAACGTGGCTGGGCCCTCCAGCTCTTCCGCGACTTCCTCAAAAAGGGGAGCCTCCTGCGTGCAGGCGACTAAAAGATCGCCCGGTTCCTGAACGGCTTTTTCAAAACGCTCCAGTTCGCCTCGGCACAATTCGGTGCAAAGAGGTGCTGCAAGATCAGACGAAAGCTCTGCAGCTGCCTTGTCCAGTTGCATGGACTTGAAGCAATTGCACAAAAGAACACGGCCCTGCGTTTCGGTCATTTGCGGCTCCGGCGACTTGATTGTTTTATAATTATTCTAGTTCTAACTCACGAGGGTATGATTACAAGTGTAACCGGTTGCATTTGCCTTGATCGGGATCATGAAACCTGTTGTCTTTTCACACCTTTGCCACCGCCTGCAGAAGACACTAAACTTATAGGGAAAGTATCAGGGAGAGCCGTTTGGAAGCGCAAATCAGTACAGATGTTGCCGTCGTTATTGAGCGTCGCAAGAGTTCTCACCCCTGGGCCGAGTTTTCCTGGAAGGGAATCGGTGTTGTAGAAGCGGCGGAGACCCTATGCGATTGGCAGGTCGTACGTGAGGACGAAGCTTCCACTCAGTTTCTGTTTGGGCCAGTTTCTATCACTCTTCACCGAAAACTAGGGGAAGCCTATGACGCAAACATGGAAACCGGCACGCCGTCCCTTTGGTTGATGCTGGATGATGCGGATACCGATCCAGTGCCCTATAAAGTGCGCGGCGTCACCGCTGACCCTTATGAGGCGCAAGGGATGCAGGATGCCGGAGACGGCTTGATTGAGCGTGTGCCGATGCCAGCCGATATTCTGCAATGGACGGTGGCCTTTTTGAAAAAAATGCCCGAGCCTGAAGCGTTTAAAAAGCGCCGCCGGAAATCTGCGAAAACGGAAGAACAACAATTTGGCAAAGTGCCGATCTTTCAAGAGGGTGGACGCATGGTGCCGGGCGAGGGCGAATGACCGGGACCTCAGATCAAGAAGAAGGGTTCTTGAGCCGCTGGTCACGCCGTAAGCAAGCGGTGCGCGAGGGAGACCTTGAGGCTGTTGAAGAGCCGCAGGGTGTTGAAGAAGCGGATGAAATTGGTGACCCTTCGCAGGAAGACCCTGAGATAATGGCCAACCGGGAAGCTGCCGAAGCAATTGATTTGGACAGTTTGACCTCAGACTCGGATTTTACCGTTTTCATGAAAAAAGGCGTGCCAAAGGCGCTGAAAACAGCTGCCTTGCGCAAACTCTGGACCGTCAATCCAGCGTTTTCCACTCTGGATGGCCTTAATGACTACGATCTCAATTACAATGTCATCGACAAGGTATTGACCCAATTTCAATCGGCTTGGGAAGTTGGCAAGGGCTACAAGGCGAAGGCCGAGGAGATGGCTGCCGAAGCAGAACGATTGGCTGCCCAATTGGAAAATGGGGATGGGGCTGGTGAGGCCAGCGCCGCAAGTGATGGCGAAGAAAACGAATTGTCGGAGAGCGTTGACCAACACGCAACGATTTCTGAAGAACCGGGGTCTGATGAAAGGCGGCATGAGCCAGAGCCAGTCTTTGAAACACCTGTTCGTGTCGCAACCACATCAGACCTTGGAGGAGACGAGGAGATGGAAATGGCGCGGAAAGTGCCCATCAGACGCCGAATGGCTGTGCGTTTCGATGAAGAATAAGGGCGGCTAGCAGACCGCCCAATCCTTTGCATCGCCTATCGGTTGGTGATTTCCAGACCAACTGCGTCAAACAGGGTGACATCGAACAGATCACCCTTTTTCACATCAAGATCTTTCAGAAGTTCAAGGTTCGACACTTTATAGGTGCGTTCTGTGCCTGCTGGTCCGACAAATCGAACGGAGCCATTCTTGGTGTCGACACCCAGAATTTTTGCGGTCACTGTAAGTTTCCGGGCCGAAAGTCCGGCTGGAAGGTCTTCGGGATCTGCGGCCGCGACAAAGCCAACCGCGTCAATGCCTGGTTTGTCCTTTTTGCTCTCGCGAATATCGACAACCGCACCCGCCAAATAGCTTACGGTCAGGAATTGGTTTTTGTGAACGCCGTCCAAATCGAAGCCATCAGTAACGGGAATGGCAAATTCATTCTGATTGGGTGCCTTGACGATGACCTCGTCGCGGGATGGATTGGTGGTAACTACCTGAGCCTTGAATTGGGACAGGTCGGCAGCAGCAAAATAATCCTTGATCTCTGTCTTGTCAGAGGCTGTTGAGAGGCTGACGGAGGAAAGCAGGATCAAGCTTGAAGCTGCGAGTGCATGAACAGTTCTGCGTAAAATCATCAGTTGAATTCCCTTTTTAAATCGCAATTTATGCGTGAAATGACGTAGGGAGTTATAGGGATGGTTGCCAGTTAAATAAATGTAATTTTACAGAATGGACCGATATTTCTTTTGGTTAGTTTCCGACCGGGTTCTGAGCTTCACACAGGGTTATTGCCCGGCTCTTGAAGCTTTCAAACTGAGAGGCGTTGATAACCCCGTCTGCCTTCATTTTTTCAACATCGCCAACACGTTGGGCGAGGCAGGCATCGAGCGCCGGGTTGCCGGAGCCGGTTTGCTCGGACGTTTGTTGTCCGCCAACAAGGCTCAACGCATATTGAATGCTTGAAACATCATTGCGCCCGATCCAGATCATCAGCGCCAACGCGGCAATTGCTATTGCCAGCGCAACAAGCCGACCTTTGAGGTCACTTTGTTTTGCAATGCTTGTTGCGTTATCCGTCATCAGTTTAGCCGCCAGTTACACTCATGTGGCGGGAGACAGCTGGTTGCTTCGTGCGGCGGTCAATCACGAAGTCATGACCCTTTGGCTTGCGGCCAATAGCTTCGTCAATGGCGTTGTGAAGCAGTTCATTTCCTTCTGACGCGCGAAGCGGGGCGCGGAGATCTGCCATGTCATCTTGACCGAGGCACATATAAAGTTGTCCGGTGCAGGTGACACGAACACGATTACAGCTTTCGCAGAAGTTATGGGTCATGGGTGTAATAAAGCCCATGCGCCCCCCGGTTTCCTTAACTTCAACATATCGGGCCGGACCGCCTGTCTTGTAAGGAATGTCTTCCAGTGTGAACTTCTCTGCCAGCCGACCCCGCACGAGTGAAAGCGGCAGGTATTGGTCGGTGCGATCACCATCAATTTCGCCAAGCGGCATGGTTTCAATCAGGGTCAGATCGTAGCCTTGGTCATGGGCCCATTCCATCATCGGAATGACCTCATGTTCATTGACGCCTTTGAGCGCCACCATATTCACCTTCAGCTGCAACCCGGCGTCGCGGGCTGCTTTCATGCCATCAAGAACCTTGCCAAGGTCGCCCCACCGGGTGATCGCCTTGAAGCGGTCGGGGTCAAGCGTATCAAGCGAGACGTTGATCCGGCGAACACCGCTGTCATACAGCTCCTGGGATAGTTTGGTCAGCTGAGAACCGTTTGTCGTGACCGTCAATTCTTCCAAAGCGCCAGAGTCGATGTGACGACCCAAGCTTCGGATGAGGCTCATGATGTTTTTGCGAACGAGCGGCTCACCACCGGTCAGCCGAAGCTTGCGAACGCCTTTTTCAATAAAGGCCGTACAAAGGCGGTCCAGTTCTTCCAGCGACAAGACTTCGCGTTTCGGGAGAAAAGTCATGTCTTCGGCCATGCAATAGACACAGCGGAAGTCGCAGCGGTCCGTCACCGAAATTCTCAGATAGGTCACAGCCCGACCAAATGGATCAATCATGGCGGGCGATGGAATCGCGCTGTCATGTGAGCCGTTTGCGGTCATGTCTCTCTCCCTCGTCCGGCTATCCGGAAATGTCGCAATCTGATTGAAGGTAATGGTTTTATGCGCCATGGCAATAGGGGAAAAGGTGCTCTTTGGAATGAGGTGATCTGGTTGTGATTTCGCTTCGTAGGGAAAGTACATGTGTCAAACAGGGTTGCGTTCATGACCTCCATCGTCTGGTTTCGCCAGGACCTCCGCGTTGCGGACAATGCCGCGCTTTATCACGCAGCTCAGGAAGGGCCGGTCATTCCGGTTTTCATTTGGGACGATGCGGCTCCACTAACGAACTCACAAGCGATCGGGGCCGCCGGAAAGTGGTGGCTTCACCACAGCCTGACAGCTCTTAGAGAACAGCTTGGTGATCTCGTCGTGCTTCGCGGTGACCCTGCAACCGTGCTGCAGGAACTGGCTCTGGAAACCAAGGCCGAAGCTGTCCGTTGGAACCGGGCCTATGACGAATACGGGATTGAGCGAGACAAGAAAATCAAAACTGAGCTGCGTGAAAGCGGGCTCATGGTTAAGAGCTTCAAGGGAAATGTTCTCCATGAACCATGGGACATCAAAACCGGCTCCGGGAGCTCTTACAAGGTCTATTCACACTATTGGCGAGCCGTTAAGGCACGCGGAGTAGCCGCGCCGTTGCCCGTGCCTGACAAAATCGAGCTGGCTGTTGGTTGGGTTTCGCTTGGAATTGAGGCGCTCGATCTTCTGCCGAGGGATCCAAACTGGGCGGAAGGGTGGGAGAACGTTTGGACACCCGGCGAACAGGGAGCACGCGAGAGACTGTGTGTTTTCCTTGATCAAGGCCTGAATGGTTATGGCGAGTTGCGCAACCGGCCTGATCTTCCAAACGTGTCACGCTTGTCACCGCATCTGCGGTTCGGTGAAATCTCACCAACCCAAATTTGGGCGACAACCCAAATGCATGCCGACGTTCATCCTGAGCACGCAACAGATGCCGACAAATTCTTAAGTGAGATTGTTTGGCGCGAGTTTTCCTATCACTTGCTCTTTCATTTTCCGGATTTGCCGGAAAAGAACTGGAAAGTCGGGTTCGACGCTTATCCGTGGAGAGAAAATGCGGAAGACCTGCGCGCCTGGCAGCGGGGCCAGACTGGCTATCCAATCGTTGATGCCGGTATGCGTGAACTTTGGCAGACCGGCTACATGCACAATCGTGTGCGCATGATTGTGGCAAGTTTTCTCGTCAAGCACCTGCGAATTTCGTGGCAGCATGGAGAGAATTGGTTCCGAGATACGCTGCTGGACGCTGATGTTGCCAATAATTCTGCCAGTTGGCAGTGGGTTTCGGGCACTGGAGCCGACGCAGCACCGTATTTCCGCATTTTTAATCCGTATACGCAGGCCCAAAAGTTTGATCCAGATGGTGCCTACATTAGAAAATGGGTGCCGGAGCTGAAAGACTTGCGCGCTCCGCAGCTTTTTGCCCCACAAGATGCCTCGCCAATGGACTTACGTGCAGCGGGGGTCCGTTTGGGGGAAACTTACCCTTTGCCGATGGTCGATCACCAGACGGCGCGCAAAAAGGCGCTGGACGGTTATGAGGCCGTCAAAGCCGAGAATGCAGAAAACGCCGCTTGATCCATCCATGTTTTCGGTTTTGAAAGGGTGGGGCTATCGTCCACTCCCCATTGATTCTGCTGACGTGATGGAATTGATCACATGACTGACACTGCAAAAGTCTGGCCGACCGAACTGCGATTGCGGGAAGACAAAAAAACGCTTCACATCGCCTTCGACAATGGTGAAGAGCATGACTTTTCAGCAGAATATCTGCGTGTCTGTTCGCCGTCTGCAGAAGTGCAGGGGCACAGTCCTTCACAGAAGAAAACTGTTCCAAACAAGCGCAATGTTGGCATCATGAAAATGGAGCCGGTCGGCAACTACGCTGTTCGCATCCATTTTGATGACATGCACAACACCGGTATTTTCACTTGGACCTATTTCCTTGACCTTGCACGGGACAAGGACAAGCACTGGGGCGGCTATCTGGCCGAGCTTGAGGAAAAGGGCTTGTCTCGCGATTGAGCTAAAACTCAGCTCCGAGCAGTTGCGAGTCCAATTCCACTCACCACAAAAAGTCCACCAGTTGCGCGATAAATGCGCTTCATTATTTTCTTTGACAGTTCCAGACTGCGCAACCACGCTCCCGCCAAACCGTAGAGCACTGCGACAGAGAACGCGACCAGT
This sequence comes from Roseibium sp. TrichSKD4, assembly GCF_000148725.1. Classification (GTDB taxonomy): domain Bacteria; phylum Pseudomonadota; class Alphaproteobacteria; order Rhizobiales; family Stappiaceae; genus Roseibium. Next base: position 292,624 of record NZ_GL476319.1, on the reverse strand, counting down.
GCAATCACGCACACCATCATCGCAAGCTGCAAGAATCCATCGTTTCCGGCTGTCAGAAATTGAGGGAACAAGGCCGTGAAAAAAGCGATGGCTTTAGGATTGCTTGCTGCAATGGTGAAGCCGGAGGAAAAAAGGTTCCTGTTTGAAACCTCCGAAACACCGTTCATCCCTGTGGTTTCGACTAGTTCAGCGGCACTGCGCCACATCTGAATTCCCATCCAAATCAAATATGCGGCCCCCACATATTTAATGATCAGGAACAGTGTTGCTGATGTTGTAATAACAAGCCCCAGTCCGGCGGTTGCTGCTATGGCCTGAACAGCCGATGCGCTGGAGTTTCCCAGTGCAGTATAAAGGCTGCGGCCCCATCCAAATCGGGCACCATGTGCGAAAGCTATCAGTGTGCTTGGGCCCGGGATCAGGGAAACCACAAATGCTGCCCCAAAAAGCAGGATAAGGCTTTCAAAATTCATCTAACAGATCTTTCAAATACATGGACTTGCCAAAATTCTAGGGCACCTACGAATACATTTGCTATTGGTTCTATCTTTAACCTGACACATTCGCAAACGCGCGTAACGAGGTGATTCCTATGAGTTAACTAAGACACTCAGTTTTGAGTCTATTTGATATATGTGTTTTAAATTCACGAGCTTATGTTTCAGCGTTTATGATTTGATTCAAGGGTTTGTGCGACCCAATTCCTCCGCCATGTAATCCACATAGGCCAGAATTACTTCGATTTCGTCCAAAGTCAGGATGACTTCCTTGATGGTGCTTGGAAGGTCTTCGGGGCGCTCATCTGCTCCTTCCAGACGCATATGGGCCGGGTGGGGGTTTCTGGCCATAAAGGTGTCAAATCGGTCTTCCCAGTCGTCCAGCGCCTGAATCATGATTTTGAAGGACGGCGTAGAGGCGATACCGGCGAACCTATCCTTGGCAACGATATGACAGCGTCCACAATGCGTTTGCGAAAGGTTTAGCCCTTGTTGGGCCAGGAGGGGGATATCCTGCGCATGAGCGGAAGGGAAACTGCTTGCCCCTATCAGAACGGCAAGAAAAGCAACCATCAGGAATACCTGTTTGCTTCCTGTAAGTTTGTGCAATTTGCCCATCTTACTTCTCCACCACTCGAACCCATTTTATAATCATGCACGCAAGACGGCGAGGGGGGCAAGCAGGTAGAGAAACGAAAAAGGGCCGGCAGCTGGCCGACCCTCTTGATTCGAAACCTTGGTGCGCGCTCAGCGTTTGACGATGACCTTTGCGCCAACCTTTACGTGCTTGTAGAGATGTGTCACGTCATCATTAGCAAGACGTATGCAGCCGGAGGAAACGGCTCCCCCGATGGTCCAAGGTTGATTGGTGCCATGAATTCGATAGAGGGTGGAACCAATATAGAGGGCACGGGCACCTAGCGGATTGTTCGGTCCGCCCGGCATATGGGCCGGAAGAATACGCCCCTTTTTGCGCTCGCGAGCTCGCATTTGCGGCGGAGGTGTCCAGCCCGGCCATTCGGCTTTACGGGTGATGCGGTGCGTGCCGGCCCATTGGAAGCCGGTTTTGCCGACGCCAACGCCGTACTTCATGGCTTTGCCATTCGGGCGCACGTGATAAAGACGGCGCTCGGACGTATCGATCACAATGGTGCCCACCGGATATTTGGTGCTGTATTTCACCATTTTGCGGCGAATTGGAGATTTGCCGCTTGGGTTTCCGTGCGTTGGGCCATAAGTGATCCACTGGCGGGTGTTGGGGTCAAAAAAACGACCACCGGCCTGTGCGAATGCCGCTTGGCTCCAGAGTGTGAAAAGTGCCGCTGCCAAAACGGCATAAATCAACTTCATTGCATCCCCCAAAATGTATTTTCCGGATAACTGTTACCACCACAGTTCATTGGTACGAGTATTTACTACCTCAGAGTAAGGCGCATTGCCTAGAAGAACATTAAGGCGTTGGCCAGTTTTTCCGCTGTTCAAATTCACACTTGGGTGAGGGTCTTCAGATCCGTAAGGCTCATCGGTACTACGTAGATCTCTCCGCAATCACTCCAAATTGTCGAAAATCCGGGCGAAGAGTACCTTTGGGGCAAGTTCAGAGATTCCACTGAGATGGAAGCCGAATAGCTCGGAGAGATAAAAATGATTTGCCCAGTGAAACCCCAACCAAAACCAAATGGTGGCGGCAACAATAACGGTAACGCTTTTTCAAACGTGCTGAACAACGCCAAAGGCAACAATCACAATACTGGTTGGGGCGGCAACAACAATGGCGGCAACCAGTTCAATTTTGGTGGTGGTGGCAATTACGCCTATCAACCTGTGACGTTTGGTGGCTTTCAAGGTGCGGCTGACGCCGGTCGTCAAAGTGCGCTTGTAGCGGCAATGAACAATCGGTCCAATGGTCCGAGCAATTTTGTGACGGCAATGAACACTGGTGGTATGGTCAGTGCGGGTCAGAGCACAGCGCAAATGACTGAATTTGCTGCGGCGAACCGGACAGCCGGTGGAGCGAGTGCATTTTTCAACACCATGAATGGTGGTGCAAATCAGGCGCCAGCCGGACCGGCAAGCGCATTTGTTCAAGCGATGGGCAACGGTGGTAACACCGGCGCTGGCGGTGCGCAGAATGCAAACCCTGCGACAGCATTCGTTCAGGCCATGCTGAACGGTGGCAATGGTGCAAATCAAGCCAATGGCGGTGTTAGCGCTTTTGTCCAGACTTGCGGCACGAACCACGGAAAAGGGCCGAGCACATTTGTCAACACCATGAATGGTGCGAACACCATCCCGGCAAATGGCAATAACGGCGGCTGGACCCTTGTGAACAACAACGGCGTTTGGGAGCTGGTGCAAGTCGGCGGCAACAATGGTGGTGGTACAAACGTTGGTGGCCCGAACGGCGGCGGCAATGTAGGTGGTGGTCATCAGCTCACCAATGCATCGCTTACAAAGCTCTCCAACATCATCAACAATGCAACGGGCGGCAATATCAAGCTGGTGGACGCTAATGGTGTTGATACCCGTGAGGGTGGTAGCCGCATTTTCGTTCAGGATGGCAAAATCCAAAGTGTCATGATCTGGGGCAAGCCAGCTCTTTCTCAGAAACTGACACAACGCCTCAAAGGTGTTCCGGTTTACACCAATGGCAACATCCCGGCTGATGATACGCCGCTGGGCCTTGTTCATAACGGTGGCTTTGGAAACTACAGTTCTGTCTCTGTTGTCGGTAACGCCAATGGTGGCGGTGGACCTAACCCAGGTCCTGGTCCGAACCCTGGCCCCGGCCCAAATCCTGGCCCTGGACCTAACCCAGGCCCAAATCCTGGCAACCTGGCAGAAAAGTATGACGACCTTCTTCAGGCTGCCATGGTGGACAACGCAATGGCCTTCCAGAACGGTGCTTGGGCGTTCCGAGGTGAAGGCGGGCTTTCCAAAGCAGCTCCTGAAAGCCAGTTCTGGGAGAACAAGAACGGCGTCATGGTCGTAAAAGACGGTGTTCGTGCAAGTGATGCGATCCAGGATCTCTGGAACAACCCGCAGCACTACTCCATGGAATGTGCATCTGCCGTTGTTGCAGTCGCCGTCAAGGCACGCCTTGATGTTCTGGGTGCAGATGATTTTGACGCCATGTATCAGTCTGTTGGTGGCCTCACCATCAGCGGGTGGCACGGCGCTGGCATGAAGGCGACTGACTTTGAATTTGCCGAGCCGGGTTCAGTGACAGTGGGCGGCGGAACATCTGTTGCAGGTGACCGTGCTCCGTTCGATCCGAACACTGACAAGCTTGAAGTTGGTAACGTCTACTACTTCGACAAGGCCGGTGATGTCACCACTGCCGAGCAAGGCTGGAACGTTGCCTACATGGGGCAAAGCGCCAACGGACAGCACCTCTTCTGGACCCAATTTGGTGTTGAAGAAGTTGACCTGGTGATCGATGAAAACGGCGTCATGATTTCTGGTGCAAACCGTGACTCCTTCGATGGTCACTACCTGAGCGCTGGATACCAGGGCCAAAATGGTGCGCTGTTCCAGGGGTATGATCGCGATCGCTCTGCGCTGCAGAACGGCTAAAATGATCGAGGCTGGCTAAATGCCTGCCGCTCACGCAAAACCCCGGCATTTTGCCGGGGTTTTGTCGTTTATGAAGTCGGTTTTGTTTGCGCTGACCCAATCACCGACCGTGAGAACGGTCATAGGCGTTGACGGGCGGAGAGGCCCAGCCTTCAAGCGATCCCTCTTTCGGTTTCCAGACTTCCATCAGCATGGGAAAGCACTTTGCCGTATCGCTGGAGTGCTCGCTTCCGCAGTCGCCACCCGGGCATGCGCTCATAACGGCGAGAATGTCGATTTCAGCGAACAGCTCCAGACAGTCACCGGGCCGAACGGGGCTGGCCTTCATGAAGTATTGCCCGGTATCTCTTGTGAAACCGGTGCACATGAACACGTTCAAAACATCATGAACAAGACGCTCCGCTTCGTGAAGTGGAAGGTTGCGTGCATCCGCTAGCGCGCGGGTCAGATTTGAATGGCAGCAGTGATGGTATTGAGTGCCACTCAAGACGTTGCCTGTGTAGGGATCACAGCGTGTGCCGATGACGTCATGAACGGAACCGCCGAACTCATCCATGCCATACCAGTCCAGTGTGTCGTGGCTGACTGTCGCTATCGGTCGCAAATACGGAAAGTTGGACCAGAGCCGATCTCCCGTTGTTACATGGGTTCCGTGAAGTGCTCGGGTTTTTCCCGAAAAGAAGCGTTCCTCCAGATTGTTGAGATTGAACAGGTTCAGGTCACCGACCTGCGGACCTTCAATGCTGGTGATTTTCAGAAAATGCCCCTTGGGAACTTCTATGCTGGAAGCTTCACGGGCAGGAACAATGACTTCGTCAATCTTGTCGGCGGCCCTGCGAGCATCTTTGTATAGCGCCAAGTGAGGTAGAGTGAGTGTCTCGGGCGGATAGCAGATGACCGGTTTGACAGCCCGCCGCATTGCGGCATCTTGTGGTGCAGACATGGTTCCTCCTGATGCAGTCTTTCCTGCATAGGGTGATAGGTCGGTTGCTGCAAGTGCAGTGTCAAATCTGGAAAAGTGAGACTGATCTAAGGGGGGCTGATCTTAGTCGTGGAACCAGTCAACAGGCGCAAATATTTGTCCCAGAACAGGTTTGGTCGCTGGTTTGTCCGCGGCAGGGACGTGGGCATCCCGCTTGGTTTCCGGAATGATCTCTGCTTTTTTGTCGATAAATGCGACCCCGCAAGTTTTGCCGTCTTCCCAGCGTTTTTCGCACATAACGGGCAGGGCATCGTCGTCGATCAACAGCTCAAACTGGAGTGGTAGGAGCTGGAAGTTCTCAAACTCCAGCTTGGCTCCTTCGGTCGAGACGTTACGAACATGAACCGGAATTTGCAGCTTACCACCTTGAAGAAGAACCTTGCCCTCGCGCTGAACGACAAGGCGCCGTTCGCGCGGAGCGAACTCTTCAGCAAACTGCTCTGGGTGTGCTTTGGGATCAGACACGTGCCATCCAACTCATAACAGGGTAGACTCACCTGACCCAAGGTTACACATAACTCCTTTCAAACCCTTAAACTCAATAAATAAAAGGGTTGTATTTGACTTGCTAAAACTTCCCGTTTCCTGTTGCTAATTCTACGTTGCGTGAAATAAACCACTATAGGTCGTGGGGTTGCAGTATGGTCAGGCTCTGGAAATCGATCGACAACCACTGAACATGGCCACTCATGATCACATTTGCATTGGCGGTTTTCTTTTTGATCATCACTCCAGGGCCAGGTGTGCTGTCCGTCGCTGGTGTGGGCTCTGCTTTCGGGTTTCAGGCGGGAACTCGCTATATCGGCGGTCTCTTCATCGGTACAAATCTTGTGGCTCTTGCCGTGGTGTCAGGGCTGGCGACTATCCTGTTGGCAAATGAAAACTTGCGCCTGATCCTGCTTGTGTTGTCTGTCGGCTATCTGGTCTATCTGGCATCAAGAATTGCCTTTGCCGGATCGAAGATCGCCTTCAAGGCGGCAGATAGCGCGCCGGGCATTCGCTCCGGTATTTTCCTGCAGATCGTCAATCCCAAGGCCTATGCGGTTAACACGACGCTTTTGACCGGCTTTGCCTTCTGGCCGGATAGTCTTGTGATTGAGACAGCGCTGAAATTTGCGATCATGAATGCCATTTGGCTGCCGATCCACTTCGCATGGCTCTATCTCGGCATGACTTTGCACAAGATGAACCTCGCCCCCCACATCCAACGCCGCGTTAACATTGCCATGGCGCTTTCCATGCTAATTGTTGTGGCCTTGGCGCTTTTGGCGCCGAAGTGAGGGTGTTAATTCTTGCTGTCTTTGATAAGCTCAATCAATAATGCTCTGAGTGTTTCTCTGCCACTGTCCCCAATCACATGAGCGCAATCCTGCTCGATTTTTCGGATCTGGCTGGCCGCGATTGAACGCCACTTTTGGCCTTTTTCTGTAATTGAGATGATCTTGTCGCGCTTGCTTCCAGGGGCAAGGTCAATCTGGATCATGCCCTGTTTGGCCAATCGCTCGACTGCTTGCTGAGCGGCCTGCCTGGAGAAACTCATCTCCCGGTGAATTTCTGACAGTTTGACTGTACGTCCGCGAAGCTGTCCGAAAACACGCATATCTGCTGGACGAATATCGGCGAACTCGGTTCCAGAACGGGCCGCATCCATCTCGTTGTTCCAGTGGGCGAGCAGGGTCATCATCATGCCCTTGATGTTGGTCGCCAGAAAAGTGTCGTCTTTTTTTTCAATCGTCATTGACAAAGTGCCGTATCGTTATCATTTGTCAACTCTAGTTGATAAATTCTGGAGAGGGCAATGGATCGGCGTACCTTTTTAAAAGCTACATGTGCAAGCGCAGTGTTGGCAGGAACCGGTGTCAGCTGGGCGCAAGCCGGGCTTCGGCCTCTTCCGGTGTTACCGATGACGGATCTGATGAGCGGGATTGATGGTCGGATCATGTTGGACATGAGACCGGGGCTTCATGACTTTGGCAATGGCACAAAAAGTGCGACCTTGGGTATTAACAACAATTACCTCGGGCCGCTCCTGCGTGCGAAACAGGGCCAAACGCTTCCCTTTGATGTCAAGAACGGGATCGGGGATACTACGACCCTTCATTGGCATGGGTTGCATATTCCGGGCGATGTAGATGGCGGGCCGCATCAGGAAATCGAACCTGGGTCCACATGGTCGCCGGATGTCCCAATTGTTCAGCATGCGTCGATGAACTGGTTCCATTCCCATATGCATGGCAAGACAGCCGAGCAAACCTACAAAGGCCTTGCCGGTGTCCTGTTGATTGAAGATGACGCGAGCCTTTCTGCCGATCTGCCAAAGACCTATGGCGTTGATGATTTCACGCTGGTCCTGCAGGACAAGATGTTCAAACCTTCCGGTGAAATGGACTATTTCCTCACTGGAGAGGTTTTCGAAGAAGGTTTCGTGGGGGACACGTTGGTCGTTAATGGAGCCATCGCTCCTGTTGGACAATCCGTTCCCACGGGGCTGGTTCGTTTGCGCCTTCTGAATGCTTGTAATGCCCGTTTCCTTCGTTTGTCGATGGCGTCAGGGCCCATCACCGTCATCGCCTCTGACGGCGGGTTTTTGAAAGCTCCGGTCGAGACCGAGAGCCTCTTGATGTCACCCGGTGAGCGTTACGAAATCCTCGTCGATATGAAGGCGGTGGAAACGAACAGTCTTGTGGTCGGATTTGAAGTGGAGGCGGAGGGCTTCTTTGCCTTTGTGACTGAATTCTTTGGCGAAAGTGTTCAGGAACTCACTGCGCTGACGCTGACACGGACAGCCGACAAGGGCTTTGATGGTGCCGTGCCAAAAACGTTGGCCAATCTCTCCGCACCTGATCCGTCGGCGGCGAAAAAGACGCGTTCCTTTACGTTGAACATGGGCAATGGCGAAGAATTAGCCGCTCTTGCTGCCAACTGGGGCAATGTGTGCGGAAGCGGTGGTATGGCGATCAACGGCCAGCCGATGAAAATGGACCGCATCGACGAGAGAGTTCAAAAAGGCGATACGGAGATCTGGCGAATCTCTGTCGATGACATGCTGCACCCGTTCCATATTCACGGCTGTTCCTTCCGCATCCTTTCTGAACATGGCGCGGAACCGCCAGCTTATGCGCAAGGCTGGAAGGATATGGTTCATGTTGAAAATGGTTGGTCAGAGGTGCTGGTCAAGTTTGATTATGATGCGCCGGAACACGCCCCTTACATGTACCACTGCCACATTCTGGAGCACGAAGACTGCGGCATGATGGGGCAATTTACGGTCGCCTGATCTTACCAACCAGCATTCCGCTTTTTCGATGTGACAAACAGGCCGTCCCGGCCTTGAGCCGGGACCTTTGCAAGGCCGTTTAAGATCCCGGCTCATGGACCGGGATGGCAGTTTTCTCGTGTGTTGGAAGACTGCGGAAATACTCCATTCGTCATCCCGGACGAGTGCAGCGAAGCTGAAGGAAGATCCGGAATCCAGCGTGTCAGCATGAGTGTAAGCGAGTGCAATTTCTATGACTTTTGCAACGCTGCGCGTGACTGATATCTGGATTCCAGATCAGCGCTTCACATGCTTTCAGCTTGTCTGGAATGACGGGGGAAATTTACAGCCTTGAATACGCTTCGGTTGAACTTGCCTTACATGCCCGAATGCAAGCTCAACTTGATCTCGATATCGCGTCTGGTGAGCGGGGCGAGAAGAGCACGCTCATCTTGAGTGAGTTTGGCGTTGCCTTGAATATAACTCTCCAGCAGAAATGCGATCTCGCTGGTTGATTGATAGTAGAGATCAAAATGATCTCGGCTCAATTCCGCCACAAGGCGCTCCAGCAGCTTGCGCTGCTTTTCCCGGTCCAGATCGGCCTGTTTTTCTTCCAGCATGTCACAAAGGCCCTGTCTTCCGTCTCTGTCATATCGAACCCTGTAACTAGGTCAGATCTTGAAGAAGTCGAATGTCTGAGTAGCTCCAAACTCTTCAAACCTACGGCTTCTTCTAAAATTAGCGGGCGGAATGTTCATGGCAAAGTTGATTGCCTTCGTCGCTCTTGAGCGGAACTTGAAGCAATTGGCAGGTTCGTTGGCCTGCGTCCACACGGTGGTGTTTGCATGTATTGCAGATGCCAAATGACTTGAAGTTTCTGGCCGTTAGCTGATGTCGGATGAGATCGGTGAGACCGGTTTCCAGACTGCTTTTTGTAGCGTCATCAATCTGGTTCAGTGAGTCATCCAAGGTGCTTGTTTTTTGAACAAACAAAAGGCCCATCTTTGTGACGTTATAGCTGAGTGATCGCTTGTCGCCCGCCGCACTTGCCTTTTCGATAAAGCCCTTTTTTTCCAGAGCCTTCAACGTCTGGGATGCTGTTCCTCGTGTCGTGCACAAATAGTCTGCAACATTTGAAGGTGAGCGGGAAAACCGATTTGCCCGAACAAGGTAATTCAGTGCGCTGCTCTGTGCTGGATTGAGAGGTTCCGACCAGTCTTCAGACGCGTGCAGCCTCAGTAGCCTGTCCAACAACTCTCGGATCCGGGAATTTCGTTCTGAGCTCATATTTTAAATATAGCGAGTCGAAATTATATTTGCAATAATAGTGACTCGCTACTATAAGTGCTGACGCAGAGTTAACATGGAGAAAACAAATGCGCTCAACAATTTCCATACTTGCTGTCTTGGCTACGCTTGGAACGGCACCTGTATTGGCTGACGGCTCGCACTCTCACGCGGTTCATCAGGACGGAGCTGTTCAATCAGAACGCGATGCAGCAAAAACGGCTGCTTTTGATATTTTAGCTGCTCACGCGCATCGCAACGGCAACGTAGTGACTTTTCATATGACGACCAACGGTATCGCGGGCGCTGAAAAACCCACACAAGTAGGTGAATTGGCTGGCGCACCAGCCTACGCCTATGTCTGGCCAACCACCCTTGACCCTTCAAGTGTGGGATTCGACGAAGGTGCTGGTATTCTCGCCATGGCCGCAGCAACACATCCGGATTTCGATGACACGCCGTTGTTTGATGAGAATGGAGATGGAAACGTCGGTAATGATGGAAACACATGGCACAGTCATTGGGTTGTCCTGGCTCCCGATGAAGCTTGCGGACCTGGTGCCCTGACCGTTAAAGATATTCCTGAAGATGCAGCGCCTAATCTGCCTGCCACATGGCCTGGCTTGCCAATTCTACTGGATAGCCCCGGCTTTACACCTTTGTTTGATGGACCTGAGGTTAGCGTGAATGTGGCGTTTGATCAGAGTGTCAATGTCTCTGGTATAAACTATGACGGTGTGACCGCAGCGCTTCGCGTGAATGCCAATATCCATGCACCTTTGTTTTGTGTAACGGATGTTTTTGATGTCGCATCCGGAGATTTGTCTTTGCCTGGAAAAATTCAATAATTGTCAGCGCTTTTGCGGGGGAACTATCCCCCGCAAAGCTAAGAGGGAGAGGGAAATGAGCGAGATTTGGTTACCCACTATGATAACTACTTCGCCTCAGGAGGGGTATGAATTGGCAATCAAGCTATCCCGCATGGCGGTAAAACTTACGCAGCCCGACGACGGTGTCCGTCAAAAACTAAGGGCCGAATATGAAAGCGAAGCGGACTTCCTGATATCCGTTTCTTCGGTCGTCGCAACGAATTTTGCGACAGTTGCTGCCGCCAACAATTACTGGCGAACAGATTGATCCAGCCAATTGCTGAAAGACACTGGTTTGCTGTGACGAGAAAGCTTCACATGCCATCAGGATCGTAGGATGACCCTTAAGGCATCGCGGATTTGACTTGCGGCGGTTGAACCGGCTGAAGAAGGTCCCGGCTCGTAGGCCGGGACGGCGGGGTGCCGGAACGAGGGTTAGTCCAAATTCAGCTCCTTGAAGAAGTCGTTGCCCTTGTCGTCTACGACGATAAAGGCCGGGAAGTCTTCGACTTCGATCTTCCAGATGGCTTCCATGCCGAGTTCTTCAAACTCGACCACTTCCACCTTCTTGATGCAGTCCTGGGCGAGGCGGGCGGCCGGGCCGCCGATGGAGCCGAGATAGAAGCCGCCATGAGCCTGGCAGGCGCGACGGACCTGGGCTGAGCGGTTGCCTTTGGCGAGCATGACCATGGAACCGCCAGCGGCCTGGAACTGATCGACATAAGCATCCATGCGTCCTGCCGTTGTGGGGCCGAAGGAGCCGGAGGGCATGCCTTCCGGGGTCTTAGCCGGTCCGGCGTAGTAGATCGGATGGTTCTTGAAATAGTCGGGCAGGGGCTCGCCGCTTTCCAGCCGGTCGCGCAGTTTGGAGTGAGCGAGATCCCGCGCCACGATCAGCGGGCCGGTCAGGGACAGGCGGGTCTTGATCGGGTGCTTCGTCAGTTCGCCCAGAATTTCTGACATCGGTTTGGTGAGGTCCACTTTGACCACATTGTCGGACAGGTCTTCATCAGTCACTTCTGGCAGATATTTTTCCGGATGTATTTCAAGCTGCTCGAGGAAAATACCGTCCTTGGTGATCTTGCCGACGGCCTGACGGTCTGCCGAACAGGAAACTGCCAAACCGATAGGCAGGGAGGCGCCGTGGCGCGGCAGGCGGATGACCCGTACATCGTGACAGAAATACTTGCCGCCAAACTGGGCGCCGACGCCGGTTGCCTGTGTCAGTTTGTGGATTTCTTCTTCCATGTCTAGGTCACGGAAGGCGTTTCCAGCTTCTGAGCCTTCGGTTGGAAGGTTGTCGAGATACCGGGCAGAGGCCAGTTTTGCAGTCTTGAGATTGGATTCTGCAGATGTGCCGCCGATGACGATGGCAAGGTGATAGGGCGGGCAGGCGGCGGTGCCGAGGGTCAGGATTTTCTCCTTCAGAAACTCGATCATCCGGTCATGTGTGAGCAGCGACGGCGTGCCCTGAAACAGGAAGGTCTTGTTCGCAGACCCACCACCTTTGGCCATGAACAAAAACTTGTAGGCGTCTTCACCTTCTGCATAAAGCTCGATCTGCGCCGGCATGTTGTTCTTGGTGTTCTTTTCCTCGAACATGGAGATCGGCGCGAGCTGAGAGTAACGCAGGTTTTTCTTGAAATAAGCGTCGCGGGCACCTTCGCCGAGAGCCGCATCATCTGAACCATCTGTCCAGACGCGGCGGCCTTTCTTGCCCATGATGATGGCTGTGCCCGTGTCCTGACACATCGGCAACACGCCGTGAGCGGCGATGTTGGCGTTTTTCAGAAGGTCAAAGGCAACGAACTTGTCGTTCTCCGTTGCTTCCGGATCGTTGAGGATCTTCTGCAGCTGCTCCAGATGGCCGGGACGGAGAAAGTGGTTGATGTCCTTGAAGGCTTCTTCAGCCAGCAGGCGCAGGCCTTCTGGCTCGACCATAAGGACTTCTTCGCCGTTAAACTCGGCTGTTTTGACATGATCCGATGTGAGCTTGCGATAAGGCGTGGTGTCTTCGCCTTGCGGGAAGAGGGCGCTGTGCTCATAGGCGGGCGGCGTCACGGGAGTGGTCATCTGGAAAGCCCTTGTGTCGACTGGCAATTGGCGCGCCGGTTTTTCTCTCGATTGTTCCGGTGCTTATTGATGTCGTCTTTTATAGGAATTCTGAAAAGAGTGTACAGCCTTGGCGTCTATACAATTAGTTCAAGTATGAAGTGACGTAGCGGTGAGCGCTCATTATCAAATTGAATATATATTATATAATTGTAAAAATACGTAATTAATTGAAATCATAACAATTTTTAATGTCTATGGGATGAAAGCTTAAGAATAGTCTGCAGCACTGCAAGTGAGGTTGCTTGGAGGTGAACTATGAAGGGTATCGTATTCACTGAATTTATTGAACATGCATCTTCAGCTTTTGGTGAGGATGAGATTGAAGATCTGATTGATGAGTGTGATTTGCCGAGTGGGGGAGCCTACACGGCTGTAGGAACCTACGACTTTCAAGAAATGGTAACCTTGGTCACAGCGCTTTCCAAACAAACAGGCGTATCAGTCGACGACCTAATCCACGGATTTGGCGTATATCTGGGCGGGAGCTTCAGGGATCGATTCCGCGATTTTTTCGATCAACAGGCCAGTCTTTTCGATTTTCTGGACAGTGTTGAAAACCATATCCACGTTGAAGTGCGCAAACTTTATGCCAACGCCGAGCTCCCAAGCCTGAAGATGGTGTCGCGTGGTAAAAACGAAGCTGTTCTTCGTTATCGAAGCAAACGTTGTTTGGCGCAGCTGGCGTCCGGTCTCATTCAGTCTGCGGCCAATCATTTTGATGATCATGTTGAAGTGCTGATGGACCATGCCAAGGATGAGTTCGGAACCTTTGCTGACATAAAAGTGCAGAGACAGACTTAAGGCAAAGGGCGGTTAATCATCCATGGATGAGACCGAAAATGACCTGGAAAAAAGAGTTGCTCGCCTGGAAAGAAGGGTAAGCCCGGAGAAGCGTGCGCGCCTTGAAGCTGAGAGCTTGCTGGAAGCCAAAAGCCGTGAACTGTTTGAGGTCAATCGCAATCTAAGCCGCCTGAATGAAACGCTCGAAGTACGAATACGCGATCGCACGGAAGCGTTGGAGGTTGAACGTCGTAAGGCCTTGCACCTTGCGGAAAATGATTACCTCACCGGCCTGCCGAACCGATTAAGCTTCACCCGTATTCTCGAAGACCTTGCGGCTCCGGGGCGGATTGAAGGGCCGGGGTTTACTCTGGTTTTTTGTGATCTCGATGGTTTCAAGAAACTCAACGACACCTATGGGCATGTGGCTGGCGATGAGACCCTGAAAACCTTTGCTGATCGCGTAAGAGGATGTTTGCGTGATGGTGATTGGGCCGCACGGCTGGGCGGGGATGAATTTGCGCTCATTTTATCCAACGTAGGGTCTGCTGCCGAGGCTACCGGCATTTGCAATGAACTGCAGCTAAAGATGGAAAAACCCTTTCTTGTTGGTGCTCATCAGCTCAACTGCGGAGTTTCCATGGGTGGGGCGAATTTCCCATCTGATGCGAAGGCCGTTGACGAACTTCAAATCTATGCTGATTTGGCACTTTACAAAGCCAAGGATGAGGGCCGGGGTCGCTACTCCCCTTTCGAGCCACAGTTGGCTCGCGCTTATCGTTTGAGAACTGCAATTGGCCATGCTTTGAAACGAGATCTTGCGCTGGGCGAAATCAATATGCATTTCCAGCCAATCTTGAGCTCAGATCAGAAGGAACCGCCAGGGTGCGAAGCGTTATTGCGTGGGAACACGCTGGCTTTGGACCGGTTTCTCCTCTTGATACGTTGGTTGCAGCTGAAGAACACGGGTTCTTGGGGGAATTGACCCGCCAGATCATAGCCAACTCATTAAGAGCGGTCGCCAGACCTTTGCGGCGCGGGCAAATCGGCTGGGTATCAATCAATTTGGCTGAGCGTGATATCGTTGATGAAAATCTGCCGGATTTTGTGCTGGATACTATTATTGAAGTTGGGATCGAGCCGGAGCAGGTCCGGTTTGAGGTCACCGAGCATGCTGTTATTGGTCCGCCCTGAACAACGTCTAAGCCATTGATGTTGCGCGTGGCCGAAGCAATACGCAAATATTCGATTTGACCGGTTTGGGGATGGGGTTTGTGATCCAGAGCAGCAAAATGATCAGTGCATTGAGGATCAGACGCAGGTTATGACCGGCTGCGGCCAGCAGGGCGTTGATGGCATCGCCATTTTTGCCATTGAGGAAGTTCCGGTCAAGTCGTCCATCTGTTTTCATGTGGCCGATGGTGGCCTCGATCGCTGATCGTCGTTTCAGCTCACGCTTCATCTGTGCCGTCAGCCCGCGCTTCTGGCCGGAGATCATGACCTTGGCGTCGCCCTCATAATCATGCCCCCGATAGCCACGGTCCACATAGACACGCTCAGCTTTGGTGCCGCAGACTTTCTCAGCCTGACTGATGGTGTCATTCAAGGTGTGCCCATCATAGGGATTGCCCTCAAAAGCCCTCGCCGCAAGAACCAATCCTTCCCGATTGGTCGTGGCAATGCCAACCTTGGCCCCGAACTCGTAAGGTGTTCGCGCCTTGCCCTTGGCAATACAGGCCACTTCCGGCGCATGCATGGAATAAATCTTGTTTTTGTCCTTGGGGGTCTGGGCCAGAAGCCGCTCCACCAGTCCCAGCAGACGGGAGAACCGGTGCTCAAGACCTTCGTTGCCTGCGATCTTGCGGGAGATGTCGCGATAGACCCGGCCCAGATAGGTCTTCAGCTTTTTGAGTTCCCGGCGCATCCGCTTGAACTGTTTGGCATGGGCATAACGGCCCGCCATCAAGGCCGCCTTTTTGGCAACTCTGGTATGGCTGCGACGCAAGATGATGCCGGCCCTCTTGGCCTGGCGCACCAGAAGCTGCAAGGCCTTGTGATAAAGACGGCTATCGGTGGGATGGGCAATGGCTTTGGGTTGAACGGTCGTATCAACCAAGACCCGCTCAAGGCTGCTCTTCTTGATCGTCCCGCTCTCAATCGCAACACCTACCGTAGCAGAAAGAAGCTTTTCCATTCCCTCAGGACCAATCCGTTTGCGCCAGCGGGTCATGGTTGAGGGATCAATGGGGAATTGGTGCTGGAAAAACTCAAAACCGCAGAAAGACTGCCAGTAGGGGTTTTCAACCCAACGCTCAACCGTCTCTTCATCGGAAAGATCGTACATGTGCTTGAGAAAGTGCAGCCCGGCCATCAGACGCGTTGGTTTGGCCGGTCGTCCCAAGGGGCGATAATGCCTGCCGAACTCCGCATCAAATTCATCCCAAGGCATCAGACCAGACAGCCGCACCAACGAATGGTTCATATCGATGATTGCGGCCAGGCGTTCCTTGAACAGATCGCCACACCGTTTGTTGCGTTTTGAAGGTCTCATGAGAATATGCCAGAAAATGCGTGCTTCGGATCAACTAACCGGCATATTCACACATCCAAAACCCAATGGGTATCCATACTCTTCAATCAGTTAAGGGGTTTTTCAGCGCGAACTCATTAATCTGGATCTTGCAGTTGTCGCGGAAGGGATTGAAACAGCCGCGCAACATCGAATTGCGAGTCATCTTGGGTGCGATTACCAGCAAGGATACTTCGTAGGACGTCCGAAACCTGCTATCGAAATCAACAGCGAACCGGGTAAGTTCAAGGTGATTTCAGGCAAATAAAATACCTTCTTCCTCGGTACTCGAATGGACTGAATGACGACTGTAGGAGGCTAGCAAAGGGAGCGTTGTCAAACATTTTGAAGTCGAGTTTTAATAAGTGTTCTGCTTGGATGACAGGCAAAATAATGGCGGCATGGAAGCCGCCATTTTTGTTGGATCTGTAATTGTTGAATTCAGCTTGATACATACACAGACTTTAATAGGGCTTCAAACAGGTCTTTGAAGGCTTTGTCGATTTCTGCGGCTGAGTTCGCACTGTAGAAAAAGTCTGCGCTTGTTGCACAAGCTCTCATTGAAGAGGTCGAAGCCCTAACATAATGGGCTCTGTCTGGTTCAACCAACATTGTGTGCACTGTTCTAACCTCTCCCTTTTTGAACTCATCACACCATCTCGGGTTAAAGCTGTAGTTGTAGGGGCGCCAATTAGGTGTCTGGTTCCAAAGGTGCCGATTCGTACCACTTCTCAAGTTTAGATGGTTCACACCGTCCGAGATTATAATGATGTGCTGCTTAACATCTGCTTTTGGCTTTAATGAGCGCAACACCCCATTGAAATCACTGAAAACCCCATGGAAGTTTGTCCCGCCGCCACGGAGGTACTCCCGGTGGATGGCGATTTTGTTGGCCTCACGTTTGAATTTTGAGATGCCTTTGTTCAGGCCTGTTTGAATGTGCAGATAATTTGAAAAGCTGTAAAGACCGGTTCTCAAGTCGACT
Source organism: Roseibium sp. TrichSKD4 (assembly GCF_000148725.1). Classification (GTDB taxonomy): domain Bacteria; phylum Pseudomonadota; class Alphaproteobacteria; order Rhizobiales; family Stappiaceae; genus Roseibium. The sequence continues at coordinate 275,708 of NZ_GL476319.1, read as the reverse complement.
TCAGTGGCTTCTTCTAGTTGAGTCACGAGGGACTTTAGAGCGTCTTTGACAACGTCAATCCTGAGACGGGCTCCTGCGCTTTTTGCGCGGCTTACACTGCTGTACCAAGGTTCATGGCAAGCGAATTGGCAACCAATGGCTCGTTGCATGATTTGACGATCACGATTACTTGCACCAATTCCCATTGACGGTGAGACATCAACCAAAAAGATAAACTCGTATTTGCCCTGACCGAAGGAAATTGTCGATTCTGAATCTGCAGTATAATCTATGTTGTCGAAGCCCATGGCATGGGTCATGTAGGATTCGTGTTTGCCGCTAATGTTTACATTGGCTTTTACGACTTTTGCTTCCCGGTCGACAATGTTTATTTTGATACTGAATTTTTCTGTCGTTCCATCAAGGGACTTGGTTCGCGCGGTCAGAAATTTGCGTGCGTCGGTTTCGGCGCGTTTTCTCGCCTGATTTTTTGACATTCCATCAGCAACATATTTCCGAAATGTAGTAACTGCGAAGAGCGAGACTTCATCAGCCACAAGTTGGCTCTGGTCGCGCTTGTTATACGCAAATGACATGTCAATCCCAACGGAGATGGCCGCAAGGATCAGTGTGGCTAGAAGTGCAAAGGGGATAGCAATGCTACCCTTAATATTGCCCTTTAGTGCCTGAATGCGATTTTTTATCCCTGTATACATTTGCGTAAGTTCTCCGCTTTGGAGTAAAACTTACGCATAGTAAGTTTATATATTATATATGAATAACGTATACATTATTTGGTTGTGTTTGGCTATTTTGATTTTTCTTTTTAGTTGTGTTGTTGATTTACTTAACGCTTTTCCATGGCGAACTTACTTGCTCGCCGTTAGATCAAGGGTGACGGTGACATCAATGCCGACACTATTAGGCGCTACACCGTCTCCAACCTTATGAGCGGTTCGGTTGATCTCGGCTGTGCCGGTTGCCTTGGCTGTGGTGTCTTGAATGTCCAGAGAAAAACGTAGGGTGGTCGGCTGGGTGCTGCCGCGCAGGTTCAAGGTTCCTGCTGCCTCGTAGATGTTGCCTTCGATCAACTGAACCGTATCTGACTGAAACGTGGCGATTGGAAACTGGTCTGTATCAAACCATTGTGCGGTTGGGATCAGGCCATCAAACTGTCCATTGCCAGTCAATGCAGAGCCTGTCTGGATGTCTGCCCTGATGGTCGCTGCGGAAAGGTCTTCAGGGTCGAACACGATTTCGGCTGACCAATCGTTGAACGTGCCCTTTACAGGTGTTCCTGCCTGATTGAACTCAAAACCGAGAACGCTTTTGTCGTGATCGACTGTCCATGTCGTGGCATGAGCACTGGCAAGCGGAAGCACGCTAAGCGTTGTGGCCAAGAGGGTGAGGCCAAGTCGGGCACGGATTTTGCGGTTGAATGTCATGAGTTTCTCCTGACGAATTAGCTGTCTGCTTTGGCGGGTGCAGTCGAGATCATGCGGCGCAAGGTGGTGTCGCGGGTAATAAAGTGGTGCTTCAAAGCGGCAGCAACATGCGCCAGAACTAAGGCCATTGTGAAAAAGGCCATGTATTCATGGATCATCTGAAATACAGCTTCTACTTCCTGCTTGGAGCCCAAAAAGGCTGGTACCGGCAGGTGAGGGATGTTCAGCAGATTAAAGACGACTGTCGGGATTCCCCAAGGGGAGGCTGACACCATCATCCAGCCGCTCAAGGGTAAGGCGAACATGACGGCATAAAGACCTGTGTGCCCAAGATGCGCCGCCGCTTTCTCCCAAAGTTTCATGTTGTCTGGAAGTTTCGGCGACGGGTTAAGCCCGCGCCAGACCAGTCGGAGCACCACCAGCGCCAAAATGACAAAACCGAACGATTTGTGCAGTTGGTATAGCTCATAGGTTGCAGGGTCTGTGGGCGGCAGGTCATGCATATAAATGCCCAATGCCAGCATGCCAATCATGAGAACAGCCATGCTCCAGTGAAACGCTATGGCGATCAGTCCATAGCCGGTAGAGGTGTTGCGGATCATCTTCTGTCCTCACTGATTTGTGGCCTCGGCTCCGCTTTAGGAGCCGAGGTGCTATGATGAGGGTATAGGGGCTTAGTTGCTGGCGTCAGCCTTCAACGTTTCCGAGTGGAAGGTGATGGCAATGTCATCGCCGACATATGGCACGTAGGCGTCCATGCCGAAGTCGGACCGCTTGATGACAGTTGATACCTTGAAGCCAAAGGCCGGCTTTTTCGCCATCGGGTGTTCGCCTTGGCCAAAGACATCAACGGTGAGTGTCACCGGCTTGGTGACATCTTTGATTGTCAGGTCACCGGTCACTTCCAGTTGTTTCTCGCCAACTTTGTTGACTTCTGTGCTTTTGAAAGTCGCGGTAGGGTATTTTGCGGCACCAAAGAAGTCAGCGCTTTTCAGGTGGGCGTCCCGTTCACCCCAGAACGTATCCAGGCTGTCAATTTGCACTGTGAATTCAATAGATGAATTGGCCGGAGTGCTCTCATCAATCGCCAGCGTACCATCCCAGTCACCAAAGCGGCCATCTGTGGTGGAAAAACCGAGGTGGTTGTAGGTAAACGACAGATTGGAGTGAGATTTGTCGAAGGAATAGGCAACAGGTTGTGCGATTGCAGAGCCGGTCAGAAGAGCAAGTGCCAATGCGGAAGTAGCCAAACGGGTCATCTGTTTTGTCCTCTCGGAAGAATTGAGTCGGCTTTCTGATTGAACGCCGTGCACCCTATGTAGGGATTTCTCGGCCTGTGACAATTTGACTGACTGTCCATTGTGGTTGAACAATGGACAGGGAGAGGTGCCAATATGGAAGTCTTAATTAAAACAGAGTTCTATGGCATCATGAGAGCAGCCTGTCGATATATTCGGGCACTGCATCTGGCGTGACGACGGCAGCGCGGACCAGTCCGTCAAATTTCTTGGTGAAGAATTTGACCTCCTCTGGTCGCGTCACTGAAATATAGGCTTGGCCAACATAAACCGATGCTCGAATTCGGCCAAAAACCGTGAAGGGCGCTGAAAAATTCACCCGCGCGTCAAAAAGGTGCAGGCGTAGAACCGGGTAATGTGCGTCACACAGTTCAGCGATGTGCGTGATTTGCTTTTGAATGTCTTCGGCATTTTTGCCGTGCCAGATGCCGGTTCGTGAGGCCATTGTTTCGAGCGTCTGGATTGGCATGGCGATTTCCAGGTCCATTTCGTCAATGTCAAACCCGGTCAAGATTTTTTCCTCGCCCTTTGCGCCGCCCGTCTGATTGGCAAGGCTCAACATATCTGGCAGGACAGCTGGAACATATCGCAGCTTATGTCCCTTGGCTTCTGATCGCCAAAGCTCAAGCGGAGCAATCCCTTCCTCATCTGTCGCGGTTAAAAGTTCGCTGCTTTCCGTCATTTTCTGACGACCTTCGCGAGCATTTTCCAATGCCAGAAGCCAATCGACCGATGCGCCGGTCGCTTCGGCAATTCGCCTCAGTGTTTCTGCCCGGGGAAGGCGGTCATGCTCAGGGTCTCTGAGTTGGCTGAGGGCCGATCGATCCAGTCCGGCGCGCTTCAGGAAGCCTGGCAAGTCATCCTGAAATTCATCGAGGAGTTGGCGAAACCGGCCTCGGAAGGCGTTGGCGAGATCACGGCGATCCATTTTTACATCATCTGTAGTAAACTTACATAATTATTATTAGATAGTAACAAAAAAACATAGTTTGCACAAAAGATACCTAATTGTCCGTTTTCTTGGTCGAACCCTACCCTTTCAACATCATCGCTGATTTTCGAAAGAGTTGATATGAGTTTGAGGGAAGAGGGGCCGACACTTGCGCTTCTGGCTGGCTGTTATGCTGCATTTTTTAGTTTGACGCTGGCAGCGGGAACACTTCCGCTGGTGTTTGTGATTTGCGGGTTGGCTTTGGTTGTCGCCTTGCACTCTTCCCTGCAACACGAGGTGGTGCATGGCCATCCGTTCACACAAACATGGGCAAGTGATGCAACGGTGTTTCCGGCTCTTGGCTTATTGATCCCGTATTTGCGGTTCAAAGACACACACCTTGCTCACCACTATGATCCCAAGCTGACGGACCCTTATGAGGACCCGGAAAGCAATTTTCTCGATCCAGACAAGTGGGCGAAGTTGCCAAGCTGGCGCAGGGCTGTGGCGAAGTTCAACAACACGCTTTTGGGCCGCATGCTGATCGGTCCAGTGGTCGCAATGGCTGCATTTTACCGTGATGATATTGCGCAGATGCTCAATGGCAACCGGCGTATCCAAGTCTCTTATGTATTGCATTTTCTAGGCGTAGTGCCGATTCTTTTGTGGGTGGCACTCGTGACGGATATGCCGCTCTGGGCTTATGTCCTGTCCGCCTATCTTGGCATGTCTCTTTTGAAAATCCGGACGTTTCTGGAGCATAGGGCGGAGCAACGCGCGGCGGCCCGGTCTGTAATTATTGAAGACAGAGGGCTGTTGGCTTTCCTCTTCTTGAACAACAACTATCATGCGGTTCACCACGCCTATCCGAGGGTTGTGTGGCACAAACTGCCCAAATTGTTCTCCGAGAGGCGAGAGGACTTTTTGCGCAGAAATGGCGGTTATCTCTACGCGTCTTACTGGCAGATTTTCATGCAGTATTTCTTCAATGCCAAAGACCCAGTCGCGCACCCGCTTTGGACGGCAGAGGAGGGACTAAAACACTATGGAGGCAAAAATGCCCACACTCGCCAGCCTGCCCATGTACGCTCGGCCCGAGCTCAACACCGCACACGCGGCGTTGTGGAGCCTCGTGCGGGACAGCTTGCGGCAGAACGGGATCGACGCCCCAAATTCGCTGACGAGTGATGGTGTTGGATATGAGTTTTGGCAAAACCCTGATGTGGTTCTAAGCCAAACCTGCGGGTATCCCTACCGTTCTGTTTTGCGGGAGAAAGTGAACCTTGTCGGGACTCCAGATTATGGTCTCGAAGGGTGTCCGGCTGGCTATTATCATAGCGTTTTCATTGTTCGCGCGGACAGTCAGGTGAAAGACATTCGAGACCTTGCAGGTGCTCGGATGGCCTATAACGACACGCATAGCCAATCCGGGTTTCACGGTCCGCATGCCTTTGCCGAAGAGCAAGGCATAGAGTTACTGTTCAATGTGGAGACAGGCGCACACCGGGCGTCTGCACTTGCGGTCTATGAAGGCCGGGCCCAGACTGCAGCTCTGGATGCTGTGACATGGCGCAATCTTGTCCGCTTTGAAGAGTTTGCGCCCACACTTCGCGTCGTTGCAAGGACATGGCCTGTTCCAGGCCTGCCGCTGATTTGTGCGAGGAGGTTTGAGGCTTCAATCATTGCGGAAGCCTTTGAGAATGGCCTTGCGCAACTGGACGCTGAGTTTAAACAGGACCTCGGGATTGTTGGTTTTGTGCGAATGCAGCCGGAAGACTATTCCTCTGCAGCTTTTCTGCCTTAACAGCAGTCATCCTCAACACCCTTCTTTATTCTCATATGCTGCCATTCTTCGCAAAACTGTTGGAAACAGCCATATAATTCGCGGTCCTAGCTTCCTGTCATGCGGCTTTCAAGCAGATAACCGATGCATTTTGGTGTTAGATCGATTCTGTCGATCATGTTTTGCTGTTTGTTTTGTCAAAGGAATGTCTCGTGGATCGGGCACGTATTATTTGCCATCGGGGCGCATGCCTCACCGCACCGGAAAACACATTGGCCGCTCTGGAAGGCGCAATTGCAGTGGGCGCAGACGTGATTGAGTTCGATATTCGCCAGAGTAGGGACGGTGTGCTTTATGTCTTCCATGATGACACATTGGAGCGAACGTCCAATGGTAAGGGACGTTTTGTAGATGCGCTCTCAACGGACATTGACCGGTTGGACGCAGGTAGCTGGTTTGATCAAGCCTACGCCGGCGAACGCATTCCACGCCTTGAAATCTTTCTGGACAGCTGTGCCGGCCGGATAGAGACTTACGCGGAGATCAAGGATGCTGATCCTGCTCGGGTGCGGGATATGCTGGCGGCACGTGGTCTTCTGGAAACAGCTTGGACTTTCTCCTTCGACCCCGACATTCAGGCAGAAACACGCGCAAAGGCATCGGATCTGCGCCGAATGGTGCTTTATTCTTATGTCGGCAATGTTGCGCGGGCTGTCGCCAGCGGCGCGCACATCCTCGAATTTCATCCTGAAGACCTCACTTTTGATCGTGTGCGAGAGGCCAAGGAAGCTGGGCTGATTACGCAGATGTTCTATGACGGTGAAGACCAGAGTGTATTTGAGAGTGCACTTGAATGTGGCATTGAGCAGTTCAACATTGACCATGTAGCTCGTTTTCGAGCGGTAGAAGGGCGACGAAAACTGGCAGCTGCCAAATAGGCTAGAGTTTTAAATTTACCGATGAATGGCAAGAAAGTTCTGCATGTTTCATCTTTGGGTTCGTGGTTTGTACTGGTTTTCCGCGAGGGTTGTTTCAAGCATTGTTAAATTTTCTAACGTAGCGTCAGTTATTGGGTTGCGCTGACCAGCGTAGTTCAAAATTTGAGGTTTTTTAGGAAAAACGATGACCTTGTTGCGCGCTGCCTTTGAAGCTCCGTTGCTCTAATTTCTCGTCAAGCTTGTGCTCGCGGTTGCGCTTTTTACGTTTGCGCCGTCCATGGCTCTGGCGAATGGCTGGGTGGTCAAAAAGGCAACGGGGACGGTTTATCTGGTGGCGCCTGGGGTCAAAGCCTTCAGGGCTAAATCCGGTATGCCGCTTCAGCCCGGCTATACTGTTGCGACCAAAGGGCGTTCTAGAGCCTTGATCGCACGAGGAGCCGAGACGATTTTTGTGGGTCAGAACACAAAATTCGCCATTTCAAAATATCGCAGCACAGCCAGAAAAACGACCCTGCTTCAAACCGAGGGGCAATTGCAGGTCGATGTTCAAAAGCGTGCGCGCCCACATTTCACTGTCGAGACACCCTTTTTGGCCGCGATCGTAAAAGGCACAAAGTTTGACATTCGGGTCGATCGTCAATCAACAACGGTTCAGGTTGAGCGCGGCCTTGTGAGTGTCAACGACTTTTCGTCAGGTGATCGAGCAAATGTTGGTGCAGGGCAAAGTGCTGCCAGTCGCCCCAGCCAATCTGTTGGATTGCAAGTTGGTGGCAGAACCAAACCGACTGTTGTTCCCGGCAAACCCAAAGCGCCAGCCTTCCAAACCCCTCAAATCCCAATCATCCCACAAGCCAGTGTTCCTCAAAACCCTCAAGCTACGCTAGGCGGGTCGTTGGCATCCTCGCGAAACAGCTATGAGCGCGGTAATGGTGGGGATAGCAGCAGCAGCAGGAATTCAGGTTCGGAACGAGACAATCGATCGTCTTCTGCGTCTGTTTCTTCAAGTGGAGGCAATTCTACCGGTGGAACCAGCGGATCGGGCGACACGGGTGGCTCTGGCGGCAGCGGTGGTTCTGGCGGCAGCGGTGGCTCCGGCGGCGGTGATGACGATGATGACGATGATGATGACTGATACGTCAATTACTATCGGCAGTTTTTGCAATGTTGGTAGTTTGAGGAAGCCCGACTTCAATCATTATTAAAACAAATGACGTAAAGTAAGCTTTGAGAATGCCATGTAGAGGCATCAGAAGAACTTAGTATTGCGTTGGGTGTTGTCATGCGTCAGGTTTCAGTTTCTGGTTTAAAGGCACCGGGCCGAGTGTTGGATAGCTATCCGTGGTCAATGCTCGCGAAATTATTGACACTTTGTGTTGTTGTGCTTGCGCTATCTTGCTCAATTGCGGAAGCCAGCGGCTGGGTGGTGAAAAAAGCAACTGGCAAAGTGTATCTGGTTGCACCTGGAGTGAAAGCTTTCCGTGCAAAAACGGGAATGCCTCTGGAGCCGGGTTACACAGTGGCGACCAAGGGCCGAGCACGTGCCTTGATTGCGCGTGGTGCTGAAACGATTTTTGTTGGGCCGAACACCAAGTTCGCCCTGTCCAAGTATCGCAGCACTGGTGGAAAGACCACGCTTCTTCAAACAGCAGGTCGCTTGCAGGTTGATGTTCAAAAGCGTGCCCGGCCACATTTCACTGTAGAAACTCCCTACATGGCAGCGGTTGTCAAAGGGACAAAATTCGATGTCGTTGTAGACGGCGCTTCTGCGCGGGTCGAAGTCGAGCGCGGGTTGGTTCAAGTTGACGATTTCGCGTCTGGTGACCGTGCAAATGTTGGCGCAGGCCAGAGCGCTTCAACGAACCCAACACGTTCGGTTGGCCTGCAGGTTGGCGGTCGGACCAAGCCGCAAGTTGTCCGAGGACAGAAAAAGGCGCCAGTGTTCGAGACACCTGCTGTCAAGAATGTTCCAAAGGCGATTCCAGGTAAGTCGCGGCAGGTTGAGCGCGCCAATCGTGGTGGGGGTTTGGGCGCAATTTTCGGTGGTGGTCAACGGGCCGCCAACGGGAAAAATGGTCGCGGAAATTCGTTTGCGAACAATGGGAAAAGCCGAGGCAACTCCCAATCAGCTGGTAATGGCCGCGGCAATGGAAACGGCGTTGGGAACTCCAACGCTGGTGGAAATGGCCGTGGCAACGGCGGTGGCAACGGCAATAGCGGCGGCAATGGCAACGGCGGTGGCAACGGCAATAGCGGCGGCAATGGCAACGGCACCGGCGGTGGCAACGGCGGTGGCAACGGCAATGGCGGCGGCAACGGCAACGGCGGTGGCAATGGCGGTGGCAACGGCAATAGCGGCGGCAACGGCAATAGCGGCGGCAACGGCGGTGGCAACGGCAACGGCGGTGGAAATGGCAACGGTAAAGGGAATGGCAAGAAGTAACCCAGGCCCTAAGGCTTAGGAGCGTGCTCTTCGTTTTTGGGAAACCGGATGACCTTTGAACAAAAATCCACATGGAAGACGCATTGGCGCGGGCTGAAGACGCAATCGGCCTTCGCCATTGTGGTGCTGACTGTCGTTTTGTTTGGGTATGCTGGTGGCTTAGATCCGATCCTGCGGTTTTTGGTCGAAGGCCGGTTTTCCGTCGAAAGCAACGCACCTTCTGGTGAGATTGTTATTGTCGAAATTGACGCCAACAGCCTCTCCGGCGTTGGCGTCTGGCCGTGGCCTCGCGGCCTTCATGGGGAGCTTGTCGACAAAGTCATCGAGCAGGGGGCCGCAGAAGTTTATTTCGACGTTGATTTCAGCGCTCAATCAACACCTGAAGAAGATGCCAAATTTGCGGAAGCCCTTGCGCGGGCCGAGGGAGCGGTGACTCTGGCAACTTTTCGGCAGCAGTCCAACTTTGGAACTACTGAAGAGGGCGGAAGCCACGTTAATCGACCAATTGACCTGTTTTTGGAGCATTCGTGGCCCGGCGTAGTAAGTGTTCCGATTTCAACTGATGGTCAGATCTGGCATGCGCGTTATGGCGACCAAGTGGGTCAAGGTGTAGAGCCGTCGCTTTCTGCCCTGATGTCAGGTGTCCCGACCAAGACCGAGGGTTCGTTCTGGATCGACTACAGCATTGATCCGCTGAAGTTTGAGCGGGTCTCCTTTGTTGATGTATTGAATGGAACAGCGCCGTCTCATGTTTTTCAAGACAAAGTGGTTATTGTCTGCGCGACAGCTCAGGAGCTGCGGGATATCTTCTCAGTCCCCGTTTACGGCCTGCTCCCAGGGGGCGTGATTCAAGCTCTGGGCGCTGAGTCCATTATTCAGGGTAGGGCGTTGGAGACAACGGGCCGTTGGACAATTTTTGGTTTGGCCATTTTCTTACTTTTGCCGCTTGTTTTGCTGGTAATGATCAATTGGCAGGTTCGTGTTCTGGCCCTTGTTGTTTTTGCAGCTGCTATCGAGGTTGCAGCTTATGGCGTTCAGCAAGTCCGTCCTATTATTCCAGATACAAGCGCTACCCATTTTTTGTTCGGTATGACAGCGCTTTATGTGCTGTTTCGCCAAATTGGCTTTCACAAGATTCTTGCTCTGGTTTCGCAGCGGCGGGCAGAAAACACAGAGCAAATGCTCAAGCAGGTTTTTGACGACAGCTTTGATGCCATTATCGTTATCGACCGAGACCTGACACTGCGCATGGCCAGCCACAAGGCAGATGCCGTCTTTCAGCGTGAATTTGAGGCCGGACAATCGGCCCAAAATGTTCTGCCGGATGCTGTCATTGAAGACGTGAAATCAGCGTTCGATGGGGCAAAGGAAACTTATTCAGCTTCCAAAAAGAACATTGAACTTGAAATTGAAGGTGGTGACCGCCGCCACGTTGAATATGTGGTGACGACAACGACGCAACAGACTGCGCAGCGTTCGGAAATTGGTGAGGAGGGCCACACCCGTCTTGCGTCAGTGACATGCCGGGATGTGACCTTTGAAAGAGAGGCGCAAAAACGACTTGCATATCTGGCTCGTCATGACCCTTTGACCGGTTTGTTGAACCGAAATGCTTTCGAGATGGAGTGTGACGTCCGTCTTCAGACCGCTGACCCAGATGAAGTATTCTGTGTCTATTGTATTGCGGTGGACGAAATAGACAGTGTAAAGGCCTCATTGGGCATGGCCTATTCCGATGATCTGTTGCGCTCAGTCGGTGAAGACCTTCAAAATTGCATCGGGGATGACGCTTATCTGGGCGTTCTTCACGACAATTCTTATGCCGTGTTTGTTCCGCTCACCCCTGAAACCGGTTGTTCGGAAGGGTGGGCCGAACGCTTGCATGCGGGCATTTCTGAAGACTTTTCGTCGAACGGAAACCGTGTTCCAGTTTCGATTAGTATGGGATATGTCAGCAGCAAAAAGGCGGAAACTGATACATCTTCAGGTCAGCTCATTCGAAAGGCTGGCAACGCTCTTTCGCGCGCGAAGTTGGATATGCGGGCATCGACTATCCAGTTCGAGCCGCATATGGAGGAGGGGCTTGTTCGTCGCCGCGCGCTGGAAGTTGAACTGACCAACGCCTTGGAGCGGGACGAGCTGAGCGTATTCTATCAGCCTCAAGTCGGGTTCGCCGACAAGGGTTTGCTTGGTGTTGAGGCACTGATCCGATGGAACCACCAGACACTCGGCCCGATATCGCCGGCGGAGTTTATTCCGATCGCCGAGGAAAGCGGAATGATCCTGGAGATTGGCGAGTGGGTCATGAACCGGGCTGCGTCCGACCTAGTGAAACTGGGCGGTGATATTCTTCTATCAGTCAATGTATCGCCGCAACAATTCTTGCAGCAGAGTTTTGCGGACGTGGTGAAAAACTGCCTTGACCAGACCGGCTTCCCGTCCGAGAGAATGAAACTGGAGATTACTGAATCCATGTTTGTCGGTCAGACCGACGAGCTGCAAATGCGGATTGACGCGATCCGTGACCTTGGCTGTCAATTCGCGCTGGACGACTTCGGGACCGGCTATTCCGGTCTGTCGCAGCTGGCCTGGTTCCCATTCTCATGGATCAAGATCGATCGGGCTTTCGTTGACGATATGGCGACCTCCAAATCCCATTACGCATTGGTTAAGCCTCTAAAACCCGCACTCACCGTCATCACGAAACACAATTAAACTCAACGACAAACGGTGCAGCAAAGTCGCAAATGTAAACCTCATGACAGAAAAGGCTCTACACTCAAGCGCCCAACTTCAATAAATGATACTCGATAAAATTGCGTATTATATTTGGTGAAAACACAGATTGCACCCTAACTGGGCTTAATCTAATCGGATATTTCCCAAGTAACTGTGTGTTGCGACGAGGTTGACCGTTTTCACGGACGTTTGCAACTCTGACGGCAGCGTTGTCGGGGCGATTATCGATTTTGACGGTTACGTAAGCGCGGTTTTTGAGCTTTTCGTGGACTTTATCCCGTTTGGGCTGCGACAAGACACAGCTGTGGAGCCGCATTTGTGTTGGTTTCGTTGTTTGGAGCGTCATGCAGGCCTCGGCGGGGGCTTGAGGGCGCGGATTGCGGCGAGGATTCGTCCGAAGACGTAGCCTGATACAGCCACCTCTGCCAGTTGGAACGTGATTTTGCGCGCATGGCGTACGACCTTTGCCCCGATTTTGATGAGGCGGCTCTGGATACTTGTCAGCGACCAGTCGGCGACCTCTTCCGGGAGGTCTAGCCCTTGCAGGAAGACACCAAGGTTATACGCCAATGCGTGAAGCTGAAGCCGGACCTCATTGTCACAGAACCGCTTGCAGGACAGGCGGGTCCAAGTGATGGCGTTCTTGCCTTCTTTGATGTGCTGTTCGGCTGTGCCGCGCTGATTGTAGAAGCGGATGATCCATTCCGGCTCCATCGGCAAGTTGGTGACGACAAAACCCACGCGA
>NZ_GL476319.1:124310-261382 GCF_000148725.1 Roseibium sp. TrichSKD4 | reverse complement strand
GCTCAGGGGCCGCCATGTTTTTTGCGGCATCCGCCAGTCTATGCTTCAAGCAACATCGACAATTGCGCGGGCGTCACGCTGACTTTACCGTCTTCGCAGCAGGCCAAACAAACCGGCCCTTCTCAAGGCGCTTGCTGAACAGGCATGCGCCCTGTCGATCCCACCAGATGATCTTCAGCAGATCACCGCGCCGTCCCCGGAACACAAACAGATGTCCAGAATAGGGTTCAAGCTCCAGAACCTTCTCCGCCTGAGCCGCCAAAGTGTTGAACCCGCGCCGCATGTCCGTCACCCCGGCAGCCAGCCAAACCCGCGCGTTGGACGGCACGGGGATCACGGCATTAGACCTTCAACCAAAGCCAGCACCGTCGGCAGCGCCGTCGTCCCTTCCACCAATACCCGCCGCCCGTCCGACAGCGTGATATCAACCCGCTGAGCCGACAACGGCATATCCGAGGCAAGCGCCGCGATCTGGTGGCCTGGTGCGGCCTGCGGGCCCTCTATCTCCACTGGTAGAAACGCCGCTCCATCAAGGACGCAATCGCTGTCTTCTGGCGCAAACCGCTCATCACGCAGCCAGTTGTGGATCAGGTTCGCATTCATCGCAGAGCGGCGCGCAACCTGCGCAACCGAAACCCCCGGCACTCTGGCCTGCAAACAGATCGACCGCTTCTCGTCATCCGACCAAAACCGCTTCTTGCTGCCCTTCTTCGTACCCAAAATGTGCCTCACAATGTCCATTAACGAAAATGGACATTATCACCCCACTGCGCTCCCCGTCAGAGCGGGAATACCGAACGCTCACTGACTACTTGGGAAATCCGGGATAACGAGTTAACGTAAGGCGTGTGATCAACTCGGTCGCACGCCTTGCTATTTTGAGCGTTGCATGGCTCTTATCCTTTCACCAACTATGGAGAGCCGGGAATGAGTCGTCGTTCTGGTCCAACAGGGTCAGTTTATCTGGAGTACTATCCGGTCGGGCAACAGATAAAGGTTTCAGCAATTGATGCTGCAACCGGTGTTGAGGTCTCGGTTTTTGGGCCCAAATCCGCATCGCAGGAAGATCTCAAGCAACTCGCCATTCGCAAGCTAACCCGCAGACTTGAGCAACTCGCCCAGCAATAGACCAGTGGAGCAGGGGGAGGCAGCTGTTTGCGGCTTATCGCCGCCTGTCGTTTTCAAACCCAACCGAAGTCGGTTGGAGCCTTGGTTCCCGGAAAGGGCTGTGATACGTCCTGTTGGGAAAATTTCATAAAGCTGCGATCCGGGCTCGCACGCCGAAGGGCTGCCAAGTCCAGACATTAGAAAATACAGAGGAAGGTGCAATGTCCCTGAGCGAAATAGCGGCCAATCAAACGGCCACTTCTGAATTCTTCAACCGGCCCCTTGCCGATAGTGATCCTGAGCTGTTCAGCTCCATTCAAAAGGAACTGGGACGCCAGCAGCACGAAATCGAGCTGATCGCCTCTGAAAACATTGTATCGCGCGCCGTTCTGGAGGCCCAAGGCTCTGTTCTGACTAACAAATACGCAGAAGGCTATCCGGGGCGCCGCTATTATGGTGGTTGTGAGTTCGTGGACATTGCAGAAGAATTGGCAATCGACCGCGCAAAGCAGCTTTTTGGTTGTGACTTTGCCAACGTGCAGCCGAGCTCCGGCTCTCAGGCGAACCAATCTGTGTTTTTGGCACTGATCAAACCAGGTGAAACGATTCTTGGCATGAGCCTCGATGCAGGTGGTCACTTGACCCACGGCGCGAAGCCAAACCTGTCTGGCAAATGGTTCAACCCGGTGCAGTATGGCCTCAATCTTGAGACTGGCCTGATCGACTATGATGCGATGGCGGAGCTTGCCCGTGAGCACAAGCCAGCCCTGATCATCGCTGGCGGTTCCGCATATTCGCGTCAAATCGACTTTGCTAAGTTCCGTGAAGTGGCAGATGAAGTCGGCGCCTACCTCATGGTCGACATGGCGCACTTTGCCGGTCTTGTGGCCGCAGGCGAACATCCAAGCCCGTTCCCGCATGCAGATGTTGCAACCACCACCACCCATAAAACCCTTCGGGGTCCGCGTGGCGGCATGGTTTTGACCAATAAGGAAGAGATTGCCAAGAAGATCAATTCTGCTGTCTTCCCAGGCTTGCAAGGCGGCCCGCTGATGCACGTTGTAGCAGCAAAGGCTGTGGCTTTTGGAGAGGCGCTTCAGCCGCAATTCAAAAGCTACGTCAGAAGCGTACGCGACAATGCTAAAGTATTGGCTGAGACGCTGCATGAAGGCGGGGCAGACATTGTGTCCGGCGGAACCGATACGCACCTGATGCTGGTTGACCTACGTCCGAAAATTCTGACCGGCAAGGCTGCAGAACATGCTCTTGGCCGCGCTGCGATCACCTGTAACAAGAACGGTGTTCCGAACGATCCGCAAAAGCCGATGATCACATCCGGTATTCGTCTTGGCACACCTGCGGCGACCACACGCGGCTTCGGTGTTGCCGAATTCCGGGAAGTTGGCCTGTTGATCACGGAAGTGTTGGACGGTTTGAAGGCTTCCAACAGTGAAGAAGGCAACGCAGCAGTTGAAGCAGCGGTCAAAGCCAAGGTAGAAGCACTGACGGCCCGGTTCCCTATTTACTCGTAAATCGGTGGGCACCTGTCAGGAGCTTTAAACGATGCGCTGTCCTTATTGTGCTGGTGAGGATACTCAGGTCAAGGATTCCCGCCCGACCGAGGACAACACGGCAATCCGCCGGCGCAGGGTGTGTAACACCTGCGCTGGCCGGTTCACGACCTTCGAACGAGTTCAACTGCGCGAACTTTTTGTGGTTAAGCGCAGCGGACGGCGCGTTCCGTTTGATCGCGAAAAACTGGCGCGCTCCGTCGAAACAGCAGTGCGCAAACGCCCGGTGGAGCCGGAGCGTATTGAGCGCATGATCAGCGGGATTGTGCGCCAGCTGGAAAGTTCCGGCGAAAGCGATGTGACTGCTGAAACCATCGGCAATCACGTAATGGAAGGCCTCAAGGGCATCGATGACGTTGCTTATGTCCGGTTTGCCTCCGTTTACAAGAATTTCCGCGAGGCCAAGGATTTTGAAGCCTTGCTGGATGAGTTGAGTGTCCCGCATGACAGTCGTCCGGATGATCTGTAAGCGTTTCGATCAGATCTGGAGACGGGATTGATGGCCTTCACCCAAATGCAAACGGACCTTCGGTTTATGGCCGCTGCAGAGCGTTATGCCCGTCGTGGACTGGGCGAAGTGTGGCCGAATCCCCCCGTTGCAGCGCTCATCGTCAGAGAAAATGAAAACGGTCAACATGTGGTCGTTGGACGTGGCCGCACGTCCAAGCCCGGTGGGCCGCACGCGGAAGTCAACGCGCTAACGATGGCTGGCACGGCAGCCAAAGGGGCAACGTGTTATGTGACCCTTGAGCCCTGTTCCCACTATGGGCGCACCCCCCCATGCTCCGTGGCGCTTGTTGAGGCAGGCATCAAGCGGGTGGTGATTGGCATGCGCGATCCCAATCCGCGTGTTGCAGGGCGCGGTATCAAGATGCTGGAAGAAGCAGGCGTCGAAGTCGAAGTTGGAGTGCATGAGGTCGCTTGCCAGGAACTCTATTCCGGTTTCATCATGCGCATCACTCAGCACCGCCCAAAAGTGCTGCTAAAACTCGCCATCTCCAAAGACGGTTTTATCGGCAAAAAGGGGGAAGGGCAGGTCCGCATTTCCAATCCACTGTCGATGCGGCACGTCCACGGCTTTCGCTCAACCTATGACGCCATCATGGTTGGAATTGGAACAGCGCTAGCCGATGACCCACAGTTGACTTGTCGTTTGCCGGGTATGGCGGAGCGTTCGCCAGTGCGCGTTATTATTGACAGTGACGCGAGGTTACCATTGGCCTCCAAACTGGTGATGACGGCAGCTGAAGTGCCGGTTTGGCTGGTTTGCAGCAGCACGGCTCCAGCGGAACGGATCGAGGCTCTGTCAAAGGCAGGTGTTTTGATCATCCGTGTTCCCACAACCGATTGTGGTATCGAGCCCTCGGTCGTTACAAGCGCGCTGTCCACCCGCGGAATCACGCGGTTGATGGTTGAGGGCGGCTCTCGCATCGCCAGTGCGTTTCTCAAGGCTGGACTGGTCGACGACATGTGCATCGTGACGGGAGATATTGAGGTGGGCGAGGGCGGTATACCTGTTCTGCATGATCTGCGTCTTGAAGATGTCGTGGCCGACCCCAGTTTTGCAAAGGTTGAAGCCGGTGTAATCGGCAGCGACCAGTTCATTTATCTCAGACGCATTGGAGCCTGACATGTTTACAGGGATCGTGACCGACCTTGGTGAAATCACGAGTGTTGAAAAGGTTCCCGCCGGTCTGCGCACTCGCATTCGCACCCAGTACGACCCAGAAGGCATTGATATAGGCGCATCGATCGCATGCGGCGGCCCGTGCCATACCGTTGTGGCCAAGGGCACAGATGACGCTGGCAACTGGTTTGAGGTCGATTCTGCGGCTGAAACCCGTGCGCTGACAACTGTCTCCGACTGGAAGCAGGGAATGAAGTTGAACCTCGAGCGGTCCTTGAAAATGGGCACCGAACTCGGGGGGCACCTTGTTTTGGGGCATGTCGACGGGCTGGCAACCATCACAAAGCGGGAAGATCACGAGGATTCGGTCTATTTCCAGTTTCAGGCCCCGATGGAGTTTGCACCCTTTATCGCGAAAAAGGGTTCTGTCGCATTGGATGGGACATCCCTCACCGTGAATGAGGCGGACGGCGATCTGTTTTCGGTCTTTTTGATCCCTCATACACTTGAGGTGACCACTTGGTCCGAGCGTCATGTTGGCGACAAGGTAAACCTTGAAGTGGATATGATGGCACGTTACGCAGCGCGCCTTGCCGAATTTAGCAAGGCCGGGTAAGGCGCAGCCAAACCCGCCTTTACCAGAATTCCAATTGCCTTGCGTACTTGCGCGGGGGAACATGCCCTTTGGACTGGACAAACCGTCTCAGGCATGGTTCCTGTCGCGGCCCAACAAGGATTAGACCAACGCCATGACCACAGCACCCAAGATTCTCATCATCGAAGCCCGTTTTTATCAGGATATCGCCGATTCACTGGCAGAAGGCGCAATTGCGTCCCTGGAGGCTGCTGGTGCAAAATATGACCGGGTGTCTGTTCCCGGTGTTCTGGAAATTCCGGCCGCATTGGCCATGGCAATGACCGCGATGGACAATGGCGGCGAAATGTATGATGGCTTTGTTGTTTTGGGTTGCGTGATCCGTGGTGAAACCTCCCATTACGATATCGTCGCCATTGAGTCCGCTCGTGCCATCATGGACCTGACCATTGATGCGGATTTGGCACTTGGAAATGGCATTTTGACCGTTGAAAACGACGAGCAGGCTTGGGCGCGCGCTAAGGTCAGCGACAAAAACAAGGGCGGCGCTGCTGCAGATGCGGCCCTTGAAATGATCAAGCTGCGCGAACGTCTTGGAGCATAAGAAATGAGCGAACAGGCCGAACCAAAGAAGGTGGCCACAAAGGCCGTCCGCCCGGCCAACAAGCGTGGTGTGGCCCGCTTAGCTGCTGTGCAAGCTCTCTATCAAATGGACGTGGGCGAAGTGCCTTTGTCCAGCGTGATCAGTGAGTTCACCGCGTTCCGCCTTGGCAAGGAGTTGGACGGAGAACAATATCTTGACGCCGACGAACAGTGGTTCAAGTCCATCGTCAATGGTGTCTTTGAGGATCAAAAGTTCCTCGATCCGTTCATCCACAAGGCGTTGACAGAGGGTTGGCCTCTAAAACGGGTCGACAGCCTTTTGCGAGCCATCCTGCGATCCGGCTCTTTTGAGTTGCTGCGTCGCAAGGACGTGCCGCCCAAGGTCATCATCTCCGAATATATCGATGTGACCAAGGCGTTCTACGAGGCCGATGAGCCGGGACTGGTAAACGGTGTGCTCGATCGTCTCGCCCATGAATTGCGCAACGAAGAGCTTGTCGCCAAGGCGGAAGAAGGCAACAGCTAAGATGTCTGCCGAAAGGCCCGGCGAGTTTGAACTGATCCGGCAGTATTTCGCTCCACTTGCAAATGCACCGGGGAGCTTGAAGCTGACGGACGACGCCGCGGTTATGAGCCCGCGCGCCGGGTTCGATCTGGTCCTGACAAAAGATGTTTTGGCGGAAAACGTCCATTTTTTGTCTGAAGACAGCCCGGAAGCCATTGCGGCCAAGGCCTTGCGCGTCAACCTGTCCGACCTTGCCGCCAAGGGCGCACGCCCGGTTGGGTATTTGCTCGGGCTGGCTCTGCCAACAGACTGGCAGGCAAACTGGTTGGAACGGTTTTCCAACGGGCTGGCAGCTGATCAGGCCGCGTTTGACGTTACGCTGTATGGTGGTGACACCATTCGCTCCAGCAACGGCGTTCAAATCTCCATCACGGCCATTGGCGAAGTTCCAAGCGGAGCTGCAGTGCGGCGAAATGGTGCCAAGGCAGGTGAACACCTTTATGTCACCGGGACTATCGGGGATGCAGCTGCAGGATTGAAGGCACGGCTGGAACATCGTTTCGTTCGTGTATTCCAACTGGATGAGGCCGAAGAGCGACACATCCTTCAACGCTATTTGTTGCCGCGCCCGCGTGTCCAACTCGCCCCTCTATTGGTCGAGCATGCGAATGCGGCGATGGATATTTCCGATGGGTTGCTTGCCGATGCCGCGCACATGGCTGCTGCTTCCAATGTAGATCTTCAAATCGATGCTAAGTGTGTCCCGCTTTCTGCGGCCATGGAAAAACTCAAAACCCGGTCCGCAGACACGTTTTTGGAGTGTCTCAACGGCGGGGATGACTACGAAATACTTTGCTCTGTTGCACCAGGGCAGTCAGAGGCCTTTGAACGACAAGCACAAGCAATTGGCTGCCCGGTTACCAAGATAGGCGCTGTGGTCTCGGGCACAGGGCAGGTGGCTTTGCAAAACACGCCTACTGGTCACTCAGCAGGTGCTTTGGCTGGATTTAGCCATTTTTAATTCTTCCCTCGAATTTAATTTGCCAGATAGTCAAATTTGAAGCTGCGGTAACGACAACTGTGGTGTAGGCAGACTCTGAAAAGAGTTCGCCTGTTGGAAATGGGCGAGCAATCGACGAGTTGATTGGTACGCTGCATGTCTGTTTCCGCTCAAACCGCTCCCGCAGCTGACGACCAGCTGGCCCGGCGCAATGCGTTTCTTCTGGCTTTGGCACAGGCTATTGGCGGTGCGCTTGCCTCCATCGTGATTACCACCGGACCTCTGGTCGGATACATGATGTTGGCCGAAGACAAGTCTCTGGCGACTGTGCCTGTCTCGGCAATGGTTTTGGGTACAGCATTTGGAACTTTGCCCGCTGGCATGATCATGCGCCGGTTTGGCCGCAGAGTTGGGTTCATGGGAGCCTCGCTTCTGGCTGCTGTGTCGGGGCTAGTTGCAGCTTATGCAGTATTCCAGAACACTTTTGGCCTGTTCGCTGTTGCGTGCGGCATGGGCGGGTTTGCCGGAGCCTTCGTGCAGCAATACCGGTTTGCTGCGGCTGATACGGCCAGTGATGCGTTTAAACCCAAGGCCATTTCCTGGGTTCTGGCGGGTGGTGTTCTGGCCGGTATCGTTGGCCCGCAAACAGTGATCGCGACAAAGGATATGTTCGAGCCGATCTTGTTCGCAGGCACATATCTGGCGCAGGCCGGGCTTTCGATTATCTCCTTTATTCTCGTGTCGTTCATCAAGATCCCGAAACCGCCGAAACAAACGGCTGCATCCGGTGGCCGTCCTATTTTTGAGATCATGCGCCAACCCCGGTTCATCGTGGCAGCTGCCTGCGGGATTTGTTCCTACGCGCTGATGAGCCTTGTGATGACAGCAACTCCGCTTGCCATGATCGGCTGCGGCTTGAGCGAAACCGACGCAGCACTCGGCATTCAATGGCATGTCATGGCCATGTTCGGCCCAAGTTTCTTTACCGGCAATCTGATCGCCCGGTTTGGCAAGGAAACCATTGTCTCCATTGGGCTTGCACTCCTGGCCGCGTGTTCTGTTGTTGCCTTGATGGGTGTGGAGCTGGCCAATTTCTGGACAGCGCTGATTCTGCTCGGCCTTGGCTGGAACTTTGGTTTTATCGGTGCAACGGCTATGCTGACAGATACCTATCGACCGGAAGAGCGCAACATGGTGCAGGCGACCAATGACTTTCTGGTCTTTGGCTTTGTTGCGCTTGCGTCCTTTTCCTCAGGTGCCCTTTTGAATGCGTTTGGCTGGGACACTGTGAACTGGCTGGTTTTCCCGTTCGTCGTGCTTTGCTTCATTTTGTTAGGGTGGCTGTGGCGGCACACAGCCCAACAGGCACCTGCGTAAGAGCGAGAATCCCCGTTCTCTCGTCTGTGCGGCAGGCCTTATTGCTGCAGTGCAAGGTAGGATTGCGGTGCTTATTCTTGCCCAACGCGATCAGCGCACTTGACGAGGCTTCGCCTTATGCTGCTATCGTAAGCCCATTCACGCGTCGAACGTCGATTGGGAGTCGGCCGGCGCAGTGTGCGGGGCTGCCTCGATAAAAACAATAAAAACAACGGGTCTGCCCACCAATGAGGAGGAAGCATGACCGAACTTGTCATTATTGTTTGCGGGCTTTTATCAATTGCCTATGGGGGCTGGGCCATTCAGTCTGTGATGGCGGCAGATGCAGGCAATGCCCGGATGCAGGAAATTGCCGGGGCCATTCAGGAAGGCGCCAGCGCTTATCTCAATCGTCAATATACAACCATTGCCGCCGTCGGGGCGGCAGTTTTCGTTTTGGCCTGGTTTCTACTATCTGGCACCGCGGCAATCGGCTTCCTGATTGGGGCTGTGCTGTCAGGGGCTGCGGGCTATATCGGCATGATGGTGTCGGTTCGGGCGAATGTGCGTACAGCGCAAGCGGCCAGCCAAAGTTTGGCAGCAGGTTTGGAAATTGCGTTTAAATCCGGTGCGGTCACTGGATTGCTGGTGGCGGGTCTCGCGCTCTTGGGCGTCGCCGTCTACTACACGATTTTGACAAGCTCCATGGGCTACGACCCGACAGATCGAGTGGTTATTGATGCCTTGGTTGCACTCGGCTTCGGAGCCTCTCTCATCTCGATTTTCGCTCGTCTCGGCGGTGGCATTTTCACGAAAGGTGCCGATGTCGGCGGCGATCTCGTCGGCAAGGTCGAAGCGGGCATTCCAGAAGATGATCCGCGCAACCCGGCGACTATTGCAGACAACGTTGGGGATAATGTCGGTGACTGTGCCGGTATGGCAGCGGACCTTTTTGAGACCTATGCGGTGACCGTTGTCGCAACCATGGTGCTGGCTTCGATCTTCTTTACCGGAGCGCAAGCGGTCGAACTCATGCTGCTGCCGATGGTGATCGGCGCAAGCTGCGTGGTCACCTCCATTGTCGGCACGTTTTTTGTCAAACTTGGTACGAACAACTCGATCATGGGCGCGCTTTATCGCGGCTTTATTGTCACGTCTGTCTTGTCAGCAGTGGCACTCTTCCTGATCATGTTCTTCTGGCTCGGCTTCGACACAACGTACACGTCAGCCACAGGGGAAAGCACGTTTTCCTCGCGGCACCTGTTCTACTGCGGCATTGTCGGCCTGATTGTCACAGGACTGATTATCTGGGTGACCGAATACTATACCGGAACGAACTTCCGTCCGGTGCGGTCCATTGCCCAAGCGTCTGTCACAGGGCACGGCACGAACGTCATTCAGGGGCTTGCAGTCTCGCTGGAAGCAACGGCACTGCCTGCGATCATTATCATCGCCGGTATCTTGATCACTTATTCTCTGGCAGGCCTGTTCGGCATCGCAATCGCGGTGACCACAATGCTTGCTCTGGCCGGTATGGTGGTTGCGCTTGATGCCTTTGGTCCGGTGACGGACAATGCCGGCGGTATCGCTGAAATGGCGGACCTCCCCGCTGAGGTGCGTTCGACGACGGACGCTCTGGACGCAGTCGGCAACACCACAAAGGCGGTCACCAAAGGCTACGCCATCGGATCGGCCGGTCTTGGGGCGCTGGTCCTGTTCGCGGCCTATACGGAAGATCTGCGGTTCTTCGCATCTTCGGCAGAGGAGGGGTCGATCTTCCATGGCATTAACGTGGATACTCTCTTCACTCTCTCCAATCCGTATGTGGTTGCCGGGCTGCTGTTTGGTGGTTTGCTGCCTTATCTGTTTGGCGGCATTTCCATGACGGCCGTTGGCCGAGCAGCGGGTGCAGTTGTTGAAGAGGTGCGTCGTCAGTTCAAGGAAAAGCCAGGCATCATGGAAGGGACGGAACGTCCGGACTATGGCCGCGCTGTGGACATGCTGACAAAGGCCGCAATCCGCGAGATGATCATTCCGTCATTGTTGCCGGTCTTGTCGCCTATTCTTGTCTTCGTGGTTGTGCGGGCTGTGGCAACACCAGCTGATGCGTTCGCAGCACTTGGGGCCATGTTGCTCGGGGTCATCGTGACAGGTCTGTTTGTCGCCATCTCCATGACGGCTGGCGGCGGAGCCTGGGACAACGCCAAAAAGTCCTTTGAAGATGGCTTCACCGACAAGGATGGCGTTACCCACCAAAAGGGCGGCGAAGCGCACAAAGCGTCTGTCACGGGTGATACGGTCGGCGATCCCTATAAGGATACGGCTGGGCCTGCGGTAAATCCGATGATCAAGATCACCAATATTGTGGCCTTGTTGCTGATTGCTATTCTCGCTCACTGAGAAACCGCAGTTCATAGAAACGAGAAAAGCCCGGCGATTTTGCCGGGCTTTTCCATTTGTCAGGTCTAAATTCGTCTTAGAGGCCAAGGCTCGGGCTGGCTGCGCCGCGTAGAACCTGGGTCAGGAAGCCATAGTCGGCACCACCGGTCCGTGTCTTTCGCGTTATGAAATCCACCACCTTGCCATCTTGCAGGCCGTAGTTGCCAATATCCCGCACATAACCTTCTTCGTCGAAGTAAACGGCCACGACACGCTGCTCAACGATATCCGGAGCGAGAAACGCGGTCGTTTCCGTTGTTTGCGAAATATAGTAGTAGGCTTGGCCATTGAGGTTTGACGTTGTCGACGGCGAACCTAGAACAAGTTGAACCTGTTCCTGGCTGGAGCCCACCTGAACCTGCTCCAGCATGGAGTTGGTTATGACGTGCCCATGTGTATAAGTCTTGGTGAAACACCCACCGAGTGGCAGAGCCAGCAACAATGGAATAAGGACGGCTTGAGCCTTCAGTCTCATGCAGATTTTCCTGTTACGCCAACGCAGGATATTGGCATGTTTTCGTTCTTTCGGTTCTTGGGCAAATCCCTACCGTGGGAAAGGCCCCTTTGGCAACATTCTTATCCAGGAGACCTTTATGCTCTTTGGCCTCTTCAAGCGGCGAAATCTGGATGCCGAGACTGGCGTCTACAGGCAAATCGTGGCTCAAGCGCGGCAACCGGCCTTTTATACCAAATATGCCGTACCTGATACGGTAGATGGGCGCTTTGACATGGTTTTGATCCATGCAATCCTCTATTTCCGCCGACTTCGTGGTGAAGGGAAAAAGATCAGCGCGTTTTCCCAAACGGTTTTCGACGTGTTTGCGCAAGATATGGATGCCTCTCTTCGGGAAATGGGTGTCAGTGATACACGCGTACCGAAGAAAGTGCGTAAGATGGGAGAAGCCTTTTACGGCCGGGCGGAAGTCTACTCGACGGCCCTGGATGAGCAGGATCTGGAAGGACTGGCCGCGGCGATTGGGCGAAATGTTTTCCCGGAAAGCGATGAACCGGTCGCACAAAACGCTTTGGCTGCCTATATGTTCAAAGCCGCTGACTTGCTTGGCAATCAGGACACCGAAACGTTGACAGGCGGAGAAATTTCTTGGCCAGAGCCCTGATTGTCGGATAAAGCGGCTGCCACACGTATGAATGCCGACATAAGCAGGAATGAAAGACAAGCCGCCATGTCAAAAAGCCAGTTTCCGTTTTCCCATTCTGTTCAGGCAGATCGGTTGGGGGACGGGCAAAAAAATCTAGTGGTCACCCCGTCGGCTGAAGAATGCGCTCAGATCGCAGAAGCGTACGATATCGCCGGCATTGCCGATCTGAAGGCGGAGATTACTCTCAAGCCTTGGCGCAAGGCTGGTGTGCGGGTCCTTGGAAAACTAACCGGCAGTCTGACGCAGACCTGTGTGGTGACGCTTGAAGAGTTTGACCAAAAACTGGAAGATACGTTTGATCGCGCCTTCGAGGCAGTATCGTCGCGCCCTAAAAAGGCGAAGGACATCAATGACGATGGCGAAATTGAAATCGAACTTGAATCTGTCGATCCGCCTGATGTCATGATCGATGGCGTGATTGATGTGGGGGCGGTGATCTGCGAGCAGCTGGCACTCAACCTCGACGCCTTTCCGAAGAAACCGGGCGCTGAACTGCCGCACATCGCTGATGATAGTGATGCTGAAGATGAAAAGGCGCCATCCCCCTTCGCAGAATTGGCAAAGCTGAAACCGGTCTCCGGGCAATAGCTTTGACTGCAAGGGGAAACATCTCTCTTCGCTTGCGAAAACGGTTGTCACTGAGGTGGAAACCGGTATGTTCGCGCCGATTGGGTGTTATAAAGAAACAAGGTCGTGGCAAGAACGGATTCGTGGCAGCATGCCTGTCGAGTTGGTCAGTGCCTGAAAAAAGACGGTTTTAATGGCAAAAACCATACCGATTTCACTTGATGTCATGGGCGGGGATCACGGCGCTGAAGTGGTCTTGCCGGGCGCGGAAATTGCTCTCGTGCGCCATCTGGACATCCGTTATCTGCTTTACGGCAAAGAAGATGTGGTCCTGCCGCTGCTGGAAAAATATCCGCGGGTGAAGGCTGCCTCAACGTTTCACCATTGCGACGTTTCCATCGCCATGGACACAAAGCCAAGCCAGGCACTTCGCCAAGGCCGCTGGCGGTCCAGTATGTGGCGCTCCATTGAGGCCGTGAAGACGGGTGAGGCTGCTGTCGCTGTGTCGGCTGGCAACACCGGCGCCCTCATGGCGATGTCAAAATTCTGTCTGCGCACGATGGCAAATATCGAACGGCCTGCAATTGCGGCGATTTGGCCAACAAGCCGTGGCGAATCGGTGGTTCTCGATGTTGGCGCGACAATTGGCGCAGATGCACAACAGCTCATCGACTTTGCAATTTTGGGCGGCGCGATGGCGCGGGCACTGTTTGGTATCAAAAAACCGACGGTGGGTTTGCTCAATATCGGGGTGGAAGAGGTCAAAGGTCTGGAAGAGGTTCGCACCGCAGGCCGGTTGTTGCGTGAACGCCAACTACGGTCGCTGTCCTACGCCGGTTTCGTTGAAGGCGATGATCTTGGCAAAGGCACCGTTGATGTTGTGGTGACGGAAGGCTTTGCTGGAAACATCGCGCTGAAAACCGCTGAGGGAACGGCCAAGCAAATCGGCGGTTATCTGCGGTCTGCCATGCAACGAACCCTTATGTCGAAGATTGGTTATATCTTCGCCAAAGATGCATTCAACCGCCTGAGAGAGAAAATGGACCCGCGAAAGGTCAATGGCGGCGTTTTCCTCGGGCTAAACGGCATAGTAATCAAGAGCCACGGCGGTACGGACGCTGAGGGCTATGCATCAGCAATCGATCTTGCATATGACATGGTTCGCAACGAACTGACGGATAAGATCGCGCACGATTTGGTGCACTACCATCGCAGCGCGTTTGCTGATGATATGGAAAAATCGGAAGGTGATTTGTGAGCGTAATTCGGTCGACCGTTCTGGGCTGTGGAAGCTATCTGCCGGAAAAAGTACTGACGAACCAGGATCTGGCAAAACTGGTCGACACGTCCGACGAGTGGATTGTGCAACGCACCGGCATTCAGCAGCGCCATATTGCAGCTGAAGGCGAGGTGACATCCGATCTGGCAACCAATGCTGCAAAAGCAGCGCTGGCGCATGCCGGAATTGATGCGCAGGACATCGACACGATTATTCTGGCGACAGCAACACCGGACAATACATTTCCGTCCAGTGCGGTCACTGTTCAGGAAAAGCTCGGCATCACGCACGGCGCTGCCTTTGATGTTCACGCGGTATGCTCCGGTTTTGTCTATGCCATGACAACGGCAGACGCATATCTGAAAACCGGGCTCTCCAAGCGCTGCTTGGTCATTGGAGCGGAGACCTTTTCTCGTATCCTTGATTGGGAAGACCGGACCACATGTGTCCTGTTTGGCGATGGCGCAGGAGCTGTTGTTCTCGAAGCTCAGGAAGGTGAGGGCACTGTTGCCGATCGCGGCGTCCTGACATCCCATTTACGGTCTGACGGTCGCCACAAGGACAAGCTTTATGTTGATGGCGGACCGTCTGGAACACAAACAGTCGGGCACCTTCGCATGGAAGGTCGTGAGGTGTTCAAGCATGCTGTTGGCATGATCACCGACGTGATCGAAGACGCCTATGTTGCTACTGGAACAACCTCGGATGATCTGGATTGGTTTGTTCCGCATCAGGCCAACAAGCGCATCATTGATGCCAGTGCCAAAAAGCTTGGTATTGCGCTGGAAAAGGTGGTCGCCACCGTTCAGATGCATGGCAACACATCTGCCGGGTCGATCCCGCTCGCACTTGATACTGCTGTTAAGGACGGCCGTATCCAGAAAGGCGATCTCATCATGCTTGAAGCGATGGGCGGCGGCTTTACCTGGGGATCCGTTTTGCTGCGGTGGTAAGAAACCACGACTAAAGTCCAGAATAATATTTTGGCTCGGAAGGCCAGAAAACAGTTGCTCCCTGTTGACCGACCCGCAGGGAGTCAATACCGTATGGTCATAGATGGTACTTCTCTAACAAAATCAGTCAGATCAGTCGAAAGAGCCGAGGAGAGGTTATGGGAGGTAGGACGATAACTCGCGCCGATCTTTGCGAGGCTGTGTATCAGAAAGTGGGTTTGTCCCGCACTGAGTCCTCAGAACTCGTCGAGCGCGTGCTTGCCGAAATTTCCGATTGTCTTGTCACCGGTGAATCGGTCAAGCTGTCATCGTTCGGTTCGTTTGTGGTTCGCTCGAAAGGTGAGCGGATCGGCCGCAATCCGAAAACAGGGGAAGAAGTTCCGATTTCTCCTCGTCGGGTGATGGTTTTTAAACCGAGCAATGTGCTTAAACAGCGCATCAACGACTCCCTGACCGGAAAAGGTTCGGTCTGACAACAGAGGGGTAAGAAATCATGAGTACCCCAGACAAAAGCCCGGATGCATTTCGTACGATTAGTGAAGTGGCAGATGATCTGGATCTGCCGCAGCACGTTCTCCGCTTCTGGGAAACACGGTTCTCTCACATCAAACCGCTGAAACGCGGCGGCGGGCGGCGTTATTATCGTCCTGATGATGTGGAACTGCTTCGCGGTATTCGTCATCTTCTCTATGGTGAAGGGTATACGATCAAGGGCGTTCAACGCATCCTGAAAGAGCAGGGTGTGCGGTTCGTTATGCAGGTGTGGCAGGAAGATGCACTTCCGGTGCCTGTTCTTGTTCGCCAGAACGAAGCGCAAGAACAGGCGGATGCCTCAGCTCGAACGGAAGAACCATCGGCCTCAAAGGTACCTGCAGAGCCTCTCCCACGCGGAGTTCTGCCCGATCCCGACGAACAATCTGAGTCCTTGTTAAAGTCATCAGGCGTGAAGTTTTTTGACCGTTTGCGGGGTGACAAGGCCGACGAAGAGATTGTCGAGGTGCCGTCGCCAGCTGCGCAGGCGTTGTCAAAGGACAAGGTCAAGCGGTTGCAGTCCACGCTGTTTGAACTCTTGGAATGCAAGCGCATCCTGGATCAGGCGCGGTAACACGATCAGCATTGTGAAGCCTGTTTGTTATCCGAACAGGCTTCTGATTCGACCAAATAACCCTGCTGGCTTTGTCTGAAGTTCTTCATCACTTCGCTGCATGCGTAGTGCCATTTGGCGCAATTCCTGTACAGATGAAATGGATGTAGACTGCGGACGATTGGAGGTTCCTTCTGGTGGCGCATACGCCGCCGCTGCAGCCTCAGAAGGCGTTTCGCTCCCCCCAACCGCTTCGGGTGCAATCTCGACCTCTAACTCGCAAGCCGTGGGCACTTCTTCCTCAGTTGCGCCGACTGCGAGCTGCTTTGGAGGTTGTGCGATCACAATTGGTTTTTCTAATGAGACGATCACATTCGGTCGCGCCAGAACCGTCGTCTCTTTGGTTTCTTTTGATTCTTCAATACGTTTTAGGATAGCTGCGTCAATTGGATCACGCGGGTCAAGTTCAGCAATTGGCCTGCGCACGCCATCCTCTGTGACGTAGGTTCCATCATCCTCCGGTTCATCCGCTTGTGGCAACTCCCTGAGAACGCCCAGCTTATGGCTGCGGATTGGGATGATGGTCAGGGCAGGCGGAGTTGCTTCGCCGCGCGGCTCATAGTGCAACTGAAAAACTTCCTCCTCAGAGGGGCCGAATATCTCTCCATTCTCCATCAGACGTCCGTGTGAGACACAATGGCGAACGAAGCTGATTGCAATTTCATAGACAAACTCTGGATCGTATGGTCCCGGCTCAACAGAAACCTGATGCCCGATAAGGTGTTCAGCACCCATCATGATAAGCCCGATTTCACTTGGACCGTCCTGAATATAACCAAGTGAGTAATAGCTCGGGTGAAGGCAGAGGAAACACAGTGAATTCACGCTTGCGAGTTCGATAAATTTCTCGCGGGTGAGCAGATAACTGTTCGAAGCCCAATAAATCGCGAGCGGATTTGATTGGGTCACAAGGGAAAGTGCGATTGACCTCAGAAGTCCCATGACCAAAAGGACTTCTTCAGCCGTCTGCAAGTCTGCTCGGTCGGACAAACTGTCGTGCTCTGAGGATGCTCCAGAAGGAACGGGTCGGTAGATGCTTATCGAAGTAACCGCAGAGTGGTTTTTGATCGCCTCTGATGCGTTGGGAAACTCTTGCTGGGTTATATGGGACAAGGCAGCGGCCAGATATTTTGCAGGCTTGCCTGGCTCGTCCGTTTGCGTGATTTCTACCCGATAAAGACCACATTCGAATATGCGTGTCTCATTTTCAGAGGTGGGCAGAGCCCTTGCCTCCGCAATTCCTGTCGCTAAGGCCGCGCTGTTGACGGCCTCCCCAAGGGTTTCCAATCCTACACCTTCCGTCGAAGAATATAGTATATCGCAACTTGCGGTCTGAAGCGCACTCACCTTCATGATAAAGATTCCGTAACGTAAAGATTGCAGAAATTATATCCGCAATCTCTTGTTCAGACCTTAAAATCGCAAACTCATTCGAGCCCCATGCAAGAAGCATAAAAACTGGTGGTTGCTGGCCAGTCGGAAAAAACACCTTTCACACCAACATCTTGGGCCAGAACGTCCAAAATCTCATAGACCATTCCATCGCCTGTGATTGCCTCTTGGACAGTCTGAAAATACCAGCCCCGCCAGATGCGAGCGGCCCGGATCGCTCCAGCGTCCACGTCATGATCTCCAGACCGGCAGACTTCGCGGCAACAGCATAGGCGGATGGAACAATCTCTCCCTCCTCAAGAGTGAGCAGAACCCAAAGCGGTGGAGCAATAATGTTAACCCCCATGTCCTTTAAGTCGGTCATGTTTGGAGACAGGCTTTTCGGGTCTGCCGGGTTGAAACCGCTCGCAGTAAAACGACCATCCAGATAGACCGCTTGTGCGCCAAAATCCGCTTCGTTTTCAATCCAGTACAGAATGTCTTTCAAGTTAAATGATTGAAGAAACACGTCCTGAGGTGCGACCCCGGCTGCCTTGTAGTCATCGACCAGCTTTTGGGCATAGTCCTCTTGGCTCATGCCATTGAAGGGCATCGTGACCTTGGGAGATTTGAGTTCGGGAATGAATTTGGCACCGGTTGGCTTGATCAGTTCAATGGCTTCTAGGTGGGTAAGAAGCGTGCCGTTGGAGGCATAAAGATCCGTACGCCAGTTAGCGGTGCCATTCTGGTAGTCTTGTGGTGTCTTTGCCTGACGGTTTGCAGCGTCCATCTTGCCGCTCAGCGTTTTGAATTCTGCAAGCGTAAGATCGGAAGACCGGCACTCAGCTGAGGCCGGTGTATCGTCCCCGGCAGGCGTGAATGCAGCGGTACATTTTTCGGCAAGAGGGCTCGTGAGAATATTGGTGGTCGTGTGCAGGTCGTCCTGAGCGTGACGACAAACAAGTTCCTTGTCTGCAGTGAAGGTGACATCGCATTCGATCATACCCGCACCCATCAACGCTGCAGCGCGATAGCTCTCTGCGGTGTGTTCAGGAAATTGCAGAGGCGCTCCCCGGTGGGCGATGGAAAACAGCGTTTGCCGAACAGGCTTACCTATGCAGGCCTTCAGTGTGTCCTTGAGCGGGCTGTCTGCCATCTGGTCGACCAGATAAGCAGGCCGAGGGCCAACTTGCGCACCTTCAGCAAATGCGGGGGAGGCGAACGCAGCAATCAAACACGGTAGAGCAGTTGCAAGGGATAGGATACGCAAATGGATGTCTCCTGAAATGTGAAAAAGGATCGCTTCAGGAAATCTATTTCATATCAGCGCGGCGTCCAGCGGATTCGCAATTCTTCTGGCCCTCTTACGGATAGGCCACGCTTGTAGGTGACTGTATCCAACGCCAGTTCTATGGTCTTGAACCGGTCGAGCAATTTGGAAAAAACCATGTCCATGTCGAGCCTTGCCAGATGGTTGCCCAGACAAAAGTGATGGCCCCGTCCAAAGGCTGAATGCCAATTCGGGCTACGTCCAACGTCAAATGTATCGGCATCCGAAAATTGCGCGGGATCCCGGTTCGCCGAGCCGTAAAGCACCCCGAACTTAGTTCCTTTTGGAAAGGTGGTTCCTGCAACCTCCGCGTCCTGCGTCGCATACCGATGAAAAAAGGGCAGTGGAGATTCAAACCGAAACATTTCCTGAACAGCGGTTTTCATCAAACTTCGATCTATACGAAGGCGCTGCATCTGATCGGGAAAACGCAAAAGCGCATGCAAGCCACTTCCCAGAACATCAATGGTGGACCCGTGTCCGGCCATCAGGATCAACATGGCCGTAGAAACAAACTCGTCTTCATTCATGCCGCCACGACGTTCCGCTGCAATCATATGGGATATCAGATCATCCCGTGGAGCCTTTTCCCGCAGACGCTTTAGATCAGTGAGGTAATGATAAAACTCGGTGGTATTGGTTTCGGCGAGTTCCTTGCGCGCGTCGCTTCGGTCAATATCGAAAAACTGGACAATATTCTCAGACCAAATTCGCAACTGCGGGCAATCTTCGTCCGGCACGCCCAAAATCCGTCCAATCACATGACCCGGTACCTGAGCTGCAAGATCTTCGATGAAGTCAATCTCTGTACGGTCCGAGAGCCGGTCAAACAACTCATCAACATGGGCTTCAATCTGAGGACGCAACCCACCAATCATCACTGGCGTGAAAAGTTTGAAAACCTGCTTTCGAAGGCGATCATGAATCGGGCCATCACTGTCAAGTAGTGAAAATTGCACAAACCGGGAATGGTGCGGCATGTCATGCCAGTTCCCAGCCCGCTTCTGGGCTTCGATTTCGTCAGAAGATGCAACATGCGCCAGGGACCGCACCATGGTTTCATCCGTAACGATCCGGGTCACATCGTCAAAACGAGCAGCCAGCCAGATATCGAACGCCTCATAGTAAGAAAGGCCTGATTTTGCTCGTAAAGCGGAATAGGTCGGATAAGGGTCTCGGCGGAAGCCGTCAGACAGCGGATCAAAATCGACTAAATGCGCGCTGTTCATCGTTACTCCTTAAGGCGTAGGGGCACGTAATCTATGCGCGGGAGAAATGATCAAACAGCAACTTCAAGTACATATTTTTTATGATGCGCCTAATAATAGAAAGCTGTGGATAAAAAATGGGGATAGTGCGGGAATTGCAAGTTTTGACAATAAGGTGGGAAAGCTGGAAATCCTAGGGTGAGGTTGCGCGTCCAAGTAGTGCGTATCAAAGATGCCTGCGTTCGCAACTCGCTAGTGAGAGGGCACCATGCAAGTACCACGAGCACTTCAGAATGATTATCGTGAATTCCTCGAGCGGACAGGGTTTCAGAACGAAGACCCTCAAGCACTGCTCATGGAGTTGGCCTCTCTCAGTATGGACGTCTATTTCCGCGAAGTCGCCTGGCTCACCGAATTTCTGGGGCTTATTGAGAAATCACGCAAAGAAGAAGCAGAAAAAGCCGCCCCGTTGCGTGTCGCGGTTGGCCGCTAGGCTATGTGGGCGAATTTGAGCCACTGTTTACTCGTTCATCCGACCGTGCTTGTCCATTAACAACAAGCGAACCTGATCCCGGCCTCGCGCCTTAGCCTCGTACAGCGCACCGTCAGCCTTTTCAATTGCATCTGCAAGCGTGCTCCCCTTAGGGATATGCATGCTGCAGCCTAGCGATGCAGTGACCTTGATGTCAATAAGCTCGAAGTCGTTGTCTTCGTTAATGACCGATGTGTTTAATGCGCCAATTCTGCTCCGCAGGCGCTCAGCTGCTTCCTTTAACTCATCGATTGAGTTGGTTCTGAGGGCAATAACGAATTCTTCTCCGCTCCAACGTGCAACATGGTCATCTTTTCGAAGAGAAGATTGGAGAAGGTTCGCGACATTGCGAAGAACTTCATCCCCGGCAGCGTGGCCGTGGGTATCGTTCACTTCCTTGAAGTGATCAAGGTCAAGCAGGATGATCCCATAAGGGTTTGAAGAGATGTCAATCAACTCTTCAATTGCACGTCTGTTGAGCAATCCGGTCAAGCCGTCAATCTGGGATCTGTTGAAGACCCTTTTGTGCTCTTTTTCCATGACATAGCCGAGCAGGATGACAACCACAGCAACAAACCAACCTGTAAAGGCAAACAACAGCAGAGCAATGGTCTTCTCATTTTCGTTGAGTCCAAAACTGTTTGTAAATGCAAAACCCAACAGAGAGGGAACAACAACTGCGGTTACGACGATTGCTCGAATGTATCGAAGGACCAAGCTGCTGCCCGTTATGATGCCGTATTCAAACTTCTGGGCGGCCAGTTGAGAAAGA
Organism: Roseibium sp. TrichSKD4; assembly: GCF_000148725.1. Taxonomy (GTDB): domain Bacteria; phylum Pseudomonadota; class Alphaproteobacteria; order Rhizobiales; family Stappiaceae; genus Roseibium. The sequence goes on along the minus strand of NZ_GL476319.1, from coordinate 240,263 downwards.
GCAAGGCAGCAAAGGAGAAACCCGACGAAGGAATAGCCGGAAAGATCGCCGCTTAAATACAAGGAATTGTAGATCGCCTCCAAAACGGAAATGAAGGTGATCATCCATAGAGTAGACAGGAAAAACAACAGGGCGAACAGTGTTCGCTTCAAGCAAAACTGATAGCAGGAGATGAAGAGAATACTCAGTGCTGAGGTGGCGGATACTTTTGCAAAAGATGACGGGATTTGCATGTCTTTCAGATCTGCAACAGGGAGAACGGCTGGCCAGTCAGGGACAGATAATTCCAAAACCCGCGTCAAGGCCAGAAGACCGAAACCCGCCGGGCCGAACTCATAGAACAGCTTGGGTAATCGATCCGCATAAAGCAAAAACAATGCAGTAAAAACCAATGCGCTGCCGGTGAAGGGGTGCATATAAGTCCGACCGGAGAGCAAAGTAACATCGGTTCCGAAGCTCAAAGCCGTTTGCAAAATTCCGCCAAAGGCAGTCAGCAGGATTCCGGCTACCAGAATGTTGCGGTTTAGTTTTTCAGTCAGAAGTTTCAGTTTTTACGTCCAGCAGTTCATAGTCCGATGTAAAAACTTAACAGAAAATTAGTGTCTGGCAGGCCGCAGAAACACGTAGAAATGCAACTTTGAATTTAGGGAAAGGTGAACGACAATTCGATTATCGCGGGCAGCTAAAAGCCCAAGCAACAGAGAAGCATCGGTTTTTTGAAATGTTTGGTCGGGCAGGCCGGATTTGAACCGACGACCCCTTCACCCCCAGTGAAGTGCGCTACCAGGCTGCGCTACTGCCCGAACGCGTTCTACCTATCGCGTTCGCTTTGGGTTCGCAAGCGGCGAATTTAGGCGGTAGGGGACATTATCCCCCGTTGGCGACGACGGACCTCAATCTTGTCGGCGGCAATGAAACCCCAGGCCAGTCCATAGAGCATATACATGTGCCGCCAGTGATCGGTGTCGATCACAAGGCTCAGCAACAAATGCGCCACCAAAGCGGCGAAGACGCATTGGGCAAAGGGAGCCCACACACGGTTCTTGAAGATAACCCCAAGCAGGGCAACGACTGTCCAAACGGCCATGAACAAATATGTGATGCCGCCGAGCCAGCCATAGGTCGTGAAGCCTTTCAAATAGACGTTGTGCTCGTCTTCCGGAAAGTACTTGTTGAACTCCAATGCCCCGATGCCAAGCGGTTTGTCCATGATCAGCTCAAAGCCAAGGATATAGCGGGCGAAACGTCCAAGGCGGGCGCCATCATATTCCTGCACCAGCTTGGCTCGTTGCTGAAACATGTCCGAAACACTCTCTATGGAAAGCGCTATCCCCAGCAGACCAATCACGGCGAAAAGGCCAAACACACCAACAGCGACCAGACGCCCACGCTTAAATGCGTTCCGTTCAGAGGCGAGGGCAAGTACGTACAAAATGAGACTGGCAATTACGATTGCGCCCCAGGCACCCCGTGAAAAACTCAAAAACAGGGCCAGGACCAACACAGGCAAAAACAGGATGGCGGCACCATTCATATGGAAGGGCCTTCGGAACAGGCCCTGCATCAAAATGAGGATCGGCAGGATCAAGAAGGGCCCAAAGACATTGGGATCTTCAAAAGTACCCCGTGCACGCCCGTAACGGGTGAAAAAGTCAGCTCCGGGAAACAGGTTGAAGTAACCCGCAATTCCGGCCAGTGCCACAAACAGGCTGCCAAAAATGAGGGCCGTCTGGATGACGCGGTAGCGCTCAGGGGTTTCTGCGAGGATAGCCGCATAGAAAATCGAGGTGACGGCAAGAAATCCAGTCACTGCAATATACATGGCGGCATCGCCAAAATTCGTGGCAAGCGGGATCGCCGCAATGCCGCCCGCTGTATAAAGCATCATGCAGATAATCAGGGAGCCGAATTCACTGCGCAGTTTCAGCCCACAGGCGAGCCAGACGACGGACAAGAAGACCAGATAAAGCTCATAGGGCGCAGGTTCGCGGATAACGAAACCCGACAGGAAAATGGCAAACCAAAGAGCGCCGTTTCCAAGCGTGCGTGCCGAAACAGAATAGGTCGGGCCGCCAGAATGCGGGCGGCCATATGTTTCGGCCGCCAGAGTCAATACGCATTCTCCGTATTCAGGAGCGCAAACGGGGTCCGGAACAAGATTTTCAGATCGAACAAAATGGACCAGTTCTCGATGTAATAGACATCACACTCGACCCGTTTTTCGATCTTTTCCTGAGTGTCGACTTCGCCGCGCCAGCCCTTGATCTGAGCCCAGCCGGTGACACCCGGCTTCACCTTGTGGCGAGCAAAGTAGCCGTCCACCACTTCATCCCATTTTTTGTTTTGTGTGTGGGCATTCACAGCGTGGGGGCGGGGGCCAACCAGTGACAGACTGCCAGCCAGCACATTGAAGAGCTGTGGAAGCTCGTCAATGGACGTCTTGCGAATGAACCGGCCAACCGATGTCACCCTTGGGTCGCCTTTTGTCACAACTGTCTTGGCATCGTGATCACTCATTTCGGAGTACATGGACCGAAATTTCAGAACCTCGACAATCTCGTTGTTGAAACCATAGCGTTTTTGGCGGAACAGAACCGGTCCCTTGCTGTTCAGCTTGATGGCAATTGCTGTTGCGATCATCACAGGGGTGAGGGCAACAATGGCGAGGCTGGCAAAGAACAGGTCAAAGACCCGCTTTGCCACCACGTCCCAATCAGCAATCGGTTTATCGACAACATCAACGAACGGCACGGTGCCAACAAAGGATGCACCACGGCTGCGGAACCGGGCCTTATCTGTATGTGCGGACAGACGAATATCGACCGGAAGCACCCACAGTTTGGAAAGCAGTTGCAATACACGTTGCTCAGCTCGCAAGGGAATGCACACGATCAGCATGTCGATTTTGGCAAGCCGAGCGAACTCAACCAGTGCAGAGATATTGCCGAGCTTTGGATAGCCCGCAACGACAGTGGGAGATCGATCATTGGCGCGATCATCGAATATCCCGCAAATGCGGATATCATTGTCGACTTGCCCCTCCAGATCGTGAATGAGTTCAGCAGCAGCCGTTCCACCACCAACAATAACGGCCCGGCGCTCAAGTCGGCCCTGATCCATCCAACGTCGGACAGCAACAAAAACGGTTGTTCGGAAAATCACAAGCACGCTGAGGGCCAGCAGGAACCAATGTCCAAGCCAGTTGGTGGATGTAGCCACGCCAAAATCTGTTGTCTGCTGCAAAAGAGCAACCGCACCGCAAGCTAAAACGAGGCCGCCCGTGATCCGCCCGATTTGCCTAAGCCCACGGCGCATCACCGACACTTGATAGGCGTCTGCAGCCTGAAAGAACCCAACACAGAGAAGAGTGGCAAGGGCAATTAAGGCTGCGACGGCCCAGTTCATTTCGAAACCAGTTGTAAAATACCAACCAGCGACGAAACCACTTAATCCCAAGAGGCAGATGTCAGTCAGACGAACAGATCCGCTGAGAACCGCTGCAGAAATGCCGTCATCGCGCAGGGTACCGGCAATTTCCAACGCGTGTTCCGACAATCTGTCCGAATGACTTAGCTCTCGAAGGTCTCGCAGATCATTTTCAACACTTGCGCGCAATTTGCTCTGCAGTGCCAACGCCGGATTGGGCTTCGACGATAACGGCTTAATATCTAAAATTTCTTTGGCGCTAACAGTCATGGAATTTACTTGGCCTTGGCAATAAAGGAGGTTGGCTCTGGAAGAACTGTGGAGTTGTCTTCAAGGTTTTGGCTGTCATTACAGGCGACAGGGTTTCCCAAAAGTTCATGGTAAAGCGACGTAACTCGATCACTCATCAGGTCAGTAGAGAATGTTTCGGCTAGAGTGGAACTGAGAGATTCCGTTGCCGGCAGCATTGTCTCAGGGTGGTGCAAGGCTTCGGTCATTGCCTGTGTCAGCCGGCCTACACGACCCGGTTCAATAAGGCGATCGACATGTTTGCCAAATATCTCCGGGATGCCGCCAACCCGTGTAGCGATCAGCGGACGTTGTGCCGCAATGGCTTCAAGGACGATATACGGCATCGCTTCTGCACGAGACGGCACGACGACGGTCTTTGCCATGGCAAATGCATCCCGGCTTGGCATTGCACCGTAAAACCGCACGGTATCCTGCAAACCAAGTCGCTCAACCATTGCCCTGTACCGGGTTTCATCTGGTCCTTCGCCAACAATCGCTGCTGATGGAGCTGTGCCCCTTGCAAGACGAATGTTGTTCAAGGCTTCGATAAACAAGTCGGTGCCTTTGAGGTTGCGCAACATTCCGATGAAAAGAAAATCGGCCGCATCCGAATTTGACTTGACCGGCGTAAACTCGGAAGCTTTCAAACCGTTATAGACAATACGCACCGGGACATGCGGACTGGTGACCTTGGTCTCAAAGGCTGAGTACTCATAATCGGAGACGAAAATCAGGCCGTCGGAAAGCGTAATGAGTCCGTGCTCCAAGGCGTGATAAATCCGCCCTTCCATACGGTTAGGATCGTAATGGAGGCTTCCCCCGTGAGGCGTATAGATCCGCTTGGTATCTGAGCCTTTGATGCGCAGGATCGTTCCGATGATACGGCTATAAGCACCGCCCTTCGCGCCATGCCCATGAAGAATGTCGGGATTGAGGTCCCGCACATGACGATAAAGCGAATAAGCGGCCTTAAGATCGCCAAGTGAGAGTTGGCGTTTCATCGGAAAGCGTTCGACACCCAAGCTCATGTGTGGACGTAGATCGTCCAACAGCCGGTTGTCGTACGCGCTGCCCGTTGTGCTATCGCAGATCAGTCCAACATCGTGCCCAGCTTTTATCTGACATTCGGCCAGATCCCGGATGTGGCGAAAGATGCCGCCAATTGGTGAGCGGACACAATGAACAATACGAAGCTTGTTCGTTGCCATTGTGCAATTTCCCTGTTTCGGCCCTCAGATCTCTTTTTGGATCCGTAAGGCTGATAGGTTGCACAATAGCGAAAACAGATGAGTTCCCGGTTAATTCACAATCCCTCTCAGAAATACCGTTCGCGAACATATATGGTGTCGCCAGGGCGGATCGGGTCCGAAATAGGCACACGTCCGTTTAGGATTTCACCATTGATTTGACGAGTGATATCGACGTCCGCCTGACGAGCCCTGGCCGAAAAACCACCGGCTGTTGCAATGGCATTTTGCACGGTCATGCCGGGAACATAAGTGTATTGGCCCGCGCTTTGCACTTCACCCATGACAAACACCGGCCGGTAGGTATCCACCTCAACAGAGACGTCAGGATCTCTCAAATACCCTTGGCGCAATTTGCGGGCAATTTCGGTCGCCAGCTCTTGTTGAGTTTTGCCGCGTGCAGCAACGCTGCCAATGAGCGGAAATGAAATATATCCAGCTTGATCAATGGTATAGGTGTTGGAAAGATCGTCTTGGTCGAACACGAGAATACGCAGCCGGTCACTCGAGTCGAGCTGATACGGCTGTGTCAGGATCTCATGAAACGCGGTTGGTGGGCGCTGATACCCGCTACAGGCGGTCAGCAACCCGCACACGACCAGAACTAGGAACGCGCGAAGTGGCATCGATAACTCTCCAAAGGTGCAACGCCACAATGTCAAGCTATGGTTAATGTGAGGTGAAGGTTAGGTCCGTCTATCTGCTGAAGAGGTAAAACTATCATACACATTGATTAACGCGCAGATCGACGCCGGAGGAGCGGCTTTAACCGAACGCTTACCCTATTTCGTCATAGTCAGACTAATTCTTGGAGTTTTGGCAATGACCACTGCGCGTAATGCAGATTATGACCCTGACATGGTGCTCGACCTTGGCGGAATTGTTCGCGCCATTTTCCGGTCGCTGCTGTGGCTATTGCCGCTCATCTTTCTGGTGTGCGCTGGCACGCTTTTGGTGTTGCAGTTCATCCCGAATAAATATCAGGCGGAAGCGCGCCTGCTGATTGAAAGCAAGGACTCGGAATTTCCCGGCGGCTCAAGCAGCGCGGAAGTCGAGCGCGCTGTTCTTGATAATGAGGGTGTTGCCAGTCAGGTGCAGCTGTTGCGGTCTGCTGATTTGGCACGGCGGGTTGCCCGCAAAGTCGATCTCGCCTCGATCCCAGAATTTAACGAGGACAAGAGCAATTCCCCATTCAACAAGCTCTTGATCGAATTCGGTCTCAAACGAACTCCGCCGCCCTCCACGGTCGAAGAGCGTGTGCTCAACCATTTTTATGAGAACCTCTCAATTTATCGGCTGGATGAATCCCGCGTGATCGCAGTTGAATACCTATCTGAGGGTCGCGAACTGTCTGCGATCATCGCAAACACCATTCTCGATGAGTACATCACCCTTCAATCTCGGGCAAAGCGGGAGTCCACCGAGGTTGCCGCGTCCTCGCTTGAGCCTCAGATTGCTCAGCTACAGGTAGAGGTTCGGGAAGCTCAGCAGGCCGTCGAAGATTATCGGGCCAAGGCCGACCTTCTTATTGGAGCTGACAACATACCGTTGGCCCGTCAACAGCTTGCAGAAATAAGTAGCGAATATTCAGCAGCTCAAGCTGCCAAAGCCGAATCTCAGGCCAAGGCTGACCTGATCAGAGAATTGCTTAACTCTGGCGGTTCTCTTGAGACAGCAACCGATGTTCTAGAATCGCCGCTTATTCAGCGTTTGAGAGAACGCCAGGTTGAGATCCAGTCAAACATTGCGGAACTGTCTATCACCTTGCTACCAAGTCACCCGCAGTTGAAGGCATTGAATTCCCAGCTGAGCGATTACAACCGCCAGATTCGCTCAGAAGCCCGCAAAGTGCTGCAAGGGTTGGAAAACGGCGCCAAAGTTGCCAGCCAGCAGGCGAGGGCGTTGGAAGGCCGGTTGAACGAATTGAAGGCAGCTGCCGCCAAATCCAATGACGATCAGGTCAAGTTGAGTGAACTGGAGCGTCAGGCGAATGCCAAGGCTGCACAACTCGATTCTGTTTTGGCAAAGTTCCGCGAAGCGGAAACGCGTTTGCGGTCTCAAGTGCTGCCAGCAGATGCGCGGATTATTTCCCGTGCCAGCGTTCCGGTAGAGCCGCATTCACCCAAGATTTTTGCGATCACTATGATTGCTGCGCTGGTCACATTTTTGTTGGGCTGTACGCTGGTCTTGATGAAGGAGTTCCTTTCCGGCCGAGCTGTACGCCCGGTATCTTATGAGGGCAGAGGCAATGCTCGCTCTTCAGAGCCACCTAAAGTGGTCAAAGAGTGGATCGAGGAAGACAAGCGTAAATCAAAGACCGGAGAACGGCGCTCTCCATATGAAGAGCCAGAGCCAGAGTCGGAAGTGGCAAAATCTGCTGGTTTTGCGCCAATGGCCTACGGATTTTACGCTGCAAGCAACTACGATTTGACAAGTGAGCGAAAAGAGCGGGCTGCCCAGTACGTTGCCAACATGAAGCCGGAGGCCGAGCCTCTCCAGGATAACTTGACGGACCCGCGCGGTTATCAAGACAATGATGAGGCCATTCAAAAAGCCGATGACATGATGATGAGCCGCGCCGGGTCAGGTTCATCGAAAAGGGAAAAGGACAATGGTCTGCCCGACCCTGAAAAGATCGCCGGGTGTTATGCAGTTCTGAGCGTTGACGAGCCGGATATTTCGCATGAAATCGCTTTTGATCTGGCTCGCATGGCTGCGGACGCTGGCCGTTCATCTGTGTTCGTTGAAGTTTTCCCGGAAGATATTGATCCCAATGGTGCGCCCGGGTTTTCAGATCTGGTGGCAGGTGACGAAACCTTCTCTAAGGTGATCTACAGGGATGGGGCCTCTAACGCGCATATTATCGAGGCGGGTACAATGCCGATCACAGATGACATGGCTGATGATGACCGCTTCAAGCTGGCCTTGGACGCTATGGCTAAAACCCATGAAGTTGTGATTATTGACCTCGGCGCAATCGATGGGTCACAAGCCAGCGCAAATGTGCTTGCTTACGTGAACCAGGTCTTCATAGGAGCGAGTTCCGAAGATTATTCGGATGACCTCGAGGACGCTGCAGAAATGCTTCGAAACAACACCGGTTCCGATGTGGAAATCATCTATCAGACCAGTCGCAGGGGGAGAGGCGGCGCTGATTACGCTGCCTGATTAATGTCAGGTCTCTAATCCAGTTACGATCGAGCTTTTGCACGAACGGCCCGCAACTTGCGGACCAATGACCAGAGTTGCGGTGAGGTCCTGATTTTGGTCTTGATCGACGATTTCAGGCGGATGGTTTGCTCCACCATCTTACCCTTCGAAGTGACGCCAATTAGCTGATCGGAAAGTGCGACAGGCTTCGTCCAGCCATGTTTGTAGCGTTCATCCCCAAGGCCAAGATCGAGGAATTGGGTGCGACTGCCTATGCAGGCCTGTTCAATAACATCCATCAGAAGAACGTTACTGGGGCTGTGTGGCAGCAACTCGTCATGTGCCACGCTATTTGCGTAGCCGATCAGCGTTTCCCGGTGTTGAAGGTAGAGATACGTTGCGCGAATTTTCCCAGCCACCTCAAGACCCCAGAGAACGAGTTCTGGAGTTCCATTCGGAATTTGCGCCGTTGGGAGTAGGGCACGCAAAAATGACTGATCAGCTTCAGAAGCGAAAGCATTCGGAATGCCGGTGAGTCCCGCTCGGTGCTCTCTCTGCACAAGAAAAGCGTTGAGCAACCTCTCAACATCATGAGCTGTTGCTCCACGAACCAAGCGATACTCTCCAGCTTCCATGAGGGCGCGCTTCTTGCGAGATAATTTCTTGCGCGCGGCCTTGCTTTGAGAGGCCCGGAAAAAACTGTCAAAGCTACTGTCCAGCTCGCCTCGAAAGATGGGACTGGGGCTTGGCGTGGCCGTTGGAGACAGGAGTGGGTGAGGGCGCTGCTGCCAGACCTGAGGAATGTTTTCCAAAAGGATTAAGTCAGCTTTGCAGTGCCCGGCTATTTCACACAAGGCTCGCTGCGCATCTTCGCTTGAAAGGGTGCGATAGAACTCTTCTTCCCAGAGGCCTGTATTTTGATTGCCTTTGTCTGCTCCCAAAAAGCGTATGGTTTGCGCGCTAAGGCTTCTGGTGAATTGGAAGGGAAGCAGTGCCAACGGCTTACGGTTCTGCGTGAAAAGTGCAATTTGACAGGGGGCGTCGCGATCGCTACCCAAAGCCGAGAGATAAGCATTACACCAGTGATGGGTCTGGTACGCGCCGCCAATTCCGGTTTGCTCCAGCGTTAGCCATTCATCACGGGCTTGTTCAGGACTGTTTTTAATTTCGATCTGGAAATTCGTCAAGTACCGCCCCGATGTGGCTATGTGCCGGAAATCATGAGTATTTTGAAGCCAAGGAAATCGGAATTGCCGACAAGTGCACTTTTTGATGAACCCTATCGAGCTTCATCGCCAGAACTAGCAATAAATATTAAATATTCAGTATCATAGGATACCAGTGAATTGACTGGACGGATTTTGATGAACACGCGCCAAAAGGTGTTTCAGAGCGGCTTCAAACTGCTGAATATCAGCGGTCTCGGCCGATTCATGGCGCCTATGACCCAAGGCTGCGGAGCCGTGTTCATGATGCATCACATCACACCGCCGCGGACTGATACGTTTCAACCCAATCGACATCTGGCAATTACGCCGGAGTTCCTGCGTTTTGCGGTCAATCGGATCCGGTCCAAAGGATACGAGATCCTACATCTGGATGAGGCTATTGACCAACTGAAGATGGGGTATGGCCGCAAACGTTATGCGGTTTTGACGTTTGATGACGGCTACAAGGATAATCTGGAGCAGGCTTACCCCGTCTTGAAGGAGCTTGGCGCGCCGTTTACCGTCTTTGTGACCAGCGGCTTGATCGATCGGACCAGCGAACTCTGGTGGCTTGCGATTGAACGGCTGGTCGCCGCCAATTCCGAACTTGTCATTACTGAAGGAAGTGAAAAGGGGCCCATTAGCTGCGCAACACCGGAGGAGAAGGATCGGTGTTACGAACATCTGATGGACGTACTGGGCAGGGAAGTCGGCGAAGAAGAGCAGCGGGCCATCGTAAGGGCATTGGCAGCGCGATACGGCCTCGACCTCACGGCGCTTGCCGATGAATACATGATGACGTGGGACGATCTCCGCCAACTAGCCGCAGATCCACTCGTCACCATTGGCGCACATACCCATGATCACTATGCGCTTGCACGATTATCAGCTGAAGCCGCTGAAGGTGACATTGACCATGGCGCCCACCGAATTGAGCAGGAATTGGGCTTGAGACCCAAGCACTTTGCTTATCCTTATGGCAAACCTTATTCGGTCTGTGACCGGGATGCGGAGTATCTGGAGCATGCCGGCTTCGCGTCGGCACTCACCACATTTCCCGGCGTCTTGAACTCCACCAGCGCCAAGACCCCGATGAAATTACCGCGTGTGTCCCTGAACGGTCGTTTTCAGACCAGCGACACATTGGATCAATACCTTACCGGAGCTCCCTTTGCTCTCTATAGGGCTGCAAGCTGGCTGACCGGCAGCCTGCGTTTCACGTCGTCTTTTTCCCACCTCTTTCCATCCACCAGATGATCGCTCCAGCCGGAATAACCCAAACCAGTCCAGCAACCGCGAAATAGGCGAAAGAGACCCAGCCGCTGGTATTTTGCAACGTCATGTCGCCGATGACCATGGCGAAGAACGCATAGGTCACGACGAAAACCACAAGCAGCACCATTCCGATAAACTTGCGAAGTGAGGGCACGCGAAGGTTCCTTCTCTGAAACATGGGCTTTGAAACACGGGGTCCAGCGGTCAAGTGTCGCACAATCGCGGACCATGACTTGCCGATTTCCCTGTGCACCTATATCTCACCCGGTCAAAGGTCAAATCCGGGGCGCATATGACATCGACTTCTGAACACACTTCGGCAGTTGCGGGCAGCGAAGATAGCAAATTGCAGCATAATCGGACGCTGGTGCGTTGGTGGCTTTATTTTGTCTGCGCACTCATTTTGGTGATGGTGGTTGTCGGCGGAGCAACGCGGCTCACCGAATCCGGCCTTTCCATCACCGAGTGGAAGCCGATTCATGGTGTCATTCCGCCGTTGAGCGAAGCGCAGTGGCAGGAAGAGCTCGAGAAGTATCGACAGATCCCGGAATATCAGCTCATCAACAAGGGCATGAGCCTTGATGAGTTCAAGTTCATTTTCTGGTGGGAGTGGGGACACCGGCTGCTGGGCCGTGTCATTGGAATAGCCTTTTTCGTCCCAATGGTTGTCTTTTGGGCTCAAGGGCGGCTGGAGCCCTGGCTGAAACCGCGCCTCGTTTTTGGCCTATTTCTCGGCGGGCTTCAGGGCGCTGTCGGCTGGTGGATGGTTGCATCAGGTCTTGTCGAACGCACCGATGTCAGCCAATACCGGTTGGCGACCCACCTGACGTTAGCGTTCTTTATTTTCGCCTATCTGTTCTGGATAGCTCGACGGCTTGCACCGCGTGAAGCTGCCACCCACGAAGAACAAGCCGGTCTGACCACACTTGGTTGGGTATTCTTAGGACTGGTGTTCTTGCAGCTCTTCTTGGGCGGCTTGGTAGCCGGATTGAATGCCGGGTTCACGTTTAACACATGGCCGCTGATGGATGGCCAGATCATTCCGGATCGGTTGCTCGTCATGGACCCATGGTGGATCAATATGTTTGAGAACGTGATGATGGTCCAGTTCCAGCACCGCATGGTGGCCTATCTTTTGGTCGCAGCGGTTGCTTATCTTGCCTGGCGGTCAATGAAAGTGTCTGGGCGTGCCCATGTCATGCGCCCCACATGGCATTTGGCAGGGTTCATCGGCCTTCAGGTTGTCTTCGGTATCTTGACGTTGATTTGGAATGTGCCGCTTAGCATCGCGCTGGTGCATCAAGGCTTTGCGGTTTTTGTTCTGGCCGCGAGCATCGATTATCTGGTGGCCCTAAAGGGAAGCTACCCCACTCGATAACAACGGAATCAAAAACCGAAAAAGCCCGGCTAAGGCATTGCCGGGCTTTTTCTTTTCTATTTCAAAATTTTAGCCCGCTGCGAGGGCCTGATCCAGATCGGCAATGATGTCATCGACATCTTCCAGACCAACAGAAATCCGAACAACATCTGGCCCAGCCCCGGCAGCAACCTTGTGGTCGTCTTCCAGCTGGCGGTGCGTTGTTGACGCCGGATGGATGATCAGGCTGCGTGTATCGCCAATATTTGCCAAGTGGGAGAAGAGTTCGGTGCTCGACACCATTTTCACGCCCGCATCGTAGCCACCTTTCACACCGAAGGTGAACACCGCGCCTGCGCCTTTGGGCATGTATTTCTTTTGAGGCGTGTTGTGCGGATCGCTTTCCAGACCGGCATAAGAGACCCAGCTGACCTTGTCGTGTGCCTCAAGATGCTTTGCAACGGCCAGTGCGTTGTCACAGTGACGCTGCATGCGCAAGGGCAGGGTTTCGATGCCGGTCAGCAACATGAAGGAGTTGAACGGCGAAATCGCTGGGCCTAGATCCCGCAGGCCAAGAACACGGCAGGCAATGGCAAAACCGAAATTGCCGAAAGTCTCGTGGATCACCAGCCCATGATATTCATCGCGCGGCTTGGAGAGAAGCGGGTAGCGATCTGTGGCTGACCAGTCGAAAGACCCGCCATCAACAATGACACCGCCCATGGAATTACCATGGCCACCCATGAATTTGGTCAAAGAGTGAAGGACAATATCCGCACCATGTTCGATCGGGCGGCAGAGATATGGAGTTGCCATTGTGTTGTCGACAACCAGTGGAATGCCTTTTGCCTTTGCAATCGCGCTGATGCCCTCCATATCCGTGACGACACCGCCCGGATTGGCGAGGCTTTCAATGAAGATCGCCTTTGTGTTCTCGTCGACGGCTGCCTCAAAAGTGCTCAGATCCGCCGGATCTGCCCACTTCACACCCCAGCCGAAGCTCTTGAAAGAATGGCTGAGCTGGTTGATGGATCCGCCATAAAGCTTGTTCGCGGCAACGATATTGTCGCCCGGCTGCATCATGGTGTGGAAGCACAAAAGCTGAGCTGAGTGGCCAGAGGCAACCGCAAGCGCTGCTGTGCCACCTTCAAGGGCTGCAACACGCTCTTCCAGAACGGCCGTCGTCGGGTTGGTGATCCGGGTGTAGATATTGCCGAATGCCTGCAAGCCGAAAAGGGAAGCTGCGTGGTCAACATCGTCAAACACAAAGGATGATGTTTGATAGATCGGCGTGGCCCTCGCGCCTGTTGAAGGGTCCGGTTGGGCCCCAGCGTGAATAGCCAAGGTAGAAAAACCGGGAATTCCGTCACTCATTGAATTGCCTCCGCAGTGAATTTTGGCGGCATCTTGTCTGAAAGACCCTGAAACGTCAAAGGGATGATCAAGAGTTTTATCAAGGTGCAAAACGGGTGTGCAAGGCGTCGCCAAAACGCAGCGTCTTGCTCACCCAGACTGTCTGCTTAATCCTAAGTGTTTAGGCGAAAGAGGCTGGCGATTTACTGCATCAATAACGTGTGTTGGGTCAAAAAAAGGCATTGTATTCCGTGGTTTGTGCGGTGCGAAAAGGTTAAATTATACTTAAGTCGTCCATACCTTAGTAGCCTTGAACCCCTTGCAACTATTGATACTAAAACACCCCTACCTTGATCATGGAGGAGGACCCTCGGTCATTGTTTCATGGTTGAATTTCAGGGCGTGGGGCGCAGGGGCGTCTACGGACTGAAGGTGGAATAACTTTTGATGTTTTGAACTTGGAAAAGGGATTGCTGACGAGGGAAATTTTGATCCGGCGCATATCGTAACTCATGTCCTTATCCTTCCGGACATTGTGAGAGAGCGTCGAAAGCCTTTGTGGGAAGCTGGCCATTGAGCGGCGGCAAGGATCAAAAGACAACTTCGAAAGGGCTGTAACAGCACGGATCACCCATCCGGCACCAGCCTGACCCGGTGGGACCGTTCAGCAATCCCGGATTTGAAGCTCTGATATCAAGGCGGCGATTTTTCGCTGTTCCACGAAGGATAACAAAGGACAAAGTGGAGGAGCCTACATGTCCGAAAACTCATCCAATAACGCGTATTGGTCTGCCAATTTGCGTATTATTGTGGTCAGCCTCGTGATTTGGGCGCTGGTCTCTTTTGGGTTTGGCATCTTGCTACGCCCGCTGCTGAGCGGCATTGCCGTTGGCGGAACTGATCTGGGCTTCTGGTTTGCCCAGCAGGGTTCCATTCTGGTCTTCCTGGCGATCATCTTTTTCTATGCCTGGCGGATGAACAAACTCGACCGTGAATACGGCGTGGAAGAAGAATAAGGGCGCCTGAGATTATGGGTCAGTTTACAATCAATCTTCTGTTTGTGGGTGGCTCCTTTGCCCTCTACATCGGTATCGCGATCTGGGCCCGCGCCGGTTCCACATCAGACTTCTACGCTGCGGGTCGCGGCGTTCACCCGGTCACCAATGGTATGACGACAGCAGCTGACTGGATGTCTGCAGCTTCGTTCATTTCCATGGCTGGCCTTATCGCCTTTACCGGCTACGACAACTCGTCCTTCCTGATGGGCTGGACCGGTGGTTATGTACTTCTGGCACTGCTGCTCGCGCCATATCTCCGCAAGTTCGGCAAGTACACAGTTTCCGAGTTCATCGGCGATCGTTACTACAGCCAGACTGCTCGCGTTGTGGCCGTTGTCTGCCTTATCGTTGCATCCGTTACCTACGTTATCGGTCAGATGACAGGTGTTGGTGTCGCGTTTGGTCGCTTCCTGGAAGTGGACAACACAACCGGTCTTCTCATCGGTGCTGCTGTTGTGTTCGCCTACGCCGTTTTCGGCGGCATGAAGGGCGTGACCTACACGCAGGTTGCCCAGTACGTCGTTCTGATCACGGCCTACACCATTCCGGCAATCTTCATCTCGCTGCAGCTGACAGGTAACCCGATCCCGGGTCTCGGCCTGTTCGGTAACGATGTTGCAACGGGTGAGCCACTGCTGGCCAAGCTCGACAGCGTCATCTCGCAGCTCGGCTTCAATGAGTACACCACTCACCACGCCGACACGTTCAACATGGTCCTGTTCACGCTGTCCCTGATGATCGGTACAGCTGGTTTGCCGCACGTTATCATGCGTTTCTTCACAGTGCCCAAGGTCTCTGATGCCCGTTGGTCCGCTGGTTGGACGTTGGTGTTCATTGCCCTGCTTTACATCACAGCTCCAGCTGTTGGTGCCATGGCTCGCCTGAACATCACTGAAATGATGTGGCCGAACGGCACTGCCGGAGAAGCTGTTGCTGTCGAGACCATCGAAAACGATGCGAAATACGACTGGATGAAGACTTGGGAGAAAACCGGTCTGCTGGCTTGGGAAGACAAGAACGGCGACGGCAAGATCCAGTACTACAACGACAAGTCTGAAGCCATGCAAGCCAAAGCCGAAGAAAACGGCTGGCAGGGTAACGAGTTGACCAAGTTCAACCGTGACATCCTGGTTCTGGCGAACCCGGAAATCGCGAACCTGCCGAGCTGGGTGATTGGTCTTGTGGCAGCGGGTGGTCTTGCTGCGGCTCTGTCCACGGCAGCTGGCTTGTTGCTCGCTATCTCCTCTGCGGTTTCTCACGACCTCATCAAGGGGGCGATCAATCCGGCCATTTCGGAGAAAAACGAGCTTCTGTCAGCGCGTATCGCAATGGCCGTCGCCATCGTTGTGGCAACGTATCTGGGGCTCAATCCTCCAGGCTTTGCGGCGCAGACCGTGGCTCTTGCCTTCGGTCTGGCTGCTGCCTCGATCTTCCCGGCGCTCATGATGGGCATCTTCACGAAGGTCAACAGCCGTGGTGCAGTCGCTGGTATGATCGCAGGTATCTCCGTAACCCTGATCTACATCTTCCTGCACAAGGGCTGGTTCTTCATCCCGGGCACAAACAGCTTCTCTGATGCTGCTCCGTTGCTCGGCACGATCAAGTCCACCTCTTTCGGTGCGGTTGGTGCACTGGTCAACTTCGCAGTTGCCTACTTCGTGTCCAAGTCTTCGGACCCGATCCCAAGCGACATCGAAGAGCTGGTCGAAAGCGTCCGCGTCCCGAAAGGTGCGGGTTCTGCTCAGGCTCACTAAGCCGCTCAAGGAAGGCTGCATTGTCAGCCTTCCGGTTCAAGAATTTCCTGCCCGGGTCTGCCGGGCAGGATTTTTCGTTTCAAGATGAGGTTGAACGGATGCCAATGACGCCGGACGAAATTCTCTTATTTCTCCAATCGGTTCATCCTTATGATGCGCTTCCCTTTGAAGTTCAGAACACCCTCGCTGAGGAGTTCATGGTCTGGGATTTGGAAGAGGGCGCCTCTGTCTACAAACTTGGGCAACAGCTCCCCGGTCTTATTCTGATTTATGATGGGGTGATCGAAATCCGCGACGAGCACGGCGCACCGGTCAGCCATCTGAAAACCCGAAATTCATTTGGCGAACGCGGCCTTCTGCGAGACGGTCTGGCGGTTACATCCGCCGATGCTTCCCAAGCCAGCACGCTCTTGTTGCTCGCTCCTCAGGCGTTCCACGCGCTGAGGTCCGATCACAAGGTCGTCGCCCGGTTCTTCGACCGCACTGGAAAACGGGATGCCCCTCGGCGGGAATTGGCAACAACACGCGCCGAAACTCTCATGGCTGCAAATCCCTACACCTGCCAGCCGAATACCACGGTCAGGGAAGCAGCGGTTTTGATGCGGGACAAGCATGTCTCGTCACTTTGCATCACAAATGGGGAAGACAGCCTGAAGGGCATCATTACGGTTCGGGACTTGTCCGGAAAGGTCCTTGCTGAAGGCCGATCCTATGACACGCCTGTCTCTGACATCATGACCGTGTCTCCATTTACGCTTACTCCGTCTGCCATTGGGTCAGATGTTCTTCACCTGATGATGGAACGACGGATTGGACACGTCCCGATTGTCTCCGGCGGGCGTCTTGTCGGCATCATCACGCAAACAGATCTGACCCGCTATCAGGCGGTCAACTCGGCGGACATGGTCAGCGAAATTGCGAGAGCTGGAACGCCTGAAGAGATGGCGGCCGTCACAGCGCGCATTCCCAAACTTCTTGTCCAGCTTGTCGGCGGTGGAAGTCGCCATGAGGTCGTGACACGGCTGATCACGGACATTGCCGACACGGTTACACGTCGTCTGTTGGCCCTTGCGGAAGAGAAGCTCGGTCCCCCACCGGTTCCCTATCTCTGGCTTGCCTGCGGTTCCCAAGGGCGGCAGGAGCAAACTGGGGTCAGTGATCAAGACAATTGCCTGTTTCTCGATGACGCTGTGACCGATCCTCAGCGTGACGGCTATTTCACTGAGCTTGCGAATTTTGTCTGCGATGGACTGAACACTTGCGGGTATATCTACTGTCCTGGCGACATGATGGCGACCAATCCACGCTGGAACCAGCCGATACGCGTCTGGAAAGAGTATTTTGAGGGCTGGATCGCCAAGCCGGACCCAATGGCGCAAATGCTGGCTTCCGTAATGTTTGATCTTCGCCCGATTGGCGGTCAAATGGCGCTGTTTGAAAATCTTCAGGATGCGACGCTGGACGCTGCGGCTCGAAACTCGATCTTTGTCGCCCATATGGTGGCCAACTCTCTGAAGCATCAGCCGCCTTTAAGCCTCTTACGTGGTTTGGCCACCATCCGGTCCGGCGAGAACAAGAACACATTGGATATGAAGCACAATGGCGTCGTTCCGGTGGTCGATCTGGCGCGTGTCTATGCCCTGCGCGGCAAAATCGGATCGGTCAACACCCGGGCACGGTTGGTTGATGCGCGTGAAGCAGGACAATTGAGCGCATCGGGAGCAGGGGACTTGCTCGACGCATATGACCTTATTGCCGAAACGCGGCTGCAGCATCAGGCAAATTTGATCAAGGCAGGCTCAGCGCCCGACAATTTTCTGGCCCCGTCGAGCTTGTCGGATTTCGAGCGAAGTCACTTGCGTGATGCCTTTGTCGTTGTGAAAACCATGCAGTCAGCCATCGGGCATGGCAGTGGCATGTTAAGCTAATGGTTTAAGTAGTCCGCCCTGAACAACGTCTAAGCCATTGATGTTGCGCGTGGCCGAAGCAATACGCAAATATTCGATTTGACCGGTTTGGGGATGGGGTTTGTGATCCAGAGCAGCAAAATGATCAGTGCATTGAGGATCAGACGCAGGTTATGACCGGCTGCGGCCAGCAGGGCGTTGATGGCATCGCCATTTTTGCCATTGAGGAAGTTCCGGTCAAGTCGTCCATCTGTTTTCATGTGGCCGATGGTGGCCTCGATCGCTGATCGTCGTTTCAGCTCACGCTTCATCTGTGCCGTCAGCCCGCGCTTCTGGCCGGAGATCATGACCTTGGCGTCGCCCTCATAATCATGCCCCCGATAGCCACGGTCCACATAGACACGCTCAGCTTTGGTGCCGCAGACTTTCTCAGCCTGACTGATGGTGTCATTCAAGGTGTGCCCATCATAGGGATTGCCCTCAAAAGCCCTCGCCGCAAGAACCAATCCTTCCCGATTGGTCGTGGCAATGCCAACCTTGGCCCCGAACTCGTAAGGTGTTCGCGCCTTGCCCTTGGCAATACAGGCCACTTCCGGCGCATGCATGGAATAAATCTTGTTTTTGTCCTTGGGGGTCTGGGCCAGAAGCCGCTCCACCAGTCCCAGCAGACGGGAGAACCGGTGCTCAAGACCTTCGTTGCCTGCGATCTTGCGGGAGATGTCGCGATAGACCCGGCCCAGATAGGTCTTCAGCTTTTTGAGTTCCCGGCGCATCCGCTTGAACTGTTTGGCATGGGCATAACGGCCCGCCATCAAGGCCGCCTTTTTGGCAACTCTGGTATGGCTGCGACGCAAGATGATGCCGGCCCTCTTGGCCTGGCGCACCAGAAGCTGCAAGGCCTTGTGATAAAGACGGCTATCGGTGGGATGGGCAATGGCTTTGGGTTGAACGGTCGTATCAACCAAGACCCGCTCAAGGCTGCTCTTCTTGATCGTCCCGCTCTCAATCGCAACACCTACCGTAGCAGAAAGAAGCTTTTCCATTCCCTCAGGACCAATCCGTTTGCGCCAGCGGGTCATGGTTGAGGGATCAATGGGGAATTGGTGCTGGAAAAACTCAAAACCGCAGAAAGACTGCCAGTAGGGGTTTTCAACCCAACGCTCAACCGTCTCTTCATCGGAAAGATCGTACATGTGCTTGAGAAAGTGCAGCCCGGCCATCAGACGCGTTGGTTTGGCCGGTCGTCCCAAGGGGCGATAATGCCTGCCGAACTCCGCATCAAATTCATCCCAAGGCATCAGACCAGACAGCCGCACCAACGAATGGTTCATATCGATGATTGCGGCCAGGCGTTCCTTGAACAGATCGCCACACCGTTTGTTGCGTTTTGAAGGTCTCATGAGAATATGCCAGAAAATGCGTGCTTCGGATCAACTAACCGGCATATTCACACATCCAAAACCCAATGGGTATCCATACTCTTCAATCAGTTAAGGGGTTTTTCAGCGCGAACTAAGTAGAAGACTCAAGGATAGGTAATATTCTTGGGCTGAAGGAAATCAAATAGATACAGGGTCTTTCGGACTCAAACTTTGAAGCGAAAGACCAGATTGGTTTTCAGGTAAGAACTTGGTCCACAGAAAGCCGGAAGCCTGAACCGGAGGAAGTGAAATGTTTTTGGAATTGATCGCCATCTTTATTGCGGGCATCGCCGCAGCCGGTCTGACATTGTTGGTCAATCGGTTCTTGGGGGGGCGTTTGCCACGCTGGATGGCTCCGGTCGCAGCCGGTGGTGTGATGATCCTCGTCGCTGTCTTCAGCGAATATGGTTGGTTTGCGCGCACTGAGGCAGCTTTACCGGAAGGGCTCGTTGTGGCGCAAACGGTGGAGGAGAAGGCGCTCTATCGGCCGTGGACTTATGTTTGGCCGTATGTGGATCGGTTTGTTGCCGTGGATACAGCCACCGCTCGCACCCACCCCAAGCATCCGGGGATCAAGCTCACCCAAGTCTATTTCTTTGGACGTTGGGCCCCGGTGAATGAGATGATGGTCTTGACCGATTGTGTCGCGGAAAAACGAGCAGCTCTCGCGGATGCCAGCTCCTTCGAGGCAGATGGCTCGATTGATGGAACTGAATGGGTGGCAGTTTCCCCGGAAGATCCAATCGTGACCACAGTTTGCGGAACGACCTGATGTTGACATCCCTGTCCCTGCGCCTTCGGATTTTTCTGATGTTTCTCGGCATGGCTTTCGCCAGTGTCGGAATTGTCGGCGGGGCGCTGGTATGGGGATATCAGAGGATTGACGGCGCAGACGCGGAAACGGCTTTCATTTTCGGCGGAACAGTCGCTTCCTTTGGCGTTCTTGCGCTTACGGTTGGTTTCTGGCTGTTGTTTGATGAAAACGTCGCCAAGCCGATTGAGAAAATTGCAATTGCCATGCGCACACGCGCGCATGCGAAGGTAGACGCCGAACTTGATTTGCATCAGGCCCGCTATCTGGGGGATCTGGCACCCGCGGTTCATGCGGTTTCTGGAGAGCTTTCCAAGATCACTGCAGAAAGCGATGGGGTTCTGTCAGAAGAAAAAGCGCAGCTGATGGCAGAAAAAGCGCATCTGGCACTGCTCCTGACGGAAATTCCGGTAGCCATAGTGCTGATCAGTCCCAATCACCGGATCATCCTCTATGATGGGCAGGCCGCTGACATTCTTGGTCAGGTTCAGGTGCCCCGCTTGAGTGCCTCCATATTCGACTACCTCAACGAGGATGAATTAAAGGCCGCACATGCACAGCTGTCGGAGACCCGGACCGAAGTCTTGACGAAGTGTCATTGCGCACGGGGCAATCTCTGTTTTGATCTGCGTATAAAGAAGTTAAAGCAGGTGCAGGGTTACATGGTGTTGGTCGACAACACCCATGCGCGTATTGCGTCCGATGCCGAGCGACCGCTGGTCTATGACTTTGCCCTTCAAGAACATGACAGCGAGCGGGCCTTGCTCAAGCGCCCACTGGAGAGCCTCAGCTTCACAGTGTTTGACACCGAGACCACCGGTTTGATGCCGAACAAGGATGAGATCGTGCAAATCGGTGCCGTGCGTGTGGTCAATGGCAAGATTGTTCCCGGCGAAGTGATTGATCAGCTGGTCGATCCGGGCAGGCCGATCCCGCCAGCATCAACGAAGGTGCACGGCATAACGGATGAGATGGTGAAGGGCGCGCCAGATGCCGTCACCTCAGTTCAGCAGTTCCACACCTTCGCCAAAGACTCCGTCATTGTGGCCCACAATGCGCCGTTCGATATGGCGTTTTTGCATCGCTATGGCCGTGAAAGCGGGCTGGAGTGGGATCATCCAATCATGGATACGGTGCTCTTGTCAGCCGTCGTCTATGGCACCACGGAAATACATACGCTGGACGCCCTGTGCGACCGATTGGGTGTCACAATTCCCGTAGAGTTGCGCCACACCGCACTTGGGGATGCACAGGCAACAGCGGAAGTTCTATGCCATTTGCTGCCTATCCTGATCTCGAAAGGCTACAAAACCTTCGGCGATGTGCTCACGCAAACCCGTAAACACGGCCGGCTGATCAAGGATATGAACTAAGCCTAGATCGAGGCTTTGAGGCGCTTTGCTGCTGATTCTATGAGTGTTGGGTTTGTGCCCCCAATCAAGAGAAACGCCATGCCCTCGTCGATCCATTGTGCAGCGGCCATACCTTCCAGGGTGGTGATTTGCACTGTTGTGTTGTCCGAATTGCGCGATGGAGTGATGCAGAGTGCCATCGGATTACCATCGGGGTCCAGATAAGCCAGTTGTATAAGGTCTTCCCCTTTGTAGCCTAGGAGTTGAGCTCGTCCAAATTGGAGTGCGTCGTCATTTTGGGCAGCGCTAATATCGCGGCCCAAACGCGCGCCAAGCCGCGTCAGGCTTTGATGCTTGTCTGCTTCTGATATTTCCACTTCGGAGAGTGTTTCATTGACATAAAGCGATTGATAGGCAGCTGCATAACCCATCCAGCTTACAGCAGCCGTTGGCGTTTTCGCTGCCCAATAACCAAGGCCTATGCCAACGACAAGAGACGCTGCGATTAGAGGAGATCCCAACTTAAGGAACAACTTTGGCTGGGGTGATGATTTTAAGGGCTCGTGGTCTGCGTTCGTTTTCGGCAGGGGAGGTATTGCTGGAGCGCTTGAGAGCAAATCATCGAAGGATGCAGTTATTTCAGAACTTGGTATAGTAAGGGCTTCCAGACGAGCAACGAGGTTTTTGTCTTGCTCAAGTGCCAGGTTGATTTGCTGAACAGTCGCTGGATCTGCCTCTCCATCCAGATAGGCAGTCAGATCGATATCGGTGAATTCGCGTCTATCAATCATCCCGTGTTTCACCATTTTTGCCCATTTGAGCCGATATTGTTTTTCGCGCGGAAGCTAACCGGCTCATGACAGTCCCGATTGGAATGGATAAGATTTCAGCAGCTTCCGCGTATTTAAAACCTTCCACATAAACCAAAATCACACACACTCTTTGAGCCTCGGGCAGCGTGAGTATTGAGTTTAACACTTGTTGGGCGAAAAAATTCGTTTCCGAATCCGGCCTTGTATCGCCTAACTCCGTACTCTCGATTGGTTGGAGGCCATTGCCGTGGCGAACAGCCTTGGATCGCAGCTCGTTCAGCCACACCCGGTGTGCAATCCGAAACAGCCAACGGTCCAGATGGGTTCCTGTTTGATAGGTCTTGTGTTTCTCAAGTGCCCTTAGGCACACCGACTGAGCCAGATCGTTTGCGGAATCGCGATTGCCAGTAAGAACCAAGGCATATCGCCATAACCGAGGAAACACCTTCGGAAGACCTTCGCGAATTTCAGCCTCAGAACTTTTTTTGCTCAACGCCGAATAATCCTGCGACCCGGGTGTTTATTCTCTGCAGCCTTTCGCTGCGGAAATTATCGTGGGAGAGAAACATGAAACTTCGTTTATTTGCAATGCTGTTCCTTGGAGCATTTTCTTTTGGAGCTCAGACTTTGGCGCAAGAAACGCCGTCTGCTGACGGAGCAAAGGTCTATTTCGTCAATCTCCAAGACGGCGCGGAAGTTCATTCACCGTTCAAGGTTGTGTTCGGGTTGTCTGGTATGGGTGTTGCGCCGTCAGGCGTCGAAAAAGCCAAAACCGGTCACCACCATCTGCTGATTGATCGCCCCGCCTTGGGCGAAGGCTCGGATGGAGCAGATGAACTGATGTATGGCCTTCCAGCTGACGAACAGCATCTCCACTTCGGCGGCGGCCAAACTGAAACCACTTTGGAGTTGGAGCCGGGCTCGCACACATTACAGCTGGTTCTCGGCGATATGGGCCATGTCCCGCACAATCCACCAGTTATGAGCGAAGTCATAACTATCACAGTGAAGTAATAAACCTCCGGTTCGTGTCTTGATGGTGCGAACCGGGCTATCTCATTACCACCGGCAAGCGCGGCGAAGTGGAGGAAGCATTTCTTTCAAATTCGCGGTTTCAAAGACAGTCGCCTTGTTTTGACCATTGACGAACAGATCAAATTGCAATCGTTGCGACTGTATCCACTTTGTAATGTGCGAAATGCTGACAAGTCCGCGGGCCGCCATCAGCACCCTGTCATTTTCAGACGTCTGCCAGATGTCTTCCTTGGCAACATTGCCGTCCACCCGAACCGAAACCTGATTGCGGCGACGCGGTGCTTCGACGGGCAGGATCAGCCGTGCGGTTGTAATATCGGCTTCGCAGGATAGCATCAGGATGGTTTTCGGCTCATCTTCACCGGCGTCCGCCGGTGGCGTTTCGGCCATTGTCAGGTAGATATTGGCAGTTCCGGGTTCCAGCGTCGTCTCGGGGCTCCGTGCAACGAGGGCAGCGGCGGCCTTTTCCGGCAGGATTTCCTCTTCGTCCTTGAATTCGGCAATCAAGGGCGTGTTTTCATCCGTTTGCGCATCATTGACCAGCTGTTCAAGCGTGCGCAGGCTTGTTTGTCCCACCTTGGAATAGCGAAATTGCCATGAAGGGTCTCCGGCAGGTCGGGCATCCTCCATCTTGTGCGCAATCGCTTCCAACGGCCCATAGTCCAGGCGATCAGGTGTTGGAGCTGCTTCTTTTTCCGGATCCCATAAAACCGGTGTTTTTCCGGCAATGACGGATTTTGGAGTCCCAAGTAGTGCGTCAAAGCAGGCGAGGCGGTCAAAGCGATCGGGTTCTTGCGTGCAAATCCGAATGGCATCCTCGGAAATGTCTCTTGCATACGCTGTCGGCATTGCCGCCAGACACAAGGCTGTCGACAGTGCCAGACAAGATAGTGTGCTGGACTTGATACGGGGAGCAGGGTGCATTGTCATTATCCTTCGGACTCGGCAGGCAATGCGTCAGCACTTGATGTGCCGATCTCGTGCCGGGCCAGTTTGTTTGCAAGGGTGCGTCTTGGAATTTTGAGATAGCCCGCCATTTTCAGGCGGTTGCCGGAAAACCGGTCGTGACACTGCTCCAGCAATGCGCGTTCCACGCGCGCCATCGTCTCCGGTAAGCCTTCTTCACAGAGATTGACATCCAAACTAGATGACGCTGATGAGCGTGGGGCTGACGAACTCCCAATGGCAATGGATTGCAAGACATCCCGAATGTGATTGTCTGAAATGGAGGTGGCCTCTCCCGCCACCAGTGCTGCGCGGATCATACAGTTTTGCAGCTCGCGAATGTTGCCGGTAAAGGGGTGGGCTTCTAGAAGCGCCATGGCCCCGTCGCTCAGTGTTTTGAGCGGTTGGTTTTCGCGCGCTGCCATTTCGGAAAGAAAATACTCGGCCAAATAGGAGATATCTCCAACCCGATCTCGCAAGGGCGGCAGTTTCAGGGTGAGTTGCGCAATCCGGTGATAAAGGTCGGCCCTGAATGTGCCTTCTTCAACCGCTTTACGCAGATCCTTGTGGGTCGCAGTCACAAGACGGAAGTCCACATCCCGTTCTTCTCGAGCACCTAGCGGGCGGACTTTCCTCTCCTGCAAAACACGTAACAGTTTTGCTTGCAGAGAAAGCGGGAGATCGCCGATCTCGTCCAAAAACAAGGTGCCGCCGGAGGCTTTGCTCATCAAGCCCTCGCGTGACTCGTCAGCGCCGGTAAATGCGCCTTTTTCATAACCGAAAAGTTCGCCTTCAATCAGGTTTTCCGGCAAAGCAGAGCAGTTCTCCGCGACCCAAGTCCCCTTGGAACGGGTGGAGAGCCTGTGCAGCGCGCGTGCCGCAAGCTCTTTGCCTGTTCCCGTCTCGCCTTGCACGAGAATGCAATAGTCACGAATGGCATAGCGCGCAATCTGGCTGCGCATCTGGCTCACCTGTGCGGATATGCCTACCAGTCGTTCTGAGAGCGCCGCATTGAGCCGCTCCCATGCTGCATCCTGTTTGTCTTGGTTCCGGTTGGCGTGATCATCCTTATGTTCAAACGCATCAACAAGCGGACGAAGTTGCAAAAAGGTCTCAAAGAGTTCGCACAGTGTTTCGCGTTCAAGTTCCTGATCCTTGGCTGCCGGGGCCATTAGGTTGAACAGGGCTACACCTGTTCCGGCACGCAAGGCTGTCGGTTCCGTGTTTGGAGAGCAGGCGTCCAGCCGCATGGCAAGCAACCATCCACGCGAGGCAAATAATTGTTTGCGCAGAATTTCGGGTTCTCCGGTTCCGCGCACGTCTTGAGCGAAAGTCGCAGCGTTTTGAAGGGCTGCCAGAACCGGCGATTGTTGCCGGTCCCACCCAAGGCCCAGAGTGGCGAGCCGCTGGGTAGGGTAGGTGCCTTCGCTGGCAAGGGGGCGCAGTTTTTGTCCTGTGGCGTCCACCACATAGATGACAACACCTTGCGCGGCGCAAAGCTCCATCGCTCCATGCGCCAACGCAGCGCACAGGTTTGCAATCGTGCGCGCTTGCAGCAGAGGCCGTTCCAGATCAAATGTCGCGGTTCTGCGCAGCACGGATCACTCTCCCGGAACAGCTTCGAGGTCGGGCTCTGCAGCGTCCGTATCAACCACGGCAGTCTGAAACGCAAAACCGGTTTCATCCGCATAATCAATGGTAATGGCAGACAGGGTTTCGCCGCGTTGGCCAGTTTCCAGAATTTCCAGCGAAAGTGTCGGCAGTAGCTGGCGCTGGATCACCTGATCCACAAACCGAGCACCGTTGGCTGAAATACCGCACATGGCCTGAACTCGCGTGGCTGCGGCGCCTGTCACCGTCAGTTCAATGTTTTGGCTGTCGGACAGGAGTTGTTTTAGCGAAGCCAGTTTCAGTCCGACGATTTCCGCCATGACATCATCAGAGAGCGGCAAATAAACGATTGGCTCCATCCGCGCGAGAAGCGCCGGTTTGAAATGCTGGGCAAACAGGGGCTGTAGAGACCGCGCCATCACCGCCGCAGACGGGATTTTGCCTTCTTCGGCCGTTGCCACCCAGTTTTCAATCTGGTCCGACCCAAGATTGCTGGTCAAAAAGAAGACAACATTCTTGCAGTCAATCAAACGGCCTTCACCGTCGGCGAGTTCACCCTTGTCAAACGCCTGATAGAAGAGATTGAGAACGTTGGCGTCTGCTTTTTCCACCTCGTCGAGCAGCACGACCGAATAGGGTTTCTTGCGGATGGCTTCAGTCAATATGCCGCCTTCTCCATACCCCACATAGCCGGGGGGAGAACCGATCAGCCGGGAAATTGTGTGCCGTTCTTGATATTCCGACATGTTGATGGTGGTCAGGAATTGCTCGCCGCCAAAGAGCTGCCGTGCGACTTCGAGTGCCGTTTCGGTTTTGCCAACGCCTGATGGACCCGCCAGCAGGAACACGCCAAGCGGTTGACCCTTGCGATGAAGATCAAGCCGGGAAGCGCGCAACCGCTCCTCAACTGCTGCCAGAGCGTGATCCTGACCCCGAATGGTCTGGTTCATCGTTTCCGCCAAGGTCAGCAAACGTTGGTAGTCATCTTCCACCATTGAGGTGACCGGGATACCGGTCCAATCGCCGATAACAGCCGCCACTTCCGCCGCTCCAACTTCAATCGGAACCAGTCGGTCTTGTTCGCGAATGGCTTGGAACTCGTCAGAGAGCCGCGCAAGCTCGTCTTGCGACGGAAGGTCGCCATCTGCATCTGAATCCACACCAGTCAGCAGGGTTTGACGCTGGACAACCAACTCACCGGCGAGAGCGCGCTGATGATCAAGGCGCTCGTCCAAAGCGGATATTTCGCCGGCCAATTCGCCTTCGCGTTCATCCAGATAATGCAGACGGTCAAGCTGTTCCGGCGAGAGATGGCCGAGCGATTGGTCACGCAACAGGCCAAGCCGCTCTCGCTCCAGAGCCTTTTGCTCCTGCATCATGCTTTCCATTTCCGCAGGTAGGGCATCAAAACAGGCCTTCACCCGAGCGCAGGCCGTATCAATGACGTCAATCGCTTTATCAGGCAGTTGCCGACCTGTGATGTAGCGCGCGGACAGGCGGGCGGCGGCTTCGAGCGCCTTCTCAGAGATATAGACCCCGTGAGCCTTTTCGTAAGAGTCTTTCAGGCCGCGTAAAATGATCACAGCATCTTCAACGCTTGGCTCATCCAGTTTGACAAGCTGAAAGCGCCGGGTGAGGGCTGGGTCTTTTTCAAAATAGGTCTTGTATTCGCTCCAGGTGGTTGCGGCGATTGTCTTGAGCTCGCCGCGCGCAAGAGCTGGTTTCAAAAGGTTGGCAGCATCGGAGCCCCCCTTGTCACCACCTGCGCCAATCAGCGTGTGTGCTTCGTCGATGAAAAGAATGATCGGTACCGGGCTGGCCTTCACTTCTTCAATGACGGCCTTCAGGCGCTTTTCAAACTCGCCTTTCATCGAAGCGCCCGCTTGCAGGGACCCGACATCAAGACCCCAAACAGCAACACCTTTCAGGGATTCAGGAACATCGCCTTCCGCAACTTTTAGCGCAAACCCTTCAGCAAGTGCCGTTTTGCCAACCCCGGCTTCGCCAACGCAAATCGGGTTGTTCTTGCGCCGACGGCACAGGATTTCGACAATCTGGCGGATTTCCCGGTCCCGGCAGAAGATCGGGTCAATTTCGCCCTGGCGCGCCAGCTCGGTGAAGTTGGTACCAAAGCGGGCGAGCGCGCTGTCACCCTGATCCAAAGCTGCAGAACCGCCGCTTGCAGCATGGTGCTCCGCCGCACCCGCATTGCTTTCCTCAACTGAGCCAGCAGTCAGGTCGGCAAACTTGCGCGTCAGCTCATCAGCGGACAGCGAAGACAAGCGATCATAATAGGCATAATCGCAATAGCGACCGAGGTCGCCAAGGATTGCGATTAGAAGCGCGCCCGAGCGAATGGCTGGCTCCTGCAACTGGACAGACGTGATGATCCAGGCGTCCTGCAGTAGGTCCAACAGCAGTGGTGAGAAGGTTGGTGTGCGGTCGGATTGGGTTTGGCGCAAGCGGGGGAATGTTCGTGCAATTGCCTCGTACAAACCATCCGGATCAACACCGTTTTCCTTCAAAATAATTCGAACATCGGCACCGGGTTCTTTGACCAAAGCGGACAGAAAATGTTCTACGGTGACTTCCCGATGAGAGTTGGCAACGCAAATGGAGCCAGCTTCTTCAATCGCTCTCCTGGAACAGGTGTTGAGGCGGTCGATCAGGGAACGGATATCCAGCCGAGCCATTGTGTACTCCAAAAATCAAAGCATGTTTTTCAATTGGTACACGACTGAGTCCGTGTATTGGTCAATCGCAAAATAGAAACCGGCAAAAGTCAGGGCGCAGAGGCAGGTAAAAACTATCCAGATTACGGACACCGGGGTTTGCCGATGCACGAAATGGACTTTTTCAAACACCTTGTCGCGGAAAGAGACGAGCTTTTCGGGAGGATCACCGCGCTCCTTGCGAATGGCATCGTGAACCTCGCGAATGACATCTTCCAGCTGCGTACGGCCATTGTGCATGACCCGATATTTGCCCTCGAAGCCGAGGCAAAGCAGCAGGTAGAGGAATTCGATTAGCTCAATGTAACGCGGAGGGTCGCGCATCAAACGCCCCAGAACGATAAAGAACTTTTCACCACCCCATGTCTCCGAGTGGAACAGCGCCAGCAAGCTCCGCTCTGACCAGTCGGATTCTTCACCCCATTTTGAGCACATCACGGCTTCATCAATTGCCGAACACAGACAATAGCGATGCGCCAGGATGGTGGCCCGATCATACCCGTCCCGATGGAGTTCCAACTCCAGAGATTCAATCTCTGCCTTTATGTCCCGGTGCAAGTGGTCAATGTTGTTGAACTCAGCGACATCCGGTATCCGGGCAATCAGTGCCAGCAGCGACTGGCTGGCATCGACAATGCGGTTGATACTGTTGCCGCGCAGCGGAAAGGCCAGCCGATTGATCGGAGGTAACGCCGGGGCGCTGGTTTTTTGCGTGTGTGTGTCGAGCCCGTTTTCCAGCGGAACGGCGGGCTCCATGTCGAAAATATTGGCAACTTCGTTCATCACGATGCCCTTTCGTTTCGTATCGCCCAGAACTGCATGTCCAAATCAGGGAAGGTGCCAGCGACGTGGAAGGCAAACCCGCTGGCATTGTCCATATGGCCCCAACCGGCCGAATTTTGATCAAGCTGGAAGTAAGTGAACCCGGCGTGATAGGGCAGTTGGCGCGGCGGCGATGGCAAGCGCTGCAAAACCACACCCGGCAAATGCAATTGAATGAGTTCGCGGATTTTCTCAATCGAAGACACTTTGGTCTGGGCCGGAAAGTCCTTCGCCAGCTTCTCCAGTTGAACGCTGGCCTTGATGGCAATAACAAAGATAGCGTTTTGCATGAGACTGCGGTCAGCAATCGGAGATGTGTAAATACCGAATTTCTGTTTTTGCAACGGCAGTGCGATGGCGTTTGCCTCGAAAATAGCCGTCAGCGCTTGGCGCAAAGACGCAATCACTGGATCAAAACAAACTCGCGGCTCTTCATGATGATAGGCGGGCCATGCAGGTGGCATGCGCTGATCGTGAGAGAAGGTCGCCAATTCACCAGCCGCCTTGGCAAATGTCATGAACAGGTCTTTCGGGTGAACCCCGGTGATCGTCGACAAATGGCGGAATTCAGGCCACAGACGGTTAACTGTCTGCAGCATCAGGAAGTCGGATACGTCCGAAACGCCGCGCTGGCCCGGGCTGCCGAGACGCGCTGAAATCTGCCGGGCTCGCTGCTGAAGTAGGCCGACAAAATCATCCAGCACTTTCTTCAGGGTCGGCAACGCCTCGATGTTGGCAGCAGTTGGCAGAAACTCATCATCCAGTACCAAGCTGCCGTCCGAGCGTTTTTCGCGGATGCGCGCAATCGGCAAGCATGTGTAGGAAGACCGGTCTTCTTCTTCCAGCATCAGGCGGACACGATATTGCGCCACGCTGACCATGAACGGCTCGGTGTCGACAGAGGCATTGTCTCGCACTTCCTGATCAACAGCGCGCATACGCGTGTTGTCTTGAGGCTGTATCGCATCCTCGACTTCCGGTACGCCATTCAGGCGGAGGGGCAGTGCGATATAAATGCGCTGATCGACAATGCTGCGGGTGCTGACATCCAGCGCTTCCGGCGGGCTGGTTTCACCCGGAATGTCCAAAATGGAGCCGTCGGGGAAAACGCCTTGAGCATAATCGACCAGTACCTTGCCATGCAGCAGGTTCTCAAGGTTGATTTCAATGCGAGACAAGCCAGTCTGGTAAGGGTCGAGCGTATCGGCCCGGGTCTTGACCAGGTATTCCATGTATCGCTGTTGCTGTTGAAAGTGGTGGGGCTTCAAAAACAGCCCATCCCGCCAGACAACATGGTTTCTCAAAGACATACGTTAGCAATCCTGCTCGTTACGCGAAGCTCAGCGATGAAGGTTCGTGATGATTTTCCGGCGGTTCATGACAGCCAGAAGCTTGTAGGTTTCGCCCTTGGACTTGACGGCTTCTACGGTTCGCCAATCCACCTTGTCGGGATCGACGTAACCGCCGGCAATTCCAATGAAGGTCGTGTCTTTTTTAAGTTCCAGCTCATTGATTGTCTTGGATTCTCCGGGTGGAACTTGCACCTCCTTCACCTTGACGAAGGTGGTGGAAAGCACAGCTGCTGGTTCTGTCGTCAAACGGTCGAATTCGGCTTGAAAAAACTTGCCATCGTCACTGAGCTGGAAGATCCAGACGTCAATTGGAACAGCTTCACCGCCATCGTTCCGGTTGGCTCCGGGCTCCGCATAGACGGTGATATCCACCAATGTCGGCTGGTCTTTCGGCTCCCCGACGGCGATTTTGGGATCCGCGATAACCTTGATGACTTTGCCGGGAATCTCCTGCGCTCCACAGGCAGAAAGAAGCACGGCGCCCGTCACAAGACAGCCAACCGAGAGCATTCGAAGTGACAATCGCCAGAAAGGGGACTTGCTAGCTGTCATTGAGCGGTGAGCCCCCGAATTGGCTTTGCAGCGTCTTGCTGCGCATTTCACGGTCATAGACCTGCCGGAAGATTTCCCAGAACATGCGGCCAAGGCCACGCTGACGATCTGACTTCATCTCGCTGTAGTAGTGCTGATACATCTGCCAATGCCACGCATCCGGGTCGCCGGTTTTCGGGGCATGACCCTTGTAGCGGGCAAAGCGACGGGACAGATGCTGCGGGGATAAGGCGGTCAGGACCGCTTCCAAAGCAGCTTCGATTGCCGTTTGGCTTGCTTCTTCGTGCGCTGTGATTTGCGCAAGGCTTTCTTCAATCGCCGCCGGCGCGTTCAGGTGAACCGGACTTTGCACCAGAAACAGGTGGCGAACGGCCTCTCCCGGGTTCATGCCAAGCCGTAGGGGGTTGTCTTCGACCGGATGCAAATGGGTGTCGTTGAGACTGTTGCGGTCATCGCCCTGTCGATTGTGAATTTCCATCAGGCCGATGATGGCCGCCAACATCGCTTCGCCTGTTTCGCGGGCCACCCGGTTGGCCTCTGGCACAGACATGTCTGCAACCGGCAGGCCCATCGCGCTGAGGAGGGGGCGTAGAACAACGTGGTCGACTTGTTCATTTTCGTCAAAACTGCCTGACTGCACGTTGCCATGCCACTCTTCACGGGCGCGGATGTCATTAGTTCGCGCTGAAAAACCCCTTAACTGATTGAAGAGTATGGATACCCATTGGGTTTTGGATGTGTGAATATGCCGGTTAGTTGATCCGAAGCACGCATTTTCTGGCATATTCTCATGAGACCTTCAAAACGCAACAAACGGTGTGGCGATCTGTTCAAGGAACGCCTGGCCGCAATCATCGATATGAACCATTCGTTGGTGCGGCTGTCTGGTCTGATGCCTTGGGATGAATTTGATGCGGAGTTCGGCAGGCATTATCGCCCCTTGGGACGACCGGCCAAACCAACGCGTCTGATGGCCGGGCTGCACTTTCTCAAGCACATGTACGATCTTTCCGATGAAGAGACGGTTGAGCGTTGGGTTGAAAACCCCTACTGGCAGTCTTTCTGCGGTTTTGAGTTTTTCCAGCACCAATTCCCCATTGATCCCTCAACCATGACCCGCTGGCGCAAACGGATTGGTCCTGAGGGAATGGAAAAGCTTCTTTCTGCTACGGTAGGTGTTGCGATTGAGAGCGGGACGATCAAGAAGAGCAGCCTTGAGCGGGTCTTGGTTGATACGACCGTTCAACCCAAAGCCATTGCCCATCCCACCGATAGCCGTCTTTATCACAAGGCCTTGCAGCTTCTGGTGCGCCAGGCCAAGAGGGCCGGCATCATCTTGCGTCGCAGCCATACCAGAGTTGCCAAAAAGGCGGCCTTGATGGCGGGCCGTTATGCCCATGCCAAACAGTTCAAGCGGATGCGCCGGGAACTCAAAAAGCTGAAGACCTATCTGGGCCGGGTCTATCGCGACATCTCCCGCAAGATCGCAGGCAACGAAGGTCTTGAGCACCGGTTCTCCCGTCTGCTGGGACTGGTGGAGCGGCTTCTGGCCCAGACCCCCAAGGACAAAAACAAGATTTATTCCATGCATGCGCCGGAAGTGGCCTGTATTGCCAAGGGCAAGGCGCGAACACCTTACGAGTTCGGGGCCAAGGTTGGCATTGCCACGACCAATCGGGAAGGATTGGTTCTTGCGGCGAGGGCTTTTGAGGGCAATCCCTATGATGGGCACACCTTGAATGACACCATCAGTCAGGCTGAGAAAGTCTGCGGCACCAAAGCTGAGCGTGTCTATGTGGACCGTGGCTATCGGGGGCATGATTATGAGGGCGACGCCAAGGTCATGATCTCCGGCCAGAAGCGCGGGCTGACGGCACAGATGAAGCGTGAGCTGAAACGACGATCAGCGATCGAGGCCACCATCGGCCACATGAAAACAGATGGACGACTTGACCGGAACTTCCTCAATGGCAAAAATGGCGATGCCATCAACGCCCTGCTGGCCGCAGCCGGTCATAACCTGCGTCTGATCCTCAATGCACTGATCATTTTGCTGCTCTGGATCACAAACCCCATCCCCAAACCGGTCAAATCGAATATTTGCGTATTGCTTCGGCCACGCGCAACATCAATGGCTTAGACGTTGTTCAGGGCGGACTCATTAATGTTGCGTGACCCGGCTTGCGTCAGTTCCTGCAGATAGCTGTCCAGATCCTCATTTTGATCTGTTGCTTTGGGTCCTGCGAAAAAGGCATTTTGAGCCATCGGGTCATCAAGGCCGAGATTTTCAGTGCCTTGTTGTGGTTTTACGTTCAGATCATCGATCAGGCTTTTTTCGTCGGACATGGCGCTTGCCCCCCGTTTGCGATCAAACAGAACAACCGGATCCTTGCTATCGTCTTCCAGGCTCTGTGAGGCTTTGTTCAAATGTGTGACCGGATCGAGCGCTTCCTTGATGGCTCGATCTTTGGTGGCGAAAAATTCAGCCTTCTCATCATCCTCGGCGGAATAATCCGCAAGAATGGCTTTGGCATTTAGCTGTTCCCGTTGATCGTCGTTTTTCAACGCACCGGGTAAAAGGGTCTCGATTGAGGAAAACTGACCGGCCCATTGCTCACCGGGTGTCGAGCCACCGGCGGCAGTGTTTTCATCAATTGCGATGTAAACAGAGACGTTAAAGTCGCCGATGTTCCATGTGTCGCCGTCGGAAACAGAGAAGGTTGTTCCCTTCTGCATCGGACGGGACGCGCGATTGACCACCATGCCTTCTCGGTCGAGAGGCGTTGCGCAAAAATGGCCGTCTTGCTGAAACACCTTGACGTGAAAGTCCGCAACGGAGCCAGCACGGTCCATCAGCTGCCAGTCGGCATCCGGTGCTGAGCCAATCACACCACCTGAGGCCTCAAAAACGGAGGTCGCAGCAATCCCGCTTTCCAGATTGGTGGTGTTGTTGACGGCGAGGATCATTTTCATGGCAAATTCCTCACAATCTGGCCGTTATCAGCACATCGCGCTGACCGGCATCTCCGGACCCAAGGAAGGAAGACCAGCCCAAGTGGCCTTCATCGGAATCCGACAGGTCCAAAGGTCTGGCCTGCCGTGGAGCTAGGCCAAGCTTGATGTCATATGCGTGTTGATCACGCAGCATGAACTCGACCAGCTGCTTGAGAGGTTCATGGTCCTTGCCGCTCGGCAAAAAGTCCTGAAACCGCTCGAAACTCAGATTTTTGAGGTAGATGTTGAACTTGCTCGCCAGATCCGGCACGCGGTCGCCAAGTACGACGTCCTGCCCAAGCTGGAAGTTCTGTTTTCCCAGCGCTGACAACTGGTTCGCCGGAATATCAACCTTACGCTGGACCCATTCTTCCACTTCCACATCTTCGTGGAAAAAGGCATGTGCGACCACGCTCGCAACAACCTGAGGAGAACGGTTTCGAGACGCCAGAATGCCGGTGAAGGTTAGCAGTCGGGCCCAATTGATCTTTGAACTGTCTCTGGCCTCTTGATCGGCCAGACCGAAGACGCAGAACATATTCTGCGAAAAGCCGTCTTTTGCCTCCGGTTGATAGCGCACATAGTACCGATACTTTCGCATCGTCCGGTGCATGAGGCCGATCAGACGATTGTGAAAGAAGTCAAAGAAGCCCTTGAGAAGCGAACCTTCCGCGTCATATCGGGCAATGGTTTCCTGATAATAGGAGGGAAGAGGCGAGTTGGCGCCATGAAGTCCCAAAAAGGCAACTTCCAGCTGGAATGGCTGGCGAAGTCCCCCCGTAGCGGACCCATTGACATGAATGTCTGATGGAATATCGGGAACAGCCCCGTTCGCTTTCAGTTGGTCTGAATTCGACAGGTCGATACGGTTGATGTCGGAGATCGGGAAGCCCAATCGATGATCCACGGAAAAGAAAATCTTTTCGTCGCCCGGCAACATGTGACTGCCGACTTCACTGCCCCCGTCATAGGCACGCTGAATATGCTCCACAGCCTGAAAAAAGGACCAGGTGCGGGCATCGTGGACCAAACGGTCCGTCAGATTATCGGCTGTCTGCCGATCTTCGCTGGCCATTGGTACACCTCGTTGTTTTCTTCGCCTTCAACTTCCAACTCGTGAAACGAGTTGATGCTGGCGTAGAGCGTGAAAAATTCAGCGAGCACACTCGCGAACAGGAACATGTCTCCTTCACTTTGAAACGCGGATTCGCGCAGCCGCATTCGCGAATAAAGCCCGCGCACCGGCTGGCCGCGGAACAGCTTGTCAAAAGGCTTTGTCTCTATCGAAAGAAGGCCGTTAAGCCGCCGTTGACTGGTGCGCTCGGCCCGGCGGTCCGATTGAGCCTGAAAGTCATAAACGGCCAAAACTGCGCTCAACGCATCCTTGTCGAGCAGGGACACATAGTTGAGCGACAGATTGGAAATCATTGTCCAGTAGAGGCTGCCATCGAGTGGCGGATAAACCGGATGTGTTGGCTGCTCCAGATTGCGGAACTCGGCATGGGCTGGTGTGTCTTCGGTCGGCACACAGATATCGCCGCCGCCCAACTCATGTGCGTGGGAGCCGTTAAAACAGCTGAGTTCCGCGGACAGGACTTCGTGGTCTGGAACCACCGGACTGTTGTCATGGCGAACAAAGGACAGAAGGTGATCCATCCCCATGCCCTGAAGGGCTTCTCGCAAACGCAGGCGATAATAGATCTGCTGCATGCCTTGCGCGCGTTCCACTTCATGGTGGAAGGACTCAAACGGGGGATAGTCCCGAAGGTGCGAACCGGTCTTCGGGTCTTCAATCGAACGCCAGCTCATCACCCGGTCAACGGAGAAGATATTGATTGTCTTCTTGGCATTGGAGGAGGGGCGGAGCGGGTAATGCAGGCGCCGGTGATTGATCATCATTGGCTCTGCATCATGGGTAAACAGGTTGACCGCGGGCGAGCAGTAGAGGCGCAAGGTGCCGGGGCGAACTTTCAAATCTGCTGGCAAAGGGCGCTGGAAGCGGACGGTTATCCGAAATCCCAGAGCATCCGAGTTGGCAAAAAGCCGACCAAGATCCTGAAGGTCAAAGCAGAGGAATTTCGATGGGAACACAAAGTATTCCCGTAGCAGCCGATAGCCCTCATATGCTGCGTTTCCGGCTGAGAGCATCGCTTCGCTCTGCGCAAAGCCACCGGGCCGGATCTTGTCTTTCGGGATCCGGATAGGTGATTGTGGTCCTGCTTCTGTCTCCGGTATCAATTCAATGGAGGACAGGTAGCGCCCGAACCAAAGGTAAAGCGTCTGAGCGGTGACCTCATCTCCGGAAAACCAGAGCCGAAGGTCCTTGAGGTCAATTTTCGAAAGAGGCAGACCGGAAAGCGTTTTCAGGTCGATATGAAGCGTTGTGGTTTGCCGGGTTCGTTCAAGGGACTGGCTTTCGATCTCCAGCGGGTAGATGGAAATGTCCGACGTTGTCTTGAACGTGCAGACCACGCCATCCACGGGGCGCGACAGGACTTCGGTGTTCTTGGGGACGGTTTGCCGCTCTGTGATCGCCTTTTCAATGGGCGACAGCTTCATCATTGTTGCGGCCGGGAAGGGGCGCAAGAAATTCGGCAGGAGCAGGTTAAGAACGGAATGCGTCAGCTCGGGCAGTTCGTCGTCCAGCTTTTCCCGCAACTTGGACGTCAGAAAGGCAAAACCTTCCAGAATGCGTTCCACGTCAGGGTCGGTTGAGCGTTCCGACAGATATTTGACGAGCTTCGGGTTGCTTTCGGAAAACATCCGACCACTCTCCCGAAGATATGTCAGCTCGTCCTGAAAATATCGTGATCTCACGTCGCCAACCCGCCCCGTTTCTTAAAGTTCGGGACTAATTTCAAAGTATGTGCGCTGCGCGTCCGTCTCGCATCAGCAAATCGATTTGGACCATTTCGTTGCCAGATCGCGCCGGAACTTCCGCCGCGATCCTGAAATTGAGGTC
Source organism: Roseibium sp. TrichSKD4 (assembly GCF_000148725.1). Classification (GTDB taxonomy): domain Bacteria; phylum Pseudomonadota; class Alphaproteobacteria; order Rhizobiales; family Stappiaceae; genus Roseibium. The sequence continues at coordinate 202,836 of NZ_GL476319.1, read as the reverse complement.
GAGTGGCCGGTCGGGATCCCGAGAACATTCGACGGCACGCACTTTGACCCGTGGTTCATAGGTATCGATGCACCGACGGATCGAGGCTGCAATATGTTGGGTCAAATCGTTGGATTCGACCGAAGACACGTTGAAATCGACTAGACCAAGTTCAGGGGCAGACGCGGCACCTCCGGCACGAGCATTCAGCAAGCGCATCAAATGGCGCTTGATGGATCGCACAGTGCCTTGGACCTCGCTGGTATTCCGGTCTGTTTCCCTGTCTTCTTCATCCAGAACCAAGCGCTCAAACAAACTGCCCGCCGCGCTTCGGTTCCGACTGTTCCAGACTTCGGTGCCTTCCGGTCGTCGTCTCAACGTGACCTCCCGGATCAGTCGTCCTTGTCGAGCTTGCCGACGAGGGAGAGTTCAAAGTTGGCACCCATGTATTTGAAGTGCGGACGCACCTTCAAAGACACCTGATACCAACCCGGATCTCCTTCGACATCCGAAACTTCCACCTGCGCAGCACGCAGCGGACGGCGTGAGCGCACGTCCTGCGGCGGGTTTTCCTGATCAGCAACATATTGCTTGAGCCAAGTGTTCAGCTCGCGCTCCAGATCCTCTTTTTCCTTCCAGGAACCGATCTGCTCGCGCTGCAGCACCTTGATGTAGTGCGCCAGGCGGTTGATGATCATCATGTAAGGAAGCTGTGTTCCGAGCTTGTAGTTGGTCTCGGCAGCCTTGCCTTCCTTGGTGTTCTGGAAGATTTTCGGCTTCTGGGCGGAGTTTGCAGAGAAGAATGCCGCGTTGTCGGAGCCCTTGCGCATGGTCAGCGCGATAAAGCCTTCTTCCGCCAGCTCATATTCCCGGCGATCCGTGATCAGGATCTCTGTCGGAATTTTCTCTTCCAGTTGACCGAATGCTTCATAGACATGAACCGGGAGATCATGAACCGCTCCACCAGACAGCGGGCCGATGATGTTCGGGCACCAGCGATATTTGGCAAAGGATTCCGTCAGGCGTGTTGCCATCAGGAACGATGTGTTGCCCCAAAGATAGCTGTCGTGATCTTCGGTGACGTTTTCGTTGTAAACGAAGGATTTGACAGGGTTTTCTTCTGCGTCATATGGCATGCGTAGCAAGAAGCGCGGGCAGGTGAGGCCGACATAACGAGAGTCTTCGCTCTGTCGGAAACCCATCCATTTGCGGAAGCGTGGACCCTCATAGAGGGAGAACAGGTCTTTTTGCGCCGGAAGGTCAACATAATCGTCAACTTCAAACATTTGAGGTGCTGCGGCCGCGATGAACGGCGCATGGGCCATGGCACCAACAGAGGCGACATACTGCATTAGCTTTACGTCACGCGCGCCGGGGCCAAAATCATAATTGGCGATCATGGCACCAACCGGCTCGCCACCAAACTGGCCGTAGCCTGAAGCATAAACGTGCTTGTAGAGACCGGACTGGACCACTTCAGGACTGGTCTCGAAATCTTCGAGCAGCTTGTCCTTGGACACCGAGATGATGTCGATCTTGATGTTTTCCCGGAAATCTGTGCGATCAACCAGCAGCTTGAGACCGCGCCATGCTGATTCCAGTTCCTGGAACGATTCATCGTGCATGATTTCGTCGACCTGACGGGAAACTTTCTCGTCAAGCTGGGCAATCATCTGGTCGACGAGAACACGATTGATCCGTTCACCGGGTTTGCGACTTGAAATCATGTCCGCAATGAAGGCTTCAACACCACGCCGGGCTATGGAATAGCTTTCCGAGTCATCTGGTTGAATGCGGGTCTCTTCCATAATCTGGTCGAGAAGGGATACATGAGCAACATCACCAGTCCGCACATCCTGTGGTGCGGTCGAGCTAGTCTGGGTCATTTCAGAACTCTCGTTGCATGGCCGGTAACCGGCGCACTAAAATCAGGGAGCAGGTGGCCGAAGACCGGCCACCGAAATCAGCTATTCAAATATGGGCGCTGGGTGTCGTCGTCACCCTCAGCCGGCGCGGCTGATGCACCATTTTCGTCTGCATGTTCGCCATTCGCAGAAGCGGCAGCGCCATTTAAATATTCGCCCGGTTGAGCTTCTGCCGATGCATCTTCGATGCGTTGCAGCTCTTCAATCAGCTTCTGACGCGAATCTTCATCTTCCAGAATTTGTTCAAGGCGTTTGCGGAATGCTGGGATGTTGCCGAGCGGTCCCTTGAGTGCAACCAGTGCTTCACGAAGCTCGATCAAACGATCAAGTTCTGGAACTTGTTTGACGATTGCATCGGGTGAGAAATCGTTAAGGCCCTTGAAGTTGAGGTTCACAGTTAAACGGGCATCATCGTCATCTGACAACGTGTCTTTCACGTTCAATTCGCGTGAAAGGCCAGCCTCCTCCATAACAGAGGCGAAGCTATTCTTGTCCACTGACAGGACTTCGCGCTCTTCAAGCGGAGTATCGTCTTCGCGACCGAGATAATCGCCCAACATAACGAGGCGAAGCGGAAGTTCTACTTCTTCCTGTTGGTCACCGGTTGCAGGAACATAACGGATGTTGATCCGTTCTTTCGGGGCGACGGAGCCTTCTTTACCGGCCATCCTAAAACCTCCTCAATAAATTCCGGCTCACCTTCGATTGCCACTTAAAAAAATGTAGCCGATGGAACAGCCGGACATAAAACGAATACCGATATAAGAGGCACTAAACCTCTGGATGCCGTAGAGGCAATCTTGGGTTTTGAATAGCAGTATGTTGTTGTGATTGACAAGCCTAATAACGCGATATAATCGGAAATAAATTGATAAATAAAATCATGTTTCACCTTAGGATAGTTTTGCGGTTGAGGTGATTATTTCATGGAAATAGATTGTAATTATGGATGAAGTGTCATGGTTTCGGGAATTTTTGGTAAGATTTTTGGCTTTTTTAGAAAAATGGCGCGAGGTTTATGGTCAGCAATTAAGTCCTACTTGTTTGCGTCATTCGTCATTACATTGATTGTATGCATTGCGATTTGGTTCCTTGGGCCTCGCATTTCAATCTCTGGTTACAGGCCTCTGGAGCCGGTTACTTTCCGACTTGTAGCGATCTGCGCAGCGATTTTCATCTGGGGCCTAAACAATCTGGTCACCGAGTATTACCGCAAGCGCCGTGCTGAACGCGCCGAGGAAAAAAAGAAGGAAGAAAAGCCGCGTGACCCGATCCGGGAGCGTGTGGACGCCTTCGAAGCCTCCTTCCGCAATGCCATGTCCACGATCAAGACCAGCTGGATTGGGCGCGACGAAAAGCAGAAAATCGGCTCTCTCTACGCTCTGCCTTGGTACGTGGTAATGGGGTTTCCCGCAGCCGGGAAAACAAGCCTGATCGTCGAATCGGACCTCAAGCTGCCCTTGGCGCATTTGTTCTCTCAAGAGGATGCCAAACACGTTACCGAAACGGAGGACGTGGACTATTGGGTCACGGACGAAGCCGTTCTGTTTGATGTGGCTGGACAGATTCTCACCCACCAGCGCAGCAGTCTGTCTGACAATGTTTTGGATGTTTCAGCGCTGCTTTGGCACAAGTTTCTCGGACTATTGCAGGAATATCGGCCTCGCCGCCCAATCAACGGGGCAGTCGTCTGTATTGATGTGATTGATCTTATTCAGTCTTCACCTAAGGTGCGAGACAATAAGGCAGCGCTCTTGCACGCGCGATTGGTGGAGATGTCCGAGGCGCTTGGTACGCGCTATACTGTGCATGTGCTTCTTACCAAGGTGGACCTTTTGGACGGGTTCCATGAGTTCATTTCTGGTCTGCCTCAAAGTCAGCGTCAGGAGCCATTTGGGTTCACCTTCGATGTCACACCGGAATCAGCTGGAAATGCGTGGATTGAAGAATTTTCCGAATCCTTTGACGCCTTCTTGCAGCAGGTAAATGACCTGACGCTCGATCGAATTCTGGATCAGCGATCAATCGCCGGACGCCGCAAGCTGTACACTTTCAGCAGGCAGTTGGCGGGACTGCGCGACTTGCTTCTGGAATTTCTGACCACAAGCCTGCATCAGGATAAATTCTCAACCGCGCCGCAAGTTCGCGGTGTGTTCATGACGTCTTGTCGGCAGGAAGCCGTGCCGTTTAATGCGGTACTGACAGCAGCCTCTCAAAAATACGAGATCCGCACACCGGTCCTTCCGGTCCACAATGGCTATTCCAAGAACTATTTCGCGGGCGATCTTCTGAAAACGGTAGTCTTTCGCGAGGCCGGGCTTGCGGGTGACAATATTCGCATTGAGCGCGCCAAAAAAATGCGCTTTGCCATGTCTGCTGCAGCGGCGTCTGTTCTCTTCGTTGGTTTCTCGGGCTTTTATTGGCTCGCCTATGACGCGAATCGCGCCAAGGCAAACGAAGTTGTCGATATTGCCAAGACCTTTCAGGAGATCCAGAACCAGCAGGCCAACGTCAGTGGCGAAACGGCAGGCGCTGCCTTCCTTAAGCCCCTTAACTCCCTGAAATCTGCAGCTGGAATTTTCGGGAACTATCGGGACTGGAACCCGGTTTCAGCGGCGGCGACCCTTTATCAAGGCAAGAAAATCGGCCCCGAGATCGAAAAGTCCTATGTGGCATTGCTCGACAAGGCCTTTTTGCCAGATATCGGCGCGCATGTTCATGACGAAATAGATGAATTAGGCAAAGACCCCAAAACCAAGGACAGCGACGCGCGTTTGGAGGCTCTTCGCATCTATCTGATGTTGGGGGACCGTGAGCGCCGCAACAACACGTTGGTCGAGGGCTGGGTCAGCGAAGTCTGGCAGGATAAGTATACCGGCGAGGGCGTCATGCAAGGTGAGCTCAATGACCACCTCAAGTTCGCACTTGAAACGGTCGAGCTGGAAACCAAGCTGGATGAGCAGATGGTGCTTGCCGCCCAATCAAACCTCCGGGAAGTTCCCCGCGATTTGCGCCTCTATCGCAACATTGAACAGCTGGGCGATCGTCAGCTCATCACGCCTGTGAACCTGCGCAACGAGATTGGGCCTGCCTACAACATCATCTTTGAAACGGCGAAGAATGCCAGTGGCCGAAGCGAGCCTGTGGAGGTGAAGCCATTCTTCACGAAGGGCGCTTTCAAAGACTTCTTCATAAAGCAAAATGACACGTTGTCTGTTGTTGCCGTTGAAGATGCCTGGGTTGCAGGTGAACGCGACACGGTCAGCTACTCACCGGAGGATCTTGAGAATTTCCAGCGCAAGGTCGCTGGACGGTACGCAACAAATTACATCACGGCCTGGTCTGATGCCTTGAACGCGCTTGAAATGGTCGACTTTGAAAATGTCGACCATGCTGTTGACGTTCTGGAAGAGATCACCGGCCCTGAGAACCCTTTCGGGCGCTTGCTTGCACGGGTCAAGGAAGAAACTGAGATCTATGAGGAAAAGCTTGTCGAGCTGGAAGCCGAACAGGCGACCAATGCCGATCTTCCGTTTGATCTGAATCGGGAGCAGGGGCTTCGAATCCGCCGTGCGTTCTTCCGTCTGAATGACGTAGGCACAGCCTTGGAAGATGAAAAGGCTTATCTGGAAGACCTGCAGGCAGCGCTCGACCGCCTTTATGAATATCTGAAGGAAATCCGGCAGGCTGGTGAACGCTCAGGTGAAGTCGCACTGACCAAGGCAAAGGCGCGGATCAAACTGGAAGGTGATGATCCGATCTATGTCATCAGGCGCCTTGGTGTTGATCTACCAGAACCTCTCAATCGGTTCTTTGACAAGATTGCAGACCAGAGCTGGAAGGTGGTCTTGAAAAAGGCCAAGGAAGAATTGCAACGCGCCTGGAATGAAGAGGTTTATGCGGAGTATAACCTTAGCCTTTCGACCCGCTATCCGTTCACGGTTGATGCGCGCGAAGAAGTGCCACTTCAGGACTTTGAGGCCTTCTTTGGTCCCGGTGGGCGTATTGAAAAATTCTATGAGGAGAATCTGGTTCTCTTCGTGGATGAGGCGACCGGCGACCCTAGAACGATTGACGGGCGCAGCCTGGTGATAAACCGGACCTTTCTGACCCAGTTGAAAAAGTCTCTTGATCTGCGCAAGCACTATTTCTCAAGCGATGGAACGCTCGGCATCAGCTACACCATTGAACCGAAGAGCCTTTCCGGCAAGTTCCGCCGGGCTGTCATGAATGTGGAAGGGCAGATTATTTCCTATACCCACGGGCCGCGCCGCCCGATCCGGGTGATCTGGCCGAACGAGTTGTCCAAGCAGGCAGAGAGCAAACTCACGGTCTTCCCGAATGGTCGCGGTCGCCCGCAAACAATCTCGTTCACGGGGCCTTGGTCCGGCTTCCGTTTGCTGGATTCAGGAACCGTGACGAATTTCGCGGGCAATGGAACGATCGTGCGGTTTGACATCAGCGGGGCGAGCACAAGCTATGTGGTGACGCAGGACGGGCAAAAGAATCCGGCTGCCCAAAGCCCGTTGACCGATCTGATCCTCCCAGCGCGGATGTAAGGTCAATGGCAGTGGCATCGAAAAAGAAGGCGACGCCGATCTCAAGCAAAGAGGAGATCGGCTCGTTGTCCGCTCTCCCTTCTGACGATCCATTCGTTGCTGCGATACGCGCACCTATTGCGACGCCAGCTAAAGGCGATTTGGAAGACGAGCCACAATTCGATGTGATCGACGATGCGCTTATGAAGCGTGGAACCCTGTCGCACGGCTCAATAAGCTGGTCAGAGGTTCAGGAAGCTGCACTTGAGCTTTTATCGAAGAAAGCCAAGGATTTACGGCTTGTCGAGGCAGTCTGTCTGGCGCTGACCCAAAATGCCACCCGTGATTCTCTAATGTCGGGCTATTGTGGCCTCTATGCTTTTTTGGAATTGCCTGCCGATCAGAGGCAACCCAAACAGGAGAGGGCGTTTCATACTCAGCTGAGCAGGATCGCAAGCAGCCTGTCGCGAAAGGAGTTCCCCGGGCCGCAAGGCAAGTTGACCAGCGAGTTGACCGAGATACTAACTCGTCTTTCTGGTCACGAATTGATCCGCGCCGCAGCCCTCGGCAAGCATTTCAGTGACATCAAGGAACGTTTGGCGCTTGAAAATGGCGCCGGTGCTGAAACGGCTTCCCCTGAGAGCGGGGCTGCGCAAAGCGCTGCGAAACCTGCGCAAAACGCTAAACAAGCCAGCGGGACGTCACAAAGTCGATCTCCTGATAAGTCTCAGTCCTCAGAGACCGATTGGCGTGCGCTCAAGCGATCTGCCGGGGAAATCGCCGACACGCTTTATGATCTCGATCCCACCGCACCGGTGTCCTATCAATTGCGTCGCGCTGTGACTTGGGGCGACATAACGGCTCCGCCACCTATCAAGGATGCGCCAAAGACCATTGTGCCGCCTGTGGCCGTGGATACCATTGATCGCTACAGCAGCGCGCTTGCAGGCGGGGCTGTGGATGGTGAGCTGGTGAAGCGGCTTGAACGAACCTTGCAGTCCACACCCTTCTGGTTTGATGGGCATAAAATTGCAGCCGACTTTGCCGCCCGGTTGGGGCGGGAGAAAGTGCAGGAGGCAATCCTGCGTGATTTGTTCGCATTTCTGGTTCGCTTTCCGGAGATTCGAGACCTGAAGTATGCAGACGGTACGCCACTTGTTTCAGAGGAAACCGTCGGTGGTCTAACAACGTTGGAGACAGGGCCTGACTCGGCAAGTGCCGATGCTCACTCGGCAGTGGCTGCGCCTGATGAGCGGCCCGGCGTAAACGTTGAAGAGTTGGCGCAACTTGTCAGTGACGGGGGCGAGGCAGAGAGTTGGAACCGTGCTTTCAAAACAGCGCGATCCCCGCGCACACGGGCCCTGATGGAGTTAAGTGTGCTGGAGCAAATGTCAGGTGCAGGGCTCTATTGTCTGGCGGCTGAACAGGCTGGCCGATTGAAGTCCTGGGCCGGAGCGCATTCGATTGAAGACTGGGAGCCGGACCTTGTGGCACGCCTTGATCATCTGGTGTCTCGGGAAGGGTGATGCCCGTAAGATAATCAGCGGTGTCACGACTTGAGCCCAAGGTCCTCAATGGCCGTTTGCAGGGCGACTCGAAACACCCGTTCAACAGCCGAAGGCTGAGCGTCGGGACGTGTCATCAGCCCAATCGGCCCTTTGGTGATATCGCTCTCAAAGGGAAGGCGGGTCAGGTGGCCGTCGGCAATTTCGGTTTGAGCCACACCTGACGAAATGATCCAAACCGCATCCGTCATACGCGCGTAAATCCGGCCAAACGCGCCAGAGACAGTTTCGATCCTGTTGCGAAGTTCAGGCACCCCATTCGCAATTAAAAACCGCTCCACCAGTGGTCGAATTGCGGACCCCTCCGGTGGATATATGACTGGCCAGTCCGATAGGTGTTTCAGGTCTGGATTGTCTAGAAGCGGATGCCCGGCACGCACAACAAAGTCGACACGTTCAGAATAAAGCTGTGTGAAGGAGACTCCTTCCATGGATTGCGGACGACCAAGTCGGCCAATCACAAGATCAAGCTCTCCAAGCTTCAATCGCTCAATCAGATAGCCATGTGGGCCGTCAACGATCCGAACTGTCACATCCGGGCAGAGATCAGCATAGCTGCGTATGACAGGCGGCATAAGACTGGCTGCAACGGTCGGCAATGCGCCGACTTTCAAGGTTACTCCGGCTCGGCCGCCAGCCTGTTCTACGCTGTCAAACCCCTGCTGCAAGCTTGCAAGGGACACCTGCGCAAACTGCAAAAAGACCTCGCCTTGTTTGGTCAAGGCAACGCCCGCCCTGTTGCGCACCATGAGTGCCGCACCCGTAATGTCTTCCAATTCTTTCAGGGTCTTGGAAATGGCTGGCTGTGTCAGGCTCAGCTTGTCTGCTGCCCGCTTTAGGCTTCCCTCACGGGCGATTTCAACGAAGGACTGTATGTGTCGGAACTTGATACGACGGTCGAGCATTTAGTTATCGTATTTGATAAGTAGAGGGCGATTTATATCATTTTACATTGCGTTTTTGAACATTTATCATGTGTTGAATGGAAGGAAATGCGGATGCGGACACAGGTTGTCATTGTTGGGGGGGGGCCATCAGGACTGCTGTTGGGGCAACTGCTTGCTCTAAAAGGAATTGAAACCGTCATTTTGGAGCGCAAGACGCGGGATTATGTCTTGTCGCGCATTCGTGCGGGCATACTGGAAACCGGCCTTGTCAACTTGATGCGTAAGGCTGGTGTGGCGGAGCGAATGGACCGGGAATGCATTGTGCATGACGGCACCTACATCTCTTATGAGAACGAGCTCTTTTCCATCAATTTCAAGGAGTTGATCGACCAAAGCGTCGTTGTCTACGGCCAGACAGAAGTCACGCGAGATTTGTATGACGCACGCGATCAGATCGGTGCAAAAACCGTCTTTGAGGCTGAAGGTGTTCAAATTTTGGACGCCGATAGCAATGCGCCTTTGGTCACGTACTGCGTCAACGGGGTGCAATATACAATCGCCTGCGATTTTATCGCGGGATGTGACGGGTTCCGCGGTGTTAGCCGCAAGACAATCCCGGAGACCGTCCGGCAGGAGTTTGAGAAGGTGTTTCCCTTCGGCTGGTTGGGTATCCTGTCCGAAACGCCGCCGGTGCATGATGAGCTGATTTATGCCAATTCTGAGCGGGGTTTTGCGCTGTGTTCGCTGCGCAATGAGAACCTGTCGCGCTATTACGTCCAGTGCCCGTTGACCGACACGGTGGAAGGATGGAGTGACGATGCATTTTGGGATGAACTGCGAAGCAGGCTGCCCCAATCCATTGCCGAGAAGATTGTCACGGGTCCGTCAATTGAAAAGTCAATCGCACCGCTCCGGTCTTTCGTGAGCGAGCCGATGCGCTGGGGGCGGCTGTTCCTGTGTGGGGATGCAGCTCACATCGTACCGCCAACCGGGGCCAAGGGGCTCAACACGGCCGCATCTGATGTCCATTACCTGTCTGAGGCCTTGATCCAATATTATGAGCACAGCGACGAGCAGGGCATCGACAGTTACTCTGAAATGGCTCTGGCTCGGGTCTGGAAGGCAGAGCGGTTCAGCTGGGCGACGACCAATCTCTTGCATCGGTTCCCGGATCAATCCGGCTTTGACCTCAAAATGCAGAGGGCTGAAATTGAATCCCTGCATCACAATAAAGCGGCCCAAAAGTGGTTTGCGCAAAACTATGTGGGGTTGCCGTATTGATGCGCGGTCTATGTTCCACCACCGTTGATCTGCATTGGCAGCAAGAGGGCGATCCGGATGGGCAGCCCGTCGTATTTGCCAATTCACTGGGAACGGATTTGCGCATATGGGATGCGGTGATCGAGCTTCTTCCAAGAGAAGGGATTCGCTACATTCGGTTTGACAATCGCGGCCATGGACTGTCGGCCTGTCCGTCGTCCCCTTATACGATGGGCGAGTTGGCCGACGATGCTGAAGCCGTTCTCGATCACCTTGAGGTCACCGATTGCCTGTTCGTCGGGCTTTCGATTGGCGGTATGATTGGACAGCTTGTGGCAAGCCGAAATCCCGGTCGCATCAAGGGGCTGGTTCTTTCAAATACCGCAGCCAAAATGGGCGAACCGGCTATGTGGCGCGACCGGATTGCGGCGATTGAGACGGGAGGGCTGGGAAGTCTGGTGGACGCAATACTGGATCGTTGGTTTGGTGCCGCCTATCGCGGCAGCTCAGAAAACCGGATTTGGCGCGCAATGCTGACCCGAACTCCGGCGCAAGGCTATATCGGCTGTTGTGAGGCTATCGCCAATGCGGACTTGCACGCGACAACTGCTCAGCTCCGTCTCCCGGTGCTCGGGATTGGCGGATCGGAAGACAAGGCCATCCCGCCTGATCTGGTCAAGGCGACCGCGGACTTGGTGCCCGGTAGTCGCTTTGTTGAACTCGCAGGGGCGGGCCACTTGCCGTGTGTTGAAGCTCCAAAGGTCTATGCGGCGCATTTGATGTCGTTTTTTACGGAGGCGTCTCATGTCTGATCGATACGAACGCGGCATGGAGGTGCGCCGCGCGGTTCTCGGGGATGCGCATGTCGAGCGGGCTGAAGCAGCCAAGACTGTGATGGATGAACCATTTCAAACGCTGATTACTGAAAGCGCATGGGGAACCGTTTGGGCGTCAGACGGGATCAGCCAGCGCGAACGTTCCATGTTGACGCTTGCGCTTTTGGCGGCGCTTGGAAACTTTGACGAGATTCCCATGCACATTCGTGCAACGGCCCGGACTGGAGCGAGCAAGCAGGATGTTTTGGAGGCGTTTCAGCATGTTGCAATCTATGCTGGAGTGCCGCGGGCCAACCATGCCCTGAAGCTTGCCAAGCAGACGTACATGGAAATGGAAGAAACGCAGCAGAGCAACACCTCACAGCGTTTTGACCCGGAGGATGCAAAATGAAACCTGGGCCGTATTATCAAAGGGATCGCCAATGGCATCCTCCGGCAAAAGCGCAAGACTACAAGACCAGCGTGGCGCGCTCGCCGCAGTATTCCATGATCAGTCTTGAGACAACGGTCAGTGAAATGACCGGCCCGGTGTTTGGGCACAACGACATCGATCCCGGCGATAATGATCTTCTGGTGAATTATGCCAAGACCGGTGAAAGCCCCATTGGCGAGCGCATCATCCTGCATGGCCGTGTATTGGATGAAATCGGCAAACCGGTGCCTGAAACGCTGGTTGAAATCTGGCAGGCCAATGCTGGTGGACGGTATCGCCACAAGAAGGACACATATCTGGTACCGATTGATCCCAACTTCGGCGGATGTGGGCGCACACTGACAGACGAAAACGGCTATTACGCGTTCAGGACCATCAAACCGGGCGCATATCCATGGCGAAATTGGGTAAACAACTGGCGACCAGCACATGTTCATGTATCCGTCTTTGGCTGCGCCTTCGCCCAACGATTGATTACCCAATGCTATTTTGAAGGTGATCCGCTCATTCCGCGCTGCCCGATTGTTCAGACGATCCCCGACCCGGATGCCATTGAGCAACTGGTCGCCCGACTTGATATGAATGCCTCTATCCCGCTCGACACACTTGCCTACAAGTTCGACATTGTCCTGCGCGGTCGGCGATCCACCCTGTTTGAAAATCGGCTGGAGGGAAACTGATGGCGCGTCAGAAGCTCTACTACCTGAAAGAAACGCCGTCTCAAACAGCCGGTCCGTTTGTGCATATCGGTCTGGCGCCGGGCGCCGCCGGGTTTGACATCTACAAGAACGAATTGGGCCGGGATATCGCCGGTCCCAATGCAAGAGGCGAACGCATCCGCGTGGAAGGCACAGTGATCGATGGCATGGGGTCAGCGGTCAAAGATGTGCTTCTGGAAGCCTGGCAGGCCAACGCAGACGGGATTTATGCCCATCCTGAACATGACGGAGACGTCGAAGACGGATTTCGCGGCTGGGGCCGCGTCATTACCGATTTTGAAACGGGGAAATGGGCCTTTGAGACCATCAAGCCGGGGTCTGTTCGCGATGCGAATGGCAAGATCATGGCTCCCCATATCAGTTTATGGATCGTGGCACGCGGTATAAATGTCGGCTTGCAGACGCGTCTTTATTTCGAAGATGAAGCGGGCGTCAACGCAGTTGATCCGGTCTTGAACCTGATTGAATGGGAGAACCGCAGAGCCACCTTGATCGCAAAGCGTGAGGAAGGCGAGGAGATGCCGGTTTATCGCTTCGATATTCGCTTGCAGGGAGAGGGCGAAACCGTCTTCTTCGACATTTGAGGGCCAGTACATGAGCAAACCTTGCATCATATGCGTGGCGATCACGGGGTCTTTACCGCGGAAAGAAAACAATCCGGCTGTTCCGATCACAGTCGCGGAGCAGATTGAATCAACGCAAGAAGCGTTTGAGGCGGGTGCATCAATTGTTCATGCTCATGTGCGCAATGACGATGAAACCCCGTCGTCTGATCCTGAACGCTTTGCCCGGCTCAAGGAAGGGCTGTTGAAACACTGCCCGGGCATGATCGTCCAGTTTTCAACGGGTGGGCGATCCGGTGCGGGCAAGGAGCGCGGGGGCATGTTGCCGCTAAAGCCAGACATGGCGTCCCTATCTGTCGGGTCCAACAACTTTCCGACCCGCGTCTATGAAAACCCACCTGATCTTGTTGACTGGTTGGCTGGGGAAATGCGCACGCATTCCATCAAGCCGGAAATTGAGGCCTTTGACCTCAGCCACATCCATCAGGCTGCAGCCATGAACCGGGATGGGCGTATTCCCGGCTCGTTGTATGTGCAATTCGTCATGGGCGTGAAAAACGCGATGCCTGTCGACCGCGATGTGTTTGACTATTATGTCAAAACGGTTGAGCGTCTGGTCCCGGATGCTGAATGGTGTGCAGCGGGAATCGGACGTTATCAATTGACTTTGAATGAATGGAGCATTGCTGCAGGAGGTCATACCCGGACCGGCCTAGAGGACAATATCCGGCTGGACAGGAACGCGCTTGCGCCCTCCAATGTAGCGTTGGTTCAGCGCGCGGTTGGGCTTTGCGAGAAATATGAAAGGCCAGTGGCGACGTGGCAACAGGCCCGAGACATTCTTGGACTGAGAAAGGCTGCGTAACGCGATATGACTTCGAATACCGACACATATCCTGCGCCTGACGCTTTGACGCATCCAATCTTTTTCGATGAAGCCGTGTCATCGCACTTCACCACCAGTGCCGTCCTAGATGCCATGATCCGGGTGGAATTGGCGCTCGCCCGTGTGCAGGCAGAGCTTGGCATCATACCGGGGGAGGCTGCAGAAGCGATCCAAAGTGCAGGGCGCACGGTGAAGTTTCCGGACGCTTTGATTGCCGAGGGAGTTGCCAAGTCCGGTGTTCCTGTTCCCGTTCTCGTTGACTGTGTACGGCAAGAAGCTGGCGAGCGCGGTGGTGGGTTTGTGCACTTGGGTGCGACCAGTCAGGACATCATCGATACCGCTTTTGGCCTTTGCTATCGAGATGCTCTTGAAATCATCAATACTCGTCTAGGCCAGTTGCTCGACAGGCTTGAAGCTCTCTCAAGCGAGTATGCGGAAACGGTGATGATGGCGCGAACAAGGGGGCAACTCGCCACGCCGATCACACTTGGACTGCGCATTGCTCAGTGGGCCCAGCCTCTGGTTGCGCTTGAAAATGAACTTGGGCAGGTTCGGAAGCGGACGTTGAAGGTTCAGTTTGGCGGCGCTAGCGGTAGTCGCAGTGCGCTGGGCGGAAATGGCAAAAAGGTCTCGGACGCTCTGGCTGAAGTGCTGCAACTGGAGCCTGCTCCGCCTTGGCATACCGACCGCTCCGGTGTCCGCCAACTGGCTGCATGGCTGGAACAGATGACCTGTGCACTGGCGAAGATCGGCAAAGACACCAGCCTCTCGGCAAGAGGAGAAATTGCTGAAATTTCCGCCGGTCCAGGCGGCGGTTCATCTGCCATGCCTCACAAGCACAATCCGGTTGTTGCGGAATTTCTCCAGTCAATTCAGCTGCTGGCGCAAGCGCTGGGCGCTGGGCTTTCAGCAAGTAGCGTCCAGAGCGAAGACCGGGACGGCGTTGCCTGGCCTCTGGAATGGCACCTGATGCCCCAGTTGTTGTCGGCAACCGCTGCTGCTCTCAACCATGCGCTGGTTTTATTGGCTGACTTCAGGCCTGATATGCAGGCAATGAAAGAGCGCGTTCTGTCAAATCCGGAAGCAATGGCGGAGACAGCCGTCGCAGCCTTGTCAGAACATATGAGTCGGCAGGAAGCTGCAGAACGCGTCAAAGCTGCTTTGCGGGCCGATGAAGGGTTTGTAGACGCCGTGCTTCGAAACGCTCCAAGCCCAATCACACGGGATCGGCTTTTTGATCTCCACCGATATCTGGAGCCAGCAAAAGAGGTATCCGAACAGATTTTCGCGTCCCGAACTCAATCGAATTGCGGCTAAATAAGTTGGCGCGCAATCAATATACAATCTGAAATTGGTCTTTTGGAGTGGTTTGCAGATTGGCTCTGGACAAAACAAGTTTCTAATGTAACTAAATTGCCTATGGGAAGACACATCGGCAATTGTCTCGATGATCACAGCTTGTCAGGGAGGACACAATGATCAAATTGCGCCGGACACTTTTGAAGGGCCTGTTGGCCGCTTCTGTCGGAACCGCGATGCTGGGTGCTGCAAGTGCAAATGCCGCAGAGGTTACACTGCGGATGCACCAGTTCTTGCCAGCGCAGGCAAACGTTCCGAAAAATATTCTCTATCCATGGGCCGATAAGGTGGAACAAGATTCCGATGGGCGCATCGAAATCCAGCGGTTCCCGTCCATGCAGTTGGGCGGCAAGCCGCCAGAGTTGGTCGATCAGGCGATTGACGGTGTAGCTGATATCGTCTGGACCGTTGCGGGTTATACGCCTGGCCGTTTTCCACGTGCGGAAGTCTTTGAGCTGCCGTTCACAATGACCAATGCAGAGGCCGTGTCGCGGGCCTATTGGCAGCTGGCCGAAGAAACCATGATGGATCAGGACTTCAAAGACCTGAAAATCCTTGGTGTATGGGTTCACGGACCAGGTTTGATCCACTCCAAAAGCCCGGTTGAGAAGCTGGAAGATTTGAACGGCGTCAAATTGCGTGCGCCAACGCGGATCACCACCGGCATGTTCAAGATCCTCGGTGCTACACCGGTCGGTATGCCGGTGCCTGCTGTTCCTGAGGCCTTGTCCAAAGGCGTAATTGATGCAGCGGTCATCCCTTGGGAAGTCACACAGGCATTGAAAGTCAACGAGCTGGTAAAGAACCACACCAGCTTTGGTGATGACGCGCTTTACACGACAGCCTTCATTTTTGCGATGAACAAGGACCGCTACAACGCGCTTCCAGATGATCTCAAAGCGGTCATTGATGCAAATTCTGGCGTTGAATTCTCGGCCTCGGCAGGCAAGCAGATGCAAGCCGATGATGCTGGTTCCCGCCAGGTGGCCCTTGATGGCGGCAACAATGAAATTGTCTTGTCAGAAGAAGAAGTTGCCAAGTGGAAGGCTGCTGCACAGCCAGCCATCGACAACTGGATTGCCGAGATGGATGGCAAGGGACTTGACGGCACAGGGTTGCGCGCGCGGGCTCTTGAACTGATCGCCGAAAACACCGACAACTGATCTCGCACGCCCCCGCATTTCTGCGCAAGCTGAGTGCGGGGGCTTTCATCGCACTGGAGTTGAAAACGTGGTCACCTTGGTAGAGCGCGGCGCTCGATTGATGGCTTATGTCGGCGGCTTGGTTCTGACGGCACTGGTCATTCTCACATGTGTGAGTGTTCTTGGTCGCGGCCTGAACACGTTGGGTCACTCCGATGTCCTTCAGGCCTTTTCTGAAACACTGGCTCATGGATTGATTGCAACCGGGGTCGGGCCGATCACCGGTGACTTTGAGCTGGTAGAGGCCGGGATTGCCTTCTCCATTTTTGCGTTTCTGCCGATCTGTCAGCTCAACCGCGGCCATGCCACCGTGGATGTGTTCGCATCCATGTTTCCAAGAGGGCTCAACCGTTTTCTGGAGGCCTTTTGGGAAGTCTTGCTAACGGCTGTGCTCATCCTGATCACTTGGCGGCTCTATGCGGGAATGGAAAGCAAGATGGCCTATGGTGAGACCACCTTTTTGATCGAGTTTCCGGTCTGGTGGGCTTATGCTGCCAGTTTTGTTGCTGCGGTCATTGCCTCATTAGTTGGCGTGTACTGCGCCGTTACGCGGGTGATGGATCTGTTCAAAGGCACCCCAAAGTCCATCTCTGGCGAAGGAGCCTCCTCTTGAGCATGCTCGAACTGGGTATCCTGTCGTTTCCCGTCCTGCTTCTTCTGATTTTCTTCCGTGCTCCCATCGGACTTGCCATGATGATTTGTGGCATTGGCGGACTATATTTTGCCATGGGTGGGCCGAACATTGTCTTGTCAAAGCTGAAGACAGAAACCTACTCCACCTTCTCCAATTATTCGCTGACCATCATCCCCATGTTCCTGCTGATGGGTCAGTTTGCGACCTTGTCTGGCATGTCAAAGGCGCTGTTTAAGGCCGCTGAAAGCTGGCTTGGCCATAAACGCGGTGGTGTCGCAATGGCTGCCATTGGTGCCTGTGCCGGGTTTGGCGCGATCTGCGGGTCTTCTCTGGCAACCGCTTCAACCATGAGCCGCGTCGCACTGCCAGAGCTGCGCCAATATGGCTATTCCGGCGGGTTTGCCACCGCAACGCTCGCTGCAGGCGGAACACTGGGCATCTTGATCCCGCCCTCGGTCATCCTGGTGATCTATGCAATCCTGACCGAACAGAACATTGCCAAGCTGTTTTTGGCGGCCTTCATTCCCGGTATTCTGGCGGCAATTGGCTACATTATCACGATTTCGATTTATGTTCGCGTCAACCCGGATGCCGCCGGGACGCGCGATGCTGTGCCTTATAGTGAGCGGGTGCAGGCGCTTTTGAAGGTTTGGCCTGTGCTGGGTGTATTCGCCCTCGTTGTTGGCGGAATTTATCTGGGCTGGTTTACACCAACTGAGGGTGCTGCCGTAGGCGCAGCAAGCACCGGCTTAGTGGCTTTGGTGTCCGGAAATCTGAATTGGAACCAGTTCAAGGAAGCGATCATCTCAACCGCAGTCAGCACGGCAATGATCTTCTTCATTGTGCTGGGAGCTGGATTTTACAACGGATTTCTTGCGTTGACACAGGTACCGCAGGAGCTGTCCGGTTGGGTTATTGATCTTGGGTTGAGCCCATGGTCCGTTCTGGCGTTGATCCTCGTATTCTATCTGGTATTTGGGTGTTTGATGGACAGCCTCTCGATGATCTTGCTGACCATTCCGATTTTCTTCCCGGTTATAAGCGCGCTCGATTTTGGCATGAGCCCGGAACATGTTGCGATCTGGTTTGGAATATTGGTCTTGATCGTTGTGGAGGTGGGGTTGATTACGCCGCCGGTCGGCATGAACCTCTTCATCATCAATGCTATGGACCGGTCAACACCGATGACCCAGACCTACAGAGCCGTCATGTGGTTCGTTACCTCCGACATCTTGCGTGTCATTCTTTTGGCAGCGTTCCCGTCCATCACGTTGTTCCTGCTTTGGTAAGCAGGGTGTTGGCCATCCGAGTTGTTGCCATGTTGTCACGATGTTTCATAGAGGCTATCGCCAGTCTGGGATTGTCATTGATATGAAGTTGATTGTATTTCATTTTTAAAATGCAACTAAAGATAAGTAAAATGTAAGAAAGTTACGTCTTTAATATATTAATTTTCCAATCGTAATCATATTTATCTTGCTTGCCGTTGCTTCCCTTACGATACTTTGCCCTTGGGAGGAACGTCACGGATGAGCAAAAATTGCAATACGCATGACAAGGTTGTGATCCGCTCGGTCTTGGTGATCGATGATCATCCTTTGTATTGCGATGCCTTGGCAGCAACACTGGAAAACCAGTTTCGATCCAGTTCAATCAAAAAGGCGAACACCCTGAAAGAAGGGATGCGCCATCTAGGCTCCAGGTTTGAACCGGACCTCGTCATTCTTGATTTGAGACTGCCGGATGTGACCGGACTAAGCGGCCTAATCAAGTTTAAAAACCGGCTTCCTGATGTGCCGGTGCTTGTGATTTCCGCTGAATCATCCAACGAAACGATAACAGCTTTGACTGCAGCCGGAGCTGCAGGATTTCTGCCGAAGGATGCCAATCATAAGGTTTTGGAACAGGCACTGATAGATATCAGTGAAGGGCGCCGTTTTTTGCCTCCTGGCTATCAGCCTCCCAAGCGCGCAAGAGCAACGGATATAACTGCGCAGGAGGTGGCGCATAAAATTGCTGACCTGACACCGCAGCAAAGTCGGATCATGAAGTTGATCTGCGACGGAAAGGCAAACAAGCAGATCGCCTATGAACTGTCGCTTGCTGAAGCCACTGTTAAAGCCCACATAACGGCGCTGCTTCGTCGGCTCGGGGTTCACAATCGAACACAGGCTGCCCTGTTGGTAAAAAGCGCGAGTTTCGAAACCGAAGCCGGGCTCACGGACACAGATGTCCGCGCGATACTAAGCTGAGCACAAAATGACAGCCGTTCGCCCAGACAATCAGCCAACAATGACGCAGGTGGCGGTGTCTCGGGCAAAGACAGTCGAAGAGGCTGTCAAGGATGTGATGTCGCAAATCACGGCGGAGACGACATGCTTCGCATTAGCATTTGTTCCTGATCAGCTGGACCCGCACGAGCTTGCCCGAAAGCTGGAGGCGGCTGCTCCGAACAGCAGCTTTTTTGGATGTTCAACGGCTGGGCAGATCTCTCTGAGCGGATATGAAACCGATGCCTTGGTCGTTATAGCCTTTCCACGTGCACATTTTCGCTGTTCCTCGGCATTGTTTAAACCCTTGTCACCGATCTCCATCGAGCGCGTGTCTGAAGAAACGCGCCTCCTTGCAGCGCGGTTTCCCCATACGGCGAATTGGCGGCGCATCGCGCTGGTTATCGCTGACGGCTTGTCCAAAAAGGAAGACCTGCTGGTCGCGGCGATCAGCTCAGGTTTGGGTGATATTCCCGTTTTTGGCGGATCGGCGGGCCATGGTTTGGCGTTCGATGAAACCCTGGTTCTGCATGGTGGCAAGGCTCATGATGATGCCGCCCTGCTGTTGTTGATTGAAACCGACCTGACATTTCATGGCCTCGGGTTTGATCACTTTCTCCCGACAGCTGAGCATATGGTTGTGACCCACGCCAATCCAGAAGAGCGTGTTGTTCTTGAACTGAACGGTGTTCCAGCTGCACAGGAATATGCACGGTATGTGGGATGTAAAGTTGAAGATCTTTCTCCCGAGGTCTTCGCTGAAAATCCGGTTCTGGTGAGAAACGGCAAGAGCTGGCATGTGCGTGCCATTCAGCAGGTTGTGGAGGAGGGCGGCCTCAGTTTCCTGTCTGCGATTGATGATGGATTGGTTCTCACATTGGGCAAGGGAACCGAGATCCTGAACACGCTGGAAAGAGGGCTGGAGGTGCAGGACCAAGGCGTTGCTCCTGATTTTATTTTGGGGTTCGATTGTGTGTTGCGCCGCTTGGAAATTGATCAAAAAAACCTGACAGGAGCAGTCTCTGACATCCTGAAGAAGCACAAGGTGCTGGGCTTCAACACTTACGGCGAGCAACATCTCGGCGTTCATGTGAACCAGACATTCGTCGGTGTCGCGTTCTACCCGCCTCGGGAGGGAGCGTTGTTTTGATCGACCCTGAGGAAACACTTGAGCAGCAGGTTGCGCGCCAATCGAAAATTATTGACGCCCTGATCCGCCGTGCCAATCGCGAACATGGGGTTGGTGGATCGGTCTATTCTCTCTTCCAGTCAGCCATTGCGCTGCAGGGCGAGGTTTGGGAGAAAACCCGCGATCTGGAACAAGCGCTCGATACTTTGGGGCGGGCGAGCAACAAGCTCAAGATCGCAGAATACGCCTGGCAGCAAACCGAGCAAAACCTTGCCGAAGCTCTTGAAGCAATGGAGGGTGGTTTCGCTTTGTTTTCAGAGAGTGAGCTCGAAGTTTTTAATGATCAGTTCAAGACGCTAGTGCCTGATTTAGAGGAGGAAATCACCAACGGTCTGGAGCTGGACACCTACTTTGAACTGTTGCAGTCCAGCGCTTCCGTTGTGTCGGTCGCAAAAACTGGTCGCAAAACGGACACAACTGGCGACAACAGATCGTTTTCACTGGATAGACCATCTGTGCTCGAACTGCGCGGTGACCGTTGGTTCCAGATCACCCGCAAGAGCGCCTCCGCCAATCGAACTGTTCTATTGTCTACGGAAATCACGCGGATCGTTCGACAAAACCGGCTGGAAAAGAACCGCCTGATTGACGAGCAGAGCTTCTTTCTGCAAGCCGCCTTTGATCACATGACCCAAGGCGTTTGCACATTCTCCGAAGAGGGCACACTGCTCATTACCAATGAGCGGTTTCGGGAGCTTCTAAACCTGCCGCTGTTTTTGGTCCAAAAGGGAACCGCTATTCGTCAGATCCTCGAATTTGCACGCAAACAGCGGCTGTTGGTTGGACTGGAAACAGGGGATGATTTCGACGAAATTCTGCACGAATTGAGATCGCGTGGGTCGATCGACACCATGGTGCGCCATGTGAACGGCAACATTCTGAACATTCGCGTTCATGGATTGCCCGATAAGGGCTACATCATGAATGTGCTTGATATCACGGCAGAAACGCACTCCAAGGAAACCCTTGAGCAGATGGTACAAGAGCGCACGCGTGAACTGACTGCGGTAAATGAGCGTCTGCGCAGGCAAAACGAGGAGCAGGCCATCATCGATGAGCAACTGCGCCAAGCCAAAGCAGAAGCGGAAGAAGCGGTTTCGTCCAAGACCAAGTTTTTTGCAGCAGCCAGTCATGATCTGCTTCAGCCAATCAATGCCGCAAAGCTGCTGATTTCCACGCTTGGGGAGGGGACACAAGACACCCCTTTTGAAGACACTGTGTCCCGTCTCGGTCGGTCATTCGACTCCATTGAGTCTTTGTTGCACGCCCTTTTGGATATTTCTCGACTGGATTCTGTCGGCTCAGAACTCTCCATCAGTTCATTTTGCATCGGGGACTTGCTGTCCTCTGTCCGCGATGACTATGCGCGTCTGGCTCGTGAAAAGGGAATAGACCTGAGCATCGTGCCATGTCGCCAGTGGGTCCAAAGTGACCGGCGTTATCTGCTCAGATCGCTTCAAAATCTCGTGGTGAATGCCATTCAATATACTGAAACCGGGAGGATATTGGCGGGTTGCCGACGCAAGCACGGCCTATTGGTGCTGGAGGTCATCGACACTGGTATCGGGATCTCGCCGGAAGACCAAACCCGGATTTTCTCCGAGTTTACAAGAGTATCCGAGAAAAGTTCTGACTACGGTATGGGGTTGGGGCTGTCGATTGTCGAGCGCGCATGCAGGCGGCTCGGTCATCCTCTGTCGGTCTCTTCAACCGTTGGCAAGGGGTCTCGCTTCTCCATTACGCTTCCATTTGGTCAAGTTCCTGATGAGCTTCCCGTTGGTCTGGCCGAAGAGCAAGATACGCACGCCGAAGCGATGGACTTGATTGTCCTGATTATCGAAGACAACGAAGATGTGCTTTTCGCCACAGCCCAAAAGGTCGAGAGTTGGGGAGGCAGCGTACTGACAGCTTCATCAACTGCGCAAGCCGTGGAGCAGGTTCGCGAAATTGGTATGGCGCCCGACATCATTTTGGCGGATTACCAGCTGACTGGGTCGGACAACGGGGTTGAGGCGATAAAGGCAATCCGGCGGCAAACCAGCAGCCGGGTTCCGGCGATTATAATCACGGCCAGCCCGCCGGGAGAGCTGGAAGAAGCCAGCCGCAAGCAGGCTTTCACGGTCCTCAGCAAGCCAGTGAAACTGTCCAGTTTGCGCTCACTGATGGATTGGAAAACCCACCAGCCTAAAATTGTCTGTTTCGGTACCTGAATGCAGACAAAAGTCTGCAGTGACCGCTTCTTGTGAGTGTCCGAAACTGGAAATAGCAGTGTTTCCTCAGGGCACTGGGTGGATTGGGAGGTTCATATGATCGTGTTGCAGAAAATTGCCAAACGTGTGCGATTTTTCGCGACGTTTGTTGCAGGCATGGCTATTGGGTTGGGTAGCTCGTGGGCTGCCGAAGCCTATGACCTTTTGTTCAAGACCGGAACGCTCGACAATCTCCCGCGCAGCCAGCAGCTCACTTATGACCGGCAGGTCGCGCTTCCCTCCAATCAGGAGCTCGCAGACCACAGCACAGGCACCGTTCGTCTGAGTTTTGGCGAAGACGACATGGCCGATCTGCGTTTCGAGCAAGGGGAAAAGTATCGCAAGATCGGGGCATTTCCGGCGACGGTGGGAAATCCGATGATCATGTATTTCGTTGAAACCGTTATCCGGGATATGGCCGGAACGGCAGGGGGAAGCCCATTTTATATCCGAAATCGAGTGAAGGCGTCCTTGATTGAAAAAACACCGATCAACGACACGGAAATTACGGTCGACAATGAAATGGTCCCGGCTAAAACAGTTACCCTTTATCCGTTCAAGAATGATCCCAACCGGGAGAGAATGAAGGGGTTCGAGGACCTCGCCCTGACAGTGACCATGTCTGAAGCGGTTCCCGGTTGGTACTACGCGCTTGAGGCAGATACCGGAAACAGCGTCTACACCAGCTCAATCGTGCTTTCTGAGAATGGAGGCACAGAATGAAGCGCTCATTGAAGATCGCCTGCAAGGCATGGGTATTAGGCTTGGCGGCTATCTTGTTGGCTGCGCTGCCTTTATCCGCCTCCGCTGTGGATGGTGGTGCGACGATTGCAAATGACTATCCAACGGAAGCGCGTGCCGATTATGTCTTTGGCTGTATGGCCGTCAACGGCCAAAGCCGGGATGTGCTGCGCCGCTGTGCCTGCTCAATCGATGTAATTGCCTCCATTCTTCCTTATGAACGCTACGCGGAAGCTGAAACGGTCTTGTCCCTTCAGCTTGTGGGCGGAGAACGCATGTCGCTCTTCCGCACGGCTGCCAGCGCCAAGGAATTGGTTGCGACCTTACGCCGTGCGCAGGCGGAGGCAGATATTCTGTGTTTTTAAGGGGGGACCAATATCCCCCGCACGCTCAGCTGGACGAACCATCTTTGGCGATAACCTTTCGCCAGGTGTTGCCTTCAGTGTCTTCGGCTGAAATCACGAAGTCTTTAGACCCGTCATCGGTATAGGCAAAGCGGAAAACGGGATTTTCAGAGAGGGAAATTCCCCCTTCAACTGTGAACAGCGTCTGATCACCTTGCTTGACTTCAACATGATTGATGAAGTGGGCATTGATGAACAAGTGCGTGACTTGATCTCGCTGCAGGCCTGAATAATTCGGGTGGCGGATCATGATTTGCGCTTCTCGGCGCTGACTGCTGTCGCCTGCCTGAGGGCCGAAGGATTTCGCACGAATTTCGCCCATGGTTGAAAGAGCAACTTCCGGGTCCTTGGTAGCCGGGGCAGAGCATCCCCCGGATGCTTTGACAAAACGTCCCGCCATCACCGGACCGGTTTCGGTTTCCGCGACCAGGCGCACATTTGAATACTGATTGACCCGGATGCGCATCTCCATATTAATCGGGTGCATGGCCGGACCAAACGTCATTTCAGCAGCGACCGGCGCGGGATTTTCATCAACGATCAAAAGCGCCTTGTCGATCATGGGGGCAAGCGGACTGGACTGCTTCAAAACAACTGGAACAGTGGCGGCATCGTGGGCACGGTACGGTGCTTCCAGATCGAGAGACCCATCTGACAATATGGGCTGCAGGTCACCGAGTATGTCTTCCTTAAGATCAGACCAGCTGCCTTCGGAACTCAACGGATTGGGGCGCGTGTCAGATGCGGCCACACTGTTTGGCAGTGCTATCAAAGTAACGGATAGAATTGCAAATGCACTTGTAAACGTCTTGGCAAAAGCACTCAAAGAGCTGCTTGTGGTCATTGGTTCCACCCCTTGGATTTCGGATCAGGCCCGTATTTAGCTCAGCCCAAAGCAAACGAAGAAACGCAGGACTATTACGCTTTGCGCAAGGCAAGGTTTGTTGAGTTAGATCCAAAACAAGCTGCGCAAAGTAACTGGAATTGTGAAATCAATATCATGTTACCAAAAATCGCGTAATTACGCCTTTTGGATGTATTGATCATGGATATTTGTAGTGAAAGTATTTTTATGATCATGTGATTTACTTTGATTATTCCTTAAGGGTGAGGGTGTCGATGAGGCGTGTACATGTTTGAAATCATAGTCACAATCTGCCTAGTCGGAGATCCTGACATCTGCCGCAGCCAGTTGATTCCAGGGCATGAGACTCATCGTCTGGACCAGTGCGAGAGCAAGTTGACGGACATCAACTCCCGTTCTTTGACCATCAATGAAGCCGAGATTTCGGTTGGCAGAGCGGCCTGCCGCGAAATGCCGGATGGGCTGTCGCTTATCGAAGTCGAGCCGGGTGTTTTTGTGCATTTGGGTGCAATAGATGAGCCAAACCCATCCAACCTCGGTGATGTATCTAATATTGGCGTCGTAATCGGTGAAAGTGAAATTGCCGTCATCGATACAGGCGGTTCCAGAAAAGTTGGTGAGGACCTTTATCGCGCAATCCGGACAATCAGTGATTTGCACATCTCGACTGTAATCCTCACTCACATGCACCCGGACCACGTTTATGGCGCATCCGTGTTTGCAGACGTCGGTGCAAAGATTGTCGGACATCCGGATTTGAAACGCGCCCTGCAGGACCGGGGAGAGGCATACCACGCCGGTTTTTCGAATCTGATGACACCCGCTGGATTTCTGGGGACGGCGTTGGCGATGCCAGAGCCAGCGCCAAGCACCTTGGACCTTGGCGAGCGAGTATTGGACCTTGATGTGTGGCCGACCGCCCATTCACCCACTGATCTAACTGTCTTTGATAGGACCAGTGGTATTCTGTTTACGGGTGATCTGGTGTTTCACGAGTATGCTCCGGCGCTCGACGGCTCATTGAGGGGGTGGCGCACGGCGCTGGATATGATGGCGGAGAAACGCGCAACGTACATTGTACCCGGACATGGCGGCCCAGTGCTCGAACCGGTTGCAGGTGTTGCTCCCTTGAAACAATACCTCGGCGTGCTAGAGGCAGATACGCGGTCCGCTCTTGAGCGGGGTTTGCGGATCGGAGAGGCTGTCGAAGAGATCGGGAAAAGCGAAGCTGAGAACTGGGAACTGTTTGAGCTTTTCAATACCCGAAACGCAACGGTGTCTTACACGGAGCTGGAGTGGGAATAGACAGCACTTCTATTCCTTTATCTGTTTGTGCAACATTCGCCCAATCGCATAAAGGCGCTGTTCAATGAGCACCGGTGTCTCACACACATAGGTCAGCGATTTGGACCGATCCCGGTAAATTCGTTCGTCCCAATCGAGCGTTTCTTCAAGCTTGTCCACGGCATCATAGTCCGGCTCGGATTTTGCCATGACAGCGTCCATCTTCAACCGTGCGGCATCAATCTTGTCCGCCAGAGCAATCTGTTTCAGCGAATAGCGTCCAATTCCCGAGATTATTCGGCTGCGGTGCAGGTTGAGTTTGTCAAAGGCAATTTTGAAGATGTGGCCGTAGACGTCTGCAGGTGTGTCGGGGTGAGAAGAGGCGAACTGTGCGATCAACCTTTCTGCATCTTCAAGCGAAATCTTCCGCAACGCCAGTTGTTCGGCCAGCGAACGGGCATCACCTGAAAGCACCGGTGTTTCTTCAGAAAGAGGAACGGGCCACATCAAGCCGAGCGACAGGCTTTCCACCTTGCGCTGAATACAGGGCCATGTCGGATCATTGAATGTTGCAGCTTGTGTTCCCAGTGATGATCCGACCAACAGACCAAGACCCAAAGCCGCAGCAAAACGGTATTTATTGACGTGATTTGCCATGCACTGTTCCTCCGCCAGAAAGCGTAAATAAAACAGCGTTTTTGTCCATGTTAAAAAACACACACTAAGGTCTTAATTGTTCAGATTGGGTCCGAATTTATAGTCAACTGTACAAAGGAACACTGCGTCACCTTGGCGCAAATATGTGAGTTTTGGAGCAGTTTTTTCATGCGGACGAGAGCAGCTGTTGCGGTTGGGGCTGGCAAGCCTCTTGAGGTTATGGAAGTAAACCTTGAGGGTCCGAGGGCGTTTGAGGTTCTGGTTGAAGTGAAGGCGACCGGGATTTGTCATACGGACGAGTTCACCCTGTCCGGCGCTGACCCTGAAGGTCTTTTTCCAGCCATTTTGGGCCATGAGGGCGCAGGCGTTGTTGTGGAAGTCGGGCCAGGCGTGACCACGTTGAAGCCGGGTGATCATGTCATCCCGCTCTATACGCCGGAATGCCGGACATGCGAATACTGCCTCAATCCCAAGACCAACCTCTGCCAGCAAATCCGGGCAACACAGGGCCAAGGCCTGATGCCGGACGGCTCATCGCGCTTTTCAACGCTCGATGGTGATCCGATCCTGCACTACATGGGCTGTTCCACCTTCGCCAACCACACGGTGGTGCCGGAAATCGCACTGGCCAAGATCAACCCGGACGCGCCTTTTGATAAGGTCTGCTACATCGGCTGCGGCGTGACCACGGGCATTGGCGCTGTCATCAACACCGCCAAGGTGGAAATCGGCTCACGGGCGATTGTCTTTGGTTTGGGCGGCATTGGCCTCAATGTCATTCAGGGCCTGCGTTTGGCGGGTGCGGACCAGATTGTCGGCGTTGACCTGAACCCGGCCAAGGTTGAAATGGCAACCCGCTTTGGGATGACCGACTTCGTCAACCCGACAGAGGTGGACGGCGATCTGGTGGCCCATCTGGTGGATCTGACCAAGGGCGGGGCCGACTACACATTTGATGCCACGGGCAATGTGAATGTCATGCGCACGGCGCTGGAAAGCGCGCACAAGGGCTGGGGCGAGAGCATCATCATCGGCGTTGCTCCGGCAGGGGCCGAGATTTCCACCCGTCCGTTCCAGCTGGTCACGGGCCGCTCATGGCGCGGCACGGCCTTTGGCGGGGCGCGTGGGCGCACGGATGTGCCGAAGATTGTCGACTGGTACATGGACGGCAAGATCGAGATTGATCCGATGATCACCCACACCATGGGTCTGGACGATATCAACAAGGCGTTTGACCTGATGCATTCCGGTGAATCGATCCGCTCCGTTGTGGTCTATTAAGGACGGGATGTGATGGAGCTTCTGTCCGAAAACCGCTGCTTTGAAGGTGTTCAGTCGGTCTACCGGCACACCTCGGAGGCCTGCGCTTGTGACATGACCTTTGCGGTCTATCTGCCGCCGCAGGCCAAGGACGGTCCGGTTCCCTGCCTTTGGTATCTGTCCGGCCTGACCTGCACCCACGAGAACGCCATGACCAAGGCGGGGCTTCAGGCGCATGCAGCGGAGTTCGGTCTGGCTGTTGTGTTCCCCGACACCAGCCCGCGGGGCGAGGGTGTTGCCGATGACGAGGCCTATGATCTGGGACAGGGCGCGGGCTTTTATGTCAACGCCACGAAGGAGCCGTGGGCCAGGCACTTTAAGATGTATGACTACATTGTCACGGAGTTGCGGGGTCTTCTGGTTGAAAAGCTGCCGCTGTCTGGCCAGCACGGCATCACCGGCCATTCCATGGGCGGTCACGGGGCCTTGACCATCGCGCTTTCCAATCCGGATCGATATCAGTCGGTGTCGGCCTTTGCGCCTATTGTCAATCCGGCAGCTAGCGACTGGGGGCGCAAGCAACTGGGCGCTTATCTCGGCTCTGATGAAGCTGCCTGGGCAGGGCATGACGCCACGTTTCTCTTGAAGGAAAAGGGCTGGCACAGCGATATCCTGATTGATCAGGGGGCGAGCGACCAGTTCCTGGATCTTCTAAAGCCGGAGGCCTTCTCCGCAGCCCTGGCAGAGACCCGCACGCCGTCGGTCATGCGCATGCAGGAAGGCTACGACCATTCCTACTACTTCGTCGCCACCTTCGCCCGCGACCACGTCGCATGGCACGCAGAGCGGCTTTACGAACTCGATCATCTCGGCCTGGGGGGCTGAGCATTGGAGCTTCGGCGGCGGGGGAGGAGCCTGCTGCTGAATGAACTCGGCACTGCCGACACAAAGGAGAACGATCAGAACTTGGGGGGAATGAAGTCAAACAGTTTTGTTTCCGGGCCGCTTCCTGGCCTTGAGACGCGTTTGTACCGTGAATTATTGGGAGGAAAGTATGAAACGAATACTTCTTGCTGCAACAGCGATCTGCTTTAGCGCAGGTCTTGCGCAGGCAGATGCCAACCTGCAGAAAATGATGGATGACCCGAACCAATGGGTGATTCAGACTGGTGACTACAAGAACCAGCGCTATTCCAAACTTGAGCAGATCAACAAGGACAATGTCGGAGACATGCAAGTCGCATGGACTTTCTCGACGGGTGTTCTTCGCGGTCACGAAGGCTCTCCGTTGGTCATCGGCGATGTGATGTATGTCCATACGCCGTTCCCGAACACTGTCTACGCTCTTGATCTGGCAAATGAAGGCAAGATCATCTGGAAATACGAGCCTAAGCAGGACACAAATGTCATTCCGGTGATGTGCTGTGACACGGTCAACCGTGGTGTGGCCTATGCCGATGGCAAGATCCTTTTGCACCAAGCCGACACTAAGGTCGTCGCATTGGATGCGAAAACCGGAGCAGAGGTCTGGAGCGTCGTAAACGGTGATCCGTCTATCGGTGAAACCAACACAGCAACCGTGATGCCAGTTGGCGACAAGGTGATTGTCGGTATCTCTGGTGGTGAATTCGGTGTCCGCGGTTCTGTCACTGCCTACAATCTCGCAGACGGTTCTCAGGCTTGGCGTGCTTATTCCATGGGGCCTGACAGCGATATTCTTGTTGATCCGGAAAAGACCACCCATCTGGGCAAGCCGGTTGGCGTCGATTCCGGTCTGAACACCTGGGAAGGTGATCAGTGGAAGATCGGTGGCGGCACCACATGGGGCTGGTATTCCTACGATGCGGAAGAAAACCTCATCTATTACGGAACCGGTAACCCGTCGACCTGGAACCCGGCTCAGCGCCCTGGCGACAACCGTTGGTCCATGACCATCATGGCCCGTGATGCCGACACAGGCATGGCGAAGTGGTTCTACCAGATGACACCGCATGATGAGTGGGACTTCGACGGGATCAACGAGATGATCCTCACCGAGCAGGAAGTGAACGGCGAAACCCGCAAGCTTCTGACCCACTTTGATCGGAACGGCTTTGGCTACACTCTCGACCGCGTTTCAGGCGAGCTGTTGGTGGCCGAGAAGTTCGACCCGGTTGTGAACTGGGCCACCCATGTTGAAATGGACAAGAACTCCGATCAATATGGCCGTCCTCAGGTCGTTGCACAGTACTCTACTGAGCAAAACGGCGAAGACGTGAACTCCACCGGCATCTGCCCGGCGGCTCTTGGTTCCAAGGACCAGCAGCCAGCTTCATTCTCTCCGAAGTCCGGCCTGTTCTATGTCCCGACCAACCACGTGTGCATGGACTACGAGCCGTTCCGCGTGAGCTACACAGCTGGTCAACCTTATGTTGGAGCGACCCTGTCCATGTATCCGGCACCGGATAGCCATGGCGGCATGGGTAACTTCATTGCCTGGGACAACATCAAGGGTGAAATCGTCTGGTCTCTGCCAGAGCAGTTCTCTGTCTGGTCTGGTGCCTTGGCAACTGCCGGCGATATTGTCTTCTACGGCACACTTGAAGGCTACCTGAAGGCTGTGGATTCCACGACGGGTGAAGAGCTTTACAAGTTCAAGACCCCATCCGGCATCATCGGTAACGTCATGACCTACACCCACGGTGGCAAGCAATATGTTGCTGTTCTGTCAGGTGTTGGCGGTTGGGCCGGTATCGGTCTGGCAGCTGGTTTGACCAACCCGAATGATGGTCTGGGTGCTGTGGGCGGCTATGCAGCGCTTAGCGACTACACCGCTCTGGGTGGTCAGCTGACAGTCTTCAGTCTGCCGAACTAAGGGCTAACCTTGAAAAGAACCGGCGCACTTTGGTCGTGCGCCGGTTTCATCGAACGGATGACCAACATCCGCATGCCTCCCGCAAACGGCCTGAACAGCAATGGCGTTGAATGAAGT
Source organism: Roseibium sp. TrichSKD4 (assembly GCF_000148725.1). Lineage (GTDB taxonomy): Bacteria > Pseudomonadota > Alphaproteobacteria > Rhizobiales > Stappiaceae > Roseibium. The sequence goes on along the minus strand of NZ_GL476319.1, from coordinate 172,160 downwards.
AGCGGGACCGGTATCCAAGGGAGACAAAATGCAAGACCTCAAGATACTTTGCGCTGCGAGCCTGATTGCAAGCGTAGCCTTTACAGGCGCTGCATGGGCCGAATCTGAAGTAGACCCCGCTTTGGTGGAAGCGGCCTATTCCGAAGATGGCAAGTATTTCACCGAAGACGACCTTCCAACCTACAAGGTGCAGGAAGATGGCACCGTGGACTGGCCCACCTATTCGGGTTTCCGCCGATACCATTCGGAATGCCACGTCTGCCATGGCCCGGAAGGCGAGGGGTCGACCTATGCTCCAGCCTTGAAGAAGTCCGCGCTGGAGATGGACTACTACGATTTTTATGATGTCGTGGTGAATGGCCGTGAACGGGTCAACGCATCGGAACAATCAGTGATGCCGGCCTTTGGCGATAACCCGAATGTCATGTGCTATCTAAACGATATCTATGTTTACCTGAAGGCTCGGGGGACAGACGCAGTTGCACGCGGTCGTCCGCGCAAGAAGGAACCGAAGACTGATGCGATCCGCGAAGAAGAAAATGCCTGCCTCGGTTAAGGCAGGCGGTTGCGGGCGGAAAACAGCACGCATTCGCAGGCTGTGTTTCGGCATGGCTGCAGGCTTCCTCTTGTCATTTGGGGCAGGAGGAAGTCCAGCTGTGTCTCAAACGTCCGACTTGGTATCGCAAAACGCGTTCAGGGTCTGCGCCGATCCTGCAAATGCTCCAATGTCGGATAAGGATGAAAACGGCTTCGAAAACAAGCTGGCTGACCTGATTGCCAGCAAGCTGGAACTGCCGGTTCAATACACCTGGTTTCCAATGGCAACCGGGTTTATTCGCAACACATTGAGAGCCAACAAGTGCGACGTGGTGATGGGCTATGCCCAAGGGCACGAATTGGTGCTGAACACCAACCACTACATGACATCTGTCTACACGCTGATTGTCCCCAAAGAGGGGGAACTTGCTTCAGTGGACGTGCTTTCTGATGATCGGTTGAAAGATAAGCGCATTGGTATTGTCGCCGGATCACCGCCTTCAACCCATATGGCGCGCAATGGACTTATTGGCGCGGCCAAACCCTATAACCTGATGGTGGACCGTCGTCATGAATCCCCGGCTGTCGACATGCTGTCGGATCTCGAGGCCGGTGATATTGATGCAGCCATCTTGTGGGGGCCGATTGCCGGGCCTTTGGTCAAACAGGATCATCCCAATTTGACCGTCATTCCCTTGATCAATGAAACACTGCCACCTCGGCTGTTTTTCCGCATCACAATGGGTGTGCGTCAGGGAAATGCTGTCTGGAAAAGAAAGCTCAACTCTCTGATCCGCCGCAACCGTGACGAGATTGATGCACTTTTGATCGATGCTGGCGTGCCGTTGTTGAACGATCAGGGCAATGCGCTCTACGAACCCAGGTCATAGACCATGTTTGGGAGAGAGGGCATCGCGGCATCAAACGTTCTAGCAATGTTGGTCCTCGCCTTGTTCGCAAGCGCTCCTTTATTGGTGAGTGTGCAGGCGCAAGATGTGCAGGAACCCGAAGGGTATCGCGGCGATCCGTATCGCGGCCCGGTTCCCAAAACGCTGAAAGGTGGCAAAGTTCTTTCAACGGACCAGACTTTTGAACTTTGGCAGACCAATCAGGTTGCCTTTGTTGATGTCCTTCCCCGCGCACCAAAGCCTAAAAACCTGCCCGAAGGTACAATCTGGCGCGAAAAGCCACGTTACGCCATTCCCGGCAGCATTTGGTTGCCGAATGTTGGATACGAAAAACTTGACGACGCGACTGCAGCATATTTCAAAGCCGGGCTGGAAAAGGCAACCGGGGGAGACATGTCCCATCCGGTTGTTTTCTATTGTCTGGACGAATGCTGGATGTCGTGGAATGCCGCCAAACGGGCGCTGGAATACGGCTACTCAGACGTCGCATGGTATCCTGAGGGCACAGACGGGTGGGGTTTTGAAGACCATCCGCTCGAAGAAATAAAAGGCGAACCGTTCGAGCAGGACAGGGAAAAGTAGCCTTTAATAGTCCGCCAGACTTTGCTCTGCTTCTGTCACCGTACCATCCGTATCGGTCAGCCTTGCCTTAATGCGGCGGGTTGAACTGGGGACAGACATCGAAACAGACGGGTTTTCGCTCAACGAAATACTGCCTGTCATCGTCGCAAACGGCGCGCCATTCAAGTTGATCTCCAGTGTCTCCACGTAGCGGGCCGGAATGTAAAGCAGGCTGATTTGGTCCATTTGCATGCCGGAATGGCTGGGATGTTTGATATCGACATCTAGTTCCAGATCAGATTGCGTCTCCCCGCGTGCTGTGCTCATCAGTGAGGAACTGTCTTTGACCCGACCAATATGCAGCGCCATTTGGCCAAGAGTTTTTAAAGCTTCCACCGGATCAGTGCCCGGCGGGGCGGAACAAGCGCCCAGACCTGAGGTCTTGATGTATCCCTCGGCCATGAATAGCTGGCCGTTGTCCAATTCGGCAACCGCGTGTATCGGCGTTTGTCCGTTGATACGCATGGTGGCGGTAAAATTGAACTGATCGATCGGTTCGGCGAAATCAATCACAGCAGAAACCGGCATCGGGTTCTCGTCAAGAATAAGCGAGAACCTCGAAATAAGACTGCTGTCGGGTGCATCCAGCCGCACATTGATGTCCGTACGCGCATCGTTGCTGGAACGATAGGGAAATTCCAGCTTCACCACGTCGTCGGACAAGGCAACGAAGCGATTGTCATAAAGGGAGGCTTTCAGGTCAGGCCAGCTAGGTTCCAACGCCTGCGCTGGGTCCACCTGAGAGAGGAAACCGGCAAAAACTAAGGCTGCAGTCATTGCAGAGAGGGAAGGGGTTATCTGTCCCGGCATGGTTCAAGTCCTTCAGGAGCTGAATATAAAAATCGGCCAAATGCACGCGGCCCATCTCCAGTCTCAATCTCACCAACAACAGTTTGTGTCGCCGGATCGATCAATGAGACCGTGTTTGAAAACCAGTTGGTGGAGACCACAAGGCTGCCATCTCGCGTAGCCTCGATACCTTCCGGGTACTCGCCAACGTCGATCTTGGTGAGCTGAGACAAAGTCTCCAGCGAGTAGACGGTGATGGTGTCGGCATATTGATCTGTGCTGAACGCCAACCCCTGGGCAAAGCCCACGCCATAGGGGCGCTTGCCAACCGGAACGGTTGCCACAACAGCCCCGGTATCCGGATCAACAACGGAAATGTCATGTGTGCCGACATTGGCAACGTGCAGGCGCTCATCGGGCCCAATTGCGATCCCGAAGGGACGCGTGCCGACAGTTACCCGATGACGAAGGTTCATCGAGGGTAGATCGAATATGGAAACCTGATCGGCATCCCGGGCAGCTGACGCAAGCCAGTCCTCCTTTGGAGCAACGACAACACCGGCTGGAGCGCTGCCCGTGGCAAGGTCTGCGACATGGGATAGTGTGGTGGCATCCAGCACGAAGACGCGCGCATTATACCAGTCAGCAACAAAGACTTTGCCAAGACCATGTGCGACGGCAATGCCTGTCGGGCCTCCGGGCAAAAGCGCGTGGGCGATTTCTTCGCAGGTCTTTAGCGAAAACCGGTGCACCGTCTTGCTGTCTGGACTGACTGTGTAGAAGGAGCCATGGACCGGACTTACGGCAACACCTGCGGGTTTTCCCGGCACGGGTATCCGTCGAATTTCGGTTTGAGACTCAAGATCGAGAACGCTGACGTCAGAGCTGTTTTGATTGGTCACAAAAGCATAAGTCCCTGCAAGCGCGACCGAACTTGCAGGGAAACATACGTACAGTGCGGCAACGAGAAGATCAGTTGCCTGCAAAACTGGCTTGAAGCGCATTCAGTCCAGCCTCGTAAACGCCGGTTACAGCTTTGATGGCTGCTTCATCATTTAAATGCTCCGGCGGGTCATTGTTTGGATAGCCGCGATAAAAAGCGCCACGCCATTCGACAAGCGATCCACCGTCCGCACCGGGTTTGACCGTCAGATGGGAAGAGTAATTGGTGACCGGAAGCACTTCGACGTTCACGTCAGTGATCCGGTAGGAGTAGCTCATCTTCGCATCACTGAACTTGTAGAGAATTTCCGAGATGGTGGGGCCGCCGGCTTCCCCGAGTGTGAGCACCCGTGTGGCATCAATGGCATTGTCGCCTTCGCCGGTTGAGGAATGAACGGCTGGATGCCAGCTCATGTCCTGAAAGTTTCCAACCCTTGCCCAAACCTCGGCGGGAGGGGCGGCAATCTCTTTGGTGACGGTGACCTTCTGGCGCGTTGGCCCATGCGCCTGCGCATCCAAAGTGGTGATCGCAGGTGCCAACAGGAGGGCAAACATTGCAAATATTCTGAACATCATGTCAGCGTTGCTCCTTGAAGAAGGTGGTTTTGAGAATGTATTTCATGCCGCGTGTCCATGACTGGTCTGTATTGGAGCGCACATCGACTGACCGACCGCGTACGGCTTTGCCGGTTTCTACATCGCGCATCACAAGGTTCATGGAGATGATTAAATTAGAGACTTTCTGGACCACGCCAACCACCACAAAGTCTGCATCCAGCTCTTTGGCCATACGCACATCGCAGCCATAGCAGTTCGCCGGATTGGTGGTGTTTTCCAGTTTTCCCGCGATGGGAGCAAGGTCCAGAAGGACCATGCCTTCTGAGCCAAAACGGTCTGATATCAGCTCTTCCAGAAGACTAAGGCGCTGTGCTTCATCATCGCGCGCACCGAAGTAAGCGCCCTCGGTTGATGTGTCCAAAAAGGTTAGCCCCAAGAAGGCGATCTTGGCTCCGGGCGCGAATGCGTTTTCAGCATTTGCAACTCCCGAATACAGGAACAGCATGAGGGTCAGCAAAAATCTCATTTCTCCATCCTATTCGGCCACTTATCAGCCGCAATGGATCCGAAAGTATCGGTTTTGCTGCAGGTCGTTTCTGTCATTCTGCCCTTGGGAGAAATAACGGGAGGGGCCGGAGACATGACCGGTTCAAGAATGAGGTGTTGGTGTCATCCACGCCATTGGTTGAGTGTCTGGGTGATAACGCTTGCTGTGTTGTGTTTATGGGCGAACCCGTCTGCAGCGGTTGAAGTCAAAACCGGCATCTTGCGCGTGGACTACCCGGTTCTCGCACCTGTTTCGCGCTTTGATCGAAAACCAGACGATCTCGGCTTCTCCGGAGCTCAGCTTGGCAATGAGGACAATCTCACAACAGGCTCATTTCTAGGTCATAAATTTGAGATGGCGACGATCGCCACTCCACCGGAGCAGGCTGTCGAAGCAGCACAAAAACTGGTGTCGGAGGGTGTTCGTTTTCTGGTCATATTGGCAAATGCAGAGGACACCGTTCGGATAACCGATGCTGTTGGGCCAGAAGTACTGGCCTTCAATGCCTTGGCTCCAGACAACGCATTGCGGCAGTCCAAATGCCGGACCAATCTGTTCCACGTCGCACCTAGCCGCGCCATGCTGGCTGACGCTCTCGCTCAGTTTCTTGTTTGGAAGCGCTGGAACCGTTGGCTTTTGATTGAGGGTTCCAACCCAGATGACCGCAAGCTAGGTAATGCCTATCGGCGCGCCGCAACGAAGTTTGGGGCGCGGATTGTTGAACAACGCACTTATGAAGATACCGGCGGGTCTCGTCGTTCCGACAGCGGGCATGTGCTGGTGCAGCGCCAGATGCCGGTCTTTACACAAGATGCTACGGACCATGACGTGCTGATCGCAGCGGATGAAAGTGACGTCTTTGCGCTGTATCTCCCGTTTCATGCCTGGACACCGCGGCCGGTTGCCGGCTCTGGCGGCTTGCGGCCCGTCAGCTTTCATGGAAGCCATGAGGCGTGGGGAGCTACCCAGTTTCAGCGCCGGTTTGAAAAACTGTCAGGTCGCTTCCTCCAACCAGCGGATTATAACGCCTGGTTGGCGCTTCGGGTCATTGGGGAAGCTGTCACCCGGACAAACAGCGACGATCCGCAAGTTCTGAAGGACTACATGCTGGGTGATGATTTTGAATTGGCAGCTTTCAAGGGCCAGAAGGTAACTTTCCGAAACTGGAATGGCCAAATGCGGCAACCGGTCCTTTTGACCGACAGCAAGATAACGGTCGGAGTTTCCCCTCAAGAAGGGTTTTTGCACCACAGATCGCCACTGGATTCGCTCGGTCTTGATGAGCCGGAGAGTGATTGCGACGCATTCAAGTAAGAGGTTCTCGCCAGATGATCGAACAAATCAAAACAACGCTTCTTGGAGGTGTGTTCGCAGCAAGTCTTGCAGTTGCGTCCGGCTACGTGTCCGACGCGCAGGCCAACAAGGTCTATGTCAGTAACGAACGCGGCAATACCGTCACCGTGATTGACAGCGACACTTGGGAGGCAATTGCGGAGTTTCCTGCCGGGAATCGCCCGCGTGGCATTGGCATCAGCCCGGATGGCAAGCATCTTTATGTGTGCGCGTCTGATGATGACACGATCAAGGTGTTTGACGCCGAAACCTACGAGTTCTTGTGGTCGCTGCCGTCAGGGCCCGATCCGGAGCTTTTTGTCATCAACCCCGATGGCACCCGGCTCTACATTTCGAATGAGGACGATAATCTCGTCACGGTCGTCGATACAGTCAAAAAGACGGTGGTTGCCGAGGTTCCTGTTGGTGTGGAGCCCGAAGGAATGGCCGTAAGTCCTGATGTCCGCTGGGTCATAAATACATCTGAAACCACCAACATGGCGCATTTCATCAGCACCGAAGACTATCAGATCAAACACAATATTCTGGTGGACCAACGCCCACGCTATGCCCACTTCACCAATGATGGCGCACTTCTCTTCGTCAGCTCCGAAATCGGGGGTACGGTCTCCGTGATCAACATGAATGGCGAAACCGGGCCGGAACTGGAGACAAAAATCGGTTTCGAAGTCTCAGGTGTCCAAAACGAATGGCTTCAGCCGGTCGGAATGCGGATTACGTCTGACAATGAATGGCTGTTTGTAGCGCTTGGGCCCGCGAACCGGGTTGCTGTCATCAATATCCCGAAGCGGGAAGTGGAGAAGTATATCCTTGTCGGCCAGCGCGTCTGGCAGCTGGATTTCACACCGGATGAAAAATACCTGCTCTCAACCAACGGCAACTCAAATGACATCACGGTCATTGATGTAGCCGAGCAAGAAGCGATCAAGTCCATTCAGGTGGGGCAATTGCCTTGGGGCGTGGTTGTCGCTCCAAATTAATGGATCCTGACCCTAAGCCACTTAAGCATCAGGTGAATTTATAACCATACTGGCTGGAGCTTTCGGTGAAGAGCTCGAACAAAGAGCTCGCCAAACTGCGGGGCAGAAGGATATTAAAGGCGTCTTCGTCCCGCCACAACGTCACACCAATATGATGCATGGCTGTTGTTGCAACAGACCCAACTGGAAAAGCTCTGTCGGACAGGTTGATCGGCAGATAATGGTTGAGGAGCGGGGCAGCCTTGTCTCCGCTAACGCGAAGCCACGTCCGTGAATGAGATAGATCCAGAACAGCGCCTTGAGATGCTTCCGAAGCTGGAAGGGAGGAAGCATCCTGAGGTGCTTCGCTTAGAACCCACCACTTCAAAGGTTCTACCCGCATCAATGTTCTGGTGCCCTCAAACACAGCACGTCCGGGAGCTGGAGCAGCATCACACCCAGCCAGTTTGGTGGCTGTAACGCCCACAGAATGCAAGGTCTCTGGCCATGCTGCGATTTGAACCAGCGAAAACGCCCAAACCTCGGAAAAGGACACTCCCGTCGCACCGTCAAAGGAGGTCTGTTGGGGTCTTCGGTGCGCAGCCAAAGCGGACTGTCGATCAACCATGCATTTTCACTCCCTCGGGGTCATACATATGAGGTGAAACGATCTCGACTTCCACGTCTTCTGAACGCGTCAGGTCGCTGGCAATCACGGTCTTGCCGGCCCAGGCGGTATGCCCGCCGGATATGAAGCCAATGCCGATCCAGTGGCCGAACATAGGGGAGTGGGTGACGCCGGTAATCCATCCCTCGCCAAATCCACTCACTTCTCCATCTGCACACAATATGGCGCCGCCCTTGAACGTTTGCCCAGGGTTCTTGGGGAAGATGCCGACGAGCTGAGGCCTGTCATGCCGCAATAGGTCGGGGCGTTGCCGCAAGGCGCTGCCGATGAACGGTTTTTTGGTTGATGCCATTTTGCCGAGGCCCGCATCATCAATTGTCACGCGCCCATCCAGTTCAGCGCCCGTGACGTGGCCTTTTTCAATCCGGAGCGTGCCCAGCGCCTCCAGTCCATAAAGGCATCCGCCTTGCCTTTCAGCTTCCGGCCACAAAAGGTCCATCATGGCTGCGCCATGCCCGGCAGGCACATAAAGCTCATAGGCAAGCTCGCCGGAGAAGCTGATCCGCGCAATCAGCCCCGGTATGCCGTTGGCTAAAGTGATTTTCCGTACGCCCATAAAGGGCAGTGCTTCATTGGAGATATACTCGCCTTCAGCCAGACACGCGGCAATTGTGGCCCGGGCCTTGGGTCCTGCGACAGATACGGCAGCCCATTCATCCGAAACCGAGCTGACATGGACTTTCAGATCCGGCCACCGGGTTTGCAGCAGTTCCTCCATAAAAACCATCACCTTGCCGGCATTGGTCGTGGTTGTGGTCATCAAAAATTCGGTTTCACCCAGGCGCCAGGTTGTTCCGTCATCCATGACAAAGCCATCGTCGCGCAACATGATGCCGTACCGCGCCTTGCCGATGGGGAGTTTCGCAAAACCGTTGGAATAGACCCGGTTGAGAAATTCTGCTGCATCCGGTCCCTGAACAGCGATTTTGCCAAGTGAACTGACATCGCAAATGCCAACAGTTTTGCGCACTGTTGAAGCTTCGCGAACATAGGCTTCATCAATGACTTCGCCAGTCTTGGCGAAATACCAGGGTCGATGCCAGGGGCCTGCCTCGGTCATGGTTGCACCATGCTTGAGGTTCCAGTCGTGGAGGGGCGTGCGTCGCAAGGGCTTGAAGTGATGGCCAACATTCCGGCCTGCCAAAGCACCAATCGAAACCGGTGTGTAAGGAGGGCGGAACCGGGTGGTTCCAGCGTCTGGAATATCCTTGCCAAGTGCATCCGCCATGAGGGCAAGGCCGATGACATTGCCCATCTTGCCCTGATCAGTTGCCATGCCAAGGGTGGTGTAGCGCTTTAAGTGTTCGACTGACACAAAACCTTCCTGCTGAGCAAGGCGGACATCGTCTCCGGTCACATCATGCTGAAAGTCCACAAAAGCCTTTGTTTTGGCTTCAGGTAAGCGCACTTCGTATAGCGGTTTGATTGGTGTCGACCAGCCACCCGGCTGCGGGGGCGCAGTCGCCTCGCCAAGCGCGGCCGTTGCTGCCCATTCTCCAGACGCCTTGCAGGCTTCATACTCCCAAATTCCGGCTGCTGACCCAGCGTGGTAGATCGGTTCATTGGTTAAGCCGGGCAGAAAACAGGCAAGCTCCGCATTCCAGGCCGGCTTGGCTCCACGATGTGAGGACAGGTTGACCACCGGCGACCAGCCGCCGGACACCAGCAGAAGATCGCAATCAGTTTGTCCTGCAGCCGACCAGTTGTTGCCGGATGCACTTGCAAATGCCACGGCCTCAACACCTGACCTGCCATGCACCTTTAGCGGCGCAACGCCCTCGCGAAGCTCGATATCAGCCGGAAGGTCAGACGCCCCATGCTTTCGAATATCTGCAAGGGTCACGTCTGCCCCTGCGCTCGCAAGGGCAACCGCTGTGTGATGGACGCTGTCGTTGTTGGTGGCAATAACGATCTTCTGCCCCGGCAAAACGCCAAACCGGTTAAGATAGCTGCGGGCAGCGGCTGCGGTCATGACACCGGGACGGTCATTGTTGTCAAAGGCGATAGAGCGTTCCAGCGCGCCTGTTGCCAATATGGTTGCGTCGCTCCGGACCGTCCAAAACCGTTGACGGGGCAGTTGGTCCGCCGGATCGGCCACGTGATCCGTTACGCGTTCCAACAGGCCAGCTGTGCCATGGTCATAGAGACCAAAAGCCGTAGTGCGGGGCATGATCCGCACGCCCGCCTTTGCAAGGGCGTCGACGAGCTGGGCGCGCTCAATCTCACGGGATGGGTCGCTTAGGGTATCGCCGCCAAGCTCAAAGTCCTGTTCGACCAGAATAACATCGCGACCTGCTTCTGCAGCGGTTAGCGCCGCCGTTAAACCTGCCGGGCCAGAGCCAACGACCAGTACGTCGCAAAAAGCGTGGACATGATCATAACAATCTGGGTCAGGTTCGCGTGAGGCTGATCCCATCCCGGCGGCTTTCCGGATGAGCTTTTCGTAGAGCATCCAGAGCCGAGTACCATGGCCCCACTCAAAAGGCGGCAGCCCCATAAAGGTCTTGTAGTAAAACCCGGCGGCAAAGAAGCGGCTGAAGAGACCGTTGATCGCGCCAAGGTCAAAACGCACATTTGGCCAGGCGTTTTGCCCTTCCGCGCTCAGACCCTCATACAGCTCCTGCATGGGTGCCTTCACATTGGGTTCCCGGCTTGCATCTCGGCCAACGGTGACGATTGCACCGGATTCCTCAACGCCTGCAGACATGATCCCACGCGGCCGGTGATATTTGAAGCTCCGCCCCAGCACCGTTTCGTTATTGGCCATCAGCGCAGAAGCGAGCGTGTCGCCTTTGTAACCTCGAAATGTGTTGCCATCGAAGGTGAAGGAGAGGGGGTGCGCGCGATTTATCCGCCCACCATGGTCCAGCCTGCGTGCCGTCATTGGTCTGCCTCGCTGTTGTCTTCAAATAGGGCAGAAAGTTTGGGGTTTGCGGGGCGGACACTCATAATTTCGTGGGTCATGGTATCGCGCTCAATAACCAGCCACATTCTGCATCCGTGGACATGGTGCCAGGTTTCCAACTGTGGTCCGCAGATGTTGTCGCGCAGGAAAACAGCATCATGCCACTCCTCCTTCGGCGCATCTAAAGCCGGGTAGGTGATGCTGGCGTCACCGCCGTATGTGAATTCGCTGTGGTCTCTTGTGCCGCAGAAGGGGCAGGGGATTCTGATCATGGATGCCTCCTTATCCGTGCAGCTTCGGGTCCGGGCCCGCGCCTCGTTCATCGATTTGAATACCGCGCTCGAACCGCTTGAGATCGAAAGACTGAATACGCTCATGCGGCCTGTCATTGGCAATCAGGTCGGCAAAATACCAACCAGATGCCGGACTGGCCTTGAAGCCCCCATAATTCCAACCCGCGTTTAGATAGAGATTGCTGAGTGGCGTCTTGCAGATGAAATGCGTTCCATCCATGGACATGTCGACAACACCAGACCAGTGGCGCAACAGTTTGACCCGCCCAAGGCACGGCAAGATCGACATGGCGGCCTCACACCCATCTTGCACCATCGGCAGGTTTCCGCGCTGGGCGTAGGACTTGTACCAGTCCAGATCGCCGCCAAAGACCATTCCACCTTTGTCCGATTGCGAGATGTAGAAATGGGCCCCACCGACGCCGAAGACAACGACCTGATCCAGAAGCGGTTTCAAGGGTTCAGAGACAAAGGCTTGCAGCTTGTGGGACTCAATTGGCAACCGCCCCAATCCGGCCATCGTCCAGAGCCGTGAGGTGTTTCCGGCGACTGCAAAAGCGACCTTGCCAGCGGTGATGGGACCGCGGCTGGTTTCCAGTTCAGTGACCGTGTCCTCAGTCCGCTTTACGCCAGTTACTTCACATTGCTGCAGAATGTCGACACCCAGTTGGTCAGCTCCACGCGCATATCCCCACGCAACCGCGTCATGGCGGGCCGTTCCAGCGCGTTTTTGAACGGCCGCACCCATAATTGGGAAACGGGCCGTGGCGCTGTAGTTCAAATGCGGAACTTCCCTCTTGAGGGTTGGCAAATCCCAGATTTCTGCATCGGGCGTGCCTGTCAGTCGCATCGTATTGTAGTTGCGCGCAGCAGCATCTATCGCGCCAGGACTGTGCAGTAAGGCAATATGGGAGCGCTGACTGAACATGACGTTGTAGTTCAGGTCATGGCTCAGGTTTTCCCAAAGGCGTAAGGATTCTTCATAGAATTCTCGGTTGCCGGGGCGTCCATAGTTAGAGCGGACAATTGTTGTATTCCGACCTGCATTGCCTCCGCCAAGCCACCCCTTTTCCAATACCGCGATATTCGTCACGCCATGGTTCTTGGCAAGGTAGTAGGCGGTGGCCAGTCCATGCAGCCCACCTCCAACAATCACGACGTCATAATGTGATTTGGGCTCAGGGTCCCGCCACTGGCGGCCCCAACCCTTTTGGCCGGTGAGGCCATTCCAAAACACGGTCCATGCAGAAAAACGGGTCATCAGCGTGTCTCGTTTGGGAGTGGAAAGTGGTTGAACAAGCACATGTCAGACACAGACCTTTGGCAAAGGGATGGCGAATTTGCCCGCGCGTTCAACGGCATGCGCGACATGAAACAGCGTAGTCTCATCAAAGTGAGCAGCAACAAACTGTATGCCAATCGGTAATCCCTTACTGTGCATGGCACAGGGCATGGTCAGAGCCGGATGGCCTGTCATGTTGAAGAAGGTGGTAAAGCGCGTGATGGCGTTGCCTATGGCTTCCTCCACCCCGTCTCGCTTGGTCTTGACGTTACCAAGCTTCTGAGCGATCTCGGGAGTGGCGGGCGTCAGAATGACATCCACGTCTTCAAACAGTGCAGTGGTTTGTGTGCGATAGGTTTCAATGAAGCGTTTAGCTTTCACATAGTGCTCGGCCAATAGACACTGGCCCAAGGCCAATCCGGCCCGAAAGTCCTTGCTATAAAGCTCTCCACGTTCTTCAAGATAAGGCGAATGGGCGCTCAAGGCTTCCGGTAATTGCACTGTCAAAGAGACAGTTCGCGAGTGTTCCATGTCCGGAAAGCTTACCGGCACCAGAACGGCCCCTTGTGCTGAGAGGTGTTCTTTGACCGTTTCCAATGCGGCCAAAATCTCCGGTCCGTACGTTCTTGGAAAAAGTGGGTCGGAATACCGATCCGCAGTCCCTTTATTGGTTGATTGAGTGCTTCAGCATGTGAGCGAGTGGTGGTGAGTACATCAAGAAAATCGGCGCAATCTGCGATCGTTCGGGTGATCAGTCCAACGTGATCAAGCGTCCAGCAATACGGCACCACACCACGTGTCGAGACAAGATCAAGTGTGGGCTTCAAGCCAACCAAAACGTTCAGCACTGCTGGCGCACGTACTGAACCACCGGTATCTGTTCTGAGCGCTGCAGGGGCAAGGCCAAAGGCAACCGCTGCTGCTGAGCCACTGGAAGACCCTCCCGCCAGACGTGTGGTGTCATAGGCGTTGACACAGGTGCCATAGACCTCGTTCTCACCGGTTGCGCCATAGGCAAACTCGTGAAGGTTTGTCTTGCCCAGACACACCGCACCGGCAGCCCGCAATTGAGCGATTGCAAAGGCATCACGGTCACCAATCCTGTCGTGGAACACCTTTGAACCCGCAGTCGTTGGAACACCTTCGACATCAAACAGATCTTTGCAGGCATATGGAATGCCTGAAAAGGGAGAAGCAGTTAGATCTTCGGGGGAGAGGCGGTTTGCTTCATCGGCTGCCGCATCGGCCGTAATGGTGATAAAAGCCCGCGAAAGGTCATTCAGTTTTTGAATTCGACTTGCGAAGTATGAAACAAGCTCGCCCGGAGTAATAGCCCCACCCGAAAGGTCAGACTTGAGAGTTCTGACGTCTTTGAAGGCATAGGAAACCGTCATGGCAACAATCGCCTTTGCACGGAAAGTGCGGGCGGGGTCTCACCCAGGTCAACTTTGCGCAGCTCTTCAAGTTCCAACAGTAGGTCCTGAAATTCCGTGATGATGCCAAACTGCGGTTTCACCAATTCCTCCAGTTCCGCATCACTCCAGTCATGGCTCGCCATCTGGTCGCAGATCCCGGTCAAAGTTGGCTTTTTCAATGGGCGCATGGCAAGAACCACTGGTTTGGTGTGACGTTGGCTTGTCTCAGCGAATGATCAGAGTTTCCGGTGTCTGGTTTATCAGCACTTCAGCCCCGTTTTCAGTCAAAAGCACGGTGTTGGAGATGAAGTAGTCGACCACATCGGTGTTGGTGAACCAGCTGTGCGCATGGAAGACCATTCCAACTTCCAGTGTGCGGTCTGAGCCGGGAAACAGGGATGTAACCATGGAGCCGCCCGTCCAGCTTGGTGGAAAGCCAATTCCGACCATGTAACCGCAGTGGTGGCGCTGGTAATCGTGGAGACCGGCAGAGGCTGCAACGTCGCCCCATGCTGCATAGGCATCCCCGGCTTTCCCGCCAGGCTTCAAGGCTGAACAGATGGCTTGCATACCTTTAATGGCAAGCTCAGCAGATTTCTCAGCCCCATTCGGAGCCCCGTCAACATAAACCAGCCGTCCCATAGGCGCTTGGTATTTGCGATAGGCAGCGCATGTTTCCAGAAAAACTGCGTCGCCATTTCGAAATGTCTCGCCGCGCCAAGTCGTGTGTTCCTCGCCAAGACGCGTGGTCGGACGAATAAATGGCCCGAACCCAGGGTACTCACTGCCCGCAAGGATCATCTTCTGATGATAGGCAGCGGCGATTTCATAATCGCTGGCGCCATCTTTGACGGCTTCAATGGCTGCCAGAGTGCCAAGATTCGCAGCTGTTGCAGCCTTGCGAGTGTAATCCATCTCCAGCGCGGACTTGACCTGCCGAAGGTCATCGATCAGCCCAGAGGCATCAACCCAAGCGGCATCTCCCGCTTGTATGAGTTCGGCATGGCGTGGCGTGAGGAATAGACTGTGCTTTTCAATCCCTAATCGTGCCCCCTTCAAGCCAAGATCAGAGGCGGCCTTAAGGACATAGTCCGAAAGTTCTTCGTGATCTTTATGGCCATAGAATTGAGCGTTGCTGACCTGATTTTCGACGGTGATGCGTTCCATTGCCCGACAGACAAGCGCCATCTCGCCATTTCGGTTCAAGACCAGAACATGCGCCGCAAAAAATCCCCAGTGATCCAACCCTGTGAGCCAGTAAATGCTCTCCGGCACGGAAATCAGAATGCCATCAAGGTTGGCATCGGCGAGCGCCTGGTTGGCCCAGGCGACACGGGAAGCAAGTTCGTCTGCTGGAAAAGGCGGAGTGTTTGACACGGGACCATCATCCTGAATGCGAGAGAAAGGACACAGGGCCGATAGAGCAGCCTTGCGAACACTTCGAGGATAGGAGGACGGTGAAACGCTTCATGCCCGAGAAACGACAAGGGTGCAGCAAATGCGACGCGGTAGGGGGCGTTGATCATATGCCAACCTTCAAAGATAAGACCCCATTTGATGGCTAGGGCCCGGTTTGTTCGGCAAGGCGCGTTGCACTGGACCGCCTGTCTGGCCGTTCAAGCAGTGGAACGCTGGCCTACGAGCCAGAGCGAGCCACCGAAGGCCGCGTTTGGCTACAGCCCTGCTGCGTTGCAGGTTTTGTACGATAAACCATACCGCCCTGCGACCTGCTCCTTGCCGAACAGTTCCCAAACACGGTCAGATGGGCGCTTATCTTTGAAGGTTGGTATCAGTCTTGCGCGCAGTTTCAGTGTGGATTGTTTGGGGTAGTGAAACCAAGAAACTCAAAAATTAGACTTACCAGTAATGTCAATTCGTAGTTAGTTCGGTAATGGAACGAATTAAATCGGGTGCAGGAATGGCCGACCAGTCAAAGATATCGAGACGTTTGTCACAAAGCGCTGTTATTCAGGCAATTGCCAACTATGGCCCGATTTCGCGGGCCAGCGTTGCCAAGATGACGGGCCTTTCCAAGCAAACGGTCTCGGAGATTGTCGGAAACCTGAAAGACGACGGCTGGGTTCGTACCGTCGGTCAGACAGAAGGGCATATTGGCCGCCGTGCGGTTGTCTATGAAATCTCGCCATCAGGAGCCACGGTCGCGAGCATCGATTTGGGCGGAACGAAAGTCCGAGTGGCATTGTGCGATCTGACCGGGAAAGTGCTTGCTGAGCGAACAGAGCCGACCGACCCGCTGGGCGGGATCGGTGTTGTCGACCAGATTGCCCGTCTAGTTGGACAGACCGCAAAAGACGCGGAAAGCGATGCAAAAAACATGCGGGTTGCTGTTGTCGGGGTGCCGGGCGTGCCGGACCCTGCGACGGGTGCGGTTCTGATGGCTCCGAACATTCGCGGAATTGATCAAATCAACCTGCCAGCTTCATTGACCGAACGGCTCGGTGTTGAAGTGTTTGTCGAAAACGATGTGAACCTCGCAGCCCTTGGCGAAAACTGGCTAGGAAACCAGGGCGAGAAGGGTGATCTGGTTTTTGTATCTGTGGGAACCGGTATTGGCGCTGGAATTGTTGTTGGCGGTGAGTTGTTGCGCGGCAAAACCGGGGCGGCCGGAGAGGTCGGTTTCTTGCCCTTCGGGGCTGACCCGTTTGAACCGGATAGCCTTTCAACGGGCGCCTTGGAGCGTGTGGCAGCGACGAGCGCCATCATTGGCATGTATAAGTCTTTGACAGGCAAGACCTGCAAGTGCCAGAAATATTTGATGCAGCGGCGGCAGAAGACCTCGCGGCCATAGAAACGCTGGATGAACGGCCAAACAAATCGCTCGGGCGATTGTTTCCATAGCAATGCTGATTGACCCGTCAGAGATTGTCATCGGTGGCTCGATCGGGGCACGTCCAGAGTTGCTGGATCGGATCAGGCACTTCGTGCCGCTTTGTTGCTCGCGTCCTTTGGAGATCACCAAATCTCGACTTGGAGATCATGCAGCGCTGGCAGGCGGTGCGTCCGTTGCTCTGTCTCGGTTGCATATATCCCTTTTTGCCGAGGGGCAGAGAGGCGCGGAAATAAAGGTGCCACCGCCGGCTATTGAAAATTTCAAGGCGGTGAACTCATGAGCAGGTCAGAGCTGAAGGCTGCACTTGAGGCGGCACAGGACAAAAAGGCTGATATTGATCTGCTTCAGCGGGCAATCGGGATCGAAAGCGTTACCGGAAACGAGACACGTTTTGCAGCGTTTTTGTCTGAGCAGCTTAATGCGCTGGGCATGAACACAAACCGGGGTGCATTTGACGGTGCTCGTGAAAATGTCTGGGGCGTGACAACGGGCGTAAAGGGCGGCCGGGATCTGATGATCCTCGGGCACACCGACACAGTCCATACACGCGGCTGGCGTGAGTATTGGAAAGAGGATTCAAGAGCCAACCCATACGGCGGCGCGATTGTCGACGGGAAATTGTGGGGACGTGGCGCGTGCGATCTGAAAGGCGGTATTTGCGCAGCTATTGCCGGATATCGGCTGCTGCAGGCTGCCGGATATGAACTTGAAAGCCGGTTGAGTTTTGCCTTTATCGGGGACGAGGAAAGTGGCGAGCCCGGCTCGGGCGTGAGCGCCGGGGCAAAAGACCTTGTAGAACGGGTCAAGGCAGGCAGCATACCAAAGCCGGACTTCGCGGTTTACGTCGAACCCACCAGCCTCGATGTCTACACCGCCCAAATCGGCTTCTTTATTGCCGATATCGTTATCACCGGAAAGTCCGCCTATTTTGGTACGCCTGAGCTTGGCGTCGATGCGCTGAAGGCCAGCCACAAGGTTCTGTCTGAAATCTGGGCCCATGAGGAGGAGCTTTCCAAATGCGCGCGCCATGAGCTTTTGGGCTCGTCTTCTATCTTGGTCACCAGCTGTGAGAGTGGTGGTTTTATCTCCGTTCCTGGCGAGGCCAAACTTTCATTGATCCGAAAACTGTTGCCCGGTGAGCAGCTGGATGATGCGGTGTCGGCTTTTGAAAAAGCGGTCACCAAGGCAGACCTTCCAGAGGGGATTTCAGTTTCAGTCAACTATCCAGCAGGCCGGGATCACCCGAAGGGCGGTTCGCCTGTCGAAATTCCGACGGACGCGGAGCCTGCATTGATGCTTCAAGACTGCGTTCGGTCTATCCGAGCTGGGGGTGGGCAGATCGGCGGTGCCCCGTATTGGTCGGAAATGCCGTTTTTGGTCAATGCGCTGGATTGCCCGACAGTCTACTGCGCGCCCGGAGACATCTCCGTTGCTCACACATTCGAAGAACGTATCGAGGTCGAAGAATACCTCGACGCCATCCGTGTCTTTGCCTTGTTCATCGCCACCTATTGCGGCGTGCGGCAACGGACCTGAAAAATTTCAACAGTGGAGGAAACTATGAACAGCATCACCAAGGGGCTTCTTGCCTCTGTCTTCCTGAGCCTCAGCACCACTGCCGGTTCTGCAGAAACTGTCGGTCCGGGCGGCGAAAAGGCAACGCCGACATCAGCTGTTATGGTCAATGACGAGCAGCTGGATGCAGTGCGGGTCAAGGCTACACCGCAGCTCTTCTGTGGCATGATCAATCCGATTTCGTGAATGCGGTCACCGCTGGCGCAACAGATGAATTCTCCCGTATGGGGATCGAGGTTGTTGCCCAGACAAGTGCGGGCTTTGATGCTGCCAAGCAGCGCAGCGACATTGAAACAGCGATGGCCAAATCTCCAAACATCATCTTGTCCCTGCCGCTTGACCCTGTCACATCAGCTGCAGCCTTTCAGGAAGCCAAGGAAGCCGGCGTTGCGCTGACGTTTCTGTCCAACCTTCCATCCGGCTATGAATACCCGAATGATTATGCAGCGATTGTAACTAATGACCTGTTTCAGATGGGCAAACAGGCAGCTGATGCATTAGCCGCGTCTATGGGTGGCAAGGGCACTGTAGGCTGGATCTACCACGATGCGACTTACTACGTCACAAACCAGCGTGATAATGCGTTCAAGACAACCATTGAAAACGATTATCCGAATATTGAGATCGTCGCTGAACAGGGCATCAGCGATCCGGCCCGCGCTGAAGATGTTGCAAATGCAATGCTTCTGAATAACCCGGATATTGGCGGATTTTACGTCACTTGGGCCGGACCGGCAGAGGGCGTTCTGGCAGCGCTCCGCGCGAACGGGAACTCCACCACAAAGGTCGTCACACTTGATCTGTCAGAGCCTGTCGCGCTCGATATGGTCCGAGGCGGCAATGTCGCGGCAATTGTTGCGGATGAGGCCTATGAGCTGGGCCGCGCAATGGCTGCCAGCGCTGTACTTGATCTGTTGGGCGAAGACGTGCCGCCGTTCATCGTGGCTCCGGCTGTCACGGTCACAGCAGACAATGTTGCAGAAGGGTGGCAACGCTCGCTGCGCATTGACGCACCGGCAAGTGTGCTGAACGCTTCCAAATAAGGTGAAAAAGCTGGCGGGCCTTCAGGTTCGGCCCGTCAGCGCATTCCCGGCTTTCCCAATTCGGCCCTAGTCTCCAGTTCTTGAAGGTGGACCATGCAAGCGGCCTTGCAAAAAATCAAAACAATCGATCTGCAGCAAAGCATCATCTATGTGGGTTTTCTCGGGATCTTCCTGTTCTTTGCGTTGACACTTCACGACGATGGTTTTCTGACGTCCCGCAATCTGACCAACATTGTTCTGCAGACAGCTCCGGCGACCATCATGGCCGTTGGTTTGGTGTTTGCTCTGTCCGCAGGCGAGATCGACCTCAGTTTTGGGTCAGTTGTCGCCGTATCGGCGCTTGCTGCTGCTGTTGCCATGCAAACCGGGCCGATGTTTCTCGGAGTTCTGGCAGGCCTTGGGGCCGGTGTTGCCATCGGAGCGTTCAACGGATTTCTGGTTGCCTATTTGCGGCTGCCGTCCTTTCTCGTAACGCTTGCCACAATGGGCCTATTTGCGGGGATCGCTCGGTCGATGACAGACCTTAGATCCATTCCCGTGATCAATGACAGTTTCACTGGCATCTTTGGTTCTGGCAGCCTGTTAGGCGTGCCATCTCTGGTGTTCTGGACACTTGGGGCCGTCATTATTGGCCACGTCCTTTACAGGAACACAAAATTCGGAGCGCATGTGCTCGCCGTTGGTGATAATCCGCGTGCCGCGCAGGTGTCTGGCATCAAGGCGCCGCGCGTGCGGCTGATGGTCATGACACTTTGCGGGGCGACCGCCGGGCTGGCGGGCCTTCTTTATGCAGGGCGTCTTCAAGCTGCGAAATATACGCTCGGCGAAACCGATCTCATGACTGTGATCGCTGCGGTCATCGTCGGCGGAACCGCGCTCAAAGGCGGGAAGGGGTCGATAATCGGTGCGCTGCTCGGCTCTCTGTTGATGGGGATGCTCAACAACGGGCTGATCCTTATGGGCCTTGATGTGTCCGATCAGATGATCGTGCGCGGTTTGATCATCCTCATCGCCGTTGCCGTCTCGCTCCGCGACACCAGCAGATAACTTTTTGGAGGGCAGTCATGTTCCTTGATCTTCTTATGCGCCGGAACCCGGCTTTTGTTGAAGCCGCAATGGCTTTGCATCAAAGCGGCGCTATCCCTGCGAATGCCTATGTGCTGGACCTTGATGCAAATGAGTCCAACGCGAAACGCCTTCGCGCCGAAGCCGATCGCCATGGCCTCAAGGTGTTTGCCATGACCAAGCAGGTTGGTCGCCATTCCAGCTTCTGCGAAGCCATCATGAAAGGCGGTATTGATCGCTCGGTTGCCGTGGACATGGCCTGCGCGATTGCCTGTGACAGAGCCGGCCTGAAGACAGGGCATCTAGGTCATCTGGTACAAATCCCGCGTGGAGAAGCGCGGTTTGCAGCTGAAACGCTGAAACCTGACTATTGGACAGTGTTTTCAGAGACAAAAGCTGCGGAAGCCGCCAGCGCCTCAAAAGCTGCAGGTCGGGTCCAGCGCCTGCTGGCGCGCATCCAAACTGAAGGCGATACCTTTTATCGGGGGCACGAAGGCGGCTTCGATGCAAGCGAGATTTGCGCTGTTGCGGACCAGTTGAATGCACTGGACGGCGGACAGTTTGCAGGTATCACAACATTTCCGGCGCTGCTGTTTGATCAGGAGCAGCGAAAGGTGGTCCCGACCCCAAACCTTGCCACATTGAACAAGTCTGCCGAAGCCTTGGCAAAGGCGGGATGGAACGACGTTGAAGTCAACGCGCCGGGTACAAACTCTGCTGTTATGCTGAAGGTGCTCGCTGATGCAGGGGCGACACAATGCGAACCGGGCAATGCGCTGCACGGAACAACGCCGCTGCATGCAGTTGAAGACCTCCCGGAGGAACCTGCGGTTCTCTATCTCTCCGAAGTGTCCCACCATCATGGCGGCAAGGCGTATTGTTTTGGTGGAGGGCTTTATATCGATCCGGTCTTCCCAAAATATCAGGTGAAGGCACTGGTCTCTTCTTCCCCAACAGCACAGGCCAGCGCTCTTCGGAATGTTGAGGTTCCGGATTATTCAGCAATCGACTATTACGCGATGATTGATGCAGACGGCCCAGCAGCACCGGCACCCGGTGATACGGTGGTCTTCGGCTTCCGTGGGCAGGCGTTCGTCACGCGTGCCCTGATCGCAGGTGTTCGCGGTGTTTCAACCGGCAACCCCCACGTGACCACAATTGAAAACGGCTTTGGCGACAAGGTTGACTGGCCGGGGAGTGCTGCAGCATGAACGGTACAACACCAGTTCTATCCCTGAAGAACATTCACAAGGCGTTTGGCGGCGTGGTCGCCATTCAGGACTTTTCGCTGGATTTGAAGGCGGGTGAAATCGTCGCGCTGGTCGGGGACAATGGGGCCGGAAAGTCAACGCTGATCAAGATCATCTCCGGCGTTCATAAACCCACTTCTGGCGAAATTCGACTGGATGGCGAAGAAACCGCCTTCTCCGATGCGAGTAGCGCCCGCGAACGAGGAATTGAGGTGGTTTATCAGGACCTTGCTCTTGCGGTTGAACAGCCGGTCTACATGAACATGTTTCTTGGCCGAGAGCTGACCAAGAAGCCGTTCGGACTTCTGGACAAGGTCAGCATGCGCAAGGAGTGTCAGGAGTTGGTGGACGAGCTGGATGTTCGCATTCCCTCTGCATCCTCGACCATTCGAGATCTCAGTGGTGGTCAACGACAGGGCATTGCCATTGCCCGTTCCGCCCATTGGGCGAGCAAATTGATCTTGCTGGACGAGCCGACAGCCGCGCTTGGGGTTGCCGAAACGGCGAAGGTGGAAGAGCTTGTCGCATCGCTGAAGAAAAAGAACCTCGCGATCCTGATTATCAGCGACAGTCTGGATCAGGTGTTCCGCTTGTCCGACCGCATCTGCGTTCTCCGTCGTGGACAACAGATCGGCGTGAGAAAGACAAGCGAAACCGACAAAAACGAAATTGTCTCGATGATCACTGGAGTTGACAGTTAAGACGCATGCGTTTCAACCTTTACTGCATCGGTGATTGCCGCAAGGGGTACTTTGATATAGGAGAATGGTGTCCTGTCACCTGAAAGCAGCAGGCAGGCGAAAGGATTACGCCGTACGGCCCGAAGCGCATGAAAATCCGAAACCTCGATACATTCTACTGGATTGCAAATCTTGGAAGCTTTCGGGCAGCAGCTCAAAAGTTGAACCTGACACAACCCGCGGTGACTGCTCGAATACAGGTTCTGGAGCAGGATGTTGGGGCCGAGGTGTTTGTTCGGGACACGCGCAGCGCCGAGTTGACACCGGCAGGCCGAAAACTGCTGCCCTATGCGGAAAAAGCGCTGGAGCTTGATAGCGCGATTGTCACCGCGTTTTCAGACACAGCAACCGTTGAACAGTCAGTCCGGT
Organism: Roseibium sp. TrichSKD4; assembly: GCF_000148725.1. GTDB lineage: Bacteria > Pseudomonadota > Alphaproteobacteria > Rhizobiales > Stappiaceae > Roseibium. The sequence goes on along the minus strand of NZ_GL476319.1, from coordinate 149,470 downwards.
TGGGCGCTTCGGAGACAATTGTCAGCAGTTGGTTGCCGGATTTTCTCACCGACTATTCCAAAACAAGGCCAAGATTGACCTTCGATCTGACTGTTGATTCCAGCAATCACCTCAGAAATGCGCTGGTGTCCCGGGAGATCGATTTGGCGTTCCTCATGGGGCCAATCGCCGAAGCCAGCATCACCAACCTGGATCTGTGCGAATATGAAATGGTTCTCGCTGCAGCGCCAAGTCTGGCGGAAAGGCTTGACTTTTGGTCCTCCGCAGCCATTGCGGCTGAAACAATCGTGACCTTTTCTGCAAACACGCGTCCGCATAACCAAATTCGCGAAGCGCTTGCTCCGTTGACCCATGGCCAACCCAAAATCACCGGGTCCGCCTCCTTGGGCGCTGTCGTGCGCTTGGGGTGTGCAGGCTACGGCTTGTGTGCGCTTCCCCGGTCCATCATCCGGCGGGAGATTGCGACTGGTGCGCTCGTTGAGTTGAAAACAGACCTGGAGATTTCTCCGATCGCCTTCACTGCAAGTTATGTGTCTGGTGCCGTGACCAGCAGTTTAGCGGAGGATATATCAGCCGCCGCATTGGCATATCTGGCGTGATTATAAAAATAATTTATACAGTTTGGAAAAAATATTCGATTTGATTTAAGTTTGCTTTTCCCCTTCCTTTGTGGAGGGAGGAACTGGAGTGTCTCACGTCAAAAAGTACAAAACGGGTCTGGATCTGCGAGCAGGCGTCCGCACGGGCGCGTTTCGTGGGCAAACAGCTGGGCAAGCGCCTAACCATCTTCAGGGCAACATTGTCATCCTGCCCAAGAGATACGCTCAAGACTTTCTGCTCTATTGCGCAAACAATCCGAAACCTTGTCCGGTGATTGGAATCTCAAAGCCCGGAGACCCTAGGCTTCCCGATCTTGGTTCCATTGATATCCGCTCTGATGTTCCAAGCTACCGGGTGTTCAAGGATGGGGAACTGGAAACAGAGGTCGCTGATATCAGCGCGCTTTGGCGCTCCGATCTCGTTACATTTGTGTTGGGTTGCTCCTTCACGTTTGAAGAGGCACTGATTTCCAACGGCTATCCGGTTCGCCATATTGAGGCAGAGCAGAACGTCCCGATGTTCCGCACATCCCTTGAAACCATGCCAGGGGGCATTTTTCAGGGGCCGTTGGTCGTGACCATGCGCTCCTACCCAAGCGAGCAGATACCGGCAATCTATGGTCTTTCGGCAAACTATCCGCACGCCCATGGCACCCCGGTTTATTGGGGAGCGCCGGAGGCAATCGGCATCAAGGACCTGAGCGCACCGGAATATGGAGATCCTATCCAAGTGCCCGAAGGTGAGACCCCTGTCTTTTGGGCTTGTGGTGTCACTCCTCAGGCTGCCATCAGCCGCGCGAAACCTGATTTTTGCATTACCCATGCCCCTGGGTGCATGTTGGTAACAGACGTTGCCTCGGACATACCGCCAAAGGTCGATCAATCCATTTCCCCATTCTGGCAAAGCAAACACAACGTCAATCAAAACGGAGAATGATCATGAAACGCACTTTGACCGCCCTTGCAGGGTCCGCTCTGATGATGATGCCAGCCGCCGCAGAAGACCTGTCGGTTGTCGGGAGCTGGTCCAGCCTGCCACTGCACAAGCAGTTTGAAGCACCATTTTGGTCAGAAACTCTACCTGAAGCCTCAGGCGGCACATTGAATGTCGCGCTGACAACGCACAATCAGATGAATCTTGGCGTTGCCGATGTGTTTCGCCTTCTGGGCGACGGTGTTTTTGATGTCGGTATGACCGTTGCAGATTATGCAGTCGCCGATGCACCAGAACTGGAGGGCCTTGATGTGCCGCTTTTGGCGCTGACGGCAGATGACGCACGCAAGATGGTCGATGCGGCGCGCCCGATGGTCGCCGACATCTACAAGACTCGTTTCAACAGCCACGTGCTCGCCATTGCGCCATATCCACCACAGGTCGTGTTCTGCAACAAGGAAGTCAGCAACCTAGATGGCCTGAAGGGCCTGAAGGTGCGGGCCTCGGGCCGGATGACAGCAAAATTCCTCGAAGCGCTTGGGGCAGAGGGGGTGAATGTCAACTTTTCTGAAGTACCCGGCGCGCTCCAAAAGGGTGTTGTTGATTGTGCTGTTACCGGGGCAGGTTCTGGTTACAGCGCTGGCTGGTGGGAAGTTTCAACGCACCTTCTGCCAATCCCGCTCGGTGGTTGGGACCCGGTGGTTACTGCCATCAACTTGGACAAGTGGAACAGCCTTGACGCTGATACTCAAGCGTTGATCCAGGAACAGGTTAGTGCGAAGTTTGAAGGCCCGGCATGGGACGTGGCTCAAGGTGCGCTGGCCAATAACATTTCCTGCCTCACGGGCCAAGGGGAATGCACATCTGGCGACAGCCGCTCCATGACACTGGTTGAAGTGTCACAGGCTGACTTCAATAATGCTCGGATGATCCTTGAAAGCGAAGTCTTGCCAGCATGGGCTGAGCGGACCGGGGCCGACTGGGCAAAGCGTTGGAATGCATCTGTCGGCGAAGTTGTCGGCGTTAACGTCTCTGCAGAATAACAAGAAGACTTGGGGAAGGCCCTGATGGCACACCGTGTTTTGGACTTGATGAAACGGCTCAATCGATGGGTCGCCATGGTGATTGGCGTTTTGCTGCTCGCTTGTGTCTGTTTCATCCTTACAGAAATCATTGTGCGCCAATTGGGGTCTTCTCTCGGCGGAACGGATGAAATCAGTGGCTACGTGATGGCCATTGCAACATCCTGGGGGATGGGATTTGCGCTGCTGGAATTGTCGCATGTCCGCATTGATATACTGCGCCTGCAGGCAAAGGCCTTGGGGCGGTGCCTGTTTGACTTGATGGCGATGGCGGTCATGGCAACCACGGTCACCGTTGTCGCCTATCGCTGCTGGCCTGTTCTAGAGCGATCCTTGATGAACGGATCACGGGCCAACACACCGCTGGAAACGCCCTTGGCTCTTGTTCAGCTGCCGTGGTTCGCTGGTTGGGCTTGGTTTGCAATCGTTTCTCTTGTGACATTATGGGCCGCACTGGTGATGGTGCTGCGCGGTGACTATGCCGGATCGGAAGCGGCCATAGGAACACTTGCCGAAGGGGAGGCTTCACAATGATCGGTGCCATCTCCGTTGGCCTTCTGGCCCTTTTGACCCTTTCCATACCAGTCGGCATTGTTCTTTTCTTGTTGGGCTTCGGGATTGATTTCTTCTTCAGTCCGTTTCCGTTGACCAAAGGGTTGGGCAATCTGGTCTGGTCGACGTCCAACAACGCTACACTTATTGCGATCCCGTTCTTTGTGCTGTTGGGTGAAATTCTTGTGCGCAGCGGCGTGGCAACACGAACCTATGCCGCCCTTGATCGCTGGGTGTCGTGGATGCCGGGTGGCTTGGTCCATGCCAATGTCGCCACGTCCACCATGTTCTCCGCAATTTCCGGCTCGTCTGTGGCAACAGCTGCAACGGTCGCGACCGTGGCCATGCCTCAGGCGGAAAAGCTTGGCTACGACCCCAAACTCTTTTCCGGCGCCATTGCGGCTGGCGGCACACTTGGCATCATGATCCCGCCGTCGATCAATCTGATCGTCTATGGTTTTTTGACCCAGTCTTCTATCCCGCAGCTCTTTTTGGCTGGTCTCATACCGGGACTGCTTTTGGCAGTCGGGTTCATGGCCGTGACTGCCTTGATTTGCGCTGTCAGACCTGAACTTGGCGGTGTCAGACGGGTTTTCACATTGAACGAAATGCTGCGCGCCCTGATCCAGCTGGTGCCGATCATTCTGCTCTTTGGTGCCATCATCGGAACCATCTACCGCGGTTGGGCCACACCGACAGAAGCCGCCGCTGTTGGTGTGGCGGGTGCGCTTGTGATCGCTGCTTTTTTCGGCGGTGTGTCGCTCAAGATGATCAGCGAAAGCGTGGTTGGCACGATCAAGATCACGTCGATGATCATGTTGATTGTCATCGGAGCCTCGTTTCTCAATTTCACCCTTGCATCAGCTGGACTTGGCGCAGAGCTTAAGGCCTTGCTGGATGGGTTGGGACTCTCACCTTTGATGACCATTCTGGTTGTTGTGTGCATCTACATCGTGTTGGGCTTTTTCATCGAAACCTTGTCCCTCATGGTGGTGACTATCCCGATCATCGTGCCTTTGATCCTCGCACAAGGCTATGACGTGATCTGGTTCGGCATTTTGATGATCGTGTTGATCGAAATGGCTCTTATCTCGCCGCCGGTAGGACTGAACCTTTATGTGGTTCAAGGTGCCCGTAAAGATGGCAAGCTGACGGAGGTCATGTTGGGCGTGATTCCATATGTCTTCGCCATGCTGATTATGGTCGCCGCTCTGATCGCATTCCCTCAAATAGCACTCTTCTTGCCTTCAGCCCTGCAATAACAGACCGTTTTCAGTAAACGGCTGACAAGCAGGAAAGCAGACAATCAAAGCTGGCCAAATTTGGCCAGCTTTGGTCATTTTTGGCCATTAAAAATATCGCATTTATTACAATGGTTTGTGAGGGGTAAGGGCGTTGCATAGGCGGCTTTGGGCCTTCTTTGGCCGGAATTCGCCCGTTTTCCTAAAGAGCGTAACGACCTGATATTTTTAGGTCTTTTGAAAAATTATTCAATAAATACATACAGTTAAGGATAGGGTTTTTGTTTTTTTCGCAATTGGCACGTTGTTTGTATTTGTATTGGCACGGTCCGGCGGATGCGGGCTGATGATTTGAGAAAGGTGTTCGGGCACGGGGCTGTGCAGCGAGGGCCGCAGAAGTTTTTAATATAGGAGCAGTCATGCCAACTCCCGCTTATATTACGATTGAAGGGGCAACCCAGGGCCCGATCACCCAAGGTGCATTTACCGAAGATTCCGTCGGCAATGTGTGGCAAGAAGGCCATGAAGACGAGATCATGGTGCAGGCGGTTGACCACAAGGTTGTCATCCCGCGCGATCCGCAATCCGGCCAGCCAGCTGGTCAGCGCGTCCACACGCCGTTCAAGTTTACCTGCAGCCTGAACAAGGCCGTGCCGCTACTTTACAACGCGCTGTGCACCGGCGAGATGCTGACCAAGTGTGAAGTGAAGTGGTTCCGCACCAACTCTGCAGGCAAGCAGGAGCATTTCTTCACCACGACGCTTGAAGACGCCTTGGTGACAGACATCGATTGTAACTTGCCGCATTGCCAGAACCCGGACAATGCCGACTACACCCAGCTGGTTCTTGTTGAGCTGTCCTACCGCAAGATCATGTGGGAACACACAGTTGCAGGTACGTCCGGTTCTGACGACTGGCGCGCCCCAGCTGTCTGATTAGGCCGTGGAGCTTTAAGCCTTTGCAGTTCGAGGGACTTTGAACGGAGCGCCTCTCTTGCCGGTTCTGTTTTAATCCCTCCCTTGTGGCTCCAGGTGCACTCTACCCCCGCTACCTGGAGCCGTCTTTTTCTTCAAGCCTGTTCGGGTGCTGCGTTTTTGCGTGGCATCCGGATAGGGCATTTGCCGCCGTGGCCTGGTTCTGGTTGGCGGCGTTTAGAGATTTTGTCTGGAGACTGACCGATGGCCGGATATGTCGCAAGCAAGGTGAGAGCGGTGAAGGATCGCCTCCTTGGCTTGTGGCAGCATGCGGTCCAGCGGTCTGGCTCTGCTGCCGGTTCAAGCGAAGGTGCTTGCGAGGCTAAGTCGGATGCCTCTGGTGAGCTGCCCGAGCGCGGTCTTCAAAAGGTGGTTCTTTGCGGGCGCGATGTGCCGGTTCGCACGTCTGAAGCCCTCACGTGGCAGGACCATCGGGACGAGCTGGAAGTGACCGGCTTTTTGGATCAGCTGCCCGACCACCCGCTTTTAGCTGAAGAGTGCCGGAAGAAGACGGGAGGCAAATCATGAGCCTTTTAAGCCCGGTGTCTCAATGGCCTCATGAGGCGTTTAACTTTGGAAAGGTGATGTCATGAACGTCCTGGCGCGGATACCGGCCTTGTTTCAGGATCAGGATATTGCCTTTTCCTTCACCGTGCCTGCCGCTGGTGACACGGCACTGCTCGTTTATGACTTCACGGTGTCCGAGGCCCTGTTTGGCCTCACCGAAGTTGACGTGCAGCTGGCCTCAGATGATCCAAATGTGGACCTTCATGCGCTGCTGGACACACCGGCAACGCTTACCATTCACCACAAATATCTCGGCCTTCGCCACTATGCCGGTGTGATTGCCCAGATTTCGCGCGGGGAAGAAGGTTTCCACCGCACGCTTTACTCCATCACCTTGCTGCCCATGCTGCATCGTCTGGCCCATGGTTCGGACTGTCGCATCTTCCAGCAAAAGTCCGTGCCCGACATCATCAAGGAGCTGTTGAAGGAGCATGGCATTGAGGATGTGAAGTGGTCGCTGACCGGCAGCCACGAAGCGCGCGAATATTGCGTGCAATACCGGGAAAGCCATCTGGACTTCATTGATCGCTGCGCGGCCGAGGAAGGCATCTGGTATTACTTCACCTATGGCGAGAACGGCCAGCACACGCTGCACTTCATCGACAATCCGGAGATTGTGGCAGAACTGGAAGGCCAGTCCAGCCTTGAATACAACGCCATGCCCAGCGGGGCAGTGAAGGGCGTCTTTTGCAATCGGTTTTCGCTGAAGGAGCAATTGCGCTCCACCAGCTACACCCAGCGCGACTACACTTTCAAGAACCCGCCCTACAGTCAGCAGCACAAGGTGGACCGGCAGGAAGACAACGGCTCTGCCAAGGATTACGCGCTTTACGACTATCCGGGCCGTTACAAGCAGGATGCCGCAGGAAAACCCCTCACCAAATACCGTCAGGAAGCCGTGCGTGTGGATGCCACAACGGGGCAGGGGCGCACCAATGCCATTCACCTGTCTCCGGGCTTCAAGATGGCGCTCACAGACCACCCCAATGACGCCTGCAACACGGCGTGGCATCTGCTGACCGTCTCGCACCATGGCAGCCAGCCGCAAGCGCTTGGCGAGGAAGCAGGCGGGGGACCGGCGACCTATTCAGCCTCCTTCACGGCCATGCCAGCCCGGCTTCCCTATCGTCCCAGCCGCCCGGCCAAGCCACTGGTGGACGGCCCGCAGATCGCCCATGTGACGGGTCCGGACGGTGAAGAGATTTATTGCGATGAATATGGCCGGGTGAAAGTGTGGTTCCCCTGGGACCGGCATGGAGAGAAGAACGACAAGTCCTCCTGCTGGATCCGCGTTGCCTCCAACTGGGCAGGCCCCAAATGGGGCCACATCTCCATCCCGCGCATCGGGCAGGAGGTCATCGTGGATTTTCTGGAAGGCGATCCCGACCAACCCATCATCACAGGCCGCACCTACCACGCCCAAAACATGCCGCCATACAAACTGCCGAGTTTGAAAACCGTCATGGCCATCAAGTCAGACACGCATAAGGGCGGTGGTTCCAATGAGCTGCGGTTTGAGGATGAAAGCGGGCGGGAGCAACTCTACCTCCATGCGCAGATGGATGAGGATCACATCGTAGAACATGACCGCCGCGATCATGTTCGCCACGACGAACACCGCATCACCTCCCATAACCGGCATTTAATTGTCGGACATCAAAACCACCAAAGGGTTGTCGATAACGAGTATCGACAGATTAGCAAAGATACACATTGGATCTTTGGGGGAACGCTCTTCCAGAAGATCTACGGCACCTTGAATCTGACAGTGATGGGCGCGTTTGTGCGCAGTTTCCGCGCGAACCGGTCCACCATAGTAAAGGGAACAGACACTCTAAAGGTTGAAGGGGCTTCAACGACAAGCGTGCTTGGCAAAACCACCCTAAAGGCACCAACCATTGTGCTGGAGGGAACCGAGGACCTGACTATTAAAGGGCCGGGTGGGTTTGTGAAAATTGATGCGGGTGGCGTCACTGTTGTCGGCAAGCAGGTGAAAATCAATCAGGGTGGCTCTCCGGGAACGGCGTCCGATGCCATGCCTGTGCCTCCACAAGAACCATCAGAGCCGCAAGAAGCCGATCCGGCGACAGATCGTGGGTATAGCTGATGCACGCACTCGCCCCACCATATCAGGTTCAAGAAGGTGAGGTTGATTGGGCCGCACTTAAGGAAAGGTGTGGTGCTGGGACCTTGGTCGCGCTTCTGGATGCGTGTGGCAACAAGGATGTTCCGGGGTGGTGCGGTGAGTGGAAAGAACGGGCGGGCTGTCTTTATGAGGACTTGGCGGGAGATTATTACAACACCGAGGCACCGCATCTGGTCTTGCTTGACGATGAGATACTTGAAACGGTGACGTCCGTTGCTGATGAAGACCCAAAATGGGGCTTCATCTTGGAAACAGCCCAGCCTGTTCCCCTAGAAAACTGGCTGAAACACTGGCGCAGCTGGCTCTACGTTTATCCGCCCAAGGGGCCAGATACGGTTTTATTCCGATTTTATGATCCCAGCTTGATCAAGACAATTCTATCTCTACCGAACGGGTTTGGCGCTGCGCTAACCGGTCCCGCCTGCGCAATCCATCTGACGCCGGATGAAGAACGCGAGACATGGCAAACACTCGAGTTGCCGTCGCCTGCTGACGGGTTTCAAAACACGCCGACAACACCGGTGACATTGTCAAAGGCCCAGCTGGATCGATTGCTCGATCGGTTTCACGAAGTGCGACACCTGAGGTTCTTGAAGTTCCTCAGCGAAATGTACCCATCGAAAATGGCGCAAGCGACCCGTGATGAAGCACTGCAGTTCATTCAGGTGAACGAAAGAAAGGCCAATAAACTTGGCTTCGACATGGAAGTGGATGTTGCAAAGTTCCTGATCCTTGCCACCGCTTTTGGTCACGGGTTTGAGGCAAACGGGGCCATTCCTGATGCCTCTGCGATTTTGTCAGGTCCGGACTATGTTGCGGGAGAGCCTAAAATAGATCGGCTCGTGGCAGCCGCAAGAGAGCTTGATGCTGCCCGCCTCCAACCGGGAGGTGTCCAATGAGCGATCTGCAGGTTCAGACGGACCCGGATAGCATCGATATCGCGGATTTGAACTTCTCGGACATCAAGATTCATCCCGATATCATGTGTCCGAATTGCCCTAATTCGATGGTTCTTTTCGTCACTTATGACGACTTCTTTCCCTCTCCGGGATGCCCGTTTCACGTCATCATGGAAGGAGGCGCTGAAACCAACGGAACAGTTGGTGACAATGGGCTGGTGGTCATCAACGGCATTCCGCAGCAACAAGCCCTCGCGCTTGTGGGGGAGGATGCTCTCGAGTACACGCCGGAAAACCAGCAGCGCGCAAACCCAGATTATCGCAAGAACCAGGATATTGCCCGAAACCGGGCAATCAATGATCAGGCAGATCAGGTTATCGATGAGCTGAAACCTGCCTGGTATGACTTTTGGACAGATTTGACACCAGAGGAGCAAGCCCGCCTCGAAGCGGCAGAGGATGCGCGACAGCGCTCGCAAGATGAGCTGAAACGCTTAGATGCTGACGATGAAGGCATTTTCAGCTGGATTTGGGGCACGATCAAAGGGGAGTGGAACGACAACCCGACAGTTGGACAGATCATTTGTGATGCCGCGATCTCAGCCATTCCGGTGATCGACCAAATTGCCGATTTGCGGGACATCGTCGCTGTTGTCGTCAAGCTGTGTGATCGCGAACGACGCGAACGGGAGGGTTGGGTCCTATGGCTCACACTTGCCATAACCGCAATCGGGCTGATCCCGACCCTTGGATCGATCCTCAAAGGCTTCTTCAAGATCATCTTGAAAAAAGCGCTGCCCTACATGGCAAAGGCATCGGATTTCCTAACGGCGTTCAAAAAGATAGCAGCGCCCGAAATGATCAATCAGGTGCTGGAAATCATCCGGTATTTCCACAAAGGGAATGCTGTGAAATGGCTGCAAGATCAGGCTGCTGCCTTTAGCAACATCATTCAGCAAACAATTGGTCACCTTCGTCGGTTCCTCGCCGAGTTTACAGAGCAGGCAACAAAGAAGGTCGCAGACTTGCGAGACTCTTGGGTCGTGTTCTACTGGGAGAGTAAAGTTGCGGCGGCAACGGATGCGCTCAACCGAATAATAGAACTGGCCGGCATGGCCATTGGAAAAGTGACGGAGATGTTGCGCTACCTTGATGAAGTCATTCAAGAGTTCGTCAAACGCATCATCAAATACATTGCAGGTGTATTGATCTCCAAGGAGGCCGCAAAGGAACTCAGCGACAAGGCCGCCGAGATCTTTAGCCGCGTTGCGACAGAAGCTGCCCAGCGAGGAACCGTCGCCGGAGGTGTTGCAACGGGTGCCACGGCCATGCAGGGAGCACAATAGTGGCGCGCGTTCCAAAACAGATCACCGGCAATGCAGGAGCCTTCGACGCCATCAAGAAAGGTGGCAAGGAATTCAAGGAAGTCGGCGCCGGAAAAATCACCCACTTCAACAACGGCAAAAAAGCCCCGTTGAAGGAAGATGTAACGACCGGGAAGAAGGGGAATCCTTATCCCAAAGGTGAGCCTAAGCCGTTATCGAACAAGGAGTGGGAAGATGTCAGACCCAAAGGTACACCGACTCCCGATAACCCAAATTTCGTAAAAGTAGAGAAGCTCGGCGACGGTTACAAGGTCCATATGCGTCATGAAAGCGGTGACGTATACAGCGTGCCGTACGACAAGAAAGGGAACCCAGATTTCCATAACGTACGGAACGAAAGCAACGGCGGTGCGCCGGTCGAGAATGTCATTTATCCAGGATCAGATAAGGTCCAAATAGAACTGACAGAGCTTAACCCAAAAGACCTGAAAAAAGATGGTAGCTACAAATACCGCCAATATGACCTTGACGACCCTGATCAATTGAAAGCGGCACAGGACCGAGCCAGGCAAATGGACAAAAGAAAAGCAAACAAGGCTCTAGGTGAGAGTTTGGACGGAGATGAGTGGCACTGGCATCACGCTGGTGGGAAAAGTATGATTGCAGTTGATGCGAGTGTGCATAGTTTATTCAAGCACCATGGGGAGTTTGCAAACAATAAAGCTGCCCAATTGGGAGAGTAATAATGGTGTCGATCAAAAGGTGGTCTAAAGAAGCATCTGCTTCAAAAATAGAAGAGTTTCAACAAAAGATCGGAGCGGAACTGCCTGCCGACTACGTTGATTTTTTAGCAACCTATAATGGAGCGTCATTTCCCTTAGATGCCGGTTTTGAGGATGAGGTGAATGAGGCGTCTTGGCCGGTGATGATGCTTTACCATATATCGAATACAGAAGCGGATCTGACAGATGACAAATATACAGGTCGGTTTATGGGTTGGAACGTTTTAAATAATACGGAAGAAATGCGCGGTCAGTTCCACTTACCTAATGGTTACTTGTGCATTGGTCGTGCACATGAGCACGCGCTTATTATTTTGGAAATATCTAGCGGGGCCCTCTATTACTTTGTTGAACAGGAAATAGAAAATGTGGAGGATTTCAAGGAAAAGATGGTTTTAATGGCAAATTCCTTTTCCAAATACTGGGGTGGCTTAGTAGATGAATACCCCATTTACTAATGTATTAGGGGAGATATGGGGCGTGTTTGGTGTTATTTGGCATTTATTAATCAGTAACTGAATTTAGTGGTCTGGGGAGGGCATAAGTGATATTTAGGCGTTCGAATACCGCTCAATTTAACGCTGTGTCAATGGCATGCAATGGGATTTTAGAGACCCACTGGCTAACGAACGTCTCGTAGCGGAGTTGGCTGCTGAGTATGGGTTGGTTTTAGGAAATGAGTTCCTTGAGTATTTGGAACAAAATAACGGTGGTCAAATATTCGAACCAGAAGGTTTCCGAGGCCCAAATGGAGAGGCGCATAGTGTTACAGACTTTATGTCGCAAAAACAGATACGCGATGAGTATTTAAACATCTGGATCAGGGTTTCAAACACGCGCTAGAACGCAGAAAATAATGCAAAGTACTACTTGCCAATCGCAGAAAATGGATTTGGTGATCAGTTACTTATAGGTTGCCAAGAAATAAATAAGGACAAAACTTATTTCCGTATTCACGATAGACCACAGGACTTTGTAGCGACGGACGAGCAGCAGGACGGCGAAAACCCGTTTCTTGTGAATGCTAGTTTTAAGGCCTTTCTGGATAGTCAATAGACCTGTTGGGATAGAGTGACAAAGAAATGCAGCTGATCAGGTACGGCAAACCTCGTAGAGACGATTTTTGTGAAGCTACATTTCAGAGAATTGGCAAGTTGGTGGGTGGAACAATTCCGGATGAATACGTTGGTTATTTAAGGGAATACGGTACTGGACGGAAACTTCAGCCAAACACTGTAAAATCGGGCACAGTGAATGATCTACGGGTCGAAGAGTTTTTAACCGTTTCTGATGAGGACGATCCAGAGTCTGTCGCGGGAGCAACCAGAACCTTCCGTGCCAACGGCATGATCAGTGATAACATCCTTTTGTTTGCAGAAGCTTACGGCGGCCACCTTCAATACGGTTTGATCTTGGAGGGGCCGCTTTATGGATCGGTTGTGGCAATGGACAGTGCGCGATTGATCCTTGATGGAAGGGAGACGGAAATTCCGAACGTGAAGGGTGTTTATCACCTCGCACGGTCCTTCGATGAATTCATCGATAGCCTGTATTCCGATCCGCAAGAGCTTGAGGAATGGGAAGAAGATTACGGTCCGCTCAACGGCTAATATCTGGAACTGGAATGGGCGGCGTTTGATGAAGCATTACAGCAAGTTCGAACCAATAACTGCGATGTGACGGGGGCTTTAATGCCAAAAGCTGCGAGATTGGGGGATATTGGGGCCGGGCATGGGTGTTTTCCGCCAACGCCCGCCATCGCCGGCTCATCCGACACGTTTATCAACGGCCGACCGGCTGTTCGTTTGGGTGACGCTTTTGTTCCGCACGGATGCCCGAACTGTCCGCCTCATCCCCGGTCTCTTTCGGCTGGGTCAGCAACTGTTTTTATCAATAACAAGAAGGCAGGACGGGTTGGGGATGCCATTGGGTGTGGCGGGTCGGTTTCTACCGGATCAGGCGACACGCTTATTGGCGACGTTGGCATGGGTGGTCCCTTCAAGAGCTGCATGAAGGGTGCAAAAGATTCATCTACGCCGCTCCTTGATCCCGGATTGAGCAAATTGGCGGATCCGGCTGCCGCCGAGCTATTGTCCTACCGAAATGCCTTGGCAGGAGGCTTGGACAGTCTCGAGAATTTCGTCTCGCAGACAATGAACTCCTTGCTTGAAAACGGCATTCAAAATGCTCTGTCCCAACATGTCGCAAGTCTGGTCCCGCCCAGCGTTGGGGCAGCACTGCCGGGTGCTGCTTTGTCCGCTGTTAAAGACGGGCTGACATCAGACAATCTCGTTTCCGCCCTCAAGGGAAAATTGAACGGGATTGCCAACGATGTCGGCGGACATATGTCAGCCCAATTGGGACGGGCCTCCAAGTCTTTGACCTCCATGGGAAACCCGTTGACGGCCGTGTTGCCTAACCCGCCGGGAAACAGCCTTGCCAATGCTGTTCATGCCATGGCATCCGGTCAGCCTGAAGCGCTGAAATCGACCTTAACGGCAATGGCGACCGACAAGGTGCCAAATCTTGCCGCCCATGCTGCCGGAACCACTCTGTGAGATTATGACCGTAACCAAAGACACAAAACCGAGCCGCATCCGCGATTGTTATCAGGCGGTGCGCCAAACCGGAAACCAACGCACCCCTCGGGGCTATACCTGGCACCATGATGGAGCCAATCCGGGCACCTTGCAGCTGGTGGAAACTGGTGTGCACAACGCCTTTCCACATTCCGGCGGCGTCACGGTCATCCGAGGGCAGATCGAAAATGATTAAGATCGTTCAGGCTGATCCGGGACTAACTGCCGAGGAATTGGTTCAGGTGGATGCGTTTTTGGGGATGCCGGTTCCGCGAGCCCTCAAGAACCAGTTAGCCAAAAAGAATGGCGGACGGCCTGTCCCGGAGTGTTTTACATTTCTCGACTATGACGGCCCTTATTCAGATTCTCTGATTGACTGGTTCCTGACATTTGATGCGGATGCGGAACACTCTAATTTCTTTGAATATTTCGACATGTATCATCGAGGCGGGCGCATCCTGCCGCACATGATCCCTTTCGCCCATGATCCATTTGGAAACCTGATCCTCATCAGCGCGTCCGGAAAGGATGAAGGTGCCATTTTCTTTTGGGACCATGAGAGGGAAAGTGGAGAGGGGCCGAGCTACGAGAACCTCAATTACCTCGGCAAGGATCTAGAACACTTCTATTCGCGTCTGTTTGCCTGGCAGGAATAATCGAATTGGACGACCTTTACCGCCTATATGACTACCGCGGGACGCGGCCGTCGCAAATGTTGCTGATCGATAATATTTTTGATCCGGTAACAGGTGAAGTTCGCCTCGCTCGCCGTGATTTCACCATTCCCGGGCCAATCCCTCTAACGCTTCTGTCGACTTGGCAATCCCAACCGCTGTTCAGCGGCCAAATTGGTTCTGGTTGGGTCGACAATTGGAACATATTCGTCCTCCCAAAACTGGAGCACATGCACCTGCATCTGCCGACTGGGGAAATAGCTGCGTTCGAAACGCCGTGGTCAGGAGGGCAATCCAGTCATCCCGTTGTCATCGACTGGAAATTGGAGTTTTTGAACGATAGGCCAACATTTCAGGTGCCGGGTGGCTTCTTTTACGAGTTTGGGCTTCATGACGGGAAACGTCTTTATCTGCGGCGGATCTATAATCGGGCCGGGGATGAAGTTCGGTTCAAGCGCTCCGCTTATGGCGACTTGAAGAAGGTTCTGAGATCTGACGGCGTCTCCTTGAAGGTAGAATGTGAGGACATCAACTTCGATCGCATCTTGGGACCAGACCCCCAAACCGGCGAAGAAACGGAACTGGCATCCTATGGCTATAATGAAAAGGGCCAGCTCATCTATTCGTTCGGGGGTTTGTCAGGCGAATGGGCGTACGTTTATGACGAAAACGGGCTGTTAACGCACCGCGTCAGGCCAAATGAAGCCTGCGAAGCATTTCGTTTTGACGCGAAAAGGCGCTTGCTCGCTCGCCGTTTCACCCACGGTATGATGGCGTTGGATTGTGCCTATCCAAAAGAGGATATGACCATCATTCGCCGGGGAGGAGAGGTCATCACATCTTTTGAGCTGGATGTCAAAGCGCGTGCAGTTAAGGCTTTCGAGTTTGCCGACAAGACGCGTGTTCATCTGGACCGCGATGACCTTGGCCGCGTAACGCTGGCTTGTCTGGGCAATGCGGTATCATCTGGACCTTCTGAAACCGAAGAAGCCGAACCCTTTGAGGTCCGGCAACTCAACTTGGTTCAATACACCTATGACGAGGCGTGGGGACAGCTATCAAGTGTGACTGGTGGAATCACACCGCTATTGGAGTTTTCGTTTTCAGAAGATGGAAGTCTGACAAGGTTTGAATGTCTCGGGCTCGACTGGCAGCTGCACTATTCTGAAAACGGCCAACTCACCTCTGTTGAAACACCCGAAGGAACAAAAGAGGAGTTAAATCCGGCAAACGTGACGTGGAACCCGACGAGTTGGGACGTTGCGCAAACAGCAACCCAATCTGCCACCGGTGCTGAACACTTACTGGAAGCTCTAAGGTTCTATCTGGAACGGCCAGCGGGCCAGCATCCGCACTGGATTGGCGGGGCTATCTCAGACGCAGCTGAAATTCCCGAAACTCTGAACTGGGCACACGCTCTTCTTCAAACTCCTGCGGAATCCGCACAGATTCCGGCGAATTTGATCGGAAGCACACCCTCAGTCGCATTAGGTGTGCCTACCGATGTCTATCGGGCGATTAGCAACCTAACGCATTCCGCTCTATTCGGAAGCTGCATTGCAGAGTTTAATCCGCAGAATTGTTTCCGGGGAACCTTTCGCCATTTTCCTCTTGAGCGGCCTTTCATTCCGGAGAGCTGTGTTGATGGGCCGTTTTTGGATGACCTGAATGGGCGAGACAAACTGGGTCGCTTGATTGCCGATACGGACCAGGACATCAGGCTCCGGTTTCTCTCTAATGGTGTTCTCTCATCGCTGGAGAACAATAAGGGCGCGGAGATCGCCGTGGTCTCAGACAGCATGGTGGACGTCTCCGGGCTCTCTCATATGCAAGTGAGTGACGCGGATTGGGGAGGTTACCTTCGTGTTTGGCCATGGAATGCCAATCCAGCACGTGATGACTGCGAGGCGGAGTTGCGATTTAACCGCAGTTTATGCAGCGCTGTAGCGCGAGGGCAACGTGATGGCCAAATTGCATTGGAGCGAAGTTTTCATGGAAGACTGCCCTTAGAGCAGACTTCCTATTCAGACGATAAAATGGCCCGACGGCTTGTACTTGAAAATGGCGGCTGCCAAGTTGAACATGCAAGTGGTCGCTGGTGTCTCTCCGATAGTGAAGTTCGTCTGGACGACAAGGTTCTGGCTCAATTCGAAGAGCGCGATAACGAACTCCGTATTGAAGATCACTTGGGCCAACAAATTTGTATTGAACGTGATGCAAATGGAAAGCTGCTGCGCCTGGTCTCTGAGGGTGCTGCGCAGTTTGAAGCAACGTGGACCGGAAATTCAGCCACGGTCAGAGACAAGTCCGGATATGGTACGTTCAAAATCGTTGATCGACACATCGAGTGGATCGGTGAGCATCTGGTCGACGAATTACGAATTGCAGGTAATACGACAGGTTTTTCTGTTTCTTTAGGTGACCGTCAACTGGACTGCCAGCGTCATGCAGAAACTTTTGAACTCCACTGTGGTGGATCAACACTCGAAATCTGCGCGGAAATGGGAGCACAAAATCTCCCAAAAGCACAAACCGTCAGGTTGAATGGAGAGGCTGTTTTTTGGTTGGAGTTTCAGTGGGGACTTGGCAAAGAGCTGGTATCCCAGAGATTGATCCCGGAAGTTACCGGTTTTTTTCA
This sequence comes from Roseibium sp. TrichSKD4, assembly GCF_000148725.1. Taxonomy (GTDB): domain Bacteria; phylum Pseudomonadota; class Alphaproteobacteria; order Rhizobiales; family Stappiaceae; genus Roseibium. Next base: position 132,478 of record NZ_GL476319.1, on the reverse strand, counting down.
AAATACCCGATCGCGGAAATTGCCGGTCCAGACAACCTGTTCCTATTCATTCGAAGGGTTGTTGGAGCATATCCGGCAACAGGACAATGATGGGGTTGAGCGCCTCACAGAGTATGTTTGGTCGCCGCAACGGCAGCCGCTTTTTGTTTTCGAGGAGTGTCTCGGTGAGACCAAAGGGACTACATTGCTCCATCTGCCTTTTGGACAAATCCAAGTTGGGAAACAAGGCATTCTGTTTCTGCATGGGCAAAAAGGCGACAGTCTGGGTCTTGAAGTCACTTCCCGTCGGGTTCTTGGTTTATCGCTAGCTGATCAACATCTTGGATTTCTTCCCCTATTTAACCTGCTTGCCGGCGTGCCGATTTTAGAAGATTTATTTCCATTCTCCGCGTTTCTTGGAGAAACACCAAGGCACCGGCCAGTGTTGAGTTTGATGTGACGTAAATCCAAGGCTTCACTCGACATGCCGCAACGATACCAATACTCTTTCAGCACGTTAAACGAGTTCGGAGGAAGCTTGCATGCGGGGAATGGTCCTGGGGTTGGCGCTGGCTGTGGTTGCGACACCAGCTTTGGCAGATAAGGTGGGAATCACCAAAGACATCATGAGCGTGACGGTGGAAACGGCGGAGGGGGGCGTTGAGATCAAACGCAATCAGGACCCGGAGGCGCGCCTTGGCGAGCCGTGGGTCAAAACCTCTCGAGAGTGCCCAAACTTTTGTATCCAGCCGATGACGCCGGCCCCCGGTGTCACAACCATTGGCGAGTTGGAAGTTCTGGAGTTTCTGCGCACGGGTGATGCATTGCTAGTTGATGGGCGTATTCGTCCGCAGTTTGAAGAAGGCACCATTCCAGGTGCTATCTCTGTTCCGTATAATGAAGCGGCAGACCGATTGGGTGAATTTGGCTGTGAGGTCGATTTCGACGGCTGGATCTGTGAAGGGGAAATGCCAAAGGTCGTTTTGTTCTGCAATGGCCCTTGGTGTGGCCAGTCGCCGACCGCCGCGCGGCGGATGATCAAGGCCGGATTTCCGGCTGAAAACATCTACTATTATCGCGGCGGCATGCAGAACTTGCACATGCTCGGCCTGACGGTCGCCCCGGGCAAATAAAACGGCTTAAAAAGGCAAACGCCACTCATTCAAATAGGCGGCCTGTTGGTTCATGAAACACCGGCAGGCCGGATTTGTTCTTGTACTCCTGCTATTGTTTCAGGAGCCAGCTGTTTTCGCCAACTTGTGAAAGGCCTTTCCGCTCTTGCGCTGCTTTACCTCGGTTTAAGAGCGCATCTAGGTCGGCTCCAACTACCCGGCTGTGAATGTGATAAAGGTGTCCCGTTGGGCTATCATCCGGCAGGTCGCTCAGGTCTATCACTTCGACGCCTGAAAGACTGGCAACATCATTGCCCGCCTGACCAAGTCGCGGATAACCGTGGAGTTGGGCGGAGAGGGCGAGGGGAATGTCGCCGGACGTGACATAAATGGTCAGCCGGTCTGTCAACGGGCGGATGCGTGGCAAGATGCGCTGGAAAAGGCCGAAATCCATATCAGGAGCAAGCAGCACAACATTCGCAAAGCGAGCGTCTGGCTTTCGGAACGCCATCTCGTAAAGCGCAAGCACCAGCCCGCGCGCGCCAAGACTATGCGCAACGAGATTGGTGTTGTCTCCGCCGAGCCGTCTCTCAAGGTCGGCGATTACGTCGGCGAGATCCGGAACACTCCAATAAAGGTCTGCTTCATCGCGGGTGTAATTGGTCACAACGCCATCGGAAGGCCAGCTAAACCAGAGATAATTCTCGGTAAGCCCAGCGTTTTCGCGAAGCATCGCGGCGCGTCGGCAGCCTTTTTCAAAACTGATGTTATAGCCGTGGACATAAAGGGTCGCTGAGCCATCTGCAGCTTGTCTCGCATAGAGATCCAAAAGGTCCGAGACCTTCCGGTCTTGAACCTCCTGAACCTTTAGCAGCTCTTCTTTGATATAGGCGGGTGCCTCCTCGGTGAGGCTATTCAGGACACTGAGATCTCGTTCTACAACACTGTAAATCCCTGCTTTGAGCGTGCTGCGTTCATCACCAAACGCTTTGGCCGGGGTATTGGTGTCGTTGCGGTTTCTTGACGTCACAAATGGGGTTTTCTGAACCTTCGGCGTTGCCGCCTCGGTTTGGTCCGCGGCAGCGTCATGACTTGTGAGAAGACAAGGAGAGAGAAAAACAAGTCCGAGAAACAATGATCGGCAGGAGTGAAAACGCATAAGGAACTTTCTTTATAGACAAGTGCAGGAAATCGAGTAGAGCGATTTGACGTTGGTATGCCAAGACTTAGTAATCAAAGCAGCAACATATCGACAAGTCGAGGAAGGCTGTTTAGGTCTTGAGGTTGCGCCTGATGGTTGTGATTGTGTTTAAAAGGGGCGCTTGAGCGTTGATATTTCTGATGGGCTGTTTCGGCTCTCCCAAGTTCTGTGATCTCTATCCTGAGGCATTTGAGTAATATGGCTGGTCTGACATTTCGAAAAATCCTCCACCGGCTGTTTGGCGATTTTTCAATTCTGTTTCTCCTTCTTGGCCTGGTGTTCTTTGCAGCATCCCTGACCCCGTCTCTCATCCCTCGAGGCCCAACAGAGCAGGGAGTGCTTGGCGGATTACTCACAGCCATTGGTTACTTGTTGGCGCAGAGTCTGCTTTTGCTTTGGCGCGCGGCCCAGATGCCGGAACTTCCCAAACGAGCGATGCGATGGGTCACTTGGGCGGCGTCCGCCAGTGTGTTAGTGCTTTTCCTCGTTGTGTTGGGCTCAAGTTTGAACTGGCAAAATGAACTACGGCTGAAGATGGGCATGGAGCCATCCAATGCGCTTCACCTTGCCTGGATTGTTGCCGTTTCGTCCCTGACGTTCCTGATTGCCTATGCGGCCGGGCGGTCAGTCGCCTCGTTTTTCCGGTTTGTTCGGGCCTGGTTCTACAAGGTCATGCCTCCGCGCCGAGCCAACGTGCTGGGTCTCATAGCTGTGGGTCTTATCCTGTTTGTTGTAACCCGCGATGAAGTTTTTGACCGGACTGTTGTTGCTCTCGATCAAAGTTATGAAGCCGCACAAGCGCTGTTTGACAAAGCGCCGCCGGCTCCAACAAATGCGCGTATGACCGGCAGCTCAAAGTCCCTCGTTAACTGGGGCGGCATAGGGAAACCGGGACGGGATTTCATTTTGTCCGGGCCGGATGCCGAGGCGATTACCAGCTACACGGGCAAACCCGCTCTCGATCCGATCCGGGTCTACGTTGGCCGTGCGAATGCTGAAACACCCAAGGAACGGGCAGAGCTGGCCCTTGCTGAACTTAAACGGCTGGGGGCATTTGACCGGAAGGTGCTGATCATTGTCAGCCCGACTGGTACAGGCTGGATGGACCCCGGGTCTCATGATCCGGTTGAATACATGCACAATGGCGACATCGCGACGGTTTCGGTGCAATATTCGTATCTGCAGTCGCCCTTGGCATTGCTCTTGGAAACGCAGTCCGGACTGGAGCAGGCAACAGCTTTGCAGGATGTGGTTTATGCCCGCTGGAGAACCTTGCCAAAGGAACAAAGGCCAAAGCTTTATGTGCATGGCCTCAGCCTTGGAGCATGGTCTTCCATGTATGCCACAAACCTGTTCCGTTTGTTGGATGACCCAATTGATGGCGCGTTCTGGGCAGGCCCTCCGTTCCCGTCAACGCTTTGGAACTATGTTCAAAATAGACGTGAGCCGGGAAGCCCTTGGGTTTTGCCGACAATCGGAGACGGGTCGTTGGTGCGCTATGCATCCCACGTTGCTGATGCGTCAGAAGGGGCACCTTGGGGGGATATTCGGATCGTTTTCTTGCAGTATTCCAGTGATCCGATTGTTTTCTATGATCCGGCTTCAATTTGGCGCGCACCTCCGTGGATGCTGGATCCACCAGCCGAGGACATGTCGGAGCATTTCGTTTTCATACCTATTGTGACCCATTTCCAGTTGCTTCTGGATATGGCGTTAGCCTTCGGCTCTCCGCCCGGACATGGTCACGCTTATTATGCTCAAGACTATATCGCGCCCTGGGTTGAAACCACGGCGCCGGAAGACTGGAGCGCCGACGATACGGCGCGGCTGAAGGCTCATTGCGACAATGGCGTGCAAGGCGGTTGCTCCAATACGGCTGAGTAGACCCCGATACGCCAGGGCAGAGCCATCAAGGCGAAAGGTGAGCGACGTCCTATCGGCTCCAGAGCATCTGTGTGCTCTAATGCCTGCAAAGAGGAGGGGGAGGGTTTCATGTTAACCGGAATTGATCCGCGCATGACAGCGGATTTGCTCTATTGCCTTGCGCGGATGGGGCACGGAGATGAGCTTGTATTGGCAGATCGCAATTATCCGTCTGTCAACACGGCGCGAACATGTTGCGAAACGTCTGTGATTGATCTGCCCGGTCTGAATGCACCTGAAGCGGCCGACATCATCAGCGCGTTAATGCCGCTTGACGGGTTCACGGACTATGCGGCCTTGCGGATGGAAATTGACGGTGCGCCAAAAGAGATTGCTGAGGTGCATATGGATGTTTGGGATGTGCTCCGACCAAGACTTCCGGAAGGTGGTGAGCTGAAAAGCATCGAGCGGCAATCCTTTTACAGCCATGCCCGGAAGGCATTTGCTGTTGTTCAAACAACAGAAGACAGGCCTTTTGGCTGTTTCATCCTGCGCAAGGGTGTTGTGTTTTAAGATAGCTTTCTGCTCATAAAGAAACAGGCGGGATTTGGTGGTCCCGCCTGTTTCATTGTTTGTGATTTTTGTATGTCTTAATCGGCGCCACGAACCGGAATGCTCGCATTCGGTTTCGGATGGAAAATCCGTTGAACGGCGAAGACCGCAGCGGTGATGCCTGCTCCAATCAGGTCGGACACAAGCCCGCCTTCGATCAAGAAGATCGCAGCGACAAGTAGTCCCAACCGCAGGAACCAAGCAGCGACACCGCCGAGGAACCAACCTTGAACCGCTGAGGACAACAGGAAGACCCCGACAACAGCCGTAGCACCCGCTCTGAGGATCTCCAGAATGGTACCATCCATCAACAATGCCGAATTGTAGAAGAACATGAACGGCACGATGAAGGCGGCAATCCCGATCTTGAACGACGTGACCGACGTCTCCATCGGGTTTGCTCCCGAGATGCCTGCAGCAGCGTAACTCGCCAGAGCAACGGGCGGGGTAATTGCCGAGAGAACCGCAAAATAGAACACGAAGAAATGTGCTGTCAGAAGTGGAATGCCCAGTTGAACAAGACCCGGCGCGACCACAGACGCAGCAACGGCATAAGCAGCCGTTGTCGGCATCCCCATCCCCAGAAGGATGGAAATACACATTGCGAAGAAGAGCGCCAGCAACTGGCTGGATTCAGCAAGGTTCAGCAGAAGCGTCGAGAAGCGCGCCCCAACACCTGTCAAGGAGATAACCCCAACAATGATACCCGCGCAGGCACAGACCACGATGATCTGAACAGACATGGTACCGGCAATCTCAAACGCCTTGAAGATGGACCTCGGTCCCATGCGATAAGGCGTCAACCACGACACAACAGCTGCTGCAATCGTTGCCAGTGCTCCGGCCCGGATCACCGAGTAGCCCATAAACAGCGCATAGATCAGGGTCAGGATGGGCACGAACAGGTAGACCTGACGCAGCATTTGCTTGAGCTTCGGAAGTTCGTCAGACCGCATGCCGCGCATGCCGAGTTTTGCTGCCTCGAAATCCACCATGAAGTACACGGAGACAAAATAGAGAACCGCAGGAATAACGGCGGCAATCGTGATGTCGGTGTATGGAATGCCGGTGATTTCAGCCATGATGAACGCACCAGCGCCCATGATCGGCGGCATGATTTGACCCCCAGTTGACGCTGCTGCTTCAACAGCACCCGCCGTTTTACGGTGGTAACCGACCTTCTTCATAAGTGGGATGGTGAGGGAGCCGGTCGACACCACGTTACCGGCAGAAGTGCCGTTGATCATGCCCATCAGACCGGATGCAAAGATCGCAACCTTTGCAGGGCCACCACGGGCACGCCCTGCTGCAGCGAATGCAAAGTTGACGAAGTAATCGCCCACTTTTGAGGCCTGCAGGAAGGCGGCAAAGATGATGAATAGGATGATGTAGGTGGAAGAGACAGCTGTCGTCGGGCCAAGGATGCCTGCATCGGTATAGACCTGGCTGAAGAAGCGCTGCCATGTGATCGCAGGTGAATTCAGGAAGCCCGGCAGTTTGTCACCGATGAAGACATAGACCAGAAAAACGCCCGCAATAACAACTAGCGCCATACCTGCAACCCGGCGGGTCAATTCCATGATCAAGGCGGTTCCGGCAACCGCCGCAATGGAAATGCCAATCGGTGCAAACGGTGTGCCCGTGGAGTTGCGCATCAGTGTGCCGTAGATCGTGATCAAGTACGTTGCGACGGCTACACCGCACACGGCCAGCACAACATCAGGTGCAGCAAAACCGGAGCGAACCCGTTTGTGGAACCAGGACAGGGCAATTGCGCCAAAAGTGGCGATAATCAGTGGCAGGCCAAAGAGATAAGTCTCGTTGAACTTGATGGTCTCATCAATGCCGTTCCACATTTTTCCGCTGCTGATTTCAGCTGCGAACGAGAAGGCCATGCCAACGGAAAAGAGGGCGGGTACCATAAGGGCATAGGCGATGTAGCCCAATGCCTTGGTTTCCTTGCCTTCATCGGGGAAGTCCAGTCGACCGGCGAACAGAAGGAAACCGAGCGCGAGCGCGCCTGCGATGTGAACAATACGGAAGTTCCATGTTTCCATCGGGAACGTCGGCAGCAGCGGAATGGTGATGCCGGTCCATTCGGAAATGGACAGTCCGTTGAGCGCAGCCATGTGAAACGCAGCATAAAGCGCTGCAAAGGTGGTGATGATCAAGAGGTCGCGCCCCTCAAACAATCGCCTGTTAATCTCGACCGGCTCTTCATCGACGTCATGGGCAATCAGATGATCGTCGTCTTCCGCCTTGATTGTCTTCTCGTTCATGTTTCCCCGCAGTTCGGTTTTGATACCGCGATTTTTATGGTTCTTAGAGAAACGCCGCGCGAGGTGCGCGGCGCCTTTTGTTGAAGAAATTGAGGTTGGCTTAGTTGCCGTGGATCATGTCAGCCGGGATATCCGCGCCAGCATTTTCCTTGAACCACTCAGCAGCACCCGGATGCCATTTGAGAACAGTGTTCTTGGTCCAGTTCTCAGGCAAAGTGGAGCGAGCAGCCTTGTGGATGTTCACCATGCGATCATTGTCGGACATGACAACGTTGACAGCAGCCTTCACGAAGGATGCAGGCAGGTCGCAATTGGCAACAGCGAAGTTCCACATGGACACGGAGCGAGCCGGGGCCTTCAAGGTGGAGTAAGTACTGTCTGCGATTTCAAACTCGGAAACCGGGAAGGCTTCCAGAATTTTCGCGCGCTCTTCTTCGGTGAACTCGATGATGTTGATGTCTGTCTGAACTTCGAGCTGGCTCACAGCTGGGACCGGAACGCCTGCTGCGAACGCGATCACATCCAGAAGGCCGTCCTGCAGCTGACCACCAAGGTCGGACCAGCCGCCGTTGCGGCGTTCAAAGTTCACACCGAGCCCTTCCATCATGCGCGGGAAGTAGGTGTCAGATGTGGAACCAGCAGGACCGAAGCCGATCTTTGCGCCTTCCGGAATATCAGCAATGGATGTGATGCCGGAAGAAGACAGTGCCGTGATGGAGAACGGTGTCTGGTACATCGGGAACATGGCACAGGCGTTGGTCATTTGCAGACCCGGTGCAATCGGGTTGGTGCCTGCAATGGACTCAGCTGCCGGGCCCATTGTGGTCATGCCGAATTGGGCATCGCCAGTGTGAACAAGAGCCATGTTCTGCATTGGGCCGCCAGTAACTTCGCCACCGCCGGACAAGCCGAGTTCTTCAGCAACAAGGTTTGCCCAGCCAGAGCCGTAAGCGAAGTAAGTGCCGCCTTGAGACGCTGTGCCAACGGTGAAGCTCTCAGGCCAACCGGTGCGGTCTTCAGCAATGGCGACAGTTGCGGACATTGCAAGAGCAACAGCTGCGCTCGTCATGGAAGCAATTTTCATTCAATCCTCCTGGGTGTCTGTTCCTGTTTGGGAACGAG
>NZ_GL476319.1:81171-124058 GCF_000148725.1 Roseibium sp. TrichSKD4 | reverse complement strand
GCCGTATTTCTGCATTTTCTCATAAAGCGCCTTGCGGGAAATCTTGAGTGACTGATGGGTTTCAGTGACGTTCCCAGCGGATGCGGCAAGGGCTGCAGCGATCAGAGATTTTTCGTGGAGCGCGATCTTGTCAGACAGTCCGAGCTCGTCCGCTTGGTGTTCGATATCGCTATTGGAAAGGTCGAGGTCGAGCCCAAGGGTGAAACGGTCGGCCGCGTTCCTGAGTTCGCGGACATTTCCCGGCCATTCCTGTCCGGCAATCGCAGACATAACCGAACTTGGAATGTCTGGAGCCTCTCGTTGGTAGCGAACTGCCGCCTCGGCCACCAATCGGGAAAACAAAAGCGGGATGTCTTCGCGTCGTTCGCTCAAGGCTGGAACATGTAATGTCACAACGTTCAAGCGGTAGAGGAGATCGGATCGGAAAGTGCCGTTGGAAACTTCCTCGTCCAAATTCTTCTTCGTTGCCCCAATAAAACGCACATCCAGTTCAATGGGCTCGTTCGAGCCAAGGCGCGTGACAACACGGTTTTGAATGGCATGCAGCAATTTGGTCTGCATGGGCAGTGACAGGCTGTCTATCTCATCCAGTAGGACTGTCCCACCACGCGCAGCTTCAAACCGCCCAATCCGGGTTCGCATGGCACCTTGAAATGCGCCAGCTTCATGCCCGAACAGCTCACTCTCAACGAGATTGTCGGGCAGGGCACCGCAGTTGATGTGAATGAAGGGTCTGTTTCCGCGGGTTGATGCAGCATGGATGGCTCGGCTGGCGACTTCCTTACCGACACCTGTTTCTCCGGTGATCAGAAGGTCGATATCTGCAGCGGCGATTGCCTTGACCTGATCTCGCAGCTTCTCCATTCGCTCGCTGCGGCCATGCAATGATGCCTCTACTGCGTCGCGCGCTCCGACTTGTTCCCTGAGCTTTCGGTTTTCGACGGTCAATCGGCGCTTGTCGAGTGCCCGGCGGACCGTATCGACCAACCGGCTCGGCGCATAGGGTTTTTCCAGAAAGTCATAAGCACCATCGCGCATGGAGCTGACAGCCAGTTCAACATCCCCATGGCCTGTAACTAGAATCACCGGGAATTGAGTGTCGATTTCCAGCGCTTTGCGCATTAATTCGATACCATCCATGCCCGGTAGGCGGATATCCGTGACCAAAATCCCGGAAAAGTCCTTTGAGATATGATCCAATGCGGGCAGTGCTTCGCTGAAGCACTCAACCGTGAGGTTCTCAAGCTCAAGGCTCTGCTTGGCGGTAAACCGCAGATGCTCCTCATCGTCAACAAACAGGATTTTCTGGTCACTCATTTGGCCGCGGTTTCCAGTTCTTTAGTCGTTTGGGCTGGCTGATCTTCTGTAACCTTGCGAAGCGTCAATTCAAACACAGCTCCGCCGTCAGGGTGGTTGGTGACCCTCAGGTCTCCACCAAAATCCTTGATGATGTTGTAGGAGATGGAAAGACCAAGGCCCATGCCTTCTCCTGGTTGCTTCGTTGTGTAGAAGGGGTCAAAGATCTTTTCGAACTCACCTTCCAACACGCCGGGACCATGGTCGCGCACTGTCAGCGTGCAATGGGTTTCCTGATCTTCCAATGTCATATCTATCACCGGATGAGCCTGATCCTTCATGGCGTCCAGCGCATTGGTGAAGAGATTTACGATCACCTGCTGAAGGCGAATGTGCCCACCCAAAACCTGAATGTCTTTATCTGGAATGGCGAATTCTAACGATGCGTTGGCGGATTTAAGACGCGGTTGGACCAGCGCTCGAGAATCGTTGATTATCTGGGTCAAAACAACCGGCCGCGTCTTTTCCCCCGGCCGCCGGGCAAAATTTCTCAAGTGTTTGGAGATGGACGCCATTCGGTCGGCCATTTCGGAAATCCGCGTGACGTTTTCACGCGTTTCATCCGTGCGGCCAATATCCAGAAGTTTGACCGCATTGTCTGCGTAGGATTTTACGGCGGCCAGTGGCTGGTTAAATTCGTGGCTCAACGCGGCGGACATTTGACCGAGCGCAGCCAATTTTCCTGCTTGCACAAGCTCTGCTTGCGTTCTTCGCAAACGGTTTTCTGCAGCTTTGCGTTCTGAAACTTCTTCCAGAAGCTGCTCGTTTGTTCGGTTCAAATCTGCGGTCCGCTCTGCAACGCGGGTTTCGAGTTGCTCTTGGGCTGCCTGCTGCGTTTCAAGTCGTTCCAAAAGCCGCGCACGTCGCTGAATGTAAAAGGCAAAGGCAAGGCCGATGAGCATGATGGCGAGCACGAGAATGAGCAGGGCAGCCAGCATTTGCGTTCTGGCACGTGTCGTAGGCACCAGAATTCGCACATTCCAAGCCGCATTCGCCAAGTATATGGAGCTGCTGACATAATTTGTCGTCGTGCCAGCATCGGTAATCTGCACCGTGTCAAGTCCATCATCCAAAGGCGACATGGTATTGACCAGTGGCATCAACTGGTCTTTCGGATACTGCCGATTGGTCTCGATTTCCAGCATGTCGGTTCGAGACAAGGGGCGCAGTGTCTTGAAATGCCAGTCAGGTTGACTGGCCATGAACACAACCCCGTTGAGATCAGACACAATGATCTGGTGGTCCGCGCTTCTCCAAGCTTCCTCAAAGCTGTCGACTGTAAACTTCAGAGCGACGACACCAATGATACGGGCACCATCTTCGATCGGTGCTCCGAAGAAATAGCCGCGTTCGCCGGAGGTGCTCCCAAGCGCAAAAAAGCGACCTGTGCCGCCTTCAAGCGCTTGGGTGAAATAGGGGCGGTAAGCAAAGTTCCTGCCCAAAAAGGACAGTTCCTTCTTGTAGTTGCTGGTTGCGATTGTCGTTCCGGTGACATCCATGATGTAGATGTCTGACGCCTTGAGCCGAAAGGCGGCGAGCCGCAAATCCTCGTTGACGGCCTCAACAAGGGCCTCGTTGTCAGGCGCATTCAAAAGCTCAACGAGTATGGCCTTTTCGGCGATGAGGGAAGGCAGTGGCTCATATCTGTGAAGGGCACCAGTTAGGCCAGCTACAGTCAGTTGAAGCGTGTCCTTCCCGCGAAGCCCTGCCTGTATCTGGAAGTAGCGTTCCAGCAGCGGCGCAGCGATGAGAGCGACGAGAAACGAGCCAACAACAAAAACCGACAATATGATGCTCGATGTGACTTTGACACGGGTGGTTTTCAACGGTTCCATGCCTATTGCACCTGACCCGATATCAAGTGCGCTATGCCGCTTCTCGCTTTTTTACTGTTCGTTTTGTCCGACACCCGCAGTCCCTTTTTCGGCTTCCTAGAACGCGCAAGATACTGGAAATGCAACGGGCTATCAAAGCAAAGGAAATGGTGTCTGCCCCTAACTCAAAGCGAGGCCGACTACTCTTTGCTGGGTAGAATTGTCTCAATCGCGTGGGCGGCGAGGCTCTGGCCGGCTTCCTGCATCGTCAGATAGGTCTGATCGGCTCCGGCTTCACAGATCTTCGCGACATGGTCCTCATGCAATGCATGACTGACAACCGTTCCAGTGAACCCGTTGGATCGCAGCATACGGGCCGCGATCAGTTTGGCTTCCAGATCATCCATAGCAAGAACTGCCGCAGAGATGTTCTGCAGATTGACACCGTGCCAAAAGTTGCTGTCCTCCGCATCGGCGAAAATCACATTTCGCCCAGCCTTCACGTGCCCCTCAACCTTATAGATATCCGCATCGAGACCAACAGGGCGACGGGCTTTTTCCATAAGCGCGTTGTAAGCCGCAGTGCCGGTTCGTCCCATGCCAAAGACGAGAACGTCTGCATCCCCGAGGTTCTTTGGTTGCTCATCCGGGTGCCGTGCAGACAACTCGAACCCCAGCAAACGATCCTCAAAGCGTTCAAAGATTTGGTGTGCGAAGCGGTTTAGTGGGGCCGCGATCAGGAAGGAAACCGAGACCGCAATCGCGAGCGGAACGAGGTAGTCCTGTGCGGCAGGAATGCCGGCTGCAACAATCAATCCAAATTCGCTGTACGCTGTGAGCGACAATGCTGTCACAAAGGACGTGCGTGCCCTTAGTTTGAAGGCGATGAGTGCAAAGAAGAACAATATGCCTTTCAGCGGCAGAAGTGCACCAAGCACTACGGCAAAGACAATGGAGTCCCAGTCTGGAAGGCCCGACATGCCGATCGAAAGGAAGAAGCCGATCAAAAAGACTTCCTTTAGCGCCCAGAGAGAGCTGGACAATTCGCTGGACCGAGGATGCCCTGACAAAAGCAAACCCATGACCAGCGCGCCAATCTCCCCCTTCAATCCGATGATTTCAAAACCAACGCCGCCGATCACAAGACTGAGCACCATTCCGGTTAACAGAAGCACTTCGTCGTGACCCGCCAGATCGAGCATCTTGAACAGCAGAGGGCGCAGCAGCGGTGTTGCAAAGATCAAAAGCGCCCAAGGGCCGGGCATTTTTCCGGCAAAGATGGCCAAAACCACCAGAGCGATGATGTCTTGAACGATGAGGATGCCAATGGCGGTGCGCCCGTGAAAGGTGCCAAGTTCACGTTTGGCTTCAAGGATTTTCGCAGACAGAACCGTTGATGAAAAGGCAAGCGCGATCCCGACCAGAACAGCGGTCATCCAGTCTGAAGTAAACAACAGCCAGACGATGGGCGAAAAGACGGCGATAGAGACGGCAAAATGGACCAATGCGCCGCCGATAACCTGAGGTTCTGTGATCTGGCGCAATTTCAGCTTGAGGCCGATCGTGAACAAAAGCATCAAGACGCCAAGTTCAGCGATGTATTCTAGAATAGGGCCTGTTTCGGCTGGCATTCCAAGATGCGGCCCGATCGCGTTGATGAAAAAGCCCGCAGCCAAGAACCCAACCAATGGAGGTAGTCCGACTTGCCTAACGGCAAGACCGAAGACAAAGGCCGTTCCGATAGCAAAGACTTCAAAATGCATGCTCGTCTCACTTACCGAATCATCTCTTTGCTTTAGATTAGTGGAACAAAAAGAGAAAAATATTAATATTCAAAACCTTCTGAAAAGCTGGTGGTGCCGAATTGTCCGTGTATATGCGGATTTTTCTCTTGGTTACTGCTGTGTTTGGAAACCATCGACGAAGCGCTTAGCGTGTGCCTCTAACCTTATTGTTCAAGGAGGGCAATGGGCTTGTATTTCGTTCAGCACAAGGGACCAGCGGACAGCGAACGCCAGCAATTAGTCAAATGTCACGGAGAACCGTTGGAGCTTCAGCTTGCAGCCAATCAGCCACTTGCAGAGGCAGTTGCAGGCGCGATGGAGCATTCGGGTTTTGAAACCGCATGGCTCGAAATTGCGGACGTGCCGGTTGAAAAGCTGAGTTATGTCATCCCGGCAGAATCCCCCGATGATGATCATGTTGCTTGGTACAGCGACATCAAGTCTTTTGACACCGGGCGGATCAAACGACTGGGAATGGTCGTTGGCAAGCACCAGTCGGCGACGTTCATTCATGGGCATGGCGCATGGCATGCGTTGGAAGGTGAAACGAAATTCGGCCACGTTTTGGCCGGCGAAACGTTTTTGGCAACGGATGTGCGCGCCAAGGGGATCGGAATACGGGGTGCTGTATTTGATCGCAGCCATGATGCCGAGACAAAATTCGACCTCTTCAAAATCAGGGAGATTGCAACAAGTGGCGGTGACCACGCGCTTTTGCGTCTCAAACCGAATGTCGAGCTTGTCAAAGGTGTCGAGCAAGCGCTTCAACAGTTGGGTTGGCAGCGGGCAAAGGTCAGCGGGCTCGGAAGTCTCGCCGGAGCCGTTTTTGAAGATGGCAGTCGAATGACATCGTTTGCGACCGAATTCCTGATCACTGATTATCTTGCTGGCGAAGGAGCCGCACCTGAAATCATGATCGTCGGGGAGACGGATGGCGACATCATCACGGGCAATTTAACAGCAGATCAAAACCCAATTCTGGTTACGGCAGAATTGGTTCTGAACCGGACATAGAGCCAAGTTAAGGGGAGGAGGGTTGGCACTTCCAATTCTCCTGAACGGAGCAAAAAATGCCAACCCGATGTGAACCGATACCGGTTCACGTGCCTAATAAAGTGTCAGACCAACGCTCAGTCTGAATTACGCTGGAACGGATGGATATTTCATCCCGGCAACTTCCTGCATCAGGCGGATCACCTGAGTGCTGTAGCCTGCTTCATTGTCGTACCAGACATAAAGAACGAGGCGGTCCCCATCGACAATCGTGGCTTGACTGTCGACGACACCGGCATGGGTGGAACCGACAAGATCAGAAGATACGAGCTCGGTTGAGGCGGTGTAGTCGATTTGATCCTGATATGGAGACTGGATCGAAATACGGCGCAGGTAGTCGTTCATCTCCTCGTCCGTCGTCTCCCGCTTGAGGTTCAGGTTGAGGATAGCCATGGAGACATTGGGAATAGGAACACGAACAGCGTTGCCGGTCAGTTTGCCCTTCATTTCTGGCAGGCACTTTGCAACGGCACTTGCCGCACCCGTGCTGGTCAACACCATGTTGAGCGGAGCAGACCGCCCCCGGCGATCGCCCTTGTGGTAGTTGTCGATCAGGTTCTGATCGTTGGTGAACGCATGGATGGTCTCCACATGCCCGTTCTCGATCCCGAACTCGTCATTGATCACCTTAAGTACAGGCGTGATTGCATTGGTGGTGCAGGACGCAGCACTCAAGATGTCGTCGTCCTCTGTCACGTCCGTGTGGTTGACGCCATAAACGACGTTCTTGATGTCGCCTTTGCCGGGAGCGGTCAGGATGACTTTTGAGGCTCCTGGACATTTCAGATGCTGGCCGAGGCCCGCTTCATCGCGCCAAATCCCGGTATTGTCGACAATAAGCGCATTGCGAATGCCGTATTTGGTGTAATCCACCTCAGCCGGAGAGCTGGCGTAGATCACCTGAATGTAATTGCCGTTGGCGATGATGGCGTTTTGTTCTTCGTCAACCGTGATCGAGCCGTTGAACGCGCCATGAACGGAGTCGCGCCGCAGAAGGCTGGAACGCTTCTTGAGGTCGCCGTCCTTGCCGCCGCGAACCACAATGGCACGCAGGCGCATTTTGTTACCAGCGCCAACACGTTCAATCAGCATGCGCGCCAGAAGGCGGCCAATACGACCGAAACCGTAAAGCACAACGTCTTGCGGTTCCTGCAGAATGGAATTCTTGCCGGTGTTGATGCTGGCAAGCTGCTCTTGAACGAAGCTGGCAGCGTCGCCGCCGGTCTCCATGAAGCGGTGGCACAACTTTCCAAGGTCCACGCGCGAGGCTGCAAGGTCCAGCTCAAGCATCGCCTTGACGATTTCAAGGCTCTTTGAAACGTCCAGCTCCTGCCCGGTGATCTGTAGGGCGTAGCGGTGGGCCTTGATGATTTCGATCGCGGAGTTGTTCAGCAGCCGACGACCAAATATCCGGATGTTGATGCCGTAATCACGATAGAGGTGACCAACGAGCGGGATCATCTGCTCAGCGGCGGATTGCTGTTCCTTCCAGTTATCGAAGTGATTATCCATAGCCGCCATATCGACCAACTCCTCGCGATAAAATTTAACAATAATCCCGGCAGACCTCCTGCCTGCGAGGGGGTTTAGCTCCAGTGCAAATGCCTTGTCCATAAGCACTTTGACTTTAATCGATTAGAAGTCGGTGAGGCGGCAAATTAGGGATGTTTCTAGTCTTTTTGGGCTTCGTATTCTTACCCGATAGCAGAACAAATAGGAAAAATGTCAGCGGATATAATTCGGCCCAAACGTCTTCGATATAGCAACCCTCAAAGAAAAAAACGCATCTGACCGTGTTTGGGGGCTGTTCGCTGAAAGTGCATTTTTCTTTGAGTACCTGATCTAATTTGTGATGCTATCTGGCCGAAGTGTATCCATCTGTCGGCTGAATTAGATGAGGATTTTCAAATATTTGAAAGAAAATGGATTGGTTGGGGAACCGAATTGTAGATTCTGTCGCCAATAATGTGCGAATAGACAAGGCATGTTCAAGAACGCCAAACCGATCCAAAAAGACAAGCTGCACGATCAGGTCTACGACCGGCTTTGCATGTTGCTGAGAGAAGGTGAGTTCACGCCGGGCCAAGCCGTCCCAGTTGCGCATGTGGCCGAAGCTTTTGGCGTGAGCGCCATGCCGGTGCGTGAGGCGTTGACACGTCTTTTGGCCATCGGCGTTGTTGCCAATGTTTCAGGAAGGTCTGTCGGGGTTCCAGCTCTGGGCTATCCGGAGCTCACGGATCTTAGGAACGTGCGGCTTGAGGTTGAGACGCTTGCGGCGCGTTGGGCAGTCGCCAATCGCGATGCCGCGTTTATCGGCGATCTTGAGGCTTTGCTGGAGCAGCTCGAAACGACAGAACGCTCGGGCGAAGTGCGCGGCTACATCAAGGCAAACTACGAGTTTCACCTGAGATTATACCAGCAGTCCCGCTCGCCGGTGCTGATCGACATTATCAACACTCTGTGGCTTCGGGTCAGCCCGCATCTCTACCAGCTGGAGCGGGAAGACCAGTACAAGGTCTCCAACGAGCAGCACCGCAAGATCGTCGAGGCGATCCGCAAGGGAGATGCTGAGCAAGCATCCGCCTCGCTGCGACAGGATATCTCCGACGCCTATGATGTGCTGGTGCGGGTGTTGTTCTCCACCGAGGCCTGATCGTATTGGTTCTCCGACGAAGGCCAAATTGCTTCGAAGGGCTGCTCGAAGGGCGGCGGCTGCACGCGCAGCGCAATGTGTAGCCGTTGGGCATACGCACAAATTACGATGCGGGATGCCCATGAGTCGACTCACCTTCCACTCCTAATCACTTGAAAAAGAGAAAGAAATATCGCTCACTTCTGCATCTATTGATGTTTGATTTTTGATCAAAAATCAAACATCAATATTGTGAAGCGATTGGTTGGATGGTCCCCGTCGGATTGTCCAAATGGTTGCGGAAACGGGAGGACAAAGTGAGATTTTCAAAAATTGCTACGGCGATGGTAGCCAGTTCGCTGGCATTCGGAGCACCAGCTGTCAGCGCTGATACGCTTGATGTGCACATGAGCATTCCAAAGGACCTGACATTCCTTGCTGAAAGTGCGCAGCTGATGGACGAGACGCTCAGAAAGATGAGCGGAGGGGACGTTGGCTTGAACCTGTTCGGTTCCGGCGAACTCGTTCCGGCCGGTGAAATTCTTGAGAACGTGAGTTCCGGTGCCATTCCCGCAGGCTGGAGTTTCCTCGGGCAGTGGGGAGGAAAAGTTCCAGTTGCTCAGATTGGCGCGACCCCGTTCGGTGCCGGGCCGGAAGCGCTGGCCGCCTGGCTGCATATTGGAGGCGGGCTGGAGATCGTTCAAAAGGGCTTCGACCCGCTGAACGTAAAGGTCCTTGCGTGTCACGTTACCAACCCGGAGCCCGGTGGCTGGTTCAATAAGGAAATCAAGTCCATCGAGGACTTCAACGGCCTCAAGATGCGTATGGCAGGTGTCGGTGCACGGGTGCTGAACGAGTTTGGTGCATCTGCCCAATATCTGCCGGCAAGCGAAATCTATCTTGCGCTTGAGCGTGGTCGTATTGATGCGACCGAGTTTTCGCTGCCGATCATTGACAAGGATTTGGGGTTCAACCAGATCGCCAAATACTACTACTATCCGGGCTGGCACCAACCGGGCAGCGTCGATGTGTTGATGATCAACATGGATGTCTGGAAAGGCATGAGTGGTGAAGATCAGGCAATGTATGAGGCGGCTTGTCAGGTCAGCCTTGGCTGGACCTTGCAATATGCTCCAGCTGCTCAGACGCCACAGATTGAAGAGTTCGAGGCTGGCGGGACGATCGTCAAACGCTTCCCGGATGACGTTCTTGCTGAGCTGCGTATCGCAACCGAACAGGTTCTGAGTTCGGAGGCTGAAAAAGACGCGCTCTACGGTGAAGCCTACAACTCGATGAAGGCGTTTGTCGCGTCCTCGGGGCGTTGGACGGCCCTTCAGACAATTCCGGCTGAGTAACCGGTCGGGCACGAAACATGGACACGCGCCAGAGTGCTCCTGATCGCGCCAATGGCTACATCCGTACGATCCTCACCTGGATCGTGCGGATAGGTCAGGCAGCGGCATGGCTTATCATGCCGATCCTTTTGTTGGTCCTTGCAAGCGTTGTGCTGTCAGCGGCCAAGATTGGAACGATCGCCCGCTGGGAAACAGACATTTTCCTTTTTGGCTCAAAGCTGACGCTTTCCAGCCTTGGTGACCTGCAGTGGCACCTGTTCGGCATTATGTTGATGTTGACCATGGCCGGTGCCCTTGTCAGCGATGCACATGTGAGGGTCGATTTTCTGCGTCAGCACATGAGTGAACGGACAAAGGATATTGTGGACCTGATCGGTCACCTTGCGCTGCTTCTTCCCTTTTGTGCCATCGTGATCATTCACAGCTTTGATTTTGCTACTCGTTCTTTCTCGATGGGGGAAGGGTCGGACTATGACGGTCTGTATGATCGTTTTTTGCTCAAGTCCTTCATGCCGATTGGCTTCGGGTTGCTATTTATCGCAGGAATTGGCCTGAGCATCATCAAATTGCGAGCGCTTTTTGCAAGGAAGGACGCAGCAGATGATTGAGCATATCATACCCCTGTCGATGGTCATTTGCTTGCTGCTGGGGATCTTCAGCGGCTATCCGGTTACCTTCGTTCTTGCCGGTATCGGTATCATCTTCGCCGTTATCGGCGGATTGCCCTTTGCATTCTTGAAAATCGGCGTTTCGCGTATTTATGCGGGCGTGATCGAAAACTGGCTGCTTCTGGCTGTCCCGCTCTTTGTTTTCATGGGTGCGATGCTGGACAAGTCCGGACTGGCCCAGAACCTGCTTTATTCGCTGGAGCGTGCGCTTGGCCGTAAACGCGGCGGTCTTGCGATCTCCGTAGCAGTTCTCGGGATCATTATGGCTGCCAGCACCGGAATTGTTGGTGCCTCGGTTGTTATGTTGAGCACTCTGGCCCTGCCGATCATGCTGCGCGAGAAATACAGGCCCGAATTGGCTGTTGGCACAATTGCAGCCTCGGGAACGCTCGGTATTCTAATTCCGCCGTCGATCATGCTGGTGCTGGTGGGAGACATCCTGCAGATCTCGGTCGGAGAACTTTTTCTAGGAGCGATTGTTCCCGGGCTTCTGCTTGGCGGTCTCTATATCGCCTACATCATCTACGTCGCGCTGACCAAGCCGCACCACGCCCCGGTGTCAACCAGCCGGGCAGATAATGGCTCCCTCTTTCTAGCCCTTTTGAAGGATCTATTCGCTCCGTTGGTATTGATCCTGACAGTCCTTGGGTCAATCGCAACAGGAACCGCAACCCCAACCGAGGCGGCAGGGCTTGGTGCAATCTGCGCAATGATCCTTGCGGCGCTTAATGGCAAGCTGTCGCGGGAGACGTTGTCCGACTGTGTCCGGGAAACGGGGAGCACTTCGGCGATGATCCTCGGGGTTCTGATTGGTGCAACTATCTTTGGCATGGTCTTCAAGGGCCTCAAAGGTGACCGAATGATCGAAAATGCCATCTTGCATTTCGACCTTGGCGCCTATGGCACGCTCGGTATCCTGCTGGTTCTGATCTTTGTGATGGGCTTCTTTCTGGAGTGGGTCGAGATCAGCTTCATTGTGCTACCGCTCTTCGCTCCGATTGTAGCAGCGCTTGATTTCGGGCTTGGGCTTTCCCAGCAGGAACAACTTCTGTGGTTTGCCATGTTGGTGGCCGTTAATCTTCAGACCAGTTTCCTGACGCCGCCTTTTGGCTACTCCCTGTTTTATCTAAAGGGAGTTGCACCGCCAGAAATCACCATTCGCACAATCTATCGAGGCATTATTCCATTTGTCGGTCTGCAGCTTGCAGGACTTCTCATGCTGGTTATCTGGCCCGGTCTGGTCCTGTGGGTGCCGAATGCAGTCTTTGGAAATTAGGGATCAGAAATTATGGATGTCCAATCGAATGAAAGTCCAGCAAGCAATGATCCCTATCGGGCCTCCTTGCGCTTGCCAGGTCTGATGGCCAAACGGATCGTGGTCACTGCCGGGGCAGGGGGCATAGGCCTTGCCATTGCCAAGGCACTACATGCGCAAGGGGCGCGGGTTGCCATCTGCGATGTGGATGAAAACGCGCTCGCTCTGGCCAGCGGGCAGCTGGGGAATTGTCTCGCAATTCGAGCTGATGTGTCTGATGAGGCGTCCGTTGATAGGTTTTTTGATGCTGTTCAGGAGCAATTCAATGGACTTGACGCACTCGTAAACAATGCTGGGATCGCGGGGCCGACAGGTGGTGTTGAGGACATTTTACCGTCGGATTGGCGGCAGTGCGTCGATGTTTGCCTGACCGGGCAGTTTCTATGTGCCCGCCGTGCAGTTCCCCTGATGAAGAAAAGCGGCGGCGGGGCCATGGTCAACATGTCTTCTGCTGCAGGAAAACACGGCTATGCATATAGGACGCCATATTCGGCAGCGAAGTTCGGCGTCATCGGCTTCACGCAAAGCCTTGCCAAGGAGCTTGGGCCGGACAACATCCGCGTGAATGCCATTTTGCCGGGCATCGTCGAGGGGCCCCGGATTGAAGGCGTTATACGTGACCGAGCGGCGGTGACGGGTGTCAGTTATGAGGATATGAAAGACCAGTATTTGAGCCGGATATCGCTGCGAAAGATGGTGACGGCAGATGAGGTGGCGGCGACTGTTGCCTTCCTGATTTCGGATGCTGGTGCGAACATTTCCGGCTAATCCCTTTGTGTCGATGGCAACGTAGAAGTGCTTTGATCTCGGATAGAAAAACATGACAAAATCAAACGAACTTGCAGGCAAGGTCATCATCACCTGCGCCATAACAGGCGCTATCCATACGCCCTCCATGTCGCCCTATCTGCCGGTGACGCCGGACGAGATCGCAAGCGAAGCACTGGCTGCGGCCGAAGCGGGTGCTGCGGTCCTTCACCTCCATGCGCGAAATCCCGAGGATGGGCGGCCAGACCAGACACCGGAGGGCTTTGCGCCGTTTCTGTCACGGGTGAAACAGGGGACAAACGCGGTGGTGAACATCACCACCGGCGGCAGCCCCTATATGAGCGTGAAAGAGCGCGCCGCCCCGGCAGCCAAATTTCAGCCGGAACTCGCCTCGCTCAACTTGGGGTCCATGAATTTCGGTCTGTATCCGATGCTCAAGCGTTTCAATGAGTTTCAACACGATTGGGAGCGGGAGCATCTGGAAGGGTCTCGGGATCTTGTCTTCCGCAATTCGTTCAAAGACATCGAGTATGTGCTGGACACCTGTTACGGGAATGGAACCCGTTTCGAGTTCGAGTGCTACGACATTTCCCATCTCTACAATCTGGCTCATTTCGCGGATCGCGGGCTGGTGAAGGCGCCGTTCTTTGTCCAGTCGGTGTTCGGGCTTCTTGGCGGGATTGGCCCGCATCATGAAGACGTCATGCACATGAAACGAACGGCGGACCGGCTGTTTGGTTCCGACTATCGCTGGTCGGTTCTGGGGGCAGGGGCCAACCAGTTCCGCATTGCCGCGCAAGCCATCACGCTCGAGGGCAATGTCCGGGTCGGGCTGGAAGACAGCCTGTGGGCCGGCAAGGGCGAATTGGCGAAATCAAATGCGGTTCAGGTGACCAAGGTGAAAAACCTGATTGAGGGGCTCGGCCTTCAGGTCGCAACGCCGGATGAAGCCCGCCAGATCCTCTCCCTCAAGGGCGGTGATCAGGTGGCCTTTTGAGATTGTGAGAGCGGCAAAAACGCCAGAACACGGGACAGGATCATGGAAAAGGTTGCAGTTGTCGGGGCCGGGTTGATTGGGCAGGGATGGGCCGCGGTGTTTGCTCAGGCCGGGTATCAGGTTACGCTGCACGATGTGTCTGAAAATGCTCTCGATAAAGCCTTGAGCGCCATGCAAACCCGCATCGGCGACATGGCGGAATATGATCTGATCGACCGTGGTGAAACAGACGTGGTGCTGAGCCGGATAACCGCGTCGCCAAGCCTTGAAGGCGCACTGGACGGCGCGGTCTATGTTCAGGAAAATGGACCGGAAAATGTTGACATCAAGCGTGAGTTGACGACGCGGATCGATGCCATTGCAGCGCCGGGAGTTCCCATCTGCAGTTCCACCTCCGGCATTTCCGCCTCGCGCTATTGCGAGAACATTGCGGGCCGGAACCGCTGTCTGGTGGCCCATCCGATCAATCCACCCCATCTCATTCCCGCCGTTGAAATCGTACCAACGCCGTGGACGGTGGACGAGGTCGTTGCACGTGTCAGGGGCTTGTTGATCCGCTGCAAGCGCCAAACCATCACGTTGACGAAAGAAATCGACGGCTTTGTCGTGAACCGCCTGCAAGGAGCCCTGCTTGAAGAAGCCTTCAAGCTGGTGGGCAGCGGTATTGTTTCAGTTGAAGATCTCGACAAGGCCATCTGCGACGGTCTTGGCCTGCGCTGGTCCTTCATGGGGCCGATGCAGACCATCCATCTCAATGCGCCCGGGGGCGTTACACAATATGTCGAGCGCTACGCCGCAATGTATCGTGGTTTCGGCGTCGGTCCGCAGGATGCTGCCGACTGGACAAAGGTTGTTGAAGGTGGGCTGGCCCGTGACCTTGAGCAAAAGACACCGATTAAAAACATCGCGCAAGCCCAAGTCGAACGCGATAGATCGCTAATGGCACTCCTGCGTGACAACACCCCTAAAAGGGACGCGTGAAATCCGTCCAAGACGGGAAACCTTGCAAACTTAACGAAACAATTTGGCAATACAGCCAAAATCACTTCCTTATGCAATTAACCAATTCTGGCTCATAGGCGCTGAGTGGGATAAATAAATTATGACAGCTTCCTATTCGCCGGTCAGAAGGTTTGAAAGTCGGGCGGCAGCTTCCGTCAACTTATCGACATGCTTTACTGCGGCATCAAGCGAGAGGCGCTGTTCAGGAGCGTGGAACGAGAGGGTGGAGACGAGCCGCTTGTTTGAATCGGAGATCGGAACTGCAATCGCGATCATCTCTTCCATGAATTCACCGTTGTCGGTCGCATAACCACGATCCTTGACGGCTTTCGTCTCGGCGACCAGCGCTTCCGGATCGGTAATCGTCTTTTGGGTGCGGCCTTCCAGAATGGCGGACCCGGCATAGTTTTTCAGGTGCCTGCGATCCAGCGTGCTCAAATACATCTTACCGCTGGCCGTGCAATAGAATGGAACGCGAGACCCGATCGGCAGCTGAATGCGAAGGGGCCATTTCGTCTCCACACGGTCCAGATAAACCATCGCATCACGGTCGGGGATAGCGATGTTGCAGGTCTCTCCAATGCGTTCGGCAAGTTCGTTCAGGATGGCAACCCGTGCTGTCCTGATCCTCAGTGAGGAAAGAATGCCGGTAGACATTTTCCGTAGGCGTTGGCCCGGCGAGTATCCCCTTCCATCAATCTCTCGCTGGATGAAGCCTTCGCTTTCCAGCGTGCTGAACAGGCGGTGGATCGTGGGCTTGGGAAGGCCGAGCTTCTGATTGACCTCGGTCGGCGTTACCGGAACACCGGCTTCTGCCAGCTCCTCCAGAACAAGGAGAAGACGAAGGCTGGGCGGGACGGACCCTTCTGAATTTTCGTCTGCCATACTTCCCCCAACCTGAAACACCTTATGCTTCTTAGCCGCTTGGTATGAGAATCGTCGAGAGCACCGGGACTAGAGCGATAGTTATCCACACTGCCAGAAGGGCAAAAAGGTAAGGAACCGTATAGCGAAGCAGGCGGAAATAGGGAACACCCGTGACGCCAGAGGCGACGTAAAGGTTCAGGCCATAGGGCGGTGTAATAAACCCGATCGACGCGCCAACGAGGAAAATCACGGCAAACTGGACCGGCTCGACACCAACCGAATGGGCGATCGGTGCGAGGATCGGCGCAAGAATGATCGTGACGGGTAGGCTTTCCAAAACCATTCCGGCGACGAAGACAATGGCCATCGAGGTGAACAGGACAGCGTGATAGCCGCCCATGCCCCTCACAAAGTCACCGATGAACTGCTGAGCACCGAGAACCGACAGGATCTGCTGCATGACAACGGACACGGCAATCAGCGGGGCCAGAATACCCGCAATCTGGGCAGAGCGCATGGTGATGGAGGGAACTTCGCGAGGACCAAAGCCCTGAACCACGAGATATTCGCCGATCCCGCGTTCGCGGAAATCCCGGTCTTCCGACCCCGCACCCATCATCTTGTGGATCGGCAGGCTGACAAACCCGGCGATGATGCAAAAACCCACAGTCACTCCGGCAGCTTCTGTTGGCGAGAACTTGCCAGTGTAGATGCCCCAAAGCACAAGGCCGATAGCAAAGAACCCGAGCCAGGCTCCGACACCCGTTTTGAAGACCCGCGCGAACTCAAGTTTTATAAGATAGCCCCATCCCATGCGGGTGCAGTAGATGAAAGCGACCAGCATCATCGCGCTGACCATCATGGTGCCGGGAATGATGCCTGCTAGAAACAGCTCGGAAATCGGCAGGTTCATCAGGAAGCCATAAACGATGAAGATGATCGACGGTGGGATGATGATGCCAACTGTGCCGCCAGCCGCAGACGTTGCTGCCGAAAAGCGCTCGTCATATCCGCCTTTCACCATTTCCGGATGCAGCATGGACCCGATGGTGGCGGTTGTTGCCGAGTTCGATCCCGAGATGGCAGCAAAGAGACCACAGGCGCCGAGAGCGGCCATGGCAAGTCCGCCGCGCAGCCAACCAAGGCACGCATAGGCAAAATCGGACAGTCGCCGGGCAATGCCAGACCGGTTGATCAGGTCGCCGGTCAGGATGAACAGCGGCATGGCCAGAAGCGCAAAGCCGTCAGTAAAGACATCGGCCAGAGCTGCGCCGGTGTTAATCAGGGGCAGGTCCAGCACAAAGCTCATGCCAATGACCCAATAGCCGATGACCAGAAAAACCGGCACGCCCAGCATGAAGAAGATTGTGACACCAATTGAAATCAAGGTGATCCAGGTACCGTCTGTCATTTATGCGCACTCCCTAGTCCGAACCGATGGCAACGGCGGCGATCAAAGGGGCGCCGGTTCTGTAGTTCTTGAAATCTTCCAGCCAGTTTTCCATGGCGCGGGCCGTAATCAAGATGAAGCTGATCGGCACGGAGATGAGGAACCACCATTGCAGCACATTGTCCGTCCCGAGCAGGATCTGGAAATTGGCAGCAGAATTGGCCGTGACCTGTGTCGATGTGACAACAACCACACATGAAAAGCCGATCCACAACAACGCGTCCAGCGTCAGACAGGCAAACTGCAGCGGCCGCGGCATGAGCGAACGAAACTCGGCAAAACCCAGATGCGTCCTGAGCTTCACATTGTAGGCGCATCCGGCCCAGGTCATGATCAGGAAGAGGAAGGGCGGTAGGGTAGTGGACCATGGTGCCTGCTGATTCAGGATGAACCGGCGAAACACCTCCACGAAGATAATGGCGCCTATCAGGAGATAGGTCGACACCATTACCGAGGACTCCAGCTTTCGCTCGATCCACGGAACATGCTTGTAAAGCAGCAGGACAATGGCACCGCCGAGCAATGTGGCGATGCCTCCAATGACCCAGGCTGCATCTGCTCTCAACGCTTCGCTAATCATCCAAGAGTCGTTCGACAGGATTGCGTTGAAAATTTCCGCAACTTCACTTGCAAATGTGGTCACGACCGCCCCTCCCAAAAGCCGGTTATGAATGGTTCTTTATATTTGTGAAAAATGTGGCGGCAGGCGAGTGTCCTGCCGCCACTGTCCGGGAGTTTAAGCCTTCCACCAGCGGCGTGGCTCGACGTTTTCCGGCTTCATGTCTGCCGGAACTTCACGAGCAACACGGTGCAGTTCGGTATAGGTGTCGAGTCCTCCCGCCCAGTTGTTGATGCGCTCACGCCACTGCGACCACGGTTCCGGATTGAACTCTGGCGAGCACATCTCCTCTGCCAGCTTGATCTGCTCATCAGCAAGGAAGGCCGGACGGACGTCGAACTCGTCAAACAGGGTGCCCGGCATGACCGGATTCGAGAAGCCAACGGTCTTGACGAGCGCTGCTTCGTTGGCCGCCTGAACGTGAACCTGTGCAAGATAGGCAGATTCCATGACGGCATCCTGCAAATGACCGTCGAGGCTGTCGAACACCTTGGCCGACATGGAGGTGTGCTCCGTGCCACAGAAGAAGCGCAGGTCAACGGACTGCGAGACAAACGGCGACATGTTGGCATAGGCAACAGCCGATGCCCATGTTTCTGCACCGTCAATTAGGCCGGTCTTCAGGCCATCAAGCGTTTCTTCCCAGGCAACCGGTACCGGGTTGAGGTTCAAAAGCTGCATGGCGATACGCCCGAGCTGTGTGCCGGTGACGCGGTTCTTGGTTCCAAACAGCTCTTCCAGCTTTGTGACGGTCGGCTTGTCGGCGAAGGATTGGCCAAGCTGAATGCCGCGCAGCTCGCAGTGGCTGAACAGGAACTTCAGGCCGTGACGCTTTTCCAGGGGCTCGCGCAGGATCTTGTTGGATTCCGGGCTGTACAGGAAGTGGTACTGGGACGCGCGGCCCGGGAATACATAGGCATAGTCCAGCACGTTAAGGTAAGGGGCGCCGCCTGCCGAGTTCTGGGTTGATGCCGCGTAAATGTCGACGATGCCGTTCTGGGTCTTCTCGACGCAGGACAGCTGACCGCAGATCTGGGTGTCACCGATGAATTCGACCCGGATCTCCCCGTCCGTGCGCTCTTCAAGGTCACGTGCAAATTCAAGGCAGCCTGCGCGCTCGATCAAAAGGTTACGGGCGTTGAAACCGGCAGCGCCGAATTTCAGCGTGTGTTTGGCTTCTTTGGCATAGCGCTTCTGGTAGCTGGACTCCGCTGCCTTGGCCAGTGAGCTCAGAGATACGCTGCCTCCAAGCGCACCTGCGGCCAGCAGCGTGGACGACAAACCGTATTGCCCGGCAACCTTGAAAAGGTCGCGGCGCGAAATTTCACGCAGTTTATCAGATACTTTCATGAACTCTCCTCCCATGTTCATAAATTAGTATTTTTGATACTTGTGGTATCATTTTTAGTCGATTATGAATAATGCCGCAAGGGAAACTTAACAACGATATTTTCAGCAGGGCCGGTGTTCCGAAAATGCAAGCAAAACGAGCTGATTACATTGTGGTTGGAGGTGGATCGGCAGGCTGCGTGCTGGCAAATCGCCTGAGCAGGGACCCCAAAAACAGCGTTGTCTTGCTGGAAGCCGGGCCTCGCGACTGGAATCCCTGGATCCATGTGCCGGTCGGATATTTCAAGACCATGCATAACCCGTCCGTGGACTGGTGTTACCGCACAGACAAGGACAAGGGGCTGAATGGTCGGGCGATCGATTGGCCACGCGGAAAGGTGCTGGGAGGCTCCTCGTCGCTGAACGGTCTGCTGTATGTACGCGGCCAGAAGGAAGACTATGACCGCTGGCGGCAGATGGGCAATGAAGGCTGGGGCTGGGACGATGTCCTGCCCCTTTTCAAGCGGTCCGAAAATCAGGAACGCGGCGCCGACCCCTTTCATGGCGACAAGGGCGAACTGTCCGTCTCGAACATGCGCCTGCAACGGCCGATCTGTGACGCATGGGTGGCGGCGGCTCAGGCGGCGGGCTATCCGTTCAATCCGGACTACAATGGTGAAACACAGGAGGGGGTCGGTTATTTCCAGCTGACGACGAGAAACGGCAGACGCTGCAGTTCTGCTGTCGCCTTTCTCAATCCCGCCAGAAGTCGGCCCAACCTGACGATCATCACCAATGCGCTCGTTCACCGGATCGTGGTCGAGGACGGTCGGGCAACAGGGGTGGTGTATTCCGGAAAATCGGGTGTCGAACAGACGATTGCCAGTGACCGGGAGGTCATTGTTTCGGGCGGTGCGATCAACTCCCCGCAAATCCTGATGTTGTCCGGGCTTGGTGATGCGGAGCAGCTGAAGCAAAACGGCATTGATGTGGTCGCCCACATACCTGCGGTCGGCAGGAACATGCAGGACCACCTGCAGGCACGGCTTGTGTTTAAATGCAACGAACCGACCCTGAATGATGAGGTGCGCAGCCTATACAATCAGGCGCGGATCGCTTTGAAGTACGCGCTGTTTCGCTCAGGTCCGATGACTATGGCGGCCAGTCTGGCCGTCGGCTTCATCAAAACCGGACCGCATGTCGAGACGCCCGATATCCAGTTTCATGTGCAGCCGTGGTCTGCGGATAGTCCCGGTGAGGGCGTGCATCCGTTTTCCGCCTTCACCATGTCGGTCTGTCAGCTCCGGCCTGAAAGCCGCGGGGAGATTAAGTTGCAAGGGCCCGATCCTCGGACCTATCCGAAGATCATTCCGAATTATCTTTCAACGGAGCTTGATTGCCGAACCATCGTCGAGGGCGTGAAGATCGCCCGTAAGATTGCACGGCACGCACCTCTGACATCCAAGGTCTCCGAAGAATTACGTCCCACCAAAGCGCTGGAGATGGACGATTACGAAGGATCACTGGACTGGGCCCGCAGCAATTCCACGTCAATCTACCACCCAACAGGCACCTGCCGGATGGGGGAGGGAAGCAATTCTGTGGTCGATGCCCGTTTGAGGGTCCATGGCATACGGGGATTGCGGGTAGCCGATTGTTCCATCATGCCGGAAATTGTCAGTGGCAATACAAACGCTCCGGCGATCATGATCGGCGAGAAGGCCAGCGACATGATCCTTGAGGACGCTGCTCAGGCAAACTGAAATTTCCGAGGCTCGGTCCTGACCCTAGCCAGAAACTTGAAAAGCGCGCCGATGTCTGGTGCGCCTCTCTTTTTTGTCCGAGAAAATAGGGCGTCTTCAGGAGCGCCCTTTCCACGGAACCAGCAAGCGCTCGGCCATCCGCATCAGGATGTCGATGCTGTAGCCGACGATCCCGATCAGAATGATCCCCATCAACACGATATCGGTCAGCTGGAATTTTGAAGCTGCGATGATCATCATGCCGGCTCCCTTTTGCGCGGCAACCAGTTCGGCAGCTACCACCGTTCCCCAGCATACGCCCATGGCGACACGGGCCCCAGTGAAGATCTCTGGCAGGGAGTTTGGAACAATTATATGCCACAGGATCTGTGTCTTGCTGGCTCCGAGCGAATACGCCGCGTGAACCTTGGTGATGTTGACGCCCGAAACACCGGCTCTTGCGGCGATTGTCATGATCCAGAGAGCGGCAAGGAACAATAGCGCGATCTTGCCTGTCTCCCATATGCCGAACCAGATTATGACAAGCGGGATCAGGGCTAGTGGCGGAACAGGCCGCATGAACTCCACGATCGGGTCGAACCACCCGCGCACCCAGCTGGAGAGCCCCATGGCATAGCCGAGCGGAATACCAATCAGGGACCCGAGAAGGAAACCGCCGATTACACGCAGAAGGGAAGAGCCCAGATGCTCCCACAAGGTGAAGTTCTGATAGCCCTCAGAGGCGATTTCACCAAAGCGCTTCACCACAGCTTCCGGGGATGGCATCCAGATCGGTTCCATCTGGAGACCCTTTTCAGGCTGGAAGCTGAGGGATCCCTTGGCCGTCATGGTCACCT
This sequence comes from Roseibium sp. TrichSKD4, assembly GCF_000148725.1. Lineage (GTDB taxonomy): Bacteria > Pseudomonadota > Alphaproteobacteria > Rhizobiales > Stappiaceae > Roseibium. Next base: position 102,450 of record NZ_GL476319.1, on the reverse strand, counting down.
GACCATCTGCGACATCCACTGTTTCGCCCGGCGCGATCGGCTTGCCGTTAATGGCGGTGACATTGGCGTCGTCCCCATCGTTGCGGGTTGCCTTTATAAGCACTGAACGCCAGGCGCCAACGGTTGCCGCATCATCTTGGGCAAAGCCGTCACGCGCTGCAGGTACTGGTTTTTCGACATCCTCACCGGGATCATGAACGATCACGGTAACAGTGGCGTCCCCGGTATTCCCGGAGCCATCAGTCGCTGTGTAGGTGAACTGCGTTTCGCCAATGAATGGGCCAGGAACGTGGATCGGAACCAGCCTGGATCCGGTGAATGCACCCCAGATGAGAAACACCACGATGATCGAGATGATGGAGGCGGTGCGGTCTGGGCGGATTGCGCTTTCATCACCGAAGGTGACCGTTTTCAGGCTGGTGAAATCCTGCGCCTGCTGGCGGCGGGAGACAATGTATCTGACACCGAAATAGGCCAGCAGAAACAGGGCGACATAGACGAAAAGGACAACAAGACCGGTCATGCTGCTGTCTCCGATCTGCCCATGATTTCTTCTTCCATCTCCCAGATCATGGAGAGGATTTCCTCGCGGGTCTCCGCAAAGCCTTCGCTCTTCTTGACCTCCCTGAGGTCATTGTCGACACCGCGCTCGGCAAAGGGAAGGCGATACTCCTTGTGAATGCGTCCGGGGCGCGGGGCCATCACTAGCAGCCGTTCGCCCAGAAGCAGGGCCTCTTCCACGGAGTGGGTAATCAGAATCACGGTCTTGCCGGTTTCCTTCCAGAGCTTCAGCACAAGGCCCTGCATCTTCTCGCGGGTCAGGGCATCGAGGGCACCAAGCGGCTCGTCCATCAGGATCACGTCGGGATCATTGGCAAGGCAGCGGGCGAGGGCCACGCGCTGCTGCATCCCGCCGGACAGTTCATAGACTGCCTTTTCCTTGAAATCCCTCAGGCCGACGGTTTCCAGCAGGCGATTGGAAATCCCGTTGCGCTCGGCCTTCGGCATGCCTTTCATGCGCGGACCGAAGTCCACGTTCTCGCGAACATTCATCCACTCGAACAGGGCGCCTTTCTGAAACACCATGCCGCGCTCTGCAGCAGGGCCCGTCACCACATGGCCGTTCATGCGGACCTGACCGCTGGTCGGGGCCAGAAATCCTGCAACGATGTTCAAAAGTGTTGTCTTTCCGCAGCCGGACGGTCCGAGGATAGACATGATCTCCCCCTTGCGAAGATCAATGGATACGTCCTGAAGTGCCTGAACGTGGCTCCCGTTCGGCAGGTCAAAACGCATGGAAACATTTTCAATATGAAGGCCACCCATAGGCTGCATTCTCCTGCAGTTTGAGACATGAAACATGGGGGTGGCCGCTGGCCACCCCGCGTCTTGCAGGACTGCGGTTTATTGCGAACCGGCTGCTGCCAGATAGCTGGCATCGACGGCGGCAGTGTAGGTGTCGAGAGCCTCGGGGATGGACCCGGCTCCCTGGAACACGTCTGCGACGCCGAGCATGAAGTTCTGGACGTTGCCATCCATCCACTTCGCGCTGAGGGTTTCCTCAAGCGTCGGGAAGGTGTCGATGGTCGACTCCGTGTCTGCCAGCTCCATACCGGCATCCTTGGCGATTACTTCCAGCATATCGGCCCGGTTGTCGCCCGCGCGCCACATGGAATTTGCGTCAGCCGTGACTTTCAGGAACTTGGTCAGGAGTTCGCCTTCCTTGGAGGCAAAGTCGGAAGGAACACTGATGCCGTCAAAAACGAGAATGCCGAGTTCTTCCTTTTCCGCACCTGTCAGCAACACGTTGCCATGTTCCTTCATCCGGCGAAGCGCACCGCCCCAGCCGCACACCATGTCGAGGTTGCCTTGTGCAAAGGCGGCAGCTCCGTCCGCCGGGGCCATGTCGACGAGTTCCATGCTAGTGATGTCGACATTGAAATGCTTCATCTGCTCAAGGAAACCGAAATGGGCAGCGGTGCCAATCGGCACGCCGACCTTCTTGCCTTCCAGTTCGTTGGCATTGGTCTTGTCGATTTCGAGGGCTTCGGCGACAACGCAGTTGTCGTTTTCCGAGTAGCTGACGGCAACGTCGACCACCAGGAGGTCCTGTCCTGCGGAGGCTGCGACCACGAAGGGCGGAACTCCCTGGCTCACAGCGATCTGGACATCACCGGATGCCATGGCGGCAGACATCGCCGTGCCGGTGTCGAACGATACCCATTTGATCGGAACGCCCAGCTCCTTTTCGTATGTGCCCTTAACCTTCGCGTACTGGAACGGCATCGGCCACTCCAGGAAGTATGCGACGGTCAGCTCCTCTGCTGCATGTGAAACCTGTACGCCGCTGATCACGGAAAGCGCAGCCAACGTACCAAGTAGCTTTGATTTGATGGTCATAGATTTCCCCATTGTTCCCAGAACTGGCGCAGGCACGCGGATTATTCCGTCTTATGACCGTGATTTTTCACCACGGCTTTCCTGCGTAGGGAAAAATGGTCGCGGCTGACGGGCCGTCTGACAATAGAAACAGTGGACTGGACCTAAGGTAAGTTCAGAACTGGCCCTATATGTTGCTCAAAACGCGTGCAGTTTGATTTGGAGGTAAGCAGGACGTGGAGATGAATAGGGCGGAGTGATCTTTCCCGTCACTTGCTCCGGCGAGCTTTTCAAAACACCGAGTATTTGTTGGTGGCGACTTGGCACGAAAGGAAAATGTCATGAATATTGCATCATCGCCGAATGATCTGACTGACGTTATTGAGGCTGATCGTGCCCATGTCTGGCACCATCTCCTACAGCACAAGTCGCTTGAGACCAACGATCCGAAAATCATGGTCGAGGGAAAGGGTATGCGCCTTTGGGATGCGACGGGTCGGGAGCATCTGGATGGCGTATCTGGCGGGGTCTGGACGGTCAATGTTGGTTATGGCCGCGAGAGCATTGCCAATGCGGTGCGCGACCAGCTGATCAAACTGAATTATTTTGCCAATTCCGCAGGGTCCATCCCCGGTGCCCGATTTTCCGAGCGCCTGATCTCGAAGATGCCGGGCATGAGCCGAGTATACCTGATCAACTCCGGCACAGAAGCCAACGAAAAGGCCTTCAAGATGATCCGCCAGATCGCTCACAAGCGTCATGGCGGCAAGAAGCACAAGATCCTGTTCCGCGAGCGGGATTATCACGGGTCCTCTATCAGCGCGATTTCTGCCGGCGGGCAGCCGGAGCGCAACGCCCAGTACGGGCCTTATACTCCGGGTTTCGTGGAGGTGCCGCATTGCTGCGAATACCGCGCCCAGTGGGACACGGAAGCCTACGGCGAACGCGCCGCACACGCGATTGAGGAAGTGGTACTGCGGGAAGGGCCGGATACGGTCGGTGCGATCTGTCTTGAACCGGTAACCGCCGGTGGCGGAGTGATCACCCCGCCAAAGGGCTACTGGGAGCGGGTTCAGGAAATCTGCGAAAAATACGAAATCCTGATCCATCTCGACGAAGTGGTGTGCGGCATCGGGCGAACCGGTAAGTGGTTCGGGTATCAGCATTACGGCATCAAGCCGGACTTCGTGACCATGGCGAAGGGCGTGGCCTCGGGCTATGCCGCCGTTGCCTGCCTTGTGACGACCGAAAAGGTCTTCGACATGTTCAAGGACGATCCGTCCGATCACATGAGCCATTTCCGCGATATCTCCACCTATGGCGGATGCACCGCCGGGCCGGCAGCTGCGCTGGAGAACATGCGGATCATCGAAGACGAAAACCTTCTCGACAACACCACGGCCATGGGCGCGCGCCTGATGGACAATCTCCATGCCCTGCAGGAAAAGCATCGCGCCGTCGGTGACGTCCGCGGTCTTGGTCTCTTCTGTGGGCTGGAACTGGTGGCGGACCGGGCCACAAAGGAACCGGCAGCCGAGAAGCTGGTTCAGGCGGTGGTTGGCGAATGCATGGCACAAAACGTCATCATCGGAGCCACGAACCGCGCTCTTCCGGGCCTCAACAACACACTCTGCCTGTCACCGGCCCTGATTGCGACGACGGATGACATTGATCAGATCACCAGCGCTATCGATGTCGCGCTGACACGGGTTTTCGGCTGACACTCGCATCGATTACTCCCTTTAGCCGAAGAACTGTGGCGGCCTCGTGCCGCCACATTTTTATGGTTTCCGTAGAGTGATTTGACGTTGTTGGCAGAATCATATTGTAAGAGTTGTCAGGTCTTGTGTGTTTCTGTTTAATGGTGCCAGTAGGTTCTTGAAATAAGGCCAGTTATGGCGATCCCGGCAGAAACCTTTTTCCTTCGGCCCGACAGTGAAACAACGCTTCAGCACCAGATTCAGCGGCTGATTGTGGAGGCGATCCTCTCCGGCAGGTGCCTGCCAGGTGAGAAGATGCCATCCAGCCGAAAGCTTGCCGATCATCTCGGCGTTGCGCGCATCACCGTAACAATTGCCTATACGGAACTGGTATCAAACGAGTATCTGATTTCCCGCGGACGCTCCGGCTATTTCGTTGCAAACACTGCACCGAGCCGTCCGAAGTTTGAGCTTCCCGCGCAAGGCGAAGCCAATCAGATCGATTGGTCCCGCGTGATCAGTCAGCGCTTTTCCGACGAGGTTCCACTCGTGCGTCCGTCCAACTGGCGCGATTACAAGTACCCCTTCATTTACGGACAATCTGATCCGAGCCTGTTTGACCACAGCAATTGGCGGACATGCGCATTACAGGCGGTCGGGCGCAAGGACTTCGATATTCTGGCAACGGACTATTACGAGCGGGACGACCCCATGCTCGTTGAGTTCATTGCGCGGCAAATCCTGCCAAGGCGCGGTATTGCCGCAAAGCCGGAAGAAATCCTCATCACGTTGGGCGCGCAAAACGCGCTCTGGATCACCGCGCAACTGCTGTTGACCCAGCGCCGGGTCGCCGTGATCGAAAACCCGTGCTTTCCGGGGTTGCGGCAGATCCTCAATCAGACTAGATGCAATACAGTTTTGGTTGATGTGGATGCGGCAGGGCTCCCGCCGGAAAAACTTCCAGCGCAGATCGACGTTGTCTTCACCACTCCAAGCCACCATTGCCCGAGCAATGCGACGATGCCGGTATCCCGTCGTCATGCGCTGTTGAAACTTGCCGCCCGAAACGGCTTCGTGATTGTTGAAGATGATTACGAGTTCGAGATTTCCTTCCTCAAGTCGCCATCTCCTGCGCTCAAGTCCCTCGATCAAAGTGGGTCAGTGATCTACACGGGGTCCTTTTCCAAATCACTTTTTCCCGGCCTTCGGCTAGGATATCTTGTGGCCCCGGAACCTTTCGTTCGCGAGGCAAGGGCCTTGCGGTCATCGGTGCTGCGCCATCCTCCCGGCCTGATCCAGCGCACGGCGGCCTACTTTCTCTCTCTCGGACACTACGATGCGCAGATCGCCCGCATGGGCCGGATCTACCAGAAGCGCCGGTCTCTCATGGAACAGTGCATGGCGGAAAACGGACTCTTGATGCCGAGGCAGGGGACCTTTGGCGGTTCGTCCTTCTGGATGCGCACGCCGGAGGATATCGACAGTTCCGAGCTGGCACTCAACCTGCGTAATGACGGCGTGCTGATCGAACCGGGACGCGCCTTCTTTGCCAGGAACAGCGAGGTGCCGGGATACTATCGCCTTGCCTACTCCTCCATCCCGTCAGCCAATATTCCCGAAGGAATGGCCCTGATTGCAAAGCGGATTGGCGAAGCAATGCGATGAGGGGGCGGGAGTTCCGGTCTGGATCACAAAACCAGATGCCGGAAAACCGAAATCAGGTTTTCAGTGGAGGCCGGTAGAAAATCTCAGGGGCTGTCCTTCTGGGTTAATGTTTTGGATAAATTCACAAAAAATGAGACTATGGTTATCAAAATAAAATTCACGTGTCGAAAAAGGCCGTGATTCCAAGTTGAGGTGGTTGGGGGCGGTCTAGAGCCAAATTTGGGCAGAAATCATATTTTGGATCTATATAATATTAAAAACTGGACCTAATTAAACGCAGGGGAAGGAGGTTAAAACTACTGCCAATATTGCTGATGCAGGTTTTGCCTGTTTGAACTCACGGGAGTAAGTGACATGAAGATGACGACCGAAGAAGCCTTCGTAAAGGTGCTGCAGTCGCACGGGATCGAACATGCGTTCGGGATCATCGGTTCGGCGTTCATGCCTATCTCCGACCTGTTTCCCAGGGCCGGTATCACCTTTTGGGACTGCGCTCACGAATGCTCCGGCGGAATGATGGCGGATGGGTACACCCGTGCCACCGGCAAGATGAGCATGATGATTGCCCAAAATGGTCCGGGGATCACTAACTTCGTGACAGCCGTCAAAACGGCCTATTGGAACCACACACCGCTTCTGCTGGTAACACCGCAGGCGGCCAACAAGACCATCGGTCAGGGCGGTTTTCAGGAAGTTGAGCAGATGGCTCTCTTCAAGGATATGGTGGCCTACCAGGAAGAAGTGCGCGATCCAACCCGTATCGCGGAAGTTCTGAGCCGCGTGATCCAGCAGGCTCACCGCTGCAGCGCTCCGGCACAGATCAACGTGCCGCGTGATTTCTGGACACAGGTTATCGACATCAACCTACCGACAGTTGTCGAGTTCGAGCGCCCAGCTGGTGGTGAAACGGCAATTGCCGAAGCCGCCGACCTTCTCAGCAACGCCAAGTTCCCGGTCATCCTGAACGGGGCAGGAGTCGTGCTGGCAGGTGCCATCCCGTCTTCCATGGCTTTGGCCGAGCGTCTCGATGCACCTGTCTGCTGCGGTTACCAGCACAATGATGCATTTCCCGGTTCACATCCGCTTTTCGCCGGTCCCCTTGGCTACAACGGATCGAAGGCCGGTATGGAGCTGATCTCCAAGGCCGATGTGGTTCTCGCGCTCGGCACACGCCTCAATCCGTTCTCGACCCTGCCGGGTTACGGGATTGATTACTGGCCGAAGGATGCCAGCATCATTCAGGTGGACATCAATCCGAACCGTATTGGCCTGACCAAGACAATTTCCATTGGTATTGTCGGTGATGCGAAGAAGGTGGCAGACAGCATCCTTGCCAAGCTGAGCCCGTCAGCAGGTGATCAAGGCCGTGCCGATCGCAAGGCAATGATCGCGCAGACGAAATCTGCATGGGCGCAGCAACTGTCGTCGATGGATCACGAGGACGATGATCCGGGCACCTCATGGAATGAACGCGCCCGTGCGGCCAAGCCCGATTGGCTGAGCCCGCGCAAGGCATGGCGCGCCATTCAGTCTGCTCTGCCGCGTGAGGCCATCATTAGCTCCGATATCGGCAACAACTGCGCCATCGGCAACGCCTATCCGAGCTTTGAGGAAGGTCGGAGATATCTGGCACCGGGCCTCTTCGGCCCTTGCGGATATGGCCTGCCATCCATCGTGGGCGCGAAGATTGGGTGCCCCGATACGCCGGTTGTCGGCTTTGCAGGCGATGGCGCCTTTGGCATTGCGGTGACCGAACTCACCGCCATTGGCCGCAGCGAATGGCCTGCAATCACCATGGTGGTCTTCCGGAACTACCAGTGGGGCGCGGAAAAACGCAATTCGACCCTGTGGTATGACGACAATTTCGTCGGTACTGAACTCGACGACGATGTCAGCTACGCTGGGATTGCCAAGGCTTGTGGCCTGGAAGGCGTGCAGGCACGGACGATGGACGAGCTGACTTCCGAACTGGACAAGGCCATCGAGCGCCAGATGAAGGAAGGCAAAACCACCTTGATCGAAGCGCTGATCAATCAGGAGCTCGGCGAGCCCTTCCGGCGCGATGCTATGAAGAAGCCGGTTGTGGTTGCGGGCATTTCCAAGTCGGATATGCGACCCCAGACCCCAGCCTGATGTGACAGGTTGGACCTTGTGATGCGTAATGTTCTGGTTCTGAATTCTGGTTCGTCCTCAGTCAAATTCGCTCTGTTTGGAGAGAATTTGACGAAGAAAGTGTCTGGGAGTGCCGTCGAGATCGGCGGCTCTTCCCGGCTGACGATTGGTTCCCGGAAGCAGGACATTGCACTTGCAAACCATGAGAACGCGCTGGCTGCGATCCTGAGTGCTCTTGATGCGGGTGGGGTCAAGCTGTCCGATCTGGCCGCTGCCGCCCACCGCGTCGTTCACGGCGGGCAAAGCTTGAGCGCCCCCCACCTTGTGACTGCAGAACTCCTCATGGAGATCGAGCGGTGCTCCCCCTTCGCGCCGCTTCATAACCCCCACAATCTGTCCGGGATCCGTGCAGTCGCCAAACTGGCGCCTAACCTGCCCCAATATGTCAGCTTCGATACCGCCTTTCATGCGACAAACCCCGACGTTGCCACGACTTATGCGATCCGGCCGCAGCTGACCCAAAAAGGGCTGCGGCGCTACGGCTTTCATGGCATTTCCTATCAAAGTCTTGTGCATCTGCTGCCGGAGCTGTCCGGCGAGCCGCTGCCTAAACGCCTTCTGGCCTTTCATCTTGGAAATGGTGCCAGCATCTGCGCTATACGCGATGGGCAGTCTGTTGCAACCACCATGGGCTATTCGCCGCTTGAAGGCCTGACCATGGGCACAAGGTGCGGCTCCATTGACGGCAATGCCGTCCTGAAGCTTGTCAAAGATTTGGGCGCGAGCGAAACCTCCGATCTGCTGAATCGAAAGAGCGGTTTTCTGGCGCTCGGCGGCATGTCCGACATGCGGGAGTTGAAAGCGGCAGATACGCCGGAAGCCCGGTTCGCTGTCGATCACTTCTGTTACTGGGCCGTCCGCCACGCTGGATCGATGATAGCGGCCCTGGGCGGCGCGGATGCGATCGCCTTCACCGGCGGCATTGGCGAAAACGATGCCGGAACCCGAGAACGCATCGTCTCCGATCTTTCCTGGCTCGGCGTCGATTTTGACCCTGATGCCAATTCCGCAAATTCCACCCGTCTCCACACAGAGCAGTCGAAGGTTCAGGTCTGGATCGTGCCTGCAGAGGAAGAGGCGATGATCGTCCGCAACGCCCTGTCACTCATGGAGGTCCATTGATGGCCAGTCCGAACCCGACCCTCGACACCTCGCCAAAGGTTTCCGACGAGGTTCGGAAAACGACCTGCTACATGTGTGCCTGCCGATGCGGGATCAACGTCCACATGAAAGACGGCACGGATGGGAAAAAGCGGGTTGCCTATATCGAGGGCAATCGCGATCACCCGGTCAACAAGGGCGTCCTGTGTGCCAAGGGCTCCGCCGGTATCATGCAGGTCAACGCCCCGTCAAAACTCAAGGCGCCTCTCTTGCGGACAGGTCCGCGGGGATCGGGTCAGTTCAAGGAAATCTCGTGGGACGAGGCTCTTGAAATTGCCACTTCATGGCTTGGGCCCTTGCGTGATAATGCCCCGGAGAAACTGGCCTTCTTTACCGGGCGCGACCAGTCGCAAAGTTTCACCAGCTTCTGGGCGCAGAACTTTGGAACGCCAAACTATGCTGCCCATGGCGGCTTTTGCTCCGTCAACATGGCGACCGCCGGCATTTACACGATGGGCGGGGCGTTCTGGGAATTCGGGCAACCGGACTGGGATCGCACAAAGGTGTTTGTGATTTTCGGTGTTGCGGAAGACCACGATTCCAACCCCATCAAGATGGGGATCGGGAAGCTCAAGGGAAATGGCGGCAAGGTCATCGGCGTCAACCCGATCCGCTCCGGCTATAACGCTGTTGCGGATGAATGGGTCGGGATAACACCGGGAACCGACGGTCTGCTGATCCTGTCGATGATCCACCTTCTCATGAAGGCCGGAAAGATCGATCTGAACTATCTCTCCCGCTACACCAATGCGCCCTGTCTGGTAAACGAGACGCCCGGCTCGCCAGAGAAGGGGCTTCTGCTGCGCGATGGGACCGGCAAGCCGCTGGTTGTTGACCGCAAGACCGGTGTGCTTGAGCCTTTCGACAAGGCGGGCGTCAATCCAGATCTTGCTGGCTCTGTTGATATGGACGGGGCGACACATCGCACCGTGTTCCAGCATATGGCGGAGCATTTCCTGTCCGAAGACTATGCCCCTGAAAAGGTCGCGGAAAAATGCGGGATCAAGGCCGAGCGCATTTGGGCACTGGCAGCGGAAGTCGCTCGTGTCGCGTTTGATGAGGCCTTTGAACTGGACCAGTCGTGGACGGACTTTCGCGGCGAGCATCACGAGAAAATGTTGGGTCGCCCAGTCAGTTTTCATGCCATGCGCGGGATCTCCGCCCATTCCAACGGGTTTCAAACCTGTCGAGCGCTGCATGTGCTGCAGATCCTGCTTGGAACGGTGGAAGTCCCCGGCGGGTACCGCTTCAAGCCGCCTTACCCGAAGCCGGTGGAAGCGCATCCAACACCGCACTGCAAGTCCCAGCCCAAACACCCACTGGACGGGCCGCATCTTGGCTTCGTGCGTGGCCCGCAGGACCTTGCCCTAAAGGAAGACGGCACGCCCGCGCGGATTGACAAGGCGTTTACTTGGGAGAACCCGCTCTCGGCCCATGGGCTGATGCACATGGTGATCTCCAACGCCCATGCCGGTGATCCTTACAAGATCGACACGCTGTTCCTCTACATGGCCAACATGTCCTGGAACTCGTCCATGAACACCAGCAGTGTCATGGAAATGCTGACAGACAAGGACGAGAACGGCGACTATGTCATCCCGAAGATCATCTATTCGGATGCCTATTCGTCCGAAATGGTCGCCTTTGCGGACCTGATCCTCCCCGATACCACCTATCTGGAGCGCCATGACTGCATCTCTTTGCTGGATCGACCGATCTGTGAGGCGGATGCCGCGGCTGATGCAATCCGCTGGCCGGTCATTGAACCGGACCGGGATGTACGCGGCTTCCAGTCGGTGTTGGTTGATCTTGGCGTGAGGTTGGGTCTTCCCGGTTTCGTCAATAACAAGGGCGAGGCGATTTACGCCGACTACGCGGATTATATCGTCAACCACCAGCGCCGACCGGGCATTGGCCCGCTGGCAGGGTTCCGTGGAGATGGTTCGAAAAGCGGGAGAGGCGAGGTCAATCCGGACCAGCTGAACCGTTATATCGAAAATGGCGGGTTCTTTGTCGAGCATGTGCCGGAGGAAGCTGCGTTCTACAAGCCATGGAACACGGCCTATCAGGACTGGGCTGTTGGTCTTGGTTTTTACGACAAGCCGCAGCCTTATCTCTTCCAGCTTTACGTGGAACCCTTGCGCCGCATGCAGCTTGCTGCGGAAGGGCATTGCGACAGGCAGCCGCCGGATCACCTCAGGCAGCGGATCATTGATTGCATGGACCCGCTGCCGATCTGGTATCCGGCGCTGGAAGACCGCGAAATAGACGAGGAGGCCTATCCCGTCCATGCACTGACCCAGCGCCCCATGGCCATGTACCATTCATGGGGCAGCCAGAATGCGTGGCTGCGCCAGATCCATGGCATAAACCCTCTCTATGTTCCGACCAAGATCTGGGAAGAGAAGGGGTTCAAGGACGGGGATTGGGCCAAGGTAACTTCGGTGCATGGAGAAATCCGGGTGCCGGTTGCGCACATGGCCGGACTGAACGAGAACACGGTCTGGACCTGGAACGCCATCGGCAAGAGACGAGGGGCATGGGCGCTTGAGATTGGCGCACCGGAGGCCACCAAGGGCTTTCTCCTCAACCACCTGATCAACGAGCTTCTTCCGCCCAAGGGAGACGGTCTGAGATGGTCCAATTCCGACCCGATCACCGGACAGGCTGCGTGGTTTGATTTGCGGGTCCGGATCGAAAAGTCCCGGCCGCGAAAACACAGCAAGCCGACCACATCATCGCAGGTGTCGCCCGTCGGCGAAGGCCCGTCGACTGTTCAGCAAAAGGTGGAAGCATGACTGAACTTCCCGAAACAACGCAGCGCAAGCTCGGGCTGGTCATCGATCTGGATACCTGTGTCGGGTGCCATGCCTGTGTCGTCGCCTGCAAGGGCTGGAACACGGAAAACTACGGCGTGCCGCTCAGCGATGTAGATGCCTACGGAGCCGATCCCGTTGGCAGCTTTCTGAACAGGGTACATTCCTACGAGATCGCGCCAACTGGCGGCGGGTGCAGCCAGACGGTTCATTTTCCAAAGTCCTGCCTGCATTGCGACACGGCACCGTGTGTGACTGTTTGCCCGACGGGGGCGAGTTATAAACGATCCGAGGACGGAATTGTACTGGTCGATGAAAGCGCCTGTATCGGGTGCGGGTTATGCGCTTGGGCGTGTCCTTATGGTGCCCGCGAGCTTGATCAGGTCGCAGGTGTGATGAAGAAATGCACTTTGTGTGTTGACCGGATTTATAACGAGAACTTGGAAGAGGTGGACCGTGTGCCGGCCTGTGTGCGCACCTGTCCTGCCGGGGCGCGCCATTTCGGTGATCTTGGAGACCCGGACAGCGACGTGTCGAAGCTGGTGGCCGAACGTGGCGGGTTTGACCTGATGCCTGAACAGGGCACAGCGCCCACCAACAAATATCTACCGCCAAGGCCCAAGGACAGGCTGACTGCGCAAGCCGCTGACTCATCTTCTCTCACCCCGATCGCCGAGGAGCCCAAGGGCTTCCTCGGATGGTTGGATATGGCATTGGAGGCACTCTGATGCATCCGGCTCCCTCGGTTATCATCTTCACCGTTCTCTCAGGACTCGGCTTAGGAATGCTTGCTTTCCTCGGGATCGGTGTTCTAGACGTTCAGGGCGTGGCAGCTTTCATGCCCTTCGCCATTGCCTTCACATTCACTATTACCGGGTTGATTGCCTCGACCTTCCATCTTGACAATCCGCAGCGGGCCTGGCGCGCTTTTAGTCAATGGAAAACGAGTTGGCTTTCCAGAGAGGCATGGCTTTCAGCTGCTACGCTTTCGGTGATGGGAATCTTTGCAATCAACAACATTTTTCGCGGCATCACGATATCGGTTCTCGGATGGCTTGGCGCTGGTCTTGCGATGGCAACGGTCGTCTCTACCGCGATGATCTACACCCAACTGAAAACCGTGCCGCGCTGGAACCACTGGATCACTCCAATCCACATGTTGACCCTGTCGCTTGCGGGCGGCGCGATTTTGATGCAGCACACATCTGCAGCTCTTGTGCTTCTAACCTGCGCCGGACTGGCTCAGCTGGCCCATTGGCGGATCGGTGATCGTCAGTTCGCCGCGCGTGGGCATTCCATGGAAACAGCAACTGGGCTTGGAGATCGCGGTTCGGTCCGCATGTTCGAGCCTCCGCACACAGGATCCAACTACCTCCTGAAGGAAATGGTCTATGTGGTAGGGCGAAGACACGCTTTGAAACTGAGATGCATAGCGTTCGTCACCATCGTCCTCCTTCCGTTTTTGATTGTGGTAGCTCTACCTGGCGGCACGCTGACAACATGTTTTGCAATCACCATATTCGGGCTAGGAACCTTCACGTCAAGATGGCTATTTTTTGCCGAAGCAGAGCATGTTGTTGCGCTCTACTACGGCAAGCGTGATGGTTGATGGAATTTCATGTCCACCGTCAGCGCCTAATGGGCAAATTGGTTTGATTTCGTAAGGGAGTGATTTTGGCTCATCATTGCTAACTCAGGAGCAAATGATGAGACGAAAGAAGGACCGAGTGACCGACGATGCGGATTGGATCGTAAAAGACATCAAACGCCAGACCCGCCGTCGGTTTTCCGCTGAAGAGAAGATCCGCATAGTGGTTTCTGGTCTTCGAGGCGAAGACAGCATTGCAGAACTTTGCCGCCAGGAAGGTATCGCCCAGAGCCAGTATTATTCCTGGTCCAAGGACTTCATGGAAGCGGGCAAGAAACGGCTTGCTGGGGACGCAGCTCGTGAAGCCAGTTCTGATGAAGTAAAGTCTCTTCGCAAAGAGACGAGGGACTTGAAGGAAGTGGTTGCAGAACAGGCTCTGGAACTTCGCCTTCTCAAAAAAAGCATGATCGGGGATGGGGTCGACGACGAATGAGATATCCCGCCTCCGAGAAACTTGAAATCATTCGACTGGTGGAGCAGTCCCATCTTCCAGTCAGACAGACGCTGGATCGGCTGGGTATTCCAAGGTCAACCTTCTACGTCTGGTATGACAAATATCAAACCGGTGGCATAGATGCCTTGCAGGACACGGCCCCCATGCCTGCACGGGTCTGGAACCGGATCCCCGATGATATCCGCCAACAGGTCATTGATCTGGCCCTGGAAGAACCGGAACTCTCACCTCGGGAGCTGGCTGTCCAGTTTACGGACACAAAGCAGTACTTCGTGTCTGAGGCCAGTGTTTACCGGTTGCTGAAAGCCCATGACCTCATCACCAGTCCGGCCTTTATCGTGGTCAAGGCAGCTGACGAGTTCAAGAACAAGACCACAGCGCCCAATGAGCTGTGGCAGACAGACTTCACCTATCTGAAGGTTATTGGCTGGGGTTGGTTTTACCTGTCAACAATCCTTGATGATTACAGCCGCTATGTCATCGCGTGGAAGCTGTGTACGACGATGTTGGCCAGTGATGTCACGGATACGTTGGAACTGGCCTTACAGGCTTCAGGCTGTAATCAGGCCAGTGTCCGCCACCGGCCAAGACTGTTGTCGGACAATGGGTCAAGTTACTTCGCCGGTGAGCTGGCCGACTGGCTCGACGACAAGGGCATGGACCATGTGCGCGGTGAACAAGTCCTGCGCAATCGAGAAAGGATCAAACGAAAACCCATCGCACAACGGCTCTTGCAACACCGCAAGCAAGCCGCCTAACATCGACAAATAGATGAGCCAGTTACCCCGTTAAACAGAACTAATATATGTCCAAATTTCCTTGACGGAGGACACCCGGCCGAGAAGCACTTCAACCTACAGCAAATTCGAGACAACCTCTTCTGGCCTCTGGTGTTTCAGAGACATTTTGATCTTCCGTTTTCCTAAACATAACAGCGGACAACTTCAAAAGGGGAGGGCTATTCATCTCATTCTCCATGCGCATCAAATAACGGAGAAATCAAATTTTCAACCCAATCGTTTTCGGGGATGAT
The DNA here is from genome assembly GCF_000148725.1 of Roseibium sp. TrichSKD4. Taxonomy (GTDB): domain Bacteria; phylum Pseudomonadota; class Alphaproteobacteria; order Rhizobiales; family Stappiaceae; genus Roseibium. The sequence goes on along the minus strand of NZ_GL476319.1, from coordinate 87,422 downwards.
TACCACATCAACTCACAATGAGTTCCATTTTAAAAAGCCCAGTCCATTTAAACTGGGGGCATCGCTGCGCGAAAGGCGTTTGAGAAATACTCTCGCCTTATTGCAACTAATATCATGAGAGCTAAGGAAGGAAATAGAAGCCAAGCAGAAAAAAGCCAAGGGAGTGTTGCAAATCCGAAGTAATAAGCCCTAACGCCACCTTGGAAATGTAAAGAAGCTAAGGCACTCATCTTTGCGAGACTAGACCCTACATATTCAGCTAGCGCGCTGTCTCTTTGCGCAGGTTCAGGAGCCGCACCGACCATAAGCAGTGCATTTGCATGCAACCGCATCGCCCAACCAAACTTAAAGAATGCGACAACAGCCATTCCCAACAGGGTAGAGAGCTTCATTATTATTGTTTCCTCGCTAACCCTATCGAAATGCGGTAAAGCATTAAGTTTCGCAACTATGGGTCCGCTGGATCCAATCAGAGCAAGCAATCCACTGATTACAAAAACCGTCGTTGTGGCAAAGAACGAGACATTTCCGATTAGTCCTCTAACAAGACTAACATCAGTAATACGCTCTTCTCTCCACATCATCTGACGCGCCCAGCTTTTTCGCCACTCCAGCATTCGTGACGAGATGTTTCCCCCCAAAATCAAATTGCTGAGTGGGGCGTATAGAGTGAAACAGGCTACTAACGATATAAGGGCAATCAAATCTGGCCAGCGGATCTGCAATAAAAAATTGTTCATAGCATTAGTCGTCCGCGGACACAGTATCAGCCCAATAAGCCATGATTTCAGTCGCCCCAGCGTTGCAAGGTCCGCTGCGTTCGACAATTGAGGGACAAGCGAAATTGTAAGGGTATACCGTACGCGGGGCTTCGCTCAAACTAGGGAGCTTTCGTCTAAGTCCGTTGCGAACCCCCGCTTGCAAGGCATTATCGGCAATCGTTGTGTCGGTTAGGCTTACGTCAATCCTTGGCTCGTGTATTGCGCTGTCTGCATCCATCCCAAAATCTAATAGGTAAGATGTCAACTGCGCGACGGCTGGCATGATTTTGCGCCCGCCTGCAGCTCCGAGACCAAAGCGGGTTCCGTCCGAACGCTCTAACAAAGTCGGGCACATGTTCGCGAGGCAGCGTTTGTTGGGCCCTATTGAATTGGGTTTTCCCAGCTCGGGATCGAACCACATAATGCCGTTGTTCATCAAAACACCGCTCTTCGGCAATGTCATTCGTGATCCAAAAATAGAAAGGAGTGTTTGAGTCACAGATACTATCGTGCCCTGGTCATCCACAACGTTGAAATGCGTGGTACAACTCGGTGCAAGCTCATGTTCAAGGTCGCCCATGGTCTCAAAGCGTTCTTGGTTCGCTTCCCTGATTACGCGGTCGAAGATTGCGAAGTCTTGGTCTGTCGTTTTTGAGCCGCTCGGGGACCAGTCCTTGAGCATTTGGAGTACACGTTCCAACGTCGGTCCGGCGGTCATCTCGGGAGTGCCGAAGACGCGATGCCCTTTGTATTCAAACTCAGATGCGGTAACAATTTTAGCTTGGTAGCCGCTTAAATCCTCAAGAGTGTGGCGCCCCCCAGCGGATTGCAGATCATCCACAATACTTTGCGCAATGGCTCCTCGGTAAAAGGCGCTTGGCCCTTGCGACGCAATGGCTGCTAACGTTGTTGCGAGTGTGCTCTGATCGCACCGCGTCTGGTCGAGCGCAGTCCAAGCAGACGCCTTCGGAAACCCGTCTTCGTCGAGATAAGCTGCGCGCGATGCTGGAAACTTGGCCAGCCCCTTGGCCGCACCCGCAAGGATCAACTGGGCATACCAGTCAACCATAAGTCCCTCTTCAGCTTCGATAACGGCAGGGGCCACAAGATCGGCCCAGGGCAGAGAACCGAAAGCCTCATGTGCTTTGGCCATCCCCGCCACCTGACCGGGGATCGCGACAGCTTTTGCCCCAAAGACATTGGTGTCGCCTTCGACGACTGGCCAGGGGAAGAGATCGCTGGCCTTGCCCCCGATGACTGGATAGTCATCTATCTTCAGCTCGGCCGGTGTGCGCATACCGAAATCGACGACTTGCGCGCCGTCATCTCCAGCGCGCCTAATGATCATGTAGCCGCCGCCGCCGATCCCGCTCATCCACGGCTCCACAACGCCGAGCGCAAAAGATGTGGCAATGGCGGCGTCAATTGCGTTCCCGCCTTTCCGGAGAGCATCCGCACCAATTTCGGATGCAATGCGGTTCTGCGATGCAACCAGTCCTTTTTCGGTTTTGATGGCGGGTTTCCGGATTTGGATTGATTGACTTGCTGCGCGGCTCATGCCTGCACCACCTTTCGGTCTTTTAATGTTCTACGCGTGATGAATACGACCGAGAGCACGGTCAGAGCCAGGAACAGAATGGAAATCGGGGTTGAAACGAATACCGACCAGTTTCCGGAGGAAATCGTGAGAGCCTGCCTGACAGATTGCTCCCCAATGGGTTCCAGGACGAAACCGATCATCATTGGCGCCAACGGAAAGGCAAGCTTTCGCATTGCATATCCGAGAAAACCAAAACCCAACATGATCCAGAGGTCAGTAGGGCTGGAATTGAAGCCAAACACGCCCAGCAAGCATAGGATCGCGATGATTGGATAAAGCACATAGCGCGGGATCATCACGATGCGGGAGAAGAGCCGGATTGCGGCCAGACCGATCATCGGCAGCATCAACGCAGCGATCAGCAGGGCGATGAAGATCGCATAGACGAGATCGAGGTTCTCGGCGAAGAGCTGTGGCCCTGGTGCCAGCCCGTGAATCAGGAAAGCACCCAGTAGAACGGCGGTTACAACGTCGCCCGGCACGCCGAGCGCCATTAGCGGGATCAGTGCGCCGCCAGCGGTCGCATTATTGGCGGATTCGGCCGCTGCAACGCCATCCAACGAGCCTTTTCCAAATTTCTCTGGTGTTTTCGAGGCACGCTTGGCTTCGGAATAGGACAGGAATGCCGAAGGTGTCGCGCCGAGACCTGGAATGGAACCCAATACAATCCCAATCATCGAACCACGCAGAATCGTGGGTAGTTTCTCTCGAATCTTGGCCCAACCGATTTGCGCTTTGGGTACGACGACCTTGGAGACTAAGGCAGTCGACACCTCGGCTTGAATGAAAAGTTCCGAGACCGCGAAGAGACCGATCAACATTGCCATCAGTGATATGCCGTTCAACATTGTGAGTTCACCGAATGTGAACCGCGGCGTCGCCATCATCGGATCAAGGCCGACTGTCCCAAAGATGAAACCAACGGCTGCAGCGATAAGGCCTTTGATCATAGTGTCGCCTGAAACTCCGGCAACGATTGTCAGCGAGAACAGAACCAGCATGGCGAACTCTGGTGGGCCAAACTTGGTTGCAAGCTGAGCTAATAGTATTGCGCCAAATATCAGGGCAATGGTTGATATCACATCACCTATTACAGACGACCAAAGCGCCATTCCCATAGCTTCGCCGCCACGGCCTTTTTGGGTCAATGGATAACCGTCAAGAACCGTGGCGGCAGCCGCGGGAGTGCCTGGCGTGTTGATAAGAATTGCTGGAATACAGCCGCTGAAGAGAGCGCCCTTATAAGTTCCAAGCAGCAAAGCGAAAGCGGTGATCGGCTCAAATGCATAAGTCAGCGGGATAATGAGAGCGATGCCCATTGTTCCCGTCAACCCAGGTACGGCCCCCATGAAGACACCGAAGGCGACGCCTGCAAAGATGGCTATCAGGTTCTGAACTGAAAGCAGCATGTCCAAAGCAGAGAAGAGGTCGGCAATCATAGTTACACCTCAAGCAAGCGGAAGGTTTAAGCCGAGGTTGAATACGGCAAACAGTGCGGCGGTTGTAATCGCGGCTGTCAGGAGAACGATCAGCGGGTTCCGAGCGCCAAAAAGAACCATCAGGACTGCGATGACCGGTGGGGCGGCATAGAAGTACCCGAGCCATTGGAACAACAGAATGAACCCCGCCATTGATAAGGCAACAAGCAGTGCTATCAGCGTCTTTGAAGTGTCGACAGCTCCTTTTTTGAGAGTGTCTTCAGGAGGTTGTGGGGACTTTGCCAACACAGAAATTGTAATCAATGCCAATCCACCAACTCCGATCAAGACAGTCCCGAGGCGCGGGAAAAACTGAGGCGACATGGCGCCGGCCTCACTGGAACCGACGAAATTCGGGATCAGGTAGAAATAGAGCACTGCGGAAAAAAACAGCAGCACCAGCCCTGAAATCGTATTTGAAATTTTTTGTGCCATTCCCACCTCCCTCGGGAAACGAAGGCCCGTTGTTGAACGCACCGGGTCTTCAAATTGTCACGGAACTATTTGCCCAGACCGGCGGCGCGAATGATCTCACCTTGGATCTCGTAGTTTTTGCGGACATTCTGCTCGAAATCGGCGCTGTTGCGATAGGTCATCTTCATTGCAAGTTTATCAATGATGGCCTGGAGCTCCTCGCTTTCCGTGGCGTTCTTGATTGCGGTGTCAAGTTTTGCGACCACGTCTTCCGGTACACCGTCGGCGGCTGCGATGCCCAGTATGGACGGTGCTGCGATGTCATAGCCGAGGTCTTTCAAAGTCGGCACATCGGGGAACTGATCCATGCGCGCGTCTGTTATGATGGCGAGCAATTTGAACTCACCTGATTTCACCTGCGGAAGCCATTCGGTTGCTCCCGCCATGACATCGACATGGTTACCGAGCAGAGCGGTCACCGACGCGGCACCGCCCTTGAAGGGGACCGCTTTCCAATCCAGCCCTTCTTCCCTTGCCAGACGTTCCATCGTCAGGTATTGAGGTGTACCGGTGCCGGCAATTGCATAACTGATTTCGCCGGGGTTCTCTTTGGCGAAGGTCACCAGTGCCTCAAAGGTCTGATAGGGCGCATCGGCCGGAACGACGATCCCAAGATTCCAGGCTCCGTACTGTGAGATGAAAGTGAAGTCGGAAAGCGTGTCGTAAGGTAGGTCCTGACGATGAGGCGATAGAACCGCAGCTCCAGTGGTAAAGGTGAAAATATTATAGCCGTCCGGGCGTTGAGCGGCGCCAAGGCCTGCCGCGACTGAACCTCCTCCACCGGGCTTATTGATAACTGTTACTGTCGTGTCGAGCTCCGTTTCAAGCAAAGTTGCAAGGACGCGCGCGGTAGAGTCAGTTGTTCCTCCCGCACCATAACCAACCGTCAGGTTGATCCCTTTTGATGGCCATTCGTCCGCAGTTGCTGGACTCGACAAGAGGAAAAAGCCAAGCACGGCAGATTTCAGCAGCTTCTTCATATTTTGCTCCACAGTTATCATATAACGATTTATTATTCCGATATAAAATATTTAACACCAAAAAACGCTACGTCAACCGCTTATTTCGAATATAGGGTTGCGGTGACCGATATGGAAATGCAGTATTTGGCGGAGAAATGAGGGAAGAATCTATGAGTTCGAATGCGCTTCTAAAGGCCCTTGAGGCTCTTGAAACATTTCAAAATACTTCTGGTTCTTTATCAGTCATGAATATCGCAGAACTAAAAGGAGAAACTCTGAGTTCTGTCCAAAGAAGCGTGTACACTCTTGAGGCGCTTGGATATTTGGAGCGCGAAGAAAACGGTAAGAGATTTGTTCCTGGGCGTAGCTGTCTCCGACCCGTTTATGGGTACCTACGCAACAATCGGCTGTTGGAGAACGCAACGCCCTATCTGATCGATCTGTCCGAACGGCTGGCTTCCAGAGCGGATCTATCGGTACTGGACGGTAACGATATCGTCTACTTGTCTCGAATCCCAAGTCGAGATGAACTCTTGAATCTCGCCCCACTAGGCCGGCGTTGGCCAGCAATCCACACGGCTTCTGGGCGAGCAATTTTGGCCGCTATGACGGACGAAGATCGATCAAAGGTTCTGGCCACTACGTCTTTTGCAAAAACGACCGATCACTCTCTGGACACAATCGAGGATGTAACTATCGCGATCAATGAGGCGCGAGAGACGGGATATGCCTTTCAAAGCGAAGAAGTCTTGATTGGCGCAGCCTCTGTTAGTGCTGCGGTCGTGGGAATGGACGGAAGGGTTTATGGCGCGATAATACTGGGGGGGACCTGTAGCTGTATTCCAAGATGTAAATCAAAGACACGTTTTTGGAACTGCGGTGCATAAAGCAGCTCAAGAAATTGGGGCACATATCTGATGAAAGATTGGTTAATCAGTATCTCCACGGGGCGATCCACGGTTTTGACATCCGTTGA
>NZ_GL476319.1:41317-79910 GCF_000148725.1 Roseibium sp. TrichSKD4 | reverse complement strand
ACGTATCCGTGACATCACTGGCCAACATCGTCGTACACAGCTTCCACGCGATGACATAGCGGCTGTAATCATCAAGGATTGTTGACAGGTAAAACCAACCCCAGCCAATAACCTTCAGATAGGTGAAGTCTGTCTGCCACAGCTCATTGGGCGCTGTGGTCTTGTTCTTGAACTCGTCAGCTGCCTTGACCACGATAAAGGCCGGACTGGTGATGAGGTCATGGGCTTTCAGCAACCGGTAAACACTGGCCTCAGACACGAAGTACTGCTTTGTGTCCGTAAACTGGACAGCCAGCTCCCGAGGTGAGAGTTCCGGTTCTTCCAGGGCCAGATCAATGACCTGTTGGCGGATATCATCGGGGTTCCGGTTCCAGACCCGTGCAGGCATGGGGGCCGTGTCCTGCAAGGCATCTATGCCACCGGTTTGATATTTGTCATACCAGACGTAGAAGGTTGACCTTGGAATACCCAGCCGATCCAGCGTCTGTCTGACTGGAAGATGGGACTGCTCCACCAGTCGAATGATTTCAAGTTTCTCGGAGGCGGGATATCTCATTCGTCGTCGACCCCATCCCCGATCATGCTTTTTTTGAGAAGGCGAAGTTCCAGAGCCTGTTCTGCAACCACTTCCTTCAAGTCCCTCGTCTCTTTGCGAAGAGACTTTATACCAACCGTCAAAATTCAGAACCGATGGGCCCAATCTCGCATTCCGATGGACATGATGGTCCATGGTTGTTCAATTAACCTGTTCCATGCGCGGCAACAGATATCGATGATTTGTTCGTAGGATTTGAAGACCCGGTTTGACAGCCAGTTATCCCTGATGAACTGCCATAGGTTCTCGACCGGGTTCAATTCGGGAGACCTCGGTGGCAATGGGAGAAGGGTAATGTTGTTGGGAATGTCGAGTTTGCCAGATGTGTGCCAGCCAGCCTGGTCAAGGATGACAACGGCGTGGGCTCCCGGAGCGACTTGCGACGAGATTTCCTGAAGATGCATTTGCATGGCCATGATGTTGCACTTGGGAAGGACGAGCGCAGCACCGACACCCCGTTCCGGGCAGATGGCCCCAAATATCCATGCTGACTTTGTCCGCTGATCCTTGGGGGCCCGCGGCCTTGTCCCGCGTTTTGCCCATCGCCTTGTGATCTTGGTCTTTTGACCCACACGCGCCTCGTCCTGAAACCAAACCTCTATCGGGGTGCCGCTTTCAAGCTGATTGCCGATTTCCGCCAGTTCGGCTGGGAAGCTTTTTTAAAATCCTCGACGGCAAACTCGTTTTGCGCCGGATGCTGCGGCCGGGCCGTCAGACGCCGATAACCCGCATTCTTCAGCTCCCGCGATACGGTACGCTCGTCAACGACAATGCCAAATTCAGACAGGATCCACGCAGCGAGATCCTTCAAGCGCCAACGTACCACTGCATCCACCGATGGATACGGGCCTCGTTCGACAATCTCGATCAACGCACGACGCTGCTGCTCGTCAAGTTTTGAGGGGCGACCTGACTTGGGCGTATCCTTCAGACCATTGGGACCAGAAGCATTGAAACGCAGCACCCAATCGCGAATGATTTGGAGCGTCACTCCGCCAATATGAGCTGCGTCCGAACGGCTCCCCCCATCATAGATCACCGCCAATGACAAAAGGCGACGGGTCTGTTTGGCGTCCCGGCACACCCTCGCCAACCGGCGAAGGGTACAACCGTCAAAGTCATCTCGAAGCGGTATCGCGGCTCCCATGGCAAACTCCCATCGTTTGCCATCTGGAATCATATTCGCAACAAAACCGGAAGCCCAAATATGAGTCACTTCATCTGACGTTTGGTATTACTTCATCAGAACTGGCTTCACGAGCTGCGTCCCCAGCAAGCCGTTTCTTGCCCGCTTCCATGAAGTCCTTGGACCAGGAATAATACTGGCTCTGGGCGATACCTTCCTGGCGGCAAAGTTCTGCAATGCTGTCTTCGCCTCGAAGACCAGAAACCACTATGCGGATCTTCTCTTCAGCGGAAAACCGACGGCGGGTCTGGCGTTTGATGTCTTTTACGATCCAATCCGCATCGTCGGTCACTCGGTCCTTCTTTCGTCTCATCATTTGCTCCTGAGTTAGCAATGATGAGCCAAAATCACCCCCTTACGAAATCAAACCAATTTGTCCATTAAGCGCTGACGGAGCACAGAACCTGCTCAAAGCAGGTCAAGTAGCCTTCGAGAAAGCCATTCTTGAAAAGCTCCCTTCGCTCGCCTTCCTCCCATTTTACGCCGAGCTCTCTTTCCCAAGTTCTGAAATACAGCTGAAGCGAAGGCGAAAGCATCGACAAACATGTCCGATCCAGCACTTCAAGAGCCTCAGAAGCCTCCATCCACTCAACCAAATAAGCCGGTTCGCCATCGTCTTTAAAAGGTGGGTTATAAAAGGTGGCAATCCGCCCTCAATGGCCTTCATGGTTGTTTGAAATGGGGTCGCAGCCGTGTCGTAAAACTGTCGAATGAAACGGGTGCGTTCCTTGTAGAAATAAAGTACGTCCAATTTCATTCCCCATGTATCTTTGAAGCGTCGGTTACCTATGTCGCCTCTGAAAGGATTACTTTCAGGAATTGCTGTTTTGGAATTTTGAACGACTCCGGACGCCAACGGATTTTTTGAAGTCTAACCGTAGATATTAGTCCGAATGCGCGAGAAAAACCCGCCCAATCGTTTCCGATGGGCGGGTTCTTTGTTTCGTTGGCCATAACCGCCTATTTCAGCAGTCGATTGGCGGTTGAGCTGTTTTCGAGCGCCGTTTGAGCAATTTGTGCTGACGCAGAGCGAGAATGGCTGACGCGTCAGGAGTGTGTAAAGGCGACTTAGTTTTGTCCCTAAATTGCGAAGGGTCATTGAATTTATTGATCTTTTCACTCTGATGGTCAAATCAATGTCTCTATGGCGACACAAGCCATGTCTCTGGGGCGACATAGGCTATGTCCTCAGAAGATCAGTTACTTCCGGATCGCAGACAAAAGAAAACCCCGCACGGTGGCGGGGTGGGATAAGAAGGCAGAGATATTGTAAATTTCATGCTCGAATCTGGTCGAACTCTTGTGACCTCAGTTCGGTATGATGATTGGGTGTCAGATTACATGTCCGCTCCGGCTTAGAGCAGACAGAGCTTCGGTCCGGCGGAAGATGACAGTTCGGTGGCTCTCTAGTGTGAATACCGGTTTTACGCCCATATCCGCCATCAACTTACCGGCGCGTCTGGGCCAGTGCTCGGCGCCGATTTTCGTCGAGAGTTCCTTCAGGGAAATGTGTTGATCTGCGAATGCGTCCGCATCGTTTGGCTGAACAAGTCGGGCCTCACGACGGCCGTCGGCATATTCTTGATGGAGGGTTGACGGTAGATCACCGTTTCTGATGAGTGCATGGGCGGTGTCGACAATGAACCCAAGCCTTTCCGCAACCTGTCTTGCCGTCATACCCGGGAGCGCTTTTCTCGGAACTTTACCGGCGACTTCTGTGGCATCCACGAGCACACCCGCGAAACCAACCTGCTCAGGATCGACCGCAACACGCTCCAGCTGATCCTCCTGAATTAGGCGGATGACATCTGCATAGCCACAGGAAGCCAGTTTGATACAACGGGAAAGGGGGACGAGTTCTCCGCCGGAACCTTTCTCATACCGAACGCTTTCGAGAAACCTTTGGAGGCGTGCCTTTGAGTGCGACAGCCGTGTGCCGGCACCATCGCCCAACAAGGGTTTGATGAAACCTCCAGCCTGGACTTGCTCCCATTGAGTCCGCGTCATGCCGAGATAGTCCCGGGCGTTGCTCCCTGTCATTTCTTCAGCGGCGTCCTGAAGAAGAGGAAGGGCTTCTTCGGCACCGAATAGGATACGCAGATCGCTGAGTGTCGTTTGTTCTTCGGAAATGAGACCGTTCTGATGCAGGAGCTTTTTCAATCGCTTGGGATGGATGCCAAAATCCTTATGTGCGGAGTAGACCGAATGTACCCTCCTTGGCTCAGTGATGGTCCCTAGAAACTCATCTCCTGGTCCAAGCGGCAAGTGCCCGATCGCATGGGAACGAACCATCTCACGGAGAGGTTCCATGTCCGGGTTCTTCCTGCCGTCCTGAAGCCAAGAAAAGAAGCTGGCTGCAAGCCCTTTCGCGCCGAGTGCCCTAATGCGTGACCAGTCGGCATAATGAAGCTCCAAGAACTTTAAGAAAGCCTCTTTGCCCTCGGAAATGAACTCATAACCCGTTGCCCCAGCTCTGACGCGCTGTTCCTCCCGAAAACCATTCCAGGTGAACTTGCGACCAACAGTCAGTGTCGCCCCAACCATTTCGCAGAGCCGAACTGCCAAATAGAATGGCAGCTTGCCCAGAAGGTCTGAATTGTCTTCCTGGCCCGCCAGACGTTTGGCGGTGTAATTTTCAAGTGGGGAGGGAGGGAGCGGTCGTCCTGCGGTAGCCAGCCTTTGTACCTCATCACTCCGACATTTCATGATGGCGGCAACATCAGTTCGGATTGACTGATCGATCCCGGTATCGAGAGACACCAAAAGATTTTGGTGGACGTGACAGGTGCGGACTTGGGACACTGACCAGATTGATCGGAGCCAAGCCCGTGCTTCAGGTTTTCTTTCAGGACCTCTAAGCATATCTTCGACAAGGCAGTGTGGGCAGATCCTAAATAATGTTTTCGCGGTAACCTTCCTTGAGATCAATTCTCGTCCCAGGAACACACCATTTTTGGTCGTGCGGATCGAATTTGATTCAAGCGCACTGAGTGGCACTCCGGAATACTCCGATAATCGTTTGAGGTTGGCCGAATCCGCTTTCTCAATGGCTTTCAAGTCCAGTTTCATGTCTTTGGCAAATGCACGGGCGCTTGGGATTCCATTCGCTGCCGCCAATCGAGAGAGCACGCTGCGTGGCGTTTCGCCGGACCGAGAAACAATAGTTCGAGTGAGCAGGCTCATTTGCGGCTCCGATACTGTGTTGTACGCCAAGCATCCTGTTCATGCTTCTGAGCGGCAATAAGGTAGTCTTTGAGAGCGTTTCCAGGATTAATGTTCTTCCAGTCGCTCGCAGTGAAAATGTTTGCGTCTGGCTTGCATCCGGTAAAGTTTGAATAGGCCTGCACGAAGTCGCGAGCTTCAACTTTTTCCCGCTCGTCGCGAAGAATTTCGAAAATCACTTCTCGGACAAACTGGATCGCGGTTCCAAACGCATAGTTCGTTGCATGCATGACGCGGTTTGCGAACGGCTCGGTCAAAACGACATCTTCGACTTCCATTTCAGCGTGAATACAGATCACACCTTCAATAACCTTTCGCAGTCTCACGGTGTCGGTACCGGGACGGAGTGGTTCAAAACGAATGACTTTAGCCCTGTTTTTCAGCTGCCTATCTTCATGCTGTAGGAACTGAGCAAGGCTGGGAACGCCGGAAAAAATCGCATTTAATGGCCAGTCGGACATCTGAAGCAAGCTTTTGACGACATCCGCAGCTTTCTGAATTTCCGATCTTTTTGTGCTGCGAATAGCGTGCTGCATCTCATCGATATGGAGCCAAAATACACATCGTTCCCTGATTTGATCGCGGAATAGATCCCACATCTGGTTTTCTTGGCGATCGCGCTCGATTGGATAACCAATGGCCTCAAGGCCGTCTCTCGCGAGCAACTTCATAGTAAAGGGCTCCGGTGCTTCCAAGGAGACCGCCGGCATGATCCTTTGACCAAAATCATCAACATATGGCTGGAAGGTGCGCTGAAGGCTAAACATACGTCGAACAGCCGTCGATTTTCCCGAACCAGACTCGCCGATTACGAAAACCGCTCGCTGTTTGTGGGCCTCGCTGGCGGCATACCCGGATTGTCCGAAGGCAGCTTGAGCCTCGATCATTCCCTCAATCACTTTCTCGAGTTCTTTGTCTTGGCTTCTCACCACATATCTGGAGTTGATCTTTGCGATCCGATCGGCTCGCGCCAACGACTCTGGTGACATTTGGTTTCTGAGATGCGCGAGCGCACGATTTAGGTTCTCCGCCTGTGACGATGAACGGGTGTCGGTAGCTGATGAGGCCATATTGCTTCTCCTACTCAAAACTAATGTCGCTGGCATCGTCGTCAGACCCCGTTTCGGCGACTGGATCTTCGAAATTGGCTGAACTTTTTTCAGACTCGATTGAAACGTCTTCTTCTTCTTGCCTTTGATATCGGATTGGCTGCTGGACTGGGTCAGCCTCCACCCAATGCACTGGGCGTTCGTACGTTTCGCCTTCTTTCCCCCTGGGTGAAGAAAGATCGATCGTCTTTTTTGGGGCAGTTTCCCCTTCAATCACCCTAAGGCTTGAGAAACGCTGGTTGTTTAGCCTTTCCAGCCATTTACGGTCCTTACCGCGATCATGAAGCGGGTTGATGCCGGCGCGGAGCTCAGCAACTCGAGCGTCCTGCTTAACGTCTTGGGCAGCCTTATCGGCTTCAGCAATATCAAGTGCTACATTTGCGCCATGTTCCGCCTCATGACGACCCGCGATGATCGTCCATTCGTAGATGCTCATATCGGGTGGTGGCGCGACTGTTGCCTTCACGTCAACCCACTCATTGAGTTTATCGTTCCAGACTGAAATCGTTGAAATATCGAGCCGGCTGACGCGATATGGGACTGTCTCCCCGAAAAGGTGCGTTTGGAGGTATTCAGAGTTAAATTTTAGACCCAGAAAGTGAATCCCCTCGGAGCCAACGACACCTTCCTGATCAATGCCCAAACAAGCGCGAAGCTCATCCCTATCTGGAGCCGCTTCTACTGCGTGCTTGTGGGTCAGTCGCATCCAAGCGTTTCTGGGAGATTCGCCGCCTAGATTTTCATGCCCCGTACGATGATAGATATCGATTGCTTGCCGTAAGATACCGCGAGCAATCGTATCTGCGAACATTGTGGCTTCCTTTTTCGGATCGCGATCTCCCTTCTCCAGGACGTTTGAGAATGTGCGTCCGCTATATTCATTTAAAAATGTTTGTGAGAAGGTTTTAAACGATCGCTCGATGTGAGGACGCGCCCGGGCATCACCGGCTCTAGGGCGTGTCAATTCAATACCCAAACTCAATGCACCAGTTTCGAAGATTTCCGAAGTGAACGCAGCTCCATTGTCGGTGACGAGAGTTTCGATCATTCCGTGGTAAGGCCAGGAACAACTGGCACCGATGAAATCGGCGATTTCTGACTTGTCCGTCAGTGCCAACTCCAATGTTTCAAGCGCCGTCTCACCGCAGGGATCCTTCAGGTGAATTTTGAACGCCAATACGCAGCGGGTCGCGACATCAATAGCTACTGTTGCCCATAACCGAGCTCGCTTGACCGCCGCACGTTCTTCTTCAGCTAGTGTGCTCCAGACACCGAGGTCAGTCAGGATCACGATAAGATCCAGCTTCCATTCGTCCATTTCGACGCGCTCAAGTGGTTGAATGTAATCGAAACCGATCCCACTCGACCGGTACTTTGCTAAGGCATACTTTTCACCGTGCCGTTGCGCGGTGACATTGAATTGGTCGAGCTCGCTGATGTTCCGTTCGAACGTCTTGCGACAAACCGGCTTAAGTTTTGGGAGACTTAACTCTCGACGCCTTGCGTTCTCCTTACGAATATGTCGTTCATATTCACGACGTTGATGCGCCATTGAAGGGCGTTTGGGGGAGGCAAAGCCACAAACGAATTGGTTTCGGATTTGTAATTCATCAGGATTGGTTCGGCCCGCACGAGTGCTGGGACTCCGGTATTGATGAACAAAGGCTTCGGTGCTTCCAGCATGTCTTTGATAGGCTCGATAAAGTCGAGCAAAGTGACGGCTGGTTGGCAGGTTCAGATTGAAACGCTGTTCAGCTTGGCCGCTTCTTCCCTTTTGATTGTAAACCGATCTGAGTTCATCCTTTGCCTGCGGAAGCAGCCATTCCAAACAAGTAGCTCCAAGGTTGACTTTTTGGGCGCAAATTCCTTGTTCGTATTCAACACGCTTTGCATCAAAAAATTTGCATAGCCCTCGGTAAAAGAGGATCCGTTCTTTTTCCTTCGCGGGCAGGTCGCGCAAGTTAGTGTTGCTACGCCTGAAATCCGTAGCTGACCGCGAAAGAGTCTTTTTCTTATGGATCATGATGGAGCCATCCATCAGAGCCTCGGAAAATTGTACATGGTCAAACAGTCTGATTTCAGAAGCACCGGAACGCTGCTTAAAAACGTGCTGGTGGTCATCAGAGGCAATCAGGCGACACTCGATCCCTTCAATGGAATAGCTGTCGCGATCGCTCAGGCTATATCTCTGAGGCGTGAATGTGGCTGAATTTTCGATTGTTTCGCTCATTGTGCCGCCTCCGAACCTTTGGAGATGACACGCAGCCAGGACCGGTCGAGTACATGACCGGCAATTTCAGGGACTAGAACTCCATCATCAATAAGGTTCCAGACAGCAAGTTCCAAAAGCCCCGGGTACTTCGAACCCTTGACCAATGTGTGGAACATGACACGCGGTCCGACCCCGGAAAGCAGTTTGTAGACCTCTTGGACGTGTTCTTCGTTCCGGAAACGGCGCGCACGACGGACGAACCTTGCGTTGTGAACGTCACCGCGTGTGAAATCGTGATCGGTGACGATCACAGCAAAATGCGCGAAGCCGTCAAGTGAACCTTGAGCGTTGATTAGGTCCACAGTTTCGGTGAGAGTCGGACCGCCAGTTTCTGGTCGAGAATTCACTCGGTCGGCGGGCCTGACAGCGAGAGCCTCGGCATACCCATTTGTGTAAAGGGCGCAGAAATCGAATGTATGGAAGCGCTGATACCCATCTGAATCAACGTAAGAGACCTTCGGCCACTGATCTCGTAATCCCTCTAAATCCGGGCGGGATAGAAGGATATTTCTGACCGGGCGCTCGACTTCGCTTTCGGCTGTAATCTCACGATTAAATTCTGGGGCGACTGCGAGTGACCGCGTTGAACCAGCGGATCGCGTAGGGGGTCTGCGTGTGCCGGTCGATCGGACCGGCGGTTTGAAAGTCTTAGGAGCTAGGTTAGGGGAGGCGTTTAGATCCGCAGTATCGCGCATTCCTCGGAAGCAACATTCGCTTCACGGCGGCGCGATTGAGAAGATGCAGTGATGTAGGTGGTTGTTTCCGGAATGGAATAGTCTTCTTGAATGCCGGCTCGGCGGTTCAAAAGATGTTCGAGTTTAAGGCGTGCTTTGTTCATTTCTTTCTCCTGTGATGTTTGAACATTGAGTGCCTCCCAGGTCGTTCCGAAGCTCGGTGACGACTTGGGAGGCAAAGTTGGATCTGGGATTTACACGTCCGGGAAACGTATTATCTGCAGATCTCGGGCGCGAAGGGCGATCCAAAGAGCGTCCTTACGCAGTGTTGGTTCAACCAATTTCCATTCTTGCGAATGGGAAAATTGGCTGATTAGGATGCGGGTGAAGGCTGTAGTTCGCAGTCTCCCATCTCCAGTTCCGCCTGAACGGGATTGTTCAGGTGGTGGCCGACAAGAGCTCGACAGTTCAACAATGCGATACCAGCGTCAGAATGACGTTGATGCGCGTGTTGAGGAGTGTCTAGCTCAGGCCAGCGCTATGGAGAGAGAGAAACTGGCTTCCCGGAGCGCCGCATTTTTCTGCATGATAGTCATGGTCGGCATCCTCCTTTTCTTGCCCCCTGAAGAGGGCGGTTGAAGCCGAAGTCGAGCCACACCGTGCGGGATGCGACGGCCAAGCTGCGATCGCTGGACTATGCCGGTCACACGAGAAAAAATCGAGCCCGGTTGTGAATTGATCGCAAAACAAAGGTAACGCATCAAAAAACGCAACGGCGGCATTTTAGACAAATTGTTTTTTGCCCCCTTGGAATTCCTCATGTCCGATCTCTCTCGTCGGGCGTTAGTATCTTCTTGAGGTCATGAGATGTGAGGTTCTTTTTCTTGAGCAGTTTTGTCGATACACGCTCCAGTAAAGAGAGGTTTTGCGCCAAAAGCGCTTCTATTCGAACCATCTGGTCATGCAAAATTCGGTCGCAATCGCTTTTAAAATGACGATCGTTTCTTACCAGTTTCAACATATCTTTGCCGGTCGCTTCAGCCCGATAAGCCAGCGCGCCGGAGAGCCCTGAAGACGCTACCAATGTGGCGGCAAGTACGGTGGCTTTTTGAAGATCCGAACCACTTGCCAACCCCGAACCATCCGATGCGCATCCGAGTACAAGTTTTTCGGCTGCATGCCCAGCAAACGCCAGAGAAATCTCATTTAGATAGTCGTCCTTGATCTGGCAGAGTTTGATCCGTATCGGAAGAACTGTTGTCCCTCCGCTGTTCACAAACCGGATATTGTCTGCTGGAAAATGGGTTCTGATCGAAACTTCGTCGGCAATGGCTCCGTATATCAAATTAGCTGCAACGACATGGCCTGCTTCATGGACGGCGTATCGCTGTAGTTCGGCATCTGGAACCTTCCTGAATTTGTCATTGAGAGTTTCCAGCACATCAAGTTCGTTCAACCCCGACACCGAGCGCCGAGAGTGCCGGCGACAGCCGCGAGCAAGTTGCTCCAAATCTGCACCTGACATTCCGTCGGTGAGCCTACCTACTTCTGACAACACGGTATCCTGAAGTTCAGCCCCGAAGTGCTGCCTGAAGATTGCTTTCCTTGCATCGAGATCTGGCAAAGGGATTTCGATGACACGCTCAAGCCGTCCCGGTCTCAGGAATGCAGGGTCGATTGTCTCCAAACTGTTGCAGGCAGCGACAACGACTACACCGTCACGTTTTTCCGTGCCGTCCATCAATTGCAGGAGGCCGGTAATGACTTGGGTGGCATATTCAGGCGCATGTGATGAAAGGGTGGCCCGATTTCCGACGGCATCGAATTCGTCGATGAACAGGATTGCTGGTGAGTTATTTCGAGCCTCCTGGAAGGCACGTCCGATGCCCTTCAGCATGTCCCCAAGATGTCCAAGACCCTGCATTTTCGAAAGTGAACACTCAACAAAATGAGCTCCGCACGTTTCTGCCAGCGCCCGCGCATAGACAGTTTTTCCTGTCCCGGGTTTGCCAACGAGAAGAACACCGCGATCTACGTCGCCCCAAGATAGTTTTTTCCGTTTCCAGTCTCGAAGGTCCCGAGCTAATTCAAGTCCCCAAGTCCTTGCTGCACCGTATCCAGCCATGTTCTGAAGCGACGCTACTTTGCTCGTACCTTCGACAATGGTGGTGTCCGACGCTTCAGCTTCTCTCAAAGCCTCAAGGAGTTGGAGGGCCTTAGCCAGCGACCGGTCCCCTCGAAAGGCGGTTGTTAGATTGGCAAGCTTGTCTGAACGCAGTTCCTCTGCCTGCTTCTCAGTGATTGAGAAACCTCGGGCCAGGAGGACAGCAGCAACGATGTGCTTGGTATCCGGCTGAATTTCGATGATTGCTTCCGCTACACTGCGGAACGCTGCGCTCATTGGATGGTCAGGCGTATCAACACCGATCAAGCGCTGATGCTCTGCCACATCTCTTGCTAGAGAATACGCCTCGAAGGGTGCTTTTCTCCTGTATTTCGTCGTGGCTTCTTCTTCGATAAAGTAGTGAAAATTCGGCAAGTCATTGCGTGTCCAGCCATCTGAGATTTCCCACCGAAACTCTTGTGCCAAAGCATCTTCGTAAGTGTCGGTATCAGTGTCGTTGGGTAGTTTGGCACCGATAATGTAAGCGCTGCGGTGCCGGAGTTCGGGAAATGGACGCAGCGCTTTACGGACAGCCATTCGGGCGACCAAAGTGCCGACGGAGTTCTTGGCATTTTGTGTCAGGGTTGAACGTTTCATTTGCATTCTCGTAGACAAACGCATCCTGTCCGCGCGGGATCGTTTCCGCACGATGACAATTTTGATGCAGGGAATTGGAAGCCGTCTTGGGCCAATGATCAGCGTAGCCGGGAACCGGGCATAACCCGGCAATAGGTTCTTGGGGCTTCAGCCGCGTATTCGCCAATCTGACGAAAGGTGCATGTCGACGTGGCCGTCCAGCCGAAACCAGCCGCCCGGAAGAAGTGCCATCGAATGATCTTCGGAGAATGCAAAGGCGGGTTCGAGAATTGACTTGGTGTCAACAGAACCGATGATCGCGGGGAAGGGGAGAAGCGTCTTGCTCCAGTCCCTTAAAAGCGGAAATTCGGACTGCTCCAGCCAAGCGTTCTTACCGTTAGGCTGCAATGCTTTGAGGTTTTGAGCAATGACCGTAAGGGTTTCAGGGCTGAAGGCGAGATTACAAGTTGCTGTTTGAGGTTGTTGAAATGTCATGACGATGGGTTTTCCGTAATGTCGGCTGATTGAGCCTGAGTGTCGGAGCAGGGCCGCCCGGCCTTGCTGGGTCGAAAAAAGAGCGGTGATGTCTGGCTATTATCGGCTCTTCTATGTCCGCTATCCCGACCGAATTTATTGCGTGCTGGCGTGTCATTTCGTTCTCCTTTTCTTGTCAGTGGATGGTGATTGCTGAATGGGGTGATGTGGATGGTTCGTGGTCGATCGGATTGATCAGGCCGGGGAGGGAAAAATAGCGATCGATCTGTTCGTAGTCCGACGTGTTCCGGGTAACCAAACACGATCTTGAAGCTATCGCAGTTGCCGCAATAGCCAGAGCCTGGCGGGGCCCGGGGATCTTGGTCCGTGGATCGTTGATCCAGAGATTTTTCAATGCGCTTTCGGATGTCATCTCGGCGTGTATCCGGGCAGCCTCGAGAGACATTGGGATGAACGGGAGTTTCGATTGCAGATCATCGAACCAGAGATCCAGGTGATGGGCTTTTGAAGGATTTATCCGGCGCAGTTGGACGATGCCCCGCTGGATCTCCAGAGCGGCCCCATACGGCACGTGCAGGGTATGTTCCGGAACGCGAGTTAACCAATTTCGGAGGCCTGCGTGCTGCTCGCACGAGTCCTTGGCGAATTCGCTTATTATAGATGTATCAAGAAGATAGCGTGCGTTGTTGATATTCATTCCGGCCTCCTGCGACTCGACAGGACCGGTTTTTCCGGATTAATCCGGACAAAAGGTTAACGGGGTCGATAAAATTGTAAAAAAATACAATTGGCTCGGAATATTGGTATGGGAAAGAAAACCGTCAGGAAGAACAAGCAACAGTCGCGGCGAGCTATCGAACCGGGCGACTGGACAGGCGAGATCGTTGGGATCAGTTCCATCCAATTCGGGCAGCAAGTACAGGATGGACCGCCAAAACAGACGGTGGAGTTTTCCTACATGATCCTTACAGCCACCATCAAGAAGGACGGTGACGACTTCCGGTGGCCAGCTACGGTAATGATCATCGCGCCTACGCAGTTGGCGAAGGATAGACGTAGTGCAGGGTACTTTCAGCAGGAACATCGAGCGAGACTGCTGAGCATGACAATATCTGTCACACGAGCACAGTTCTCGGACATGCTGCGGAGCTTTGAGCTCGGGCTGCCGAAGGATTTCTATTTCTCCATCGAAGAAGGCGTTGACGGGGTTTGGGCATTGCAGTCCTGGGGGATCACAACGCGTTTTACACAGCACTCAAACTTGATGACCTAGGCGCTCCAGGATCTGGCTTGGAAGACACCATAAACGTCATAAATGGTTTCACGCCGCAGTCGCAAAGCCCCCACTGACGGCCTGCTGCCAGACATGGGCATAGACGCTCTCGGCCAAGGCTTCCTTGTCTTCGTTTGAGAACGGAGGTGTCGGCAAGTTCATGTAGACATTGTCGAGAATGAACGTCTTGACTTCCGCCTTGGTCTGCTCTTTTTCCCAGAAGTGGTCGAGTTTTGCCAATTGGTCCTTGATCGCGGTCAGGAGGTCGCGACTGGCTTGTTTGACCCTCTCGCGGTCTGCTTTTGTCAGGTCGTTCTTTTTCAGAAGATCGAACATGGCGAGTTCGTCTTCATCCAGCCCCTCTTCGACGGCGCGTTTTTGTTCCTCGTCAAGCTCATTCATGAGTTCAGTCAGGCGCCGGAAGGTATCTTCCACACTGACGCGATCTTTGTCGGCATTGTAGGCGGCGACGATCTCTTCGTATTTGATCTGGTAATCCATCCGAGTGGAGTTGCGGGCTAGCATCTGCGCGATCTTTGCTTCGACGATGTCTCGTATGTCCTGGATGGCGGTTGCCTTGTGATGAACCTTCTTGGCGAATTCATCACGCAGCCGCTCCATGTCGATCTTACTGAGGTCAAACGTCAGGCCCTCGGCCTGGTCACCCCCTGGGGCTTGCGTCTGGATTGCGATATTGACGATACGATGCAATTCCTTCAGCAGTTCCGTGACATCGGCAGTATCCCGCCGCTCGGTCAGCTTCTTGTAAATAGCTTCAATGTTGTCGTGCCGTTCGGCATAGGCAAAGGCCGTCGGTTCCATGAGAAGGGCCTTGAAGCGCGTGAACACCTGGCGGGCCATCACTTCAAATCGCCGTTTGGTTTCATCCGTTGTGTAAACTGCGTCCACGGCATCCCTGATGCCCCGGATCCGGGCGAACCCCGTCGATCCAGTCAAGGTCGATGGATCGAAGCCAAGGCCCTTCAAATGGGCCTCGGTCGCTTCCAACGCTTCTATCAGTGCCTGCACCCTTTCTTCGATCGGCGCGACGATTTCTTCTTCGCCTGACCCGTCATCACCCAGCGCGTATTGAGCTAGGGCTTCCCGAAGGCTTTTCAGCATGCCGTTGTAGTCGACGATCAGGCCGAAATCCTTACCCGGAAATACGCGGTTTGCGCGGGCGATAGCCTGCATAAGCGTGTGCGCCTTCATGGGCTTGTCGAGGTAGAGTGTCGTGAGGCTCTCCACGTCGAACCCTGTAAGCCACATGGCGCATACAATCGCTATCCGGAACGGATGCTTGGGGTTTTTGAAGGCGCTCTCAACATCGACACGATCACCGCCTTCCGTTTCGAAACCCTGTTTCATCAATTCTCGATGGGGGATGATGTCGAAGCCCCATTTCTTGAAGTCTTTAACTTCATTTTGGGCTTCGCTGATGATGATCTCGATGATGGTCTCATCCATCCAGTCAGCCTGGCGCTTCAGCTCCACCGCCTCATCGTTCAGCTGTACCTGGATCTGCGGATCTGTTGCAGCCTTCGCCTCCGCGCGTTTAGCCTGTTCGGCCCTGCGGATCTCGGTGGCCTTGGTCTTCCACCGGGGGATAATACGCTGAAACATTCGAGCACAGGTAATCTTGTCGATGCAGACGAAAAGGGCCTTTCCGGACTCCCAGCGCGTTGAGTAATGCTCGACGAAATCGGCAGCGATCTTATCCAGGCGTTCATCGGCGGTGATGATCTCGTAGTCCTTGCCCAACAATTTGTCGAGCAAGGCTGATTGATCCGTATCCAGCTCCGCCTCTTCTATTTTCGCCGCGATCTGATCGTTCAGGTCCGTCCGGGCGACACCGAGTTTCTCTCCTCGATTTTCATAGACCAGCTTGACTGTCGCACCATCCTCTTCGGAGCGCTTGAAGTTGTAGCGCGACACATAGTTTCCAAAGATCCGCTTGGTGATCTCGTCCTGCTTGAACAGCGGCGTTCCGGTGAAACCGATGAAGGCGGCATTCGGCAGGGCCAGACGCATGTTCCGGGCGAGCCGTCCTGCCTGCGTCCGGTGGGCTTCGTCGGAAACCACTATGATGTCATCGCGTTTGCTGTATGGCTCCTCTGGATTGACGTTCTTGTTGAACTTGTGGATCAGGCTGAAAACGTACTGATGGTTTTCCCTCAGGACCTTTTCCAGCTCATTGCCGGAGGATGCGCGGGGCGTGTCTTCTCCCGCAATCCCGCAGCCCACGAAAGTCTTGTAAATCTGGCTGTCGAGATCCTGCCGATCGGTCATCAGGAGGAACGTAAAGTTGCCAGGAACCTTGCGACGGACCTTTTCCGAAAAGAAGGCCATGGAATAAGACTTGCCGCTGCCTTGGGTGTGCCAGAACACACCGAGCCGTCCAAGATCGGGATGGGCCCGCTCGATGAGGTCGACAGGGCCGTCTGGAACGAAGGATGGGAGAGCCGCCTTGGCTTCGACCAACTTTGCATCATCGGCTTTGGCCTTGCGCCTGGCTGGGGCTTTCCGCTCCAGAGGGAGCTCAACCACCCGGTGTTTGAGCCTCTGGCCGTCGGGCAAGTCTGCCTTGATTGCTTCCTGGTGTACCACGGAAGCAACAGCACGGTTTACGCCCAGCACCTGATGGTTTCGTGCAACGACCTTTCGGGTTGTGCCGGCCTTGCTCGCGTCAAAGAGAATGAAGTTTTCGAGGAGATCGAGCAGGCGATCATGGGCCAGCATGCCGTTCAATAGTTTCTCAGCGTCCACGCTGCCTTTGTCATCCTCGTCGAGCCGCTTCCACTCGTTGAAATGCTCCCAGGTGCTGGTGATGGAGCCATAGCGGGCGCGATCGCCGTTAGAGACGATCAGAAAGGCGTTGTGATGAAAGGCATGGGCGATGACATTCTCGTCCATGTAGTCACAGAGGTTGTTGTCAAAACCCTCGCGGATATTCCTATAAACCGCCTTCAACTCGATAAATACGATAGGCAGGCCGTTGATGAAGCAGACCAGATCCGCCCTGCGATTGTAATTAGGGGTCCGGATTCCGGTCAGTTTCAGTTCGCGCACCGCGAGAAAGCGGTTCGAACCGGGAGCATTATCGAAATCAATGACCCTGGCGCGAGCGGATTTCTGTCTGCCGTTTTTGTCCTTATAGGTGACTTGAACGCCGCCGCGAATGAGGCGGTAAAAGTCGCGATTGTGCTGAACCAGAGAACGACTGACATCATAGACGGTCAGCTCCCGTATGGCATGGTCGATGGCCTTGTTCGGTAGGTCCGGGTTTAGGCGGATCAGGGCTTCTCGCAGGTCGCGCGTCAGAATCGCTTCCCTGGTGTCCTTTCGCCCCAGGGTGCCGCCGGCACCGAAAGTCTCCTTGTTGAAAGCGTAAATGCTTTCCCAGTTGAGTGCCTGTTCAAGGTGGTCGGCGAAGGTTTTCTGAACCAGACGGTCTTCACTGTTGATGCCTGTGACGGCCATGCAATCCCTCTTCGACGAAATCAGTTCAAGTTAAATCGCCTTTTGGTTGAGTAATATATTCACCCACACCGTCAAGTACTTGGTCAATCATTTTTAGGCAATGAGCAATGGATTCATCGCTCATGTAAAAGATCCATGGTTCGTCATTACGGGTGGCCTGTGAGAACCAACTCCTTGGCCATTCTCCGCTTGCGATACGTTGGGCAAATCTCTGACGTGTTTCTGGCGGCCATTCGAACCCGTTGTGGAACATATTGTTACGATAGCCGAAAAGAGCCGAAAGCGTCTTCTGGTATTCCCCGGGAAGGTAGTTGTGGAGACCCGTCGATATCGCGAGCTGATTGATCCCAGCGACGACATCATCCTTTTGGCCGTCCTTACGGTACACAATCTGCGGGTTCCAGTATTGGTCTTGGGTGGCTGCGGTGCGTGGATCGTTGGCGGTATCTTCATGAAGCTGCCTGCGCAGTCCACGGAACACGGACACGAACAGAGACTCAACAAAGGGCGCCAACATGCCAACAGCTGACATGCTATGTGCGGCATCCTGGAAAACCGACCAGTGTATTGCGTCGACCCACTGATCTTCCAGGTGTTGCTGGTATTCATCGCTGGCCCCGGCGTAGGCGCGGGTCCGGGCATCAAGCTCTTTGATTTTCTTTGAGACGAGTTGCTCTGTTTCGGCATGCCGCCTCAACATGCCTTTGATCGCGATCAGTTGGGCTTCCAGGTCGGGTTCGCCAATCAGGAACAGAGCACGATCACGGTTGCTGATCTCCGGCAAGCTAAATTTCGTTGATTTTAAACTTGCGGTCTCACTTTCCAGTTCGGCACGCAGGTATTCGGGAATGGTTTCATCGTTTACAATCACACTGTGATCTCCCCGTTCATCAGGCGCGGCAGGAGAAGGTCCCGGGCTTGTGAGAGTTTTTCGTTGTATGCCTCCAGCCTCGCGCGTTGTGCGAACATCGGCTCGACAGCTTCGTTGAAATGCCGACGGAGCCTCTCTTTAGGCTGAACAAGCTTTCGGCTATAGGCGAAATCGCGGTTCAAGCCGGGCACTCCCGCGTCCGTATTCTGGAAACCTGCTGATGGCAGCGCGAGGTAGAGCCAGAAGTCCGCCTGATCTTTTGGGATGAAGTAAACCGTATCGATCGGCCAGAAATCGGCAGGTGACCAGAAAACGCTCCCAACGTTACCCTTGCGCCCAATTATGATCGTTGGTCCTTCGACTAAGGCCTTTTGGTGTGTGCCGACAATACCGCTGGAACCATAGACTGGAAACGGTCCCTCGACACGGTTTTCCTTTTTCAGGGCCTTGCCATACTTCAATTCGGCTACTTTACCGAATGTCCGTCTTTCCCATCCCTCCGGGAGGCCATCGGTGATCGGAATGTGTTCATGGCCGGGGAAGCGGAGGTGGACGAACCACTCGCGGTAAAGCAGCCGCGCCGCTTCCTCCAACAGCGCAATCCGCCGTCGGTTGTTTTCGATCAGGTCGTCGTAAGTGGAGAGGATGGAGACGATCCGGTCTTGCGCGTCTCGTTCTGGCAGATGTATCGGAAGCCCATGAATGTGATTTCGGTTTAGCGTCGGGTTGGCCCCACCCACATTGAACCGCTCTAAGCCCAAACACTTTAGCGCGAAGTAGACGAAACGGGGATTGTTTCCGTTGAGAGATTTGCTCCATAGTGTTGTGTCATGGGGCCAGTAATCGCCGTCAGAATAGTGAACGCTGCCCAGTGTTCCCTTGCGACCGATAATAATTCCCGGTCCCTGGACTTTAGCCTCATTGTGCCAGCTGCTGAGCCCAGAGGACGAGAAAACGGGAACTTCGCCTTTTTTCTGCTGTGCCTTGGTAATATCAAATCCTCTTTGCAAGAACACTAAGTCTTGCAAGACGGCTGGCGCCCAATGTTTTGACCCGAGATAGGAAGTCATACCCCCAACTCCTCGAAGTTCCGGGTTATCCGTGCCGCCAGATCCGTCGCCTCCTCGTTAAGGCCCTTGAGGTCGATGTGGATCGAGCGCAGCGCCTCCTCGAAGTCGAAATCTTCGTCAACCTCTTCAGGCGCCACACCGACATAACGCCCCGGTGTCAGGCTCCAGTCATGGGTTTCGATCTCCCTACGGTTGACCAGCTTTACTAGCCCCTCGACATCACACAGCATCGCATCGGGGAAACGTTCTTGGAGCCAGTCGGCCTGTTTGACGAAATACCGCGCCTGACGCAGCGCCTCGACCACGTCGCCCCTTGCACCGTGATCGTTGTCCTTGTTCGTGCCATTGAGCGCACGCTTGGCCTTGTTGATCTCGGTATTGTTCCAGAGATCGGAGTCACGCGCCTCCAGCTCCTGCATCGCCACATCAGCAACACGGCCTGCAAGCTTCGCCGCCAGGTCGATCTGTTTGGTCAGATCACGGCATTGGTCAGCTATCGCATGGAGGCCTTCCCGTGCCGCGTGAAGTGTCGCATTATCCCGGCTCCTGCCATTTGCGCTGCTTTCCCACTCCTTCGCCCGGGCAACGACTTCGACCCCGTATGCTGCAATGTCTTGCTTCAGCGTTGCCTGGGTGGCTGCCAATTCGGTCCAGGTTTCAGACAGTGGATCGGGATCGCGCGCCTCCGTCGCAAAGGGCGCCATCAAATTGATCAGTTTGGCCAGCCTGTCTTCGAACGCAGTGAAGGGCTCCGTGGTTGCCTGACCTTTTGCGATCGCCTCGGCCAGGTAGGCTTCCACCAGTTCCAAGAAGCGATCGGACTGACCCCGATACAGCCACACAATCGCGGCAATGTTTTTCTGCTGCTCAGGGCTGAAGTCATAAATGGCCCGGGACACTTTCCTATAGATGTTCCGCGCATCGAGCATCAGGACGTGGTCCTTGCGCGCCTCATCTGCTTCCTTTGCCCGATCAAAGAACCAGAGCTGACAGGGAACCGTCCGCGTGTAGAAGAAGTTGCCGCGGATATCGATCATGACATCGACGGCGCCCGTCTCCACGAGCTTCTGCCGGACCTTCGCCTCATCGCGGCCCGCACTGGACGCCTGAGATGACATGACCACACCAGCCCGCCCGGTATCCTTCAGATAATTGTAGAAGTAGGACATCCAAAGGAAGTTGGCGTTAGAGACCTTCTTCGCCTTGTTCACCCCAGGTAGACCGAAGGGGAGGCGCGGGTCGTTCTTCACCTTCTCAGCGTCGACTTCGTCCACATTGAAGGGCGGATTGGCCATGACAAAGTCACACTTACCAATCACCCGATCTGCATTCTTGTCATGCTGGATCAGCTCATGCGGATCCTTGTAGTAGGTTATGGCTTCGTTTCCTGCCTGGATGGAACCCTGAAGGCCATGTACAGCGAGGTTGATCTGCGCCAGTTTGGCGGTCGTCTCGTTCTTTTCGTGGCCGTAGAAAGTGACGCGCTTCATCGTGTCCTTGCCTTCATGCTCGATGAAGTGGCTTGATTGGACGAACATCCCGCCTGAGCCGCAGGCCGGATCAAAGATGATACCGTGGTCCGGCTCGATCACGTTGACGATCGTCTGGACAATAGAGGGCGGTGTGAAGAACTCGCCGTTATCGTGGGCACCCTGTTTGGAAAACTCTGCCAGGAAGTACTCGTAGATGCGGCCGAAAACGTCGCCAGATGCCTTGCGCAGAGCCTCGGTGTCGAACTTGCGCATCATGCTTTCCAGTAGTTCGTCATCGAACCGCTCGTAGTCCTTGGGGAGCTGTCCGGCCAACGGTGGAAAGTGCTCTTCAACGGCTTCCATAGCGGCAGTCAGAGCTTCGCCGAGGCTGCCATCTTTCGGCTGGTCGAGGATCACATCATAGCGGGCGGCTTCCGGCAGCATCATGGCCCGGCGACGAGTGAAGTCTACGTCCCGGAGCGGGCGATCCGGCATCTTCCCGTTTGCCTTCTCCGCCTCGATGGCGGCGAGTGCTTCGTAGTAGCGGTTGGTGGCCTGACGAAGGAACAAAAGGCCCATGATGGGCATGAAATACTCGTTCGAAGCGAGGCCGGAATTGGCTCGCAGATTGTCGGCTATCGTCCAGAGTTCAGCGTCGAATTGCTCGATGTCAGTCAGGTGATCAGAAATCATTATGTCGTTGTCTTCCCAAAGATATTTCCCTGCCAGAGTCTGCGATTGGTGTCGCATTGTTATTGCAAACTTTGGTTGCGTTGGCAAAGCGAGTAATCTGCCTGCCAAGTTGTTTCAGGTTGCCCTGGAGGAGGCTGAAAAGGTTCCGGTTCGAAAGGGGTGTGCAGGATCTTTGTTGTGATCGAATGGCATGTTGGTTCGGCCAATCCTCCTTGGTTGTTTATCGCCTTTGTACCTTGAGTCTTAAGGGTAGTGACATGTTATCGAAAACTGATTTTATCCAGTATCTGAATTGCCCAAAATCGCTCTGGCTGAAACAGCACAAGCCGGAGGTTTATCCAGAGGGCGAGTTTTCCGATTTTGCCCAGAAATTGGCCGAAGAAGGCTACCAGGTCGAGGGATATGTTCGCCAGTTGGTGCAGGGGTGGCCCGATGCCGCTTCCTGTTCGTTCCAGGATGTATTCGAGACGAATGAGGGCCTCCATGCCCGTGTCGACATGCTTCGGGAAAACGAGGATGGGACGATCGATATCTTCGAGATCAAGTCCTCTACCAGTGTGAAGGATGGGAATCCGCATAATCAGCTGAAGGATGCCGCGTTTCAGACGATCGCAGCTACACGGGCAGGGCGCGGCATCCGGAACATCTTCATCGTTCACTTGAACAAGGATTACACCCGTGATGGCGAGATCGATCCTGGGGAGCTCCTCGTCTTTGCCGATGAAACCGTTCGGGTGAAAGGCTTGTTGGACGAAACAGAGCAGGAAATAACTGAGGCGCTTTCACTCCTCAATGAAGCGGCTATTGATGAGCGCTCGTGTAACTGCTTGAACCTCAGTCGTTCTCATCACTGCGACAGTTTCGACTACTTCAATCCGGGCATTCCAGAATACTCAATTTACTCGCTACCTCGGTTGTTTGGCAGGAAGCTCGAGAAATTTGTCGCAGAGGGACGGTTTGGACTGGAGCAGATCGAACTCGAAGAGGTTTCACGCCTTCAACAGCCGATTGTCCGGGCAAGCAACGTCGAGAACCCATTCATAGACATCGCCGACATTAAGAACTTCATCGGTGTTCTGGCCTATCCGCTCTATTTTCTGGATTATGAAACATACCTTTCCGCAATCCCAATCGTTAATGGAACTGGGCCGCAACAGCAGTTACCGTTTCAGTTTTCGCTCCATATCCTACACGAAGATGGTCGGCTCGATCATATCGAATATCTGGCTGATCGGCCGGAACTCCCGCGTCATCTGGTGAAAGCCCTAGAAGGTGCCATCGGTGCGAACGGATCCATCATCACCTGGAACAAGACGTTCGAGAACGCTCGAAACAACGAAATGGCAAACGCATTCCCCGAAAATCGGGATTTCCTTCTTGGCCTTGTGGAGCGAACCGTTGACCTTATGGATGTCTTCAAAACGGGATACGTCGATATCCGTTTCAACGGATCGACATCCATCAAGAAGGTTCTTCCCGTCGTGGTGCCTGATCTCAGCTACGAGGGAATGGAGATTGGCGACGGGACAGCCGCAATGGATGGCTGGAACAAGATGATCAACGAAACCGACCGGGAAAAGCAGGCGCGATTGCGACGGGCCCTCTTGGAGTACTGCAAGCTCGATACACTTGCGATGGTCCGGATCTTTCAGTTCGTTGAGGGGCTGGTGAAGGGAGATTGAAACTATGCTGGGATTTCCAACGATTTTTCTTGCGTAAGCGTCAAGCTAAAAGACTCCGACGTGGACGTTTGCGATCATTTCATCGGGGGGCGGTGAAGAATAACATCGGTCTACAGTAAACCAATCTTAGTTGTCGACAAACCTGCTGATCCCGAACGGTTTCAAATAGCCACCGTATGCGACTTGGAGCACTGCTCTACCCACCATTTTTCATCCGAATAGGTTCACAATAATGACGCTGGAAAATGCTTTCCTTCAGACGTTTATGCTCGATCAAGACACTCTCAATTGGGAGGAGCCTTTCTCGTGGTCAAACCCCGATATCGACTTGTTGGAAGCGCTCTGGACTCTTCAAGTTGCGCGTATGGAGTATTTGCCGGATTTTTGGGCCTGGACAGATGCATTGGTCGCTGACCTGCACAATGCCCGTACTTTAGCAGGCACAGCAGTAGAAACCGACGCTATCGATTGTGCACGTTTTGTCACCTGTATGCCGGCAGTCTATGCCACAAGGGCAGCCGGACAGTTGGGGCCGTGCTACGATTGGATCTGGACCGCCGTTTCTCCAACGCATGATCGAAATCAGCGTGTCAACAATAACACTTACACCTTTCTAAATTTTCCGCACGCTCCGCGAAACTTGTTCAATCGCTATTTGCAGGATGTATCGGAATTCGCAGGGGCCTGTTTCTATGTAGCCTACCGATTTGGTGGCCTGGATGAACTCACGGCCGACGTGGCTCCCGCATGTTGGAGAGTCGTTTCTAGCATTCAAAGACAAAATCCGGCGGAGCGCGGACCAGTTGAAGCTATGTCCCAGATGGTTATTTGGGCGGCATACATTGATTGGCCAGCTAGCGTGAACTGGGCGGCCGATCTGGTCGATACTGCCGCGCGGACGCAGTCGCTTCGGAATAAGCTTGACATTGCGATGGTTTTTACCACCCAGGCAAACCGCTTTGTTGAAGGGACGCCACAGGAGTGGGCTGCGCGAGCACTATCCGAATGGGGCTCGGTGATGGTCGAACATGAACGTCTCCAAGCTCTAGCGGTTGCAATTGAGGGGGTAGAAGATTGGCGATCTCGTCGAGCAGAAGTTTTGGAAGAAATATCGAGGCTTCGAGCTTCATACCTCGCAAATCTGCGGTCCGGTGAATCTGACCTGGAAGTGCTAGAGCTGCGGGCCGTAGTTCTTAACCCATTGATTTTTGCTCTCGTAAACTGGGGCGAAATTGATGATGTCATAGTTGTACTTGGTGCTTGGTATCGAGCGAATAATGTAGAGCCATCCGAAGCGGAACTATTGGTTTTGGTTCCAACCCACAATGGGGGAGCTGCTTATCTTTGGCCTGGCGGTAGTTGGTTAACCGGAACGGGGGACACGGCCACCTATGACGACTTGCAGCGTGCCGCTAGTACGGCTCTAGGATCATACTTTCGTGGGGGCGATGGTGACCATTCACCAGATAGATACGAGGACATTCGCTTCGATGTTATTGATGCCTCCGCAGGACCTCGCTTAGAAGAAGCAATGGCGGCACATTATCGTTTCGAGGAGCTTAGGGAGCGCCTCCCGGCGGATTGGGCACCAAGGTCCGTTCTGATCTTCCCGAGTGGCCCTGAGCCTTTGCAGGCGATGCTTGCAAGGTATGCGAATGTGGCTGCACCTTTGGAGATTAGTTTCCAGTCTGCATTTCCATCACGGCCAATCCGACGAATTGCGGTTTGGGCTGGAGGCCCGTTGCACGAGAGGTTTGAAATTGACGCGATCCGTCATGTGGCCGAACGCTCGGGGTGGGGAGTCGATCTGCATGGATCAGCGAATCCCACTCGTGATGACCTGCGGCGATTTTATGAAAATGATGAGGCAGATGTAGTCTGGGTAATCTCGCACGGCACTCACGATCCGTTTGCTGTCGGAGGCAGTGGGCTGCATATGCCAGATGAGACATTAATCAATCTTGAGGAGATCCGTGGTTGGAGGATCCCGACCGATGGAAGGCGTCTATTAGTTCTTAACAGCTGTAGCGGAGCGTCTGCTCAGATGCGCGGTGGTCTTTCGCGAATTGGGTTGGCGCAGAGCCTCGTCTCAGGCCATCAAGCTGTTGTGGGCCATCTTTGGCCTGTACATTGGACCACCGGTCTTGCGTTCGGTGCTGCGCTTGCCGCCCGATTGGAGGATGCCCTACCGGAACAGGCGGCCCTCGAAGCTGCTCAAATGCTTGCCGATCCCCAGCAATTAAACACCTTTTTAGAGGACCGATATCTGGGATGTGATGACATGCTTGATCGATTGCGTCGATCAGGAGAGGACCTGACCAGTATTGTAAACTGGGGTTGCCCTGTATTGCTTACTTGAACTGGAATGAAGTAACCCGCCCAATCGTCTCCGATGGGCGGGTTTTCTTGTTGTCGGCCGTTTGAGCCGTTTATTGGCGTGAATTGGCCATCCTATGCGACTCGGGACTGGGAGGACATGGGCCGACCCAAATCTGGCAACCATTGGCGCGACGGCGCCTGTCGCACTTTTATCAGGTATCAATTCGTACCTGTTTCATGCAATCGGGCGCCGAGGCGCCCGAATTTCTTCTTTTCAACTGTCAGAGACAATCCTTAGGTCGCTCTGGAGACACAAAAGTCGCCTTCGAGACAAACCTAAGTAGCCTCTTCAGAGTGGCTCACTTTGGTCAGCTGCAGCCGCTGGTGCTGCCGCAGGTGTCGCATTTGAGGCAGGTGCCGTTGCGGACCATGGTGAAGTTGCCGCATTCTGCACAGCTTTCTCCTTCATAGCCTTTCATCCGGGCTTGTGCGATCTGCTGGGCTGCGGTCGCTGCTTGTGGGGCAGGGGCGCTTGTGACTTCAACGGCGCTCACCGCTTCAGCTCCGCGGGCAAAGGCGGTCGCAACAGCCGATGTTTGAGCTGCAGGCGAGCTGCCCACATGTGCAGTGACGGTTGTCGTTGAGGACCCAACCGGCCCTTCGGACTGGTTCACCAGACGAAAGCGCTCTGTTTGACCCCGTACGAGGCCGTGGGAAACAACGCCGCTGTCTTTCGTTTCACCTTCACCGCCAGAGAGCCCTGTTGCAGGAGCGCCGAAGACCTCCGGTGATACATGCGCCAGATCGTGGCGGCCGAGATAGGAAACAGCCAGTTCGCGGAAGACGTAATCGAGAATGGAAGTCGCATTCTTGATCGCATCGTTCCCCATGACCATGCCGGCTGGTTCGAACTTCGTGAAGGTGAACGCATCGACATATTCTTCCAACGGCACACCATACTGAAGGCCAAGGGAGACAGAGATCGCGAAGTTGTTGATGAAGGCACGCAGGGCAGAGCCTTCCTTGTTCATGTCGAGGAAGATCTCGCCAAGCCGGCCATCATCATATTCGCCAGTGCGCAGGAAGATGGTGTGACCGCCGATCTTTGCCTTCTGGGTGTACCCCTTGCGGCGGCCCGGAAGTTTTTCCTGAGAGCGAACAGCGCGTTCAACAATCCGCTCAACAATGCGTTCTGCAACGACTTCGGCACGGGCTGCTTGAGGTTTGGCGGCCAATGCCTCAACCGCATCTTCCTCGTCCTCATCTTCATCTGCCAGAAGCTGGGCATTGAGCGGCTGGCTGAGTTTGGAGCCGTCGCGATAAAGAGCGTTGGCTTTCAGCGCGAGTTTCCAGGACAGCATGTAGGCTTCCATGCAGTCTTCGACCGTTGCATCGTTCGGCATGTTGATCGTTTTGGAGATCGCGCCGGAGATGAACGGCTGAGCGGCGGCCATCATGCGAATGTGGCTTTCAACCGACAGGAAGCGCTTGCCGATCCGTCCGCACGGGTTGGCACAGTCAAAGACCGGGTAGTGTTCTTCCTTCAGGAAAGGCGCGCCTTCCAGTGTCATGGCACCGCACACATGGGTGTTAGCAGCCTCAATGTCGGCCTTGGAGAAGCCGAGGAAGGAGAGAAGCTCAAACTCGGGATCGTTGAGCTGCTCTTCGGAAACACCAAGAGCTGTCATTTGGTCATCGCCAAGCGTCCAGCGATTGAAGACAAACTTGATGTCGAAGGCAGACCCGAGGGAGCCTTTTAACTTCGCAAGGCTTTCATCTGTAAAGCCTTTGGCCTTCAAAGCACCCGGGTTGATGGCTGGAGCCTGATCGAGAGACCCGTGGCCGACTGCATAAGCCTCGATTTCGGCAATCTGACTCTCAGAATAGCCCAGTACAGAAAGCGCTTCTGGCACGGCGCGGTTGATGATCTTGAAGTAGCCGCCACCAGCCAGCTTCTTGAACTTCACCAGAGCAAAGTCCGGTTCAATTCCAGTCGTATCACAGTCCATGACCAGACCGATTGTGCCGGTCGGTGCGATGACGGTGGTTTGAGCGTTGCGGTAGCCGTGCTTTTCTCCAAGCTCCAGAGCCTTGTCCCAAGCAGCCTTTGCCCGCTCTACTAGCCGCTTGTCTGCACAGGAGGCATGGTCAAGTGGCACCGGATCCGTGGACAGTTTCTCATAGCCGGATGCTTCGCCAAACGCTGCGCGGCGGTGGTTGCGCATGACACGCAGCATGTGCTTGGCATTGTCCTTGTAGCCCGGGAAGGGGCCGAGTTCGCCTGCCATTTCAGCAGATGTGGCAAAGGCAACACCGGTCATGATGGCTGTCAGCGCTCCACAGATGGCGCGGCCTTCTGTGCTGTCATAAGGAATGCCGGACGTCATCAGCAGGCCGCCGATATTGGCATAGCCTAGACCGGTGGTGCGGTAGCGGTAAGAAAGCTCTGCAATTTCCTTGGACGGGAACTGCGCCATCAAGACAGAAACTTCAAGGACCATGGTCCACAGGCGAACTGCGTGTTCGTAGCTTTCCACATCGAAGGATCGATCTTCGTTGCGGAACTGCATGAGGTTCAGGGATGCAAGGTTACACGCTGTGTCGTCCAGGAACATGTACTCAGAGCATGGATTGGACGCGCGAATTTCGCCGGATGCCGGACAAGTGTGCCAGTCGTTGATGGTTGTATGGTACTGGAGGCCGGGATCCGCGGATGCCCAAGCAGCATACCCAATCTGCTCCCACAGTTCCTTGGCCTTGATGGTCTTGATCGCATCGCCTGAGCGGCGCGCTGTCAGATCCCAGTCCCCATCTGTCATCACGGCTTTCAGGAACCCGTCGGTCACGCGA
The DNA here is from genome assembly GCF_000148725.1 of Roseibium sp. TrichSKD4. Classification (GTDB taxonomy): domain Bacteria; phylum Pseudomonadota; class Alphaproteobacteria; order Rhizobiales; family Stappiaceae; genus Roseibium. The sequence continues at coordinate 51,907 of NZ_GL476319.1, read as the reverse complement.
ACCGAGTTGTTGGAGTTCTGGCCGGAAACGGTGAGGTAAGCCTCGGAATCCCAATCCGTGTTGTAAGTCGGGAATTCAATCTTCGTGAACCCCTGACGGGCGAACTGAATGACGCGCTGGATGTAGTTTTCCGGCACCATCATCTTTTTCGCTGCGCGGATTTCGCGCTTCAGGGCCGGGTTCTTGGCCGGGTCAAAGCAATCCCCATTGTCGGCTTCGCAATTGACGCAAGCCTTCATGATAGCGCTAAGGTGCTTCTGGCAGATTTTGGAGCCGGTGACGAGGGCAGCGACTTTCTGCTCTTCTTTCACCTTCCAATTGATGTATTCCTCAACATCCGGGTGATCGACATCGACAACGACCATTTTCGCTGCGCGGCGCGTGGTGCCGCCGGACTTGATGGCACCTGCTGCCCGGTCGCCAATCTTAAGAAAGCTCATCAATCCGGAGGATTTGCCGCCGCCAGAGAGCTTTTCGCCTTCACCACGAACGCGCGAGAAGTTGGAGCCTGTGCCTGAGCCGTATTTGAAGAGGCGCGCTTCACGGACCCAAAGGTCCATGATGCCGTTCTCGTTTACCAGATCATCTTCAACGGACTGGATGAAGCAGGCATGGGGCTGCGGATGTTCATAGGCGGTGGCGGACTTGGTCAGCTTGCCGGTTTCATAATCGACGTAATAGTGGCCTTGGCTCGGACCATCGATGCCATATGCCCAGTGCAGACCGGTGTTGAACCATTGCGGGGAATTCGGAGCAACTTTCTGGGTGGCGAGCATGTAGCGCAGTTCGTCGTAGAACGCGCGCGCATCGGCCTCACTGTCAAAGTAGCCGCCTTTCCAGCCCCAATAGGTCCAAGTGCCAGCCAAACGATCAAAAACCTGGCGGCCATCAATCTCTGAACCGTAGCGCTGATCTTCGGGGAGTTTCTTCAGTGCTTTTTCGTCAGCCTCGTGGCGCCATAACCAAGACGGCACGGTGTTTTCTTCAACCGGCTTCAGCTTCGCGGGAACACCAGCCTTGCGGAAATACTTTTGGGCGAGAATGTCGGAAGCGACTTGGGAGAATTGGGCCGGAACTTGAATGTCGTCCAGTTTGAACACAACAGACCCGTCCGGGTTCCGGATCTCACTCGTAGCCGTTCGGAATTCGACGTCTGCGTAGGGTGTTTGTCCCTCTTTGGTGTAGCGCCGTTCGATCCGCATTCCATTTCCCCTTTTAAAACCCCGATTGGTGACAAGACCAACCGCCAAGTGCCACATTTTAAGTGCCTGAGCAGCTCATCTGGCCTGCTGGCGCGTAGAGACGCGCCGAAGAGTGCTGCTCTGTTGTTTTCAGCCTATATAGCGCCAGGTGACTGACTGACTACTATATATTGTGTCTATAAACAGGTTTTACAGAGGCGTGCCTCAACACTCGGCACACAAAATCCGCGCCCGCCGAAAACACTTTCCGGCAAGTGGGATATCCGTGTACTAGCTACTGAAACTGACGGGAACGAGAGCTTACTCACCCCTGCTATCCACGCCGCTGACGATACCGAAACTAAAGTAAATGAATTCTTACCGTCAAGCGTCCAATGACAACCTGTTGTGTATCGCTTGTGGGCAAGCGCTAAATATAGTGGGTGTGTGTGGATTGTGGGGAGAGTGGCTTTTCAGGCCTAGTCAAAGGTCACCAGAAACCGCGGAAACTCGCGACTTTTACTTCATACGCCAATCATAAGTCGAATTGGACGAAAAAGTCGGGTCGAATTATTGCGGTATTAAATGCAACGTCAAATACGCTGCGAGTTGCGTGGTTTATCGAAGTCAAGTGGCTGGAAAAAACATTTTGGCGTGCGGCAAAATGCGCACAATTTGTGGGTCCCAAACCCGCCAATCCGGGAATGAATCCTACACGCTGATTCTCCTTGGGTATTCTGACACTGATTCTGAAAAGGGCCCTTTGGTTGGGATGCGCTCGACTGCATTTCGTTGAACCCAGATTGAAACGAGTCCAAACCATACAGGCCGATTCCTGCGGAGAAAACGCAGTCGAATATTCAGAAGTCATGTGATTTGTGCGTAATTAAACTAACATAAATGACTGAAATTATTAAAAATTATCGGAAAGCCACAGCACATTCCTTAAGGGCAGTTTAAGGGGGGGGTGAGATGGTCACCTGCAGAGGGGTTTAGTACGGAGTACACCACAGCATGGTCCATCATGCGGCGTATGGGTTAGATATTGAACAGCTGGATGTTGTTGTCGTGGAAGACAGCAAGCCGATGCAGACCATCATTCGTGCCGTTCTGTACAGTTTAAGGGTCGCTCGTGTGCGTGTTTTCGAAACCGTCGAGCTTGCTCTTGAGCCGATTCTGTCTGAGCCGCCCAACGTCATCTTCACAGATTGGCGTATGCAGCCCATGTCCGGTTACCAGCTGCTCCGAATCGTCCGGCACAAGCACATGGAGCCGTTGTGCTTCATTCCAATCGTTTTCATCACAGCTTGGGGCACACGAGCCTTGGTGAACAAAGCCCTTCGCTCAGGCGCGCATATGGTGATGGTCAAACCAATTTCTCCAAGCGTAATTCATGATCGAATCAAGTGGCTTCTACAAGATAACCGCCCTTTGATTCTCGAGCGATCCGGCTTTTACAACATCAATGGGGAGGCAGGCGACTTCAGCGAGGAGGCGCGCGATGTGCAGAGTATCGAGCAGGCGCGCATTCTGCACCAGCAAGGCCAGCGCCGTTTCCGCGAGATGCAAAGCGTCCTCGAACGGTTCTTCGATCAGAAACTTGACCAAGAAGCAGAGAGGAAAGTTATCAGCGAAGTTGAGCAGGAAGTCGCGCAGGCACGGGCGAGAGAGCTTGGGCGGGTTGGCAAGGTTGCGCCGAAAAAGCGCCTCAAAAAATCGAATGGCTTTGCAAATGTTCGAAAAACCGGCTGAATCTTCAAAGTTTCCAGTCAGAAGCGGGGCGGCACTCTGGACAGCACACGGTTGGAGCGTCATATTCCCGGCAAATGTCTAAATCCACTTGCGAAAACTTGGACGACAGGTTCGTCGCGAGGATTCTGGGGTAACGAGGACGCCATGGGTATCAAGAGCGCGCTTTTGGAAATCTTCACGTGGTGGAACGGCCAGACCGTTGGCACCCGCTTTTTCACATGGCGTAAAGGCGAGTTTGTTGGCGAAGACGAATTCGGCAACAAGTATTATCGCGAGCGTGAGGGCAAAAAGCGTTGGGTCATCTATAAGGATCTGGCGGAGGCGTCTTCTATCCCTCCGGGTTGGCATGGCTGGATGCATCACCGTGTTGATGTGGCGCCCGTTGATGAAGACTACCGCGCGAAATCTTGGCAAAAGCCGCATCAAGAGAACCTGACCGGGACGGCTTCAGCCTATCGTCCGTCTGGCTCCATCTTGACCCCTGAAGAGCGTCCTGAAGTCACCGGCGACTATAAGGCATGGACGCCGGGCCAGTAGGGCTCGCTTGCAAAAATTTCGCAAGTTGTGAAAACCCGCTGTTTGGCGGGTTTTTTGTTGCGCCATTGATTGAAGGCTAACGTGACCTGATAAGAAGGGCACTTAAGGCAACGGCAATCCAGCCCAGGATAATCAGAACGCCGCCGGATGGGGCGGCCATCGGGAAAAGTCGCTGTTCGAATTGAGCGCGGACAAGCAGATCCCCACAAAACAGCGCAAGGCCGATTGCGAGCAAGGCTAGGGCTATCGGAAGAAGCGAGATGCGTTTGATCTGTGCCAAAGCGGCAAGCCCCAAAAATGCAGGCGCATGAAACAGCAACATCTCAGCCGCTGTTCGCATTAGACCCGTAGTATCTGCGTGGGCGGAACGGGCCATGAGGGCAACGCCGGAAGCTCCACACACACCACCAAGGATTATGGCGATCCGTGTCGATTTGGATGTTGGCAGATCCTTTGGGAACAGGCTGCGTTGCATGTCAGCGTTTCCACCGTTTCAGATTTGGAGAAAGGTCAGGGCAGATGCCGCCCTGACTGATCTTGGAACAACGGATCACGCCGCCGCAAGTCCGCGCTGTTCAAGCAAGGCGTCAATCTTCGGTGCCCGCCCTCGAAATGCCTTGTAGGCTTCTTCCGGATCGGGACGCCCACCAGCGGAGTAGATGTATTCATAAAGGCGGTGTGCAGTTTGCGGATCAAAGATGTCTCCGGCTTCTTCGAAGGCACCAAAAGCATCAGCATCCATGACTTCTGACCACATGTAGCTGTAGTAGCCGGAAGAATACCCGTCGCCGGAAAACACATGCGCAAAATGCGGAGTGCGGTGGCGCATGATGATCGCGGAAGGCATGGAAATCTGTTCAAGCGTCTGCTTTTCAAATGCGACCGGGTCAAAACCGTCCAGATCAGTCATCAGGTGAAGCTTCAAATCAACGAGTGCTGAGGACGTGTATTCCACTGTTGCAAAACCTTGATTGAAGTTCTCCGCCGCCAACAGTTTGTCCAGCAACGCTTTCGGCATCGGCTCACCGGTTTTGTAGTTAACCGCATATTTCGACAGAACTTCGGGCTTGGAGAGCCAATGCTCATAAAGCTGTGAGGGCAATTCAACAAAGTCTCGCGCAACACTGGTGCCGGAAATCATCGGGTAGGTTACGCTGGACAGAAGCCCGTGAAGGCCGTGTCCGAACTCGTGAAAAAGTGTGCGCGCGTCATCGAAGGTGAGGAGCGAAGCTTCCCCGTCCGCACCTTTGGCGAAATTCATCACATTCACGATAATCGGCGTAACATCACCTGAGAGCTTTTCCTGACTCCGGAACGCGCTCATCCAGGCGCCGGACCGTTTCGACGGACGAGCGAAATAGTCACCCAGAAACAAACCAATGTGGTTGCTATCTCGACCAAACACCTCAAAGACACGAACATCAGGATGGTAGACGGGAACATCCTTGCGTTCCTTGAAGGAGATTCCGAACAGACGCGAGGCTGTGTCAAAAGCGGCTTCGATGATCTTGTCCAGCTGCAAATAGGGTTTTAATTCGGCCTCATCGAGATCGTGTTTTTCCTTGCGGACTTTCTCTGAATAATAGCGCCAGTCCCACGGCTCGATCTTGATGTTGGCCCCTTGGTGTTGGGCGTAAGCTGCAAGGTCGGCTTCCTCTTCGACGGCTCTTGCCAGGGCTGGTTCCCAAACCTTCATCAAAAGGTCGTTCACGGCCTCAGGCTTCTTTGCCATCGTGTCGTCGAGTTTGAAATGCGCAAAACTCTCAAATCCGAGGAGTTTGGCGCGTTCTGCGCGCAGCTGCAGTGTTTCGGTGATGATTTCGCGGTTATCAGTGTCACCGCCGTTTTCGCCGCGTGATGCCCAGGCCCGAAACGCTTCTTCGCGGAGGGCGCGGTTGGCTGAGAACTGCAGGAATGGCTCAATCAGGGAACGGGAAAGGGTGATGACATGTTTGCCCGCATGTCCTCTGGACTCTGCTGCTGAGGCCGCTGCTGCCAGGAGGAAGTCTGGCAGACCGGCCTTGTCCTCATCTGTTTCCAAAACCAATTGATAATCAGATTCGTCCTTGAGGATATTTTGCGAAAAGGCGGTTCCAAGGCTGGCGAGTTGTTGCGAAATGTCCGCCATCCGGTTCTTGTCAGCTTCGTTCAAGCCTGCGCCTGCGCGCTGAAACATGGTGTGGTAGCGCTCAAGAACTTTTGCTTGTTCTTCTGAAAGGGAGAGGCTTGCCTGCTGATCCCACAGATTTGCCACCCGCTGAAACAGGGCCGGGTTCAACAGCATATCCGATTGATGCTTCGCCAGCTTGGGGGCGACTTCCCGTTCAATTTCTTGCAAAGTCGCGTTCGTGTGGGAGCCGGTCAGATTATAGAATGTCCGCGCAACGCGGGTCAGCAGCTTTCCCGAACTCTCAAGCGCCTCAATTGTGTTGGCAAAATCCGGCTGAGCGTCTTGTGAAGCGATCTCGCTGACTTCCGATTTTGCCTCATCAAAGGCTTGATCAAAGGCCTCCCGGAAATGGTCACCGTTTATGTCATTGAAAGGGGGGACCTGGAACGGAGTTTTCCAATCAGAAAGAAGCGGGTTTTGCGACATGATCTCATCTTGGCTTGCATGAATACAATTGTTCCTAACTTGGCGCTTTTGCCTTCAAGTGCAAGCCGCAAAGCCAGCGGTTCTAGACTCATGTACAGCCATTAAACCCATCAGTAGGTGATCTGCAGTAAACGTGGATCGCAAAATTCTGCACACCCAAAAGTGGTGCTTGGGCGTCAATGGGAGTAAAAATAAGCAGAAAACCCATTAAACTTTCGGCTATCGACTTTTGTATATCTCTGTTTTTAGTATCGCTGGCATTTCGATTGTGCATGACAGCATGTAAATTTATTTAACGGCAATAAACCTCAAATATATTACAGTGTGCAATGCACAAAATTACCAAATTTAATTAATCGGCGAAACAAAAATACGATAACCCACAACGCTGGGTGGTGAAGGGGGCGAGTCATTAGTCGTATTGCCCCTCGGGAACTGTTGTTCCTAGTGTCCAAATAGCTTGCGGAGTCATGGTTGCAAAAACCGGTGAGGAGGCCGGGCAGCCAGTATTCCGAAGGCAAACCACATCAGCCGATGAGCTGAACTTATGGACACTCGGGCCTTTCTGGGAGGAAAGTATGACCCTTATTCGTAAACCGCTGAGCCGCCGTTCCATTTTGCGTGCAGGTGCCGCTGGCGGTGCATTGCTTGCTGCTCCAACCATCTTCACTAGCCGTGCTTGGGCGGCAGGATACGTGAACGAGCCGACCGGCTCCACAGTGACCCTTGGCTTCAACGTTCCGCAAACTGGTCCATATGCTGACGAGGGCGCAGACGAGCTACGCGCTTACCAGCTGGCTGTCGAGCACCTGAACGGTGAAGGTGACGGCGGCATGCTGAACACGTTCTCCTCCAAGGCGCTGAAAGGCTCCGGTATTCTCGGCAAAAAAGTCGAGTATGTGACAGGTGATACGCAGACAAAGTCTGACGCAGCACGTGCATCCGCAAAGTCTATGATCGAGAAAGACGGCGCGATCATGATCACCGGCGGTTCATCTTCCGGTGTGGCTGTGGCCGTGCAAGCGCTCTGCCAGGAAGCAGGCGTCATCTTCATGGCGGGTCTGACCCACTCCAACGACACCACTGGTAAGGACAAAAAAGCGAACGGCTTCCGTCACTTCTTCAACTCCTACATGTCCGGTGCTGCACTGGCTCCAGTGTTGAAGAACGCTTACGGCGCAGATCGGAACGCCTACCACCTGACCGCAGACTATAACTGGGGTTACACGACAGAGCAGGCTGTTCGTGAATCAACCGAAGCACTCGGCTGGAACACCGTTGAAACCGTGAAGACACCGCTCGCTGCGACGGATTTCTCGTCTTACATCACGCCGGTTCTCCAGTCCGATGCAGACGTTCTCGTCTTGAACCACTATGGCGGCAACATGGTGAACTCGCTCACCAACGCTGTTCAGTTCGGTCTTCGCGACAAGCTCGTTAACGGCAAAAACTTCGAGATCATCGTTCCGCTGTACTCCCGTCTGATGGCGAAGGGTGCAGGCGCCAACGTTAAGGGCATCTTCGGCTCCACAAACTGGCACTGGTCGCTGACCGACGAAGGCTCGAAGGCATTCGTCCAGTCGTTCGGTCAGAAATACGGCTTCCCGCCAAGCCAGGCTGCGCACACCACTTACGTTCAAACGCTGCTCTATGCAGATGCATGTGAGCGTGCGGGCACCTTCAACCCATGCGGCGTTGTTGAAGCTCTCGAAGGCTTCGAGTTCGACGGTTTGGGCAACGGAAAGACGCTCTACCGTGCGGAAGACCACCAGTGCTTCAAGGATGTTCTGGTCGTGAAGGGTAAAGAGAACCCGACATCCGAGTTTGACCTTCTCGAGATCGTTGAGGTTACACCGGTCGAGCAGGTCACCTACGCTCCGGATCACCCACAGTTTGCGGGCGGTGCGCTCGGCTCCTGTAACTCCGGCGCCTGATAGGCTCCAAAGGGCAGGGCGGTCATTCGGCCGTCCTGCTCCCAATTTCTGGACACATAGCGCAACGGGACAGCCCGCATGCGCCCTTGATCCGAGCTGAGAGCTATGGACGCAATATTTCTTCAAATTCTGAACGGTCTGGATAAGGGGTCAGCTTATGCGCTGATCGCTCTGGGCCTTACACTGATCTTCGGGACGCTCGGTGTTGTGAACTTTGCCCACGGGGCCTTGTTCATGATCGGTGCATTCTGCGCCGTCACCTTGCAGCGCATCTTGACCCTGAGCTTTGAGACAATTGACCCGGAGCGACTCGACTTTCTGGGCAACCCGCTCAAGGTCAAAACGCCGTACGTGGAATCCTGGTTCGGTCCGGAAATGGGCGCTGCGATCATTGACTGGTCGGTGCCTCTGGCGATCCTGTTTTCCATTCCCATCATGGCACTTGTCGGTCTCATGATGGAGCGGGGCCTGATCAAGCACTTCTACAAACGTCCGCATGCAGATCAGATTCTGGTCACTTTCGGTCTGGCGATCGTTCTTCAGGAAATTATCAAGTATTTCTATGGCGCGAACCCGATCCCGACGCCTGCACCGGCCGCATTTGCTGGCAGCTTTGACTTTGGGGCAATGCTTGGATTTGATCCGAACGTGATCATTTATCCATACTGGCGGATTGTCTATTTCCTCTTCTCGGCGGCCATCATCGGCGGTGTCTTTGCCTTCCTTCAATTCACGACCTTCGGCATGGTCGTGCGCGCCGGCATGGCGGACCGGCAGACGGTCGGGTTGCTCGGCATTGATATCGACCGCCGCTTCACCATCATGTTTGCACTGGCAGCCGTGGTGGCCGGATTGGCAGGGGTCATGTATGCCCCGATCAACTCACCAAACTACCATATGGGCATGGACTTCCTCGTCCTCAGCTTCGTGGTCGTGGTTGTCGGCGGTATGGGATCTCTCCCGGGCGCAGTTCTGGCCGGTTTTGTGCTCGGTATTCTGGAGAGCTTTGCTTCCATGGCACAGGTCGTCGCCCTGTTCCCCGGCATCAACCAGATCGTGATCTATCTCGTCGCAATCATCATTCTGTTGACCCGTCCTCGGGGCCTGATGGGCCGCAAGGGCGTGATGGAGAGCTGACCCATGCTAGGACTTGATAAAAAAGATACGTCCACCTTCCTGCTTGTGGTTGCTCTGGTCGTTTTTGCTCCCTTCCTGTTGAACCCGTTCCCGGATGGGTCTGAACTGGCGCAGTTCAACGCTGGCTATCCGGATCTGATGCAACGCTTCCTGATTTTCGGGATCTTTGCCATCGGCTTCAACATCCTCTTCGGCTTGACGGGATACCTCAGCTTTGGCCACGCCGCTTTTCTGGGTGTTGGTTCCTACGCTGGCGTTTGGATGATGAAACTCCTGACCATGAACGTGGTTCCGGCGATCATCATGTCAGTCATCTTCGCAGGCCTTTTCTCGCTGCTCGTCGGCTACATCTCCCTGCGTCGATCAGGCATCTACTTCTCGATCCTGACGCTCGCCTTCGCCCAGATGTCCTTCTCGCTGGCCTATTCGGTTCTGACACCGATAACCAACGGTGAAACCGGTTTGCAGCTTAATCTGGATGATCCACGCGTGCTTGGCGTGAGCCAAGTGGGCGGCTCCATTCCGGCAGCCAACTTCTTCGGTCTCGCCATGCGCGACAGTTATGAATTGGTGCTTGGAAATTGGCTCTTCACATTTAACGCGGGGTACTATCTGTGTGCCGTGGTGATGATCGCCGCCTTCTACGTCTCTGTCCGGATTTTCCGGTCCCCTTTTGGCATGATGCTGCGTGCGGTGAAATCCAATCAGAACCGGATGAACTTCACCGGTCTGAACAGCAGGCCCTACACGCTGGCAGCCTTCGTCATCTCCGGCATGTATGCAGGTCTTGCAGGCGGGCTGATGGTAGCCATGGACCCACTTGCAGGTGCGGAGCGCATGCAGTGGACGGCCTCTGGCGAAGTGGTTCTGATGACCATTCTCGGCGGTGCGGGCACCTTGATTGGTCCAGTGCTTGGTGCAGGCTTCATCAAATACTGTGAGAACATCTTCTCCAAGATCAACGACAACATTCTGTATCAGTGGTTCTCCGCTTTACCGGATGCCGTCGCTGACTTCCTTGTCTTCATCATCCATCCGTTCATCGGGAAAGGCTGGCACCTGACGCTGGGCATCATGTTCATGCTGATCGTGATATTCCTGCCAGGAGGCATCATGGAGGGCATCAGCAGGATCGGAAAATTGTTCTCTCGCAAGAAAGCTGAACAGGGGCCGAACGGCACTGCAGCTCCGGCTCCGGCGGAATAAGGACAGCACCCATGAATATTTTGACAGTCGAGGGTGTGAACAAGTCGTTCGGCGGCCTGAAAGCACTCAACAATGTGAACTTTGCCGTCGAAGACGGCACTGTTCACGCCATCATCGGGCCAAATGGGGCAGGCAAATCGACCTTTTTGAACTGCATGATTGGCCGTCTTGCCCCCGATACAGGCCGGGTCATGTTTGGCGACATTTCCCTGACCGGTCTAAAGCCATATGAGATCAATCAGGTTGG
>NZ_GL476319.1:37056-41106 GCF_000148725.1 Roseibium sp. TrichSKD4 | reverse complement strand
GATTGACCTGTTGCAGCGCATCGGGGACCGCGGCATCACCAAAGTCGTGATTGAGCATGACATGCACGTGGTGTTCTCACTGGCCAAAAAGGTCACTGTTCTGGCGCAAGGGACAATCATCGCAGAAGGAAAGCCTGAGGACATCAAGGGTGATCCGCGCGTTCAGGAAGCATATTTGGGAGGGGCACACCTGTGACCATTCTTGAAGACCAATTCTCGGGCAAGCAGGCTCCAGCGGTCCCGCCGAAACGTGCCCAGGGCGGCGCTCCAGCGTTCTTCTCAGCGTGGGACATGCATGCCTATTACGGCGAAAGCTATATCGTTCAGGGCGTCAACTTTGATATCCGGGAAGGCGAAATTCTCGCACTTCTTGGCCGCAACGGCGCGGGCAAAACATCCACTTTGCGAACCATATCCCGCATGGATGACCCTGAACTGCGGAAGGGGGAAATCTGGCTCGACCATAAGCCGCTTCATGAGATGAAAAGCCATGATGCCGCCCGTGTCGGTGTCGGGCTTGTTCCCGAAGATCGCCGGATCATTCCGGGTCTCACCGTTCAGGAAAACCTTGAGCTTGCGCAGATCGCCGAGCCCAAGGGCTGGTCCATTGAACGGATTTACGATCACTTTCCGCGGCTGGCGGAAAGACGGAATCAGGAAGGTGTCACCATGTCCGGTGGTGAACAGCAGATGCTGGCGGTTGCCCGAGTTCTCGCTCGGGACATCAAGCTATTGTTGCTGGATGAGCCTTACGAAGGTTTGGCACCTGTGATCGTGCAGGAGATTGAGCGCATTCTTGAAGGCGTCAAGGAATTGGGCATCACGACAGTCATTGTGGAGCAAAACGCGATTGCCGCGCTTCACCTGGCTGATCGGGCCGTCATCCTTGACACTGGCGAAGTGGTGTTCGACGGTACGGCCCAAGAAGTGCTCGACAACGCAGAACTACGACAGGAGTATCTGGCGATCTAACGTCATTGCTTCCTAGAAGTTTTAATGCACCGGCGCTCTCAGGAGCGCCGGTTTTTTGTTGGGCTGAACCATTTTGAGTGAGGTGTATCGTTCCATGTTGTTGCTGTCAGAAAGCCAGACCAGAAATGCCCTTCCGTTTGCAGAGCTGGTGGATGCACTGGACGCAATGTTCAAATCCGGGTGCGACATGCCGGTCCGCCATCACCATGACATGAAAGTCTCAGGTGAGCCGGATGCCACCATGCTTTTGATGCCCGCTTGGGTGCCGGGGAAATACTCTGGCGTCAAAATCGCTCATGTGGTTCCAGGAAATGCAGACCGTGGTCTGCCTGCAGTCTCAGCCTCCTATCTACTGTCCGATGCCGGGACAGGGGCAGCGCTGGCGCTTGTTGACGGCGGCGAACTAACAGCACGAAGAACAGCCGCAGCCTCTGCGCTCGCAGCACGTTTTTTGGCCAAAGAAGACGCCTCCCATCTTGTGGTCGTCGGGACAGGGCGTTTGTCGGTCAACCTGGTTCAAGCTCATGCTGCCGTCCGCCCGATCACTCAGGTGACGATCTGGGGGCGTTCTCTTGAAAAGGCTAGCGCAATTGCCGCGCAAGTTAAGAGCGAGACCGGAATAACAGCGGTTGCTACCGAGGATCTCGCCACGGCATACGGGTCCGCTGACATCATCTCTGCGGCAACCTTGTCCGAGCAGCCGTTGATTAAGGGAGAATGGTTGTCACCCGGAACCCATGTCGATCTGGTTGGTGCTTTTAAGCCAACCATGCGCGAGAGTGATGATGAAGCAATTCGCCGCGCATCTGTGTTTGTCGACACGAGAGATGGCTGCACCAAAGAGGGGGGAGATATTGTCCAACCATTGGCATCGGGCGTTCTGACGCTTGAGGGGATTGAGGCGGATTTATACGAGCTGGCACGCGGGACGCATCAGGGCCGAAAGTCGGCAGATGAAATCACGCTTTTCAAGTCAGTGGGAGCAGCGCTGGAAGATCTGGCGGGCGCAATCTTGGCCTATGAGAGCAGCACTTAGTGCTGCTTGATATTATGTGTCAAAAAACCTGCGTGAGTTTTTGTATCCACGTATCAAAAACTCACGAACGAACACTGAGAATTATATACTGATAGAAGAAAGAAATGGCACGCCCAACGGGACTCGAACCCGTGTTTCCGCCGTGAAAGGGCGGCGTCCTAGACCGCTAGACGATGGGCGCGCGGTCAACGCAATCGCGTTGTGGAGGCGCTTATACGGGGGATTTTTGTTCCCCGCAATAGCTTCTTGAAAAAAATGTTTCAAGGCCAGATAGCCGGCCTCGAAACACTGGATAACTTCGCCAGCTTACCAAGTGCCGGTGTTCTCCATAGAGGCCCAAGGGTCCTGAGCTGCAAGCGCCTCGCCCTTCTGCAGAAGCTCGATGGAAATGTTGTCGGGCGACTTGATGAAGGCCATGTATCCATCCCGTGGCGGGCGGTTGATGGTCACACCTTGTTCCTGAAGTTTGGCGCAAGTTTCATAGATGTCGTCAACTTCATAGGCGAGGTGGCCGAAATTTCGGCCGCCGTCATACTCTTCTGGGTCCCAGTTATAGGTCAGCTCAAGCAGGGGGGCCTTGGATGCGCGGCCATTAGCTTCGTCTTTGGAGGCCGCCAAGAAGATCAGCGTGAACCGTCCTTTGTCATTATCAATCCGGCGCACTTCCGTCATGCCGAGTTTGTTGCAATAAAAGTCGAGGGACGCGTCGACGTCTTTCACGCGGACCATCGTGTGCAGATAGCGCATTTTGTATTCCCTGTTCTAAATTCGAAAAGCGGTGCTTTTAGTAGCTACTGATATGATAGAGCCCATTGTTGATCTTGGCGAAGCGCAAGACTGTCTCACAACTCTTTTTGACCAGCCGGACCTGTCCTGTGCCGTTCTCACAGGCGCTGGAATTTCAACAGACAGCGGTATTCCCGATTTTCGATCTCCCGGCGGGATTTGGTCTAAGCGGCTGCCGGTTCAGTTTCAGGATTTTGTCCAATCAGCGGAAAGCAGACGCGAGGATTGGCTGCGCCGGCTCGAAATGCTCGACATTTTCGAAAAGGCAGAACCGAATGCCGCGCACCGATTTTTGGTCGATTTGGAGCAGCCCGGCAAACTTGAGCTGTTGGTCACCCAAAATGTTGATGGATTGCATCAGAGGGCAGGGACATCGACGGAAAAACTCGTCGAGCTGCACGGCAACAGCACTTTTGCGACCTGTCTGGATTGCGGCAAGCGCCACGAGCTGGAACCTTTGAGACCTCTCGTGGCAGCTGGAGATAGCCCCAAATGTTCCGCTTGCAATGGATTGTTGAAACCAGCGGTCGTCAGTTTTGGCCAACAGATGCCCATGAAAAAGCTGCAACACGCTGCGCGGGTGGCCGCGTCAGTTGATGTGTTTTTGGTGATCGGGTCTTCTCTGGTTGTCTATCCCGCAGCGGAACTTCCAGTCATCGCTGCAGAAGCAGGCGCGACACTTGTGATCGTTAACGGAGAAGAGACGCCAATAGACGGGCTTGCTGACCATATATTGCGCACGCGCATTGCAAAAACCTTCGAAAAAATCACGATCTAGGTATTTTCTCTTTAAAATCGGCTGTGGTTAGTGCCACAAATAAGCTTTCCGCATTTAAAGCGGATGTTATGCTTTTGTTTAGGAATCAGTGGTCAGTGAGTCGATTGGCTTGTCCTGACTTTTATTGCGGATCAGACACGGGACATATTGCTATGGGGGGAAAAACCGCTACGGATCCCCGCGTACTCGAGACGGGCGCCGATGAAGTCGCTCTTGATGTTTTCGAGGTCGCTGGAACTATCAAGTGGTTCGACGTCGCCAAAGGGTACGGGTTCATCGTTCCCGATGATGGCGAGTCAGATATTCTTCTACACGTGACCTGCTTGCGACGAGACGGCTTTCAGACTGCTTATGAAGGTGCGCGCGTCGTATGCGAAGTCTTGGATCGCCCGCGAGGCCTGCAGGCTTTTCGCATTCTCTCCATGGATGAAACGGTTGCTCAGCATCCTTCGCAGCTGCCACCCTCGCGCACACATGT
>NZ_GL476319.1:2008-36895 GCF_000148725.1 Roseibium sp. TrichSKD4 | reverse complement strand
GCTGCAAGGTAGGGGTGCTGAGTTTCCTCAGTGTCCGCGTTTGAAGGCCTAAAATGTCATTGCGTTTTTCAAAATATGTCCACTTCGTTCTTATGGCCACCTTTGCGATGCTGATTGCTTTGCACTCGCCATCCGGAGCGGAGACACCACCGAGGCTCGATCTTGCTGTTGAAACAATCAAGGTGCTGTCTGGTGGCAAGAGCCACGTTTTTCAAGCGGAAGTGGCCAAATCTTCCAAGGAACGCGGTCGTGGGCTCATGTATCGGACAGAAATGGCCGATGATGAAGGCATGTTGTTTATCTTTGACGGGGAGGGAGATCGGTATTTCTGGATGAAAGATACGCCGCTTTCACTCGATATCATTTTCATTTCAAAGGCTGGCGAAATCGTACGAATCGCAGAAAACACGACACCATTTTCGGAAAAGATTATTCCTTCTAGAAAGCCCGCCCAATATGTCCTTGAAGTATTGGCGGGAACTTCCAACCGCCTCGGGATAAAGGCAGGTGACCGTATCGTCTCTCCATCGATCGGCGCGGTTGAGTGACGTAAGAAAAGGCGACCTATAATTTTTGCGGCAGTCTTATCGTCGGTTTCCGACAACGCTGCGGCAAACGAATATCATTGGTGCGCTTTGTGACGTTCCTCTTTGAAAACTGGACCAGTCCAACTTTAGATATTGTGATCCCTAGGTAACTTTCCTATCTGTGTTCGACTTTTAGGTCGCTCAGCGGGAAAAAAACTATGGCACTTCACGACCATCCGATGTGGCGCAAGCCGCAACACCATCAAGACCTCGACCACGTTCACGATCATGTCCACTGGACGGAACTATTCTATGATTTGATCCATGTGGTCACGATCTTCCTTTTGGGGAACTATCTTTCTCACCACTTGGATGTCAGCGGTTTCTTGATCTTCGCTGGGGTCTTTATCGCTCTTTGGTACGCGTGGGGTGAGCTCAGCGTTTTCAACTCGATTTATGTCAGTACCGATATCTGGCACAGGCTAATCATGTCGGCCATGATTGTGACTGTCATGTTTATGGCCGCGTCTATCCCGGCAATTGGGTCTTACGGGTGGACATACTTCACTGTCGGCTTTGCTGTTAATCGTGCCTTGCTTGCTGCACTTTATTTTCGGGCCCGTCGGACCAACGCCACAAGCCAGTCACTCTGCGCAGAGCAAACACGTAACTTCCTGATTTTTGCGGTATTGTTCTTGATTTCTGCGTTTCTACCGCAGCCATATGGCTACCTGTTGTTTGGCCTGACAATGGTAGCAACACAAACCGTTTACATGGTCCCCAAAATAAGTGTGCTACGGCACGAGCGATTTGCCCCGAGGATCGGACATCTGTCAGAGCGGTTTGCTCTGTTGACCTTTATCGTCTTGGGGGAGGGGTTCTTCAAACTGGTTGTGACGCTGTCCGAGAAGGGCATCTACAAGGTATCGCCTGATGTCTTGGTCAATTTTGTGATTGGCGGCGTCGCTATGTTTGTCATGTGTTGGATCTATTTTGACTTTGTTGGCAACGGTAAAGCCCGCGATACCAAGGTCAAGACACTGGTCACCTGGTGGCTCTCCCATTTGATCCTGATGCTGTGTGGCGTCATGGTTGGTGTCGCGTTGGCCGCTGAAGTTAAAGTCGGTTTCTGGGAGCCATACCCCACCAAATATGCAGCGATCGGCTGTTTTGGGCTGGCGGGTTACATCGCAATGTTGTGGGATATCAGCTCGACGATCGAGCACAGGTTGGCGAAGGAGTTCTGGACAGCGCCAATCCGCCTGTTCGGAATTGCACTGGCGATTGCCACGTTCTTCATTGTGCCTCACGTTCCAGCCCTCGTTGGCAACCTGTTTTGGGGGACTGCCTTGTTCTCTCAAATCGCGATCCCTTTGGTGCGGGCCTGGCGCACCCTCAGTACCGAATAAGCCCGAAACGATGCAGAAAGTCGTACTTCGATATTCAAACCGTACTCGCCTTGCCGACGGATTTGTTCTGTCGGCATATTTTCCGAGAACTGGCCCCATTGTTTGCCGATTGGGAGGCGTATACCCAAGCGAAACGGCGGAGGAACAGGGGAGAGGCATCGATGTGCGCAACAGACCATCCAACGGAGTTTGCACATATTTGTCCCCAGTCGAGCAAAAACCTTTTTGATCCCCTCTTGACCGAGGTCAGGAAGCGCTATAAACCCCTGCAAATCAACGGCTCGGGGTATAGCGCAGCCTGGTAGCGCATCTGGTTTGGGACCAGAGGGTCGCAAGTTCGAATCTTGCTGCCCCGACCATTTGATTTCAATAACTTAGCGGAAATTCCTGCAGAACAAAAGGTGGCTCTCAGTTTAAGTGCGGCAGTAATGCGGCAGTAACTAGCCTCCAAAGTTACCTTTTACGACGTTATTTGTTCCCGTTTTGCTCACAGGAGCAATCAAAGAACGAATCACCAAATGTTTCTGAATTTCCTGGATAACTAGGTCCGTTGCTTCCATTGCCTCTTCAAGAAACTCCGGGTCGAAACGTTCATAAAATTCTCCGGTGCTTGACCCCTCCTGTGATGCATGCCCGATCCACTCGGAACGTTGAGTTTTTGACAACCTTTGCCCGTTGGACAAAAGAACCCGCCGGGATTGAGTAAACATAAATGCTCTTATCTCTTTACGTGATAATTCAGGAAACCCGGCTGCCGCAAAAGCCGCATTAATGGGCTTCTTCGCGGTGAGAACCTTTTGTCCTCGAAACTGCATTGGGTAGTCAGTGTTCCAATATTCTGCCCAGCATCTAAGGTTGTTGGTCAGACGAATTGTGGGGCGATATTTCTTGGTTTGTAGTCGTCCTTCAGGGTTCAGTTGGACAAGCCCATAGTCCATATCGATTTGAGTATGAAAGTTCAGATCATGGATTGCTTCCGGACGTGCCCAAGTGTTTAGGGCTATAACTACGTATCTAAACGCATGCTCGTATTTGATAGAGTCGATGAAACGCGCCATCTCTTCAAACTTGAGCAGTGGCCGGTTCTTTTGAGCGTTTTTTGTGCTTGCCCTACCGATGATTTCGGATATTGACTTGTCATCAGTAACGATTGTCGGCGCACGAGTGAGGATTTGTACCTCTATCTTACCGTTTTCAGTGGGCTTCAAATAGGGGATGGTAGCCTTGTTCAGGGCAGCTTGAATGGTCACCATGTAGATAGAAATGCTCTTTGTAGAAAGCCCGTATGTTTCAGCTAGGTACTGATAAAATGCGTGTTGCATCTTCAACGTTAGTTCGCCGCATGTGAACGCTGCGCCGTTTGAACTACGGGGAAGGCCATCTGCGTCCTTCATTGACATAAATTCGACAAGCCGTTCTACGGTTTTGTCCAAGCCAGATTCGGTCGAACTGATACTTTCCCCTGTCTCCCCTGTTCTTTGGTCTCGGCGAATCTTGCGTTTGGAGATAAGAACCCTTTGTCTGTAGTCATTAACAACAGCCGCAAACATGACGTTTATTGGGTCGTTTGCTTTTGCTGGAGTGACTTCAACGTCACGGATTAATTCAGCACAGGCGTCCTCTAGCGTTTCAGCATTAAGCTTGCGGCGTTTCGCGTTTCCGTCTTGCATCCAGCACTTGAGGAACCCGGGTCTTCCACGCTCATTTGGTCTAATCCAATATCCCTTGTATTCGAAGAGGCGCTTGCAATCGGCGGTTCCTCCTGATGCCGACCCTTTGGATTGTTTTCTGGACATTGTTCTGCTCCGATTCTGGTTGCTGGTTGGCGGTAACGTGTGAGGTACTCAGCCACATCATTTGGCGTGTAGAGGATCCTCTCGCGGGTAATGTAGAAATGAGCGATCAGACCTTGGGTTCTGGCCTTTGCTATTGCCGCTTTGTCCTTGAAGATTGCCGGATACCTGTTCGGCATATCGCTTTCCTCAATCATCTCCTCTGGTTTGAATTCTAATACGTTTGTGTGCTTCATGATGGTCACTCCACGCATGAGGTTCGGGATGGTCGTGGCGAGCCGACAAGGTGTTCTCCGTAGCACCGCGTCCAAAGTCTGGCTGCCCAACGCGGGAATTGCCATGCACCTTGCCGTTTGACGTGATCGCGGTACCGGATCAGAAGTTCGCCGTGCAGACTTTGAAGGCCGTCATTCCCGTCACAATAGATGTCGTGCCAGGCCATATCCCATTGCCTGCCGTCGAGACGGAATTTGAAGGCATCGGCATGATGGATCGTAACTCGGTCATTGCTGGCAAACTCCGCACCGAAGTGGTCAATGATCGCGCGGTCGATCTCGACAACATCGATGTGGTCGACTTCCGGTTTTTGAAGACAGGCACGGACAAAGCAACCGAACCCGAGTCCGGTTTTCAGGACGCGGCCTGTTGCAGCGCGGATTGCCTCCATATGGCGTTGGATTTCCCAGTCACTGTCATCCATGATGGTGTAGCCGTTAAAGCCGTGATCATCGACCAAGTGCAGGGCAGCGAGGGAGGTGGCGTCAAATAGGAATGCATGTCCATCGTGAAGCCTGGCATTTCGGGTATGGTCTTCACTCTTCCATGGTAGAAGGTGCCTCGGTACTTTGGCGGCGGCTATAAAGTCTGAGGTATGGAACATCGGTCTAGCCTCACTAATTGACGACTTTTAGATGCTTGGGTTTAGGCTTTTTCGTTTTGGCAGCGTTGATGAAACAGGCGTCGTAGCGTTCCTGAAACGCTGACATTGCCTCAGACCACTCTTCCAGTACCCGCCAGGCCCCGGAGTCTTGCATGAGCTTCACTCGAGCCCTAATTGCTGATGGTGACCGATCCAGATCATTGAGGGCGATCATCCTCTCAGTTGCAGTGCAGTAGAAATTGAAGAGAAACTCATCCTCTTCCATGGTCCAGCGCTTTGCCATTGTCTTACTCCGAATGGGCCTCCCGGCCGGGTTTCATGAAAACCAACCAGTGCGATTGGGATCTCTTCCCGTACCGGTTCCCGATCAGCGGTTTTTCTTCGGTGAGCATGAGAAGTTCAGACACTTTCACGTCCGCTTCGCTCCATTTGAAAATTAGAGTACCGAATGGTTTCAGCACCCGAAAACACTCTGCAAACCCACACCGGACATCGTCCCGCCAAGCGGTGCCAAGCTTCCCATATTTCTTCGCTAGCCAGCTATGTGAGCCGTTGTGGACGAGGTGCGGTGGATCAAAGACGACTAAGTGAAATTGCTCATCCGGAAAGGGCAGCTGACAGAAATCGAGCTGCAGGTCAGGATGGATGACAAGTTGACGAGAGCCGCCCTTGCTGGAGGCATCCTTAAGCTCATGGCGCTCTGATCTAATGTCACCGAATATTGCTCTTTCATCGGCTTTGTCGAACCAGAACATTCGACTACCGCAGCATGGATCCAGAACGGGTTTGTTCAATGATCAGGTCCTTCACGTCTCTGCAAAAAGCTGTTCAACCGTGACGCCAAAAGCCCGTGCGAGCTTGATAGCCAATTGCACTGTTGGTTTCGGACTGGCCTTGTTTTCCAAAGACCACATATATGCCTTGCTCGAACCGGTCCTTTCAGCGAGTTGTTCAAGGGTCATGCCTGATTTCTCGCGGTAGCTTTTGATCCGGTTCGGCATCTGCAGGCCTCAAGTTTTTCGGTTCTGACGGCGTAGCAATCTGTCGATCTCAGCGGCGATCAATGCGCCAGCCTTTTCAAGATTGCGGATCGGGTCAGTGGATGGGTTCCAGTAATAACACCCCCAATTTATCGGCCAGCCTATGGGAATGTTGTTTGCTGACTCTGAGTAACAAACACCAGTACCCGTGATCCTGATATGCAGCGGATTCGCGTAACATGCCGCCGCAGCAGCGAGTTCACCGTGGGTGTGGTCGTCATCGTGTTCTGCCGACCAGCCTTCTCCTTCGATCTGGCGTTGGCGTTCGGTGGCGATGCGCTCGATTCCTGTTTTCATCTGTCGAACCTTTAAGCCATGGTTGGCGCAAGCATCGCGCGGGCGTGCCGAATTTCGGTTGCGTCCATCGGGCAACCGTGCCAGTCGCGAGCGATTATCGCGAAAAGTTCTGCAGCTTTCTGTACGTCATCAACCCACAAGCTGAATTCGGCTCGATAGTCGTCATCGTCCCACTCATAGGGGCCGCGTCCTTCAAGCACCCATTGACGCCCTCTAACTGCTGAGTTGAGCGCAGTGAGAGCTCTCGCGACACGTGATCGGTCAAGTTCATTTGCAGCTTCTGCCGCTTTGATCCGCACTTTTAGGTCTTTGTTCTCAGCCTCGAGCTCTGAGCTGGTTTTCTGCAGGAATGAGGCTATAGCAGCCCAGTCATTCAGGTTGTGTTGGCGCAGGTAGGCCACGAGAGCGGTCATTCGCTTATCGTCATCCATGATCTATCGGGTCTCAATTTACCTGTTTGCGGAATTGATCTACCCACTCCCGATAAGGGGCAGGTGTCGGCTCATTTTCGGCTTCCCTCGTTCCCTCTTCCAAATTGGCGGCTGAGGGGACGTATCCGGCTGACCATCCTTCGATCTCGAAGCCGTCTAACACGGCGCTCATTTGCGCGTAGAGTTGCTCTGGATCATCGTGGCAGATGGTTACGCCATACGCAGCACCTTGGTGGCGGTAGGTGCATGCCCACGGCATGGCTTTCTTTAGAACTGTCATCTGTCGGGCCTCAACTGTTGAGGGTTGTCGGTTGATTGGCTTTCGTAGCCTTTGTGGACTTTGGCTATCCATCCGCCGAGTGCTTCCGGTTTGAACGTCACTACTGACAGCAGCACCACCAGCAAAAAGCCTAAAGCATCCATAGAACCGGCCTTCATAGTTTGAACTCGGAAAGCTCTTCGTGAGTTGCGAGCATGGCGACAACATCACCTTCAGCCATGGCAATTTCTGCCCTTGTCAACGCAGCGTTCATCATTGCGATGGCAAACGCTCCAGCCGGACCGATCTCTTGGTACGCCGGGATAAAAACCTCCCGAATTTCTTTCATTTTTGCAGGCAGTGCATCGCCGAGTGTGTTCGTCATAGGAGCGTCCTTTCGGATTAACGTTTGGCCTGATGCATTGAAATTCGCCGTTCTACGCCTTCGAGCAGGCCCTCATTGAGCATTGCCGCCGCCATCCTATGGTCGGGGTAAAGAAGGAGCAGCACAGCGGCTACGGTCTGCTCCAGCGTCATCATTATCTCTGGAGCTTCATTCGGATCCCGGCCATCGATGATGGCTTTTCCTGCCGCATAGCTGCGGGTGGTATCTTCGCTTGATTTGCTCATGGCCGTTCCTTTCAAATTTCTTGCCTGCCTTGGGAGGGCTTTACCTGCGAGCTAAGTTGAGGCCCGGCACAGGCCCCCAAATGTCCGTCGCAGCGGTCCCAATCCTTCGGCTGTGTCGCCCTGGCTCACCATTCCAAAGGCGGTTATTTTCGGATTGGGCGTGGGCTAAATGTCCGCGACACAGCAGCCCACAAATTTCTCAGGTTGCCCGTCTCTCCGGGCTGTCACGCTCGTAACCCCGGCGTTAGGGCCGACTAGTCTCTAGTCGACAGGGCAGGTTCACTGGACATTTATTGGCCGTCTTGGCACCTGCTAACGTCATCCAGCCATCTCGTTGACCTTTGGGCGGGTGCTTATTTGCCGAGACGTCCAGCTTCGAGGATTGGCATACCTGCTTCTGTTGGAAGATAAATCACCTGTTTTGACGCTCTTTGTTCCTCAAGCATTCGAATGTAGAGGTAGCGAAGGTACGCTTCCGGGCCGCCCAGTCCTTCAGTCAGTGCAGCATTTGCTTTTGCAGCAAACTCGGCACGGGTCAGTTCGGCCTGCCCCTCAAGCGAGGCCGCATCTGCTTTTGCTTGCGCCTCTTTAACCCGAGCCTGTTTGCTGAATTCTGCCTCTGCGAGGATAGCCTTGCCGCTCATCTCGGCACCCCAGACCTGCACGGTTTTGTATGAGTACCAACCACCGCCGACAACAAGTCCGAGACATGCTATGCTGATCGCGGCTACAATCGCTCCGATCCCGAAATCTTTCATGTTGGATCCTTTCCTGCGTCTTTCGTTGAGGTGGCAGGGCGCTATTGCGCCCCGTCCTTTCCTGAAAACAGGCCTTTGATGTAGTTGATCGGGTTGGCCTTTCCCGCCGCACCGCGCAGGTACCAACCAAGCGCGATGCCACTGATCAAAATGAGGAACGAGAACACGATCAGACGTCGTAATTTGCCGGGTTCAAGCCAAGCTTGGCGGCGATCTTCTCAAGGACCGCCTTTTCTTCAGGCTCGATCTGGCCGTCGCTTTCGGAGATGTCGAGTGCGGTCAGATAGACCGTCTCTGCCATTTCCGGATCGTCCTTGATGTCGTCAATCTCGCCATAGAGACCCATGCGCCCAGCACGGCCCTTGGTCCGTTCGAACATCTGCTCCAGCGTCTGTTCGATCTGGCGAGACGGGAACGCGCCAGCAAGTACCGGATTGGAGGAGATGCCCTGAATGGTGGCCTTGATTTCCGCATCCTCGATCTCGCCGTCTGCTGCGGCGACCAGTGCGGCTGCTGCACATACCGCTTCCAGAAAGTCCGTCTTGCCCTTGAACCGGTTCATCGATCCTTCGAGCTTTTGTTTCAATTTTCCAAGCATGTTAGCTTCCTTCGGTTGGTGATGGCCGCTTGCGGCCGTTGCGCCCCTGTCCATGGTTTAGCGGTCGTGGGCAGGGGAATTCTGCTGCGTCAAGTCTAGGATTTCAGAATGTTTATGAGTTCCGCGCGCTCGGAAGGTTCGAGCATGTGCGCCTGCGCCGAGTTCGCTAAGCGTTCGTAAATGGATGCGCGAACATCGCTGACGCCGTTCGTGAACCGAACGCCTCCATGAAGGATTCTCTCGCGCCACCAAGCAAAATCAGCAGGGGTCAGTTCAAGAAAATAGTCCTGCTTTTTGCCATGATTTGTAACACGTACGTTGATTTTACCGAATTCCCGAGAACAGGCGGGCGTGGACTGGACAACGAGGCTCTCGTAAAGAGTAAGGAATTCACTGTGTTCGTCCGTGGCTCGCTGATGAGAACTATTTATCAGTTCGAACATTCGCTTTATTGATTGCATGTTCATCTTTGACCTCCTTGGCTGTGTTCCTTGTCGGAACGCACTGTCGCGATGCGTTCAGAAAAGGGGCGGGCGAACCCGCCCAAGTTGGGCGGCAACAACTTCAGCAAAATGAGAGTCCGGTATGGTCCCTTGGATGGGCTATCTCGTTTCGCTTGGACAAAAGCAGAACATTACTGGTAATGTATTCATGGAGCCGATGCGCGACGCAACGCACACCGGCCCCTATCACCTCGATCTGAACGAGACAGAAGGAAGTGAATCTCATGAGTAAGAAATTCGTAGAAGCTGTTGATCCAACAATGATGTTCAACAAATCTCTGGGACCAAGGCAGCCGCTAAAACAATCACAAGACACGGTCGCTGGTGCGGCCTCTTTACCCAGCGCAGACACCGACACTGGACAACAAGTGGAAACACTAGCAACACGACCGAAGGACGACTGACAATGGCCATGGATCGCGACAATCTCCGCTTCAATATCTTGCGCAATGCGCTGTATCACACTGCATGCCTGAGACTTTTCGATCGGTTCAATAAGGTGCTGAGTTTCCTTGTCGTGATCCTCGGTGCCGGTGCGATGAGTGACTTGAGTTCCGAGTTTGGGATCGACTTGATTTATATTGGTGCCTTGATTGCTACTGTCGGATCGATCCAGCTTGTTTTTGATCTTGCAGGGCGAGCTCGAACCCATCAGCAGCTGCAGAAAGATTATTATTATCTGCTGGCTGACATTGAGGGACAATTGGATGGCTGCGAGGATGCTTGTGCAAAATGGCAGGCCCAGATGATCCGAATAACAGCGAGTGAACCGCCGACACTGCGTGCTATCGACGCGAAAGCTTATAATGATGCGCTGGATGCAACAGGTATCTATCCCGCAGGCGAGCGGCTCATTATTCCGTGGTGGCAAAGCCCGTTGGCTTCGGTGCTTTCCTTTGAAGGTTACACTTATAGGAAGCAATCTGAATGCGGCGCAGTTTCGTAACGCTTCTTGAGCGGGGTTGAATCTGTCTTTTTTCATGGAGACTACCGCTCCTGATCGTTCGGTTGCTCGCTGTAGAGCGCGGAGAGGGCAGCACGAAGGGCTGTGACTTGCTGTTTCGCCTCATCTCGTTTCGCGGTCATATCGGCGATATCGGCAGTGAGGTCGTTTAATTGGGCGTGTTGAACTTCAAGTTGGCCATTCGCTTCCCTGAGTTCGACCTCTTGTTGCTCCAGAAGTTCCGACATCACTTTTCGGATTTCCGGCGCCGGTTTTCGCGCTGGTTGTCCCGGAGCTAGATTGTAATCCGCACGTCCGAAACGACTATCGCTGTTGGGGAATCCGGATTTTTCGGTTTTCATGTTGGGGTCATGTGCGTTCATCGTCTTCTCCACTTCGGATCGATTTGCGCGAGAATGAAAATTGTCGCTGCATGCGTATCTGGGAACAGTTCCTGAAGCCGAGCGCAGATCAAGAGCGGGTTCTTTCCCTCCCGTTCCCAAAACTCCCGTTCATTCATGGAGTGCTGACGCTGGTGTTGTTCCCACCACAGCGGTAACGAGTACCGATCATCCGGTTTGCGTCCCATGCCGGTCAGGGGTTTGTCGGCTTCATGATCGACGTAACGGATGTGCGCTTGCTGGACACCTTCACCGATGCGACCGGTCACCACGCATGGGAGCTCGTGGACCCAAGAGGTCCAGTCCTTGTCTAGGATTCTGGGCCGGCACTGCGCGAGGGTCATGCCTCGCCACCTCTCTGCTCCAGCCAATAACGCGCAGTTGCCTTGGTATCCGCATCCAATTTGTCAGCGTCGTTAGCGATCCAGCGGATGTAATCTGTCGGCAGATCAATCCACCGTGAATGCTTGTGTTTGCCGAAGTTGACCTTTGTCTGGATCAACGGCATTCCAGTCCACTCGATTAACTGACCAACACTGGTTTCATCGAGCATCAGTCGCAGCAAATGGGCCGTAACAAACGTGTCTGGTCCAGCGCGGTGGGCCGGGAGTGCTAAGTCTCCAAGGTCGGTTAGACCTTTCCAGTAACGAAGAACCTGGTTCTTGTGGCTGGGAGCATCGGGCCAAAGACGGACTGCGCATTTCAGAGTGCATATCCAGCGATGATCGCCACCACCGAAGAAGAACTTCTCAAACTCGATATTGTGGGCGACGAAAACATCTTCCTCACCCATGCCGCCCATCAGCATCCGGCAGGCTTCGGTTGGGGAGGGGCAACCTGCCACGTCTTGATCTCGGATGTGATGGACGGCCATCGTCTCAGGCGGGATCGAGTGGCCCGGATCAACAAGGGTCGACACTGGGTCCGCGATGATGTCTGTTTCAGCATCCAAATCGCAAAACGCAGCTTCACAAATGGCTTTGCGCGTGTCTGACGGCAGACCGGTTGTTTCAAAATCAATGACACGGAACTTCATCTGTTTCACTTTCCTGTCTTTCGGGATGGCGCATTCTCAGGTGACTTCAATCAGCGCATCAACTTCAGTTCTCGTTTGATGCGATCTAGCGAGAGCGGGAAATAGCCCTGCTGGATTTCGGCGGTGAGTTGTGCGGCTTTGGCGCGTTTGCTGCTAATTTTCCGAAAGCCTTTGGTTGGATGAATGAAACGATCGGCTTCGGCGAGCCGGTTATTGAGCTTATCCAGCTTGGTGCGTTCTGGTTTTGAAGCACCGCGTTGATTTGGATTTTGCGGAATCGCCAAGAGGCCTAAATGTGACGGTTTCAGGTTCATGATATTTGTCCGTTTGTATCGGAAACTTTGACTAGGACGGTCGCGCCCGCCCCACTGGTTGCGGCGCGCTTAAAGCGCAAGGACTTCTTTGAAGTGCCCTTTTTCCCTGAGATGGAAGAAAAGCCGTTTCAGTCGACGGAGATTGTCGTCTGCAGTTCGCCGCTCATTTGACAAAGGTTCTTCAAGCAACAACTCCATGGCTTCATCGAGTGTTGGGGAACGCAGTTCTTCCGGGTTTTCGTCTTGCCTGAGTTCGCATTCCTGCTTGGCAACAGGATCTTGAACGGTGAGGAAGGTAAGGCCTGGCCGACGCCACCGTTTCAAGAACGTGTCAGATGGTTTGCCAAGCGCTTTCGCCAGACGTAGCAGGAGGGAGTCAATCACCCGCGTGTCAAAATCCGAATAGCTTATAGCAACAGTCTCAGCTGACTTTGCTGCGACGTCGGCCAGTTGGTGCAGGACTGGTCTCTCGGACAGTCCAAACTTTTCTGAATGGCGCGCAGAGATGCCATGAATGGCTTCTGCGGCATTGCTAATGGGGCGGTCGTTTGCCTTGATCAGAACGTCAGCGGCCGAAATCCGGTTGCCATCCGCATCGCAGTGATCAAAGGCGATCCGTACCGCCCACGGTTGTTGGTCATGATCCAGCGGCAATTCGCTCCGGATCAAGCCACTCGTGTCAACTTTCAGGAAGAGGAGCATTGGAACACCTCTTCAATCAGTTCAGCCACATACGCTGAGGTATCTTGCGGGGTGAGCTTTCCAGCACACCGGTTCACATGCGCCTGGTAGATTTTCTCCTCAAGCTGCTCCAGTTGTGCAGATGGTTTCTCGGAGGGTGGGTTATCTTGCCAGAACGTCTTGCGACCTTTTTCAAGGTTGTTTGCGTCAAGGCGCAGCAAGGTCTTGGAAAATTCCTCTAGCGCTGCGCGAAACTTCGGTGCAGGCACGCTGGACTGGGCAGGAGAAGACCCAGCCGAATTGCCTGCACCTTGTGTCCCGGTCGTTTGGTCGATGGGATGCCGGGAATTATTCGGCTGTTGTGGTTTGGTGCCTTGGGAAATTAACGGGTTTGCAGTTTGGCTCGTGTTTTTTGCAAGCTCCGCCCGCTGGGAGCGGGAAATCTCGTCAAACTCGTCTTCTGCATAAACTCCGAGAATGATGCGCGGCTCGTAGACACGGGTCCATTCGCGTGTACCGCGATAACGAAGCTGACGATCTCGGTTGTGGAGCCAAATCGCCTTGGCGTTTCCTTGCTTGTCAAGTGTGCGCCACTCACGGAAATTCCCTTTTATCCATCTGGCCGATGAAGGGGATTTTCCGTCGTCGCCTAAGGGTGAATCAGAGACAATAACTGAACGATCATCTCCCTCACCAGAAAGGTGGTAGTGGAGTGTTATCCCAAGGCAGGATCGAAGGGCAGCAGCTATGACCTTACCTTCGTAAATCGGCTTTCCTTGATAAGAGGACACACACTGTGCGACTGCAAAGGGGTCCATTTTCCAAGTTGCAGCCTGATTGCAGACTAGGAAGCAGTTTGCGAATGCCGCTTCTGCTGTGTCTCCTTTCAAAGCTTCAGGGATCAGGGGAGAACTGGCCATTACCGTTGCGACACGCGATACCGCTTCAAACCGCTTCAGATCAAAAATGCCTGAAGGTGAAAACGTTGTTTCATCATCAAGTTCAGGAAGAGCAGCTCCGACGGACTGTTCGATAGGAAGATTGTTTGTCATGGGTTATCGTCCGAACCAGGTAGGGAGGTCGTCATCGGTGACTTCGAATGGTGGGTTAGCAGCGGGCCATTCCTGTGCATCGCCATACTCATCTCGCTTGGAGCGATAGGTACGGATGGCTTCTTCAATGCGTGATGCTGCAGCCGCTTTGGCGAAATGAGGCGTCCAATCGAGAACCAACGGCTGTGGGGCACCGGTTCGTTTGACCATGACCCAAATCCATTTTGGTTTGTCCCGGTCAAAACACTCATCGAGGAACCCCTCGAAGGGCTCATCGCCATAGATATCGAGTGTGCCACCTTCGTGAGCGGCTTTGGCAATCTGCCAGCATCGTTGGTAGGCGGCTTCCTGCAGGTCGTACCGCATGGAATCGATGGTCTTCAGCGCAAGCTGGTAGATATCGCCCTTGGTACGTGGGGCAAATGTCTTAAGATCGATGATGGCGTGGCGCAAAAGCCGATCAAGGCGTCCCTTCAATCGAACCGGTGTTTGATCACCGTCAGGACCGCGATCCTCGTAGAAGATGGAAACTTCCGGAGCACCATCCACGAAGGTGCCATTCTCCATGACCGCCGAGAGTGTTGGATCCTGTTGTACCCACCGACAAGCAATTTCTATCTGGCCCCATAAGCGAGGTTTCAGCTGGATCTTGCCTTCGTTCTCCCGATCATAAGTCTCCTTGACCACGTCAAAGATTTTTTGTTCTGGCGCAATCTCGAGAACGCGCTTGATACGCTCCGCCTTGTTTCCGCGGGACACAGCACTCTGCCCATGCTCAACCAGGAAATCCTTGAGATCTTGATCGGTGACCAGCATTCCGTCAGTAGTCAGGGAAAACCTCTGGCAGAACTTGGCGTTGAAAACGTCCTGACCTTCGAGCATACGTGCGTGCAGCGCCGAACCGAACAACAGCGCGTCGGTGTCCTTGTCTTCCTCGTAGAGGTCGTCAAACTTCCACTCAACGGGGTCAATCGCTATCGCCTTGAGAGCGCTGGAGCCTTTCGCTGTCGGGTCCGCATGATAGATTTTTTCATCAAGGTTGAAATAAAGACCACAGGGGACTTCATCGCCGGGTCTAAGATCTGGAAGGGGAAGGCCCATCATGCCGCTCCCTTCAAAAGATCAAACGCTTCTTCAAAACCCTGGACGACTTCCGGATAAATCCAATCAATGACGGATTGTTGATCAGAGCCGTCCGCTATCAGGATTGCCCGTTTACCGTGCCCCTGCATCAATCCAGCCAGAAAGTGGGCTGTGCTGGAAGCTGTAGAAAAAACGACCGCGGTATTTGCCCATTCGGCAGTTTTTCTAAGCTCACCATACGCCAAAACTTCGAGCAGGTGCGGTGCGTTACTAAATGCGTCTTTATCCCTGTAGAGATAAATGTCTTTTTCTATCCCAGCTTGAGTAGCGGTAGGAATTCTAGAGGTTGTCAGATATCGTTGGAGTTGCCCCGCATCCCAAGGCGACATGTTGGCGGGTGTGAAGAGAAAAACCCTGTTCATGGTCGCCTCTCACTCAGCATCTTGTTGAGTAGAGGACACACTGCCATCTTCGATAACGATGGCTGCAGGCCGATCCGACTCCACGGTTTCCACCCAGATTTGCATGTCGAATTGATCTGCAAACTCTGAGAGTTCCTCCATCTTCTTTTGACCCAAAAGCGCTCCATCCTTGACACGGATCACTCGCAGTTTTGGATCAAGAGCTGCAGCAACAGCGATTGAGACCTGCAGTTGTTTTGCTTGGCTCAGATTTTCAAAGGGGAGGTCATCAACCATCACACCATCGGTTGTGAAGCTCAGTCCCTCGACTGGTAGGTCAGCTTCCTGGACGGCACTCAAAATTGAACGTCGAACGTCTTCTAGTGCTGCCGATTTTTCAGATGACAACGTTGAGAGTGCTTCACATTCATTGCGGATTTGAACCTTGGTTTGCGCAGCATTGAACATCTGATTGTGTTCTTCAGCTTCTTGAATGCGTTGGCGGATAACGGAGAGATCTTGTTCAATCGGCAGGGGAGGGAGGTTCTTACTCTCTGTGTCTACTTCACGCCAGTAGGCCCCGAGTTTTTCGATCTGTTCTTGGGCAGCCGCAATCTCCTTGCGGTAGTTCTCTATTGACGCCTCTGCGTTTTGCTTCTGCTGATCAAGTTCCCGTTGGCGAGAGAGCTGCTGTTGACGCATGTCATTCGAAGCTGCTGCCTTTTCCATACTCTCAATCAATGAGGCTACATCGATGGGGTCGTTTGGGGCATCATCTGGGACGCTACACGCTTCGAGACGCGCTTTTGCTTGGGCAAGCTCACGGTTCGTATCCCGCCGCTCTTCCATCAGTTCTTGGATTTGCCTGTCAGCTTCTTCAAAGTTGAAGTCCGGTACGAGTGACCGCAAAAAAGATGACTGTTTTTTGGGGTCTAAGCGCGTGAACTCAAGTGGGTCAAAGCTAAGGGTGTTTGTAAGGTCGTCCAAGATTCTCTGAGGTGGGGACTGACGATGACCCTCCTCGTTTTCAACTACGAGGGAAGTTGTTGTAGTGCCGTCAGTTTTGTTGATGAACTTACGGGTGATTTTCAAACTACCAAGATCAAGCTTGATAATGGCAACTTCCTCTCCCGTGCGAATAGGTAGAGCAGGGGCGGCAGATTTGCCGCAAATAGCAGCCCAAATTGCATCAAGGATAGACGACTTTCCTTGTTCATTCCCTCCAGTCAATTCGATAAGATTACCATCGGGGGAGATGCTGACCGCCCGAAGCCGTTTAAAATTCTCCGCGGATAGGGAAACAATCTTCATTTAAGTACAGCTCCTGAGCAGCAGGCCAGAACTCACCGTTGCCCGTCCACGTGATTGGCGAGCCTGTGTCGGCAAAAAATTGGTGGTTGGAAACGAGGTCTCCACTTTCGATAGCTGTATAAAAATCTAATAAAATAGATAATGTCAATAAGCGTATTGCAAAAAAATCTATTTTATGGGATTTCCGAAATGAGCGGTTCATGCGGCGACCGATCCGACCGCTCCAAGAAACAGTGCGAAGGATGGGATGTGACATAGCACTGGTGGGTCTCGTCTTTGAGGAGGGTGCCCACGTCACCGACCGGCTGGTCGAAAAAGTCCTCCGGCCAACGGGCGCAGCCGCGTGCCGGGCTCCCGGCAATGCGACTGTCCCAGTCTGTGTGGCAGAAACCCCGGGTGACGGCTCACTCTGCTTTGCAGCAGGGATGGGTCTCGTCTACCCGGCTGCTCCTGAACCCGTCTGTTGGCAGGAAGTTAGGAGATAGTATCATGTTAAAGATAAGTAAAATAGATATATGTAACTTCATCTCGCAAAGCATAAACGAATTAAAAGAAATGGGGATACATTTACGGGATGTCGATGATGTATTTGAAGTGGAGAGGCAGTTACGCTCAACGCAAAAGAAATTGACGCCGTTTACAAGTACAGATAGAAATGTTCTCCAGGGTAATGACGTATTTTTTTTGGTTGGCTACACAACTCCGAATGGAAAATTAAAACAAAAACCCGTTTGTCTGGCGGCGGGAAAACGAGGGCAGTTCTCAGGTTGGAGCCTGCGGCAGTACGTAGCTTGTTATCTTCCACAGATATTGAGGGGTAAAAATGGTGAAGCAGCACAATTAGCTGCAGCGCTGCCTGAGTTCTGGAATGTGACACCTGAAAAGCCGGTATACTTGGCGGAGCTTTGGGTGGCTCCCGAATACCGTGAAAAGAGAGTTGGGCAAATTCTCGCCCAGACTGTTCAAGTCTATGCACATCTCCATTGGGAGCCTGATTGTATTTGGGCACTGATGTCAGATGAAGATGTTCGGCAGAAGAACTTAGCCACCAAGTATGGATTTACCGAATTGCGACCTAACGCGCTGCGATGGGTGGTGCCGCCGGTTGAGATACCGGAAGTTGTTTGGTTTGTAGGAAATGATAAAGCGGGGTTGACTGATCTTGTTGAGCGAAAGATCCGACCCGATCAAAGCGCTCAGCGGCGCAGATGATCATCCAATAACCCATGTTTAGTTCAATGGGTAGGAGGAGGCGGGTGTACTTTTCCCAAATAGTTCGCCCGCTTCCAGGAAGTTGACATTTTGCAGAAATAACATCCAACACTGGCTCCCGTGTTTTTATCAGGTCGTGATAGCCTTGAGCCACGAAACCCCTAAAATTTTCGTCTATATCGCTGTACGCTTCATTTGTTTTTTGCTCAGTTTCATGTAGCCACTCATCACCAAAGTTTTCTTTCATCAGCGAGCGTTGGCCAACTCTCAAAATTTTGGGTACGTCACCAGTTTCAGCGTGCGGTGCCAGCTGTATAAGAAACGGAATATGAGGAATAAAGTCATTGTTAAGCACGCCGGATGCGTGTAGCCAGGTCTTGTAAAGGTCTTTTGTTAGGTCGCCTCCAAGTAACCCGGTTTCCAATGTTCTAATGCTGACAGGCTCTACGAATTCTTTTTGCATTTTTTTATCCCTGTATGTTCAATTAATCCAAAAATTACGTACTCATATATCGCCATTAATTGACGTTTCTCATTTTCTGGGAGGTTGTCAGGCTCAGCTATTCCGAAGGAGGTTTCGGACTCAGCCAATATGAATGGCCAAATGCCAAGCTTATTCGCATAGAATTTGAAACTGTCATAGTCATAAATAAATACTTCGACATCTCGATCGCTTGATAATTGGGTAGGATTTATTGAACTATTTGAGCTGGTGTTCGTAAAGACTGGCTTCATAATATCCTCACGTATCAATTTCAGAAATATTTGAGAAAATTTCTCAGTCTTTGAAGCTTTTCTGAAACTCCTTCAATGTTTCAAATAGTATTCCGTATATCGTTATACCTTCTTCAAAGCCCAACTTGCCTTGAAACGCGCGATCAGAAATTTCCTTCGTGTATTTCTTTGCTAGATCGTGTTTCAGTTGCTCTAGTGAAGGATTGTCCTCTGTCGCTGTGAGTTTGATTGTTGGGGCGTAAGGAGAGTCTGGTTTGAACACGATCTTTTCCTCTTCATCCCACTGGTCGAGGATGTCATAGGGTGGGTCACCGTCACTGTGCGCCTTGCCGGTCTTCAGATATTCCTCTGACACATTGAAAAAGTTAGCAATCAAAGCACCTTTGTTGCCCCGAGGGGCCCGCACTTCGCCGCGTTCTATACGATTTATTATGTGATGGCTTACACCAGTTTCTTTAGCGAGTTCTTCGCGCGTCAGGCGCCAGCGAGATCTAAATTTTCGCACCCGCAATCCCCATTCGAAATCTGTCCCTAACAAATTATCCATCTAGTTCTCCTGTGGCTGTTGGGCATGCAGGAATAATCTACAAAAAAAGAAAGTTGACTGCAGAGAAAAAAAATCTAATAAAATAGATAAAATGCAAAATTAATGGATTAATTATGGCTAAGTTTACGCTCAAACAGGTGATCTCGTTGGCCGGAGGCCCAAAGAAGTTACGTGAAGAACTCGAACGCCGTGGGTTTGATCGTACAAAATATGCGGTCCTGAAGTGGGGGCGTGACTGTGCGCTGCCTCAAAAATACATAGATGTGGTGGTAGAACTTACCCCATTGGATAGGGAGGAAGTCGTCGCCGCGAACGAAGCCTTTAAGTCTGAATTGAGTGCGGAAACCTTCAATGGTACGGCTTAGTTTACTATGGGGGCCGTTTTGGAAAATCTCCCAGCTCTTGTCGTCCAACGAGTCCACGACCTTCCACTCTTCCGCTACAACGTCATCGTGGTAGACCCACCTTGGGATTTCGACACCTATTCCAACAAAGGCAAGTTGCGTGGCGCTGAAGCGCACTATGACACAATGTCTTTTGACGAAATCCTCGATCTCCCCATCGGCCAACTTGCCAGCGACAACTGCCTTCTTCTGCTCTGGGTTTGTTCATGGATGAGCCCAGGCCATAAGCAGGCATTGCTTGATACTTGGGGATTTACATACAAAACCGAGCTTGTTTGGGACAAGCGCACGGTCAACGGCAAACAGCACATGGGGACTGGGTACAGAGCACGGTCCATGCATGAGACAGTGTACCTTGCGACCATCGGGAACCCATTCCACAAGGCCTTTCCATCCAAGTTTGAGGGATGTGTGCGAGAACACTCCCGTAAACCGGATGAGTTTTACGATCTGATCAGCCGCTTAGTTCGCCCCGATTATTTCCGGGTTGATGTTTTTGGGCGTCAAAGCCGAGACGGTTGGGATGTCGCTGGTATCGAAGCGACAAAGTTTGACACCACTGACCTTCAAGAAACTGGCCGGAAGTCTGCACTGCTGCAGCGCAAGGATCCCTTGCGAGAGCTTGAAATTGCTGGTCAGGGGCGCCTCATTCTGGAGTGAGACCATGGCACCGAATCCACCGTTGTCGCGTAGCTTCGTTTATTTGGAAAACGGATGCTTTTTCGTCAGCTCAAAAAGCATTTGCACTCTTTTGCACTGTGCGCATCAAGACCTGCTTAGTCATATCCGGGCTTACGTGAATGAACGGCCGGAAAATGCGGGTTTGTTCCGGTCTGCCAAAACCGGCGTAGCGATAACGCGGGCTGGCTTTGAAGCGGTATTAGACACATGGAACGCAGAGCCCGACCAGTTGTTGGCTCAGCGCATACGCTCAGAATTTAGTCAGTTTGAAGCCGTCGGGGGCAGGGGCTTTGTCAGCCTTTCGGTCCTTGCCTCTGAAGTCACTTCCTCCCTCCCAAACAAAACCAAATTGGAGCAAATGTCATGAGTGAAGCAGAGAATACACAACAGAACGAACCGCCCAAAGATGCTGTCGTTCTAGTCTTGATGCAAAAGTACAACAAGGCCCGCCAGAGCATTGCTTCTGCCAATGGTGATGCTAGCGCTATTTTGAAAAAGGCAGGAAAGCTCGACATTAACGAAGGCGCATTCAAACAGGCTGCGAAACTTCTCTCCAGTGATAGCGATGACAAAGTGCAGGACTTTGTCGATGAAACAACATTGACGCTGGGATATCTAAAGGCAGCAGGGTTCGATGTTCGCCAGAAGCAGGCGTCGCTTCTGGATCTTATCAGCACGGAACCAGACCGTACTCCAATCGATGAAAAGGCTTTTGCTGACGGGTTGAAGGCGGGCCGTTTGGGTGAAGTGGATGCGGCTAACCCTCATGATTTGGCGACATCGGCTGGTCAAAAGTGGATTGAAGGCTTCGCCCGCGGACGCGCCGAACGTGATCTTGTGCTTTCGATGGAGGCGGAAACCTCGGTAATCAAGGGTGAACATCCTGAAAGCAGCAATGACAATTCAGAAAGTGATGGCCAAGATGACTTTGAAGACGCAATGGCCGAGGAGGGGATGGAATGACCCGCTATGCCGGTCTGGACGTCTCCAAGACCTGCACCGGGTGGGGTCTCATCACGCCGGAGGGGATTTCCTCCGGCACTATGCGGTGCAAGATCAAACGTCCTTTTGAACTTCCTGCGGGAAAGATCGACGCCGCATATGCCGGCAAGGTTGGCGACTGGTATCAGCGCGAACTGGATGCATGGCTGGTCAAGCACAAGCCGGATACCATCGCCATCGAGCAGCCCCAACCCGGGTCTCTCGAGCGGACCAAAACAGAAATCAACCACGCGACAATGTTTGCTGGTGAAGCCAAGAAGAAGGTTAAGGTTGGTGGCACCAGTTTTGAAGTGACACACTTCCTGATCAGCCTTGCGTTTCTCATGTCCACAGTTTGTATCCGTCGAGGATTGCAGCCAGTCTACGTGCCATCGAATGAATGGCGCGGAACTGTCGGGATTGGAAAGCCTCCCCATACAGTGGAAGCAAAAAACCGACGTGATTGGTACAAAAAGAAAGCCCGCGAAACTGCTCTTGCGAGAGGGCATGAGACCAAAAGCGGGGACGCTGCTGAGGCGCTTTGCATTGCACTTCACTTGAAGCTGCAGGCAGAGCCGGAAGGCACGCTGTTCTCTGCTGTCTCCTGATAGACAGAGAGCACGCCCCCATGCCCTTTGTCGATGATACAGAAGAAATTCACCAACTGCTTTATTCCAACCTTGAACGGGTGCTGGACCGGTTCCATCCTGATTGGATGAAGGTTGGCAAGTTGGCATTGCTAACTCCGAAAAAGACCGGAACCCGCTATGCCTCATCCTACCAAATGGAGTTGGAGGGTGGGGACCGCGGGAGTTGGCGCCGTTACTCGCAGAAGATCGGCGGTGCCCCAATCAACTACGTTGCCTATGAGTTGACCGGCAACCACAAGGGCCGTGATGCTTATGCTCGCGCTTACGAGTGGTGCCGGGAGTATTTTGGCCTCGAGAAGAAGAGGACCGAATCCGATGAGGACCGACAGGAGCGTGAGCGGAAGATCAATCAACGCCGGGAAGCTAACGCAAGGCGACAGCAAGAGCAGCAACAGAAAACAGAAGCGCGGAAAATGCGCCGCGCCGAAACCGCAAGAGAAGTGGCTGAACAGTGTCAACTCTTGAAGGGGACGTTGGCTGAAGCTTACCTGATCCACCGCAAGCTCCCGCCGATGAGCGAGTGGCCATCTGATCAGCGAGCGCATATTGGTTTTCATCCGGCGCTGGAATATGACCCGCTTCGTGTCTACGAGAACAAGCGGCTGGTTCGGTACGGTCCGGACTTTCCTGCCATTGTTTTTTTCATCCGCGATCCATTCGGGGATGTCGTCGCCATGCAGCGGATCTTCCTGTCTCAAGATGGCCGCAAGCTGGAAACCGAACGCCCTGACCTTGATAGCAAGGTAACCTATGGCAGTTACGCTGGCGGAGTTTGCCGGATAGGGGGCGATGGCCCCAGGGTCGGCCTGATGGAAGGGCCGGAAACGGCGCTTGGTCTTTGGTTTTTGCACAATTGCCGGTTCCCGATGTGGGCCTGCATTTCCACTGGCGGGATGGAAGCCTTTCAAGCCCCGTCCTTCGTTGAGCGTCTTGATCTGTTTCAGGACGGAGACAAGGCGGTTTACCAGAAAAACCGGCACCAGACTGCCATGCCGCCAGGAGCGCGGTCCGCTGCCATCTGCCTAGAAAAACAAACAGCTGTTGGCCTGAAGGTTGTGCCTCAAGAGATGCCGGCGCTCGGCGATGGTCTTGAATTATGGGAGACTTTCCAAGCTCATGCAGAATAACGACAAGGTCCACCAGACGATCATGGCAGAGCGATCCGTACTGGGATCATTGCTCGACAATCCTTCCGCTTATTTTGAAGTTCTCGAAACACTGAAGGCTGAGCATTTTATCCGCCCAATCAATCAGAGGATTTATGAAGCCATGGGAAGCATCTTGTCTGCCGGCAAGAAGGCTTCCCTCAATTTGTTGGTGGCACGGATCGGGGACGAATATGAGGAAGACGGTCGCGATGGACTGTTGACGCTCAATTATCTAACCGCCCTGTTGCGGGAAAGTCAGTCCGGCGAGACTGTTTCACCTATGGATTTTGTCGACATCATCGTTGATGCATGGCGGGCGCGGGCACTGGATGAAACCGCGAACTGGGTCAAAAAGGAGCTCGCTAAACCGGGGGCTGATTCCTACGACGTTCTGTGTGCGATGAAAGAGCGGGTCGATGGCATCAATTTGAACTCTCAAGCGGAGCCCAGTGTCACTCTCGGGCAAAGTGTCAGCGCTGCTGTGCGTTCCAGTCTTATGGCAAACGAGCAGGATCAAGTACCTGGATGCGATACTGGTCTACCGACACTTGATGAAATCATGGGTCGAGCGTTCCCAAGAGATCTCGGGGCAATCGCGGCCCCGCAAGGGGGTGGTAAAACGGTTCTTGCCATGCAGTTGGCGCGCCGGTGGCAGTATTTTGATCCGGTTGGTTTCTTCCAAGCCGAAATGGATCACGAACGGATGAGCTCTCGCGTGCTGTCCAGTGAATCCGGGGTTGGCCTGAAATCGATTATCTCGGGAACGTATGAGTTTTTTGATCGGGAGAACATTACCGAAGCCGAAAGGCGTTTGTCCGAGGAACGCATTCACATCGATGACCGGCCAAAACTGGCACTGGAAGTGATCTACGAACGCTTAATGCTGTGGAAGCACCGCTACGGAATAGGCTCCTGCTTCATTGACCATTTGCGATTGATCAGAAGCCGCGCGCGGTTCTCGAACAAATTCGAGCGCATGGAGCATGTCACGTCCGAGTGCAAGAGCTTCGCCAAGGAACTTGGAATTACAGTTGTCCTTCTTTCACAGGTCACACGGCAGGCGCAGCGCCGGGATGATCCTTCTCTTCATCTGTCCGATCTTGATGGCGGCGGTGCGCTTGAGCAGGACGCTGACTGGGTCATCGCGACAGTGCGCCGTGACGAATGGCTCAAGGATCGCAAACCCCATTGCAACAGCTATGAAGAAGAATGCGGAGACAAGGATTTTCTCTCTTGGCTCGACAAATACAACAAGGCCAAGGGCAAGTGCGAGTTGACCATGATCAAGAACCGGAACGGTGCGCGTGGGGAAAAGAGAGAGTTTATTTTCAATGGCCCAGCCTTTCGGATTGAAGAACTGAACGGGTGATGTGATGCCGAAACAGAAGCACTCAGATGACATCGTTTTCACAATTTATGTGCTGTGGGTGAAGGGGCATGCGGAAGCGACAATCGCTGCGTTCCTAGGGCTGACGAAAGGCCAGGTCAGTGGCCTCATCAATCGTTCAAAATACCGTGGGCGTGGTGCCTGGAGTGACCGAGAACGCCAAAGGCGTTTGGATATTCTGAAGTCCATCCACCGTAAGACGGATGGGCAATTACAATGCGGTGGGCGTCTCAATGTGTTCGATTGGAAGATTGAACCGCTTGGGGCGGGACAGGGGCAGTAGGCAAGGCGATGCACCAAGAGGAAGCAATCATAGAGCACCGAGGTTACACCGGGAGAGTTGCCCATGAAGACGGGACCATGTTCGTCCAGATAGAAAACGTATCCGACGTTGTAATAGCTGAGTGCGCGCCCGAACAAAATCCGCAGGAAGCATTCCAAGCTCTCGTAGAAGATTACGAAACTGATCTAGCCGAGTTGGAACAATAAATTCGCAGTTTTTATGCCGAGTTTGTGGTTCAAAATCCGTGAAAATGAACCGCAATTGCGTTTGTGATTGACACGAGCACCTCAACCAAACAGAGCGGAGACGTTTAATGGCGAAAAATTGGTTACTACCCAAGAGGGCTGCAGAACGAAAAAGACGTAACAGACGGACGGAAGAAGGGTTCAAGCCACTGTCATGGGTAGATCCCAAAACCGGAAAGCGTGTGAGACTTTCCCAAATGGGACGGAAAGTAACAGAGCAAAAATCCAAGTAATAGGAACCGATCATGCGCCACGTCATGGTTCGAAAGAGCGAAGAATTAGGCAAGGAACTGGAGTTGCGGTTGGTTGATGGCGCTGAATGCAAAGCCCTGAACCTGACTGAAGAGGAAGTGAGCTATCTATTGCACGGTATTAACGTGCTGAAATTATCTGGAGTACCATTTGCCTTCCAATCGGAAGCCTCAATCCAAAAGGGGAAGTGAGAGTGAACCAGATTTTGAAAGCAGTTCAGGCTGCCGAAGCACTTCAATCTATCCGATGCGCTCACAGCTTTGGTTGGCCGCATCGTGTGAACCCGAAGCCGCTCGCTTTTCATTACGCCCGGTCAGAGGAATTTGAGGTACGTCGGCGCAAGTTCTACGACATGGTCGAACGTATATATGGTCAGTCCATCAATCCATATCCTAAACCTTTCGTGTCCCAATTTAGCGAACGGGAAAACAAGCACGGCGGTCGGGAGGGGCGGCCAATTGACTGGCGAGTTTCTCGAGACAGCGTTGTTATTTCAGATCACAATGCAGCTCCGTTCGAATGGCTGATGTTCTCCGGTAAGTTTGAGGACAATAGGTACGAAGAGGAAGCGGTCGCCGCTGAGATTGCAAATTTTCGTTGGTATGCAGGGCTTGAATTCCGAAAGGACATGGAGAAGGCCCAGATTACGCTGTTACGTTCGCCTGAATTGGACGGGGTGCCTAACTCAGGGTCCGGTCCGCGACCAATCGCTGACGTAAAGCTGACTGCAATGATGTCACTGGACCGCTTACAGTCGTCGATGAGCAGTTATCTATACAAGATCCTTGATGATGTTGTCTGGCTGGATAAATGGCTATTTCGCAGCCCGGATAAGGTCCAGGTTATCAAAGTGGACGAAAAAGCGCAGAGAAAAGTCCGCGCCTCAGTTGACCGTACAGTTCTTGAGAAGACGTTGCGTGCTCTGGATCACGCTGCTGTGCATTACAATTATCTGAGCTTCGAAAGCCTGTTTTCCAGGTGGTACCGCTAGGCTGCTTCGGTCTTGTCGCTGCCTTTGTCGAAAAGGGTCTCCTTCAATAGTCCTAATGCGAGTAGATTTTTATCGTGCTCAGGAGCCCACTCTGCGAGTTCAGCTTTGACAGCAGCCATGGCGAGTTTCTCAGCCTTTTTCAGTGGACGCTTTCCAGCTCTTACAGCGTAGATTTGGTTTTTGTCAAAACCTAGGAGTTCCCCAGCAGATCGGAGCTCCCGTTCGTTGAAGCCAAGTGAGGCCACCCAAGCATTAAATAGTTCTTTGTCTTCCATTAAAGTGCTCCGATTTGACAGGTTGTCAGATAAGTGAGGTCGTGTTTTCTTAGACTGCAGAATACTCGAAATTTTCGTTTTATTGACTTCTAATTTCAACAAGGAGGTGCGGATGGCACATTTGAAGTACGGTTTTCTTTTGGGAGTTTGGGCCTCATTTTTCGCTATAGAAGCGAACGCCATTGAGTGTCGTATCGTTGATCAATCCACAAAGAACTATCTCAAGTCGGACGATTATGGTGATCTTCGAGAAGTTGAGTTCTCCGAGGTCAAAATTCTCGGTCCATTATCACCTGACAGAGCATTAGAAATTGCGAAATATGAAGCTGAACGAATTTATGAAACAAAAGAATCCGACCAAGTCGAAGTTAAAGTTTATCTTTCCACGATAGAATTACAGAGGGATGATCTTGCGGCCTATGTTGTTTACACCCCTTATCCTCGGAGGCTCTCTTTCCGCAAATCCAATTGGGAGGGATGGGAAGCTATCGACCCGGAGAAATATCGAAGGGTGAATGATGAGGTTATTGACGAAATCAACGCGCGAGGTGGGTGCGCGGGCAGGTAGGCCACCTGTCAGAAGGCACACCCGATTGAGGTCGGGTGTGCCTTTTCCGTTTATTTTTCTGCAGGTTTTTTAATATGCAAGACCAGTGTGTTGACGCTGGTTCCGGACTCAGCAAACGAACGCTCTGGCAGATCCTGCATTCTTGCATTCATTTTCCCGATCAAGTCACGGAAGGCCTTGGACTTTTTTGTTTCTCGAAACTCTGTTCCTGCCGACATGATAGCCGTCAGTGTCCCACCCGGTTTCAGGAATGACAGAGCATGTACTACATGATCAATATCTCGCTCCCGATCAAATGGTGGGTTCATGATAACGCGGTCATACAATCCGGTGACGGCCGGGTCCAGTTTGAGAAAGTCTGCGCACATGACCCTGTTGAAAAGGCCCGTGCTTTCCAGATCATCGGCAAGGTGGGGCTGCAGTTCCACACAATCGACCAGCGCCTTGCATGTGTAGTCAGTGGATTCCCATGACGTTCGACCGTTTTCTTCTACACGGTAGTTGTGTCTTGCTGCAATTTTCCGCGTTGCTCGCTTAGCCAGCTGTCCCGTCCCGGCGGAAGGCTCCAAGATACGCAGTTCCGGCTCATCAATGCCCCGTCTGAGGTCAACCTTCTCCAGTACACGGTCAGCTGCAGGGTCCGGTGTCGGGAAAAAACCATAGCGTTTGGCTGGTGTGGTCTTTTGGTTGAAGAGTGGGTCTTCTTCTGAGCACTGCCCATCGCCTACGACTTCGCCATAATATTCGGCCAACAGTTTGTTGACCTTCGTGAGGAGGTCTTTGCGGGTAAACCAAAGATGAGCATTACCATTCTTGAAAACACGGATTTTGAAGTAATCTCCTTCATGCTCTGACTGGTGCGCACGGGTTCCTTTCAATCGCTCCCGCCGAACAGTTTCGAGAATGCTGCCATAGAGTGCTCCGGGTTTGCCGCCATCAAGCAGTTTGAAGATCCGTTCCACATCATGAAAGGTATCTTCCTTATAGCCGTGGGAGACATACCCCCAGTCATCGCACAGTCTGGTGATGATAATGCGGTTACCAATCTTGAAGCCGTCGTGGGATCGGAAGCGCCGGTCCAAACTGGAAAAAGAGTTGGCAATACCACGAAGGAAAATGTCGTTTGACTGGCCCAACAGCCCGGTCAAAGTCGCCATGATGTTATCAACTGTAACAGGCGGCAACCCTTTCGGTGTTGCAACCCATTCTTCCAGCTTCTGGATGGTATTCGTTAGCCCCTCTAGGAGACCGGACCCACCTGAGATTGATGCGACAGAATCCAAGATCCGACGACTGGCAGCCCGAATACGATCAACCCCTTCACCGGAAAGCGCTTCCAGAATTTCGGGGTGATCTTCCAGGGCCTCTATTTCCCTTTCGAAGTGGCGGATAATCCGAAACCCAATTCCATGTTCGTTTGGGTCTTCGGCGTCATCTGCATAGCGCTCCAAAGTGTCTATAACCTCCATTGCTGACCTTTGATGCGGTGCCCGGTACTTCATCTGGTCTCGGAGCTTTTCTTTTTCGTTCCGATCCATCAGGTCTTCAATGCCGGAGATGCTCACGACATGCTGCCACACCGTGATATCGACTAGACGTTTTGCTGTTGCCAGATATTGATATCGATCCGGCATAGAAACGACCTTGAAGAAGGATTCGGCTTCTCGACCGGCTTCGTAGTAGCGACCGTCAAAATCTGGTGCGGCCTGTTTCCACATAGCGCGAGCCTCTTTCAAGGCTTCGTTTGCTTCCTCAACTTTTTCAAAGGCATGTTCGTATTTCTCAAGGGTTTGATCTCGAGCGGTAACGACCTGTTCAACCGTTTGGCGTGGGACAATAGCATTCATGGGATCGTCCTTTATCCGTCGATTTTCAGGGGCATGACGAGGTAGGTCATCCGGTCGTCGCTTACGTCCTGCAATACGACAGGCTGATTATTGTGATCGATACAGACACG
Organism: Roseibium sp. TrichSKD4; assembly: GCF_000148725.1. Taxonomy (GTDB): domain Bacteria; phylum Pseudomonadota; class Alphaproteobacteria; order Rhizobiales; family Stappiaceae; genus Roseibium. The sequence continues at coordinate 8,232 of NZ_GL476319.1, read as the reverse complement.
AGCTCGGCCCTCTATGAGCTTCATTAGATCGGAGATGAATTGCCCATTGAATTTAATCTGTATGGGGTCAATGCCTTCCAGATTGGCTTTCAAACTGGTGCGAGATTTTGCGCCTTCCTCTGTTGAAACCGACAGATGAATACCGCTTTCTTCGAAGGAGCACAGAACGCGGTTGAATTCGGGCTTAATGCTCAATAGCGCTTTCAGCGCATCCTCCATCTTTTGCGCTTCGAAACTGACAAAGTTCACGGGCATTGCTGGGATTAAGCGCTGATAGTCAGGAAAGGTGCCGTCAATCGCCTTGACTGCCAGAAGTTCGTAGTCACCGAATTGGAAGAATACGCCTGCCTCATCGACAATGACCTTCACTTGTGAGGAGGCGTCGATTCCTTTCCTCGACAACATCCGAACAACTTCCTGAACTCCCTTGGTCGGAATAATTATCGGCGGTATGTCGGTAACACCAGGTGGAAGATCGTCTTCGAAGATCGTGAGGCGGTGTCCGTCTGTAGAAGCAGCGCGAAACTTGCCATTATAGGCATGTAGATAGACGCCTCTGAGGTAGTAGCGAACCTCTTCCGTACTGACAGATGGCAGTGTCTTGCGGAATGCATCCCGTAGCACATGGGTGGGAATTAGAAACTCGGTTTCGGCAGTGACCATCTTGTGCTGGAATGCGACCACTGGCATGTCGCAAAGGCTCCAGTCCGGTGTTTCGATATCGACCGAAATCGCACCGATCGTGAGCTCGGTAATGCCAGGTGCGCAGGCGAGCACCACATTTCTTGATGGGTCAGCCTTTGCAATGAGACCAAATAGTTGGTGGGCCGGAAGGGCGACAAAGAAGTCTTGGGGGGCGTCCCCCTTGCATAGGGTGCTTGTCACCGTGTCAAAGTCGGTTGCCGTAGCCGATATTCCGCCTCCGGTGCTGCAGAGATAAAGATAATGGTTTGGCCCGATGGCCTCTTTGGGTTTGGGCTTATCTGCGATCTGTTTTGCATTCGTGACAGCACGCAGAAAGTCGGCACGGTCAATGATGATTTCGTTGGAAGGGATGACAGCGGGCAGGGCAGTGTGAGTTTCTGGCATAGTTGTCTGCATAATTTGCTCCTGAAAACGAAAAAACCGGCTCATGGCCGGCGGAAACTGGTCGGTTTGGGTTGGAATCAGCTGAGCTGCCGATAAAGGTCTTGTAACTGTCTCACCGAAAGTTCCTCGGTGACTATGCAGTCGGCGGTGTGCATGTCGTTCGCTTGAAAGATGACACTGGCGCCGGATGAAGAGCAGCGAATAATCGTGTTCGTGCTGCTGTGGCGGAAGTTCATGTCGAATTCCGGGTCACTGTCTGCAGTGATGACTTCCATATCGGGGGCAACCTTATCCAGAAAGGTTGTCTCGACAAAAATGTGATCCCCACTGCTAAACATGGCCTGACACTTATCCATTGCCACAAGTAGAGAGGAAATGGTGTCTTTGGTGAGCCGTAGTGACACTGCTTCGTAGTTGCGAAAGAAACCTTCGTTGGCAGCTCTTTCCTGGAAGAAATCCAGATCCTTTTCGGGTGTTTCCTTCCAGTATCCCGGACCGGTCTCGGGGACGTGGATGCCGAGTTTTTTCAGCAGCTTTGGAGCAACCTGCTCAGGGGCAGGAGTGGTGTAGTCGTGAGTCTCGACTTCCACAAAGCTCATAATGGCCGGAATGACTTCGAAGTCGTAAGGGTGGCCCTCGAAAATATCCTGATCGTCCTTTGTGCAAATGTCGAAGACCTTCAGGCACCATTTCCCAAGATCCATGGACTTGTGACGAAGTTCGATAGAACCAAGGTTCTCCCGAAGTGTAATCCACTCAGGTGATTTCGTTTCATGGTCGAGCAACGTGACTTCGTTGATCCATTCCCAGACACACAGGGCCGCTTCCATTTCCAAGGTGGTGTAGTCTTTGGTGATCGGGTCGTTATTAAGCGCGAGGTCTTCGCCAACCTCTTGTTTGACGCCAGCGCTTTCTACCGAAAACACATGGAGGTTTGAGCTTTCAGCCAGCTCCGTTTGAAGCATACGCTTGGCTTCATCTGGATTGGCAGCCACAATCTGCACGTCAAAGTAATTGCGAGAATCGGCAGCGACCGAGAATGTGTACTCAGGCATAGGGCTCTCCGGAAATGTCTGGTTTGATATGGGGAGTGACAAGCCATCTCTGGCCGTTGCAGTTGGCATCGATCGCAACAAAGCTGTCAGGCCCAAGCTCGTCGACTTCTTCTGCGCTGTAGTCGATGTTTGTTTCGGTGATGTAGTGGCCGATCCCTCGACGCGCCGCATCCAATGCGGCCAGACGAGGATCAGGGTGCTCTTCACAATCGGTGTTGGCCTGAAGCCAGTGGAGGACCGCGGCAATCAAATCGCCTGCAACGTCTCCTGGCTCGACTTCGATTGAAAGGCCCATGCGCAGGGCAAAGTCTTCCACGCTCGGGCCGATATCATCGACCCGGTCTTCATTTGTCATCATGAAATGGTTCCTATCTGTTGGACAGAAAAATCGCTTCGCCGAAGGGAGCGGCGGCAGCCAGTTCCGGAAAGCGACGTTCATCGCCCCATGTGGCCCACAGAACAGGGCAGTGGGGTTCCATGCCGAAGTCCCGACAAACAAGGTCCGTGAAGTAGATCACTGCGACGGCATCGTCGGCATTGTCTTCGATCCATTCGAAGGTAGAGGCGAAGGATGTTCCCCCACCGCCAACCGGTTGGATTGTGAAGTCGTCCATGGCCTCAAAGGTGACATGGCCTTTCACTTCCCGGTCCGCATAGACAACGGTCAGCCGTTGGATCGCACCATCTTGAATGGCGGCTTCAATTTCAGACGCAAAGGATGCCAGAGCGTTCTGATCGATTGAGCCGGACGTGTCGATTGCCAGCACAACATGAGAAATGCCGTCCGGGATCTGGCCCGGGATATAGATGCCTTGAGGGATCAATCGCCGATTGGGTCGGAGCCATGAAAAGTCGGTCTGTTGTCTGTCATCGATGAATGAGCGAAGGATCTGACGCCAATCGACAACCGGTTCCACCATGGTTTCGATCTGGCGTTCCAGAGATGAAGACAAACCGCCTTGTTTCTTGCGTGCCATCATGCGGGCCTGACGCACCATGGTCTGCGCTTTGGCCGCGGCAGCCTTCAGGGCAGCCGGGTCATGAGCAGGTGCTGCGTCTTTGACCTCGCCAAGGCCGGGGGATGTAGAAGGCTTGGTTCCTTGTCCAGCCGCCTTGTGTTGGTCTTGCTGTTTCTGCACCTGAATTTGGGCATAAATTGCTTCAGCAGATAGCCCGGTAAAGTTTGGGTCGACGGCAGGTTGGCCGGGCATATGAAACCCTTGCTCGATCAAATCCGGGTTGATGGCAAGATCACACGCTTCATTCCAGTCTTCCGGGTTTCGATGCCCGCGACGGGTATGGTGATTATGGGCGACATGCATAGCCTCATGCGCCAGAACACCCTTGATCTCTTCATCGGTGATCTGATCCACGTAATCAGGATTGTAAAAGAGGGTGGTTCCGTCTGTTGCAAAGGTTGGGTAGTCGGTGCTGGCTTCTTCCTGCAGATGCATCAGGATACAGCCGAAAAAGGGTTCGCGCAGCAGCAGCTGGGTTCTGGCTTTTGTAATCCGGCCGCCAGCGGGTTTGATTGGAACGTTCATGTGTCTGCCTCATGAGGGTGGAGTTCGACGGGCCCAACACCCAAGAGAAGTACCTTGATCCGATCTTCTCTGGAGGTGCCTGTATCGTGTTCCAGTTCCTTGATCTTGAAACTGCCGCTCAAGCTCCATTTGCCGGGAGCGACGATCCTCATTGGACCGGTAATCCCATGATGGTGGAGGTCCGACAGGAGCGATGCTGCAGGTTCATTTGCAGCAACCCCAGCCCCGGAGACAAAGGTGCCCCGATGCGGAGCAAAGGCAATTTCTGGAATGCGTAGGCCGGCCAAAGTGGTGAAGCCTGAACCACTGCCGGTTTGGTCAACTTGGACAAGGACATCTTCCGATCGCTGGTTCACTGAAACAGTTCCTTGTTTCGGGCAAGGAAGTCGATATGTGCCTTGGTGTGAGAGAGGCCGGGGTCACGCCGTGTCGCATCAATGGCCAGCATCGCAGCAACGTCACCGGGAAGCCGATCCGCATAGGTGAGGATATTGGCATAGTTGCTTGGGTCCGCTTTCATCGCCAAGCCGATGGCGATAGCGAAACGGCCGCCGGGGGATGACGGAATGGCTGAACCCGTTGGGTCAGAAATTACTCCGTCCAGCGATGGCAGTTCTCGGAAGATCTGCGCAAAGCCGTTGAACTCTGCCGCAGGTCCGTCACCAATCCGACTTGCCACCAGATCGGCTTGAATATCAACCGGATGATCTGCGAAGCTGGCAACATCCTGCCACCCTCTGGGGGTGGGGCGTGTCTTGGAGCTCCGGTCACTCTTCAGCTGTTCATTGAGCGTGTAGTGCAAGAGATCAGGGCGGAAGGAAACAAAGGCCACTACGAGCGGGTGTAGGTTGGCGCGATAGGCCCAATCCTTCCAAGCATCGACGTCTGGCTCAATCTGGATATGGGCAAAGCGGTCATTGGCAGCTGTTGAGGTGCGGTTGGTGCCGACACGGTCGGTCTCACCATTGCCAGCCGCAATAATCCGGACCTGATCGGGCAACTTGTGTTCACCGATCTTTCGGTCGAGAACAATCTGGAGCGCGGCGTTCTGAACGGCAGGCGCAGCGCGGTCCATCTCGTCAAAGAACAAGATTGTCGGCTTGTCTTCTTTTGGCCAAATGGCAGGCCGCAGCCAGCTGGTGGAACCGTCGGTAATGGTCGGCAAACCGCGCAGGTCGACCGGATCGAACATGGACAGGCGAATGTCGACCAGGTCTGCGCCTCGACCCTTTGCAAGCGCCTTGACTGTGTCGGACTTGCCTATACCGGGTGCGCCCCAAAGGTGGGCAGGAATGTTGGCGTCCACCAAATGGCCAAGCAGGGTCGATGCCCTGTCAACGGTGACAGTAGCCATGAGAATTCTCCGTGATGTGATTGTAAGGGTTAGGTATGGAAGGCTATGTTCTGCCCACAGCGGTCACTCGAAGCCCTTCACAGGGGTGGTCGTGATCTTCGAAGGGGATTGATGTGAACAAGTTCTTTTTGTGTGCCTGTTATTTGTTTTTTTCGACGTATGCCTTGGCTCAGGAAGTTCGCAAGCCGAAAGAAGGCGATTACAACCGTGCCTATTGTACGCAGTTAGCCGGATCGATTGAGGCGGCGTATCGGCAACGAAATTCGAAGGTGCGTGTCGATTGTCTTACCAAGTCACATGCAATCGAGGTCGATTGGAGTGACAAATGGGCGGAATCGATCGGTCAGGCTTTGAATTACGCAATTCTAACGCGGCGGAATGCTGGAGTGATCCTGATATGCCGGCGAAGCGAACGAACCTGTGCGAACCACATTCAAAGAATGAAAGTGACTGTGAGGGTGCATCGCCTACCGATTGATGTTTGGTTTTGTGATCAGGGTGTATTCGAGATTTCTGAATGCCGACTTGACCCAAAAGGGTAGTTCCTTACTGAGTTGGTCATGATATGGATATCTCTACAACTTTCCGATCTACTACCGTCTCAGTGCGAGGGTGAGACTGGGAAGCAGCCTCAATGGCAGTTGCCCGCAGATCGTCGTCAGGGAAAGCATCGAACGAAACTGTTACTTCAACGACCTCTTTCACCGTGGCTCGATAGGACTGTGTTCCATCGGGATTTGGCGAAGGCAGAAGACCATTTTCTTTCGCCGCCCGCAGAGCGTCTGGATGTATGGAGAATTTGGGAAGGTGCGAACCGGTCATACGCTCTGCGTTGTCGGCGAGACGCCGGACAGCGGATATCGGGTCATCCTCCTGCAACGCTTCATCAATTGCGTATCGGGAGACCTGAGGTTCGTCGCCGGTATATTCGTAATGCTCGTCTGGCTCTTCAGGCGACCAATAGCCGCCGCCACGCTCATATTCACCACCATCCCCATAGCGATACGTGTATGCGACACCGTATTTGCGCAGTTCGTCTTCGAGAACTTCAATTTGGCCGTAGTTGGCTTCATTCTCTGACAGGGTACTATTTCCAGCTGCGAAGTATTGCGCGACTTCCTGAGCTGGCCCAATAACTGAATAGTCTTCATTCTCGAGCTGGAGTTCCACGCACAGTTCGCA
>NZ_GL476319.1:0-1323 GCF_000148725.1 Roseibium sp. TrichSKD4 | reverse complement strand
CCTGCAGTAGTGGGGTTTGCTCTGCCACCGCGCTAGAATTGCTTCTTTGAGCTGTGCAAGGTCTGCGTCACTAATTGGTTTTACCGTCTCTGGTTTCATGTGCATTCCATAATTGAAACGGCCCTTGCGGGCCGCTTTTTGAGAAATCGGGCGATTTATTGCGACATCAGGCGACAAAAGCGCCCATACCGTCGAGGATGGCTTGGGCCTTGTTTTTTGTTTCGTCGCGCACTTTCTCGGATATGCGCAGCACGTCGGCGTCATGTGCGGTCAGGGCTTCCAGCTGCTGGGCGAGATCGTCCAGTTTCGGATCGCCCGTAATGTTGAGTGATGGCATGACGCTGATCAGGTCTCGGACGTTCTCGACCAGGGAATTGCGGAAGGTGCCCTCTGCGCGGTCGCCTTTCTTGGCGGCGGGTTTATAGGCCGACAACCGATCGACCATACGCTCGCACACTTCGCGCACCCGGCGGTAGACATCGGAAACGGCCCGATTGGTTGCCTCTTGTATGGTCTTTTCGACCTCAGCGCGGATGCTTTGGGCTTGCGCGTCGGAGATGGAAATCCGCATATCGTCGGTCGACGGTGCCGTCATGGTCCGCATGGTCATATCGAACTTCTTGGCGATCTCGTGGGGCGTTGGGTAGTCAGCCTCATTGAACATATCGCCAAGGCGGGCGCGGGCCTTATCCACATGGGCCGGGTAGGCGGTCAGGAAATCGGCGACCAACTGTTCATATTCCGCCTTTTGCTTCTGAAACCATGCGGCGTGGTCCACATAGTGCTCAGCCGCCAGTACGCGCTGGCCATCATCCAGCCATGGCAGGGTGCGTCCGTTAAACTCGGTCCGGACTGCATTTGCCTTTCTCTGGATCTCCTCAAGCGCCTTTTTGGGCAGAAGGGATTTGTTGACGCGGCTTGCATCGCTTGCCGCCTTGTGGGTTTCGTTGACCTCCTGCGAGACCTTTCGGTCAAACTTATGCGCGGTCCATTGGGAGATGGTCAGCGAGACAATCAAGGCGCGTGTCGCGAGTACATTCGAGACGGACGGGATTTCAGAAATTGCGTTCATGGTGTCCTCCAGTTCTGTTCGAGGGGATGGGGCACGCAACAAAAAACCCGCCTTGCGGGCGGGGTGGTCATATTCGGATTGTGAGGGTTAGTTCTGGTGGTTCGTAAACCCGTCAGGCAAAGAGCTTTTCGGCAAGCACATAAAAACCGACAACTGCGGCAAGCATAGAGCCAATGCGCAGAGTCATACGTTGCTCACTGGCCGCAATCGCGTTGTTCAGGTCTTCCTTGGTTACAAGGTCTGCCATAATA
>NZ_GL476318.1 GCF_000148725.1 Roseibium sp. TrichSKD4 | reverse complement strand
GAGTCCACACCGGAGAGCAAAGAACGGGCGAGGGACACCTGATCATCGGAGAGCACAACGAATTTGATGGTGGTTGGCGAATTGGGAATTTCTCATTCAAGTTGGTTGCGCCAGATGGCACCGAGACCACTACGCACGACTTTTCGCTCGATCGCCATGGCCGCCTGATTTACACCGGCACCGGCAATCCCTGGGACATGGGCACACTCAAAATTGAGGTTCATATCTCAGATCCGAATTCTCCCGATGGCACCCGCGCCGTTACCCACACAGTCGTTTTGGGATATCGGGAGACACTTCCGCAAACACAGCAATCCGATGCAAGTCTGTCTGGTCCGCAGGAGTTGACCGTTAACGGCCAGGAAGCGAGTTCGGGAGGCGGCCGGGTCGTCGGAGAAGGTTTTCAGGTAACCGGTGCCGGCCAACAGATCACGATCACCAACACGCACAATGAGCAAGCGGAAGAACAAAGCAGCTACGGGTACTACCGCAAGGATGAAAACGGCAATCCCGTCGACGGCAAGATTATCTGGAACAATGTGCACACGACCCGCGGCCAAAAAATGGCGCTCGAAAATTTCGATCCCGACAAGTACGGGTTCTTTATCATACCGGATGGCGGCCGCCAAAACCCGGATGTTGAGAACCATACGGAAGTCAAGTTCGTCAAAGGCGAGAACGGCGAATGGGTGCCGGTCCTTGCCGACGGAACTCAGCTTAAATCCGCTGATCCGACAGGCGCAGCCTATTTTGACGATCCCAAGCTGAACCCGGAAGGCAAGGTGCATAATCGGGGAGGCAACTGGGAAGACCTGCCGCCCGAGAGCAGCGACGAAGATTACAACGACGTCCAGGTGACGATGCAAACTGGGCCCCAGCCCGTTACCTTCACTATCAAGGTCAAAGGTCCGGACGGCTCGCTGACCGTCACAAACGATTTCCACGTCAACGAAAAAGGCCAGCTCATCTACACCGGTGAGGGCAATGCCTGGGATCACGGCGAGCTTGTCATTGAAGCGACAACCGCCGACGGCCAGACCGTCAGCCGGAACGTCGATGTAAAGTACCAAGGGGCCACCCCCGCCGTTTCTGTCGACGAAAACACCTACGGAGCTTCCTTCGATGCTGCTAAGGTTCTAAATTCGGGCGGCACGGCCGGTTACACTTACCGCATCGTTTTCGGAAACGAGGACGGCAAATTCAAAATCGACCCACAAACCGGCGAAGTAACGGCCGAGGGCTTGGATTTTGAACAGGCCTCGTCGCGCACACTGGTTGTGGCGGCCACGAATGGTGGCAACACCAGAACGGGTACATTTACCGTCGCGGTCAATAACGAGAACGAAGGCATTCTCTTCTCCAATATCGGCGGTGTGGTATCGGCGAAAAAGGACGCCCCGGCAGGCACGACGCTGGGCCGCGTGGATGCCCAAAGCCTGGATGGCAACGAACTTACTTTCGGTCTGAAATCGCCGAGCGACGACTTCTCCATCGATCCGAAAACGGGTGAGATAACCAAGAAACGGTCCGGTGCCTACGAAGGTGGCTATCAGACCGTGGTGGTCGTCGTAAGTGATGGCACATCGAGCCGTGAGATCGCCTGGAAGGTCAAATTGGGCGACGAGGCTAGCCCGCTGTTCGACACCGACAGCAATTTCCAGGTCACCGAGAACGCGGCCTCGGGAACAAGGGTTGGTACGCTGACACCAAGGAACGGCGGCGATGGTACTGTAACGCCGCAATTCGCGATCACCGGCGGCAACCTGGATGGCGCATTTTCCATCGACAAGGACGGCAATATTCAAGTCTCTGGCGACGTTGACTTTGAACGGAGCCCGGATGGCAAGCGGGTTCTTGAAATAACCGTTTCCGACGGCTTCAACGCACAAAAGGTCAAGGTCACCGTCAATGTCCAAAATGTTGAAGAAGCTCCTGAAGTGGTTGTCGACCGGAGTTTCGAAGCAAAATCCGATGCTGCGGCCGGGGACAGCCTGTTCAAACTCGAAGCGCGCGGAGAAACTGGCAGGACGCTGACCTATTCGATCGAAGACAACAACTTTGATCCTCTTTTTGAGATTGGCGCGGATGGCACGATCAGGGCGAAGAGAGACTTCAAGGCATCGGATGCCGGCAGCCACTCTATCATTGTCGAAGTCTCTGATGGAACAACGAAGGTAACCCGAACGATCAACATTGAAGTTGGTTCAGGGCGGACGCTTTCTACCGACAAGCAGCAATTGCTCACAGGTCAAGGTTTTGATCAGGCAGGTGGAGCCGTCATCGGCAAGGTTGAGGCGTCGACTTCAGACAGTGCGTCAGGTCCGATCGACTATCAGATTGTCAGCGACACATATGGCGGTGCGTTTACGATCGACCCGAAGACCGGCGAACTTAGCTCAACCGGTTCAATCATACCTGGGCTGTTCAAACTTAAAGTCCGCGTCAAACAGGGCGACCAATTCCAGATCGTTACTGTTCTTGTCAAAATGAAGCCGCAAGAGGACCGGAAGCCGGACGTAATTGGATCGCAGGCGGTTCTGTTGGGCGCCGGCGATACCACCTCCGATGGCCAGGTCCTGGGGCAGGTCAGCGCGTTCAACTACGACGGAACACCACTGGAATTCGAAGTTACGAAGGGCGACGAAAGCAAGCTGACCGTCGACAAGAACACCGGTCAGATCATAGCCAAAGGGTCTGATGTCCCAGAAGGCGTTTACGAAATTACCGTTCGCAACCCGCGCAACGGACAGACACAGACAGTTTCGCTTTATGTAGGAAAAAAACGTGAGGCGGCCTGGAGCCATGTTTCTGAAAACGAAGGCAAGACCATAACCGGCAACCTGACCGGAACTGAAAACCTGTTCTTTGGCGCGGATGGCAAAGTCATCAAGGACGAATTGTCGACGAAAGCTTCCAAAGCGTTTGAAGCACTCGGCGCAGAAGAAAAACCGGAGCCGAGTACCGCGCGAAAACAATGGGACACCATGATTTCGTCGCTGACGACACTCGCCAAGGAAAATCCGCAGCAATTGCGGCAGATTCTGCAACAGGCCTATCCGAACGCAAAACCAGCTCAGATTGATGACCTGATCAAGCGGATCGCGTCTGGCGACGTGCCTGTGCCGGCAGCCTTGCATACGGTGAATTTCGCAGCCGGAAGCACCACTCAGGGCGCCTACACGAAAGAAGGCGGTGGCCAGATCTTCATCAGCCGCAAGCTCAAGGACCCGGATGAGATCAACAAGGTTCTGATGGAGGAACTCGGTCATCACTTCGACGCCTTGCTGGGCACTGACGACAGCCCGGGTGACGAAGGCGCCATCTTTGCGCGCGGCGTCGCCAATGGTGGACCGATCAGTCAGGGTCAGTTGAACCAGCTCAAAACGGAAAACGACCGGGGTACCTTGAACGCCTTCGGTCAGGAGCTTCCTGTTGAATTTGCAGGAGAAACAACGCTGCTGCTCGAAAGCATCGTGAATTCGGAACAGTTGTCACGGAGCGGCGCCGGGAAACTGGGTATTCGCGCTGCGCGTGGCTTGATGCGCGCGGGTAGCACCGTGAAAGACTTTTTCAGCAACCTCTTGAGCCGCGCCAGCTCGGCCAGCAACACCGCAAGTGCTGCTGAGGAAATCCCGTTGATCGAACAGGGCAGCAGCAGTGTTCTTGAAGGGTTTGAGGGAGCAGGTGCCGGACTGGAAGGTCTGGGAGCGGGTGCCGGTGGCGCTGGCGGGATCACCATCTTTGGCACGCAGGTACCAACTTGGGCGGCCGTCGGTGGAGGTGTCGTGGTCGTCGGTGGCGGTGGAACCGGACTGTTCTTCGGAATTCGCGAGGCTGTCAGAAAATCCTATGGCAATACACCGGCAGACTTCGGCAGCGCGCCATCCAGCGTCTCAATCAACCCCGCCGATATCGATGGCAGCACGGACATCGACGGCAGTTTCTCGGCGAGCAAACCATCCTACGCGAGCGGACCGGTCAGTTACCACTTGACCGGTCCGGATAAGGACAAGTTCACGTTCGAGGACGGCAAGCTGGTTTACATCGGCTCAAAAGACGATGTCGGCAAAACTCTGCATGTAACGATCGTTGCGGAGCATGATGGCTATGATGCGCCGCAAACAGCCTCTCACCCGGTAACCGTGAGCTTCTCCAACGCAGCTCCAGCCTTTTCCGGAAATCCGCCTTCATCCGTCGCCGTCTCGGTGGACGATATCAGGAAGGGCAACGTCAATATCGGCCAACCTTTCCAGGCAACCGATGCAGACGGAAACGTGGACGGCACAGTTACGTTCACGCTCAAGGGGCCAGATGCGAACAAGTTCAGCATCGTCAACGGGCAGTTGAAGTACATCGGCACGGAAGAACAGCTCAAGGATGGTCTTTCAGTTGCCGTGACCGCAAGCAGCGGCGAAGGCAGTAGGGCCACAAGCACTGACCATGTTGTGAAGGTTTCGCTGGGCAACACCGCACCGCAATTCGCCGACGACACGCCAACCGATGTTGGAATATCGGCACGTGACGTCCTGCGAGCGCCGGAAGGTGGCGTCAATGTCGGGGCACCGTTCCGCGCAAAGGACAAAGAAGCCGCAGAAGACAACCCCGTCACCTATTCGGTGAGCGGACCGGACAGCGACAAGTTCAAGATCGATCCTGCAACCGGGCAGTTGAAATACATCGGCACGCTAGAACAGCTTGAAGCTGGTCTAGCGGTCACCGTCACCGCCAGCAGCGGGGAAGGCGAACGAGCTGCCAGCACGGACTTTGTCGTAAATGTTTCCATTGCGAACACCGCACCAAGGTTCGCAGAGGGCACGCCGACACAAGTTGCGCTGACTGAGTCCCAGTTTGCAGGTTCGCCTTCAGGCGGCGTTAACGTCGGCTCACCGTTCCAGGCAACGGATGATGAAAATGACGAGGTGACGTATTCACTCACCGGCCGCGACGCCAATAAGTTCCAAATCGGGGCTGACGGGCAGCTGGTCTACATCGGAACCGAAGATGATCTGAAGGAGTCGCTTTCCGTAACTGTCAGAGCCAGCAGCGGCGAAGGTGAGCGGCTTAAAACCACCGACCATGTCGTTACCGTCACGCTCGGGAACACGGCGCCAAGATTTGCCGCCGGTACGCTGACCCAGCTCCCGATCTCTGCCCAGGAGATTTCCAAAACCGCGATTGGAGGCGTCACCGTCGGCGCACCGTTCCAGGCTTCGGACGCGGAATCTGAGGAAGACAACCCGGTCACCTATTCCGTCCATGGGCGGGACAGTGACAAATTTGAGATTGATCCCAAAACGGGTCAGCTCAGATACACCGGCTCCGTAGACGAATTGAGCGACTCCCTGTCGGTGACCGTTCGTGCCAGCAGTGGAGAAGGTGACCGTGTTCGTACGACCGATCAAACTGTGACCGTTGTGCTTTCAAATGCGGCACCCGTGGCAGTCGCCGACCCGCAATCCCCCAACTCGGCACTGGTCAAGGATCCGAGCATGGATCAGCGGATAACGTTGCCTAACGGGACAGAAGTTACCGTTCGATACAACGCCGCAACAGGCGACTGGGATGAGACAGGCGTAACCACCAACGCACGATCGTTCATGCTGCTCCCAAGTGGTCGGGCGTTCTCGATACCGGATCCGTCAGAACTCAACGATTCATTCAGTCTGCGCGAACTTACCGACGCCTTGAACGAGGATCCGCAGAAACTCGACGCCATGCAGGATGAGTTGCTTGTTGCACAGCGTCTCCGGAACGAGGCCGTGATCGTCAATCTAATCCATGACTTGCAACAAGGCGGCAACCCGGAAGCGATTCAGGCACTGAAGGACCAGCTGGTTGGTCCGTATGGTCTGACCGAAGAAGAGTTCGCCGAATTCGAACGGCAGGCGCGCGAACTCCAGAAAGAGAGCACGACCGAATGGCGCGGTGAAAACAACGAATTGTTGGGCTTCAAAACAGCATCAGGAAAATACTACAAGTATTATCCAGGGTTCGGTCCGAACTCGGCAGCGCAGCATTTCTACCAAACGGATTCTGACGGAAAACGTACAGACCATGCGGTTTATGAACGTGATGCGAACACCGGCGAGATGTCGGCTGTCGGTCAACCCGGCCTGGCGCCTGGAGGAGCCGCAGGCGGTTCTGGCGGAGGTGCCGGCGACGGTGGCGATGGCGACCGTCCAACGACACCAACCACCACCACGACTACAACAACAACAACGACCACCACAACGCCACCCACTGAGGACGGCGGTGAGCACAACGAAGCCTTCGAAATGGATGTCTTAGGCTTTGACCTTGAAACGGGCGAGATGCGAACCATTCAACGTTCCGAGAACCCCGGCAATCAACAACCTTCTTTACCGGAAGCTGTTCGAAATGCAGTGAGCTCTGTCGGTAACTATTTTGCCCGCCGCAGCAGAAGGTCTGAATTCGTAGGTCAGAGAACCCAGTTGGCGCAAGACTCTGCACACACGCTAATGCACAACATCGCGACCGATCCTGAATTCGACAGTATTGTCGCAGAGATCAGAAGCGGGTTGAGCGGTGCGGAGCTTGAAGAATTCGACAAGCTCGTGAAAGAACTGAAGGAAGCTGCGCAAGAAGACGTAACGGCAAACGACCGCGCGATGGCGTTCATGCACAGGTGGGCGGAATACGGGTGGCTCGACCCTAGATGGCTAACAGAGGTTCGATACAATCTGTGGGGTAGTCATACCACGGCCAATCTCGCACGATCCGCCTTGGCAAGTTTGGTCGTCGGTGGCGCTGGAGCAGCCATACAAACTGCTTCTCTCTACATCCTGCAGGCAATCTACAAAAATCGGACCGATGAAATTCCACAACGCTTGATAGATCAGGCGCTTGGAATCAATAGGGAGACGCCGTCAACGGAGCCAACCGATCCGCAAACGCTGGATTTGGATCAAATGGAAACCGACGCGACACAGCTGCTGGACGAAACCTTGCAAAGCAGCACGCCACCCATAACTCCGGAAACGTCAACTTTGACAGAGGAATGGGAGAATATGAGTGATGACGACCGCACGGTAATTGCCACAGTTGCTTCGTTGGATGAAGAGACAATGACCGATTTGGCGGCAACCTTTGCGATGTGGGACGATTTGACCCCAGAGCAGCAACAAGCGGTGATTTCATCGCTCGCCGTTCCCGGCAATACCTATGTTGACGAACGCACTGTCAGCCTTCTGGCCAACTATTTGGTCGAATTCTTCGTAGGTACAATCCGAGGAGTTGCTCTCTCGTGGGCCGACAGCAAAACTGAGGTTCAAAACAGAGCGGATAAGCTGAAAAAGGCGATCGAAGGTGTGAAAGCTGATGCCAAGTCCAACCTCACGCAAGGTTGGGAAGCTTTCAAGAAGTCTATTGTCAACCAGGTTAAGGGTGGAACTCTCTCAGTTATCGTTTCGCTCGCGGCAATTGCGATAGGCGATAGCCCGGCAAAAGTTCTGGCGGAAACTCCTAAAACAATAGGGTTCGCAGCACTCAGCGGCTTAGTCAATGCGATTGTCGACGGAATACGATCCAGCTCCGCATGGGCTCGTGGTTTGAGCGCTGAAGGATCACTCAAGTTCAAGGCATATCTCAAAGTCGTCGTGCGTACAGCGATACAGTATCTGAAGGAAGTGGTCTCCATTGGGTTTAACTCGCAGAGAAGCTGGAATGAGATGGCTACATTGGCGTTGCAGATGAAGGTCCTGTTGGCTGGGTTAATCAGTGGTGGATACAAAGAATTTAACAACTACGTCACTCAGAGGCTCACCCAGGGTAATCTTCCTGACACGGAGCAGGCTGGTCAAACGCTCGCCAAGGGGTTGAAACTTTTCTGGAAATTCCGGGACCATCCAGCGGTTCAAGGTAACGATCAGATGAATGCCTTTTTGGATCGGTTCGCTCAGCCAATGAACGACAATGTCAACGCTGAAGACAACGAGCAATTCAGGCAGGACTTCGATGCCTTCCAACAAAGGATCAGGGACTATCAACCAGCCGACAATGACAACCAAGCTGGCGATACAGAGACCCAGTTCGAAGGGACCATCAATGCCTTTAACAACGGAACCCAGGTTGTTCCGGGAGCCGTACCGGAGCTCGGACCGAACGACAGCGTCGAAGTTGAAGGAGCAGTAGGCGACGCTTTCTACGTAGAGTTTGGGCAGCTCATGTACCGACAGAACGAAAACTATGCGGACTTGCCAAGCGCAACGATCGTTCTCGTGATCACCAGACGAGACACACCTGACGGGCCTGCGCGCGAAGAACGGCGGACCGTCACCATTAATGTGGCGCAACAGGCGCCTCAACAAAGGAGGAGAGCGAATGATCAACAGCCGTAAGGCGAGATAAAACCACACAAAGTATCTAACAACTCCTGAGCAAAACTATCCCCGCCGGATTTCCGGCGGGGATTTCGGCGTTTCAGCTCCCTCGTTGTTGGTTTCTTATAGTGCGTGTGTCTCGCAACTTAGGGTCAGATCATTCGCTTTCCATCCCGCTCGAGGTCGCGCGCACCAACCGGTAGACAAAACAAGAGTGACTCTCGCGAGCCTGATCGGGCTTATCGATCGGGCACGATTGTTGGAGCGGCAATTATTCGGTCAAGGTGCGGGAGCAGCGTCCGCAAACACGAAGGGCTGGAGGATCAATTTCGGAGAATTGGTCGACAAAAGACCAGGCTTCGGAAAATTGCGCAGCTGTCGTGCCAGACGAAGCTGAGCGTTTTCTCGGGAAACGGGTGTTTTTCAAGGAAATCAGATCGGCAAAATGCGGTTATATTTGTGTGGCCGATCTGTACTTTTGAGCAATTTCAACAAGATCGCTAAGGCCCATTGCTTTCGTCTTGCGTTTGATATTTGCGCGATGGGCTTCAACTGTTCTTGCAGAAATATTGACGATTGGGGCGATCTGTTTCGAGCTCAGCCCTTTCGCAACCAGATGTAGAACTTCTAGCTCGCGCTGACTTAGTCCAAACTCGTTGTCGAATACGTTTTGGTCTTCGATGACCAATTCTTCCTGGTGTTGAACTTCTGTGCGCAGTGAAGGAAACTCCTTGCTCAATGCCATGGCTTCGGAAATTTCCCGCGAAACATAAAATCCCCCAAATCCCACGGCGCGGATGGCGACGCTGTATTCTCCGGAGGATGCGTTGTCACCAAGCACGGCGTCAACGTTCATGGAGAAAAGGTTTCTGGCAACGGCTCCGTCTGTCGGTGTCCTGGAACTGATAACCTTGATATCCGGGTACTGCAGCTTGGTTTCTTTCGGGAGCTGAAAACCCGACCCGACCATGACGTCGTAGGCTGCGACGATCACGTCCGGCATGACTCTGGGAACCTTGTTCAGCAAATCTTCAAATGTCGGGCAGCTGTACACCAAGAAAATGTGCGCTTCCGCGTCCATGAGGTCTTTGAATTGATTGGAAATTTGTTCAGACCCATCGCAGAGCGCAACAATGGTTGCACCTTGCTTGCGCAGATGCTGGGCTCTTTCGTTGGGCCCCTCTGTCAAAGGGGGATTTTTAACCAGAGTTGTCTGTGACATGAATCTTGCTTCGTTTCACCAACCTAAACTTTCACCGATTCAACCCGAAAGCGGGCCAGTCCTACCCTAAATTGAGCTGCCTTAGCATTTTCTGCGTACAGAGCATTGATTCCACAGGCTTGTTTCAACTTACAAAATAGCAAGGCTGAGTGAAATAAAAGAGCCGTATTTTTTACCTATTGACCTAGGGGCAGCATATTCAAAGACCAATTCCCGAGGTGAATTAGCAGCTGTCTCTGCCATTTTTTATTCAGCCGATTGTAAGTCTATGCCTCCCTGCAGATATGTTGCAGCGAGGTGGGATAGGTCGCATTGCAGTTCGGAAGCAGCTTGAAATCAGGTAGGTGTGGGGACTGAGACTGGAGCAAGGTGAAGCTTGAACTTCATGTTAAGATTGCACCTTTGGATCCGATTGCGGTTCGCGCCAGAACCGAATTGAAGTTCAAATCAAACAATCCGGTTCTGGCGCGAAACACCAAATTCTGCGGTTGACACCGAAGGTCACCGTTTTTGTCACTCAGGTTTCGTCCGCTTCATAGGCTGGATTGTCCTGACCTTGCATAGCGTTCATCTCGATATCTTGTTCAGGTGGGTTGGTTTGTCGTCGCGCTTGCAACATATTTCCACCCATTGAAGCGAGGTGTATCGAGCCAAACCATAGCGTCAGGAACGTTGCCATGCCGGCTGCCGCAACCTGATCTGCCGTATAGTAGTTCTCACCGTTCTCGCCTTCCGTGCCGGACATTTGTTTGGACACGGCGGTTGCTGCAACCATACCAAGCACACCACCGACGATTTTTCCAACCTGCTGTTTGAAGGCCTTGCGCACGTCGGACCTTACGTTCCAGATGTCCTTGAAAGCGTCGACAATTTTTCGGCCAAGAGATTCATTGGAGGGCACCGTGTCCTGCCTTTCGTATGACTCCGTCATAACAGCTTGTACAGCTTCAGTCATGGCTCCCTGCAACAATCCGCCCGCCCATGATTGGGCACCATTGAAGGCCTTCTGGACCCAGAGGTTGTTTGCATAGTCCGGTGGCAATTCAACGCGCACGGCCGATCCACCGGCATATGCGGCGATAAAAGCAGCAAAGACTGGAATATCGACGGCGGCTATTTCTGCAAGTTCAGCTGAGCCTCCTTGCCGGAGCGCGGCATTGGACGGTCCACCTAGCGCGGCCTTGATTTTCTTGCTGATTTCAGAGCCAACCGCTTGGTGAAAGAAGCCGACAGCTATTCCGCCGAAGACGCCAGAAACATAGTCGGCAATTTCCTTTTGGTCTTCTTCCGACATGTTCAGGTCCAGAGATTGGATAACTTGCGAAACAACGGCCTCGACCATTGGCTTGATGAACCCGAAGGTTGCGCCTGTTGCCAGCATTTGCGCCAGGGCTGAGATCAGCAGGTCTTTTGCTCTGAATTGCCTTGGGCCTTCCGCCGCAGCGGCAGCCCCGCCCGGCTGGGCAACCTCCACTTGCTGGTCGGTCTCGACCTGTTCACTTGAGCGGGTTTCATCCGGCGCATCCTGCAAAGACGGCACAGAACCTGAGGATGAGCCTGACTGGGAGTTCTCTCTCGTGGCGGCAGCAACTTCAACAAGTACCTTTAGACCGGCGAGCAGAGCTTTGGGGGCGTCAGTGAAACCGGAAATTGAGAGAAGGACCGAAAGTGACCATCCAAGATCGTCGTCCCGAACGAGTTTGAGATAGCTTGAAAAGGCCTGCCTTTCTTCGGGACTCAGTTTCTGAAAGACAGAATTGATCTTCGAACGATCCGCATCGGAAAGATGGTTGATTTCATTGAGGAACGGGGCCTGTTCCGCCGGTGCCTGCTGCGCGTCGTTCCTCACCTCTGGCTCAACCGAAGCCGGCTTTTCCAAAACGACTTCTTGCTGTTGTGATGTCCTTTTCGGCACCGCGCCAAGGTTTCTCGGCGGTTGTTGATCCTGTTGTTGGGTCGGCGAAGCAGCCCTCTGCTGCGCCACCGCAGGATTTGGAGGCGTCTGGGGCCTCGGAAAGGACCCCGGTTTGGATGTCTGAACCCTTGGGGGTGGGGGAGAGGGCCTCGGTTGGGGCCGAGGGGGAGAAGGTGTTCTGGTTCTAACTGGCCTGAGCATTTCAGATTCCTCCAATAGAGTGATCTGACCCAGAGGTTCTGCATATCGCTCGGGAATGAACAGTGTTGATTTGTACGAACGCGTGCGAAATACCTACCAAATTGAATTGAACACCAGATTTGTCAGGTATGGATACTAAGTAAAAAACACGAACGACCCAGCAACGACGAAGAGTATAGATGGGAAATTCAGGAAATATATTTTTGTATTGAAATAACTATTTGGTGATCTGGTAAAATTTTTGGTATTATCGGTATGTATAAATAATGTCTAATTCAGATTATATTAGGTAAATTTGTGTTTTATTGTTAAATTGAACAGTATAAATTGATGTAGATTCGAAAAAAAGATATAATTTTTGCTATTATACTATAAATCATTTTTGTGGTCTAGGTGAAATTTTCTCATTGCTCCAACGTCTGCGGCTGCGGCAGCGGCGTGAATTTCGACCTAAGTAATAAATACCAATTTTTACTTTTGGCCACTTAGTAGAGGCTCTCTACGTGGCATTTGCTTGTACAAAAAAATGCAGCGGACTCGAAATCGGATCTGCATGCATCGTAAGCAAGAGAGGATTGGACCGTGACAGCTATTGATCAGAAAAACATTGCTTTGCAGTTGGTGGTTTCGGTGCAAAGCGGAGGCGTGAACAGTCTTGCCAGAGATGCGCTTCTCAAATTGCTTCACCATAGCAGCCAGCCGCAACGCGAACGCAAGGAGAGATCCGGGTCTGATTGCTGGAAGGATTTTTGCCTAGGATCGCAAACGGGTCGTCTGCAATTGGGCGATAAAAAAGATAACGATCTCAAGGGGACCAAGTACGGCGACATTCAGTTCGGTCGTGCCGGCGACGACATAATGAGAGGGTTTGAGGACAAGGACATCCTGGTGCCCGGCAGCGGAAGCAATTATGTCGACGGCGGTGATGATTACGATATTGCGATCTTTTCCGGGGAGAAGGATGAGTATGAAATCCGGAAAACCAATTCGGGTTACATCGTTGCCCACAAAAAGACCGGCGATACGAACATCATTAAAAACATTGAGCGTCTAATGTTCGATGACGAGTCCGTCTCCTTGCCTCTGGATGACGATAAGCCGTCTCCGTGTGAGAAGCGGAAACCCAAAAAATGCTGATCCCGGCTGCGTTTGGGCGAGGGCAGGTCAATTGATTTGGCTTGCCTGTCCAGGGCGCAAGAACTTGGGCAAAGCGTTTCCTTCGCCAGCTGTTGACGAATATGAACCTTGCAGCTGCGAACAAAGATACCTTCAGGTCTTTGCTTGATACAGCGCTGATTTGCGCAGGTTTCCCAGGTTGTTCAATTGGCCGGGGATATGCGTGTTGAGACTGAGTTTCCATATTTTTGATTTGAAACAGCCGGGTGAATGGAAACCCAAAAAGGCGCTTCCGCGGCAATGGCAGACCTTTCCGACTGAGCCGGATTGCATTTGGCTTCCAGTTGCTCAACAATGTTGCCCATACCTTTGGAGGTCATCAAGAAACGCATCCTGCACTTTCGCTCCTGACACGAACTGACCGAATAATTGCTCACGTTGAGGCGACCATCATGTCGATGTCATTTTTGATAGAGAGTACGATCGCGTTGATAGTGGAAGTGTCAGTTCCAATTCTTGCTGTGGCAACGATCGTTGGTCTTGTAATTTCTATTTTTCAGGTATTGACCCAAATTCAAGAGCAAACGTTACCTCAAATCGCAAAAATAGTTGCTGTGATCGCGTTTATTCTACTGTTTGGCTCTGTCTCAGCAGTCAAGTTTGTTGTCTTTATGGAGACAATGCTTGAAGGTGTTGCAAGCGTTTGAAAACTGACGCCATTCGAATTTGGCGTATTTGCTGGTTTTTGAAAAAGGGTTGGTCGATTTGAAGCTTGGTCGCCGTAGTTATTCTTCTAGCTGAAGTCAAAAGGGGCGTTTTTCCGCAGAACCGAAACGGTCAAGGATCTTTTGCGCTCGCAATTCCAAAAGCCTTCACACCGTTTTTCCGTGCTTTCTGACCAATTTCAAAAATTTTCTGTTCGGTCGCGCTCGATATTGAAAATGCGGCGGCGTCGCGTTTGGTCAAGTCCCGCCTTCCCAGCAGAGCGCCGACAAGCAATAGATTGTGTCTGTGCCGCAACTGCGCATCTGGTGAGAACGCAACTTCCCTCATAATTTCATAGGCTTCAGATTTGCCTTGAAGCGCCATGGACAGCGCGAGGTTGTTTCTTGCCGCTAGATTTCGTGGGTGTTGCCGAATTATTTGCCTGTAGATGGTGTCCGATGACTGATAATCCTGCATTCCATCGGAGGCGATGCCCTTGATCAGGTAATTTTTGCTGGTTCTCTGATGTGTGATGCTGCGGTCTGCAAGAGACAAGGCGTCCTGATATTGACCCAACGCCAATAGCGAGTGTGCGTAACCAACAAGAGCGTAGGTGTTGTTGGGGGAAAGCCGTAAAGCCTCACGGAAACTGGCTGCAGACTCCGACCACTGCGTGGTCTCAACATACTTGTTTGCGAGTATGAGAAGGTAATTGATGTTATTTGGATCGTCGCGAATGGCCTTTTTGTAGAGAGCAATATCGACGACGTTTTCAAATTTCTGTTGACCGGATCGTTGTTGAAATCCCTCGCCATTCGAGCACGCGGAAACCAGCAATGCCAGACACGCAGCCAGTATCTTACAGAGAGGGAGACCGTTTGCCATGAACCGCTCCAGATAACTTACGGCAAGCAACAATACTCGACAACTTGACATTTTTTTATTGCTTGCTTTAGTGGTTGAAATAGAATCAACAGCAGCTGAACAAATATCATTGCAACGCAAAAAAACAAAGTTCTACATATCTATATCGTCTCTCTTTCCCCTGAGGAATTTAGTTCGGTGAGGATATCGCGTTTCGTTGCCAGAGGCCGAGGTCCGCAATTCCAGCTGTTGAGCCTAAAATCTACGCGCGGCACCCCATCAATTCTGCAGATGAATATAGAAACGCAAATAATACTCAATATAGGCGAAGTAAGACCGGATATATTTAATAGGAAAATTAGACTTAATGTCTTTGTTTGAGGTGTTTTATGGTTGATATCAATATCAAATTTTATGAAGAGATGTCTGGTATCTATGACAGTTTGTACGATGAGCGATTTGAGGAATTTAACTTCTACAGAGAGATCGTTTCTAGTGCCGACTCCGTCCTCGAAGTTGCATGTGGCTCCGGCACGTTGACTGAGGTTCTCACGCAGAACGCGGCTTCGGTGGTTGGGATTGACGCATCCGCTGAAATGTTGCGACGCGCGCTCCTGAAAATGCCTCAGTTGTCGACAGAAATTGCTGATATGCGTTCGTTTGATTTGCGCCGCAGGTTCGACCTTGTCGTCTGCTCTTTCAATTCCCTTCTGCATCTCGATGCCAAGGACATCCCATCTGCGTTGAAGCGTTTTGCGGCCCATGTTCGCAAATCAGGTCGCGTTATTGTCGATGTCTATAATTTGGACGAGAGGATACTGCCTGCAGGAGGGATTAATATTGAAAAGAACGTCGTCGATCAGCAAACGGGCAAGGAAGTTGCAACTTCACAGTTTCTATTGCTCGATTCATCCAGGGGAAAACTGATCGTTGCAGTCACCGTCAAAGACAGACGAAACGAGCAAATTTTGACGACCAGCCAGTATTCTTTAAGCGTAATTTCGCCAGAGACACTCGACTTGGCCTTTGAGACGGCAGGCCTCCGGATTGTCGAGAAATATGGAACTTACGACCGCGTTCCGTTCAACAACCGGCACCCGAAACAAATCATTGTCGCGGAGCGCGCGGCTGATTAACGAGGGTACAAGCGATCATCTTACCCTCCTAGCGGCGTCCGCAATACTGTCTTGTATTGTTTTCTGCAGGTCTCTTTCCTCGCTTCGAAGTTCGGCCTGCCGTTCCTTTATTTTGCCTCGCTCTTCGTCTGTTAGATGCGTTTGCTCGTCCGCATTTATTGCTAAAAACTCAGTATGGCCGAGATTATAAATTTGATCAAAAGTCATTTTTTTATCTTCGCCTTCGCCTTCGCCTTCGCCTTCGCCTTCGCCTTCGCCTTCGCCTTCGCCTTCGCCTTCGCCTTCGCCTTCGCCTTCGCCTTCGCCTTCGCCTTCGCCTTCGCCTTCGCCTTCGCCTTCGCCTTCGCCTTCGCCTTCGCCTTCGCCTTCGCCTTCGCCTTCGCCTTCGCCTTCGCCTTCGCCTTCGCCTTCGCCTTCGCCTTCGCCTTCGCCTTCGCCTTCGCCTTCGCCTTCGCCTTCGCCTTCGCCTTCGCCTTCGCCTTCGCCTTCGCCTTCGCCTTCGCCTTCGCCTTCGCCTTCGCCTTCGCCTTCGCCTTCGCCTTCGCCTTCGCCTTCGCCTTCGCCTTCGCCTTCGCCTTCAACTTCGCTTTCACCATCAACTTCGCCATCGACGTCGACGTCGACTTCGGTTCTGCCGTCCTCTTCTTCCACTTTTGGCTTTTCTTCTTGGTCGATCGGGTCAACGAGTTCTTCGTCGCTTTCGATCTTTTCTTCTTCTTTCACCATCTTGGGTGCACTAGGCGACACGCGCGTTCCTGAATCCTCGTTTCTCAGGAACTCACTTTTATAGGGCATGGGTTGTTTCGGGTCGGCCATCTCGGCAAAAATCAGATTGACAAGATGTTTTACCAAACGCGTCATCAGCTCAGGTGAAAGTTCATCTCCAAACAGCCGTTTCAGGACAGCTTCAACCACTCCGGTGATCACGCGAGCTTCGCGGCTCAGCTCTCGAGCTGGTGCCTCTTGTTCAACGGGTTGGCTCCTTTCTGCCTTAACAGGTGGGAGACTGACTGAGTAAGAGTTGGAACTGGATTCATAAGAGACCGGCGGAGTTGGTGCTGGTCGAGGCTGCTCTGTGTACGTGAACCGAATGGTTGGCACGCGGTTTTCGCTCGGTGCACTGGAGCGTGTGGTGACAGGTTGGGTTCTTGCCAGACCAGGTGCTGGCGTTTCGTACTGCTGTAGCAATTGCCTGAAAATAGATGAACCATTGTAAAAAGTTTCGATCGTTTTCCGGTCTGCTCGTTGGGATTGCGGATACTCGGTTCCTGTCAGAGTTGGAAAAAGAGTTCCCAAAACGTTCTTAGTTTCCGTGTCCGTTGGACCCTTGGCGCCCAGTTGAAATCCATCCGGAAAAAGCCTGTCTACCGCCCTGCGGGTGTCCTCCCGGATTGCATAGTTCAACGGGAAGTTCTGGATCAAATCGCCTATTCGGCTACGCTTCAGGTTGTTGCTTTCGGCGCTCGTCGTTGCAGGTTGTGTTGAACCTTGCTGGACTACTGGAGCGGAGCGCTGAGCTGATTGAGGGGACGTTCCGGCGATATTACCAACCATTTCGAGATCCAATCATGATGACGAGTTCATATCGGGCGCCGAAATTTCGCCATTTGCTGCCAGATGAATCTATTCGTATATTTTACCGATACAATCTCCTGTCCACGTTTAGGAAATAGAACTCCGGCGGGTTCCTAACGTTTATAAGCAGTTACAAGAATTCCCCTAAAAGTTGTTACTTTCAATTTTTGCGCTGCGCCAGGATCAGGTGTTCGGTCACCGGCATCAGATCTTCGTATCTTCCGACAATTTGTGTGATCAGATAAATACTGAACCCGCAGCGCTCGAGCACGTCTTCCAGGTAGGATTGGCTGTGCGCAAAACGCATTTTGGGGCCAAGCTCGTAGGGCACGCCGACACATTCGGCTTCATCCAGCGTTTCCGTGGAAAATGCGAAACAGCCACCGGGAACCAATCGGTTTGTAGCCGCAGTCAAAATCGGCTGCAGATCACCAAGGTAGGGAAAAACATCGGTGGCCGAAATCAGCGACCAATTCGGATGGTTCCCGTCGGTAGTATGGAACTCTTTTAAAAACTCTACTGCGTCGCCAACATAAAGTTCGTCATAGACCTGTCTGTTTGCGGCGACACTCAAGGACAACTCGGACAAATCAACACCGGTTCTGTGCTCGGTGTGGTCAACGAGTGCTTCTCCTCCAAGACCGGTTCCGCACCCAAGATCGAGGTAGCGCTCAAATGTCCCGATAGAACAGGAATTTAGAACTTCCTTGAGTTGATACGGTACACAGTACCCAAGATCGTCGACGAGAATTTTATCGAATTGGTCTGCGTAGTAATCAAACAGCGATGCGACATAGGCACTGGGCATCTCTTCAAATTGTTCATCGAGTCCCAGAGCCGCCAAACGCACACCAATTCCGTAGGAATCTTCAGGATCCAGTTCAAGCGCGCGGCGATAGGCTTTTTCGGCCAGCGCGATTTTGCCTTCCTTCTCAAAATCGAGTCCCTGACCATAGGCTTCGCTAACAGCCGCAGGGCATGCTTCGATCGCAGAAGAAGCGCGTTCAGGCATGAACACACGGTAAGAACAATCAAACGATGTGTTTGAGGGGGCAAGACGTTTGTCGACCGAGGGTAACTGAGGCAACTTTCTTCTCCAATTGAATAATAAATCAAAGAAGGAAGTGATTTTTACTTGAGAGAAAATTCGTAAATTATACGACAACGAAGATAAATTAGGTTTGATTTTAATTATATTTCGAAAAATTATTCTTTGAATATATATCATATAAATTCCTCTTTGAGGTATGACGGTATTTGGTTCGCGCTGAAAAACCCCTTAACTGATTGAAGAGTATGGATACCCATTGGGTTTTGGATGTGTGAATATGCCGGTTAGTTGATCCGAAGCACGCATTTTCTGGCATATTCTCATGAGACCTTCAAAACGCAACAAACGGTGTGGCGATCTGTTCAAGGAACGCCTGGCCGCAATCATCGATATGAACCATTCGTTGGTGCGGCTGTCTGGTCTGATGCCTTGGGATGAATTTGATGCGGAGTTCGGCAGGCATTATCGCCCCTTGGGACGACCGGCCAAACCAACGCGTCTGATGGCCGGGCTGCACTTTCTCAAGCACATGTACGATCTTTCCGATGAAGAGACGGTTGAGCGTTGGGTTGAAAACCCCTACTGGCAGTCTTTCTGCGGTTTTGAGTTTTTCCAGCACCAATTCCCCATTGATCCCTCAACCATGACCCGCTGGCGCAAACGGATTGGTCCTGAGGGAATGGAAAAGCTTCTTTCTGCTACGGTAGGTGTTGCGATTGAGAGCGGGACGATCAAGAAGAGCAGCCTTGAGCGGGTCTTGGTTGATACGACCGTTCAACCCAAAGCCATTGCCCATCCCACCGATAGCCGTCTTTATCACAAGGCCTTGCAGCTTCTGGTGCGCCAGGCCAAGAGGGCCGGCATCATCTTGCGTCGCAGCCATACCAGAGTTGCCAAAAAGGCGGCCTTGATGGCGGGCCGTTATGCCCATGCCAAACAGTTCAAGCGGATGCGCCGGGAACTCAAAAAGCTGAAGACCTATCTGGGCCGGGTCTATCGCGACATCTCCCGCAAGATCGCAGGCAACGAAGGTCTTGAGCACCGGTTCTCCCGTCTGCTGGGACTGGTGGAGCGGCTTCTGGCCCAGACCCCCAAGGACAAAAACAAGATTTATTCCATGCATGCGCCGGAAGTGGCCTGTATTGCCAAGGGCAAGGCGCGAACACCTTACGAGTTCGGGGCCAAGGTTGGCATTGCCACGACCAATCGGGAAGGATTGGTTCTTGCGGCGAGGGCTTTTGAGGGCAATCCCTATGATGGGCACACCTTGAATGACACCATCAGTCAGGCTGAGAAAGTCTGCGGCACCAAAGCTGAGCGTGTCTATGTGGACCGTGGCTATCGGGGGCATGATTATGAGGGCGACGCCAAGGTCATGATCTCCGGCCAGAAGCGCGGGCTGACGGCACAGATGAAGCGTGAGCTGAAACGACGATCAGCGATCGAGGCCACCATCGGCCACATGAAAACAGATGGACGACTTGACCGGAACTTCCTCAATGGCAAAAATGGCGATGCCATCAACGCCCTGCTGGCCGCAGCCGGTCATAACCTGCGTCTGATCCTCAATGCACTGATCATTTTGCTGCTCTGGATCACAAACCCCATCCCCAAACCGGTCAAATCGAATATTTGCGTATTGCTTCGGCCACGCGCAACATCAATGGCTTAGACGTTGTTCAGGGCGGACTATTTGTGGTTCTTGAGCGAGCACGGGCCTGATTTCGTGAGACCTTGTTCTGACCCGCAGTCGGGCTGCTTTTGAGATTTGGAGGGTCAATAGTTCGCGCTGAAAAACCCCTTAACTGATTGAAGAGTATGGATACCCATTGGGTTTTGGATGTGTGAATATGCCGGTTAGTTGATCCGAAGCACGCATTTTCTGGCATATTCTCATGAGACCTTCAAAACGCAACAAACGGTGTGGCGATCTGTTCAAGGAACGCCTGGCCGCAATCATCGATATGAACCATTCGTTGGTGCGGCTGTCTGGTCTGATGCCTTGGGATGAATTTGATGCGGAGTTCGGCAGGCATTATCGCCCCTTGGGACGACCGGCCAAACCAACGCGTCTGATGGCCGGGCTGCACTTTCTCAAGCACATGTACGATCTTTCCGATGAAGAGACGGTTGAGCGTTGGGTTGAAAACCCCTACTGGCAGTCTTTCTGCGGTTTTGAGTTTTTCCAGCACCAATTCCCCATTGATCCCTCAACCATGACCCGCTGGCGCAAACGGATTGGTCCTGAGGGAATGGAAAAGCTTCTTTCTGCTACGGTAGGTGTTGCGATTGAGAGCGGGACGATCAAGAAGAGCAGCCTTGAGCGGGTCTTGGTTGATACGACCGTTCAACCCAAAGCCATTGCCCATCCCACCGATAGCCGTCTTTATCACAAGGCCTTGCAGCTTCTGGTGCGCCAGGCCAAGAGGGCCGGCATCATCTTGCGTCGCAGCCATACCAGAGTTGCCAAAAAGGCGGCCTTGATGGCGGGCCGTTATGCCCATGCCAAACAGTTCAAGCGGATGCGCCGGGAACTCAAAAGCTGAAGACTATCTGGGCCGGGTCTATCGCGACATCTCCCGCAAGATCGCAGGCAACGAAGGTCTTGAGCACGGGTCTCCGTCTGCTGGGACTGGTGGAGCGGCTTCTGGCCCAGACCCCCAAGGACAAAAACAAGATTTATTCCATGCATGCGCCGGAAGTGGCCTGTATTGCCAAGGGCAAGGCGCGAACACCTTACGAGTTCGGGGCCAAGGTTGGCATTGCCACGACCAATCGGGAAGGATTGGTTCTTGCGGCGAGGGCTTTTGAGGGCAATCCCTATGATGGGCACACCTTGAATGACACCATCAGTCAGGCTGAGAAAGTCTGCGGCACCAAAGCTGAGCGTGTCTATGTGGACCGTGGCTATCGGGGGCATGATTATGAGGGCGACGCCAAGGTCATGATCTCCGGCCAGAAGCGCGGGCTGACGGCACAGATGAAGCGTGAGCTGAAACGACGATCAGCGATCGAGGCCACCATCGGCCACATGAAAACAGATGGACGACTTGACCGGAACTTCCTCAATGGCAAAAATGGCGATGCCATCAACGCCCTGCTGGCCGCAGCCGGTCATAACCTGCGTCTGATCCTCAATGCACTGATCATTTTGCTGCTCTGGATCACAAACCCCATCCCCAAACCGGTCAAATCGAATATTTGCGTATTGCTTCGGCCACGCGCAACATCAATGGCTTAGACGTTGTTCAGGGCGGACTCAATAGAACTCCGGGTTGGCGTTCTGGACCGCGCTGGAATCGCACTGATTGCATTTTTGTTGTACAAAAAAGCGCTGCACTTTTTTGAGTGCAGCGCGAAGTGGAGACTTAAACTACGCTTGATCAAGGTGGGGAGGATGTGTTGAGCATTCTCTTGCATCTCGTGGTGGGGAACAATGTCGCAAATCGGCAGCGCCAGAGACATTGTTGAAATTCTCTTAGTATTGTTCCGCAGATAGTTGCCAACGCAATTGAGTGTTTAGAAGTCTGGCGCGCGGAACAGGCATCGGGTTCAAGCAAGTACTCCAGATTGCGTCTGAACAAATGCAGAACACTATTGGAGGAGACAATGCCAATAGGGATTAGCAGCGAATTCAAGTTTCACCGATTTGAAGAATTTGATACCGACCGGGGAGGTGAGTTGAAGCCAGTTGCTTCCTCGGATCTAATTGTCAAATCTCCGCCGGAGCATTTCTGTGAAAATTGCTTCGGAGAGGACCTCAGCGGCAGAAAACAAAAAGCTCTCGAAATTCTGGAATCGTCGCTACGCCGAATAGACTTGAGCAAACGCATTTAGAGTTGCTCATTGTTTCTTTCGATTTACGAGAGAAAACAATTTTCGAGAAGGCCGGGAGCTGAAACTCTTGTTTCTGCAGCAGCATATTTGCGACGGCCTGCCAACGCAATCTCAAGGTGAACCGGTCTCTTCCGTTACAATCCTTGCGGCGGAAAGATCAAAACGGATCGAGACGTCATCGCCTGGGGCGAAAGGATCTTTGGTCACATCGCAAACCACAAAAAGCTCTCCAAGTTCACCCGCCACCGTGTATTGAATTTTGTTTCCCAGGTATGCGGCATAAGAGACAGACCCGGTAAAATCCTGAGCACCGTTCGGAGGGCTCAATGAGATGTCATGAGGCCTGACCACAAGCTTGGAAGGCCCAGTGTTTTTGGCTTTGCAGGCAACCGACAACGGTCTGGATGAAACTACAATGTTGGATTGTTCGTCGTTTGCCGAACGGACCTCACAATCAATCAAATTGGCGTCGCCAATAAAGTCGGCAATAAAGCAGGAATTCGGCATTTCATAGAGGTCGCGTGGGGTGCCTTGTTGCGCGATTTCTGCGTTTTGCATCACGATTATGTGGTCAGAAACGGCCATGGCCTCTTCCTGATCATGGGTCACGTAAACGGCCGTGAGACCCAGTTCCTGCTGGATCTGCCGAATTTCTTCGCGAACGAGACGGCGGAGTTTTGCGTCCAGGTTCGAAAGTGGTTCGTCCAGCAACAAAACTTCCGGTTCCAGAACGATTGCACGGGCAACGGCCACTCTTTGCTGTTGTCCCCCCGACAGCTCGCTTGGCAAACGGGCACCAAATCCACCTAGGCCAACCAATTCCAGACCGTGTTCTGCTTTCTCATGTGCGATTTTTTTGGGCAGGGATTTTACCGTCAAACCGTAGGCAACGTTTTCCAGCACGCTCATGTGCGGAAACAGCGCATAGGATTGAAATACCATTGAAACCGCGCGATAGGTTGCGGACAGATGGGTCACATCCCGACCACCGATAAAGATCCTGCCACTTGTCGCGCTTTCCAGACGTGCAATCAGCCGCAACGTTGTTGTTTTACCGCAGCCACTTGGCCCGAGCAGGGTAACAAGCTTTCCAGGTTCAATCGTCAGGTCCAGTTTTTTCAATGCGGTGACTTCACCGTATTTTTTTACCACACCCTCGAAATGCACCGAGCCTTTGTCATTGTTCTTCATCATCAAACTCCTGAAGATAACAGATTTCAACCAACGGGCTGGAGGCGGTTGGCACGGCGCAGCTTTCGGGTGCCTATCGCTGCCTGGAGCAGCAGGATTGCCGTAAGCATGGTCACGATCAAAACCGCGGAATATGCAATGGCCAGGCCGAATTCGCCGTTTTCGACTCGCCCGACAATGAACGAGGTCGCCATGTTGTGTTTGGCACTCACCAGGAATATGACCGCGCTGACAGATGTAATGGCTCTGACGAAACTGTAGGTTAGGGCAGCCAGAATGGCAGGTCCCAACAGCGGTGCGATCACGCGCCGAACCGTTGTAAAACTGTTGGCGCCAAGTGTGATGGAGGCCTCATCCAGGCTTTTGTCGAGTTGAGACATGGCAGCAACGCCTCCGCGCACTCCAACCGGCATATTGCGGAACACAAATACGACGATCAAAATGATGCTCGTCCCCGTCAGCTCAATGGGGGGGAAATTGAACGCCATGATGTAACTGACGCCAATGACAGTTCCCGGAATTGCGAAACTGAGCATCGTACTGAATTCAAAAGCGTCTTTTCCGGCGAACTTCTGACGCACCAGCAAATACGCTGTTGCTAGACCGACCAGAGCGGTCAATGGCGCCGCGATTGTCGAAATGGTGAGGGTGGTAAAGTAGCTGTCCCAGGCAACGCCAGTCCACCGAATTCCGTTCGTGAAATCGATAGAAAATGCGCGCCTGTAATGATCGAATGTGAAGCTGTGATTGTAGCCCCAGAGTTTCACGAAACTGCCGAAAAGGATCATGCTGTAGACAACGACAGTGAATACCGCCCAAGGCAACGCTGTCGCGTAACAAGCGGTGCTAACCAGCGGGCTGAGCGTCGCATGCTGGCCTGAATCGGCTTTCCCTGTGACGGTAGCGTAGGACTTCTTTCCAAGCCATTTCCGTTGAACAAAGAAGGCTCCCAGCGTCAGGCTGAGGAGGGCTATCGACAGGATCGCAGCCTTTGCGGGATCAGCGACAGTGCCGATGATTGCGAAGTAGATTTCGGTTGAAAGGACGTTGAAATTCCCCCCGAGCACAAGCGGATTTCCAAAGTCGGCAATGCTTTCGATGAAGCCCAAGAGAAAAGCATTGGCCAGACCTGGTCTCATGAGTGGCAACGAAACATAGCGAAAGGTTTGCCAGCAGTCGGCGTCCAGCGTTTGCGAAGCCTCTTCCATGGATGGGCTGACGCCTTCAACAACCCCGATGAGGACAAGAAATGCAATTGGTGTGAACGACAGCATCTGCGCCAGATAGACACCACCAAAGCCGTAGATCCAACGGGTCCGCTCAACACCGAACAGGTCAGCAAAAACGTTGGTTATGGTTCCCGTTCGCCCGAATAAAAGAATAAGCGCGAGGCCAATCACAAATGGAGGTGTGATGATTGGAATGACGGTCAGAACACGCAGGAGCCTTTTGGCCCGAAAACGCGTTCTGGTGAAAATCAATGCGAACGCTAGACCCAGCAGTGTCGTACCCGTGCCGGTCATAATGCCCAGGATCACGGAGTTTATCGCAGCGCCGCAAGAACCCCCGACAAAACAACCAAGTCCCCAGATATCGGCGGAAAAGAAGCCGAGCAGGAAGTTGGAAAGCGCGTAACCGCCACCTTCGATTTCGAACGCGCGGATCAGGATATGGGCGACTGGAAAAAATACAAAGATACCGACCAGAGCAACGATCAGTCCGATTGTGCCGATGATGAATGCATCGCCTCTTCCCTTGCCTAAAAATGAGAGGCCGGTTGTCAGCACGAATAACAGCGAAAGGCAGGATACGAATGCACCTGCGCCCAATCCTGCCTGTCCACCACCTGCACCTAAGTTGGTGAACATGCCGGCCAGAAGCCTTGGCCCGTCACGCACTATCACCAGGCCCTGCAATGCCGTGTAGGCCAGGAGCAGACTGGCGACAGCCACCAGCAATCGTGCCGCTGAAACCTGATGGATCGGCAATACCTGAATTGCTGCGAGAGCAGCGAATCCGAGAAATATAGGTAACAGCCAGGTTTTGCCGTGGAGCGTGCCCATAAGCAGTGCCGATCCGTTGTCATCGGCAGTGAAATCGAAAACCCACGAGAATGACCAGAAACCACTGTCTGTCATGTACCAAGGCGGCAGACAATATCCAGCCAGCCCCACAAGCAGCCAAAGGCTCGCGGTGCGCTTCATCTAAATGAACCTCAAATGTTTCGGCGGAAGAATTTCAAGTGCTGGAAGCGCGGCGAAAAACAGAAATCGCCGCGCTTCAGGCGAAAAATCGCTACGCTCAGTTCCGTGAGGGTTTCACTTCCGCATCCCACCGGCTGAGCAGGCGTTCACGGGTATCCGAAGCGCCGTAAGTCGCAAAGTCATAGTCAATCAGCTTGATCGACTCCAGGGCAGGAGACTCAGGTGGCACCGTCGCATTACTGTTGGACGGGACGTTGTAAACGCCAACTTCAGGCCCGCGCGATTGAGCTTCGGCACTCAGCACGAATTCAACCCATTTTTTGGCGCCATCAAGGTTGCGCGCACCTTCGATGATGCTGACGCCTCCCACTTCGTAGCCGGTACCCTCACAAGGGGAGACAATCTTCAATGGGAAACCGGCTTTTGCCAGCTTGACCATGTCGTGCATGAATCCGATGGAAATTCCGGTTTCGCCACGTGCGGCTGCTTTGGATGGAGCTGAACCGGATTTTGTGTAGGAATTCACGTTGTTGCCAATTTCGGCCAGCAGCTTGAAGGCGTCGTCTTCCCCAAAAAGCTGCACGAATGTAGCAAGCTCCGTATAGGCTGTTCCTGAACTGTTCGGATTGGCAACCTGAATTTCGCCCTCAAAACGCGGATCGGCAAGATCTCTCCAGCAAGCAGGGGGGGCTATTTCTTTTGCAGCCAGAAGTTCCGAATTGTAGGCGATCCCCAGCGCTCCAGCGTGTATCCCGACTGTACGACCCTTTGAGATGTTATACATGTTCACAGCCCAACCCAACAGCTCGTCGGTGTCGGCGCCTGAGGGCTGCGTGAGGTTTTCGGAGGCGGCAATCAGATGGGGATCTCCGGTTCCTCCCCACCAGACATCGATTTTCGGGTTGCCTGCCTCTGCGCGTACCTGCGCCAATGTCTCGCCGGTGCTTTTTCTGACCATGGAGACATCGATCCCGGTTTTTTCTTCGAAGGCGCCGGCCATTAGATCGCACCAATCCTGCTCGTTGCTGCAGATGACGCTGAGTTCGTCAGCGGCGGCGCTGGTTGAAAGCACTGCGGCGAATGCAAGTGCGCACGCTGAAGCGAGCTTTTTCATGTTTTCCTCCCAAACACTTCAACCTTGGATCAGCCCTTTAAATGCAGGCTCCAAGGCTTCGTGCATGGTATTGGCCACAGCGCGAGATTTACGAGGAAAGACAAATTAACAGTCCTACGAAACCTGCGGCAATTTGTTAACAATATTACAAATGTTACGAATTGAACTCGAAATTCAAACAAAAAACCCCGGGCTCTGTCTTTGTGTGTGTGCACAATGGGGTCGGGTAGGAGTTCTCGAGAGGGACCGTCGCGAGGTTGGGGGATGCGGCTTTTGGAGACAAGCGTCGACAGAAGGGCACGAGTTGCCATAATTGATGATGACAAAAATGTCCGTCAATCGCTGTGTGATCTTTTGCATGAAAATGGATTTGATCCAATCGAGCTTGCGTGTAGCCGCGAGTTCTTTTCCTTGGGAAGCGACGCACCGGTCGACCTTGCCTTGATCGACTTACGTCTGGACGGAGAATCCGGACTTTCGCTCGCGATCCGCATCCGTGAAACCCAGGACCTTCCGAATGTCATGCTGACCGGTGTTGGCGACGAAGTGGATAAGATTGTCGGTCTTGAAACCGGCGCCGACGATTTTCTGATGAAGCCGTTCAATCCACGCGAGTTGATCGCAAGAATAAGAGCGGTCTTGCGGCGATATGGTGTTGCCTACGCACGCGAGACAAAACAAGCTGAAAAGATGGGGACCGCGTTCAGGTTTGGTGATTTAATCCTCGATGTTGAGCGACGAGAACTGCGATATGTGTCGGGGGAGGAGGTTTCTGTCACCAACGCGGAGTATCGGCTGCTGGAGTACTTTTTGCGGCACCCGAACGAGACCATTCCGCGAAAAAGACTGCTGGAAGAGCTGGGCAGCGATCTCACTCACTACGTTGACAGAACAATAGACGTCTTGATCCTCCGTCTCAGACGCAAAATCGAACGGGTTCCGTCTAAACCCGCTCATCTGCAAACACGTCGAGGGTTGGGGTATGTGTTTGTCGTTGATATCGGACGTGGGGAACCGAAGTGAATGGTGCCCCAAAACTGAACATCCGGCAACGTCTTTGGATTGCTTTGGGGCTGCTCGCATCATCAACGCTGTTTGTTGGGGGCGTTGCGTGGTTTTCGTTGGATCGAGCAAACATCGGTCTGGAAACGCTTCATCAACAGACACTTTCTGAAGTTGCGCGCGTTTTAAGGTTGTCCCGGCAATCCTCGGATATAGCAGCCTCCGCCCCATTTTTGCTCAGCTACCCGTCTGCCTATCTCATTGAGAAAGAGGGCAAGTCGCTGGCCCAAACGCTGCAGCAGGTTGCAGACGATTGGCATTCGGTGGGCGCGGAGCCAAATTTCGAAGTCGCAGCTTTTCACGATGAGATAAACGCCGCGATTTCGGCAATGAAAACCGCAATTGAAGAACTGGCGGTATCCGCGGAAGCCCTGACGGTAGAAAGGGAGGCAACCGAGACGCTCGCCAAGCGGTTGGGGGGGGGGAAATGCCTATTACAGCCGGGCAATCAAACCCTCAATCGGAGATGCGGAACGTCGTGAATGGCTTTCCTTGCAGGCAATGGCCAATGAACTGGTCGGGGCCGCACACGCAGAAAATCTGTTGGGTGTCGGAGAGCATCGCCGTAATTTTCAACGCCTTTCCCGGTTGTTCGATGAAGGCGCAGTTGAGCTGAGCAAAGCACGGGAGGTCGTCGACATGATGGACCTTGCCTACGGTCGGGAGGGGTTGTTTGAAAGCAGACGCCGCGAACTGAGCAAACAGCTGGCGGCACAAAATGCATTGTTCCGCATCCGTTCAAACGCATCCCTGATCAACAACCTGTCTGGCTCGTTTGCCGGGAATGCAGAGCGTATTCTGTCAGCCGAACGTGACAAGACAACTTCCGCGATCGGTTTTGCAAAGATCGTTATCCTGGCGACAGGGGTTGGCGCAGTGTTGATCGCACTCGCGTCTGCCATGTTTGTCGCGCGCTATGTCACCGCCAATATAACTTCGATTTCAAACGCAATGATGCGCTTGGCCCAGGGAGATAGGGCAACGCGTCTACCGCAGAAACTGGCAGCAAACGATGAGATTGGAATTTTACAACGCTCTTTCCGGGTCTTTCGAGCCAATGCGCTGCGGCTCGACCGAATGAACCAGAGGCTAAATCGACAAAATGCACTGTTTGAGCGCGTTTTTTTGAACATTACCGATGGCGTTGCAATCACGGACCCGGAAGGCCGCCTGACCGCAGTAAACCCAAGCTTTTCCAAAACGCTCAGACTGGATCCGAGCCTCAACCCAGTAGGTGCGGAAATACAAGTCGTGCTTAGAAGTTCGATACTTGCGGAAAACAAGAGCAACTGGCGTTTTGACGAGAGTTTTGCGGGATTTAGTGAAATCCACGGCGACAACGGTCTCGTGATCGAAATTCGACGCAACGCTCTCCCTGAAGGGGGCGGGGTTTGGTTGTTTTCCGATGCAACAGAGCGCCGACAGGTTCAGGATCGGTTACGCCAAATTCAACACATCGAAGGACTTGGAAAAGTCGCCGGTGAAGTTGCGCACGATTTCGGAAATATATTGTCCAGCATCGCGTCCAACGTTCATCTTGTTGAACAGAGTCGAACTAATGCGCAAACGGATACCTATTTTTATCGAATGCGCAACGCCCTTGAGATAGGGACATCATTGGTCCAGCGACTGCTTGCATTTGCGAAAAAGCAGGCACTTATGCCTGAAGTTATCGATTTAAATGAGCTTATTGCAGGTTTGATAGACCTAATTGAGGTTAGCCTCAAAGACGGCGTTGCATTGGAAACCCAACCCGGTGTTGGGCCAAACTATGTGCTTGCCGATCCCGGGCAACTGGAAAGTGCGATCCTCAATCTCTGTCTAAACGCCGATCAATCGATCAAGAGCGCTGGCCGCATAAGAGTGTCCATCAGGCGTCCAGATAAATCTACAACGGTAGTGAGCGTGACCGACACGGGTTCGGGCATGGACAAGGCAACTCAGCTGCGGGCCTTCGAACCCTTTTTCTCGACCCGATCTGGTGAAAACGGAACGGGCCTAGGGTTGGCCATGGTCTATGGGTTTATGAAGCAATCGGGCGGCGACGCAGCAATTTGCAGCAAATGCGGAATTGGCACAAAAGTCAGCTTGAGTTTCCCAACCGCTCAGGTTGCTTCCGAGACTCCCAGGGAAATCGCCAGCGGCCAAACTGCTCTTCTTGTTGAAGATGACCCCGACACAATGCGCCAAACAGCGTCCTGTTTGGAAAATGAGGGATTTAGCGTAACACCAGCAAGCACCCTTGAAGGCGCGATGACCCATCTGGATAAAATTGAGCACCTCGACTTATTGGTGACAGACCTAAACCTTGACGACGGAAAAACGGGTTGGCCCCTCGTCAAGCAGTGTGAAGATAAATTTGCGGACTGTCAGATCATTGTCGTTTCCGGACGCCTGCCAGAACGGTTTTTCGACGGTTGCGAACAATTGAAGGCGCGGACTGTTGCATTGGTGGAAAAGCCGTTTTCGCAGGAAAAACTAGAAAGCGCACTGCAAGGACGTCGTTGCGGAGCTTGCGCCTAGTCCAAAAAATGGCGGATTGGTTAGGTTGCCTTTAGCACATGCTCGTTTAGGCAACTGCTCGCCTCAAGAGGAG
Organism: Roseibium sp. TrichSKD4; assembly: GCF_000148725.1. Lineage (GTDB taxonomy): Bacteria > Pseudomonadota > Alphaproteobacteria > Rhizobiales > Stappiaceae > Roseibium. The sequence goes on along the minus strand of NZ_GL476318.1, from coordinate 132,072 downwards.
GGGACGCAAAACTCTAAAGTGCCATCTACGCAATCACCACAGCATTCATTGTGTTCGAATCTCTCCACTCGGACTAACTGTTTCCCGAATGCGCCGTTTATGTTTATTGATTTCGGTTCCCGGTCTGCATCACAGTAGTCTAGGCTTCGGTCAGAGCGGGCAGATCCATGTAACCCCAAGGGATCTACACCGCCTAGCTCTGCAATTACAGATCTGAAACCTAGTCTTACATTAACCGTTTACGTTTTTGCCCCACTGGGGCAATGGGGATGCCGGGAGGCTCTGCCTCCTCTCGTCCCCACAAGGACAATCAACACCGGCCGTGGCTCGGTTGCTGGCGCCCCCTGCGCCCGCACCACCCGGCATGGATTGACCTTGTCCCCTCCCATCTCCGTCCCCTTCGGAAGGCAAGGGTTGCATGTGCAACCCCTTTCCAACGGAGGATTTCAAGATGGAGAACCAAAACAAAGACCAACCACAAACAACAACACTGACGTAAGCCTCGCGCTTCTACGCCCAGCCCTATGACTGTTCAGCAGTGGGGTTCTTCTTTGAAGGCGAGACGGACTACCGCACCAACCGGGAGACCTGCCGTAATTGCTTGGGCGATCTTGTCGAGGAATTCGAAATCCAGTTCATAGACGGGGATGATCTGGATGCGGCCCTGTTTGAAGCCCTTGCCGTCAATCAGGCTACAATCCTGCCGTTTATTGAGAAACTGGATGAATGGGATGAAGACGAAAAGCTTCGTCTGATTATCGCGGTTAGTGAAGTCGGCTACAGCTTTGATATTGCCAAGGATGATCCATTGTCCATCGTCAGGGATTTTTGGACAGATACGGGCGTTGTTTAAGGGAGTATCTGGCTCATCTGTTTGTCGATATTAGGCGGCCTGTTTGCGGTGTTGCAAGCGGCGTTGTTCGATGGTGCTTTGTTTGGTCCTTTCTCGTTTGCGCAGGATTTGTTCGCCGCGCCCGAAGTAGACGTCAGCGGGTGTGAGGTTCTTCAAGCTCTCGTGATATCGGTGATGATTGTAGTGGCTGATGAACTTGCTTATTTGGGCTTTGAGGTCACCGGGCAGGAAGTAGTTCTCCAGAAGGATCCGGTTTTTCAAGGTCTGATGCCATCTTTCGATCTTGCCCTGCGTTTGGGGGTGGTATGGGGCTCCACGCACATGGTCCATGCCTTTGTCGTCGAGCCAGTCGGCCAGCTCACCGGCGAAGTAACTTGACCCATTGTCCGACAACAGTCTTGGCCGGTGGCGGACACTGGCCTGATTACAGCCTGAAGCCTGTAAGGCCAGTTCCAACGTATCCGTGACATCACTGGCCAACATCGTCGTACACAGCTTCCACGCGATGACATAGCGGCTGTAATCATCAAGGATTGTTGACAGGTAAAACCAACCCCAGCCAATAACCTTCAGATAGGTGAAGTCTGTCTGCCACAGCTCATTGGGCGCTGTGGTCTTGTTCTTGAACTCGTCAGCTGCCTTGACCACGATAAAGGCCGGACTGGTGATGAGGTCATGGGCTTTCAGCAACCGGTAAACACTGGCCTCAGACACGAAGTACTGCTTTGTGTCCGTAAACTGGACAGCCAGCTCCCGAGGTGAGAGTTCCGGTTCTTCCAGGGCCAGATCAATGACCTGTTGGCGGATATCATCGGGGATCCGGTTCCAGACCCGTGCAGGCATGGGGGCCGTGTCCTGCAAGGCATCTATGCCACCGGTTTGATATTTGTCATACCAGACGTAGAAGGTTGACCTTGGAATACCCAGCCGATCCAGCGTCTGTCTGACTGGAAGATGGGACTGCTCCACCAGTCGAATGATTTCAAGTTTCTCGGAGGCGGGATATCTCATTCGTCGTCGACCCCATCCCCGATCATGCTTTTTTTGAGAAGGCGAAGTTCCAGAGCCTGTTCTGCAACCACTTCCTTCAAGTCCCTCGTCTCTTTGCGAAGAGACTTTACTTCATCAGAACTGGCTTCACGAGCTGCGTCCCCAGCAAGCCGTTTCTTGCCCGCTTCCATGAAGTCCTTGGACCAGGAATAATACTGGCTCTGGGCGATACCTTCCTGGCGGCAAAGTTCTGCAATGCTGTCTTCGCCTCGAAGACCAGAAACCACTATGCGGATCTTCTCTTCAGCGGAAAACCGACGGCGGGTCTGGCGTTTGATGTCTTTTACGATCCGATCCGCATCGTCGGTCACTCGGTCCTTCTTTCGTCTCATCATTTGCTCCTGAGTTAGCAATGATGAGCCAAAATCACTCCCTTACGAAATCAAACCAATTTGTCCATTAAGCGCTGACGGAGGACACATCAAAGAGCGTGACATGATCGTTCTCATGATCATTCATCAGATGACTGGCTAGCTCATATGCGCCGCTGCGCTGTGAGCCTTTGAGGATCATAGGACTAGTCCTCCTCACCGCTGATGTCAGGATCGACCTGTGCTGCTTGTGTGAAGGTCTGCCGCAGGGATTGCGACAACTCTGCCTCGTCAATCCGAAAGCCGAGTGCTTTCATCAACAACAGGCGCATGGTAACGATATCTTCGCAGGCCTTTTGAACGGCGAGAGGAGCCTCTTCATCCCATTGCAGAACACTGGTCTCAGCTGCCCTCGACAACCGATCCAGGCTCTCCCGCAAACCACTTGATCCTAGACAGGCAAGTACCTTTGCCAGAGTCTGGTGATCCTTGATTGGAGATCGCGCAGCACGGCGGCGATGTTTTACACCATCGGCAAACAATACGGCCTTGATATAAGTGCCCATTGCCATTTCACCGGCGCGGCGTTTCAGTTTCCGCTTTTCATCTTCGGTCAGGCGGATGCCGAACGTTTGGGTCTTCGGAGATTTCTGTTTCGTTTGAGGTCCGGTCATGGTCGCGGCCCTCCATGGCGAGAGGATCGCTTTGATTGCACTGTTGAATTATGATTGATGTTATCGACTTCATTCGGGGTATCGGCAGAACCAGACAGGATGGCTTTAAGTGCGCGAACAACAGCCGGATCGCTCTGAATTTGGATTGACCAGTCTTCCAGTTCTTCAAGCAGCTCGACGGTGTTTTCGGGTTCTAGTTTGTTCCCATCAGCTCCACCATTATCTTCTTTCCCTCTTAGTTTTCCGTTTGTGCGGTGGTCTTGCGTCAGTCGCGCGACTGAATACGCGCGGGCTTTTAGCTTGCGAAATCAGAGCGGTAGGCGCTGGGCGTTGTGCCGACGGACCTTGTGAAAGTGCGTGTAAAATGGGGCTGGTCAGCAAACCCGGCCAAAAACCCGATTTCTGCTAGACCTGGGCCACTTCGATTGCAGAGCATTTCAGCGGATGTTTCTAAGCGCGCAGCAGTTAGCAGCTGTGAGAAGGATGTCTCGTGTTCTTTCAGCTTTCGTTGCAGAGATCTCGTTGAAATGCCTTCAAGACGGGCAACTTCTTCCAAAGTCCATTTTTTAACCGGGTCCTTCTTGATGCGATGACGCAGTGCTTTGGGCGCATCCAAAAAGTCGTTGCCTTCCGGTTCTGACTCTTCAATAACAGCCTTCTCACTTGTCATGGTAACCGAGCCGAGAGCAGCGTCGTCTCGAAAATCGAGTTTCCAGACACCATTGGTACGCGAAAGAAGACCCGTTTCTGTGACAAGGTTGACTGAGCCTCTTGTGATCTTTTCAGCGAGGCATGTGATCACACCAAGAATTAAAAGGGTTTCGATTGTTGACGGGCGAGGCCCGCCCACCTTGTTTCTGTGCTGCAGTTTGAATGTGTGGGGGGCGTCTTCCGCAAATCTGACTTCATGTCTTGAATGACTGAACCGGCTGAGGCGAAACCAACGTTCCAGCAGGTCTTTAAGGGATGATGCTTTTAAAAGAGCAAGGGCTACGGGTTCTGCGGGAAGGTCGTCAATTCCTTCGCCAATGCGCAACACTGTCAGTGGTCCGTGGGCCTGTACGACAAATTCGAGAGCAGACTGTTTCGCTGATCTTGGAACGTGAGGTCCCCTTGCTGCTGGGACCATCAATTCAATTCCTTGCCTAGCAAGCCCACATTTGATGATCCTCATCATCGTGGCAGATGCGAAGTCTTCTATTTCCGGTTTGTGTTTCACCCGGCGCAATCCTTTTGGATCAAGGTATAGACCGAGGCCGGGGGGATGTTCAAAGGCACGAACGCGACACGATGTGTGGAAAGGGAGAGGCGTGTTCGAATGGACCTTGGAACCGGGCATTGCCAACCATAGGTGAAGAGCCGAAGTTCTGCGTTTGGCTTCAGAAGGGTAAAACTGTTCTTCAATATTATCAGTACCACCGCATTTGGCATTGAAAGCAAGGGCAGACCGCAGATTGCTGCCCCATAGGTCCGATTTGTCAGCTTGTGAACTCTCGCTGCGTTTCCATGAGTAAGTCCGAGCGTGGGAAACTCTTCCTTCAGTAGGTCCGCAAATCGGCCGTTGGCTTCAACAGCCGTAATGTCCTGAGGCAGAACTCCATTTGCAATAAGCGCGCTGGTGAATACCCCTGTACCAGCGCCAAGTGCCAGAATTGGACCACTTTTGTTTGTGAGGCCCTTTGTGATCGCGTGAGCCAAGTGTTTGCTTGAGGGGGTGATTGCGCCTGTGCGGAATGGTTGCTTCAGCCACTCTCTGCTGAATTGCAGGATGTATGATGAATTTATTTTGGCTCCGCTGGAATTTTGAAAGTCTGTCGTCATAGTGCCAGCTCTTTTGGTTCCAGAGGAAAACGGCTGGCGCGTATACCTGTTGCGCTGCGAACCGCATTGGCAATTGCAGCTGGCCCGGACATCAATGCGGTTTCACCCGCTCCAACCGGTTTTTCTGAACTCTCAATGAGATCAATTGTCATTTCGGGAAACTGACTCATAATGGGAACGGGGCTGTCAGAGAAGCCTTCTGCGACGACCCGTCCGTCTTTAACCGGCAGTCCTGCACAAAGGACCATTCCTATGCTCCAGGCAAGGTTACCCTCGCACTGCGCCTTAACCTGATCGGCGTTGAACACCCGCCCGCAATCGTGGGTACACCACATATGCGTGATTGTGATTTCCCCATCATCATCCAAGATGATGTCCGCGACGGTTGCGACATAACTCACTTGTTTATAGATGCCGCACGCGATTCCGCGACCGAACCGTTTTCTACCCATTGTGCGCTGGGCGGAACCTCTCCAGTTGGCAATAGAACCGACACGCTCCAAAACGGTTTTCAAACGTGGATCTGAAATATGGGCCAGACGGAAATCGAGTGGGTCCATGCCTGCAATTCGTGCCGCTTCGTCCATTGCTGTTTCGGCGGCCAACATATTTGGACCAGCACCGAGCCCACGCCAGGCGCCCGTATGAACGGAGAGGCGTTCAAGCTGATATTGCGCTCGCGACCGAGCAAACTGATAGGCGGTTTCCATGCCGCGTGCTGTTCCGGGGTCGCCGACGGCAAGATCTGTTCCGCTTTGCAGCCATTTGGGAATGGCAAAGGGCGTGAATATGACGTGGCTGGAGACTTGTTGGTGGTCCCAAGCCGATACCCGCCCATTATCGAGCCGAGCTTTTACCCGGTGAGAGGAAGGCGGGCGATGATAAGCTTGGGTGAGTTCCTGTTCCCGGGTCCACTGAACTTTGACCGGTCTTTGAACAGCTCTCGCCAGAGCCGCCGCTTCAGCTTCAACAGAACAGGGAACCTTGCCACCAAACGCACCGCCGATCCGGCAGCTTTGAACGGTTACGTCTCCTTTAGGCACCCCAAAATGATCTGCCAGAAAATCCCGATGGAAAAATGCGTCCTGCGTCCCGGCCCAGACCTTCAATTGTCCGTCTATCCATTCGGCAACGGCTGCTCTTGGTTCGATCTGTCCATGGGAAGCAAAGGACAGATCGACCCGTAAGTTGATATCCCAGTCGCTGTCTTGCAGTGGGCCTTCCAGAACAGTGTGAGGTAAGGAGCCATTATTCAGGTGTCGATCAACGTTGATCAAAGTTTGAATGTCTGATTGGGGGGAGTGGGTGTCAATCTCCCATTCAACATCAAGGGCGTCTGCAATTAGGCTCAATGCACCGGGGCGACTGGCAACAATTCCGAGGCCTGTTGCTTTTCCAATTGCCGGGCCGCAATCCTCAATAACTCCGAAAAAGCCTGGTACTACGTGGGCGGCGTTTATGTTCCAGCTTTTCGGCTTGGACGTCACCTCGCTGGAACTGGGAGCGCGAAGAACGCGTCCGTAAACCAAGCCTGGACGATGGATATCGGCGGCATAAAGTGGTTTGCCCGTAACGATCTCTCGTCCGTGGACGAGTTCAGGGCTTTGGCGGTCAAATGCACTTCTTTGAAAAGACTTGAGTTCACCGACCGGGCGAGGGTCGATCCTTTCGCCATCGCGAACAGTTTTGCCGTTGGTCAAAGCGTCTCGTAAGGCTGCGCAGGCTTGCGCCAACGGTTCGGCAAAGTATTGAATGGACTCACTACCCACGGTCGAACGAACCTTTTGCATGGATGTGTTATGCAGTTTGACCTCAACCGCATTCCAAGCCGCTCCTAGCTCCGTACAGGCGATTTGCTTCAGGCTTGTGGTTATGTTTTGTCCCATTTCTATGCGGGGAAGGGTTAGGATGTATTTTCCGTCCTTGTGGGAAATCCAGCCCGCAGCGGCTTGGGCATCAGGAGCAGGTCGTGTTGGTAGAACCGGCATTTGCGACCAGATAGCTGCGCCTGTGCCGAATAAGGCAACCAAGCTCCCGCCAGTAACTTTCAGAAAGGTTCTGCGTTTCATGCGGAGGCCTCCGCTGCGCGTTGAATGGCTTTGCGAATGCGCTGATAAGTTCCACAGCGGCAAAGGTTGCCGTCCATTGCTGCGGTTATGTCGTCGTCACTCGGAGCTGGGTTTTCTTCCAAAAGGGCGACTGCGGACATGATTTGCCCAGCTTGGCAATAGCCACATTGCGGCACGGCTTCTTCCAGCCAGGCCGATTGCACCGGGTGGAGTGTTTCTCTGTCTGCCAAGCCTTCAATCGTGCGAACCTCGCTGTCTTCGACATCTGCGGCACTGGTTATGCAAGACCGCATCGCCACACCGTCGATAATCACCGTACAGGCGCCGCATTCACCGCGTCCGCAGCCAAACTTGGCGCCGACCAATCCGTGGTGCTCTCGTAAAAAATGAAGCAGGGGCTCATCAGCCCACTCAGCGGGGATGCTGTGTTTTTCACCGTTTAGAACAAATGACATGACTATTCTCCTGTCCTCTTTCGCAAAGAGGTAGGAGCTGGCTGTTGCGTGGTCTTGAACAATCGCGCCAAAAAGAACACGGCCATCCGGATTAAACTAGAAATCCAGATGAAGGCCTTTGAATTCCTTCACTGTGCTGAGGCTCAGGAGGGTTTTCATCTGTGAGACGGATGGAATTTGGGACAGCCGGTTCCGGTAAAGTTCTTCATAGGCGGCGGTGTTTTTGGTGATCAGCCGAATGAGGTAATCAAACTCACCTGATATCAGATGGCACTCCAGAACCTCTGGCATGAACGCGATTGCGCGTTCAAACGCATTGATGTCGTCTTTGCGCTGGCTGGTCAGCTTCACCTCGATAAAAACCTGAATTTCCAAGTTCAGCGCGTTGCGATCCAGGCGCACGGTGTAACCGGAAACAATTCCATTGGCCTCGAGAATTTTGACCCTGCGGTGGCAGGCCGACAAGGACAGTCCGACCTGTTCGGAGAGCTTTGCCATCGAAATTCGACTGTCATTTTGAAGTGCATCAAGAATTTTTAAATCGAGGCTATCCATAGGAAAATTTCCGAACTTTGCGTCACTTTTCGATAAATATTCATAAACTATTCGAATATGGCTGAAAATAGGGAAGCTCTCTTTTAATTATCAGGGTAAGTTTTCTCTACGGCAAAATGCCGCATGACAGGGGAGTACAAAATGTCAAAGAAGATAGCCGTCGGCTACGATGGCAGTGACAGTGCGGGGGGAGCGCTTGAGTTTGCGGTCACGCTTGCCAAGGCAAGTGGAGCGGAGCTTGTGATTGCTCATGTTCTGGAATGGTCGCCCTATTCATTCCTGACGCCAACGGAAATTGAAGAACGTCACAAGCGTCGTACTGAAGAGCTGGAACGGGCTGAATCCGCAGTGATCAAGCCGGTTATGGGCAAGTTGGAAGAAGAAGGCGTGACAGCAAAATGCGTTCTGAAATACGGCCACATTGCTGAAACTCTCAACATGATCGCCACCGATGAGGGCGTGGACCAGATCGTGATTGGCCGAAATGGACACTCACAACTGTCATCCCGCCTATTTGGATCGGTTGCCGGCAGCCTTGCTCAAGCCGCATCCGTTCCCGTCACCATAGTCCCGTAACGTTCCAGAAGCGACACAAAAATGAAAAAGTTCCATGCTGCGGCTCTGGCCGCAACGGGCATGCTGGTTGCGTCTGCACCGGCGATGGCCCAATCCGTCGATGAAACAGTCAACAGCCTGTTTGCCAGCTCTACCGGTTGGTTTGTCAGTTTTATTTTTAGCCCGTTTCCCGGTACGTCCTTTCCCTGGATCGTTGCTTGGTTGGTGATCGCGGCAACCGTGTTCACTCTTTATTTCGGCTTCATTCAGTTCCGCGCATTTCCGCATTCCATCTCGCTTGTGAAGGGAGATTACTCTGATCCGAATGATGCGGGTGAAGTCAGCCACTTTCAGGCGCTTGCAACTGCGCTTTCAGGTACGGTTGGTCTCGGTAACATCGCCGGTGTGGCCGTTGCGGTCAGCATTGGCGGTCCGGGCGCAACTTTCTGGATGATCTTGGCTGGCCTTATGGGCATGGCGTCCAAGTTCACAGAGTGTACGCTCGGCGTGAAATACCGGAACGAGTATGAAGACGGCACGGTCTCCGGTGGTCCGATGTACTACCTCACAAAAGGGTTTGAAGAGCGTGGGCTTCCGGCTGGCAAGATCCTTGCGGTTCTATTCTCCATCTTCTGTATTCTTGGCGCTCTTGGTGGCGGCAACATGTTCCAAGCGAACCAGGCCCACGCTCAGATCAGCAATGTGGTTGGCGACTATCCGGGCTGGATTACGGGTGTCATCTTCGCCGGGATCGTGTTTGCGGTGATCGTTGGTGGTCTGAAGTCCATTGCCAGTGTTACGGAAAAAGTCGTTCCGTTCATGGGTGTGCTCTACGTCCTGACAGCTCTGGTCATCCTGCTGATGAATGCTGACAAGATCGGTTGGGCCTTTGGCCAGATCTTTGCTGGTGCTTTCACAGGCCTTGGTGTTGCTGGTGGTATGGTCGGCGCGCTGATCCAGGGTTTCAAACGGGCAGCATTCTCCAACGAAGCTGGTGTTGGTTCTGCAGCGATTGCCCACTCCGCCGTTCGGACAAAAGAGCCGATCACGGAAGGGTTCGTTTCCCTGCTTGAGCCGTTCATCGACACGGTTGTCATCTGCACCATGACCGCTCTGGTGATCATCATCACTGGTCAGCTGATCAGCGATCCGGCAACCGGTTCCTATCTGCTGAGTGAAGGCAGCACTGTCATTCAAACAGTTGATGGCAACACAGGTGTGGCTCTGACATCTGCAGCGTTCTCGTCATCCTTTGGCTGGTTTAAGTACATTCTGGCCATCGCGGTTGTTCTGTTTGCCTTCTCCACCATGATCAGCTGGTCCTACTATGGCCTCAAGGCTTGGACCTTCCTGTTTGGTGAAGGCAAAACGAAGGAACTGGTGTTCAAGATCATCTTCTGCATCTTTGTTGTCATCGGCGCTGCGGCCAGCCTTGGTCCGGTTATTGACTTCTCCGATGCTGCGATCTTTGCAATGGCCGTCGTCAACATCATTGGCCTCTACTTCCTGATGCCAGTGGTGAAGGCAGAGCTCGACAGCTACCTGTCCCGCTTGAAAACCGGCGAGATCAAGAAGTTCAAATAAGCTCTAGGCGCTTTGAAAATGGAGGGCTGCGCTCGAATGGCGCAGCCCTTTTTCGTTGTGGCTGTTGTTTCGCAGGACCTGATCGCTCAAAATGGGCAGTATCTTTTCATGACCCTGCAAAGTCTTTTCGCATCTGGCAGGGTACTTTGATTTCAAAAGACCGACCAATTCCATGACGATCCAAATTCAACCCTGCACAGGTATGCCCATCGACCGTTTGGCAAAGGCCATGAATGATGCTTTTTCTGATTATGTTGTGCCATTGCAGCTGACAGACGCGCAGTTTCGGGAAATTACCAGCCGCCGCGGCTACTCAGAAGCTCACTCCTTTCTCGCGATGGATGGAAATCAGGTCGCAGGCTTTTGGTTTTCTTCGGCCCCAGAAACCGCTATGGAGTATCGGGCCTACTGCCTGTCAGCGGGCGTTTTGCCCGAATTCCGTAGGCGAGGGTTACTGCGGCATTTGTTTGAAGCGATGTTGGAAAAGCATCGTCATGATGGGGGAGCAGGTATTCACCTGGAAGTCATATCTTCCAACGAGGTTGCCCTTCGAGGCTATCAAAGCTTCGGTTTCCAGATCATCCGGAACTTGAACGTCTATAAGCTTGAGCAGCTCAAGCCGATTGAAACAGCGCCAACAAATATTAAGATCCGCGAGATCGCTTTGCACCGGCTACCGGACGACGTCAGCCGGTTTTTTGACACACATCCAACCCGGCAAAATCAGCGATCAGCGATGCACGCGTTACCCGGAACTGTCCGGGTCTTTGCCGCTTATTACGGTAACGATCTCGTCGGTTGGCAGGCCGTTTTTGAGGATGGAGCAACGCCTGAATTGGCCGTTCACCGGGATTGGCGACGCAAGGGCATTGGTTCTGCACTGTTGGCTCGTGCGCTGGCCAGTCACCCTGAAAAACTGATGTTCGTGAATGTTGATGCCGGTTGTGTTTCGATCAATGAGTTTTTGATTGCCCGAGACGCTGTGCGGCTCCTCGTGCAGCACGATATGTTCTTGTCTGTCTGAGTTTAGATTGATGTGTGTATCAAAAAGCCCGCAATCCAGCGGGTTTTTGCGTCAGTAGAGCCAGCAAGGCAGCCAGGTGGCGATTGTCGGGAACAGCCACAGAATTGCGACGGCTGCGATTTGCAGGACGATAAATGGCACCACACCGCGATAGATCTGGCCTGTCGTGATTTCCTTTGGTGCCGCGCCGCGCAAGTAAAACAGCGAAAAGCCAAAGGGAGGCGTCAGGAACGATGTCTGCAGATTGATGGCAATCAGCACCGTCAGCCAGATCGGGTCAATGCCTATCAGGATGAGGGGCGGGATCAGGACGGGCAGCAGGATCACCGAGATCTCCACGAAATCGAGGAAGAAGCCTAGAACGAAGACGAACAGCATCGCGAAAATCAGCGCACCGGTCGCGCCGCCCGGCATTTCCTTGAGGATTTCATGAACCCGGTCCTCGCCGCCAAGGCCAACAAATACGAGGCTGAAGAAGCTAGCCATGAGGATCGTTGCGAAGATCATCGAAGTGACCGTCATGGTCGATAGAAGAGCCGCCTTCAAGAGGCCGTCCTTGATGGCCACCAAAAGAATGCGCAGCACGATATCAAACGCGAACAGCGCCGAACCGGCGTAGAGCACCGCCAGTATGTAACCGCCAGCCGTGACATCCGAACGCTGCAGGCGCACGGGCATAAGCGTTGCGGCGATGGCAAGGATGAGAAGTGCTGCGGTCGCCAGAATGATGATATTCGTGGAAACGCCAAGTCGGCGACCGGCAAGAAGGATCGCTCCAATTGCGCCAACGGAAGCAGCTTCATTCGGCGAGGCAATGCCGCCCAGAATAGAACCGAGAACCGCAACAATCAGCAGGATCGGCGGGATGACTGCGCTGACAACTTCCTGAAAGGTTGGTTTTTCGACCTGCTCGGTCATTGCCGGAGCATCGGACGGCGATATCCAGGCGCGCCCAAGGATGTAGAGGCAGTAGATCAGAACCAGCAGCAGTCCGGGCACCATGGCTGCGGCAAAGGTCTGACCAACTGAAATGGTTTCGATGGAGAATTTCCCTTGCGCATATTGCGCCTGCTGGAATGCGTTGGACATAACGTCCGCCAGGATGATCAGCAGGGTGGATGGCGGGATGATCTGGCCGAGGGTGCCTGCCGTGCAGACCATGCCGGAGGCGAGTTTCGGATCATATCCGTTGCGCAGCATGGTTGGTAGGGCGATCAGGCCCATGGCAACGACCGTTGCGCCTACGATGCCAGTAGAGGCGGCCAAAAGTGCGCCGACCAGAATAACGGAGACGCCAAGGCCGCCGTTCATGCGCCCGAACAGCCGTCCCATCGTTTCGAGCAGGTCTTCAGCGATCCGGCTTTTTTCGAGGATGATCCCCATCAGGACAAAAAGTGGAATTGCGGTCAGGACCGGGTTGGTCAACACGCCAAAAAAGCGTTGGCCCATGGCGCCCATGAATTGCAGATCGAACTGTCCGAGCGCAAAGCCGAGAACGGCAAAGCCGGTGGCGACACCTGCAATTGTGAAGGCGACGGGATATCCAAGAAGAATGAAGGCGACCAATGCGCCGAACATCAGGAGGTCGAGGGGCAGGGTCATGCCTTTGTCTCCTTCAGGTGGAGAATGTCACGGAGCAAGACGGCAAGTCCCTGCACAAGCAGCAGGACGCAATAGGCGGGAATGAGGCTTTTTAGCAGGAAAGAGGCCGGAATGCCGCCAACCGAAATCGGTCCTTCCAAAATGGCCCAACTGCCACGCACAGACGGCCACGAATACCAGATCAGTACGAGGAGGGCCGGGGCCAGCAGAAACAGGTGTCCGAAGATGTCGACCAGTGCCTTATTGCGGGGTGTCATGCCGGAATAGAAGATGTCGACCCGAACATGGCCGTTGACCAAAAACGTGTATCCGGCTCCCAGCATGAATATGGCCGCGTGGAAGTAGAGAACGCCTTCATCGAGGAAAATGAAGCTGTAGCCGAAGACATAGCGCAACAGCACAATGACAAACTGCAGAAGCAGCATAGCCAGAGCGGCCCAGCATAGTCCGTGCCCGATGATCCGATTGATGCGCTCCAGCGCGTCGGCCAGTTTTTCCATCGCAAATAGGCTTTCTCAGAAGAAATAGCGAAAGGGTCAGCGCGCCGCGCCGACCCTCGCTCTGGCGTGAGGGAACAATCAGTCGTATTTGTAGTCGAGCAAACGGGCGTTCATCTGTCCGTTGTCGGCATACGGCATGTAGTCCTTCATCAGCTTGCGATAGGCAAGGAAGCTGTCGGTGATCCGGCGGACCAGCTCGTCCTCATCGGACTTGAGATCTGCGATCACTTCGCCAGCGGCATTCCCCATGGCCACGATCACGTCGTCCGGGAGCTTGCGAACCTTGACGTCGTGCTCAGCAACCAACTGGTTCAGAGCCTGAGCGTGTTTGGTATTGTACTCGGTCAGCACGTCATTGTAGAGGCTGGAGCAAGCCTGCGTGACAGCTGCCTTCAGATCGTCTGGAAGAGCGTTGAATGTATCCAGATTGACCGCGCATTCTTCTGCAGAAGAAGGTTCCCCAACACCTGGCCAGTAGTAGTTCTTGGCGATCTGGTAGTAGCCGAGAGCACTGTCTGTCCACGGACCAATGAACTCGCCCGCATCCAATGCGCCGGACTGCAGGGCTTGGAACATGGCCGGACCGCTCATGGCCTGAACGGCCATGCCAAGCTTGGCACACATTTCAGACGCAAGCCCCGTTGAGCGGAACTTCAGGCCCTTGAGGTCGTCGACCGAGTTGATCTCGTTGCGGAACCAGCCAGCCCATTGCGGACCGGAGTTACCGCACAAGAATGGCTTCAGGTTGAAGCGCGCGTAGATCTCGTCATAGAGCGCCTGACCACCGCCATGGATCAGCCAGCCAGCTTGTTCCGGTGCTGTCAGACCAAAGGGCTGTGAACCGAACAGCAAGATGCCTTTGGATTTGGACCCCCAATAGGCCGGAACGGCGTGATAGAGATCGGCCGTTCCCTGACCGACCGCATCAAAGACACCGTTGCCGGGAACGATTTCGCCAGCGGCGAAGAGTTTTACCTCAATGCGACCACCAGACAGAACCGAGATCCGGTCTGCCAGCATTTGAGCTGCTACACCTGGTCCCGGCAGGTTCTTCGGCCACGCAGTGACCATCTTCCACTGGCGAATGTCCTGCGCGATTGCTGGAGCCGTCAAAGTGGTCGCTGCTGCACCAATGGCACCAGCTTTCAGAAAATCACGTCTTTTCATTTCAACCTCCCATTTTATTTCAAGAAGATACTCAGTTTCCGAGGATGCCAGGCAATTTCAGGCCCTGCTCGCGGGCACACTCGAGGGCGATGTCGTAGCCTGCATCGGCATGGCGCATCACGCCCGTTGCCGGGTCATTCCAGAGAACGCGCTCCACGCGGCGGGCCGCATCGTCCGTGCCATCACAGCAGATCACCATGCCGGAATGCTGCGAGAAGCCCATGCCGACGCCGCCGCCATGATGGAGCGAGACCCATGTCGCTCCGGAGGCGGTGTTCAGCAGTGCGTTCAGCAGCGGCCAGTCGGAAACGGCATCTGATCCGTCCTTCATTGCTTCCGTCTCGCGGTTCGGCGAGGCAACGGAGCCGCTGTCCAGATGGTCGCGACCGATCACGATCGGTGCTTTCAGTTCGCCGTTCTTGACCATTTCATTGAACGCAAGGCCGAGCCGGTGCCGCAAGCCAAGGCCGACCCAACAAATGCGGGCTGGGAGCCCCTGAAAGGCAATGCGCTCGCGGGCCATATCCAGCCAGTTGTGCAGGTGCTGGTCGTCGGGAATGAGTTCCTTCACCTTGGCGTCTGTTTTGTAGATATCCTCCGGGTCTCCAGAGAGCGCGCACCAGCGGAACGGGCCGATGCCGCGGCAGAAAAGCGGACGGATATAGGCCGGAACAAATCCGGGGAAGGCAAAGGCGCTTTCCAAGCCTTCTTCCAACGCGACCTGACGGATGTTGTTGCCATAATCGAGGGTTGGAACGCCTGCGTTCCAGAAATCGACCATCGCCTGAACATGAACCTTCATTGAGGCGCGGGCAGCCTTTTCGACCACTTTCGGATCAGTTTCAGCCTTGGCGCGCCATTCGGCAACCGACCAGCCAATTGGCAGATAACCGTTGACCGGGTCATGGGCGGACGTTTGATCGGTGACGATATCCGGCTTCACGCCGCGTTTGACGAGTTCAGCGAACACTTCGGCTGCATTGCCGATCAGGGCAACGGACTTTGCTTCGCCCGCCTTGGTCCAGCGCTCGATCAGCGCCAGGGCCTCGTCAAGGGAGTGGGTTTTTTCATCGACATAACGGGTGCGCAGGCGGAAATCGGCGCTCTTTTCGTCGCATTCAACGGCAAGACAGCAAGCCCCGGCCATGACAGCGGCCAGAGGCTGGGCACCGCCCATGCCGCCAAGGCCACCGGTCAGGATCCAGCGGCCCTTCAGGTTGCCTTCATAGTGCTGGCGTCCAGCTTCCATGAAGGTTTCATACGTGCCCTGAACAATGCCCTGCGTGCCGATATAGATCCACGACCCGGCTGTCATCTGGCCATACATGGCCAGACCCTTCTTATCCAGTTCGTGGAAATGGTCCCAGTTTGCCCAGTTCGGCACCAGATTGGAGTTGGCGATCAAAACGCGCGGGGCATCCTGGTGGGTCTTGAAGACGCCGACTGGTTTGCCGGACTGAACCATCAAGGTTTCGTCTTCGTTGAGCTCTTTCAGTGCCGCGACGATGCGATCGAAGTCCTCCCACGTGCGGGCTGCGCGGCCAATGCCGCCATAAACAACCAGTTCATGCGGGTTTTCAGCTACATCCGGATGCAGGTTGTTCATCAGCATGCGCAACGGTGCTTCGGTCAGCCAGGACTTGGTGTTGAGTTCCGTGCCGGTTGGCGGAAAAACGTCTCGTGCGTTATGGCGGCGGTCTACCATGGTTGGATCCTTGGTCTGTCGGTCTAGCGCGGGAGCGCTGCAGCGAGTTTGTTGAGATTGGTGAGGATGGTGGCGACATGCTGGCGCAATTTCGCGGCCTTCTCTTCGTCATAGGCAAATGGGGGAGACTGGCTTTCCAGATGTGTGGACTGGGCCAGTTCCATCTGGATAGCGTGCGTTCCGGTCTCTGGCTTGCCATAGTGGCGCGTGGTCCAGCCGCCTTTGAAACGACCATTTAGGACAGAACTGTAGCCTTCAGCAGCCTCGGTCACGTCGACCACAGCCGTCTCGATCTGCTTGTCGCAAGTTGTGCCGTTGTTGGTGCCGGTGTTGAAATCCGGCAAGATGCCCTCGAAAAGGTAAGGCACGACAGAGCGGATGGAATGGCAGTCATAGAGAAGGGCAACGCCATTCTGTTCGCGAACGCGGCCCAGTTCAGCTTCCAGCGCGGCGTGATAGGGCGCATGCCACGCCAATCGACGGCTTTCGATTTCCTCTGCATCTGGCTCCTCGCCATCGTGATAGATGGCCAGCCCGTCAAAGTCGGTTGTCGGGCAGAGCGTCGTTGTATTCTGACCCGGATAAAGGCTCACCCCTTCGGGATCGCGATTGGCGTCGATCACATAGCGATGGAAATTTGCCCGCACCATGGTGGCTCCGGGCAGAAGATCCGAATAAAGCCGATCTACATGCCAGTCTGTGTCGGCGAGCAGCTTCCCGTTGTGATTCAGCTTCACCCAGATGTCTTCGGGTATAAAGGTCCCCGAATGGGGAACGCCGAGCACGATCGGGCTGTCGCCACGGGTCACCTCAACAGGCTTCATGGCTGTCCCCCAGCTTGATCATCAGATCGGCAGAGACTTTCGCAACAATTGTACGGGAGCGGACCAGTTCGGCCGCCACTTCGAGATCCGGTGCCATGTAGCGGTCTTCTGTCAGCGGAGCGACGGCCTCGTGAAGGGTCGCAATCACCGACTGAAGGGCTGCGCTGGTTTTGAGCGGTGCGCGATGCCCCACGCCTTCTGCAGCGCAGAGGAGTTCGACGCCCAGAATGTGGGAAAGGTTCTTGTTCATGCGCTCCAAACGTCGTGCGCCGTGGGCTGCCATAGACACATGGTCTTCCTGATTGGCACTGGTCGGAGTGGAATCTGTTGAACATGGATTAGCTAGATGCTTGTTCTCGCTCATCAGGGCCGCTGTGGTCACTTCGGCGATCATCATGCCGGAATTGAGGCCAGGGTCCTGCGCCAGAAACGGCGGCAGATCGAAGGATAAAGTTGGGTCGACCATCAGCGCAATCCGGCGCTGGGCGATAGCTCCGATTTCGGCAATGGCTAGGGCGACCTGGTCTGCGGCAAACGCAACCGGTTCGGCGTGGAAGTTGCCGCCAGATACGATGCGGCCTTCATCCACCAGAACGAGCGGGTTGTCGGTGGCGGCGTTGGCCTCGATTTCGAGCGTCGTTGCGGCCATGCGCAGGAGATCAACGCAGGCACCGGCCACCTGCGGTTGGCAGCGAATGCAGTAAGGGTCCTGAACGCGGGTGTCGCCTTCACGGTGGCTTTCGCGAATCTCCGAACCTTCCATGATGTCCCGCATGGACTTGGCGACTTCAATCTGGCCACGGTGGCCGCGCAGAGCGTGGATTTCGGGCAGAAGTGGGGCCGTCGAGCCCATGATCGCGTCCGTCGAGAGGCTGGCTGTCACCATGGTTGCCTCGGCAAGACGCCAGGCGTCGAAGAGGCCAGTGAGGGCGCAAGCAGTCGAGAACTGCGTGCCGTTGATGAGGCCAAGGCCTTCCTTGGGACCGAGAACAACCGGGGTCAGTCCTGCCTTGGCCAAGGCTTCGCCGCTGGGCATGCGCGCGCCTTCATATTCGGCTTCGCCTTCGCCGATCAGCACGGCTGTCATGTGGGCAAGGGGCGCGAGATCGCCAGATGCGCCGACGGAGCCTTGCGAGGGAATGACCGGCGTCACGTTCTTTTCAAGGCAGGCCTCGATCAGTTCTAGAACCTCGAACCGAACACCGGATGCACCACGTCCGAGGGAAAGCAGTTTCAAGACCATCATGAGGCGTGTGGTTGCCCGGTCCATGGCCTCGCCGACGCCGCAGCAATGGGAGAGAATGAGATTGCGCTGCAAGGTCGCGGTTTTCTCTGAGGCGATCTTCACACTGGCAAGCTTGCCGAAGCCGGTGTTGACGCCATAGACAGCCGCTTCACCGCGGGCAGCTTCTGCCACGCGTTCTGCGGCAAGATCAATCGCCGCCTTGGCCGACCGTTCGATCTGGACAGGTGATTGCTTGCGATAGATGCGTTCAAGATCCCCGAGAGTGACTGTTCCGGGGACAAGGGTGAGGGTGTTCATCTGGAGCCTCCAAAAATACGTTTTTCGAGGGCGTTGAAGCCGATGCGATAAGAAAGTTCAGCCGGGTGAGAAACGTTCCAGATGGCAAGGTCTGCGCGTTTCCCGGCCTCGATAGTGCCAACGTCGATCAGTCCCAGCGCGCGTGCTGCTTCCCGCGTCACACCGGCGAGCGCTTCTTCCGGCGTCATGCGGAACAGCGTGCAGCCCATGTTCATGGTCAGCAGTAGGGAAAGGAGCGGAGAGGAGCCGGGGTTGCAGTCAGTGGCAAGGGCAATCGGCACCTTGTGCTGACGCAACAGGTTCAGCGGCGGATATTGCGTCTCGCGGAGCGTGTAGAAGGCACCGGGCAGGAGAACGGCGACTGTGTTATTGTCCGCCATCGCCTTGACGCCGGTCTCATCCAGATACTCAAGATGGTCTGCCGAAAGCGCCTTGCGGGACGCCGCGAGCGCTGCTCCGCCAAGGTTCGATAGTTGTTCGGCATGAAGTTTGATCGGCAAGCCCAAGTCGGATGCTTTGTCGAACACACGGGTCATCTGATCGGGCGAGAAGGCAATGCCCTCGCAAAAGCCGTCGACTGCATCCACAAGGCCTTCCTTGTGGGCAGCTTCGAGTGTCGGCAGGCAGACTTCATCGAGATAGGCGTCTGCTCGGTCCTTGTATTCCGGGGGAACCGCATGGGCGCCAAGGAACGTGGTTAGGACGTGGATCGGCCGGGCTTCTGCGATCTTTCGTGCCACGCGCAGCATGCGAAGCTCGGTGTCGTGGTCAAGGCCGTAGCCGGACTTAATTTCGAGGGTCGTGACGCCTTCGGAGATCAGCGCATCCACCCGGATCAGTGCTGATGCAAGCAACTCGTCTTCCGAAGCGCTCCGGGTTGCCAAAACCGTTGAGATGATGCCGCCGCCTGCACGGGCGACTTCTTCATACGATGCGCCTTCCAGCCGCATTTCAAATTCGCGCGCGCGATTACCGCCAAAAACTACATGAGTGTGACAGTCGATCAGGCTGGGGGTCACCAGGCGCCCGCCAAGGTCTTCCGCTGCCAGAGAGGCATAGTTCTGTGGCAGCTCCGCGGTCCGTCCAACCCACTCGATTTTTTCACCGTCGAGCACAAGCGCGCCGTCTTCGATCATTCCATAGGGCGCGCCGGTTTCAGCGAATGTGACAATGGAGGCGTTGGTCAGCAGACGTTGGGACAACGGTGAACTCCAAACTTGATTAGATTGCGATAAAAGATTATATGCATGCACATATTAATGTGTCAACGAGGGAAGATCGCCCATGTCTGCTTCAACGCAAACCACGCTTTTCGCGAAACAGGCCCTCTTGCCCGATGGGTGGGCCCGAAATGTTGTGGTCGAGTTTTCTGCGGATGGCCGGATTACCCGCGTTGAATCGAATGCTGAACCGGCGGGGCGCGCAATTGCGGTTTTGCTGCCATCCCCAAGCAACCTGCACAGCCACGCGTTTCAACGAGCCATGGCAGGCATGAGCGAACGCCGAGGGCCTGAACCACGCGATACGTTCTGGACCTGGCGGCAAATCATGTTCTGCTTTCTGGATGTCTTCAGGCCGGAAGATGTCGAGGCGATCGCAGCTTTTGTGCAGATGGAAATGCTGGAAGCCGGATATTCTGCTGTAGCCGAGTTTCACTACTTGCATCATCAGCCGGGCGGTGTGCCTTATGCGTCTCTTGGGGAATTGTCCGCGCGAATTGTAGCGGCTGCACAAACAACAGGCATCGGGCTGACGCTTCTGCCTGTCTTCTATCAATATGGTGGCCTTGATGGTCGCCCGTTAACGCAAGGGCAGGTTCGTTTTGGCAGTGATTTCGACCGCTTCGCCAAACTTCATCAGGAAGCAGGCAAGGCTCTTCAAGCATTGCCCGAAGATGCGGTGCTTGGTGTCGCGCCTCATTCGCTGCGCGCGGTTTCAGCTGAAGATTTAAGTCAGGTTGTGGATTATGTCGGAAACGGCCCAATCCACATGCATTTGGCAGAACAGGTTGCGGAAGTCGACGAGGTTCTTGCGAGTTTGAATCAACGTCCGGTGGAGTGGCTGCTGGACAATCAGGATGTGAACGAGCGCTGGTGCCTGATCCACTGTACGCAGATGACACCGCGAGAGACTGTGGGACTTGCGCAAACGGGAGCCGTTGTCGGGCTCTGCCCGATCACCGAGTCCAGCCTTGGTGACGGCATCTTTGATGGGGTGCGGTATCTGGACAACGGAGGCCGGTTCGGTATCGGGTCGGATTCCAACATTCGCATATCCCTGTCGGAAGAACTCAGAACGCTGGAATATTCCCAGCGCCTACGTGACAAGTGCAGGGCTTCCGTCGCAACGGAAATCAAGTCAACGGGTCGGGTGTTATTCGACGCTGTTGTCGCTGGTGGCGCACAAGCTACCGGGCGAAAATCGGGCGCAATTTCAGAAGGCCAGTTCGCTGATCTGGTTGCCCTTGATGGCAATGCCATTGATCTGGAGGGCCGTGTCGGTGATGACGTTCTCGATGCCTTCGTCTTTACCGGTGATGATTGCATGGTGGTGGATGTCTGGTCTGCAGGCCGACATGTGGTAACAGGGGGGCGGCATGTACGTGGAGCGGAAATCCGCAACCGCTACCGGGTGACAATGAAGGCTCTACGCGAGCGGTTGTAAAGAGAGGCAAGGCACCAGTGTCTTTGGTGGAAACCAATTCCTGGACCGGTATTCGCGAGGAATTGCTGCGGCGGATCCACGAGCGCGAATGGCAGCCGGGCGAGCAGATTCCGCACGAGGCAGATCTTGCCGAAGAGTTTGGCTGTGCAAGAACAACGGTCAATCGGGCCCTACGCGATCTGGCGGAAAGCGGGCTGGTCATCCGTAAGCGCCGTGCAGGCACCCGTGTCGCGCTTAATCCACCGCAAAAGGCGACGCTGACGATCCCCGTCATCCGTGAAGAGGTTGAGGCGCTGGGGCGTTCTTATCGGCACAGTCTTGTGTTTCGCGAGTTACGTCCGCTTCCGCCAATGTTGCACGGGGCCTTTCAGGTTGCGCTTTCAGATAATGTGCTGTTCTTAAAGACAGTTCATTTCGCTGATGATCGCCCCTTTGCTTATGAAGAGCGTCACATCAATCTGGATGCGGCTCCAGAGGCTCGGGACATGGCGTTTGATACGATCAGCGCCAATGAGTGGCTCGTCCACAACGCGCCTTACAGCCATGGGGATCTCTCTTTGTTTGCGGTGAATGCAACGGACGAGCTTGCAGCCGTTTTGGATACGGTCGCTGGTGGCGCCTTGTTTGCTCTGGAGCGGATCACCTGGACTGGAGATCTGCCGATCACGCATGTCAGACTGGTTTATGCTCCGGGCTATCGACTGCGATCAGACATCTGATGATGTTTGCATCCCTTATAAGCGCCTCGGTGCTAACCCTATTTATATTTCCAATTCCTAAGTGATCCTGTTTGTTAAAAATATTAAGACTCAATCAAATCTTGATATGTCCTTTGCGATGTTTCTGTGAATTTAAGTAAATGAATCGTTTTGCATTCCTCGAGTATTCTTCCCTTTGGTAAGTTAAGTGTTCATTTGTATGTAGTACCTATCAATGGTTGTGTTTGTGGCTGGTTGCATAAAGGTCTTTTCTTATGCCGCTATGCCGTGAACAAAAGGTCCAACCTTTTGAGTCAACGGTGAAGTCAGCCGTTCTGATCGGGAAGAATGAATGCTAAGCGTTCTGTCATGCATCGCGTATGAACACGACCCGTTTTACTTGGCATTGGCTGTGCTGGTTTTGACGAACGGCGGCTATTTCACCTTGCGACTCTATGCCCGTGTGCGACGTTCCGTAGGGACCGTAAAACTCTTGTGGGTTGTGATGGCAGGCCTCATCGGTGGCGGGACAATTTGGACAACCCATTTTCTCTCGATGCTGGCCTACGAGAGCGATCTTATTCATGGATACAGCCTTGGCTTGACGGTATTGTCGCTGGTTGTAGTCATCGCCGGTGTTTGCCTCGGCTTTTTGATTTCTGACATCACAGACAAGCCATTGTCTATCGAGGCGGGTGGTGCAATTGTGGGTCTTTCTGCGTCCACGATGCATTACATCGGACTGGCAGCCATGGAGGTCTCTGGTCGTGTCATTGTTGAGCCAAATTATGTGATCGCTTCCGTTTTGCTTGGTGGGTTTTTCTCAGCGTTGATGCTCAACCGCATCTCAAAACAATGCTCCCGTTTTTGCGGGCATGTTGCGGTGGTCCTTTTTGTGCTTTGTGTCACATCCGTTCATTTCGTGTCGATGACCGGGACGGCGATCGTTCCGTCGGGGAGTGGCGCTGAAACCATTGCATTCGACTCAAAAGGAGTGCTAGCAATTGCTGTCCTCCTCGTGATGGCCTTGTTGTTCTTGTCCGTTTTCATGGCCTACATGATTGATGCCAAGACAGAGGAAGCGACCGACGGCCGGATACACCGGATTTTTGAACATGATGCGCTGACTGGATTGCTGAACCGGTCGGGCATGAATTCAGCTGTGGCGACTGTATTGCAGAGGGCGACCTCCAGTCCTTCCGCAGCTGCAGTGATTTCGTTCTCTTTGGATCGGTTTCTCGATATTCGGGACGCTCATGGCCAAAAGGCGACTGACAGCATGCTAAGGCATGTGGCAAAGCTGGTGTCTGGCTGCCTTGGCGAAAATGAAAGCCTTGGCCGTGTGGGAGACTGTGAGTTTCTTGTTCTGGCGAGCGATGTTTACAACAATCGGGAAGTGAACGCGCTTTGCGCACGCATCGAAGCAGTGTTGGGAACATCGTTTAGGTGGGGCGGTGGCGTTCTGCCCGTACGAGCTGCCTTCGGATACGCGTTTTTTCCCTCCAATGCGCGGGAAGCCGGAGAGCTGATCGACAAGGCAGAGCAGGCAATGAAGCATGCCTGCCGCAGCGGTCCGGGAACGGTTGCTCCATTCAAGGAAAGTCTGGGTAAAACAGCCAAGGAAAGAGGGGCGCTGAGTATCGATCTCAGTCACGCGGAAGAGCGCGGTGAATTGGAGCTGTATTACCAGATTCAGAACAACGTCAATACGCGCGAAGTGACCGGTGCCGAAGTTCTGCTGCGATGGAAGCATGACAAACTCGGAATGGTGCCACCTTACAAGTTTATCCCGATTGCAGAGGAAACGGGGCTTATCAATGCCTTTGGTCCGTGGATCCTGCATACGGCATGTAAAGAGGCAGCGAGTTGGGATATGCCGCTCAAGATTGCTGTGAACGTTTCCTCGGTTCAGCTCTCAAAGGACGGGTTTGCCGATATCGTGGCAAGGGTTTTTCGCAGTAGTGGCCTTGATCCTGCACGGTTGGAACTGGAAATCACGGAGAGCGGTCTGCTGGATGATCGGAACCACGCCATGCAGGTAATCCAGGATCTCAAGAGCCTTGGCGTCGGAATTGCGATGGATGACTTTGGGACCGGCTATTCGTCTCTGGCCACCCTTCAAATGTTCCCGTTCGACAAAATCAAGATCGACCGCGAGTTCGTGAAAGACCTTGGCAAAAACAAGCATTCGGCAGCTATTATTCGCTCAACGATTATTCTCGCAGAGAGCCTCGATATCCCGGTTCTGGCAGAAGGAGTTGAGACTGAAGAGCAACTTCAGTTTCTGGCGAGCGAAGGATGTGGTGAAGCTCAGGGGTATCTATTCGGGAGGCCGATGCCCGTTGAGGAACTTCGCAAGATCACCAATGCTCGTCCAATGCGCCCGGCACTGTCCCTTGTTGGCTGATCATGCGGCAAAAAGGCATTAGCCTTCAGATTTGTCTGCCGAAGCTTCGTCCGTCCGCTTGTATTTCAACAAATAGGACCAGGTAGCTTGAGCCGTGATGGCCAAGACCAGTGCGCCCCACACCATTTTTTGGTGATAGAACTCAACACCTGCCCAAACAACACAAAGAGTGATCAGCGCAATACGCCGCCAAAGTGGGTCGAAGAAGGGATGAGGTTCTGGAGCAAACACGCAATTCTCCTGAGTGCAGACAAATTCTAAAATACCACAACACTTCAAATTTCTAGGCCTTTTTCCAAACGCGGTCCACTCTACCTTCTGCTACCTGTCAAAATTACGCTTGCCTTTAAAAGCGTGTCGTCGGACTGTTGAATTTGTTCAAATGTGATCACAAAATATCCGCTGCCTGACAGAGTGACAGACCTGCATGACTTTCAGCCCCGACCTTCTTACCGCCAACGATGTCCCTGGCCAGCACGCAGCCTCCTTTTATTCGGCAACGGCCGATACCAAAACGAACTATCCGCAGCTGGCGGGTGACGTTTCTTGCGATGTTTGCGTGGTCGGTGGGGGGTACACCGGGCTTTCGACGGCACTTCACTTGGCTGAACGGGGCTATGATGTGGTTCTTCTGGAAGCCAACCGCGTCGGTTGGGGGGCGTCCGGCCGGAACGGCGGACAAGTGAGCCCCGGACAACGGGTCGGTCAGACAACCCTTGAAAAGCGACACGGCGCGGCTCATGCAAAAGAGCTGTGGGATCTTTCGCTACAATCCATGGAGTTGCTGCACTCGTTGATCAAAACCCATCATATCAAGTGTGACTTCACACCCGGTCTGATCGAGGCGGTGCATCGCAAGGACTGGGTCGATGAACTAAAAGAAGACTTGGATCATTACCGCGACACCTATGGCTATGATCAGATCGAGTTTCTGAATGGGACAAAAATCCGCGATTATGTTGACAGTCCTGCTTATTTCGCAGGTGCTTTGAACCACGGCGGCGGACATCTGCATCCGCTGAATTTCGCGTTGGGCCTTGCGAGTGCAGCTGAGGCTGCCGGCGCCAAGCTTTTTGAAACCTCGCGTGTGACCCGGATTGACCCTGGAGACACAGTGAGGGTGCATTTGGAAACAGGTGCCGTGAGAGCAAAGCATGTTGTGCTCGGCTGCAATGGATATCTGGGAGAGCTGGACCCCACGACTGCGCGTCACATCATGCCGATTAACAACTACATCATTGCCACCGAACCTTTTTCGGAAAGCGAAGCCGAGAAGTTGATCGCCAAAGGGCGGGCAGTGGCCGATACGAAGTTTGTGATCAACTATTTTCGGATGTCTGCGGATCGTCGCCTGCTGTTTGGCGGCGGAGAAACCTACAAGTACGACTTTCCCACGGACATCAAATCCTTCGTGCGCAAGCCCATGTTGGAGATCTTCCCTCAATTGAAGGATGTAAAGATCGAATATGGGTGGGGCGGAACTCTTGCCATCACCACAAAGCGCATGCCCTATTTTGCAAGGCTTACCCCCAATATCCTGTCCGCATCCGGCTATTCCGGTCATGGTGTGGCCATGGCAACACTGGCCGGGCAAATCTGCGCGGAAGCCGTTGATGGAACTGCAAGTCGGTTTGATGTGTTTGAACAGATCAATCTACCGGCTTTTCCCGGCGGTGTTCGGTTCCGGTATCCTTTGTTGGTGTTGGCGATGACCTGGTTTGCCATGCGGGATCGGCTTGGAATTTGAGGATGGAAAACACTCAGCACAAAATTGGCAGCTACTGGGAGGCAAGCGTCGATCATCTGCCGCAGGACCCGATGCTTCAGGATGACGTATCTGCGGAGTTCGCTATTGTCGGGGCAGGGTATACGGGATTAAGCGCGGCCTTGCGTCTGGCAAAGCAGGGGCATTCTGTCGCCATATTGGAAGCAAAGCATGTCGGCTGGGGCGCGTCGGGCAGAAATGGTGGGTTTTGCTGTTTTGGAGGCACGAAGAAATCGGAAACCGACCTTGTCCGGCATTACGGTCTCGAAGAAGCAAAAGCCTTCGTTCGCTATCAATGTGAAGCGATTGAGACCGTTCGGGCGCGCCTGGACGATTGGGGTGTTCATGCAGATCGACATTCAAAAGGAGAAGTGATCCTTGCGCATCGAAAGCGGGATGTTGATGGCTTTGCCGCAGAAGCATCCTATCTAAAGGAGACTTTTGGGCTTTCTGCTCGGGTATTGTCCAAATCAGATTTGCAGGACGAGGGACTGTCAGGGCCAGAGTTTCATGGTGGATTTCACGTCGCTTATGGATTTGCATTGAACCCGATGAAGTATGTGTTGGCGCTTGCGCAAAAGGCGCGAGAGGCCGGGGTTCGGATATTTGGAACGTCTCCCGTGAAGAAGCTCAGCCGTCAGGGTGCGAAATGGCGTTTGCAGACAGGCCGAGGAACAGTGACCGCCAACAAGGTGATTTTAGCGGGCAATGGGTACCGTGATGAGAGCCTTCCCAAATGGCTCTACGGGCGAACTCTACCGGTCATGTCGTCCGTTCATGTCACACGGCCTTTGACCGACACGGAGCTTGCTGACCAAGGCTGGACCTCGGACTTGATGGCGGCAGACACGCGAATACTCTTGCATTATTTCAGGTTGATGCCGGATCGTCGGTTCCTGTTTGGAACGCGCGGAGGTTTGGTGGAAACGCCGGGCTCCCTTGAAGCCATGAAAAATACAGGGCGTAGGGATTTCGACCGGATGTTTCCCGCGTGGCGGCATGTCGAAAGCGAACACTCCTGGTACGGTCACGTCTGCCTTTCCTGGAACCTGACACCCTTTGTTGGCGAGATCCCCGAATCTGAGGGTGTCTATACAGCGATGGCTTGGCACGGCAGTGGTATCGCCATGGCATCCTTGTCTGGCGAGAAGGTTGCGGATCTGGCCTGTGGACACCTCACTTCCTCGGAGGTCCCTGCAGTCATGCGCGCTCCCTTCCGAAGGTTTCCCTTTCCGCCACTTCGGTTGGCCTATCTTCAGCTCGCCTACTGGTGGTATGGCTTGCGTGATCGGATGTAAGTCCGGAGTTCGAAGTTCAGAGAATTTGATGATGAAGTTGCGTCCAGTTGAGGCCAGGGACGAAAACGGTCTGGCTAACGTGTGTTTGAAGACCGGTGACGCTGGCAAAGACGCAACCGCCCTTTATCAGGACACGACCTTGTTGGCGCAGATTTATGCGCTCCCCTATGTCAGTGTTTCAGGCGGGTTTGGGTATGTTGCCGAGGATGAAGAAGGCATTTGCGGCTATGTTGTCGGTGCGACGGATACAGTTGCGTTTGAAACAGCGCTGGAGGTTGAGTGGTGGCCGGAATTGCGTCGCCGCTATCCCCTGTCGAACACTAAATTTGCTGACGGGTCCTTGGATGAAAAACGTGTGCAGTTCATCCATCACCCGGTTAAAACCACGCCAGACCTTCTTTTAGATTATCCCGCTCATATTCACATGAACGTGATGCCCCGCACCCAAGGCAAGGGTTTCGGATCAAGGTTGTTGTCGCTGTTTCTTGATAACCTCAAAGACCATGGCGCAAGCGGTGTTCACGCGGGTGTTGCCCCATCCAATTCTGATGGTCCTGCCTTCTGGACCGCCAAGGGCCTCGGAATTGTCCGCGATGATCGACCTGCTACAGTGTGGTGCGGTTGCCGACTTTGACCGGTCCTTTCGCTCAAATTGCCATTGCGGGAGTGCCTGTTGCTGTGGTCATCTTTTGATGCTTGCCTGTTAACCAACACGGACCCTCCCATGACTGCGACCGACCTTACTCTTCTCGATGCTGTGGACCTCTTGAGGTTGATGGTGCGGAAAGAAATATCCTGTGCGGAGGTGATGGAGGCGGTGTTGGCGCGGGTTGATGCGGTTAATCCGGCGATCAACGCTATTGTCTCTATGCCAGACCGGGATACGCTGATGGCGGCCGCAAAGGCGGCAGACAATACCCCTCGAACGGGCCCGCTCCGCGGTCTTCCCTTTGTGGTGAAGGATCTGGTGGAAGTGAAGGGCCTGCGCTCCACCCATGGGTCTCCGATCTTTGCCGATCATGTGCCAGCACAAGATGACCTTTTGGCTGAACGTTTGCGCGCCGCAGGGGCGATCTTCATTGGCAAGACAAATACGCCGGAATTCGGCATGGGCTCGCAGAGCTACAATCCGGTTCATGGGGTCACGCGCAATCCTTATGACATAACCAAAACGGCGGGCGGGTCATCGGGCGGAGCAGCCGCTGCATTAGCAGCGCGTCTGGTGCCGCTTGCTGACGGGTCCGACATGATGGGCTCACTGCGCAATCCGGCAGCGTTCTGCAATGTCTATGGTTTTCGCCCAACCTTTGGGCTGGTGCCGGGTGATCCGCGAAAAGAGAGCTTTTTCAATCAGCTGGCGACGGATGGCCCAATGGCCCGATCCGTGGAGGATCTAGCATTTTTGATGGATGTGATCGCCGGTCCTGATCCGCGTTTGCCGCATTCCCACGCTGAGGTACCCAAATTCACCGGCCTCCTAGATGGTGACGTGAAGGGCCTCAAGATCGGCTGGATTGGCGATTGGAACGGACATTATGCCATGGAGGCTGGTGTGCTGGATCAGTGCGAAGGGGCCTTTGCCGCGTTCGCCGATCTTGGGGTTGAGGTCGAGCCGTTTGTTCCCTCCTTCGCCCCGGAGAAGATTTGGAACTCGTGGCTCACCTTGCGCTCTTTTGCCATTGCAGGCGGTCTCAAGGCGCTTTATGACAAACCGTCAACGCGGGCGAAACTCAAGCCAGAAGCCATTTGGGAGATCGAGTGCGGTCTTGCGCTGTCGAGCATGGAGGTATTTGAAGCCAGCACAGTCCGCTCCAGCTGGTACAGGCAGCTTGCTCGCGCTTTTGAGCGGTTTGACGTTCTGGCGCTTCCGTCCGCTCAGGTGTTTCCGTTTGATGCAGACACCCATTGGCCGTCCGAGATTGCGGGGAGGCCCATGGCCACCTATCACCAGTGGATGGAAGTCGTCATTCCTGCCTCTTTGGTCGGTGTGCCTGCGCTCAACGTGCCCGTCGGTTTCACTGCATCGGGTCTTCCTATGGGCTTGCAACTGATCGGCCCCAAAGGCGCGGACCTCAAACTCCTCCGACTCGGCCACGCCTATCATCAGGCTACAAACTGGGTGGAGAACGTGCCGTGGGTTTAGGGAAAACGGGTTGTGGTTTTGGGCGTCATTGGCGACAGGGTTCCGTGGTCCAAATCACAAGCTGTCTTGAAATGTATGAGCAAGCTGACAGTGATCGGAATGGGGATCCCGGATCGCGCTTTGCTTGTCCGGGATGACGGCCTGAGTGTTTTGCCGGGATCGTGCCCCAGCCTCGATCGTCTTCCCCGATTTGATCGCGGATATATAACGTGACGTTCCCCCGAGCACCTTCACCAGTTGAAAAAAAACGGAATGGATCCCATGGTCATAGCCATGGGATGACAATTGGGGCAGGGCAAAGCCCCCGCATCCCCATCACATCGTCGTCCCGGACAAGCGCAGCGCGATCCGGGATCCTTACCGTGATCTATCTGCGGATAGTTGAGCTCTCTGCAGAAAAACGGGCTTTGATAATTTCAAACCTCGTCATTGTTCCGAATAATGCCGGTAATCGCTGCGGCAGCGATGGCGGTGATGACCCATCCGAGAATGATGAAGACTTTTTGCAGATAAAACATCCAGAAGCCTGTTTGCCCACGGGAGGTTGAGGGAGCCCAGGCATCTGTCTGGCCGAGATCAATGATCGGGACGACCACGTCCATGGCATAGAAAATGGAGTCAAAGGTCTCATAATCACGTCCGTGACCAACGGCTTGTTGATCTGGCGTTTTGGACCGGACTTCTGCCGGATTGGCATAGGTGGGCGCGCCGTCTTCGTTCACTGCATCGGCATAGGACTTCCAGTTTTCCGATGTCAGAATTACATCGGAATTGGGCGCGAAATCACCGGCTTGCCAAGTCAGGTGGGCCAATCCAGCTACGATCATGATCATGGCGAAAAGCCAACCTAAGCTTCGCCAGGGTTTGTAGCCATATCCTGCAACAAATCTCAGCACACGATCCCAGATTGTGTTCCACGAAATGCACAGGGCATTCCAAGAACGGTCAATAAGCAACTGATTTTGGAAATCCTGCTGTGCCCACCGGTTTTCAAAAGCATCACAGTCGGAGCGTGTTGGGTTAGATCCGAAGCGCCTAAAGAAAACGTCATTAAATTTCGCACGAATTTCAGGGGCTTCAGCAGCGGCGGCAGCGGCTGTTTGCGCTGCTGCTCTTCGAGTTTCCGCGTCTCTACCTTTCTGCTGGATGAGGTTATTTAGAGACCGCATAAATCGGATGGAGTTTCGCCAGACACTGCGCCGTGCCCGCCGCTGCTGAATTTCCTTTTCAACCAGTATGTCCCTTGCCTCAGCCCTGTGCCCGCTGGTCCGCAACACCTTGGCATATTGCTGATAGGGTTGGGGGTGAAACGCTCCGTTTGGTCTGGCACCCTTTTTGAGCCAGTCTTTTCGAAACGCCAAATCCGTCGAGCCATGCAGCGTGTCATACGTGAAGCCCGAGAGCTCTAGCTGTTCAACCTTGTCCCAACTTTCCTTGTCGTCTACCAAATCGCCCACATGAGCGGAGGCGAGATCAATTAAACCTGAAACAGAGTCTACCTCTCGCCAGAAAAAGCCTGCTTTCACTACCAGCCGCTGGGCGTTGAGTGCATCGCCCGTGTTGCCCGCCAGTATGGCGTTTTCGCATGCAAGCCGGCCGTCAATCTCAGCGCCCGCAAAAGAGACTTCGCCTTCCGATATGGCGTCGGTCAGGAAAACATCACTTGCGATCTTCGCACCCTGTGCATTCGGAGCCTTGTGGTTGCCACCCTTCAGTTTGGCTTCATGGCAAGAAAGCTGGCCGCCAATCTCGGCGCCCGCTAAAGAGATTTCGCCCTTTGATATGGTGTTGGTCAGGAAAACACCCTGTGCGATTTTCGCGCTTTGGGCATTCAGGGCCTTGTGGTCGCCGCCCTTCAGCTTGGCTTTATTGCATGATAGCTGTCCGCCAATCTCCGCGCCCGCAAGTGAGACTTCGCCCTCTGATGTGGCCTCGTGCAGGAAAACGTCACCAGTGATCTTCGCGCCTTGGGCGTTCAGGGCCTTGCCGTCGTCGCCCTTCAGCTTGGTTTTATTGCAAGAAAACTGGCCGCCAATCTCGGCGCCCGCAAAAGAGACTGTGCCCTCTGATGTGGTGTCGCTCAGGAATACGTCCTCTGCGATTTTCGCGCCTGAAAAAGAGACTCTGCTCTCCGACACGGCCTCACGCAGGAAAACACCGCCAGCGATCTTCGCGCCTTGGGCGAACAATCCCGGAAACCGGCTTCTGGTCAGGTTGATTGCATCGCCGACCATCTGAAAGGCGTTGATTACTTCATGAAACGAACAAGCAACGAGATGATTGTTGCCCCTTGTCTTGGCGAATTCGATATCCAGCTCTCCTTCGACCCATGCCCCGACGAGTTCCACACCGTGATCATGCGGCCGATAGGTCTCGCATCCGCCGCACATAAGATAACGCAGCAAACCTGCACGAACTGCGTTTTCTTCCGTACGTTTATTTGGAAGTTGACCATCGCCAACGACGACTAACCTGCCATTTTTGCAGCCCTCTAGCAGTTTTTGCTCAGCGTTAGTGAGCTCGCCGTTTTCAATCAGTTCCTCGATTTGGGCGTAAGACGTAATCAACATGTCTCAATCTCGTAAAAGAAATTTTGGCCAGCGTAGGTTGATGGCGCTCATCAAACAATCTCATGTGGTCGGTTTTCCCGTATCTTGCAGGTTTCAGATGTGAGTTGATCGGACAGGATGATTTCACTGGTTCATTTGGTTTCCTGAGCAAGCTGAAAGAAAACGGAATGGATCCCATGGTCATAGCCATGGGATGACAATTGAGGCTGGGTACATCCCCACGCATCCCCTTCACATCGTCATCCCGGACAAGCGCAGCGTGATCCGGGATCCATACCGTGATCTATCGGGGGATGGTTGAACACGCTAAAAAAATGGTTTGGCGTATTTTGGCGGGAATATTGATTACTCAAAAAATTGGAGGCTTTGCGGCGGATGGAGTTGGCGTTTGGGCTCATTCCGCTAGTCTTCACCAATTGGCTCGCATCTCCCCCATTGCCCCGACGCCAAGTTTCGCATAAAACACGCGGCAGATTTTGAGCAGAATCCCAACATCCAAAAACGTGGAGAAGCGGAGCCCCATGGCGCGCCAGTTCATCTATCACATGCACGGACTGTCGAAGTCCTACACCGGGGGCAAAAAAGTCCTCGATAACGTTCATCTGTCTTTTTACCCGGATGCCAAGATCGGTATTTTGGGGCCCAATGGTGCGGGTAAGTCCACACTGTTGAAAATCATGGCCGGGCTCGACAAGGATTATCAGGGCGAAGCTTGGGCAGCAGAAGGTGCCAAGGTCGGATATCTGCCGCAGGAGCCGCAGCTCGACGAGAGCAAGACTGTCATGGAAAACGTCATGGAAGGCGTTGCCCATAAACAGGCCAAGCTCGACCGGTATAACGAGCTGATGATGAACTACTCGGACGAGACGGCCGGGGAAGGTGCCCAGCTGCAGGACGAAATCGACGCGCAGGACCTGTGGAACCTGGAAAGCCAGGTGGAAATGGCGATGGAAGCCCTGCGCTGCCCGCCTGCGGATGCCGGTGTTGCAAATCTTTCTGGCGGTGAGCGCCGCCGGGTGGCGCTGTGTCAGTTGCTTTTGAGCGAGCCGGATCTGCTGCTGCTCGATGAGCCGACCAACCACCTTGATGCGGAAACCGTTCACTGGCTGGAGCGGCATTTGCGTGAATTCAAGGGCTCTGTCCTGATCATCACCCACGATCGCTACTTCCTCGACAACGTGACTGGCTGGATTCTCGAACTCGATCGTGGCCGCGGTATTCCTTATGAGGGCAACTACTCCGTCTATCTGGAGAAGAAGTCCAAGCGGATGGAGCAGGAAGGCCGTGAGGACATGGCTCGCAACCGTGCCATTGCGCGGGAACGTGAGTGGATGGGCATGAGCCCGAAAGGCCGTCAGACCAAGTCGAAAGCCCGTATCAAGGCCTTTGATGATCTGCTGTCTGCACAGGAAGAGCGCCTACCGTCCATCGAACAGATCTTGATCCCGGTTGGCGAACGTCTTGGTGCTAACGTCATTGAGGTGAAAGGTGTCTCCAAGGGCTTTGAAGATCGCCTTTTGATCGATGATCTGTCCTTCAAGCTGCCGCGCGGTGGTATTGTCGGCGTGATTGGTCCGAACGGCGCTGGTAAATCAACGCTCTTCAAGATGCTGACAGGCCAGGAAAAGCCGGATAGCGGCGAGGTCGTCACCGGCGACAGTGTGCGTCTTGGTTATGTGGACCAGTCCCGTGATGCGCTGAACCCTGAAAACAATGTTTGGGAAGAGATTTCCGGTGGTGCTGAAGTCATCTATCTGGACGACAAGGAAATCAACTCCCGCGCCTATTGCTCGTCCTTCAACTTCAAGGGCCCGGCTCAGCAGGCGAAAGTTGGCGACCTCTCCGGTGGTCAGCGCAACCGTGTGCACCTTGCCAAGGTCTTGAAGCAGGGCGCTAACGTTCTGCTGCTCGATGAGCCGACCAACGATCTCGACACTGAGACGTTGGCAGCATTGGAAGACGCTCTGGAAAACTACGCCGGCTGCGCCGTGGTCATCTCGCACGATCGTATGTTCCTCGACCGCCTTGCCACACACATGCTCGCCTTTGAAGGTGATAGCCATGTGGAGTGGTTTGAAGGTAACTTCGAAGACTACGAAAAGGACAAGGTCCGCCGCCTTGGTGCCCACGCAGCCGACCCGCGCCGGATCAAGTACAAGCCGCTGACTCGGTAAGATGGTCTGATTTGAGAGTTACGAAAGGCGGGGCCAGCGGCTCCGCCTTTTTTGTGAACCTGCGTCATTCCGGATCAGCACTCCGCCTACGCGTCGTTTGTCCGGAATGACGGCATTTTTCACCCCCAAGGCCCGACGGTGATTGTAACTGTGCCGTTTGAGATAGACCCGACGGTTTTGGAGGGCACGTTGGGGCCGGAATAGGGGCCGATTGGGGTTTCGTCCATCGAGAACCCGTAAGCCGCGCCGCCGTAGAAGATCGGTGGTTTGCCGGTAATACGGCTGTCATTGCCATCCTTGTCGCTGCAATGCAGGAACTTGGCGTAAAAATGCGATGGCTTTCCGGATGGATACCAGTTTTTCCAGTTGTTCCAGGCACGGGTGGTGTAACCGCTCAAGGAGGCGTCTGTGGCACAGACTTCCAACACGCCATCGAGAGCCACACCTCGGCACAGAGCTTCCCAAATGCAGTCCTGCAGTAGTCCGGCATCTCCATTACTTCCATCGGGTGTCAGGTCGCCAAAAGCTTGTTGGAACACATAGGCGGCCCCCGTCAGGCCGGGTGAGGTGCCTTGTGCGGAAACCGGCTTGAAGAATGAATAGGAATTGCTTCCATTCGACAGGTGATAGGCGACAGATTGCACACCGGTTTTCGGGTTGACCATAGCCCGCGCCATACCTTGATAGATGTTTTGAGCGGTGTCTGATCCAAGATTGATGGACAGGAAATTTCCCTCGCAAAAGAAATCATCCAGCGTTTTGTCCCAGAAGGTAGCCAGCGGATCGCTCGTGGTTCCGGTGTAGTTGTTTGACCTCGCTGCCAGCATGTCGTTGGGGTCGCAGAGCGCGAAAAACTGATCGCCGACTAGTGGAGGTATCCAGCTTTGGCCGGGAAGCGGTTCTTTATATAGCAGCCCTTCAAATGCAGCTGCAGGAGGGTAAGTCTTTGTTTCATTGACGATGAATGACGACCAAGCGCTGGCAATCTCGGCGCGGGTGATGTTTGGCTGAACACCGAAATTCTGCGCTGTGCTGCTCCCATCAGGCGTTGCGGAGAAGGAGAGGTTCAGGCCGAACCCGCTGACGGCGCTCAAGTTGAACTCAGCATCCATGCTGAACTCGAAAATATCAAACGGGCCGGGCGGGGTTACGGTGCTCGTCGGCTCTCCTGCATAAGGATATTGAGCGTATTCAACCGGAGAATGATCCGTGATGTTCAAATCACCTGGCGTTG
Source organism: Roseibium sp. TrichSKD4 (assembly GCF_000148725.1). Taxonomy (GTDB): domain Bacteria; phylum Pseudomonadota; class Alphaproteobacteria; order Rhizobiales; family Stappiaceae; genus Roseibium. Next base: position 96,827 of record NZ_GL476318.1, on the reverse strand, counting down.
TGTCGCTGGCCACGAAAACAAGCCGATCTGATCCATTCGTTGCCGAAACTAGCGTTATTTCGGCAAGGTTCTCCACCTTGTAAAATGGTAGAGTGGCGGAAGGCGGGCCAAAGCTTCCATTCGCCTGAAGGGTTTGGAATGTACTGGCATCGCCGCCGTTAATCCATCCGGGAACCCATACTGCCGAGGTGCTCTCAGCCGGAAAATTTGTCTTGTCGTCCAGTTTGATCGTAATGGCCATGGGGTTTCCTTGTAATTCATAACGGTGGCGCAGGAAGAGGTTAAGGCCATTTAAGCGCTAGATCCCAGATGTGCTGCGTCCGCTTCAAGGTCTCTTTGAAAAGATAGACGTTTGAAGCGGCGAGTTGTGAAGTTGGGGGAATAAACGAAAAAGGCGAGGCCTGAAGCCTCGCCTTTTGAGAGCTAATTTTTCTACTGGCTTATGCTACTCGCAGCTCGCGGAGCACTGCATCCATCTGTTCGTCTAGAACTTCTGAATTTTGGGAAAGCTCACTTGCGGCAGTCAACACCTGTGCGGCCGCACTGTCTGTTTCACCAATTGCTGACTGAACTTGTTCGATGTTGCCGGAGACATCTCGAGTGCCAGATGCGGTTTGTTGAACGCTGCGAGAGATCTCCTGTGTCGATGCCAGCTGTTGGTCAACGGCTGCGGCGATCGATACGGCGTTCTCACCAAGTGTCGACATTACCGAACGGATTTGTTCGATAGCGTTGACCGAACCACTCGTGGCGGTTTGCATGTTGGTGATCTGGTTTGAGATCTCCTCAGTGGCTTTTGCTGTCTGGCTTGCGAGGTCCTTGACCTCCGAGGCAACAACAGCAAATCCTTTGCCCGCCTCACCAGCACGGGCAGCCTCGATCGTCGCATTCAGCGCCAGCAGGTTTGTTTGCTCTGCAATTGCCTGAATGAGGTTGACCACATCACCGACTTTTTGCGCCATGTTGGCAAGGTTTTGCATAGAGTCAGCAGCTTGTTCAGTAGTTTGCTGAGCGTCTGCGGTGATTTCTCGTGAGTTCGACGCTTGTTGCGCAACTTCCGAGATCGATGCAGATAGCTCTTCCGTCGCTGCTGCAATGGCTTCCACATTTTGGGCTGCTTCGCCGGTTGCGCTCGCCGCGACCGTAGACTGAGAATTTGCCTCTGCGGCCTGATTTGCCAATCCGCCAGCGACTGTTCTCATCTCGGTAGATGACGACGCAATCTGTTGGATCACGGTTTTTACTTCGCGCTCCAACTGGTCAGCCATGTTGTAACGGTTCTGGCGCTGTTGTTCCTTGGCCTTTGCTTCCGCTTCCTTAGCTTCTTTTGACAGGCGCTCTTTTTCGATCGCATTGTCTTTGAAGACCTGTGTTGCACGAGCGATGCCGCCAATTTCGTCCTTGCGCTCCTGACCCTCGACTTCGATATTGTTGTTGCCGCCTGCCAACGTCTCCATCGCACTCGTAATGCGAATAATTGGATTGGCTATGCCGTTGCCAACAAGCACGGCCATTCCGAGGCCGATACCAATGGCGCTTGCGACACCAATACCAATAAAGAGGTAAGCTTCTGAGACTGTTTCAGAGTTCTCTGCCTGACGGCTGATCATCAGTGCCTCTTCCTCGGCATTAAAATCAGCCATGATTTGACGGAACTGATCAAAATACTGTTTGCCTCGCGCTTTACCGACAAGGTCTGCCATGTCGTCCATCGTTTTTGCATCGCCAATGTCGCGGCGGAGCGCGATCATCGGTTCTGTTACATCTGACTTCCAGTTGGCGATGGTGGCAGAAACGTCCTCTAGGAGCGAGACTTGAGCAGGGTTGTCGCTGACGGTTTTGCTCAAGCTGGCGACCTGATCGCTGAAACGAATGCCACCTTGCTCATAGGGAGCTAAGAACGCGTCCTGTCCCGCCAACAGGTAGCCGCGCATGCCGGTTTCCATATCGACAGCGGACGCAATGATGTCGTTGGCCTGAGCAATGACCTTATACGTATGAACGGTCCAGCGTTGGGTCTCATCCAGAACCTTCAGGGCTTTTTCCATGTTCAAGCTGGCGGTTGCGGCAGCCGCCTTGCGCTCTTCGATCAAACCTTCTTCAATCGCGTAGAATTCGGCCATGATCGTTCTGAAGCCGTCGAAATAGGTTTTGCCCTTTTGAGCTGACACATAAGTGTCTACTTCGGCATGGGAACGTGCCCCGCGTTGCACTCGAGCCCGGAGCTTCATGCCGGGCTCAATTACATTCGCAACCCAATCATTGATGAGCCCGGATTTCCCAAGTAGTCAGCTGATTTAGCTTCTTCTATCCTATTTTTCTCTTTATATTACAGCGTGTTACTTGATGACGGAGGGCTGAAAAATGGCACACCCAACGGGTGCGGGTTCTGAGAGCGATTTTCGGCTGGATTTTGACCCTCGGGTGCGGTTGGAATTCCACGGTTCAAAGATCAGTTCTGATGGCGGTCTTCTGCTTTACCGGGAGCTTGATGACGCCCTTGGCCTTTTCGGCAAAGCGGTTCGGTTCCTTCGGGATACCCGCAAAGGTAAGAATGGCGTTCACACCTTGATGGGCCTGCTGCGCCAATCGATATTTGGTCGCCTTGCGGGCTATGAAGATGTGAATGATGCCGTGCGTCTGTCGCGTGACCCGGTAATGCGCCAGATTATCGGGGGCCGTGCCGTTGACACTCAGGCGGCATCCTCCTCCCAGATGGGCCGCTTTGAGACTGAGGTGCTCGCGACTGCCGCCAACAGGGAAGCCTTGGCCGATATGCCCGGTCAATGGATTGATGCGGTGCATGGTCGCCAAGGACTGAACTACATCACCTTGGACATGGATAGCTCTGTCAGCCCCACCCATGGCGCTCAGGAGGGAACCGCATGGAACGGGCATTTCGGCTGCAACTGCTATCACCCATTGTTCATCTTCAATCAGTTTGGCCACTTGGAACGCTGTGCCCTGCGCAATGGCAGCGTCCACAGCGCGGATGACTGGAAGGCTCTTCTGATACCCGTCATTGCGCGCTATGCAGAGCGCGACATCATGCGCTTCTTTCGCGCTGATGCCGCCTTTGCCATTCCGGAACTTTACGAGACTTTAGAGGCTGAAGGGTACCGCTACGCCATCCGCCTCAAAAAGAACGCTGTGCTGGAAGAGAAGATCAGCCATCAGCTGACCCGCCCCGTGGGACGTCCCTCAAAGACAAAGATCAAGCGCTTCTATGAGGTTTTTGAGTATCAGGCTGCTTCATGGAGCAAGCCCCGTCAGGTGGTTGCCAAGATCGAATGGTATCCCGGTGATCTATTCCCTCGCGTGGGTTTTGTCGTCACCAACTTGCCGATGGAGCCGGAATGGATCATCCGCTTCTACAATCAGCGCGGCACAGCCGAACAGCACATCAAAGAAGGCAAGAACGCCATCACTTGGACCCGCCTGTCCTGCAAGCGGTTCTGTGACAATGAGGTCCGGCTTCAGCTTCACGCATTGGCGTATAACCTTGGTGTCTTCCTGCAAGGGCTAGACCTCCCGGAAGAGGTCGCCGACTGGTCGCTGACAAGTATCCAGAGCCGCCTCATCAAAATCGGGGCAAAGGTCGTACGCCATGCGCGCAAAATCACGTTCCAACTGGCAGAGGTGGCTGTATCAGGCTACGTCTTCGGACGAATCCTCGCCGCAATCCGCGCCCTCAAGCCCCCGCCGAGGCCTGCATGACGCTCCAAACAACGAAACCAACACAAATGCGGCTCCACAGCTGTGTCTTGTCGCAGCCCAAACGGGATAAAGTCCACGAAAAGCTCAAAAACCGCGCTTACGTAACCGTCAAAATCGATAATCGCCCCGACAACGCTGCCGTCAGAGTTGCAAACGTCCGTGAAAACGGTCAACCTCGTCGCAACACACAGTTACTTGGGAAATATCCGAAAACCCTCCTTGCCTGCGAGCAAATATCCACGCATGCCGGTTTCCATGTCGACTGCAGAGCCAATTATCCCATTGGATTTAGCAAGCACATTTTGAGTGTGATTGACCCATTTGTTTGTCTGGACAATCTTTTCTATGTCGAAGAGGGCGTAGGCACCGAGAGCGGTAGTTAAAACAAGTGGTAGACCCATCCCAAACAGGATCTTCGGTTTGGTTTTCACTTGGTTTAGCCAAGACAAAGCGTTGTTCGCTTTGCTGTTCCGACGACCGGGCATGGAGGGTCCTTCCAGTGGGGGTAATTACTCTTCGGCAGTTTCCTTTCGAGTCTGCAATTTTAGGTTGTTATAAGGGGTTTAAATTCGAGTAAATTTTCAATTTACGTTGAGTATTACGCGATTACTTCAATAGAAGCGTTTATTTTGTAAGTATAAATACTACAAAGTGATCGGTGGATTCGTCGCGGGTTCAATCAAAAAATTTCTGAGATCGATCAAACTCATTCATTTGTTTCGCGCTTTTGGCTCGAATAAGGTTGGCGCGAAAAATGAGAGGGAATTCAATGCCGACCGATTTATTTGGCGAAGAAGAGATTGAGCTGCGTCACCACACGCGTGCGCAGAAAGTTACCGGCAAGACAAAGGGTGTGTTTGCGACAACTTCTGTCGAGGAGTTTCAAACGTCTCCAATCGACGAATTGGAGCTGACCTTCGAAGGCATCCCGGGGGATCGGCACGGTGGGTTTACGCGTCTGTCTGGTGGGCGGGAGCCTTGGTATCCGCGTGGTACAGAGATGTGTAATGAGCGCCAGATCTCCATTCTGTCGACGGAAGAGCTTCGGGCGATTGCGCGGCGTATGGACATTCCTGACCTGAAAGCGGAATGGATTGGTGGAAACATTCTTGTTTCCGGCATACCGAGCCTGTCTCTGGTTCCCCCGCGCACCAGACTGGTGTTTGAAGGCGGTGTTGTCATCCGTGTAGATGGGGACAATGCGCCCTGCCGTATTGCCGGAAATGCAATTGGTCAGAATTTCCCGGGTCGGGAAGGTCTCGACTTGTTGTTCCCTAAGGCGGCGCAGAAGCTGCGAGGGCTTGTTGGTTATGTTGAAAAGCCAGGTGTTTTGAAAGCAGGTGAAAGCGTTACGGCGCACATCCCCGAGCAGTGGATTTACGTTTGAGTGCCCCGCTGTACGCGCGAATTCTTCTTAGTTGCGGAGGGATGGGGTGGATTTCCGCTCCTTCCTCAGGTGTGGGTTTAGTTTATTCAGTTGTTTGATTTAATTTTGTTTGCAAAATATTGAGTTAAAGTGCATTTCTACCTCTGGTGTATTTCCTCCCTTCAGTTATGTGCCTATTCTTTAGCACGTAATTATACTTAGTACTTATGTTGGTTCTTCCTGCATTTTCGTGAGGGATTGAGATGCGTCGTCTCGGCTTGGTTCATACGGGTGTTCATGGCCAGACCCTTGACGATGACCATATCTTATTCAGCCATGTCGATGGCCACGGGGATGTCACTTCGCCCCTGAAGATTTTGATAGAAGCTATTCCAACGGCCATGTTCGTTGTTGAACAAACATCAAGATCGCCAGTCGACTGGACAGTCATTGCGCTCAACCATCTTCACGCTTCTCTTACGGGACTTAAGGATGAAGTGGGACAGCCGATGAGCAGCTGGTGTCCTCGTGAAACCCGTGTTCTTTTGTTTGAAAACTATGGCCTAGCCACTGACACTTGGGAGCAGGTCAGTTACGTTGAAGAACTGGACCTGCCCAGTGGGATGGGGTGGTGGTCCACGTCGCTTATGCCAATTCGCACTCGTTCAGGCGTGGTGCGGATAGTGGGGTCGGCGAAGGATATATCTCATAGCCGAATTACCGAGCAGGCTCTGGCCACGTTTCTCCCGATGTGCTCGGTTTGCAAGTCGGTGCGGGTTGAAGAAACCAATGATCCGTCACATGCCGAGGGTTGGGTGTCGATTGAAGACTATCTCAAGGACCACCAGATTTCCCACGGGTTCTGCCCTGCCTGTTTTGAGCGGCTTTATGGGCATTTAAAGCTGTAAGTTCCGTTCTTTAGAACGAAATTGTGGTTTCTTCATCAGCGTCTAATCGTTGTCCGCTGCCCCAACTTTCCAAAACATCATTCATTGCATCTATGACAAAAAAACGGGCGGCATCACGGTCGTATCCTTCGTCAAGAAGGCTGTCGTAATCGGTGTGCTCGTGGCGGATGTAACTTGTTGTTGCCTGCCATACCGCGATTGAGGGCGGCAGGTGACGCAAATGACCGCTTAGAGCTTTTTCAAGCACGGCCTCGGCATCTGAAAAAGGAACGCGAGGTATGAGGGTTCGCAGGGCCTTGCGGGCTTCTTTTTGTCTTTTCGTTCCACCTGCCATTAATCCACCTAGTGCGATCTCCAATCTGGCACAGAGTAGGTGATCCATGTGGCGCGAGCAAACTCGTTTCTCCGCAGTGTTTGCTCTTTGTCGATTACATTTTGGTCCGGGATCACATCAGCCAGTAAATCAGTTGGGACTCTTTTCAACGATCTGCGAAATGTGAACCTTGCGACCACTCTTTGAGCCCAACTCACTATCCGTGTTGCGAAATCACCCTGAAGCAATGTTCCTTCATCCCTTCAATCTCCTATTTAGAAATAAAAAACTTTCTTTATTATGAGGTCGGGAATGCGCTTTGCAATAAAAAAAGAAAAATATTTTTTTAAAAGATTGCCCGTGCTATAGGTTGACCATGGTTGATCGAACACGAACCCGACTTCTAAATGCGCTCAAGTCCTCCGGGCCACAAACGGCTGTGGCGCTGGGAAAGCATCTTGAGGTGACGTCTGTGGCCATTCGTCAGCACCTTGATGGGCTGCTTGAGGAGGAATTGGTCAAGTTTGAAGATATCAAGGGCTCGGTAGGGCGCCCAAAGCGAGTCTGGTCATTGACCGCCGTGGGGCACCAGCAGTTCCCGGACAGTCATTCCAACCTGATTGTAGGCCTCTTGGATGGTGTGACAGATATTTTTGGCGAAGACGGGATCGACGCCCTCATTGCACATCGTGAGAAACAGTCAGAGCAGTTATACGCAAATTCCCTTTCCGGTGTTGAGACCTTGAAGGCGAAGGTTGAGGCGCTTGCCGATCTGCGCAGCAGCGAAGGCTATATGGCTGAGGTGGAGGACGTCGGTGATAGGTATCTGCTGATTGAGAACCACTGTTCAATTTGTGCAGCTGCGGCGGCTTGTCAGGGGTTTTGTCGGTCCGAACTGAAACTGTTTCAAAATGTGTTTGGGCAGGACGTGAATGTCGTGCGCGAAGAGCATCTCTTGTCTGGTGATCGTCGATGCGTTTATCGAATTACTCCAAAAGCCAGCAGAGCCGCTTGATGTGACGTCGTTTACTCTATTCGGGTTCCAGTCGGAAGGTCGCTTGAAGCGATTGAAAAGTGAGACTTTAGGAATACGTGGAGGGGATGTTGCCCAAGCTGACGTTCTGGTTTGAGTTTGCCTCGACTTATTCTGCTTTATCAGCAGCGCGCATTAAGGCGTTGGCAACTGAGAGCGGAGTGGACATCGTTTGGCGTCCGTTCCTACTGGGACCGATTTTCAAATCTCAGGGTTGGGACACTTCACCTTTCAATATCTATGCGGCGAAGGGACGGTATATGTGGCGAGATCTGGAACGCAGATCCCTCGCTCTCGGACTCTCGCCATTTCGTCGGCCAACAGAGTTCCCACAAAATGGACTTCTTGCAGCTCGTTTGGCATTGCTTGGCCTCAGGGACGGTTGGGGAGAGCTGTTCATTTTGGCTGTGTACCGGCGACAATTCGGTGACGGGTTGCCGATAGCCCAACCTGAAGACCTGGCATCAATCCTTGCTGATCTGGGGCTTGAACCAAGTCTATGCTTTGAAAGCATCAAAACAAATCAGCAGATCAAGGATGAATTGCGCCAAAACACTGAGGACGCCCAATCTCTCGGAATTTTTGGAGCACCCAGCTTTACGACCGATGATAATGAGCTGTTCTGGGGTGACGACCGACTTGAGGCGGCACTAGACTGGGCTGTGGCGCACCCTGCCTAGTGAGTTTCAAAGGCTCTCGACATAATTGCGCATTCAGCTCTCTGTCTCACACGATGACAGTATATTGGTAGATTTGCAGTTCCAGGTGCCGTTGGGGAGCTTTGCTTTGCCCTAATTTTCCAAGATTTTTCTGTAAAAACTGGATGGTTAAGTCCTCCCTTCGTTGCCTTAATGTGAGAGAAAAAACGTTCGTAAAAACAATCAGCTGAGCGGGGTGAAGGGTTCGTTCGGGAGTGTATTTTCAAATTTTATTTACAATTTACTCGAATTCAATCCAGCCGGTTCGTCTCTTTTTTATTTTTCAAGCCAATTTTCGAAGCAGAGCAATTCGAACAATTGGCTGCAAGTCATGTCTACGGGCGCTAAAACTGAACTTGTTAACTTCGCACAATTGACTGGAGAAGGCGGAAAAGGGCGGCGAGCGGAGCTGACCCGCCATGTCGCAAGTTTATTCGCACTGACTTCGGATCGCTGTTCAGACGAACAAGTTGATATTTACGATTCCGTTCTCTCAAGACTGGTTGAAATGGTCGAGGACGAAGTTCGCGTCTTTGTCGCCCAACAAATGGCCGGATTGCGTCGAGGCCCAGAGGAAACAGTTCGCAAGCTCGCCGCTGACACGATTGAAGTTGCCGAGCCAATTTTGATCCGCTCGACCGTTTTGCGCGAAACGGACCTTATCAAGGTTGCTTCCACAAAGACGAATGATCATTTGTTCGCAATTGCGCAGCGGGACATATTGTCGAGCGACGTCACGGATGTCTTGGTTCAGCGTGGCGACTTGAGTGTGAAGAGGAAGGTTGCCGGTAATTCGGGAGCCAAGTTGTCTGATACCGGCATGCGGAATTTGATCTCCGAGGCCTCCGCAGATGCTAGCCTGCAGCAGTATTTGAGCGATAGACCGGACCTCGCGGACAAGCATATTCAAGCGTTGGTTCAAGTCGCCGGGGAAGAGGTGCGCCGCAAGCTGACGATGCAAGGGGAGATCATTGAAGCCTCCCGCCTGCACGAGGCTCGGCAAATGGCCGAGCAACGAATGTCCAACCAGTATTGGTTGAACCGGTACGACTTTGAAACGGCTCGTGCTCGGGTGCTCAGTCTTTCCAAGAAGACAATTATTACTGAATCGATCCTGCTGCGTTTCGCATCTGAAGACCGGTTCGCGGAAGTGGTCGCATGTTTTGCTTGGATGGCCAGGTGTGGAATAGAAGAAGCCAGCCTTTGGTTGGTGCGGCCTGATCCACAACCTTTTCTAGTGGTGGCCAAGGCTGTTGGGCTTTCAACTTCGGCAGTGAGCGCGCTTTTGACTGTTGGGCCATGGAAGCATCGGCTTAGCAAGAAGCTTCGGGCCCTCGCCATGCGCAAATACGAAACGCTTACACCTTCAGAAGCCCGGAAGATGGTTGCGCATTGGAACAACAAGGTTGCAAGCTAGGGTCCAGCCCATGGTTGCAATTTCCCAGATTTCGATTGGTTTAAAGCCCGGCATTTTGTGTCGGGCTTTTTACATCCCGTAAGGATTGCGCTGTTTCCGCAGATGTAGGGGCTTTAACGAGGACGGAATTCGTGCTTTTAAGGCGTCAGCCACTTTGACGGTGTCAAATGTTTCGAGCGGGGGCAGATCGTGCGACAATCTTTTCCATTCTCTGATAAAATCAAGCTTTTGAGCAAGAAAGCAATTTTACCCTTGCTGTTAATGTTTTTGTTGCTGAGCTCAGGGCTTTTGGGCTCGGTTCAGGCGCAAGGTATCTTGTCCGTCATAAATGCAACGACAAGCGAAACGTCATCTGACACCTCTACCACACCGGTATCTCCTGCGGCGAACTCTGCTCCGGAGGAGGAGGCCGTTATTGAAGAAGCTGGATTGACAATCAACAAGATCGCTCATGGTGCACTTCGTGCCAGAGATGAATTCAAACGCATCCTATCAGAAGGCCCGACACTCCATCAAAAGATGATGGAAACGCTCGCATCTCATGGTGAGGATGGCACAACTGATTGGGTTCTCACTTCGGTTCTGGTTGTTATTGCGGGTATCATCGCCGGGTCGCTTGCGCTTCGCCTGTTTTATCAGTGGGGGCGGTCATATTTCGGCTACCTCTATAAAGACGAGGTTTTCGAACGCGCCGACAAGATTTCCTATCTCTTCATTCGCGCTGTCATCATGACCGTCGGATTGACCGTGTTCGTGATTGTGGCGGGTTTGACGATCCTGATCCTCAATCGTGGGCCAGAAGCCGCTAATCAAACGGCTATTGTTGCCGTCAGCACCTATGTCTGGTTCCGCTTTATTCGAATTGTCTTGTTTAGCGTTATTGCGCCTGACACGCCGCAGTATCGAATTCCGCCGATCGCCGAAAAGGACGCAAGCAAGCTCTATTGGTTCCTTGTCGCTGGTGCGGCCATTTCATTCTTGGCTCTTGCCGTTTGCGATTGGATGCATCGTCTTGGACTGCCTGAGGATGCGCATAAGCTTGCTCTCATTTTTGCTTCGGCCCTCTCCATGTTGGCACTCAGTTTCAACACCTTCTATTTCAGAAAAGTGATTGGAGCGCTGTTCGTCCACGGAGCTGAAGCGCCGGTTCCGCTTTGGCGCCGAGTGCTTGCCGGCGGATGGCACATCCCAATCATGCTCTACTTCATCTTCGCTTGGTTGGCGTCGTCCATTCGAATTCTACTGAATGTTGGTGAGACGACAGGATTGGTCGCAGCGCCGATCCAGCTGGCTTTGGTTGCGTCCGCTGCATATGGGCTGATGATCCTAGTGATTGACCGGCTCTTGTTACCGCGTCAGGATTCGCCGAAGAAGCTAGCCAAAGCAGTTGATGCGCTTCGCAAAGAAGCAGAGGCGCAGGGCGAAGACTTTGACGAAGACAGCGCGACCGCTGAGGCCCAAGCAAGTGTTGCTGAAAAGGAGGCCGACCGTGCGCCCTTTAGAGAGCTTTTGGATAAGGGGGCTCGGATCCTTGTTGCATTTATTGCTCTTGAGTTACTGGGCTTCATGTGGAGCGGTCATGCGCTGACCGATGGCAATACGATCGTCGGTGACTTTGTCGAACTCGTGCTTATCATCTTCCTCGGATATATGGCCTATGAAGCGGTCAAGATCCTCATTGATCAGAAAATCGCCAAAGAAAGTCCGTCAGAACAGGATGAAGAGGCTGAGATTGGCGGGGCGGGTGAAAGCCGCATTGCAACGCTGCTGCCCATCTTCCGAAACTTCCTACTGATTACGATCTTTGTAATCGTTGTGATGCTGGTTCTGTCTGAAATTGGCGTCAATATTGCGCCACTCTTTGCCGGTGCCGGTGTTGTCGGTTTGGCTGTTGGTTTTGGTGCTCAGACGTTGATCCGCGATATCTTCTCCGGTGCGTTTTACCTGATTGATGATGCTTTCCGTAAAGGGGAATATATCGATATCGGCAGCGCCAAGGGTGTTGTGGAGAAGATATCCATCCGTTCCATGCAGCTTCGTCATCACCGTGGTGCTCTAACGACGGTTCCGTTTGGCGAAATCCAGCACGTCGAGAACTTCTCGCGTGACTGGGCAATGATGAAGCTTGCCTTCCGTGTGACTTATGACACGGATGTCGACAAGATGCGCAAGATCATCAAGAAGTTTGGTCAAGAACTGTTGGCCGACGAGTATTATGGACCGATGTTCCTGCAGCCTTTGAAGTCACAAGGTATTATGGCGATGGAAGACTCCGCCATGATTGCCCGCGTGAAGTTCATGACCAAGCCTGGCAAGCAATTCGAGCTTCGCAAGGTTGTCTATGCTGGTTTGCAGGACTTGTTTGAGAAGAACGGCATTAAATTCGCTCATAAGCAGGTCACTGTTCGAGTTGCAAATACCGATGAGGACGCAGACGGAGACGCCCCGGCGAAACCCGTGTCACAGGACGCGCTAAAAGCTGCGGCTCTTGCAGGTGCCGGTGCGGCTGGTGCACTTGCTGAGGAGGAAGAGGCGGGTGCCGGTGGCGAAAACGCGGCGGATCAGCTCTAACTCCATTGGATGAGACTTGACCGCACGAACGGGCGGCCAAGTCTCTGCTTCCAGTGTTTCGCTGAGATAAATTTGGAGTTTGAGCACTAGAATGTGGATTGGATTTGACGCAGATGCGATCAATGAGCGCGGCATGAGTGTCGCGCTTTTTGATTATGCAACGGGTGTCCAGGAGCACCTTGGCCATGAGGCCGTTGTTTTCTATTCACCTGCGCGAAGCAATGCGGCTGTGGTTGAGAAATTTTCAAGCGGGCTTCGAATGGTTCCGTTTGAAGACCGTGGTGAACTTCAAAAGCTATCAGAACCTTATGATCTCGATTTTTGTTACACGATAGGCAATGGAAAACGGCATCCACTTCCCATCGCGGCAAAGAGAATTGGTGTCCACGCTGTATTTCGGCATTTTGAGCCGCACGGAAGCGTTTACGCCTATGTTTCTGATTGGTTGGCTGATTGGATGACAGGAAGTCTCGCATCCGCGGTGCCGCATATTGTAACCCTTCCTACGCCCGAAGGGGACATGCGTGAGGAGCTGGCCATTCCGAAAGACGCCTTTGTTGCCGGACGGTATGGCGGGTTTGATCAATTCAATGTGCCTATGGCGCAAACGGCAGTTGCTCGTGCGTTGGAGGCCAGATCAGATCTCTACTGCGTTTTCGTCAATACAGAGCGATTCATTGATCATCCGCGCGCACTCTTTCTTCCTTCGGTCATCACGCTTGCTGAAAAGGCGCGTTTCATTGCAACCTGCGATGTCGGATTAAATGCCAAAAAAATCGGTGAGAGTTTTGGATTGGCAATCGCGGAGTTTCTGTTGCTTGGCAAGCCGGTGTTCAGTTGGGCCGGGGGAATGGATCAAAACCATGTTCACGTGAGCCCCAAGAAGGAATGGTGCTACAAGACAGGCAATGATCTCTTTCGGTTGTTGACGACTTATCATCCAGACAGTGCGGACCAGGAGCTGGCCCGATCTTCTGTTTTGAAATATGCTCCAAACGAGGTCATGCGTAGGTTCGATGACGTCTTCCTATCGGAGCGTTATTCGGCAGATAGCCTCCATCTAAGTCGAGGTTTTAAGGTGAAGCGGAAACTCCAACAGAAGTTTCTGCGTGCGAAATTCCGGATCTGGAAAACGGTTTAACCGGTTTGATTAAACGCAGCCCAGCGATTTAACGTTTGAGCCGGGACTTGTTGTTACACTTCAGATAACGGGATTTCCTTGGGCTTTTTATAGGCTTTCGCCGGTTTTTTCGACATGAGCGCAATTGAGCGAATTCCGTAAAATACTTTTAACCACGCCCCGTGTTGGAGATCGCGTGAACCAATCCGCGCTTGCGACGAGCTTAAATTTCGTATAAAGATATCTTTATATCGATATTCGAGATGCTGTTGTGAGAGCTGATGCCGAACGATCAAACCCTTTCCGTTGATGACACACTTGCCGTTCTTCGCGCGGTGGGTGAGGCGACGCGTTTGCGGTTGATTGCGCTGCTCGCTGAAAGCGAGATGACGGTGAAGGATGCAACGGCTATCCTTGGCCAAAGCCAGCCGAGAATTTCCCGCCATCTGAAACTACTCACCGAAGCTGGTGTCATTCTCCGTTTTCCGGAAGGCTCATGGGTCTATTATCGCTTAGCTGACAGCCCACGCGGTGCTCTGGCACGGGATGTTGTCGCGCGGATGTGGTCAGAAGATGCTGTTCTTTCTGCGGATAGCGAACGCTTTGCCAGATTGAGAAAGGCAAAGGCAGAAGAAGCTGCCAACTACTTTGCCCAAAAGGCGCTGACCTGGGACAAAGAGCGGACCCTTCATGCATCCGACACCGACGTTGAGGCGGCCATGCTGAAGGTTGTCGGTGAAAAGCCCTTCCAATCGTTTCTCGATCTTGGAACCGGTACCGGACGTTTGCTTGAACTCTTTTCTGATCAATACGTCTCGGGACTTGGCATTGATGCCTCCCATGACATGCTTGCGGTTGCACGGGCAAACCTTGCTAAAGCCGGTTTGTCCAAAGCGCAGGTTCGTCATGGTGATATCTATGCTTTGAATGTTCCGCCGCGATCGTTTGATCTGGTGACGCTTCATCAGGTGCTGCATTTTCTGGATGATCCGCAACGCGCATTATCAGAAGCGGCGCGCGCTCTCCGCCCGGGTGGCCGATTGCTGGTCATCGACTTTGCTCCCCACACGCTGGAGTTCCTGCGCGATGCCCATGCGCATCGCCGCCTCGGCATTGCTCGCGATCATATGGAGCGTTGGCTCGAAACCCTTGATCTGGATCTTGAGGCCGTGTCTGACCTCGAGCCTCAGACCGATTCTGGAACACAACTCACTGTCACACTCTGGTTGGCCCGCGATCGCCGTATCGTCACTGACCTGCCAGTCACCCCATCTCGTCAAGAGGTCGCGTAATCATGACGTCCACTCTTCCCATTCGTCGTTCCCGCCAACAGTTGCAAGGCCCGCTGAATGCGAGTTTTGAGTTCTTCCCGCCGAAAAATGAAAAAATGGCTGAAAGTCTCTGGAATACGGTTGAGCGTCTGGCTCCTCTGAACCCGGAATTTGTATCGGTAACCTACGGTGCAGGTGGGTCCACCCGAGAGCGCACTCACAAGACTGTTGAGCGTATTTTGAAAGAAGCACGGCTTGATACGGCTGCGCATCTAACCTGTGTGGCTGCCTCTCGCGAGGAAATTGATGCCATTGTCAAAGATTACTGGCAACTTGGTGTGCGCCGGATCGTTGCGTTGCGCGGCGACCCTGTAGAAGGCATCGGGGCTACCTACAAGCCGCACCCTGAGGGCTATGCCTATGCCTCCGATTTGGTTGAAGGCATCAAGAAGATCGCTGATTTCGATGTTTCTGTCTCCGGATATCCAGAGCGCCACCCGGAAAGCTCTGGTTGGGACATGGAAATTGAAAACTTGAAGCGCAAAGTGGATGCGGGCGCTGACCGTATTGTGACGCAATACTTCTTCGACAATGATCTGTTCGACGCGTATCGCGAGCGCCTTGCAATAGCGGGGATCACAATTCCGGTTATTCCGGGCATCCTGCCGATCCATAATTTTGAGCAGACAATGGTGTTTTCGGCCAAATGCGGCGCGTCCATTCCGGATTGGGTCGCTCGGCGGTTTACTGGTCTGCAAAATGACCCTGAAACGCGCAAGCTCGTTGGGGCAGGCATTGCCTGTGAGCAAGTGATGGATCTCGTGGATCGCGGTGTTGAGGATTTTCACTTTTACACCATGAACCGGGCTGACCTCACTTATGCGATCTGTCGGATGCTCGGTATGGGCATTGAGAGCGAGAACAAGGTCGCAGCCTAACGCCAGTTTTGCCCGCCGCTTTGCCAAAACGGGAACTGTTGCGGAAAAGGCGGGTACAATTTGCGATTGCTGTTTGCGTTGGCCGGCCCGCCGGTCAAGAAGTGCACACATCGGTGAACCGATGCCGGTTGCTGCTTGCTCAACTTTAGCAAGCTGTGGCTTGAGGACGTTATTGGAAGGACAAACCCCGTGCTGAAATCAGAAGCCTTTGAGCGAATTCAAGAAGCGGCTCAGTCCCGTATTCTCGTGCTTGACGGGGCGATGGGGACAGAACTTCAGCTTTTGAAGCTGAAGGAAGATGATTTTCGGGGTGACCGGTTTAAGGATTGGCCGTCTGACCTTGCCGGAAACAATGACATTTTGAGCCTCAGCCAGCCTGATGCCATTCGCAAGATTCATGTCGACTATCTGGAAGCTGGAGCGGATATTGTTGAGACGAATACGTTCTCCTCAACAACGATTGCCCAAGCCGATTATGGCATGGAAGAGCTGGCCTTTGAGCTGAACGTGGAAAGCGCGAAGCTGGCCCGTCAGGCCTGTGATATCGTTGAGGCGAAAGACACAAGCCGTCCGCGTTTCGTCGCCGGGGCGCTTGGGCCGACCAACCGGACTGCTTCCATTTCACCGGACGTGAACAATCCAGGATACCGCGCTGTCTCATTCGATGATCTCCGCATCGCTTACGCAGAAGCCGTGCGCGGCCTTTTGGAAGGCGGAGCGGATATCCTGCTTGTCGAAACCATCTTCGACACACTCAACGCAAAGGCAGCGCTTTTTGCCATCGATGAGGTGTTTGAAGAACGCGATAAAGCTGTTCCGGTCATGATTTCCGGGACGATCACCGACTTGTCTGGTCGTACGCTTTCCGGCCAAACTCCGGAAGCCTTCTGGAACTCTGTCCGCCATTCCAATCCGCTGACCATCGGCCTGAACTGCGCGTTGGGCGCGAAGGAAATGCGTGCGCATTTGGCCGAAATTTCACGTGTTGCCGATACGCTTGTCTGCGCCTACCCAAATGCAGGCCTGCCGAATGAGTTTGGCGAATATGATGAGAGCCCGGAATATATGGCGAGCCTCATTGAAGAGTTCGCGGAAGCAGGTTTGGTCAATGTTGTCGGTGGATGCTGTGGTTCAACACCTGCCCACATTCGAGCCATTGCAGAAGCAGTGAAGGACAAGGCACCGCGCAAGATCGCAGAGCCGCCGGTGCATATGCGCTTGTCCGGTCTGGAGCCATTCACGCTGACGCCGGAAGTGAATTTCGTCAATGTGGGCGAGCGCACAAACGTGACCGGGTCTGCCCGGTTCCGGAAACTCATCAAGACCGGAGATTACACCACGGCTCTGGATGTGGCGCGGGATCAGGTGGAAAACGGTGCTCAGATCATCGACGTCAACATGGATGAGGGCCTGCTCGATTCCGAAGAGGCGATGGTCACGTTCCTCAATTTGATGGCGGCAGAGCCGGATATCTCCAAAGTGCCGGTGATGGTCGACAGTTCCAAGTGGAGCGTGATTGAAGCTGGTCTCAAATGCCTTCAGGGCAAGGGAGTGGTGAACTCCATTTCGCTGAAAGAAGGCGAAGAGAACTTTATTGAGCAGGCCAACTTGATCCGCCGCTATGGCGCGGCTGTTGTCATCATGGCGTTTGACGAGCAGGGTCAGGCCGATACGTTTGAGCGCAAGATCGAAATCTGCAAGCGCTCCTATGATGTGCTGGTGGAGAAAGTTGGCTTCCCGCCGGAAGATATCATTTTCGATCCGAACATCTTTGCCGTTGCGACCGGTATTGAAGAGCACAACAACTACGGCGTCGACTTCATTGAGGCGACGGGCTGGATTCGCGAGAACCTGCCGCATGCGCATGTCTCGGGCGGTGTTTCGAACCTCTCCTTCTCATTCCGGGGCAACGAAGGTGTGCGTGAAGCGATGCACTCGGTGTTCCTCTACCATGCCATCAAGAAGGGCATGGATATGGGCATCGTCAATGCCGGGCAGCTTGCGGTTTATGACAAGCTCGACAAGGAATTGCGCGATCTTTGTGAGGATGTGGTTCTCAACCGCACGCCGGATGCGACCGACAACATGCTGGAAGCAGCTGAGCGATGGAAAGGTGAGGGCGGCAAAAAGCGGGAAGTGGACCTCTCCTGGCGCGAACTGCCGGTTGCCAAGCGGCTGGAACATGCGCTGGTGAACGGGATCGACGAATATGTCGTCGAGGATACGGAGGAAGCCCGCACCCAGTTCGACCGTCCGCTGCATGTGATCGAAGGTCCGTTGATGGACGGCATGAACGTCGTGGGTGACCTATTTGGGTCCGGCCAGATGTTTCTGCCGCAAGTGGTGAAGTCTGCCCGCGTGATGAAGAAGGCCGTCGCCTATCTGATGCCTTTCATGGAGAAGGAAAAGGAAGAGCAGGGCTTGGAAGGAGCTTCTTCCAACGGCAAGATCCTGATGGCGACCGTAAAGGGCGATGTGCATGACATCGGCAAGAACATTGTCGGCGTGGTGCTCCAGTGTAATAACTTCGAGGTAATCGACCTTGGGGTGATGGTTCCGGCGGCCAAGATCCTCGAAGTCGCGAAAGAGGAGAAGGTTGATATCATCGGCCTGTCCGGCTTGATCACACCGTCTCTTGACGAAATGTGCCATGTGGCCGGGGAGCTGGAGCGCGAGGGACTGGATGTACCGTTGCTGATCGGCGGTGCGACAACGTCCGAAGTTCACACAGCCGTTAAGATTCACCCGAACTACGCGCGCGGTCAGGCGATTTATGTGACTGATGCTGGCCGTGCGGTCGGGGTTGCTTCACGCCTCATGAGCGACGGACAACGCACACCTTATTTCGAGGAAGTGCGCGGCAAATATGCGACCATCGCCGAAAAGCATGCAGCATCCCGTGGAACTTCCCAGCGGGTGTCAATTGAAGCTGCACGCGAGAACGCCTTCAAGCCGGATTTCAAGACTCACAGGCCGGTCAAGCCGAAGCAGCTTGGCAGTAAGGTCTATGACGATTTCCCGCTAGAAGATCTCGTTCCCTTGATCGACTGGACGCCGTTCTTTGCGACTTGGGAAATCAAGGGTCGTTATCCGGACGTCCTGACGGACAATCGTTATGGCCCGGCGGCCAAGGGTCTTTATGACGATGCGCGCCGGATGCTGGATGAGATTGTTGAGAAAAAGCTGCTGACTGCGCGTGGCATGGCGGCACTTTGGCCAGCGGCAGGGCGCGGCGATGATATTGTCCTCTTCAAGGACGACAGCCGCAGCGAAGAATTGGCGACTTTCTATACATTGCGCCAGCAGATGGCTCGTACAGCTGGTGGCCGTGCAAATGTCGCGCTGTCCGATTTTGTTGCTCCCGAGGCGAGCGGTCTTGCGGACTATGTCGGTGGTTTTGCCGTGACCGCAGGGCATGGCGAAGATGAGCTTGCGGGGCGCTACGCCAAGGCGGGGGATGACTATAACAAGATCCTCAGTCAGGCTCTTGCCGACCGTTTGGCAGAAGCCTTCGCTGAAAAGCTGCACCAGATCGTACGTACCGAGCTTTGGGGCTATGCCGCCAATGAGACTCTCAGCAATGAGGAGATCATTGCCGAGAAGTATCAAGGCATTCGCCCGGCTCCCGGCTATCCGGCCCAGCCCGATCATACGGAAAAGGAAACCTTGTTCCGATTGCTGGATGCAGAGCGCTTGACGGGTATTCAGCTAACCGAAAGCTACGCCATGGCTCCGGGTTCATCCGTGTCCGGTCTTTATTTCGGTCATCCTGACAGCCACTATTTTGGTGTCGGGAAAATCGAAAAGGACCAGGTGGAAGATTACGCCATGCGCAAGGGCTGGGATCTTGCCTACGCTGAACGCTGGCTTGCTCCGATCCTAAACTATGATCCGGCTCGGTTGATTGCAGCAGAGTGATTTGGCAGTTGTGGTGAGTGGATTTCGAAAGGTCGGGGCATGTTCTCCGGCCTTTTTCATATGCTCGGGAGGCCTGTAAGGGGTGAACGTATTGTTCACAAATAAACGCCTAGTTTTGAATTATACGACTAATTACCGTGACCGTCCGGCGAAGGCGCTCTGGCGCGACACCGATGCGGCCTGTTACGCTGCCTGAGCAGCGTAACGCCAGGGCAGAAGTTCGTCGAGGCGTGTGATTTTGTGGTCGGCGACTTGACCGAGGACCCAGGTCAGCCAGGCCTGAGGGTCAACACCGTTGAGCTTGGCCGTTTCGATCAGGGTATAAGCGATAGCCATGGCTTTGCCGCCGCCTTGGGAGCCTGAGAACATCCAATTTTTGCGTCCGATGGCGACGGGTTTAACGGCGCGCTCGGCGGTGTTGTTATCCAATTCCAGATGGCCGAGCTCAAGGTATGGGCGTGCTTTCGGCATTCGGCCCAAGGCATAGCGGATGGCCTGCGCGAGTGGTGACTTTCCCGAGATTTTGGGCAATTGCGTCTGCAACCATTCTTCCAAGGCGTCAAAGATCGGTTTTGCCCTAGCCTGCCGGATGGTAGCGCGGTCTTCGGGGGGCATGCCCCTGATCTCTTTCTCGATAGCGTAAAGCTCAGCAATCCGGCGGATGACTTCTTCGGCAATGGCGCTGCCCTGCGAGGAGAAGACATCCACGAACTTGCGTCGTACATGCGCCATGCAGGCCATCTCATCGGCTTTGTCGTCACCGAACACACCGTTGAACCCGGAATATCCATCCGCATGGACCCAGCCCTTGTATCCCGACAAATGAGCAACGGGATGCTCTCCTTTGCGATCCACCGTGAACTGATACCATGCACAGGGTGGCGATTGGCCAGACCAGGCACGCTCATCCCGCACATAGGTCCAGACCCGCGCCGTTTTGGTCTTCTTGTTGCCGGGGGCCAGCATTTTGATGGGCGTATCGTCGGCAAAAAGCGCAGGTCCTTGCCGCACCATCCGTCCGATGGCATCGGCAAGAGGTTCCAGCAGGGCCGTCGAGCGACCAACCCAGTCGGCCATGGTCGAGCGGTCCAGATCGACGCCTTCACGGGCAAAGATCTGGCTCAGGCGATAGAGGGGTAAATGATCGGCATATTTGCTTACCAGAACATGGGCCAACAATCCCGGTCCGGGCCGCCCACGCTCAATGGGGCGCGATGGCAGCGGCGCTTGCACAATCGCCTCGCACCATGAACAGGCTTTGCGGGGCCGGATGATCCGCTTCACCTTGAAGCGTCCCGGCACGTATTCCAACTCTTCGGTGACATCCTCACCCAGGGTGCGCAAGTTGCCACCACAACGACCACATTCATCACCGGGAGAGAGCTCCTCGTCTTCCCGATCCAGATGATCCGGCAAGGGCTTGCGGCTGTGTTTGCGCTTCGGCTTTGGATCAACTCCCTCCTGCGACGGGGCGGGCTGTTTTGCCTGGTCTTCAGCGGCCTCAACAATCTCGGCGTCCTCGAGCAGATCGAGATTGAGCTGATCCAGACCCTCAGACTTGGAGCCGAACCGATGCCGATTGGCCCCGTGCAACTGGTGTTGAAGCTGCTCGACCTTGAGGCTCAGAGCCTTGACCTCGTCGGCCAGAAGGCGGTTCACCGCCCTCAATTCGGCGGGGTCCTCCGGGGTGATATCAAGGTCCTTCAGCATCTTCGATCTTATATCAGATCAAGGGCGTAAGTTGAATCCCGAGAGGCGCGCAAACGCCAATATATTGGCCTATCCGACGCTCAGGGGCCGCCATGTTTTTTGCGGCATCCGCCAGTCTATGCCTTCAAGCAACATCGACAATTGCGCGGGCGTCACGCTGACCTTACCGTCCTTCGCAGCAGGCCAAACAAACCGGCCCTTCTCAAGGCGCTTGCTGAACAGGCATGCGCCCTGTCGATCCCACCAGATGATCTTCAGCAGATCACCGCGCCGTCCCCGGAACACAAACAGATGTCCAGAATAGGGTTCAAGCTCCAGAACCTTCTCCGCCTGAGCCGCCAAAGTGTTGAACCCGCGCCGCATGTCCGTCACCCCGGCAGCCAGCCAAACCCGCGCGTTGGACGGCACGGGGATCACGGCATTAGACCTTCAACCAAAGCCAGCACCGTCGGCAGCGCCGTCGTCCCTTCCACCAATACCCGCCGCCCGTCCGACAGCGTGATATCAACCCGCTGAGCCGACAACGGCATATCCGAGGCAAGCGCCGCGATCTGGTGGCCTGGTGCGGCCTGCGGGCCCTCTATCTCCACTGGTAGAAACGCCGCTCCATCAAGGACGCAATCGCTGTCTTCTGGCGCAAACCGCTCATCACGCAGCCAGTTGTGGATCAGGTTCGCATTCATCGCAGAGCGGCGCGCAACCTGCGCAACCGAAACCCCCGGCACTCTGGCCTGCAAACAGATCGACCGCTTCTCGTCATCCGACCAAAACCGCTTCTTGCTGCCCTTCTTCGTACCCAAAATGTGCCTCACAATGTCCATTAACGAAAATGGACATTATCACCCCACTGCGCTCCCCGTCAGAGCGGGAATACCGAACGCTCACTAATTACCTCCTATTTCAGTGAGCGCAAAGGCGTTTGTCGCCTTCATTGACTAGGAGAAGCATCATGTCGAACACCTCGCAGACGATTTTGAAAATAGACGCATCAGCCCGAAAGACGGGGTCTGTTACTCGAGAGCTAACGGACACCCTTATCTCGCGTTTGATAGCTGACGTTTCAGACTCTCATGTTGTAACGCGAGATGTTGCCTCTGGCTTGCCAGTGATCGATGAGACATGGATTGGGGCCAATTTCACCGATGCAGCCGAGCGCAGCGACGAGCAGAAAAATGCTCTGAAGCTGTCTGATGAGCTGATTGAAGAACTGCGGTCAGCAGATGTCCTGGTGATTGGTGTGCGGGTTTATAATTTCGGCATTCCAGCGAGCTTGAAGGCCTGGATTGACCTTGTTGCTCGGGCTCGGGTGACGTTCAAATACACCGAAAATGGACCGGTCGGTCTGTTGGAGGGCAAGAAAGCGTATGTTGTTCTCGCCTCAGGTGGGACCAAGATCGGTTCTGATACCGACTTTGCCTCCGGATACCTCAAGCATGTGCTCGGTTTTATTGGCATTCACGATGTCACGATCGTATTCGCAGACCAATTGATGATGGATGGGAACCGTCAAGTCGAAGCTTTGAACGAAATCAGCAAGATCACTCCTCTGGCAGCCTGAGGATTTGCGTGCTCAGTTTTTAAGGGAAACCTGTATTTACCAATAAAAACACCGGCAGAATAGGCTCTGCCGGTGGAATCGATGCCGATATTCTGCTGTGAAACGGCGAAACTCAATTACCTTTGTATTGGTTGCATTTCGAGGCGATTAAAACACGCCAACAATAATTCCTGCGACGAAGACGAAAGCAACGATAGTAGCGATCATGTTCAGGTTACGTGCATAGGTCATTTGTGCCTCCCGCGTACCTTTATGACAGCGACGACCCTAAATCACGGCAGCGTGAAAGCGAAGCGAAAAACATTGTGCGCTGCAACCAAAAGGTGGCCAGGCCCAAGGGTTTGAAATTGTGTATTTCGGCAAAATGTAGCTGAAATGAAGATCTTATTAGGCGAAACTTTCATGAGACGCTGTCATTCTGATTCTGGGTAGGACTGGACAAAAAAGTTAATCTGGTATTGGTCTGTTCGCGCAAATTTTACAGTGTTGAATGTGATGCTGGGTTTTTCGATTGTGTAAGGCCAAACTTAAGGTCCTTGTGAATAATGGGACATAGCACATGACAGGTCAGGACGGAGCATCTGCCGAATGCTGAGTTTTCAAAAACTCACGGAATTTGCCAAAGACAAGAGTGCTGCGGGACGTAAAACTCTGGTCAGCGCACTCACTGACATGTTCTTGTCCGCCGATAACGACCATGCCGATCAGGTTAGCCTGATGTTCGGCGACATTGTTATGGCTGTTCTCGGGCAACTCGAGCAAGAGGCGCGGGCAACGCTTGCTGTCCGGATCAGTGCAAATGAGATGGCTCCGCATCCGTTGATGAATGAACTTGCGAGAGACACGATTGAAGTTGCGCGCCCAGTTCTGGAAAACTCTCCCGTCCTGACGGCTGATGATCTGGTTGATGTCGCTCAGTCCGCCTCGATGGATCACTTGGATGCCATAGCCGGTCGTCCTTCAGTGGAAGAAAGCATCACAGAGGTTTTGGTGGAGCGCGGAAATGATGCTGTTCTTACCAAAGTTGCTGAAAACAGCGGTGCGCGGTTTGCAAGCGAGTGCTTCCACCGACTCGTTGAAAAGGCCAAAGCGTCCGTGGAAATTCAGTCCGCCTTGATACACCGACAAGACTTGCCGGAGGATGCTGCAAAGATCCTGATTCCGATGCTATCTGAAGAGCTGTGCAAGCGTGTCGGCGAACTTGGGTCGAATGGGGTTCTGCTAGGCCTCATTGCTGAACGGGCAGCGGAAGAAGTGGTTGCTCGCTCGCAAGGGATTGAGAGCAGTCACGAGCAATCGCAAAAAGTCATTGCCGACGTTCAAAATGGAGCCATGGAGATTGATGAAGCGGTCTCCAGCTTCGTTAAATCCAGCAGTTCCGCTGAAGTTGGAATATTGCTCGCTAAAATGAGCGAGCTCCCGGTCTCGGCTGTATCGAAGCTGATCTATAGCGCAAGCGACAAGGCGCTGATCATTCTGTGCAAGGCGAATGGCGTGACTGAACGTGCGTTTCGCGAAATTCTCGATCTACGCGCCAAACAGCTCGGGCTAGGTGCCAATGATCTGGAAGCTGCGATGTCGAGGTTTGGTGCGCTAAGTGTAGAAGGCGCTGAGCGCTCATTGAAGGCCATTCAAGGGTCGGTGGGCCCAGCCTGAAATCAGGCCGCGGCGCGACGAAGCCCGGCAGTCATCGCTGCGGCAAACATCAGAAAACCTCCCCCCAACCTGTTCACGACTTTCATTGTCGAAGGTGATTTCAGGCGCGAGCCGATTTCGGCTGCAATTAACGCGTAGATGGCAGCGTTCAGTACGCCGAGAACAACGAAGGTTGTGCCCAGTAAAACCAGTTGCGGGGCAATAGCTGCATCCGTTGCGATAAAATGCGGCAGGAACGCCATGAAAAAGACGATGCCCTTTGGGTTGAGGGCGGTCACGATGAACGCGTGCGTGAAGATCTTCCGCGAGTTGACTTCTTGAACATCCTGCTCTTCCAGCGCTTCCGGCTTGGAGAGCCACATCTTCAGGCCAAGGTAAAACAAATAGGCCGCCCCTATCCACTTCAAGGCAGAGAAGAGCGTAGCAGACGTTGCGAGAATGGCTCCAAGCCCCAGAAGGGAAGCCGTTGCGGCAGTGGCATCTCCCACACCTACACCTAACACGCAAGCGGCTGCAGTTTTACGGCCATGGCGCAGTGCGTAGCTGATAACCAACATGATTGTTGGTCCGGGAACAGCCAGCAAAATCAGGGTTGCAACAACATATGCAGAAAAGAGTTCCAGGGTCATCTGAAGTCCAAATACGAAGCGTGTTTACGCGGCGACAGTGGACCGGACAGGAAATCGAAGCAAGGTCTTTAAAAGGGGAGTTTCGACGTGAGGCGTTGAAGGGCCGTTGGCGGGGGACGGCCCTTCTCCGGCTGTGCTGGCCTTATGGCTATTGGTCAGGTCCACTCACCTTTTCGCCATGACCAAAGCGCGCCTCACTGACAGAATTTCCGGACACCCCGGTAGGTCATGTACGTTCCTGATTGCGGCTCAAATGAGCGAAATTTTTGCGAACAATAGCGATACCAAGCCGGGGTCCACGGTTCGAAGCGGACATTATGATAGACAGGGCCGGGCGCAGGTGCAGGACGGTAGTGGTTGACCGGTGGGCGATAGTGTTGAACCGGCGGGCGGATGTATTCGCGGCGGTTTTGAGAGCCCAACAGAATTGCCCCTGCTGCTAGACCGATCACACCAGCTGCCACTGCAACGCCAACATTGTTGTTGTACCGGCGATGCTTCCTGTGTTTGTGAACATGGCGGTGGTGGTGTTGATGATAGTGAACTCCCCCATTGTTCCAACCGCGGCGATGATCTGCCTGTGCGGATGAGAGCGCTGGAAGCATGAGAGCGCCGGCCAAAGTGGCGGCTAGAACGCGTTTGGTCAGAATTCCCATTTGTGTCTCCATCGATATAGGCGCTGGTCTCGTCAGAGGTCGATGCGCCGTTTCGTGATCTGATGAGCGGACTATGGAGGAGCACGGCTGAACTGGTTCTGAGATGCCTGTTCATCTGACATTCAGCTCTTGTTTACCTTACGTTGCAGGGTGAAATGCAGCGCCTATGGTGTGTGAAGACTTACGCGTTTGCGGATGTTGAGTTGAAGAAAATCTCAGCATGCCCAATTATCGAAACATCAGGACAAATAGACGGACAATAAGGCGATGACTGAAGCCCCAGTGGGATCAGACAACAACAAAAACGTTCTTCGTGAGGTGGATGATGACGCGCGGAGGCAAGCAAAGACACTTGTCCGCACCGCGCGATATGCCGCGCTGGGAGCCTTGGAGGTCGAAACCGGACATCCGCAAGTGAGCCGGGTGGCACTTGCAACGGATGTTGATGGAACGCCAGTCATTCTGACTTCAACCCTGTCCGGTCATACATCTGCGATCATGAGCGATCATCGCTGTTCGCTTTTGTGCGGAGAACCGGGGAAGGGGGATCCGCTTGCGCACCCACGTATCTCTCTGTTTTGCAGGGCGGAGCGGATCGACCGAAAAAGCGATGATCATGGACGCCTTCGTCGGAGGTATCTGGCGCGTCATCCAAAAGCTGAGCTCTATGTCGATTTTGGCGACTTCGCCTTTTTCCGGCTGGACGTTGAACGGGCAGGTTTGAACGGGGGATTTGGCAAGGCCTATGAGCTACATGCTGGCGACGTCATTTTGCCGAAGGACTTGAGTCTCGATTTCATGGAGATTGAAGAGAGCGCCGTTGCGCATATGAACGAAGACCACGCCGATGCTGTTCGTCTCTATGCTGAGGTTTTAGCAAAAGCGCCTGCGGGCAATTGGCGTTTGACCGGTCTTGACCCAGAAGGAGGGGATCTGGGTGCGGGTGATGAGACTGCACGTTTTTGGTTTATTGACGTGCTTCAATCTCCGAACGATCTGAGAAAAGCGCTAGCTATGCTCGCAAAAACGGCGCGAAACCATAATTCTGCAGATAATAATTGATATAAATATCGAAAACGGCGAATATTTTCTTCGAATTCCTGCCTATTAAGTAAGTTAAATAGCTTATTATTGCCTTTTTTTGCTCCAATTAAGAGAAAATAATCTTTTTCGCACTCTTACTACCCTTAGGGTAGATAAGGGTTCGGTATTGTTATGATTGAAAGACTATTCAGCACTTCCCGGGCGCAGGCCATCCTTGATGCCTTCGGGCGGTCTCAGGCTATCATCGAATTCAAGCCTGACGGGACCATCGTTAATGCGAATGAGAACTTTCTCGGGGCCGTCGGGTACACCCTGGATGAGGTCGTTGGCAAACATCACTCGATATTTGTAGATAAAGACTACAAGTCATCTGCAGAATATGCTGACTTCTGGCGGCAGTTGGCTGCCGGGCAGTTTGCATCTGGCGAGTATAACCGTTTCCGAAAGGACGGTCAGGAGATCTGGATCCAAGCTTCCTACAATCCAATCCTGTCTTCGTCCGGAGAAGTGACTGGCGTCGTCAAGATTGCATCTGATATTACCGCCGCCAAACTAAAGGCTGCAGATGCCAACGGACAGTTGGAAGCGATTAACAAGTCTCAGGCTGTTATTCACTTCGAACTGGATGGCACGATTATCGAGGCGAACGAAAACTTCCTTCAAACGATGGGATACTCCCTGAAAGAGATTCAAGGCCAGCATCACAGCATGTTTGCCGAAGCGGGGGTCGCTCAGTCTCAGGACTACAAGAGGTTCTGGGAAGACCTCCGCGCCGGCCAATTCAAAGGCGGAGAATTCAAACGCGTTGCAAAAGGCGGTAAAGAAGTCTGGATTCAAGCCACCTACAACCCGATCTGCGATGACAACGGGCGACCGTTCAAGGTGGTCAAGTTTGCGACTGACATTACCCAAATGGTTCAGGACCGAATGTTCCGGCAGCAAACACAAAAGACCATAGATGACGATCTGACCGATGTTGCTGAGTCTGTCCGCTCTGCTGCAGAACTTACATCCACTTCCTCGAGAGCGTCTGAAGAAGCAGCCGCTAGCGTTCAGACTGTGGCGGCAGCAGCAGAAGAGTTGGTTGCTTCCATCAGTGAGATTGGTCGCCAGGTTACGCTTGCCAAAGAAGTTGCCCAGAAGGCGGTGACGGAAGCAGATCAATCCAATCAGATCATGGCTGGACTTTCTGCAGACGCGCAGGAAATCGGCACGGTGATCGAGCTCATTGATAGCATTGCAAATCAAACGAACCTTCTCGCGCTTAACGCGACAATCGAGGCTGCTCGGGCCGGTGAGGCCGGTAAAGGGTTTGCGGTTGTTGCATCCGAGGTGAAAAGCCTTGCATCTCAAACATCAAAAGCGACTGAGGATATTGGATCGCAAGTTGCCTCCGTTCAGGAGACGACGACGCAGGCCGTTCAGGCGCTTGAGGCAATTGTCGATATCATCAATCAGATCAATGATATCTCCTCGGGAATTTCGTCTGCCGTAATCGAACAGGAAGCTGTCTCTCATGAAATCTCGGGCAATATGGATACTGCCGCCAACAATGTGGCACTTGTTAATTCAAACATGCAGTCGATTTCCCAATCGGCTTCTGACATCGAATACAAAACGCGGGCCGTGCAGGAAGCTTCACGCAAAATCGCTTGAGTGTGGAATTATCACAAAAGGTCAGGCTGCGCAGCTTGGGGGCCGTGCAGCCTGAATTGCGTTTTAGTCGGCCGCGCCCCAACCGCCGGCTGTTGGGGTGACAACCGTCACAGCCTCGCCGGCTTCCAGAACGGTTTGATCGCAGCTTGCTAGAACTTCGATTTTGCCATTCAGACGACGAACTTCAGTTCGCCCCACCTGACCATCCTCGCCGCCGTCCATGCCTTTTGGCTTGATGGTCCGATGAGAGCCGAGAATGGAGCAGTCCATCTTTTCAAGAAACCGCAAGGTTCTGCGCGTGCCATTTCCCGCATTCCATTTTCCTCGTCCACCAGAGCGCTTGCGGATATGGAAATCTTCCAGAAGCACAGGGAAGCGGAATTCAAGCACTTCCGGATCGGTCAGGCGGGAGTTGGTCATATGGGTATGGACACCGTCAGTCCCGTTGAAATCGGGGCCTGCCGGTGATCCGGAACAGATGGTTTCATAGTACTGATAGGTTTCGTTGCCGAATGTCAGATTGTTCATCGTGCCTTGTGCATTGGACATGGCCCCAAGGGCTGCAAACAGCGCATTCGTGACATGCTGCGAGGTTTCAACATTCCCGGCAACAACAGCTGCGGGGTAGGTTGGACGCAACATGCAGCCTTCGGGAATGATGATGTTGATGGGTTTCAGGCAGCCCGCATTCATCGGGATGTCACCGTCGACCATCACGCGGAAGCAATAGAGCACCGCTGCACGGGTGACCGGTTCCGGCGCATTGAAGTTGTTCGGTTTCACATCGGTTGTTCCGGTGAAGTCGACCGTGGCTTCGCGCTTTTCCTTGTTGACCGTGATCTTGACCTTGATCTCGGCCCCCTGATCAGTGGGATAGGAATATTCGGCGTCTTTTAGTGCCGAAATAACCCGCCGTACGCTCTCCTCAGCGTTGTCCTGCACGTGTCCCATATAGGCTTGAACCACGCTGAGGCCGAAATGGGAAACCATCTTCCGCAATTCCTGAATGCCTTTTTCATTCGCGGCAATCTGGGCAGACAGGTCAGCTACGTTCTGGTGCGGGTTTCTCGCCGGATAGGCGTGATCGGTCAAAAGCTCGATCAGTTCCTGTTCGCAGAAACGGCCCTCATCGACAATTTTGAAATTGTCGAACAGGACGCCTTCTTCATCCACATTAGTGGCCCGTGGGGTCATGGAACCGGGAGCAGAGCCGCCAACATCGGCATGGTGACCACGCGAAGCTGCCCAAAACAGGATTTTGTTGCCAGCATCATCAAAAACCGGGGAGACAACGGTAATGTCGGGCAAGTGGGTGCCGCCATTGTAAGGAGCGTTCAGCGCAAAGACGTCGCCAGGCTTGATCTTGCCCTGGTTCAGCTTGATGACCGTTTCCACGGAGCGGTCCATTGAGCCCAAATGCACTGGCATATGCGGCGCATTGGCGACCAATGCTCCACCCGCATCAAAAACGGCGCAGGAGAAATCGAGCCGTTCCTTGATGTTGACGGAGTAGGCGGTGTTTTGAAGTGTCACACCCATCTGTTCTGCAATCGACATGAAGAGGTTGTTGAACACCTCAAGCATGACCGGGTCGGCCTTGGTTCCAATCGCCTTGGAACGGTGCAGGGTGGTGATCCGGCGTAATATGACGTGGTCCTTGGCGTTCACCTCTGCCTGCCAGCCATCTTCAACTGCAATGGTTGCGTGTGGCTCGATAATAAGGGCAGGGCCTTTCACTTTCATGCCGGGCTTCAGGCTGCTGCGTTTGTAAATGCCGGCATCGCGCCAGATCCCATCTGCAAACATTTTTGCATCATGGGAGGCTTTGGGGCTGTCAGTGACAAGGCTGATGTCCGGCTCGCTCAGGCCTGCGCCACCGCCTGCGGTTTCCACCTCTAGGGCTTCCACGACAATCGGCTTGTTCTCATAGGCAAAGCCGAATTGCTGGCGGTGCGCGTCTTCAAAGGCTGCACGCATCGTTTCAACATCGGCTAATGTCACCGGAAGGGGGGTGTCGGTTCCGTCATAACGCAGATGAGCTGTGGTTACGGTTCGGCGGTTTTGGTCGTCTATCCCTTGTTGTTCAAGCTCCGCTTCCGTTGTTTTTGCCAGTTCTGCCTGCAGGCTGTGCAAGTCCTTCAAAATGGCATCGTCCAACTGCCTGACGACCGCTTGTTGGCGGTTGGCGCGAATGTCCGCCAGACCCATTCCATAGGCTGAAAGGATGCCGGAGAAGGGGTGGAGAATGACGGTGGTCATGCCGAGCGTGTCTGCAACCCGGCAACCGGTTTGGCCACCAGCACCACCAAAGCAGGTAAGGGCGTATTCGGTGACATCATAGCCGCGCTGGACCGAAATTTTCTTGATCGCGTTGGCCATGTTTTCAACGGCGATTTTCAAAAACCCTTCTGCGACGTCTTCTGCAGAGCGTCCGTCATTTATCTCTTTGGCCATGGCGCCGAATTTTTGGCGTACCACGTCGGCATCCAAGGGCTCGTCGCGGTTCGGGCCGAAGATTTTCGGGAAAAATTCAGGGGCCAGTTTGCCGGTCATCAGGTTGGCATCGGTCACGGTCAGTGGACCGCCACGCCGATAGCAGGCTGGTCCCGGATTGGCGCCAGCGGAATCTGGTCCAACCTGAAAGCGGCCGTCCTTGTAGTGGAGGATGGAGCCACCGCCTGCTGCAACCGTGTGGATCATCATCATTGGCGCACGCATGCGAACACCGGCGACCTCTGTCTCGAACGCGCGTTCATAATCGCCGTCAAAATGGCAGACATCGGTTGAGGTGCCGCCCATGTCAAAGCCGATGATCTTGTCGAACCCAGCCATCTTGGAGGTTTCAACAGCGCCGACAACTCCGCCTGCCGGGCCGGACAATATGGCGTCTTTTCCCTGAAAAAGTTCGGCAGCTGTCAATCCGCCAGATGATTGCATGAACATCAAGCGTGGGCCTTGGCCGAGTTCTTCCTGAACCTGGTTCACATAACGCCGCAAGATCGGGGACAGGTATGCGTCCACAACCGTCGTGTCGCCGCGTCCGACGAGTTTCATCAGCGGAGAGGTTTCGTGAGAAACGGAAATTTGCGGGAAACCGACAGAATCTGCAATCGCTTTAAGGCGCTGCTCGTGCGTCTGGTAGGCGTAGGAATGCATGAGGACGATTGCGATTGACCGAATACCGTCGTTGAAGGCGCGGCGCATATCTTGATACGCGGCATCCTCATCAAGCTCAATTTCTACGGTGCCGTCTGAACGAACCCGTTCATCGATCTCGTACACGGCCTCATAGAGCAGTTCCGGCTTGATGATTTCTTTGGCGAAAATGTCTGGTCGCGCCTGATAGCCGATTTCCAGCGCATCGCGAAAACCCTTGGTGATGAACAGGGCCGTGCGCTCACCTTTCCGTTCCAAAAGCGCATTGGTGGCAACGGTGGTGCCCATCTTGACGGTTGCGACCTGATTTGACGGGATTTTCGCGCCGTCTTTTAGGCCCATAAGTTCCCGAATGCCTTGAATGGCTGCATCCCGGTAGGCTTCCGGGTTCTCAGACAGCACTTTGTGCGGGTGAACCGAGCCATCCGGAGCGCGGCCCACGATATCGGTAAAGGTGCCGCCACGATCGATCCAGAAATCCCATTGTCCGCTCATACTGTCCTCCATTTAACCGTCCCGGACGAAAGAGCTTGGCACTCGGGACGGTGATCAGATTTTGATTTTGCAAATGTCGACATTTTATCGATAAAATGTCAATGAAAAATTTTTATGATTTGTTTTGAGGGTGGTTTGATCCTGTACCATGGGATCAAAGAATCAGCTTTTGAGTGAGAGCGAGCCATGTCAAACGAAGAAACATCAGATGCTGAGTTGCCGCCAATCGGGCCGGTTGTTTCAGCAGCGCATCTGGCCTCTGGAGCGCTGCCGGCTCTCTCGGAAATCGAGTTCGCGGTTACCATGATGGTGAATGCCTATCATCGCTGGATGGTGCGAGGTATGGCGGCCAGCGGTCTGGATGGATTGTCTCCTCTGGAGACTTTGGTCCTTCACTCGGTCAACCACCGAGGGCGGGCGAAGACGCTTTCCGATATCTGCCTTGTCTTGAATATCGAAGATACGCACACGGTTACCTACGCGCTCAAGAAGCTTGAAAAGTCAGGCCTTGTGCAATCGGGTAAACGCGGCAAGGAAAAAACGGCGGAGATTACACCGGAAGGGGAGACCGCGTGTTTGGAGTATCGCAAAATTCGCGAAGGTCTGCTTGTTGAACCGATGAAAGCCTTGGGTCTGGATGAAAAGGAATTGTCACGGATTGCTGCCACCATGCGGCTTGTTTCCGGCCATTACGATCAGGCCGCACGCGCGGCTGCGGCGATGTAATCTTGCTTGTTGATTGGTGACTAACTGGAGATCGGTTTGGCTGACAATTCTTGCGAAACTCGGTTGGCCGTGTATGGCACACTTGCGCCCGGCCGCGCTAATTTCCACGAGCTTGAGCCTCTCGGTGGAGAATGGAAGCAAGGCACGATCAAGGGCAAATTGGTCGATGCTGGCTGGGGAGCCGCTCTTGGCTATCCGGGTTTGGTTCTGGACGAGAATGCTTCCGAAATTGAAGTTTTCCTGCTCGTGTCCTCGGAGTTACCTGAGAACTGGGCACTGTTGGATGCTTTTGAAGGTGAAGGATACGAGCGTGTTGTGACCAGCGTTGACCTTGGTGATCATACCGTTTTAGCGTATGTTTATGTTGTAAAGTTCTGAAATAAATAACTAATATCTAAACATTGCAATATTACAAATATAATTGTAGTGTTTCAATATGTTTGAAGACTCAGCTATCGACGCGCTTACGGCGCTTGCCCATAAAGACCGGCTGTCTGCGTTCCGCTTGTTAATCAAAGCTGGGCCGCAAGGACTGCCGTCTGGTGAAATTGCGGAACAGCTCGACATAGCGCCGACGCGGATGTCCTTTCATCTTTCTAGTTTGGAGAAAAGTGGATTGGTCTCTGCCAAGCGCGTTGGCCGAAAAGTCCTTTACGCCATCTGCTTTGCGCATATGCGCGACCTTCTTCTTTTTCTGACAGAAGACTGCTGTTCAGGTCATCCAGAGATCTGTGGGACTGATTTTTGCCCACCTGACTTACCAACCGAAAAAGGCGCTCCGAAATGAGCATAACCATCTATCACAATCCAAAATGCGGCACGTCACGCAACACATTGGCGATGATCAGGGAAAGTGGCGTCGAGCCGACGATCATTGAATATCTGAAGACACCGCCCACTCGCGAGACCTTTGTTGGACTGATTGAGCAAATGGGGATTTCTGTCCGCGATTTGCTGCGGGAAAAAGGGACACCTTTTGCAGAATTGGGCTTGGGAGATGACAAATGGAGTGACGATCAGCTTATCGACTTCATGATGGAACATCCAATTTTGATCAATCGTCCGATTGTTGTCAGCGATAAAGGTGTCCGATTGTGCCGCCCTTCCGAAACGGTTCTGGATTTGCTTCCGAAGACGATTGAGAAATTCGTCAAGGAAGACGGTGAAGTCGTCAGCTTGGGATTAGCAAAAGACAATGGCTGACAGACCTGAAGTGGACGACCTCCCCAATATCCAGCCTGAAAAGTTTTTGATGACCGATTGTGATCGGCTGGGCGTTGAGATGTCCAACGCTCATCCGCCGCGTATCTTGCTGTTGTACGGCTCTCTTCGCGAGCGGTCTTACAGCCGGTTTCTGGTCTATGAAGCAGAGCGCCTTTTGAAGGCACTCGGTGCTGAGACACGCGTGTTTAATCCTGAGGGGTTGCCATTACCGGACAGCGAGGACGACAAACATCCAAAGGTTCAGGAGTTGCGCGAGCTGTGCAACTGGTCGGAGGCACAGGTTTGGTGTTCGCCAGAACGCCATGGGGCGATGACGGGAATTCTTAAAACACAGATTGACTGGATCCCGCTAAATATGGGTGCCATTCGCCCCACCCAGGGTAAAGTACTCGCCCTGATGCAGGTTTCCGGAGGCTCCCAGTCCTTCAATGCGGTCAACCAGATGCGCATCTTGGGGCGCTGGATGCGGATGTTCACCATTCCCAACCAGTCATCGGTCCCCATGGCATATCAAGAGTTTGACGACGATGGGCGGATGAAGCCGTCGCCGCGATATGACCGTGTGGTTGATGTTATGGAAGAGCTTGTAAAGTTCACGCTGCTCTTGAGGGACAAGAAAGACTACCTGGTTGAGCGGTATTCAGACCGGAAGATCCGCGCCTAACTTGCCTTAGCCATGCTCTTTCTCTTCTGACGGTTCCTCGACATCGGCGAGTTCAAAGGCTTTGTCGAGGGCTGTTTCTGGCAGAGGGTCGTGAGGCAATTCAACAGCGTCCTGATAACGCTTGAGCATTCCATTGCCTGTGATTGGAGAACGCTGGAAATGATCCCGCCGGGCTTCGTGGCTGGCGACCGTGCCGGGACGACCGAACAAGAAGCCCTGCACCAGATGACATCCGGCAGATCTTAGCAAAATAACCTGTTCTTCGGTCTCAACGCCTTCAGCGGTGATCTGGACATCAAGAGAGTGGCCGAGGCCGATGATTGCCGTCACCACGGCGTCTAGGCTTGGTTCTTCGCCCAGATTTTGGATGAAGGACCGGTCAATCTTGATCTTATCAAACGGGAAGCGGCTCAAATAACTCAGCGATGAATACCCGGTTCCGAAGTCATCCATGGCAATGGAGACACCCATTGCATGGATTTTTTGCAGTGTTTCAACCACGGCTTTTGGATTGGAGATCAGGAGACTTTCGGTAATCTCAACCTCAAGTCGCTCAGGCTCCAGACCTGATGTTTCCAAAGCTTTGCGAACTTTCTGATCTGTTTCACCGGCAAGGAACTGCGCGGCAGAGACGTTGACGGCAATCTTGATTGATTTGTCTTCCCAGGCTGCAGCTTCATTGCAAGCGTGATTGAGGACCCAGTCCCCGATATACTGGATCAGGCCAGTGTCTTCTGCAATTGGAATAAAAATATCTGGAGAAATTAGGCCTTTGGTCGGGTGCTCCCAACGGATCAGGGATTCATAACCTTTAAGCTGATTATCAATCAGGGAATATTGAGGCTGGAAGACCAGTTGGAACTGATCGAACTTCAGTGCTTTCACCAGATCAGCTTCGATTTCTTTCCGTCTTTGCGCATCTGCATCCATTTCTGGGGAGTACCAGACAAATGTAGAGCGGCCCGAATGTTTCGCAGCATAGAGCGCAAGATCCGCGCAATGAAGAAGACGAGAAGCCCGCCAACTGCCATCGCTCGCCCTCGCAATGCCAATCGAAAGTGATATCTGGATTTCCTTGCCGTCGATAACGCAAGGGGCTTTTGTTGCGGCAATCATGGCGGCGGCGAGTTTCGTCAAACGTGCAACGTCTGAGTATGATGTGACCATGACGGCAAACTCATCGCCGGACAGGCGTGCAACCAGATGGTCTTTGAAGGTGTGCCTTAGCCTGTCCGCGATTATCTGAAGAAATATGTCGCCGGTGCCATGACCATAAGTGTCATTGATTTCTTTGAACTTGTCGACGTCGATCAACATGGCCGCCATGTTGCTGGCCTTTGCCTGTGACAATCGAAGTCCTTCGTTGAGCTTGGCGTTGTACACAGCCCGGTTTGGAAGTCCGGTCAAGGTGTCGTGGTGCGCCAGAAACTGGATGTCGCGGTTGACTTTCACCTGATCGCGAAAGCGCATCCAGATGATCCCGCCGGCGAAAAGAATGGAAATTCCGCACATTGCGCCGATCAGGATGATCCCGCTCAATGGAATATTGCCGACCTTGGACAAGAGTTCAGACTGATCGGTTAAAACCACAAAACCACCGATCAGTTTGCCGTCGACCCCAAACTCTGGGATCGAGACGAAGATGTACGGTTTGACTTCGCCTGTAGGAAAAATATCTTGCGATACGAAGGGTGATTTATTAGCGACAAGTCCGTCGAACGCTGCGTTCAAAGACCGTTCCGTGGGGCCGTGTTCAAGGAATTTACTTGCCGCTTTATCCTTTGCGATCGCAATGGCCTCGGCAGGTGTTTGACCTTTTGGGAGTGCGTCAAACGGCACGTGCGTTGAGGCTAAAATTGTGTTGGGAGCAAATATAGTAGCGATCAGTTCGTTCTGTTTGGAAGACAGTACGGGTTTCGGAGCTTGTTCCGTGGCTCTGTCGGTTTCATCTGACGGGGCCTGACGTGAAAGCCTAAGCCCATTGAATTGAGCTACTTGATTTTGTTGAGTATTTTTAGAAACGCTCGATAGTGACGATGCGTTGTACTTGTCCAGTGCGTCCGCGACGGACTTTTCCAGAGTCCCCTCAACCAACGCATGAGTGATCACAAGGTTGGTGCCGTGAATGCCAAAAACAAGCAGGACAACAAGCCATAGCGCGATGAGCACTGGTAGTAGTTTGCTATTTTGTTGCTTGCTTTGCATTAAATGTCCCGGACCAGCGCGCCAACAGAAAAAAATATTGGACAACGGTTTAATTTGCCTGAAGACAGGCCTCAAAAACTCCGAGTTTCGGCTCTTTTTGCGACTCTTTGGTCAAGTCTGACGATTGAGAAACTCACCCTTCACAAGGAATTCGACACTGGCGATAATGTCAGGAGGTCGTTAAAATTGGATTTCGAATAATTTGTTTGTTTTGCGTTTGAGAATCTGAATTTTTTCAAGACAATATCGAACAGATAAAAAGGAAAGCATGTGAGTGTCTGGACAAGCCTTGGGAGTATTGTAGCTGCAATTGGCAGCGGTGGAGCCCAGGTCATTGACCGTCTTGTCCAGATTGTCCTAGCTCGTCCGGAAGGAACGAGTTCGGTTGGATTCACGGTCGCCATGATTGCACTGTCAGCCAAAATGGCGAAGGCGGATGGTGTGGTCACGACCGATGAAGTGATCGCCTTTCGTGAGTTGTTTGATGTGCCTCCGGGCGAGGAAAAAAACGTCAATCGCCTGTTCCAGCTCGCTCAACAGGATGTTGCTGGTTTCGAGGTCTATGCAAAAAAACTGGCGGACCTTTTTCCATATGACCGGAAGACCTTGCTGGATATTCTGGACGGCTTGTTTCACATCGCCAAGGCGGACGGCGTTTTGCATAATTCCGAGATCGACTTTTTGGCTCACGTCGGACGGGTTTTTGGGCTCGATGAACGCGAGTTTTCAAAGGTGGTTGCCCGCCATGCTCGCGAAAAAGGGGACCCTTACGAGGTGCTTGGTGCAGATGCGGCTTTGTCGGATGATGAGTTGAAGCGCCACTATCGCCGCGAGGTCATGGAAACGCACCCGGATCGGATGATCGCCCGCGGCGTGCCTGAAGAATTCGTTCGTATTGCCAATGACCGTCTTGCCGCACTTAATTCAGCCTGGGCGCAGATTTCAGCGGAGCGGGGCCTGTGAGTGCAAAAACGGATACCGGTGTTCCAGCCCGGCTGCGCCCATCTCCAAATCATGGGGAGCGTGTTGGAGGCGGCTCCATTGATATGCTGATCCTGCATTATACTGGAATGGAGACAGCTGAGGCTGCCTTGCAGCGTTTATGTGACCCTCGGGCGGAAGTGTCGGCCCACTACGTCGTCGAAGAAGGTGGCTCGATCCTGCAATGCGTGCCCGAGGCGCGGCGTGCCTGGCATGCTGGTCGGAGTTATTGGAAGGGAACGACTGACATCAATTCCCGTTCGATCGGGATCGAAATTGTCAATCGTGGGTATGATTATGATTATCCGGAGTTTCCGGATGTCCAGATAGAAGCGGTCTGTGATCTTTGTGCGGATATCGTTGAACGCCACGAAATCAAGCCATGGCGGGTTCTGGCCCATTCAGACATTGCGCCTGACCGCAAACTTGATCCGGGCGAAAAGTTTCCCTGGGGGCGACTGGCTGCCAAAGGTGTGGGTCTTTATGTCGAACCGGAGGTCACCGGCAGAGGCATTTTCATGCAGGAAGGCGAAAGTGGTCAGCCGGTGGAAGCGCTGCAATCCATGTTGGCCATTTTTGGGTACCGCATGGAGGTGACAGGTCAGTTCGATGCGACAACACGTTTGGCAGTCGAAGCCTTTCAGCGCCACTATCGTCCTGAACAGGTGGATGGGATCGTTGATCAGTCGACGATTGAAACTCTTCACAAACTACTTTCGAAGCTTCCGGACCTTAATGCCTAAAGTGTTGTGAAAAGCAGGTGCTCGATTTTAAGCGTTCTGAATTTGGACGCGGCTCTGCCTCAAATTTTCAGATTCCTGCCTCCTTTGCGTCACTTTCTGCATAAATTGCCAATATTCGTGGCTGAGTTTGCCGTATTTTCTGAAAAATCTTGAAATCTATCGTGATGACACAGGGCTGATTTTCGTCTCACTCTACCGCCATTTCTTGCCGCCGCCAAAAACACAGAAAACAGTCTCAACAACAAGAGCACGGCATGAAATTGCAGTTTGTAAAAAAAGTCACTGGTGTAGTCGGACTACTCACTTGTTTGAACGTCGCCATGGTAGGGGCTGCACACGCAGATCTCGTGCGTCCGGAACCGGCTAAATCATCAAAATCAAAAACCAAGACCGCAAAAGTTGGGACTGTTCTCAACCCGAACGCTGGCTCAGGTGCTGTGCTGCGCATTGTCAACATGGATGCGGGCGCAGCGGCAAAATCCAAAGATGCCAAATCGTCCAAAAAGACCGCTTCAAAAAAGCAGAAGCTTAAATCCCGCTCTTCATCGACTCGCTCAGGAAGTGGCCGTGCAAAATATGCTTCGCTTATCCGCTCGGCTGCCCGCAAGCATGGTGTCCCAGTTTCCATTGCCAAGGCTGTTGTGCAGGTAGAAAGCAATTTCAACTCCCGTGCTCGTGGTAGCGTCGGTGAAGTTGGCTTGATGCAAATCCGCCCGTCTACAGCGCGGGGTATGGGCTACCGTGGCTCAGTAAAAGCGCTTTACAATCCAGAGACAAATCTGGAGTGGGGGATGAAGTATCTTGCTGGCGCTTACAAGCGAGCAGGTGGCGACGTATGCGGAACGATCCTCCGCTATAACGCGGGGCACTATGCAAAGCGGATGAACCCGATCTCTCGGCGATATTGTCAGAAGGTCAAATCCATTTTGCGGAATTCGTAATCTTTGATCCGACTTGCAAAATGCAAAAACGGGCCGGCTGCTCATCGAGCGCCGGCCCTTTTTTGTGTCGATATGCCCTTTTGCCAGTAAGGCAAATTGCAAAATAAAAAAATTTTGTAAAATTTTGCTGATCCGCATTTTAACAAAACCATTGCTGTTTTGGGCAGCTTAGCATGATCAAACTCCAGAAATTGGCTCTGCAGCCTTAGAAGCCGATGTGACGCAATTATTTATATTGTCCAATCTCTCAATGTATAAATTCTGCTGGATATTAGTATTTTTGCTGTGTTTTGGTGAGTCTATTCTGAGGCTTTGCTTCGCTGTGTTTTTAAATATTTGTTAGGGTTAACAGAACATTTTCGTCTCAACCGCTCAGGATGAGTGGAATTCATTTCAGCCCCAGGAAAGGGATCGAAAATGTCATCTAATATTACTTTGTCAGCTGCCGTTCGGCAGAATCTGTTAACTCTTCAGTCCACTGCAGATCTGATGTCCGGCGTGCAGAACAAGCTCGCCACCGGACTTAAGGTCAATTCCGCACTCGACAATACGAATTCCTTCTTCACAGCATCGGGCTTGAACAGCCGGGCACGTGATCTGGGCACGCTTCTGGATGACATGGGCCAGTCTCTGCAGACTATCAAAGCGGCTGATAAAGGTATTCAGACTGTCACAGATCTGGTTGAAGCGGCGAAGGCAAAGGCAAATCAGGCGCTGCAGACCCAAAGTCAGTTTGAGCGCAAAAACTATGCAGAGCAGTACAATAACCTGCTTGAGCAAATTGAAGATGTTGCAAAAGACTCCTCCTATAAAGGCAAGAACCTTCTCGCTGGTGATGGCAACAATCTGACCACTATCTTTAACGAAGATTCCACGTCCAAGCTGACAATTGAAGCGGTTGACTATACAGATACGACCCTCGAAGATGGTCTTAATCTGAATGATCTTGCGCAAGGTGAAGGAGCCGCAACATCCTTCCAGATTCAGGGCGCCAGCGAGACGCTGACCCTTACCGATAGTGACGGACAAGCCTTGAATTCGGCGTCAAAATTATCGGCCTTCACTGGCGCTGTTATGGGGGATGTCATCCGTTTACGGGACGCTACAACCGCAGCTCCGACCGTTGGTGGCGTCAGCCTGACAGTGACCACTGCAACGACTGTTCAAGATCTCATCACCGAACTGGAAAGTGCGCCGGGTGTCCGCGCCGAGTTCGATCAAACGTCTGGTCAGTTGAAGATATTCTCTAATGACAGTGCAAACCTGCATAACAACGGAGCAGGCTCCACGGCAACTTCCGCAACACTGTCCGGTCTCACGGCAAGCGCAGCCAATGCAGGCACATCTCTGCTGGCAAGCAATGCTAGCTTCAAGGTTGGTGATACATTGACGCTCACCGATGGCAACAACTTTGAGCTCGGCTCGCTCGAAATTGAGGAAGACACATCGATCAATGATCTCGTTGACTTCATGGACGACTTCAACGGAGTAAGCGCCAATTTCAATGCCTCAACGGGTCGGGTGGGATTGGAAAGCGATACCGATCTCACGTTGGCAAGTGATAACTCCAACTTCAATGCAGAGAACTTTACGGCAGATGCGGACGGGGTCACAATCAGCGCATTGTCTGACAGTGGGTTTGCCTCGGACAATGACATTAACCGGGTTCTTGATCGCCTGAATACCGCTTTGACCAACCTTCGCTCTCAGGCGTCCGAATTTGGTACCAACTTGTCGACCGTGGAAATCCGCCAAGACTATACGAAGTCCATGATCAACACCCTGCAAGAGGGCGCTGGAAAGCTCACTCTGGCAGATACAAACGAAGAGGGTGCAAACCTACTGGCATTGCAGACCCGCCAGCAGCTTGCCTCAACCTCACTCTCCTTTGCCTCTCAGGCAGACCAGACTGTGCTGTCGCTGTTCTAAGCGGTTTAGCACTCAAACTTCAGTCTCGCGTAGGCGGCGTGCTTCGGCACGCCGTTGCGCGTTTGTAGGCACCGTGAGTAGACCGCATTCTCATGTGAAGCCCTTGTTCTTCCGATCAAAATATGGACCACTGCAAAAGAATTTCCTGTGGTCGTTTTGGGAGGAACGAATACACCCATGAACATCGCTGAATGGTTGAACCGGTGTGTCAGGCTTTATGGCGACCGCCCAGCAATCCTGTCGGGAACTGAAGTCGTTGCGTCCTACACCGCGTTCGAAAACCGTGTTCGCGGCCTTGCGTCCGGGCTGAAGACCCGCTTCTCGCTTCAGCCGGGCGATCGGGTTGGCATCTATATGTCCAATCATGTGGCTTATCTGGAGTGCCTTTACGCTGTTTTGTATCTCGGCGGGGCTGTGGTGCCGGTTAACTACAAGCTGCATCCCAAGGAAGCAGGTTTCATCTTAGAGAACTCCGGTGCCCGTCTGGTGTTTGTCGCAGGTAAAGATGCGTTTGGCGGAGACCAGGATATTTGTCCGGCTGGAACGGAAATTATCGATGTGAACAGCGCGGACTATCAGGAGTTGGTCACTACAGGGGCTGGGTTTACAGCTCCGGTCACACGTACCAAGGATGATCTGGCTTGGCTGTTCTACACGTCTGGCACCACAGGTCAGCCGAAAGGCGTCATGATGAGCCATGGCAACCTTCAGACCATGTCTCTCAGTTATTTCGCTGACGTCGATGACGTTCGCACGGATGATACGATCCTTTACGCTGCGCCGATGTCGCATGGGGCCGGTGTCTATAATTTTATGCATACATTAAAAGGTGCTGCGCATTGCGTTCCGACAAGTGGCGGTTTTGATGCGGATGAAATTCTGGATTTAGCGCGCCATTTGGGCAGCGTTCATATGTTTGCAGCGCCCACCATGGTCAAGCGCCTTTTCGATGTTGCACGGGAGAAGGGAAAAACGGGCGAGGGAATTCGCACCATCATTTATGGCGGCGGCCCAATGTATGTGGCGGATATTCTCGATGCTGTTGAGGTCATGGGACCGCGATTTGTTCAGATTTACGGGCAGGGCGAATGTCCGATGTGCATTACGTCGCTTTCGCGGGATCTAGTCTGTGATCGCGACCACCCAAATTGGAAAACCCGTTTAGGGTCGGTAGGTCGTGCGCAATCATGCGGCGATGTTCTTATCGTCGATGAAAACGGTAAGCCATGCGCTGTCGGCGCCCCCGGAGAGATCACGGTGCGAGGATCTGCCGTGATGCTCGGGTATTGGCAGAACCCGGAGGCGACAGCCAATGCTCTTCGCGATGGGTGGCTCCATACCGGAGATATCGGATATCTCGATGAAGATGGGTTCCTGACCCTGACCGACCGGTCGAAAGACGTGATCATTTCCGGTGGCACCAATATTTATCCGAGAGAAGTGGAAGAGGTGTTGTTGCAGTTGGATCAGGTGCACGAGGTTTCGGTGGTTGGCCAGCCGGATGTGAAATGGGGTGAGGTGGTTATTGCCTTTGTGGTTAAAACTGGCGGGAATTCGATCACTTCTGAGGATCTGGATGAGC
Source organism: Roseibium sp. TrichSKD4 (assembly GCF_000148725.1). Classification (GTDB taxonomy): domain Bacteria; phylum Pseudomonadota; class Alphaproteobacteria; order Rhizobiales; family Stappiaceae; genus Roseibium. Next base: position 54,002 of record NZ_GL476318.1, on the reverse strand, counting down.
ACTGCCTTGCCAATATGGCCCGGTTCAAGCGACCCAAGCGTTATGTCTTTTTGGATGAGCTGCCGAAAAACAGTTACGGCAAGGTTTTGAAGACCGAACTGCGCAAAAGGCTTGAAAGTGAGGAGATGGCGACGTGAACGAGGGGATGTTGAGGGGAAAGACGGCGCTGATCACCGGCTCGGTGCAAGGGATTGGATTGGCAATCGCCAAAACATTGGCCGCACAAGGCGCGCGTATTGGCGTTCATGGATTGGCGAACGCTGAACAGGCGGACGCCGCTGTTGCCGAAATAAAGGCCGCGGGTGCGCCGGAAGCCCGGTTTTTCGATGCTGATATGCGCGATCCAGATGCCATTGATCAAATGATGAGCGAGATGGAGAGCTGGGGCGGCGCAGATATTCTGGTCAACAATGCAGGCATTCAAAAGACGGGCTCCATGGCTGATCTCAGCCGGGAAACCTGGGATATGATACTGGCGGTGAACTTGTCCGGGGCGTTTCACACCATGCGGCGGGCCCTGCCTAAAATGGCTGAACGTGGATATGGCCGAGTGGTGAATATTGCGTCGGTCCACGGATTGGTCGCCTCAAAGGATAAGAGCCCGTATGTCGCTTCCAAATTTGGCCTTGTGGGAATGTCGCGCGTGGCAGCACTGGAATATGCCTCAGTCGGATCACGGGAAACGGGTGGGGTCACAGTCAATTGCATTTGTCCGGGATGGACTGAAACAGCAATCATTGAGCCGCAGATCGTAGCGCGCGGAGAGCAGCTTGGTGTGGGGTGTACGGAGGCCATTGCTGATCTTTTGTCAGAAAAGCAGCCAAGCCTTCGCACATCCAAGCCAGAGGAAATCGGGCAGGCCATCCTTTGGCTCGCCAACCCGATTGCGCACAATATTACCGGTATTTCCCTACCCATTGACGGGGGATGGACCGCGCAATAGCGGGTATCGCTCTACAGAAATTTTCGCTGAGCTGCTTGCAAGGACGCAGGAGCTGGAACGTCGGTTTTCACATGCGCGTCGGGAACGGGAGCGCCCAGTGCTGTGGTCACCGGTACAACGCCTCCCCAAATCGGCAGGTCGAGGTCTTCAGCGTCCTCACCCGGAGGGCCTGTGCGCACTTTTGTGGAGATATGCTCGATATCGAGCGCGAGCACACCGGTTGCCTTCAGCTCCTTGGGGAGCATCGGACGGGACTCGTCCCAGCGACCGGGCATCAGGTGATCCGTCATTGTGATGAGCGCCTGTTCGATCTCGCCCTTATCTGTCACATGCTGTGCAGCCCCATGAACAATGGCGCAGCGGTAGTTCATTGAGTTGTGAAATGTGGCGCGGGAGACGACAAAGCCATCAATCAGGGTCACGGTGAATGACAGAGGAGCGGTTTCACCAACTTTCTTGATGATCCGCGTTGTTGAGGCGCCGTGGATATAAAGAGTGTCGCCAATCCGGCCGTAGATCATCGGAATGACCATTGGGCGGTCGTCGGCGATGAAACCCACATGTGCGATCATTCCCTTGTCCAGAATGTCATAGGCGAGGTCGCGGTCGTACCCGCCCCGGTTCATTTGGCGGATTTTTGCATAGGCCGGGCGGTCTGCTGCCTCGTCGGCGGGTCTTGTCTTCAGATCAGTGTCGGTCATTGGTCCGGCTTCTTTCAATTCGCTTGCAACTCCTCTCTACCGGCTTAAACTGGATCTTTATAAGAGCCAGTTTTGGAAAAATCATGGAACCACTGCTTGCGCCCAGTCTGATAGAGATCGACAAGTCTGCGCCGCTTCCCATCCCGGAACAAATCTATCGCTCGTTGAGGGTCGCGGTTCAAAAGCAGATGCTTGCGCCCGGTCACAGGCTGCCGTCGTCGCGTGAGCTGGCTCAGCACCTTGGTGTGTCCCGCAATTCGGTCAACACGGCTTATGATCTCCTGAAGGCGGAAAGCATTGTCACGGTGAAACGCGGTGCGTCGCCGGTTGTTGCTGGAAACATGGAGCTTGAAGGCAAATCGCAAGTCTCGGAGGCTCCTGCGTTCAGGCCGCGTTTGTCAAAACGGGGGGAGCGGCAGACGGCGGATTACCGTGGACCCTATTGGGCCAAAGGGGCAGGCGTTCTGCAGTCCGGGGCTCCGGCGCGTGATCTCTTCCCCTATGACATGTGGGCAAGATGTCTGCGGCGGGCGGTGCGCAGTCTCAAAAGTGATTTCCTGCTGTATCACGATGCGACCGGGTATCGTCCGCTGAAGGAAACGCTGGCGACCTATCTTTCCAGTGAGCGCTGCGTGCGGGCCAAACCCGACCAGATCATCATCACCTCGACCATGCAGGGAACATTGACTTCCCTGGCAACGGCTCTGGCTGATCCGGGGGATGCCGTTTGGATCGAGGATCCGGGTTATCTGGGCGCACGCTCGGCCTTTCTGAGTGCTGGGCTCACCCCATCCGGCATTCCGGTTGACGCAGAAGGCTGCACGGTTCCCCCGAAAGGAGAGGTGCCTGATCCGAGGCTGATCTATGTCAGTCCGTCCCATCAGTTTCCGCTTGGCGTGAAGATGTCGCTTGCCCGCAGGCTTGCGCTTATCGAGCGGGCGCGGCGGTCAGGGGCAATCATCCTCGAAGATGATTATGACAGCGAGTTCCTCTTCGAAAGCAGACCTGTCGCCGCCATGCAGGGTTTGGCAGAGGAGGGCGAGGTCATCTATCTCGGCACGTTTTCAAAGAGCCTTTTGCCCGGACTGCGAATTGCCTTTTGTGTTGTGCCCGATGCTCTGGTCGAACCGCTGCAACGCCTCTTTCGATATACTGGCTGTATTGCAAATGTGCATGTTCAGGCGGCTCTGGCCGACTTCATCGAAAGTGGCCATTACCGCTCGCATCTGCGGCGCATCCGGCAGGAGTATGAGAGCCGTGGTCGACTGATGGTTCGCATCTTCCGCGATATCCTCGGAAATCGCATCTCCGTCGAACCACCAACGGGAAACGTTCAGTTGGTGCTGCAGCTCAATAGCGGGCACGACGATTGCGAGCTGGCGACCGCCCTTCAAAAGCGCGGGTTTTCCGTTTCCCCGGTTAGCCAGTCTTATCTCGGGCAGGCGCAAATGCGGGGGCTCTTGGTCGGGTTTGCTGACGCCAATGAGCTGCAAATGACCTCCTTTGCCCGACAGTTGCGCTCGCTTTTGGATGGAGCGGCTTGACCTGACCTTGAAAGCCACCTATTGCCTCGCGAGCCAGTCGGTCAGACAGCCGCTGCCGCAAGTGCTGAAAGGCCGCGGGGGAGGAAAGTCCGGGCTCCATGGAAACACGGTGCCGGGTAACACCCGGCGAGGGCGACCTTAGGGAAAGTGCCACAGAAAGCAAACCGCCCCGATCCGGTAGCAATATCGACTGCGGGGTAAGGGTGAAAGGGTGGGGTAAGAGCCCACCGCGCGGGCGGCAACGAACGCGGCATGGTAAACCCCACCGGGAGCAAAACCGAATAGGGATAACGCGGGCTTTGCCCAGGCCGGTTTCCAGGCCAGTTGTCCGGGTAGGTTGCGAGAGGCGCTTGGCAATAAGCGTCACAGATGAATGGCTGTCACGTTCGCAGGCTTGCCTGCGGGCCATACAGAACCCGGCTTACAGGCCGACTGGCTATTAGTTTTTGCCCCGCAAGAACTTGTTCTCGCGGGGCTTTGTCTTTCCAAGACTATCCTGCCTGGTATTGTGGTGTACTAGCGAGAAACTCCCCATAGGCTGGCGCATTTGGATAGGAAAACTGCTCGGCGAGCGGGTTGCTGCGTTTGTGTTTTGCAGCGCCCATATCGGCCAGAAGTTCATCGAAGTGGCGGAAGTGGAACGGGGCAGAGCAAAGTCCGGCATATACTTGTGCCGCGGGCCGCTGGTTTCGTTTCCAGTCCAGCATAGCGTCGATGTTCTTGCGCATGTCTGCGTCGGACGGCTGATTGACAAGCTGGCCGTCGGCATATCGTACCAGCCAGTTGGCAATCATTTCTGCCGACAGGATCGTGCAGAAACTGGAGTTGAAACCGACAAAGCCCATGTCCGGAAGGTCAGGATTCACCGAAATCCTGTAGACCCGGTAGAGACCGTCATGATCGATGAGTTTCTTTCGGTATTCCTCTGCCAGATAAGGGATGCCGAGCTTCCAGCCGACCGCCAGAACAGACAGGGTGCAGGGCACCTTGTCGCCGGTGGTCAGAACCACCTTGCCGTCTTCATAGCGGTCATATGTTCCCCGGATCGGCTTGATCCTGCCGCTTTCAAAACCCTCGAACAAGCCGGGGGTCACGATGGGCAGGGAACAGGACGCTTCCTTTTCTATCGGCGTATCCGGCACCATGTCCCATTTCTTCAGTCCAAGCTGAAGCTTCAACAGAGTTTCAAGGCCACGGAAGTTTGCCCAGATTAGCGGCTTGAAAACGGTCGATAGCAGCTTGCCCATGAAGGACGGTTGCCAGCCGTTGAACTGCTGCTCCTGCGCACGCATGTAAAGGAGACGTTTGAAATTGATGCCTCCAATGAAATAGGGCACCCGCCAGACTGGTTCCCGATATACCAGCGTGACAGAACGTGCGCCGTTGTTGGCGGCATTCACGGCGATATCTGTGGCGGATTTTGAACCGCCCAGCACCACAACATCCTGGCCTTGTGCCATGGAGGTTTCGGTATACTCCGAGCTGTGCATCACCTTGCCGCCAGCTTCGCAAAACGTGTCCTGACCGGGATGGGCGATGATGTTCTTGTCCGAGAACTGGCCGGTGCAGATGGCAACGAAATCGAAATCTTGCTTCCAGATGTTGTTGCCGCTCTGGATTTCGAGCGTCCAGCCCGGATTGCCGTCTGCCCTGCGATCCATATGCAGGATGTTCGTGTTGAGATGAAAGAGCCGTTCCAGATTGTGCTTATCCGCGTATGACTTCAGATAAGCATGGACCTGCGGCCCCTTCGGCCATTCCGGATACTCTTCAGGCATCGGGTGATCGGTATAGCAGTAGAGGTCTTTCGGAGATTGTGTTTGCACATCCGGATAAGAGCGGGAGAGCTCCCACACTCCCCCAAAATCATGGCTGCGCTCAAAGCCGAATACCCTGTGTCCGCGCTCGTCAAAGGTCTTGGCAGCAGCTAAGCCGCTGACGCCGCCTCCGATGACTGCGACGTTTTTCCGTTTAGTCATGACTGAAGTCCTGTTTCCTGCGTCCCGTTTTTGGCATCAGGCCTGATCGGGCGGGGGCAAAAAGTCGACTTCATGCAAAGCGGATAATCGCACGAGTTCTGCGGGATCTGTTACCCCATCAAGCACCTTGAAAAGGTCGAAGAGCTTGCGAGAAGGGGCTACCCCGAAGACGCAAGTGGCTGTTTGGCCCGAGCGATTGAAGATGCCATGGGCGATCCCCATTGGCATACGGACGGTGTCGCCAGCCTTTGCGACGTGCTTTTCTGGGCCAAATTCCACTTCCAGTTCCCCCTCCAGCATAACGATCCACTCGTCTTGGGTGGGATGGATGTGTGGTGGGACAAAAGTATCCGCTGGCACAACGGCATGCCAAATGAAGGCATTGGGGCTGTGGAGCTTGGGTGTGTAGGTGTGACCAACAACATTCCAGGCTATGCCGCCCAAACCGTCTGCTGCTGATGTAACGCCTGCTTCATTTTCCATGATGTCCGTCCTCCCGTTTTTCATTGATTGGGTGGATCTTAGGACGGAATGCGAAACCCCATTATCCATTTTGCGAAATTATAATTCCAAAAACTCTTCCATCTTGGTTCAATTGTTGCGTAGTCTAAAGGCTGGCGTTGCCGGGGAGGAAGAAGTTGACGCTGGAACGTGAAGGCACTCAAGTGCGGCCACTGGACAGCTTTCGTTGTTTTGAAACAACGGACTTGGATGAAGCACGAGAAATGGTGGGACAGCATTTTTGCAGCCACTCTCTCGATCTGGGAACCGCTTCCGGTCATTTTCAGGCTTGCAAGAACCGTGTTCAGGGTAAGCATGTTTCCCTCAATTATCTTCGATATGGCGCGGAAGTGGTCATCAAGCCCGGTGAGCTGACGGACTTCTTTTTGGTGCAGATCCCATTGAGGGGCACTGCAGATATTCAAAACGGGAAGTCTCGGTTTGGTTCTGACAAGAGCGTGGCTTCCTTGTTGAATCCCGATCTTGATACGCAAATGCGATGGCACGCTGGCTGTGAACAGATCTTGGTTCAAATTGAGCGCGATTATCTTTTGTCGGTGGCCTGTGAAGTGTCCGGGGTCGGCCACTTTGAGAAACTTCGATTTGACCCGATGATGGATCTGCGCGTGCCAGGCATTGAAGCGTGGTCTCGACAGGTCAAGGCCGTGTTTGGTGCCGTTGAAAATGGTGTTGCCTTCTCTTGCCTTGAAAGCGAACATCATCGAGTGTTGGAAGAGAGCCTAGTTGCTGGTCTCGTGCTGTCTCAACCGAATTCTGCTTCTTGCCTGCTCCGTCGTCATGCCCCTGATATTTCGCCGGCAGTTTTCCTGAGAGCCATCAACAAGATAAACGAGCGTTTCACAGAGCCGATTTCGATGCTGGAAATTGCGCGCTGGGCGAAAACGACGCCGAGAACGGTGCAACTCGTATTCAAAAAGGAAATTGGCTTGTCTCCCATGCAGTACCTGAAAGAGCTTCGTCTCGGGTATGCAAGGCATTTGTTGCTGACAAATCAGAACAGCCTTCCTGTTGGAGAGATCGCTGCCCTGTCGGGGCACACACATCTAGGCCGTTTTTCCACTGCCTATAAAATCCGGTTTGGAGAGTCTCCCAGAGAGACTGGGCGATGCATACGCTACTCTTGATGGCATCGCGAGCAGGTTGATGCCTTCACTCGGCCATTTGCAGCTATCTGTCTAGAAGCCCTTGTTTCTTAACCTTTCTTAAGGATCGTTCACGATTATTTCCGCATTCTGCAGATCGCTGGCCAAGCAATCGCGGGCCTCGCGCATGATTCCAATTCCTGTCAAGCGTTTGTTAAACCTAACCACAGTAAGCTCATTTTAAAGGGAAATCTGTCGGTGTTTGCAGCCAAAGTGCCTTGCGATTCCATTGACTGCCCATGATTTCCCATGATATCCCATAAATGCCCAATTGGTGTGGAGTGATCCCATTTCCGCATTGGGCGGGCGGCGTACGAAATCAGCCCTTGCCGGTGAGAGCCGGGCGTTTTCTAGGTGCGAATTTTGGGGTGTGGAGCGGGCTGGGCCTGCTTGAAGGGGATAGATGGCCGGCTTTGTCGCGCATTTTACCAATCGGCTGGATGCCAAGGGTCGCGTATCGATCCCGGCGCCTTTCCGAACGGTATTGGCGAAAGACGGTTTTGAAGGACTGTACCTGATTGCCTCGTCGCACTGTACGGCAATTGATGCGGGCGGAAATGCTTTGTTGAACGAGATACAAACCCGCCTTGATGCGTTTTCGAAATTGTCGCCGGATCATGATGCTCTGGCAATGGCGCTGTTTGGTGCCAGTGAAACTCCGAAGATCGACAGTGATGGCCGAATGGTCATTTCGGACATGGTGCGGGAGCATACGGGTTTGAAGGATCAGGTCACCTTCGCCGGGATGGGTTACAAGTTCCAGATTTGGGAACCAGAGAAATTCCGCGAGCATAGCGCAGAGGCCAAAAAGCGCGCGCTCGCCATGCTGTCGGGGCAAGTGCCGCCGACACAATTGCCGGGAGGGCCGGCATGATGGCGCAAAGCACAAGTTCGGTTGATCTTGAAGCTGGCGGACCAGAACGCCACGTGCCGGTCCTACTCGATCTTGTTTTGGAATATCTTGCCCCAAATCCCGGTGAGGTCATCATTGATGGCACGTTTGGTGCTGGTGGATACAGCCGGGCCCTGCTCGAACGCGGCGCATCTGTCATTGGCGTGGATCGGGATCCAGATGCGATTGCAGGTGGCCAGCCGCTTGTTGAGGCGTCTGATGGACGTTTGACCCTCGTCCCCGGGTGTTTTGCCGATCTTGAAACGCATGCCCGCTCGCTTGGTCACGACGCCGTTGATGGTGTTGTTCTCGATCTTGGCGTGTCCTCCATGCAGCTGGATGAAGCGGAACGTGGTTTTTCCTTTTTGCGGGATGGACCGCTCGATATGCGCATGGAGCAGGAGGGGCCGTCTGCTGCCGATGTGGTGAACGAGCTTTCGGTGCGCGATTTGATCCGCATCATCGGTGTTCTCGGAGAGGAAAAGCGCGCGACAACAGTTGCTCATGCGATTGACAACGCCCGCAAAGAGGGTCCTTTCACGCGTACCGGAGAGCTGGCCGCGCTGGTTGAGAAAGTGCTTGGCCGCTCACCGAAGAAAGCGCAAATACATCCGGCAACGCGCACCTTTCAGGCGCTTCGGATTTACGTCAATGGCGAGCTGCATCAGGCGGCTCAGGCGCTGGGCGCGGCTGAGAATATTCTGAAGCCCGGCGGACGTTTGGTCGTCGTGAGCTTTCATTCTCTGGAAGATCGTATCGTCAAACGTTTTCTGGCTGATCGCAGCAAGACACATGCCGGTGGGTCTCGGCACATGCCGGAAACAGAAGTCGAACCGCCGACCTTTGAGCTTTTGACGCGTAAGGCAATCGACGGAACCGACGCTGAAATTGCAGGAAATCCGCGGGCACGATCAGCCAAGCTGCGGGCCGGGCGTCGGACCACCAATCCCGCTCGCTCTCTCGATATTCATGCGGCCGGTGTGCCGCGTCTGGCTGACTTTAAAGGACTTGGGGGCTGACATGGTGCGCACACTCAATGTTCTCTTCATTCTTGCCGTCGTGATCGGTGCGGCGGCTGTCTACGACATGAAACTTGCGGCGAAAAAATCTGCCAACCGGGTCGCCGAACTTCAGGCCGAAATCGAGGCGGAACGCGATGCGATCCGCCATTTGCGCGCGCGGTGGAGCGAGCTCAATCAGCCGGATCGGCTGCAAGGACTTGTTGAACGCTACAATGGATATCTGGAGCTTGAGGCCATGAGTGTGAAGCAGATCGTTGCACCTGAAGATCTGCCTGCGCGCCCCGTACTTCTTGAGCCAGTCGGATCGCCGGACCCAATAGGTGGTTATGCCGGCACCTCAGCGGTTGTTCAGTGAGGGCGGTATGACAGTGGTTGACGAACATACCTCGTTTCTTCAAATCAAGCGCCCCCGTCCGCGTAGTCGGGTTGTTGGATCTGTGTCCTCCAGCCAGATGAAATCTCGCGTCTTTTTTGCCATGGCGGCCTTCGCCATGATTTATGTGGCAATGGGCGCACGGTTGGTGCAATTGGCACAGATGGAAGAAGCGCCGTCTTCTGCATGGATTTCGGCTCAGGACACGATTGCAGCCTCTCGTCCGGATCTGCTTGATCGCAACGGTGAAATTCTCGCCACAGATATCAAGACCGCATCTCTTTATGCCGAGCCTCGTCGTATTCTCGATATCGACGAAACATATGAAGGCATTACCCGTATTTTGCCGGAACTGGATACGCCAACCATTCGCCGCCGTCTGGAAAGCAAGGCTGGCTTTGTTTGGCTCAAGCGCGAGATTACGCCTGCTCAGGCTGATCAAATCCATGACCTCGGCCTTCCAGGTGTAGGGTTTCTTTCGGAAAATCAGCGGTTTTATCCGGGTGGACCAACAGCGGGGCATATTGTTGGTTCCGTGAATGTCGATAATCAGGGCTTGGCCGGGGTTGAAAAATACATCGACGGGCAAGGTCTTGCTGACTTGCAATCTGTTGGCTTCACGACCGACAAGGCGATGGAGCCAGTAAGTCTTGCAGTCGATCTCCGCGTTCAGCATGTTGTGCGCGATGAATTGGTCAAGGCGATGGAGCGGTATAAGGCGATTGCCGCCGTGGGCATCGTTCTGGATGTTCATACCGGTGAAGTTATCGCCATGTCGTCCCTGCCGGATTATGACCCGAATGATCGGGCGCAGGCTCTGGAGAAGGACCGACTGAATCGCGCAACCGGCGGCGTTTTTGAAATGGGGTCGGTGTTCAAGGCGTTTACAACTGCAATGGCGCTCGATTCAGGACGGGTCTCTGTCAATGACAGTTTTGACGCGACACGGCCCATCAGAGCCGCTGGCCGAACCATCTCCGACTTCCACGGCAAGAACCGCATTCTGTCGGTGCCAGAGATTTTCATCTACTCGTCGAATATCGGTACGGCAAAAATGATGCTGGCCACCGGTGTTTCCAAGCAACAGGAATTTCTCGGGCGTATCGGGCTGACAAATCGCCTGAAAACCGAACTTCCTGAAAATGCAGCACCACTGCTACCGCCTCGTTGGAATGATCTGGCAGCCATGACAATCTCGTTTGGCCACGGCATATCTGTTACGCCGATGCAAACTGCGGTCGCTGCAGCTGCAATGGTGAATGGTGGCAAGCTGATCCCGCCAACCTTCTTCCCGCGTGAGCAAGCGGAAGCGGAAGAGTTGGGAACACAGGTGATTTCACCGCAGGTCAGCAAGGTTATGCGCTATCTCTTCCGGCTCAATGTGCTGTCCGGATCAGGAAAGCGTTCTGAAGTTCCCGGATATGTTGTTGGTGGCAAGACTGGGACTGCAGAAAAGATTGAAAATGGCCGCTATGTGAGTAACAAGCGCCGGAACTCGTTCTTGTCGGCCTTCCCGATGAATGATCCGAAATACGTGGTGCTTGTGGTGATTGACGAGCCAAAACCGGAGCGCAAGGGCATTGGAGCTACGGCCGGCCTGAATGCTGCACCGACTGTTGGCGCAATCATTCGCCGTGCAGCACCAATGTTGGGGGTATTGCCACGCTTTGGCGAGGGAGGGGAGTCAATCGAGATATCCTATTAAGGTGCGAGCAGATTCGGCGGGGTCGCAGCCGATATCCGGATCTTCTTGCAACGACGATGCACAAACCGGATGATCGGACAAAATGCTACTTTCAAACGTTGCTGCCGGGCAGATTGTTCCGGCTGCCGGGTCGACAGTCAGTATTACCGGACTGACTGCAGATAGCCGCGCTATCAAGCCGGGCTTTCTTTTTGCTGCCCTCAAGGGCACGCATGTTGATGGCGCTGATTTCGCAGCCAAGGCTGTTGGGGCCGGAGCTGTTGCTGTTTTATGCGAACGTGACGCCGCTGATCGGCTCGCCCAAGAACTCTCCAAAGATGTTGTGCTTTGGCCAAGCGACAATCCGCGTCGGGATTTTGCGCTGATGGCAGCGCGTTTTCATGGTGCCCAGCCGGAAGTTATGGTTGCTGTCACCGGCACAAGCGGCAAGACATCGGTTGCGCATTTTGTTCGTCAGATCTTTCAGGCCGCTGGTCACGCATCTGCAAGCCTTGGAACTATTGGAACAGTGACAGCCGATGGGCAAAGCTATGGTGGTTTGACCACTCCTGACCCGGTGTCCCTTCACGCAGAATTGGCGCGTCTTTCGAAAGAAGGGATCACACACACCGCGCTGGAGGCGTCCAGTCATGGACTGGATCAGCATCGTCTGGATGGCGTTCGTTTGGTGGCTGCCGGATTTACCAATCTGGGCCGGGACCATATGGATTACCATCCGACGGTCGAAGACTATTTGCAGGCCAAGCTGCGACTGTTTCGGGATCTGTTGCTGAAAGGCGCGCCGGTGGTGGTCGAGCCGTCAGAGCCTTATGCTGATCGTGTGATCGCGGTGGCGCAGGAGCGCGGTTTACCGGTCTTTTCCGTCGGAGAAGCAGGAGAAAATATCCGCCTAGCCAAACTAACACCAACTGCAGGGGGGCAGGAACTAGTTGTGGAGGCGGGGGGGCAAACCACAACCGTTCTATTGCCTTTGATTGGTCGGTTTCAGGTGTCTAACGCGCTTGTTGCTGCGGGATTATGCATCTGCGCCGGTGTTGCGCCCGACGAAGCGATCGCGGCTCTGGCCGAACTCAAGGGTGCTCCGGGACGGTTGGAATTTGCTGGTCGCAGTCAAACCGGCGGAACTGTTTATATTGACTATGCCCATAAGCCCGATGCGCTGGAAAATGCGCTGGCCGCATTGCGACCCTTCGCATCCGGCCAATTGTCTGTTGTGATCGGGGCTGGTGGTGACCGTGATCCGGGAAAACGGGAAATCATGGGACGAGTGTCTCAAGTGGGCGCTGATCTGGTGATAGTCACAGATGATAATCCCAGAACCGAAGATCCAGCCACGATCCGTAAGGCCGTGTTGTCCGGCGCACCGGGAGCTCTGGAGATAGGTGATCGGCGGGAAGCCATCCGCGAAGGTGTTCGCCGGCTAAAGTCCGGGGATATCTTATGTGTGGCAGGAAAGGGTCATGAAACCGGCCAGATTATCGGCCAGACGGTGCATCCCTTTTCGGACCACGAAGCCGTGGCCGAAGCATTGGCTGCTGGAGAAACGGAATGAATGCACCATTGTGGACCCGAGACGATTTTATTGCGGGTGCAAATGGCACGCCGAAGGGCGAACTTGGTCAGGATATCACCGGAATTTCGATCGACAGTCGGACGATAGAGGTCGGTGAGGCCTTTTTTGCCATCAAGGGCGACCGGTTTGATGGTCATGACTTTGTTGGAACGGCGCTTGCCAACGGAGCGTCCGTTGCTGTTGTCTCTGCTGATAAGCTTGACAGTCTGCCGTCTACCGGACGGTATCTGATCGTTGATGATCCGCTTGCGGCCATGGAGCGTTTGGCGGTTGCCTCGCGCGCCAGAAGCAATGCGCGCATTGTGGCGGTGACGGGTTCGGTTGGGAAAACCGGAACGAAGGAAGCTCTTCGTCTGGCTTTGGGACGTTCGGGTAAGGTTCACGCCTCGGTGGCGTCCTTTAATAACCATTGGGGTGTTCCCCTGACACTCGCCCGCATGCCTGCAGATGTTGACTTTGGCGTGTTTGAAATTGGCATGAGCGCGCCGGGTGAGATCACACCATTGGTCAGAATGGTCCGCCCGCATGTGGCCTTCATTACAACGGTTCAGGCAGTTCATCTGGAATTCTTTGACTCCGTTGAACACATTGCGCAGGCGAAAGCCGAGATTTTTAAAGGGCTTGAGCCCGGCGGTGTTGCGATCCTCAATCGGGACAACAACCAGTTCGACCTTCTGATGTTTCTGGCCAAGGCTGATCACGTTCAGGAAATCCGGACTTTTGGCGAAAACCAGAATGCAGATTCCTTTACCGAAGACGTGCGCCGCAAGGCGGGCAGCTCTGCCGTTTCTGCTCGGATATTGGGCGAGCAACTGTCCTACACACTTGGTGCGGGTGGACGGCATCACGTTCACAACAGCCTCGCGGTTCTGACGGCCGTTGTCGAGCTTGGCGGTAATCTGGCATTGGCTGGCGAGGCGCTGGCCGATATGCGTGCTCCCAAGGGGCGGGGTGAGGTCACTGTTCTGCAGCTGCCTGAAGGAACAGCCGAGCTGCTTGATGAAAGCTACAACGCCAACCCGGCATCCATGCGGGCGGCCCTTTCCGTGCTGGGTGAGGCTGAGATCACGCCTCCAGGTCGCCGGATTGCCGTTTTGGGAGATATGCGCGAGCTCGGTGAAGACGGGCCCAAACTTCATGCTGAACTGAGCGACCCGGTGAATGAAGCGGGTGTTGAAGCGCTGTTTTGTGTGGGGCCTCAGATGAAGCAACTATGGGATAGGGTTCCGCAGGGGCTTCGGGTGATGTATGCGGAGCAGGCAGCTGATTTGCAAGATCATTTGCTGCAGGAAATCAGATCGGGTGATGTGGTCATGGTGAAGGGTTCGCTTGGAACCCGCATGGGGCCGCTGGTCGAGGCTTTGAAAACGGACTATCCGCCGCAAAACGATGACGCGGCGGCTTGAGGACACACGATGTTTTACTACCTTGGCGAGTTCGCCAACCAATTTTCCGCGCTAAACGTTTTCCGGTACATCACGTTCCGGACCGGCGCGTCAATTATGACCGCGCTGTTTTTCGTGTTCCTGTTTGGTCCGAAAATCATCTCCAGCTTGCGGGTGCGGCAGGGGCATGGCCAGCCAATTCGCGCGGACGGTCCCGAAGGCCACCTTCTGACTAAGAAAGGCACGCCAACCATGGGCGGGCTGATGATCCTTTCCGGGGCTTTGGTTGCCGCGCTGCTTTGGGCAGACCTTTCAAACCCGTATGTCTGGGTAGTTATTGGGGTGACCCTCGGATTTGGTTTGATCGGCTTTTATGATGATTATCTGAAAGTCACAAAAGCCTCTCACAAGGGGTTTGGTGGCAAGGCGCGTTTGGGGCTGGAGTTTTTGATCGCCGCATTGGCAGCCTATGCGGTGACGGTTCTCGATAATGCACCGTTTTCGACGTCCATTGCCTTTCCGTTTCTGAAGGACTTTACCTTAAACCTTGGTCTGTTCTTCATCCCGTTTGCAGCTTTTGTGATTGTCGGGGCTGGCAATGCGGTGAACCTGACGGATGGCCTTGACGGCTTGGCGATTGTGCCGGTGATGATTGCCTGTGCCTCCTTCGGATTGATTGCCTACCTTTCAGGTAACGCAGTTTTCGCTGACTATCTCCAAATCCACTATGTTCCGGGAACAGGCGAATTGGCTGTGATTGCCGGCGCTGTGATTGGCGCAGGGCTCGGCTTTTTATGGTTTAACGCCCCGCCTGCTGCGATCTTCATGGGGGATACGGGCTCACTGGCCCTCGGCGGCATGATTGGGGCCATTGCGGTCGCGACCAAGCACGAGATTGTTCTGGCGATCATTGGCGGCCTGTTCGTTCTTGAGGCGGTGTCGGTGATTGTTCAGGTGGCATCGTTCAAGCTCACCGGAAAACGGGTTTTCCGGATGGCTCCGATCCATCACCATTTCGAATATCATGGCTGGACGGAATCCCAGATCGTGATCCGCTTCTGGATCATTGCGGTTGTTCTTGCCCTGATCGGCCTTGCCACGCTGAAGTTGAGGTAAGTGCATGATCGCGATTACATCTTTCAGCGGAAAACATGTTGCTCTTTTTGGGCTTGGCGCGTCGGGTCTCTCGACCGCGCTGGCCCTTGTTGAAGGGGGTTGCAAGGTCACTTGCTGGGATGATGCTCCGGCGCGTCTTGTTGAGGCCAAGCGGAAGAAGCTGATCGTTGAAGACTTGAACAAGGTGGACTGGTCCGAATTTGATGCCTTGATCCTGGCCCCAGGTGTGTCGTTGACACACCCCTTGCCACATTGGACGGTGGACAAGGCGCGTGATGCCGGGATTGAGGTTATCGGCGATGTGGAGCTGTTTTTCCGCGAGCGGCGGAAAGTCTGCCCGGAAGCTCCTGTTGTGGCGATTACTGGCACAAACGGAAAATCCACGACCACTTCACTGATTGCCCATCTGCTGAAATCAGCCGGTCTGGACACCCAGATGGGAGGCAATATCGGGGTTCCACTTTTGGAGCTGGAACCGTTTCATGCCGAGCGCCACTTTGTGATCGAATGCTCGTCCTATCAGATTGATCTTGCGCCTTCGCTCGACCCGACAATTGGCATTCACATGAACCTGTCGCCGGATCATTTGGACCGCCACGGTAGTCTTGAGAATTATGCCGCGATCAAGGAGCGATTGGTGGCGGGTGCCAAAGTCGCAATCGTCGGGGTGGATGACAGCCTTTCAACGCAGATTGCGGATCGCCTGGAGCTGGCGCGCAAGCCGGTTTGCCGCATTTCCGGAGCGTTTGAATTGCCTGACGGGGTGTATGCGCATCAAGGCAAGCTATTTGAGGCTTATGACGGAGCGCAGCGCAAGGTCGGTATTCTGGATGGCATAGACAGCTTGCGCGGGGATCATAATGGTCAAAATGCAGCAGCTGCCTTTGCTGCCTTGCGTGTTTTGAAGGTGGATGAGGCTGAAATCCTGAAGGGAATGGCTGATTTTCCGGGCCTTCATCATAGAATGGAAGTCGTTGGCCGGTCGGGTCGGCTGTTGTTTGTCAACGATTCCAAGGCAACAAACGCGGATGCTGCCGCGCGCGCCTTGTCCAGCTTTGACCGGATTTACTGGATTGCCGGCGGACTGCCTAAAGAGGGTGGCATTGCATCGCTGGACCTTTATTGGCCAAGAGTGGCCCGCGCTTATCTAATAGGCGAAGCTGCCGAGGAGTTTGGCAAGACACTCAAGGGACATGTGGACTACACTCTGTCCGGAACACTGGAAAAAGCTGTGGTGCAAGCCACATCAGATGCGCGTGCGGATGCTGCGGACGAAGTTGCCGTACTTTTGTCGCCTGCATGTGCATCCTTTGATCAATACGCAAATTTCGAGCTGCGGGGTTCTGCGTTTTCTGAGGCTGTTCGAAACCTGTTGAATGGGAACGAAGGTCAGGAGGTCGCCTGATGGTCAGTCGCGCTGATCGCAGCCGGTTTGCGGAATGGTTTTGGACGGTAGATCACTATCTGCTGGCTGCCTTTGGGCTGTTGATGGTCAGCGGTGTGGTGCTCTCCTTTGCAGCCAGTCCGCCGGTTGCCGAGCGCATCGGGCTGGACTCGTTCTACTTCGTCAAGCGCCAGGCGATGTTTCTGATCCCATCAGTGATCATCATCATCGGTGCATCGCTTTTGTCGCCCAGATTAATCCGGCGAGCCGCATTGCTGACTTTCATTGGCGCGATTATTCTTTTGGTGGCGACGCTGTTCTTCGGGTTTGAAACCAAAGGTGCGCGGCGCTGGATTTACATTGCGGGTGTCTCCGTTCAGCCATCGGAGTTCCTCAAACCGGCCTTTGTGATCATCATCGCGTTTCTGCTGTCTGAAAGTGGCCGCAGACGGGAGGTGCCCGGTGTTCTTTTTGCCTTCTTCCTGTTTGTGATTTGCGCTGCGCTTTTGATCGCACAGCCAGACTTTGGGCAAACAATGCTGCTGGGCGCAGCATGGGCAGCGCTGTTTTTCCTCAATGGATTGTCTTGGGTGCTCATCTCGGCGCTTGGGATTATCGGCGTTGTCGGGCTTGTAGCGGCCTATGCGTTTTTGCCCCACGTGACGGATCGCGTGGACCGGTTTCTGGACCCGGATTCAGGGGATACCTTTCAGGTTGATACAGCGATGGATGCCTTCATCTCTGGAGGCTGGTTCGGGCAAGGGCCGGGTGAGGGGACCGTCAAACGCATTTTGCCGGACAGCCATGCTGATTTCGTTTTCGCGGTGGTGGCGGAAGAGTTTGGCGCGATTGCCTGCATACTTCTTGTTTCCGTATTTGCGTTCATCGTGATCCGTGGCTTGATGCATGCGACCCGCGAACAGGAGGCCTTTGCGCGTCTGGCAACAGCAGGTCTTACAGTTTTGTTTGGCCTTCAGGCCACGATCAATCTGGCCGTGAACCTCAACCTTATTCCGCCGAAAGGCATGACACTTCCGTTTGTGTCTTATGGCGGAACTTCCATCATCTCATCAGCTATGCTGGCTGGGGCGCTTTTGGCGCTGACCCGAAGCCGCCCGCGCCCCTCTCGAAGTGACGTCGTCACAGTCTCCCGCCTGTCTCCTTCCAGTCTCATGTGAGGACCCTTGTCCCCTATGACGCATCATATTCTTCTCACCGCCGGGGGTACTGGCGGTCATCTGTTTCCCGCGCAAGCACTTGGCAGCGAGCTGGGTCGGCGCGGTCATGTGGTCGAGCTGGCAACAGACGAGCGGGCCGATAAATACGGGTCGGAATTTCCGGCTAGAAAGACCCACATCATCGCGTCAGAAACCCTGCGTAGACGGAACCCGATTTCCCTGATCAAAACAGCCTGGCGTTTGGCTAGTGGCACGTTTCAGGCCCGCCATGTGATCAAGAGCTTCAAGCCTTCGGTCGTTATCGGTTTTGGTGGCTATCCAACTTTTCCGCCGATGTTTGCTGCAAAGCAAACGGGTGTCCCCTCCATTTTGCACGAAGCAAACGGCGTTATGGGGCGCGCAAACAAGATGCTGGCCAAGGGCGCAACGGCCATTGCGACGAGCATTCCTCTGGCCAATCCGGAAGACAGCTGGGCTGCCAAAGTCACTGAGACCGGGAACCCGGTGCGCGATGCTGTGATTGAAGCGTCTGGCAAACCACACGCTCCACCTCAAGACGGCGGACCTTTTCATCTTCTAGTCTTTGGTGGGTCGCAGGGTGCGCGGTTCTTTTCAGACCTCCTACCGGAGGCTGTCGGCAAGTTGCCAAACGAACTGCGGCAGCGCCTGAAAATTGTCCAGCAGTGCCGTCCGGAAGATCTAGAGCGGGTGAAAACGGCCTACAGGGATATGGGAGTTGAGGCTGAACTGGCCTCATTCTTCACCGATATGCCTGCGCGTATATCTGCATCGCATCTGGTTGTTTGTCGGTCCGGAGCCGGGACTGTCAGCGAATTGGCGGTTTTGGGTCGCCCATCCATCTTGGTGCCTTTGCCCGGATCGCTGGATCAGGATCAGGCGGCGAACGCCAAGCTTTTGGAGAATGTGGGTGGTGGCTGGCCAATCCGGCAAGCGGACCTGTCAGCTGATCGCCTTTCCAGCGAGTTGGCGCGCTTTTTTGCGGAGCCGGGATTGCTGGCGCAGGCCGCTCAAAATGCGCTTTCCGTCGGCAAGCCTGACGCGGTTAAAAGATTGGCGGATTTGGTTGAAACAGTTGCGGCCAATGCCACACAAAAACAGGGAGACGGCGCATGAAGATGCCGCAGGATATCGGACCGGTTCATTTTGTCGGGATCGGCGGGATTGGCATGAGCGGCATTGCCGAAGTGCTGAAGACACTCGGCTATCAGGTGCAAGGCTCCGACATGTCGGAAAATGCCAACGTCAAACGGCTGCGGGATAACGGCATTCCGGTCACCGTCGGACATGCTGCTGAGAACCTTGGATCTGCCGAGGTTGTTGTGGTGTCCTCGGCTATTAAAAAAGACAATCCCGAACTTGTCGCCGCACGCGAAAAGCTGATCCCGGTGGTGCGCCGTGCTGAAATGCTGGCTGAACTGATGCGTTTCAAGCAGGCGATTGCTGTTGGCGGAACCCATGGCAAAACGACAACAACTTCCATGGTCGCCGCCCTTTTGGATGCGGGTAATCTGGACCCGACTGTTATCAATGGCGGGATCATCAATGCCTATGGCACCAATGCCCGAATGGGTGAGGGGCCATGGATGGTGGTAGAGGCAGATGAGAGCGACGGCACCTTTGTCAAATTACCTGCGGACATTGCAATCGTCACGAATATTGATCCAGAACACCTCGATCACTATGGCGACTTTGAGGGCGTGAAGGCTGCGTTCCGTCAATTCATTGAAAATGTCCCGTTTTACGGTTTCGCCGTCATGTGTCTGGACCATCCTGAAGTCCAAACGATGGTTGGAACCATTGAAGACCGCCGGATTGTGACCTACGGCACCAACCTTCAGGCCGATGTTCGCTACTATGATGTCTCGATGGATGGCGGAAAGTCCATTTTCTCGGTAACGATCCGTGATCGCCGAACGGGCGAGGATATTGTCCTTGAAAATCTCGTTCTTCCCATGCCGGGATTGCACAACGTGTCCAACGTAACTGCCGCTATTGCGGTTGCCTCGCAGCTTGGTGTTAAGCCGGAGGACATCAAGGCCGGGATTGCGGGCTTTGGAGGTGTTAAACGTCGCTTCACGCACACAGGCAGCGTTGATGGGGTCCATGTTTATGATGACTATGGTCACCACCCTGTTGAGATCAAAGCTGTGCTGCATGCGGCGCGCCAATCAACAAAGGGCAAGGTTGTTGCCGTGGTGCAGCCGCATCGCTACACCCGCCTTCAAAGTCTGTTTGATGATTTCTCCAGCTGTTTCAATGACGCTGACCAAGTGATTGTTGCGCCGGTATTTGCGGCTGGAGAGCAGCCGATAGACGGTGCGTCTCATCATGATCTGGCGTCCGGCCTTAAAACCCGCGGTCACCGGGCCGTTCAGACGATTGAAGATCCAAGTGAGTTGGCTGGTATGATTGCAGGCGTGGCTGAGCCCGATGACTTCGTTATCTGTCTAGGCGCCGGCAGTATCACGCAATGGGCTTATGCTTTGCCGAAGCAGCTGGAAGAGGTGAAGGGAGCTGCCAAGTGAGTTTCCCGGACCTTTTGGAAATTCATCCGGACCTCGCCGAAGCAACTCGCGGCAAACTCACCTCGAACCAGCCGCTTGCGAGCATTACATGGTTTCGCACTGGTGGGCCGGCGCAGCTTTTGTTCCAGCCTGCCGATGAGGCCGACCTCGCGCAGTTTTTAAGCAAACTGCCAAAGGACATTCCGGTTCTTCCCGTTGGCCTTGGCTCCAATCTTCTGATCCGTGATGGCGGCCTTGCTGGTGTTGTCGTGCGGCTCAGTGCCAAGGGGTTCGGGGCGATTGAAGAGCTTGCCAACAACCGGCTGAGGGCGGGGGCGGCTGTTCCTGATAAACGTCTGGCCGAAGCTGCAGCAAAAGCAGGGCTTGGTGGCTTCTCCTTCTACGCAGGTATTCCCGGCGCTCTGGGCGGTGCCCTTCGCATGAATGCGGGCGCACATGGCACGGAAACGCGTGAACGTATGGTGGAACTGACTGCCCTGGACCGGGATGGAGCCAGGCATGTGCTGACCAATGCGGAGATGGCTTATGCCTATCGGCATTCCGGTGCATCGAAAGACCTCATTTTTACATCTGCGGTCTTTGAAGGTTTGCCAATGAATGAGGAAACGATCCGTCAGGAAATGGCCGATGTTCAAGAGCATCGGGAAAAGGCGCAGCCGATCCGTGAGAAAACCGGTGGCTCGACCTTCAAGAACCCGCCGGGCAATTCCGCCTGGAAAGTGGTGGATGCTGCAGGGTGCCGCGGCCTGATGGTCGGTGGAGCCCAGATGTCAGAAATGCACTGCAATTTCATGATCAATACGGGGACGGCAACGGGTCACGATCTTGAACTGTTGGGGGAAACAGTTCGGGCACGTGTTCTTAAAGACAGCGGTGTTCGTCTGGAATGGGAAATCAAAAGGCTTGGTGATTTTGGTCCGGAGGGCCCGATTGAGCCGTTTTTGGGAGAGGCCGGGGAGGCCGCTTAATCAATGAGCAAACAGAAACACGTTGCCGTCCTGATGGGAGGGTGGGTTAACGAGAGACCGGTTAGCCTGTCGAGTGGTGAGGGATGTGCAGCGGCTCTGGAAAAGGGCGGCTACAAGGTGACCCGGGTCGATGTCGATCGCGATATCGCTTCTGTTCTGGCCGACCTTCGCCCGGATGTTGCCTTCAATGCGCTGCACGGTCCTTTTGGAGAGGACGGCTGCATTCAGGGTATCCTCGAGATCCTGGAAATTCCCTATACGCATTCCGGCGTGATGGCTTCTGCATTGGCGATGAACAAAGACAAGGCCAAGGCTGTGATGGCTGAAGCGGGAATTCCGGTTACCGAACACTTAATTGTTAACAGGTTTCATGTTGGCCACGACCACCCAATGAAACCGCCTTATGTGCTCAAACCGATCAATGAAGGGTCCAGTTTTGGCGTCATTATTGTCAAGGAAGACCAGCCTCATCCCCCTCAGGAACTGACTCGCGAAGATTGGCCCTATCCTGATGATTTAATGTGCGAAAAGTTCATTGGCGGACGTGAGCTGACCTGTGCCGTCATGGGTGAAAAGCCCCTTGGCGTTATTGAGGTGGTGCCAACGGGCAACAGTTTTTACGATTTTGATGCTAAATATGCGGAAGGTGGTTCAAAACACATTCTTCCTGCAAAAATTTCACCCTTTGTTTACCAAGAAATACAGAAACTGTCAGTTGAGGCGCATCAGGCGCTCGGATGTCGTGGTGTATCTCGAGCCGATTTTCGATTTGATGAGCGGGAAGACGGTTCCGGTAACCTGGTTTGCCTCGAGGTAAATACACAGCCTGGCATGACGCCAACCTCCCTTGTGCCTGAAATGGCCGAACATGAAGGGATGAGTTACGTCGAGCTGGTCAGTTGGATGGTCGAGGAAGCGAGTTGCTGTCGTTAGGGCGAAAAAATGATTGGGGGCATATGACCCC
This sequence comes from Roseibium sp. TrichSKD4, assembly GCF_000148725.1. GTDB lineage: Bacteria > Pseudomonadota > Alphaproteobacteria > Rhizobiales > Stappiaceae > Roseibium. The sequence continues at coordinate 32,065 of NZ_GL476318.1, read as the reverse complement.
GCTGGAGGCCGAACTGGCCCCGCGGGGACGTGGTGTCTCACGCCTTAAGCGTCAGCCGATTTGGCGGGCTGCCGGACGTTTAAGCGAGCTGCCACATTGGGTTGGCTCCGCTGCCGCACTCGGATTTCTCACCCTGACCATCACCTACGGCATCATTTTGGGTGGCCACGGCCGTCTTGTTGCAGATTCTCTCTTGAGTTCCTCTGGGCTTGGCATTGAAACGGTCAAGCTGTCCGGCCAGCTGGAAACGAACGAGTTTCAAATTCTCGAAGCGTTGGAAATCGAGGAAGATTCCTCGCTTGTCTTGTTTAACGTCGAAGCTGCGCGCCAGCGACTTTCTGAGATCGCATGGGTTAAAAATGCTTCTGTCATGAAGCTTTATCCGAGCACTTTGCAGGTCACGATCGAAGAGCGTGAGCCCTACGTTTTGTGGCAGCGCGGCGAAACCGTTTCCATCGTCAATCAGGCCGGGGATGTCATTACCGATGATGTCGATGGTCGCTATGCAAACCTGCTTTTGGTGATGAACCACGGCGCAAACCGCCGGGCCGACGAAATTCTCGATGCCCTCAACATGGTCCCGGAATTGCGCCCCCGGGTTCGGGCGGCAGCGCTGGTGAGCGAACGCCGCTGGGATCTCATCCTTGAAAACGGCATTTCCATCCGCTTGCCGGAGAAGGGATACAAGCGGGCTTTGGCCGATCTTGTTTACATGGATGCAGAAAACGGTCTTTTGAGCCGCGATATCACTGCCGTCGACATGCGCCTTCCAGACCGCGTGGTGGTTCGCCTCTCTGATGAAGCTGCAGAACGGCACAAAGAAATGACCGGCACTGACGGTCGATTGGTAAAAGTGGAGAGGGACACATGACCACGCCTCGCTCTGCTCTTTATTTGCCAAAGATGCGCCCGCTGCCGTCTCGTCGTGCAGTGGTCCTTTCGGTTTTGGACATCGGCTCCACAAAAGTATGTTGCCTGATCGCCAAACTGACCCCGCGAGACGAGTCGGGTGTCATGATTGGCCGGACCCACTCCATCGAAGTGCTCGGCTATGGCTACCAACGCTCCATGGGCATCAAGTCCGGCGTTGTAGTGGACATGGATGCGGCCGAGCAGGCGGTTCGGCTTGCCGTCGACTCAGCCGAGCGCATGGCTGGGGTAACTGTTGAATCTTTGATTGCAAACGTCAGCTGTGGTCGTCTGCAAAGTGAAATCTTTAGCGCAACGGTTCCTTTGGCTGGGGAAAGCGTGACAGAAGCTGATATTCAGCGGGTTCTGTCTGCGGGCTCCAGCCACTCGATCACGGAAGGCCGGGCCGTTTCCCATGCGCTGCCAATTTCCTATTCCCTTGATGGCAATCGCGGGATGCGTGATCCGCGCGGCATGATGGGAATGAAGCTTGGTGTCGACATGCAAGTCGTCACGACTGAGGTTCCGCCGGTTCGAAATCTGGAACTGTGCATCAACCGCGGACATTTGCGGGTGGAAACACTGGTGGCAACGCCCTTCGCCAGCGGCTTGTCGACCCTTGTCGAAGATGAGGCAGAACTTGGTGTTGCCTGCATCGACATGGGCGGCGGGACAACCACCCTTTCGGTTTTCGTTGACGGGCGGATGGTGCATCTCGATGCCATTGCCGTTGGCGGTCAACATATCACAACGGATCTGGCACGGGCCTTCGCCACACGTCTGCAAGACGCTGAGCGGCTGAAGACCTTGCATGGATCTCCACTTTCCAGCTCATCGGATGATCGGGACATTTTGACAGTTCCTGCGCTGGAAGGTGACAGCGATCTTCCGCATCAAATCCCGCGTTCGGCGCTGACACGCGTCATTCGTCCGCGGGTGGAAGAGATTCTTGAACTCGTGCGCGATCGTCTGACCGCCTCCGGTTTTGCCGGAAAGGTGGGCAAGCAGATCGTTCTGACTGGCGGGGCAAGTCAGTTGACGGGTTTGAGTGAAGTAGCGCGCCGCGTACTCGGGCGCAACGTTCGCCTTGGCCGGCCATTGGGCGTTGCCGGTCTTCCCGAGGCAGCCAAAGGTCCGGCATTTGCCGCCGCGGTTGGCCTCCTGATCTATCCGCAAGTCGCGCAGATCGAGCAGTTCGAGCACAGGAACCGCAGATCTTCGTGGGGCGGGCAATCTGGCTATCTGGCCCGTATGGGACAGTGGCTCAGGGAAAGCTTTTAACGACATGAGCCAAGGACAGGAACTGCCGGAAACGGCTGAGAGCATTGGGGAAGAACAAGGTGCCCAGAATTCGGGCACTGAAGCGGGTCGCGAGGAAAATATGACCATCAACCTGAAGATGCCTGATATCCAGGAGCTGAAGCCGCGCATCACGGTCTTTGGTGTGGGTGGCGCAGGCGGTAACGCCGTCAACAACATGATCACTGCCGGGCTGCAGGGCTGCGACTTTGTCGTTGCCAACACAGATGCCCAGGCGCTTGCAATGAACCACTCTGAACGCCTCGTCCAGATGGGCGTTGCCGTGACCGAAGGCCTTGGCGCCGGGTCTCAGCCGGAAGTTGGCTCAGCTGCAGCTGAAGAAGTGATCGACGAGATCAACGATCACCTGTCCGGATCGCACATGGTGTTCATCACTGCCGGTATGGGTGGTGGCACTGGCACAGGCGCTGCGCCTGTTATCGCACGCGCTGCTCGCGAGCAGGGCATCCTGACAGTTGGTGTTGTCACCAAACCATTCCAGTTTGAAGGTGCGCGCCGCATGCGCATCGCCGATTCCGGCATTGAAGAACTGCAGCGTAACGTCGATACGCTCATTGTCATTCCGAACCAGAATCTGTTCCGGATCGCCAATGCGCAAACCACGTTTGCCGATGCGTTCGCCATGGCGGACCAGGTCCTCTACTCCGGCGTTGCCTGCATCACTGACCTGATGGTCAAGGAAGGCCTCATCAACCTCGACTTTGCTGACGTGCGTTCTGTTATGCGCGGTATGGGCAAGGCGATGATGGGCACTGGTGAAGCCTCTGGTGAAAAGCGTGCTCAGCAAGCTGCTGAAGCTGCCATTGCTAATCCGCTTCTCGACGAGTCGTCCATGAAGGGTGCACGCGGCCTTCTCATCTCGATCACGGGCGGCAATGACCTGACCCTGTTTGAAGTTGATGAAGCAGCAACACGCATTCGCGAAGAAGTGGATGCCGATGCCAACATCATTCTCGGCGCGACCTTCGATGAAAGCCTTGATGGCATCATCCGCGTGTCTGTTGTTGCAACGGGTATCGAGCATGAGCTGCTCGCCGATTTTGCCAGTCCAGACACGGTAACTCAGACCATCGCAAAATCAGAACCTGCCAAGCCTGTTTCCGTACAGACTTCCGCACCAGTCAGCCCGGTTGCAACTGTTCGCTCTGAAGAAGCTGCAGCAAAAGCCGTGGCGTCTTTGGAAGCAGAACTGGCGATCCCGGAGCCGAAGCCGGTGGCAGCTGCAACTGACCCGGATGTTGAAATCAAACGGGTGCAGCCTTCTGCTGCCTCAATGGCAACTCCTACTCCAATGATGGACATGGATGAGGAGCCAGCTGCTCCGGTTGCGCAGGAAGAAGCTGTCAGCAAGCCATATATCCCGCCGGTTGCCGAGCAGCATGAAGTTGCCCCGCGCATGCCGCGTGTTGAAGACTTTCCGCCCATTGCTCAGCGTGAGATGATGGCGAAACAGTCTGATGAAGCTCCGCTTCAGGCTCCGCAAGCTCAAGCTCCACAGGCTCCAATGAATGGTGAGCACGATGAGCATGATGACGAGCGTCGCCCGATGGGCTTGCTGCGTCGTCTTGCCAGTGGTTTTGGCCGTGCTGAAGATGAGCATGACGAGCATGGTGAAGTTGCCGCTCCAGCGCCAACTGTGACTCCGCAGGGTCACCCGCATATGGAACAAGCTCCAGCACCGGCTCCGGTTCAGCGTCAACCGCGCCCGCAGCCGCATGGTGCTGCTGGTCAGCTGGACATGACAGGCCGTGCCGCTCCCAAGCCGTTGTCCCAACCAGATGATGAGCAGCTGGAGATTCCGGCATTCCTGCGCCGTCAGGCGAATTGATTCGCTGAAGTTGCCCCGCTTCCCCGAAGGACGGACTGAAACATTTTGTTTCAGTCCGTTTTTCTTTGTGAGAAAACTCTTTGTTTCTCAGACGCTTGCAGAAATACACAGCGTTACAAAGCGTAATAAAGCTTTATTTCGCTCTTGGAGTGTGTGCGGTTATGTTCCCACCATCGCGATTGTTAACAGTTCCTTATTGCAATCGTATCGGACCGTAAAAGTGATCGCGCTTCGAAAGGGCTGGGGCTTAATGAGTAAACATATCGACCGCCAGACAACACTTGCGCAACAAGTTACCCTTGAGGGTATCGGTGTTCATTCCGGCAAGCCGGCAACATTGACGCTGATCCCGGCTGACGCGAACACCGGTGTGGTTTTCCAGCGGACCGATGATGAAGCCAACTCTGAAGTGCCTGCCCTCTGGAATAAGGTCACAGCCACCGCGCTTTGCACTGTTTTGTCTGATCCGTCCAAAGATGGTGTGTCGACTGTTGAACATCTGATGGCAGCCTTGGCAGGTCTTGGTGTCGATAATGTGATCGCCGAGCTTGACGGTCCGGAAATGCCAATCATGGATGGCAGCAGCGTTGCGTTTGTGGAAGCTATCAAGCAGGCTGGTCTCAAGCGTCTTGACCGCGGTCGTCGCTACATTCGCGTGAAAAAGACGGTTCGTGTCGACAATGGGTCCGCTTGGTGTGAGCTGGTGCCGAATGATCGCACGTCTTATGACATTACAATTGATTTCGACACACCGCTCATTGGCCGGCAGCGTTTTGCTGCGGACATGACGCCGGATGTGTTTTGCAATGAACTTTGCCGCGCACGGACCTTTGGCTATGTGAGCGACGTTGAGAAGCTCTGGAAGATGGGCTTTGCGCTGGGCTCTTCCCTTGAGAACTCCGTGGCCATTTCCGAAGACAAGGTCCTCAATCCGGAAGGCACGCGCTGGCCGGATGAATTTGCACGTCACAAGGCGCTGGACGCCGTTGGTGATCTGGCGCTGGCAGGTTTGCCGATGTTGGGTCTTTACCGCTCCTTCAAGGGCGGTCACAAGTTGAACCATGCGATCCTGGAAAAGCTGTTTGAAGACAGCTCCGCCTATGAGATCGTTGAAGCACCAGTCTACCGGGCGCACAGTCAGGCAACTCCGGGTCTGGCAGCTGCCGCATTCGGTCCTGACGTATCCTGAACTTTTCGCGATTACGTCTCGCTGCCACAAAATTGCTTAAAAAAAAGCCCAGATGCTCTTACGGGGCATGGTGGCGGATAATGCTTTCCGGTAAACACTTCCCTCGACAGAAGGTTTTGCGTACAACCGCATGCGCTGGAAGAAGTGATGAGTACGGCGTGCGGCGAGGAGCTTGATTGTGAACGTGAAGGACAGACGGTTGGCAAGCGGTCGGAACTGGGGGCTGACTTCAGCTCTGAAAATTATGGCGTTGACGATCCCGCTCGGGCTTGCAGCTTGTTCTTCCACCAAGGACACAGAAGACTTCGCGCTGGATGATACGCCGCCGGAAGTTCTTTACAATGAAGGCTTGGCTCTGCGGGCTCAAGGCAAGCTGAAGGACGCGGACGCGAAGTTCCAGCAGCTCGACAAGCTCTATCCCTATTCTGAATACGCCAAGAAATCCCTCGTCAACATGGCATATATCAACTACAGCCGTGGCAAGTACCCCGAGGCGATCAACGCTGCTCAGCGCTTTGTGACGCTCTATCCGGGCAATGACGATTCTGCCTACGCGCTCTATATTATCGGTCAGAGCTACTTCAAGCAGATGCCGGACATTTCTCGTGATCAGGCAGTGACCCGCAAGGCAGCCTCGGCCTATTCAGAACTCCTGCAGCGCTATCCCGATTCTGAGTATTCACCGGATGCAGAAACCAAGCTGATTGCGGTCAAGGATCAGCTGGCCGGTAAGGAAATGCAGGTCGGGCGCTACTACCTGAAAAAGCGCAACTACATTGCCGGTATCAACCGTTTCAAGACGGTGGTTCTGCAGTACCAGACAACTCGCCATGTTGAAGAGGCCTTGTTCCGCCTGACTGAAGCCTATTTTGCGCTTGGTGTTGTGAATGAAGCGCAGACCGCAGCTGCTGTTCTTGGGCACAATTTCCCGGATACCCAGTGGTACAAGGATGCATATTCCCTGTTGAATGAAGGTGGCTATGAACCATCTGAAGACTCTGGCAGCTGGATCAGTCGTGCATTCAAGGATATTAACGTCTTCTGATCCTGTGATTCTGTCTTGAGATCTGATCCGGAGCCGTTTCATGCTGGCCAACCTGGCCATTCGCGACATTGTCCTGATTGACCGCCTCGACCTTGAGTTCTCTGAAGGCATGTCTGTGCTGACCGGGGAAACGGGTGCTGGCAAATCTATTCTTTTGGACTCACTGGCCCTTGCCCTTGGCGGGCGAGGGGATGCCGATTTAGTGCGCCATGGCGAACGGCAAGGTCAGGTCACAGCGGTGTTTGATGTGCCGATGGCGCATCCCGTTCGAACTTTTCTGTCTGAAAACGACATTTCCGACGATAGCGATGTGATCTTGCGCCGGGTTCAGGCCTCTGATGGGCGGACACGGGCATTCATCAACGATCAGCCGGTAAGCGCAGGCTTGATGCGTCAGGCGGGCAATCTGCTGGTCGAAATTCATGGTCAGCACGATGACCGTGCGCTGGTGGACCCGGAATCGCACCGTGAGCTGGTTGACCTTTTCGGTTGGCTGCAGGGTGAAGCGGATGGCGTGGCATCGGCCTATTCAGCGTTCAAAATGGCCGAAAAATCCGTCAAGGATCACGAGGCACGCATAGAGACAGCGCGCAAGGAAGCTGATTACCTGAAGGCGTCAGTTGAAGAATTGAGCGCACTTGCTCCTCAGTCCGGCGAGGAAGAGGAGCTTGCCGAACGACGCGCCACCATGATGAAGGTTGAGAAGATCGCAGGCGACCTCAATGAAGCCTTCGAGACGCTCAATGGCAATGCCTCACCGATCCCGGAACTTGCCAGCCTTTTGCGCCGAATGGAACGCAAGGCGGATGATGTTCCGGATTTGTTGGGAGCGCCTGTCAGTGCGCTGGCCTCTGCACTTGACTATCTGGAAGATGCTCGCGGCGGATTGGAAAGCGCCTTGCGGGAGACGGACTTCGATCCACGTGAACTGGAGAGCGTAGAAGAGCGCTTGTTTGCGCTCCGGGCTGCATCGCGAAAGTTTTCCGTCCCGGTCGAGGAATTGTCGCCGCTGTGTGAGCGGATGGCAGTGGATCTCGCAGACCTTGATGCGGGCGAGGACAAATTGTCCGCGCTCCATGAGGCAGCGCGCAAGGCTCGCGATGCCTTTGACCAGAAGGCTCTGAAGCTCTCCACCAAGCGCGAAAAGGCCGCGCGTGCGCTGGAAAAGGCTGTTCTTGATGAGTTGCCAGCCTTGAAACTGGAACGGGCAAGATTCATCGTTGAAATGACCAGCAATGCGGAGACGCCCTCGCGCTCCGGCATTGATGAGCTTGAGTTCCATGTACAGACAAACCCCGGTACCAAACCGGGTCCGATGATGAAGGTTGCCTCTGGCGGCGAACTGTCCCGGTTTCTCTTGGCGCTAAAGGTCGCGCTGGCGGACAAGGGGTCTGCGCCGACGCTTGTCTTTGACGAGATTGATACGGGTGTTGGCGGTGCTGTGGCCGAAGCCATCGGCGTGCGCCTTGCACGGCTTGCAAGCTCCGTTCAGGTGCTCACTGTCACGCACGCGCCGCAGGTGGCGGCGAGGGCTGCAGGGCATTTCCTGATTGCCAAGGAAGAGACCGCGCCGGAGCGCATGGCAACCCGTGTCAAACGGATTGATGATGAGCACCGCAGTGAAGAAATTGCGCGCATGCTCGCCGGGAGCACCATTACCGAGGAAGCTCGGGCGGCTGCGCGAAAACTCATACACGAAGCAGCATCCTGATCTTTCCCGATTGCGCCGAGTGGCTTAAATCTAATTCCAGTGACCGTGCAGCGTTTATAGCTGTTTGCCTTTAAAAACGGATGTCCCATGACTGATACAGCGGCTGTTTCTGCTTTTGAAAAACTGGATGTAGAGGCGCTGACCAGCGAACAAGCCGAAACGGAACTTGAACGGCTTGCGAATGCAATTGCCAAGCACGACAAGCTGTATCACCAAGATGATGCTCCGGCGATTTCCGATGCCGATTATGATGCTTTGAGACGTCGTAACACGGCTATCGAGGCACGGTTCCCCGATCTTGTTCGAGATGACAGCCCGTCTCGAAATGTTGGCGCGGCCCCTTCCGAAGCCTTCTCCAAAATTGAGCACAAGGTTCCGATGCTCTCGCTGGACAATGCGTTCAACGACGAGGATGTTCAGGACTTTGTTGGGCGGGTGCGACGCTTCCTGAAATTCGATCCGTTGATGGGGGCATTGGCTGTCACTGCAGAGCCCAAAATTGACGGGTTGTCGCTGTCGTTGCGCTATGAAGCAGGTGCCCTTGTCTATGCGGCAACGCGGGGAGATGGGACCACCGGCGAGAACGTAACCGCCAATGCCAAGACCATTTCCGATATTCCGCAAAAGCTCTCCGGAGATGCTCCCGATGTGGTGGAAATACGGGGTGAGGTCTATATGGCCCATGCGGATTTTCAGGTGCTTAATCAGCGGATGGAAGCCAATGGCGGCAAGGTGTTTGCCAATCCGCGCAATGCGGCTGCCGGTTCGCTTCGCCAGTTAAAATCCGAAATCACAGCCTCGCGCCCATTAAAGTTTTTCGCCTATGCGTGGGGCGATATGAGCGCACTGCCCGCGGACACGCAAATGGGCATGGTTGAGCAGATGAAGGTCTGGGGCTTTCAAATCAACCCGCTGATGAAGCGCTGCGAAACGGTTGAGGAGTTGCTGGCCGTCTATCACGGCATTGAGGAAGACCGTGCGACGCTCGGTTATGACATTGACGGTGTGGTCTACAAGGTGGACCGGCTGGATTTGCAGCAGCGGCTCGGGTTCGTGTCGCGTTCGCCGCGATGGGCGATCGCGCATAAATTTCCAGCGGAAAAAGCCTATACCATTCTCAACGAGATCGACATTCAGGTGGGCCGTACGGGGGCACTGACCCCGGTTGCCAAATTGGAACCGGTAACCGTTGGTGGTGTCGTCGTCTCCAACGCCACGCTTCACAATGAGGACTATATCAAGGGCATCGGTCAGGATGGTGAACCAATCCGGGGCGGCAAGGATCTGCGTCCGGGCGATACCGTGCAAGTCCAGCGCGCTGGCGATGTCATTCCGCAGATTGTGGATGTTGATCTGAGTAAGCGGAAAGAGGGCGCTGAGCCGTTTGAATTCCCCAGCGTTTGCCCCCGTTGTGGTAGCCACGCGGTGCGTGAAGAGAATCCGAAGACCGGAAGGTTGGATGCTGTGCGTCGGTGTACAGGAGCCTTGATCTGCCCCGCACAAGCAACCGAACGCTTGAAGCATTTCGTGTCCCGCAATGCTTTTGACATTGAAGGGTTTGGCGACAAACAAGTCGATGCCTTCTTTGCGGATGGGTTGGTCAAAACGGCTGCTGATATTTTCACGCTGGAAGAGCGGGACAAGCAATCGCTGACCAAGCTGCGCAATCGCGAGGGCTGGGGGACTGTCTCGGCCAAGAACCTGTTTGAAGCGATCAACGCCAAGCGGAACATTGATCTCCATCGTTTGATTTTCGGCCTAGGTATTCGTCATGTGGGCGAGGGGAACGCAAAACTACTGGCGCGGGCCTATGGCTCCTGGCAGGCGTTTTATGATGCGATGGTGAAGGCGCACGATAAAAACGGCGAAGCCTGGGAAGACTTGAATGCCATTGACGGGATCGGACACATCGTTGCCGAAGCGCTGACCGAGTTCTTCGCAGAAGAACATAACCGCGAACAGCTGGATGCCCTGTTGGCCCAAATCTCACCCAAGCAAGTCGAGCAGATTGATAGTTCCGGATCGCCTGTCGCAGGCAAGACGGTGGTCTTTACAGGGGCCCTTGAGCGCATGACAAGAGATGAGGCCAAGGCGATGGCAGAGCGTCTTGGAGCGAAGGTCTCCGGGTCTGTTTCAAAGAAAACCGACCTTCTGGTGGCCGGACCCGGTGCGGGGTCAAAGCTGAAAAAGGCTCAGGGTCTCCAGATCGAAGTCATCACTGAAGATGTTTGGTTTGATCTGGTTGGAGCCTAATTACATCGTAGTGCATGTATTATTGTGTCGCTAATGGCAATTTAGTTGAGCAGAAATAGCATAAAGTTCTTTCGAATATTACAAAATAGCGTCAATATATACAATTTTGACGAAATAATAAATATCGCTCTCTCGTGTTATTAATTTTTAAGTAATCGGAGTTGACCTAAAGTTAGGCAAATCTTGCATCAAGAGGTCAACATGTTTCAACGTATAAAGATACAGGTCTTGAGCCTAGCTCTTATTCCACTTCTGGCCGTAGTCGTATTTGCAGGTGTGGCGCTCGGTGAGAAATACGTAGAGTTGTCGAGGCATGCCTATATGCCGTCCTTGACGAGGATCGCGGAGGATGCCGGAAACGTCATTCACGAATTGCAGAAGGAGCGCGGCCTCACAGTTGCTTGGATTAACAGTGACTATGAGGAAGCAAACGTTTCGGAACTGAAGCAACAACGCAGTTCAACCGACAGTATCATAGCGGTTTTTGACGGCCACTTGGCAACTGCAGATATTAGCGACAAATACCTCCTTAAAGAACTCAACCACGTTGCTCAAGCTGTTCATGAAGTCGAAAATGTGCGTAAAAAAGTAGATAGCAAAACTTTTGATGTTATCGCTGTCACGAAAAAGTATTCTTCGGAAATCAAGGAACTAATTCACTTGATTGGAATTAGCGTTGAAGCTTCACCGTCTCCAATGATTTCGGCCGAGTTGCTGCCTTATCTTCCGCTGATCGAGGCGAAAGAATCTGGTGGGTTAGAGCGTGCAAAGGTTGTCACTTTGCTGTCCAGTTTTGAAAAAAACAAAACGGTCGATCTTGATCTCTACAAGGATATGTTGGTTTGGTATGGAGGTGAAAAGGCGTATCTTGATGAGTTCAAAGCAATAGCGCTCAAAGATCATAAAAAGATCTATGAATCTGAGATGCAAAATCCTATTGTAGCCAAAGTTCAAGAATGGCGAAAACTTATTCAGGACTTGCCTTCGACTGAAGATCCGAAAGTTATAACGGCTAGTGAGTGGTTTGCCGCTTCTACAGAGCGTTTAGATGCCCTAAAAAACGTTTCTGATGAGCTTATCCACAGGGCAGAAGCTGCTGCTGACGCCGATATTGCAGGCCTAAAAAATCACATCGCAATTCTGGCGGTCGTCAGTGTCGTCGTATTTCTCATTTCCAGTGCGATTGTGTTCGTTCAACTGAGGAGTGTGATCGGTATTCTTGCGAAACAAAAAACCATTGTTTCGGAGATGTCTCAGGGCAATCTTGAAGTCAAAGTCCCTTTCCAGTCTCGTCCTGATGAGATTGGCGAGATTGCAAGGGCGACAGAGGTCTTCCGCAGCAACATGCTTCAGCAGAAGAAGTTGGAAGCGGATGCGGCTAAAGCGCGTGAAGCTGATGCAGAGCGTCAAGCTTATCTTGAGAGCCTGATCCAAGGCTTTGAGGCTTCTGTTCAGAGCGTTCAAGGTCAACTGGAGAATGAGACGCGGTCTGTGGGTCAAGTCGCCCAGCAGATGGTCACGATTGCGCAGGAGGCTAGCGGAAGAGCCTCTGCGGCACAGTCTTCGACTGGTGAAGCCTCGACAAGTGTTCAAACCGTCGCGTCGGCGGCCACGGAATTAGCAGCTTCCATCAAGGAGATTTCCCGTCAGTCCATGACGGCGAACGAAATTTCGACAACCGCGTCTGAACGTGCGCAAGCCACAGACCGGGATGTGTCCAGTCTTGCAGACAGTGCCGACAAGATTGGTGAAGTTGTTGAGATGATCCGGGCGATTGCCGAGCAAACCAATTTGCTGGCCTTGAATGCCACGATTGAGGCGGCACGGGCAGGTGACGCCGGTAAGGGCTTTGCGGTTGTTGCGGCAGAGGTGAAAGAACTTTCGCAGCAAACAGCGCGAGCGACGGACGAAATTTCCTCGCAAATTGGCGGCATTCAAGGTTCCACCAAAGGGGCTGTCGAGGCCATTCGCGAAATTGTGGGGCATATCAGCCAAGTTCAGGAGGTTACTGGGGCGATTGCTGCTGCAGTGGAAGAGCAGGAAGCGGCGACTGGAGAGATCTCCCACAGCATCAATATCGCTGCGTCTGGCAGTTCTTCTGCTTCTGAAAATGTTGTGGGTGTTACGGAAGCGATTTCCCAAACACAACAACAGACCTCTGATGTCAGCCAGTCAGCGGACCGTTTGTCCGAAGCTGCTGGTGATCTGAACTCTGCGGTCAATCAGTTCCTTTCCAGCGTGCGTGCGAACCAGGCTGCTTAGGGGCGTTTATTCCGATTGAGGGAACGGAGGCAAGGGTTCGGCTTTGCCTCCGGTTTTTCAATTTGTGGTTTGGTATTCGATTTATTGATCGGGCTTTGCCTTTAGTTTTCCCGCGAAAACTCTTTCCCCCGCCTCGTTCTTCCCATATTTGTTGCTATATTGTTCTCTACCTGCAGCAACAGAACTGGTAATTCATATGACTGACCCGGACGGGTTTAATGAGGCTCCTCAAGCGCGGTTTGCAGCAAATACTCCAGCGCCAACAGGCGGGGGTATTGCGGCAAGGGCGATGGCTGCACGGCAGGCGCCGACCTATCTGGACGGGTTGAATCCGGAGCAGAGGCTGGCGGTGGAGACAATTGACGGTCCGGTTCTTGTTCTTGCAGGTGCCGGGACTGGGAAGACCCGTGTCTTGACCACCCGCATTGCGCATATTCTGGCAACGGGCAATGCGCGGCCGTTTGAAGTTTTGGCTGTGACCTTCACCAACAAGGCTGCGCGGGAGATGAAGGAGCGGATTTCCGGCTTCATCGGCGGTAGTGTTGAAGGCATGTCGTGGCTTGGCACGTTTCACTCCATCTGTATGAAAATCCTGCGCAAACATGCCGAGCTGGTTGGACTGAAATCCGGCTTTTCCATATTGGATACGGATGATCAAATACGCCTGATGAAGCAGATCATTCAGGCGGAAGGTTTGGATGACAAACGCTGGACGGCGCGTGCCTTTGCCTCGCTGATAGATGGCTGGAAAAACCGGGCGCTGACTCCATCCGAGGTGCCTGAAGGTGAGGCGCGTGCTTTCGGCAATGGCAAGGGGCGCAAGCTCTATGAGGAATATCAGGAGCGGCTGTCGATCCTGAATGCCGCCGACTTTGGTGATTTGCTGTTGCATGTCATCACCTTGTTCAAAACCCAGCCGGACGTTCTGGCCAACTATCAGCGGCGGTTCCGCTACATGCTGGTGGACGAGTATCAGGACACCAATATTGCCCAGTATCTCTGGCTGCGCCTGTTGGCGCAGGGCAATCCGAATGTTTGTTGTGTGGGCGATGATGACCAGTCGATTTATGGCTGGCGCGGGGCCGAGGTCGATAACATCCTGCGCTTTGAACATGACTTCAAGGGCGCAACAGTGGTGCGTCTTGAGCGCAATTATCGCTCCACCAGTCATATTCTGGCCGCTGCGTCTCATCTGATTGCCCACAACGAAGGGCGTTTGGGCAAGACGCTGTTCACGGATTTCCATGAGCCGGATCATGATCTGGTATCGGTCGCTTCCGTTTGGGATTCAGAAGAAGAAGCCCGAACGATTGGCGACGAGATCCAAGCGCTGCAGGGCAAGGAGCATTCGCTCAATCAGATCGCCATTCTCGTGCGGGCTTCGTTCCAGATGCGCTCGTTTGAAGATCGCTTTGTGACCCTTGGGCTGAACTATCGGGTTATTGGCGGGCCTCGCTTTTATGAGCGGATGGAGATCCGCGATGCACTGGCTTACTTTCGCTGTGTCGTTCAACCCGCTTATGACCTTGCTTTTGAGCGGATCGTCAACACGCCCAAGCGTGGGTTGGGAGATGCCAGCTTGAAATTGGTTCATGGCCTAGCACGCGCCAATCGCATCCCGTTGATGCAGGCGGCGGATCAGCTTTCCCAGACGGAGGAGCTGAAGCCCAAGCCACGCAACACTTTGAAAAACCTTCTGGTTGATTTTGAGCGCTGGCGCGGCCAGCTCGAGACCATGAAGCACACCGAGCTTGCCGAAATCATTCTGGACGAGAGCTGTTACACGGAAATGTGGCGCAAGGACCGGTCAGCTGAAGCGCCGGGGCGGCTGGACAACCTCAAGGAGCTTATTCGCTCCATGGAGGAGTTTGAGTCCATGGCGGGGTTCCTGGAGCATATTTCCTTGGTCATGGATCGCGATGGCGCGGATGAGCAGGAAGCTGTCTCGATTATGACGCTGCACTCTGCCAAGGGGCTGGAGTTTGACACTGTCTTCCTTCCGGGTTGGGAAGAGGGGCTGTTTCCGCATCAACGCTCGCTGGATGAAAGCGGACGGGCTGGTCTTGAGGAAGAGCGCCGCCTTGCCTATGTGGGTATCACGCGGGCGCGAAAGAGGGCCAAACTCTACTTTGCCTCAAACCGCCGCATTCATGGCCAGTGGCAGAACTCCATTCCGTCACGCTTTCTGGATGAATTGCCGGCAGAGCATGTGGAAATCGCAGAGCCCTCCACCAGCTATGGTGGATATGGCGGTGGCGGCTATGGGCCGTCGCGGTTTGATCGGGCCGATAGCTTTGAGCGCGGCAGCTATTCCACCCCCGGCTGGCAGCGGGCTCAACGAGCCAAGACGTCGTCTGGCAACAGTTATGGTCAGGACCTGAAATCCTCCCGTGCCAAACGGCAGGGTCCGTTGACGATTGAGGGGGAACTGGTTGCCAAATCCGTGAGCGACGATCCATCGGCATTCTCCCTCGGTGAGCGCGTGTTTCACATCAAGTTCGGCTATGGGTCGATTGCTTCCATTGAGGGCAACAAGTTGACGATTGATTTTGAAAAGGCTGGCCGCAAGAAGGTGCTCGACAACTTTGTTGAGCGGCACTGATTTCTGCCCTTATGGAAAGGCAGACCAACTTCCTTTCGCATACCTTCTGAAAAATGCCTCTACGGAATTGAGGCAACTATAAATTGTGTTAATTTCTACTGCATGCAAAGTGCGGTGGGAGCGGGTATGAGGTTCTCGAACGATTGGGTGCGGTTTACCGCTGCGTTGGTATTTGGTGTAGCTGGTCCCTTATCGGTGAATGAGGTTCTTGCTTCTTGCGCCGGGTTCGGCGCGGGTACACATATTGTTAGTGGCAGTACGCGAATAGCGCCGTCCGACTTTTCGCCGCCACGAGTTTATTGTTCTAACGGAACCACTGAGATCTTGGTTTCGAGCGGGAGCTCCATCGCGGCGAATGGTTCAATAGATTTCTACGCCCCGATATTTTTCGATCTCAATCGAACTGCAAAAGTTAATTCAATAACATTTTTGAAAACATCGATTGATGCAGCAGCTACAATTGGAACTGACTTCCTTCGTCTGAGGCAGACGCCAGGAACGGATGATTTAGGTGCTACAAGGATCAATCTGCTGGATGTGACCATTGGTGCGAATCGTGCAATCACATTGGTTCCGCAATCGGGGGATACGCAATTTCAGAATGTTTACATCGCCAGTTTGACCGCTACTCCGATTGTCTATGAGAGCTTCACTGTGAACAATCCTGTCCATCGTCAGGGATTTTTGGACAGATATGGGCGTTGTTTAAGGGAGTATCTGGCTCATCTGTTTGTCGATATTAGGCGGCCTGTTTGCGGTGTTGCAAGCGGCGTTGTTCGATGGTGCTTTGTTTGATCCTTTCTCGTTTGCGCAGGATTTGTTCGCCGCGCCCGAAGTAGACGTCAGCGGGTGTGAGGTTCTTCAAGCTCTCGTGATATCGGTGATGATTGTAGTGGCTGATGAACTTGCTTATTTGGGCTTTGAGGTCACCGGGCAGGAAGTAGTTCTCCAGAAGGATCCGGTTTTTCAAGGTCTGATGCCATCTTTCGATCTTGCCCTGCGTTTGGGGGTGGTATGGGGCTCCACGCACATGGTCCATGCCTTTGTCGTCGAGCCAGTCGGCCAGCTCACCGGCGAAGTAACTTGACCCATTGTCCGACAACAGTCTTGGCCGGTGGCGGACACTGGCCTGATTACAGCCTGAAGCCTGTAAGGCCAGTTCCAACGTATCCGTGACATCACTGGCCAACATCGTCGTACACAGCTTCCACGCGATGACATAGCGGCTGTAATCATCAAGGATTGTTGACAGGTAAAACCAACCCCAGCCAATAACCTTCAGATAGGTGAAGTCTGTCTGCCACAGCTCATTGGGCGCTGTGGTCTTGTTCTTGAACTCGTCAGCTGCCTTGACCACGATAAAGGCCGGACTGGTGATGAGGTCATGGGCTTTCAGCAACCGGTAAACACTGGCCTCAGACACGAAGTACTGCTTTGTGTCCGTAAACTGGACAGCCAGCTCCCGAGGTGAGAGTTCCGGTTCTTCCAGGGCCAGATCAATGACCTGTTGGCGGATATCATCGGGGATCCGGTTCCAGACCCGTGCAGGCATGGGGGGCGTGTCCTGCAAGGCATCTATGCCACCGGTTTGATATTTGTCATACCAGACGTAGAAGGTTGACCTTGGAATACCCAGCCGATCCAGCGTCTGTCTGACTGGAAGATGGGACTGCTCCACCAGTCGAATGATTTCAAGTTTCTCGGAGGCGGGATATCTCATTCGTCGTCGACCCCATCCCCGATCATGCTTTTTTTGAGAAGGCGAAGTTCCAGAGCCTGTTCTGCAACCACTTCCTTCAAGTCCCTCGTCTCTTTGCGAAGAGACTTTACTTCATCAGAACTGGCTTCACGAGCTGCGTCCCCAGCAAGCCGTTTCTTGCCCGCTTCCATGAAGTCCTTGGACCAGGAATAATACTGGCTCTGGGCGATACCTTCCTGGCGGCAAAGTTCTGCAATGCTGTCTTCGCCTCGAAGACCAGAAACCACTATGCGGATCTTCTCTTCAGCGGAAAACCGACGGCGGGTCTGGCGTTTGATGTCTTTTACGATCCGATCCGCATCGTCGGTCACTCGGTCCTTCTTTCGTCTCATCATTTGCTCCTGAGTCAGCAATGATGAGCCAAAATCACTCCCTTACGAAATCAAACCAATTTGTCCATTAGGCGCTGACGGAGGACATTTCTCGTATTGATTGTGTGGTAAGTGTGAGAAATATGCTGCGGCGCCTCATATAAAATCGCAGAAACCGCCAAAATTCGGGAAATTACAATAATCTGCGTTCACGAGTTTGTGATTTTTCGAATCTACTCATAGAAACTCCGGTTGTATTTTCTGGTTGAGTTAAATCACACCGTCCGGAGGCAAGTTGTATTACGTATGCATTAGCTCTCTGAGCTCTAAGGAGCGTCGCAGGACTTAAATCCTTAAAATTGTAATCAAATTGATGCTTGACTGCTTCCTACTGGTCCTTTCAGTCAAGATTTCTGGCTGCGCAGTATTCGACCAAAGTATAAATTCATACACTATCAAAAGTTGCGTTTGAGAGATGCGATGTGTGTCGGGGTAATACGTAAAACTTATAGTTACTTTTTTTGGTTTTCAGGTGTGTCTAATAGTTAACCTGACGAAATCCGCTCAACGCTGCGGAATGTGGGGAACAGTAAAATTGGGGCGAATTAAGTGCTGGAGGAGATGACGAGACACATACTGGTTGTGGAAGATGACCCGGAAATCGGAGACCTCATCCGTCACCATCTTGAAGAGCAAGACCTACGCGTGACGGTGGTCGAGAATGCGACCGCCATGGATCGTACTCTGAGCGAAGAGCAGGTAGACCTCATCCTACTGGACCTGATGTTGCCGGGTGAAGATGGTATTAGCGTCTGTCGGCGCCTCCGGTCAGCAAGTCCTGTGCCCATTATCATCGTGTCTGCGCGCGGCGATGATTTTGATCGGGTGATCGGATTGGAGGTTGGTGCTGATGACTATCTGCCTAAGCCATTTAATCCGAGAGAGCTGGTTGCGCGGGTCAGGGCCATGCTTCGGCGGATGGACCTCGGAAACGGCGGACTTAATTCATTGGCAGGTGACTTGGAGTTTGAGGGCTGGCGCTTGGATTCCAAACGACGTGTTCTCAAGAACCCTGATGGTGCGTTGGTTGCGCTCACTCCAGGTGAGTTCGATCTTTTGCAGGTCTTGTGTGAGCGGCAGGGGCGCGTTTTGAGCCGTGAACAACTTATTACTCTGACGCAGGGCAAAGTTGGTGTTTTGAATGGCCGAAACATCGACATTCTGGTGAGCCGCCTGCGATCGAAACTGGAAGCCGCTGGTGCCGAATACACGTTCATTCGGACAGTTAGATCAGGAGGCTACGAGTTCGTAGCCCGTGCCATTGCCAGCGATTGAGCGTAAACGCTGTCCCATTCTGGGGGCACTTTGTCCGAATGGGATGGCGGCACAGATCATGCTTCTGGTCGTTGTCGCCCTGATCAGCGTCAGTGCTGTGTTCGGTCTGCTGATCTATTTCAAAAAGGATCATGACACTGGAAATGGGGCAGCCACGATTGGGTATAAGCATGTTTTAGCTGTGCGGGAACTCAATGATCTGGCTCCGGCTGAGCGCGTGGCTGCAATTGAGACGTTCATGTCCGCAGACCCGGAGCTCAACCTTGAAATTGTATCCCGAGTTCCAGAGCCTGTTCACAGCCACAAACATCATAAACCTCCACCGGGTTGGCCGTTCAGACTGGGGCCAATTGGATCAGGCATTGAACTTGTCTCAGCAGAGCCAGTTTCGAATGACGGCCAAAAACTTCGTGTACCGCATCTGATTTTTCAACTGTCCGACGGACAATTGGTCAAGGCTGTTCTGAGTGGAAAATTTGGTCCAAAAACCAACCCGCATCGACCTCCCCACCCACACCCCGACTTTGGCTCTCCGTTTTTTCTTCCCGGCATTTTCGCGCTTTTGATCATTGTTGCCATATCATTTTGGATCTTGCGGGCGGTGGTTCGCCCGCTGTCCCAGCTGTCATCGGCAGCCTCAACTTTTGGGGAGAAATCTGTTGACCCTGTTCCGGTTGAGGAAGTGGGGCCTTGTGAGGTTCGCGCTGCTTTGGCGGCATTTAACAGGATGCAGCAGCGGATTAATGAGACGGTCCATCAGCGGACCCGCACATTGGCTGCAATCAGTCATGATTTTAGAACACCGCTGACACGGCTCCGTCTGAGGTCTGAGCTGATTTCTGACGAAAATCTCAAGCAAAGAAATTTTGTCGATCTTGAACTGATGGAAGGCCAGCTGAACAGCGCTCTGGATTACCTGAAAAGCGGCACATCTGAAGGGCCCAAAGCAAAGCTGGATCTTTCCAGTCTATTGGCTTCATTGGCGGACCAAAACAGCGGGATGGGGTTTGAGCCGCGGCTGGTAGTTTCGCCCGGATTGACTGTTTTGGGAAACTACGTCGAGCTTATGCGTGCATTTTGTAACATCGTTGACAATGCGCATGCCTACTCAAACAGGTCTGTAGAGATTTCGGCAGTCAGTCAGGGAGACAAGGTTCGTGTTGATTTTGCTGATCACGGATCTGGTATCGCTGCAGATCAACGGGAACGCATGTTGGAACCTTTTGAACGCGGGGATAGCGCCCGCACGTTGCAGTCAGGTCAGGGTTTTGGTCTAGGACTTCCCACTTGCAAGGCGATTGTGGAAGCGCATGGTGGTGAGATAACGCTTGATGAGACGCCCGGCGGCGGTTTGACCGTTAGAGTGACTTTGCCATCGGCCTAGGGCGCAAGGCCTTTCGTCAGATGGGGGGGCGGAATAATTTCGTTTTCAGGGCTGGTAGAGGTCCTGTCAGCGCTGTAAGACGCGCAGGGCATGCTCTCATTGACGGGCAGCGCAAGGTGTTTCCAATTTCCGTGTGAGCTCATGAAAACGATCCGTGTACGATTGACTGCCGAAGAACTCGAAGCCAAACGCATTTCCGAAATTCTGGAACGTGCCTTTGAAGATGAAGGCAATCCGGTCACGATCTATGAAGATTCAGCCGATGGAAAAATCTGGACTGCGGAAATCCTACTGTTCGATATGGAGGTCGAAGAAGCGGCTGACTTGGTGCGGGACCGGGTTGGGGCAGATGGATTTGCGGTTCCGCTGGATGCTGCAGAACTGCCGGACATCAACTGGGTTGAAAAAAGTCTGGAAGGCCTTGCGCCTGTTCATGCGGGAAGATTTGTGGTCCATGGCAGTCATGATCGCGGAAAGGTGCCTCCAGGCGCTTTTGGATTGGAAATCGAAGCAGCACTTGCTTTTGGAACTGGCCACCATGGAACGACGGCGGGCTGTCTTGAAGAGATTGACCGCCTTTTGAACATTCACGAGTTCAACAGCATTTTGGATTTGGGAACCGGAACCGGGGTGCTGGCGATTGCTGCGGCCAAGTTAAGCAGGCAAAGCGTTCTGGCAACCGATATTGACCCGATCGCAACACGGACCGCTGGCGAAAACGCCTGGTTGAACGGTGTTGGTCCGTTGGTGAAAACCTTTACCGCAAACGGGATGGAAGATCGGAAATTTGGCCTCTACGGTCCGTATGATCTGGTGATTGCCAATATTCTGGCCCGCCCGCTCATGCAGATGGCCAAGGCAATCTCCGCTCAGATGAGCGACCGTGCGACATTGGTGTTGTCAGGTCTTCGAATTGAGGATGGGCCGCGGATTATCTTTGTTTACGGAACTCAAGGTTTCCACCTTGAGCGGAAGCGGGAAAAGGATGGCTGGCTCACGCTGACATTTGAGCGCGGACGCAACAAGATCTGACGGCAATCGAAATTCATCCAATAAAAAAACGCGGTTACAACACCGCGCTTTACAGGCTTCAAACTGGATTGAACAAAATCAGAATACGCTGATGTTTGCGCCTTGGCGTTCCAGTTCCTTACGATCATAACCGTGAGCTGCCAGAGTGGCGTCGTCCAAGGACAGAAGGTAGCCGTTTACATACCGACGGGCTTGGATGGAACGAGCTTCAATCATCCGGTCAAAGGCGCGGCGTACGAGGCTGCCATTGGCGCGGGTAGATGTGGATGTGGTGGTAACCATTATGGTTCTCCGTGCAAGTGATGTGTTAGCGTTGTCGCTAAATGTCCGTTTTTGTTGCACTTTATATGGCTCAAAATAGTTTTGAGAAGTAGAGGGAAAGCAGCATGGCAGCCCTGCATTTCTCGCATATGCGAAGGAAATGCTGCATCGCACTGTTTTTGCATGAGAAACGGATTTGCCGGGTAGGGGGCAAGAAAAACTGCCATTAGGGATACTGGCTAAACTGAATGCTGAATTCTGCGGGTTGCATCTCGCGCATCAACCACTCATCCACATGGCGACATAATCGGCTTGATTGAACAATCGCGGAGAACTACCGTCGCCGACATGTTTCAGACCTTCGATGATCTCACCGATCCCTCCTGCGGGGCGCCGCATGCAGCGCTTCTCAGGGAAGAACTCAAGCGCCGGAATTTGAGCGGCTTTCTTATCCCTCGCGCGGACGCCCATCAGGGGGAATATGTGCCGCCACATGATTGCCGCTTGCAATGGCTGACAGGCTTTACCGGGTCTGCAGGTTTGGCTGCTGTGCTCGAAGACGAAGCAGCCATCTTTGTCGACGGACGCTATACAATACAGGTTCGCGATCAGGTTGACATAGCGGTTTTCCCAGCCCAGCACCTGATCAACGAGCCGGTTACATCCTGGCTGTCAAACCGCCTAAGACCCGGCCAACGCCTCGGTGTAGATGCGATGTTGCACCCTGTGAAAGAGGTGAAGCGGCTGCGTCAAGTCTGCGAGGATGCGGGCGCTGAGCTTGTGCTTTTATCGGATAATCCGATCGATGCTGTCTGGAGCGACAGGCCTGAGCCGCCGCTAGGTGCCGTTCAGCTGCACCCTGTCAGCTTGGCGGGGCAGGAAGCTGCCGAAAAGCTCGAGAAGATCCAAACTGCGATCTCTAAGAAGAAGGCCGACGCCTGTGTTTTGACACAGCCTGACTCAATTGCATGGTTGTTTAATATTCGTGGATCGGATGTCACTCATACGCCCTTACCGCTCTCTTTTGCATCCATTTCAGCTGAAGGGCGGCCAACGCTGTTTATTGATGGCCGGAAGCTCTCCAATTCGGTCCGCGATACTCTGGAAAAGGTGACGGATATTCTGGAGCCGTCCGAGTTCCTCGGGTTCCTTAGCGGCTTGGGGAAAGCGGGCAAGTCCGTGATGATTGATCCGGCACTGGCTGGTGAAGGGATTGCACAGACAATCTCGTCCGCTGGCGGGTCAATTGTCGAAGCCCAAGACCCCGTGCTTCTACCCAAAGCCATTAAAAACCCGATCGAAATTGAAGGCGCTAAAGCGGCTCACATAAGGGATGCGGTGGCTTATGCACGGTTCCTTTGCTGGTTTGACGAACAGTCACCCTTCGGTGAGCTGGACGAAATTGGAGTCGCAAAAAAGCTGGAAGAATTTCGGCACGAAACCGGTGCATTAAAGGATATTTCCTTTGATACGATTTCCGGTGCTGGCCCCAATGGGGCGATTTGTCATTACCGGGTAAGCGAAACGAGCAATCTCAAGATCCCGCAAAATGTGCCCTATCTGATTGACTCCGGTGGTCAATATGAAGATGGGACGACGGACATTACGCGTACACTCGCCGTTGGTGAGATGAGTGAGGAAATGTGCCGCCATTTCACGCTCGTTCTGAAAGGCCATATTGCGATTTCGACGGCTCGTTTTCCAGTTGGGACATCCGGGGCTCAGCTTGACACGTTGGCGCGGATTGAGCTCTGGAAGGCGGGCCTCGACTTCGACCATGGCACGGGTCATGGGGTAGGGTCCTATCTGTCGGTTCATGAAGGTCCGCAACGTATTGCGAAAACCGGCACACAGGCGTTAGAGCCGGGCATGCTCTTGTCGAATGAACCAGGTTATTATCCCGCCGGGCAATACGGTATTCGGCTTGAGAACATCGAGCTTGTCACCGAAGCGCGCGATATTCTTGGCGGTGAACGGCCGATGCTCGGGTTTGAAACCATCACGCTTGCGCCCTTTGATCTGCGTCTGGTTGAGCCAGCTCTCTTGACCGACAACGAACGCGATTGGTTGAACCGTTACCATGCGCGGGTCTGTGAAACTCTATCTCCCTTGCTGGATGACAAGACACGGGTTTGGTTGGAAAACGCGACACGCGCAATCTGATCGCTCCTGGCAATGAGATGATCCCAGAGCCTCTGCGGTGTATCCGCAGGGGCTTTTTTGAATTTGACTGTTCTCTTATCGGTGTTCTTCTTCGGTGGCGCGGATTAGAGCTTTGTTGAAATAGCTCAGCGCACGAACGTGCCGCGCCACGCCAACAATGCGTGTGGCATCTGCGCCGTCGACAACGGGCAGGGACACATGGCCGCTGTTGTCAAAGGCTCTTAGTGTACTTTCAAGAGAGTCTGTCGTGTGGAGATAAGGCGTGCCGCCAGCTGGATCGAAAATGCGATCCTCCTCGTCGTCGGGCGGTGGGTCCATAAACTCCCGGACTTTGACGCTTGTTCCAAGATAGGTGTGCGCGCCTTCGTGGAGGCAAACTCCGCGCATTCCGAGCTGCCAGTGAAAGAAAGATTTTCCATGAACGGCCTGCATCAGGCCGGTCGCAATGGAAACGCAAATCAACAGCGCGATGGAAAGTTCATAGCCGCCTGTCAGCTCAAACACGATCACTGTTGTGGAGACCGGTGCGCCGAGCA
This sequence comes from Roseibium sp. TrichSKD4, assembly GCF_000148725.1. GTDB lineage: Bacteria > Pseudomonadota > Alphaproteobacteria > Rhizobiales > Stappiaceae > Roseibium. Next base: position 8,165 of record NZ_GL476318.1, on the reverse strand, counting down.
CGGCAGCTGCAACTGCCCCCATGCCAAGGATCGCATAAAGGCCGTGGCTTGAGGCCATTTCTGGGTAAATTGAGGCGGCAATCAATCCGAACGCCCCGCCCGTCATCGCTCCCAGATAAAGGGCGGGCGAGAAGATGCCCCCACCGAATCTCGAGGCGAGGGTGATAGAGGTTGCTGCCGTCTTGGCCACCAGCAACATCAACATCAGCGTGATAGGCAGTTCCTGTTTCAGCGCCATGTCGGTTGCTTCATAGCCGACACCCAGAATATGCGGGAAGAACACGCCGATGCAGCCTATGGTAAAGCCACCGACAACCGGGCGAAGCCAAAGGGGCATGGAGATGTTGCGAGCAACATAGTCTGTGCCGATCAGTGAAAACTGAAAGATGATTGCGACAAGACCTGCCGTAACACCCAAAAGGGCGAAGGCCGGGATCTCCAGATATGAGGTAATCTCGTATTCGGGAATGATGAAGGCTGTTGCTTCCCCAAACCACAGGCGGCTCAAAACGGTCCCAATTGCAGAGGCCAGAACAATTGGGACGAAAGCCGACATGGCATAGTGACCAAGGATCACTTCATGTGCGAACAGCACCCCGGCAATGGGGGCGTTGAAGGAGGCGGAGACGGCGCTGGCCACTCCGCAAGCGAGCAAAATGCGGCGGGCGGAATCTGGCAACTGAAAGATTTGGCAAAGTGCTGTTCCAATGGTTGCGCCTAGATGAACCACTGGTCCTTCCCGACCAGCGCTGCCGCCAAAGCCGATCGAAATTGTTGTGACCAAGGCTGATAGCATGCCAGACTTGAAAGGAAGGCCACGCCCCCCAAGCGCTCTGGCTTCGATAACGTCGGCAACACCACCAGCGCGCTGTTTGGGCTGATAATTCTGCAAGAGCCAGCCCACAATGAGGCCGCCAAATGTTGGTGCGGCGACAATCACCCACCAGGGTTGACTGTTTGCAGCTTCAATCACCCGTTCTGACATCGTGCCGAGCCAGGTGAATTGATAGACGCCGATCAAAAGCCGAAACAGGGTCGCTGCAACGGCAACCAATGCGCCGATGATGACAGCCAGGACCCAGACCCGGGGCAGCCGGTTGGCCAGAAACAGGCGCATGTTTGGCGCAATCCAGCTAAACAGGATTGAAGGTAACCGCCACACATTTTCCAGTATCTGTTTCATTGGCCCCGAATTGGCTGGGCGTAGAGACCCTACAGCTTGTAGGTTTCAAGTTAAGGAAGTGTCGCCTGAGTCGTCAGGCGGCGCTACCCTTGTCGGCAAAAACCTGTGAGATTTCAGCCTGTTTTTCGTTTGATTGCGATGGAGCGTCCAGCTCTTTCCGGTTTGGGGAGTTCTACGTGCGCTTTCGCCAGTGCTGTCAGGTTCGCAAGAATATCCGCAGGCCATGGGGATACTTTGCGGGCGCTGAGGTCTACATGCAAAGACATTTGCTCTGATGTGGCTGAAATCCAGCCTTCGTCAGCATGGCGGAGTTCTTGAAAGAAATGCGCGCGCTTTTCGTCAAAATCTAGAAGTTGCAGATTGACTACCACGGGCATGCCGGCCTCAAGTTCTCGCAGATAGCAAACATGGACCTCGGCGGTGAAGAAAGAAGCATCTCGCGCCTTTACATAATCAGGGCCCATGCCCAGCCTGACAAAGGCATCATCAACGCCTTGATCGAACAGGACATTGTAATAAGCCATGTTGAGGTGTCCGTTATAGTCGATCCACTCTTCCAGAACCTGTTTGCCCTCACTCTCAAAGGGGGCATGTGGCCAATCCGCCAAAATCCATCTCCTCATTTTTATCCGTGACTGGAATCGCTTTGACGTTTGTTCCAAGTAATTCCATATTCCGATCTCAAAACAGTCGGCTCCGGCTGAGCATAGGAAAGGAAATCAGATGACACCACAGGCAACTGCGCTCGAGCAGACGGCAGAGAGCCGGGATGTTGTTGTTTCCCTGCTCAGTGAGCGTTTTGGTGATCGTTGCGCCCGGTCTGAGGCTCTCAGAGTTCAACACGGCCATACGACCACATGGCTCACCAATCAGCCGCCGGATGCTGTTGTCTTCGTGCGGTCTACTGAAGAAGTCGCGGAAATCGTTCGTATCTGCGCTGAGCATAAGGTGCCTGTGATCCCATTTGGCACCGGATCGTCATTGGAGGGGCATGTGAATGCGCCGCAGGGCGGGATCTCCATTGATCTTTCCCAGATGAATGAGATCCTTTCCGTTTCTCCAGAAGATCTGGATTGCCGTGTGCAGGCAGGCGTGACCCGCAAACAGCTGAATACCCACTTGCGCGATACGGGGCTGTTCTTCCCAATCGACCCGGGAGCGGACGCAAGTCTCGGCGGCATGGCGTCCACACGGGCCTCGGGTACAAATGCCGTGCGTTACGGGACCATGTGTGATGCCGTTCTTGGTCTCACCATCGTGACCCCTCAAGGCGAGATTGTGCGTACCGGCAGCCGAGCGCGCAAATCCTCCGCAGGGTATGATCTCACCCGGCTCATGGTGGGCAGTGAGGGGACACTCGGCATCATCACCGAACTTCAATTGCGCCTTCATGGTATTCCGGAAGCAATATCCGGAGGGGTGTGTCCGTTTCCCACCATTGAAGATGCCTGCAATGCAGTGATTACGACAATCCAATGCGGCATTCCGGTTGCGCGGATTGAGTTGTTGGATCCCGTTCAGGTCAAGGCGTGTAACATCTACTCCAAACTCGATCTTGCCGAGACACCGACACTGTTTCTGGAATTTCACGGGACAGAGGCTGGGGTTCAGGAACAGTCCTATCTTTTCAATGAGATAGCCGCAGAACTTGGCGGTGGCCCCTTTGTTTGGGAAACGCAGGCAGAAGCGCGCACCAAGCTTTGGGAAGCGCGCCATAACGCATATTGGTCTTCCTTCACCCTCCGGCCCGGAGCAAAAGGCGTGGCAACGGATGTCTGCGTGCCGATTTCTCGCCTTGCAGAGTGTGTCGAGGCAACCCGGAAGGACATTGAAACCAGCGGCTTTATTGCTCCCATCGTAGGTCATGTTGGCGACGGAAACTTCCATGTCCTTGTGTTGGTGGATGCTGACAATAACGAGGAGGTTCAAGCTGCCGAAGCGTTTGTTGAGCGGCTGAACTACCGCGCTATCGATATGGGCGGCACATGTACAGGCGAGCATGGGATCGGGCAGGGCAAGATCAAATACATGCAAAAAGAACACGGCAACGGGGTGGATGTGATGCAAACGATCAAGCGAGCATTGGACCCCGATAACATCATGAACCCGGGAAAAATCCTGCCTCCATCGTGACATAGTATTTAAATATCATACCATTACGGAATTTTCGGACGAAAGCAGGCTCAGGCGCTTTGGTGTATGTTATGCAAATTGAAATAAGGGAATCAGGTCTGGCAGGAGACGAAAGCTGAACCGCTTTTTCATCATCCTTGGCGTTGGGGTTATTCTGGTGCTGATGACAGCGCTGGTTGGGCCGTATTTTGTCGACTGGACCCTCTACCGATCCACATTTGAACGTTATGCCGAACGTGTCTTAGGTCATCCTGTTACTGTGCTTGGCGAAGCCGACATGCGGCTTCTGCCTGCGCCATCGATCACATTTTCCGATGTTCGTGTCGGGGCTGCGGAAAATCCTCTGCTTGTCGTTTCCCGGTTCCAGATGCAAGTCGAATTGCCACCCCTGATGAAAGGGGAGGTCAAGGTGCGGGACTTGCAACTGGATCGACCTCATCTGCAGCTATCCCTTGACGAAAGCGGTCGACTGGACTGGCTGACAGCGATGCCGGAAACAGGTGTTCTTGCGTCGTTGAATGCAGACGACGTTGCCTTTGAAAATGTTGCGATCACCAACGGCGCGTTATCTGTTGTTGATGCTCGCACGGGTGAAACCTTCCGGTTTGAAGGTGGCAATCTTTCTTTGAGCGCACGTAGCCTGGAGGGGCCGTTCAAGCTGGACGGTACCATTGCGCTTGATCAGGAACCTTATTCAATCTCAATGGCGACGGGGCGCCAACAGGAGAACGGGTCGATCCGTTTGAAGGGGCAGGTGACACCCACGCGCTTTCCGGTCGATCTGGGTCTCGATGGTCTGCTGTCGCATGAAAATGCTTCGCCGCAGTTTGAAGGCGCATTTAACCTGAGTTCGATACAGGCCCCGGAAGACGTCGATACGGCGTGGACCCTCTCCGGGCAAGTTGAAGCCGATATGGCCGAGCTTGAAGTGCCGGAATTTGAATATCGGTTCGGACCGCAAGAACGCCAGCTCTCGATGACCGGTACGGCGGATCTGGTCTATTCAGGTGCTCGGCGGTTTGAAGTACGGACCAGATCCAAACAGATTGATCTGGATCGCTTGCTTGGCGGAGGACCGCTCTCGCCGATTGATCTTGGCCAAGCGTCTGAGCTGGTGTTTGCTGCACTGTCTGCGGTTCCGGTTCCTGACATGGACGGGGCGATCAGTCTGGATGTCCCGGCGCTGGTTGTTGGTGGCGGCCTGACACAAGACATGCGTCTTGATGTTGAAACGGCCCTTGGCGGATGGCGCATTGCCAGATTTGCAGCCCGCGCACCCGGGCGAACTGTGATTGCCTCTCAAGGTGATCTCGTTCTTTCACCAAACCTGACGTATCGCGGCAATGTTTCCTTGAGCTCTCAGCAACCGGGCGCATTTGTGGGATGGTGGCGTCAGGCGAAATCTGGAGCCACCACGCTTCAGCCGATTGATTTGGAAGGGCGGATCAATGTTGTCCCGGACGGGTTCGTTCTGGAAAACCTCAATCTGGCGTTGGACGGTGCGGATGCAGATGGCGCGGTCTCTTTTCGCAAGCGCGTCAACGGCAACCCGATCTTTTCAATTAACCTGAATGCCGATCAGCTCGACATTGATGAAGTGGTGAAGCTCGGGCAGGCGGTTCGCGGAGAAGATGTTGGTCTGCGCGGCGTCTCTGAACGCCCTGGGCTTTTAAGCGATTTGGAAGTCTCTGCCCGCGTTCAAGCGGACCGCGTTCTAATCGGATCGGTTGAGGGAAAGAATATCGGCGTTGAAGCTGCTTTTTCCGATGGCGATTTAAAGGTCAATCGGCTGTTTGCGGGCGACTTGGCAGGAGCTGAGGTGGATGTCCGTGGCGGTGTGAACAACATTTTTGAAACGCCCCAAGGCAGCCTTTCCGGATCGCTTGTTGCATCTGATCTGGGCGGCCTCGTCAGCTTGCTCAAAACTGTGTTTCCAGATTCCGGGCTTGTTGATCGCGTCAAGCAGGCGGCTCCCTATCTGGTGCCGGCTCGGTTCAAGGCAGATCTGACCGCGCATGCGGACAATGACAAAAGCGATGTCTTCCTTGAACTCGATGGTGAGGCTGGCAGCGCGTTGACCGCCGTTTCCGGAAGTCTTTCTGGCCGGGTAGATGCCTGGAGGGATGCGGATGTTGGCTTGAAGTTGAAACTCACCGGTTCTGATGGTGGAACCATGCTGCGCCAGTTCGGATTCGAGGTTCTTCCTGTTGATGACCTCGGAGAGGCCACGGTTGCCCTTAGTGTTGAGGGGCGCCCCAAAGAGGGGCTTTCCGTAGACCTTGATGCCGGGTCAAAAGCTGCCAGCCTTGGCGTTTCCGGGACGGTGCGCTTGGCCGAAGACGGTGATGCGAAATATGATATCAAAGTTAGCGCCGCGACGCCCGACCTTGCGCCGGTTGCGCTTCTGGCAGGGCGGGTGTTGCCGATCATGGGCGGGGGGATCCCGGTTGATCTGCAGGCGTCTATATCCGGCAACACCGAACAGTTGGACCTGACCTCTATTGAGGGCACATTCGCGGGCGTAACCGTAGATGGATCAGCATCCGGCAGTCTGGAACCATCTGTGGGCGAGACGAACCGCCGTTTTACGGGCGATTTGGCGTTAAGCGAGCTTGACCTCAGGGTGTTGTCGGAAGCGATACTGGGGCCGGATCAATGGTTTTCCGCGGGCGATGGGTCTTCCATCTGGCCAAATGGGGCGTTTGGGGCAACCTTGGTGTCAGATCTTGATCTGACACTGCAGGTCTCTGCAAACAGGTTCATCGTTGCAGACGGTTTAGAGTTGGAAAACGCGGCCACTGAAATGCGGCTGACACCCATGATGCTGCGTTTGGATGGGCTGTCAGCTCAATATGCCAGTGGCCAATTGGATGCGGCCTTGGCGATCCGCCGCTCAGATGCAGAAGGTGCGGTTTCCGGCCGTATCAAACTTCAAGATGCAGATGTGCGCCGTCTGGTTTGGACGCGCAACGACAGGGCCGTAGCTACTGGATTGCTGGATCTGTTTCTTGAGTTCGATGGCGCTGGGCGCTCCATTTCTGCAATTGTTTCAGGATTGAATGGGGGCGGCACGGCGACGGTACGTGACGGAGCACTCCGCGGTATTAATCCGCGTGCGTTTGATCTTGTCATCCGGGCGGCAGATGCAGGGCTTGAGTTGGAGGATGAGGCGATCAAGGAGGCCTTCGTTAGTCACATGACGGTTGGCAGCCTGCCGTTTTCAAAACTGGAGGGCACTTTGTCGCTGCTCGGCGGTCGGATTAGCGCCCGAAATATCGTGGTTGATGCGTCGGATGCCGATATTTTTGGTTCTGTTGAGGCGGACCTGAACACATTTGAGCTTGATAGTGATGTCACGATCCGGATTGATCCGGGCGAAAATGCAGTGACCGGGGCTGAGCCTCAGGTCGGAATGCTGTTCAAAGGCGCGCTCGATCAACCTCAGCAATCCGTTGATATTGCTCCGTTCTCCGCATTCCTGACCCTTCGGGCATTCGATCAGGAAGTCCGGCGGGTGGAAAAGCTTCAAGCGGAAATTCTGGAGCGTGATCGGTTACTGCGTGAATTGAAACGTTACCGTGAGACCGACAAGCGTATGGAGCAGGCGGCCGCGGAAGCTGCTGCTCAAGAAGCTCTGGAGGCAGAGCAGGGCGAAGCGGCAACCGGACAGGGGGAAGAAGCAGATCCTGCAGCTGATCCTGCCGAACAAACAGACCTTCAACCCATCCGACCCACGGACAATGCATCCCTGAGTGAAATTTCTCCGGATGAGAGTGCTCCCGCGACTGCTTCGCTTGAGCAGCTTGCACCTGCAGCTGTCGATGCAAGTGCTGACGGTCGTGATTTCAGCTCAAGAATTCGCAGTATCATTGAAGCGTCAGACGATGCAGGTGGTGCGCCATTGCCCGCATATGAAACGCCTGACACAACTGAAACGGCGACCAGAGATACCGGCACTGCGTCTGATCTTCCGCCGCTCGCAGCTCCAGAGACAATTGAAGAATTGCTGACGCTTGATATCGGTACGCCGACCGTGTCTGACCTTGGAGCTGACGACAGCGGCGGCGATAACGTTGTTGCCAGTGAGCCTGCCCAAAGGACGCGACAGACGATCCAGCGCCGAACCACTGCCCCCGTTCAACCTGTGTCCTCTGAGCCGCGTTACATTCAGTTGCCAAATGGGATGGTGCGAGAAAACCCGAATTGGTCCGGCAACTGATCAGCCGGTGTTCGGACCGAATTTCTCTTGAACAATAGTTAGCGCCCAAACCCGGACAATGGATGACAGCGAGTCGTCTGGATCACGAGTGAGATCGATTTCTGCAATCAGCGCGGCCACGGCTTGACTGCGTCGTTCAGCTTCCTCATCCACAACAGCCCAAAATTCCGGCTCGAGAGCAAGACTGGTCCGGTGGCCGTGAAGGGTGAACGAGCGTTTGATCAGCCCCATGGCAAAATGCCGCCATCAGTCATTTTGATCGGCTTCGTCTTTTGCGGTGCGATCAAGGTGATGGGCGTCGACTGTCTTATTTAGATCCGTGATGGTTTTTTTGGAGACGTTCTTCTCGGCTTTGGTCCGGCCAAAGGCTATCCGGTTCTGATTGGCCTTTTCTGCCTTGTCGGCCCTTGCTTTGCGCTTTCGGGCCTGACGCAGATTGATGACGTCTCCGGTCAAGACTTTCGCTCCGACTGGTGTCAGGTCTTCTTGCGAAACGCGTCGAGGGAGACGACTTCGCCGCCACCTTCGCTCGTATCCGTATCTGTATCTGTGTCCTGCTTGTTCGCTGTTTCTGAGCCGCCAGGGTCGACATCAGAATTGGCACTCACGCCAACAGGCGGCTGTCCGACT
>NZ_GL476317.1:30545-158045 GCF_000148725.1 Roseibium sp. TrichSKD4 | reverse complement strand
AGAGTAATCAAGTGTCTTAAGGGCATTCGGTGGATGCCTTGGCGACAAGAGGCGATGAAGGACGTGATACGCTGCGATAAGCCATGGGGAGCTGCGAATAAGCTTTGATCCGTGGATTTCCGAATGGGGAAACCCACTCCGTATGGAGTACCCGTAAGGGAGCAAACCCGGGGAACTGAAACATCTCAGTACCCGGAGGAAAGGACATCAACCGAGACTCCGCTAGTAGTGGCGAGCGAACGCGGACCAGGCCAGTGGCTGTGAGATAAGAACTGGAACCGTCTGGAAAGTCGGGCCTTAGTGGGTGATAGCCCCGTACAGGTAGAAATTCTTGCAGTCCTCGAGTAGGGCGGGACACGTGAAATCCTGTCTGAACATGGGGGGACCACCCTCCAAGCCTAAGTACTCCTTGTCGACCGATAGCGAACAAGTACCGTGAGGGAAAGGTGAAAAGTACCCCGACGAGGGGAGTGAAACAGTTCCTGAAACCGGATGCCTACAAACAGTTGGAGCCCGCAAGGGTGACAGCGTACCTTTTGTATAATGGGTCAGCGACTTAATTTAACGAGCAAGCTTAAGCCGATAGGTGTAGGCGCAGCGAAAGCGAGTCTGAATAGGGCGTTTTAGTTCGTTGGATTAGACCCGAAACCGAGTGATCTAGCCATGAGCAGGTTGAAGGTGCGGTAACACGCACTGGAGGACCGAACCCACGTCTGTTGAAAAAGACGGGGATGACTTGTGGCTAGGGGTGAAAGGCCAATCAAACTCGGAAATAGCTGGTTCTCCGCGAAATCTATTTAGGTAGAGCGTCGGATGAATACTCTCGGGGGTAGAGCACTGGATGGGCTATGGGGGCTTACCGCCTTACTGATCCTAACCAAACTCCGAATACCGAGAAGTACTATCCGGCAGACACACAGTGGGTGCTAACGTCCATTGTGGAGAGGGAAACAACCCTGACCGCCAGTTAAGGTCCCTAAGTTATGGCTAAGTGGGAAAGGATGTAGAGATCCCAAAACAACCAGGATGTTGGCTTAGAAGCAGCCATCATTTAAAGAAAGCGTAACAGCTCACTGGTCTAAATAAGGGTCTCCGCGCCGAAAATGTACCGGGGCTCAAGCCATACACCGAAACTGCGGGTGTGCACTTTGTGCACGCGGTAGCGGAGCGTTCTGTAAGTCTGCGAAGGGTGACCCGTGAGGGCACCTGGAGATATCAGAAGTGCGAATGCTGACATGAGTAACGATAAAGGGAGTGAGAGACTCCCTCGCCGAAAGTCCAAGGGTTCCTGCGCAACGCTAATCGGCGCAGGGTTAGTCGGCCCCTAAGGCGAGGCCGAAAGGCGTAGTCGATGGGAAACAGGTTAATATTCCTGTACTTGGTGGTAGTGACGGATGCTGTGTGTTGTATCTCCTTATTGGATTGGAGGTGCAGCGAAGGTGTTCCAGGAAATAGCTCCACCGTATAAACCGTACCCGAAACCGACACAGGTGGACTGGTAGAGAATACCAAGGCGCTTGAGAGAACTGTGCTGAAGGAACTCGGCAAAATGCTCCCGTAAGTTCGCGAGAAGGGAGACCTCTTTGTGGGCAACCACGAGGGGGTGGCACAGACCAGGGGGTGGCGACTGTTTATCAAAAACACAGGGCTCTGCGAAGTCGCAAGACGACGTATAGGGTCTGACGCCTGCCCGGTGCTGGAAGGTTAAGAGGAGGTGTGCAAGCACCGAATTGAAGCCCCAGTAAACGGCGGCCGTAACTATAACGGTCCTAAGGTAGCGAAATTCCTTGTCGGGTAAGTTCCGACCTGCACGAATGGCGTAACGACTTCCCCGCTGTCTCCAGCACAGACTCAGTGAAATTGAATTCCCCGTGAAGATGCGGGGTTCCTGCGGTCAGACGGAAAGACCCCGTGCACCTTTACTACAGCTTCACACTGGTATTCGTAATGACATGTGTAGGATAGGTGGTAGACGTTGAAGCCTTGGCGCCAGCTGAGGTGGAGTCACCCTTGAAATACCACCCTTGTCCTTATGGATATCTAACCGCGGTACAACAATATCCGGGACCGTGTGTGGCGGGTAGTTTGACTGGGGCGGTCGCCTCCCAAATGGTAACGGAGGCGCGCGAAGGTGGGCTCAGAGCGGTCGGAAATCGCTCGTCGAGTGCAATGGCATAAGCCTGCCTGACTGCGAGACTGACAAGTCGAGCAGAGACGAAAGTCGGCCATAGTGATCCGGTGGTCCCTCGTGGAAGGGCCATCGCTCAACGGATAAAAGGTACGCCGGGGATAACAGGCTGATGATGCCCAAGAGTCCATATCGACGGCATTGTTTGGCACCTCGATGTCGACTCATCACATCCTGGGGCTGGAGCAGGTCCCAAGGGTTTGGCTGTTCGCCAATTAAAGTGGTACGTGAGTTGGGTTCAGAACGTCGCGAGACAGTTCGGTCCCTATCTGCCGTGGGTGTAGGAGAATTGAGAGGATCTGTCCCTAGTACGAGAGGACCGGGATGGACGTACCTCTGGTGGACCTGTTGTGGCGCCAGCCGCATTGCAGGGTAGCTATGTACGGAAGGGATAACCGCTGAAAGCATCTAAGCGGGAAACCCACCTCAAAACCAGTTCTCCCTGAAGAGCCGTGGAAGACCACCACGTCGATAGGAAGCGTGTGGAAGTGCAGCAATGCATGAAGCTTAGCTTTACTAATAGCTCGTTCGGCTTGATTACTCTCATTACTCTATGTTCATCTATACTTGCACTGCCGGCCATAGGCCTACTTGAGTGCGAGACCAAAGCGCCCCAGGCGCTTTGAAAAAACTCATCGACAATATAAGACCAGTTCACGACATATTCTCACGGATCCACTTCAAATCAACAGTTTGAAGCGTCCAACGGACGCCGCCCGTCGGGCGCGCATTCGCAGGCAAGCGGCAAAGCCGCGACAAGCCGTGAGAACTATCTGTCCTTCGCCGGCCTGGTGGCCCAAGCGGGGCGCCCCCACCCGATCCCATCCCGAACTCGGCCGTGAAACGCCCCAGCGCCAATGGTACTTCGTCTCAAGACGCGGGAGAGTAGGTCGCCGCCAGGCCCGCAAATGACAGATAATAAAATGCGCTATCGCCTATCGGCTACTTGGGCGCTAACAACTCTTCAACAAAAACTCCCCATTCGACCATAAAGGCCGAAAGGCGGACAGAAATAACGCGGGATGGAGCAGCCCGGTAGCTCGTCAGGCTCATAACCTGAAGGTCGCAGGTTCAAATCCTGCTCCCGCAACCAAATATAAAAACCCGCCATCAAAAATGATGGCGGGTTTTTTGCATGAAAAGCTAATCTTGATTCTCGGTACCGGATACTGTTGGTATATTCCTGAGAAACATTGATTCTTACAAGAGCTTCAAGGAAACGGCTCGCGCGACAGCCTGCTCACGTGTCTTGGCCGAGAGTTTCTCGCGGGCGTTTTTGATATGAAATTCAACCGTTGGACCGGAGATGGCCAGTTTATCGGCTAACTCTGCTGTTCGCAGGCCCGCAGACAGCCACTTTAGACACTCCAGTTCACGTCGTGTCAGAACGGGTGCTGAGGAATGCGCGTGCAGCGCCACATCCTTCATGCGCAAGTGCAGAAAATTTGCCAGAAAATGAAATTCTGCTTCCCGGTCCTGCAACACTTGGTCAACATGCTCCGATCCCGCGTCGGAGAGGATATTCCAACCACCACATCCGTTCGTTCCATTGGTCCGAAAGACGCTTGAAAAACCAGCTGTAAGCCCGGCCTCCGAAGCGTCCAGGATGAGCTGTCGCTCCTTTGGTTGGAGGTATTTATACCGCGAAAGATAGGCGGAACCTGTCCTCAATGAACCGTATGTGTTGCAGCAGTATTTGAAGAACGGGTCACAGGAAGCATAGCCACTCGCTTCGTAGTGTTCGATCCACTGTGTTGGCGCATTGCTGAGAATGAGACTTTCGCCGATGGAATTAATATCAGCGTAGATAAGACTATTGAAACCGTGGCCTGAGAAATAGCCACACGCTTTTGCCCAAACAGACTTTAGGTCAGTCTCATTTGAAATCGTGTGAACCAAGTCCTGTGCTTCATTCGAGTGCATTTGTTCAAAAACCTATGGAAATCCCTAGCTTGAAACGGCAATAGGCTTGGGTAACCTCTTTGTTCCTCTGCGTCAAATAGCTGTCTGGGACAAGGAGTTTCGAATTGTTTTTCAATAAAATGGGCCCTTTGGGAAAAACGGCCTTTAATTCTGTTTTCGTTCTTTTTTGTGCACTTTCGCCGATCGGGTCTGATCTGAAGGCTGAGGAAAGCCAGCGTAACACGATGATTATCTTCGATGCGTCGGGGTCGATGTGGGGTCAAATCGGCGGTAAGTCGAAGATTGAGATCGCACGCGATGCGTTCGCTGAAGCCAAAACGGCTTGGGATGCTGGAACCGGCCAAGTGGGTTTGATTGCTTACGGCCACCGGAGAAAGGGTGACTGCCGGGATATCGAGACACTCGTTCCCATGGGCAGCGGAAGTGGGGCAGATATATCAACCCGGATAAATTCCATTCGTCCCAAAGGCAAAACGCCGTTGTCTCAATCTGTCCGGCTGGCTGCTCAGGAACTTCAATATCGTGAAGAAGCGGCGACTGTGGTGCTGTTTTCCGACGGGATTGAGACCTGTAACGCGGATCCATGCCTGTTGGCAGAGGAACTGGAACGGGACGGAATTGACTTTACAGCCCATGTAATCGGCTTTGGAATTGGCAGCGATGCAGACAGAAAAAAGCTGCAATGCATCGCTGAAAATACGGGCGGGACGTATTTTGATGCTGATGATGCAGGCAGTTTGAAGGACGCACTTGGTCAGGTTACCAATGCCGAACCCGTTTCAGAACAAGCCGATACGTCACTTGCTTTGGTACCGCTCCGCTTGACCGTGAAGGAAGCCGAAGGCACTTCGCGCCCGGATCAAGTAACTTTTAGGGCAACCAATGTTTCTACTGGCGAGCGATTTGTCCTTGGAACTCGAACGCGCTCTGCTGAAGTAATCAAGGGCTTACAGACGGAACTTGCGGAAGGCGAATGGACAATTGAGGCGGTCAGCAAGGAAGGACGCGGTTCAATTACGATCCATGTGACCTCTGCGCTCGAAAGTGTGGATGTGCCTTTCAAGGCCAACGAAACCAGCTTTGTTCTGATCGAAACCAGCCCTTACCGTGTCACGGGCAGCAGTCACAACGTTTATCTGGGTGTCACGGCGCCGCTTCAACCGAACAAGGAATACACGGTTGGTCTGTTCCCGGCAGGCACGAATGATTTCAATCAGAGGATCGATTGGGAAACACGGTTTGGCAGTGATGCGGAGGGATATACCGCCCATGATTTCACTTTTACAAAACCCGGAAACTACGAGATTATTGTTCTCACTGGCTACGATCTCAGTCAGGCAGACGTCCGGTTTCCGATAACGGTGGTTGATACAACTCCCGTTGAGTGGCTTGGACCAAGGCAGGGTAACCCCGGCGAAAACCTTCCGATCCGCATCAGCGGCGATTTTTATCGAAACAACACGCTAAGCCTGCGCCAGGGCGATCAAGAAATTGTCAGTCAGTGGCTGCAATATTTCGAGTTCAAGGAGGAAGGCCCGGTTTTAACGTTGCCCCAGAAACCGGGAGAGTATGAGCTGTTTTATCGCGCCACGAGCGAAGATGCAGAACTCCCACTTGGAACCATCCTAGTCGGCGATGTTGTGCTGGAGGATGATGCGGACACCGTCGCTGCCCGTGCCGAAGAATTGAAAAAGACGTCGATTGAAACGGAAACGAAGGCAGCATCAAAGACGATTGTTGCGAAGCCTCAAGCCGCTTCATCCGGCACCTTTGTTGCATTCAAGGGAACAGGAACCGTGCCGGAAGGCATCTGGATCCTGCGGCACGAAGACACCGCTCAAGCGCTGGCGGAGTTCCTCATTCAGGAAAACAGGATCGTCCTGAAAGACGCTCCGCGAGATGGAGCGCTCGCAGAGCAAAGGGATGTTTCAGAAGCGGTCGCAACCGATGAAAACCTCATGATTGGCTTGCTGGATGAAGCTGGAAAGACGTCCAACCTGATGCTGAGCCTCGAAGCCGATGCCCTTTACGAGGGAGAGGTGCTTTTGGCGGGGGCTACCAGTTTGATCCCGGTGAAGCTGGAACAGATAGATGACTTGAGCGGCCTGAGCGCTGACGATCACGGTGCCGAGCCATCTGCACAAGCGATCAAGACTGCAGTGGATCCGGTTCTACTCAGGAAAACCGAGAGTTCAGATGCGGTGATTGTGTGTGAAGGTGAGGCCTATTGCTCCTATAGTGATCCGATAACCGGTCTTAGAGAAATCCCGATTTTAGAGGGCTTTGCGCTTCTGCAGCCGATCGTGGATGAGAGCTCTGGGCTTGTACAGCTGGATCTCATCCATGTTGCAACGGGGGAATGGATACAGACCAACCCGCATCAGCAAAGCAACATGGTTACCCAATGTTTGGAGGTGGGTGAGGAAGGACACCACACCCAAGATCCTGCAACAGCAACCGATCTTATTTGCTCGGTCGATGGGGCTGGGGGTGAGGTTGCGACCATGGCGGAGGAACTATCGTTCTGGGTTGTCAACCGCAATCAGGAGATGGCATTGGCGCGCAGGCGCGCAGAGGCAAAAGCCATGGGCGGTGAGGAAGAGCTAGGCGCGCAGCCAGGTCTTCTGCAGGGCGATTGGGTCTTGACCCGGCTCGATACGGGCGCCGTGTTGTTGAAAACACAGCTTATTTGATCAGCCCCACCTGAGTGGTCCGTTTTGATTGTTAGTGCATGACTGGGCTTTGGTCCATCCGGACGATGGTTTCTGGTGCCGGTGGTCGGTAGCCCAAGGCGCTGTGTGGGCGTTTGGTATTGTAATGTTTCCTCCATTGTTCAATCAGGATTTGTGCTTCCTTTAAGCTGTAGAAGATTTCACCATTGAGTAGCTCATCTCGGAGGCGGGCGTTGAAGCTCTCGCAGTATCCGTTCTCCCATGGCGAACCTGGTTCGATGTACGCGGTCTTTGCACCCACAGCGTTGATCCAGTCCCTGACTGCCTGAGCAATGAACTCCGGCCCATTGTCTGATCTGATGTAGGCTGGAACACCTCGCAGGATGAAGAGATCCGTTAGCACATCAATCACGTCGGTGGAGTTCAGATTTCGCTTCACCCGGATTGCCAGGCACTCTCGGGAATACTCGTCCAGGATGTTCAGTGTCCGGAACGCTTTTCCTTCATTGGTTCGGCAGTGCACGAAGTCATAGCTCCAGACATGATTGGGATACTCTGGCCGCAGCCGGACACATGATCCGTCGTTCAGCCAGAGCCGCCCTCTCTTCGGTTGTTTCATTGGCACTTTCAGCCCCTCTCGTCGCCACAGCCGCTCAACACGCTTGTCATTCACATGCCAACCAGCATCTCTGAGCAGAGCTGCAATACGCCTGTAACCGTAACGGCCAAACTCACGGGCGAGTGCGATCATATCCGCCACAAGACGTTCTTCGTCAGCACGCCCTGCTGGAGGTTTCCTCTGCGTAGACCGGTGCTGACCCAGAACACGACAGGTTCGGCGCTCTGACACGCCGAGATGCTGACGAATGTGATTGATGCAGGCTCGACGACGGGCGGGGCTCAGAAGTTTCCCTTTGCGGCCTCCGACAAGATCAACTTGTCCAGGGTCAGGTCAGACACTGCCTTGCGCAGCCGCTCGTTCTCTTTCTGAAGGCGTTTGAGTTCTTTCAGTTGGTCGGTTCCCATCCCACCATACTGCTTTCGCCACCGGTAATACGTCTGTTCGGTGATACGAACCTGCCGAATGGCATCAATGCGCGGCATGCCTTGGCCGACAAGGACTTCAACCTGCCGCAACTTCGAGACAATTTCTTCTGGCTTGTGACGTTTCGTAGCCATGTTGATCCTCCGTTTTCCTAAACATAACGATGGACCACTTCAAAGGGGGAGGATCAGGATCGCGTAACCGCCGACCATACCGATGATGTTGGACTCAGTCTTGGCGCCTGCGATCATGCCGGAAAGATAGCTCGGCTCGTGGATCCAGTTGTCAAATACGGAAAAATTCGGCTTGGCAGCGCCGAAGGAAGAGCCCATCAAAAACGCTGTATCAGGGTATTCCGCAGCCACCTTGCGGGCGGCGCGTTCTACAGCAAAAGCCTCACCAACAACGAGGTCCATGCCCTGTTCGGCGTATTCGCGCATGACGCGCTCATAGTCGGTGTTGGCAACATTTTCGGAGAACGTGTAGGTGATATCTCCGCGCGCTTCGGCAGCTTTCAGAGCCTTGTCAATCCGGCTCACCCATTGTTGTTCGACAGGTACTGTGTAGATTGCGGCAACCTTGATCTGGTCGGCTGCAAAACTTGGCTGGAGTGAAAGTCCAAATGCGGTGGTGGCAGCCACAGCGGCTATCAGAAAGGCCCGGCGGTGCCAGGAACCCTGTTTGAAATGCGCCATTGGAATCCCCTGAGATGTGATTTTTTACACCCATTAGAGGATCACAGTTCAGCTGTGCTCACAAGTTGGTCGCTGTGCGTTAGAGGTCAAAATTTGAACATTTGGCAAAAAAAATGATCGTGTTTTGATCAGATTCGCGTATTTCGGGAAGGAAAGAGAAATAATCGCAAAAATTCGACGTGACTAAGCGGTCTGTTGAGTGCTGGAAAGAAAAATGACTTTCATGGCAGCTGTAGAAAACCCAAAGTCCAGAAAAGGGGAGTTGGCGATAAGTCAGCGGGTGTTGGTCTATTCCCCTGCAAAGTTTGCGTAGGGATAAATGAAAGCAAAATTGTCTTCCGTTAAGAAAAATATCTAAAACCGCTTGCCGAAACCGGTTTCGGTAACTTCAATACTCCCAAACGGGAGGAAAGTAACGTGGAGACGCGCGCTCATAAGGTGCGTTCGGCGTTGCGGCGACAGCGTGTCACGATCAACGATGTTGCCAGTGAGCTTGGAATGACCAAGAGCACAGTAAGTCGCGCCTTGAACGGCTATCCGGATATTTCCGACACCACGCGTTTGCGGGTACGCGAAGCTGCACGGTCCTTGGGGTATAGGCCACTAGCCAATGCACAGGCGATCCGCACGGGTCGTTTGCGGGCCATCGGTTTGGTGCTTCAACTTAATGAACATGATCGACACCGCCCGTTCCTTGCCGATTTTCTGGCCGGGATTTCACAAGCCGCCTCTGAAGCCGATTGGACGGTGACTGTTTCGACAGCCGCCAGCGATGAAGACACTTTGCGACTTCTCTGCAAATTGGCAGATGAGCATAAGGCGGATGGGTTCATTCTTCCACGAACGTTGTGGGAAGACCTGCGCATAGCCTTCTTGAGAGGAGCGAAAGTTCCCTTCGTTCTTTATGGCCGGACCAGAAACTCTGACGGATGTGCGTGGTTTGACATTTCAAGTGAGGCGGCAACCCAAGAAGCTGTCGAGCGTCTGTTTGCACTTGGCCATCGGCGAATTGGTTTCGTGCCTGGTGCAGAGCGCTACACCTACGCGCGCTTGCGGATGGAAGGCTACCGCGCCGGATTGCTAAAATGCGGTCTGGCTTTTGATCCGGATCTGGTGTCCGAGCCGGCTCTCAATCGGACAGACGGAGCTGCGTCCGCAGATCAGCTCTTGAACCTCGCGACACCGCCAACGGCGCTTGTGTGCTCGGTCGACCGTGCGGCACTCGGAGCCTATGAGGCGGCCCAAAACTATAACCTTCAGATAGGGTCGGATCTGTCGGTGATTTCCTATGATGGCATCGAGGAAGGGGAGCTGGTCGCCCCGAAACTCACCACCTTTTCTGCCGATGTACGCGATGCAGGCCGCCGCCTGACAGCGCTCCTGATCGAACGAATTAACGGCGCAGCTCCAGAAAATCTGCGTCAAGTTCTGCCCGCAACCTTTGTTGCGCGCGGGTCTCACGGACCAGCGATGAGAACGTCGGCCGAACTCGCAACGATAATCTCAAATGCGAAACGCCAAGTGGAGGAATAACATGACCTATTTCAGCAGATTGCTGGCTACGACCGCCATGGTCCTGCCGATGACTGTTGCAGCTGTTCAGGCGGACACGATCCGGTTCTGGACAACAGAAGAGTAACCAGAACGCCTCGCCAAACAACAGGAAATGGCAGCTGATTTCGAAAAGAAAACCGGCACCTCTGTCGAAGTGATCCCGGTCAGTGAATCTGATCTTGGAACCCGTGCAACAGCAGCCTTTGCTGCCGGTGATCTGCCAGATGTGATCTATCACACTCTACAATACGCTCTGCCATGGGCGGAAGCTGGCATTCTCGACACAGAAGCTGCAACAGAAGTTGTTGACGCGTTGGGCAAGGGAACTTTTGCGCAAGGCGCGCTTGGAATGGCAACATTTGAAGGCGACTATGCTTCCGTGCCAGTTGATGGCTGGACGCAGATGATCGTCTACCGGAAGGACCTTTTTGACGCCAACGGCCTTGAGGCTCCCACCTCCTATGCTGCTGTGGAAGCAGCTCTGGAAAAGCTCCACAACCCACCGGAAATGTTTGGTTTCGTGGCAGCCACGAAGGTTGATGAAAACTTCATGAGCCAGGTTCTGGAGCATGTATTCCTGTCAAACGGCGTCTCCCCGGTTGATAGCTCCGGTTTTGCTCCGCTTGACGAGGCAAAAACCATCGAAGTTCTGGAGTTTTACAAGAAGCTGGCCAAGGCATCTCCTCCGGGCGACCTTTACTGGAAACAGTCTCGCGAGCTTTATTTTGCAGGCGACGCGGCAATGATTATCTGGTCTCCGTTCATTCTGGACGAGCTGGCCGGTCTTCGTGACAGCGCACCGCCAACCATCAATGACGACCCGACATCCAGCGAACTGGCGTCCAAAACTGGCATCGTGACCAACTTCTCCGGTCCGTCCAATCCAGATGGGGCCGCTTGGGGTGACATTCGCTACTTCGGCATCACATCAGATGCAGATACCGATGCAGCCATGGATTTTGTGAAATACTCCATGGACGAAGGATACACACAGACCCTGTCGATCGCTCCGGAAGGCAAATTCCCGGTTCGCCGTGGTAACGCTGACAATCCAGCAGCCTTTACCGAGGCTTGGTCCAAACTCCCTGTGGGTGTGGACCGCAAAGCACCGCTTGGCGATCTTTATGCGCAGGAAATGATCGACGAAATCGTTGGCGGTTTGGACGTGGCGCAGCGCTGGGGGGTCTCTGAAGGCCAGCTTAGCCTTGCCTCCAAGATCATCAACAGTCAGGCGATCAACCGTGTAGTCCGTCAGTTCATCGATGGCGAAGTTGATGGGCCAGCAGCTGTTGCTGCCATGAACGACGAGCTGGCAAAAGTCCAGTAAGCCTTGCCGTTCGCTGCCCCGGCAAGCGCCGGGGCAGCACCATCCGGATTAAGCTCATGTCTGTTTCTTCACTACCGCCAAGCGGAACCACCCCGCTTGCAAGGCGAGAGGCCCGTCTTGCCTGGGGGCTGCTTGCACCGACGATCATAAGTGTCGCGCTCGTCGTCATCCTGCCTTTGCTGGCCATCTTCTGGATCAGTGTAAAGCCAATAGGCTTGGCTGATTTGCGCCCAACGGCTCCGATCGTACGAGAGTCTCTTCGCGGGAGCGGAGAGGACATGCGCATCGAGTATCGGTTGCGCAATTCAAGTCAGGAACAGGCTATAGGCAATGTCGTGTTGGAGGATGATCTTCCGGCGCAAATCGAGTTTCTTGGTGATCTCCCCGAGGAATGCGCTGTTCAGGGGTCTGTTCTTCGCTGTGAATTCGGGACAATTGAAGGCGGATTTCGCACGCGCCTCAAGTTTCCAGTTGCCGCGCAGAACAAGGATGAGGCCGAAGAACTGGTGGAAGCCAGCGCGCCTCGTGTGTCGGGCGATGCGGACAATATCCTAACCAATCTCACATTCACAGCCGAGAATTTCGCCCGGATTTTCGATGGCGAAGAATTTTGGGAAGTCCTTGGCGTCACAATATTCTACACCGTGTTCGGAACCATCGGCGCCATTGTGGTGGGGCTATTTGCAGCGCTCCTTTTGAACAAGTCCTTCAAAGGGCAGGGCATATTGCGAGGGCTTTACCTGTTTCCGTATGTCGCGCCAATTATCGCGGTGGCGTTTTCCTGGCTCATTCTGTTCGACCCTTTTTCCGGCAGCGCCAATGCTCTGCTTGTCCAAATGGGTGTGACGGACGAGGCGATTAATTTCTTCGGTGAACGCCCGCTAGCGCTCATCATGGTGACGGTTTTCGAGATCTGGCGGTATTTCCCGCTGTCTTTCCTGTTCATCCTCGCGCGCATGCAGTCCATCGACACGGATATGTATGAGGCTGCCGATATGGATGGTGCGAGTCCGTTCCAGAAGTTCTGGTATCTCAGCCTTCCCCAGCTCCTCGGCATTCTGTCGGTTCTATTCCTCTTGCGGTTCATCTGGACCTTCAACAAGTTCGACGACATCTTCCTGCTGACGGGAGGCAATGCGGGCACGCGGACCTTGACCGTGAATGTCTATGAACAAGCCTTCGCGATTTCCAATATCGGCGCAGGTGCGGCTGTTGCGGTCGTGATTTTCTGCTGCCTTCTCGGCTTTTCCTTCTTCTTCTTCAAATTCATCAGTCAGGAGGAAGGGCTATGAGTTTTTTGCGAAATGGCTATGTCACTGCTCCCTTGCTTGGCGCACTTTGGTTCCTGACCATATCCAGCACAGTTGCCGTGACTATGAGTTTTGCAACGGGTGACGCGTTCCGCCCATCGGTCATTCTATCGCTTTTCTGGGGTGTTTTGGCGGGACTTGCCGTCATTCATGGGCGAACGGTTGCAAAGATCTTCGGAGTAGGTGTCGGTGCGATCGGGTATCTCGGGTTTGGCCCGATGTTGTCGGGAGACGTGTTGCTTCTGGCTGCAATTATTGGCCATGGCGCGGCTGCCGGGTTTGGTGTCCTCGGGCTCTTAGTGATCTTGGACAGCGTCGTGAAAGGTCCCTTGTCCAGACATGAATTTGAAGCAGCGGTGATCCGGTTTCTCACCGGCTTTGGCTACATTTTTTTTACGGCCATCGTCCTCATTCCGTTCTACGTGATGGTGATGACCAGCCTGAAAAACCAGTCGGAATTGCTGCAAAATCCGCTGGATTTCTCACTGGACCTTTCAAAAGGGTTTGGCCTTCTACGGTCCTATCAGGAGCTGTTTCAGGATTTTAACTTCGGCACCTATCTGATCAACTCCTTCGGAATTTCGGTTGTCACCGTCCTCGTCACTCTAGCGTTCAGCGTGCTGGGGGCTTACGCAGTCGCAAGGTTGCGGTTCAAGGGTCGGGCAGCGTTTTCAAGGTCGATCCTGCTGATCTACATGGTGCCGATGATCGTTCTGGCCTTGCCGATCTACATCGCCTTTTCCATGACCGGCTTGCGCAACTCGCTGTTCGGGATTGTGTTGATCTACCCGGTCACAACAATTCCCGTGGCGCTTTACATGCTGCAGGGCTATTTCAGAGGGCTTCCGGCGGAGATCGAGGAAGCGGGCCTGATGGATGGCTTGTCCCGTTTGGCTGTGATTTGGAAAATCACACTGCCACTCGCTTTGCCAGCACTGGCCTCAGTCTCGCTCTATGTTTTCATGATCGCCTGGAACGAATTCCTTCTTGCGTTCATGCTACTGGACGATCCGTCAAAGTTCACGCTGACGCGCGGTATTGCCAGCCTCAACTCATCCGAAATTCCCAGACAACACCTTATGGCAGGGGCGGTCATTGCGACCGTTCCAATCATGGCTATGTTTCTGGGGCTTGAACGTTTCATGACCAAGGGCCTGACCGCAGGTTCTGTCAAAGGATAAAGACATGTTGACCCAAGTCAGTCGCTCGGAAGAAGCGCGAAACATCCTCCTGCAAAATGACCGTGGCGGATACACAATCCCGACTGCAGGCCTTTATCCCTATCAATGGAACTGGGACAGCGCCATCACGGCGATGGGCTTTGCCGAATTCGATAACGTTCGCGCGTGGCAGGAACTGGAAACCCTGTTCACCGGCCAGTGGGATGACGGCATGGTGCCGCACATCCTGTTTCACAAGCCGGACCCCGGCTATTTCCCTGGCCCCGATGTTTGGGGTGGGACAGGTCCAATTCCGTCGTCCAGCATCACTCAGCCGCCCGTCGCAGCAACGATGGCGCGGATCATTTGGGAAAAGGACCGGGGTGCAGGGGCTGACCGATTCAAGGTCTTGTTGCCAAAACTGCGGGCTTGGCACACGTGGTTTTTAAGCTGGCGTCTGGATCAAGGAGCCGTCTGTGTGACCCATCCTTGGGAGGCAGGACGGGACAATGCGCCAGATTGGGATGCTGTCATGGCGCGAATTGATCCGGTGGGTGTTGGAGAATATCAGCGCCGGGACACATCACATGTCGACGGCTCGATGCGTCCGACCAAATATGATTACGACCGCTATATCTGGCTCGTTCAGATGGGCAATCGCCTCAAATGGGATCAGGCCGCGCTGTTGGAAGAAAACCCGTTTCGAATAGCCGACCCGACCATGACGTTTCTCCTCTTGAGGGCGCATCGCGATCTTCTGAGGACCGGCGAAGAACTGGGTCTGGACACCTCCGGCATGGCAGAGGAAATTGCGCTTTTGGAACAGGGTGCCGCGTCTCTCTGGAACCCCAACCTGAACAGTTACGACAGCCGCGACGCCAAAACCGGTGAATGGACCGGCACCATTTCCAACGCGTCCTATCTTTGTTGGCTCGCCGGGCTCGACAGCAAAGAGCAGGCAGAACACCTCGAAAGATCGCTCCAGCAGGTTCAATTCGGCGTCGCCAGCTATGATCCGAACGGCGAAAAGTTCGACAGCAAACGCTATTGGCGCGGACCGACATGGGCGTTCATGAATTTCCTCATTGGACTGGGGCTTGAAGAACATAAGCACTCTCTTGCGTCCCACGTGCGCGAGGTCACCCGTGAGGTGATCCGACAGCACGGGTTTGCAGAGTATTTTGATCCAACCGACGGGTCTCCGGCAGGCGGTCAATCATTTACGTGGACGGCTGCCGTTTGGCTTGGCTGGGCCTCCAAGGAACAAGGAGCGGCATGATGGGTGCGATTACGCTTGAAGCCATAGAAAAGTGGTTTGGCGACGTTCAGGTCATCAAGGGCGTCGATCTTTCCATCGATAAGGGAGAGTTCATAGTTTTTGTCGGCCCTTCTGGCTGCGGAAAATCCACCTTGCTGCGCATGATCGGTGGGTTGGAGGACATCTCCCTAGGTCAGCTTTTGATTGAAGGAACCGATCAGACGGCAGAACCACCCTCAAAGCGCGGCCTTTCCATGGTGTTCCAGTCTTACGCGCTTTATCCTCACATGTCGGTGCGCGACAACATGGGGTTTGGTTTGAAGACCGCCGGAGCGCCAAAAACCGAGATCGCGGAAAAGGTCAATTCGGCGGCCGAAATTCTGAAACTCGAACCCTATTTGGATCGCCGCCCTAAAGACCTGTCCGGCGGGCAGCGACAGCGCGTCGCCATTGGCCGGTCCATTGTCCGAAATCCCACAGCCTTCCTGTTCGATGAACCCTTGTCGAACCTTGATGCCGCCTTGCGGGTGGAGATGCGGTACGAAATCGCCAAGCTTCATGAGCAGCTGAAGACCACCATGATCTACGTGACACACGATCAGGTGGAAGCCATGACCCTGGCCGATCGGATTGTTGTTCTGGAGTTTGGGCGAATTGCTCAAGTCGGAACGCCACGAGAGCTGTATGAACGCCCGGCCAACCGGTTCGTAGCGCAATTCATCGGCAGTCCGAAGATGAACCTGATGTCCTGTCGCCATGACGGTGGAAACTATGTGCTCGAAGGTGGGCGCGGCGGCGCTTATTCAGGGTCTGGTGAACCCGTAGAAGTGGGGATTCGACCGGAACACATCACCTTCGGCTCATCGGGCGAGGGGCAATGTGATGGGATCGTTGATTTCGTGGAGTATCTTGGAGCAGATAGCTTTTCGATTGTCGATTGCGGGGCGCTGGGCAAGATCAATGTCCGCACAGTTGGCGACGCACTTCATGAAGAGGGCGAGCCGGTGAGCCTTTCCTTCGCGCCGGAGAGAACTCATTTCTTTGGCTCCGACGGCGAGCGGGTTTGACCCGCTGGTGACGGAGTCATCATTTATGATAGAGCAGTTGTGGTGTGAACAGAGCTGCCTTTAGTTTACGACCAGCTGCACGGTATCTGTCTTGTCGGCCTCGTCTGTGAAACGGATTTCAATGCCGATGTTTTCCGGCGGGGTACCACTGGACAAAAGGTTGTTCCGTGCAGCCAATGCCCGATAATAGGCAACCCGTTTGGCCTGAGACACAGATCCTTCTGCAGGGCTTGTGAACGACCAGACGGTGACTTTCTGATCCTTCAAAATGGCGGAGTTGGTCTGGCTGAACTTACGGATCTCATTCGCTGCAGCCTCATCCATTTTCACCGATGCGCTTTGGAAGTCGATAACCAGAATGGTTTGGGCTTTTTGGACAGTTGAAGCCTTGGGCTGTTCCGTCTTGTCCTGAGGGGCAACGACGATCCGTTTTTCCTCAATCGGAACCTTTCTGCTGAGAATGGAGAGATCCGTGTCCTCCTCAACATCGTCATTGCCTTTCAACTCCTCGGCCAGTTGCGAGTTGAAGGTATCCTTGGACTGCGTCTTACCGGGCGATTTTGGAGCGGTGTTTTCATTCGGCGTATCCGACAGGCTTTGCGGAGCTGTTGCGGATGTAGTTGGTGCAGGCGGCTGAGTAACTGGTTCTTGCGGTTGCGGCGTTACTGTCGGATCTGGTTCGGTTGGTACCGGAGGCGGCGGCGCTTCCGTCATTTTTTCAGTTGCTGTATCTGGAACAGGAGCTTCGACCTTTTTGTCCCCCATGAACTCCTTGGTCGCCGAACCCGGATCAGGGTCCATCTTATCTCCCCCACCTTGTTCGGTTTTGGCCGAATGGGTTTCGATGTAGCTTTTGGCGATGTTCTGCGACAAAACGAAAATGGCGACGGCCAGAATAATAAGCAGGAACGTGACAACCATCACGATTGTCGAGAGGGCATCCACGAACCCCGGCCAGTGGTTTTCGGCTTCTTCAGCTGCTCTACGCGCCACGTGTCACTCTCCAAAACCATTGTCGCCGGGCGCGATCTGATCGATCAGCGCCACGAGGCCCAACCCAAGGGCCTTCAGGAATGTGTTTGCTTCAGGTCTCATGCGGCGGCCTTCAGCTTTGCAAGCACCTGATCTCTGGGGCCGTCCGCAACAATACGGCCCCCGTCCATCCAGATGACACGATCAACAAGTGCCAGAAGATTGACGCGGTGGGTTGCAACAATCAGGGTTTTGTCACCCAGACTTTCTGAAAGCGCTCTGATCACGCGGTTCTCGGTTGTGTTGTCGAGAGCCGATGTCGGTTCATCAAGCAGCAACAGCTTTGATGGCCGCAAAAGGGTTCTTGCCAGTCCAATCGATTGGCGCTCTCCGCCCGAAAGCCCTTCCCCATTGCGCCCTACAGGCAAGCTCAAGCCATAGGCATTGGAGCGCACAAAGTCATCTGCGGCTGCTATCTCAAGCGCTTTTAGGAGGTCGTCCTGACTTGCGTCCGGATATGCCAGCATGAGGTTTTCAGCCAGAGTGCCGACAATAAGTTCGGTTTCCTGCGGCATGTAGCTGAGGGCGGATCGGATGCTACGTGGCTCAAACTGCCGTGCGTCAAACTCGTCAATCTTGTAACTGCCATGGCCGGGCTCCAAGAGCCGGACAAGAACCTGCAGCAAGGTGCTCTTGCCGCTTCCGCTTCGGCCAATCAGCGCAATGCGCTCTCCCGGTTCAACCGTCAGGGAAATGTCACTCAGTGCATTTACCGGGCTTTGTGAGAATTTGAATGAGACCGCATTGAGAGAGAATTTTCCTTGTTTCACGGTCCGTGGTGCAAGGTGATCAAGGCTCTCTTCCTGAGGCAGTTTTAGAAGACGGCAGACATGTTCATAGGATTTCGCAAATTGGAAGGCGCGTCCTGTAAGTGAAACGACAGTTCCAGCCGGTAACAGCACCCGGCCAACCAAAAGGGTGCTGGCCGCTAGCGCACCGACGGACATCAGGCCTGCGCTGATCTGATAGACGCCGATAACAATCGCAGCCACCATCACCACTTGCACCGATAACATCGTGACCTGAGGCTGAAGTCCGGTTGTCAGTCGAATTTCATGTCCGGCACGTGTCGCATCGCGCAGCAGTTTTTGAAAAACACCGACACGTTGATCTTCTGCGCCGATTGTCTTTAGTGTGCGAATGACGCTGGAGGTTTCAGCCAGAAGCTCGGTTTTCGCATTTGTGTGTTTGCTATCCTCGCCGCCACGTTTTTTCAGCGCATGCATCCCGATCAGGGTCCAGATTGCAAAAAAGGCAATCCCGCCAATGGGAGCCAACACGACCGGCCCGGCAATAGAAAAGATCAAGGCCAGCACGATGCAAACAAACGGCAAATCGACTATCAGGGCGGGGATCAGGGCTGGTACAAGAGATATCGTTGCTTCCAGGTCTCGGAACCCCGACGTCCAGCTTGCCGTGTTGCGCGGTGTATTCTCCAGTTTGCTGCCGGTGAGCCTTTGCATTAGGCGGATCTGCATGGCCTGAGTGATGCTGAGCGACACGGAATCCGCCAGTTTCAAGCGGACATACCGAACGCCAAGATCAATGCTGATCGCGATCAAAACGCCAAGTGCAAGCGCCCAAAGAGTTTCAAAGGCACTATGCGGGATGACACGGTCATAAACGCTCATCACGAACAGCGGCAGAGCGATCATCATCAAGTTGCCGATGAACGCCGTGACCATGATCAGAGACATTGCTGTCGGCTTTTTCGAATACACATGACCCATCAGCCTGATCAGACCCGGGTTGGGTAAATCGGTATCGGCTGGTGAGGAAGGGAGCGTCCTTGATTCTTCGGTGCATTCAGGCTGTGAAGTTGTTATCGCGTGAACAGTTCCAAGTGCTTTGG
This sequence comes from Roseibium sp. TrichSKD4, assembly GCF_000148725.1. Taxonomy (GTDB): domain Bacteria; phylum Pseudomonadota; class Alphaproteobacteria; order Rhizobiales; family Stappiaceae; genus Roseibium. Next base: position 138,962 of record NZ_GL476317.1, on the reverse strand, counting down.
TGGTGACACGCAGAACATCCTGAGCCCGCACATCGACGTCATCATTAGCAATCTGAAGCGTGGCACGGTTGCCGTCGGTCTGTTTGAGCAGTGCTGAGAGACCGTTTTCAAAGATGAGAATGCAGGGACAGCCAAGCTTGTTCAATGACTTGACGGGAAAAGCAAGTTCCTTGAGAGCCAGCCCAAGACGATCACAAAGCTGGCTCAGATCGCCACTTGCCGAAGTCTCTGCACCCAGGTCCTGACGGATAAAGTCAGCGTCTTGGCGAGTTTCGGGGTCACCAGCAGCCAACGCCAGAGCGCAAACGCTTTCCGCACGGTCGGTGCCCATGGAAGGGACGAAAACCTTGAGCTGCGCATGTCTTGCTCTTTTTTTAGAAAGCAGGTTCCCGAATTTCACAAGCGATCCTCAAAAAAACTCGTAGATGTATAAGAAGCAATTTTGGTTAATGAGATATAAGTAATTATGTAAAAAACTCCCTAACGTTATCAAAGTAATGTTTAAAGGGTGTTGGGGTATGCAGGGCGATCGCGTATATGACGCAAGCAGGAAAGACTCAGCGAATACATTGAATGAAGTCACCATCGCCACACGGGCTCACAAGCTTTTTGTGGTGATTGTTGCGCTGGGCTTGATCGCTGTTTTCGCATGGGCCCAATTCACACAAATCGATATTGTCACCCGAGGTTCGGGTCGTGTTGTGCCATCGTTGCAGAACCAGTTTGTTCAGCATCTGGAAGGTGGCATCATCAGGGAAATTCTCGTACGGGAAGGGCAATTCGTCAAAAAGGGCGATGTTCTTTTGACAATTCGAGACCCGTTTTCCCGTGCCGAGTATGAAAAGGCCCAGAAACTGCTCCTGTCCCGGCAGGCCGAATTGGTGCGCCTGGAAGCAGAAAGCCAAAACCTGCCGGTGCTTGAATTCTCGCAGGACATGATAAACGCAGTCCCCGATGTGGTTGCCGATGAGCGTGATCTTTTCAATTCGCGTCAACAGTCTCTAGAGCAGCAGCACCTGATCCTTGAAGATCACGACGCGCAAGGTGCTGGAAAGCAGAAAGGAAACCGGCTGGAGCATCAGATGATACATCTGCGGAGAGCGCGTAACAATCCTGTCAAACTGTTGAGTCGGAGCAGTTTCTCGCAATGAACTTCTGGAGACCAAGTCACGCCTGCAGCAGATTGAAACCAAGATTTCAGATTTGACCCACCAGATCCCCCAGATCGAAGCAGAACTCAGTGAGATCATGCGGCGAAAATCTGAACTTGCGTTGAAATTCCGCTCCGAGGCGGAGGCAGAGAAAATTGACGCGCTGCGAGCCATTGATGAACTGAACCAGACACTCACTGCTATGAGTGACCGAAACCTGCGCAGCGAAGTGCGGGCTCCGATTGATGGAAAAGTCCACCGTCTCTTTCAAACGACCATTGGTGGCGTGGTCCGCAGTGGACAGAACCTCGTTCAATTGGTTCCCACTGATGCTCCGATATCCATTGATATCAGCTTGTCTCCAAAGGATCGCGCGAAGGTCTGGGTCGGTCTTCCGGCCGTCGTGAAACTATCAGCTTACGATTATTCGCTACATGGGGGTCTGGAGGCCAAAGTCGTCGATATCTCGACGGACATTCTGCAAAGCGAAGAAGAAGACCCGCACTATTGGGTCAAGCTCGAAGCGAACACATCAACCTTCGGGGAAGACAAGCCGATATTGGCCGGGATGGCAGCCGAGGTGGATATAATCATCGGAAAACGGACAATCCTTGACTTCCTGTTGACGCCAATCAGGGCTGTTCAGGAAAAGGCTCTCAGAGAGCTCTAAGAAAGGTATTTAGGTTGGGTCAGTTTCAAAGGGTTTCGGTTAGTCCGAATAATATTATAGTTTAAGCATCGTGAGACAGTTAATAAAAACAGATCAGTAATTTTATGTGGTGCCTGTTACTTCATTCTCAGTAGTCGGCTGAGTTTTGTATTTTAATCTTCGTCATTTTCAATGCCAAACTCAGAGACCAGCTCGTCAAGAGTATTTTCCTCTAACTGGTCGAAGAAGGCGATGCCATAGCCGTCAGGGCGTGTGGCAACGATTTTTCCGACGACTTTCAATCCGCCGAACTCGATCGAGACCTGCACGCCGCGCATATCCAGAAGATAGACCTTGGCGGGGCGGAACTTTATGCCTCCAAGGGCGACTTCCGTTACGAGCCCGTCAAGGGTCAGGGCGCGGTTACCAATCGATACCTTGCCTATACACGAGCAAGGGTAGCGCGCATGCCGCCGGTTTGCGGCTGTCAAAATGGTTTTCTTTTTTCTTCGGAAAATTCGACCGAAAAGACCGGCTTTTTGCTTCATCTCTTGGCTCGTTTCGTGTGCATAGTGTTGTTGGGTTGGCATTTTTAAATATCCAATAGACAATTAGGTTTCATGTTACCTGAAGAAGCGGAAACGACGACGCCTTCCAGGTTCAGGTTTTTGGGTATCGACATGGGCCGCCCGCTCTTTGGGCGGGAAATATGGCATATTCATTTTCGTAAATTCTTTGAGGTCTTGGATCGCATTTTCAAGTTCACGTTCGACCTGCTCGTCCGCACGGCGAATGGCTTCTCTCGATGCCGTAATTGCAGCTGTCAGTTCCTGACTGATTTCCTGTGATTTTTCGCTGAGCTCCAAATGGCTGCTGCGCATGGCGTGGGCATTGAGATCGAGTGTTTCGTCGATTTCGCTGAGCAGCTTGCCCATGTTTTCAACGGAGGCATGTACACGGGTGAACTCTACGTTCACATGTTCCTGTGTTTCGTTGATTAGCCAGGCCAGTTCGTCTCGCTGGACGTAGTTTTCTGCAGCTGCTGCAGCATGTTCTTGCAAATCAACATGTTGCGAAGTCAAGCGATCCATTTCGCCGGTTAGGCGAGAATAGTTTTCAGCTTGCCGAACCGTGTCTTGTTTGAGATCGGAAACGAGTGTTTCAAGCTCCTCACGTGTCTCCAGCAAGCTGGCCATATGCGTGAGCGCCTTGGTGGATTCCGTTTGGCTTTCTGCCAAGCTGTGTACGGAAGAGGCGATTTCGGTATTGGTGCTGTTGGTTTCCAGCTGCGTCGCTATCATTTTGTCTGTTGTTTTGGCCATCTGTTCGACGGTTGCTGCAACACGAGAGTTTGAAACCATCGACAGTCGGGCGGCCCGGAAAATCAGGGACAGCTGCCGTTCCTGAATGCCCAAGCCTGCACCGTTCCCGGTACCGCCATCGGCATCTACCTTGGCCAAACCTGCCAGCCAGGTTTCGAAGCTGGTGCGAAGGCTTCCCGATGCCTGATTGCTGAACCGGGACATCAGGCCAAGCGCAAGTGAGGTAATCAATCCAAAAAGAGAAGACGAGAAACCGGTCGCCATCCCTTGAAGCGGCACTTTTAGCCCGTCCATCAATCCTTGAATGGCCTCGGCGCCACCGCCTCCACTCAAATCGAGGCTGCCAATGATCTCACCGACAGACCCAAGTGTGACCATAAGACCGACAAAGGTGCCGATAAGGCCAAGGAAAACAAGGATGCCGGTGATATATTGGATCAAAGAGCGGCGCTCATCCAGCCGTGCATCGATGCTGTCGAGGAGGTTTTGCATGACGCCGATGGTCATGTTCAAGTTGTTGGTCCGCGCTATTTCCTCGGAAATAATCTGAAAAGGTTGTTCAATCGCTTGAGGCTTGACGAAGATGATCGCATCTTCCTTGCAGCGATAATAGCGCCAATTCGGGTCAGCGGCCTCTTGTTGCTCGGCGTTGACGACGTCCTCATAGTCTTCGCGTAAGGAATTATAGGCAATAAATTCGTTTTTGAGATTGAATACATTTCGGTAGGCAACAAAAACGCCAAAGGCGAATGTGCCAAAAATCGTCATGTTCAGGAAAATATTGGCCGACACGGCTGTTATGACAAATTCTGCTTGCCAGAGGCCTAAACAAATCAACAGGGCGAGCACGAAGTGCATTCGGTGGATTTGGCTTTTGATTTCGGAATTCATGCCGCACCTACAATTTGTGAAAGTTGGCCGGCCGCAGGGGAGGCGGCGTCTGCGTCAATCTTTTGTTGGTTAAATCGGAGCTGATTGAAGTGCCACATTCATAGCTTCCCACTTGCAAGGTGGTCGGCGAGTTTGCCTTGAATGCGCAGGTTCTTGTATTTGGTGATGGCTGTATCGTAGCGGTGGTTGATGGCGTCCTGCTCCGCGCGATAGAGGTCGCGCTGCGCATCTAGCATCTCAAATGGGGTGCGCTTGCCAGCCTTGAATTGCTCTTCGTAGACATTAATCACCTTGCGCGCTGCTTGAACACTGTCCGACAGGAAGCCGGTTTTCTCGCGGCTTGTCCGCAGTGCTTGACGATTTTGTTCAGCTTCCTGAACAAGTTCGCGATAGGTCTTGCGATGACGGGCATTCGCTTCCCGGATTCGGGCATTGATCTGGTCGATCAGCCGGCGGCGCTTGCCGCCGTCATATAGGCGAAAGCGCATGCCAACCAGTCCTTTGACTTCTCCGCCCTCGCCGGTTTCGCCCGAGACGTTGTGCTTGTAAGTCATCTCGCTTTGAGCAAAAAACTCCGGATAAAGTGTAGCTTTCTGGTGGGCCAGTTGCTTTTCCAGCGACCGTTGGTCAGCTGCGGTCGAAAGAAGTTTTGGGTTGTTGTAGACCATTGCTTCGATTGAATAATCGTTGCTGAGGGTGACCGCAGCTAGGCGTTTTGGACGCAACACCCTGCTCGGTTCCATCTCGGTTAGTCGCTTGAAAGCGGCTACGCTGTCCTCAAGCCGATCATCGTTTTGCAGCTTGTCATTTTGCGCGGCATCCAAACGGGTTTCAATGCGCTTGACATCCGCCGCAGTGCCATTGCCGCCCTCAGCATTCATACGCACCAGGTTTTCCATCCTCTGGTGGGCGCGCACGTTGCGGGCAGACGAGGCGGTCAAGTCGGATTGGCGCAAGTAACCAAGATAAGCGGTCATGACCTCAAGAGCGATTTTCTCTCGGGTATCTGATTTGCGAAGGGTTGCAGATTCGTGAAGCAGCCGACGGCGAGCAACAGCGTTTTTGGTTTTGCCGAAGTCATACAGTTTTTGTTCAACAAGCAGGTTCACTTCTCCCCGGTCGGTGACATAACTTGACGCAGATTCTGAGTGCACATGCTCAGGTCCAACTGTTGCGGTCAGGTCCACTTGCGGGTGGTAGGCGGCTTTTTCGATTTCAATGCCGATTTCCGCATCCAGCTCCTGAGCCTTCGCGATGTCGACTTCCGGGTTTGTGTTGAGTGTCAGAGAGACAACGTCGGTTAGGGAGAGTTTTCCACTTTTCCGGAAATAGCCTTTTTCTTGTGACCCCTTTTGGCTGCCGATTGACCCTGTTGTGATCGGATCCGTGTCAGCTTCTGACCCACCGCGAATAAAGGACTTCAGAAAGCCGCTTTTTCCGGAATTTAAGGATGGGCGGATCGGTTGGTCTTGAACGAGCGCTGCAGACTGAGAAGTAGAGTTCGTTGCAGTTGCCGAAGAGTTACTGTTTTTTGTCGCGCAGGCGCTTGCCAGCATCACAACCATGGCCAGGGCCAATGGAATGTAGCTCTTTCGCAACACCTTAGTGCTTGGTCTTCCGAACATTTGCATACGCGCCCAAAACAATGCTGTTGAGTTCAATGGTCATAAATAGCTATGGGCGCTTATAGCTTTGTTAGGGTTAATCATACGTAAATTAAGGCGCAAAGTGCAAAGAGTGGCAATTACGTTAGATGGTTAGAATTACTTAACTGAATAACCCTACGGTAACTTTGAATAGTCGTATTTGTATTTGTTTTGCCGTGGATTCAGAGCCCGCTCCGGGCGCATTCAATGGTGAAATCAATAATTGCTCTTGTCTCTATCTGAGTTGATGGGTTGCGTACCATGAGTGAAGAACTGAAGCCGCTAAACGTGTCGGTCTCACAAGTTTCTCCCGAAAATTCCCAAGCCGAAACGTCTTCTGAAGTTCAAACGGATGGGCAGGCTGGTACTAACCCTCAGAACGAGACTGTCGAAGGCAGTAATCAGGAGCGCGAAATTCAAGTCGCAAATCTGAACTCGGCTTTGGCAAATGCAGCGCGCACGCCTGCTGTTGGTGCAATTGATAAACCTCCCGAAGGTGTCACCGAGGTCATTGAGGTGGCTTCTTTGTCCGAAGTCGAAGTTGCATTTGATCTCGATGATGTAAATGTTCTCTTGTCTGATATCGACTTGATCTTGACGTTCGATGACGGCGCATCAATCGTGTTCGCTGGCCTTGGCATTGACCTCATGGCTTCGGAACAAATCTCGGTTCAGTTCAATTCGGAGGCCGTTGGCAAGCAGGACCTTCTGTCCAAGATCGGCAGCTTTGAGGAACGAGACTCGATTGAGGTCGTCAACGCTTTCACCGGTGCGGATTCGCCAGAAGAGACCGAAATCGAGCAACCAGTTGAACAACCGGTTGAGACACCTGTTGATACGCCGGACATTCAGGTCAGTGCCATTAGTCAGGCGAGCCCGTTCGAAGGGGAGGTGGGCCTGGGGCTTGAATCTGAAGCTGAAGACGAACGCAGTGCGATCGAAGAAAACATCGTTCAAGATGAGCAACCACCAGTCACCCCATCTTCTTCGGGGACACCAGCGACAGAGACAAACACTGAGACAAATACCAACACCAACGATGGCATCAGTGATGCCAATATTCCGATCATCAATGTTGAAGTTGAACTTTTCGGTGTCGCTGGAATCGACAGCACAACACGAGCAGATGGGACAACGCTGACCAGTGGGACATCTGCTGTCTCTCTCGCGGAAACGGATTCCAGCTTCACCGTGCAGCAGGATCGTGAGGTGCTGAACGGGACCAGCGGAAACGATATCATCACGGCTGACAGAACTGACATCACCCCACCGGGAACAACCGTCCGCTCAGTAGAGGTCACCGCTGAAGTCCCGGCAGGCGTAGAGCCTGTTCAAGTGCTGGTGAAAGGCCTTCCGGACGGCTACAAAATTTTGAACGCATCCGAGCGAGATGGTGGTTTTCTGGTTGAAATAGACCCAAATAACCCAGCACTTACACAATTGGATTTGCGGTATACATTGCCTAGCGATGGTGCTGAGGTTGACCTTAATGGATTTTACAACGAATTTTCGTTGAACTTGGAGTACACGTTTGAAGATGCGGTTGGCACTCAATCTAAGGCCCTCGGCTCTGCACGCTTCGCTATTCGCGATGTTCTGACCGAAGATGACGCGTCATATGTCGACCCGAGCACTGGCGAGCCGTACTACATTCTTAACAGTGTACCTCCTGGCAACATTGTTGATGCTGGAGATGGAGACGACACCGTAATCGTTGCAGCCGGTGCTGATACAGTGACGGGCGGTGCTGGCGAAGATACGGTTTCCTACCGGGATTCTGCCAGCGCAGTAACGGCAGACCTCTCCAACAATGCTAACAATTCAGGTGGTTACGCGGAAGGCGATGAGTATTTTGGCGTTGAGAACCTAACAGGTTCCAGCTTTAGCGACACCCTCACTGGCAATACAGGCGACAACGTTCTCGAAGGTGGGGCCGGTGCCGACACCCTGACAGGTGGAGGCGGTGTCGACACCGCAGCCTATACCCAGTCATCAGCCGGTGTGAGGGTGGATCTCTCAACCGGCGATCACTCGGGCGGGGATGCCGAGGGAGATGTCTTAACGGGAATAACCAACCTTCGAGGGTCTGTTTATGACGACCAGCTGACAGGTGATGGAGCCGACAACCGTCTTGAGGGTGGAGATGGGAACGACCTGCTTCATGGCGGCGCGGGCGCGGATGAGCTTGTTGGCGGAATCGGCTCAGACATTGCCGACTACCAAGGGTCAGATGCAGTCAATGTGGACCTTCAGGCCGGCACGGCAACAGGTGGAGACGCGCAAGGCGACACCCTGACCAGCATTGAAGGTCTGATCGGGTCTTCAAACGACGATACGCTTCTGGGCAGCAGCGCGAACAACACGATCTCGGGCGGCGCGGGTAATGATATTATTGCAGGTGTCGGAGGAACAAACACTCTGCGCGGGGATGCCGGTGATGACACCTTCACAGGCGGATTGGGCGAAGACGCAATCGACGGCGGTTCGGGAGCCGCAGATAGCATCACATATGTGGCTTCCAACACTGGCGTGACCGTTAATCTCACCATCGGAACGGGGCAGGGTGGGCATGCTGCAGGTGATACTTACGCCAATCTGGAGAATGTGACCGGATCTGCTTTCGACGATACACTGATTGGGTCAACGGCTGACAACGTTCTATCCGGCGGTGATGGTGATGACTATCTGGAAGGTGGGCAGGGCGCCGATACGCTGTCTGGTGGTGCGGGTAGCGATACTGTCAGTTACGAAACCGCCAATGCCGCTGTTCAAGTCGATCTGTCGACTGGAACGGCAACGGGTAGCGATGCGACCGGTGATACGCTTTCGTCCATTGAGAACCTTGTCGGGTCCGCCTATGGCGATGAACTGACCGGCGATGCCTCGGACAACCGTTTTGAGGGCGGGGCCGGAGACGATGTTCTTCAGGGTGGTGCAGGTGCCGATGACCTTATTGGCGGCGCAGGGTTCGATGTTGCGGACTACAGCAACTCCTCAGCGGTGACCGTTGATTTGAACATAAGCGCGGCCCAAAGCGGTGGTGAAGCTGAAGGCGATACACTTTCAGATATTGAAGGAGTGATTGGCGGTGCCGGTGACGACGTCTTTACCGGAGATGCCAACGACAACAGTTTTGTTGGCGGTGCCGGAAATGACTGGGCGCGCGGGGGCGGAGGTGCCGATACGCTCTCCGGAGGTGTTGGAACAGATACTGTTTCCTATTCGCTTTCAGATGAAGGCGTGGTCCTGCATCTTGATGGAACAGCCTCAACCGGTGGGACGGCAGAAGGCGATCAGGTTTCTGGCTTCGAAGTTGTTGATGGCTCGGCTCATGACGATACCGTTTATGGCACAAGCGCCGATGAGGTTTTCCGAGGCGCGGGAGGTGATGACACGCTCATTGGTGGCGGCGGTGCAGACACGTTCGAAGGCGGTGCGGGCACAGACACTGTCTCTTATGAAACTGCCGGGTCTGGTGTTTCTGTCAATCTGGAAACGGGAGCCACAGGAAGTGGTGACGAAGCTGGCGATACATTCGACAGCATTGAACGCCTGCTCGGCTCAGTCCACGACGATACGTTAACGGCTGCCAATGCCGGTTCCGTTCTGGATGGCAATGAGGGTGATGATACCCTTATTGGCGGGACGTCAGACGACACCCTGCGCGGTGGAAGTAGGGACGATACTCTAACCGGGAATGCCGGTGCGGACGTTCTGGATGGCGGAGACGGCATCGATACGGTGTCATACAGCGGGTCTTCTGCAGCTGTAACGATTGATCTTGCAGCTGATGCCGCCAATGACGCATCAGGGGGCGATGCAGCAGGTGATGATCTTTTCAACATCGAGAATGTTGTCGGTTCGGCGCATGATGATCACCTGTCTGGTGATGATGGCGACAACACGCTGACGGGCGGCGACGGTGATGACGTTCTCGTCGGTCGCGGCGGAGCGGATGCGCTTTTTGGTGGTGCTGGCAATGACACCGCAGATTACTCAGACTCCGAATCCGCTATTGAATTGGACCTTGCAACCGGTGTGGGCGCTGGCGGAGATGCTGACGGCGATACATTCGACAGCATCGAGACAATCATTGCGACTGAACATGACGATGTGATTGCGGGCGACGCTCAAGACAATGATCTTCGCGGACTTGGTGGCGATGACACCCTGTCTGGCCGCGATGGCGATGACACGCTGTCCGGTGGAAGTGGCAGTGACACGCTGATCGGCGGAGCGGGAGCCGACACCCTGTCCGGGGGAGCTGGCTCCGATACAGCCGATTATTCAGGCGGCAGCGTTGCTGTCGTAATTGATCTGGCCAGCGGGACAGCTTCCGGGGGTGATGCGGACGGCGACACGCTCTCGTCAATCGAGAATGCCACCGGTACCGACCACGCCGACACTTTGACCGGAAACGCAGACAAGAACACGCTGATCGGTGGCGGGGGGAACGATGTTCTCGATGGCGGCGCAAACGCTGATACGTTGATCGGCGGCGATGGAATAGACACTGTTACATACGAGAATTCTGCCGGAAACGTTATCGTCAATCTTGCTTCAGGAACCGGAGCAAACGGGGATGCACAGGGCGATATTCTAAGCCAAATCGAAAATGTCATTGGGTCCGATCAATCCGACGTAATCGAAGGAGATTTCCGGGACAACGTTCTGACCGGTGGGGCCGGATACGACACATTGACCGGCAACGAGGGTGATGACCAGCTGATCGGTGGAGATGGTAATGATACTCTCCGCGGCGGAGCCGGGGCCGACACTTTGGACGGTGGTGCAGGCAGCGATACAGCCGATTACAGCACAGAAACAACAGCTGTCACCATTGATCTTGATGCGGGCACCAGCAACACCGGCGATACCTTTATCAGTATCGAGAACCTGACAGGTACAAGTGAAGACGACACACTAACCGGCACGGATGACGCAAACACCTTGTCCGGTGGCCTAGGTAACGATGTCCTGAACGGTCTTGATGGAGCAGATACGCTTCTGGGCGGCGGCGGTAACGATGTCCTCAACGGCGGTGCAGGGGCCGACACCATTATCGGCGGTAGTGGGATCGACGTCGTCGATTACTCCGATTCTTCAGCCGGCGTGCGTGTCAATCTTGAGACGAATTCCAACCAGAACGGTGATGCAGAAGGTGACAATCTGTCCGAAGTTGAGTCGATCACCGGCTCTGGCTTCGATGATATTCTCACCGGTGATGCGGTCGCCAATACGATCCTCGGCGGGGCTGGCGCCGATGTTCTCGTCGGTGGCAACGGCGGAGACACGCTGGACGGCGGCGATGGTATTGACCGAGTTGATTACACCTCTTCTGTTGCAGCTATAGAGGTTGATCTGGAAGCCGGGACTGCCGATGGCAGTCACGCAACCGGTGACACACTTTTGAACATTGAGAACCTGACCGGGTCGAACTTCAACGACACCCTGTCCGGTGATGACCAGAACAATGTCATTGAGGGCGGTCTCGGAGACGATACGATTGCCGGTGAAGCCGGGGCGGACACACTCGAAGGCAATGGCGGCAGCGACGTCCTGATTGGTGGACTGGGTGCTGACCAGCTAGATGGCGGCGACGGCAATGATACCGCGAGCTACAGCGGATCCTCCGCCGGGGTTGTTATCGACCTCAATCTTGCCGGAGCACAAGTCTCCGCGGGCACCGAAGCCCACGGAGACGTGCTGACAAACATAGAAAATATTACCGGATCTGACTTTGACGACACCTTGACCGGTGATGATGTTGCGAACATGATCCGCGCGGGGGCAGGAGATGATGTTCTCGACGGTGGTCTTGGCGCTGACACACTCGACGGTGGTGATGGCGTTGACCTTGTCGACTACTCTGACAGTTCGACTGCGGTCACGGCTTATCTGGATGGGGTGACCACCGGCATTGGTGGCTCGGCGCAAGGCGATACTCTTACAGACATCGAAAACCTGACCGGGTCAGCATTTCACGATCATCTGGTGGGGAACACCAGCGCAAACACTCTGACCGGCGGTGCTGGGAATGACGTTTTGGAAGGGCGCGGTGGTGCTGATACGCTTATCGGCGGAACCGGAACCGACACAGCTGACTATTCAGCTTCCAATTCTGCTGTCACCGTTAACCTTGAAACAGGAATGGGAACGGGGGGTGACGCAGAAGGGGATACGCTTTCAGAAATCGAGGAAGTGATCGGGTCGGATTACAACGACACGCTCACAGCGTCGACGACAGGTTCCACGCTATATGGTGAAGATGGCGATGACACGCTTGTTGGTGGCGATGGCAATGACGAGCTGCATGGTGGTTCGGATGATGACACGCTGACAGGCGGGGCAGGAAACGACGACCTTTACGGCGATGCAGGTGCAGATCGGTTTATTGGCGGTGCAGGCAGCGATGAGCACTATGGCGGAACTGGCATAGACACCGTCGACTACTTAGCCTCAACAGCAGCAGTCACGGCCAATCTGGATTCCGGCTCAGGATCGGCAGGAGATGCAGCCGGTGATATCTATGGAGATGTCGAGAACCTTGTGGGCACAGCCTATGATGACCGGCTGACTGGTGATGGCGGGTCTAACGTTCTGACCGCTGGTGCCGGTGATGACGTCCTCATCGGCAATGGTGGTGATGACACGCTTCTCGGTGAAGCGGGTGATGACACCCTGATCGGCGGTGCGGGCGCGGACATCCTGACCGGGGGCGATGGCGTTGATACTGCCGATTATTCTGGTTCCACAAACGCGGTGACTGTCGACCTCAACCTGGCGACACAGGCAACGTCTTCGGGTGATGAATCCGGCGATGTTCTTACTGGCATTGAAAACCTGAAGGGGTCCGAACAAGCCGATACGTTAATCGGTGATGGGGCAGCGAACCGGATTTCCGGTGGCCTGGAAAACGATACGATTTCCGGCGGTGCAGGAGATGACACGCTACTGGGTGAAGCCGGGGATGATACTCTCGACGGCGGTGTGGGCAATGATGTTCACGATGGGGGAGCGGGTAACGATACCCTTCTGGGCAGTGCTGGCGCTGACACTTTGATCGGTGGTGCCGGGTCTGACACCGTATCTTATGCCGCCTCCAGTGCAGCTGTTACGATTGACCTGTCAGCCGATGCAGCTGGTGATGCCTCTGGCGGTGATGCTGAAGGTGATGATCTCGATCAGATCGAAAATGTGATTGGGTCAGCTCATAACGACACCTTGACCGGGGACAGCGGTGTCAACCGCATTGAAGGCGGTGCAGGGGATGACACCGTTTTTGCGACAGCCTCAAACGACACCCTGATTGGGGGAGCTGGTACCGATACGATTTCATATGTCGCTGCCACAGGTAGCGTTACAGTTGATCTCGGAGCCGAAACGGCCTCAGGCGGCGGCGTTGGTACGGACAGCGTTCGTGAATTTGAAAACATTGTCGGTTCGGCAAATGATGACACTCTGACAGGGTCATCCCTCGACAACACGATCTCGGGCGGTGTCGGGAACGATGTCATAGATGGTGCGGCAGGTGACGACACCTTGTTGGGCGAAGACGGCGATGACACGCTTCGTGGCGGTGCAGGCACCGATACACTTGATGGTGGTGTTGGCGATGACACGCTCCATGGGGGGGATGGGGCAGATGTTCTCACCGGTGGTGCAGGGACTGATGTTGCCGATTATGCAGGGTCAGCGTCTGTCAACGTGAACCTGGAAACCGGCACGGGTACAGGTGGTCAGGCAGAAGGGGACACGTTGACAGGCATCGAAAATGTGTCAGGCGGTTCTCAGGACGATACCTTGACCGGCGACGCATCCGCAAACGTACTGAGCGGACAGGACGGGGACGATACCCTCACCGGTGGCGGTGGTGACGATCACCTGCTCGGTGGGGCTGGAGCTGACACCCTTCAAGGCGGCGAAGGCGCTGATACGCTTGAAGGGGGAGAAGGCAACGACACGATTGACGGTGGTGAGGGCGATGACACCGTGCTCGCAGGCGGTGGTGCCGACACGATTGCAGGAAGCGCGGGCGATGATGACATCGACGCCGGCGATGGAAATGACACCATTGCAGGCGGTGCTGGCGCAGACGCGATTGATGGTGGAGCCGGGTTCGATCATCTGGATTACTCGGCCTCAACGGCAGCCGTAAATGTTGCGGTTGATGGCGCTCAGATCGGCGTAGGTGGCCTCGCAGAAGGAGATGTCCTCTCAAATATCGAGCAGATCACGGGCAGTGCCTATGATGATGACATTACCGGCAGTGCGTCCAACGATCTGCTTTTGGGTGGTGATGGCGACGATGAGCTCTATGGCAGCGCCGGTGATGATACCCTGCGCGGTGAAGCTGGCGAGGACACGCTATCTGGTGGGGATGGTGCGGACACCCTGGAAGGCGGTGATGCGAACGACACCCTGCAAGGCGGCGCAGGTGACGATACACTGGATGGTGGCAGCGGAGATGACAGCCTTGAAGGCGGTGCCGGAGCAGACACCATCACCGGTGGAGCAGGAACAGACACGGTTTCCTATGCGGGATCAGCCAACGGTGTAACGGTAGATCTGGCAAACACTGGAGCTCAGGTCTCCGGAGGCGATGCGAATGGCGATACCATTTCTGGCGTCGAAAACATCCTCGGGTCGTCTTCAAGCGATACACTGACCGGTGACGATAATTCGAATGAAATAGTCGCGGGAGCCGGAAACGACATTGTCTCCGGCGGAGCTGGTGACGACACCCTATCCGGCGGTGATGGTGATGACACATTGTCTGGCAATACCGGTAATGACGCCCTTCTTGGTGGTGCTGGCGTAGATACGCTGTCCGGCGACGAAGGCGATGACACATTGTCAGGTGGTGCAGGCGACGACACGCTGATTGGTGGTGTGGGAGAGGATACGATTGACGGTGGGGCCGGTGTTGATACGGCGGATTACTCCAGTTCCGTGGATGCGGTCACACTGGATCTATCTTTGACGACAGCTCAAGTTTCCAGCGGCGATGCCAACGGCGACATTCTGTCCAGCGTTGAAAATGTAGTCGGTACGTCCGGAAATGACACTCTGACCGGCAATGCGGAAGCCAATCGTCTTGAAGGCGGTGATGGTGATGACCTGTTTATTGCGTCCGCAGAAAATGACACTGTGGTCGGCGGTCTTGGGACGGATACGGTGGACTATTCCGGGGCGACCAACATTGTTGACGCCAATCTTGGAACTGGCGTGATTTCCTCCAACGGCTTGGGCAATGATAGCGTAACCGGGATTGAAAACGTTATTGGATCTGCGCAAGCCGATACGATCACCGGAGATGCGAATTCAAATGCCCTGACTGGTGCCGCCGGGAACGACACGATTTCGGGCGCTGGTGGTGCAGATACGATTACCGGTGATGAGGGCGATGATACCCTGTCGGGCGATGGTGGTGATGACACCGTCAGCGGCGGGGAAGGCAATGACCACGTTTCCGGCGGCGATGGCGCTGATACTTTGAGTGGCGGTGTCGGCGATGACCGGCTTGTCGGTGGAGCTGGTGCGGACATCATCGACGGCGGCGACGGAACGGATACCGTTGATTATTCCGGCTCCTCCGCCGCGGTCACTGTGGATCTTGGTCTCGCCACGCAGGCGGCTGGCGCAGGAGTGGAGGCTGGAGACCAGATCACCAATGTCGAAAACCTTGACGGGTCGGCCTTTAACGACACGTTGAGCGGCGATGCCGGTGCAAACCTCATTCGAGGCCTTGATGGAGGTGACGCCATCAACGGAGCCGCAGGAAATGATGAGATTGAGGGCGGTGACGGCGACGATACCATTGATGGTGGTGCCGACAATGACAGCCTTGATGGCGGTCTCGGCAATGACATCATGGATGGTGGCGACGGGGTTGATACTGTCTACGGTGGTGAAGGCAACGATACACTCGACGGCGGTGCGGGCGATGATACCGTCATCGGCGGTCTCGGCGACGACACATTAAGCGGCGGTGGAGGGGACGATGCTGTTTCCGGGGGGTCCGGTGCAGACACCTTCTATGTCGATGCAGGGTCAGATCAACTTGATGGGGGAGAGGGGATCGACACACTCTCTCTTGAAAACGAGACAGCCGGTGTCACGCTCAACCTTGGTACTCCAGCCAACAATGTTGGGACGAATGTTGAGGGTGATACTTACAGCAGCATCGAGAACATTACCGGGTCAGACCATGATGATCACCTGACAGGTGATCTTGAAAACAACGTCATCAACGCAGGCGCTGGGGACGATACCCTTGTTGGTGCGCAAGGCGGAGATACGCTCATTGGTGGTTATGGCGTGGATGTGGCCGACTACTCATCATCAAGTGCCGGTGTCACTGTAAACCTTGCGAACGGTACAGGCGCAAATGGCCATGCCGAAGGCGATACTCTGTCGGAAATCGAGAACCTGACGGGTTCTGCCTACAATGACAGCCTGGTTGGCGACGACAACGCCAACGTGATTAATGGCGGAAATGGCCACGACAGCATCAATGGTGGGGCGGGTGATGACACCCTTTACGGCGGTGGTGGCAATGACAGCATCACAGTTGGTACCGGAGACGACACCGTTTACGCTGGCAGCGGCAACGACTGGATGACCGGCAGCACCGGAACGGACACCTATGATGGTGGAACCGGACTGGATATCGTAAATTACAGCGCATCTTCTGCCGCTGTTACGGTTGATTTGCGTCTGGGCACTCAGGCGGCATCGGCCGGTGATGAATCCGGCGATGTCTATGTCAGCATCGAGGGCATATACGGCTCTGCATTTGACGATACGTTCTACGGCAACAGCGCCAACAATACGTTCTACGGAAATGGCGGAACTGATACGCTTGATCTGTCTGAGGAAACCGCAGCTGTGTCATCGTCATGGGCGACGAATGGCTGGGGTAATGTGAGTGGGACTTCCACGGGCACGGATAGTGTCACAGGTATCGAAACCTACATCGCGACCGACTACAATGATACCTTCTCTCACGCCAATGCCGGTTGGGCCTGGACCTATCAACTCGGAGCGGGCAACGATACGATTGAAGCAGGTGGTGGTGCCGATACAATTGATGGCGGCACAGGAACAGATACCGCAAGCTACTATAACTCGAATGCTGGCGTAACGGTGAACCTGACCGTTTCGGGTGCGCAAACGTCCAGTGGACATGCCAGCGGCGATGTTCTGTCGAATATCGAAAACCTTGTTGGCGCACATGAATATTCCAACACCCTGACAGGGGATGCCTCTGCCAACAGTCTGACCGGTGGCCGGGAAGATGACACGCTCAGCGGAGGGGCTGGTGACGACAGCCTGTTTGGTGAAGATGGTGATGATCTTTTGACAGGCGGTGCCGGGGCAGATGCTCTGGACGGCGGTGATGGCGAAGACACTGCCAGCTACCGCACATCGGCAGCCGGTGTGAGCGTCAATCTGGCGACCAATACAGCAACTGGCGGCGATGCTCAGGGAGACACCTACACCAGTATTGAGGTGCTGCAAGGGTCAGACCATGACGACACCCTGTTTGGTGATGCGGAAGATAATGATCTGTACGGTCACGACGGCGACGATGTCATCAATGGCGGCGCTGGTCATGACACACTTGTTGGCGGAGCAGGCAATGACACGCTGGATTACAGCGGTTCCAGTGCCGGCGTCTCGGTAAACCTCCAAAACAACTCCGCATCAGGCGGTGATGCTCAGGGCGATATTTTCAGCGGGTTTGAGAACGTCACCGGATCTGATCACCGGGACTGGCTCACCGGTCGGGACGGCGAGGACAATATCCTCAGTGGTGCCGGAGGCAACGACATTCTTTATGGCAGCACGGGGGCGGATCAGCTTATCGGGGGGGATGGGATCGACTACGCCTACTACCGCTATTCAGCAAGCGGCGTGACCATTGATCTGTCTGCAGGAACAGTGGTCGGGTCCGGTGGCGACGCAGAAGGGGATACCTACGACAGTATCGAGCGTTACTACGGTGCCAATTCGCACGCGGACACCATGATTGCCGGAAATGATAGCGCCTATTTTGATGGTGCAGGCGGCAATGATATCCTGACCGGTGGAAGCGCAGCAGATACCCTGATCGGCGGAAATGGATCTGACACCCTGACCGGCAACGGCGGTAACGACAGCATTCAAGGCAATGACGGCGACGACACCATTGATGCCGGTGATGGCAACGACAATGTGACTGGCGGTGCTGGAAACGATACGATTACGGGTGGCGCTGGTGACGACACCATCGACACTGGTGCGGGAGACGACCTTGTCTATGGCGGGGCAGGAGCTGACACGCTGAGTGGTGGCACAGGCGCTGACACTCTTGACTATTCGGCATCTTCAGACGCTGTGGTCATCGATCTAGGCGCAAATACAGCATCTGGCGGTGACGCCGAAGGCGATAGTATCTCCGGCTTTGAAACGCTAATTGGATCAGCGCACGACGACACTCTAACTGGTGATGGAAACGCCAATACCCTGTCGGGCGGCGATGGAAATGACACGCTGTCTGGAGGCGGCGGCGCGGACACCATCAATGGCGGTTCCGGAGATGATGAAATCGTCGGTGGTGCAGATGGTGACTCTGTTGATGGTGGGGCAGGAACCGATACCATCAGCTATGCGGGCTCATCCAGTGGTGTCGATGCCCTTTTGACCGGCACGGCTGACGACACGATCCTGAATGTTGAAAACCTGATCGGCTCTGCACATGATGACACCTTGCGCGGTGATACGGGCGATAACGAGATCACCGGCGGGGATGGCGATGATACGATCTCCGGGCTTGGTGGTAACGATGTCCTGGATGGCGGTGCAGGTGTTGATACGCTGAGTTACGCCACCATGGGCGCGGTTGTTGCCAACCTTTCCACGGGCGCAAACAACCAGGGCGATACGATTTCCGGTTTCGAAAACCTGGAAGGCTCCCAGCAGGGAGATGATCTTACTGGCGATGCGGGCGTAAACACTATTACCGGTGGAGACGGCAACGACACCATCGCGGGCCTCGGCGGTGCGGATATTCTGGATGGTGGAGCAGGAAGCGATACCGTCAACTATTCAGCCGCAACGGGATCGGTCGTCGTCGATCTCGCAACCCAAACCAACAATCAGGGCGATACGCTTAGTAATTTCGAGGGCGTCATCGGGTCGGACAATGCTGACACGCTGACTGGCAGCTCCGTTGCAAACGAGATTTCAGCGGGAGCTGGTGACGACACCATCACCCTTGCAGGCGGTGCCGATACAGTAGATGCCGGAACGGGCGACGATACGATCAGCGCATTGGGAACAGGGGCAACAATCGACGGCGGTGCGGGGTCCGATACCCTGTCTTACGAAAATTCTTCGTCAGGCGTTTCCATCACAATTGGCGGCGCAGGGGATGATGATGTCTCAAACATCGAGAACCTGACTGGCTCGGATCATGATGACACACTGACCGGGGATACCAACTCCAACAACATTTCCGGGGGTGACGGCAATGATACGATCGCAAGTGGAGGCGGTGGTGACACTCTATCCGGTGGTGATGGCATAGATACCATAAGCTATGCGGCCGCAACTGGTTCTGTAACGGTAGATCTCTCCACCCAGACGACCAATCAGGGCGACACGATTTCCGGGTTCGAAAACGTAACCGGATCTGCGCAAGATGACACTCTTCTTGGTAGCGATGATGCAAACGTCATAACCGGTGGCGCTGGCAACGACACTCTGGACGGTGCAGGAGGGGTCGATACGATTACTGCCGGTGATGGCGATGATACGATTACCGGTCGCGGTGATGGCGATACCATTGATGGCGGTGCGGGCACCGACACCTTGACCTATGCTACCGCCTCAGCCGGAGTAGACGTTACACTCGGAGGTAGTGGAGACGACGCAGTTTCCAATGTGGAAGTCCTGATTGGTTCCGGACATGCCGACACATTGACCGGTGATGCAGCCGCCAACACGATATCTGGTGGTGCTGGAAATGATACGGTCTCCGGCGGCGCAGGAAATGACACGCTAACAGGCGGCACAGGCACCGACACGATCAATGGTGGGGGCGGCGATGATGTGATCGCTGCGACTGGTGACGGAGACACGATTGACGGCGGCTTTGACACCGACACGGTGACCTACGCCGCTGCATCAGCTGGTGTTACCGTTGGTCTCGATGGAACCGGCGATGATACCTTGTCGAATGTCGAAACACTGATCGGGTCTGATCATGCCGACACGTTGACCGGTAACAGTTCAGCCAACACCATTTCCGGCGGGGACGGCAATGACATCATCGACGGTGGTGCCGGCAGCGACACCCTGTCTGGTGGTGCAGGCAATGATACCCTCAGCTATGCAAGCACAGCTGGGGCTGTAACGGCCAATTTGGCAACGAACGCCAACGATCAGGGCGATACTATCTCGGGCTTTGAAAATCTGACCGGTTCTGATCATGATGATGCCCTGACAGGGGATGCAACAAGCAACATTATATCTGGTGGCGCAGGCGACGATACAATCAGTGGCGGTGGCGGAGCCGATACACTGGCAGGCGGTGCTGGAACAGATACCTTGAGTTATGCTGCTGCGGTGGGATCAGTTACCGTCGACTTGTCATCCAATACCAACAACCAAAGCGACACGATTTCCGGCTTTGAAAATCTGGTTGGGTCTGACCATAACGACACATTAACCGGCGATGCCGGTTCCAACGACATTGATGGTGGGGCTGGCAACGATACGATCAATGGCGGCGGTGGCGCTGATACGCTGACGGGCGGTGCAGGTAACGACACCCTGAGTGGTGGGGCGGGAACCGACACCGTTACGGCCGGCAGTGGCGACGACACGATTGAAGCGCTGGGCGACGGAGACACTATTGATGGTGGGGCGGACACCGATACCGTGACCTATGCATCTGCATCCAGTGGTGTAACAGCAGCGCTTGGTGGCTCTGGTGACGATACGATTTCCAACGTCGAGAACCTGACAGGTTCGTCTCACGCAGACACACTGACCGGTGATGTCACCGCAAACGAGATCGATGGTGGGACCGGTAACGACACGATCAATGGCGGCGGCGGTGCGGATACGCTGACGGGTGGTGCTGGTAATGACACCTTGAGCGGGGGGGGCGGAGCCGACACCGTAAATGGGGGTAGCGGTGACGATACCATCCACGCACTTGGCGATGGTGACACCATTGATGGCGGGGCCGATACCGATACGGTTTCTTATGCGGCGGCAACAAGCGGCGTCGCTGTAACGCTTGGTGCAGCAGGTGACGATACGATTTCCAACGTAGAAAACCTGACCGGGTCTTCCCATGCCGATACCTTGACCGGCGACGTATCAGCCAACGTGATTGACGGCGGCACTGGTGATGACACGATCATCGGCGGTGCGGGCAACGACACGCTGTCCGGTGGTGCGGGCAATGACACCCTTAGCTATGCGGGGAATAGCGGTGCTGTAACGGTTGATCTGTCGGCCAATTCCAACAATCAGGGCGACACAATCTCTGGATTTGAGAATGTGACCGGTTCTGATCATGCCGATACGCTCACCGGCAATAGCGCGGCCAATACAATCATTGGCGGGGCTGGCAATGATACGATCTCTGGTGGTGCGGGCAATGATACCTTGTCTGGCGGCGCAGGCGTCGACACCCTGAGTTATGCTGGTGCGGCAAGTTCTGTGACTGCGGATCTTTCGTCAAATACCAACAATCAGGGTGATACGATTTCCGGATTTGAGAACCTGATCGGGTCGGATCACGCCGATACTCTGACAGGTACAAACTCGGCCAACACTCTTACGGGTGGGGCGGGCAATGATACGCTGACCGGAGGAGGTGGTGCCGACACCGTAAGTGCTGGCAGCGGTGACGATACCATCAACGCCCTTGGAGACGGCGACACTATCGACGGCGGAGCAGATACCGATACAGTTTCCTATGCCTCTGCGACAGGTGGTGTGACTGCAACCTTGAGCGGGTCGGCTGACGACACGATCTCCAACGTAGAGAACCTGACCGGGTCTTCTCATGCCGACACCTTGACCGGTGATGCTTCTGCAAACGTCATTGATGGCGGTGCGGGCAACGACACGATTATTGGCGGTGCTGGAAATGACACCCTGACGGGTGGCACGGGCACGGATACCCTCAGCTACGCAGGAGCAGCCAGCGGCGTGACCGTTGATTTGTCGACCAACTCAAACAATCAGGGCGACACGATTTCCGGGTTTGAAAATGTGACCGGTTCAGACAATGCAGACACCCTGACGGGGGATGGCTCTGCCAACACCCTGTCTGGCGGAAGTGGAGATGACACTCTGACCGGGGCAGGTGGTGCGGACACCATCAACGCCGGTGCGGGTACGGACACAATTCATGCTCTTGGCGATGGCGACACCATAGATGGTGGGTCGGGAACCGACACGGTTTCCTATGCCTCCGCAAGTGCCGGTGTATCAATAACTCTCGGCGGCTCAGCGGATGACACGATCTCGAATGTCGAAAACCTGACGGGATCGGTGCACAACGATACGCTGACCGGTGATGCCACAGCGAACGTGATTGATGGTGGAGCCGGTAACGATACAATCTCTGGCGGTAACGGCAATGACACACTGACTGGCGGGCTTGGCAACGACACATTGTCAGGCGGTGCCGGAACGGACACGATCAATGCTGGCAGCGGTGACGATACCATTCATGCCCTTGGTGACGGCGACACCATTAACGGTGGTGCGGACACGGACACCGTCACATATGCTAGTGCATCATCTGGGGTAACAGCCACGCTGGGCGGTGCCGAAGATGACACGATTTCCAATGTCGAAAACTTGACCGGATCATCTCATGGAGATGTTCTGACCGGCGACGGATCGGACAATACGATTGACGGTGGCGCGGGCGACGATACGATTTCCGGTGGTGCCGGAAATGACACGCTCATTGGTGGCGCTGGTACTGACACCCTAAGTTATGCCGCAGCTGGCAGCGCAGTGACGGTCAATCTCGCAACCAACGCCAATAACCAGGGCGACACGATTTCCGGTTTTGAGAATGCGACCGGCTCGGCTCAAGGTGACACTCTGACAGGTGATGCATCGGCCAACGTGATCGATGGCGGTGCTGGTGATGATACGATTGCGGGTGGTTCTGGAAACGATACGCTAAGCGGCGGCACGGGTACCGACACACTGAACTATGCTGCTGCGACAACTGCAGTTGTCGCGAGCTTGGCGGATAATTCAAACAATCAGGGAGACACGATCTCTGGTTTTGAAAATCTCACTGGCTCGGCTCAAGGCGACACTCTGACGGGTGACGCATCGGCAAACGTCATTGATGGTGGTGCTGGCAATGATACGATCGAGGGCGGCGCTGGCAATGATACGTTGCTTGGTGGCACAGGCACCGACACGTTGAGTTATGCCTCCGCATCGGGCGCAGTCACAGTAAACCTCGCAGACAATTCCAATGATCAGGGCGATACGATCTCCGGTTTTGAGAACCTGACCGGGTCCGCCCATGACGATACCCTGACCGGAAATAGCAGCGCCAACACGATTACAGGCGGTGCCGGTAACGACACGATTTCGGGCGGGAGCGGTGCTGATACGGTGAATGCCGGGTCGGGAAATGACACCGTCAACGCGCTGGGCGACGGAGATACGATTGACGGCGGGGCAGACACCGACACGGTTTCTTATGCGTCCGCAAGCACTGGCGTGACCGCAACGCTTGGTGGATCGGAAGACGACACCATCTCGAATGTCGAAAACCTGACGGGCTCGGCACACAATGATACGTTGAGCGGGGATGCATCCGCGAACGTGATTTCAGGCGGTGCGGGCGACGACACGATCGATGGGGGTGGTGGTGCCGATACGCTTAACGGTGGTGCAGGGAATGATACCTTTACTCTGGATGAAGGCTCAATAGACCTTGGTGCCACGCTGAATGGCGGTGGGGACACCGACACGGTGAACTTTGCCAGCGGGGCCTATGAGGCAGCGGATGTCGACGGCGTTCTGACCAATGTCGAGGTTTTGGATTTTACTGCAGCTGGTGCGAATGCGTCGCTGGACCTTTCTGCTACGCAGATCCAATCCATGACTGATGCCGGTAACAGCCTGGAGATCCAAATCGATGCCGGTGACACCATTGACGTGACCGACCCAATTGCCAATGTGGATGTTGACACAAGCGTTGCCGGGACAACGGTCTACACGATCTACAGCGATGCCACTCAGACCACCGAATTGGCAGAACTTACCGTAGTGGCGGTATAATGAGGTTTGATCGGTGTGAAGGCCTTAAAAAGTCTTCACATCGCTCAACGTGACCCAAGCGGATTTCGGTGCCTCAGGTGAATGACACCAAAGCCTTGCAAAGCGCGTGAGGCTCATAATGTAAGGCCGATTGGTTGTCGCACAGATTGGTGGCGAGGCACGGTACACCGTGGCATTCTTCGATCCGTTGCCGCATTGGTTTGGGGACTGCTGTCTCGTCACACAGCACTCCGCTGATCAAGCGGTCGGATGGGCAGTCGTCGCCTGCATCTTCCCGTAAAGCTACGAGCAGTGCAGCGACCTGATCACACAGGCCCATGCCAACGCACTCTGGGTCCGGGCCAAGGCTCGGCACATAGATTTTCGGCACATCGCGATTTGCCACCGCTTGCCCTACACCTTTGGGCAGGAGATTGGCAATCACGCTGGAGTATAGGCTGCCCGGTGCATAGCAGATCAGGTCTGCGCTTTCGATCAGCTTTCTATTGCGTTTTGGTAAGGGGCAGTCTTGTGGCGGAATAATCTTGCCATCCTTGAAGAGGTGTAGCCGTTCAATTCGCTGAGATAAGGGAGTGTTCTCCTTGCCCGATATCTCCCGTTGTCCAACGACGCGGGTCCCGTCGGCAAGATCGGCTGCAATTTGTAAGTTGGCATCAACAATGGTGCGCACGGTGCCCTGAACCTCGACCATCTTTGACATCAGAAAAAGCACCGGCTCCAATGCACGGCCATAGGAAAAGTATCCACCCGCCAGAATGAGATTTCCGACGCTGGCTCGTCTGAAATCGAAGCTCTTTGGCCTCAAACCCTCAAAAGCTGCAAGCTGGGTTAGGATGAGGTCACGCATGGGTTGGCTGATAGCTTGTACCAAAACATGCGTGCCGCTCAAAAGACTTTGATACTCGGCCTCAAGTGCGGCTGCTTCTGCCTTTTGAGGCAAGCGGTGCGAAAAAAGCCGGAAGATATCCGGTTGGCCGAGAACGGTTTCATCCGCGAGCGCCATCAGACGGCTGCGCAAGTCTCCTACAGCCGGCATGTCAAACGCCTCACGCAGAACCTGGCTGCTGCCGCCACTGTCAAAGGGCGTGATGAGATGGGTTGAATTGTGGGTATAGGATTTCAGGGCGCGCGCGGTGCTGTTCAACGCACTGCCACCGGAGAAAAACAGCATGCGCGCACCAAGGTTCGGCAAGGCGCGGGCCCGGGCAACACGCATTTCGTCAGGCAGATCAATCTGGCGCGATATTCTGAAGTTGGACATTTAGCGTTGTGAAACTGAAAACTGGGTCTGAAGGACGTCGTTTGGTGCCAAGAGGCTACAGCTCCAAGGGGCATTTGCCGAATGGAATCTGTTCTGCGTGGATGGCATGGAAAAGAGGCAAAGATAAGTAGGAGGCTCGTTAGGGCTTTTGAGGCGGGTTTTTGCGAAACAATACCCAGAGCACAAAGCCGATAAAGGCGAATGTGCCAAGGTTCATCAACGTATCAATCGGATCACCCAGCAGCATGGGACGCCTCCTTGGCTGTGTCTTCGCGGAAGGCTCTGATAAAGCAGACCATCAGCAGCACGGTGATGAAGACAAATGGTAGTGCGCCAAGTGCAATGAGTGTTTTCATGGCTTGAGTAGAACCTGACAGGATCATAGCCGCGCCGAGGACACCCAAAAGGCCGCCCCAAATAAGGCGTATGCGAACGCTCGGGTTCGGGTTTCCACCGGTTGAAAAGGTGCCCAAAACAAAGGCAGCACTGACAACGCTTGTTACCACGAACAAAAATGCAGCGAGGACCGTTGCCAGCGTCGTGAGGCTGGAGAAAGGCAGCCGGTCAAGCAGGGCAAATGTCATCCGCTCCACGTTTGTTTGCGTCAGGGCCAGAAGGTCGCCTTGTTGGGTCAACGTCTCATAGAGGCCCACGCCCCCGAAAGCCCCGAACCAGATCGTTGAAAAGAGAGTTGGACCGATCAGCACGCCAAGAACAAACTCGCGAATCGTCCGTCCTTTAGATATTCGGGCGACAAACACCCCGACGAAGGGCCCCCATGCGATCCACCAGACCATGTAGGGGTCAGAACAAGATTTGCTCCCGTAGACACGCTAAGGGCGAACGGATTGTGAACATCATGCCGCCCGCAGAATTTTTCCAGGCGACCGTAACGTCCTGAAGCCTTCAGGTATTTGTTTCTCCGTGTCCCAGGAGTAGATGCCGGTCAGATTGATATGCTCCCAACGGAGCGGCGAGATGTGCTTGAGCACGTCATCGGTAATTTTCCGGCCCTGCTGTCGCAGATGAGCGACGGCCCGGCTGAGATAAACGGTGTTCCAGTGCACGATGGTACTGACTACCAAGTTCAGTCCGGAGGCCCGAAACGCCTGGCTGTCATAGGAGCGGTCGCGTATTTCGCCGCGTTCGTGGAAAAATACGGCACGCTTGAGTTTGTGGGCAGCCTCACCCTTGTTGAGACCAGCCTGGCACCGCCGGCGCAGCGATTGGCTCGAATACCATTCGATCATGAACAGTGTCCGTTCGATGCGACCGATCTCACGGAGCGCCTTGGCCAGGTCGTTGGCTTTCGACGAGGTGGCAAACATCTTGAGGATGGTTGATGGCGCGACAGTTCGCGTTGTGACCGACGCGCCTATGCGCAGGAGATCGTCCCAATTCTCAAGAATGAGCGTGGTGTTGATCGGAGTGCCAATATGATTGGCCAAGGCTGGGTAGGTATCGGCTCTTTCGAAGGTATGGAATTTCCGGTCCTTGATGTTGCGCAGCCGGGGAGCGAAGCGCTTTCCAACGAATGGGAACAGTCCGAAGGGTATTGCCAACTTGTTGATTGAGCATTGGTTTGATAGATCGTTTGTATGTTTCCAAGTTCAGAATTCCCAGGCCTTAAGGGCTTTCGCTTTCCACGATCGATCATTTCCTATGCGGTCTGGGCCTACCACCGCTTAGCGTTGAACGCGGCGGATGTTGAAGACCTGCTAGCGGAGCGGGGAATTGCTGTCAGTAGGGAAACAGTCCGCAAATGGGTGAACCGGTTTGGCCGACATTTTGCGCGCTGCATTCGTCGTGACCGTCCAAAGCCCAATAGCAAATGGCACCTGGATGAAGCGGTGATCGTTATTGGTGGTGTCAAATACTGGCTCTGGCGGGCGATTGACGGGGATGGAGACGTACTGGATATCCTGGTTCAATCGCGTCGGAATGCCAGGGCAGCCAGACGTTTCTTTGGCACGCTGGTCACGCAATACGGCGAACCCCGGGTCGTGGTGACAGACAAACTGCGCAGTTACACCAAGCCGGTTCGGGCTCTTGCGCCAAATGCCGATCATCGCGCTCACAAGGGCTTGAATAACAGGATTGAGAACTCCCATCGCCCAACACGTAAACGGGAGAAGATCATGGGCCGGTTCAAATCTCCGCGTCAGGCACAACGCTTCCTGTCTGCCCATGATCAGATCAACACGCTTTTCCGGCCGCGCCGATATAAACTGTCCGCACCTTCATACCGGCATGCAAGGGCTGATGCATTCGCAATATGGCAAGACTACACTGGAAAAATGAACGCCTGAATTCCGTCCAGAATGGGGCGTCATGCACCACGAATTCAACAAGTTGGCAATACCCATCTCCGGCATGGAGAAACTGGATGATGGTTTCCAATTCTCCGCGCCCGTCTCGCGACGAGCCTGATCCGGTTTCCGAGCGGATGATGTCGCAACCGACGGCCTTCAGGCGCTCGATCTGGATATCCAGGTTCTGGTCTGATGAACTGACGCGGGCATATCCGATACGTGCCATGGAGAAACTGTCACATTAAGGTGGGATTGGCTGCTGGACGTCACATTATCTGAATATAGGCTCTTTTGTTACATCAAAATCATGTCACATGAAAATATGCCTTTTGGGTATACCCTATTGTCACACAGTTCTGATTATTGAAATATGATATCAAAAACGATATATTGATATCATCGTTATCAAGCGCGAGCCTGAAGCATCATGGCAAATGTGACCGTTAGAAACCTGTCCGATGAGGTTCACCGTGCCCTGCGGGTGCGCGCGGCCCATCATGGCCGTAGTACGGAAGCTGAAATACGGGAGATTCTGGAAGCTGCTGCCCGGCCACCTGAACGTATTAAACTGGGTTCCTTATTGGTATCCATTGCCCAGGAAGCGGGAGGCTTGAGTGATGCTGAAGCTGAAAAGCTTGACCAGTCTCGTGACAGGGCTCCGACAGAACCAATGAGCTTTGAATGATTGTTGTTGACACCAACGTCATATCGGAGTTGTGGCGAATTTCTCCAAACGCCAGTGTCGTGGCCTGGATCGATGCCCAAGCCATCGAAACCCTTTACCTTTCAGCTATCACAGTTGCTGAATTACGCTATGGTATTGCAGCGATGCCTGATGGCAAGCGCCGCACAATCTTCCAGACACGGTTGGAAAATGAAGTACTTGCTGCCTTTTCGGGGAGAATTCTGCCCTTTGATCTAGGTGCTTCGCAAGCCTATGCAAACTTGATGGCTCAAGCGAGATCAAAAGGCAAAGCCATCGGAAATGCAGACGGATACATTGCAGCAACGGCCAAGGTTCACAGCTTTATGGTGGCAACGCGCGACACTGCCCCTTTTGAAGCTGCCGAAATCCGGACATTAAATCCCTGGGAGATCAAGTAATGAACGGGTTCGCTCAATCCATTTTCCTCACGCGACAATAGCGATTGCGGCCTCGCAGGCTTTTCTAAACTCGCTTTGGGTTAATTCGAGGGCCTTTTGGAGCGCGTTTACGGTTCTGAGATGGATCGGATCTTCGTTTTCTGCCTCTGCGAGGAGGGCCTTGAACCATTTTCTCAAGGATGAAGGCCCGTGAACCAGCTCATTGACGAGTTGCTGCCGTGAGACAGGCTTTTGTCCATCCTCGCCAAGGACGACGCAAAGGGCGGCAAGGATTGTTCTGGCATTTGCAAGGTCACCGGTTTCATCGGAAGCGGCGGTCGTATCGATGTGTTTCAAATGAGTGTCGGTCATATGAGATCGGCGGTGCAAAATTCGACCACGGTAGCGGCGGGATAATCCTGCTGCGGGCGGCGTAAAAGTCGTCCACCTATTTTTCTTCTGCGAAGACGGCAGGAGGGTCAGGGGATCTATACCGTGGAATTGTATTTGAAGGTCCGGCTGGCTTGTTCGGAAGGGATGACGCAGCGCCAGGCAGCGAAGCATTTCAACATATCGCGCGACACGGTTCGCAAGATGCTGTCGTATTCGACACCGCCCGGCTATCAGCGCCGGTCACCGGTGCGCCGTCCCAAACTTGATCCGTTCGTCTCGACCATCGATCGCTGGCTTGATGAGGACGAGAACATGCCTCGCAAGCAGCGCCACACGGCCAAGCGGGTGTTTGACCGGCTGCGCGACGAATGCGGTTTCACCGGCGGCTACACGATCATCAAGGATTACATGCGCGAACGATCACAGCGCCGCCAGGAGGTCTTCGTTCCGCTGTCGCATCCGCCCGGGCACGCGCAGGCCGATTTCGGCGAAGCCGGTAGTGCACGCATGGCCGCCAGATCGCGTTGCAGCCGCTCACCGATCGTCCCGCTCTCGCCCCGCAGTCTGTCACCCTGGCGCTTGCGGCATTGCTCTTCCAGCCAGAGATTGAGCTCATCCCAAGTCGCAAACCGCGGGATTGGTACCATGAAGTTGCGCCGGGCATAGCCGACAAGACCCTCGACACTCCCCTTGTCATTGCCTTTGCCCGGACGGCCATAGCGGTCCCGGATCAGGTAGTGGGACAGAAAGCCACTGAACAGAGCCGCGCGCTTGCGCGTGCCATCGGGCAGGATCTTCGCCACAAGGCACCGGTCGTTGTCGTAGACGATCGATTGCGGCACTCCGCCGAAGAAGGCGAAGGCATGGATGTGGCCGTCCACCCAGGCCTCAGCCACGGCCGCCGGATAGGCTCGCACATAGCAGCCGTCGCTGTGCGGTAGATCGAACACGAAGAAGTGCGCCTTCTGCTCAACGCCGCCAATCACCACTATGGCTTCGCCGAAATCGGCCTGCGCGTGCCCGGGCGGATGCGACAGCGGAACGAAGACCTCCTGGCGGCGCTGTGATCGTTCGCGCATGTAATCCTTGATGATCGTGTAGCCGCCGGTGAAACCGCATTCGTCGCGCAGCCGGTCAAACACCCGCTTGGCCGTGTGGCGCTGCTTGCGAGGCATGTTCTCGTCCTCATCAAGCCAGCGATCGATGGTCGAGACGAACGGATCAAGTTTGGGACGGCGCACCGGTGACCGGCGCTGATAGCCGGGCGGTGTCGAATACGACAGCATCTTGCGAACCGTGTCGCGCGATATGTTGAAATGCTTCGCTGCCTGGCGCTGCGTCATCCCTTCCGAACAAGCCAGCCGGACCTTCAAATACAATTCCACGGTATAGATCCCCTAACCCTCCTGCCGTCTTCGCAGAAGAAAAATAGGTGGACGACTTTTACGCCGCCCGAAGCGGGACTATCCCGCCGCTACCGTGGTCGAATTTTGCACCGCCGATCTCAAACGCTCTCTTCCTTTTGCCAAGCGTCATAGAGCGCGTCGATAAAGTCTGGTGGGTGAAAGTAGGAGACGTATTGTAAGGCATCACAGACGCCCTCAACGATATCCTCCGCGGCTATGATCCTACTCATGGCTCTTTCACCCGCACGACTTTTTCTGGGTTAGTTGCAAGGAGCCTTTGCGCACGCGCCAGAATAGGCGCGTCGATCATCTGCCCATCAAGACCAAGAGCGCCTTTGCCCGATGACGCCTCCGACGCAGCAACAATCGTGAGGGCCCACTCGATTTCTTGCTGTGTTGGCGCATAAATCCTTTGCGCAATTTCGACTTGCACCGGATGAATGCAAAGGGTTCCACACATGCCCCAAGCGCGTGCTCGACGACAGCCCTCTTCAAAAGCGTTGCGATCGCCGAAATCAGACAGTTTTGCCGCCGTGCCAATTGGAAGCACGCCATTTGCGACAGCAAGCGGCACCAGGGCCGTCTTTACCGCCACGATAGTCTCTGAAGCGGGATCAACTCCAAGATCGGTCGCGAGATCTTCGTCTCCGATTGCGATCAGTGAGAGTAATTTGTGTCCAACAATTTCGGGAAGACGTGCAACGCCACGTGCTGTCTCGACGAGACCCATCACTCTCGTGCTTTGCGCGCCATTGCCTGCGACGAACTCGGCCACGCTATCCAGCATTGCAGCGCTCTCGATTTTGGGAACGATGAGACCGTTTGCACCAGCTTCTAGTGCCGCGTGGATATCCTTTTGCATCAAGGAGAATGGGGCATTTACACGGACATAGACAGGAATCTCGGCTGATTTTAGGCTCGAAACTTGTTCGAGCAAAACTCCGCGCGCCTTGTTTTTGTCTGCCGGGGGAATGCTGTCTTCAAGGTCCAGGATGACAACATCTACATCGAGCGTGCTTGCCTTTTGCACACGCTTTTTATCTGTCGCAGGAACGAAGAGGAGGGTTCGAGGTGCGGTCATGAAGCTTTGACCAGATCAGCTGCCTTTTCGCCGATCATCATTGATGTGGCATATGTGTTGGCAGAAATCATAGAAGGCATGATCGAGGCATCCGCCACGCGCAAGCCTTCGAGCCCGTGGACACGCAAGGTGTCATCCACGACAGCCGTAGGGTCCGCTGCGGGTCCCAACTTCGCTGTGCCGATCAGATGATATCCAGTCGATCCATTGCGTTGACAAAAATTGAGCATCTCGTCGTCCGACTGCACATCTGGACCTGACACTGTTTCGCAATCCAGCCATTGTGCCATGCGTGGCGTGTGGAGCACCTCACGCACGAACTGCATCCCTTTGACCATCACATGTCGGTCTACAGGATCCTCAAGATAATTCGGCTGTACAATGGGCAGGACTTCGGGATCTCGAGACGTTGCGCGGACAAAGCCGCGGCTCAGCGGTCGATGTTGCCAAGCCCCCCCGGTGACTCCCGGATAGTCGTCGAGAGCGTAGTGCTCACCCTCCTTGTAGCTCCCTGGCATAAAGACGCATTGCGTGTCGGGAAGGTCCAGCGCAGGGTCGGATTTTGTGAACATGAAGACCTGAGAGGGCGCGTGCGAAAGGATGTTGGGGCGTCCTGCCGCCCATCTTCCAATCTCGCGCAAAAGGCGTGGGCCACGAGCCAATTCGTTGAGCGTGACAACACCCGGTTTGGCCCGCATGACCATGCGAGCAGAGTAGTGATCTGCGAGGTTTTCGCCGACACCTGGCAAGGCATGCACAACGGGCACGCCGAGGTCTTTCAACAAATTTGGGTTTCCAATACCGGAGATCTGTAAGAGCCGCGCCGTATTGACCGTCCCCGCTGACAAAATCACTTCCCGGCGCGCTGTGACGCTTCGTTCAGATCCTCGACACTTTCGGAAGCGAACACCGGTGCAGCTTAGGCCATCAAAGGTAAGGGCCTGCACAGTTGAATCCTTGAGCAGGCGGATGTTTAGGCGTTTCAACGCAGGGGCCCAAACACCAGCTGCAGAGCTTGCGCGCAGCCCATTTTGTATTGTTCGTTGAAAATATCCGACGCCATTCTGTCCACCGTCGTTGTAGTCAGGCCGCAAAGGGAGGCCACAATCTTGAGCCGCGGCAACGAACGATTCTGATACCGGATGAAACCAATCCATGTCGGTGACCGGAACCCCACCGTCGCGACCTCTCGCTTCAACAGTGCCTGGACCAATGCGCGCTTCGGTTCTACGGAAGAGTGGTAAGACATCTTCCCAGCCCCATCCGCGGTTACCCATTTGCTCCCAGAGAGCAAAGTCCTCTTTATGGCCGCGGTTGTAGACCATCCCGTTGATCGAGCCCACCCCCCCGACAACCCGTCCTTGGGTTGTGTCGATGGCTCGTCCTACGGTCCGCTCTGTAGGTTCCGTCTTGAAGCCCCATGTGATGCGCGGCTGATGCAGAGCTTTGACAAAGCCCGCTGGAATACGAACATAAGGACGTAAATCAGAAGGTCCGGCCTCCAACACACAGACACTGTGCTTGCCCCCCTCGGACAGGCGTGCCGCAACAATCGATCCGGCGGCCCCGGCTCCAAGGACGACGTAGTCGTATTCACCCATTCTGGGCGTTTGCTTCTTCATTGTGCGAACTCCTGACGCAGGGATTGATCGTTTGCACCCAAAGCAGGAACCGCGGCAAAAGATGGCTTTCGATCGCCGTCAACAATTGCGGGGGGTGCCACGATTGGCGCGGTTCCGCACGGCGTTGAGACCTCGATGCGCCGCAGATGAGGGTGCTCTGCAAGATCCGGTACCTCGTTGAGGCGGCCATAGGCGATCGACGCATCGGAAAGAAGCCCAAGGACAGTTTCATTGCCAAGCTCCTCAAAACGGCGCTCAATTAGTGCATCAAGGGCTGCGCGGTTCCCAATCCTGGCCATGTTGTCTGCAAAGGCTGGATCTCGCGTCAACGACGGATCCGCCATCACGATCTCGCAAAACCGGACCCATTCGCGGTCGTTTTGAACCGAGAAAACGACAGTTCGCCCATCCCCTGTCCCATAAGCGCCATATGGAGCAAGGGATGCATGATGGACGCCCTGACGTGTTGGGGTCGCGCCCCCTGCAGCCTGCAATAACGGGACGTTCATCCAATCTGCAATGGCGTCAAAAAGTGAGATGTCGATATTGCAACCTTGCCCGGTCACGGATCGTGCAATCAAGGCTTCGAGGATGGCCGCATGCGCATACATTCCAGCTGCGATGTCGCAAACCGAGACGCCGACTCGCGCGGGCCCATCGGCTGTTCCGGTGATCGCACATAGTGCGGTCTCAGATTGTACAATCAGGTCGTAGGCCTTGAGATCGGAGAACGGACCCTCCTCGCCGAAACCCGAGACGTTGCAGGTAATGAGTTTGGGGTTGTCCGAACGCAGCGTTGCGTGATCTAGCTCCATTTTTGCCAAGCTGCCTGGCTTTAGGTTTTGAACAACAACATCGGCTTGGGCGATTATCCGCAGCAAAAGATCGCGATCAGTTTCGTTTTTGAGGTCGAGGCGAAGGCTTTCCTTTCCACGGTTCAGCCAGACAAAGTAAGAGCTCTCGCCACCTGCAAACGTGTCATAGGCTCTGGCGAAGTCTCCCTCCGAACGCTCAATCTTGATGACGCGGGCACCGGCATCAGCCAATCGCGATGTTGCGTAAGGCGCTGCGACGGCCTGCTCAATTGCGACGACAAGGACGCCTTCGAGTGGTTTTCTGGTCATGAATGAGTACCTCTATGAGAGATTTCTGCGAGCGTGCGCAGCTGTGCATTGCCGACAATTGTCAGACCCTCATCCATCCCCATGCCGGGCTTAGCGAGGAGCATCTCGGCCCCAACGGCCAATGCAACGTCTGCAGAGAGTTGCGCGGACAGGTCCGTTTCGGTACAAGAGCCTCCGACATAGACGCCTGCGCCCTCAGCCCTGCAGTGTAGCGCAGCTTTGATCGTGTCCGAGATTAATCCAACATCCGGCATTTTGATCTGAATGATGTGAGCCGCCCGGGCTGTTGCGAAGGCCCGCATGTCTTCGATGGAGTTACAATGTTCATCCGCAACAATGCGTGCGGTACATCCCAGACGTTCGAGCGCTGTCACGATTTTGGCATATCCGTCGATCTGTGCAGCGGTCGACCCGTAGTCTACGGGGCATTCAATATGCAGGTCGAATGGATGAGCGGCTTTCTGAGCCTGTGCTATGAATTCCGCGACGAGGGTTGGATTTTCTGAGATACCCAGACCAATCCAGCCATAGACATCAAAGTGAAGGCGCGGCTTGTACGACTCTGTTCCGAGGCGTTTTACACGAGATGCGACATATCTGACGAACTCAAGAAACGTCTCTCCTTGAGGCCCAAACTTCTCTGCCGAATTGATGAGACCGTGGGGGAGGATATCAACGCCCTTAAGCACCATTTTATCAACGGCCGTGTGACGATCATCGCCGCTTTGGGCGTAGAGAGCACACGGGCCAGTTGGCAGCGGCAGATCGAACTCCTCGCAGATGACCTCGGTCGCCGTCCGTCTTTTGTTGGTTGCGACCGCCCTCAGAAGAGCTTGGCTGCACCCATATCGTGTCGCAGCACCCGCATTGATGGACGAAACGCGATCGCAAAGCGTGGAGAAATGATCGAGTGATGCACCAACCAAAGCCTCGCGCCATACGCCACCGATCTCGTTCTTGAGAGAGCGATGGGTTGGTACAGGCTCTCGACCCGAAGCGCCTGCGTATTGCACTGCAAGTGCATCCCCCCAAACAATCTCGCCATTTGAAAGGACCAGTCCAATGCCAAGTGCTGGGACCGGCATCCGAACCTGTTCAAATCCATCCGTGACTGGATCTCCAGCGTAGAGGAACCCGTCTTTTTCACGACCTCCTCGAATTGCCATCTGGTCGTCATGGAAAAAAGCTCCACGCCCTTCCACGGTTATGACATCCTGGATTGTAGTCATGCGTCAGAACTTCCTTCAAACAGGGTCGCTGCAGCGCCATTCACAAGTTTAAGGTTCTGAAATGCGGCAAAACCCGGTTCTCCGCCTTCGTATCCAAGCCCGCTTTCATGACGGCCGGGATTTGGGACGTCTGCGCGCACGCCGCGCAACATGTTGATGGACACGCTTCCCGTATCAAGCTGGCTGGTCACCAAGCGTTTGGTGGTCTCGTCTGCTGCGAAAACGTAGGAGGCTAAACCGTAAGGCGATGCGTTCGCGTTCTGGATGGCTTCGTCAATCGTATCGAAAGGGACCACAGGTAAGATTGGGCCAAATACTTCCTCTTCGAGTACACCAGATTCTGGCGGTACGTTTGAGATAATCGTCGGCGGCCAGAAGAAGCCCGGTCCATCTGGTCGAGTTGTCGCCTCATGAACCTTTGCGCCCCGCTCTGCCGCATCTTTCGTAAAGTGCGCCATGCGCTCAACAGCCCGCTGGGCGAAGAGCGGTCCCATAACTGTAGTCGACTCTGTCGCCGGGCCTAAAACGTAATGCGCAGCCGCCTGTTCGAGTTCTGCGACGAAGTCGTCGTAAATGGTCTGGTCAACGAAGACGCGGCCTGGTGCGTTACAGCTTTGCCCTGCGTGCTCGAACTTGTACTCGGCAACTTGCTGAGCCGTGTCTTTCAAATCAACGCCAGCTGTGACGATGACCGGGGCATTCCCGCCAAGTTCCAAGACGCAGTTCTGCAGGTTCTGAGCCGCTCTCGCGGCGAGCAGCTTCCCAACTCGTGTTGAACCTGTGAAGCTTATGACGCGGACCTCTGGCCTCGCCATGATTTGTTCGGAGAGGTGGCTTGGATCGCCAAGCAAGAGAGACACGGCACCAGCGGGGACTCCCGCTTCCCAAAGCGCCTCAACAATGGCGACAGCCGCTGCTGGCGACTCTTCAGCAGCTTTCAAGATAACAGGACAACCGGCCGCCAGTGGGGCTGCGACCTTGCGTGCCGACAGGACCGCTGGGTAGTTCCATGGTGAAAACGCCGCAACAACACCTATTGGTTCACGGATAAGGCAACGCGTGTCATCGATAGGCAGTGGCGCAGACAGCCGCTCCGCGTTTTCGCCATTCCAAACAAGCGTTTCGACCGCGCGCACGAATTCGCCCTCAGCTTCAGCAACGGTCTTGCCTTGCTCAATGGCCATGCGTAATGACGCTTCTTTCACACGCTTTTCTAGGCTCGCCGCCGCCTCGACCAGCATGCGTCCTCGTTCACCTGCGGGTGTTGCCGCCCATTCAGTGCGGGCGTCCACTGCATGATCGACTGCCGCGGTGACGTCTTCGTTCGTCGCAACAGATACCTGGGCGACGGTCGTTTCATTTGACGGGCCAATGAGATCGCGCTTTTTTACACGTGGCACCGGAGCCCGGTTAATAAGGGAATGATATTGTTTCATTGGCACTCTTTGGAAGAAAAGACCTCGCCTTGTGAAAGCCAAGGCGAGGCCAAGTCATGATCTGACGGGAGGTATCAGACCAAAGCGAACACGCGGCACGGTCCGCCAGATGCATTGGCGATCTTAGGTACACCGACGATGAGAGTTGCCCCAACGGGAGGTACTGCAGAGAGATTTGCCACGTTCTCAAGCCCCCATTTGTCGGCTGGGAGCCACGCCACATGTGTGTCAAAAGACGTTGAATTCCCAGTATCGAGTGACAGCCGTATCAACGGCCATGCCAACAACATTCCGTTCGCTCTCAAGAAACTCTGCGGCTTCGACATGAAACCCCGGGAAGTACATAACGCCACTGCCATCGGCATTGCGAAAGCCGTCAGTTGAGACACGATCAGCCCAGCCTGAATCCATCGCTACACAGCAAGCATACGGCAAACGTCCGTGTTCACGCTGCCAAGCCAGGATGTCATCCGGGGTCAGTTCGTAGTCTGCATTGCTTGCGGCTTTGTCGCTTACGTCAATTTTCGCCAATGGCGCAACAAGTTCTTCTACTGATAGATCGACTGCTGTGCGGCCACCAATCTGAAAATGGGATGGCGCATCCAGATGCGTGCCCACGTGCTCCAGAATTTTCCAACGATAAGTGTCATACCCTTCGCGCGAGGTGGAGAAGATTTGCTCAAGCTCCACATAATCTTGCGTGCCACCATAGGTTGGGAAGAACTTATCCAAATCATGGGTCAAGTCTAACACGCCACTAAATTGTACTTGCCGCATTTGGGCGCGAACAGGTGTAGCGGCCATGGCAAGTGCGCCAGCGGCCAAGCCACCTCCAATGACAGCCTGACGGCGGGATATCGCAGCTTGGACGGTTTCAACGGTTCCGTCAACACACATAAGTCTGTCCTCCTTGTTGTTGTTTTGAATGGCAGTAGATTTTCCTGCATTTATTCTATTATTTAGAAACTAACTCCATATTATTGCTAAATTGACAGAAGATACTTCTTAATTAAGGCTCTTTCAGGAGTTATTCAAAAGGACGTTCCGCAAAATCGAAAAGATCATCTGAGGGAGAAAAGATAAGATGGCGAAAATGAAATCGTTCGAATTGGACCGCATAGATGAAAGGATACTTGAAGAGCTTTGGCTCAACGCACGCATTACAAACGCTGAGCTAGCAAAAGCCGTCGGCTTGTCAGCTTCACCGGTTTGGAACCGGGTAAAGGCGTTGGAAGAGGCCGGAATCATTGCCGGATACAAGGCTGTCATAAATCAGGCGGCTTTGGGGCGTTCGGAGACGATGATTGTTCAGGTCACGATGGAGCGCCATGACCTGGCCGCGATGTCGAGTTTTGAACGCGCTGTTAGCGCCATGCCTGAGGTTGTCGAAGCGGCTGTCATAGCCGGTGAGTGCGACTTTCAGCTCAAGGTTGCGGTTTCCGGCACAGATGATTTCGAACGCTTCTTGCGGCAATCACTCTATCCGCTGCCGGGCGTTCGGCAAATTAAGTCAATTCTCGTTTTGCGCAGC
The DNA here is from genome assembly GCF_000148725.1 of Roseibium sp. TrichSKD4. GTDB lineage: Bacteria > Pseudomonadota > Alphaproteobacteria > Rhizobiales > Stappiaceae > Roseibium. Next base: position 100,498 of record NZ_GL476317.1, on the reverse strand, counting down.
ATCACGAAGTAGGAGGAATACATGAGCAACAGTTTTAACGATGTGGTCAATTTGGCTCTGGAGGCAAGCAAACTCAAGGATCATTGGGGTCAGAACAAGATTTGCTCCCGTAGACACGCTAAGGGCGAACGGATTGTGAACATCATGCCGCCCGCAGAATTTTTCCAGGCGACCGTAACGTCCTGAAGCCTTCAGGTATTTGTTTCTCCGTGTCCCAGGAGTAGATGCCGGTCAGATTGATATGCTCCCAACGGAGCGGCGAGATGTGCTTGAGCACGTCATCGGTAATTTTCCGGCCCTGCTGTCGCAGATGAGCGACGGCCCGGCTGAGATAAACGGTGTTCCAGTGCACGATGGTACTGACTACCAAGTTCAGTCCGGAGGCCCGAAACGCCTGGCTGTCATAGGAGCGGTCGCGTATTTCGCCGCGTTCGTGGAAAAATACGGCACGCTTGAGTTTGTGGGCAGCCTCACCCTTGTTGAGACCAGCCTGGCACCGCCGGCGCAGCGATTGGCTCGAATACCATTCGATCATGAACAGTGTCCGTTCGATGCGACCGATCTCACGGAGCGCCTTGGCCAGGTCGTTGGCTTTCGACGAGGTGGCAAACATCTTGAGGATGGTTGATGGCGCGACAGTTCGCGTTGTGACCGACGCGCCTATGCGCAGGAGATCGTCCCAATTCTCAAGAATGAGCGTGGTGTTGATCGGAGTGCCAATATGATTGGCCAAGGCTGGGTAGGTATCGGCTCTTTCGAAGGTATGGAATTTCCGGTCCTTGATGTTGCGCAGCCGGGGAGCGAAGCGCTTTCCAACGAATGGGAACAGTCCGAAGACCTGATCGCTGGCGCCGCCGGTGTCGGTGAACAGTTCCTCGATTTCGAGGATGGTGTCGTGGTCAAACAGCCCGTCCAGGACATAGACGGCTTCGCTCTCGGTTGGGCTGATCGGCAGGATGCTGAAGTAACCGTACTGATCGGAAAGTCCGCTGTAGAATTTCGTGCCCGGTTCGCTGCCGTAATGCAGGTTGATGTCACCGCGCTTTGCCGCACGATCGCTGGCCCGGAAGAATTGACCGTCAGACGATGCGGTCGTTCCGTCACCCCAAAGGCGCGAGTGCGGATGAAGCGTATGTGCATCGGTCACGCAGGCCTGCGCCGCTCGATAGGTCTCGGACCGGGCGTGGAAGGTTCGCATCCAACCTATTTGATGGGCGCTGATCCCTTTCGAAGCTCCGGCCATGCGTTTCGGGCCGAGATTTGTACCGTCCGCAAGCACACCTGCGAGCATCGCCGGAATGTTTCGCGGCACGTCTCCCGTTCGGACATGGGAGAACTGGTCGGCAAAACCGGTCCATTCATGTACTTCCCGGAGCAGGTCGGGAATTTCGACGAGCGGATACATTTCGGAGATCTCGGCGTTCAAGTCTTCGGCCGCAGCGGGAACATCCCTGGCATGCGGCGTCACGATCAAGGTTCCCGCCTCGAGCCTGACGCCTTCGAGCTTTCCATTACGGGCACGATACGCGAGCCGTTTGAGGTTTAAGTCCATCATTTGCCGGACCTCGGTCAGCCACGCCTCGCCGTCTCTCTGCACACCGAGACCCAGTTTGTCTTCCTCCTTGAGAGCGACAAAAGTGGACCTTGACATCAGATGTTCATCGATCGGCCGGAAGGCCCGGCTGCCTTCGACCCAGACATCGCGGGATCTGAGCCGATCACGCAAATGAGCGAGCGTCGCGATCTCATAAAGCCGGCGATCCGGCTTTCCATTCTCGAAGATCAGCTTCCTGTCTGACTTTGCAAGATGGGCAACCGGAACGCGCTCGGGAAGAACACGCCTTCCTTCGGCATAAAGCGATCGCAGTACTGCTATTGCGGCCAGCAGCGGATCGTGACGTCGGCGGGACTGGAAGTTGAAGTTCTGGAGGAAAGCTGCCGCATATTTGCGAAGGTTACCGTATTGCTCGGCCGCCAGCGCTAACGGGGAAGTGCTGTTGCTTTCGACGATGGCTTCGAGACCTGGCTTGATTTGCAGTAGCCGGTTCCAGCCGACCTGCCGGTTCAATGTGTCGATCGCATCTTCACCGGTATCGTTGGCGGCCTGTAAAGCCACGATTGTGTCGAGGAACAGCCGCAACACCTTCGATGTTTCGGCGCGTGGGTTCATATGGCGCTGCTTTTTGCGATTGTTGGCCTTGGAGAACAAACGGCCGATCAATTTGATGAACATGGTCATCGCATCGTCGGTGAGCTTCTGACCAAGCTTGATGACCTGTGCCACAAGTGTCGCGTGCCGACGGCTGGCGGTAAAGTCGTTGGCGAGCCAGGCCGGCGTGGCATCTCCCTCACGAACCATCTGTTCCCAACGGCCAGACGGAATACGAGCTTGCAATCGGGGATCGATCCCGAGCGAACGCAGAAAAATGACTCGTTCTATCAATCCGACCAGGTTCAGCGCGCCGGGAGCCTCCGGAGCCGACTTCAGCCAGTGAAAGCGCGTCTGACCGATCGCGGGTTCGACGGTTAGCAAGTCGTCGAGAGATACCAGCGTCTCCGGTGTGAGGTTCGAGATTAGGCCAGCCTCAGCACGACGCCTGGCGAGAGCCCGGCCTGCAATCCCGATCTTCACAATGGAATGCAGGGACGGAAGCAAGGCACGTCGGTCCCGGAAAGCCTTGATAATCGCCTCGGTGATCGGTAACCCCTTGTCCCCAGAAGCGGCGGCGTCTGTAGCAGCAACCAAGGCTGCACGGCGATCGTCCTTATTCGCGAGGTGCAGACCGAGATATTCTGTCAGGTGCCTACTATGATCGAACCTGGTTTGTGTCCGCGTCGCATAGATGGAAAAGTGGCGCGGCTCAATGCCGAGCTGATCGGCCAAATATTCGATGATCAACGTTGGTGGCAATTCGCCATCGCCCAAGAGGCGGCCAGTGTGACGCATGACACAGAGCTGGACGGCAAAGCCCAGTTGGTTGTGGGGGCGTCGGCGCAATTCGCATTCGAGGCGATCGCCTGCATCGAGTGTGTAATGACGAATAAGGCTGTCTTCATCTACGGCAAGTTCCAGCAGTGTTTGCGCCTCGCCGGCATTGATAAGTTTCCTTCGCCCCATTCGCCTACTCCTGTACATCGACACGCCTTGCAACTAGGTAGGTTACCTGTCCAAAAACGAGCGATTACGTACAGGGTCAAAATACCCTGTCCACAAATTACCTTGACGGATTTATGAACAGTATATTTATTTCAGACAGTCTATTCGGACGAAATTGAACCATGCCATGCACCTTTGCCTACGTCCGCGTCTCCACGACCGGCCAGACGACTGAGAACCAACTCCAGGAAATCGAAGCTGCCGGTTTCAAGGTTGAGCCGCGTCGGATTATCACCGAGACGATTTCCGGCAGCACTGCCATTGCGCAGCGCCGCGGCTTTTCCAGGCTTATGGACAAGTTGGAGGGTGGCGACATATTAATTGTAACCAAGCTCGACCGCCTCGGTCGCGATGCCATTGATGTCAGCGCCACGGTCAAGGCGCTCGCAGAAATGGGGGTACGTGTCTATTGCCTCGCACTCGGCGGCGCTGACCTCACCAGCCCGGCTGGCACCATGACCATGCAAGTACTCAACGCCGTGGCTCAGTTTGAGCGGGATTTGCTAATCGAGAGGACACAATCCGGTCTCAAACGTGCAAAATCGGAAGGCAAAGCCCTCGGTCGCCCCGCAACGCTCAACGACAAGCAGAAGCAGGAAGTACGCGACGACCTCGCAAAGGGGATGAGTGTCTCAGAGATCGCAAGAAAATTTGCCACCAGTCGACAGACAATTATGCGTGTTCGCGATGACCGTTCATGATCCGTTCGATCTTAGCGTGTCTGTGGGAACAAATCTTGTTCTGACCCCATGTAGGTGAGTGTCCAGTCTCTAAACCAATGAGTGACATCGTCGCCAAAGAAGGTGAAGGTTTGCAGACCTCTGGGAAAGAGTTCAGTTAGATAGAGCCCAATGCCGCTGACGATTGAATTCATCAGATATTCGGTCGGCCCCATAATGATCGTAAAAAACACCAGCGCAATCGCGATGCCCATCGCCAGATTGGACAGTTTTGCCATACCGCTGCCAAGATCAACAAGAAGTGGCGGCATGTAGGCGAGGACCATAACTGCGAATATGACCCAGATCAGCCATGACGATGCGCTTTGGGCACCGGCCAGTACAGTAACGCCGTCAGCCACCTGAAACACGCCCATGGCAACCGACCCGGCGACGCCAATGGCAATGGCGGAAATTGCCATGAAGTCTGAAAACCATCCGACGACAGAAGCCCAACGCTCTCCGGGAAAGAGGTTCTTGAGCGGTGCACTGACCAGCATCGGCGCTCCGCGCCGAAAGCTGAAATAGGCAATGGTCAAGGCAGTCGTGCCGTAAATCGCCCAAGCATGAATGCCCCAGTTGAAATTGGTGGCCAGCAGAGATTGTTCTGCTGCAATTGGCTTGGGTAGGCCATGTTGTACGAAGTGGTAATGTGTGAGGGGCTCTGCGACAGCCCAAAACAGAAGACCTACGCCCATACCTGCTGCAAACAGCATCGCGATCCATGTCGGTGTGGAATACTCCGGTCGATCCGTGTCAGCACCCAGACGGATATCGCCGTAGCGGGTGAAAACGAGGCTGAGGCAGAAAACCAGCATGATTGTAACGGACAGCATCACGAACCAGCCGCGGCTTACAAAATACTGATCAACGATCTCTTTGGCGTTGGCCAGAAGACTGTCCGGGTCAATGACACCCCAAACGCCAATAATTGCGCAAAGTCCGATGGAAGCGCCGAGAAGCAACCTGTTGGAATGCATGATGGCCCTTATGGCTTAGTTGATCAATGAAATCTGTAGCTGAACACAAGACGATGTAACAACTTGGGTCAAGGAAAGAAATGCCCGGGCGCGAATACACCCGGGCTGACCGTCCATATTAATGCAGGTCTGAACTTATTCTGCCGCCTCAGTGACTGCCATTGGGTTGTTTGGGTGCGTGGTCCAGTTGGCGTAATTCGGGTCGACGGTTTTCTTTGTTCTCGGATCAACGGATCCGGCTGCCATCGGCTCCATGGTGATGCAGTTCTCAACCGGACAGACATTCACACACAGGTTGCAGCCAACACATTCCTCATCGATCACCTCAAAATGACGTACACCGTTAACAAGGTTGGTGATCGCCTGGTGAGAGGTGTCTTCGCAGGCAATGTGGCAACGGCCACACTTGATGCAGAGGTCCTGATCGATCTTCGCCTTGGCGATGTAGTTCAGGTTGAGGTGTTGCCAGTCTGAGCAGTTTGGAACAGCCTTACCAACGAACTGATCAACGCTGGTATAGCCCGAGCGATCCATCCAGTCGGACAGGCCGTCAATCATGTCTTGAACAACCTTGAAGCCGTAGGTCATGGCTGCAGTACAAACCTGAACGGACCCTGCACCCAGCGCCATGAACTCGGCTGCATCGCGCCATGTGGTTACACCACCGATGCCGGAAATCGGCAGTCCATGCGTTGTTGGATCACGGGCGATTTCCGCCACCATGTTCAGTGCGATTGGTTTCACCGCTGGCCCACAATAGCCACCGTGAGCGCCCTTGCCGTCAATTGTGGGTGAGGGGGCCATTGCATCCAGATCAACGCCAACGATTGAATTGATCGTGTTGATCAAGGAGACCGCATCTGCTCCGCCCGCATGCGCAGCTTGAGCCGGTTTGCGAATATCCGTGATGTTTGGTGTCAGTTTGACAATCACCGGCATGCGGGTGTGCTGCTTACACCACCGGGTTACCATCTCGATGTATTCGGGGACTTGCCCGACAGCGGACCCCATGCCGCGTTCGCTCATTCCATGCGGGCAGCCAAAATTGAGTTCCACGCCGTCCGCACCGGTATCTTCCACCTTTTTCAGGATGTTGATCCAGTTTTGCTCCTCGCAAGGGACCATCAACGACACAACCATGGCCCGGTCCGGCCAGTCGCGCTTGACCTGCTTGATCTCCTGAAGGTTGACGTCCAAGGGGCGATCTGTGATCAGTTCGATGTTATTGAGGCCCAAAAGCTGACGGTCCTTGCCGTGGATCGCCCCATAGCGCGGGCCATTGACGTTGACCACCGGCGGGTCTTCTCCCAGCGTCTTCCAGACAACGCCGCCCCAACCGGCCTCAAAAGCACGGATGACATTGTATGCCTTGTCTGTCGGCGGGGCAGAGGCCAGCCAGAAGGGATTGGGGGACTTGAGGCCAATAAAATTCGTGCGCAGATCTGCCATGTCGGATCTCCTTGAAACGGTCAGGCGCTAAGCGCGCGATGGATGGAGGCAGCGGCAATCTTGCCGTCTTCGACAGCAGCGACCGTTAGGTCTTCGCCGCCCAGAACGCAGTCTCCCCCGGCCCAAACGTCGTCGAGACTTGTTTTGCGGTCTGCGTCGACCACAATGCGTCCCTTTTCGATCTGAACGGTTGAGTCAGCGCCATTGAGGTCCGCTGAGACCAATGTCTGTCCAACCGCCTTGAAGATCATGTCTGCGGGCAGTGTCACCGTCTCACCCGTGCCCTTGAGCTGCCCGTTTTCTTCTGCCGTGCGTTCCAGCTCAATTGCGCTGATGTGACCGTTTTCAGCAGCAATGGCTTTGGGTTGTACCCATGACATGATTTTCACGCCATTTGTCTGGGCGAGATGCTGTTCATACTCGCTGGCATTCATGCGTCCCTGACCACGACGATAGGCAATGGTCACATCATCTGCGCCAAGCAACTTGGACTGAACGGCAATATCAACTGCCGTCATGCCGCCGCCGATCACGACGATACGCTTTCCAACGGGCAAGGCTGACAAGTCTTCTGCTTGCCTAAGGTCTGAGATGTAGTCCACGGCGCTGAGGACGCCGGATTTTCCTTCGTTCTCCAGACCAAGGTCGTTCACGCCGCCAAGGCCAATGCTCAGGAAAACAGCATCATATTGGGTGCGCAGGTCAGCAAGGTTCAGGTCCTTGCCAAGCGCTTTGCCGGTTTTCAGCGTGATACCGCCAATGGAAAGAACAAATTCGACTTCCCGAGCAGCGAAATTGTCGACCGATTTGTAGGCAGCGATCCCGAACTCATTCAGCCCGCCCGGTTTCGAGCGCGCGTCGAACAAGTCGACGTCATGCCCTTCAACTGCCAAAGAGTGGGCGCAGGAAAGGCCAGCTGGACCAGCTCCAACGACTGCAATTCGTTTTCCGGTTGAGGCTTTCCGGGTAAACGGTGTGGTTTCATGAGTTTCCATGAAGTGGTCTGTCGCATAGCGTTGCAGCTGACCGATTTTGACCGGTTTACCTTCTGCTTCTTCGCGAACGCAGACTTGTTCGCAAAGCGTTTCCGTAGGACAGACCCGGGCACACATGCCGCCAAGGATGTTTTCCGCAAAGATGGTTTTCGCAGCGCCCGCCGGGTTTTCTGTCGAGATTTGACGGATGAACTGAGGAATATCGATGCTGGTCGGGCAGGCTTGCGTGCAAGGCGCATCGTAACAGAAGTAACATCTGTCAGCCTCGACCATGGCCTCGTGAGGCGCAAGCAATGGGTGAAGATCGGCGAAGTTCTTTTTATATTCTTCGTCCGACAAACGTCCTGCAGCCACGTCAGGTGCGGCGTTTTGCTGGGTCATGAAGGCCCTCCGGAAAACTGGCGATTCAAAACTATTTGGTGCGAACTTCGTTTGTTGAGTTCACTCTCAATATTGATTGGAAGAAAATTTGAACAATTAGTCAAATTTTTTCTGAAAGCTCTAAATATATGAGTATAATACTCAATATATAAGTTGTAATAAATCAGATATTTAAGATGTGTTGTGGGTCGAATATTTGTTTACGTGAATTGTGCGATAATGCTCAAAAATCAGCGACGGAAATTCAGAAAGCTACGCTGCGATGCAGCATTTGGCGGGAGTAGAGATTGGTATTTTACTTTCCCGGTCCTTTGAAATCGAGGTCGAGCCGTCGCATCGCTTGAGCGGCCATGCCGCGCATGATGTAATTCTGATCCCATGGTGCAACATCGATTTCATAATTTTGGTTGAGGTCATCAATCAGACCTGACGCCAGTCCGGCTTTCAGTCCATCTTCCATAAAGGGCATGGCCTTTGTGGAGCTACCGGTCAGAACAATTCTCGCTGGATCAATCAGAGCTATAATGCGCGCAAGTCCAAAGCCGAGCACATGCCCAGCTTGACGAAAATGCGCCAAGGCTTCCGCTTTCCCTTCAGCAGCCATATCAATGGCAGCCTGAAAACGTGAGACTTCGCAATTTGGGTCTGGCGGGGCGACCTGAGACAATGCGCTGCGAGAGAGATAGGCTTCATAGCAGCCTTTTTTTCCGCAAAGGCAAATCGCTCCATCCGGAGCATGGTTGGAGTGCCCAAACTCGGCGGCCTTGCCGTTCATGCCGGAGAACAACTTGCCATCGAGAAACAGCCCCATGCCGACACCATAGTCGAGAAGCAGAACCACGAAAGTGTTGCCATACCGCTCCGGATCAGACCAATGCAGGGCTTCGGTGATCATGTTTGTGTCATTGGAGACATGACAATTGGCACTGAAGACTCGCTGTAACGGCTCAACAATTGCCGTGTTGCGTCCCTCAATTGCCGGGCTCCAGATAATGGTCCCGGTCTCCACTTCTACGGCACCTTGCGCCACAAGGCCAATTTCCCTGACAGCTGAGGTGGTGACCTTGGCCCTGGTAAGCAGGTCGGCAACCAGATCGATCAAAACGCGGGCTGTGGTGTCGGAGGTGAGTTCTCCATCGTCGAAATCAGCGTTTAACTCGCCAGCGATTTCGCCAGAATAGTCGACCAGCGACAATTCAAGTCTTTGTATGGAAAGGCGGATGCAAACAACAAAGGCTGCTCCCGACTTCAGTTTGAGCAGCGACCGTGGTCGTCCGCGAGAGGTTTGTTCTTTTGCCTCTGTGCTTTCAAAGCCTTCGATCAGCTCCTGATCCAGAAGATCGGCAGTGATCGAGGTCACGGTCGCTGGGCTTAATCCAGTAATCTGGCCGAGTTCAATCCGCGCTAAGGGACCGTCCCGTCGCAGAGCCTGCAGGATGATGCTTCGGTTTTGACGGCGTATTTGATCTCGATCGGCCTTGTCGGGCATGATCAGAACCTGAAAATGGACCTAATTTGATCAGAGCACTTGAGCGAGACACGCATAAATGTCTGGTGAAAGTGCGGCCAAACTGGCAGCTTGCCACCGCGCAATCAATATTTTTTTAGGCATCGAAAAAATGCCAATGTTAAATCAATCAGGCATTTGTCGGGATTTGGAAGCATTCAGAAATAATGTGACAATCTAGGATTGAAAATGCGGTGAGATATGAAATTTAAAGTAGGAAGGGCGCAGTGTTTCTAGGTCTGGATTTTGGAACAAGTTCTGTCAAAGGGCTGCTGATTGACGAGAATCAGTCAGTCATCGGGGCTGCAAGCGCAGCCTTGACAGTTGATCGCCCACATCTCTCCTGGTCAGAGCAAGCTCCGGATGACTGGTGGGCAGCATCTCTGGATGTACTCGATGACCTTGCGGCTCATCATCCCTCGGAAATGGCAGCGGTTAAAGCCATCGGCTTGTCAGGCCAAATGCATGGAGCCACCTTGCTGGGGGCTGACGACCGGCCGCTTCGTCCCTGCATTTTGTGGAATGACACAAGGTCCGCGACCCAGTGCGGAGAGCTTGAAGCGCGCGAGCCTCAGTTTCTGACCTTGGGCGGCAACCGTGTGATGCCGGGGTTTACCGCGCCGAAACTGCAATGGGTTCGAGAAAACGAACCGGGAATCTTCGAGCAAATATCCAAGGTGCTTCTGCCAAAGGATTACATCCGTCTCAAACTGACAGGAGACCACGTCAGCGATATGTCCGACAGCGCGGGGACGCTTTGGCTGGATGTTGCCAAACGAGAGTGGTCTGCTCCGCTCCTTGCTGCGACAGGTCTCGACCGTAACCAGATGCCCCGTCTGGTTGAGGGAAGCGAAGCATCAGGTGAGGTCCGAACAGACCTGTGCCAGCGGTATGGCTGGGCAAAGTCGCCTGTGGTTGCCGGGGGCGCAGGAGACAATGCAGCATCAGCTTGCGGGATCGGTGCCCTGCCTTCAGGGGCGGGTTTTGTGTCTCTTGGGACATCCGGCGTGGTTTTTGTGGCGACTGAGCGCTTCCAGCCAAACACGAAAAGTGCAGTCCACGCCTTCTGTCATGCCGTGCCGAATACTTGGCATCAAATGGGCGTGATCCTGTCTGCGGCCGACAGTTTGAATTGGCTGGCGCGCCTACTAGGCGCAGAGCCTACTGAGATGGTCAAGGCGCTCGGCGCGATCAAGTCTCCCTCCCAAGTCGCGTTTCTTCCCTATCTTGGCGGGGAACGAACACCGCACAACGATGCCGAAATTCGCGGCAGTTTTGCAGGGTTGTCCCACACAGCAGGGCAAATCGATTTGACCCAAGCGGTTCTGGAAGGTGTCGCGTTTGCGTTGAGAGACTGTCTGGGCGCACTGACATCTGCTGGCAGTACGGTCGCGGGACTGACCGCGGTGGGCGGTGGATCGAGATCGGATGTCTGGTTACAGGCGCTTGCAACAATATTGAAAGTGCCGATCTTTCGTCCCTCTGAAGGCGACTTTGGCGCAAGCCTTGGCGCTGCGAGGTTGGCGATGGCAGCAGAAAGTGGATCCACAAACGGTATATTTTCAGCGCCGCCCACTTCCAGAACTTTTGAACCAGAGGTCACGCAAGTGGCTGCCTATGATGAGGCTTACCATCGTTGGAGGGCGCTCTATCCCGCGCTCAAGCAGGTCGGCTATTAGATTGTTATTCTTCTGCAGCAGACGTCAGTTTAGGCGCGCTGCGGCAGCGTTCCGAGCAATACCGCACTGCCTCCCAGTCACGCGCCCATTTTTTGCGCCAGGAAAAGGGCTTCTGGCAGTGAAGGCAGATTTTCTGCGGAAAATCCGCCTTTTTGCGCATTTTCATTGCTTCTCCTCCAGTAGATCAAGGAAAGAGGATTGCGCTGCATGTGTGTCCTGCTGGCGGGTGCGAGACGGGCGGCGTTGCCCGCGCATGCCAATACCGCGCTTGGGGCTACCGTGTTTTTCCTGAATGTTCTGGGCTGTTGATCTGAAGTCACCGCCTTTGCGGATGGCCCAAACCTTTTCCCGCGCTTCCTTGGCCGCGCTAAGGTGATCGACAACGGGAAACGGATAGCGCTTACCGAGGACGCGGCCCGCGTTATCTGCCTTCCAAGGTTCATGGATATGCTGTGCGTCAATATCAGCAAGCTCAGGCACCCACCTGCGGACAAATACGCCATCTGGATCCTGGTCCAGCCCTTGTTTCACCGGATTATAAATCCGCACGGTGTTGATCCCGGTCGTACCTGATTGCATTTGCACCTGCGGCCAGTGAATGCCCGGCTCATAATCCGTGAAAAGACGGGCAAGATGCAGCCCCGGTTCGCGCCAGTCGAGCCATAGATGATAGCTGGAGACGGCAACCAGCATCGCCCTCATTCTGAAATTCATCCAGCCGGTTGCTGACAGCGCGCGCATGCAGGCATCAACGAAGGGTAGTCCTGTTTCTCCAGCTTTCCAGGCCTGGAAAAGCGTCTCGTCTGGAACGCTTGGACGCAGCCCGTCATACGCCTGATGGAGGTTTTCAAACTCCAGTCGCGGTTCGTCTTCCAGTTTCTGCATGAAATGGCAATGCCAGTGCAGACGGCCGGAAAAGGAACGCATGGCGGAACGCCAACTTCTGTCCCCCGGCAGTGGATTGGTCTTCAGGTGCCGCTGCCGGTCATAGGTTGCCTGAGTAATTTCCCGGAGCGACAAGGTGCCAAAAGCGATATGCGGCGACAGGCGAGAACAGGCGTCAAACGCTGTCACAGGTGATGACATGGCGCACTGGTAGGGTCTACCGCGTCGTGTGAGAAAGCTGTCAAGTGTTGCAAGCGCTGCCTGCCGTCCACCGGTTTGGCGGTAAGGGCAAGGGTCGGGGTTCAACCCAAGCTCGTGTTGGGATGGGAACGGGTCACTGGGCTCCAGAACTGCCGCAATGTTTTGGGGGCGATGCGCAATGGGGTCACCCATGACCGTATCCCACTGACGGGCCCAGCCGGTCCGGCCTTTGAGACGGCGAACCACGCCGGTTTGTCTAAGTTCGTGCCAGTGAACACCGCTGGCACGGCACCAAGCAGATACGCGTTTGTCCCGCGCAAACGTCCAGCCGTTTCCAGTTTCTTCGTGAGACCAGAGGGCAGCAATCGCGTGTCGTGATTTCAGATCTGTCAGAACATGGATGATATCATCGACCTTGAGAACCAATCGCACCCCCAAACCCTGGAGGTCATCACGAAGGTCGACAAGACTTTCCTTCAAAAAGGCAAAGTGCCGACCAGACATATCGGGTTGCATCCAAAGCTTAGGTTCGATGACGTAAAGCGGCAGCACCGGCCCGGCCTGCGCAGCCTTCAAGAGCGGTGCATGGTCATAGGTTCTCAGGTCTTTCTTGAACCACACAATTTGAACCGGCGCGCGCATGTTGCTCCTGTCGCCCATTTGCCAATCCATGTATTTACGGATCGCATTGCAATCGGATTTACAACAGTCTCCATTTGCCGGATGCCGTGCGCGTGGTTAGCCTGTGCGAAGCGCAGTGGCCAGATCGGGGTCTGCCAGCCCGTGAAGACGATTGGCAGCCGCGCGGGCGAACCGGTGAGTGACGGATTTGCGTGTTGCTGCCGCAAGTTTGTGTTCCGGGGCTTCGCGAAGCATGTGGGCCTCATAGCCGTCGGAAATGATCAGCCCTGCCTCTTCCGGAAAGAGTTCGGCAGGAACATCCGGATGTGTGGCGAAAAACAATCGGTCGCAGTGTTGACGATAGTCCGGCCACTTGGTGTCAGCACGAAAGTCCGCGATGGACGACTTGACCTCGATAATCCAGACTTCATGCTTTGGACCAAGCGCCAAGAGGTCGGCCCGCCGCCCGGACGCAAGACTGACTTCTGCCAAGCACGAAAAATCCATCTGCCGCATCATGCGGGCCGTCCCGCGCCAGACCATCATTGCGGTATCGGATTGGCGTCCGTCTGAAAGGGGATCATCAAGCAAAACCCTGTTATCGAGCGTCATCGGCCTCGCCCAGTCTACATAGAGTTAGATGTTCTTGACTTGTTCACATTTTATGGCGGTATTGGTCAAGCACCCTACAGCCAAAATCGCTCGTGTCCCGGTTGCGCCACATTGAGCTACTCGATAGTTCGCGCTGAAAAACCCCTTAACTGATTGAAGAGTATGGATACCCATTGGGTTTTGGATGTGTGAATATGCCGGTTAGTTGATCCGAAGCACGCATTTTCTGGCATATTCTCATGAGACCTTCAAAACGCAACAAACGGTGTGGCGATCTGTTCAAGGAACGCCTGGCCGCAATCATCGATATGAACCATTCGTTGGTGCGGCTGTCTGGTCTGATGCCTTGGGATGAATTTGATGCGGAGTTCGGCAGGCATTATCGCCCCTTGGGACGACCGGCCAAACCAACGCGTCTGATGGCCGGGCTGCACTTTCTCAAGCACATGTACGATCTTTCCGATGAAGAGACGGTTGAGCGTTGGGTTGAAAACCCCTACTGGCAGTCTTTCTGCGGTTTTGAGTTTTTCCAGCACCAATTCCCCATTGATCCCTCAACCATGACCCGCTGGCGCAAACGGATTGGTCCTGAGGGAATGGAAAAGCTTCTTTCTGCTACGGTAGGTGTTGCGATTGAGAGCGGGACGATCAAGAAGAGCAGCCTTGAGCGGGTCTTGGTTGATACGACCGTTCAACCCAAAGCCATTGCCCATCCCACCGATAGCCGTCTTTATCACAAGGCCTTGCAGCTTCTGGTGCGCCAGGCCAAGAGGGCCGGCATCATCTTGCGTCGCAGCCATACCAGAGTTGCCAAAAAGGCGGCCTTGATGGCGGGCCGTTATGCCCATGCCAAACAGTTCAAGCGGATGCGCCGGGAACTCAAAAAGCTGAAGACCTATCTGGGCCGGGTCTATCGCGACATCTCCCGCAAGATCGCAGGCAACGAAGGTCTTGAGCACCGGTTCTCCCGTCTGCTGGGACTGGTGGAGCGGCTTCTGGCCCAGACCCCCAAGGACAAAAACAAGATTTATTCCATGCATGCGCCGGAAGTGGCCTGTATTGCCAAGGGCAAGGCGCGAACACCTTACGAGTTCGGGGCCAAGGTTGGCATTGCCACGACCAATCGGGAAGGATTGGTTCTTGCGGCGAGGGCTTTTGAGGGCAATCCCTATGATGGGCACACCTTGAATGACACCATCAGTCAGGCTGAGAAAGTCTGCGGCACCAAAGCTGAGCGTGTCTATGTGGACCGTGGCTATCGGGGGCATGATTATGAGGGCGACGCCAAGGTCATGATCTCCGGCCAGAAGCGCGGGCTGACGGCACAGATGAAGCGTGAGCTGAAACGACGATCAGCGATCGAGGCCACCATCGGCCACATGAAAACAGATGGACGACTTGACCGGAACTTCCTCAATGGCAAAAATGGCGATGCCATCAACGCCCTGCTGGCCGCAGCCGGTCATAACCTGCGTCTGATCCTCAATGCACTGATCATTTTGCTGCTCTGGATCACAAACCCCATCCCCAAACCGGTCAAATCGAATATTTGCGTATTGCTTCGGCCACGCGCAACATCAATGGCTTAGACGTTGTTCAGGGCGGACTCGATAAGTGTTTTTGCTCGGGTGGCTGTTTGCGGGTGTTCGAATGGCCGGGAGAATTGGCGGAACAATCTCATCAAGCTTGGGAGGGCTTTAGAGTGAAGAGTGTCAAATGGTTGTGCCTTGCGGCCTGTGTTTTGGGCCTAAACGCGCCTGCACAGGCGGGTAAAGGCGATTTGACAGTTTCAGTTCCGCGGGTTTCTGACATTCTCGCCAGCCGCACACTGGATTTGCGATTTGCTGATTTTGCGCAAGGCATCTGGACACAGACCGAGGGCGATTGTCAGGAATTAGGCCGGATAGATGTTGGCGCGCCGGGAGATGCAATCGCAATCTATCGCGGCTTGTTCGAAACGCCGGGCCGTGTGTGCCTCGTCTATGGTGCCGAGCAGGATGCGACGGAAATCCAACGGGCGGCGATGAACTGCAGATTGGACCGGGGTGGAAGTGCGCTGGGCCTTGTCACTGTCGCCAAAAGGGGTAGTGAAAATCTCCTGTTTCAGGAAGGTGAGCGCCCTCCAGTCACCTATCAGTTCTGCAAGGCGATCCCGTCTCTTCTTGAGCCGTTCAGTCAGTAGGTTTCTCCGCTTTCGAAAAACCGGCGCGTTTTGCAAGGCTACGCATTCGGTCATCAGCTGAAAAGCGGACAAATGCGTCTTCCAGAACGTGTGCGGCCTGCGATCTGTAGCCAGCATCAAGTAGCATATCTGCCCGCCGAAGCGGGATTTGCTTGCGCCACCTTTTTGGCAGCGTGCGCCAGACGGGCTGTGCCTCGATGGCTTGATCCAGATGTTCCAACAAGTGAGCAGCCTTTGTTACGTCACCATTTTGGCTAACCGCTTCTGCATAAAGCCACTGAAGCCCGGGATTGGAATTGAATATTGGAAGGGCTTTTAGTTCGTCCAACTGGAGAGTTTCGCCCTTCGAGAACGTTTCCCAGAGACGGCCAAATGCCGAGAGGCTGGCTAGGTCAGCGTCCAGAAGAAGCGACTTTGGCACAAGCAGTGTTTGAGGGTCGCGGTCAAACGTCTTGATCAGCTGGCGAATGACATTCCGGCTGTAAAGGTGGTCGTGGCTGGCATGGGTCGATGCGAGCAAATGAATATATGTTTGGCTAAGATTGTCCGCAGCGCGGGCCACATTGGCTGCATCCGTGCCATCAAATCCGCCATAATAAAGATGCACCGAATGAGGTGTGTTGGCTTCCGCGAGGGTTTCAAGACTCAGGAAGTCCGCTGTTTGCGCTGAAATGCCATGCTCTAAACTTTGGGAACCCGGTTGGCCTGTTAGGAGTTCAGCGCCAAAGGCATGAATGTCGCCATCTCGCCGCGAAAGTCCGGCATGTAAAGCTGCCGTTCCGCCCATTGAGGACCCGTAATAGATGATCCTTGAGGGCTTTTGAGTATCAATTGTTTTGTCGATCAGATGGCCGATGTCGTTCTGTTGATCCAGATACCATCGATTGCGAGGATCATTGAAAAAGAGGCACGCATGCCGGGTGCCCGCAAAAAGCCGCTCCAACCCAAATTTGCCCGGCGGCACGCGCACCTGAGAAAAAACCACGACGAGGTATCCGCTGGTGCCGGGTTGAACACGGTAGCAAAGCTTGGAAGGCGTTTGGCCTGAGGTTGGCGCGGGCACGAGGTTAGATCTCAGGACCAGCCCAAATATCGGACTTTGCGGCTTTTTTGGGAGTGCGGGATTCCGAAATATGGGCCGTTTGCGGGTCAAGCGTACAGAGCGCATCATATTGGCTCAGGAACACCTTCCCGGTCAGATGCGCAATGAACTCCGTGGACTGGAGCCGGTCCATCACCGGTCCTTTCACTTCGGACAAGTGGAAAGATACGCCACTGTCTGACAGACCATGGTTGATTTCTTCGAGGCTCTCCAAAGCGCTGGCATCTATGTCATTGACCGCAGGGCACATCAAGACAATGTGTTCGATATTGGGTCGCTCAGACACGAGACCATATACACGGTCTTCCAGATAGCGGCTGTTGGCAAAGAACAGGCTTTCATCAAGCCGCAAAGACAAGACTTTGTCACTGGTAACCACCGGATGGCGATCCACATTTCGGAAATGCTCGGTTCCCGGCACGATACCAACAATCGCAGTGTGCGGACGGCTGGAGCGATAAAGATGGAGCGCGATGGACAAGGCCACACCCGCAACCACACCCTGTTCAACTCCGAAGAACAGGGTGACACCAATGGTGCTGGCCATGGCGAGAAAATCACTCTTGGAATAGGCAAAGGTGCGTTTGATCGCGCCAAAATCCACCAGCGACAAAACAGCGACAATAATGGTGGCAGCCAGAGTTGCCTGCGGCAGGTGGGTCAAAAGCGGAGTTAAGAACAGAGTCGCCACAGCAATTCCGATTGCGGTGAACGCTCCGGCTGCGGGCGTTGCAGCACCTGCATCAAAGTTGACGACGGATCGCGCAAACCCGCCGGTAACCGGATATCCACCGGACACCGCAGAAACGATATTGGAGGCCCCCAGTCCGATGAGTTCCTGATCCGGCTCGATCCTTTGTCGTTTTTTGGCAGCCAGCGTTTGAGCGACGGAGACGGATTCTACAAATCCGATAACGGAAATCAGCAGGGCAGGACCGGCCAATTGCAGCCAAAGGTCTGAGTCAAAGTCGGGTAATTGTGGAACTGGAAGACCGGAGGGGATGTCGCCCACGATCCGAACACCATAAGTGCCAAGATCAAAAGCCGCAGCCAACAGGGTTGTGACTGCGACTGCAGCGACAGGTCCGGCCTTAGTCATAATATCAGCCCAAAACGGCTTTACACCCATGCTGAGAAGGCGTTTTTTCAGGTCTTTGCGGACCCAAAACAAAAACACTGTCGCGGATATGCCGATCACGAAGGTAATGAAATTGACCTCTCCCAAATGGGAAAAAATCGAGCCAAAAATCTCGTAGAGCGTGTGGCCAGAGGCTGGAACACCAAGAATATGTTTCAGCTGACTGGAGGCAATCAGCAGCCCGGATGCGGTAATAAATCCGGAAATGACCGGGTGGCTGAGAAGGTTTGCCAGAAATCCGAGCCGCAGGAGGCCCATGAGCACCAACATCAACCCGGAAATGAAGGCGAGCACGATCGCTGCGCCCAAATACTCGGGCGTTCCTTGGGAGGCGAATTCGCCAACAGCGGAGGCCGTCATCAAGGAGACCACCGCAACAGGCCCGACAGCCAAGGCGCGGCTTGTTCCAAAAATCGCGTAGGCAACAAGTGGCAGGATGGATGCGTAAAGACCAACTACTGGCGGCAAGCCGGCCAACAATGCATAGGCCAGAGATTGCGGGATCAACATGATCGTGACGATCACAGCGGCCACCAGATCACTGGTTGCCGTTTCGCGGGTGTAACTGCGTCCCCAGTTCAGAATCGGGAAATAGCGTTGAAGAACGCGTTGGGACATTCTGTGGTCGCTTTCAGCGCATCTGGTCGTACGGGGGCGAAGCCCCGGAATGCCTACAATTAGGAGTAAAGGCCCAGCAGGTGCCGGGCCTTGGACAAGGTGTTAGCCAGCAATTCCAAAGACCGGGCGAAGGTCGTAACCGGCAGCGGCCGAATCCTTCAAAATGTCTTCCACGGGTCGCGAGTTGGCCTGAGACAAGGCCCAAACGGTTGCACAGCGTGTGCCGGTTCGGCAGTAGGCGAAGACCGGGCCGGGCAGTTCCTCAAGCGCCTTGCCGAAGGCAACAACATCTTGCTCTGTCATGTGGCCGGAAATAATCGGAAGAAACCGAGTTTCCAGTCCTGCAGTTTCAGCCGCGGCCTGAATTGCGGCAAAATTCGCCTGATCGGCCGCTTCTCCATCTGGTCGATTGCAGATGATAGCCTTGAAGCCGAGCTCCTTGATCTGCGCGACATTCTCAGGCTCGATTTGCGTGCTGACGCTAAGACTGTCGGTGATGGTTTTCGGTGTCATTCCGCTTCCTTAAGTGGCAGGTCCAGTCTCAAAGGCCATTTACAGGCACTTTGAGAAAAGTTTTGCCGTCTTCATCGGCCGGTGGCAACTGCCCGGCGCGCATATTTACCTGTAGCGACGGGATGATCAGCCTTGGCATGTCCAATTGGGCATCCCGTTCGGTGCGGAATTTGACAAACTCTTCCCGCGTCTTGCCACCGCCAACATGGATGTTATGCGCCTTTTCCTCCGCGACTGTTGTTTCCCACTGAATGTTACGACCATTAGGACCATAGTCGTGACACATGAACAGTCGCATATCGTCAGGAAGGGCTAGAACTTTCTGGATCGAATCATAAAGTGTTCCGGCATCCCCGCCGGGAAAGTCAGCACGGGCTGATCCGCCATCTGGCATGAACAGGGTATCGCCGACAAAAGCCGCATTTCCGCACACATGAACCATGCAGGCGGGTGTGTGACCCGGCGTGTAGATCGCACATGCCGTCATTGTACCGATCTGATAGGTGTCGCCGTCTCTGAACAGGCGATCAAACTGACTGCCATCTCGCTGAAATTCGGTTCCTTCGTTGAACACCTTTCCGAAGGTGTCCTGAACGACAGTGATCTTCTCTCCGATCCCGAGCTTTCCGCCCAGTTCCTGCTGAATGTAAGGGGCTGCAGACAAATGATCCGCATGCACATGGGTCTCAATGAGCCATTCAAGCTCGAGGCCGTTTTCCTTAATGAAGGCGATCATCCGATCCGCATGGTCATATGTTATGCGACCGGCGGCGTAGTCGATGTCCATGACACTGTCGACAACCGCGCATGCGCTGGAGTTCGGATCTTTCACCACATAGGCAATGGTGTTGGAGGGTTTGTCAAAAAACGGCGTGACGTCCGGTTTGACTGTCATGCCGATGGGGTAAGTCTGATCCATGATCGTCTTCCCTTCTATGTGTTGCCAGTTGCCGGGGTGGCAATGTCAGCCTTTGATTCGGTTTTTGCATCGAGCGCTTTTATCGCAAGTTTCGCTAGCGAAATGCCAATCAAAATTCCGCCAATGGCATAAAAAGGTTCAGCCCGGCCAAGTCCAAGAGCTGGCACAAGGCCGCCGGGGCAAAAACCGCTGATCCCCCAACCGATTCCGAAAATGGCAGACCCGCCAATCAGTCTGGCGTCCAGGTCTGACTTGGTTGGAAGTGAAAAGTTGGAGTCCAGCAGCGGAGCAGAGCGGCGAAGAACCAGCCGATAGCCCACGAACGTGACAATCAGCGCACCGCCCATGACGAAGGCAAGGCTCGGATCCCATGTGCCGAAGAGGTCAAAGAAGTTCAAGACTTTGGCTGGATTAGCCATGCCTGACACAAGAATGCCAACACCGAAGACCAGGCCAATGGAGAAAGAAGAAATCAGTTTCAACATGGGTCAGCCTCCAATCACGTGACGGACCAAGAAGACGGTGAGGAGGCCCGTCACCATGAATGTCATGGTTGCTGCGATGGATCGGGCAGAAAAGCGGGAGATACCGCAAACACCATGGCCGCTCGTGCACCCGGACCCAAAGGTGACCCCAATCCCGACCAGAACGCCACCGCCAATCAGCATGGCAGTTGTTGGTGGGACGCTGATGCTTGGCATGGAGCCAGTGGCGATGAGCAAAACGACGGGGCTTGCAATCATGCCTGCCAGAAAAGCTGCACGCCATCCCCAGTCAGCAGATGTGGGGGATTGCAGCAAGCCTCCAACCATTCCAGAAATTCCTGCAATCCGGCCATGAACTGCCATCAGCGCAACGGCAGCAAGGCCGATCAGTGCGCCTCCGAGCAGAGAGTAGACAGGTGTGAATTCGGTCATCAGTCAAACCCAAAAGTTTCAATTTATTGAAAGTATAAGGATACGCAGGCCGGATATCAAGTCCAATGTAGCTTGAACGTGAAATTGGCCTGCACCTTTTGCCGAATACTCAATTTCTCGCTCGTTATCGTGACTGGGTTGTGTTTACTTATGGTAGCAATCAAACGAACTTGCGCGTTAATAGGGTGGGGAAGGACGCAGCCAATGTTACGGATTTTGGGACTTTCTCTTGTTTTGTCTGCGGTCTTCGCAGGAATTGCAAGGCAAGATGCCCTCGCATCAGATAATGAGCATGAAATCGCCCTGAAACTGTTTGGAACAAATGATCTGCAAGGAGGTTTACCTGAATGCAGGTTGTCCTTCTGGCAGCACAACAAAGACCCGGAAACGGACCGATATGCGTTTTTGCTACATGCAGCCAAACCGGGGGACGGTCGTGTGGAGCCCGCACGGCTCAAAATCGGGGGGGATTTCTATTCTTTACAGCAGTTGGTGCACGGCGGAGAAGGGGGATTTGGCCAGCATTATGTGTTTGCCACCAGCGACCGGAAGGTGAAGGTTCAGATCGAGGTGATCGACTATACTTTCCAAGATCAATTTGTTCAGTTTGATAAAGTGAAATTGACGGTCATTCAGAAGGGAAAAATTCCGTTCACGGCCAATGCCAAGGGGCTAAGCGGATGTGTTCCTCAAAAAACAAAAGTATCTCCACCCTCTGCCAGTCTTCCAGCCGGGGTGCCAATTGGTCCGGAGCGGTTGCTCGCCGATGTGGCTGAGGTTCCGCGGGTCTTGCGCACCTTGATGCGCGATTTTGCAGCAGAAGATTGCGACATTGGCGGTGCGTTTGCCTGGGGCGGGGCGCGTTATGAAATCAGTGATGGTTACTTGTTGTGGCAAATCCCCTGCACGATGGGCGCCTATCAGGGGGCCGGGGTGTTTGGTCTAACCCAAAACCCGGCCGGGGCGTAAGGGGAACTTCTAACCTTGCCCAATCCACCTTGGCTGGAAGGATACCAGAACTATGCCGCTATGAGCGCTGAGGTTGATGGAAGGCTCGGCCACATCGTCACAACGGACTTCAAGCGGGGATCGGGCGATTGTGGTGTTCGCCAAACCTTCCGTCTGATCGATGGCCCCGGGGAGGTGCTTGAGCTCGAACTGCTTGAATACCGGGAAAAATTCGATTGTGACGGAAACGCTACTGATCCGGGGCGCTGGCCGGTGGAGTTTCGTCCGAACTAGTGGCCGAATGGGCTGTCGGCAGGATGGCAAGGACCACCTGCGAGCCATTTGCGCGGGTGCGTAGGACAGACCCGGGAATAAGGAGAGCCGGGTTTCCTTCCGCGCTTGGGAAATCTCGGTCAGTCCGTGGTCCTGAGAACTCGCCCATCGGGCGCATGATGTCTTCGTGAACAACGCTGCCAAGATAAAGCGTTTCAAGCGCACTGCCATTGAGAATGCGGTATTCGCTTGGCCATAGGCGCATGACCCATCTTCCGGCTTTGACATCATCCGGGTCTTTCTGGATCAACACCAAATCGGGCTGCCTGCCATTTTGGCTTCGCGGCAAAATGGGTAGTGAGTCCGGTGGTGTTTGCCCTTCAACAAAACCGCTTGCGCTGCTCAGCGACCATTGCGGCGGTCGTTGCCATCCTTGGGCGCTGGTGATTTCGGCAAACTTTTCCAGGGAACCTGCGAACTGGATCACCAGTGGCTCTTCATCGTCTCCATTGAGCTCAATTCGACGCTCAGGCATGGTTTGCCAAGTGTTTTCCATCCAATCTGCTGCAGCCAAGATCTCGGTATTGACCCTTGGGGCATAAGCCTCCAGGGCAGTGTCATGAGATTTGACGGCATGCCAGGTGCCGACCACAGACAAGGTTCCAATCACCAGAGCAGCCAGAGTGACCCGGCCGACTTTTTCATTTCGGATTGGGCCAAACACGAAGCCGAAGGCCGAAACCATTGCGATACCGAACAACAGACCGCCAAGGACATCTGACATCCAGTGGGCTCCCAGATAAATCCGGGAAAAGCCCATTGTGATCACATAGATGGCAGTCACGGTGAAAACGCCGGCCTTGGTCCAACGGCTGCGGTCATGGGCAATCAGGACCGCGCAAATGCCGAACAAAACCGCGTTGAGCGTGGCGTGTCCGCTGGGAAAACTGAACGCGTCGGCACCGGAATAGAGCTCTATGGGTCGCGAGCGGTGCAGCATCAGTTTGATTACCGGTACAAAAACCGCCGTTGCCGCCATGGCAACCAGAAAGCCGGTTGCCCTGCGCCAAGCTTTGCGGGACAAAAGATAAAGCGCAACCACAAGGGTGATGGCGGTCACGACAACCCCGTCACCCAAGGTGGTGACGGCGATCATGAACGTATCACCCGCCGGTGTTCTCAGCCTTCAACAGGTTGAGGATCGCAACATCCGCACGAACCATCGGTTCGCCGGGTGAGATTTCGCCAATGAACCAGAAGAAGGTGGGCAAGCTGATCAAGAGGACGATCGCAGACGCGATCATGCCCGCAGAGCGGGGGTGCGCCGGGTCAAAGGTCTCCGCAATCCACTGGCTGATACGATTGTTTCGACGGGCAAACCAACCGTGAAGAGCGGAGTGAGCTCCGGGGAACAGCGGTATGATAATCAGGATCAGCCAGCGTCCCAGCATGACGGCAAGGAAGACGATCACGCACAGTGCGCCAACAACCAGCGCAAGGCGGGCGCTGATTTGGCCGAGAGCATCAAGTGCAGTGCCTGCGATAATGCCCGGTCCAATGTGAGCGGCGGTCCAGGCAACCGCCGAAGTGAAGTTGACGACCGTAAAGCGCCAGGCGTCCATTCCGACCATGCCGGCGATACCCGGAACAACGGATTTCACACCAGGGACAAATCGGCCGATGAAAACGCTCTTGCCGCCGTGTTTCTTGAAATATTCCTCTCCCCGAACGACCAGATCAGCATATCGGGACAGCGGCCAAACGCTCTTGATCTTGTCCTTGTAGAAATAGCCGAACCAATAGGAGAGCGCATCGCCAGCCGTGGCTCCCAGTGTGGTCCAGATGAAAATCGATACTGGATCAAGTTTGCCAAGGCCGATCAATGTGCCCGCACCGACAAGAACAACCGTGCTTGGGACCACCAGCCCGATAATGAACAAAGCCTCTCCCATAGCCGCGGCAAAGCAGACCATGCCCGCAATCGACGGGTTTTCGGCAATGAAATTGAGGATCTGATTTAGAAAATCTGGCACGTGTTCGCGAAGTCAGGATTGCAGGGTGCGACGAATATAAAATGCGGATCAGGTTTCATATAGGCTCACATCGCTCCAACCAATAGAGTTCACACCCAATTCTATATGATTTTGTTCCGGTTCGAACGGATAATGAGACTGTGTGCTGGTAACCTGTTGATTTTACGTAATGTGAAGAGTTGAATTGAAGCAGTGCAGGGTCTGTGCCCGCATTGGCTTCGGCAGAGCACGCCAAGAATCAACAAGACTTGCGACGGGTGCCTTACACCTTTTGGAGACACATAATGTTTGAATCTGCGGAACTCCCCCAGAAGATGGACAAGAAAACGTTCAAGAAGCTGGAGCCGGAAATCCGCGAAAACCTGTTATCTGCCCAGCTTGAAATGATTGAGAAGAAGGAATTCTCGACCATCATTGTCGTGGACGGATTGGATGGTGCAGGCAAGGGCGAATCTGTTGCGCGGCTTTATGAGTGGATGGATGCGCGCCATCTTGTTTGCAACGCTTATTCAGACCCACTGGAAGCAGCCCGCCTGCGCCCCCGCCTTTGGAGATATTGGCGGGATCTTTCGGCGAAGGGCGAAACAGCCATCGTATTCGGAAGCTGGTATCAGCGTATTTTGAGAGATCGTGTTTTTGGTAAAATAGATGATCAGGACGTCGAACACGAGCTTGACCGCATCCGCCGGTTTGAGGAGATGTTGGCGCTTGAAGGCGTCCTCTTATTTAAGTTCTGGTATGTCTTGCCAAAAAAGAAGCAGGAAAAGCGGCTTCAGAAAATTGGCAAAAAGAAAAACAAGGCGCGGCATGTATTGGCCGATTGGGCTGCGCTCAAGAACTACGATAAGGCCACGACTCTCGGTGAAAAGATCATTCTCGAAACCAGCAGGGGTCATGCTCCGCGGTTTGTTATCCCCTCGCAAGATCCGGAGTACCGGGATGCTGCTGTTGGCCAGACAGTTGCTCGGTCCATGCGGCTGAAACTGGATGAAGGGGCATCGGCCGCCGTTTCTGCCCCGCCTGTTGTGATTGGGCTCAGCAGGCAGTCCGCTGTGGATGCGATTGATCTGACCGCCAAACTGGACAAGGACGACTATGAAAAGCAGCGCGACAAACTGCAGGCGCGCCTGTCCGACCTGACCGACCACAAGGGGTTTTCAAAAACCGGCATGGTGCTGGTATTTCAGGGCAACGATGCAGCTGGAAAGGGTGGGGCCATTCGGCGGGTGATCAGGCCTATGGATCCACGCATTTACAAGGTTTACCCGATCTCGGCCCCAACGGATGAGGAAAAAGCCCGCCCTTATCTCTGGCGTTTCTGGCGCCGGCTTCCCCGTCAGGGGCAGGTCGCGATCTTTGATCGCTCGTGGTACGAGCGCGTGCTGGTGGAGCGTGTAGAGGGCTTTGCCAGTCATGAGGACTGGCTCAGGGCTTATAATGAAATCAACGAATTTGAGCGTGAATTGACCGGGTTCGGGTTCATGGTCTGCAAATTCTGGCTGGCGATCAGCGCTGAGGAACAGCTTCGGCGCTTCAAGGCGCGCGAAGAAACGGCCTACAAGCAGCACAAGATCACCGACGAGGATTGGCGCAATCGCCTGAAATGGGATCAATATGCGATTGCAGCAGGCGATATGGTCGACAGAACTTCGACCCCTTATGCCCCTTGGACCTTGATCTCGTCCGAAAACAAACGCTACGCGCGCATTGAGGTTCTGAAAACCATCTGCGACCAGCTTGAAAAGCGCCTTTGAGCAGGAATTGAATAGGCCGTCAGACTGCTTTGGCGAGAGTGGCCATCGCAGCGGTCACGCCGCCTTTCTCATGGGGGATGCCAAGTTTTTCAAAACCGGTTTCAACGCTGGCGAGGGTGCCCAGCAACATGGCGGCGCTGACATGGCCCATATGTCCAATCCGAAAGCCTTCGCCCACACCATCACCGATTGTCCCACCAATCGTGACGCCGCAGATATTTTGAGTAAACTCGCGAAGTGGGGCCGCTTCCCAATCAGTAGCCTTGACCACTGTGACACTGTTGCAGCGGGCAGCGGGGTCCTCGACCATGATGTGCATGGCTCCCGCCCTGCCCCAGACATCGATGGCTTGGCGGGTGGCTTTGGCAAGTAGCGCATGGCGGTGCCATACCTGCTCAAGCCCTTCATCAAATATCAGTTCCAATGCAGCCTTGAAGGCAAAAAGCAGGTGTTCCGGCGGTGTGCCGCAATATTTGTGGTAATGCACCGGCCCGTCGCGGAAGGTCCAGTCCATATAGTTGGAGCGCAATCCGGCAGAAACATGCGCTTCTCGCGCCCTCGGGCCAGCTGCAACGAATGAAAGCCCTGGCGGACACATCAAACCCTTTTGCGAGCCGGTGAGCGCCACATCAACACCCCACTCATCCATCTTGAATGGCATGCAGCCGAGTGAGGCAATTGTGTCGACCATGAAAAGGGCAGGGTGGCCAGCTGCATCTATTGCCCGGCGCAAGCGCTCAATGTCGTTCCAGACACCAGAGGCAGTATCAACTTGCACAACCAGCACGGCCTTGATCGAATGGGAACTGTCTTTTTGCAGGGCCTCTTCCAAGGCGTCTGGGTCGACGGGTTTGCTCCAGTCGCCAGTGAGCGTTTCAACATGAAGCCCCATGGTCTTTGCCGCTTCGCCCCATGCCGTCCCGAACAGTCCGGATTCGAGCACAAGAACCCGGTCGCCGACCGAAAGGGTGTTCGACAAGGCTGCGTCCCAGGCTCCATGACCATTCGCAGCATAAATGTAGGGCTGGTGGGAGGTTCGAAAGAGCTTTTTCAATCCGGCCAGACAGGTTTCAGTGGTTTGGACCAAAGGGCCGTCATAGATATCCATCGCCGGCGGTGCATGGCACGCAGAACTTCATCCGGGATGTTGGTTGGTCCCGGTATCATCAGAAATTCTTTTCCGCGCTGAAGTGTCATGAAAGGCTCCGAAAAATGGGTAGCTCATAAATAATGAGGCGAGAATTTTTCTTTTAAACCGGGTATTGGCGGGCTGCACAAAATTCTGCAGCAGTGAACAGGAAATGTGATCAACTCAATTTAGCTGCTGCAAAAATTTACCGTGTTATGTACCCTAACGTTAGAACTTTGGAAAAATTGTTGAGTTTCAGTGCCCTGATAGGTTAATCCCCGCTGTTCTGGGCGGAGCCGGATTTCCTGTCCATTTCACAGTTGTCGCGCGAAAAGACCGTCTATCATGGCGTGTCAGGTGTTCCGAGGCTAAAGAATGATTCGTGTCAAAAAAGGCAATGGCCCGCTTCTTATCTGTCTGCCGCACACTGGGGCAGCGATCCCCCCTGCGGTAGAGAGCCGAATGAGCGCCACCGGACGTCTGAAGACGGATATGTCCTGGCATCTGGATCAGGTATTTGATCTTTCCGAAGATTTGGACGCTACCGTCATCTATTCCACGATTTCCAAGCTGGTCGCCGATGTGGACCGGGCTCCCACGGATTTTGAGGTTGGAGAAGACAGTTCAACCTCTTGTTGCCCGACCCTGACGTTGGATGGCAAAAAGATCTACAAATATGAGGAAGAGCCGGGCGCAGCCGAGCACGAGCAGCGCCTTTTGCTGTTTCATGACCCGTTTCATAAGGCCATTGACGCAGAAATTGCCCGTTTGAAACAGCAGCATAGCGAAATCGCAGTGTTCGATTGTCAGTCCATGCGGTCGCGTATTAAGGGATTTTGCGATCGCGGGCTGCCGATGGTGAGTTTGGGAACGGCAGAAGGAAAGTCTTGCGATGCAGGCCTGAAGGATGTCATTGCGGGCTGCTTTAAGGGCGTGACAGGCTTCTCCATCGGAATTGATGACCTGTTTACCGGCGGCCACATTACAAGAACCTATGGGGACCCCAGAAAAGGCGTGCATGCGATGACCATCGTTGTGGCACAGCGCGCCTATCTGCGCCACGAAACGCCGCCCTTTGAACCGGATAGGGTTCGGGTTAAGCGCCTAAAGGGCACAATGGAAGAAGCCTTGTCGAAAGTCGTGAACTGGACGCAAAACAAAAAGGGTTCAGCCCCTACTTCACCAGCGCCTTTAAAGCCCGGAAATGGTTCTGAAAGTGAGCTGGTTGTGTCCGAGGCGGGTTGAAGAGCGGACTGCGTGCGTTAAACCACGTTGCGCTCAACAAGGGGCGTCGTCGACCAAAGCCTCTCGATAGAAAGTGGGCTCAGGTCCAGCGTCTCATAACCACCTGAAATGATGATCTCTGAGAGGCCTCGCCCGACAGCAGGTGCTTGTTGTAACCCGTGCCCGGAAAACCCGAGCGCCAGATAAAAGCCGTCTATTCCAGGAACGGGGCCCACAAACGCGTTGTGGTCAAATAGGTTCATGTCGTAATGGCCAGCCCAGGCCGCACCCGGTTTGATGGCCTCAAAGGCGGAAACACGATGGGCTAGCGTCGGCCAGATATGCTCCTCAAACAGGTTGTAATCTACGTCAAAATCAGAACTGTCTGTGTCGTCATCCTCAGCAGGTGCACTTCCGCAAATAAAGCCAGCGCCTTCCGGGCGAACATAGGTGCCGGTCGGGTCAATCAGCAGCGGAAAATCGGGCAGTGTTTCGCGGCATTCAAACGTAAAGACGCAGCGCTTGCGACTATGAATTGGAACAGAAAGACCAACCTGTTTGCAAATCTCCGCGCCGCCGGAAGCTCCCGCCGTATTGACCAAAATCGGTGCGCTCAAGCGGTCCCCACTGGAAAGATGAATACACCAGTCTGCGCCAGTGCGCTCAATCTTCTCCGCCCGTTCACCAACATAGTCGACACCAAGTGAGCGCGCCTTTTTGCGGAAGGCCTGAAGCAGCGCATACCCGTCAAACCAGCCTTCCCCGGAGAGACCATGGCATCCACCGGAGAGATCATCGACTGTAAGCCAGGGATAGCGGTTGGATAATCCGCCTTGGTCGAACAGCCCGATATCAGCTCCAAGTTTGGTTTGGAGAGCGTGGTTCTCTTCCAAAATGGCTAGTTTGTCGGGTGTAGCGAGAAACAGATAGCCGCCTTCTTTCAGGTCGATAACTGGCTGTTCTCCTGAAACTGCCAAGTTAGTCCCGATATCACGCAGAAAGCTGATACCATACAGTGAAATCTCGATATTGATCTCAGATGAAAACTGCTGCCGAATAGACGCTGCGGACCGCGCCGAGGCGCAAGTCTGGTACGACGGGTCAGCCTCCAGAACAACAACCTGCCCGGAAAAATTCGTGCGCTGCGCGAGATGGCAGGCGGCCGATGATCCCATCACCGCGCCGCCCACGATCACAACATCTGCAGTCCGATCCGTCATCCGCTCCTCCCAAAGCGTCAGAAGTCAGTCAGACAGGACGATCAGAAAAACGCCTGCAAGCCGGTCTGCGCGCGGCCCAGTATCAGCGCATGAACGTCATGTGTTCCTTCATAGGTATTCACGGTTTCAAAGTTCTGCGCGTGACGCATCACATGATATTCTTCCTGAATGCCATTGCCGCCGTGCATGTCACGGGCCTGACGGGCAATATCGAGGGCTTTGCCGCAATTGTTCCGCTTGATGAGCGAAATCATTTCCGGGGCAACCTGACCGGCATCAAACAACTGCCCAACGCGTAAAGCCGCTTGAAGGCCAAGTGCGATTTCGGTTTGCATGTCTGCCAGTTTTTTCTGGAACAGCTGGGTTTGGGCAAGCGGGCGCCCAAATTGCTCACGTTCCAGTCCGTATTGACGCGCGCGGGTCCAGCAGTCTTCAGCTGCTCCCATGACACCCCACGAAATGCCATACCGGGCACGGTTCAAGCAGCCAAACGGACCCTTGAGACCGGACACATTCGGTAGTAGCGCATCTTCACCGACTTCAACATTGTCCATGACGATTTCGCCGGTGATGGACGCCCGTAAGGAAAGTTTGCCGCCTACTTTTGGGGCGGAGAGGCCCTTCATGCCCTTTTCCAGAACGAAGCCGCGGATCGCACCATCGTGGGCTTCCGATTTCGCCCAAACAACAAAGACATCCGCAATCGGTGAGTTTGAAATCCACATTTTGGAGCCGGTCAGTCGGTAACCGCTGTCCGTTTTGATGGCACGCGTCCGCATCCCTGCCGGATCGGACCCGGCATCCGGCTCTGTCAGGCCAAAACACCCGACATATTCTCCCGAGGCGAGTTTTGGCAGGTACTTCTGGCGCTGCTCTTCCGATCCGTAGGCGTAGATCGGATACATGACCAGCGAAGACTGAACGCTCATCATGGACCGGTAGCCGGAGTCCACACGTTCTACTTCACGGGCAACGAGGCCATAGGACACATAAGACGCTCCCGCGCAGCCATAGTCCGCTGGCAGGGTTATGCCGAGAAGGCCCAGTTCGCCCATCTCATTAAAGATCTCCCGGTCCGTCTTTTCTTCCCGGTAGGCCTCAATCACACGCGGCTGCAGCTTCGATTGCGCATAGGACTGTGCGCTTTCCATGATCAGGGTTTCATCTTCACCCAGCTGTGCTTTCAAGAAAAACGGGTCTTGCCAGTCGAATACGCCGCCACCGGCTGGGGAGGATTTGATCTGTGCTGGTGCATTCATGGTGGTGGCCCTTCATTTGGGTTCAGGCGATCTCACAATAGCTGCCCAAACATTCCGGTTTTGGCGAGTATGGGATGTTCCGGTCTTGCAATAAAGGGAAAGCTTCGACAAAGTTTATGCCAATTTGGAATAATTAGGTCCTTGAAGGAAATCTCATGAGGCGCGCCTTCATTCCGCCGGCAGACACGCTGATTGCCTTCGAGTGCGCGGCGCGCCACGGCAGTTTCACGCGTGCGGCAAAGGAACTCCACCTTACTCAGGGGGCCATATCCAAACAGGTTCGTCAGTTGGAGGACCGGCTTGGTGTTGAGCTGTTTCGGCGGGTCCGGCAAAGGATTGTTCTGACGGATGCCGGACGGATTTACCTGCATGATATCCGCGGCGCGATGGAATCCCTAACCAGTGCCACCCGGCAAGTCATGTCTTATGCCGGCAGTGAAGACGTCCTCAACTTGGCTGTCTTGCCGACTTTTGGAACGCGGTGGCTGGCCCCGCGCCTGTCCGGATTTCTAAAAGTCTATCCAAAAGCCGGACTGAACCTGAGTGTGCGTCTTCAACCCTTCGATTTCGCCAATGAATCCTTCGATGGTGCGATCCACCACGGGGACCCTGTTTGGGCTGGGGCCATTGCCGAGCCCCTGTTTCCAGAGGATGTGATTCCAGTTGCGTCACCGGTGTTCCGGGACCGGCATAATATTTCAGAGCCCACTGACTTGACCCGCGTGCCACGGCTTCAACTGGCAACACGGCCTCTGGCGTGGCGACAATGGTTTGATGTTGCTGGAGTTCAAACGGACGTGGCTTTCCAAGGCGCTCGGTTCGAACAGTTTGTCATGATCTCGGAAGCTGCAATTCACCACCTGGGCGCGGCCTTGATGCCAAGCTTTTTCATTCGCGACGAGTTAGCAGCAGGACGGCTGGTTCAATTGTTCGATGTGTCCCTGTCCCAGGCTACAGCCTATCATTTTGTCTATCCAGAAAACCGAACCTTGCGCCCGGTCGTCAAAGCCTTCAGGACGTGGCTTCTCGACGAAGCCCACCGCGCATTTGCAAGCGAAGATGAAGTCCTGCCGGGTTAGATTGGTGAGCAATCACCCATTCAAATCCAGCGGCGGACTTGAGATTTGTAGGTTTGATAGTCTTTGCCGAACATGGTTTCCAGTGTTTCTTCTTCCGGCTTGATTTGAAAGATAGTGACGTACCACATGGCAAGTGCAATGGCGCAGGGGCCGAGTATGAGGGCACCGAGATGAACAGACCAAGCCAATAACAGCAGCATCATGCCGACATACATCGGGTTGCGGCTAAAGCGATAAAAGCCGTCGGTTATCAGGTGCGAGCTTGTGTTCGGCTTGAGAGGGTTCACGGTCGTCTTTCTGCTGAAAAACTGAATCACGCCCGTCAGCTCAATAAACAATCCAACTGAGGCAACCAGAATGGCAACGCCCAACTGGGCTGGAAAGTGGATGAGAAGCTGAGGCGCGGCTTTGCTGGTCTGCCAAATCAGGAAGCTCGCGGCCAAGGCAACAAGGGGTGGGGGGATCAGCAGTTTCAAGTTGCTATACATCCAGTTTGTCGTTCGGGAGACGCCCTCAAAGACAGATCAAAAGCCTTAGGCAAACGCTTTTCAAGTTTTCGATCCACAGTATAGTGAAAAGGCTCAGCACGCGGAGATCAAACAAAATCGCCTGTTGGCCTAGGCTGTACGGACGAATTGGAGATGCATTTCGTCCGCACAGCCTGAATCACCATCCAGAGTGGGAGGAGCTCAATGGAAGGGTTGATGATGATGCGTCCGCTGAAAATCGCGGATTTGCTGGAATTTGCTGCATCGAATTTCCTCAATGGCGAGATTGTTTCCGTGCGGACGGAGGGAGACATTCACCGCACCACCTATCGAGAAACCGCTAAGAGAACCGCGCAACTTGCTCATGGTCTTCTGAGGTTGGGGATAAATGTGGGCGATCGGATCGCGACTCTGGCATGGAACGGCTACCGACATTTGGAGCTGTATTACGCGATCTCGGGCATTGGCGCAGTTTGCCACACCATCAATCCGCGCTTGTCGGCAGAGCAGATGCTCTACATCATTCATCACGCCAAGGACCGGTTGCTGTTCACCGACATCACATTCGTGCCGATGCTGGAAAAGCTCTCACCGCAATTGCCGCCGGATTTGCGCATTGTTGTCATGACCGACAGAGCGCATATGCCGGAAGGCAGCCTGTCTGGTCTTTTGTGTTACGAAGAATTGCTTGAGGGCCAGCCAGATCAGATAGACTGGCCAGACTTTCCCGAAGAGACAGCCGCAGGGCTTTGCTATACGTCCGGAACAACGGGAAATCCAAAGGGCACACTTTACACCCATCGTTCTACTGCGCTGCACGCGATGATGGTGGGCATCTCGCTGCTAAATGTTCTGCAGGCTGGGCGGCGCATCCTGCCGGTGGTGCCCCTGTTTCATGTCAACGCTTGGGGGCTTCCTTATGCCGCACCACTCACCGGTGCATCCCTGATTTTCCCAGGTCCGAAACTGGACGGCAAGAGCCTGTTCGATTTGATGGACCGAAAAAAGGTTTATTCGGCTTGGGGCGTTCCAACGGTCTGGCTGGGCCTGCAAGCGCAAATTAAGGCGGAAGGGCGCAATCCGGAAGGCTTTGCGGATGTGGTGGTCGGCGGGTCAGCGGCTCCCCGCTCCATGATCGAAGCATTTGAGAAATCGGGCATCAATGTCTGCCATGCCTGGGGAATGACAGAGATGAGCCCGATTGGAACACAAGGCAATCTGCCGATTGAAGCGCATTCCCTATCGCTGGAAGAACGCGTCGAAGCCAAATGTTCTCAAGGGCGACGGGTCTTTGGGGTAGATCTCAAAATCACTGACGATGACGGCAATCGCTTGCCTCACGACGGCAAGTCTCCCGGCAATCTTTATGTGCGTGGCAACACAATTACCAGCGGCTATTTCAATGATGAGGAGGCCAACCGCGAAGCCTTTGACGCAGAAGGCTGGTTCAAGACTGGTGATGTTGCCACAATAGATGAAAATGGCTTCCTGATGATTACAGATCGAGCAAAGGACCTGATCAAATCCGGCGGCGAATGGATCAGCTCACTTGATCTGGAAAACGTTGTGATGTCTCACCCCAAGGTGGTCAGTTGTGCAGTCATTGCCGTTCCGCATGAAAAATGGACCGAACGCCCGTTGCTTATTGTCCAGTCGGGCGAGGATGGGGACGCACCGCAAGAAGAATTGCTGGAAATGCTGAGCGCTCATTTCGCCAAATGGCAATTGCCGGACGATGTGGTCTATGTCGAAAACCTGCCTTTGACCGCCACAGGCAAGGTTTCCAAGCTGACTTTGCGCAAGCAGTTCGCCGGTCACACGCTGTCGGACCCTGCCTGATGAGGAGGCGACAAGACGTATGACCGCGACTTCACCTCCCAGCGGAATTTCGCTTGCCGACATGAAGGCTCTTGTTGGAACGGAAGTCGGTGTCTCTCGCTGGTTCTCGGTTAGCCAAGATCGAATTGATGCCTTTGCAGATGTCACTGAAGATCACCAATTCATCCATGTGGACCCGATAAGGGCGCGCGATGAGGCGGGAATGGACAGCACCATTGCGCATGGCTTTCTGACGCTCTCCCTGTTGTCCGCCATGGCACTGGACGCGACACCTGCGATTGAAGGCACCCGGATGGGGATCAACTACGGGTTTGACAAGATCCGGTTCCTCTCACCCGTCAAGGTTGGCGCTAAGGTGCGCGGTCGTTTTACTCTTGCCTCTGTGAGTGAAAAAAAGCCTGGAGAAGTGGACGTAGTCTGGCAAGTCTCTGTCGACATCGAAGGTGGGAAGCGCCCGGCGCTGACTGCCGAATGGATCAACCGAATGTATCTGGCGGCTGAAGAAACGGTGCCGGAAGAAAAGGGCTCTTGATGCGTCAATCCAACAATCTGCCGCCGGTTTTGCAAAACCTGCGTATTCCCGCAGTTGCAGCGCCACTATTTATTGTTTCGTCTCCAGAGCTTGTTATTGCCCAATGTAAAGCCGGGATCATCGGTAGCTTTCCGGCCCTGAACGTTCGCGAAGCTGAGGGCGATCCGATCATGTTGGAAAAATGGCTGCAGCAGATTACCGAGGAGCTTGATCGGTACAATCAGGAAAATCCGGACAGACCCGCCGCGCCTTTTGCGGTTAATCAGATCGTCCATCGCTCCAATGAGCGGCTCGAGCGGGATCTGGAGATATGCGCGCGCTGGAAAGTACCTATCTGGATTACATCTTTGGGTGCTCGTCCTGAAGTGAATGAAGCGGCCCATTCCTGCGGTGGTATCGCTCTGCATGACATCATCAACAACACCTTCGCACACAAGGCGATCCAGAAAGGTGCTGACGGACTGATTGCTGTTGCGGCGGGTGCGGGGGGGCATGCGGGACCACAATCGCCCTTTGCCTTGGTCCGCGAAATTCGGGAATGGTTCGATGGGCCGTTGCTTCTCTCTGGCTCCATTGCGACCGGAGAAGCTCTGCTGGCGGCGCAGGTTCTCGGCGCAGACCTTGGCTATATCGGTTCCGCCTTTGTAGCGACCAGGGAAGCAAACGCACTTCCGGAATACAAGCAGATGCTGGTGGATAGTGGGGCGGAAGACATCATGACTTCGACGCTCTTTACCGGCATATCCGGCAACTATCTCAAACCCTCTATTGCCCGCGCCGGGCTCGATCCTGACAAACTTCCCGAGGCCGATCCGTCCTCCATGACCTTCAAGGACGGCAGCAAAAAGCCGAAAGCCTGGCGAGATGTTTGGGGATCCGGACAGGGGATTGGCGCTATCAAGTCCGTCGTGGGTGCCGGCGAGGTGGTTGAGCGGATTGAAGATGAGTATCGACAGGCCTTGCAGTTCGCCGCTCAGTTGGCAGGGCGGTGATGACCTCGAAGGAAATGCCGGTCGATCTGGATATTGGGCGATTGTCAAAATGGTTGGCTGCGAATTTGCCGCATTTGAGGGGTCCCTTTGAGCTGGCCCAAATTTCCGGAGGGCAGTCCAACCCGACGTACCGGCTCAAAACGAAAGATCGTGCCCTAATTCTCCGGCGCAAACCTTTCGGTGCGTTGCTGAAATCAGCCCATGCGATTGATCGTGAGTTTAGGGTTCAACGCGCGTTATCAGGATCATCTGTTCCCGTTCCGAAAATCTTGGCCTTGTGCGAAGACGATGGCGTTATCGGGTCGATGTTCTACCTGATGGAAGAAGTCGACGGGCGCGCTTTTGATGATCCGCGTGTGCCGGGTGAGACGGTGAGCAACCGGACCGAGATCTACAGCGAAATGGCTCGGGTTCTATCGGCCATTCATTCGGTTGACCTTGATGCCGTCGGACTCACGGACTATGGACCGGATGGAAATTACTATGCCCGTCAAATCAGCCGTTGGAGCCGCCAATACAAGGCCTCGGAAACAGAACCCATCCCGGCGATGAATGAGCTGATCGTCTGGCTTGAGGCCAATCAGCCGGAAGATGACGGACGGCGTACTCTGGTCCATGGCGATTTTCGCATCGACAATCTGCTTTTTGCGCCAGATGAGGAAACATGCGTTGCTGTTCTGGATTGGGAATTGTCCACTCTCGGGCACCCCTTCGCTGATCTTGCTGCTCTTGTCATGCAATGGGGGCGTCCCACCGGGCCTGATAGTCGCGGATTAAGAGGGGTGGACCGCAAAGCGCTGGGCATCCCTTTAGATGCAGAGTTCATCGCAGATTATTGCGCTCAAATGGGGATCGATAAGATTCCGAATTTTGGGTTTTATGTTGCATTTTGCGCATTTCGCATGGCTGCAATTCTGCAAGGTGTAAAGAAACGTGCGCTGGATGGAAATGGTGCGGACCCTGAACGGGGCTTGCAATTGGGGCGCCATGTTCCCGGTTTTGCTGAAGATGGGCTTCGGGCGGCAAGTGAGGTGTTTCCCAAATGAGTCCGCACCGGTTTGACCAGACGGTGGTGCAAATCACGGGTGCTGCCAGAGGTTTTGGGCGGCTTGCCGCACAGCGCTTTTCTGCGGAAGGGGCGTTGCTCGCCCTTTCGGATGTTGACGGCGAAAAACTGAAGGATGTCGCGGTCGGCCTGCGCGCCAAAGGGTGCCGGGTTTTGGCTGAACAGCTTGATGTAACAGTCGAAGCTGGTGTTGCCGCTCATTTTGAAGCGGTGAAAGAAGAGTTCGGGCTGCTTGATGTTGCGATCAACAATGCTGGGCGCGCGCATCCTCTGACATCTTTGCCATCAATGGACCTTGAAACCTTTGAAAAGGTCATGACGGTCAACACCCGCGGCGTCTTTTTGGGTCTCAAGTATCAGATCCCGCAGATGCTGAAGCAGGGCGAAGGAACTATATTGAACATGGCGTCGGTGGCAGGGCTGGTGGGAGCTGGGTATCTCGCGGCCTATGCGGCCTCTAAGCATGCCATTGTTGGACTCACCCGCTCTGCTGCGGATGAAGTTGCCGGAAAGGGTATTCGCATCAATGCACTTGGCCCGGCCTTTGCCCATACACCGATGCTTGATCAGATGACAGATCAGCTGGCTATCCGCCACGGATTGACGGAAGACGAGGCGGCACGACGCCTTACCAAACGCATCCCGATGAAGCGAACGATCCAGCCGGAAGAAGTCATCGATGCAATGCTCTGGATGTGTTCGCCGGGCAATTCCGCCATGACAGGACAGGCCATTGCTGTCGATGGCGGTCTCACCGCCATCTGACCTTCGTCTGGCAGAAAGTGACGGATCAGCCGTTCAATTCTGCGAACTTGCCACCGCGCTGTGCGGTTTCCGCCAGCAGGTTCGGAACCCTCCAGAAGAAGGCATCTTCCTGAACGTAGGTTTCAATTCTCTTCACCAGTTCTGCAGCGCCGATGGCATCGGCGGTGTGCATTGGACCACCCCGGAAGCGCGGGAAGCCATATCCAAAGAGATAAACCGCATCGATATCAATTGGACGCAATGCAATGCCGTCCTCAAGAATGCTGATCGCCTCTTTGATGATGGCCGTCATGATCCGGGCTGTAATCTCGTCTTCAGAGAAGTTTCGGGGTGTTATGCCGGCTTTGGCACGTTCATCTTCAATGATGGCAACGGCCTCCGGGTTGAGCGTTGGAGAACCCTCGCCGTAGACGTAATAGCCTTTGCCTGTCTTGCGTCCGAACATTTCCTGTTCGCACAGCCGGTCAGGGATCGCGACATAGCGCTCTTGCTGAGCGCGCATGGGTGCTTGCCGTTTGCGGGCCGCCCAACCGATATCCTGACCGGATAAGTCCCCAACCGTAAACGGCCCCATGGCAAACCCGTAATTGACCATGGCTCGATCCACCTCTTCCGGGCTTGCTCCATCCATCATCAGGTAGTCGGCGGCTTTTTTGTAGGTGTTGAGTATTCGGTTGCCGATGAAGCCATCGCACACGCCGGCACGAACTGCGATTTTGCGAAGGCGTTTGCCAAGCGCAAACCCGGTCGCCACCACATCTGGCGCCGTTTTGTCTGCAACCACCACTTCCAGCAATTTCATGACATGTGCGGGCGAGAAAAAGTGCAAGCCAATCACGTCTTCTGGTCGGCTGGTGCTCGCCGCGATTTCATTCACATCCAGATAGGAAGTGTTGGTGGCCAGCACCGCGCCATCCTTGCAGATGGCATCCAATTGTTTGAAGACGGACTTCTTGACGTCCATATCTTCAAAAACAGCCTCAATGACGAGGTCGGCATCAGAAAAGGCAGCATAATCGGTGGTGGTGGACAGAGCGTTGGAGAGGATTGTGTCGCGCTGATCCGCAGTAACCTTTCCACGCTTGACGGCACCATCCAGATTGCCGGAGATGATCGATACGCCACGCTCCACACCGGCCTCGTCCCGCTCGGCGAGGATCACCTGGAAACCGGCCAAAAGGCAGGCCGTTGCAATGCCGGAGCCCATGGTTCCCCCGCCGATCACGCCTATGTTTTCAATGGTTCGTGGGGTTTCTTTCGCTTCCGGGATTTTTGATACAGCGCGTTCAGCGAAAAACGCATGGATCAAACCGGCACGTTGCGGGCTTTCCATACATTCAAAAAAGAGGCTGCGTTCCTTTTGAA
Organism: Roseibium sp. TrichSKD4; assembly: GCF_000148725.1. GTDB lineage: Bacteria > Pseudomonadota > Alphaproteobacteria > Rhizobiales > Stappiaceae > Roseibium. Next base: position 61,957 of record NZ_GL476317.1, on the reverse strand, counting down.
GGCCCTCGCTCAGGGGCAGGATGCTGGCAGCAACAGCTTCAACGCATTTGTGCGGTGAGAAAAGATTTGGCTGTTTGCGTTTCAAAGTCTCCGCGACCGTTGCAATCGCGTCCGGGTCCTCGGTAACAGTCAACTCTCCGGTTCGCCGGGTTTCCAATTCTCCGCTCAGAACCTGTTCGGCAAATTTTATCGCAAGGTCTCTGGGGTCACCGTCAGCGATGACATCAATTAGACCGATTTCATGCGAGGCCTCTGCCTCAATGCGGTTGCCGGTGGTAATCAGATCAAGGGAGGCTGCAATTCCGGCAAGGCGCGGAGCGCGCTGTGTGCCCCCAGCTCCGGGTAGGATGCCAAGGGTCACTTCCGGAAAGCCAATGGTCAGCCCAGGCAAGGCGATCCGCGCATGAGTGGCGAGGGCAACTTCAAGTCCGCCGCCAAGAGCGTTGCCGTGCAAAACGGAAATGACCGGTTTCTCCATGGCTTCAATGCGGTTGCAAACATCAGGGAGCCAAGGCTCCTGTGGTGGTTTTCCAAACTCGCGAATATCCGCACCAGCGATAAACGTGCGGCCAACCCCATACATTGCGATGACCTTGACTGACGTATCTACTGACAGCTGATCCATCGCAGCAACCAGACCCGCGCGAACAGCCTGAGAAGCGGCGTTTACCGGTGGATTGTTAATCGCAACAAGGCCAATGGCATTGGAAGTTTCAACTGTAACTATAGGGGCGCGTGTGTCGGTCATGAGAACTTCTTGATCGGCATATGGGAAAAGCGGAAACCCGGACAATTGTGGCCCGGATGAGTTGCCGGGAGTTTTCGCAAGCGGTCCGGAGAAGTCAAGGGAGGAGGTGGATTTCGGCGAAAGAGTTTGAATTTGCTTCTCGCAATTGCAAATCATTCTCAACTGGTTGACTTTTTGCGAATGGGTCGCAATAACAAACAGGAGAATGAATAATCCTTGCGGAGACACAATGCGCACTCTTCTGAAACTAACAACTGCAGTTGCCGTTCTGGTGTCGCTTTCTTCTGCTGTTGTTGCTGAAGAAAAACTGAAGGTCGTGACGACGTTCACGGTGCTTGCGGATATGGCACAAAACGTGGCTGGTGACGCTGCCGAGGTGGTGTCAGTGACCAAGCCAGGTGCGGAAATCCATGGCTATCAGCCGACACCACGAGACATTGTCCGCGCCAGCGATGCAGATCTGATCCTTTGGAACGGGCTCAATCTTGAGCTTTGGTTTGAGCAATTCCTGCGCAATCTTGGAGATGTTCCATCGGCGACTTTGTCTGATGGCATTGAACCGATTTCCATTGGCTCCGGGTCTTATGAAGGCAAGGCAAACCCGCACGCCTGGATGGGGCTGGACAACGCGCATGTCTATATCGACAACATCGCCAAGGCTTTGAGCGAACATGATCCGCAAAACAAAGATACGTTCAAACAGAACGCGGAAGCCTATAAACAAAAGCTGACCGACACCATCCAGCCGCTTCGGGAGCAAATTGCACAAATTCCGGAAGACCAGCGGTGGCTGGTCACCTGTGAAGGGGCGTTCAGTTATCTGGCGCGCGATTTCGACATGAAAGAACTCTACCTCTGGCCGATGAATACTGATCAGGTCGGAACTCCCCAACAGGTGCGCAAGGTGATTGACGGGGTCCGCGAGAATGAGATCCCTGTGGTCTTTTGTGAAAGCACGGTCAACACCTCTCCGGCAAAACAGGTCGCGCGTGAAACCGGTGTAGCCTATGGCGGGGAATTATACGTCGATTCCCTCAGTGAGGCCGGTGGTCCGGTGCCAACTTATCTCGATCTTCTACGGGTCACCTCGGAAACTGTTGCAAAAGGGCTGACAGGCGCCAATAAGTAAGACGCAGCGGAACTAAAGCGGTGCGGGACCGCTGGCTGGAACAGGAGCTTCATGACACACGCCGAAATGACTGCAAGCGCCGGGATTTGCGTGACTGATGTCACGGTAACCTATCGCAACGGTCACACAGCCTTGCGCAATGCCAGCTTTGAAGTGCCCCGCGGAACGGTCACCGCACTGGTGGGTGTAAACGGGGCGGGCAAGTCGACCTTGTTCAAGGCGATCATGGGGTTCGTTCCAACTTCCCAAGGGCAAATCTCCTTGCTTGGAAAGAGCGTGCCCGCCGCCCTGAAAAGCAATCTCGTCTCTTATGTGCCTCAAGCAGAAGAGGTCGATTGGACCTTTCCTGTCCTTGTTGAAGACGTTGTGATGATGGGGCGCTATGGCCACATGGGGTTCTTGCGTCGCCCGTCTGCCAAGGATCGGGTGGCGGTGGACGAGGCGCTGAGCCGCGTGAATATGCAGGACTTTCGCAAGCGCCAGATTGGAGAGCTGTCAGGTGGCCAGCGCAAACGGGTGTTTCTGGCGCGGGCTCTTGCGCAGGACGGTCAAGTGATCTTGCTGGACGAGCCTTTTACCGGCGTTGATGTGAAAACCGAAGACCAGATCATCGCACTCATGCGAGAGCTTCGCGAAGAAGGCCGCGTTATGTTGGTCTCCACCCATAATCTGGGATCGGTGCCGGAGTTCTGTGATCGCACGGTATTGGTCAAAGGCACTGTTCTGGCCTTTGGGCGGACGGAAACGGTTTTCACCCCGGAAAATCTCGAAATCGCCTTTGGCGGCGTCCTGCGTCATTTCACTCTTGGTGGCAATCAGCTGCATGATGACGAAGACAGCCGTAAAATCACCATTTTGACAGATGATGAGCGGCCTCTGGTCCGGTATGGCGAGAAGACGGTTCGTGCAGAAGCGCGTGCTGAAACTGATAACCGCTCCCCTGCAGGGCAAGACACATGACAGCTATCTTGCTGGAGCCCTTCTCCTATTCCTATATGATCAATGCCATGTGGGTGTCTGCGCTTGTGGGCGGTGTTTGTGCTTTTCTATCCGCTTACCTGATGCTGAAGGGCTGGTCTCTGATTGGAGATGCACTTTCCCATTCTGTGGTGCCGGGTGTTGCCGGGGCCTATATGCTCGGTTTGCCGTTTTCGGTTGGGGCATTTCTGGCAGGCGGACTTGCAGCGGCTGCGATGCTGTTTTTGTCTGAGCGCTCCGGCCTGAAAGTGGATGTGATCATCGGATTGATCTTCACATCTTTTTTTGGTCTTGGGCTTTTCATGGTATCGCTCAGTCCAACCTCCATCAGCGTTCAAACCATAACAATGGGCAACATTCTGGCAATCACACCGGAAGACACGCTGCAGCTTGCCGTCATTGGCTTCGTGTCCCTGACGGTTCTTTTGCTGAAGTGGAAAGACCTCATGGTGACGTTTTTCGATGAAAGCCACGCCCAGTCCATTGGCCTGAACACGGCGCTCTTGAAAGCCGTCTTCTTTGTGCTTTTGTCGGCCAGTGTCGTTGCCGCGATGCAGACGGTCGGCGCTTTTCTGGTCATTGCCATGGTCGTCACGCCCGGTGCAACGGCTTACCTACTATGTGACCGGTTCTCACGGCTGTTGATTGTCTCGGTTTTCATCGGAGCCTCGAGCAGCTTTGTTGGCGCCTATGTGAGTTATTTCCTCGATGGTGCGACCGGCGGCATTATTGTGACCTTGCAAACACTGGTGTTCCTTGTCGCTTTTGTCTTTGCGCCGAAACACGGGCTTCTGGCCGCGCGCCGGAAAGCTGCCAAGGCTCTGGCTGATACATCTGATTTCGAAGCGGCTTCGATCCGGGAGGGGCGTTAGATGGATCTGGAGACGGTCCTATTGCCCTTCCGGTTCCCGTTCATGCAGAACGCGTTCCTGATCTGTCTGATCGTTGCAATCCCAACCGCGCTTTTGTCCTGCTATCTGGTGCTTAAAGGCTGGGCCCTGATGGGGGACGCCATCAGCCATGCTGTCCTGCCGGGGATCGTCCTGGCTTATATTGTGGGGTTGCCGCTGCTAATCGGTGCCTTTGCAGCGGGTATGATCAGCGCGTTGGCCACCGGGTATCTTGCTGATAACAGCCGTGTGAAACAGGACACGGTGATGGGGGTCGTGTTCTCCGGTATGTTCGGGCTGGGGATCGTGCTCTATGTAGCGGTGGAGTCGAACGCCCATCTGGACCACATCCTGTTTGGGAATATTCTGGGCATTGGCCTTGAGGATCTTTGGACAGCAGGCCTTATTTCTGCGGTGGTTGCAGGGTTGATCCTGCTGAAGTGGAAAGACCTCCTGCTTCACAGCTTTGACCCGGCTCAGGCACGAGCCGCCGGATTGTCGGTCAATCTCTTGCACTATGGTTTGCTGGCTGCACTGTCCTTGACCATCGTTGCAACGCTCTCGGCTGTTGGGTTGATATTGGCAATAGGATTGTTGGTCGCGCCCGGGGCAATTGCATTTTTGCTGGTTCGCAGTTTTGGCAAAATGCTCGTTTTGGCCACCATTGTTTGCATCGGCTCGATGCTGACGGGCACATATCTGAGCTTTTATATCGACAGTGCCCCGGCTCCGACGATTATTCTCGTTCTGACCGCTGTTTTCCTTGCGGCGTTTTGCCGTCGGCTGTTTCAAGTCCGCAAACAGGCGTCCCCTGTCGAAGTGTAGGGTCCTGACCTGAGGGGCCTCTTTGACTACGGGCGGCTAGATAGAGCAGCTCAATGAGTGACGATACATAACTCTCCACAGGCTAAGCGATGGCGCCGCTAATAAAGCGTGATCGGCAATCGCGTTACCGATGAAAAGCAGCGCGGTTGCGGCAGCAATTGGTACATAGGAAAAATAGGCAAAAAATGGTATACCAAACACCAAATACCTGATACATAACCTGTGGCGCATAAATTTTTGCCTCAAAAACACGCGCATTTTCGATGAGGAGGAACTGATGAAAAAGCTTCTAGCCAGTGTTGCCCTTGCAGCGATCGCCCTGACCGGCGCATCCGCGCAGGCAGAGGACTATCCGAGCAGAACCATTGAAGTGATCACCCATGCAGGGAACGGCGGCGGAACTGATGTCACTGCCCGCATGATGATGCTTCGCGCTCGTCGTGAGCTGGGTGAGGACATGGTTGTTCTCAACAAAAAGGGCGGCGGCGGCGCCGTTGCCATGGATCATTATCTTGATGTCCCAGCAGATGGCCACGCGATCCTCGTGTTCACCATTGGTCACGCTGCAACCGTTGCGAAAGGCAAGACCAAGCTCACCCTCGATGATATTCGCCCGATCGCCCGTGGTACCGACGATCCGCAAATCCTGATGGTTCGCTGCGGCGAATATGACAATGCAGAAGCCTTTGTTGCGGTACAGAAGGACAATGCTTTGTCCTACGGCACAACACACCTCGGTAATATCAATGATGTGTCTGCCTTCATGTTCACCACGAAAGGCGGCCTTCAGACCCCTAAAATCGTCCCGTTTGATGGCGGTGGCGAGTTGGCAACACAGTTGCTTGCAGGCGCAGTTGATGTCGCAGTCCTGAACCTTGCAGAAGCTGGATCTCAAATCGATGCTGGTGAAGTCTGCCCGATTGTTGTGTTGGCCGATAATCGGATGAACGGTCTGCCGGATGTTTCGACTGCAAAAGAGCTCGGCATTGACGTCAGCTTCTCCACCGTCCGCGGTTTTGTGGTCCACAAGAACACACCAGATGAAGTTGCCGAGAAGATCGAGGCCTCCTTGTTTAAGGCGATGAACCACGGCGTCTACCAGGGTTTCCTGGAGTCCGTGGGTCTCGACAGCACATCGGTTGCTGGTTCTGACGTCTGGGGTGCGCAGATCAACGCCATGACCAATGATATGAACGCGGCTCTGAAAGAGCTTGGTTTCATCGAATAACGCATCACGGCTCAGCAGGCCCTCTGCTGCGCCGGTTTTCTCAAGTGTGTGCGGTCCCTTATGGAACTTCAAAAACAATCAAATTCGCTGTCCAGATACCTGATCCCAATCGGCATCATCGGGTTCTGTTCCTGGGCCTTCTGGCTGAGCACCCAGTTTGATCGGGTTCCTCCGATCCTGAAGCGGGGAATGCAGCCATCTGACTTTCCTCAGCTTGTGCTGGGCTTGATCATCTGTCTTACAATCCTGCTGTTTTTCACGGACAAAAGCCGACCACCCGCAGCGCTATCCCGCGTGGTTCAATCCACCATGGCCTTGCTAATTGGTTTCGTGCTGATTGCGGAAATCGATCTCTTCCTCGGCCTTGGACTGTTTGCCGCCGCATTGTCGGCCATTTGGGGAGAGCGCCGCATAGGGGCCTTGCTGCTTGTTGGCATTGCAGCTCCCGTGTTGGTCTTCTTCTTGTTCGACGGCATTTTCGAAGTCCGCTTCCCACGCGGCGTCCTGACCACCCTTTGGTATGGCTAACTGATTATGGAAGCAGCTCTTTCAGGCCTCATGGCTCTGGCTGACCCAAACCTTCTGATTCTGATCGCTTTTGCGACGCTTGGTGGGGTTCTCGTGGGTGCATTGCCAGGTCTTAATGCAACGACGGGCGTCGCCCTCCTGTTGCCCTTTACTATCACCATGGATCCGATCCCCGCGATTGCGATCCTGACAACGATCTACTGCGCTGCGACTTTTGCGGGCGCAATCACGGCCATCTTGATCAATACGCCGGGAACGTCAGCGAGCGCGACGACCTGCCTCGATGGTTATCCGCTAGCGCAGCGCGGCGAGGCCGGGCGAGCGCTTGGAATTGCTGCGGTCTCGTCGACCCTTGGCGGTATCATCTCAGTTGTCTGTTTGATGCTTGCCGCGCCCCTGATGGCGAAGGCGGCCTATAACTTCGCGCCCCCGGAATACTTCGCGCTGACCTTGTTCGGCATGTCAATGCTAGCAACGATTGGCGATGGGTCTCCGGTCAAAAACGTGATTGCAGGTGCCTTCGGTGTGATGCTTGCCACAGTCGGTATTGACCTGCTGACCTCCATCGAACGCTTCACCTTTGGTTATAATGAGCTGAGCGAGGGCATTCCCTTCGTTCCGGTCATGATTGGCGTCTTCGGTATTTCTGAATTGCTGGTGCAGGCCGACAGGCTGCATATCAAACGCAAGCAGGTGATCATGAAGTCGATCCGCCTGCCAAGCAAAGAGGACTACAAAAAGGTCTGGCGCACAATCCTCAGATCGTCCGGTATTGGCACGTTCATTGGTATTTTGCCAGCTGAGGGCGCAACGGTTGCCTCGATGATTGGCTATAACGAAGCGCGGCGCTGGTCCAAGACGCCGGAAGAATTTGGCAAAGGCTCGCTGGAAGGCATTGCGGGTTCGGAAGCAGCCAACAACTCAGCCACTGGTGGCGCGATGGTGCCAACCCTTGCTCTGGGTATTCCGGGTAGCCCCACCGCTGCTGTGATCCTGGCTGGCCTGATGGTGCATGGCCTGCGTCCCGGGCCCACCATGTTCACCGAGCAATCGGATTTCGTCTTTGCGATCTTCTGGTCGATGCTGTTGGTCAACATTCTGTTCTTCGGTGTTGGCCTATGGGGCGCAAAGCTTTTTGCCCGTGTCACGTTGATCCCGATCCAGATCCTGTGGCCCATCGTGTTCATCTTCTCAATTGTGGGCGCCTATGCGCTTGAGCAATCGATGATGGATGTCTGGATCGCTATTGGAGCCGGAATTGTCGGTTTCTTCATGCGGCGCTATAGCTTCTCCGTTGTTCCGCTGTCCATTGGTCTGATCCTTGGCGGCATGTTGGAAACGCGCCTTGGGCAATCCATGGTCATGCTCGACGAGCAGTGGTGGCTGATGTTCACCCGCCCACTTTCCCTTCTGTTTTTCGTCTTAACGGCTCTGGCTTTATTCGGGCCGTTGGTTTGGGGGCTGCTGTTCAAGCAGCGCAAGCCGATTGAATCGACCGGAGAATAATGATGACAAAAATCAAATCCGTCCGTACCCGTGTCTGGAACTGGAAGGGCAAGACCGTTCCGCCGCAAGGGAACTTCTGCACAAATGCCTCTGATGCGCTTTATGATCGCGGTGATGCCATGGGAAGCTTCCGCTTCCACCAATGGCTGACCTGTGAGGTGGAAACCGAAGACGGCACCATCGGCATTGGCAATGCGGCCCTTGCGCCAAACTTGGTCACGGCCGCGATTGACGAATACTACGCCCCCATGGTGATTGGCGAAGATCCCTTCGACTATGCCTATCTTTGGGAAAAGATGTACCGCAAGACCCATGCCTGGGGCCGCAAGGGCGTTGGCATGACCGCAATTACAGCTATCGACATTGCGATCTGGGATTTGATGGGCAAGTTGACCGGCAAGCCGGTGTTCAAGCTGTTGGGCGGTCGGACCAAGGAAAAGATCCCGGTCTATTACTCCAAGCTTTATGCCGACAACATTGATGCCATGCAGCGCGAAGCGGAGGAAGCCAGGAAGAACGGCTATCAGGGCTTCAAGACCCGGTTTGGCTTTGGTCCCAAAGACGGCATGAAGGGCATGCGTGAAAACCTGAAACGGGTGGAAGCTGTGCGCGAAGTGGTCGGTTACGATGTTGATCTGATGCTCGAATGCTATATGGGCTGGAACCTAGATTACACCAAGCGCATGTTGCCCAAGCTGGAAAAATTCGAGCCGCGCTGGCTGGAAGAGCCGGTCATTGCCGACGATATTCATGGCTATGCAGAGCTGAACAAGGGACCGATCCCGATATCGGGCGGCGAGCATGAGTTCAGCTTGTTGGGCTTCCGCCAGCTTCTTGATCTGAAAGCTGTTTCGGTCATCCAATATGACACCAACCGCGTCGGCGGGATCACGGCTGCGCAAAAGATCAACGCGCTTGCCGAGGCCTATCAGGTGCCGGTCATTCCCCATGCGGGCCAGATGCACAACTACCATCTGACGATGGCCAGCGTGAACTGCCCTATCTCCGAGTACTTCCCGGTTCATGACGTGGAGGTCGGAAACGAGCTGTTCTATTACATCTTTGACGGCGACCCGGACGCAGTTGATGGTTACCTTGATCTGGATGACACCAAGCCGGGTCTGGGAATTTCGATTTCCGACAAACATCTGGACAGCTTTGAGGTAAGCGAATGACCGCGCGTTATTCCGGTATCTGGCCTGTCGCGCCGACACCGTTTCATCCAGACGGATCAATCGATGTGGAGGGCATGAAACGGGTGCTTGATCTCATGATCGACCAAGGCGTTGATGGCATCTGCATTTTGGCGAATTTTTCCGAGCAGTTCCTCATCTCAGATGAGGAGCGGGAAACGCTGACACGGCTCTCCTTGGAGCATGTGGCTGGGCGGGTTCCGGTGATTGTCACCATCAGCCATTTCGCAACGCAAATCGTAGTTGAGCGAGCGAAACGCGCCAAGGCGCAAGGCGCGGCCATGTTTATGATGATGGCGCCTTATCACGGAGCCTTGCTCAAGGGCTCGCCCAAGCAGACCTTCGAGCAGTTTCAGGCGGTCAGTGATGTCTGCGTGCCGATTATGGTGCAGGATGCGCCGCTATCTGGTGTTGATTTGCTCGTGCCGCTCTTGGTGAAGATGGCGCGCGAAATCGACATGGTGAAGCTCTTCAAGATCGAGTGCCCACAGGCTGCTGCGAAACTGCGTGACCTGATCGCCGAAGGCGGCGACGCGATTGAAGGGCCGTTTGACGGAGAAGAAGCCATCACGTTGCTGGCGGATCTGGACGCAGGCGCGACAGGAAGCATGACCAGCGCCATGATCCCGGATCAGATCAAGCCCGTGTTAACAAAGTATTTTTCCGGTGACCGGCAAGGTGCTACGGAAGCTTACGCGAGGGTTCTGCCGGCGATCAATCATGAGAATCGCCAATGCCGGTTCCGGTCGGCCAAGGCGGCCATGGTGGAAGGCGGCGTGATCAAATCCGATTTTTGTCGTCATCCGATTGAACCGCTGCACCCGGATACGAAATCCGGGTTGATGGATCTGATCCGACCGCTGGATCCGCTGGTCTTGAGATGGGGGAGATAGGCAATGAAAGAAGGATGGATGAATGCTCTGAAGGAGGAGGGGGCTGTGCGGCCTCGCCGGACGCTTGCCGAAGAAGCGGCCGATAACCTTCGTGAGTTCATCCTTCTGGAAAAGCTGGAGCCTGGCACAGCCATCCCAGAACGAGAACTGGCGGAGGCCCTTGGAATTTCCCGGACCCCACTTCGGGAAGCGCTCCGACAGCTGGAAAGGGAAGGGCTGGTGGAATACCCAGCCAACCGCCGACCAAGGGTGGCGGACCCTTCTCTTGAAGAGCTGACCCAGTATATCTCTGTTCTGGGCGCTCTTGAGGGGCTGGCAGGAGAAACAGCCTGTGCTGTGGCATCGGACAAGGAAATCGCTGAAATCGTCGATCTCAGCCATCAGATGACGGTTCAGTCCGATGTCATTTCGCAGCTGGATTTCTTTCGTCTGGATATGCGATTTCACGGCAGCATCGTCGAAGCGTCGCACAACGAACCGTTGATCGAGACACACCGACAATACAATGCCCGTTTGTGGCGCGCGCGCTTCCTGTCTTCACGCCAGGAAGACCGCCGGCAGAACACGCTTTCCCAGCATGTTGAAATCACCACTGCTCTTCAAAACCGGGATGAGACGGCAACACGCCGTGCCTTGCGGGATCATTTGAAGAGCACGATCACGAACATAACGCGAATTCATACCCAATAACTTGCTCAATGCGAGGCGACTAATGAAACCCAAAATCGGGATTATTCCCGGCGATCCAAGTGGGATCGGTCCGGAGCTGATTGCACGTCTTCTGGCTGATACAGATGTCCGGGAAAAGGCCGACCTTCTTTTGATCGGTGACAGGCATGTTTTCGAACAAGGACAGGCCGTTGCTGGTGAAAGCCATGCCATGATCGAGACGGATGCGTCTCAAGGTGACTGGACAAAGCTCGATGGACTGGCTCTTCATGCCATGGACACCATTGAGGCCGATCACATCCAGGTCGCTGAGGTTACAGAGGCTGGCGGTGCGTCCGTCCTTAGGACACTGGATCAAGCGCTCTCTTTCGCGCAGAACGGTGTGATCGATGCGATTGTGTTTGGCCCGTTCAACAAGGCGTCCATGCACAAGGCCCGGATCGGCCATGACGATGAACTGCATTACATGGCCGAAAAGCTCGGCGTGACCAATTACATCTCGGAACTGAACACGCTGGACGGGATCTGGACCAGTCGTGTGACCAGCCACATTGCTTTGCGTGATGTCGCCGACACGATCTCCGAGGAGCGGGTGAATGAAGCAGTGCATCTCATTCACAACACGCTGCGCCGCTCCGGGTTGAAACGGCCCCGCATTTCGGTGGCAGCCATCAATCCGCATGCGGGAGATGGCGGCAATTTCGGAACCGAGGAAATTGATATTCTCGAACCTGCTGTCAAGAAGCTTGCCGCCACCCAAATGGCAGTGGATGGTCCTTGGCCGTCAGACACGGTGTTCTTGAAAGCGGTTGCCAAGGAAATCGACGCGGTCGTCACCATGTATCACGATCAGGGCCAAATCGCGCTGAAATTGCTCGGATTTGACCGCGGAGTGACTGTTCAAGGGGGCCTGCCATTCCCGGTTGCGACACCGGCGCACGGCACGGCCTTCGACATTGCAGGGCAAGGTTCGGCCGATGTAGGAGCTACCAAGGCTGCATTTGATATTGCGTGCAACATGGTCACGCATTGGGACCGGTAAGGGATCGACACAATGACTTTCAAACCTCATGGAAAACATCTGATTGCCGGAGAGTGGGTTGCTGCAGACCAGACGTTTTTGTCTGAGCCGGCAACGGGCGAACCTGATGCTATTTCTATTGGATTGCCTGCTCATATAGATGCAGCCGTGGAAGCAGCAGAAGAAGCGTTTTGGTCCTACGGTTATTCTACGCGCGAGGAGCGTGCGAAGTTTTTGAATGCGATTGCTGACGAGATCGAGGCGCACGGCGAGCAGATCACCGAAATCGGCATGAAGGAGACAGGTCTCCCGCAAGCTCGGCTGCAAGGCGAACGGGGCCGAACCACAGGTCAGATCCGTCTCTTTGCAAGCTATATTCTGGACGGTGCGTATCTGGATCAGCGCCATGACGAGGCTCTGCCGGATCGCCAGCCATTGCCGCGCCCGGATCTGAAATTGATCCAGCGCCCGATTGGTCCTGTTGCTATCTTTGGCGCATCCAATTTCCCACTCGCCTTTTCGACGGCTGGCGGTGATACCGCAGCGGCTTTAGCCGCTGGGTGTCCTGTGGTTGTCAAAGGCCATTCGGCCCATCCGGGCACCGGAGAAATCGTGGCGGAAGCCATCTTGGCCGCGATCAAGAGCTGCGGTATCCATCCCGGCGTCTTCTCCGTTGTTCAAGGCGGCAAGCGAGAAACCGGAACACGGCTGGTTCAGCACCCTTTGATCAAGGCTGTTGGTTTCACAGGAAGCCTTCGCGGAGGTCGCGCGCTTTTTGATCTATGTGCGTCGCGGCCAGAGCCGATCCCGTTCTTTGGCGAGCTTGGATCGGTCAATCCGGTCTTTATCCTGCCGGAGGCGGGGGCAGAGCGCGCCGCAACGATTGCAACAGCCTGGGCCGGATCACTGACTATGGGAGCAGGGCAATTCTGCACCAATCCCGGAATTATCGTGATCCTGAAAGAGCATGCAGACGCCTTTGCAGCTGCGGCGAAGGACGCCCTTTCGAGCATCGGGGCGCAGGTCATGCTGACGCCTGGCATTGCCTCTGCCTACCGCTCTGGCACCCAGGCCGTGCAAGAAGCAGCTAATGTCGAGCAGTTGCTCGCCACCGAAGCAGGTGAGCGGGAAGCCTCGCCGCAACTTTTCAAAGTCACAGCGGACGAATGGCTCAAGAATGAGAAGCTCGCTGAAGAAGTCTTCGGTCCTCTTGGCCTGATTGTTGTGGCAGACAGCGTGGAAGATTTCACCCGAATTGCGAAATCGCTAGAAGGTCAATTAACCTCAACTTTGCAGATGAATTCTGGTGATACAGAAGTCGCCCGTGATCTGCTCAAGTTCTTGGAACGCAAGGCGGGTCGCGTATTAGCAAATGCTTTCCCGACTGGTGTGGAAGTGGCGAATGCCATGGTGCATGGCGGACCTTACCCGGCTTCCACCAATTTCGGGGCGACCTCGGTCGGAACTCTGTCAATCAGGCGGTTCCTGCGCCCTGTCTGTTATCAGGACATCCCTGAAGACATTCTGCCAACACGATAAGACTGATTAGTCGGTCGCTGCACAGTCCCGTGTGGCGACCGACAGATTCCAGGCTGTGAATTCAGGTGGGCTGTCGATGATGCGCTTACGCTGCCTTGGACCCCCTCTTGGTTTAGGCCCTGATCTACTAGCCTCTCCTGTTTCAAATCCCAACAGAACAGCTTTATTTCGCTGACGTAAGTCGACTTTTGATGCAGTGTAGCCCCTGCAGCTTAACCTATGTGCAGCGAGAAGCCAACATCGTCAGTTGGCTGGATTTTCAGACGCATTGTTTTGGAGATGGACTGGGGCACGACATGCGCATTGTCGACAAAGTGAGCGACGCTGCTGGGCAAGCCGTTGCCGCGGTGATTGCAACGCCGCCAGGCATGTCTCAGCGAGATGCGCGGTTGTTGTCACTTTGCCGGGTCGGGATGATCGTTGGAACCAGCGTCCATGTTGGGCTCCAGATTACCATGATGGCGCTTGACCAGCCCGAAGTCGCGATCTTTAACGTGTTCGGCTTGGTGATGTTGATCAGCCCCACCTGAGTGGTCCGTTTTGATTGTTAGTGCATGACTGGGCTTTGGTCCATCCGGACGATGGTTTCTGGTGCCGGTGGTCGGTAGCCCAAGGCGCTGTGTGGGCGTTTGGTATTGTAATGTTTCCTCCATTGTTCAATCAGGATTTGTGCTTCCTTTAAGCTGTAGAAGATTTCACCATTGAGTAGCTCATCTCGGAGGCGGGCGTTGAAGCTCTCGCAGTATCCGTTCTCCCATGGCGAACCTGGTTCGATGTACGCGGTCTTTGCACCCACAGCGTTGATCCAGTCCCTGACTGCCTGAGCAATGAACTCCGGCCCATTGTCTGATCTGATGTAGGCTGGAACACCTCGCAGGATGAAGAGATCCGTTAGCACATCAATCACGTCGGTGGAGTTCAGATTTCGCTTCACCCGGATTGCCAGGCACTCTCGGGAATACTCGTCCAGGATGTTCAGTGTCCGGAACGCTTTTCCTTCATTGGTTCGGCAGTGCACGAAGTCATAGCTCCAGACATGATTGGGATACTCTGGCCGCAGCCGGACACATGATCCGTCGTTCAGCCAGAGCCGCCCTCTCTTCGGTTGTTTCATTGGCACTTTCAGCCCCTCTCGTCGCCACAGCCGCTCAACACGCTTGTCATTCACATGCCAACCAGCATCTCTGAGCAGAGCTGCAATACGCCTGTAACCGTAACGGCCAAACTCACGGGCGAGTGCGATCATATCCGCCACAAGATGTTCTTCGTCAGCACGCCCTGCTGGAGGTTTCCTCTGCGTAGACCGGTGCTGACCCAGAACACGACAGGTTCGGCGCTCTGACACGCCGAGATGCTGACGAATGTGATTGATGCAGGCTCGACGACGGGCGGGGCTCAGAAGTTTCCCTTTGCGGCCTCCGACAAGATCAACTTGTCCAGGGTCAGGTCAGACACTGCCTTGCGCAGCCGCTCGTTCTCTTTCTGAAGGCGTTTGAGTTCTTTCAGTTGGTCGGTTCCCATCCCACCATACTGCTTTCGCCACCGGTAATACGTCTGTTCGGTGATACGAACCTGCCGAATGGCATCAATGCGCGGCATGCCTTGGCCGACAAGGACTTCAACCTGCCGCAACTTCGAGACAATTTCTTCTGGCTTGTGACGTTTCGTAGCCATGTTGATCCTCCGTTTTCCTAAACATAACGATGGACCACTTCAAAGGGGGAGGATCATGGAATTTCTGCCCATATTGTAATCAAGCTTGCAAAATAATCACTCATCTACGGAAGTCCGGTCATCTCAAGCAAAATTGCAATCAAACAGATACGGATCGAGTGGACATCTAAACGAAGCCAAGATTGAGCAATGCGAACATCATACTGCTTGAATGACTTTTTTGTTCGGGATGATTATCGTTCGGTGCCTCCATACGATCGTCGCTGAAACCATCTGTAAACACATGGCGAGATGCTTGTCGTTTTGAGCGAACACATTCGTGATAGTCTTCGTTTAAGTCAGGTGCATCAGGGACAGCCAGAAAGACTTGGCGTCCGAAATCCGAGCACCGAGCCCAAACTCAAGTAAGCGCAGATCGGCAGGCGGTCCTTGATTTGGAGTTCCGCTTAGTTGGCTGACAAGCCGAAGAGCGTCTGCAAAACCGTGATCTAAAACATCAGGACCGCGTCGTACGATGGCCGTCCTCTTCTGCCAAAACGGCGAAGTTTGGCGAAATACGCGGCAAAAAAGATAGGAAGCAACCGGTTATTGACGAAGTCGGCGTGCAGTTTGCCAAACAATCTTCAAACTAAGATTAGATAGAACTGGCCTCCCATTCGAACAGCGGTGTTAAGATATATGGCAGGTAAACTGGCTGTTGCATTAAGGAATGGTGCGCCTCTCAGAATGAAACTGGGCACTCGGAGATCAGGATTTCCAGAATATATTGGCCGGAGGTTGTTTTCGGACGGCCGCCGCTATCTAGGAGCCAGGGACACCGGTTGTCCACGTTGTTGTTTTGCCGCACAGATACAATTTGTTGACACGCGCCCCTGCGCATATACCCTATCTAGTGTTCAAGGTCTGATGATTCCTTCCTGGGAACATCAGCGAAGAGGGAAGCCGGTGCGGAGAGAAACCAATCCCGGCGCTGCCCCCGCAACTGTAAACAGCGAGCCTGCATCCACTGTGCCACTGGGAAACCGGGAAGGCGGATGCACCCGGCACTGACCTGTGAGCCAGGAGACCTGCCTTGAATGGAAAAACGTCCACGGACGGCGGGTCCGAGGTGGCGAGAAAATGGGGTAATTGCCCCGTCGCGCCTCCGTGTCTGCCGTCATCATTTGATTGATCTCTTCGGGGTGCAAGACAACATGACCGTCACCGTTTACAGCAAGCCTTCCTGTGTCCAGTGCAATACCACTTATCGTGCGCTTGAACAGCGCGGCGTTGATTATCAGGTCATCGATCTGAGCCAGGACAATGATGCATTTGCGCATGTCCTGGCCCTTGGATATGCGCAGGTTCCTGTTGTCGAAGTCAGCGGCGACCACTGGGCAGGCTTCCGGCCGGACAAGATCGCAGCTCTCGGCTAGACCGTGGGGCAGCTGGCCTATTTTTCCAGCGCATCCGGCAACACTGACCGTTTCATACATCGCCTTGGCCATCAGGCCACTCGGATCCCGAGAAACAAGACAGAAGATTTGCCGTCTGTTCTGGGTCCGTTTGTCCTGATCACGCCGACCTTTGCAGATGGCGAAGGCCATGGCGCAGTGCCAAAGCAGGTGATCCGGTTTTTGAATGATGCGCGGAACCGGTCTTTTCTCAAGGGCGTCATCGCCACGGGAAACCGGAACTTTGGAAGCTACTTCGCAATCGCAGGGGATGTGATTTCGAAAAAGTGCAGCGTGCCGGTGCTCTACCGGTTCGAACTAAGTGGGACAGACACCGATCTTCAGCGTGTTGATCAGGGGATGACAAGATTTTGGAAACAATACTCCTAGAACCGCAGCAAGCGAGTGCGGAACTCGACTATCATGCGCTCAATGCGATGTTGAACCTGTATGACGAGAAGGGGCACATCCAGTTTGAGGCAGATCGACAAGCTGCCCGACAGTACTTCCTGCAGCATGTGAACCAGAACACCGTGTTCTTTCATTCCTTGCAGGAAAAGCTCGGCTATCTTGTGCGCGAAGGCTACTATGAAGCCGAAGTCCTGGAGCAATATGATCCGGCCTTTGTACAATCGGTTTTTGATGCAGCGTATGCCCGCAAGTTCCGCTTTCCAACGTTTCTGGGTGCATTCAAATATTACACCAGCTACACACTGAAGACGTTCGACGGCAAACGCTATCTCGAGCGGTTTGAAGACCGTGTTGTCATGGTCGCCCTGACCTTGGCGCAAGGCGATGAAGATTTAGCCATGCGGATGATGGACGAAATCATCTCCGGTCGTTTTCAACCGGCAACGCCCACGTTCCTGAATGCCGGCAAAAAACAGCGTGGCGAGCTGATCTCCTGCTTCCTTCTGCGGTTGGAAGACAATATGGAGTCCATTGGCCGGGGCATCAACTCAGCGCTTCAGCTGTCAAAGCGCGGCGGCGGTGTTGCCTTGCTCCTGACCAACATTCGCGAAGCGGGGGCGCCGATCAAGGGCATTGAAAACCAATCCTCTGGCGTCATTCCGGTGATGAAGCTGCTGGAAGACAGCTTCTCCTATGCGAACCAGTTGGGCGCACGTCAGGGAGCAGGGGCCGTTTATCTCAACGCCCATCATCCCGACATCTTGCAATTTCTCGACACAAAACGGGAAAACGCTGACGAGAAAATCCGTATCAAGACGCTGTCACTCGGAGTGGTGATCCCGGACATCACCTTCGAACTCGCCAAGCGCAATGAGGACATGTACCTGTTCTCGCCGCATGATGTTGAAAAGGTCTATGGCACGTCTTTGTCACAGATCTCTATCACCGACAAATACCGCGAGATGGTCGACGACCCGCGCATTCGCAAAAAGAAGATTAGTGCGCGGGGCTTCTTCCAGACGATCGCCGAAATCCAGTTTGAAAGTGGATACCCCTACGTTCTGTTTGAAGGCACGGCCAACCGCGCAAGTCCGGTTGACGGCCACATCAACATGTCGAACCTGTGTTCCGAAATCCTGCAGGTCAATGAAGCATCTGTGTTCAACGATGATTTGTCCTATGAACACCTTGGAACGGATATTTCCTGTAACCTTGGCTCTCTGAATATTGCCAAGGCGATGGATGGCGGCGATCTGGGCGCAACGGTTGAGACGGCGGTCCGCGCTCTGACGGCTGTGTCCAACATGAGCGCCATCGATAGCGTTCCATCCGTCCGGCGCGGCAATGACGAAAGCCATGCCATTGGCCTTGGGCAAATGAACCTCCACGGGTACCTCGCCCGGGAGCGCATTCACTACGGGTCTGAAGAAGGCATCGATTTCACGAATATCTATTTCTATGCGGTGGCCTATCATTGTTTGAGGGCATCGAACAAACTCGCCAGGGAGCAAGGCAGCAGCTTCAAAGGCTTTGAAAAAAGCCGTTATGCAGATGGCAGTTTCTTCGACAAGTACATTGAAAATGACTGGATGCCGGCAACAGAACGGATCGCAAACCTGTTCGAAACGGCCGGTATCTCCTTGCCCACCTGTGATGACTGGCAGGCCTTGAAAGAAGCGGTGCAGAGGGATGGCCTCTATAACCGAAACCTTCAGGCCGTGCCGCCAACAGGCTCGATTAGCTACATCAATAATTCGACTTCCTCAATCCACCCGATTGTCTCCAAAATAGAGATCCGGAAAGAGGGAAAGATCGGTCGCGTCTATTACCCGGCTGCTTACATGGATAATGACAATCTTGATTACTATCAGGATGCCTACGAGATCGGCCCCGAGAAGATCATCGACACCTACGCGGCGGCAACTCAGCATGTCGACCAAGGCCTGTCTCTAACACTGTTCTTCCGCGATACGGCGACGACGCGCGATATCAACCGCGCCCAGATCTATGCGTGGAAGAAAGGCATCAAGACTATCTATTACATCCGCCTGCGCCAGATGGCCCTTGAGGGGACTGAAGTGCAGGGCTGTGTGTCCTGTTCGCTTTAGGAGCGTTTATCATGACTATTCATCAGCCTCTTTCAGACATGAAACGTGCGGTTCCCCGTGCTGTGAACTGGAATCGCCTGCAGGACGACAAGGACCTGGAGATCTGGAACCGTCTAACGGTCAATTTCTGGCTGCCGGAAAAGGTACCGCTTTCCAATGACATTCAAAGCTGGGCGACACTGCACCCGGACGAGCAACAGTTGACCATTCGTGTCTTTACCGGATTGACGCTGCTCGACACAATTCAGAACACGGTTGGTGCACCCACCTTGATGCCGGATGCGCTGACGCCGCATGAAGAAGCAGTTTTGACCAACATCGCTTTCATGGAAGCTGTTCATGCGCGAAGCTACTCTTCCGTTTTCTCGACGTTGTGTCAGACGGCAGATGTCGATGAGGCGTTTCGCTGGTCTGAAGAAAATGAGCACCTGCAGGCAAAGTCCCGTTTGATCTTGGATGAATACGGCGCGGCTGGTTCGCCCTTGCGCAAGAAGGTCGCAAGCGTGTTCCTGGAGAGCTTCCTGTTCTATTCGGGCTTCTATCTGCCTATGCATTGGTCCAGCCGCGCCAAGCTTACCAATACAGCGGACTTAATACGCTTGATCATTCGCGATGAGGCCGTCCACGGCTATTACATCGGCTACAAGTTTCAGCGCATGCAGGAGACTTTGAGTGAAGCCGAGCGGCAGGAAATTAAGGATTTCGCCTTTTCTTTGATGTTCGATCTTTATGAAATCGAAGGCAAATACACCGAAAGCCTCTATGATGGTGTGGGCTTGACGGAAGACGTGAAACACTTCCTGCATTACAACGCCAACAAGGCCCTGATGAACCTCGGATATGAGGCCTTGTTCCCGGACAGCGTGTGCCAGGTCAATCCGGCCATCATGGCAGCTCTTTCTCCAAACGCGGACGAGAACCACGACTTCTTCTCAGGCTCCGGATCGTCCTATGTCATTGGCAAAGCGGTTGCGACAGAAGATGAAGACTGGGATTTTTGAAAAATCAGCCGCAACGAAACAAAATTGTAGTTTAAGACTCATCGTCTATTGTAATAACATTACATCATGATAATACCGGACTTTAATTCTCCAGTTATCCAAACCCGTCCCTTCAGGAGTTTAGTTCAGTGAAATTGTTTTCCACCCGGTCCTTTGTGTCAGCTGTTACCTGTTTGGGATTAATGTCAGCCGCCAGTTTGGCTGCCGTTACGACCAAAGCAGCAGCAGCCGAAAAAAATCTGCGAATTGCCGTTCCTTTCGGTCCTAAAAGCAGTGTTCCGGATCCGAGAGCGCGCCAAAATGGCTGGCTCAGCAACCGCGCGGGGGTTTCGGAAACCCTGATCGGACTTGGCTATGACATGACCATGCAGCCGCGTCTGGCAACGCGTTTTGAAAACCTATCCCCGACCGAGTGGAAAATTATCCTTCGAGACGATGTGCTCTTCCATGACGGAAGCAAAATGACCGCTGAAGATGTCAAAGCATCTTTTGAAAAACTCGATATCGAAGGTCATCCGGGGCACAACCCCCGTCTGTCCCGTCTGCTGGGAATTGAGAGAATTACCATCCAGGACCCGCACACGCTGGTGTTCAAGACCCAAAGTCCGAATTCTGCGTTTCTATGGTCACTGACCGAGCCATCTGCGGCTGTTTTGAAAGATGGCACAGATGAGCTGCCGCTTGTTGGTACAGGACCTTTTGTCTTCGTTTCGGCAGAAACAGAGAAATATTACGAGACCCGCAAGTTTGCTGATTATTGGGGCGGTGAGCCCAAGCTTGACACAATCACCATGGATGCGCTCTCAGATGCTGCAGTTGCGGCGCTGGCTTTGCGGTCGGGCGATGTGGATCTTGTTACTAACTATCCAGAACCAGACTTCGCAAAGCTGAAGGAAACTGGGGACGGGCAATTGTTCGAAGGAGAAACCACCCGTCTTTTCTTTTTCCAGGTAAAAACCTCAGAAGGCCCGCTGGCAAACAAAACCTTGCGGCAAGCAGTCTCTTTGGGGCTGGATCGTAAAACCATAGTGGATGCGGTCCTATCCGGTGTTGGCGGTGCGCCTGCAAACAGCCTTTTTCCAGCAACCATGGCTTCATGGGTGAATTCGGACCTTACCCTCGATTATGACCCAGAAAAGGCCATAACCCTTCTAGATGAAGCTGGCATCAAAGACACCAACGGCGATGGCAACCGCGAGCTGAATGGTGAAGAACTGGTCTTGAAGATCCGGTCTTATGAGGGGCGGCCTGCACTGCGGCCAACACTGGAGATAACCCAAGCTCTCCTGCAACAGATCGGGATCAATGCTGAAATTGCGATCGGCGAATATGATGCGAACAACAATGCCCTAAAGGCCGGTGAGATTGATATGCATCTTCAAGCTTGGGGCACGGCGCCTCAAGGCGACCCGGACTACTTTCCAAGTACACTTGTCGAGACCGATGTTAGCTACAACTTTTCAGGCTACTCCAACCCGGAGCTCGATGAATTGTTGGCGAAGGGACGCGCAGATTTCGATGATGAGCTGCGGAAGGTTCACTATGACCGGATACAGGAAATCCTCAATGACGACCTACCACTAATCCCGGTGTTCCACAAAACACAAGTATCCGTCGGAAATGGCATGATCTCCGGATATAGGATCCACCCGGCAGAAACATACCTCGTCACACCGGATTTGGACCTTGCCCATTAATTGCAATCCAATTCTGACATTGAAGAATCTGTCGGCCCGTATAGGCCGACAGACCATCCTTCACTCGGTCGACCTTGAAATCGCAGACGGCGAGTGCGTTGCGATTGTGGGGGGGTCAGGAGCTGGAAAATCAACGCTGCTTCGATGCCTTCTGGGCGTGACCCGCCCTGCACAACCCTATGCCGGTCATATGATTTTTGATGGCGTTGAAACTGATTTCACTCAAACAACCAAGACGACTAAACGCCCTGGTTTGGCTTATGTCCCACAGAACCCCGATCACGGTTTTGACCCGCTCAAACGTTTGGCCTGGCAATGGCGGCAGGGCGCTCGTGTTGTGGTTGGCACCTCACATGAAGCTGCCGATGAAGACAAGCTCGTCCAAGATTTAGGACTAAGAACACCTGATCGGGCTTTCCCATATGAGTGGAGCCGCGGCATGCAACAGCGATTGCTTGTTGCAATGGCCTTACTTGGAAGGCCGCGCCTTTTGGTTTTGGATGAGCCAACTTCTGCGTTAGATCCAATTATTGCCGCTCAGGTTTTGGAGACAGTTACAACCTATGCGAAGTCAAATGGCGTAGCCATTTTGATCGTGACACATGACTTGGCGCTCGCCGTTCGCCATGCATCTCGTACTGCAATCATGAGCGGCGGAAAAATCCATGAGTTTGGTGAGACACGCCAACTAATTGAAGATCCGCAAACACCCTATGGGCAATTGTTGGCAGCGAACCGTCTTTGGTGTCCTCAAGGAGACTTTATTGCTCCTTCTATGGCTGCGGAATAGACGCCACTATGCTGAACATTCAAAGACTTGGCCTTTCAATCAACGGCCAAACGCTCCTTGATGATGTTTCATTCACTGTCGAGCCTGGTGAAACGCTCTGCATCGTTGGAGAAAGCGGCTCCGGCAAAACAAGCTTATTGAAGTCTATTCAAGGCCTTATGCCTGCTTACTTTGAAGGGATTTCCTTTCAAGGTGATCGTCAAGCGGAAATTCGCCAAAAGGGTCAGTGGCGTGGGCCCATCGGCATGCCTGGCAGCCGATGGGTCATGCAAGATCCCATAGCTGCCCTCAATCCGAAGATCCCCTTGGGTCAATCCATATCGGAGAGCCTCTACAGGCGCAGTATGCCGAAAATGGATGTCGACGCGGCGGTTCGTCAAGCCTTGCTTGACGTTGAATTGAACCCTGATGTGGCCACAAGGTTGCCATCTGAAGTTTCTATGGGACAAGCCCAAAGAGCCTGTTTAGCACGTGCCCTGATCGCCAATCCGTCATTAATCCTCTTTGATGAACCCTTGAGTGCGCTGGACGCCGTGGTTCAGAAGCAGATCGCTGCTACGATGAAGCGCATCCAGCTCAAGTACGAAATTATGTATCTCATTGTCACTCATGACCTTGGGTTTGCATCCGCCTATGCAGATCAAGTGATGGTTCTTAAGAACGGCAAGGTGGAGGCCAATCAGACAGCGGCAGATTTCTTTCACGACCCGGCCAGCCCTTATTGCCGGGACCTTGTTTTAGCTGCACGCGCGCTCGGAAGCTTGTCCGGACCGGCAATTCCTTCTTCATATGAAAGGGGGGCAGACGTATGAAGCTACGTCAACAACGAAACGCACCTATGCTTTATGCAGTTGGATCAAGGCTGCTGGCACTCCTAAGCGTCTTGTTTGGTGTGAGCTTGATCAGCTTTGCCATGATCCACCTCTCCCCGGGCGACAAAGCACAGGCAATTGCAAAAGCCCGCTATCCGGAATCCCAGACTTTCCCAACGGATATTCTGAACGCCATCCGCGTGGAGTTTCACTTGAACGACCCCTTTCTGGTCCAGTATTTTCACTGGCTCAAAAATTTTTTGCAGGGCGACTTTGGACGGTCCTTTTCTTCCGGGGCAACTGTCTGGGAAATTTTCGTTGGAAATATCGGCGAAACCGCTATTCTAACGGTGTCGGCGTTACTCTTCGGACTTGTTTTGGCATTTCTTCTGGCGACGGTTTCTGTTTGGCGTCCGGGATCGTTCATTGATCGTTTTGCCGTCGCATTGGCATCTATTGGTGCCGCCATGCCGAGTTACTGGCTTGGTTTGCTTCTGATCATGTTCTTTGCTGCCCACCTTAATTGGCTGCCGGCATATGGAACTGGCTCGTTAAGCCACTTGATCTTGCCAACGCTGACGCTCGGCCTTTGGGTGACCGCATCGCAAACACGCTTGTTGCGTGCCTTTTTCCTTGAAGCGAAATCAGCCCCCTTTGTCGAAACACTTCGGTTGCGCGGTGTCAGTGAAACAGAGATTTTTTGGCGACACATCTTGCGTCACTCTGCAATTCCTGCCCTCAACATGATCGCACTTGATGTCGCCAGCCTGCTGGAAGGTGCAGTAATCGTCGAGATCATTTTTGCACGAGGCGGTGTCGGGTCACTTTTGGCGGGTTCGGTGCTGTCGCGCGATTACCCTGTCATCTTGTTTTTGGTTGTCTTCTTTGCACTGACCTATGTTGCTATTAACAGCTTGGTGGAATTATTGCAGGACTTGCTTGATCCGCGGAAAGGCTGGAGTTCGTCGATTACGTGCACCTCCGTCAACACGGAGCAAACGTCATGACATCCATTGAAACCGGGCACGATCACCTCCAACCTCAATCGAAACCCAGTCGAACCACAATAAACCGGCGTTTCAAACGAAGTACGCTTCTCATGCCGCTGGCCGTGGCTGCAATATGGTGTTCAGCTTTGATGTTGACACCGTATGATCCCAATGCAACCAATTTTCTGCTGCGTCTGTCTCCGCCGAGCAGCGAGCACTGGTTTGGAACAGACCAACTGGGTCGAGATGTTGCAACGCGCGTTCTTTATGGTGGTCTCTGGTCAATCGGCCTCGCCTTGGTGATTACATCCGTGGGCGCGGTAATTGGCACCATTATCGGTCTAACAGCGGGGCATTTCGGCCGCGCAGCGGACGTTGTATTGATGCGCGTCTCAGACAGCTTCTTCGCGTTTCCCGAGCTGATCGCAGCTGTAACAATAGCAGGGCTTTTGGGACCGAGTACGTCCAACATGGTTTTCGCATTGATTGCTGTCAGCTGGATGAAATACGCACGGCTGGTGCGCAGCCTGAGTGTCTCGATTTCCAATAAGGACTATGTGTTGCAGGCGCGCCTCAATGGCCTTCCGCCCGCGCTCATATTAAGCCGCCACATACTCCCCAATGTTCTGCCCAACCTCCTTGTTCTTTGGACAAATGGTTGGTCCCGCAGCATTTTATCAATCTCCGGATTGAGTTTCTTGGGTTTCGGCGTTCAGCCTCCCAATGCGGAATGGGGGGCTATGTTGCTTGACGGTAAGACCTATATGCAAACTGCCCCGCATCTCATGATCTTTCCCGGCCTTGCAATCCTTTTTGCGGTGCTGGCAATCAATTTAACAGGCGATCGGCTCCGCGACAGGCTAGATGGGCGCTGAACAAACAGTTCGGATTGAAATGACTATAACAGCAGACTTCCGGGGCATCAGCCTGCGCATTGGTGCCACCATTTTCTTCACGATCATGGTGCTCTTTATCAAATGGCTGTCTGACACTGTACCGGTTGGACAGTTGGTGTTTTTTCGCAGCGCTTTTGCACTGATACCGCTCGTTCTGTTTTTGATGTGGACACACGAATTCCCGAGTGGACTCAAGACAAGGCGCCCGTGGCGCCATGTGTTCCGGTGCCTTTTAGGCTGTGCGGCAATGTTTGCATCTTTCTCCTCCCTGAAATACCTGCCCTTATCCCATGCTTCAGTGATTGGGTATCTCGCACCGATTTTGGCTGTTGTCCTTGCTGCTGTTTTCCTGAAGGAAGTGGTCAGTGGTGCGAGATGGTTTGGTGTCCTTTTCGGGTTCCTCGGCGTACTCTGCCTGATCCTTCCAAATGCCAACACAGCCTCATTGGATGACACCTATCTGATTGGAGTTGGACTGGCGCTCGCCATGGCCATTCTCACGGCAGGCGCGAAGCTGCAGATCAGAAGTCTTGCGCTCACCGAAAATGCCGGAGCCATTGCATTTTACTTTGCCCTCACCTGCACAATTGCGGGACTGGCCACCCTGCCATTTGGTTGGGTTAGCCCAAGTTTCGAACAGCTCGGTCTTTTGGTGGGAGCAGGTATCGCCGGCGGCTTTGCTCACATCATGATGACCCTCAGCTATCAATGCAGCGAAGTCTCAAAACTGGCCGCATTTGAGTATCTCTCCCTGATATTCGCAGTCATTGCAGATGCCATTTTCTTTGACATCCTTCCAGCACCTGCCTTTTACGCAGCCGCCGCCTGCATCGTGCTGGCAACTGTCGTCGTCGCACTCAAGGACCGCCCCGCAAGGCCTCAGCCTGCTTAAACCCACGGAAGCTCACACCATGTACCGAACCGACACAAAACTCCTTTCGCTCGTATCTAAGGCCAGAAACTAGTTGACCTCCTCGCCGTTGGGCTGGTTGCTTTGTCATGAAGCTGCCGACGAGGCATGGGTGCGCTTGCTTATTCTTTTCCAACCGTGACGGCACCTGCTGTTTCACCTTAGCGAGCATGTCCTCGGCCTCTTCTCGTAACCCTTTGTCGGCAACGCGCCGATGCACTTCTTTGTGAGAACCCATGGGCATGAGCTGAGCCAATCCAGTTCCTAGGGCGCGTAGCACTTCAAGATCGATTGCAGTATGAATTGCAAGAGTGTGATCGGTGCTGAAGTTTCCAGCACCAGTGTCTGAACTCTCAGCGTAGAATCTTTCCCAAGAGGCGATGCTTTGGGTGTTAATCTACCTCGGACCTCCAAAGAGGTTTTCAGAATGGATGGTTTAAAGCCATCCTTCAAGATCTATCGTTAGTTTTCAGAATGCAATGGCCAGACGGCGCGCCTCTCGGAATGAAACTGGGCACTGGGAGATCAGGGTGCCTAGGGCAGGCAATCGACAATAGTGCCAATGAGTTAGTAGCTTCCAGAGAGCAAATTTACCGCCGCCCGGTTCGTCAGGTCACTGCGCAACCCCAAAGCGAATGATCGTTATCTTCAGCACATGAAACGTCGCCCTTGCTTTTCGTCGAATATCTGATCGGCCTGAAGGGAAACGAACCGTGTTCGTTTGTGGAACATGCAAAATGGGACCATTTCGACGTTAATCAGATTACTACGGGGTGCTTGCGCAGCTGTTTCTAACAATCAGATCGTCGCGCAGTTTGTGGATCTCCGACGGCATCGTGCGGTTGGAAAGAGTATCCAACAGCAAGTTCATCCCCAATTCGCCGATCCGCTGGCGGGGTTGGCGGATCGTGGTAAGCCCGGGAGAAAAATTGCTCGCGAACGGGATGTCGTCAAAGCCAATGACTGAAAAATCATCGGGTATGCGATAGCCGCGCAATTGCAAAGTAGATATCACGCCAACAGAGATGTTGTCGTTAAAGCAGAAAAAGGCCGTTGGCACTTCGCCCTTGATGAACAGCCGCTCGACAACCGCGCGGCCACTTTCTGCTGTTCCGTCGCCGTCCAGCCTCCAGTCCCGAAGTTCGTTTTTGAATTCCTTGAGACCCATTTGGTATCCCGCGTGACGGAGGTCACTGCGTATATCGGCAGTGCCTCCGGAGATATAGGCGATTTTTCGATGCTCCAGCGAAATGAGATATTCTGTTGCCAGCTTTGCTGCAGAAACATCATCTATTCCGACATAACTAATTTGCGTGTTAGATGTGATCTATATGAATTCTATACTCCTACGACCGAATTGGCCGTATTTGAGGGCGAACATCAGCCAGTGGTCGCAATGCGTGATCTTTCTATTTTTTTCTGGAGAATTGAATTGGGAAATATCGGTTTAGGTCATTCCAGAAACCAATCAGGCACTTCATTGCCACCACAAAGAACGACGCAAATTCTCTCTTGCTTTTCGGGTATATAAGCTCCAGAGGTGAGTGCCGCCAAGGCGACGGCACTGCCGGGCTCTCCAATCAGGCGCGTGGCCTCCCATAGACGGGACGCAGCCTCAAAAACAGCACTGTCGGGAACGATCACGGCGTCATTCACGTAGTCTTTGATCACAGCATAGCTGTCTACACCAAGACGTGGCCCTCCGAGTGAACTTGCTGCTACGCCGCTTGCACCGACGTCAATATCAGGCCCTTCTCGAAGGGACCGTTCCAATGTGTTAGTCCCCTCCGTCTCAACAGAAACCACTTTGATCCGATCCTGGGCCCAGGCGGCGACGCCGCCGATCAAGCCACCACCACCGGTAGAAACAATAATCGTATCGACGCCTCCCTGATCCATGAGGGTCATCTGCTTTTCAATCTCATAGGCGATTGTGCCCTGACCGGTGAGCGTTGGGATTGTGTCATAGGGGTGCACAGAAAGCGCGCCGGTGGCATCGGCATAGGCGGCATATTCTTCCATACAGGCGCCTACAGAGCCTTCGGTCATCACCACTTCGGCCCCAAAGTGGCGCATCCGCTTCAGCTTTTCTTCTTTCGCTATGAGGGCAGGTACAAAAACTCGGCTATGATGGCCCAGGGTGGTTGCCGCATAGGCAACCGCTGCACCATGGTTTCCGCCAGAGGCCGCAACGACGCCGGTTTCTGGAACATCTCGGGTCAGCATGTTGAAAAACGCACCGCGCACTTTGAATGTGCCTGTTCTCTGGGTGTGCTCCAGCTTGAAGCTCACGGCGCATGGAAGGCCAAGTGCTTTGGCCTCGACTTCCAGCATTGGTGTCTTACGGAGGTAAGGGGCGATCAATGGGGCAGCAGCGGCAATGGTGTCTGGATTGGGATACATGATTTCAGCAGGATGATTGTTCCCGTGGGCGGTGTCAAATGTGGTACGCAGAATTTTAAAATTCCGTCCGACGGTGTCAGAGGCCAGTGCAGGGATCAGGCGGCGTGGATGCGGCTAGCTGCCTCTTGAACCGTCAGGTACGTCACGATTGGAAACGAAGGAAAGCCCCTTGACTATCACGATAAGTCTATGAAATTTAACAAACTATCGTTTGATAGTATTTTACAAATGATGCTTCAAGCGTAACGCAGCAAAGTTCTATTGTAGTCATTGGCTATTCCGACGATCTCCTCCTAAATAACCTTGTATTCCTTGAGCGAGACGACACGGAAATTGTCGCTGATCGTGTCGCGGAACTCTTTCCAATTATCAGGCAGCGTCTTGCGAAAAAAGCCCAGTATGGCCTCAGTGAATTGGCCAAAGGTAGCGTAGTGCCGATTGTATGTCACCCATTTGTGCATGACACCCCAAAGGCGTTCAATCGGGTTCAGATGGGGCGCATATGCTGGCAGAAAGTGCAGCTTTACCTTGCGCTCTGGGCTGTCCAGCCATGGCTGCAGTATCTTGGCGTGATGATAGCGCGCGTTGTCCACAAACACATGAATGGCCGTCATTGTCGGGTTGTTGTGCTCCAACTTTTCCAACATCTGTTTGCTCGTCTGCGCGTTGATCTTCTCACCCTCAACAAAGGTGAAGTGGAAGGTCTCAAGATCAAGCGCGCCTTGTATGTTGAGCCGCTTGCGCCCCGATGATGCCTTCAGAGCGGTCTTTTGACCCTTGGGGAACCAGCCATGGGCAGGCCGGCTTTGATGCTCTGGGTGGACAGCATCAGAAAACACAACCATCTCATCTACGGCAAGGCTCTTCATTAGAGCCTCATAGTTAGCAATAAACGCAGCCTGCGTGGCTTCATCAGCCTGTGAGGGCAGCAATCTTGGCTTTTTATACTCGAACCCCAAACGGCGCATCAGTTTGGCCGCACCCGAAGGGCTGTAGCTCTGACCATATTCAGCCAAAACATGAGCGCAGACCTCATCGACATTGCGCGCAGGGTGTTCGCTGAAATGAGCCTTTACAGCCTGCTCTTGATCCACCGTCAAATACCGCTGCCGTTGGCTGTAGTCCTTCAAGCCAAAGAACGACAGCCCCGCACCCGCAAAGGCAAAACGCCATTCCGTCAGAACCGTAGGCCCTATATCTAAAATCTCGCAGACAAGAGCGGCATCATAGCCTGCATCCAACAGAAAAAACGCACGTGCGCGTTTCTAGACAAGGGCATCAACTTTACGACGGCGGCAAATGGCGTCAAGCGCAAGGCGTTGTTCGTCAGTTAGCGAAATCGTTTTTGAGGGCTTTTCGTTCATCGCCCCACAATGCACACCAATCAATGCTATGACATGTGGCAATTTGAATCAAATGGCCCGCAAAATCAGGCCAATTCAGTCAAAGGAGTATAGATTCCTTGAGCCATTGAATCCGCAGCTGAATCGGCTCAATCTGCTGCTAGTTTGATACTATAGACGGTTGCTTGGGCATCACGAACGTCGTGATAGCAATGATGCTGGACGGACCAGCGCGATCCAGGCTGTCAGACCGCCCGCGATCAATGCCTTCACAATATCTCCGGGGATAAATGCGCTGACCAGAAACGTCGATTGAACCAGTGTTTTGTCCAATGCGATGGACAATCCGACAATGCCGAAAATGTACATCACGCCAATTCCACCAACAATAGAAGCAAGGCTAGCAGATAACATCAACGGGGCGGATCGCCACCGCTCCACGATGCAGCCTGTTGCAAACGCCGCAACCGGCCACCCAATCAGGAAACCAGCTGAAGGGGAAACAAAGAGACCTAATCCCCCCCGGCCACCTGACAAGAGCGGCAGTCCGATTGCTACGAGGACAAGAAACAAGAGCACGGCTGAAGTGCCCCTTCTCGCTCCAATAACAGTTCCACACAGCATCACACCAAGACTTTGCGCCGTTATTGGCACGCCAAAGCCCAAGGTGATTTTCGGAATGATCCCCAAAACGGCAATCAAAGCTGTAAACAGGGCGACCTGCGCCACACTTCTTTCCATGATCAGTCTCCTTCGGCTGCAAGGCCGCCCCGCGCCAACAGAGCGTCCGCAACATGATCTGCGTCATCAAGCGCGATGAGAAAGAGAGGCAGAATGATCCGCCACGAAGGGCGCTTTCGAGAACGGGCACACCAACTCACGTGAAGGGCCTGCGCTCTCTCAATGAGGACCGGGATCATTCGCACAACGAGTACAAATACGATTTCCAAAGTCTTTGGTGGAACACCAAGACGACGTACAATCGGCCTGACAAATTCCGTGCTGTCAGCAAATTCGGACAAGGGCGTTGTCATCGTCACCAAATTGGCGAGGCCAATGGCCGATATCAGCCTGAGGGAGACGATTGCGCCTTCCTCGAGGGTACCCGTCACAAAGTGAAAAATGGCAAGCATCAGTCCGAATGGCCATAGCCTCCAAAGAGCCTGAAGTCCTGATCTGAAAAATTGCCAGCCAGGCAGAAGGTAAATCAAAATCACGATGACGAATGCGGCGACTTGACCCGTCAAATTTTCAAGGAAAAACAACCCGCAGGTCGCGGCGCCAAGGCCCGTAATTTTCGAAGTTGCAGGCCAATCGTGCGCCTGAGTTCTAACTGGCGAGGACAGCGAGATCATCTCGTCCTCCCAAATCCTGCATTCTGCTGAGATATGCAGGAAGCACCTCACATCGAGAACCGACCTCACATATCCGCCCTTCCTCGAGCCACAAAAGCTGAGAGGCATCTTCCAGATCCAGCGGGTTATGGGAAATGTGGAGGATACGCCCCTGAAACCGCGTCAGGTGGCGCTTGAGCTGGGCAATTGTCGGGATGTCGAGGCCGGCGAAAGGTTCATCAAGGATAAGCAGCTTTGGCGCCATGGCCGTGATCGCCATGATACAAACCAGATGTTTTTGGCCGTGAGATAGAGTTGATATCGACGCATCCCGCCAATGGCTTTTGTCAAACCGAAGAAGGGTGCGATCCACAATATCGACGGCTTCATTTTTTGATTGACCCTGTTGCCTCAATCCGAAGGCAAGTTCCTCCCGGACTGTTGGGAAAATGATCTGATGGTCG
>NZ_GL476317.1:0-30525 GCF_000148725.1 Roseibium sp. TrichSKD4 | reverse complement strand
TTCAAGTGCGGTCATGTTTGGAACGAGATGGAAGGACTGAAAGATAATTCCGACATTTTGACCACGGAATTGGGCAAGGGCATCTTCGGATAAGGGGCCAAGTTCAGAACCTGCCACATGAACGCTGCCTTCATCCGCTCGTTCCAGTCCGGCCATGACCATCAACAGGGTCGACTTTCCGGACCCGGAGGGGCCGACAAGACCCCGACCAGTCGAAGCGCGGCCTTGCGGTCGCTCGCCACATCGGTCCCGTTGATCCGAACCACGCCACTGGTAGGTTTGATGAGACCGGCAAGCACACGCGCCAGTGCCGACTTTCCCGACCCGTTCCGGCCGACAATTCCAATTCGGTCGTGATCGCTGGCAAAACTGATATCCGTCAGCACGGTGCGTTCTTGAATATGCGCATCGACGTTGGATACCGTCAGGAACGCCTCGGCCCTTCTTACAGAGTGCTCATTCTCTTTGCTTCTGGATATGCTTTGCCAGAAGGTCATTGGATGCCGCCAAAGCACATGTATTTGAGTTCGACATAATCATCTGTGCCGTATTTTGACCCTTCTCGACCCAAACCAGACTGCTTGATCCCGCCAAACGGCGCAACTTCGGTTGAAATCAGCCCAGTGTTTATTCCAACCATGCCAGTTTGCAGTTGCTCGGCCATGCGCCATGCCCGATTGAGATCCTGAGTATAAAAATAGGCGGCCAGGCCAAACTCGCTGTCGTTTGCCTGCATGGCAGCCTGTTCCTCAGTTTCGAATTTGAACACCGGAGCAACGGGCCCGAATGTCTCCTCGCTGGCGGCAAGCATATCCGATGTCATGCCCGTGACGACGGTGGGCTCGTAGAACTGCCCACCAAGCGCATGAGGACTGCCGCCTACTTTGACTGTTGCGCCCTTGGCAACGGCATCTGATATATGCGCCTCGACCTTTCGAAAGGCGGCTTTGTTGATCAAGGGGCCAATCGAGGTCACATCCTGGAATCCGTTTCCAACCGTGAACTCGCGAACGCGATCAGAAAGCTCGCGGACAAACTCATCGTGGATGCCTGCTTGCGCATAGATGCGATTGGCACAGACACATGTTTGACCGGCATTGCGAAACTTCGCGATCAACGCTCCTTCCACGGCGGCATCGACATCTGCATCATCGAACACAATGAAAGGTGCATTACCGCCCAATTCCAACGACACTTTTTTGACCTGTGAAGCGCACTGCTCCATCAGGATTTTGCCAACCCGTGTCGAGCCGGTGAACGTGATTTTGGCGATCTTTTCGTTTGAGCAGAATTCCTCGCCTACTTCGGCGGCGGCAGTGCTCGGCACAACATTAAAGACCCCTGCAGGTATGCCTGCCTGATGCGCAAGCTCCGCCATGGCGAGGGCTGAGAGAGGTGTCAGCTCGGAAGGTCGCGCTACAAATGTGCAACCAACGGCCAAGGCTGGAGCCACCTTCCGGGCGATCATGGCATTCGGAAAATTCCAGGGGGTGATCGATCCGACAACACCGACTGGCTGCTTCAGCACAACAATCCTTTTATCCGGTTGATGACCGGGGATCACGTCGCCATAGATGCGTTTCGCCTCTTCCGCAAACCACTCGATGAAAGACGCTCCATAGAGGACTTCACCCTTGGCCTCCGCTAAAGGTTTGCCCATTTCTGCAGTCAGGATTTGGGCCAGGTCATCAGCATGCGCCACCATCAAATCGTGCCACCGACGAAGCAGTGCCGCGCGCTCTTTTCCGGTCTTTGCAGCCCACATGGGTTGGGCTCTGTGAGCTGCACAAATCGCAATACGAACATCGTCGACCGTGAGGTCCGCAACGCTGGCAAGTTCCTGTCCGGTGGCCGGATTATGGACGTCGAATGTGTTGGTTACTTCCACCCAGCTCCCGTTCATATAGGCTTTAGTGCGCAGTAATTCGGGAGACCTGAGATCAAGCATCACCTTTCTCCCTGGCTGCGGCGATGGAAGCCTCCAATATCTCCAGTGCTTCAGCGAAGACATCATCTTCAATCGTGACTGGTGCGAGAAAACGGATCACGTTTCCGAAGATCCCGCAGGTCAGCAAAACAAGGCCACGCTTCAAAGCCTCAGCACGGACCTTGTTGGTAAAGTCCGGCGACGGTTCTGACGTTCCTGCAACATTGAATTCAGCAGCAACCATGAATCCGAGCCCGCGAACATCCACAACTTCAGGTGTTTTTGCACGAAGCTCGTCAAGCTTCTGCTTCAATCGGGACCCAAGCTGGATGGCCCGATTGCAAAGATCTTCTTCTTCGATCACGTCCAGCACAGCATGAGCGGCAGCGATCCCGACTGGTGGCCCACCATAGGTCCCACCCAAACCGCCTGGCCCGGCTGCATCCATGATGTCTGCGCGGCCGGTCAGTGCTGCGAGGGGCAGACCGCCAGCAAGACCTTTTGCCATAGTGGTGATATCAGGAGCGACACCTGTGGCTTCCATCGCAAAGAGGTTCCCAGTTCGCGCAAATCCGGTCTGTATCTCATCTGCGATCAAAACAATGCCATGCTCGTCGCATAGCGCGCGCAGTGCTTTCACAAACTCTGCTGGGGCCGAGTAAAAGCCGCCCTCTCCCTGAACGGGCTCAAAAATGATTGCCGCAACTCGGCTTGGATCAAGGTCGGATTTGAAGAGCTTGTTCAGGGCCTCAAGGGACGCA
This sequence comes from Roseibium sp. TrichSKD4, assembly GCF_000148725.1. GTDB lineage: Bacteria > Pseudomonadota > Alphaproteobacteria > Rhizobiales > Stappiaceae > Roseibium. Next base: position 27,837 of record NZ_GL476317.1, on the reverse strand, counting down.
GCACTTGAACCACCATGCAGCTCGATAGGAAACGGCACATGATAGACATCGGGCATCATCGCTCCGAAATCTTTCTTGTAGGGTGCAACCTTGCCCGTCATGCTCATGCCCATGAAAGTACGGCCATGAAATCCACCACTGAATGCAATAACGGCAGAGCGACCCGTATAGGCACGGGCAACCTTCACTGCGTTTTCGGTCGCCTCAGCACCGGTTGTGACAAAGACCGTCTTTTTGGCAAAGTCCCCCGGTGTCGCCGCATTCAGCCTCTCAGCCAATCGAACGTAATTCTCGTATGGCAGAACCTGATGACAGGTATGGGTAAAGGCTTTCAGCTGGTTTTCAACTGCAGCGATAACCTTCGGGTGGCGGTGTCCGGTGTTCACGACCGCGATGCCTGAGGCGAAGTCGATGTAACGTTTGCCTTCGACGTCCCAGACTTCCGAGTTTTCTGCGCGCGCAGCATAAATCTGGGTCTGCATGCCCACACCCCGGGCAATAGCATCCTCACGGCGGCGACTGATTTCCGCGTTCAACATGGCCTTGGCCTCTCAATTTTAGATCAGGAAATTGGCAGGCATCCCTGCCAAATTGGTTATCTGGGAATCGACGTCAGGTTCCACTCATCAGCATTCGATAACGAAGTTGGTCGAAGATCACGGCGAGGATCAACAGTGCGCCAAGCAATACCATTTGCATGTAGGAACTAACTTGCGCGAGATTCATACCGTTCTGGACCAGCACAATGAAAAACGCGCCCAGCACCACATTCTCAACCCGGCCAATACCACCTCTGAGGGACACACCTGCAATCACACAGGCCGCGATGGATTCAAGCGCTATTGTGCCTCCTAGATTAGCCTCACCAGTTTCAACGCGCGCTGTCAGAAGAAGCCCGGTCAAAGACGCAATCAAGGCGCATATGACATAGGCAAAGAGCAGTGTTTTCTTGGTGTTGATCGCCGACAGATGCGCTGCCTTGATATTACCACCGACTGCATAAATCTGCGTTCCAAGGCGTGTACGGGACATGAGAATCCACATCACGGCAATTACGACCAGCGCGACAATAACGGGGACGGGGATCCCGAAGACCCTGCCAAACCCAAATGTGTCTCCAAATTCAAACGGCAGGTCCGAAACCGGTACTCCGCCAGTCAGGAACAATGCGAATCCAGCGCCCACGGATGAAACCCCGAGGGTCATGATGAAGGGCGAAACATCGAAATAGGCGACGCCTGCGCCATTCACCAGGCCAACGATCAATGCAACGCCAAATCCGATCAGGGCTCCGAAAAGAATGGCTACCCAAATTGCATCGGGAAACATGCCTGCAAACCAGACCATTCCCAGTGCCGACACAACAGACGTCAGCGCTATTAATGTTCCAACGGACAGATCAAATCCGCCGGAGATCAGGACAATCATCTGTCCCATCGACACAAGAACCAAATAGACCGATTGTCTGGCCACATTGATTAGGTTCTGCCCCGTCAAGAATTTTGGCGATAGCAAAGTGAAGATCACGAGCGCAGTGATCAAAAAGAACGGCAAAACGCCGACTTTCACAAAGAGACGCCGGACCGAGAAGCTCGGCGAGTTTGAGACTATTTGAGCGGTCATGTTTCCACTCCACTTTCATCAAAGAATAGTTTGAGGATCTGGTCTTCAGTCATGTCGTCTCCAGATAGTTCTCCGGAGATATGGCCGTGCGCTAAAACAATCATGCGGTGCGCAAGGTTGAGGACTTCAGGCAGGTCAGATGAGATAATCACGATGGCTTTCCCGGCCTCGGCCAGATCGCGAATGAGCCTGTAGAGCGCGGACCGCGTGCCCATATCGACGCCCACTGTCGGTTCATCGAAGATGATGAGATCGGCCTCCTGACCGAAGCATTTGCCAAACAGCACCTTCTGTTGATTGCCGCCGGACAATTGGGCCACCGGTTTTCGCCGATAGGTTTGATGCAGTTCAACTGTATCAGAGATCGTACTGACGCCCCGGTCCACCCGTTTCCATTGAACCAAGCGTTCACCGGACGCCACTTCCCGGCCCATGACAAGATTAACTGCAAGATTGTCTCTGGAGGTCTTGGCCAGATCCAGACCTTCTGCTTTCCGGTCTGGCGACAAGTAGTAGATGCCCGCCTGGATAATCTCTCGGGTAGAGAGATTGGAGATATCCCGGCCGCAATAGGTCACACGCCCCGATTGTTTGCTTCCCAAGCCCATGACCGTTCGAAACAATCTGGACTTTCCCGAGCCGACAAGCCCGGCAACTCCGAGGACTTCCCCTGCCTTGACGGAGAAAGATGCACCTTTAACGCCAATTCCGACGAGTTGATCCACCTCGAGCAGGGTCTCCGCCGGGTTGTGTGCGATCTGCGGATAGATTTCGTCAATGGCACGACCGGTCATCATCTCAACCAGCCGATTGTCATCCGTGTCCTCCATGGCGACAGTGCCAACCTTGGCTCCGTCTCGGAGGACCGTTACCCGGTCTGCTATGCGGGCGAACTCTTGAATTCGGTGCGAAATATAGATGATCCCGACGCCTTCAGATTTCAGCCGCTTGATAAAATCGAATAGATGGTCGACTTCCCGGTCAGACAACGAGGCTGTTGGCTCATCAAGAATGAGGGCTTTGAGATTACCGTGGAAAGCCTTGGTGATTTCCACCATTTGTTGCTGCGCCCGCGAGAGCTGTGCGACAAGCTGCCCGGGATCGATGTCAAACCCAAGCTCGGAAAGCATCTCACGAGACCGGGATCTCATTGTGCGGTGGTCAAGGAAAGGGCCAAAGCGAGGTTCCCATCCCAGGAAGATGTTCTGAGCAACCGTTAATGTCGGGATCAGCGAGAATTCCTGAAAAACAGTATAAATCCCTTGTCCCTGGGCATCTGCGACACTCTCAAAAGACGCCACTTCGCCGTTCAGGACAATTTTGCCCGAGCTGGGCGTATTCGCTCCAGCCAACATCGAAATCAAAGTGGATTTGCCTGCACCGTTCTCGCCAAACAGCACATGGACCTCTCCAGCGCTCAGCTCAAAATCGACACCATCCAGTGCGCGCACGCCTGGGTATTGTTTGGTAAGCTGGCTCGTGGATATGAGACTTGGATTACTCATCGCTCAGTTCCGAAAAAAACGGGCCCTCAGGGGTGACCGTCAGGCCCGTAGTTTCAGGGAGGGTTTAGTTGGAGACGTTGAAAACTGCCGAGTACCCCTTCGGCGGCAGGATGTTTTCACGCGCTACGGTCTCGATGTTTTCCGGATCGACAACAAAGATTTTCGGACCGACATGTTTGACGTACTCTTTGCCTTCGAGAATTCGAACAGCCTGATCGACCGCAATTCGGCCCTGGATCACCATGCTGTCGGCTGGTGCTGCCAGAATGAAGCCGCGCTGGATACCGGTGTAGACACCAGGTGTCATGTAGAATGCCAGAAGATCGACCTTGCCCTTCAACCCGCGCTCTCGGATCAAACCCTGTGCTGCTTCAGCCGTCACAGCGGTTCCCGCAAGGTAACGCACATCCGGATTAGCCTGCAGGACGTCTTCAACCAGTTTGAGCTGGGTTTCCTTGCCTGTATCACCAAAGCGTGGCTCCAAAACCTTGATGGCCGAGCCTTCAACTGCTTCCATGAAGCCTGCGTGAGCGGCTTCCACCCAGCCAGCACCTGCCGGTCCGGGGAACCAACCAACCAGAACTTCGTCTGAGCCTGCCGGGTGCTTGGCCGCAAGATATGCGCCGGTCTCGTAGCCCATGGTCTTGAAGGATACGAGCGACTTCGCCGCAATCTCGTTCGATGACACGCCGTTGATGACATCAATCACCGGAATACCCTTGCCGGCGATTTCGCCAATAACGTTGTTGAGGCCGTCATAGGAAATTGCACCAACGACCACAGCATCTGCGCCGCTTGCAACGCAATCTTCCAGCTGGCCAATCTGCTTGTTGAGCTCGGTGTATCCACCTGCTTCAACTAGGTTCATGTTCACGCCGAGACGGGTCGCCTCATCAGCAACCCCGTAATCAACGCCGAGCCAATATGCGTCCTTCATGTGCGGAAAGGACACGCAGATATTCCAAGGCTTCGCAGCCCTTTCAAGCGCGGTGTAAACGACAGCTTTGACCTCGCCTTCGCCGGAAAACGCTGGCGACACTTCCTCCGCATCATAGGGATACCAGGCGTCCGCCAGGGCGCTCGACATTGGAATAGCTGCTGTAATTGCAAGCATGGAAACGGTTTTCAAGGCGAGTTTCATCGTTCCGACCTCCCAGTCAGTTCAAGAGTTTTGTTGCGGCCTCCCGCAATTTCAGGGGTTATTTTGCGGCTCTTAGCTGAGCTCTTCTCTTATTCGTTGAAGCATTTGCTTCCTGTCCTTGCGCGCAGCGAGTGCCTCATCCATGTCAACACGAACGAATTTCACTGGCGTATGCGGTTGAAGTTGCCCGATCAGGTCCATATCGGCGGAAATGATCGCACCGAGGGTGAAGTAGCCACCTCCAGAAACAGCATCCCGGTGCAGCACTATCGGCTCTGTTCCACCCGGCACCTGGATCGACCCATAGGAATAACACCCATCGACAATGTTGGATGGGTCTGCTCCTGCCCCAAATGGCTGGTCGCGGTCGACGAACTCCAGTGGCTTCCCGCCTTTGAACCGATATCCCATGCGGTCGGCTTCAGGGGCAACTGTCCATTCGTCTTCGAAAAAGCCGGTGCCGGACGCTTCGGTTAACCTGTGCCAGTACAGTCCTGGGAGGACGCGGAGTTCAGCCGGGTTGGCAGGTTTCCGACGAAGTTCCGTCGGAACGGAACGTCCAGCGCCGACGCCGGCAACTTTGCCCACGGGCAAGACATCGCCAGCTTGAATGGCCCGACCTTCAACACCGCCGAGCGCACCAATGGGATAAGCAGAACGGCTACCCAGCGCCTCCGGGGTTGTAATACCGCCACTGATTGCAATGTAAGCACGTGCTCCGGACACTAGGAAACCGAAGCTCAAGACCTGTCCGGCCTTGACTTTAAACGAGGTCCAGCCCTCGACTGGGTTCCCGTCTACATCAATCGGTAGGTCCGCGCCGGTCACAGCGACAGTTGCTTCAGCCTGAAATTCGATTTCAGGGCCCATGAAGACAGCTTCGAGGCATGCCGCCTCTTCCGGATTGCCGACCAGCGTATTGGCAGCGCGAAGAGCGAAGCGGTCCATAGCTCCGCCCATCGGAATTCCAAGATGGAAGTAACCTGGGCGACCCAGGTCCTGAATCGAGGTGGAGAGCCCGGGATTTTTTATCTTAAGCGTCATTGAGGGCCTCCAGCATCTTTGCGTTGGTCCCACGCATGTCGGCGTTGAACTCGTCCAGATCGAAATCCACTTCCGCTATCCGGGGCTGGTAGGTCCCGGCCTCTACCGCATCCGTGATCGCGTCATATTCTCCGCGCGTGATCGGCTTCCACTTCACAATGTCTCCCGGTTTGAAGAACACCATGAAGTCTTTCAGGTAACTGACGCTTCCCTCCGGATCGTAGATCGGCATCGGCGTGATGCCGAACATCTGGTAACCGCCTGCTCCGCGAACCGAATAGATGCAGGAAAAACAACCGCCGTAGCCAACCGTGTGCTTTGGAGTATCCGTGCGCGGGCGCAGATATTTTGGCACCTGCAACTGCTTTTCCCGCTCCACGAGTTGATAGAGAAAGGGAAGGCCGGCCACAAACCCAACCATGGAAACAAACCAGGGCTGAGAGTGATGGGCGGTTATGAAATCAGCCACAGTGTCATAGCCGTTGCTCCGGGCTGCATATTCAAGGTCACTGCCATTTGGATCCTGATGGCGTTCACGAAAGCGCATGAGCGTTTCATGGGTCCAAGGGTCTTCATAGAAAACCGGAATTTCAACAATGCGGGTTTTCAGGCGTTTTTCTGCATTCACCGCAACTTGTTCAAATTCCTTCAGCCGCCCCATCATGGCGTCCGGCGAGATGACATCCGGGTCAAACCGCACTTGGAAAGATGCATTAGCCGGGCAAATCTCGGTCACTCCATCAATGTTGGCAGCACGTACCGCGTTGCTCATCGACAGAGACTTGAAGAATGCATCGAGCGACATCTCATCGTCGATTTCGACATAAACGTGTTCATCACCACCAAAGGTGTATCTCGTTTTCATCATCGACCTCACATCTGCTCGGAGGACAGGTTTCCAGCGTCGAGCCAAGGCTCAAGCCACTGGGTGTGGAACGCATCTGCAGCAACATCCGCATCGCGAGCGAGCGCCTTGTGCAGAGGGACCGTTGTTTTCAGCCCATCTATTTCAAGGCTGTTCAGAGCTCTCGACATCTTGGCAATTGCGTCGGCCCGGTCCCTTCCATGGACAATCAGCTTGCCAATCAGGGAGTCATAAAAAGGCGGGATCTGATAGCCCTCATACATGAAGTGATCGACACGAATGCCATCCCCTTCAGGCAACTTCAAACGTTCGACCTTCCCCGGGAAGGGTAGGAACTGCATGAACGGGTCTTCCGCATTTAGACGAACTTCAATCGCATGACCCGAACGCTTGATTTGATCTTGGCTGACACTAAGTGGTTCGCCACCACACACCCGGATCATTTCCTTCACCAGATCGAAGCCTGTCACCATTTCGGTGACCGGGTGTTCGACCTGGATCCGTGTGTTCATTTCGATAAAGTAGAATTCGTTGGCGCCTGGGTCGTAGAGATACTCCAGAGTTCCAGCGCCGCGATAATTGACTGCTTCTGCCAATGCGACGGCCGTTTGACAAAGCTTGTCTCGTGTCGCCTCATCCAGACAGTCAGCACCAGCTTCTTCCCAGACTTTCTGCCTGCGGCGTTGCAAGGAGCATTCCCGTTCATAGAAATGCACCGCCTGGTTCCCGTCGCCTACAATCTGGACTTCGATATGGCGCGGCGACGCAACTGCGCGCTCCAAATATAGCCCACCATCCCCGAACGCCGCTTTGGCCTCAGCCTGCGCCATGGGAGCAAGTTCTCTCAATTCCACTTCGTTCGAAGCGATCCGAATCCCTCGTCCACCGCCTCCAGCGGAGGCTTTGATCATCACGGGGTATCCGACAGCCTGTGCGATCTCGGCAGCTTCATCGACGGTTTCAATGCGCCCCTTGGAGCCGGGAACGACGGGAACTCCAGCAGCCTCGGCCGCCTGCCGCGCAGCCACCTTATCTCCCATCCGCTCAATCGTAGACGCCGCGGGACCGACAAAAATCATTCCGGCCTCAGTAACAGCTTTTGCAAAGCCCGCATTTTCCGCCAGAAAGCCGTAACCAGGGTGAACCGCATCAGCACCAGATGCCTTTGCGGCCTCAACGACCCTGTCGACATTTAGATAGGAATCCTTTGCAGCGGCGGGGCCGATTGACAAAGCCTCATCGGCCATCCGGACTGCCAACATGTCCTTGTCTGCATCGGAATGCGCCTGAATAGTCGTGATGCCCAATTCCTTTGCGGCCTTGACAATCCTGACGGCAATTTCCCCGCGGTTGGCTATGAAGAGACGTTGGATCGGCATCCTAAAACTCCAGGGATGCGACCGGTTGACCGGCAGACACCGGGCAAGCATCGTCAGCTACATATTCGCGAAAGGTTCCAGCCTTTTCAGATTTCACTTCGATAAATGTCTTCATGACTTCAACGAGGCCGATAACGTCACCAACAGCGACCATGTCGCCTTTTGCCTTATAGGGTTTGGCTTCCGGAGACGGCTTCACATAGAAGGTTCCTGGAAGTGGTGAGAGCACTTGAGACATGGTTCCTCCCGCTTATCTCAAAGTCCGAGAACTGTCGCAGCCGGTGCAATGGTGATGCCCGCGTCCGTCAGTCCGGTTCGAATGGCTTTTCCGATCTCGAGGGCTCCGGGCGTATCTGAATGAAAACAGATCGTCTCGAACTCGATTTCGATATCTGTGCCTTCAGAGGTGGTGACGAGACCTTCCTTACAGGCCCGTACACACTTGGCTGCAACCTCTTCGGGCTTCAGGCGTGCAACACGCCGCTTGAAGATGATGGATCCGGTTTCGTCGTACTCGCGATCAGCGTAAAATTCGCGAGCAACCGGATGGCCTGCTTGTTTTGCAAGTTTGTAGGTTTCGGAAATCCCCATGCAAAACAGGATCGACGTGGCACTTATCTGGCCGAGTGTATCGACAAGTTTTTGCGACAACTCGGGGTTGGTAGCAGCTTCCATATAGAGGGCGCCATGAGGCTTCACGTGCTGCAGGCTTACGCCGTAGCGTCGTCCGAACTCGCGAAGTGCCCCAACCTGATAGACGATGTCATTTATGAGCTCATCAGATGATGTCTTGATGTAACGACGTCCAAACCCTTGCAGATCGCGATACCCGGGATGTGCGCCAAGCCCGACACCATAAGATTGCGTTAGTTTGACCACCCGGTCCATGGAGTTGGGATCACCAGCATGAAACCCGGTCGCCACATTGGCGGAACTGATAATCGCCATGATCTCTTCATCGGGAGCGTCGCCAAGGGTCCAATGACCGAACCCTTCCCCCATGTCACAATTGAGATCGACGATGTCTTGCATGTGCCTGCGCTCCAATCTTTATAGCTCAAGCCTCTCAGAAGCGAGGAAGGAATTGAAATTCTTTGTTTTGTGGAAGCAATATCGATTTATCCGATATTACTCCTGCTCAGCGTTGACAGCTTGTTCTTGTAATTTTTCGTAATTTTCAAAATTTGACGTTAGGTGATTTTCATGTACTTCTATTTTTTAGAAAAAGTTTTCCCCGTATTTGGAAAATCAGATACATGAACCTACGTCATCTGAAGTATTTTGTCGCAACCGCTGAGACAGGTCAGGTCAGCCGAGCGGCCAATGCTCTCGCGATATCCCAGTCTTCTGTCACAAGCGCGATCAAGGAACTGGAGATAACTCTGGGCGCCGACCTGTTTCAGAGATCATCAACAGGCATGGAAATGACAGATGCCGGTCGGGAGTTTCTGGCAGCTTCTCGTGAAATACTGGAGAAAGTGGACGAAGCTCGGAAACTGACAAGCCGCAGATCAGAAGAAGGCGGCCGATTGACGCTCGCGGCCACATATACGGTGATCGGCTACTTTCTTCCCTATCATCTCGACCGTCTGTCTCGCCTTCACCCGAACTTGGATATCCAAGTCAGCGAGCTGAACCGCGAAAGCATTGAAGATGGGCTTTTTTCCAACAGGTTTGATCTCGCCGTTGTTCTGACTTCAAACCTAACCAATCCGGACCTTGAAAGCGAAACCCTTCTAAAATCCTCCCGTCGTCTCTGGGTTCCGAACGGGCACAGGTTTTTAGGGTCTAACAAAGCGACCTTCGAAGCCATTGCCGAAGAAGACTACATCATGCTGACAGTCGATGAAGCCGCTCATACGACGATCAAGTACTGGAGTCAGACCAACTTCCTGCCCAAAACCAAATTGCGCACATCATCCGTTGAAGCAACACGCTCCATGGTCGCCAATGGTCAGGGTGTCACCATTCTGTCCGACATGGTCTACCGACCGTGGTCATTGGAGGGAAAACGGATTGAGACCCTTTCAACTAATATCGATATTCCAACCATGAATGTGGGCCTTGCCTGGCGAAAGGGAACGGAATTCACTCCTGCGATGAACCTCTTGATGGACTATTTCAAACAAAGCTTCGTCGCCCCACAAATGGCACAATTCGCTGGACGGAAGTGAACGCAATCGGGCCCTATCTATCGATCTAGCTGGATATTTTAGCAACACGGGTTCGTTTTTGATCAAACGAATTCAATAAGTTAGTAGTGCATTTGCAAATCAACTAGCGCTCAAATTCTGGGAGGTATTAATGCCTCTCATCCAGCAGAATGATGTCCTCTTCGCCTACAAGGCTCTGGCTATTATGCCGGACCTGTCCACCGCATCGCGGAGGGTGGCAGGTGCCATCATCGGTCACTTCAGTAAGAGAAATGGAACAGGCGACGGAAGCCGAACTGGCAAAGCCTAGCGGAGTGATGGAGTTTATCCTTGGGCAGATGCGCCAACTTGCGGCAAGTGCCTAGCACGGGTCCTTTCAGAGGGATTGACCTGCCCCAAGGGAATATTCGCGAGCGTAGGGCATCAAGACGCGCAGTAGCCAAACAGGTGTCAGGTTCTATGTCAGGGTCATGTCTCACAAAACCACTTATACTCTAGAAAATACTCACGAAATGCTTTTTCGAACTTGGGAATTCACTCCATACTGATTTTCAGGGTTTGAATTTGAGGAAATTTTTTGTGCGAAGACGTCCCCTATTGCAATGAGAACAGGGCCGTCAGTCTCCAAACTGTCGACACCTTGTGCCAGTTTGGTCAATGAGCCTGACCAGCTGACTGAGTCCTTCCGGGAAACATTGGCCATCGCTTTGACAGGAGTTCCTGGTCGCCGACCTTCGGTGATTAAACGCTGACTTATCTGGCCTGCCATTCGGCGCCCCATATAGAAAACGGTTGTTGTTGCCGGATCGGCTAGTCCGCGCCAATCGACCGTGTCGGGCAATTTTCCTTTTCTGGAGTGAGCTGTGACGAACCGAACGCTCTGCGCGTGATCTCGGTGGGTCAGAGAGATGCCGAGTTCAGCTGCCATCGCGGAGGCTGCGGTAATGCCGGGAACAACACTGGCCGGAATGCCTTCCTCAGCCAGTCTCGTCAATTCCTCACCCGCCCGTCCGAAAATCATCGGATCGCCGGATTTCAGCCGGACGACGTGTTTGCCCTGACTGGCGAGCGACACCATCATATCGTTGATGTCTTCCTGACGGCAACTTTCCCTTCCGCCGCGCTTGCCGACCAACATGCGTTTGGCTTCACGGCGCGCGAGTTCCAGAACACTGTCGTCAACCAGATCGTCAAACAGGATGACATCAGCGGATTGAAGCGTCCGCATGGCTTTCAAGGTCAGGTTTTCCGCATCTCCCGGTCCGGCACCGACCAGTGTCACCCGGCCCTGCCGAACATGAGCTGCCTCGCCGAAAACGTCTTCCAAATCACGGCTTGTGGCGTCTGCTGCGACAACCTTTCCGGAAAAGGCCATGTCGGTGAACCGTTCCCAGAACCTGCGGCGCTCTGCTCCCGGTGCGAGGCTTTCCAGAACGCGGGCCCGGATCCGGCCCGCAAGCGCTGCCCAGTCCTGAAGCGAGGTTGGCAACAGCGTTTCAATCCGCCGCCGGATCGCCTGACCGAGGATCGGGGCGACCCCATTGGTCGAGATGCCGATGACGACCGGGGAGCGGTTGACGATGGAGCCGAACTGAAACTCGCAAAACGGCGGATTGTCGATGACGTTGACCGGAACGCCTGCGGCCTTGCCGGCGCAATAAAAGGCCTGCGCCGCACCGTCCGAGGGGGCATCGGCTATTGCAAGCGCTGCCCCTGAAATCACGTCCGTGCTCCACGGACGGGCATGATGAACAAAGCGGCACTTCAGGTTGCCGCGCTCCAGAAGCGTTTCGAAAACCTCGCTGAGTTCTTCGGCAAAGACGTGTACTTCAGCTCCGCTGGCGGCCAGAAGTTCCGCCTTCCAGGCGGCTGCGTCCGTCCCTCCGGCGAGAACCACCTTGCGGCCTTCAAGTGGAAAGAACAACGGCAGGCTCGCCAAGGGCTCGACCCTTGCCACACGCCGTTTGGGGCGCACTTCAGCTGGCTTGCGCGATGTCGGCATCTTCGCGTGGTGTCTCCTTGGCAACAGCGTCGAGCAGGGTCTGGATTTCGGAGCGGCAAGACCCGCAATTGGTTCCGGCTTTCAGGCAGGCACCAATGGCCTTGACGGTGGTGGCGCCCTTCGTGGCTTCGGCGGCAATTTCCGCGCTGCCGACCTGAAAGCAGGAACAGACGATTGCGCCCTTGTCGGGAAGGTCTGCCGGCGGACGGCCCGCAAGAACCCGGTATCTTTGGTCTTTGGTCAACGTTTCAGCAGTCAACAGCCCGCAGGCCCACGGACGGGAAACAGCGACAGGATCAGGGGCAAAGAAAAACGCTCCGGCAAGCTCTGCGCCGAACCAGCCGGCAATCCTGAGTGCGCCCGTTGTGCCGTCTTCGAACCAGAGGAATTCTGTATCTTCAGGAAGGAGCCGGCCCGCAAAATCTTCGGGATTAGTGCACCTGTCGCCCGCCAGCTCGGCCCGCCAACCGCCTTCGGTCGGAGCAGTCGCCCAATATCCGGTATCGAGCTGGTCCGGCTTGTCCTTCAGAACCGCAAAGCCATGCCAGGAAAATTCCAGTTTGCGGATGGCAACAGGTGTGAACTTGGAGCCGGGCTGACCGGACACCGGGTCTGTTTCCGGCGCCACCACGGCATCGATCCGGCCTTTGGAGCTGACCTGATCGGTCCAGTGCATCGGCACGAACACCGATCCTTTCTGCGCCCGGTCGGTGATCTGCGCCCGGACAACGGCAGACCCATAAGGGCTTTTGACTTCCATCAGATCGGCGGGGTTGATACCGGCGTCTTGAGCGTCCTGCGGGTGCAGTTCGGCGAAAGGCTCGGCAATATGCGAAGACAAGCGCGACGTTTTGCCCGTGCGGGTCATAGTGTGCCAGTGGTCGCGGATCCGGCCGGTGTTCAGAACCAGCGGGAACCGCCGTTCGCGCTTACGCGGGTCCTTGTGAGAGACCGCGATGAAATTCGCCTTGCCGTTCGGCGTGAAAAAACCGCCCTTGGCAAAGAACCGCGTTTCGCTGTTGCAAACGGTTGCCCCGGCCTGTGGCCACTGGACGGACTCCAGATCGTTATACGCGGCTGCCGGGATGTCTTTCAGCGCACTGATGTTGAAATCCCGTGAGCCGTTGTTTCCCGCAGCGGACAATGCCACGTGTTCGCGGAAAACAGCGTCCGGGCCGTTGTAGGAAAACGCGTCCTCAAACCCCATCCGGCGGGCAACGTCCGCCAATTGCCACCAATCGGGTTTTGTCTCACCGGGCAGATCCAGAAACTTCCGCTGCCGTGAAATCCGCCGCTCGGAATTGGTGACGGTGCCGTCCTTCTCACCCCAGGCCGCAGCAGGCAGAAGAACATCCGCATAGGCGACGGTATCGGCTGCCCGGGTCACATCGGAGACGACCACAAACGGGCAGGTCTTGAGCGCTTCCGCGACCCCATCAGCGTCCGGCAGGCTGTCGACCGGATTGGTGGCCATTATCCAAAGTGCCTTGATCTTGCCATCCCATGCCGCCTCGAAAAGGTCAACCGCTTTCAACCCCTGTTTTGATGCAATGACCGGGCTCTGCCAGAGGTCTTGCACGAGCGCACGGTGTTCCGGGTTTTCGATCACCATGTGAGCGGCAAGCATGTTGGCAAGGCCGCCAACCTCGCGTCCGCCCATGGCATTCGGCTGGCCTGTTGCCGAGAACGGCCCCATTCCCGGTTTGCCGATCCGACCGGTTGCCAAGTGCGTGTTGATGATCGCATTGACCTTGTCTGTGCCGACAACCGATTGGTTGACGCCTTGGCTGTAAAGCGTAACCGTCTTTTCCGTCCGTGCCACCAGTGTGTAGAAGGTCGCAATGTCATGGGGCGTCAGGCCGGTTTGATCCGAAATCCGGTTGATTTCGCAAGGACTAGCCGCCGCGAGCGCCTCTTCAAAGCCGTTCGTATGGGCCGCGATATAGCTGCGATCCAGGGCTTCTGTTTCGGCAAGGAAGGCCAGCAGGCCATTGAACAGCGCGACATCCGTGTCGGGCTTCAAGCCAAGGTGCAGGTCGGCAATGGCGCAGGTTGCCGTTTCACGCGGATCGACCACGACGACCCGCATGTTCGGATTGTTTGCCTTTGCCGCTTCGACCCGCTGAAACAGCACCGGGTGACACCAGGCAAGGTTTGACCCGACCAGCACGAGAAGATCGCAGGTTTCAAGATCCTCATAGGTTCCCGGAACGGTGTCGCTTCCGAACGCGCGGCGGTGACCGGCAACGGACGAGGCCATGCAGAGCCTGGAATTCGTGTCGATGTTGGCCGAGCCGATGAAGCCTTTCATCAGCTTGTTGGCAACGTAATAGTCCTCGGTCAGGATCTGGCCGGAGACATAAAACGCAACGCTGTCCGGCCCGTGATCTCTGATGGCTTCAGAGAATTTACGGGCAACAAGGCTGAGCGCGCTGTCCCAATCGGACCGTTTGCCGTCGATTTCCGGATGAAGCAGCCGGTCTTCCAGCGACAGGGTTTCCCCCAGCGCTGACCCCTTTGAGCACAAGCGGCCGTAGTTGGCCGGATGATCCGGATCACCGGCAATTCCCACCGATCCGTCTTCCTTGAGTGTTGCTAGCACCCCGCACCCGACCCCGCAATATGGGCAGGTGGTCTTGACCGTTTTTTCTTTTGATGTGCCGGTCATCGGGCGCGGCTCCTTGGGCTTTCCTCGAATTTTGATTGGATGGACGCGGTCAGCTTGCCGACCGGCGTGCCAGATCGTCGACGGCAAGGAGCACCTTGCCGCCCTCGACTTTAGCGGCCGTCACCGGGACCGCGCCTTCATCGGCACCGGTTGCAAGACCCGTTGCCAGGTCAAACACCCAGTTGTGCAAGGGACAGGTAACCGATGTGCCATGGACAATGCCCTGGCTGAGCGGACCACCCTTATGCGGGCAGCGGTCGTCCAGTGCGAAGACTTCATCGTCACAGTGCGGACAAAGCATACAGCCCGCATCGGTTTCACTACCGGGCGCTTCGCGCGGGATGTCGGTCAGGTTACCGATCACGACCCAATTCTTCAGTTCCGCGTCATCCGCCGCCTCCCGTGTGAGTACTGCCATCGGTTTGAACTCGTGCTTGTCTTGCCTGAAACGCGCTCCGACCACGGATCGACCTGGGCGAATTTCTGGGAGAAGACGAAACGGTCGTAGTAAGCTTTGCGCTTGTCCGTGTCGTCCATGATCTGACGGCGGATCTCGCCATAGCCGATGCGTTTGGCCCATTTGTAGATCCGCTCCAGGTAGTGACCCTGCTCGCGGTACATCTGCGTGAGCGCGACGATATGTTCGAGCGCTTCATCTTGGGTTTTGACGAGACCGAGAACCTCGGTTTCCTTGATGTCGAGCCCGGCCGCGCCAGCAAAGTGGATCTCGAAGCCGCTGTCGACACAGACAACACCGATATCCTTGCAGGTTGCTTCGGCGCAGTTGCGCGGGCACCCGGAGACAGCCAGCTTCAGTTTGGCAGGTGTCCAGGACCCCCACATGAATTTCTCGATCCGTATGCCGAGACCCGTAGAGTCCTGGGTTCCAAACCGGCACCAGTCCGTGCCGACGCAAGTCTTCACGGTTCGAAGACCTTTCGCATAAGCCTGCCCGGAGACAAAACCGGCCTTGCCGAGATCGGCCCAGACGGCGGGCAGATCTTCTTTCTTGATGCCCAGCATGTCGATGCGCTGGCCGCCGGTGCACTTCACCGCAGGTATGTTGAACTTGTCGACGACATCGGCAATCGCGCGCAGCTCCTTGGAGGACGTCATCCCGCCCCACATGCGCGGCACAACGGAATAGGTCCCGTCTTTCTGGATGTTCGCGTGGACGCGCTCGTTGATGAAGCGAGACTGATAGTCGTCCGCATATTCATCGGGCCAATCGCTGACGAGGTAATAGTTCAGCGCCGGGCGGCACTTGGCGCAGCCGCCGGAAGAGGTCCATTCCAGCTCTTGCATGACGGCTGGAATGGTCTTCAGTACCTTGGACTTGATCAACCGGCGGACGTCCGAATGTCCGAGATGCGTGCAGCCGCACATCGGCGTCACAGCGGACGGATTGTAGGCATCGCCAAGAGTTACCTGCATCAGCTGTTCGACCAATCCGGTGCAGGTCCCGCAAGAAGCTGAAGCTTTGGTGTGGGCCCGCACGTCATCAATGGTGTTCAGACCAATTTCGGTGATCGCGCCAACGATTTTTGATTTGCATACGCCGTTGCAGCCGCAGATTTCCGCATCATCCGGCAAGGCTGCAACGGCCGCCGTAGGGTCCAGGGGGGCGCCCTCCTGATACGCCTGGCCGAAGATCAAGGTCTCCCGCATTTCCGAGACATCTGATTGTTTTTTCAAAAGATCGAAGAACCACGGGCCATCGGCTGTCTCACCGTAAAGCACCGCGCCAATGATCTTGTTGTCCTTCAGCACCAGGCGCTTATAGACCCCGGCGGACGCATCGCGCAGGACGATTTCCTCACGGTCTTCGCCTTCGGCAAAATCGCCTGCCGAATAAAGATCAACGCCGGTGACTTTCAGTTTGGTTGCCGTCACCGAGCCAGAGTACTCGGAGGCGCCACCAAGAAGATTGTTCGCGATGACCTCGGCCATCTCGTAGAGCGGAGCAACCAGGCCGTAGCACTGGCCATTGTGCTCCACGCATTCGCCGAGGGCATAAATATCCGGGTCGGCTGTGCGCATGGTGTAATCAACGAGAATGCCGCGGTTCACATCCAGTCCGGCCGTCTTTGCAAGATCGGCTGACGGGCGAATGCCAACCGCCATCACAACGATGCTGGCTTCGATCTCAGTTCCGTCATCCAGCCGGATACCTTTGACGTTCCCGGCACCGTCATCGACGATCTCGTGGCTGTTGGCTTTGGTGCGCACATCAATGCCGCGCCGGTTGAATTCTTCTTCCAGCAGAAACCCGGCTGCCGGATCGAGCTGACGTTCCATCAGCGTCGGCATCAGGTGAAGGACCGTGACCTCCATGCCCTGCATCTTCAGACCAGCTGCGGCTTCAAGGCCAAGCAGTCCCCCGCCAATTACTACAGCGCGGCCTCCGTCCTTCGCGGCGTTCAGCATCTGGTCGACATCATCGAGGTCGCGATAGGTGAGGACGCCATTGAGGTCCTTGCCCGGCAGCGGGATGATGAACGGGTTCGACCCGGTCGCAATCACCAGCTTGTCGTAATGAGCAGTGATACCGTTTTCCGATGTGACGGTTTTCGAAGCCCGGTCAATATCCGAGACCCGGGCCGATTTGTGCAGGGTTACGCCATGCTCAGCGTACCAGTCGTCACCATGGGTAATGATGTCTTCATAGGACTTTTCACCGGAGAGGACAGGGGACAACATCAGCCGGTTGTAGTTCACCCGTGGTTCGGCATTGAAAATGGTGACGTCATAAGCGTCCTTGTCCTGATCAAACAGGTGCTCCAGCATCCGGCCCGGTGCCATGCCGTTGCCGATGATGACAAGCTTTTGTTTATTCATGATTGCCATCCCCCTTTCATTCTGCTGCTTCGATCGAGGCCTTTTGACGGGCCATGCGGGCAGCACGTTTTTCCTGGATGGATTTGAGTTGGTCTTCACTCGGATCCGCGCCGCCCTCATAGGCTTCAAGGAAGTCGAGTAGTTCTTCGCGGTAGGCGTAATAATCCGGGTGGGCGAGAAGGTCCTTGCGCGACCGTGGGCGTGGCAGATCCACCATCCATGATGTTGCCGATCCGCGCATTTGGGCCGTTCGACATCATCACCACCCGGTCGGCGAGCAAGATCGCCTCATCGACATCATGGGTGACGCAAATCGCCGTTACCTGTGTGCGCTTCCAGACGTCCATCAGAACGTCCTGCAATTCCCAGCGTGTCAGGCTGTCGAGCATGCCGAATGGTTCATCGAGTAGGAGCAGTTTTGGCGATAGAGCAAAGGCTCGGGCAATCCCGACGCGCTGCTTCATGCCGTTGGACAGATCGACTGCCGGTTTTTGCATGGCATCGGCAAGGCCGACCTTGGACAGATAGTATTCGATGACGTCTCGCTTTTCCTGCTTCGACGCATCCGGATAGACCTTGTCGACGCCAAGGGCGACATTCTCATAGGCCGTCAACCAGGGCATCAGGCTCGGTGCCTGAAACACGACAGCCCGGTCGGGGCCGGCCTGTGTGACGTGCGTGCCGTCAAGGATGATGGCGCCCTCGGTAATCGGATTGAGACCTGCGACCATGGACAGAACCGTCGACTTGCCGCAGCCAGAATGGCCGATCAGCGTGATGAACTCGCCCTTGTTCATCTTCAAGTCAAACCCATCGACAACAGTCAACGGACCTTTAGGTGTCGGATAGACCTTCTTGAGCTGGGAGAACTCCAAGAAACGCTCTTCTTTCAGTGTCACTGCGGCTTTTTCATAAACGGCCGGCAACTTGTCATCTGCCTTCAATCGCCGTGTGATCGGCACGATGTTCGGCAGGACAATGTCGCGTTCCAGATCCGAGCCCCGTTCGGCCCCAACCCCCATCAGATATTCGGTGATGTCTGCCCGAAGCCTGATGAAATCCTCATCGTGATTGAGTTCACCCCTCTCGCGGGGGCGCTTGAACGGAACAGTGAATTCCGGCCCCAACGTTGCAGTGGCCCCGGGTTTGAGCGGGATAATCCGGTCTGCCAACAAGATCGCCTCATCCACGTCATTGGTGATGAGAACGATGGTCTTCTTTTCTTGCTCGCAGATCGCTGCAAATTCATCTTGCAGTTTGGCGCGGGTCAAGGCGTCGAGGGCGGACAGCGGTTCATCGAGCAGCAGGAGTTCAGGCTGCATGGCGAGTGCCCGGGCGACCGCTACACGCTGTCGCATGCCGCCGGAAAGTTCCGCCGGCTTGCGGTCTTTGGCGTGGGCCAGACCGACCATCTCGATGTATTTGTCGCAGATTTCCTTGCGCTCCCTGGCGCTCTTCTTCTTGAAGACACTGTCGACCGCGAGGGCTACGTTTCCGGTGACCGAAAGCCATGGCATCAGGGAGTAGGATTGAAAGACGACACCCCGGTCCGAACTCGGTCCGTCAATCTCCTTGCCCTTGAAGATGATCCCGCCGGTGTCCGGTTCGATCAGGCCCGCAAGCAGAGAGATGAGTGTCGTCTTCCCGGTCCCGGAGAACCCGACGATGGCAATGAACTCGGCTTCGTCGACCTTGAGATTGATGTCGTCCAGAACATCGGTGCGGTTGGCGCCTTCACCGTAAGACTTCGAGACGCCGGAGATTTCCAAAAAGGACATCGGGTTCTCCTTACCGGTTAGCCGAGAACGTGAAGGCACGCTGGAGAGCGAACATCAGCCGGTCGAGCATGAATCCGATGATGCCGATGGTCAGGACAGCAACCATGATCTTTGCCAATGATTGAGAGGATCCGTTCTGGAACTCGTCCCAGACAAACTTTCCAAGACCGGGGTTTTGAGCGAGCATTTCAGCGGCAATCAACACCATCCAGCCCACACCGAGCGACAGGCGCAATCCTGTAAAAATCAGAGGCAAGGACGAGGGTAACACCAGCTTGGTGATGGTCTTCCATGTCGGTAGTTGGAGAACACGACCCACATTCATCAAATCCTTGTCGACAGACGCCACGCCCAGCGCCGTGTTGATCAAGGTCGGCCACATGGAGCAAAGGGTCACGGTGACAGCTGAGATCAAAAGGGATTTCGACAACCAGTCATAAGGGTTAGCGTATGTTGCCGAAACTATCATCGTGACGATCGGCAGCCAGGCGAGCGGCGAGACCGGCTTGAAGATCTGAATGAGTGGATTGATGGCGCCGTTGAAGGTGCGCGACAAACCCGAGGCAATGCCGAGGGGCACGGCGATGATTGTCGCAATCAGAAAACCGAGACCGACGGTTTTGAGAGACGTGCCGATCTGGTCGATATAGGTAGGCTTACCTGTATAGGCTCGCTGCTTGATCCGTTCGGTTTTGCCTTCTGCGGCAAACTTGGCGTTGCGCGCATCCTGTCGCTCATAAAAGGCTTCGGCCTTTTCGCGTTCGCGCAGATGATCTTCCCAAAGGTTGACCGTTTGGGTCCAAACTTGTGCTGGCCCTGGTACAGCGCCAAGGGATGTCTGGACTTGCGGTGCGAGCGCTGCCCACATGGCAAGAAACGCCAGTATACCGATCAGCGGGATCACGAGCACTCGCTTGAGCTCGCCCATTTGTTCTTTCGGGCTGTCGCCAGCGGCGATTTTCAGAAGTGGGACCAGCCAGGAAAAGCCGAGCGCATCCAGCCAGCCACCGGCCTTGTTGATCGAGGTGAAGAGTTTTTCCTTGCGGGCGGCCGGGGCAAGATCCGGGGAACTAGCAGTGTCGGCATTGGCCATCGGTGGCGTCCCTTAACGTTTGAATTCTGGTGTTGGGGAGGTGGAGCGGCCGAGATGTTCACCGCCGCTCCCACAGTCACGGATTAACCACCGACCACTTTGTTGCCGTCTACGACCTGCTTGCCTTTCAAGCCAATCGGCAGACTATCGATGTAGGCGTTCGGTTGTTTGCCATCGTAGGGAATGCCGTCGATGATATCGGCTGCAGGAGTTGGTGCGCGGTAACCGTCGCTGTCCCAAGGAAAGTCATCCTCGGCCACGTGACCTTCATCGACCAGCATACGGGCAGCTTTCAGGTAGGTTTCCGGCAGGTACACAGACTTGGCAACTTCGTCGTACCAGCTGTCTGGCTTGTATTCGGAAATCTGACCCCACCGGCGCATTTGGGTCAGATACCAAACAGCATCGGAGTAATATGGGTATGTCGCGTAGTAGCGATAGAAGACGTTGAAATCCGGAACGTCCCGCTTATCGTCCTTCTCATATTCGAATGTGCCCGTCATCGAGTTGGCGATTACATCAGCATCTGCCCCGACATATTCGGACCGGGCCAGGATCTCGACCGCTTCCATGCGGTTGGCGTTATCGTTCTCATCCAGCCACTTGGCTGCACGGATTAGCGCCTTGGTGATGGCGAGTGTCGTGTTCGGGTTTTCGTCAGTGAATTCCTTGGTTAGGCCGAAAACTTTTTCCGGGTTATTCTTCCAGATTTCATAATCGGTGATGACCGGAACACCTATACCTTTGAAGACCGCCTGTTGGTTCCAAGGCTCACCGACGCAGTAGCCATAGATTGTGCCTGCTTCCAAAGTCGCCGGCATTTGCGGTGGAGGTGTCACTGATAGAAGGGCTTCCCCCATTATTTGACCAGAAATATCCTTTTCAGAATAGAAACCCGGATGAATATCGCCGGAGGCGAGCCAGTAACGCAGTTCGTAGTTGTGGGTTGAGACCGGGAAGACCATGCCCATATTAAACGGCTTGCCTTCTTCGATGAATTTGTCGACCACCGGCTTGAGCGCGGCAGCACTGATCGGGTGTTGCGGGCGACCGTCATCCATTTTCGGGATGTTCGGCTTCATCATTTCCCAAATCTCGTTGGAAACGGTGATGCCGTTGCCGTTGAGATCCATCGAAAACGGCGTAACGATGTGCGCTTTTGTGCCGAAACCGATAGTGGCGGCCAGAGGCTGCCCTGCCAGCATGTGGGCGCCATCCAGCTCCCCGGTGATGACCCTATCCAGCAAGACCTTCCAGTTCGCCTGTGGCTCCAGAGTGACGAAGAGACCTTCGTCTTCAAAATACCCAAGCTTGTATGCCACTGCGAGCGGGGCCATGTCTGTCAACTTAATAAAACCGAAGGTCAGCTCGTCTTTTTCAACATCGAGCATGTCGGCGTTCGCAGCCGTAATCGGCATCAATGCGGTTGCTGCACAAAACGCTGTAACTGCCAACCACGCACCAAACCGCGTATTTTTTCTATCCGTCACGTCCTATGTTCCTTTCTTGCTACCACCGCTTTTTGAAGCAGGGCAAACAAACAAAAAGCCGCCGTTTGATCCGGCGCTCGGGAGGAGTGGCGTCAGATCAAAACGGCGGCTTTGCCAAGGCACCCGCCTTTGGGTGCAAATGTTTCAGAGGCCGTCTTTGGCCTTGGAAATCAATTGGCAGGAAGTGTGCCAGTTTCTCACTACGTTAATTTATCTTTTTAAAGCAATAACTTAAAAATCTCGAAGGTTTTTCAAACGATAGCTTGAAACTGGATTTGGCTGAGAATGCGGCAATTGATGATGCTTTTTTGTGCATCGCAGCGAATACTCGTCTTAACTCGCCATATCAGCAAAGGGCAGTACCGCAACAGGGGGCTCTTCGCTAAAGCCTAACGCGTTCCTGAAGTAATCTGGATCAAAGACAGATTTGGCTAGGAACAAACTCGACTCGGATACATCAGCCTGTTCCCAACGAAGCATCTGCTCATAAAACCAAACAGCATGGGCAGGGTTTGGAAGCGCATGACTTCCGCCTGAAAACGAAAGAAAGTCCAGAATAAGCCTGGATGTTTCCGCATCGAATTGAATTTGTCCTGTCAACGCGGGCAGGCAGATCTCGGGAGGGCAATTCAGATATGGTTCCGACGATAATATTTCCGCTAACTCGCCGACGTTTGACGGGATGCCACACCAGTCCGCTGCAGCTGACAAAGCTTGCAACAACGCCGTCAAAGTTTCCGAATTCTGAGTAGCCCATCTTTTTGTCGTCCCAAGCACCTTCTCCGGGCTGTTCGGCCAAATCGCCTGTTTGTAGGTTACAATGCGCCCTACCCCGGTTTGAACTGATGCTGTGTTCCAAGGCTCACCAACGCAATAACCATCAAGTTGCCCCGTGGCCAGAGCATCCGGCATCAACTGCGGAGGAAGCACTGAAATTTGGACCTCCTCGTCAGGGTTGATGCCTGCTGCCTTCAGCCAGTAGCGCAGTTCGTAGGCATGGCCAGAAAACGGGTGAACAACCCCCAGCCGCAAGGTTTTTTTGTTCATTGAGTTGTGTCGCGCAATCAACTTTGCAAATGCCAAGCCTGTAGAGACCGGGTCCCCATCTACCTCGGCTCCAAAGTCTCTCATATGCCACCAGACTTCCGATGAAACAGTGATCGCGTTACCGCCAAGCCCCAACACCATCGGCGTCAGCATCGGCACGGCCAGATTTGTAAGCTGTAATGTTGAGGCGATCGGCAAAGGGGCCAACATGTGGGCAACATCAAAATGGCCGACGGCAACTCGGTCTCGAATATTGGCCCAGGAGGTTTCTCGCACCAATTGCAAATCAATGCCGTGGTCTTTGGCAAAACCTTTTTCAAGGGCTGCCACCAGAACGGCACTGTCGAGGAGAGGAATAAAGCCTGCAATTACAACGGGCGGAGTTTTCTTCATGGCTTAATCTCCCAATAAACCACTGGCGATGTTCAGGCTTTGAGCTACCTCGATAACTTTCCGACTTTGGCTCATCGCTGTTTTACGCAGGAGATCATAGGCCTGTTGCTCACTCAGCCCTTTAGTCTTCATGAGAATACCTTTGGCGCGATCAATCGTTTTGCGATCAGCCAACTCAGTACGCGCGTCTTTTAAGTCCTGGGTGAGTTTGGAATAGGCACGGAAACGACTGATAGCCATGTCAAGGATCGGCTTGACACGCTCCCGTTTCAAGCCGTCGACGATGTAAGCCGAGACACCTGCATCAACGGCAGCTTCAATCATGCTAGAATCTGAGTGGTCCACAAACATGGCAATAGGGCGTTGGACGGCGCGGGAGACTTGAAACATATGTTCCAATTGATCTCGTTTGGGATTTTCAAGATCAATGACAATCACATCCGGGTTCGCATCTGCAATGCGCCGCAATAGCCCATTTACTGTTTGCACGACGACAACCTTGTCGTGCCCGGCGTCTCGCAAGCCCTGCTCGATTATGGCAGCCCGTATGGCATTATCATCTATCACCAATATAGATAAACTCGATTCCATGCCCTATTTTTACGCATGGTCAATTTTTATGCAAAAGAAAATTGCTGCGGTGCAATAGTAACGATTTGATTGTTTGAAATTGCCAGACTGTTTCTCGAAACATTCTGTGCTTGCCACCAAAAAACTCACCTGAGTTTTCTTCTTGACTGCAATTAAACCTCGTGCGAGGTTTTTTCTCGTGAGTAACAGTTCTGACATTGAAGTGCCTGAGTTCACGCAGGCGGACGTCATTCGCATCACGAGAGTGAGCGCGAAAACGCTCCAGAATTGGACCGACCCCAGCCGGGAAATCCTGCGCCTCAGTCAGGGCAGTGTTGGTAAAGGGCGGCGGCGTTTGTATTCGGCGCTCGATATCATGGCGGTGACAATGATCGCGCATTTGAGCGCGCTTGGTGTCTCGCCAAATCTGGTTTCGCAGTTGTTCTACAAGCCAGAAGCGAAGGTCGGCGATTGGCTTACGACGGCAGCTGAGAACCTGGACAAGGAATACATCTGCAGGATTGTTTTTGATGCGGACGGGCTGTTCGCAAGCCTCATCGCAAGTCCAGAGGACAATGAGAGGTTCGCTTATGGCGATGACTGGGCGCGCGACCGGATGGCGTTCATACAGGTGTCCCTGACCCGCATTGCGTCCTTTGTGGCGCACGGAATTGATGACATCCGGTTTGACGAAACGCCGGATGATCAAAAGTCTGAAAAGGAAAAGGCAATTCGAACTCTCCGGGACGAATTGTTGAAAGACAAAAAAAGGGCAAAGCTTCCTTAGTTTCTCGTGTTGCTTGCCATTGCACGAAAGAAAGACATGGCACAGCGACAAAGACCCATCCGCCCCTCCGAGACCGCAAACTATCTCAAGGCAATCAAGACATCCGGGTTTAAATGTGCACGGCTGATTGCCCACCCTGATGGCCGCCTTGAAATCATCGGCGAAGACCGACCTCAAGACTCTGAACACGAGCAGCCATCCAAATCACCATTCGAACAATGGGAGATGGAGCATGCGAACACATCTTAAGGGTATCAACACCATCAAACGCAAACTCGCCACCGGCGAAGTGCGGACTTATTATTATCACAGGGCTACCGGCAAACGCCTTCAGGGGCTACCTGGGTCTCCTGAATTCCTGGCTTCAATTGCAGCAGCTGAAGCATCGACCCGCCAACGAGACAAGGGCACACTCGCCGGATTGATCCGTGAGTTTCAACAAACGGCCAAATGGCGGCGGCTGGCTGAATCCACAAAGGCAGAATACAGGCGCATCTTCACCTTCTGGGAAGATCAGTTCGGCACTTGTCCTTACCCCGCCTTGGAAGACAAGGCGTTTCGGCGGGCGGTCATCAAATGACATGACCAGTTTTCGGAAGAAAAACCGCGTGAGGCCGACAACCGGGTCACAGTCCTTGCCCGCATCCTGTCATGGGCAACGCGGGATGGTCCGCTTAGACGCAATGTCATGGATGGCTTTGAGCGCGCCTATCAAAGCGACCGTTCAGACAAGATCTGGCTGCCGGAGCATGTCGACGCTTTCATGGCCGTTGCCAGCCCGGAGATGAAATTGGCGATGGTCCTCGCGCTGCACACCGGGCAACGACGTGGGGATCTCTTGCTGCTCAATTGGAACAACTACGATGGTGAGCGCATCTCGCTTTATCAAGGCAAAACGAGACGCGGAAAGCCGAAAGGGCGGCTGGTTACCATCAAATGCACCAAGGCCCTCAAGGAGACCTTGGATGGCTTGCCGAAGCGCGCGACGCTCATTCTTACCACCAAGACAGGCCGCGCATTTCAAAAGCGCTATTTCGCGCTCCAATGGGAAAAGACCTGCAAGGAGGCAGGGAATGAAGACCTCCACTTCCATGACATTCGCGGAACGACCGTGACCATGCTGTTTCAGGCGGGCTGCAATCTTGGGGGAATCGTTTCCATCACTGGCCACTCGTTGCGGAGAGCGCAGGACATTCTGGACAAATATCTCGCCCGCACATCAACCATGGCGGACAACGCCATTGCCAAGTTTGAGAACGTATTGGAAACAAATTCTGCAAAACGGGCTGCAAAACAGGAAAGGCAAAATCATGCTAAGTGATGGCGCACCCGAGAGGATTCGAACCTCTGACCTCTGCCTTCGGAGGGCAGCGCTCTATCCAGCTGAGCTACGGGTGCTTGCAGCCGCGAAAGGTCGCAGCGCGGATAGATCGCTCTGATACCTGATTGCCCGGCCTCGGGCAATGGCTTTCTTTAGGTTTCTTCAAAACCTTTTTTAGACGGTTGCACCGTGGCTGGTAGCCGTATTTGAATTGACTGGAGCAGGCCAAAAACATCGGGAATTGTGATACGGCGGCCTGCCTTGTGCGTAGGCAGATGAAAACCAAACACAATGGATTTCAATGCCGCTTCGCAATCTCGTACTTATTATGGCCGACCAGGTGTCGGCAGATATTTCGTCCTTGCGTGACTTCGATCCAGCGCTCGACCGGATTTTAATGGTCGAAGTGCAGGAAGAAGCAACGCACATTCGTCATCACAAAAAGAAGGTTGCTTTCCTGCTGTCTGCCATGCGGCATTTTGCTGACCAATTGGGCCAACGGGGATGGTCTGTCAGCTATGTGAAGATGGATGATCCCGATAATACCGGGACGTTTTCAGGAGAAGTTCAGCGGGCGATCAAGGCGTGGCAGCCGGAAAAACTGCTCCTGTGTCATCCCGGTGAATGGCGCGTGTTGGAAATGGCGCGCCGTTGGGAGGCGGATTTTGGCGTTGCGGTCGAGATCCGGCCCGATGATCGGTTCATTATCAGCCTCGAAGAATTTGAGAACTGGGCGTATGGGCGCAAACAATTGCGCATGGAGTATTTTTATCGCGAGGTCCGGCGCAAGACCGGCTTGCTTATGGATGGTAGCCAACCGGTCGGCGGAAAATGGAATTTTGATGCGGACAACAGAAAGCCCGTGCCATCCAATCTGTTCCAACCCCAACCAGCACGTTTTGAATCCGATACTGTGACAACGGATGTGTTGGACCTAGTCAAAGAGAGGTTTTCGAGCCACTTTGGCGATCTCGAACCCTTTTGGTTTGCTGTTACCCGCGACCAAGCACTTTTAGCATTCGATCGATTTGTCGAAACGACTCTGCCGCAGTTTGGGGACTATCAGGATGCCATGCTGCGCGGTGAGAAATTTCTCTACCATTCCATCATATCGGCCTATTTGAACGCAGGACTGCTCTATCCGCTCGAACTGTGCCGACGGGTCGAGGAAGCTTTTGAGGCTGGTCATGTCCCGATCAATGCGGCTGAAGGGTTCATTCGTCAGATCATAGGCTGGCGGGAATATGTGCGCGGGATCTATTGGTTGAAAATGCCTGAATATCTGCAGCAAAATCATTTTGCCGCAAAGCGCGCCCTCCCGGACTTTTATTGGAGCGCGGATACAGACATGCTCTGCATGAAAGAGGCGATCACACAAACGCGCGAAGAGGCCTATGCGCATCACATTCAGCGCTTGATGGTGACAGGCAATTTTGCGCTGCTTGCCGGGGTCGACCCTCGCGAAGTGCATGAGTGGTATATGGCTGTCTATGCGGACGCCTTTGAATGGGTCGAGCTTCCCAACACCTTGGGCATGAGCCAGTTCGCCGATGGAGGGCTGCTGGGGTCCAAACCCTACGCCGCCAGTGGGTCATACATTGACAAGATGTCCGACTACTGTGGAGCATGCCGATATCGCGTGAAACAGAAGACAGGGGAGGACGCCTGTCCGTTCAACAGCCTCTACTGGCACTTTGTGGCGCGCAATTCAGAAAAATTGAAAAGCAACCACAGGATGCAAATGGTGTATTGCACTTGGGAAAAGATGCCTGCTGAGCGAAGGCGGGATTACCTTGAACAAGCTGAAAAAAATTTAGAGAAGCTGTGTGGGAAAGGCCGTCTTTAGACCGTTTTTCACGCCAGAAAGTAAATTTTTCACATTTGCGATTCGATGACAGGAAGTGGTTTTAGCGCAGCTGACGGCCACTCTAGTCGCCTGATTCTATGGTGTTCTCATCGGCAGTTTGAGACGTTCAAAGCCGTGCTGTCCGATGCGAAGCGGCGGGTTAAACTGTGGGGTGATAACGGTAATATCAGCTTCACCTGGTGTAATTACCGAGTGGGGAAATGAGAAATAAAGGCTTATTAACAATGGTTTGAATTAGGGGTATGGTGATCTTGAAAAAGATCTAGTGAAAAA
>NZ_GL476316.1 GCF_000148725.1 Roseibium sp. TrichSKD4 | reverse complement strand
TTTGTTTCGAGGGGTTCTTATGGGCCGTCAATTGGATTTATTCCCTGAAAGCAAGGTTAGAAAACCGCCGCTTGTGCGGGCGCATCTTGTTGATGCTGGGGGTGGGGACGTTACCCCGCAGGTAGGGCTTTTCAAGTGCCGTATATGCAATTGGGAGTCGGGTTGGATTGGGTTCCATACTGTTACCGAAGGCAAAAGGGGCATTGCTTGCCCACGTTGTAATCGTGGTGCGGAAGGTGTCCGGCCGGAACTGATCACAATTAAAAACTGCGCCACATGGGAAAGCTGGAGTGCTTCATTTCGAAAACTCTACGCAGAGCAATACCGCAGGCATGGGGGAGATTGGGGGTATGGCGCTGACGTGTTCGCTATTACCGGTATTGAGGGATGGAAGCTCTATTACGAGATAGGTGCGGACCCGGCGACCGCTTTGTCTCAGGATCAAGAATATTGGGAGCTGTATAAATGAATGACCTGCAAGACGGCATGCCGGGCCAAGTTCCAATGACCCCGGACGAGTTTCAGACGATCCGAAAGCGTCTTGATCTGTCTCTGCATCAAATGGGGGTCATGATTGGCCTGAAAGATAGCCCCAACACCCGTAAACAGGTGATGCAAATGGAGCGCGGCGAGAAAAAGATAATGCCGCCCGCAGCCCGGCTTATGCGCGCCTATGCGAGCGGATACCGCCCGGAGGACTGGCCTGAATGAGTGTTGAGACGATAGCGGACAAATACATGGAGCGTGGTGGATATGCGCATGGCGAGCGCAAACACCGTGCGCCCGAAGATATGCTGGCCGTCGCAAGCTTTATCGCATGGTTTGACGATGGCGAGTTAAGCGGCGGGGTGAGGGCGAAGGAAGCTTTTGAGGCGTTTTGTCGATTGGCAGACCTCTCGCCTGTCAAGCTGCGCAAGGTGATACGGCCCGATGATCAGGGCGCAGAGGAAAGCAATGACCTTTGATGCGTCATGCGGTTTGAGCGATGCCAAGCGCGCCCGGCTGCAATCTTTGCTTGATTTTGTTTCAGGCCGAGCCGAGCAGCTACGCCATTCTCAGGAGCAGCTTGTCTGGCTCTGTCAGAAAGAATACGGGGTCGCCCCTGTTTGTGATCCGGTTGGCATGCGGGCGGGGGACTTTCACCGGATCATGAGCAACGCGGCTTTGAATGACGATGCAAAGAACAATTTTTAAAAATCCAACACGGGATTTCTGAACCGCAGAACCCGGCAAAAATCAACACTCGGATAGCTGGCCTGAAACCAGATCCGATGCAGCAATCAGGAAGGCCCGACAGATGGTGAAAAAATGGACTCTGTGCGCTGAGCGTCTGCCGGATGACACAAGCCAAGTTATGGCCGCCTTATCAGATCGGACGGAAATTGTTTCTGCTGAATACGTGGCGGAGACAGGCCAATGGTTTCACGCAAATACCAATCATGAATGCTGGCCAACAATGTGGCGGAGCATGCCTGAACACCCGTTCAGCGGTGAATAGAAAAAGGACGCCCGCTCAATGTTGGAAACCTTTGCGCCAGACGGGAGCACTTGGAAAAAGACTGCTCAAGAGGAAGCTTTCAGACACAGGAAAACAAGGGAAGCTGTGGCGGCCATCGAAGCGCTTTACTACGACGATTCCTATAGCTGGCAAGAACGCGCAAACTTGATGCGTTTTGCTGCATATAAAATTCTAACCGAAACCTGAAAAGAAGGCCGGACCCTTGATCGATATCGACGAGAGAGAAGCAAAACGCGTAGGCGCGATGATTGACCGCGTGAAGCGCGCTGGCCTCACAGAAGAATCCGATGTCTTTCTAAATACGTATTGGGCTTGGCTTCGAATAGCACAGGCTTATGTCGCTGCGCGGCCATACATAACCGGCCCTACAGGTCACGTTGATGCGGTCATGGATCATTGGCCAAAACTGGTTCCAGGCACGCCGCAACGAGACGATGCAGCGGTTCTCCAAGACGCGCTGGACGATGAAGAATGCCACCGTCAAGAAGATCGCCGACTGAGGCGTGAGGCTGGCGAGGAATTTATCTGAAATGGAGGCCCGTCATGGTGAAGCCGGAGGCAGGAAATTACTACCGTCGAGAGAGCGGCCCGGATGTCAAAATCATCTTGGTTGGCCGGCACAACGCCGTCGCTGAAACTGCATCCGGTCAGTACCTGCTTTTCGCCCTCAATGGGCGAGGCGTCGGAGCGACCGGAAATCTCATTGAAAAGCTGTAACAAGAAAGGCCCGATTGATCATGGAAGCCTACATCATAGCGCAAAGGGACTGGGACGACGAAACCGCACTGAAAATGGGGCTTAAGTCAGTTGGTGCGAGCCCTGTCGAGGCGTGGGCGCGGCACATTGGCCCTCGGCCGCCGGGTCAGAGAGAGGGAGACACATCCGCCCTCATTAACCGTTGGTCAGATCGCGGATATGGCCCCCGCAAAGTAAGCATTGAACTCACGCAACAGTAGAGGCCCGGACTATGCGCGAGACAATCTTAGCGGCCCTGAAGGAATACCAGCTGAACAACATGGCCTATGAAGACGAGCCTGATAATCCTTATCAGTTGGTTGATCTCTTCACCGCGCCCGGACGGTCACTGGAGAACGGCGAAGAAGAGCTATTTATGCTCGCTGATTTTATCGCCGCGAAACTCACATTCGAAGATGAAGCAGCTTCAATGGAAGCGCAACAGTAAAGGCCCGATAGATGGTGGACGTGCGAAAAAGATATGAAGAATACAACGCATCTTGGAGAGACCTCCCGTCTATTGCGCCGCACCCCGAGTCGGCACCCGGCTTCACGACTGGCGGCGTTCTCTACGACCTATCCGCCGCCGCCGATGAGATTACCCGGCTTCGTGCAGCGCTTTATAAAGTAGTTGAACGCAGTCATGACGGCGAACTTGGCACGTCAAAAGTAATCGACATGCGCCGGGTCGCTGAACAAGCCCTTAAACCGCAATAATAGAGGCCCGACAGATGGCAACGATTGTATCAGTCATGCGCATGATTTTAGGAGTGCCGCTTCTGCTGATCGGACTTCCGTTATTCCTTTTGGGTCTCGCCGTCTGCGGCCAAGACACTTCCAGACCTCTTTGCCGCATATGGAACAATGGAGTCAGAACCACGACACAAGACAGGAAAGGTCAGACATGAAATACAACTTGGTTTCTCTTATGAGAGAAGGCGCTGAGGCGCTTGATGAAAGCGGTGATCCGCTCGGTAGAGCTTACGCGCTTCACGAAGCTGCAAACAACATGATCTTGCTGTTGAACAAGGTTGATACGGTTGATGAATTTCTGACTTGCTACACGGCCGGGCGGTCTGAACCGCTCGATCTGGAACGACGCTTCCCGATTGACGAACAGGAGGCCGAATGATGCCGGGAAGGATTTTATGCCGTTTCGGGTTTCATGAATGGGGGCCATGGCAGCGATTTTTCGCGTGTTCGGCGGAGCAGCGGGATTGCGATCATCGTTACTGCCGCCGTTGCCCCAGGATAGAGGAAAGAGCGCTCGAAAATGGAAGGGCTAGCGGTGTCTGTTGAGATAATCCCAACTATAGGATTTGCGCGCGGTGCGGTTGTTGAGCCTAATGAGGGAGGCCCCAATATGCTTGTGGTGCGCGGATTAGGTGAGACGACCGCCGTAGTGGTTATTGAAGATGATACTGCGGGTACCTTGAGATTGCGGGAGGTTCAGACGGCTGACCTCCGATTGTTGATTGATGCGAAAACACCAGCTTAAGTTTTATATCGTGACTTGGCATTTTGTAAATCAAATACCAAGTCCTGCAATCAAATCCCAAATACATCAACCCATTAGCGCCGGGCGGTCCGCCAAAACATTCCCGGCACATAAGAAAAACACATAAAATCCAAGCCAAAAACCAGCACATATCCCCCAAAACAGGAGGCGGAAATGTCTAGCACGAATAGCACGACACTTGAACAGGCAAAGATGACTGAGAAACAATTCCCCATTCTTGGGGCTAAAGGAAAGATCAAATCAGTCCCATGGCGTTTGGTGGAGCCACACCGCGAACAAGCCATGCAAAACCATAGGCAAAGCCTTGAACAGCTGGCATCCCGTGGCGGCCTTTGCTGGGTGGAGCTTTTCGCGGTCATGCAAGACTGGACATGGCATGAATTTGAGCAATTCACGAAGACCAGATAGGAACCAAGGTCAATGCGCAGGCGAATGCCAGATTTGACGAATGGGTGAGCTGCCGCGTCCTAAGGTGATATGAGTTTTTGATAGCAGTTGATTGGTTCCGTGAAGACGAGAGAGGAAAGGAAGGGCAGAATGAATTTTGCAGAAAAAATAATAGAGTACGTCGAAAAAATACTTTCACCATATCAGGTATGGGTTGCGGTCTTTTTTTTGTCAGGAATTTTATTGTTTTTGCCAACAAGCTACCAAGAGTACTTTAAACTATCAGAGATATCTAGTAGTTACAGAGGGTATATTTCTATTGCTTTCTTCATTCCGATAATAATATTCATAACGAAAACGGGTGTCTCTGTTTTTAATTGTATTAAAAGTAGTGAAATAATAAATGTCAAATATTTAAATGAAGAAGAGCGCGCGATCCTTTGCTTTTATATATTAAACCAATATCAAGGCGCTAGACTAAGAGAAGAGCATCCTGCAATTATTAGCCTTAAAAATAGGAATCTAATTAGTATTCCATATACAGGGGTGGTTTATATCACGGGAAGTAAATACGAATATTTTACGCTAACTAATAAATCAAAATCAAAACTAAAGTCTAATAGTTTTCAAGAAGAATTATTCAGGGAACTTAGCACAGATAATATTTTAAAATTTATAAACACAATTTCAGAAGTAGACTATCATCTACACCATCCCGAAACTTTGAGTGCAAAAAATTAGACATGTGTAATTCGCAGGGAATGAAACGACGCCTGAGCATTTGCCGCGATCTGGCGTTAGGTCGGGAGGCTCCCTATTCAAGCTCGGGGAGCTACCAAGTCGATCTTGTGAACACGGCTTCCCCCGGCGACTTAGCGGCACTGGCAACGTTTACGGATGACCAGTGGGCGCGCATGAAATTATGGTGCCGGGAAAACGAGATTTACTGGCACATGGGCGATATAGCCGCCCCGGTCGGGGAACTGGAATGGATACGGATTGAAGCCGAACAAAAGGGCTGGTGATGATCGTGATCAATAAACGGAATTAGCAACATGGAAATCTTCTCTTTTCTCGCAATGTCTTACATTGCAATTGGTGTTGTATTCGTCGGGGTTTCCAGTTCGCGCGGCCTTGTCGCTGATGTCCTTTTTGGAGCATTGTGGCCCATCTATTTGGCGCAGTATTTTACTCACGGGAAATAAGAGGCCATGCAGAATTGGTTCCAAGGGATACGGTTTGAAGCCGATAAAAGGTCGATAATGGACATTCGGAAAACGGCGGCGGCCGGTAAAACGGAAGATTTTTTGAAGAAACTGACACAGGTTTGGGTATCAAGAGATACGGCTCTGGATTTAATCGAGGTCAGTCGATGGGGATATGTCAATTTACCTGTTTCGGCTTTCGACCCAATTCTAAGTTTTTTCGGATTTTTGACATTGCGCAGAAAGGTCGCCGCGCTCGCCCTTGACCGGTTTTTAAATGATCAAGACGATGTAGCTTGCGTTGTTGAAGGTCAGCAACAAATCAATGCGGCTTGTCTGGACCGTTGGCTAAAGGCGGAGTTCTACACGGAAATGGTTGATATGTTCGGGGAGCCGCCGCGCTTAAAGGTGTCTTGAGTGTCGAGTGAACGTCGAGTGGGCAGGGTGTGGTAAGGCGATCTAAATATCTAACATTAATTGACAGATAATAGATATTTGTTGTTATTTTGTGTTGACGGCTTGTGAAATGTGAACTATAGTTTACAGATGATCACGATTAAACAAGCCCCCGATTTTGCCAAGTGGTATTCCAAGCTGAAAGACCGGCAGGCCAAGGCGCGCATTGACGTGCGCCTGCGCCGGATCAGCCTTGGCAATATGGGCGACACCAAGCCGGTCGGGGACGGGGTGCAGGAAATCCGCATCTTTTACGGCCCCGGTTACAGGGTCTATTTTGCGCAAGCTGGAAAAACCGTGGTCCTGCTTTTGTGTGGCGGCGACAAGTCAACGCAATCCGCTGATATCGCTAAGGCCAAGCGCATCAAAGAGGAGTTTGGATTATGAGCGCAACCAAGATTGACACTCTGCCAGAGTGGAACATTCAAGACCAACTGGAAACCCCGGAAGCCGTGGCTGCCTATCTGGAAGCGGCCTTTGATGATGGCGATCCGCAGGCTATTACAACGGCCCTTGGAGATGTTGCCAAGGCCAAGGGCATGGCAGCCATTGCCGGGCAGGCCGGGATTACCCGTGAGGGGCTTTACAAGGCGTTGAGCAAAAAAGGCGATCCGCGATTGTCAACGCTTTTGGGCGTGTTTGCCGCCTTGGGGTTGCGCCTGACTGCGGCCCCTGTTTCGCCCGCTGAATGATGTATTGAAATACAAAACAATTGGCCCGTGTTATAGCCGGGCTATACTGTTCACAGCATCAGGTCCGGGCCGCGTGTCCGGCCAACCCGTTCGCGGTCGAGTTCTTCTGAATAGTGCTGCACCATGGCTGCGTCCCGCCAGCCAAAAAGGGCTTGGGCCTCGCGGATCGTGCCGCCATTTTCCAGAACCGAAATCAGCGCGAACTTGCGCAAACCATGACCCGAAACAGCCCGCCGCGCCGCAGTTCCCTCCAATCCGGCCGCCCGGCAATGGGCACGGAAGGTTTGAGCAAAATACTTGCTTGACGAAAACGCCCGCTTGAAGCGGTCCAAGGTCAGGAAGGTTTTGGCCCCGTCCGGGGTGGTCGCGTCAATGCTGACTTCTAGGTCCGGGTTAAGCGGAATTGTGACCGGCACCCCGTTTTTCTGCAAGGTGATGGCAATAAATCCGTCCCTGATATGATCCGGCCCCAGCCGAATAATATCGCCAACCCGCATTCCGGTGAAGCGCAGCAAATCAATCATGAGCCGGGCCTGTGTCCCGATAGGATGGGCGGTCAAATAAGTGTCAACTTCTTCTTGTGACCATGCCG
The DNA here is from genome assembly GCF_000148725.1 of Roseibium sp. TrichSKD4. Classification (GTDB taxonomy): domain Bacteria; phylum Pseudomonadota; class Alphaproteobacteria; order Rhizobiales; family Stappiaceae; genus Roseibium. The sequence continues at coordinate 37,518 of NZ_GL476316.1, read as the reverse complement.
GGAACCCTGTCCGGCTTTTGCCGTGTGATTTTATTCCGGCCGCTGGAAACGTATCTGTATAGCCGCGCTGGTCGCACCAGTCATTGAGTTGCCGTATTTGCTGCAAGAACTGGTTGGCGGCATATATGGGCATGTTATCCATGGCCAAGCGAATATCCTGCCGGGAGAGGGTGCGAAACTCCCGTATTCCGAACAGGTCTGCAATCTTGTTCAATGCGCAAGAGTACGTTTTTTGCGTATTTGGCTTGAGGGACGTAAAATCCCGGCTCTGCCGATAGGCGTTGATCAGTTGGGCGATCTTGTGTCGCCCGCATGCCGTGGTCGGGCTGATCGGGCCGGGATCAGACAAGGCGCGGCCCACAAGCCGCCCGTATTCAGGCCAAAATTCCGAACTGTCAGCGGGTGACTGTATGCGCAAAGCCCGCCCGCCCTTGCGTGTCTGGACGTAGTAGACTGGCCCGCTTTTGCGGGGCATTTCCAAGAGATATTTGGCCTTGTTTGCGTGAGGTGTCACGTCGTACCTTGTGGAAAAATGAGATTTTGTAAAAAAAGACTTGCGCGCAATAGCGGTAAATGTCAAATTGAGGATGCCTAAGTAAAACGGGTTTTTTGTGGATTGCGGCACACAAATACACATTAAAATCAACGTTTAATTGGGTCTCCTCAAGCCCGGCTCTCTCGAAAGAGCCGGGTTTTTCTTTTGTCTAAATCATTAAATAAGCGCTAAAGCGCCCTTATCCGGGGACTGTCACCCCCCGGTCGCCCGGCTGACCCGAATGCGCCACCCCCTCTTGGCTCATTTGAAGGTCGCCGGGCCTCAGTTTCAGGAGATGGCCATGCCCATTTCTGCCTGCACCCTTGACCAAATCGCCCCCGGTGACGTGGTGAAGGTGAGCGGGTTTACATGCATGGACGGTCACCGGGAGGTCTTTGCCGGGGAACTTGGTCCTTACGTTTTGTGTGATCATGGCCGTCACTATCTCGCCATGGAGTGCCGGTTTGGCGGTGAAGACAATGGGGTCTTGGTTGGTATCGAAAGGGTAGGCCATGTTTGAACTCATCAAACTTTCAAATAGCGATTACGCGCTGATGTTCAATAACGACCAGATCGCGTCCGTTAAGCACGTTTCCGATGTAGATGCTTTGAAATCACTTATTCAGCAGAGCAATGAGAACAATCTCCGCCGTTCCAACAAACAGAAAGAGCTTCGGCCATACCATGCCTGCTAGACTTGAATTGGAACTGGATATTGATAACGGTCCGGCGCTGGACTTGGCAGCGCGCCTGAAACGGCCCCGCCTTAATTGGGCACTGCGATCAGCAATCAATGCCACCTTGAAAAACGTCACCACACGATCTGCGAAGGATATCCGGGAAAAATCCGGCATCCCTTCCAAGAAGGTCAAGGCAAGTCTCAGACCCCGCAAGGCGACAAATGGCAATTTGTCTGCGACCCTGACAGGATACGGAAAACCCTTATCCTTGAAGGAATTTAAAACCCGTCGGACAAAGGCGGGTGTTGTTGCCAAAATCTGGGGTGACAAACAGACATTTAAAAAAGCCTTTGCAGCTCCCTCCCTTGGAGAACACATTTTCCAGCGGGTTGGAAAAAAGCGGTTGCCGATCAAGAAACTATACGGGCCGGGCGTTGCGCAGACCATGGGCCGCCCTGACGTGATGGAAGGTCTTGAAGACTTTGCAAATGAACGTCTGCGCACCAACGCCTTGCGAGAACTGGACAGGGCGGTCAACGGCAAGAAGGGGTAATCCATGGCCTCTATGCGCGATGTTGCCAAGGCTGCGTGCGTGTCTCCCAATGCGATTTCCAAGGCCGTCAAAAGTGGTCGGATCACGCTGGACGAGAACGGTAAAATACCGGACGCGCAAAAAGCTGCCGAAGAATTTATGGCAAGCCGAGACCCGGCCAAGGTGCGCCTGACAGGTGATTTTGTTCCTGCCGCACTAACCGACAAAACGGGTGAGGATGGCATTATAGACCTGATTTTGGGTGATGACCCCGACGAGGTGGACGATGAACAAGATGATGATACGCCCCTGTCCTTGGAAGACGCCAACCATCTGACAGTCCGGTATTTGAAGGAAAAGACCCTCAAAACAGCGTCTGAACGACGGATTAGTGAAACCAAGGAAGCCGAACAGTCAGGGTCTTTGATCAGTAAAGCCCAGACCCTAAAGGCGGTCCACGACATGGCAAATACCTTCAAATCGGGTCTGGTGAGTTTTGCAGACCGGCGCGGTCTGGAAATTGCCAATGAATTGCAGGTGGAGCCACGCAAATTGATGGCCGTGCTTGAACGGCACTTGCGCGAGCATTTGGAAGAAGCAAGCGACGTGGTGCTGGTCTTGCCGGACAAATAGGCAGGCAAAAACGATCCAGAATTACCCGGCCTGTGCGCTGGGGCCGGGGTGTTGAAGCACCCCGGTAACCGGCGCATTTTGCGATCACGCGGCCGGTCGATGTCGGAAAGCCGTATCATCACCCCTGCATCCAACCTTTTCGGGTTGAATTTCAGCACAACAAGGGGTGCCTTAGAGGTGCAGCATGAAAGAGTCAATCGAAACAGAACAGAACAATACGGCCGCCTGCCTTCCACCGGCCCCTTGGGTTGGTGGAAAAAGACTTCTGGCAAAACGCCTTTGCCAGATGATCCAGTCGGTTGAGCATAAAATATATGCCGAAGCATTTGTGGGGATGGGCGGGGTCTTTTTCCGGCGAAAAAATCAGGCAAAAAGTGAAATAATCAATGACTATTCCGGCGATGTTGCGAACCTGTTTCGCATATTGCAGCGCCATTACCCGCAATTTCTGGAATGTATCAAATTCCAGATTACTAGCCGTCGGGAGTTTGAGAGGCTTAAAAGGACTGACCCGACCACCTTGACTGATCTGGAACGAGCCATCCGGTTCCTTTACATGCAGCGCTTGGCATTTGGCGGGAAAGTGACCGGGCAAAATTTTGGCATCGACCCCGACCGGGGTAGCAGGTTCAATTTAGCCACTCTGACGCCTATGCTGGAAGATGTTTACGAACGGTTGAGCGGGGTTGTCATTGAAAACCTGAGCTTTGACCAGTTTATTCCGAAATATGACCGACCGAACGCGCTGATTTACTGCGATCCGCCGTATTATGGCTGTGAAAACGACTATGGCAAAAACCTCTTTACGCGGTCGGATTTTGAAGTGCTTGCCGGAATGATGCGTTCGGCCAAGGGTAAAATGATCCTGTCCATAAATGACACTTTGGAAACGCGGCAGGTCTTTGAAGGGCTAACCATTCAGCCGGTAAGCCTGACCTATTCACTATCATCTAAAGGCCCAACAAAAGCTCGTGAGTTGATTGTGTCAAACTTCGCAGGGCCAGTCGCATAGCTGCAAGACCCGGCAAAGTATCCCTTGCCGGTAATAATCGGGCCAAGGGGGTGGCATGCATTACAATCCTGATGACGCGACCCTCTTGCGGCAGGTCTTTGCCGATGGGGTGCGGCCCGATCCGGTGCAGTCTGTTTCCCAATGGGCCGATGAAAAACGCTTTTTGTCAGGCAAGGCCAGCGCCGAGCCGGGCAAGTGGCGCACCAAACGCTTTCCGCCCCTGAAGGAAATCATGGACTGCATGTCGGTCTATGAGGATGTGCAAGAAGTTGCGGTCATGAAAGGGGCACAGGTCGGTGTCACGGAAGTGGCTTTGAATACAATCGGGTATGCGGTCGATTATTCGCCCGGTCCTTTAATGTACTGTATGCCTGATGTGCCAACGGCGGAGAAAATCAGCGAAACCCGCCTGACCCCGATGATTGAAAGCACCCCGGCACTCAAGGCCAAAATTGGCGATCAAAAATCGCGGGATGCGAAAAACACTAAAACCTACAAGGATTTTCCGGGCGGGTTTGTCACGCTGGTAGGTGCCCATTCCCCTGCGGGATTGCGGTCGTTACCCATCCGCTGGTTGATCGGGGACGAACAGGACGCTTATCCATTGTCTGCGGGCAAGGAAGGTGATCCTTATGAGTTGGCGAAGGTCAGGTGTCGGAACTTTCCGCGCTCCAAAATCTTGACCCTTTCGACCCCGAATGAGACGGCAATATCACGTATCCTGCAAGCCTTCCTTCTGGGCGATCAGCGGTATTATGAGGTTCCATGCACCGCCTGCGGGGCGTGCCATCCGATAAAATGGCAGAGCATTCAATGGGATAAAGGGCAACCGGAAACTGCCTGTTATGTCTGCCCTGATTGTAACCACAAGCACTATGAACACGAAAAACGGGTGCTTCTGGAAAAAGGCGAGTGGGTGCCAACGGCTGAGAGCCAGCGGCCGGGCTATCGTTCCTATCACCTTTCCGCGCTTTATTCGCCTTGGCTGAGCTGGGTAGATGTGGCGCGTGACTGGCTGGCCTGTCACCGGCCGGATGGCACGGTCAATAATGAAAAGCGCAAGGTGTTCATTAACACGGTTCTCGGAGAGCCTTGGGAAGATACGGGCGAAAAGGTTGAAAGTGACAAGCTCTTGGCGGCCCGCGAGCCGTTCGGTGCGGTCCTGAATGACCGGATTGCGATCCTGACCGCCGGAGTGGACGTACAGGAGGACCGCTTGGAAGTGGAGTTGGTCGGCTGGGGCGTTGATGAAGAAAGCTGGTCGGTTGATTACCGCGCCTTTTATGGCGACCCGGATCAGCCGGAAGTCTGGAAACAGCTTGACGACTATTTGCAGCAACGCTGGCCGTCAGCGGCTTTTCCTGAAAGTGGCATGCCGGTGACGGCGGCCTGTGTCGATACCGGAGGAAGCCGGACACAGGCGGCTTACAAGTTTGTAGGCCCGCGTCATGGCCGGAAAATATGGGGCATCAAGGGGTCGAACGTCTTTGGCGCACCGGTCTGGCCGCGCCGTCCCAAAACCAAGAACAAGGGCAAGGTTCCGCTTTATTCCATCGGGGTTTCGTCTGCAAAAGATGTGGTCATGAAGCGGCTGGACCTTGCCGGGCATACGGGAGCGGGAGCCTGCCATTTCCCGAAAGGCCGGGACTTGGAATATTTCGAGCAGATAACGGCTGAGGAAAAGCGGGTTAAATATGTGCGCGGCCAACGGCAATTCTACTGGCATGCGCTGCGAAAACGGAACGAGGCGCTGGATTGCCGGGTCTATGCCTATTCGGCCCTGCAAGGCTGTATTTCTCTTGGTCTGCGCCTGAATAAACGCTGTGTTTCGATGAGCGAACGGGCCGCCGTTACCCGTGCCCAGAAGGCAAAAATCAATATGTGCGGCTTGAGCGGGGAAGACCTGAACGGCCAAGAGGAAAGGGGCGCTCATGTCTGATCAGGACGAAACCAAACAAAACCTGAAAACCCTGCAAGGTGTCATTTCCGAAGGGGTTTCGGAAATCCGCGACGGCGACAAGACCGTCAAATACCGACCCTTGCCGGAATTGACGGAAATTGCGCAAGAGCTGCAACGCAAGGCGAAAAAAAAGGGCCGCCGTCGGCGTCTCTTTAATCCGCAAGTTGACCGGGGGATTTTCTAAATGTTCAATCCGTTCCGGTTGTTTTTCGGAAAATCCCAAGGTTTTGAAGCGGGTGGAATGGGGCGCAGGGTGCAGGAATTTGCCCCCGCCCGTCACCACGTCAACGCATTGATCCGGGCGTCCGGGGCGACCTTGACCGCCCGTGCGCGGTATCTGGACTATAATGACGGTTATGGTGGCCATGCGGCAGACCTTTGGCAAACCATGGTCGTGGGTGATGGTATCAAGCCCCGCCCAAACCTTGATAATCAAAAGGACCGCGAACACTGGCTGAATGAATGGCAGCTTTGGAATGAAGTTGCGGACGCGGACGGGCTTTTGGACTTTTATGGCCTTCAAAGCCTCATTGCCCGTGAAGCCTTTGTCGCCGGAGAGTGTTTTGTCCGCTTTCGGTCCCGGCGACCGGGCGACATGACGGCCATGCCCTTTCAGTTGCAGGTCTATCAAAGCGAAATGCTTGATACGAGCTTTGATGAGGTTCAATCCGGCGGACGCTTTATCAAGGCGGGAATAGAGTTTAACGCATTGGGGCAGCGGCTGGCCTATCACTTTTTTCCCCAGCATCCGGGCGATCAACGCCCCGGAACGGTGACAGGGCTTAAGCGTGTGCGGGTGCCCGCAAGTGATGTTCTTCATGTGATGGACCCCAAATGCGCCGGTCAAATCCGTGGGGTTAGTCGATATGCAAAAGCTATCATGCCTTTGCATATGCTGCGCTCCTATGATGACAATGAAATGGACCGCAAGCGTGTGGCTGCGGCCTTTGCTCTTGCCATCACTCAAAATGATCAGAGGGATGGCTGGTCTGATGATGAGGACAATGACGAAGCCCCGGAACCTTCCACCCGGCCCGATGATGATGATGAACTATTGGACCCTTTGAAAACCGGAACCGTGGTGAAATTGAATGAAGGCGAGGACGTAAAGGCAATCTCTACGGCTGATGTGGGCGGGTCTTACGAGGCTTGGCAATATCGGCAACTCTTGCGGATATCGGCGGCCCTTGGCCTGCCATACTCCTATTTGAGTGCCGACCCGTCACGTGGGAATTTCTCAAATGTCAGGACTGATATTGTTCGCTTCCGACGACAGGTGAAGTCTTGGACATGCACCGTCCTGATGCCTCAGTTGTGCCGCCCGGTGGTGGAGCGGTTCCATACGGTCGGCCTTTTGTCGGGTCGCCTTTTGCCCGCTCATGTGCCGCCCCGCGTCAAGTATCTCCCGCCCCGGCAAGAATGGGTGGACCCGGCCAAGGATGTGTCGGCCGTTGAAAAAGAACTGAAACTGAAACTGAAATCCCGCACCGAGGCGCTGGCAGAACGCGGCCTTGATATCGAGGACGTGGACCGGGAACTAGAGCGGGAAAGCACAGACTTTTGGGCAGATAACGAAGCCTGAAATAAAGGGAACTTCCAATGAAAATTGACCTATATCACACCGTTGCACAGTGGTGCAACGAACCCTTGGCCGTGCCTGCCAGCCATCTGGACGCCTTTACCAGTCTTGAGGCGCAAATCGTCAGCGAGGCTAACCAGTTCGCCGCTGATCTGGAAACCAAACCCACAAATGTCAATTTGATGTTCGCCGGGCAGGAGCGGCCCAATATTCCGGGCGCTTATGTTACGAGCGAAGGGGTTGCGGTCATCCGTGTCAGTGGTGCCCTGTCTCGCACTTCAAGGGGGTGGCACCGGGAATGTGGGTATATGTCCTATCCAGCGTTGCTGGAAACAGTTGAGGAAGCGGTGACCCATCCGGGCGTCAAGGCGGTTCTCTTGGAGATCGACTGCTATGGCGGCCCGTCGCAGGGTCTTGAAGATACCGCCCGCGCCATGCGGGACGCGGCTGAACAGTCTGGAAAACCCCTTTGGGCGCATATCAATGAAGCGGCTCTTTCGGCTGGATTTGGTATTGGGAGCGCGGCGTCTGAAATCTCCATTGCCCGTACAGGGCTTGCCGGGTCGATTGGTGTCATTGCCATGGTGCAGGATGTAAGCGGAGCAGCTGAAAAGAGCGGCGTAAAATATCACGTTTTCAAGGCCGGAGCGGCCAAGGACGACGCCAGCCCGTTTACGGCCATGAGCGAGGATGCAGCGGCTCGTATCCAAGCTGATGTTGATGGTATGAACGATGATTTTTGTCAGATGGTGGCAGACCACCGGGGCATGAAAAAGGACGCGGTAGCTGGTTTGCAGGCCCAGATATTTAGGGGCGAAAAAGCGGTTGCAGCGGGTCTTGTTGATCAGATGGAACCCATGCGCGACATGCTGGCCAGACTGACAGCAAAGGTAAGTGCTGGAAACGGCGAAGACCGACCTGCAACCGGCGGTCAGGCAGAAACGGCCCAGGTTGATCCGCAGGCCGGAACGCCCCCGCAGCCGGAAGAGGCAGCTAATAACACACAGGCCCCGCAGGAGCCGAGCGGACAGGCAGACCTTGAAGCCGCCATTGCCAAAGAAACAGCGCGTGCAGAGGGGATTTTCCAAGCTTATGCCAAGGCAAATGAGTTTGGTGTTTCTTTCGATGTGGGTGCGGCCATCAAGGGAAAAATGAGCGTGGAAGAGGCGGGGCGGCTGGTCTTGGAACTGGCGGCCCGAAACGACGCCGCCGCAGCGGTCAACCCGCATCAACCCCAGACCTTGGACGCGGCGGCAAATGCGACAGCGAGTTGGGATGCGGCCGTCAAGGAAATCAACGGCGGGTAAAGACCTGCCTGCCCCAAGCCTGACGTAACACAAAGGACTTAAGAGCAATGAAAAGTGCATCTTTTAATGAAGGCCCGCGCACGGCCGAGTTTATCCAGTCTGCGGCCAATGGAAGCCTTTCCCTTGAAACCAAGCCATTTTCCGGCGGCAAATTCCTGCCCGGTGAAGTGGTTGCGGAAGTTGAGGGCAAGTATGTGAAACTTGACCCGGCGGCGGAAGGGGGCGCGAAAGTGGCGGCCGCCATTTCCATTGGTGCCGTTGATGCAAGTAAAGACGACGTGCCCGCTATGGCCGTCACTCGCTTGGCTGAGGTGTCGGAAGATCGGCTTGTCTGGCCGGGCGATCTGGAAGATATCGCCCCTCACGTGAATGAGTTGGCTGGCAACTTCATTCAAGTGCGCGCTGTTCAATAAGTCGCGCCCGCATTTCCCCTAACTTTCTCAAAATTTCGAGGTTCTCCCATGAGTGAGATTTTCAACCTTCTTTCTGATGATGCCTTTTCCATGGCGTCCATGATCAAGCCGGTTAATGAGGTGGCCTATATGCCGCATTTTCTGGAAAAGGCCATGACCTTTGATACGGATTACATCCGCACGGGCATTGCATCCGTTGACGTGGACAAAGATGGCAACTTGGCAATTATCCAGACCAGCGAACGCGGCACACCGGCCAAGCGAACGGGCAAAAGCGGTAAACGGACTGCGGAGTTATTTGCGGTTCCGGGTCTGTCTGTTTCGGATCAGGTCAAGGCCATTGAGCTGGACGGCATTCGTGAAACTGGTGAAATCACCGTTTTGGAACAGATGCAAAAGGAAATCCTGAAACGCTTTGCCAAGCTGCGCCGCCGGATGGCTTTGACCAAGGAATTTCATCGGATGGGGGCCGCCCAAGGGGTGCTTCTCGATGCGGATGGATCGGTCATCTATGATTTTTACAAAAAGTTCGGCATCGAAAAGCCTGCCGAAATCCAGTTTGATTTTACCAAGGCAGATTTGACCGCCCCGTGTAATGCGGTGGTCCGAGCTGTTCAAAAGGGCTGTAAAGGCAATTGGACTTCCGCATCTTCTGTCTTGGCCCTGTGCGGAGATGAGTTTTGGGACAAACTGACAGGTCACAAGGGGGTCAAGGAAAGCTATCTCAATTGGGAGGCTGCTACCGGTTTGCGCAAGGGGCTTGCGGCCAATAGCGAGGAAACCGGGGTCTTTGATACGTTCCGGTATAAGGGCATTGATTGGGTCAACTACCGGGGACAGGACGATTATACAGACGATGAAGAAGGCAAGGTAGGCATCCCGACGAACAAGGCTCGTTTCCTGCCGCGCAATGTGGAAGGGGCTTTCAAAAAGGCGGTTGCCCCGCACCCCGACCTTGAAAACATCAACACGACAGGCCGGGAAGATTACCCGCTGATTGTGCCGGATACTGACCGCAAGCTGTTCGTCGAACTGGAATTATATTCTTACCCCTTGCACTTGTGCGCCCTGCCGGGCGCGCTGCAAACGGGCGCGCTGCAAACCGGTAAGGTCGGGGCTTGATATGACGGCCTTTGACCGGCTTTCCCGGCGGGTCGTGGCGGCTGCCATGCGCTTGCGCGGGGAGCCGGTCACGGTCCGGCATGTGTCTGGTGAGTGGACCCAAACAGTCACCGGCATATTCACCGAACTTCACGAAACGCTTAATCAGGGCGAGGTTGAAACCGCGATCTTTCGCCCCGTTGTTGAAATCTCCAAGGGTGTTCTGCCGACCGAACCGGATGTAGGCGATACCTTTTTGATCCGGGGCCGGGAATACAAGGCCATGGGCGAGTTGCCCGCAACGGATACCAGCGTCAAGCTGACATTGCACAGGACAGGATAGAGCCATGACCAGTCGCAAGGATATACGGACCGGTCTGGTGGACCTTTTGAAGACGGCCAAGGATACCCCAAAAGATTATCCGGCGATTGCCGGGCTGAAAATGATCGAGGCAAGCAGCTATGTGAAAGTTCAGCCCCGTAAGGACGCGGACATTTATCCGGCGGCGCTGATCTATATTGAGGGCGACAAGATTACCACCCCGGCCAATTCACCCGGACCAAAGGACCGGGAAGCGACTCTTGCCATTGAGTTGCATGGTTTTGGCGACAAGTCAGAAGAACAGATAGACGAACTTGCGCAGGAAATCGAAACCCTGATTGACCGCAACCTGACTTTGCCGGGCGATATCGTCAGCGCAGCTATTTTGGAACAGGTCGTATTCGACGGCGACGATGGTGGTGATCGTGTTGCTCACTTCGCAAGACTGGACTACCGGGTCGAATACACGAGCGAAACGGAGGGCTGGGACCATGAATGGAACGAGTGACATACCCGCCCGGATTAATGAAGCTGAAGGCCGGATTGCCCAGATGGTGTTTATCGGAACGGTTTCTGAGGTGGATTACAAGAGCAACCGGTATCGCCTTAAATCAGGTGAGCTGGAAAGCGACTGGTTGCCTTTGCTGCAAAATCGGGCCGGTGGGGTCAGGACGCATGAACCGCGTCATAAGGGGGAACAAGTCCTAGCCGTCAGCCCGTCCGGGGATATGTCACAGGCCGTCATAATGGGGTCTTTGCCGACCAATGAGCGCGGTCATGTCAGTGATCGGGGCAGTGCGACCAAAACCATTTATGAAGATGGTACCGTAATTGAGCATGACAGTGAGGCCAAGGCACTGACGGTCAAGGCCCCGGCTGGCCTGACCTTGAATGTTTCCGTCGGGGACGGGGCACTCACACTGACGGATCAGGAAGCTACCCTGAAAGTGGCAAAGATCACCTTGGATGGTGATGTGAAGGTCACCGGCGGTCTGGATGGTCTTGGCGGGCGGTTCCACCATAAGGGTAAGTTTGTGGGCAACACCCACCGGCACACTGGCGTTGTGCCCGGTAATGGGTTGTCCAAGGGGCCGGTTTGATGACCTATCAGGGCATCAATGGCAAGACGGGCACGGACATAACGGGCCTTGCCCATGTGATCCAGTCTGTGCGGGACATATTGCTGACCCCCATCGGGTCTCGCGTTTTGCGCCGGTCCTATGGTAGCCGCATCCCTGACATGATTGATCGGCCGATAACGCCGTCCCTGATCATGGATATTCAGATGGAAGTCATAGACGCCATAGAGCGGCAGGAGCCGCGCTTGGGGGTCGAGCGTGTACTGGTGGATTATGACCCAATAAGCGGGCGGCTGGCCGTCCAGATCGTTGCGATCTACTACCCACGCGGTCATCTGGGCGACAGGACAAGCGCAACTCAGGAACAATTCACTATCGAGCTGGTGGAGGCGATGAATGGGCAAGCTTGAAATCATCCCGGAGAAAGACCCGGAGACTTTGTTTCAGGAAATCATGGATGATTACGTGGGGTTTCGGCCTGAATTTGAAGAGGTGCGGCATCTGGACAGCACCCCGGAAGCAAAGGCAAATCAGGCGCTCGCCATGCGCGAATATCATGATATTGCCCGTACGAATACGGTTTGGCGGTCTTATCTGATTGATTATTCAAATGGCGCACCTCTGGATGCACTTGGTAAATTCTATGATGCGGTGCGCCTGCCCGGCGAGGATGATGACCGGTTTCAGGCCCGTGTAAAACTGGAGATTTCCGGGCGTTCCGGGGGCGGTCCGCTTGACGCTTACAAGGCGCTTGTCATGGGAATAAGCCTTGACGTGCGCGACGTGGTAATCTGGCGTGAGGGCCGAGACCCGACCATTAATGTCGCGGTCCTTTCCGCAATCGGCTCTGGCGATGCATCTCCTGAACTTTTGGGGCAGGTGCGGAGCAAACTGGACGATCTGGGACCGGGATCGGAAACAGTCCTTTCTGACCGGTTCAATGTTATGTCGGCAGTGCGCAAATCCGGCGCGGTTCATCTTTTGGCCCGCGTTTCTCAAAATGTGCCGGCTGAAATTTCAGAGACCTTGCGGGCGATCATTTTGGAGAAGTGGGTTGCATCCGATCTTCTGGGTAAATCCCTGACACCGGGATGGATCGTTGCCACGGCCATGTCTGTGGCGGGGCTTATGGACGCCCGGCTTGTGACCCCGTTGGACGGGATTGAAGCAAGTCCCAATGAAGCCATTGAAATCAGTGACCTGAAAGTCACGATAGAAAGGGTCTGACATGGTTGAAAGCCTCTTGCCCCCGCGCAGTGCAACGGCCGTAGATAAAGCCCTTGACCTGACAGCGGCAAAGAGGCGATCCGACAAGCTGCACCCGGCTATTGACGCCATTGGCGAGAAGTGGACAGACCCCGGACCTGAATTGCTGGACGCAATGATCAGTGAAGCAAAACTTGATATTTTGCGACCCTATTTTGACGATCTGGCCGCACTCTTTCATGAAGGTATTCGCTGGCAGCGGGTGCATGGGCTGGTGCGGGCAATCCACACCGGGCTTGCCTTTGCCGGAGCAAGCGGCAGGCTGGAAATCAACCCGACCCGGCGGCGCTATTGGAACGGTTGGCAAATCGGTCTTGATGATCGGCCTGCTCTTGCTAATCTGGGGAAAATAAGCCGGATTGCGGAAGCCTCTGATCCTTTTCGCAATGATCTTGAGCGGGTGTTTCACGGTCATGACGTGCGTGCGGGGGAGTTTTCCTATTCGCGTTGGGGTAGCGCGCTTTATTCGGCTCATTCCGGGGCGAAAGTATCCGGGTCCAACCCGCTTTGGAGTTTGGGGCGTACCCATGAATTTCCCATTGAGCTGACCGAAACAGAGCTTGCCCCTTTGGATATCTGGCTTGCTCCGACCGGGAATGCGCGCTGGATCGACCTGAAATTGCCTTCAAAGGATATCGGCATGAGCTGGGCCGAACTGGATGCAGGCAATGGGGCGACAGTCATGGCAAAAACTCTGGTTGGGATGCATGGCTATGCCGCCTTTTATGACAGGTCCGGCCAGATGATTGGCGCGCGGCGGATGAAGGCGGCCGCAGTGGTTCACCCGGCATTAGGATCGTCTTTTCCTTATGAGGTTGACGGCACAGGTTATGAGCCAGCCAAAACCGGCAAATTGGTTTATGTCGAAGCAATGACCGGGTTTGGAAACGGGGCAGGCCGCCACGCGGCAACCGTCGGACTTCTCTTTGAAGCGCGCCCCCGCGCAGGCTTGCCACAAGCGCGTAACTGGTTGGAGCCGGAAGAAATTGAGGCCCCTTTCCCGCCGGTAGGTGTTCAGGTCTTGGGAATTGATCTGGATGACGCGACCCGCGAGCGCGTGAAATGGGCGATCCGCTTCGTCTGATTTTTTAACGGGATAGCCGTGCTTTGCGCACCCGTTTTCTCGGAGTTTCCAAAATGACTGACTTTTCCGTTCCGGGTGTTCCGGGCGCGTATAATCGTGGCCCGTTTCGCCCGAATGACACTGGCCTTGTCTTTGTTGAAAAGAACTATTTGCAAGGCGCAGAACTAAATGAATTGCAATTCATTCAAAATGCGAAGCATGGCCGGATTGCCCGTTTGTCTGCCGCCGATGGTGACCGGCAAAGTGGTGGCGGCATTCAGGTGGACCTTGAAACCGGCCGGGTACAGCTGGAAGCGGGCGCTATTTATGCCGCTGGCGACGTGCGCCCGGTCTTGGCAGCTGTTCTTGAAAATGTACCGATGCAAGGCACTATCGACATAGGTGTGCGCTTGGTCACCGAACTGATCAGCCCGGAAGATGATGACACCCTGAAAGGTTTGGAACCGGGAACACCGGCAGAAGGTGAGGACGGGGCGTGGCGCACGGTTGAATACGTGTCTTGGGGTTTTGATGGCGACGGACAGGAAGGCGCGCTTTATGCCGTATACCGTCTGCAAGATGGCCGTCCTCTGGATACGTCGGACCCGGTTCGGCTGAGTACCACCAATGCGCTCTTGGCCGACTATGATCGGCAGGCGAATGGCAATTATATTGCCGATGGTTGCAGTGTTACGGCAATCGGGTTTGACCCGGACGGGGCGCTTGTCTTGGATATCGGTGCAGGTGCAGCCAATATTTATGGCTATAAATACACCCGCAAAACAGCCTTGCGTGATGTGGTTCCGCAGCACTGGAATACGGTACAGGTAGATGGTGAAAGTCATACATTTACCGATCAAGATGGCGGCCTTTGCGAAATCACTTTGGCTCGCGCACCGCTTGATAGCGTTGTGCAAGTCTTGGTCGAAAAGGAAATGACCGACCAGATTACACGCGGAGCCAGTGCAGGTGGGGCGGATAGCTTTGCTGAAAGCAGTGTTGTTGCGGTTTTGGAGGTCTGGCAGGGCGAGACCGTTTATCGTCAAGGCACGGATTACACATGGACGGGAAGCCGGATTGACTGGTTGCCCGGCGGCGTTGAGCCAGTGGGTGGTTCGCAATATGAGGCCAAAATCCGGTATCGGGATGCGGTTTCGCCGGTTGCTCAAACATCCCGCAGCCTGACGGTTTCGGGGGGCGTGGATGGCGGGGAAATCATCGTCACCTATCTCGCGAAGCTGCCCCGGATTGATCTGGTTGGCCTGAATGACGCTGGTGAGGTGGTTTATATCACGGGCGTATCTGCCGAGCGCCCAAGCGTTCCACCGGTCCCTACCATGGTCCTGAAACTGGCCGAGGTTCATAATGATTTTGATGGTCTGCCGGAGATCGTCAACAACGGCACCTTTTCCTATCCCTATGACGAAATTTCTGCACTGTTTCAGCATGTGCGGGAACTGACGGACTTGGTGGCGCTGAACCGCTTGCAAACGGAGATCACACAAAGCGAACCGGCCGCAAAATATGGCATGTTCGTTGATCCGTTTGACGATGACCGGTTTCGTGATCCCGGATCAGTGCAAGATGCAGCTTGTGCAAACGGTGTCTTGATGTTGCCGATTGACACGCGTGTGCATGACGTGGACGCGGGCCGGGTCCATATGCTGGATTTCGTCTGGGAAAAGACAGTAGATCAACCTTTGGCAACGGTCTGCAAGATCGTCAATCGTTTTGCCAATGCAACGCCCATTCCGGCAGACCTGCAATTAAGCCCGAATGTGGATTTTTGGTCTGAAACCCGAACCCAATGGGCATCCGACCAAACCCGTCGAATTGATGGGGGAACGCGGGTTGTCAGAGGTTGGCAAAACCGGACGCGCCAAGAGGTTAGCAACCGCCGCGCCGAGACGCGCATGGTGGATCAGCGCCGGGTAGCTGCCCGGTTTCTCCGCTCCCGCCCTGTTTCGATGACCATTGACGGGTTTGGGGGGGGAGAAGACTTGGCCGAACTGACCTTTGACGGGGTGAACATCACCCCGGCCGGGGTTTCGGCCGATGCAGCCGGGGAAATCGAACACACATATGTCATTCCTCCAAACACGTACACGGCTGGAACCAAGCTGGTAACGGCGCGGGGTGCGGGTGGGTCTACGGCCACGGCCACCTTTGTCGGCGGTGGTGAAATTGTCACCCAGACCATGCAGCGCACTATCTTTGAGACGGTGACAACGGTGCGGCAAATACAACGCGATACCGATCCGCGTGGCCAGATTTGGAGGTGGGGCATCGGTAATGCCGGGCATTGCTGTGGCGGCGAGGTTACCTTTTGTGCCATCGGCAATCCTGAGACCCCGTGCGTGGCTCAATTGCGGCCCGTGGATGATACCGGCTATCCGCTGGATACTGTTCTGGATGAAATGCGCATTAACATGGGGTCGGTTGTCTTGGGTGTCCCGCACAGGATTACCTTTGCCCGATTGCCATATTTTTCCGATACGGACCGGGTGGCTCTTGTCATTTTGACCAGCGATCCGGGCCATGCAATCCGCGCAGCCGCTCTTGGTGGTTTTGATGCAGAGCGGCAAAGATGGGTAACGGAGCAACCCTATACGGTTGGGGTGGAAGTGGAGTCGTCCAACGGGTCTACATGGGCACCCGTGCATGACAGCGATCTGACATTTTCCGTGTCCCGCGCAAGGTTCAACACAACCACGAAGACCGTCACGCTGGGGCCGGTCGATCTGGACAATGCGTCCGATCTTCGGTTGCAGGCAGCTTTTGACCTGCCGACAGCGGAAACGTCCATAGGGTTTTCCCTGACCTTGGAGGATGGGCAAGTGGTTCCCTTGACCACGGAAGGCGGTGTTGACCTTGGGGGCTACCGTTCCGGCCGGGCAATCCTGCAAGCGACCTTGCGCGGCGAGACTTTCGCAAGCCCAAGGCTCTATCAGGATATCCAAGTGGTCGCCGGGCGGATAAAGGGGGCGGCGACCTACGTGTCGCGGGCCTTTGAAATCAAGGGATCAAGTCGCGTTCCGGTCCGCGTCAAACAGCTTTTGCCATCTGGGGCAAGTGCGAAGGTGTTTGTCAGGGATGCGGCAGGAGAATGGGTGGAACTTGCCTATACATCCGGTCAGGTCTTGGAAGTCGGCGGCTGGATTGATGCACTCTATGATCTGACTGACTGGCCAGCCCTTGGGGAGACCACAGCGGTCAAGATCGAGTTTACCGGCGGCCCTGCCGCCCGGCCTTATTTCACCGACCTTAGAGCGGTGGGAACCGGGGCCAATATCTAACCGGTGCATGAGATTGCCCCGGCCGTGAGTAATTCGCCTTTCTGTTTAGGCGATCTTTCCTGAAAATGTGGAGTTTATGACATGCAATTTATTGCAGATTGGAAACGTGTGTTTGCTGTGTCCTTGAGCTTCTGGACACTAGTTCTGGGTTTTCTGATTTTGCTTGTTCCCGAAGCGGTGTTCAGATTTACCGGGGCGGACACAAACCCTTATTTGGTCGGGTGGTTTGCTGTTTTCCTGTTTGTCGCCGGGATGGTTGGCCGGTTTGTAAAACAGGATGGCTCTAAAAGGCGAGAATGGTTGCGTATTTTGGGTGTGGTGCTCGGTGCGCTTGTCATTGCCATGGCTTTATCGGGTCAAGGAATTGCCGGGCAGATGGCCGAGAGCCGGGAAGCGGCCACCTTGAAAATAGCGGTTCCGTTTATTGCGGCTAAGGAAGGTAAGCGAAACCGGGCTTATCTGGACGTGGTTGGTGTGCCAACGATCTGTTACGGGTCCACCCGTGGCGTGAAGCTTGGCATGGTGAAGACCAATGCGGAATGCACTGCGCTTTTGCGCGATGAGGTAGCAGAATACCGCCACGGTCTGCATCCTTATTTCACCAAGACAACCAAGTCACGACGACTGCCCCCGAGCCGGGATGCGGCATTTACGTCCCTTGCCTTTAATTGCGGTATCCGTGCCATCGGCCGCAGCACTGCCACAAGACGATTGAATTCAGGCGATATCAGGGGCGCTTGCCATGCCATCACATGGTGGAACAAGGCCGGTGGACGGGTCTGGCGCGGATTGGTGGTCAGACGGAGCGCTGAACGTGATTTGTGTCTGGGGAATGGCACATGATCCGGGCGTGGCTTGGCGGCCTTTCCCTGAAAGCAACGGCCTTTCTGGCTCTTGCCGCAATAGCTGGTGCAGGCAGTCTTTACGGCTATCACCGGATCAGTCTTGACCGGGCAGTTGAAGCGGCAAAAACAGCCTGCGCGTCCAGCATCGAGCTTGACGCCCTGAAACTCCAATTGGAGAGGCTGACAGCAAAGCACCAGCTGACCCTTGAAGCCAATATGCACTTAGCTTCTGAAATCAACGAGATAGAGGCGAGGCGGGTTGCAGATGAAAAAGAACTTGAAGCCTATGAAACACGCACTGTTGACCGGGTTGATCCTGATCTTCTTGAGCGGCTGCGCAACCACTGACCCTTACGCGGATGCGGTGCTGGCGTCTGCTGAAAACGCCCGCGCAGCCGCGCCTGCCTATCCGGCCGATTGTCGAAGACGGGAGCGGTCCGGCGTGAGGTTGGGAGACCCGCTGGATAAGGCGCTGATACGCACGGATCAAGCTTTGGGCCGGGCCAACCAGCGCGTTATTCGCTGTGCCCACTGGTACGACACGGTGAGCGGCGCACACGGGAAGGTCAAAAATGATGGATGAAGCCCAGATTTTGCACCTTGCCAAAGAGGTCGCCAAGGAAGCCGCCAACGAGGTCGCCACGGAAGTGGCGCGGGAAGCGGGAGCGGAAGGGGCCAAAAAGGCGATGCAGGCTTTCGGCATTGATACGGACAATCCGTTGGAAGTCCAAAAGGATCAACATTTTTTGCGCGATCTGCGCAATGGAACCAACAAGGTAAAAACCCGTTTTGTCCTCGCCATTGCCAGCGCGGCTGGTCTTGCGGCGGCCGTGAAATTCTGGCCGTCCGTTAAAGGGTAATGATCACTAAATAACAGATAATAGATATCTGTAACTGAAACCATCCAAGGCCCCGTTATGGGGCCTTTTTTGTGGAGCAAATCCCATGACGACAGACTTTTATCATGGTGTGGAGATTGTCGAAATCGACACAGGGTCGCGCCCGGTCAGGACAGTGAAATCCGGTGTTATCGGTTTGATCGGCGTTGCGCCGGACGCTGATGAAAGTGCGTTCCCACTCAATAAACCGGTCTTGATGATCGGTCGGCGCGCATCGGCGGCCCTTCTGGGGGACCGGGGCACTTTGCCAAGCGCGCTGGATACGATTTTTGACCAAGACGCTACAACGGTCGTTGTTGTCCGAGTGGCCGAAGGGGACGACGAGGCCGGAACGCTGGCAAATATTATTGGTGGGTTGGACCCGGATACGGGAGGCTATACCGGAGTGCATGCCTTTAGGGCGTCTGAAAGTCTGCACGGGGTGCGTCCCAAAATCCTGATTGCACCCGGTTTTTCGCACAAGGTTGAAGTTGTCAATGAGATGATTTCTATCGCGGACCGCCTGCGGGCAATTATTTTTGCCGATACCAATGCAGCTAACCCGGCCGAAGCTGTAGCCTTCCGCCGGAATTTTAACTCCAAGCGCGTCGAGTTGATTTACCAAAAGGTCATGGTGTCGCAAAATGGCATCTTGACGGCGGAGCCAATGAGTTCAGCGGCGGCCGGTTTGAGAGCAACCCTTGATCGTGAACGAGGTTGGTGGTGGTCTCATTCTAACCAGACCATGAACGTGTCGGGTTTTGAGCGTCCTGTCGATTACGCCGGGTCAGGCTATGACTCCACGGCCAATTACCTCAATTCACAGGACATTTCCTGCGGTATTCGGAATATGGGCTTCCGCTATTGGGGCAACCGGGGCTGCGCTGATGATCCAAAATGGCAATTCACGGCTGTAGTCCGTGCTCATGACATGATCTTTGAGAGCATTGAGTATGCGCACCGGTGGGCAATTGACCGGCCAATTACCAAGACCCTCTTGGAAGACGTTGCAGAAGGTTGCAACAAGTATTTTCGCTATTTGAAGGCGCAAGAGGCTATTTTGGGCGGCCATGCTTTCCCGTCTGCCGATCTGAACGAGGCCAACCAGATCGAACAGGGAAAGACCTATCTGGATTGCGAATGGACGCCGGTTTATCCGAACGAAAATATGACGTTCCGCACCGTAATTACGGATGAATACATTAAGGAGCTTGTTTGATGGCCCGTGCGAATATTCAGCGAAATATGTCCCTTACTATTGATGGGATTGGCTATGCGGGGGTGGTCAATGAAGTCACACCCCCGGTTATCACCCGTGTTATGGAAGAAACGCGGGGCGGGGGCATGGATGGGGTCTTGAAGGAAGACCTTGGACAGGAAGCCATGCAAATCACCCTGACCATTCACGGCACCAAGCACGAGCTTCTGAAACACCTCTTCGGCCCCGGTCTTGGTGCGTCCATCGTGCTAAGAACGTCGAATAAACAGCAAGGAAAAGGCGGCACCCAGATCATTTACAAGGTCACCGGTTCTTTTTCTTCCTACGATCTGGGCACCCTTTCCATGGGGTCGAAAAACAGCACCACCATCACCGGAGAGGTGGAGCACTACGAGATCATTGAGGACGGCAAGGAAGCGCTCTTCATTGATATTGAGAACTGTATATTCCGGGTCTGGGGCGAAGACTGGAAAGAGGACGAGCGAAACCATATCGGCCTCTAATGCCTGACTTAAAGCCAGTTTAGGCGAAGGCCAAAAATATAAACATCAAGGGGCGGCTTGGCTGCCCCTTTTTTCATGAGTAGCGCCCGCTTCATGTGCGGGAAAATCAAGGAAAAGACCCATGCAAACTGAAACTATCAACCTCCAACACCCCATCACCATTTCCGGTGCTGAGGTTTCGGAAATCGAAATCCGTCGCCCTAAATGGCGGGATATCAAGGGAATGCAAGAGAACACGAAAGGGGAAACGAGCCAGGTGGAACAACTCGTCATGGCGCTTTGTTCTACGCCCATTGGAGGCGGCTTGACCCCCGATGATATAGCGGAACTGGATGTTTCGGACGTTACCGCGATTTCTGACAAAATCGAGGGTTTTATCAAGAAGTCGAAGTAGTTCCCGCCTATTTCGACTTCTGCGAGACATTGGCCGTTGCTTATGGCTGGCCGCCTCATGTCGCAGATGACATGGGGTTGAGCGAAGGGGTCACTTGGTATTTTCGCGCCAATGAATTGATCACAACCCGCGCCAAGGCCGGGACGATCTGAACAGGGGTTTATCCGACATGAGTAAAAAGAACGGACAGGTCGAAATCAAGGTCGGCCTGATCGACAAGATCACTGCGCCCATGCGCCGGGTTGAGAAGGCACTGGACCGTTTGAGCCGCCCTATCAAGAAGATCAAGCGGGCTTTTTCAACCCTTGCCGACGCCAGCGGCCTTGCCAAGGTTGGAGAGCGGGTGCGTGGTTTGACGAAACGGGTCAAAACCTTGGGGGTGACCATCGCCGGGGCGGGGATAGCCGCCACGGCGGCGGCGACCAAAATGGTGACCGGGTTTGCAGGGGCCGGGGATGCGATTGCCAAGATGGGCCGCGCCACGGGCATGAATGTGGAGACCTTGCAAGCCTTGCGATATGCCGGTGATCGGTCGGGCGTAGACAAGGCGTCGTTTGATACGTCTGCCATGACCTTTTCCAAGCGATTGGGGGAAATGAAATCGGGGTCTGGGCCGATGTACGCCTTTTTAAAGAAGGTCGGACCGGAACTTGCAAAGCGCATGGTCGCTGAAAATGACCCGACCAAAGCCTTTGAAATGGCACTGGAAGCCCTTTCTGAGATCAAGGATGAAAGCAAGCGAGCGGCCGCCGCAACCGCTATGTTTGGCCGATCAGGTCAGCGGATGGCCCTTTTTGGCGAGGCTGGCCCGGAAGCTATCGAGAAACTGAAAGCCGAAGCCTTTCACCTTGGCGCTGTTATCAGCGCGGAAGATGCGGCCAACGGAGAAAACCTGACCGACGCAATGACCAATTTGGGCGTTGTCTTTGAAGGTCTTTCCAACAGTATTGGGGCCTCTCTGGCTCCGGTTGTGACCGATCTGATAAACAAGTTCAATGAATTGGTCGCCAATAACAAGGAACTGATTAGAGCGTGGGCCGAAAATTTTGCCAAGGATTTGCCGGGTCATTTGAAAGACTTGAAACAAATAATTTCAGACGTTGGCGAAACGTTCGGAAAGATCAAATCGGCAATTGAGACCGTGACCGGCCCGGTCAGCAATCTTGAATTGGCGATTGGCGCGCTTGGGGCCATCACGCTCGGCCCCTTGGTCGCATCTATCCTGTCAGTTGGGGCAGCACTGCTTAAGGTGGCCTTGATTATGCTGTTTAACCCCGTTGGGCTGATCATCGCGGGGATAGCCGGAGCCGCCCTTTTGATCATGGATAATTGGTCGGAATTGGTCAGCTGGTGGGAGGGAGCTTGGCAGAAGATTGCCGCCGCCTTCGATAAGGGTTGGGTGACGGGGGTCTGGGAAGTCTGGAACCAGTTTAATCCGCTAACCTTGATCATCAAATCCTTGGATCATTTGTCAGAAAAATGGCTGGAATTTTCGCCTGTTGATGTTGTGAACGGCTGGCTGGCTGAACTGGGTGCGCTGGCAGGCCGCTTTTACGAAGAGATGGCGGCTCTTGGCCGTGATATGGTGAACGGTATTCTGGACGGGTTGGCGTCAGGCTGGAATGAATTGACCAGCTGGCTTGAAGAGAAAATGGCGGGTCTTAGATCATTGATTGATCTGGGGTGGTTGGGCGAAAAATTGGGCCTGACCAGCGCACCCCAGACCCCGCCGCCGATTGCACAGAATGACAATCGAAAATCCAGTGTTGCAGCCCGGATTTCTGCGGCTCACGAGGTTGGTGCCGAAGCGCGTAAATCAGTCCACCACAACAAGATTGATAGTTCGATAGGCTCGCTTTCTGTGCATGTCACGTCCCCGCCGGGCGTTGATCCGATGGCCTTTGGCGCACGCGCCGGACAGGCGGCGACCGGCCCCTTGCGTAAACAGCAGCAGGCCGCGACGGCATCGCTGCGCGATGGGTAAAGCGGTGCCTGCTAGAGCGGGGCGTTAGCCGCTCTATCAAACCAGTACAGAAAATGGAGGCGCGGCATGGCAGAAATTGACCGCCGGGTCATGATGGGCCTTGGCCCGTTTCGCTTTGGTATGGCGGAGCGGCCTTATCAGCAAGCGGCCCGGCAATGGTCTTTTGAATATGCCAAAAAGGGGCGGCTTGGAGGCAAAACGGCTCAGCAATATGTCACCGAGGCCCCGCAGGTCATTACCTTGTCTGGCGTGATTTACACGCGCCATGGCGGCGCTGATCAGATTGCCGTTATGGCGGCGGCGGCGGGTAAAGGTCTTCCGATGTTGCTTGCAGATGGAAGCGGGCGAAATTGGGGTCAGGTCGTCATTACCCGCCTTTCTGAAACGGCCACTTATTTTTATCCCGATGGCCGACCCCGAAAGATTGAATTTGACGTGGAGTTGGAAAGCTATGGCTGACTATGAAACCAAGGCGGGCGACATGGTCGACGCTATTTGCGCCGATCAATTGCCGGATGTGGATGTAAGCCACGCCACAGATGAAACCTACAAACTGAACGCTTTCTTGGCTCTTGAAGATATCGTTCTACCCGCTGGCCTGAAAATCACTTTGCCGGATACATCAAAAGAACAGGTTACCCGGCCCTTGCGTGTCTGGGGATAGGCAGAAAACCGAAGGTAACCCGCATGAAACCATATGCCCGATTGCGCCGGGGCGGGATTGATCTGCCCTATGATCTGGACCAGCGGCTTTTGTCCTTGGAGGTGACGGATGAAGCGGAAGATAAGTCAGACGCTCTTTCATTCGAGGTTGACGCCCGCCCAGAAGGTGTCAGCCCCTTTCCCCTGCCCCCCATTGGAGTTGAGTTATCCTGCCTTCTTAGTGACGGGATAGGACAATTAAGGGATATGGGGCGCTATATTATCGATAGCGCGAGCCTGAGTTACGGCACATTGTCGGTTAAATGTCATGCTGCCAATCTGGTGGAAAGCTATCGCACCCCGCGATTTCAGTCGCACCATGGTTCAACCTTGGGCGAAATGGTGCAAGCGGCGGCGGCTCGTCATGGGTATGAACCGGTCATAGACTCGGAACTTGGCGCAATTGAAATTCCTCACCAAGATCAGTTTTCAGAAAGCGATATGAGCTTTTTGACCCGACTGGCCCAGAAGTTTGACGGTGTCGCCCGTCCGATGGATGGGCGCTTGGTCTTGGCGCGGCGGGGAACCGGGCAAGAGGTGAACGGCGCGGCCTTTGACATCATCACTATCAAGCCGAAGGATTGTATTGGCGGAGAGAGCGCTTTCACCTTTGATTATTCCGGCCGTGAAGAAGGTGGCGCGGCGGGCGGAATTTCCGGGACTGAAACTGCCCGCGAACCGGGCGGGTACAGGGCACATTTTTATGATCGGGCAGCGGGGGTTAAGGATTTTGTAGAAGTGGGCAAAGCTCCCTTTTGCGACCTACGCCAAACAGAGGTCAGCCGGGCGTCGGCTGAAGCGGTCGCTGCCAGTGAGTTGAACCAGAAAACACGCGGTGCGGGAAGTTTCTCAGTCAAGGTTTTGGGAAATCCTGACATTCGCGCTGAATGTCTTTTGGAACTGTCCGGCTTTAATCCGGGCATTCCAACCCTTTGGCGGATCAAAACCGCAACGCATAGCCTACAGGGCGGCTATGAGACGGGTTTGACCTGCGAGCTTTACAAGGGTGCATCAGGCGGGAAGCCCACGTCTGGTAACACGGCATCAAGCGGCAAGCAGGAAAACGTTCCCGGCAGAGCAAAGAAAACGGCCGGGAAAAGCAAGTATGGCTGGTCAGCCCCATATGTTGAGGGATGACTATAAACAGGCAACAGATATTAGTTATCAAATGTTTGTTGCTGATTTCACCTTTGAATGTTGGCGGGCGGAAAACCCGGAACATCTGGAAATTGTCGGTCGAATATGGGCGGCAGCAATCCACGAAATGAAGGCCCGCGCTGATTGTGCGGCGGTTTACCGGGGGCGACTGGCACTTTTGCGCTCACCCCCTGAAACAACACCCGACATTCTTCAAGAAACACCAAGCTAGGAGGGCGGCCGAAGGGCCGTTTTTTTTATGGCCATCATAGACAACAAGACCCCGAATTTGGGGTTGCTCCTACCGGATGAAAATAATGACGCACTGGATGATATCCGCCGGATCAAGAAAACCATTACCGATGTTGATCAGCATATTTCAGAGGCAAAGGAAGCCATTGCATCGGTTGGCACCCGCGATCTGGGCGACAATGGCAGTGTGACTGTAACCGCGCCAAAGGCTGGTGAAGTTCTGCGTCATGATGGTCAGGCATGGAAGAATGACGCCTTAACCAGTAAGGACGTGAAGCACGGTACTAAGACGCTGGAAATGGCTCTTGCGCAATTGGCGTCTCAATTGGAGCAGCTGCTCGGAGGCAATGCGCCGGAGTTGCTGGATACCATTCAGGAGCTCGCCAATGCGCTTGGGGATGATCCGAACTTTGCAGCAACCGTGATGGAGCATCAGTCCAAGCGGGCTGTCGAGACTCGCATGGCCCCGGAGGGTGGCAAGCCGCAATATTTTGACCCAACGCGGGGCGACGGCGGCGCGTGGGTGGATATCGGGTCTGGTGACGGGGTGCCGGTTGGCGGGATACTGGGGGACCCTTCTGGCACTGGTTTTGGTCCCGGCTGGCTGAAGCTTGGGAATGGTGCGACCTTTGATGTCACGATCTACAAAAAACTGGCGCTGAAATACCCGGATGGCGTGCTGCCTGATCCTGATGATCGGGTTTTGCGCGGGGCAGGTCCCTTGGCAGGTGCTGCCGGAACGGTGCTTGAAGATGCGTTCCAAGACCACCCGCACGAAGACGCTTACGCCTCCAATGTGTCTGATGGAACCGCGCGCACTTCTGTCCGCACATTCGGTTCCGGTCGTACAGTCGCCGAAACTGGTGAAAGTCAAGAATTGCCTCAGGGTAATGCGGCAGAAGGTAATGAAACTCACCCTCTGACAGGACCTGCATCAGCGGTCCCCGGCGTTCGTACAGCCTCAGAGACCCGCGTCAAATCCCTCACAGTCGATTGGTACATCAAGGCAGCAGATACGGTTGATGCTCCTGAAGTCGTCCAAGCGCTGGCCTATGTTGCATCGCTCAATGCGGTTGTGTCGAAGGCGGGCGAGCTGGAACGTGTCGCGAAAAACCGTGTGGTGAACCAATTCAGTACGCAAGCGACATATACCGCGCCTGCTTGGACAGCAACGTCAGGTATTGAAATTGCGTTGTTTACGACAACGATTGATAACGTGAAGGCCGGGAACCACGTTCAAATTGACCTGTCAATGTTTTTCGAGTGTAACCATAACGTAGTATTGTGGCTGACGCGAAACGGCACCGACTTGTTGCGCGGTACTGGCGGAGGTGCCCCCGGTGCGAATGGACTTTTTACACCTACCTATGACCCCGACAATAACAGCACGCCGGACCATAGAAGCTTGGCAGGCTTTATCGACACCTCGCCTACCGCAGGCAGTAACACTTACCGCCTTATGGCTCAGTCGTCGGACACCGGGACAAAGACAGTTTACATTAATCGTACCGTTTCAGGAGGGACCGGACTGTATGACGAAAAGGGCTCGTCTTGGATTAATTTGAGGGAGCGACAGGCATGACAGGCTTTGTTAATGTTGACCAAGACGGCGTAGTGATCGCTTGGTGTCAGGTTCTGCAGGGCCTTGCGGACCGGGAAAACGCGCATTCCGTCCCGGACGGAGTTTCCCTCGGCTACATCCAGCAGCCAGACGGTAGTTTTGCGCCGCCGCCTGTACCTGTCCGCCCCCTTGATGAGGTCAAATCCGAAGCTGTGAAGGCTGTAAAACAGCGTCATGCAGAAACACTTCGCAGACTTTCAGGTAATGCCAGCGATGAAGAGATGCACTCTTGGCCGCGAAAGGCATTGGCCGCTGAAAAGTATCTGGAAGGAACAGCCAGCGAAAAACAGACGCGGATCATTGAAGGTGGCGCGGACCGCCGCGATATGGCCTTTGATGCTTTTGCCAATTTGATACTAAAGAAGGCGGAAACCTTCGATGATCTGATTGGTCAAGCGGATGATCTGAAAGAGCGAACCGATGCAGCCATAAAAGCGGCAGACACCGCAGAAGAGGTGGCCGCTATCCTCGAAGCCTCTGAGGCGGAAGCGGCGGCGGCTCTAACGAAGTGGCTCTCGGCGGCTTGATCCATGTCCAGCTTTTCGACATTCGAGCATTTCGAGCATGTGCAGGGCACGCGCAAAGCCTATGTTCTGACCAAACCGCTCTATTGGGATATTGGCTGGAAAGGCTCTGGCCACACTGAAATCATCCCGGCAGGAACGCCTTTCGATATTTCTGTTCCGTGGTGGTTGGAATGGGCACAAGACCCACATGACCGCAGTGTACTACCTGCAGCCGCCGTCCATGATGTGTTCTTGCGTCGTGGACGAGATGTGGATTTTGCATCGAGCGAGTTCCGAAGGGCATTGCGAGCAAGAGGCAACAGCCGGAAGTGGTCTTGGTTACTATTCACCTTGACCCTTGTTTGGACAGCTACTCGTAGCGCTTTCAATCCAACGCGCCGAGCCGTATCGGACTGACATACCCCCTGTTTCTGGCCTGCACTACGCTCGGGTGGGAACACATCCTGCTTATCGGACAGTACATCTGGCGCAAGATGGAAGCTGAAATCGCCTAGCGTACGATTTATCACTGAGCCCTAATGGACCCCCACTACAATCAAATAAACCCGCCCCCGGTTCATCCGGGGGCGGGTCTTTTTTTTGTTTTAAGCGGGTGTTTTGGTGAAGCTCAGCGGAACCGGCCGTCAAGCTCTTTCTGGCTGGGCAGCGGGTGACCATCTTGGCGCAAGAGATGATAGAGATAGCCTTTCAGGTCCAACCCCATTTCTGTTGCCCGCGCCCGGAACATATCGCGGATCGGTTCGGGTACGGCCGTAAACGACATTTGCACCCGGTCGGCCTTCCTGAAACTGTCCACCCATGCCAGATGCTCGGAAGCCTTTCCTACAACCATACCGGATATGGCAGCCGCCTTATCAGTCACCGTTCCTTCTTGGTACGGCCCTGTCGGGATGGCCGCTGGTGTGTTGGCATCGTCATCGGGCAGGATAGAGCGCGGTTTTTTCTTGTAAGGTGCCATAGTGTATTCCTTATGCGGCGCGGCTGGATTCGCCGGGCAGAGGCAGGAGCTTTTTGTTTCTGAGTTCCACCAAAAGGCTTTGTGTTAGTCCCTTGGCCCGGCCGGTGACGGCTTCACCTGTGTTCATGGCGTCTTTAAAGCCGGTAGCATGCCATAGGGTTGTGTCAGCAAATTCCAGCTTTTCATATGAAGCCAATTGGTCATTGATGGCAGCGGTCGCACGGGTTTTTGGGTCGAAATCCATCCGCACCCCAAGGGTTGGAATGTGTTGGCGGATCATGTTGGCTGTGGCTGTGACACTCTTGGCCGTGGCAATTGCCCCTTGGGCATCGGGGACGGTAGCCTTGACCGGGATCAGGCACAATTGACTGCCCCCCATGACAAACCCCGCCATCCGACTGTCAAACCCGGCTGTGTCTACGATGATGTAATCGTATTCGGCTCTAAGTTGGCGTAACAGGTCGGTGATATCGGTTTCAGCCAGTTCAGTCACATAGTCGATATGCCCCCTGCCCGGCATATCGACGGCTGCCCACTTGGCGGCGCTTTCCTGCTTGTCTGTGTCTACGATGATGACACGCGCCCCCGGTTCCTTTGCCAACAATCCGGCTAACGCTATGACAAGGGTGGATTTTCCAGCCCCGCCCTTATTTTGTAAAACGGAAAAAACAAATCCCATACCGCACCCCTTAATAACAGTAGTTAGGTGACAGTAGTTTGTTATTAGGTATCTGTCAATAGATGTTTGATATCTGTTTATTTAGTATCATCGTTATCTGCATCGTCATGTTGGATGCTGTCAACACTGAGGCGTATCAGTAGTTCCTCAATCATGTCTCGGTCCATTGGGCGAAGCTTTTGCCATCGGTCAGAAATTCGCTGGCCTTTCTTGCTAAGAGTTACGCCCGAAAGAATATAAGCGGGATCAACGTTCAGAACGTTACAGAGTTGGATTAGATTTTCTACGCTTGGAGTTTTTTCATTCTTTAGCACTTGGCTGACGTAGGTGTTCGCACGGCCCATTTCTTCGGATAGCCTGTACAATGGGCGACCGTCCGTGCGAACAGCGTCCCGCAACCGGTCGCGCCACCCAGCCTCTTCTTTAATCATGAAAATCCCTCTAATGGACGAATAGCTGTCACGCTATAGTGCCAATAAATCTATCTTCTAAAGAAATGGTGTAAATACACAAATGTCTTGACATTATGCGCTATAGATCGCAAAAATTCCATCTGATAAACCTAAAGCGTATATTATAGAGATCATCTGTATGGGGCGCTCTGGTTGTGAGGGTTATATGACTAATGCTTGTAATAGAGGGCCGGAGGCTAAGTGCACCGGCTATCGATTTGTTTCGGCTACAGGTATCCGTGCAGAGATTTATGAAATCAGGGGCTGGTCTATTTCCTTACCTTATATCGAAAGTCTACGGACCCCGTACAGTGAACATATCGCGTCCGAGCGTACGGCAGATCAAATAAGACCACAAAATATGCACAAAAGCGTATTTGACAGGCTACCGCACCATGCGCACACTATTCCAGATGAGAATCACTGAACCTTCTACTTTGCCGGGTTGCCGCCCAACAAAGTAGAAGAGTTCAGATTTTCTGAAAAAGATGCGCCAGTTACCAGCTGGCGCTTGTGTCTAACAGTCCCAGCAAAAAGGTGGTTCCAACAAACACACTAAACGTCCAACCAACTAGGCGTCGGGTCGAGCGTCTTTCGCAATTAGACAAGATCAATTTCCCTGAAAATGGATTGAAAGTCAAGCGGAAGAAGCTCCCGGACGAGGGGAGTCTTATGTCTATCGCCGCTAAATTTAGAACTATAAATCAACAAATAGTCGCTTCTCAGGCGCTGGCTGCGCAAAAGTGCCAAGCCAACACCACGAAAACGGAAGCGGCCCGAGTTATCAAATCAGCCTGCCCGGCCCTTCACATCACACGAGGGCGCTACCAAGCTCTTGATCTGCTTTTGGGCGCAACCCGATCTGGCGATTGGGTCGATGACCGCGAACCGATTGCAACTTTATCGAACGCTTATCTAGCCAATGCGCTGGCTTGTTCAGAGCGCACTGTATCCCGACTTTTAAAAGGTCTGGTAGAAGCTGGTATACTTGCTTATCGGGATAGCCCGACAGGCCGCCGTTTTCGATCTAAAAATGGTCAGGAAGTTTATGGGCTATCTTTTGCCCCTGCCCGTCAGCGTTTGGATGAATTAAGGGTCTTGGCACAGGAGCACCGAGCCAAGCTTGCAAGTGATAGGGCTGCAAAGCGGGCAGTTGAACAAGCCTTGAGAAGCCTTGAAGACCTGCGGATACAGGCGGAAAACGGGGGCGTAGATTTCACGCGCATAGAAGCAGACGCTCTTGCCATCAAGGATATGGCTGCGGATCGTGCAACTAAGGCAGAAGCGCTATCCATTTTGCTTGAAGGTGCGTGGACTGAGGTAGACCAAGCTCTTCATAAAGGACAGAAAATGTCATGGTCGGGTGACAAAACTGACACCCATTTACATCCTACAAACCCAGAAACACACGTATCTAGTAGTGAGCGGACTTGCGCTAACGCGCAAGACATCAGAAATAGCTCTAACATTGCCTCCGGCAATGAAATGGCTCTTGAAAAGGAGCCTTGCGGCGGCGGCTCATCCGAGCAAGAGCAAATACCCCTATCGAGAGACGAACGCGGTAAGACCTCTGTAAGTGGGATTAATTTCCAGTTGGTTCGCACTGCGTTGTGCCAAACACGTCCAAATTTCAATATTGAACTTGACCGATGGTCTGACCTTCTCATGGCGGCCGATACGATCAGGGCCGGTATAGGTCTTTCACCGTCGGCCTACAGATTGGGTGCGGCAAACCATGGGGATCATGTGGCAGCACTTTGCGCGGCGATCATAGCGGAGAAGTTTTTGCGCGGAGCAAATATCAGCAGTCCGGGGGGGTATTTCAGGGGTATGATGGCGGCGGCCGAGCGTGGAGAACTGCGTTTAGATAAGACGCTGTTTGGTCTTATAAATAGTTCCTGCGCAATGAATTAGTAAATGTGGTGGTTTCGATGCTGAGAGTATTAGTCGTTGAAGATCATGACCTTATGCGAAAGGCAATTATTGGGATCATCACAAGATTGCGCGAAAAGAGCTATGTTGTCGGTGTCTCTACACTTTGCGCGGCACTTGAACTTGAAGGGGAGGATTTCGATTTTGTTTTTATTGATCCGGGACTGCCCGGTTTTAATCCGCTATCACGTACAGATAGGCAGCATGTAGTTCTGTCAGCAAGTGAAGCATTCCCGTCGGCGGTTCAAGTCGTAATTACCGGCTCCTATGATTTTCAGGAAAAGGAAAATTTATTGGGAACTGGAACAGAATTATATCTTTCAAAAATAGGATTAGATAGCCGACAGATAGAGGAAATAATAACAAAAGGTGAAGGTAACAAATATACAAAAAATATATCTCAAGAACACGAGGAATATTATTCATTTCTTACAGACCGTGAGCAGAGTATTTATAATTTTGTAAAATCACGGCGAAGAACAGAACGTATTGTCGATAAATACCAACAATACGCAGACCTACATAATATTTCTACGGACACGGTTTGTAAGCATTACAAGAATGCTTCAAAGAAGATTAGAACACACGCTTAATAGGAAGCGGACGATGCTCCATGTAAATTTAGAAGATGTGAAATTGCACCTTGACGAAAATGAAGTTGCCGGAAAAATAGTCGATGCCTTGCTCAATAAAACGTATGAGTCTGATGAAGCCTATTGTGTGAAAAATCTTGTAAAGCCCGGTGATCGTATTCTGGAAATCGGTGCCGGTATGGGTTTTATTACAACGATTTTGAGCCAGATAGAAGACGTTAAAGTATGGAGCTTTGATGCAAATCCGGCTCTTATCGAATTACTCAAGAGAACAGCAACCATCAACAACAACAATGTCGCCTCGTTGAATATCGGGGCCTTTTCTGCAAAAGCCCATGGAGAAATGGATTTCTATATCCGGCAAGAGTTTTGGATGTCGTCCTTGTATAAGGAACAAGGCCCATATGAGGAAGTAATTAAGATAAAAACTCGAAATATAGACGATTTTATACGTGATAATTCGATAAACTGCTTAGTAATGGATATAGAGGGGGCGGAAAAGGAAATTCTTGAAGATGCGAAATTGCTCGGGATAGAACGCATTTGTGTGGAATTACATCCGCAAATATACGGCCACACAGGAATAGGATCGATAAATAACCATATAAATGGTAAAGGCTTTAGAATAAACAAAAAATACTCTAGTAATTTGTGTATTTCTTACGATAGGGAGAGTCAAGATGTTTAATAAAAGTATTGTACTGCTGTTTTCTATATTTACTGCCTTGTTGAATATTCCCATGCCCGCAATAGCGGGCGGTTCCTTTGAAAATATGGAAATATTTAACGAAGAAGGAGACGTTGTAAGAAAATATACATTAGAAGACCTAAAGAATGAATATGAACAGAATACCATAGAAACTATAACGCCTTGGTCGAATAACCAAGAGATATTATATCGAGGCCCGTTTCTTGGAGATTTGTTGTTACGGCATAACAATACTGGCGGGGATGATATCGAGATATCTGCGCATAACGGCTTTATCTCAGGTGTGAAAAGGTCAGAAATTTCACAATACGCACCAATATTGGCGGTGGAGCGGAATTGTGAACCGCAAGATTACATTACTGAAGCTTGTGCAGATGGGCAGTTATTTAGACCAATAACCATTCCAGAAAATGGCCCGATATTTTTGGTGTGGCCGCTCAAAGAACTGCCGGAATATTACCTGAATATGAGGAATGCAATTTGGGTATTTCATGTATCGGCAATAGCACATAGCAAGAAATGAAAAAATTGCGAGAAAATAGCCAGTTAATATTTGGCGTTATTGGCGCGTTTCTTTTTGGTTTGCTAGTATTAATATTGATTACATCCGAATACGATAGACGAAATATGTCTTTTTATTTGAATAGAAATATCGAGATACAATGGAGAATTGCGCAAATAAAAGAACGATTGATCCATGTCTTGTATAGCAATATTGGAATGTCGTTTGATGAGAGATTTGAACGAGAAGCGCAGTTTTTTATCGCTAGCATTAGGCAGATGAATAGCCTTGGATATCTATCCGACTATTTTGAACCAGCCGATATAAAGCATTTGCAAGAGATAGAGAGAAGCGCAGAGATATGGGTTAATCCGGGGAAGACACGTGCCACCTCGGAGAGAGTTTATTCAGAAATAGAAAAGACGCTTAAATATTTAAATAGACTTTCCTCTATCTCTGTTGAAAATCGACAGGAAATACAGATAGAAGCAAATACGCGTGCAAACTATAAGATTAAAGTAGGGGTATTTGTTGTAACAATAATACTTTTATATGTATTTTACATATTGATATATCAGAGGTATGTTTTAGTCCTAAATCACAATAAAAGAATACGGGATTTTGTTTCGTTATTTGTCCATATGACACGCACGCGCATTGCAGGCTTGCGGTTATTTTTCGATGGCCAGCCATCGAGCGCCGGATGTGTGCAGGATGATGCACTGAATACCATAGGTGAGTTGGAAAAGATAAATGCAGCTCTATTGAAGATGACTAGTTATCAGCCCGAATATAGTACGGGTTTGCTTATGGATGTGTTGGAGAGCATCCCAAAGCGAGATGTTATTATAAAAACAGAGACTAACATAACACACTTTTATGTAAATGTAGACGTATTGAAAGCTGTTATTCTTGAGGTAGTCCAGAACGCATTAGATGCGACGAGAGACGAAGTAAGCCCGGAAATTATAGTTATTGTGGGCAGAGCGTATAGAAGGTTTTACATAGGCAGATACATGGTGCCCATTGTCGTGAAAGATAATGGGATGGGAATGGATGATGATATTAAAAGCAAAGCAGTCCTCCCGTTTTTTTCGATTAAAGGTGGAAGTCATACGGGGTTGGGTTTGTCTGGCAGTATTGGAATGATGTCCGCCATAGGGGGCCGATTGAGCATCGAGAGTGAAAGAGGCATAGGAACTCAAGTAACGTTGAATGTTCCGGTGTCTTTAAAGGGTCACAGTCAGATAGATTGAGAAGACACCGTTCAGTAAATGTTTTTCTGACAAAGAACCAAGGAAGCCCTACCCGTGAAAAATAGGGGGTAGGTAACTACCCTTTATACTTTAATGAAGCTGGATACTATCCACGCGGATAAAGTGACCAAAGGGAATAGGTATGGACACTGAAAGAATATCTGCGCTTTCTCGGAATTTATATACCGTTATAAAAAATTCAGAAGAAACGGAAAGTGATGAGGTGCTTTTTGTTTTGTCACTACTAACGTATTCATTCATACGCGGTGCAGATGCAACGGAATTTGAGACGGCATTGTCAAAAACAATCACGGATTTTGAAAAAAACATTCGAATGATCGGGGATCACAACGTTAATATTTTGAATTAATTGCTAAATTAGGAATGTTCATTGTGATGTTACGGCAAAGAAAACCCCCGAAAGGCATGCGCACGGCTTCTGGCCGAAAATCGCGCTCAAAAGAAGCCCAAAAGCAGGTGGAAGGTGATGTTCGGGCAAATAATTTGAAAGCACGGCAACGTATGTTTGGTTGCAGCTATGTGCAGGGTGCTAACCCGGAAGTCGTGAGCAACTTGCGGCTGTTGCGTCAGTTTATGACGGCACATAATCACACGCTGACAGGCTCACAGGTCGCAGCTGTTGAATTTATTGAACGATCCTATCAGGCTTATGCTAGGGCAGTGCAATCTCCGGCGGCGATTTATGGCGCTGGGGAGGGGCTGTTCTGCCTTGCCCCCGGAAGCCGTTCTTGAAGCATCCGCCCGTCGGGCGGTTGCGGAGTGGGAGGGGATCGTCAACGTGCTTGATCGTAAGTTGTTTAACCCATTGCGCCGGTTCCAATTTATCAACATGGTTGTTCGTGGTGAACGAAGTGCGCATCTTGTCCCGGCCGTCATAAGTGGTCTTAATGCTGTTGCTAAACAATATCTATTATCTAATAACCGGCAATAGATAATAGATTGGAATACGTACTAATTCCCGTCATTTAGGCCAGTCATGAGGTCTATACCCGGACAGATATGCCCTGATCAAGCGCACATGATGGGCTTGGATCGGAATGCGGCCGAGTTCCATTTGACTGATATGAGAGCGGACGCTTGCACTTGGCTTCAAGCCTATTAGTGGCGCAAGCTGGGAGCCTGTCAGCTTTAGCTCTTTCCTCGCATCGCGCAAAACCTCCCCTGTCATTGGCCGAATGCCTAAAGCCTTTTGCTCTGCCTCATAGGCGTTGAGAGCCGCCCGCATCTGCCCCCGGTCGCTTGGATCATCAACACAGGCGGTTAGTGCGGCTAAATCTTCTTTCATTTCATTAAGTGTAAGCCCCAGCGTTTTGCGGGTTATCCCAACCGTTCGTTCAATTATGCCTGCGTCTATCACGTCTTGGCCTCTATCAATTGTATGATAATTCAATACATGAAAAATCAGGGTATGCAAAGGCTTTCATGAAGGTTGACAGTGGTGTGTGATAGAACAGGAATTATACTGGTAATTATCTGTTTCAATATTTGACACCAAAAATCAATTGCTTGCAACAAATCCGTAGGAAGATCAGGCAAGCCGTAGGGTCCGACTTGGGTGCGGTGGTTGACAAAGCAAAGTAGCTTTTTGCGTGGTTGACACTAGGAATTTTGACGAAAAAAATTTCGTGCGAACCGGAAAATTTTTGAATGAATGAAAATCGTGCGCGTCCTTTCACGGGTCCTTCCCCCGCCCCCCGGCCTCTTGCGGGTGCGTGGCCTGCGCAGAAAAATCCCAGTTGTCGGGATTTTGGTTTGAGTGGACACATAAGCCGGTTGGTTGACAGCTCGCACCGCTCCACTGTCGCAGAAGTCTGCCGGACTATTTCTGCAATTCGCCGGTCAGGGGTGGCGGGCAGGTGCGCGCTGGTTGACACAAGAAGCCCAGCAAGGTTGGGTTGGCGACACAATCGGTTGACACATAAAGCACCCGGTTTCAATTAATAGGTAACAAACAATAGAAGATAGATAATAGATGATGGTTATTTGAGGTGAGGGGCAAGGTAGCTATAACAGACGGCCGAACCATAAAGGCCGTGATCAAGCGGGCCGGGGAGACCGGTAAGCAGGTTATCGCCGGGGCAGGGGAAAACCTCTATTTGCGCGCAGCCCCATCGGGTGCAGCCCGCTGGGTGGTTATCAAGCACATGGACGGCAAGAACCGGGAGCGCGCCTTGGGTAGATACCCGGAAACCACTTTGGCCGTGGCTCGTGCGCAGGTTCCAGCCATAGTCGCTAAATTAGAAAGAAAACTAGCGCGCATTCGAACCCCAGACGCACCGACTAAATTCCATAAATTTGCTGAATGGTATTTCGATAATCATCATCGCCCCGGCTTGTCATCGACTAAAGGGGTAGAGATGTGGCGGTTAGTATTAGGCAAGTATCTTAAACCACTCGGTCATCTGCGGGTGGAGCAAATCAGGCCCCATCACGTCGCGGAAGTTTTAACGAGCCTCACAGACCGCCCCGCCATGATGCGGGATGTCAGGGGCAAGCTGGCGATTGTCTTGGAGGCCGCCCGAGCTCTTGGGCTGACAAATACAAATGCGGCTGACTGGTCGATTGTGAAATTCCATATTCCAGGTGCTGCGGTCAAAGGGCGCAAAAGCTACCGGTCAGAACATCACGGCGCTTTGGAGCTTGATCACATGCCAGCCCTGATGGGCTATTTGCGCGCGCGCGACACGATGGCTGCCCAATGTCTGGAATGGCTGATCCTGACGACCACCCGAAGCACGGAAGCACGTGCGGCCATGGTTGAAGAAATCGACCTTGACGCGGCAATCTGGGCGATTGATCCGGCTCGCATGAAAAAAGGTATCTTGCACCGTATTCCATTAAGCCCGCGAGCTATCGAGATTGCGGGCGAAGCAATCGGGACGCGGACCAGCGGCCTTTTGTTTCCGGGCCGGTCTGGCACGAAGCCTGTTTCAGATCAAACTTTGCGCGATTTGGTTTTTGGATACGAGTGTCACGAACTTGGCCGCGCTGCACCCCGTGCAACGGTTCACGGGTTCCGAGCCTGTTTTGGGTCATGGGGGCAACGGCAGGGGTATGCGGACGAGGTGTTAGACAGGCAATTATCCCATGTGGCTGACGCCTATTTGCGGGACGATGTTTTGGAAATTCGCCGCGAGATTTTGAAGCGTTGGCAATCGGCATTAGTTTAATGTATTAAAAAATAATACAACATAAGCAAATTAGTATGAAAATATAATACAAATAGCTTGACCGTGTGACCGGGTGAGGGTACATATAAACCCGTCAACAGGGCATAGCGCCCGCCTCGCATGGAGAAGAAAATGACATTCAATAAATGGCTGGATACCCTTTTGGAAGAAAAGGGCATTGATCTGGAACAGGGTTTGACCGTTAAAGGCCCGTCAGGCCCCAATTACATGCCGGTTGGCGTGATCGTGGATGCGATTAAATCCGCACCTGAAACAGAACGCGCTGCTATCAAGAAAACCTTGATTATGATTGATTTTCACAATCGGAGTGTTGTCGATTATCTGAGGCATCTGGGTCAGGCAATCGCGATCTAATCATGACTAAGCCCCGGTTTAATGCCGGGGC
>NZ_GL476315.1:133172-233946 GCF_000148725.1 Roseibium sp. TrichSKD4 | reverse complement strand
AATGATTTTTTGACTGTGTCTTGAGCCAACGCACCTATGTGTCGCTAAACAGAGCGCAACTGCTTTGTGTGGAATCAATCCCGCAGGAGACCGCATTGTCGCTCTTCTTGCTCAACAAAAGACTTTCCACCCGCATGAGTGGACCGATGGAAACGCACACATTCTTTCAGATGCCAGTTTCCACCTACACGATTACTATCATTGCATTATGAGACTTGAGATACAACAGTTCAATTTGCACTAAGTTGCCGTATATTTTTATTATTTCAAATGAACCGACATTTACGACACTTTTTTACGTAAATGCGCCACAGAACGATGATTAGTTTCCCAAAACCCAAAAACGCTCAACAGCTCAGACCTACCGAAACTGCGTGGACCAACGTCATGTCCTTTGCATGCGCATATCTATGTCACGGTGATTAAAGCGCTCCGACGCGCAAGCTCAAAAATGAGGACGGACTTCGGATCACCTCTGTTTTCAGCCCGTCTGACAAAGACAATATCTCTTTGGATGGATTCAGCTCTCTCAAAAGGACAAACCATCATCCCCGGATAGTGCTTCTCCATACCATTCCAAACAGGCAAAATCGCCTGCCCCACCCCTTTTTCAACCATCAAGGCAATGGTTTCCGGTGAATCCAATTCACAGAGAACCCTCGAGCCGCTTATTTGGCAAGCCAATACCTTATTGGCCAATCTCCCGCCCCACGAACCTCGGTCGTATATAATCCATGGAAGACTAGAAACGCTGTCCGCCTCCGTCGTTTTTGGAAGGACATGCGCAAATGGCTGTTTGACCAAGGGATCAAGCAGCATAGACTTCGATGGCGAAAAAGGCGGATCAACAACAAGCGCTGCGTCCAGATCTCCTGCTTCAACTCGAGCATAGAGCTCTTTGGAGCTGCCGGGGAGAACCCTCAGGTCAGCTCTCGGCGCTTTGTAACCGAACCCTTGAATGACATCCGGCAAAATATCGAAGAGAGCCGTCGAAATTGCCCCCAGGCGAAAACCACCACTGAGGCCGGTTGGATCAACGGATCCTACGAGCCGCTCAGCCTCGCGAACCAGTCGTCCAGCGTCAGGCAACAAGCGCAAGCACTCCGCTGTTGGGCTCGCTGTATGCGCTGACCGATTTAAGAGCGTACATCCAAAGCCCTGCTCCAGCACACGAATACGCTGGCTGACGGCTGCAGAAGACAGGTTCTGCTGTCGTGCCGCAGCAGCAATTGAACCTGTTTCAACAACAGCCAAAAGACTTTTTAGAAATCCTATATCCAACACTTTTTCCTATGCCTAGAGACAGAATAAGACACTAATACCTTTGATGACACTTTGCTATAATACCTCGAACACAGGAGGTTTCCATGAAATCAGCTTTCCACCTCGCCTATCACGTCACTGATCTTGACGAGGCGCGCACCTTTTACGGTCAGATTCTGAGATGCAAAGAAGGACGAAGCACTGACACCTGGGTCGACTTCGATTTCTTCGGCCACCAAATTTCGCTCCATAAAGGCACGCCATTTGAGACGGCCAACACCGGCAAGGTCGGTGAACATATGGTCCCCATGCCACATCTCGGCGTCATTCTGGACATGAGCACATGGAAAAGCCTCGCCTCCAAATTGGAAGCTGATGACATTGAATTCGTGATCAAACCGACCATCCGGTTTGAGGGAGAACCGGGAGAACAAAGCACTATGTTTTTTCGCGATCCGTCAGGAAATCCGATAGAGATAAAAGGGTTTGCAGATGAAAGCGGAATTTTTGCCACATGACAGCCCCTGACACCTTGCCAGTCATACCATTTGTATCGGAAGCCGAAGGCGGAGAACGCCGGGCCTGGCAATCCGCTCTGCCGGAAGCTCTAAGCAGGATTGGTATCGTCAAACCTTTCGAGGAGCTGACGGCGGCAGAAAAAGACACTGCACGCGTGGCCATTGTTGCCAACCCAGATCCGACAAAAGTTGCGGAGCTCAAAAACCTGGAATGGGTGCAAAGCTTGTGGGCGGGCGTGGAACGTC
Organism: Roseibium sp. TrichSKD4; assembly: GCF_000148725.1. Taxonomy (GTDB): domain Bacteria; phylum Pseudomonadota; class Alphaproteobacteria; order Rhizobiales; family Stappiaceae; genus Roseibium. Next base: position 231,919 of record NZ_GL476315.1, on the reverse strand, counting down.
TCGCAGCTGACCTTCCGGTCGATGGCCCACAGATCGTACGCCTCATGGACCCGCAAATGGCAGACACCATGTCAGAAGCGGTTCTGGCTTGGACGCTTTATTTACACCGGGATATGCCGATCTACGCCGCTCAACAGAAACGCAAGCATTGGCAACAACGGGAATTGAAACTGCCATCAGAACAGACAATCGGCGTTTTGGGCCTTGGAAAATTGGGCCAGGCTGCGGCACAGAGGCTGGCGGACAATGGGTTCAACGTCATAGGCTGGAGCAGAAGCCCGAAATCCATCGATAATCTCGATTGCCAATCCGGTCCAGATGGCTTCGACATTGTTCTAAAAATGGCAGATATTTTGGTTCTTCTTATGCCACTTACTTCAGAAACACGTGGTCTAATCGGCAGCAAAGAACTCCAAAAATGCCGAAAAAGCGTGAAATTGATCAACTTCGCCCGCGGCCCAATTCTGCAGGATGCAGCTTTGTTGGAGGCTCTCGAATCCGGTCAGGTCGAACACGCAGTTCTTGATGTATTTGATGAAGAGCCGTTACCAGAAGACCATCCCTATTGGGATCAAGAGAACGTAACGGTCTTGCCCCACATCTCGGCTCCGACAATTACCAGTACGGCCTGCACAATCGTCGCTTCGAATCTGAAGATCTATTTCGAGACTGGCACCATTCCCAAAAGTGTAGATCGTATGAAGGGTTATTGACAGAAAGTCCCCCATTGACAGAAAGTCCCCCAGTCCGGGGAAACCGTCGCAAAACTGTCAAGGCTCACCGCCTATCTGCATGGATGGAAACACTCTGGGGACCATGACATGACCGATCTTCCCGTTTTGGGCGCAGCCTTGACCCTGAATTCCTTCGCCAAGCATCGTGCACTCATGCTGGAAAAGCAGAGGGATCTCGAAATACAGAACTTTGTCAGCGCCGAAGTTCTCAACGGGGACCTTCAATCAGCAATCGCCGAGGCGAACAAGGTTCTGGACGGACATGTTGGCCGGCTCGGCATTCACGGCCCATTTTGGGGGTTCGCAGTAGATACAATGGACCCGGAAGTTCGAGACATCGTACGCAAGCGGCTTCTACAGGGCTTAACGGTGTGTGAGGGTATCGGCGGAACACACATAGTGGTTCACAGTCCTTATTCCACTTGGGATTTCAACAACCTCGACAATTACGACCGGGCCCGGGATCAAAAGATAGAACTTTGCCATCTCACAATGAAGGATGCGGTCAAGCGCGCCGAAGACATCGGCTGCACACTCGTGATTGAAAACATAGAAGACAAAAACCCGGACGACCGTCTGCACTTGGCCGACAGTTTCATTCACAGGCAGTAGCCGTTTCCATCGACACTGGGCACGCGCACTATGCACACGGCAGCACTGGCGCCCCCCCGTAGACTATTTTATCAATCGCGCCGGCAATCGTCTGAAACACATCCATCTGCAAGATGCTGACGGGTATGCCGACCGCCACTGGGCCTTGGGCAAAGGAAATATTCAATGGACTGCCGTGTTCAGAGCTTTGGGCAAACTGGAAAGCAACCCGCGTTTGATCATCGAACTCCGCGATCACGATGACATGCCAAAATCCATCGCCAACATGGAGGCTCTTGGCCTAGCGCAATAATCACGTCCGGCGCAGGCCCCCAGCACAGCCCAGTAGCCCACCTCACGATCCCGCACGGACTTGTGAAGTTCTGTTAGCGGACAGCAGTGTCATCCAGCATTATCTCTTTTCCTAACGCCGGACACAGACCGGCCTAGATGCGATAAGAAGGTGGTTTGCAATGATTGAATTGCCGCTGGCGTATTTGGCTGGGCTTTTGACGCTTATTAATCCGTGTGTCTTGCCGGTTTTGCCGATCGTTTTGGCATCTGCATTAAACACAGACCGCCGCGCGCCTTTGGCTCTTGCTGCAGGCATGAGTGTATCATTCGTGACCATCGGCATGCTGATTGCCACTGTTGGATATGCGATCGGCTTGACGGAAGACATTATGTCAAAGGTCGGAGCCAGCCTGATGATCGCATTTGGGTTGGTTCTTCTGGTTCCTGCATTTGCGCACCGATTTGAAATGGCCGCTGCCGGTTTTTCCGGCTCCGCTGGCCAACGGATGCAAGAAACCGATACCAACAGTCTGTTCGGTCAGTTTCTCGGAGGTGCATTGCTTGGCGCGGTCTGGTCCCCCTGCATTGGGCCAACCTTGGGCGGAGCAATTGCGCTAGCCTCACAAGGACAAAACCTTGTTTGGGCCGCCATGATCATGTGCGCCTTCGCACTCGGCGTTTCCACTTTGATTATCGGCATTGGCTACGGCGCAGGCCACACAATCCGCCAGCGCGCGGAAAGCTTGCGCGGTCTGGCCGAGCGGTCAAAACCGATCATGGGGGCGGTGTTCATCACAGTCGGCATGCTCCTGCTCTTCAACGTTCACCACATCATCGATGAATGGGCCATCGGCGTCCTGCCGATTTGGTTTCAAGACCTGTCTGTTCGCTTCTAAACTTACCGAAAAAGGACGTCTACTATGAATCGTCGTCACTTCATCTCCACAGCCACTGGCCTTGTTTTTGGTGCAGCTGTTGGTTTCGGCACGGCTCACGCTGGCAGTGAGCTGGACTACAAACCAGGCCTCATAAAAAGTCACCTCGATGCCGGGAAAACTGTTTTTGTAGATTACTCAGCTTCGTGGTGCGGAACATGCCAACGGCAGGCGCGCGTCATCAATGATCTCCGCAAAGCCAATCCTGCCTATGATAAGGCGATGGTCTTCGTCCGGGTTGATTGGGATGATTTCAAGACACACGAGGTAACAACCTCACGCCAGATCCCGCGCCGGTCTACGCTTCTCGTTCTCAAAGGTGACGAAGAGCTCGGGCGCATTGTGGCAGGAACCAGCGTGGAACAGATCAAGGGCCTTATGGATGAAGGCGTCGCTGCAGGCAGCTAATCACCTCCCAGTGAACCAAGCAAGGAAATCCCGGCTTCAAACCGGGATTTCTTCTTTTAAAGTCCATGCTCAGATCAGTTGCCCAGCGCCCAAGGGCCATGGAATCCGGAACCGTCCTTGTCGGTGCGCTCGAACCCGTGCGCACCGAAGAAATCCCGCAGCCCCTGCAACATGTTCGCTGTAGAGCGCCCCGTCCGCATGACGTCGAAGTAAGAAAGGGCCGCTGATAGTGCAGGCACAGGCAGCCCGTTAAGGACAGCAATCGAAACAAGTTCGCGCAGCGCTTGATGTGTTTCCTTCAACTTCTCTGCAAAGAACGGAGCAAACATCAGGTTTCGATTTGGATCTTCACCGAGCGCCGTTGCCATGTCGTTGAGCATTGCAGAGCGGATGATGCAGCCATTGCGCCAAATACGGGCAATCTCCGGCAGAGGCATCGACCAACCATACTGCTTGGCGGCTTCCAGAATAAGACCGAAGCCTTGTGCGTAACAAATGATCTTGCCTGCCACCAATGCGGCTTCAATCATCTCCGGTGTAACTGGATGACCACCAAGTTTTTGAGGAGCAGCGCCGAACACCTCCTGCCCCTGCTTCCGCTCATCAAGGCGCGCTGACATGTTCCGGCTTGCTACAGCTGCTTCAATCGTGCTGGCAGGCGTACCAAGCATCAAAGCTTCAATAGCCGTCCAACGGCCTGTGCCCTTCTGTCCAGCTGTATCCAGAATGATGTCCAGCATAGGCTTACCGGTTTCCGAATCATTGGTCCCCGCTACCTTGGCTGAGATTTCAATCAAGTAGGACTGGAGAATACCTTCATTCAGCTTGGCAAAAACATCACCAATTTCTGCGGCGCTCGATCCCAGACCATCGCGCATGACACCATAGACTTCAGCAATCATCTGCATGTCTGCATATTCAATGCCGTTGTGTACCGTCTTGACCAGATGACCTGCCCCGGCAGTTCCCAAAAAGGCAGCGCAGGCCTCACCTTCATATTTGGCCGAAATGGCTTCCAGAATATGCCCGACCTGATCCCAGGCATCTTGCGCTCCACCACCCATGATGGACGGTCCGTTGCGCGCTCCCTCTTCACCACCGGAAACGCCAATCCCCATAAACCGCGGCCCGTCACCGCCCTCGGCCTCTTCAGCGCGACGGTTTGTGTCGTGATAATTGGCATTGCCGGCATCAATGATGAGATCATCACGGCTCAGCAATGGTTTTAACGCTGCAATTTGCGCATCGACCGCCTCTCCTGCCGGCACCATTAAGATGATCGCCCGCGGCGGTTTGATGGCCTCCACAAAGCTCTTCAGATCAAGCGCAGGCACAATGTTCTTTGCCAGCTCGCCAGCTTCTTCATGAAAGGCTTCCGTGCGCTCTGACGTCCGATTGAACACGGCAATGGGAAAGCCCTTTTCCGCAATATTCAGCATCAGATTTCGCCCCATGGTACCAAGGCCGATCAAGCCGATTTGAGCAGCAGATTGTGCGGGCGAAATATCGGAAGAAGACATCAAAAGGCCTTTCGGGAATGAAGTGAGCGGAGGGTGAGAGCGGTTTACCCGATCAAACCAACCACGGCAATCGTCTCAAGCAGCAAGAACAGAACAGCAAGCTAATATTCGAAACAAAACACCACGTCGTAGATACCTTGGACATGTCGCTTTTAAGCGATGGCCATTTTTGAATGTTTCGTTCTAATCCGGAAAGAGCCAACTGTGATCAGAGGGAGCAAAAAATGGTCGGCACCGAAACGGCGAACGCACCCTCATCAGAAGGACGACGAGGCAGACGCAGACGCTCTTCAAATGCGTCTGCTCCAAACCCGTTCCCACAAAAACCGTTCTGCCAACCCCGGCATGTCTATAGCCCTATAGAAGCAATCTCGGCAGACGAGTTGGAGTCAATCCATCAGGCCTCCCTCACCGTTCTGGAAGAAATCGGCATCGACTTCCTGCATGAAGAAGCCAAGGCAATGCTCAAGGCGGCAGGCGCGGATATCGAAGCAAACGGTGATCGCGTGCGCATGGATCGCGGCCTTGTGGAGAGCCTGATCGCCAAGGCACCAGAAAAATTCACCGTCCACGCCCGCAACCCGGCACACAACATAGAGCTTGGCGGTGATCGCATCGCCTTCTCATGTGTTGCCAGTGCGCCGAACGCGGTTGACCGGGACAAGGGTCGACGCCCCGGAAATCAGGAGGACTATCGAAACTTCCTGAAACTGGCACAGCATTTCAACATCATTCACTGTCTGATGGGCTATCCGGTGGAGCCAGTCGATCTTCATGCCTCGACCCGCCACCTCGATTGCATCGCAGACATGATCCGCCTGACAGAAAAGGTGTTTCACATCTATTCACTCGGACAGGAACGAAATCAGGACGGATTGGAGCTGACACGCATCGCAATGGGGTTGAGCGAGGCTGAATTCCGCAAGACCCCAAGTGTCGTCAGCGTCATCAATACATCTTCCCCGCTGCGCCTCGACACACCGATGCTGCAAGGGATCATCGAGATGGCGCGGACCGGTCAGGTCAGCGTTCTCACCCCATTCACTTTGGCGGGTGCCATGGCTCCGGTTACGGTGACAGGAGCCTTGGTTCTGCAAAATGCCGAGGCACTGGCGGGAATAGCCTTTGCGCAGCTGGTCAATCCCGGTGCGCCAACCATGTATGGCGGCTTCACTTCCAACGTCGACATGAAGTCCGGCTCTCCGGCCTTTGGAACACCGGAATATATGAAGGCTGCACTCGTCAGCGGACAGCTTGCCCGGCGCTACAAGATCCCGTTCCGCTCCTCCGGCGTCTGCGCTGCCAACACGGTCGATTATCAGGCAGCTCTTGAAACCACCTTGTCGGAATGGGGTGCAGTCAGTGGCGGCGCTCATCTGATCAAACACGCGGCTGGATGGCTGGAAGGCGGATTGTCGGCCGGATTTGAAAAGTTCATCACCGACGTGGATCTGTTGCAGATGCTCGCGGAATACCTCACCCCGCTTGATGTTTCGCCAGAAGCCTTGGCACTGGAAGCAATTGAGGACGTTGGACCGGGTGGTCATTTCTTCGCCACCCAACATACGCAAGATCGCTACAAGGATGCGTTCTACGCACCTGTCGTCTCCGATTGGCGCAATTACGAGACATGGGAAGAAGCGGGAAGCCCAGTCGCATACGACAAGGCAAACCAGCTCTACAAAGACGCACTCAACGCCTATCAGCAGCCCTCCCTCGATCTGGCAATCGACGAGGAACTGACTGCTTTTATTGCCAAACGTAAAGAAGAGGGCGGCGCGCCGACCGACTTTTAGTGAGCGCTAGCTGCGCTCCGGAAAGACCAATTTGAACACTGGGCAGAACGAATGAAAACGCACACACAAGTAGTCGTCATAGGAGGCGGAGTTGTTGGCTGCAGCGTCCTTTACCACCTCACAAAACTGGGGTGGAAAGACGTGGTTCTTGTGGAGCGGGATGAGCTGACCTCCGGATCGTCCTGGCATGCCGCCGGCGGCTTTCATACGCTGAACGGCGACCCGAACGTCTCTCAGCTGCAAAGCTATACGGTGGAGCTTTACAAGGAACTTGAGGAGATCTCCGGGCAATCCTGCGGCCTGCATCTGACCGGCGGCGTGATGTTGGCCGACACCCCGGAACGCATGGATTTTCTGCGGCTTGCGCAAGCCCGAGGACGATATCTCGGCATGGATCTGGAACTCATCTCCGTTTCAGAAGCCAAGACCATGTTTCCGATTCTGGACGAAAAATTCTTCCTAGGTGCCTTGTGGGACCCGATCGAAGGCCACCTCGACCCGTCCGGAACCACCCATGCCTATGCGAAAGCTGCCCGTATCAATGGAGCTGAAGTCTACCGCCACACCAAAGTGGAGGACATGGTCCAAAATCCCGACGGCAGCTGGCAGGTCATTACGTCCAAGGGGACCATTCAGGCCGAACATGTTGTCAATGCAGGCGGTCTATGGGCGCGAGAATGTGGCCGCATGGTGGGGCTGGAACTGCCAATCCTCGCCATGGAGCACATGTATCTCCTGACCGACGAAATGCCGGAGGTCGTTGCCCATAACGAAGCAACGGGAAAAGAGCTGATTGGCGTGATGGATTTTGGAGGCGAAATCTACACCCGTCAGGAAGGCAAGGGCATGTTGCTGGGCACCTACGAGCAGGACTGCCGCCCATGGAGCCCACGCGAAACACCTTGGGACTTCGGCCACGAACTTCTGGAACCTGACATTGATCGCATCACCCCGGAACTTGAAGTTGGTTTTGAACATTTCCCGGCGCTTCAGAACGCTGGCATCAAGCAGATCATCAATGGACCCTTCACCTTTGCCTCAGATGGCAACCCGCTTGTTGGCCCAGTGCGCGGCCTGCAGAACTACTGGGTGGCCTGCGGCGTCATGGCCGGGTTTAGTCAGGGCGGCGGTGTTGGATTGACACTCGCCAACTGGATGATCAATGGCGACCCGGGTTACGACATCTGGGGCATGGACGTTGCACGCTATGGAGACTGGGCAACCCTCTCTTATACCAACGCCAAGGTTCGGGAGAATTACAGCCGCCGGTTCCGCATCCGTTACCCCAATGAAGAACTGCCCGCAGGAAGGCCGCATCAGACAACCCCACTTTACGATCGCATGTTGGCGAAAGGCGCAGTCATGGGAGAAAGTTGGGGTCTTGAAACGCCGCTCTGGTTCGCCCCAGAAGGTGAAAAAGCAGAAGACATCGTCTCGTTCCGGCGTTCCAACGACTTTGAACATGTGGGAGTTGAATGTCGGGCTGTGCGTGAAAGCGTCGGCATTACAGAGATCGCCAACTTCGCCAAATACGAAATCACCGGTCCGGGGGCGGAAGCATTTCTGGATCTATTGATGACCAACACCATGCCAAAGGTGGGGCGCATCATTCTCACACCAATGCTCAATCCGGAAGGAAAACTGATCGGCGACTTCACCATCGCGCGTGTCTCGGAAGAGCATTTCTACATGTGGGGCTCCTCACAAGCCGAAGTCTATCATATGCGCTGGTTTGAAAAGCACATGCCGCAGGATGGCTCGGTAACAATTCGAGCCATCAATCTGGGCTGGGTTGGACTGTCGATCGCAGGCCCGAACGCACGCAAGGTTCTCGACAAGGTCACCGGCGATGATGTTTCCAATGAGGCTTTTCGCTTCATGGATTTCCGCCAAATGGATGTCGCCAATGCGCCCTGCAAGATCAACCGGATTTCCTACACTGGAGACTTGGGCTACGAAATTTGGATGACGCCGGAATTCGAACGTCAGGTCTATGAGGCTTTGATGGCGGCCGGTACCGAGTTCGGTATTCGCAATTTCGGAATGCGCGCCCTTCTGGCACTGCGACTTGAGAAAAACTTCGGCACCTGGTTCCGCGAGTTCCGACCCATCTATGGTCCATTTGAAGCTGACCTTGGCCGGTTTGTGAAACTCAACAAGCCGAATTTTATCGGCAAGGCAGCCGCCGAACAAGAACTTAAAGACGGCCCGAAACGCATGCGTGTTGCCTTCTCATTGGAAGCTGACGACGCAGATGTGATGGGGGATGAGCCGGTTTGGCACACGAACAAGGTCGTCGGCTGGATCACCTCCGGCGGATATGCCCACCATGTTCAACTATCACTGGCTCAAGGATACATCCCGGCAGAGCTGGCAGATGAACTTGGCTCCGGGGCGTTTGAAATCGAAATTCTAGGTCATCGCCGCAAGGCAACAATTCTCAAAGACCCACCTTTCGACCCGAAGGCGGAACGGATGCGGATGTAGTTGACACCGACTTTTTGGTGGCGTTGGGAGGCGCTGCTTCATGGACCAGATGTTTGGCCGCCACCGGCGGAAAATCATGCCCGCTGTTTTACCCCAGCACCCAGGCGAGAACGCTGATTATGCAACGCTTGCCGCCTATGCCATGGACAAGGCGTCCGTTCTGAATAGGCATATTCTGGGGTATGGCGAGCTGGCGGAAGGGGAATGGGCAGCGCTTGGGCTAGATGCCCCCGACCTTGATGCCATTCGGGAGTTTCGGCTCGAACGTATCCGCGCCCAACTGAAAGCAAAGGACCTTGCAGCGGTTATCGTTACCGATCCGCTGAATGTGCGCTACGCAACGGACTGCACCAATATGCAGGTCTGGTGCACGCACAACGCGGTGCGCTACGCCTTTGTCCCTCAGGACGGCCCTGTAGTTCTGTTCGATTTCCATAATTGTGAACATCTGGCTGCTCATGCGGATCTGGTTGACGAAGTTCGCCACGGTGTCCCGTGGTTTTATTTTGAGTCAGGCCCTCGATCTGCCGAGAAGGCGGTTGTTTGGGCAAATGAACTGGCAGACCTCATCAAGAAGCACGGAGGCGGCAACACAAGAATTGCAGTCGATAAGGCACGCCAGGAAGGCATTGCTGCACTCAAGAACCATGGATTTTCCATTGCTGATGGTGAGGAGATCATGGAGCTGGCGCGGGCGGTTAAAAGTCCCGACGAAATCAAGGCCATGCGCCGGTCTATCGCGGCCTGCGAAAAGGCAATGGCCGTCATGGAAGAAAACCTCAAACCGGGCATGACCGAATGGGACCTATGGTCAATCCTGCATGCTGAAAACATCCGCCGGGGTGGCGAATGGATTGAGACCCACTTGCTATCCTCTGGGCCGCGCACGAACCCGTGGTTTCAAGAAGCATCTTCCCGCATAATCGAGGCTGGAGACATTGTCGCCTTCGATACTGACCTTGTCGGCCCTTATGGCATTTGCTGCGACATCTCCCGCACCTGGCTGTGTGGAGATGGTCGACCTACAAACGAACAGCGTTCCCTCTATCAAATGGCCGTGGAACAAATCCGCGCAAATATGTCCATGCTAGCTCCCGGCAAAACCTTTAGGGAGCTGTGCCATGAGGCGACCAGCTTGCCGCCGGACTATATAGCCAATCGCTACTCTGTGCTCTTCCATGGAGTCGGACTATGCGATGAATACCCAGCTGTGCCCTATCCGGAAGACTGGGTCTCAGGGGGATATGACGGAATTCTGGAACCCGGCATGGTGGTTTGCGTGGAAAGCTATGTTGGTCGCCACGGCGGGCACGAAGGTATCAAGTTGGAGGATCAGGTCCTCATCACCGACACCGGCCATGAGTGCCTGAGCACCTACCCCTATGATGATCGGCTCATGGGCAGTTAAACAAATGGCAGCGAGGTGACACGCTACGGTTATTAACGCTGCCCTTTGAACTTTCGGCCCGTATAGAAAGACCCGATGCCCGGCCGGCGACGTTTTTCCGCGCCAACTACAATGACCTTTGGCCCCTCATACCGATTGATCCGAGTAATCTCGTTCATGTTGATCGTGAGCGGTGTTTTTCCACCCGGATTAATCACAACATGCTTGACCGAAGGTAGAGCCCTAAAAACCAAAACGCCGTTTTCGTCGGTCACAACGGCCCCATAAGGTTCGCCGTGAATGATACGCGTTGTGTTGGCCTCACCAGCATGAGCGGAAACAACGCAGACCACCGAAACCAATGCCGCGAAAAAGAGAGATTTGACTGACTGAATCATGGTTTTCTCCTGGCGCTTTGCAACACACGCACGGTGAAGAACCGTCACCGTAGGAGAAAAGGTTAACCAACTCTAAATATAAAGGTAAGCCCCTTGCACCTCAAATTTGGCGATGTCCAAAGGCGAGAGCACGTGCACCTAAGCTTGGGCCAGTTTGGTGGAGAAGTTTTTTCTGACCAACACAGAGAAGACCGCCGAATGATGCCCATGCATCATTCGAGGGTTTCTGCACCGATGGCCTGAAAGAGGTGCCCAAGCATGCCTGGACCAACACGCTTCCAGAGATGAAACCAATTGCACTTGATTTTGTCCGCCCTGACGATGTTGCCTTTACCTTGTGGTGTGACGCACCACGGCGTCAAACGTGCCTCGTCAGTACGAACGCTCCCGGCGTTCAAGCGGTTCAAGATTGGGGGACGTGCTCTAGATTAGCCACAGACACGAGGCTGGTCCTGCCAAAATTTAAGTCATTCTGATCTCAACCATGGTTTACCTGCTTCTGCCGCCGCCTGCAGCCCCTTTGGGTGTTTTGGCAAATCATCAGAAAGTGTGAGCCATGGCACCCGTTCTGACCAAAAAATATGGGCTTCTGGCTGATATGCTGATGGGTTTTCCATAGTTGCAGCATAGATATGCGTTTCTTCCGGGAAGACTTCGGTCTCAAACGACAATGGTGAGCCGCAGTCAGAGCAAAAACTACGCAACACCTTAGCCGACGACTGATACATTTGCCGCGGGCCGTTCCAAATCACGGAAGATCGTTCTATGCCAAACCAGCTCACGTAGTCAGATGACGCGGCCTGACGGCAATCTTCGCAATGGCACAAGGCACTCCACAAAATTGGGCCCTTAGCTTGCCAACTGACAGCCCCGCAGTAACAGCGTCCTTTTAATTCCGACATCTCAGCCTACCCGATAGCGATTAGACAACCTGGAAGCCTAAAGCGGTGAATCGGAACGATAGACGCGGATGCGACAAGAATTGGCGTTTAGCCAACACTACCCTGCATCCCCATGGAAAATTCCCGAAAGCACTCCACGACATGGTCAGCAAATGCATGTGTTGCCCGCCCGGCCCGACCACGCTGAGCCATGATGATGTGATAGTTGCCAAGTTCCGGCAAACCATGACGTTCGTCCAGGATCTGTAACGGCGGTTCAACAACACTTGCCGGAAACGGTGCAACGGCCAGATCGGCCACAAGTGCAGCCTCCTGTCCTGCACTGTGAAAGCTCGTGTAGGAAATTCGGTAGTTTTTTCCCGCCTTGTCCAGTGCGGCTCGTGCCTCGCGTCGCCAGGGACATCCGGATGTTGAAACCGCCAACGGCAGCGGGTCACGGTCATAGGCGATGCCACCTTCCAGACCGACCCAGACCAGCGGCTCTGTGAACACGATCTCGCCGATCTTGACCAGCTCACTGTCCGGACGGGCTGTCATCAGGATCAGATCAAGATCTTTGCTCTTGAATTTCTCCATCAGGTTCGGGCTGCCGTCCAAATTCACATCCACATTTACGCCCGGATGTGTGCGAGCGAAACGAGAAAGGAAATTTGGCAAAAGGCGCGTTCCAAAATCTGATGGCGCACCGAAACGCACCTCACCTTCCACCTCCGGTGAGCGAAACAGGGAAACTGCCTCTTCATTCAACATCAAGATGCGGCGCGCATAGCCCAGAAGCGCTTCACCTTCAGGTGTTGGACGAACACTCCTGCCCTCACGAATGAACACAGACGCATCCAAAAGCTCCTCAAGCTTTTTGATCTGCATGGATACAGCAGATGGGGTCCGCCCGACAATATCTGCAGTTTTCGAAAAACTACCGGTTTCGTTGATCGTCAGAAACGTCCGATAGAGATCCATATCGATAAGCGGAATGCCAAAACCGGGGATTTTTTCCATACGATCTTCAGTTCAATTTTTTTGATGCAACCTTTAAATACAATTCGTTTGATTGAATTGCAACCTTAGATCATATCTGCTCGTAAGCGGCGAACGAATTTAGCAGTGGACCGCCTGTTTCCTAAATACACGTCGAGAAGAGGAGAGCGCATATGACGTTCTTGAACCAAATTCTTGGCACCGCTTTGATGGGAGTCGTATCCGGTCATTCCGCTGCCGAACTTGCACAGATGGACAAGACACTCCGTCAAAGTGAAAGCCGCAAGCAAATGGCGTCCGGTCGGAGATAAACCGGACTAACGCTGTTCTATTCGCAGAATTATTAAGCCCGGCCTCGTGAGCCGGGCTTTTTCATATGACCATTCCCAGCTTGAAAATGTCAGCGTTAGCCTCGGCAACAGGTGAATAGTCCTGAGCCTCCAAAATGGAAAACCCGCTGATAAACAGCTTATCCAGCACAGGCTCCATCTTGGGATCCGACAAAACCGAAATTGCCGCATCACGGATACACTCCACTTCAGCCGCCGTTCGCGCGCCCGCTGTCACCCATGGCAACCCGGGCAATGCACGTGTTGGAGTGACAGCGATCAGTTTTGAAGACACGTCTGGCCGGTAAGCCTTGGCCATCGCCCAACTGACAGCATCAAGGCAACAAACGTCTGCTCGGCCTTCAACCACGGCCCGCATCGCCTTGAGTGGAGCTCCTGTTTCAATGATATGGGAGAAAAACGTCCCCTCTTCGACCAGAGGAAGGATGGCATCGATCAAGGCAAGATGATCAGACCGTCCCCCCTGCCCGGAAATAGCTGCAACACCACCGCGCAAGCTCTCGAGGTCCCGTATTTTACTTTCTCGATTAACAAGCACATAGCTCCCTATCTTCGGGCCAATACAACCTTGCGCCGAATAATGTGGGGTAAGCACCAATGACACTTTGCCAGACAGATAGGTGACAAAGGAGTGGCTGCACACCTGGCTCAGAACCAAACCGTTGTCCATCCATCGGTCTTCAAAAGTTCCGTCTGTAGGCCACATTTCAAAAGACATACCCGAAGAGCCAAAACGATCAAGTATGGCTTTCTCCAAAGCCGTTTCAAGGCTGCGGGTCACGGGAGACACCTCGCGCCAATCATACATCGGCATGAAAATGGGCCGCACGGTTGTCAGCGAAGATTGAGCCAGTTGAATGTTCACCGTCCACTCACCTTTCAGGCTCCAGCGAGCTCAGCCACTCACCACTTGAGGTCGGGCCCAACTCACGAGAGCGCACAGCACTCAAATCGTTCAAGTTGCATATTTATTGAACACACTCATTATCAAATCACGCAACCTTTAATTGCATGATAAAACCAGAATTTCTTTTTCGCTACAGATACTTGGCACAAATAACAAGGCGAATAAGCGTATGCTTGGACCGCTTTCTCACAAAGCTGTTGATTATCACACGGAGAAATGTGACAAGGAACCGACCCAAGCGATCCGGCAAGTGCTACACCCGCCAGATCAAGAATCTTTGCAGTCTTCGATGAGCCTATTTTCGGTTCTTGTTCATCGCGGCGGCCAAGGCAGCAGCCATCGCATTGTTAACACCTGAAGACGATCCCGAACTGCCCCGATTATCGCGATCCGGGCGGTGTTCTCTGCCGTGTGCCTTGCCTTTCGGGCCACCTGGTCGACTTGGGCGTTGGCCACGATTTTGATTGCCAGAGCGCTCTTTCTCACTCTGGTAATCAACCTGACTTTTCATGGACATTGAAATGCGCTTGCGCGGGACGTCCACATCCAAAATGGTGACTTTCACAATATCACCCGCTTTGACAACGGTATGCGGATCATCAACAAACCGGTCCGCCAATTGTGAGACATGAACCAGACCGTCCTGATGCACGCCAACATCAACAAACGCACCAAAGTTGGTCACGTTGGTGACGGTCCCTTCCAGCTTCATACCCTGTTTCAGGTCAGAGATTTCCTCCACACCATCTTGCAAGGCAGCTGTTTTGAACTCCGGGCGCGGGTCGCGTCCGGGTTTCTCCAGCTCGCTCAAGATGTCCTTCACAGTGGGCAGACCGAACTTTTCATCGGTGAACTCTGCCGGATCAAGGTCTTTCAAACGCCCGCTATCGCCCATGAGCTGCCGGACATCCCGGCCACAGGCTTTCACAATCCGCTTGGCAAGCGGATAAGCTTCCGGGTGAACAGACGAACTGTCCAAAGGCTCGGCTCCATCTGAAATGCGCAAGAACCCGGCACAGAGCTCAAACGCCTTTGCACCGAGGCGAGGAACTTCCTTCAGCTGTCTCCGGTTTTCAAACCGGCCAATCGCTTCGCGGTGCTCGACGACAGCCTTGGCAAGGCTGTCGCTCAACCCGGAAATACGCGACAACAAGGCAGCCGAAGCCGTGTTGAGATCGACACCCACCGCATTCACCGCGTCCTCGACAACTGCATCCAATGCCCGAGCCAACTTGGTCTGGTTCACGTCATGCTGATATTGCCCAACACCAATTGATTTCGGCTCGATTTTGACCAGTTCGGCAAGCGGATCTTGCAGACGGCGGGCAATGGACGCAGCTCCGCGCAAAGACACATCAATGTCCGGCATTTCCTTGGACGCAACCTCGGACGCGGAATAGACAGAGGCGCCCGCCTCATTGACGATGACCTTGACCGGTCGGCTCGCTGCTGGGATATCTGCCAGCACATCACCGGTCAGCTTGTCCGTTTCCCGACTCGCTGTTCCGTTGCCGATCGCAATCAGACCCACCTTGTGCTTCGCGATGAGTGCCAGAAGAGTAGCCCGTGAGCCTGACACATCATTGCGGGGCTGGAATGGATAGATAGTGGCCGTATCGATAAGCTTGCCCGTTTCATCCACCACGGCCACTTTCACACCGGTTCGAATGCCAGGATCCAACCCGAGCGTGGCCTTGGCACCGGCAGGCGCAGCCAAAAGAAGGTCTTTCAGGTTCTTGGCGAACACGTCAATCGCAGCTTCTTCAGCGCGGTCCCGGAGGGACCCTATGAGATCCAGTTCAAGATGCAGCACCAATTTCACCTTCCAGGCAAAGCGCGCAACTTCCATCAGCCATTTGTCAGCTGGCCGTCCTCGTTCTGCAATTCCATAGGCATCGGCGACCTTGCGAACCGCAGGTGCAATCAGAGCCGGGTCATCGGCATCTGCAACAAGTTCAACCGACAGCACCCCTTCATTGCGCCCACGGAAAAGCGCCAAAGCCCGGTGGCTCGGGATTTTGGAAAGTGCCTCTTCGTAGTCAAAATAGTCTGCAAACTTGGCACCTGCCTGTTGCTGGCCATCGATCACTTTGGAGCGCACCACACCGCGCTGCTGAAGATAAGAGCGCAACTGGCCAACCAGAGATGCATTTTCGGCAAACCGCTCCATCAGGATTTGGCGCGCGCCATCAAGAGCCGCCTTGATATCGGCAACTCCCTTTTCCGCATCAACATATGCCGCGGCTTCCATCTCAGGTGTTTTTGAAGGGTCGTCCAGAAGCAAATCTGCAAGTGGTTCAAGTCCCGCCTCGCGGGCAATCTGGGCCTTCGTCCGGCGCTTCTTTTTATAGGGCAGATAAAGATCTTCCAGCTGAGACTTCGTCTCTGCTCCCTGAATGTTTTTGATCAGGTCATCGGTGAGTTTGCCTTGCTCTTCGATGGACTTGGCAATCGCAACCCGGCGATCCTCCAGCTCCCGCAGATAGATCAAACGTTCTTCCAGTTTGCGCAACTGGCTGTCATCAAGCCCACCGGTCGCCTCTTTCCGGTAGCGAGCGATGAATGGAACCGTGGAGCCTTCATCGAGAAGCTGAACTGCCGCATTGACCTGCGTTGGCTGACACACAATTTCATCCGCAATCCGCCGGGCAATTCGCACGGCCGTATCAGCTGGCAGCGCGGTCCCAGCGCGAGAGGTCGATGGCGCAGATGTCGTAACGTCGGTCATTCAGATTTGGTTCCCTGAAAATCAGAAGGGCTGAAGATACTGGTGAGCTTCATCTGGCAAAAGAGCCCGCGCCAGATCATCCACCGCGAATTCAATCGCTCCAAAGGTTTTGAAGCCAAAATGGAAGGCCCTCAACGGACCACCGTGATCCGCTCCGCAGCACGGGTTACAGCCGTATAGAGCCATCGGTCTCGGTGTTCACGAAACGCCCAGCTTTCATCAAACAAGACGACATCGTCCCACTGCGATCCTTGAGCCTTGTGGACTGTGAGCGCATAGCCATAGTCAAACTCGTCAGCCTTTCGGCGGATCGTGAACGGGATCTGTTCAGCCCCATCCTCGAACATGGCTGGCAAAACCTTTACCTTGACGGTCTGCTTCCCAACCTCATCTTCCGGGACCACATCAAACCGAAGCGTGTTTCCTCGCGGTTGACGCAACCGAGACACTGTCCAAAGTCCACCATTCAAGAGGCCCTTGATTTTGTCGTTGCGCAGGCAAACCAGCTTGTCTCCGACGGCGGGCATCGGGGTGGTGAAGTCTTTCAACTCCCTGATCCGGCCATTATAAAGTCGGCGTGTCTTGTTGGTTCCAACCAGCACCTGATCAGCACCCAGAATTTGCTCCTTGTCGATCTGCCGCCGATTGATAATACAGCTTTCTCCATACTCGCCATATTCCAGCTTGCCGCCTTCACGAATAGTCATGGACATTCGAACAATCGGGTTGTCCTGCGCTTGACGATGAACTTCGGTCAGCATGACATCCGGGTCGGCCTCAGTGAAGAAACCTCCACCCTTGACCGGCGGAAGCTGCGCGGGATCACCAAGCACGAGAACTGGTGTTCCAAAAGACAGCAGGTCCCGACCAAGTTCTTCGTCCACCATGGAGCATTCATCGATGACAATGAGCGAAGCTGTTGCCGCCGCGCTGTCGCGCTTGAGAGCAAACTGCGGCCCCCCATCATCCTCCTCGTCGTCGACCTCTTCTTCTTCCTTGGCCGAACGCGGGCGATAAATCAGGGAATGAATGGTTCCGGCATCTGTGCAGCCCTTTTGGCGCAAAACATGCGCCGCCTTGCCCGTAAACGCACCAAAGACAACATCTCCGTCAATGCCTTCAGCAAGATGGCGGGCAAGCGTTGTTTTGCCAGTACCCGCATATCCGAACAGTCGAAAAACCTGCCGATCCCCCCGCCGCAGCCAAGCAGCGGCTTCACTGAGAGCAGTGTCCTGTTCCGGCGACCATGCCATTACGTGATTCCTGTTTCGTTCTCTTAGTTCCGTGCATACCTCGAATGTGGAAGCTCCACCACCCTAACTGCACTTTTCCACCTCCACATGTGCAGGCCGAGACCCTGCGCCCGCGAAAACGCAACTACTGAGGCTACGTAGTAAAGCCTGCAATTGCCACGCATATCCGGAGGTCAGGATGTGCGTAAAATCCGAATGGTTAGATTAAGGTTTTGTTTATTTTTGGCCGCAGGAAGCTGCCAACTCAGCGACTTTGGAGGAATTCATGGCCTCGGTTGAAAGTTCCAGTGATAGCGGGCGATCTGCAAAAAGCGAAAGCAAAAGCAGCACCTCTGAATCGAAGGAAAAGGGTTTTTCTGAAGCTCTCGATAAAGCCAAAGAAAGCTCAAACAAGCCGGACACCAGCAAAAGCAGCACCAAAAGCGACAGTAAAGACAGAGCTCACGCATCTGCTGATGCAAAACAATCGAGTTCCAAGCCTTCCGACAATTCAGGCAAGTCCAAGTCGTCATCGGAGACGCAAACAACTGCGCAAAACACCAACTCAGAACCATCAGGTAAAACGGAGGCACCTGAGGCGAAGGCCGGAGAAGTCGCCGCAGCCACGGCCAAGGGCTACACGGAAGCTTTAAAAGATAAAAAATTCGGCAAATTCAACACACAAACCAGAACCTGGACCAACGGATCGACGCTGGACAGATATCAAACCGCCAATACGCGGGTCATGAGCGGCATGGTTGGCTCACAAGGCGCCTGGATGTCAGCAAAGAACTCTGGTCCTTTGGCAGGCACACAATTTGAGGTCTATGACCGGAGTGCCCAACGTCATTATGACTACACCCGTCCCACTTCGGCAGTTCAAACGGAAGTCAAAGTCGGAACATCATTTAACGGCAAACAACTTGCTAAGGACATCCGCAGTAGCAACCGGGTGCACTATGACTTTCTTTCATCACCTTTGAAGGATGATTTTCAAACCCGGCAAAACTCAAACGTTGCTCGCGTTCAACGAGCTGCAGTGCAAACCCAAGGCAGAATTTCTGTTACCCAACAGTCCTTCGGCCCCAGCAAAGCAGCCGTTCGCACCCTGCAGGCGACAAGCACTGCTCATGTTGCTCTCAAAGGCGTCAGCCGTGTTGCTGTTCCGGTCGGGATCGGAATTGATGCCTACCGCATTTCCAATGCCTACAAGGCAGATGGAGGGCGTATCGGTCAGCAGACAGGTGAAACGTTGGCGGATGTCGGCGGATCTTGGGGCGGGGCTATCGCTGGCGGGGCAGCGGGTGCAAAGGTTGGAGCTATTGCCGGCACAGCAATCGGCGGCCCAATTGGCACCGCCGTAGGTGCAGCAGCTGGCGGTCTGGTTGGGGCTGTTGGCGGCGCGATTGCCGGAAGCAGTCTGGGCCGGGCAGTGTTCGGCTGGTTTTCGGACTAGCGAGCAGCACTCTCAAAGCTGCAACCACTCTATAAAACGGACAGGCTTGCCAAATCGCATGCAACATGGTCCGCTGAAACAAACAAGGTGAGTTCCTACCCTCTATATGCTGCTTCCATACGCAACCACGTCCAAATGGCAACCTTGGAAAACAAGGGTGTTTGATTTCCGCTCCATTCAAAAAGAAAGCGGAACCGAGTTCGCTTTTAAAAAAGGTGACTATCGGGCCTTTGATCCGCCTGACCATGTTTATCCGGAACATAGCGACAGGATTGGTGTGGATGGTTTTATGTTCGCCTTCCTGCACACGGCGGACGAACGGCAGGCAGAAATCGGTAATCTGCTTTCTTCGCATGCGATTTCGCGGGAACCGTGCAGTGCCACAGACTGGGACAAGGTCGGCGACTTTATTCAGACCAACATAGAACCCAACCTTCCAAAGAACAGCGATGCCAACAGCATCCACAAACTGTTTGCAACCACAGCTACTGAACTGACCCTCCGCCCCTTTTGGCATGGTGTCTTGATCGATCTTGCCATTTTGATCGGGAAATCACTGGTGGAACAGCAAGTCCAATACAATCCGGTCTGGGAGTTGGATCACATCCCACTCACCACAGTGTCTTCAAGCAACCTGCCCGTTCTGCGACTTCAGAGCGGAAATCAAGAACAAGAAGCAGGTCGATCAGGATCAGACCTGGAAACCGCACTCTCTGAAGCGGTGAATACTGATCCAGAAATTGCAGGTGATTGGGACCGGTGGGAAGAGGTTGTTACCTCAACAGCCGCAAAACTCGGCGTTCCTGTTCCCAGAAAATTACCAGATGCCACTGACCTTTTTATCGAAAACGCAAAACCGGAAGGCGTTCTGATTTCGCCGGTCAAGGAAATGCAATTGTTCTTCTATCAATCCCTGCACCGCAAATATGGGTTCGGACCGGACGTCAACAGCCCGCCCTTCAGCCTCGGCGATATATTACGCCCGGGCCTTTCCTGGAGCTGGTCAAATCATCCTGGGCTATGAGGACTGAGTAGGTCGAGGGTAGCGTTTGACACCCGTACCGGTTACGGAAAAGCCGGTCATATAGGGATCTCGCTCATCAAGCGTAATCGTGCTTGTTCCAGTCTTCAGAGCCCAACCACGAATGGTTGGGCGGATCCCGGTTGTGTCTCCGATCTGGACTTCCTCCTTCACCCCACCGGTAAAGAGAGAGCCGATAACGCTTTCATGAACGAAACTGTCACCAACCTTCAGCTTTCCGCGAGCATGAAGTTGTGCCATTCGCGCGGATGTGCCGGTCCCGCATGGACTGCGATCAATGGCTTTGTCACCATAAAACACAGCATTTCGTGCGTCCGCCTCAGGGTGTTCGGCAGGGCCCGTCCACTGAATATGCGTGATGGTACCAATTGCTGGATTTTCCGGGTGTTGAACTGATTGAGCCTCGTTGATCTGCGTCCGCAATGCGGGGCTGATGGTCAAGAGCTGCTCGATTGAAACCTTGCCCACGCCGGCGAAATTCTCCTGAGGCTCAACAATGGCGTAAAAGTTTCCGCCATAGGCAACATCGAAGGTAATCCGACCAAGGTCGGGGCAGTCAATTTCCAGATCAGTTTCTGCCAAAAAAGAGGGCACATTGGTCAACTGCACCGAGGTGACGAAACCCTCTTCCATTTCATATTCCGCCAGCACCAGACCAGCCGGTGTTTCGAGGCGCGCAATCCCCGGCGTTGCCGGTTGCAGCAAGCCCTCTTCCAGAGCCATAGTGACAGTGCCGATTGTGCCATGGCCGCACATCGGCAGGCAGCCGGAAGTTTCGATAAACAGCACCCCGACATCATACTCATCCGAAGATGGCGGATAGAGAATGGAGCCAGACATCATGTCGTGGCCGCGCGGCTCAAACATCAGGCCGGTGCGCACCCAATCATAGTCCGCCAGAAATTTTTGACGGCGCTCAAACATGCTGTCCGCTTTGATCCTAGGTCCCCCCCCTGCGACGAGGCGAACCGGATTGCCGCAAGTATGCCCATCCAGACAGAAAAACGTATGACGTGCCATGACGAGCCTTTTTGGCTAAAAGCGCTGTGCGCTGAAGGGTAACAAATCAACAGCCGGTTTTTCTCCGATCACCAGCGCAGTGATCAGTTCGCCCGTCGTTGCAGCCTGTGTCAATCCGTGATGTGCATGCCCAAAAGCATAGGTAACCCGGTTGGATGCAGAGGCCGGTCCGATCACCGGCAAACTGTCAGGCAAAGAGGGCCGAAAGCCCATCCAGCGCTCCCCTTTAGAAGCATCGAGATTTGGAAACAGCGATTTCGCCTTGGTGATCATCGCATCGACCCGTTTCCAGTTGGGCGCAAGCTCTAGTCCACCGAACTCGACTGCTCCGCCAATCCGAAGCCCTGTGGAGAGTGGAGACAAGACAAAGCCGTGCCCCGGCAACATCACAAACCGTCTCAGCTTCAATCCGGGACTTGGCACTGTGATGTTATAGCCGCGCTCTGTATCAAGCGGGACCGCATCCCCAAGCTGACTGGCGAGCATTCTCGACCAAGGCCCACACGCCACAACGACATGATCCGCCGGATGGGTCTCGCCCGAGACAAGCCGCACATCGGCTCCATGTTCTGTCGGAACAATCGCGCTCACATCGGCCAACTCGAACAGCACACCCTGCTCTTTCAACCAACTAGCAAGGCTCTGGCAAAGGTGCAAAGGATCGTCTACTTGCGTCCAACCCGGCAACAAGGCACCACCGACCACATGATCCGACAGCTCAGGTTCTTGGGCTCGAAGGTCATCACCTGAAAGCTCCGTGACATCGATGCCATATCTGCGTTGCTCCGCCCATGAAGGACGCGCCCGTTGAAGCTTTGCTTCATTATCAAAGACCTCAAGACAACCTTCATGCCGCACCTGATTGTGAGTTCCAGACGCTTTCCACAGCCTGTCCCATGCCGGATAGGCTTCACCATTGAGAGCTGCAAGAGCCTGAGTGCTCGCCTCAACACGTGACTTCGAAGAAGCTGCCAAAAACCGCAGCATCCACGGCAGGATCTTCAAGCTATAGGCTGGGCGAACCGAAAGCGGCCCAAGCGGATCGGCCAGCCAGCCAATCGCTTCTTTCCAGATCCCGGGAGATGCCAACGGTGCAACATCAGTCCAGGCTATTGCCGCGGCATTGCCTCGGCTGGCACCAGCTGCCACGCCCTCGCGGTCAAAAATGGTGACAGAACAGCCACGCTGAACAAGGGCCGCAGCAGTTGCCAGACCGACAATACCAGCCCCAACAATATGAACCCGCTGCCCGGTCATTCCGGTCCCTCTCAGACTGTCGGGAGTTCAGGTCGGCACGCAATCGCGTCTTTTATCACCGCTTCCACCCGGCCCCGCTCCGCTCCATGCAGTGGGAGACGAGGCTGACGGCAACGGTCATTAGAGCCAAGCGCATGCAGTTCTGCCAGTTTGATATTCTGAACCAGATTTGTCGACACATCGAGGTCAAGCAAAGGCCGGAACCACCGGTAAATTTGAAGGGCCTCATCAATGCGTCCGGCCTTGTGCAGCTGATAAATCGCAACTGTTTCCTTCGGGAACGCCACCACTAGTCCGGCAACCCAACCAATCGCCCCAACCATCAGGCTTTCAAGCGCCAGATTATCGACGCCAGTAAAGACATCAAATCGATCCCCGAACCGATTGATCACATCGGTCACACGGCGAATGTCATCGGTCGATTCCTTCATCGCGACAACAAGATCGTCCTTGCCCAGCTCTTCGAACATGTCGAGCGAAACATCAACACCGTAAGCGACCGGATTGTTGTAGATCATCACCGGCAGGCCTGCGGCCTTGGTCACACTTGAAAGATGGGCAACCGTTTCATGTGGGGCAGATTTGTAAGGCACTCCCGGCAAGACCATTAGCCCGTCCGCACCTGCTGAGGCAGCAGCTTGTGCATTCTTGGCAGCCCGTTTTGTGCTGCTATCGCAAACGGTCATGAGAACAGGCTTGCCCCCCGCAACACTCTTGGCAAGCTTCAGGATCTCCAGCTTTTCCTCCGCTTCCAATGCCATGGCTTCACCTAGGGAGCCGCATACAATCATGCCGTCGCAGCCAGCCTCCATCTGGAGGGCAAAGCAGCGCTCCATTTCCGCATGATTCAACTTGTCGTCAGCGGTAAATTTCGTTGTCACAGCTGGAAAAACGCCCTGCCACATTGGCTCTACTCCCATTTATTCTTTGTTGGAGAAAAAGTTGCAGCTCAAAATTCCATTTGTCAACATCTGATATATCAGTAGGATATCTAGAAAGATAACCACGTGAGAACGCTCCCAAACGCATGACCGATATCGAGAGCCGGGCAGCAATCGCCTATCGAAAACTGGAAGAAGACATCGTCACTCTTCAGCTGAAGCCAGGCGAAACGCTGACGGAAAGCAAACTGACGGATGATCTTCAAATGGGTCGAACACCCATACGCGAAGCGTTGCAGCGCCTCGCCTGGGAGGGTTTGCTCATCATCAGACCAAGGCTCGGGATTGTTGTCGCCGATATCAATCCGGCAGATTTTGTGAAGGTTCTAAGCGCCAGACATCCGCTCGAAATTTTGCTAGCCGGTGCTGCAGCCCGCCTTGCGAGCCGGGAGCAAAGGGACGCATTGAAGGCCTGCGCGGAAGACATGCGAAGCGCAGTGATCAGCTCCGACCTGATGAGTTTTCAACGTCTCGACAAACAGTTTGACGAAATCGTTGCAAAGGCATCGTGCAACCCTTTTGCGGTTCAGGCAGTTGCTCCGCTGCAGACCCAAAGCCGGCGTTTCTGGTACCGATATTTGGGAGAGCAGGAGCTTGGCCCAGCTGCAAGCCATCATGTTGACGTGATGCAGGCAATTGAGGCAGGCGACGAAGTGGACGCCAAAGCGAAGGCTGAAGGGCTGATGACTTACATGAAAGCTCAGGCCATCGCCTTGATCGAATAGAAGCGCTCTTAATCTGTTTGATCATTATGAGAGGTCAACAGCCAGCCAATCACATAAACGGCAATCGCGGCCCCGATCAATTCGGCAGTGATGAACCCCGGGAGGTCAACCGGGCGAATACCGGAGAACGTGTCGGTGAAACTCCGGGAAATGGCAACGGCCGGATTGGCGAAAGACGTCGAGGCAGTGAACCAGTACGCTGCTGTGATATAGAGCCCCACCAGCATCGGAATGGCCTCTTGCCGAAACTTCAAACCACCAAAGATGGTCGCAAGCAGACCAAAGGTACCGACAATTTCCGCCACCCACTGAGCCACGCCCGTGCGCACAGTGGTGGACGTCTGCAGTACCGGCAAATCAAACATGACGTGAGCGATCAGAGCACCGGTAATCCCTCCAAGGATTTGTAGGATCACATATTTGACCGCTTCCGGGAGCTTGATTTCGCGCTTTAGCCAAAAGGCAAATGTCACAGCCGGATTAAAGTGCGCGCCGGAAATCGGCCCCAAAATGGTGATGAGCACCACAAGGATGGCTCCTGTCGGGATGGTATTGCCCAACAAGGACACAGCCACATCATCAGACAATTTGTCTGCCATGATCCCGGACCCGACGACCGTACAAACCAACAAGCCTGTTCCGAGGAATTCCGCCGCCAACCGGCGTGATAACGTGTAAGCAGACATGGAGCTCCCCTTAGTCCTGTATCTGACCAATTGCATTGACTTGAGCGCGACCATCTGAAGCCGAGAAAATGCCGTCGCCCAATTCAAGCAAGGCATCAATCCGCCGAGACAGATGCTCATAGGCAAAGTCAAATGCAGCACCGCGTTTTTCGTTGTCACCTTCAGCAGACGCCGGATCAGGTATACCCCAATGAACCACCATGGGATGTCCAAGCCAGACCGGGCAGACCTCTCCTGCTGCGCTGTCACACACGGTGATGATCAAGTCCATTTCCGGACCGCCAGCTTCAGAAAACTCGTCCCAACTTTTGGACCGAAATCCTTCTGTTGGCAGCCCGTGGCGTTGAAGGCAGGTCAATGCATCGGGGTTGACGGTGCCGCGCGGTGTTGACCCGGCGGAGTACGTTTGGAAACGCCCTTCTCCCTTATGTCGGAGCAACGCCTCCCCCAAAACTGATCGCGCCGAATTGGCCGTGCACACAAACAGGACGTTACGCATAGGAAGTTCCATCAAGATTGAAAGGGATTCGACTTGGAGCTTGTTTCGACACAAGAGGCCGCAAGATCAGCGATTGGCGAGCAAAGGTCAGGCTGTCCATTGCAACAGTCTTGCAACAGGAATGTGACAAGCTCCGTCATTCCATCCATTCGAGCGTAAAATCGAATGGAGCGCCCTTCCCGGCGCGAAACCACTAGCCCTGCTCGCACCAGATTGCTCAAGTGAGTGGAAAGCGTATTGGATCGAACATCCAGCTTGTCCGCAATGACGCCAGCACATGCACCCTCTCCTCCGGCACGCACCAGAAGACGAAAAACATCAAGCCGGGTTTCCTGTCCAAGGGCCGCCAGTGCAGCCAATGCATCATTCTTTTCCATAGTTCGAGAATAATCGAATTATTGATCGACGCAACACTAAATTCGCCACAGCGTAAGGTGCTGCGGCGTCCGGTCAGCTTGGCAAAGTCATCGCAAAAGCAGAGAGCTGGCTTTCAGCATCCTGCAAAGGAGGACTTCACGAAGACCTGGTCCTGCGAATAGCGTCTTTCCATCCTGCAACCAGCTGTGTGCAGTTTTCAGCGCTCATTCTTGCTTCAAAGCGATGCTGAAGCTTCCAGGCCTTTGCAAACTCTTCTTGATCCGGCCAAACGCCAGCGCGGGACCCAGCCAACCACGCAGCCCCAAGTGCCGTTGTTTCGAGAACTTCAGGGCGGTCCACTGGCGCTTGAAGGATGTCAGCCAAAAATTGCATGGTCCAATCCGACGCTGTCATGCCGCCATCAACGCGCAACACAGTCGAGCCTTCCGCGGACCAATCCTTTTTCATCGCCTCAACAAGATCGTAAGTCTGGTAGCCAACACTGCGCAGAGTTGCCTGCGCCAGCTCCTTTGGTCCCGTGTTTCGGGTTAGGCCAAACAGAGCACCGCGAGCATCTGCATCCCAATAGGGCGCACCAAGCCCGACAAACGCGGGCACCAGATAGACTTCCTGATTGGGGTCTGCCTGCTCTGCCAATTCCTGCGTTTCGCCGGCTGACTCGATAATGCCAAGACCATCTCTGAGCCACTGAACCGCAGCACCTGCAACAAAAATCGACCCTTCAAGGGCATATGTTGTCTGCCCGTTCAAGCGATAGGCAATTGTCGTGAGAAGGCGATTGTTTGAAGCAACCGCATTTGTCCCGGTGTTCATTATGGCAAAACAGCCCGTGCCATAGGTCGACTTGACCATCCCCGGCTCAAAACACGCCTGACCAACCGTGGCCGCCTGTTGATCACCTGCCACACCAAGGATCGGAAGAGCCGCACCCAAATGCTCCTGTTCCGCAACACCGAACTCATCTGCGCTATCGAGAACCTCGGGCAACATTGATGTCGGAATGCCAAGGTGGCCGCAGAGACACTCGTCCCACGCGTTTTCATGAATGTTGTAGATCAACGTTCGTGAGGCATTGGTCGTATCGGTCACAAACCGCTTGCGCCCGGTCAGATTCCAGATCAGCCAGGTGTCGACAGTTCCAAACAGCAAGTCCCCACGCTCTGCGCGGGCGCGGGCACCCTCAACGTTATCGAGAATCCAGGCAATCTTGGTTCCCGAGAAATAGGGGTCGAGGAGTAGCCCTGTCTTCTTCGTGAACTCAGCCTCCAGGCCCTTTGAACGCAAGCTTGCACAAAACTCGGATGTACGCCGGTCCTGCCACACAATGGCATTATAAACCGGCTCACCCGTTTGCCGGTCCCAGACCAGAGTTGTTTCGCGTTGATTGGTAATTCCGATGGCTGCAATATTTGTCGCCGCGACGCCAGAACTGCTCAATGCCTCTTTGCACACGGCCAGTGTACTGGTCAGCAAATCAGACGGGTTATGTTCAACCCAGCCAGATTTCGGAAAATGCTGGGTGAACTCCTGCTGCCCCACACCCAAAATACTGAAGTCAGACCCAAAAACAATTGCCCTGCTGGACGTCGTTCCCTGATCAATTGCCAACACAGCTCCGGCCATGTCGCCTCCCATAGCGCCTGTTTTCATTCCCGAAAATCGGACATAGTTCCGATGCGTATTGCAAGCCCTTTTTCCAATTAAGCCCGCTTAGCAGGCAGCTGCCCCGGAATGCTCACGCAAGGCACTTGCCATATATGCGTCGAGCTTCTCCACCTCTTCCGCCGTCAAGCGCAGACCAAGTTTGGATCGGCGCCACAGAACATCATCTGCACAGCGTGCCCACTCCCGCGCCATCAACCAATCAACTTCGCGCTGATAGAGATCTGCCCCGAACGCTGTGCCCAGGTCCTCAAGCGATCCAGCCTCTCCCAAGAGCTCTGCAGCGTCCAATCCGTAAGCCCGCACAAGACGCATCGCCGTTTTAGCAGACAGGAAGCCATACCGTGTGTGCAGTTGTTTCACTTCGTCATCGAATGACAAAACCGGAAACCCGCCTCCGGGCAACGCTTCAGTTGCGGTCCATTCACCCTTTTTGAAGGTGAGATAAGGATCGAGCTTGCTTAGGACATGCTCCGCCAGCTTCCGGTAGGTCGTTATCTTTCCGCCGAAGACCGAAAGCATGGGAGGTTTCCCCTCGCCACCATCCAACTCCAACACATAGTCCCGCGTGGCCGCTTTTGCTTCACTTGCCCCGTCATCATAAAGAGGACGAACGCCGGAATAGGTGTGAACAACGTCTTCCGGCTGCACCGGTTTTTCCAGATACTCGCTCACCGCCTCGCACATATATCGAACTTCACGATCGTCGATCCGTACAGCCCCCGGATCCCCCCCATAATCGACATCCGTGGTTCCGATGAGTGTGAAGTCTTGTTCATAAGGAATGGCGAAAATAATGCGACCATCGGCATTTTGGAAAATGAAACAGCGATCATGCTCAAACAATCGCGGCACAACTATGTGGCTGCCTTTAACGAGGCGCACATTTGACTTGCGATTGGCGCCAACCACTCCGGACAACATATCCGCGACCCACGGGCCAGCAGCGTTTACAAGAACCGACGCGGTGATGATACGCTCTTCACCACTGTCGAGATCCTTTAAAGTAGCCAACCAGTGATCTCCCTCGCGCCGAGCACTGACGCATTTGGTCCGAACACAAATATCTGCTCCGCGGTTCGCGGCATCGCGTGCATTCAACACAACCAAACGCGCATCTTCGACCCAGCAATCGGAATATTCGAAACCTTTCCGAAATCCACTGGCCAGCCCTTGAGCCAACGGCCCACCATCAAGTTTCACAGTCTTTGTCGCGGGCAGAAGTTTGCGACCGCCAATATGGTCGTAAAGGAACAAACCGAGACGCAACAACCAGGCCGGGCGCAAGTCCTTGTGATGCGGAAGAATAAAGCGCATGGGCCAAGCAATGTGCGGCGCAAGCTTCCACAAGACCTCACGTTCTTTCAAGGCTTTACGTACAAGATCAAACTCGTAGTACTCCAGATACCGGAGCCCACCATGGATCAGCTTCGTCGAAGCTGATGATGTCGCGCCGGCCAAATCACCCATTTCTGCAAGACAGACCGATACACCGCGTCCAGCTGCATCGCGGGCAATGCCTGCACCATTGATCCCACCACCGATCACAAGCAGATCATAGTCGGCCTTCATTAAACGCTCCCAAGCAGTCGCACACGCGATTTAGAATGAAAACGAAAATAAAGCGAAAGCTATCGAAATTCAATGAAAGCACGCAAAGATTTTCCACGCCATGAATATCCCTGCAGTGCAAGACCAGCTTGAACTGTTCGTACTATCGGTGATCTCCTGCCGGTCCATCGTCAGCTGGCCCATCCTGAACAGCGCTGTTTTCAGGCTCGGCCTCGTTGACGCTCTGCTTAGGCCGGACCTTTTTTCGAACCGGAACGTCGTCACCTCCAGCCATATGATAGGTGACTTGTGGGAACGGAATTTCGATGCCTGTTTCATCAAAGACGTCTTTGACAAACTCGTTATACGCGCGGCCAACGCCCCATTGCTCGCCGGGCAAAGTCTTGATCCGAGCCCGGATGTTGATCGCACTGTCTCCGAACATGGTAACGCCATGCATTTCCAGATCACCGAGTATGTTGACCCCGGTGTCGCTCGCCTTCAAGCGTTCAAAGGCCTCCACCATCGCCGCCTTGGCTTTGCGAATATCGGTGTCATACGACACGCCAATCACGGCAACATGGTAGGAAAAGTCCCGCATGAAGTTGGCGACCATATCGACCGATGAGAACGGAACGATGTGCGCAGTCCCATCCAGATCGCGAATCCGAACAGAGCGCACTGTCAAACGCTCCACGACACCGGTCACGCCAGCGACAGTGACAACATCACCTTCATTAATGGCATTTTCGATCTGAATGAACGCGCCAGTGATAATGTCCTTCACCAGAGTTTGCGCACCAAACGAAATCGCCAGACCGACGACACCGGCACCGGCAATCAACGGACCGATATTGATCCCGACTTCCGAAAGCGCCAGCAACGCCGCCATCACCAGAATGATCATGGTGAAGGCATTTCGGAACAACTGAAACAAGGTGCGCTCACGCGCTGTCACCACATAACCGCTACGCGCCCGCAGCCGCAAATCAATCCACGCCATCACCGCAAGCCAGATGGCAAAAGCCACGACGATCACAAGAATTGCCGACAGGAAACGACCCACAAAATTCTCACCCTGCGAGCTCATAAGCCAGATGGAAAAATTGGTGACTGACCAGATATCGAGCAACACCAAAACCGTCGATAAAAAAACGATGAACCGAAGGAACTTGAGAATTGTCGGGACAAAAGCGTTCAGACGCCCCTCGAGTGCAGGCAGGGTCCTCTTGACGTTGTCTGGCAAGCGAATCCCGTTCGTGATTGGCTTAGTAATAGCCAAAGAGATCAAGAACCCAATCATGATAACGAGAACAGAAAAGCCGGTGGATCGAACCGCAATCTCAATCGCATCAAATGGCCTTGTAAACCAAAGCATGAACAACGTGGAAACGTATGCCATCGCAATCCAATGCCACAAGAATCCGATGCCGGTTACAGTTTGTCGAGCCAAAGAGTTGCTCATGCGCTCGGCATATCCGCTGACCCCTTCAGCCACCCATTCTCGAGATCTGTATATTAAACCGATAGTATAGAGCGTTGTCCCAGCGACTAAGACAAATCGCAGTGCATTCCCAATGACAAATGATGATGCAATGTTCACATAAGGCACCGCCAGCAGCAGGCCATATCCAAGCACAATCGAGATCTGAAACAGCTTCCTGTACCAAAAATGCGCGTATTCATCGCTGAAGGGCAATGGCCGAAGGGCCGACTGGAAAGGCGAGAATACAAACCTCAGCACAACCCTCGCTATTCCCACAGCCCAGAAGGCATCCAACGCAGCGTCCAACAAATAATCCTGACGCTCCAGAAGAATAAACGGAACGAGAAATAAACCGAGAGCAATAATACAAGAGAGAAATACGGTGAGAGCATCCACAACGGACAGCATTATTAAAACAAAACCACGTGAAAACCAAGAACTTCTCGAGTACTTTGACGCCATACGCCCCTGAAAACGTCTGAAGAGCTTTTGCCCAAACCAATAAACAATCGATGCACAAACAAGTAGAAAAAGAACGTTTAATCCGCCGTGTATAGCCCGCTCTGTATTGATGGTTATCTCACCCTTTAAAAGCCGCGTAACACCGGATAATATCTGGGCAGCTTTGTGAACATAACCATCAAGATCCTCGGCCATAGCCGTCGTATACTGTGCAAGGACTGTAGAAAGCGGCTGATTTTCCTGTTCTATCGGCGCGGCTTCATTGGAAGCTCCTTCGTCATCAACAGTTGTCTCCGATTTAGCACGCGCCTTCTTCAATTCCTGAATCAAGGCATCTCGTTCTGCAGGATCTTCCAGGATTTTGAGTAACGCATCTGCGGCTGTTTCTTCAGAAACAGATGCATCAGGGTTTGATTGAGACACTCCATCTTGAGCAAACCCGGGGCTTGAAATTGTCAGAAATGCCCAAAGAAGCACTATAAACATGAGAGAAAGGCGCATACGAATCCTGCTCGGCAGACAAGGTGTAGTCAGCAAATTTGACCATCAAGTAGCGTAAGTTTCCAGCCTATTACAATCGGAGGAGGAACCAAAATTTTGTAACCACATGAATTTTATGATCTGTCGCAAAGTAATCAATGCATACAAGATAAAAATACGAATACTTATATAAAAATTACATACGAATACGATTTACAATATTAGCACCCTAATTGAACAGAAAAAGCAAATAAATTTTATGCATTCGGTAACATTAAATAAGGATATGTAAGTCAGTCTGTTGCCAAGAGGTTGAGCAATGGAATTGAACCTTGTGAAACTGGCGAAAGATCGGTCTCCGGACTCCCGGAAACAACTTTTGCCTGCAGTCACAGATACGGTCATCGCAAAAATCCATGATTGCACTGACACCGACATGTCGGTTTTCGGTGAGATCGCGCTCGTACTTTATGACACCACACCCAAGCAAGATCTTGAGCGCATAGCGCACAAGATCGCTCCCTATGCCAACATGCCGGTCGAGTTTGCAAAACGGCTGGCAGAAGATCACATCCGAATCGCAGCGCCGATCCTGGCTGAGTTTTTTGGCTTCTCCGAGGGTGATCTTCTGGATCTGGCCTCACGCCTCGATGATGCCCATCTACAAATTCTCGCAGAACGGCCCGACCTCACGGTCAAAATCACAGATGTTATCGTCGTTCGTGGTTCAAAGAAGACACACGTTCGACTAACTGGAAATGATCAGGTTCGCCTATCCGCCACATCTTTCCTCAATCTGATACATAGACTGAAAACCGATCCCGCGTTTTTGGAGACCCTTTTCCTGCGCCCAGACCTGACACCCAGCATCTGCGAACAGTTGATGCCGAATGTGGACAAGGTGATCCAATCGCAGCTGAGAAACCGGATCAAAAGCTCGTTCACACCGGCGCAGAAAAAGCGCATGGTGCGGCTCAAACAGGTCCGAAAGTCTCTTGGCGATACACTGGCTGGAAATGATACCTCTAAACTGTGGTCAAAATGCCAAGTGACCAATGTCGAGGTGAACGAGGTAATCAGCGTTTTGCTGCAGGATGAGCGACTGGAGCATGTTGCGACTTATCTGAGCCGAGACACCCGAACAGCGAACGAAAAGGTTCGGACCCTGCTTTTCAATGGCCCCGCAGACAGAGCCGCCAGTTTCTGCCTCACTGCCGGTCTTGATCTCAGCACGTTCGCGATGCTGGCGCAGGTTCGGTGTCGCAAGATGCGCTTTTCAATGGCCAAAGCCGAAGAATGGATTGCTGAGTTTCAAGCCCTCCTCGATGCCAAACAAAGCCAAACTGAAACGCATTCACCATCCCTCAATGAAGAACCTCGCGAACGGTTCTTTGCCGCCAAACGGAAAAAACGTGAACCACGGGATCGCTCACGCAAACGTCGCAAACACCTGGCGGCGTTCAACTAGATGTGACGCCTCAACAGGTTGTTCCTATTCGCTTTGAGCTCAGCGAAAAACTACTGTCGTCGACAAAGAGTGGCCGCAGCAGCTGTCGCTATCGTCGCCAGAGCATAGAACCATAGTCCCGGCAATGCGGACGCTGCGGCCAACCCGCTAGTTTTTGCAGCAAAAAGCACAAGCGCCACAAGCATCACATCCAGCATCGACCACTTTCCAATCGCTGATAGCACCGATAGCGACCGACCCGAGCTCCCCTTTAGCGCTGCCACATGGGTCAAAACGATCTTCGCTGCTGGAAAAAATATCGAAAACAACAGGATGATGGCCGCCAACACAGGCTCCCCATCCAGCCAAAGGCCCTCCACGATTTCCAAGAGGGACGGCGTATCTTCGAGAAAATAAAGACGCTCTAGTTTCATCAGCGGCAACGTTAATCCAAGAGCGAATGAAAAAGTTGCGACAGGCAGCAAAATGGCAAGCAGTAGACGCATGAGGAAAGCGCTCTAACGGAGTGACAAGACCAAGGCCGATGAAAAAGCCCCTCGCACTGCCTTACATAGAACCGATTTTGCCGCAACCAATCAGGCAACCGAAAGGCATCCGCCCCTCAAAAAGTGACAGATCGCCAATGTAACGAATGAAATTTGTTCAACACCAGGATAACCGCGGGACAAAACAAGCCCTTCAGCGGCGATCACACCGCTGCGACAGTCTCACAAAGGCATAAAATAACTAGACGCGGGAGCGTAATCGCCCGGCAATTTCGTCCAGCTGTTCCTGCTCGGCCAACTCAGCTGCCGTACGCTCTCGTTGCTGATCACGTTCTTCCAACTGCTCGAACTTCTTGAGTTCTTCAATCGCTTCCGCCAGCTCATCCTGAGCACGGGTCAACTGATCATCCAACTCATGCGCAGAGTTTCGCAGGTTATCCCGTCGCGTCGCAGCTGCCTTGGCAAAAGTTGGATAAGCAAAATGCGTAACGTCGGTAATCCCCACCCGCTCCTGCTCGGACCTGATTTGATCATCAAGCTCGTCAGCCATGCGATTGAACTCCGCAACCATGGATTCGATTTGCGCGAGTTGCCGTCTTTTGTCATCGACCTGAAACCGCTTCAGGCGGATCAGACTGTCTCGGGTTTTCATCACTCAATACTCCCCTAACAGACCCATGTTAGCTCGGAGTCATTTCCAAAAGGTTGGCAAGTTGCAAATAACCTTCTGATAGGGATGTTGCTTCGCCTTTTCGTTGATTTAGAAAGGTTTCGATAGGCTCAAAACGGCTAATCGCCTCATCTACGGTCGCATCAGACCCCTTGCGATAAGCTCCAAGCCGAATCAATTCCTCCATATCAGTGTATGTAGAAAGCAGCTGCTTCGCCTTGCGCAAGATCGGCTGATACTCCTCCGGCACACAGCGAGGCATGGTCCTCGACACAGACTTTAACACATTTATGGCCGGATAGCGCCCACGCTCGGCAATCGACCGTTCCATAACAACGTGCCCATCCAAAATACCGCGCACCGCATCAGCAACCGGCTCGTTGTGATTGTCCCCTTCGACCAGAACCGTGAACAGCCCCGTGATCGACCCTTTCCCAACAAGGCCCGGGCCAGCACGTTCCAGCAAACGCGGCAACTCGGTAAAGACTGTGGGGGTGTACCCTTTAGAGGTTGGCGGCTCTCCGATGGAAAGGCCAATTTCCCGTTGAGCCATGGCAAAACGCGTGATGGAGTCCATCATACAAAGGACATTTTGCCCTTCATCACGAAAGTGCTCCGCCATCGTCATAGTCAGATATGCAGCCTGACGGCGCATGAGCACGCTTTCATCAGACGTTGCAACAACGACAACAGACCGCGCGAGACCTTCCTCACCCAAGTCGTCTTCGATGAATTCCTGAACTTCGCGCCCCCGCTCCCCAATCAGGCCAATAACGGAAATATCGCAGTCCGTATTGCGTGCTAGCATTGACATGAGCACGGATTTGCCGACACCAGAGCCAGCAAATATCCCCATTCTTTGCCCTTGGCAGCAGGTGACGAAGGTATTGAGCGCCCGAACACCGAGATCCAGCGGCGGGCCAACCCGGGCGCGTTCAGAAGCGGGTGGTGGAGCAGCCCTCATCCAACGGGGTGCTTCGCCGCGAGGCAACTCACCCTTTCCGTCGATCGGCTCACCCATGGCATTGATGACGCGACCAAGCCATGCGTCTGAAGGGTGCACGACGCTTTCCCGCGCATGAATGACTGCCTTGCAGCCCATCCGCACGCCTTCAAGTCCGGAAAAGGGCATGCATAAGGCGTGATTATCCCGAAACCCAACGACTTCAGCCGGGACTTTGGGTTGGTCTTCACCAATTTCAATCATAAGAAGCGAACCGACGCTCATTTCGTGGATCGGACCGGCAACCTCGACCAGCAATCCCTGAACCGCGACGACCCGACCATAGATTTTGGTGGTCATTAGCGAATCAATTTCAGAAAAAAGCGCTTTCATGACCATTTCCTTACCAACCTAGAGGCATTTGGTAACGGATCGTTTACGACTCTGGTTAATGTTAACGAATAGAACGTCGTTGGGCGAGCGCCAATTCGAGGTTCGCAAGTGTTGTCAAAACGAGTCTTGTTAGAGTCGGCTATTCCGGTTTCTTAAACAAGAACATTAAGAGTTGATAACCCGGATTTTTCTGGGGACTCAACACTTTGAGCGTTGTTAACAGATTCGTCCGCGCTTCGCTTGCAGCTATGAATCAGAATTTGTTAACCATTAATGATCTAAGATTGGGTCGGGGTTAACACAGTCCTTCGTAGCAGGCGCCGACACAGCCGTTGCGACTTGCCCAGGATAGGCATCATAAGGGGATTGGCATGCGTGTATTGTTGATTGAGGATGACAGCGCCACAGCGCAGAGCATTGAGCTTATGCTCAAGTCCGAGAACTTCAACGTCTACACGACAGATCTTGGCGAGGAAGGTATCGACCTCGGCAAACTGTACGATTACGACATTATTATGCTGGATCTCAATCTTCCGGACATGTCCGGTTATGAGGTTCTGCGCACACTTCGCGTTTCAAAGGTTAAGACACCGATCCTTATCCTTTCCGGTAACGCAGGTATCGAAGATAAGGTTCGCGGTCTCGGCTTTGGTGCCGACGACTACATGACCAAGCCCTTCCATAAGGATGAGCTGGTAGCGCGCATTCACGCAATTGTTCGCCGCTCCAAGGGTCATGCCCAGTCAGTGATCGTAACCGGCGACCTGAAGGTCAACCTCGACACCAAAACAGTTGAGGTTTCCGGTCAGCGCGTTCACCTGACAGGTAAAGAATACCAGATGCTGGAGCTTCTCTCACTCCGTAAGGGCACAACCCTGACGAAAGAGATGTTCCTGAACCATCTGTATGGCGGTATGGACGAGCCGGAGCT
This sequence comes from Roseibium sp. TrichSKD4, assembly GCF_000148725.1. Taxonomy (GTDB): domain Bacteria; phylum Pseudomonadota; class Alphaproteobacteria; order Rhizobiales; family Stappiaceae; genus Roseibium. Next base: position 195,737 of record NZ_GL476315.1, on the reverse strand, counting down.
GAAGATCATCGACGTCTTCATTTGTAAGCTACGTAAAAAGCTTGCCTCTGCAGCCTCAGGCAAGAACTACATCGAAACCGTTTGGGGTCGTGGTTACGTTCTTCGCGAGCCGGAAGTCGAGCAAGCCGCTTAATAAGCGCCCTATCGGCATATCAAAAAATCAAAGAGCCTCCGAATTTCGGGGGCTTTTTCCGTTTCATGAAATAAAAAAGCGGCCACAACATGTGTCGTAGCCGCTCAACCCACCGATAGTACGATTACCCGATCGAAACACACCAGTACGTGAATTCCCTTATAGCGCAGACGCGCCCGGCGGACAACCGGCGATGAATTAGGCTTATGGCGGATGCAAAACACGATTAACGCCGAAGCGGCTTAATGGTGTAACCGAACAGTCTGACCATGTCGGATTGTTCCACAAGGCACCACGGCTTTCGCGCCATCATCATGGATCGATATCTGCCACCTTTGCCTCGACTGCCCATCGTATAGCTACAGACAATGCGGCACTCAACACGCTACTTAACATGTCTAAGATTCTGGCAATAAGAAAAGCGATCGTTTAACGACCGCCTTTTCATTATTTCAAAAGCCAGATTGCTTAAACGCGACCGGCAAGACCTGCTGCAAGCGGACGAGTACGCGCTGCGGAAACACCGGCTGTAGAATTCCGTTGGAACAAACCACGTTTGCCAGACACCGGTTTGAACGCATCGGTCAAACCGACAACAGTTTCCGCAGCTCCAAGCACCAGGTAACCGTCCTCTGGCATCAGCTTAGCCAGCCGGCCGAGAATCTCGGATTTGGTTGCCTGATCAAAATAAATCAGAACGTTACGGCAGAAGATGATGTCGAACTCACCCATATGGGAGAAATTCTCTAGAAGATTGAGTTTACTCAGCTCAACCATCGCCTTGATGCCAGCATCAATTTGCCAAAGGTCACCCTTTTGTTCGAAGTACTTCAGCAATAGCTGGATTGGCAGGCCGCGCTGCACTTCAAACTGGCTGTAAAGACCAGCCTTAGCCTTCTCCAACACTTCTGCAGAAAGATCCGTTCCTACGATACGCGTGCGCCAGCCAGCCAGTTTCGGCCCCATCTCCTTTAGGCAAATTGCCAGGGAATATGGCTCCTGCCCAGTGGAGGCCGCCGCACACCAAATCTTCACCGATCTGCTTGAACCACGCGCCTCAAGCATATGCGGCATCATGATCTCTTTGAAGTTATCAAACGGCGTTTTGTCACGGAAAAAGAAGGATTCATTAGTCGTCATCGCTTCGACGACATCTTCCTGCAGCTTCCGACTTCCCGGCCGTTGCAACTCTTGCACAAGCTTGCTCAAGGTCTCCAAACCGGAGTTGTTGGCAATTGGAAGGAGCCTGCTCTCGACCAGATATTGTTTATCGTCGCTCAATACGAGGCCAGAGCGGTCCTTCAGGAACTTTTTTAGAAAATCGAATTCAATCGGAGTCATCGGGACATCCCTTTAATGACGCGTGCGACTTTGGGGCCAATTTCACCAAGCGGCAGAACATCACTGCACATATTTGTATGTGCGGCTGCGCCGGGCATTCCCCAAACAACACTGGTGGCCTCATCTTGTGTAACAACGCTTCCGCCTGCTGCGGAAATCCGTCGAACGCCCTCGGCGCCATCTTGCCCCATTCCCGTAAGAATAAGACCTAGCGTCGCGGACCCGTAAACATTCGCCACGCTCTCAAAGAGCGGGTCGACTGCAGGCTTACAGAAATTTACCGGCGGTCCGTCATTTAACCGGATAACCCCCCCGGCCCCGTCCTTTTCCAGGATCATATGCTTGCCCCCAGGCGCAACATAAATATGCCCTGGCTTCAGATGCTCGCCATCTTCACCTTCTTTTGAAGGTCGCATGGCGGCCTTACCGAGATGCTCAGCAAGAATCGACGTAAAAGTCGGCGGCATATGTTGTGTCACAACCACCGGGATATCACTCATGGCTGTGCCGACAGAACGGATGACCTGCTGCAATGCTTGCGGTCCACCGGTCGAAGAGCCAATTGCCAATATCCGGGGCTTTGAAGCCGAGTAAGGCTTGAATTGATACTTGACATCCGTTTCCAGAGCAGGCGCAGCAGCTGCGGCGGGTGTCGGTCTCGCACGAAACGCGTCCCGCGTATTGATCGGCTTGGGAGCCGATTGTGCAGCGGAAACAGGGCTTGTTGCTGCCGAAGCTGTCGGTGTTGGCTTGGTGGTTTGCGCCCGCATCACCTTTGGCGGCGCAGCAGGAGCGCGGGCGCGCAAGGCTTGCTGCCCGAGTACCTTCACCTTTTCAATCAACTCACGCCGGAAGTCGACAGATGTCGTGACCTCCGAGGTTGATTCCGGTTTGGGAACGTAATCCGCGGCCCCGAGTGATAGGGCCTTCAAGCTGACCTCAGCATTTCGCCGTGTCAGCGTGGATGCCATAATCACCACGAGATCGCGTTTTTTAGCAAGCATGAGCGGTAGGGCCGTCATGCCGTCCATCTCGGGCATTTCGATATCGAGAACAACCACATGGGGATTGCTTTTCTCGATATCCTCGACCGCGAGTTTCCCATTTCGGTGCGATCCAACAACAGTCAGAGCCGGATCAGCATCAATCCATCGGCTCAACAAACCCCGAATGACGACAGCGTCATCGACGACCATCACCCGAATAGGGTCTGCGTCCGGCCGCGCACCGGATCCTATTTTTTCTTGAGCTATCGCCATCTAAAGTTCCGCCGTGCGGTTAAATCAAGCCGACTTCCTGAAACTTGGCTTCGACAATTTCTCGGTCGAAGGGTTTCATGATGTATTCATTTGCACCGGCCCGAATGGCTCGGGCGATATGCGCAACATCATTTTCAGTCGTACAAAATACAACGATTGGATTCTCACCACCGTCTTCACCGCGCAGGCTGGTCAAGAACTCAAGACCGTCCATAACCGGCATGTTCCAGTCAAGCAGGATCGCGTCCGGCATGTTTTTCCGGCACTCGTCTAGAGCCTGTTGGCCATCCTCTGCCTCGGTAATCTCGAAGTTCAAGTCTTCGAGAATACGGCGGGCAACCTTACGGATAACGCTGGAGTCATCGACTACAAGGCACTGTTTCATTGGGTTTTTCTCCGATCTGTTCAACCCAGGTACAACTATGCTGCCACCGGCTCGGTGAACATCGAGCCGAGAAGACGGTCTACATCCAGAATAACCATCAGCTGACCATCCAAACGGTGAACGCCTCCGGCGATTTCCGCCCAGCGCTTGTCAAGGTTGGTCGGATTTGGTTCAGCATTATCGGTCGGCAAAGTCAGCACTTCACCGACGGAGTCGATGACGAGGCCATAGCTCTCGTTCTTGTACTCAATCCCTACCGCCATCATCTGCTCGTCTTCCAATGGTGGAAGATGCAGGCGACGGCGCATGTTGATCGCGGTCACAATGCGTCCACGCAAATTCAGGACACCAGCCACTTCCGGGGCCGAAAGAGGTACCCTTGTCACACTATCGGGAACGAACACATCATGGACCTGAGAAATGGGCAGTCCAAACAACTGTCCGCCGATGACCACGGTCACATACTGGATCGAGTCACCGCTTGCTTGAATGTTGTCTTCTGCTGCGGTCATGCTGCAACTCCCATTTCACCGGAAAAGACCTCTTTGAGCGCCGCAATCAGGCCAGGTCGGTCAAATTTCGCCACATAGTCGTCAAAACCTGCTTGACGACCTCTCTCGATGGACGCCGGAGTAATCAACGAAGAGAGTGCCACAACAGGCATCTCCCGATAACGCGGATCACGCCGCAGGCTTTCGCAGAATTCAAAGCCGTTCATCTCAGGCATCTCGATATCACTCACCACTGCGTGGAAGCGCATACCATCTTCGAGATGATCCAGAGCCTGTTTCGGGCTGCTGCAGACAGTAACGTCATATCCAGCTGCCTTCAGAACCGGCGTTAACATATTGCGGAAGAAGGAAGAGTCGTCGACAAACAGAACTTTCTTTGTAAGCGCTTGAATGTCCATCTCTTTACGCATGAACCAGTCTTCAAAGGCCAATGGCAGATAGTAGCCAAGGTCGATGATTTCAGTTGCACGCTCTTTGATGATGGCAGAACCAAGAACACCAACACGCTCTGATCCGACCTCGATATTCATCTGATCTTCGACAATGTCGACAATCTCATCGACAACCAGCCCCATCGAACGGCCTGAGTCAGAGAAGACAAGCATTGGCTGTGTCCCCTCGGCTTTATGCTGGTCGCCTTCATTGATGTAGACCAATGGCATCAGTGAACCACGGTACTGAACAAGGTCTCGGCCATTGGAGCGTTCGATCTTGGAGACATCAAACTCTTCCAAACGCGTCACCAGCGACAGCGGCACCGCCTTCGGTTCTGGCGCGCCAGCGCGGAACAGAAGAAGAGAAATAGCATTCTGGCTGCTTTCTACTTGGCGCTGCTTCTCTTCACCTTCTGAAGTTTGCTCGGCCACAGCGCTCGATGCATGACTTGCCATCGCGCTTGCAACACCATTTGGATCGACGATCATGATGACCGAGCCGTCACCAAGAATGGTGTTCCCAGAGAACATCGTGAGGTTGCGAAGCATCGTGGACATTGGTTTGACCACGATTTCCTCGGTATGGAAGACACCGTCCACAACCACACCAAAGGTTTGGCTGCCGACCTGCATCACGACGATGAAGCCGTTGTCCGTATCAAGTTCACCATCAGCATGATCTTCGTCGGCAATGCCAAGAAGATAGGAGAGATGAACAAGTGGGAGCAACTGGTTCCGCAACCGTAGGACCGGCGTGTCCTTGATCCGCTCGATGCGGTGCTCAGAATTGGACTGCACACGAACCAATTCAACAACGGACAACTGTGGAATAGCGAAACGATCACCACCTGCTTCCACGATCAAGGTCGAAACAATCGCCAATGTCAGCGGAATTTTGATGATGAAGCTTGAACCTTTGCCCTGTACAGAGCGCAGATCAACTGTACCACCAATCAGCTCGATGTTGTTGCGTACAACGTCCATGCCGACGCCACGACCAGAAACACTGGTGATGGCTGCGGCTGTAGAGAACCCCGCAGAGAAGATGAACTTCTGAATCTGTGTGTCGGACATCTTGTCGAGTTCGGCTTCGGTCGCCAGACCCTTGTCAAGAGCCTTCTCCTTCACCTTCTCAACGTCGATGCCTTTACCGTCATCTCGAACTTCGATGATGATATGACCGCCTTCATGGTAAGCCGCAAGAGTAATTGTGCCCTTGTCCGGCTTACCGGCCGTGCGGCGGTCCGCAGGCATTTCTAGCCCATGGTCAGCCGAATTCCGAACCATATGTGTCAGCGGATCCTTGATCATCTCAAGAACTTGACGGTCCAGTTCGGTGTCTGCACCGATCATTTCCAGCTCGATCGGCTTATCAAGTTCCTGACTAAGATCCCGAACGATACGTGGAAGCTTCTGCCACGCATTTCCAATTGGCTGCATCCGGGTCGCCATGACCCCTTCCTGCAGCTCAGCAGTTACGTTGGAAAGGCGCTGCAGCGGGACCTTGAATTCACTGTCCTCATGTCGACGAACAATCTCCAGAAGCTGGTTGCGCGTTAGCACAAGCTCCGACACCATCGTCATCAAATGTTCGAGCGTATCGACCGCCACTCGGATACTCTGGCTGGACACACTTCCACCGCCGCCAGATTTCTTTTCCGCTTCTTTCTTCTCCGGCTCTTTCTTTGCCGCAGGAGCGGGTTTTGACTCAGCCTTTACGGGCTCAGGTGCTGGAGCCGGTTCCGGCGCAGGCGAAGCTTCTGCAGCAACGTTCGACTCTGCGACCTCAACTTCAATTTCCGTTTCACGGAAGGCGCGCTCAAGTTCGTCAAGCGAAACTTCGCCTGGACGCAACTCGCGCTCAAGAGACTGGTCAGGCACGTTGATCGCATCGGCATCAGAAGCCGAATCTTCTTCGGCCTTTTCTTCTGCGGGTGCACCACCGGACATAGCTGCATCCGCTTTCGCAGACATCGCCTCAAGTTTGGAAATCAACTCGCTGTCATCACCTGCCGGTTCTTCACCGCCAGCCTCTTCCAACTCACCAAGGATATCCTTGATCTGGTCAATAGAGGTAAGAATGAGAGAGACAGCTTCCTGCGTAACGGGAGCCCCGTCACGAAACTTGCCCATCAGCGTCTCGGCCGCGTGTGCAATTCCCTCCAGGCGTGGTAAGCCGAGGAAGCCACATGTTCCCTTGATCGTATGAACAAGTCGGAAAATGTTATCGAGAATAGTTGCGTTGTTTGGTTCTTGTTCGAACTTGACGAGCTCGACGTCTACAACATCGAGACTTTCATTCGTCTCAGTAATAAATTCCCTGAGAAGGTCGTCCATTGCCTGCTCTCACCCGTCTGAATGCTGGTACCGCGCCCCGAGTCGGGACGGCTGGACCGAGGTGTCCATACGAGTGAGGCTGAGCCAAAACAGTTAAGATACGCTGAAACAGGAGAAGAGTTTTCTCGGCAGAAATTACATTTTAGATGATGTAGTTATTCTGACCTGTTCTTCTTCTTTGTTAATAACAACAGCGCTTCCACATTCTTTCGCAAGCAAAAACGTGTAAATCGGCTGAACAGAGTGAGCATCTACACGCTCGGGTTCCGTCCCCTCAAGCGTTTCCTTCATACCAATGGGAATCCGCGGGTTTTGGCCGCTTGCGACAAGCTCAAATGAAGGCGAAGAAGGCTCTCCTTCCATAGTAACCTTGATCGTGCCGCCACGCGGCACACACTGGTTTGCAATCAAGATAAGGTTTAGCAGCAACTTTACGTAGTTTTTCGGCATCAAATGCCGCGTCACTTGCCAGTCTAGATCCGATTTTTCATTTTCCATGAACCCGGTGGCGACAACTTGAGCATCACCAAGGTCGATTTCAGCTCCCGCAGAACCAGCAGCACCGAATGCAAGCCGCGCAAATTGCAGCTTCGCAGATGCTTGACGGGCACTTTTGCGAATGAGGTCCATGGCAAAATCGCGCATGTCCTCCGCACCATCCTCATCCAGCACCTCAAGACCGTTGGTAATGGCACCTACCGGACTAATGATATCGTGGCAGACACGGCTGGCCACCAACGCAGAAAGATCCAGGGACGGCAGCTCTTTAAGTTCGGACATGGTTTCCTACGACGTAATTTGCGAGTTTCAGCCACGGCTTGATTCGATCAAGCACTCTCAATTGGATACACATAGCGCTTGTTTATGCCAAGCCAGCGAGACTTTAAAGCAGTGGTTCACACCGCGTTTTCCGCGCATTTTCTGCCGCGGCCGTCGCCATGAGGTCAACGTTCACAAGATAAAGGAACCGATTGACGGGGGAATGAAAGAAAACGAGACGACCGTTGATGAATGCAAATGTGGTCGGATTACCTGCCGTGGCATAGCCTTCCGAAAGTGCATATCCGCCACACCCTGCATAAAGTGGTGCATAGGCGTGGGGTGCCAGCTTAAAGGCTTCCCGGTTCCCTTGATTGACAAACACCCATAGCGCTCCACCCCATTGATAGGTGTATTCGTCACTGCCGCGCCTTGGATATCCGTCCACAAAATAGGCCACCGGATCATGGCCTGCCAATGCAAGCCCGGTTATGGGGTCAGAAATAAACCGTTTTGGCCGGGTGTTGGCTTCATTGTCTAAAAACAGTAATCCCAAAGCGGCAATCACCACAGACGGCCACAACCTTGTCCGATTTGCACCCCATACCATCATTCGGAAAGTGGATTTCATAAGACGAAACGCCCGCGAATCGGAAATTAGTGAAATACTATCATAGCACTGCCCCGGTTCGGGCGAGAGCCGAATTCACCGGCATCAAGGAATTTGAACGGAGAAATACACATATGAAGCCCCTTCAAACCGCGTTTGCCAAGGTGTTTGCAACAGGTCTGCTCATCGCCAGCTTGGGATTTGCTGGACCTACAAGTGCCCAGACTGCAGGACCAGCTCCAGAACAATATAGTCAGGATCAGATTGTCTCTGCAGGACATCAGTTCTTTGGGAAAGTCTCGGGAGGGCTCGCATCCGTGGTCGAACGAGCCTTTTCCAGCTATGGACAGCCCAATGGCTACATTCTGGGTGAAGAAGGGGCAGGGGCGTTTGTCGCAGGCGCAAGATACGGCGAAGGCGAACTCTACACGCGTAACGCAGGCAATCACAAAGTGTTCTGGCAAGGCCCGTCGGTCGGCTTCGATTTTGGGGCCGACGGCGCACGCGTGATGATGCTGGTCTATAACCTTCCATCAGTTGACGCGATCAACAATCGCTTTCTTGGTGTAAATGGATCGGCCTATTTGGTCGGCGGTGTCGGAATGACCGTCCTGAGCAACCATGACATTATCTTGGTCCCGATCCGTGCTGGTGTCGGCGCTAGGCTGGGCCTCAACATGGGCTATTTGAAATTTACACCAAAGCCGACATGGAATCCTTTCTAGGATTAATCGGATTTTTCAATAGAAATCCCCGTGTGATATGTGTTTTTGTGTCGATGAAGTTAGTAATTTAACTCGACGATGACCGGGGAAAGGGGAGCAAAGCGTGATTGAAGCTGCAATGTATATTGCTTTGGGCTTCCTGTTCGCTGGCCTTATCGCCTTGGCAGTGTTTCCCGCATTTTATCGTCGAGCGGTTCGGCTCACCCGTGAAGCCTATGAGGCCGTGAACCCTACCACATATGCGGAAGTCCGAGCCTCACAAGACCAGATGCTCGCGCAACATGCGGTGGAGAGACGGCGTTTGGAACGTGCCGTTTCCGAGGAGCGTAATCGAACGGCAGACGAAAAGCTTGTTGCCGGGAACCTTCGCTCGGAGCTCGTTCGCATCAAAAGCGAGAACCAGCGCGAGCTCGAAAAACTGCGTCAGTTGCAACAACAAACTGACACAGACAATAAGACCGCCTCTGATCAGCTTCTTGAGGAAATAGCAGCTCTAAAGAAGCAACTGCAGGAAGCCACAAAATCTGCAAATGGCTACCGCGCAGAGGTCGACGCCTTGAATGCTGCACAGCCTCTCCCCTCCTCAGATACCCCCTCGAAACAAGAGGCTGCGCAGGACGAGGAAATTGCAGAGGTCGTCGAATTGCAAAAGATGCTGAGTGAGGCGCAAGCGGCTGAAAAAGGCATCGAACTCATTGATATTGATCCTGCCGACCAAAGCCGTGTCATAAAGGATCTCGAAAAACAACTGATCAATATTGAAGCAAAATATATTGCAGCCCAAAGCCATGTTGCTCAATTGGTAGCCCTGCAAGATATGGCTGGAGCACCATCTGAGAAAATTTCCTCATCCTTGGAAAACAACCTGAAAGAAGCCATAGAGGACAAGGCCCGACTACAGGCAATGGTCTCAGATCGGGAACGGGCCCTGAAACGCGCGCACAATAAACTTCTACAGTACCGCACTGACCTGCAAAATGCTTCGAAACTGACAAAACTCCGGAGCAACCTTGTGGCGTTTGCCCAAGAACAACTACCCGAAGCAGACCGTGCAAAGCTCAAAATCACTGGCAACGGCGCACAAAAGTCAGACTCCGATCAATCGCCGGAAAACGGTGCAGCATCTTCTTCAGACCTTCCGTCCCCCGCCAGCGTGTTGGTACAGAAGATTGTAAAAGCCAATTCAGGCAAGAGCATAAACGAAAAGCCGGACCGCCAGCGCGCTGATACCACTTCCGAAACGAATGACGATTCACCGGTCACTGAGGAAGCGGTCGCAGCGCAAAAGTCTGAACGCAGTTCAAGAAAACAAAAAAACAAGGATGTCGCCTGACGCCCCCCGCCTAACTGGGAAGATCCATGGCGCCATCGTACATTATAAGATGACCCTGCTCCCACCATGCTGATCCCACGACATAACGAAATTCTGGAACTGGCCCGCCGAAATGGGCGTGTGAGCGTTGATGATCTCGCAAAAAGGTTTGACGTCAGCCCCCAAACCATTCGCAAGGACCTGAACGAGCTTTGCGACCGCCGCCTGTTGGCCCGTACGCACGGTGGGGCTCTCCTATCATCCGGCATTGAAAACGTTGGTTATGAAGCCCGGCGCATCATCTCCAGTCGGGAAAAGGCTGATATTGCGACGCATGTCGCCTCCATGATTCCGGACAACGCTTCTCTATCAATCAATATCGGCACCACCACGGAAGCTGTAGCACAAGCGCTACTACAACATCAGGGCCTGATGGTGATCACCAACAACATCAACGTGGCGAGCCTGATGCGCGGCTATTCACAAATTGAGGTTGTCATTGCAGGTGGCGTGGTGCGCCACTCAGATGGCGGCATCGTCGGTGAAGCGGCTGTCGACTTCATGAGCCAATTCAAGGTGGACTTCGCCATCATAGGCGCCTCAGCCATAGATCCCGATGGCTCTCTTCTCGACTATGATTATCGGGAAGTCCGGGTCACGCAGACGATCATGCAAAACGCGCGGCACGTTATTCTGGTGGCAGATAGCACCAAGTTCGAGAGAACAGCACCGGTTCGGGTGGGGCATTTGTCTCAAGTCACCACATTTGTGACCGACCACTGCCCGTCAGACCACCTGCTGCAAACAGCACAGGAGCATGACGTTGCCCTTGTCGAAACAGGCAGCTTCGACGACTGAACTGAATCTTAGGCCGAACAGAACTTAAATGCACATTTGAGAGAGAAATGGCACGCCCAACGGGACTCGAACCCGTGTTTCCGCCGTGAAAGGGCGGCGTCCTAGACCGCTAGACGATGGGCGCACTTTCGTGCGGCGACGCTTGTCGCCGGTCGTTGGATGGTGCGTATAAGGGGCTATTTGACACCGCGCAAGCCCCTCACCGCTCTTTTTTATGTTTGTCTGTTTATAACTTTATCGGCCAACAAAGCCGCTTGTCCCGAGCGTTGCCCCGGTACTTGCATCAACATAGACGATGGACGTCGCGTTTTCCTTGCGAACAAGCAAGACCAGCACACCGTCGGAAAGCGTCGCGCTTTGCACTTCACTGCCCGGAGCCAATTCAATCGTTTCTGCAAAACGATCTGCTTCATTCCCGCCAGATGCATTGATCTTGTACATGATTGCTGCGAAGACAGCGATGAAGCCCAGAAACATGATAAGAGACGATCCAAGCAACAACCGCCGCAGCTTCGCCTGCAAACGTTGCGCGGCCGGGTCAAGCGGTGCCTCTTCCTGGTCTTCGTCACGCAAATCGGAATGACTCATGGCAAATAATACTCCGGATGATCCGGTCGAACTGGACCAGGATTTCACATTGAAGGTTGATGCAGATGACCACGGAAAACGGTTGGATGCCGTCCTTGCCGGTCAGATTGCATCTCTGAGCCGGAACAGGATCCAGACGTTGATCAAAGGCGGCGAGGTCACCGTCGATGGGCGCAAAATAGTGGAGCCCAAACACCGGGTCAATGAAGGTCAGACTCTTACCCTCACTTTGCCAGAACCTGAAGACCCGGACCCCAAAGGCGAGAACATTCCGCTTTCCATCATCTATGAAGATGATCATCTGATTGTTGTCGACAAGCCTGCAGGCCTTGTCGTCCATCCAGGGGCCGGCAACTTGACGGGAACGTTGGTCAACGCGCTTATTCATCACTGCGGCGACAGTCTGTCTGGCATTGGTAGTGTGAAGCGTCCAGGCATCGTTCATCGCATCGATAAAGACACCAGCGGCCTTCTGGTCGTGGCCAAAACGGATCAGGCCCATCAGGGGCTGTCCGAACAATTCGCAGATCACGGGAAAACCGGTCCGCTGGAACGCGCCTATTCAGCACTCGTCTGGGGTGCACCAAGCAGCCTAAAAGGCACCATAAATGCCAATTTGGCGAGATCACAGGCAAACAGGCAGAAAATCGCCGTCGTTAAAACGGCCGGACGACATGCGATTACCCGTTGGCAAGTGAAGGAACGCTTTGGGGAAAAAGACACGGAAGCTTTGGCTTCACTCATGGAGTGTCGACTTGAAACAGGCAGAACACACCAGATTCGCGTTCATATGGCCCATATTGGCCACCCCTTGATCGGCGATATGGATTACGGTGCCGGTTTCAAGACCAAGACAAAACGCCTTGAAGATCCGCTGAAAACCACGATTAACACTTTCACGCGACAGGCCTTGCACGCCGGACTTCTGGCATTCGCGCACCCGGTTAGCGGCGAGACGTTGCGGTTTGAATCGCCATTTCCGACTGATTTCAACGCGTTATTATCAACATTACAAAAATATTAGAATTCAATTTCGCCCAAAAGCCATGTAATCAGCATATTTATACCTATATGTAGGTGACTGACGTGCCGTAATCGGACGTCTACGAGATTGTGTTCGCCTTGGCGCAAGCGTTTGACCCCGGGAGGGATGACCTGCTCCGATAAGGGAACGCGCTTTTATTTGGGAGAAAGGGGGCGCATTCAATGGCCCAAAACGTACCAATGTTGACTGCCGGGGAAGGCGGATTGAGCCGCTACCTCGATGAAATCCGGAAGTTTCCGCTCCTGCAGCCGCAGGAAGAGTACATGCTCGCCAAGCGTTACAAAGAGCATGCGGACCCGGAAGCAGCCGAACGGCTGGTGAATTCTCATTTGCGTCTTGTGGCAAAGATCGCCATGGGCTACCGCGGATATGGTTTGCCGATTGGCGAAGTCGTGTCCGAGGGTAATGTTGGCCTGATGCAAGCCGTCAAGCGGTTTGAGCCGGATAAAGGCTTCCGTCTTGCCACCTACGCCATGTGGTGGATCAAGGCCGCAATTCAGGAATATATCCTGCGATCCTGGTCGCTCGTTAAAATGGGCACCACAGCCAACCAGAAGCGTCTGTTCTTCAACCTGCGCCGGTTGAAAGGCAAAATTCAGGCTCTTGAAGAAGGTGATCTGAAGCCACATCAGGTTCAGGAGATTGCGACCAAGCTCGGTGTGAGCGAAGAAGAAGTTATCTCCATGAACCGCCGACTTGGCGGCGATACCAGCCTCAATTCGCCTGTGCGCGCAGAAGCTGATGCTGGAGAGTGGCAGGACTGGCTGGTTGATGAAGCTGATAGTCAGGAAACGCTTCTGGCCAATCAGGAAGAGCTGGACCAACGCCGCGAGCTCCTGAGCCAGGCGATGGACGAACTGAACGAACGCGAACGCCGCATCTTTACTGCGCGCCGCCTGTCGGAAGATCCGATCACTCTGGAAGATCTGTCGACTGAGTTCGGGGTAAGCCGTGAGCGGGTACGCCAGATTGAAGTTCGCGCTTTTGAAAAGGTTCAAAAGGCCGTCAAAAACAGTGCGCGGGCCAAGGAATTGCCTGCTGCCTAACGTTATTGGCCGATAAGAAACACGAAAAGCCGCCGAGAACCTCTCGGCGGCTTTCTTTTTTTGCATGTCAGGAAAGACGCAGTTAGCGAATTTCCTGCGCGTATATCTCGATAGGAACAACTTTTGAAATCAGCTCATTGGCCGCCATAAACTCCGCAAACCTCTGATAACGTCCTTCATCGAGGGCTGCCGGGCGTTTGGCAAAACGGGGCAACGTGTCGTACCAGGCGCGACTGTTGAGCTCGTCATCAAGGCTCGGATATGCGCCGATAAAGGCTTTCCAGGCTTCTTCCGGATGGTTCGTGAGATAAACAGTTGCAGCCTCTACAGCGGCAAGAAACTTGGCGTAACGCGGGTCATCCGTCTTGTCCTTGTGAACCACGTAAATCAGTTCGTCAAAGATCGGTACACCGTTCTCTTCCGGGAAATAGGCACGGCCCTTTTTACCTTCAATCTCGATCTGAGTGAGTTCAAAATTGCGATAGGCACCAATGACAGCATCCACCTGGCCCGACATCAAAGACGGCGACAAGGCAAAGTTCACATTGATCAACTCTACATCGGTGACAGACAGGCCAACAGACTTCAGCATCTGTCCAAGCATTGCATCTTCAAAACCGGAAACGGAAAAGCCGATTTTTTTGCCTTTCAGGTCTTCCAGTTTCTGGATCGGACCGTCTTCCAGCACAATCAGTGAGTTCAGTGGCGTCTCAACAAGTGTACCAATCCACTTGACTGGCAGGCCTTCGTCAATCTGCGCATGAAGAGTTGGCTGATAGGAGATCGCAATGTCGCCCTGCCCGGCAGCAACCAGCTTTGGCGGCATGGACGGGTCAGCTGGCTCAATAAGCTCAACATCAAGGCCTTCAGCTTCAAAAAAGCCGTTTGTCTTGGCGACGATGATCGGCGCGTGATCCGGGTTTGTGAACCAATCCAGCAGCACCGTCAGCTTTTCAGCTGCATGCGCAGGACTGGAGAACGCCAGCGCCAGAGCAAAGAGCCCAGCCTTGAAACGATGTGTCATAAAACACCTCCAATAAAACAGGCAGTCATTCTTCGACTTGCCAGGGGACCATCAATGTGGTGAGGCGCTCCACCGTGTAGCGGAGCGTGAGAACCATCAGCGCCAGCAGGATGAGCGCGGCAAACATCATGTCTGTCTGCATGCGCGCATTGCTTTGAAGCATGATGAAAGCAAGGCCGCCCTTTGCCCCAACCCATTCGCCCACGATGGCACCAATGGGAGCAAAGACAGCGGCAATTCGAATGCCGGATGCGAGCGCAGAAAGGGCAGCCGGGAAGCGGAAATAGATCAGTTCTTTCCAACGTCCAACGCGATAGAGTTTCGCCAGATCCGAATATCCCGGATCAGCCCGCCTCAAGCCATCATAAAACGTGGACGTTACGGCAAAGAAGATAACCAACACGGCCATCACGATTTTCGAGGCCAACCCAAACCCAAGCCAAAGAACAAGAATGGGTGCAATGGCGAAAACCGGCAAAGCTTGCGTGATCAGGATCATGGGCAGAAGACCACGCCGGGCCAGCGGAAAAAGCCACATTGCCACGGCTATCAAGGTGCCTGCAAAAACCCCCAGAATAAAACCGAGAACAGTTTCCTGCGCGGTGATCGCCGCATGCTCCAGCAAGAACCAACCACGCGCCTGAAACGCATCCAAAACCTTCATCGGCCCCGGTAACATGAAAGGCGGAATATCAAGGAGGCGGACCAAAACGTCCCATGCGAGGAGGAAAAAGGCAAAGCCCAGAACGACCCGCATTAGCTTGCCAAAAACACCCCAAGGTGTTGGCATTTGTCTGCCCGCAGCTGCAGATACACTGCGCTTTTGAACGCCATTTGGCGTTTTTGCATTCAACACACAAGGATCTCCCGTCTTCGGACAAACCGAAACTGACACTGGAGATCCGGGAATAGGCTAAAGGCTTCCGTCCCTTCGCCGGCATGACCCGGATCAGGTTCTAAGGGTTCAGCGTCTGCTATCTCAGTTCCCTTTCAGGAACACCCCTCGGACCAAGGTCGAACATGCACAACCTCATCGCGATTGGCAAGAGCAAGAAGTCCGGACATACGGTTTTTCAAAAAAAAGGACAGCGGGCTTGATGAGAAGCCCGCTGTCCAAACTGCCAAAACGTTCTGATGTCGACGCTTAACCCGCTGTCCAGGAGGAGATCGCCTGATCTACGGCCTGAGACCCTACACCGCCTTTTTCAAGGGTCAGGATACCGCGTTTGCCGTTGTCATAAAGCATCGGGATATCGATCCAGCCACGCTCACGTAGCAATCCGAGGTTCCGGTCCCGCTCACTGGTCAAGCTGGAGAGCGCGATCCAGAAGTATCCTGGAGACACCTTCACAGATGCCCCCAACAGCGCATCTCCCCGTGCTTCTTCCGTTGGTTTCATCACAAGGCCTGGAACGTTGACAACATCACCCGCAGAATAGTTCTCGGGGAATTCGTACTTGATTTCAACAAGATGGCTAGCTGGCAGCGACGTGTCGTCATTCGGCTTGATCCGAAGGTTGACGTTCACATCTCGCTCAGGGATCGTCACATCGGCCACCAGAACCTTTTGAGCCTTACCGCTCAGGTCCGTTTCATCTTCCAAAGACCAGACAACTGCGCCCTGCGAAGCTGATCCTGACCCGCTGCCATCTTCGCCCTCTTCATAGAGGATAGACCGCTGCGCATCCGCAGTTGCTGCGGTCGAAGGCGCAGGCGGCGTTTCGGTAGGCGAAGTGCTCGCAACATCTGTGCCTGACGCTTGCCCATCTGCTGGAGCCCCGTCTTCCGGAAGGCTGGGCAATGGCGTCGCAGATGGTTGAGGCTCTACCAAAACCGTCTCGGTCTGGCCGGGAGTAATCAAGGTGGTTGTTACGCTGCGCGCATCAGGCGCAGCAGCTGGTTCACCGTTATCATCCAGCAAACGATCCGTGTTTTTATTTGAAGCTTCTTCTGTTTCAGATGCTTCCGGTTCAACAGCTGCCTGCTGTGCAGGGGTTGGAGCCTCGATTTTCTCCGTACCTGTATCCGTGCCGGTTTCCTGAGCTGTCTCTTGAAGAGAAGCGCCATTGTCCTGAGGAACAAGGACGAAATAGGAAACCCCAGCTATCACAACAGCAAGAACAGCTGCCAGGGCTATCGGCATCACATTGGAAGACCGACCGCCATTTTTGGAAAGCGCAGCCGAAGCACTCCGCTTTTCTCGTCCAGCCCGGCGTCGCTCGCGCGCCTCCGCCTTGGAAACAACCTCTGACGTCGCTGAAGGAGCCACGGGCTCCTCATCCGCAAACAACGACGAAGCGTCGTCATCACCATTGCCAGTGCTATCATCTTCACGAGAAGCGACATTACCAAGCGTCGGCTCCTTGCGCTCCTTAGAGGTATCTGCCTTTTCCTCAACCGGCTCCGGTGCTTCTTCGTAAGCTTCACGCGCACTTTGAACCGCTTCATGCGAGGCAGATCCGAGTTGCTCGGCTGCTTCAATTTCAGACTTGAGCGGAGAATGCGAAGGGCCGCCGGTTAGAGGACTATCGAGGTCGGCGGACAGAGTCGGCTCGCTAGCAACCTCTGGAACATCGTTTGCTGTAACAGCAGGTGCTGGCGCTTCAGGCTCAGAAGATTTTTCAAGTTCCAGTTCTGCAGGTGCTTCTTGCGGGGATGGCTCTGGCGCAATCGTGGTGCTTGGGCCGAGACCTAACGCCTCACGGGCCGCCTCAGCTTCAACCTTCCGGATTGCCTCTTCCAGGCGCAGCTGTTCAGCCGTAATTTCAGAGGGGGAAAGAGGGGGTTCATAAGCCTTGAGTTGGCTGACGATCGCATTTCGGGCGCGGCTGTAGACGCTTCTGCGCGCCGACCCGTTACTCTCAGGCAAAGACGCGATCGTTTTTTTCAAAATCGAATAATAATCAGCCATATTCCTGCCCGTTGGCCCATACGCGGCCCATTCTTCCCGTGTCTATCTGGCAGATTGCTGCAAGCTCAGCCAGCCGATAACGGATCCACGCCTCAAACGCCGGGACACTTCGTGGAAGCATCACGGCGTTGGTTTGTCTGGCAATAGCCTTTGCCAGAGCTCAGACCCGGGTCCGTACCACACGAATCAAGTCATTTTATGACTTTCGAATTATGCGGTTTTACAACTGTTATTCTCAATCCTGAAATGGATTCTGCACAAGAATTGTGTCATCCCGCTCAGGACTTGTGGAGAGAAGCGCCACTGGTGCGCCGATCAACTCTTCCACATGGCGAACATATTTAACCGCCTGCGCCGGAAGGTCAGCCCAGCTGCGGGCCCCTTCCGTAGACTCTTTCCAGCCCGGCAATGTCTCATAGATTGGAACAACCCGCTCCTGAGCGCCCTGGGAAGCTGGCAGATAGTCAATCCGCTCGCCGTCCAACTCATAGCAACGCAGATCTTGATTTCATCAAGACCATCAGACATCAAGTTTGGTAGCGCGATACCGCTAATGCCGATGTGCAACCGTTTGACGACAGACTGCATCGACAGCACACGGCGGCTGCGGCCAGTCACTGTCCAAACTCATGACCGCGCGTTCCGAGGACTCGCCGATCTCGTTCTCTTGTTCGGTCGGGAACGGACCTTCGCCAACGCGGGTTGTGTAAGCTTTGGTGATCCCAAGAACGTAATCAATGGAATTCGGACCAAGACCACAGCCTGTTGCTGCCTGACCAGCAACCGTGTTCGACGACGTGACGAACGGGTACGTTCCGTGGTCGATATCCAAAAGTGCGCCCTGCGCCCCTTCAAAAAGAATGCGCTTGCCCTGACGACGCTGCTCATCAAGAAGACGCCAAACAGAATCAATGTAAGGCAGCATCTTGTCTGCCACGCTGGACAGTTCCTCGAAGATCGCAGTGGCTGAAATCTCTTCCTGACCAAGCCCCCGGCGCAGCGCATTGTGGTGCGTTAGCAGGCGGTCAATTTTGGCTGGCAGGGTGTTCATGTTTTTCAGGTCCATGACCCGAATGGCGCGGCGTCCCACCTTGTCTTCATAAGCCGGCCCAATCCCGCGGCGCGTCGTGCCAATACGGGTGCCCGTATTGGAGTTCTCACGCATGGCATCCAGTTCACGATGAAGCGACAGGATCAGCGTGGCATTTTCAGCAATCCGAAGTGTTTCCGGGTTGACCACAACACCTTGCTCGGTAATCCGCTCGACTTCGCTGACAAATGCATGAGGGTCGACGACAACACCGTTGCCAATGACCGACAGTTTACCCTTCCGGGCGACACCGGACGGCAGAAGGGAAAGCTTGTAGCTGATGCCGTCAATAACGAGCGTATGGCCAGCATTATGACCACCTTGAAAGCGGACAATGACATCGGCTTGCTCGGACAACCAGTCCACAATCTTGCCTTTGCCCTCATCGCCCCACTGCGACCCGACAACAACCACATTGGCCATATCCTGCAACGCCCTCCTGAAGCGGCAATTGGCACCCGAAGGTGCAAACACTCAAAGCCCCAGACAACCTCCGGGGCAAACGCGGCGGACTATAGACATTTGCCGCTGCGCTGGCGAGCCAATTGTGACGTTTTTCGTAGATGTCGTTTTTTCCGATAAACATCAGTCACTTGACCTGAGTGACGGGGTGCCAAATTCCAAAAATGACACGCATTTAGACGAACATCGCATTTCGGGTGGTCTACCCGCCAAATCTCGGGCACATCTGGCTGAGACCTGCGGAGGATCAAATGAACGCGAAAAACTGGGCACTCCTTTGTATCTTAAGCCTCATCTGGGCTGGAGCCTTTTTGTTTGCAAAAGTTGCTGTCAGTGAAATTCAGCCGCTCATGTTGGCATTCTTGCGCGTCGCTTCGGCCGCTGCTGTCTTGCACATCGCCCTTTACATGACCGGCCACCGCTTCAATTGGTCCCTTAGCGCCATGGTCCCATTTTTGGTCATGGGGCTATTGAACAATGCAGTCCCGTTTTCGCTTTTGTTCTGGGGGCAAACACAGATCGCAGCAGGATTGGCCGCGATCTTGAATGCAACGACCCCGATATTCGCGTTTCTGATAGCAGGCGTTTGGCAGAAGCAAGAAGCCATTGCCCTGCATCGATTTCTCGGTGTGTTTGCCGGATTTGCAGGCGTTGCCCTTATTCTTTCATCCGGCTTCTCCGACCTGGAAAGTTCACCGGTTTGGGCTCAGATCGCTTGCCTAGGCGCAGCAGTTTCCTATGGTCTTGCAGCCGCCTATGCAAAACGCTTTAAAGGCACACCACCGATCGTTTCAGCAACGGGGCAGCTGACCGGTTCAACCGTTTTGTTATTGGTCCCGGCGATTGTTTTCGCGGGAAGCTGGTCCCCGATAACAACAAGTGCAGTAGCGTGGGCGAATGTCATCGCGCTTGGCGTCGTCGCCACCGCTGCAGCCTATTTGATCTACTTTCGCTTGTTGGCCCAAGCAGGAGCAACAAATGCGGCCCTGGTAACCCTGCTTATACCGGCCAATACGGTTCTATTCGGCTACCTGCTGCTGGGCGAGAAGCTTGTTGCCGTGCAAATCGCCGGGTTTACCTGCCTATTGCTTGGCCTGTTGTTGTTGGATGGCAGGGTGCTGCGGCTTCCCGCCATCCAGAAACGCAAAGTCTAAAACTGAAGCGCCTTGACCTGTTTGACATGTGGCACTGCAGAGAGGCGTGCCATAATGCTGGCAGGCACTTCACCATCAACCTCAATCAAACATATTGCATCCTCACCCGGCGCAGTTCTCCCCAAGTTGAACGAAGCAATATTCACACCATTGCTACCGAGCTCCATACCCAACTGGCCGATAAAACCGGGCTTGTCCTCGTTGGTGATATACAGCATGTGCTCGCTCAGTCCGGCTTCCATATTGATGCCCTTGACCTGAATGATGCGCGGCCGTCCGTCAGCGAATACAGTTCCAGCAACAGATCGCTCTTGGGTCTCTGACACAAGCGTCAGCCGGATATAGGTTTCATAAGCCCCGCGCTTGCCACGCTTGACTTCAGCAACCTCAATACCACGTTCTTTCGCGAAAACCGGTGCAGACACCATGTTCACCGTTTGCAAAAGTGGCGTCAAAAGCCCGCTGAGAGCAGCCGCCGTCAGAGCTTCGGTTTTCATGTCGGAAACAACACCCGCATATTCCAGGCGAATTTCCTTGATGCCTGTCTCTGTCAACTGCCCGGCAAAGGACCCCAATTGTTCAGCCAAACGCACAAATGGTACCAGTTTCGGGGCTTCTTCCGCCGTGATTGACGGCATATTGAGGGCATTGCTGACCGCCCCATGCAGGAGGTAATCGCACATTTGTTCGGCGACCTGCAGAGCAACGTTTTCCTGCGCTTCTGAGGTTGCCGCGCCCAAGTGAGGTGTGGACACAAAATTGGGTGCGCCGAACAAAACATTTTCCGTGGCTGGTTCTTCAACAAAAACGTCAAAGGCCGCACCACCAAGCTTGCCACTATCAAGCGCAGATCGAACGGCTTGCTCATCAACCAAACCGCCCCGGGCACAGTTCACAAGATAGGCTCCCGACTTCATGGAAGCGATGGCCTTCTCATCAACAATATTCCGGGTTTTGTCGGTTAAAGGCGTATGCAGCGTGATTACATCTGCCTGTGGGAAGAGCTGTTCGAGAGTGACCTTTTCAACTCCAAGGTCTGCTGCCCGTTCAGGCGTGAGGAAGGGATCAAACGCAATCACCTTCATTTTCAGCCCTTGCGCACGATCTGCAACGATTGACCCAATATTGCCGCAGCCGATGAGCCCAAGCGTTTTGCCCGTTAGCTCTGTGCCCATGAAACGGGACTTTTCCCACTTGCCGGCTTGCGTTGATGCGTCGGCAGCTGGGATCTGTCGCGCCACTGCCATCATCATCGCAATAGCATGTTCAGCAGTGGTGATCGCATTACCAAACGGCGTGTTCATAACGATAATTCCGCGCGCCGTCGCTTTCGGAATATCGATATTATCTACGCCAATGCCAGCGCGCCCAACCACCTTTAACTGATCGGCATGAACAATGATCTTCTCGGTGACCTTGGTGGCAGAGCGAATGGCCAAGCCGTCATACTCGCCGATGATTTCTGCAAGTTTTTCCTTATCCTTGCCAACATCTGGCAAGAAATCGACATCGACGCCCCGATCCTTGAAGATCTGGACAGCGGCTTCCGACAATTTGTCGGAAATAAGTACTTTAGGTGCCATATTGGCCTCTTTCAGACTGAATTTTTTCGTAAGCGGGCAGCGATAAGGCCGCCCTCCGCCCGTTTCAGGAAAAGGAGGCCCTCAGGCCGCTTTTTGAAGCTGGATTTTGGCTTCCGCATAGGCCCAGTCGAGCCAGGCAGTTAGCGCCTCAACATCAGAGCTTTCAACGGTTGCACCAGTCCAGATACGAAGGCCAGCAGGCGCATCGCGATAGGAGCCAATATCGAAAGCAACGCCTTCCGCCTCAAGGAGAGAGACGATGGACTTAGCAAAAGCCGATTGTTGATCTTGCGGTAAGGCAGACACGTCGGGATCAACGACCTTCAGGCAAATCGATGTATTGGACCGTGTCGCCGGATCTGCGGCAAGAAAATCCACCCAATCCGTTTTGGAAACCCAATGATCCAGAACCGAAAGGCTGGTATCCGCACGCTTGATAAGAGCGGAAAGCCCCCCAAGCGATTGGGCCCACTTCAAGGCGTCTAGGTAATCTTCAACACACAACATGGATGGCGTGTTGATGGTTTCCCCTCGGAAAATGCCCTCAATTAGTTTCCCACCCTTCGTCAAACGGAAGATTTTAGGCAACGGCCAAGGAGGGGAATACGTCTCGAGGCGCTCGACAGCTCGAGGGCTTAGAATGAGGACACCATGCCCTCCTTCCCCACCAAGCACCTTCTGCCAAGAGAAAGTCACCACATCGAGCTTGGAAAAATCCAGATCCTGAGCGAAAGCAGCTGACGTTGCATCGCAAATGGTCAGTCCTTCTCGGTCATCTGCAATCCAGTCACCGTTTGGAACGCGGACCCCGGAGGTGGTGCCATTCCATGTGAAGACAACATCATGATCAAAATTAACGCTCGAGAGGTCTGGCAGCTCGCCATAGGGCGCTTCAAGCTTACGCGCATCATCCAGTTTCAGCTGTTTAACCACGTCGGTTACCCAACCTGCCCCGAAGCTTTCCCACGCCAGCATGTCGACCGGGCGCTCTCCCAGCAAAGACCACATGGCCATTTCGACCGCTCCGGTATCGGAGGCAGGCACAATGCCAATACGATATTCATCAGGAACATTAAGCACCGAGCGCGTCACCTCAATCGCTTCAGCAAGCTTGGCTTTGCCTATTTTTGCGCGATGAGACCGACCGAGCGGCGCGTCAGACAGCCCTTGAAGGCTCCAACCCGGACGTTTTGAGCAAGGTCCGGACGAAAAATGCGAATTAGCCGGACGATTATCCGGCTTCGAAGTACTTCCAGTCATGTAACTACCCTTCCAGATAGGTGCCCCTCGTTGGGGAGGGGTGTCCCACTTACTGGACTAACTGAAATAGAGGACCGCTGTCAATTCACATTGAAAAACCTAGGTTTTTTGACCCAACACTTGCAGGTTCTTGCTGGACCTAACCAAACCTTGCGGAACAAAGCTGAAACTTGTGCCAGAAATTGACACAAGTTTGACACAGCGTTGTTCGATCTATGTTCCCCATTTCTGCTCACTGTTTCGTGCGCATTGGGCATCGAATAGAAACTCGCGCATAAGTTTCCTTGAGTGAGGATGCGAAAAACAAACCATGGATTGAGAGACGAGTTGGCGCGCCGGCAATAACACCGTCTGGGGAACAGCTGGTCACAGCATCATAGGCGGGCAGGCCGGAAATGATGTAATCCATGGCTACGGTGGCGACGACACCTTGATCGGCGGATCAGGCGCAGATTCACTTATGGGCGGCGATGGAAACGACACTGTCTATGCAGATGCAGACGACATCTGGTTCTCAGGCGATGCGCGAATCGACACCCTGATTTATCTCGGCACAGACGATCGCCAATACTCCCTGGCCCAAGGCGCATTTGAAAATGCTCAAATGGGTAGCGGCAACAATGTTGTCTGGGGGGCGGACGCGACCAATAGCATTGACGGCCAGTTGCAGTTGGATGACTTCCACTTTGTATGATGGGAAAAGCGGGGCCGAGATAAACGGCCCCGCTCTTGTTAATCAATCGACACGGCAAATGACACAGGTTGAAATGCTCTAAACCAGTGCTGCCCTAATTGGATTTGTTTCGTTCAAACCAGAAATACCCTTTGATAGGTACATCTAATGAGCAGGTGCGCGTTGTCAGCCATTTCGATAGGTGTAACTGTATCCATTGATCGCCGGAACTCCGCCTAGATGGGCATAGAGAACCTTGGAACCTTTTGGAAAAAATCCCTTCTTCGCCAAGTCGATCATTCCTTGCATAGACTTTCCCTCATAAACCGGATCAGTAATCATCGCTTCTGTTCGCGCGGCTAGACGGATGGCGTCATTGGTTTCCGAGCTTGGAACCCCGTAGGAGGGATAGGCGTAATCTTTTTTGATTACAATCTCGTCTTCGCGAACCGCTCTGCCCAACTCGACCAGTTTTGCGGTCGTATCGACGATACCGCGCATTTGCACACGCAATTGATCCGGCGTCCCAGAAGCATCTATCCCGATTACCCGGTCGGCGCGGTTGTCTGCTGCGAACCCGACGATCATTCCGCCCTGTGTTGAACCGGTCACACAGCAAACAACAACATAGTCGAACCTGAAGCCCAGATCGGCTTCCTGAGAGCGCACCTCCTCAGCAAAATTCGCATAACCCAACCCCCCATATTTATGGACTGAAGCCCCTGCTGGTATTGCATAGGGAACACCTCCGGCATCCCGGACGGACTGCATCGCCTCTTCCCAGCTCCGACGAATGCCAATATCAAACCCGTCATCTACAAGACGGCTGTCAGCACCCATAAGTCGGGTCATAAGGATATTGCCGACTCGGTCATAAACCGCGTCATCGTGAGGCACCCAGCTTTCCTGTATTACGACGCATTTCATGCCTATCTTTGCCGCGGTCGCCGCAACCATCCGAGTATGATTGGATTGGACACCCCCAATTGAAACCAACGTGTCTGCACCGGAAGCCACTGCATCCGGTACTATATACTCGAGCTTGCGGAGCTTGTTGCCACCTAACGCGAGCCCAGAGTTGCAATCTTCCCGCTTCGCGTAAAATTCGACTTCCGCTCCAATAGCATCAGATAGTCGCGGCAAAAATTCGATGGGCGTCGGACCAAAAGTCAACGGATATCGTTCGAATTTAGATAGCTTCATTGCATTTTCTCCCAGCATTGAGCGCTCGAGAAACCCTAACGAAGCAATAATGAAATGTACTCTCTATTTTGAAGGCTTTTTTCTTGTCTTCCTTCATTAGTCCTGTCAATTAACGCTCAATGACAGAAATTATTCAGATTATTCGGAAGATTCTTTCATGTCCGATCTCGACAAAATCGATCGTAAGATTCTTAGGTACCTGCAGACAGACGGTCGCATGAGCAATGCCGATATTGCGGCCCAGGTGAATGTCAGCGCAGCGACTTGTCATCGGCGTATCCAGCGCCTCTTTGATGAGGGCATCATCGATGGGGTTTCAGCGCGTGTAAGACCTGAAGCCGTAGATCTTGGCGTACTGGTTTTGGTCGGCGCTATACTGGATCAATCAACACCTGAGAGTTTCGCGGACTTTGAAGCTGAAATTGCCCGTTTCCCATTTGTCCTCGAATGCCACTGCGTTGCAGGAGACTTTGACTATTTTTTAAAAATCCGCGTAAAGGACATTGCCGATTTCAACAATCGGCACCGTGCCCAGTTACTAACGCTACCCAACGTCCGCCAGCTGAGAAGTTTCTTTGTCCTGAAGGAAGTCATAGAAAAAGCATATTTGCATTTTTGAACGAAAATTATTGGTGTCAGGACCGTCGCGCAAAGTGAGTTTCCTTCACTATATTCTCGATCTTCTTGGCACCTTCGGAGGCAGTAGATCCCGAAATCATGACAAAATGAACATTTCTACCAAGGTTGAGCCCCACTATTGGCTTAACAACTAGTGCTGAAAACAGCCTAGAATGTTCCGGTAGCGTGGTGACACCTAGGTTGTTCATCACCATGTGCTGAATCCAATCCTCTCTCGCAGATTCGGCCACAGGCCTCACCGAAGTTCCATATCTGGCAAGAATTTCGCGTGCAGTATCGCGGAACTCGCAATTCGTTCTTTCTAGGTAGTGTTCCTGTTGGAGCTCTTTAATGGGAACGCTTTCCATCGATGCGAACCTATGATCGGGGCTGCATGCCAACAGCAGCCGTTCACTGTAAAGCTTGATTGTCGATAGTTTGATATTTTCGTACCCAAAATCGGACCAGAAACAGCAGTCCAGTTTTCCGGATAGGATAAGCTTGTTCAGTTCTATTGGTTTAACGACATCAAAAACGATCTTTGATTTTGGAACTTCAGCAAAAATTCTTCTCAGAATCTCCGAAGACTGTTGGGGAATAATAGTGCTGGCGAGCCCAATTCGGATTTTGTCTTGATACCCAATTGTAATGGCGTTCGCCAACTCCCGTGCCCGTTCTTCCATATTTGCAATTGAAGTAAAATCGGGCAAAACCATTCGCCCTAAGGACGTGAGTCTAGTATCTTTTCCATCCCGATGAATGAGCATGCCACCGAGGTCCTTTTCCAGCCGTTGAATTGCTTTGGTCAAGGCCGGCTGCGTCACTTTGTGAATGTCTGCTGCGTCTGAAAAATTCAGCGTCTGCGCAAGAGTAACGAAATATCCGATTTGCTTTGTATCCAACCTGAGCGCGCCTCGTATCGAGAAACCGATGCTTATCCAAGCACAATATTATTTGGGTGCCACCTTCGTAACAACCGCATACGTCGGTTATAAATTCTATTCCTTTTCAATCAATGTTGGCGGTCTATTCTCCGAGGCGACAGAAAAACCGAGTTTGTGTTTCTGTCGAAGCGAAAAGTCAATTGAGCGAGTTCAGGGACCGTGCATATGAAAATAGGGAATTCAAATGGGACAGTTTTTGCGATTTCGGCCATCGTTATGTCAGCCTTCGCATCGCCCACGCTAGCTGCTGGACATTTTATATCCGGCCTGCAAAGTATGTATCCGGCCTATGACCTCGATGACGCATACGTGTTCCAATCAAGCACTGAAGGATATACGTCATTCATCCTCTCCTCCAATCCAAGCACACCGGGCTCCAACAAGCCTCCCGCCGGAGTGGTTTTCGGGCAAGGCGGATTGTATAACCTCCACATAGCCGGGGATGAAAAATTCAAAACAGGCATGACACTCGCGTTTTCTTTCCTTGGAGAAGACATCACGGTGTCCAAACTCACATCCCCCAATTCGCCCATAGGGGAAAAAGGAAACCCGATTGGGCAGGGAAAAGTAGGAGCAGCCTTCGAGATCACCGGTGGCATCCGCATTTGGGCCGGACGGGGAAACGATCCGTTTTTCGGAAATGGCATCGGTTTAGCCGATTTTAATGACAGCAGACAGCGCGGCCAGTTCAAACCCGACGCGTTTAAGGAAGGCGGCGACCTGTTCGCCAATGCGACTGCAAGCTTTATTGTCGCAGACATCCCAAACAGCATGCTTGGCGACAAGGTAAAATATTTCACAACCACAGCCACAATGCACAAGGGTGAGTGGCGACAAGTTGATCGATTGGCTAACGTCTTGTTCCCATACGTTTTTCTGGCAGACACTCCGGCAGTACAAGAAGATCACCAGCAACATAGACCCGATCTTGATGTTGAAGAACGCCGGCAGGCTGTGGTGAACAATACCTTCTGGGCTGTTTCAGTTTCAGGCTCTCAAAAGGGGCGGGAGATGGAATACGCTCAAACGGTCGCGGACTTGGTAATGCCTGATGTCATCACCTACACCATTGGTTCAAAAGCAAACTATGTGGTCGATGAGCTCAATGGCCGCCCTCTTCAAGATGACGCCATGAATACCGTGCTTCAATTGATGAATGGTGTGGCCATCGACGATTTTGCAAACGATGGAAAACGCTATCGCGAAGAGTTTCCATACATAAGCCCAGCAAAATAATGCAAGCAACCTTCTGTAACCTTGTGCTGCAGAAGGCTGCCCTTTTCCTCAGACGGTGTTTCAGATGAAGAGAACCATAGCTGCCATCACAATTTTATTCATTTTTGCCAGCGTTGGAGCGGCAACCAATAAGGAAGTCAAACTGCCAGTTTCCATCAACAAAGATGGAACGCTTAATCGCCCTCCGCACTATCTCCAATGGGTCAACGTTGGAACAACGCTCCTTCCGAAAGGGACAGTCAACATTATCGACAACCTACCCATCCCGAATGACGAATACATCGACACATACGTCGAACCTCAGTCATTTGCGATTTAAATGGCAACAGGGGTTTGGCCGAACGGAACGCAGATTGCGAAGGAATTCACACCTGCACACCCAGCGGAGGCTGGAGAACCCGTTTCCGAAAGCCACTATAATGGTCTCGGCATGATCATCAAGGACACCGAGCGTTATACGGCGGAAACAGGATATCTGGGCTTTTTCCAATTCGGGCACCATCCAGAACCTTATTCCACAACCGCAGAATTAATGCCAAGGGAGGTATGTTCAACATGTCACGAGGCAAGCGCCGGTGATCAACAAAACATCTTCGCCGACCACCACATTGGCCTGAAGCGGTAAAGTGTAACCTTCCATAGAAAGCTCGAAGATATTCTTCGCAACCATCCCTACAATCAGCCAGAGAGAATAGCCAAAATCGCCAAAACAACCGCTTAATTTGAGCTTCCGCTACCCTGATCAAGAACCACCAAAATGCACCAGCGATTATGGCGCTTGGAGCCGACAACTTTTGCTCGACCTTACAACTGGAATAGAGGCGCGCTATTTTCGATTTAGAAATACGTGTATCATTCGGGTATTAATTATTAAGATCAAAAGAAGCGCCAACTGAATCAATTATGATGCCTGAAGGCTGGCTCCCGTCTCCTACTGTGGTTTGCATTGCCTCATAAACTATTGGCAGCGCAAACAACCCACCACCTGCCACCAATCGTATCGCTCCGTTTTGTAGGGGGACTGAAGATGGTTTCTCGACAAAGTCCCGGTATTCAAGCGGGCCCATTTGACCCAAAACAACGCCAGCATAATAGGAACAGCCAGTTGTCAGAACCGGCAATGATTTGATTGACGTAGCGATGTTGCCGGAGACGGTTTCGAAGGTTGCCCCTCTGTCCATCGGCTCTCGAATGACAGCCCTACTGCCGACAAACGAGAAATCGTTTCCAAAACTTGCCGTATCGGCAATCCCGGCTGTGCATTTATCCGCGAAGTGCGCTGCAAGTTTGTCCTTGCTTGCATCTGGAAGATCAAGCTTCTCTTCAAAAACACGACTGAGGCGGGCTTCAAGGATGATTTTAGCTGCAACCAAATCCACTTGTGAGGCTTCGTCATCCTTAAAGTGACTCGACAAACGGTCAGGGAAGGTCAGCACATTCTCAAGTGTCTCGGGGTCTGTAATCGTTACGACAACACCCAGCGTAGCTATCGCACCACCAAGAAAATACTTCAGTTTTTCGTACATCGGAAGCTCCCTGCCCTTCATATATAGGAGCTCGACATTTCCAATACAAATTTCACGATAGGAGCTTCCATACATTCGCTGCGCCACCTCGATTGCTCGATATCGGGAAACAGTGGTTTCCCGTCTTCACCCTCAAGGTGCCAAGACCGAAAACATGATCCAGTAGCTTTTTCGAATGCGAAGGTTCGCTTAACCCGCACGACCAGCTCTTTTACAGGGCTCGATTTGCGACAACGTAGTCTTTACCCCTTTTCTGAAAGACACGCGCGTCCAGACTGAAACCATTCCGCAGATAAAATTCGGACGCTGAAACACGTGCATCACACCAAATTCGCGTGCATCCTTCACGACGAAGCACTTCTATCGCGGTATGCAGCAAGTTACTGGCGATACCGTTGCCTTGGTGTTCATGTTCAACCGCTAGCTTACGCAGTCGGACGACCCCACTGTCGTTAAAAAAACTGCCAACAGCAACTAACTGTCCGTTCTTGAAAGCACCAAAGTGCAGGGCTTTCATGTCATCTGCCAGGATAACATCCCTCCGAGGACGATCAGGCCACATAACCCGATGACGAATATCAATCGCTTCCTCGGCGGCTATTTTCTTGATTTCCAACTCAGACGAGAAAATGATTTGAAACTCCTTATAAGTCACGCATTTCCATATCTTTTTCGGATAGCCGATTATGCCCGCCGTCTAGCGAACAAAGGCCTTGATCAATGAAGAGTTCGGTGACGATCATAAAGTCCTGCCTCTGATCAAACAAACCAAGGTTAACAACCAGCAGATTGGACTTGTCGTTGCGATAAAGGACACTACTACCACAACGGCGACAGAAACCTCTTTCCGCGCTCTCAGACGACCGGAAGGTCTGCAAGTTTTCATGTGCTCTAAGATTCAATTCTTCAGCTATTACACTGAAGTGAAGCCCCGACGACCATTTTTGGCACATATTACAATGGCAGGCGTAGTATTCCTTTTTCGGGACTATCGCCTGAAACTCGATATCTCCGCAAAGACACCGGCCATGCATCACTTTACTCACGAATGACGCTCCTCAAACAAGATTTCCAAACAGGTCAGTTGGTACTGCCGACAAATATAATCGGTCTAAAAAGTCACCCAGATTACGCTGCTTATAGCCATTTTGTTGATTGCCAATGCCCGTGCCAATTTGGTTCTGAGAAATCAGTGTTTCCCATGTTTGTGAAATCGGGGGTTTGTTCTTCGCCAGTTCGCGTTCGAAAGGATCTCAAAAAACTTTTTAAAACGGAGAGCCAGTCCGATTTCCTCTTAGGTACGTCTTGTGGCAAACTATGGCTCAGCAGGTCATTGCCATCTGGAGCTGAAGCAGCATCCTCTGACTTTCCTTCATTGCCCCTATAAACCTCAGAATGTAAGCGTTCTTCCTTTAATTTCATGACCTATCTCCACGTAAGCAGAGCGACCTTGACACAGCAATAAATACATTTAAATTTCAAATACTAAATAGTCGGTATTGATTTTTTTCATATGATATCAACACGGCAAATAACCTACTTTTTAGCTGTCGCAGAAACACAGCAGATTTCTGCTGCGGCCCGCGCTTTGAATGTATCCCAATCGACAATTACGATATCCATCAAGGAGCTAGAGGCGCATCTAGGAGTTGAACTCTTTGAACGCCTTCCACGACACCTAAGATTAACGAATGCGGGGCATCGGTTTAAAAGTCACGCACATATCATTTCAACCGAGCTCAACGCGGCTTTACGAAATGTTAAATCTGAAGCCCATTGCGTTACTGGAAACGTTCGACTCGGCATGAGTTGGACACTATCAAGTTATTTTGCATTTCCAGTAATTGAGCGTTTCGCACGAAGATATCCAGAAATCATTCTGGACGTTTCCGAAGATTTCAGGGAGGAATTGGAAAGAAAAATCAACGATGATGAGCTCGATCTAGCACTCGTGCTAACTTCAAATATTTCAGGAAAAACCAATATTGAAAACAAAACATTTCATGTATCTGCCCGCCGTCTTTGGGTCGCCAGTAATCATCCATTCGCAGACTACAAACAAATAAGCTTAACAGACGTTGCAAGCGAACCTTATGCGGTGTTGCGCTCTGATGAAGCCGAAAAACAGGCGCTCTCCTATTGGAAAAACCCAATAACTTCTCCGAAAGTGAAGTTTGCCTCATCCTCCATTGAAGCGGTTCGAAACTTTGTCGGCATTGGAGGCGCTGTTACTATTTTGAGCGACGTGGTTTATCGTCCTTGGACCTTAGACGGGCGACGTATTGAGCGAATTGATATAGCTGAACCCATCCCGAAAATGGATGTAGGTGTGATCTGGAGATCGAACAAAAGGCTGTCAAAGGCCTCAGAATTATTGAGAGATGCCTTCTGTCAAACGTCTTAAGCAGTCAGGCAACATCCACGAAGCAATTGGCTCGTTGTCTATGAAATAGCGGCACTCACATCTTAGAAACCCTTAGGTCTCGCACGTGTGATCTCCATCCTTCGCACATCGATGGCCCCAATAGAGAAGAGCGTCTGGCAACGGTCAATCACCCAGACGCCCTCCCCAGTTGACTGCCCAAAGAGCGACTTCGCGAAACCCTTCGGACCAGCGGTATAAAACACAGTGCCGGTAAATAGAATCACTGCCGTGAGCAGAAACCTCATTGAAGGGTAAGTAAACTACTAACTCCCTGATAAAAATCAGCCTGCTTCCTTGCACTTCCTCAAACACAAAAACAGGAAGTGAAACGCGAGCAGGACCAGTCCAAGGTCTTTGAGCACCCACCACGGGATTTCACTATCGCGAGGTGCCATGCCGGTTGTCAGCGCGACGTAATTTCGAAAGGTCTGCCCATCGAGCCCCGCCGCAGCCAATGTCATTCCCAAACGATGCCAAAGCGGCGCGACCTTCAGCCAGGGATTGATCAGCAGGGCAATCAGGATCACGGTTCCCGCAATCGGATCGAGGATCACCGTGAGCCAGAGATGAAAGTTCTCCATCAGCCGGACCCTCCGTCCGGCTTCTTGTCTTTCAAAGCATCCAGCGGCGCGTTTTTGATCGCGTGATACGTCTTGACCGGCTCGCGCTTGAACCGCTCACTGATCTTGAAGACACCAGCCAGAATATTCATCCCGACCATGCCGGTTATAAACGCGATCCCGTTTTCCGTTGGGCCTGTCAGGCTGAGCCATTTCACCACCAAGGGCGTGCCATAGGCCGCACAGGCTGTCCCGGTGATGATGTAAAGCAATGCCCGCGCCGGACTTAGATCACGCATGAAGGTCAAACTGACCACTGCCCCGACAAGGCCTGCCACAAGCGCAGAGATCTTGACGCCAAAATGTTGCTCGATATCCATCAGTGCGCCTCGTGTCTCTGACATTCCGATTTGGTCCAGGTTCCGGCCCCGCATAGTCCGGCAACCGTGTTGTCAATTTTCTCCTGATCTTGCAGCGTCCTGCCTTCAGCTCCGATCAGGGACGTTCCGACGATCTGCCGAGCCGTCAGGTTCAGTTTCGGTTTTGACGCACTCGTTGTTTGCGAAGGACCACACGCCCCCGACGATCAAGGCAATTGCGCCGGCGCATACGAGCCCGGTCAGCTTCTTCCGCGAGTTCATTGATTGCATCCTCGGTGGATTTTTCTGCTTTGCGCAACGCGCGTTCAATTGCGGCCTTGGTCAGAGCCGTGCCATCCAGCCTGCCCCAACCATAACCAGCGCCGAGAGCGATCAGGACGCCGAGCCCCGCCGCCCCGATCAAGTTCATTGATGGAAGGCCGAACATCAGGCCTCGCCCCATGGCAACGGCCTGCCCGCGTCATCCCAACGCGCATAAAGCGCGAAGAGAGCACCAGCGACCACCACGAGCCCGATGACCATGGCGGTCAGGTCGCCACCGCTGAAGGCAGCTTCCTGCCCTTCCACGACCTCCACCACCTTCTGGACGGGTTCGACAAGAATGGATGCACCACCCACCCCGGCAATACCAGAACCGGCCACCGTCCGGCTTTTCGCGAGCGGTTTGGAATTGGGAACTGGTGGATGCTCCATGGGGTGATTGATCACAACAGAGGTCGGATCCCAATCCGCCCATTTGCCAGCCCCAAGTTTCGCCGTCCATTTTTTCATTCGGGCGGCATAGGTGCCGTTGAGACCACCACCGTTATAGATCTCTTCAACCTGTTCAAACTCCCCGGTTTGAAACGCGCGAACCAGACCCTTTTCTTTCAGGAAGTTCGCGAAGGCGCGAAGCTGGTGCTTCTCGCTGTCGAGAAAAGCAGCCCACATCTCCCCGGCGCTGGAGAACCCGCAAGTCTTATAGTTGAACCCCATGATCTGGTAGGTTCCCATGGAGATGGACTGAAGCGCGGCCTCAACATCGATGTCCATCGCGCGCGCCAGCAGCGCATACCGATCATCCGGCGTGCTCTGGTCCCTGTATCCGCCCTTTTTGGGAGCAATCCACTTGCGCCGCGCCAAACCAGCCGCCACCGCTTGTTTGCGCTTTGCGCCTTTCAAAAGCCTGTAGAACCAATGTTTTTCAAAAAGGATCTTGATCCGGCCATCTGGAAACCACCCAAATCCTTTGGATTCCACCTTGGCAATGGCCTCCAGATTTTGAGGGGGACAAGCCAGCTCAATTGCCAGTGCTTCAAACGCACCATCATCCAGGGCTTCCGCCCTTCCCTTTCCAAGCATGCAGGTCTCCATTTTCAATGAAAAAAGCCCGCCGAACCGGCAGGCACTGTGATGATTTGAAAGTGTCGGGATCTCAGCGGGTGGGCCGCGTGTCCTTGCCCGCCCCGCCTTGCGGATGGCGAACCGACATTTGTGTGATTGAGCCGCTCGGCTTGGAACCGGTGTGATCGACCTGACCAATCCGGTAATTGCCATCAACGCCGACCCGCGCGCCTTTCAGCACACACAAACCTTCCGGCTGGGCGTTGGGATCAATGGTAATCCGGCCAGAGCCCCGGTTTTGCGCGCTTTCCCGGTTGCGGGCAGATGCCTGCTCACGCGCCTGATCTTCACTGGCTGCCAGAAGGCGCGTGACATTTACAGCATCAACGTCTCCGGCATCCGCTTCGCCCTGCTCTTCGACTTCGCGGTGCTGGCCTGTCTTCTGGTCGAACCAAGTGACTTTGGTTGAGCCGAACACCCGGCGCAGCGAGAGCGGTTTGACGCGGGCTGATTTCAGGTTTTTTCCGCGTTCCGCCACCACCGTTGGTAACAGCAGTCCACTTGGAGCAAGACCCGTTCCGCGCTTTGCCAGCGCAGCCTCATCCCCGGCAAACTTGAATGTGCCTGCCAGTTCACGGGCAAAGCGGTCCCCAAGCGACATCAGGCTCTGGCGATTGACCAGCCAATAGTCGCGGCGGATCTGGTCAAAAGCTGGGTCAATGCGCATGTTGCGAATGCCAGCCAGATCAGCCGCCTTGCGCATGACATCACCAAGCGTTGCATCATCCATGTGGAAGGAGAGCGGCTTTTTGACGGCGCTTGTCATGTCGACACTGCTGCCAGAGACAGACAGCAGGGAGCCGCCATTCTTGTTGATTATGAACTCCGGCTCATCGCTGATCCCGGAAAAGACAATCTTCCCCCTCACAGCAATTTGGATAGGGTCACCCGGTTGCGGCAGCTTTATTTCGCCAATCGCATCATTGAAGGACAGCCGGCATTTGTCTGCCGATCCACCATCCATCAGCGTCACCCCCACCGACAGCAGATAGGGATGCATGACAGAAGATCGATCCTTGCCGCCGACAAAGACCTTCCAGTCAACTTTCCAGTTGTCATTTGTCATCACCTTGCAACGCTCACTGGGTGTATTGGTGGTTAACTGCCGATGGAATTTGAATGAAGAGACCCAGAAGAAACGGCCACTCGGCTTCCATAGTGTCGCAGGGCTTTAAAATTGAATGAATTCAATAATAATGCTAAAAATGACGATATATAAATTAAAATCTATACTACAAATTACATAATTTTGATTCGCATGCGCTACAAATTTCGCGAATTTTCCCACTTAATAACTGAAATTCCGTGAATTAATACTACAACCGAAATTCAACCAATCGTATTTTTGCTCATATTTTCAGCATGTTATCTCTTTAATTCGTTATTTTTCCACTTTTCACGGCTCATGAGTTGCAATTTTGTGTATTTATTGCAGCATCTACTTAACTTGTATTTCTAGCGGTAAGTTCTCTCATTCCAATAATATTCCGGAAGGATTAGTACTCGAACGCCGCTTAAATAAACAGAGTTATTTCTCAAGGTGTTTACCTTGGGATAGACGTCAACTTGTTTTGTGTTTTGTGCCGAGTACCCCATCGATTTGTGCCGAGTACCCCATCGACTTTCGTTATGGAGAATTCACAATGAAGACCACGAACGAACAAGAAATACGAGAAGCAATCAACGAAGACTATACAAGCGCACTGGCGAAGAATGCCGCCACCCTTCTTGAAGTCATAACCGTCCGCACTCCTGCAGAACATCAACAGCTTTATGAGGTGTTTTCCGGATTTGCCAATTTACTACCGAACACCACAGAAACACGTTCATTGAAGCGCATGATTGAATACTATCAGGACGAGTTCTTTCAAGAAGCGGACATCAACGAACAGGATTTTCAAGAAAGCCGCGTTTCCTAAACACGCCTCCGGAGGCAGGCAGCCCCAGAGCAAGTGGGAACTTTGGGGCTGCTATTCCTATCCGAAACAGATCGAACTTCCGTTTGTCGCCTGTCACTGTCTTGTTCGACATGATCAGCTGAAGAGAGACACTGCGGTTTGAATGATTTCTTCTTCTGGCACTTCGATCTCGTCCGGCACCTTGACCACGGACCCGACCGGCAGGAACAAGCCGCCATCTGCAATGCCCCTGTTGAGGTCATAAGCCTTGGCGAGCAGCATGGCCGCGCGTGGGATTTCCGGCATCCCTAAAAGCGTATCCAGGGTGACGCCTTCCCGCCTGATGGTGATTTCCCGCATGATCTTACCCGAAGAGTGAGAAGAGCTTTTGGAGCGTTGCCTGACCGTCTTCCCGGCTGCGCTCGGTTTCCGTTAGCTTGATCGTGTGGCCCACACGGAAACCGACACCGTCCGCCATGATGTCCCGATGAGACTTGCTGATCGACGTGATGGAAAACCAGCCAAGCCCGACACCATCGCCGCGCTCCACCCGGAACCGCTCGCCGCGGTCACGCATGGCCCTGAGTTCATCCAGCTCATCCATGCCGCCAATCTTGTGCGGCAGGATTTCGCCAGTCAGGGTCAAGACCTCGTCAGCTGGTGCGGTGAACTCCTTTGCAGGAGGGCGGCCCAACACACCCTTGGAGACGATACTGGCCTCGCCTTCTTCCTGCACCCCGGACACGGAAAATGGAAAGGTGTCGATCCGGACATTTCCCAAAATGTAAAGCATCAGCCCGTGCTCGCATGTTCAAGGTCGGCATGAAGCCCACGCTCTGCATCAGCGAGTTTGTCTTCGAGCTGCTGCAGAAGAGAATGGGCATCGGTTTGCTCATAGATATTCATGGTCAGGTTCTGGATGGTCGTGCTTCGACCACCGGGCACAGCCGCTCCGCCCTTGCCTTTCACGATGGCGTCGGTGTCCGAGGCATTGTGGACATAGCCATCAGCTGGCGCGGTGAAGAGTTCGCGCCCGCGCTCGCCGGTCATGTAGGTCATGCCCGCCTTGACTGGACCGCCTGCCGCCCGCTCGCCTGCGACCTTTGTGTCAGAACCGCCGCCAAAGAACCCTTTCACACTGTCAAACGCACCGGAGACCGAACCCATGATCTTGGACTTGATCTGCGAGCCCAGATTGCCGACATAGCTCAAGATTGCCTTGGCCCCGTCGATGATGCCTTGAAGCAAGGCGTCCATCATCTGTTTGCCGAGCGCCTGCATGCCGTTGGCGAGGCTGGAAAAGGCATTCTTGATGGCATCCACGGCAGCACGCCCTGCCCGCTCGCCAGCGCTTCTGAACTCGGCCTCCTGCTCGGCGGAATAATCGTTCATGGAAAAGAGATCGGAGATCCAGTCGCCAACAGCCGACGGTATTCCCCTGACCGCGGCGATGATCCGATCCGCCAGACCAGTGACCATGGTCACCGCGTCATTGATCATCGCCTCCACTTCGGCCCGGTCGAACCCGATCAGCTCACCGATATCGACGAGCTTTTCTTTCGCCCAGGTTCCAGCCGCCGTGGCGAGCCGCTTGCCAAAATCCGTCATGGCCGTGATGAGCGGATCAAGAGCCTCCATGATCGTGGATGCAAACCCGGTGACAAACTCGCGGATCGGCTCCCAATAATTGTAGATGGCAAGGGAAACGGCAGCGATGCCTCCAATCAACAGCCAGATCGGCGCGCTGATCGTGGCAACCGCTGCAGCAACGGCAATCGCAACCCCTTTAAGAGCAGCGCCAACAGCCACCAAACCCGGCGCGATGCCAGACACCATCGCGCCCGAGCCAAGACTGGACAGGAGTGACATGCCGAGCATGGCCATGCGCACCTGCTTGGATGCTGCCACAATAAGCGATGCTGCCCGAGCAACCCCAAGACCCGCAGTCAGCGCGCCGCCCTTCAGAAACGCAAAACCAAAGGCGGAGGCAATTGCGGCAACTTTCACCGCCACAAGAGCTGCCGCCAACCCGACGATCCCTGCCGTCAATTCCGGATTGGCCTTCACCCACTCCGAGATACTTGTAAGGATTGGCCCGAGATGCCAGGCCACATCCATGATTGCCGGAAGCAAGGCATTCCCAATGGCGATGGCGACTTCCTTCGCCCGGTTCTGCAGAAGCTGGAGCGTATTGGACGACGTGTTGGCCCGGACATCAAATTCCTTCTGCGCAGATCCGACATAGTTAAACTCGTCAGAGACCTCCCCAAGCGATTGCTTCAGGAGCTTTGTGTTTTCGATCAAGGGCATGATGGCGCGAGCTTCGTCGCCAAATAGATCGGACACGGTCGAGGCCTGCAATTCCTTAGGCAGTTGGCGCACCAGCTCCAGTACAGAGTTGAGCGTTCCAACAGCGTCCTTTTGCAAGGACTTTGCAACAACACGCGCATCCAGCCCGAGGCGCTTATAAGCGGTCCTTTGCCGCTTGGTTGCCGATTCCCCGCGTGCCAGAGCTTTACCCACATTGCGGAATGAGGTTGCTGCAACATCCGCCTGCGCGCCCGCTGCAATCATGGCCGAGCCAATGGCAACGGTTTGTTCCGCCGTGAAGCCGTATTGCTTGCCGATGGAGCCGACCCGGCGCATGTAATCGAGTAGCGACGGCGCTTCCGAGGCAGAGGTGTTCGACAGGTGGTTGATGGCGTCGGCCAAGAGTTCAGTCTCACTGACACTCAGGCCAAGCGCTGTCTTGATCTTGGCAAGGCTGGTGCCGACCTCATCGGCGGTCATATCGAAGGCAACGCCAACCTTGGCTGCGATCTCGGCAAACTGTAGAAGCTCATCTCCCTTCATGCCCGCCTGACCAGCCGCTGCCACGATCGAGGCAATGCCTTCGGCAGCGAGCGGAACATAACGGCTCATTTCCAAAATGGAGGCAGAGAGGTCTTCAAGCGTGGTTTCTTTTTCGAACGCGTCGAAATCCACCACCTTGTTGACATCGGCCATGGCATCTTCAAAGGCCATCGCCGCTTTGACCGGAGCCGCCAGACCACGGGCAAGTGCATAGCCTGCTGCCGCCCCTTCCACCATCGATCCGCGCATACGTGCCATGTCACGCTGGTTGCGGCGCAACTGGTCAGTCATGCGGCCCATTTGACCCGCAATCGACCGCGCAGGCCGAGTGACCTGATCAATCAATGAGACGATCAGTTTTGACGAAAGAACTGCCATTGCGCTTCAAACTTGCAAGCGGCTAAGCTTGCCCCGTTTTTATTGGAGGTTTAGATGAAACAGTTTTTGGTCGCAGTCGCATTGTTGACTGGAACTTTAGGGTCTGCACATGCCTGGTCGGACCTTGAACGCATGCAGGCGGTCATGCAGCTTTCCAACGTTCTGGCGAGTGAAGAGCCGTGCGAGTTTACCTATAATCAGGCGAAAATCGAAGCCTATATCGAAAAGACCGTGCCCGCAGATGACATGGAATTTGCGGCGGAACTGGGAATGATGACACAGGGTGCGCAATACAATCTTGGCCAGATGACCCCATCAACCAAAACAGCGCATTGCGCCCAGATCCGACGTGTTGCCAAATCCTATGGCTTTTCCGACTGACGGCGGAGCCGCATCAGACTGTCGGCGTAGAGAAAAAAATCGTCGACAGTCCAGAGCCTGATGTCTTGAACCGGGGTCATCGTTTCCCGAGCCATGATGATGATCATGTCGCGAATGGGAACAAAGGTTTGCTCCGGTTCACCATGCACCTTTTCTAGGAGCGCCTCGACCGAGCCCGGGTCGCTTTTTTTTTGGGCGCAGCAGTCTTTTGTTTCTGCTGCGCCATGACATCTTGAGCCCGTTTTCCCATCAATGGCGGGCTGGCAAGCGCAAGCGCCTCCCAATCATCCGGGCCAAGCTCGCCTAAAAACTCGATGGGCATGCGGATCATTCCGGCAATGAGGATCTTGAAAGCCTCTTCCTCGTTTTCCGCCCCATCAGAGTTTTCAAGATCGATCATCCGAACCGGTCTGATGATCAGCTCGCAAATCGTTTCGCCTTCCCACTCAGCCTCTGCAGTCAGAGGCAGTTTTACCGGTTTCAGCATAATCTCTCCCTCTCACTTAACCGCGTGCTCCACCGATCCCAAGACCACGGCGATAGCTCTCGAACAGATCATTGTCGCCAAAGAACGCCTTGATCGCGAAGTAATCGTAATCAAAGATCCGCCGCCCATTGATGTAATAGGTGTAGCGCGTGACCTCAGCGAACTCGTGATTGCACTTGTGGATCTCGGCTCCGCCTCCGGCTTCATCCGGCTCCCAAGACATCAGAACACCGTGGATTTCACCGCGAACGCTGTAGTCCTGCCCGTCTTCCTTGTCCGTCCAGACCTTGGCGAACTCGAATGCTTGTTTCGTACCGATCAGGCCGATAAAGCGCTCATCAAGACCGGCAATTTCGGCCTTTGGGCTGAGTTCCTCCAGCTTCGGCTTGACGAAGCCAACGGCCCCCGGACCACCGGCTGGATCATGGGTTGCCTTGGCGAGTTTCAGAGACGGCAGCGCAAGCTTGGTCAAAGTCAGTGCGCGTGTGTCGCTGTCGTCAGTGGCAAGGCGCAAATCCACACCCAACACCGATGAAATTATTGCTGCATTTATTCAGGACATTATTGTTGAAGTTCCTGAAATCGTTGAAAAACTCAGTTTTTCGGAGCGCCGGACACTTGAAAGGGAGATGAAAGTTCTCGCCCGAACCAACGAGCAAAAAGCTATTGGGAGGCTCCGGGAAGCAAAACAAACTGCACGTGAAGCCGATGCGATAGAAGAAGACGCGCATCGGAAAACCGACGCTGCACTTGGTGCTGAAGCGGCAGCGGAAGGGTTGGAGCGCTTGACCAAACACTGGCACGACAAAATCCAACACCACCAGTTGAGACGTGCCAGCAACTTTATGTGGTTTGCAGTTACGTTGGTCGCAGCTCTGTTTCTCTTTGGCCTTAACCAGACTGGTATTCTTCAGGCCATTGTCCTGCAGCTTTGCAACAATGACAGCCTTTGCCCGACCCCATGGCAAAACTTCTGGCAGGACGCTTATTTGACGGCTAAAGGCAACACCAGCTGGCTCTGGGCGATCCTGAGCCTCAAAGGAATTCTCTTGCCTGTCTTGGGTGTTGCATGGTTGCTGCGCATTTTCAGTCGGCAAAACGCCTCCCATTTCGCACTGGAAAATGATGCTCGCCAGCGGCTTGCCCTGCTGGTGTCTTATGTCCGCCTTCAGGAAAACCCGGATACCAAGCTGACTGAGGAAGAGCGTATCTTGTTCCTGAGAACCCTCTTTAGAACAGCCGAAGTTTCGTCCAAGGAAGATGCCCAACCGAATGTGGTCGAACTCATCGGCAAGCTGAAACCCTGAGCCGAGCATCACAACGCCCTCCTGCTTCCATCACTTTTCGGACTTGACCCGAGCGGCCAGAAACGGGCGCAATCCATGCGCTCCGCCTCTGCCGCATGGAAGCGGTACCAGCAGCAATCATCTGCTGCCTTGGAGGTTGTTCCCGGAAACCAGCGAAGACGCGGCAGAGCCATAATGTCAGTGCAAAGCGGCATCAAGAGACGCGCTTGCCGTGTGTGCTTCCAGCCAGCGTCAAACAGCAGCCATGTCGGCACCATGAACGCCCACCGGGCGATCAATCTGTGCAGGACAGCTCGTGTCCATGGGGGATTGGTGATTATCGCATCTGCGTTATGCAGATCAAAAAAGGACAACTGCCACCCGTCGCGTCGCTGCAAGGTTCCGAAGGCGGCAGGCGCAAGATGATCCTTGACCGCCCTGCCCCGCAGCTCGATGTCGTAACGCCCCCGACATTCCAGCCCTGCCGCCGTCAATGGCCCGACAAGGTGCCCCCAGCCATAACAAGGCTCGACAAAACTCATAATCCCTTCTGCCTTCAAAAACGGGATGAGACGCGCCGCGGCCAGCGGATCACGCGTCATGTAGAGGTCTTTGGGAATGCGTTTGAAATCGGAGTATTTACCCATTATCTGGCCTCTCCGTTTCAAATTCCTGAGATTTTTCAGATGGTTTCTGAGGTGCTTTCCCGTGAAACAACAAGACATCCAGTGTGTCTTCGGACGGTTCCAGCGAGCACAACGCTTCAAACGGATTGAGGTCCGCCCAAATGCAGATTTTCAAAAATTCAAGAGTTCCGACCTGAAAGCCATTGGAGACCCGGCTCAAC
Organism: Roseibium sp. TrichSKD4; assembly: GCF_000148725.1. Classification (GTDB taxonomy): domain Bacteria; phylum Pseudomonadota; class Alphaproteobacteria; order Rhizobiales; family Stappiaceae; genus Roseibium. The sequence continues at coordinate 153,831 of NZ_GL476315.1, read as the reverse complement.
GTTGCACGAGAGACGCGGCTCTCAGACGCCACCTCAGCTAGGGTCATGTTGCGCGTCGCCATCACAGCCTTCAAAGCCGTTCCGACACGGACAAAACTCAGACGAGCATCCTGCAGAAGATGCGCATAATCCTCGTTCATGCCGCGCCTCCCGCCGTCAGGCGATAGGCCAGCACTTTCGCCTCGATCGCCGCTTGTTCGGCAACAGGCTCCGGCATTGAAAAGTCAGGACGGTTCGTAAGGTCTGCCTCAGTCAAGCCATTAAAGGCCAGAAGCTTTTTGCGGGCTGTCGTCCCGATGCGCTCCGGCATTCCGTCATAGAGCGCATGCACCTGCTCGGTTCGTATGCCAATCCGCCGTGCCAACAACCAGGGCAACAGACCAAAGGGGCGCGAGCGATCCAGATGCACGGCCCGCGCCATGGTGAACAAGGCAAGGATTTGATGATCGGAGACGGTCATTCACCCTCTCCCGGCCTGCGATGGGTCCGCTCATAGCAAGCAGGACAAAAGCTCTGGCCTTCTATGGCAGGCTTCCCGCAAAAGAGCTTCTGACCAATTGGGACTTTCTGATGACCCCAAAGCGGAAACCGGCACTGCCCCTGCTTCACCGTGAAGATGTTGACAGCGCTCCCCCGGATCTCATGGGAAATGACCGGGTAAGCCTCGGGAGTAACTCGCGGCGCGGGGGATGATTTTACCCGAGACTTTCCGCGCATGGCCCGGTCGGCTTTAAGCCTGTCAAAGGCTTCGCGATCTGCGTCCCGGTTTGGCCGAAGCCCTTGGCGGAAGGCTAGCCCCCGCACAGCACCGTCAGAAACCACTCCATATGTAGCCGACAAGCGCTCAGCGGTTTCAGCCACGGTTAAGCCTGCTTCAAAGCAATGGCTGACAGCTTTTGTTTTTTCGCGTGCCGTCAGCGCTGCCCACGGCAGGGCCTCAATGATCGTTCCAGAGGTCATAACCGCACCTCACGCGCCATTAAGGGCACCCCGATCCCTTGTGGATCATTTTGGAGATGGAGAGCGGTAACTAGGGAGTAACAAGCGAGCCTGTTAATGTATGCACAGAGCCGGTGCGCCTGGCGACGCGCACCGGCCCCTATCACCTCGATCTGAAACAAGCAGAAGGAAGTGAATATGATGAACGCCTTGCGTGCTGAAAACCCGGCTGCGCCTTGGAAATCGCAGTGCAACGACTTAGCGGCTGATGCTGTCATCCCCCACCTGCCTTTCGACTAGTGGAGATTCTCGACCCCTGGCGGGGTTTGCAGCTTTTCCCAAGAAACAGGTTTAGGAGGGTGTCATGATCGACATCATCGAGATGCTGACACGCGACCCCAATGCTCTCGGCCAAGGCCTTCGACATGCCAGCACCGCCCTCGACATTGTTAAGAAGCTTAAAGCCCTTACGGAGCGACCGAAGCTCCCAAACCGTGAAGAGCTTCAGCCGCTTGTCACGGAACTTATGCAGCAGATTATGGATACGAAGCTGGCGAATATGGAGCTTCAGGAGCAACTGCTTCAGTTCAAACAGGCGGCTCTGGACACAGAAAAACTGCAAAACAAACTTGACCGCTATGAGCTTTGGGAAACGGCCTCGGGTAGCCTCGTGTACCGCCTTAAAGAAGAGCACGCAAAAGAACAGCCAAAGCACTACGCCTGCCCAAAATGCTATGAGAATGCGCACATAAGCATTCTGCAGGGAGGACAGCACGAGAAGCCCTGCCGGGTATGCGAGAAGTTTTCGAATGTATATTTTTTTGAGCCAAAGCCCGAAGCGAAGCGGGTAAAGCGTACGCTGAACGTGGACTTCGGCTCTCCCCACTTCAACGACACCTGAATTGTCATTGGTCGGTGCTGGCGGTAGGACTCTCAGCCAGCTCTGTTTTATCCCGGATGAAGGAACAAATCTTGTCATTCCCCGCCCTCCTTATCGGTAACGGGCAAGGGAGAGCCGGCTTTCAATTGAGACTGAACTTCCAAAAGCTTGCCAAGCGCGTCTTCAATGGCGCTCATGACAGCGGGAAACTCCACCTCTGACGGGCCAGCGACTTGGCGGGCAATGGCGGTTCCAGCTTCCAAAAGGGCAACACCCGCTGCTGCCAACTCATACTGCCGGGCATTGGCTGACGTATCCGGTTCCGGAAGCTTGACGAACCGCCCGCCCGCTAACCGACACAGCTCATGAAGCAATGCTGGCACTTCACCCGACTGCTTTCGGTCAAGAATGATGTCAGCCAGCACATCAACCGGCATGTATGTCGCTTGGTGCCGCTCACTTCCCGTGTTGCTGTAGTCGGAGAGTGTATTGCGCCCGACACGGGTAATTGTTGCCGTACTTTCCTGACCTCCGCACAGCTCGATACTGCGTTGGGTCGCAATCTTGATCCGCCTGAGTGCGTTGGGATCTGCTGGACGGGGTGCGTTCATTGATCCACCCCGCAATTTTCTTCAGCTCTGCGGGATGACTTATTGTTTCTCGAGGTGGAAACTAGGTTCAAATTCAGGAGGTCAACCGCCGTGACAGCTCCAGCAGTTTCCATGACAATCAATCGCACAAGGCGTGCAGACGGCAATCGTTTGCCACTACAAATCCGCGAAATTGTAGAGGCACTAACCCGGACCTTCTCGCCGAAGTCATTCCCGGTGATGCCTTCTCGTTTCAAGTATGTCTTTAGCGCAACCATTTAGCAATAATTGCCGCAATATTACCTTTAAGGCAATATATTTGATCAAAAACCATACCCATCAGATTGCCAAATAGGCGCTAGACCGTTGATTTTAACGGGCAATAATTTAGTTATGCCCAAGAGCCCTATTTCCCTAGCCAAATCACTTACCGGCCTCACCGGTGAGAAACTCGCCGAAAAACTAGGCGTATCAGCAACCCACCTGTCACGGATGGGAAGCAACAAACGACGAATAACCACTGAACACATCGAGAAATTGGCGGAAATCAGCGGGAAATCTGTAGATGAATTCTACAGCCTGTTGGGCACTCATCCCGCAGACATATTAGAAGCACAGGAAGCACTTAGCGGCCATTCAGCTAACGATGCGCTATTAATTGATCCGAATCTTTTCAAAAAAGCATACGAACGAGCACGTGCCATAGAACAAACCATGCTTGGTGGGCGCGGCTCCAATGCAGACTTTGCGATAATATTAGAGCAGGCTTATTCGGACATAGCAGCTCAACACGCCCCCGTTACTGAAGAAGATTGAGCCATGCATTTTCGACAACTAGCTCCGCTTTACAAAAACAAGTCTCCGTACAATCCAAGTGATATTTTATTGGATACGCTCGCCTCTATCAGGCAGGAAAAATTGGACGGCATTGCGCAGGCGATTTGCTACAGAGTTGCTCGTCATTATCAGGTGGACCAACTTACTGATGAACAAGTGATCCAGTTCGATGACTTAATTAGGCCTTTGATCATGGCGTCTCGCCTACAGCGCTTATGCGCGATCAAGATCACCTCGGTATGAACATGAATGGAAAAGTGGTTTCGCTTGATATCAAAGCGATATCGAACGGCTTCGCTGACGAACTATCAAAAGATCTTTTGACTTCTTGGGAAGCTAGCAAAGGTCACCTCCTTGATGATTTATGCTACGCATTGCCCAAGTTAGTATTGCTCGATCCAGCCAACGCTGACGGTAACTCTCCTGATATTCTCTATTGCGGGGAAGAAGCACTGGCCGCAAAGATAATGGGCAGGGAATGGGCAGATAACGCTGAAACAGCCGCAGCCGCCTTTGATCGAGACTATAGAGAGTTAGTTGGGCGACAATACACAATAGCGCACAACACACAGCGCCCCGCTTACGACCTGGTCACCACACCATTCAAACTAAAAACACACAAAATAGACCTGGTCTATGAGCGCCTAATCCTGCCCGTCTCAACCAAGGCGGGAGCGAATATTATAGCCTGTTACTCTTTTTCCTCTAACCGCTACATTCAACAGTTTCATCAAGAATCAATTGACGAATTCCGTGTTGATCAACGGCCACAAAATACAAGTCATGCAGATCCGTTTGCTTCGGTTTGATCTTCCACGTGATGCCTTTTGGATAAACAATCGAATAACCCCAACGCGCTGCGTAGCCGCTCCGAACTTTATCAGGACGCATCCAACCATAAATTAAGTCTGGCTTCCATTCATCGTAGACAAGAAGAAGGAGCCAGCGCTGTATGAGGGCAAGCAAGTTACCTCCGCGATACTCCTTTGAGATCCACCCATCACCAATATATGCAAATGCCCCCTTGAGGCCGGACGCATACTGACTGCTGTTTTCATCAAATGTTGCGAACGTGCCCAGCTTCTCCCCGGGATATAACCTAAGCCAGTGCGCAGCCAAGAAAGTTCTTAAATCCCAACCCGGCACGCTATCACGTCGGGCAGCGACCATTCCAACGGGAGCGCCATCTTCATTATATGCGGCGATTACCATTAGCTGGCCGGGTGATAGATCATTTGCGTTCCGAGCAAAGTGATGGCCCAAACTGCCTTTGCCAATCAGCTCGGCAACCTCTTCCATTGCCGCAATATCATGGATTAGCCGGACCGCACTTATCCTATTGAGCGCATGGATTTGTGCTTTTAATTGAGCGGATGCATCTTGAAGTTCAAGCTTATTGACGATCACGCGAACTACTCCCTCTTTGAATTTTGACACAGTCTCCCCACCGGGTTGGGCGGAGAATTGCCATTATATTCAGCCATTTGATCAATTTCTTACCGAATCGATCAAACCAATATTACCTATTTGGCAATTTATTGTCAGAATATTGCCGCTACTTTGATCCGCGTGACGCGTCCTCCTACCGAAAGAGACCGGCATAACGGCAATCAAAAAGCAGTCACAAAATCTGCCGAACACCAATCGTTTTAGGGATTATTCAGGAGGTAGTGGAATGTGGGAACTGATCTTCGTCATCGCAGGACTAAATGCCCCATACATCGCCATTGGAACTTCCGCCGCATTAACCGCACTGATCCTATTCCGCGAATGCAGCGGCTCTCGTCAGCGCCATCAATTCAATGCTTGGCCAGACGTAAATTCCTCTGAACAGTTTCCCGCCCCGCAAGAATGCCGTCGTTTGCCGTCCTCCTCCCCGGCAGACGACAAGAAAGGCATGGGGCCCGCCCGGCCTCTGCGCTCCCCCCTGAAGCGCAGAGGCCGCACTTGAACCAACAAGCACGCCCCATCGCGCGCTCCGCTGCCCTGAAGCCGGAACACCGGCCAGGGCAGCACATCATTTCCAACCGTCAGCACTGAGGCGCACCAGATGAGCAGCTTGCGAGACATTCTTCCGAGATATTACCTTCCTGGCGAAGTTGCCGAATATGTTGGATGCTCTGAGCGACGAATTAGAGAGATCGCCCGACAAATTGGCGCTTGCCATGTGTTCGGCAAAAGCATGAAGCTGACCGCAGAAGATGTGCAACGGATAGTGGAGGCGCATAGACCATGCCACTCAAGCTCTACAAACGAGGCGAAGTCTGGCACTACGCCGGAACTGTTGCCGGACATCGACTACGCGGATCTTGTCGAACGACGCAAAAAACGACCGCGCAGCAAATCGCCGCAAAGGTCGAAGCGCGGTACTGGCAAAGTCATCTCAATGGCCCAGAAGCAGTCCTGACATTTGCGCAAGCAGCTCTCCTCCATCGCGAGGCCGAGAAGTCCGACAGGTTCCTTGTTCCAGTTGAAGACTACTGGAAAAACACTCTGGTCAATCAAATCACACCAGGCGCAATCAGAAAAAGCGCCCTCGATCTTTACCCCAATGCCGGTGCGGCGACACGAAACCGGCAGGTCATTGTTCCCACCCAAGCCATCATCAATCACGCTGCTGAACTGGAACTATGCTCCAGAGTTTCTGTTAAGCGTTTCCCCGTTGAGCGGAAAGAAAAAGAGCCGGCAACTGCGGTTTGGATCGAGCGATTCATGGTCTCCGCCAATCCTCACTTGGGCGCATTGGCATTGTTCATGTTCTGCACTGGCGCACGCATTTCAGAAGCGCTCAATGTGCATTGGGAAGACGTATCCCTAACAGATCGAAAAGCCCTCATTCGCCAGACGAAGATCATGGACGAACGCCGAGCGCATCTACCTGCCCACCTGGTTGCCGCTATGGCCAACATCGAAGGGGATCGCACAGGTAAGGTATTCAAATACTCCTCGCGTGACACCGCCAAAATACAATGGAACAAGGTGATCAAGCGAGCAGGAATAAAACACCTATCCTTTCACGCCTGCCGTCACGGCTTTGCGACGACAATGCTTCAGGCCGGTGTGGACCCGGTCACCGTTGCAAAGCGCGGAGGGTGGAAAGACACCCAGCAGCTCTTCCGGACCTACGGCCACGCAAGCGAAGACAATGGTGTAATCGATCGGGTTTTTGACACACCAGTGGCACACGCCAAAACTGCAAAGAAAATAATATAATAATTACAATGATTTAAATGAATGCTCGCTACCCCTCGTTGGGGAGGGGTGTCCCACAGTCAGGAGTACGGGCATTCTGGAAGCGCGTCAAACTTTTTACGCAAAGAAAAGGGTCGGTAGATGTCCGACCCTTTCCAAACTCTTTTCTGCGTGCGATCAGAAGTTGCTGCTGATCGGTCCTGAAGGATAATAAGCAGGAGCTGCTGCAGCGCCACCACCAAAGGTGTAACGCGCACCTAGCCGGAACTCATGTGCCGTTAGGTCTTTGTATTCCATCCGACTATCTTTCGAGCCCACATTGTGAAGAATTGTGGTCTTGGCTTCACCGAGATCCTTATAGCGGTATCCCGCATCAATCGCGAAATTATTCGTGACGGCGTAAGAAGCACCAGCCATCAAGGCCCAAGCAAAGTTCCATTCACCGTTCGAGCCGTCGAATTGATACGGAGTCGTTGGGCTTCCGGAATAGAAGTCGCTCGTGTTCACATAGGCGGCTCCGATACCAGCGCCTACATATGGTGTGATTTTGTTCCAGGTCGCCAGATCAACATATCCGTTGAGCATAACTGTCCAAACATCTATGTCAGCTGTATCCCGTGAAGTGCTACCACACGGATGAGCACATTCAACATACCCGACTGCTTCAGCCGCTGCTTCATAGTCGATAGTAAGGTCAGTACGAAAATATTTGTTGAATTTATAACCAACGCCGACGCCAATCATCCAGGTATCATCAAGACTTTCCCGATCATACCGAATGTCGCCGAGGGTGGTATCGCTGTATTCCTGGGTCGGATCCCCATAAATCTTATAGCCGATATCACCACGCAGATAGAACCCGCCGCCAACAGCGGCTGGAGCCGGTATTTCTGGCACGTGTTCGATGATCGGTGCCGGGAGATCGGCGGCGATGGCCGCGGTTGACATGACCGCAGCAGCGCCAGCCAAAGACAATCTCTTTAAAAACATGTCCATGTCCTCGTCTTCAGTTCAAGCATCCGCATGTCAGCTGCGGTTCGCACTTGAGTCACCTTGGGATCATGGTGAAAATTGATTAAGACGAACTTAACCCTGTTCTTTAACTGCGTTTTTTTACCTTAATTAAACCTTACCATTCAGAAATATTATTTACATTTTATAAAGAAAAAAGGCGTGCCCGACAGCACGCCTGTTTATCATTTCAATAAGTGCAACAGTCAGGCTGCGGACTGCGCCACCACGTCAGATATCTCATTGACGACTTCCCGCACCAAGGCGGCATCGTCCCCTTCTGCCATAACCCGAATTAGAGGCTCTGTCCCGGAGGCCCGAATGACAAGACGCCCTTCCTTCCCAAGGCGGGCCTCGCCCTCAGAAATAGCGGCTTTGACACTATCAAGTTCCAAAGGCTTTCCACCCGAATAACGCACGTTCTTCAAGAGCTGCGGAACCGGATCAAACCGTTTACAGACTTCTGACACCGGGCGATCTTGATCTTTGATACAGGCCAGAACCTGCAGTGCCGCAATCAAGCCGTCCCCAGTTGTCGTAAAGTCAGACAACACAATGTGACCGGACTGCTCCCCTCCGATATTAAACCCGTGAGATCGCATATGTTCCACCACATAGCGATCCCCCACTTTTGTCCGGGCAAGTCCTAGGCCCAAGCTTTCAAGATAGCGCTCCAGCCCGAGATTTGACATGACGGTTGCAACAATACCGTTGCCAGCCAAGCGGTTCCGCTTGTACCAGAACTGCGCGATGACCGCCATCAACTGATCACCATCAATGACCGCACCGTTTTCATCAACAATGATGACCCGGTCTGCGTCACCATCAAGCGCAATGCCGATATCGGCACGGACTTCCTGCACCTTGCGCGACAGCGCCTCGGGATAGGTGGAGCCGCATTCCTTGTTGATGTTCGTACCGTTTGGCTCGACGCCTAAGGAAATAACTTCAGCGCCAAGCTCCCACAGGGCTTCAGGAGCCACCTTGTAAGCCGCGCCATTTGCGCAGTCGACAACGACACGCAGCCCCTCCAGGCTCATCGCCCGCGGCAAGGTGCGCTTCGCAAATTCAACATAACGATGCTGAGCGCTGTCGATCCGTTTCGCCCGCCCAAGCTCGGAAGCATCCGGGAGGTAGGAATTCAGGTCGCTGTCCATGAGCTTTTCGATCTGCATCTCCACCTCATCAGACAGTTTGAAGCCATCGGGGCCGAAGAATTTGATGCCGTTGTCCTGAAAAGGATTGTGAGATGCAGAAATCATCACCCCCACATCTGACCGCAAAGACCGGGTCAACATTGCAACTGCGGGTGTCGGCATTGGACCGAGTAAGAATACATCCATTCCAACAGAGGTAAAACCGGCGACAAGTGCGTTTTCGATCGTGTAGCCGGACAGGCGTGTGTCCTTGCCGATAACAACACGATGTTTGTGCCCGCCGTTCTTGAAGGTCAAACCAGCAGCCATGCCGACCTTGAGTGCAGCTTCTGCTGTCATTGGCGGCACATTGGCACGACCACGAATACCGTCGGTTCCGAAATACTTTCGCATGAAAAACTCATCCCTTGCGTATTGTGAGGGCTTCTTAATCCCTTAAACGCTGATCGGCAGTTCAATTATTGTGTTTTTCTGTAACGTTTGGAAAAGAAAACGCCCGGTCAATCAACCGGGCGTCTCCATAATTTTGAGAATGGATCAGGGTCAGGCCTGTGGTTGAGGCTCCAAACCACCACCACTTGGCTCATCGCCGCCGCGCTTTGCTCCAGCAGATGGAACAGCAGAACCGCGACCAACCGGCTGGTCATCATCCGTGTCGCGCACAGGTGGCTTCCCATCCAACAGGTCTTTGATCTCGTCACCCGACAAGGTCTCATACTCAAGCAAACCTTGCGCAATCGTGTGAAGCTGATCCTCATGATCTGTCAGGATCTTCTTCGCCGTTTCATATCCACGGTTCACGAAAGACTTGATCTCGGCATCAACCACCTTTTGCGTTTCATCAGAGACGCTCTGGTTTTTGGCAACCGAATGTCCAAGGAAGACCTCTTCCTGATTTTCACCATAGAGAAGAGGACCCAACTTGTCGGACATGCCGAACTGGGTCGCCATGGCACGAGCCAACTTGGTAGCCATCTGAATGTCGCCAGAAGCACCCGATGTCACTTTCTCATAGCCAAAGATCATTTCTTCAGCCACGCGGCCACCCATCGCAACGGCAAGGTCTGCCTTACACTTAGCGCGCGTCAGGGAAACCTGATCCTTTTCCGGAAGGCGCATAACCATACCGAGCGCGCGACCACGAGGGATGACCGTCGCCTTATGGATTGGATCAGATGCTTCTTGATGCAAGGCAACAAGTGCGTGGCCAGCCTCGTGATAGGCGGTCAGCTTTTTCTCTTCCTCGGTCATGACAAGCGTCCGACGTTCGGCGCCCATCATCACCTTATCCTTGGCGTCTTCGAACTCGCTCATGGTCACCAGGCGCTTGGAGCGACGCGCCGCAAGCAGAGCTGCTTCATTGACGAGGTTCATCAGGTCCGCACCAGAAAAGCCCGGCGTACCACGTGCGAGTGTCTTCACATCGACATCCGGAGCCAACGGCACCTTGCGCATGTGAACCTTGAGGATCTTCTCACGGCCAGTGATATCCGGATTTGGTACCACGATCTGGCGGTCAAAACGGCCCGGGCGCAGCAATGCCGGGTCCAAAACGTCCGGACGGTTTGTCGCCGCGATGATGATGATGCCCTCATTCGGCTCAAAACCATCCATCTCCACGAGAAGCTGGTTCAACGTTTGCTCGCGCTCATCATTGCCGCCGCCAAGGCCTGCGCCACGATGACGACCAACCGCATCAATTTCATCGATGAAGATGATGCAAGGTGCGTTTTTCTTGGCCTGTTCGAACATGTCCCGAACGCGGCTTGCACCAACACCGACAAACATCTCAACGAAGTCAGAACCAGAAATCGTGAAAAACGGAACGTTTGCTTCCCCGGCGACGGCACGCGCTGTCAGGGTTTTACCGGTACCAGGAGGACCGACAAGCAAAACTCCACGCGGAATACGGCCACCAAGGCGCTGGAATTTCTGCGGATCGCGAAGAAATTCGACGATCTCTTGCAGGTCTTCCTTGGCTTCGTCAATGCCCGCAACGTCTTCGAACATGACCCGGCCATTGGCCTCAGTCAGCATCTTGGCCTTGGACTTGCCAAAACCCATCGCTTTGCCGCCAGAACCTTGCATCTGCCGCATAACGAAGAGCCAAATACCCAAGATGATCAACATCGGGAACCAGGAAATCAGCGTCCCGACAAGCGAAATGCCCTCTGCTTTGGGTCGTGCGTTAATCGTTACGCCCTTACCCTGAAGCGTCTCGACATACTGCGCTCCGTCCGGTGCATAAGTTTGGAACGCTCCGCCACTGACGAAATGTCCTGTGACCTGCTGCTCCTGAATGGTGACATCCCTGACATCACCTTGCTCGACCCTGTTCAGGAAGTCCGAAAACGGAATGTCGTTCGTCGCACCGGTTTGCGCCGGGCTTTGAAACAGCTGAAACAGAGCGATCAGCAATAGGGCGATAATCACCCACAATGCGAAATTGCGAAAATGTGCGTTCATTTCTTTCCCTCGGCCATCCGGTATGGCCTGTACACGGGGTTCCACTTAGGAGCCAAGATAGGTCGGCATGAAGGCTATGCCAAGGCGGTGCGCCATTCTTGCTCAATCTCTTTGAGTTTTTTCTTAAAATAAGTCGAGTTTTTATCGGTGATTATGCCGATGTCGCCTCATCAAGAGAATTTGATTGGCAGGCAAAATAATCTGGCGCCCGAAAAACGGCTGTACGCCTAGGACTTTCGTCCCACAATCTGAATTTTCAAACCGTCCAAATTGCGGTTGCGATTCGCATAAAGGCCCGGCACCAGCAACAAGCGCTCGTTCTCATAAATGGCAAGTGATGCCCGAAACGCCTCCTTAGGCCATGGTGCACAATCAGCAAACTCTTCTTCCGGCTTGGGAGCCGTAATCAATTGGCCGATTGACATGGCATCTCCGAGCTCACCGAACTGGTCTTCCAGCGTTATTTCGAACCGACCGTCCCAAATACGCCGCCTGCAACCATTCATGAACTTTGCAAGGCCGACGGAGGGAATTTCACTTCGCCCGACTTCTTTCCAAACCAAAAGATGACGGACAGTCTTTGACACTATGCATCCGCTCATAGTTTTCTTGAGCTGAGCTTGTTTTTGTAGGTCAGCCTCCAGTGCTTCAAGTTTTGAAAGTCTGGAAGGATACTCCATTCCAGCAGTCGCGGACAAAGCCTGGGACAACACACGAAGGCGCATCTCAAGTGGTAGATTCTGCCAGGCATCAAAACAAATTGCCAATGGCCCTGCTGGATGCTGTGTCACACGTGTTGACCAAAAGCTTGAAACCCACTCTTCCAAAGCCTCGCGGGCTCTTCGCATCCGCTTTGCAGTCTCCGCAAGTCCGTCTCGAGAAAGGCCTTCATCCGAAAGGCCTTTGAGCAATTTTCTGAGGCGAACGCGCTTATAGGCTTCAACCTCGTTGCTTTGATCTTCGACCCAACTTTGCCCTCTCGCCTCTAACGACAAAACAAGCTGGTCTTTGGAGAGTGAAAGCAATGGCCTAACGATTTGAAGCCCATTTGGACCTTGGTGTTCGACGGAAGCCATCGCACTTAAGCCATAGACACCGCTCCCACGGGTCAATCGGTCAAGAAATGTTTCCGCTTGGTCATCAAGGTGATGTCCGAGAACCAGCGCCTCGGAGCTGCTCTCTTCCATGTGCTCTGCGATAAGGGCATAGCGGGCTTCACGCGCCCGGCCTTGGAGGTTTGAAAGTGCGCCCTCAGGTCGCCATTCCAAAATTGTATGTCGGACCTGTAAGCTGCGGCAGATATCAGAGACAAACCGCGCCTCCTTCGCGCTTTCTGCCCGCAAACCATGATCAACAGTCACCACATCAAGTGCGCCGGACCATGATTGCCGTTTTTTCCATTCGACCACAAGAAACAAAAGCGCAAGGGAATCGGCACCGCCCGACACGCCTAATGTGATCGACTTATAAGGGGAAAGAATATCCAGAAGCGGATCGATATCCGTCGGCGCAAGAGCGCTCACATCAAGTCCCATCGCTTTAAGCGCAATTGGCCCTGCGCTGTTCATCACGCGCCTGCAAAAGCAGAGCCGGAGCCGCGTTCGGGAATTTATTCAAAAGTTCTGTGAAAGTCGCACATGCGGCGTCAATCTCGCCAAGACCACGCAGAGAGACACCGAGCTTCAAGAGGCTATCAGCGGACTTTGATGAATTGGGGTGATCTGTATAGGTTTTGAGAAAGGCGTCTGCCGCATCCCGATAATTGTTTTGGGCAAGCAAGCTTTCGCCCAACCAATATTGGGCATTGGAGGAGAGCTGGTGCCCGGGATAGTTCGACAAAAAGGCCCGAAAACCGTTTTCAGCGCCTTGGTAGTCACCGTTCACCGCAAGACCATAAGCACTGTCATAATCGGTGCGCGGATTTCCGGTGGCAATCAATCCGGCAATTTGATCACCTGTATCCGGGACCGTTTGCTCAGGAGCAACAGACCTCAGTGCATTGCTGCCACCGGGATTGATCTGACCATTGGCAAGCGCAGATAGGTCGATGGGACCGCCGGTCGTCTCTCCGCCGGTTCCATCTTGATATCCACCCGTTTGATCCCAATTCCCATCGCCGGATCCATCAACTGGCAACGTGCCCAAGATACCCGTAGACCCGGCCTGAGCCGTTGAATTTCCGGACGGTGCAAGATCGGATCGTTTGCCATTGGGCGCGCTTTCAAGTTGCTGGAAGCGATACTCATTGTCTTCCTGCATACGCCGCATTTGTTCCTGCATTTCGCGCAATTGATAGGTCAATTGCTCGATCTGGCCGGTCAACCGACGCAAACGCTCTTCCATTTCATTGAGACGAACGGCTGAATCGTCATTTCGTTTTCCAAACAGCTGCGCTTGGGACGGCATACTGGTCATCACCACCAGCAATGCAGCCAAACCCATCACGAGCACTCGTGCTTTTCCCATTCCTTCCTCCGAGCAGCGGCAAATCCATGCCGACAGATGTCACCCAAATACCGATACCACAGGGCGCGTCGAGTTCGGCCAAATTTTGACAGGATCACGAAAAAGGCCATCAGATCGTAATCTGATGGCCCACTTGTCTTATTAGCCCGTCGGTATTGACGAAGCCAAGGCTTAGTTTGTCGCGTTGTTCAACACGGTTACAGCACGGCGGTTCTGGGTCCAACAGCTGTCATTGTTACACACAGCAACAGGCCGTTCTTTGCCGTAGGAAATGGTTTTGATACGCGTTGTAGAAATGCCGCGAGATACAAGATAGTCCCGAGCGGAGTTCGCACGGCGGGCCCCGAGTGCAAGGTTGTACTGACGAGTGCCGCGCTCATCCGCGTGACCTTCAACAGTAACCGTGTATTGGGAATAACGGTTCAACCACTGAACCTGTTTGTCCAATGTGGCGCGGGCCTGCGAAGACAGGGTTGACTGATCTTCAGCAAAATAGATCCGGTCGCCGACATTGACCACGAAGTCCTGTCCACTGCCCGGCGCAACATTACCTGCGCCGCCTGCCAGATCCGGCTTGGTCTGGGCACATGCAGCCAAAAACATCAGGATAGCCACGGTCGCGAACAGCTTCGCACCTCGACCAAGTTCGCTTACTAAAGCCATTCTCATCTCCTACTGCCAGCCACCCGCCCGACTGAATGTCCAGCTGCTATCCAACTATGGTTAAGGCGGCGTTGGCAAACATGGTAAATTTTTACCTAATTTACGAAAGCGAACCAGAAATTCCCGGTTCGCCCATATTGGTTCAATCGATCAAGGGTGACCATGAGGGGTCGGACGCAAAGGCTGGTGTGTTCACACGCTGCTCATTGTAACCCGTCAAATCTACGGTCCAAACCTGCGGCCCACCATTTGCGCCCGGTGTGTCGCGGAAGAACACCAGAACACGGCCGTTTGGTGACCAGGCTGGACCTTCATTGTGATAGCCCTCGGTCAAAATCCGCTCACCCTTGCCATCCGGTTTCATTACACCAATCATGAACCGGCCCTGATGCATTTTTGTGAAGGCAATCAGATCGCCGCGCGGGGACCAGACCGGGGTTGAATAGCGGCCTGGACCAAACGAGATCCGCAGCGGATTCCCGTCATTTCCACTCATGACATAGAGTTGCTGGGTTCCACCGCGATCGGATTCAAACACGATCCGGCTGCCATCTGGCGAATAGGACGGGCTCGTATCAATTGCGGCTGTGTTTGTAAGCCGTGTGGTTCGACGCGAGCGCAAATCCATTTTGAAGATATTGGCATTTCCGCCTTGCTGAAGGCTCATGACAACACTTTGTCCGTCCGGCGAAAACCGCGGCGCAAAGGTCATACCGGGGAAATTGCCAACGATCTCGCGCTGTCCGGTCTCAATATTCAGGAGATAGACACTCGGGTCTGCCCCTGAATAGGACATGTAGGTGATTTCCTGGCTGGTCGGCGAGAAGCGCGGCGTCAGCACAAGGTCATCGCCTTTAGTCAAATAGCGAACATTCGCGCCATCCTGATCCATGATGGCTAGGCGCTTGACCCGTTTGTCCTTTGGCCCCGTTTCGTCAATATAAACAATCCGGGTATCAAAATAGCCCTTTTCACCGGTCAACCGCTCGTAGATCGCATCGGCAATGATGTGAGCCAAACGACGCCAGTTTTCTTCCGTGGTAAAAAACTGCTGTCCCAACATCTGCTCAGAAGCAAAGACATCCCAGAGCCGAAACTCAGCCCGCAGGCGACCATCGGCTTGCTTGGACACAGTGCCACTGACCAGAGCCTGAGCGCCAATTGTCCGCCAATCCCCGAAACGCGGCGTGGTGTTCACATCCATGTTTTTCTGGATGAAACTGGCCGGATCCAATGGCTTGAAAAGACCAGAGCGTTTCAGGTCTGCCGTGATTACACCGATCATGTCCGATGCAAGCTTTGGGTCACTGCCAGCCGCTGCAAAATCAGGCAGGGCAATCGGCAGGGGCTCGATGTTGCCTTGGGTAATATCAAGCTCGATCAAGGCACGCGCCGGGCCAAGGGCCGTAAGCAAACCCGCAAAGGCCACCAGCATCAAGCACGCGACACGAGCGGCCAACTGCAAACCGCGAATACTGACTGTTGAACGCATAAGGCCTTCGACTCCTTGGTAATGCGACATACTAACCGCCCAAAAGCTCCTTGGGATCGAAATTCAGGATGACTTCCTCCCACGCATCATACTTGGCAATGGGAAGGGAATAAGGCGCGCAGCGCATGATAGCGCGCACGGCACTGCTCGCAGCGGCCCGGAAGGCCGGATTTGAGCTGTTGTTGATCACTTCCGGACTGCCCGATACACCTCCGGATTGATCAAGATTAAACCGGACGCGCACCCGCAAGTCTTCCGCTCCTGCAGCCCCAACAGGTGGGTTCCAACAGGCCGATACCTGACCACGCAGGGCATCCAGCTCTGACTGTGTCATCTGGACATTTTCCTGCCCACGGCGAGATCCAAGTGACACAGGTTCTTGCGAAGCAGACGAGGCCCCACCTTCCGGCTCAACCTTGTTCAAAAGCGCCGAGATCTGGCTGTTGAAATTCTCTTGGCGCTGCGGCTCTGGACGCGGTGGCTTCGGCTTGGTCCGTGGCCGCGCCTGCGTGATGATTGGCTGCGGTTCCGGAGCAGGTGCAGGTTCCGCCTCAGGGCTGGGTTCAGGTGCGACTTCAGGTTCCGGCTCTGGTGCCGGTTCCGGTTCTGCCACGGGCTCTGGTTCAGGTTCCGGGGCAGGTTCGGGCGCCGGGGCTGGCGGTGTCGGTTGCTGGACTTGCTGTTCACCTGGCCTTTCAGCCGGAGTGGGAACATCTTCCACAGGCGTTTCACTTGGCTGCAGAGCTGCAACCTCGCGAATTTCCTCGGCAGTCTTTTCGCCCTTTTGCAAGCGCGTCAGCTCTGCAATCGGAACGAGTTCGACAGGAAGCGGATCCACAGACGGCGTCGGCAAGGTGTCAGCACCCGGAAAGACGATCAGCCCCCAGAGGAAAATGGCCGAATGGCCCGCCACGGATGCAATAAGACCGACACGCATGGCGCGTTACGAATCCTGTTCTTCAAGGGTCACAAGGCCAAGGCGCTTGAACCCGGCAGCATTGATACGGCCCATGACCTTCATCATGGTGCCATAGTCAGCGGTTTGATCACCGCGCACATAAATCCGCTCTTCGTAGCCATTTTCAGCAATGGCCCCGAGTTTCGGAACCACTTCTTCCAACGCGATTTCGGTGTCTTGAATGAAGATCTGTCCTGCGGAGTTGATCGAAATCGTTATCGGCTCAGTGTCGCCTTCCAGTGCTTTTGCCCGTGTCTCGGGCAAATCAATCGGCACTCCCACAGTCAAAAGTGGCGCTGCAACCATGAAAATGATCAACAGCACCAGCATGACATCCACGAATGGCGTCACGTTGATTTCGCTGATGGGTTGGCTACGCCGACGGCGGCGTCTCCGTCCACCACCTGACCCGCCCCCGGATGCGACATTCATGCCCATGGCTTATACGCTCTGGTCTATCTGACGGGACAGGATTGCAGAAAACTCGTCCGCAAAGCCTTCCATTCGGCCTACAACCTTGCCAACGTCTGAGGAAAACTTGTTGTAGGCGATCACCGCCGGGATTGCGGCAAGCAGGCCCAGCGCGGTCGCAAAAAGCGCTTCCGCAATACCAGGCGCAACGACAGCCAAGTTTGTGCTTTCTGCATTCGCGATTGCCTGAAACGCGGTCATGATGCCCCAGACAGTTCCGAACAGGCCAATGAATGGTCCGGCAGAGCCGACAGACGCCAAGATCAACAGACGGCTTTCAAGCCGCTCGGCCTCACGCTGGATGGTGACATCCATCACGCGGTCAATGCGCTGCTGCAGGCTGGCGATGGCCGGGCGCGCGCCTTCATGGCTGCGCTTCCATTCGCGCATGACAGCAACGAAAATCGCGGCCATACCGTGATTGGTCCGGTTCTGCAGCGTTCCATAGAGATCTTCCAGAGACTGCCTGACCAGAACACCGTTTCAAAGCGGTTCATCTGACGTTTGGCGCGCATATAAAGCAACGCCTTGTCAATCATGATCGCCCAGCACCATACAGATGCAACGACCAGACCGAGCATGACAATCTTTACGACAATATGGGCTTGCCAAAACAGCGAGAAGAAAGACAGATCCCCTTCTGGCGCCGACAGTGTCGTCTGAACAAGTTGTTCCATTGAACCCTTAGACCTCTTGGTCGAAAAAATACCGCGCGCTTTTCAAGACAGGCAAATACAGCGCTGACCCGCAGGCCAGTCTCGCAGCCTCCTTGACGCCGGATTTTGGCGAAACTGGGACTTCCTGCTTCGAATTACATCAGCCCTAGAGGAATCAATTATGGTTACCGCAGCCTTAACAGGGCGCGGATTCCCGATAACTTTTTAGTAATATTGCGAACTTGACGGATAATCGGGACAAAAAGCCTCAGCTGGCCGGGGTGATTTTGCCAAGGCTTTCACGCATCCGTTCTGTGAGACGCGTTGGCCGGCCCTCAGATGTGATCACCGCGACTGTGACATTTGCACTGACAAGTTTTTCGACTTCCCGCCAGATTTCCTGATGGAGTTCGATTTTTGCGCCGCGTGCCGATAATAGCTGTGTGCGCACTGTGAGCACATCATCAATCGTTGCAGGTCGAGCAAAATCGAGGGTCATGCCACGGACTGCAAAAGCAAGTGAGCGACCGTCTGCCCCACCCTCTTGCAATTCAGCGTGGTGAATGCCGATCATCCGGAGCATATCGGAACGGCCACGCTCAAAAAAACGCACATAAGATCCGTGATAAACGATCCCGGTAAAGTCTGTATCTTCGTAATAGACCCGAACGGGAAGGATATGCGTGCTATCTTCGAGGCGTCCTGCCAAATCCGGCCAATTGCTCACATCTGTCTCCTCAATTGCCCGGGTAGTTGAGTAGCCGACTAGTCCGGTTCACTGAACAGGCCGAGTTGCGGCATATCCGGGCGGTCAGGAACAGCGAGCCCCAAATGGGAGAACGCAACATTGGTCAAAACCCGGCCGCGCGGCGTTCGTTGCAAAAACCCATTCTGGATCAAGTAGGGTTCAACGATTTCTTCGATGGCATCGCGCGGCTCTGACAAGGCCGCTGCAATCGTTTCAATGCCTACCGGCCCACCCCCAAAGTTGCGCGCAATCTGATTGAGATAACGCCGATCAAGGCTATCCAGCCCGGCAGCATCCACTTCCAGCTGCGACAGCGCTTTGTCGGCCAGCGCTCGGTCAACGCTATCAACGCCCTCAACAATTGCAAAATCCCGGACCCGGCGCAGCAGGCGACCTGCGATACGCGGTGTTCCACGAGAACGCTTTGCAATTTCCGTTGCACCATCATCAGCCATTCCGACACCCACAATGCGGGCACCTCGTTTGACGATGTGTTCAAGCTCAGGCTGCGTATAAAACTCCAGCCGCACCGGTATCCCGAACCGATCACGCAAGGGTGTGGTCAAAAGGCCCAATCGAGTGGTTGCAGCAACCAGCGTGAACTTGGCAAGATCGATCTTCACGGAACGGGCGGCAGGCCCCTCCCCTATGATCAGATCAAGCTGGTAGTCCTCCATTGCCGGATAAAGCACCTCTTCAACTGCTGGGTTAAGACGGTGAATTTCATCAATGAAGAGAACATCCCGCTCTTCCAGATTGGTCAAAAGTGCGGCCAAATCCCCAGATTTGGCGATCACCGGTCCGGAGGTCGCCCGAAAATTGACACCAAGTTCCCGCGCCATGATTTGCGCGAGTGTTGTCTTGCCCAAACCCGGAGGGCCAACAAACAGCACATGGTCAAGCGCCTCGCCCCGAGCCTTGGCTGCCTCGATAAAAATCTTCAGATTAGCACGCGCCTGCGCCTGACCGACAAAGTTATCCAGTGCCTGCGGACGCATGGTACTGTCGATCTCATCGCCCCGGATTTCCGGCGTAACAAGCCGTTGATCATCCGACATGACTTACCATCCAAAACAGCAGCACCAGCAAGAACAGCGAGTAGGCAACACGCATCGCATAGTATTTGCGATACTGACTGCGAACATAAGGATCATCCGTTTCGATCTTACGCCCTTTCATGGCGTAGTTTCGCCCGACAACCGTCAGGGAGAACCGATGGTCGAGATACATGATGCCCCCGAGGCCAGCGACGATAAAAAAGATGGCAATGGCGGCATAAGTGAAGGCAATCATTGCGCCAGTTCCTTCAAACCGAGGCGGATCAGGGTTTCAGTCGTGGCATCCTCGCCCGCGCTTTGGACCGCTCTCGCGACAGCAGCGGCAGCCTGCGGCTGACCGTAGCCGAGATTGGTCAAGGCAGACACCGCTTCAGCAACAGGTCTCGCAGCAACATCGTCTGAGACACTCTGGCTGACAGCGACCGTCGCATCATCAACGCTCGCATAGCTGGGTGCCTTGTCCTTGAGTTCTGAAAGGATGCGCTCAGCCACCCGCTTACCTACCCCTGGTGCCCGCGTGATGGTCGCCTTGTCCGACAAGGCAATCGCATTGGCAATTTCACTTGCCTTCAAAATCCCAAGAATACCAAGAGCGACTTTTGCACCGACACCCTGCACGGTCGTCAGCAGGCGAAACCACTCTCGTTCAGCTTCATCACCAAACCCGAACAGGCGGATCATGTCTTCGCGGACAACCGTTTCAATGAACAGGACCGCCGCTTCGCCAGCACGCGGCAAACTCTGCAAGATCCGAGATGGGCAATGCACCTGATACCCGACACCATGCACATCGATAATGACATGGTCACCGCCGTAACTATCTATGGTGCCTTTCAGCTTACCGATCATGCTGCACCCCGTTTGTTCATGACTGTTGCAGCCACTTTTCGGTGATGGGCATGGCAAATGGCAATGGCCAATGCATCAGCAGCATCATCGCTGTTGAAAACCGCCTTTGGCATCAGCACTTTCACCATGGCACGGATTTGGTCCTTTTCGGCATGCCCCGTACCGACCACGGTCTTTTTCACCAAGTTTGGCGCATATTCGGCAACAGACAGCCCCGCCAGCGACG
>NZ_GL476315.1:0-133145 GCF_000148725.1 Roseibium sp. TrichSKD4 | reverse complement strand
CCGGGTCAACCCCGAGTATACGAATCGGATGCATCATAGAACAAAGCGGTAACAAAACTTCGGCATTGACGCCACAAGAACCGGTGATTACCAAAAAGTATTCCCGCTCTCCCCAGCTTTGGAGCGCCTATCGGTTCAATGTTTGATGTTTTCAGCACCTATTCCATTCAGCTTCTTTCGTTTTTGGCAGCCGTCGTCTTCATTGCAGGCTGCATTCGCGGGTTTGCCGGTTTTGGAGCCGGAATGTTTTTTATCCCACTTGCAACAAGCGTTGTTTCCCCGCCGATTGCAGCCGCGAGCTTTCTCGTTATCGATGGCTTGGTTGCACTCCCGCTTTTAAAAAATGCGGTGCGAATTTGCGATTGGCGAACCGTTCTACCAGCGGTGCTTGGCTCGGTTCTGTTTGTGCATGCCGGAGCCTATCTTCTGGCAAGCACCGACCCACTGCTCTTACGCTGGATCATTTTCGCTATCGTGACCAGCCTGCTTCTGCTTCTTGTGATCACAATTCCTTGCTATGCGGCGGGTCTATTGGTCGGAGCCAAGGGCTTTAGCGCCTCAGATCCAAGGCTCTACAAGAGGATCGCCTATATCTTGATCGGCCTTTCTGCGATCACAAGCATACCGCTGCTGGATCCTTACCTGCGCTAAGTCGCAAGAAGATTACGAGCGGGACAGGACCTCTTCCCACTTGGTCACCGTCTGACTGAAGAGGCGCTGCAGCTCTTCGCGAAACTGCTCTTCACTGTCGCAAGTTTGCGAGAACAAGCTCAAAGCAACGATGGCGGCATCTGCTGCCTCTTCCCTGACATCGCCAAGACCGAGCTTCTTGTAGGCACTTCCAGGAGCCCCGGTCGCCGACAGCACAGCCTGCGCTAGCTCACCGCTTTCCTCCCCCAGTTTCAGCGCGCGTTCCTGCAGTGTTTTCTTGTCGAGGTCAGTCAATCGGTAAATGTCTTCAAGTTTCATCTGTCTCAATCCCGAGGCACAAAAAACCCCGGCCGCTTGTGTCAGGCCGGGGTCGGAAAATCATCGATTTGGGTGTCACTCAGGACGCCAGTGATGCCATGGTTTCTTCGTCAACATCAAAGTTGGAGAAGACGTTTTGCACGTCGTCATCTTCTTCAAGCATGTCGATCAGTTTCATCAGGGTCTGAGCCTTGTCTCCATCAACCGGCGTCAGATTCTGCGGCTTCCAGATGATCTTGGTTGAATCTGCTTCGCCCAAAGCCTCTTCTAGTGCCTTGCCCACCTCGTTCAGGTCTTCAAATGCTGTATAGACAGTGTGGCCACTATCGTCTGACAAAACATCTTCAGCACCGGCCTCAATGGCAGCTTCCAGAACAGCATCTGCCTCACCCGCTTCGGGCTTGTAGGTGATCTCGCCAACGCGGTCGAACATGAAGGAAACCGAGCCAGTCTCACCCAAAGACCCACCACATTTTGTGAAGTAGGATCGGATGTTGGAAGCAGACCGATTGCGGTTGTCGGTCAGCGCCTCAACCACGATTGCAACACCGGCGGGGCCATAACCCTCATAACGGATCTCTTCATAGTTTTCCGCGTCGCCAGACTGGGACTTGTTGATTGCCCGCTGAATGTTGTCCTTCGGCATGGACTGAGCTTTGGCGTTTTGAACCGCCAGGCGCAGGCGCGGGTTACTATCCGGGTCCGGATCGCCCATTTTTGCCGCTACTGTGATTTCCTTGGACAGCTTGGAAAACATCTTGGACCGGACTGCGTCCTGACGGCCCTTGCGGTGCATGATGTTTTTGAATTTTGAATGTCCTGCCATGGAATGTCTCGGGTTTTCTGCTTGATGCGTTCTTGATCTTCAAATTGTGGGACGCTTATAGGCAAACTGCCGAAGAAAATCCAGCATTCCGCCCGGTACATGCCCTGCGGATCACTTATCCGCCCAAAAGGCAAGCAGAACCGGCTCCAACCGTCCGCCGATCCTTAACGGAGAAACGGCCACGGCCAGCCCTGTCCGATCATCGGTTTCAACGGCCACACCGCAAACGGTCGCGTCACCGAGCGCAGGCGTAAACCGGCCACCGGAAATCTTGCGTTGAAAGCGATTGACCGGCTCGTCCTTTTCCATGCCGAGCACGCTGTCATAGTCACCGCACATGCCCGCGTCAGACAGGTAGGCCGTTCCGCCGGAAAGGATCTGGTGATCGGCGGTCGGAACATGCGTATGGGTTCCAACAACCAAGCTGACCCGGCCATCCAAAAAGTGGCCCATCGCCTGTTTTTCGCTGGTCGCCTCAGCATGAATGTCGACAATGATCGCATCCGCCACTTGCCCGAGAGGGCAATCATCAACCACACGCTCAATCGCCGCAAAAGGATCGTCAAGCGGATCCATATAAACACGGCCCATGACGTTGGCGACCATGACCTGTGCGCCATTGCGGGCTGTAAAGAGGTGCGCCCCGCGGCCCGGTGTTCCTTTGGGAAAGTTCACTGGTCGCAGCAAACGGTCCTGCCGCTCGATATAAACCAGCGTATCACGTTGATCCCACACATGATTACCGGTGGTGACAACATCTGCACCGGCATCAAGAACATCCTGCAATATTGCCTCGGTGATCCCGAAACCAGACGCGGCATTCTCGCCATTCACAACAACAAAATCGAGTTGATAGTCCTCAACAAGTCCGGGAAGGCGATCAATGGCCGCGGTTCGGCCTGAACGACCGACCAGATCACCAAGAAACAGGAGTTTCATTTAACCTCGCATGGCAAAGCGGCGAAATCCGCTTTCCGTCAAAATCCCGTTCAGGGGCTTATCGTGAAGTTCTGCGGGAACCTCGCCAACCTCCTGAACATCAAAAGCAAGGCCAATACAAATCACCGGACCATTTTTTTCAAGAGCAGCAATTGCCGTATCATAGTGTCCCTTGCCATATCCCACCCGATTTCCAGCGCTGTCAAAAGCCGACAAAGGCATCAGGAGGACATCGGGGCGAACTTCCGGAGCAGTCGGGCCGGGAGCCATGGTGCCGAATCCGGCGTCTTCAAATTCAGTTTCCGTGCCAAACTCGCGGAAAATAAGGTTAGGCTTTGCCACCACAGGAAGGCATAGCCCGTGACCGCGTTTTCTGAGAACAGAGAGCAAGGGCCGAGGGTCCAATTCGTCCCGGATCGGCCAGTATCCGGCGATTACCGCACCAGCTGGCATCTCGATGTCATCTGCAAACTCGGCGAGCTTAAGGGCTTTTTCGATACGCTCTGTCTCCGGAATTGCCCGCCGACGTCCGAGCGCGTCTTTGCGCAGCGCCGCTTTCTGCACTGCCCGGTCCGGTTCGATTTCAGCCATAGAGGCCTCCGGTAACGCCCGAAACTCAGAGCTCCGGGAACAAGATCAAGTGTAGCCGCGTGATCGTTGGAATGTGCAATCCCGGAGAACCTACAATGTAGGTGGGCGCCGTATGCAACGGACCACGGCCCAGAGCAGGGACAGCTCCCTAAGGAATGCGTAAGGCCCCGGGGATAAGATTCCTGACGGGTCACGCAGCCACAGGACCTGGATATAGAGAGTGAAGAGCAGGAAAACCAGCCCCTGCCGGTTGTCGCGATGTGTATTTCCAACCCAACCGCAGGGAGCGCTAAGGGTCAGGACCCTAATTTGTTATTGGGGTTTGAGTGTCTTGCTCAGGTGTTCGGAAAGCACTTCCAGACGTGCTGCGGTTCGATCAATCACTTCCGCAACTTCTGTTTCATGGCGTGTTTTGGAAACGCTTGCCTGTGACTGCGCTTCTTTCAGCCGTTTCAACTCAATTTCAAGCTCAGCGTTTTTGCGTTCCAATTCAGCCAGTTGATCAGTTGCCATAATCCCCGCCATCACTGTCAGTCGCAAATCGCCAATTTCGCCAAACGCATCTCTGAGTTCTGCAATCCAACCGTCAAAACGGTTGCCAAGTCCCATCAAGCGGTCCTCTTCCCCGTCGTCGCAGGCCATCCGAAAGGCCTTGCCATTTATCGTGACGGTGATTTGCGCCATTCGCGTTTAACCTCCGCGTTCTTCCAGAACAAAGCGGATCGATTCCATTGCGGAGACCAGACGCCGGGACACATCCCGGTTTGCATCTTCCAGACGCGCTGCACGAGCTTCTGCCTGATCCAGTGTTGCTGCCATTTGGGATCGGTCTTCGTTAAGCCGTTGAATATCTTCTTTCAACCTGCTCAGCGACTTATCAACTTCCACGCGATGCTGCACCACGCTTTCCAGAGTTCCCAGCGCGCGTTCCAGCCGCTGGATGGCACCATCCAGTGTAACCGGTTCCGCCTGTTCACTCTCCGCCAAACTCAAAGACACTTCCTCACGTCGTTCTTTTACTGCGTGCGCTACCATCCAAAAACCTCTAGCAGCCTGTCTCCCCCTTCTTACGCCATGATTGCCACAAACTCCTCCGATTTGCGAAGTTTTTCGGCCAAACTTTTGCAAAAACTGACCAAAGCAACACATCCCGTAAAGTCAAGACTCTAGGCTCGTAACAAAACCTACGTCAATGCCACATCGTCAAAATCCTCAGGTCTTCGCCACCTATGATAGCATTAAGCCTGCGAAGTAATCTTTGGCACCTGCAATTGCCTATTTTTTGGTCTGCCGCAGTGTCATTTCACACATGACGGCACCTGCAACACCGACACCAAACCACCACAACTTAAAGACAAGAAATTCCACCACCATCAGGACACCGTAATTTTCATCCATTCTCAATGAAGCTATCCGTGCCTAGATTTGTTGACTCAAGCAGCGTTCCTGATATTTGTCGGGCGCCTTTTCGGGCGCACGCCCTCTCCCACAGCACGAGGTCCCGTTTGAACCTCCCGGGCGTACACAGATGAAACGACGCGGCTGATAGCCACAACCGATGGGAAAATGATGACCGATCTTGAAAAACACCAGCGCATGGCAAATGCAATCCGCTTTCTTGCCATTGATGCAGTGGAGCAAGCCAAATCCGGTCACCCGGGCCTGCCAATGGGCGCAGCTGATATTGCGACCGTTCTTTTCACCCAGTTCCTGAAGTTTGATCCGACAGCCCCGAACTGGGCTGACCGTGATCGCTTCGTTCTGTCGGCTGGCCACGGCTCCATGCTGCTTTACAGCCTTCTGTATCTTCTCGGATACGAAGATTTCACGCTGGACCAAATTAAGAATTTTCGCCAGATCGGCGCTTTGACAGCCGGTCACCCGGAATTCGGGCACGGTGCCGGCATCGAAACGACAACCGGTCCCCTTGGCCAAGGGCTTGGCAATGCTGTTGGCATGGCAATTGCCGAACGCCTGATGGAATCCGAGTATGGACAGGATCTGGTCAATCACTTCACTTACGTGCTGGCTGGTGACGGCTGTTTGATGGAAGGCATCAGTCAGGAAGCCATTTCGCTCGCCGGGCACTTGAAGCTGAACAAGCTGATCGTAATCTGGGACGACAATGGCATCTCGATTGACGGGCGTGTCGACATCACAGATTCAACCAACCAGATTGAACGTTTCAAGGCCTCAGGCTGGAACACGATTAGCGTTGATGGCCACGACCCCGATGCAATTGCAGCAGCCATTCGCCAAGCCCAGGCCAGCAACGCCCCGACGCTTGTTGCCGCCAAGACTACAATCGGCTTTGGCGCACCAAATAAATCCGGCACATCCGGTGTTCATGGTGCTCCGCTCGGTGCAGACGAAATCGCGTCCACTCGCGAAGCACTGAACTGGAGCCACGAGCCATTCGAAATCCCGAATGACATTCTGGACGCTTGGCGGATTGCAGGCCTTCGCTCTGCCCATGCTCACAAAGATTGGGAAAAGCGCTTTGCAGAAAAAGACGGAGAAGTCCGAGCGGAATTTGAACGCCGCCAACGTGGCGATCTGCCTGCAGAGTTGACGGAAGCTCTGCGGGACTACAAGAAGAAGTTGGCCGAAGAAAAACCAACCATGGCGACCCGGAAAGCCTCTCAAGCTGTTCTGGAAGTCATCAACGGTGTTGTGCCTGAAACAATCGGCGGTTCCGCCGATCTGACAGGCTCCAACAATACAAAAACGTCACAAACAGCCGCCATCACACCGGATGACTTCTCCGGGCGTTATATCCACTGGGGTATCCGAGAGCACGGCATGGCAGCAGCCATGAATGGCATGGCGCTGCACGGTGGCGTTCTGCCTTATTCCGGCGGTTTCCTCATCTTCTCTGACTATTGCCGTCCGTCAATTCGCTTGGCAGCTCTGATGAATCAGCGCGTCATTCACGTGATGACACATGATTCCATCGGCCTCGGCGAAGATGGTCCAACTCACCAGCCGGTTGAGCACTACGCGGCTCTGAGGGCGATGCCGAACACCTATTTCTTCCGTCCGGCAGACATCACAGAGACATTGGAATGCTGGCAGCTGGCGCTTGAAAACAAGACAGCGCCATCCATTCTCGCTCTCACCCGCCAGAACCTAATCGCCCAGCGCACTGAGTTTGAAGAAAAGAATTTGTGTGCTCGCGGTGCCTACGTTCTTGTCGATAGCGAAGAGGATGCGCAAGTCACCCTGTTTGCATCGGGCTCTGAGGTTGAACTCGCCGTAGAAGCAAGCACACAATTGGCAGAGGCTGGTATCGCAACTCGCGTTGTTTCCGTTCCATGCTTTGAACTCTTTGAAGAGCAGAGCGACGACTACAAGGAAGCAGTCCTCGGTAACAGCCCGGTCAAAATTGCGGTTGAAGCCGGTGTTCGCATGGGTTGGGACCGCTTCATCGGCGCCGACGGCGCATTTGTTGGTATGAACGGCTTTGGTGCATCCGGCCCTTACAAGGAACTCTACAAACATTTCGGAATCACAACCGACGCTGTTGTAGAGCTGGCCAAGGCAAAACTCGGCTAAGCGCGTTCAACAACGTAAATTATCTTGAGACTTCTGGCGTGTCCGCCTATTCCGGTACACGTCAGTTTTTCAGAATGAGCGGGGCCCGCCTCGCTCCATTGCGGGAGTTGAGAATGGTCACCAAAGTTGCAATTAACGGATTTGGCCGCATTGGACGTAATGTCCTACGTGCAATTATCGAATCCGGCCGCACTGACATTGAAGTCGTTGCTATCAATGACTTGGGTCCGGTTGAAACCAATGCGCACCTTCTTCGTTACGATTCGGTCCACGGACGCTTCCCGTCTGATGTGGTTGTTGATGGCGATACAATCTCGGTTGGTGGCGGTGAACCTATCAAGGTAACAGCCCTTCGCGATCCGAAGGAACTGCCTTGGGGTGAACTTGGTGTTGACGTCGCCATGGAATGCACTGGCATTTTCACCGCCCGCGACAAGGCAGCTTTCCATCTGGAAAATGGCTCCAAACGCGTTCTTGTCTCCGCACCAGCTTCAGGCGCTGACAAAACCATCGTCTATGGCGTCAACCACGATGCGCTTACCAAAGACGATCTAATCGTTTCAAATGCTTCTTGCACCACCAATTGCCTGTCTCCGGTCGCCTATGTTCTCAATGAGACTGTCGGCATCGAAAAAGGCTTTATGACCACCATTCACTCCTACACCGGTGATCAACCGACACTGGACACCATGCACAAGGACCTTTACCGGGCTCGTGCCGCGGCCATGTCCATGATCCCGACATCGACCGGAGCGGCTAAAGCGGTCGGGTTGGTGTTGCCAGAGCTGAACGGCAAACTAGACGGTGTTGCCATCCGCGTCCCGACGCCCAACGTATCGGTGGTGGATCTCAACTTCATCGCCAAGCGTGAAACCTCTGTTGAAGAGATCAACGCGGCAATCAAAGAGGCTGCCGACGGCAAGCTGAAGAGCGTTCTTGGCTATACAACTGAGCCTCTCGTCTCGACGGACTTCAATCACGATTCGCATTCTTCGGTCTTCCACATGGATCAGACCAAAGTCATGGATGGAACCTTTGTCCGCATCCTGACCTGGTATGACAACGAATGGGGTTTCTCCAACCGAATGTCAGACACTGCGGTTGCTATGGCAAAGCTCATCTGATGTCAGTGCCGAACCACTGAACATGACAAATCAGGGGCGGGCTTGCTGCAGCAAGGTCGCCCTTTTTATTGCCCAAAACGAGTATTCGATGATTGAGCTTCTGACCGTTATCTCCTTAACTGTGGTTGTCGCCATTGTTCCCGGACCAGACTTTGCCGTTGTCCTTCGAAATGCCCTTGTGGGAGGCCGAATGGCCGGCATCATGACAGCTCTCGGAATTGCCTTGGCCCTTGGCGTTCATGTCTCATACGCCCTCGCCGGGATCGGACTGATCGTCTCCCAGTCCATTTTCCTGTTCAACGCCCTGAAACTCATCGGTGCCGCGTACCTGATCTTTCTCGGCTTCACCATGTTTCGCTCCGCATCTACCAATGCGCCCAAGAGTGACGCAGCCACCGGCATGAGCCCAATGAAAGCCCTGCGCTGGGGTTTCTTCACGAATGTGACCAATCCGAAAGCCACAATGTTTGCCATGAGTGTCTTTTTGCAGGTCACCTCGCCCACTACGCCTCTTTGGACCAAAATCGGTTACGGCGGCATCATGGCATCCGGCGTCTTCCTGTGGTTTGTACTCGTCACCGTGTTCTTTACCTTGCCTAGCGTTCAGCAAGGCTTCATGGGTGCCAAGCTCTGGATTGAACGCTCCTTCGGCGTGCTGCTCACCCTGTTTGGCATTGGCATTGCCATCACCACCAACTCGTCACGGCCCTGACCCAACCTGTTGAGTTTATAAGATGACCTTCAAGACCCTTGATGACCTTTCTGACATCACCGGAAAACGCGTACTTGTTCGCGTTGACCTGAACGTTCCGATGGACGGTACAAAGGTGACTGACACGACCCGAATTGAACGGGTGTTGCCGACCCTGCGCGAATTGTCCGACAAGGGCGCAAAAGTCGTTCTGCTTGCCCATTTTGGACGTCCAAAGGGGGAGCGGGTTGCGGAGATGTCGCTCGCCCCGGTTGCACCGGCGGTTGCCGAGCTGCTCGCCAAGCCGGTCAGCTTCGCAGATGACTGTATTGGCGCTGCCGCAGCAGATGCGGTTGCCGCCCTCGAAAATGGCGGCGTTCTTCTTCTTGAAAATACCCGCTATCACTCGGACGAAGAGAAGAATGATCCTGATTTTGCCAAGGCGCTGGCCCAAAACGGCGACATCTATGTCAATGACGCCTTTTCAGCCGCACACCGCGCTCACGGATCAACGGAAGGCATAGCCAAGTTGCTGCCAGCCTATGCTGGCCGGACCATGCAGGCAGAACTGGAAGCTCTAGGGTCTGCTTTGGGTGAACCAAAACGACCAGTTCTGGCTGTTGTCGGCGGTGCCAAAGTATCGTCCAAGATCGACCTTCTGGAGAATCTGGTTTCAAAGGTCGATATGCTGGTGATCGGCGGCGGAATGGCCAACACATTCCTCGCAGCTAAAGGCATAAATGTGGGTAAATCCCTCTGCGAACATGACCTTGCAGGAACTGCCAATACAATCATGACAGCGGCAGAAAAAGCCGGGTGCGAGATTGTTCTGCCAACAGATGCGGTTGTTGCTCGTGAGTTCAAGGCCGGTGCTGAAAACGAGACCGTTTCACTGGATGCCATCCCTGAAGATGCCATGATCCTCGATGTTGGCGTCGACTCGGTCAACAATGTTCGTACCAAGATCGATGGAGCTTCCACATTAGTCTGGAACGGGCCGCTGGGCGCCTTTGAGATCGAGCCATTTGACACAGCCACAGTTGCAGCAGCACAGCACGCGGCCAACCGCACAAAGGCGGGGAAGCTCAACTCTGTTGCAGGTGGTGGAGATACCGTTGCAGCTCTGAACCATGCAGATGCCGCGGATAGCTTTTCCTATGTCTCAACCGCAGGCGGAGCTTTTCTGGAGTGGCTGGAAGGCAAGGAGTTGCCGGGTGTGAAAGCCTTGGAGAGCTAAGACCAAAATTCTTCCGATCAGACTATAAGGGGCCCACAACACACGGGCCCTTTTTCTTTTATTTCAAGCATTTGGTTGCATTTGGAGGAAAATCGAAGGATAAGCATCGCAAAATACCCCTACGGAAGAATAGGCAGGTCAACTATGAAAAGATTTCTTCTGATTGCAGTCCCATGTTTTTTGGCAGGTGCAGTGTTTGGTGCCGCTTTCTGGTATCTTGCCTCACCGCTTTGGATTGATCGCACAGTGTCGGAGACCCTCGTGACAGCAAGCACTTCTCAAATCCTCGCAAGTGGCTCTTTCAAGGATGCAGACTTTGCCCACAAGGGGGCAGGTCAGGCAGCTCTCGTGCAGCTGGAAACCGGGCCAGAACTTCAACTCTCAAACTTCAACGTGACGAATGGTCCGGATCTGAAGGTTTGGCTGTCCACTCACAAAGATCCGACATCTGCAACGGATGTTTTGGACAATGAATGGCTGTCTCTTGGCCCACTGAAGGGCAACATCGGCAACCAGAGCTATTCAATTCCGGCCGATACCGACCTCACCAAATACAAGTCTGTCGTCATCTGGTGCGAACAATTTAGCGTTCTGTTTTCCCCCGCAAGCCTGTCGAACTGACGCGACTTAGAACGCATAATCCTTGTGACTTTGGCAACGCGCCCGCTTTCTCGTTGGGCGCGTTTTTTGTCTGAGAAACCTGTCACACAACAACTCAATGTAAATTTCTTTGCCCGCTTTCCAATTTAATTGATTTAGGTCGTTGCCTCCCATCTTCCCAATCTCCGATGGTTTGGTAGAAACACTCAATCGACACGCCAACAGCACCCTTGGGGCAAATTTTGTGCTTCTTCGGAGTGTGCCAAACGGGAGACTTTGATGGCTCGGATTACGCTTCGCCAATTGCTCGATCACGCTGCAGAGCAAGATTATGGTGTGCCAGCATTCAACATCAACAATATGGAACAGGCACTCGCCATCATGGCAGCGGCGGACCAAACCGATTCGCCAGTCATCATCCAAGCCTCACGTGGCGCACGCGCCTATGCGCATGACATCATGCTCAAGCACATGATGGACGCTGTTGCCGAAATCTACCCGCATATTCCGGTCTGTGTTCATCTGGACCACGGCAATGAGCCCGGCACCTGCATGACCGCCATTCAGGCTGGCTTTACGTCAGTGATGATGGACGGATCACTTGAAGCGGACGGCAAGACCCCGGCGGATTGGGACTACAATGTCGATGTGACAAAAACCGTTACGGACATGGCTCACCTCGGCGGCATCTCCGTGGAAGGCGAACTTGGCGTTCTTGGCTCGTTGGAGACCGGCATGGGCGACAAGGAAGATGGGCATGGCGCTGAAGGCAAACTCAGCGAAGAGCAACTTCTGACCAATCCCGACGAGGCAGTAAAATTCGTTCAGGCCACCAAGGTCGACGCCCTTGCGATTGCCATGGGTACCAGCCACGGCGCCTACAAATTCACGCGCAAGCCGGATGGCGACATCTTGGCGATGCACGTGATCGAGGAAATTCACCGTCGTCTCCCAGACACCCATCTGGTGATGCACGGCTCGTCTTCCGTTCCACAAGACCTTCAGGACATTATCAACCAATATGGCGGCGAGATGCCGCAAACTTGGGGCGTTCCTGTTGAAGAAATCCAGCGCGGCATCAAGAACGGCGTCCGCAAGATCAACATCGACACCGACAACCGCATGGCCATGACGGGTCAGATTCGAAGGGTCCTGTCGGAAAATCCGGGTGAATTCGATCCGCGCAAGTATCTCAAGCCGGCTCGAGAAGCCATGCAAAAACTCTGTGTTGATCGCTTTGAAGCGTTCAACACCGCCGGACAGGCAAACAAGATCACACGGATTGCGACCCTTGCCGAAATGGCAACCGAGTACAAAAGCGGCAATCTGGATCCGAAAGCAGATTGACGGCGAGGCCTTCACCCAGCCGAGTGAAACTGGAAAAACACAATGAGGGGCCTTGCGCCCCTCTTTTTCTATGATTAGAGCCTATCACTTCCTTTGAACCGCCCTTTTGGGTCAACACAGAGACACAACAGTGAACCGGCCACGCCTCTTTCTTATTACACCGCCGTCCTTTGAAACGGCAGAAATGGCCACCAAGCTGAGCGAAGCGCTCGCTGGAGGCGATGTTGCCTGCGTTCTGATCTACATGCCTGAAGCAAGCTCTCGTGATGTTCAGGCTGCTGCTGAACTTTTGGTTCCGATAGCGCAAGAAGCAGGTGCTGCTGCCCTGATCTATGGTGACACTCAAGCCGCAGGTCGAACGGGCGCAGATGGGGTTCATGTAGACAAGTCTCTGGACGACATCAAAATGGCCGTTGAGAGCTTCCAGCCTGCCAAGATCGTTGGAGCGGGCGGGACCAAACTCAAGCACGAAGACATGGAAACGGCAGAGACCGGCATTGACTACCTGTTCTTCGGCAAGCTCGATCTGGAAGAACAGGATGAAGCTCATTCCAAAACACTCAGCAAAGCAGACTGGTGGGCTGAGCTGTTCGAGACACCCTGTGTTGCGCTTGGCGGTAAGACGTTGCACTCTGTTGAGGCTGCAGCTGCAACGGGTGCCGATTTTGTCGCCTTGAAAGATGCGGTCTGGACGCACACTGATGGTCCAGTCGCTGCAGTCAAGGCGGCCAACGAGATTTTGGAAAAACATCCATTTGAGGAAGACGATTGACCCCATGCAACATTGGCCAGTCAGCTCCAGAACATTTGCGATAAAGCGGACGCTCTCAGCGTTCAACAGTCTTGCTCTGATTGGCCTTTTGCTCACGCTACCCATTGCTGCCCATGCTCAGGAAAGCACTGAACCTACTTCTGAGGTGAGAGACGCCACAGAGGAAACCGTCAACACCGACGACGAGCAACCACTGGGATTGGTGTCCGTCATTGATGCCGGACCTCCCAAGGTTCCTGAAGATACCGGTCTAACGCCTGAAATCGCCTACAGCGCCTTTCAAAGAGGCTGGTTCCTCACCGCCCTTGCGATGGCAACGCCTTTGGCTGAAGAAGGCGATACTTCAGCTCAAACATTGCTGGGTGTTCTGCATGAAACCGGACAGGGTATCAAACTGGATTACGCAAAGGCGGCTGACTGGTATACGCTGGCCGCCGCTCAAGGCAATGCATATGCAGCTGTTCGCCTCGGTCAGCTTTATCTGCTCGGCAATGGGGTTGAACAGGACAAGAAGAAAGCTGCTGACTATTTCGAGATCGCAGCTAAAGCTGACAATCCAACCGCGCTTTATAACCTGGCCCTCTCGTATCAGGCTGGCGAGGGGCGGTCGTATGATGCAGAAAAGGCACGAGAGCTGTTGGTGCAAGCAGCACGCCTGAACGAACCGGAAGCCCAATATTCCCTCGGGCTGTCCTTTCTTGAAGGCATCGACGGCAAAATCAACGAAGGTCAGGGAGCGTTCTGGCTTGGGCGGGCTGCCCGCCGCGGCCACACCTCGGCGCAGGTCTATTACGGAATCCTGCGGCATCAGGGGAAAGGCCTCGACCCAAACGAGGCAGAAGCCGCCGCCTGGTTTGAGCGCGCAGCCCTCGCAGGCAATCCTGTGGCCATGAACCGGTTGGCCCGGATCTATGCAAATGGGCGTGGCAAAACCCCAAATCAGATGCAGGCAGCCGCGTGGCACTATGTTGCCCGCACATTGGGCGTCCCCGACCTACTGCTCGATGAGTTTGTCGACACACTCGACAGCGATGTCATCAAGGCTGCGCAAGCCCAAGCCAACCAATACACAGCTACACTTTTGGCACCCGGCTCCGATCAAACACCGCCGTCACCTTAATCTATGCGGACAGATTGGAGACGCCTTTCGGCGTTTTTTCCTTGAATCCTGCGGCCAAGTGTGGTGTTCAAGCGCCAATCAAATTGGCACGCTCCCCGCATCAGGCCCGAAGCGTGCCCGAGATCCCAACATCAGACAATCGGTCGGTTCATGAAGATCAACGGTAACGAAATCAAGCCGGGCAACGTTTTGCAACATCAGGACACCTTGTGGGCAGTGGTCAAGGTTGACCACGTGAAGCCGGGCAAGGGCGGCGCATTTGCTCAGGTGGAAATGAAAAACCTTCTGGACGGCCGCAAGCTCAACGAGCGCTTCCGGTCTGAAGACAAGGTCGAGCGTGTTCGCCTTGAGCAAAAAGACTTCCAGTATCTCTACACACAGGAAGACATGCTGGTGTTCATGGACACAGACACCTATGAACAGCTGGAACTTCAGGCTGAATTTGTTGGTGACCGGGCCGCGTTCCTGCAAGACAGCATGATGGTGACCGTGGAGATGCATGAAGAACGTCCGATCGGCATCACCCTGCCGCAGCACGTGACACTGGAAATCAGTGAAGCTGATGCCGTCGTCAAAGGTCAGACCCAGTCTTCGTCATATAAGCCTGCCATCATGGAAAACGGCGTTCGCGTCATGGTCCCGCCGTTTATCACAGCTGGTGAGAAGATCATTGTCGACACTGGCACTCTGGAATACGTGCGCCGCGCGGACTAAAAGACACTCAAATGAATTTCGGTGTGGCAGGCGTCTGCCGCACCCAACAAGAACGGCATAGACATGGCGCGCACAGCAATCTTGAACGTTATGGTCCAGGCTGCCACGAAGGCAGGCCGTGGACTGACACGTGACTTTGGCGAAGTTGAAAACCTGCAGGTTTCACGCAAAGGGCCCGGTGACTTCGTGTCCGCGGCAGACCGGCGGGCAGAAGAGATCCTTCGCAACGAACTGACCAAAGCGCGCCCGACCTATGGCCTCGTCATGGAAGAATCAGGCGAGGTAGAGGGAAGCGACGGCAATCACCGTTGGCACATTGATCCGCTCGATGGCACCACAAACTTTCTTCACGGAATACCGATCTTCGCGACATCCATTGCTCTTGAGCGCAACGGTCAGATTCAGGCGGCCGTTGTCTACAATCCGGTGATGGACGAACTCTACACCGCTGAGCGTGGACGTGGGGCATACCTGAATGATCGCCGCCTTCGTGTGGCCGCTCGCGAAAATCCCGCAGACATGGTCTTCGGCACAGGCCTCCCGTTCATTGGTCGCGGCGATCATGGCCGCGCTTTGAAGGAACTTCGTTACGTGATGCCGGAAACCGCAGGCATTCGCCGCGCGGGTGCTGCTGCTCTGGATTTGGCATGGGTCGCCGCCGGACGTCTGGACGGCTTTTGGGAACACAAGCTGAACTCCTGGGACATTGCGGCGGGACTTCTACTCGTCAAGGAAGCAGGTGGTTACGTCACCGATTTTGGCGGCAAGGATAAATCACTGGAATCAGGTGACGTTGTTGCAGGCAACGAGTTCGCGCATCGCCATATTCTCAAATTCCTGAAGTCCGCGGCAAACGCCTAAAGTTTTCAAAAATGAGCCGACTGCCCACCTGTGCG
Source organism: Roseibium sp. TrichSKD4 (assembly GCF_000148725.1). Classification (GTDB taxonomy): domain Bacteria; phylum Pseudomonadota; class Alphaproteobacteria; order Rhizobiales; family Stappiaceae; genus Roseibium. The sequence goes on along the minus strand of NZ_GL476315.1, from coordinate 117,764 downwards.
GGAGAAAACCTGCCGCGCAGGTGACGTTAACGGTGGTTAAGCCACCATCTGAACAAGATTAACGGTTTTCATGGCCGATCAAAACGCGCTATCAATTGGTTACGGTTCATTGGCGAATTTGGCGAGTCATGGCACGAGACTTTGATCCTTACAGTCTGTCCAGTCCACGGGCATACCTCTCCTTCATGATCATCTTTCTGGTGATCGTCTCGTTCATCGCTTTCATATTATATCGCCAGATTTCAGTGGCCTTCATGAGCAATCCCGGCCTCAACGGTCTGATTGTGCTCGTGGCTGTTTTTGGCGTGCTTTTACTGTTCGGGCGTGTAATCCGGCTGTTCCCTGAAATCTCCTGGGTGAACAGTTTCCGCATGGGCGACCCGGGACTTGACGCACAATCTCCGGTCCTTCTGGCCCCAATGGCAACGCTGCTGGGCAATAAAGTCGGCGAAATGACGCTGACACCGGCCACCGCTCGTTCCATTCTCGATTCGATTGGCATGCGGCTTGAAGAATCGCGTGAGATTTCCCGCTATTTGACCGGACTACTCGTATTCCTCGGCCTTCTCGGCACCTTTTGGGGCTTGTTGCAGACGGTGAGCGCCGTAGGCAACACAATCCAGTCCCTGGACGTCGGTTCCGGGGACGCCAATGTGATTTTCGAAGACCTGAAAGCAGGTCTCGAAGCCCCGCTTTCCGGCATGGGTACAGCGTTTTCATCCTCCCTGTTTGGCCTGACAGGATCTCTTGTTCTCGGGTTCCTCGACCTTCAAGCCGGACAAGCTCAAAACCGCTTTTACACGGAACTGGAAGACTGGCTTTCAACTGTCACGGATATTGAACCGGAAGACGTTCCGTTTGAGAACCGGGGCAGTGGCAGTGTTGATCAGGTTCAGGCCGCGCTCGCCTCTCTTCAAAAAACCATGGAGGAAGGCAGCAGCAAGAACGCAGCACAAGCTATGGCCAATTTGGCAGAAGGTATTCAGGGGCTTGTGAAGCACGTCCGGTCCGAACAGCAAATGATGCGAGATTGGGCTGAAGGTCAGGGCGAACAACAAAAGCGGATTGAAAGCCTTTTGACCTCTATTGCCGCTGCATTTGACCGCGCAAAGGAGTAGGCTATGGCCGGAGGCTTGCGCGCCCGCAGACGCAATCAAGGCACGGACTACTGGCCCGGTTTTGTTGATGCCATGGCCACACTCTTGCTGGTCATCATCTTCCTGCTTTCCATCTTCATGCTCGCGCAGTTTTTCCTGTCGCAACAGCTGTCTGGGCGCGACACGGTTCTCAATCGCCTGAACGCTCAGATCTCCGAACTCACGCAGCTTTTGGCTTTGGAGCGCGCTGGCGCACGCGAGCTGGAAGACACCATCACCGGCCTACAAGCCAGCCTTAGTGATGCCACTGGGGAGCGGGACCGCCTGCTCGGCCTGCTGGAGAGCAGCTCTGGTGAAGCAGATGCAGCTGGCGGCAAAGCGGCCCAGCTTGAAAACCTTCTGGATGATGAAAAGCAGGTCAGCCAGCGGGCTCTGGCTCAGGTAGAACTGCTCAACCAGCAGATATCAGCGCTGCGCCGCCAATTAGCTGCTGCCAATGCTGCGCTCGAGGCGTCAGAGGCAAAGGAAAATCAAAGCCAGGCAAAAATCGCCAGCCTCGGCAAACGCCTGAACGCCGCCCTTGTTCAACGCGTCCAGGAATTATCCCGGTATCGTTCAGACTTCTTTGGTCGGCTCCGCGAGATCCTCTCCCAGCGTTCCGATATACGCGTCGTCGGGGACCGCTTCGTGTTTCAGTCTGAAGTCTTGTTTGGCTCTGGCTCAGAAGATATCAATCCGGAAGGCCAGGTCGAGCTGAAGAAACTCGCCGACGCCATAAAAGAGCTGGCAGTCCAAATTCCCGATGAAATCAACTGGGTCTTGCGAGTTGATGGACATACAGATGCTCGTCCCCTTTCGGGAACAGGGCGCCTCAGGAACAACTGGGAACTGTCCGCGGCCCGTGCCATCTCTGTTGTGCGATATCTGGTTGATCAGGGCATTGATCCAAAGCGTCTTGTAGCTGCAGGCTTTGGTGAGTTCCAGCCCCTAGAAGAGGGCGACACACCCGAAGCGCTCGCAAAGAATCGCCGGATCGAATTGAAGCTGACAGAGCGATAACCCTCATCTAAACACGCGGATCACAAATAAAAAAGCCGCTGGCAGCTTACCCACCAGCGGCTTCTGTCATTTTATGTCGAGCGCTCAGCTGTTGCTGTCGTCGTCATTCTTCAATGAGTTCAACTTTGCAAAGACAGCGTCTGCATCGATCTCTTCTTCCGGTTCAGCGACCGGCCGCGTGGTATCGATGTTGAACGCAGCTGCGAGAGCTTCTTCGCTGGTGCTTTCATCGACAGACATGAGCGTTTCCGGTGCCTCGACCTGCGGCTGGACTGGAGCGTCTTTAGCAGCCTTTTCAACTTCAATATCGAGCTCTAGCTGGCTGCACAATCCAAGCGTTACCGGATCAGAAGGCGTCAGGTTTGCAGAATTCCAGTGGGTCCGGTCTCGAATAGCTGCAATCGTCGGCTTGGTGGTGCCAACGAGACGGATGATCTGCGCGTCTTTCAGCTCTGGATGATGACGCACGAGCCACAAAATCGCGTTCGGTCGATCCTGACGACGGGACACAGGCGTATAACGCGGCCCCTTTTTCTTTGCCTCAGGAAGAACGACCTTCGATCCCTGCAGCGATAGCTGATAGGTCGGATCGTTCTGCGCTTTCTCAACTTCTTCGCGAGACAGCTGGCCGGTCAAAATCGGATCAAGACCTTTAATGCCCTGAGCAGCTTCACCATCAGCAATAGCCTTCACCTCAAGCGGATGAAGCTTACAAAAGCTGGCAATCTGATCGAAGCTGAGCGCAGTATTGTCAACGAGCCAGACAGCGGTGGCCTTCGGCATCAGCGGCGTGTTCGCCATCGGTCATATTCCTTTCGTCGGCTTCCTCGCCTGGCAGGGCGAAAAAACGATACAATGTCCAAATTGAACGGGAGTTAGCCCGAATATATGCTTTTCATTGGCCAAAGGCAAATGAACGAGCGCGAAATTTTGAAGCTTTTCTAGCCTAATCGACGGTCAGCATGATTTTGCCAATATGCTCAGATGTTTCCATCCGTTTATGCGCTTCTGATGCCTGCCGAAGGAGAAAGGTGCAATCCATGACCGGCTTAATTTTGCCCTGCTCAATCAATGGCCACACTTTCTCCCGCAACGCATTTGCAATTGAGGCCTTGAAGGCATTATCGCGTGGCCGCAATGTCGATCCCGTATGAGAGAGGCGCTTGACCATGAGCAGGGAGAAATTGGTCTCGCTTGAAACACCGTTCAGCGTGGCAATCTGACAAATCCGCCCTTCTACAGCCGCCGCTTTCCAGTTTTTCATTACGTAATCGCCGCCGACCATATCAAGGATCGCATGGACACCCTGTCCGTCTGTCTTGGAACGCACGACATCGACAAAGTCAGCCGTGCGATAGTTGATCACATGATCAGCACCGAGCGCTCTGGCTGCTTCAGCCTTGTCGTCAGACCCAACGGTGGTGAAGATCTCTGCCCCAAACGCTTTCGCCAGTTGGATGGCCGTTGTCCCAATTCCGGACGTCCCACCATGAACCAGAAAACGCTCTCCAGCAACCAGTCCAAGCCGGTCGAATACATTGCTCCAGACCGTGAAGAAAGTTTCTGGTAAGGCCGCAGCCTCAACCATAGAAAGTCCTGCCGGTACGGGCAGCGCATGTTGCTCTGGCACGGTGCAGTATTCTGCATACCCGCCGCCCGGGCAAAGCGCTGTTACTTGGGATCCTAATTTATGCTGACTAGCCCCCTCACCGAGTGCCACAACGGTTCCCGAAACTTCAAGACCTGGAAGATCCGAGGCACCTTTTGGCGGCGGATAAGCACCTTTTCGCTGTAACACATCGGGACGATTAACCCCTGCCGCTTCCACCTTGATGAGAATTTCACCAGACCCCGCTTGGGGAACAGGACGCATTTCCTCTTTCAGGACGTCCGGTCCTCCGGGCTCCGAAATCGCGATAGCGGTCATGGTGCTGGGCAGTTTTGTCATGCCAATTCCCTAATCTTGCTTGAAGCGTTAAGGTTAGTGGTAATCACCTGTGGAGCGAATGACAATCAGACAAGGGAGCAAGACCCGTGAGTATTTTCGATGATGAGCTTCCCACTGCGAAAAAAGGCAATCCGCCTCAAGTGGGTGAGGATCTGAGCCGTCATTCAGAGGAAGAATTAAGTGAGCGCATCCAGCAGCTTCGGGCAGAGATTGAGAAAACCGAAAGCGAATTGCAAAAACGTAGTAAAATTCGCAGTGATGCCGACGCTGTATTTAAAATATAGATTGTAATTTGTACAAATACTTAGAAAACGCTCTCCAGAACCTCAAATTGACGTTGTCGAAATGCCTAAAATTTTAGTCGTTTACTAGTTATTAATCTTTCCAAATTATAAACAGAGTCATCCAGTCATCTGGATTTGGAGTGGCTCCTGTCCACTCTGTTTGACGCCTCCCTGTTAAAGACTTCGAGCCGCGGTAACGCGGCTCTTTTTTTTGCCGCCATGAAGGTTTATTGTAGGGGGAGAGAGGCAGCTTACCGAAAAGCTTATAAATGGCACAAGGTTTGCATATCTGTAGTCGAACTCTCATCAGGTCCCAAAGTGGCACAAGAACCGAATTTGAGACACCGTCTCATCACAGGACCTGAGAAAAGGTATCGAGTAAGAAGGCGGATCGAACAGATGACGGACGACAAGCACAGCTACACCGAGGGGCCAAAACCCGTAAAGTTTGCCAATCGTCTTGCAAACTCCGACAACTTCCAGAGCCTTTTTCAGGAAGGCATGACATTGGTTGAAGAAACGGCCATGTATCTTGACGGTGAAGGTCGAGTTGAAGCCAAGCAACTGGAACGCCCGGCTTCTTTGGCCTACGCAACCGAATCCATGCGCCTGACCACACGTTTGATGCAGCTGGCCTCCTGGTTGCTTTTGCAGCGCGCTGTCAACGAGGGCGAAATGTCCCGTGAACAAGCGAGCAGCGACAAGAACAAGGTTCGTCTGGACAAACTCTCCAACGCAACTGGTGGCCCATCTTGGGACAATCTGCCTGAGACACTCCGTTACATGATCGAACGGTCCATTCGCCTTCAGGAACGCATCGTGCATCTGGACGCAATGCTTTACCGTGCTGCAGATCAGGCAGAGGCGGACAGCAACGACAATCATGAAAACCCTGTCGCATCACAATTGAGCCAGCTCCACGCAGCCTTTGGCAACGCAGGCTAAACAAAGATTCACAGCTAACGCTGAACAGGCCGGGCTAAACAGCCCGGCCTTTTTGCATGTTCTGACGCAAAAATTCTGTCCAGAATCAAAAAACCCGGCGCAACGGCCGGGTTTTCAGAAACGTGTTATTTTCGGTCCGATTAGGAACCGAGGAATCCAGCGTATTTGTTCTTGAAGCGAGACACGCGGCCGCCGCGGTCCATCAACTGACGGTCACCGCCGGTCCATGCCGGGTGAGACGTCGGGTCAATGTCCAGCTGAAGGGTGTCGCCTTCCGAACCATACGTGGAGCGAGTAGTGTATTCCGTACCATCAGTCATGACGACCTTGATGGTGTGGTAGTCGGGATGGATATCCGCTTTCATGGCTTTTCCTTTCCTACACCCCACGACTTGCCCAAGGGGGCTGGTCGCCAAAGGCGCGTCTTCTTTTTTGTCGCCAGCGACAAGGCACCAGCACCTAAAAACTTGAAAGCGCCCTATACCTCAGGACGCAAGGGGAAACAAGGAGATTCTGAGTCTCAAGAAACAAGACCCCGGACGGTGAGTACGGTTGGAACCGCCCGAGGCTTTGCTGATGACCTGCACAGGATCAAGTCAGGCAGCACGCATCTTTTCCAGGAACGAAGAGATTTCGCTCCGAAGAGTTGTTGCATCGCGAGAAAGATTGCCCGCATCATCAAGAACCTGCTCTGAGGCGGCTCCAGTTTGCCCAGCTGCTTCACTCACACCCGAAATATTCTGTGTAACCTCGGTAGAGCTGTTCGCAGCACTTTGCACACTGTTTGCAATTTCTCCAGTCGCAGCCCCCTGCTCCTCGACAGCTGCAGCGATTGTAGACGAGATGGCTTCCATTTCGTCTATCAAATCCCGAATACTGCTGATTGCATCAACGCTGGCTGTGGTTTCGCTCTGGATTGCACCGATCTGCTGACCAATCTCTTCAGTCGCTTTGGCTGGCTGCTCCGCCAGTGTCTTCACTTACAACAACCGCAAATCCTTTACCAGCCTCGCCAGCCCGAGCTGCCTCGATCGTTGCATTAAGCGCCAATAAATTGGTCTGAGCCGCGATGTCGGAAATCAGACTGACAACCTCACCGATCCTGTTGGCTGCGTCTGCGAGTTCGCGAACACGCTCCGTTGTTGAATTGGCATCAGTAACCGCGCGCTTCGACATATCCGCTGATTGTTGCACCTGTCTGGAAATTTCAGTGATCGACGAAGCCAACTCTTCAGACGCAAAGGCTACGGTTTGAACATTATGTGATGCTGTGTCAGACGCATTGGAGACATTGCTGGACTGAACAGATGTTTCTTCCGCCGACGCACTTAAAGTCTGCGCCAAAGCCTCCAGTTCCGTCGACGATTGATTGACCGTGTCCATGATGTTGCGAACCGTTGCATCAAAACTCTGGATCTCAGCCTCGACCTCTTGCTGCCTCAATTCCTTGCGACGCGTCTCTTCAGCCTGAGCGGCCCGAAGGTCACGCGCCTCGATCATTCCCGCTTGGAAAACTTTCAGGGCATTGGCCATATCACCGATCTCATCGGTTCGCTCATCACCCGTGATTTCTGCATCAAGCTCATTTTTGGAAAGACGCCCCATGACTGCAGTAAGCGAGTTGATAGCGCCAGCAAGGCTATTCCCGATGACAAAAGCCGATCCGCCCCCCAAAGCAAGCACAAGCAGGGAAACAGCAGCCAGCATCATTTACTTATCGGCAAACGCGGCCGACAACAGAGGGCCTATGCGGTCTTGTTCTGCCACCTTACTGTCTTGTACGGCGTCAAACTTGGCTAGAACTTCAGGGCCAATCTTGTCCAAAACATCAAAATAGATCGTGTTTCGTTCTGAAATTAAAGAAACCGTCTGTGAAAATGCGTTCGTGTATTCCGACAGATCAGCAGCAAAACTATCCGCAAGCTGCGCGCGCTCTGGATGGTCCAATTCACCTTGAAGCTTGGCAAACCAATCCTTCGTCGCGGCAAGCTCACTTTGGACCCGGAGCTGGTCCTCAGCCCTATTCTCGAGAAGGTATTTTTCTGCATAAACACGCGCCAACAGCAGGCGAGCAAGCGCCTCTCCGGCGTAATAGGCGGCATCTGCATCCCCATCTTCATAAGCGCTCGTTAGGATCGCACTTAGCTTTTTGCGTGCATCCGTACCTGTAGGCGACATCACTTCATTGACGACTTGCTGCCGCTGCTCTTGAAGTTGAACGGCCTTTTGGAAGGCCGATGTGTACTCCTCGGCCTTGGTGTAAGCGGCGCTCATCTTCTCAGCCGCCTCTGCCTTGGCTCCACCTAAGGTTCTGTATCGATCAATTCCGCTTTGAATGCTGGCGATTTGCGTGTCCACATTCGACAGCAGTTCGGCATCCCCGCCAAGGCGGAACTTCATAACATCCAGTCGAGCTTTCAAAATCGCTTCTGTCATCCCGCTGAGGGAGTTCGCTTGCCGGGCTGTTGTTCGGTAATCGGCAAAGGAGCTGGCCGAGGAGTAGGAACTCCAAATGCCGTACCCAGCCATTCCAGCTGTTAGAACAAGCACTGCCCCAAACCCAGCCATCATTTTCTGTTTGATAGAGAATCTCATCACTGACCCCAAAAATACGTGTGATTACGTATGAAATTGAGCTCAGACCGTTATCAAACTCCTAAAAATATGGAAAATCACCTACGTAAATAAACTAATATTACAACCCCCACGTAATATTTTTGAATCCCACCCACTGCGTCATAAGGCCCGATATGACCTCAAGTTCATAAGAGTGACTGGCAGACTTCTATCCGCTGGCGTATGTAACGGCTTCATTTCGTAGAATATGAAAGCAAACATGACCGCTGACACGGCCTCGAAAAACAAAAAGTCTCTCCGCCCGCTGGTTCGATTACTGCCATACTTGGCCAGACATCGTGCGATGGCAGCCGCTGCAGTTGTGGCGCTTGTAACCGCTGCCATTATCACCCTGATCTTGCCAACAGCAGTCAGGCGCATGATCGATTTCGGTTTCGGGGCCGATGATCCAAAGTTGATTGATGCTTATTTCTTTGTCTTGATGGGCGTGGTAACCGGTCTCGCCGTTGCAAGCGCAACACGGTATTTCCTTGTCATGTGGATCGGCGAACGGATTGTTGCCGAAGTACGTGCAGATGTTTTTGCCCATTTAACGCGACTAAGCCCCGGGTTTTATGACACAGCCCGTTCCGGAGAAATTCTCTCCCGCCTGACTGCGGATACGACACAGATCAAATCTGCATTCGGCGCAACGGCGTCGCTGGCGATGCGCAACTTCGTCATGTTCATTGGCGCTGTGGTGATGATGGTGTTCACAAGCCCGCGACTTTCGTTAATTGTGCTCGCCGCCATCCCAGTGATCATTGTGCCCTTGATCGTCTTTGGCCGATCCGTCCGCCGCCGCTCTCGCCACGCGCAGGACACACTTGCCGACGCCTCCGCCTATGCGAATGAGATGCTGGGCGCTGTGCGCACTCTTCAAGCCTTTACCAATGAGGCACAAGCTGCGTCTCGGTTCCATGGCGCGGTTAAATCAGCCTTTTCTGCCGCCCGCCGTGCAACAGCTTCCAGAGCGGCGCTAACAGCCTTTGCAATCGTGATTATCGGCTCCAGCATCGTTGCCGTTCTGTGGATCGGGGCCAATGATGTTTTTGATGGCCGCATGACCGGCGGAGAACTCAGTCAGTTCCTACTCTATTCCATTCTGGCAGCCGGGGCACTTGCCAGCCTGTCAGAGGTATGGGGGGAACTGTCGCAAGCAGCTGGTGCAGCGGAACGCTTGAGCGACCTTCTGGAAGTTCAGCCAGACATTACAGCACCCGCAAATCCGCAGCATTTGCCGGACCGAACAACCGGCGCGATCAGCTTCAATCAGATTGGGTTTGCCTATCAGGCCGCAGAAAAACTCCAAATTCTTGATGAGATCACTCTCGACATCACTCCGGGTGAAACAATCGCCGTGGTTGGGCCTTCAGGTGCAGGCAAATCGACCCTCTTCCATTTATTGATGCGGTTTTATGACCCCACATCAGGCCACATAAGTGTCGATGGAAGAGACATTCGTGAGCTCGACCCGCGGGACTTGCGCGCACAAATCGCGCTTGTTCCTCAGGATACGGCCATCTTTGGCGCAAGTATTGCCGAGAACATTGCCTTTGGGCGCCCGGAAGCAACACGCGATGAAATCCAGTCTGCAGCTGAAGCAGCCCTTGCACTGCAATTCATTGAAAAACTTCAAGATGGCTTTGACACACTTGTCGGGGAGCGCGGCGTCACCCTGTCTGGCGGGCAGCGCCAGCGTATTTCTATAGCCCGTGCCATCCTCAAGAATGCGCCTATTTTGCTGCTCGATGAAGCAACCAGCGCGCTTGATGCTGAAAGTGAAAGCCTCGTTCAGAAAGCACTGGACCGTTTGATGGAAGATCGCACCACACTGGTGATCGCCCACAGACTAGCAACAGTGCTGAAAGCAGACCGTATCATTGTCATGGACGGCGGCAAGATCGTTGAAACCGGCACACACGTAGAACTCAGCGCCCAGAACGGGCTATATGCCAAATTGGCGCGACTGCAGTTTAATGCAGGGCTGCCGGAAGCGGAGAACGCCTGATGTTCACCCGCTTCATAGCAGTCACACGAAAAAGGCCCCTTCATCCGGGGGTCTTTTGGTATTTCAGTTTCGTAATGTCAAAACTGCGCTTTAGTCAGCGTCTGGCACAGGAACCGTGTAGTTAAGCGGCAACCGACCACCATCTGCATAAATAGTTTGGCCAGTGACGTAGCTCGCTTCATCTGAAGCGAGGAATGCGGCTACGCTGGCGATTTCCGAAGGCTCTCCAACCCGCTGCAATGGCGTGCGACTCAAGATCTTGTTGCGAGCCGCCGGATCAGAATTCACCGACGCCAGCATTTCCGTCATGATCGAGCCCGGCCCGATGGCATTGACGCGAATGCCGTGCGGCGCAAGTGCAAGAGCTGTTGTGTTGGTCAATTGTCTCAAGCCACCCTTGGAAACGCAGTAAGGGATCTGGTTTGGGATACCGACAACAGCATTGATCGACGACATGTTGATAATGCAGCCCGGTGTACCACCTTCCTCGATGCGCTCCACGAAATGGCGAGCCACGGCTTGAGAACACAGGAAAGCGCCTTTCAGATTGATCGACAGGACCCGGTCAAAGTCCTCTTCCTCAAGTTCCAGAAAATCAGCACCAGCTACAACGCCGGCATTGTTCACCAGAATATCAATCTCGCCATAAGCGTTGATTGTTTCGGCAACCAGATTCCGCACATCAAGGCGTTCGGCAACATTACAATGGATGTAGGTCGCTTCACCCAGCGCCTTCAGATCCTCTTCGGCCTGCTCCCCCGCTGCATCATCAACATCGGCAATAACAACCTTCGCACCATCCAAAACAAACCGCTTTGCAACAGCAAAGCCGATTCCCCTGGCCGCACCAGTGATGATGGCCACCTTGTTTTCAAGAGACACGAAAAAACCTCACGGATCTGATTAAAATTCAACAGGCCCAACAAAAAGGACAGGCCGCAAAACGGCCTGACCATAGGACGGTACGCGCCTCGTGTCGATGGGCACGCACAAGTTCTTTCACCGCGTTAAGCGGTCGTGCCGATCCCGTGCGTCTGCAACGCTTGAATAATCTCATCCAAAATGGCCGGATCATCAATGGTTGCTGGCATCTTGTAGGTTTCGCCATCGGCAATCTGCCGCATGGTTCCGCGCAAGATTTTGCCAGACCGGGTTTTCGGCAAACGCTCCACAGTGATCGCAATCTTGAACGCCGCAACAGGGCCGATTTTCTCACGAACAAGCTTGATCAACTCTGCCTCGATCTCGGCATGCTCACGATCAACACCGGCCTTCAGAACCACAAAGCCACATGGCAGCTGCCCCTTCAGCTTGTCAGCAATACCGATCACTGCACACTCGGCAACATCCTGATGTTGGGCAAGAACTTCTTCCATACCTCCAGTTGACAACCGGTGGCCAGCAACATTGATGATGTCATCGGTCCTAGCCATGATCGACAGATAGCCATCATCATCCATGATGCCGGCATCAGATGTCTTGTAGTACCCCGGAAACTCAGCGAGATAAGCGTCGTTGAATCGCTGGTCTGCGCTCCAGAGCGTCGGCAGACAGCCCGGAGGCAGCGGCAACTTGACCACGATATTCCCAAGCGTATTTGCAGGAAGAGGATGACCTGCATCATCGAGGATTTGCACATCGTATCCCGGCATCGGGACGGTCGGCGAACCGGGTTTCACTGGCAGTTTTCCAAGTCCCAACGGATTGCCAACCATCGCCCAACCGGTTTCGGTCTGCCACCAGTGGTCGATGACAGGCACTTTCAACTGGTCAATCGCCCAGTTCACTGTTTCGGGGTCAGCACGCTCCCCAGCAAGGAAAAGAGACCGGAACTGCGAGAGATCGTAATTGCCGATCAGCTGCCCTTCCGGGTCTTCCTTGCGAATGGCGCGAAATGCTGTTGGCGCTGTAAAGAGCGACACGACATTGTGCTCGGAAATGACGCGCCAGAAGACACCTGCATCCGGCGTTCCCACCGGCTTGCCTTCAAACATGATGGTCGTGCATCCATGAAGCAGCGGCGCATAAACAATGTAGGAGTGCCCCACAACCCAGCCCACATCTGAAGCCGCCCAAAACACCTCACCCGGATCAATACCATAAAGGTTCGGCATCGTCCATTTCAGCGCAACCATGTGGCCGCCATTGTCCCGAACAACCCCTTTTGGCTGACCAGTGGTCCCGGAGGTGTAGAGAACATAAAGCGGGTCGGTCGCCTTGACCGGCACACACTCAACGGTTCGTCCCTGAATGTCGGCATCCGACATCAGTGCACCTGCATCAAAATCACGGCCCTCAATCAGGTCTGCCGGGCGTTGATCACGCTGGAAGATCAGGCAGGATTGCGGCTTATGGGCAGATTGCTCAATCGCAGCATCAATCAAAGGCTTGTAGGCGATCACACGGCCCGGTTCGATACCGCACGACGCAGCAATAATGGCTTTTGGTTGCGCATCATCAATCCGGGTAGCCAGCTCATTGGCCGCAAAGCCGCCGAACACCACAGAGTGGATCGCCCCAAGGCGCGCGCAGGCAAGCATGGCCATCGCAGCTTCAGGGATCATCGGCATGTAGATGATAACCCGATCCCCTTTTTGAATACCGCGGTCTTGCAGGACGGCCGCCAAAGCCTGAACCCGTTCAAGCAACTCTTCATACGTGTAGGTTGCATTGTCCCCAGTAATCGGGCTGTCGAAGATCAGGGCCGGCTGGCCCGGACGCCCCCGCTCGACATGTCGGTCCAGACAATTGTAACAAGTGTTACATTCCCAATCAGGAAACCAGCGTCCATACTGGCCCATATCCGCATCAAAGACAGTGTCAGACTTCGAAACCCAGTCGATCTCATCCGCAGCATCTTTCCAGAACCCGACGGGATCAGTTTTCCAGCCTGCGTAAACTTCATGATAGCGGCTTGCCATGGTCTCGACATCCTCCCAGAGCCACGTCTAGCCCTCCATCTTGGGCCAGAACAAACATGTATTGAGTTCTGTTTTAGCCTCAGATGCAACAACTTGCCGATACGACATTCGAAGGGAGGGGTCTTTACGTATTTGGTTTCCCCATGCTTAGGTGATTAAAGTCCTGCTCCCACCCTGCCTTCTACGGACACCCTCTAAGAATGACACCCATCACAGACCCTTGGTTTTATGCAGCTGCCATTCCAGCTGTGATTATCGTTGGCCTGTCCAAGGGAGGCTTTGGAGGCACGTTGGCCATGTTCGGCGTTCCCAGCATGGCATTGGTGGTATCGCCCGTGCAGGCAGCCGGCATCATGCTTCCCATTTTGGTGCTTATGGATGCAATTGCCCTTTTCGCCTACAAGGGCGAAGCGGATAATAAAACCCTGCTTTATCTACTCCCCGCTGCTGTCATTGGCATCGGAATCGGCTGGGCAACTGCTGCTTACGTCAACGAGATATTCGTCACGTTACTGATCGGCGTGATGTCACTCATTTTTGTTCTGGACTATCTGATCAAGCGCAAACGAGACCTCGCGCCAGCCGATCACGACCTGAAGAAGGGCGTTTTTTGGGGAACCATCACAGGGTTTACCAGCTTTGTGAGCCACACCGGTGGCCCACCTTATCAGCTGTACACAGTTCCACTTCGGCTAACGCCAACACTCTTTGCAGGAACAGCCGTCATTTTCTTTGCGGTCGTCAACGCCATCAAGCTCGTGCCGTATTTCCTGCTCGGCCAGTTTGATAGCCAAAACCTGATGACTTCGCTGGTCCTCCTGCCCCTTGCGCCTCTGGCGACGCTGGCCGGTGTGCGGCTCGTTCGCATCATCAATCAGGAGCTTTTCTACAAGCTGATTTACGCAATCATGGCCGTAATAGGCTTGAAACTCGTCTTCGACGGCCTGATCGGTCTAATTGGCTGACCCCAAAACAAAACCTCATTGCATCAAACCAGTTTTCCGGCTTTCATCCGGAAAATAACCAATGTGGGAGGATGGTTTGGACACGATGGTGAACCCGTTTGATATCGGGCTTGGAAAAAACGACGCCAACTATGCGGCCCTCAGCCCACTCAGCTTTCTGGTACGTGCCGCCGATGTGTTTCCGGAACAAACGGCCATTATTCATGGGTCCAGCCGCCAGAACTACAAGACTTTTTACCAGCGCTCCCGCCAACTGGCCTCCGCACTTGCAGGTCTCGGCATCGGCAAGGGAGACACGGTGAGCGTCATGCTGCCCAATGTACCCCCGATGCTGGAAGCCCACTATGGCGTGCCTATGACCAAAGCTGTCTTGCATTCCATGAACACACGGCTGGATGCGGGCATCATCGCCTTTCAACTGGATCACGCAAATACAAAGGTGCTGATCACGGATCGAGAGTTTTCAACGACCATGAAAGAGGCTTTGGCTCTGGCGAAAGTCAATCCGGTCATCATCGACTATTCAGATCCTGTCTTTCCGCAAGACGGCGAACCCCTTGGAACCCACGATTACGAAACCTTTCTAAAATCCGGAGACCCAGACTACGCATGGTCACTCCCCGATGACGAATGGGATGCGATCTCGCTGAACTACACATCCGGCACCACGGGCAATCCCAAGGGCGTGGTCTATCACCATCGCGGCGCTTATTTGCTGGCTCAAGCCAACATCATCACCGCGTCCATGGCTAAGCATCCGGTGTATCTCTGGACATTGCCGATGTTTCACTGCAATGGCTGGTGTTTCCCATGGTCCCTATCTGTGGTGGCCGGAACTCATGTCTGCTTGCGGTGGGTTCGCCCGAAAGCTCTTTGGGATTTGCTTGCAGATGAGAACGTGACCCATCTGTGCGGTGCCCCGATCATCATGTCGACACTGCTCAATGCGCCTAAGGAAGATGTTCGGAACCTAAACGACGTTGTTGAGTTTTTCACTGCAGCTGCCCCACCGCCGGAAAGCGTCTTGGCCGCTATGAAGGAAGCTGGCTTCAACGTCACCCATCTCTATGGTCTGACTGAAGTTTATGGCCCTGCGGTCGTCAATGACTGGAAACGCGAATGGGATGGACTGACAGCATCCGAGCAGGCCAGCAAGAAGGCACGGCAAGGCGTGCGATATGTTGCACTTGAAGGGCTGGATGTCCTTGACCCGGAGACCATGCAGCCCGTGCCAGCAGATGGGACCAGCCTTGGCGAGGTCATGTTCCGCGGCAATGTCGTGATGAAGGGCTATTTGAAAAACGAAGACGCCACCAATGAGGCCTTTGCGGGGGGATGGTTCCACTCAGGTGATCTCGGGGTGAAACATCCAGACGGTTACATTCAGCTCAAGGACCGATCCAAGGACATCATCATCTCAGGTGGTGAAAACATTTCATCCATCGAGGTGGAAGACGTTCTTTACAAACATCCCGACATTCAGGGGGCTGCTGTTGTTGCACGACCGGATGACAAATGGGGCGAAACGCCCTGCGCCTTTGTCGAAATCGCTCCAGGCAGCTCAGTCTCAGAAACTGACATTATCGCTTATTGCCGCGAGAACCTCGCACACTTCAAAGCGCCCCGAACCGTGGTCTTTTGTGAACTGCCCAAAACCTCGACCGGGAAAATCCAGAAGTTCGAGCTTCGCGAGCGCGCAAAAGCGTTGTAGCGCCCAATCAATAAATAGACCAAAGAAAAAGCGCCGCGGAATTCCGCGGCGCCTTTTAACCACCCTAATGAAGGGGGGGATCATGACGTATTCGTTCAATCTCTTCCTTGAGCTTGAGCTTCCGTCGTTTCATGTCAACCAACTCTAGTGAGTCCGTGCTCGGATGAAGCGCGGCATCCTCAATCTTCCGTTCCATTTCCGCATGACGACGCTGCAGCTCGGCGAGATGAGACTGAAGTGACATGGAATTTACCTCCTGTCTGGTTGGTCAACTGGAGGATCGTGCCACAACGGAAACCCGCTTGTCGATTGCGGTTTTTGCATAGCTTGAAAATTTTGCCGTCAAAATCCGTATAGGTTGAGACAAATTTTCTTGCTCGGTAAACAAATCCTTCACCCAAATGCCGCGGCTGCATTGCTCCAAAGGCACTTGCCCAGGTATCAATTTAGTTCGCATAGGTCGGCATTGGCTCTTGTTTTTTAATGTGTTTGTGATCTAGGAAGATCGTCATCACCAAGGTCAGGGACGAGTAAATGGCCCCTACTACCGAACAGCTCCTTCGGGCAGAACTAGCTGAACTTCGTCAAGAGCACCGAGATCTTGATGCCGCGGTCACAGCCCTCGCCGGGTCCGCAAATTTGGACATTCTGCAGCTGCAAAGGCTGAAAAAGAAAAAGCTGATGATCAAGGATAAGATCTCACGCCTTGAAGACCAGCTCTTTCCGGACATTATCGCCTGATACTTTCGCTCCTGATTTTCCGTTCTGGTCCGGGTTGCATCTGACAAATTCGGACCTATACTCCGCCGCCTTCTGCGGGATTTCCGCGCCAGGGAGCAGCCAATGAGCAAACCAGCCATCGCCATCATCATGGGTAGCCAATCAGATTGGCCGACTATGAAACATGCCGCCGACACACTGGATGAGCTGGGCATCGCTTACGACGCGCGCATCATCTCTGCGCACCGAACACCAGAGCGAATGTATGAGTTCGCCAAGGGCGCCAAAGACGAAGGCTTCAAGGTTATCATTGCCGGCGCTGGTGGCGCAGCACATCTACCGGGCATGACCGCCGCGCTTACATCCCTTCCCGTATTCGGGGTTCCAGTTGAAAGCCGTGCTCTATCCGGCGAGGACAGCCTGCTTTCCATCGTTCAAATGCCGGGCGGGATTCCGGTTGGAACCTTGGCCATCGGCAAGGCCGGTGCAACAAACGCTGCACTTTTGGCAGCAGCGGTACTTGCGCTGTCTGATGACGAAATAGACACCCGTCTGACCGCTTACCGACAAGCCCGCACAGCTGGCGTTGCCGAAAAGCCGGTCGACGCCTGATCTTGCAGTTTCCAGAAAAAGGGTAGCCACAATGTCAGACACCAGATCTCTGGCAATCGGCGATACGATTGGCATTCTTGGCGGCGGTCAATTGGGTCGCATGCTCGCGCAGGCAGCGGCCACACTGGGACTAAAAACGCATATTTTTTGCCCGGACCCGGCGAGCCCTGCATTTGATGTCGCCTACACCTACACAGTGGCTGCATACGACGATAAGGACGCTCTGGAAGGATTTGCAAAAAGCTGCTGCGCAATCACCTATGAATTTGAAAATGTGCCGGGCGAAACGGCTACCTTTCTGGAAAGCCAATGCGTTTTGCGCCCCGGAGCCAAGGCACTGGAAGTTTCTCAAGATCGCCTGTTTGAGAAGGAGTTTCTGACCTCAGCGGGTGTGGCCATCGCCCCATTTGCGGACATTAAGAACGAAGCCGATCTTCAAACAGCTCTTTCTCGCTTCGGTGGCAAGGGTGTCCTGAAAACTCGCCGCTTTGGCTATGACGGGAAGGGACAGGTAATGATCCGCGAGGCGTCGGGTGCGCAGGGCGCACTGGCGCACCTGAACAATGCACCGGCTGTGCTAGAAGGACTAATTGCTTTCGACCGTGAAGTCTCTGTCATTGTTGCGCGGGATGCAAGCGGCACATGCGCAGCTTATGAGCTGACCGAGAACAGGCACGAGCATCATATCCTCGACACATCAACCGTGCCTGCAAACGCCTCTGAGGATTTGAGATGCAAGGCAAAGGAAATGGCTGTCCAGATTGCCAACAAACTGAATTATGTCGGTGTGATGGGCGCTGAGATGTTTGTTGTTCCTGCGGAGAACGGCGGCGAGGAACAGCTACTGGTGAACGAGATTGCACCACGCGTTCACAACTCTGGACACTGGACGCAAGACGCTTGCCTGTGCTCGCAATTTGAACAACACATTCGTGCAGTCGCGGGCTGGAAACTTGGGTCATGCGAACGACATTCAGACGTTGTCATGCAGAACCTGATCGGAGATCAGGTCAATGCCTATGCAGATATCCTTTCCGAACCAAACGCTAAATTGCATCTTTACGGCAAGGCGGAAGCCCGCCCGGGGCGCAAGATGGGCCACGTTAATCGGACCTCACCGCGTGCGTGACTTTTTGACAGGCTCTTGAATAAGACCAAGAGCCTCACGGCGATAAAAGCGTAAGTTGGCCAGAATGGCGACAGTTACCAAGCCACCGGCCAGCCCGCACCAAATGCCAACACCATCCCAGCCAGCTCCAAACCCTAAGGACAGGGCCAAAGCAATACCGATCACCCAATAGCCGACCAAGGCGTAAATAAGCGGGATGGTCGTATCCCCCAAGCCACGCAAGTTATTGACGCCGATGATCTGCCCGCCATCAACAAGCTGAAAAAGCGCCGCCACGATCAAATAGGAAACACCAAGCGCAAGAACCGCTTCGGCCTGCGGGTTTTCGAAATCCAGATAGAGCGACACCAGCTGCTCCGGGATCGTCCAGAACAACACAGCAAAAGCGAACATGAAGCTCAAGGTCACCAGCAGGGCAGACCATCCGGCTCGTCCAACCGCTTCTTTGTCGCCGCGCCCAGCCGCCAGACCGACCCGCGTCATCGCCGCCTGACTAAGTCCCACAGGCACCATGAATGTGAGCGAGGACAGCTGAAGGGCAATGCCATGGGCTGCGAGTGGCAAGGTGCCAATCCAGCCGATCATGATCGCAGAAGCTGCAAATAGGCCTGCCTCGGCAACAATCGTAATGCTGATTGGCAATCCGACCTTCCAGATCTGAAAGAAAACCGGCCAGTCACTGCGCCAAAGGCGTCCAAAAATATTGTACCGCCTCAGCCTCTTATGGCGCAGCACATAGACGGTGAGATAAATAAAGGTTGCCAGCGAACTCCCAACCGAGGCGATGCCAGCCCCGATCAGTTCAAGGCGCGGAAAGCCGAAATGACCAAAGATAAGCAAGTAATCCAGGATCGCATTGACGATGGCACCGCAGATGGTCGCATACAGGACGATCTTGGCCATTTCCATGACTGTTAGAAAGCCACGGATGGCCATGATCAAAAGAGCCGGAAACAGCGACCATTGCAAATAACGCATATAGGTGCCAGCCATCGCGGACACATCGGCTTCCTGCCCAAGATAGACCAGAAGGTCACCGGTAAAGAACATGACCACCCAAGCCGGGATACAGTAGATGCTGACAACCCAGAACCCCATGCGCACCGCACGGCGCATTTCCCTTAAGTCCTTTTGCCCGCGCGCCTTCGCCGCCAAGGGAATAACCGCCTGAATGACACCCATTCCGAAGAACCAGGTCATCATGTAGACGTTGAAAGCCAAAACGGATGCGGCGAGTTCTTCTGCCCCGAGCCGACCGATCATCAACACATCCGTCGTGTTGATGGCCATCTGCGCCAACTGGGCACCGGCCAAGGGCATGCCAAGCATCAATGTGGGACGAATGTCGCTGCGCCAAAACCCGGCTGCAGAAACGGCCGTCAGACCGCTAAACCCGGCCATGGGAACTCCAAAGGATAAAGGTCGCTAAGCTACATTCAGGTGGCAGCGACCGAAGGACAGAAAAACCAATCGAAAACCAATACCTGTGATGATTGTCAGTGTCCATCAATCCGAACGCGTGCGAGCGCGGATTTTCTGCAGGTGCCATGTGGACAAAATGAAGGTGTTCTGCTAGACGACGCGCCAAAGTGAACGACGCGTCAGTGGCCACCTGAAAAATCTGTGTCTTTGCCTTCATCGGGCAGTCCAACAGAGAGAGGTAGCCTTAGAGCGCGAACTTCAAACTCCTTGTTAAATCTCAGATGCTGCACCAACGCAGCACCACATTATGGGAACAAACGCGTGCAAATTCAGGTTCGCGACAACAATGTCGATCAGGCCCTTCGGGTTCTCAAAAAGAAACTCCAGCGGGAAGGTGTTCTCCGCGAGTTGAAACTTCGTAACCGTTTTGAAAAGCCATCTGAAAAGAAGGCTCGTGAGAAGCAGGAAGCTGTCCGCCGCGCCCGCAAGATGGCCCGCAAACTGGCCCAGCGCGAAGGCCTCTTGCCCGGCAAGGCTGCTCGCCGCTAAGATTGCCCTATTAGGGCCATGACTTTACGCCACATTGTGGCCTTCAAGCAGCCGATCGGGCAACGGTCGGCTCTTTGTTTGTAAGTAACCCAGGCACGAGTTGAGTCGAAAAGCGGTCATGACAGAATTAAACGAAGCACTCGTTTCACGTTTTACCCTTGGAACTCAACACCTTGCAGCCATACTCCTGTCTGCACTCGTATTGGCCGGCTGTCAGAGCGATGGCATTTATTCCGGCGTACCGATCAATCGTGCCGTTGGGTCTTCCGCCAACATTGATTCGCTGACGTCTGTTATTGAAGCCAATCCTCAAGACGCGAACGCATACAACACGCGCGGAATTGCCTATGGCCAGGCCGGAAAACTGGATCAGGCGATGACTGACTTCAACGCCGCCTTGAACCTCAATCCCAATTCCTATCAGGCCTACACAAATCGCGCCCTCGTGCTGCGTCGCCAGGGACAACTGCAACCGGCCATTCAAGACTATTCACGGGCCTTGAATATCAGAGGCGATTATCGTCCTGCACTGGTCGGCAGAGGCAATGCTTATCGGCAGCTTGGCCAAAACGGTCCAGCGCTCAACGATTTTAATGCGGCGATTGCTCAAAACAGCGCGGATGCCCGAGCCTTTTACAATCGTGGTCTGATCTACCAGTCTCAGAACCAGCACATGAAGGCCGTGGAAGATTTTGCCACTGCCATCGGCCTCAATCCGAAGGCGGCAGCGCCTTATACAGCACGTGGCATTTCCTATCTTCAGCTGAACGATCCGAACGCTGCTTTCTCTGACCTGTCCATGGCCGTCAACCTGGACAAGAAGTCCTCGGTTGCGTGGGCCAACCGTGGTCTGGCACTGGAGCTTTTGGGCAAGGAAGTCGATGCACGCCGCAATTACACCAAGGCGCTCACGCTTGACACAAACAACAAGCTGGCGCGGGAAAATCTTGGCCGCTTGAACCGCGGTCAACGGGCAATCTGATCAATACTGCTAGAACGGACACGGCACAGTAAACGTGACACGCTCCCCGTTTGAAGGGTGATGCAAGGTCAGAGTTTGTGCATGCAACAGCAACCGGTCGGACGCTGTCAAAGCGTCCCCTTGCGCATAGAACCGGTCCCCCAGGATCGGGTGCCCAATTGCCAGCAAATGAACCCGCAATTGATGCGACCTGCCCGTGATCGGGATTAAGCGAAGCTTCGCCGTTTTTAGGTCATGCTCCATGACCTGCCAATCCGTGTGCGCTGCCTTGCCGTGTTCAAAACACACCATTTGCTTCGGTCGGTTCGGCCAATCGCAACGAAGCGGCAGCGTTACCCGCCCCTTTTCGGTCACCGGAACTCCAGAAACCCGGGCAACATAGGTTTTTGAGGTTTTCCGGCGCTCAAACTGAAGCCCCAGATGCCGATGCGCCTCTCGGTTCATCGCCAAAACAAAAACGCCGGATGTATCCAGATCAAGACGATGCACAATTCGCGCATCAGGGAATTGCTCTTGCGCGCGCTGCTCAACACAATCTGCATGTTCTGCAGCCTTGCCCGGCACACTCAACAAGCCACTTGGTTTGTTCACCACGAGGATGTCCTGATCGACATGGAGAACCTCCAGATAAGGCTCCATCGGTGGACGATAGACAAACTTCGGTGGGCTGGGGTTGTTCATGCTTTGCTCATGGCCGGTGAGCCTAACAACAAAAGGCGCGAGTTGCCCCGCGCCATTTGTGAATTGACCCTACAGAGGATCACACCATCTGCTATGCAGACGTTAGACAGTCACGATGGAAATCAGGACCGTCAAAACAAAAATTGCAGTTGGCGGAATCCAGCCGGACTCGCCCAGTGCCATGCCAATGCCGGATGCAGCGAGAGTTGCGACCAGCATCACCCAGCCGAAGAAGAAGGCAGCGGAGCCACCGAAGGCGAACAGGATCAGGCACAGAACGATGTTGAGGATTGCAACAACACCAATCTTCGAAAAGTTGATGAAAGCGTCATATGTGCGCTCGTGCTCGGCATAATCCATTGCCGGTGCTGTTTCGTCAGACATTCAGTCCCCCGATTGAAAAAGATCATCAGTTGCTCTCTTTACAATAAAGCTATTGCAAAGGGCAATCTCTCCGTTAGGTGCTATTGACGCAGTTTGGCGTCTAAATGAGCGTCAATTTGACATACCCATCGGCAAAAGTCCGGATTGCGCCAAAACATCAGACTGTCGGCGCGCCACTTCATCCAAATCGAATCGCTCGATCTGCTCATTGAACAACTGAAAGAAGTTCAACTCTGCACGTAGATGCAAGAAGACCCCACCCAGCCCAATTGCAGCCCTGTCCATGAAAACAAATTCCTGAGGTACGGTAACAGGGCCCAGCCGTTTAAGCTCTGAATGCACTTTGAAGGCCTCGCGGCGCCCATACTCTGCCGGACTGATGCCGTCGGCGATAGAGCGCACACGATCTGTCAACAATGGCCCGTAGATAAACCGCGCCCAGATGTTCAAAACATCAACAATTTCACGAGATAGATTTTTGAACCCCCAGCGCTCATAGGCAGACACGGTTCGCGCTTCGTCCTCTTCCAAAAGCCCGCGATAGAGGTCAACCACGCCTTGCACAAAGCCGGGTGGAAAAATGCGGATACAGCCATAATCGAGCAAGTTAATCCCATGCGGCGCGTCTTGTTCTCCATAGACGGTGTAGTTGCCCAGATGGGGGTCCCCGTGAATGACGCCAAAATGGCTGAATGGATGCCACCAGGCATGGAACATGCACTCGGCCAACAGGTTCCGCTGTTCCAACGAGTGCTCTTTGTAATCGAGCAAAGGTCGCCCATGCAGCCATCCCATCGTGAGCAAGCGCTTGGTCGACAGTGGCTCAATCAGATCAGGCACCCTGATGCGAGGCTCATTTTCAAAAATGGAGCGATAGATGGCCATGTGGGCCGCCTCGCGCTCGTAATCGAGTTCCTCACGAACGCGGGCGCTAATTTCTTTCGCTATCTCCCGCGTATCAATGGCTGGCTGCATGCGCCTGTGAACAGAAAACAGCATCTGGAGCTGTTTTAAGTCCGCTTCGACCGCCGATGCCATATCCGGATATTGCAGCTTGCAGGCCAGAGCCCTCCCGTCCTTGCCATAGGCTCTGTGCACCTGACCAAGGGAAGCCGCAGCGGCTGGTTCCTTATCAAAGCTGTCAAACTTTTCGTGCCAGTTTGCGCCAAGCTCTGCCCGCATGCGCCGTTTTACAAACGCCCACCCCATGGGCGGTGCATTGGCCTGCAACTTGGCAAGTTCGGCCGTATATTCTGGCGGCAATGCATCCGGGATGGTCGAAAGCAGCTGCGCAACCTTCATGAGCGGTCCCTTGAGACCACCAAGCGCGGCAGCAAGTTCAGCAGCATTCTTTTCGTTATCCAGCCCAACGCCAAACAGCCGTGCCCCGGCCACCTTTGCGGCGATACCGCCAACATTGGTGCCAACGCGAGCATAACGCCCTACTCTGGCCGATAAACGATTGCTTTCCCGATCTCTCGCCATTCAACCACCACTTAATCTTGCTGGGCCTCTCTTGGGCCCGCGCCACTTTATTTAGCTTTCTTTAGACAAAGAACCAGTGCGAAAGATCCTATTGCGCCAGCGCTTGCAGTTCTTGGCACAAAATTTCCCGGTGGCGTGTCAGTCCTTTGTAGACAAGCTGATCGGTGTTGAGCGCAGCAAGCTGGTCAGAAAGGCTTCGTGCAAGCCTGCCCCGCTCGGGATGACGCTCCAGTTCAGCGAGCGGGTCGTGATGGATCTTGATGGTGAAAAGAATGTCTCCGCTTCGGGCCAGTCGGCGCAATGTCTGGCGCTCGACCCTCATGAAAAGAGAAGCGAGCGCAGACGCATCGCCATTTGAGATCTGAGGCGCAAGCTGTTTTGGCTCAGGATGGTGCAGGTCCGCATCGTCATAAATCGACCAGTTATAACGACACACCAACTGCCCCACCTTCAAGTTCTCAAAAAGTCTCTCAACGACAGCTCCCATGCGCCCGTCATTAAAACCCGGAACGTTTTCATGAATGGCATGCATGGATTGGGAGAACTTTTCCCGAAGCGACCACGAAGAGGGAAAACACAAGCACGCAGCAGCCAACCGATATACATCAGGACTGGAGCGCATCAAGACAAGGTCTTCCTGTATGAGACGCGCCGCTGTTTCCAAAGCAGGTCTGCCTGAGAGAGGAATGGTCAAATCGCCAACAATCGCACCTGTCTCATTGAAGCTGTAAAGTTCGCCATGGACAGACTTGAGATGTTGGACGACAAGGTTCAGGATTTCCTCCTGCGCCTCGTCAGTGTCAGGTTCTGCCTGAAATACGCGCCCATGAGCACCAGACAACAGCCTTTGTTTTTCAAGAAGGTGCGCTTCGAGACGAGCATCAGGCTCCAACCACTCCCGGTCCTCTATTGGCTTCAAGCCGACCGTGAAGGGTCGGCTCGAGCCGTCATAGGGCGTGTGGGTAAGCACCAAGGGCACCTCCGTCAGCTATCCAGGTCCTCAAGCTCGTCAATGATGCGCTCAATCACGGACAAGCCCTTTTTCCAGAACGCCGGATCACTGGCATTCAGGCCGAACGGAGCCAGCAGTTCTGAATGATGCTTCGTGCCTCCGGCTCTCAAAAGATCAAAATACTTCTCCTGAAAACCGCTTTCCGCTTCCTCATAGACAGCATAAAGCGAATTCACCAGACAGTCGCCAAAGGCGTAGGCGTAGACATAAAACGGCGAGTGGATGAAATGCGGGATATACGTCCAGAACGTCTCATATCCCTCATTCAGCCGGATCGCCGGCCCGAGACTATCGGCCTGAACAGACATCCAGAGGTCACCAATCTGATTGGATGTCAGTTCGCCTTTCTGTCGCTCTTCATGCAGCTTGCGTTCAAAGCTGTAAAACGCGATCTGCCGGACAACTGTGTTGATCATGTCTTCGGCTTTGGAAGCCAACAGGATCTTGCGCGCATTAACCGTATCAGCCTTGGCAAGCAGCGCCTTGAACGTCAGCATTTCGCCAAATACGCTGGCGGTTTCGGCCAATGTGAGCGGAGTCGGAGCCATCAATGGACCGTTTTCAGCCGCCAAGACCTGATGCACACCGTGGCCAAGTTCATGGGCCAGTGTCATCACGTCCCGCGTTTTGCCCTGATAGTTCAAGAGAACATAAGGGTGTGCGCTAGGCACCGTTGGATGGGCGAATGCTCCCGGCGCTTTGCCGGGACGGGCAGGCGCATCGATCCAGTTCTTGTCAAAAAAGCGGCCTGCGATTTCGGCCATATCACCGGAAAATCCGCCATAAGCCTCCAAAACGGTTGTCTTGGCGTCCTCCCACGAAATGATCCGATTGTCGGACTTTGGCAAAGGTGCATTCCGGTCCCAGGCATTGAGGGTCTCAAACCCAAGCCAGCGCGCTTTCATCTTGTAATAGCGGTGAGACAAACGCGGATAGGCGTCATGCACCGACGACACGAGCGCATCGACAACATCACGCTCGACGCGGTTTGCCAAATGGCGGCTGTCGGCAATGTCCTCAAACCCACGCCAGCGATCCGATATTTCCTTGTCTTTTGCAAGCGTGTTGGTGATCAAGGAAAACGTCCTCAGGTTCTCACCAAAGGTCGTGGTTAGCGCCTTGAAGGCCGCTTCTCGTTTTTCCGGTTCGGAGCTTTGAAGCAGGTTGAGTGTCGGCTCCAGAGTTTGTTCGTTGCCTTCAACCTCGAAACTCAAGCTTGCCATGGTCTCGTCAAATAGACGGTTCCAAGCCCCGCGCCCCGTAATGGATTTTTCGTGGAACAGTTGCTCGACACGATCCTCCAGCTGATAGGGCTTATCCTTGCGAAGATCTTCAATCCATGGGCGGTAATGCGCCAGCCCCTCATTCTTCATCGCCTGATCAAGTGTCTCATCGGAAATCCGGTTGAACTCCAGCGTGAAGAACAGCAAGTGCGTGCTGGCAGCGGTAATGCGCTCTTGAACATCACCATAAAATTTCTGGACCTGCGGGTCAGTTGTACTTCCAGCATAAACCAGCCCGGCATAGGAAATGAGCCGTCCAAGACCGTCCTCCAAAGCCTCATAAGCACGGATCGCTGTCACAAGCCCCTCGACATTGGAAGTCGCCAGCTCTTCCAGACGCCCTTTATAGGCCGTTTCGAAAGTTTTGGCCTTCTCTTCAGCCCCCTTCAAATCGTCTTTGACTTCCGGAGAATCGAGTGCCGGGTAAAGATCGGTCAAATCCCAATTGGGCAATTCTCCCATAGACGAACTAGTTTCCTGAGCGTCGGCGGCACGGGCAATTTCCGCAGAAGGCATACATTTCACTCCAGAATGATCAAATGGTGGTCCACCAATAGCATGTGGAAACGCACTGGTCAGCGTTGGACTCTTTTGAAAATGACCGCAATTCCCTCACCGGCATTTTTTGGGGCAGACAGCAAGATTTATTTACCAATTTACGACCAGACTGGACCGAATTGAGACAAATCACCCAGATCCGAGACAGGAAACCCCAATGCAGGCAAGTGGCGGCAGAATACTTATAGTGGACGATGATCCAATCCAGCGCCGCCTGCTGGAGGAAGCTGTCAAAAAAGCTGGCTACAAAAGCCGAACCGCCGAAAATGGTGTTCAGGCTATTGAGATCATGATGGGGCCAGATGGCAACGACATTGACCTCATTGTCCTCGACATGGTGATGCCGGAGCTTGACGGTCTCGGCGTGCTGACCAAACTACGATCCGAGAAGATCGCCACACCAGTGATTGTGCAAACAGCTCAAGGCGGCATCGATGTTGTCGTCAATGCAATGAACGCAGGCGCACAGGACTTTGCGGTTAAGCCGGTTTCGCTGGAACGCCTGAATGTTTCCATCCGCAACCTTCTGAAAACATCAGCACTTGAAGACGAAATCACCCGGTTCCGCAAACAGGCATCCGGCACCCTGACCTTTGACGACATCATCACCCACTCCCCTGCCATGGAAAGGGTGATCAATCTCGGACGCCGGGCGGCCTCCTCCCAAATCCCGATCCTGATTGAAGGGGAAAGCGGCGTCGGCAAGGAGCTGATTGCCAGCGCCATTCAAGGCTCTGGTGACCGCAAATCCAAGCCCATGATCACCGTCAACTGCGGCGCGATACCGGAAAACCTCGTTGAATCGATCCTGTTCGGCCACGAAAAAGGGGCCTTCACAGGGGCGAACGAAAAGCATGTTGGCAAGTTTCAGGAAGCAAATGGTGGCACGCTGTTTTTGGATGAAGTTGGCGAGCTACCACAGGATGTTCAGGTTAAACTGCTGCGCGCACTGCAGGAAAACGAGATCGATCCGATTGGTGCCAAACGGCCAGTGAAAGTCAACTTCCGGCTGATTTCTGCAACGAACCGGCGGCTGATCGAAGAGGTCAAGGACGGTGTTTTCCGGGAGGACCTCTATTATCGCTTGAACGTGTTTCCGATCTGGATTCCACCGCTCCGCGACCGACGCGAAGACATTCCGGCGCTCACGCATCATTTTCTGGCACGCTTTTCCGCTGAAGAAGGCAAGCCACAGGTCGCCAGCGTTGCGACCGATACCCTCGACTTGCTTCAGTCCTATCACTGGCCGGGCAACATTCGGCAGCTGGAGAACGCCGTTTTCCGGGCGGTTGTTCTGTGCGACGGAGCACAGCTCACCGTGGACGACTTTCCCCAAATCGCGGCAGCTGTAGACCGGCCTCATCCGGTCCGCACCAGACAGGCACCAAGTGCTGCAGTATCGCGTCCTCCGACACCTCCTGTAGACAAACACGCCCAAGCACCATTGGAGCAATCCTCTAACGCTCAAACGGCCCCTCAAAGCCACGTCATAGGTGAGAATGAGATTGCACCACCGGCGGGCTTCAGTTCTGGCGCTCCGTTTGGATTTATGCCCAACCTTGATGATCAAGGGCACATTCGATCCTTGTCAGCCATTGAAGAAGAACTGATCCGGGCAGCCATCGATCATT
The DNA here is from genome assembly GCF_000148725.1 of Roseibium sp. TrichSKD4. Classification (GTDB taxonomy): domain Bacteria; phylum Pseudomonadota; class Alphaproteobacteria; order Rhizobiales; family Stappiaceae; genus Roseibium. Next base: position 89,759 of record NZ_GL476315.1, on the reverse strand, counting down.
ACTCTGGACGGATGACGGAAGTTGCCAAGAGGCTCGGTATCGGTCGGTCGACGCTTTACAGGAAGCTGAAGGAGTATGGCCTGGAAGAAAGCAGCGAAGGGGAAGCTGCTTAACCTTGTTCGGTGTGATTCGAACCGCTGTCTTGCGCAAAATAGCTATGAGCGCTAATTTCCTGCAAATTCTGTGGAGGCGTTGCAATTCTGCCACGATCTTCGAGCACTTACAATCAAGGTAAAGGCTTCTTAACCTGACAGGGCTAAGATTTCGATGATGTAGGGATCTATCGGGACGTGGCCTGCTGGGCCAACTCTTTTACGGCGAGACGAATTATTGCGTAATCGGTCAGGTGCATATCGTGCCGTGAGTAAGGTGCAGCGTTTCACAGCAGCTGCTGTGATTTGTGCTGCATTTCTGTTTGGCGTGTTTCAAGGGGCGGCAGAGGCTGAAACCCGCACCCTTAAGCTATACAACACGCATACTAAGGAAAAAGTCTCTGTCACGTTTAAGAAGAACGGGCGCTACGTCTCGTCCGGTCTGCGCGAAGCAAACCGCTTCTTGCGTGATTGGCGCCGTAACGAAATCACCAAGATCGATCCTAAGCTTCTCGACCTCGTCTGGGAGGTTTATAAGGAAGTCGGCGCCCGCGATTATATTTACGTCGTATCCAGCTACCGCTCTCCGGCAACGAACAATATGCTCCGCAAACGCTCCAAGGGTGTTGCTAAGAAAAGCCAGCACACCCTCGGCAAAGCGATGGACTTTTACATTCCAGGCGTAAACCTGTCGAAGCTGCGCAAAACCGGCATGTTGAAACAGGTGGGCGGCGTTGGGTATTACCCAAGATCCGGCTCCCCCTTCGTGCACATGGACACAGGCAGCGTGCGTCACTGGCCACGTATGAGCCGCAGCCAGTTGGCGCGGGTTTTCCCTGATGGCAAGACCTTGCATATGCCGACCGATCGCAAGCCCATGAAGCGCTATAAAGAGGCGTTGGCACTTGAGCGGGCGGGCAAGCTGGAAAAGCTCAACAAAGGTCGATTTGGCAGCCGGACAGCGATCGCATCCAATACCGCACCCCGGTCGCGAGCAAACAGTGGTGACGTGATCCGGCCATCAGCGGTTTCCACCAACGCAACACCGCGCGCGCGCACGACCGGGCAGAGTGTATCCAATGGCGACGTCATTCGTCCGACAGCAGCGCCACGGAACTCTTCCAACGACGGTGGCAACTTGCTTGCTTCTTTGTTCACTGGCGGAAACAGCGGCGCTTCTGACGGTCCAACCCCACCAGGTGCGATTGCAACGCGGGCAACACCAGCTGCTGCGCCCTCTCCGGTCGTACAAGCCCCTCCAGTTCCTCTCGCAAAAACACCTGATGCTCCGGCTGAAACACCAGAGCAGGCACCAGAGCCGGTGATCGAGGACCGGGTTATTCTCGCTAACATTGCGCCCGCACCAAAACCAAAGGGCTTGATTGCCGCGCCAATTCAAGTTGCAAGCACCGCACCTGTTGTTCCAGGAACTTTGGACGCGCAACGAGTCGCACTTGAGCAAGGTGCACCAAATCCAGCCATTCCACCCGTACCAGCGCAGGACCGGTTTGACGTTGCGGGTATCATTCCAAACCAAAAACCGCAGACCGCTTTAATCACGGCAAGCTTGAATGAAGCTGTAAAGAAAAAGCAGATTGCGGACGGCATTCCGATCCCGCCAGCGTCTCCGGTTGACAATGCAGTCTCCGCCATAGCAGCTGTAACCGGCGGAACCGCCACACCTGCTCCCATGCCGGCTCGCCCACCAGCGACATTGGCCTATGCATCGGCTGCAGCAACGCAAACGGCGTTGCGCACGAGCCTGGCGTCCAAAGCCATTGCCCGCGCGCCACAAAAACCTGCAGTTCGGAAATCTATCAAACCACAGCAGACCCTGTCGGGTCGTATTCCGAAGGCCCAAATTCAGGATCCGTTGTCCGGGTTTGTCGGGCTGCCTGACAAAAGCGCTCCACAGCTGCTGTCTGGCGACGGCACGATGCGTCGCAAGCTCTTTGCATCCCTCCGTCATCCGGATCAGCGTCGTCTGAAGAACTTCTTTGCCCCCAGCAACCGGTTTGTAAAAGGCGGTTTTAATTCCCGGCCCTACGGAAACTTGAGAAGTGACCGATTTGAAGGCCCCGCCATCGTGGTGCTGCCAGTCACCTTCGCGAAATAATCAAAAGAAAAGGGCGGCCCACAAAGCCGCCCTTGTTCGTTTCAGCTGCATACAGGCTTTAGCCTGCAGGACCTGTCATGCCCAATGCTTGCAGATAAAGATCCAGAACCGCTTCTTCTTCTTCACGTTCATGTGGCTGCTTCTTGCGAAGGGAAACAACCTTACGCAAGATTTTCACATCGAAGCCATTGCCCTTGGCTTCTGCGTAAACATCCTTGATGTCATCAGAAATGACTTTCTTTTCTTCTTCGAGACGCTCGATGCGCTCGATAAATGCGCGAAGTTGATCGCCTGCGACTGCGCCCGGATCGGACATTCATGTTCTCCTTCTTATGGTGCAAGGCATGCCCAACACCCCAACGGGTTTTGGAAGGCACGCCCCGAATCGTCATCGATACCTGTTTAGGTCGTGATTGCTGATACAGCCTTAATGAGCCGGCTTGTTCTTTTCAAAAGCCGCCTTTTGCTCATCGCTGGCTTCTGTTTGGTGCTTCGCCTTCCACTCATCATATGGCATGCCATAAACGATCTCGCGTGCCCCGGCCTTGTCCAACTCGACGCCCTTTGCTTCAGCTGCATCCAGATACCAGTTGGAGAGGCAGTTCCGGCAAAACCCGGCAAGGTTCATCATGTCGATGTTCTGCACATCCGTGCGATCCCGCAGATGGCTTACAAGACGACGAAAAGCGGCGGCTTCAAGTTCGGTTTTCGTTTGATCGTCCACGTCAGTCACTCTTTCGTTGTGAAGGGTCTATTCGTCATGTATTGCGTCGAAAATTAGTCGCAACGCGAAGGGAAGTGACGAATTTCGCGGCATTCTGACCGCTTGGCCACATCAGTCAAGATGGGAGCCAACCTATCCGCCCATTCGTTCACGCCATACACATCGGCGATAAGGTCTTGCCGGATTTCCAGGAGCGTATGCGCAAGACCTCGCGACGTCCCATGCCGATACATGCAATCGTTTTTCAACGCGCCATCATAAGGTTCATTATCATCCACCACCAATGTCTCGTTCGCTTTTAATGCGGTGAGAAGGGGCTGGACCGCCCGGTCATCGGAATCCCATAAAACCGTAATGTGCCAGGGACGCGGCGTGCCCCGCCAATTGGGTGTAAAACTGTGGATCGAGACAATCACCGGCGGCGGAGACACCTTGATCATATCATCCAGCACCTGATCGATCTTCTGATGATATGGCCTGTGATACCCCTCAATCCGTTTACGACGCTCAGCATCATCAACCTTTGCATTCCCGGGCACCACCGCGCCGTCTGACAGACGCATGACGATGGTGGGATCATCCTCCCCGCGGTTGGGGTCGATAAACAGGCGAGAATAGGTTGTCAGCAATGCGGGCGCTTCAAGGCGTTTGGCGAGCTCAAGAGTGAGCGGACGAACCCCGATATCATAGGCGATATGACGATCAAACTGCTCTTTGGGCAACCCAAGATCACCATATCCATTTGGCACCGCATTGCTTGCATGATCACACAGAAGAAGTAACCCGCTATCAAGCCGCCCAGTCACCATCTCAATGGGTGCCCAGGCTTCTGCATTATGTTCGGAACCCAAAGTGCGCGTCATGTTGTAATGGAGCCCTATTGTTCAAACACCGGAATTTTCTTGCGCCGAAAAGCCAACCTTGCCCAAATTTTCGACCATTGTGAAAACCGTGCATATCTGCCGAACTTGCCGCTTAGCAAGGCAAAATTAGCTTTCGCATGCGAGAATCAAATGAACTGAAAAATCGGGCGAAAAATACAACCAAGGGTACAAGTATTTCAATTCCGAACAGCAGCCATCAAAAGATGACAACTGCCATTTAAACGCCGCAATCATACGAGTTATAAAGCTGGAGGGCACATGTTGCTTGCCCAAACACTTTACTCATTGATTTTCATAGCCACCTGTCAACGACTTTGAGCACTCGAACGTTGACAATAGCCAAGTAGACGCGCAAAAAGCTTATGTCTACAGAGCCGCAAGACGAATGGTCAGCGATGCTTGAAACTATAAAACGGCGTCAAGCCGTCACCCGGAGTAAATTCGGGTTCCTTTCTAAAGCGCTCGCCGTGACGAGCCTGACTTGGGCTGCCCTGCTTTTGGGGAACAGTACCGCTTGGGCTGATCTACGCCTTTGCAATAAGACCGAAAGCAAAGTCGGTGTTGCAATTGGATATAAGGACAAGGCCGGTTGGGTGACAGAAGGTTGGTGGAACATCTCCTCAAACAGTTGTGAAACCCTTTTCCCTGGCGCGCTTGTGTCACGTTACTATTACATTTACGCAGTTGATTATGACCAGCTGGGCGAATGGGGCGGACGTGCATTCATGTGCACACGCGACAAGGAGTTTACGATCCGAGGGATCGAAGATTGTGTCGCCCGCGGCTATGAACGAACAGGTTTTTTTGAAATAGACACGGGCGAACAAAGCAGCTGGACCGTCCAGCTCACCGAACCCGTGCAACAGGGGACAGGTGGGCGATGAGGCGTAACCGACGAGTCAAGATTCTAGCAACTCTCGGACCCTCTTCCTCAGAACAAGACATCATCGAAAGCCTGTGGCGCTCTGGTGCGGATGTGTTCCGCATCAACATGAGCCACACTGATCATGATCGTCTGGCGATGCTTGTTGAACGCATTCGTTCTGCTGAAGAGAAAGTTGGAAGACCAATTGGCATTCTTGCAGATTTGCAAGGCCCAAAGCTGCGCGTTGGCACCTTTGGCGACGGCCCTGTCATGCTCGAAATGGTGCCACATTCACTCTGGACAACGATAAGGCCGCTGGCGATCAGAACCGCGTGCATCTTCCGCATCCGGAAATTCTAAAGGCACTTGAGCCGACACACCGCCTGCTTCTCGACGATGGCAAGATCCAGCTTCGCGTCACCGAAGCAAGTGCGACCCGCGCAGTTACTGAAGTCATCGTGGGCGGTAAATTGTCAGATCGTAAGGGCGTAAGCGTTCCTGATTCTGAAATCGCAACCAGCGCCATGACCGAAAAAGATCATCGCGATCTGTTGGCTGCACTGGACCAGAATGTGGACTGGGTTGCCCTGTCCTTCGTGCAACGCGCGGACGACATTGCCGAGGTTCGCAAGATCACACGCGGTCGCGCGGGCGTTCTTGCAAAGATTGAAAAACCCCAGGCCATTGGCCGCCTCGACGAGATCATCGAGCTGTCTGATGCCATCATGGTGGCGCGCGGTGACCTTGGCGTAGAAATGCCACTTGAGCAGGTCCCCGGCCTCCAGAAGCAAATCACACGCGCAGCTCGCCGCGCTGGTAAGCCTGTCGTGATTGCGACCCAGATGCTGGAATCCATGATCTCAGCTCCTGTGCCAACACGGGCGGAGGTCTCTGACGTGGCAACTGCTGTGTTTGAGGGTGCCGACGCAGTTATGTTGTCAGCAGAATCTGCGGCAGGATCATTTCCAGTTGAAGCGGTCAGCACCATGGACAAGATCGCACAGCAGGTGGAGCAGGATGGCAACTACCTGCAAATTATCCATTCGCAGCGTACAGATCCTGAAGCAACCGGTGCCGATGCAATTTCAGCAGCTGCGCGGCAGATTGCTGAAACACTGAACCTTGCTGCGGTTGTTTGCTACACCACATCCGGCGCTACCGGCCTGCGTGCCTCTCGCGAACGCCCATCAACCCCATTGATCATGCTGTCCCCTGTGCTTTCAACAGCGCGGCGATTGGCTCTTGCCTGGGGGCTTCATTGCGTGGTGAGTGAAGATGCAGCGAATGAAGATGACATGGTTGATCGCGCCTGCCACGTTGCCCATGAAGAGGGCTTTGCCAAGCCGGGCCAACGTGTGATTGTGACCGCGGGCGTTCCTTTTGGAACACCCGGCACAACAAACATGCTGCGCATTGCATTCGTTGGAAGTGACGGGCGAAGCGCCGTCTAAAATCGAGCACAAAAACCCGAATTCAAGAAGGCGGCCCGAGCCGCCTTTTTATTGCGCAACTGAACGCGCCGCCCTGTCATGCTCCACGCGATCCGCCAGCTCTTCGATGGCTGCAAATATCTCGGTTGAATGCGTTAAGTGCGGCATATGCCCCGCATCGTCCAAAACAAAAAGCTCCGCATTAGGTAGATCCCGCTTCAGACCATCACTGTGAATACTCGGCCAGACCACCGTGTCCTTCGTCCCGGTAAAGATCAACGCAGGTTGTTCAAGCGAAGTATAGTCTTGAGATTGCGCCTGCAGATGCGGCTTTAAATGGGCCACATCCAGCGCATTGGCACGGAACGAATGCGGCCGGAAGAGCAGATCCAGATGGATAGCATCCGCATACCCGTCCGGTGGGGAAGAAGGCGCGAACACATTGTCGATGGATTTGGGAGCCAACACTCGACCAATGGGTAGCGTCAATGTCCAACAGAAAATCGGACCGATGACCGGCAGAGCTGCCGCGCGGTAGTACCAACTCACGCCGCCCGGCCAAGGGTGCGTTGCTGGCGCTAGAAAGACCAGCCCCCTAACCCGAGCCGGCTCCAGGAGACCCAAGGCTGCTGCAATTGATGCACCAAGGGAATGGCCAATCACGACACATCGTTCCACACCCATTTTCGCCAATGCAGCCGCCAGAAGCTTGGCCTGCGCTTTTGGCGCAGCATCCCCAACCAATTCCCGCGTGCTATGCCCAAGCCCTGGCCGATCAAAAAACAGCATCGGATAACGTCCTGCCCCCTTATCTCCAAAGGCAAGCAGAGGGTCTTTGGCATTCCCGCTCGCCCCATGCAAGAACACAAGGGTTAGTGGATCAGCCTTGGGATCTTCGATGGCAGCGGGGATATGGTGATAGTGAAGCAGTCTGCCATTCACCTCGACAAATGCACCATCTGCTGGATATGCAGAGGAGATTTTGCGGGTTTGAAACGCCGTATAACAAACCGCTACCGCCAAAGGAACGGTGGCTAGAAGAAGATAGATCATACAATTGTTTTAAGGGCGAACCTGGCGCAATCAAGTTTGAAAAAATTTGCAAAAGGCGCACTTCTCAGACAATCAGACAGGTTCACCCTCGGCCTTCGAAGAAAGGTCTTCGACAGCAGATTTCGCATTTTCCAGTTCTGGATGAATGGTCAGTGCACGGCGGAATGTTTCCAACGCCTGCTCTTCACGTCCGAGACGTCTTTGAATGATCGCAAGGCCCGAGAGCGCGCCCCAATGCCGCGGCTCAAGCGCAAGCGTGCGCTCAATATCGGCAAGAGATTTGCCGAATTGTTCCTGCATGTAAAAGACAGAAGCTCTGCGATTCCACCCTTCTGCAAATTCAGGACGAAGGGTGACAACGATATCAAGAAGGTCAAGCGCAAGGCCTGCCTTGTCTGACCGCAAGGCGACAGCAGCGCGCTTCATCAGGACATCCACAGTATCGCTGCCGGAATCCAGCCAAACCATCTGGATGTCCCGAGCGATCTTGTCCGCTTCGGGCTTGGTTTGGGCATTCGCCAAGCTATCGTACAAAGCAGAAAGTTTGTCTGCTTCGGCTGCTCCGTCAGCGACAACCTTCGCACCTTCTTCCTCATCAAGCTCAGGAAGAGCGTGTAGGTCATCAACAGATGGCGGTGTGGCATCCGGACCAAGGTCAGGAACCTGTTGCGCCAATGAAGGCGCAGCCAAAATATATAGACCGAAATATAACAGAAACAGCCGCATGCCAGTGATTATGAAGCACTGGGCGCGGCGGTCAACCGGTGGAACCTGCAAAAAAGAGTTTGTCCCATGCCCTGCTTCAAGCAGAGCGACAAACACTTAGCCCTGACGAGCCTTAAAGCGCGGGTTCTTTTTGTTGATGATGTAAACACGACCCTTGCGACGAACCATGCGGTTTTCGCGGTGACGGCTCATCAGAGCTTTGAGCGAGTTTTTAATCTTCATGACACTGTCCCCCGGAAGGGCCTCACTTGACTCAACATAAAAAGAGCGCCTTAGGCGCTCATTTGTCTGATCCTCAAGTCAGGCGGCGACAGTTTCCTGTCGCTCAAGCCAGTCTTTCAGAGGACCGGTTCGCAGCTTCCCAGATAGTCCAGAAGCCAGAAAATGGTGGGCGTGACAGGGATTGAACCTGTGACCCCTTCGATGTCAACGAAGTGCTCTCCCGCTGAGCTACACGCCCGAATTCCTTCGGCCATCGGCGCTCCAGCGCCGTGGTGGAGTGCGGTATAACGAGGTTCAGCCGCCCGCGCAAGTCCCCATTTTGCAGAACTGTGAAAGAACTTCACAGATGGGGAAAAATCCGGCAGCGCGCCTCTTACTCCGACATCATTTTTTCCACTTCCTGCACCAAGTCCTTCAAATGGAACGGCTTGGACAGGACCTTGGCGTCTTTTGGCGCATCGGATTCCGGGTTCAGCGCAACAGCGGCAAAACCGGTGATGAACATCACCTTCAAATCGGGATCCAGCTGGGTCGCCCGACGCGCCAGTTCGATGCCATCCATTTCCGGCATCACGATATCGGTCAAGAGCAGCGAAAACGGCTCCTCCCGAAGGCGCTCATAGGCGCTTTTCCCGTTATCGAAGGACACCACATCATGCCCGGCATTTTCGAGAGCCTTGGCCAGAAAGCGGCGCATGTCATTGTCATCTTCCGCAAGAAGAATACGCGGCATTGTGTCAAACCATCATCGTGCAAGTGTTTAAGTGGACCGGAGCGGAAACAGCCGGATGTACCGATAGCCGGTTATAGTCGTTACTGGCCGTAAAGATAGGGTGAAACGGCTATCCAGAGGAATCCTTCCAGAATTTGTGGACGTCATGTTAATTCCTTGGCACCATACTGATCCAGTGGGCATCGGCAACAGTCCGAATTATTGTTAACGCAGTCGTGGGGACACGTGGGACAACCGGATTTCAACAGCTATCCACCTTTTGAGGTCCTAACACCCGCTGATCAGCGGCTGCCTTTCGTGTTCAACTCACCCCATTCCGGTCGGCAATATCCGTCAAGCTTTCTGGAAGCCTCGCGCCTCAATGAAGTGTCTATCCGGCGCTCGGAAGATGCGCATGTCGATGATCTGTTCAAGGATGTTGTGTCCTTGGGCGCCCCCATGTTGCGGGCGCACTTCCCCCGCGCCTATCTCGACGTCAATCGGGAACCTTATGAACTCGACCCAAAAATGTTTGATGGACGGCTTCCATCTTACGCCAATGTGCGCTCCATTCGGGTTGCTGGAGGCTTGGGGACGGTCGCGCGGATTGTCAGCGAAAACCACGAGATTTATCGGCATAGGCTTCCCGTTTCAGAGGCTCTCTTCCGGATTGAGGAAATCTACAAGCCGTATCACACCACTTTGCGCCGCCTATTGGCCCAAACCCATGTGACCTTCGGCCATGCGGTTCTGATCGACTGTCACTCCATGCCGTCCACGGTGAAAACCCAATCCGGCGATGTTCGACCCGATTTTGTACTTGGTGACCGCTACGGGACGAGCTGTTCGTGTGACCTGACCAACTTTGCCTATGACATCTTGAAAGGCATGGGATACCAGGTCAGCCGTAACAAACCTTATGCAGGCGGCTTTATCACCGAGCATTATGGACGCCCCAACAGCGGTCTTCACGCCCTCCAGCTGGAAATAAACCGTGGTCTTTATTTGAATGAAGATAACCAGACCCTTCATCCGGGGTTTCACCAGCTGCGTGAGGATCTGACTGTTTTTGCTAGAGAACTGACAGCCATGCCGGATGCATCACTTCCAGCAGGTGCTATTGCGGCTGAATAGCCCTCACATAAAAAAGAGGCCGCCTCGAAGGCGGCCGGAGTCTAGGGAGGAAACGCCCAAAAGGGCGATAGTGCAAAGCGCGAAGCGTCTTTTGCACTGCAATAAATCTACACCGCAACGCACAAAGGTCAAGCAAAAATCGGACGTAAAGGAACTTTATTTCCAAACATGTCTCATGGACACTTTTGCGTACATGCCCCCGCGCGTATTCAACCAAACGAATTGCTGAATCTATCCCTTTGATGTGCCATTAAGGTGAAAATTATCCCCAATAGCCCTGATGAGGCCTCTTATGCCGCATAAACCTTCCCTGCCCGAATTCTTGGACAAGCTTGCTGATGCAGCCGAAAAAGTAACGATGCCGCATTTTCGGTCAGGACATTCCGTCGAAAACAAACTGGCTGAGGGTTTTGATCCGGTCACGATTGCAGATCGCAAAGCGGAAAAAGCCATGCGGGCCCTGATTAACAGCCAGTATCCGGATCACGGAATATTGGGGGAAGAATACGGGACCGAGAATGAGGATGCGGAAAAGGTCTGGGTTCTTGATCCAATCGACGGAACACGGGCCTTTATCACCGGTCTTCCAACATGGGGAACTTTGATTGGCCTCACAGTGAGCGGCGTTCCAAGTCTGGGCATGATGGCCCAGCCATATGTTGGCGAACGATATGCGGGAGACCGAACATCCGCTTGGTATACTGGCCCGTTGGGCAACCGCACACTCAAAACGCGCGCGTGTTCTGATATTACAAACGCAACGATCTTCACGACCACTCCCGCCTTGTTCACAAAGGCTGAGCGCGTGGTTTACGATGAAATTGAAGCTGAGGCACAATTGGCGCGCTACGGCACGGATTGTTATGGCTATTGCATGGTGGCCGCGGGCCTTGCAGATGCTGTCATCGAATCGGGGCTTCAAGCCTATGACATCGTCGCACTTGTCCCCATCATCGAAGGAGCAGGTGGTGTCGTGACCTCTTGGACCGGCGGATCACCTGCAAATGGCGGTCGCGTTCTGGCAAGCGGTGATCCTGAGCTGCATGAAGCTTTGCTTTCTCGTTTGGCGCAGGTTCCTGCATAGGGGCTGGTTCCTACGCTGGTGGCTATGTCGTTTTAGCTATCCTTGCCGGGAATAAAGGTATCAAAGGCTGCAAAAAGCTGATCTCGATATTCATCCCGTTCCATCAAAATCTCGTGCGCGGCACCGGTTATTTCCAGATAACCTGTTGCTTTGACACGCGAACAAAATTCCTCAATAGCCGGAGTAGACACAATCCGGTCCGCACCTGCGGCCACGACAAGGCACGGCAATTTCATGGATGGGCCAAAGTCCCTCTGGCGAAAACGAGCCATGCATTTGGATGCAGCCCGCACCCAACCAATTGTCGGAGCACCAATGCCAAGATCAGGATTGGCCTTTAACACCTCTCCGAAGCGCTTAAACCGAACAGGATCAGAAGTCTGTCGGTTTTCTTCAAATGGAACAAACACCTCGCCGCTCCCGCCCGGAACAAAAGATCGCCCCAACCCGATCAAACCCAGAAAGCGTGCAAGCGGAAACGCCAAGGCTTCAATGATTTTGGATGGCCTACCAGACCGGCGTTTGGAATAGGGAACCTGATAGCGCCCGAGCGTCAAAACACGGCGGATCGTTCCGAAAACACGCGTTACTTTTCGCTCAAATTCGCCTGCTGGCAGGGCAAACAACGGGGCAATGACCACAACACGATCCAGCATCGTTCTAAGCCGCGCTGAATCAGACAGGAGGATGGCTCCGCCAGTGGAATGAGCTAGCGCGAAATGCGGCCCTGGATACTCAGCCAGAGAAACCTTTTTCAAAACAGTCCGGAGGTCTTCCCGATAAGCTGCAAAAGAAAAAACGTGACCCTTTTTGGGATTTCGGGTGCCCCTGTCCGAACCACCCTGCCCGCGCCAATCGAAGGTGATGACTGCAAACCCCCGGCTTCGCAGATCGCTGATAACCTCGAAGTACTTTTCGATGAACTCGGCCCGTCCCTGCAGAACTGTCACGGTTCCCTTGCGAACGGATCCCAACGCAGGCCAATGGGCATAGCGCAGCTTCCGCCCGTCCTGTGTTGTCACAAAACCCACCTTTGCGTCAGGTGGCACTGGATTGTCTGGATGATCGGTTAGATTCATTTAGGCTTCACAAGCGATTGGATGAACAATTGTTATCCCTGCTCGCTGTCGGCCACAAGCGATTAAGGGCGCAAATTGGGGATCAATCCGCGCCAATCCCTCAATCACCAATGATAGCTCCAGTGATATCCGCGACGAATCGGCTTCCGGCGAATAATCTGGGCGGTCTTGCGTCCACAACCAACTTCACCGGGCGACCACGCCAACCAACGGCTCGAACGACATAAGCTCCACGGCGGCGATCTATAATCTGAATGGCGCGAAATCCACGATGACGCAGACTTCTGCGAATTTGGCGCGGACGAAGTGGCCGCACATCCCAACGTGAACCATGATCATGCCAGTGGCGGCCATCCCCGCGGTGATTGTGACGCCGCTTCTTGTCGTGGATCGTTTTAACCGGACCTTTGGCGTGTTCGCCTTGAGCAAACAACTTTCCACCTCCCAGAAGCATCGGAGACGCGGCTTGCGCCTGAAACCCGGTAAGGACCGTGCTGGCAATAATCAGGCCCGCAAACATGGACCGCGCTGACTTCTGCAATATGCTCATGATCTGTCTCCTGCTCGACGCCTGCGTTTTCAAGCGTTGAGGAGACATTAGCCGTGACCGGTTGAACTCAATCAGAAGCACTTGTTCATCGGGCATTCAGCGAAATGAGGCAGATGCATTTTCTGAAGCGACACACCTCTTGAAAGCAAATTTGGCAATCCCCATCTGTTTTATTGTTGGCGCCGCAGATCGGGTCAGCAAATATGCTGAACAGCTCCGCCAACACTGGGGGGCTAATAAGCAAATTGACATCATGTTGCTCAAGATGAGGACACGAAACCATGCGTCACTATGATTTTTCTCCGCTGTATCGCTCCACCGTTGGGTTCGACCGTCTGTTTTCCATGCTGGATTCCAGCAACTCGGACACACCGAGCTACCCGCCGTACAATATTGAACGTACAGGCGAAAATGCGTACCGGATCACAATGGCCGTAGCCGGATTTGCCGACAAAGATCTGAATGTGGAAGCAAAAGAGCACACACTCACGATCAAAGGTGAGAAAGCGGAAGATAGCGAAAGCGACCGCGAAGTCCTGTATCGCGGTATTGCGTCGCGTGCCTTTGAGCGCCGGTTCCAATTGGCCGAATATGTCCGTGTAGACGGTGCCCAACTCGAGAACGGCCTACTTCACATTGACCTTGTGCGTGAACTCCCCGAAGCGATGAAACCTCGCAAGATCGAAATCGGAACCGGTTCGGCCAAACAGATCGAGACCAAACCGCACTAATTCGTGTGTTTGGATCCGCTGATTGACATCAGCATTGAGAAAAAGAAGTGGCGCCCGAATTTTCGGGCGCCTTTATTTTGAAAGCGATGCGGTCTCAGCCCTTGAGTTGGGCCAAAAATTCTTCGACTTCGGCTTCGGTTGTCGCGAAGCTCGCCACCATACGCACCATAACCTCATCATCTGAAGGGCGCTCACTCTCAGGAAGCCCGGAAGACGGCCAATCATAAAGATGAGCCCCTACTTCTTTGAGTTCTCCGAACTGGGATCGTTTGATCACTGGAAACAGTTCGTTGGCCTGAACCGGCCATGGAAAACGTCCGCCCGCTGATTGAATTCCTACTTCAAGCTTTGACGCCATTGCATTTGCATGGCGCGCTGTTTCCAACCACGCGTTATTCTCAAAATACCCATCGAATTGGGCTGCCACAAAACGACTTTTTGAAAACAGATGCCCGCCGCGTTTCCGGAAGTATTCAAAGCCTTTGGCAGTCTCAAGATCGAAGAAGACGACCGCTTCAGCGCACCAACAGCCATTTTTCGTTGCCCCGAAGGACAAGACATCAACACCGGTTTTCCAGGTCATTTCGGCAGGAGTGACACTTAGAGAGACAAGTGCATTGGCAAAGCGCGCGCCATCCATGTGGAGGGGGACATTTCGCGCGGCAGCCTCTGATTTTATCGCTTCTATTTCAGCAAGGCTGTAAACCGTGCCACTTTCTGTCGCTTGTGTCAGCGAAACTGCCGCGACTTGACCGTGATGAACAACCCCGTCCGGGAACGCGCTCATTTTCTCGCGCAAGCCACCGGGGGTCATTTTGCCGCCCTCACCCGGCACGCCGACGAGTTTACCTCCTGAGGTCATGAATTCCGGACAGCCGCATTCATCAACCTGAATGTGCGAATCCTGATGGCAGAAGATGACCCCGCCCGGTTTCCCATAAGCAGCAAGCGACAGCGAATTGGCTGCCGTTCCAGTCCCCACAAAATAGACAGCGACTTCGCGCTCAAAAAGCTCCGAGAAGCGCTCGGTCATAGACACAGTCAAGGGATCGGACCCATAGGCCGGGGCCGGTCCCGCATTATGGCGCGCAAGAGCTGCCATCACGGCATCGCTTGCACCTGCCCAATTGTCGCTCGCAAAATTCATAAGACCCGATCTAAAGACCGGGTCTTCATCTGGCAAGCTGATCGCTTAATAATACTGTTCGCGCTTACGGTAGTAGGATCCCAAAATCGTATCCAGCGAAAGATAGCCCGGTCCTTTGAGCACAGGCACAAGCAACAGGAAGATCCAAAGAAGACGGTCATCAGAAATGACACTATACGGATCACCATCAAACAGCGCTCCGATCGTCTTGGCATCCACACTATGTCCCGTGACATCCACCACTGACATGACAATGATAAAGACGATCATTCCGAGACTGGCAGCTCGCGTGAACAGGCCAATCACCACCATCACAGGCAGAATAAACTCTGCCCAGGTGCCTAGAAGGACGATCAGGCCGTAAGGGAAAAAAGCGATCTGACTAATGTCATAGCTAACCTGTTCCATCATCTTGGGCAGCATTTGAACGTAAGCACCGGAGGTTGGTGTAAAGATGTTCATGATGCTGCCGCCGATTTTGGTCAGCGCTGAGTTCCAGAAAAACTGAAACAGAACGGCTGCAAAGATCAAACGGGAAGCAAGGCCGAGAAACCATCCGTCTGTCAGGCGTTCCAGCAAATCGAAAACGCCGTTGTAAAGACGGTACAAAAATCCAATCAGACTACTCATAGTGCCTCCCTGCAGCTGGATAGATCAGATATCCGCTACAACTTCCTTTACAGTATTTCAACAAATGCTCCGCTTTCCAGAGCATCACTCAGATTGGCTGACAAGTCGAATGTCGAGCTTTTTTCCATTGCGACACCAGCAGCAAGACCCAGAGTTTCGCCATTGATCAGGGCTGAAAAGAATTCATGCCCACCCGAGCGCAACGGCTTAATGACAACTTCGATATCCGGGCGTGTTATGAGAACTGACTGAGCCGATTTCATATCAACGTCTTCAGGGGAACATGCCCCGAAGCGATTGGCCTGTAAAAGATCATATATCGGCCATGACGACGTTAAGAGATGCGTTGCAGCGTGCGCGCGGAAGCGGATATCCGCCAAGGCGTCAGCTGCAATTTCAGCCAGCGCCGCAGGGTCAAGAGCGACCTGATCCGCCGCATGGTAAGCTTGCAGCCAAGCCCATTCGAATCGAGCGACATCTGCAAGATAGGGATACGTTGACAGCGGCGGAAAACTCTCAACAAAGTCCGCAAGTTCCTGCCCATACCAAATCAGTACCGGGCTTTTGGGAGGATATTTCCCGATATACTCGCGCGCCAAAGCTGCGAAATACTCTTCGCCAAGCAGCTTTTGCAGCGTCGGATAAGTCGCCGCCAGTGCTTCCGTCAAACTGACAACCACATTGTTTCGATAAACGTTAAACCGCTTAGGGGCAGGTGCTCCGTCAGGTCCGATTACACCAGCAGGCATTTGGTGACCCGCATTCAACAAAGCGGCTCCAAACTCGGAGTTTTTGAGCGGCTCCGTCATCAACTACCCGACCTGTTTCAGATCTTGAGCGCGAACAGCTCTGTCCAAAATCGAGTCAGCAGCCTGAGCTTCGGAAACCAGAACGTCCCAAGCCGGAATATCATTGTCCCATTCAACAAGTGTGGGGATTGGCCCAACCCGGGCTATCACATTTTCAAAAAGTGCCCACACAGCGGCATCAACCTCACGATCATGTGCATCAATGAGTAGCGGGCGTCCTACATCGTCTACATCTGGCGCATGCCCACCTAGATGGATTTCGCCAACATGCTGCATCGGAAATGCCTCCAGATAGGCCTCAGCATCCCATTCCTGATTGGTGCAAGACACATGGACGTTGTTCACATCCAGCAAAAGACCACACCCGGTTTTCCGCACAATCTCTTTAAGGAAGTCGATCTCCCCTATCGTGGATTGTTCAAACGCGACATAGGTCGAGGGGTTTTCGAGCAACATCTGCCGCCCAACAACCTCCTGCACGCGGTCGATATGCTCACAGACACGAGACAGGGTGATTTTGTTGTAAGGCACCGGCAAAAGGTCGTTGAAATAAGAGGTATCATGCGTCGACCAAGCCAGATGGTCAGAAAACAGAAAAGGCTCATACCGTTGGTTCAGATCACGCAAACGAGAAAGATGCGCTTCATCAAGCGGACCTTCCCCGCCGATAGACAAACCGACACCGTGCAGAGATAGCGGATAGGCTTGTCGAATAACATCCAAAGCCCGGTGCGATGCACCTCCGGCGCCCATGTAGTTTTCCGCATGGACTTCAAAAAAACCGACCTGATCTTTCTGCGTCAAGATTTCAGGCAGGTGTTCCAGTTTCAGCCCGACACCTGCGCGCAGCGGTCGTGCAAAGGCAGGGTAATGTGCTCCAAGGGTGCCCATCATCATCTCCAGATGTTTAACAGGGCCTTGAGTGAGAAGCGCACCTCTCACTCAAAAGACAAGACTTGAGAATCAAGCCTTCGGAAGATCACGGTCCAGCTCTTCCAAGGATCCTTTACGGCCATCCGGAAGTGCAAAATCACTACCATCAACACCGTATTTCACGCAGTCACCTTTTGGAACAAGCGTCCAGGCGTTGCCTTGGTAATCAACGGTGGACGTCCCGGCGCATGTCGTTCCCGGACCCGCTGCACAGTCGTTTTGACCTTTCAACGAGATGCCGTAGCACTTTTCTTTTGCCTGAGCGTGAGCAGGGGCAGATGCGGTCAAACCGGCGACAGCTGTTGCGACAGCACCAGCAACAACGGCGGCGGACATGGCTTTGTTTTTCATTACAGTCTCCTCCATGGAAGTATGAACTCTGGGTAGCAATGCACACATGGGCAATTGCCACAATCACAAATCTGGAACTTCTCGTCACGGATTGGAAATAAAAGCAGCTGACATTCCTGCGAGCAAAAAGTGAGCGACGAAGCGGCGCGCAATTTTATTACCCAAAAGCCAGTCAAATCGACTAATAAGAAATAATAGGCACGCGGCATTGGAATAAGTATAATTCGCGCGCGAATAAACACCCTTGCCCCGATGCGTGAAACATGGCATTGTCCGCCAGCTCGGAATAGGACAGGATCACTGTCCCTTTTACACACCCGTTCTCAAGATGGGTGACAGTTGAAGATTAATAATCGAGTGCATGGCAAATTGCCGATTTTCCGGCGGGGCCGTGGGGAAATACGTTTTCCGGCAGCGAAAAAATGTTCGCTGCGTCAAAGGGAGCGCTTCGCCTGGGAGCGGCGAAACGTTACATACTTCGGCAAAGCCACGGCCAACGGCCAGGGTGTCGCACGAGCCGCGTTTTTGAAAAAACGCGACCCGAACGGGACCCGACGCTGTAAAGGAGGTGGCGAAGACATTTGAGGGCGCACACATGACGAAACACGAGCTGACGACCGGCATGGGCTTGAGGAACGCGGGCAAAACGGCAACAACGCCGAAAACAGCCCTGCGAACTCGCCTTGATCTGGCCGCCGAAAAAGGGCTCTACAATCCGTCACGTGAACACGATGCCTGTGGTGTGGGCTTCGTGGCCCACATGAATGGCGAGCGATCCCACAAGGTTGTCGCTGATGGTCTCAAGGTTCTTGTAAACCTGACTCACCGCGGTGCGGTCGGCGCCGATCCGTTGATGGGCGACGGCGCGGGCATGCTCGTGCAGATCCCGCATTCATTCTTCAAGGAAGATCTGGCAGCAGCCGGAACAGAGCTGCCGGAAGAGGGTGCCTACGGTGTTGGCTTTTTCTTTCTTCCGCAAGACGATACCCTTCGGGCCAAGTGCGAAGAGATCGTTTCTCGGGTCATCGAGCAGGAAGGCCATACGTTGATCGGTTGGCGGACAGTTCCGGTCGACAATTCCAGCCTTTCCAAAACACCTGATATTGCGGCAACGGAACCTGTCTCCAAGCAGCTGTTCATCCAGCGCCGCAGCGACGAAGATCAGGACGCGCTCGAGCGACGCCTTTATGTTCTGCGCAAGGTGATTTCCAATCAGGTTCGCGCTGAAACTGATGCAGTGAAGCACGGCTTCTACATCGTATCCTTATCCAGCCGCACGATCGTCTACAAAGGCATGTTCCTCGCCTATCAGCTGGGTGCCTATTATAAAGACCTGAGCGACGACCGTTTTGTTTCAGCACTGGCACTCGTCCACCAGCGCTTTTCCACCAACACATTCCCGTCCTGGGATCTGTCTCACCCCTACCGGCTGGTTGCCCATAACGGCGAGATCAACACTCTGCGCGGCAACGTCAACTGGATGGCCGCACGTCAGGCGTCCGTCTCATCCGACTTGCTTGGCTCGGACATTTCCAAGCTCTGGCCGATTTCTTACGAAGGCCAGTCGGACACAGCCTGCTTTGACAACGCGCTCGAGTTCCTTGTCATGGGTGGATACTCGCTGGCACATGCAGCGATGATGCTAATCCCGGAAGCCTGGGCCAGCAATCCGCTAATGGACAGCAACCGTCGCGCCTTCTACGAATATCACGCAGCGCTCATGGAGCCGTGGGACGGTCCAGCTGCCGTAGCCTTTACCGATGGCCGTCAAATCGGCGCAACGCTTGACCGGAACGGCCTGCGCCCTGCCCGATATATCGTCACCGACGATGGCTTTGTCATCATGTCGTCTGAAGTCGGCGTTCTGCCGGTTGAAGAAGAAAAGATCATTCAGAAATGGCGCCTACAGCCGGGCCGAATGTTGCTTCTTGATCTTGAGCAGGGTCGCATCATTTCTGATGATGAAATCAAGCGCGATTTGTCCACGGCCAATCCTTATAAAGACTGGCTGCACCGCTCGCAGATCGTTCTGGAAGACATGCCGGGTGTGCGGGGCCGGGCCCCTGTTGCCGGCGAAAGCCTGCTCGACCGCCAACAAGCCTTTGGCTACAGTCAGGAAGACATCAAACTTTTGATGCAGCCCATGGCGACAATTGGTCAGGAAGCCATCGGCTCTATGGGCACTGACACTCCGCTGTCTGCCCTGTCTGACAAATCGAAGCCACTTTACACTTACTTCAAGCAAAACTTCGCGCAGGTGACCAACCCACCGATCGATCCGATCCGCGAAGAACTTGTCATGAGCCTGGTGTCGTTTATCGGCCCACGCCCGAACATCTTTGATCTTAAAGGCGCCTCCACGTCCAAGCGTCTGGAAGTTCGCCAACCGATCTTGACCAATGAAGATCTGGAGAAAATCCGGGCTATTGGCGACATTGGCGACAACCAGTTCTCCGCTAAAACGCTGGATATCACCTATAACTCCGAAAAGGGTGCAGGTGGCATGGAAGGCGCTCTCGAGCGTCTGTGCGAACGTGCTGAAAAAGCCGTGCGTGATGGTGACAACATCATCATCCTGTCTGACCGCATGATCTCGCGGAACCGGATCGCAATCCCGGCCCTTTTGGCAACCGCAGCAGTCCACCATCACCTCATCCGCAAAGGTCTTCGGACATCTGTCGGTCTGGTTGTTGAAACTGGCGAAGCACGTGAAGTTCATCACTTCTGTGTTCTGGCAGGTTATGGCGCTGAAGCGATCAACCCGTATCTTGCCTTCGAGACGCTCCTGTCCATGCATGCCGACACTGAGTTCCCGGAAGAAGTGGACGCGGACGAGGTTGTCCATCGCTACATCAAGTCGATCGACAAGGGCATCTTGAAGGTCATGTCCAAAATGGGCATTTCGACCTACCAGTCCTATTGCGGCGCTCAAATTTTTGACGCTATCGGCCTGTCAAACACATTCGTTGAAAAATACTTCTTCGGCACGGCAACCATGATCGAAGGCATCGGCCTTGATGAAGTTGCCAAGGAAACCGTCGACCGCCACAACGAAGCCTTTGGCAACGTTCATGTTCTCAAGCGGTCTCTGGAAGTTGGCGGCGAATATGCCTATCGGATCCGCGGTGAAAACCACATGTGGACGCCGGATTCCATCGCTCATCTCCAACATGCGGTTCGCTCCAATCTGCCGGAGAAATACCGCGAGTTTGCCAAGTCAGTGAATGAAGAGAGCGGTCGTTTTGCGATCCGCGGTCTGTTCCGCATCAAGTCAGCCGATGAGTTGGGCCGCAAGCCCATCGACATTTCCGAAGTCGAACCCGCGCAAGACATCGTCAAGCGGTTCGGCACAGGGGCGATGTCCTTTGGATCGATTTCCAAGGAAGCGCACTCCACGCTGGCCGTTGCCATGAACCAGATTGGCGGCAAGTCGAACACTGGTGAAGGCGGCGAAGAGCCAGAGCGCTTTAATCCGCTACCAGATGGATCAACAAACCCGCAACGCTCGGCTATTAAACAGGTCGCGTCCGGTCGCTTCGGGGTCACCACTGAATATCTGGTCAACTCCGATATGATCCAGATTAAAGTGGCCCAAGGTGCAAAGCCTGGTGAAGGTGGTCAGTTGCCCGGTCACAAGGTCGATGCCGTGATCGCAAAGGTACGCCATTCAACACCGGGTGTGGGTCTGATTTCACCACCACCGCACCACGACATTTATTCCATCGAAGATCTGGCTCAGCTGATCTACGACCTTAAAAATGTGAACCCGGTTGCAGACATCTCGGTCAAATTGGTGTCCGAAGTGGGTGTTGGTACAGTCGCCGCCGGTGTGGCTAAGGCACGGGCAGACCATATCACCGTTTCCGGTTTTGATGGCGGAACGGGCGCATCCCCGCTTACATCTATCAAACATGCAGGCAGCCCATGGGAAATTGGCCTTGCGGAAACCCAACAGACCTTGGTTTTGAACGGTCTGCGTTCACGGGTTTGTCTGCAGGTTGATGGCGGTTTGCGAACAGGACGCGATGTGCTAGTCGGTGCCTTGCTTGGCGCAGATGAGTTCGGCTTCTCAACCGCTCCGCTGATCGCAGCGGGTTGCTTGATGATGCGCAAGTGTCACCTCAACACCTGCCCGGTTGGAATTGCGACGCAAGACCCTGTTCTGCAGAAGCGCTTCAAGGGCACTCCCGAGCAGGTCGTCAACTACTTCTTTTTTGTTGCAGAAGAGCTGCGGGAAATGATAGCATCGATTGGTGTCGCCAAACTCGATGAGATCATTGGCAAGACAGAATTCCTTGATCAGGAAGCCGCCATCGAGCACTGGAAAGCCAAGGGCCTCGACTTCTCCCGGATCTTCCACATGCCGGATGCTCCTGCAGAAGACATCCGCTGGACGATGACCCAGGAACACCCGATTGACGATATTCTCGACCGTCGTCTGATCGCAGCTGCAAAGCCCGCAATCGAGAACAAGGAACAGACCGTCGTCAACGAGACCATCTGTTCTGTCGACCGGTCTGTTGGTGCCATGTTGTCTGGTGAAATCGCCAAGCGTTACGGCAGCAAAGGCCTGAAAGACGACACTTTGAAGATCAATCTGAAAGGCACTGCCGGTCAGGCCTTCGGAGCGTTCGTTGCCAAGGGCGTCACAATCGACCTGGAAGGCGATGCCAACGACTATGTCGGCAAGGGCCTTTCCGGTGGCCGCATTATTGTTCGCCCACCTGAAAACACCCGGATTGTTCCGGAAGACAGCATCATTGTCGGCAACACCGTTCTTTACGGTGCAACGACCGGTGAGTGTTACTTCCGGGGGGTAGCTGGCGAACGTTTCGCGGTTCGCAATTCCGGCGCAGTTGCCGTCGTTGAAGGCGTTGGCGATCATGGCTGTGAATACATGACCGGCGGCGTAGTTGTCGTTATCGGGCAAACTGGACGCAACTTTGCAGCTGGTATGTCAGGTGGCATCGCCTATGTGCTGGACGAGGACGGTTCCTTCGGATCACGCTGTAATCTGGCCATGGTTGAACTGGAGCCAGTCTCCGAAGAAGACGATCTTCTCGAAAAGCTCCACCACCATGGCGGGGATATTGAGCACAAGGGCCGTGTAGACGTCACCGGCGACATGACCCGTCACGATGACGAGCGTTTGCGGCAACTGCTGCAAAAGCATGTCGAGTACACAGGCTCCACGCGTGCTCAGGAAATCCTGGATGACTGGGCAACCTTCCGACCGAAATTCGTGAAGGTAATGCCAGTTGAATATCGCCGCGCCTTGCGCGAAATGGAACAGCAGCGTCTGGGTATGGTCGCCGCCGAATAATCAAGCCACCACACGGAAAGCTCTCGGGTGCTCAAGCACCCGATGGCAGCTCTCCAAGTGAAGCCAAGCAACTGAGGAGGTCACCTTGGGCAAGGTTACCGGATTTTTGGAAATCGACCGGCAGGAACAAAAGTACCAGCCAGCATCAGACCGTATTCGCCATTTTCGCGAGTTCACAATCCCGCTCAAAGAGGCGGAGATTGAAAATCAAGCCGCACGCTGCATGGACTGCGGCATTCCCTTCTGCCACGGACCGACCGGTTGCCCGGTGAACAACCAGATTCCGGACTGGAATGACCTTGTCTATCAGGGCGACTGGGAACTGGCGCTGCAGAACCTGCATTCCACCAACAATTTCCCGGAATTTACGGGTCGAATTTGCCCCGCCCCATGCGAAGAAGCCTGCACGCTTAATCTGGAAGATGTGCCGGTTAACATCAAATCCGTTGAGCAAGCCATCGCCGACAAGGGTTTTGCTGAGGGTTGGATTGTCCCGCAGCCCGCTGCAATCAAAACCGGCAAAGCTGTCGCTGTTATTGGCGCAGGTCCTGCAGGCATGGCCGCAGCGCAACAACTAACCCGGGCTGGCCATACCGTGCACGTTTATGAGCGCGAGCCGAAAGCAGGCGGCCTCCTGCGTTATGGCATTCCCGACTTCAAGATGGAAAAACACTATATCGACCGCCGCGTTGAACAGCTGGAAGCTGAAGGTGTCACATTCCATTACGGTGTGAACATCGGGGTCAATGAAACCCTTGAAGACCTGGCAGATCGTCATGATGCCGTAATTCTGTGTGCTGGAGCTGAGCGCCCGCGTGATCCGGGCGTGTCCGGCATGGAGCTGGAAGGATGCCACTGGGCCATGGAGTATCTGGTACAGCAAAACCGCCGGGTTGGTGGCGAACCGGAAACCGGTGAAGCTCCGATCTGGGCAGGTGGAAAACACGTCGTTGTCATCGGCGGCGGCGACACAGCCTCTGACTGCGTTGGCACATCATTCCGTCAGGGTGCACTTTCTGTCACACAGCTCGATATCCGCCCGATCCCGCCGATCAAGGAAGACAAGATGGCCTTCTGGCCGTATTGGCCGACCAAGTTCCGAACCTCTTCCTCGCAAGCCGAGGGGGCAGAACGTGAATTTTCTGCAGCCACCCTCGCTCTTTTTGGCGAGGAAGGGCGCGTGACCGGCGTAAAATGCGCTCGGGTCGATGAGAAGCGCGCTCCAATCGAAGGATCTGAATTTATTCTTCGTGCTGATCTCGTTCTGGCGGCTATTGGCTTTTCCGGTCCATTGCTCGATACATTTGTCTCCCAGAGTGGAGAAAAATTGGAGCTGGATGGCCGAACCAACGTCAAGGCCAACACCGAAGACTACAAGACAAGCATGGACAAGATTTTTGCTGCAGGCGATGTGCGCCGTGGACAGTCACTGGTTGTCTGGGCAATCCGCGAAGGCCGGCAAGCAGCCCGCGCTGTCGACGAGTTCCTGACCGGATCAAGCGACCTACCTCGCTAAACGATGAAAATCACGAATGAAAAAGCCGCCAGCGGAATCCGCTGGCGGCTTTTTATTGGGCTACGATTTATTGTAATCGCGTATCGTCAACCCGGCCCTCGACCCGCGGCAAAGCCTCGCCGCGCACCAGAAAACCATATGTGGCGCCATCTGCATCCGGATCTTCAGTGCGAGCATCACCACCCAAAAGTTCCGCTTCCGGTGAGGTTGTCCGCCCTGTCAGCACGATGAAATTCGGGTCATCTTCAACCCCCTCAAACGCCAAACCTCCATAGCCGCCGAGCAAGCGAAGAAGCTCGCGTTCAACAAAGAAGGCCACCTTTTGGTTGCCTGACCAGTTGAAGCCGATCTTGTCCTGACTTCTCAAACGTCGCCGCTGACCATCCACATCCGGACCAAACGAGGTGTAATTGCCGTTTTCGGACAAGAAGATGTCCCAGATATCGACAAAACGTGTCCGCCGATCTTCTGCAGCCTGTCGGTAATTATCATTCAGCGCCAAGAAATCAGCGTTGCGTTTGCGGGCACCCGTTGGTGGAAGACTGACCCAAACGATCGGCAACCGCTCACGGCGCACTGTAGCGACGATGGACTGAACCTTCTTTAGGTAAGCTGTGTCCCAACCCGGCTCAAGAAACGGGATAGGCGGATCTCCGGGCATTGGCTCACGCCGGTCATATCGACCCAACATGACGACGACAGCCTCAACGTCTGACCCACGGATCCGGGACAATATCTCGGTCGACCAATCGGGAACCTCAATCCCAGCCAATCCCTTGCTTTTATGAATAAGCCGATCAACCCTGACAGCAGGCTGTTCGGCCAAAACGCGGCGAAGACCGTCGGCAACGCCGTCAGCCATTTGATCGCCAACAACAAGGATGACCCCCGCATTCGGGTCTTTGGGCAGCTCCACCACCTGTGGCGCCGCCCGCACTGCAGGTGCAGACCGACGCCTGTTGGTTTTGCGTTTTGTTTTTTTCGGCTCTTGTTTACCTTTGAAGATACCAAAGAACGAACGAAACGGGTTGAAGCCCTGATTGTTCTGCGCCACTTGGAACGAACCGCCGGAGCTCTGCGCAACGGCACTCTGAATGGACCCGGTCGCGGCAAAAGCGGTTATGAGCATCAAGACGCACAAAAGGTGGCTGAATGTCCAGCCACCTTTGTGGTTTTCAAATTTGAAGCTTGGTCCGGCCACCAAGATCCGCTCCAACAGTTAAACTTCCGACGAGTTTAACTGCCTTGACGGACTTTCGCCAGCAAAACCACAGAAGCATACCCATCCGGGATCAAGCCACGAGAGCGCTGGAAAGCCCGGATACCACGCCGTGTTGCAGGACCCACCTTTCCGTCAGCGCTACCAACGCTAAAGCCCTTCCGGTTGAGCGCGTTTTGCAGCTCGGCAACTTCACTGCGTTTCAGTGGCAAATGCTCCCGAGACCAATCGCCCGCCAAAGGCCCACCGCCGATCAAACGATCAGCCAAGTGTCCCACGGCCAGAGCGTATGCAGTGGCATTATTATACCGCTTTATGACGTAAAAATTCTTGAGCATCAGGAACTTCGGGCCATTCACGCCCGCTGGCATCACGAGCACAGCCCGGTCTGAAGGACGCGGGAACTGACGACCATTCACCCGGCCAACACCGCGTCGTGCCCATTCGCCAAGTGTCAGCGTGGTGTCGTCGTCAGCAAGGCGGAAGTCGAAGTTCCGCGGCAGAGAGATCTCATAGCCCCATGTCTTGCCGGTTTGCCAGCCATGCTTTTTCAAATAGAAGGCCGTTGAAGCAAGGGCATCGGGGATGGTCGTCCAGATATCGCGGCGACCATCGCCGTCAAAGTCGACAGAATAGGCATTCCAACTGGTTGGCATAAATTGGGTATGGCCCATGGCTCCGGCCCAGGAGCCTTCCATATCCTCAAACTTTACGTGCCCGCCCTGGACAATCGCCAGCGCTTTCAAAAGTTCCTTACGCCAGAACTTTTGGCGGCGCGGTGCGCCATAAGCCAAGGTCGCCAGTGCCTGAATGACGTTATGCTTGCCCATGAAGCTGCCGTAGTTGGTCTCCATGCCCCAGATCGCCAGCACGGCTTCCCGGTCCACGCCATAACGCGCCTCAATTGCAGCCAAAACGTCACGGTATTCGACCAGCAACTCTCGTCCGCGCTCTACACGTGTTTCAGAGACAGCGCTGTCGAGATACTCCCAGATTGGCTTCACAAACTCCGACTGCTTGTTCATCAAGCGGAGTGTGTCCTTGTCTGGCGTCATGCCGATAAAAACCTTGTTGTAGACGTCTGGCTGAATTCCATACGATTGGGCTGTTGGCCAGAAGTCCCGTAGGAACTGATTGAAGCCCGGGTCCGCTTGGGCTTGGAGGCCCGTGCACAGGAAGACAAGGCTGAAGAGGCTCACCTTAAGGCGTGAGAACCATTTAAATCCGCTGAGACGCATGTGTGGATCAACAACTCTGAAATTCATACTAGCCTCCCGGTGCCCATGACGCGGTAACGTGCCCCCCAGCATCGTGACTGTCCCTAAGCAAATCGACGAAAACGGTAACCAAAGCCTTAATGGCGAATACGAACGCCTGCCTCGATGCTGTTTTCCGTGTAATCACTTCCGTTGTCGCTGCTGTCGAAACGTCTATGCGTATATTGTGTTGTCAAAGCGACATTGCGGGAAATCGCGTAAGTCAGCCCCAAAAGGCCGGTCGCCGTCCGCTCTTCGACATCAATGCCCTGATAGTCACGCAGCTCATAGCCAATCCCGGCTTCCGCTGCGAACCGATCGCTAAATCCGTGCGCGATTCGCAAATCGCCTGAATAAATGATCGAGCCACTGGCACCGTCCACATCTGTGGTATCGAAGTTTGTACCGAGCCCTGCAGTAACCGTTGTCAAACGGCTCGGCGACCAAACGAGTGAGGCATCCACGGTAAGCCCCGCTAGATCCTCCAGCCGCTTATCATCCAGATCCTCAATCCGGTAACCGGCACTAATTTCACCGTTCAGCTTGGGACCAGACGAAACAACAACACCGCCGCGAAGCGCATATCCCTTCGAGTTCCGATCCTCACAAATGGCGTCACTGCATGTCTTGTCGAACCGGCGCCACAAAAATGAACCTTCAACAAAAGGCGACAACACGCCCCCACCGTTGCTATCAAGCCTCAGGTTCGCGGAATAAAGCGTATTGTCTCTGGAGCTGGAATTGGTCGCGCTATTTGTATCATCTGCTGTGTAGATGCTCCGATCGACACCACCACTTGCGGTTACCGAAAGTAGCCCCGCATCCCGAGTTGCACCAAGGTCAAGAGAAATAGAGTGGACATCGTCCGTGCCATTGGCACTCTCAAGGCTGGAGCCATCTTCTTGAGAGTAGGTATAGGCAAGACCGCCATTGACCGTCGTGCGGTTTGAAACATCGAGACGCAAACGAGCAGATGCAAGGACATTACCTTCATCATCATCAGTTGATCCGGGATAACCGACATAAGTTCCGCGCAGTGCAAGATCCAGCTGATGGCGGGACCAATCTGATGTCGCTGTGATGTTCGGAGTTATCCGGTAAAGCTGACCGCTTTCACCATTGGCAGAGCCGGACTGATTGTCCGTCCACCCACCCGTGAGAGTGAGCTCAGGGAATATAGTGAAGGTCCCTACCCGCAAACCGCGCGCTTCATCGAAGGTGGTGTCCCCACCATAAACACCAGGATCCAATTGGTTCTCGTTGCCGCCTATCCGCGACACAGCAGCCAGACGGTCAGAAAACGGCCGCACAGGTGTGGCCCGATTACCCAATCGCAAACCGGTAGAGCCAACTTCTTCGGTGGCTGTATTGGAGGCGCCGGGCAGCCCGACATCTGCTTGAGCTGGGTTTCTTTGCGCAGTTCCAGCTTCCGGCTGATCTTCCGCCAGCGGACCCAGATTGTCATCTGCCACGGAGCCACGCAAATCCAGACCCGCGTCCTGGGCGAACACAGCTGTGCCCATGGCAAGCCAAACGGTCAGAAAGTACTTGGAAAGGCGCGGCATTCCGGTCCTGGATCATATAATAAGAGGTTTTCTGCCTTAATACTTCCCAAACTATGGTTAATGCTTTGTTTCCAGCTGTTGCAAAAAGCGAAAATCCCACCTGCAACACACGTAATTCAATAGCCTTTATCCGAACGACCCAAACGCACCAGCTTGCAGCACCTCTCAGAACACCTTATGGGTCTGCAAGCAAACAGCCGAACAAATGAGCACCTGCATGACCACGAAAACTTCAGAAACAGGACAAAACGAGCTTGATGATCTGCAATCAAGAAGTCTGGTTTCTGCAGAACGAACGCTAGAAACAGAGATTGCGGGACTCAGCGCACTGCGCGCGGCTCTGAAGGACAGTCTGGCCAAACCCTTTGCAGACACGGTTCGCCTGATCAAAGAAAGCAAGGGCCGTGTTGTTGTGTCCGGGATTGGGAAAAGCGGTCACATTGGTACAAAGCTGGCCGCCAGCCTCGCCTCCACCGGAACGCCAGCATTCTTTGTCCATGCCAGTGAAGCCAGTCACGGCGATCTTGGCATGATCATGGAAAATGATGTTGTCATTGCTCTGTCATGGTCTGGGGAAACGCAAGAGCTCGCCGGAATTGTTGCCTATGCCCGACGGTTCAAGGTGCCACTGGTAGCCGTAACCTCTCGCCTGGACAGCACATTAGGCCGAGCCGCAGATGTTGTCTTAAACCTGCCGAAGGTCACCGAGGCGTGCCCTCATGGTCTTGCCCCAACAACATCAGCCCTCGCTCAACTGGCTATGGGCGACGCACTGGCCGTCGCTCTTTTGGAAAGCAGAGATTTTTCAGCTCAGGATTTCCGGGTTTTCCATCCAGGCGGAAAGCTCGGTGCAAGCCTCACAAATGCACGAGACATCATGCACAAGGGTGAGACTTTGCCCCTTGTGAACAGTTCCACGCCGATGCGTGAAGGCATCGTGTTGATGACACAAAAGGGATTTGGCGCTCTTGGCGTTACTGATGAAACCGGAAATCTTGTCGGCATCATAACGGACGGTGATCTACGCCGTCACATCAGCTCAGACTTCCTGGATCTTCCGGCCTCAGAAATTATGACGGCCGGCCCGAAAACCATTCGCTCCGACATGATGGCAGCGGCTATTCTTGAGTTGTTGAACAGTTCATCGATTACCTCGGTTTTCGTTGTTGAAGAACAAAAACCGGTTGGCATCGTTCATCTTCATGATCTTTTGCGAATTGGCGCTGCCTGACGAAGAATTCAAAAATCCGACCCTGGAAGAGCACTTTCTTCTTTATGGTTAGGAATTGATTAGCCTAGTTCTACCTACATTAAGCATCAGCAGTTAACGGGCCTAGGCCCACGAGTTTGGTGTGCTTGATGGATTTAGCAACTCTAATCGGTGTTCTCGGCGCCTTCGGTATTGTGGCGACCGCTATCCTGTTGGGCGGCAGCTTCAGTCAGTTCATCGACGTTCCGTCAATCCTGATCGTTATCGGTGGTGGTTTGTTGGCCACCTTGATCCGGTTTCAGTTGAATGACATTGCGACGGCCTTTATCACAGCTTTTAAATGCGCCTTCACTGGCAAGGCCGCCAACCCGCGCGACCTGATTGCGGAAATCACGAATCTCGGCGACATTGTTCGCAAGTCAGGCCCACTAGGCCTTGAGAACGTAGACATTTCTGACCCCGTTCTCGCCAAGGGTGTCCAGTACATCGCCGACGGTTACGAGACGGAATTCATCAAGGATTCCATGGAGCGCGAGCGAGATCTCAATCTGACCCGATTGTCAGAGGGCAAGCGCGTCATGAAGGCTCTTGGAGATTCAGCACCTGCCTTCGGCATGATTGGAACGCTGGTCGGTCTGGTGCAGATGCTTGCCAACATGGACGACCCAGCCGCAATTGGCCCGTCCATGGCGGTTGCGCTCTTGACCACTCTCTACGGCGCGCTCCTTTCCAACGTTCTCTGTCTGCCTTTGGTGGAAAAGCTGGACGCAAAGTTCGACGTCGACGAATTGAACCAGACCTTGATTATCGAAGGGGTTCTCCAAATCCGGGAGAACAAGAGCCCGGCTCTTATTCAGGAAATGCTTTTGGCCTACCTGCCAGAGAAAGCTCGGGCAGAGTTCGCCGAAGCAGCCTAATCCCAACCGGAGGCACACCACGTGGCAAAGAAGAAAAAGGAAGGCGGCGGCGGCGCTCCAGAATGGCTTGTGACTTTTGCCGACCTTATGTCTCTGCTTGTGTGCTTCTTCGTTCTCATCATCTCCTTCTCCATTCAGGACAAGGAGAAACTACAAGTCGTCGCTGGCTCAATGGCAGAAGCCTTTGGTGTGAAGGAGAACTCCCGAAAAACAGGTGTTATCGAGGTGGAAGGCATTCCGATCCGCCAATACATGAAGGATATCAGCCAGGTTGAGCAGGACATGGATTCGGATTTTTCCGAGGAGGTCCATGACAGAAAGCGTAAACAAGGCCCGGAAGCAAACACGCACGAGACGGAAGAGGCTGAAATCGAGCGCCCTCGTCAGTTTGCCACAGCTGCTGCATCCCTTCGCCAAGCCTGGCAGGAAATGCCCGAGATCACCGAAATCTCAAGCAATATAATTCTCGAAGAAAGCGAAGAAGGCCTCAACATCATGCTGGTCGATCAGGACGGTCGATCCATGTTCCGCGAAGGCTCCAAGTATCCGTATGAGACAACCCGTCGCCTTCTTGCAAAAATGGCACCTGTCCTGTCCCAGATGCCAAATCGGGTGGAAATCACTGGACATACGACCGCGGGCGGACGTTCAGTTGATCCAGCCTATACAGGTTGGGATCTCTCCGCCGAACGCGCAAATGTTGCACGACAAATTCTGGCGGAATACGGGGTACCGTCAAACCAGTTCTATGCTGTAATCGGGAAATCTGATTCCGAACCGCTCTTCCCGAACGATCCTTATCTCGCCTCAAACCGGCGGGTGGAGATCCTGCTGAAAGCAGAAGCCCCACCAATCCCACCGGGTCATAATCCCTAATTCTCAGCAGTTGGATTTTCAGACGTCACAGCGTCAACAACCAGTTTGGAACCATCCAGTTGGGTGACTTCCACCGTGGTTCCAGCGGGCAGGTCTGGCCCAGAAATTCTCCAGACAGTATCGTCGACGGACAGCTTGCCCTCCCCTTGCAAGATGGGTGCTGCCAAAACGAAATGACGACCGACATAACGGCTGCCGCGTTTATTCAGGTTTGGATCACCGGACTGATCATCACCCTTTGCCATATATTTGCGGCCAATCAGCAGGGCAGCAAGCGACAGCACAAGAAAGATCACCAGATCAACTTGCCAGGCAAAATCAGTGAAAAACCCCAATGCGCCAACAACAAATGCGGACAGGCCGAACCAGAGAAAAAAGGTGCTGGGGACCAGTATTTCCAGCCCTAGAAGCAACAGTCCGAGGAGCCACCAGCTCCACGGACCCAGCTCTTCAATCAAGCGCATGATCATGCGCCGTCTCCGCTGTCATTGCGGTTCATCGTCGGCACCCGGCCAGAAGAGGACTTGTTGCTGTCTCCATCTCGCCCAAAGGCTTCCTTGGCGATCTCACCGATTCCACTGAGCGATCCAAGCAGGGACGAGGCTTCCATTGGAAGGATTAAGGTCTTCTGGTTTCTGGAGGTTGCCAGTTCCTTGAACGCTTCGACATATTTGTTGGCAACGAAGTAGTTGATGGCTTGAACATCTCCGGTGGCGATTGCCTGACTGACCATTTGTGTGGCCTTGGCTTCAGCTTCCGCTTCACGTTCGCGGGCTTCAGCGTCGCGGAAAGCAGATTCCTTGCGGCCTTCAGCCTCTAGGATCAGCGATTGCTTTTCGCCTTCGGCTTTCAGGATTTCGGACTGCCGCTTACCCTCAGCTTCGAGAATGGCTGCCCGCTTTTCACGCTCGGCCTTCATTTGACGGGCCATCGCGTCAACAAGATCCCGCGGCGGATTAATGTCCTTGATCTCAATACGCGTGATCTTCACGCCCCAAGGCTCGGCTGCGGTATCAACAACGTGCAACAGCTTGGCGTTGATCTCATCACGATTTGACAGGAGCTGGTCCAAGTCCATCGACCCCATGACCGAGCGGATATTGGTCATGGTCAGGTTCAGGATCGCGTTTTCCAGACCAAGTACCTCATAGGCCGCACGCGCAGCGTCAACGACCTGATAAAAGGTAACACCATCAGCCGTAATGGTAGCATTGTCCCGAGTGATGACTTCCTGTGCGGGAACGTCCAGAACCTGCTCCATCATGTTCAACTTGTGACCAATGGAATCCACAAATGGAATGATGAGATTAAGACCCGGGGTCAACGTCTTGCGGTAACGACCAAAACGCTCGACCGTATAATTGTAACCTTGCGGCACGGTCTTGACACCAGAAAAGATGACAAGAACGACGAGAACCAAAAGGCCAATCAGAAAGATATCAAGTCCCAGCAAATCTGCGGGCATAACAAACTCCGTCGCAATTCAACAAATGATTTGCGGCGGAGTATGCTCTGGAAAAATGACGATATCCAGTCGTCAGCGGAACTTTTAACAGCCAAGGCTAACGTAACTGGTACCTTCGGAGTCCGGCGTTTACCCTAGAGCCAGCCAGAGAGTTCCTTGCGAACGATGTGCTCAATCACTTCCATACCCAGCTCGCTGTCATTGAGGCATGGAATATGGGTGAAGTTTTCACCCCCATGCTCTTCAAAGATCTCACCTGCTTCACCGGCAATTTCTTCAAGCGTCTCAAGGCAATCTGACACGAAGCCCGGATTCATGACTGCGATGTTCTTCACGCCATCCTTTGCAAGCTGTTCTACCGTCTTGTCCGTATAGGGTTGTAACCATTCCTCTGGTCCAAAACGAGACTGGAAAGTTAGCTTTACCTTTTCGCCTGCCTCACCCATGACCTCGCGCATCAACCGCGTCGTCTTGTGGCAGTGGCAGTGGTAAGGGTCGCCGCGTTTGAAATACGATTGCGGGATGCCATGATAGGACGTCAGAATTTGATCGGGCACAAAATCAAGGCCCACCAGATGCTCCTCAACCGACTTTGCCAGCGCATTCACATAAACTGGATCATCATGATAAGGCGGAACGGTTCGAAGGGCCGGCTGCCAACGAAGGTCCATCAAGGTCCGGCACACCTCATCGATCACCGTCGCAGTAGTGGACGCAGAATACTGCGGATAAAGCGGAAAGACCAAGAGCCGATCACAGCCAGCGTCTTTAAGTGCTTTTAAACGATCCGGAATAGACGGCTGCCCGTAGCGCATGGCCCAATCCACATGCAGGCGACCATTTTGCTCTCCCAAAATGTCCGTCAGCTTGTCAGATTGATTGCGCGTGATTGTGCGAAGCGGAGATTCGTTCTGCTCGTGGTTCCAAATTTCCTCATAGGCCTTGCCTGACTTGCCAGGACGGGTCATCAAAACAATGCCGTAAAGGATCGGATACCAAAGAGCCTTGGGCCACTCGATCACACGCTTGTCTGTCAAAAACTGCTGCAAATACCGCCGCATCGGCCAGTAAGACGTCGCATCCGGAGTGCCAAGATTGACCAATAGAACGCCAACCTTACCGGTTTTGACCTGCGGGTGATCTGCGGGAAGTTTTACCGCACGCATGTGTTGTTCTGCATCGGCAGAGATCGGGGTCGTTGGCTGAACGGTCATCAGATGTCCATGGCTGTTTGGAATTTGAGCATATGTCATAGGGCAGACGAAAGACTTCGCCAACCCATTGAAACAAATACGCGACAAACCGGCGCTGGATCACCCGAACGTGATCATTCGTACTCCCGCTCATCAGAAATCACCTTGCCATCATTCGGTAGGCTCCCGGATGGCACAAACTCCACCTCCCCTTTTAACCGAGTGATATCCCGCAAACTTTGGCTAATTGCCTCCTTGAGCGCATCACTTTGCTGATCACATTCGACTGAAAGCGTCATCGCATCACTCTCACCCGAACGACTAACCGTCAACCGCACCCGGCCTGCCTCAGGGTGACCTTTCTGAAGCTCGGCAATCTGCGCAGGATCCACAAACATACCCTTGACCTTGGTGCGTTGGTCCGCCCGGCCCATCCAACCGGCAATGCGCATGTTTGTGCGCCCGCAAGGCGATGGACCGTCAAGCACCTTGGACAAATCCCCTGTTCCAAATCGGATGAGTGGGTAGGTTCGGTTAAAACACGTCACCACCAACTCACCCACTTCACCATCGGGCACGGGGTCGTTTGTGCCCGGTCGAACAATCTCAACGATATAATCCTCGTTGACGATCATCCCGTCGCGCGCTGAACTCTCATAGGCGATAACCCCAAGGTCTGCCGTCGCATAGCACTGGGCAACGTCTACACCCCGATCTGCATATTCTTGCCGAAGAGAGGGAAACAGTGCGCCACCAGACACCAGAGCACGCTTGATGGACGAAACATTGCGGCCTTGCTCAGCTCCACGGTCCAAAAGCACCTTTAGGTAGTCCGGGGTGCCAACAAACCCTGTCGGCTTGAAGACCTCGACGGCCTCAACTTGCATATCCGTGTTCCCGACACCAGCCGGGAAAACAGCGCATCCAAGCGCTCGTGCACCACTGTCCAGAATGAACCCACCCGGTGTAAGATGATAGGAAAAAGCATTGATAACAATGTCGCCCTTCTGGAACCCGGCGGCAGCCAGCGCACGCGCACCATTCCAGGGGTCATCACCAACCGCCTGCGGCTCCCAGATGGGTCCCGGGGACATAAAAACTCTTTCAACGCCTTCGAGGTTGCCGGCGAGAAAACCTCCAAAGGGTGGAGCGTCCTTCTGGCGTTCCATGAGTTCTGACTTCCGTAGAACAGGAAGTTCGGCCAACGCATGTCGACTGGTCACCCCATCAGGCTCGCACGACTTCAAATGCGCGGCCCAACCGGGTGCATTGGCTATCGCAAAGTGGAGGAACTCCGGCAACTTGGCAAAGAGGTCCCGTTCGCGCTCGGCAGGATCCTGCCGCTCGCGCGCTGCAAATTCGTCGCTCATTGTGGTCTCCGCTTGAGTTTTACCTGGTGACGTACCGCATCAGGCAAGCCAGCGTTTTCGGCGTTTATAGTGCTTCACATTCCGGAAGGAGCGGCGCCCTTCACCCCCAACACCCAGATAGAATTCTTTTACATCCTCGTTTTCACGAAGAGCTTTGGCATCGCCGTCAAGAACAATCCGGCCAGATTCCATGATGTAGCCATATGTTGCGTAACGCAGCGCCACATTGGTGTTCTGCTCTGCCAACAGGAAGGAAACTCCCTCCTTGTCATTGAGTTCTTTCACGATTTCAAAAATTTCTTCCACGAGCTGCGGTGCCAGTCCCATGGACGGCTCATCAAGCAGGATCATTTTCGGACGGCTCATGAGTGCCCGACCAATCGCACACATTTGTTGTTCACCGCCT
The DNA here is from genome assembly GCF_000148725.1 of Roseibium sp. TrichSKD4. Taxonomy (GTDB): domain Bacteria; phylum Pseudomonadota; class Alphaproteobacteria; order Rhizobiales; family Stappiaceae; genus Roseibium. The sequence goes on along the minus strand of NZ_GL476315.1, from coordinate 54,171 downwards.
GACGTGTATCCAGCCTGACTTTGCCGGCGCTCTCTCAGTCTCGGAAAGTAATTATAGACCATCTCGAGGTCGGCTTTCACAGCCGCAGCACCATCGGTCCGCGTATAGGCGCCGGTTAGAAGGTTTTCTTCAATCGAAAGGTGGCCAAAACAGTGACGACCTTCCATTACCTGTATGCAGCCACGACGAACAAGATCGTTCGGTGAAAGCGCCTGAACCTCATCCTTTTCAAAAAGGATTTTGCCCTTGGTAACCTCACCGCGCTCGGCCCCCAAAAGATTGGACACGGCCTTGAGCGTTGTGGTCTTGCCCGCACCATTGGCACCTAAAAGAGCAACAATGCCGCCGCGAGGGACTGTCAGCGATACGCCTTTGAGCACGAGGATCACGTGGTCGTAGATCACCTCAATATTGTTCACGGACAATATGGTGTCCTGAGCGGCTGACTTTTCTCCCGTGTCAGCGGGCCAATCAAGTTCAAGCGTCGACATGAGCCTTCACTGCTCCAAAAATAAACTTTTTCAGGGTCTCCCGCCGCATAATACGGCGGGAGATAGAGACATCAGTTTGCGCAAGGCTCAGTCCGCTCAGGCCAAGGTGCGTTCTTTTCTGCATATTCCTTGGCTGCAGCTTCCAGAAGCGGGCGGACTGTGTCGGTCATCGGCTCGATCCAGTCAGTGACCTTGACGAATTTCTCGCCGTCCCACTCTTGAATAAAGACTGGATGGCTTCCGGAGTGATCCTCACAGGTCACTTTCATCGGATGCGCAAAACCAGCCAGGCCGATTTCCGCCAGACGGGCTTCATCGAGATTCAAGGATTCCAAACCGATCCGCATGTCTTCACCGGTGATGACCTTTTTGCCGGTCTTCTCCTGAGCAGCGCGGATGCCCTCAGCAATGATCACGGAGTTAAGGACGCCGCGATTGTAAAGCGTACCACCCATGCTCTCTACGTCTGTCGGTGATTTGCCTGCATCGACAACCAGCTTCTTGATGTCCTGCAGAGCCGGGAAGTCCATGCCCACGCCAGAGAAGTTGAGCGCCTTGTAGCCTTTGGCCTGAGCACCACCAGCTGCCGCATCATCTTCACCTGCGGACCACCAAACGCCGATGAACTTGTCCATCGGATAGCGGATCTTGACAGCTTCCTTGATGGCGGTCGGGTTCATCGCGCCCCAGCCCCACATGATCATGTAATCCGGGCGATCACGGCGGACATTCAGCCACTGTGAAGACTGGTTCTGCATTTCCTTGCCCGGAACGGCATACTTCAACAGCTCAAAGCCATGTTTTTCTGCCAATTGCTCAAGAAGCGGGATCGGCTCGCGTCCATAGCCAGCGTCAAGGAAGATGTAGCCAATCTTCTTGCCTTTGAGGTTTTCAAGTCCACCTTCCTGCTGGCCGATATACTTGATCACCACAGACGCTCCGTCCCAGTACGTGTCAGGAACGTTGAATACCCATGGGAACGTGTTTCCGTCGGCAGCTGCAGACAGGCCATAGCCCATGGACAGAACCGGGATCTTGTCGACCGATGCTTTCGGGATCAGTTGAAGCGTGATGCCGGTGGAATAAGGGTTATAGACAAGAGCGTTTTTGCCCTTCGTCGCCTCATAGCACTCCACGCCCTTTTGCGCGTTATAGCCGGTTTCACACTCTTCAATCGCGAGTTTCACGCCGCCGATACCGCCATCACGCTCATTGAGCATATGAAGATAGTCAGCCATGCCATTCGCGATATGAATACCAGAGCCAGCAAAAGGACCAGTGCGGTAGGTCAGCAGCGGCACATAATTGGCATCCTCGGCTTGAGCGACCTGCGGCGTAACACCGCCAAGGCTCACTCCAAGCGCGACAGCCGTGCCGAGCGCAAGTGTCTTCAAGTGTTTCATGCATTTCCTCCCTTGAGGTTCTGACAGCAGCAGAAACCACCGGACCCATTCGCCATTCCTCCCCGGGCGGGTCCGTCGCCCGGATGACATGACAGGGTTGGCCGTTAATAAGGGAACGGCCAGACCCGCAGCTTTTGTTTGGCAATCTGCCAAAGTCTCGCAAACCCGTGGGGCTCCACGATCAAGAAGAAAATAATCAGGCCCCCAACAACCATGAACGTCAAGTGCTCGACGGTTTCCGCGCCGATTTCCAGACCAATTGCGCTTGGAATGAACTTCAACATAACTGGCAAGATCCAGATGAAAGCCGCCCCGAGGAACGCTCCGCTCAAACTTCCCAGACCGCCCAGGATCACCATGAAGAGGATCTGGAAGGACAGGTTGATGGAATAAGATGAAGGCTCAGCCGCATTCAGCCAGAAGAACACCATCATCGCCCCGGCCACACCGCAGATATAAGACGAGACAGCAAAGGCCATCAGCTTGGTTTGAAGCGGACGAATGCCCATCAGTTCCGCAGCAATATCCATGTCGCGGATCATCATCCAGGACCGGCCAATCCGACCTCGCAGCACATTTGCGATCAGGAAGGCGATGAACACCGTAATCCCGAGAACCACAAAATAGCGTGCCAAGGGAGTGGCTTCGGCACCCGAGACGATCACACCGAACATTTCGCGTTTCGGCACCTCAATCGCACCCGACGCGTTGTCGTTATAGAGCCACGGAATGCGGATAAAGCACCATTCGAGAAAGAACTGCGCAGCAAGGGTTGTCACGGCTAAATACAGCCCTTTGATCCGCAAGCTTGGCAGGCCGAAGATCGCTCCGATGCCTGCAGAAAAGAACCCTGAGATCAGAACGAACAAAACCACGTTCACATCCGGGAAAATGGTTGTCAGCTTATAGGCAGCATAAGCCCCAACCCCCATGAACGCGCCGGTTCCTAGAGAGAGCTGACCGCAAAAGCCTGTGAGAACATTCAGCCCGATCGCAGCTAATGAAAACACCAGGAACGGGATCATGATCGACGTCAAAAAGAAGTCGTTCGCCGTCAGAGGAACGACAATAAAGGCCACGGCCAGGATGACGGCCATTCCAATCCGATCCTGCAGGATCGGGAACATGGCCTGATCAGACTGATAGCTTGTCTTGAATTGTCCGGCTTCACGATAAAACATGTCGACTTACACCCGTTCGATGATTTTTTCGCCGAAGAGACCTTGCGGCCGGAACAGCAGGAAGATGAGAGCGATGATGTAGGCAAGCCAGGATTCAATGCCGCCGCCAACAAGACCACCCCAGTAAAGCTCGCCAATCTTCTCGCCAAAGCCGATGATCAAACCACCGATGATTGCACCAGGAATTGAGGTAAAGCCCCCGAGGATCAGGACTGGCAATGCTTTGAAAGCAACGATCTCGAGCGCGAAAGATACATCAGAGCGCGCGCCCCACATGATGCCCGTTGCAAGTGCAACCAAGCCAGCAGCAAACCAGACGATAGCCCAGATCTGATTGAGAGAGATCCCCACCGACAATGCTGCCTGATGGTCATCGGCGACTGCCCGTAAGGCCCGCCCGATGCGGGTCTTGTTGAAGAAGATGCCAAGCGCAGCGACCATAATAATGGCAATGACAGCCGCCGCAATATCAATATGCTGCAGGATCACCAGTCCGCGCTCACCAAATTCAAATGCTGTTGAACCTGTCGGCAACCAGAGTTCCTCGGCAATCATCCGCTTCGGCTCACCGCCAAAGATGAACTCACCAAACCCGATCAGGAAGTAGGTCAGCCCAATGGTTGCCATCAGGAGGATGATGTCCGGCTGGTTCACCAGCGGACGCATCACCACGCGTTCAATGCCGTAGGCCAGAACCCCCATTACAACAATAGTCAAGCCGAGAGCCACAAAGGCTGGAACGCCGTTTTCATGCAGGCCCACCAGCGTCAGACCGGCAAACACCACCATGATACCTTGCGCAAAATTGAAGACGCCGGAAGCCTTGAAGATCAGAACAAAGCCGAGCGCAATCAGCGCATAAAGAATGCCGGCAACAAATCCTTCCCAAAGCACCTGCAGGAAGAAGTCCGGCATCTGGTACATCTGGACGAAGGGATCAACGAAAATATCATAAAGCATGGTTTGGTCCCCCCTAGTGGCTCACGCCGAGATACGCATCGATAACGGCTTGGCTGGCCTGCACCTCCTCAGGCGGGCCATCCGCAATTTTCTTGCCGTAATCGAGCACCACGACACGATCCGAAAGATCCATGACCACACCCATGTCATGTTCGATCAGCGCAATTGTCGTTCCGAATTCCTGGTTCACATCCAAAATGAACCGGCTCATGTCTTCTTTTTCTTCCAGATTCATACCGGCCATTGGCTCGTCAAGCAGAAGGAGTTCAGGCTCCATCGCAAGCGCACGGCCAAGTTCCACCCGCTTCTGTAGGCCATAAGGCAGCTTGCCGACCGGCGTTTTCCGGATTGCCTGAATCTCGAGGAAGTCGATAATGTCTTCGACCCTGCGCCGATGCTCGATTTCCTCCTGCTCCGCCGGTCCACGCCAGAGCAATTGCCAGAAGAAGTTCTTCTTCATCTTCAAGGACCGGCCGGACATGATGTTGTCCAGTGTCGTCATACCCTTGAACAACGCCACATTCTGGAAAGTCCGCGCTATTCCCTGACTGGCCGCCTCATAAGGCTTCATCTTCCGCCGTTCTTCCCCGCGCCAGGTAATGGTGCCTTCCTGCGGATGATAGAACCCGTTGATGACATTCAACATTGATGTTTTACCGGCTCCGTTTGGACCGATGATCGCGCGAATTTCACCCTTTTGAATGTCGAGCGAAATATCGGTGATGGCCTTCACCCCGCCGAAAGACAACGACACATTGTCGACTTTCAAAAGGACTTCGCGCTGTGTGACAGGCTCAGATGTCGGCAAGCCTTCGTTTGTGACAATCGCATTCATTCTGCCGCCTCCTGAACAGTTTCCGCGGCTGAATGCGGTGTCATATCGCGTATCTCGACAGTCGCCTCGATCGCACCCTTACGACCATCTTCAAAGGTGACCTCAGTGCGAGTGTGTTTCGAGGTTGAACCGTCATAGAGCGCCTCAATCAGCTCTCCATATCTCTCAGCAATGAAATTGCGGCGGACCTTTTGCGTCCGGGTCAGCTCCCCGTCGTCGGCATCAAGTTCCTTGTGCAGAATGAGGAAACGATTGATCTGAGCCCCAGCCATCATCGGCTCTCGCGACAAGTCGCGATTGACCTGATCGACATGTTTTTCGATCATGCCGTAGACATCAGGATGGGCCGCTAGTTCCTGATAGGAGGCATAGTTGACGTTGTTGCGCTCTGCCCATGAGCCAACAGCGGTCAGATCGATATTGATGAACGCACAGACCTTGTCACGCTCATGTCCAAACGCTACGGCTTCCTTGATATTCGGGAAAAACTTCAGCTTGTTCTCGATGTATTTCGGCGCAAACAGAGAGCCATCGGTCAGTTTGCCAACATCCTTGGCCCGATCGATGATTTTCAGGTGCCCATTATCGGCAATAATCCCTGCGTCACCGGTATGAACCCAACCATCCTCAGTCTTGGTAGACTGGGTCGCCTCGTCGTTTTTGAAATAGCCGATAAAAGACCCTGGTGATCTGTAGAGCACTTCGCCATTGTCCGCGATCTTGAGTTCAACATCCGGCGCGGGCTTGCCAACTGTGTCTCCATAGATCTCGCCATCGGGTTGCAGCGTTATATAGACGGCTGCCTCTGTCTGACCGTAAAGCTGTTTCAGATTAAGTCCCAGAGACCGGAAGAACTGGAATATCTCGGGCCCAATGGCTTCGCCGGCGGTATAGCCTACCTTGAGGCGCGTTAGCCCGATCCGGTTTTTGAGCGGACCGTAGACACAGAACTCGCCAAGAGAATACAGCACTCGATCCTTGAACGGCACGTCCTCACCATTCAGGATATTCTCGCCGCAGCGCCGAGCAACATCCATGAAATAGTCGAACATCTTGCGCTTCAAAGGACCTGCGTCCTCCATACGCACCATGATGCGTGTAAGCATGTTCTCAAACACACGCGGGGGCGCAAAGAAATAAGAAGGCGCAATCTCGAGCCGGTCTACGTCAACCGTTTCCATGCTTTCCGGGCAGTTGACACAAAACCCAGCCGTATACGCCTGAGCTAGGGAAAAGACGTGGTCGCCGACCCAAGCGAGCGGCAAATAGGCGATGATCTCATCTGTTTCATCAAGCCGGTCAAACTTGTTGGCATTTCGCGCGGAAATGACCAAGTTGTCAAAGGTCAGCATCACGCCTTTGGGGCGCCCTGTCGTACCAGAGGTATAGAGCATGACCGCCAGATCATCGCCCTTCCCCTTGGCAATAGCCTGTTCCCAACGCTCTCGGCAGCCCGCATCCGCTGATAACAGCTTTTCACCCCGGGCCTGCACATCGGTAAAAGCATGTAGTCTTGTATGGTCGTAGTCACGGAGGCCGCGTGGCTCATCATAAATAATGTGCTGAAGCGGAACATCTGCGCCATCCATCGAAAGCAGCTTGTCGACCTGTTCCTGATCTTCCACCATCGCAAAGCGAGCCTCGGCATGCGCCAGGACGTAAGCCATTTCCTCAGCCACTGAGTCGGCATACACAGGCACAGGAACACCGCCGAGTGCCTGAGTGGCGACCATGGACCAATAAAGGCGTGGTCGGTTAGAGCCGACAACTGCAACCTTGTCACCCGGCTGCAAACCAAGCTCTTGCAATCCCAGAGAAAATTTACGGATCTCGTCAAGCACCTCGGACCAGGTCCAGCTTTGCCAGATCCCAAAATCCTTTTCCCGAACAGCCGTTCGGTCTCCGAAGATCACCGCATTGCGCAGCAAAATCTTCGGAAAGGTGTCCACACCGCCAGCTGCGGTGTCGGCCAACCCTGCCATAGCGTTCCATCCCTTCCAAAAGGTGCCCCGTTTTCCGGGGTCAACTTATGCGAGCCATAAAACAACCCTCTCGCGGCTTCTTCAAGGACAACTTTCGTCCGCATTAAAGAGTGTTCGCTCGGCTCTTCGAGAACGCTAGTCCTGCAAGGTTACGCCAATATGTTACAAATGTTACGAAATATGTCATTGCGATTTTAGGCTGAACTTTCAAAGAGATCTGTCAAATTTTCCAAAGTGAGGATAGGATTTTGCCATGAACGAAACCACACATCTCAAGTCCCAATTGGACCTCATGCAAGCAGCTCTGGACCATCTGAGTCAGGGTTTTTCTGTCTTTGATGCGAATCTGGAATTGGTGGCCTGGAACCGGGGCCTATGGCAGATGCTGGATTTTCCCGAAGAGCTCGCAAGACGTGGCACGCATTTGACCGAGTTTCTGCGCGTCAATGCAGAACGCGGCGAATACGGCGAAGGGGATATAGAAGGCAAAATCGAGCGACGCGTTGCCCGAGCCCGACTGTTCGAACCCCACTACCTTGAGCGAGTGCGCCCCAATGGTCAGGTGATCGCGATCAAGGGAACGCCACTCCCACAAGGCGGGTTCGTAACAACCTATACAGATGTCACCGAGGATCGCCGGCGGCAGGAAAGTCTTGAAAAGACAGTCGAGGAACGCACACGCGCGCTACGCCAAAGCGAAGACTGGCTGCGCCTTGTCACTGACAATATTCCGGCTTTGATCGCCTATATCGCACCCGGCCCCATTTTCCGGTTCGCCAACCGAAGATATGCAGAATGGTTTGGCCAGTCCCCTGCTTCCATTGTGGGTATGAGTGGGCAGGATGTGGTCGGAAAGGACCTCTTTGCAGAGATCGGTCCTAAGATTGCACACGCATTGCAAGGCAATCTCGTTTCCTATGACTATCAGCGCAAACAAACCGATGGCTCCAAGGCCTATATGCGCTCAACCCTCATCCCTGACATGACTGTGGACGGGCGTACTCTGGGGGCATTTGTTCTTTCGCTTGATGCCACAGAAGAAAAACAAAATCAGGAGAGCCTACTTCAAGCGCAGCGCATGGATGCGGTTGGGAAATTGAGCGGCGGCCTGGCCCATGATTTCAACAATCTCCTGACCATTTTGATGGGCAACCTTCTCACGCTCAAAAGAAAGTCAGGCGATATCTCAACTGGGGAGCTGGAAAAACACCTCGAACCCATGCTGACGGCAACCCAACGCGGATCCGACCTGACACAGCGCTTGCTTGCTTTCAGCCGTGGTCATGGTGTCGATCCACAAATAGTCTCACTGACCGAAGTCATATCAAATGTGGGAACGTTGCTTTCTGGCTCACTGCCAGCGTCTGTGACAGTGAATTTTCATATTGACCAATCGGTGCGGTTGTTTGCGCGCATCGACCCGACCCAGCTGGAAACAGCCCTTGTGAACCTTGCCTTCAATGCCCGAGATGCAATGCCGGAAGGTGGGGAACTCTCCATATCTCTCGCTCAAAAGCACTTAGAAGGGACACATGCTCGAAATCTGGGTCTGTCAACCGGAGACTATGCCCTGATAACAGTCCGAGACACCGGCGAAGGAATGGAAGAGGATATTCAGCTCAAAGCGTTTGAGCCGTTCTTTACCACCAAAAGCTTTGGCACCGGGAGCGGGCTCGGGCTCTCCATGGTTTACGGTTTTATTCAGCAGTCCGAGGGCGTCATCGACATCCGCTCCAAACGAGGTGCTGGAACTGAAATACAACTCTTCCTTCCATTACAATCTGCCCCTGAGAACCTGACAGCGACGAGTGAGGTCGGCAGCAAGGCGCTAGAAGACAATGCACTTCGGGGGAATGGCGAACTTGTTCTGTTAGTAGAAGACAATCCTGATGTGGCTGCTGTCTTGGCAGTGCAGGTGCAAGACCTCGGGTACAGCGTGTTGGTCGCGGAAGGGGCGGAGGATGCTCGCTCGCTCGCAAGCGAGCTTCCCGACCTAAGCGGGGTCTTGAGCGATATTGTGATGCCAGGCCAGATGAACGGCCTCAGCCTCGCAAGAAAAATCAAAGCGGCGCGCCCAAAACTTGGAATTGCGTTGATGACCGGATATGCGAATTGGTCCAGCGACGATGATAATTCCAATCACTGCGAGTTCCCGGTCTTGCCAAAACCGTTTGAAAGTGAAAGCCTTGCGAGGACATTGAAAGATATCACCAGCTCATGACCAGACTTGAGTCACCACCGGCGGCCCCGCCTCCGGCGAAATCTGCGGGAACATTGACGTTTATCGTTGATGACGAACCCGACATTTGCGCTTTGCTGGTCGATACCATGACCCCGTTTGGCATGGATGCGCGCGTCTTTTCAAAAGCTGGCGATATGCTGGCCGCGTTGAGCCTCGAAAGTCCGGACGCCTGTATCATCGATCTTGGCCTTCCCGATATGGAGGGTATGCACCTGATCAATGAGATCAGAAAGCAGTCCTCAGTGCCAATCATCGTCCTGTCCGCCCGCAGTCATGCATCGGATCGGGTCATGGGTCTTGAACTTGGCGCAGATGATTATGTAGTCAAACCGTTCGATCCAAGGGAAGTTGTTGCCCGCATCAGGACAGTCCTACGCCGGACGACAGATCGCAGCCCTATACCGAGCAATGCAGCCGAAAAAGCGCATTTTGAAGAATGGGTTTTTTGCCCTCAATCGCATGGGCTGACATCCCCGAAGGGAGAAGAGCTGTTTCTTTCAACAGGAGAAGCCCACCTTCTGGAAGCCCTGCTCCGTGCGCCCAAGCGTGTTTTGACACGGGACTATCTGCTTGAGCATGGCGGGCGCGACGACAGTTTGGATCGGTCGATTGATGTACGTATTTCCCGTCTTCGCAAAAAGTTGTCCCGTCCGAACCACCCGGACATTATCCGGACGGTCTATGGCGCGGGGTACATGTTCACTGTGGGCGTGGACTGGCGCTAGCACCAATCTTTAAAGATCAAGCTCAACAATCCTGAACTACACATGCAAAAACGGCGGGAAGTCACCTTCCCGCCGTTTCAGTTTGTCAGCCTCTCTGGCTTTAGAAGTTCAACGAGATATCGCGGTGATCAGCCAGACAAGCCGCCACATCAAGCGCCATGTCATCTGGAAGGCGATCTTGCTGGCGCAAACCAATGTTGCGATTAATCGCTGTGTCATATGTCAGGAGATCAGCAAGCAGTTCCTTCGCACCGCGTTGACGCCACTCCAGATCCGCTGCAAGTGCGGCAAGGGAGTTGTCGATCTCAGCAGAAGCCGCAACAATATCCGGGGTTTTGCTGCGCATGATTTTGCGAGCATCTGTCAAGCCTTTGCGAATATCTCGAGAGCCTTCGACTTCGCCAACCTTGGACCGCATCGCAGCAATTGCTTCCACAGCTGCTGCCGGTTCAAGGGTCTGGATTTCAGCCTTCAAAGCAACGATTTCGCTTTCAAGAGCCGCCAGCTTCTCTGCATCACGCAAGATCGCCTTGACTTCGAGCATCGGTTCATAGGCATCATCCACCGTCCGACGATAAGAACGACGTGCGTTGGTTTCTGCCTTCTGAATTGCAGCGAACTCCTTGTGCACAGCTTCCCATTCGTCCGGGATCTGTGCCAGAAGAGCCTCTTTCTCGGCCGTCAGAACTTCGATCTTTTTGGCAGCTGCGGCACCTTGGGCCTCGGTGTAAATGCCATTCGGGCCAGCCCGCTGAACAATCACACTTAAGTTCTTGATGCGCTCGTCGAGGCGACGGGCGTCGCGCTCAAGCGCCCGCACTTCAACATGCAGCGGACGATAGTCCCCCGCAGCTGCTGCCACAGCATTTTCTGCTTCACGGATCGCGCTCATTTGCGGCAATGCGTCTCGAGCCTTCTCATAGCCCTTTGCCAAATCCTTCTGAAGGCCTTTCGGCAAATAGCTTACATCCAGCCCTTCAGCGGTCGAAATCGCCGACAGGATGCTGTCTCCGTTATTCTGGAAATCCTCATAGATCAGATTTTCCATGCAGTACTGCAGCCGTGGGTTCTGCGGTGGCGGAGCCGTTTCTGAAAGAAGCGAAGACCGATTTGGCAGGTAGTTCACCAACTGCGGGAAAAGACCAACAATCGCAAGAGCAAGAAGCTGCAGGGCGATAAAGGCTATCACACCTTTATACATATCGATTGTCTTCACCACTGCTGGCGCAACTCCGCGCAGATAGAAAAGAGCAAAGCCGAAGGGTGGGGTCAGGAATGAGGTTTGAATGTTCAAACCAATCATCACACCAAGCCAGACGGCTGTCACGTTGGCCGACGGGTCAGCAAGCAGGATCGGCGCGACAATCGGCACAACCACCACAGCAATCTCGATGAAGTCGAGGAAGAAGCCAAGGATGAAGATCACCAGCATGACGATGAGGAACTGAGCCCAGAAGCCACCGGGAAGGCCTTGCAGGAATTCCTTCACCAGATGCTCGCCGCCAAATGCGCGGAATGCAGACGTCAGCATCGCCGCACCCAACAAGATGATGAACACGAGAGCCGTCGTCTTTGCGGTTTCCACCATGACGCCGCGGAGCGTGTCCTCGAACTTCATGGTCCGCCAGCCACTCCAGAAAATGGCAATCAGGATCAGGGACACGGAAATTAACGCAAGAACCAGGGCCAGAATATCCTGGCTAGAGTTGATCCGCTTGATGTTCACCGAGCCGAAAAAGCTGATGACAACCGCCACGCCCATAAGCGCAATGATGCCCAAAATTGCAGGAGTGTATGCGCCTTTCTCACCTTCTTTCAACCGGTATCCAGCCATGACCATCGCGCCGACAGCACCGATAGCACCAGCCTGGTTCACTGTCGCAACACCCGCAATGATTGAACCAAGAACGAGGAAAATAAGCGCAAGCGGTGGCACAAGCGTCATGAACACCTTGCCAGCGAACTCGCGGTTGAACGACCCCTCTTCGTGAACTGCAGGCGCCGCCTTCGGGTTGATCAGTGCAAACCCAAGAATGAAGAGCATGTAGAGACCAACGAGAACCAATCCCGGCAGGAAGGCACCAAGAAACATTTCGCCAGCACTTGTCGAGACCACTGCAAAATCAGAGGGCATCGATAATTCGCCAGTTGAATCCTTAAATAGGGTCTGACGAATTGTTCCCGCCTGATCGACCGCACTTGCCAGCTGGTCAGCCAGAATGATGAGAACGATGGACGGCGGAATGATCTGACCCAGTGTACCAGATGCTGCAATCGTACCCGTAGCCAACGGAACGGAGTAGTTGTTCCGCAACATGGCCGGCAGGGAAATCAGGCCCATGGCAACAACGGTTGCACCAACAATGCCTGTAGTGGCAGCCAGAAGCGCACCCACGAAGACAACCGAGATGCCAAGGCCACCCGGTACCGGACCGAAAAGGCGAGCCATTGTCACAAGCAGGTCTTCAGCGATTTTCGACCGCTGCAGCATGATTCCCATGAAAACGAATAACGGGATCGCAATTAGCGTATCTCGCTCCGCCTCCCAGTAAATACCGCGGAAGTTTGTGACGCCGGCACTGAGCCACTGATAGGCCCCGCCGCTGTCAAAAAAGGCATCAGGTCCGGTGGAGAAGAGGTATCCTGAACCGGCGGCCAGCACGATCGTAATGATCGCAGACCCCGGCAACGCGAATGCAACCGGGAAACCGGATCCCAGCGCAAACGCCATCAGGAGGACGAGGAGTGCAAGAAAAAAGAGTTCCATGTCAGGCGATCTCGAACTGTCTAGTGAGCGGCGTGGGAATCATGATCCCGACCGCCTGGTTCCCCGCGAACATCCGCAACGGCGTCCATAAAGTAGCTAACGAACTGGATCATCATCGTCACAGCAAACACCCCAAGGAAACCTGCCATTAGGTATTTGACGTAAAGACCGAAGCCAGCCTGCGTCGTTTCATAGGAAAGGATCGGCGCATTGATTACATTCTGTTTGCCACCCATGCCAATAGCCAAAATGGTCGCGCATAGGGCCATTCCCAAAAAGACTGACCCAACCGCGTTCACATATCCCCGCGTTTTGGGTTTGAGGCCGGCATAGAAGACGTCAACCCGCACGTGACCTTCTTCCAAGAGTGTATACGCACTGGCAAACAAGAACAGCGCCGCATACCAGAAACGCACAAGGTCAGCCATAAAAGCCTGCTCGTATGACAGGATAAAGCGACCAATCACGATCAAAAGCTCGGCAACGACGACAAGCAATGCAAGCCAAGTGAATCCGAGTGTCCGAGTGAAAGCAGCAATGACGAAGGACAATGCAATCAGAGGCATGTGGACATAAGCACCGCGGAACCGCGACTTACCAAGTTCATCCGCCAAGCCCTGCCCGACAACCGCCGGAAGCAGCTCTTCAATCCGCAGGAACGAGATCGCGCTATCCACCAAACCAACAATCAAGACCGCAAAGAACGCGGTTCTAATTATGAAGGTGTTGATGCTGCTAATTCGTGCACTGTCAACACGCAACGGTGTTTGGCTCCGCATCACATAGACGATCGCAACTGCCAGAAATCCGACGTAAACAGCTAATTGAAACCAAGACCAAACAATCGGTAAAGCCCCGTTTGCAGCACCGCCATAGATGGGCGCAATTCCGGGCAAATCTTGCCAGTACGTCAGGTAATTGTTTAACAGATATGCAGCCATGATGGCCAATATGGCCCAACCGAACAGGCGGAAAGGACGCACGCTTTTTGGTGTTGGTCCCGTGCCAGTATTCATGGCTGGAGATCCGTCTTGAACGCTGTCCAAGGCAGTCATCGTGGCGGAGCCTTTTTTTATCGTGTCAATAAAAAGAAGGGACGGGAATTTTCCCGCCCCCATCCGTAGAAGGACATCACCTATGAAGGGATACCCAGCACGCGGTTCCGCTTGTTGCTGTATGCAACGTCGGAAATCGCCATCCAGCTACCGATGTCGTTGCGGGCATTGATGAAGCTTTCGAAGATCTTCTTAGCCATTGGAGAATGATCCATCGCCTCTTCAAGAACTTCCTGAGCTGCTTCACCGAACGCATCATAGATTTCATCGTTGAATTCACGCAGCTCGACGCCGTGCTCGTTAATTAGACGATCGAGGTAAACACCGTTGTTGGCGTTTGTCTCAGCCATAGTCAGAGCGTTTTCTTCGTTACAAGCCGCTGCGATGATTGCCTGATCGGTCGCGTCAAGTGCGTCCCACCATGCCTTGTTGATGCCCATAGCCAACTGCGCGCCCGGCTCGTGCATACCTGGATAGTAGTAGTATTTGGCTGCTTCGTAGAACTTCATGAAGTAGTCGTTGAATGGACCAACCCACTCAGTTGCATCAATCGCGCCGGAAACCAGATTTTCGTATATCTGCCCACCAGGCAGAGAAACCGGAGATGCACCGAGTTTCGCCATGACGTCGCCGCCCTGGCCCGGAATACGCATCTTCAGACCTTTGAGGTCGTCAGCTGTTTCGATTTCCTTGTTGAACCAGCCGCCCATCTGAACGCCAGTGTTGCCCATAGCGAAGTTTTTCAGGCCGAATTCACCAGCCAGCTCGTCCCAGAGCTCCTGACCGCCACCGAATTTAATCCAGGCGTCCATTTCAGTGTAAGTGAGACCGAACGGTACTGCAGTAAACGCAGCCCAACCCGGATGCTTACCTTTCCAGTAATAGTCTGCACCGATGTAGGCCTGAGCGTTGCCAGATGCGACTTCGTCGAAGGAGTCGAATGCCCCAACGCGCTCACCAGCTGCAAAGTATTGAACAGCGATGCGGCCTTCAGTCAGTTCTGCAATGCGAGCTGCAAGGCGCTGAGCCGGAATACCAAGACCCGGGAAGTCCCGCGGCCAAGTCGATACAATGACCATGTCCGTGGTGGACTGCGCAATAGCCGGAGCAGCAAGAGTGGTTGCAGCGGCTGCACCACCCACACCAAGACCAGCATTTTTAATAAACGAACGACGATCCATCTAAGGTTATCCTCCCATATAGGATTTCCATCCAACCAGCGCATACAGTTGCACTGATCTGTGAGTATGTCTAGGTGAAGGGCCTATGACAATTCCATTCGTGGTTATGCGCAATCACTCAGTAGTACTACTGAAAAGCGCGCGTTAGTTTGATAAGAAACGATCCCCCACAGGACGTTCCTGGAGTAGAATGTGTCGTTAAAACTGAAGCTTCTTCTCATCACAATCGTCCCGATGATCGCCATAGCCATCGGAATAGGAGCTGCCACATATTACCAAGCTCTGGTACTTATCGATTCTGAGACTGCCGCAGTTGAAAAGCGGATTTTGGACGCAAAGAAGCAGGAAATCCGAAATTACATAAGCCTCGCACTGACATCCATTGAACAAACCTATACCGATGAACCGGGAGGGCGCGAAGCTGCTCAGGAAGAAGTCAAGAAGATCCTCCACAACATGACCTTTGGAGAAGACGGCTACTTCTTTGTCTATAAACTCGATGGAACCAATCTTGTTCATCCGAAACTTGCGCACCTTGTCGGTGAGGTCTGGTGGGATCTTCAGGACCCCGAAGGGGCATTTGTCATTCGTGACCTGATAGAGACCGCAAAAAAAGGCGGCGGTTTTCACTCTTATGTTTGGCACAAACCTTCAACCGATCTGGTGGAAGACAAGCTAGGCTACGCCATTCGCCTTGAGAAATGGGGCTGGATGCTCGGAACCGGCCTTTATTTGGACGATATCGCCAGAGAAGTCTCAGCCATTCGTGAAGATTTTTCCGTCAGCATTCGGGAAACAATTTTTGTCATTTTCATCGTGACACTCGGGGCGATAATCATTGCAGGGACGCTTATTGGCAGCGTCCGTTTTTCTGAACAACGGTTCGCCGATACAAAGCTCAAGCAGCTCACGACACGGGTCTTCGAAGTACAGGAACAGGAGCGTAAGCGCGTTTCGACCGACTTACATGACGGTATTTCCCAACTGCTCGTCTCTGTTCGATACGGACTAGAAATGATGGAGAGCGAAGCCCACACTTCACCTGAACTTCAGGGGCAAGCGGGCAAATGCCTGAACATTTTGGACCGCGCCATTATGGAGGTAAGGCGCATATCCAGGGACCTTCGCCCAAGTGTGCTGGACGATATGGGACTTGCAGCCGCGCTGAAAAGCCTGGGCCAGGAGTTCCAGACACAATCCGGGATAACTGTTTCAGTGACAGCAGATCGTGCTCACAACCGACTGTCAGATCGGGCCAAGACCGCTCTCTACCGGGTGGTGCAGGAATGCCTGACAAATGTTGCCCGTCATTCAAAGGCAACTGCGGTCGACATAGAACTATTGGTGACTCCAAAGCTCCTGACATTAAGAGTAGAGGATAACGGCATCGGTTTTCCGCAATTTCCTCCGAAAAGCGGCGGGCTGGGCTTCCGGAACATTCATGAGCGCATGGAAGCCTATGGCGGGACAGTCCGGCTAACTTCTGCGGGCGAAGGCGGAGCTAAAATCGAGATCTCTCTTCCCTTGGCTCGAAACCAGAGTGTGACCCCAGAAGGCTAGCTTAACTGGCCAAAACCTGAATAAATCTTGCGGATGAAGACAAGACATAGAACAAAATGAGTATGGCGACCGAGCAACCGATTACCATTGTGCTGGCTGATGATCACGAACTTGTTCGTGACGGTATCCGTGCCCGCATTTCCAGAGTGGATGCTCTGGAAGTGATCGGGGAGGCAAACAATGGCAAGGATGCGTTGGATCTGGTCGCAACACTACGCCCCAAAGTCATCTTGATGGATGTGTCGATGCCGCAAATGAACGGCTTAGAAGCGGCAACGATTATCCATAATCAATATCCGAAAACGCGGGTATTGATTTTGTCCATTTATGACAATCCGGAATATGTTCGCGGCGTCGTTCAGGCAGGCGCCAAAGGCTATATCCTCAAAGACATTTCGGCGGAAGAAATGATCACCGCCATCAAGAGCGTGGCAAATGGCGGCTACTATTTCTCATCAGCTATTGGCCCGACACTTGTTGGCGCTGCCAAAAGCGCGCCTGTCGACGATCCTTACGGTTTGACAGAACGCGAGAAAGAAGTGCTAGCGGCCATTGCCAAAGGCCAACCGAACAAGGAAGTTGCCGCAAACCTTGGGATTAGTGTGCGGACTGTTGAATCTCATCGCCTGAACCTGAGGGAAAAGGTTGGCTGCAAGAACGCAGCCCAGCTATATAAGGTCGCTCAAGAGCTGGGCCTTCTGGACAACAACTAAGTTTCGGCCTCCACAGGATACGTTCATGAAAAAGCCGCTAATTCTGGTCACTGCAGATGTAAAGGATGTTGAAGGCTATCATTGGCATGCGGCCCCTTCGACCTATTTAAAAGCCGTTCTGAACGGCGCATCGGCTATTCCGGTCATTCTACCGTCTCTCGGCGAAGAGCTGAATTTTGATGACATATTGGATCAGGTAGACGGTGTGCTGGCGACAGGCTCGCGGTCAAATGTCTATCCAGCGCTCTATGGCGCGGAAGCCACCGAAGAAAATGGCCCATATGACCGGGATCGAGACGCAACGACGCTCCCTCTTTTAAAGCGCGCCATTGAAAAAGGTGTTCCAGTCTTTGCCATCTGCCGGGGCATGCAGGAACTCAATGTTGCCTTTGGCGGCACGTTGCTGACAGAGATTCAAGAGATGGAAGGCCGGAGCGATCACCGCGCGCCAACATCAGATAATCAGGATGAACGCTTCAAGATAGCTCACCCGATATCGATTGGCTCCAACACCCAATTGAAAAGTGTCCTTGAAGCAGAAAAAGTCGAAGTCAACTCGCTGCATCGCCAGGCCTTGGGTGACCTTGGGACTACATTGGCCGTTGAAGCCCGCGCGGCGGATGGCACCATTGAAGCGGTCTCTGTTGCGAATGCTCCGGGGTACGTGGTCGCCACACAGTGGCACCCGGAATATTGGGTTAAAACAGACGGGCCTTCGCAAAAACTCTTTCAGGCATTTGGCGAAGCCGCGCGATCATACCGCGCCACACGCCTTAAGCCTTAAGCCAATCAGTGGTCATCCCCACCCTATCGCCGCAGTGAGAAGTGTCGCACCGAGTAGGAAAACAACCAAGGCAGCTGCAATTTCAATCCCGTTGAGAATATAGGCGGTTGCCGAACTTTCCTTGCCAAACAGCCGCGCTGCAAAGCCCTTTGCCCCTACAGCCAATCCAGCCAGAATTGAAACCGTGATAGCTGTTCCAACAGCCATCGCAAGGGTCGCGCCAATCCCGGCCCAGATCATACCTTGCGACAAGGCAAATACGAGGACGACAAGCGCTCCCGAGCACGGGCGCAATCCGACGGCTAGAACGACAGACGCCATTTTCGCAATCGACATCTCCCCTTGAACCATTGCAGGTGTCGGCGCATGTGCATGACCGCATGTGGAACAAACACCATCATCCCCAAAGTCGTGCGTGTGGTCATGGCTATGGTGACCCTCATGATGATGATGCGCATGATCATGGCTGTGGCTGTGATCATGATGATGGTGGTGATGCCCGTGCCCACTTTGCTTTCTGGTTATCTTCGCAAGTGCGGGCGATACTGCCTTTTGCCAAAGCAACCAGAGTCCAAGCAGCGTTACCAGGGCGTAAGACCCGACTTCAAACCATCGCGCTGTGTCCTGTATCGCAACCGATGTCATCTTGAACAAAACGGCTGCACCGCACACCAAGACAATTGCGGTTAGAGCCTGCGCGAATGCCGAAATAAAAGACAGGAAGACGCCTTTTTTAAGGGTCTCATGGTTGGCAAGCACGTAGGACGAGATGATCGCTTTGCCGTGCCCCGGCCCTGCTGCGTGAAGAACGCCGTACCCAAAGGAGAGCGCGATCAAGAGCCAACCCGCATTAGGGTTGCTTTGAAATGCCCGAAGCGCTGCAACCAGCTTCTGATAAAACTCCTTTTGAAGTATAGCGATCTTGCCAAAGAAGGAGGCAAAGAGGCTAGGTTCCGGAACCTTCGGTTCAGTCGCAGCCACTTTGTTGAGCGCCACACCGGCATCAGGTTTGGCCTCAACCACCTTAAAAGGATCTGATGAGACGTCGATTTGTGGAGTGATGGGTGTGTCGTTTTGCCCATCGCCACAGCTCACAATCATCTGATTGATCTGCGTGTCCGCTGCCCATTGAAGCTCGGGTGGTAATTCCCTTTGCTCCGGTCCGATTTGCGCAAGAGCAAATGCAGTGGCATCATCTAGCGGCGGCGGTTCTTTACGTTGGATATTGCAGGCCCCAACAGCGTTCTCGACACTCAGCGCGGCAGGTTGTTGGGAAAACCGAAAATCGACGTAATAAGTCGGGTCGTAAACATCCAGGGTAATTGTGTTCGAAACAGAAGCCGGTGCCTTGAGTGGTAGGAGGAAGTGCAGCTCCAACAATTCCACCGTCTCGGGAACACTGCCGCCATTCAGCTCCGCATCCTCCCGCATGGCCGCAATATCTTCAGGCTTGATTGCCCAATAATCATCCAACGGCACCGTGGCAAGTTCGAGCCAGTATTCCTTTGGCGTATTGAAATCCAACTCCACTTTCGTGTCGTCACCAAAGGTGAAGAAGCCGAAGTCGGCCATACTCTCGACATTAACATCGGCAAGTTCGCTTAGCTCAGCCCGTGAATAGACACCGTCCTGATCGCGGTCGAACCCCTGCACAGCGAATGCACTATAGGCATCGTCAAACCTAAACACATGCCGGACCGCCACAACTTCCTGATTATCATTTAGGACAAGAGAAGATCTGGCCTCAACGAAAATGTGCGGATGCGCCAGAGCTGCGTGCAATGCATACAAAAGCAAGGAACAAGTCAGTAAGGCAAGCGATGCAGCACGCTGCCCGGTCCGTTTCAAAATCGTTTCGCGCATATATCTGCCGACGGTGGAAGGTATGATGGAACAGGATGTGACAACATAACATGGCCAGATCAAGTCCCCAGTGACGCGGCGCACAGAATTGATTGAAAAATTATCACTCCCAAGAGAAAACAATCGAAAGAAACATCCTCAACTGAGCTGAATAAACGGAAAAGAAGCAACGTTTTTCCGAAAAACTGCGACATATTGATCCTCAAAGAAACATGCTTCCAGAGGTTCAGAAATGAACGCCATCACACCTTCAGTCGCAACCAGCGCCGTCTTCAACCACACCGAATTCGACGACCATGAGAACGTCGTGTTTGTACGGGACAAGAAGTCTGGCCTCTTCGCCATTATCGCAGTTCATGACACAACGCTCGGGCCTGCACTGGGCGGCTGCCGCGTATGGCCGTATGCAAGTCCTGAAGAGGCACTGACGGATGCCCTACGTCTGTCCCGCGGAATGACCTACAAGAACGCGGTTGCCGGGCTTCCTCTCGGAGGCGGCAAGGCAGTGATTATCGCAGACCCGAGGAAGGACAAAACAACCAGTTTGATGCAGGCTTTTGGCAAGCACGTGGACCGGCTAAGCGGCACATACATCACTGCAGAAGACGTCGGCGTTTCTCCTGACGACATGGAAGAAGTCGCGAAATCTACGACCCATGTGCGCGGCACCAAGGCGACAGGCCTTGGAGACCCATCTCCCTACACCGCCCTGGGCGTATTCTCCGGAATTCAGGCCGCAGCAGCGACTGTTTTCGGGTCCCCAGATTTGACTGGCAAGACTGTATCAGTCCAAGGGCTGGGGCACGTCGGTTACGATTTGGCTCGCCAACTCCACCAAGCAGGCGCAAAATTGGTCGTCTCAGACATCAATGACGCCAACGTTAGACGGGCTGTAGAAGAATTTTCGGCCACCGCAGTCGAACCAGATAAAGCATATGCAGCGGAAGTCGACATTTTTGCCCCCTGCGCTTTAGGCGCCGGGCTAAACTGCGACACGATCCCTCAAATCAAGGCAAAAATCGTGGCAGGTGCCGCGAACAATCAGCTAAAAACCCCGGAAGACGGAACCGAGCTCCACAAACGGGGGATTCTCTATGCGCCAGACTACGTCATCAATGCCGGCGGCGTGATCTCGATTGCCTTGGCAACTCCGGGGTCAGACGACACCGATGTTCGAAAGAAGACCATCGCGATCGGAGATACGCTCACTCAGATCTTCCAGCGAAATCATAATCAGAACCTCGGCCCAGAGGTCATTGCAGATCAATTGGCGCTTGAACGTCTCCAAGGGCACTAACACCGGACCGCAGCGCGGCAATTCAATTTGCCGCGTCAACCATTCCTATTTCGACTCAAGGCGCAACCACCCCGTCTTCGGATCGAAGAACCTGAAACGCCATTCTGATATCTGGTGGCAAGTCGCCAAAGACATACCAGACCGGACTCCTTGCATGCCTTAAGACAGAACTTGGAGTTTGCTGGATACGCTCAAGGATCGTCGGGCCTTTGAAGTGATGGCGCGTGCGATTGAACACGAGGGCACTCAGTTTGTAGCCGGGGTACAGAAACTCGCTATCCAAAAACCCGTGCCGGAACACCGCCATAGCTATGCCTGGCAAGCCTCGCCCTTGATCAATCAACGCAAATCCATCCGGCTGAGCAATGGCTACACCGTGATGTTCAACAACGGGCAGCTCATACCTTGGACCTGTGGGATCATTTTTAAGTTTCTCATGGTGCTTTACTTTCACCTTCCGAACACCGTTCTGGGTATGCACCATTAGAATTTGCTTCGTGTAATATCCCTCAAGCGTCCAGGATGTTTTCCACTCGTTGTAGAAACCATCCGGAAGAAGTGTTGAACTCACAGGATCAAAAGTTAGATCGGAAAACGGATGTAAGCCTTCCGTTGGATGCTCGTCGGCCTGAGCTGTATTTTCCAACGGCTCGGTCAAGATGCGGGCATCTACATCGAAATGGACACAAATTCGATGCAAAACATCCGGCCGCGGAAAGGCTTCCCCGTATAGATATCGGCTCAGCTGTGTTCGGTTAATACCGATATCCCGAGCAACTTCAGACACCGACGTGCCACTACCAATTAATCGTCTTAGATTACGACCAAAGATAGCGTGAATGTCGGCAGCCACAACGGCCATTCGCCCCCCAATCAAATCACGCATATATTTTCACTAAAGTAAGCATAGTTTTGCATAAAATATCAAATAGTAATTCATAGTAATATTCAGCAACATGAATACTTAAACGATCCGAATAGCTTTCATATCAAATTTAAATTTGCTACAAGCAGGTAAAATTTAAATTTGACTACAATTCGTATTTCGTGACGCTAAGCATAGTCAAATTTCCATAAAAAGAGTTTACTCCTTACGCTTATCATCTGAATTAATCGCCATGGACTGGAATTAGAACTATTAAAGATAGAAAACATCGAATAAATCAATCAAACAAATGTAAAGAGCAAATTAATTTCGATTATAATATTTATTATTCACGAATATACAAACCGCTTACATGTGTATATTTTTTAATTTCTTTTAATACTCGCCATCAAAAATCCGCCTTATTCACAGCTCGTAGAAACAATATTTATACAACATCGCTCCACATATACCTTCAACCAAAAGGATCAAAATTTAAAAAGAAGTCGGGACAGGAAGTAAGCCGCGGTCTTCTTCCTCCAAAAGCTCAATTATAGATAGAATATCCTTCGGCATTTCATCAGCGGTCAGCCAAACCGAATTCCGAGCAACTTTAAGAATTTCGGCGCGATTTCGGCCAATATACTGCAGAATTGTTGGACCTTTGAAGTGATGCCGTTGGCGATTAAAAACAACAGCACTCAGTTTGTACCCCGGGAAGACGTTCTCCACATTCATGAAGCCTTTTCGAAACGCCGTCATGGCGACGCCATGCGTTCCACGTCCTTGATCAAAAATCGCAAAACCATCTGATTGGTTGACCGCGATTCCATGATAATCAATGAGAGGAAGCTGATACCTCGCGCCTTTTAGATCAGGACGAAATCCAGCCGGGGCCCGAATGCGCGTTACGCGGGTTCCATCGTTTGTGGAGGTCTGCAAAAGGTGTTTTGTAAACATGTTGGCGTAGATCCAAGACTGCTTCCACTCAATATAGAAACCATCCGGAAAAACGTTTTCTGACACCGGCTCAAAGTCGAGCGTGCGAATCGGGCCGCCGCCTGAAACACTCTGACGCTGTTCAGCTTCAATGTCCTCCAGGCATTGCGTCAAGATTCGCGCATCAACACCGAAATAAGAACATATACGATGAAGGACATCCGGACGCGGAAATGCCTCGCCGTAGATGTAACGGTTCAGCTGTGTCCGGTTGATACCCACATTCCGCGCAATCTCGGTAACCGGTATATCCCCGTTAACCAGTTTTCGCAGATTTCGGCCAAATATCGACCGAATATCCTCCGAATCGATCCCCATTTCCCCTCCAATTAGCAACAATCCGCTTGCATCAAGCGCCCAACAGCCCAACCACAAAACTAAATCGCTACGACTGCCCCTCAACGGACTAAAGTTCTGATCCATGCATGACGCCAATAAGTCCGCCCTGAACAACGTCTAAGCCATTGATGTTGCGCGTGGCCGAAGCAATACGCAAATATTCGATTTGACCGGTTTGGGGATGGGGTTTGTGATCCAGAGCAGCAAAATGATCAGTGCATTGAGGATCAGACGCAGGTTATGACCGGCTGCGGCCAGCAGGGCGTTGATGGCATCGCCATTTTTGCCATTGAGGAAGTTCCGGTCAAGTCGTCCATCTGTTTTCATGTGGCCGATGGTGGCCTCGATCGCTGATCGTCGTTTCAGCTCACGCTTCATCTGTGCCGTCAGCCCGCGCTTCTGGCCGGAGATCATGACCTTGGCGTCGCCCTCATAATCATGCCCCCGATAGCCACGGTCCACATAGACACGCTCAGCTTTGGTGCCGCAGACTTTCTCAGCCTGACTGATGGTGTCATTCAAGGTGTGCCCATCATAGGGATTGCCCTCAAAAGCCCTCGCCGCAAGAACCAATCCTTCCCGATTGGTCGTGGCAATGCCAACCTTGGCCCCGAACTCGTAAGGTGTTCGCGCCTTGCCCTTGGCAATACAGGCCACTTCCGGCGCATGCATGGAATAAATCTTGTTTTTGTCCTTGGGGGTCTGGGCCAGAAGCCGCTCCACCAGTCCCAGCAGACGGGAGAACCGGTGCTCAAGACCTTCGTTGCCTGCGATCTTGCGGGAGATGTCGCGATAGACCCGGCCCAGATAGGTCTTCAGCTTTTTGAGTTCCCGGCGCATCCGCTTGAACTGTTTGGCATGGGCATAACGGCCCGCCATCAAGGCCGCCTTTTTGGCAACTCTGGTATGGCTGCGACGCAAGATGATGCCGGCCCTCTTGGCCTGGCGCACCAGAAGCTGCAAGGCCTTGTGATAAAGACGGCTATCGGTGGGATGGGCAATGGCTTTGGGTTGAACGGTCGTATCAACCAAGACCCGCTCAAGGCTGCTCTTCTTGATCGTCCCGCTCTCAATCGCAACACCTACCGTAGCAGAAAGAAGCTTTTCCATTCCCTCAGGACCAATCCGTTTGCGCCAGCGGGTCATGGTTGAGGGATCAATGGGGAATTGGTGCTGGAAAAACTCAAAACCGCAGAAAGACTGCCAGTAGGGGTTTTCAACCCAACGCTCAACCGTCTCTTCATCGGAAAGATCGTACATGTGCTTGAGAAAGTGCAGCCCGGCCATCAGACGCGTTGGTTTGGCCGGTCGTCCCAAGGGGCGATAATGCCTGCCGAACTCCGCATCAAATTCATCCCAAGGCATCAGACCAGACAGCCGCACCAACGAATGGTTCATATCGATGATTGCGGCCAGGCGTTCCTTGAACAGATCGCCACACCGTTTGTTGCGTTTTGAAGGTCTCATGAGAATATGCCAGAAAATGCGTGCTTCGGATCAACTAACCGGCATATTCACACATCCAAAACCCAATGGGTATCCATACTCTTCAATCAGTTAAGGGGTTTTTCAGCGCGAACCAATAAGCATCACATTTGACGCGAGTTTGACGAAAATAGCAGAAATTCGTAGCTGAAACGAACAATACTTTCTACTAGCATCAATCCAGTGAGAGTTGGAGAGGGTTCCTTCAAAGCACCGCAGTTCAG
Organism: Roseibium sp. TrichSKD4; assembly: GCF_000148725.1. GTDB lineage: Bacteria > Pseudomonadota > Alphaproteobacteria > Rhizobiales > Stappiaceae > Roseibium. The sequence continues at coordinate 29,220 of NZ_GL476315.1, read as the reverse complement.
ACAATTGCACCGCTGCCCCATCGACCTGCGTAATCAGACGCGGGTGAAGGAAGTCAGGTAGTTCATCTTTGAGAGGTGCCCCCTCTCATCCAGCAATAAAAAATGATCAAGTCGCTGGATGAATATCGACCTGTTTCTTCGCTGTCACAGCTTGAAGCGCTCCTTGAGAAGCGCACAGGCAACAGGCAGACGTCGGTGACCTCCTCCCACACCGGCTCCATCGCCTATTGACCGCGAAACGTGTGGGACGTCGACGGGCGTCCCACACATTCCGCCGCCCTACTATCCGTTGGCCCCATCCCATACCCAATTGCAGCTATCGCCCGTCTTGCGGGTCATAGTTTCTGTCGGCGAACCACTTCACCAGAAAATCAACAAAAGCCCTCACCTTGCCTGTCAAATGGCGGCGGTGCGGGTAAACGGCGTAAATGCCAGGCATTGACTGCTCATAGTCTTCCAGCAGCAGTAACAGCTTTCCAGCTGCAACTTCATTGGAAACAAAAATCAATGGAGTTCGAAGGTATCCGAGATGGCTGAGAGCCGCACTTCTGGCCGCCGATGCGCTGTTGACTTCTATTGGACCGTTCACGCTTACGGACGTTCGTTCGCCATTTTGCGAAAACGCCCAGTTCTGCTTGTAGCGATAATTGGTATCGATAATACACGGTCGCGAGGCCAGATCGGCTGGAACACTCGGGACGCCATGCTTGTCGACAACCTCCGGCGTCGCACAAACAACGGTCCGAAACGGAGCTATTCGCCGGGCGATCAGGCTGGAATCAGCCAGTTCAGTCACCCGAACGGCAAGATCGAACCCCTCTTCGACCAAATCGACAAAACGATCCTCAAGACGCAGGTCAACGGTCACATCCGGGTTTTGGGTCAAGAAATCCATAACCGCCTGATTGATGAGGTCATCGCCCATGGATCTCGGGGCGGCAATTCGCAACCGACCCCGCACGGCCTGATGCGACGACCGCACTGATGCCTGAAGATCATCAAGCCGCTGGAGTATCTCTAACGCCTCTTTGTAGTAAGCATGCCCTACCTCCGTCAGAGAAACCTGACGGGTGGTTCTGTTCAAAAGCCTCGCACCCAATTCGTCCTCTAGTTCCCCAACATACTTGGAGACCAAGGCCTTGGAACGCTCCATCTCTCGGGCTGCAGCAGAAAAGCCCTTTTGATCGACAACCTGAATGAAACATCGCATGCCGGTTATCTGATCCATATTCAGCCTTTTGTTTGATTGGTGTCTGGATTCTTCACACTAATCGCTATGCGGGAACCGCGCCACCATCAGCACGTGGGTCATGAGCACCTTCAAGACCACCGCGCGAGTTTCGCACAATCATGCCTGCATGCCCCATTGTGTCGGAATAGTCTTCATCAAGGAGCACGAGTTCATGTCCGGCCCGCTCAAGACTCCGCACAACGTCCGGTTCAAATCGATTTTCCAATCGAAGGGCCGTTGTTGCATCGCCCCAGGTTCGGCCCAACAACCAGCGCGGCGCATCAATAGCCTCGCCCACCGGCATCCCATTGAACACATGACGGGCAAAAATCGCAGCTTGGGTTTGCGGTTGCCCCTCACCACCCATGGTTCCGTAGGTCACTGTTCGACCGTCAGACAACCTCGCCATTGCCGGGTTCAATGTATGGAATGGCAAACGACCCGGAGCCAAAGCATTTAGAGCCTCTGGATGGAGCGAGAAACTTGCACCCCGGTTCTGCCAGGTAACACCCGTTTTGGGGAGGACACAGCCCGACCCAAATTCCCAGTAAATCGACTGAATGAAAGAGACAGACAAACCGGCCTGGTCCACCGCGCCCATCCAGATCGTGTCGCCTGACGATGGTTTTGTCGGCCACTCCAGTGCCCGTTTCATGTCAATACCAGCGGCGGTTTTGCCAAGCCAGTCTGCTGACAAAAACGGCTTGATCAGTTCAGGCAAATGAAGTGGGTCTGTTACAAGACGGTCCCGAACCAGAAAGGCCTGCTTTGTAGCCTCCACAAGCCCATGAAGGAACTCAAATCCGTCGCGAGCCCCAAGGTCTAGCCGGTCGGCAAGACCCAAAATGAGAAGTGATGCCAAACCTTGCGTCGGCAACGGCGTGTTGAAAACCGTTCCGCAGTCCAGTTGAACCTTCAAGGGCACTTTTAAACGCGCCTCAAACTTTTCAAGATCGGAGCGAACAACCGGCGAGCCAATCCGCTCAAGGTCATCGGCAATCGCAGCTGCAACATCACCGCGATAGAACTCCTGGAATCCTTCATGCGCCAAGTGCTGCAGTGTATCCGCGAGCCGCTCTTGCTTTAAAGTCGCCCCTGCCTCAGGGACCTTTCCATCTGGGAGGAACACATCAGAAAAACCCGGTTGCTCCTGAAGCTCAACCAGCTTTTCCCGGGTCAAACGCGCCTGACTTTGAGAGACTGTATACCCCGTTTTGGCGTGGGAAATGGCTGCGCTCAGCAGGTCAGTTCGTGGCATCTTGCCAAACCCCAGTGCCTTCGCAGCCTCCAGAGCCTTGTCCCATCCCCCAATCGTACCAGCAACTGTCAATGCAGCCATCGGCCCACGGGTCGGGATCGTATCGTACCCCGCCTCGTGATAAGCGGGCATCGTTGCCTTGGCACCAGCCCCACCACAGGCCATCAAGGCCTTTGGGTCTTTACCTTTTTCAGCAATCAGCCAGAATCCATCCCCACCAATCGCATTCATGTGCGGATAAACGACAGCGATGGTGCTGGCTGAGGCAATCATAGCCTCAATGGCTGAGCCGCCATCTGCCAGTATGTCCGCGCCCGCTTTTGCCGCCGCCATATGCGGAGCGACAACCATTCCACCTGACGATGTTATCGTGTCCATTTGGATTCCGTTCAACCAGCCGGTTTAGGTCTGCGACGCCCAAGACGACCGATCCCCAGCAACATTCGTCCGATCAACAATCCGAAAAGCCCGCCAAGTCCCGCACTGGCCAAGCCTTCCGTCGTCACCGGAACAGCAGGTTCGTAATCCTCAGCTGTGGCTTGCGCAAGATCCCGGTCGAGACTTGAGAGAAAAACACCTAACCGTGCAAACGGTCCGGATGATTGCAATTCGGCTTGTTGTTGCTCCAGTCGATCAAGGCGCAAGCGGGTTTCAGCCATGGTCGCACCGCGTTTTTGCGCAAATTCGTCTGGTGTGCTCTGGAGACGCTCAATCGCACTTTCAACGGACAACCCGAACGCCTCGGCATCGCGCTGAAAATCGGCCATGACCTCCTGAAGCGCATCGATTGCTCCGCCCAACCGTTGGCGATACTGCTGGGCAAACTCCGGCAATTGGGACGTGGTCGTCCCGGTGAAGAGCATCATGATTACCAGAAAAAGACGTCCCATTTTCGCCCCTCACCCAGAACAATCTAGTCTTGCAGCGCGATAATCCCGGCTTCTGCCTCTTCACTGCCAAACACCAGACGAAGTCCGGCCTTATCCCACTCAAGTGTTGAAATCGGCCCTCTCCCCGCTCTGCGCAGCAACACCTCGGCATTGTCCTCAAACCTGGACATGATCACCATGCCGTCGGCATATCCGATTGCAACCACATCTTCCCTAGGATGGCACGCTACCGCACTCACCAGAGCGTCGCTACGCACTCCAAGCTGCAACGGGGTCTGGCCCATCGGCCCAGTTTTGCCAGAGAAAGGCCATAGAATGGCGGCGTTCGCACCTGATGTCGCTAGATGCTTTCCTTTCTGAGACCAGCTCCAGGATTTGACCTTTGCCGGATAACCGGTCATGCGCATGTCTTGCGTATCAGAAAGCCGCCATCCGTGAAGCGCGTTCTCTTGCATCGCAGTGACCAGATACTTTCCATCCGGCGAAAAGCTGATGCCTAAATGCGCGCCTTTCCAGGAAAGTTCTGTCGGTTGTCCCTCCAGATTTGGCCACCACAGGGTCGCGCCGTCATAACGAGCAACAGCCAAGCGAAGGCCTTTAGGCGCAAAGGCAAGTCCGCCTACTGCTCGCTCGTGGGAAAACTCTTTCTCCGTCCCATCCTTCAAGCGAACCCAAGCCGTTCGGCCAGACGCAAACGCAATCGCGCCATTAGGGCCACTCGCAATCAGGTCAATCCACTTACGCGGCCGCTCAGCGAGCACCTGAGAGGATCCATCCGAAGAAAGAGCGTTGATTTTTCCGTCGTCCCCCGATGTCACAAGACCTGTTTGGTCAAAGGAGGGTTCGGCTGCGAGAAGGCCCCCTTTGTGGGCTTTCACGATTTGCGGCTGACTGCCAAGAAGATGAACCTCCCCAGTGCCGACGGCAAAATAGGGGATGTCATTTATAAAGCCGGCGCGAACAACAAAACCGCCAACCTCTACAGGAGCAATTGTAGGCACGTTCCAACCTGCCTTACTTTGCTTCGCACGCAGCAAAACTTTGCTTCAAGACATCCCAATTGAGGTCACGCCCGATGAACACCAAACGGCTCGTCCGGTCCTCATCGTCCTGCCAATCACGTTGGTGATCTCCTTCCACAATCATGTGCACACCTTGAATGACGTAACGCTGCGGATCATCCTTGAACGCGATGATGCCTTTCATTCGAAGAATATTAGGTCCCTGAACCTGAGTGACCTGATTGATCCATGGGAAAAACATGTCCGGGTTCAGATCACCAGCCGTCAAAGAGATACTTTTGACTGAATGAGGGTCTTCTTCATGATGGTGGTGATGACCATGATCGTGATGGTGGTCATGGTCGCAATCGGGACCACATTCATGCGTATGATCGTCTTGCCCCAAAAAGTCAGGATCGAGCGACAAAATTCGATCGAGATCGAAAGCTCCCCGATTTAAGACGGCTTTAAGTTCCACGGCACAGCGCTCACTGCGGTGAAGCACCGCATACGGATTGATCTTGCGAATTCGCGCCTCAACATTTGCCAGTTCTTCTGCGGAGACGAGATCTGTTTTATTAATGAGGATCACATCCGCAAACGCAATCTGGTCTTCGGCTTCACTTGTATCCTCAAGACGTTGGAGCACATGTCTTGCATCAACAACGGTAACAACAGCATCGAGTTTGGAGGCTGTGCGAACATCGTCATCCATGAAAAAGGTCTGAGCCACAGGTGCAGGGTCTGCTACGCCGGTTGTCTCGACAACAATCGCATCAAAGGCGCCACGGCGTTTCATGAGGTTCTGAACTGTACGGATGAGATCACCGCGAACTGTACAACAGATACACCCGTTGTTCATTTCAAAGATTTCTTCGTCAGATTCGACGAGCAAATCGTTATCAATGCCGACTTCACCGAATTCATTGACGATCACGGCGTATCTCTGGCCGTGATTCTCGGTGAGAATCCGGTTCAACAAGGTGGTTTTGCCTGCTCCAAGATATCCGGTCAAAACGGTGACAGGGATTTGAGCACGTTCGGCGTTTTGGGTCGCAGTCATGGCGAACCTTTCTTCAACATTTCACAGCGGCCGACTTTGCCGACCCATTCAGTTTGGCGGACTATAAGCCGTCCTGCTGTTTCAGGTGAAGGCCCATTCTCACCAAATACATACTGGCAAACAGAACACCTTGGACCGAATTACACCTTTTCTTTCCCGAAGCTGAGGGCTAACGCTCTACCTGTCGGACTTTGGGAGAAAGATGATGCTGAAAACGATTTCCGGTTTCGATCGCATTGGCGAAGAAAACGCCTTTGCTGTTTTGGCCCGCGCCACCCAACTGGCAAGCGAAGGCCGCGATATCATCAATCTGGGCATTGGCCAACCAGACTTCCAGACCCCAGAACACATTGTTGAAGCCGCGATCAAGGCGCTGAAAGACGGGCACCATGGATACACACCAGCAACCGGGATTTTGCCGTTGCGCGAAGCTGTGTGTGCAGACCTTTCCAAACGCGTTGGCTTTAGCCCTTCACCGGACAATGTTCTGATTGTCCCTGGCGGAAAAGTCACGATGTTCATGGCCATCTTGATGTTTGGGGAACCGGGCACCGAGATCCTGTACCCTGATCCGGGTTTTCCGATCTACCGCTCCATGATCGAATTCACAGGGGCAAAACCGATCCCTGTCCCCATTCGCGAAGAAAATGACTTCGCCTTTTCCGCTGAGGAAACGCTTAACCTCATCACCGAGAATACCCGCCTGTTGATCCTCAATTCACCTGCCAATCCAACTGGTGGTGTCACACCAAGGTCAGAGATTGAAAAACTGGTCAAGGGTCTGGAAGCACACCCAAACGTGGCTATCCTGTCCGATGAGATCTACGCGCAGATGACCTATGATGGCACGGAACACGTTTCCCTTGCCTCTTTTGAAGAGGTCCGGGAGAGATTGATCCTTCTCGATGGCTGGTCAAAAACCTATGCCATGACCGGCTGGCGCATGGGGTATTCCCTATGGCCTGATCAGTTGATCGACAAGGCCAGGAAACTGGCGGTCAACGCGTGGTCCTGTGTCAACGCGCCAGCCCAGTTTGCGGGCCTTGCTGCCTTGACCGGACCACAGCAACCTGTTGTCGACATGGTGACCGAGTTTGACGCTCGCCGGAAACTGGTCGTAGACGGACTGAACTACTTGCCAAACATGACCTGTCGCACACCGCTTGGTGCTTTCTACGCCTTCCCGAACATCAAGACGACCGGTTGGAAGGCAAAACCTCTCGCGTCTGCACTTCTTGAAAAGGCTGGAGTTGCCGTCATAGGCGGACCCGATTTCGGAACCCTTGGTGAGGGATATATCCGCCTGTCTTACGCCAACTCCCAAGAGAACATAGAAAGAGCGCTCGTCCGCATTCGAGAGTTTCTGGAAGGAACTTCGACCTAAATCGACTATTTCCCTTGCAAATGGGCGGTTTCAGGAACGGGGGTCACCGCTTTTCCCGTCTCGAACCAGCTTACAAGGTTGTCGACCACCAGCTGCCCCATCGCATCACGTGTGTAGATGGAAGCAGACCCAATGTGCGGCAACACCACAACATTACCGCAATTGAGAAGCGCGGGCGGGACATGAGGTTCATTTGCAAACACGTCCAAGCCTGCGCCCAGAATTATCCCGCCATCAAGAGCCCTGATCAGGGCTGGCTCATCCACGACAGACCCACGCCCAATATTGACGAGCACACCATTCGCACCAAGTGCCTTCAAAACATCGTCCGAAATGGCGTTTTGATTTTCTGGCGTCCCTGGTGTGGCCACCATTACAGTGTCGCAGCATTCGGCAAGCTCAACCAGCGTTTCGCAATAGGCATAATCCACGCCCATTTGCCGGGATCGCCCGTGATAGCAGATGCTCATTCCAAAGGCTTCAGCGCGTTTTGCAATCGCTTTGCCGATGCTGCCCAGACCATAGACACCAAGAGTTCGACCGCGCAGCGTTCCCGGGCTCAGCGGGTAAGGACCCTTGCTCGCCCATTGACCACTCTGGACCCAGCGTTCCGCGCCTCCAAATTGGCGAACAGCTGAGATCATCAATCCGATTGCAGTGTCTGCGACTTCTTCGGTCAAAACATCAGGCGTGTTTGTCACCATGATGTTGCGTGCCGCACAAGCTTCCGTGTCGACACAATCATAGCCAACACTAAAATTGGCCACGATCTTCAAATTGGGAAACTTGTCAAGGAATGCCGCATCAATCGGCACTTGGAAGAGAGTAACACCTTGCACTTCGGCTGCCAGTGCACTTGTGTCCATTTCAGGCGTTTCATAAGCCTTGCGCAATTTGAAATGTTGGGCCAGTCCATTTTCCACGATTGGCATGGCTGTGTTAGCCAACAAAATTAGCGGCTGCGCCATGGAGCCTCCCAGATTTTTGGTTCGATTTATGCGAAAGAAAAGATGAACGACGACCACGGTTTTTCCAAGGTCTAAACCTCTTAAAATTTACCGTATTTCATAACGGATGCAGTTTGAACCTGTGGCCAAGCGCATCAAGATTGAACAAAATTTAATGCATCCATAAAAGTGAAATCAGCAGCATTACGCAGGGCAAAATTCACACTTGAATAACCTTTGCTACGTAAGTTTGTCACACAGAGAACTGCAACCGTTTTGAGACTTGTACCCGCATTCTGGACCACAGCTTGGTGCCAGGATTTACTGTGGGGGATGGGATTTTATGTCCGCTGATAATCGCTTGACTTTATGTGTAGCGACCTCGTTTGAGGATTTTTCCGGTGCGGTGGTTGCACTGGCAACGGACGGCTCTATTCTTTTCGCTAACAAAACAGCGGCTGAACTCTTCGAGATCAAGCGTGAGGTTTTAACCCAGCAGCGATTGGCTGATCTTTTCCTAAATCCAGATCAAGCCAGCACTCTTATGGAGAGCCTCTCAAGTGTTCACACTGAGAAACAACTCTCATCGCAACACGTTTTAAGACGATCAAACGAAACTGCGATAATGGTCGAGGTCACGTCCTCGCCATTGATTGGAGAGGATCACGAAACACTTGGTCATCTCCTGTTTCTGAAAGATGTAACTGAACAATCTGCGCTTGAGGCGCTTGTCAGCCACGCAGCAGACACACTTGAAGATGCGCTTGAATCCATCAACGAAGGCTTTGCCCTTTACGATAAGGACGACAAGCTGGTTGTTTGCAATAACAACTACAAAGAAATTTACGCGCATTCTGCGCCAGCAATCATTCCGGGCAACAGCTTCGAGGACATCATTCGCTTTGGCCTCGATAAAGGCCAGTACAACACCGAAGGTAAGACAGATGATGACTGGCTTGCCGAACGGGTCAAAAGACACCAGCTGGCCGACGCGTCCATCGTTGAACAAAACCTGGCTGATGGCCGATGGCTTCAAATTGCAGAGCGAAGGACCCGTTCTGGCGGTATCGCCGGCATTCGAACCGACATTACAGAACTGAAAAACGCTCAAGCTGCCAACAAGCGTTCAATTGAAAGCCTGGAAACTCTCGCGAACAGTCTCTCAAGTTCAATAGTGGAAGCCGACCTCGACGGTATTTGCTGCTTTGTGAACGATGTGGCCGCAAACTGGATCGCAACGACACGAGAAGAGCTGATCGGGCACAGGATGCGGGACCGCTTGCCAGAACCGGAGCGAATTGTTGCCAGCACCCAGTTCAAAAGAGCTCGCGAAGGTGAACGTACCAAGGAAGAAATTAGCACCCTCTTTCCCGACGGGGTACGCCGAGACGTTCTTCTGGAGTACATCCCCAAGCGCGATGAAAACGGCGACGTCATCGGGGTCATCACTTTCGGCATCGATATAACAGATCGGAAAAACAAGGAACGCACCCTAGCCGAACTGTATTCGATTACATCATCACGAGACCTAGGCCACGCCGAAAAGGTCCGGAAAATCGTGGAGCTTGGCTGCTCTCATTTCAGCTTGCCGGTTGGTACGATTTGGAACGCTCAGAACAGTGAATGTGTCGTTTGCCATGTCGTGGAGAACGGGGCGACAACCGAAAAACTCCATATCGGCGAACTAACGGACATTTATAGCAGTTACATACTAAAATCCGGTAGCTGTATTGCGATCGACGATAGTGCTTCTGATCACGAAATGTTTGCCCATGCGGTGGGCGTCCCAGCAATCGAAACGGTGGTTGGGGCTCCGATTATCGTTGATGGGAAAAACTTCGGTAATATTACTTTCTTTGGAACAGAACGGCGTGATCGCGTCTTTTCTCAAACCGACCGCGAAATCATTCGGCAAATCGCTGATTGGATCGGCAACGAGATTGCCCGCCAGCAAGACCATGACGCCTTGATTGCCGCTCAGGTTCGTTTGGAACAAATTGCCAGCACTGATGATCTAACAAAGATTTTCAATCGTCGCGCGTTCTTCAAACTGGCAGCCCGGGACATCGCGCGTTTCAGAAGGACAGGTACAACCTTCTCCGTCCTGATGATCGACGTTGATCATTTCAAGAAGATCAATGACAATTTCGGCCACGCGGTTGGCGACGCCGTCTTGAAAAAATTTGCAGACATCATCGCACCAAGCCTGCGTGCCGTTGATATCTTTGGCCGAATTGGTGGCGAAGAATTCTGCGTTATCCTGCACAACACTGGTGTTGAGAACGCCTTGCTGGTGGCTGAACGGCTTCGGGAAGAGATCGAAGTAAACTGCATGGTTTCGCCGATGCAAAAACCACCAACATGCAGCATTGGGATTTCAGAAATTTCAGCCACAGATGTCGAATTCACCTCGATTTTGCAACGCGCAGATGCTGCTCTTTATCAATCGAAGCACACAGGCCGAAACAAATCGACAATCCACTCGGGTGAATCTGAAAGACCGATCACCGTGTAATCGGCACGTTTCAATCCACCAAGCGCGGCCCTAGCCGCTCACCCGGTGGTGGAGCACTTTCCCGGATCCGCAGCTCCGGTTCAATCAAAATCGGCTTATGGGGGACGCGGTCCCCGGCAATTTGGCGCAACAAAGTCAAAGCCGCCAAACGACCGATCTTGTCAGCATGGTTGCAAACCGTGGTCAATGCTGGCGTACGACTGGCAGCCCCGTCCACATCGTCATATCCGGTGATCGCCATATCCGGGCCGGGCTCTACCCCAACCCTGCGCAAAGTGGTCATCATGCCAAGAGCTACGAGATCATTGAAACCAACTATGGCCGTCGGCCGCTCCTTGTGGTTCAGAATTTCAGGAACCGCTGACCTTCCATCAGCCTGAGTCATAAGCTCAGGCAGGTCCAACTGCTCTTTGGGGTTTAGTCCCGCATCTAACAGAGCTTGTTTCCAGCCCGCATGACGGTCTCGGCCTGTTGAGCTTTCCCGTCGCCCACCAACCATGCCAATGTAGCGGTGGCCTTGAGAGATGACATGCTGTGTCATGCGATAGGTGCCGGTAAAATCATCGCCGTGAACACACGGCGCCCAAACACCACTTATCTCACGGGCAACGAGCGTCACTGGTATCCCCTGATCCACCAGACGATTGATTTCCTCAGACGACGTTCCAACAGAAGGACACAGGATCAGGCCATCGGCCCGATGCTGTAAAAGCGTGCTGATAAAGGCGCGCTGCCGCTTCACATCGTCCTTGTGATTGCAGATAAAGATCATCTGCCCCTGTTCCTCCAATGCGCTTTCCAGCGCGGAGAAAACTTCGGCAAAATAGGGATTTTGTATATCGTGAACAGCAACGCCAACAATCTGGGAACGGGCGGTGCGCAAGGAAGCTGCCGACCGATTGTAGATGTAACCGATCTCTTCAGCTGTACGTTTGACCTTGGCCCGGGTTTCCTCGGCCACCAAGGGACTATCCCGTAACGCCAGCGACACGGTGGCCGTCGAAATGCCAAGTTGGTCTGCAATGTGACTTAAAGTCAGACGTTTACCCGGCTTTCCGTCCAGCTTTCCGGCACCATCAATCGACTTTGCACCAGTATCGTGATCGTCGTTCATACGTATTGTTCGATCCGCAATGGAGGAGAATCAGTCATCTTTGTCACTGATCGGCTGATTTCTGTTACCTTTTGCCAGACGATTGAGGCGCTGCATCATCAAAGGTTTCTCTCAAATTCAAGACAACGCGGCGATTGAGCCTTTGGCAAGCTTCAGGATCACAATCAGTCACTGGCCTTTCGATCCCATAGCCTTTAACCCATAAGCGCTTTGCGTCAACACCCTGCGCAATCAAAGCAGCCTGAACAACTTCTGCCCTTTGTGTCGAAAGTGTCTTGTTCGCAGCTTCAGTTCCGGGATCGTCTGCATGTCCCTGAATTTTGACGAGCCAGTTCGGATAGGTTTTCAGCCACGTTGCCTGATTGACCAGAAGGGCTTGCGAGTTTTCATCAAGAGCTGCAGAACCTTCCAGAAACAGAATGCTCCGACCGATGTTTTCTGAAAACGCCTCGATGGAACCGGCGGAGGGTTTTGAAGAACCTGCTTGTCCAAAGCCACCAACGCTGGAACACGCAGCAAGGACACCACACATGACTATCGTCACCACCAAGGTCCGCATTGTGTCAGTTTTCATCCAAGCCCCCGAATCCCTGCAATGTCTTGAGAGCTTATCAGTGAACTTCTTGGCCTAGTCAACGCGGCCACCACGAGTGTGAAGCAAGGCAATTGACTTTACCACTTTCCAGTCTGCACAAAGCCGTAGAGAGAGAGCAATCAGGACCGTTTACAAATGCCCGCTTCCTTGAGCCTAGATACACCCGTCGGCATTGTTTCGCTCACAGAGGTCGAAGGAGCCATTACCGGCGTCTCTTGGAAACCGGTCACCCAACCTACCGAGACGCCACTTCTTCTGGAAGCCCGCGATCAGGTCAAAGCCTATTTCGCTGGTCAGCTAACTGAGTTCGATCTACCGCTAAACCCAAAAGGCAGCGCATTTCATCAATCTGTGTTCCAGGCAATGAGCGACATTCCTTTCGGAGCAACGCGCACCTATGGTGATATTGCGAGGGCGTTGAACACTTATGGCCAGCCGGTTGGTCAGGCCTGTGGTTCAAATCCAATCCCAATCATTATTCCTTGCCACCGTGTCCTCTCCTCAACCGGACTTGGCGGTTATTCCGGGCACGGAGGAACGGAGACAAAAATCGCCCTTCTGAAACTTGAAGGGGGATATCCCTTTTTGCTTTAACCAATTCATTCGATCAATACAGGACTTCGCGTCCCGTTTCCGAACGAGGATCTCAAGCGGTTTCCATCTCCCTGTCCGCCGTCTCGCTGGTTTTGTCGTCGTCTTCAATGTCAACGTCGCTATCAGCATCTAATTGAGCTGCAGATGACAGAGACAGGTTCTTTTCGACTTGCCGAAGCAATTTTCGCAGTTTTTTGCGTTCCTTGTCTTCAAGACCAGCCATGGCTTCCCGCTCAAGACGCTTCCACGCCTTGTCCACGAGCGCAATCAGCCCACGACCTTCATCGGTCAGGAACACACGGGCCAAACGACCGTCATCCTCTGAAATCTGGCGACGGACATACCCGTGCACAGAGAGGCGCGTCACCATTTTCGTAACTGTTGGCGGCTGCACGCCAAGCGTCACGGCCAGCTGGCTCATCGTTTGGCCGTCATTGTCGTCCAACACTTTCAGAACCAGCTCCTGCCCCGGATGGAGCCCTACGAGCATCAAGTGACTACCCGACCGTGCTCGCAGCGCTTTTGCCGCTTGTGCAAGGCGAAAAGTAACTGCCTTGTTATGATTAAATGCCATCGACGCACCCTTAGCGAATGTGGGCAAGTTCGACTCAAGAACGACCCAACCTGAACTCGTGGCAGAGAGTAGCTGTTCTATTTAACCGTCGAATGACACTGCCCGTTTCATTTTCCATTGGCAAAACAACGGTGCAAATCACGGAGAGCTCAGCCAATTGGCGAGACTGTTCCAAATTATGGTTGGTTGCCACTCATGGCGGTGCGAAGTGCGTCGGAAATCAAACCACAACGGTGGGTATAATCCGGAGACAACCTGAGCTTTTCACTTCTCGGATAGGGCAATTCAACCGGCAGGTCAGTTGCAACGCGCCCGGGTGAAGCAGCCATGACAACCACCCGGCTTGAAAGGTAAACTGCCTCGAATACAGAGTGCGTCACAAACACAATTGTCCAGCCAAAACGTTCCCACAAACCCAACAGATCATCATTCAACTTGGCCCGTGTAATCTCGTCGAGCGCAGCAAAGGGTTCATCCAGCAACAAGACATGAGGACGTGTCACAAGCGCGCGCGCAATAGAGACACGCATTTTCATGCCGCCAGACAGTTCATTCGGCTTACTATCCGCATGATCCTTCAGGCCAACCAGTTCCAACGCCTCGCGAACGTCATCCTCAGCATCCACTTTGGAAACGCCCTTCAAGCGTAAGGGCAACCAGACATTGGAAAAGACACTGGCCCAGGGCATCAATGTCGGCTCCTGAAACACGTAGCCAAGGAGATGGCCTTTCTCTCTCGGCTCAGGCACTTGCCATTTGACAGTACCAGCTGTTGGCTCTTCAAGCCCCGCAATCAGTCGAAGAGCCGTTGATTTACCGCAACCAGATGCACCGAGCAGAGAAACGAACTCTCCTTCTCGCAATTCCAGATGAACATGATCCAGAGCAGTTGTTCCGTTGTCGAACCGCATCGACACACCATCCAGCGAGATAATTACCGGAACCTCGTTTGGGTCTTGGATCTTGGCCGATGAGGTAGATGCCGACATGAAACGCTCCAAATTTTCCATGGCACAGCTTCTTTAAAAACCGAAGTAGCGGGCTGTACAACGCCGGTCTACCATGAGCTTGGTGGTAAGGCACCTGTTTGCCGCACCGCGCTCAAAGCAAATTCGGCAAGTGGCCTAATTTTCGCCAATTCACCCAGCAGGGATGTTTATAAAATGCGCCTTTGGATCAAGACCCCGATTGCCGTTTTGGCGGATAATGCCGGTGCCGGGATTGTGGTTGAAGACGGCATTATCACGGAACTGATGCCTTCCGGGCGTGAACCGATGTTACCTGTTGACCAAACGTTTGATGCGTCAAGGCACGTCATCATTCCCGGCCTCGTCAACACGCATCACCACTTCTATCAGACCCTGACCCGCGCTCACCCTGACGCCATCAACAAGGAGCTCTTCCCTTGGCTGAAAGCGCTCTACCCGGTGTGGGCCAAAGCCGTGACGCCTGACACGTTCCGACTGGCGACGCGTTTGGCGCTTACCGAACTGATGATGTCCGGCTGCACCACCGCCTCAGACCACCACTATCTTTATCCAGGCGGGCTCGAAGATGCGATGGACATTCAGGCCGAAGAAGCCGAAAGGGTCGGTCTCAGGATGACCATCACGCGTGGGTCCATGAACCTCTCCCAGAAAGACGGTGGCCTGCCGCCCGACAGTGTCGTGCAGGATGAGGATACGATCCTCTCTGACTGCGAGCGGGTGATTTCGCGCTATCATGACAAGTCAAGAGGATCGAATTTGCAGGTGGCCCTTGCACCCTGTTCACCTTTTTCAGTGACACAAAATCTCATGAAGGAAACAGCGGCCCTCGCCAAGAAGCACGATTGTCGCCTGCATACTCATTTGGGTGAAACCTTCGATGAAGATGCCTTTTGCATTGAAACTTTCGGCTGTCGCCCAGTCGATTATCTGGAAGAATGCGGCTGGCTAAACGAGCGCACTTGGCTTGCTCACGGCATTCATTTCAATGATGACGAGGTTAAACGTCTCGGACACGCCTGTGTCGGCGTTTGCCACTGCCCCACTTCCAACATGGTTCTGGCTTCGGGCCAATGCCGGACCAAGGAGCTTGAGGCTGCAGGGTCGCCGGTCGGTCTTGGCGTCGATGGATCTGCGTCAAACGACAACTCCAACCTGATGGAGGGTGTCCGCCATGCCTTGATGATCAATCGTTTGACCTATGATGCAGAAAGCATCACCCATTTTGACGCGTTCAGATGGGCAACCGAAGGGTCTGCCAAATGTCTTGGCCGGGATGATATTGGTGCAATTCAAATCGGCAAAATGGCAGACCTTGCGTTCTATACACTCGACGAACTTCGTTTTTCAGGCACTGGCGACCCATTGGCTGCCCTTGTCTTATGCGGCGCACATTCCGCGGACCGCGTCATGATTGGCGGCAAATGGACGGTCGAAGATGGCCGCCCAACCACCATCGATGTGGCGCAGCTGCGGGCCGAACATGATGCAGCTGCACGACAATTTCTCGAAAGTTTCTGATGCAAAGCGATCAGGCGAGGTCCATCTCGCCTTTGGGCTTGGAACTCGGTTCCACCCTCAGAGCGCCCGCGAGCAATGTGATGGAAAGGGCAAGTACCGCAATTCCGGCAAAGGCAAATCTCAACGAGAACGCCTCTCCGATAAAGCCGATCACGGGCGGCCCCATCAGGAACGCCCCATACCCAAGTGTGGCAACAGCTGCCAAAGCTGTGCCCTGCGACATTTCCTTGTCAGCCGCAGCCCGGGACATCGCCAGCGGAAAAATAGCAGCATTGCCAAATCCCATGATCGCTGCGCCGACCCATAATATCCAAGGGTTTCCACCCCAGACAAACAAAAGGGTTCCGACAAAGGCGGCCAAACCACTGAGGCGTGCAATTCTGACCGGGCCAAACCGCGCCACCAGTCCATCAGCCAAAAACCGCATGGACACCATGGCAACAGAAAAGACGGCGAACGCAATCGCAGCGCGCGAGCTGGTAAACCCAAGCTCCTGAATCTGATAGAGCGCTGCCCAATCAGTCACCGCTCCTTCTCCCAGAGCTGCAATCAGCGCCATAACGCCAACCAGAAGAAGCGCTCCGCGCGGAACCGCCAGGAAAGGCGCTGGCTTTTCCGGCTTCACACGATCAGTTTCCGTCCACCCCACCATCAAGGCCAAGGCCGTCGGCACAGACATAACGCCCGTCCAGAGCCAAATATGGGCTGCGATGGACAGCTCGAATTTCAAAGCCAGAGCACCGACACCCGCTCCAACTGCAGCGCCCAAGCTGAATACGGCGTGATAAGACGACATGACCGGGCGGCCCAGCGCCTTTTCCACATCCGCCCCCCAGCCATTCATGGCAACATCCAGCGCACCAAAACTAAATCCAAGCGCAAAGGCTATTGGGCTGATGATCCACACATCAGTTCCAAAATGCAGCGCAATAAACGCACAAACAGTTGCAATGGTCAGCACCTTGGTCGTTGGCGCTGTTCCATGTTGGTCCACCCAACGCCCTGCAAAGGGAAACGACACGAACGCCCCGCTGGCCAACACCAACAGAACCAGCCCAAACTCCGCATCGTTCAAACCCAGCATTGCTTTGAAGTCAGGAATTCGCGTTGCCCAGGTTCCCATAAAGGTGCCCAGCAAAAAGAAAATCGCCGCGACAGCACGGCGGGCATTTTTCACATTCATGTCGGAACTCAATAAATCGGGTTTTTGACCCGAAGCAGAAGGATTATGCGCTGACACTAATCGGCTTTAACTCGCACGTGCAAGATGCCAATCTAATATGAGATGCGTTTTCACTGCGGATGCTGTACTCAGACGATCAAGCGACCCGGACATCGGTCAGAGAGCCAGGACCAGAGCGGTTCTGTTGTTCGTTCACACGATTATAGGCAGCCACAAAATCCGGTCGGGCGACATTGCCACTATTCTGCTCATCTGACTTTTCCGCTCCGCCAACTTCCGCATACGGATCAGATGATTGCACAGCCTGATCCGGTGCAGCTGATGTAACCTCCCCGGCCTCCGCTTCATCACCGCCGCGTAATTCTTCCGCCTTTTGCTGCCGCAATTGTGTCTGCGCCTCCGAAAGAGATGCTCGCGCTTGTTGGGCGACTTTCAAATCCTGCGACGAGGGTTCTGCTGGTGCCAATGCAGCCCGAATGACCACCTGCATCTTTCGAATGGTTCTTCCGGGTGTCCGCTCTTTGGCGGTATCAATCTGGACCTCACCGCCAACAGCGTAACGTTTGCCGTCCGGCCCCTGTTGGAAGGTATAAGAAGGAGCACTTGCGTAGGCCCCACCAACCCGGGCGTGGGCCTGCTCATGGGCCCGAACTTCACGGTCTCGCGCTCTTAGCTTGTCGACCTGCTTTTCTTCCGCTTCTGACAGGCCGTCTCCGTCATCATCGCCTTCCGACCCGCCAGATTGGGCTTTGCCAGCTGATTGACCGGAGGAGAGAGAATTGGTCTTTTCCGCCGATTGAAGTGCAACAACAGCTTCTGCGCTAAGTGGAGCAACATTGCCACGCTGGCCCGTTTGGCTACGGGGATTAGCCTCGGATTGGCGAGCGTTTTCCTGTCCCCGTTGAAGCTGTTGTTCATCGGGGTCAAAGCGCCGGTCGCCAGCGTTTGTGCTTCCTCTAAAGGTGCTGACCGGCGTATTGGACAGCAACGCACTGATCATGGTTACATTTTACCTTCAATCATCAGCGAAGTCGTTAACGGCAGCCACTCGCTTAATCAGAAACGCGTGATCAGGAATTTCAACACGTTAGACGGCAAGGCCCGGAAAAAATGCTGACGAGAAAGCCCTGAAAGGATAGGCTTTTCTGCAAGGCATTAATGATCAGGACACACCGTATGTTGCCCAAGCGCCATTGGCACGAAATGACCACCTGTGACTTTGAAGCAGACACTGTCAGCGAGTGGATCGCCGTTTTGCCGGTTGCCGCTATCGAGCAACATGGACCGCATCTACCGGTCTCCACTGACACAGCTATTGCCGAAGGTCAGATAAAAAAGGTGTTGGAGATTCTCCCGGACCACCTGCCCGTCACGTTTCTACCGCTGCAAGCCATCGGCAAGTCCAACGAGCACATCACGTCTCCCGGCACCTTAACGCTGTCATGGGAGACGCTCACCCGCAACTGGATTGAAATCGGTGAATGCGTCGCACGCGCAGGCCTTAGAAAGCTTGTCATTATCAATGCACATGGCGGGAACGTGCCGGTCATGGACACGGTGGCACTGGAACTACGGATCAACTGCGGGATGCTGGTGACTGCCACCAATTGGCTTCGCTTCGGGCAACCAGACGGTCTCTATCCAGAGGAAGAATTCTCCTATGGAATTCATGGCGGTGACATAGAGACATCCATCATGATGCACTTACACCCAGATTTGGTGCGCACTGACCAGCTCAGGGACTTTCCGTCAGCGCAACAGGACTTCCTTCGCGATTTCAAACATCTGAGAGGTCACGGGAAAGCACAATTCGGCTGGATGGCAAAAGACCTCAACCCGGAAGGGGCATTGGGCAATGCTGCCAACGCCTCTGCAGATAAGGGGCGGCAATCACTGGAACACGCAGCCAAGGGGTTCATCGAGCTTCTAGAGGATGTTCATGCTTTTGATATGGGCCGACTGGATCAAATCAAGTAGCCTGCCTTTTTCACCACCCTACCACGGGATGGGTTTGCCCAGATGATCAAAGAAGCTTCCAGTGTCCTCACTTCCAAGACTTGAGATCACACCAAGCAGTCTTTGAGCGGACTGACCCGGCGTTTGAACCTCTAATCCGGATTTGGCAAAGCCACCTGATAAACCCGTATCCACGGTCCCCGGATGTAAGGCCACGCAAACGGCCTCCTTTCGGGAGCGTTTCAACTCAATCGAAGAACAGCGCACCATTTGATTGAGCGCAGCTTTGGAGGCGCGATATGAATACCAACCGCCAAGCTGATTGTCGGAGATGGACCCAACCCGAGCCGACAGGGTTGCAAAAACGGATTTTCCCTCTCGCGGCAACAAAGGCAGGAAGTGTTTCATCAAAAGCGCGGGACCAATCGCATTGATCTGAAAGGCCTTCACCATGTCGTCTGGGGTCAAGGTTTTCCAAGTCTTCTCAGGCCGATGGTCATCAAACGTCAAAGCGCCTGTAGCATCAAAAATCAGACGAATATCACGGTGCTGCGCACTCAACATGCGGGCATCATCGGCAATACTGTTTTCATCCAAAAGATCGAGAAAGGGAGAGGTACTGCGGCCAAGGCCGATCACACTTTCCTCACCCACAACTTCATGCAAGAGTGATTTAACAGCCGCACCGATACCGCCTGTTGATCCGATAACAACGGCAAGGCCGTCTTTCAAAAATGCAAACTTTTCCATGGCCAGAGACATAACGCGGCTCCGGCCATGGACAAGGCGGCTAGACACAAGATAGCCCGTCGTTATGAGGTAAGCTTGACCCAACCAGCATTTTTGGCTGATGAGCGAACACAGGCATCAACGAATTTCATGCCGTCCATGCCCGCCGCAATTCCGGGGACAAGCGTGTCGGGCGTCTTACCTGCCTGATACAAGCGAATGGCGTCAGCCGCATCAGAATAGAGGTTTCCGAAGCCTTCCAGATACCCTTCCGGATGCCCCGGAGGGGTACGCGTGGCGCTGGCAACGCTGTCATGCTGCCCCGCGCCGCCGCGGCTCAAGATCCGTTTCGGCTCCCCGTAAGTCGTATGGTGCAGCTGGTTCGGATGTTCCTGATGCCACTCCAGACCACCTTTTTCGCCGTAGATGCGGATTTTCAGATTGTTTTCATTGCCCGGCGCAACCTGGGAACACCAAAGCATTCCGCGCGCACCACCCTCAAAACGCAAAAGGACATGGCCATTGTCATCAAGCGCTCGGCCAGACACGAAAGACTGCAGATCAGCTGCGAGGCTCTCCACCTTCAGGCCGGAGATAAAACACGCCAGATTATGGGCATGGGTACCGATGTCGCCTGTTGAGCCACCAATGCCAGAGCGGGTCGGATCAGTTCGCCACGCCGCCTGTTTATTGTCTTGTTCGACGGTCAACCAATCCTGCGGATACTCCACCTGCACAACCCGGATGGCGCCAAGTTCGCGAGCCCTTACCATTTCCCGCGCCTGCCGCACCATCGGGTAGCCGGTGTAGTTATGGGTCAGGAAAAAGAGTGCATCGGATTTTTCAACCAGCTTTTCCAGCTTGCGCGCATCCGCCATGGTTGAAGTCAAAGGCTTATCACAGATGACGTGAATACCTCGGCTCAAAAATTCTTTTGTCGCCGCATAATGCACGTGGTTTGGCGTCACGATTGCAACTGCTTCAATGCCGTTTTTGAGCCGCGCTTCACGTTTTGCCATATCTGCAAAGGAACAATAAATGCGATCTTCCTCCAGCCCGAGTGTATGGCCCGACTCTTGCGCTTTTTCTGGCGTTGACGACAACGCTCCAGCGACAAGTTGATACCGACCGTCCAAGCGGGACGCAAACCGGTGAACAGCTCCGATAAAGGCATCCTTGCCGCCGCCCACCATTCCCAGTCGAATAGTCCGGTTCATGTTGCTCTCATCACTCATACTTCCGTCTCCGAAATTCCAAGCATTCTGCGGTTCGCTTCAAGGTCGCTTTCACCGCCTGCAAAATCATCAAATGCCTTGTCCGTTACCCGGATTATGTGCTCGCGCACAAAGGCCGATCCTTCACGTGCACCATCTTCCGCGTGTTTGAGGCAGCACTCCCATTCAACGACCGCCCAACCATCAAAGTCGTTGGCTGTGAGCTTTGAAAAAACCGCTCTGAAATCCACCTGACCGTCGCCGAGCGAGCGAAACCGCCCTGCCCTGTCAGTCCAGGACTGAAAACCACCATAAACACCCTGCCGCCCGGTCGGATTGAACTCCGCATCCTTGACGTGAAACATTCCGATCCGGTCCTTATAGATGTCGATATTATCGAGATAATCGAGACACTGAAGGACGTAGTGAGATGGATCGTAAAGCATCTTGCACCGTGCATGATTATCAACACGCTCAAGGAACATCTCGAAGGTCACCCCGTCATGCAAATCTTCGCCGGGATGGATCTAAAAGCAAATATCAACGCCCATATCATCCGCATGATCTAGGATCGGACGCCAACGCGTCGCCAACTCATCGAAAGCTGTCTCCACCAATCCGGCAGGCCGTTGCGGCCAAGGATACAGAAACGGCCAGGCCAAAGCGCCGGAAAAGGCAGCCTGCGCGGTCAATCCAAGATTTCGACTTGCGGTCAGCGCCAGCTTCACTTGCTGAACGGCCCATTCCTGCCGGGCTTTTGGGTTGCCCCGCACTTCTGCGGCCGCGAAAGCATCAAATGCCTCATCATAGGCAGGATGAACCGCAACCAGTTGACCTTGAAGATGGGTAGAGAGCTCGGTCACCTGAATACCGTTGGCAGTTGCGATACCGATGAACTCGTCACAATACCCTTGAGACGTTGCTGCTTTTTCAAGATCAAACAAACGGCCATCCCAACTCGGCACCTGAACGCCAACATAGCCACAATCAGACGCCCACTTGGTAATGTCATGCCATGAGTTGAAAGGCGCCTCATCACCAGCAAACTGGGCCAGAAACAAGGCAGGTCCCTTGATGGTTTTCAATATAAAATCTCCCAAGGGTTGAAGTTTTAAAACGAACCGACTTTCGACCGATAACTGTCAGGATCAGCACCGAAATTCTTACCTAAGGTTATTGACGATCATTCTCCAGGACGCAATGCCCTAACGCGAGGCTTGAAATGTATGGAACGTTCCAGTATTGTCCCAACAACAAAAATTGGAACGATCCAAAAAATTCTTAGGGAGACCTCGATGCAGTGGGGATTGATCGGCGCAAGCAGAATTGCGGCAAGTTACATGATCAACGCAATTCGAGCAGATCCTGCCGCATCAATAACAAGCGTTCTGAGTTCTGATGCCGAGCGAGGTGCTGACTACGCTCGCACCCACGCAATCCCGAATAGCTATACCGACCTCTCCACGATGCTGAGTGAAGCAGAGATCGACACTGTTTACATTTCCACCACAAATGAAAAGCATCGCGATCAGGCCTTGGCATCAATTGCGGCTGGGAAACATGTGCTATGCGAAAAGCCCTTGGCTATGTCCCTGTCAGATGCCGCTGATATGGTCGAAGCAGCCAAGGCCAAAGGGGTAACCTTTGCAACAAACCATCACCTGCGCAACGCAGGGTCACACCTTGCCATCCGAGAACTGATTGCCACAGGCCGCATCGGAGATGTGCTGAGCGCCCGCGTTTTCCATGCCGTGCACTTGCCGGAACACCTTCAAGGTTGGCGGATCAATGACGCATCAGCCGGCGGCGGCGTGATCCCGGACATTACCGTACATGATGCCGACACCATCCGCTTCCATCTGGACGAAGACCCGGTCTCTGTTGTCGCTAAGGCGGGCGTTTCGGGCTTGGGTGAAGGCGTGGAAGACAGTGTCATGTCCGTCTGGTCAATGCCCTCTGGCGCCATGGTTCAAAGCCATGAAAGCTTCACCCATGGGTTCGCGGGCACCGGCATTGAATTCCACGGCGCGAAAGGCTCCATCTTCGCACGGAACGTGATGACGCAAGAGCCTGTCGGCAGCATTCGACTGGAAACAGCCCGCGGTTCTGAAGAACTCTCCTACAGCACCCACAATTTGTACGAACGCTCGCTCGGCTTGTTCAACAAGGCAGTTCAAGGCGCTGGACGCCCCTCTGCGGACGGGATTGACGGTATCAAGTCGCTCGCCGTCGCATTGGCTGTGCGTGACGCTGCCCATTCCGGCCGAGAAGTTCAGGTCAATTACGAAGGTTACTGAGAATATGGCGTCGAAACGTGTCTCCTTTGACGAAGCAGCAAAGCGCATCTCCGACGGTGACATCGTTACGGTTTCCTCGTCTTCAGGTCTCGGCTGCCCGGATAAAATGCTGGCTGCCATTGGCACCCGCTTTGAGGCAGAAGGTCATCCGAGAAACCTGACAACGCTGCACCCGATTGCCGCTGGGGACATGTATGGCATCAAAGGCATCGACCACATTGCCAAAGATGGGTTGTTGTCCAAAATCATCGCTGGTTCCTACCCCTCCGGCCCCTCTTCGCTGCCGATGCCAGATATCTGGAAGATGCTGGTTGAGAACCGCGTTGCGGCCTACAATGTGCCATCGGGCATTTTGTTTGACATGCACCGCGATGTTGCCGCCCGTCGTCCCGGCGTCCTGACCAAGGTTGGTCTCGGCACCTTCGTCGATCCTATCCGTGAAGGCTGCGCCATGAACGAGGCAGCCGAGCGGGAGCCACTTGTTTCTCGTATTGATTTGGCCGGGGAAAGCTGGCTCCACTTTCCCAACATCGTCCCCAATGTTGCGATTTTGCGGGCAACAACGGCAGATGAATCCGGCAATCTGACATATGAGCACGAAGGTGCCTATCTGGGTGGTCTGGAGCAAGCCATTGCAGTACGCAACCACGGCGGGCTGGTCATCGCTCAAGTGAAGCGTGTGACGGCCAATGGCTCACTGCGACCGCATGACGTTCGAGTTCCCGGCCATCTGGTTGACCTGATTGTCGTTGACCCCGATCAGCGACAAACAACAGAAACAGATTACGACCCCGCAATTTCCGGCGAAATCATGCGGCCATGGGACAGCTTTAGTCTGGCCGAACAAGGCATTGAAAAAATCGTAGCCGGACGGGCTGCGATGGAGCTGAAAAAAGGGCAAACGGCCAATCTCGGCTTTGGCATTTCCGCGATCGTACCGCGTATTTTGCTGGAGGCTGGAGAAGAAAAATCCGTTACTTGGGCCATTGAACAGGGCGCAACCGGCGGCATGCCCCTGATGGGCTTTGCCTTTGGCTGTGCCTCGAACGCAGACGCCTTTATGCCCTCACCTCAACAGTTCACGTATTTCCAGGGCGGCGGCTTCGACATGTCGTTCCTCTCCTTCCTGGAGATCGACCTTGAGGGCAACGTCAACGTCTCAAAACTTGGCAAAAAACCTTATCTGACAGCTGGCTGCGGCGGCTTCGTCGACATCACCGCCCATGCAAGGAAAATCGTCTTCTCCGGACTTTTTGAAGCAGGGGCCGAGCTTGAGATTTCAGATGACGGATTGACGGTCAAAAAACCCGGCAAGTTCACAAAAATGGTGGATGAGGTAGAGCACGTCACTTTCTCCGGCAAGCGCGCTCGGGAAACCGGACAAGACGTGCTTTATATCACTGAGCGCTGCGTGATCAGATTGACCGACAGGGGCATTGTTGCAACGGAAGTCATGCCGGGCATCGACCCGCAAAAAGACATTGTAGACGCCTCACAGGGCCGGGTGAATCTGGCAGATAATCTAGTGCAGATGCCAAAGGCCCTGCTTCGAGAAGGCCCAATGGAGCTAATCCTATGAGCGCTGTTCACCTCATCCGCCATGGAGCAATTGCCGAGCTTAAGTTGGACAACCCGGCAAAGCTGAATGCCTTCACTGTTGAGATGCTACAGCAGCTGGACGCCCATTGCGATGAGCTGGATCGCGATAACGTTATCCAGGCGGTCGTCATTTCAGCAGCAAAAGCAAAGGCGTTTTGTACTGGCGCGGACATTTTGGAATGGGGTGATCTAGACCCGTGGCAATTCGCACGCCAGTGGGTTCGAACCGGCCACCGCATTTTCGATCGTTTGGCACGTCTTTCCAAACCGACGATCTGCGCCCTTCATGCCCATACCTTTGGCGGCGGGCTGGAATTTGCTGCAGCCGCAGACCTGCGCGTTATGACACCTCGGGCAACACTTGCATTGCCAGAGGCTTCGGTCGGCATTGTTCCCGGCTGGTCTGGCACCCAGCGCCTTATTCGCCTGCTCGGGGAGCCAATGGTGAAGGAAATGGCGCTGTTTGGCCGCCGGATTTCGGCAGACAGGGCACTCGCGTGCGGCTTTGCATGCGAGATCTCTGAAACACCACGCGACACAGCTCTTCAGATCGCAGACAGCCTGTCTGCAAAATCACCACGGGCCATCGAAGTGGCCAAATATATGATCCACGCCGCTGTCGCCGAAGACCGCAACGCCATGATCGAAACGCTCGGCTCCGGCATGATTTCACAGTCAGCTGATCGAAGCGAAGGCGTAACCGCGTTTCGCGACAAGCGCACACCGACCTTTCCCGGGAAATGACATGACAAACATAACTGTTGTTCAAAACAGCAACGCATCCCTGCCAGACGTTCCGTTCAAGGCGCGGCACCTCATAAACGGCAACTGGGCCAACAGCTCCGATGGTGCCGTTTTTGAAAGGCGGTCCCCCTCTCACGGCATAATCGTATCAAAAGCCTGCCGCGGCACGGCAGAAGATGTTGATGCGGCGGTCGCTTCAGCGCGGGCGGCGTTTGATGACGGGAACTGGTCCATGTCATCGGGCAAGGACCGCGCGACCTTGTTGCTGAAGGTTGCAGATCTGATAGATCGAGAACGCGAACGGATTGCCCTTTTGGAAGTGCTGGAATCTGGCAAGCCGATCAGTCAGGCAAGAGCTGAGATTGAAGGGGCTTCAGACCTCTGGCGCTATGCCGCTTCGCTTGCCCGCACCATGTATGGCGAAAGTCACAACACGCTCGGGAAGGACATGCTTGGCGTCGTTCTGAAAGAACCGATTGGCGTTGTCTCCATCATCACACCATGGAACTTCCCGTTTCTGATTGTGTCGCAAAAGCTGCCCTTTGCACTGGCCACCGGCTGCACCTGCGTCATCAAACCTTCGGAAATGACACCATCCACCACAGTCATTCTCGGCGAGTTGCTGATGGAAGCGGGATGTCCGGCAGGTGTTGTGAACATTGTCCTCGGGTTTGGGGATCCAGTCGGCACAGCCATGTCGACAGACCCTCGGGTGGACATGGTCACATTTACCGGCTCGACCCGTGTCGGCAAGTCCATCGTGGCAGCCACGTCAGGCACATTGAAAAAGGTGTCTCTGGAATTGGGCGGGAAGAACCCTCAGGTCATCATGCCGGATGCCGATCTCGACAGTGCAGCCGATGCGGTTGCCTTAGGAGTCTATTTCAACGCTGGCGAATGCTGCAATTCCAGCTCCCGCATACTGGTACATGAAGAGGTTGCTGAAGACTTCATCGCCCGAACAACAGAACTGTCCAGAAGGGTTCCCTTTGGCGACCCAATGGATCTCGACACAAAAGTAGGTGCGATCATCTCGGCAGAACACCAAGACAAGATCCATGCCTATGTACAAGATGCTGCACAGTCGGGAGCCTCGATCCGTCTGGGTGGCCAGGCGCTGGAAATAGATGGGCTAAACGGCCAGTTTTACAGTCCAACGATTGTCGCCGATGTCGCTCCGAACATGCCAATCGCTCGTGAAGAAGTTTTTGGACCGGTTCTCTCCGTTCTCACCTTCAAGACACTTGAGGAAGCGATATCCATCGTCAATGACGCCGACTACGGACTGTCCGCCGGCATATGGAGCGAAAACGTTCACACCTGTCTGGAGTTTGCCCGCCGCGCCCGCGCCGGAACTGTCTGGACCAATACCTGGATGGATGGTTTTCCCGAAATGCCGTTTGGCGGCATGAAAGAAAGCGGACAGGGCCGAGAACTCGGTCGCTATGGCCTGGAAGAGTTTCTGGAAACCAAGACTGTCACCATGCGCATTGGCGCAACGCGAGGAGCTTGGGTCGGCTAATGTTGAGCGGGAACGGACAGGGCGAACTCTCTTTCAGGTGCGAGCAGCACCTGCATGTCGTCCATTGTGCCGCCCTGCATCCGCTGCAACAGCACTCGCGCCATTTGGAGCCCGGTTGCGTAGATGTCTTCTCGAATTGTTTCAATTCGAGGCCGGAAGTGATTGGAAATCGGCGAAGCATGCTTCGCCACAATGTCCGCCTCAACGCCCGGCGTCAGCCCCATGTCCTGAAGGGCGGCCAGCGTAATCAGAGCCATGATTTCCCCAACGCAGACATACCCGTCGGGCGGATTGCTGGAGGCGTGCAACTCCCGCAGCGCGCCGGAAATCGCATCGGGTGGGGAATCAAAGTTCACGCCGTCCGGCACGGTGAACTCAACACCATGCTCTGCAATCGCACGCCGCGCCCCAACTCTAAGATGTTGGCCAAACGTGTATTTTTCCCGCGGCATGACCATGCAGATATGCTTGCGCCCTCTTGCAACCAAGCGATCAACAGCCATCCGCGCAAAGGCCTCGTTATCGAAATCTACAAAGGGGTGCGGCGTGGTGAAGTCTGTGCGCCCATGCGTGGCAAAAGGAAAGTTGTGCTCCAGAAGATAGCGCACCCGGTCATCAAAACACTCGGTACGGGTAAAAACGACCGCATCGGCCAACCCGTTCCGCCGAATGTTTCGGATCACATCCAAAGGGTCTTCGCCCATGCCGCTAGGCGTGATGTTCATGGCATAACCGGTGCCATACAATCCTTCCGTCATGCCGCGCAAAAGTTCAGAGGAAAAGCTGACGAACTCGTGATTGGTGTTCAGGATCAGGCTGATCACCTTGGTGCGCCCTGTTCTCAGCCGCTGCGCGGCCCGGTTGGGCACATACCCCAGTTCATCAGCAACCGCAGCAACCTTTTCTCTGGTCGTTTTCGCGATACGAGGATCATTGGCAAGCGCACGAGACACGGTCGTGATTGCGAACCCGGCTCGCTCCGCCACGGTTCGCAAAGTTGCACGTTTGTCAGGCATGCCATCCGGCGGTCTGCTCTCTGTCATGCACCTTGCCCCTCACTCTTGCTCGGGAGGCAGTCTAGCAGCGAAATTTAAAACGTTGCAACAAAAATTCAAAACACCTTATTTTTCCGCTATTTCGCACAAAATCGATGAAAACGCAGCGAAAAATTATGAAATCTGAGTGTTTTTTGAATTGACAAAGAGGATATTTGCAACGTTACAATAAGCGTGTTTATTACGCTTCATGACCTTCGACAGCTTAAGGCGTCGAACACTTGGAAATCGAACCAAGCTCATTCTGGGAGGAATGGAACTATGATGAAGTCATTCAAGCTGGGCGTCGCTGCCCTTGCTCTGAGCACCGGCCTTGCACAGGCAGGTGACGTGGAAGTTCTGCACTGGTGGACATCCGGCGGCGAAGCAGCTGCCCTGAACGTTCTCAAGGACGACCTGTCCGGCCAAGGCATCGGCTGGCAAGACATGCCGGTTGCAGGTGGCGGCGGCACACAAGCCATGACTGTTCTGCGTGCTCGCGTGACCTCAGGCAATGCCCCGACCGCTGTTCAGATGCTCGGCTTTGACATCACCGATTGGGCCAAGGAAGGCGCGCTCGCCAATCTCAACGACATCGCATCCGACAAGAACTGGGGCGAAGTTGTTCCAGCGGCTCTGCAGAAGTTCGCCAAGAACGACGGCAAGTGGGTGTCTGCACCAGTAAACGTTCACTCCACCAACTGGGTGTGGGCGAACAAAAAAATCATGGACGAACTCGGAATCGCTCAGCCTCAAAACTGGGATGAGTTTGTTGCTGCGCTTCAAAAGGTAAAAGACGCTGGCTATGTGGCGCTCGCACATGGCGGTCAGGCTTGGCAGGACGCAACCATCTTTGATGCTGTTGCCATGTCCACCGGTGGCCCTGAGTTCTATCAAAAAGCTTTTGTTGATCTGGACGAAGAAGCCCTCGGCTCTGATACCATGAAGGAAGCTTTTGACCGCATGGCAACACTTCGCAGCTTTGTGGACGACAACTTCTCCGGCCGTGACTGGAATTTGGCAACAGCCATGGTGATCAACGACGAAGCCGCTTTCCAGCTGATGGGCGATTGGGCGAAGGGCGAATTCCTCAACGCTGGCAAGACGCCGAACGTGGACTTCCTCTGCTACCGTTTCCCGGGCACACAGGCACAGGTCACCTTCAACTCTGACCAGTTCGCCATGTTTGACCAGAATGGTTCCGTCTCGAATGAGCAAGCTGCTCTTGCGGGCGCGATCCTGTCCCCGACCTTCCAGATCGCTTTCAAC
>NZ_GL476314.1:236425-302756 GCF_000148725.1 Roseibium sp. TrichSKD4 | reverse complement strand
CCGTCAGCCCCGATTTGGACTTATTGGGGTCACGGCCGGTAAGCGAATAAGTCACTTCGTCATTTTCGTCATCCGTTGCCTGGAACGGTGAGCCGACGTTAACGCCGCCTGGAGGCGAACCTGCAAACTGGGTCTCAGTCAGCGCAACTTGTGTCGGTGTGCCCTCTGCGAACCTTGGGGCGGTGTTCGCAATGGAAACATTTACGACAAAGTCCGTGCTGGCAGCTCGTTCGCCTTCCCCGCTGCTGGCGGTGACGGTGACCGCTAGACCAGCTTCAAGCTGTTCTAGCGTGCCGATGTATTTCAACTGCCCGGTTGCAGGATCGATCTTGAACTTGTCGCTGTCCGGTCCGCTCACCGAATAGGTGACGGGGTTGTCTTCTGCGGCTTCTTTGTCCTTTGCGCGGAACGGTGCCCCGACATTGACGCCACCTTCCGGCGCTCGCAGGACGTCACGTGCCGATATTCCAACATCGGTTGGCGTGTCGTCGGCGAATTGCGGTGCGGTGTTGCCCAGCGAAACCTTCACAACATGGTCAGTGCTTGTGGCCCTACTGCCTTCGCCGCTGCTTGCGGTCACGGCAACTGAAAGACCATCCTTGAGCTGTTCTTCCGTGCCGATGTACTTCAACTGCCCGTTGACGATGCTGAACTTGTTCGCATCTGGCCCCTTGAGCGTGAACGTAACTGTGCCGTCCACGTTTCCGTCTGCATCGGTTGCCTGGAAAGGTTGGCCGATATTGACGTTGCCCTTCCTGATATCGTCCACCGAGACGGCGACGGATGAAGGCGGATTTCCGGAAAAGGCTGGAGCTGCGTTGGAGAAGCTCACGGTTACCGGGTGAGAGGCTGTTTGCGGCGCATCATAGCCATCATGCTCCGCAACGATCGTTACATGCAGAGTTTTGCCGACATCGTCTTTTGAGCCGATGTAAACCAGCTTGCCGTCCTCGAACGTGAACTTGTCCTTATCCGGACCGGTCAAGTGGTAACTGACCGGTCCGCTCGCGTAGGATGGTTTGCTCGCCGAGAAACTGCCGTCGATGTCCGTGCTGCCATCGATATCGGCGGGGTTGATTGAGACGCTGGATGGCGCGCTGCCGAAGTCTGCCGGTGTATTGCCATAGGATTTTCTGACAGCCTCGCGAATTCCGAAGAACAGTCCGGTTCCACCGCCACCGACGACCACGACACCTCCACCGACGGCCGCCCAAGTTGGTACCTGCGTGCCAAAGATGGTGATCCCGCCAGCGCCACCGGCACCCGCTCCCAGACCTTCCAGTCCGGCACCTGCTCCCTCAAACCCTTCAAGAACACTGCTGCTGCCCTGTTCGATCAACGGGATTTCCTCAGCAGCACTTGCGGTGTTGCTGGCCGAGCTGGCGCGGCTCAAGAGGTTGCTGAAAAAGTCTTTCACGGTGCTACCCGCGCGCATCAAGCCACGCGCAGCGCGAATACCCAGTTTCCCGGCGCCGCTCCGTGACAACTGTTCCGAATTCACGATGCTTTCGAGCAGCAGCGTTGTTTCTCCTGCAAATTCAACAGGAAGCTCCTGACCGAAGGCGTTCAAGGTACCCCGGTCGTTTTCCGTTTTGAGCTGGTTCAACTGACCCTGACTGATCGGTCCACCATTGGCGACGCCGCGCGCAAAGATGGCGCCTTCGTCACCCGGGCTGTCGTCAGTGCCCAGCAAGGCGTCGAAGTGATGACCGAGTTCCTCCATCAGAACCTTGTTGATCTCATCCGGGTCCTTGAGCTTGCGGCTGATGAAGATCTGGCCACCGCCTTCTTTCGTGTAGGCGCCCTGAGTGGTGCTTCCGGCTGCGAAATTCACCGTATGCAAGGCTGCCGGCACAGGCACGTCGCCAGACGCGATCCGCTTGATCAGGTCATCAATCTGAGCTGGTTTTGCGTTCGGATAGGCCTGTTGCAGAATCTGCCGCAATTGCTGCGGATTTTCCTTGGCGAGTGTCGTCAGCGACGAAATCATGGTGTCCCATTGTTTTCGCGCGGTACTCGGCTCCGGTTTTTCTTCTGCGCCGAGTGCTTCAAACGCTTTGGAAGCTTTCGTCGACAATTCGTCCTTGATGACTTTGCCATCCGCGCCAAAGAACAGGTTTTCAGTTCCGGTCAGGTTGCCGGTTATGGTCTTGCCTTCGTTTTCAGAAACATGGCTCCAGGCCGCCTCACGTTTTTTTCCTACATAAAGCGAAACTGTCTGTGTCTGTCCGTTGCGCGGGTTGCGAACGGTAATTTCGTAAACGCCTTCTGGGACATCAGACCCTTTGGCTATGATCTGACCGGTGTTCTTGTCGACGGTCAGCTTGCTTTCGTCGCCCTTCGTAACTTCGAATTCCAGTGGTGTTCCGTCGTAGTTGAACGCGCTGACCTGCCCCAGGACCTGGCCATCGGAGGTGGTATCGCCGGCGCCCAACAGAACCGCCTGCGATCCAATTACGTCCGGCTTCCGGTCCTCTTGCGGCTTCATTTTGACAAGAACAGTAACGATCTGGAATTGGTCGCCCTGTTTGACGCGGACTTTAAGTTTGAACAGCCCAGGTATGATTGAACCGGTTGAGCTAAGTTCGCCGGTCTTCGGGTCGATCGTAAACGCACCGCCATATGTGTCGCTGACAATCTGATAGTCGATCGGACCTGACGCACTGTCTGAAGTCGACGCCTCAACCTTGCCGATGACGGCTCCACCTGCCTGATCAAAACCTTGACCTGTGAGCAATTGCTGCTTGTCGGTAGAAAGCGTCCGCCCTGAACCAACTTCAATGTTGATCGTTCGGGTTACCTTCGTTGTTCCATCAGAGACTTCGACAATGATAGAGTGGCTGCCGGCATCCGATGCCTTGAAGTCTCTCTTCGCCCTGATCGTGCCATCCGCGCCAATCTCAAAAAGAGGATCAAAGTTGTTGTCTTCGATCGAATAGGTCAGCGTCCTGCCAGTTTCTCCGCGCGCTTCGAGTTTGAACAGGCTGTCCCCGGCCGCAGCATCGGATTTTGCTTCGAAACTCCGGTCGACAACCACTTCAGGAGCTTCTTCAACATTTTGGACATTGACGGTGACCTTGACCTTTTGTGCGTTGAAGCCGTCGGAAACGGTTATTTCAAGAACCCGCTTGCCATCCGGGCTCCGTTCAAAGTCAACGTCGCCAGAGACTTGAATATTGCCGTCCTTGTCGATGGAAAATGCGCCATCCAGGTTGCCGCCGGTGATCGCGAATTGCGGCGTTACAGTACCATCGCCGCCGTTCCTTGGTGTCAGCGTACCAACCCTTGTTCCCGAGGCCGCGTTCTCGGTGACCTGGAAATTGCTGTCGGTGTCGAACAGCGGGCTAGCCTCGTCGCCCAATTTGACCTTCCAGGCGATCTCACGGCTCGATGTGCCATCACTTACGACGACCACCACGGTCTGATAGCCACCTTCGTAGGCACCGGACCGTTTCTTGGTTATCTCACCCGTTTTCGGATCGATGGAGAAGTCGTCGCTCGGCGATTTCAGACCGAAAGTAAGTTCGTTGCCATCCAGGCTTTGGGCATCCACGCGGCCCAGCGTCGTGCCTGCCGGGGCGTCCTTTTTCGCCGATACCACACCGCCGATATTGGAGAAGAGAATGCCTTCGTTCTCGTTATTGACCGCGACGGTAAATGTACCCGTTCTGGTGTTGCCACCATTCGTGGCCGCCACAACCAGTGTGCGCGACGAGGCCTGTTCAAAATCCAAGCCCTCGGCCGTTACTTCGCCGGTTTGTGGGTCGATTTTGAATTTGCCGTCCTCGTTTCCGAAAACGATGCGGTAAGTGTAACCGGCCGTGCCGCCCGAATTTAGAACCTTAGCAGCATCGAAGGAAGCTCCGTAGGTGTTTTCGTCGACAGAAACGGCGGGGGTGGCCCCTTGGTACTTTACATCGACGTTCCGGCTGACGGTCTGGCCGTCGGCGGTTGTCGCTTCAATGACAAGCTCGCCGTGATCCCAGGCATTGCCCTCACCGGTGTAGATGAGCTGGCCTTTTTCGTTGACGTGGAAATCGTTTGTGACGGTCAGCGAGCCGTCCGGACCTTTGACCTTGATAGTGAAGGTAACGGGCTGGGGCCCAGTTTGCATCGTCACCTGGACGTCGTTGTAATCTTCGTCGCTGCTCTCGGGCGGCAGGTCTTCCCAGTTGCCTCCCCGATTATGCACCTTGCCTTCCGGGTTCAGCTTGGGATCGTCAAAATAGGCTGCGCCTGTCGGATCAGCGGATTTAAGCTGAGTTCCGTCGGCAAGGACCGGCACCCATTCGCCGTTCTCGCCTTTGACGAACTTGACTTCCGTATGGTTCTCAACATCCGGGTTTTGGCGGCCGCCATCCGGTATGATAAAGAACCCGTACTTGTCGGGATCGAAATTTTCGAGCGCCATTTTTTGGCCGCGGGTCGTGTGCACATTGTTCCAGATAATCTTGCCGTCGACGGGATTGCCGTTTTCATCCTTACGGTAGTACCCGTAGCTGCTTTGTTCTTCCGCTTGCTCATTGTGCGTGTTGGTGATCGTGATCTGTTGGCCGGCACCGGTTACCTGAAAACCTTCTCCGACGACCCGGCCGCCTCCCGAACTCGCTTCCTGGCCGTTAACGGTCAACTCCTGCGGACCAGACAGACTTGCATCGGATTGCTGTGTTTGCGGAAGTGTCTCCCGATATCCCAAAACGACTGTGTGGGTAACGGCGCGGGTGCCATCGGGAGAATTCGGATCTGAGATATGAACCTCAATTTTGAGTGTGCCCATGTCCCAGGGATTGCCGGTGCCGGTGTAAATCAGGCGGCCATGGCGATCGAGCGAAAAGTCGTGCGTAGTGGTCTCGGTGCCATCTGGCGCAACCAACTTGAATGAGAAATTCCCAATTGGCCAACCACCATCTAATTCGTTGTGCTCTCCGATGATCAGGTGTCCATCGGCCGTTCGTTGCTCTCCGGTGTGGACGCTGAACGTGCCGTGGCCGAAGAGGGTCTCTACGGATTTTTCTTTATCGCGGCCAGAAGAGAACTCTACCTTGACTTCCCTGCCATCAGGCAACTTCACCGTGCCGCTGTCATCCCGGTTCTTGGCTGCTGCTTTTTCTTGCTTGCTCAATCCGCCCCAAAGCGCGTCGGCGAACAGCGCACCTTCGTCCCCCTTAGAATCGCCGCCGCCGAGTTCCCGATCCAGGTAATGACCGACTTCTTTGCGAATGACTTCCCTTAGCGCCTTCGGATTGTTCAGAAGCTTGCGATTGACGTAAATCGTATTCGTTTCTGCTGAATAAGCACCCTCGTTGCCACCGAGCGCTTCATCGCTGAGAACCACCACTTTCGGAGCGTTTTCTCCCTTGCCGCTTGCCCAATCTTCCAAAAGTTTGAATGCGGCCTGGCCGGTCGATTTGCCATCGCTTCCAGCCTTTTTGGAAAAGATCTGCGAAAGTTCGCCTTCACTCGTTTTCGAGCGACGGCTGCCCGCATCCCGGAGCACATTGGCCAACGCCGTTTGCGGTGTCACGAGCTGAACAACCGCCCCCCCGCCTTGCTCCATCAATGCAGACATCGCAACGTTTGAACTTGAACTCGTAAGTGCCGATTTTGAATTGCCATGCATATCTAGGACGCTTCGAAGTTTCTCTGATTTTTTTCCAATATCTTCAAGCATATTTGATTTAAACAGTGCGTCCGAACCAAAACCTTTTACGTTATCAACCATCGGGGCCTCCTCTGAGCATTTCAGCTTTATCGATACGCCCAGAGATGTTTTCAGCGAATACTCTTGGACACTTGATAGAGTGACCGAGAAACGCATTAATTAAATTGATAAAATAAACCTATTTTTTTCGAGTGTGATAAAAAAATTTGATCACCTAAAGCGAAATTTCGAAAGGTCCAGCAATACGTGCAGTAGACAATACTTAGTACTATTCCGCGCTCACACTCGTTTGCGCAAAAGCGAAAATGAAGTTTGTACGCCCTCTTTTGCGCTTGTCCGGGGAACAAGGAACTCGAGGGGACACGGAGGATGGAATAAAAATCAGCAGAGACGGCTGATGGTTTCAGGGAATGTGTGAAGAGCGCATCTAAAGTTGTTACGCGCGCAATGAATTCGCGAACAACCGTTCTGTAGGGTCGGAAGTTTTCGATTTCCGGTGTCTGACGAAACCCACCAAATTAGTAGGTGGGCGCTCGGATTTGCCCAGATACTATCGTCTGAACAAAAAAGTTCTTCCGCGAATGAACTTCAATCAGCCTGCATCGAACAAGTAGATCAAAAAATACCTTTTGTTCGAAAATCTGAGATTCGTTGCCAACGGCTCCGTCTTTGATCCATTGGAAAAGACTTTGAACAGCGCTTTCAAAACACAGTCGAGCGGCACCCTTCCAGATGCAGTTGAAGCCGACGAATTAAATCGCATGAACATTCAACTGCAAGGGTGCCGCTCGATCGTTTTCACTGCATTGTCAGCGCTACGCCGCTAACTTGGCAAACTCGTCAAACATATCGTCATGGGTTGCATCCGGTGTGCCGATCTCCGCAGGCTCCTGCCCTTCAGGTCGGTGCAGCTCCCTTCCGTCAACGGTCTGGTCGTTCTTCTTGCTGACGCCGTCCAGAGACATTCCTTCCGCATACATTTGATCGATGATCTTCTTGTATTCTTCAGTGAAATCTCTGTGCGTGACCAAATAGCCTTCTGGTGGGGCTTCGCCACTTTCTGTGAGTTCCGGTGGAACCCGACCTGTGCCATCAATTGCATTCACTTGGCCCTGAACCAACGCGGCCAGGAACACTGCTCCGTTGTTGGAAACCGAGGCAAGGATGGTTTCATCGGTTCCGACCCGTGCAGAGATTTGCTGACCGTTGTTCACCACCGGTGTGTCATCGGGCTTCTTGTCACCTTCGACAGCTGCACGGATTGTTCCCAATCCAATTTCGTTGCCGCCGTCACCTATGCCGATTGTTTTCCAAGGCAGCGTTTCCCCTTCACCCGCTTCAAAAAGACCCGAGAGGTCCTCATTGAACTCGTTGATGGGTTGCCCTCTCATGTTTGAGAGAACGCCTTCACTGTTAGGGCTTGGTCGCTCTGTCGAAATCAGCAACCCGGTGTTGCTTTCTTTCAGTTGCTGCTTGGCAGCTTCAACTCCACCTTCGCCGTCCACCACAATGATTTTGAGACCAGGAACAAGTGTGGCGTTCTCAAACGTCCTTTGCTGTGGCGGAACGTAATTGGGGTCATTTTTGTCGTCGGTGTACCCATCAGAAACAACCAAGCCAGCCGCCTTGGCAGCTGCCAAGAAAGACGACTCGCTGCCCTTATCCATCACCAGCGTGGCAGGAGTGCCGTTTTGTATCAGCGTTTTGGCGAGCATGACTGCGCCTGGAGGCCCGTCGTTTTCGCCAAAGAGTTTGGTTTTTCCGTCGTTGTCAACAACGGTGAATCCAGAAACAATTCCAACGCTCTGGCGTTCCTCCATGGGTTTGTCGCGGTTTTCGACAATAATCTGGGTAATGTCCGTCGCCGCATTAAACATGGATTCTCCGGGGTTCGCAGCGACAGACAGCGGACCGATGCCACGGGTTTCTCCGCTGGCAACAAGTCGCGCCGCTTGGGATGCGACCGAGAATTGTTTTCTGATCTCCGATGGGCTTAGGCCCTGGCTCTGCAAGAATTCCACTGACTCGCGCACCAATTCAGGATCAGCTTGCGAGGTTGGAATTCCAGCAACAAACACCGATCCACCGCGTTTTTTGGGATCTACGTTTTTGTTATCCTGCTTCCACGCCGTTTTTTTGCCATCGTCGGTGACGTGCAAGGTTCCGTCAGCTGCTTTCTGGCGGGCAGGTGCCTCATACTGGAATGTGCCGTCTTCCTGCCGGATAAACCTAAAGACCGAATTGTCACCCGCGTCGACAACATAAACGCCTTGACCTTCCCGACCCAGCTCTTCTTTCACCTGTACGAAGACACCTTCACCCAGATCCATGGCAAGATCGCCGTTGGAATTGACGTGAAGCCCGGCATGCGCACCGTCTTCTTGACGAGTGTAGTCACTCGGCCCTTTGAGATCGGCCATTGCAACCTTGACTCTGTCAGGCAATGCTCTGACCAGATCGTCCCGATTGTGCTCCATATCTCTGCGGACGCCTTGAAACTGATCGCTTTCCTCTTCGCCGAGAGGTTCGACTTCCACTTCCCTGCCTGGGACAACCTTCTGAATGACTTGCTTTTTCTTTTCAGCGTCATCCGGCGAAACACTGCTGTCACCCAGTCTGACGCTGATCTTGTTCGGTTTTTCGGTGACTGTCGCTTTTTCCTGCTCCTGCAGTTCTTGCACCATCGCACGAACAACTTCGTCCTGCTGAAGGAATTCAGTTGATGCGTCCTCGCCGTAGTCGCTTTGAAGCGCGCTCCGCATTGCTGGGTAGTGCGTGCAACACAGCATGTTGAGGTCAGGAGGGTCAGCGAACGCCGCATTCAAATGTGTGTTGGGTTCGCCAAATTGCAGCTCATTCGAACGCGCTCGAGAATTGCGCACGAGTTCATCTGCGCGAGTCCCTTGTCCATCGGTCGCGGGGTCCGATAATTGACCGGCTTCAATCGCGGGGACCCAGGCAGGATTGCCTCGGCTGGTAATGGCGACGACTTTCTCTTCGCCCTTGTCATTTCGATAAGTGTAGGCGGTTTTTCTAACGGCGCTTTGACCGTTTTCGTCTTTCGATTCAACGACGACCGGCTCGCCAACAGGCGTGAACCCTTCCTTGACCATTGCTGCATGAATGGCTTCCGGATACGCCTTCGAGTTTACCGTTCCGTCTGTGGAATCGATAAGGATTGAGTAAGAGCTTTCGCCGTTGTTGAAGGCGTTGACGGCCTTCTGTGCCGCTCGCTCAGCTGTCGGTTCAACGATGCTGAGAACCCTGTCCTTGATGTAATCTGGGTCGGCCTCCAATTTTGCAGCCAGTTCAAGCACACGCGCTCGCGCTGGGCCGCTCAACTGCGATTCATCATCGGATCGGCCAGCTTCACGTTTGATGAAGTTTTCAAGGTGTTCAACGGCTTTCTCCTTCTTACAGGAAGCCGTGTTGCAGGCAATAATTGCATATTCATGACCGTCTACAATCAAAGACTGGGCCACCATTTGCGCGGTGAAGGTCTCAATTTGGTTCGGATGCTTGTCACCAATAGGAAGCGCAACTTGCGATCCGAATTCCCGGACATGACCTTCGACAAGGCCAGCCGCCATTGCACCGCCAATGCCGCTGTCGACAAAACCAACAGTGCCTAGATTTTGATAACCCGGTCTCGATTTCTTCTCAGCCGGACCTTCACCCTGATCTTCTTGTTTGCGCTTCTGCCCCTGCGGCGGGACACCCGATGGTTTGCTCTCCACAACTTGTTGCTGTTGCTGTTGGGGCTGTTGCTGCACTTGTTGCTGCTGGGGTTGTTGCGGAACAATTGCGGGGCGCTGTTGCGGCTGCGCCTGCGGTTGTTGAGGCCTTGGAAACGACGCAGGTTTGGTCACCACTGCTGGTCTTGGCTGTATTTGCACACGCGGTGGAGCCGGTGCAGGTCTTGGCGCCGGTGGTCTTTGTGGAACACGCATCTAACTATTCTCCAATTTCTGCTTAGATTGCGCACACAGTTTGCCATCCAATTTGCAATGAGAAACTGTGATTTTATACGAATTTACTTCAAACCAACAAGCAAATTAAAATTTCTACTTAAGTAGGATATGACCTTAAAATAAGACCCAAAACTAAAATTGATTTACGAAAATTTTACGCAAGTAAATTCTATTTTATTTCTTCAACAACAAAATGATGCCTACGCCAATAGCCCAAAAACGCCCACTCTGGCCCAATTGAACGAACGACGTTTTCCTCCTCGCGCCAAAAGGGTTTTGAATCGAAGTCAATAAAGCGGAATTTCCTGAGGCTCCCCAGGCGTCAAGCGTATTTTGAAAAATTAAACGGATGGCATAGGCTATAAATTTCCAGCCATCTTCTTCTGCCATAAGCGAGATACGGTGCTGATCACCGGATTCACGGCGCAGCAATTTTTCTGACAAACGTTTATCGAAATTCGCCTGCAACGAAGCTGCGAACCCAGCGCTTTGCTCAAGTCCGGAATCTCAAACACAGAACGACAGTTTAGAGCTACTTTCTTGCGCCTTCCTCTTTCAGCAAGGCATCGAACTTGGACCTTAGCCCTTCAAGTCGTGCGCCAAAATCTCCGTCGTTTCTATATGAGTATTCACTTGCCTGGTTCCCAATAAATATGAATGTCCTGAAGTTACCGACTTGGTTCATGGTATTGATCGCAAGCTGTATGACTTCCCTACGCCACTCAAGAGGCAAAGTCTCGTCGCCCGCAATCTTGTAGAGATTTCCGATGGCGTGGGAGATGTAGGTCAACTCATCCGGGTCGCCGCTGGCGGGGCGATGGACAGACCCTGCGCCTGCTTCAAAAGCCGCTTCGGGTGGAATTACATGCGGTATGGGATAAGCCCCCTTTGAATCGGGGGCCCGCTGGTTCTTTGTGCTCGGTCAAGAACATCGTCAAACATCAAATTCCGCCGCGCCACGCGCTCGATTTCCCGCCTGAAAGCAGGTGGGAGGGGAAGTTCGCGCACGTCTTCCGGTCGCTCAAGCAATTCCACGATTTGGTTTACTGCGAAACTCTGCAATCTCAACACGGGGTTAGGTTTGGTATTGCTCGGGACCTGCGCAGATTTTTCCGTTGGTTTGTTCGAAACCGGAACTTGTTCCTGAGAAACCTGAGCGCGATGCCGTCCATTTGTGTTCTCGGCTTGCACCTGTGAATTTCCGACGACATGCGCTGGTTTTTGCGTTTGAACAGACATCTGAGAAACCACCGGTATCGCTGCTGATCTGACAGCTGCCTGACGCTGCGGCGCTCTTGGTATGGCGCCTGATTTTACGGCAGGTTTTCCAGAAGCAACAACCTGCGAAGGCGGAGATACAGGTCGGGGAGCAGAAGTACGAGGCTGGATGGGTCTGAGCATCGTTAAGGACTCCATTTGTCGACGTCAGAAATCATCATGTAATTTCGTTTGATCCTATTCGTATTTTGTACGGTAATCATCCGATTTTTGATGGGTTCCAGGACTGGACTTCAGGCTGCAGCTTTCAGTTTCACTACTGGCATGATACTGTCGATGGCCATGGTCGGCAGGTAAACGCCATACTCAAACTGCGCAGCCGTACTGCACGGGCCGCCATCTCTTCACGCTGAGACAACCTCCAGACTTTTCCCAAAACGTCCTTCAGCAGCTCGTTCTGCATCACCATCTCGGCGTACATCTTCTTTAGTCAGCGGTTCTCTACGCCATGGCTTTCATTTCCGCCATCGAGGACGCATCCATACCGCCGTATTTGGACCGCCAGTTGTAGTAAGTCGCGTTGCTGATCCGTGTTCTCGGCAAAGGTCCACAACCGGTACACCACTCTCACCCTGTTTCAAAATTGCCAGGATATGACTTTACGTAATTCTTAGGGTCAGGACCCATTGATTTCCGCTTGGGAGCATGATTCACGGTTCGAAAAACGAGCGGTGAACATGTCTGATCTTTTCTGGCTGACGGATGCGCAAATGGCGCGTCTTGAGCCCTTCTTCCCCAAGTCTCACGGCAAGCCACGCGTTGATGACAGACGTGTGTTGAGTGAGATTATCTTCATCAATCGTAACGGGTTGAGATGGCGCGACGCCCCTTCGGCCTACGGTCCACACAAGACGCTCTACAACGGTTGGAAGCGGTGGAGCGACAAAGGCATCTTCGCCCAGATGATGGCAGGTCTGGCTGCCGAACACGGTGAAGAGAAGACCGTGATAATCGACGCCACCTACCTGAAGGCTCACCGTACCGCGACCAGTTTGGGCGTCAAAAAGGAGGGGCTGGACGTCTGATTGGTCGGACTAAGGGCGGCACGAACACCAAACTGCATGCCATCTGCGACAGCCGGGGACGTCCGCTCAATCTGTTCGTCACAGCCGGGCAGGTCAGCGATTATATCGGGGCCCGGGCCTTGCTGAGCAGCCTGCCAGATGTCGATTGGCTGCTCGGGGATCGCGGCTACGACGCCGATTGGTTCCGGGAAGCGTTGAGAGACAAAGGGATACGGCCATGCATCCCTGGCCGAAAGCAACGCAAGAAAGCTGTCAAGTACGACAAGCGTCGCTACAAACGGCGCAACCGGATCGAGATTATGTTCGGCAGGTTGAAGGATTGGCGGCGCGTCTCAACCCGATACGACAGGTGCCCGAAGGTCTTCCGGTCAGCCATCGCCCTCGCAGCACTCGTCATCTACTGGCTATGAGTCCTGACCCTAGCAAAGGGGCTGGGATGGCCTGCTTGAAACATGGTGGATTTGAGTCTCACCTACAACAGGCAGCATATGATCGACAACACGAAAATTCACGGCCACAGTCAGGCGGCAGGCG
This sequence comes from Roseibium sp. TrichSKD4, assembly GCF_000148725.1. GTDB lineage: Bacteria > Pseudomonadota > Alphaproteobacteria > Rhizobiales > Stappiaceae > Roseibium. The sequence continues at coordinate 290,286 of NZ_GL476314.1, read as the reverse complement.
CAAAAGGGGAGTCATAAGAAGGCCTTAAGACAAAAATCCACGCCCGGACGGACGACCAAGGACTTCCTCTCAGCTCTGTCCTGACTGGCGGTGAAGCATCGGACTTCGGCACCGCTCCAAACCTCCTAAACATTACATGCCGCAAGCCGCGACTGTTCCCAGCTGACAAGGGACACGACGGGGACGTGGTACGCCAAAGTCAGTTTCTCGCAGGTATCAGCCCCGTCATTCCTCCGAAGTCAAACCGCAAAAGAGCCAATTGCTCGCAATCTCCAGGCTTCTAAGTACAGGAACCGAATCGAGCGCATTTCCAATAGAGCCAACCAATTCCGCAGGATATCTCCCCGTTACAACAAGACCAAGCCCCCTTTGTAGCTTTCCTCGATCTCGCAGCCGCGCTCCTGAGGTTATGCCGCTTAGGCAACAGACCAACTTCTAATTAAACACCGCTCAAACATCAGTCTGAAACCACTCCGCACAAATCAATATTTACTCAAAACCGCATTCGAAATTCTACTAGTTATAATTGAATAAATGCACGTCAACACCAAAATACACATGCAATTCGAACTTCGGTTAATAACTAAAGCTGTTCTATTTCCCCCTGTGTCTTTACCATTCAGCAGTTGAAAACATCTGAAGTGCATAAGCTCCTGTTTACAAACGGCTTAGCAGCTATGTATAGACTAACAACGATCCTTAATCGGCGCCCAAAGCGATCCTAAAGTAAATCTCGGCGCGAGTTCTCTGCGTTTTTGGAGCGACTTACTTCAACGATCCGGTCCGGAAGTCAAAACTATCGAATTTTAAGTTTTACTGCGCATGACCCAATAAACTAACCAAAGGAGGCAATGAAACCGAACTAGACACGAATTATCTCCAATAAAATTACTTTCGTCGGGAACACACAACAAGCGAACGTCGCGCTGTGCATGCAGATCGTACCCTCGTGAAATCACCTATAAGAAGTTTGTGGTAGAATGAAATTGCCGCTCAGCCGCATTGTCAGAAGAGTATTTAGCAAAAAAGGTGGGCTGGACGCCGCACTGATTCTTGGCGGTTCTTTTCTCGTTACTCTGGTTTTCTATTTTGGCAAGCCATCGCCAGAGGAATTGCAGAACTTCACAGTTGGCGCGCCAATTTTGACAGGATTTGAAAACATATTTGCGCAAAGAAACTCAACAAATTCAGTCAATTGCGTTGTCGATGACCGCTTCGCTTCTCAAATATTGCGCTCGGCAATTCAGAACCTGAACAAAAGAAATTTAAAGCAAGATTGGCAGTCAAAAATACTCTCGATAAAAGATTTACAAAGTCGTCTACAAGTGGCGCAGGGAGAAGGTGTTTGTTGGATAACCGTTTGGGCCACAACAAAGGTTTCTGCTGTAGAATTTGCAACAGCAATTGCAGAGAATTTCCTGAACGTTCAAAAGCGAAATCTTCGCAACTCGGTTGACCAATTCCTTGCACGTCGTCCTAACATCGATACTCCCGACAGCAATCAATCTCGCAAAATCAAGGTGTTTACCGGAAATAGCGACGATTATTCCAATCAACCTAACGAACAAGATCAGTATCTTGCTCCGGATGTGCACCCAACCCACCGTGCGCTGACAGAAAGATCAGTTAACCTTTCACAAAACACAACCAAATCCGGCGTATTGGACAAACTAGCGCAAGAATACATAAGCGTTGAGTCGAGGCTAGCTAACTTGGAGGATCAACTCCCCACTGAACATCCAAACCTGCTGCTGCTGCATCGCCAAAAAGAGATCATTGACAGAAGAATAAAAAAAATTCTCAGTGGATTTGAGGAAAGCAGCAATAGTGTCTATACTGGAAGCGTCGAAGTCGAACAATCTCCAGCATTAAAACCAGCACACGAGAGGATTTTGCCATTGGGCGAAGCTTTCGGGGCTAGTCTCAGCACCCCAACAAGCAACAAAGTGGGGCAGCGCTATCTGCGAAAGAACTCCAGTGCAAAAAGCGTCCTCGGCGCGCTGGACGGGAACGCCGAGCCGAGGCCAAGGTTTAGCACAAGTTTTATTGTTCTCTTCACTCTCGCGCTTGCGGCCTCCACCCTATTGCTATTCCTGCTGAAGTTGACCTTCAGGACTACCGGAAGCCTTTTTACAGCAGCTTCTCGCAATTTCTTTGCAAACGAGCAATCATCTGCTGAACAGTCCACGGACCGGGGCGTTTTGGCAGGTCGATCCGCGCCCCCTCGGACCTTCGATTTTCTGCGCCAGGATCCCACCTCTGAGAGTTCATCAGGTTTCCTAGGGAGACTTCCATCCATCACATCCGATATGGGATGTGTTCCCAATTTTTCGGCGGTCGCAAACAAGATCGCGCGCGAGTTTGAAATTGCGTGCAATGGCGAAAAAAATTCTCCCTTTATTTTCGGCGTTCAGTCGATATTCAAATCAATCTCAAAGCTCGCATTGGCGAACCATCTCAATGTGCTAGTGTTTACCTCTTCGAGATCTGGGGCGGGAACCAGCACCACAATTTACGGCGTTGCGCAATTCGCAAATGTTTCTGGAAAATCTGTCTTGCTCGTAGATGCAAATTGCTGGTCCGCAAGCCTGACGGATTACGTAAAACTCCTTCTCCGGGATAGAACGATTGGATGCTCTGACGCGATCATTCCAATCGAAAAAAACATAGATTTCACTTCGATCTCACCCAATTTTCCAAATAGAATGAGTTCTGCACCTACTCTTCCGCGTGTGTCCGACTTGAGCCGGCTCAAGAAACAATACGATCTCATATTGGTAGACGCTCCTTCGCTGTCAATTCTCGATGGTCATGACTTTTTTTGCATGGACGCAGACGCGTTTATTGTAACAGTGAGACAATCCGACTTTGATTCTGAAATTGCTGACCAGATTGATCGGGTCATGTCGAACTTGGCGCTTGAGCGACCTTGGGGCTTCGTTGAGTGCGCCGATCAATAGCAAGTTGAAACTCGGTCAGCCTTTTAACAGCCACCCGACTGGCAATGATAACCAGTACAACTCGCCTCTTGATCGGTCCTCTGAATTCAGCTGAAGTCAGATCGAACCGACACAGGTTTCTACGAGTATTTATGCAAAAACGGAACGAGATGTTTGACCGCAGCCTCATCCATGATCGGATCGCCGACACCAATCTTTTTGACCAGTGCCAACAGTTCGGCAGAATGCTCTACCGGCTTTCCACTTTCCGAGGCCAAACGTAATACAGCGTTTCGGCCTCTTGCCTTGGCTACAATGGTCGGCATTTCCTCTCCACCCGGCACGTACCGAATTGCAACAGCCTGTTTCAAACCATCGGCAACGATGAAACTCGCATTTCGCATTCCCACGGTTTTAGTCACAACTTCCTGCTGAATTTCCTTTATGCGACCCTTAATTTCAGGATTGCCAAGCTGCTCTTTCTTCTCTTGTTTTTGCTCTGTATCCGTCATCTTGTTCTGTCTTAAGAACTCAGAACGCTGAACGACAAAATCTATCATCGCAAAAATAATGGAGAGGATAAGCAGCGCCAATAAAACATAAAAATATACAGTTGCATTAACAGAAATACCGCAATCCAACTCACAATATGGCGATAGAAATACAGTTGGCACAAAGTAGTAAATAAGAAATATCAGAATAGTTCCGCTAAACGAAAGACGAAGAACATGCATAAGTGCTGTCTTAAGTGCCTGAAGGCCAAAGATGTTTTTGAGACCATTCGCGGGATTTAGCTTGTTGAAATCGGGTTTCATGCGTTCGGTGCTGAACACAAAGCCCTGTGTCATCATGATACTCGCCAACACAGAGAAAAATATCACAAGCATCATAATCGGCAGCACGATGTAGCCATCACTCACAACTATTACAACTGCGCAAGAAACGTGCTCGAATCTTCCGAGGCGCAAATCTTCAGGTGAAATTAGAGACGTACTCTCGAAGTGACGATCATAAGATCAGATATGTGATGCCCACAATCGTGAGACGGCCAAATGCTCTCTCTAGATGAGCGACATTTCTTTTCGCGCTGCTTTTTGAGTTTCTGATCGCTCGCGGGATGCTTTTTTTCCTCAGAGCTGTCATTGCCCGCCATTGAGCCATCTCCATTCTTTGGGAGGGAGCATTTCCTGCAAGACCTCTGGCACGGTCAAAAGCTCTCTGTATTCAAGTTTCACGATGTTCAATAGAACCGTGACAAACGGAAACAGAAGTATGATAAGAATTAAAGGCTTCAAACTTAACATAAGGAAACTTGGGCTAATTGCCTGCGTATACTTGAGCACAAATCCCGCGATCAAGTCAGAAAGCAGCAGCAACGCGACTATTGGCAAAGCAATTATGAAACTCGACTCGCTGATCTGCTGCAAAACTTCCACCAAGTCCAACAAGATCGTATCGGAAGAGCTCGGGAAAGCAGCAAACGGTGGCCAGACAATTATGCTTTTATAAATGGGATCCAGTATCAGTTCGTAGTAAAGCCCGGTAAAAAAGAGCAGTACGAACGCAAACGTCAAAAACAGATTGCCAATTGAACCGCTTATTTCCCCCTCGGACGCCGGGCTAAACCCTACGGCGTTCTCTATGATCTTTCCTGCACTGTCGACCGCCCAAAAGGGAACGCTCAACAGGATTGCAATCACCAACCCGATCACAATTTCCTTCAAAACGAGCACGACGAGCAAGAATGGTGTGGGAATGCCGTATGCATTGAGTTGAATAAACACAGTCGGGAAAATTGGGGCCGATATCGCAATAATGATTGACATCTGCAGAAATCCGCTCTGAAATTGATGCCGGGAAAAAATGGGATTGACGAAAATGAGCGGAGAGGTCCTGGCGATCGACAAAATTAAAGTCGCCCCCAGCAATTCGAAAAAGTTTTGATCTGCAACAAAATTAAGCATTTCACATACAAAGAACACATCTGTTTTTCATAGTGACAACGCGCAAATAGGGGGCGATATCAAAAATTACTTTACGTTAGTTTTTGGCTTATTCAATAAATATGTTTGAAAACAAGAAAATCTTGTCAGTCGACAGCTCAACTCAAAATGATTGACTTATGCTGCTTGGTTAGATGCGATGTTTTGATCCAGAAACGCGACCGTTGCTATCACTGACGTCTTTAGGCCCTTGTGCGATTAGACGAATGGACGTCGAATAGCGGATCGAGACATGCAGCCCGGCTGCCATCTAAAAGGATAACTTCAGCACAGCGCTCGGTCGTTTCAGCATGACGCCTGAGGCGTCTATTGTTTCAACGCGCCAACCGTCATTGGTCACGTCCCCTTTTCGAAAAACAGCACCTTCGTTGGTGGTAAATTCTGGCGTTTTTCCCAGCCAGACAGACCTCAATTCGAACGGAGCAGTCATTTCAACTTCACGTACTCTCGCCTCAAGAGGAACCTTGTGCCCCCAGGTGAGGTCGTAATTCTGTTGGATGTTTAACCAGGCGCCGTGCTGTTCATTTATTATTTCTCCCTTGGCTTCCAGTATCCCCTGCTCAGTATGGACCGATATGCCCGCGATTTCATTGTCCTCGATAAGCTTAGCGAGATGACTGGAGGCCTCTTCCAGACATCCGTCACACGTAATTGCGCTGCTGTCAGCAAGGTCCATTTCGATTTTTTGTTGGCTCAGGGTACTCGCCAGTTCCAGTTTTTCCTGCCCAAGTCCCTGATCCTCCATCTCGGCACCGGTTTTGTTCTGAACGAAAAGGTCGCCGAAGCTCAGAATGACTAGCGCCAGAATGGGGAATAGGAGAAGAAGTTTGAAGGGAGAAAAACTCAAACTCGAATTCAGTGACTCGCATTTTTCGGCGACTAGGTTGGTCGCTTTTTCCGGAACGCCAAAAGGCAGCTTGCCGAGCAAGGATTCAAAATTGTACCGCGTCCGCGAGACTGGTTTCGTTGGGGAAATGATGATCGCAAGGTCATCCGTCAAATAAAATGTTTCAGGTGGAAAAATTGCAGCATGTTCCGACCGATCTTTCACCGAAGATCCGTCAAACAACTTCACATCGAGCTCTTTTGATTCAACGATCAGATCACCGTATTTCCCAAGGGAAATGGTGACGCGCCCTTCGTCAAGTCCCGATAAGACAACATCATTGTCCAACCCCTTGCCGAGGGTCACAGGAAATGAAGTCAGGTCAATTTTAGCAGAGTCATTGACCCCACCGCTAACGCGCAGAATGTAGTCGACGCCGCCCATGTTATTGCCTGTACTTCTCAGCCAAACGACTGAAGAACAGATTTAGACAAAACCGCAGACGGCGCCGAGCGCGGGCCCGCAATCAAATTCTTGCTGCAAGCGACTTCACCTGCTGGTTAGCGGCAAGTTTTGCGCTCGTTTCGGCTGTCGCAGCAGTTAGTTGATTACTGGCCTGCTGTACTTCAGTTAGCTGACTGATGCCTTGCTGTACTTGCTCTACTGGACCTGGCATTTCTCTACTCCTCTTTCTTCCGAGCTCCTGGTTACATGGCTCGTATCGCTTCAATAATTTTTCCGGATGCTTGTGAAGCACTGTAAATCTGTTTCAGCTTCGCAAATTCTCCACCCGGCGCACCAAGTTGAAGTTTTTGTCGCAAAGTTGCCTCGAAAGAACTGATGTCAGACCGCAATCGACTTAGCGCTTCCAAGCGCTGAGGACCCATCAATTCTTCCTCCAAGTTGTCCGTTAGTTCCTTAAGCGTCGCCATCTCACCACTCGCCAAAATTGTTCAGATCACATTAGATCCGATTGCAAAATCTAACAAGTACCAACTATCTGACAATCCGCAATTTCTACTCATCTACTTCCTTCTGCAAAACAAGAAGAAAAGGAACCGGTGTTTCCTTTGCATAAGTTGCGTGCTGAGCATTGCAATGTCGAGGTTGATCAGGATTTTGCGACTTCCTTGTAACGAAGACGCATACTGAATTCGACCGACCCCGAACTAGCCAGACTCTCTAGCAAAGACTTCTTATCCTTGTCGCATTCACCTTCAGCCTTGCCTTCAATTTTTCCTTCGGCTTCCAGCTCTTTTGCGACCTCTTTTACAGCGTCTGTCAACGTCTTGATGTCGATTTCCGCGCTCTCTTCCTTAGCTTCACTTTTCTTTCCACCAAGAAGACAACACCCCCCCTGCAGTCCACCCACGCCAACGCCTATGCCAATACCTATTGCACCGAACCCAAGACCGAATGTCATTTTATACTCCCTTTCTTGCTTTCAGCGCCCGACAATACTGCGATCAGACGAATGCATTTATAAAACCTGACGCCAGCCGGTGAAATACTAAGTAATTGATACAGCGTCGGCCAGTTTTCCAACAATAGGTAAAAACTACGAGCCCTGTTGGTAGAGATTAAGTATGCTGCTGTTAAAATGGCCGCTGGTTGGCCAAAATTCTTATGTTTCGCCCCTCTCTTCGGTCAAATCAATTGCAGATCGTAGCCTCAAGCTTCTTGGCACTAACCTACGAAATTCAAACAGCCTGCCCGGGTTTCAAAGCGTAAAAGAGCCAAACGCCCAGCGACTATTAGGCTATAAGGAAAAGCTAGTGATACGGGAAAACAGATTTCTTTAAATCAACAAATTTAAAATTCACTCATTCTTTTCAATCTATTAGCGCGACCACTCCCTTTCTACCAGTCTGTATGTGCAACGAAAAACGGAACAAAAGTCCGTACAGCGGGCGAGCCCACCGACGCGCGCTGACTCTGATACGTATAATTTACCAATTGCTGCGGTCAGGCACTAAGTGAAGACTAGTTACGCAACGTGAGGCATCGCGGGTGATTACTAAGTGGTGTCCGACATGCTTCCGTGTGCACGGTGCAATTTCGATGGGAGTAAGGTTATGGCAATTGGTAGCGCCATGGATGCAATGAAGTCCGCTCTGCAGTCCGCGATTGGAAATGATGAGAGTCAACGTGGTGGCGAAAAAGAGGAAGTTGGCAAACTTCTTGAGCTGCTCGCCAAGTTACTTCAGGGCGAGGAAAGCCAATCTAGTGGCGCCGGTGGTAGCGATGTCGGACCTAGCGAAAATGAAGAAAGCGGGTCGAGCGGAAGCGATAGCCAAGGCGGCAGTTCACTGTTGAACGACGCTGCCGATCAGAGTTCCGCTGAGATCACGATGAAGGTATCCGTGGGGTAATGCCTCCCAAGGACACTCGTGGCTCAAGACTAGTTCCACATTGTTCGAGTGTTTTACGGGGGCCGTTTCCTTTTATTTCTTTGTTGTCTTTTGTGAGGGCAGGCTGGGCGTTTGACCCCTGAGCACTCAGGAAACTGAGTGTTCTTATTTGCATCGCGCGCCCTCACAAAATTTGCTGTCGAGGTTCTGATGGGACCAGAACTACAAGGAGCCCGCCCTGCCCCAACAGGGTCGGCATTTGCGCAAGACACTTCCCCCGCAGCAGGAGTCGACGGCAGTTCGGCGTCATCGTTGCCAGCAGTCGGCTCTTCATTCGACTCAAGTGGTGACACCGGCGACAACCGCCCTCCAGGCAGCACCTTGCGAGACTTCGCCGAGGCAAACCCATAACCTCCTATAGGTTCCAACAGCCTCGACTTGGAAAACCAAGAAAGCGATGACGGTGACGTTGACGGTCAAGATCCGGACGAGGAGATCTCCAAGGAGGAATTCCTGAACAAACTCTCTGATGAAGAAAACAAGAAATTGGAGGAGCTGCTTGCAAACCAAGATGAGTCTGATGAAAGCAAGCAGGAGCTGATCGACTACCTCAAAGAGCTTTCCGATAAATACGGCATACCGCTCGAAGACCTTTTGAGAATTCTCGGTCTTAGTGAAGATGACTTTGCAGACGAGCTCGCCAACGCCGGACAAGGCGGTGGTTCGGGTGGCGGCGGCGGTTCCGGTGGTGGTGGCTCTGGTGGCGGTGGACCAGGAGGCAGCGGTGGAAGTGGTGGCGGCGGCAATGGTTCAGACAGTACAAAGCCAGAAAGCCCGCAACAGGCAAGCAGCGTCAACGGCAAGGTAAAGTTTTACGCTGAAAACAAAGCTGATGCCGATAAGATGAAAAAGACGTTCGATGAACTCTATTCAACCGACAAAGACTTCAAGCAAAACATCGACAAGCTGATTGATCAATACGGAGACGTCAACATTTCCGCGAAAGATCTAAGCCCAGGAACCGCAGGTTTTGGGGACGTTAATGGAAACAACTTCGCGCTTGATATGGATTATCTGACCGATAAAAAAGTCATGGCTCATGAAATGTTGCATAATCGCGGCTGGAACCATGGTCCTGCAATGGATGCTGAAGTTCAAAAGAATTCTGACGGAAGATAGAACAGGACTCATTGGCCGCGAATTCCAAAGCCCAGTTTGTCGCCCTGCGTAGTCCGAACCTCCTAGTTATGACCACAAAGACCGGCATGAACATAAGTAAAATGTACTCGAAGTTTCGATTTTTTCGTAGAAATTGACAGTATTTCGGGCTCAGGTTTTGTGGAACTTTTTACGGATCCTCAGAAGGAGCCGCCAACATGTTAAAGACCCTTGTAAAACCAAGACCGCCGCAAAATCGCCCGCCCTCGCCGAGACCTGCTCCGAAACCACAAGTTCAACGAACGAAGCCAGGTTCGATTCCAAAACCACAGGTCAAAAACCCGCCGGCCAATGTTCAGACCAATAAACCGGCGACCCGACCGGCTCCCGCACCGCAGCTGGAGGCGTCGGCGCAATCAGTTCAAACCCGAAAACCCGCAACATATCCGCCCGAACTTCAGCCGCAGATCGCCCTAAGACAAGTTCCCGCGAATGTGCCTCAAGCCTCACAACCGGCTGCCGTCGTAGTAAGGAACAAGCCGGCCGCAATTCCCACAGCCGAGCAGGCGGTTGAGGTGTTAACCGAAAAGCCGGCAAGTATCCCGCCTTCTGTTGGAGAAGAAATCGAGTTGCAGGAACTTCCTTCGGTTCCAGAAACCGAGCCTGAAGCTCCGCAAACCAATACTCCACGCGCCCAGCTGAACAGCCTACTTGAAAGAGTTTCAAGTGTCTCCGACGAGACGCGAGCCACTGTAAAGCAGAACTTTTCAGGGTTGTCTGACGCGCAGAAAGAGGCCTTTCTTGACAAGCTTGAGTCAGAAATTGAGGGGGGCGATGCAGAGCTCTTCCTTAGACTGGCGGCTTTGCAGGAGGAACCTGAAGGGTTGGCCAATCTTGGGAGCTCAGACGACCCCCCGCCAAACGGAGGCCCCTATCAACCCTTTGGGAAACGTTTGCGGAAAGAACTTTCGCGCATCGAGCGCCGACTAAGCCCTGAAGACTTCGAGCAAATTAAAACTGAACTGCTCAAGAGCTCACCTGAAGACCGTGAGATTTTTTTGATCGGGATACAAAACACCAAGAACGCTCAAAAGCCAAGCTTCGCGCGCCTTTGGGTAGAAACAGAGGAAGACAACAGGCCGCTCCTTGTTGACGCATGGACGAACAAGGACCCGTTGGCCATGAAAACCTATTTGCGAAGGACATATGGCAACTCTGGCCTTCCCGATCATATTCAGACTGAAGTCAAGGAATTCGTTCAAAGCATCGCCGATTCAAATCTCAGTACATCCGAAGCAACGCAGCGGGTTAAGGATTATCTGACGAAAAAATTTCCCAACTTTTTTCCCGCGGACGGAACCCTGATCAAACTCGTACGCATCGCAAAAGGAAACGGGTCGATCGCGTTCTGGACCTTGTTCGGATTAGGATTGTCAGCGTGGATTTTTTACGAGCTTGGCAAGTCGCAATCCGCCTCAAGCGGTTCTCAAACGCCTGAAACTGACAACACCAAAGAAAAAGAGGAATCAAAACCCGGCACAGAACTGGGCCCGGGTCCAAATGGCGAAGATCCAAGCACGGAGACGGCCAGGCACTTCGGCACCGCTAACACGCTTGCAGACGAAAACGGTGTCCTCATGGACGATCAGGGCAACGTGATCGGTACCTACGACAAGAACGGCAATCTGATCAAAGCTGGTACAAAAGATGAAATCATCAAACCAGATGGAACGCCGATTGGAAAATACTCAACACCAAAACCGTACGCATTTGTAAATCCAGACATAGGGCGCGAAGACAGAACACAATCGTTCAGTGTCATTCTCAACGAAAACGGTGACATCGTTGACCCGAACGGCACGGTAATCGCGCGCAAGGCTGAAAAAGACGCAACTGGAGCGCAGCTCTATACGTTGGTATCCGACGGATCGAAGGTCTACATTTGGTGGAGCGATCTTTTCGAAAAAGGAACTAACGCCCTCAAGGCGGAAAATGTCGAAAGGTCCCCGTTCTGGCGGACTTTCAACGAAAACGGCAAAGAAACAATCTATTATTACCCTGTGAAGGGTCAACCGGTTCGCGTCGAAAATGTGGGTGAAACGCAGCCTCGACGAACTGACCTGGGGCCAGGCCCCGGTGGTGAAGATCCAGCTACGGAAACCGCAAGACATTTTGGATCCGCCCGGACCCAAACGGACGGAAACGGTGTCCTGCGTGACCAGCAAGGAAAAATAATCGGCACATACGACAAAAACGGAAATCTAATCAAAGAGGGCACAAAAGACGAGATTATTAAACCTGATGGCACTCCAATCGGTAAGTACTCTCAACCAAAAGGTTATTCCTTCGTCGATCCTGACACCGGGCTGGAAAATCCGGACAAGTTTTATCGCGTCATACTGAATGAGAACGGTGACATTGTTGACACAAACGGCGATGTTGTCGCACACAAGGCTGAAACCGACCCAACAGGATTACAGCTCTACACATTGGTATCCGACGGATCGAAGGTCTACATCTGGTGGAGCGATCTTTTCGAAAAAGGAACTGACGCTCTCAAGGCAGAAAACGTAGAACAAGCTCCATTCTGGCGAACGTTCGAAGTCGATGGAGAAGAAAAGACCTACTTCTATCCAAGCAAAGGCGAGCCAGTTCCCGTTGAGAATGTCGGCGACACATCTTAAGTTCTCGCCGCGCTTGTCCTGTCCCTCTCCTCCACTTGAGAGGGAGGGACAGGTTGGAAAAGTTTATTTCGAAGAGCCTTGCGATCCTTCGCATCGAAGATATGAAGTGGCTGCAGTAAAGATCGCACCGCACGACAGCTTGCGCCAATTGGACGGGTAGCACTGGGCCGCCTGGACTTTCAACAACAACGACAAACGCGCGCGTTTCGTGATTGAATGAGTTGATTTCCGTTCTGAACTCGTCTCCTGAAGCGGCTTGCTTCTTGTTGGGCTCCATAGGTGGCTGCTTCCAAGTTTTCCAACCTTGTTAGGATCATTTCCAATTGCCAGCTTGACTGAGCCGACTCGCGTTCGTACCGCTCGTATTCAACTGCGTTTTGACGATCTGGGTTTTGAAACACTTCTGATCGAGCTGCGAAATGCAGCACCCGTTCCATCTGATCGGCGATTTCGGCAATCCTCTCTGCCAAAACCATCAGAGACTGAGCACCAACTTTTTCGCTGCGATCGATTTTTGGACGCCGGTGTTCAAAACCTGCGGTCGGCTGGAGGTTCTGGCCGACCACCGCGTCCGACATTTCATCTAGTCGCCCGAGTATTTCTTCGTAACCGATTTCAAGATTCTCCAGGGCTTCATCAAAAGCTACACCTCCCCTTTTTGACGATCGTGTTGCCTGGCCAGCTGTCGTTGGGTATGCCTTCTGTTTCGAACGTGTTCGCCAGCCATCTTGATCCAGATTAAGCGATATGACTTGCGCTGAGCGCTCGGGATACTGGTTCTGTGAGTCTTGGAGAATCTGTACCCGCCGCCCAAGCTCCCTGTAATGATTCAAAGCGGCCTCGCGGCCCAGTTGCACATCTGGGTCAGAATAATCGAGGTTTTCGCTGCGCTCTTCCTCAGCCGAAACCTGGCGGCGAGCGACCCTGGGTGCAGATCGAAATTTCCGTTGACCATATGAATTTTCGACAATTCGCTCGTATTCATTCGGCTCGTTTTGACGACGCCGCGGATAGTTCTTAGAGTATTTCCGTCGAGAATGTTCTATGAGTGCCGGCTGGTGCCCTTCATCCAATGATAGTGTTTCATCGCTGGAGTGCAACTTACGATTTCTACTTCTAAAAAAACGATCAAGCTCTTCTTCTACAGCAACAAATTCTCGATAATCCTCTTCATGTTTGCTGCGATTTAGTTCGCTTTCCGGATCGATGTTTCTGCTAAATTGTCGCCGATTACCTGCATTCGCCTGAAATTCTTCCCCAGCGTGATCCTCATGATTTGGAAACCGTAGGTTTTTTCTTTTCTTAATCCATGCCATCGGCTTTGCTTCCTGCTAGGCAGCCCATCAATCGACTAAAATGCCTGTAACTCTATCGCACGAGCCGCATAGTATTTCAGCTTCTACGCAAACCTGCCATCGTAGGGTAAGCAATGTATTAATATTCAGCTGTGTTTTACGTATTCAACCCTGATGAATAAAAATACAACCTGGACAGGCATTCTATAACGACCGAAATAATGTTTCTCGATTGCAATCTGCTTTTTGCCGACAAAACTCGTGACATCTACACTGCGACCGCGCGCGCAGCTTTCAAAGGCTCCAGCAAGAAACCGCTTCCATTAGGTTGGAAGCAAGTTCCAGACACTCAAGTTTCGGTAGCGAGTGTCACCAATTCTATTTCTGGTATCGGAACTCAGTAAACACATAAACCAGATTTGTGTCGCAAACTCCATTTCCGCCTCCCCCAGCGGTATCAACAGAGTCAAGAGAAATTCGCAATTAAGTTTGACACAGAAATTGACGGTGCCCCGCTGAGCCAGCTCTACGGAAATTGTGACGTTCCAAACGGTCGAAGTCTATTTTTGCAAGGCTGCACAGACTTGACAGCCATCACCTGATTGGTGTTGAGCTTCTGCGTCACCAAGCAAAGAGCCACCCGACGCTTCCTGGCCTTGTCCCTGGCTTGCCTCCGCACCAGCTGAAGCCGATTGACCACCTTGGCCCAAGCTTTGGGACCCTTGGCTCAACATTTGGGCGAGCAACGCCCTCAGTTTGTTAAGCTCTTCTTCGGACGCTTCTCCGGAACGTGATTTTTGGGAAATTAAATCAGCTAATTCAGAGACTTTCATCGCGACACTTCCCCTCCTAATTCTGACCGGAACGTTGATATCCCTAGGTATCCCCTACGAAACGCAGCTTCTTAATACGTATATTTTACGAATTTATCGCGCTGGAAAATTTTGGTTGTGCGAAGCAGAACGAAACAATATCTGGATCCGGTTTCGAAACAGGCGGAATGTTGCATTCTGGACCTTTTCTCTCCCACCGCCGACAAAATTGGACGATACGATCAACGTATTGAAGGCAGTGACAGTCCGTGGCACCACTTCATTCAAAACGTTTTCTGATATTATAAATACTCTGTTGATCCGTGTTAAAATTGCGCTTTTTGGTATTTTTTACGATTTCCCGCAATAATAAATACAATAATCAAATAAATGTATTTGAGTTTTAAATTACTTAAGCAAAATATCACAATACCAAAGATGTTTGGAGTGATAGATCATCTTCAAATGCGTTTTGGTTGTCTCGCTCGCCGTCCCCTCTCCCCCTCAGGGAGATCTGAAAACGCAATGCTCGAGCGCTGCACACCTTTATGGTGCAGCGCTCTTGCGGTTAAGAGCTTATGGTTTTTCAGGAAACTCAAATTCGCTAGAGCTCTTTAAGTCAGGTCCTTGGTGACCTCGGCAATTTTCAGTCATTCAATACGCTCGACAATAACAAACGAGCTAAGAAAACACTTCGAGAATGGAAATTTAGCTCTTAAGCACTACACCACAAGCTTTCTCCAGGGGGGCTAGCGCTCTTTCGAAGCCCGACATTTTGAAGCTGAACGTCACCTGTAAAGAGTTTACGGGTGTTATTCTGAAAACAAGTTTTTCTGATCTCGATACACTCCGTATGAATTCAACCGATTGCGGCTGACGCCACAAGCCGAGTGCTTTGCGATCTTTCGATTCATTCATATTGACCACGCTGGTCGCACCATTGTCCATCCTGTAGCTGACTTGCCGTCCTGCATTGGGCTCAGACAAATAGGTATCCAGGTTGATCCAAAACGAGAGCATCCCTTCGTTACAAGCAATAAACAACGAAGGACGCTTGGGTATAGCCGATGGCTCCGTATATCTTTCTTCCGCTGCCAAGCGCGCGATCACGATGTCGCTGCCGTCCCAAATTGATTTTCTGACATCAATTTGCCAGTCACCCAGATTACCGATTCGATGACCTGCTGCGGCGTCGTTTTTAGGAGCCCAGTCTTGCGCTTCATTGCGCGTGTAACGCTCGGCCAAGCGGTCAAAACAATTCAGTCTGTCGAGCTCATCCTCGATCTCCACGCAGTTTTTTAGTAAATCTTCGCCAAGCCCTCTTTCAGGCAATGCCATAATCGTGGCTGCGAAGACTATTGCGCCACATAGACATCCGAATAAGTTATTCAGTTTTCTATAGTGTACAAATTTCATATATAAATGCCCATATAATGACGACACCTAGGAAACTACCATATTTTTAATTCCGTTACTCTTCAAACAATTTCGGCGAAAACTTGCGAATGAGATATATTTGCGAATACCTTAACTCCAAACACAGTGCTTTCAAGAAAGTAACACTGCGTGATAATTCCATCCAAACTTGGGAGCGACTTTTCTTCATGCTCACGTGTGTCTAACTGAGTTCAACGTCAGTCTCATAAATCGCGCTCAATTTGTCTCAATTTTCTGGTCGCTGCTATCAGGCCGCTTTCGTTGACGGAAAACACTTCGGAGCGGAGCAGTAGCGCTGCTGCTGCTCCGTGTGTTAATTCCACCCGTCGAAATCTGGGAAGCAAAAGCCCGGTCCACATAACAGCCCATTTTTCGAGCACCAAAGGGCCCTTCAGCGTGTTCGAGGCAACTGGCCGGCAATTTTGTGCCGTCATCAAGTTTGATCACGTCGTGTTCGAAAGACTCTCTCAAATGTACGTTGAGATCCCTTCCCTGTGGGGCAGCGCAACTCGATAATACGAGAGCAATGAAAGCGGCTCGAACCCTCATTCCACAATAAACCCTAAGGTGGCGAGAAGATCTGTTGGCTGTTTTTTCTCAATGGGAACAGAAGAGTGCACCAAGTAGGGTGTAATAAAAAATATAAGCTCCCGCTCTTCCCGACTCTCATTGGTTTTTGAAAGCAGGTTCCCAAACACAGGAATTTTCGACAAGTAAGGGGGACCACTTTTGGAGCTTGATTGCGTCAACTGATAGAGCCCGGCCAACGCAAACGTTTGCCCGCTGGCAACCTGTGCATTGGTCTGAACACTGCGCACGAGCAATGCCGGCGCAGAATTGACGACGGATTGCGGGTCGACAAATTTAATTTCTGAACTGATGTCGATTGAGATCTTATCGCCTGGCAATATTTCCGGAATAAAGTCGATCGATATCCCTGTTTCTTTATACTCTGCAGTGAATACACCGTTGCCCTGGTTAACCGAAACGGCAAATTCTCCACCAGAACGGAACGTAGCCTTTTCACCGGTGACGGTCGTCAGTCGAGGCTCGGCAAGTATTTGAATGTAGCCCCGCTTCTCTAGTAAATCCAACATCGCGTTTACATTGAAACTGTTGTTGGCCCCAGAGATCCCAACACGCGTTTGGCCTTCTACGCTTCCAATCAACGTGCTCATAAAATCCTGAGCAATACCGCTTCCGGTCACAACTTTAAAAACCGACCCGCTGCTGACAGAACTTACATCAAAACCGAGCTTGATGAGATCTGCGCGGTAGAGTTCCACAATCCGAACCTTTAGAGAAACTTGGACGGGTGTCGAAGTTGTTGTCTTGTCGATCACTTTTCGGCCTTGTTCCTCAAGCCTCGTCTTGACTTCACGAATGTCATCCGCGTCGTCGATATTATCGACATTTCCGCGAATAATAGAGGTGTTGCCGCTGCTTTGGACGGTGACGTCACCGTTTGGAATAAGATTTTCCAAGAGATAAGACGTTTCGTTGTTAACGGGATGAACGACAATTGCATGAGACCGAATAATGTCATTGTCGTAGTTCATCACTAGCAGATTGGTCGTGCCTGCGGTTAGACCCGAAACGTAAATCGCCTTTTCGTTCACGGCCTGAACCTCGGCAATTTCATTGCTGCCTATAAAGACACTCGCAACAGGTTCATTGAACCTGAGGAGAATTCCAAAACCCTTGGTCAAATTGATCGGCGGCGCCGCATTGGAACTGCTGCAAAGACAAAAAAACAGGGCAAGAGACAAAAGTATCTTCATGACGCGTTTATTATCCCGAGCGGAAATATTTCTATATCACTGTGTATTTCCTTGTGAGAAAGCACCGGGAAATCGAAACCGTTGTTCTTCAAGAATTTTCTCATATGCTGTCTGATGTCCATCGCAGTGATCAAAACAGGTTCGTTTTCGTCGACGTTTCCGATCGCAGCGGAAACATTCTCAATCATGACCTGCGATTGCTCTGCCGTTAGCGTCAAAAAACTCCCTAAGCTGTTGTGCATGAGTGCATCCCGCAACAGGACTTCTGCCTCGGGGTCAAGAATATAGGCTGGGATCTTATGGTCCTCGTTGGCGTATTGGTCACTGATTTGACGCGCGAGCGCGATGCGCACAAATTCCGAAAGGGCTGAAGGGTCGCTTTCTTTTGGCCCCCACTCAAGAATTGCTTCCATTACAATCCGGAAGTTCGTCAGGGGCACTTTCTCTGCAACAAGCGGACGTAAAATCAGAGTAAGCTGTTCAGGCGGGGCAATTTTTCGAACCGCTGTCACAAGCGTCTGATAGCGTTTCTCCATCACGTCCAGGAGTTTGCTTGCTTCTTCGACCCCTATTATTTCCTCTGCGTAGCTCGGAAGCTCTTTTTCTACGAACTTGCAGATAACGTCTTCCATGTCCTGAAAATCGAGGCCCAGATCCGTGAGCGCTTCAGTTTGTGACCGCTCTACCCATTTGAGTTCAACGCTGCGGAATTTCATTGTCTCGAATTCGAGCGCTGTCGCTTCCAGATCCTGCACAGCATCAATGACATTTACCTTCTCAAGAGGGAAATTGCCTGAAACCGCTTTGACCCCTTCGATCACCAGTTTCCAGTTGTCTTTCTTTCCATCACTAATCTGCAGAACCGAAACTTCGGGAAATGGAATGCCTATCTCTGCGTAAAGTCTTGCACGTATCCCTCCAAGGTTCTCGGAGAGCTTCTCGGCATTGAGGGTTTTCAGCAAGGATTGGGCAACCTCAAGCCGAATTATTGTCGGCACCTGATAATCGACTTTGGTCCCTTCTTCCAACGACGTCATGTCGACATCCTGGCGACTTCGGCGCGACACCGCGTAGGCTGCCAACCCAAACAATGCCGCCAGAGAGAGGAAAGTGATTGGTGGAAAACCTGGAACCAACGCGAACAGCACCATCGCAAAACCCGCAATTGCGAGTTCTCGGCCGCTCCCCGCCAGCTCATAGATGATATCGGAACCGAGGTTGACGTCCTCGTCTTCATCGCTTTTGGCAATGCGGGTGATCGCTATCCCGGTACCGATTGCCATAATCAGCGCAGGAACCTGTGAAACCAGGCCGTCACCGACGGTCAGGACAGAATAAATTTGCACAGCGTCACCCAGAGCCATGCCGTTCTGTGCAACGCCTACGCCCATGCCGCCGATAAGGTTTACGGCAATAATTATTATTCCCGCAATAGCATCGCCTTTAACGAATTTCATGGCGCCATCCATTGCCCCGTAAAAATCGTTCTCGACGCGAAGCTTTGTGCGCCGACGCTTCGCCTCCTCAATATCAATTTCACCTGCCCTAAGATCTGAGTCGATACTCAACTGCTTACCAGGAAGAGAATCCAGAGCAAACCTTGCGCTTACCTCCGCTACACGCTCAGACCCTTTGGTTATTACTATAAATTGTACAATTGTTATAATAAGAAAAACAACCATTCCTATTATTATACTTCCCCCAACAACGAAATTCCCGAAGGCGAGAATGATTTCGCCAGCATCTGCCTCACTCAAAATCAGCCGGGTGGTTGAAATGGAAATTGCGAGCCTGAAGACTGTCGCAAACAACAGAAGCGAGGGGAGCGTTGATAAATCAGACGGGCTTTTTAAGTAAAAAACAATTACCAAAATCAGCAATACAAGGCCTATATTGCATCCAATAAAAAAATCCACTAACCATGTTGGCAAAGGCAAGATGATCATAAAAATGATCGTGATCAGAAGAATAACCAGCACGACCTCATACTGACCGCTTATTCCCCTGAGCAAGTTTTGCGATTTGAGAAGTATACTTCGACGAGATTGCAATTGTGTCCCTCCGCCCTTTATTCGTTCAGTTCGTTTATTTTCTTCGTGTATCGCAGAGCGTTTGTCAGATCTTTTGTGCGCAAGTGCGCGCGGCGCAACAGCGCGAAGGCGCAGATTTGCTCAGCCAAATTCGGTTTAAACTCAGTTGAATCCTCACCAGTTTCAAAGCGCGAAAGAACCGCTATCGCTTGTTCCGGCTCGTCAAGCTTGAGAAATGAAGACGCCATTACCAGCACAAGTCGCGGCGACCACAAGTTAAGCTTGGCAGCGGTGATTGCATAAAGCAGGGACCTGTCCCAGCATCCATGCCTGTGATAGAGCACAGCCAATGTGGTGAGGAATTCGAAAGACGCCGCTCTCATCGCAAGAATCACTTTCTCAGCTGCAATTCTTTTATTGCGTCTATTTTGCTCAATTCCTCGCGCAGGATCACCTTCAGCGGCTCATTGATTTCGGGCTCAAGCACGATTTCACCCTCCGCAAAGAGCAGCTGCAGATCCTCTATCTGAGACCTCAATTCGCTCAAGGGCGGCAAATCGATATAACCCAACCCCAATTCAATTGGACTTCGAAGCAAATGAGAATCCAGGAAACTCTCGGCATTCTCAGGCGCGTTTGCTGTCGAAGACTCTGTTTTACGAACATTTTGAACTTGCGGTTGATAGAACTGGACCTCATGCTTGGACTTATGTATTTCCATCTTCCACAGCTCCTAAACTCTAAGGCAGCTGGAGAGTATATTTTTTACAATGCTGTAACAACTACCTATTTTTGTCCGGGCACTTCTGGAGTCGGAATACACATTCTACAACCTCGCCAAGGCAACGGCTGTAGCCATGCGCAGAGCTCGAAATAAATAGAAGTTTTTATCAATAGCTATAAGAAAACCTGATTACGCCTAGGGCTGCGACGCTCGAAAAAATTACTTCTTTCGAACTGCCGAACTACGCAAGCATTTAAGGAATACTTGTGAAGACTTCAAAGCACTGCGGTTCTTCGAAACTTTATTGAGAATTAGATCGAACCCGGCGGTCCAGAAGGAGCGCTTATATACAATGCGCCTGTTACATTTGCCGCTTGTGGCGGCACACCCCAAAAGCCGTTATGGGACAAAAATAAGGTGTGCAAAATCCCTGGTCGAACTGGGACGACGATGTCCGGCTACTTTTCGGAGGCTACATCGAGCACCATGTACCTTCGACCCGAGGCACGGTCATAAGCAGCCGAAATTTCGACATCATCTGCAGCCGTTTGCTTAATGCCAGACGTCCCGGACTTTGCGCCTTCGCTCTTAACAACACCTGTGCTTTCGAGATACGAGCGCCAGGCGCCTTTGGCTTCCGGAGACTTGGCTTGCGCGTGGGCAACGCCGCTCGAGGCAACCGCACTGTCGAGTTGGGACAACTTGGTTTTGCTGACACTTGCAGTGTCAGTAACGAAAGGGCTTCTTATGCCGCCTGCAGGTTTTTCAACTGTCATTGTTCCGGCTCACATATTGGCAACAGCGTAGCTAATCTACTTTGCTGACTTAATAGGTAAATTACGACAATGGTCATGACAATACGTAAAAAATACAGCATCACCTAACTGGCGATGGCAATAAACAGCAACGGCCCTTTCAATTGGCTAATTTTATTTTATATTTCTGATAGTTAACTCCCAAGAGAGCAAGGGCCATACCTTTCGCGACGTATTTGGGTATGCCGCTTATCGGATACGCACAGATTGCAATCGTTTTTGGAAGCCCGCACTCCCCTCAAACGCTTTATTAGTGCAAACGGTTCTTAAGGGGGCGCCAATTCGCTTCCAAAACAAAAATGCGCTCTCACAAGTACCTCCACGAGCGTCGTGGTTTTGTGGAAGTGCCCACCCCCCCCTCAGCCACCGAAATTTGTTTTTTCAAATCCTTGCTGGAGGTTGACCCAAATTAGACTTTGCAACTTTCTAATCAAATTTGTAAATTTACGTAGAGGTATTTTTTGCGATGAATGAAACGCAAAGACTGTTGCTTAAGGTTTTTGGGGAACGATTTGATGAACGAATTTCCGCAGTTCCTCGGAATGTTGATTTTGGCTTCGATTGTGCCTTTTTTTATTGTCGGAACAACTGCGTTCATAAAGATAGCGACGATCCTTTTTATTCTGCGTAACGCGATCGGGCTCCAACAAACGCCACCCAACATGGCGCTCTATGCAATAACGCTCGCCTTGGTCGCGTTTATTCAGGCCCCAGTGTTCGTGGCGACTTACGATATCCTTGCAGCGCTTCCAATTGACTTCAATTCGCCAGCCTCTCTTCAGGACGCATTTGTGAAAGGGTTGCAACCAATTTCCGACTTCATGAACAAGCACGTTACCCTGGCGGACAAGACTTTTTTCCTCGACGCGGGGAACGAACTCTACAAAGGATCTCGACTCAAAGTCACCGAGAACAGTTTTCTGGTTTTGTTGCCTGCCTTTATGAATGCCGAGCTGAACGCCGCCCTTCAGGCAGGGGTTCTTATCTTTTTGCCGTTTCTGGCAATTGACATTGTCGTCACCAACATTCTCAGCGCACTGGGCATGAGCATGGTGTCGCCGATGGTGATATCGTTGCCCTTTAAAGTGTTGCTGTTTGTTGCAGCCGACGGTTGGTCAAAGCTCACGCACAGCTTGATTTTGAGCTATATTTGAAACACTTACCTGCTTAGTCAGGCAATTGAATTTCCCAATTTAGAAATTTCAACAGCGGTTTGCCCTGAAATTGTCACCAGAACACCCTCACCGATCTTTTGACCGTTCACCATCAGATTCACATTGCCTGGCTGCCCGACAGGCAGCCGCAGTACCGAACCTGTTTCGAGTTCTCGCAGCTCACCTATAGGCAGTTGGAGTTCCCCTGCAGAGACGACAAGATTAACTTTAATTTCGTCAACTTTTCCAGCGGCGCCTTCACCCATATTTTCTTCACCAGCTTTGTTTGTCATTTCAGTCGGTCCATTTGCTGATATCTCCTGCAAATCTCCGTCGATTATCAGTTCAGATCCTTCTTGCAGTGCCGGGAACACCATGCGCCCTTCAACCAGCACTCCCCTGAACTCATCCAACTCTCCTAGGACGATGGCATCGCCAACGGCAACTTTTTTCAGCTCCTCAAGGCAAATTCCCTCAAGCGAAATCGTGTTACAGCAGTTCAACCGAACGTCTTCGATGACGTCATTTTTGCTGCGCTGTTTCTCCAAAAGCGATGTCAGATGTTCGAGCGCTTCGTCGCTCAGACTGAGGGAAGCAAGGGTTTCGGCCTGGTTCCCTTTGTTGTCCAACCATCGAATTGAAAGATTGCAGGTATATTGGAAATCTCTAGAAGCTTCGTTCGCTGGCAGCACTTCCGTTGTTCGGACGCTCATACCTGTTGCCTTCTCAAATCGCTCCACCCAGGCACCTGCGCTGTCTTCCACGATCAATGCCTGCTCGACACCGGACAAACCAAACAAAGGTGTTTGGCACAATCGCTCCAAGTCAACTTGTGAAACACTAATTGTGGCGTCCGTTTCATTTAGCAAAAAATTTACAACAATCTCTCCGCCAGCCCCCGTCGAGTTGTCTACACAGATATCTAGGAAAGTCTCCTCAGCGATGAGGCGCAAAGGTTTCCTGTAAAAGTTCAATGCAATCGGCAACTTGCCGGAACGAGCATCGTCTAACTCTCTGAAGATCAGAGGCTTGGCTTCCACATTCGTTTCGACAACATTGGTCATTGACTGTTGCCCATATCTATTTTCTGAAACGCCAAGTCTTCCAATTCGAGCTCTTCGGCGAGTTCAAGCTCCTGTTCGCGTTGAAGTTCAAAATCCTTCTGCAATTTTTTCCTTTTATCAAGCAATTTCTGAGCCTTGAAGAGGCGCTCTCGAACGGACGCCACTTCGACTTGCTTTTCTTCAATCTCGGTTTTTTTGGTCTGAATCATGCTCTCAGCGGCGGCAATAGTTCGATTCATGCGATCGTGTGAATAGCGGTACCTTTCCAAAAGAAACGCATTGCTTGGCTTTTCGACCATTGCGGACCGCATCTGCATTTTCTCGCGCGCAACATCGCTTCGGATTTGGACCTCGATTTGCTCTGCGTTTTCAAGCGCGGAATGCTTGGCCTCAAGCTCAAGTTTGACTGCGGAAAATCTCTTCGTCATTTGCTCAACGCGCTGTTCTGCAAGTTTCACCAGAGCCGATAGCTTTTCCATCAGGAAACCACTCTGATCAGGCGAGATTTGCTGTCTTGAAAATCAGTAAATTCACCGGGCGTCTGTTGCAAAAATTCAAAAATCTCAGATTGCTTCTCCACGGCAATGTCCGCCAATGGGTCTCCACCAGGCTTATATTCGCCGACCTGCAGAAGAAGTTCGATTTCATTCAGCTTGGCGATGTAACTGCCTAGCTTGCTAGCCGAGGCCCCATGCTCGGCATCAACGACCGCGCCCATTACTCGGCTTTTCGACCGTGACACGTCTATGGCCGGGTAATGGTTTTTGGCGGCAAGTTTCCTAGATAAAATGATGTGTCCATCGAGCAGACTTCGCAATTCATCGGCCACCGGATCCGCATCGTCGTTATCGCCCTCAACCAGGACCGTGTAAATTGCTGTTATGGCACCTTTGTCACTCGTTCCAGCGCGCTCCAGCAACTCCGGTAGCAACGTGAAAGTTGACGGTGGAAACCCCCGCCGAACTGGCAATTCCCCCGCAGCCAATCCTATTTCCCTGGTTGCGCGGGCAACGCGCGTGGCACTGTCTATCAACAGCAGGACCGAAAGCCCTTCGTCGCGGAACTGCTCCGCAGCCGCAGTTGCCGAATAGGCAGCTCTCAGCCGTTCTGCCGGAGGTCTGTCAGCCGTTGCAACGAACAAACACGCCTTTTTCAGCCCCTCTGCACCCAAGTTATTTTGAATAAACTCAGCAACTTCGCGGCCACGTTCGCCTATCAAACCGACAACAATGACATCTACCAGCGCGCCTTTGATAATTTCAGAGAGCAACACCGACTTACCCACGCCAGCTGACCCAAAAATACCAATTCTTTGCCCTCGCCCGATTGTAAGCATGCCATCAATCGCCCGAATTCGCGTTTCGAAGGGCGTGTCGATAATTGTGCGCTTCATTGCCTGAGGAGGATCACGCTTAAGGTCCGTAAAGGTCGTAATTTTCTCTTTTCCGTCGAGCGCTTCACCAAATGCGTCCACCACCCGGCCGAGAAGGTCCTTTCCACACGGAGCCATCGGCTGCCGCCCCGTTCGAACGACCTGCGCTCGAACAGACAAACCGTCGATGGAACCTGAAGGAACCAGAATGACTTCGTTTTTGTCCATCCCGATAACTGCAGCATGCAAGGTCTTCTTCGTAACCGGATCAACGAGGATACACTCTTCGCCAATCAGCGCGTCGCTCAGCGAGGCCCTTATTACAGAGCCCAAAATCTTCGTCACCCTGCCCAAAACGGGAAGCTCGGTTACCGACCCGGCAAGAGACCTGAGATGCCTGGCAATCTCGTCTTTTTGGTTCTGATCAATTTTGTTCATCGCTGTTGCCCAATAGGCTTTCAAGCCTTTTGTCACCGAGTACATTTTTCAAAATTTCATTTGCGCCGATTTCGACATATCCGCCGGCTGTAATCAGGAGCGCCCGACCAGGATCCAGTGAGGTATCTGCTTCAACCTTGACCTTGATACTATCCTCTTTCTCTATCTCGCTGGCGGCCTTTGAAACACTTTCAACCACATCAGGCGCGCAAACAACGCGCGAGCCATCAATTCTGTCTTTGCTTCTAAGAGCCTTTTCCGTAAGCAACGCAACACGTTCTTGATCGTCGATCTCGCCAATCAGTTTTTCCAAGATGTTTAGGACGGTTTCGGTGATCTCGACTTTAAACTCGGACAATGAGGCCTTCAGTTTTTCCTGTGCTCGTAGCTGCTCACTGAAGTATAATTTCTGAATATTTCTGACCAGAACCTGTTTCTGCCATTCAAATTCATGCTCGATCAAAATCTCATATTCGGTCTGTGCGACAGTTCTCAGTTTCTCGGCTTCCGACTTTGCAGCCTTCGCCTGCGCAACGAGCGTATCGACCTGCTTCAACTGTGACAGTTTCTCAGCGGGCAACATCATGCCCTTAGACAGATTTGCCAGCAAACCGTCAGCCACTGCTTGCAAGTCAGTTTCAGGCATTTGCCCCTCCTGGCTCCGACCGGGGGAACAACCGATCGATTTCCAGAGAAAGGCATCTTGAGAGTTTATTTTCGCAAATCTCGGAGCCGATCAGAGTTTCGTTTTTGCAATCACGAAATTCGAGTTGATCTCCTGCATTGAAACACAACTTCCTCAATGCTGAGGGCACGGAATTTGCGAAAAGTTCTTGGCACTTTGCAACCGTTTGTTGAAATAACAGGTTTAACGCCTGTCCTTCACAACCTAATCCGGAAGGCTGCAAAACAGCATCGTCGTCAGATTGCTCATGAAACTCTATCCCGTATTGAAAGGCCTTCTCCCCGATGGTCTTTGTCACATCCGCAATCAACTTCGCGTCGATGCATTTTCTCAACAAGAAACGACCGTAGCGAGCGGACGCAAATTGAACGCAGTCACGTTGACCGTCATCACTCAACAACAGGTTTATCCAGTTTGCGGGTAACTTGTTGAGCTCCACGATGATCGTGCTTGTTTTCGGGTTGCGCCAGTATGTTCGGTAGCTTCGAGCGTAGTTCACTTCATGAGATTTCAGCGCATTCTGGAGCAAAACAGAGCGTTGCTTGGCCAATTTCAGACAGTGATCGGCTGATGAAGTCACGACTTCACCGCCTTCTTAAGCGCAGAACGGAATTGAACCCTCGAAGAAAAAAGTCCCGATAAAAATAGGCTCCGCCAACAATCAAAATCAACAAGAGCACTCTGGAGGTTAAGGTCACGAAGTTGAGCGAAGACAGACCTTCGTTCATTGGCTTCATGTCGCTTTTGACCAATGCCCCTTCTCTTTCAACCAGTTTTGAAAGACTGATTGCCGGTACGGTCACAACAGAAACCCGCTCGTAAACGAGACCCTCGATCGAGTTGGAGACCAGCATCTTGATCCGTGGAATTAGTTTCTCGACAGGAACCCCTTCTACGTGTCGTACGAACAACGATGCAGAACTTGGCTCAGTCTGGCGGCCCAGAATATCTTCCTCAGGCAACACAACATGAACCCTGGCCGATAAGACACCGTCGATTTCAGCGATGGTATTTTCAAGCTCTTGACTCAGCGCAAATACAAATCTGGCCTTTTCTTCGGTAGGAGATGAGACGATGCCGGACTTTTGAAAGATTTCTCCCATGTTCTGATATCGGCGTGCGGGAAGGCCATTCTCATTTAGAAGGTTGACTGCGTTGGCAAATTCCGAATCTGCAACCAGGATCGAAACTCCGTCTCGCAACTTCTCCTTATCGACGGAAATTCCAGCATCAATAAGCGTTGCGGCGATCTGGTTTGCTTCTTGTTCGCTCAAGTTTGAATACAGCTCGACCTTGCAACCTGCCAGGATAAAGAGACAGGCGAGCAAAATCGCGCTCCGAAGAACAGCAGAAGCGCGTTCCAACTTACTGTCCTCCCCTCAAAAACGATTGAAGGTTCTTGCCACATGATTGGCAGATGCCCATTTTAACCGTAAAGCGCGTCAGCTCCTGGCTGACATCGCTGATCGCGATCAAGCCCCGCATCGAACCATACATCTGCTGAGTGAATTTATCGGTAGGGGTCAATTCAGCTGCAGGAACCTTCTCAAGGTCACGCTCGTGTTGCTGAGCTTCACGCCGAACATCTCCCAGCTCACGAAGGGCAGCGTTCAATCCGTGCGTGGAATCGACAACTGCCTCCAGCGCCTTCTCAGACACTCCTTCGAATGGAGAAACAGGTATCATGCGTGCAGGAGTTTGCTTTAAAGACGCACGAAAGGTATCACTCATCGTCTATCCTCCGGAAAAATGCTGCAGCTTCAGCTTGATTGCCTTTGTTCTTCTTCCTTGATCCATTGCATGGCTTCTTCGGCAGCCTCGCGATTGGTCTCCGCTTGGTCGAGCGCGTCCTGCACATAGCTCTTGGCAGCGGCGAAATTGTTTTCGCCTATTTCAATCAATGCCTTGGACAACCATGCATAAGCATCCGTTGGATAAAGCTCTCCCCAAGCTTCATAGATTGGCTTTGTGTAAGACAAGTCTAAACCGATCCGGCCCGTAGCGCCTGCCAGAGCCATCATTAGCTGCATCTGCTCGCTGTATTCGATTTCCGCCGCTTGTGACATTTGCGTCTACCCTTTCGATCTATTCACTATTGTTGACACGCTGTTCAGCCCTGGGTCCCCCCACATAGATTTTGGGTAGGATCCGGATGTTCTCGCCCTGCCCCCTGCGCAATCTCAGAGCGACCAGGCGCCGTGCCAGTTCTGCTGTGATTTCGACAAATTTGGGTGGCCCAGCCACATAAAGCAGCTCTCCGTCGGAGGACTGCCTGAAGGGGAAAGGGCGGCTGACAATTCCAAGTTTCCCGATTTGGCTTACGAGACGATCCGCCGGGTAGCCAGATGTCTCCACGAGTTCACTTGTAAATTCGGAGTTGAGTTCGAAATGATAGGTCGCACCGTCGTGCCACCAGGACATTCCCGAAGCGACAGCGACTTGTTGCAGAAAGTCCGAGACTGTCCCGCCCACATTGTTGACATCTATTCGCCTGGTCACAGGAGAGTGCTGACGAACAATCGCACCAGTGCGTTTTGCAAATTCTTCAATTATGGCGTCCACAAGCATATTGGTCGCCTTGTAGGGGAACGGATCACGCAAGAACTGCTCGATCCCAACCTCAAAATCCGAAGGACTTATTGTCCCGATACCCGGTTCCAACTTCGACGGTTCGTCAACAATCATGGGTTTAGCAACGGCGTTCGAGGCTAGGGCAATAGAAAAGAAACATGTCAATAATTGAATCTTGCAAGGAGTCACAATGCCAAACCAACTTAATATTTTGCATAACTTCCTCTACGTGGCATGATAATATATACTGCTGTTATTAATGTCAAAAGGCAATCATACGGGTTGATCAAATACCTAACCCATAACCCTCCATGACTTAGCGCCTCCCGAATTTTTAAGTAATTTTCGTAGTAATATTCACTCAACTCCCGTTTATTCAGAACTCATCGCCCAAATATCCGGATGATGTCGAAAATTTTCAAATATAAACAAGTTATATTTATAAAAATTTATGCAAAGCCAGTTTTCGACAGACAACGATTTAAACAATCCTCAATTGTAAGACCAATCTCGGAAATCGATTTATGTCGAATAGAAATTCCTGCCTGATGCACTGTTTCAGTGTCACCTGAAACTAGCGGATGCCACCAATACAAATCCCTCCCCTCTTGAAGCAGACGGTAAGCACAGGTTGGGGGCATATATTGAATTTCCGCGACCGCGGCCGGTGTGAGTTTGACACAGTCCGAAACCGCGGATCTTCCGTTGTTGTAAATGTTACAACTGCAGCTCACGTTGCTCAGGTGTCTGCAATGAACGTCAGTCCATTCAACCCTTTCCGTTTCCGGGTTCTCAAATTTTACCAGACAACAGCGGGCGCATCCATCGCACAGGGCTTCCCACTCAGCGCCGGACATTTCTTTGAGGGACTTTGACTTCCAGAACGGCTCGACAAGTTTCATTCTCGAATTTTCATATTCTGTGTTCTACTTCGTCACCCATTTCTCCATGCAAATCTGATGTGTCGTGCCGGATGTCCGGCCGATGTGACCAGTGTCATCCGGCACGGCAAAGTTAAACTGATTTGGGGCTGAGCTTTCATCACTCATGTCCGCTCCGCACCCGGGTAAACCACCCGCGGATGGAGCAAGAACTCCCAATCAGACCGCTAGTTGCCGACGAAAATGCTCCTTCTGATCAAACGAGAGACTGCCAATCAGTTTTTTCAATATGTCTTTCCGCAGTTTCCGTTTGTCAGCCTCTCGAAACTGATTTGAATAAAGATCTTCCTGGTATTGCCTTTCTTCGTTGATCATCTCCTGCTCCAAAACACTTTGAAGAAATCGATCGCCTATTGATGGCTTTCCGTCGAAGCCGGAGAAGTCAGCAATGAGAGCATAGACCTGAGAAAAACTCGAATACAGATCGTTTGGGAGCGAACTCTGGTGCTTGAATGTTTGGTTCTTAACCAGTTCATCAATGATCTTTTTGGGAACATCGAGCCCTCGCAAGATCTGGCGTAAGAGGTGTTCGTGATGCCTCCCCGTTCTTTGTATGATATTGTAGATAACCAGAGCTGCTCTCAGAGCGATTTTCACACGATCCTTATCGCGCGGTGACCTTGCGCCGGACTGCGCCGCGACCGACTCCAAGAGCGGAGCGAGCGTCGCCAGGAGCGCATTGTCCATAGCTATTTCCGTTTCTCCCTTTTTGGAGGCATTCAGTTTGCCCACGCTCGTCGCCCCCGAAGTTTCTGCCTGCACATGAACAGAGACGTCCTTAGCACGGGGGCCAGCCTGAGTAGCGTTCTGCGATGATGAGAAATTCGGTTGATCAGGTTGTATTCGTGACATTTCCACCTCCACTAGCAGGCTGGTTGGGTTTCATGTTTGCATTTTCGCGATAGCGAGGGGCGTTCTCGATGGGCAGTTGACTTCATCTCGACCCGCGACTGATCCGCAGAACAGCCGCTTCCAGGGTCACGAGGTATCGCCGACGTTGTTGACGAGAACGGGCTTGCCATTAGGCGGGTAGAAATAGACCTTGTCTTCGCCGTTCACCGAGAAAGTCCGCCAGAAAGAGGTTCTTTCTACGTTTTCAGCCTTCGGCAATGGATCGCCAACGGTGTAAAGATCGTTCCACCAAATGTAGACGACGGACCCGTCAGCAACCAATTTGTAGAACTGATGCCCTTCGTGGTCGACTTGCCGACTGGCTACAATATTGCCATTTGCATCGACAATGTCTCCATTGTCATTGAGTATGACACTGTAGAGCAAGGTGTCATCTTCTCTGCCGATTTCCGGATTTTCATAAGTGTATCCCGTTGGCGTGGAGTACTTCCCAACAGGCGTTCCATCAGGCCTTATGATTTCGTTTTTGGTGCCCTCTTTGATCAAGTTTCCGTTCTTGTCGTATGTCCCGATCACGCTACCCTGTGCATCCCTAAGCACACCGTTACTGTCAGTCACGGTTTGCGAGGAGCCGAAGAACCGTGCGGTCTCCGTGCTTGGATCCTCACCTCCCGGTCCAGGCCCAAGATTTGTGCCAACCGATTGTTTCTTTTTGTCTGGATCTTGAGCTTCCGCGTCAGCCGCACTTTCAGAAGTGGATTGTGGTTTGCTTAATTCGTAGACAATCCAAGATGACAAGCCGATGCCAAACAGGGTCCAAAACGCGATCGAGCCATTGCTCTTGGCGACACGCACAAGCTTGATCAACGTTCCATCTGCAGGAAAGTGGTTGGGAAACTTTCTTGTCAGAAAATCTTTAACCCGCTGGGTGGCTTCTGAATTGCTGAGATTTGAGTCTGCAACGCTTTGTATGTACTCCTTGATTTCGCTCTGCATCTGTTCAGGCAGCTCGGAAGCACCGTACGTTCTCCTAAGGTAGGTTTTCATCGCCAATGGGTCGTCGTTCGTCCACGCATCGACAAGCGTTGGCCGATTTTCCTCAGCGGTTTCTGCCCACAGGCGTGCAAAACCCGGTTTCTGAGCACCTTTCGTGTTTTGAATTCCCAGTAGAAACAGCTTTCGATCCTCTGGAGAGCTTCTTGTAAGTTCGGCCTCTACCTTCTGATAGTCCTCCGGACTTAGCTTTCTTCTTATCCGGTTGAGTTCTTTGCGCAACGGCCTGTCGAATGGGCCATAGTTTTCATCCGGCTGCGGAGATATTTCATCTTCCTCGATATTTGCAGGTTCCAACTCGGCAATCTGAGCCAATTCTTCTGGACTGTCCTTCAGCGCTGCCAGCCTCAAAAACCGATCTCCGTTGCCAGCCTCGATTTGCGTTTCCAACTTCGTCAAAAACACATCTCGCTGATCAGCAGTCATGCCGTTGAACAGGCCCTCAACCTTCGTGCGCGTTTCGGCAGTGACGCCTTCTACCTCGTCGAAGGCGTTTCTCAGTCTCAATATTGGAGAAATCCCTGGTTCGCCGCTCGGGACCGATGGAAGCTCCTGCATTTCAAACTCTTCAAGTGGCAGAGAAGCGGGTTTTTGCGAGACCCGTGACGCCGCTTGCTCTGGGTCGAACGGGGTTCCGCCCGGCGGTCTGGAAACGAATTTGAAGTCAAATGATCCGTCCGCACGTCGCACGAATGTGGTTGATCTACCGACCAGTTTGAACTCGTTGGTTCCGCTGCCACTCGAGACTGGAATGAATGTTTCTCCTCCGTCCAAGCTGAT
This sequence comes from Roseibium sp. TrichSKD4, assembly GCF_000148725.1. Taxonomy (GTDB): domain Bacteria; phylum Pseudomonadota; class Alphaproteobacteria; order Rhizobiales; family Stappiaceae; genus Roseibium. The sequence continues at coordinate 258,521 of NZ_GL476314.1, read as the reverse complement.
TGCCAAATTCTCTTCCGAGTTGACATAAAGACCGCGAAAATATCCCTGCTCGTGGAACTTGTAGTCGGCCTTTCCCGGAAGTTCTTCAGCTGAAACCTTGAACCTTTCCGGCACCTTGGACGCGTTCCTGACTTCACCGAGAACAGAGACCTCTTCACTTTCAGCAAGGTCCTGAAGAGTATTCATCAAGAATGGGCTCTCCTGTGTGAGCGGTTCCTCCAATTTGCTGAGAATATTCCTGCCTAGGCCTTTGGCTGCCGCGAGGCCCTCTTTGGCAATAAGGCTCACGCCCTTGGCCGCGAGCGGGATCGCCAACCCAAGCACCAAATTGATCAACCCTGCTTTGAAATGCTGCTTACGTTCTTCTTCGCTATCCGCGTTTGCTGCTTCGACAAAGTCAGGCAGTGCAAAGACGACGGCCTCTCCTAGAACGATCAGGCCTGCGACCCAACCACTTGCACCAGCTGTCAACGGGGCAGTTACAAGCGCGCCTATTAAAATCAGCGGCTTGAGAATCTCCATCGCGATATCAAGACGCTTTTCAGCATTGGACTTGATATAAACGTCGGCGTTGTTGGTCTGCATGGTCTTGTCCCTTGAGATCAATTCGCTCTCAAGTTCCTCACCAAACGCATGCTCTTCGAAAGACAGCAAACTAAGGTCGCCACCCTGAATATCGGCAAGATCGGATTTGGCGCCTGAATTGATCAGGCCATCCTGAAGTTCCCACGCATCGAAATGGCTCAGGATCGTATTTGTGTTGTCCTTGTTCTTGAACCAATTATCGCGCTCTTTCTTGGTCTTGAACTCAACAACATTCGAACCGTGCGTTAAGGGGTTGTAGCTAACGAGGACCGACCGCTCGCTGTTTTTGTCCTCAAACAGAACCAGGCCGCTGCTCTGTTGACCGCCGATGCTGGGGAGAACTGTCCGGGTTGCGCCGTTACCTTCATACGCATTGTCAATGATCGCCAAGCCTTCCTTGCTCAGATGGCCTGGCTTCCCGGGCGGCAGACTGTGGGCCTTTTCGGCGGCGATCTTGGGATGGTCGTGGTAAAACTGATGCAGCTCGGCATCATTTTCTTTATAATACTTTTCCTGAAGATCATCGTGAACGCCTTGCAGATCGGCCCTGTATTCACCGCTTTCAATTTTCCGAAGCGTTGCCGGGCTTGCACGTGTCCCGTCCGTGTGCTGCGCTGATTTGATCTCGATGAGATCAATTTCATTTTTCAGCCTCAAAAACTCGTTCAGCGGCAGTGTCCTCGTTCGCTGCCTTGTGACGGTTCTTGTTCCCTTACGCATGAAAAGTCGGCCAGAGGGGTATTCGTACGTTTCGGTGGTCTGATAGTTTTCTTCAAAAGTAACTTTGTAACCGTCCGGATCGCTGATCCCGACGGACTTCCAATAACTCTCCTCAGCATGAAGTACCGTTGGCGCTTTTGAGTGAAGGTCGATCGCGCGTTCGGTGTAATTGTGCAGGGCCTTGGCCCCACCCGTGCGTGCCACATAGGTGGCGTGTCGGTTGACCGTCCAGTTACCAGTCGCAGGTTCGTAGGTCTCAACCGTTTTATCGACAGGATTGTAACGCTCGACCGGGTTGCCCTGTCGATCGAAGAGCATGATCCCATAAACGGTTGCCCCGTCGACTTCTCCGGCCGGATACCCGACAGCCAGATTCCCCGATTTCAGAAGCGTTGCTTCCTGGTTGGTGTAGTGTTTTCTACCCTGGTGCTTGGTCGTTTCCCAAAGAGCGTCGAACTTTCCGGTTTCAGCGGGAACATATTTCCCCTTTTTGAAAAAATCGGTGATGTCATCCGGTTGCCCAACGCCCTGGATTTTCCGCCCCCCGTTAACACCAAGCGTGCGACTTAAAAACTCTGCTTCGCGGGGGCGTTGGTTTGGTGTTGTCGATGGGGGAGAGGAAGCTCCCCTTGGAGAGCCAGGTGGAGAGTGGTCCTGTTTCACATCATGCTTCGGCTTCCCATGTGCAGGTTTCGGAAAACCGCCTATGCGATTGGCAACCGGTTGCTGATGGAACTTTGCCTTCGGCTGTTGAAACGCCAATGGTTCTTTGCGCTTGTTGGAAGAAACGCCAATCATCTCACAATCTCCTGAGCTACCCACAAGGAAACAGCAAGATTTTGGAAACAAAAATTCGGAAATTTCACTGACCGCAATAAATACATAGGTATTTATCCCATCAGCCCGGCCCCTAAAAGGTCTGGTCTAAAAGGTGTAAACATCATCGTTGGAGAGGCTGATTTACCATTTTATCAGAAGGACTCCGTCACAATAGAGTTTGAATTGTTCTACAAGATCGTCGAGATCACGGTCTTAGTTGAGTGTGAGCATTACCCGATGCTTCAACACCCTTGTTGCATGGCGAAGACCCTGCAAAATTGGCTTTAAGGCAAAGCTTCTCCCGTAATTGGAGTTTTGCGCCATGGTTCTCAATGCCATCGTTGACAAACTAAAGCGCAGTCAAAGGATGACTTCAAAAGGCCGACAGTTCGAGGGCCTGCTGATCATCCAGACCGTGTCCTAGCACCATCAACGGGTCCAACCCAACAAAGGTACCAAAACCACCACAGGATTTTAGGGTCTGGGACGGACGATGCCGTTTTTCTTGATCCAGTTTGATAGGTTGGCCGGGGTCGTGTTGTAGCGTTTGGCGATGAAGGCCTGTGTTGATCCGTTGGCGAGGAGGGCTTCGATTTCTGGCCGGAATTGGTCCAGCTTGCTCTTGCCAGGTCCTTTCGGGCGACCTAGCGGCAGGCCTGAGGCTTTTCTGGCGCGCAGGGCTTCGGTTGTGCGGGCGGAGATGAGGTCGCGTTCGATCTCGGCGGCCATGGAGAAAGCCATGGCGACGCTTTTGCTTTGGATGGTCTCATCGAGCCGCCAGTTTCCCTTGATGGCGTAGACGCGGATGCGGCGTGCGGCAGCGATGGAGAGAATTTCCATACATTCGAGCATGGAGCGCCCGAGCTGCGAGAGCTCGCTGACGATCAGGGCATCGCCCTCGGTCAGATCATCGAGAATAGCAGCAATCTTGCGCTTTCGCCATGTTGTCTTACCAGAGACCTTCTCCTCGACGAATTCGACCCGCCCAAGATCCTCTCGGTTGGCGAGCGTGAGAATATCGGCCCGGTTTTTATCGAGGCCCTGTGCCTCGGTAGAGACCCGCAAATAGCCGATGATCCGAGGCGCCGCGCGGTGTGTTTCTCCGTTCATTCGATAAAATCCCGATATTATGATAATTACCGTATCGAATAATGCGGTTTATTCAATGAATTTCACTTGATTTTTGCATCATCGAAAACGAACGTTTCGAGCGTAATTTTCAGCCCGGATTTTCTAATGCCCCGAATGCGTATCCTCAGCGCCGCCGATCAGGAGCGCCTTGAGCAACCTCCCGTCTTCGACAGCGTCGAACGCTAACGGCATTTCGATTTTCCCCGCACCGTGCTGGCGGTTGCGCAATCCATGCGCAGTTCGACGGGCCGGATCGGATTTCTGTTGGTCTACGGTTATTTCCGGGCCGCTCGACGGTTCTTCGCACCGGAATATTTCCATCGGCGCGATATCGCACATGTCGCTCGCGTGATTGGCGCAACATCGGAAGATTTCGAAGCCGGGGCTTACAAGGAGACCACGCGTCTGCGGCATCAGCGACTGGTGCTCGACCTACAGGGTTTTCGTGCCTTCGGCATGGATTCTGAGGCACGACTGGTTACCGAGATCGCCGCCATGGCACGGACGCATCTGGCACCGCGCATGATCTTCGGCCGCTGCATCGATTTTCTCATCGAACAGAAGATCCAGGTTCCGGGCGTCCGGCGCCTGACCGATCTCATCCGTCAGCAACTGGCGGAGCGCAAGCGCCTGCTAATGGATATGGTGAGCGCGCATCTCGCCCCGTCCGTTCGCGAGGTGTTGGAGGAGCTCTTTGAGCAGGAAGAGGGCGAGAACCGGTACAGGCTCAGTCTACTGAAGAAGATCTCGCAATCGACCCGCCCAACAAAGATCCGAGAGAGCGCAGATGATTTCCGTGCCATATCGGAACTTTACATCAAGGTCCGCCCGGTTCTCGAAACGCTCGATCTTGGGCCGGAGGGGATCCGCTACCATGCGGGCGGAGTGTTGCGTTCGGAGATCTTTCAACTCCGTCGCCGTGCAGACGCCGACTGACACCTGCATGCCATCGCCTTCATCGCCCATCAACATCACCGTCTTCATGATGCCCTCGTCGATCGGCTGCTGAGCGTAGTCCAATCCTTCGAGACCGCCGCTGGCCGCGATCACAAAGATCAGGTGTTCGAGCGCCGCCAATCGGAGAGCAACCGTATGGACTCGCTCTTGGATACGTTGAAAACGGAGGTATTCGGCGCGTTACAGGATATCCGCTCTCTGGTCGAGGACACCCGCCTGTCACCTGTTAAGAAAATTGATAGTATCCAGATCGTGCTCAATCAAGATCGAGAAAGTGCCTTACAGACATTACGTGCCGACATTCGCAGGGACGCGGGCGGGCGCGAGCCTTTGTATCAGGCGCTGGAAAGCCGGTCGTTGCGGCTCCAGAATCGGATCAGCCCGATCCTGCGGGTGGTCCACTTCGGCAGCGGCGAACGCTGCGCCGATCTCATGGCAGCCATCGCTCATTTCCGCGACAAGGACGGTGCCGTCACAGCCAACGCACCAATGGCCTTCCTCGACCAAGAGGAACGGGACGCCGTGTTACCCAAAAGCGGCCCGTTTCGCGTCTCGCTCTACAAGGTGTTTCTGTTCCAGTATACTGCCGGGGCGATCAAGGCGGGCAATCTTAACCTTGAGGGGTCCTACAAATACCGCCCTCTGGAAGATTACCTGATCAGCCGGGAGCGCTGGAATAAGGACAAAGCGCAGTTCCTTGTGCGTGCAGGACTGGTGGACTTCGCCGATCCCACGCCAGTCCTCACAGCCCTCGACAAAACGCTGCACCGGCAATATCAACAAACGAACGCCGCCATCCGCGAGGGGACGAACCCACATTTGAAAATCACCGCGAATGGCGGTTTCCGGGTTACGACACCCGCACAAGGAGAAATCGACAGCGAGCCGCTGAACAGAATTTTGCCTCAACGGTACTGCGTGCCGATAGCGGAGATACTCGCAACCGTCAATCGGCATTGCGGACTTCTCGATGAATTCCGCCACTGGCAGCAAGCTCATGTCCGACAACAACCAAATCCGGCGACGCTCTTCGCAGGGATCATGGGCCTCGGCTGCGGGATCGGCGCGCAGAGGATGGCCCGGATATCGCCATCAGTCAGCGAGCGGGAACTCGAACACGCGATCAACTGGCGATTTTCGCTCGACAACATCGTCGCCGCCAACGACCGCGTCGTGGCTGCCATGGACAATATGGAACTCCCTAACCTTTATCGGCGTTCGCAGAAAGCGCCACATACCTCAAGCGACGGCCAGAAATTCGAGGTTCGCCGCGAGTCCCTCAACGCCAGTTATTCGTTCAAGTATTTCGGCAAGGGCCAAGGCGTCAGCGCCTATACCTTCATCGATGAGCGCAGCATCCTTTGGCATTCTCTGGTTTTCAGCGCAGCCGAGCGCGAGAGCGCTTATGTCATCGACGGACTGATGCACAACGATGTCATCCGCAGCGATATTCATTCCACCGACGAGCATGGCTATAACGAGATCATCTTCGCTGGCGCCCACCTCATCGGCCTGTCCTACCCGCCAAGATTCAAAAATGTCGGGAAGCAGCGCCTCTATCGCTTCCACAGCCGCCGGAAGGATGGCGCCGATTGGGCAATCGCGCCCACAAAATATGTAAACGAGGCAGCTATCCTGGAAAATTGGGATGACATATTGCGCCTCGTTGCCACCATAAAACTCAAGGAGTCCACGGCCTCCGAAATCTTCAGGCGGCTCAATTCCTATTCCCGCCAGCACAGCCTCTACAAGGCAATGAAAGCCTTCGGTCAGATCGTTAAGTCGCTATTTATTCTGCGTTATGTCGATGATCTAGATCTGCGCCAGGCCATCGAAAAGCAGCTCAACAAAGTCGAGTTGGCGAACCGGTTTACGCGCCGTCGCTGTCGGAAATCCGCGCGAGTTCGCCCCAGTCGAGAAGGAAGAGCAGGAAATCGCCGAAGCCTGTAACCGCCTCATCAAAAACTGCATCATCTGCTGGAATTACCTCTACCTCGCAAGGCGGTTCGAACAGGCCGCGACCCCCGAGGAACGGGACCAGCTCCTAAGCACCATCGTAACCCATTCACCAATCGCTTGGGCGCATATCAACATGCTCGGCGAGTACGACTTTTTCGAAGCGACGCTCCAAGATGCAACCGGTGTCCTGCCTCCCAAAATTCCTGTGGTGGTTTCGGTACCTTTGTTGGGCCGGACCCGTTCACGGTTCACAGAGGAACAGATCATCGGCATGCTGCGGGAGCAGGAAGCCGGGATGAAGACGGTGGATGTCTGCCGCAAGCACGGCATCTCGGAAGCGACCTTCTACAAATACAAGGCCAAGTTCGGCGGGATGGACGTTTCCGATGCCCGCAAGCTGAAGAGGCTCTTGGCGGAAGCCATGCTCGACAACGCCATGCTGAAGGATGTTGCTTCAAAAAATGGTAACGCCCGGTGCACGACGGGAAGCTGCGGCTCACCTGTGCGGAGCGCACGGCGTGAGCCAGCGTCGGGCGTGTGCGGTCTTCGACCAGATGATGCCGATCTGCGTGAAGCCATGAGGAAGGTTGCCGGAGAGCGCCGGTGCTTCGGCTACAGGCGCATTCACCTGATGCTGGAGCGTCAGGGCATCCGAATGAATCAGAAGAAGCTGAGACGCCTCTATCGCGAGGAAAAGCTTCACGTCCGCAAACGTCGTGGCCGGAAGTGAGCTTTGGGCCGCAGACGGCCGATGGTGTTGCCGGGCAGGACAAACGAGCGGCGAAGCCTGGACTTCGTGTCGGATGCCTTTACGGACGGCCGCCGTTTCCGGGTTCTGCAGGTGGTCGATGATTACAGCTGCGAGTACCTGGCGCTTGTGGCCGATACTTCATTGTCCGGCTTGCGGGTCACCCGTGAACTTGATGCGCTCATCCGTCTGCGCGCCAAACCGGTCACCGTGGTCTCTGACAACGGAACCGAATTGACCAGCATGGCGGTGCTCAAATGGAGTCAGGGGAGGCATTACATCCAGCCCGGCGAAACGATGCAGAACGGCTTCGTCGAGAGTTTCAACGGTAGCTTCAGGGATGAGTGTCTCAACGAGACGCTGTTCTCGTCGCTTTCCGAAGCCCGATCCCAAATCACCGCATGGAAGGACGACTACAACCGAAACAGACCCCACTCATCCCTGGGCAATCTCACGCCCCACGAATTCGCATTGAAAAAGATATTGCAGACACAGGCCGCATGAGACCAAAAATCAACCAAAGGACTCCGCGCTAAGCCGGAAGAGGATTGGGTCTCAGGTCACAAAGCATCCCGGAGTTTTTCAGGGAGACTATACTACTGGCTACGAAGCCCGAAGCCTCTCGTGCAAATTGAGAACTATTTCTGTTATCTGTTCTATCCTGTCTATATTGAGATTTGCATTATTATAATTACTTGAGAAATGCTGTATGACATCTCGTATGCCTTGTGGCGAGACTGCCCCGACATCTTGTGCCAAGCTATATAGAAGATTAGCTATGCTCTGGTTTGTTGCGATCCTAAAAAGGTCAATGTTTCCCTTCGTCAATTCTGCCAAATTAGTCCAAGAATTTTTTGTTGCGTATTCCTTCAAGTTCGAACCACGATATTCTAAATTCGTTGGGGTCCGATTTGAGAACTTTAAAATTCCATCTTTAAAGTGGAAAAGTAAGTTGTCACCTTCTTCAGTGATATCAATAAGATTTTCTTTACTAAATTGCTCATTGTAAAGATTACTTCTTACGAACCCTTGTACCGAAGCGTCATCCACCATATCATTTATGGTATTTTCTGGCGAAGTCACCTGATTTTCACTAGTTAAAATCATAGACACGCGATCGGCAATATTGTCCAATATCGCTGCGGGGACGGAAAGCGGAACGAAGCCCAATTCAGCCTCCGGGAAGTAAAAATCTTCGGTGTCGTTCTTTGCTTCTGGCTCCGGGGCTGGTTGTCCATCCCTTAGTTGGTGACTGAGTTCGTCGAACCAAGCACCCAGGTTTATAAGCCTATTGATTTGACCATCATTACCAATCTTATCACCTCTCTCGTCAACTTTAGTCAGTTCTTCGATTTGTGCCGCAAAAGATTCTCGAATTTGGTGATACGCGGACGATATTTTTCCTTTAATTATATTTAAGCGTTCTTCTGGAATTTTGGAGAGCATGTCGCCAATTTTTTCAACACGAAGTGATACTCTCTGTTCCGCTCCGTCCCATCCAAGGTTCAAAGCAGCTTGGTAATCATCACCATATTCTAAAATTTCAAACGCTTTATCTAGAAAAGACAAACCCTCTTGACTATTAACTGTCCCCAGAATACCTAGTTCCAGTATTTGATGCGGTTTTAAATATTTGGCAATTGTATCGAGATTGAGTGTTCGCTCCAATACCTCCAGTGAGCTAAAATTCTCCGGCTCAAAATTATCCAAATATCCCAAGGCATGAAGATTAGATATCAATATGTTCCGATAATCTTCTTTCGGAACATCTTCTAACACACCGCCGCTCAGAATAATAAATACTGTTTGCGCGCGGGCCTCAAATTCCGTCTTCGCATCTTCGGGGATTGGCCAATGTGGAGCGCCAAGTTGCTGCGGGACAGAAGAAGGCTTATGCTCCATAACTTGTTGCGGTGATTGCCTGGGCTTCGCTTGCCACTGTTGTTGGGGGGTAGAAACAGGTCTTTGTTGGACCACCGCAGAGCTTGGAGATTTTTGCGGCCTTGGGAGAGCCCCTGGTTTGGTTGTCTGAACTCTTGGGGTTTGGGGAGTTACTCTTAGTTGGGGCCGGGGGAGAGTGGGTGTTCCGGTTCTAATTGGTCTAAGCATTCGAGAGTCCTCCTCTTGGTATTCTCGCATAACCCTGTTGAATATAAGTCAACCTAAAGTCTTACTGCTGTCGAACTATATTAATAGTTCGATGCGGCAGACTTATTGTCTTTGTATGTGTATTTTAGAGTGTGGAATTATTTTACAATAAAGATAATTCGTAATTTTTCGCGGCAGAATCATAAATAGTAAAGTAATTAATTATAATCGATAAAAAAATATTTATCAATCGATTGTCCGATAGGGATTATTTACGTAGCATGCCTAGGCTTCGGACTCATAACCAGTAGCAGATGGTTGCGGCAAGGCAGAGTGCGGAAAGAAAGTTTTCGGCGTTTCGGTCGTAGGGTAATCGTCCCCGAAAAACATAGGGTTGAAAATTAGACTTCTCCGGCCTTTGATATGGATGGAGAACGAGATGAAGAAATCGAGATTTACGGAAAGCCAGATCCTGGCAATCTTGAAGCAGGGTGAGAGCGGTGTGCCGGTCGCTGACCTTTGCCGGGAACACGGGATCAGCAACGCGACTTACTACAATTGGCGATCCAAATATGGCGGCATGGATGCGTCCCTGATGACTGAAATGAAGTCCATGGCCGAGGAAAACCGGCGCCTGAAGAAGATGTATGCCGAGATGGCGATGCAGAACGAGCTGCTGAAGGATGCTTTGGGAAAAAAGTAGCTCGGCCGTCTCAACGCAAGGAGATGGCCATCAGAGCTGTTCGACAGTGTGGCGTGAGCATTGGCTTGCCTGTCGGACTTTCCAGATCAGCGAAAGCTGCTATCGCTATGAACGCAAACTGTGCGATGAGAATGCCGAGATCGCGGATTGGCTGGTTCGGCTGACGACAACGCATCGCACTTGGGGGTTCGGCCTTTGCTTTCTTTATCTGCGCAATGTCAAAGGATATGCATAGAACCACAAGCGCGTTCGGCGGATCTATCGGTCGCTGGAGTTGAACCTGCGCATCAAGCCGAAGAAGCGGTTGGTTCGGGAAAAACCTGTGCCCTTGGCTGTTCCTGATGGCCCGAACATGACGTGGTCGATGGACTTCATGTCTGATCAGTTGGCCGACGGGCGCAGCTTCAGAACCTTGAATGTTCTGGATGACTTCAACCGGGAAGGGTTGGGCATTGAGGTGGACATCTCCATTCCCGCCCTACGTGTCATACGCACCCTGGAAAGGATCATCGAATGGCGTGGGACACCGCTGAACATTCGGGTGGACAATGGCCCCGAAAATGTCAGTTCCGCGCTACAAATATGGGCTTCAAGACGCGGCATTGGGCTGGAGTATATCCAGCCCGGCAAACCGCAACAGAACGCCTATGTTGAACGCTATAACCGAACTGTCCGCCATGAATGGCTCGGCCAGTACATATTCGAAACGATTGAGGAGGCACAGGATCACGCCACGCGCTGGCTATGGACATACAACAATGAACGGCCCAACATGCCATCGGTGGAATTACACCCGCAATGAAACTGAAATTGGCGGCCTGAAGTCCAGTTTTGAAACCCATCAAAAATGGGATGATTACCACCACACTGGCGGAACGGGCAGAGGCAAAGGCAGAGCGGCTGGACGCACTCGGAGACAAGCGCAGCCACCAGTCAAACGCCTTCATGCGCGCCGCCGATGACCTGTCGCAGGCGTTTTACATGGGGCAACCGATCCTTGTCGGGCATCACTCGGAAGCCAAGGCCCGCAAGACGCAAGAACGCATGCACAACGCAATGGACAAATCGGTCAGGGCTGCAAAGGCTGTTCAATACTGGCAATGGAAGGCGGCCGGCGTTGAACGCTTCGCCAACATGAAGAACAACCCCAAGACCCGCAGGAACCGGATTAAAACCCTGCTTGCAGAGCTGAGGGACATTCAAAGGACGCTCAACCATGCCGCCCTATGCCTCAAGGTCTGGGGACAGGCAACCAGCGACGAGGCAATCGAAAAACTTGCAGGAATGCGCCTTAAAACCGGTGATCTGGTCTATTGGGATCACTTGCAAGCCTACAGGCAAGGGGCATGACGGCTCAGGACTTGCGCGAGCGCTCCATGACCAATGCCCAAGCCGTCATGGACAGCCCTTACCGCCGCCGCTGGATTGACCATATTTTGAACCGGCTGGCTTATGAACGCGATTTGCTTGGAACCGTCGAGCGGTATGAAGGCGAGTTGACGCCGGTCATTCTTCAAGCCTTTGCCAGTGAATATGGAGCCCATAAACCGGCAGTAGAGACGAGCGAAACCGGCTTTGTCCTGACCAGTTCCGCACCCCTGCCGCTTCATCTGGCAAACGGCACGAGCCTTGACCTTGCCGCCGAGGACTGGCGGGAGTTGATGCAGTCCATTGGCTATGTCGTGCCGAACAAAAAACCGGCCTTGCCGCCGATCCTGAATTTTCGGGCCGTGGAGGTTGCAGCAGTCAACCGGTATAACGGACACGAACCGCGCCTGTTTCGGCAGGTGGACATGACCAGGGCAGCCTATGCCAAAATCCATAGCGAAGCCCGTTGGGTCGAAACCAGCCTTTGCGGGAGCTTCCGCTTCAAGGTCGCGCCCGACCCGGAGCACAAAGGCCCGTATCATTCCTGCCCGCGCGTGGCCGTGTTCCTGACCGACAGCAAGGAGCACCCGACACCGGACAGCGTGACTACAGCGCCAAAAGCCGCATGACAGGCAAAGAGAACAGACGAGAGGGAAAGGAGTTCCTCTCTCGTTCGATTGCTCCGACACGCGCCCAGCAAAACCGGACCACTGCCATGAGAAAATCTGTTTACACGCGCCCCGACAAACCCATGTTTGTTGCCGTGCAGCGCCGCACTAGCCCAACCTTGCCGCAGGCCCCGGAAATTGCCGAACCGCTGGTAATCGACAAGGCCAGTGAATGCCACATCACCCCGTCCGATGTTGCCCGCCGCATGGTCGATTATCTGGGACCGGCTGGCGACTACGCTACGCTTGAGCCGAGCGCTGGAACCGGCGCGCTTGTGTCCGCCCTTTTGGCTTCAGGCCACAGCAAGGGGGAAATCACCGCCGTTGAACGCCATCACAAGCTTGCCGCCAAGGTGGCAACGCTTGGCGTTCCGGTCATAGAGGAATGTTTTTTGGGTTATGCTGAACGGGTCAGGGGCAAGGTGGCCTTTCCCCGTATCGTGATGAACCCGCCCTTTTCGAAGGTGCGCCGCCACATCAAGGCCGCGCTAACCCTGCTTGATGCGGGCGGGCACAGGGAACCGGCAAACCTTGTTGGGGTCAGAACAAGATTTGCTCCCGTAGACACGCTAAGGGCGAACGGATTGTGAACATCATGCCGCCCGCAGAATTTTTCCAGGCGACCGTAACGTCCTGAAGCCTTCAGGTATTTGTTTCTCCGTGTCCCAGGAGTAGATGCCGGTCAGATTGATATGCTCCCAACGGAGCGGCGAGATGTGCTTGAGCACGTCATCGGTAATTTTCCGGCCCTGCTGTCGCAGATGAGCGACGGCCCGGCTGAGATAAACGGTGTTCCAGTGCACGATGGTACTGACTACCAAGTTCAGTCCGGAGGCCCGAAACGCCTGGCTGTCATAGGAGCGGTCGCGTATTTCGCCGCGTTCGTGGAAAAATACGGCACGCTTGAGTTTGTGGGCAGCCTCACCCTTGTTGAGACCAGCCTGGCACCGCCGGCGCAGCGATTGGCTCGAATACCATTCGATCATGAACAGTGTCCGTTCGATGCGACCGATCTCACGGAGCGCCTTGGCCAGGTCGTTGGCTTTCGACGAGGTGGCAAACATCTTGAGGATGGTTGATGGCGCGACAGTTCGCGTTGTGACCGACGCGCCTATGCGCAGGAGATCGTCCCAATTCTCAAGAATGAGCGTGGTGTTGATCGGAGTGCCAATATGATTGGCCAAGGCTGGGTAGGTATCGGCTCTTTCGAAGGTATGGAATTTCCGGTCCTTGATGTTGCGCAGCCGGGGAGCGAAGCGCTTTCCAACGAATGGGAACAGTCCGAAGACCTGATCGCTGGCGCCGCCGGTGTCGGTGAACAGTTCCTCGATTTCGAGGATGGTGTCGTGGTCAAACAGCCCGTCCAGGACATAGACGGCTTCGCTCTCGGTTGGGCTGATCGGCAGGATGCTGAAGTAACCGTACTGATCGGAAAGTCCGCTGTAGAATTTCGTGCCCGGTTCGCTGCCGTAATGCAGGTTGATGTCACCGCGCTTTGCCGCACGATCGCTGGCCCGGAAGAATTGACCGTCAGACGATGCGGTCGTTCCGTCACCCCAAAGGCGCGAGTGCGGATGAAGCGTATGTGCATCGGTCACGCAGGCCTGCGCCGCTCGATAGGTCTCGGACCGGGCGTGGAAGGTTCGCATCCAACCTATTTGATGGGCGCTGATCCCTTTCGAAGCTCCGGCCATGCGTTTCGGGCCGAGATTTGTACCGTCCGCAAGCACACCTGCGAGCATCGCCGGAATGTTTCGCGGCACGTCTCCCGTTCGGACATGGGAGAACTGGTCGGCAAAACCGGTCCATTCATGTACTTCCCGGAGCAGGTCGGGAATTTCGACGAGCGGATACATTTCGGAGATCTCGGCGTTCAAGTCTTCGGCCGCAGCGGGAACATCCCTGGCATGCGGCGTCACGATCAAGGTTCCCGCCTCGAGCCTGACGCCTTCGAGCTTTCCATTACGGGCACGATACGCGAGCCGTTTGAGGTTTAAGTCCATCATTTGCCGGACCTCGGTCAGCCACGCCTCGCCGTCTCTCTGCACACCGAGACCCAGTTTGTCTTCCTCCTTGAGAGCGACAAAAGTGGACCTTGACATCAGATGTTCATCGATCGGCCGGAAGGCCCGGCTGCCTTCGACCCAGACATCGCGGGATCTGAGCCGATCACGCAAATGAGCGAGCGTCGCGATCTCATAAAGCCGGCGATCCGGCTTTCCATTCTCGAAGATCAGCTTCCTGTCTGACTTTGCAAGATGGGCAACCGGAACGCGCTCGGGAAGAACACGCCTTCCTTCGGCATAAAGCGATCGCAGTACTGCTATTGCGGCCAGCAGCGGATCGTGACGTCGGCGGGACTGGAAGTTGAAGTTCTGGAGGAAAGCTGCCGCATATTTGCGAAGGTTACCGTATTGCTCGGCCGCCAGCGCTAACGGGGAAGTGCTGTTGCTTTCGACGATGGCTTCGAGACCTGGCTTGATTTGCAGTAGCCGGTTCCAGCCGACCTGCCGGTTCAATGTGTCGATCGCATCTTCACCGGTATCGTTGGCGGCCTGTAAAGCCACGATTGTGTCGAGGAACAGCCGCAACACCTTCGATGTTTCGGCGCGTGGGTTCATATGGCGCTGCTTTTTGCGATTGTTGGCCTTGGAGAACAAACGGCCGATCAATTTGATGAACATGGTCATCGCATCGTCGGTGAGCTTCTGACCAAGCTTGATGACCTGTGCCACAAGTGTCGCGTGCCGACGGCTGGCGGTAAAGTCGTTGGCGAGCCAGGCCGGCGTGGCATCTCCCTCACGAACCATCTGTTCCCAACGGCCAGACGGAATACGAGCTTGCAATCGGGGATCGATCCCGAGCGAACGCAGAAAAATGACTCGTTCTATCAATCCGACCAGGTTCAGCGCGCCGGGAGCCTCCGGAGCCGACTTCAGCCAGTGAAAGCGCGTCTGACCGATCGCGGGTTCGACGGTTAGCAAGTCGTCGAGAGATACCAGCGTCTCCGGTGTGAGGTTCGAGATTAGGCCAGCCTCAGCACGACGCCTGGCGAGAGCCCGGCCTGCAATCCCGATCTTCACAATGGAATGCAGGGACGGAAGCAAGGCACGTCGGTCCCGGAAAGCCTTGATAATCGCCTCGGTGATCGGTAACCCCTTGTCCCCAGAAGCGGCGGCGTCTGTAGCAGCAACCAAGGCTGCACGGCGATCGTCCTTATTCGCGAGGTGCAGACCGAGATATTCTGTCAGGTGCCTACTATGATCGAACCTGGTTTGTGTCCGCGTCGCATAGATGGAAAAGTGGCGCGGCTCAATGCCGAGCTGATCGGCCAAATATTCGATGATCAACGTTGGTGGCAATTCGCCATCGCCCAAGAGGCGGCCAGTGTGACGCATGACACAGAGCTGGACGGCAAAGCCCAGTTGGTTGTGGGGGCGTCGGCGCAATTCGCATTCGAGGCGATCGCCTGCATCGAGTGTGTAATGACGAATAAGGCTGTCTTCATCTACGGCAAGTTCCAGCAGTGTTTGCGCCTCGCCGGCATTGATAAGTTTCCTTCGCCCCATTCGCCTACTCCTGTACATCGACACGCCTTGCAACTAGGTAGGTTACCTGTCCAAAAACGAGCGATTACGTACAGGGTCAAAATACCCTGTCCACAAATTACCTTGACGGATTTATGAACAGTATATTTATTTCAGACAGTCTATTCGGACGAAATTGAACCATGCCATGCACCTTTGCCTACGTCCGCGTCTCCACGACCGGCCAGACGACTGAGAACCAACTCCAGGAAATCGAAGCTGCCGGTTTCAAGGTTGAGCCGCGTCGGATTATCACCGAGACGATTTCCGGCAGCACTGCCATTGCGCAGCGCCGCGGCTTTTCCAGGCTTATGGACAAGTTGGAGGGTGGCGACATATTAATTGTAACCAAGCTCGACCGCCTCGGTCGCGATGCCATTGATGTCAGCGCCACGGTCAAGGCGCTCGCAGAAATGGGGGTACGTGTCTATTGCCTCGCACTCGGCGGCGCTGACCTCACCAGCCCGGCTGGCACCATGACCATGCAAGTACTCAACGCCGTGGCTCAGTTTGAGCGGGATTTGCTAATCGAGAGGACACAATCCGGTCTCAAACGTGCAAAATCGGAAGGCAAAGCCCTCGGTCGCCCCGCAACGCTCAACGACAAGCAGAAGCAGGAAGTACGCGACGACCTCGCAAAGGGGATGAGTGTCTCAGAGATCGCAAGAAAATTTGCCACCAGTCGACAGACAATTATGCGTGTTCGCGATGACCGTTCATGATCCGTTCGATCTTAGCGTGTCTGTGGGAACAAATCTTGTTCTGACCCCTTGTTGCGCTGGTTCCCGTCACATTCACCCATGATGGCGCGGAAGAACTGGAAGTCCTGCCGGAGAACACATTCTCAACATGCGTTGTGCGCACAAAAATTATCCGTATTGTGCACACACAGGATCATTGGTTCCGAATTGGAGCGGCTAAAGCAGCAGCGCCGGGCCAGCGGCGCGACCGGGAGAGATAGGCTCGCCCGGCTGAGGCAACAGCCTTGCCGCTCTAACGGAGAGAAATGTGATGTGGTTCATACCAATAAGCATTTCCCTTAGCATCAAAAAGACCCGGAAGCACTGGCGAGTAACTCTCCGGGTCTCAATGATAGCTTAAGGAAAGGTGCGGCAGGGAAGCCTGCCGCCCACTCCGTGACTGAATATAGCGCCTTTCCCTTAAAATTCCAAGCCGGGGCCGGTTATCCGGCACATCGAGTGCCGGATAACCGGTTCGATTGATACGGTCCGCTGTCCGGGGTGTGATTGCCAGGTGGATCGACCACCTGACAATCACGCATGAGGGGCGCCCCAAAGGCCCACGTCCCTCAAACTCCCGTCCCACCGATGGGCCTGTTAGAAGAATAGCGCGATTCCAGTCTGTATTTTCCGAGAAATTTCCGGAAATCTGTTGAGTATCAGTGGAAAAGTAACGTAAAGGAAAGTTGTGGAAAGTGGGCTGTGTTGGTGAGAATGTATTGTAAGAAATTTGCCGAGAATAATGTATACATCAATTCAGCTACGCTTATGCCTTCCCCCAAGATAATGGCCTTTTGCTGTTGGAGAATGGCGGATTGCCCAACTGCCCTTGCAGCATCAAACTGTAGGGGCTTTTTCTTTTTCACTGCAAACCTGATACAGGGCAATTTTGAACAGAGGGTGGATTCATGAGCAAATGTGCGACTGATGAAGAAAACGAGCCGCCCATGGGGCTCCGTGAGCTCGCCCGCACCGGATTTGGTCCCAAGGGAGGGGTGCTCATCACCGAACTGACAGGAAGCCAATGCAAATGGCCACTGTGGGAAGACGCGAGCGGGCCTTTTCACTGTTGTGGGGCTCCACGTGGCAAAGGACCTTATTGCGAAGACCACAGTCGCATTGGCAGTGCAGGGCGGGTGTCGCTTCCCAAATTGCCAAGGGGTGGGTGACACGCGTGCAATACAGCGCATGACTAATTAACCTTTGCTGTGGATCAGAAATTCGAATGCATGCTGAAAGCATTCAGCGAATGGACAGCACACTAAATTTGACTTCCGTACATGACTTCCACATGGTGTGCTGTCCGCTCCCCTCCGAAGCGCTTGCTCCGATCCGTTCATGATACCCCGCCGTGGGTGTTGCTCCTGATGCCCGTTCGCATGTCACCACGATTTGCGCAAAGCTACGGTCCAGACTATTTCCCCGGCCTTGCGGCCTTCCTCGCGGAAAACAAATAGTCCGGCCCTTCGCTTCCTCCGCTTTGCTCCAGCCTGCGGTGCGCATCGCTTTGTGCCATGCCTTTGAACGATCATCGCAACACACAAGGCGGAGTATCAGACATGAACATCACCAATTACATCCAGTTCGAGAATGCAGACCTGACAGTGGCCGTTGGAACCGGCCTCATTTCCACCCTCGACCGCGACATCGATATCAAGGTGGTCCCCTTTGCCTCCGACAACGACAAGGCCCCGACGCACCGGGTCTATGCGAAGTCCCCTCGCGGCCATGACATCGAGGTCGGCGGCATCTGGAAGAAGACAAGCCAGGACGGCAAGACCTACTACACGCTGTCGATCCGCAAGCTCCACTTCAATGCGAACCTTGGCCGATATCCGGGTCAGGACGATCCGTCCCTTCAGGCCGTCATCGAGTGGGAGCCCCGCGACTGAGGACCAGCCAGCGCCCGGAATGTCCGGGCGCACCCACCCTGCCGATTAGCGCCTGCCCTTCTTGGAGGCGGTTCCGGCCTTCTTGCCAAAGGCCCGGTCAAGAACGGCCTTGGCCGTAGAGGCCGACACATTGCCCGGATACCCTTTCGGTGGCTTGATCTTGCCGTCACCGACAAGCTTTGTGATCCATTCCATCTGGGCGGTTGAGGCCATATTGTTGGCATCGATCCACGCGCTCAAGGCTTTGGCGTCAAGGGTTGTTTCATGGGGAATGACCACACCTGTGCGCTGCGCAATCCGCTTTGCCAGCTCCATTTGGGCAGGGCTTGGCAGCTTCGGTCCTTCCGAGCGCTCTTCCATCGGCCCGAGAAACTCGCGCAGGGCGTCAAAATCCTCAAGCTGCGCTTTCGTCAGTTTAACGCCTTCCTTCTCGGCCTTGATCTTCGCGAACTTCAGCATGGCAGGTGATGGCTTGCGCTTGATGGCAAGCTGCTCGCCGCTGCCTGAGAGCGCATTGATGACTGTCTGGGCTGCATTGCAGATTTCATCGACGACAGCGCGGGCATTGGCGGAGCCTCGCAGGATATCATCGAGCCTGTTTTCCATCCTTGCGGTAGAGGCGGGATCAAGCACATCGGCGCAGCGCTCGCTCAATATCCTGTAAAGATCCATCGCCGCCTGGGTCGCGTGCAGCTTGCCCTTTTTTACCTCCATGAAGTTCTGGCGCTTCAGGCCCTCGATGATGGTGTCGCGTGTGGCCGGTGTCCCAATGCCCTTGGCTTCCTTCAGCCGGGCTTGTTCTTCCGCGTCTTCAACAAATTTCCATGCGTTCTGCATGGCCTCGATCAGCGAGCCTTCCGAATACCGGGGAGGGGGCGTGGTTTTCTTTGTCTCGATATCGGCCGAGACAACGAACACGATTGCGCCGTCCTTGATGGCTGGCAACTCCTGTTCCGCCTCACCCTCCTCCTCGTCATCATCCCTGGAATTGCCATGGGCGGATTTCCAACCTGCTTCCCGTGGGCGTTAGAGACGACCGATTCCCGACAGCGGAGCAAGAGACCTTGAGCAGCCGGTATCTCCCTGTATTTGCCGCCGACCGCAGCCCGGATATTGCGGGCCTGAGACGGTTTTTCCGTGATCACGATGGAGGTCATGCAGGGTCCTGTCAGTTTTGCCGCCTTAACGTGACGGCTTGTGTCCTGGTTCAAAATCGATGTCGGTTGTCAGGTCTTCTTGATGAAGGGTTCGAGAGTGACGTGCGCAACGTTACGCGGGCCGTCCGACCGGCAACCCGTAAAGGGTTCTTCGCTTCGCTGCGACCGCAAGCGGTGCCTTGCCCGGACCATTTATCGCTCCGGGGGCCCCTGCGTCCTTGTGCTCCTGTCACAATCGAAACCATCAAGGGAGACCTTCTTATGAAACAGACCATCGAATACCTGAACCGCACAAGCCGCCGCGTCATCGGCTACCTCGGCAAACTGATTGCAAAACTGAAGCATGACGGCAAGCTCACGATAAGCTTGACCCTCTCGGTACCGCCGTTCGTACGGATCAGCTTCGGCTACAGCGCCAGCTTTTCCAAGCAGGCCGACAATGACAATGAAAAGCGGCCCGCCGCAGGCAGTCTTTCGGCGGGGTGACCCACCTTTGGGGCCAAACTTGGCGCTCAATTGAATCAATGTGAGCTAAGCTAGCTAAACTGGATTGGCATTCATTAATAATGCGTTGCACAATTTCATGTTGCGTGTGCGAAGAATGCAAGTCTGGTATGCGCTTGTAAGCCTAGCTAAAACGAAGCGAATTTCATAAAAGAGTCGCATTAATAATAGAAATTTAGATGAAAAGTACCACCCAACCTCCCACAAGGAGAAGCAAAATGGTTATTGATACCCAAAATCACTCTCATAGCAGTTTCGTACGTCGCGCTTTGGAGCGAATGACCCAAAGTAATTCAGTTCAGGGGCGTCGTTATGTAAACGGCTATCTGCTGTCGCTTGACGACACAACGCTCAATGCTCGCGGGTATGACCGTAAGGAGCTTGGGCCCAATTCACCAAGTGTGATCGTTTATTAAGCCCAGGCAATCCAAGATGATTTCCGAAGCGCGGTTTTTTGGCCGCGCTTTTTGTTTGGGTATCTGGGAAGCCGCCAAAGATGGGGTGTAGGCATTGGCCGGGAAGTTGCCGGCCAAATGTTAAAGGCCAGGCCGATTTGCCTAAGCTCCAGTTGACCTGAGACCCGGAATCTCCTCCAAAAATGAGTAGAGTTCGTCCCTAACTAGGAGACGACATATGAGACGCTCAAGTTTCACCGAGGAACAGATCATCGGCATGATCAAAGAGCAGGAGGCAGGAACTCCGACTGCTGATGTTTGCCGCAAGCAAGGGATCAGCACCGCTTCATTCTACAAATACAAGGCCAAATATGGCGGCATGGATGTTTCGGACGCCCGCAAGCTGAAGGCTCTGGAAGATGAGAACGCCAAGCTGAAGAAGCTGCTTGCCGAGCAGATGCTGGACAATGCCATTCTGAAGGATATCAGCGCGCGAAAGTGGTAACGCCCGTCGCCAAGCGGCAAGCGATCGCCCACGCCTGCAAACAGCACGGTGTGAGTGAACGACGGGCGTGCCTTGTTCTCGATATTGATCGCTCGACTGTTCGGTATCGGAGCGTTCGACCTGATGACGGCGATTTGCGTGCCGTTATCCGGCAGGTGGCCACTGAACGACGCCGTTTCGGATATAGGCGCATTCACGTCATGCTTGAGCGTGAGGGGGTAATCATCCCATTTTTGATGGGCTTTAAAACTGGACTTCAGGCCGCTTCTTTCAGTTTCATTGCTGGCGTGATGCCGCCGATGGCCATGTTGGGCCGTTCATTGTTGTATGTCCATAGCCATTGTGTGGCGTGATCCTGTGCCTCCTCAATCGTTTCGAATATGTATTGTCCGAGCCATTCATGGCGGACTGTTCTGTTGTAGCGTTCAACATAGGCGTTTTGTTGCGGTTTTCCGGGTTGGATATACTCCAGTCCAATGCCGCGTCTTGAAGCCCATATTTGTAGCGCGGAACTGACATTTTCGGGGCCATAACACCTTCGGAATGACACTGCTTCAGAGGCTATGAATGCCTGCGCAGCCACCAAATAGCGCAGAAGGTGATCATAGCCGGGTCTCAGGTACCTACAGTGGTTTTGCAACAAACCACACTGCAAGGGAGACCGACTATGACCGATGCCAATATTGCACAGACCGAGCCTGTTTTGGTTGCTGTTCCGGGTAAAAACCGCCGCCGCCGTCTGATTGTGTTGAACCAGCTCGACGACTTTAACCGATTGATCGCGGCGCTCTCAGATTATGGTCGTCCTGAGCGCGCGGCTTTTGAAGCAACGGGCAATTACCATCGCGCCCTAGCTTACCGGCTCGGGCGCGCAGGGTTCGAAGTCAAGTTGGTGTCGTCCGTCGCTTTGGCCCGCACCCGTGAGGCTTTGAACAACAGTTGGGACAAGAATGATCCAAAGGATGCCCAGGTCATCCTGCACATGATGCAGATCGGGAACGAGCAGTTCTACCACGACCCCATGCTGTGCGGCACGAACGATCTTCAGGAACTTTCCAATACCCACGACATCGTCTCGCGCTCGAAGACCGAGCTTTGGCATCGGGTTCTGACCCATTACCTGCCGCTGTATTGGCCCGAGGCAGAACGCTTTCATCGCAGTTCGCGCAGTGATTGGTTCAACTGCCTGAACTCGTCCAGCAGAAAATACACCGGCACGGACCTGGGATCATGTTCAAGGGTAAGGATATCCATCACTTGTTGAATGAACAGCGTGAGCAGCGGACGCAGGAGCGTAATGTCGGTGATGTTCGGCGCAAGATAGATGGTGATTGGCCGTCGCTTCATGGATCGCAGATCCATATCGGTCATGTTCGTTGCTGCAACGATCCGCTCATTCTTGAAGGGCTTCATGGCCTTCTGGATATCAAGGAGCGCCGAGGCGGCAGCGCGGTCGGAAAGCGCCAGATACGAATTGAAGCTCTCTACCGTGAACTTCGACAGGTAAGTGTAGCGGCTTGAGATTATAAATCGCCGTGCGCTTCGAGGATGTCAGTCTGGGGGAGCGCGT
>NZ_GL476314.1:221571-236045 GCF_000148725.1 Roseibium sp. TrichSKD4 | reverse complement strand
ATTACCAAGCGGGTCTACCCGCACCTGTTGCGCCACACAATGGCGACGAAGCTGCTCTGGCTGGGCATGGATATTACCGACGTCCAGCGGTTTCTCGGTCATGAAAACATCACCACGACGCGCCAGTACGCGGAAACAACCGCTGCGACTTTACAGCGCAAGTTCGATCAAGTCACAGCTCCTGCCGCACGATCTCTGCTCTCTGGCATCCAACATAACCATGGCGATGACGCGGCCCTGCTGGCTGCCGGTCTCCTGGCGCGTGACAGCGACCTTGCAAATCAGATCACATCTGCTGATGCATGAGGTCGAGATGTTCGCCCTGCCGCAGTCGCTTATTCACCTTCCGCCGCTCGAACGGCTTTCCCAATAGCGCCTTGCGATCCTCTATCCGGAAAAGCGTCTCGCGCAATGCTTCAGCACGGTCAGGATCTTTGAGGATTGCGAAAGACCGGGCGTCGCTGATCTCCTTGACGAATTCCAGCACCGTTGCGAAATCGTCATCCATCCCATAACCGAGAGCATAGTCCAACCGCGACAGCCAGACATCTGGCCCGCCGCTATCCTCCGGTGGGCAAGTGCCGCCGCCGCCGGTGCAGCAGGGATGGCGTGTTCGAGGTTTGGGCGAGAGACATTCTTCTAGCCGCACCTCATGCTCCCAGGGAATATTGAGATCGTATTCGTACAAAAACCGGCTACCCTTACGAAGCTTCAAAGCGCCGAGCTCGATATCAGCGGATTCGGCGGTCAATTCCCACGAACCGTAGCGGAACGTGTGAACGATAAATTGGTATAATAAATTGGTATAGATGAATGCCGTCCCAGCCCATTGCGACCTGAAGGACGCCGTGAAACTCGCGCAAGATCATGTTTGACGGCACCAGGACACGGCGCCACACCATGGGGCTCAGACCTTTCAGCCAGACCCGGAATTGCAGGATCGTACCCGCCTCGTCTTGCATCGACGGGTTATTGGCGGCGGGGAGACGTCTTTTGCCTGTCAAATTCAAAACTGAGGGTCTCGGTGGAAATCATCGCCAAGCCTATACCACATTCACCCAGCTTCCGCACCTGCCACACAATTCCTCATGCTTTCCTCATAGCGCGGAAAACTCAAGTCAAAAACGATCCGGTTTTCGGGGATCAGAGCACCGAATAGAAGAAAACACAAAGAGCCAAAGTCTGAACAGATTTGAAAGTTGCTTGTAGACCTTTTGCGATTGGCTCGCGGTGTTCTCTTGATCAGGAGGGCTAGAGTGGTGGTCCTTTCTGCAAAATGTTGCCACTCTAGCCCTCAGCATTAATTATAATTTTGTCTAGAAAATTATATGATCAATTTTTGGTGGTTATTTAGTTCGCGCTGAAAAACCCCTTAACTGATTGAAGAGTATGGATACCCATTGGGTTTTGGATGTGTGAATATGCCGGTTAGTTGATCCGAAGCACGCATTTTCTGGCATATTCTCATGAGACCTTCAAAACGCAACAAACGGTGTGGCGATCTGTTCAAGGAACGCCTGGCCGCAATCATCGATATGAACCATTCGTTGGTGCGGCTGTCTGGTCTGATGCCTTGGGATGAATTTGATGCGGAGTTCGGCAGGCATTATCGCCCCTTGGGACGACCGGCCAAACCAACGCGTCTGATGGCCGGGCTGCACTTTCTCAAGCACATGTACGATCTTTCCGATGAAGAGACGGTTGAGCGTTGGGTTGAAAACCCCTACTGGCAGTCTTTCTGCGGTTTTGAGTTTTTCCAGCACCAATTCCCCATTGATCCCTCAACCATGACCCGCTGGCGCAAACGGATTGGTCCTGAGGGAATGGAAAAGCTTCTTTCTGCTACGGTAGGTGTTGCGATTGAGAGCGGGACGATCAAGAAGAGCAGCCTTGAGCGGGTCTTGGTTGATACGACCGTTCAACCCAAAGCCATTGCCCATCCCACCGATAGCCGTCTTTATCACAAGGCCTTGCAGCTTCTGGTGCGCCAGGCCAAGAGGGCCGGCATCATCTTGCGTCGCAGCCATACCAGAGTTGCCAAAAAGGCGGCCTTGATGGCGGGCCGTTATGCCCATGCCAAACAGTTCAAGCGGATGCGCCGGGAACTCAAAAAGCTGAAGACCTATCTGGGCCGGGTCTATCGCGACATCTCCCGCAAGATCGCAGGCAACGAAGGTCTTGAGCACCGGTTCTCCCGTCTGCTGGGACTGGTGGAGCGGCTTCTGGCCCAGACCCCCAAGGACAAAAACAAGATTTATTCCATGCATGCGCCGGAAGTGGCCTGTATTGCCAAGGGCAAGGCGCGAACACCTTACGAGTTCGGGGCCAAGGTTGGCATTGCCACGACCAATCGGGAAGGATTGGTTCTTGCGGCGAGGGCTTTTGAGGGCAATCCCTATGATGGGCACACCTTGAATGACACCATCAGTCAGGCTGAGAAAGTCTGCGGCACCAAAGCTGAGCGTGTCTATGTGGACCGTGGCTATCGGGGGCATGATTATGAGGGCGACGCCAAGGTCATGATCTCCGGCCAGAAGCGCGGGCTGACGGCACAGATGAAGCGTGAGCTGAAACGACGATCAGCGATCGAGGCCACCATCGGCCACATGAAAACAGATGGACGACTTGACCGGAACTTCCTCAATGGCAAAAATGGCGATGCCATCAACGCCCTGCTGGCCGCAGCCGGTCATAACCTGCGTCTGATCCTCAATGCACTGATCATTTTGCTGCTCTGGATCACAAACCCCATCCCCAAACCGGTCAAATCGAATATTTGCGTATTGCTTCGGCCACGCGCAACATCAATGGCTTAGACGTTGTTCAGGGCGGACTATTTAATGAATCGTAGTGTTTGCGCCACGTGCGTGTTGGAAATTAGGTAGTTTCCGACTTGTCTTCTTTTTCTACGCTAATTTCTACTCGTTCAGCAGTGTTTTGGTTAATCTCATCGGTTGGAATTGGCGGTTTTTCATCTTTTTGCTTTTCTTTTTCTACTTTATTTTTAAGAGTAAAGATTGGGTATATCGTCTGTACCACATTAAAATCACGACCAGATGTTTTGCCTAAGCCATTGTTCTTTTTAAGCGATCCGATTTTGGTTTTTGGATAGAGTAAATTGTTCATTTCAGAAGTAGCTCTATTCAAAACGGTAATATCTCCGGCTTTGACCCTCTCCAAAGCTTGTGCCTTGATTGCAGATGGAAGCGCTGCGGCAAACACGAGATAGTCTGCATTGACTTGGTTTTCACTCTCAGTACCACTTGCGGAACCCGCTTGGGAATCTCCAGTTTGGCTGCTTTGCTCCTTTGTTTTCGCTTTGCTGTATTTGGCCTCAGCCGCGTCAGCTTTTATTATCTTGAATTTGTTTTTGTCCAAAATGCCAGCTTTGTGGCAGATTTCCAAAAACGCTTGCGCACGATCACACGCACCTTGATCGTAGTCGACAAGCACTATCTCGGCGCCGGACAAGAGATGGTACATAATTGCGCTCAAGGGGAAACCGGCCCCTACAAAAGCGATTGTTTTGTCCGTTAGGTCGGGAACTTTGTTGTCATCCGTAATCAGTCTCAGCTCATTCTCAGCCATAACCACGTAATTGGCCAAATAGGGAAAGCTGAATCGCTCATGTGGTGGTACGTCTTCGAGGTTTTCCTGCCGAGGAATTTCGTTTATTAGTCTTTCTAAGTGTGCAATCTTCTCTTGTGTGGACGCGTTTAACTTTAGTTTTGGAATCTCCCTGTTTTCATAGACAGAAAAGATGTAATTCAAAGATACTCTTTCCATCTGATGTTCGGAAAGATTTGAGATATCTTGGAGATCGGGTTCGATTTCAGACAGTAACCTCCGAATTTCTTTTTGTTCGGCTGAAGAATATTCTCTGTTGCACACATCAACCAGTTTTCCTAGTTGTTCATTCACCACTTCTGATGGTGCAAGTGCGTTGTCAGGATACGGTTCGTTTGGATTGGATTTTCTTCTTTCTTCCCAAGCATAATGTGCATCCAGTCTCGGCTTCATAATTCTATGAATTTCTTTTATTTCCCCGACTGCGTGTTCAACCTTCGCGGCATCGTACTTTGCTGGAACTGAGCCTGGCTTGTTTTGAACGCTATCAGATTGCCTAGTTGTCGGTTTTTTTGTTGCGGGTTGTTCAGCGCTACTCAATTCAGCCAGAAGGCTGGGCCTTTGAAGTGGTGTTGGCCTTTGTTGCGCGGCGCTTGAAGTCGGTTTTTGCGTTGCCGGTTTCTGGAAGCTACCTGGTGCTTTAGGGCGAACAAGGGCGGGTTTGTGCTGAGGGCTAGGGGCGCGCGAAGAGCTTGTTCCAGGTCTTGGAGTGCTTGGTGGTTTTGGTCTTAGCATAGATTCAATCTCCGTTTTTGCAGCACAAAAACGGCATAACCAGTACGGCAATTAAAGTGGTATTTTTTACTCAGGTTTAGATGAAAACATTTTTTTCAATTATTTAGAGAGATGGAAGCTGATTTCTGGAGTTGTGACGTAACACCAACCCCTATCCTCCTGCAGGCTGAACGGCGAGTGCAGAATCGATCTGGCCACCAACTGGCTTTTGTTGGTTCGTACCGGATGAGTGGCCATCTATTCATAGCAACAAATATATGTGCAGCCGCCCCAAGGTTTGCGTTTTGTGCGCAACGTATACCTTAGGAACGGCTGTCCCAGCGCGTGCGGCAACTAAGAATTAAATGGTTCAAAAGATCTAAAATCAGAAATTCATTGATACGTAAGCGCACGTTTGCAAAGGAAAATGCGGCTCAACGCAAATCAGCATAAAATGGCGTTATCGGCGCATTGATGATCTGGTTCGAATTTCTGAACTGCCCGTTGTTAGCTTTCAGATTGGGTAGCCATTTCAGCCGCGACACTGTGTCCAAATTTTGAGATTTGTTCTCTCAAAGCGTTTGTACCCTCTTCCGTGCCTCCTCGAGCCACATACTCGAGTGCCTCTTGAGGCGTCGCGTTCGGTATCTTTTTTCGGACGTACTCAACAATGGCATTCAAGATTTCAGCTCCTTTCCTCGTTATTGTTGAGCCGAAAATACCCAAGGCAATTCCAGTAATTGACGCTAAGTCCGCATCTCTCAAAAATCCGGAACCTGGTTCGCCAATTTCTTGCGAACTGTTTACCGAGTTCACGATCAAGGCGAGGCTCTGGTAGCCAACCCAGTTAGCGAGTGTCTCACTCATTGTGGTTTGATCGACGTCGGGATTTTTTACATCCTTGCTCAGGATAAGTGCCGTCACCAGAGAATTCGCGAACTCGCCCGGTGCATTTGTGAGATCGGACCAAATTTGGACACCGGCGTTGGCCAGCAGCAAAGAAACACCAAGCGAAAGGTATGCCATCTTAATCTGAAAATCGTTGTTATTTTGGTTCTCAGGTTGCTCTGCATTCAGTGCCAAATTAATCTTCTGGGCAGCCTTTTTTGCTTCGCTTTTGGCAGCGGCAATTCGACCCTTGAGAACTTTGCTGGCCCTTTTCTTCTCTTCTGGTGTGATGCCTGACCGGTCCAGTAAATTGGAGAGGATCGACAGCGTCTCTTCGATCATCTGTAACGTGTCTTCGAGGATTTTTTTGTCGTTATCGAGTTCCTCCTGTTCTGCTGGCGATTGATTTTCTTGGTTTGCGTCTAACCGCGAAGAAACTTCGCGCTCAGTGGGGAAACGATCACCCTTGAATACCAAGTTTAACAATTGACCGGCTTCATCCTTCAATTGCGTTGTAATCAACGTCGCCATTAGAATAAAAGACATAAAAAGCGAAAGCATAATCACATTGAATTCATCGCCCTCTCCAGTATCTGGATTGTATGACTTTGGTTCCAGGTTCAATAAATTTAGTGATCCAAAGACTATTGCTTTTACAACATCAAACAAATGCCGGTCCTTGATGACATTTAGCAACGTGTCGGTTCTGGCAGCAGGAGAATTGGCTGCACTCCACAACCGAGCGGCCGACAGAGGGGCCTTAGCTACCATGTTCATTATTGTTGGCCCTCGGAAAGAAGGTTTTTCTCCTATGAAGTTTTTTCCTTGATCGAATGCGTAAACAGATACAATCGGGATAAGTAAAACAGCGATAAGTATTCCCATTATTTTCTGAGGTGCTGTGTTTTTGTTGATCTTGAGGCTTTCAAGTTGAACTATTATTGAATCGATATGGCCAGAAAGAATATCTTTAAATTTGGATTGTCTTTTGGACAATTTTTGTAGTTTTGTTTTTCCTTCCTTTAACCTGTTTATCAGGTCCTCAAGAGTGATATTTTCCCCGTCCTCCAGTTCTCCAAGAACACCACTTAATTTTTCCAGAATTGCATAATCCGCTTGATATTGTCCCGCATTCTGAAAATCCTTAGGTAGTTCTTCTTTTAGAAGTCTAAACAAGTAATTTCCAACATTAGCCGATATACCGAGAATATTTTGTAATACGCTATTGCGCTCAGTAATCGAGGATTCGGTATTAGTGGACGCGCCTGCAACGGGATGCTGCTGCGACGGTTTTCGTACAACCGGCTGTTCTGATTGTTGGAGTTCAACAAGAAGGTTCGGTTTTTGAACTATTGCAGGCCTTTTAGGTATTGCACCCGTGCTTGGTTTTCGCAAAGCGACGGCAGGCTTTTGGGCGCCTCCTGGCGCCCTGGGGCGAATGATGGTGGGCTTTTGTTGAGGTCCCGCAGGTCTCGCGGTGCTTGTTCCTGGGCGAGGGGTGCTCGGTGGCTTTGGTCTCAGCATATCTAGTTCTCCTATTTGTTGAAGAACCGCACAGTTGGAGACCTGATTAAAGTGGTATTAAATACTCATATTTTAGAGTGGCCGATTGAAAATTATGGGTTTTTGGCGGTGCACCCAGTGATGTTCGCACCGCCATTGATCCAAAAAATGCTGCCAATCTTTCTGTCGCCGAGACCGGATAATTGATTTGGACGGGACTGAGCCATCGTCGGTGTATTCAACGGTTTTCGGATCCAGAGTTTTTTCCTCACCCGGATGGCGATGAATTCATAGGGTAATTGCAGGCATTGCCAAGTTGTTTGTGCAGCGGGACTTGGTTAGAGGTTGGGCATGCAGATCCCATCTTCCATGCCGCGCCTGAAGGGTTTTCGTTTTCCGCGTGAGGTCGTTGCTTATGCGGTTTGGGCCTACCATCGCTTTGCGCTGAGCACGGCGGATGTGGAAGATCTGTTGGCAGAGCGTGGGGTGATCGTCAGTCGCGAAGCCGTCCGCCTTTTGGTCAACCGATTTGGCTCGCATTTTGCCGCTTATATCCGCCGCGGACGGCCGCGCCCGAACCACGAATGGCACATGGACTAAGTTGTTCCCGATCAATGGCGTGAAACACTGGCTGTGGCGCGCGGTGGACGCCAATGGGGACACCCTCGACATCCAGGTACAGACACGCCGCAATCGCCTCTCCACCAAATCCTATCGTTATGCAAGGGCAGATGCGCTCAGCCTTTGGGCCGACTATGTCCGCAAGATGACCGCCTAACAGGCCTGGATCAGGCCGCATCGTTTCCAGATCAAGTTAACTGATGCCATACCAGCGAACAGCCCAGAGAACGACTTCGCCGCTGAAATGACGGCCTTTGAATGCACTCATGAAATCAACAACCTGCTCTGCAAAAGCTGCTTTCTACACCACAGAAAGAAATTAGCAACAGAGCCAGTGTGATTCAAAAGAACTTCATGAACCTGCAAGGTAAATTCAGCTCACGTTAGAAAACCTGAATTTTTGAGTCGACTTTTAATTTTCGTTCGGTTACTCAGACAGCGTAGTTCATTCCAAACGGAGACCGCCATGTTCTCGAAAACAAAAATGTGGGGCTTTCTTGGAGCAATTGCAGCCAGCGTACTCACACTTTCGCCAGCAACCGATGCACAAGCAGAAGCCTTGACGTTTACCGACATTGCAGGCCGCGAAGTCACACTTCCAGAATTGCCGAACAAGATCATTTTGGGTGAAGGCCGGATGATGTACGGGATTGCACCTTTGATAGAGGGCAACCCCTTTGAAAAGATCGTCGGCTGGAAAAGCGATCTTGTTCAATACGACCCGGATGCCTTCCGCAAGTATCAGGCCGTCTTCCCGGAAGACACCAAGCGTTTGATCGATTTCGGCAACCCGTACGCGGGTGAATTCAGCATTGAGGCCGTTCTAGAAGCGGAAACGGATTTGGTGCTTCTTGATGTCGGCAACCTTTTCAAGGCCGAAGAAACCGGACTGATTGAAAAGCTCGGCAATGCCGGCGTCGAGGTTGCGTTCATTGATTTCCGGCGCAACGCAACAGAAAACGCAGTGCCGTCGATGTTGATCCTGGGGCGTATCTTCGGTGAAGAAAAACGCGCCGCCGAATTCATCGACTTCTATATTGCGCAGATGCGCAAGGTGACCAACATCGTCGACACAATCCCCGCTGAAGATCGCCCGCTTGTCGTGGTTGAAAACGCCGCTGGCTGGCAAACCGATTTTTGCTGCTGGTCTTACGGCCCCTATAACTACGGGCGTTTCGTTGAACTTGCCGGCGGTCAAAACTACGGCTCAACGCTCGCAAACGCCTACAAGGTTGACGTGAGCCTGGAAGGAATTATCGAGGCTGACCCTGAGGTCGTCTTTGGAACAGGGGCTAATTGGAAAGAAGCCAGACCAGAGGTAACTGCGACCCTTTTGGGGTATGAGGGCGACCCGGAAGTCAACGGTGACAGGCTTGCAGCACTTGCTGCAAGACCTGGATTCTCTGATTTGCGGGCTGTCAAGGAAGGTCGTTTTCACTCGATCTATCACCAGTTCTATAATTCGCCCTACCACTTCGTGGCGGTTCAGGTGCTGGCAAAATGGCTTCACCCCGAAGATTTTGAAGACCTCGACCCTGAAGCAACCTTCAAGCAATTGCATGACAGGTTCTTGCCTTATGACGTCTCAGGTCAATTCTGGGTTTCCTTGAAAAATTAGGGTGCTATGCCTGAGGGGGCGCACCCACAAACAGTGCGACCTCCTTCATTTCGGATTTCACATGTCGGATGCAACATCGCCCGCCAGCGGGGCGTTGCTGTTGGTGCAGGCGTATAAACGCCGGTCTCTTCAGCGAGTAGCGCTGGTTATGCTTGCCCTCTTTGCGCTGAGCGTTTTGGTCGTGATCGACGTCACGACCGGCCCGGCGGACCTCACGATCTGGCGAACTGTGGAAGTAATTTTCGACCGTTCGATCGCAACGCCAAAAGAAGATGTTATCATCTGGCAACTTCGTCTGCCAGTCGCGCTATTGGCGGTCGCAGTTGGTGCAATGCTCGGTGTTGCAGGTGCCGAGATGCAAACAATCCTGAACAACCCGCTCGCGGACCCCTTCACGCTCGGCTTGAGTTCCGCTGCCGGTTTCGGCGCGGCTCTCGCGATTGTTCTAGGGTGGTCGGTAATTCCCGGTGTTGGTGGATTGTTTGTTTCTGTGAACGCCTTCGTCTTCGCTTTGCTGACGTCCAGTGCGCTTTTCCTTTTCACAAGGCTGCGAGGCGTGACACCGGAAGCCATGATCCTTGTCGGGATCGCAATGCTGTTCACATTCAATGCCCTTCTTGCTTTCCTGCAATATGGCGCTTCAGAGATCCAACTTGCCCAGTTGATCTTTTGGCAACTTGGGTCTCTGGCACGCGCGACATGGCCGAAGGTCGGCATTTGTTGCGTTGTCCTTTTGGTCTTGGTGCCATGGTTCATGCATCGTTCATGGGCTTTAACCGCGCTGCGTATGGGCGAAGATAAGGCCGCAGCCCTTGGTGTGAATGTCAGCCTGTTGCGGCTTGGCGTTCTGGCAGGTGTCTCGCTGCTTTCAGCAGTTGCCGTTTCGTTTGTCGGGGCTATCGCATTTGTCGGCCTGGTTGGGCCGCATATTGCCAGAATGATCGTCGGTGAAGATCAGCGTGGATTTCTGCCTCTCTCGGCACTTTGTGGGGCACTCATTCTGTCGGGAACTTCCATCGCTTCAAAAACCATCACACCCGGCATTGTCTATCCCATTGGAATGATCACGTCTTTGATCGGTATTCCCTTTTTCATTCTGCTCATTCTTGGCCAACGCAAGAGGCATTGGCAATGAGAGGACTGTGCGCCGAAGGCGTGAGCTTTTCATACGGCTCGCGTCAGATTTTCAATCAGATCGATGTCGGTCCCATTAGTCGCGGAGAACTAACGGTTCTGATCGGACCAAATGCGTCGGGTAAATCCACTCTATTTCGTTTGATCGCGGGTTTGTTGCAGAATTCAAGTGGCAAGGTCGTGCTTGAGGGGCAGAACCTTGCTGCACTCAGCCTCAAAGAAAGACTGAATCGCGTGTGTTTCATGCCCCAGTTTTTCACAGCGAATGCGGCATTGACGGTATTCGACGTCGTCATGATGGCTCACAAGCAATTGAAGGGATGGCGCGTAACCGAAGCCGACATGGTCGTTGTTGGCAACGTGCTCGAAACTGCCGGCATTGGACATCTTGCCGAAGCATATGTGAGCGAACTATCCGGTGGACAGTCGCAGATGGTTTCCGTTGCGCAAGCTCTGGTCCGATCATCTGACGTTTACCTCTTCGACGAGCCGACATCGGCCCTTGATCTTCGGCATCAGCTTGACGTTCTTGATCAAATACGGAGCGCGATTGTTGGTCGAAATGCAATTGGTGTGGTTGCGCTGCACGATCTCAACCTTGCCGCACGGTTTGCGGACCGCCTGATCCTTCTCGGCGACGGGCAGATCCGCGCTCAGGGGCACCCCATAGATGTGCTTTCAAAGCCCGAAATAGCGGAAACCTATGGTGTTTACCTCGAAACCGCAGCCGGGCCAAGAGA
Source organism: Roseibium sp. TrichSKD4 (assembly GCF_000148725.1). GTDB lineage: Bacteria > Pseudomonadota > Alphaproteobacteria > Rhizobiales > Stappiaceae > Roseibium. The sequence goes on along the minus strand of NZ_GL476314.1, from coordinate 225,200 downwards.
CGAGATCGTTGTGCATGCTTACACGTCGTAACGTCTTGATTTCCATGTCTGCACTCGCCGGAGTGGGGTCGGCTTTGGCTTGTCCTGCACCTTCAACCGACGGCCAATCGCATGGTGTTTTGATGCTGAACGCCGCGTGCGGAGATCCCAAGACACCAAATGTTTTTGAGCCCACTATTCTGCGCATCAACATTGGTGATCGCGTGACCTTTTTGCCAACGCATGCAGGTCACAACTCAGCATCAAAACGCGGCATGATCCCGGAGGGAGCCACGCACTGGAACGGTGCAATCGATGAACCTCTTACGGTTGAGCTCACGGTTCCAGGAATCTATGGCCACATTTGTGTTCCGCACTATGAGTGGGGAATGGTGGGTTTAATAGTCGTCGGGAACGATCTTTCCAATCTGAAATCGATAAAAAAGATCCGACATCCGGGCGACGCGCGAAAGGTGTTTCGAAACCTTCTCAAGGAGGTTCTGCTCTAAGCCTCCCACTCAGAATTACTCAGCCGATCGAAAGCTTCTCACGACTTTTGGCAAGCTGAGCGATTGTTTCAGTTGCTCCATGAATAAGGGAGCATTTGGATAACTGTACCCGGCGATAGCCACATCTGCGACCAAATCAAAAATTTGCGACGGAACCCCCGTTTAAGGCCCAAGAGGCCCGAGCGTGCACATATGGGCGTTTTGAGGAACAAATAGTGATCATCTGAATTGTTGACCTCTTTATGGAAGTGGCGGAAATTGCGGTTTCTTTGGAGGGTTTTGGTGTTGGATTTCGAAGAAATTTCTGCGTGGAGCCTGTCCTTTTCGGACCTTGAGTTTGTTCATGGCTACCGGCATCAAACGCGGATTGGGGTTGCGGCTCAGCTGTTGTTCTTTCGGTGCCATGGCTACTTCCCATCCACACTGGCTGAGATTGCGCAGGACGCCATTGACTATGTTTGTGATCAGACCGGAGAACCGGTGGCGCTTGCAGGTACGTACAAGCTGACAGGCGACCTGGCCCGCCGCCACCGTCTGCAAATTCTTCGTTTCCTTGGTTTTCGGCGAGCCGACGACGGGGATAAGGACGGGCTTTTCAAGCATCTGTCAGCGATTGCCGGATCAGTTGGTTCGAATTCGACCGAGCTTGCAGAGAAGGGCTATGCATGGGCTCTACGCAACAAGGTTTTCATTCCCTCACGAGCGATCATGGAACGTTTGACGCGCTCGGCGCTGCACGCATTTTCCGAACGATTTCTCGGTGAGATTTGTGGCCATTTGCCGGTGGAAACGCGCCTTGCCTTGGAGGCAAGCCTGTCCGCTCCTCGCGGGGAGCACGGGTTTCTGCGGTTGAAGGAGGATGTTGGAGCAGCCGCGCTGGACAGTGTTCTTGATGCGACAAGTCGGCTTGAGTTTGTGCAGTCCCTGGATTTGCCGTTTGACCTGATGGCGTCGGTTCATCCTTCCTGGGTGAAAACACTGGTGCGCCGTGTAGAGGGTGAGACTGCGTTCGAGATGCGTTGGCATGACGAGACGAAACGACTTGGTCTGCTGGCCATATATATAATGTCGCGCCGGGCGCAGTTGCTGGACGGTCTGGTAGATTTGCTGATTGAATTGGTTCACCGGATTGCCGCTGATATTGAGAAGGTGCATGGTAAGGAGCGCCTTCTCGTGGATATTGCGACAGCGGCAATGGAGATGCCGGACGGCAAGGTGGCCGATGTCATTTATCCTGTTGCAGGAGGGGCCCGTCTCAAGGCGATTATCAATGAGCACCGGGCGAAAGGGACATTGGACACGCGTATCCAGACGGTCATGCGGGGGTCTTATGCCAATCACTACCGACGCATGCTGCCTCCGCTTTTGTCCGTTCTGGAGTTTCGATCAAACAACGAAACGTGGCGGCCGGTTCTGGATGCTCTTGCCCTGGTCAGGAGCCTTAATGAAGGTGGTCGGCGTTTTGCGGCGGCCGCGTTGGCACCGGAAGGATCTATCCCGTCCAAATGGCGGAAGACCGTGATTGACGAGCGCGGTCGCTTGAATGTCATCTCCTATGAGCTTTGTGTCTTGACGCAATTGCGGGAGCGGATCCGCGCCAAGGAAATCTGGGTCGCCGGGTCGAACCGGTATCGTAATCCGGATGAGGACCTTCCCCGCGATTTTGCGCAAGAGCGCGATGCCTATTATTCCGGCCTGAACCTGACCCGCGATGCCCATAGCTTTGTCCGATCGGTGGAGGACCAGCTGAAACAGGAACTTCTTCAGCTGAACGCAGCCCTGCCGTCCAATGAAAAGGTCCGTCTGCGTTGGCACGGGAAGAACAGGACCTGTATTACACCGTTTGATCCGCTGCCCGAACCGCAGGGGCTTGTGGCATTGAAAGCGGAGATCAACCGCCGCTGGCCGATGACGGGATTGCTCGACACCCTGAAGGAAACGGCGCTTGAGACTGGCTTTCTGGATGCTTTCGAAACCTCGGCCAGTCGTGAGGCTCTTGCCCGGAGCGTTCGTGACCGTCGGCTTTTGCTGTGTCTTTATGGTCTTGGCACGAATGCAGGTCTGAAGCGCGTTGCGGCTGGTGTTCCGGACATTTCCTATGACGAGCTGAAGCATATCGGTCGCCGCTATCTTGATGCGTCCTCCTTGCGGGCAGCCTGCGCCAGGGTTGGCAATACCCACGCTGGGGTATTGCCAACTTGTTGATTGAGCATTGGTTTGATAGATCGTTTGTATGTTTCCAAGTTCAGAATTCCCAGGCCTTAAGGGCTTTCGCTTTCCACGATCGATCATTTCCTATGCGGTCTGGGCCGTGAGCGTTCGGTATTCCCGCTCTGACGGGGAGCGCAGTGGGGTGATAATGTCCATTTTCGTTAATGGACATTGTGAGGCACATTTTGGGTACGAAGAAGGGCAGCAAGAAGCGGTTTTGGTCGGATGACGAGAAGCGGTCGATCTGTTTGCAGGCCAGAGTGCCGGGGGTTTCGGTTGCGCAGGTTGCGCGCCGCTCTGCGATGAATGCGAACCTGATCCACAACTGGCTGCGTGATGAGCGGTTTGCGCCAGAAGACAGCGATTGCGTCCTTGATGGAGCGGCGTTTCTACCAGTGGAGATAGAGGGCCCGCAGGCCGCACCAGGCCACCAGATCGCGGCGCTTGCCTCGGATATGCCGTTGTCGGCTCAGCGGGTTGATATCACGCTGTCGGACGGGCGGCGGGTATTGGTGGAAGGGACGACGGCGCTGCCGACGGTGCTGGCTTTGGTTGAAGGTCTAATGCCGTGATCCCCGTGCCGTCCAACGCGCGGGTTTGGCTGGCTGCCGGGGTGACGGACATGCGGCGCGGGTTCAACACTTTGGCGGCTCAGGCGGAGAAGGTTCTGGAGCTTGATCCCTATTCTGGACATCTGTTTGTGTTCCGGGGACGGCGCGGTGATCTGCTGAAGATCATCTGGTGGGATCGACAGGGCGCATGCCTGTTCAGCAAGCGCCTTGAGAAGGGCCGGTTTGTTTGGCCTGCTGCGAAGGACGGTAAGGTCAGCGTGACGCCCGCGCAATTGTCGATGTTGCTTGAAGGCATAGACTGGCGGATGCCGCAAAAAACATGGCGGCCCCTGAGCGTCGGATAGGCCAATATATTGGC
>NZ_GL476314.1:57374-220164 GCF_000148725.1 Roseibium sp. TrichSKD4 | reverse complement strand
GCGTTGAACGCGGCGGATGTTGAAGACCTGCTAGCGGAGCGGGGAATTGCTGTCAGTAGGGAAACAGTCCGCAAATGGGTGAACCGGTTTGGCCGACATTTTGCGCGCTGCATTCGTCGTGACCGTCCAAAGCCCAATAGCAAATGGCACCTGGATGAAGCGGTGATCGTTATTGGTGGTGTCAAATACTGGCTCTGGCGGGCGATTGACGGGGATGGAGACGTACTGGATATCCTGGTTCAATCGCGTCGGAATGCCAGGGCAGCCAGACGTTTCTTTGGCACGCTGGTCACGCAATACGGCGAACCCCGGGTCGTGGTGACAGACAAACTGCGCAGTTACACCAAGCCGGTTCGGGCTCTTGCGCCAAATGCCGATCATCGCGCTCACAAGGGCTTGAATAACAGGATTGAGAACTCCCATCGCCCAACACGTAAACGGGAGAAGATCATGGGCCGGTTCAAATCTCCGCGTCAGGCACAACGCTTCCTGTCTGCCCATGATCAGATCAACACGCTTTTCCGGCCGCGCCGATATAAACTGTCCGCACCTTCATACCGGCATGCAAGGGCTGATGCATTCGCAATATGGCAAGACTACACTGGAAAAATAAACGCCTGAATCCCGTCCAGAATGGGGTGTCATGCACCACGAATTCAACAAGTTGGCAATACCGGAATACCACTGCTCGAGCTTGTCGCGGCCATAGTGCCGAGCTGACCTTACGGCAAGTGTGTTTACTTTCAGGCATTCAACGCGTAGATACTGCACGGAAACCCATTTTAGACACGGCATTCCATGCACCAGACTGGCACTCTTCCCAGGCATATCCGGCTCCTCAAGCAAAAGGCGGAAAGGATATTCAAGGGCGGTCTATCGGGCACGAAGAAGCTTGATGGGGCGGCGGTTCTGGCTGCCTATGCCCGTTGGGCTCCCATTTATGATTACATTTTCGCTGGCCCCCTGTTTTGGGGGCGGCGTGCGGCGGTCAAACATGTCAACCAGCTTCAGGGCCACGTGCTTGAGGCGGGCATTGGCACAGGCATGTCGCTTCCGCTTTATGGCAGCCACCTGAAAATTACAGGTATTGATCTTAGCGAAGACATGCTGAAGCAGGCTCGGGCGAAAGCGGCGGGCAGAGATAACGTGGATCAGCTGCAAGTTATGGACGCTGCGGATCTGTCTTATCCGGATGGTCATTTCGACGTGGTTGTCGCCATGTTCGTTATTACGGTCGTGCCAGACCCCGACAAGGTTATCCGGGAATTAGAACGTGTGACGAAACCGGGTGGAACGGTAATCTTTGTCAATCACTTCTCCGCGGAGGCCGGGTTGCGTCTGACCGTGGAGAGAGCCTTGAAACGCTTCGGTCATCGGCTCGGCTGGAACCCGGACTTTCCAAAAAGCCGGGTTCTGGATCGAACAATCTTGCTCCCGGAATGTGAGGAAACCCTGCCGCCGTTCAAACTGTTTACACTTCTGCGGCTGCGCAAACCTGATTGATGAAGATACAGTGTTTTCATTTATTCATGAGGTATAATCCTGCAGCTTGGAGGATTATACCTTCCCACATCAAAGCAAGCGGCGTGGCTTCTACATCATCAGGCCTGATTGCCAACTTTTTCACCGCTTTGTGCAGACCTGAACTACAAGACAAAAATGAACGGGCAGAGCCCGAAGAACATCGCAGCGTTGACCGGCAAAGCCGAGTTTTTCCTCAAAGCGGACGCTGCGTGAACAGCATAGCCGAAAAGGGGCGCACTGCGCCCGCAAGTTTGCATATTTGCACAAACAACCCGGTCACAGAGCGAACCGAGGCCGTTTGATGCCAAATGCAACTTGCCAAGGGAGGGCCCTTGGAACCCCAGCCGCGAAGCAAACCAAAAGTGGCTTTTCATTACTTCAAATTGGGGCCTGTCGCAAAGTTTTCTTGTTAACCCCGGCTTGAGAATTCGGTGATGAAAAGGCGTCATTTTGTTGCAGGATGAGTTTCAACTTCTTTGCTGTGACAGGTTTCTGAACCATTGTGTTGGGTCCATCATAGTCGTCGCTCAATGATGACTTGCCTGAGATAAGAATGCGCATCGCATATGGCAATTTCTTGGCTGAGGTCTCCAAAATATCACGGCCGGTAATCTCTGATCCCAGATCAAAATCACTGACAACTAGATGGAATTTACCGGTCTCCAGGTGCTTTAGCGCGTCATTGGCATTGCTGCACAAGGTCGACTTGTAGTTCATGCCACAAAGGATCGTTTCAACGATTTGTCGCATTTGTTGGTCATCATCAATCACAAGAGCTGTTTTGGTTGGTAGGTTTTCGGTCTCCAGCTCACCTAATTTTGCCAGAGGCATGGAAATGGAAATTGCTGTGCCTTTACCCTCTTCGCTCTCGATTGTAAGATTTCCGCCTGATTGTTTGACGAACCCGTAAACGATTGAAAGCCCAAGTCCGGATCCACCCTCCGCAGCCCTTGTGGAGAAGAAAGGTTCGATGGCTTTTGTTCGCACATTAGCGGGCATACCAATGCCATTGTCCTTGATGATGATGGTCGCTTCGCCGTCATGCGACAACAATTGCATTTGGATCTCACCTTTGTTCTCAATCGCATTATTTGCGTTCAAGATGAGATTGAGAAGTGTGGATTCCATCTGACCTGGATCAGCAATCACATGAAGGGGTTCTTGAGCGTACACGGCATTAAGCACCACACTCTCCTTGAGTCCAATTTCTGCAAGCTCGATCATCCCTTCGAGTAAACTGTTGAGCTCAACCACCTCGGGTGCGAGATTTTGCTTTTTCGCGAATGCCAGCAGACGTTCTGTTAAAGAGCTGCCGAACTCAACGGCGTTCTCAATTGCAGAGATATTGTTCTTCTGTAAACAAGTCGCCCCGCTTGTGAGAAGATGAGCATGAGTGCGGATCGTTGAAAGGATGTTTGCAAAATCATGAGCTGTGTCACCTGCAACTTTGCCCAACGCCTCAATGCGATCGATCTGCGCCAGACGAGCTGACAAGGTATGGCTTTCGGTGACATCCGCCACCAACCAGACACGACCATCATCCGGAAGTTGGCTTGCTCTCAACTCCAAAATTTGACCATCTTCAGCGACTAGTTCTAGCTGACCGCGCAGATTGGACTTTACATTTGCTTCTGCAGCAGACTTGGCAAACTTTCCTTCATGAAACCATTTGGCAAGCGGCTCCCGGAACGGCTTGGCAGGATCGATTTCCAAAATATCCGCAAAGGCTGGATTCGAAGCTGTCACCTTGCCGCTCGCATCGGTAATCGCGATTCCATAGGCAATATTGGCGAAAACCTTCTCAAATAGCGCGTTGCGTTGATTGAGCTGCTTGTGTGACCGATCAAGCCGTAGGGCGTTCGCTCTGAAACTACGAAACGATCTGTTCAGATCGCCAATTTCATCGTCATTGCCTGTTTTACGCGGCAGAGCGGATGCCCTGTCTCCATTGGCCAAGCGCACCATTGCATCAGCTACTCGTCCAATATTGTAGGCAACATAGCGCGAGACGAACAATGCGGCTGATAATGCTAAAGCAAAGCTCACCAAGCTGACAACTGCAAGGGTGAGTTTGATAAATTGAATGGTGGACGAAGAGCTTGATCTTTCCTTGGCAAGAAAGGCTTCTGCTCTAGACGCATACCCAATAGCCAATTCATTGACGAGGTTCGCATCGCGTCTGATGCGAAAGAGCGCATTTTGTGCTTCGAGATTGACAGCAAGCTCTTGCCGTCGGAGTTCGAAAATGCCGGTCTCTCCCGAAATCACTCCTTCAAGTTTAAGAAGAAACTCAGTTTGTTTCTGGCTCAATGGAAGTGATGCCAGTTGGCGCCTTTGCCTTTGATATTGTCGTTGCTCCTCACCTACACCAATCAGATTCTCTGCATAGGCTGCATTGAAACTGTCAGCTGTCATGCTTTGCAGCGTCCACCATGCAAGGCGGGATTCGGGATCAGATTGAGAATTCTCCAACTCTCCAACAACCTGCTCCCTAAATGTCCCAAGTCTTGCGATCATTTGTCGAATTCTCGACTGCACCACATCCAGTCGTTTGGAAGCATAGATAAGGTGGCCGTGTTGCAAACCTTTCAGCAGGATAAGGCTACCCTGCGATCGGCGGTATTTTCATTCTTTGTTAACCTTTTGAAGTCCGAAGAGCTGCGCGAGCAAATCATTCTGTTCGTTGACAGTCCAATCGCCAGTGAAGCCGAAACCCTTCTTCAGCCAGAGCATAGCCTCGAAACCGGCAATCGTTCGTCGCGCCGTTTTGAAGGATTGAAAACCGCCGGTCTTTGGCATGTTCTTCTTCACTCTGAAATGGTCGCTTTCGATCCTTTGCTGTAGATGTTTGGTGACATAATGTACTGGATCTGGACGCAGGAGCCGGTCATCGACGGTCGTTTTGATCGTTGACGGGAAGGTATTTGCACCGTCGGTACCGATCTTCCCCGGCGATAGCAGGGGCTCGTCCTTCAGCATCTTGCGGAAAAATCGTTTGGCCGCATCAAGGTCGCGCTTTGCCGTTAGCAGAAAGTCGACAGGATTGCCGCATTTGTCAATGGCCCGGTACAGGTAGCGCCACTTGCCGCGGATCTTGACGTAGGTTTCGTCAATGCGAACTGAACCGCAATGGGGTCTGCGAAACTGGCGTAGCCGTTTCTCGATCATCGGCGCGTAAGCAAGAACCCATCGGTTGATCGTGCTGTGATCTACTTCGAAGCCACGCTCCTGGAACATCTCCTCCAAATCTCGATAGCTCAGCGGATAGCGCAAGTACCAGGCAACGGCCTGAACAATGAGCCATGCCTCGAAATGCCGCCCTTTGAAATCGTCCTTTGATTGGCGCTTCAGCTTTTCGGTAATGGCATTCAGAATCATAAACCCGCACTCCAACAAATCGGAACGCCTTTTCATCACCGAATTCTCAAGCCGGGGTTAACAAGAAAACTATGCGACAGGCCCTCCGGTTCTTCCAGGGCCAGATCAATGACCTGTTGGCGGATATCATCGGGGATCCGGTTCCAGACCCGTGCAGGCATGGGGGCCGTGTCCTGCAAGGCATCTATGCCACCGGTTTGATATTTGTCATACCAGACGTAGAAGGTTGACCTTGGAATACCCAGCCGATCCAGCGTCTGTCTGACTGGAAGATGGGACTGCTCCACCAGTCGAATGATTTCAAGTTTCTCGGAGGCGGGATATCTCATTCGTCGTCGACCCCATCCCCGATCATGCTTTTTTTGAGAAGGGGTGGATTCACAATTTAAGTGCAACACCTATTTCCTTTGCGAATGCCTCGATTGGAGTTCTGTAACCAAGACATTTTCGCGGTGTTGAATTGAAGATGAATGTGAGGTTTTCAATGTCCTCGTCCGTCCAGTTTTGAAGGTCAGTTTTTCTGGGCAGGTCCCGCCGAACACGGCCATTTCCGTTTTCGATTGACCCGCGTTGCCAAGGCGAGTGCGGTTCGCAGAAGAAGGCTCGCACTCCTGTCTTTTGTTCCAGCTTTCGATGCTGGGCAAACTCGCTTCCGTTATCAAGAGTAATTGTTTTGCGGGCCTTTTTAGGCATTTCAGCGAAACGGTCTCGCACCATGTTCGCGGTTGTCTCAGCGTCTTTGCGCGGAAGTTTATTCATTATCCAGTACCTGGTCTTGCGGTCCTGAAGGGTTAGGAGAATATCGCTCTGTTTGCGAAAATGCATGCAATCGCCCTCCCAATGACCAACCTCGGCACGGGTATGAGCCTTTGTCGGTCGCAGCCAGATCGGCTGTTTTGCCTCATCTGTTCGCGATGTGCGGCCTTTCCGGCGGCGATACCCCCGTTTGGCCTTCCTTTGGGCCAGATACCGGTGAAGCTTGTCCTTGCGTCCATGTGCACTGTAGACGTAGCGGTAAATGGACTCCGGGCTGAGCGTGTGCTGTGATCCTTCAAGCCGCAGCCGGCCAGTGATCTGTTCCGGGGTCCATCCCATGCCAAGACGGGCCACGACGCAGCCTCGAAGCTGGCTGTGGCGCTCAAGCAAGTGACCGCGAAGTTTACGAGCCCAGGCCATCCGGTCAGCCTGATCCGGCTTGTAGCCTTTATCCCCGCTATTGCGCCTAAGCTCACGGCTAATCGTAGACTTCGACCGACCAAGCATAGCCGCGATATCATCAAGGCTGTGTCCAAGGCTTCTCATCGCACAAATCCGGCACCGTTCTGCCAAATCAAGATGTCTGTATTGTATTCCCATGCCACCTGCTCAAATAGCAGGTGTTGCACTTCGAATCTGAATCTAAGCAGTAGCTCATCTGCGCCAGCAGGGCCGGAATATTCCTGATGACGTGCTCAAGCACATCTCACCGCTCAGTTGTGAGCATATCAATCTGACCGGCATCTACTCCTGGGGCACGGAGCAACAAATACCTGAAGGCCTAAGGACGTTGCGACCCCCCGGAAATATCCTCCGGGCTGCATGATGTTCACAATCCGTTCGTCCTTAGCGTGTCTACGGGAGCAAATCTTGTTCTGACCCTAGAATGTAAAGCAGCCTGAGGTTTCTCAGGGCGAACTATTGACAATGATACAAAATTATATCAATGTGGGGCGCCTTCCCTTAGGGAAGGCTATCGTCTCGTTGGGTTGTAATCGACTATCTACTGTGAATGGAGAATGTGACCCATCAATATTTAACTCTAACCATAGGGAGGGTAAAGATTTGCGTATCGTTTCAGAAGCTGAGCAAAAAAGCATCAAAGGTGGTTCAAATTGGGGCCTCGTAGGCGCTCTATTTAGTCTTGGTGCTGCGGTCGCAGGCGTCTTTGGTGCTAGCTGATCCTTTCATAAAATATTTTTTTGCTGCCGGAGCTGCTAATCGCAGCTCCGGTTCTTTGTAATATTATTGAGGCAACGAGTGGTACGACCAGTTTTTCAAGACCAAGTTACCGAGTGTGGCCTTGCTTGCATTTCAATGCTCACTGGTCACTTTAAGCGTGAAGTTAGCTTACGTACCCTGCGTACTAAATATCCCGTGCGTCTGGAATCTGGATTATCACTTTTTGAGCTTAGCCGGATTGCGGACACCTACGGGTTGGTGCCCCGTGTATTAGCTTTTGAAGAAAACGAAATATGTGCACTTCAGACGCCATGCATTTTGCATTGGGGTGATAATCATTTTGTGATTCTTGAATATGCCTCTCGGCAAACACTAACCATTGTTGATCCTGCCTTGGGCAGAAGGAGGATTCGACTAGAGGAGGCTAGAGAGTATATCTCAGGATATGCAATAGAAGTGACACCTACCAAAAACTATGCTGACATGCATAGCGCTTTAGACTTCCTTAGCATTTCGCAATTTGTACGTGCTCTAGCTGGCGTGAATACACATTTTTCTACAGCACTATTATGTGGTATATTTCTGCAGATTTTGTTCTTGGCCGCACCCAGCTATGTCAAATTGGTAGTCGATGAGGCCATCCGAAACAGCTCAACTGAACTTCTAATATCATTCGCAATTATATTTGGCGTCATATATGTCTTTGAGGCTGTTTATCGATTTCTTACGGACTGGCTGAGGAACATCTTGACTGTGTCGCTGATTGGCAAATTGTCAAATGCGAACGCGTCTCATCTTTTCAAGTTACCCTTCCTGTACTTCACTAATAGGTTTCCCGCTGATATTTTGGCACGGATTGGCTCGGCGGAAAAGATTTCAGAGTTTCTTACCGATCATTTTGTAGCGCTCTCCTCTCTTTATTTGGCTGTTGTTTTCTATTGTGATGATGATATACTATGATGTTATTCTTGCTCTTATTTCCTTCTCTGGGTTAGTACTTTTCTCTTTTCTCAGAATACTCCTTTATGGTCCATTACGTCGCTACACTGCTGAGGAAGTTTCATGCAAAGCCGATGCGGATGGTCGGATGTTGCAAGCTGTTGAAGGAATATTCTCGGTCAAGGTTTTTGACGTAGTGAACCCGCTAAGCAATCTTTGGGCGCGCTCCTTGAATCAGAGCTTAAAGGCACGCCGCAAAAAAGAAAACTACCGCATCACCTTTGATACTTTGTCGCAAGCGGTACTTCACGCAGAGCAGTTGCTTGTGGTCGCTTGGGCAGGTTACAGGATCATCAATGGCGAGGCTACGGTGGGTGCGGCCTATGCCTACATCCAATATAAAAATATCTTTGGCGATAATTTTATTCGCATCTTCAACACGTTGCTCGAGCGTAACATTGCTCTGGTCCATATTGATCGTATGGCGGACATTGTTCAAACTAAGCCCGATATTGATCACAGTAAAAATGTTTTGCCAACCCCTTTCCTGTCTCTGTCATGCCGCGATTTGGCCATTTCGCCATTAGGCAGTCTTGATGTGATTTTGGAAAATGTCACACTCACAATTAAACAGGGTCAAACTGCAGTGTTTATCGGCAAAACAGGCGCCGGAAAAAGTACGCTTCTTAGCGCTTTAGTTGGGATTATTCCAACAGCCGCAGGTAGCATTCAAGTAAATGGAAAAGATGTAGAGGAAAAATCAATTCCATTAATTCGAAACCACGTTGCGACTGTAACACCAAAAGATACCCTTTTTTCCGGTACAATCCAAGAAAACATCACATCTTTTCATGGATTTGTTGATGACCAACGCTATGCCAAAGCCATCGATATTGCGAGGATCTCCAACAGAATCAAGGAGTTGGATCATGGAGATAAGACAGAGTTTTCTATAGCGCGACATATTTTGTCTACAGGTGAGATTCAAAGATTACTGATTGCACGAGCTATTTACCGTGCTCCTGACATTTTGTATTTGGATGAGTTTACGGCAAATCTTGATGTTGATACCGCAAACGATATTTGGGACGACATCAAGAAGCTTCCGTGCATAAAGCTGGTCGCGTCCCACCAAAAAAATATTCGGGACTCAGCCGATCAAATATTTGAGCTGGATAATGGGGCTCTTAAAGTAGTCAAGGCGGCATAGATATGCATTTTATTGGTTCTTCACAAATTATATACTTGCACATTACCGCTTTTAGCTGTCTATTGAGAATCCTACCAGCAAAGTATTATAGGCTCGTGTCTTGGGTGGCGGATTTTCTTTCAAAGACATATCTAGGAGTTTCGCCTTTGATGAAAAGCATTTCGAAGCAGCTCTTAGTATACCCGATCATCAAGCAGAGCAAATGGCACGGGATATATCGCAGACCGTTGATGGTTGCTTGCAGAACATTGTTAGCAAAAGCTAGCCCAAAGGAGACAGAGTACTATGCTGGCCGCATCAGATTAGTTAATGTGAATGGAAATGAAATAGAAAAGCTATGTAAAATTGAACAAAATATTGTTTTCGCAGCCTTTCATTTCTCAAGCATGTTTAATCTAATGTGGGCCATTGACAAACTGATTCCACGGGAAATACCTATTCATTGTATTGCTGCAACTGGTTCACGTAGTTGGCGTGAAGCACGATTATGGAACACTTTCGCGGAAACGCGCGAAGCACATCTTTGGTCTTTAGAAAAAGCAGGCGCTTTAAAGTCATGCGTAAAAATGTGTCGAAAAATGCCAGGAGTTGTTATTTGTTTCTCTGATCTTCCTGGTCGTTTTGGTGCAACGCAGGATTGTCGGCTATTGGGTCGGCCTGCGCGTTTGAGCGCCGGTGTTTTGCGATTACGTGCTATTCTTAAAGCCCGGATGATGGTGGGTCATGCGCGCGGAAACGTGTTAGACAGGTCCGCACCTGAGTTTACATTGCTAGTTGAATATTCGGCGGACGAACAGGTAAGAATGACTGAACTTTCTTATATACTTGGTCGTGAGATATCAGCACACCCGCTTGAGTGGCGTAACTGGTTTATGTTTATGGCTTACTTTCAACCCTCGAACCTAGACAGGAATTAATCTCAAATGCCTTCGTCTGGTCAACTGCGACACGCTAAAACAAACAACGTTGCAGCTTGGGTTATCCGCGGTCTACCATCCACACACTTTTCAACTAAAATTATTGTGTTCGTATTATCGACTACGTTCTTGTCTGCGATTTCGTTGGCCATATCCGTAAAATTGCCTGAAATTCGGAAAGTAAAGGGGCAAGTCAGAGCACAGGGTTTAATCGCAAATATTGCCGCTCCTCGGGCTGGACGTATACTAGAGGTGATGGTGTCGAGGGACGAGTCAGTAAAGAAGAATCAACCCCTAATCGCTATCGGCACAGATCTTGTACGGGAAGAAAAAGGTGATGCCAACGAGATTGAGCGCGAGCGTATCAAAAAGAGAATCTTGCAGCTAGAGAACCAAAAAACAAACTTCGAAGATAAGTTGCTACTAGAACAAGAGACTCATGCCGTAACTACACGGCAGTTAGCGAATGAAGAATCTACTCATAAGCATCTTTTAAGAACAATATCTGGAGAAGAGAAATTACTCAAGCAGAAATGCGATCGCTTGCAAACATTACACGATCGTGGTGTTGTTTCAGAAGATCAGAGAGAGACTTGTCTCTTAAAAATAAATGATACAGAGCAAAGGCATATACGAGAAAAATTGGGACTTCTTCACCTGCAAAGAAACACTGAGGAACAGAAAAAGAGAAATCAGGAAACCACCTCAGCACTTCAAAATGATATTACAAAGGTAATGGCCGAAATAGATCTTTTGAGTTTGGAATTACTGGATCTTGAAAACCGAGATAGTATTACCCTTTTAGCGCCGTTCAATGGTTTTGTTACACATATAAGAACACAAAAGGGGTCATCAGTATTTAGTAATGGGGCTCCCCTTATTCAGATTTCCCAAGATCATCGAGAACAAGGTGGATTTTTTACAGAATTCGTTGTGCAAAGTCGAAACCTTAGAGATGTAGCGGTTGGTCATGCGGTACGGATCGAACTCGTTACTTTTGATGTGTCGGAATGGGGTACCTTTCCCGCTGTCATCACAAATATTTCTGAAACAGGTTTACCAAACTTAAATTTGCCGTCTCAGAGCGCGGAGGACAAACCTTCTTTCCTAATTGAGGCTGCATTCAACAGGGACGCGACCTTTGATCGGGAAATTTTGCCCAAATTACGTGATGGATTGGAGGTTACAGGTTTCATCTCCATTGACCAACGTCCGCTGATCTCTTGGATCATTGAACCAATCGAGCGAGTATATGAAATTCTGAGCTGGACACCCGAAAAAACGTAAGACCGCATGTGGCCGTGTTGCAAACCTTTCAGCAGGATAAGGCTACCCTGCGATCGGCGGTATTTTCATTCTTTGTTAACCTTTTGAAGTCCGAAGAGCTGCGCGAGCAAACCATTCTGTTCGTTGACAGTCCAATCGCCAGTGAAGCCGAAACCCTTCTTCAGCCAGAGCATAGCCTCGAAACCGGCAATCGTTCGTCGCGCCGTTTTGAAGGATTGAAAACCGCCGGTCTTTGGCATGTTCTTCTTCACTCTGAAATGGTCGCTTTCGATCCTTTGCTGTAGATGTTTGGTGACATAATGTACTGGATCTGGACGCAGGAGCCGGTCATCGACGGTCGTTTTGATCGTTGACGGGAAGGTATTTGCACCGTCGGTACCGATCTTCCCCGGCGATAGCAGGGGCTCGTCCTTCAGCATCTTGCGGAAAAATCGTTTGGCCGCATCAAGGTCGCGCTTTGCCGTTAGCAGAAAGTCGACAGGATTGCCGCATTTGTCAATGGCCCGGTACAGGTAGCGCCACTTGCCGCGGATCTTGACGTAGGTTTCGTCAATGCGAACTGAACCGCAATGGGGTCTGCGAAACTGGCGTAGCCGTTTCTCGATCATCGGCGCGTAAGCAAGAACCCATCGGTTGATCGTGCTGTGATCTACTTCGAAGCCACGCTCCTGGAACATCTCCTCCAAATCTCGATAGCTCAGCGGATAGCGCAAGTACCAGGCAACGGCCTGAACAATGAGCCATGCCTCGAAATGCCGCCCTTTGAAATCGTCCTTTGATTGGCGCTTCAGCTTTTCGGTAATGGCATTCAGAATCATAAACCCGCACTCCAACAAATCGGAACGCCTTTTCATCACCGAATTCTCAAGCCGGGGTTAACAAGAAAACTATGCGACAGGGCCCGAAGAACTCTATGCCAAGATGCGCTCCGCACAGAAGATGCTCTCTGGCCAGCAGGAACTGCGTTTCTACGCGACGCGCGATCCGCTCACAAAATTGCGCAATCGCCGTTGTTTCATGGAGGAAGTTGGAAAACTTCAGGGCGGCATAGATTTCTGGGCTCTGTCGCGAACTTACCGCTTGGCAGCAAACGTGCCTCCATCGGACATTGACTTTGCCCCGTAATCCAGGACCAATTGCTAATTCGTTCGCCCTTAACAATAGTTTGACACCTGCAAATACCCAATGATTTTGTCCTGGCCTTTTAGGTGTGGTCGTTTTTTACAATTTGATCGCGGTGTTGAACCTGTATTGCCGGATTTGGCGCTACTTGAGTGTGATTAGGCATGCAAGGGCAGACGCATTCCCACAATTGGCTACAAGGCACACACAGCGATCTGCAAGTCCTTGTTTCTGTCGCAAAGCGGCAGGTTTGCGACAGAAACATCAAATCAAGGTGTAGGCATTAGACAAATTGCGAGACGTTAAGTTATAGTACCGATGTCCGCTCTGGAGGTGGAACCCTCTTCCTCTACAAGATAGGGCTTCCCTTCCTTTGGGTAATAGTATGTTCTCGCTTCTCCATTGACCGTAAACGTGCGCCAGTAGGGAGAGCGATTGATATTGGTGCGGTAGGGAGTGGCGTAGCCTTCCCAGCCATACAAATCATCCCAATAAACATAAACCTCTAGTGGCCCATTGCCGGAAGGGTTCTGTTGTCCGTCAGTTGTGACGTAGACCTCTTGAGTAAATGGCCGTCCATCTTCGAATTTCACTGTGGGATGATCTTTTTTGCCCACGTATTTTGCTATCACATTGCCGTCTGTGTCGACAATGTTTCCAGCTTTGTCTTTAATGATCCAAAATTGCTTTCCGGCTTCGTTTGCTTCAGGTGTTGTCGTGTCGTCTTCTTTGAAGATCTTTGTTTTTACATATGTTCCGATATAGCTGCCATCAGGTCTGATGATCTCGGTGGTTGAACCAGCTTTAATTAGGTTTCCGTTTTGGTCGTACGTGCCAATTATTTTGCCGTTTGAGCCTCTCACGACCCCATTCTTGTCAGGCCTAGGTTCCGCTGGACCATAGTACCTTGAAGTTTCTGTGCTGTGGTGTTCCCAGTTTGGTCCACGGCTTAGGTCCGGCAATTCGGTGACATAGGGCGCCGTTGGGTCATTGTTGTTGGCACCTGTGGGGCCGTTTGGAGACGCCGTATTTTTGGTGCCGTCGCCACTTGCTGTTGGACTACTTGAATCCGATGTCGCTGCCAGGTATGCAATAAAGCCGAGTGTAGGAATTCCGCCGGTAATCAGCCCAATCACAAGATATTGCCTGCCCGCAGCACTCGTGAAAATTCTCGTAAAACCGGCGGCCTTACCATCGGCAGGAAAATGATCAGGCCATCTCTTTGTCAACCATTCGTCAACAAGCTGCTTCACTTCCTTTTCGGACATGTTTTCTTTAGCTGTGGTTTCAAGGAACTCTTTCAACTCATCCGACATACCTTGCGGCAATTTAAACTTTATACTACCATCTTCGTTGTATCCCTTGAGATTTTCGAATAGCGCTGTGGGTCTTTTACTAAGCCATGCTTCCGCGAATGCGTTCCTGTCGGCCTGAGGCACACGCGCCGATGCCAATGCAAAGTCCGCCTTCGAGTTTTTGCGGGTTCGCTGCAGCGCTTTCTGGAAGAGCATTCGATCGTCAGGGGAACTGTTTTTGACCGCGCCTTCGACTTCCTTGAATTCTTCAGATTTTAACCGTCCCTTCAACCAGGGCCTGTCAAGTTCCTTACGCAGCGCTCTGCTGATTGGCTTGGATTCAAACGGAGAAACAGACTCGGTAGCCTCGGGCACCGGTTTCGTTCCTGTAAAACGATCCAAGAAGCGCTTCCCGTTGCCATTCCCAATCTCTTTTTCCAGTCGCGAAAGGAAAAGCTCTTGCCTCTCTGCTGGCATTTGAGAAAACTCTTCGACGACAGCTTTTCGCGCGTCTTCCGATATGTTTTCAACCTGATCTAACAGGCCGTTCAATTTGTACATCGACAAGGTCGCCGCAGATGTCGTTGGAACGGGTTCAAGTTCGATTTCTTCTGGGGGCCGAACACCTGGTTTCTGAGTTGAACGAGACGCGGCTTGCTCTGGGTCGAACGGGGTTCCGCCCGGCGGTCTGGAAACGAATTTGAAGTCAAATGATCCGTCCGCACGTCGCACGAATGTGGTTGATCTACCGACCAGTTTGAACTCGTTGGTTCCGCTGCCACTCGAGACTGGAATGAATGTTTCTCCTCCGTCCAAGCTGATTGCCAAATTCTCTTCCGAGTTGACATAAAGACCGCGAAAATATCCCTGCTCGTGGAACTTGTAGTCGGCCTTTCCCGGAAGTTCTTCAGCTGAAACCTTGAACCTTTCCGGCACCTTGGACGCGTTCCTGACTTCACCGAGAACAGAGACCTCTTCACTTTCAGCAAGGTCCTGAAGAGTATTCATCAAGAATGGGCTCTCCTGTGTGAGCGGTTCCTCCAATTTGCTGAGAATATTCCTGCCTAGGCCTTTGGCTGCCGCGAGGCCCTCTTTGGCAATAAGGCTCACGCCCTTGGCCGCGAGCGGGATCGCCAACCCAAGCACCAAATTGATCAACCCTGCTTTGAAATGCTGCTTACGTTCTTCTTCGCTATCCGCGTTTGCTGCTTCGACAAAGTCAGGCAGTGCAAAGACGACGGCCTCTCCTAGAACGATCAGGCCTGCGACCCAACCACTTGCACCAGCTGTCAACGGGGCAGTTACAAGCGCGCCTATTAAAATCAGAAGAGTACTATGCTGCAAATTGCAGTTTGAAACCGGGTGCAAACTGAACAACAAACCACTGCGAGATCGAATGATCCTAGTCACAAGAATGCTACGACATTCCCGGAACTCAGTCGTCAAAGAAGGATCACAAGGTTTAGTCCGGGATAGGTCACCTTCGACATCCATTTCGCCAGAGTGGCAAAACTCGTACCCTCGCCATAGTGAAACTCAATTCCACCACCTCTGCTCCATCCGCCCAATGCCCTTGTGGTGTCAATTGGCACACCGCACTCACGTAGCGCATCGCGGAAATTATGGCGGAAAGAGTGAAACGAGACACCCTGATCACGAATACCCAACTTCCTTTTCTGGAAGTACTCATATCGACGCTGGAAAGCATGGGCCCGCTCCTCGTGGCTATTGCCATTGAGGTCGGGAAAAAGGAGTAGCGATTTCTCCTTCACCCTTTGGTCGATAAAGCCCAATAGGCCGAGATCAATAAGAGCCGGGTGAACGGGTACAGTACGCTCCGCCCCCTTGTTTTTAAGCGGACGATCTGCCGAATGGGTCAACTGAAAAGCCGTCCCGAGAGCGCCTTTGTCGACCACCTCCGACACGTGCAGAGAGACGATTTCCCCCATCCGCATTCCGGAAAAGATAGCTATCAATGGCACCCAGTATCGCCAACTGATTGTCTTTTCTGATGACCAGTCACTCAGCCCCGCTAAAATTTGGTTGATGTGCTCAATTTTGTAGGGCCGACGCACTCTTTCGGACCGACCGCCAGACAACGTCAAGCGAGAAGCTGGATTGTGCTCGAGCACACCTCTATCGATCGCGTAGTTAAAGAAAGCGGAGAGCGTCTGTGTATAGACCTTTACGCTCCCAGCAGACAATGCAGGGTCATTCCTTTTGGCACGTAGGGCGATACAGGCGCGAAGATCGAGCCCATCGTACGGCTTCAACTTCACCATATTCTTGGGTAACCCAGCAATCAGCTCTTGCACTTCAGCACAGTGTCTACGTGTAACATCCTTTACCGGAAAATCAGCCCCCACCACTTCCTTAAGAACACGAAAAGTGACGATATATTTCTTGTCTGCACTTTCGGTGAGGTCGCTGCGTCGTGGGTCTTTTAGAAACCGATCTATGAGCGTGCCAATGGATACATGCTCATCCCGATCCAATTGCGGCTGCGCTGCGAAGGATGCAATATCGGCAAAAAGAGGATCGATTGCAGCATCCCCATGCCCTCCCTGAGCCCGGTTCAAACGCCTTTGTGCATGCTCCATTTCAGCTCGGCGAACCAACTCTATCAGCTTCCACCATTCAGGCTTTCTTTCGCCAATGGTTGTGATGGGAATGTCGGTGGACGTATCCACCGCAGTGGTTAGCTCTATCTGAGGAAAATGTTCTCTGACAATTGTAGTGACGATCTCCTCAAGCGACGAAATCAACTGGGCTTCTTCATCATAAGCCCTTCGAAGCAACGACAGGTACTCCACGGTCTCTTCGACATTATCACCAGCAGCGGTTTTTTCCCGCTTTTCACGTTCCCAAAGATGCCTTTTCGCAGCCAGTTGCAAATCCAGTTCGGAGATAGGTCGGCTAAAGATTTCCTCAGCTGACTTCGCTCTCGTCTTTCCAGACCGTAACTCCGCAAAATATACGTCCGTTGCCGTCGCAGCCTCCCGCGCCAATCGACACGCCCGATGATAATCCGAGGTTTGAAGAGCTATCCAGACTTCCTTCTTGTTTGCAACGGGGTGCAAATTTGGGGGGACGGCCCTCCTGTAATAATACTTCGTTCCCTGCCGAACCAGACCCTGTACCTTGGCCACTCGCCCTCCGTTTGTAGTAGAGATTTTGAGTAGAGTAGGCCAAACAAACCCATGAATTTCAATATCTTTTTGAATTATAGAGAAAAAAAGAAAGAATGGTGGGCCCGGAGGGACTCGAACCCCCAACCAATCCGTTATGAGCGGACGGCTCTAACCAGTTGAGCTACAGGCCCACAGCAGATCATTTGCACGACATGAGTCGCCACTGCTGACTGCAACAGCATCCGTATATAGGCGGTCGTTTGATGGGGCAAGACGGTTTCAACACACATCCCCTATCTCTATCCATTTCCAAGGGTAGCTCTTGGAGCAAAGACAAGGTACCGATAAGGCAATTGTCTTTTGTCTCAAGGCCTTTCAATGCGCTCTTCTCTCTTGACCGTCACCCTCAGCCTCATTCTGGTTTGTCTGACCGGCTGGTTGTTGGTGGCGGGTCGATCCCTTTTGTTGCCTTTTGTCATCGCATTGATGCTCTGGTACTTGATCAACGCCTTATCAGCTTCTCTGGCACGCGCACCGTCGCGCTCCGGAAAGCCAGTTCTTCCCGGATGGCTGTCGCTTGGTTTGTCGCTGGTTGTGATCTTCGTTGCAGCTACGGTTGTTTTTGACATGGTTGCTGCAAACCTTGCGGACCTTGCCCGGGATGCGCCGACTTATCAGGCACGATTGAACGATCTCGTCACTCAAATCACGGCAACTTTCAAGCTCAGCGACCCAATTGATTTCAACGACCTCCTGCCGGAAGGCGGCGTGCAGCGCATGGTCACGGCGGGCGCAGGCTTCGTTACCCAAATCGCCAGCTCCGCATCTCTTGTCTTCATCTACACGCTGTTTCTGCTTCTGGAACAATCAACGTTCGACATCAAGTTCGCTCGTCTGTTTTCAAATCCGGCCAAGGCGGAAGCTGCGTTTAGGGTTCGCGCCGAAATCAACGAGAGCATTCGACACTATTTTGGCATCAAAACCGCCGTCAGCATTGCAACGGGCGTACTCACCAGCGTGATCCTCACAATGATGGGGCTGCCCTACGCAGCTCTTTTCGGATTCATTGCGTTCTTGCTAAACTACATACCCACGATAGGATCCATGATCGGTGTCATTTTCCCGAGCATGCTGGCTCTGGTCTACTACGATAGCCTGACGCCGTTTTTTGTCATCACATTTGGTTTGGGCTTCATCCAGTTCGCCATCGGCAATCTGATTGAGCCGAAATTGATGGGTTCAAGCCTGAACCTTTCCGGCATCATAATTATGCTGTCACTTGCGCTGTGGGGGGCTATCTGGGGTGTGGTCGGCATGGTGCTGTGTGTTCCACTGACCGTCATAATTATGATCATTTGTGCCCGTTTCCCAACCTCCAGACCGATCGCAGTCTTGCTTTCTGCAGATGGGAAAATCGCAGAAAACCCAGATATTGCTAAAGCTTGAAAGCAAATGAACACCGGCTGAATTCTCCGGTCATGGCTCTGCCGTATTCCAGGCAGATGTTGCTGCAACCAGTTAAACAAAGAGGTCATTCCCATAAATGAAATCCCTTGCTATTTCAAATCAATCTCTTGTCTCCCTATCCCCAACAGCTTTGTTGAAACGCAATGCGCTGCCAGTAATTGTTGCATTGGGCTTAAGCCTTGCCGCTTTTGCTCCCAGTCTCGCGAAAGCCGAGGAGCATATAGTTCCGCACATCACCATCTCTGGTGAAGGCAAGATCAGCGTCGCACCAGATATGGCTGTCATCACGACGCAAGTCGTCTCCCCTGGAGACACGGCACCGGAAGCCCTCAGCGCGAATTCCAAGGCCATGAAGGCGGTGATTGACGAGATTAAGTCAGCTGGAATTGAAGCCAAAGACATCAAGACCAGCGGCTTTTCCATTTACCCTAGGTATGACCACTCCAAACGGGCGCAAAACAAGGCTCCGAAAATTGTTGGTTATGATGTCCGCAACGGCGTCACAGTGAATGTCCGCGATCTCGACAGGCTCGGTGACCTTCTGAGCACAGTTGTGGAAAGCGGCGCAAACCAGATCGGAGGCATCTCGTTTCAGGTCAGCGATCCTGAAAGCAAGATGGACGAAGCTCGGAAAAAGGCAGTTGAGAACGCACGCAAGAAGGCTGAAATTTATGCCGAAGCAGCCGGCAGCCGACTTGGTGAAGTCCTGCAAATTTCAGAAAATGGCAGCTACACACCTGCCCCGCGCGGTCTGCGCATGGAAGCCATGGCGATGGCCGCGGACAGTGTCCCTGTTGAGGCTGGCGAAAACACACTGCAAGCGTCAGTTACAATCAAATGGGAACTGATCGAAGACTAAGTTCAATGAAAGTGGTCTGCTTCGACAACCGGGTGCGCATCGCGCCCGGTTTTTTTTCATAAAAGATCACGCATCCAAACCTGCATCGGCTTTTCTGTTTCCTGCTGGTCGCCAACGTCCTGCCAAGGGAAATGCACAATCAAACCATCAACAACATCATAGCCGCGCTTTTTCCAGAAGGGGTCAAGTGGACGGTAATCTGCCGGTTGGGCAGGATGGTCCAGAGACCGCACCACCGAGCAAAAAGCGGTCTGCGAATATCCAAGACGCTTTGCATGCGCCTCTCGCTCGTCAAAAAATCGATGCCCGATCCCGCGGCCACGGTACTTGGAATCGAGAACCGATTCCGCGAGATAGAAAATTCGGCTTGGTGAAAATCCGAGATCCTCGAATGGTTTGCGGAACTGGATCACCTCCTTGTCCAGCGGCTCACCCGTTGCAGCCCCCACAAGATCGCCGTCATCAAAAGCGCCGACAATCACGGCCCCGTCCGTTTTTGCATAACGTGCCAAATACTTTTCTTCATATTCAAGCGACCCTTCGTAAAGATAGGGCCAGTCCTTAAAGACATTAATTCGCAACTCGGCAAGTTTTGGGAGATTTTTGACCAAGTCACTGCCTGTCAGGACCCGTATTTCTATACTCACACCCACACCTTTCGCGGTTATATTAAGCGTAACAGAAGAAACTCTTCAGATCGGCTGTTGTGGAACAACCGGTTTATATGTATAGCAAACGCGCCGGAAATAGTCCGGGTTTCATCTGCTGGTTGGGGAGAGCGTAATGCCAAATACCGCCCTCTTCCAACTGGGGATGGACTTGGCGGCCCGTGTTGAAGAAGGCACAAATTGTGTTGCCGGGCCAAGAAGCACCACCCAGAAGGAAGAACTGAACTCCGCCGTGTCCAAGGCTACTGAAGCTGACGACAGGCTGGACCATTTCATTGAAAGAGAAGGGGTCCGCTGCGCTGGTGCGCATCTGATCATCGATCTTTATGACGCTGAGCGTCTAGATGATCTTAATTTTATGGAAGAAACGCTTCGTCGCTGCGTTGACGAGGCAGGTGCCACATTGCTGCACATTCATCTGCATCCGTTTGAACCAACGGGTGTAAGTGGTGTTGCCGTGCTGGCCGAAAGCCACATTTCCGTACACACTTGGCCAGAGGTCGGATATGCCGCCTTCGACGTGTTCATGTGCGGGGATGCAATGCCCGAAAAATGCGTTGACGTTTTGAACGAAGCCTTCAAACCAGGCCGCTCGGCCGTGTCGGAACTTTTGCGAGGCAAAGAGGTGGAATGAGCAACGGATTGACTTTTAACGAGACGCTCCACCCCGGAGTTCAAGTCAGCTACAGCTGCGATGAAATCCTCTACCAGGAAAAGACAGAGCACCAGGATTTGGTGCTCTTTTCCAATCCGGTCTTCGGCAAGGTCCTGATGCTGGATGGCATCACACAGGTCACCACAGCCGATGAGTTCATCTATCACGAGATGATGTCCCATGTGCCGTTGATGGCTCACGGCAACGCGCGCAATGTTCTGATTGTTGGCGGCGGCGACTGCGGGTTGGCAGAAGAGGTTTTGAAACACACCTCCGTCGAAACACTGGCTCAGGTCGAAATCGACCGGTCGGTCGTCGACTTCTCAAAAGAGCATTTCGCCGATTTCAACACCCGTGTTCTGGATGATCCTCGCTTTGAGCTGGTCATTGCAGACGGCATGAAGTTCATGGCCGAAACAGATCGCAGCTTCGATGTGGTGATTGTCGACAGCACCGATCCGCAAGGCCCCGGAGCCGTTCTCTTCTCCGAAGAGTTTTATCGCAACGTTCATCGCTGCCTGACACCCGGGGGCATTTTGGTCACCCAAAACGGGGTACCCTTCCTGCAACGCGGCGAACTCGTGACGAGTGTTCAGCGCTTTAGCCGCATCTATAAGGATGCAGCAGCCTACATCGCCGCCATCCCGACGTATTTTGGTGGCCACATGGCGCTTGGATGGGCAACCGATAACACGGACCTGCGATCAACGCCGGTTTCGGTCTTGACGGAACGGTTTGAAGCAGCTGCCATCGAAACGCGCTACTACACACCAGAGGTTCACGCAGCAGCATTTGCCTTGCCGCGCTTCATTCTGGATGCCGTTGAAGAAGGTCGCAAAACAGCTTGATAATTTCGTACAGGAAGATGTTTTCTTCCTGTACATTTTCTTACATATTTGTATGTGCGTATTTCTCGCAAGGAAAGCTATATCGTTGGCAAGGTGGATGCCCGCTGGGGCTTTTGCCAAAAAGTCAAACCAACGTTTAAAGGCTCACCATGGGACGCGTACATCCTGAAACCTACAGCAAGACGCAGATAATCCTGCACTGGGCTATAGCCGCCCTGATTTTGTTTCAAATCGTTTTTGCAGAGGGCATTGAAGAATACGGCCACGCCCTGCGAGACGGCCAGACGCCGGGAACAATGGACTTCACTCTTGGGAATGCCCACATCTGGCTCGGTGTTACTGTTCTGATCCTGATGATAGCGCGGATTGCCCTGCGTTTTATTCATGGCGCACCGCCACCTGCCCCCGCCCCCAAACTGCAGGATCTAGCTGCCAAGGCTGCCCATTTTCTGCTTTATGCAGCCCTTTTCATCGCCCCATTGAGCGGCATCGCCATGTGGTTCTTTAGGGTTCGGGAAGCAGGCGGACCACATCACCTGATGGAAAAGGTGATTGTGGTCCTTGTCGTGCTGCACATTGCGGGCGCGCTGTGGCACCACTTTGTTCAAAAGGACAACGTGCTCAAGCGTATGCTCTCCTCCAAAACAACGTCTATCTGAGGCTCTATTTTAGTCTCGCGCCTCTAACCAGATGCGCGTTTTTCCAAGATCGCCGGAGGTCACGCCTTCGGCGATTTTCTGTCCGACAACAGCCCCAAACTTGTAGCCATGCCCAGAGCATGCGGACACAGCCGTCAGTTTTCCTTCCGACTTTACAAAGAAATGCTCATCGCGCGTGAAGGTGTAAGCACAGGTCACAACGTCAGCGACACCATATTCTTCTATCCGCGCAAAGGGCGGGCCGAACAGGTTCCTGATGGTGATGCCTTCCCCGTCTTCCGGATCACGTCCCTCATTCGGGCCGCTTACGCGCTTGTGAACCCCAGCCCCGACTTTAAGCCCTGTCCCGGCCACGGGCGGAAGCACATACCCGTCCACCGTTCCGCCAACATCCAAGATGGTTGGGCCATTCTCCCATGCTGCGCGCAAATCCTCGGGAGGTGTGAGATAGGCAACTGCCGTGCGGTAGGTCGTTAGGTCACTGGAAAGGGACGGCAACAGCCCGAGCGTCCAAGCGCCTGCTGTAACCACGACATGATCGGCGCTCAAGGTTGTACCTTCTTCAAGTGTCACCTCACCGCGCTCGGCATTTACGGCTGAAACACGTGTATTTTCAAGCAAGGTCGCGCCAGAGTTCGTCAGCCAGTCACGCATACCGGTCGCAATTTTTTGGCACAACAATACGCCCCCTTCTGAACTGAAGGCGCCGAACCGGATGGTCTCTGGATCAACAAACGGAAAACGGGTCGCAGTCTCTTCCGGTGTCATTTCATCGACGGGATATCCCCCGTCTTTCAGGCCTTGCAGGTAGGTATCGCCATCATCTCCTTGAACCTGCGACAGAAGCAGAAAGCCAGTATCGACCAGATGCTTCTCCGCCAGATCATCCCACATGGCATCCCATGCCGCATAAGCGTCGCCAATTCGGCGCTGATATCCACCTTGGCCGCCATAAGCGCGTCGGATGATACGGTGCTGATCTCCAGATGCGGACAAAGGGTTGGGGATCGGTCCCTGCTCGATCAGCGTGACCTCAACACCCTTTTTGACAAGCGCCCAAGCAGCGGAAAAGCCGGAGACACCAGCTCCAACAACAATAACCTTCATGGAAATACTCTCTGATGACAGGAATGGCAGATTAGCGTCCCAATACCGGAGCACAAGGCTCCGGTAATTGTTTTCTGTCAATCAGATAAGACTTTTCAAGAGGTCAAATCACCAGCTGATAAATCGCACCGGACAGTACAGCCCCGACAAACCCCAGTCCCAAGTAGGTCGCAAAAACGCTAGGTTTTACAAGCGACCAAACAGCAGCCATCGCCGGTATGGAACTGACAGCCCCGGCAATGATGAATGACATGGCAGCCCCATTGCTCATGCCCTGATCAACAAGACCGGCCAGAAGCGGGGGTGCAACATAGCTGTTGAGATAAGCCGGCATGCCGACAAGTGCCGCAATGATGATCGGAAGCAGTCCTTCCCCGCCGACAACACGCGCGATTAAATCCGCCGGAACATAGGTCACCAACAAGGCTTCCAGCACATAGGCAAGAGCCAGCCACTTTGCTAAAAACAGAAGATTGGCGATGAGCTCTGACCGAAACACTGTTGAACGCTTTTCTTCTTTCCAGAAGGCCCAGACCGGCGTTCCGTTAAACGGGTTTGGCCCGCAGCCACAGCCGCTGACGGAAACCGGTTTAACGGGATTGGAAAACAATCCAGCAGTCAGCATGGCCCGAACGATGAACCCACCGAACAGACCCAGAGCAACCGCAAAGACAGCTTTTCCGATTGCAAATGGCCAGCCAAGAGAAGCCGCAGTTATCAAAAGCGTTGGCGGGTCGATGAGCGGTGATGACAGCCAAAAGGCCATGATCGCAGACAAAGGCGCTCCAACGGCCAGAAGGCCCGCAATGAAAGGGATCACCTCACAAGAGCAGAATGGCGCCAGACCACCGAATAGCGCGGCTAGGACAATGGCCTGGACTTCCCGCCCCTTAAACGCACGCCCAACATAAGCCTCAGCGCCTGACGCCTTGAGCCATGCAATCAGCACAACGGCAAACAAAATGTAAGGTAAGGTGCTGCCAAAAGCCTTTATCGCAAACAGCACCACGTCCGTGAACTGATCAGGATCAAGAACACCGACGATGGCCGGAATTCCGACAACAAAGCTCCAGGGTGTCGCTACATAAGGCTTCAGCTGTCTCCATACGGTGGGTTTCGCCGCAGCCGATCCGCAGCAGGAAGTGGTTTCTACATTCTCGCTCATGCCGCCGCTCCATCTGTGCATTTCTGATCGGCACAGCATTCTTTGAGAATGTATCCGGCGAGCTCCTCAAGATGAGAGAACGCGGCGCGGTTGATCACACTGCGTCCCTGTTTTTCCTGCTCAACCAATCCAGCTGTCGTGAGAAGGCGCAAATGATGGGCAAGTGTAGAGGCAGCCATCCCGGTGCGCACCTGAATTTCGCCAACCGTCAGGCCATCGCCACCCGCCCGAACCAGACTAAGAAGCACCTGCATCCGCGCCTCAGACCCAAGCGCTGCAAATCCACCTGCTGCTGTATCAAGCTCCACAATGCACCTATATAACTAATTTTCTAGTTATATAGAGCTAACTTAATTCCGTTGCGTCGTCAATCACCCTCGTTCATCAGGCTGCAATCTGGTTCGCGAATTGCTTTAGCCGCGCAGATTGAGGCAACTGAGCACCCGGAGGCACCGCACGCGCGATCCTGTCGACTTCATTATAGTAGGCCGTCATGCGGGCAATACGGTTGCCCCGAAGCTCAAAAAAACTTCCAACCGAAAGCAAATACCGTTCCTGAGCAGATGATGACCACGCACCATTCTCCCCTAAATTGAATGCGCAAGAGCCGGAAACCTTGTACTCCGCGCCGGCTCTCATACCGTCTTCGGACACATGGATCCGTAAGCTGCACACCCGCTCCTTGAAAGATTGGCGCATCAAGGCATTGAACGCCAAAAATGCATCTCTCCCAACCCGACGCTGCTCCTGATTGATGTCCAGCACAACATCATCGGTTACAAGCTGGCTCAGCTGTGCGGTATCACCGGCATTGAATGCGGCGAAGAATGTATTCAAAAGCGCCCGAAGTCTCGTTTGCGTCATTGCACGCCCTCGCTCAGTTTTACTGGAAACAGGCCCGGTCAAATTGATCGGCCAACACTCCCATAATTCTGAAGGCGAACTTGGCTCCTCACAACATCCTGTGAATTGAAACGCTGCCTACAAGGCACCAGCCTTAACAAATTCAAAACGCTAAAAATTACGCAGCGCACAACACTGGTTGAGAAAGCTGATCCCCGAAACAAACTTGGAATCGGCCTCCTGACATGCACTTTATAAGTGCATATAATTTTAATGAAATTATAGAGAGATCAACTCACTCCGCCGCTGGATCTAGGGAAACCTGAGAGATCCAGTCCTGTAAATTATAGTAAGTCGTGATCCGGGAAATCTTGCCCTCGCGGACCTCGAAAAAAGTACCCGCTGGCAGCGTATAGGTTTGCCCACCCGCTTTTGGAAGGCCATCCTGACTTTCCAGATAGGTGCCATCGACGATGAATTCTGCCGATCCACGGGTTCCATCTTCAGATGCCATCACCACGATGTTGTTGAGCTGCTCCTTGTAGGATTTGCTCATGAGCAGATTAAATGCCCAAAACTCTTCCTTTCCGACCCGGCGTTCCCCCTGATTCACGTCATGAATCACGTCATCAGTCACCAACGCTACCATCTTACCGGTCTCACCGGCATTGAATGCCGCAAAATAGGCTTCCAGCAATTCCCGCGTTTCTGTCATGCTCATATGCCACACCGCCTTACGTCATTAGGGCTCTTACGCCAGCCACATGATTCTTACGATAGGTCAAATTTCTTACATGTTCGGAAATTCGTAGTGATTTCAAAAGCGGATAGCGACGCCAACCATCAGACCATGTGTGACCGTATTATATGAAAATGCAGAGGCTCCGCTCTTGTCATTATCGTAGTCTACACCGGTGCCCTTGTATTGCAGCTGCAGGGCCACACGATCCGTAAAGTGATAGCCGACACCACCTTGCAGAGCCCAGGAAAAATCCGAGACGAGACCAAAACCGCCAATATTTGCGCTCCCATAGAGCGAGACTTTGTCCGCAACAAACGCCTGCCCTCGAAGTCCGACAACCGGGTCTACCCAGTTCTCTGTAATCGTGCGCGAAAAACCTGCGGCAGGAACAGCAGCAGTCACCTTCAGCTCGTTGTGCCACCAACGTCCACCAGCATAGGCCTCCAACCAAGCACGATCACTTTTCCAAAACCTATAACCCAACATGAATTCGGTAACAGCTTGTTTGACACCGGATTTAACCGACCCTCCAACGGCAGGAAAGGTCGTTCCTGAACCGAGGTTCATATAGGCGACATCAAGAACTAGGCCAAAACGCTGATCATAGAGCGCCTCAAAATGGCCCATTGCCCCAAACTGCAAGTGCTCGAATATGGAGCCCGGTGCAACATTCAAACCAACATTGGGAAGGCGTCCGATACTGGAATCACCTTCAATTGTCGGCGCAAGCAGATAAGGAGCAAAAATGAACTCCCATTTGCTAGCACCACCATCTCGGATTTTGGGCGTTTCCCAGCCGTTTGCCCCAACAAGCGACAAAAACATGCCTGCTACAAACGCTCCAAAAAACTTCAACATGAAACCTCTGCCGCCAAAAACAATTCTACCAAAAATAGAAAACTCAAACAGATGCAATATTCAAGTGTTCACGACGAGCGAGCTATGCCTGAAATAAAATAAGTCTTTACTTTTCAAATTATCAGGCGCATCAATATGGAAAGATTTTTCTTTCTATATTGGATTATGCGATGTCTGTAACCACATCCCCTCCCCGATCCTGGTGGTCCGGGTTTCAAACCGACTTTCTTATGGGTCCCAGAGCCATCGGCACCCTCACTCTCGTTCTTGGTGTTGGGTCACATGCAATCAACGGCTTTGTCACCAGCGCTGTTTTGCCAGACATTCTTCGTGACCTCGGCGGGCAAAATCGGGCGTTTTGGGTATTTTCATCCTTTGAGATGATGGCGATTCTGGCCGGGTGCCTGACCGGGGCCCTCAAACAGCGCCACGGCGGGCGCGCTCCATTCATCTTTGCAACGCTGCTGTTAGCCGCTGGCTCCGTGATTGCAGGCCTCAGCCCCTTCTTTGAAGGTTTGATTGTGGGCCGCGCCGTTCAGGGTTTCGGCGAAGGCATGATCATTGCACTTTGTTACGCGCTCATTCCCGACATTTTTCCGCAAAATGTAGCCCCAAAGATCTTCGCTCTTTTGGCAGGGGTCTGTGCCTTGGCGGCCGGCATTGGGCCGGTATCGGCGGGGTTCTTGACTGAACTTTGGTCATGGCGAGCAGCGTTCCTGATCAACATTCCCCTTACGCTTTTGTTGCTGGCCCTGATCCTGGTTGCTGTTCCGGCACATAAAAAAGCCGCCTCGACTGAAACCAGTGGCCGGAAATCAACACTCTATGGGCGTCTGTCCCTTCTGCTTGTCAGTGTTCTGCTCTTGACTGCCATTGGTGAATTCCGCCAACCCCTTGCCATTGCCTCGGTTCTAATAGCTGGCGTTGTTT
Source organism: Roseibium sp. TrichSKD4 (assembly GCF_000148725.1). Lineage (GTDB taxonomy): Bacteria > Pseudomonadota > Alphaproteobacteria > Rhizobiales > Stappiaceae > Roseibium. Next base: position 192,622 of record NZ_GL476314.1, on the reverse strand, counting down.
GCACCATCTGGCTGCTTCAAGCTGATCAAGCTAGCTGTGGAACACGGCTGTTCCCAAAGGAGGCGTTCCGCCCGTCCACCCTGATTGGTCTTGGGACCTGGATTGTCTTCATGACATCACTCGCAGCCGCCGTGCGTGCTCTCTTCATCACGACATATGGACAGGTCCTGTGGGGACTCAGTGTGACGGAGGCCAGCTATGTGGCTGCCTTGTTGGCTGCAGCCTGGACCATATTTGCGTGGATTTCGGCGCGGGCCCCAACCCGCTCACGAGAGATGACATATCTGGCAATTGGACCAGCGCTCATCGCAGCCGGTCTGGCAATGACAGGCGTTGCCGTTACGCTCGTCTCATTGTCCATATTCATGCTGGCCGCTTTTGTGACCGGAGCCGGATATGGCATCTCCAACCAGATCCTCGTTCGCGCCATGATGTATTCTGCCAAGGGTAGCGAGCAGGACCTTGTGTCAGCCATTTTGCCGACGATCAGTTCTGCTGGTGTGGCAATTGGTGGAGGGCTGACGGGTCTTTTGGCGATCGCGATTGGATTGATTGATCCGGGAAAGGGAAGCCTTCTGGATCGCGCGGCAATTGAGGCCGCTGGAGCCGATATCTTCTACATAGTCGCTGCATTGAGCTTAATTCCGGCCAGCGCAATTCTGGTGCTGCGCAGCCGCATTATCGCTCAAGAGAGTAAATAACGTCAAAAGACTGGGAAGCCTCTGGCCTCCCAGTCCGACCGAGGGACCGGCGCACCGATTTTCAAGCTGAACGACTCAACCCGAGTGACAAGACGGTTCGTGGTGCATTTGAAGGCAACATCAAACCATTGCCCGCGGGAGCGAAATCCAACGCGGCGCACCTCCAACACGCGCCCGCTTCGTGCGCGCGGCGACGGAAGAATATCTGGCGGACGCGGGGGAGAAGCGGCAAGGAGCTGAGCTTGCAATTCCGAACGGCACAAAAGCACCAAGCGCTCACCTTCTGTCATCCCGTTGATGGCAAAGCGCGTGCGCGGATCATCCCGTAAATCACCCGACATCAACCGTTGAACAGGCTCCGGTCGAAGCTCCGCGTTGCTGGAAGCTGCACTTGCCACACCGCGTCGCAAAGTCGGCTTTTTGACCGGAACGGCCTCTGTAACTAGCGGCCCGACCAAACTGGCCTCAGGATCAACAGCGTCGTCGGCTTCTCCAGACTCTGCAGTATCTTCCACCGTTTCGTCCAGCACCGCACCTTCCTCAGGCAAAGTGTCATCCGGCACGCCGATTTGATCTTCAATGACGAGTTCCTCCTGAGGTTCCCCAACAACGTCCGTTTCCTGATCCGTTGGCTCTGTAACCTCCTCGACGGGTTCTTCCTTAACTTCGGAAGGTTCGGCGTTCTCCGCCTCAGTTCCGGTCGCTTCATCTGCAAACTCTTCGACTTGCCGGTGCAACGCTAAATCTTCTGCAGGAGGAGGAGCTTCCTCCCCCTCGCCCCCGGCCTGCTCAGTCTCAGGTGGAGAGGATGCTTCTGGCTCTGGCTCTGGCTCTGGCTCTGGCTCTGGCTCTGGCTCTGGCTCTGGCTCTGGCTCTGGCTCTGGCTCTGGCTCTGGCTCTGGCTCTGGCTCTGGCTCTGGCTCTGGCTCTGGCTCTGGCTCTGGCTCTGGCTCTGGCTCTGGCTCTGGCTCTGGCTCTGGCTCTGGCTCTGGAGGCTGTTCCTCCAAGGGGGATTCGTCCAGATCTTCTTCAGGTTCAGGAAGCGTTTTCGGCTCTGGAGGTGGAACCAACGTCACCTCCACAGGTATGATGTCCGGCTCGCGGGCTTCCAGTTCCACCCCTTCGATCACAAAAATGGCGACAACAACATGCAGCACCAGCGAAGCCACCAGCCCGCCACCGAAATATCCACGCTCATCTTTGGGCTGTTCCTGCTCCATCGCGCCATACATAGCGAAAATTGCGGCCAAAAGGCAGCCAAAACAAAAAACCCGGCGCTCGGGCCGGGTTTTTCTTTAGTATCAATACGTTCTGCTTAGCTGTCGAGGAACGAGCGCAGCTTGCGGGAGCGACTTGGGTGCTTCAGCTTGCGCAGCGCCTTTGCCTCAATCTGACGTATACGTTCGCGGGTAACGCTGAACTGCTGGCCAACTTCTTCCAACGTGTGGTCAGTGTTCATGCCAATGCCGAAGCGCATGCGAAGAACGCGTTCTTCACGCGGTGTCAGAGACGCAAGCACGCGGGTCGTGGTCTCGCGCAGGTTCGACTGGATGGCCGCATCAATCGGCAGCACCGCGTTCTTGTCCTCAATGAAGTCGCCAAGATGCGAATCTTCCTCATCGCCAATCGGCGTTTCAAGGGAGATCGGCTCTTTCGCGATCTTCAGAACCTTACGGACCTTTTCCAGCGGCATCTGCAGCTTTTCAGCCAGCTCTTCCGGGGTCGGCTCACGGCCAATCTCGTGCAGCATCTGGCGCGATGTGCGGACGATCTTGTTGATCGTCTCGATCATGTGCACCGGAATACGGATCGTACGAGCCTGGTCGGCGATAGACCGAGTGATCGCCTGCCGGATCCACCATGTTGCATAGGTGGAGAACTTGTAACCGCGGCGATACTCAAATTTGTCCACGGCCTTCATCAGACCAATATTGCCTTCCTGAATCAAATCCAGGAACTGCAGGCCCCGGTTGGTGTATTTCTTCGCAATGGAAATAACGAGACGCAGGTTGGCCTCGACCATTTCCTTCTTGGCGATCCGCGCTTCCCGCTCACCTTTTTGCACCATGGCAACGATGCGGCGGAATTCAGTGATCTCAAGGCCTGTCTCGGTTGCAAGCGTCTGGATTTCCTGACGCAACTCGCGAACAGTTTCCTTTTCTTTCGCGATGAAGTTTTTCCAACCGCGAGAGGAAAGATTGGCCACCTTGCGCAGCCAGTTCGGGTCAAGCTCGGCACCCTGATACTGTTTCAGGAAGTCAGACCGGTCGACATTATAGCTATCAGCGAGACGCAGAAGACGGCCTTCATAGCCCATCAGGCGCTTGTTGATGTCATAAAGCTGGGTCACCAGAGCATCAATACGGTTCTGGTTGAGCGACAGGCTTTTCACGTCAACAACAATGTCTTCCTTGAGCTTCTTGTAACGACGCTCTTGAGACGGAGACAAGGTCTTGTTGGCCAGCTTGTTTTCAACCAGCTGATCCTGAAGACGGCGCAGCTTTTTGTAGTTGTCAGCGATGTTGTCGAAGGTTTCCAGAACCTGCGGCTTCAGCTCCGCTTCCATGGCAGACAGGGAGACGTTGGATTCGAACTCGTCGTCATCCTCGTCATCGCCTTCAGCGCCTTCCTGATCTTCACCGCGTTCCGAATTGGCCGCATCCGGGGAACGTGCCTCAGCATTGTCGTTGCCGGACTCCCCATCAGGGTCATCATCATTCGCGCCAGTCGGGCCAGCCTTTGCGTCCGGGCCGGCATAGGTTGCTTCCAGATCGATGATGTCACGAAGAAGCACGTTGCCTTCGTTGAGCTCATCGCGCCAAATGATGATGGCCTGGAATGTCAGCGGGCTTTCGCAAAGCCCTGCGATCATGGCCTCACGGCCAGCTTCAATCCGCTTGGCGATGGCGATTTCGCCTTCACGGGACAGAAGCTCGACAGAGCCCATTTCACGCAGATACATGCGAACCGGGTCATCGGTTCGGTCTGTCGGCTCTTTCGTGGTGGTTTTGGCAACAGCGGTTGTCTTAGTTGTGGTCAGCTCTCCGCCGTCCACTTCATCCGGTCCGCCTTCTTCTGCCTCGTCCGCCTCAATCACATTGATGCCCATATCGGACAACATGGACATTATGTCTTCGATCTTTTCAGAAGACACTTGCTCGGACGGCAAAACCTCGTTCAACTCGTCATAAGTCACAAAACCGCGCTTCTTGGCGGCCTTGATCATCTTTTTGACGGCGGCATCCGACAAATCCAGGAGCGGGCCATCCGGACCATCCGCTGCGTTGTCCTGTGTTTCGTCTGCTTGTGTCGCCTTAGCTACCATATTGTGCTCCAAAATCGCAGTTGCCTCAAAGGCAACCGCGGCGCGCCCAAAATTGCTTCCACCCGATCAGATGCTGGCCAGGTTCTCGGCCCTGAGTCGCCATCATCGGAAATATTCCTGATTCGAGTTTTAAGCTGCGTCCCTTAAGTCCCAATTAACCGTGCCACCGGTTTTGCCTGCTCATCAGGAAATTTCCGGTCGAAACACAAGAAACGCGCCTGCGCGCCCTGCGCCCGCACGTTGACATTCGGGTATCTGCAGCAGGAAAGACTAATGCCGCCGATATTGATATCGTCGCGGCGCGAATGTGCTGCTGTCCTGTATTTAGCTTGACGTTTGGGATTCGCAAGTGTGATTCGGCAGTGGTCAACCAGAATCGTTAATTTTTTTCAGGTTTGGCGTGTTTTTGGGCCTATCCAGCCTGAATTGCTGGCGCATCAACTGGCGGCGCCGATGGTGGAGCTGATCTCAACTTCTTCGCCCGCTCAGCAAGTTCGCCCTCGTCTCGAGCACATTCTTCCCGCCGGCGGGACAAATCTTGCGTAATCGCCTGCATTCGATGCCAGGACGCCTCGTCAAGTTCCGTTTCCGCCGCTTCCATTTCCCTCTCCAATTCCTGCTCAAGCGTCTTGAGTTCAAGAACATCCAGAAAATGCAGGAACGCCGCCTCAACGAAATCTTCTGGCGGATCAACTTTCAAAAGCGGAAATCGCTGGGCCAACGCTGAAAAGGCACCATGACGGGAGACGGCACCATCGGAGGACGGGCCTTCGCGCTGGATCACTTCAGCCATCAGCTGTCGTGAGGTTTCATCCAGACCATCAACGACGGTCGCAACAGGCGTCTCTTCAAGTCCGTTCACCAGAGCACATAATGTATCACAGAACCTTTGATGGACTGGGTCTGAAAACCGCAGCGCTGAAATCCGCTCCAGATGCCGATCCAGAAACTGCGGATATTTGACACTTAATCCGCAAATCAGGCGCTCCGTTCCAAAGAGCGGGGTATCTGGTGACGGTGCGGGGCCGGTAATCGTTGGACGTTCGCCTCGCCCTGCCCCTTGCTGGCGCCCGCCCCGCCCTTTTCGCGCTTGCTCAAAAAAGAGGTTGGAAAGCCGAAATTTTAAGTCCAACTGGTAGCGTCGTTTGACCCGAGGATCACGGATGGTGTCGATCAGGTCATCGAAGCGTTTTTCCAGTGCAGCCTTGCGCTCTGGCGTATCAAGTTGAGCAACCGAAACTTCCCGGTCCCAAACCACATTAAAAAGGGTTTGCGAACTGGAAACCTGCGCTTCAAATCCCGGCACACCTTCCTTCTGCACGAGATCATCCGGGTCCATGCCATCGGGCAGGAAACAAAACTGGAAGGAGTACCCGCTTTTTAGAACAGGGAAAATCCGGTCGACTACCCGATGCGCCGCGGCAGTGCCCGCTGCATCACCATCGAAACAGACCACTGGCTCCGGCGCAAATCGCCACAAACGAAGCACCTGATCCTCGGTAAACGCGGTTCCAAGTGTTGAAACCACGTAAGGGATCCCGGCCTGCGCCAAGGCAATTGCATCCAGATAACCTTCGACAACGATGGCCCGACCCGCCTTATAAGCAGGCTCTCGCGCTCTATGGGCATTAAACAGCATCACACCTTTGTGGAAGAGCGGGGTTTCCGGCGAGTTGAGATATTTGGGCTGCCCGTCCGGATCCAGCGTTCGCCCACCAAAGGCAACCACACGACCGCGATCATCCTGAATCGGGATCATCAACCGGCCACGAAACCGGTCATAGGACGGTCGGCCATTGTCCGGCTTGATGACCAGACCGGCCTCAACCATCACTTCTTCCGGGACATCGCGCTCAGCCAGATATTTCTTCAGGGCGTCGCGCGTGCTTGGAGCGTAACCAAACCGAAACTCGGCAAGCGTTTGCGGCGTAAATCCGCGCTTCAGCGCATAAGAGCGTGCATGCTCCCCGCGCGGCGCAGAAAACTCCATCTGAAAGAAACGGGCCGCCATTTCGCAGACATCCGCCAGACCAGCCCGCTTCTTTTCACGCTTTGCAGCTTGTGGGTCAGGTGCAGGAAGAGCAACACCCGCCTGTTCGGCCAAGCGCTCCACGGCCTCTGGAAAATTTAGCCCCTCGGTTTCCGTCAAAAACTTGAAATGATCACCGGAGGCTCCGCAGCCAAAGCACTTGTATCGGTTGCGCCGGTCATCAACGTGAAAACTCGGGCTCTTTTCTTGATGGAATGGGCAGCAAGCCCAATAATCCCCCTTGCCCGGCTGGGTTTTACGCCGATCCCACGTCACACGGCGCCCAACGATGTCCGAAAGGGTCAGTCGAGCTCGAATTTCATCGAGAAGCCGGTTGTCAAAACGCATTACGGTCTAAGCCTTGCGGAAAACTCTGTCCGCCAAAGGGGTGATGGGTCACTAAACAAAAAGTTGTTTCGCAGCCCTGCATCCATACCACATGTCTAGGGGAACGCGTATTCGGCAATATGCACGGACCGCGTAACAGTGGATCGATGTGGATATTACTGTTTGGAAGCGTCGGCGCTGTGATCCACTGCGGGTTCGGAGAGCAACAGATCTTTCATCAGGCACGACGCCTGGACAAAATCCATCTTGCCCGGATACCGCTCTTTCAGCGTCGACATACATCGGCCAATATCTCTGAGCCCATGGGCGTCGATATCCTTGACCGTTGCCTCACAGATCGCACGCATTTCTTCATCATCAATCTGAACGGGTAAAAACTCGCTGATGATATTTTGTTCAAGGCGTTCCTGTTCGGCCAGTTCCAGCTGACCCGCCTCTTCAAATTCCGAGGCAGATTTTTCGCGTTGACGCACCATTTTTTGAAGGATTTCAAGCACGTCTTCTTCAGACACGCCGTCGCGCCCGTTCTCACGAGCGGCTGCATCACGATCCTTGATCGCCATCTGCACAAGGCGCAGCGTCGCTGTGCGACGTTTGTCTTCTTCATCCTGAGCAACCTTCAAGGCTGCACTGATCTTATCGCGCATACTGTTATCCTGCCCGAACGCACACGGGCCACCCTATTGGTGCGTGCAAAAGACACGCACAAAGCTGATTACCGACAAGCTGTTGAAATTGAAAGCATTTTTTTAGCAGGAACCGTGTTGACGATTTTGCGCACTTCCCATAGAGTCCCGCGCTTAATGCAGACGGAACGAAGCGGCCTTTCTCCGAACAAGTTGCCTCTATCTGCAGCGCATGATGGCACCAACAACATCTGGATACAAGACATGACGACTGCAGACGCATGGTCCTCCAAACCGGCGACCGCCCTAATTGTGTTGGCCGACGGCCGCATTATCGAAGGTTATGGCCTCGGCGCGACCGGCGAAGCCGTTGGCGAAGTCTGCTTCAACACCGCCATGACCGGCTATCAGGAAATCCTGACAGACCCGTCCTATGCAGGACAAATCATTACCTTCACTTTTCCACATATCGGCAATGTGGGAACGAATGAAGACGATATCGAGACGGTGAATGCAGCTTCCAACAGCGGTATCCGCGGAGCGGTTCTCGCCACTGATATCACCGACCCGGTAAACTACCGCGCCACCCGGCACCTTGATGAATGGCTGAAAGCCCGAAACCTGATTGCGATCAGCGGCATTGATACGCGCGCGCTCACCTCATTAATCCGGGAACAAGGCGTTCCAAATGCGGTGATCGCCCACAGCCCAGATGGCTCCTTTGATATTGAAGCCTTGAAGAAGCAGGCAGCCGAATGGCCCGGCCTTGAAGGCATGGACTTGGCCAAAGGCGTTTCGACGACACAGTCGCACACCTGGAACGAAACGACCTGGAAGTGGGAAAGCGGATACGCAACGGCCAACCCGCACGACTTCAAGGTGGTTGCACTGGACTTTGGTGTGAAGCGCAACATTCTCCGGCTTTTGACGGATGCGGGCTGTGATGTGACCGTCCTTCCGGCAACAGCGACTGCTGAAGACGTTTTGAGCCACAAGCCAGACGGCGTGTTTCTCTCAAATGGCCCCGGCGACCCGGCAGCCACGGGCGAATATGCCCTGACAACAATCAAGTCGATCGTTGAAAAGGGTGTTCCGACTTTCGGGATTTGTCTTGGGCACCAGATGCTGGCGCTCGCCCTCGGTGGAACGACCGTCAAAATGCACCAAGGCCACCATGGTGCCAATCACCCGGTATTTGATCACACAACCGGCAAGGTTGAGATCACTTCGATGAACCATGGCTTTGCCGTGGATGCTGAAAGCCTGCCAGAGGATGTCGAGCAGACCCACGTGTCTTTGTTCGATGGTTCAAACTGCGGCCTGCGCCACAAGACCAAACCAGCCTTCTCGGTTCAATACCACCCGGAAGCCTCGCCCGGACCGCGCGACAGCCACTATCTGTTTCAAAGGTTCACGGACATGATGCGCGGTCAAAAAGCTGCCTGAGTTCTATAGCTCCCAGATTTCCAAGAAAAGGTCGCGGTTTCGCGGCCTTTTTTGTTTCTGACATCAAACAAAAAACGGCGCGTGAGCAGAGCCCACGCGCCGGTTCTGTCAAACTGTCAAAAAGCTGACTTAGTGCTTTGCCAACAGCTCTTCGAATGCGTTCAGAATACCGTTCACTTCTTCGACTTGTTCGTCGAGGGCGGCCTTCTGTTCCATCAGCAGCTCTTGCTGGCTTGTGCAAATGTCACGCAGTTCGGTGTATTGGGCATCCTTCGGCGAGTTGCTTTCAACCAGCTTGATGACCTGACGGATCTCCGCAAGTGTCAAACCGATCTTTTTAACCTGAAGAATGACCCGCATGCGAGCCACGTCCTTTGGTGCATAAAAGCGGCGAGCGCCGCGACGCACCGGGTTAAGCAACCCTTTTTCCTCATAGAAACGCAGAGTACGAAGTGTCACTCCAAACAGTTCGGACATTTCGGAGATCGCGAGGATCTGCTCATCGTCCGTAACGTTTGTCACAGGTCCCGCAATATCCGGAACCACCACCATTTTTGTTGCTACACTATTCATTTTTCTTGCCCGATCATTTTCGTTTTGGTTTTCACAGAGGTCCGGCGCCGTCTTCCGAGGAGAAACCCACCTCTCCTCAACGTCAGGCCCCACATGCCGAAATCTCTGCCACTTTTAGGTCCAACCAACTGATTTGGCCGGTTGAGCCGAAAACTTTTTACATCACATAGATGTCACTTTGCTACTATTGCAGGGTTAATAAATCCATTTTCTTTTCATTTTTTCGTTAATTTGCAAAAAATACGGAAAAAATCCCGCATCATCTAGAGCATTTCTAAAGTTTCAATATTAAAAAATCTAAAACAAGATCATAGATAAACGCAAATTCATCAAAACATAACCTCAAGTTAAACTAGCAATATTTATTATCGATAATTTATACATGAGAAATACAGCATAGATGTTCTTTGGTAGTTGCAAAAAAATATACTTACCATAGGAAGAAATATTACGCAGGGTACACTCAAGCAAAGATTAACAATGGAAATAATACGGGTATACCTAAGCAAAAAATACAATTTATGATTTTAATTAAGTTACGCAAAGGAACTGAATTAACACTCATTAATCCTCAGCGACACTTTTTGCAAATCAAATTACAAATTAGCAGAATTTATATTGATAATTCTAACAATACTAGAGATTCAAAAAGAAGTTTTACATTGGCAATAATAGTTTCCACACTCGATATATTTTTTAACAACCTTCCGAAGAGAAAAGGACATCCTCTCCGACTGCTTCCGCAAGGTTGCAGGACTTTACGACACCCAAAAGCACTCAGTGCACATGAAGATTGACAGGGTCGTATCAACAGGATTTTTAGTGAGGTGTATAAGGATCGCCATATCACGCGGTTCGAAGGATCTGGAATGAAGGCAGTCGTCAGTCATGGCTGAGACAAAACCCACGAAAAAAACTCCGGTTATGACGCCGGAACAATTCCGCGAGTGGAGACGTTCCCTCGGACTGAAACAAAAGGATGCAGCAGATCAGCTTGGGCTGAAAAAACGCATGATCCAATATTATGAGAAGGGAAACCGCGAAGGACGACCAGTTGAAATCCCAAAATCAATCCGTCTGGCCTGCTATGCCCTTTCAAACGGAATAGATGATTTTGATGGACAAACCCCCCTTCTAGCGGACACAAATCCCGCCCCGTGATCTTCGGCCAATGCAACTTTGCCCTACAAATCACAAACAAAACGCAGTTTGCGGCTTTGACGGGGTTCCCACAGCAGACCCTTTTGCCTATAAGACGCGCTCAGCCAACATTGTCACTCATACTGGAACGAGCCGGACCGGCAGGCCATAACTGCGCCTGAAATCTGGAACGGCCGCTGCGAGCCCTGATGCCAAAACGCACTGATATCTCTTCCATTTTGATTATCGGCGCAGGTCCGATCGTAATTGGTCAGGCCTGTGAGTTCGACTATTCCGGGACACAGGCTTGCAAGGCACTCCGAGAAGAGGGCTATCGCATCATTCTGGTGAACTCGAATCCGGCCACCATCATGACGGATCCGGATCTGGCTGACGCAACATATATCGAACCGATCACACCAGAGATTGTCGCCAAGATCATCGAAAAGGAACGTCCGGACGCCCTGCTTCCAACCATGGGCGGCCAGACCGCACTGAACTGTGCGCTCGATCTGGAGCAAATGGGTGTTCTGGAAGAATTCGGCGTACAGATGATCGGCGCCAAAGCCGATGTGATCGAAAAAGCCGAGGATCGCGAGAAGTTCCGGGCAGCCATGGATACCATCGGGCTGGAAAACCCACGTGCAGCCATTGCTTCCTCTCCGGCAATCCGCGATGAGAACGGCAAAATCAAAGGTTATGATCGGAACGCCGGCCTTCTGGAAGCCATGCGCGCGCTGGACGATATTGGGCTGCCGGCCATTATTCGCCCTGCCTTTACACTTGGCGGCACAGGTGGCGGGGTTGCCTATAACAAGGAAGAATTCGAAGCCATTGCCAAATCCGGCATCGATGCTTCCCCAGTCGGCCAGGTTCTGATCGACGAAAGCCTGCTCGGTTGGAAAGAATATGAAATGGAAGTCGTCCGCGACAAGGCGGACAACTGCATCATTATTTGTTCGATTGAAAACGTCGACCCGATGGGCGTGCACACGGGTGACTCCATTACAGTCGCCCCGGCGCTGACCCTTACCGACAAAGAATACCAGATCATGCGGGACGCATCGATCGCAGTCCTGCGTGAGATTGGCGTTGAAACCGGTGGCTCCAACGTTCAGTTCGCGGTCAATCCAGACAATGGACGCCTTGTGGTCATCGAAATGAACCCTCGTGTGTCGCGCTCGTCCGCCCTCGCCTCCAAGGCAACAGGTTTCCCGATCGCAAAGATCGCGGCAAAGCTTGCCGTTGGCTATACACTGGATGAGCTGGAAAACGACATCACCGGCGGCGCCACACCGGCGTCCTTTGAGCCGTCCATTGACTATGTTGTCACCAAGATCCCCCGGTTTGCTTTCGAGAAGTTCCCGGGCTCTGATCCGGTCCTGACCACTGCCATGAAATCGGTTGGGGAAGTGATGGCCATTGGCCGGACCTTTGCTGAAAGTTTCCAGAAAGCACTGCGCGGCCTGGAAACCGGACTGTCCGGTTTGGATGAAACCGATATTCCTGGCATGGGACAGGGCAATGACGAAAATGCCATTCGCTCTGCCGTCGCAACTCCGACACCGGAGCGTATTTTGCATGTGGCACAGGCCATGCGCTTGGGAATGAGCAACGAAGACATCTACAAGGCCTCCGGGATCAACCCTTGGTTCCTTGAGCAAATGTCAGCGATTGTTGCAACCGAAGCCAAAATCCGTGCGAACGGCATGCCCAAAGATGCCCAGAACCTGCGCATGCTGAAGGGTATGGGCTTTTCTGACGCACGTTTAGCCGCGCTGACTGGCGTCAACGCAGAAGACATTGCGACCCTGCGCGAAGAACACGATATCCATCCAGTTTACAAGCGCATCGACACATGTGCCGCCGAATTCGCTTCGCCGACCGCCTATATGTACTCAACCTATGAAAAACCGTTCATGGGTGCACCTGCTTGCGAGGCAGCACCGTCTGAGCGCAAGAAGGTTGTTATTCTCGGTGGTGGCCCGAACCGGATCGGCCAGGGCATTGAGTTTGACTATTGCTGCTGTCATGCCGCCTTCGCTCTGGAAGACGCTGGGTATGAAACCATCATGGTAAACTGCAACCCCGAAACCGTCTCCACCGACTATGACACATCGGACCGACTTTATTTTGAGCCGCTCACCGATGAAGACGTTCTGGAGATCATCAAGGTTGAGCAGTCTAAAGGCACCCTTCACGGTGTAATCGTCCAGTTTGGTGGTCAAACACCGCTGAAACTGGCTCAGACGCTCGTAAAGGCCGATGTTCCGATCCTAGGCACAGCGCCCGACATGATCGACCTTGCTGAAGACCGTGACCGGTTCCAGAAGCTGCTGATCAAGCTTGATTTGAAGCAGCCGGAAAACGGCATTGCCTATTCAGTGGAACAAGGTCGGCTGATTGCAAGCCAGCTGGGCCTCCCACTTGTCGTGCGTCCGTCCTATGTTCTAGGTGGCCGCGCCATGCAGATCATCCGGGACGAAGAGCAGTTGAACTCCTATCTTTTGGGCACCCTCCCGGAACTGGTTCCTGCAGACGTTCGAGCCAAATATCCGAACGACAAGACGGGCCAAATCAACACAGTGCTTGGCACGAACCCGCTGCTGTTTGACCGCTATCTGGAAGGTGCGATTGAGGTAGACGTTGACGCCCTGTGTGATGGCAAGGATGTGTTCGTCTGCGGCATCATGGAGCACATCGAAGAAGCCGGTATTCACTCCGGGGACAGCGCCTGTTCCCTTCCGCCTTTCTCTCTTTCCGAGGACATGATTGCAGAACTAAAGCGTCAGACACGCGAAATGGCACTAGCTCTTGAAGTTGGCGGATTGATGAACGTCCAATACGCAATCAAGGACGGCGAAATCTATGTGCTTGAGGTCAATCCGCGCGCCTCAAGAACGGTTCCGTTTGTAGCCAAAACCATCGGCGATCCGGTGGCCAAGATCGCCAGCCGCGTCATGGCCGGCGAAAGCCTTGCCTCTTTACGGTTGGAAGAAAAGAAATTCGACCACATTGCAGTCAAGGAAGCGGTCTTCCCATTCGCGCGTTTTCAGGGCGTGGATACGATCCTCGGTCCAGAAATGCGCTCGACCGGTGAAGTCATGGGGCTGGACAATAAATTCGGCACAGCCTTCGCCAAGTCGCAAATCGCCAGCGGAACGGGTGTTCCAGAGGAAGGAACCGTATTCATCTCCATGCGCGATGCGGACAAGGAAGCTGTTTTGGACGCAATGAAAAGTCTAGAAGAGGCTGGTTTCCGCATCATCGCAACATCCGGAACACAGAAATTCCTGACAGAACACGGCGTTGCCTGCGAACAGATCAACAAGGTGATGGAAGGTCGTCCGCACATCGTTGACGCGGTGAAAAACGGTGAAGTCCAGCTGGTTTTCAACACGACGGAAGGCGCACAAGCTATCGCAGACAGCCGCTCTATGCGCCGTGCAGCGTTGGTCAACAAGGTGCCATATTACACAACATTGGCCGGTTCGATTGCCGCAGCAAAAGGAATTGTTGCCCACAAGGCCGGAACCCTTGAAGTGAAACCTTTGCAATCCTACTTCGCCTAGGGTTAAACTGACACCTATCCGGCCGGAAAAGGGGACACCTTTTCCGGCTGGACTATTTTTTATTCCGTGGCCCTCGTGAAAGGGGGGCCCAATAACCTGAAGGTCTGAGACCCATGGAAAAAGTGCCGATGACCACAGACGGCTACGCGATGCTTCAGGAGGAATTGAAGCAGCGTACTTCTGTCGAGCGCCCACGGATTGTGGAGGCGATTGCAGAAGCCCGTGCACATGGCGATTTGTCGGAAAATGCCGAATACCATGCGGCCAAGGAAGCGCAGAGCCACAACGAAGGCCGGGTCGCGGAATTGGAAGACAAACTGTCCCGTGCCGAAGTCATTGATGTTTCAAAGATGTCTGGCGATGTGATCAAATTCGGCGCAACTGTGTCTCTCGTTGATGAAGATACGGAAGAAGAAAAGAAATATATGATCGTCGGTGATGTCGAAGCCGATGTGAAACAGCACAAGATTTCAATCTCCTCCCCCATTGCGCGTGCCCTGATCGGCAAGACTGAAGGTGACAGCGTAGAAGTGGCAGCTCCTGGTGGAGCCCGCGCTTACGAGATTACTGCTGTTGAATATGTCTGAAGCCAAACGTGCAATTTAGAAATCTTCGCCTTTGACGCTTGTTCAAAAAGGAGTAGTTTACTCTGGATTTGAGCAGGCGTCGGGGTAGTGATGTCGCTGGTGTATGGATTGGGCTTCCTCAAGTCTGGCAGCGCACGAACTGTCTCCAGCTACAAAGATGTCGTCCGTAATCGCCTCTACACAGGGACCGAGGAAATTGATCCCTACCTGAACACCTACGTGTATGAGATGCCACTAGTGCTGGTCGCTGTTGCTCACTGCCTACTTCTGGCTATCAGTTTTACGCTTGTTGCCAAAGCACTCAATGATATCAGCCTCATCGGCCGTCTGAAGAAACGCCTTCGTCGCGTTTCTCAATCATCCGCTTAAGCCCGGACACTGCATCCAGCAGTGACTATTCGTCGATTGGAACGATCGGAAGATCTTTGGTCTTTCTGATCGTCAGAGCGGTGCGCACGCTGTCAACATTCGGCGCAGCCGTCAGTTCACTGATGATGAAGTTCTGAAGGGATTGCAGGTCAGGCGCGATGCATTTCAGCAAGAAGTCCACTTCGCCGGACAACATGTAGCTCTCTCGCACAAGCTTCCAGTTTTCCACTTGGCTTTCAAAGGCAACCAGATCCGCTTCTGTCTGGCTGTGAAGCCCCACCATGGCAAAGGCAGTCACATCATAGCCAAGCTGCTTTTCATCCAGCAGGGTGCGGTACCCGCAGACGAGGCCCGCTTCCTCCAATGCGCGCACACGGCGTAGGCAAGGCGGAGCGGATATTCCGACGCGGCGAGCCAACTCAACATTGGTCATTCGACCGTCTTGTTGCAATTCTTTCAGAATGTGCCAATCAATGGCGTCTAGCCGCGCTTTCACATTTGTCTCCTTCGGGCCACGTCCACAGTGAATTGTTTTTGGTCTTGCCTTGGCACCTGCGGTGGGTGTCATTCAGTGTGCGTGTCCAAGGGCTATGTTTTGCGAACGAAGTATGATTTTTTGCGCGTTCGTGCAAGACTATAACAATTTCCACCTCATTTTCGAAACATTACGATAGGTCATTCCTTTTGCCGCAGGTCAGGTCCATCTCATGAAACTACCAAGAATCTGGCTGATTACGGACGGAAAAGCAGGTGATCTGGCGCAATGCGAAGGAGTGGCCTGTGCTCTTGGAGGGGATTACGAAATCAAAACGGTGTCCCCCCGCATTCCGTTCTCATGGTTTTTGCCCCACGGCCCCATTGATCCGCGCGAATCATCTCGAAATCCAAATAGTCCGCTCAAGCCTCCGCTTCCCGATATTGCCATCGCCTCGGGGCGCCGAGCTGTTGCCTATCTGCGGCATTTGAAATCGGCTTCAAACGGAGCTGTATTCACCGTTTGCCTAAAGGATCCCAGAACCGGTACAGCAGCCGCTGATTTCATATGGGTGCCTGAGCACGATGCGTTGCGTGGGGAAAATGTTCTGGTCACGCCGACATCGCCGCATCGGTTCAGTGCTCGATACCTTAAAGACATTCGGGCGACTGCGGATCCACGAATAGACAACCTGCCAGCGCAGCGGATCGCTGTTCTTGTTGGCGGCAACAGTCGACACCACCAGTACACAACAGCGGACTTTAAGCGCCTGATACGCGGGCTGGAGGAGGTGAGCGATAACGGAGGTGCATCTTTGATGATCACCACCTCCAGACGCACCCCCCGCCCTTTGCTGACTTTTTTGGAAAAACTTGTCGTCAATGGCACACATTTTCTTTGGGATGGTACGGGGGAGAACCCCCTGGGGCAGTTTCTGGCCAAGGCGGATGCGATTATCGTTACAGCCGATTCAACAAACATGATTGGTGAGGCTGCCGTTAGCGGTCGCCCTATTCATGTTTTCCACCCCAATGGCGGTCACAAAAAAATTGATCGCTTTTTGGCGACACTTAGAGAACTCGGTATCCTGCACCCCTTTCCCAGGCCGCTTATAACCACTACCTACGACCCGATTGATGCAACACCGCTCATCGCTGCTGAAATCGAAAGACGATACACCGCACATATGAGCGCGAATGTCACATGACAGGAACGGTGAAGCCGTTAAGATGCGGCAACACAGACGCGCTAGAAGAATGCCAAGGCGATACAGATGACGACTGAACACACAAAGCTTCTGATTATTGGTTCCGGCCCCGCAGGCTACACAGCAGCCATATACGCTGCGCGCGCCATGCTGGAGCCAACACTGGTTCAGGGCATTCAACCAGGCGGTCAGTTGACCATCACCACAGATGTTGAAAACTACCCGGGCTTTGCGGACCCGATCATGGGCCCCTGGCTCATGGAGCAGATGCAAAAACAAGCCGAGAATGTCGGCACAAAGCTCGTCTACGACACGATCACGAAAGCTGACCTATCCGTTCGCCCGTTCCGGTTCGAAGCGGACAGCGGCACGGTCTTCACCGCAGACAGCGTGGTCATTGCGACAGGCGCGCAAGCACGCTGGCTTGGGCTGGACTCTGAAACTGAATTCATGGGCGCTGGCGTTTCAGCCTGCGCAACCTGTGACGGCTTTTTCTACCGCAACAAGGAAGTTGTCGTGGTTGGTGGCGGCAACACAGCCGTAGAAGAAGCGCTCTATCTCGCCAATCTGGCATCCAAGGTCACTCTGGTACACCGCCGGGACGAGCTTCGCTGCGAACGCATACTGGAAGAACGCCTGAAGAAAAATCCGAAAATAGAAATCGTCTGGGACCATGTTGTCGACGAGATCCTTGGTGGCGGAATTCCAAAGGCTGTAACAGGTGTTCGGCTGAAGCACGCCAAAACCGGTGAGACTAAAGAGCTTTCCACCGATGGGGTCTTCATTGCCATTGGTCACGCACCATCTGTGGACCTGTTCAAGGACCAGCTGGAATTGAAAGCAGGCGGCTATCTGGTCACAGAAGCAGACTCGACCAAAACATCCATTCCGGGGGTATTTGCAGCTGGCGACGTGACCGATGACATTTATCGTCAGGCAGTAACGGCTGCCGGAATGGGCTGTATGGCTGCACTGGAAGCGGAAAAATATCTGGCCGAGCTGGACTCGCAAAGCACATCAGAAGCTGCCGAATAATCGGCTGACCAGAGCTCTAACGAGACATCGGGGGACGACATGGACTGGGACAAACTGCGCATCTTTCATGCGGCTGCCCAGGCAGGCAGTTTCACCCACGCGGGTGATACGCTGCACATGAGCCAATCGGCTGTAAGTCGTCAGGTAAGTGGTCTGGAGCACGATCTCGGCGTCCCCCTCTTTCACCGTCACGCACGCGGGCTTTTGCTAACAGAGCAGGGAGAACTGCTCTATCGCACCGCGCGCGATGTTCTGATGAAGCTGGAAGCGGTTCAAGGCCGCCTGACCGACAGCAAGGAAAAGCCCTCCGGGGTCCTGCGGGTCACAACCACTGTAGGCCTCGGGTCAACATGGCTGACCTCCCGGATCAGCGAGTTCGTTGATCTTTACCCGGAGGTTGAACTTCAGCTTCTCTTTGATGACGACGAGCTCGACCTTGGCATGCGCGAAGCTGACGTTGCCATTCGTCTGAGGCAGCCAACCCAACCAGACCTGATCCAGCGCAAGCTGTTCACGGTACATTTCCATGTCTTTGCTTCACCGGACTATCTGAGCCGTTTTGGTGCTCCGGAAAGCACCGAGGATCTCGATAATCACCGGCTCATCACCTTTGGCGAGCAGGCTCCGTCGTTCTTGCGTGGAATGAACTGGCTTCAAACTGCAGGGCGGGCTCCGGGTGATCCGCGCTCTCCAATTCTCCGGATCAACAACCTCTTGGCTATTCGGCGCGCCGTCCAAAGCGGGATCGGCATTGCCATGCTGCCCGATTACATTGTCGAGCGGGCCCCTGAACTAAAACGCGTTTTGTCGGACATTGAGGAAAAAGTACCCTCGTTCGACACCTATTTTGTTTATCCATCGGAACTCAAAAACACCGCCCGCATTACAGCCTTCAGAGAGTTTCTTCTCTCAAACGCAGAGAAATGGGAATTTTAGGGAACAGACCAGTCGCTAGCTACATTTTTCGCTGGCAACAGTGCCTTTACCCCACCTATCTCTATGAAAAATATTTGGCCTTGGGGTTTTCCCAAGGGCTGAGCGAAGGTGTGTTCAAATCGACAATCTCAACAAAGCGCACCCGGCAGATTGACTAGGTTCAAGACCCTGGGGTTCGGACCGCCAATCATAGGCATAACTTATTGGAACAACGCAAATTATTAGGATACCGGTCCTAGCCTAACGAAACGGCAGGGGACCCACATCACCGACACCAATCTGAACAATCTCAACGAACTTCTCGTCATGCTTAAAGACGGCAAATTCCTCGAAGGCATGGAAAAGTTTTTTGACCAGAACGTTTCGATTTGCGAAGTCGGGCAAGAACCGAAGGTCGGCAAAGCGCATCGCATCGCAGTTGAGGAAGACCTTCTCTCTGAAGTGTCAGAATTCATCCAGTACACCGCCCATTCAGCTGGCTCTGACGGAAAGGACAAGACTTTCTATGAGGCCACAATGGAGTTCAAAACCAAAGACGGTCAGCATGTAAAACAAGATCAAGCCGTAGTCACGACTTGGGCGAATGGCTTGATCATCGACGAAAAATACTATCACCCAAACGCCTGAGTGTTGGTTCGAGACATTCTTCAATCACTTGAGCACGAACCGGCCTCCGAAAGGAGGCCAAGTGTTTTGCTCACTTCCTGTGCGCTGTCGCCCTAGTGCCTGCTCAAAATTCCGCATCGCAGCAATCTTGACCTGCATTCTAGTTCAACACACCAATATCGATCATTTCACTTGCCTTATTCGGCTGCACTGTGCTTTAAATTTCAACAAGTTGCCGTGAAATGCGCCTATGGATACGCATTTCGCGAATACCAGTAGTTAAGACACGTTAATACTGCATAGCTGCAATGCAGCATTGCCTCTTGTTTCATCAGCTTGTGCATCGCATATAAGCATCACTGTTGGTTCAGTTGACGCCGCACCTTCCTCCCAGCGGCCGGCAACTGCCAGCTGTTCCCCTCTGGAAGGTGATTTCACCTCATTTTGGTGATTTCGAATTTAGACTGCTGGGTCCAATGGAC
Organism: Roseibium sp. TrichSKD4; assembly: GCF_000148725.1. Taxonomy (GTDB): domain Bacteria; phylum Pseudomonadota; class Alphaproteobacteria; order Rhizobiales; family Stappiaceae; genus Roseibium. The sequence goes on along the minus strand of NZ_GL476314.1, from coordinate 173,165 downwards.
CCGGCTCTTTTTTTGTCTGAAATTTTCGGAACGTTCAAAAGATGCGCTCCAAATGCTCCTGAAAGAACGAGCGATTACATGTAGAGCAGTTCGCCTTCCATTCCTTTATAGAGATGGGCCACCTGCTCCTCGTATCCATTGAAAAGCAAAGTGTTACGGCGAAGATCTGTCCCTAGAAGGCGCTCACTTGCCTGGCTCCAGCGACGATGCGGCACCGACGGATTCACATTCGCCCAGAACCCATACTCCTTGCCCTGAATTTCTTCCCAGAAACTCACCGGGCGCTCACTGGTGAATGAAATCCGGACAATCGACTTAATGGACTTGAACCCGTATTTCCACGGCACAGCCAGACGAAGAGGTGCGCCAAACTGCTTGGCAAGCGGCTTGCCGTAGACACCCGTTGCCATAAAGGCGAGATCGTTGGTGGCTTCTTCGATCGTCAAGCCTTCAACGTAGGGCCAAGGATACCAAGACTGCTTCTGGCCGCTGGCAACTTTCGGATTGTGGAAGGTCTCAAACCGCAGATATTTCGCTTTGGATGTCGGCTTTGACAGTTTGACAAGTTCAGCCAGAGGAAAGCCAGACCACGGCACAACCATAGACCAGGCCTCGACACACCGATGCCGGTAAATCCGTTCTTCCAACGGCATTTTCGCCAAAAGCCCGTCGATATCGATGGTCTGGGCTTCTTCTACTTCACCATCAATGGTGACCGTCCACGGGCGGATCGACAGCGCTTGTGCAGCATCTGCAATTTGCTTGTGCGACCCAAACTCATAGAAATTGTTGTAAGTAGACGCGATACCCTCTTCGGTCATAGGCCGGTCATCCACCTGAAACCCATCATTGCGTTTGACCGGATAAAGCTGCGCACTCGGGTCCTCTTCGGCAAAGGCTGAACGAGCCGCAATACCAGCGCCCAGCGCCGTGCCGGTTGCCAGAAGCCCTGTCATAAAACTGCGGCGGTTCAAGAACACCGCCTCTGGTGTCACATCACGCTCTGGCAATTCCCAGGGTCGTTTTTGAAAGATGGTCATATTCCTGCTCCTGAAACGTGCGTTGAGGAAACGGCAATTGGGACTTCAAAAGCAAGTAAAGCCAAAGTGATGAGCGGCAAGGCGAAACCCATTACAGCAAGCGAGCCTTTACGGCAACGCAGGCTAAAACTGCATGGGTTTGCACAAGCTCAGACCATAAGTCTGTTTGGATGAACCGGAGCGACTTCCTCTCAAACACACACAAAGAACAAAAAGTTTATTTGCGCCTCAAGAGGCTGGTGATCAGATTTCGCATATTCTCACGCTAAGGAAGACTTATGCTCAGATCTGCTTTTGCCTTTGTAATCACGGCCTTTTTGGCCTCCCTCCCCTTAAGCCAGAGTTTCGCCATGGATGACAGTTTCACTCAGCTCACCAGTCCACATTCAGTTTCCCAAACCATCGACAATCTTCAGAACGCCGTTGAAGCAGCAGGCGCTACGGTTTTTGCCAGAATTGACCATGCCGCAGGCGCAAAAAAGGCCGGAATGGAGATTCCCGCCAATCAGGTCTTGATCTTCGGAAACCCGGTTTTGGGCACGCCAATCATAAAAGATGCGCCCACTGCTGGCCTCGACCTTCCAATGCGCGTGTCCGCCTTTGAAACTGACACCGGCACTGTGATCACCTATCACGCCCCCAAAACGCTGGCGCAGGCACATGGTCTGCCTGAAGACCATCCAAGCATCATGAAAATTACCGGAGCTTTGGCCAAACTGACAGACAAAGCCGCGAAGTAACATTTAAAAAGAGCGGTTTAACAGCCGCTCTTTTGATCGATTTAGGGTCAGAAAAGACCCTATGCCCACACGTGTTTTTCGCAAGTTGATACCCTTGGTGTCTGATGGCAGATTGCTTTTGGTACAATCCTTATTGTCCATTTGCTTGAAAGACTTTTGCCATGAATTCAGACCCGTTTACTTGCCTGTGTTGCAGCGGCGCGCTCGGCCAGCTTCTTTACAGCCCCGCACTGTCGAAAAAACTCACCAAAATATCGGCGGAACAGCAGGCCCCGGCCGGTTTTAGCTGCGAAGCGGTGGTCGACCGCCGGGGTTTTGTAAAAGGCTCGCTGGCAGTTGTTGGAACAATTGGGGCATTGTCCTTCAGCGCCACCAAAGCAAATGCGCAAGCTACAAAAACGCGGGTCTATCGAAACGGTACGATTCTGACAGTCGATGAGACCTTCTCCGAAGCTGAGGCGGTTGCCATACGGGAAAACAAAATTCTTGCAGTTGGCGAGGAAATCGAGGTTCTTCAATTAGCGGGAAGCGATGCGGAAATCATCGATTTGAAGGGAAAAGTCCTCCTTCCCGGCTTTATCGACGCACACATCCATGTTGTCAGTGGAAGCATTGTGGCTGGCTTGATGGACTATGTCGGCATGGCGCGTTTTGGGACTGCAGAAGAAGTCTTGGCACACCTGAAACAACGGGCCACTCAAGTAAAGCCCGGCGAATGGATTGCAGCGCGGAACTTTGACCCATCAGTTCAAACCGGCCCGAATGCTCTCACTTTTGTCGAACTCGACGCTGTCTCCAAAGACAATCCTGTATTTGTGATGAATGCCTCAGGTCATCTGGCCTATGCCAATTCAAAGGCGTTTGAAGTTGCCGGGATCACCGAGGATGTCATCAACCCACCAGGGGCCGAATTTGTTCGCGGGGAGGATGGAAAGCTCAATGGCGTTATGAAAAACCAGGTTGCATTCCAACCGGTCTTTCAAGCCAATCCGGCCATGCAAAACGTAAATCCGGTGGCGGCATTGGTCGAGCTCACTCAAACCTGGAGCAAACTCGGACTGACAACGATTTCAGAGCTGGCTTTGGGCGCACTCTCCAGTGGATACAATGATGCTGAACTTCTGTTTGCAGCAGGTCGAACGGGAGACCTCGCATCTCGCATTCGGGCCTATCCATTTTATCCCTATGATGAAGCGTGGGATGCCTCGCCAATTCATCCCGGCCAAGGCGATGATATCGTCCGCATCGCGGGCTACAAACTTGTCGCGGACGGATCGAACCAGGGCTTCACAGGCCTGCAAAGAGAACCGTATCTGGGAACAGACAATTATGGTTTGGCCTACACGTCTCCTGAAGAACTAAAGCGTCTCGCAGTAAAACGTGCGGGTCAAGGCTGGCAGCTCGCGATCCACGGCAACGGAGATGCCGGAATTGATAACGTTCTCGATGCTGTACAGGCTGTTAAGGACGCGGGCACCGACGTTGCCAAAGTTCGCCCGCGCATTGAGCATTGCTCGATTCTTCATGACGAACAGATCGTCCGCATGAAAGACCTTGGCATCTCGGCCAGCTTTCTGATCGGCCATGTCCACTTCTGGGGCGTTGCGATGCGCGATGAAGTGTTTGGGGAGGAAAAGGTGGAGCTGCTGGACCGGGCGAAGATCAGGGAATTGGTTACACACTGCACTCGGACTTTACCGTCACCGACCCTGATCCATTGCACATGATCGAAATGGCTGTCACCCGGAAGACATGGAAAGACCCTGACTTTGTTCTCGCACCGCAGGAACGCATATCCGTCGAAAGCGCCATCCGCGCCCTGACGATTGAAGCGGCCTGGCAGCTGAACTCAGAGCATGAAGTCGGGAGTTTGGAAACCGGAAAACTCGCTGACTTTGTGATCCTCAACAAAGACCCCCGAAAAGTCGACCCGGACACCATCAAGGATATTCGTGTTCTGGAAACATGGATGAATGGTAAGCAACGGTATTCAGCATAAGAAAAAGGGCGACCAATAGGCCGCCCTCTTCAAATCCCGCTTGCGAACACGTTATTTCAGATTGCCGCAGAACCGCTGGATACGAGTACAAGCTTCTTCCAGCGCCTCTGTTGAAGTGGCGTAGGAAATGCGGAAGTTCGGTCCAAGGCCAAAGGCCGACCCTTGCACGACCGCAACACCTTCCGTTTCCAGAAGTTCGGTGACGAAATCCGCATCATTCTTGATCACGTTGCCAGATGGCGCTGTCTTGCCGATGGTGCCGGCGCAAGATGGGAAGACGTAAAACGCCCCTTCAGGAACCGGGCAGGAAATTCCATTCGCCTGGTTCAACATCGACACAACTAGATCGCGACGCGCCTTGAACACTTCATTGTTGGCAGGAATGAAATCCTGAGTTCCGCTCAGTGCTTCAACAGCTGCCCACTGGGCAATGGAACAAGGGTTGGATGTAGACTGTGACTGGACCTTAGCCATGGCCTTGATCAAGTGAGCGGGACCGCCGGCATAACCAATCCGCCAGCCTGTCATGGCGTATGCTTTTGAGACGCCGTTAACGGTCAATGTCCGGTCATAAAGAGCAGGCTCCACCTGAGCAGGCGTCGTGAAATTGAAATCGTCATAGACAAGATGCTCATACATGTCGTCGGTCATTACCCAGACATGTTCGTGTTTCTTCAAGACATCGGTCAGAGCCTTCAACTCACTTTCCGTGTAAGCCGCACCGGACGGGTTGGACGGAGAGTTAAAGATGATCCACTTGGTCCGGGATGTGATCGCAGCATCCAAGCTTTCTGGCGTGATCTTGAAGGTCGATTTGTCCGCTTCCACAACAACCGGCTCTCCGCCGGCAAGCAGAACCATATCCGGATAGCTCACCCAGTAGGGGGTCGGGATGATGACTTCATCGCCCGGGTTCAGTGTTGCAACAAGAGCATTATAGAGAATTTGCTTGCCACCGGTCCCAACCGTGATCTGGTTCGTTTCGTAGCTAAGCCCGTTTTCCCGCTTGAACTTTTCGACAATCGCCTGCTTCAGCTCAGGAATTCCGTCAACGGCGGTGTATTTTGTCTTGCCACCATTGATAGCCGCAATCGCCGCCTGCTTGATGTTTTCAGGGGTATCAAAGTCCGGCTCACCAGCTCCGAGGCCAATCACGTCACGGCCGGCCGCCTTCAGCTCGCGGGCCTTATTAGTAACAGCAATCGTCGCAGATGGTTTTACACGGTCCAATGCGTCGGCGAGAAAGCCCATAGTGTCCTCCATGGGAAACGGGATAAAACAGCGCGCGGACCGTAGAACCAACCGCAAATAATGACAAGAGGATGAAAGCGTGAAAGCCAAATTTGGCCAGCGCTCTGTGCTAATGCCCCCAAAAACCACGCGAGCGTGACCAAAGTACAGAAAATCCTTCCTCTAAAGTGCAGGGTCTTCAAATATTTAGTCCGCCAACCTGTCATAGGTCATTTACGCAAAGTTTTCCATTTTTTTCAGCGGCATAGAACGATCGAACAGTTATTGGACACCTGCTCATACCAAGCTGCAAAAACCATCTAAATTATTTTTAGCCCATAGGAAAATAACTAATACAGCGTAATTATGCTGCAGATTCCAGAAAGAAACAGAGCTCTTACTTCACTTTTTTTTAATTCGAAGAAGTAACTCTACGTACGAAATTGCCCATACATGACCTGAACACGCTTAATGCATGCATCACGTGCTGGTTACCTTGGGACCCTTTAATGTACGACCTTATGAGTGACGGGAAGGTTTTTACATGAGCCGGATGTTTTCGAGTGGTAACCTCTTGAAGGGGGTGGATAGCCAGTCCGAGAGGCTGCTGGAAGTGCTTCCAACAGCAATCATGACCTGCGACTTGGAGGAATTCAGGATTGACTATGTCAATCGTGAATCGCGGACCATGCTCGGCAAACTTGAACACCTACTGCCCGTCAAGATTGCCGATATCATCGGGACATCCATCGATGTGTTTCACAAGGTTCCCAGCAAACAGCGAGAACTGCTGAGAAACGAGAGCAATCTGCCCTACAGAACCATGATCGAACTGGGCGGCGAGTATTTGGACCTTCACGTCTTCCCGATCCATGATCAAAAAGGACGATATACAAAAGTTGGTCTTCAATGGGCGGTTGCCACTGAAAAGGTGAAGGCCGACCGCGATACGAAGCGCCTTTTGCAAATGATCGACAAGCTGCCGATCAACGTGATGACTTGCGATCCGGAAACATTCGAGATCAACTACGTCAACCAGACCAGCATCGACACCCTCAAGCCTCTCGGCCCGCACCTCCCTGTCGATCCTGAAAAACTACTAGGTCAATGCATCGACGTGTTCCACAAGAACCCGGCTCACCAACGCCAGATTCTTGCAGACCCATCCCGCCTGCCTTGGAAGGCCAATATTTCTGTTGGCCCGGAGACTTTGCGCCTTACGGTAAACGCCATTATGGACCATGACGGAAGCTATCTGGGGCCAATGCTCTCATGGGCAATTGTCACCGACCAAGTGAACGTGACCGAGAAGGTCACCGAAGTCATTTACGACATGAACCAAATCGGCGATAATCTCTCAAGAAATTCCGAGATTATGCTGACTTCCGCTGAAAGCGCTCGGTCTCAGGCGACATCTGTAACCTCTGCGGCTGAAGAGATGACAGCTTCAATTTCTGAGATCTCTAAGCGCATGCAACAAGCAGCGGACATGTCTCGCGATGCACTAACACGCGCTCAGGCTGCCTCTGATCAAATTGGCACCCTGAAAGCAGCATCTGAGCAGATTGGTTCGGTCATGGGAACCATTCAAGCTATTGCCGACCAAACAAAACTACTAGCGCTGAACGCAACGATCGAGGCGGCCAGAGCCGGTGACGCAGGAAAAGGCTTCGCGGTTGTGGCGGCGGAGGTGAAAGGGCTGTCAGAGCAAACCGCACGCGGCACCGATCAAATTCGCGAGCAAATCGAGGCGATGCAAGAAGAAACGAGTGAAGCTCAAAACGCAATCCAATCCATCATGGGCGTAATTACTTCGTTGGATGAACAGTCCTCGGCAGTTGCAGCCACCATGACGGAACAGCAAGCCGCGGCCGAAGAAGTCGCCCGCGCCATTGTCGGCGTTTCGCAGGCCAGTGACAACACGACTGAAACTGCAAAACAGGTTGAAGGTCTTGTTCACGACGTGGAGGACATCAAGACCAAAAACACTGCAATTCAGGAATTCCTGCGCAATCTTTAAGTCGTCCGCCCTGAACAACGTCTAAGCCATTGATGTTGCGCGTGGCCGAAGCAATACGCAAATATTCGATTTGACCGGTTTGGGGATGGGGTTTGTGATCCAGAGCAGCAAAATGATCAGTGCATTGAGGATCAGACGCAGGTTATGACCGGCTGCGGCCAGCAGGGCGTTGATGGCATCGCCATTTTTGCCATTGAGGAAGTTCCGGTCAAGTCGTCCATCTGTTTTCATGTGGCCGATGGTGGCCTCGATCGCTGATCGTCGTTTCAGCTCACGCTTCATCTGTGCCGTCAGCCCGCGCTTCTGGCCGGAGATCATGACCTTGGCGTCGCCCTCATAATCATGCCCCCGATAGCCACGGTCCACATAGACACGCTCAGCTTTGGTGCCGCAGACTTTCTCAGCCTGACTGATGGTGTCATTCAAGGTGTGCCCATCATAGGGATTGCCCTCAAAAGCCCTCGCCGCAAGAACCAATCCTTCCCGATTGGTCGTGGCAATGCCAACCTTGGCCCCGAACTCGTAAGGTGTTCGCGCCTTGCCCTTGGCAATACAGGCCACTTCCGGCGCATGCATGGAATAAATCTTGTTTTTGTCCTTGGGGGTCTGGGCCAGAAGCCGCTCCACCAGTCCCAGCAGACGGGAGAACCGGTGCTCAAGACCTTCGTTGCCTGCGATCTTGCGGGAGATGTCGCGATAGACCCGGCCCAGATAGGTCTTCAGCTTTTTGAGTTCCCGGCGCATCCGCTTGAACTGTTTGGCATGGGCATAACGGCCCGCCATCAAGGCCGCCTTTTTGGCAACTCTGGTATGGCTGCGACGCAAGATGATGCCGGCCCTCTTGGCCTGGCGCACCAGAAGCTGCAAGGCCTTGTGATAAAGACGGCTATCGGTGGGATGGGCAATGGCTTTGGGTTGAACGGTCGTATCAACCAAGACCCGCTCAAGGCTGCTCTTCTTGATCGTCCCGCTCTCAATCGCAACACCTACCGTAGCAGAAAGAAGCTTTTCCATTCCCTCAGGACCAATCCGTTTGCGCCAGCGGGTCATGGTTGAGGGATCAATGGGGAATTGGTGCTGGAAAAACTCAAAACCGCAGAAAGACTGCCAGTAGGGGTTTTCAACCCAACGCTCAACCGTCTCTTCATCGGAAAGATCGTACATGTGCTTGAGAAAGTGCAGCCCGGCCATCAGACGCGTTGGTTTGGCCGGTCGTCCCAAGGGGCGATAATGCCTGCCGAACTCCGCATCAAATTCATCCCAAGGCATCAGACCAGACAGCCGCACCAACGAATGGTTCATATCGATGATTGCGGCCAGGCGTTCCTTGAACAGATCGCCACACCGTTTGTTGCGTTTTGAAGGTCTCATGAGAATATGCCAGAAAATGCGTGCTTCGGATCAACTAACCGGCATATTCACACATCCAAAACCCAATGGGTATCCATACTCTTCAATCAGTTAAGGGGTTTTTCAGCGCGAACTAAGTCAGCAGCCGCGCAGTAATCGCACCCTGTCGGGAAGGCACCCCCGGCAGGGTGTTTGCGTTTAAAATTTGAATGGGGTCAGCTCAAGATCGAGCTTCGATCAACAGCTTCGGTTGGTCACTGTCGTCGAGCAAAACAGCTTTCAATCGCTTTTTCTTTGATTTTCCATCATAGCCGTTCACGACCACTGACTGCGGAACTTCATTCTTCTTGCGAGCAGCATCCAGAAGCGCTGCGAAACTGCGAGCATGAAGCAATCGTTCCGTAATCGTTTGAGAGTCAATGGTCTCCGCAGTCAAGTGATACGCCTTCATTGCTGCACGATTGGCGGACAGGATCATTCGGGTTTTACCGTCAACAACCATCATCGGGGCACTGCAATGGTTGAAGACACCCGTGTAGTCGACCTCTCCGGCAACACGGCCTGCAGAAAACAAAACGCCGCCAACACTGCCACCTAGGCGGAAATACATCGCGTCAAATGCAAGCTCCAGACTATCGCCATTCGCCAGGAGGAACTTGCCCTTTCCCGATGCATTGGCACGCCGTGTCAAGGCGGCAAGGCTCAAAGACACTATGGTCCGGCCAACCCGAGGCAGGATGTGAGCTATATTCCGCCCAATAATCATTTTGGGATCAGAAATCTGAAAGCCAGACAAAAAGCCGTCGCTAGCGAACCGTACATATCCAAAATTGTCGACCAAAAGCACCATGCGACTGGAATTTCGAACAAAGTGCTGGAGGATCGGCGCCAGCCCCAGGACGATCTTCCCTCCGTCTTCATCGCCATCTTCAAGAGACGGGAAGCCGACAGCGAATTGATGCCCGTCTTCAGTGATGTATCGGTAGGCGATCAACGACACACCAGGTAGGCGGTGATCAGGGCCTCCACCGACTTCTACAGGACCAGCCTTGCCATCGTGAAACGCAGATTGGACCACCCGCAAAATCGCTTTGCGATCTTCTGCAATAAGGAGACGCAAGGCGTCGACCAACGGTGCCTGCTGCAATCCGGTGACCTTGCTATTGAAGCTTTGGCTTCCGCTCTCAAACCAGAGAAGATGCTTTTTTGCATTGTCGAAAACAAAGAACTGCAGCCCCGAAAGAGAAAGTGCCGGCCACTTACTTTCAACCGCATTCTCTTCAATAGCTTTGTCTGCGCCTACTGATTGTGCAGGCTTTTTCATTTTTAGTTTTGGCCGGGTCCGAAGTTTAGCGGCGTTGGATTTCATCTGTGGCTCGGTCAAGATGATGGAGAAATATGCACCCAAGTAGACTGTCTCCAAAAAGGAAACATATTATGAAGCCCTCAAACTTTTGACGGTAACTTGATATATTACAAAGGTCAGAATTCACTTTGTTAAAAAAGCCAGATTACTCTTGAGTTTTACATAGATTGGGCGAAATGGATGCCCCATTCTTGCCACCAAATGACACGTAAACAGCCTATTTCCCGTCAGTAGATCGACCGAATTTCTCGTCACTTTCACATTCAGACAAGTGACGGAGCATAGAAATGAAAAACACCTCAAAGCGACCCCGCACTGGATTTCGGACCGGAACTTTGCTGCGTCTCGTGAGCGCCGCCCTGTTAATTGCAACGCTGACAGCAGCTTTTGACCTGCCGGTGTCTCAACGCATTCTGCTCGCGGGCTTATGCAGCGGCTTCCTGATGATGCTGATTTATACACTCGGCCTTGCTCAACAATTGACTGAGGACTTGCGTACGCTCGCCAAGCCCTTTGCTCAGCCACTGAGAGGTGCAGCATGACCAAGGTCCCTTCATCCGAAGGTCTTGCCAGGACCAAGCCACAGAAAACAGAAAGCGCTCGCGCACTCATCATATCCATTTGCCTCGGCCTTGGATTGGCAGCGACCATCATGATTGCGGCGGTTCTGGCACCTGCAAATGCGGTCCAGCCCTCTTTGGCACCTGAAATTGCCAGCGAGGACCCAAAAGGCGCCTCATAAAACCGTCTCTATCCGTAATTCACCTCATGATTTCAGCACATTGACCGTGATAGCGTCCGGCGAACCAACCAGTTTTGAGTGCATGCCCTGCTTTTGGGACAATCATGCCAGCGTAATCATGGAGGCATTCATGGCCGTCGATCTCACTCTATCTGCCGAAACAGTCCGTCTTTTGATACAAAAAGCTCGTGCAGCAACTGAAACACTTGATGACACCTTTCAGGACGGCAGTGACCACGAGATAGAGTTTGACGCTGATACTCTGAGCGACACGCATCATCACGATGGCTTGGCGGAAGAGGAAAGCGAAAACCTCTCCAAGGAAGAACTCCGGGAGCTGATTAACGATCTCAATGTCGATGAAGCTGCGGAGTTGGTAGCAATCGCCTGGACCGGGCGTGGTGATACCGAAGCGTCAGACTTCAGCCAAACGGTTGATCAAGCAAAAGAACGAGCCGTTGGCGCGACATCAACCTATCTTCTCGGAATGGCCTTGTTGGCGGACTACCTTGAAGCAGGTTTGGGTGCACTGGACCTGTGAACAACTATAGGTTTTTATTTTGTAACAAAACTTCCTCTGGAAAAGCCTGTTAATATTCCATTTACCTGCTTTTCCTGCCCCGATTTTTCAGACAGGCTCACCGCACTGTCATTAGTACGGGGGCTTTCGAAGTATGGTACACAATGACTCAAATCACGACAGCTTGACGGCAGCACGTCCGTCCCCTTGGCCTTTGGTTTTCGGCGCATTAATCGCTGCCGGTTTATTATCAGTGTTTATCATGGCTTTTGCGGGTTAAACGCCCGAAATTTCAAGAAACTTCTGGATACACGATGGCAAACGCAAGGCTCGGCGCACTTGATCAATTGCGCGGCCTCGCTGTTGTTGCCATGGCGGTCTATCATTTCTCTTGGGACTTGACCTGGTTTCATCTGGTCGACTGGCCTGTGGCAAACGGCAGGGGCTGGCGCGCCTTTGCAGCGGCAATTGCCGGATCATTTCTGTTTCTTTCAGGCGTAACGCTTTCGCTGGCACATGGCGACACGATCCGGTGGCGCCCGCTATTGCGCTCCAAAATATTGCTCCTGATCGCAGCGGTTGGGGTCAGCACCGCGACCTATTTCGTATTCTCCAGCACGTTTGTTCGATTTGGAATTCTACATTGCCTGTTTTTATCCGGCCTGTTGGCATTGCCATTTCTGGGGGCAGACTGGCGTCTAACGCTTCTTGCCGCCGTTGGCATTGGAACATTGCCGACTTGGGGAAGCTTTCCGTATTTTGATGGGCAGCTCTGGCTCTGGACCGGACTTGGGCGACCTGACTTTGGCAGCGTGGACTATGTGCCGCTCGCCCCGTGGGCAGGCTTTGTGCTTGCAGGGTTGGCGTTCGTTCAAAGCCCGCTCTATCCGAAAATTCAGAACCGCCTCCAAAACGTCCGGACCAGACCATACCTTCAATGGCTCGGGCGCCACTCCCTGGCGATTTACATCCTTCACCAACCGCTCTTGTTCGGACTTCTCTGGATACCTGCCAATGTGGGATTGCTGCCAGATCCTGCAAAGTCCCGTTTTGTCGAAAGCTGTGCTGCAGTTTGCTCTGTTACCGAAGGAGCAAACCAACCTTGCACAAATATATGCCGCTGCACCGTGGACGCACTCATTGACGATCAACTTTGGGACCCTTTGGTCGCCGCTCCAGACAACAGCGAACTGCGCCAAAAGATGAATGACCGATATGCTCAATGTGCGACCAAGTTGGTCACAGATTGAGAGCATCCAAATGCCGCTCTGCCCGCTCAAGCCGGGTCTGTCCAAACTCTTTCAGATCTTGATTGAGAGCTGGATCTGTTTGTTGCCCAAACGCCCAAAGGGCCGACACGAGATCACACGACACTTTCATCTCCGCCACCTCGTCAGAAATATTTGATTGCTTCTCGGACCCTACAGCATACGCCGCAATAAACTCAGCTTCCTGCTCTGCCGAGTACCCCAACTCCAAACTCGCATATGCCAAGTCCCAGGCCCGCGGACCTTTGGCAGAATACTCCCAGTCGATTAGCAACACACCATTTTCAGTTACGAGACAATTGTCTGCGGTCACATCCCAATGGCACGGAACAATCCGGCTTTCCCGCCAATGCTCTGCACCTTTTAAACTCTCGAACGTTGCTGCAACCCGGTTTCGCTGCAACCGCGAGAGTTTTTCGGCTTCCAGAAGTCGATAAACCCAGCCTGCCAAATCCCGATTAATCTCAAATCCACTCTGAAGAGAGTGAAGTCGGGCCAGAACGGCTCCCAGCTGCTTCGGCTCAGGTGTTTGGCCAGAGACCTCGACAAACGGAGACAGCATGACGCCGGTTTCAGGCTCAAAGTAAAGCGGCTGAACCGTTAAGCCGTCAGACGCGGCAGCGGTTAGATTGGTCAATTCAGCATGTCGGTCGACCAGCGTTTGGGCATAGGAACTCGGCAAACGCAAAACATATTTCCCCTTGCTGCTGACAAGCTCAAAAACAGAATTGCTTAAACTGTTCAACCTGTTGCAGTGCTCAACCTCTCCCACCCACTGACTAAGTTCAAAACGGCTTGCGAATGCTTGAGCCACACTCGCCGGAATTTCAGACCATTCTTCTAACACGGACCCTCACAGCAAGATAAAATCAGAATAACCTAGATGAAGTATTTTATCAATACAATATATTCATGTAACAATTTATATATTTATTGCTTAAATCTGCATTAATACGTTTAGAATACTTATAGGCCATCAGATATTTCTCTTCTTCAGGGTTGCTTCGCATGTCACTACGCACCATTGGCATCGGCCTGATCAGCACCATGGTTCTGTTTGGCCTGCTTATCATGGGACTTCTCGTCGTTGGCGTTTACAAACGAGCGGAAGTGGATACGCAATGGCGTGTCTTTGCCGACAAAAGCAGCCCACGTGCTCAAGCTCTTGGTTTTCTAACCACAGAGCTCGGATACGGAGGGATGATACACAACTACAAGAATTACGTTCTGCGCCGCGATGCCAGATTGGTCAGCAAGGTTCGCAATGCCATCGGCGCCTCCCGTATGGCGCTGGAGGTCTATGCGCAAGTAAGCCCAAGTGAAGCGGAGCTGAAGGCACTTTCCGATATTCACTTGATGCTCGATGAATATGATGCTGCACTGACTCAAAACATCAAAATGCTTGCCACAGGAGCGTCACCTCAAGTGGTGTCCCGTTTCTTTTATGTGGACGATGATACCGCAATTGAGGCGATCAAAATTTTAGCGCAAGAAACTCAAAACCGCTACCTCGTCAAAAACACTTCGATCAAGGCAGTTAGCATAATCGCACTTCAAGATGCGCTCGGCTATGGCGGAATGATCCAGCATTTCAAAGACTACCTGATTTTGCGGAGCGAGTTCAACAAGGTCGGCTTTGCTGAAAGCGTGGAGGAAGGCCGCGCTCACATCAACAAATACAAGCCTTTGATCTCCACCAAAGAGGAAGCGCAAGCGATCAAGAGCCTTGAGCAAATGATCACAGCTTATGAAGCCAGCTTTGACAAGATTGATCACTTGGCAAGTACCGGGGCAACTGTCAGGGAAATCGACCAACAAGTTCGGGTGGACGACACACCATCCTATGAGGCTCTTGCAACCCTCAAAAGCCAAATTGTTACAGAGAAAAACACTGCCAGAGACAGTTTGCTATCAACCCTTTTGGGCATGCGGACTTTAATGTCTGCAGTGTTCGGAATGGTTCTCGTTTCAATTGTCGCCTGTTGTGCCTGTGTGGGCTATGTCCTGTTCTCTCGCGTGCTCAACCCGGTCAACTCTTTGGCCAAGGCTATGTTGAATGTGTCCAATGGGGACCTCTCGTCAAACACCCCCTACGCGGGCCGCAATGACGAAATTGGCAAGATGGCCACGGCTTTGGACGTCTTCAAGAAAGGCCTGAACCGCGCACACGAACTTGAAGAGCACCAACGCGAAGAAGAGAAGCGACAAGCACAACGCCGTAAGGAGGAATTGGACCGCCTCGCCGGAGACTTCGAACAAACGGTCGGAGCCATAGTCGACAACGTGTTCGCAGCTGCCAGCAACATGGCAACGAACGCCGACGGCATGCATCAGGTCGCCGAGTTGACCGACACAGAAATGAAAAAGATCACAGCTTCATTTAAAAATTCCAATGGCCAGTCTCACACAGTAACCACTGCCGTTGAGCAGCTCTCCACCGGCGCACGCGAAATGGCCGCCCAGATCGAGATGACCTCCTCAATGACGGAGAAAACCTCCAAGGAAGCGGAAAACACATCCAGCTCTGTGGAAGAACTTGGGGACATGGTCTCCAAAGTTGCAGATGTCACCAATCTCATTCAGGATATTGCCGAACAGACAAACCTGCTCGCCCTCAACGCAACGATTGAAACCGCCCGTGCAGGTGAATCTGGCAAAGGGTTCGCAGTGGTCGCTGCAGAGGTGAAACAACTGGCTGAGCAAACCTCCAAGGCGACGGATGAGATCAAGACCCAAATTGAGGAAATCCAGACTGCTTCAAATCCTCCGTGGATGCTGTTCAGCAGATTTCCTCCATGATCATGGAATTCGCACAGCACATCCAAACCGCCGAAGCCGCGCCCAGCAGCAGATGGCAACCCAGTCGATCGCTGACAGCAGCGGCACCTCTTCTAACATCGGCAGCGAAATCGCGCAAGGGCTGAGCGACATCAGTGAAGCCGTCGAACAAACCGGCATCTCAAGCGGCGAGCTCAATCAGGCGGCGGATGGCCTCAATCAGAAGGCAACGGAACTCCGCGAACAAGTGACCCAGTTTGTCTCCAGCGTTCGCGCTGCCTGACACCGCGTTCTCCTCCAAACTCCACTGTCCACTCTGCCCTGGCCTCGATGACACTCATCGGGGCCTCTTTTTGCCATTAGCGAGGACATTCAGACCATTCAAACCAATTGATTTACGCAACGGTAACTTAACTCAAAAGAAGGCCGGAATTTACGTCAAACCTAACTCAAAATTCAATTTAAACGTGCATTATTCAATCAAACACTACAGATCGGATTTGGCCGATACTCAAAGTGACAAGGGCGACAGACCATGACGAAGCCAGTTGGACCAACAGCGTTGAAATCGAATACAGATCGCAAGGAAATGCGTCCACAACGCTCAACCGCGGCCTTTGCGTCATCCTACGCCTCCGGCTTCCTCCATGGCGGCGGCGCCCCCCAAATGAACAAGGCGCTGACTGATCCTGACAATCTGGATGTGGTGGTTGGTCTCCGCGAAACGCTGGCTCAACCCACATCGCGCGCGGAGTTTATCGACCTGATCGCCCCGCTGGTTCAAAATGCTGACCGCTCGCCCTGCACCCTGATGGTCATGGGAATTGATTTCACGCACCACCTTTATGAGCCGATTGCCCCAAATCCGCCCACCGAACAGATCGCCTTTGTCGCCGACAAATTGATCGAAACCCTACCACGCGGCACAGTCGTCGGGCACACCGGCCTATATGAGTTTGCGGTCCTGCTTCGAGACGGCGGATCGAGCAGTTCAATAACACCGCTCTGCGCCGAACTATTGCGCAAGACCCTGTCGAAAACCACCCAAACCGACGCACTGGTTGGCATCAGTACGAGCATCGGCTGGGCAAGTTCGCCGTCAGATGGTCAGTCAGCCGAAACCCTGATGGAACAGGCCGCCAAAGCTCTCACCCAAGCCCGACAAGACGGCGGCAACTGCGCCCTCGCCGCACACACCTTCAACGCCGCAGCCACCGAAGCGTCAGTGCAAGAACGGACAAAGAAGGTGGGATAGGTGAGACTAGCCAGAAGCTCACTTAAATTTTGGCCTCCAGCAACTAGCCATCAATGTTGTAAGAGTATAAATTTATTTATGCTAATCCTAAGAACCTAATGAGCGACTGAAGGTCAGACAAAAGAACGGCCACACTAACGTATTTCCGAATAAACCTTTATCACATCGACGAAAAAACATACCAAACGCGATACTATATCACAAACCCGACAGCATTTATGATGACGACCCAGCAATACGATACCATTTTCCAAAGAGTTACTTAAGCAGACTAGAGAAAGCTGTTAATGATTGGATAATCTACGATGGCCCTGTAACTGGAAGAAAAGGCCGTTATTACATCGGCCTTGGATATCTAAAAGGAATCCGCTCAGATTCCGTGAGACATGGTTTTTACTACGCAGACATTGAAAACTATTTGAACTTTGATCAGCCCGTTAGCTGCGCACAAAATGGTGGTTTTGAACCTGGCTTCATCAACGAAAAAGGTGAGATAAATCCAGGGTATCGTGTCCAATCCGTTCGTGTAATTGATAGAGCAACATTTGTTAAAATCATAGAGGCAGGGTTGTCGGACGATGAAGACTGGCCGGATAGGGTAGATCCTCCGCAATACATGGATACCGTGCTGTACGCTTCAGACAACGCTCAAGCTCCGCTGTTCGACGCCCCCGGAGAACGGCCAATAATAGCCCAAATACTAAATCGCCCATTTCGGGATAAAAAGTTCCGACAGCAAATTCGGAAACTATACGATCGAACTTGTGCGTTCACGGGTCTGAGACTTATCAATGGTAAAGGCCGCCCGGAAGTAGAGGCGTGCCACATAAAGCCTGTAGAAGATGGCGGAAACGACTCGGTTCAAAATGGAATAGCACTGTCAG
The DNA here is from genome assembly GCF_000148725.1 of Roseibium sp. TrichSKD4. GTDB lineage: Bacteria > Pseudomonadota > Alphaproteobacteria > Rhizobiales > Stappiaceae > Roseibium. The sequence continues at coordinate 155,973 of NZ_GL476314.1, read as the reverse complement.
GCACCGTCCATTGGATGTTTGATCGCGGACTGCTCTCTTTGTCGGACCATTACGACATACTCATTTCGAGGCACTTGAATTACGATGTTTCTCATCTCCTAAACAAAAACCTCAAAGCAAAAGTTCCTACGAATCCTGAGCACCGCCCGCACCCGCATTATTTAGCCTATCATCGAGATACTAAGTTCAAGCTGTAATCCTCCTGACATCTCCTGTCAGGAACGTACCATTTGCGCGCTCTGCCCCTCTTTTCTTTAGGAGCAGAGGGGACCATATTGCTGAGCATGAGCAAGACGTCCCGCACTCCGAAAAATCCTGACAGTGAAACTCCGCCAGACGGGTTTGGCGAAGCGCCACAGAAGCCCTTAAGCGGCACGCCTCTTGGCGGGTCTATTTCTGATTGGGCGGCGGAGATTGCAGAGGAAGCGGAGAAACCAGCTCCCAAAACCAGATCAAAAATCAAAGATCCCACGAAATTGGCAGATCTGGCACCGGGCGCTCCCGGCTCATCCAAACGCACGGCCCGAACGTCTTCCAAAGAGCGCGAGCGAGCTGGCGGCGATGGAGCGGTCGCAGCGCAGGTTGAAGAAGGCCGTAAAGCCAAACTCTCCCCGAAGGGCGCCAAGGCCAAAGGCAAAATTGAAAAACCGGCCAAATCTGCCCGTGGCACCAGCATGGGCAAGGCGGATAGTGCCCGTGAACGGGCAGCGGGTGGCTTGAACCCGGTTGCCGGACTGGACATGTCGCTGGAAGAGGCGGAACAGCTGGAAGAAAAGCTGAAACAGCACAAGAAAGACAATAAAAAGAAGAAATCCGCCGCTGATGGCCGCTTTGGCGATTTGGGCGGCAATCAAGGCGCAACGGCCACCGTTGAAGCCCTGTCGGCGCTGATTGAAAGCGGCAATCCGCTGCACAAAAACGGCGAACTGTGGGTGCCGCACCGACCAGAACGCCCGGAAAAGTCTGAAGGCGGCGTGCCGATCAAGCTGGCCAGTGACTATGAACCAAAAGGCGATCAGCCCACTGCCATCGCAGATCTGGTGGAAGGCATCGATAACGGCGACCAGACGCAGGTTCTGCTGGGCGTAACTGGCTCGGGCAAAACTTATACGATGGCGCAGGTGATTTCCCGCACGCAGCGCCCGGCTTTGATCCTCGCGCCGAACAAAACGCTGGCCGCCCAACTCTATGGTGAGTTCAAGTCGTTTTTTCCGGACAACGCCGTCGAGTATTTCGTCTCCTACTACGACTATTATCAGCCGGAAGCCTACGTTCCGCGCACGGACACCTATATCGAGAAGGAATCCTCGGTCAACGAGCAGATCGACCGGATGCGCCACTCGGCGACCCGTGCGCTGCTGGAGCGCGATGATGTGATCATCGTCGCCTCTGTGTCTTGTATCTACGGTATAGGCTCGGTGGAAACCTACACGGCGATGACTTTCGCGATCGAGGTGGGTGAGCGCATCGACCAACGTCAGCTCATCGCTGATCTGGTAGCCCTGCAATACAAGCGCAACGACGCCGCCTTCCAGCGCGGCACCTTCCGAGTGCGCGGCGATACGATCGAGCTGTTCCCGGCTCACTATGAGGACCGCGCCTGGCGTGTGTCCCTGTTCGGCGACGAAATCGAATCCATCACCGAGTTCGATCCGCTGACGGGCAAGAAGTCAGGCGAGCTGAAGTCGGTCAAGATTTACGCCAACTCCCACTATGTGACGCCGAAGCCCACGCTCAATCAGGCCACCAAATCAATCAAGGCCGAACTAAAACATCGGCTGGAAGAACTGAACGCCCATGGCCGCCTGTTGGAAGCGCAGCGACTGGAACAGCGCACCATCTTTGATCTGGAAATGCTGGAGGCAACCGGCTCCTGCGCTGGCATCGAGAACTATTCGCGCTATCTGACGGGCCGGAATCCTGGCGAACCGCCCCCCACCCTGTTTGAGTACCTTCCGGACAACGCCCTCGTCTTTGCCGACGAGAGCCATGTCACCATTCCGCAAATCGGAGCGATGTACCGGGGCGACTTCCGCCGCAAGGCTACGCTGGCCGAATATGGCTTCCGCCTGCCCTCCTGCATGGACAACCGACCGCTGCGCTTTGAAGAGTGGAACGCCATGCGCCCACAATCCATCGCCGTGTCGGCCACGCCCGGCAGCTGGGAGATGGAGCAAAGTGGCGGCGTGTTTGCCGAACAGGTCATCCGCCCCACCGGTCTGATCGACCCGCCGGTCGATATCCGCCCCGCCGGATCACAGGTTGATGATTTGCTGGGCGAAGTGCGCGAAACCGCAGCCAAGGGCTATCGCACGCTGGTCACTACGCTGACCAAACGCATGGCGGAAGACCTGACTGAATACCTGCACGAAAACGCGTGCGTGTGCGCTACATGCACTCTGACATCGACACGCTGAACGGATCGAAATCTGCGCGATCTGCGCTCGGCGCTTTCGATGTGCTCGTCGGCATCAACTGCTGCGCGAGGCCTCGATATTCCCGAATGTGGACTGGTAGCGATCCTGGATGCGGACAAGGAAGGTTTCTTGCGCTCCGAGACCTCCCTCATCCAGACCATTGGCCGTGCGGCGCGGAACGTCGATGGCCGCGTGATCCTCTATGCCGACAACATGACCGGCTCGATGGACCGCGCCATCAAGGAAACCAACCGCCGCCGCGAAAAACAACTCGCCTACAACGAAGAACACGGCATCACGCCGGAATCCGTCAAACGTTCCATCGGCGACATTCTGGAAAGCGTCTACGAGCAAGACCACGTCACAGTCGAGGCTGGCTTTGCCGAAGACGGCAATTTGGTTGGCCACAACCTCAAGGCCCATATCGAAGATCTGGAAAAGCAGATGCGCGATGCCGCTGCAGATTTGGATTTCGAAACAGCCGCACGCCTGCGCGACGAGATCAAACGCCTGCAGGAAACCGAACTCGCTGTCGCCGACGATCCGCTCGCCCGTCAATCCTCGGTCGACGAAAAGACAGGCGGCTATCAGGGCGACAAGAAATTCGGCGCTGGTGGAACCAAGGCCGGTGCGAGCGGCAAGAAACGCGAAACGGCGAAGGACCGGGCCAAGGCGGCTGGATCAAAAGTTCACAAACCAAGCCTGGACGAAATGACTGTCGGTCGAACCGAAGTTCCGCTTAGCAAGGGGCCGTTGCCGAAGAAACTAATCGACCCCGCCGACGACGCCAAACCTGTTGTCCGAGGCAAAATCGGCGCTGGTTCTTACGAAGATCCAACGGACGAGAAGAAGCGACGGGGACGCCCGAAAAAGAGTGGACGACCGGGGCAGTGAGACCTCAGTTCAGCGCTGCAGATCAGGTGATACCATGACTTGATCCTGATACCGCTCCGCTCCCTTTCCACTTGCGCGGTAGATTGGAAAATCGCGGGATGGATCACCGGATCAAGTCCGGTGATGACCATTGAGTTCGTGGCAGGGTCTCGAAAGATACTCATAAAGTCATCCCGGCCACCGAGCCGGGATCCACTATGCCCCTCGGATCTGTACAAGGGACGGATAGAAAACCGGTCGTTCTGCAAGCACCGTGCTTCCCCCAGTCTCCTCCGGTTTCAATAGGTCCCCGATCAAGTCGGGGACGACGCCCAGAGGGTGGGACACAATCCCCAAACAATACTCATACCGTCATCCCGGACAAGCGGCAGCGTGATTCGGGATCCAATCCGTTTCCTGTCCGCTTGTGCAGCAGTTTGAAACTTACCAGAAGGAATCACCCATCGATCAAGTCGTGGGCAGGCTCTACCAAATCCAGTGACGACAACTGAGATGCTAAGACGGCCGAGATACCAGCCCGCACCGCCCGGGACTTGATCCGGAGCCTACACACTCCTCACCATCCTTACCTACAGGAGTGCAGCGCTGTTCGGGAAGGTGAAGTCCGAATACGTGGCAGCCCGGTAATTCACTCGACCACGTCTACCCAATTCACCCCCGAATTCCGCACAGTCTGTGGATAAATTGACGCTGCGGAAATTCTCCTCGCCAAAACCCTCAAGTCAGATTTACAAAAACACGCTAAAATAGTAGTAAAATATCAATATATACAAAAAGTTGTTGATTCAGGCGTTAAGATTTCATTAACGTTCTCCCATATCGCGTGGAAGGCCAGCGCGATTTGAGCGGCGGCAATCAGTTCAGGAGTAGCGCATGGGTATTTTTTCGATGACACCGCGAACCCAGGAATCGGAAGCAAACACGGTGCCGGACGCCCATAAGGCAGCGCCCCCTTTGGAGGACAACGCAGTGCCAGAGCCACAGCCCTCCAATGTTGAACATCTGTCTCCCTTCGCAATCAAGATGCAGGAAAAAATGCATCATCTGGACGGGTTGAAATCCCGGCTTGGGGGACTGTCACAAGCCTTTGACCAGATGAGCGCCATGGCCTCTGAAAACCGCAACAGCCTGATGCTGATGTCGGAGTTCATCGAGACCTCACGCGCTCATGTGGAGACTGAAATCCGGCTGAAGTCTGAAAACGCGAAGATCTCGACAGACTTGTTGGATGCCAACCACAAGATCAGCACTCTGTCCGCACATCTGGAGGAAGCTCAGGCAGAAGTTCATTCGCTACGCAAGCGCTTGACCGAAACCCGTACGGCACTGGAAACAGCGCGCAACGAGCTGATCACCATCCGCGACAACAACAAGAAGGTGAACGAGGACTTTCGTGCGCAGAGCGCTGAACTCGTTGAAGCCAACTCGCAAATTTCCGAACTCAGTGGCGAACTGGTAGACTTCAAGGCCAAGTTCAAAACACTGGAAGACCATTCGGAAAGCCTGCAAGCCAATCTCGACGACATCACCAAGCGCGAGAAAGAGCTGCAACAGAACCTGTCTGAAAGCGCAGCACTTCTCGAAGAAGAAGTGCGCAAGAATAACTCCGCAACGAGCGAGTTGGAAGCGGTCAAGCGGCAGGTTGTTGACTTCCGCAACAACAACATCGACCTCAAATCGCATCTGGATGTGGCCAATCAGGAACTCGCCTACTCCAAATCGCGATTGGAGGAAGAGCAGCGCAAGCATGACAACGAAGTCTATGCGCTGAACGCCGAAATCGAGAACCTGTCATCCCAGCGCCGGATTGAGGCGCAGTCCATGCAAGAGATCACCCGCGAAAATGGGCAGATCAAGGAACGCAACCGTGATCTGATCAAACGCATGCAGGAAATCGAGCATCTTCTGGATGGTGCTCAGAAAAACCACGAGAAAGACCGCGACGAACTGATGACAGCAAACGCCAAACTGCGTGAGCTGAACCTGCGGTACAACTCAACGCTCACGGATCTCAATCACGAGCGCAACCAGAATCAGAGGTATACAAATCAGCTGGAAGAGTTGGTCGATGAGAACAAGACGCTGCAACGCTATAAAATTCAGGTCGACACAGCCAACGACCAAATCGCTCAGCTCAAGGGCGTCATTGCCAATTACCAGCGCGCCATGGAAGGTCGAGGCCCTGCTGAGCTTATGGGTTTGACCGACAATTTTGGACCCGCGGAAGAATTGGGGCTGACCGAAACACACCCTTCAGAAGAAGAACCTTCGGACAATTTGGTTGAGACTGAGCTGGACGATGACAAGATCGTCAAGCTTCGGGACGATCCCACGGACTGAGACTGACCGCTTCACTGAAAAGGCCCGGCATCATGACCGGGCCTTTTTCAATCGGGTACTTACAAAACGATAAGATTACTCTTCCGGCTCAACAATGAACTTAAGCGGATAGCCCATTCGGACCGCTGTTTCTGTGGCGCGTGACACCTTTGTCTCTGCAACATCACGCGGATAGGTCGAGACAACATTCGCACCTTTTTTATGGGCAGTTTCCATCACGTGTTCAGCCTGCAAGACATCGAGCCGGAACTCGCCTTTCAGGACAAACACAACGAACTCTGCCGGTGTGAAATCATCATTTAGCAAAATCACCTGATAGCGCTTTGGGCGCTCCAGTTTTTGCCGAATGGATTTTCGGGTTTTCAGGTCGCTGTCACTCATACTTCACTCACGCCCGACATTGCTCTGGCCAGCCTCACCGACCAGTTTTGCGAAACAATGGATTTGTCAGCATAGATGCTGTTCGCACAAAGAGAGGGCGCTTTTATCGCTCGTCATTCCGGCACGCAAGCAAAAACACAAACGCGTGATCGGATGGCGCAGTTCGATCCAAAAGAGCAGCGAAACCGTACCCGGTAGACACAAAATCTGGAGGTTACGATGAAGACGGCGCTCGCACGTTTCAGAACATTTTTTATCCTGATAACTGCTGTTGCAGCCACCTCCGCCAGCGTTTTTGCGTCTTCTCCGTCTGGTGCAATCCGAAGCTCTGTGCCAGATGCCCGGCTGGTAGGTGAAGGGCAGATGACCTTCCTCGGTTTTCGGATCTTTAATGCGGAGCTTTTTGCCCCCGGTGGCATCTATCAGCGCAGCAACCCCTTCGCGCTTCGGCTGACCTATTTGCGCAATTTCAAGGGGACCGCCATTTCGGATCAAACGATCAAAGAGCTAACCCGTCTTGGAGCAGGCACGCCAAACCGGCGTCAGACGTGGCGCGAGCAAATGAACCGGATTTTCCCAAATGTCTCCAAGGGACAAACCATCACGGGAATTCGCAAGAACAGCCGCACCACCGTGTTCTATTCAAATGGCAGGCGGATTGGCGAGATTTCGGACCCAGCCTTCACCGGTGCCTTCTTTGACATTTGGCTCGGCACCAACACTAAGAACCCGAAGCTGCGAGCAAGATTGGTTGGAGCCGGTTCGTGACATCTCAAGAAGGCGCGCTTCACGACAAGGCCCGGCAAGTAACGGCATCAGAGCTGCAGTGGCGCTCCCTTTCTGCGTATGGCTTCATGGCTTTTCCATTGGCCTTTGCGGGCTTGCCGCTTTATCTGCACGTTCCGGATTTCTATGCAACAACACTGGCCGTTCCCTTGTCTGCACTCGGTCTGGTTCTCTTGGCTTTACGTGTCATCGATGCACTTCAGGACCCGCTGATTGGTAGTTTGAGTGACGCATATTCCGAAAATCGGGGAGCTATCCTTTTGAGCGGTATGATCCTGCTCGGCAGCGGTTTCTGGATGGTGTTTCACCCACTTGCAGCAGCCCCCCTACTGTGGTTCGCCTTTTCCATTTTTCTTTGCACCACCGGTTTTTCGGTCGTTGCCATTAACCTGCAGGCATTGGGCGGATTATGGACAACACATCAAAGCAACCGGACCCGCATAACCGGGGTACGTGAAGCCTTTGGACTGTTGGGTTTGCTATGCGCAGCGATTACACCGAGTCTGCTCGGACATACGATTGATCCGGCCACATCGTTTCATCTGCTTGCATCGCTATTTCTCCCTTTGCTGGCGCTCGGCGGTTTGCTGTTGATGCTATGGCTAAAGACAGCTCCGCTCATGAGCGCGACCCAGAAGTCCGAAAAATCTATCAACTGGGCCACTCTTCTCAACACCCCGTGGCGACGGCAATTCTTTGCGCTCAATCTGCTCAACACTTTTGCCAGTGCGATTCCCGCTGTTCTGGTCCTTTTCTTCATTCGTGACCGATTGGGCGTAGAAAGCCTGACAGGCTTGTTCCTATTGCTCTATTTCTTGTCCGGAGCTCTTTCCATGGTGATCTGGGACAAGTTCGCGACACGTTATGGAAAAATAACAGCGTGGGGCAGCTCAATGGCGCTTGCTTGTGCCACTTTCATATGGGCGTCCCTGCTCGGCCCCGGCGATGGAATGGCTTATGGCATCATCTGTCTGCTCTCTGGCTTGGCGCTTGGAGCGGATCTCGCCATCCCCCCGGCAATTTTGGCGGATCATATCGCGGGCTCTCGGCAGCAGGCTGATACATCGCGGTTGTTCTCCGTCCTCACTTTCATTTCCAAATCAGCTCTGGCATTGGCAACAGGTGTCGCCCTTCCGTTCCTTGGCTTGTTTGGGTACCAACCCGGAACGATTGCCACCGGCGAGACCGCTGTGGCGTTGAGTCTTGCTTACGCAGGCGGGCCGTGCCTGCTCAAAGCTGCAGCGTTTGTTTGGGTTCTAAGAGCACGCCAAACGCTTGAAACGCGCTGACAGATCATGAGACGATCTCTTTGCCCCGGGACAAACTAACGGAGTGCCCGCTTCCCATGTCAGTGCGCCCACCTCGTACTTTCGAGAAAGATACACAAGACCCGCTCAGCGCGGCGCTTGAGCAGGACATACTCTCTGAGAAGATAGGGACACTCACCCGGCTAAACAAAAAGCTGGAGCTGGCATTGGAAAAACTGACCGTGAGCGAACACGAAACAGCAGAGGTCCAACAGGTACGGCTTGCCGAAGCAGGTGAAGCGCTCTGGCATGTGTTGATCCAGCGGGAGATGTGCGGGTTCATGAAGCACAACACATTCCTGAACCAAATGAACGTGCCAAGTATCGTTCGCCTGAACGCTGGCCCTATGCGGACAAAGAGGTGATTCCGTTCTTACTTACTCAAAAGACGACATGGCACTTTGCCCAGTGGCAAATGTTTGTGCATCTGCTGCCCAAACGGAAGAAGCATTCTTGCAATTCATCCGTGTTCGTGATGTGTAATGCGCATTGAAACTATAGACGTCGCCTGTTGATTTCGGGCAAATTCGGCGGGGGGCCGACCAAGCGACGTTAGCGCACAGGACCATTGGATCGAAAGCATGTGTCGTTTGAAAGTATTATGCCCAAACCTATCAAACAGCCGGATCATTTGGCGGACTATCCGAAATACTAGCTTAGCAGTATTGGCTCTCGCTCTGCTGCTGGGAATCGAAGGCCCTGCATCTCTCGGCTTTGCCGAAAGCGCCAATGCTGCAAGCGCTCGGGAAGTGCCTGAGGGGAACAGATACCGTTCCCAACCGCGTATTCCGTCCGCATCTGCACGAAGAACAGCCGCCAGCAACTCAACCTATGACGCAAAGTTCAAGAAGGTCGTCTCTGTTCTTAAACGCGACCGCCGCCTTCTCGGGTCGATCAAGCGTGTTTCCAAGCGATATAAAATAGATCCAATCCACATGATCGGTGCGATCGTTGGAGAACATACCTACAATTATGACAGCCTGGACAGCGCTCAGTCCTATTACGTTAAGGCGCTCACCTATGCCGGCATTGATCTCAGCTTTGAGCATGACGGTGAGCATGTCGAAGAATTCGTCAAACGGGAACAGTTTGACCGTTGCCGAAAAAAGGGCAAATCAACATCCAGCGACAGCCTGTGGTCATGCTATGAGCGCATCTGGAACGGCCAATTTAAGGGCCACCGCGTTGACGGTGTTCGGTATCCCAAAACCAATTTCAACGAAACGTTCTTCCAGCCCCTTTTTGCCGGACAGAGCTTCGGCCTCGGCCAACTCAGCCCCTTGACTGTATTGAAGATGTCCGACCGTGTTGCCCGCCAAAGCGGCAAGCGCAGGCTGGATGTAACGGATGCGGCAGACGTCTATCGTGCCACCATGGACCCGAACTTGTCGTTGCATTACATGGCAGCTGTCATCCAGGACGCGATTGAAGCGTACAAAAAGGTGGCGAAAGTGGACATTTCCACGAACCCGGGCCTGACAGCAACGCTTTACAACCTCGGTAGCCCGTGGTCGCGAGCTGCCAAATTCAGGCGCAGTGGCCGCCAGTGGCCTCGCGAAAACTATTATGGCTGGCTGGTCAATGATCGCCTGGACGAACTTGAGGCCCTGCTCTAGGACCTCGCAGTTTCTGTTATTTAAAGAACGGATTGGTCTGGCGCTCATGGCCAATCGTTGACGCTTCGCCGTGGCCGGGGAGAAATGAGACATCATCTCCGAGTGGCAGCATTTTTTCCTTGATGGAACGGATCAGCGTATCGTGGTCACCAAGTGGGAGATCGGTCCGACCGATGGAACCGGCAAACAGGACATCCCCTGAAAAGGCAAATCGGAGATCACGGTCGAAAAACACCACATGCCCCGGCGCATGCCCCGGGCAATGCAAGACCTCAAAATTTCGCCCCGCGAACTCAACCATATCGCCTTCATCGAGCCATTCATCGGGCCGAACAGGTTTTACGTCCGGCAGGCCAAATTGCTTTGCCTGATCGGCCACTCGTTCAATGAGTGGTTCATCAGCTTTATGAGGGCCAATAACCTTGACGCCCAGCTGTGCCGCGAGATCTGCAGCACCACCGATGTGGTCAATATGGCCATGGGTCAGAATAATTTTCTCAACCTCAACGCCATATTCCTTGATGACCTTGACGATCGTTTCAACGTCCCCGCCCGGATCAACCACCGCACCCTTTTTGGTTTCAGGTGACCAAATCAAGCTGCAGTTTTGCTGAAACGGGGTCACCGGAATAACCACAATGCTCACCGGCGGTTGTTTTGGCTCAGTAGTTGCCCCGGATTTCATTTCATGGCCGGAATTCGTCAAGATTGCATTCCTCTAGTTGGTGAAGTGAAATAAATGAACAAATATGAACTGCTTATTGCAGATCAGCGACTTCACCTTCGTCACTGCATTTCGTACAAGAAGTTGAACACCTTGAACACCCATCGCGGACACACGGACATCAGAACTGGATGAAACGCTTTCGATCCAGCTTATTTCTCGCAATATGCACGATCCTGCTTGCTCATGGGTCTGGCATTGCTGGTGAGCAGCGTGAACGGCCCACATTTTCAGACTGGTCGGTTGATTGCCTGAATACCGGACTATGCCTTGGCTCCACTTATGTCCGTGAACAAGCCGCATGGCTGGATTTACGTTTGGTCCGCGACTGGCCCGCCCAAGCTGAGCCAATGATCCGCCTGACGACCAATCTGGTGCTCAAGCCAGATGGAAATATCCGTCTCTCCGTCGACGGAACGCTCATCGAAGAACTGCCGGTTGAGCAACTGCGCGAAGTTCAGTCCTCAATCACAACCCCGGACGGATTTGTGCCCATTGGCGGAGAAGGCTTCTGGTATCCGACAAGGCCGGCGACCAGAACGCTCATAAATGCCATGAAGAAGGGAAGCACCCTTTCGGTTCACCTGCCGGGCGACCCCGACGCATTTGAAGTCAAAGTCTCCTTGATAGGCCTGACCAGCTCTCTGATTTGGTTGGATGAACAACAGGATCGCAGCACTTCGCAATCGGCGCTCGCCCTCACAGGTGACGACCACGCCAAGGATGCACCCAACGCCATCAGCGTCTCCAGTCCGTCTCAACTGCCGCCAACAGTGGTGGAAAGCTGGAACAACGGTCGTTTTTGTTCCGACATTGATCCAGCGCTTTTTGCTGGGTTAGGTGCTGTTGCAGCAAGCCTCGATGGCAAATCGACCCTTTATCTTCTCCCCTGCGGAGCCCCAACGGCCTACAATGCTGCCTATATTGCGCTATTGGCCAATTCAGACGGCAAGGTACGACAGTTGGGATTTGCCCGAATGTCTGACGTCGGCCCAGTTGCAATTGATCTAGTCTACAACGCCCGTTGGTCGCCCAAAACCATGCAGCTGGAAAGTTTCTTCAAGGCATCTGGCCTAGGGGAATGTGGTCTTTGGAATCGTTGGCAATGGACGGGTACAGCGTTCGCTCTGGTCGCTGAAGCCACACGCTCTACGTGCAATGGCGAACCAGCCCCTCTGGCAACATGGGACGCTACCTGGCCTCCTCTGCAACACTCCGAATAGTTGTTTTTGACAGGATTTTCTTGCGATTCTACACATCTCGGACATATGATGGTGACGCAGCGGACTGGATAGGGATGCGGCATCCTTGTTTCAACCCAATCCTGTGGTGTTGACGAACAGCAATTTTGCTCGTTCAACGGGAGTGGCACACAAGCAATTGTGAGCATTATCAATGGGTAGAGTGCCTTTAGGGCGGCACAAAATTAAGGTGATTTACTAATGCACGATGGGGATTCGGACCGGCGTTCGCGTGGTCGGCGCGGAGGTAAGCGCGACTTCGGCGGTCCGCAAGACTTCGGCAGCGACTTTGGCGGCGATTTCGGCGGTGGTGATTATGGCGGTGGCTACGGCGACCGCGGAGACAAACGATACGGCGATCAGGGCGGCGGTTACGGTGGAGGCCGTGACGGTGGCTATGGTGGCGGACGCGATGGCGGTTACGGCGGTGGTCGTGACGGTGGCTATGGCGGCGGACGCGATGGCGGTTACGGCGGCGGTCGTGACGGCGGCTATGGTGGTGGACGCGATGGCGGTTACGGCGGCGGTCGCGATGGCGGCTATGGCGGTGGACGCGATGGCGGTTACGGCGGCGGTCGCGATGGCGGCTACGGCGGCGGTCGCGATGGCGGCTATGGCGGTTACGGCGGCGGTCGCGATGGCGGCGGTGGTCGCGATGGCGGCGGTGGTCGTGGCGGTTATGGTGGCCGCGACGGCGGCGGTGGCGGACGCGGCGGTTACGGTGGCGGCGGACGTGAGGGCGGATACGGCGGCAATCGGGAAGAAGGCGGCGGCGACCGTCCTCGTCGGTTTGGCCAAGACAGCCGCCCACCGGTTGAGCGCGGCCCACGCCAAAACGGCATCGTGAAGTTCTTCAAGTCCGATAAGGGTTTTGGCTTCATCACACCCGATGAAGGTGATGCTGACGTCTTTGTGCATATTTCCGCAGTTGAGCGCTCGGGTATGACCACATTGGACAGCGGGCAGCGGGTTTCGTTTGAAACCGAGCCAGATCGGCGCGGAAAAGGGCCCAAGGCAGTCAACCTTCAGGAACTTTCCGAAGATCAGACAGCTGAAGCAGAGACGGAATAACCCGGCACTTTGCAATTGATCACAAATCTGAAACAGCACGTGAAAAATCGCGTGCTGTTTCTTTTTTGCCCCTTCAAACTCTGCAAACCTGCCAAAATAAACTGATTGCGATTTGCGTTCTTGAACATCCAGGGCTAAGGCACTCTCGGGTCATTAAAGAGGCTCTGTTGTCCTGATCCCGACTCTGTTCCGCAAAACCTGTGAGTGTTCACCTTGTCAGACGAAATTGTCATTCGCCCCTTTGCTGCACAAGACGCTGAAACCGTTCTTGCCATTAACACGGCGGCTGTTCCGGCCACCAACCTCATCTCGCTTGATGAATTGAACGAGTTGGTCGCCTCCGCTCTTGCGTGCGTTGTGGCTTTGAAAAATGACACGCCAGTCGGTTTCATCTTATGCCTCGGTGAAGACCTCCCCTACACCAGCGCAAACTATCTTTGGATTTCAGAGCGCCGAGCCCGTTTTGCCTATATTGACAGGATCTGCGTTGCGGAGGATGCACGCGGGCACCGGATCGGTGAAAGGCTCTACCATGCCCTGTTCGACGCTTTAAATGGCACAGATCGCAGCTTCCTTTGCGAAGTCAATGAGCGCCCGTCCAACCCCGGTTCAGTCAAATTTCACAAGCGTCTGGGATTTCAGGAAATTGGCCGTCAGGACCACGGCGAAAAGGCCGTTCTCTTTTTGGAGCATCCGCCAACGACCGGTGCACAAGCATGAATTACCGCCACGCCTATCATGTCGGCAACATCGGTGACGTGCTCAAGCATGCTGTTCTGGCCCGTTTGATTGTATATCTGCAGCGCAAGGATAAGCCCTTTCGCATTCTTGATACCCATGCCGGGATAGGCCGTTACGATTTAACGTCTGAAGAAACGCAGAAAACCGGGGAGTGGCGAGAAGGCATCGCAAAAGTTCTCGCAGGACGCCCTCCGAAAGATGTTGCCGACCTTCTCAGCCCGTGGCTTGAGACAATCCGCTCGCTCAATCCGGACGGCAATCTTGTCGCTTATCCGGGGTCTCCAGCACTCAGCCGGTCGCTCTTGCGCAAAATTGATCGACTGACGCTTACCGAATTACATCCGGCCGACTTCGAGACGCTCTCTACCCTTTTTGCGGGTGACCATCAGGTCAAAACCATTCATCTGGACGGGTGGATGGCGATGGGCAGCTTCCTTCCGCCCAAGGAAAAGCGCGGCCTCGTGCTGATCGACCCGGCTTTTGAGGTGACTGACGAGTTTGACCGCATGACAAAGGCGGTCATCACAGGACATCGAATATGGGCCTCCGGAACGTTTGCCTTGTGGTACCCCTTGAAGGATCGGAAAGCCGTATCCCGTATGCACAAGGCGTTTGAAGATGCTGGCATCAAAGACGTTCTGGCGATGGAGCTGAATGTTGGACAGTCTAGTCCCGATACACCCATGCGCGGCTCGGGTATGACGATCCTCAAACCGCCTTTTGTTCTTGAAAGCGAACTCAAGACCCTGCTGCCCTGGCTTTGCGACACATTAAAACACGGCAAAGGTGCCAGCTGGCAGGTCGAACGCATTATCGCAGAATGACCCTGAGCCATTTCTTGCCCTCTTTGGCTTGACCTTTGAAAATCCGTGAAACACTCTCGGTCTTGGCAAATTCACCAAGAAAGGGTGCCATCAATGATGGGTTTCAGGTTGGCAATCGGACTGTTCGCGCTGGCCATAACAGGCACAACAGCACTCGCAGGATCGTATTCAGCAGGCGGTTATCACCTGCCGCATTGTGATGCTTCAAATGTTATGTCTGCCGTGGCTGGGTCGATGAAACGGGCGCAGCAAGCCTATCAAAACGGGCTGCACATCGCCGGGCTTTCCAACGTCAAACAAAGCCGCCTCGACGCAAACGGACCGAGCGCCGTCGCCCGACGATACTGCCGCGCACGCGCAACCCTTTCGGACGGACGCACGCGCACGGTGTATTATATGGTCGAACAAGATGCCGCATTTGTTGGCATTAGGTGGGATGTTGAAAGCTGTGTCGCAGCAGCCGACAAATGGCGTGTCTACGGCAACCACTGCAGCACTGTGCGCCCTCGCTGATCAAAATCTGTGAAGCCGGTAACGGCCGACCAAACCCCTTATAAAATCAATACATCAGGAAAGCATGATGCTCGTTCTACGCTCGTCCGCCCCCTCCCCATTTGGGCGGAAAGTTAAAATTGCTGCCTCCGTTCTCGGCCTGTCCGATCAAATCAAGATCGAAGACGCGAACACCGCAGATCCGGCAGATAGTCTGCGCGGGCAAAACCCACTTGGCAAAATACCCGCGCTTGTGCTGGAAAACGGCGACGTTCTCTATGACAGCCGCGTGATCGTTGAATATCTGGACCATCTCGCCGGTGGCGGCAAAATCCTGCCCCTCGGCGAGGCTCGGTTCCCGGTCTTGCGTCTTCAGGCCTTGGCCAACGGATTGATGGATGCCGGTATTCTGCAAGTTTATGAAAAGCGCTTCCGCCCGGAAGACAAGCGGTTCGACGATTGGCTGTCCTACCAAGCTGCCAAGGTTGAGCGTGGGTTGACCTATCTGGAAGAAAACGTGCCGCAAGCTGTTGCCAGTGAAGCCGATCTGGATGCAGGCACAATTGCCCTTGCCTGTGCACTTGGCTATCTCGACCTTCGCTTTGCCGGAGAGTGGCGCGCCAATTATCCCAATCTGGCAAGCTGGGTGGACGGTGTCGAAGCAAATGTGCCGGTATTTGCCAAGACAAAACAGCCTGCTACTCCGGTGACGGGTGATCCGGCCCCTCTTCGGTAGAACGCTCCTCAGTGGAGCACTGGCGAAGCTTCAAGTGCCTGCAAACGGCTTGCGGCGCCGCACACCATGATTGAACAAGCGGCGCCCAGAACTCACAAACCGACCGAAATCTTGCTGGACCGTCAAAAGCGCAGGCGTCAGCAAGAGAACGATGAACAGTCCAACGCCCAGGCCATAGGCCAGTGTCACCACCGTGGGCAACAGGAATTGTGCTTGCCTGCTGGTTTCAAACAAGAGTGGCAGAAGACCAAACACCGTCGTTGCGCTGGTCAACACAACAGCGCGTAAACGGTCGCAAACCCCATTGATGACTGCTTCTCTGAAGGGGCGCTTTTCTGCGTGTTCGTCAATTGCCGTGACCAACACGATGGAATCATTGATGATGATCCCTGCCATGCCAATGAACCCAACCACCGAGAACATGGAAAGCGGGATGCTATGTAAATAGTGCCCCCAAATCATACCGATGGCCCCAAACGGGATAATGATCATGATGACCAACGGGCGTGTCCACGACGCAAAGATCCAGCACAAGGTCAGATAAATACCGGCAAGACAAAGGCAAAAACCGATAGAAGCCTCAGACAGGAAGGATTTCTCCTGCTCGGCCAACCCGCCTTGCTCGCTTTGAACATCAAACTCAGCTGCCAGCTGAGGCAACAAAACATCACTAAGTGCCGTTTTCACCTGATCGGCTGCAACCGGATCATCTTCCGAAACATCACCCGTCACACGCAAGGTTCTAAGCCCGTTTTCCCGGACGATAGACGCAAATCCGTAATTGCTTTCAATGGTGACAATTTCGCTTAGAGAAACGTAAGTGCCAGCCGGACTTTTCAAGCGCGTGTCATGAATGAACAAGGCGTGGGTTTCTTCATCTGGGAGCGTCACTTTGACCGTCGCTGTTCGTCGGCCCACCGGGAATTCCGCGACTTCAATGCCCTCAAGGCGATCCCGCAACGTGCGCGCCACAGTCTCCGTTGAAAAGCCCAGCGCTTCCCCTTTGGCTGTCAGCGCCAGCGTGAGTTCCGGCTTATCAAACGCCATGGTGTCTTCCAGCGCGCTGACACCGGGCATTGCGGCCAAGGACTGCTTGAGGCTTTCAGACGCCGCCTTCAATTGCTCGGTCGTTGGTCCATAGAGGCGCACATCAATGGCATCACCGCCCGGACCTGACCGCTCACCCCGAAGAGCAAGCGTTTCCAGAAGGGGCGGCTTTTTGATTTCCTTGCGCCAATCCCCGATGAACTTGAAGGCTGAATAGGTCCGGAGATCGGGATCAATCAGCTCAATGGAGAGGCCACCAAGTTGGTCAATGTCCTTGCTGTCTGCACTCCGCAATCCCCGTCCGGCGGTGCCGCCCACAGTTGCAAGTGCAAACTTGACTGGAGCCCGGCCATAGTCCTTTGCATACCGGGCATCCACCACATACAGAGCCCGTTCCATTTCAGCGATCATGGCCTTGGTGTCAGCTCTTGTCGCACCGGGCATCATGGCAATGTTGGCGGAAATCACACTCCGCTCCGGCGCGTTAAAAAAGCGCCAGCGCACACTGCCATCAAGGAACAGGCTCAACGATAGCAAAAGCCCCATAACCGCAATGCCGAGAGCTGCATATCGGGCTGACAACAAGGCGCGAACAAACGGCCGAAACAGCGTTTCCCGAAACCAGCGAAAGCCTCGGTTAAACTGCCGGTTTGGCCAGTCAAACCAACGTTTCTTCTTACTGGCGGTCAATGCATGGCGCATATGGGCTGGCAGGATCAGGAAGGATTCTACAAGGCTGGCGACCAGCACCACTGCAACGGTGAACGGAATATCGGCGATAAGCGACCCAAATCTCCCACCGATGGCAACCAGCGCAGAAAATGCGATCAGGGTTGTTATGGACGCGCTGAAGACCGGAGCAGTCATCCGTCTTGCGGCAAGGCTGGCTGCGTCGGCCGGAGATAACCCCTGCCTTGCGAGCGAATCTGCGTGTTCCCCGACAACTATGGCATCATCCACCACAATGCCGAGACAGATGATCAAAGCAAACAGAGACACCATGTTGAGGGTGACCCCGAAGACATACATCATCCCGATGGTTGCAGCCATGGCGACCGGAATGCCGGCAGCCACCCAAAAGGCAGTTCGCGCCGATAAAAACAGGAACAAAAACCCGAGCACTAGGGCAAGGCCCCAGATGCCGTTGGTGATCAGGATATCCAGACGATCGATAATGTTCTGGGACCGGGTTTGTGTCAGTTGAACCACGACACCTTTGGGCAAAGTGTCCTGAAACGAGGCCACGACCCGTTCAACGTCCCTTTGGATACGGATTGTATCGCCTTCCGCGCTTCGGTCCACACGAACCAGAATGGCAGGCTGCCCCTTGTGATAATAGGCACGACCGGTTTCGACACCTTCGGTATCGATGGTACCAATGTCCCTGAGATAGAGCTTTTCACCTTGCCCCGGAGAGCGGATCAAAACATCGGAAAGGTCTGCCTCACTGCGGCGCGTTACGCCGGTGCGAAGACGCGCGCCACCTCCGGTCACATCACCCGCAGGGACTGTGTCAATATCCCCTTGCAGCGCATCTGCAATCTCGCGCAAAGAGATATCGTGGCGAATGAGGTCTGCTTCTTCGACATTCACACGCAGAACCGGATCAGCTGTGCCCTGAATGCTGACCCTTGTAATGCCCTGCTGAAACAGGCGACTTTGCAGGTCTTCCGCAAACTGGGAAAGCTGATCAATGGAAACCGGTCCGAACAAAACGATATTTGTGACACGATCCCGATAGACCGTTCGCGTAACCGTTGGTTCTTCAATCCCTTCCGGCAGCGATGAGCGCACCTGATCAACGGCAGCTTTCACCTCATCGGTCGCCTGCCCCATGTCCCAGCCATCTTCGAACTCAAGATCAATGGATGCCCGTCCTTCACGCGCCACCGCACTCGCCTCTTCCACTCCATTGATGGCAAAAAGGCGTGCGCCCAGAACTTCCGTGACCGCGCGGTCCATATCCTCTGGCCCCGCTCCCGGCCAAGAGACGTTGACGCTCACACGCTCAATCACAAAATCAGGGAAATACTGCGTCCGAATTTGAGTGCTTGCAGCAATGCCCGCCAACAGCATAACGGCCAGCAGAAGATTAGCCGCTGTCCGATGGCGGACCATGTAATCAAGGAAGGAAGCAAAACGAGGACCGCCGGGGGAGCGCATTCCTAACCTCTCCGATCTTGCCGTTGTTCAAGGCGTTCAATCAGGTCCTTGGGTACACGAGGCTGCTTGAGAGCTGCCTGCAGACGCGCCTTTCTATCTTCTGGCATGCCACTGGCTTCGACCAGTTTCTGCAGTTCTGCGCGCCGGGATGGCTCAAGAGACACAAGATTGTCGTCGTTCTTTGCAGGCTCGGTTGCTGCACCCGGCGCACCGCGCGGTTCAACCTTGAGTCCGGGTCCGAGATGCGGCAGGCGCTCGCGGACATAACTGCTGCCAAACGGCACCTCGTCAACAACAAGCGTATCTTTCATCCGCCGAAGAATGCGAACCGAGACTTCTGCCAATCGATTGTTGCTATCGACGATCAAGATACGTCCGTCTTCTGTTGCCGCAGTCGCCGGAATCTCGGCAACATTTGACAAAGGCCGTTCCCGCAGGCGGACGGTTACGAAGTCGCCAGGGCGCAAAACAGCATCCTGACTGACATCCAGCGACGCAAAGACAGCGCGCCCGGCTTCTCCCTCACCAACAACAGCTGCAACGCGGTCCAATTGGCCTTTGATCTCAATGGTGCGATCTCCAAGCTCAAGTTCAACCGTAACGTCAGCATCAACCAGCTTGCCCGCATCGTCCAAAAATCTCGAAAACTGCTGGGTAGAGAGGAAAAACCGCGCTTCCAAGGCCTCGGGATCAATCAAAACGCCCAGTGTATCGCTCGGGTTCACCCGGCGACCAAGGACCGCATCCACCTGGTCCAAATACCCATCAAACGGCGCTTCTATAGAGGTTTCGGCGAGAACCCGCTGTGCGTTCTTGACAGCAATTTGCGCACGCTCGACCGAGAGGTCCATGCGCTCAATACGTTTGCGGGCCGTGATGACAGACTGAAGCCGATTGTTGAGTGCCTGCTCCAGTGCGGCCACAGACAGTTGCTCGGCTTCAACCTGAACCGCAGTCGAATAGCCCTTTTTCTTCAGCTGTTTCTGTCGTTCCAGCGCCTGTTTGCGCAATTCCAACTGACGCCGGGCAGCCACCAGCTCCTGCTCAGCCACAACGACGGCCTCTTCGGCCTCGGCTTTTTGCGCCTGCGCATCTGACAAGGCAGCTTCAGAATCCAGAACCGCAAACTCCGCATCAGCCGGATCAATCCGAACCAGCAGATCTCCAGCTGCCACTGCAGCACCATCCCGAAACTTCTTTGCGATATTGACTATTCGCCCATCAGAACTGGCACGCAATTGAAGCGTTCGCCAGCTTTCGATCTCGCCATACGCTGTCGTCACCGGTTGGACGGTCTGCGGCTCAAGGAGCGATACATTGACGGAATAGCTGCGTTCAACCGGAGCACGACCACGAGCCGTTTGTTCTGCGGTCATCGCATTGAAAAGCCGATAGGCTCCAAAGCCAACCGACCCCAGCATCACAGCAATCAAGACTAGCCCCACAATGCCGCGCATCAGGAACTTCATATATCGCGTCCTCCTGGGCCAGTTGCCCGAACACCAGCGAGCACATGCCGCTGCTGAACCTTGCTGAGAAATAGAACACTTTGCTTAGTTTACCACTAAAATTGTGGCCGAATTGCTCTCCCAACAGCAAAAGCCCGGCTTTGAAAGCCGGGCTGCATTCGTCAATCATCTCATCAGAATTTGTAGCTCAACCCGAAACGAACCGTGGATGTGTCCAGATCAGCCCGATACTTTGACCCGCCAAGCGTGAAACTTTCGCGGCCAAAGTCCTGATAAAGATACTCTACACGAGCAGTCAGGTTGTTGCTGATCGCCCCCTCAACACCGGCACCGGCTGTCCAGCCCAGCGCAGTGGTATCTTCAGAAGCGCCATTTGCGTTGATCGACAGATCAGCAATGGCAAGTCCGGCGGTTCCGTAAACCAAAAAGCGATCCATCGCATAGCCAAGACGAGCTCTTGCGGACGAGTTCCAGGCAGAACTGGTCTTCACGTTGACGCCATTTCGGACTGTATTCTCATACAAATCCGTCATCTGGAAATCGAGCTCGACACCAGCAACAATGTTGGGAGTTATCGCGAAATTATAACCACCATGAACACCACCCGAAAATCCATTGGTGTCATGGTCGAAGGACCCGGTTGGTGAGGATGTCGTATCAAATCCGCTCCATACCCAACCAAGGCTGCCACCAGCATAGGCACCAGACCAGTCAAATCTGCCAGATGGCGCCGGTTCATATGTGGTGTCGTAAGTTGGTGCTGCTTGCGGAAGATCGGCGGCGTAAGATGGGGCCAAACCAGCAACCGAAACAGTTGCGGCGATGGCTGCACAGGCAAGTCGTTTCATGACTTTATACTCCAAACGGCATTTGAAACTTGTGCGGATGGCCATCAAGGGCATCCCCACACTCCCCCGCCCGGAGATATGGTGTGCATTTGTGGCAAAGTGAGTGAGAGAATTTGATTATTCGGTGTCACATGCAGGCATTTTAATGACAGGATTAAGATGTCGTTAAGGCATGCCAAGCAAGGAAGATTGAGGAGATCCCGCTGTCAGAACCTTTTCGCGAGACAAACTATTGCGTATAAGGCCAGCGATCCCATGTATCGCTAAAACACGCTTTGCACGGCCCATCACGCTGACCCCAATCGGACACACTAATGCTTTTTGAATATCTCAGCCTCGTTGGAGGTCTCGTTGTCCTTATTGTCGCCGGGGATATACTCGTCAGAGGGTCAGTGGGCGTCGCCCAAAAGCTTGGGATCCCCAACCTTGTTATCGGTCTGACAATCGTCGCGTTCGGCACCTCAGCCCCTGAACTCGTCATCTCGCTCGGCGCTGCACTTGAAGGCTCTGGCGGCATAGCGATCGGCAATGTGGTCGGCTCCAACATTGCCAATGTACTGCTTGTGCTTGGCTTGCCGGCTCTGATCGCAGCGACAGCTTGCGGTGAAGACGGGGCGACCCGCACAGCCATATTCATGGTGGCCGTCTCTGCCGTCTTTATTGCGCTTTGCTTTTTCATGTCTCCGCTGAGCTTACCGGCAGCCCTGATTCTCTTGGGCTTACTGGCGGTATTCCTGGGTGCCTCGGCAATCGCTGCCCTCAAGCACCGCAAGGAACAAAAAGCCAAAGCCGCTGAGATTGCCGAGGATGACGGCCTTCTGGAAGATGTTGAAGGTGTTCCGGACGCCATGGGTATAGCCCTTGTTTACATCGCCCTGGGTCTGGTTGGCCTGCCGCTTGGGGCTCATTTCACCATTGAAGGCGCAACAGCTGTAGCGGAAAGCTGGGGGGTCAGCGATGCAGTGATCGCATTGACAGTGATCGCGCTGGGCACATCCCTTCCTGAACTTGCCACAACTGTCATGGCAGCGATCCGTCAACAAGGCGCCGTCGCCATCGGCAACGTAATCGGCTCAAACATCTTCAATCTGCTAGCCATCATCGGCATCACGACAGCGATTGTCCCGGTTGAAGTCCCGGCGGAAATCTTGAAACTGGACATCTGGGTAATGATGGCGTGTGCGCTTATTCTACTCGGCTTGGCAGCGTTCCGCGTAACACTAGGAAAAATAAGCGGATTTGCGCTCACAGCCGCGTACTGCGCCTACATTTATGTCGTCTACATGTTCAGCATCACTTCTGCTTGAGGTCATTGATCCAGAAAGCGTTTTCCGGCGTAGTCTGACAAACGAAAAATAGGCGGAAAATTGAATGGCAATTGAAAAACCAACTGCTCTGATCACCGGTGGGACAAGCCGCATCGGTCGCGAAATGGTCTTGGAGTTGGCGCAGGCGGGATGGAACGTTGTCGCTCACACGACAAACGAAGCCAGCGACCGGGCGAAAGCTCTTGTTTCAGACGCGGAAACGTTTGAGGGGCATGTGGCGCTCGTAGAAGCGGACCTCACCAATTCCGATCAGGTTTCTGGTCTTTACCAGAAGGCAAGTGCAGCATTTGGCGCACCGCAGGTTCTCGTCAATAACGCGTCAATTTATGAAGATGACGCAATTGGGGAACTCGAGGTCACCAAATTCGATGCTCACTATGCGATCCATGTGCGCACCCCGGTATTCCTCGCTGACGCGATGGCGGCTCACCTTCCCTCCGATCAGGAGGGGCTGATTGTCAACATTATTGATCAGCGCGTTTGGAAACCCACGCCTCAGGCTTTGTCCTACAGTTTATCCAAGACAGCCCTTTGGCGGGCGACGCAAACGTTGGCCCAGGCGCTCGCGCCGCGTATTCGCGTCAATGGCATTGGGCCGGGACCGAGCTTCAAGGCAACTCGGCAAAGCGAAGAAGAATTTTCCCAGCAAAGCCGGTCTGTGCTGCTCAAGCGCGGTCCAGATGCCCGCGACTTTGGCCAAACGGTACTGTATTTCTGGAACACACGCTCCGTGACGGGCCAGATGATCGCGCTCGACGGTGGCCAGCACCTTGCGTGGGAAACACCTGACGTTTTGGATGTTGGAGAATAAGCCACCTCAACTGTCCGCTTAAAGCCGGGGGAAGATGCGATTGCGTGTCTTTCCCTTTTGGGTTCAGAAACCTAAATTGCGGCTATGAGCACCTCCGACGCGACAACAAATTCCAAGACCACTGAAACAAGCGACACCCCGGACGCAGGCTCCATTCGCAAGGGTGTTGACGTCATTGCCGATCAGGTCAAACGTCTACCGAATAGCCCCGGCGTTTATCGCATGTTTGATGAAAACGGCGAGGTGCTTTACGTTGGCAAGGCGCGAAACCTTAAAAAGCGGGTGACCAGCTACACGCGCTTGCAAGGCCAGTCGAACCGCATCATGCGGATGATCCTCTCGACGGCCTCCATGGAGTTTGTGGTCACGCAGACCGAGCCTGAGGCGCTTCTGCTCGAGGCAAATCTGATCAAACGGTTGCGGCCACGCTTCAATGTGCTTTTGCGCGATGACAAATCTTTTCCTTACATCCTCATAAGCGGTGACCATGAAGCAGCGGCTATCGTCAAGCATCGGGGTGCGCGCAAACGCAAAGGCGATTATTTCGGTCCATTTGCATCTGCAGGTGCGGTCGATCGAACAATCAATGCGCTGCAAAAGGCGTTTTTGATCCGAAACTGCTCTGACAGCTACTATGAGAACCGAAGCCGGCCCTGCCTACAGTACCAAATCAAGCGCTGCGCCGGACCCTGCACGGGGCAGATCAGCACGGAAGGGTATGAGGCACTCGTCGCCGAAGCCAAGGCTTTTTTGTCCGGCCGCAGCCAAGCGGTGAAAGAAGATCTAGCCAGACAGATGGAACAGGCGTCCGAAACGCTGGACTTTGAGCGTGCCGCCATTTGCAGAGATCGTCTGGCAGCCCTCTCCCACGTTCAGGCGCATCAGGGCATCAATCCGCAAACCGTGGATGAAGCTGATGTGTTCGCGATCTATCAAGAAGGCGGGCAAAGCTGCGTTCAGGTGTTCTTCTTTCGCACCGGCCAGAACTGGGGCAACCGGGCTTATTTTCCAAAAGCCGACAAATCCATGGATACAGAGAGCATTCTGGAGAGTTTTCTTGCCCAGTTTTATGATGACAAGCCTGCACCAAAGCAGATCCTGCTGTCTCACTCGGTTGAAGAGCTAACTTTGCTTGCCGAAGCCTTGAGCGAACGGATGGGGCGAAAGGTCGACATTGCCGTTCCAAAACGCGGCGAGAAAAAAGAGCTCGTCGATTATGCCTCACGAAATGCAAAAGAGGCATTGGGACGCCGCCTTGCGGAAACATCCAGCCAGACCAAGTTGCTCAAGGGTGTGGCCGAAGCATTTGATCTGGAAACCACGCCGCGCCGGATCGAAGTGTACGACAACTCCCACATCATGGGCACAAACGCAGTCGGCGGAATGATCGTGGCCGGACCGGAAGGACTGGCAAAAGCGCATTATCGCAAATTCAACATCAAGTCCGAAGACCTGACACCCGGTGATGACTACGGGATGATGCGTGAGGTGCTGACCCGGCGCTTTTCCAGGCTTTTGAAAGAACACGAGCGCGAAGCAAAACCTGATCCGCTTCCGGAACCGGATACAGATCAAGCCTCAGACGCAGAAGAAACCCCAAACACGGATGTTCCAGCATGGCCCGATCTAGTTTTGATTGATGGAGGACAGGGTCAGCTGACCGCTGCGCGCGAAACATTGGAAGAACTGGGTGTCACCGATGTACCGCTGGTCGGAATTGCCAAGGGGCCGGACCGCGATGCAGGGCGAGAGAAATTCTTCATCACCGGCCGCCCCTCCTTCATGCTGCCAGAGCGCGACCCGGTTCTCTACTTCGTCCAACGTTTACGCGATGAAGCGCACCGGTTTGCCATCGGCTCACATCGGGCGCGGCGGAAGAAGGATATTTCCAAAAACCCACTGGATGAAATCGCGGGCATTGGTCCCACCCGAAAACGTGCGCTGCTGCGCCACTTCGGCACAGCCAAAGCCGTTTCTAAAGCGGGACTGGAAGACTTGACAGCCGTTCCGGGCATTTCCGAAGCCGTTGCCAAACTTGTCTATAATTATTTTCATGAGGGCTAGAAGCTGATAGGACAGGCGCTCGGATTTGAAAGCAAAGGTTCCCGATGAGCGCCCCTACTCTTGACGACGCCATTTCACTTATTGAGCAAAAGAACTTCGACCAAGCTGAAGCCATTTTGGTGCAATTACGCGCCATGAACCCGGCCAATGCGCGGGTGAACTATGCTCTGGCAGTTGTTGCCATTCAAAAAAACGATCTGATTTCGGCACTGGCTCTTCTGGATGCATCCACGCGGGTCGCGACCGAACAACCCTTTGTCTACTCGACATTTTCCAGCGTTCTGCTGCGCCTAGGCGACAAGACTGCCGCCTACAAGATGGCTAGCAAGGCAACAGCGCTGGCACCAAAATCTTCCCAGAGCCACATTGCGCTCGGAGAGGTTTATGCCGAGCAGGAAAAACACGATCTGGCAATCCAGTCCTATGAAACCGCGCTGACCTATGCGCCTGAAAATGTCAGCCTGCTTGCGATTCTCAGTCGGCATCATCGCAAACTGGGCGACACCGCAAAAGCCGATAGTATGCTTTCCGAGGCGCTCGAAAGAGACAGTCAAAACCCGGATGCCTTGGTTGAAGCCGCATCAGTTGAGGGATGGCAGAACCAAGAGCAGATCGGCACAACGATCGAAAACCTGCTGAAAGATCGTGATCGCGAACCGGACGAAGAGCACTGGTATAACCTGTCCCGCGCCGCAGCTCACCTTGCCGAAAAACGCGGTGATTGGGCGTCAGCCTTTGCACATCACGACAACGACCGAGCAGCGCTTAATCGCCAATACAACACCCAACACCGCGATTGGCAGGTCAAGACTACTTTGCAAAACGGCGTGAGGTGAGTTCTTCCAGCAACCGCCCAATCTTTGTTGTTGGGATGCCGTCTTCCGGCACTCAGGAAATCGAGGCAATTCTGGTCCGTCACCCCAATGTGAAGACCGGTGGCGAGATCGGTTATTTCGGCGTATTGGGCATGCGCTTGTCAGAGGGCGAAGACATTTCACCCAACTATTTCCGCGCAGCCGTCAATATGGGCGGCAAAGATTTCAAGAAAATCGGCAGCGGATACCTGAAGGTTCTGGAAGGCGTCGACCGCAAGGCCAAACACATTGTTGATGTGAATGCCTTCAACTATCAGCACCTGTGGCTGCTGGCTCTCTTGTACCCGAATGCCAGCTTCATTCACGCCTTCCGATCACCGCTGGATGCCTGTGCATCGACTTACACGGCGAAACTGCCGCACGGCCATCACTACAACATCGACCAGAAAAGCCTTGGTCATCATTACCGCACCTATGGAGACATGATGGATCACTGGTCGCAGACACTTCCAGTTTCCGTTCATCATGTGTCCTATGAAGCTCTGATCAACAATCGGGAAGAAGAAATTGGCAAGCTCTTGACCCATGTCGGCCTTGCCCATGATGCTGCCTATATCGA
Organism: Roseibium sp. TrichSKD4; assembly: GCF_000148725.1. Classification (GTDB taxonomy): domain Bacteria; phylum Pseudomonadota; class Alphaproteobacteria; order Rhizobiales; family Stappiaceae; genus Roseibium. The sequence goes on along the minus strand of NZ_GL476314.1, from coordinate 129,239 downwards.
GCGTGAAATGGCAGAGCATGAACCTGTTGGTCAAAACACAGCAGACAAGATCGGTTTTGGAAGGGATCACCAAGAACATCTTGCTGAACTGAGTGGAGCGCTCGGGCCGCTCGCAAAAGTTCGGCTGTCCTGAACCTCAATCCCCACCGCGCAATAAGGGACTTGAAGAGAGTGCGGAAGAGACACTTGATCTTCGGTTGGGCCCCGCTCCTCGGAGCCCTCACCTTTTGTGCGCTGGGCCTCAGCACCTATGCTGCCCCGGATTACTGGTTTAGCGACAATATGTCGTTTTTCCTCCGGCAACTCGGATTTGGCGCACTCTGCGGCGTGATCTGGGGATGTATTCTGATCTTTTCCAGATGGATGAAAGGTCGTCTCTTTAAAGGCGTGACGCTTACACTTGCCGGCGGGCTTGTGCTGCTCACGCTAATGACAACCGTTAGAACCATGGCGCTATCGGAGGATCCAAACAGCGCTGAAACGCCAGACTTGAAACTGATCTCTATCAATCTGGAACGGCTTTATCTGAACGACAAAACCCTGACTGACTATCTGGTGGCTCAGAACGCAGACATTCTGCTGTTCCAGGAAACATTCTGGTGGCAGCAGGACAGGTTATTGGCTCTAGACGGTTTGACGGAGATTGCAGGGCTTGGACCCTATCCTGAGCATCTGGTTCGCGGCGAGCTTGGCCAAACATCCATTTTCTCGAAATTCCCGATCACCAATGTGGAATACATCGAAGTCCCTGCGTCCGACGTCAGAAACCTGACCGGATACCGCGAGATCGTTATCGTGGATATTGAAACACCACAGGGACCAATCCAACTCTTTGCCGTTCACCCGAACAGCCCCCGTTCCCCTACCCGGTGGCAGGAACGCCAAAACTACCTTGATCTCCTGACGGATGCCGTCCGACGGCGGCAACAGGCCTCGGATAGTCCGGTTATCATTATGGGTGACTGGAACACATCACCTTGGTCCTGGCATTTTTTCACCCTTTTGGACGAGACCGGGCTTAACACGGCATTTCCCAACGGCATCCCCCAGACAACACGCTTCTTCTATGATTATCGCCTGCACTGGATTTTAGGCGCCATCGTGGATCACGTGGCTGTCTCCGATGATTTTCAGTTCACCGATGTTTCATTGGGCCCGGATGTCGGCACAGACCACTTGCCGCTCGAAGTCGAGCTGCAAAGAATCGTGGAATAGGCTTTGCGCCATTGAGCGAAGCGGCCCGGTTAAAGACAATGGCGCTGAATTTGCGATTCTGACGCCTGAAAAAAGACAATAGCGAAATGGCCAAGCTCTACTTCAATTACTCATCCATGAATGCCGGCAAGTCGACAGTGCTCCTGCAAGCCTCCTACAACTATGTAGAACGCGGCATGAACACCCTTTTGTTAATCGCCGCCATTGATGACCGGGCCGGCAAGGGCCGCATTGCCTCCCGCATAGGTCTCGCTTCGGGCGCTGACATCTTTTCCTCCCGCGATGACCTTTTTCAGCACACGCAGAACACGATCAACTGCAAGCCAATCCATGCTGTTTTCGTCGACGAAGCACAGTTTCTGACCAAGGACCAAGCGTGGCAGCTGGCCCGGGTCGCCGATGAGTTGAAAATCCCGGTCATGTGCTTTGGCCTGAGAACCGACTTTCAGGGCAACTTGTTTCCCGGCAGCGCGGCTTTGCTTGCAATCGCGGACAATCTAAAGGAAATCAAGACGATCTGCTGGTGTGGACGAAAAGCCACGATGGTCGCCCGGCTGGATGCCCGTGGACAATTTGCCGAAGAAGGTGATCAGGTAGTCATTGGCGGAAATGACACATATGTTTCCCTGTGTCGGCATCACTGGAGCAAACGCCAGTTGCGGCCGGAAGCAGGTGCCGCATCAACGGCTGCCAAAACAGGAATGCGAGAAAAAGAGATGGCAAAATGATCGGCAAACTATTGAAAGGCCTGTTCGGTTCCGGAGAAGCCGGCGGCAAGAAGTCATCCAGCCGCCCACCGGAAACTTACGAAGGGTTCGAGATCATCGCCGAACCAAAACCGGCGGGTGGACAATGGCAAGTGGCTGGTCGCATTGAGAAATCGGTTAGTGAGGAGCGCAAGGTTCATGCCTTCCTGCGCGCAGATACAATGCCCACTGAAGATGAGGCCGCAAGCCATATGGTCAGAAAGGCCAAGGTGATGATCGACCAGCAAGGCGATTCGATCTTCACTTGATCGCCGTGCCGCGTTAGAAAGACCTGACAAAGGTGAACATCTGTTCTCGCAGGTGTTTGTGGAAATAGACGCGTGGCTTGACCAGCATCCAACTGAAATATTGGAATAAATGAAAAGAAACGTAGCGCTGAGCCTGCCGAACCTCCTGACCTATGGGCGCATCGCGGCGGTTCCCGCCGTTGCCGCGTGCTTTTACTTCGAAGGTCACACGGCCCGTTGGGTCGCTGTTGTCCTGTTTGTGATAGCGGCAATTACGGACTTTCTGGATGGCTATCTTGCAAGGGCTTGGCAACAGCAATCCGCGCTTGGACGCATGTTGGACCCAATCGCCGACAAGCTTCTGGTTTCTGTTTGTCTTCTCATGCTGGCTGCAGATGGAACAATTGGTGGATGGTCGCTGGTAGCCGCAAACATTATCCTTTGCCGCGAAATTCTCGTTTCAGGTTTGCGTGAGTTTCTGGCAGGGCTTCAGGTCAGCGTCCCGGTCACACAACTGGCAAAATGGAAAACCACAGTTCAGCTGATCGCGGTCGCGCTTCTCGTGGCGGGCCCCGCTGGAGATGCGGTAATTCCGGGCACCACACTAGCAGGTTTGACCGCCTTGTGGATTGCAGCGGTCCTGACACTATATACAGGATACGATTACTTCCGGGCGGGCATAGGTCATTTGATCGAGGAATAACCTCCAATTCAATGGGATGCCCCTTACATACGAGTGGTAAGCTGTGATTATTCGGTATTTCGCATGGGTTCGAGAAAAAGTCGGCGTTGACGAGGAACAGCTCGTACTTCCAGACAGCATTCAAACCGTTGGCGACTTGACCGCCTATCTTGCCACGATTGACGATAATCACGCCGCGGCCTTCGCTGAAGCCGATACCATTCGCGCTGCGATTAATCAGGAACACGTTGACGCCGACACACCAATCGCCGAGGCTCAGGAAATTGCCTTTTTCCCGCCCATGACCGGAGGGTGATCATGACGATCACACCCAGCGTCCGCGTCCAAGCCGAAAATTTCGATCTAACAGAAGAAACAGCAAAACTAACTGCAGGCCGGTTCGATATCGGTGCTGTTGTCACCTTCACCGGCCTGTGCCGAGATGAAGGCGGGCAGCTGTCGGCGCTGGAGCTGGAACATTATCCCGGCATGGCAGAAGCGGAGATTTCCCGAATTGCAGAAAGGGCAGCAGAACGCTGGCCAATCACGGGCCTGACAGTCATTCACCGCTTTGGAAAGATCGCACCGGGCGAAAATATCGTATTGGTCATTGCGGCCTCGCCCCATCGGCAAGCGGCATTTGATGCTGCCAACTTTCTGATGGACTTTCTCAAGACCCGTGCGCCATTCTGGAAAAAAGAGCACTTGAAGTCTGGGCAGGATAACGGCTGGGTCGATGCCAAAGACTTGGACGAACAGGCTCTGACACGTTGGGAACAAGCCTGACACGTTCGCTTTTTTCTTTGAGCGAGCCCCTTATACAATTAATTTGCGGCCGTCGGTCATGACGGTCTGATATCGTTTTTTTGAAAGGACATCCTTCGTGAGCGCTGATGCGTCCGAAAAGACGGGGTCGGCTTCACAGCCGAATGCCCCGCAAGACGGTTTGACACCTTCTGAAAGCCCCAAAAAGCAACCGCATCCTGGAATGCTGTTTGTAGAATTTGTGGTCGTTGTCGCCGCACTGATGGCGCTCAACGCGCTGGCGATGGACATCATGTTGCCTTCGCTGCCGGAAATCGGTGAGGCGTTCAACATCGTCAACGAAAACGACCGCCAGCAGGTTTTGATTGCCTATATGATCGGGTTCGGCGTCGCCCAGCTCTTCTTTGGTCCTGTCTCTGACGCCTTCGGACGTAGAAAAGTGCTCCTCGGCGGCCTGTTCTTGTATTCCCTTGCCAGTATAGGGTCGTTGATGGCGAACACGCTGGACCATCTGCTGCTTGCCCGCTTGGTTCAAGGCATTGGCTGCGCAGCAACACGCGTGGTCGCCGTTTCACTTGTCCGCGACAGTTATTCCGGACGCCAGATGGGCAAAGTCATGTCACTGGTCATGATGATCTTCATGGCCGTGCCGATTGTTGCCCCGTCCATTGGTCAGGTCATTTTGCTGTTCGCAGACTGGCACTGGATTTTCTCCACACTCCTGATTGCCGGGCTGGTGCTGTTTTTCTGGTGCTATGCGCGTTTGCCGGAAACGCTCTCGCCCGACAATCGTCAAGCGCTTGAGGTTCGCGCAATCCTCAACGCCTACAAGACGGTTGTCACGACCCGCACGAGCCTTGGCTACATGATCGCCTTGAGCTTTGTGTTCGGCGGCTTATTTGCCTTCATCTCCATGTCACAGCAGATTTTTGTCGACATTTTCGACCTCGGCGCCTGGTTCCCGGTGGTCTTTGCCTGCGCCGCCGTCTCCATGGCCATTGCGTCTTTTACAAACTCCCGGCTTGTTGAAAAACTGGGCATGCGGCAGCTCTCGCAAATCGCAACAATTGCGTTCACTCTGCTTGGCGGTGTGATGCTTCTGCTCGCTCTATTAGGTCTTGAAATGCTGTGGTCAACTGTTCTGCTAAGCGCCGGTATCATGGCAAGCTTCGGCTTCATTGGTCCGAATTTCAACGCCATGGCGATGGAGCCCTTGGGGGACATTGCCGGAACTGCGTCCTCGGTGATCGGTTTCGCCACAACACTTGGCGGAGCCATTCTGGGGTTCACCATGGGGCAAATGTTTGATGGAACGACTGTTCCACTCGCCCTCGCTTATACGCTTTATGGCGCTGGTGGATTCCTCGCCATCCTCTTTGCAGAGCGCGGAAAGCTGTTCCAGCCGCATCACGACACCCCGAAAGCACAGTAACGCAAACAAAAAAAGGCGGGTCAAAGCCCGCCTTTTCAATCATTTACCGCACGTATGCCTCTTAAGCGACAGCAGCCGCCGGTGCTGTGCTTTGCGGACGAACCGCCGCGTCATAATCAGCCATAAGGGATTTGGTGATCCCGCCAACTTCAAACGAATACGGACCGATTTCTGCGACAGGTGTCACCTCGGCGGCCGTACCTGTCAGGAAGCACTGTTCAAAATCTTCCAGCTCCTCCGGCATAATTGCGCGTTCAATGACCTCAAGACCGCGCGCTTTGGCAAGATCAATGACGGTTCGACGCGTAATGCCATCGAGGAAACAATCCGGCTTCGGCGTATGGATCTGCCCATCCTTGATGAAGAACACATTTGCGCCCGTCGCCTCGGCAACCTGCCCCCGATAGTCCAGCATCATTGCATCGGCATAACCTTTGCGCTCAGCCTCGTGTTTGGAGATCGTGCAGATCATGTAAAGGCCCGCTGCTTTCGCCTTAAACGGTGCAGTTGCCGGGTCTGGGCGGCGATATTGTGCCATATCCAGACGCAGGCCCTTTAAGCGTTGCTCCGGATCGAAGTAGCTTGGCCACTCCCATGCCGCGATCGCCAGATGAATGGTGTTTTTCTGAGCCGAAATACCCATCATCTCGCTGCCGCGCCAAGCAACGGGACGAATATAAGCGTCAACAAGGTTCATCCGCTTCAGCAGGTCTTCCTTGGCCGTGTTGATTTGCTCTTCGCTCCAGGGAATATCAAAGCCGACTTCCCGAGCGGAGGCCAAAAGGCGCTGCGTGTGCTCTTCGGACTTAAAAATCTGCCCGCCATAGGCGCGCTCACCTTCAAACACGCTGCTGCCGTAATGCAAGCCATGACTAAGCACATGGAGCTTGGCCTCTGCCCAAGGCACATAAGCGCCATCGTACCAAATCTCACCCTCAAGCTGGTCAAAAGGCAAGCCGCTCATCGAAATCTCTCCTGCCCGTTCTTTGCGGAACGAATTGTTGTTTCATGTCGGAAGCAAGCATCACCGTCGGCAGCCAAGCCACCAACCCGCGTCCGCGCTTTGCACGGTGAGACAAGTCCCGGTATCTTGTCTGAACGAATGGGCCAGAAAGGATTCGCGGCAACGCAAATGCGCAAAAACAGACCAAGAAGACCGATCATTTCGCTCAAGACGCCTTATCAGTAACAATCGATCAGAAATAAGTCAATATGGCTGACATAAATTTCGTTTCTCAACCTGCTCACAAACATGCGAGCACGGAGGCTGGTGGCAGCACACCACCAAAAGGCGTGTCCGGACCTGTTCCATACGACCTCATCGAGCTCTTGTTCTTTGCCTATCGGGAGTTCACATCCGATCCGGATGACGTGCTGGCACAATATGGTTTCGGGCGCGCCCACCACCGCGTTCTTCACTTTGTGGATCGGCATCCCGGCATCATGGTCACGGACTTGCTTGGCATCCTGAAAATCACAAAGCAAAGTCTTGGCCGCGTTTTGAAGCAGTTGGTGGATGAGGACTTCATTGAACAACGCCCTGGAGCCGTCGACCGGCGCCAGCGCCTGTTGCATACAACAAGCAAGGGACACGATTTGGCCCGACGTCTGGCGCTCTTGCAGACGGAACGCCTTGATCGCGCCATAAATGACTTGCCAAATGACTCAACTGACGCGGTGAAACAGTTTTTGTTTCAAATGATTGATCCAGAAGCACGCAGCGAAGTTGCCAATCTGATCAACGTTCGCCACGACGAAACCGGAACCAGTTCAGACAAGACATCCAGCGCCCCATGAACGCACATTTGCCAGACGATAATGCCAGCCACCTTCTGCTCGTGGATGACGACCAGCGTATCCGCGACCTCCTGGGACGATTGCTCGCAGAGAACGGTTACCGTGTGACAACCGCTGCAAATGCACAGGAAGCAAGAACGTGCTTGAGCGGCTTGTCTTTTGACCTCTTGATCCTCGATGTCATGATGCCCGGCGAGACCGGGCTGGATTTGGCAAGTTGGCTGCGCGATCACTCGGATGTTCCAATCCTGATGCTGACCGCTCGATCGGACGCGTCAGACCGGATCGCTGGTTTGGAAGTCGGAGCAGATGATTATCTGGCCAAGCCTTTTGAACCAAAAGAACTTTTACTTCGGCTTTCCGCGATTTTGCGGCGCGGCGGGCCGCGGGTCACCCATGTTGCAACAGAGATCAAATTTGGACCGTTCGTCTTCAACCCGGGACGCGGAGAATTAAAAAATGGCGATGCCCCCATTCGCCTGACAGACCGAGAAAAACAAATCCTCTCCATATTCGCCGAACAACCAGGAGCCACCGTTCCCCGCCATAAGATTGTTGGCGATGACAGTGGATTGGGAGAACGGACCGTGGATGTGCAGATCAATCGCCTCCGCCGTAAAATCGAAGATGACCCCGGTAATCCGGTATATCTACAAACCGTTCGGGGCATAGGCTACAGGCTAGCCTGTGACTGAACAACGGACAGATGAAAGCAAGCACAGAGAGCGAATGATCAGTTGGTCCGCCCTCACCGACCGAGTAACCACATCGTTTCCTGTGAGGCCTTTGGTGTGGGCTTATCGGAAAACCACACGGTTTATCTATCGATACATGCCAAAGGGTCTCTACACGCGGGCCCTTTTGATCATTGTCGTTCCGATCCTGCTTTTGCAGTCCGTCTTGGTAATCGTGTTCATGGAACGACACTATGAACTGGTGTCTCAGCGGATGTCGGACGCCGTGGTTCGTGATATCGCGGCGATCGTCTTTGTTCTTGAGAATTTTCCGCAAGACGAAGACAATCAGCTGATTGAAACCATGAGTTCAAAGGCTTTGGGTCTGTCCATGAGCCTGATGCCACCTGAACCACTCCCACCGCCAGCGCCAAAACCTTATTTCGACGTGATTGACCAAGGCCTCAGCCAAGCCATCAGTCAGCAAATCGGCAAGCCGTTCTGGATCGATACGGTTGGTCAGTCGCGATACGTTGAAATCAGGATCCAGCTTGAAAACGCAGTCTTGCGGGTCTTTGCCCGTCGCAGCCAGACATTTGCCTCAAACTCGCATATTTTCTTGGTCTGGATGTTCTCCACATCAATGGTTCTGATCATCATTGCGATGCTGTTCTTGCGCAACCAAATCCGGCCAATTGTGCGCCTTGCAGCAGCTGCAGAAAGTTTCGGCCTTGGACGCCCGGTCGAAGGGTTCAGCGCCAGCGGCGCCCGCGAAGTGCGGAAGGCAGCACATGCCTTCATTGAAATGCGCCGCCGGATCGAACGGCAAATGGAACAACGCACCACAATGCTGGCAGGTGTCAGTCACGATCTCAGAACCATATTGACCCGATTTCGTTTGCAGCTCGCGCTTTTTGGCGACACGCCGGAGAGCGATGCCATGCGCAAGGATGTGGATGAGATGACCCATATGCTTGAAGATTATCTCTCATTTGCGCGCGGCGATGCCGATGAAGTCGCAGAAGAAACCGACGCTGCCCTGTTGCTGGAAGAAATTGAAGAAGAAGCGGAAATCACTGGCCACAATGTGAAAGCAACCTACTCCGGCGATCCAATCGTTAATCTGCGTCGCATAGCCTTCAAGCGCTGCATCGCCAACCTTGTGACCAATGCAGCGAAGTTCGCGACCCAGATTGAGGTCACCGGTGAACATGACGGGGGCTGGTTGACCGTCATCGTGGATGACAACGGTCCTGGCATCCCGACGGGGGAACGCGAGACAGCGCTGCGCGCTTTCCAACGGCTGGATCAATCCAGAAATCAGAACGTATCAGGCAGCGGCCTTGGGTTGGCAATTGCTCGCGATATCGCCCGCTCCCACGGCGGAGACATCTATTTGGAAGACAGTCCACTGGGAGGTCTAAGAGCACGCGTTCGCGTTCCAACCTGAGGTATTTTTAGTAAAGTCGCCCGCCAATCGGAACCGATTTGTCCGGGGAAATCAGAACAACTTCACCCTCCTCATCAGGGACACCGAGCGTTAGAACCTCAGACATAACTGGCCCGATCTGGCGTGGCGGAAAATTGACCACAGCCATAACCCGTTTTCCAACAAGGTCCTCAAGCGTATAATTTTTTGTGATTTGGGCAGAAGTCTTTTTAATACCGATCTCAGGACCGAAATCGATTTTCATCTTAAAGGCGGGTTTACGCGCTTCGGGAAACTCCTCAGCCTCCACAATTTGCCCCACGCGAACATCGACTTTCAAAAAATCATCGAAGGAAATTTGATCACTCACACCATCACCCTACTCATTTATCGAGCCAAGCAAACTGGGCCACTTTCAAATGAGTTGCAAGGAGGTCAGTGGACGGTTGTGGCGTTCGGGTCCGTTTCCGGGTCTTTGTCCGAGGGACTAGACCACTCATCATCCTCCCAGTCCTGAGAGGATGTCTTGCGTTTGCGTTTCAGCATTCCACCAGCTGAGGACAACATTGAGGTAAGTTTGCCAGCACGGTCCAGCATCCGAACTGCTCCCTCACCGCGATCCAGCTCCTGATCTAGAGCTGACATGGTGCGCGGCATGCCCTCGTCTTCTTCGTCCATCCAAACATCAAGGACGCGGGCAAACGCAACGGCAACGCCCTGCGCGATAATTCGACCGCGAAGTCCTGACGCGTCAATTCCGGCAGCTTCCAGCATCCAGACCTGCGATCGCACAGCAACTGGGTTGAGTTCCAAAGCGAGCCCCGGATCACGGCGCACCGCTTTCATGAGAGACCTCAGAGCCTCTTTGTGAGGCTGGAGATGGTCAATCCGCGTCATGAGAACATCAAACAGCCGGTCCCGCGCAGGCTGATCATCCATATCGTCAGCCTGTTCGTCCAGCACCGCTCGGTCAATCCGCATCGCAAAGGCCTCAATCAAGGCGCGCTTGGAAGGATAGCATTCCCGCAGAACCGACATCTTCACACCCGCAGCTTTCGCCAACATGATGGGCTTCACGTCAGAATAGCTGTGCTCTGCCAGAAGCGTCAGAAATGTATCAAGGATCTTCTGCTGAGTTTTAATGGTCGCCATATCTGTCTCCGGATATTCCCAGTAAACATAGGAGCATATGGGCGAAAAGAGAAGGAACTGCGACCAAATGACGGCAACAGATGGTTATTTACCCGCCAATTCACCAGCCCTTTTCACGGCCGCCTGCACAGCCGCTGTCACCAGAGGTTCCAATCCATCGTCAGCCATCAAGACATTAAGGGCTGCAGCCGTCGTCCCGTTGGGAGACGTCACATTCTGACGCAAGGTGGAAGGATCAATGTCTGACTGATGCATCAGCTCACCGGCGCCTGTTACCGTCGCAATAGCCAATTGACGCGCCATGCCTGCTGGCAATCCCACGTCTTCACCGGCTTTGGCCAAGCATTCCGCCATCCAGAAAACATAGGCCGGACCAGACCCACTTACCCCGGTCACAAAATCTACCTGCTCTTCACTCTCCAGCCAAACCACCTGGCCGATGGAAGAAAGAAGCTGAGTAACCGTTTCTTTTTGCGCTTCGGATACCGCTGCCGTTGGGAAAGCGGCTGTTATACCTCGTTTGACCATGGCTGGTGTGTTTGGCATCGCCCGAACGAGGGGAACACGGCCAAATGCGTTTTCAAACACGGAAACCGGAGTTCCAGCTGCCACTGACAAAACAAGCGTATCAGATGCAACAACAGACTTAAGTCCCGGCAAGACCACATCCATCAGCTGCGGCTTCACTGCGATCATCACCAGACCCGGCTGAACATCCTCTGGCGGTCGATCAACCAGCTTTATGCCATGCTTTGTCAGCACCTCGCGCACTTCATCCGGCGGCCCCGGATCACTCACGATAATGGCCGAGGGATCCACTCCCTCAGCCATCCAACCGGACAGCATTGCGCCGCCCATTTTTCCAGCCCCAACAAGTAGGAAGGGGCGTTCATTTGAGAAAGTCATGCTTCTCCAGCAGTTTCAAACAAGGATATCTCGACGGCTTCGTCCGCAGACTTACCAGCCCAGATAACAAACTGGAAGGCCTGATAGTAGCGTTCACAATTCTCCAGAGCGTTGGTCAGCATGCCTTCAATTTGGCCGGAATTTGCCTCAGCGCCCGCAGCCAGCAACAGAGACTGGCGGAACATCACAACACCTTCCGTATGCCAGAGGTCAAAGTGGCCCATCCAGAGCTGTTCGTTGACCAATGCAAGGAGACGGACAATTTCATTTTTCCGCGGTTCAAGCACCTTGAGGTCAAAGGCCACGGCAAGATGAAGGGCTTCGACTTCCTCCATCCACGAAAAGGAAACGTGATAGTCGCACCAGCTTCCCGCAATGGAAATCGTGATCTCGTCATCGCCTGACCGTTCAAAGGTCCAGTCGTTCAAGGCGGCAACTGTCTCGATTGCATCGACGGGATTATCAGGTCGCTCGAATTCAAGTTCGATAAGGCTCATGGCCGTCTCCCTTTCGAGCCGGAAAGCCATGCCGGTCAGCGTCCGATCACGGCCCTCGGGCGGGTTCCAAGGTGGTGGAGCGACCTTTAACTGAACGCGACTTCTTCGGTGCTCCGAACGAATCCCCGTTACACAAGAGTATAAGAGCATGACAGAATTATGCGATACCAATCAGTGGATTGAGGTACTCGGAAAACTGTGGACGGCGCTTAGCAAAAAGTCAAAAAACGATAATGATCTCCGCAGGTTACCGCGAAAACCAACCACCTGTTCAAAACCACGGCAAAATTCCGTGATTTGCCTGATCAATCAGACTTTTTCTCAAGTTCCGCGAGTCGGGCTTCCAGTTCTTCTACACGATCAAGAGCGCGAACAGCCATTTCCTTGACCACTTCATGCTCTTCCCGTGAAACCAAATCCATGTCGGAGAGGAACCGCTCGGCTTGCGCGCGAAACGCAGTTTCCACTTCACGGCGGGCACCTTGCGCCACACCGGCAGCATCAGTCATGAGTTTAGCAAAATCATCCAGAAACCGGTTTGGGCCTTGCGTCATGGAACACTCCTTCAAACGCCGAAAAGTCTGATAGACACCTATGTGGCTTTGGCAACAAGTTCAAGACACGGTCGACTTTGCCAACCGCATAATCGCGCCAACCCTTGACGACAGACGCTGACTTGGGCAAGCGTCTGGCAACGCTCCCGCCTTTCAGGCACCTGCCTCACTGGCATTTTGATCTGGGACTTGATCTTGACCCCTCTACTTGCCCTCCCGTTTCCGGCCATTGATCCCGTTCTGGTGGAAATCGGCCCCGTCGCCATTCGCTGGTACGCGCTCGCCTATATCGCCGGCATCCTGCTTGCATGGCGTTATATGCGTCTTCTTGTGCTGAATGATCGGTTATGGGGCGAAGGAAAACGCCCAAGCGAGCAAGACCTCGACGACTTTGTTTTGTGGGGTACACTCGGCATCATCGTTGGCGGTCGCCTCGGTTATGTTCTCTTTTATAACCCCGTTCATTTTCTGGCCAATCCCGGCGAAATCCTGGCCGTGTGGACCGGTGGCATGTCGTTCCACGGAGGTTTTCTGGGAACCGTGATTGCCATGGGTCTATTTGCCTACACTCGCGGGATTTCCATCTGGACATTGTTTGATTTGGCCGGGTGCGCTGCCCCCATCGGCCTTTTCTTCGGACGCATAGCAAACTTCATCAACGCTGAACTATGGGGACGGACAACCGATGTACCGTGGGCATTCGTGATTCCAGGCGCCGGACCGGAACCGCGCCATCCAAGCCAGCTCTATGAAGCAGCGCTAGAGGGTGTTTCGCTCTTTCTGGTTATTCGGCTTCTGAGCCATCGGTTTGAGCTGTTAAAGAAACCCGGTTTTATCGCAGCGCGTTTGCCTTCGGGTATGGTCTGGGAAGGTCGATTGCAGAGCTATACCGCGTCCCAGACGCTCATATCGGCTATTTTGGTAATTTTCTCACCATGGGAATCCTGCTGTCATTGCCGATGATGCTGATAGGCCTTGCGGTCATGGTCTGGTCTGCAAAACGTGCAAAAGCCGCGGCATGACGACACCGCTCCTCGCCAAGCTGAAGAAGCGGATTGTGGCCACAGGGCCACTGTCTGTCGTAGACTACATGTCCGCGTGCCTTGCTGACCCGGATCACGGCTACTACACCACGAAGGAGCCCTTTGGTGAGATGGGAGATTTCACCACAGCCCCTGAAGTCAGCCAGATGTTTGGCGAACTTTTAGGTGCCTTTTGCCTACAGGCCAGCGATATTCTGCAGCTTGGCGAGCCATTTCAGCTTGTCGAGCTGGGGCCGGGGGGTGGCACCTTGATGGCGGATTTCCTTCGCATGGCCGCGCTTCAACCAGGTTTTATGGAGAACGCGCAACTAAACCTCGTCGAAATGAGCCCTCGCCTCAGAGAAAAACAAGCAGACACACTCAAGCACGCGCCACTGGCTCCCACCTTTCGGGACATGTTCTCTGAGGTTCCAGATGGCCCACTCATCGTGATCGCAAACGAGTTCTTCGACGCTTTGCCAATACGTCAGTTCATCAAAACCGAATTAGGCTGGAGCGAACGGATGGTGGGCCTCAATGATGAGGGTAACCTCTCGTTCGGTATCGGTGTTGCCCAGCTGGAGCAATCAGCGCTGCCCGCTTATGCCGCTCACGCTCACCGCGATGCGGTGTTGGAAACCCAACCTGCTGCAAACGCAATCGCTTCGCAGATTGCAGAGCGAATAACGCGATTTGGCGGTTTGGCACTCTTCATTGACTACGGGTACACCAAATCGGCGCTCGGAGACACACTTCAGGCACTTTACAAACACGCATATGACGATGTGTTTGCACACCCCGGTGCAGCTGACATCACCGCTCACGTGAATTTTGAAGCACTCGCGCGCTCTGCAGCCCAAGCTGGCGCACACGTCCACGCCCCGCTGACCCAAGGCGACTTCCTTGTCAAGCTTGGTTTGCTCGAAAGAGCTGGTGCATTGGGATATGGCAAAGACCCGAAAACGCAGGAGTGCATTCGGGACGCGGTGGAACGCCTTGCAGCCCCGGACCAGATGGGTGACTTGTTCAAGGTTTTGGCGATCACCCACAAGCCATTAGCCTTGCCCCCATTCGATCTGCTGTGGCACCCTATCTAAACTTTGCACCAACCTCCGGAAAGACTCATGATCACATCCAGCGCTCTCGTTTCCCCTGGACTGACGCATGGCTTTTTCACCCGTAAAGGCGGAGTGTCATCAGGCATTTATGAAGGCCTGAATGTTGGCCTTGGGTCAAAGGATAACCGTGATAGCGTTCTGGAAAATCGCAAAAGAGCCGCCAGCGCGCTTGGTGCCGAGGCGGACTGGCTCGCAACGCCTTACCAGATCCACTCGCCAAACGTGATCTCCCTCTCCGCCCCCTTCGCTGAGGGTGCCGATAAGAACGGCGATGCTCTGGTAACCAATCAACCCGGTCTGGCAATTGGTGTTTTGACCGCAGATTGTGGACCTGTCCTCTTTGCAGATAGCCAAGCTGGCGTGGTCGGTGCGGCTCATGCCGGATGGAAAGGCGCAATTGGCGGCGTTCTGGAAAACACAGTCGCTGCCATGGAGGCCTTGGGAGCACGGCGCGAAAACATATCGGCCGTTCTCGGCCCGACCATTTCACAGTCTGCTTATGAAGTCGGCCCGGAATTCTATGATCGCTTTTCAGAGCAAGACCGCGACTGGAAGCACTATTTTATTGCGTCCAGAACCACAGATCATCACATGTTCGATCTTCCAGCTTTCATTATCGACAGGCTGAAACAGGCAGATATTGGCGACGTGCATGCACTGGCGCTTTGCACCTATGCGGATGAAGAGCAGTTCTTCTCCTACCGCCGCACAACACACCGCAAAGAGCCCGACTACGGGCGGCAAATTTCTGCCATCATGCTTTCAGGTGACTAACCATGGCCCTGTATTTTACCCAGCAAGAATTCGACAATCGGTCGGCCAGCCTCTTGAAACGCATGCAGGAGGAGAAGCTGGATGCCATGCTCCTGTTTGCTCAGGAAAGCATGTACTGGCTCACAGGGTATGACACCTTTGGCTACAGCTTCGTTCAATGCCTTGTCGTCAAATCCGACGGATCGAAGGTACTGCTGACAAGGCCTGCCGACCATCGTCAGGCGATGCGGACCTCCAATCTGACTGACATTCGCGCCTGGATCGTCTGGGGGGAATCCAGCCCGATCGGGCAACTCAAGGATTTGTTATTTGACCTCGACCTTCTTGGAGCACGAATTGGGGTCGAATACGAAACCCACGGGATGACCGGCAACATTGCGCTGGAAATTCAGCAGGAGCTGAACAGCTTTGCTGATTTGTCCGACGCGTCACGTATCATTCCGCTTCTGCGCGCCATCAAGAGCGACGAAGAACTGGTCGTCATCCGCAAAGCAGCAGAACTCGCTGACCAAGCCTATGAGGCCGGTTGGGAAGAAATACGCCCGGGCGCAAAGGAGGACACCATTCTGGCCGCTATGCAGTCCGCAGTGTTGGAAGGCGGTGGCGACTATCCCGCCAATGAATTTGTCATCGGCTCTGGACAAGACGCCCTGTTGTGCCGCTATCAAAGCAGCCGCCGAACGCTTCAGACGAACGACCAGATCACGCTGGAATGGGCTGGCGTTTATCGTCACTATCACTGCGCCACCATGCGGACAATTGTGGTCGGCACTCCAACACCGCGCCATCATGAAATGTATGACGCTTGCCGCGCTGCCCTATCAGAGGTCGAAACCGTCCTGCGCCCCGGCAACACCATGGGCGACCTTTTTGAAGCTCACGCACGGACCTTGGATGAACGAGGTATGATGCCCCACCGGCTAAATGCTTGTGGTTACTCATTGGGTGCGCGTTTTGCGCCCACATGGGTGGACAGGCCTATGGCCTACAAGAACAATCCGACCGAGATTGCAAAAAACATGGTTCTGTTTCTTCACATGATCTTAATGGATTCGGTCAATGAAACAGCCATGTCTATCGGTCAAACCTATCTTGTAACCGAGGGCGCGCCTGAGGCCTTGACGAGACACCCTCTCGACCTTCCGATAAAGGCGGGCTAGATGTAGGCCAACTGATTTGCCGGTTCGGCAGGAAAGCAAAAAGACAACTTCCTTTCGCGAGACCTTCATGGCTTCTTCTCCTCTACCCCAGTCCCTCCCTCTGCTGAAAATTCTGACAGCCGTTGTTCTGGGTCTGGTTGCATCGGCATGCCAATCCGATCCGCGCCCACCGGCTGGCATCACACAAACAACTCAACCTGCATTGAGCCCAGCTCCTGTTGTTGCACCAGAATCAGTAACGTTCGCCTTCGAACCATTTACGGGAATGCCGGCTAACAAGGCCGATGAGCTTTCGTCTGAAATTGGCAACGCGGCTGGAAGCGTGGGACTTAATCTCGTTCGCCGCTTGAATGCCAAGGCAACCTATCGGGTGAACGGCTACCTCTCTGCGACAGGCGACACATCCTCCACAACCGTTTTCTATGTATTCGATATTGTGGATGCCAATGGTCGCCGCGTGAAGCGCCTTCAAGGACTTGAAACCATTGGCGGTGTGTCCGGCGATCCATGGTCTGTTGTTGATGCTGCTACCCTTCAGCGGATTGCCCGCCGGACGACAGTAGAAATCGACGCCTGGTTGAAGAAGGCCTGATATCTTAGACGGCAACATGCAGGCTTGCGAAGAAAATTAAGATTCTTTGCATTCCCAGCCCGCGCGCTGTTGTTCTTTTCCAGCCCTGTTGTTACAACGCCGCCGCTACCGACAGTCTGCTTAGCGTGACTGTTGGAGCCCCTTGTATTCGACCCTGACCGGATATTTTTTATGCACCCAGTGCACAAAACATCCGGTGTCGCGCCAAAAGGACTTGCGGCTTATGAAAATCGTCGCGGGCAATTCGAACAGAGCCCTCGCTGAGGAAATCTCCAAATATCTTGATGCACCCCTGGCCAAGTGTCAGGTCCGTCGGTTTGCGGATCAGGAAATCTTTGTGGAGATTCAGGAAAACGTTCGCGGTGAAGACGTTTTTGTCGTCCAACCGACCAGCTATCCAGCCAACGACCACCTAATGGAACTGCTCATCATCATTGATGCATTGCGCAGATCTTCCGCACGTCGGATTACCGCTGTTCTTCCCTATTTCGGGTATGCTCGGCAAGACCGCCGTGCCTCAGGACGTACTCCAATTTCCGCAAAACTGGTTGCCAATCTGATTACCGAAGCCGGTGCCGACCGCATCCTGACCATGGACCTTCATGCCGGTCAGATTCAGGGCTTCTTCGACATTCCGACGGACAACCTGTTTGCAGCGCCTGTCATGACCCGTGACATCAAGGAGCGCTACGCAACTGATAACGTTATGGTCGTTTCTCCGGACGTCGGTGGTGTTGTTCGCGCCCGCGCTTTGGCGAAACGGATCGAAGCCCCGCTCTCCATCGTCGACAAGCGTCGCGACAAGCCTGGAGAATCGGAAGTCATGAACATCATCGGTGATGTGAACGGCTTCGACTGCATTCTCGTTGACGACATTGTCGACAGTGGCGGAACACTTTGCAACGCTGCCGAAGCACTGCTGGCGAAAGGGGCAAAGTCAGTTACAGCCTACATCACGCATGGTGTTCTCTCAGGCGGCGCGGTTGCGCGGGTGACCTCTTCCAAGCTCAAGGAACTGGTGATCACGAATTCGATTGAACCGACAGCAGCGGTGACCGCAGCTCCAAACATCCGTGCGATCTCGATCGCACCGCTGATTGGGGAAGCTATCAACCGGACTGCTCTTGAAAAATCGGTCTCCAGCCTGTTCTTGTAATCAGGCTCGGCGATTGATCATTATTTAAGGGCGATCCGGGTTTCACGGATCGCCCTTTTTGTTATTGCAGCATCATTAGCGAGATTTTTATGGTGGACTTATCCTCAAGCATTGCTGGCCTTTATTCAGGACAACCAGAAGACCGGTGGCCGGACCGCGCACCGTCTGCCATCCGCAAATCCGCTGTCACAGGCCCGATTTCCATCACCACAAATGGCTTTGCTTCAGACCAACAAGCGGACCTGTCGGTCCACGGCGGGCCAGACAAAGCGCTGCATTTTTATTGCGCAGATCACTATCAACACTGGCGCGACACCTATCCGGATACTGATTTTGACTTTGCCCCCGGCAAGTTCGGCGAAAACATCAGCGCAAAAGCCCTGAACGAAAAGAACACCCATCTCGGGGATATTTTTCGGTGTGGAACAGCCCTGATTCAGATTTCCCATGGACGCCAACCTTGCTGGAAGCTGAACTTGCATACCGGCATCCAAACTATGGCCCCGTCATTTCAGAAAACCCTGAAGACAGGATGGTATTTCCGTGTCCTTGAAGAAGGTGTGGCAGAAACAGGCGACCAACTCGACCTAACCGACCGCCCATGCCCAAACTGGCCGCTACACGAAGTTATAGCAGCCCGTTTCAATCCGCGCCTTGATCCTGAGATCGCCGCGCAACTGGCAGCTCTGCCCGAGCTCGCCGGCGTTTGGCGCCAAGCGTTTGAAAAGAAGACAAACGCAAACTTCAAAGAAGATACAAGTCGGCGTTTGAAAGGCTAATCGGCAGTTATTTGCCAAATACACAGCGACTAGCTTGCGTCAGGGCAGGATATCCGTTATACGCGCGCAGCGCCTGCACCCCTGGAGGAGGCGTCGATGGGCTGATACCGAAGTCGAGCAATCCACTCCAAGCTTCGCCAGCCTGTTCCAAAACATCTATAGGAGTTTTGCCATGGCTACCAGCTATGAGCTGAAGGCGTCGGCACGGGACCGCGTGGGCAAGGGGGCCGCTCGGGCACTGCGTCGCGAAGGCCTTCTTCCAGCCGTGATCTACGGCGATAAGAAACCCGCACAGCCGATCACCATTCCGGTGAAAGAAACCACCCTCACCCTGCACAAGGGCGGCTTCCTGACACACATCGGAACCATCGACATTGATGGCGAAAAGCATCAGGTGATCGCAAAGGATTACCAGCTGCATCCGGTTCGTGATGATGTTCTGCACGTTGACTTCCTGCGTGTTTCCAAGAACACAACCCTGACCGTCGACATTCCGGTGACCTTCATCAACGAAGAAACCTGCCCAGGCCTGAAAAAAGGCGGCATGCTGAACGTTGTCCGTCACACTGTCGAGCTGCAGGTTCCTGCAAACGCAATTCCGGAAACACTGGTCTTCGACTTGGCGAAAGTCGACATTGGTGACACGCTGCATATCTCTGCAACGGATCTGCCGGAAGGCGCACAGCCAACCATCACCGATCGTGACTTCACAGTTGCAACACTCGCTGCTCCTGGCGGCGGTGTTCAAGAAGACGACGCTGAAGGCGAAGGCAGTGAAGAGGAAGCAAGCGAA
Organism: Roseibium sp. TrichSKD4; assembly: GCF_000148725.1. Lineage (GTDB taxonomy): Bacteria > Pseudomonadota > Alphaproteobacteria > Rhizobiales > Stappiaceae > Roseibium. The sequence continues at coordinate 109,748 of NZ_GL476314.1, read as the reverse complement.
TAAGCTTGGTTCTGTAAGATTTGGCGGGAGGCGCGGTCGCCTCTCGCACCCCAAGCAGCCACTTTGGCTGCTTTTTCGTTTTGAGAGCCTTTTCGCTCTGATCATGTGCAACAAAAACAGCCTTCGAGACACATCATGAAACTGATTGTCGGACTTGGAAACCCGGGTTCTAATTACGCAGGCAACCGACACAACATCGGTTTTATGGCAGTGAACGAAATCCACCGGGTTCATTCATCTTTTGCGCCTTGGCGGGCGCGCTTTCAGGCAGAAGTTTCCGAAGGCCGACTGGGCAGCGAAAAAGCTCTCTTGATGAAACCGTCGACCTATATGAACGAATCCGGTCGGGCGGTTGGCGAAGCCATGCGGTTTTACAAGATCGAGCCGGAGGATATTGCTGTCATCTATGACGAGTTGGATCTTCCACCTGCCAAGTTTCGCATGAAGGCTGGCGGAGGGCACGGCGGCCACAATGGATTGCGCTCCATCTCTGCCCATATCGGGCAAGACTATCGCCGTCTACGTCTTGGCATAGGACACCCTGGCGACAAAAAACTGGTCTCGAACTATGTTTTAGGCGATTTCGCCAAGGCGGACAGCGATTGGCTGGAACCTCTCTTGCGCGAAATCGCGGACAATGCAGACATGCTTGCAGCCGGCCAGGACAGTCAATTCGCCAACAAACTGACCTTAGCACTCCAACCGGAAAAAGCTCAGCGCCCGTCAAAAGGTTCGGTTCCCAACAAGCCAAAGCAAATAAGCCACATTCACCAGGCACGCCAGCAGAACTCACCGAACCTTCCCAAAACCGGCCCCATGGCTGACATGCTGAAGAAGCTCTTCGGCGACAAGAGCGAGTAATCTTTTTTTCTAGGGTCAGGACCCATTAATTTGGATGGAATGGTAGGGATGAATTTGTTCGGATACGAGGCGCAAGGCTGAAGGAAACCGTCCGGTTTTCAAAGATTTGCAACGACGTTGCCGGCCAAATTCACCCTATCCCGCAGGGACGTAAAAACAGCTTCGACCTGCTGCGTCAAACCGCTCAACCGGACAAGAAGTCCGCTCGTCGCGCTTTTCCTTGCAGCTCATGGCTTTTTGTCACCCCATTCCAATCAAATTAATGGGTCCTGACCCTAGCTGAAAACCAATCCCAGCCCTGCTAAGAAAGCGGCGAATTTATACGTTGCGTAAGGTGGGCCATGACGACCCTTATTCCGTCTTCAACATATCTGTTGCTCTCCGCGATTGCTGCTTTAGTGCTCTTTCCACAGACAAGCCTCGCCCTTGAGCCGGTGGCGGGAGCCTTTACAGCCTCGAAATCCTGCCCTGCTCTGCTTTCGACAAAGAAGAAGACTAACCCGGGCAACATCATGCTCGAAAGAGGCCGCAGCTATGAGACGCTTGGCCTGAACCGGGTTGGTGGCGACAAACTGCTAATCAAGATTCCGAACGCACCGAAAAGCAGTCAACGCTGGGTGGCACTGGCATGCGGCCAACTAACGGGGACTGCAGCTAAATCTGCAACACCCAAGCCCTCCTCGGAAAAACCCAAGGCCACATCCAAGAGCCTAGAATCAAAAAACAACGTTCTGGCACTCAACTGGCAGTCTTCATTTTGCGAAGACCTACCGCACATCAATGAATGTCGGCAACTCAACAAGGGACGCCTCAAACAGGCAGCCCGCGAGCTCACATTGCATGGGTTGTGGCCCCAACCCCGGGCGAATGAGTACTGCGGCATCTCCCAGTCTCTCAAGGTCCAAGATACACCGTCAAATTGGCGGCGCTTGCCTGACCCAAAGCTCACCCGACGCACCGAACGCGCACTAGAAGCAGCTATGCCGGGCTATCAAAGCCATCTGCACAAACACGAATGGCTCAAACACGGTTCCTGTTATAAGGCCGGTGGCGGAGCCGAAGAATATTTTGACGACTCGCTTTATCTGCTCGATGAAATCAATTCATCGCGGGTAGGCCGCTTTTTCCGGGACAATGTCGGTCACAAAGTAAGCGCCAACGACATCCGCGCAGCCTTCGATGCAGCTTTCGGCAAAGGCGCTGGCAAACGGGTCGAAATCAAATGCGCGCGCGACGGTCAGCGCAAACTCATCACCGAAATCTGGGTCCGGCTTTATGGCACAATTTCCAGAGACACACCGATTGCAGACTTGATTCAAGCGGCACGACCAGCGCGCAAAAGCTGCAATGGCGGCATTCTGGATCGCGCTGGATTGCAGTAGTGATAAGAACGCCTAATCTCTTGCGTTCGTTCACACAGCCTAGGCTTCATACTTTCGACACATCATCCAGCAATTCTTCCCACGTTGTTTTTTCAATTTGAGGAATTGCCTGATGTTTCGTTTTTCCTTTGGCCCTGCTGCCATTGCATCTGCTTTGCTGTTTGCCCCTGCCCCAACGTGGGCGGCAGAAAAGCTGGAAGGGTATTTTATCGCTGAGCAAGAATGCGAGGCCTATCAATCCAAGAACCGCTTCACCAATCCCGGCGGCATAACGACATCCATCCGCCGCGCCTATGACATGATCGCAATCAACAAACCGGGCGGCGACTATTTTCAAATCCGTATCGACGGTGCTCCAGTCACAAATGCCAGATGGGTGCATACATCTTGTGGTGTCCATGTTGTAGCAGCCGAGACAGAAACCGCCCCGGTGCCCCCCGGCTCAAACCCCGTTCAGCCATCTCCGGGCGCAGAATCGACCGAAAATTTGATGACGCTAAGCTGGCAACCGTCATTTTGCGAAATTCGTCCCAACAAGGATGAGTGCGAAGCCCTTAATGCGGGAAATCTTGTTCATGCGACCCGGCAGCTCTCCGTGCATGGCTTGTGGCCTCAGCCCAACGGGAATTTTTACTGCGGCGTCCCAAACAGCATCAAACAGATAGACAAACCGGAAACGTGGGGTGACTTGCCAGAGGTGGACCTTTCCGATGACCTTCGCAATGCACTCAACGTTGCCATGCCTGGCACCCAAAGTCATCTGGACCGGCACGAATGGATCAAACACGGCACCTGTTATCGCGGCGAAGGCGGCGCGGAAGAATACTATGCCGATACGCTTTTGATCACGGATGCCGTCAATTCATCGACTGTCGGACGGTTCTTGCAGGACCACATAGGACAGACCGTTACAGCCGATGACATCCGCTCACGCTTCGATGAGGCGTTAGGGGTGGGGGCCGGAGAAGCTGTTCAAGTCAAGTGCACCTCAGATCAGGGCCGAGTGCTGATTGGAGAACTTTGGGTTCACCTGAAAGGTACCATCTCTCCGACCGCTGATTTGGGCGACCTGATGCGTGCAGCCAGTCCTGTCTCAAAAGGGTGCCCGCAAGGGTTTCTGGACCTTGCAGGCCTGCAATAAACGACAGCAGTCTCACACGTTCGAGCAGGTGGTGTTGCTGCCTGCTTCATTCAATCGGCCAAAACAGCGCGCGAATGCGCCCTCACCGCACCTGCTCTCTTGACCTGACCGCGCCCATCCGGCACATAGCGGCAACACATCAAGAGATCAGACCCGAAAGCGACCACACATGGGATTTCAGTGCGGCATTGTTGGCCTGCCGAATGTCGGTAAGTCCACGCTCTTCAACGCGCTCACCAAGACGGCGGCGGCGCAAGCCGCCAACTACCCGTTCTGCACAATTGAGCCGAACACCGGGGAAGTTGCCGTACCAGACACCCGGCTGAATGCGATCGCCGGGATCGCCGGTTCCAAAGAGATCATCCCGACCCGCATCACCTTCGTGGATATTGCCGGTCTGGTCCGCGGTGCTTCTAAGGGCGAGGGCCTCGGCAACCAGTTTCTGGCCAATATTCGAGAAGTCGACGCCATTGTCCACGTGCTGCGCTGCTTTGAAGATGGCGACATCACGCACGTTGAAGGCAAGGTTGACCCGATTGCCGACGCCGATACGGTTGAGACTGAACTGATGGTCGCCGACATGGAAAGCCTTGAGCGCCGCATCGCGCCACTCAAGAAGAAAGCAACTACGGGCGACAAGGAAGCAAAAGCGGTTCTTCCCATCATGGAAGGTGCGCTTGAATTGCTTCAAGATGGCAAGCTGGCACGGATGTTGGAGGTGGCAGACGCTGAAGAGCAAAAAATGCTCGACGGATTGAACCTCTTGTCCTCCAAACCGGTCCTTTACGTTTGCAACGTTGAAGAAGAGTCTGCTTCTGAGGGCAATGCCCTGTCCGCAAAGGTTCAGGCGAAAGCTGCCGAGGAAGGCGCTGGAGCGGTTGTGATTTCAGCTGCCATTGAAGCGGAAATCTCGCAGCTCGATGCAGAAGAGCAAAAAGACTTCCTCGATACAATCGGCCTTGAAGAACCGGGCCTCGACCGTCTGATCCGCGCTGGCTACGATCTCCTTGGGCTAATCACCTATTTCACCGCGGGTCCAAAGGAAACCCGCGCCTGGACGATTACCGAAGGCACGAAGGCACCGGGCGCAGCTGGCGTCATTCACACTGACTTTGAACGCGGTTTCATTCGCGCCCAGACCATTGGGTATGACGATTATGTCGGCCTTGGCGGAGAAACCGCGGCCAAGGAAGCTGGCAAGGCCCGTGATGAAGGCAAGGAATACATCGTCAAAGACGGCGATGTGATGCTCTTCAAATTCAACACCTGACATTTGAGAGACCGGCTGAACAGCCGGTCTTTTCACTTTCACATACTCATATTCAGCGGAGTTTAGTTGTGAACACAGTTTTTCCCGCACCTCTCCAAGTCACTCTGCCGGTAAAAGATACAGATGATGTTTTTCCAGTTCGACGTGTCTACTGCATTGGCCGGAACTACGCAGCCCACGCCATTGAAATGGGACACGACCCGGACAAGGAGCCACCGTTCTTTTTTCAAAAGAACCCGAACAACCTGACCCCTTCTGGCGAGTTCCCCTACCCGCCCCAGAGTTCGGACGTTCATCACGAGATCGAATTGGCCGTCGCGCTGAAATCCGGCGGCACGAACATTTCGGTAGAGACCGCGCTTGATCACGTCTTCGGTTATGCCGTCAGTCTGGACATGACCCGCCGCGATCTTCAGGCTGATGCCAAAAAAGCAGGCCGCCCGTGGGAAGTCGCCAAGGCGTTTGAGAAATCTGCACCGATTGGAGAAATCGTCCCGGCAACGGAAACCGGTTCTTTTTCGGCAGGCAAGATCAGCCTTATGGTCAACGGCACCGGGTCACAAAATGGCGATCTGAACCAGATGATCTGGAAGGTTCCGGAGATCATTTCCACGCTCTCCGAATATTTCGAACTGGCCGCTGGCGACGTTATCCTGTCCGGCACACCAGCTGGTGTGGGACCAGTGCAAAAAGGTGATGTGATGGTTGGCGAAATCGACGGGTTACCACCGCTCAGGGTTAAGGTCATTTGACCTTAACCCAATAGCACCCTCGCAAAGCAAACAACCGCTTCGCGCGTTGTAATCTCGGCGTCCCGCAAGTCCATGCGGCAGAAAACCGGTTCTAGTTTTCTACGACAACCTTGCCCATCGCCTGACCGCTTCCAAGCCTTGCATAGGCTTCGCCAACACTATCAATAGTGAACTGTTTCTCATCCAGTAGGGACTTTAACCCGCCCGCATCCACGATCGCAGCAATCTCTGCCAGGATTTGGCCGTGTATTTCTCGTTTGTGATCATACAACATCGGGATCAGCATAAAGACGACATGGATCGAAAGGCCTTTGAAGTGCGCTGGTGTCAGATCCAGTTCAAGCAAGGAAACCGTCGTGCTGACATGACCATTTAAAGCAGCAGCTTCAAATGAGTTCGTCATGTTGGCGCCGCCTACGGTATCGTAAACCACGTCGAAACCAGCTCCACCTGTGTGCTGCGAAACGTAGTCTGTCACACTTTCCTGCGTGTAGTTTATTGCTGTCGCTCCATAACCAGCAACAACCTCCGCCTGCTGTGCTCCCGACACTGTGGTGTAAACATCTGCGCCAAATTGCCTGGCGAGCTGAACGGCCAAATGGCCCACTCCGCCAGTACCGCCATGCACGAGCACCTTTTGCCCCTGTTTTACGCCTGCTCGCTTCAAACCTTCGAACGCGGTAATACCAACAAGGGGAAGGCTTGCAGCTTCGCGCATGGTAAGGGATTTGGGTTTGTGGGCTACAAGCTTCGCATCAGCAGCCATGAATTCTGCCAGTGAGCCTTGCAGATCGGCTAAGCCTCCTGCGCAACCATAAACCTCGTCACCTAACGCAAAACCCGTAACCCCTTCCCCAACGGCCTCAACGGTTCCGGCAAAATCCATTCCAAGTATGGCAGGAAGTTCTGGCGAAAGCGGCAGGTCCTTCCCCATATTACGGATCATTGTGTCTACGGTGTTCACACTTGAAGCAGCGACTTTCACCAAAATCTGGCCAGCTTTTGCTTCCGGCATTGGCATTTCGGTTGCTTCAAATTCAGCTGCATCGCCGTATGATCTAAGCACCATTGCTTTCATTGTTTTCGTCTCCAGAGGAAAATGGGTTTCGTTCGTCTGGAAGGAAAATAAATTGAGAAATTCCAATATAAACAGCAGGAAAATGATTTCAGTATTCCGGTATCGGATATAATGATTCAACCTTCCCGAATTTGTTCCCAAAAATTCTGTAATCTCTCCTACGGTACCCCTCATCATTGATTCTGGTCGTCCGTCTGGAGAAATGCGCCTGTGACCTTTGAGCAATCCGCCCTGTTTGCCTTGTTTGGCGTTGTGTTCGCTTTGCTGATTTGGGGGCGAGTTCGGTATGATCTTGTGGCTTTTGCAGCGCTCATTGTCGGGACAATTGCCGGGCTGGTTCCAACGGATAATGTCTTCACCGGCTTTGGTCACCCAGCCGTAGTTATCATTGCGCTGGTACTGATCGTGTCGCGCGGCCTGATGAACTCCGGCGCGATTGAACTCCTTGCAAGCAAGCTGATTTCTGCAGATCGCAGTTTGCCGGGCCATATCGGCATCTTCTCAGTCGCAGGCGCTGGCCTGTCTGCCATCATCAACAATGTGGCTGCATTGGCATTGCTCATGCCGCTGGACATTGAAGCCGCAAAGAAAGCCAGCCGCTCGGTTGGCCTGTCCCTCATGCCGCTCTCCTTTGCCACGATCCTCGGCGGCATGATCACGCTGATCGGGACACCACCCAACATCGTGATTGCCCAATACCGGCAGGACGCCTTGGGTGAGCCGTTCCAGATGTTTGACTTTGCCTGGGTCGGACTGTCGGTCGCCACCGTTGGCATTCTTTTTGTGGCCTTTGTTGGCTGGCGGCTCCTGCCCAAACGCTTTCAGGCGGGCAGCAAAGACGAAGATCCCGTCGAAAGCCTCTATGTTGCTGAATTGAAGATAGCTGAAGCCTCCATCGGTGAAGAGGGAATGACCGTTGGCGATCTTTATCCGCTGGCTGATGACAAGGACATCAACATCGTTGGTCTGATCCGCCATGGGCGGCGCATTCGAGGTTTTGCAGGACGCGAACCTATCAACAAGGATGATTATCTGGTTGTCGAAGGTGACCCCAAAGCCATTGAGGCCTTCATGGGGGCGGCCAAGCTGGAATTTGCAGGGTCCGAAAAGCACAAGGCGGGGATCACTGGCGGCGGTTTGGCCCTTCGCGAGGCCATTGTACCGGACGGGGCCCGCATTGTGGGGCGCAGCGCATTCAGTCTCAGCCTCCTTTATGGTCATGGCGTAACATTGCTTGGCGTCTCCCGACAGGGACGCCATGTTCACAAACGGGTTCGCCATATGGAGATCGAACCCGGCGACGTGCTGCTGCTCTTGGGATCACGCGAGCGCATTGCCACTGCAACGAGCTGGCTGGGTGTTCTCCCGCTTGAAGGCAAGCAGACAGACGTCATGCAGCGTAACAAAGCCAGATTGGCAATTGCCGGATTTGCGCTCGCCATTCTGGCAGCTGTTGCAGGCCTGGTTTATCTACCCGTCGCCCTTGCAGCCTGCACGATCCTTTATGCGGCCAGCGGGCTCGTCAGCGGCTCTGAGGTCTATGAAGCGGTTGAATGGAAGGTGATTGTTCTTCTAGGGTCGCTCATTCCCCTGGGACAGGCCTTCGAGGCGTCAGGAAATGCGCAGCTCATCGCCGATAGCATCGTAACGGTTACCCAAACCGCCCCGGCGTGGGTCACCCTTGCGCTGCTGATGGTGGTGACGATGACGCTGTCTGATTTTCTCAACAATGTGGCCACATGTTTGATTGCAGCGCCCATTGGAGTTCAGATCGCCAACACATTGAATGTGAACCCGGATGCATTTTTGATGGGGGTTGCCGTCTCCGCATCCTGTGCCTTCCTGACCCCCATTGGGCACAAGAACAATACGATCATCATGGGGCCGGGTGGATACAAGTTTGGAGACTATTGGCGAATGGGCTTGCCCTTGGAACTATTGGTCATGGCTGTCGCCCTGCCGGCTATCCTGATCTACTGGCCGCTTTGATAAAATCAGAGCGGCCAGAAGCCCTGACACCTATTTCAGCGGCATGCAGATTTCCGTCAACAGGTCACTCGGCGGTGTTTCCCGCGGATTGTTGAGATAGATTTCCATCGCCGGGGCATCATCAGGCTCACGGCCAGATGATGTAATCCAGGCCCCATAAAGCCACTGATAGGCAGACGCCAATTCAGAATAGGGTCCCTTATGCGTGAGAACCGCATAATCACCCCCGCGCGTCTCAAACCGCTCGACCATGTCATCGAAAGGAAAATCCTCCTCTACGACGATGCCGGCAATTGAATCCAATTCGTTTTCGGGAACAGACGTCGGATCGGAGCAATAGAGCCCGTTCATTGCCCCACATTTGCTGAAGAGGCGATTGACTGCCAAGTAGCCGACCAGTTGCTCAAACTTCTTGGAAATTCCCATATATGGCCCTTTGTGGCGAATACCTCCCAAGGTCTCTGAAGGAATTGAACGAATTTCAACGCTGTACATGGCAGTACCTCCATCATTCACTGTCAGAGCAGCCATAGGGTCCAAATCCTTGAACACCCTGTGGCCACTTCGTTCCCGATAGGCTGCAGGGGTTTGTTGGAAAGCTTGCTTGAAACTCCGGTTGAAGGCCGCCTGACTGCTGTACCCGGCCCGGATTGCAATCTTGTCCAGCGAAAGATCTGTCCGTCCCAAATCAGCCGCCGCGCGAAAGAGGCGCATCCGGCGGACTGTGGCCACAACAGATTCCCCAAAGGTTGATTGCCAAATCCGGTGCCAGTGCCAGGGAGACAGGGCAGCGACATCCGCCAGTGTGTTCAAGTCAAGCGGACCATCCAGATTGTCGCTAATATAATCGATAACACGCGAAAAGCGTTTCATGTAGCTCGGATCTGGTGCAGGCATGATCTGATTTCACTCTGATTTTCAACTGTTTGGAATGTCAGCACCGACAAAAAGATCCTAACAGGCCGCCATTGATAAATCTTGCGGAAGTGAAGCCGCGACACCGTAAGTTTGCGCTCGTCACACAAGCTGACTTGCGCTATCCAAATGGAATGTCAGAAAAACTCCACTTCGAAGATTTTTCAGCTGGTGAAGAGTTTGACCTCGGCCAGAAGGAAGTCACAAAGGATGAAATCATCGAATTCGCCCAAGAGTTCGATCCGCAACCCTTTCATCTGGATGAAAAGGCGGCACAGGCTTCCATGTTGGGAGGCTTGGCTGCGTCCGGCTGGCACACAGCATCGATGACGATGGCACTTCTTGCCAAGAACCTCTTGAACAACAGCACCTGTCAGGGGTCTCCCGGAATAGAAGATCTTGGCTGGAAGGCCCCTGTCTATCCTGGAGATATTTTGAAGGCGACTGCCAAGGTTACACAGGCGCGAGAACTCAAATCCAAACCCGATCTTGGTCTTGTTTCTCTGAAGATTAAGGTCACCAAGCAGGACGGCGCCTTGGTCATGATTCAGGAAAACCCCATCCTTTTCAAAAAACGGGGTGCGGTGTCATGAGCAAATTTCTGGAAGACTACGCGATTGGGGACAGGTTGGACCTTGGCTCCCACCAGTTCACCAAGGAAGAGATCATTCGTTTCGCCTCGAAATACGATCCTCAACCCTTTCACTTAAGCGAAGAAGCGGCATTCAAGACCCATTTTGGCAAGCTCTGCGCATCTGGATGGCACACAGCATCCGTTTACATGAAATTGCTTGTGACCACCCATACACGGCTTCACGCTGAAGCCCTTCAAGAAGGGCGACAACCTGCCCGCTATGGCCCCTCACCCGGCTTTGAAGACTTGAAATGGATGAAACCGGTCTATGCTGGCGACACAATCAGCTACTATTCTGTCGTGGCGGCAACCAGAAATTCGTCAAAGCGCCCGGCGTGGGGTCTTATCTTCGCTGACAATTTTGGTACTAACCAGCAAGGCGATCTGGTGTTCTCATTCAAAAGCAAGGTGTTTCTTGAGCGCCGCCCTCAAATAGCAAACGCTTAGGTTCAGTGTCCGAAGGGTGCTGACCCTATAGCTCACGACCAAACAAGACCTCGTCGTGAATTTCGATACCGTAATCACCACGGAGCGGAATTTCGGGATTTTTGGCGCGCTCTTCATCGATCACACCGGGTTGGACACGCTCCATTCGAAAGCCCCGTCGCTGATAGAAGCGAAACGCATCCAGATTGTCATTGGAGGTGCGCACTGTCACACGATTCACGCCCTTGGTCCGCGCATCATTGATGACGGCCTCAAGGAGCTTGGAGCCGGTGCCACCCCAGCGATTGACGCTATCAAGGGTCAGGATTTCCCATTCATCGTCGCGAATGATCAAGGTCACCAGGCCGACAAGCTCGTCTCCTTCAAAGGCAACAAACCCCGGCAGCTGAGACGCATCAATCAGATCGCCATCCAGCAGCATTTCCGGGCTGGTCCACCTGTTCACCAGCAGGTCATGGATCACATCATGATCCTCATCCTGCGTCGATCGAACGATAATAGTCATGCGCGTGTCCTCACCGCTTCAAAATCCGGTCGGAAAGTGGCGTCCTTGCCTGCCATCTTTTTCGCTCAAGCTCTGGAGCATCATAGTTCTTTTCCGGGTATCCAAGACAAAGATAGGCAATAAAACTCCAGCTTGGGTTAACATCAAGAATACAACTTGTCCTTATGGGATCCAGAATGGAGACCCACCCAAGACCGATCCCCTCGATCCGCGCTGCAAGCCAGAGCGTCTGGATCATGCCGACTGCAGAATAGGCCAGCGTCTCTGGCATGGTCGCACGGCCAAGCCCGTGGCCCTGTTCCGGGTTCGGGTCAACAAACACCGCAAGATGAACGGGAGCTTCGCGAAGCCCCGCCAGTTTCAAGCTGCGATACGCTTTGCCTTGCTCTGTTTCGCCATAGCTTTCGCGCGCGGCACGATTTGCCGCTGTGTGCGCTTCCATGACTGCAGATCTGCGTTCAAGGCCTTCTACCTGAACAATGCGCCAAGGCTGGCTGTTTCCGACAGAAGGTGCCATATCCGCCAGCGACAAAACGCGGTTCAGAACATCTTCCGGGACTGGATCAGTTTTAAAATGGCGTACATCCCGACGCCACTGAAGCAGCTTTTCAAAGCACTCCCGAAAGCTCTCATCAAACACCGGCTGTGTTTCTGGCAAAGTCATCTCAGCGCACCGTCAGTGACCGGGAAACTCCACAAGAGTGCGGACCGGAACGCCAAGATCTTCAATTTTCTTGCGCCCGCCGAGATCCGGAAGATCTACGATAAAACACGCAGCAACAATGTCAGCGCCGATAGATTTCAACAATTTGCAGGCAGCTTCTGCGGTGCCACCAGTCGCAATCAAATCATCCACCACGATGACCTTCTCACCCGGTCTGATGGCGTCCTTGTGCATTTCCATTTCATCGATGCCATACTCAAGAGAATAGGCAATCCGAACGGTCTCATGAGGCAGCTTACACTTCTTGCGAATGGGCGCAAAACCGGCAGAGAGTTGGTGCGCAACAGCACCGCCCAAAATGAACCCGCGCGCCTCGATACCGGCAACCTGATCCACTTTTGACCCTGCCCAGGGCTGCACGAGTGCATCTACCGCACGCCGGAATGCACGGGCATTGCCGAGCAATGTGGTGATATCTCGAAACAGAATGCCTTCTTTCGGATAATCCTTGATGGTGCGGATGGAAGCAATGAGTTCGTCTTGAACCGTTTGGTCTGACATAAGCTCTCTCGCGTTGGTCAAGCGGGGCGGAGACTTGAAGCAAAATCAAGCCGAAGCCGGTTATAACAAAGGAAAAGACAAAGGGGCAGTTGTTTTGCCAGTGCCGGTCAGTTGCGTTTCAAGACCCGCCTAGCCACCGCGTCCAGTTTGGCAAACAGTTCGGAGTCTCGAACTTCTGGGGCCGTCATAAGCGCGTATTCAAGGGCCTTGTCTGAGCCAACCGGGCAGTCTTCATGCTCTCGCGGAATATCGCGAGCAATGCGCGCGACAAGGCGCTGCGCGTTGGAGGCATTGTCTTTCAAGACTTGAATGATGGATTGAATATCCACCTCGCCGTGATCCGGGTGCCAGCTGTCATAGTCAGTGATCATGGCAACGGTGGCGTAGCAAATCTCGGCTTCGCGGGCGAGCTTCGCTTCCGGCATATTGGTCATGCCGATCACATCGCAGCCCCACCCGCGATAAAGATGGCTTTCCGCAAGGGACGAGAACTGTGGACCTTCCATGGCGAGATAGGTTCCACCTCGACGATAGGACAGGTTTTCAGACCGGGCCGCCGCTTCAACAGTATCCACCAGTTTAGGGCTGACCGGAAACGCCATGGAAACATGCGCAACACAACCAGCACCAAAGAAGCTCTTTTCGCGGGCGAAAGTCCGATCAATGAATTGATCGACCAGTACAAACGTGCCCGGTGCCAAATCTTCTTTAAGTGAACCACATGCGGAGACAGAAACGAGATCGGTAACACCACATCGCTTCAACACATCGATATTGGCGCGGTAGTTGATATCGGTCGGTGAATACACATGGCCGCGGCCGTGGCGGGGAAGAAAAACAACCTTCACGCCGTCAATACGGCCAATGCGAACCTGATCTGATGGCTCGCCCCAAGGGCTCTCAACGCTGACCCACTCAGACTGTTCCAAACCTGGCAAATCGTAAATGCCCGATCCGCCCACTACACCGAGAACTGTCTTGGTCATATCCGCCCCTCGCCAAAAAACTCGGCACAGATATGGAGGCGAATCTCTCACGCTGTCAAACCGCTTTTACCTCCGGCACCGATTTGGTCGTCCATACGAAAAAGGCCGCCGAAATTCATCGGCGGCCTTAGATAACTTGCGGGACTGAAACTTAGTGTTTCACGTCGCGCCAGATTGCCTGCTTGGTGAAGTAGAGCAAACCGGCGAAGATCACCAGAAAGAGCATCACGCGGAAGCCCATCTGCTTACGTGCTTCCATATGCGGCTCAGCTGCCCACATGAAGAACGCTGACAAGTCCTTCGCATACTGCTCAGTCGTCATCGGAGTTCCGTCTGTGTACTCGACCAGCTCATCAGAGAGCGGCGGAGCCATGGAGATGAACTCACCAGCCAGGAACGCATCGTTGTAGTACTGACCTTCCGGGACTTCCTTGCCCTCTGGTGGCTCAACATAGCCAGTCAGAAGTGACGTGATGTAATCTGGACCCAGTTCCGCGTATTGCGTGAAGATGTCGAACACGAACCACGGGAAACCACGGTGCGCAGCACGGGCCTTCGCGATGAGCGAAAAGTCCGGTGGATACGCACCATTATTGGCGGCACGCGCAGCTTGCTCGTTCGGGAACGGAGACGGGAAGCGGTCGGCGAGGATCGCCGGACGCTCAAACATGTCGCCGTAATCATCCGGACCATCAACGATGATGTAGTCCGCAGCGATCGCTTTGGCCTGATCTTCAGTGAAGCTTGGGCCACCTTCTTCCATCAGATTCCGGAAGGCAATCAAACGCATTCCGTGACAGGCCTGACAGACTTCCTGATAGACCTTGAAGCCACGCTGCAGTTGTGCCCAGTCGTAGGTGCCGAATGGACCTGCGAAGGACCATTCGTACTGCTCGATATTCGGCTTGTGGCCGCCGGCCGCGAGAGCCGGGGCTGCAACTGCGATGACAGCTGCAGCGGTGAGTGCACGAACCATTTTGATCATGGTGCTCATTTTTCTCAAAACTCCTGATCGGCTCGCGTTACTTGGTTTCCGGTGCAGATACAGCACCGGCCGGCGTTCCGGAACCACCCTTGAGAACCGCCTCGGAAATGGAGGCCGGTAACGGTGCGGGTTTCTCAAGGAAGCCCAGCAGCGGCAGGATTATCAGGAAGTGCGCGAAGTAATAGGCTGTGCAGATCTGGGAGAAGATCACGTACCAACCTTCAGCTGGCATGGCACCGAGGTAACCAAGAGCAACTGCGTTGATCGCGAAGATCCAGAAGAACTGCTTGAACAGCGGACGGTAAGCACCGGAGCGAACCTTGGATGTGTCCAGCCACGGAAGGATGAACAGAACCGCAATCGCACCAAACATCAGGAGAACACCGCCCAGCTTGTCCGGCACTGCGCGAAGGATCGCGTAGAACGGCAGGAAGTACCATTCCGGAACGATGTGCGCAGGCGTAACCAGCGGGTTTGCCTCGATGTAGTTATCCGCATGCCCCATGTAGTTCGGCGAATAGAAGACGAACCACGCGAAGAAGATCATGAAGATGACGATCGCGAACAGATCCTTGACCGTGTAGTACGGATGGAACGGCAGCGTGTCCTGCTTGGTCTTCGGCTGTACACCTGTCGGGTTGTTGTTGCCTGTCGTGTGGAATGCCCAAACGTGCAGCAGCACAACGCCAAAGATCATGAACGGCAGAAGATAGTGCAGAGAGAAGAACCGGTTCAGGGTTGGATTATCAACCGCAAAACCGCCCCACAGCCAAGTTACGATTGTCTCACCGACCAGCGGCAATGCGCCAAACAGGTTGGTGATAACCGTAGCACCCCAGAAGGACATCTGACCCCAAGGCAGAACGTATCCCATGAACGCGGTGGCCATCATCAAGAGGAAGATAATGACACCGAGGATCCAGGAAATCTCGCGCGGAGCCTTGTATGATCCGTAGTAGAGACCACGGAAAATGTGGATGTAAACGGCGATAAAGAACATCGATGCGCCGTTAGAGTGCAGATAGCGCAGGAGCCAACCGAAGTTCACATCACGCATGATGTGCTCAACGCTGTCGAATGCAGCAGCGGTGCTCGGCGTGTAGTGCATCACCAGAACAATACCGGTGATGATCTGCGAGATCAGCACGAAGAACAAGATACCGCCGAATGTCCACCAGTAGTTCAGGTTCTTCGGCGTCGGGAAGTCTACAAACGAACCGCGGACAAGCGAAATAACCGGCAAGCGACTTTCAAGCCACTTCGCACCAGCGCTTTGCGGAACATATTCAGAATGTCCAGCCATGGGTTTCTCCTCAAATCCTGGCCGTCAGCCGATCTTGATTGTTGAATCGTCGACAAACGCAAATGGCGGGATCAGCAGGTTTTCAGGTGCTGGGCCTTTGCGGATACGACCGGCTGTGTCGTAGTGAGAACCGTGACATGGGCAGAACCAGCCGTTGAACTCGCCAGCATCGCCAAGAGGCACACACCCTAGGTGCGTACAAATGCCGACCTGAACAATCCATTGCTCCTTGCCTTCAGCGCCACGGTTGACGTCTGTGGCCGGTGCATCGGCTGCCAGATTTGCATTTCGAGCCAGCGGGTCCGGAAGGTCTTCAATTTCAACGCTGTTCGCGGCATCAATTTCTTCAGCCGTACGATAGCGAATAAAGACCGGTTTACCACGCCATTGCACCGTGATCGACTGACCTTCCTCGACAGCCGAAACATCGACCTCGATAGAAGCCAGCGCAAGCGCCGATGCATCCGGGTTCATTTGATCAATAAAGGGCCATGCTACTGAGCCCACTCCGACGGCGCCCATAGCGCCAGTCGCAATATAGAGGAAATCGCGGCGGGTCGGTTCCGCCTGATCCGTATGTGCCAAGGTCGCGTCCTCTCGAAACCTGTTCAACCTGTACCGAAAGCCCGCTTGAGACCGCGCGATCCGGTTTTCTTATTGAAAACTAGGATAGGCGGTTCAGAGCGGGTCTCAACGGCAGCCAGATGCGGCATGTGCACGCACCAGCTTGAAGCGAGTGTCTTTTTGCACCCTTCGCGCGACTTGTCCAGCGCAACCAAAGGACCAATACGCATATGTCGCAGGTTATTTCCGGTTTTTGCTGACTCAAGTGTGAAAAATGACCCGCCACCTAAATATTGCGGCTGGTAAATCGTTTGTCAGGCGGCAACTTCCGGCGTCAGGAACCCGCCAGATTGATGCGACCAAAGTTGTGCGTAGAGGCCATTTTGATCGAGCAGTTGCTGATGCGTTCCCTCTTCAATGATTCGGCCTTTGTCTATGACGATGAGCCGATCCATCGCCGCAATTGTCGACAGCCGGTGAGCAATCGCTATCACGGTCTTTCCTTCCATAAGGTCGAATAGACTGTCCTGAATTGCCAGCTCAATTTCAGAATCGAGCGCGGACGTTGCTTCATCCAAAACAAGAATAGGCGCGTTTTTGAGCAACACCCGTGCAATCGCAATCCGTTGACGCTGACCACCAGAGAGCTTCACACCTTGTTCTCCAACATGGGCTTCCAGTCCGGTGCGACCCGCCTGATCGCTCAGACCTTGAACAAAGTCCCAAGCATGCGCTTTCTGCAGGGCAGACGTCACTTCGGCTTCTGTTGCAGCAGGCTGACCATAAGCAACGTTCTCAAAAATGGACCTGTGCAGCAACGACGTGTCCTGCGTAACCACTCCAATCTGGGACCGCAGATCGTCTTGGCGAGTAAGCGCAATATCCTGACCATCGATCAGAACCCTGCCGCCCTCCAGATCGTAGAAGCGCAAGAGCAAGTTCATCAACGTGGATTTACCCGCCCCGGACCGTCCAATAAGCCCAATTTTTTCGCCGGGCTGAATGGTCAAATCCAGGTTTTCAATGACCCCGGCATCCTTGCCGTAGTGGAACCGGATTGCATCGAACCGGATCTCACCTTTCTGGACCGAAAGAGGTTTCGCATCAGGAGCGTCTACCACATCCCGCTCACGCGATATGGTGGCAATACCATCCTGCACCGTGCCCACATTTTCAAAAAGGCCGGACATTTCCCACAAAATCCACTGGGACATGCCCTGGATTCTAAGAACAAGTGCAATGGCAACAGCAATCTCACCCGTTGTCACCTCACTGCGCTGCCATAGAACAAGCGCCAACCCGCCAACACCGGCCAACAGCAAGCTGTTGATGGTTGTCAGCGTGATGTACATGCCCGTGACCAAACGCATCTGCGCAAAAACGGTCTTGAGGAACGACATCATGGATGTTTTTGCGTATTCCTCCTCGCGCTCAGCGTGGGAGAACAGCTTCACTGTCGAGATATTGGTATAGGCATCGACCACGTGCCCCGTCATGAATGAGCGCGCGTCCGCCTGATCTCGCGAGACATCCTTCAAGCGCGGGATGAAGATCCGCATGACGATCAGGTAGCAAGCCAGCCAGAGCACAAAGGGAATGGCAAACACAAGGCTCGCTTCTGCCACCACGAACAGGCCAGCGGTGAAATAGACCGACACATATACGAGAATATCAGCGATCCTCGTGACGACTTCCCGCACGCCAAGCGCAGTCTGCATCAACTTGTTCGCGATCCAGCCAGCAAAGTCGTTTTGATAGAAGGAGACCGACTGACGCAGCAGATATCGGTGCACCCGCCACCTGATCGACATGGGATATGTTCCCATGAGGCCTTGATGGAAAAGCACCTCGAACAGGAAGCTCACAAACGGCAGAAGCACAAGAACGACAAGTCCCATCCAGGCCAACTGCCAGGCGTTGTCAGAGAAAAATGTTTCTGCATTCTGCTCTGACAACCAGGTCACCATGTCACCTAGAAACGTGAAGATCATCACTTCCAGGACAGCCACGAGGGCTGCGACCACGGAAACCGCCGCCAAAATCGGCCAAACGGGTTTGGTATAGAACCAACAAAAGGCCCAGAACCCCTTCGGAGGAACATCAAGCGATGTGTCCTCGAAGGGGTCGATAAGGTTTTCAAACAACTTATACATGTTTCACCTTTGCAGCTGGTAAGCCGCCCTCGCTCTCAAGCTTCGCGTCGTTTTTCAGACTGCGGTCAAGCGGCTGCGGAAAGGGATCACTGTCCCGTCCAGCGGAAAGCGCAACAGCTCCAAGGAAGCTCAAGATTGCTGTTGCGACGATGAACGTCCCAAAGAACAGGTCTGTCAATCGCCCAGCGAAAGAATAGGCTGGCAGCAATTCACCCGCCAAAAGCACGGCGTCAACACGGCCTATTTCATTCAATAGAACCGGAACAAACATGATCAAGGCAAGCAGTCCAACGGACAACAAGAACGCCAGAGCGAGTTTAGCAAGCTTCATGAAGCCAAACGTATTTTGCCCACTCTGCGGCAAAGCAGGTGGCAAATAGACATCCGGACGCTCAGGGAGCGCAAACGGATCATATGGATAACGGGCAGACATCTGTCTTCTCCGAAGGAAATAGATATGAAGACGTCGGCAAGACGACCCTGAAGGACCGCAGCACGCGTGAAAGTCAGCGCGGCTTATCGCCAGACGTCAGATAGTTTGGAGATTTTTGAAAAAGTGGCGCTTAGGACGCGCCAAGCACAGCAATGCGATACCAGAAAGGGCAAAGCAGCGCGTGAGTGCTGATAGATACAGTCATGTAACGCCCTCCTTTTCGTTTGGCATCAAACTCAATGTCTGCGTAACGGCCCAGGCGAGCCGTGAGAAATTCATACGCGAGCTGTTTGGGCTTTTAAAGCGCTATTTTGAGAATTGGCGAACTGCACGACCAAGAGTTGCAATTCCGCAACAGTGAGCTTTCACAGCAACATTAGAGCCCTCCAGACTGCTGGTCAGGCAGCCCGAATGCTCTGGAGGAACTGGCGGACCTGCGATTGCAGATCTTCAGACAGATTTCCAAGATCGTTGGAAGCGGACTTCATTCCTGCAGAGGCTGCACGGCTTTCCTCCATGGCACCAGCCAAGCGGGTGATGTTTTCTTCTACCTCAGAAGAACTATCAAACGCATCATTGGCACTGCCATCAATCTCGTGGGTCGCTTGCGCCTGAACTTCAACGGCAGACCGAATCGCGCCAGAGATCTCACTGATCCTATCAATCGTTGCCGCAATGTTGCTGATAGCTGTTTCAGACTGTTCGGCAACCTCTTGAACAGAAGCCACTTGGGCCGAAATATCCTCAGTTGCCTTGGTCGTTTGCTCGGCAAGCACCTTTACTTCGTTAGCAACAACAGCAAAGCCCTTGCCTGCCTCTCCTGCGCGCGCAGCCTCAATTGTGGCATTTAATGCAAGCAAATTGGTCTGGCTGGCGATTTGACTGATCAGCTCAACAATTTCGCCGATGGCACGGCCTGTTTCGCTCAACCTGCCGACCACCTCGTCGGTTTTGCGCGCTTCTTGCACTGCAGCACCGGCAATGTCAGCTGCCTGATCAACGTCGAGACTGATCTTGCTAATAGAATCGGCGAGCTGTCCTGCAGAAGAGGTGACCGACTGCACCGACGAGCTGGCACGGCCAGACGCAGTTTGAACATGTTCAACGGCCTGAACCGAGCTGTCGACCACCACCTGCAACTGATCAGAATGAAGACCAACGGACTGACCAGCTTCAATTAAGGCATTGGCCACCCCAATCACGGACCGTTCAAAATCAGCGGCAATATCGGCCATGAGGGCCTTGCGTTCCTCATCCACATGGCTTTGCTGGCGTGCGCGCTCAGCGGCATCCAGTTCGGCTTTCTCGACCAGCTTGGATCGAAACTCAGTAACCGACCGTGCAATTGAGCCAAT
Organism: Roseibium sp. TrichSKD4; assembly: GCF_000148725.1. Lineage (GTDB taxonomy): Bacteria > Pseudomonadota > Alphaproteobacteria > Rhizobiales > Stappiaceae > Roseibium. The sequence goes on along the minus strand of NZ_GL476314.1, from coordinate 89,770 downwards.
TTCATCCGTCCGGTCAGCACCATCGATGTCAACGTCGAGTTGGCCATCGGACAATTGATCCAAACCACCCTGAAGCCGTTTCAAAGGACGCGCCAAACCAAATGCGAGATAGACGGCCAGCACCAGAAAGAGAAAACCGATCGGAGCAACAACCACCGCAACATTGAGTGCCCCGTTGAGGATCAAACCATCAATGTTTTGAACCAGATTGGTGCTTACAAACTGATCAGCCAAATCAGGCGATCCAAGGTTGTAAATCAATGCTTCGCGAAAGGTGTAAAACGCAAATGCTGTGCCGCCCATCATAATCAACGCGGCTGTTGCGACCATGACCACAAACCGGCCACTGATGCTTAATGTCACTGTACTCGCTCCGACATGATTGTCTGCAATCCATGGGATGCAGACAATCTCAAACCTCAGCCGTGTTTAGCGGAGCGAAGTAAATTAAGTGTAAGCCGTATTTATATCTACGTAATTTCGACTATGATTTTCATATAGTTAGAGCTGTCAACTCCCTGGAGCGATACGCACATCCACTGGCGCTACGACGTTCCAAGCACCATTCGGGTAAGGACAAAGCCCAAACTTGCTGACACAGCAGACAGGACCGTACCCCAGGCAACATCGACGATAACAACGATCAAAGGCCACCCCTTCAAGGTGGCATAATTCGTCACATCATAGGTTGCATAGGTGAAGAACCCAAAGAGTGCGCCGAATACCAAGGCGGTTGCGATGCTTCCCGATTTCAAAGCCGGCATGACTGCGAAAATCACAATCCCAACCACATAGATCAGGTAAAAGGCGGCCGCAGCAGCCATGTTGGGCTTGTCCATCAGGAGGTGGCCAATCCGGTCAAAATAAAACCGCGTGGCAACCTGCGTCAGCCAAACATAATCAATTGCCAAAAAGACAAACGCTGTCGCAAGGTAGGAGACGATATATTGCAGCATGAGATCCTCAGGAGTTACAGCATGTTTACGACCTCCTGTTGGCCGTGGATCAAATGCAATTGAGCTTGCTCGCTAACCTTTGAGAAACCCACCTGATTGCCGGGCCCATAACTGGGCATAGAGCCCCTGCTTTTCCTCCAAAAGATGTTTGTGCGTCCCGCTTTGCACGATGGCACCCTGATCGAGAATCACCAGTCGATCAAGCGATGCGATCGTGGACAAGCGATGGGCCACTGCTATCACCGTTTTTCCCTGCATGAGCGTGCCGAGATTCTGCTGGATGGCCGCTTCAACATCAGAATCGAGTGCCGCAGTGGCCTCATCCAGAACCAGTATCGGGGCATCCTTCAATAGAACCCGCGCAATCGCAATCCGTTGACGCTGCCCGCCGGACAGTTTCACCCCGCGTTCGCCAACATGGGCATCAAACCCCACACGGCCCTTTTGATCTTTCAGCCCCTGAATAAAATCCAGCGCATGAGCTTTTTCTGCCGCTGCATACAATTCATATTCGCTGGCTTCCGGTCGCCCGTACAAGATGTTGTCGCGTATGGAGCGGTGCAGAAGGGATGTGTCCTGCGTCACCATACCAATGTGATGACGGAGCGACTCTTGTGTCACCGACGAAATGTCAGCCCCATCAATCAGGACGCGTCCAGCCTCCGGATCATAGAACCGAAGTAGCAGGCTGAGCAGTGTCGTCTTGCCCGCTCCAGACGGCCCAACGATGCCGACACGTTCGCCGGGTTTAATCGCAAGATTGAGGTGTTCGATCACCCCTTCATTTTTGCCGTAGTGAAACCGGATATCCTGAAAACAAATTTCACCATCAAAGACCTTCAACTCCTTGGCATCAGATGTATCTTCAAGAGTGATCGGTTTAACGATCAATTCCATGCTGTCCTGCAGCGTCCCCATGCTGCGGAACAGATTATTGAGTTGGCCCATCATCCGGTTCAACAGGAGGTTCATACGCACCACAAGGCCAAGGCTGAAGGCCACAGCACCGGTTGTGATGGTCTCCCCTTGCCACAGATGAAGCGCCGTTGCAGCAATCAGCACCATCATGGTTCCGCCAAGGATCGACATGACAATGCGGATGGTGGTCAGCGTTCGTGTAAACTGCTTCAAACGTTGCAGGAACACGTCATAATTGACCCGAACTCCGGCGTTTTCCGTCTCTGCTGACCCAAAAAGTTTCACAGTCGAGATGTTTGAATATGTGTCGACGAGGCGGCCATTCACGCTTGATCCCGCATGTGCGACTTCTTTTGCACGCCCACGAACCTTTGGAACAAACAAATAGGCCACTGCGCTGAAACACAGTAGCCAGACAGCAATCAGAGCTCCCAGCCGCCAATCGAGCTGAAACAGCAGAACGAAAGACGTGGAAGCGTAAACAATGATGAACCAGGTCACCTGCAGAAGGGTGACCATGAAATCACCGGCAGACTGCCCGGATTGCCAAACCTTTTGGGAGATGCGGCCGGCAAAATCGTCATGAAAATAGGAGAGGCTCTGGCGCATCACCCGCGAATGGGATTGCCACCTGACCAGATTGAAAAAGCCCGGCACGACGGCCTGTTCCTCAACCAAAGCTGTCAGGCCGTTGATAACCGCCCGCGCCACCACCACGAAAAAGACCATGAACAACAACGTGCCTGCGTGGTCCTGAAAGAACGTTGATCGATCAGAAGTCTCAAGCAGGTCAACGATCTGGCCGATAAAGGAAAATATCGTCGTCTCGATAAAAGCCGTCAGCGTTCCAAGAACGAGCATGACAGCAAATGGCCAGCGCGCCTGACGCGCGAAATACCAGAGAAAGGCAAATCCGCCACGCGGTGGATTAGGGTCTTCCACCTGACGAAACGGATCAATCCAGCGCTCAAAAAACTCAAATACAATTTTCAAGTAAAGGTTCCTGATTGAAGAATGACTGCTCGTCTGCACTTTACGTTAAGGCTGCAGACCCGATTCTGAAAGCGCACCCTTCCCTATGACAAGCGCTAGGCGGCATGATACGTGAGCAAATCAGACACTCGCGCCCATAATCGACCAAAGGCCCACGAACAAAACCGCCATGCCTCATCTTGCGCTTTACCAACCCGACATTCCGCAAAACACCGGAACCATGGTGAGAATGGCAGCCTGCCTCGGCGTAGACGTTCATCTTATTGAGCCCGCAGGGTTTCCAATCTCTAATAGTGCCCTGAAGCGGGCGGGCATGGATTATCTGGAAAGAGCCCGCCTGATCCGCCATCTAAATTTCGATACTTTTGATAATTGGCGCCAATCAGAGAACCGACGCCTACTGTTACTGACAACAAAAAGCAGCGACAGTTACACGAATTTCATATTTAAAGACAGCGACATACTCCTCCTGGGTCGTGAATCATCGGGCGTTCCAGAAACCGTTCACGAAGGCGTTGACGCACGATTGACCATCCCCATGGCGGAAGGTCTGCGCTCTATCAACGTTGCCATTTCTGCCGGAATGGTTCTTGGTGAAGCCTTGCGTCAAACCGATGCGTTTCCTGTAACCGCAGCAAATGCTAAGTAGCTGCATTCAAAAAACCTGTACCACGATTAAGACCAGCAAGAGATCCTACATGAGCGCTCCCTCCCCGGAACAACGCGGCGGCCCGATCCCGGACCAAATCGAAGACAAGAAAAAGACCGCTGCAGCCTGGTTCGAGGACCTGCGCAACCAGATTTGTGCCAGCTTTGAAAAGCTTGAGGATGAAATAACCGACCGAAGCGGGCCGATGAGTGACCGCGAGGCTGGCCGCTTTGTTCGCACACCTTGGGAGCGGACTGACAGCACAGGCGCGAAAGGTGGCGGTGGTGTCATGTCGCTGATGCACGGGCGTGTCTTTGAAAAGGTCGGCGTTCACATCTCAACCGTCCATGGCGAGTTTTCACCGGAGTTCCGGGGGCAAATTCCTGGAGCCAACGAAGACCCTCGGTTTTGGGCATCCGGCATTAGCTTGATCGCTCACATGCACAATCCGCATGTGCCTGCCGTTCACATGAACACCCGCATGGTCGTGACAACCCGCCAGTGGTTTGGCGGGGGGGCAGACCTGACGCCGGTTTTGGATGCCCGGCGGACCCAAACGGACCCGGACACTGTCGCTTTCCATAAAGCCATGGAAGACGCTTGCTCGCCGCATGACGTTGCTGACTACCCGGCCTACAAAAAGTGGTGCGACGAGTACTTCTACCTCAAGCACCGTGATGAGGCGCGCGGCATTGGCGGAATTTTCTATGACTATTTGAACAGCGGAAGCTGGGATGCGGACTTTGCATTCACGCAAGACGTTGGGCGTGCATTCCTGAAAATTTATCCGGAGCTTGTTCGGGCAAACTTCGAAAAACCGTGGTCAGACGCGGAACGCGAAGAGCAACTGATCCGCCGGGGCCGATATGTGGAATACAATCTGCTCTATGACCGCGGCACAATTTTCGGCCTGAAGACTGGTGGCAATGTGGCCTCCATTTGTCTTCCATGCCACCGGTCGTAAATGGCCTTGAGTAAGGCCATTTTAGTCCGGCTCAATCAGCCCGCTTTCAATTGTGGTGTCGGCCCGTCAGGACCTTTTCCTGGGCGGGCTTTTTCTTGATACGCCCGAGATCGGTGTCAACGACGACACTTCTAAACTTGAGAACCAGAGATTGGTCGAGTTTTCGGCCCATTTTCTCCAATTCAGCCAAAGCAACTCGCAACGGAAATGCTTTTTTATAGGCCCGCTCTTCGGTCATCGCAGCAAAGATATCGCAGATTGTCATCACACGGACCTGTTCATTCAGGTCTTTCTCGGTCAATCCGTCAGGATATCCGCTTCCATCCAGATATTCGTGATGGTGCACGGCCATCGCCGCCAATTGCGGCGGGATTTCCGGTCGGCCATTCAGGATGTCCCGGCCGAAAATCGGGTGTTTTTTGATCAGATCAAACTCGCACTCAGTCAACTTTCCGGGCTTGTCCAGAATAGCAAGAGGGATTCGCGTCTTGCCGATGTCATGTATCAGCGCTCCGGCGGCCATGGCCTCTCGCGCCGCTTCCTGCCACCCCAATTGCTCACAAAACGCCACGACCAACCCAGCAACATGTAGCGAATGGTGGTAGGTTGCACTGTGATGCTGCTCAACAGCCTTGATCCAGTTTTTGAGCCCGTCAGCTTCCAGAGCCTCAACAACGGATGAACTGGCAGATCTAATGACCTTGACCGGCATGCGCTCTGAAAAGAGACAGGCATGCATCATTTCATTTAGAGCACCCGATCCTTTCAGCACCGCCTTACGCGTTGCGTGAGGTACCTGCACTGACATAGACGCATTCAGCGTTTTGCGGTGATGCTCCTGAATCACCTGTGCCAGCGCCTTGAAACCGAGCCTGCGATCAAAAACCTCAATATTTCCGAACGAGTGAGCTTGAACCGTTTCCCATCGATCCGACGGGGTCACGATGAACAGCAATCTCAAATGACGCAGATTAATCAGCTGTGTTCTGAGGTTTTCCAGTCCTTCTCGGCTAGCTCCAGATAAATCAACAATAAGCAAGGTTGCATTTTCAAAGCGATCTGGGGACAGAAGCTGCATTCCAACGTGTTCGCAAGACACAATTACCGGCAGTCGCGCGAATAATGCGCTCTGCGACAAGTCGCCGTCCGATATGAGTGCGGCCTTCATAAGTTACTGCCCTTAAAACTACCTATGCATTATTTACAAGAACAGTACATAAAGATGACCAAGTTGTTTATTGGTGCTGAGAAAAAATATAAAACTCGAATAAAAATCGATCGGCGGCACGCTAATAGCTAACAAACCGCTAAACAGCCTTATTCAATTTGATAGAAAACCCGATCCGCTATTCGGGTGATGAAATCTTCAGCTTGCCTTAGCTTGTTTTAATGGCGAGCGTTTTACAGCAGCACTCCGGTTCGGTTGGCTTGAGTGCAGATCCATCACGATGTCTTTGAATTTCTTCACCAGAGACTGGTCCAGTTTTCCGCCCATATCAATGAGATTTGCGAAAGCGACACGTGGAGACATCGGGCTTTTGTAAGATCGCTCCTCGGTCATCGCCGCGAAAATATCACAGATCGTCATAACACGGACGGTTGGTCCCAGCTGATCTCCAGAAAGTCCATAGGGATAACCGCTGCCATCAATATACTCATGGTGACAAACGGCCATACGTTTGATCTCATTCGGGATATTGTTGGCACGTTGCAGAATTTCTTCACCAAAGAGCCGGTGCTTTTTGATTGTGTCAAATTCTTCGTCGGTCAGAGCGCCTGGTTTATCGAGAATGGCCAACGGAATTTTGGTCTTGCCGATGTCGTGCAGCAAACCACCTGCAGCAATCATAGTCTGATGTTCTGAGCTCCATCCCAGATGTTGAGCAAAGGAAGTCACCAGACCAGCAACATAGAGAGAGTGGCGAAACGTATGGCTGTGGTGACATTCAACGGCCCCAAGCCACGCGCTAATCCCCTCTTCCTGCATGACACCGGTCAAAGCAGAAGCAGATTGCTTCATCAAGGCAACTGAAATTGCGCCATCTTCAGTTGCCGCAAAAGGGAGATCATCCAACAGCGCTGTTGACTTATGAAAGGCCTGCTGAACCTCTTTGCTGGAGTTTTGCAATCGCTCCAGATCACAATCGGGTTTGCCAATGAACTCACGTATCGTGAGGACCAGCGCCTTGAAGCCTTTCGCGCGATCGAAGTGCTTCACTTGACCAAGCGTGCCACTCTGAACCATTTCCCACCGATCACCCTTGGTCAGTGGGCAAACAATTTTGGCACCCTTGTCGGCAGAAGTGACAGCGCGAAGGTGCTTGAGGGAAGTAGGAGAAGAGCCTTTCAGATCAACGACCGACAGTTCAGCTTCGGAAATATCAGATGAACTGACCTTAGACATTTCGATATGCTTGCATGAAAAAAAGCGAGAAAGGTTCTTGAAATAATCGGCATTGTTAAAACCGCCACCTGTAATCAAAAGAATCAACATTTTTATATGGCCCCGAACACAAAATACGTATGCCGGGACATTAGAGAGCAAAAAAGTAACAACTTCCTTTAGGTTACTTTATAATTGCACTCGCAATCACACAAAACTCAGAGTTTAATTCAAGTTGTGACCGCTAACTTCAGAAGCTCGCTACGCCCCTGCTTCAAACCACCCGCAATCCAGATGTTTTCCAGCTTTTTGAGTGCTGCTCCGATCTCTGGTCCCGGAGCCATACCAGCGGAAATTAGGTCCTTTCCCTGTATTGGAAAAACCGGCAGCTCCTCATTCTCCAGTGCAGACAAAAAAGCTTCTTGGCAGTCGGACAAACCATCAGCGGACGACACATGCTCATGGGCAGAAAAGGAAAGAAAGGCAGCTTGCAGGCTGGCCACCGCGCCGAAATGATACAGCTGAAGACGGGGATCAATAGGAGGATTGGAGGTGCTTTGTGTCTCAGCGGCTTTCGCAACGCTAAGCATATGGTCCAGTTCACGATTTGAAAGACGCAAACGCTCGGCCACTTTGCGAAGTGTGCTTTCCGAAAGGCCAATCAGCGCCACCAGATAGGTTGTGAAGGGAATTGGTGTATTACGGATGGCAGCATATCCATGCAGCCTGCAATAAACATCGGTATCTGCATCCTGCAGCAAGACTTGATGCAAAATGCCCTTTTGCGCCATCTCGGGAACGACGCTCGAGCCACCAGAAGCTGGCAGCAGTCGCTTCATCTCCGCGCCAATGCGTTCGGACGAGAGCGTTTGCAATCCTTCTTGCAGCCTCGCACAAGCCGCAAGACCTTCCGGATCAAGCTTCCCTTTTCCATATGTGGCATGAATGCGGAAAAATCGGAGGATACGCAGATAATCTTCCCGTATGCGCCCCTCTGGATTTCCAATAAAGCGAACACGCCCGGCCAAACAATCTGGAACGCCGCCAAGCGGGTCGAACAAGGTTCCGGCACGATCAGCGTAAATGGCATTCAGGGTGAAATCACGACGCTTAGCATCCTCGATCCAATCAGAACCAAACACGACCTTGGCCTGTCGTCCGAAGGTTTCAACATCCCGCCGCAGGGTCGTCACCTCATAGGCTTCACCCTCGCTCAAAACAGTCACCGTTCCATGATCAACGCCAGTGGGAATTGGTTTGAGACCGGCGGCATTGACAGCTGCGATAACATCTTCTGGGCGCGCTGTTGTTGCAATATCAACGTCAACTACAGGCACTGACACCAAGCTGTTTCGCACAGCACCGCCAACAGCCCGCGCTTCAGCACCCGCTTTTTCCAACGCATCGAAAAGTCGCTGCAGACCGTTAGCGTGTAACCAGTCTTGCCCGGAGAGATCTATTTGGGCGGGCGTGTCAGCCATCAATCATTCATATCCACCTGGGATGAAAACACCGTTCTCCAACCTGGAAGGACGATACTCCGCCCCATCCGGCGCCTGTTTGAAGGATGCAAGCGTTATAAGGCTTACAACCACAAGCACGACACCAGACAACGCCAGCCATGCCAACGGACCGTTCCGCCAATTCTCGGAAGTCTGCGCCTTCTTGTTCAAAAACAGCCACAGCGCGTAGCCAAGAAAGGGCAGCAAAAACAAAACAAAATGCGAAAGAACAACGCGAAGCATCAGGCATAAACCGTGTCATAGAGGGATCGGATGATTCCGGCAGTCACACCCCATATATAGCGCTCTTGATACGGCATAGCATAAAAGTACCGCCGATAGCCCTGCCAAACCCGACTATGGGTTTCATGATTGGCCGGATTCATAAGGAAGGACAGAGGCACTTCAAAGATATCCGCCACCTCATTCGGGTTTGCCTTTAATCTAGGACGCGTCTCCAGTTCGGCAACCACCGGGATGATCTTGTATCCGGACCCTGTTAGATAGGGCGCAAGATTGCCGATCAGTTGAACTTCATTAGAAGCAAGCCCGATCTCCTCTTCCGCCTCGCGCAATGCGGCCCTTTCCGGCGTTCCATCTTCCGGGTCGATCTTACCACCTGGAAAAGCAATCTGACCGGCATGCGCCGACAGGTGCGCCGTCCGCTGCGTCAAAAGGACAGCTGCACCATCCATGTCACGAATGATCGGGATAAGAACCGCAGCATCTTTGGGCGCTCCCTTTGCCTTGGCATAAGGCCCCATGTCGGGGTTCAAAACATGGTCTCCAGTGTCCCGACCGCCAAAAAGCGGCGCCCTTTCGGCTAGCCGCTCCCGAAGGCTCATAAATTCAGCATCCAGTGCAGCAGTCTCCGGATTTGGATAAGTTGAAGTCATGCGTTGGTTTTGCCCAGCAGGGTTCAATTGTCATCTTCATTAGATAAAGCGTTCTGCGGCAGATCAAAGAACTTTCCACCGCTCCAAACACCCATCCGCTGGTTGTCGTCTGGATGCTCCTCGAACACATCAGCCAATTGATAGAGAAGTGGCCGCGCAAACAGGGCGTCTAGGCGGCCCCGCACCCGGGCGTAGGGTTTCAGTCCCAACGTTTCCGGCTCGACCTGAAACCAGAGCGGATTGTCTTCACCGATCGCAAACACATCCCCCATATTGGAGCGCAGTGTCAGCTCTTGCGACAGGTTTTCACCTTGAATGTCCATCTCAACGGCCACAAAGGGCGCGTCCTCCACGAAAATTCCGATCCTTTCCACAGGTGTCACCAGATAGTGACGATCATCTTCATCACGGCGCAGCACCGACGCAAAAAGCCGGACCAAAGGCTCTCGCCTGATCGGGCTGCCATTATAGCTCCAGGTTCCATCAGCTGAGATCCGGATGTCCAATTCACCACAATAGGGCGGGTTCCATTTTTCAACCGGAGGCAAGGATTTTCTAGGAGAACCAGCACGTTCCATCAGGGCAGCCAGCCCAAGCGGAATGTCGTTCAGTCCAGTTTCCGTTTCTGCCATTGCCCTACCCAAGCCGATCACTCTTCACAATTTCATCATTTCGATTTGGGCCGCTTGCCAGCCCATGTCAATGACGACAAAGTCAGGATTTCCTGTCTGCAAAACGCCAATTGCCCCTGTCTCGCAATAATTTGCGACTTATCTAGTGAATGAGATGATGCCAAACTCGGTAAATCCATGGGAGAGTCGGTCCGGCAGCTTTGTCTGCGTGGAACATGAGAGCAGAGGAAGAGACCCGGTCCAGACCCACGAAAGAGGTGCCACATGAGCGTAGTGACCCCATCCCCTTCAGGGAACCTTGATGAAGCTGCCATTGCCGAAAGGGCTGAAAAGGCAGTCGCCCGTGTGACCCAGGCGAAAGCCGATATCGCGCAGATCATTTTCGGTCAGGAAACGGTTGTTGAACAGACCTTGGTCACAATCCTTGCAGGTGGCCACGGTTTATTGGTCGGGGTTCCGGGTCTTGCCAAAACCAAACTGGTCGAAACGCTTGGAACCGTCCTTGGTCTGGATGCCCGGCGCATTCAGTTCACGCCAGACCTTATGCCCTCTGACATTCTTGGCGCTGAAGTGATGGAACAGGGACAAGATGGCAGCCGGTCTTTCCGCTTCATTCAGGGTCCGATTTTCTCGCAACTGTTGATGGCTGATGAAATCAACCGAGCCAGTCCACGCACACAGTCCGCTCTCTTGCAAGCGATGCAGGAATACCATGTGACGGTCGCTGGTCAGGCCCATAATCTTCCCCGCCCCTTCCATGTTTTGGCAACACAGAACCCGCTTGAACAGGAAGGCACCTATCCGCTTCCAGAAGCCCAGCTGGACCGGTTCCTGATGCAGATTGATGTGCATTATCCTGACCTTGACGCCGAACGGAAAATCCTTCTGGAAACAACAGGGGCCAATCAGGCAGAACCTCAGGTCGCCATGGAAGCGGCGGAACTGGCGGAATACCAGCAGCTTGTGCGCCAAATGCCGGTAGGCGAGAGCGTGGTCAACGCGATATTGCAGCTGGTCCGCGTTGCCCGCCCGCAGGAAAATCAGGATCGGGACGACATAACCAAACTGATCGCTTGGGGGCCGGGGCCACGCGCAAGCCAGGCCTTGATGCTGACGGTACGCGCCAGAGCTCTTGTTGATGGGCGCCTTGCACCCTCTGTAGATGACGTCCTTGCATTAGCAGAACCCGTCCTGCAGCACCGCATGGCTTTGACGTTCGCCGCCCGTGCGGATGGTCACACCGTTCGAAATGTCATCTCCCGTGTGAAAGCCCGGATCGCCTGACGCAAGCACAAAGGGAGACGCGGTACCATGGCACAGGTCCAGAAGGACATCGGAGATCAGGCCAACTGGCCCAACATGATCGGCGAGGCCTGCTCGGTTGCCGAAGCCTTGCCGGACCTTCTGATTGAGGCCAGCCATGTCGCAAACTCTGTTATCGCAGGCTGGCACGGTCGGCGCAGAGCCGGCCCCGGTGAGAGCTTTTGGCAGTTCAGACCGTTCGTCATGGGAGAACCGGCCAAACGCATCGACTGGCGGCGTTCAGCACGCGATGATCATCTTTATGTCCGCGAACGGGAATGGGAAGCAGCTCACACAGTTTGGCTATGGGCTGACCTTTCCAGTTCCATGGCATTCCAGTCCCGATTGTCGACCACCTCCAAGCGGGACCGTTCCATTGTCTTGATGCTGGCGCTGGCGGATATGTTGGCTGATACGGGAGAACGCATTGGCCTGACAGGGGTAACCCGAGCATTTTCAGATAGAAAAGCTGCTGAATGGCTCGCCAGTGCCCTCGCCCACCTCGGCAAACCTGCCGCTCTTCCCGACACAACCGGAATTCAGCGGTTTTCGGATGTTGTCCTGATCTCGGATCTTCTGGATCCGGTCGACAAAATTGAAGCTTGGGTTCATCACGTGGCGGGCACAGGAGCCAGAGGCCATTTGGTGCAGGTGCTCGACCCCATTGAGGAAACCTTCCCTTTCGACGGGCGCGTTGAATTTCTCGATCCTGAAAGCGGACTGAAATTGACGACTGGCCGCGCAGAAAAATGGCGCGAATCCTATCACCAGAACCTGGAGACCCATCGGGCTACCGTCAGAGACATCGCCCGACGCGCCGGATGGACCTACACGGTGCATCACACAGACCGCTCCGCCGCTGAACCGCTGCTGGTCCTGCACAGTGCCCTTTCTGGCTCAGCAGAAGCCCTCGCAACCGGGGAGGAGTATTGATGTTTTCAGGCCTCCCACTTGCCTTTGGTGCCCCATGGGTTCTTGCCGCATTGTTTTTGTTGCCCGTGATCTGGTGGCTGCTGCGGCTGACACCGCCGCGCCCGCGGGAAGTTGCGTTTCCGCCGACCCGCCTCCTTTTGGACATTGAGCAGCACGAAGAAACACCGCAAAAAAGTCCTTGGTGGCTGACCCTTTTGCGCCTTCTGCTTGCCGCGTGCTTAATCCTTGCCCTTTCCAGCCCAATCTGGCGCCCCATGGAAACAGTTCAATCTGGAGACGATGTCTTCTGGCTGCTGATGGACAATGGCTGGCAATCATCGAAACACTGGGACGATCAAGTTCGCACTGCAGAACAAATACTGGAAGCGGCCCAAAGTGAGGGTCGACCGGTCTTGTTCGCTGCGACAGCTGATGGCCCGTCCCAAAACCTGGCTCCAGAAGCAGCTGTTACCGCCCTGGAACGTCTTCGCGCCATCAAACCGCGCCCCTATGCTCCCAATCGATCAGAGTTAGTGATTGGACTTCGCAAAGCTGCGAATGAGACCGCCCCCGTAGCCGTTATTTGCCTTTCCGATAATTCGGAAGGCACCTCCCCCGGTGCTTTCTCGGCCGATCTTGCCAAAATTATCAGCGATGCCCCTTTGACAGTCTATTCCGGACTGACCCCGCACAAAGCGCTCAAGGCCCCGGAAAACACGTCAGAAGCCTTGAGTATTATAGTCGCCCGCCACCCGGAAGACACGGTTTCCTCCGCCACTGTTCAGGCACTCGACATCAAAGGGCTTTCACTCGGCGAGGCAACCGTATCATTTGAAAACAACGCCCTGGAGACAGAGGCCCGCTTCACCATTCCAAGCGAACTGCGGAACGAAATTGCCCGTCTCGAAATCAAGGGCACATCGAGCGCAGCATCGGTCCAGCTGATTGATGACAGCTGGCGCCGCCGAGTGGTCGGCATTATTTCTGGACAATCCGGCGATCTGGCCCAACCACTCCTCTCCCCTCTGTTTTATCTTGAGCGGGCGCTCAACCCATTTTCCGACCTGCGCAAGCCAAAATCAGGCGATTTGGACACTGCGGTCCCTGAATTGCTGGACAACGGTATTTCCGTTCTGGTCCTTGCCGATATCGGTCGGCTTCCTGATCTTTCGCTAGAGACGATTGAGGGCTGGGTGCGCGACGGCGGAACTCTCGTTCGTTTTGCAGGCCCGAGAACAGCAGGCGGCACGGACCGCCTGACACCCGTGACCTTGCGCTCCGGGGACCGCTCGTTGGGAGGCAGCTTGTCGTGGAAGCAACCTCAACGCCTTACCGAGTTTTCTGACAACTCTCCCTTTGCGGGACTGCCAATTCCCAAGGATGTTATTGTCAGCCGTCAGGTTTTGGCTGAACCAACGGCCGAACTTCCGTCCAAGACTTGGGCAATGCTGGAAGACGGTACACCGCTGGTGACCGCAACGCCCTTTGGCCGAGGAACCATCGTGCTTTTCCATGTGACAGCCGATACCTCCTGGTCAAACTTGCCACTGTCTGGAACATTTCTGGAAATGCTGCGCCGCATGTTGGCCATTTCCAACGCTGTATCTGTGACAAACACCGAAGACGGCACAGAGCAAGGCACATTGCCGCCGCTTCGCTTGCTGGATGGATATGGCAACTTTACCTCACCGCCTGCGGACGTTCCTCCGATTGCAGCGCGAGACTTCGCTGACTCAGCTGCAAGTCGCACCACACCGCCGGGTCTTTATGGAACAGAAGACGGCTTCCGCGCCTTGAACCTTTTGAAACCGGACGACACGCTTGCGGCGCTCAACACCGATACGTTCGGAGACAATGTGGATGTCAGAGAGTATCCAACCGCTGATCCTGTTGATCTGCGCGCCATTCTGTTCTCCCTCGCCTTCATCTTGTTGATGCTGGACGTAATTGCCGTTTTAGCAATGGGCGGAGCTGTCAGTCGGCTCAAAGTGCGGGGTTCAAGCCTTGCGAGCGTTGTTATCCTGGCAACCCTTCTCCTGCCGATGGCAGACAAAGCCTTAGCGCAAGAGACGATAGCAGATGATTATCAGGCCTTGCAATCGACCCTGCAAACACGGCTTGCCTTTGTGAAAACCGGAATTGCCGAGATTGATCAAACAAGTCTGGCAGGCCTCAATGGATTGACCCAATTTTTGTCAGAGCGCACTGCGTTGGAACCGGGCGACGCCATTGGTGTGGACATTGCCAATGATGAACTGGCGTTTTACTCCCTTCTCTACTGGCCACTTGATCCGTCGCTTGAAGTCCCTGATGCGCGCACCATGTCGCGAATTGACACTTTCATGCGCAACGGTGGAACAATCCTGTTTGATACGCGTGACCACATCACCGTAGGCACTACCGGGTTCTCAACAACACCGGCCACATTAAAGCTGCGAGAAATCCTGGATGATCTCGACATCCCGCCTCTGGAACCGGTTCCACAGGATCATGTGCTGACAAAAGCCTTTTATCTGTTGGATAGCTTTCCGGGACGATACGCCACCAGCCCGTTGTGGGTCGAAGGTAGCGGCGACGCAACAACAGGCAGCGGTCGCCCTGTTCGAGCGGGAGACGGAGTCTCTCCGGTTCTGATTACCGGCAATGATTTTGCCGCCGCATGGGCCATCGACGCATCGGGTTCATTCATGTTCCCGACAGTTCCCAACGATCCCAATCAGCGAGATTACGCCTTCCGGGCTGGGGTCAACATCGTGATGTACAGCTTTACCGGCAACTACAAGGCGGATCAGGTGCATATTCCTGCGCTGCTGGAACGGCTTGGACAATGAGGAGACATCCATGATCTGGTCAATCTCCTTCTCACCTCTTATCCCTGTTTGGGCGCTTTCGGCTGCCATTCTTCTTGCCATTGTCGCCACGGGATTGCTGGGCCTGTTGAGCATGCGCGGATGGGTGCTCAGAGGTTTAACGCTTGTCTTGGTTGTCCTGGCGCTTGCCAACCCCGCCATAGAGCACGAAGACCGTAGTCCACTCTCCAGCGTGGTAGCCGTTGTTGTCGACAAAAGTCAGAGCCAAAAACTGGATGACAGGCTTGCCACCACAGAAACAGCCGCAGGTGAACTGAAAAGCCGTCTGAACGCGCTGGACGGGTTTGATGTTCGTGTTCTGGAAGCCAGAAACAACGGCAGCGGGGACGGCACGCAGCTGTTCCAAACGCTCGCAAACGGTCTTTCCGATGTGCCGCCGGAACGTGTCGGCGGCGCGGTTCTCATCACAGATGGGCAGGTTCACGATATTCCCGAAAAAGCCGCGAGCCTTGGCTTCAGCGCGCCTGTTCACAGCCTGATAACTGGTTCGGCAGATGAAAAAGACCGCCGTCTTGTGCTTCACAAGGCGCCCCGTTTCGGGCTTGTCGGCTCAGAGCAACTTGTTTCGGTTCGCATTGAAGATCAAGGGGCAGGCACGGGCGGCCCTTCTCGTGTGCGGCTGTCGATCAAACAGGATGGCAACATCATCAGCGAACGTTCAGCCACTGTTGGAAGCACCATCGACATACCGATAGAGATCACCCATGGCGGCAACAACATCTTTGAATTTGAAGCCGCTCCGCTTGATGGAGAACTCACCGAACTCAACAATCGTGTTGTTGTCACCATCGATGGGATTCGCGAAAACCTGAGAGTGCTTTTGGTCTCTGGCTCGCCCCATGCAGGCGAACGAACCTGGCGAAACCTCCTCAAGTCCGATGCTTCGGTTGATCTGGTTCATTTCACGATCCTGCGCCCCCCGGAAAAACAGGACGGCACGCCAATCAATGAGCTGTCCTTGATCGCGTTTCCAACCCGCGAACTATTCTCCGTCAAGATTGACGAATTCGATCTGATTATCTTTGACCGGTATGTCCGGCGCGGCGTGTTGCCAATGCTCTATTTCGACAACATTGCGCGCTACGTGCGCAATGGCGGGGCAGTGCTTTTGGCCAGCGGACCGGACTATGCAGAAGGCGGCAGCTATACCGCACACTCTGCTCCAATCTTCTGCCCGCCAACTGGCGCAATTTGGAAGAACCTTTCCATGCGACGCTGCAAAACTGGGTGAGCGGCACCCGGTGACCCGTGGTTTGCCCGGAGCAAGCCAAACGCCACCGGCCTGGAGCCGTTGGTTCAGAGCAGTCAATACGGAAGTGGATGCTGGAAACATCTGATGTCCGGCCCACAAGATACCCCCCTCCTCGTTCTAAACAGGGTGGATGAAGGACGGGTCGCTCTGCTGTTGTCAGACCATGTATGGCTGTGGGCCCGCGGCTATGAGGGCGGAGGTCCACATGTCCCTCTGCTGCGGCGGTTGGGCCATTGGTTGATGCAGGAACCGGATTTGGAAGAAGAAGCCTTGCGCGTTGCCATGCGCGGGCCGGAACTCATTGTCGAACGCCAAACGCTTGCTGAGAGCATTCGTGATGTGACCGTCACCTCCCCTACAGGTGAAACCTCAACCTTGACGATGACCGAAGCCGATCCGGGGCTATGGCGCGGCGCGATGCCCGTCACTGAAACCGGGCTTTTCTCCATAACGGACGGATCAATGACCGGCCTGGTTCACGCCGGTCCACAAAACCCGAAAGAATATACCGACGTCCTTTCAACCGGTGACAATCTGGCTCCGCTTAACAAAGCCACAAGCGGGTCCACAAAGCGCCTGCAAATAGCCGATAGTTCGCTTGCCATTCCACGCACCGTCGCCCTTCAAAACGCTACGAACTTCTCCGGAAATGGCTGGATCGGCTTTAAGGCAAGCAACGCCACGGTTTTGAACGGAGTTGATCGGTATCCGCTGTTCCTTGGATTACTCGGCCTTGCCTTGCTACTGGGCGCAATAACAGCGACCTGGTATCGCGAAGGACGCTAGGGTCAGGACCCTAGTCAACTCGCGGCTTTTGAACGATACCTTTGGGACTATCTGCGCCGTTTAGCGGTGCAATCAGCACACGCGCAGGATCGACGGGGCCGGGAAGCATGATTGATCCAATGGGTACATTCTGAAACCCGAAAGGCTTGTAATAGGCTGCATCCCCAACAAGGAGCACTGCAGTCTCTCCCGCGGCCGCAGCTGCATCAAGAGCCGTCCGCATCAAGGCTTTGCCAAGCCCCCGGCTTTTGAACTCCGGTGCGACAGTCAACGGCCCCAGAAGAAGCGCCGATGTCTGTCCAATCCGGATGTTTGTCAAGCGAACCGAACCGGCAAGTGTCGCCCCAGAAAGACCGACAAAGCTCAGATCTGGCCTATGCGCAACACCTTCGCGAATGCGAAATGCAGTCCGCGCAAAACGGCCCGGCCCGAAGGCAGCTTCTTGAAGTGCGTCGATTTCAAGGGTGTCGTGTGGGACTTCGAGGCGAATAAACCAGTTTTCCGGCTTCATTGGATCTTCCAGGCGTGAATCATTCATAACGCGCCTGCCAATGTCCCTGTTTCCTGATTTTTGGGAAGTGGTCAGCCGCGACGGATCGGACGAGTGCTATCTCGTCGGATGGTTCGTCGTCGCAATGTAAGACCAAATGCCATGAGTTCTCTCAACTAAGCCAATCCTGATGGCCAGAATGCGCAGTCGATTAGCACGCGTTTTTAATCCGGTCCAGTCCCAAAATTCATTCATGCCGCACAAGGCACTGTTCACCTTGCATGAACAGTCTTTCCAGTCCGTTGAAATGGTAAGCCTGATATACACATCTCCAAGGAATACGGTCAAAGGAGCAGGATCATGGGGTTGTTGGTCGACGGGGTCTGGACAGATCAATGGTATGACACAAAGTCCACCGGGGGAAAGTTCGTTCGCAAGGACGCCGCCTTCAGAAACTGGATCACAAAAACAGGTGAAGCCGGCCCAAGCGGCAATGACGGCTTCAAAGCCGAGCGTGACCGCTACCACCTTTATGTGTCCTACGCCTGCCCTTGGGCGCATCGCACGCTGATCTACCGGAAGCTGAAAGGTCTGGAAGACATTATCCCGGTGACCGCAGTTGAGCCGCTGATGCTGGAAAACGGTTGGAGCTTCAAAGAGCCGGACCCCGTAAACGGGGCAAACTTTGCTTGGCATCTTTATGTGAAAGCGGATCCTTCTTATACCGGCCGCGCCACCGTACCGATCCTGTGGGACAAGAAGACAGAGACAATCGTCAGCAACGAATCTGCTGAAATCATCCGCATGTTCAACAGCGCCTTTGATAAGTTGACCGGGTCCACGTTGGACCTGAGCCCGGATGCGCTTCTGCCTCAGATCGATGAGATCAACGAAACCATCTACCATTCGGTGAACAACGGGGTCTACAAAGCCGGGTTTGCAACGACGCAATCAGCCTATGAGGAAGCAGTAACCGAGCTGTTTTCCACTCTCGATCAGCTGGAAAAGCGGCTTGAGGATCAGCGGTATCTAGTAGGCGAGCGCTTGACCGAAGCTGATTGGCGGCTCTTTACAACGCTCGTGCGGTTCGATGCCGTTTATGTCGGACATTTCAAATGCAACATCCGGCGGATCAACGATTATCCCAACCTCTCCAACTATCTGCGAGAGCTCTACCAGATACCGGGGGTCGCCGAGTCGGTCGAAATGGCGACCATCAAAGAACATTATTACGGCTCGCATGAATCCATTAATCCAACACGCGTTGTCCCTGTCGGCCCGCAGCTCGATCTGGATCATCCTCATGATCGTGGCCGCCTGCCAGCAGCGGCATAACCGTTTTCCCCGCCAGCTCTACCAATAAGAGCTGGTCGGAAGCTTTCCTTTTGAAAATTCGTCCAGCCGCGCGCGTGTTGCGTCTGTTACATCTTCCGGCAACTGACCATGATCAAAAAAGTCAGCCTCGAGGATTTCGCGATTTGGAAGCAAATACACATCTGTCGGCTCCCAATCTCTGAGAACATAAAGGGCCACGTGATCACGGCCCATCCCGCGCTTATTTAAAAACAGCCCCAACAGTTCTGGCGGTTCAGTTGCCCGGACACCCGCTTCTTCGAGCACTTCTCGAGCTGCCGCCTCTCCTGCTGTTTCACCCGGATCAATGCCCCCACCGGGCAAATACCAGCCCTTCAGATAGCTGTGGCGGACGAGAAGCACCTGCCCCTTGTCATTCAAAACAATGACGCGGGCACCTATCGTCATGCCCCGACGAAAGAGTCCTGTGGTTTCGATGAGAATTCGGACCAAATATTTCGGAAAATGAGACAGAAGTGAAATCATCGTAAACCCACATTAACAACTTACTAAATACTACTTACTTTACTTACCCATGCAAGAAACGCAGGCCTGACTTACCAAAATAGCACCTACTCTTTTTGAGCATCCAGACCTACATAAGCGTCAACAATCAACCAGCCTTTTTGGCTACTTTAGTGAGCAAACCGATGCTTAAGGCCCTTTTTTCAAACCGTCGTCGTCCGAACAACTACACTTGGAAGCCGGCTGTTGACCTGACCAATCCGCGCGTTTCCGCAGCTCTGACCACGTTCCCAACAAACTGATCTAACGATCTGTTCGGTTGATGGGTCGTCAACATGTGACTGGCCCACAGCGTGCTATTTTGCTTGACGGATCACCGCGGACACACATGATGCGCGCATCATGTTGAAGTTGGCA
Organism: Roseibium sp. TrichSKD4; assembly: GCF_000148725.1. GTDB lineage: Bacteria > Pseudomonadota > Alphaproteobacteria > Rhizobiales > Stappiaceae > Roseibium. Next base: position 70,030 of record NZ_GL476314.1, on the reverse strand, counting down.
CATCTTTCTGATCCTCATCTTGGCCCACTGCCCAATCCAAAACTGATACAGCTTTTTTCAAAGCGTATCCTCGGATATTTGAATTGGTGGCAGCACCGCTCGAAAAACATGGGCGGCAACCATCTCGAACAACTGGTTGCCGACATGCAAGACCAGACCCCGGATCATGTCGCGATCACCGGGGATTTGGTCAATATCGCACTTCCCCTTGAAATCATTGGCGCCAGAACGTGGCTTGAAGGTGTTGGGTCACCGGAACATGTCACCGTCGTTCCGGGCAATCACGACGCTTATGTTCCCGGAGCCTTGAAGAAGGCCCGCGACGCATGGCTCCCATATATGAGCGCGGACAATGGATTAGCTGCTGACCACCCAGATGAAGCCAGCTTCCCCTTCGTTCGCCGTCGAAAAAACATTGCGCTCGTCGGCGTTTCAACTGCGCGGGCAACAGGCCCATGGTTTGCAACTGGCCGGGTGGGTAGCAAGCAAAGCCGCGCCTTGCGCGATACGTTAAAGGAACTTGGCGACGAAGGCCTCTTTCGCGTTGTCATGATCCATCATCCGCCCTTCCCCAAAGCCACCAACTGGCACAAGCGTCTGTCTGACGCCTCACGCGTTCGCGCAATGATCAAACGTGTTGGCGCGGAACTTGTGCTTCATGGGCACACACACATCGATAGCTTTAAAGAAATCGAAGGACCAAACGGTCCGGTTCCAGTGATTGGGGTTCCCTCCGCAACCAGTGCCCCCGGCGGCAAAAAACCGGCAGCGCGTTATAATATTTTTGAAATTGATGGATCAGCCAGAAACTGGAACGTTCAAATGACCGAACGCGGGTTTACAGGTTCGGACTCTCAAATAGAAAAAATCCGGTCACGAGATTTGTCCGGATTTTATAAAAGCTGAGTTGGCGCTGAATGAGTCAGACCGGATTGGCAAACCACGCGAATGCGATCAACCCGATCATGCCAACTGCAGCCCCAAACAGGAAACCGGAAATGATCCCCGGCCAATTTGACGATTGCTGAACCTTGGCAACGGATTGTTCATGCGCGGCCTGCCGCAGACGATTGTTGAACCAGTCACCCTCAATCGCCTTCTCGCGTTCAAGAATTCGTTCAGCGATGTATTCGGTCACACAATCCGCCATATCATCCAGAACAGATGTTTCCAGAACAACGACACGGCCGAGACGGGTGTCTTTCAGGAAACGATAAGTCTGACGATCACCACCAACCACCACATGACTGGTCATATCCACCCAAAACCGTGGTGTGGATCCAGAAACAACCTGCAGAGTGAACTGGTCATCATCCTCCGGGATCTCCTTGAAGACATCCTTCAGTTCATCAGCAAGCATTTCCAGACGTGCACGTTCTGTTTCCTGCAACTCCACAACAACATCCGAACGCTCTGCCTCTCCAAGCTGGACTTTGCGGATCGCATCTCTCAGGGACCGTACACGGGTATGAGGAACGACATTATCTTGCGCTTCCGACATTTGGGGCCCGACTCCGTTGAAGGCTAAATTTAATTTAGTTTAACCAATTCTAAATGCCCGGATAATCGCAGCACAGCAGCATATCGCTGTCATCCACTGCCAATCCTCAGAGAATGGTTAACGAAAATTTACGATATTTCAAGAATGCGGCCTTTAGGTGGGCAACCCTTGCAGTTGAATGAACGGCTATCGCCATTACGACAGCTGCATCTCTCCCGCGCTAAGCCGATCAGGCGAGCTTCGGCAAATGAGGGCCAAGTACATCTTCCAATACACCGAGATGACGGGGGTCATCCGCCACCTCAACGGAACGCTTGTATGGCCGAAAACCATTGCTTTGATAAAAGCCGAGGGCCTGCGGACTGTCCCCGGTGCAGGTATGCAGCCAAAACCGTTGCGTTTCTGGACGCCGCCACACAAAATCAATACCTTGTTGAATGAGCCAGCGTCCCATCCCGCTTCCAATTGCCTCCGGCACTAGGCCGAAATAGGCAAGTTCCGGATTTTTAGGGTCCGCAAAGTCAATCTCGAGCAATCCAAGCCGCTTACCATCCTTCACCGGACAATAGATTTCACGGGTCTCCTCTTTAAGGACATTCGCAAGCTTGTCTTCGCCGAGCACCAACCGCCCGAACCAAAGCCAATCATCGCCAATTTGACGAAAAAGGCGGATATAGTCGGCAGGAGACGGTGTTTCCCAGCGTTCCAATGAGACACCTTTTGGCGCTTCACACACCCTCGTCTCACTTGGTTTTGCCAACATTTCCAGAAAGGTAACCACAAAGGCAATCTTGTCGTTTGGAATATCGGTGTACCCATTCAGGTCGAGAGAAACAGCTGACATAAAACCTCCTTTGAACTGGGATGGTCGATACCAGCGCCCCAAAGCATTGGCAAGCAGTTGCAATTTGCAGAGAACTTAACCCGCCATTAACCATAATATTTGACAGTTGCTATATGGCAGTGAAGGGGAACTACCGTCAGCGCGACGAGCGCCTCACGTTCGCCGACTACAATAAGGCGTGGTCGGCCAAGCGACGCCGTGCGATCCAGGAAGGCCAACAGCTCCGGCAAGCAGTCTCGCAGACTGTCTTCACAAATTCAAACCGCATCTTTCAGGCCCGCCCAACTGCCGACGCGCAAGGCGTTTACGCCAGCACCACAGCTATTATGGCCCGTGTCAACATTCTGGTCTAAGAACCATTTCAAAGTTGAAATTTAGACTGCGCCGATGGTCTTGAGCTTGACCCGAGGATGAACCTCGCTCTGACTCATAACGGTCGTATGTGCACGGAACCGCTCAACAATTGACCGGACGAAGGGGCGGGTTTGCCGGGACGTCAGCAGAACAGGAACTTCCCCCTGCTGGGCAGCCTCTTCAAAAGCATCGCGAACTTTGACGACAAACTCCTGCAGCTTCGAAGGCGGCATCGCAAGCTGTCGGTCTTCGCCCTCCCCGACGATCGATTCCATGAAAGCCTGCTCCCATTGGGGAGACAGAGAAATCAGCGGCAGATAACCGCCGGGTGCCAAGTTGGACGCGCAAATCTGACGACCGAGACGACTGCGCACGTGCTCTGCAATCATGTCCGTATTGCGTGTCATGCCAACAGCCTCGGACACACCTTCCAAAATGGTGCCCAGATCGCGAACAGAAATGCGCTCGTTGAGCAACGCCTGCAGCACACGTTGAATACCGGATACGGTGATTTGCGACGGGATGATGTCGTCCACCAGTTTAGCCTGTTCGCCTTGCAGCTCTTTCAGCAGTTTTTGAACATCGCCATAGGTGAGAAGTTCGGACACATTCGCCTTGATTGTCTCAGTCAAATGCGTTGCCAAGACCGTCGCCGGATCAACGACCGTGTAGCCTCTTAACGAAGCATCTTCGCGATAGACCGCTTCCACCCATGTCGCCGGGAGACCAAATGTCGGTTCCGTGGTCTGTGTACCCGGCAGGTTCACCTGACCGCCTGATGGATCCATGACCATGAAGTGGTTTGGATAAAGACTGCCGCGACCGCCTTCAACTTCCTTGACCTTGATGACGTAGTCATTCGCGCCAAGCTGAATGTTGTCCAGAATCCGCACCGGCGGCATGATCACACCAAGGTCACTGGCAATCTGACGGCGAAGCGCCTTGATTTGCTCGGTCAGGATATCGCCGCCAGAGTTATCCTTGCCATTAATCAGCGGCAACAAGGCATAGCCAAGTTCGATACGAAGCTCGTCCATCTTGAGCGCGTCGGTGATCGGCGGCTCGGGCGGAGGTTTTGGAGCCTCTGCGACGGCTTTTTCCTGCGCAGCTTCCACTTCCACTTGCTTCTTCTTCGCCCCGACAGAATATGCGAGATAGCCGGAAACGGCTGCAAGGCCGAGAAACGGGATAGCTGGCATCCCCGGCAAAAGCGCAAGCGTCACCATGACGGCCGACGACATTCCAAGTGCCTTGGGATAGCCGGTAAACTGGGACGCGAGTGCCTTATCAGCAGACCCTTGCACTCCTGCCTTGGAGACCAACAGACCAGCAGCTGTCGACACGATCAAAGCCGGGATCTGCGAAACAAGCCCATCACCGATGGTCAACAGCGTGTAGTTGTTTGCTGCTTCACCAAAGCTCAGCTCCATCTGGGCGACGCCAATAAATATGCCGCCAAGAATGTTGATGAAGGTGATCAACAGGCCGGCGATGGCATCGCCGCGCACAAACTTTGACGCACCATCCATCGCACCAAAGAAGGAACTTTCATCCTCAAGGTTCTTCCGACGGGTGCGTGCCTCGTTTTCATCAATCAGGCCTGCGCTGAGGTCAGCATCAATTGCCATTTGCTTGCCAGGCATCGCATCAAGGGTGAAACGCGCAGCAACTTCGGCAATCCGGCCTGAACCCTTTGTTATAACGATAAAGTTCACGATCACGAGGATCGCGAAGACAATGATCCCGATCACGAAATTCCCGCCCATGACGAGATTTCCGAAGGACTGAATGACGTTTCCCGCAGCGGCCGTGCCTTCGTGCCCATTTGACAGGATCAATCGCGTCGACGCGATGTTCAAACCGAGCCGCAACATTGTCGCAATCAAAAGGACAGTCGGAAACGAGGAGAATTCCAGAGGTTTTTGGATAAACAGAGACGTCATCAAGACGAGAACTGAAAACACAATTGAGAGCGCCAGAAACATGTCGAGCATGATCGGCGGCATTGGCAGGATCAAGAGCGTCAGAATGACCATGATGCCGGTCGCAAGACCAACATCACCCCGCCTCAACGTGTCCAAAATATCCTGAAAACTCGGCAAGGAAGCACCACCAGACGCAGCAGGAGTACTTTGTCCGCTGGTCGGTTGAACCGCTTTTCCCTCATTTGCCGAGGTGTCTGTCATGACGCGCCTTTTTTACCGTGTTTACGCAGACCGCATTTCACCGGGTCCAGGTACACTCACCCCATCATCAGTATATTGATTCAGTTTGTTGCGCAGCGTCCGGATTGAGATACCCAGAATTTTCGCAGCATGGGTACGATTACCAAGGCAGTGATCGAGCGTGTCCAGAATGAGGTCGCGCTCAACATCCGCAACCGTTCTGCCAACAAAGGTTCGCGACACAGCTTCCGCCGCCTGTGCGGCTTGTGCGGCGGGCCCGCGATCAACACTGATTGGAGACCCATCCGGCAACCGGATCGCATCAACGGTGATTTCCGTTCCCGAAGCCAGCAACACCGCACGATGCATAGTGTTTTCCAGCTCGCGCACATTGCCCTGCCACACATTTGATTTCAGCGCCTGTTGGGCCTCAGCTGAAATCTCGCGTGGAGGAACGCCATTTGCCTTTGAATAATGGTCTACAAAGAACGTCGCCAACGCCATGATATCCGCCGGGCGGGACCGTAGCGGCAGGAGCTTCAGGTTCACAACATTCAGTCGGAACAGCAAGTCCTCCCGAAAGCTGCCGTTGCGAACACTCTCTGCAAGATCACGGTTCGAGGTTGCCAGGATCCTGATATTAACTGGAACAGGGCGGTTTCCGCCAACCCGGTCAATGACCTTCTCCTGAATGGCGCGCAGTAGCTTGGCTTGCAAGCGCACATCCATTTCGGAAATTTCGTCTAGCAGCAGAGTTCCGCCATCTGCCTCTTCGAATTTGCCAATACGGCGAGCAACAGCACCCGTAAACGCTCCCTTTTCGTGACCAAATAGTTCCGATTCCAGAAGATGCTCGGGAATGGCGGCGCAGTTGATGGAGATAAACGGCTTTGACGCACGGTTGGAGCACTTGTGGACGTGACGGGCAATGATTTCCTTACCCGTTCCAGATTGCCCGGTGATCAAAACGGACGCTTCGGACGGGGCTACCTGCTCTGCCAGTTTCACAACTGCCGCCATCGCGTCATCGCGATAAATCATATCGCCGCGCTCTTCGGCGACGGCGGACAAGACAGCGGCGATCAGTTCAGGGTCGGGCGGAAGGGGAATGTATTCTTTCGCACCGGCACGAATGGCGGAAACGGCAGCTTGAGCATCCGTTTCCACACCACACGCCACCAGCGGCACATGAACACGTTCAGTTTGAAGTTTATCGAGAAGGCCTGCGATATCGAGGCCCACATCCACCATCAACAGGTCTGCACCCCGACCCGACCGGAGCACTTGCAATGCTCCTTCAATGGTATCAGCATGAGTGACTTGCGCCCCTCGCTGCATGGCAATTTTGGAAGCTGTACTGAGTTGGCCGCCAAGCGTGCCAACGATCAAAAGCCGCATTCCAGTTCCCCCCCTTAACGGTCGGTCTTGATGATCTCGGTCATGGTCACACCGAGTTTGTCTTCCACCAGAACGACCTCACCGCGCGCCACGAGGCGGTCATTGACGTAAATATCAATTGCTTCCCCAACCTTTCGGTCCAGCTCCAGTACGGTGCCCGAGGCCAGTTTCAACAGATCCGAGACATGCATCTTGGATGAGCCCAACACCGCAGAAATGCGAACTGGAACATCGAATACAGCTTCAAGATCACCTGCACCCTGAGTGGCTCCTGTTGCACCATCTTCTTCTGACGGGGCAGCGGGAACTTCCAGTTCATCAAGCGGAATACCGCCACCTTGTTCATCACTCATGATGCCTGATCCTTCTGAGTGTCAGAGCCAGATCCTGCCCGCGCAGCCTTGCGTTCATCGGCGCGCGCCTGAAGGTAGGATTTGATGCTCCCGTCAATTTCTTTCTCAATGGCTTTTCGGTCTCGAATGATACCACCATCCGCCCATTCAATGTGGCAATCTCCACGACCAATGTCGGGTTCTCCCAAAATGACAAGCCGTCCTTCGAAGCCTTTTTCATTCATGATCGGGTCAACACGCTTTTTCAGCGCCTCAACGTCCCTCTCATTAACTCGCACAACAACATGAGGAGAGCGTCGCAGCGGTCCGAGGCATTCGGTAATCAGTGCCAACATTTCTGTCATTGGCTGGCGCGCAACCAGATGGGCACAAAGTCTCCGCGCCACCATGAACGCCAGACTGACGGCGTCTCTTTCCTGCTCGGTCTGTGCTTCATCAAGCTGAGCGAGCACACCCTCGACCGCGCCGATCAAGCGCCCAACCTCTTCCGTCAACAACGTGTCTTGCGCACTTTGGTGCTCTTTCAAAGCCGCAACGCGGCCTTCTTCAAAGGCCTGTTCTCGGGCTTTTTTGAGAAGCTGTTCATGCTCAGACACCGGCATCATCGGCACAACAGGCTCGGGCGGCGCTTCCACCTCTGGCTCCGGGGGCGCGGTGAAATCAACATTGAACAAAAATTTTGAAGGACTAACCATAGTGCCCATGTGTGTTTGGAGGTTTCCCTCCAGCTCCATCAATAAATGATCTCGTCGTCACCGTTCGACTTGGAAATCATGATTTCACCCTTGGCCGCCAGATCCTTGGCCATATTCACCATACCGGTTTGGGCATCATCAACGTCACGTAACCGCACAGGACCAAGCGCTTCCATATCGTCCTCCAGCAATTTGGCCGCCCGCGATGACATGTTGCCGAGGAAGTATTCGCGCGCTGTATCCGTCGACCCTTTGAGGGCGATGGCCAGCTTGTCCTTTTCCACGTTCCGCAAAAGGGTCTGACAGCTTGCTGCATCCAGCTTCATCAGATCGTCGAATGTGAACATCAACGTCTTGATGCGGTCAGCAGCTTCGCGGTTGTCTTCTTCCAGCGCAGCCAGGAACCGTGCTTCGGTCTGCCGGTCGAAGTTGTTGAAGATATCCGCCATCATTTCATGGCTGTCACGGCGCGAGGTGTTCGTGAGGTTGGACATGAACTCAACCCGAAGGGTCTGCTCCACCTTCTCCAGAACTTCCTTCTGAACCGCATCCATGCGCAGCATTCTACCAACAACTTCCAGTGCAAGCTCTTCCGGCAAGATACCAAGAACACGGGCCGCGTGATCCGACTTGATCTTGGACAGAACCACCGCAACGGTCTGCGGATATTCGTTCTTCAAATAGTTTGCGAGAACATTCTCCTGCACATTGGAAAGCTTCTCCCACATGTTCCGGCCAGCCGGGCCACGAATTTCCTCCATGATGATCGAAACCCGATCACCGGGCAGGAAGTTCGTAAGCAACCGTTCAGTCGCATCCACGTTTCCGGTCAATGCACCTTTAGAAGCGATCCGTTTAACGAAGTCCTTGAACAGATCTTCCAGCATCTTCGGCGTAACAGGTCCAAGGTTAGCCATGGCTGCCGAAATTTGCCGAATTTCGATCTCATCCAGTTGATTCCAAATCGCCTTGCCATGAACCTCGCCAAGCGCAAGCAGAAGAACCGCAGCCCGTTCAGAGCCTTTGAGTTCACGCTCTTCCTGATCCGAACTAACCGTCAGTTGATTTTGAAGCACACTTTCAGCCATTATGCCGCCTCATCCAGCCAACCGCGAACAATGGTTACAGCTTCGGTTGGGTGCTCTTCAATCATCTCGCCGACCTTGCTGATAGACGTGGCTTGGGCAGCGCCCGCAGCCTTGGCTTCCTCAAGCCATTCGATCCGCATCTCGTCGTCTTCCTCAGCATCTTCGCTCGGCACTTCACTTTCAGCAATCAGCTGACCATCAGGACCAATCAACAGCTCCTGAGGTTGCGGCTCTTCCGGTGTCACAATCCGGCGCAACAGCGGGCGCACCACGAATAGGAGCAGAAGCAAGGAGATCAGAAGAAGCACGCCGAGCTCTGCAAAACGCATGATATCTTCTTTGGTGAACTCAAACAGACCCGGCTCTTCGGTTAGATCACCTTGAGGTGGCGCCGCAAATTGCAGATTGACCACCTCAACAATGTCACCACGACCTTCATCAAACCCGACTGCTGAGCGAACCAAGAGCGCAATCCGATCCAGCGTCTCCTGGGTGCGTGGTGTATAAACCACCTCGCCATCCGCGTTTGGCCCATAGGTTCCGTCAACCAGCACGGCAACCGAGAGACGCTGTACGCGGCCAGCTTCAACGATTTCCGTTTTGGTCGAACGTGAGATTTCGTAGTTCACGATTTCTTCGGTCGCCGTTGTTTCCTCGTTTGAGCCTTCACCGCCATTGTTGTCACCCCCGTTTGGCAGTTCGTTGCCAACGGTGACCTCATTTGTCCGCTCAGTGCTGCTAGAGGCTTCTTCCTTGGTCTGAGTGGAGCGAACGACTTGGCCCTCTGGATCAAACGTCTCAATCGTTTCCGTTGTGCGGTTAAAATCGACATCCGCAGCAACGCGAACTCGTGAGCGACCCGGACCAACAACGGAACTGAGGATTTCTTCCACCTGCCCTTTCAGACGGGATTCAATGGCGAACACCCGTTCCTGAAGAGAATTCCCGATAATCCCTTCTTCATCGCTTTCCGCGCCGGATGCGAGCAACCGACCGGTTTCATCGACAACAGACACACTTTCCGGGCGTAGACCTTCAACAGCCGTTGCCACCAAATGTTGCACCGCGCGGATTTCGCCCTGACCAAGAGTGCCTCGCACATTCAGGACAATTGAACCCGTCGGTGCACGCTGGTCGCGCTGAAACAACTGCCGCTCTGGAATGACAAGATGAACTCGAGCGGACTGAATACGATCAATCGCTGCAATGGAGCGTGCCAACTCACCTTCGAGAGCACGAAGATGGTTGATATTCTGAACAAAGCTGGTGGCCCCAAGCGTGTCAGACCGGTCGAAGATTTCATAACCGATAGAGCCACCGGTCGGCAGGCCGTCTTCAGCCAACTGCATCCGCAGCCGCGCCACCCGCTCCCGAGGAACCATAACCGTCGCACCGTTGCGACCGAGTTCATACGGAACACCCATTCCCTCAAGGCGGGACACAATTGCCCCGGAATCTTCAAGTGTGAGATCCGAATAGAGCGTTGTCATCTGCGGGGCTGTAACGCGAAGAATGATAAACGCGAAAATCCCCACCAGCATCGCGGCAACTGCACCCATGGCTGCGACGCGTGTTGGTCCAAGTGTTTTTATAAATTCGATGAGCCCGTTCACGAAGTTCCGCCCGACTTTCGTTAGCCAAAAATTTCGCTCGAGAGGGTGCGAACACCTTCGGCGCATTAACCACTGGGCAAAATTTGCCGCTCAGAAGGTTAACAAGGCGTTAACGAATATGAGGTCAGAACTGGATGTTGGCGGATTTCCGCCGATCTTGTTTATGCAATTTGCAATTCGGGTGGGGAAAATTTGCCCACCTCGTTAACCTTTACAGCGAAACATGTTTCATCACACCTCGTGAAACATGCCGAAACCGAAAAAGGCCGGCGCGCAGCCAGCCTCCCCAGTCTTTAATTCTTGGATCAAGAAATGATCAGTTGCGGTACTGCTGAACCCGAGTGGCTCTCAGCCCTGCCAGACCATGTTTCTCGATTGAGCTTTGCCAGGAAAGGAACTCTTCCACTGTAAGCGTATAGCGGCTGCAGGCTTCTTCAAGGGACAATAAGCCACCCCGAACGGCTGCAACAACCTCCGCCTTTCGGCGGATCACCCAACGCTTCGTAGAAGTGGGCGGCAAATCTGCGATAGTGAGCGGACTTCCATCCGGCCCGATGACGTATTTTACACGCGAACGAATTTGTTCGGTCATTGTACTCTCACACTAACCATGACCAAGGTAAATCTGAGTGTAGGTACAGCAACTTAAAATTTGACTAAGCCAACAAATACAATTCATTAACTATAAACATTGGCATAAATTGTATTTATTTACCTTAGCTAAGGCAAAGACCGGCAACGATTAATAAAAATGGGTCAAATTTTAACTTCATCAGCTATTTATTGCAGATTGCAACTCAATACGTGCAATTTGGCACGCCAAGAGAGAACCTGCCCTTGAAAATTCTGGCAGGTTCTCGAAAATTTTTTGAATTTTCTTGCAAAATTAGGACGAAACGGCCTTCACAGTGCGCACAGCAGAGACTGGAACCGTCAGATCACCAATCTTCAGAACCGGAGTATCCGTCGATAAATCAAGGCCATCAACCACACCCTTGATCTCGGCGGACGGATTGACCTTGCTTCCGCTTCCGTCCTTCAAATTGAAGGAAATCGTGTAGGCCCCGTCGGGCGCAGTTCCGCCAGAGTTGTTTCTGCCATCCCAATCGAAGGAATTTGATCCTGCGGAAACACTGACTTCCTTGCTATAGACCGTGTTGCCAGCACTGTCCTTGATATCGATGGAGCCAGTTGCATCCTTAGCCGCGCCGAAACTCCAGCTGGCCTTGCCATTGGACAAAGTAGCCGTACCCCCTGAAGCGGTAATGTCAGACCCAATATAGTTCACATATGAAGACGCCTGCCCCGCCTGCATGGCCTCAACCATTTTGGCAAGGTGTTGGTTGCTCTGAATGGCCTGCTCGACAGAAGAGTACTGCACCAGCTGTTTTGTGTACTCAGCTGAGTCCAACGGATCCAGTGGATCCTGATATTGAATTTGCGTGGTCAGCAGAGACAAAAACAGCTCATAGTTGGAACTGAGGGACTGTGAAGCGGATGTTGTTCCAGACGAGGCCGCAGATGTTGCACCAGTTACTTGTGTCATACTCTTTTATCCCGATTGCAGCCCGCTAGATCAGGCGCGTCCAAATCTCTGTTAAATACGAACATCAAGGCCGCCATTGGCTGCCGCCAAGTTGAGCGGCACCGCTGGTCCAAATTCGTCGTGATCATGAAGCTGATCGGCTTCACCCTTGCCGGAAGCCCCGTTGTGCTGATCACCATCTTGCTGTCCGTCAGCAAACTGAGACCCTGAGTTCCCCTGATCTTTCAGGGAGAATTTCATGTTCTCAGAATCCGCTGTCAGACCTGCAGCCTCAAGCGCCCGCTCCAATCCACGCTGATCGCGCATGAACATGTCCAGCGTTTCCGGCCGCTCGACAATCAGGTGCGCCTGCACACTACCGTCGGAAGACACCTTCATCTTCACGTCCACACGGCCCAATTCAGGCGGATCAAATCGCATCTGGAATTTCGTCTGGCCGTTTTGAATATTCCGCGCCATTTCTCCGGCCACTTGCATGGCCACATGGCTGGAAAGCGTCTGATTGGGGCGCACAACATTCTCAAGCCGCACCGTTGATGTGCTTTCACCCGTTGTGCCTGTCAGGCGCAGGGCGGCTTCCGGATCAAATTCAGCATCGAACTCAACTTCACCCGGGCTCACTGCAGAGCGTGCTGCAGCGGCGGCCAAAATCTTAGGCTTAGGCGATGCTGGAGCCTGCTGAGGCGCTTCGCTGCCAGCTCCGGCAGGGGAAGCCGCAGGCGTTTTCTTTGTGCTGGCAGCAGATGGCTGCACCTCTTCCACAGCGGCATCCAGATCGGCAAGGCTTACTGGAGGCGCATCATCAGCCAATGGAGCCTGCAGGCCACCACCTTGTTTGACCGGAATGGGCTTATTCTGTGCCGCTTGAGCAAGCTGCACCACAGGCTGAGCAGGCTCGCCACTCTTTTTTGCGGCTGCGGTCACAAGCGGTTCGGCTTCAGCAGCTCCATCTTCCGTGGTCACGTTAAGCAGATCAACAATCGGCTCCTCCGCAATTGGCGTCACACTGACCCTAGAAGCAGCCGGGGCATTTACAGGCTTATGTTGGCTTGCCGAAACAGCGGTATCAACCGAAGTTGCTGAGGCAGAAGCTGACACT
>NZ_GL476314.1:29646-57218 GCF_000148725.1 Roseibium sp. TrichSKD4 | reverse complement strand
GCAGGTTGCGCAGCAGCAACAGCAGCTGCTCCGCGAGCGACACCGGGCTGAACAGTTTCATTCAACAATGCTCCGGGCGCAGTTGGCCCACCCATCTGCTTCGTCAAAGTGGAAGCAAGCTCATCAGCCGCGCTGGAACCGGAAGCTACCGGATTGACCCCATTCGCAGAGGCTGCAGATTGCCCCTCACCCGTAAGAAGCGCGCCTGCCGAGCCTTGCGCCAATTCCGGGGCCAGTGTCCCGGCTGCTGGTTTTGCACCCAAATCGGGCTCCAGCGGATCAACCGGCAAAGGTTCGCCGACATTTGGCGGCACAGCTGGGCCAGCCCCGGCGCCAAGCGGCGCAACCGGGGGCGCTGGTTCTCCGCCATCACCGATCTGCAGTTCCACGCCCTCACCCTGCCGGGCACCCAGAAGGTTTTCAAAAAGAGCATCAGCTGTTGCATTCGGGACGGGCTGCACAGGAAGCGGCTGGAACTCGCCTGTAAGTTCGCTTGCCAACTCACTCGCTAATTCACCGGCCAAATCCTCTGGCAACTCGGCGGCAAATTCAGTCAGCGCGTCCGCGTCCTGATCCGGCCTGACCGCAGCATTCAAAACAGAGGCAAACTGGCCAGACCCGTTGCCGTCAGCGGTATCGCCCTGAAGGCCCGCCTTGGCACCGATTGCCTGCGCCGCTGTTCCTGCAGCGCTTAAGATCATGTCAAAAGGTAGCACGATGCATCCCAATCTGATTGACTGAACCAAATGTCTGATCACTTGTCAGCAAACACCGGGCCAGTTTTGGCGCATCTCTAAAATCGATAAACTTCAAGTACTTACACTAAATCGGACATACTGAAGCACTCTATCACCCCGGAAAGGACTGCCTCACCCGGCAAAGCTTGCCCACCTTTTCCGGCAATTATTGGAATTTGGCCCGCACATATATATATTGGCCAAAACGATGTGAACTTGCCGCCACCAAAACGGCGCGGGCTATGCGGCCTAGCCTGAAACAGGCGTCCGTGAAGACGCGCGTGCGGCCCAATATCTTGGTGTTGTGAATGCAAAACAGTCTGGATCTTCCCGGTCGCCCGGAAGACACCCGTGTGGTTGTTGCCATGTCCGGGGGTGTCGACAGTTCCGTGGTCGCGGCCCTGATGAAGGAAGAAGGGTACGACGTGATCGGCGTCACCTTGCAGCTTTATGATCATGGAGCCGCCGTCAGCCGCGCCAAATCCTGCTGCGCCGGTGTTGATATTCACGACGCCCGCCGCGCAGCAGAAAAGATCGGCATTCCCCATTACGTTCTGGACTATGAAAGCCGGTTCAAGGAACAGGTCATGGACCGGTTTGCCGACAGTTATATTGCCGGTGAAACGCCCATTCCCTGCGTCTCCTGCAATCAGACCGTCAAGTTCACCGACCTTTTGAAAACCGCCAAAGACCTTGGCGCGGATGTTCTGGCCACCGGCCACTATGTGCGCTCCAGGCCGGACGGCAACAAGCGCGCTCTCTTCCGTCCTGTCGATCTGGACCGCGACCAGAGCTACTTCCTGTTTGCCACCACGCAGGAGCAGCTGGACTTCATCCGCTTCCCGCTGGGCGGTCGGCCCAAGTCGGAAGTGCGTCAGCTGGCGGAAAAATTCGGCCTCTCCGTGGCCAACAAGCCGGACAGTCAGGACATCTGCTTCGTGCCAAATGGCGACTATACCGAAGTCATCCGCAAGCTGCGCCCCAATGCAGCCGAACCTGGTGACATTGTTCACATGGACGGGCGCGTTCTCGGCCAGCATGAAGGCGTTATTCATTACACAGTAGGCCAGCGCCGCGGCCTAGGCGTTGCCACTGGCGAGCCGCTTTATGTGGTGCGTCTGGACGCGGATGAAAAACGCGTTGTGGTCGGCCCGCGTGAGGCCCTCACAACAAACACGATCATCTTGCGCGAGGTGAACTGGCTGGGCGACATGCCGCTGGACGAAGGCGCAGAGCTGGACCTTTTCGCCAAGGTGCGCTCCACCCGCCCGCCAGCCCCTGCCATCCTGCGCCACACGGCGGAAAAAACCACGGTCGAACTCGTCACCGGGGAAGCAGGTGTTGCGCCGGGTCAAGCCTGCGTCTTCTTTGACAGCGAAGATGAAACCGCCCGCGTTCTGGGCGGCGGCTGGATTGCGCGGACCGAGCGCAGCGGCGCGTGGACCATCGACAGCCAAGGCGCGTCCAGCTCCGCCGCTTGAAGGACCGCTGAACGGCTCCCCCAAACGCCCTTATGAAAACAGGGCTTTGCGGCCAAAATCACAGGCAAGGCGCGCGATTGCATTTTTCCCCGGAGAAGGTGCAATTGCCCGCTTGACGCCGCTCTCCGCCGTCACTATAAGCTCCCCACATCGCACGGCCCTTCTTGAAAAGGGACCGGCCGGATGGCGGGGTAGCTCAGGTGGTTAGAGCAGCGGAATCATAATCCGCGTGTCGGGGGTTCGAGTCCCTCTCCCGCTACCATTTTTATCCAAGCATTGCTGATAGATAGATCTCGCACGCTGTAGCTCGCCTGTAGCTCGCCGCGCAGAATTAGAAATTTGACTATCAAAATTAGAAAAATCAGTTTTTAATTTTCAGCGTCCTGCTCAGGCGACCTATCGAGAATTCAGCTTTGCGAGTATCGAGGCCAATGACATGTCAGGTGCATCGTCTTTTACGATGCCATCCGATTGTAGCTCGCCGCGCAGAATTAGAAATTTGACTATCAAAATTAGAATAGTCAGTTTTTGATTTTCAGCTGGATTTGAAAAACATCAGCAACAAGTCCCGCACCTTTTCAAGCAAGCTGACAAAGTATGGCCAAGCGGTATCTGTCGTGAGTGTGTTCCCCAAAACGCCTGACAATCCACCTACTGCCAAGTTCCCCAATAACGTCACAGTGAAACCCGCGATCCCTCGCAGCGCCCTAGTCCATTTGCCTTGGGAAACGGGATTTGAATACTCATCCGGCAGATGGGTCGGGTGTTGTTCGTTTTTGATGGTGTGCGCTTGAGTTTGGACAAACTTTCCAACATCACCATAGAAAATGTTCTGAACGGGCGGCGCTTGAATAGCCCGTGCAAGTTTGTCGATCTCATCAATAAGCTCAGGGAGACGCGTCTCCGTCTCAGCCGTGATTTCTATTTCAGGTTCTCTGAGATCGTGAACGCCAGCCTCTTCATTCGGAAGCGGCTTCAAGTATTTTTCAAGTTGACCGATCATGCCAATGATGCGTTGTGTCTTTCTATCGAGAGTACGCCATGCGTCTTCCTCAGGGTTTGACTTCAGATAATCGGCCAAATCCAAACTCAACTCTATCCACTTGTACCAGTTTAAATCGTGTTCCTGAGCCAGGCCCCTACACTTGTCGATTGCGGCCAATATACCCTTCTTGTCAACCTGAGGGTTTTCCGTCTCCCAAGCTTCGCGAAATCTGCCGCAAGCGTAATCTATAGCGTCAAAAAGTTGATCCCTGTCAGAAGGATCATTTGCCGCAGGTCTCCCATCTGGCGGGGTGCTGACAATATCGATTTTGCCATCCCGAACGATGGATGTAACAGAACCCGTGTCCGCTAACCGACGCTCTAGATCATCAGAAGGGGTATGAGTGTCCGAGTTCTTTGTGCCAGCCTCCTCATCGCCCTCCCACTTCGGCCAATGAGCAGGATGCTTCAGCCCCTCGGGCAACAGCACCCCGGTATCACCTCTCATGCTGTCTACTTGTTTTTGAGTGAGGTATCCTGTGTGGGTAAAATCGGCTCTGGCGAAACCTGAGACTGCCAGCGACGATTTTACAGTTCGGACATCCGCCCACTCCAGCTTCGCCCACTCCAGCTTCGCCCACTCCAGCTTCGCCCCCCGCAGGTCCGCCCCCCGCAGCTTCGCCCCCCGCAGGTCCGCCTCCTGCAGCTTCGCCCCCCGCAGGTCCGCCTCCTGCAGCTTCGCCCCCCGCAGGTCCGCCTCCTGCAGCTTCGCCCCCCGCAGGTCCGCCCCCCGCAGGTCCGCCTCCTGCAGGTCCGCCTCCTGCAGGTCCGCCCCCCACAGCTTCGCCTGCTGCAGCTTCGCCAACCGCAGGTCCGCCTGCTGCAGCTTCGCCCCCCGCAGGTCCGCCTGCTGCAGCTTCGCCCCCCGCAGGTCCGCCTCCTGCAGCTTCGCCTCCTGCAGGATCGCCAACCGCAGGTCCGCCTGCTGCAGCTTCGCCTGCTGCAGGTTCGCCCCCCACAGGTCCGCCCACTCCAGGTTCGCCTCCCGCAGGTCCGCCCCTTCTAGATCAGCCACAATTGGGCTCAACCGGCGGCGCTCGTTCCAAGCCTCCACATCATTCTCAGCGAGCCATTTCAAATGTTCAGGGTTTGCCATCTAGTGTCTCAAAATGCGTGGCTAAATTGCCGAAATATGAATCAATTGGTGGCAACCTTAACGTATCTGTTGTTGGGGGCATATTCTAAAACGGCAGTTTTTCCGAATGCCGTTTCGCATCAATTCAGCGCCTTCGTCTGCGCCGCCCCCAACACCGCCACACTGAACCCGGCCGCATAGTCTTCCGGCCCGAGCGTAAACACCGTTTCGTTGCCTCGGATCAGATTGACGTCCCCGGACCTCTCATAGCTGACCCGTTCACAAAACCAGTCGGTCTGTTCGCCGTCTTGGCTGATAGCCTGAACATAAAGGCTCATGTTTCACACTCCGACTGGTTGGTTTTTAAAGGGGCTTTAAAGGCCGTTTAAAGCGTCGTTGAATTGACTGTTCCCAGCCGCTCACTTGCAATGTCGAAGTAAGCTTGTTCCCGCTCACACCCGACAAACCGTCGCCCGGAGCGAAGGGCCGCAACTCCGGTGGAGCCTGAGCCCGCGAACGGATCGAGCACGGTGCCTTCAGGGCAAACCTGAACCAGTGCATCCATAAGAGGGACAGGCTTTCCGGTCGTGTGAAGCTTGGGACCGCCTTGCATAACACTGCAGCGGATAACACCGGGATAGGTCGGGCCGTCCTTGCCATGCCACGCTCCCTTTGATCCCCATAGGACAAACTCGGCCTGTTGCCGAAAGCGTCCTTTCTGGGGGCGGCAGGCTTCGGTCTTGTCCCAAGGAACACAGCCTCGATAGGTAAAGCCTGCAGCTTGGACTGCGTTGATCATGACCGAGAGCTGACGCCAGTCGGTGAACACGAGGAACGGAGAGCCGGGTTTTAAGATGCGATGGGCTTCCGTGAGCCAAAGCGTCGACCAGAGCATGTAAGAATGCTGATCCCGGTTCTCGCCCGAGAACTCGGGGTATTTCTTCTCGTCGTTGACATATTTCCGGTTGGCGCTGTCGGCCGTGCGGCTTCCAGAGTGGAGTCCGCCTGAGGAATAAGGTGGATCTGTCACCAATGCGTCGAATTGGTTTGACGACTGATCATGTAGCCATGTCAGGGCGTCTTGCTGAAAGAGTTGCCAGCGCATGCTGTCTCCAAAAGTGGTCGCTCTTGGCGATCTGGCACGGGCTCGCTGGGCATTGGTACCACTGGCCTCAAATTGTTGAGTGTTCCGCATCTGGGACACTTCACCTCGATTACATCGTTGATGGCGTTAGCCGCCGTTTTCATCAAAAGCTTGGCACAACGCCCACATCGAATTTCCTGCATGACAACCGTCTGCCGACTCAGCCACACTGCAGTTGCCCGAAAGGGCCACAGGTGCGGCGGTTATCACTTACTACTGTCGGGCGGGTTTACGTTTCCCAAGCGCCCCGCCGTCCGGACTTTCGGGTCCGGACCACCCGTGCCTCTCTCATTTCCCCTTCATCGTCTCCACATCCACGCTGATCAGCCAACCACCATCGGGTTCCCAAGTGTGGGTGACACTTGTCGCTTCCCAGCGAATGCCATCGACATCCGAGCCATAGCCGGACGCCTTGACCTCGGCGCCGGCAAGAGCGAGCGGATTGCCCGGACCTTCAAAGAAGCCGGTGCCAGTAAAGCGATTGAGGGAACCGGCAAGCGCCGAGGCAATCTGGCCCGCCTCGGTTTCGTCGGGTGCGGGGTGAAGCCTGCGGCGTGGTCCTCCGCTCTTGCCAATGCTGGCCGTGGCCTGTTGCAAGCGCCCGGATTTTGGGTCGAACCAATCCGCCTCGGCGCTTTCATGGGCAGTGCGTTCCTCCAGATCCACGTCCCAGGCATAAATCACGTTATGGTGCATGTGGATTATAGGAAGAGATTGCCCGGAGGCCGACTTGCCGCCACCGCGTTCCAGGACAACCAGGCGGCCTGCCTGAGGTTTGATAATCCCGCCGATATCGTCGGCAAGGTCAGTCAGGAAATCGAGCGGGCTTTGGTTCCAGCGAAGGCGATACGGGATCTTGATCTTTTCCAGTTCGCTCGGAATGATGGCCGGAACACCCGCCTCTTTTGCAATATCCCGAATAATTGAACCGGCGGTCCCGAACCCACCGTCTTCGTCATAGTGCTTCGAGCTGGTCTGTTTCATCTTGTCGATAAAATCAGCCGCCCGGCAGGTGACTTCGAGCTCCTCGCCGCTGTCCGGATCACCACCAAGGGCCGTCCGGCTGACAGAGAATATTCCGAAGTCGGCGGGCCTCCCACCTTTCCAGCCAAGTGCCAATTGGTATTTCGTGCCCTTGGGTGGCAGATCATAAGGAGGCGCTGCAAAGCGCAGGACAAGCTCGTCACTCTCATAGCCCGCCTGATCGGTATAGGTCAGGCCGAGAAGTGATTTCCCCCATGCCGGGACAAGGTTTGTTCCCTCCGGCCCGACAACAGAAACAATCGGAGTGCGCGCTGTCATAGCCACGGCCTCACAATGGTTTCAGGGGCGGCTTCCATCGGCTCGGGCACGGCAAGAATGGTCCCGAAGGTGACAAAGCCAGTCGGACCGAACGCCGTGTCAGGAAGCTCCGGATTGGCTTCCAGAAGCCGCTCAACCGCCTTGTTGCCTTCCGAGCCGTAGAGCGCCTTTGCGATCCTGTCGAGGCGCTCTTGCCGTTCTCTGACGGGGTAATGACCGATAATGACAAGGCTCATGGCGTGTCTCCAACAAAGACAAGCCCGACCTCTACATTCACCTTGCGGCCGATCCCGGTGAACGGGTGAAAGTGATCCTCGTCAACGTGAAGCTCACGGACAACAACGTCACCAAGATTGCGCCCCAAATACCGGCTTTCCAGGCGGATATAACGAACCGTGTCCTGCCGTTCGTGATGACCTTGCAAGAGCCCCAGCGCATCAAGGCCGCCCAGAATGTGCGGGACGGTCATTGCCTCAAGATAAACCTCGTGCGGACCTTTGCCGGTCTTTTGGTAATCCATGCCCCGGAAGGTTGCCCGGCCGGGGAGCCGGGTTTCACTGGATCTGGAAACGTGTTGCGGATTGAGGCCGATCACCTTCAGCCGGGCCCCGCCTATGGAGACAAGCGAACTCATGCCAGGTTCCCGGTTTCATGAAGGGCGCGCGAACGCGAGCCCCGGATTTCCCGGTTCTGGCGACGGTTGAGCAAGCTAGCGGCACGATAGGGGTTTGAAACCCCATTGATAGTTTGATTAACCGGGCCTGAAGTGACCGACGACATCTTTTGAACTTGCGGCGCCGGACCGGAGGCGGCCGAAAAACTCGGGGAAATTGTCGGCGTAGCCGTGAAGGAATAGGCATTCTTTAAGTCATCAGCCAATGAAAACATCTGACCGACTTCATCACTCATATTCGCGCTGAACTTTTGGCCTGCCTCGGTGCCCGCCGGTCCCATGCCGTCAGACAAGGCGCTCAGCTTGTCGGACCCGAGCGGTTTGACCTTGGGAATGGGGAGCTGGGTTTTACCATCGAGCGGGGTCGCCTTTGCCCCTTGCACCTTCAACGCATCTTCAAGCTCAAACTCTGCACTGCGCAAGCGTTGCTGTAGCGGAAACAGCCCATTATCGGGAAGGTCCAATTTGGGCTTGGGACGTGAGGCAATCTGTGCCTTGAGGTCTGCAATTTCGGCCTCTAGCGCCTCAATATTCACATCTTTGAGGCGCTCTTTTTCAACAATACCCTCTTCCCGCCGACGATAATCGGGATTGATCAAGCCCGTCACCTCATCAAGAACAGGGTTTTTGATGTGCCCCCAGGCATTCCCAACCCCGCCAAGAATATTCGCCCATGTTGCCCCACGCCGATTGCTCTTGGCTTCCGGCGTCTGAGAGATCCGGTCAAAGTCCTTTTCAACCAGGCCGCCCGATTTGTTGAGAACTTCGTCGCGGTACTCATCAAACAAATCCCGGTTGGCAATCAAGGGGCGCAACGCTGCCTTGACCTGCATGTCCCCGAACAGCTCATTGAGCTTGAACTCATCGCCCCCGGTCTTCTCGATGATCTTGTCAAGGACAGCCCAGATCGGCGACTGGCCGCTCTTTTGCGCATTCGCAACCAGCTTCTCAACGTCAACACCCATTTCATCGAAGTTCTTGACCGCATCCTTTGCAAAGATCTTCGACATGAAGTTTTCAAAGTTGGTGGCAGCGCTCGCCTCGTCCCCCGCACCCTTTCGGATGATCTGGGCAGCTGCAATCATGTCAGCCGATGCAGTAAGCCCGGTTCCCCCGGTATTGGCATAAAGAGCCGCAAGCTTTGGAAAGGAGGCCGCCATCGCCTCGATTTCAAACTCGCCAACCTTGCCGCCTTTCAGCATCTGGTCCAGATAGGTGGGAATATCCTCTTGGGTCAGACCAAGATTGTTGAGACCTGCCGTCACAGATTTGGCAATGACCTCAGGCGAGGAGCCTGACGCAACCGCCGCCCTTGCAACAGGTTCAAGAATTTTGTTTTGCTGGGCAATGGGAATATTGGCAGCTGCAAAGACGTTTCGCGCATCACTAACCCCGCCCACCTTCAGGCCGGTTTTCTCAGATATCCGCGCATTCACGGATTTCATTTCCTGAACCACAGCCGGGTCATATTGCTCGGCCGTCAAGGCAACCCGCGTTGCAGCAAGATCAACCTTGTTAAACCCGTCCTCGAGCTGGTTCAGCCCGCGAAGAATATTGTCGACAGACGCAAAGGCAACCAGTGATCCAAACGCACCAACGGCTGTTGTGCCCAAAGCCCCAACCGTGCTGTCAAGCTTGGAGACGGGAGTGTTCAGCCGGTTAAGGCGTTCAACCCTTTCCCCAAGACGGTCCACTTTCTTTCTGGCCGCATCCGCCTGACGTCCCACACCGGTAAACTTGGTTTTGTCGATCTTTTTGAGGCGCTCAGCCGCTTTGGACGCTGCCGCACCCAGTTCCTGCATCTCCCGCTCAGCCTTGTTCGTGTTCAAGGCGTTGAGCTTGCGAAACGCAGTCACCGGCTTGTCGAGCTTTGCCGCAAGACTGTTTGCAGCCCCTTGAAGCGCCTTCAGCTCCCCCTCGGCCTTGTCCGTTGTCTGCCGATTGAGAAGCTTTATCTTGTCCGTGGATTTCCCGAGCGCGGCGCTCGCCTTGTCCGCCCCGGCCGAGACCTGTTTCAGGTCGCCTTCCAGCTTGTCCGCGCCAAGGCCGGAGAGCCTTTGCGCCGCCTTGCGCAACGCCTCGATATCATCTTTCGCCCGTTTTGCGTCCCGCCCCTGATAGTCGAGATCAAGCCGCATTTTGACATCAAGATCACTCATCGGGTTTCACCTTGTGTCCGGGAGCCGAGGCCGTAAGTCTCACCGTGGACGGCATCGGCCTCATGCCACCAAAGCAGCACCTCGTCCCAATCCATCGCCCTGAATTCGGCATGGGAAAATCGGAGGATTGCCATCAAGCGGGCCGCGATTGCCCGCCATTGCCGGGGATGGGCAATCAGGCGCTTTCCGCTCGGAGCGATCGCGGAAAAAAATCCGTGCAGGCTTCCTTTACAAGGTGCCAGTCTTCTTCCTGAAGCCCGCGCAACACCGCTTCCGGATAACCCGTTTGCGCCTCATAGACCTTGTAAAAGGACAGATCGCCCCCCGCCTTGCGGACAAGGTCTTCAACCTCACCGCCGGTCAGCTTGCGAACTGGAATGCTCTTGACCGTTTCGCCACCCCGTTTGAACGGATGATCGAGCGGCACATTCTGAAACCGGGAGGTTTCATCAGACAGAAATTCCAGCTGCTCAGTCTGCGGGGCCTCAACTTCGCGTGTCGCCGAGTGATTACCGCCTCCGGAATTATCCAGCGCGTCCGTCAGCTCCTCCGGCGGCAGGGTTTCCAGCTCATCAAGTTCAAACGGTTTGGGTTCTGTGCCGCTCATTGAAAATCTCTTGCCCCCTATGGATACCGCAACCGCCTAAGCGGCAATCATCTGATTGTGCTCGGCCGAGTAATCGACGCCGTTGATAATCAGCGAGTTTGAGAAGATATCCATCTCGTGAACGCGCTTTCCTTCGACCACATCGCGATAAGTGACCAGCGTTCCAATCTGGTATTCAGTCTGCCCGCCCAAACGGCCACTGACACTTGGAGGGGTGACATCGGTCAATAGACCTTTGAGCGTGACAATCCGGCCTTTGTTGACTCCCTTTTGAATGTCGCGCAGGCGCTCATAATAATAGAACGTCGTCCAGTCCCCGGCCTCCCGGCCAAAGAGCGAACGCACATCATCATGAGCCCCTTTCAGGGTAAAGGACGCAGACATGGAGGCAATCTCGCCGGGATGGGAAAACGCCATCCAACCACCGGCAAGTTTGATTTCCTCATTGGCGCGCGAAAGGTTCGGCAGCTTGACCGTTTCCAGGCGAAGGCGCTGGTTCAGCGTGTCGACATACCAGTTCGCGCCATAGATCAGACTATCCATGACAATGGCTCCTTAGCCTGCGACCCGGATATTCGGATCGCCAAGGGTTTGAAGGGCGGCCGCAATGTTGCCTGCCAGAAGGTCAAAGGCTTCAGGCTGCGGCTCGGTGAAGATCTGAAGGTCGGTCAGATCCGGGGTTTCTTCAAAGCGAAGTTTGATCCGCAATCCGCCATCGCGCAGAACCGTGTTCGGGTTCATCTTGCGGTCCCAGATGACCTCGTAGTCAATGATCGCCCCGAAAGCCTTACGCTCGGCGCAGGCTTCGGACACGGCCTGAAACAGCAAGGTTGTCAGATGCGGCCCGAGATCTTCGCCGTTGTATTTGCGCATGGCGCGCAGGAACGCCTTTTCGATCGAGCGGCGGGTGCGAATGCGCTTGATCGATCGATAATCGCGAACGGTCGGATCAGACGCCGTTGAATAGGGAGCCCAAAGAAGCTTCTTTTCAATCGCCGTACCAACGCCAGATTGACACAGGAAATTGCTGTCAGAAGTTGGATCACCGTCCCGGTGGCTGACTTTGAGTGTCAGACCGCGAATGCCCTTCATTGGCTTATTCCAGGCCGCCTTGTAAGGGTTTCCAACTTGCGCATCGCGGCGCAGGATGGCCGCCGCCCAGGACGTGGAGAACGGCGCATCCGCTTCGCTGCCACCTTTCCAGATCCGAACGCGGGGATACCCCATCATGATGTTCAGGGAGGTTGCAAAATCGCTGGCAGCTTCGGCCGCATCTTCGCGGTTCGTGTTCGGTGCATCCCCGATCGCCATGCAGTCGATGAACTTGTCACAAATCGCATCGGCGACGGTCAAGCATGGATTGGCAGCATCACCCGGTCGCTGATGAAAGAACTCCGGGCCAATGATCAAACCGGGTTCCAACCCGGTCTCTCCCTTGGCTTCCAGCAGAGACCATAGACCGGTTTTGTCAGTAGCAGCCCCGGCAATGTGCCCAAGTTGGGCGTCTTCGTCCGGCGCTTCTTCAGCACGGGAAAGAATGATGTCCGTGGTAATGCCTTCGGCAGCGATCTGGTTGATGGCGTCTTTGGCAACGCCGTCTCCTATCAGCGCGATCTTCTCAACATCATCAGTGGAGACGACAAAGGGCCGGTGCTTCTCAACCGAATTATCCGCATTCGGCATGGGAAGACACATGGCCGCATAGGTTTGACGGGCGTCGATCGAGGCAACGGTTGGCGAGAGGTCGGAAAAGACCCGCGTCCCAACATTGGGCACCGTGGCAGACATGGCGTTCTCCGTTTAAAGGCCGTTTGAATGGGCCTTAAGCAGGGGCTTTGAAGTGTGGAGAAAGCATGCAGGATTTGAAAAAGACGACCGGGGCTGACAGATGTCACTTGAGACTTCGAAGCGGTCGCCCGAGATCGAGCCAATAATCGACAAGGCCGGATGGGTGGCCCATGGGCAAGGCGGCACAACCCGTGCCCTCGCACCTCTTTTGAATTCCGGCCGCATATTCGGAACAGATAAATCCGCCCGATTGGAGTTTAAGCCCCAGCCCGGCACGCACCGCGTCGAGATAGGAATAAGGATCATCCAGCGTATCGGCGGCAAACTGTTCTGCCGCGTCTGTCCATTCAAGTCCGGTCGCTATCCAGTCAAAGGGCAACCGGGCTGAACAGGCCCGCAGCCGTACACCATCGCCTTCGCGGGCCTCCAGGACAAACAACCGGTGCCACCACCAAAACGCCACACCAACGTGGGTATGCCGCCCACCCGTGACATGGCGGATCAGCCGGGACACAGGTCCATTGCCCCGGAAGGCAATCAGATCACCGGAACGGATATCCTGTCGCAAGGCGGTGTAGGAAGTGCGCGGCATGGCTTAAGCTGCCGAGAGCCACTGTTTCAGCGCAGCCGCTGCTTCCGCCTCAGACGCTTCGAGGATAGCGGCCACCTCTTCCGCAGTTTTCGCCGCCTTGATGGCTGCATCGGTTCGCTCTTTCAGATCATCCGCTTGACCAATCAGATCATCGAAGGTTTCCGCCTTCTTTAGTATCAAATTAGCGAAAGCGTCAAAGGCCATATCGCGGCGGTCCGCGCCACCTTCAATGATCCGCGTCTGTTTTTCGCTGGCTGTTCCTTCCAGATACTTTTCAGCGGCCAATGCCTTTCGCGGCCAAGAGTGCATCTCTTCATCGCTGGCATTGCCTGATAGTTGTCTCAGTGTTCCCGCATGGCGCTGTTTTACCGCCTTCACAGCTTCAGATTTGACCTCATCCAGCGAAGGACCGGGCTCAGGTGGAAAGCCATCGGGCAGGTATTCAAAGCCATGGTAAGGACTGGCCGGGTCCGTTACATCGAACGGTATTCGCTCGCCACGCCCATTGCGAATATGCGAGATACCGTCTTCGCCTGCCGTTTCGAAATGCGGAACTTCAATACGCCGACCGTCAGGGTGCTGATAAAAGTGGGTCATAAACTAAGCCCTCAAGTCTCGAATTTTGTAATCCATTTCAGCGATCTGTCCGGTGTTCGGGTAGATGCTGACGAAGTCTACGCCCGTTAGGTTTGCGGAGCTAAATGAGCGCATAACTACCCGCTGGAGCGTCCCATTGTTAATGTACTCAACACTTGAGTCGACGCGGATTGAGTTCGGGGATCTAACGATATTCACCGTCATTGTCCCACTCTCGATTTCTGCTTTTCCAAGCGTACCGGTAAGGCCCATTTCACTGTTTCCACCAGCATTCCAGCCGGGAACACCTGAACTGGAAGAGCCGTTATAGTATCCTGCCCTAACGTAAGAATTCGATGAGATAAGAGTAGCGCCGCCATCTACAGAGGCCCGAGCCGCAAAGTAGGCATTATTGCCCGGTCGAAGCCACAGCACATCAAGCTCAATGGCCGCAAAACCATCCGCGTCAGTGTAAGGCGCAAGGTCGATACCAAGATTGGCCGCGTTACGCAGCTTTGTCAGGACAGACGGCGCAGCCAGCTCCAGCTTGTTGACCTTTGTTTCAAGCGCATCTGCTTTGGAAACAACAGCATTGAGCGATGCAACATAGGATAGTGCTTGGACGATCTCAGGGGCGTCAACCGTATCGGCTGCCTTGATATACCAATCGACTGTGAGGGATTTGACACGGGTCTCTGAGGCTGTACGAACGCCGGGGACCGCTGATGCAGGTCCTGTCAGAGGGTGAGTTTCATTACCTTCTGCCGCATTACCCTGAGACAGTTCTTGGCTTTCACCAGTTTCGGCGACTGTACGACCGGAACCGAATGTGCGGCCAGAAGTGCGCGCGGTTCCATCAGACACATTGGAGGCGTAAGCATCTTCGTGGTTATGGTCTTGGAGTGCATCTTCAAGCACAGTCCCGGCAACACCCGCCAGCGCTCCAGCTCCACGCAAAACCCGATCATCAGGATCAGGCAGGACGCCATCAGGATATTTCAGCGCAAGTTTTTTGTAGATCGTGACATCAAAGGTCGCCCCATTGCCAAGCTTGAGCCAGCCGGGGCCAAGGCCCTGACCAGAAGCGTCCCCCAGTATCCCGCCGACCGGCACCCCGTCGCCAGACCCGATATCCACCCACGCGCCGCCGTCGCCCCGCGTTGGGTCAAAATATTGCGGCTTGCCACCCTCCGGGGCTATGCGGGTTTTCACGGCCCGTTCAGCCTGATGCTCCATCACGGTTGTTGCAAAGTTCGGATCATCCCCAAGCGCATTGGCAAGTTCCTGAATGGTATCCAGCAACTCCGGCGCATTGCCTCCGCGCAGCTGCTCCAATTGAGACGCCAATTGCGCAAGAGCGGTCTGCACATTGTTGGAGGTCAGTCCGGGAATTGGCTTGTGCGCAAAGAACTCGGCCAGAGCCGCGACGGCCTGAATAGTTCCAGCCTGATATTGCAGGATTTGCCCTTCATTCGCCCCTTGCGTGTTTACATCAACCAGATCAGAGAACGCATGCGTATGGTCATCCAGTCCATCAATGAGGCTCTGCAGCTGTCCAGCAAGTCCCTCAATATCGTCAATCGCATGGCCATGACCTGCATCCGGCTTTTGACCAAGCGCTGTTGTCAGGTCATCCAGTGCGGACCCGATCAGTTCCAGCGCTTGCGCTAGTCGAGGGAATTCCTCGTTGACCTTATTGTCCGAATGCGGCTTGGGAAGATTGCCTTTTTCCGTTTTTGCGTCAGTGACCATCTTTCACCTCAAAGCGGATAGGCGCGGAGTTCGGCAACAGAAGGCCGAGCGGCGGGTGTGCCCTGAAGGGTGATCCGGATACGGCCACCATGGGGAGCGCTGAAGGCATCGATTTGACTGGTGACTTCAAACCAGTTCTCACCAAGCGGGCGGTTTTCAACCGGCGTCATTTCCTCAAAAACGCCATCTTCCTTGTCGACGGATATCGCCAGAGACGAACCGGACGGCGTAAAACGCTTGATCAGGCTGCGCGCATGAAGCTTTCCGTCCAGCGGGAACACGCGGGATACATAGTCCGCGCTTTGCTGCAACCGGCCACCGATCAGCTGTTTTCCGAACATCATCGGGCTTTGGGTTTTGGTTCCTGTCAGAACCGCTTCAAGCACGACTTCCTCAGACACATACTCCTCAAACTCGATCGGCTGGTTTGCCTGAAGAACCTGAACCGAACCGTCAGCCCGTTTCAGCTCAAGACGAATACCGGTTCCAAGCGGGATCTGATCACGGCCTTGAACAACCAGATCGGAGATGGCCTGAAGCTCGCCGCGCCACAGCTCAATCCGCCGTTCGCTCTCGGTGAAGCTTGCAGAAATAACCCGGACTTTCGGGGAGATCGACGGATCGTAAAGCCATGTAGAACGGTTCGCGCCCTTGAAAAACGCACCTTCCGGATACGGCGTTCCGCCAACCCTCTGCTGATTGGTCGGGTCAACGTCACCCTGTCTTGCAATCTGGATTGCATGGTCCCCGTCATTGGTCATCCAGACATAAGACATGCGCCGGTTGGCGCTGACCGGGACAGGAGCCCGCCACCGCGCCTGGATCAGATCTCCCGGCTGAACACCATGCATCGGGATCAAGGTGTCAGCGGCAATTTCATTGCTTGGATCGCCATTCACGGTTCCGGCGAGCTGTAGGATGATCGGATTGTCCGGATTGCCAACCTCGCCAATCCAGAAATCCAGTCCGAGATTGTAGCCGTCTTCAGCGGGCGGAAAGACCCACGCAATCGGGTCGCCGCTTCGCTGCCAGGGCTCGTTTTGGTCGCCCCCGTTTCTGCGGCCACCGCGCACATTCACCTCTGTGATATTGGTCACATTGGTGATGTTGTTGATCACCGTTGGCGGTGGCGCACGGCGGGTGACAAGGTTTACCCGGCGCATCACCTCCGTTGTGATCGTCAAGGATGCTGCATAGGTGTTTCCGGAAAAAGAGCCGGCTGCGCCTTTTGCATCGACCGCATGACTTCCCGGAGGCACGTTTTCAGGAATGCGGAATGAACCCGTGATCTGACCCGTTGCATCGGCAAAGAGCGGCGGATTGGGAGTGACATCCCGGCCTGCAAACAAGAGGCTTTCCAGCTGCTCGTTTGCACCAAAGCCGTTCAAGGTGAAGGCAATGTCCAGCTGACGGATTGCCGAGGCCGTTTCCGTCCGCTGGGACACTTCCTCAGTCATTACGGTTCTGCCGGGAGGACGACCGGGAGCAGCTGTAAAGAACTGCGTTACCGGAGAGGTCCAGGCTGTGCGAACCTCTGTCCAGTGATCAAGCGCAGGCGTTAAGAACAGATCGCCCGCAATCGGGTTGAAGTTCTGATACGGATTGACCTTGTGAACACCGGTTGAAAGCAGCTGCTCAATGGTCGCCTTTTCCTCATAGGCCAAGGTTTCGACCTGGCCGAAACTGACATTCATGACCTCATGAACGGGGAGCTGCAAAACGCCCCGGTTAATCGCAGCCGTTTGAGGCACACCGTTGTCGCGCAGCTCATCGTTCTGGAAATCGTCGGTGAAGATCCCGTCTGCCGATACGCTGTCGGGAACCGAGCTTTCCATGCTCATCCGGTTGAACTGGTCTGCTAGTTTGAGCAACAGGTGCTTGTATTGCCAGTCCTCCCAGACCGTGGGCATGCGCTGATCACTGCTTACAATCAGGGGAGCGCCGAACCAGTCATTGTGGATCTCGGCAAGAGGTAGGGTTTCCGGGGGCGTTGGCGGTGCAACCGCCTTGCGGCGCATGGAGACACCCTTGATGATCCGGGGCTGACCGGAGATGTCCAGAACAAGCAAATCCCGGCGCGGGATCTTGGACCGATAGGTCAGTAGAACATCTTCGCCATTAACACCGCCGGTGATCGTGATGGTTCGGTTGTCAAAGGCAATGCTGTCGGCAGGCGCATAGTAAAGATAGGTGACGCTGTAGGTGTCTTGCGCGTCCGGTTGATTGCCGCCCAGAAGCCAGCGGATATCATCACCGCTCAGCTCAAAATCCGTGCCTTCGACGTAAACGGTGTCCGACTGCGTGACAGAGATAATCCGGCGCACCGATCCGTGGTCCAGCTGATCAAGCCCGTTCGGCACATCTCCGCGCGCCCGCTGGATCGTGATCTGTTTTGTCACAAGCGCAGAGGTAACGCTGGCCACAGGCGGACGGTTGATCTCTATTGTGGCCGAACCGGTTCCGTCCGGATCATCGAACTGATGGGTTTCTGCCGGAACGTCTTCCAGATCCGGGTCTTCTTCAACAAAGAGGGTGAAAGCCTCATCCCGTGTACGGCGGAACCCGTCGATATGGGCGATGCCGCCATCGATCGAGAGAACCTGATGACCTTCTCCGTCGCTGCCGAGCGCGCGCACGTCACACCCTTCGACAATGTAAGAACCGTTGGCGCTGTCGTAGATCCGCAAATTGTCTATGATCCTCGACAAGGCGACCGGCATTTTCTTGTCAACAACAACGCCGTCGCGCAGCTGATAAACACGGGTGAACTCGCCTGCCTGATCATCATCGGGAAGCGCCCAGACAAGATCTTCCTCGCGGCGGGCATGACCCGGCTCGTTGAAACTTGGCTCTCCTTCGGCAATACCCTTGAGAGTTTCGTCCTGTTCGGAAGTGACATAGCCGCGTAGCTTGCGAACCCCGACTGAGACTTGACCCGTGATCGGCACATTCTCAAGGTAGGTTGCTTTCACTTCCAGATCGCGATCAACGAAAATGACACCCGCTTGCAGCGTGATGTTGGCATGGGTCGCGGGCTCGTTCGGTGTGGCGGGATCTGTGATCAATTCGACCTTGATCCCAGCCCCTTCGCGAATGTCCCCATTTGCTGCCGACATCTTGGCAACAGAGGTCAGGCTGCGCTCAAAAAGGCCCTGAACCTCATTAATATCCCCGCCTTCGATATGTCGACCATCGATAAACTCGACGCGGGTGCGGTTTGCAGGTGCCTCAGGCGACCGGTCATAGGTGTTTGGCAATTCGGGATGTTCAAACGCCATTTAAAGCCTCATCAAAATCTGGATGTGGTCGCGAACGGTTTCGCCAAACTCAAGGTCAAGCGGCTGGCGGGCAATCTCGACACCACCGCTCAAACCATTCGGCTCTAACCAAAGGAGCCCAGGTCTGGTTATGTCTGTGAGCTCTGGATCAAACAGGAGCGACACATGGGAAGCCGTCGCCCCATACCCTTCGCCAAAGTCGGTTTTGCCAATGGCCAGCACATGAGTGGGATTGTCTCGATTTCGGTCATAGAAGCTGCCCGAGATGTCAAAGCCCTCAAGTGCCGGAGAAACCGCGCGGCAGGTCGCATTCCGATAACCAATGATCTCGCCATCGCTACCTGTGAACTTCAGCCAGACAGACGAGCGTTCAAGCGATTGGCCGAGGGAACGACGACGGGCAATCTCGCTGGACGCCTCCCATGCAAAATCCGCCGTCTCCCACGGGATATCCATGTCTTCCCAAAGCTCGCTTGGCACTTCCGGTATCCAGATCCCGAGCGCCTCATAATCGGCTTGGGTCAGGTCCAGCGCAAAATCATGTTTGCGGCCAAAACTCCACTTCGGTTTGAGACCCCGAGCGCGAACCCCGCTGTCGCCTGCCAACCGGCAGGAGCCGAGCCGCGTGTAACCCGTCTCAGCTGCCGGAATGTTGTAGCCATGATAGACGCGGCGGAGCTTGGAGCGGGTCGGAAGCGAAAGACCGACAATCCCGTCAATGCGCTCAAGGTCGTTTTCGCTATCGCGCAAACGGTCCAGATGGAGCTGAACCTTCCACCATGTTGACCGCCGCTCAGGCGGCTCCTCAATCCCGGCCGCATAGCCGATAAACCCGAGACCATCTTCAATCGCCTTGTGCGTCCCGCGAATGCGCGCCCATTGGCGACCGGCATCGATGAGGAAGAAACGATCCGGAATATAGGGGACCAACGCCCCAAGGCCGAACTCATAAATCAGGAACCAGATCAGCGAGGCCGAGCGGGAGGTCAGCTTCCAACCGGGAATACGCAAAACGCCCGGCATAACCCGGTCTTCGCAGGCACCGGCAAGCTCAACACCAATTGCCGTATTTGCGGAACTGGATGGAAGGAGCGACTTGATCACCGGCCCCTCCCGGCAAGTTCCACGGTGATGTCACCAAGCGCGATCGCCTCAAATCCTCGTACTTCGATCAACCCGGTCGGTGCATCGAGGTCCAGCCCGGTTACACCTGGCAATCTGCCGGTCGCAATGATCCAGGACGGGTCAAGGTCCAGCCCCAGAAGATCCTGCTTTGCCCATTCGGCTCTTAGGTGCGGTGGGATTTCATCAATTAGAGACGCCGGGGCATCGGGCGCAAGACGCGCGCGCAGGCGGATATCTTCAGTCCGCCGCACGGCCGACATGACGTTGAAGCGGTCGTTTGTGACCTTCACATGCTTTTGCTCAAGGGCCGCTTTGACAAGGCCCAAGAGCTGCGGCGATGCATTCCCGTCACCAATGGCGGAGAGGACCGCGACATTGACGATCGGGCTGTCGTCCTCGCTCCAGACTTTGACATCGCGCACGTCAACGCTCGCCTTGAGCGCAACGTCCTCATATCGCTCCGGCGGTCCTCCGGCCGACCGGCCGATGGTCGCCAGCTGATAACGCCGCTTGAGCCGCTTGTCCGTCTCCCCTTCAAGACGGGCAACTCCCAGCCATGCCACCAGATGATCCAGCGTGTTCTTGAAGGCAAAGGCCAGAAAATTGGACCGGGCCGCATGGTTGATCCGGCTGCGGATTTTCATTTCGCGGAAAGACGTTGCCTGAAGGACAATAGCGATCACTTCGCTATCCAGAGCGCCGGTGTCGAACGCATAGCCTGCAGCTTCCAGACGCTGTTTGACATCGTCCAGCTGCTCGGCCCGGATCTGTTCAAAGTCCAGTTCTTCGATGATTTCCGGCTTGGGGAGTTTTTCCAGATCAATCATGCCGCCTCCCGGTAATGGTGAAGCGGAGCCGTTGCGGTCATCTCCTGCGCATGATCGTAAATGCCGAACCGGCCTTCCGGGTAATAGATCCCGCCATGGCGCACAGCCAATGTGCCATTTCGAGCAACCTTGACCAATTGCATGGTTTTGATCCGATATTCCGGCTCGTGTTTGTGGGCCGCACCAATCAAGGCGTCATAGAGGCGCAAGGCGAGATCCGGCGTTATGTCCTCAGCCAAAAGCGAGAAGTGATCCGACCCGAACTCAAGACGCATGACCCGCGTCTCAAGTCGCGTGCTCCAAATGATCCCGAGCGAGCGAACCACATGCGCCCAGCCAACCAGCGGCCGGAACGTGACGGGATGGAAGCCCCGCCGATATCGAAGGGCACGCGTCATCCAGCCGCCCTCACATTTGAAGACCCTTCAACGATCGGCCAAAGACCCTTTGAAGATCCAGATTTGACAAGAACCTTGTCTCCAACACGGGCAACGCGCTCGCCGCCTTCACCGCCCAGATGAACGTCATCGCTTTCAACAACGACCTTGCCCGACCGAATGCGCGTCTCATCGCCTTTGAGAACAATAACCGTGTCGCCATATTCGATAACAGTCTCGTCTATCGCGGTGCTTGGCGGGGTGTTGTCATCATCATAGGTCGCATACTGCGCCAGGCTGTTTTGACCGATCGTTCCAGATGGGTTGAAGAGCGTCATTTGCTCATTGTCGCCAGGCGCGGAATGAACCTTCAGGCGGCCATTGCCGGGGTTCGCCCAGCGAACAGGCGGCGACAGGATCAGCTCGCCGTCCTGCGTGTACCCAAGTTCAAGGCGCACGGTTCTCGCCTTCATGTTTTGCGAGCCGGGATGAACCTTGCCGGTCATATGCATGCGCGCCATGCGGCTTTCAGCCTGGGCAAGCAATCGGCGAAGGGTGCGAAGTTCGCGGGCCGCTTCCGATCTCATTCGCTGCCCTCCGCAATGAGGGCCGCGATCTCGGGCGGAATAGCATCATCAGACCCAAAGCTCAGCCCAGGCCCTTCAGGATCTTCGTGAGAAACCATTTGTGGGGTTGGGCCGCCCAAAAAGTCAGGGCCAAGGCCGACAAGGGTCTGTTGCCAGGTCACCGCATAATAAGCCGTCCCTTTGCCATGGGCGGTCGCGGTGAACAGCGGGCGAAGCGCGGGCTCCGGTTTTGTTGCGGGTGGCAGAACCTTAGATTGCCCAAAACACTGCAGGTCCGGATCTTGAAGGATATCAAGGAGCCGTGAGCCTATCGCAAAGGCAACCGCTTGGCGGTCGATGGAACGCTTTTGCTCCCGGTCGGCATAATCTTCAGCCACGATATAGGCCGCAAAGTCGATCGGCAGCTCATAAGCCCCGGTTACATCGCGCGGCGTCTTGATGGCCGTCCAGCCAATCAGCATGGAAGGGGCGGAAATTGTCTCGCCTTCGATCACGTCAAACACATCCAGCTTGCCGGGATGGCGTTTGACATCAATGTCGGGAAAGAGGGTTTTGAGGGTCTCGCAAACGGCAGTCTGGAAGGCAAAAACCGGATCAACGGCGATCAGTTCCAAAAGGGATTTTGGCTCGATCATTGTGCAGCTCCTATCCCGAAGAAGTCGGTCACCACATCAACCATCTCACGCTCATTGTCGCGCGACAGGCCAACAAAGGGACGGGCGGGAATGACAACCTTCTTTGCCCGAACAGATTTGCCGCCAATCTTGAAGGCGAGTATTTTGGCCGTCTGCGGTTTAATGACCGCGCCGAACTGGTGAACATGGGCATACTCCCACGTCGCGCCCCATTCGGCGGTCGTCCCCGACGAAGAGGAGGCGACACTGTTCAAAAGGTTCCCACCTGTCTTTCGCAGAATGCTTGTGCCTTCCGCGTTCTCTGGCCACTCGGTGCCATCAGGCGCGGTTTTTTCGGTCTCGATGCGGCGGCGGGTTTGCTCTTCCCCAGTGTCGGCAAGGAGTTCAACCAACTGTCCAAGGTCAGGGTCGATGAGAGGCTTCAGGCGCACCAGCGCTTCATCGAGATCGCTGGTATCGATGCTCAGGACAACACTCATCGCGGCGTCCTTAATCGGCGGGAACCAAACGGGCGCGGCGGTACATCGATCAGGACTTCATTGGGAGACCCGGCGCTCACACCTTCAAGGCCCGGCGTCACGTTCCCGCCCTCAAAGGTCAAGCCGCCCTTGCCGGTCGCGATGGCTTCCAGGCGCTTGATCGCAGCCTCATAGCGTTCCTTGATCTGGTCCGTTGAGCGGGAAAAGGACAGCGCCACCCGGTAGAGCGCGATATCGATCGAATAGACCTTCAGGATGGAAAGCGCTTCTGCGTCCAGGCGGCGAAGCTCATCGGCAGAATAACGCGCCTGAAGGATGGCCCGGATTTCTGCCCCCGCATCCTCCAGACACGCAACAACCCGGCCTTGATCCAGTTCGCGCGTTTGAGGGTGCGCGGCCAGAACGATCAAATCATCCGGGTAACGGTCCTCAATATCCTGAATGGTCGCAAATGCTGTCATAACCGGGTTGCTTTAATGGATTGCCTCAAGGGACTATTTCAAAGGGGCGGAGTGTCAGGCGTCGAAAGTGCCTTCAACGGCTTTTGCCGCTTTCAGCTCATTGAACTGCGCGCGGGTCACTTCAAGAGGTTTTCCCGGAGGGTGAAGCACGCCGTCACGCCGGACATGACAAAGGGGCAAAACATCCCTGGTCTTCTCGCCTTCCTCGGATTGGTTTTGCAGCTGCTCATCCTCGGGCGGCGCTTTTTGCTGTTCACCTGCGTCCGCCGCCTTTTCGTCCGAGCTATCGTCCGCTTCCTTTTCCTCGGAAGTTTCTTCCTTCGTCTTTTTGCCTTCGGGCGCTTTGTCTTCTGACGTTTGGCCTTCGCCGTCCGCATCTCCCGCTTGCCGTGACGACACTGTCTCAGGTTTAGAACCGGCTTCAGGTTCGGGCGTGGTTTCGGAAGCAGCATCCACGGTTTCGGCGGCTGTCTCTGTTTCCGGCGCTTCGACCTTTTGATCAAGCTTGGTTTCGGTCTCTGCGGCTGGTTTGCTGCGGCGAGAGGTGCGAGGCTTGCGAGCCATGACATTATTCTCCGGATAAAGGATGTGAAGGGGTGCGAAGTTAAGGCTCCTGGCTCCCTACGCGGGATGTCCCGCGCAGGAAGTCAAAAATGAGGTTTAGTTAAGAGCGGACTGGATTTGGGCACCTACGCGCCGTGCAACCCGGCGCAAGGTTTTCTCGGTCCGCCTGTCAATCGAGCCTTTGACCAGATAAAGCTTGGCCTGCATCTTGTAGCTGTCCGTGCAGCCGAAAAAACAGCTGGTCAAGTTGGACGTGATCCCGTTTGACGGAACCCCCACGGACACCAGAAGCGGATCTCCGGCAAGATCGACCGCATCATCAACATCACCGTCATTCATCGCGCCAATACGCAGCTTTTTGGAAAGATAACTGTTGGCCTCCGACAAGGCCCGGTTTGCCTTTATGCGCGTCACCAGAAGGATTGCATCCACTTCGCCTTGAGCGAGTGCTTCCAAAGCAAACTCCGGATCATCATGTTCACTGGCAATGCGGACCGCGCCATAGTCATCATCTTCAGCAACAAGGTTCGCCCAGGTCTGAACGGCTCCGGAAAAGTCCGGATCGCCGAGAACAATGGAGGCTTCCTTGCCGTAGCTTTCCAGATCATCCAATTCACCGACCTTGCCATCCCGGTTGACCAGGAGGATCAAGTATTCTTCGTGAAGCGAGGCGACGGTTACAAACTCACGGGCAGAGGCCGGGTCATTGCGTTTCAAGTTGACCATGGCGTCGGGCTGAGAAACGAGCACATTGCATTCGCCGCGCAAGGCCCGGCTGATATTGCCGAGCGAGCCGCCCGTATCGACAAGCACCTCAGAGGTGATCTTTTCTTTTGCCAGACTGTCGGCAATGGCCTTGGCGGCAAGATAGTAGCTACCGCCATCGGTGCCCGAGCATATTGAAATCGGTGGCTTGAGGTCTTGGGCAAATGCGCTTGGGAGGCACAGGGCTATCAGGCCGGTAAAGGCGGAAATAAGAAAAAGATTACGTTTCATTGGTTTTCACTCCAATTTTGACGATCAGGGAAACAAGGGCGGCAACGCACAAGCCATAGAGTTCATCAAGGCCAAAACCGCCGAGAGCCATGTCAACGGCTGGGATGGAAGCGGTCAGAGCGCCGACAAAAACAAACAGCTTGGCGATGACCCATCTTTTGAAACGGTTGATCATGGTTCCTCACTAAAGAGCCGCCGCAAAGCGGCTCTCAAACAACGTTTTATGATGAGCGCTGGAGGTTAAGCGGCTTCAGCGACCGGGTTCTGGATCAGACAGCCGACATCCTTGGCAACGATCACTTCCCGAACCTTTTCGCCAGAGCGAATGCGGAAGCCGCCTTCAAGGCCAACATCCTTGTCCTCAATCCGCCCCGCAATCTTCGTTCCAAACTGAGCGGTAAAGCCAAATGTTGCCTCACCCTTGGAAGCGGTCGGATCAACATAAAGAGCGGAGATAAAATTCCCCCAGGCACGGGTGAGTTTCATGTCTTGACCCGGACGGGCCGTGTTCACATGCGCATCGCCTACCAGGACTTGGCGAATATCAAGTAGATCAGCCAGCTGCTGCTTTGTAATAAAGCCTTCACTGGTCAGGTTACCCTTCACCGCATTCACAAGTTTCGGATGGCGCTTGAGGAAGGACCAGGGCTTGTTGCCCATGACAAGCGTGTTCGCACGGTAAATCAACGGCCCCTCAATGGCCGCATCAAGAACCCCGAGCGGATCGGAGTTTTCATAATCAGAAAGCTGATCATCACCTGCCAGGACGAGACGGCGCTCAGCTGCATAAGTGGCAGGATCTTGAACAACAGTTGCACATCGAACCTCCCGGTCCAGCTGAACAAGCTTGGTCAACATGGTGACAGCATGTTGCTCTGGATCAAAATTGCCCGTTCCAGCTGCCCGCGCTGCACGCGCCACATTAATGTCGCCAATGGGAATAGGCACATCAAGGCCATAGTCACGAACCGCGCTTTCGCGCTCTTTGCCCGTAAACTCAACCTGATTGACCTGACCAAGGCGGCCAACTTCCGTTTGTGGAACCGTAAAGGCTTCAACAGCCGGATACTCTGTCCACTTGAACAGCTCCTGGGGAACCGGCATGCGCGGCAAAACCTTGTCGGCAATCAGCGCCTGCGCCGGATTGGAATAGCCGATCGCAATCGCTGTCAGGACCGGATCGACGTTAAAAGGACGATTTGAAGCCATGATAATGACCCTTTAAATTGCGTTCAGCCGATCAGGCCGGGGTGGAAAGAAGGCTTAAGGAAACATGCATGTCGAAGATGTCCCCCTCGGCCGCATCGCGAAGGGCGGTACCAACAATCGCAACCGTGCTACCTGGAACCGGTACCAGCTTGACCGCGCGCCCTTGTGCATCGGCCATCAGCTTGTCGCCGAAGTCGATGTCGCCGCCTGCAACCACAGGACCAATACCAGACAGGATCACATCACCCATCTGGCCCGCGTCCGCATCAAACCCGGCAATAAGCCCGAGCGTGGTGTCCGTGGCAGCTGTAGCGGTTTCAACGGCACCGCCGCTGACCTTGGCAATGTGCTTGCCCTTCAGCCCGGCCGCACCGACCGGATAAGACTTGATAAGCGGCATCATGTGCCTGTCTCCTTCACATGATTGACCGCCGCGATGATATCGACGGTGATCCCTTTGGAGGCTTGCTCAGCCTGATAGGCTGAAGCCTTGGCGGAAAGCGCAGCCGGGTCGAGTGCGTCGCCATCCGTTGCCGGAGCCTTTTGTTCATCAAGGCCGGAATGAGCGAGGCCGTCAGCGGTTGCCTTCAAAAGAGCCTTGACCTGTTCAAAGCCTTCATCGGTTGCACAAAGAGCTGCATAGCTGTCCTTTTGCGCAGGCGTGATTTTCTTGGCAGCTAGCGCCGCCTCCAGCACTTCACTGACCGCCTTGTCGTGCTGCGCCTTCTTCAGACCATTCAGCTCGCTGGTGGTTGCTTCAAGCTTGGCGAGGGTTTCCTCGTGAACGGCCTTTGCAACGGTGCCGCTCTTGAAGGTGTTGAAAGCAGAAAGGCAGGCCGCCTCGTCCGCTTCCGGATTGAGACCAAGGGCCTCCGCTATTCCTTTCATGGAAATGTCCTGTTGCTGTTGGGAAGTTGGGTCCGCATGGGCAAGCGCTGCCATGGACAAGGCGGGGGCTGCGACCAGAGCGACGGAATGAAGCCAGGTCGTCACGCCCTCTTCTGTGTGATGGAAGGTCGGTGACAGGAAACGCCGTGTTCGGGCACGCAAGACTTCCACCCCGCTTTCCAGCCATTCAACACGGGCAAACAAGCCTTCCGCCCGCGCCTGCAGCTCCTTGATCCAGCCGACCGCATCCGGGCTCGTGCCATTCGAAATTCCGTGGTCAAGATCGATCGGAATATCGATCCCTTCCGCTTCGAACCGCTCGACAAGGCGATCAGGCTCGAACTTGAAGGTTCGACCATCGCGGCACGTCACCTTGCCACGCGGCATGATCTGCACCCACTCGGGAGCCTTGAACGCATCCGCGCCACTTGCCGAAGCGGACACCACTTCCAGGGCAAGGCCGGTGGAGGTCAGGAGGTCAGGTTTTGAAGCCGGTTTTGTCATGACCGCGAAATTACCTGCGGCCACACCGTCAAGCGGGGCTGTCAGCTGTCAGTCACGGGAAAACGGGAACAAAGCCGCCCCGGATGCAAAATCGCACCCGAGGAGGTCAAACAGGATCAAATTTAAAGGGGTCTTAAAGGGGTAAGAACGCGCGGCAGGAAATTTTTGGTATCATCCACGCGCAAATGGGGGTGAAGGCGCTCAGTGGGCGTTTTTTGAAGGGGTATCAATCAGCGTTTGAATTTGACCCACCTTCGTATCTCAAAGCCTCCAGCCAGACAGCTGTCGGAATTGCAATTGCCCACGCCATTGTCCATAATAAATCTGTGGCGGCGCAAAGTCGGTGGTGCCGGTCAAATGCGACCGCGAGGGGTCACGTCCTCCCGTCACTTTTTCTCTCCCAACCATTTTTCCGCCCGTGATGACCGCACCTGATAAATCGTGTGAAGCCGCAAAAACCCGGCCGCTGATTTCTTGATGACCAGCTTCCACCATTTCGCGCCAAGCTGCACATAAACGGCCCGCTCGGTGTCCGCCCGTCCTTCATCAACAATGGTGCCCTGATCGAGCATGCCCTGGACAAGGGCGAACGTGTCCAGCGAGACAATTGCATGTTTGCCGGTCTTGGCCTGGATCGTGTCGCTAGAGGCAACGATCAGGGATGAGTTCGAGTTGAGCGTGTCTTTCAGTTTCGGGTGAACAGCGACCGGGA
>NZ_GL476314.1:0-29582 GCF_000148725.1 Roseibium sp. TrichSKD4 | reverse complement strand
TCGTGTGCCAGCCCGGATCTATGCTTCCGGGATTTCTGTACAACACCGGTTCGTTGTTGACGTAGGAAACCTTTTTGAATTTCGGGGCTTCGGTTGAGATGGGAACCTTTTCCCCGTCGATTTCCATTTCGCTGCATCCAGCAAACGCCGCGCCTCCCATTTCGTGACGCCGCGCACGCTGCACAGGCAACCCCAGCCATTGGGCGGGAAATGTGTATCCCAAAAAGGATCATCAACGGGAAGAAGTGTTCCGGCCCAGCTTAGATGTTCCGGCCTTGGATCGCTTGCCGCTGTTCTGACATAGAGAATATAGGGTATGGCCTTCTTGGAGCGCTGAAGGCGGTGCCATTGCCCGGCCGCGCGGGCCGCCCGCATGTTTGACCAGAAGATGGTTTTAAGCCTGCGCGACCTGG
This sequence comes from Roseibium sp. TrichSKD4, assembly GCF_000148725.1. Classification (GTDB taxonomy): domain Bacteria; phylum Pseudomonadota; class Alphaproteobacteria; order Rhizobiales; family Stappiaceae; genus Roseibium. Next base: position 29,169 of record NZ_GL476314.1, on the reverse strand, counting down.
AAAAATCGACAATCTCGTCCGCGTGTTTGCCGGTCGGGTCCGAGACGGTTCGTTTGCCCCACCATCCCCGGCGCTGAAGTTCGGGCTGGACACGCTCCACCCAGCGTTCAAAACTCCAGCCCCCGGAGATCGCTTCATCTAGTGTGGAATGAAAGATCCCGAGCACTTCCAGATCAACAACCTTGGCAACTGTGTGGGCGTAGGCGTGTTCCTCGCCCCAAACATCCGCCCAGTGAAACGCGGGCCTGAGTTTCTTCTGACGAAAGTAATCCGTGATCTCAGCGGGAGTCTTAAAGCCTTTGGTCGTTTTGGGCACGGCTTAACCTTCAACCCCGTCTGACACATCCCCAAGCCCACGCGCAATTGCCGTTAATCGCGCGAGCGCTTCCCTCAAGGGCTGACTGTCGAGACTGGCGTCCTTCAGCATGGCCTCCGCTTCCTCCAGTGATTTGGCCTCGCTCAAGATCGCCTGCAGCGGTGCATAGAGCGGATCGACAACGCGCTCCCAATCCATATCGGCAACAAGGCGGTCCAGTTCATCCAACCCGCCCGGCGAAGCCGACAGACTTGCGCAAGAGCCGCACTGACACCCGCTGTGATGGGTTGGGTTTGCTGCCAGCTTGGCCTCGTCCTTTTCAGGCGTTTTGTCTTTCGGGTCCGGATCATCTGATTTGTCCGATTTGCCCGTGTCCTGATCACCCGGTTTCTTGCCCGTTTCGTTTTCCTCATTGCCCGAAGACCGAGGTGCAAGAAGTTCTGCCTCGTCCCCCGGATCAGACAGACCGAACTTTTCGCGGATCTCGCGCTGATCAACCCGAAGGCCAAGCGGAACAAGTTTGGCAAGACTGTCGGAAAGGGCCGTCAGGTCTTCAGGCTCCGGCGCGGGAAACGACACCAGCGGGTAAACATCCTGCGGCCCAAAATTAAAGTTCACAAACGGAATGACCAAATCCCGGTTCAAGGTTGCGGCCAGCTGTTTTCCGTCCGCTTTCAAAATATCCATGCGCACATCATTGTGCACTTCCGCCTGCGCCATAGATGAACCGTCATCGGCGGTCATTGTTTGACCGACAATCAGTTTTGAGACCTGTTGATCAACATAGTTGAGAAGCTCACCAAAGACGGCCGCGCCGTGCTGGCCTTCCACCTTATGGAACTCAACTTCCATCCCTTGCGGAATGATGGCGGCTGCATCATTGGCAATGGACTTGACCGCCCGAAAGAGCGTCCGCTTGTCAGCATCGCTGGCATTGCTGTGATACCGGCCAAGACGGATGGGCAGGCCATAAACTTCAGAAAACGCCACCCAATCCTGAAGCCCGAAGCTTTGGATCAGGAACGCCCAGGCGGCAGGACGGGCAAGGCCGCGCCGCAACGGCACACCTGCCTTGGTGCGCGGAGCGTGAATGATGAACTTGGCAGGCGGCAGCTCGTCGCCGTCAATGTTCGTATCAGAGGCAAGGCGCAAGGTTTTGAGCGCCACCTTGTCGAACTGGAAGTAACGCGGATCTCGCCAGACATATTCAGCCGGGCGCAGCTTGCCGCCCTGATACTCCCACATAATCTCGGCAACAGAATATCCCTTGCCGATCCCGTCTGTCAGTTCCCCGCAAAGATCGTCTACGTCCGAGCCTTCCAGAAGCTCACGAACCGCGTCGACAATCTTTTCCGGAACGCCTTTGGGTTCTTCAATGACCGGCGTCAAACCTTCAATGGCAAGTCGGCGTGTTTGAAGCTGGGAGGCATAATGAAGGTACCGTTCCTCCATTTCTTCTGCGAGCGTCAGGTAGTCGCGGGCATGTCCGTTTTGTGCCTGGATCAAAACATGCGCCAATCGTTCCGGCGTCATGTAATGCGCAACGCGGTCCTCAATCGTACGGCGCACGCCCATGATTTCCGGAGTGGCGACCGGCTTTGACAAAAGGCTCCTGTCGATTGGGCGGCCATACTGATCAACAAGGGATTTTACCATAGCCGTCTCCCGTCAAGGCCGCAGCCATAATAGCCGCTCATATCAAACATGCTGTTCTGAGTGTCGTCTTCGCTTGCCTGATAGCCGTATTCGGGCAGGTTCTGCCGTGACGCGTAATAGGCGAGCGCTCCGGCTGGCGCGCTGTCTCCGTGGCGCTCCAATCCGTCTGAACCTTTTGTCCGGTGGTCATCCGGCACCTTGATAATGCCGTTGACATAAGACAGGGCTTGATGGTCCCGAAGAATGTCTTCGTGACGTGGCAGCAATACCGTTCGATCAGTAAACGCCTCGATGTAGGGCGGCATTTCTGCCGAGTACCAGGCTGTAGACAGGTGAACCTCGATCACGCTTGCGCCGTACCGTTGCGCGGCCTTCTCGGCGAGGTAGGCGCCGTTGCCGGTTTTGTCCAAGGCACCGCCGCACATATGCGGCAGCCGATCGACCACAAAGTAAAGAATGTCCCGCTGCTGATCGAACGGAACATTATGGAGTTCCAGCACAAAACAGGCACGGCGAACCAGATCGATCCCGACTTCCATCGGCAGGATGACTGTCTTGTCACCCGAGCGGGCAAAATCTTCACCAAAGACATGTTGGCGGCGCTTGTTCAGTTTCTTCAGGAGCGGCTTGAGCCTGGCATCGCAAAAGGCTCGTGCCCGGATCTTGCGCTCCTCATCCGGCAAGTTCTTGAAATCATCATCGCAAGCCCAGCGAATAATCGGAATGCCGTCCGCCATGCAGGCTTCGATTTGTACCCGTGTCAGCGCCGCGCCTTCCGCTTCTGCCGGAATGGCGTCAAGCTCTTGACGCATGGCAGCTGTTCGCGAGCCATAGGCAGAACGGATGTCACTTTCCCATGTGTCCTGGGCTTCCTGTGACCATTCTTCGCCCTTGATGAGGCACACCCGTTTAAAGAGGCCGTTCTCAATCGCTTCGCTAAACGGGATGTGGTGAATGGAGTAAGGCGGCTTGCCAGTGCTTTCCACTTCCCGGATCAGCTCATTAAAGGGACTTAAAACGCCGTTATGCGTCGAGATAATCCGGATCTTGCCGCCCCAGATCAAAAGAGCGTTGACCGCATCTAGCACCCCACGCACATCCTTGTGGAAGGCCGCCTCATCGATAACGACAATCCCCTGAAGGCCACGAATGTTTTCCGGGCGCGAGGACAGCGCCTCGATCCGAAATCCGGACGCGAACTGAACACGGAAGGCGGCAATCTGGTTGGTTGATCCATCGCTGCGCTGATCAAGGAACAAAAACTCCTCAATCTCGGCAAGCTCTTCAGCAACCACCTTGGCAAAGTGAGCAACATAGCCGATGAACTCGCGGCCCTTGTCCTTGGTGTCGCCTATATAAAAGACATTGTCGCCGCCATCCTGCCTGCGCGTTGCTGCGGTCAAGGCATCGTCCAGCGCCTCGGCAAATGTAATGCCTGTGCGTCGTCCCTTTTCGCAGAGTTTGAGTTTTGATTTGTCCGCCAGCCACTCGGCCTGATGCTTCATCAGACGCCATCTTTGAGCGGGTCCAGATCATCTGGAATGTCACCCCCGCGTGGAAGCTCATCGGCCAGCTCTTCCATCTCGCGGGTAAGAACGGGTGGCCCGGCGAATACATCGGGTTTGCCGATAAACTGTTCGTTATCCGCCATCTTGATCGGCCTGCTGTTCTCTCACACCCAGGAACTCACGTTTGAGCTGGTCGACGCGCTCACCCGAAAGCCCGACCTTTTTCCCGGCCGTGTCGATTGCCTTGCCGAGTTTCTGATTGACCTCATCCTCGTCAGTACGCCGGATGTGGCCGGACAGATTGCGGGCCTGCTCGATCTTGAAAGCCGCATTGGCAAGTTCCCGAATATCCTTGGCCGAAGTGGTAGCGCGACCGGTAATTGCCTCTTCAGCGATTGCGGCGATCAGCGTCTTTACGGTTTCACTGATAAAAATGGTCAGATCATCGCTGTCTTTGGCCGATAACCCATCGGCGACGGCAGAATAGATATCCCGGCGCATTGCCAGTTCTTGGGTAATGGCTGTTTTGCGTGCCGAGTGGCGATGGAAAGAGGAGAAGGACGGGATATCAAAACCGATACCAAGCTCGCCCTGAAGCGCTATCAGCTTGTCGCGAAACTCAGCGTAAATGTCGACGAGGGTCCGATTGTTCGCAACAAGTTCGGCTGCCGCCCAACTGACAATACCGCTGCATTCTTCCGGTAACAGGTCAATGGAGGAAAGCCGACCCCGTGTCTTTTTGTTCCTTCCGGCCATCACTCACCTCAGCGAGCCGCGCCCGGCCGCGCGATCCCTTCTATGATTGTGCGGCGCTCGACATGATCAATGCCAGTCTCGGTGATTTCGGCGACCATCGCGGTCCCGATTTCGCGAAGGGTGAACACACCGAGGTCTGCCATAGCCCGGAGTTGTGTCCGTACCCAGTCTTTGGATTTGCGGTGCCCGAAATAATCCAGCCGCTTTTGAATGAGAATATCATTCAGTTGATGATCGTGTTCCTCGTGGACAGCTTTCAAGATTGTGAGGCGGGCGTTGAGTTCCTCATCGCGCCGATACTGTTCGGAAAGGCTCATAACCGGCCTCCTTTGGTCAGAAGAAAATCGTCGATGCGCTTGGCGATCCGCCCCACTGCGGCAAGTTCCGTCGAAACCGTTGCGACCTTGCCGTTCATTTCGGTGATCGCCATTTCCAGCTTGTGAAAATCGTCCTTGGTTGGCTGGTTGTGGATCACACCTTCCAGCTCCGAAACCCGGCCGCATAAGTCATTGTGCTCAGCTTCCAGTTTGGCGATTGACACTGCATTGGCTTTTGAGCCGCGTGTGATCCATGACACGAACAACGCCAGGCTACCGGCAAAGGCCCCAACAAGCCCAAAGGCAGCATCAAGCCCCTTGATCCACTCAAACATCGGACCCCTCCGGCTCGCGCTCATCCCACTCAAGCTGTTGCTCGTCAGCCAGCTCCTGAAGGATCACGGCAATCATCGCCTGAGAAATATCGGCACGATCTATGAGAAGTCGAACTTCGTCTTTGAAACGGTCTGCATCCATGATGGGTCTTTCTTGTTATGGGTCACCGCAGCATTTTCAGGGCACCAACAGCGGTGCCGGTGTAAAAACTCCAGCTGATCATCTGGCCGCCCCAATCTTCCAAAATCGGCACACTGGCAACGCCCCAGCCGAACAGGAACACGCTGTCGAGAATGACCGCAGACCACCAGAACGCGAGCGGGACGACAAAGGCAGCGGACAGCGCCCAAAAGGCCCAATGCTCGAATTTTGATTTTTGAAGATCAGCCATCGCCTTGGTGTGAGCGACAGCCGCCTGGATCTCGGTAATTGTCACCTCGGCGCGGATCTTCGCCTGTCCGGTTTTGCGGGCGCTATCTGCGCGCAAATAGTCCAGCGCCTTGTCAACGGCACCGTCCGACAAAAACTTCAGGACAAGGGAGAGCAAAAAACTCATCCGACATGCCTCCATTCCTTCGCATCATGGAGACGGCGCTGTTTGATCTGGCGGGCAATGACAAACACCCCAACCCCAATCGCGGCAAAGGCCAACCACTTGTTGGAGGCAACGAGGCTGAGAATTGGCTCGATGGCGGCACGCACTGACAGAACGGTTTCTGAAAAGCCCTGTAGCGCTGCAATTCCGGTGATCTGATCAGCGTTCTCAACGGCCTTGCCAACCGCGCCGCCAACAATCGCAATGCCCGCACCTTGTTGCAGCCGGTCCGCCGACTTGATCGTCTGAGAGCCGCGCTTGCGAAGATCTGAAACCGTCAGCTTTGTGCGGCCGTCAATCTTGCTGGCATTGATCGGGACGGCTTCGTCAACCCGCTCCTCGGTCAGCGGGCCGACAATGCCGTCTGGCTTCAAGCCGTGATCGACTTGAAAGGCAACCACCTGTCGTCGTGTTGCCGGTCCAAAGTCGCCGTCTGCCTGAAGATGATAGCCAAGTGTAATCAGCCGCTCTTGAAGAGCCTTGACCCGATACCCGTCCGATCCGAGCCGCAACATGCGGCCACGCTCGTTGAACTTGCTGGCACCGCCCTTGGCGATCCGCTGGTAAGCGGTCTGCATCAAAGCCGCATAGTGGCTAACTTGTCCCGGCCCGTTGTAGCGCCGGGCAATCGCCCGAAAATCCCGTTCGCGGAGTTCATCGGCAAGGCCGGACTTTTCCAAAAATCGGATAAAGGCTTCGTCCTGTTTGTCACCGCTGGCGGCCAGCGCCAGGACAAACTCGCCAACCGTGGCATAGCCGCACAAAAGGTGATTGAACCCCATGATTTGCGGCCCGCCATAGGACGCAGATCGCAAGCCCGCCGCTTCATCAAGGGCAACCATCTTGCCCAAACGGTCCCACCGCTTGTCCGACCCAGAACCGCCAAGGCCCTTGTAATTGGACTTGCGCCATTTTGGTGTTGCAAGCCCGAACGCTCGAGCGCGGGCGCGCAAGCGTTTTGGAAGCTCGCGCCAGAAGACATGCTTTTCGGTGAGGATGATCAGGCGGCCTTGAGCATCGTAATCCTTCTGGCCGCTTTCCACTTCCAAAATAGCTTGAAGCACAGCCAGATCGCAGCGGATGCGTTTGACAGCCGCCTCGAGCGCCTCGCCGGTGGACGGCTTACCGCCGCCTGATTTCAAGGTCTGGAAAATGTCGGACATGTGCGCGCACCTGAAAATGGGTGTTCAAGTTGCGCTTAAAGTGAAGGAGGCTTGAAAATCGCCGGGGCTGTCACCTGTCAGTAACGAGGTTTATTGCCCTTTTATTGGTCTTTAAAACAGTTTGAGTTGTTGGGCTTCGGACTGATCGCCGCGCCGCTTGTTTTGGCGGTCGCGCAACTTCTTTTGCACCCGGAACGCTGTTCGCTCCGAAAGACCAGAAGCGCGGGCAGCTGAGCGCACGCTTGCGCCTAAAAGCAGTTCTTTTTCAAGCCGCTGTTGGGCCTGTTTCAAGATGGCAGCTGGCCCACGCGGAATGACAATGTGCCGGGCTCCAGCTTCCCTTTGATCGGGGGAAAGAGTGCGGAAATACTCACAAATCAAATCAGCCGCCTCACGGCCGACGACATCGATCAACCAATGCCCTTCGGAAACCCTTGCCGGAATATCAATCCGCGTTCCTCCCCGAACCTCGGCAATGGCAAGGGCAGCGTCAACGCCTGCCGCCTCTGCAATCTCGCCAAGATAACCGGGGAGGTCTTCGGGTTTCATTTTCCCAACCCTCTCACCAGTTCACCTAGACGGTTCATGATAGAGATCCACTCTTTGTCCGTGAGGTCAGAGAGCGGGCAGTCGATACCGAATTCAGTTTTCAGGAAACCAGCCAACGTGCCCGGTTGTTGCCCGGCCTGAGCCAAAAGGCCCCATTGGAGCTGGACAATCTGGTAGCGGCGATCATTCAGGATCGGCGGGTGAAACTTGTTGAACGTGAACAAGTCTAGCGCCTGAGTTTCCCTTATGATCCATGCCTTGAGGGCTTCAATGACTTTCCTCGCGTCCTCGCCATGATGGAGGAACCGCGAATGATCAATTCCGGTCTGTCGCTTGAGGAAGGCCATCATGGCTTTGTCGGTGCGCGTCTTGAACACACCCAGGTTCCAACCCGCGATCCAGAGTGCTTGCAGTATGGGAGCAAACTTGCCAGTTGCGCGGCCTGCCTTCGGAGCCGGGCGCTTGGGAACAAAGCCATCCGCCTGGAAGGCCATATAGACCTTCTGCCGTTCCCGTTCACTCAGATCGCGGGTGGAACGCTTGCCTGTAAGCGTTTCCAGCTTGTCCCGATAGGTGTCGTCATCAAGGCCAAGCTGCTTTTGGGCAATCTTCAACAATTGAATGCTGGTCATGACAGAGCCTTTTCCAACTCTCTCGCCAAGAGCGAAACCGGGATGCTGAACTCTATCCAGTCGCCGGGCCAGACCCCCGTTTCGTCAAATGGCAGGCAGGCAACGATGGCGCGATAGATTCCTTCACCGTTGTTGCAATCGTGAATTTCCCAAAGTTCCAACGGGAACACTTCTTCAAGCGCCTGCTCAATCCGGCGCTCGCGCTCTGCGACTGTCAGGGTTTTATCCAACATGGGTCGGCCCTTTCTCTGAAAGAAACTCAATCCAAGTGTTTTCAGGAACTACAGGCAGAGCCTCGCCACTGGTCCGCTCAAGGGCCTTGAGCAGATCGATACTATTCAAAACATCTCGGTAAGCTTGCCGGATGACATGGGACTTGTGCCCGGACTGATCGGGGCGTTTCAGCATCGCGCCCAGCCGGTCAGCGACGTTTTGCAGAAGGTCGATGATGTAAGGATCAGTCTTCATCGTCGGCCTCCTGATCATCAGCGAGGCGCGCGGTGTAAACCGGCTCTAGATCGATGCATATTTCCAGTTTGTGGCCGCATTCTGCGCAGGTATGCGGGATGGAACCCTCATCTTCAAAAACGTCCCCTGCATCATCTGGATCGATCTGAGCGTAACAAGCGGGACAATTCCACCAGTTCACTCCGGGTGCGTTACTGCATTCCTCTTGGTGTGGTTCGCGTTTCATGATCTCAATCCTTGTAAGGAAGTCTGGGCTGGATCTGATTGCCAACGGACCCGGCATCTCCGAGCGGTGCAGGCTGTGCTCTGGCTTCCAGTTCCAATCTCAAAAGGTCTTTGGTGATTTCTTCGATCTGGTCATGCAGCTCGCGCTGCCGGCATTTTCGAAATCTCAGCTTGTAAGCCCGCGCCAGAAGCTCATTCCGGCGCAGACGCAAGTTTGTCACCTCACTCAAACCATCTGCGGTGTTGGCGAGGCGGGACATGTCACGATGTCCCGATCAGATCTGGGGAATTGTCTTGTCCGTCGACGCCATGGGAAAGGTTCACATTCGCCCCAGCTGCATATCCATGAGACGCGGCCTCGCCATATCGGAGTTTCCGATTGCGCCGCTTCACATCCACTAGGTTTGGAAACTGTTCGCACAATGCTTGATACGCCTGTGCCCCTTCTTCCTCATTGCGAATATCTTCGAAGAGTTCCAGCAGCCTGTTACCTAGACGAGCAACCATTCCCATCTTGAAGTCGGAAACTGCTTGTCGTTTGGTCGCAATTGACCGGCGACGGCGATAAAAGCTTGTTACCTTGAACGCCTGCACTTCCTTTCGGATTGCGCGGTCGCAGACAGTCCAAAGGTAAGTCGCTATTTCCGGGCCCGGTTCTTTACCGATGAAGCGCACAAAAGTTCCGTCTTCTTTCTCCAACAGGATTGAAGAGGTGTTGGTGCAGGCCGAAATAACTCTCCACAAATGGCACTCCACCGACTGGCCGCGCTTTTGTGTCTGGCTCTCACTTTCGCTCATCTCAAGATCGAGTTCCGATAGGCCCGCCTTGCGCATAAGTTCCGCTGCTTTGGAAGCGGCTGCCATAGCTTCTGCTTCCGTGCATCCCTTGGATGTGGTTTTCTCACGCAAGGCGCGGATGCGGTCCCTGAGTTTAGCCTTGTCCATCTCAGGCCACCTTTGCCAGATCAATTGTGACCAACTCCCAAGCCGCATCCGGTGCCGACCGTTGGTAGAAGTTGATGTAGGTCTTTGATCCTGTAATCCGCATTGCATCGCGGATCGCACCCATTGCCCGTTGCCAGCGCTGATCTTCGATTTCCAACCGCAAGAGCATGAAGATCTCCGACCGATTGATCTGACCTTCCTTGTCGGTGTTGAAAGCGCGGGTAACGATTGCCCTGATTTCCGGGCGGCTGTCAGCAGCCCATTCATTCAGGCATTCATCGATAAGGGACTTGGCGATCTGGAGCTGCGGCCCGAAGTCGATGAAATCTGACACCCGGACCTTGACCATTTTGCAGCCATCCAAAGATCGATAGGTCTTGTTGCCCTTCTTGCCGCCGCGCCGTGCACCAAAGTCTTGTTCCAGCAGCGCATCGAGTTCGCCAAGGTCCGTAAAGGTATGGCCCTTGAACCGAGAGACTTGATCAGAAAGAGGAACCGCGTAGCCAAAGATCTTGCGGACCGTCTCATCTTCCAGCTTGTCCTGAGGTTTCACCAGTTCAAGCGGAACAAGGTTCCCTTTGGCGTCGGCCATGTATTGCTTGCCGTTGAGCACCTGGACGCCATCGTCAATGGCTTGAGCGTCGGTGCGGGCTTCCTGTACGGCTGCGGTCATGCTCTGTCTCCTGAATTGTTCGTGGAGTTGCTTTTTTCGAACCGATCAGGGTCCGGGTCGCCAAAGAACGCGGCGGTCACATCATGCTTGGGTCTCGGAAGGCAGCGAACCGCCTCCCGTGACACCCTGAATTTTCGAGGCTGGTACTTGGCGGGCTGAACGGGCGGTTCTGCGGACGCCGGTTTTTGCACCGTGCGCACTTTCGGCAGTTCATCTGGAAAGGCGAGCAGGCACATCGCCAGATAGTAGGCGCGTTCAATGTCGAGGTGAGAGCGCCCCATGGTCAGGGCGATCTCGTCGAAATCATCCCCCAAGCGTTCAAGCCCGAGAACGGCCGCAAGCTCAATACGAGTAAAGTCGCCGGTGGAAATCATGCCGCCCCTCCATCATCACGGGAGGAAACAAGGATCGGACGCTTGGCAACCGGAAAGACAACAATCGTATCGTCGGAAAGATCGATCTCCGTGAGCCGGGAGCCTTCGGCAACCCGAGACAATTCCAGCGACCGCGCCCGGTCCGCAAACTCGTCAAGGCGCATGCTGATATCGATGAAAATGTTGAAGGCCGGATCGTCTTCTGCAATCAAACCGTCGATCTTGCGTTCAAGCGCCTTGCGATAGGTGTAGAGGTCGAGACTAAGAGGCATTGCGACCTCCCTTCTTTGCGATGCGCGAGTGGGGACAGCCGCCCCGGCAGGCAAGGCCAAGCACTGCGGCAAGTTCAAGGCGGGTAAAGTCGCCGGTGGAGATCATGCAACGTCTCCCCCGGTTGGTTTTGGCGGCCATTCCCGAGAAAGGCGTTCGGACAGATCGATCACATCGGCGGTGGGCTGTCCGACAACGCTGGAAAGCTCGTCCTGCAAAACCTTCGCGCCCGCTCGGTTGACTTCGCCAATCCGGTGAGCGCGAAGTTCCTGCTCCATGGAAAAGGCCAGTTTTTGCAGGGCATGAAGACGAAAGTCGAGCCGCGCAAGATAGGGTTTGAGAACCGGCCAGTCGGCAAGATCAGCAGCAATGTCACTGCGAAGGACGGAGAGTTCGTCGGCAAGAGAAGGAGCGCTCATACCACATCCTCCACGTCCCGGTTCGTCCAGGCTTGCTCGATATGTTCAACAGACACCAGATTGGAACCGTCACCGATCGCAAGCATGGAGGCCAGCTTCATGGTCTTGTCGATCTGCCGGAGCGCGCCACCTTTTCGGGCAATTCCGCGAAGCATCGCGACGGCCTTGGGTTCTTCGATGTCCCAAGCCTTGATGAACATGTTGATGTCTTCGGGATATGGTTTTTCCCGTGATATTCGCTTGCCAAACCGGCTCTTGAGCTGATCGTAAGAACGCCCGTTCTTCCGGCCCTGGGCAAAGCGGGTGTAAACCTCGCTATTGCCGACCAGAGCCACGCCGCATTGATAATTGTCGGAGAAGTGGCGAAGCTGGTTGATCGCATCATCCTGAAGGTTCTGCACTTCATCAACGATCAGGAGCGTGTTGCCCCCGGCTCGAGCAAGCTTGCGTCCAATCGCCCGGCCATGACGGGCCGGATTATGCTCCTGAACTTCCAGTTCCTCAGCCAACTCGATCAACATGGCATAGGGCGTTTTGGTGTTCGGAGACATGGTCGCCATGTAAACGTTAGGACGTACACGCGCGTAGTGGCGACATACGGCGGTCTTTCCAATGCCTGCAATGCAGGTAATGACCGCGACATCATTGGTGGCCTGCGCCCACGCCAGGGTCTCGAACACTTCTCTGGCAAAGCGCGTCGTCAGAAAATCAGGCGATGAAGGAATGCGCCCGACGAGATCCTGCGTTTCTTCCAGCTGCTGGAGCCAATTTTGGATCTTGTTGTTTTGGCTATCGAGACGGCCGGAATATTTGCCCGAATACCAAAGATTGAAAGAGGCTGCTGGTAGTCCGCAGCGTCTGGCTACTTCACCTTGGCTCCAATTGTTTGCCTTCGCAATATCCGCGACCTTGGCGGTCAACTCTTCCCATCGCGCGACATCTTCCTCGCTGCGGTTGTCCCCAACTGGAGGCGGTTGCCGCAGCGTATCCCACGTTGATTGCCCCTTCGGGCTTGTGGCGTTTTGGGTGTTCATCTATGGTTCCTTTGGTTATTTGCTCGCAACTCACCTACTTGCGATCAATACTGGCGGGGCTTCGTTCCTCAGCCCCGCCACCTTCTTTCGGAACCGTACTCACTACTTTTCGGCTCAATGTCGCCGTCGCCGTACTCGTTACACTTCGGCTCGGCGGGGTCGGAGTTTTGCTCCGGAAAATCGAGAACACTGCCAAACCCGACCTTCGACATGGCGCGGGAAAAACTGTCCTCGAAATCTGATGTTTGGGTGTCTGCCTCTGGCTCTTCTGATGGAGCCGGACGGTCTATGATCTTGCCCGGAATGAGGCGCGTCACTGCCGGGCGTATCGGCTCCGGATCAACGGCCTTTTCATCTGAAGGGGCATAGAGATCAGCCAGCTGACGGGCGCTAAGCCGCGTGTGCAGATCGCGCTGCGCCTTGACCGCCTTATCCAGTTCTCTGCGATTGCGGGCGTGTTCTCTCGCCGCCGTCTCATCCTTGAAGCCAACATCGTCGATGCAAGGTGCATCGCATATCCATCGGTTATTCAGATCGTAGACCTTGACCGGCAGGTGCAGGTTGTCCGGATCAAAGCGGATAACAACCTTGCCGCCCATATGCTGATTGAGTTCGCGGGACCAATACCGGTTCCCCTGAAAACGCACCTCGCCGGACCCTTTGTGGGTCTTGATGGTTTCCGAAGCGAGCAACCAGAGCGCCCGCTGTGAAGGGGACGCGACTCGAATGATCGTCCCCGGTGCTTCAATGGAGGCGCGGAAAGTCTCGTCAAAGGACCGGCCCGCACAATTCTCTGCAGATCGGCCCACCTGGGCGTTGTGGTCCCGAATGCGCTCAGCAACAAACGCCTTGAACGCATCAAACGGAATGGCCCGGCTCATGTAGTTGTCGGGCTTGTGTTCAGGGCTGCGACCAGTATAGGCCCCGGCGCAAAACGGGTGGCGCGATATGGTGTCTGTCAGATCGCGAAACGCCCGTTCGATAGGCTTGGATTGTCCCGAATATGGCGTCGTAAAGTGAACATTGACGCCAAGTGCCACAAGAAGCCCTTCCGGGTCTTCATCCTTTACCTTGAACCGGAAACGGGTTTTCGCCCCGCCCGAAATCCACTTGGCGGCAAAGCCCCGCCCATTGTCGAGATAAATGTCTTCAAAGATCCCGTAGGCTTCGACCACATCGCCGATAGCCAACCGGACAGTTTCCTTGTTTTCCGTTTCTGACAAGCGCCACGAAACGATCTTGCCTGAATAAAGATCCTGAATAGCCAGAAGACATGGGCGACCGGGTTTCTTGCGGCCGGGATATGTCACGAACACATCGAACTTGTGCCCATCCATATTGACCATTTGCAAAGCGTGAAGATCGCGGCGCGTCCGCCGCTGAGCCGGGAACAGGGCCTTCGCCTTTTCCTTGCCAGAGCGGGCCATGGTCTGAACGGCCTTTGACACCTCATGATCAAGACGGCGGCGCAAGGACCGCTCTGAGGGCAGCGGCTCCAAACCGTTCTTTTTGGAATAGTCCTTCACCCGCCGATAACATGCCGAAAACGAGGGCTTTTCCGGGCGAAGGAAATCGGATTTCAGCATCTCGAACAAATCGGGATGACAATCGGCAAACTCGGCCGCTTTCGCCGTGGAAGGTGCAAGCGCTGCGAGCCAGTCCTCGCGCTCGCGGTGAAGCACCTGAGAGCGCCAGTTATAAACGGTCGCCCGGCTCAGCTCTGCCTCTTTGGCGGCAAGTTTGACGGCATCAACCGGCGCGAGCCCGGCCGCTTCCAGTTTTGTCACCCGTTCAAGGATCTTTAAACGGTCTTTACAGACCTGTTTTTGAGCATTTGAAAGCCCGTTAAACCGTTCCCAAAGAGCGCGGCGCTCTGCCGCTTGCGGATCCTCTTCGTCATTGGCCGCTGGCTCCATGATAATCGCGAGGCGTAGCTGTGCCGCTTCCGGCAACACGCAGACATGGTATTCCTTTGTGGGTTTGGTTGTACCTGGAACAAGCCGGGAATGACCGGACCAGCCTTGCCTGTCCGCCATCTTCGACAGCCCGCGAACGCTGTGCGGCATATCGGGCAATTTGGCCTCGGCCAATTCTGCAAAGGAAAACCACTCTTTCATGACCGCCCCCGCTTCACATCAACTGGTGTGGATCTCAGCGACTTAAGCTGTCGCCCGATTACCTTCTGCTCCTGTTGGAGCCGGGCGATCTCGGCAAGGCGGGCTTCGTCGCCTTGCAAGAGGGTCAGGCCGTCCTCGGAAACGACAACATCCCAAAGCCACGGGGCGTCGGTTGCCCGCACAAACGCGCGGAACCGGACGAGAGAAATGTCATGGGTGGATTTGCTTTCGGCCGTGTAGGCATCCAGCGTTGATTTGGAAATGTTTTCCTGCCGGAGATATTGCGCCATGCGGGCGACAATCGTCGGGCGGTCGTATTTGCTTTCTCGGATGGCCTGCGCCATGGAGCGCTTTACGCGAGAACGGAAGCGATCAATATCAATCGACGTGACCGGCGTGCGAACCGGAAAAACCGCTTCCTCGAACAAATCGAATTGGTCTGGATTGGGGAGGCTCATTATGCGGCCTCCTGCTCTTCATCTTCACCCGAACCATCATCCAGCTCACCAAGGAACCGGGCGCGGGCGGCTGGTGTGGCCTTTTCCCACGCATTCAATAGGGCGGCGTAGGTAATCAGGTCATGGTCAGGGACAACTTTCGGCTTGTCGCAGGCAAGGGAAACGGCTTCGGAAAACTCTTTCCCCTTGGCAATCGCCTTGCCGACCCGCTGTTGGAGGCTCGGCTCCATTTTGGTCAGTTTGAGCAGTTGGGATTGGTTGTCAGCAATCGGCGTGTCACGAAGTGCCGCTCGGACTTTAGGGTGCAAGTTTTTGGCGATCTGGTTCAGGCGTTTGATTTTTCCACGTGACCAGCCCAATCGGTCCTGAATGTGTTCTTGTAGATCTCGACCGCCTGCAAAAATCAAAGGCTCAACTTGAGCCTTTGATTTCTTGTCACCACCGCGTTTGATCTCGCCGTGTTTCTTTTCCCAAAGCTCGCGGTAGGTTTCGACAAAGATCGCGCGATCAATAACCGACAACTCATTGCGGTATAGGTTCTCTGCAATCTCGATCAGCTGCGCTTCGTCCGCGTCAGCCTTGACCACCATGCAATCAATCTCGGTAAGGCCAAGGATTTGGTGGGCGCGATACCGATGCGCCCCGGCAACCATTGTGTGGGTGCCGCCCTTCGCTGCAGGCGTTGCCCGAACCGTAATCCGATTGATCAAGCCACGATCAGATATCGACGCGGCGATTGCTTCCGCATGGCCTTCGTCAATGTCCCGGAGGCGTTCGCCCAGGATGATTTTAGCTAAAGGGTCCGCCCTGAACAACGTCTAAGCCATTGATGTTGCGCGTGGCCGAAGCAATACGCAAATATTCGATTTGACCGGTTTGGGGATGGGGTTTGTGATCCAGAGCAGCAAAATGATCAGTGCATTGAGGATCAGACGCAGGTTATGACCGGCTGCGGCCAGCAGGGCGTTGATGGCATCGCCATTTTTGCCATTGAGGAAGTTCCGGTCAAGTCGTCCATCTGTTTTCATGTGGCCGATGGTGGCCTCGATCGCTGATCGTCGTTTCAGCTCACGCTTCATCTGTGCCGTCAGCCCGCGCTTCTGGCCGGAGATCATGACCTTGGCGTCGCCCTCATAATCATGCCCCCGATAGCCACGGTCCACATAGACACGCTCAGCTTTGGTGCCGCAGACTTTCTCAGCCTGACTGATGGTGTCATTCAAGGTGTGCCCATCATAGGGATTGCCCTCAAAAGCCCTCGCCGCAAGAACCAATCCTTCCCGATTGGTCGTGGCAATGCCAACCTTGGCCCCGAACTCGTAAGGTGTTCGCGCCTTGCCCTTGGCAATACAGGCCACTTCCGGCGCATGCATGGAATAAATCTTGTTTTTGTCCTTGGGGGTCTGGGCCAGAAGCCGCTCCACCAGTCCCAGCAGACGGGAGAACCGGTGCTCAAGACCTTCGTTGCCTGCGATCTTGCGGGAGATGTCGCGATAGACCCGGCCCAGATAGGTCTTCAGCTTTTTGAGTTCCCGGCGCATCCGCTTGAACTGTTTGGCATGGGCATAACGGCCCGCCATCAAGGCCGCCTTTTTGGCAACTCTGGTATGGCTGCGACGCAAGATGATGCCGGCCCTCTTGGCCTGGCGCACCAGAAGCTGCAAGGCCTTGTGATAAAGACGGCTATCGGTGGGATGGGCAATGGCTTTGGGTTGAACGGTCGTATCAACCAAGACCCGCTCAAGGCTGCTCTTCTTGATCGTCCCGCTCTCAATCGCAACACCTACCGTAGCAGAAAGAAGCTTTTCCATTCCCTCAGGACCAATCCGTTTGCGCCAGCGGGTCATGGTTGAGGGATCAATGGGGAATTGGTGCTGGAAAAACTCAAAACCGCAGAAAGACTGCCAGTAGGGGTTTTCAACCCAACGCTCAACCGTCTCTTCATCGGAAAGATCGTACATGTGCTTGAGAAAGTGCAGCCCGGCCATCAGACGCGTTGGTTTGGCCGGTCGTCCCAAGGGGCGATAATGCCTGCCGAACTCCGCATCAAATTCATCCCAAGGCATCAGACCAGACAGCCGCACCAACGAATGGTTCATATCGATGATTGCGGCCAGGCGTTCCTTGAACAGATCGCCACACCGTTTGTTGCGTTTTGAAGGTCTCATGAGAATATGCCAGAAAATGCGTGCTTCGGATCAACTAACCGGCATATTCACACATCCAAAACCCAATGGGTATCCATACTCTTCAATCAGTTAAGGGGTTTTTCAGCGCGAACTAAAGGAATAGTCTTGAGGTCAGCCATCTACGCGCGCTCCTCATATTCTTGATTGAAACTGTCCAGATAGTCGGATGCGATTTCCAGTTCCCGCTCAAAGAGCTTCACGGCGCGTTCGACCATAGTCACATAAGCAGCATCAAAGGCGGCAATGTCCCGGCGATCTTCTATTGCATCACATGCAAAGGCCGTGGAAGTCCGACGCCTTCCCATCATTTTGCAAAGACGGCGGCGCGGTATCAGAAACCGGGCATTCAATATGTGGGTGACGATCTGCCGGGCCAACATGGCGTCAAACAGATTGCGCGGCGGATCAATGATGAACTGCATTGGCAGATGCGAAAAATGCATCTGGACGGACTTTTGGGCACACGCCAACATCATCGCGAGCCGCTCGTCCTCATCATAAGGATTAAACGCCATACTCCCCTCCGCTTTGAGTTCCGGCGCGGTCGAACAAGCCAAGCGCGGAGAGGAATATTTGCGCTATGAACTGGTCACAGCCTTCGACCGATGACGCGCCAACATGCACATCATTGGAAAAGTACCCGCCTAACTCATCAAGGCCGTGCCCTTTCAGCACGTGGCAGATCGAGGCTAACGCCGCGCTAAACCCACACCCATAAACAAAGCGAGTTTCGCGGTGATCGGGCGCAGGGCTGTCGGCTTGCTCCATCCAATGGGCCTGCGCTTTGAGAAGCCGTATCCCTTCTTCGGAAACGGCAACGATACCTGCCCGATTTTCGAACAAGCCGCTGCCGACCAGCTTTGCAATTTCGTTGGATCTTTGGTGTTCATCAAAATTATGATTTTGAATATTCATCTGAAAGTCTCCAATCAGTTGATGAAGAAACGAGCGAGTTCCGCTGACAGAACTCCAAGTCCAAAACCGACCGACAAAATGATTGCGGCGCTTAAGGCAGGAACAAGAAAGACCGACGGCGGGTCTTCGTCGCGGGTGTCAAATGAATTGCCTTTGGTCATGTCTAAACCTCGGGTTCGATTAGACGTTGCCCGCAGCAACTGCGGGCTGCATGATCTGGATGTGGCGCAGGGGATCGGCACCTGACCGCCGGGGCAATCAAGTCGCTCATGTGCTTCCGTTGGGAGGTAACGAGGCGAGAGCAGGCCATCCCCCGCGCCACTGCGATCAGAAAAACAGCGCAGGGAGGTGGTTACGCAGCTTCCTGATCAGAGGAAGAAGGCGAATTCGCTCTAGCGTGCCTGGTCATTTGTGAGGTAGAAACACGGTAAGAGGTTTGTTTGCGGTAGCGATCCGGCCATAGCTCTTCGGCAGGGGTTTCTAGGAACTCTGAGATGACCTTCTCGGCAGTGCGTGCGGTGCGTGTCCATACATGGGAAACGCCGCGAGGGGTTATGCCCGCTCGTTTAGCGAGTTCTTGAAGTGTCATTCCCTGACGGAGAATTTCGGCATAGATCGAGTGTCGATCCCAGCCATTAACTGGCGGGAACTTCGGCTTAGCCATGGGAAGCCTCTTTGGTTGGAGAAACGGCTTGCGGCAACAAGCCGTTTTTCTTAAACGTTATGTGTGCAAATTCGGCCCGATTAACGGCCCGACAAAAGAAGGTATATAGCGAGAGCGCTCTTTTGTAAATAGCGAACTCGCTTTTAATGGTGGAAAGTTGGCGAGGCCTGAAAAAGCATCAAAAACAGAGTTAGGCGAACGAATTCGAGAAATTCGCAAACGGATGGGTGATCCAGATCGAAATGAGTTCGCCCAACAGCTTGGTGTTACACTTAGTAGTGTGGCCCGATATGAGCGGGGCGAGATGGAGCCTTCTTGCCAAGTGCTTTCAGCTTACTCCGAGAAGCTCGGTGTAAATTTGCGATGGCTTCTCACAGGTAAAGGAAAGATGTTGATTGGCGAGGACCAATCGATAGGCGACGTGAGTATCGCCGATATAAGAAAACTGAATTACAACATAGCATCCGCCGCTGCAGAAAAACTGTCTCGGCGAATTGATCCTGACGAATTCGCCGAGCAGTTTATCGAAGCTTTCGACTACCTACTCAGTGAGCGGCAACTTGATAAAAGCTCGTCTGAGAATGTCGTGGGCTTTGCCTCTCAGAGATTGAAGCGCGCATCCTCTCAAGACGGCAAATGAGTTCATCATAAGTTGGGCTTATGTAGCCGATTTCGGCAAGTGGGTGACCTGCGATGACACGATCTCGATACACACACGGTTGCCATCCTGTGGCAGTGTAAAAGCGCCGGTACTTGTTTCGGCGAAATGCCCAAAGACAACTTGGCCACATATCGTTTTCGTGAAGAAAGTCGGCCATCAACATCATCACCGTTGGGCCAACCAGTCCCCCTCGGAACGTGGGTAGTATGTACGCAGCATGCATCTCCCCTCGCGCATGTATCGCAGTGTCTGAGTTTGGTTTGCAAAGCGCAAATCCAACAACAGCGTCATCATTGAGCACGCAAAATAGAGCTTCACTTGTAGTTTGCGTTTTGAACCAATTTGACCATTGGTAGCGCCGATACTTCTCGCTGCGTTCTGCAAGCACCTTGTCGGGCATGAAAGAATATACTTCATTCCAACAAAGTGAATGAATTTGCGCAATTTCATTTACGTCATTTTTAAGTCCAGGTCGTATAGAAATAGTCATTGGTAAATCTCCCAAAACGAAGGCATTGCCCCTTCATTATGAGATAAAAACTGCTATGCGTGATTGGTCGATTAAAGAAAATGCTGTGAACTTTTTCAGTCGGACACAGAAAACCCGAATAAGAATTCTGACGCTGTTTTCTGCCGGTTTCATGGGCCTAGTATTAGGCGTGGCACTTACATTTTATTATTTCAGCTTGATCTCTGGCAAAATCAACGATGAAGGCATTGGCAAGCTGTCAGCGTTTGCCGCATGCTCGACTGGGCAGTCGCCAACGATCGAATGGCAAAATGCAATTTCCGCTTCCGAAGACGGACGCGACATATTCGATATAGAAAAGAATAACCGGATCGCAAGCTACCTGACTTCAGTCATAGATCCCCACGCGTGCGGAGCCAGTCAGGCCACGAGCGCTCATCACGATGATGGGGTAGGCTTCTGATTGTTTCCAAGCAATCGCAGTGTCGGAATGTAAAAAATCCGCCCTATCTATGCCTTCGCTCGCACGATTGATGACCGGGAGGGAAAGGATGTCCAAGGGGATCTCAGTTGCGGGCGGGAAAGAAGCAATCACCTTCCCATTCGGACGTATAATGGCTGAAACGCAATCTTCACACTGAGTTTGCTGACTAATCAAAAAGTGAGGTGAGACGATGGCGACCAAGGTGTGCTCACCTACCCGTTTTGCGAGAGGCAAAAATGGCACGCCAGACGTTCTGCCGAGCGAGATGTCACCCAAAATAAGCGACGATGTCTTCTGGGATGCTTTGAAATAAGGGCGATCAGAAAGGTCGATTTCTCGAACAGGAAACCTGTAGCTATCATGTTGAAGTATTCCGTCTTTCGAAAGTACCAAGATGGCCCGCACGCCGTTTAAGCGGTGAGCCATACCGGCCATTTGCTCGTGGATTACTCTTGCATTGCTGGTCGTCTTGATCGCATGCCCAATGGTATCAAGGGCAAAGTCCGCGCCGACCAGAACATTCTCAGCAGTGAGTTTATTAATTAAAGTGTGGGTTCTCACCTGGGCCGCTGCATTCGCGAAATTAACGTCCTGCGCTTGGGCTGCCGGGAGCATTAGGAATGATGCGATTAAAAAATATATTCGGAACATCGAAATTATTCGCCTCATCAACAAGAATACTGCGCATTAGATAAAAGCTACCGTCGTGAAACCGGCGTGAAAAACGAACCCTACGTGAATTTTCCGATAGAATGACATAGTGTGCACTCAGTAGCGGTTCATTTTCTCTCCGGAGCAGAAATTCACATTAAGTTATTGTATTTAAATACATATTTACACATAAATGCAGATTTTGAACTGAGTTCCATTTCTAATTTGGATTTCAGCCCAAAAATCGACGGGGATGGTGCCGCATACCCATTCAATTTATTTGATATTTAACAGGGACTTATTCTGCTTTCAGCGTTAATTTAAAGGCTCTCTAAACGCAGGCGGAAAATTTCTGTTTGGTGCGGCGGCTCGAAACCCATTCTAATTTTGGTAGTCAAAAACCGTTACCGAGCGAATTCTACAAAAATCAGTTACATCCTTGTAATAACATTAGTTTTCGCTATTTCCCGCTAAATCCCACTTATTCCCGGTATTCTAAATCTGATAGTCAAATAACACCGATGTAGGCCTGAAAAGAGAGGCCAGTACAATTTCTCTCTCCTTGTCTTGCGCTTCGTTGTTTTCAATTAGTGCAAGATAGGTTTCAGCCATTACGGCGCGTTCCTCCGCATCAATCGACATGTGATGTTCGCTTAGGAATAGCTTCGCCATAATACGTGCTATCCAAAAATAGATAGTTGTCCCCAAAACGCCCATCGTTCCCAGTATAAAATAAACAGGAGTAGGCGTAGTTGGCGTAGCGATGCCGATCATGTACTTGGCAAGCCCAAACAACCCCCCACCCACAAGTGTGGTGGCAATTAGAAAATACCAGAAAAGGAAAAGTCTGTAGGTACCGGATTTTTGCGAATGAGCCGTTGATTTTTGACGCCAGTATTCAACCGGCGCTCGGAGCTTCATATGTTCACGATAAGTAGCTTCTGTATTTTGCAACGATGCAATGGCTTCGTTAGTTGCGTCCACCACCTGCTTGTTTAACAGAGCCGCTTGTTTCTCCGCGATCAACATCGCCTTCCGAACTAAGCGTTTATGCAAAGTCCTCTGCCTTTTAAAGTTCCCACTCTGTTTACGTCGCTCAACTTCAGTTTCATCAAACTTAACTCTAAAATCTTTCTCCAACTCTGTGAGCGCATTTTGGGTAGCAGTTGCGGAGCCAACGGAAAATCCTTCCTGAAAGGCGATACCAAGGACAATACCTTTGAAATGTTTCGCGTCAGGGTTTTGCACACGTAATCCCATAATCTGGCTCAGTGCACCCGCCGCAACAGCGTCAGAATAGTCTTTTCTCAATTGTGAAATAAAAGCACCTTGAACCGAGTTTGAGAGAGGAAGGCCAAACGTCTTAAACAGTTCTCCAACAAGGTGCGCAGCTCTCGCCTTGTCCTGTTGTTGATTGATTTGCACCTGATACCGATGAATATTGGAGAAAATGTCACAGTGGGTTTGATGATCTTTCAGCCAGCGATAAGCAGAAACCTCACTTTCCAGAAAGGCCTGAACTTCTTCCCAAGCCCCGAAGGTTTTTTTTCCGTTGTTGACCCCAAGGTCCAATAAAATTTGCGTATTCTTGTTAGGCAACTGACCGTCCTTAAAAAATATTCGCAGAATGGCCTCGAGAAAATTATTTTCATTCCGCGACTAAGTCTGAGATTTTCATAAACCGTCCAGAAATTAGACTCAATGCCGGAACACAATCTGCAAGCAACGCAGAGAGTTTCTCAGAGAAATAACGATTGTTCTGTCAATTCAGCGCCGTTGAAACCGCCCCCAACACTACGACGCTGAACCCGGCCGAATAATCCTCCGGTCCAAGCGTGAACACCGTTTCCCCTTCTCGGATCAGATGGACGTCGCCGGATATCTCATAGCTCACCCGTTCACATAGCCAGTCTGTCTGTTGGCCTTCTTCGCTAATCGCCTGGACAAGTAAACTCACGTCATTCTCCAATCTTCAGGGCTGTTTTAAAGCCGTCTTAAAGGGCGCTTAAACACCCGATAAACGGCCCTTGAAACTACCCGTGAACATTCCAGAACAATGCGCCCTTTGCGGGGGTGACAGATTGCATGACCTTCCAGGCCTTCGCCTCATAGTTTGGGTGAAGCGGCAACGGCGCGGCCGGGCGCGTCTCTTGAGCAAATGGAACGCCCGCATCGTGAACGGTTGCGCCCTCGATCGCGGGTAGATCCTTGCCGACCTTGACGATGTTCAGGCGTGCCTTGGGCCATGCCGCTCGAAGTGAGAGGGCAAGCGTTCCGCTGCCGCCCGCACACCAGACTTCCGGCGGTTCGATCGAAAGCGCCTCGGCCGCGTCTGTGATCGCCCGGCTTTCAATTCCCCCACCAAAGGGAACAAGGCAGGCGTCCCGATCGGCCGCGTAAGATTTCGCTCGCGATTGAAGCACCGAGAGATAGCCCGGCCGCACCTCAATAACCTTCGCGCCATAGCCTTCCGCCTCGGCTGTATAGCGGCTCTTTGTCGACCTCCAAGGAACGAACAATGTCGCCTGCCTGCAAAGCTGATAGGCAACGGCCGCAAGAGCGATCTGAGCCGCACCAAATGCAGGCCCGGCATAAACAAATTCTCGGGCTGAAGATCGCTCCATCAAATCCCGGAAAATCCGCGTTTTGGTTCCGCCCGGCAACAGATCATCACGGACGACCTCAATGCCGTTGTGGGTTTCAAGAATCGGGGAAGGTAAAGGGCGTGACATGGCCGACATGCTCCGTTGCGCGTTTCGGATCTCCCTTCACAAACACAAGGACATTTTGGTGCGTCTTGCCGAGCTTCCGGGAGGCTTCAAACATGCCCCTTACCCGCATAGGTAGGGAGCCTGCCTGTGTGACCAAAACCCCATCGTTATAGAACTGCAACTCCGCGTTTTTGCAGGCTTGTATCGTATCGGCGACGAAGCCCCTGTTTATCCCCTGCTTGTCGCGGAAGTCGCCAACCACAAAGACCGCAAAGCGATCTGGTGAGAGCCTCGCGGCCGCATCCTTGACCGCCTGCCGAAAGCCTCCAAGAAACAGCTCATAGGGCATGTTGGAAATATCGGCCGGGTCATCGGAGTATTTCTCAAGATCGCCATAGGGCGGGCATGTCAGGATCATGTCGAACCAGCCGCGCACTCCGGATTTGTAGAGCCGAACCGCATCGCCCTGTTTCCAGCGCGCTTCTTTTTGAACTGAAAGCGCCTCGGCCTGCCGCCTGTTTTCGATAATCTGTTCTTCGCTGATATCGACGCCAAGATAAGTGCGGCCGAGAAGCGCCGAAACAATGCCCCGCACCGAGCCGCCTGCAAACGGATCAAGGACGCGCCCACCTTTCGGTGAAAACCACGCGACCAACAGTTCAGTTAGAACCGGATCAAAGACGCTTTTCTCCATCCAGTCGGCGGGCTTATGATCTTGGCCTTGAATTTGGTGCCATCTCGCCATTGAGACAGCATAGCCCTTAAGAAGGTCTTCTTTCCGGCCCTTGCCACTCTCTATGCCGAGATCAAGCCACTGGCGCTTGCGGTCTTGCCACCATCGCGACCGCGCATCGAGGACCGAAAACGGCGGGTATATGAAACTTTCACGTAGAGCATTCTTGCCCATTCCTGGAACCCTTTACCTGCCGCTCCGGGCGATCGGTTATGGGCTCAACCGGCCTCAAACTGTTCATCGTGCCACATCGTGGGCACTTGACCTCGACTGTGCCGCGAATGGCGGCGGGTTCTGACTTCATCAAAAGCTTGCGGCACCTGCCACATCGAATTTCCTGCATGACAACCGTCTGCCGACTCAGCCACACTGCACTTGCCCGCGCGGGCAGCGGGTGCGGCGGTTATCCTCATTTACTGTCGGGCGGGTTCACGTTTTGCGACACCAGATCCCGCCGTCCGGACTTTCGGGTCCGGACCACCCGTGTCTCTTTCTTAGTCCTCTGTTTTCCGCTTTGCCGGTCTGAAGCCAGAGGGAACAAATCCAACCGGCTCCGGCTCTCTCAAAAGCTCGCGGCCGTGAAGATCGAGCAAGCCGGTTCGCCTTGCTCCAAACTCGTCAAATTCACTTTCTTCTGGTTCCGGCACGTATTTTGTCACCTCATTCCACCTCAGGCGTTCTGATGGATCGAAGCGTTGCCCCCCGGTCCAGAAAGTGTTCAACGAGTTCGCTTGGCGTTACCGGGTTGGGCCAGCCTTTCCGGCCGCTCAGGCGAAAGGCGTACTCTGTCCGGCGCAAGAGATCGACGGCGAACTCCGAGCAGATCTTTCCCTTGCCTGCGAATTTGACACCCAGCCCGGCGCGGGCCGCGTCCGCATAGGAGTATTTTCGGCCAAAGACACTGATACCGTAGGTTTCAGCCTCGTCCGTCCAGTCAGCGCCCGTTGCGATATGATCGAATGGCAGGGTTTCAGAAACAGCCCTGAAGCCAACGCCAACACCTTCACGCGCTTCCATGACAAAGAGCCGATCCTTGAACCACCACGCAACACCGACGTGGCTCCAGGAACCGGCGGACACAATGCGAATAAAGAGAGATAAAAGGCTATCCGAACGCCACGCCAGCAAATCGCCAGAGCGGATACTTTCGCGAGCCGTTGCATAGTCAACCATCCATCTACTCCCTCATTTCACAAGAGGCCGATGTATCGAATGCCATGCCTTCAGCATCGAATGAGTGGGTGACAGATGTCGTGAGCCAGTCCCGGTCCGCTTCCGGGGATAAACCGGTCAAGGTGAGGTTCATCTGTTCAAGCAAATCCGGGTCGCCGCACTTGCACGTAATCTCGATCTGCCGCTCTTTCCGGTTAAGCTGCTTTGCCTTGGAACGCGCCGCCGCCGTTGCCGTTTTTTGATCTGGAAAGAGCTTGCGGTGTTCGTACCAAGGGTCACCCTTGTCGAGCTTTTCCTTCACGACAACCCGCTTGCCCTTGTCATGATCGCGGTAAGCGGTTTTCACCCCGGCGTAGTTGTTCCGAAAGTCCCGGCTCCAGTTCCAGGACTTCAAATCGTCACGGGTGAGCGCATGGGTCCGCAAGGCTCCCGAAAGATCAAGGGCGCTACCTCGTTCCAAAAACAGGATCTTGCCGTCCTCGTATTTTTCGATGGCATCGTGAAGGTCGGCAAGTTCCCCGACCATCTGCATCAGAGACTTTTCACCTCTGAAGAAATGGTCATAAGGAACGCTCTCAAAGGCCGGTGAGACAATGGCCTCAAAGCCAGCGCTTTTGGCTTCCGACTTCAATATCTGCCCGAGCGTTGTGTCCTTGTGTGTCTTGGTTGCCCGATGTTTGGCACTTGCCCTAAAATCAACGGAGGTGCCCCGGATTTCCAGAAACTCGCCGCTCTCTTCCTCAAAGCCGCCGCTGTAACCGTCGCAGATAAATGGACCAAAGCGCCGCTTGCGCCCTTCAACATAGCCGAGCGTCGCCCGGATCTTTGCCCCTTCACGCGGTCTTGGGAGCTGCGCAAAGGGGTCGGCAAGGCGAGCGGTGATCTTGTCCGGATCGCCGCCGCTGTTGAGAACAATATCCACTTTCAGAAGATGGGTTGTGACCAGATCGCTCGATGCGCCATCAAAGGTCAGCTCACAAAACGGCGTCATCGGTTAAACCCCGATTGCGGCACTGAGGGCTTAGGCGCGCTCCATTCGGGCAGGGTTATTGTCACCCCGGCCGGAAGGGTCAGGCCGAGATCCGCAAGGCCGGGATTGACCTCATAAATGGCCTCGCGGGCATCCTCGGTGCCGTAGGTCTCAAAGGCGATCAAGTCCACCATGTCGCCGTCGCGGGTCATGTAGTCCCTCATGCCAGTCTCCTAAAACAAGGTCTGCGCGAGACGGTTCAAGGCATTGCCAATGCCGCCGCCCATCAACGGGTTCGGGTTTTCTCGGCCGGAATATCTGGACACTTTGATGTCGTGCGCCCCTTCAAGGATTATTCCGCCTGGTCCGATTGTGTCCTGTGATAGACGGACGCTCAGAATTTTCACCTTGCCGAAGGTCTTTCCCGACCTTGAATAGAGCGGGACCGGCTGGCCTCTCATGGCCGTCTCGGCAATGGCTTCGGCCTCAGAAAACCCGCCAAAGGCTTGGTCGAAGATGGCCCCGGAGATGGTCACAGCAAGCGGATTTGCGCCGAAGAAGTGATCGACCTGACCGCCTCCGGCCGTGAAGTTTTCCTTCCAGCGCGCCTCATATTCGGTGACCAGCTTTTGGTAGTTGAGGCCGGAGACCGTGAAGTGATGCGGGCCAAGGCGCATAAGAATGTCCATCGCCTAGTTCCCTATAGTTTTAGCGCAAATTCCGAAAGACGTTCAAAACGGCCATCCAGAAACTCATTTGTTGGCCGAACCCAGCAAGTGCCCGTATGACAGTCCCGATAGATAACAACTGGTTCCCGATCTTCTTCACGTAACGCTACCGCCTGAACCCAATATTCGGTCCCGCGCTTTACGTGCTTCCAGTGGCTTTCGATACCAATGTCATGCCGGACGACAGCAAGGTTTCGGCGTGCTTCGATGATGTTAAATTCCGGCATGTTTGCTCCTAATCGATATCCCGCATGAGGGAGTTGTTTGCCGCCTTGATTGAACCTGTCGCCGCTTGCCCGGCTGCAACTGGCACCCCGTGAACGTGGGTGTGGTAGTGATTGGTTTGGCTCATGTGCTTGGACTGATCGACCGACTGCGGCACCTCAACGACCTTTGGTTCGCCGCCCGCCTGGTTGTGATTGGCGGCAGCCCGTTCAAGTGCGGCGATCAAGGCTGCCTGATTGGCAGATTGAACCTGTGCCGGGCTTGGCACCCGCTCAAACTTTGAGGGTAACGGCAGGCGGTCACCTTTCGGCCCGGCGCTGCTTTGTGCTGTATGGGCCTTTTCCGGTTCATCACGCTCGCTGCTTGTTGATTTTCACTGAGAACTGACCCGGTGGCCCCATAAATTGTCACTGAGAACTGACCCATGTGAACACACTACCCCGACGTTTTTGGCTCGGGGGATATGGAGTGATCGACATGGGATTTTTGAGTGTCATTCGACGCTGGGCATTGCGTGACAAAATGCCAATCAGAGAGATTTCCCGTCGCACGGGTTTATCTCGCAACACGGTGAAGAAGTATCTGCGCGAGGGCATTGTTGAGCCGAAGTTCAAAACCCCGCCGCGACCAACCAAACTTGATCCGTATGCGGACCGTTTGTCTTCTTGGTTTGTGGCCCAGACGCGCAAGTCGCGCAAAGAGCGTCGAACCGTCAAACAGATGCACGTGGATCTGGTGCAGTTAGGGTATGATGGCTCCTATGAACGTGTGGCGGCCTTTGTCCGTGCGTGGCGTGCGGACCGGCAGCGGGCGGAACAGACGACAGGGCGCGGCACATTTGTGCCTCTGATCTTCCAGCCCGGCGAAGCTTTCCAGTTTGATTGGAGTGAAGACTGGGCCAATATTGGCGGCGAGCGACTGAAGCTTCAGGTCGCGCATATCAAGTTGTCACACAGTCGGGCGTTTTTGGTCCGGGCTTACCTGCTGCAAACGCACGAGATGCTGTTTGACGCCCATTGGCACGCGTTCCGCGTGTTTGGCGGCGTTCCTGGCCGAGGGATCTATGACAATATGAAGACAGCGGTTGATCGCGTCGGCAAAGGCAAGCAGCGGGACATCAACGTCCGTTTCAAGGCGATGGCTAGCCACTACGTCTTTGAGCCTGAGTTCTGCAATCCGGCTTCAGGTTGGGAGAAAGGCCAGGTCGAGAAGAACGTCCAGGACGCGCGCAATCGGCTTTGGCAGGTCATGCCCGTCCTTGCAGATCTGGCTGAACTGAACCAATGGCTTGAAGATCGGTGCATCGCCCTTTGGGCGGAGACGCCGCACAAAGCCTTGCCGGGGTCTCTCGCCGATGTGTGGAAAGCTGAGAAGCCAATGCTGATGGCTCTGCCGCCGGCCTTCGATGGATTTATCGAACATAGCAAGCGAGTGTCTCCCACATGCCTGATCACATTCGAACGCAACAGGTATAGCGTGCCCGCCAGCTTTGCGAACCGCCGTGTCAGCCTGCATGTCTACCCTGACCGACTGGTCGTTGTGGCCGAAGGGCAAACAGTTTGTGAACATGCACGGCTCATTGATCGGTCCTGCCGCAAATCAGGCAAGGTTGTTTATGACTGGCGGCACTATCTTGCTGTCATTCAGCGCAAACCTGGCGCCCTTCGCAATGGCGCGCCCTTCACCGAGATGCCGGAAGCCTTCCAACGGCTGCAGGAACGCATGTTACGCAAGGAGGGGGGTGACAGGGAAATGGTCGACATCCTCTCATTGGTTCTGCAGCAT
>NZ_GL476313.1:0-157500 GCF_000148725.1 Roseibium sp. TrichSKD4 | reverse complement strand
TGGGCAACCACGAGGGGGTGGCACAGACCAGGGGGTGGCGACTGTTTATCAAAAACACAGGGCTCTGCGAAGTCGCAAGACGACGTATAGGGTCTGACGCCTGCCCGGTGCTGGAAGGTTAAGAGGAGGTGTGCAAGCACCGAATTGAAGCCCCAGTAAACGGCGGCCGTAACTATAACGGTCCTAAGGTAGCGAAATTCCTTGTCGGGTAAGTTCCGACCTGCACGAATGGCGTAACGACTTCCCCGCTGTCTCCAGCACAGACTCAGTGAAATTGAATTCCCCGTGAAGATGCGGGGTTCCTGCGGTCAGACGGAAAGACCCCGTGCACCTTTACTACAGCTTCACACTGGTATTCGTAATGACATGTGTAGGATAGGTGGTAGACGTTGAAGCCTTGGCGCCAGCTGAGGTGGAGTCACCCTTGAAATACCACCCTTGTCCTTATGGATATCTAACCGCGGTACAACAATATCCGGGACCGTGTGTGGCGGGTAGTTTGACTGGGGCGGTCGCCTCCCAAATGGTAACGGAGGCGCGCGAAGGTGGGCTCAGAGCGGTCGGAAATCGCTCGTCGAGTGCAATGGCATAAGCCTGCCTGACTGCGAGACTGACAAGTCGAGCAGAGACGAAAGTCGGCCATAGTGATCCGGTGGTCCCTCGTGGAAGGGCCATCGCTCAACGGATAAAAGGTACGCCGGGGATAACAGGCTGATGATGCCCAAGAGTCCATATCGACGGCATTGTTTGGCACCTCGATGTCGACTCATCACATCCTGGGGCTGGAGCAGGTCCCAAGGGTTTGGCTGTTCGCCAATTAAAGTGGTACGTGAGTTGGGTTCAGAACGTCGCGAGACAGTTCGGTCCCTATCTGCCGTGGGTGTAGGAGAATTGAGAGGATCTGTCCCTAGTACGAGAGGACCGGGATGGACGTACCTCTGGTGGACCTGTTGTGGCGCCAGCCGCATTGCAGGGTAGCTATGTACGGAAGGGATAACCGCTGAAAGCATCTAAGCGGGAAACCCACCTCAAAACCAGTTCTCCCTGAAGAGCCGTGGAAGACCACCACGTCGATAGGAAGCGTGTGGAAGTGCAGCAATGCATGAAGCTTAGCTTTACTAATAGCTCGTTCGGCTTGATTACTCTCATTACTCTATGTTCATCTATACTTGCACTGCCGGCCATAGGCCTACTTGAGTGCGAGACCAAAGCGCCCCAGGCGCTTTGAAAAAACTCATCGACAATATAAGACCAGTTCACGACATATTCTCACGGATCCACTTCAAATCAACAGTTTGAAGCGTCCAACGGACGCCGCCCGTCGGGCGCGCATTCGCAGGCAAGCGGCAAAGCCGCGACAAGCCGTGAGAACTATCTGTCCTTCGCCGGCCTGGTGGCCCAAGCGGGGCGCCCCCACCCGATCCCATCCCGAACTCGGCCGTGAAACGCCCCAGCGCCAATGGTACTTCGTCTCAAGACGCGGGAGAGTAGGTCGCCGCCAGGCCCGCAAATGACAGATAATAAAATGCGCTATCGCCTATCGGCTACTTGGGCGCTAACAACTCTTCAACAAAAACTCCCCATTCGACCATAAAGGCCGAAAGGCGGACAGAAATAACGCGGGATGGAGCAGCCCGGTAGCTCGTCAGGCTCATAACCTGAAGGTCGCAGGTTCAAATCCTGCTCCCGCAACCAAATATAAAAACCCGCCATCAAAAATGATGGCGGGTTTTTTGCATGAAAAGCATCAAAATAGCAACAATGAAAGGTTGAGCACGGGAGTGGAAAGGCGCATCAATGTGGCACTATAGAAGGGTGGCGCTATAAGATCCTAACTTCACGGATTTGTGGCGCCTATGCACGCTGTTCTAGCAACAATTCTTTGATCGTAATCTTCTATTTCCGAGTTGAGGTGGAACAGCGGGTTCAACCCAAAGACAATTGCGAATTTGAATTAAAGAGACAGTGTGACCGTTACACCAATGTGACTGAACGATCCACGTTCAACTATACTCCACAAAGAAGAAGGTGCCTTAGCGAATGCTTATCGCTGCATACTTCTGTTGCGACTAGATAGCAGAACTTACGCAATGTAAGCGAGTACCCCGCACCTAACGCGCACGTCGTTGCTTCGCCTCTTGCAGAGTTACGGCAATCAGTCGAATGCCAGATGTCGAAGGAACGAAGCCAAAGAAGTAGTTCAATGCCTAACCGATCTGGTACTTTGACATCGAAAATGCTGAGGTCTGGACACACTAGGGAATTTCTGCATTCTTGTTCCCATATGTGGGACGAGCATATACGCGTTCGACGAGTTGCATCAACGCGACTCGGGGTTCACCGCAGCGGTATTTTGCTGCCGTCTAATTAACTCGATTCGGTACAAAGCCCATACGGTGTTGACCGCCAATATGACGCGCTTGGCGGGCCCGAAGAGCAGTATGAGGACCACGACCGAGTCCTGTGAACTGTCGTAGCCGAATAGCCCTTTCCGGTACCACGTCTTCGCGTTGGCATTCGCCCAGAGCAACATCGAACACCGCCTGGCAAACCAAAACCATCGAAGGACCAACGGTCAAGGTCGAACGTATGAACCGCACGAACAAAAACGCTACCGTACGGCGGTATCATTACAAACCTACGACGGGTTCCGAGACCACGTTGCGACGTTTCTCAATGCCTACAATTTTACAAAGCAAATGAAATTGCTTCGGGGCCTCATTTCGTCCGAGTTAATTGCGCAAAAGTGGTGTTCATCCAGTCAATTTCATCCCGGGACCGAACATTCAGTCCATTTGTGCGAGCGTGTGTTGTAGTCCGTTGTCGATATGGTGCTTGAGGACTTTGGTTGCTTTTTTTGCGTCCCGTTCAAGTGCGGCTTCAAATATGGCACGGTGTTCATTGACTGCTTCTTCGCCGCGTTCTGTCAGAACCAACATCTGGTATCTAAGGTACTTGTCGTAGAGAATGGCATGAAGAGCTAGCAGGTTGGCTGAACCGCAGGCCTGGATAGTCGCGAGATGAAACTCCCAGTCAAAGCGTTTCCACTCTTCGCGACTGGAGGTGTCGCCGGCCAACATGCGCTTTTCCATCAGGTGAAGTTTGTGGTGGGCCGCGACCAAATTGCCTTCCCATTCGGTATCGCCATTTGGAATTGAAAGTGAAAGCGCGTGGCACTCCAACAAGATGCGCAAGTTTGCAACTTCGATCAGGTCTTCCTTCGAAACTGCTGTTACAAAAAAACCACGCTGTTCTTCGGCGGCTACGAAACCTTCGCTGGATAATCGGCTAAGGGTCTCACGCAAGGTTGACATGCTGGCTTCATACCGTTCGCGCAAACGATCCAGTTTTAGTTTAGAGCCGGGCGCCAATTCACCAAAAATGATGTCCCGCTTGATGCGTTGATAGGTCGTGGACCCGACCGTGTTTGGTGATTTTGTCATGCGCCGATCATCTGAAATTCTGTCTTCTGACCTGTTTCTAAATGCTCTGTCATTGCTGCGCAAGATTCAGAGAGAAACTGTTGAATTAAAAAACATCAGATAATATTGAAAACATCATTTATTTAGTTTACGCATCAGAGACTGCTGCAAAGACGCGCAAACTTGGAATGTTGAAATGTCAGAAAAGACCCGCCTCGCTGTTGCCGGATACGGACTGGTAGGCAAGCGCCATGTTGAATCGCTTTCGAGAACTCCTGAAACTGAGTTGGCAGCGATCGTGGAGCCAAACGAATCCGTTCGCGCGAAGGCCCAAGAATTGGGTGTGGCTTGTTTTGAAAGCCTGTCCCAAATGTTCGAGGCAGACACTCCTGACGGCGTGATCTTGGCAACTCCGACACCCCTCCATGTTGAGCAGGGGCTTGAATGCGTGGCTAACCAGTGTCCGCTGCTCGTTGAAAAACCAATTGCAGTCACCTCAGCGGAGGCTCGACATCTGGTTGATGCAGCCGATCGAGCAGGGGTGCCAATGCTCATTGGTCACCATCGGCGGCATAATCCGCTCATTCGCTCTGCCAAAGCAGCGCTCGACGCCGGGGAAATCGGCGATATTCGTGCCGTTCAAGTGACCTGCTGGTTCTATAAACCCGATAGCTATTTTGACGCTGCTCCCTGGCGTAAGCGCAAAGGGGCGGGGCCGGTTTCAGTCAATCTGGTTCATGATGTTGATCTGCTTCGGCACTTCTGCGGCGATGTTATTCGGGTGAGGGCTGTATCGACACCTTCAGTCCGTGAATTTGAAAACGAAGATCTATCAGCAGCTATCCTTGAGTTCGCTTCCGGTGCCGTCGCCACGTTGACCGTGTCGGATTCCATAGCTTCGCCTTGGAGCTGGGAACTGACTGCGCGAGAGAATCCCATTTATCCAGCCACCGATCAAAGTTGTTATCTGATCGGCGGCTCCAAGGGTTCGCTCTCCATACCGG
Source organism: Roseibium sp. TrichSKD4 (assembly GCF_000148725.1). GTDB lineage: Bacteria > Pseudomonadota > Alphaproteobacteria > Rhizobiales > Stappiaceae > Roseibium. The sequence continues at coordinate 153,074 of NZ_GL476313.1, read as the reverse complement.
ATTTAAGGGTCTGGCATCACGATCAAGGTCCGGATTGGTGGAGTCCGATTTCCGCTACGTCTCTCCTTGCCGATGCTCGAGATCCTCTGGTTTCTCAGGTGTTGCATTTTTGTGAAGTCATCAAGGGGCAGACGAAGTGCCTGGTGTCTGGCGAGGAAGGGCTACGGTCACTGCAAGTTATTGAAGCAATTGAAGAAGCTTCAAATAGCCTCCTTCCGGTTGAAATCGAGAGTTTTCAAGTTTGTTCACCAAATGAAGCGCAGCAAGTAATCGCGTCGATTGCATAATCGAGTATATCCAAAATATCATATATTTTTAAAAAAATATTGCAATTATTAAAAAATCAATTAAGCGTAAGAGTATCTGTTCCCTACGGAACGCTTTTTGGGAGGAACTGAAATGCCCTTGAAAATCTCGCGCCGCACTGTCGTCGCAACGTTGACAGCTTTGGGTCTTGCCACTGGTGCGGCGGTGCCGTCTTTTGCTGCCGATAAGGTTAAACTGCGTCTGGCAACTTCGGGCTCTGAAACAGACCAGCGCTCTGTCGCAATGGCAGAAGTCTTCGCTCCGATGGTTGCTGATTTCGCCACCTATGAGCCAAGCTACAACGGCACCATCTTCGCGCAGGGCACCGAACTGGACGCGATCTCTCGCGGTAATCTGGAAATGTCGATCACTTCAGCGCAGGAACTGGCACAGTTCTTCCCGGAGTTTTCCATCTTCACTGCTGGTTATGTTCACCAAGATGCAGCCCATCAGGTCGCCGTCTTCAACGATCCGTTGATGGATGCGTTCAAGGCGAAGGCTGAAGACGAGCTCGGTGTCAAGCTGCTGTCTGTTATGTATCTTGGTCGGCGTCAGGTGAACCTTCGCCAGTCGAAGGACGAGCTGACCGTCAAGACCCCGGCTGATCTGGCCGGTGTGAACCTGCGCATGCCAGGTACCGATGCATGGCAGTTCCTCGGCAAGGCGCTCGGTGCAGCCCCGACTCCGATGGCATTTGCCGAAGTCTATACAGCTTTGTCGACCGGTGCGGTTGATGGTCAGGACAACCCACTGCCGACCGTTGTTGATGCTAAGTTTTACGAAGTGACAGGCCAGATCGTCCTGACCTCTCACCTCGTAGATCTGAACTATATCGCGATTTCAAAATCCGTTTGGGACGAGCTGTCCGCTGAACAGCAGGCAAAGCTTCAGGAAGCAGCTGATGCAGCGGCAGAATCTGGCCGTCAGAAGCAGCTGGAAAAAGAAGCGAGCCTTGTAGCGTTCTTGGAAGAGCAAGGCATGGCTGTCTACGAGCCAGATCTCGCTGCATTCCGTGATCAAGTTCAAGGCATGTATCTGGAAAGTGAATTTGCTGCCAGCTGGCCTGAAGGCGTTCTGGAGCAAATCAACGCTCTGGGTAGCAAATAAGAGCTGACCATCGCTACGGGAGGAATGCGATGAAATCCGTTCTTAGATTATTTACCCGTGGTGCAGAATTCATCGCCGCCGCTATGTTGGCGGCGATGTTCCTGACCTTTTTGGTTCAGATCTTCTCGCGCTACGTTCTTCTAACGCCCTTTGGCTGGACGCTCGAACTTTGTCTCATCCTTTGGGTCTGGATTGTCTTTTTCGGTTGTGCCTTCGTGGTCAAGGAGAAGGATCACGTTACCTTTGACATCTTTTATCTGGCTGCGCCGACTAAGATCCGAAAGGTTTTGGCTTTCGTTTCTGCTGCAGCCATTGTCATCGGAATGGCATGGTCGTTTCTGCCGACATGGGACTACATCGACTGGATGAAGATCCGGAAGACCACGACGGTGGTAGACCCCTTTACCGGCAAGAAGATCCCAATGAGGACCATCTTCTCAATCTACGCGATTTTCATGCTGGCGGTGATCGTGCGCTATTCATGGCGATTTGTTGATGTTCTGCGCAAAGGTCCGCCGGACGATGACCACGCAATTCCGGGTCATGAATCCGAACCACCGCATCTCAGACACGGGGAGGACGTGGTATGAGTATTGAACTCGCTCTTTGCCTGATCACCCTGTTCGGACTTGCCGGTATCGGGACACCGATCGGGTATTCAATCATTCTGGCATCCCTCGTCTATCTTGGCATGGCGGGTCTTGATGTTGCGCTGGCTGGAGAAAAGATCTTGCAGGGCCTCTATAAGAGCTTTGTTCTCTTGGCCGTGCCTCTCTTCATCGTCGCTGCCAACATCATGAATGCTGGCACCATTTCCGACCGTCTCCTAAACTTCTGTGTCGCTTTGGTCGGTCGGTTTCGTGGTGGCCTTGGTCATGTGAATGTGGTCGCTTCCTTGATCTTCTCGGGCATGTCGGGATCGGCTGTCGCCGATGCTGCTGGTCTAGGCAAGATCATAATCGGCATGATGACAAAGGAAGACCGCTACAGCCGTGGTTATGCAGCCGCCATCACTGCTGCGACGGCAACGATTGGTCCGATCATTCCACCTTCCATTCCAATGGTGCTTTACGCTCTGGTGTCGAACAGCTCGATTGGCGCATTGTTCCTGGCCGGTATCCTGCCCGGACTGGTGATGGGAGCGGTGATCATGGCGATGAACACCTACATTTCGACCAAGCGTGGCTTTGCCATGGAAGCGCCGGTGCCGCTTAAGGAGATGCCCAAAATCACATCCAATGCCTTCCCGGCATTGTTGATGCCGGTCATTCTGCTTTATGGCATCTATGGTGGTGTGACGACGCCTACAGAGGCTGCGGCTGTCGCTGCATTCTATGCCTTGTTGCTCGCGGCAGTGTTCTACCGGGCTCTCTCGATCAAGTCGCTTTACAGCATCCTGGTTGAAAGTGCGCGCTCGTCGGCTGCCGTCGGTGTGGTGATTGGCGGTGCCTTGATCCTGAACTTTGTTGTCATCTCGGAAAATATTCCGGGCTTGATGTCGGAATATTTGAGTGGCTTGGACGTTCATCCAATCGTCTTCCTGCTGGCGGTCAACCTTTTGGTTCTGCTGCTCGGGTGCGTTCTGGATGCGACGACTATCATCCTGGTGATCGTGCCGTTGTTCATCCCAACCTGTAAGGCGCTTGGAATTGATCTGGTTCACTTTGGCGTCTTGGTCGTTGTGAACTCCATGATCGGTTTGATCACTCCGCCCTATGGCATCTTGTTGTTTGTAATCAACGCGGTCACGGGTATTCCGCTCAAAGAGATTATCTCAGAGATCTGGTCTTTCCTTGTTGTACTGATTGCAGCGCTATTGTTGCTGATTATGGCGCCTGACCTTGTGCTCTGGCTTCCACGCTTGTTTGGATATCAGGGCTGATGAGACTGACCGTAGCCACGACTTCGGTTCCGGGAGATTTACCGGAGAAACTGTCTGCTATTGCCGCGGCCGGTTTTTCCGGGGTCGAACTCTATGAACCCGATCTAACGGGCTATGGTGGGGCACCAGAAAACATCAGAGTAATGGCCGATAAACTTGGTCTGAGCATCGATGTCTTCCAGCCGTTTCACGATTTCGAAGGGCTTCCAGGAGCCCTTCGAGACCAGGCTTTTGAGCGTCTTAGTCACAAGCTCGATCTCATGACGGCTCTTGGCGGCAAGATGTTATTGGTCGGGTCGACCGGACACCCGGACGCGCAGGACGACCTTGCTTCTCATGTCGAGGATCTGAAACAGCTTGCTCAGCACGCTCAATCGCATGGCTTGAAGGTGGCTTTGATTGCCTTGCCATGGGCGAAACTGATCCAAACAGATCAGCAGGCGCTCGAGGTTGTCAACGCAGTCAACGAAGACAATTTTGGGCTGGCACTAAACAGTTTCTTTTCACTGGCCGACGGATCCATGCCGTCCCGATTGCGGGATGTGCAGGGAAAGAAGCTCTTCCACGTTCAACTGTCCGATGCACCAGCATTTGACTTTGATATTCGCAAGCTGAAGCGGGAGTTCGGAATGCTGCCTGGGCAGGGCGGCCTGAAACTTGCGGGTTTTGTACGTGTACTTGCTAAGTCGGGTTATGAAGGTCCTTGGTCTATCGCCCGTGTCAGTACAACAACGCTGGCAGGCACTGAAAGCTTCGCCCGGGATGCCTATCGGTCTCTGGTCAATCTGCTGGACGACGTTTCCAGAACCGAACCAACTCTGGATGCGCCAATTGGAGATCTTCCGAAACGGGTACATGCCACGGGTATCGAATTCATTGAATTCGCAGCAGACGCAATCACGGGTGCAGAACTCAAGACAATGCTTGGTTCCATGTGCTTTCGCATGGAAAGGCGCCATATTTCGAAGAATGTTGAGCTGTGGCGTCAAGGCGCTGTCAACATTGTGGTCAATATGGAAACCGAAGGGTTTTCGGCTGAGACCTTCCGGGAACATGGGCCTTCTGTCTGCGACATGGGGCTGCGGGTGGCAGATGCTGCAAAGACGGTTGCCCGAGCAAAGGCTCTCGGGGCACCGGTGTTTTCGCAGCCCGTTGGAACCGGCGAGCTTGACATCCCAGCCATCAAGGGGGTGGGCGGAAATGTTGTCCACTTCATAGATGAAAGGTCAGATCTGCATCGTGTTTGGGATATCGAATTTGATGCTGTTCCAAATGCTGAGGCAATCCAACCTGCTGGGTTGAGGCGCATCGACCATGTTGCGCAGACCATGCGCTACCAGGAAATGCAGAGCTGGCTGACCTACTACACGTCCACTTTTGAAATGGACAAAAGCCCGATTGTCGATGTAGCCGATCCCCTCGGAATTGTTCTCAGCCAAGCGATCTCAACTCCGGAAGGGGAAGTTCGGCTTAACCTGAATGGGGCGGGACAACGCAGAACCTTTGCAGGGGCCTTCCTTGCGGACAGGTTCGGGGCGGGCGTTCAACACATCGCTTTTTCGAGTGACGACATTTTTGAAACATCCGAGCACCTTGAAAAGGCTGGGTTTGAGAGGTTGTCGATGCCCGACAACTACTACGCTGACCTTAAAGCGTGGTTCGGTCTTGAAGATGAGCTGATCAACAAGCTTCAGGCTGGTCACATCCTCTATGACCGCGATGGTCAATCGGAATATTTGCAAATCTATAGCGCGCCGATATTCGACGGCTTCTTCTTTGAAATTGTTGAGCGGCGACGTGGATACCAAGGCTATGGAGCCCGCAATGCACCGATCCGCCTTGCCTCTCAAATGCGCTATCAAAAACAACAAGGCTCAATGCAATGAGTGAAACGAAGGATGCACAGGCTGTTCGCCAATGGTGGCGAACGTCGATTATCAACATGTCGCCCGGCAAGATCGCCTTTCGCGGAACGCCGATCGAAGAGCTGATTGGAAATGTCAGCCTCGGACAAATGATCTGGTTGATGGTCGTTGGGGGAGAGCCCAGCCAGGAACAGGCAGCATTGTTGGAGTGTGCGTTGGTCGCCGGGGTTGATCATGGCCCGCAAGCCCCATCAATTGCAGCTGCTCGCATGTCAGCCACGTGCGGTGTTGGCCTCAACAATGTTATGGCGACCGGCGTAAACATGCTCGGCGATATTCACGGTGGGGCCGGAGAACAATGCGCTGAACTCTACTATGATATCGCGCGCCTGATAGATGATGGCGCGCCATTGGATGAAGCTGTGCGGGAAGGACTGGCGGCTTGGCGAGACGTTTATGGCAAAATCGTTTCCGGTTTCGGGCACCGCTTCCATAGGCCGGTCGATCCACGCGCGCCGCGTCTGATGGAAATTGTTCGTGAAGCTGCGAGAAATGGAACAGTTTCTGGCCGTTTTGCGGGAATTGGCGAAGCGGTTCAGGCGGCTATCGGCAGTGAGCGCAAAGTACCCATCGCGATGAATATTGACGGCGCAACAGCTGTTATCTTCTGCGAACTTGGTTTTCCAGCTCCACTGTCACGGGGTCTTTTCTGTCTGTCTCGATCTATTGGAATCCTGGCTCACGGTTGGGAACAGATCGAGCAGGGCGGCCGCAACAAGGGCCCGATGCCGCCCGCCTATTTGCCGAAATATGAACCTGTGTAATATCTCCTGATCTGACGTAGGGAGAACTTGGAGTATCGTTGGATGGAAGTGTTTCGCATTGGCTTGGTTGGATGCGGGCGGATCAGCGACATCTATCTTAAAAACTGCAAACAGTTTGAAGATCTTGATGTTGTTGCCTGTGCAAGTTTGAACTTGGAAGAAAGTCGAGCCCAGGCAGCGCAATGGGGCATTCCCAAAGCCTGTACACCTGACGAAATTTATACCGATCCGGAAATAGACTGCGTCTTGAACCTGACAATACCCGCCGCACATGCCGAGGTCAGCCGGAACGCGTTGAACGCCGGTATGCACGTTTACTCCGAAAAGCCATTCGTCACAGACTTGGCAGAGGGGCGTGAAATCCTCGATCTGGCCGCGAAAAAGGGGCTCCTTGTCGGCAACGCGCCTGATACGTTTCTTGGCGGTCGGTGGCAGACCGTCAGAAAGCTGATCGATCAGGGTGTGATTGGCGCGCCAACCGGTGTGTCGGCCTTTGTTCCGACCCGAGGAACGGAACGCCATAATCCCAATCCAGACTTCTATTACCAGTTGGGTGGCGGCCCACTTCTTGATCTGGGTCCCTATTACTTGACTGCGATGGTGTTTTTTCTGGGCTCAATTTCCCGAGTGGCAGGCCTGTCGCGGCGAACCTTTGATCAGCGGATGATCGAAAACGGTCCGCGTGAAGGTTTCATCATGCCGGTAGAAGTCGACACCCACTGTTTGAGCCTGATTGAGTTCGAAAGTGGTGTGATCGGCCAGATGATGATGAGTTTCGATGTCTGGGACAGTGAAACACCTCGCTTCGAAATCTATGGTGAAAACGGAACAATCTGCGTTCCGGACCCGGACCCAGTACATGGCGCGAATATCTTTCAAGGCGACATTTGGGTTCGGACACGCGAAACCGCACGGTGGACGCACCAGCCACGCCCAACTGGCCGCGACCACTGGCAAGTCGCCGAGAACACGCACGGTTACAATTATGATGCGCGTGGTCTTGGCCTTTTGGACCTTGCCCATGCTGCCAGAGCGAAGCGTGCTCCAAGAGCCTCCGGTGAGATGGCTTATCATGTCTATGAAGTCATGGACGCCATGTTGAAATCACCCGAGGCCGGGCGCTTCGTCGATATTGCAAGCCGGTGCGCGCGTCCTGAACCTCTTTCGGAAAATTTTCCAACCAGCGAAGCCTGATCCATGTCCATCCAAACTCTGGAATTTGCAGAGCCGTTTTTTACCGTCCGGCTCATCACTGATGAAACCCACCACTTGGTTAGCGGCAAAACTATCGTCCTGAACCTGTCTGACGACCCGATTCGCATACGGGAGCAAAAACTTGCCCATCTTCAGTCGGTTGTTGTCGCAGATGTCGAGTTGGAAGATGTGACCCATGCCGTCGTGATCGAGCGGTTTGCAGATCACGCCGATGACGACGAGCTCTTTACGAAGGTGAAAGAGATCTGGCCGTCCGCTTTTGAAGTCCGTCAGGAAGAGCGTCTACGCGGTGTAAGCCATTACATGTCTCCGAAAGTGTGGATCGGAAATTTGGGCCTTACCATGTATCACTCGGGTTCCGTTCCCTTGAAAGTCGGTCTTCACCAGGATCATGCTTTTTGCCCCGTCCCTGGTTTTCGGGAAGTGCACACGCAAATCGTTGGATTTGGAGTCATGCAGCAATGCCGCGAGAAGGATGTTTCTACACTCTATCTGGAAGAGCCAATGGCTCCGGGGACCACACATCGTCCCATGTACGACGAACACGGCAACTACCCGTGGCACCAGTTTGAAACAATCACCCCATCCATCTTCATGGCCGTAGAAATGCTGCCTGAGGGCGCAACCCCACCAGCGTGAGGCCTTGTCATGACACAAAAACTATTTGCTTCTGCGATTGATCCGAACGGCCCCTTTCCTAAGTTGACACGTCGTTTGCGGCTTGGGGTCGTTGGAGGAGGCCGAATTTCCGGGATGCAGGCAACAGCTGCCCGAATGACCGATCATTGGGAAGTGGTGGCAGGTGCGTTTTCATCCAAACCAGAAAAAGCAAGGGCGGCTGCGGCTGACTGGTTTGTTGATGAGGAGCGCAGCTATGCGTCGTTTGAGGAGATGGCGAAGGTCGAAGCTGACCGGCCGGACGGTGTTGATGCAGTGATGATCACCACACCCAATCATCTGCATTTCGCAGGGGCCAAGGCTTTCCTTGAGGCAGGTATCGACGTCCTTTGTGACAAACCGCTAACGAATGATGTTGCAGAAGCTGACGGCCTTGTCGAATTGACCCAAAGAACAGGGCAGATTTTCGCGGTCGGCTATGTCATGTCCTGCTTTCCGATGATCCGTCAAGCGCAGGAAATTGTCGCGAACGGAGGGGTTGGCAAAATCAATCAGATCCATGTCGAATTCATGCAGGATTGGATGACACCAGAAGGTGTTGCTGATGCTCCACACGTGAAATGGCGGCTCGATCCAAAAGTTTCAGGGCCTACAAGCTGTGTGGGCGACATTGGAACCCATGCGGCTCACCTTGCCAGCATGGTGTCTGGTCTTGAAATGACGGACCTGCGAGCTGAATTTCATGTCTGCGGCTCGCCCAAGCCGCTCGAAGACACTGCGTTCATGATGACCCGGTTTGTGGGGGATGTTCCAGGGACCTTAATGGCAACTCGGTTGGCTCCCGGAAATCGTGGTGGTTTGCGGCTGCGCATTTTTGGGTCGGAAGGTGGTCTGGAATGGGACCTTGAGAAGTCGGAACAGTTGAAATTCAACAGATTTGGAGAGCCGGATCGTGTCCTCAGTCGGGGTCAGGGACACGGTGTGTCACCTTCGGTAGAGAGGTTAACACGGACTGCGCGCGGGTTTCCGGAAGGCATTATTGAGGCTTGGGCCAACCTCTACACAGAGTTCGCAATCGCAATCGCAGCACGAAAAGATGGTGTGACGTTGCCGAAGGGGTACCTTGGAATGCCTCGCGTTGCGGACGGCGCTAATGGTGTTCGCTTCATCGATGCAACTGTTCGTTCCAACATGAGCGGGGAGTGGGTACAGCTCTGATTTTCCTGATAGTTTGCAAGTGAATAGGGCCTTCCAAGTGGAAGGCCCTTTTTTGTTGGCAAGACCCACCAGCTTTTATTCGGATGTCTGGGGTATCCGTAAATAGAAAAGTTGATGAAATAGAAAATATCTGATATTTTATAAAAAATAATCTGAAAAAGGCTCTATGAGCCCGAGCGGGAGCTTCTGCCATGCCTGGCAGACTGAACGATAATCAGTCCGAACCTTTGTATTCGTTGGCGCATTTGACCTTGATTGGCGCAACAGCGCCTGAGCTCGTCTATATTGCCGCACGAGCCGGCTACGATGCGGTTAGTCCGCGTTTCATCAAGATGAATGTTCCGGGAGAGTTCCCGGAATCGCCGATTGATCCGTCGCAGGTGCAGGCAACCAAAACGGCGCTTGCGTCAACCGGCCTGAAGGTCCTCGACATCGAGCTTGCCCGCGTTACCGAAGACTGCGATCCGCGAAATTTCGAGCGTGCTTTGGAGCTCGGCGGCGAGCTTGGGGCCAGCCGCATGATTATGAGTGCATGGACAAAAGCGCGGGACGACAGGAACTTTATCGTCGATGTCTACGCAGAAACTTGCGACATCGCCGCGCCTTACGGTCTATCTGTTGATCTCGAGTTTCCGAGCTTTTCACGCCTCAGAACGCTGGATGAGGCGCTGGATATCGTCCGGGCGGCGGATCGGCCAAACTCCGGCATTTTGGTGGATACGCTTTATCTCCACCTCAGCCGTGTGGATCTCGGCGAGTTGCTGCACGTACCGCCGAACCTTCTGCATTTCCTTCATATTTCAGACTGTCTGCCCGGTATCGCCGACACGCGCGAAGGCATGATCCAGCTGGCCCGCGATGCGCGCCTTTACCCCGGTGAGGGCTGGATCGACTTTGCCGGCATCATCGAACGCATTCCGCCGGTCGACTACTCCATCGAACTTCCGAACCAGAGTCGCGTGGCCGAACTCGGCTACGAGGAACACGCCAGACGTTGCCTGACCCACGCAAAGAAAACCTTCGGGCAGGCCCGATCCAAACGCCGCACCCTTGAACAGGTTGCCGCCTGATTTTCAAATGAAAGAGGGACCCCATGGGGAAAGAACTGACTGACGACGAACGTCAACTCGTCGACGATATGCTGGTACGCGCAAGAGCGGCCATGGCCGAGATTGAGGACTGGAGCCAGGAGAACCTCGATCGGCTCAGCCAAGCAATTGCTTGGTATGCGGGGAACGAGAAGACCTTTACCCGGCTGGCCCAGCAGGGTGTGGATGAAAGCGGCATTGGCGACCGGGACGGGCGCCCGGCAAAGCGTTTCAAGATCCACATGGTGCTGCGCGATGTACTTCGCACCCCATCGACCGGCATTGTCGAAGTGGATGACGCCAAGGGTCTAGTCAAATACGCAAAACCTGCCGGTGTCATCGCGTCCCTGATCCCGATGACCAACCCGGCCATGACCCCTCCGGTGACCGGTGTCTCCTCCGCCAATGCACGTAACGCCGTGATTTTCTCGCCGCATCCGCGCACGGCGCTGACCACTTACGAGATGGTGGAAGCAATGCGGGCTGCTTGCCGGGCTGTCGGCGCTCCGGAAGATCTGTTCCAGTCGATCCGCAAGCCCTCCATTCCGATGACCAACTATCTAATGTCTCAGGCGGATCTGACACTGGCAACCGGAGGCAAACCTATGGTGAAGGCCGCCTACAGTTCGGGTCGCCCGGCTTATGGCGTTGGCGCAGGTAACTCCTCCATCGTCATCGATGAAACAGCTGACATTGAGATCGCAGCGCAGAACACCCGTATTTCCAAAACCTCCGATTTTGGCTCGGGCTGCTCTGCAGACGGCAACATCATCATCCAGAAGTCCATCTATGACCAGATGGTCAAGGCACTGGAAGCTGAAGGCGGATATCTCTGCAGCTCGGAAGAAAAGGCCCTTCTGGAAAAGGCCATGTGGGACGAGAAGGGCAACCGGACATTCCCGACCATTGCCTGCCGCCCACAACAGACAGCCGAAGTTGCCGGGTTCTCAATTCCGGACGACCGCAAGTTCCTGATGGTTGAAAATCAGGGCCAGATTGGCCCGGAGCACAAATTCTCCAAGGAAAAGCTGACCACCTTGATGGCGCTTTACCTCTTCGAGACATTTGATGATGCTCTGGAAACCGTTCGTCAGATTTATGAAACAGGCGGCAAAGGTCATTCCTGCGGCATCTACAGCCACAATGACGAGAACATCGACCGTCTGGCCCGTCTCGCTCCTGTTAGCCGTATGATGGTTCGCCAGCCGCAATCCAAAGCCAATGCTGGTGCCTGGACAAACGGCATGCCGATGACCTCATCGCTCGGCTGCGGCATCTGGGGCGGCAACATCACCAATGAAAATGTCACCATCAAGCACATGATGAACTACACATGGGTGAGCCGACCAATCCCGGAAGATCGCCCGTCCGAAGAAGAGCTGTTTGGTGAGTTCTTTGGCAGGGAGGTTGCGTGATGCTGGACAAGACATCGACAGAACGAACTGTTGCCGAGCATATCGTCAGCTTTCTGGAACGCCGGGGGGTGGAGCATGTCTTCGGCCTCTGCGGCCACACGAACATCGCCGTTCTGGCGGCCCTTTCTGAAAGCCCGATTGATTTCGTCACCGTTCGCCACGAACAGATCGCCAGCCACGCCGCCGATGCCTATGCCCGGGTGAAGGGCAAGGCATCCGTGGTTCTGTCACACCTGTCTCCGGGGCTGACCAACTGCGCGACCGGCGTTGCCAATGCAGCATTGGACTGCATCCCGATGGTTGTTATCGCCGGGGACATTCCGACCCACTATTACGGCAAGCATCCGCATCAGGAGGTAAACCTCCATGCCGACGCGGCGCAGTGGGAGATCTATCGTCCCTTCGTGAAGCGCGCCTGGCGCGTCGACCGTGCCGACCTGATGGCGGAAATCCTTGAAAAGGCATTCCATCTGGCCGAAAGCGGGCAGCCGGGACCGGTGCTTGTCAACGTGCCGATGGACACCTTTTCGGAAGTGATTTCCTCAGAGAGCTTTGACCGCATCCTCGATAACACCCGCGCCCTGGTGAAGCCGTCTCTCGACGATGAAACCGCCCGCGAGATTGTAACAGCGCTGGCTAATGCCAAGGACCCGGTTGCCTATGTTGGCGGTGGTATTCTTCTTGCCAAGGCATCCGAGGAGTTGCGCGAGTTCGTTGATCACATGGGTCTGCCGATTGCACACAGCCTGATGGGAAAGGGGGCTCTGTCGGATGCCCATCCGCTTGTGCTCGGCATGACGGGGTTCTGGGGCACCGAACTGGTCAACCAGAGCTGTCTCAATGCCGACTACATTTTCGCCATCGGTACTCGCTTCAAAGAAGCCGACTGTTCCAGCTGGTATCCGGGCTACACGTTCAACATCCCCGGATCTAAGGTGATCCATATCGATATCGAGCCGTCAGAAATCGGGCGTAACTACCCGACCGAAATCGGCGTGGTCGCTGATGCGAAATCCGCACTCAAGGTTCTGACACGGGTGGCGAAGGAACTGTATCCGAACGGCTTCCAGCGTCCGGACCTAGTAAAGAAGATTTCCGATTTCCGGGCAAGCTTCAAGGCAGGAAATCAGGAGATGGCAACGTCTTCCGCGTTTCCGATGATGCCGGAGCGCATCCTTGCGGATGCCAGAAGTGCGCTGCCGGAGAACGCGATCATCACGACCGATGTGGGCTGGAACAAGAACGGTGTCGGCCAGCAATTCGATATTCTGACACCGGGCTCGATCCTGACACCGGGCGGCTTTGCGACCATGGGATTTGGCCCTCCGGGCGCCATTGGTGCCAAGTTGGCAGCGCCCGATCGGATCGTCATCAGCCTTGTCGGTGATGGCGGGTTTGGTCAAAATCCGTCCATGCTGGCAACGGCTGTCGAGTTGAACCTCGGTATCGTTTGGCTGGTGATGAACAACAACGCGTTTGGGACTATTGCCGGCCTTCAAAAGGCGCATTATGGCCTAACCTATGGAACGACGTTTCCGGGTACGGCGGCCGAGCCGACGAACGGTCCGAGCTATGCTGACATTGCCAAGGCATATGGTGCGGTCGGTGTTCGCATCAAGAGCGCTGAAGACCTCCTGCCGGCGCTGCAAGTTGCGATCGCCAGCGGCAAGCCGACGGTGTTGGACGTCCCGATGATCAACAACCCGACACCAACCACGGGTCATTGGAACATTCTGGACATCTATTCTCCGGACAAAGACGTTTCGCACGTCTCAACATGACACAATCAACAGAGGCGATGGCACAATGACCATCGCCTCGAAGCATTACAAGTCTCAGCGCAATCAGGCTCCCGCAACCAAATACAAAAACCCGCTATCTCAAAAAGATGGCGGGTTTTTTGTCTCTTTGCAGAACCGAATGTCAAACCGATATCACCAAGAAAGAATTGAACCAGCAATCTGGGTAAGGCGACGAAATTGTCGAAAAAGCCAACATTGCCAGAACAAGTGAGCAAATCATGCATGCTAAAAAAGGGCGCGCGGAGCCGAACGAATTGATGCTCCCTCCGCGATTGTGCGGTTTGGGGAGAGCCCAATAAATGGGCCGCATATGACACTATCCCCTCTGCAGTTCGCGAGCCCAAATAATCAATCCAGCAACGACAATGACGAGTGCGCCAATTACCGTCCAGAAATCGGGTAAGGTGTCGAAGACGACGTAGCTCCAAATAGTCAGATAGATAATAAACGAATATCCAAATGGCATGAGCAGATTAGCTGGCGCGTGGCGAAGGGCATTTGTGAGAAGCTGATGCCCTGCCCAACCGAAAAAGCCTAATGAACATAATACAAGCCACTGAAAGGAGTTGGTGGGATTTTGCCATTGGAGGAGGGCAAATGGAGCCAAAATGATTGTGCCAACCAAACCGGCATACATCTGCTGAGTATCGGTCGATACTCTGTTTGCCAATTTCCGGGTCAGGATCGAATAGAGGGCAAACATAAACGCTGCGCCCAGAGAGAGGAGCATGGCCCAGTGAAAACTCTCTCCGAGCGGGCGGATGACAATTATTACCCCGCAAAACCCGAGAATAATGGCTGACCATCGAAACATGCCCACCCGTTCCCGCAACAGTGGCCAGGATAGTGCACAAATCAGGAGCGGGGCGGAAAACAGGATCGTGGAGGTAACGGATAGGGGCAGATGCCTCAGTGCTACAAAGTTCAAAACAGTTGAAGCGGTGAGAAACACAGCTCGAAGCAGCACCAAAAACGGGTCCTGACATCTGAGTGTGTCGGCAGACAATCCCGACGTTCCTGCGAGCCCAACGGATATTGCTAAATGTCCCAAGTAGCGCACAAAAGCTAGTTGCAATGCTGGCAAACCCAATAGGGCCAGCCACTTGGAACCTGTGTCTATGAATGAGAAAAGGAAATTGGCGGCGAGGATCAATCCAATGCCGAGCACCGCGAGGTTACCCTCTCCATCAGAATGAAACCTACGCACCCAGACTTACCCTGGGGCCTTGGTGCTTCCATAAAGTTCTGTGAAGAAATCGACCTGTTTTGGGACAAACTCTTCGCCCCTGCCTGAGGCTATCGATAGCCCAAGTGCTTGCTTGGCTCCTGTTGCCATAAGGCTTTCAACACCCAATTGTTCTGCCATGAGTGCATAGTAACCTACATCTTTGCGGGCATTTTTTATCGAAAACGCCAGGTTATCTGGATTTCCCTCAATGGCATAGGCCTTGATGAAATCCATCATTCCGCTAGCCAATGGCCTAGCCGACATGACGTCATACAAGGATTGTCGATCTACGCCCGCCTTGTCGGCGATTGCGAAAGATTCAGCCATGGCATTGGCAACTGTTTGAGCATAGAAATTGTTGATCAGCTTGATTGTATGGCCGGTTCCAAGTGCACCTAGGTGAAATACGTTTTCTCCTACATCCTCAAGCACCGGCAACACCTTATCAAATCCGCTGCGTTCGCCAGAACACATGAGGTTTAACTTGCCTTCAAGAGCATGGCTGGGTGTCCGTCCAATTGGACTATCGAGATATGTTGCGCCTTTTTCGGCGACAAGTGCTCCCAGTGCTCTGGTTGAGCCGGGTAATGATGTTCCAAAATCTATGACAACCTTGCCGTTTGAGAGCCCTGCCAAGATGCCATCGCCGCCTTGCATTCGCTGCTCAACGGAAGCTGATGTATCAATGCAGATCATGACGATATCGCTCGCTTCTGCCACCTCGCGAGCCGTGCTGACTTCATGGGCGCCTCGGCCCACCAATGCGTCAACGCGTTCTCGCGAACGATTTGCAACGATAACCAAGGAGCGGCCCTTGTCGATGAGGCGGTTGCACATTGCAGCACCCATGAGGCCGATGCCAATAAAGCCGATGGTTGGGTTTGACATGTGTGCGTCTCCAAAACTGGGTCAGATATGAGCGCTGACCTTTGATGTGTTTCTGTTTCCAGGTCGGATAGTTTGGCTCGGCTTGGCCGCGTTCAGGACTGCCTCAACAAGTTCAAGAGCGGCCAGACCGTCTCTCCCACTCACCAAGGGAGAGTCGGTATCACCGCGCACAAGTGCCGCGAAATGAGAAAGCTGAGCTTCTAGCGGAGCGATTTTGGACATTGGAATTTGATCCATGGTGAGTGGCTTTGACCAATCACCTTGCCCGCCTTCCGCATCCTTCCAAACATTCAGGCTTGGAAAATCAAAACTGCCTTGTGTCCCGCCAATGCGCCAAGAGGAGATGCCAGTTTCGGCGATTGTCGGGTTTTCACCGCTGGCGCCTTCAAAACTCCATGGTGATAAAGAGGCATCCGTTAGAATGATGGTGGCCAACATTCCGGATTTGAACCGAATGTTGACGGCGGCGGTGTCCTCAACAGGTTCCTCCCGAACAGCGTTGCTCGTCATCGCTTGAAGCTCCTCCACCGGTCCAAACAAGGACAAGAGCAGATCAGCCTCATGGATGAAGTTGATCATCAATGGTCCACCGGATGCCCCTTTGCGCCATTGACTGGCAGCGAAATAGCTATCGGGTTTGCGAACAGCCCACAGGATTGACGCAAAGACAGGAGTTCCAATTTTTCCGGATTGCAACAGGCCTTGAGCCTCAGGAACAAACGGATGGTAGCGTCTGTGGTGGCCGATCAGCAGCGGTAGTCCTGCTTCCTGAAAAGCACTGATCAGGGCCTTTGCGTTTGCCTGAGTATCTGCAATTGGTTTTTCAATCAGGCAGGGCCAACCTCTTTCAGCACATTGCAACCCACTTGGAAGATGATCGGAATTGGGTGTGGCAACAATTGCAGCATCACAACTGCCAGCGGGGACATCCCTCAAACTCGGAGCCCAGTTGCTGCCGGTCCGCTCAGCGATCAGTCTGGTTTCCGGGTTTGGATCAACGATCCAGCTGAGTGTGGTTTCAAGGTGTTGGTGCACATGTTCGGCATGCCGAGCACCCACCAAGCCTGCGCCCAAAACAGCCAGACGAATTTGCGCTGCAGAGGTCACATCACAGCCCCTATTTGCCAGGGAACAAACTCATAATCGCCAAGCCCTTGCGCTTCCGATTTGGTTTGCTCGCCGGACGCAACCCGCAAGAATAACTCATAGATCTCGCGCCCCTTGTCTTCCAAGCTGACACCATTGCTCAGCATGGCTCCAGCGTTGACATCCATGTCTTCAACCATCCGCTCAAACATAGGGGTATTGGTGGCAATCTTGATTGAAGGGGACGGCTTGCATCCAAAGGCAGAGCCGCGCCCTGTGGTGAAGGTCACCAGATTGCAGCCCGACGCGATTTGGCCAGTCACCGAGGCCGGGTCATAGCCCGGGGAATCCATGAAGGTGAACCCCTTGGTTGTGACTGGTTCGCCGTATTTGTAGACCCCCGTCAGAGGTGTTGTGCCTCCCTTGGCCGCAGCGCCAAGTGATTTTTCGAGGATCGTTGTCAATCCACCCTTTTTATTACCGGGGCTCGGATTGTTATCCATCGACCCTTTGTTGCGCTCGGTGTAATCCTCCCACCACCTGATGAGGTCGATCAGTTTTTCGCCAGTTTTCCGATCTATAGCCCGTTGGGTCAGGAGATGTTCTGCTCCATAGATTTCTGGCGTTTCCGCCAAGACGCCAGTCCCGCCCTGGGCGACAAGAAGGTCACACGCATAGCCGAGCGCCGGGTTTGCTGTCACGCCGGACCATGCATCAGATCCGCCACATTGCAACGCAACCGTTAATTCGGAAGCCGGGCATACTTCCCGGCGTGCTTCATTGGCGATCGGCAACATTGCGCGCACTTTTTCAATGCCCAATTCGACAGTTTTGCGCAGGCCTGCCACATCTTGAATGTTCATGGTTTGGAACAGCGGGCCCTTTTCGATCCCGTAAGCTTCAAGAAGCCAGTCGATCTGGTTCATTTCACAGCCGAGGCCAACCATCAGAACTCCGCCATGGTTGGCATGGCGCGCATAACCCCACATCACCCGCTGAAGCGCGCTGAAACCATCTCCAGAACCGGCCATACCGCAGCCCGTGCCATGAACAAAAGCCACGACGCCGTCGACATTCGGATAGGCTGCAAGTTCCTTTGGGCCAAAGGCGGCGGCGATCTTGCGAGCGGCAGTCGCAGAGCAATTTACCGACGTCAGGATTGCAATGTAGTTGCGTGTGCCGACCTGACCATTTTTGCGGCGATACCCCATGAATGTGTCACGTTGCGTCTCGGGAACCATATCGGCAGAGCGAAGGTTCGTCGAAAACTCATAGGTCCCAGAGACGTTTCGAAATTCTATGTTGTGCGTGTGAACATGACAGCCGGCGGCAATGTCAGTGGCTGCGTATCCTATAATTTGAGCGTATTTGCGGATTGCGTGGCCAGCTGCAATCGGCTGTATCGCAAGCTTGTGTCCTGTTGGTACTGCCTCTTTAAGCGTGACTCCATCAACGGTTTCACCACTTTCGAGCCTCGACCGAGCGACGGCGACATTGTCCGAATTATCCAAGCAGATGGTTTTCATGGGAGCTCTATGCGCAATAAGGGCTGTTTGAATCCCAACGGTGTTGTGGGATGTGTTCGCTCCGTGCCAATCGATACCTAGCGTCACTCCACAATTGACGCCACTCTTGCCAATCCTTGAGTTCGTTTTCAGGATTGGATCTTGAGCGAGCAACAAATTCGGGAAAGTGACTGCGGCCTGTCGGTTGACCGGTCACATTGTATCGCAGATCAAAAGACCACCGGTATCCATCCGAATTGTTAGACAAGGAGCCGTGAGGTGTAAGCGGATGGAAGATGACGGCTCCGCCAGCTTTTACCGGCAACGGTGTCGCTTTGTCAGTTGGTATGAATTGATCCGCAATTCCTGTTTGCTTCTTTGTGCAATGAGGCAACATTTCTTTGTAATTGCCTGTGGCGACCTGAAGGCAGCCATTTTCGATTGTTGCGTCTGTTATGGCCAGCCATACGGTGACGAATTTGGTGTTATCGGCTTCTGGGAGGGTGACACCCATATCCTGATGCCAGTCTGTCGCGACAACATGAGCGCGAATTTCTGAGGCATCGACGGCTTTTTGCGGTGGTTTGATACGAACATGCTGGATGGGATTGGAGGTGATTTCCGAACCGATCAATGTCTCAACAGCATCCAGTATCTTCTTGCTTCGGACCAGGCTGAAAACAGCAGGACCGAAATGCATCGGTGTTTCGTCAGTAATGTTGTCATGCGGCAGGCTGATATCGAATGGTTGATACCAATCGAACCCACCTCGAAAGGCTATGTCCAGCTTGTCCCAAAACTCCATGCCGGGCGTTGGAGGCGGCACTTTGCCCTCGGCAGCCCACCCGGCATAAAGCTGATCCATCAACTTTGAATACTCTGCCCGAACATTTTCCAGCGTTTCCTGATCAACCAAATCCTCGACTACGAGATAACCGTTGGTATTGAAGAATTCGACTTGGCTTTCTGTCAGCATTGGTCTTCCCCTTCCTCAGAGCAGCAGTGTCACGATTGACGGCCAGATAAGCAGAACGGCCAGTGCGAGTATTTGAATACCGATGAACGGCAGGAAGCCGCGGAAAATATCGGTGAGGGATATGTGCGCTGGAGCAACCGACTTCAGATAGAAGGCAGCAGGGCCAAAGGGCGGTGACAGGAAGCTGACCTGCATGTTCATGCAGAACAAAACACCGAACCAAACAGCCACGTGCGTTGGATGTAATTCGCCAATCAAGCCGATTTCCTCGACCGGCAAGCGCTGAACGATAGGCAAAAACACTGGTATGATCAGAAGCACGATCCCGACCCAATCCATGAAGGCGCCCATGAAGAGCAGGATCAACATCATGGTCAAAATGACCAGCATGGTCGGCATTTCAGCGCCAATGATGAGCTGAGCAATGTAGGTTGGGCCGCCAGCAAGCGTATAGGCGCCGGCCAGGGCGGCAGCCCCTATGGTCACCCATATGATTGTGCCTGTTGACCGCAAGGTACGCATCATTGAGACCCAGAGAAGGTCTACGGAAGCTTCACCTCTGAAGAGGGCTATCAGGAAAACAGCCAATGCCCCCATTCCGGCTGCTTCGGTAATCCCGGTTACGCCCCCATAAATTGATCCAAGAACAATCCCAATGACCGTGATAGGTGGAACCAATCCCTTGCCATGCTTCCAGCCTGCGGATGTGCGTTCGCGTCCAACAAGAAAGAATATGATTGTGAGGCAGACGGCTAGTAGGCCGAGGATCAGAGGCAGATCCGAGACCATTCCAAGAGTGGGCGGTTCGAAGCGGTCATTAACCGCAACATTCCGTCCTGTTGCGCTGTAAAAAGCGATCCGCGCTAACAAGGCTGCACAGATGCTGGCAATGACAGCCGAAACAAACCCGAGGAACATAAGTCCTTTTTCAGCGCCTTGTGGGTCATCTGGACGGGGTTCGGGCAAAGGCGCCTGGCTTGGATCGAGTTGGGTTCTGATGACAATGTAGAGGATGATGAATGTTGCAAGCATGAAGCCTGGAATGAACGCACCCGTAAAAAGCGCCTTGATCGACGTTTCCGTGATCAAGCCAAAGATGATCAAAACGATGGATGGGGGGATCATGGTGCCCAAGGAGCCAGATGCGCAGATCGTTCCAATCGCAAGGTTCTGATTGTATCCAAGGCGCAGCATTTGCGGTAATGCAATGAGACCCAGCAGGACGACCTCTCCGCCAATGATCCCGGACATGGCGGCCATTAAGACGGCCATGATCGAGGTGACGATCGCCACTCCGCCGCGCACCCTGCTCAACCAGAAGTCCAAGCTATCGTACATTTGCTTGGCAATGCCTGAGCGCTCCAAAAGTGCAGCCATGAAAATAAACAAAGGCACGGAAATGAGAACGTACTCAGTCATCAGATCGAAGATCTTTTGAGTGAGAATATACAACGGCCCAGTGCCTGGATTGCGGGTCAGCAAGCCTTCTCCGAAACTGAAGGGATCGGTCAAAAGAGCCGGCTCAAACTTCATCACCATGACGAGCGCAGCCAGAATTGCAGATGCAAAGCCGAGCGGCATACCAATCGCGAGCAGAAAAAGTAATCCGAAAACAAGGATTATGGAGATTGTGCCGATATCCATTAGCTTGACCCCACACTTTTCTTGATTGCTTCCAGTTCTTCTTCGTCAACCAACTCATCTGGAATGTCGTCGGGGTTCTGATGCCAATCTGCGATCAGATTGAGAACGGCTTGAAGTGCAACAAGACAGACAACCACCAGAATGGCAGGCTGGATGGTGGCCGGAATTGGAGGATCAAATGCGGTTCCGAACATCTCCCAGCGGTGGAACTTGATGCCAAACACCTGTTTGTAGCTGCCAAACACAAGGAAGAAGGCGAAAAGGCACAACAAGACAGTCGAAAGCACATCACATGCTTTTCGAATGGGTCGCGGGAAGATGTCGTACAATATGAAGATGCGGATGTGGCAACGCTGCTGCATTGCATAGATCCCAGAGATCAAAAACACGAAACCGGCAATCCAGAGCGTAAGCTCATTTGCCCACAGGGTCGGTGCCTCAATCACATATCGCAGGAATACCTCGTAGAGCATCACAAGCGTCATCGAGATGATCAGGATCATGGTGACCCTTCCCAGGAAGAGTGCGAACAAGTCGAACCTTGTATAGTCGGGATACTCCATGTGGGCGTGCACAACGTTTCGCATCCCCAGGACCAAGATAACGGGCAACAGCAAAAGCGCTGTCCAATCAACAAAATCCATGATGCCGCCAAACATGCCGGGAAGTCCCGGTGACACATCCTTGCGCTCATGTAATTCGGTAATTTGTGCCGTCATGCTTTCATTCGCATGAGGAAAGAAATCGAGGATATAGGCAGGGCCGTGCCAAATCACCCAACCAGCGCAAAGAGCGAATGCGAAGGGAATGATCCATTCACGTATGCCTCCGGACTTTTTTGCCATTCTTCCCCCCTCAATCAATGAATTGTGTGATGCGCTATGAAATCGCGATCCGGTTCAATGCCAAGGCCTGGTCCTTCAGGAGCGCATGCATACCCTCCCGACGCCTTGATTTGACCCTGGATGTCGAGCGGCTGTTTCAATAGGCCATCGCGAAAATCATTATGTGTTGTGTCGAATTCCAGCATTGGCTCCCATGGATGAAGCCCGCCGGGCAAAGCAGGCATTGCAGCCAGCAAATGCAAGTTGGTTGCGACCGCGACTGCAGACCCCCAAACGTGATTGACTACCGGGGTGAAGTGCGCGTGGCAGAGCGCCAAAACGCGCTGGTATTCGCTGATACCACCAAGCGCACAGACTTCGGGCTGGGCGATCCCCAGACCTCGACTTTCCAGAAGGGTTCGCCATCCCCAGCGGTTAAATTCAGCTTCTCCACCGGCAATGTTCGTTTTGAGTGAGCTGCGCAATTCGCGATAGCCATCATGGTCTTCCGGTGCGACCGGTTCTTCAAACCAATAGGCATCCAGCTCATCAAGCGCTCGGCCCACTGCCAGAGCATCACTGGTCGTGTAACAATGATTGGCATCGGCCATAAACCGATAGTCGTCGCCAACACCTTCCCGAACGGCTGTCGCAAGTTTGATATCGTCTTTAACGCCGAGACCGAGCTTCATTTTCGTGGCAACAAAGCCCGCATCGCGAATGCTGGCTGCTTCGTCGCGAAATCGAGCGATCATTTCGACTACCGGTTCTGGCCTCAGCATCATGCCATAGCCATAAACTTCAATTCGATCACGGTGTTTGCCGCCTAACAGCGCATAAACTGGTAAGTTGGCGACTTTCCCGACGATGTCCCAAAGCGCGATATCAACGCCAGACAACGCCTGGAGCGGCATGCCTTTTTGTCCGTGATCTCGCAGAAGGTTGTACACCTTGTGCCAAATCACATCCTTGTTCAGAGGGTTATCGCCTTCAATGATCGGTGCTATCACGCCTTCGACAATTGCCTTGTTCGCCAGTGCCACTGGTCCCGGTCCAAAACACTCTCCCCAACCAACCACGCCTTCATCCGTCTGCACCTCGACGAGATGTGCAGTTCGGTGCGTGTAGAATTGCTGCGAATAGCCGAGCGTTTCAGGAAGCGCGTAACGCAAAACGTGGCTTTTGACGGATGTGATCTTCATTAATCGTCACGCGGAAGAGTACGGCGGGAAAATCCCGCCGCCTCATCGCCTAATGTGTGCGACTTATTTCATCGCACCCAAGTCACGAAGGAAGGCCAAGTGGCTTTCCAGAAGAGACTTAGCTTCCGGAGTGGTCGCAAACTCAGCCCAAGACTCTTGAACAGCCTGACGGTATATCGCCAGGTCTTCGTCAGACCAGGTGTTCAGCTTCACGCCTTTTTTGCGCAGCATTTTCGCTGTTTGGGCGTTTTTCACTTCGTTGATCGTGGAGTTCTTGAGGCCCAGAGCCTGCATACCAACTTTGAGGATTGCCTTATGATGGTCCGGCATTGCGTCCCAGATATCCTTACGACATGCAAGGTGGTCTGCTGGCATGGAGTGGAAACCGGGATAGTTGGTTTCTGTCGCGATATCATACAGACCGAGGCCAACGTTGTTGGTGATGTTGGCTGCGTCCGCACCATCGATGATGCCGGTTTCAAGCGCCGTAAAGATCTCGTTGAAGTCCATCACGATTGGAGACGCGCCGAGCTTCGTGAAGATATTTGTGATGACGCAGGAGCGACGGACTTCCAACCTTTCAGATCAGCAACACCGGTGAAGGATTTTGTTGATGAGAGAGACTCAGGACCTGGATCCACCAACCAATAAACTCCATGTTGTTGCATGTAGAGTTCGTTCAAACGGTCATAACCGCCGCCATGCAGAAGCCATGCATATTGCTGATAAGGGTTTTGATAACCGCCGGTTAGGTCGCCAGCGAACTGGAAGGCCGGGTTTTTGCCGGTTTGGTAAGCCCCACCGGTCATGTCGCAGTCGAGAATGCCCGTGGCTGCGGCGTCGAACGTCTCGGCTGACTTCACAACGGAAGAGGCAAAGAACATTTCGATTTCGATCTCGCCATTCGACATGGCGGTCACGTCATCAATGAACTCTTGCGCCATTTGGCCAGACAGGGTTTCAGTCGAGAAGTGAGTTTGAATACGCAACTTGGTTTTGGCATGTCCGTCAGCTGACGCATCACTTGGCATTGCAACTACAGCAAGACCAAGCGCGGCGACGCCTGCGCCTGCCATCATCAAGTTCTTCAGTTTCTTGAGCATTTGTTCCTCCCAATTACTCTAGTGAACCGGGCCTTGTTTCCGAGGTCCGGGGTCGCCATGAAATAGCGTATTGTCGGCCAGCTATGTCCTCCCAGCCAGCCGGCGTTCTCGGGCCTCCAAAACCCGAAAAGCACTTATCGTCCCATCCACCCACCATCCACGGTGAGAATCTCGCCATGTACATAGTCTGAGGCAGATGAGGCCAAGAAAACAGCTGCTCCGCCAAAGTCTGCGGGCGTCCCCCACCGACCAGCGGGGATGCGTTCCAAAATGGATTTTGATCGGACAGAATCGTTGCGCAAAGCTTCTGTGTTATCCGTGTCGACGTAACCTGGAGCGATTGCGTTCACATTCACGCCCTTTCTAGCCCATTCGTTGGCGAATGACTTGGTCAATTGGCCAACACCACCTTTCGACGCCGAATAACCGGGAACTGTGATTCCGCCTTGATAGGTAAGTAGCGATGCGGTGAAGATGATTTTGCCGGACCCTCGCTCGATCATCGACCGCCCAATTTCGCGCGTCAGAACGAACTGAGAGGACAGGTTCGTTTCGATCACTTCGTCCCAAAGAGCATCATCATGTTCGGCAGCCGGTTTTCGCCTGATTGTACCGGCGTTGTTGACCAGAATGTCTATATGCGGGTTTTCGTTGAGCACTTGAGCGGTAAAATCCGTGACGTCCCGCCGTTTTGAAAAGTCGCATCTGTACCCTTTGAAGGAGCGGCCAAGCGCGGTTACCTCCTTTTCAATATCACTTCCAGCGCTTTCCAATGAGGCGCTGACCGCAATGATATTTGCCCCGGCTTCCGCCAGCGCGACAGCTATTCCCAAGCCGATACCTCGACGTGCGCCAGTCACAAGTGCTGTTTGTCCGGTTAGCTTGAAACGATCAAGTACGCTCATGTGAGGTTATTTCCGACTTGGATCATGGATTTGATCGCTCTTGAGTTGGAGGCAAGGGCTTCAAATGCTGATTGAATGTCATCGAGGCCTCGTATGTCAGTTATGAATGTTTCCGCATCCATTACCTTTGAAGTCAGAAGTTCGATCGCTTTGTCGTAGTCTTCCGGGCGATAAACGCGGGCACCCAACAACTCGATTTCTCTCCAGAAAAATCGGAAGAGATCAATGCTGGGTTTGGTCGCGTGGATCGCAACCATCACGATGCGTCCGCGAGCTGCAACAACCTCGGTCATAAGGTCGACACCTGCCTGACTTCCGGATACTTCGAAAACAACATCAGCACCTTTGCCTTTTGTCGCTTTGTCAATGGCCTCTGCGGCGTTGGTGCTGGCTGGATTGATCGTAGAGAACCCGAGTTGGGCTGCGTATTCCAACCTGCTTTCCGAGATCTCGCTGATGGTAACCCTAGCCCCTGCATGGCGAGCGGCTATCGCTACAAGTAGGCCGATTGGTCCACCGCCAATGACGAGCACATCTTCACCGGGGGCGACCCTCCCTCGTCCAACGTCATGGCAAGCCACAGCTAATGGCTCAATCAAAGCGGCATGCTTTAGTGGAAGGTCATTCGGGAGAACGTGAATTGTGTGTGCTGGTACATTCCACTTTTCCTGAAATGCCCCGTCCGTATCGATCCCGATGAAGGTCAGGTTGTGACAGATGTGATCGTTTCCAGCCTCGCAAGCGGGGCATTCCCCACAAGATGAGAGTGGCCGAACGACCACGTGTTGGCCGATTTGTAGTCCGGTAACATCGGGTCCAAGCGCCGAGATTACGCCAGACATTTCGTGCCCGATGGTTCTCTGGAACCCGACGCGTTGGTCCATATGCCCGAGATAAATGTGAAGATCTGTTCCACATATGCCGCAATAGGCTACGTCAATTTGAACTTCACCCGCGCCAGGCTGAGAGTGGATTTTGCGTTCGACCGCAAAGGTTTTATCGCCGCGGTAGACGGCTGCAGAAATCGTCACGCCACCCTCCTTGATTGGTTAGACAGAAGGTCAGCGACTTCGAGCTTGGCCCAATCGAACTCAACACCAATGCCCGGTGTATCAGGGGCAATGGCGCGAGCGTTCTTGGTCTGGAGTGGTCTGTGAGTGTATTGATCGATGGGGAATGAGTGAACCTCAAGCCAGCCTGCTGACCCTAGGCCTGCGAGGAGGCTAACATGCAGTTCCTGCATGCCATGGCTGCAAACTGGAATATCATAAGTTTTAGCCAGTTTGGCTGCCTGCAGAAATCCGGTAATTCCTCCGCAATTGGACGCATCTGGTTGAATGAAACTTAGGTCTGACTGCTGGAGGGCATATCCAAACTCGTGGATCGTATGGAGGTTTTCCCCCATTGCCAGCGGCACTCCAGTTGTTTTCGCGATTTTAGCGTAACCCGCATAGTCATCGGGTATGGTTGGCTCTTCGAACCAAAGGATGTCGAACTTTGCAAATGCCTCAGCTGCCTTGATGGCCTCCTCAACGCTCATGGAGTAATTGGCGTCGACCATAAAGACTGTTTCTGGACCGATCGCAGCGCGGACTGCAGCGACCCTCTCGATATCCATGTCAAGGCTGGGTTGTCCGACCTTGATTTTAACGCCGTTAAATCCGCGATTTAGATAACCCTCTGCACTGCGAACCAGTTTCTCTAATGAATATCCGAGGTCGATGCCGCCGCAATAGGCCTTGCAAGTTGTGTCATGCCCTCCAACCATTTGGCTGAGGCTTTGTGCTGTGCGTTTTCCGCGAAGGTCCCAAAGTGCAATATCAAGCGCGGAAATCGCGAAAGAAGCGATTCCGCCACGGGCCACATAGTGAACATGCCACTGCATAGCCTCGTAGAGGCGTTCGACGTCTTCACTGTTGCGGCCAATCAGCATCGGGGCAAGATCATGCTCGATCATTGCCGCTATCGCGTGGCCACCTTTGCCGCCGGTATAGGTGTACCCGGTCCCAGTGCTTCCATCGGTCAGGGTAAGTGTTGTGGTGATAAGCTCGAAATGAGTGTGGTCGCCGTGTTTTGCGTCAACCAGCACTTCTGAAAGCGGAATATGGAATAGCCGAACGCTTACACTTTCGATCTCAGTCAATCGGCCCTCCCGTTTGGCGGTAATTTGGTCATACCAAACTAGAGAAGTGAAGCGAACTTAGCGTAACGAGTCAAGTGACTTAATATAAATGGATTGTAAAAATATATGCTGTATCGCGGGATGTCGATGTTGCGTTGCGGTAATTCTCCGAAACTAAGGTGGCAATTTACGGGTGATTTGTGTGATAGGGAGAAATGCAGTTGCGATTGGTGCTGAAGTGGCGTTAAACTTTTATCTGACATAAAATGTAGTTTGGTCTGATTAAAAATGAATGCAGGCAGTGAGCCTACTAATCTCCGCCGCGCGGCTGACGAAGTTGTTGCCGATATTGAGGCGCGAATTGCTTCCGGAGAATTGAAGAACGACAAGCCATTACCGACCGAACGAGAGTTGATGGAAGAGTTTGGTACGAGTCGGACGGTCATTAGGGAAGCAGTGGCCCAACTGGCCAACAGGGGGTTGGTTGAAGCGCGTCCGCGATTTCGCCCGGTTGTCAGGCGGCCGGATTACTCGACAGTGATTGATGCAACCGGGACTATCGTCCGCTACATGCTGAATGAACCGGATGGGGTATTAAATCTCTATCGCAGCCGTGTGTTCATCGAGCGAGGCTTGGTTCGAGATGCTGCGCTTCATGCAACAAAAGAGGATATCGCGGCACTGAAGGCGGCGTTGGCGCGAAACAAGGCTGCGCTCGATGACTCGGACCAGTTTTTCGAAAGCGACATGGCCTTTCACGAGGTGCTGTTTAACACCAGCCGAAATCCAATATTCC
The DNA here is from genome assembly GCF_000148725.1 of Roseibium sp. TrichSKD4. Classification (GTDB taxonomy): domain Bacteria; phylum Pseudomonadota; class Alphaproteobacteria; order Rhizobiales; family Stappiaceae; genus Roseibium. The sequence goes on along the minus strand of NZ_GL476313.1, from coordinate 125,455 downwards.
CAGCCGTTCACAAGGGGTTTAGTGCTTGGCTTGCCCCGCATTGGGCAAAGATGGATCGCTCCAGAGAGCGGAATCTTGCAAATTATCGGGCGCATAAGGCGATTTTTGACGCAATTTTGGAGCGTGATCCTCTTAGAGCAGAAGAGGCTTTGGTTGAGCACCTTCGAGGTGCGTGGGAGTTTGTAAAGGATACCTTCGCCGAGGACGGAGTGGACGTTCCCAGTTTGTAAATCGGTGAAGATCGGGCAGCGGGTGTCTTCCGGACGCGCCCGGCGTCAGTCTCCAAAACGACGTATGAAACCCCGCTTTTGGTGTCGCTAAGCGACAGACTTAAGAGGAGGGCACTATGCGTGCAGGTGTTATTGGTTTGGGAGATATGGGGTCCGGTCTGGCAAAGAACCTCATTCATCACGGCTTTGAAACTTGGGGTTTCGATGTTTCCCAAAAACGGTTGGATGACTTTAAGGCTTTGGGTGGACATGCAGTTACATGCCCTGCCGAGTTAGGAGCCAAGGTAGATGCCGTATATGTGATGGTTATGAATGGGGAGCAGGTAAAGGATGTTCTCTTTGGCCCTGACGGTTTGGTTGAACGTTTGAAGCCGAAGTCCGCAATCATCATGACTGCGACGATCAAGCCAAAAGAGATGCGGGAGATCGGTGGTCGTCTTGAAGATCGGGATTTGTACTTGATCGACAGCCCTGTTTCAGGAGGGTTTCCCGGTGCCCAGGGTGGAACATTGACGATGATGGCCGCTGCACCTCATGCGGTATTGGACCAATTTGCGCCCGTTATGCAGGCTGTTTCGGCGAACATTCATCGAGTGGGCGATAAACCGGGTGACGGACAAACCGTAAAAGCGTGCCTTCAGTCGTTAATCGGTGCCCAGTTTTCGGCAACTTTCGAAGCTGCAGCCCTTGCTGCAAAAGCAGGGGTATCTGGTCAAGTGATTCTGGATGTCTTTTCAACATCGTCAGCCGGATGTGGGGTCGTTAACAACGCTCTGCAGAAAATCATCGATAGGCAGTTTGTCGGAACTGGCAGCCACATCAACACAATGCACAAGGATCTGACAATTTCAATGAACCTTGGTGAGGAGTTGGGAGTTCCACTTCACACTGCTGCAGCTGCCATGCAGGTTTTTCATGCTGGCAAAACAAAGCATCCGGAAGGTGACAATTGGGTTTGTACCCGTGTCATTGAAGACATTATTGGGGCTGAATTGCATCGCAGTGCTGCCAAGAAAACGCGGGGTGCTTGAACGATGGAGCTGGGCGTTATTTGCGACGGCATCAGCCGTGATCTTCGACATGCTGTCAACGTGATGGATGAATATGACCTCAAGTATGCCGAACTTCAGTTTATTGGTGAAAACGAGGTCGGGGACTTAAGTGCAGCAGAGGTCAGAGAGGTGGATCAATTGCTGCGGGACCGGGGGAAGCCTGTTTCCTGTCTGTCTCGGCACGTTTTTGCCGGTATGACAGGCGCTAACAAGCCCGGAGATGAACTGCATATCAAGCACATGGATGCCCTGAAGCGGGTTATGGAAATGGCGCATACGGTGGGCGCTCCACTTGTGCGGATCATGACACCGAAAAAAGAGCAGATCCTATGGGGGCGAAATGGTGCAGAAAAATGGAATGTCGCTCACGGAGCTTGGGACGGCATTTTACCGCTGATTGCACCGGCTGTGGAGCTTGCTCGCCAAGAAACACTCACGCTTGTTGTTGAGACCGGTAACGGCACCATGGTCAACTCTAACTTCACAGCGCGCAAATTGATTGATGATCTGGGTGCCAAGGGTGTGCTGAAGGTGTTGTGGGACCCGGCGAACAATTGCTGGTGTCATGAGCGCGCCTTTCCTGAAGGTTACCGCGAAGTGGCTGACGGATACCTTGGGCACATCCATATCAAGGATGTGTTCGTCGACACACCCCGTGCGACCCTCGAAGTGAGGCAAATGGGCAAAGGGCAGCTGGCTCCCTTGTTTGAGCCCATGGCAAATGCACTGAGGCAGGATGGCTATTCAGGTGTTGTCTCGTTTGAGAGCGTCTACCATCCTGGAAATGGTGATTTTGAAGCAGGTTTCCGGGCAAACATTGATACCTTTAAAGCTCTGTTTGGAGGCTCCTAATCACTTAAGTGGCATTTTACCTTCGGCCTCATTTAGATCGGCAGATGAACTACCTTCGTCAGCTGGCCTTGAGTGCCGAGGGTAAACTTCGCTAATGCTTGAGCCACATCAACCGCCTGGCTGTCATGCATGATTGCCGTCATTTATTTTTGACGCCTTAGTTCGCGCTGAAAAACCCCTTAACTGATTGAAGAGTATGGATACCCATTGGGTTTTGGATGTGTGAATATGCCGGTTAGTTGATCCGAAGCACGCATTTTCTGGCATATTCTCATGAGACCTTCAAAACGCAACAAACGGTGTGGCGATCTGTTCAAGGAACGCCTGGCCGCAATCATCGATATGAACCATTCGTTGGTGCGGCTGTCTGGTCTGATGCCTTGGGATGAATTTGATGCGGAGTTCGGCAGGCATTATCGCCCCTTGGGACGACCGGCCAAACCAACGCGTCTGATGGCCGGGCTGCACTTTCTCAAGCACATGTACGATCTTTCCGATGAAGAGACGGTTGAGCGTTGGGTTGAAAACCCCTACTGGCAGTCTTTCTGCGGTTTTGAGTTTTTCCAGCACCAATTCCCCATTGATCCCTCAACCATGACCCGCTGGCGCAAACGGATTGGTCCTGAGGGAATGGAAAAGCTTCTTTCTGCTACGGTAGGTGTTGCGATTGAGAGCGGGACGATCAAGAAGAGCAGCCTTGAGCGGGTCTTGGTTGATACGACCGTTCAACCCAAAGCCATTGCCCATCCCACCGATAGCCGTCTTTATCACAAGGCCTTGCAGCTTCTGGTGCGCCAGGCCAAGAGGGCCGGCATCATCTTGCGTCGCAGCCATACCAGAGTTGCCAAAAAGGCGGCCTTGATGGCGGGCCGTTATGCCCATGCCAAACAGTTCAAGCGGATGCGCCGGGAACTCAAAAAGCTGAAGACCTATCTGGGCCGGGTCTATCGCGACATCTCCCGCAAGATCGCAGGCAACGAAGGTCTTGAGCACCGGTTCTCCCGTCTGCTGGGACTGGTGGAGCGGCTTCTGGCCCAGACCCCCAAGGACAAAAACAAGATTTATTCCATGCATGCGCCGGAAGTGGCCTGTATTGCCAAGGGCAAGGCGCGAACACCTTACGAGTTCGGGGCCAAGGTTGGCATTGCCACGACCAATCGGGAAGGATTGGTTCTTGCGGCGAGGGCTTTTGAGGGCAATCCCTATGATGGGCACACCTTGAATGACACCATCAGTCAGGCTGAGAAAGTCTGCGGCACCAAAGCTGAGCGTGTCTATGTGGACCGTGGCTATCGGGGGCATGATTATGAGGGCGACGCCAAGGTCATGATCTCCGGCCAGAAGCGCGGGCTGACGGCACAGATGAAGCGTGAGCTGAAACGACGATCAGCGATCGAGGCCACCATCGGCCACATGAAAACAGATGGACGACTTGACCGGAACTTCCTCAATGGCAAAAATGGCGATGCCATCAACGCCCTGCTGGCCGCAGCCGGTCATAACCTGCGTCTGATCCTCAATGCACTGATCATTTTGCTGCTCTGGATCACAAACCCCATCCCCAAACCGGTCAAATCGAATATTTGCGTATTGCTTCGGCCACGCGCAACATCAATGGCTTAGACGTTGTTCAGGGCGGACGCCTTAGCTCTGGTTTTTTGGGTAATGTTTGACACATTTTTGCTCGGGAAGTCCCGCAGTATGGCCGTCCTGCTTGTGATCCTAACCAAATCCTAACGCCGCCCAAACCGGCTCAAAAACTTGGCGCATTATACCCAGTCCTCGAGGAAGGAAGCGCGATGTCCTTTCTTCTTTCAAGTTTTCAAAGCTCACACCCGAGGACACAAAAATGAACGCTTACGGAAAAAAACTCGCGACAGTTTCAATGGCTATGGCTTTCAGCTTCGTGGCTCATCAAGCACTGGCCGTTGATGAGCATTTCGTCGATGGTGGTGCGGTCGTTGGAGGAACGGATGTCGTGGCATATCACACCGTCGGTAAGCCAACACCCGGTTCGTCTGAGTTTGCATCCAAGTATCAAGGCGCAACATGGCACTTTGCGTCTGCTGAAAACAAAGCTCTGTTTGATGCAAACCCGGCAAAATATGCGCCAGCTTATGGTGGATGGTGCTCTGCGGGCGCAAGCAAAGGCAAAAAGGTGCCTACAAACCCCGAGCTTTGGGCCATCGTCGATGGGCAGCTCTACCTCAACAGTAGCCCGGCGGCCCATAACAAACTTTTCCTGGCTGATACAGACACCATCATCTCCAAAGGCGAGACAAATTGGAAAGTGATCTTTGCGACTTCTCGCGAGGATCTTCTTAAAAAGTAAGACTACGCTGAATGCGCCGTTGCCCCTCTGTAGCAACGGCGCAGTTTTATTCACGTAGTAGTCGCCAGATCGTTATTGGACGCACTATGCAAACACATGCACCTTTTTTCCCGGACGAAAACGCAGCCGGGGAGGTGGGTGACATCACTGCCAAAGCCAAAATCCTAGTCGTTGAAGACGATGAGAATATCCTCAACCTTCTGAGTGCCTACCTTGAAAGTTCGGGCCACGAAGTTGTCGAGCATCGCGATGGTCTTTCAGGGTTTCAAGCTGCGCTCTCAGATACATTTGACATGTGTATCTTCGATGTGATGCTACCACACAGAACTGGTACAGAGATTGCCGAGGCGATGCGGTCGCAGGGTGCGTTAACCCCCATTCTATTTCTGACGGCCCTCGGTTCAGAAACCAATGTTCTTCAGGGATTTGCTGCCGGTGCAGATGACTATGTCGTCAAGCCATTTTCACCGCGTGAGTTGATTGTTCGCATTAAGGCAATTTTACGTCGCAGCCAAATGGCTAACGAGGCAGAAGCTCAGCTGCTGGAAGTTGGGCCAATACAATTGGATCTGGAACACCCAAGTTGCAATTTGTCTGGTCGTACAATTTCTTTGACGCCTTGTGAGTACAAAATTCTACGCGGACTTCTGGAGCGGCCAAGGCGAGTTCTATCCAGAGGGCAACTCATTTCATTGCTTTACGGAAATGACGTTGCAGTTGGGCCAAAAGCAATCGATGTTCACGTACACAACTTGCGAGCTAAAATCGGTGATGATGCAGGTGTAATCATCGAGACAGTCCGAGGATTTGGCTACCGCATTTCAATTTCTGGCGATGCGGGACGCAAGCTACAGTGAGCTATCGTCTGCGTCGCTTGCCCTGGCTTTCAATTCAAATGGTGGCTGCCAACGCGACCATTGTCATCATGCTGGGCGCTGCTTGGTATTGGCTGTTCATGGGGCAAAGCCAGACTTATTCTGATCGGTTGATGTCGACCTTCAACATTGAGCCAGGGCAGGTTCATGCCATGTTTGTGGAGGACGTCGAGCGTCAGCTTTGGGCGAGTATACTCGTTGGCTTGGTATTCGCCGTGGTCGCATCCATTGGCGTAACGCTCCTGATTGTCCGCCCTTTGGGGGTGCTTGTAAAAGCGACAGAGAGGCTTCGCCAGGGTGACTATAGCGTTCGCGCGAAAACCCAATCAGGTGAGGTCGGACGATTGGCAGATACCATCAACGCGCTCGCTGCTGCACTTGGGCAAGAAGAAGAACGACGAGCCCGATATTTGGCAGACCTTGGTCATGAGCTGCGAACCCCGATCACCAGTTTGCGTGGCTACACTGAAGGTCTGGAGGACGGGGTTTTTCAAGCTGATCCAAAGTTCTTCTCGCTGATGCTAGACGAGCTTCGCCATTTGTCAGCTCTGACGCACTCCATTGAGGCTTTGGAGATCGTTCCCGAAGATACCGACCCTCAAAACTTGGGCGTAGATTTGTCCGCTGTGCTGGAAGATGCGTTATGCCGGTGGGAGCCTCACTTTTTGGCTGAGGGTCTCTTTTTGAGAGTTTGGAAAGATAAATCCACTTCCGGAAAATGGATTTCCATTTCTCAAAAGTCGTTCCGTCATATCATAGATAATTTGTTGTCAAACATGCTGAAATACGCAAGTGCCGATGGCGAGTGTCGTGTGGCAATCACTTTGGCGGACGCACGAGCAATCGAGTTGACATTCAGCAACGACGCGCCTGACCTGCAGCCGGAGAGCGTTCCTCTGCTTTTCGACCGCTTCGTTCGCGTATCTGATAGTCGAACAAGACGCGGCAGTACTCATTCGAGCGGGTTGGGCTTATCCATCGTGAAGCAAATGTGTATTGGGTGTGGCGGCTCGGTAGATGCTGCATTGCGGGACAAGACGTTGAGTGTAACGGTTCGGCTTCCATTGAACCTGTCGAAAATGAGAACGCGTAGCAAAGCTCATTGAGTTGCCTAAAATCGGGTGTTGGTCGTCTCACGCATCAAAATTTGATAGGGCGTGTCGGTGGATTGCAGGTCTGATGTCGGGTTGTTTCGCAGGGCCGATATGAGGGATGCGGTTTTCTGTCCGATCTCATGAGGTTTGGCATCGACTGTTGTAATTGTCGGACAGGCACAGGCTGCGATTTCAAAGGCTCCGAATCCGGCTATAGCCATGGTTTTTGGAACCTCTATGCCCGCTCTTTGGCAGAAGCTGAGCGCCCCAAAAGCGTATAGGTCAGATGCGCAAAGGATCGTTTTTGCCCCTTTGAACTGCGCCATCAGCTCCGCCATCGCGTCCAGAGATTCTCGAATAGACAGATTTGTACTGCTGGTGTTGATGAGCCGAGAAGGGTCTAGTCCATGGTCCGATACAGCCTCTAAAAAGCCGTTTCGTCGATCTTGTGCACGCGTATCACTGTCAGGACCGCCGCCAATAAATGCAAGTTCAGTGTGGCCCAGTTTAATCAATTGAGCGGTTAAGTCCCGCATGGCTGCAGTGTTTGAAAAACCAACGCTGTGTGCTGTGGGGGAACTCGGTTGATCCCACATTTCGATTACGGGAATTTTCGCTTTCTCCAACAGACGGTGAGCACGTTTCGAATGGCGATGTCCTGTAACAACGATTGCTTCCGGGCGCCGCTTCAAAAACTGCTCAATTAGCTCTTCTTCCTTTTCCGGGGAGTAGTTCGTGTAGCCGAGGAGCGGTTGTAGATTTTGTTCCGCCAGTTCATCAGAGAGGGCGGTTACGGTGTCGGCAAAGTTTGAATTGTTCAAAGATGGGATCGTGACTGCGACAAAGCCTGACTTCTGACTGCGTAGATTTGAAGCTGTGCTGTCGAAAACATAGCCAAGTTCATCAGCAGCCTTGAGTATCTTTTGGCGCGTCTCCTTGTTGACCGAGGCGTCTTCCTTGAAGGCGCGCGAGACGGTCATGGGTGATACGCCGGCCTTTTGGGCCACGTCTTTCATCCTGATGGTTTTGGTCATTAACTCTGCAAAATTGTTATCGATATCAATTCAGCATAGCGATCTGTCAGGACTGCTGCAAACGAGTTGTTTGGCCTTCCACCAACTCAACCGGGAGAACAGTGACCCGCTCCGTTTTTGCTCCATGGATCCGTGCAAGCAGGTTGCGGGCGGCTGTCAGCCCCATCATACGACGCGGTGTGCGAATTGTTGTCAAACTCGGTTCCAGTACATGGGCCAGATCAAGCGAGTTGAAACCAAATATTCCAACGTTGTCCGGGACCGATTTGGAAAGTTTGGCACACGCTGTCATGCCACCGAAGGCTACGTGGTCATTTAAGTAAAAGATGATGTCCGGGTTTGCTTGCTCAAAAAGATCCAGTGTTCCGCTGTGGCCAACCACAAAGTTGTTGCGGTCCATGATCCGAGCGATGTGCACGCTCTGGCCCGGCTGACTTAGTGCAAATCTGCTTTGAATACCGGACAGGCGTGCATCTGCGCGTGGATCGCGCCCTTCAGGAACGCCGACAAAGGCTGGAGATTTATAACCCAGTGAAAGGGCGTGGTCAGCAGCTCGCTGGCCTGCGGAGAAATGGTCAATACCTACGCAGGTGTCTATGGGAGTGTTGGTCGTATCCCAAATCTCGATAATCGGCACCTTAGTGCCTTTGAGTGCTTCTTGGAGTTCAGAAGAATGAGTTGTGCCGGTCAGGATCAGACCGGCTGGACGCCAAGACAGCATGCGTTCGACCCAAGCCAATTCAGCCTTAGGATCGTACTCAGTTGTGTCGATCACGCTTGCATAGCCGGCTTGCTGAAAGGTCTGTCTCATGCCGTCAATAATTTCAGAAAAGACATTGTTGAACAGCGTTGGAATTGAGATTCCAATGAGGTCAGATTGGGTCGTCGCAAGGGATCTTGCATTGCTGTTCGGACGGTAGCCTAACTTTCTTGCAACAGATTGGATTTCCTTACGCTTCTTCTCCGATACGCCTTCTATACCGCGTAGGGCGCGTGAGGCGGTCATAGTGCTCACCCCAGCTGATTTCGCAATGTCCTTTAGCCCAGTTTCTTTGTTGTTTTTTCCTCGAGCCAACCTTTTCGAAACTCCGTAAATTGAGGCGAACTAACGCATGAAACCTACATCTATCTTTGCGTTAGCGCTAACGTTATTTCTTTTCTTTTCAGTTTTATCGCAACTGTTCCCTATGGCAGTGTTATCGATAACAAGATGATAGTCTTGTCAGACGGCTGGTATTGCTTGGGAGGAAAGAGTGCCGGAAATCGTCTTTGACAAAGTCGAGAAAAGCTTTGGGTCGGTGAAGGTGTTGCCACCGATCGATCTCACATTGGCCGACGGAGAGTTTACCGTACTTGTGGGGCCGTCCGGTTGCGGAAAATCGACCACCCTTCGCATATTGGCTGGTCTGGAAAGCCTTTCGGGTGGTGAGATCTACTTTGACGGAACTCCGATCAGTCGGTTGGAGCCTAAAGAGCGTGATATCGCAATGGTGTTCCAAGATTATGCGCTCTACCCGCATATGAATATCGCGCAAAACATGTCCTTTGCGCTCCGTCTTGCCAAAGCCCCTAAAGCGGAGATCGATGAGAAGGTTCAGCGGGTCGGGAAGATGCTTGGCATTGCGCATCTTTTGAACCGCAAGCCAGCAGAACTTTCTGGCGGTCAGCGTCAACGGGTGGCCATGGGGCGTGCTCTGGTGCGGGATGCGGGCACTTTCCTGTTCGATGAACCGCTTTCCAATTTGGATGCGAAGCTGCGCGGCAAGATGCGCACCGAGCTCGCTGAAATGCGCGATAGCATCGACAAGAACATGGTCTATGTCACTCATGATCAGGTCGAAGCCATGACCCTTGGCGACCGGATTGTGGTGATGAAAGACGGCATCATTCAGCAACAAGGAACGCCTGAAGAGCTCTTTAAATCTCCGGTCAATCAGTTTGTCGCCGGTTTCATCGGTAGCCCTCCGATGAACTTTCTGGAAGGTGAACTGATTGAGGAAAAGGGCAAGCTCTGGATACGGGGTGAAGGCTTCCTTGTCCCGATTGCGAAAGATGCGCAAAGCCGTTTGCAGGATGCAAGTGATCGAAAGGTGATAGCGGGCATTCGGCCGAGTTCGTTCACAACGGACCCCACCATCGGAGCGCCCATCGACCTGCAAGTCATCGTGTCGGAATACCTCGGGGCCCTTTCAGTTCTCGCGACCAAGTGCGGGGAAAACGAAGTGCTTGTCGAAGTTCCAAGCGCATCGCCTATTCCTTCAGGGGCAGCCCACACCTTTGGGATCAATACAGAGGATTTGATGATCTTCGACCGCGCGTCCGGCGTGCGGCTTTAGAAATCGTGCAAGTTTGGGAGGACGTTTGATGCACAAGTTACTCGGTTATCTGACTTCAACAGCTGCTGGTCTGGCCATGTTGGCCGGGTCTGCCTTTGCAGGACCCTATGATGAGTACGAGGGTACGACGCTTGTCGTCAATTTCCCTGCTCATCCGCATTTCAATGCGGTGATGAAAATCCTGCCGGAATTCACCAAGGAGACCGGAATTGAAGTTGAGGTCGACCAACTTCCTTACCTCAAGATGCGGGAGCGTCAAACGCTGGAACTGGCGCAAGACGAAGGGGACTATGATCTGATCGCCTATGTCGTCTTCTCCAAAGCTGATTATGTCTATGCTGATCAATTGGAGAACCTGGCGAAATATTTCATGAACCCGAAGCTGGCTGATCCCAGCTACGATGCTGGCGATTTGATTGATGGGTATGTCTATAACATCGGCTTTGCTGGCGGGGAGAAGGGCTATCTCCAAGGAAAAACCGGGTCGCTCTTTGGCATTCCTTACGGCTCTGAAACCTCAATTCTTGGCTATCGGAAAGACATTTTCGAAAAGCACGGTTTGAATGTACCGGAAACCTATGAGGAATTGCTCGAAACTGCCTGTAAAATACCTGAGCTTGAGCCAGGCATGGGTGGTCTCAGTTCTCGGGCAGCTTCTGGTCACCATGCCAGCCATGCGTTCCTTCTTCACCTCGCACCGCTCGGTGGGCGTGTTTTTGATGACCAGTGGAATCCCATCGTCAACAACGAAGCGGGTGTCGAAGCTGCAAATGCTTTGAAAAAGATCGTTGAGTGCGGACCGGAAGGTGCGGCCAGCTTTGGCTTCGGCGAAGCGCTGGGCTCATTCCTGAATGGCGACACCGCCATGTTCCTCGACACCACGGTTGTTGCAGGCCAGATCGACGATCCGAAAAAGTCTAAGGTTGTCGGCAAAGTTGGTTGGGCCCTCCATCCGGAAGGCACGCGTCGTGGCAGCCAGACAGGTGGTTTCGGCATTGGTATCCCGGCAAATGCCGAGCACAAGGAAGCTGCCTTCCTGTTGATGCAGTGGCTCACTTCCAAGCAAGGCGACAAACTTGTGGCGATGGCAGGCGGCAATCCGTCCCGTTTCTCTACTCACCAGGATGAGGACGTGAATGAGAAGTTCCCGCACATGGCAACCTTTGGGGAAGCCCTGAAACATGCCGACCCTGACTGGCGCCCAATCATTCCGGTCTGGGGAAAGATCAATGCTGACCTTGGCACTACGCTGTCCAAGGTTCTGACAGAAGATCTTGATGTTCAAGAAGCGCTTGATGGGGTTGCCGAAAGAACCCGAACGGTGATGGACGAAGCTGGCTACTACACCTGGCAGTAACATCCCGATCGTTCCGGGCCGAAGAACCCACAGCTTCGGCCCGGCCCTTCTCATTCCCTATCCCAGGAAGGCGTCTTTCGATGAAAACGGCGACGCTCAATCGCTTAACGCCCTATATTTTCATGGCCCCGGCGGCTCTGATTATGATCATCGCCTTGCTCTATCCGCTCGGCTACATGATTTATGGGAGCTTTCGCGCCTGGGATCCGAGCCAAACGCTCTCGGAAACCGAGTTTGTTGGGCTGAAAAACTACATCAGCCTGCTGAACGATCCGAATTTTCACGAGAGTCTGGCTGTTACGTTGAAATTTGCCTTCGTTGTGGTGAGCATCGAAATGGTGCTGGGCGTTGGCCTCGCATTGCTGCTCGACCGCAACATTCGCGGTATGTCGATCCTCAGAACACTTTTCATTTTGCCCATGATGATCGCGCCTGTCGTTGTCGGCTTGATGTGGCGGTACATGTATCACCCAACGGTGGGCACGTTTAATCGCTTCTTGAAGTCAATCGGTCTGGATGGTGTGGATTGGCTTGGCCAGCACGCCCTGATGTCTGTCATCATCGCTGATATCTGGCAATGGACACCCTTTATCTTCATCTTGTCCTTAGCTGCGCTTCAATCGTTGCCGAGTTCGGCGCTGGAAGCCTCGCGCATTGATGGTGCAACCGGCTGGCAGCAGATTTGGCACATCAAGCTGCCATTGATGATGCCGGTTTTGATCGTGACGTGCCTCTTGCGTCTGATTGATGCGTTCAAGGTGCTGGAGGTCATTCTTGTGATGACGGAAGGTGGCCCTGGACTATCGACGGAAATCTTGGCTCTTCGAATATCCAGAACAGCGACCGAGTTCCGCGAGCTGGGAACGGCAGCAGCCATGTCCAACTATCTCTTGATCCTTTTGATGCTGCTCACCGCATCCATGTTTGCCTACACCAAGTTTCAGGAAGCACGTGCTGCCCGGTTGGCAGCCCATGCCAAGGAGGACGACTGATGGCTTCCCCCTCCTACGACAAGCAGAACCCCGCGTTTTTTGCGCTGCTCGCCGCGCTGATTTTTATGGCGATCGGGCCGATCTTCCTGATGCTTGTCAATTCGTTCAAGCTGGATGTCGACATCATCTCAGGCACGAGCGGTCTTTTGTTTCTGCCGACAATCCAGAACTACGAAACCGCACTTTGCGACATTCTTTGGTACGAGCTTGAACATCTGGACTACTGCTCGCTCAAGTTCGGCCAATCCTTCATCAACTCGCTGATCATTGCGCTTGTTTCGACTGTTCTGACACTGGTCATCGGCTGTATGGCCGCCTATGCGCTGGTTCGCTTTCGGTTCATGGGCCGGGACGTAGCCTCGGTTTCAACCTTGATGGTGCGCATGGTACCGCCAGCCGTATTGCTGGTCCCCGTTTTTGGCCTTTGGAACAATGAGTTTTGCATCGACAAGACGACCATGGTCGGGGAGTGGATCCGCGATACGTTTGGCGGGCGAGGGGATGTTTGCCTTGCTGGAACGTACTCAGGCATCATCTTGATCTATGTCGCCATGAACCTGCCCTTTGTAATTTGGATCTTACAGAGCTTTATCGTTCAGGTGCCACGTCAGCTTGAAGAAGCCGCAAAAATGGACGGGGCAAATCCTTTTCAGGTCTTCTTTCTTGTGGTTCTGCCTTTGATCAAACCGGGCTTGGCAGCGGCCGCAATCTTTACCTTCCGTATAGCCTGGAATGAGTATCTACTGGCATCTGCCTTATCGGATCGCGATACCAAAACTGTGCCGATCCTGATCGTAAACAACATGTCCGAATTCAACGTGGAGTGGGGGGTGATCATGGCCACGGGCATGCTGCTCGCGATTCCGCCGATCATCTTCACCTTGCTGGCGTCTCGCCAAATCATCACGGGCATGACTGCCGGCGCCGTGAAAGGGTAAGGTACATGCTGGATTGGCTGCTCTCGCCAATTGATCCAGATCGGGCTCATGACGTCGGTGTCTATGTGTCGTGGCATGCCAGATTGATGGTCGTAGCCTGGGCCGGTTTGGCTCCAGTGGGAGTATTGGGTGCGCGTTTTTTCAAAATCTGGCCAGGGCAGGATTGGCCAAGGGAGTTGGATAATCAGAATTGGTGGATCCTGCATCGGTTTTGCCAGTATGGCGCAGTCACCTTGTCCTTCATTGCGCTGGGATTATTGCTGTTGAGTCAGCCGTTGTTGTTTGCCTTTGGGCATCCTCATGCTTTCATTGGATGGTCAGTGGTATTGTTTGCGCTGTTTCAGGTGGCGGGCGGCCTCATGCGCGGCACCAAGGGTGGTCCGACGGATATCGATCTCAGAGGAGATCATTACGATATGACAAGCCGCCGTGTCGTCTTTGAGTATATTCATAAGTATCTGGGCTATGCGACGCTTGCTTGTGCAGTCGCTGCCGTTGTGAGCGGGCTTTGGCAAGCAAACGCGCCGCGCTGGATGTGGGGCGTGATTGGAATTTGGTGGACTGTGCTGATTATCGCCTTTGCATATTTTCAGCGGCAAAAGATGGCGATTGACACCTATCAGGCAATATGGGGTTCGGACGAGGCCCTTCCGGGCAATAGCCTGAAGCCGATCGGAATTGGTGTTGCCCGCCCAGATGAAGCCAAACAAACACCGGAAACGCTCGATACCGCAAAATCGATGGTCGCGGATCGGACCTGAATCTAACGGCGTCGATATCGGCCTAGATATTTAAACCGGGTCTTTTTGGCTTTGCGGGCCTTTAAAATACTCCATTAATGCCGCCTGATCTTCACCACCGAGACCTGCTGCTGTGAGCATTCGGTGAACTTCAGCACATGTGGCGGTGAGCGGCATGGCGGTTCCGGTGGCTCGCGCTAAATCTTGCGCGCCATTCAGATCCTTCACCATATTGTCGATCCGCCCGGTCCGGCGATAGTCCTTGGTGACAAAGCGAGGCATGTATTCCTGAAGCAACGAAGAATCTGCACGGCCTCCTTTCAAGGCTTGTGGGATTTTGGCTGCATCAACACCTGCATCCAATGCCAACTGTGTTGCTTCGGCAACGGCCAGAAATCCAAGGCCACATAGTACCTGATTGATGAGTTTTGTCGTTTGTCCGGCTCCGACTGGCCCCATGTGGGTGGAATTGGCGGTCACATGTTTCAGAACCTTTTGAGCATCCTCGAAGTCTTCTTCTGTGCCGCCGGCCATGAGTGTGAGTTCTCCAATCAACGCCTTTGGGGCACCACCAGATAGGGGGCTGTCCACCCAACGCAGCCTATGCTCTTTGGCTTTCGCTGCCAAATCTCTAGTAGCAGCCGGATCAATGGAAGACATGTCGATGATCAGAGCGTTTTTGCGTGCGCCCTCTGCAACACCAGCGCTTCCGAAGACTGCAAGATCAACGATCTTTGGTGAGTTTAGGCTGGTGATTATATAGTCAGCCTTTGAGGCTGCGTCAGCTGCGGATGCGGTTGGGAAAGCCCCAACTTCTGCCAAAGCGGTCATGTTGTCCGGATTAAGATCAAACACATGGACACTGTTGCCGGTCTCTGCCAGGCGGCGGCCAATTGCCCCGCCCATTGCACCAGCACCGATGAGGGCAATGCTTTCACTCATGATCCATGTCCTTTGATATAGGCGCTGAGGGTGTCGACAATCGCTTCAATTGGTTGGTTGATATCGATCACGGTGCCTTGTTCGTCTACATCCAGTGGCTCAAGGGCAGCAAACTGGCTGTCGATCAGGCTTGTCGGCATGAAATGTCTGGTGCGTTCCGACATTCTTTCGGTAATCACTGCGCGCGCTCCACTTAAATGAAGAAACGCGATCTCTTCTCTAGCGGCAGTCCGGATTTGGTCTCTGTACTTTCGTTTCAGCGCTGAACAGCCAACCATGTAGCCGTCTTCTGCGTGTGCCAATTCTTGGCCGACAAGAGCAAGCCAAGGGGCACGGTCTTCATCATTCAGCGGTATGCCAGAAGACATTTTTCGAACATTTTCTTCCGGGTGCAAATCATCGCCATCGCGGTAGTGTAAGCCAGTCGCAGCCGAAAGCGCCGCTCCAATTGTTGATTTGCCACACCCAGCGACACCCATGATCACGTATTTTTTCATGGTTAGAGAGACGCGGTGATGCCGCCATCGACATAGAGCGTGTGTCCGTTGACGAAGCTGGACGCCTGACTGGATAAGAAGATGCAGGCTCCGACCAATTCTTCAACATTGCCCCACCGACCTGCAGGTGTGCGTTTTTCCAGCCAAGCACTGAATTCCGGATCGGCTACAAGGGCGGCATTCAGCGGTGTATCAAAGTAACCAGGTGCAATGGCGTTACATTGAATGCCGAACTTGGCCCAGTCTGTCGCCATGCCTTTAGTAAGATTGCCGACGGCCCCTTTTGTTGCCGTGTACGGAGCAATCGACGGGCGTGCCAAAGAGGTCTGTACGGACGCGATATTTATGATCTTGCCGCGCCCTCGTTCAATCATATGCCGTGCGCAAGCTTGACCTACATTGAAGACGGTTGCGATGTTGGTATTGAGAAGTTCTGCAAATTTGTCAGCCGGGAAATCCTGAAGTTCTGTGCGGAACTGCATTCCGGCATTGTTGACCAGAATGCCAACGGGCCCGTTTTCTTTCTCATAGTGGTCTACTGCAGTGCGAACAGCGCTGTGATCTGTTGCATCAAATGCGAGTTCATCAATTGAAAGCCCTTCGCCACGAAGGGTTTCGGCTGCAGATTTGAGTTTGGTTTCGTCGCGGCCATTCAAGACAACCTTGGCACCGGCCTGCGCTAGACCTCTGGCCAGTGCAAACCCAATTCCTTGCGATGAACCGGTAATAAGAGCGCATTCCCCCGTGAGGTCAAAAAGCCCAATTCCATTTGTCATCTGTTGTCCCCATTTGCTCTCGACAAGCCGTTACGTCATGTTATGTTATCGATAACATTTGAAGTCAAGAGAGGCAACCTTCATGTCAAAACCGGACGTCTTGCAAATGAAGCCTTACCCGGCTTGGGATGAAACGCCCCTTAATGAGGCATTCACGATGCACAGGCTGTTTGAGGCTGAAGACCGCGACACGTTTTTAGAAAACGTTGGCCGTAAAATTACGGCTATCGCCACCCGCGGAGAAACCGGTGCGGACAGATCTATTATCGAAGCTTGCCCAAACCTGAAGCTGATATCCGTTTATGGGGTAGGATATGATGCAGTTGATTTCGAGGCCTGTCGAGAATACGGAATAAAGGTCACCAACACGCCGGATGTGCTGACCAAAGACGTCGCTGATCTTGGAGTGGCCATGATGCTCTGCCAATCGCGCGGCATGATTAGCGCGGAACAATGGGTCAAATCTGGAAGCTGGGCCTCAAAGGGTTTGTACCCTCTGATGAACCGGGTCCATGAAGCAAAAGCGGGAATCTTGGGTCTGGGGCGCATTGGCTATGAAGTCGGCAAGAGGCTGGCTGGCTTTGACATGGATATCGCCTATTCGGATGTGTCTGAGAAACCTTACGCACCAGACTGGACCTTCATTCAGGACCCGGTTGATCTTGCAGCCCGATCCGACTTCCTGTTTGTCACTTTGGCGGCCTCTGCGGAGACGCAGCATATCGTCAACGCTAAAGTTCTGAAGGCGCTTGGTCCGGACGGGATGGTGATCAATATTTCCCGTGCGTCGAATATCGATGAAGCAGCCTTGCTGGACGCCCTGGAACTAAAGACCATTCGCTCGGCGGCTCTGGATGTGTTTGAGGGAGAGCCAAAGCTAAACCCACGCTTCTTGGACCTCGACAACGTTTTGCTTCAGCCGCACCACGCTTCGGGCACTTTTGAAACCCGCAAGGCAATGGGCAAGCTGATGCGAGACAATCTGACCGCCTTTTTTGAAGGCAAAGAACTGCTGACGCCGGTGCTGTGAGGACATCCATGAAGGCAATTGTAATTCACGCGGCCAAAGATCTGCGTGTCGAGGAACAGGAAACGGCGGCTCCAGGTGCTGGTGAAGTTGAAATTGAACTGGCCACCGGCGGCATCTGCGGCTCTGATCTTCATTATTATAATCACGGCGGTTTCGGAGCTATCCGGTTAAGAGAGCCCATGATCCTTGGCCACGAGGTCTCCGGTTACATTCGCCGGTTAGGCCCGGGTGTCGCAGACTTGAGCGAAGGTCAGTTGGTGTCGGTCTCACCGTCTCGTCCTTGCGGTGAGTGTAGCTATTGCCAAAACGGCCAACAAAACCATTGCCTCAACATGCGGTTTTACGGGTCCGCAATGCCGTTCCCGCATATTCAGGGTGCATTCCGGCAAACCCTTGTCGCAAATACGAGCCAGATTGCGGTGGCGGATGGATTGAGCGCAGGGGAGGCTGCAATGGCTGAGCCATTGGCGGTCTGTCTCCATGCGGCCAAACAGGCAGGAGACTTGTTGGGGCGGCGCGTTCTTGTAACAGGCTCGGGACCGATTGGAGCGCTTTGTATCTTATTGGCCCGTCGTGCGGGTGCCGCAGAAATTGTCGCCACCGATCTGTCCGACTTCACGCTTGGAATTGCACAGAAAGTCGGCGCAGATCGCGCCATCAATATGGCGTCGACCCCAAATGGTCTGGCGGACTACGAAAAGAACAAGGGGTACTTTGATGTGGTGTTTGAATGCACCGGTGCTGCTCCTGCTCTAGCATCAGGTGTTGCGTGCCTGAAGCCAGGAGGAACATTGATCCAGCTCGGTCTCGGAGGCGACATGAACGTGCCTCTGCAAGCCCTGACAGCAAAGGAAATTACGCTGCGCGGATCATTTCGTTTCCATCAGGAGTTTTTCACTGGTGTGGAGATGATGAGAAATGGACTGATCGACGTGAAGTCTTTGATCACGCACACTTTGCCCTTAGAGGATAGTGTCGCGGCTTTTGAGCTGGCATCTGATCGTAGCCAAGCCATGAAGGCGCAGATCAGTTTCAACTAACGTCGGCCCCAATGGCGATCAAGGCGGCTCTCGCAACTTCGATATCCTGTTCTCCAGAGCCAGATCCAACCCCGATGCCGCCAACAAGCTGACCGCTCATGAGGATGGGCAGGCCACCGGGTAAACCTGTTACGCTCCCATCGGTTGCAGCGGCTATAGCTGGCCTTACTGCTTCCGGAATGTGCGTGGTGGGCGCTCCGATTGATGCTGCGGTTTGGGCTTTTGAAAGAGCGCTTTTCCGACTGAGAAACTTTGCACCTAGCATCCTGATCTCACCAAGGACTTCACCGGACGCATCCACAATAACGATGCATTGAGGTTGGCCGATCTGTTCTGCGGTTTGGACTGCCGCCTTCAGCATGGTCAGGGTGGCATCATGGGTCAATTGCAGTTTCATCACAGTAAAATTCATGGCCACCTCCTTTGACATCTCATGAGGGCATGTTATCGATAACAAACTGTCTTTGGAAGATGTTTGCGAGAGGCCGACATGTCGTTTTTTGAAGCTGTTGACCCTAAGTTTAATCAGTTTGTCATGGGCAATGCCCCGGTAAAGCAATTGGCGAGCGGGTTCGACTGGACAGAAGGGCCGGTCTGGTTCGGCGACGCAAATTGCCTACTCTTCTCGGATATTCCGAACAACCGGATCATGCGGTGGACACCGAATGTCGGCATTTCGACTTATCGTGAGCCCTCTAACTTTGCCAACGGCCATACGCGGGATCGCCAAGGCCGTCTTATTTCGTGTGAGCATGGTGGGCGCCGGGTGACGCGAACCGAGTTGGATGGAACGACCACGGTTGTTGCGGATAGATATGACGGAAAGCGCCTGAATTCACCCAACGATGTTGTCGTGAAATCAGATGGTTCAATCTGGTTCACGGATCCGCATTACGGGATCATGACCAACTACGAAGGCTTTAGGTCGGAGCAGGAACAGCCTTGCTATCTCTATCGTGTCGATCCGGCGAGTGGCGAGATTTCTGCCATGGTGACTGACGCGAATTGTCCGAATGGCCTTGCTTTCTCCCCCGATGAATCAAAACTCTACATGGCTGATACGGGGCGGATGTTTCAGGACGACCCGACCCACATTCGGGTGTTTGATGTCTTGGAAAACGGCAGTTTGTCCGGTGGGGACGTCTTCCATGTTGTCAGTCCGGGGGTGTCCGATGGATTTCGTTTTGATACCGATGGCAATCTTTGGACATCCGCAGCCGATGGAGTTCATTGCATCTCGCCAAATGGTCAGCTTCTTGGCAAGATCCTGGTGCCTGAGGTGGTCTCCAACATTTGCTTTGGTGGTCGCGGAAAGCACGTTCTTTTCATCACCGCTACAACAAGCCTCTATTCGATTGCCTTGAATCGCCAAGGAGCACAAACGCCTTAGTCGGCATTGAATTCCCCGGGGTGGTGCTGGAGTGACGCGAGCCACTCCCCGGGTTCATCGTCATGCCTGGGTCTAAATTCTGCTCCCAATGGCCGTGTCCAACCCAAAGAACTGATTGCAGAAAATACTGTCGGATAGTGAAGCTCACCGTGGTCTGGCGCGCCGCGGTCAGGGACTGAGGCTAACTGGATGTGCCCGATCAGCGGAAGCAACTCTTTGAGACGTGTTGTTACGTCACCTTCCGTTCGGCCGACATGATAGCAATCGAACATCAGTTTCAAATTGTCCGACGCGATTGTCTCGATAATATCGCGGGCTTGATCTGTCGTTGACAAAAAGTAGCCGGGCGCGTCGTGGGGGTTTAGGGGTTCAATCAGGATTGTGCGGCTGGTTTGAGAGACCGCGTACTGAAGGTTTTTAAGAAAGCTCGCATGGGCAGCGGCTCCACTTGCGATGCCTGCCATTACATGTATGGCACCTGCATCAATGGCATCGGCGTATGCGATAGCCTCATCTATGACCGCCCTCGCCTCTGTTTCACGGTCCGGTACAGCTGCAAGCCCGTTTTCTCCCGGATTTCCGCGGCGGGTGTTGAGTCCAAGCATCGACAGCCCGGTTTCGATAAGGGCGTCCTTGACGTCGTTCGACGGTGTATCATAGGGCCAATGGCACTCTACGGCAGCGAAGCCTGCCTTTTTGGCAGCGCGGATTGCATCAGGTAAGGGCCGATCAATCCATAAATACCCTAGGTTTGCCGAGAACTTCATGCATACCACCCCATATTGGTTCGTTACTTGCTGCAATAGCAGCTGCTTGACTTGGTTGGGAATGAAATTTGCAAGATGCAAAAATCCGTTATCAATTTGAAAAAGCGCTTATACCGATTAGTTGTAGCGTGTTTAAGTATTTGAATTAATTATGAAATATAATTTCTGATTTCGGAAGTATATGGCATCCAACCTGCATCGTCCTTGCGTCGTAGGCCTACAATTTTGGAAAAGGACGAAGATACTATGGCTAGTTTACCCGCGACTCGTCCCATGATCGGGACGAATGATGATGACATATTGAATGGCACTGTTCATTCAGATGTTATCTCGGGCCGCTTTGGTGACGACACGTTGATCGGAGCCAATGGCAATGATGAAGTCTGGGGCGGTACAGGTGACGACACGCTCTACGGCAACAATGGAAACGATATTCTTTATGGGTCTGGAGGACCAAACCTAGTTCAGATCACTTCGGTTGAAATTGGAGACGACTATCCAGTCTCTGTGGTCTTCGAAGGTGAAACCGCCGGCTATCGAAATACCTTTGGCTATTACAAGGTCTCCGAAGATGGCACCATATATCATGTTGAGGTCATATGGCCAAACGCGTCTCTGCAAGGAAGTGGAGGTAACCTGATACAGGGCGAATCCCGCGAGTTTCTGGATGTTCAATCCGGAGATCAGCTGGCCTTCTTCATAATATCTAACGGCTACAGCAGAAACGGAGGCTATGCCGGCATAGACTTGGAGAATGGGACTCTTGAGTTTCAGGAGAGCGACGGGACAACTGCCACGATCAACAGCACCAGTCCGAGACTGTATTACATTGCCGCAGACGGAACACGGACGATGATCCAAACGGATCCGTATCACACCGCTGCATATGGCGACACAGTTGGACTAAATCCGGACGGATTCCTGCATACAACCGGTGTGTTGAAGACGGATGCAGGTACAATCACTCTTGGCTTTGAAGACCTCTACAACGGCGGGGATAGAGACTTTGACGACAGCGTCTTCACCGTTGATATCGGCGTTGCCAATGCGTTGGTTCTCAATGCGCATTATCGAGGTCAAAATGAAGGGGAAGACCCTGATACCGGCGATGGTGAAAACCCCGTTGTTATAGAGCGAAGCGATAACGACATTCTCTATGGAGGAACGGGCCAAGACGAACTGCATGGCCGGTCCGGAGACGATACACTTTACGGCAATAATGGTGAGGATGACCTTCACGGCGGCAGCGGTGATGACGCCCTTTATGGAGGTTCAGCGTCGGATAACCTTTATGGAAATTCAGGCAATGACACGCTGTTCGGCGGTCAGGGCAATGACAGTCTGAACGGCAACAATGGGGACGATATCCTCAATGGGGAATCCGGGAATGACGAACTCATTGGCGGAACTGGCAACGACACCCTAGATGGCGGGCATGGCAATGACATCCTTGATGGCGAATATGGAAATGACGTTATCAAGGGAGGAGCCGGTGACGATCAACTGAGAGGCGGTTATAACAATGACGAGCTCTTCGGCGGGCATGGGAATGATACGTTCTATGGAGATGCCGGGAATGATGTCATGCATGGTGGCCGCGGGGTCGATACGGTTGATTACAGCGCCTATGATGTAGATCTGACTGTTTCGCTCCATAACAAGAAGGCGCATGGGCTGGAGATCGGCTCCGATACTCTGAAGTTTATCGATAACATCACGTCAGGAGATGGGGATGACTTCCTCAAAGGATCATCTGGCGACAATGTCATTAACGGGGGAGCTGGTGACGATACCATCAGAGGACTTACTGGAGAGGATGTTCTCACCGGTGGAGCGGGAGCTGATACTTTCGTCTTCCGCACGTTTGATCTGAATCCAGCAGACGTCATTACGGACTTTGACCTGCTCAATGACACCTTGGATCTAAGTCATCTGGCTGGAGGTGAGGGTGAAGGCTTCCTTTCTAGCCTTCAGGCCTTGGAGCAGGGAGACGGAACACTGCTTTCGGTCGACCTAAATGGCGACGGCTCCTATCAGGATATTTGTTCCCTGGAAGGCATTGGGTCGGTGTCCCTGACAACACTCAACAACAACGACTGTTTCTTATTTTGATCCAGTTTGTTCCGACCCGCCTCTGTTGCAGAGGCGGGTTTTCGCTGAGTTGGTTTTTCTCTAATTTTGCATTTTCGGAATCCGGGAGCATCAAAGCAGTGGGCAAGAGCTTTCCCATTTTGCAAAGCCTGAGATGGAAACATCTGAAAAGGCTATTTATTTCAATTCGATAGATTAAATTCAACAATGTGGGAGATTATGCGCGTTGCTGGCACGGCGCTTGCTCAAGAAAGGCATAACTTGTCTTTTTGGGAAAGCGCTTCGTGCAGATTGTTTACGAAAGACCATGCCAACGCCTCCACCATCGGGTAACAGCGCCCATGCGTGTGAGTTTCAATGGCCGTTCTTTCGATACGGTTGATTGGAGCCTTGGTGGTTGCCGGATTTCCTTTGTCGGCGATTTTCCAGATGTCGGTTCGGAGCACACTCTGAATTGTTCGCTGGCTTTCCAGGGTTTTGAAATCACGCTCAAGGTTGAGGCACGAGTGGTCCGCCACGAGACAGAGCGGCGGGAACTTGCCTTTTGTTTCACAGATGTGGGTGAGCGTGAGACAGCCCTGCTGCAGCATTTTGTGGAAGATCTCATTCGCGGAAAGATGTCGACTGTAGCGGACACAATCGTCCGAATAGACACGCCGGTGACACCTGTTGCGACAACCCCAGACCCTAATCCCATTCAGGCGGTGCCGATTCGGCGCTGTGCGTGGAAGCAATTTCTGTTTGTTTCATTTTATCTGGTGCTCGGCGCGGTCGTGTTCGGCTACATCGCGCTCTACTTCTACGCCTTGATGTTTCAGATGGAAGTGACCTCGGCGGTTATCTCGTCCGAGCGCGCTGTTGTCGCTTCCCCGGTTGCCGGTCAGGTCAACAAAATTAATTTTGCAGTTGGAGCAACGATTTCTACGGGCGCTCCGCTTGTCTATCTTGAGAACACGGCCCTCACTCGGAACCTAAGAGCTGCTCAAGCTGATTTGGCAGAAACGGAAGCAGAACTTGCCGAAGCCCAATCCGTTCTTGCTGGAGAAGAAGAAAAGGCCAAAGGCTATGATCTGGTCGCACGAAACAATGTGCGACAGGCAGAAACACAGTTGGAAAAGCTACAACTGGCAAACAAGAATGCGAAGTTGAAAGTCGAACGCATGCGCAAGCTTACTCAAAAAGGGCTTGCACTTGCCGACGACCTAGAGGCTGCCGAGTTGGAGCTGAAAGCCGTTCTTTCTGAGTATGAGCGCAAGAAAATCCATATTCAGGAACTCAAACAGCTGATTAAAAACGGTGATGCAACCCGGTTGTTTACCGGGAACGGATTCGCCGGTCGATTATCGGAAACCAAGGCACGTATTGCGCGGCTCAGGCGCGAGTTGGCTTACAAAAAAGACCATAGCAGGAGTTAGACCAGGTGGAGCCGTATGCAATTGTTAGGGCTCCTTTTGATGCTGTTGTTGTAACGCGAAACGCGACTGTTGGATCGCCCGCGAAACTGGGTGAACCCTTGTTGGTGCTCGAACGGGTAGGAACAGAACGCGTGACGGCTTTTGTCTCACAGGATGAAGCTTCCCAGCTTCTAAATGGGAGTCTTGCGAATGTGTTTGTACCTGCAGAAGACCGATGGGTCGAAGGCATCGTATCTGAGGTTGATCGCACCGATGGGTTTGTGGATGAGGTCACGGAGGCTTTTCGGTTTAGGGCTCCTGATGCGAAATCTGCAAAGGTAACCCTCGAATTTGGAGGCTCGCAGACTTTAAAGAGTGGCACCCCAGTCATCGTCTATTTCGATCGGCATCGGAATAACCGGGTCTGGCGGACATTCCAGCAAATCCGGGATCAATTCAAATGAGGGGGCAGATTGACACAAGTCCCTATTTTGTCGACGAGATCACTCATGAGTCCAAGGGCTTTGCCAAATGGCATTCATTGGTGCTCCTTCAGCTCGGACTTTATCTCGGAATTGGCTTCATCGGTCTGATACCAAACGTCAGATGAAGTGACTCATATTTGGGCTTCCGGTTTTGTTGCGAATATGATTCCAGATGGCA
The DNA here is from genome assembly GCF_000148725.1 of Roseibium sp. TrichSKD4. GTDB lineage: Bacteria > Pseudomonadota > Alphaproteobacteria > Rhizobiales > Stappiaceae > Roseibium. Next base: position 101,033 of record NZ_GL476313.1, on the reverse strand, counting down.
AACGATGGGAGTTTGCCATGGGAGCCGCGATACCGCTTCGAGATGACTTTGACGGTTGTACCCTTCGCCGGTTGGCGAGGGTGTGCCGGGACGCCAAACAGACCCGTCGCCTTTTGTCATTGGCGGTGATCTATGATGGGGGGAGCCGTTCGGACGCAGCTCATATTGGCGGAGTGACGCTCCAAATCATTCGCGATTGGGTGCTGCGTTTCAATGCTTCTGGTCCCAATGGTCTGAAGGATACGCCCAAGTCAGGTCGCCCCTCAAAACTTGACGAGCAGCAGCGTCGTGCGTTGATCGAGATTGTCGAACGAGGCCCGTATCCATCGGTGGATGCAGTGGTACGTTGGCGCTTGAAGGATCTCGCTGCGTGGATCCTGTCTGAATTTGGCATTGTCGTTGACGAGCGTACCGTATCGCGGGAGCTGAAGAATGCGGGTTATCGGCGTCTGACGGCCCGGCCGCAGCATCCGGCGCAAAACGAGTTTGCCGTCGAGGATTTTAAAAAAGCTTCCCAGCCGAACTGGCGGAAATCGGCAATCAGCTTGAAAGCGGCACCCCGATAGAGGTTTGGTTTCAGGACGAGGCGCGTGTGGGTCAAAAGACCAAGATCACAAGGCGATGGGCAAAACGCGGGACAAGGCCGCGGGCCCCCAAGGATCAGCGGACAAAGTCAGCATGGATATTTGGGGCCATCTGCCCGGAACGGGGTGTCGGTGCTGCGCTCGTCCTTCCCAAGTGCAACATCATGGCCATGCAAATGCATCTTCAGGAAATCTCGTCGCAAGTCGCTCCGGGAGCCCACGCCGTTGTCATCCTTGACCAGGCTGGCTGGCACACATCTGGCAAACTCGACATTCCCAACAACATTACCCTTCTCCCATTGCCACCGAGGTCTCCCGAATTGAACCCGGTCGAGAACCTATGGCAGTTCATCAGGGATAACTGGCTGTCAAACCGGGTCTTCAAATCCTACGAACAAATCATCGATATCTGTTGCCGCGCATGGAACAGGTTAATTGAACAACCATGGACCATCATGTCCATCGGAATGCGAGATTGGGCCCATCGGTTCTGAATTTTGACGGTTGGTATGACGAGCGTTGAAAATGTTTTTTTCAGCCCGGCGACCAAACAAATTACCTTTGTGATCGGGATACTGGGCATATGGCGTTATGGCTGGTGGTTTACCCATGCCGTTCGCGCCTGGATTTACGGGCGCTTTATCTATCCGTCCATGCGGGATGCTGGTCAGAAGGTTTGGGAGGATGGTTGGCGCCCCCGTCACCTCCATTTCATGATGACGACATACAAGGAGCACCGGGACATTACCGAAAAGGTGATCCGCTCCATTTGCCGGGAAATTGAAGATGCCGGAGTTCCTGGCACAATCTGGTTGGGATCGGGGGACCGGTATGACGAGGTGCTAATCTCCGAGCAGTTGGCTCGCGAATGGGCAGACCTTGATGTGACTTTGCATATTGTCCGCCAAAACCAGCCCGGGAAACGGTTGGCTATCGGACTGGTTTTAAGGGCTATGAGCCGGGGAAGTGTTGAAGATGATGATCTGATCATCTTTATGGATGGTGATTTCATTTTGGCAAAAAATGCTGTTGGCGCTTGCTTGCCCCTTTTCAAACTCTATCCGGATTTGCAAGCTTGCACGACAAACGAGGAAGTGCTCTGCATCGGCCCAAAATGGGTTGCAAACTGGCTGACAATGCGATTTGCACAGCGCCGGTTGGCCATGCAATCGCACTCCTTGTCAGGCCGTGTGTTGACGTTGACGGGGCGCATGTCGGTTTTTCGCGCAAAACACCTCACCAAGCTGAAATTCATTCGGCTTCTGGAAGCTGACCATTTGGAACATTGGCTGTGGGGGCAGTTCAGGTTTCTCTCCGGAGATGACAAGAGCACCTGGTATTACATGCTGCAATCAGGTTGTCGGATGCTCTATGTGCCAGATGCCATGGGTTACACGGTAGAGGTCATCGAAGGGTCTGGCATGGACCGCATGGTTCAGAACTTCCGAAGATGGTCCGGTAACATGCTGCGAAACGGAACGAGGGCGCTCGCTCTTGGTCCGAGTCGAATGCCGTTCTTCATCTGGTGGTGTCTGCTTGATCAACGGTTGTCCATGTGGACCATGTTGGTCAGTCCGGTTTTGGCAATTTCAGCAACTGTGTTGCACGATCCGCTGTATATTTTGGGATACACGGTTTTCATTTGCCTGACCCGACTTTTGCTGTCGCTCTTCTTGTTCCAATACGCACGAACAGTCGATATCAGTGTGCCATTCATCTTGTATTTGAACCAACTCATCAATGCATCGGTGAAGGTGTATTGCATCTTCCGCCTTTCCAAACAGCGTTGGTCCAATCGCGGTGATCAAAGAGCAGGTGAGGGGTCGGGGCTTCTGGCGATGATGCAGAACCTGATGGCAAGCTATCTAACACTGCTCTATGTGACGATGTTGTTCCTGGTTGTTTGTCTGATGGCAGGGCTCGTCGAACCGATGAGTTACAAGATGTTGGACAACGTCTTGCGGTCTGCTGCTTGAGTTTTGCGCGCCCTTCCCATTTTGCAACTCCGACTTTTTGATTTTGCGAACGACCTACGTTCGCGTTTTGGGAAGTCTGAAATAAGTATCTGAAAATACAGGCTAAAAGTCACTTCTGATTTCGGCCTGTTTCTTGAATTGCTGATGTGGAAATCATTTTCCAGGGTGGTTCTTATGAAACTGGCACCGAAGTTCTATGTTTCCGCGCTTACTTTTGTGGGTCTTTTGTGTCTCGCGCCCATCGCATTCAATACCATCGTTGACGCGTATAACCACAATCGCTGGTTCGACTTGGGCCTCGATAAGGCAGAAACGAGCGTCAAGGCGCATTACCCGCTTTATAAAATGATCGAATACCCGCGGATCAAGTCGCCAACTGTAGTCCTTGGCGATAGCCGTGCACGCGCCCTACAGGACAAATACTGGAAGGAACTCGGCCGCGATGACGTTTACAACTTCGCCTATGGTGGTGCGACGGTCTATGAGATCTATGACACTTTCCAATATCTGAAACAGTCTACCGATCTGGAAACTCTGATCGTGAGCCTGCCGCTGCGGTCCATGGATGCTCGTTTCAAGGGTGGCATGAACAGGGTACCGGAAGCGATCTCACTCGCTGAAAACCCTTTCAAATATTATACGAACTGGTTTGTCGCCAAAATCGGATGGACGCTTTTGGAAGAGCGCTATCCTTCTTTGAAAGAGAGCTTTCAGAGCCTTTCCTTCCATCCAGTGCAAAATGCCTTTGCTGGAGAATTTTTCCCATCGGGCGAACTGTCTTTGGACAAGCTGTTGGACCCGGAGCTGTGTGACGAGTGTCAGCTGGCGACACCGTTAAATGGCATCCTCCCGAAGATAGTTTTTTACGGTCACGGGTTTGGGCTCGGCGCATGGGCGCGGTTCTGGCCGGAAGTGTCGCTTGACCGTGAGTTGCCGTCACTTTTTGCCAAGCAGGTTGGCACCAATGGTGCCGCTGACTGGCGGCGGTTCAAACAGTCTGATGAACTGTGGTCCATGGTGGAAGAGATGGCTGCCTGGTGCGCTGAAAATGATGTGCGTCTGGTTTTCCTGATCCCGCCTACCATCACCGAGATGCAGCAGCGCATCGGAGATTTCGGCCTGAGTGCGGCAAATCACAAGTTCCGGGAGAGGCTGGCCGCCATGGCTCCAGTCATCGATCTCGATTTCAGCAACGCGTTCACTGAAGATCTCGCCAACTTCACCGACGCCTATCATTTCGGCTCAAAGCCTGCCCGAAAGATTGTCGGAGAATTGCTCCTCGCTTTAGAGCCGACAACGGAACAGCGGTCTTTAGCAACAAAGCGCCGAGGAACGCTCTCGTGTCCCACGTCTGAGAAAGACACCCGCCAGCTGCATCAGGAAGATGGTCTGGAATTGCGCGAGGGAAGCCATTGTAGGATTTGGAGGCAGAAAGATGTTTGAGCACCACGCAAGCTTGCAAGACTTCCGCCCGTTTTTTCTAGGCCTGACCGCAGGAACAATGATGGTGGCTGCGTTTTTCACTTTCGCAGACATCGATGCCTATCGGTCTGGGTTCAATGAACTCCAGTTCAAAACGGAACAGACTCTGCTTTCAGACATGCTTGTCGGTGCTGTTTTAAGTACCAACGGACAGGAGGTGGCGCAGTGACTGAGAGAACCAAGAACCACCTTTGGAAAGGGCTTTTGGTGAGTGCCATGCTCGGCGGGGCAGCTTTTGTTGCTTTGCAGCCGAACCAGACGGTAAAACCGACCAAATCTCAACGACTTGATCCCACGATTGATGAAATGATCAAACAGGCGCGGGGTTTGCAAAAGGTAGGGCGATGGGAGGCGGCTGCCGACATCCTCACCCAATTGGCTCATGATGGTCATCCTGTTGCCTTGTACCACTTGGGACGCGCTTTCAAGAACGGGTGGGGTACGGAGCGGGACCTGCCACAAGCGAGAGCAGCCTTTCTGGAAGCTGTTCGCTACCAATTCAGATTTCGCGGCGAAACTGCATACGAACTTGGTCGTCTCTTTCAGCGTTCGTCAGGCGAAAAATGCGCTGCAATTGCGCTCCAATGGTTTGAGAAGGCGCTGGCCTGGGACTATCCCAAAGCGCACGTGCAATTGGCCAAACATTATGAGCGTGGGATCGGGACTGACCGCGATCTTGATGTCGCGTTTTTCACTACGAACGTGCTGCGATTGCCGGTTATCCATCCTCCACAATCAACTACGCGCGCATTTTGTACACCGGTCGTTACGGTGTGGTGCAGGATTTAGAGCAGGCTCAGTTCTGGGCGGATCGCGCTATTTCCGGACTGGAGAAGAAAGCCCGTGATGGATCTGCGAGCGCAGCCAAGACCCTTGGCCGGATCTATCGGGATGGCGAGTTTCGGCCCCCGGATAGGCAGAAATCTGAAAGTTGGTTCATTCGCTCGGCAAGCCTTGGTGATGCGGGAGCGATGCACGATCTTGCCCAGATGTTGCTGGCTGATGAACCTTCTGAAAAAGGGGGGAAGGGCGTTTTGAAATGGCTGTCATTGGCGGCGAAAGCTGAACATGGCGGCGCTTTGACAACGCTTGCGCGGCTTCATCTCAAAAACCGATTTGGCCTCGATCCGAAAGCATCCGTTGACCTGCTTAAACGCGGCGTTGCTGTTGGCCATCCAGGCGCTATGGAGGAACTCGGGCGTCTTTATGCAGAAGGCAAGTTTGTCGAACAAGACCGAGCCAAGGCTCTTGAATTGGCAAGCAAGGGCGCGGATCGCGGGCATCAGGGTAGCTCGAGGCTGCTGAAGGCGCTTGAAGATGTTGCAAGTGCCGACTCCTCGGAAAATGCAAGCCGCTCTCTCAATCAAGACACGTCCGGGAAGGGGTAAACCCATGGTATTCAGTTCGCTGGAGTTTATGTATCTGTTCTTGCCGCCCGTGCTTTTGGGTTTTTTGTTTCTCCGATACCTGCGCTGGGAAAATGGCATCATCTGGTGGCTGACGCTTAGCTCACTTGCCTTTTACGCCTGGTGGACGCCGGTTTATTTGCCACTTTTACTCGGATCGGTGGTAATCAATTATGGCTTTCACCGCATCCTGCTGAAGGTGCCAGACCGGTATATTCTCACCTTGGGAATTGTCTTCAATTTGGGGCTCATTGCGATCTTCAAATACGCCGACTTTTTTATCGGCAATGCCAATATGTTGGCCGGGGCTGAATTTCCGCTTTTGCACCTTGTTTTGCCGCTGGCTATTTCCTTTTTCACCTTCCAGCAAATCTCGTTCCTGATCGACACGTACAAGGGCGACGTTTCGCATTGCGATTTCGCCAGATACACACTGTTCGTTGTCTTCTTTCCGCAATTGATTGCCGGCCCGATCGTAATGCAAAAGGAGACGATCCCGCAGTTCAGGATGACGGTTTTTCAGAACCGGCTGGTAATGAATTTTGCGGTTGGCGGAACCTTGTTCGCGATCGGATTGTTCAAGAAAATCGTTCTTGCTGACGGCGTTGCGCCCTATGCCAATGGTGTCTTCAATCTGGCAGAAACCACATCAGGCGTGCCCTTTGAAGCGGCGTGGATCGGGGCTTTGGCCTACACTTTCCAGCTCTATTTCGACTTTTCGGGCTACTGCGATATGGCGCTTGGTCTTGCGCGCCTGTTTGGCATTCGCCTGCCGGTCAATTTCAACTCACCTTATAAGGCAACCAGCATCTCCGATTTTTGGCGGCGTTGGCACATCACCTTGTCACATTTTCTGCGTGACTATTTGTACATCCCCCTTGGTGGAAACCGGACCGGTCCTGCGCGCCGCTATGCCAACTTGATGATTACAATGCTTCTAGGCGGGCTTTGGCACGGGGCAAGCTGGACGTTTGTGTTCTGGGGGGGATTGCACGGGTTTTATCTTGCTGTGAATCATGCTTGGTCCGCCGCTGCTGAAAAGGGCTATATCCCGAGCATTCTGCCTGCACCGCTGTCTTCACTCACTGCACGCGCACTGACACTTCTGGCTGTTGTTGTTGCGTGGGTGTTTTTCCGGGCAGAGAGCTTCGATGGGGCGAGCAACATCCTCGCTGGTATGGCGGGTCTCTCAACCGTATACGAGCCTAAGCTCTGGGAGGACGTTGTCTCTTACACAACCCCCGTTTGGGCAATGCTGGCTGCGCTGGCTACGATCGTGTTTTTGTTGCCCAACTCCATCGAGTTCACCGAGAAATACAACCCGGTGCTTGGTTTGAAAAAGCTCTTTAGACACCGTGAAGACGCCAGCTTCTTGCCGCTTCGTTGGCAACCGACTTCAAGCTGGGCTTTTGGAGTTTCGCTCCTGTTCGGCGTCGCTCTCATACAGACCTATCGTTTGTCTGAGATGACCGAGTTCATCTACTTCAATTTTTGACGGGGCGATCATGAACAAAACAATTGGTCTCGGGTTCTTGTTTGTCGTGCTCATGTCGGCCCCCTCTTTTGCAGGAGGGGAGACAAGCACTGGCGACACTCTTGCGATCCCTTCAAGGGGTTTGGAGGTCGATCTTGAAACGGGCAATGTCCGATTGCGGGGTGTGGAAGGTCAGTGTCTTGAAAAAGTGTCCAAGGCTGGGCCCCATGTTTTGGTGGTCGAAAAGAGACCAGGGGATGACCGACCTTCCATCATGGTTGACGGAACTGAGCGCTTCATAAACGCAAATAAGGAAACGCGAGCGCGGCTTGGGTCCGTTCACTTAACCAAAACAGGGGACGTATTTGCGCTGCGGCAATGGAAAACCGGCGCAAAACAAACCGAGTTGCTACAGAATGCAAATGTGGTTCTGAGCTGGCCACGAAACATATCTGCGAAGCTCATTCGGGTTGACGACGCAGCGATTTATGTCCTTGAGGCAAGCCATCGAAACCTTACCAAACTGGTTAGTTATGCTCTTCCGCTTTTGCAGGTTGACGAGCATGGCTCCAAGACGCTGATTGATTTTAAAGGCTGCCATGTCGACAGGCTTCGCCTTCGAAAACAAACAGTTTGGGCGAAACTTGAGTGTGACGACCAGCGGGGTGCTGGAATATTCAAAATTCCGCTTGCAACTGGCATCATTGAAAAACCGCTTCTTTCTAAAGCTGATGCCGACTTTATCTCGTTGCCGAAGAGAGAAAGAAGGAGGGCTGGCGAGACCTTTTTGATCGCCGCCGGTTCACAGTCGGCTTTGCATTTCTTTCGCGCTGTCAATGGTTTGATGCTTTCGCAAACTGGCGAAGTGCGGGCCTGTTCCTCGGATGCGGAGGGCCTGCAGAGTTGGAACCAAAGCTATCGTCTTCAAGCCTTGAGCTTGTTGTATGAAAAAACCGGCGACAACACTTTCGCCCAGCTGGCCTCAAAATCCATAAGGCTGACGCTCGCTGCCCAAGATGGCCTTCAAGAGCGCGCTGGGCCGAACAACCCAGAATGCGGGTGGAGCTCCACGATTTATGGAGGAGGACATGAGCGGCTGAGTTTGCTGATCAATCAGGCTGTGATCGCGAACGCGCTTTCATCTGCCTGCTCGCGGTTGGGGAGCATGTGTTCGTACGCAAATTCCCAACAGATCACGAAGACACTTCAATGCTTGAAAGGAGCATATGAACCGAATTTCGATGCGGCCACCGGTCTATATCGGATTGCAGATAAAATCGACTTTCGGTTTGCAGGAAAGGTCGCCCCCTGGAACTGGCAGATGTCTTTCGCGGCGCTTTTAGGCGCGTTGAGCGAGGACAAGGCCAACCAACGAGCGCAACAACTTGCTGATCGCTTTCTTGATGAGTGGGATAGTGATGATCAGGGATCTTTATGGCGATATTGGCCGGAGGCCTATTACCTCGAAAAGGGGCTCGAGGACCGGGATATCAAGGACCAACGTTTTGAGGATGTGGGTCATGCAGGAATCAGCCTGCTTGCGTTGAAGAACTTCAAAATCGATGATGTTCCTGATGCCGTGCGGGCTCGCTTGGATCATCTCTTGTCGTTCAAGCCAGCGGTTCCATGTGATCTTGATGGAGATGGGCCACCATCCCCCCGCTGGTTTCCAGCCGGAGGATGGGCCGACTATGCATCTGACAGTTTTGCAGCAACTTATGCCGACCCTGTTCCACGCGGAAACTCAGCTGACCGGATTTATGCCCGGGCAAGGCTGATGATCCCAACGCTCCCTTTGATCTGAGGCTGGCAATCTTCGAGTGTGAGGAGGCGTGCCAGCTACTTGAAAGCCATGAGTTTGATAGTTGGCAATCTTTCATGGCGCACAATCCGTTGTTCGAACTTCGATCTCACAATTGAAGGATGAAATGATGTTTGGCTGGGGCAACTAAAAATTCACTCCTCTTGATTGAACGTAGACCTAAAGACACCATGCGTAAGACCGACAAACCAGAAGTGGCAAGGACCGACGTTATGCGGATGTGGATTAAGAGGATTGGCCTCGATGCCACTTTTTGGCTGGTGTTGGTCTTCATCGTTGCATCCGCAACTGCGGCCTATGTCATCGCGGTCGACTTTGGCCAAAAGACGCGAACCAGAGATCTCGCGGCTGCTGCTCAATCCCAGTCTGACCTTCTAACAGCCGCCCGGACTTTTTATTCGCGCGAAGTCGTCGATAAACTCTATTCATCGCAGGATGTCGTGGTCTCGCATGATTACCACGACAAGGAACTCACCATTCCCGCTCCCGTGTCCATGACCTTGGCTCTGGAGGATGAACTCCGTGTTCAAGGATCAGACAGCACCATTCGGATCCTTTCCAATTATCCCTGGCCGTGGCGAACGGATCGCAGGCTTGATGATTTTGAAACGCAGGCCATGGAAAGCTTGCTGAAAAACCCGGATGCTCCTTTTGAGGAACTGGTTCAGCAGGATGGTCGCGCCTTTTTCCGAAGTGCGCGAGCGGTGGTGATGGAAGGCAGCTGCGTTGCTTGCCATAACACTCACCAGGATTCCCCAAAGACCGATTGGGAGATTGGCGACATTCGGGGCATTCAGGAAGTCGTTATCCCCGCCAGCGAGCTTTATGGAGATGGCTTTACCTCCATTGATAATCTGATTTTCATGTTGGTGGTCGCTTTTTTGGCAGCGCTCGCCTTGACCCTTGTTCTGACAAAACAACGCCAGAGGGCGATCAAGAATCTCTCCGATCTCGCGGCAGAAGAGCAGAGAAAAAACAAGGCGCTGCAAGCGGCTACTCAGAGAGCCGAACAGGGAGAGGCCCAGGTTTCTGCCATTCTTGAAAATATGCTGGATGGGGTTTTGACGCTGAACCCATCGGGAGACGTGCTTAGTATCAACCCTGCAGCCCAAGAAATGTTCGGGCTCCAAGATGAAGATAGCTTGGAGAACATCGAAGTCTTCAAGGTGCTCCCGGCAATCGCTCAGTTGATTAAACCGCTGTCAATGGATGAGGTTGGACGCATCCGAGCAGGCTCAGATAGCAGCAGCAAACGCCTTGAAACGTCGGCCCGGCGGCTTGATGGTCAACACTTCCCCTCTGAACTCTCTTTGACCAGAACACGCCTTGGCGGCGTTGAAACATTCACGGCCATTGTGCGGGATCTGACGGATCAGAAAAAGGCAGCGGAGGAACTCCGCCGCGCGGAGACAAGGCTGGTAGACGCGATCGAATCCCTGCCGGATGGGTTCGTACTCTATGACAAAGATGATCGCTTGGTGGTCTGCAACAGCAAATACAAGGAGTTCTATCACTTAAGCGCCGACCTGTCTGAGCCGGGCAATCGGTTCGAGGACATTATCCGCGAAGGTGCACACCGTGGTCAGTATCAATTCGACGCCGGAACTGTTGACGACCGGATTGAACAGCGTTTAGAGCAACACCGCAATCCCGGCGAGCCCATGGAGCAGTTCCTTGCGGATGGCAGATGGTTGCGGGTTTTTGAGGCTCGAACCAGTGAAGGAGGACTTGTTGGTTTCTGTGTCGACATCACCGAGCTGAAACATCGTGAGCAAGAGCTGTTGCGCAGTCAGGGGCTGCTGCAAAATGTGGTGTCTGCTTCTTTTGATGGCGTGATTGTCATGAACGCTGAAGGTGTTGTTCTGGACTTTAATCCGGCTGCTGAGGATGTGTTTGGCTGGACATCCGATGAAATCGTTGGTGAGCGGTTGTCGGACTTTATTATTCCAGAGCATTTGCGTGAAGCGCATGAAGCTGGACTGTCACATTATCTGGCTACTGGTGAAGGGCCTGTCATCGGGAAACGAATTGAAATTCAAGGGCTCCATAAACAGGGACATATTCTCGAGGTCGAGCTTGCGATCCGCCAGACCACCAGTGATACTGGCCCTCTCTTTCTTGGGTATGTTCGAGATATTACGGAAAGAAAAGCCGCCGATGAGGCGCTGCGTGATGCCAAAGAGCGTGCAGAAGCCGCAAATGAAGCCAAAGCGAAGTTTCTGGCGATGATGAGCCACGAGATCAGAACGCCCATGAACGGAGTCCTCGGTATTCTAAGCCTCCTTCGGGACACCAACTTGAATCCGGCGCAGGAAATCTATGTCAAAACGGCAAGAGAATCCGGGCGGTCCTTGCTTGAGCTCATTAATGACATTTTGGATTTCTCCAAACTGGAGGCCAGCCGCGTAGAGCTTGATCAGGCGCCTTTCAATCTACGAACAGCGGTCAAGAGCGTTGTCGATCTTTTCACGCCAATAGCGCAGGAAAAGGCGCTTGAGCTGAACTGGAGGTTCCCGTCTGACCTTCCGCGAAATGTTGTCGGCGATGCTGGTCGTTTGCGTCAGGTTCTCCTGAACTTTGTGTCCAACGCCATCAAGTTTACCGAGTTGGGTTCTGTCGAAGTCAATGTTGGTCTGGAAAAAAGTGATCCGCAAAAACCGGTTTTCCGCTTCTCTGTCAAAGACACTGGTATCGGCATACCGGCAGAAAAGCATGATGCGTTGTTTGGCGACTTCGTCACGGTTGATGGGGCATCGACTAAGCGTTATGGTGGCACTGGATTGGGGCTGGCAATCAGCAAGCAGATCGCAGATTTGATGGAAGGCGAAATCACACTTGAAAGTCTCCCCGGTGCTGGAAGTACGTTCCATTTCTTCGTGCCACTCACGCTCTCGGAGGAGACTGTGGGGGACGAAGAGGAAGCTCATTTAGAAGAACTGCCTGAACTCAAGGAAGGGCTGGTCGTCCTTCTTGCTGAGGACAATACAACCAATCAAATTGTTGTTAGTCATGCGCTTGAGCGCATTGGCTGTGATGTCGATATTGTCGACAACGGGAAAGCGGCGCTGAGAGCGGCGCATCAACGCGACTATGGCTGTATTTTGATGGACATTTCCATGCCTGAGATGGATGGTCTGGAAGCAACGCAGCACATTCAAAGCGAAACACGAAATGCCAACACGCCGATTATTGCTCTGACCGCCTACGCTCTGCGTGGAGACCGGGAGCGGTTTCTATCGGCAGGTATGTCAGACTTCCTGGCCAAGCCAGTTGAAAAGGAGGAATTGGTCGCCTGCATTGCCCGCAATCTTGCGAGCAAAGATACGTCTGCAAAGGCGGAAGGTGCTCCTTACCATGCAGAAGATTTGGATGCAGCTCGGGAAATCATGTCCACGATGCCACCTGAGCTACAGAAAAAGTTCCTCTTTCAGTTCCTTATGGACACAAGAGACCGAGCAGAAGCCGCTTCGTTTGCGTACGAAAATTCTGACCTCATTGAGTTGGAAAGAGCCACACATTCATTGAAAAGCATGGCTGGAAGTTTCGGTGCGACTGACCTGGTCACCATTTCAACAATTATCAATTCTCTGTCGAGAGACGGCAACGAAACAGCAGCATTTGCAATGCACGCGGAACTCCAGACTGCCTGCGGTTTAACGATAGAAAAAGTAATTAAACTCGCTGAGGAGATGGGTGTCGACATTGGCACCGAAGGGTGATTACCTCAGTGGGTGCGAGGAGATTGAATTGAAGGTATTGATTGTAGAAGACACGCTTTCGCTTGCGACTGTCTATGAGCACAAGCTCAACAGAGCAGGATTTGAAACCGCCCACGTTGACACGGGCGCTGCTGCGCTATCCCGGCTTCGCAAAGGTGGCGTCAGTGTCATGTTGTTGGACCTTCAGCTTCCCGACGTTCATGGTCTTCAAATCCTGGAGACTGTGAGAAGCGAACAGCTTCCCGTCACTGTGGTTGTTGTGACAAGCTCAGGCTCCATCAAAACGGCTGTGGAAGCGATGCAGGCCGGTGCTTATGACTTTATCGTCAAACCGGTGGCAGACGAGCGGTTGATTACAACAGTTCGCAATGCACTTGAGCGCGAAACCCTGACCGAAGTTGCTTCCACCGTTCAAAAGCCGAAGGTGAGTAATTCCAAAACCGGCTTTGTGGGATCTTCGCTTCCCATGGCCGCCATTTACAAGATGATCGAGAGCATTTCCCGCTCCAATGCAGCGGTCTTCATCACCGGCGAAAGCGGAACGGGCAAGGAAGTCTGTGCTGAAGCCATTCACCGCTCGAGCCCGCGCTCCAAAGGAGCATTTGTCCCGCTGAATTGTGCAGCGATCCCGAAGGATCTTATTGAATCGGAGATTTTTGGCCATCTCAAAGGCTCTTTCACCGGGGCGACGTCTGATCGGGATGGCGCCGCAATGAAAGCAGACGGTGGTACACTGTTTCTGGATGAAATTTGTGAGTTGGAACTCAATTTGCAGGCCAAACTGCTGCGGTTCCTGCAAAGCGGTTCCATTCAAAAAGTGGGCAGTGACACACTAAAAAAGGTTGATGTTCGGGTGATCTGCGCGACCAATCGCGATCCGTTGCGGGAAGTCGAAGAGGGGCGTTTCCGCGAAGACTTATTTTATCGGCTGCACGTTCTCCCGGTTGACATGCCCCCGTTAAGAGCTCGCGGTGCGGACATTTTGGAATTGGCCAGGCACTTTCTCGATATTTATGCACGTGAAGAGGGCAAGGAGTTTCAAGGGTTCTCAGTTGAAGCGGAAGAAGCGCTTATGGCGCATGGCTGGCCCGGGAATGTTCGCGAAATGCAGAACCTCGTTCGCAAATTGATCGTTTTAAATGATGGGCCGATTATTGAAGCCGATATGATTTCTGTTGTTCAGGGACGCACTCCTACCCCTGCCAGAGAAGCAGCGCCAATCCCCATGCGCATTCCGGGGAAGAGTGTTCCAGCGCAGACTGACGTGGGCGGGAATTGGCCCCATCTTACATTGCCACTCGGTCAACCATTTGAAATACTTGAAAGACAGATTATTGAAGCAACGATTGACGCGTGCGGTGGCAGTCTTCCCAAGACTGCTCGGGTTCTTCAGGTAAGCCCATCAAAGCTCTATCGCAAAAAAGAACTTTGGACGGCGCAGGAAGAGAAAGAGGCGATTTCAACCAGTGCAGAAGATGAGCCGGTTGAAGCTCCGGCACTGACCTGAATTACCAAATGCTCTGATGCGTCTTGCACCCGCTCGAAAGTGTAGCGGGTGCCAAGGGGCCTGATCCTGTAGTGTCAAACCGACGGAAACATCATTTCTGCCATGCCAATTGCGGCCACATGTGAGGCAATAGGCACTAGACCGGAGGTTGCCATCAGTCGTAGATCATGTCTGGACATGGTCACGAGCGTGGCATCTTCCAGATCACCTGATTCAATCTCATTCAATTTCACGACGTGATGGGCAATGAAGATTTGGGATCGGGCGATCTTTTGATTACCATGCAGGATCATGGATGGGCCAACTGTCCACCGTCCGCCGCCATATCCGGTTTCTTCAAGCAGTTCGCGGCGTGCCGCGAACTCGGTCTGCTCCCCTGCATTCACCTGACCGCCCGGCAGGGTGAGGCATACTTCGCCAACGCCATGTTTGTATTGCCGCAAAACCAGCGTTTCGTTTTTTTCCGTGATTGCATAGATCGTCGCAAATGATGGAAGCTTGATCTGATAATAATCCGAAACGATTTGATTGTTTGGCATGAGAACAGACTGACGATTCACTTTTACCCTGTTTGGGGCATCAAATACGGCGACCTCGTCCAGAAGACGCCATGTTTCCTGATTGGGTTTGGGTTTAACCGTTGTCACAGCGTTAGGCCTTCTGAAATTGTGCGTTGGGAGTTTGGAGGCGTGGTGTCGCGGATGCTTTCAGAATTTTGCGCTCGTGACACAGAAGCTGGCTCACATCACTAGGGTCCGCCACAACGGAAATCATATCCGTGTCTGACAAGGCCTCGCAAAATGGTTTTAGATATCCCGACATCGTATTTGGAGCGAGGCATGTGATCAGCCGCGCCGATTTGTGACGGCGACGGAGATGATCGCGAACCAATACGGTTGAGAAGCTGCTTGGAACGATCAACAAACTCGCTTCACTATCCCGACAAATCTGGTAGTTGGTGAAGCGTATCTTGAACTCGGCTATGATTTCGGAAAGTTCCTGATGCTTCCGTTCCCAAGCAAGATATTTTGCCGTTTCCCTTGCTGTGCTTTTTGTGCCCGAAAGCTGCAGCCGCAAAGTAGCGGAGCCGCTTTCTAGGACTGGGGCGTTCTTCTTGTCATAGGCGCTAGACCTGACAACGTTGACCATAAATTCGTAAAGGTCATCACTAAAATCGTGGTCATGGCGGAGCAGGAGTTCTTCCCTGCGCCACATTTCAGTTCCAGCTGAAGCAAAGATGCCTTCAAAACCATTTCGGATCGAAAGTGGCAAGCGAGCCATGACGGAACTGTAGCTGCCATTGGAAATGGCATAACAGGGTGCAAGCTCTACAAACTCTCGCAGGTACTCACCAAAATGATGATCTAGTTGTCCAAAGTTGGATGGTACCAGAATATCTAGATCAAAAAGGAACACATTGTTTGCAGCTGGCGTCTGACGCTTTAGGCTGTGATAAGGACCGCGTATGGTGCTGCTGTTTTCGGATTGCGGGAACATGGCAACTCCTTTCCATGTGGTTTGGGAGTGCATTGCAATTGTCCGGCCAGCTTTAGAATTTTCTGAAAGTTTATTAAATTCAATGATTTCAGAGTTTTTGATTTATTGAAAGTAAACAGAAAGAGCTCAAATCTTCGCAAATCAGTAATTTGGTTTTCAAATCGAAAAACGTTCGATATTGGCCTCCAGCTGGACATTCATGATCATATGTCCTCCCGCTTTGGAAGCAATTGGGTCGAATGAATGCACGGATATTTCCCAAGTAACTGTGTGTTGCGACGAGGTTGACCGTTTTCACGGACGTTTGCAACTCTGACGGCAGCGTTGTCGGGGCGATTATCGATTTTGACGGTTACGTAAGCGCGGTTTTTGAGCTTTTCGTGGACTTTATCCCGTTTGGGCTGCGACAAGACACAGCTGTGGAGCCGCATTTGTGTTGGTTTCGTTGTTTGGAGCGTCATGCAGGCCTCGGCGGGGGCTTGAGGGCGCGGATTGCGGCGAGGATTCGTCCGAAGACGTAGCCTGATACAGCCACCTCTGCCAGTTGGAACGTGATTTTGCGCGCATGGCGTACGACCTTTGCCCCGATTTTGATGAGGCGGCTCTGGATACTTGTCAGCGACCAGTCGGCGACCTCTTCCGGGAGGTCTAGCCCTTGCAGGAAGACACCAAGGTTATACGCCAATGCGTGAAGCTGAAGCCGGACCTCATTGTCACAGAACCGCTTGCAGGACAGGCGGGTCCAAGTGATGGCGTTCTTGCCTTCTTTGATGTGCTGTTCGGCTGTGCCGCGCTGATTGTAGAAGCGGATGATCCATTCCGGCTCCATCGGCAAGTTGGTGACGACAAAACCCACGCGAGGGAATAGATCACCGGGATACCATTCGATCTTGGCAACCACCTGACGGGGCTTGCTCCATGAAGCAGCCTGATACTCAAAAACCTCATAGAAGCGCTTGATCTTTGTCTTTGAGGGACGTCCCACGGGGCGGGTCAGCTGATGGCTGATCTTCTCTTCCAGCACAGCGTTCTTTTTGAGGCGGATGGCGTAGCGGTACCCTTCAGCCTCTAAAGTCTCGTAAAGTTCCGGAATGGCAAAGGCGGCATCAGCGCGAAAGAAGCGCATGATGTCGCGCTCTGCATAGCGCGCAATGACGGGTATCAGAAGAGCCTTCCAGTCATCCGCGCTGTGGACGCTGCCATTGCGCAGGGCACAGCGTTCCAAGTGGCCAAACTGATTGAAGATGAACAATGGGTGATAGCAGTTGCAGCCGAAATGCCCGTTCCATGCGGTTCCCTCCTGAGCGCCATGGGTGGGGCTGACAGAGCTATCCATGTCCAAGGTGATGTAGTTCAGTCCTTGGCGACCATGCACCGCATCAATCCATTGACCGGGCATATCGGCCAAGGCTTCCCTGTTGGCGGCAGTCGCGAGCACCTCAGTCTCAAAGCGGCCCATCTGGGAGGAGGATGCCGCCTGAGTGTCAACGGCACGGCCCCCGATAATCTGGCGCATTACCGGGTCACGCGACAGACGCACGGCATCATTCACATCTTCATAGCCCGCAAGGCGACCAAATATCGATTGGCGCAGCAGGCCCATCAAGGTGTGAACGCCATTCTTACCTTTGCGGGTATCCCGAAGGAACCGAACCGCTTTGCCGAAAAGGCCAAGGGCGTCATCAAGCTCCCGGTAAAGCAGAAGACCGCCATCAGAACTGATCTTTGAACCGTGGAATTCCAACCGCACCCGAGGGTCAAAATCCAGCCGAAAATCGCTCTCAGAACCCGCACCCGTTGGGTGTGCCATTTTTCAGCCCTCCGTCATCAAGTAACACGCTGTAATATAAAGAGAAAAATAGGATAGAAGAAGCTAAATCAGCTGACTACTTGGGAAATCCGGGATGCATAATCATAACTTTGTATTTCAAAAATGAAATTTACAATTCTAAATCGCAAACATTCGAATTCGATCTGTGACGGTAACGAATTGTTAAGATGCTGGTTTTGTTAAGATAATTTTTGCCATCTGAGTTTGGCACACAACTTTTTGTTTGGACTGCGGGTCACCGCAGGAGGACAGGCAGATGAACAAGCCGATCAAACAATTTGAATTTGCAAAAAACTTGCCATCTTTGGATGTGAACGTTGGCGTCTCGAAAAAGGCAATCAGTGTTATCGGACTTGGGTATGTCGGAGCCGTCTCTATGGCATGCCTCGGCTTTCTTGGTCACCGTGTTGTTGGCGCGGATGTCGATAAAGACAAAGTCGACACTGTTGGTAATGGCCAAAGCCCCATTGTTGAAAACAAGCTGGACAGCCTTTTGCAGGAAGCTCTTGGCAAGGGAATCTTGTCCGCAACTACAAACGTAAAAGAGGCTGTTGCAGAGACGGATGTCACATTTGTTTCTGTTGGCACTCCAACGAGCGAAGATGGCGGATGTGACACGCGCGCAATTGAAGCCGTGGCCCGATCAATCGGTGAGAGCATTGAGCAAAAGGACGAGTTTCATGTGGTGGTTTTGCGGTGCTCAGTTCCTCCTGGCACCACTCTGACTGTGATGAAGCCGATCATTGAAGAGGTTTCGGGCAAGGTTGCCGGTCGGGATTTTGGCATTTGCTTCAATCCGGAATTCCTTCGGGAAGGGACGGCGGTTGACGACTTTCACGAGCCTCCGAAAACAGTCATTGGTGTAACAGACCCGAAGACCAGCAAGATTATGGCTGATATCTATGCGCCGGTCGATCAAAACCCGATTGTTACGACCGTGGAAATCGCGGAACTCGTCAAATACGTTGACAATGTCTGGCACGCTACAAAGGTCTGCTTTGCCAACGAAGTTGGTCGCCTGTGCAAGCCACTTGATATTGACAGCCATTCGGTCATGGACATCTTTGTTCAGGACACCAAGCTGAACCTGTCTCCTTACTATTTGAAGCTAGGGTTTGCGTTTGGTGGATCGTGCCTTCCCAAGGAAGTGCGGGCCGTCTCTCACCTTGCAGCTGAACTGGATGTGGACTTGCCGTTGATCGACGCCTTGATCCCTTCCAACGCACGGCAGGTAGAACAGGCATTAGCGCTTGTTGCAGGTGAGCGTTCGGTATTCCCGCTCTGACGGGGAGCGCAGTGGGGTGATAATGTCCATTTTCGTTAATGGACATTGTGAGGCACATTTTGGGTACGAAGAAGGGCAGCAAGAAGCGGTTTTGGTCGGATGACGAGAAGCGGTCGATCTGTTTGCAGGCCAGAGTGCCGGGGGTTTCGGTTGCGCAGGTTGCGCGCCGCTCTGCGATGAATGCGAACCTGATCCACAACTGGCTGCGTGATGAGCGGTTTGCGCCAGAAGACAGCGATTGCGTCCTTGATGGAGCGGCGTTTCTACCAGTGGAGATAGAGGGCCCGCAGGCCGCACCAGGCCACCAGATCGCGGCGCTTGCCTCGGATATGCCGTTGTCGGCTCAGCGGGTTGATATCACGCTGTCGGACGGGCGGCGGGTATTGGTGGAAGGGACGACGGCGCTGCCGACGGTGCTGGCTTTGGTTGAAGGTCTAATGCCGTGATCCCCGTGCCGTCCAACGCGCGGGTTTGGCTGGCTGCCGGGGTGACGGACATGCGGCGCGGGTTCAACACTTTGGCGGCTCAGGCGGAGAAGGTTCTGGAGCTTGATCCCTATTCTGGACATCTGTTTGTGTTCCGGGGACGGCGCGGTGATCTGCTGAAGATCATCTGGTGGGATCGACAGGGCGCATGCCTGTTCAGCAAGCGCCTTGAGAAGGGCCGGTTTGTTTGGCCTGCTGCGAAGGACGGTAAGGTCAGCGTGACGCCCGCGCAATTGTCGATGTTGCTTGAAGGCATAGACTGGCGGATGCCGCAAAAAACATGGCGGCCCCTGAGCGTCGGATAGGCCAATATATTGGCGTTTGCGCGCCTCTCGGGATTCAACTTACGCCCTTGATCTGATATAAGATCGAAGATGCTGAAGGACCTTGATATCACCCCGGAGGACCCCGCCGAATTGAGGGCGGTGAACCGCCTTCTGGCCGACGAGGTCAAGGCTCTGAGCCTCAAGGTCGAGCAGCTTCAACACCAGTTGCACGGGGCCAATCGGCATCGGTTCGGCTCCAAGTCTGAGGGTCTGGATCAGCTCAATCTCGATCTGCTCGAGGACGCCGAGATTGTTGAGGCCGCTGAAGACCAGGCAAAACAGCCCGCCCCGTCGCAGGAGGGAGTTGATCCAAAGCCGAAGCGCAAACACAGCCGCAAGCCCTTGCCGGATCATCTGGATCGGGAAGACGAGGAGCTCTCTCCCGGTGATGAATGCGGTCGTTGTGGTGGCAACTTGCGCACCCTGGGTGAGGATGTCACCGAAGAGTTGGAATACGTGCCGGGACGCTTCAAGGTGAAGCGGATCATCCGGCCCCGCAAAGCCTGTTCATGGTGCGAGGCGATTGTGCAAGCGCCGCTGCCATCGCGCCCCATTGAGCGTGGGCGGCCCGGACCGGGATTGTTGGCCCATGTTCTGGTAAGCAAATATGCCGATCATTTACCCCTCTATCGCCTGAGCCAGATCTTTGCCCGTGAAGGCGTCGATCTGGACCGCTCGACCATGGCCGACTGGGTTGGTCGCTCGACGGCCCTGCTGGAACCTCTTGCCGATGCCATCGGACGGATGGTGCGGCAAGGACCTGCGCTTTTTGCCGACGATAC
The DNA here is from genome assembly GCF_000148725.1 of Roseibium sp. TrichSKD4. Classification (GTDB taxonomy): domain Bacteria; phylum Pseudomonadota; class Alphaproteobacteria; order Rhizobiales; family Stappiaceae; genus Roseibium. Next base: position 80,857 of record NZ_GL476313.1, on the reverse strand, counting down.
GCCCATCAAAATGCTGGCCCCCGGCAACAAGAAGACCAAAACGGCGCGGGTCTGGACCTATGTGCGGGATGAGCGTGCCTGGTCTGGCCAATCGCCACCCTGTGCATGGTATCAGTTCACGGTGGATCGCAAAGGAGAGCATCCCGTTGCTCATTTGTCGGGATACAAGGGCTGGGTCCATGCGGATGGATATTCCGGGTTCAACGGTGTGTTCGGTGACGACAAAGCCGATGAGATGGCCTGCATGGCGCATGTACGACGCAAGTTCGTGGATGTCTTCTCCTCGCAGGGCAGCGCCATTGCCGAAGAAGTCATCCGCCGGATTGCTGAGCTTTACGCTATCGAGAAAGAGATCAGGGGCATGCCCCCCGAAGACCGCGCTACCATCCGGCAGGCTAGGGCAAAACCGATCTTTGACGCCTTGGAAGAATGGTTGCAGACGCAATTGCCCAAAATCTCGGGAAAGTCACCACTCGCGCAGGCCATCCGCTATGCCTTGGGCCGAATGCCGAAAGCACGCCCATACCTTGAGCTCGGCCATCTGGAATTGGATAACAACACCGCCGAGCGCGCCGTTAAACCCGTCGCCATCGGACGCAAAAATTGGATGTTCTCAGGCTCCCAAGGCGGCGGCAAAGCCATGGCTATCGCTTATACCCTGATCGAAACGGCCAAGCTCAACGGTGTTGACCCTCAGGCCTGGCTGACCTGGGTCCTCGGTCAAGTCGCCGACCACAAAATCACACGCCTCGACGAACTTCTGCCCTGGCGTTACGCTGCTCAGGCAGCGTAACAGGCCGCATCGGTGTCGCGCCAGAGCGCCTTCGCCGGACGGTCACTGTTGCAGAAACCGGTGCCAAGAAAGTCGCTGTTTTAGGGGTGGCGTTCAAACCCGGTACTGATGACCTTCGAGAGAGCCCAAGCCTTGAGTTGATTTCCGGTCTTCAGGAAAAGGGCGTCGAAGTGACAGCTTATGATCCCGCGCTCGTTCCCGGACCACATTTCCTGAAGCAGTTCGAATACATGCAATATGCGCTGCCTCATCTCAAACAGGTCACGGAAGATTTGCCGGAAATTCTGCGTGAGACGATCCTTGGAGCCGTGGATGGTGTGGACGCAATCGTCGTCGTTCAAAAAATGCCGAACCTTCTAGGGTTGCTGGAAGCAACTGGAAACGAGGCAACGGTGATTGATTTGGTCCGGATGGCGCCGAAGCCTCCAACGGCTGCAAACTATATTGGAATTGGTTGGTAATTGAGTGCACCCTACTGCCTGCTCCTGAGCGCACCCCCGGCGTTCTATAGGAGCAGGCCTTTTTCGATGCGGGCTGTTTAAAATCAAAACGCGTTCAACTTTCCGCAGTGCAACGAGCCTTTTCGTCTCATGAGGCGTACATCCGCTTGCACTGAGTAAAATGGTGAACTGGGGTCGGATATAGTCGCCCCTACCGCTGATTTGGCGTTTTGGTGTGTCAATTCATGAACCAATCCCGAGCATTTTCGTAGCACACCCGCCGGATCAGGGCATCAGTTGCACGCGGTTGGTCGGGAATGCTGCCGTCTTCTACCCATCTTCCCACCATTCGGCAAACCAGCCGGCGATAGTATTCGTGACGCGGGAATGACAGGAAGGAGCGGGAATCGGTAAGCATTCCGATGTAACGCGAGAAAAGCCCCATCTGGGCAACTTGCGTCATCTGTCGCTCCATACCGTCGATCTGATCATTATACCACCAACCCGGACCTGCCTGTATTTTTCCGGGCTCTGACCCATCCTGAAAGTTCCCTGCAATAGTGACGAGCACTTCATTCAAGGTTGGATTCAGGCAATAAAGAATTATGCGCGGCAGAGCTTTTCGTGTGTTGATCTTATCGAGAAGCGCATTCAATTCGGCAGCAAGCGCATAGTCTGCCATGCTGTCACCGCCGATGTCTGGACCCAAGGCTTTGTACAAACGTGTGTTTTGATTGCGCATAGCGCCGATGTGAAACTGCATGACAATATTGCGTTCTGCATAGGCTGCCCCAAGCTCGACCAGTAGAGCCCCGGTAAAATCGGCAGCATCCTGAGTGGGGACGTCTTTCCCGTTCTGTCCACGCTGTAAAATCGCGTCAAGATCCATTGGGTGTCGGGGTTCAAACGCATGGAGGCGCGTCAAACCGTGATCGGCAGCCTTACAGCCATAGGATACGAAAAAATTCAAACGTGTGAGGAGTGCCGAGAGCAGATCCTCAAACCGATTGATGTTGGTACCACTGACCTCAGATAACCTTTTGATGTATTCTGCAAAGCCTGAAGCTGCTGGATTGAGCGCCTTGTCCGGGCGGAAGCTTGGGGCGATCTTGAACGGAAGGGTGCTGTCAGACTGTGCGGCCAAGTGATGCTTCAGGTCATCGCAAGGATCGTCAGTTGTCCCGACATATTCGACATTCATCTGCGCGAGTAATCCTTGGGCGCTATGGGTTTTCGCGTTCAGTAGAGCATTGGCCAAATCCCAGACTTCAGCAGCTGTTTCCGGTGATAAAATGCCATCCCAGTCGAAGTATCGTTGAAGTTCTAGATGGGTCCAGTGATGCAGCGGATTGCCAAGACAGTGCGGAATGGTTTCGGCGAACGCATCGAACTTTTCCCGGAAGGAGGTATCACCCGTTATGCGCTCTTCAGGGATACCATTCCAGCGCATGGCTCGCCATTTGTAGTGGTCGCCTTCAAGCCAGATTTCACCAATGGATTGCCATGAACGATCTGAAGCAATTGCCTCCGGGTCCAGGTGATTGTGGAAGTCCACAATCGGCAAAGGGGCTGCGACGTCATGAAAAAGACGGCGGCTTTCCGGAGTGCCGAGCAGAAAATCAGGGCCGAGAAAGGGAGCTGACATAGTGGTTTCCGTTAGTTCGCTTCGGCAAGCGCTGTTTGCACACCTTTGGTCGACAAGGTCTCAAAGGCACCTTGGATTGTCTCGGTGAAGATGGGATTGGCAACAAGGTCTGGCGCAAAGATCATCTCCAGTGACAAAAGCTGTCGGACATATTCGGCCTTGTCGTTTTGAGCAGCGATCTCACTTATTTTATCGGCCAACTGGTCGTTGAGAGGCAGATCGTGTCCGGCCTCGCTCCTACCGCGGCAATATTGCATCCAACCTGCGATGCCGAGTGCAGCGAGAGGCCACGGCCTTTTAGCTTTTAAATGGAACTTGATCGGGGCAAGAAGCCGTTGTGGGAGTTTCTGTGTGCCGTCTGCCGCGATTTGTGTTGTCTTGTGTTGCAGGGCGCGATTTGAAAAGCGTTCCATCAAAGCGTCGATATAGGCTGGAACATCGACATTATCGGGCATTGAAAGAGACTTGGCTTGCTCCTGCATAAGGTTGCAGGCTTCGCTTCGAAGTGTCGTGTCTGTCATGCATTCGGCGATGGTTTCTTTTCCATCGAGTGCGCCAAGATAGGCCAAAAAGGAGTGCGTACCGTTCAGCAAACGGAGCTTTAGGTCCTCATAAGGTTCCACATCCCGCACAAGTTCAACCCCGCCGAGGTTCCAGTCCGGGCGCATGGCCGCAAAGTTGTCCTCGACGACCCATTGGCGGAATTGCTCGCAAAACACTCCGTTGGGGTCAGGAGAACCGAGTGCGATCGCCATTTTCGTATTGGATTCTTCTGTCATGGCGGGTGTTATGCGATCCACCATAGAGCACGGAAAAGTGCAGTTGGTTGATATCCAGTCAGCAAGCTCTGGGTCTATTTTATTGGCGTACTCCAGAACAGTTGTTTGGCAAAGCTGGCCATTTGCCGGGAGGTTGTCGCAGGATAGGATTGTCAGGCCTGCGTTCTGTGCGGCACTCCGCAGGCGAAGACTTTCAACAAGGATGCCGATTGCGGTCTTGGGGGCGTTTGGGGTTTTGAGGTCTGCAACAATCGCAGGGTTGTTTGTGTCCAGATGACCCTTTGAAAGGCAGTAACCCTTCTCAGTGATCGTCAGTGTAACGACTTGCAGGTCCGGGTCTGCGAGTTGGCCCAAAAGCGCATTTGTGCCATCTCGCCGAGGATGAAGTGTCTTGATGACCGCACCAACACGACGAAGGTGCAGGTCGTCGTCAGCCATCTCGCCAACAGTGAATAGTCCATGGGTCTTGTCGAGCTTGGTGAGCGTTTCTTCGCCAGAGTTTAGTCGGCAAACAACCATGCCCCAGTCACTTTGGGACTTCCGCAGCATCTCATCATGAAACACGCAAACATGTGCCTTTGCGAAAGCTCCGAAGCCAATGTGCATAATGCGAGGTTTCAAGCGACTGCGGTCATAATCGGCAGGGAACAGGGATGGCGGCATGGTAGGAATTCCTCAGGGTAAGCAGATGCGTAACTCTGACCATGCTGCATGGTCTTCGCTTTGACAATGAAAGGAGAGGATCTAATCTCTCGGTGAAAGAAAAAGGGGCGGATGCGATGATTGAAAGTTGGCGCTGGTTTGGACCTGAAGACCCCATTTCACTTCAAGATGTTCGCCAAACCGGTGCAGTCGGGATTGTAACTGCCTTGCACGATCAGCCCAACGGGGTTGTTTGGCCACGGGAAGCGATCAGGACGCGCCGAGAGATGATCGAGCAAGCTGGCTTAACTTGGCAGGTTGTCGAAAGCATTCCTGTTCATGAGGACATCAAAAGCGCCGCTTCGGGCTGGGAGAGGCTAGCCCAAAATTGGGCTGAAACGGTAAAGCTGCTGGCTCAAGAGGGTGTGAGGACAATCTGTTATAATTTTATGCCCGTTTTGGACTGGACACGAACTGATCTTGAATGCCTTCTGCCAGATGGTGCGACTGCCCTTCGGTTTGAGTTTCCAGCTTACGCAGCATTTGACCTGTTCGTTTTGAAGAGGGAAGGTGCTATAGCGGATTATACGTTGGAGGATGTTGAAGCAGCAGAAAGATGGCTTGCAGACAAGTCCGATGAAGATGTTAAACGTCTTACGGATACGATTATCGCGGGGCTTCCCGGATCGGAAGAAAGTTACACCTTAGACCAGTTCAAAGAACGTCTTGAGGCCTACAAGGGAATTGATCGCGAACAGCTTTTTCAAAATCTTCAGAACTTTCTGGAGATCGTTATCCCAGCTGCAGATGAGGCGGGAGCCGTTCTGGCAATTCACCCCGATGACCCCCCTCGCCCAATTTTTGGCCTGCCCCGGATCGTTTCCAACTTGGAAGATCTTCACCGGATCAAAGCAATGCATCCTTCAGTCTCAAACGGCTTCACGGTTTGCTCCGGGTCTTTGGGAGTGCACGCGGATAATGATTTGCCGAAGATTGTTGGCGAACTGGGTGAGCGTGTGCATTTCATGCATCTGCGAGCAACGCGCCGGGAGGAAGACCCAAGGAGTTTTTACGAAGACAACCACCTGGAAGGTGATGTCGACATGATTGCGGTCCTTCGGGTGGTCAGATGTCTGGAACGAGAACTTGGCAAAGAGATTCCAATGCGTCCGGATCATGGACATCGCCGTCTTCATGATCTGCAAGAGACTTCAACGCCGGGCTATCCTGCAATTGGCAGACTGCGTGGGCTTGCCGAACTACGGGGGGCAATTAAGGCAATCGACCATTTCGAGAACCCTTGAGCTCTCTCGTGTGCCCTTTGGCGGTTGCGGGCGGAAATGCAGTGAGGGTTTCGTATAGTCAAATGCCGATTAGTAAGGGAATGTCCTTACCTTGAGTTGCGCAGTGCAAAAACTTTTCTATCACCGGGTGGAAAGTATAATAAACGGCCCTTCAAACAGGTCTGTGAACGTGGTATTTGCCGATATATCGTTGGTAAATATGCCGGTGATTTTGTTGTCGGACCACTTCGGCAATCAAATTGGGCCACGATCTGGGTGAATTGAGAGACTTGATACAATTGTTTCCCACCTTATCGAACACCTGGTCATTTCCTGTGGGGGCACTTCAGGAATGAAAACGGATTTGTTGTCGCCCAAAACGAAGAAGGCGTGATTTATGGGACAGAAGATAGGAACGCCTCGGGAAGTATTTCCCGGAGAGGCGCGGGTTGCTATGACGCCGGATTCTGCAAAACAGCTGCAGAAACTGGGGTTTGAGTGCGCGATCGAGGCGGGTGCCGGTGCGCTGGCAGGTTTTTCCGATGAGGCGTATGCAGAAGCTGGTGTAGAGATCATCAAGACACCGGCTGCCCTTTGGAAAGCGGCCGACATCATCACGAAGGTGCGTCAGCCAACCGAAACAGAACTGAAACGCCTGACATCCGACAAAACGCTGATTTCCTTCTTCAATCCTGCCGGAAACGAAGAGGGGCTTGAGCTGGCCAAATCGAAAGGCGCCAGCGTCATTGCCATGGAAATGGTCCCACGGATCAGCCGTGCGCAGAAGATGGATGCTCTCTCATCCATGGCGAATATCGCCGGATATCGTGCCGTCATTGAAGCGGGCAACAATTTTGGTCGCTTCTTCACCGGCCAGATCACTGCGGCTGGTAAGGTTCCTCCCGCAAAGGTCTTGGTTGTTGGAGCTGGTGTTGCCGGTCTTGCGGCCATCGGCACCTCGACTAGTCTCGGCGCTGTCACCTACGCTTTTGATGTTCGTCCGGAAGTGGCTGAGCAAGTTGAGAGTATGGGCGCTGAATTTGTCTATCTCGACTTTAAAGAAGAGCAGCAAGATGGAGCCGCGACCGGTGGATACGCCTCGGTCTCCAGCCCAGAATTCCGTGAAGCGCAGCTTGCCAAGTTCCGTGAACTGGCGCCAGACATGGACATCGTCATCACCACGGCCCTGATTCCGAACCGCGAAGCTCCAAAGCTTTGGCTGGAAGACATGGTCAAGGCCATGAAGCCCGGTTCTGTGATCGTTGACCTTGCCGCTGAAAAAGGCGGCAATGTTGACGGTACAGTGATGGACGAGAAGGTTGTGACCGACAACGGCGTAACGATTATTGGTTACACCGACTTCCCGAGCCGTATGGCGGCTCAGTCTTCCACTCTTTATGCGACCAACATCCGTCACATGATGACCGACCTGACCCCTGAAAAGGACGGTCAGATTGCACATAACATGGAAGATGATGTGATCCGTGGGGCAACTGTGACCCACGAAGGGGAAGTCACCTTCCCACCTCCACCGCCGAAAGTTCAGGCCATTGCGGCCAAGAGCCAGGAAAAGCCTAAGGAACTCACCCCAGAAGAGTTGCGCGCCAAGGAAATGGCGGACTTTAAGGCTCAGACCAAGCAGCAGGTCACCTTGCTGGCTGTTGGTGCTGCGCTGATCCTTGGTGTGGGGCTCGTTGCTCCGGCCAGCTTCATGCAGCACTTCATCGTGTTCGTGTTGGCTGTTTTCGTGGGTTTCCAAGTGATCTGGGGTGTTGCGCACAGCTTGCACACACCGCTGATGGCAGTGACCAACGCGATCTCCTCAATCATCATTCTGGGTGCGCTGATGCAGATCGGTTCGGGCAGTTTCCTTGTCATATTGCTCGCCGCGCTCTCGGTCTTCATGGCCGGCATCAACATATTTGGTGGCTTCCTAGTGACGCGCCGAATGCTCGCCATGTTCCAAAAGTCTTGAATTGAGAGAGTAGTCAGATGGATTTCGGATTTACGACAGCGGCCTATGTGGTCGCGGCTGTTCTCTTCATTCTCTCTCTTGGGGGATTGTCAGGACAGGAGAGCGCAAAACGCGCAGTATGGTACGGCATTGCCGGTATGGCACTGGCGGTGTTCGCCACATTGATTGGACCCGGCTCTGGCCTGTGGCTCCTGTCGCTGGTACTGATCGCTGCAGGTGGCGTGATCGGCTATTTTCTGGCAAACCGGGTTCAAATGACCCAGATGCCGGAACTGGTTGCGGCCATGCACTCGCTGGTTGGTTTGGCTGCTGTTTTCGTGGGCTTTAACGCGCATATCGAACTTGGCCGCGTTCTGGCCATGGATGAAAGTGAGCGAAAGGCCCTTGAGGGTTTTGCAGCGCTTTTGGCCAAGAAGGATGCGGTTGAGATCGCGATCCTGCGGGTGGAACTATTCCTCGGTGTCTTCATCGGTGCGATTACCTTCACAGGGTCTGTCGTTGCCTATGGCAAGCTGGCCGGTAAGGTCACCTCTGCAGCAACAAAGCTGCCGGGCGGCCACATGCTCAATGCAGGGGCTGCAGCCATCTCCCTGATCGCCCTGGTCTGGTACTTCAACACTGGTGGCTGGTTCCCGTTGATCATCATGACGATCGCTGCGCTCTTCATCGGGTATCACCTGATTATGGGCATCGGCGGTGCCGACATGCCAGTGGTAGTGTCCATGCTGAACAGCTATTCGGGCTGGGCGGCTGCTGCGATTGGTTTCTCGCTTGGCAACGACCTTCTGATCGTCGTAGGTGCGCTGGTTGGTTCCTCAGGTGCGATCCTGTCCTACATCATGTGTAAGGCAATGAACCGATCGTTCATTTCGGTGATTTTGGGCGGCTTTGGTGGCACAACCGGACCAGCCATGGAAGTGGAAGGTGAGCAGATCGCCATTGATGCCGATGGAGTAGCATCCGCACTGGAAGATGCTGACCAGATCATCATCATTCCAGGCTACGGTATGGCGGTTGCACAGGCTCAGCAGAATGTTGCTGAACTCACCCGTCGTCTGCGTGCCAAGGGCAAAACCGTGCGCTTCGCCATTCACCCGGTTGCGGGTCGTTTGCCGGGACACATGAACGTACTGCTTGCTGAAGCGAAAGTGCCTTACGATATCGTTATGGAAATGGACGAAATCAACGAGGACTTCCCGGACACGGACGTTGCCATCGTCATTGGCTCCAATGACATCGTCAACCCGGCTGCTCAGGAAGACCCGAACTCGCCGATCGCTGGCATGCCAGTGCTTGAGTGCTGGAAGGCCAAGCAGGTCTTCGTCTCCAAGCGCGGGCAGGGCACAGGTTACTCCGGTATTGAGAACCCACTGTTCTACAAGGAGAACACGCGCATGTTCTACGGCGATGCGAAGGCTTCGCTCGACAAGCTTTTGACCTTGATCAGCTGATCTGCTGTCAGGTTGTCAAAAATAATGCCCGCCGCAGTCAACTGCGGCGGGCTTTTTGTGTCGGTGTCGAGGACCTTGCGTTATTCCGGACGAGTGCAGCGAAGCTGCAGGAAGATCCGGAACCTGGCGTATCAGCATGAGCGTAGGCGCATACAAGACATTTAGGATTAGCCACGCTACGCGTGACTGATGTCTGGAATCCTGATCACCGCTTCACATACGTTCAGCTGGTCTGGAATGACCGAAGTGTCCGGTCTGGCAACCAGAACTTACTTGTCCTGAAGTCCGTAGCCGGAAAAACCTTTCATCGTGTCTTCGATTTCTTCATCGCTCAAAATGGTTGGGCCGCCGATTTGAAGGCTTAGATAATATTGCTTGGCGATGGTCTCCAGCTCAATCGCGCGCCACATGGCTTTGGCAAGGTTTTCGCCGATAGCAATCATGCCGTGATTGGCGAGAAGGCAAGCAGTGCGGTCCTGCATGGCTTCAATAGCCAAAACGGAAAGTTCTTCAGTTCCAAACGTGGCGTAGCCTGCGCAGCGCACGGATGTTCCGCCGAAGGCCGCGATCATATAGTGGCAGGATGGGATGTCCTTGCGGGCAATGGCGAGTGTTGTGCAATAGGTGGGATGAGCATGTACCACTGCACCAGCGTCCGGACGATCCCGCAGCAATTTTTGATGAAACCGCCATTCGGTTGATGGCTTCAAAGGCCCTTCACAAGCAACACTGGTATCTTCCAGTCCGACCGAGGAGACCATTTCAGGCGTCATCTGGTCGTAAGGGGTGGCTGATGGTGAAATGAGCATTCGGTCTTCAAAGCGTACTGAAATGTTGCCGGATGTTCCCTGATTAATGCCGCTTGAGTTCATTTCGCGGCATCGGGCGACAATCTCTTCGCGGAGGGCAAGTTCATCTTTGTTCATAAGCCCAATCTCCTGTTCGGTTTTGCAGCTGACTCTCGGTCGGCTCGATGAGCGATGTTGTGTGATCAGAGTGTGAGGGTGGTCATGACGAAGTTGGGTTGTGTTTCTGAGATCCCGGCTCCCGCTTGAACGCCACTGGAGATCAAGAGCGTCAGGCACCCCGCTGCAGCACCACCAGCAATATCATGATGTGGGCTGTCTCCAATCATCAGAGTTCTGCCAGGAGGTGGGCTTCCCAAGGCATGCAAACCGGCTTCAAAGATTTCGCGGTACGGTTTTCCGATTACTTCCACCGGACCGCCCGCGTTTTGGTAGTCTTCAGCGACTATCCCGGCTCCGAAGGCAGCAGACCCGTTTACATACATCATGTGGTCAGGGTTTGCGCAGATGGCCGGGACACCCTTTCGGGCAAGATTTTTCAGCATGGATTTGTAGTCATTTCTGGAATGGCTTTCAGGTGTCACGCCTGAGAGAAAGACCAAATCAATTTCGGTGTGGGCAGTGTCCAGAACCTCAAAACCCAGACCGTCCAGAACGCTGCTGTCATTGTCACGCGCCAGGTTGAGAACCCGATTTCCAGGCCGAAGAATTCCAGCTTCAAGCTTGTTTTGGATCAGAGCGCGCGCGAGATCGCCGCTGGTTACGACATCGGAAACAAGGTCGTTTGAGAACCCAAGGCGGGTCAGTCGCTTTATATTTGGGGCTTTTGTCCGACCGGAGTTTGTCAGGGCAACGACAGGTTTGCGAGTATCACGAAGCGCTTCAAGGCAGGGAATGGCGCCATCAAACACTGTTTGCCCGTCATGCAGCACACCGAACTGATCAATCAGTACAGCGTCAAAACGGTCCATGATCTGGCTCAACCTCTGGATTTCGCGTGTCACCTGCTGCCCTCCAGATAAGACCGGGCAATATGCGCTGAACCAACGGCAGCCTCGCCAGATTGGGAAGGGGGCGTTGGGGCATTGATCAGCGTGTTGCGGATGGATTTCCAGATTTTGTTTTTGCCGCCGCCGCCGACCGTGCGGAGAGTTTTTAAGGATGGTGCTCCCAACTCCTTAAGCCGCTGATAGCCGAGAGCCTCGATCCGCGCGATCCCTTCAAGTAGGCCGTGAAAGAACTGAACGTCGTCTTCTGGCCGTGGTGACAGTTTGGGAGCAAGATCTGGATCGTTGATCGGAAAGCGTTCTCCGGTCTTTGAAAGCGGGTAGTAGTCCAGACCGCTTGGTTGTTCTGGATCGATTCTGTCGCTGAGGTTCGCCATCTCATCTTCAGAAAAATACTGAAGAAGAACGCCGCCGCCCGTGTTGGAAGCCCCACCAGCTAGCCATCTCTCCCCAATCCGGTGGCTGTAGATCCCATACTCTGGAGCGAAGATTGGGGTATCGGACAAGAGTTTGAGGGTCATCGTGGTCCCGAGCGCCGTAACCGCGTCGCCGACCTCCTTGGCACCCGTGGCGAGAAAGGATGCGCATCCATCAGATACGCCAGCGACAATTGGAATGCCGGATGGCAGTCCAAAGGAACCGTTGGTGATCGCAGTTGCGGTTCCTGTCTGCACTACATCTGGAAGAAGATTTGCCGTTATGCCGGTTTCTGACAGCCAGTCGGGCCAGCATCGGGCAATCGGATCGTAGCCGGTCTTTAAAGCGTTGCTTTCATCGCTCGGAACGGGCGTTCCGGCAAGTTGTTCTGCTATCCAGTCTGCCTGATGGGCAATGCGGGTGACACCTGAGCGTTTTTGCAATTCCAGCGTCCTTGACAGGGCAGATGCCGGGCCATGCGCTGCACTTTCTTTCGGAGCAACAGCTGCGATGGCCTTCGGGATTTTTGGATCTGAAGTGGCGTCATTGTACATCAGTGCCGAACCCACGGGCCGGTTTTCTTGATCCAGAGCCAGAACCGTACCGGAGGTTCCGTCGACACTGATGGCTTCAATGGTTGACGGGTTAATTGCGCTTGCGAGCTCAGATGTCGCTTTGGCCAAGGCATCGAGCCACACCTCGGGGTCATTTCGTCCGCCCTTGGTCAGGTCCATTTCTGCCTTGGCGAGGTGGGCAAGAGTTCCATCTTCGCGCACGGCTGCAACTCGAACACCCGAGGTGCCAATATCAACGCCAAGGGCAAGGCGGTCAGACATCAGGCTGTCTCTGCTTTCTTATTGAGTTCCTGCCTCAACTTTTCAGCATCCCAGTTGATCAGCTCATCCTCTTGCGATTTCGTCAAATAGGTGAGTTCGGCGTCTTTTGGGATGCGCGTGATGATTTCGCCAAATCCATTTGCAAGTGCCAACATGGCAGGCGTGGAATCTGTCGGTATGGCAACGCCTCGGCCGGGGACCAGCACAAGTTTCCGACTTGCGTCTCCCGCACTGGCCCGCTCTGCCGCTTGATGCACACTCTCACCCGGTTCTGCGATTGCACAGCCGGGCCCGAGGAAAATCAAATGGTCGGGATAGAGCGTGTTGGCTTGGAGTTTCTCGATCAAATGCTCGGTAAAGGCGACGGTCTGTGTTTTGTGTGAGGGAGCAGCCATCCAGCCGGCCCCGAGGGCTTCTGGAGGAATGGCGCATAAGGTCGGCGGGTTTTCATGCTCATTGAGCTTAGACAGCCGCCTGCTTACTTCCAAAAGCAAAGCCTCCGCTCCGTCTACCGTGTTCCCGGTTGCGACCAAACCGTGATTTCCCAGAACAAGAACGCGGGTTTTAGGGGTTGTGCGTTCTATTATCGAATACGCAAGATCAAGACCTGGTTTGATGTAAGGAATGAACACAGCCTCAAGGTCTGATAAAGCCTCTGACACCAGCAATTCTGCATTCTTGCGAACAGCGACCGCAATCGTTTCCACGCAGTGGGTATGCAGCACGACGGGCCAATCCAGAACAGCGTGGACGCAGGTCTCAATTGAGGCGTGATGAGGTGGCGCATTTTCGACTTTTGCCGCGAAATCACGTGTGTTGCCTGCCCCCGGCTTTCTTGTCCGAACAGCCTCCGCAAACGCCTTGGCGAACACTGGTACAAAAATATCCCGCTCCGTTGCTTCCGCGAGCCATGTTCCGGAAGCCTTGATCCACATTGCCCCATCTCGCTTGATAGAGGTGTTGCCACCCGGGCCCTGCACTTGCAACGGATCGCGTCCCAATTTGGCTGATACATTAATCAGCTTCTGGAGCTCTAGGTCTTGTCTCAACTCAAGAAATGAGTGCATTGGCTTTTTGCCGGTCTTCTATCCAGGTTTCAAAAACGATGCGCTGAGTTTTGGTCAAAAACAGACCGTGTTTGGTGCGGCGGAGCAAGATGTCGTCCGCCGTTTGAGCCCACTCTTTTTCCATCAGCCATTCAGCTTCTTTTTCATAAAATTGCCCGCCAAAATGAACACCAAGGTCTGTCACGCTTGTAACGCCATCAAGGAGAAGGTGGGCATCGCCGCCGTAGCAATGGGCCAAATGCTTGAGTAGAGGTTTTGGCAGTTGTGGGTAAGCGCGATAAAAGTCATTTAGCCAACTAATAAACTGCTTTCCTCCCAAATCTCCGCCGGGCAATGGAGCATTGGCCGTCCATGAGGGCTGCATTTGGCGGAAGAACGGAGCAAGTTTTTCCAACGCATGTTCTGAGAGTTTGCGATAGGTAGTGAGCTTTCCGCCAAAGGCAGAAAGAATAGGGGGGCGGTCGCCTTCAGGTGCCAGTGAGCCGTCAATTTCGAACTCGTAGTCGCGGGTGACCGCAGAGGCGTTTTTGTTCGCATCATCGTCAAACAGGGGCCGGACACCGGAATAGTCAAAGAGCACCTCAGATGGCGAAAAGGTCTTTTCGAAATAAAGTTCCAGTATGTCGAGAAGGTAACGGACCTCCCCATCATCAATTGCAACGTCCTCGGCCTTGCCATCGAAAGGGATATCCGTTGTGCCCACAAGAGCCATATTCTCGAAATAGGGGTTCACAAAGATAAGCCGTTTGTCAGGTGCTTGAAGCACGAAGCCATTTTCACCTTCCCACCATTTGGGAAGGATGATGTGGCTACCCTTGACGAGGCGCACATTTAAACGGGAGTTTATGCCTGCGGATTGGCTGATGACCTTTTCCACCCATGGCCCGGCGGCATTGATGACTGCCTTGGCCCTGAGCGTTCTGATTGTCCCTGCGTTGTGGTCTCGCAGCTCGGCGCGCCAAACCTCGTCTTCTCGTCGCAGAGAGACACATTCATGGCGTGTCAGAATTTGTGCGCCTCGTCTGGCAGCATCCACCGCATTCAAAATGACAAGTCGGGCATCATCTATCCACACATCCCAATAACTGAATGCCTTGCGGTATTTGTTCTTGAGGCTGTTTCCAAATGCCTCACGAGAAAGATCAACAGCCTTGCTGGTCGGCACCCGTTTGCGACCCCCCAAATTGTCATAAAGAAACAGTCCAAGACGGATTAACCAGCGAGGTCTTTGGGTTGGGCTGTGCGGTAGGATCAATTGAAGCGGCCATGACAGGTGGGGTGCAGCTTCCAGAACGACTTCGCGCTCGATTAGAGCTTCTCGCACAAGCCGGAATTCGTAGTACTCCAGATAGCGCAAGCCACCGTGAATATATTTCCCAGACCGTGAGGATGTTCCTTCTGCAAGGTCTCCCTTTTCGCAAAGCGCGACTGACAAACCCCGTCCAGCGGCATCACGCGCGATGCCAACTCCGTTAATCCCACCGCCAACAACCAACAGGTCAACTTCCGCAGAAGGGGGTTGAGCCGACATGATCTCGTTTGATGGATCTGGGAACATCCTGTTCATGGGTTGCCTCAGCACGGTCTCAAGGGTGGTTCACCGGATATCCAGCGGCGGATTTCTTCCGCAATTCCTTGGGCGGCGATCTTCACTGTCTTTTGTGAGGCTCCTGCAATGTGTGGGGTCAGGGTGACATTTGGAAGCTGAAGAAGAGGATCATCTGGCCTGGTTGGCTCAACTGAAAATGTTTCGAGCATTGCACCGCCAAGGTGCCTGCTGACGAGAGCTTCATAGAGCGCTTCGTAATCCATCAAGGGACCGCGCGCGGTGTTTACGATCACCGAACCGGACTTCATTTGCTCAAATTCGGACCTGCCGATCATCCCGGTGGTTTCAGTTGTCACGCGCGGGTGGAGGGTGACCAGATCTGAGCGCTTCAGGAGGTCTGACAGGGCAACCTGCTCAACACCGTCCTTGGCATCGTCAACGGAGAGCTGAACATAGGGGTCGCAGACTAGAACCTTAGTTCCAAATGCGCGCAGAAGTTTCACAACGCGCGTGCCGATGTTGCCATAGCCGATGACCCCGATGGTCATGTCTGACAGTTCATTGCCAACGATATCACCGCGGTAAAGATCGCCGCGATATTCACCCTTTCTAAGCGCATCGTGACCCTTGGTGATGTTGCGGGTTTGGGTGATGATTGCCCCGATGGTGAACTCGGCAACTGCAGACGCATTTCTTCCCGGTGTATTGACCACCAGAACGCCTTTTTCCCGAGCCCTGTCCATCGCGATATTGACCGGACCGCCTCGAGACACGGCGACCAGCTTGAGGTGTGGGGCTGCGTCGAGCATTTCACTGGACACCGGCGCAAGGTGCGTGACCAACACGGGAGCATCTTGAAGATGGGAAAGCACCAACTCTGGTGTCCCCATGTATTCCTTGAGGCCTTCCAGACCGGCTTTTGCGTATCCGTGCTCCATGGGTTCGTCTGGCCAGGGTAGATCGAGGCAACGGCATGAAACGCTTTCACCGCAGGCCGCCTTTATTTCCCGTTCAAAGATGGAAGACTCCATGAACCGGTCGCCGATTATGGCGATTGAAGCGCTCATGACAGCTCCTTTCTGGCATAGGCCTGCAATTGCCAGACAGGTGACAGAGCTTGTCTGGTCTCAAGGTAAGCTGCGAAAAGGGTGCCGTATGTTTTTGCCAAACTGGTATCGGGCAAAACTGGCTCTTGAAGAAGGGGTGTTACCCATTTGGCTGCTGCGTCTTCAATACTTGCAAAGACGCCCTGTTTGACAGCCGCCATCATTGCTGCACCGGCGGCCCCTGCTTCAGGCTGGGCAATTGTCCGCACCGGTGCGTTCAGGGCGGAAGCCAGCATCTTGCGCAGTGCCTGTGACTTTGCCGCCCCGCCGGTCAAGCGGATTTCATGGGGGAGCGTGCCCATCGTCTGGTAGCAGTCCCGGGTGGCCAAAACCAAGCTGTCGAGCACGGATCGCAGGAGGTCTGGCCAAGTGGTGGTCTGGTCCAGACCGGTCCAGCTGGCCCGCGCATTTGGGTCGGTAAACGGTCCTCGCTCTCCTGCGGAAGAGATAAACGGGTGGAAAAGGGCTTTTCCGGCCGTTGCTGAAAGCACCAAATCATCGAGCGTGGCCAGAAAGTCATTTTGGTCTCGCTCAATTCCTTGTGAGGCCAAAATCTGTTGTGCAATGCCGAGCACCCAATCGATGTTCAAGGTTGCAGCCATGTTTGTCTGCATTTGCGCAAAGGCGCTGCCCGGGAATGCCATCGTGTATCCGCAGCGATCGTTATTGAGGGTCACATTTTCGGCGCTGGGCACAAACCGCATATGCATGCCCGTTGATCCAAGAATGGTGAGGCCGGGCATGTTTTGCGGATCATACAGACCGGCTCCCAACCCGCAGCACATGACGTCCACGAGACCGAGACTGACCGGCAAACCTTGAGGGAGGCCTGTTTGTGAGGCGGCTTTCGCGCTCAGTCCATGGGCGGTGGTGGTTCCGTCCAGAATAGGTGGCAATATGTGCTTAAATTCGCCAAGCCCGAGATCGGCCAACAGTTTGTTGCTGTAGGTGCGCGTTTTAAAGTCCCCAAAGGTGAAAAGGCCTTCGGTAATGTCGGTGGCAAATTCGCCGGTCAGTTGTAGATAAAGCCAGTCCTTGCAGTGCAGGGCCTTTCCGGCCTTTTCCAAGAGGTCTGGAGCATGAGCTTTCATCCAGCACAGGTGGCTGCGCATCTGACTGATATTGATGCCAGTTGCGGTGACCTCGTAAATACGTTTGCCGGTTTCACCCTGTTGAAGCGCCTTTGAAATGTCGGCTGCTCTTCCATCCAGCCAAAGCCAACCGTCATGGATGGGAGTTCCATTGTTATCGACCAGCCATGTGCCATCGCCCTGACCGGTAACAGCCAGCGACAGGCAGCGATTTGCGCAGTTGGGTATGGCCTCTGTCAGTTCCTTCAAAACGGCGGCAGTGTCAGACCAGGTCCGTTCCATATTTTGTTCAACGCCGCCATTTGGCAGGCTGGTGTAGGTGTTGCGGCGAACTGCTTGAGCGACCTCACGACCTGTTAAATCGAAAGCGACGGCTTTGATAACCGACGTTCCTGCATCAATTCCGATCAAAAGGTCCTTGTGACTCATGCCAGAACTCCACCGTGGCTGAGAGCTGCCCCTGTTGCCGGATCAAAGATGTGAAGGTCTTCGGGGTTTATTTGGACGTTCACTTGCTCACCCGGACCACAGCGCACACGGTCATGGGCAACGGACACGATGGACTTCCCGGCAAATCGTGCCGCTACATGGGTTTGGTCGCCGAGCCATTGATTAGCGTAGACTTCTGCAGGGTGCCCGGTTTCTGCCAAGTGAACGGAGTGGGGACGAATGCCGACGACTACGCTTTTGTTTGTCAGGACACGTTCAATGAGTTCAGGTGAGAACCGAGCTTTCGGGAATTCGAGTTTTACATCATCACCCAGTCGAAGGTGAATTTCGGTGTCATTCAAAGCCGCGCCAGCCTCAAACAGGTTCATCGGAGGTTCGCCAATGAAGGCGCCTGTGAAAATGTTTGCCGGCTTGTTTTTCAGGTTCTCCGGTGTGTCGAACTGCTGCAGCACACCGCCTTCCATCACCGCAATTCGATCCGCCAATGCATTTGCTTCGGTTTGATCGTGGGTCACCAGGATCGCGGTCAGATTATGTTGCTTTATGTAGTGCTTGATGCGGCCTCTGAGGAGTGCTCGAAGTTGTGGCTCCAGTTGGCCCATGGGCTCATCAAGCAAGTGGAGGTCTGCCTTGCGGATCAGTGAGCGCCCAAGGCTAGCGCGTTGTTGCTGCCCGCCGGAAATTGCGTTGGGGCGTTTGTCCAGAAAATCGCTGATTTCCAGCAACGCCGCAATTGCCTCGACCTGCTTGTTGACCTCAGTTGCAGGCATTTTTTCAGCCTTTAGCGCAAAGGCAATGTTCTCGCGAATACTCAAAGGCGGGTAAAGCGAGTAGCCCTCAAAAGCCATCGCAACACCGCGCTTGGCGGGGGGGAGACGATTGATCTCTTTGCTGTTGATGGCCATTTGGCCGGAACTTGCCTCTTCAAAACCGGCAATCATGCGGAGTGTTGAGGTTTTACCGCAGCCTGAGGATCCGAGGAGGGCTACGATTTCGCCTTTTTCAACGCTGAGGTCGAGGTTCTGGACCGCATGAACGGCGTGCGCGCTGCCAGGATTGTAGATCTTGTTGACCCCATTGAGTTCTAAAAGGGACATCAGGCCGCCTCCTCAACTCGTTCACCTGTTGTTACCGGCTCCAGCCGTTTGCCGGTTTGCCTGTCAAACAGGATCGCATCTTGTGCGGAGATGGTGATGTTCTGCTCGGGTCCTTCGGGAACTGTAGATTGCGCGGGTTGAGACACCAAAATTTCGCGCCCCCTTAAGGTCGTGACCAAGGTGACTGTCTTTTCATTGAAAGGGGTAACGGCTTCGATTGTAACGGGAAAACCGCCGTTTTGAGTGAAAGACAGGGCTTCAGGGCGCAGCCCCACGATGCAGTCACGGCCTGCAACACCTGGAAAATCGCCATGGAAGTCGACACGTTGGTCTGACAAGAAGGCGTGCAATCCTCGTTCGTCTTCCTGAGGCACAACATCCAGCAGGTTCACCGTTGGATCCCCGAAGAGTTGGGCAATTTCAGTATTTGCTGGGCGCTTGTAGATATCTTCCGGGGAGCCAATCTGCACAATGTTCCCCTGATCCAAAACCGCGATCCGTTCGCCCAAGGCCATGGCTTCCTTGTAGTCCTGCGTCACATAAACAACTGTCGCGCCTCGGTCCGCCAGGAGGCACGGCAGTTCCAGTCGCATCTCAAATCTCAGCTTTGCGTCTACGTTTCTAAGGGGATCATCGAGTAACAGGACTTTCGGTTCGGATACCAGCGCCCGCGCCAGTGCGGTGCGTTGCTTCTGTCCGTTGGAAAGGGCCTTGGGCGTGTGCGTCAGGACGTGGTCGATCTTCAGGAGTTCGGCGACGTCCTGCACTTTTCGTTTTATTTCCGAGGCAGACATGCGGCGGGACGTTAGAGAACTGGCGATATTGTCGAACGCGCTCATATGCGGGAACAGCGCAAAGTTTTGAAACGCCATACCGATACCGCGGTGTTCTGGTGGGACAGTTGTCATGTCCTGTCCGCCAATTGTCACCGATCCTGCATCCGGGTCGATGGCTCCCGCGATGGTCCGCAAGAGAACGGTTTTGCCAGCCCCGGATTTGCCGAAAAGCACCAGCGTGCCGCCTTCAGGAACGCTGAGCGAGATACCATCGAGAACAGTTTCGTTCTCGAAGGACTTTCTGATGTTGCTTAGATCAAGATAACTCATGAGATCACCCTTTCACCGCACCGAGGGACAGACCTTCGACGAGATAGCGCTGGGCCCAAAGGGCGAGAGCCAAAGTCGGAGCGATGGAAAGCACGACAGCCGCAGCGATCTGGCCGTATTGAATGCCGGACGCTGTTACGAAGGCGAGGGCCCCAACCGTCACCGGTTGCTTGTCTGCAGACGCTAGAACCAACGCGAAGATGAAGTTGTTCCAGGCAAAGATGAAGGCGAGTAGGCCAGCTGCAGCAATTCCGGGGCCCGCGAGTGGCAGCGCGATCTTGCGGAACGTGGCAAACCAGCTGTGTCCGGCAATTCGGTAGGCGTATTCAATGTCTGGTGAGATGTCTTCGAAATAGCCGCGGACAATCCAGAGGATCAGCGGCAAGCAGATCAGCTGGTAAACCCAGACCAGTCCCAGATAGGTGTCAGCCAACCCGATTTGCTGGAAGTATAGCGTAAGGGGCAGGAGTACCAGAAGCGGCGGGGCAAACCGGAAGGACAGAAGGGTAAAGGCAATGTCTTCCGATCCGCGGAATTTATGCCGGGCAAATGCGTAGGCAGCTGGAACGCCGAGACACAGGGCTACCGCGACCGAACTCACTGAAAGAATGATGGAGTTCATCAGGTTGTTCAGGAAATCAATACCCATGCTGGCGACATTGGAGTCCAGCCGTCCGGCGAGAATGGCCAGATAATTGTCGAAGGTTGGGACAAACGCCATGGAGGGCGGAGAGCGCAAAATGGTCTCATTGGTCTGCAGGCTCATGAGCACGATCCAGAAAATCGGGAACATGAAAAAGGTGACGATGAGAGCCAAGGCAAAGCGGCGCAGCCAGCGTTCCAAAAGGGATGTATGGTCCATGGTTTACGCTCCCCCTCGTGCCCGTTCGCGCAGGCGCAACCAGTTTTTGACGAAGATGTTTGACAGCACATATGTGATTGCCCAAAGGATGAGCAGCAGGGCCGTTGATCGCCCAACATTGGTGGATTGGAAGAAGTTCAAATACGCCTCAACCTGGAACACCATCAACGTGTCGCCGGGGCCGCCCTGGGTCATTGCGTAGATGATGTCGAACTGCTGGATAGAGTCGAGAAGGCGGAAAAGGGCTGCGGTCAAAATGTAAGGCATGAGCATTGGCAGGGTAATGCGCCAGAACTGCTCCAGCCGCGGCACGCCATCCAGAGCTGCGGCCTCAAACGGCTGTGTCGGCAAGGACCGCAAACCAGCCAGAAGCAGGATCATCATAAAGGGTGTGTAGACCCACACGTCGACCAAAACGACTGTGAAAAGAGCTGTGTCCGGTGAGGACCCCCAGCGGAAATCGGAGAACCCCAGAACCTGCATGAAATAACTCAGGATGCCGAAATTCGGGTTGGTCATCAGCTTGAACATCAGGGCAGCAAGTGCGGGCGCTGTCATAAGCGGCATCAAGAGCATGATGGAAATGAAATTATTGACCGGTGTTCGCTTTCTCAAAAGCAGCGCAATTGCCAAGCCGAGCAAAAGCTCCAGGACCACCGTAGACCCTGCATAGACCAGAGACACTTTCAGCGTGTTCCAGAAATCCGGGTCTGAGAGGAACTTCAGATAGTTTTCGCCCCAGTTCATGCCCCGGTTCCAGGGCTGCGACATTCTGTATTTTTGCAAGGAATAATAGATCGCCGTCACGAACGGGATCAGGATTCCGATGCAAACCAGAAGTGCAGGTAAACTCAGCACATAGGGCAGCATTTTGGGCGAAATGAGCTCACGCCTTTGGGGCATCGCGGTATCAGTCATGTGCCTACCGGACGGTTCAGATGATTTTTAAAGTCGGTGAAAGGGTGGAGCACACGGGGAGGGGACCGCGTGCTCCACAGGCTGCTCCTATCTCAGGCCTGCATCTGCAAGCTGGGAGTTCATGCTGTCAGCGAGTTGATCAAGGCCTTCGTCAACAGGCACTTCGTTGGCAACCATCTGTTGGAGCGTTGCTGCCCATTCTGTTGTCAAATCGAAGAACAGAGGCTGTGCAGTAAACTTGATGCTAGCACCAGGTGCGGAAACATCATGCATCTCCACGTAGCCCGGATAGCTCTTGTTGAGCCGCTCGCGGAAGATATCGCTGTTCCAGACCGACTGACGGACTGGATTGACGAAATCCATTTGAGTTGCGCCAAACAAGCCGTGTTCCGGACCTGATGCCCACTGCATGAAGTACCATGTCGCATCAAGGTCCTTGGAGAACTTCGACATGGCGAGCGACCAGATCCAGATATTTGGTGTCGGAGCAGAGGCTTCCGGATTGGCGGCAAATGGGGCATAGGCCAATTGACCCGCCATCGCATTTTCTCCGCCGTTCATGAAGTAGCCCAGTATGTCAGCATCAAAGATCATGGCTGACTTGCCCGCGCCGAGGTCTGTGCCGACCTGATACCAGGTGTGGCTGGACCAGTCGCTTGCGCCACTGTCCTGGATCATCTTGACCCATTTGGCGTGGAACTCTTTCGAGCCAGCCGTGTTCATTGCCGCAGACAGGCTGCCGCCGTCATTGGTCAGATCAGCCTCGCCGAAATTGGCATAGGCTGACAGGAAGCCCGGGTGAATGGTGGCCCAAGATCGGGAGCCGCGAACACCAACGCCGTAGACGCCATCATTGGCAGCCTGCACTGCTGCAGCCACTTCCAGCATCTGGTCCAGATTGGTTGGAACATCCAGTCCCGCCTTTTCCAGCATGGCAGCGTTATAAGTCAGGTTGTTCTGCTCATAGCCCCACGGAATACACCACTGTTTGGCGTCATCAGAGCCGAGTTCGCCACCCGGCACACCGTTCCAGGCGCAGGATTTGCGAACACCTGGAAGCATATCGTCCCAATTGTAGTTCGGATTGGTCTTGGCAGGATCATTGATCCATTCATTGTGATCGACGATCCAGCCTGCCGGGCCATAGGTCCAGGTCATGTAGGCGCCGGTCATAAAGGCATCATATTCGGTTGAACCGGATGATAGAGCGGCAGTTACCTTGTCGAAATAAACATCTTCGGGAAAGATGTCGTAGGTGACATCCATTCCGGTCAATTGTTTGAAGTTATCGAGATTGGCGATCATCGCATCGGTGTAAGGGTGCTTGTTCAAAAGCAGCTTGATGCCTTTACCAGAGTGCTTTTTCCAATCGAAGTCGGCAGCCTGAGCGTTGGTTGCCATCATATTATAAAGGGTTCCCGCTGCACCGGCTGTAACGCTCAGTGCGCCGAGCCTGCGGATCAAAGAACGGCGATCCATCTCCCCACGCAAGAAGGCCCCTATTGCGTCCTTTTCCTTATCATACATTCCCAATTCCTCCCTTGGTCGTTTCACTCAGCGTCCGTTCGGATCTTCTATGAGGGTTTTTGCAGTCAGTTCGTCTGTCAGCAGTCCGGTCAAATATCCGCTCTGCAAAGCTGCACGCACGGCTGGGACCTTGTTGGTGCCGGCTGCTATGGCAACGACATCCCGATCCTTCAGGTTATCAAGTGGCGGAGCCATTACTCTTTCATCGTGTGGTGTGGAGATCTGATTGCCATCGCGATCAACAAACTGTCCGAGAAGCTCGGCGACCGCGCCTCGTTTGCGCAGGTCGGTTGCGAGATCCTTATCCTCTGTGGCTGTGTCGAGAATGCTGCCGATATCTGGTTCCAGACTACCGATCCCCAAGACGACCAATGTTGCCTTGTCGATGAGTGCCATCGTGTCGGCGATGCCGAATTGCTGCATCATCACCGCTTTGTCTTCTGCTGAATTTGCGTAGAGCGGTGCTGGTAAAAGGTGGGCGTCGGCGCCGGTTTTTTGCGCAAGGCGATAGATGACGTCATAAGGATTTGCGGCAAAAGAGCGGGTCAAGCCGCCCAGCATGGATACAAATTGTTTGCCGTCTACCGGGTCACGCCCCATGGCATTGACTGAAGCTGTCAGTGTTCGACCATTTCCAATGCCAATGATTTTGTGGCGCGCACCGCTTGCCGCTTCCATCAGATACTGTGCGCCGACGACCGCTAAGGACCTCAAAGGAAGAGGCCCGGTTTCAGGCACCTCCATGGCAACTCGACAGAAATTCAGTCCGAACCGTTCCATCAGTTGGCGCTCAAGCGCCACACACTCGGTTGCTTCAACATCCACGAAAATTTGCACGAGGCCATCGGCTTGGGCGCGGGCGATCAACCGGTGAGCCCGGGTGTTGGTGACATTCAGGTGCTTTGCAACCTCGCCTTGGGTTAGACCGCCGATAAAGTGAAGCCAAGCTGCGCGCGCAGCTACATCGGTATCTGATTTCGCTTCTGGTTTGATCAAACCCATCTCGGCACTCTGCAAAAAAATTCGATATTGAAAAATATTGCAGACAAAATTACGTAGGGTCAAGAAAATTTTGGGATGCCGGAGGATGAGACGAGCGCACCCAAACACCTGTCCAAAAGACGTTTTTCCTTTAAAGATCTGAAGTATTTGAGATAAATGTGGGATGCTTGGCTTTGAATTAAGACAGGAAGCAATGAGTTTAGAAGCCCGAATGGAGCTTCTCGTCACAGCATATTCTGCTCAATTTGTGGCCCTTGTAGCCGCTGGCTCTCAGCTGAGATGATGTGACAAAAGCCAGTCGCGGAACTCTAAGACTTCGCTTCGCTGATTGGTTGAGCCTCTCAAAACCAAGAAAAAGCTTCTGGTGAGGGGAAGTCGAAGTGGCAGCGGAGAAGCAAGCAGACCTTGCTCGATATAGCGTTTGGAAAATTCCTCAGACACGATGGCTGAACCACTGCCGCCGGACATGATCTGGAGCGCAGTCAGTGATGAATCTGCTTTAATGGTGCCAAGAGTTGAAGGCACTTCTTCGTCTGTAAGGGCAAACATCTGCGACCAATCAGCCTCCGAGCCGATGATCTGGATGGCGTGTTTTGCAAGCTCCGCCAGAGTTGGCGTATTGGAGAATGACTTTAAGAGCTGAGGCGGACAGACGACTTCTCCAAGACGATGCCCAAGATGGTGGATCTCACCATCTGACCAGTCGCCATAGCCGTATCGGATTTCAACATCGACTGCGTCATCATCAATCCGGCCATTCCAGACGGCTGTGGTCATCTGCAGTTCTATATCTGGAAATGCATCGTGAAAGGCTGAGAAATGCGGGGCCAATACCAGCGCGCCATAACTGATTGAAGCGTGCACTCGCACGATTTTTCTACGTTTTGCGGAAAAGAGATTGCTGGTCGCCTGTTGGATTTCTGTGAAAGATCGCCTGATTGGTTGCGCGTAGGCATGGCCGATATCTGTCAGCTCGACACCCCGTGGCAGTCGGGTAAACAATTGTGCGTTCAGATAATTTTCCAACAGCTTGATTTGTTGGCTCACGGCAGCGGGTGTCAGATTCAGCTCTTCTGCTGCAGCTGAAAAACTGCTGTGCCTTGCGGCAGAGTCAAATGCGCGAAGCCAAGTGACATGAGGCAATTGGGACATTAGCTTGCTCTCCAGCCGAAAGGCGCGTGTTTCAAATCGCGGCGTCTTAGGATCCTAGACCTAGTCTGGTTTAAAAAAAATTGGGTGTCAGCAAATAAAACCGTTGTTTGTTTTAAAGCTTCGTGGAGATGCATCGTAGCGGAAGATCGTTCCTTCAGCCGAGATCGCAGCCGTGGGTGCACAAGAGTTCGATTTTATCATTGTAGGAGCTGGTTCTGCCGGATGCATTCTCGCAGATCGGTTGAGCGCGGATGGCCGCTACACTTTACTGGTGCTGGAGGCTGGTGGGTCAGACAATTGCTTCTGGATCAAGCTGCCGCTTGGATATGCATTTACGTTTTATGATCCTGAGGTTAACTGGCGGTACACCGCAGACAAGGATGAAGGGCTGAACGGCCGCGAACTCTATTGGCCCAGAGGGCGTGTCGTGGGCGGGTCCGGCTCAATCAATGCTATGGCCTATGTCCGCGGGCTGGCTCAAGATTTTGAAGATTGGGAAGCTGCCGGAGCAAACGGGTGGAATGCTGCGTCCGTTTTTCCAACCTTTGAGCGGTTGGAAGGCAAGACGCAAGGAACGCTGCATGACCAAAATGGATCCGGCGGAATTGGGTCGTGTTCGGTTGCGGACCTTCGCGCGGAAATGCATCCATTTTCTGATCGGTTTCTGGAAGCTGCCCGGGACTTGGGAGTTCCTGTCCTTGAGACCATGAATGGCGCATGTTCGGAAGGAATGACGAGGTTCCAAAGCACAGTGCGCAGAGGTCGAAGATGGTCGTCTGCTGACGCTTTTCTCCGTCCGGCGCTTGCGCGTGGCCGCGTTCAACTTCGGACCCATGCACTTGTAGAAGGGATTGCCTTTGAAGGCCGTTGCGCTATTGGCGTTCGATATCGTCATAAAGGTCAGGTCCTCAATGCGACTGCCCGCTGTGAGGTGATCTTGAGCGCTGGTGCCGTAAACTCTCCGCAGCTCCTGCAGCTTTCCGGAGTAGGTGCCGGAGCTCATTTAAATTCAGTTGGCGTGGAGGTGGTGCGTGATCTTCCCGAAGTGGGGCAAGGGCTGCAGGATCACCTGACTTTTACCCGTTATTTTGAAGCAAATGTGCCAACGCTCAATTCGCGTCTGTCCGGACGGTTGGGGCAAATGCTTGCTGGTATTCAGTATCTCGCCACACGCCGGGGCCCATTGAGCGTGCCGGTCAATCAAGTGGGTGGTTTTGTGCGGTCTCACACGGATATTGAGACACCGGATTTGCAGGTCTATTGCAACCCGGCTTCCTATTCCGTGCGCTCTGACGGCATGCCAGTTATTGATCAAGCGCCAGGATTTTTGCTGAGCGTTCAGCCATGTCGACCAACCAGTCGTGGCCAGATCAAGATCACTTCTCCAGACCCGACGCATGCGCCCAGTATTCAACCCAATTCACTCTCTACCAACAAAGATCGCGTCGACGCAATCAAAGCGGTTCGGTGGCTTGGGAAACTGGCGTCGACACCAACATTGAAAGCTGTCACCAAGGCGTTGAAGGGGGAAGACATTACACGGATGAGTGATGAAGAACGGCTGGAAGCGTTTCGCAATCATGCCACTACCAATTTTCACCCTACTTGTACCTGCCGGATGGGCCGGGACGCGTCTGCTTCAGTGCTGGATCATCGATTGAGAGTGCATGGAATGTCGCGGCTTCGTGTTGTGGATGCGTCTGCGTTTCCCAACATCACATCCGGGAATACAAATGCGCCAACCCTGATGCTGGCCCTTCGGGCGGCTGATCTCATTCTCGAAGATGCAAAAAATGCCTATGCGGGAGAACACAATGCAGCTTGAAAAGATTGAGACTTTTGTTGTTGCCAACCCTCCTCCCCGTCACGGCGGCCGATACTTCATTTTCCTGCGCCTGACGACCGCCTGCGGCATCAGCGGTGTCGGGGAGATCTACAACGCGACATTCGGACCAAGCCTATGCGCAACGATGGCCGTGGATGTTTTCGAGCGTCATTTCGCAGGAAGTGATCCACATCATATCGAGCGGCTTTGGCGCCGCACCTATGGTGCTGGCTTCACGCAGCGCCCGGATGTGACGGTGATGGGGGTTCTCAGCGGGCTGGAAATGGCGTGTTGGGACATCATCGGCAAAGCGGCGGACAAGCCTGTTTATGAACTTCTGGGCGGCAAAGTTCACGAGCGGCTTCGCACCTATACCTATCTTTATCCGCCTGAAGGAGACGTATATCCGGACCCTGAGACGGCAAATGTCTACAACGATCCATTTCTTGCGGCAGATGTTGCAGTTCAGATGGTCGAGCGCGGCTTCACGGCGGTGAAATTTGACCCGGCAGGGCCTTACACCATTTATGACGGTCACCAACCTCGGCTGGAAGATCTTGAGAGAAGCGAACAGTTCTGCAAGATCATTCGAGAAGCGGTGGGAACGCGGGCGGATCTATTATTCGGAACGCACGGTCAATTTACAGTCTCCGGTGCCAAGCGTATGGCGCGGCGTTTGGAGAAATATGATCCGCTTTGGTTTGAAGAGCCGACAACGCCCGAAAACCCCAGTGATATGGCAGAAATTGCGAGATCAACGACCATTCCGGTTGCAACAGGTGAACGGCTCTGTAGCAAGCATGAGTTTGCCAGAGTTCTGGAAACAGGAGCAGCTTCCATTCTGCAGATGGATCTGGGCCGGGTCGGTGGGCTTTTGGAGGCGAAGAAAATTGCCGGGATGGCAGAGACGCGTCAGGCGCAGATCGCACCCCATCTGTATTGCGGACCTGTCGTGGCCGCAGCCAATATCCAGATCGCGACCTGCAGCCCTAATTTCCTGATTTTAGAGAGCATTGGCACGTTCGATGGACCCTACATGTCTCCAGTTTCCAAGAGGTTTGACTGGCAAAATGGATATATCATTCCGCCGCAGGAGCCCGGACTTGGCGTTACATTGAATGACGCCTTTATCGCCGAGAACCCCTACACGGGCCCTGAGCTCCACTTGGATATGGCTTACGAGCCTGTTGTCCCTTGAACCTACCCAACCCTGTTGGAAAAACACGAGACTTGAATGAGATGAAGACACTCGACGCGTTTTATATTGACGGGCAATGGGTCAACTCCCTTTCCGAAAAAACAATGCCGATTATGAACCCGGCCAAGAACCAGCAGATCGGGATTGTGTCGCTTGGAAACAGCCAAGATGTCGATCGAGCCGTCGCAGCAGCCAAGACAGCCTTCGCGACCTATTCAAAAACCTCAAAAGCGGAACGCCTTAAGCGACTTCATACTCTGCTGGATATCACCAAAAAGCGGCTGGAAGATTTGGCTCAGGCGATCTCGATGGAAATGGGCGCGCCAATTACCATGTCGCGGGAGGCGCAGGCCGACAGTGGGGTGGGGCATCTTGAATGGTTCATCAAGGCAATGGAGCAACAGGACGAGCGTGAGACACTTCCAAACGGTGATATCCTGACACGAGAACCGATTGGCGTGTGCGGCCTCATCACGCCCTGGAACTGGCCCATCAACCAGATTGCACTCAAGGTGGTGCCAGCACTGGCGAGTGGCTCAACATGCGTTTTGAAACCGTCAGAGCACACGCCACTCTCAGCCCAGATTTATGCGGAGATTGTTCACGAGGCAGGCTATCCCGCGGGTGTTTTCAATCTCGTCTACGGTGACGGTCCAACGGTGGGCGCGGCACTGTCTCGCCACCCGGATGTGGCGATGATGTCGTTCACCGGATCAACGCGTGCGGGCATCGCGGTGACAAAGGATGCTGCCG
This sequence comes from Roseibium sp. TrichSKD4, assembly GCF_000148725.1. GTDB lineage: Bacteria > Pseudomonadota > Alphaproteobacteria > Rhizobiales > Stappiaceae > Roseibium. Next base: position 52,080 of record NZ_GL476313.1, on the reverse strand, counting down.
ATACGGTCAAACGCGTTGCACTGGAGCTGGGGGGGAAGTCGCCTAATCTCGTTTTTGCAGATTGTGATCTTGAGGCGCGGATCGCAGAAGGAGTTGCAGGCTGTTTTTACAACACTGGCCAGTCCTGCGATGCGCCGACGCGCATGCTGGTAGAGCGCAGTTGCTATGAACGGGCATTGGACCTTGCTGAGCAGGCAGGAGGCGCTCAAAAAGTCGGCCTCCCATCTGAGGAAGGTGAACATATCGGTCCGCTTTTTGATGAAATCCAATTTTCCCGGGTTCAAAAGCTAATTCAGGCCGGAATTGATGAAGGTGCCCGGCTTTTGGTTGGCGGACTTGGCAAGCCGGAGGGCTTTGAAGAAGGTTGGTACGTGAAGCCAACCATCTTTGCGGATGTTACGCCGGACATGCATATTGCGAGGCAGGAGATTTTTGGTCCCGTTCTTGTGATGATGCCGTTTGACAGTGAAGAGGAAGCAATCCAGCTGGCAAACGACACGGAATATGGGTTGGCCGCATATATCCAAACAGGTGATGAGGTGCGGGCAGAACGGGTCGCAGGCCAGCTGCGCGCCGGTGGAATTCACATCAACGGCTGTGATGCGGGGTATGGCTCACCCTTCGGAGGTTTTAAGCAATCCGGCAACGGGCGCGAAGGCGGTATGTTTGGGCTTGAGGACTTTCAGGAGATGAAGGTCCGTCCGCCGTTCAAAAGATGAGGGGTGTTCCCTCCTGCTACAGTCTAGTTTCGTCCGGGTGGAACAACTTCGTAGCCGGGTTCTTCGGGTTCATCGTCGGTCATTTCGGCTGGAAAACCGGGAGCGCGAATGTCGAGGCCAGTGGCATCTTCCAGCCGCCTGATAATGTTAGGTGAGAGTTCTCGCTCACCATAGCGCTGGATTGCGTCATCAAAAATCTGGATCATCAACGGGTTCATCTCAAGTGGCACACCGGCACGATCGGCAACCGCCTGAAAAAGGCCAATGTCTTTCTTCACCAAATCCATCGTGAAGGAGATGTCACGCGAGCCATTCAGGATGACTTGGCTTTCGGTTTCATGAACGAAACTGGTGCCTGAACTGATCTTGATGGCTTCATAGGCGGTGTTCAGATCCATTCCGGCAGCTTTCGCAGTCACCAGAGCTTCTGAACAGGAAATCAGATTTGCGGTCGCCAAATAATTCGTGATGACTTTCAGAACCGAGGCTGTTCCCAAGTCCCCAGTATGCAAAATTCGTCTTCCCATCTTGGTCAAGAGGGGTAAGACACGGTCGAATGTATCGCGTTTGCACCCGGCAAAAATGGCGATATTACCGGTTGCAGCCCTGTGGCATCCGCCAGATACCGGGCAATCGACAGCATCGCCGCCACTGTCAATCACCAAATGACCAAGTCGTTTGACCTCGGCCTCGTCCGTGGTGGACATTTCGAGCCAGATTTTGCCTTCTTGCACTTCCGGCAGCATCTCCTGCATGACGGCATCAGAGGCAGAGGGAGAAGGCAGGCAGGTAATCACGACATCACAAATGCGCATCATGTGTGCGAGGCTCTCACCAGCCTGAGCGCCGTTGTTTGAAAGCCCTGCCACCAGATCCGGGTTGAGATCGTACACCATGAGGTCAACGCCGTTGCGCAGCAACGAGCCAGACAGCTTGCCGCCGACATTGCCCAATCCGATAAATCCGACCTTCATCCCTGTGTCCTTCTCTGTCCAAGTGCAAATCACCCGATGGAGGTATGATTTCAACAAACTGAACGCAGAGGAAACAACGGATTTTGCGTCTTTGGCAGCATTTTATTTGAGGCTCGTTCGAGCGGTGGCAGGCAACTCGATTGTGAGAGGCGCGGGGAGCTGACCTTGGCTGGGTGCAGGTTCAACGCGGGGCTAAAAACTGGCGTAAAGTCCTACTTTTATCATGGATGACGTTACGTATACTCTTCGGTCGGGGGAGAGTATGATGCGCGATAGGGATCATGTTACCGAGATCGACCGTGTTTTGAACGGAGAAGAAACGGGCCGTGATATGCTCGTTGCGGAAAGTTGGCGTCGGTGCGTGGAAAACTACGGCATGGACCCAACACGACCCGAGCCCGCTCACATCGTGTCAGAGACACGGCTGCGCGAACACAGGGAGCAGTCTGAACGGCTTATCGCTATTGCCCGGTCCGGTCTTCAGAGCCTCTTCCGGCAGGTGGCTGGTCAAAATTATGTGCTGCTCCTGGCTGACGCCAAGGGCGTCTGTGTGGACTTTTTTGGTGACACGAGTTTTGAGGATGAGCTTCGCCGAGCAGGACTTTATCTTGGGTCGGACTGGTCTGAAAATTTAGCTGGGACTTGCGGTGTTGGATCGTGTCTGGTTACCGGGCAAGCCTTGACGATCCATCAGGCGGATCATTTCGGTCTGGCTCATACGCCCTTGTCCTGCACATCGGCGCCAATCTATGACACGTGCGGACAATTGGCGGCTGTGTTGGACATTTCGCTGCTTCGCTCGCCAAGCCCCAAGACAAGCCAAAACCTTGCTTTGTCGCTTGTCTCCGCATCAGCTCGGCGGGTTGAAATGGCGAACCTCATGGCCTCTAGCCGCCGTGATTGGGTGTTGAGGTTTTCAACGTCTCCGGAGTTTCTTGATGTTGATCCTGAAGCTGCTATCACACTGGATAGCTCCGGACGCATCATCGGCATGACGAAGGGAGCTGAGAATTTGGCTCCAAATCGAGAAGGCCCGCTCATTGGTTATCATATTGAAGATCTGCTTGAATTTTCTTTGGATGACCTTCCGGAGTTGACGCGCGGCAGGCCGACAGAAGAACGTGTCCTTCGATTGAAAGATGGCCGTGCGCTGTTCGGTCACGCGATTGCGCCGCAAGCTGCGCCAATCTCACCACGAGCACCTCTCAAGGCCCGCTTGGGCGCATTGGCAAACATTGGCGGTCCAGATCCTGAAATGGAGCGATTGGCGCACCGTGCATGGAAACTTGCGCGGACGAATGTGCCAATCGCAATTTCCGGAGAAACGGGAACAGGCAAGGAATATCTGGCGCGTGCCATTCATGTGTCTGGGGGCGAGCGCGGCAGTTTTAATGCCATTCGGTGTGCCGGGTTAAACGCCAGCACGGTCAAGTCGCTTTTGGAGGTGAAGCCGGGAACCGTCTTCCTGCGTGGGATGGAGGACCTGAACCGGGAGGCTCAAGACGCGCTCTTGTGGTTGCTTGATGTTCGAAAGGATCTCCGGTTCATCTCGTCAATCGGACCACATTTTGATGGAAGCAAAAAGGCTCTTCGCAGCGATCTGATTTACCGACTTCTCGGCGCAAGGCTTGATGTGCCCTCCTTGCGTTTACGCAGAGACTTCGAGTGGCTGCTGGACCGCTTGAACCGCTGGCACGCGCCAGAAGACGTGCGCCTTTCACCTGCAGCCCGAATTGAGCTGGCCGGGCGACCCTGGCCCGGGAATATTCGAGAACTTGTTCATACACTTGAAGCTGCCGTTGCCATGGCGGAAGGGCGGGTCATCGATGTGCCCGATCTGCCGAATTCTGCGGACAAGCAGGCGGAGGGGCTAGGGCCGAAACAAGACCTTGAAGAGTTGCTGCTGGCCTGCCAATGGAATATGTCGCAAGTCGCCCGCAGACTCGGCGTTAATCGTTCAACTGTGCTGCGCTGGGTGCGAAAAAGCGGTCTGGTTCCCCCCGGCTAATCCGTTGAGCAGCTGTTGCGCCTTGTTGCGTGTGCAACACCGACCTGAGTAATTTTCCCAGTTTAGGCTTAAACTCACATATTCATTGGCGCCCGCCTGAAACTCCCCGGAATATCGTCTTGCGATCTAGCGAGAATTTTCATTGGGAGGAATACATGCTGGACACAACATTGACTGGTCAGGTTCAGGGTTTTCTGGACAAGTTTGGTCAGGCTCTTGAAACTGGCGACATCGACGCGGCCAGCAATCTGTTTCTGGACGATTGTTACTGGCGTGACCTGGTGACCTTCACCTGGAACCTCAAAACCGTTGAGGGTAAAGAGCAAGTCGCGGGCATGCTCAAGCACCAACTTGCCACCATAAAGCCGGAAAACTGGACAGTTGCCGATGGCGAAGAGCCAACGGAAGAGGGGGGCGTCACGACAGCCTGGATCCAGTTTGAGACCAAAGTGGCGCGAGGCTACGGATTGATCCGTCTGAAAGAGGGCAAAATCTGGACCTTGCTGACCACGATGGTTGAGTTGAAAGGTCATGAAGAACCGAAGGGATCGGCTCGACCGCTTGGAGCGAAACACGGCGCGGGTAAAAAGCGAACCACATGGCTCGAAGAGCGACAGCGGGAAGAGGCCGAGCTTGGATACACTACTCAGCCTTACTGCGTCATTATCGGTGGTGGACAAGGCGGTATCGCTTTGGGCGCACGTCTGCGTCAATTGGATGTGCCAACGATTATTGTCGAAAGGAACGACCGGCCCGGCGACAGTTGGCGCAAGCGTTACAAGTCACTCTGCCTGCATGACCCTGTCTGGTACGACCACCTGCCCTACATCAAGTTTCCGGAGAATTGGCCGGTATTCAGTCCCAAGGACAAGATTGGCGACTGGCTGGAAATGTACACGAAGGTGATGGAACTGAACTACTGGTCAAAAACCACGGCAAAGTCAGCAAGCTACGACGAAGCCAGCGGTGAATGGACCATTGTGGTCGACCGGGACGGCGAAGAGGTTGTTCTGAAGCCAAAGCAACTTGTCATGGCAACGGGCATGTCCGGCAAGGCTCGGATGCCTGAGTTTCCGGGTATGGAGAAATTCAAAGGTGACCAGCATCACTCTTCCAAACACCCTGGGCCGGACGCTTATCGCGGCAAAAAAGCAGTTGTCGTTGGTTCGAACAATTCGGCCCACGATATCTGTGCGGCGCTTTGGGAACATGATGTCGATGTGACGATGGTTCAGCGGTCTTCCACGCATATCGTGCGGTCGGACACATTAATGGAGGTGGGCCTTGGGGCGCTTTATTCGGAAGAAGCAGTTGCCAATGGTGTGACCACCGAAAAGGCAGATCTCATCTTCGCTTCCTTGCCGTATGCGATCCTGCATGAATTCCAAATCCCGGCTTACACAGAAATGAAAAAACGGGATGCTGAGTTCTATGAGGGGCTTGAAAAGGCTGGCTTTTGGCTGGATTGGGGCGATGATGACTCCGGCCTCTTCATGAAATATCTCCGGCGTGGGTCTGGATATTACATCGATATCGGAGCAAGCCAGCTGATAATCGATGGGGAAATCAAGCTGAAGCGTGGACAGGTTGTCGAGCTTGACGAAACCGGAGTGGTTCTTGATGACGGAACTCATCTGGACGCTGACGTGATTGTCTATGCCACTGGCTACAATTCCATGAACGGATGGGTAGCCGATCTTATGGGGCAGGAGAACGCCGATAAATTGGGTAAGGTGTGGGGGCTTGGCTCCGACACAACCAAGGATCCGGGCCCCTGGGAAGGTGAACAGCGCAACATGTGGAAGCCGACGCAGGTTCCAGCTCTCTGGATGCATGGCGGTAACTTGCATCAGTCGCGGCATTACTCCCAGTTCTTGAGCTTGCAGATCAAGGCGCGCATGGAAGGCATTCCAACACCGGTCTATGGCCTGCAAGAAGTTCACCACTTGTCATGATGCATCTGCGCGCGTGTGCTGAACACGCGCGCCTTTCCCGCGAACGGGACAACCTTCTAAATTTTACGTCCAGACTTCCGGATTGATAATGTTAATTGGCGCGCCTTTTTCAAAGGCGACGACCTGATCAAAAATGTCGGCAAACTGCAGATCAAATTCGTCTTCGGTGACAAAGCCGATATGCGGTGTGGCTACAACATTCGGATGGTTGACCAGCGGATCGTTGGGGTTCGTGAGGGGTTCATTGTCGAAGACATCAATGGCCGCGGCTCCAGGACGTCCTTCATTCAAAGCCGACAGAAGAGCTCCGGATTCAATCAGGCCTGCCCGAGATGTGTTGACGAAAATCGAGGTCGGTTTCATCAACGCCAGGTCTTCCGCCTTGATCAGTCCGCGGGTTGTTGGATGGAGCCGGACATGAAGTGTCACGACATCGTTTTCACCGAAAAACGCTTCCCGGCTTGCGGCGACCTTTTCGCCATCGGCAACCGCACGTTCGCGTGACGCACTTGAGGCCCAGAAGGAAACGTCCATTCCGAAGGCTTTGCCGTAGTTGGTGATCGCTTTCCCGATCCGGCCATATCCGTAAATACCCAGCTTGCGACCACTCAGCGTTTTGCCGACCCCCATTTGCCAATTGCCGGACTGTAGCGAGGCCATTTGCGCAGGGATTTGGCGTGCACTTGCTAATATAAGGGCCCAAGTATGTTCCGCTGCTGCAAAAGAGGGTGTTCCCGCATGCATGTTGGAGCACAAGAGAATGCCATTGCGCGTGCAGCATTCAACGTCAACATGCGGATATCCGCTGCGTTGACTGATCAGCTTGAGATTGGGCAATCTATCCAGCAATTCACCTGAAATTTTTGTGCGTTCGCGAAACAGAACCACGCCTTCGAATGGCAAGAGCCGCTCAACAAGGGCATTTGTCTCCTGAACATGATCGGTGAAGACTGTGACGTCGTGAGCATGAAGCTTTTCAAAACACGGCAGGGTTCTGAGCGTGTCGAAATAGTCGTCCAGAATTGCCAGTTTCATGAGGCACCTTTCAGAGCAGCGTCGTACATTCTGCGTGGGGCAGTGGTTAGGTCAGTGCTTTTGCTGGAACCATCAAATCGCCGGAGGCAAGAAGGCGGGCCGTGCGCAGAAGGCCAGCAGACTTGATGTCAAACCCATTCGCTCCGTTTTCATAGTCGACTGTCACGCCGATTTCGCCGGAGGGGTGTTCGATCAGCATTTGGGCCGGGATATCTTCAGGGAGTGCTGCCATGCCTTCTGCTATCGTTCCGGGGCACAAGGTACAGGACGATATGCATTGCGCACCAGACACAGCCATGGTCGGATGGCATTGCCAAGGCATGAAATACCGCGCCGAAATCGTTCCTCCGGAGCGAGCAGGGGCAAGCAAGGCAAATTTTGGTGTCACGGACTTGGAAACGTCACCCATGCCCATCTTTTCGCCGGCTGCAATTCGGGCTTTCTCTATTCGAGCCATGAGCTCTGAATTGGCATCGAGCTCCTCGCGGGTCTCGTAGCCGGATATGCCGAAATCTTCTGCTTTGCCAATCACCATGGGCATAGCAACATCTATGCAGGTAACAACGTGACCTTCGATCATATCTGAGGGCGAGCCCGTCGGAAACAGCTTGCCTGTGGCCGAGCCCACCACATCCATGAAATTCAATAGGATCGGGGCAGCTGTCCCTGGGACCCCATCAATTCTGGCTTCCCCTTCATAGGTCAGGACACCGCCAGGTGTCTGCAAAATGGCTTCCACCCGTGCGCCGGTATTCACGGCATGAATGCGGACGCGCGTTTCGTCACCTTGCGGTTCGACCAGTCCCATTTCAATTGCCGCAGGACCAACACCATACAGGATATTTCCGCAGGTCGGTTTGAAATCGACCTCTTCTTCATCAACCTTCACCTGAGCAAAGAAGTAGTCGACATCAGCCCAGTTGTCTTGTGACTTGGACAGCATCGCAACCTTTGTGGTGACGGCTGCTCCTCCACCGATACCATCGATATTGAGGGAATGCCCGGCACCCACAACTGCGGTCAAAACCTTTGAAAGGTCTTCCAGATCTTCTGGCAGGTCTGCGCGTTGGAAATATGGTCCGCGAGACGTGCCGCCACGCATGAACAGGAACGGGACTGATGACTGGCTCATGAGGTGGCCTCGCTTGTTACGATCAACGCCATTGATCGATACCTGTTTGGATATGAAACGTTTGCAAGCATCTCGCCCTCACTTGAATGGCCATGGGAGGTCGATGGCGGACTGCAACAGTCCTGGAGGGAAGTCGCGGTTCAAGAGCCATGCCATGGTCAGCATGAAGGTGATGCCTGCCGCGCCATAAAGAGCCGAGAAACCCCAGGTGCGACCCGCCCGGAAATGCAGGAATGCGACGAGGAAGACAGCGAGCGCCAGAATGAAACCAACCAATGACGTCAGGATGAGAAGACCTGCGAACCACGCCAATGTGTTCCAAAGCCCGTGCCGGTTGTTCTCAGAGTTTCCAGCTTCACGATCTGCAAAGATCGCATCGGTCTCCGGCTTGAGCCGCATTTGCACGAAGAGAATGAGACATCCAACCAGAGAGACAAAGCCGACAAATTGCGGGAAGACACGGTCCGCTGAGGAGTAGTCCGGGATGAGGGACGCATTGATGAAGGCTGTCAGCAGGTAGGCGAAGATGAACAGCAGAAAGACCAGTGGCGCGCGCTTGTTGCCAATTGGCACATCGCCTTCCGCCTGAATGTTCTTGGCCTGACGCAGTCCGACAAAGATGGAGACCACCGTGATGATCAAAAGCACGATGACGATTGGCGAGAAGATATAATCGATACCTTCCTCAAATCCCTTCCGGAACCGGGAATTGGCGATCTGAACCGCTTGGTTTGTGTAGGTTTCGGCAGGGTTGGAAAGAACAAATCCGATCAGGAATGCCGGGCGGGACCAGTCAAAGCGGCGCATCAAGATGCCGAGCAGTCCTATGCCGAATAGAGCGACCAGATCCATCAGGTTTTGACCAGATTGGAAGGCCGCAAAGGAAATGATCATGAACAGGAACGGCGCGAGCAAACCGAAAGGTATTGTTGTCAGACGCGCGATCCCTCCAGAGCCTGCAATGCAGATCAAGGTGCCGACGACGTTGGCAAGTGCGAGCAGCCAGACAATCGCGTAGGTGATGTCGAGATTGTTCTTGAGCATCGATGGCCCAACTTCGATCTGTCCAGAGCCCAACAGCGCAACGGCGCCGATGAAAACAGCCATCGAGCCAGAGCCCGGAATGCCGAATAGGAGCGTCGGAACAAGGCCGCCGCCTTCTTTGGCATTGTTGGAGCTTTCCGGGCCAATGACACCGCGGACATCACCGCTACCGAAGTTTGACTTGTCCTTGGAGGTCTGAACCGTGTGCCCGTAGGCAATCCAGTCGACAACTGAGCCGCCAAGACCCGGAATGACACCGACAGTGACGCCGATAATGGAACAGCGGACCGATAGCCAAATATTGGCAAACCAATCCTTGACGCCCTTCAGCCACCCGCCACCAAGGACAGCACCTTCGGAAATGGCTCGGTCTTGCCGAAGCAAGGCAACAATTTCGGGAATGGCGAAGATGCCGAGGCCCACGATGACCAGTTTCAGTCCATCGGTAAGGTAGGGCATGTCATAGGTCGCCATGCGGAGAGCACCGGCGCTATCACCTTCGCCGATCGTCCCGATCATCATGCCAAGACCAGCTGCGACTAGACCTTTGATCGCTACGCGCCCTGCGAGAATGCCAACCATCGACAGGCCAAACAGAGTGATCATTAGGAGTTCCGGAGTGCGGAACTCCAAAACGATGGGTCTGGCGACCAAAATGAAAACTGTCAGAAATGCAGCGCCAACAAGGCCACCAAACAAAGAGGACGAAAATGCAGCCGAAAGCGCGCGTGCAGCTTCCCCACGTTTTGCCATTGGAAAGCCGTCAAGCACCGTGGCTTGTGAGGCCGAGGATCCGGGAATGCCCATCAAAACTGAGGCGAAAGTATCGGAGGTTGGAACAACGGCCACCATGCCGATCATCAGCGCGAGGCCGAGGATCGGGTCCATGCCGAACATGAACGGCAGAAGTAGTGAAAGGGCGGCAATGCCGCCAAGACCTGGGAAGACCCCGACGCAGAGGCCCATAACTACACCCAGCACCAGATAAAACATCACAGCTGGTTGAAAGATAAGCGCGGCCGCGTCCGCGAGCGCAGGCAAAGCGGTACTGAGAATGTCCACGGGATCAATCCGACTAAATTTTATAGATAAAAGTTGCGGCTCGCTTTGCCCGCTCAAGGTATGACCTGAGCGGACAAGCTGGGAGACCCTATTTCGTTCGCGCTGAAAAACCCCTTAACTGATTGAAGAGTATGGATACCCATTGGGTTTTGGATGTGTGAATATGCCGGTTAGTTGATCCGAAGCACGCATTTTCTGGCATATTCTCATGAGACCTTCAAAACGCAACAAACGGTGTGGCGATCTGTTCAAGGAACGCCTGGCCGCAATCATCGATATGAACCATTCGTTGGTGCGGCTGTCTGGTCTGATGCCTTGGGATGAATTTGATGCGGAGTTCGGCAGGCATTATCGCCCCTTGGGACGACCGGCCAAACCAACGCGTCTGATGGCCGGGCTGCACTTTCTCAAGCACATGTACGATCTTTCCGATGAAGAGACGGTTGAGCGTTGGGTTGAAAACCCCTACTGGCAGTCTTTCTGCGGTTTTGAGTTTTTCCAGCACCAATTCCCCATTGATCCCTCAACCATGACCCGCTGGCGCAAACGGATTGGTCCTGAGGGAATGGAAAAGCTTCTTTCTGCTACGGTAGGTGTTGCGATTGAGAGCGGGACGATCAAGAAGAGCAGCCTTGAGCGGGTCTTGGTTGATACGACCGTTCAACCCAAAGCCATTGCCCATCCCACCGATAGCCGTCTTTATCACAAGGCCTTGCAGCTTCTGGTGCGCCAGGCCAAGAGGGCCGGCATCATCTTGCGTCGCAGCCATACCAGAGTTGCCAAAAAGGCGGCCTTGATGGCGGGCCGTTATGCCCATGCCAAACAGTTCAAGCGGATGCGCCGGGAACTCAAAAAGCTGAAGACCTATCTGGGCCGGGTCTATCGCGACATCTCCCGCAAGATCGCAGGCAACGAAGGTCTTGAGCACCGGTTCTCCCGTCTGCTGGGACTGGTGGAGCGGCTTCTGGCCCAGACCCCCAAGGACAAAAACAAGATTTATTCCATGCATGCGCCGGAAGTGGCCTGTATTGCCAAGGGCAAGGCGCGAACACCTTACGAGTTCGGGGCCAAGGTTGGCATTGCCACGACCAATCGGGAAGGATTGGTTCTTGCGGCGAGGGCTTTTGAGGGCAATCCCTATGATGGGCACACCTTGAATGACACCATCAGTCAGGCTGAGAAAGTCTGCGGCACCAAAGCTGAGCGTGTCTATGTGGACCGTGGCTATCGGGGGCATGATTATGAGGGCGACGCCAAGGTCATGATCTCCGGCCAGAAGCGCGGGCTGACGGCACAGATGAAGCGTGAGCTGAAACGACGATCAGCGATCGAGGCCACCATCGGCCACATGAAAACAGATGGACGACTTGACCGGAACTTCCTCAATGGCAAAAATGGCGATGCCATCAACGCCCTGCTGGCCGCAGCCGGTCATAACCTGCGTCTGATCCTCAATGCACTGATCATTTTGCTGCTCTGGATCACAAACCCCATCCCCAAACCGGTCAAATCGAATATTTGCGTATTGCTTCGGCCACGCGCAACATCAATGGCTTAGACGTTGTTCAGGGCGGACTATTTCAGGGAAACGCCGTAGCGATCTTTTAGCCAGCTAACGACAAAGGCCTTCGCACTGTCTGGGACATTGGTTGCGCTGTTGAGCGCACCGGTTGCCTTGGCACCGGTCATTTGCGGGTATTTGCCAAGACGGCCTGACGAAATGTCCGCAAAGTCACCGCGAGCCTTGACCTTTTCAAAGGCCTTTTCATAGGTCGCAATGGCGTCTTCAGATGCACCGTTTGGCAGGAACACCATTTTTTGCGCCGGGAAACCTGCAATGAAGAAGGCTTTCCATGCATCCCACTTTTCACCGGAGGTTTCGCAGCCATCTGTGGCTTCGCACACTTCCTTGAAAGTCGGCATGTCTGGGAAAGTTGGGTCACGGACAATGTTGCCATCGTCATCCAATGCGCCCCAGCTCATCATCGGAACGGCTGTTCCAGCTTCTACCAGAGGGGTGACGCCTTTCAGATAGGAAGACGATGTCTGGTAATCGATGTTGGCCTCACCACGCTCAAACATCAGGCGGCCGTCACCGCGACCCTTGATGCCAAAGACCGGCTCAACATTCAGGCCGAGCATTTCCCAAGCAAGCAGTGGCACAAGGTCGAGACGGGTTGCGCCTTGTGAACCGTAGATAAAGTCCGTATCCCGCAGTGCGCTTGCGTCATTGCCGTCCATTTTCTCGGCAAGGTCAGGCGGGAGATAGGCTACGCCACCAGTGCCAGAGGCGAGAACCACATTCCAGTCCTTGTACTCATAACGAACGCGCGGATCACCCAAGAGATACGGGAATTGTGTGGACCCGGAAGAGCCGAAAATCAGCGTGCCTTCACTGTCGGAGTAGTTTTGCCCCTGAAACCAGTTGGCGCCTTTTGTGGACCCTGCACCCGGCATGAACTTGACGACGACTGTTGGTTGACCAGGAAGGGCTTCGCTCAGGAGCAGAGCATAGAAGTTGGCCCATTTGGCGGAACCGCCTGTCTCAGAAAAGGGAATAATCCACTCAACGGTTTTGCCTGACAGATCAAGTTCTGCTGCTGAAATTTGAGACGGAGCAAGAGCAAGACACGCACCTGCGACACTGAGCGCCAGATGGCGCGCAAGCTTAGAAACAACCATATTTTCCTCCCAAAGGCATGCGCTTGAACTTACAGCGCACGTATGTTCAGCTCTCTCCCAAGAGCCTTGATGCTAGCAGTCTTCCCTGCGAAGCTTGCATTAAGCTTTCATCGAAAAAGAAAAATATGCGCATAGCTTTAGTAGAAGATAACATCAGTCTTTCCAAAGGGATAGCTTACCAGCTTCGGGATGCAGGGCATTCTGTTGATGTGTTGCATGACGGGGAAGAGGCGGATCTTTTTCTTAAAACAGAAGACGGGGACCTTGTGATCCTCGATATAAATCTACCTGGAAAAAATGGTCTGGAGATCCTTGCCGCACTTCGGGAGCGAGGGGACCCGCGGCCGGTGTTGCTCCTTACTGCCAGAAGCGAGACGCAAGATCGGGTCAAGGGATTGGATGCCGGAGCAGATGATTATCTGGTCAAGCCATTTGAGATGGAAGAACTTGCTGCTCGGGTGCGCGCTCTCGGGCGCCGAAAGGCGACTGCGCCACGTCAACTCATAAAACTTGGCACGCTCAAGCTGGATGTAAATGCGTTGCAGCTTTTGCATGGCGACACGGTCCTTGATGTGCCACGGCGTGAGCTTGTTCTGTTGTCTGCCCTAGCAGAAGCGCAGGGGCGAGCCTTGTCGAAAGGAGCTTTGCTCGATCATCTTTACGGTGCGGGGAGCGAGAGCGACGAAAAGGTCATCGAGGTCTATGTGTCCCGCCTTAGAAAGCGACTGTCCTCGTATGGTGTGAGCATTCAGGTTCAGCGAGGGATTGGCTATTCGATAGGAGCATCCGGCCAATGAAGAGAACCTATTCTCTTCGCCTGCGATTGACGCTCATTATCTTGTTGCCGTTGCTTGGGGTGGCTTTCGGGGCGGGGCTCTGGCAGTTGAACAATGCACGCGTGACGGCGGGAGATGTATTTGACCGCAGCCTTCTGTCGGCAGCGCTTTCCATCTCCAACGATGTTGCTATTTCGGGTGGTGACGCCCTTTCAACCAGCACAAAGGCTATTTTGGCAGATACGTCTGGTGGACGGGTTTTTTATCACGTTTATGCGCCGGATGGCGTGATCGTCGCAGGCTATGCCACGCCACCTGTAGGTATTCCGAAGGCCGGTGATAGAGAGGCCGGATATATCTATTTTAATGCTGAGTATCTTGGCCGTGACGTGCGCGGGTTACGGATGCGGTCCAAGATGCAGGTGGATGGCTTCATCGGCATGTTCACGACAACTGTTTGGCAGGACACCAGGGTGCGCACGGCCTTTGTTCGGGCGCTTATGTTGAGAACGTTCATCGCGATTTCAGCGATTATTGCGTCGCTTGCCCTAATTGTCTGGTTTGGGGTGCGCATCGGTTTGCGGCCGCTTTTAAACCTTCAGGAAGCCATTGATTTGCGCTCCAGTGACGAATTGAAACCAATCCGCCGGGCGGTGCCGTTTGAGGTTGAGGGGATCGTGCGTACCCTTAATCGATTGCTCGGGCAGGTATCGACTACGATGGAAGCGCAAAACGAGTTTATATCGAATGCCGCGCACCAACTTCGAACGCCTGTTGCAGGTGTTCTGGCGCTGGCGGAGGCGGTGCAGTCTGCGCGCGATGAGAAGACCATGCGAGAGCGCAGTGAAGACCTTGTTGTCGCGGCCAAGGAAACAAGCCAGTTGGCGCAACGAATGTTGGCCTATGAACGCATAAAATCAACGTCGCCCAAGGAAACCGGCAATCAGTTCCCTCTGAAGGAAACCATTGAGGAGGTCGTGCGTGACGTGCAACGACGCAGGCCTGCGTCCATCCAGATCAATTGGCAAAGCTCGACAGGCTCGTTTTCGTTCCATGGAGATCAGACGATGATCCGGGAGGCAGTTACCAATCTGATCGACAACGCCCTGCGTCATGGCGGCGACACACTTTCCCAGATCTCTGTTGGTTGCGGTTTGCACGATGGAGCGGTGGTCATCACAGTTCAGGACGATGGGCGTGGTCTAACTGCAGATGAGATCGAGATTGCGCTGAAAAGATTTGGTCAGGTTGAAGAGGGGAGGGGCGGAAGCGGTTTAGGTCTTCCCATTGTGGAAAGTGTCGCCCAACGCCACGGGGGTAAGCTGATCCTCACCTCCGCCAATCCGGGTTTGAAAGCCGAAATCGTTTTGCCGATTAACTGATATCCTTACGCTGGGCATCCCGGATGAGCGCAGCCAATCGGTAAAATCCATGCGCCATTTTTGTGTAGGGCGTTAAGAGAAGGAAACTCAAGACAGAACCCAAATGAATGGCGAGCATTGCTGGCATCGCTGCAGTGTTTCCAAGCACGTAAAGAAGCAATCCGGTCACAGCCACTAGGAAAAGCAGCAGGATGAACGCCATCTCGCCGGTCCAGGCGCGTTCAGCACCCAGATGTCTATCGGCGGCTATTTTCAGTTTCATCAGCCACATGGTTCCTATCACCATTAAGATACCGCCCGGAACGCCTAAGACCTTAGGAGGTGACAACAGTGGGTAGGGAGCTGGCATGTTGAAGACGTAGTGCATAAGCGTTGCGACGGAAGTTTAGGCAAAGCACAACAGAAAACCGTACATGACCGCCTGATGGGCATAGCGCAGCGCATGGCTGAACCGGTCTTCGTCTTCAAAATTGCAACCATCGCCATGACCACCTGCGAGCTCTGCCAGACTATTTGCCTCGATCGGCGGAAAGACGGACGGCATGAATAGGTTGAGCGATTTGGCATCGATGATGACATAGCCAACTTGATCGGGCTGATTGGCAACCAGCCGGCCCCAGATCGCATACCGTTTTGGCCAAACATCTTCACCTTCGTCGTAAAACCGTTCTGCGTTTTTGTTGACGACAATCGAAAATGGCACGCAGTCAAGACGAGTTACGATCCCACCATCGAACTTCGGGGCTCGGCCATCAATGGCAACAGCGTGGCATTGCGTTGGGTCGCCAACCGAATTGACACCTTGCTCCAGCAAGTCAGCTAGGACCACGCCGCGATTGTAGGGCGTTCCGCGAATGAGGAAGTTTTCAGCTGCTGGACCCCAAGCGCGGGTGAGCCAGTCTGTGTCAGCCTGAAAGCCACCAGACGCGACGACGGTGGCCTTTGGTTCGATGCGGTGCGTTACTCTTTCATGAGTGTAATCGAGGAAGGCGACCTGATCCCCGTCCAACTCGAGATGAATGACATTGGCCTCGTAATGGACATCGACACCGAGCTTTTCACCCGTGCGGTAATAGGCGTTTACCAGTGACTTGCCTCCGCCCATGAAAAACGCGTTGGTGCGTGCAAGTGAAAGTGTGCCGGAGAGTGATGGCTGAAACCGAACGCCACGCTCTTCCATCCAGGGCAGGCATTCCTCTGATATTCGGATCGCCAAGCGGGCGAGATGTTCATCCGTTTTGCCGCCGGTGACTTTGATCAGATCATCAAAATACTCGTCTTCACCATAGCTCTCTATGAGAGGACCAAGCGGTGCACCGTGCATGCACCTGAAATTCCGGGTATGCCGAGAGTTGCCACCGCGATAGGCTTTTGGAGCTGTTTCGAGGATCAGCACATGCGCACCTTGTTCGGCTGCGGTTATTGCTGCACAAAGGGCTGCGTTTCCGCCGCCGATGACTGCTATATCGTAGGTCTTGGTCATAAATTCCTCTCGCCCAATAACCTATCCAATGTTCGGTTGATTTGACCAATGAGAAGAAGTGGCTAATTAATGCGTAATGCGCATCAATTATGATTTTGGCGATCTGGAAGCTTTCTTGGTGGTTATGGAAACTCAGTCTTTCCATCTGGCCGGGGACCGTTTGAACCTGTCGCAATCGGCAGTGACCCGGCGTATTCAGAAGCTGGAAGAAGCGCTTGGTTGCGTCTTGTTTGAGCGGTCAACACGACAGGTCAAGCCGACATTGGCAGCAAAACGCTTTCTGGGATCTGCAGAAACGATGCTGGAAAATGCGCGCGAGACACTGCGGGCCATGCGGGATGACAGTGTGGCACACGTTTCTCAGCGCCATATGGTTGTTACGGTGGCGGTTATCCCGACAGTTATGTCTGCTGTTTTGGAACCGCCGCTCAGAAAGGTGCAAGATGACGGGCACCAGTTTCGCCTGAGAATACTAGACCGAGCATCCAATGAGGTGGTTGAAGCAGTATCCAGCGGTGAAGCTGATTTCGGAATTGGATCTATTGGCGCTCTCGACCCGGGCACAGAGTTTGAAACGTTTCTTGAAGATGAACTGGGCGTGTTTCTGCCCTTCTCTCACGCTCTTGCAGAGAAAAATGAGATCGAATGGAAAGAGTTGGAGGATTGCGACCTTATCTTGCCAGCGAGAGGCACTGGCAATCGCCTTTTGATTGACGAGACGTTGGCGCGGGTTGGTTTGTCGGCCTATTGGGCCTTTGAAGTGGAGCGAACGACAACGGCTGTGGAGTTGGTTCGACACGGCAAGGGTGTTGCTGTTCTACCAAAGTCCTCAGCGGATTTGGCGACCGCGAATGACCTTCATTTTGTGCCTTTGGTAAAGCCGATCATCTCGCGGCCAATTGGGCTGTTAAGCCGATCCGGGGCCGCTGATCGGCCACTTGTGTCAGCCTTTAAAGAAGCAATCAGAGGCCGCCTAGTGCGGTCAGCTCCGAAATAATGGCATCAATGCCTTCGCCGGTTTTCATATTGGTGAAGACAGTTTTTCGGGCACCGCGCTGGGTTTTTGCGTCATGTTCCATCACGGACAAGTCTACGTCCACATAAGGCGCAAGGTCTGTCTTGTTGATGATCAAAATGTCAGAGCGGGTGATGCCCAGGCCGCCTTTGCGGGGGATTTCTTCGCCCATGGCGGTGGAAATCACATAAATCGTTAAATCCGCGAGTTCCGGGCTGAAAGTGGCGGCGAGATTGTCTCCTCCCGATTCAATCAGCACCAGATCAAGGTCGGGTATCTTTTGAGTGAGGTCGTCGATGGCAGCCAGATTGATTGAGGCGTCTTCCCGGATCGCGGTGTGCGGACAGCCGCCGGTTTCCACCCCACGAATGCGCTCAGACGGGAGCGCCTGCACACGCATCAGATAGTCTGCATCTTCTCGTGTGTAGATGTCATTGGTTACGACCGCCATGGAAAGGTTGACGGCGAGCCGACGGCATAAAGCTTCTGTGAGCGAGGTCTTGCCTGCACCGACGGGACCACCAATACCAACGCGCAATGGGCCATTCATGATTTGAATATCCGGGTTGTCATGTCTTCGTGTTTCATTGCAGCGAGATCAGCGCCAATGCTGCAAGTGCCAAGATCATCCAGTCCTGCAGCAAGAGCTTCCTCCGCCAATGCGTCCATATGTGCAAATAGATTTTGCAGTACAATCTGACCATCAGTTTGACCAAGTGGGACAAGCCGAATTGCTGCCGAGATCAGATTTGCGATGAAGGCGTGAATATAAAGCGGTAGCAGGTCTTCGACTGGAACGCCCGCCATTGCTGCTGCCTTACCAACGGTTACGGGCAGAGGTGCTGGGGGAATGGGCGTTTCCAAAAGCGCACTTGCGGTTTTTGCAAAGGCCGACCCTTGGGCCATCGTTTCCTTGTGGCGCTCTTTCGAGCCTGCCAATGCTTCGCACAGATCCCGAACATCTTCCCCCTTAAAGGCATGAACCAGCAGGATTGCGTCGTTGCGAATACCTCCTTGACGCAAGAGCACTGATAGCCAGTCCTCCAACGAATTCCTGTCCGAGATCAGATCACAATGGATTGCCTGTTCAAGACCGTGGCTATAGGCAAAGGCTCCGGTTGGAAATGCTGGTGACATCCAGGCCATGATATGATGGGCAGACAGGCTCATGCGGTCGGGGGCGTCCTAATGCTCATGAGAGTGCGTGCGGCCTTGGCCGTAGGCACCACCTTCGGGTTTGAACGGGGCTTTGACGTCTTCAACCTTTCCGCCCAGTTGCTCAATCATGGCGCGGATTACATGGTCCGGCTGAAGCAGCAGGTGACCTTCTGCGATTTCGCAGGGCAGGTGACGGTTGCCGATGTGCCATGTCAGCCGCATGAGATGGAGTGGGCTGCTCGCCGTGATCCGCATCAGACTTTCATCAGCTGCCAGAACCCGGATATGCCGACCGTCTTCCAGCTTCAAGTCGTCGCCTTCACGCAGGTCTGTTACCTTTGGCAGGTCTAGAAGGAAGGCCAACCCGTTGTCGCTGGTCATGGCGATCCGCCGTTTGAAACGGGCCTCATAGTCGAGAGTGACCGTGTCTGCGGGCGCGTCGTGGCCATGGATGACATCTGTGGCTCTGATCATCATCAATACATGAAATAGCGTTGTGCCATAGGAAGCTCTGCTGCCGGCTCACAAGTCAACAGTTCGCCATCTGCGCGGACTTCATAGGTCTCCGGGTCTACGTCAATTGCTGGTTTTGCGTTGTTCAAAACCATGTCGGCTTTGCCGATCGTGCGTGTGGACCGGACCGCGATCAGGTCCTTGTTCAACCCGAATTTGGACTTGATGTCATTGGAGAGCCCAGCTTGCGAAACAAAGATCGCTGCTGATCTTTCGACGGATCGCGCAAGGGCACCGAACATGGGCCTTGTATAAACCGGTTGCGGTGTCGGAATGGAGGCATTTGGATCCCCCATTTGAGCAACGGCGATTGTGCCCCCCAGCAGGACCAGTTGAGGCTTTACGCCAAAAAAGGCGGGGTCCCAGAGCACAAGGTCGGCGCGCTTGCCCGGTTCAATGGAGCCGATCTCATGAGACATGCCGTGGGCGATAGCCGGATTGATCGTGTATTTGGCGATGTATCGACGAACGCGGAAGTTGTCGTTGTTGCTCGTCTCTTCTGCCAAACGTCCGCGCTGAACTTTCATTTTATGGGCGGTTTGCCATGTGCGGATGATAACTTCGCCCACGCGGCCCATGGCCTGACTATCCGACGCGATGATCGAGAAGGCTCCCAGATCATGCAGGATGTCCTCAGCTGCAATTGTTTCCTTGCGAATGCGGCTTTCCGCAAAGGCCACATCTTCGGGAATGGATTTGTCCAGATGATGGCACACCATCAACATATCCAGATGTTCTTCCAGAGTGTTGACGGTGTAGGGCCGTGTCGGATTGGTTGAAGACGGCAGAACGTGGTTTTCGCCGCAGACCTTGATGATATCCGGAGCATGGCCGCCACCTGCACCTTCCGTGTGGAAGGCGTGAATGGTGCGGTCCTTCATGGCGGCGATGGTGTTTTCGACAAAGCCGCTTTCGTTCAAGGTGTCTGTGTGGATCATCACTTGAACATCGTGGTCGTCCGCAACGGACAAACAGCAATCAATGGCCGCAGGTGTTGAGCCCCAATCCTCGTGAAGTTTAAGAGCTGCCGCACCGGCTTCGACTTGCTCGATCAGCGCTGCAGGCAGGGATGCGTTGCCTTTGCCGGATAACGCGACATTCATCGGCAGCCCATCCAATGCCTGAAACATCCGCCCAATGTGCCAGGGGCCGGGCGTGCAGGTTGTGGCCAGAGTGCCATGTGCTGGCCCTGTTCCCCCGCCGAGCATTGTGGTCAGTCCGGAATGAAGTGCATCTTCAACCTGTTGCGGGCAGATCCAGTGGATGTGGCTGTCAAATCCGCCAGCCGTCAGGATCTTGCCTTCCCCGGCAATCGCTTCCGTTCCCGGGCCAACGATAATATCGACATTCGGTTGTGTGTCGGGGTTTCCGGCCTTGCCTATCGCGGCAATGCGTCCATCCTTAAGACCGACATCGGCCTTGTAGATGCCTGTAACATCTACAATCAGTGCGTTGGTGATGATCGTATCAACAGCGCCATCTGCGCGGGTGGTCTGGGCTTGTCCCATGCCATCACGCAGCACCTTGCCGCCGCCGAACTTGACCTCTTCGCCGTAGGTCGTGAGATCTTTCTCAACCTCAATGAATAGTTCAGTATCTGCCAGGCGGACCTTGTCGCCGGTCGTCGGTCCGTACATGTCTGCATAGGCACTGCGGGAGATCCTGGTGGGCATCTAGATATCTCCCATGATTTTCTGATTGAAACCAAAGACTTTCCGGGCACCGGACAAGGGCACAAGCTTTACCTCACGAGTCTGGCCCGGTTCAAATCGGATGGCTGTTCCTGCAGCAATATCGAGACGCATACCTCTCGCCGCGGCGCGGTCAAACTCCAGTGCGGAGTTCGTTTCTTCGAAATGATAGTGGCTGCCCACCTGAATGGGCCTATCTCCCGTGTTGGCCACGCTCAACGTTAGGGTCGACGCACCGGCATTCAGCTCAATGTCGCCGTCCCTACAAATAATCTCGCCCGGTTTCATCGGCGCACCACATATGCTGCCACCACCACGGCAATGGCGGCCAAGAGAATGAAATAGCCGGTCTCAAGCCCGTGTGGGTGGAGATGAGTGCCATCATGTGCGAGTGCAGGACTGGCGAAGAGTGCTGTTGCTGTCAAAATCAGAAGTCTCATGGTCACTCTCCTTTATCGGATCGGGTGGTGAACGGTGACGAGCTTGGTGCCGTCAGGAAATGTGGCTTCGACCTGAACGTCATGGATCATGTCCGCAATGCCGTCCATGCATTGCTCTGCGGTTATGACCTTCCCTCCCTCGTCCATCAGCTGAGCAACACTTCTGCCATCGCGGGCACCTTCCACGACATAGTCTGTGATCAGGGCGATGGCTTCTGGATGATTAAGTTTCACACCGCGCTCCAGCCGGTTGCGCGCCACCATGGCGGCGAGGCTGACAAGAAGTTTGTCCTTTTCCCGGGGCGTCAGTTTCATTTTTTCCTCACATCGTCCACACGCGTGGCATGTCGCGTCCACGCAGATTTGTTGTCACTTTGATGATGGACTTGCGCAGTTGGGCCGCGTCCGGTGCCATCAGTCTGGCCAGCAACAGGCCATTCCATGCGCTGCACCCAGCCTCAATCGGTTCCAAATCCAATAAGTCCCTGAGCTGATCGCGACGGTCTTCGGCCATCGGGTCGATAAACAGGAGAGTTGCGAACGCCAAATTCGAGCCGAGCGCTGCGGGGCTTTTGAGAGCTTCAAAATTGTCCAGTCGCAGGGCATCCGCGTAAACAAGTTTGCCACCCCGGTGAATGCGCCAGTGGTCGTACAAAGCGCCAAACGTGAGCGTCTCCCCCATGGCTATGCGCCCCAAAATGACAGGCTCAACAAAGAGGGCAGATGCGTCCTCGGCCAAATCAGCATTGATTTGACGGTTTACCTGACCACCCTCAAACAGGATTGTTTCCTGCGCGAGCCAGTCAAAGCGTGCTGCTTCACCAATCTCAAACTTCAGCTTAACGCGCGCGTGGTCCCCGGTGCTTCGATAGATCCTCTCAGCGGTCTGGGTTGCCATTCTTAGCTGCGTCCCATTGCCCACTGACACAGAAACATCCAGCTGATCTCCCCCGGTCAAGCCGCCGGCGGTGTTGATCATCACCGCGTCTGGCATTGGCGCATGGTTTTTCGGGATCATGGCTTTCAGGCACCCGGCCTGATGAAGGTCCATAAGAGAGGAGCGCCCATTTTTGGTTTCAAAACCAATGCGAAGCGTGCCTTTGGCGCGCTGCATAACAGGTTTTGAAATCGAATCGAGCATTCGGAAGGACCTCCCTAGACGGCCAGTTTGGCGCGCACATCCTGTTTGCGAAAGGTTGATTTTTCTCCATTCAGGATCATTTTGCCTCGTTCCATCACATAGATGTCGTCGGCAAGCCCGAAGGCGAAGTCAAAATACTGTTCAACCAAAACAATGGCCATGTCGCCTCGATCTTTCAAAAAGGAAATCACCCGCCCGATTTGTTGGATGATGTTGGGCTGTATTCCTTCTGTTGGTTCATCCAGCAGAAGCAGTTTCGGCTTGGTGATCAGGGCGCGTGCAATGGCCAGCTGTTGTTGCTGTCCTCCCGACAAGTCACCACCACGACGGTGCTGCATTTCCTTGAGAACTGGAAACAACTCGAACAGCTCGTCCGGCAAAAAACGCTCAGATTTATCCAGACAGGAAAATCCGATCTCCATGTTTTCCTTCACTGTGAGTAAGGGAAAAATGTCTCTGCCCTGCGGAACGTAACCAACGCCCCGCTTTGCAAGGGCATGGGCGGGGGTGTTGGGCGGGAGTTCCTCTCCGTTCAGGATGTAGGAACCTCCCGAATGGCAGTGTGTGCCGGACAAAACCTTCAAGAGGGATGTTTTTCCAACCCCGTTGACGCCCATCAGGCAAGATATCCGACCGACCTCAGCTGTCATGTCGACCCCGTTGAGGATTTGGCTTTGGCCGTAGTGCAGTGTGATATTCGCGCAATTCAACATGGTGATCACCGCCCTAGATAGACTTCGATGACCTGACGGTCCTGAATGACGTGATCAATCGATCCTTCGGCCAACACTGACCCTTCATGGAGCACAGTGACGCGACAATCGAGCCGCCGGACAAATTCCATGTCATGCTCTACGACAACCACGGCACATGTTTTGGCCGCACGTTTCAACATGTCAGTCGTGTGCTCCCGTTCTTGCGGTGTCATGCCTGCGGCGGGTTCATCGACCAACAAAAGGCGGGGTTCTTGCGCCAAGAGCATGCCGATCTCCAGCCATTGCTTTTGTCCGTGAGACAGTTCACCTGCGGTGCGATGAAGGTGATCCGTCAACCCGACCTCGTCGGCGAGCGTATCGACCCGGCGTCGGTCCATTTCTGTGGTCTTGTTGAAGAGGACTTTCAAAGGAGAGCGGTCATTGTGCAGGGCCAGGGTGAGGTTTTCTAGAACCGTCTGGTTCTCAAAAACGGTTGGCCGTTGGAATTTCCGACCAATCCCCGCCTGCGCGATTGCGCTCTCTGAGAGGTTTTGCAGATCAATGGCATGGTCGCCATATTTTACTTGTCCACTATCGGCCCGCGTTTTACCGGTAATGATATCCATCATGGTTGTCTTGCCGGCACCGTTCGGGCCAATGATGGCCCGCAGCTCCGCTGAGCCGATGGCAAAGGAAAGTTCGTTGATCGCCTTGAAGCCGTCGAAAGATACTGACACCTTGTCCAGTTCCAGAAGTGTCTCGGCTCTGGTCATGCGCTTTTCCTCCGCACAAGTTGATCCACCAGTCCGCCTAGCCCTTTTGGCGCGTAAAGTGTCACAAGGACAAAGCCGAACCCAAGGAGGACAAGCCACCAGTCCACCCATTTGATGGTGTAGAAGCCAAGCGGAATATCGGGTGCTTGACCACCTGTGAACCAGCTTGAAATCAGCGACACAAAGGCGGCTCCAATGACGGCGCCATAAAGTCGCCCACGCCCACCAATGGCGACCCAGACAACCAGATAGATAGAGGCAATTGGAGCAATCTCGGCTGGATTGATAATTCCGGCCTGCGGATAATAAAGCGCTCCGGCAATGGCTGTGATGATGGCAGAGACCACGAAGACCAGCAGCTTGTAACTTTCAACCCAATACCCAAGGTATCGCAGACGGTTCTCATCGTCCCGAATGGCGCGAATCGCGCTGCCAAACTTTCCGGACATGAACCAAGCTGAGGCGATATAAAAGCTCCCGAGCGCTAGCGCTGACCCCCATAAAAACAAGATGGACAGGGTTGCTTGCGACACGTTTTCGGCACCTGGCAAGTTCTGCAAGCCTGAAAGGCCGTTGTTCCCACGCAGACCACTGTCATTTTGAAAGAGATAAAGCGACAGGGCGAGTGTCATGGCTTGTGTCAAGATAGACAGGTAGACGCCGCTGACACGGGACCGAAAGGCCAACCAGCCGAACAGAAAGGCCAGAATGCCTGGAACGAGGACCACCAGCACCAATTGAATGGTTAGGCTATCGGCAAAGCTCCAAATCATCGGTAATTCAGCACCTCCAACTACGCCGAAGATCTGTGTTCCAATCGCGTCGCGGATTTCCTCTGATGTTGGCGGGAGAGGTACATTTGCAAGGGAGGAAACAACGATCTCCTCGGTGCGGGCGTACATCAACCACATGCCGATCATGTAGCCTCCGAGCCCGAAGAATGCGAAGTGCCCGAGGGACAGAATACCGCAGTAACCCCACACCAAATCCAGCGCCAAAGCAGCCAGGCAGAGGCATAGAGTTTTGCCGAGTGTCTTGATGAAACTCGTGGACAGGAAGCCAATGCCTAACCCTTCAGAGAGGATGGTGACCGTCAGAGTGAAGAGTGCCAAGGCTCCAAGGAAAACCAACACCGATGGATTGCGTGCGAGAAATGTCCGTTCCATGGCTCAATCCCCCGCCGCGCGGCCTTTAAGGGCAATGATGCCCTTTGGCCGAAACTGAATGAATATGATGATGAAGATGATCATGTAGGTCTGAGCGGCCAGGGTGTTGGACGGGTTCAACCACTCGATAAATTTCTGCAGGCTTCCGATCATCCCGGCGCCGGCCAAAGTGCCCCAGATGTTGCCAACTCCGCCGACAACAACTGTCATGAAGCTTTGCACGATATAGGCTGACCCGAGCTCGGAGGTGACTTTGGCAAAGAGCCCGATGGCAACACCTGCAATTCCTGCAATGCCTGACCCGAGCCCGAATGTAAGCATGTTGATGCGTTCCGGGTTGATGCCCATGGATGAGGCCATGCGCGGGTTTTGTGTAACGGCGCGAACCTCAAGGCCGAAGCGCGTTTTTGTCAGGATGAAAATCAGGAGGCCAAGGAATGCCAAAGCCAGCGCGAAGATCGCAATACGGATCATACTGATGGAAATGATATCGTTGATGATCCAGGAGCCGTCCAGCCAGGCAGGCGCTGTGAGCGGACGCGCTTGCGTTCCGAAGATGTTTTTGGCCAGCTGCTGAAGGGCTATGGACACGCCAAATGTTGCCAACAAGGTTTCCAATGGACGGTGGCGCAAGTGGCGAATGACACTTCGTTCCAGCGCAACACCGGCTGCAAACGCCAAAATGAAAGCCAGTGGCAGAGCCACAATGATCGAGGTGGTATAGTCCGGGATGACCTGTTGCACGACATACCCGGTATAGGCGCCGATCATGATGAATTCGCCATGAGCCATGTTGATGACGCCCATCACGCCAAAGGTGATGGCCAACCCGATGGCGGCCAGAAAGTAGATTGATGCGAGGGATAGGCCATCCAGCCCAAGGTCAATTGTTGCGTAAAGGTCAACGCGGTTGGAAATGGAGTCCAATGTGGCGAGTGCCGCCGTTGTGATTCCTGGGTCCGGCTCAAGATATTCTTCGTAAAATACATGTTCGTCCAAAGAGGCGCGAACGTCCGCGCGCGTGACCAACGCTGGCGCCTGACCCAGTTGTACAAGCTTCTGATAGGCGCGATCTCGGGCTTCCTCTGTCGAAAGAGTTGAGACCGGCGCGTCTCCCACCCGACCATCTACGATATTCTCAATGAGGATGGCATCTCGGGCTGCAAGGTCTTGCCTTGGTTGGGCGAGACCTTGTTTGACAAGCAAGTCATAGGCTTCGTCTGTCGAGAACTGCTGACCCGGGACAAGGCGGCGTGCAAGGTTGATGGTGTCCGGAAGGGTTGGGGCAGCATTGGTACGTGTTTCCAGCAAGGGGTTCAGAGCACTGCGAACATCAACGCTTGTGTCTGAGGCAAAGGATTTAATCGTTGCAATACGCGCGTCCGTGTCTTTGGAAAAGCGAATGGTCAAGAGGCGCACAAGACGTGACATGCGCAATTTCAGATCGGAGTTGGGTTCTGTTTCCGCTGCTGCTTGGAGAAGCGGCAGGTGCGCTGCATCTGCTCCGCGCTCAATCGCCAACACTGCTTCTGTGCGTGTTTGCAGATCCGGGTCCTTCAACTGAAACTCGACCAAGGCCGAGGCCAGGATAGTGCGCACTCCGCTGTTTGGTTTGAGCTGTTTCATGCCTTTGCGGGCATGTGTTCCAAGAGCCTCACCTGTTTCAATGTCGATGATTTCGACTGGATCGGCCTTCGGATCTGCCAGAAAATAAAATTGCCCATCTTCTTTGCTCATCCAGACGTTTTTGTTTCGCCAGGCATCCAAAAAGCCGGGGACTGCAGGAAGCTTACCGTCGGCCAATGCCTTCAAAAGTGGATCAATTGTTTTGCGGGAGGCTCGCTCCACAGCCTTGTGATGATCTTGAAGAATGTATTGGAGGTTTTGATCCTGAGCCTGTGCCGGACCAAGGGCGCATAGGACCAAAATGAACGTCGCCAGAAACCGCAACATGATAGCTTTCTTGTTTTTGGGAGTAACCGGGGCCTCGCAATTGAGGCCCCGAAGTCGTTTGTCGGGTGAGCTTAGTAATTGGAGGTCAGCTGGATGCAGGAAGCGGTTTCAATGTTGTACATACCGCAACCGAGCTCCTGCCAATCCGACTTCAAGACTGCAGATTCAGGCAGGAAGTCAGTCCATGCGTCACCGGAAACTTCTTCGGTCTGACTGATGATGTCGAACTGGCCGTCTTCCTGAATTTCTCCAATCAAGACCGGTTTTGCCAGGTGGTGGTTTGGCAGCATGATGGAGGTTCCGCCTGTGAGGTTCGGTAACTCCTGACCGTACATCGCGTTTCGAACGGCATCGACATCGGTGGTGCCTGCCTTTTCCACCGCATTCACCCACATGTTGAACCCGATGTAGTGAGCTTCCATCGGGTCGTTAGTGACCCGCTCATCGCCCATACGGGCCTTCCAGGTTTTGACGAATTCGGCATTTGCCTCTGTGTCTGCAGACTGGAAGTAATTCCATGCGGCGAGGTGGCCGACAAGGTTGCTGGTGTCGAGGCCAGACAGCTCTTCTTCACCAACGGAGAAGGCGACGACCGGAATGTCGTTTGCTGAAACGCCGGCCGCTGCAAGTTCCTTGTAAAAGCCGATATTCGCATCGCCGTTGATCGTCGAGATCACGCCGACTTTCTTGCCATCAGCCCCGAGCGCGACCACGTCAGCCACGATCTTAGACCAATCCGAATGCCCGAACGGCGTATAGTTGACGAAGATGTCCTCTGCCGCGATGCCCTTGTCCTTCAGATATTGTTCGAGGATCTTGTTGGTTGTGCGCGGGTAGACATAGTCAGTGCCCAGGAGTGCGAATTTCTCAACGCCCAATTCTTCGAGAAAGTAGTCTGTTGCCGGGATTGCCTGCTGGTTTGGAGCGGCTCCCGTGTAAAAGACGTTCTTGGAGCTTTCCTCACCTTCATATTGAACCGGGTAGAACATCAGGCCGTTCAGCTCTTCGATCACGGGAAGAACGGATTTCCGAGAGACTGAGGTCCATGCTCCAAAAATGACGTCTACGTCCTGAACGGTAAGAAGTTCGCGGGCTTTCTCAGCAAAGAGGGGCCAATCGGAGGCCGGGTCTACAACCACGGGTACGAGTTCCTGATCCAGCAGACCACCCTTTTTGTTCTGCTCTTCAATGAGCATCAGCATGGTGTCTTTCAGCGTGGTTTCGGAAATCGCCATGGTGCCAGACAGTGAGTGAAGCACACCCACCTTGATTTCGGCAGACGCTGACGTGATGCCTGTGGTCACAAGAAGTGCTGTGGCAAGTGCGAGTTTTTTCATGGTTTAACCCTCGGGCTTGAAGTCGCGGAATGGAACGGCGGGGCCGTCCAGTGGCGGTCTTGGGAAGACTGAGGGAGAGGTAATCTGATAAATGCGGTGCAGTCTGCTGCAATGTTATCACCGAACTGTTGCGTTTTTTGCACCGCTTGATAGGTAAGCTTTGAGAAAAGGCGCGAAAACCATGCGGCATCTGCAAAGCTTTCGATATGTAAAGGCAATCGTGGAAACGGGCTCTATTCGGGGGGCAGCCGAAACATTGGCGATTTCCCCGTCCGCCTTGAACCGGCATATCCAGGCGTTGGAGCTGGATCTGGATATTCAGCTTTTTGAGCGTTTGACCCGTGGTGTGCGATTATCCCCGGAAGGCGAGATTTTTTATGCTTATGCTCTCAGTCAGTTGTCCGGGTTTGCAAGAGTTCGAAACCAGATCAACAATATCCGCGGGCTGAGTATCGGGAGTGTGAAGCTGGGCTTGTCGCAGGATATTCATTGTGGCTCGCTCTATCGTTTGATCAGTGAGTTCCAGCGCGACAACAACAATGTTGACGTTGAGATCGAGCATATTCATCAGAGCGTGTTGTTTGAGAAATTGAGGGACGGAAGTCTCGACCTTGCGCTGTTCGTCAATCCGGTTTTGCGGAGAGGAATGAACGTCCTCCACGCACTGGATCTTGAAGTGAGTGCGTTTGTTCCGAACGGAATTGGGCTTGGGCGTTCTGAGGCTCTCAAGGTCTATGAACTACAAAACATGCGGATTGCGCTGCCGCCTGCGGGCACAGAAGTGACCACACGAATATTGGCAGCGTCCGAACGGTTCCGCGTAGATGCGCAGCGAAATTATTGCGGCCCGGATGTCCTGGAGCATCTGGAGCATGCGCATCTGCCGCTTGTAGGGTGTCTCGTCATTGCAGAACAGCGCGACCAACCTTTGCAACTCGCCGGTTATAAGCGGATTTCAATGGACCAGCGTGATGTCGGGACTTGCAGTCTCTGCCTTGTGGCGAGCGAGGATCGGGGGCTCTCTGGCCCAGCATATAAGTTTCAGGAACTATTGAGCGTTCTCTTCCAGTAACCCCTGATACCAAACGTCAGATGAAGTGACTCATATTTGGGCTTCCGGTTTTGTTGCGAATATGATTCCAGATGGCAAACGATGGGAGTTTGCCATGGGAGCCGCGATACCGCTTCGAGATGACTTTGACGGTTGTACCCTTCGCCGGTTGGCGAGGGTGTGCCGGGACGCCAAACAGACCCGTCGCCTTTTGTCATTGGCGGTGATCTATGATGGGGGGAGCCGTTCGGACGCAGCTCATATTGGCGGAGTGACGCTCCAAATCATTCGCGATTGGGTGCTGCGTTTCAATGCTTCTGGTCCCAATGGTCTGAAGGATACGCCCAAGTCAGGTCGCCCCTCAAAACTTGACGAGCAGCAGCGTCGTGCGTTGATCGAGATTGTCGAACGAGGCCCGTATCCATCGGTGGATGCAGTGGTACGTTGGCGCTTGAAGGATCTCGCTGCGTGGATCCTGTCTGAATTTGGCATTGTCGTTGACGAGCGTACCGTATCGCGGGAGCTGAAGAATGCGGGTTATCGGCGTCTGACGGCCCGGCCGCAGCATCCGGCGCAAAACGAGTTTGCCGTCGAGGATTTTAAAAAAGCTTCCCAGCCGAACTGGCGGAAATCGGCAATCAGCTTGAAAGCGGCACCCCGATAGAGGTTTGGTTTCAGGACGAGGCGCGTGTGGGTCAAAAGACCAAGATCACAAGGCGATGGGCAAAACGCGGGACAAGGCCGCGGGCCCCCAAGGATCAGCGGACAAAGTCAGCATGGATATTTGGGGCCATCTGCCCGGAACGGGGTGTCGGTGCTGCGCTCGTCCTTCCCAAGTGCAACATCATGGCCATGCAAATGCATCTTCAGGAAATCTCGTCGCAAGTCGCTCCGGGAGCCCACGCCGTTGTCATCCTTGACCAGGCTGGCTGGCACACATCTGGCAAACTCGACATTCCCAACAACATTACCCTTCTCCCATTGCCACCGAGGTCTCCCGAATTGAACCCGGTCGAGAACCTATGGCAGTTCATCAGGGATAACTGGCTGTCAAACCGGGTCTTCAAATCCTACGAACAAATCATCGATATCTGTTGCCGCGCATGGAACAGGTTAATTGAACAACCATGGACCATCATGTCCATCGGAATGCGAGATTGGGCCCATCGGTTCTGAATTTTGACGGTTGGTATGACCAATCATTTGAGCGCACTTTCCCTGTATGCAAAGAAGCTATTCTTTTTCAATGCCAGAAATTGCGGTGAGAAAAATCTATTTTTTTGAATATACTTTAAAAATAGAAGTAATTTGTAGAATAAGTTGCCTTCGTGTCTGCGAAAAATATGTCGTCAGGTGTTTTAACTCATAAAACCGATATTCATCTGCGGAATGTATAAATAATAAAATACAACTTAAGATTGAATATTAATAAATAAAGGTACTTAAACTACGTAATTTACTTTTTGCTA
The DNA here is from genome assembly GCF_000148725.1 of Roseibium sp. TrichSKD4. Lineage (GTDB taxonomy): Bacteria > Pseudomonadota > Alphaproteobacteria > Rhizobiales > Stappiaceae > Roseibium. The sequence goes on along the minus strand of NZ_GL476313.1, from coordinate 21,426 downwards.
ACCAATAATATTGGGTCAATTTTTAATATTTGTTGCAAGGATGCGTTAACTCAGTTTGCCGATTTCAGGGCGCGTATCCATGGTTCAAGTACTCAAAATCCTCGGTTGGTTACTCTCGGCTGCCATTCTGGTAGCGGTGGTGGCATTACCTGTCGGGACAACATCCCAGCTGGTAATCGGGGTTTGCTTACTTTTTGCGATGGTCGCGATCTGGTGGTTGGCCCCGTCGTCAATCCAACGGCCCTTGATGATGAGTGTCGGGACCATTTTGGTGCTGCGGTATCTATACTGGCGGACCTTCTACACGCTTCCTTCGGTGCACGATTTGGCTGATTTTATTCCTGGAATTGTGTTGCTGAGCGCCGAATTGTTCTGCATCGGCATGCTGTTCATCAGCCTGTTCGTAGTGGTGCGGCCGCTCGAACGTGCGCGTGCCCCGCAATTGAGCGATGAAGAGCTGCCAACAGTCGACATCTTCATTCCGACATATAATGAAGAGATCGGCATTCTCATGTCGACGGTCGCAGCTGCAATCGGTCTCGATTATCCGGAACACAAACGCACGGTTTACCTGCTGGATGATGGCGGGACGGATCAAAAATGCATGGATTCGGATCCTGCAAAGGCTGAAGAGGCTCGTGATCGGAGGCGTAAGCTCCAAAAGCTGTGTGCCGAGATGGGGGCGACTTATCTGACCCGTTCCAGAAACCTATCGGCAAAGGCAGGTAACCTTAACAACGGGCTACAGTATTCATCAGGCGACTTGGTCGTGGTTTTTGATGCGGACCATGCGCCGACACGTGAGTTTTTGAGAGAAACAGTTGGCCACTTTGTTCAAGACCCGAAACTGTTTTTGGTGCAGACACCGCACTTCTTTCTCAATCCGGACCCGATTGAAAAGAACCTTTCTACCTGGCATCGCATGCCCTCGGAAAACGAAATGTTCTATTCTGTCATTCAGCGAGGGTTGGATTACTGGAATGCTGCATTCTTTTGCGGTTCGGCCGCGGTCCTGAGACGCGAAGCGCTTGCGCAAACCGGCGGGTTTTCCGGAGTTTCAATCACGGAGGATTGTGAAACAGCACTGGAACTTCATTCCAGTGGCTGGAACAGTCTCTATGTCGACAAACCCATGATTGCCGGCCTTCAGCCAGAAACCTTCACCAGCTTCATTGGTCAAAGGTCTCGTTGGTGTCAGGGCATGATGCAGATCCTGTTGATGAAAAACCCGCTGTTCAAGCGCGGTTTGAGCTTTGCGCAACGGATTTGCTACCTGTCATCGGCTTTGTTTTGGGCCTTTCCTTTCCCGCGCCTTGTGTTTCTCGTAGCGCCGCTTCTCTACATCTTCTTTGACCTGAAGATCTTCGTGGCAAACGGGCAAGAGTTTCTGGCTTACGCGGTCACCTACCTGTTCGCGAATATGATTATGCAGAACTACCTATTCGGTAAGGTGCGTTGGCCATGGGTTTCGGAACTCTATGAGTACATCCAGTCCTTCTATTTGGCGCCGGCTATCCTTTCCGTGGTGACGAACCCGAAGAAACCGAAGTTTAATGTGACGGAGAAGGGGTTAACGACCGAGCGTGATTTTGTGTCTTCGCTTGCCGGGCCATACTTTGTATTTTTCGGCATCCTTGTTTTGGCGATGTTCTATGGCTGCTGGCGTTACTTTGACCAGACCGTCGACAAGGATCTGCTGATCGTCGTTTTGATCTGGAATTCGGCCAATCTGGTTCTGGCTGCAGGTGCGCTCGGGTGTGTAACGGAAAAGTCCGAACGCCGTAGAACGCAGCGGTTGGAAGTGCGCCGGTCTGGATCTCTGGAGCTGTGTGGGAACCATTATCCCGTCGACATTTTCGATGCGTCGACTGAAGGGGCTGGCCTTGCCTTTAAGGAATCTATTGCCACGCCGCCACGTTTCGAAGGTCAAGCTCTTGGTAATCTGACGATCTATCCGATTGACGATGAAAAGACGCCAGGCAACGTTCCAATCATCGTCAGGCGTTCGATTACGTCAGGCGCTCGGGTCGGGTTTGGCGTGCAGTTCTGTGCCATGTCAGTTGTGCACTACAAGCTGATTGCTGAGCTCATGTATGGCCGGGCCGACCCGCTGTCTACCTTTTGGACCGACCGCCGCTACGGGAAAGGTATTCTTGGAGGGACAGCTCATTTTGCCTCCATGTCCACGCGGCAAATCCGCAGGGCTCTCATGATTGCCTGGAAGGACCGGATGGCGTCTCACGGTACTCCTGCAGCCGATGAAGGCCCTGTGATCGCCTCCAGTGGTGCTCCAGCAGGAGCCATGGTTCAGGTGCTGGAGAAATAAAATGAAAGAACAACAGCATCGCGCTGGCGCACGCGCGCCCGGGAAATTGGTGACCCGATTGAAATATTCACTCGGCGTTTTGATGTGCCTTGGGTGTTTCAGTCAGCCGGTATTAGCGAGCGAAATTTTAACGGTCGCATTGCCTGATGAGAACTTCCGACCCCTTCCTGCTCTGGCGACAGATCTCCGACTGACAGGTGAAGCGGATTTCAGGGAATGGCCGGTTTACTTGACTGCATTTCAATCCGGGCAGAACATCACGTTCGAAGCAGCTCTAACGTCTGCTGTGTCAGTCATGCCCGAAGGCTCTTTGGTGAGCGTTACGGTGAACAACAAGCTTGTTCATGAACAGGCAATCGAAGCGTTCGGTAAACAACAACTGATTGCATTTGATATGCCTGCGGGCGCGTTTAAACCGGGTTACAACGTGGTTCGGCTTCACACGCATCAGCGTCACCGTGTTTCTTGCGAAACTGCCGCGACCTATGAGCTTTGGAGTGAAATCGATTCATCACGAACGGGTCTGCGCTTCGAAAGCGGCGACCTCGGGATCAATTCCTTTCAGGATATTGCTGCTCTTGCTCCCGATCATCGTGGTGCGGTTCGACTGAGGGCTGTGTTGGGCGCTTCTCCGTCCGCGCAGCACCTCTCTGATGCGGTTCGAATCTTGTCGGCTGTTGCAGTGCAGTCTGGGTTCACCTACCCTTTTGTTGAAGTTGTAGGATCTGCGGGAACTGGCAGCGGGCTGGACCTTTTCATTGGCAACCCAGATGAATTGACGGCTCTTGGTGCGCCGCTTCTTCCTGAAGAAGGCACGCTGGCCGTCGCAGAAAATGGGACCAGTGTTTCCCTAGTAGTGCACACCGCTGATAAGGACAGCGTTGAGGCCCTTGTTCGACAGATCCTCCACGGACAAGATGTATTGAATGCCGGTTCGAAAGATGAAGGACAGCAAGCGCTTTCGCGTGCCATTAAGGCACCTGTTAAGTCTGGCGCGGAAATATCTTTGTCTGATCTCGGCGCGGAAACCGTTGAATTTAACGGACGTCTGCTTCAAACCAGTTTTGATTTGCGCCTACCAGAGGACTTCTATCCGGTCGAAACAGGTTCGATTGAACTGAGTTTGGCAGGGGGGTATTCGCCAGAACTTTCAGAAAACAGTCAGATCGTGGTTCGGGTCAATGGCGAAATTGCTGCCGGTATGCCGCTTGCACGTGAAAGCGGCGAGGTGTTTGAGCAGAAAAAAATGCGTCTGTCGCTCGCACAGTTTCGTCCCGGCATGAACTCGATTGAGATCTCGACGCAACTGTTCGACCAACAGGACGAAGATTGCGACACACTCGCGCTGCTGAATGCACCGCCGCGTTTTCTTCTTCTGGACAACACAACGGTAAAGATTCCGGATTTGCCTCGGCTGCGGGCGTTGCCATCACTTAATGCTAGCCTGGCTGGTGGGAAGCTCGGCGCCAACTCGCAAGAAAGCAAGATCTACATTCCGTTTTCGGATCCTGGGTTAATGTCAGCTGCGGCAACCCTTGCCGTGCGTCTGGCGCTGGATACGGAAGGGGAAGTTCCAGCGCGCATCAGCTTCGGCAGGCCCGACAAGAATGAAGATGGTGCAATCATTCTTGGTTCACATGCTGATTTGCCAATCTCCACCATGAAGCGGATCGGGCTTGCTCCTGAGCGTATACGCACGGCTTGGTCTCAGCCGCAGCAACTGCACGACACCACGCAGTATGTGAACATCCATAGCCCGGTTCAAAGGCGAATGGTGTCATTGCAGTCAATCAGTGATCAGGAGCCGATTACCACTGCGTCGATTGGGTCTACACCGTCGGTGAACAACGGTCCCAAGCCGATTGTTATATCGAGTTTGCCAAGATCCTCTGATGATGAATTGGTGGGTCAATGGCAGGAGCGTGTTGATTTCCAATGGAAAATACCAGCGGCTATCACAGATTTCAGTGAAATCTTGACTGGCAGCATTACCGTCGAGCCAGCGCCTGAAGAAGAGGCAGAATTGGGAGCCAATACGGTCCTGGTCGTTGCTCAAGGGAGCACGTCTGATGAAAACAACACCTATTGGACGGTTTTCACCTCTCCAAGTGCGACAATCCTCGCTCTTTCAATGCAGGATATTGTTAGCCCGCATCGCTGGCGACACTTGCGGGGTAAGGAAGCGCGCTACGATATGGTTGCCGATACCATTGAGGTGACTTCGGTTCCACCGAGCCGTTACGTAGTTACACAACCTTATTCGGTAACAAACTGGCGGTTGGTGATTGCCGGTTGGCTTTCGCGAAACCCACTGGTCTATGCCGGTGCTCTCTTGATCGCAGCCGGTTTTGTGGCCTTTTCCACCCGGAGTGTCTTGTCCCTCAATGAACGAGGGCGTCAATGATCCGCGTTTTATGGTTTGCTCCGATTTTATGTCTGGTGCTCATAACGAGCTACGGAATGTGGGGGGATATATATCAGGATGTGGTCCGAACAATGCCATGGAACCAAGAAGATCCAGCGGACATGGTTTCTGTTGAAGTGGTCGATATGGCAGGACCGCAGCGTGCGCAAACTATCCAAGTAGCTCAGCCTCTACGTAGGCAACAGCGCCAACTTGCTGGCGCCCTTCAGGCGCCAAAACTCTGGGCTGACTACAAGCGTAAATTCGTCAGTTCCGACGGTCGGGTGATTGACACAGCAAATGGACGTATCAGCCACTCTGAGGGGCAAGGATATGGGTTGTTGATGGCGTTGGCAGCTGACGACCAGCCGACGTTTGCTCGCATCTGGGGATGGACCCGGCGCAATCTTGATATCCGGGAGGATGCTCTATCAGCTTGGCGGTGGAATCCGGCTGCCACGCCTCATGTTGACGACATGAACAACGCATCTGATGGCGATGTCTTAATCATTTGGGCGCTGGTTGAAGCAGCCAAGTGGTGGGACAAAGAAGAATATCGGCAGGTGGCGCATGAAAAGGCAAGAGACCTTGCCGAGTTGTTGATCCGTAGTCCCAAAGGCGATTTGGCTTTGTTGCCCGGAAAGCATGGCTTTACGGCTGACGATCGCCCGGATGGCCCGATTGTGAATCTCTCCTACTGGGTGTTTCCGGCGTTTGATGCGTTGAAAAACGTCGATCCGGAAAGTGACTGGATTGGGCTAAGAAACAGCGGACTCAAACTCATGTCCACCAGCCGCTTCGGCGCAGGTGACTTGCCCCCGGAATGGTTGGCCTTGGGTGGGAGTTCGCCAAATATCGCGAACGGATTTGATGCCGACTTCGGGTACAACGCCATTCGCATTCCGTTGTACCTTGCCTGGTGGGGTGACGGAGAGCGCCAGCTGTTGGCACCTTTCACCGCTGCTTGGGTGGATGGGGATCCGGCAGTGGTCGATCTGAAGTCAGGTCGTAAGAAAGACGTGCTGAGATCGGATGGGTACAAAGCGGTCGCTGCTCTCGCCTTCTGCGCGATGAATGGTAAGCGCCTTCCCGCATTCAAAGATCAGTTGAATGACGACCACTACTATCCAGCTACATTGAAGGCTCTGGTCCTGATCGCCGCAAACCAGAGGTACCCAGAATGCAAATGAGACCTCTTTCCCGCAGCTTGTTGACTGCCGTCGTTTTGATGACCGTTGGATTGTTCCCGAGTGTTCAATCGATGGGGAATACAAGGACTGGTTTTCCAGTCGATGAAAGTGCTCTGCGCTACTATGCCTCGCAAAACAACCGCGAGCGGGTGGATGCTGAAATTCGGCGTCTCAAGACACTGCATCCGGGCTGGAACCCTCCGCAAAACCTTTACAAGGCTGGAAGTTGGATCAATCCGGAGAAGGATCTTTGGGAGCTGTTTGCGTCTGATCAGCTGGGCGATCTCAGGGCCGAGATTGAAAGACGGCGACAGAGTGATCCCCATTGGCGTCCATCGACTGATCTATTGAACAAGCTTGCCTTGAAAGAGGCGCGGGCCCGTTTGGTAGATGCCTCTGAAGGTGACCGAGATGGTGAGGTCGTTCGGCTGGTTGAAAGCCACCCGTTGCTTTTGAACATCGAAGACCTTGATGTACTCTGGCGGGTTGCGAAAGCCTATTCTGAAACTGGAGCCGTGGCTGATGCGGTTGACCTCTATCTGCTTCCAATGCGCAATGGCTCAGTTTCTCAAGAGCTAAAGCGCGCAACTGCGCAAAAAGCGGTTGCGACTCTGCCGTTGGAAGAAGCGACACAGTTGTTGCGAAAACTCCGTGAACGTGAAGACAGCGGCTTCTCGGACGTGGATATCGTTCCGATAGCACGTCAAATCGCGCGTCGTTGGATTGCCGGCTATTTGGACGGCAATTTTGCCGAAACGCCGCCGGAATATCTCGTAGAGGCCCTTGAAGGGGACAGAACACCGAACGAGGATTTTGTCAGTGAGCGTTTGCTCGCCTGGTATGACCGTAGCCAAGGGCGTCATGTTGGGGCCTTGAAGCGCTTCGATGAGGTGTTGGCCTTTGGGCCGCATGCGGATGCCGCGTTTGGGCGTATTCTTTCGCTGGAGTCTTTGAATAGATACTCGGACGCCTTAGCAGCTGCACGTCAGCTGAAGGTGACCTCATCCCATATTCAGGCCGCGTTTGTGCGATTGACCAGTCATGCGCTGCTGAAAAACGAAAATGTCTCATTGACTGCCGAAGATTTAGGAGTTTTTGCGCATAACGTCCGGAGTTTAAAGGACACGAATGGTGCATTGATCCTCGCTTGGTATGCCTACCGTCACAATCAGATGGAAGCAGCTGCGGGTTGGTTTTCGACTGCTCTTGGCTGGGGTGGTGGTTCCAAGGCCGCGGAAGGACATATTTGGTCTGTAGCAAAACTCACATCCATCAAGGAAGCGGCCAAACTTCAGGCGGTTTATGCACAGCGGTTTCCTGAAGTTGCCGCGATCCGGTTGAAACCAGCTCCAACTGTGGTCCTGAAATCGAAGGGAACGTTGCGTAAGCCTTCTCTCAGCTCAGCATATGCGGCTCGCAAGCGTGGCAATCCTCAGGCTTGTTTGAGCAAATTGGCGTCAGCGCCTGCATCTTCGGAGCGTGCTCTCCTCAAGGGGTGGTGTCTGCTCGATCTGAACCGGCCGGAAGAAGCTGCGCGTTCCTTTGGAAATGCACTTGGTGGCCGTGAGAAAGTTGCTCGGGATGCCGCATATGGTCGCTCCCTCGCCTTATTGCGGGTTGGCCGGACGTTCGATGCGATCGAAGGAGCGCAGGACGTACCGCAACCGACCGTGCGTCGTCATGAGTTGGCCTCCGCTGCGCTTGCCCAAACTGCGACAACGGCTTTTCACAGCCAAAACTATCAAGCCGCGCTTTCAGCACTTGATAAACGCCGGGCGATTACGCGGGAACCGAGAGATCTCATGCTGCTTCGCGGTTGGGCGCTCTATTACACGGGCCATCCGCAAAAGGCCGCAGCCATATTCTCGACCTTGGACCAGCAGCTCTCTACACGAGAGACGCGCTCGGCTCTGGAACAAACCAAACGGTATCGTACAGGAGGTGGCAGATGACACGCAGAAACGAATGGCGTGGAGTTCTGGTGTGTGTGCCTCTGGTCCTGCTGCTTTCTTCATGCAGTCAGGTTCAGACGGAACAGACCTCCTATCATGATGGGGTTTATTCGGAAGTATCGGCCAATGGTGGCGCAGGTGTTCATGGGCGGGCACTTGCCCAATTGCCGCCGTCTGCTGGGCGAATCCTGTCGGTTCAGGAAACCACTAAGGGATCAAATCTGACCCAGCGCATTGTCCTTCAAGGGCTACCTGGGACAATCGGTACAAATTTCATCGAGGTTCGTGTGTCTCGTAGAGCAAAGTATGGTCACGGGGCATCGGAAAAGTCTCTTCTACGAGAGATCAATTCCACGGTCCCGGGGCGCCGCTTCCGTATTGCGAATGTCGTCCCGAGCAATGGGTACGGGCCCTTTGGTGTCGCAAGTGATCAGATTGGGTGTACGTTTCTGTGGCAGACCATTGATACTCCGGCCAAAACGAGGTTTGGTTTTCTTGAGCCCAAAAAGACGCGGACCGTTGATGTGCGGGTCCGGCTGTGTGAGGGGCGTTCGAACGAACGCCGGGCCATTGCGCTCATGCAGCGTTTGAACCTTTATGTTGATGGTGTTTCCCGCAATGATTTTGCGGCATTGGAAAGCGTTGATGAGCTTTTGACCAGTGACGACAGCGTCCTCTATCCACGGCCTGAAAAACGTGTCCCAGTGCGCTCGAAACCAAAAAAAGTCGCTGCAAAACCAGTGCCTCGCGAGTTGGCTAGCCCGGTCTTTGAAGCGCCTGTAACGAACAAGCCTCTAGAGCCTGTCCCGCATTATCTTGTGCCGGTTCCGCCTCCAACCGACGATGTTGAAATGCCCGAAACCCGTGAGCGTTGGGCGCAACCCGTGGTGCCCCTGCCAGCTGTTGAGCCGGTCGTCGTTACCGAACCTGTGACAGCACCAGTCAAGCAAATACAGGAGAAAACGCGGGTTCGGGATGTTACGGCATCAGTTGTGCAGGTGCCGTTGCCGTAAGGATTTTTGGGTCTTGACCCCAGAAACTGGAAAACCTGCCCCTTGTCAAACGGGGGGCGGGTACGCATTTTCAAGCTCATGTTGAATATGCATTTGGCGGCACGAAATACCTTTCTTCGATATACAATCGCCAAGTCAGCCCCATGGACTTGTTGAATGCCAACCGTGACGCCACTGGATGAAACCATTTCGGCTGATGTAGACTTTCCTGCTGTTCTTGCCGGGCCAATTGTGCGTCGTATCCAGTCGGACAGACTCACATTCTGGTTGGCAACGCGTTCTCCTGCTGACGTCAGATTGGAATTGCAGCCGCCCGAGGGGGATGAACAGACTTATCATCTGACACAGGGCAACCCAGCCCTGACGTGTCATAGCGCAGGTGTGCGGCTTCACTATCTTCTGATCGACGTGCCGTTGGAACAGGCCCTCCCGGTTGAAACTCTGGTTTCCTATCGATTGAGCCTGAAGTTCGATGATGATGTCGACAAAGGGTGGCAAGACCATTCGGCATGGGCACCGGACCTTTGTTACAGCGGTAGAGACTTGCCGTTTTTGCGTGTGCCGCAGAAAGTCTCCTCGATCATGCATGGCTCTTGCCGAAAGCCGCACAGCCCGTGTGGAGATGGTTTGATTGCCGCTGATCGGCTGGTTGAAGACGCCCTATCGAACGAGGGTGCTGGAGCTTCAATCCTCCCTGAATTATTGGTCATGAGTGGTGATCAGGTCTATGTCGACGATGTCGCAGGCCCCATGCTTCAAGCAATAACCGCCCTTATTGATGCGCTGGGGCTACCCGATGAAGAGCTGAACGGCATCGATGAAGGGTTGCCGGTGAATGGCGGGGACATCGGGGCCATGCCTGAGCTGCTCTATCATCGAGACAGACTGCTTCCGAAAATTGATCAGAAAGCGTCGGTGTTCGATGTTCTTTTCGGTGGCACAAACAAGCCGGTCTTCACATCGGTTCATGCTCGAAATCACCTGATAACCCTGGCGGAAATGCTGGCGCTTTATCTGCTTGTTTGGTCACCTGCGGCTTGGAGCATGGTCCCGCAGGTTTTTGCGCCTGAAGGATTGTCTGAAATGGATCGGGACCTGTACGATCAAGAGCGAGAGCTTGTTTCTGAATTTGTGCAAGGCTTACCGCGTGTGCGCCGATTGCTGGCGCATTTGCCGAGCGCCATGATCTTTGATGATCACGATGTTACAGACGACTGGAACCTGTCCCTCGCCTGGGAGGATGCAGCTTATGGGCACCCTCTGTCTCGCCGGGTGATCGGAAATGCCTTGATTGCTTACGGTCTTAATCAAGGCTGGGGAAACCGGCCCGAAACCATAGGTACTGATCTTCATGAGGTATTCCAGAATGCGTTGTCGGCTCCGGGAACAGAAACGCACGACAAGGCTATCAATCAAATCCTCGACTATGAGAAATGGGATTTCGATTGGCCGACGGATCCGCCCCTGATCGCGCTGGATACTCGTACAAGGCGCTGGCGTTCAGAGCGGAATAGTCACTATCCATCAGGTCTTCTGGATTGGGAGGCCGTGACGGATCTTCAGGCAAAACTACGCGGCCAAGATGCTGTTCTTCTGGTGTCGGCAGCTCCAATCTTTGGCGTGAAGCTGATTGAGACTGTACAAAGGCTTTTCACCATGATTGGCAAACCGCTGATGGTGGATGCTGAATACTGGATGGCACATCCTGGAACCGCCGAGGCGATCCTGAATGTCTTTCAACACCGAAACACGCCGCAGCACTTTGTCATTCTGTCCGGTGATGTGCACTATTCCTTCGTTTATGATGTGGAACTTCGCAATGGCCTTGCGCGACGGGGCGGGCACCGAGACGCCAACCCACATATCTGCCAGGTCTGTTCCAGCGGGATCAAAAACAAGTGGCCAGATCGTCTGATTGCGCTGCTTGACCACGGGAACCGATTGGCCTTCTCGCCGCGCTCACCGCTGAACTGGTTTACAAAGCGCCGAGGGATGCGGGTGATCCCGAGAAAACCAGTCGGCACCTCTGACGGACGCCGTATCCTCAATGCTTCTGGGATAGGTCTGGTGGAATTGGATGACACCGGGGCCCCAACCCGCATTCAGCAAGTGACGGCTGAGTTCGAGTTTCATCCCTTTGTGCGACGGGAGAAAGAAGCACGGCTGGATTAGAACCTGCTTCAAAATTGTAACGTCGACTGGCGGACGATCAGTTCAACGGGGTAACGTTTGACGGCTTCGGGTTTTGAGCCTTTTTCAAGCCAACCCAACAGGGCATCTGCTGCACTTTTGCCAAAGGATGACACATCGCAGCGAATGGTGCTGAGTCGAGGATAGCAAAGAGAACTCTCTTCAATGTCATCAAACCCGATGATGCGCACGTCCTTACCGGGTTGAATGCCGGTTTCAGCAAATCCGCTGATCATGCCAAGAGCGACAAGGTCGCTGAAACAAATCAAGCCATCCGGTCGATTTTGATCCTTTGCGATCCGCCGGGCAATATTGCGTCCAAAGGCCCGAGATGGGCGGCCATAGAAATAGGTTTTACGCCGTTGTTCCGCCTCCATTAACTCGTCATACCCGGAGACGCGTTCCAGCGTGACGGGGCGGTCTTCCAGCCCTCCGACAAAAGCGATGTTCTCACATCCCATTTCGGCGAGATGTCGGGCAGCAAGCCGACTGCCGGTTTGATAATCCAGCGAGAAGAATGGAAAGACGTCTGTTCGCTCGTCCACCTGACGGAGAACCTGCATGGTTGGTATGCCGGATCGTTCAAGACGATCAAAAACAGTTTTGTCATTCGCATAGGTTGGGGAAATGACGAAGGCATTGACGCCGTGTTCGATCATGGACGCGATCACATTGGCCTGAAGCGTGGGATCTTCGTCAGTGTTGGCAACGACGGTCGCAAATCCCTTTTCCGCGAAGGTCATTTGCACACTTGCGGCGAATTCGGTGAAGAACGGGTTACGTAGATCGTTGATCACAAGGCCTATGAGGCCCGAAGACGCCCCACGCAGGCCAGCTGCCGAGCGATTGTAGACATAGCCGATCTTGGCCATCGCTTCTTCAACAGCGATCCTTGTGCTGTTTTTCACGGACGGCGAGTTTTGCAGAACGAGTGAGACCGTCGACTTTGACACTCCGGCGTGGCGGGCAACATCAAGGATCGTCGGTCTTTTGGTCATTCGGTCAGGTCAATCCGTGCAGCTTGAGAAGGAGCGCCATGCGTTCGCTCGCGATAACCGGTTTGGACAGGATTCCGGCGCGATCTGCAAGGCGGAAAACCTCCGCATAGTGCGTAATCTCACGGGAAGACTGGAATCCGGCGGGCATGATGAAGTGGCTTTGGGCATCGTTCAACCATGCAAGGAACGCAATCCCCGCCTTGTAATACTGCGTCGGAGCCTTGAAGATTTCCCGCGAGAGCGGAACCGTTGGGGCAAAAAGGGCATGATAGGTGACCATGTCTCCTTCGGCCAAGGCCTCCAGAGCCTGACAGGCGGCTGGTGTAATCGCCGCAAAAGCGCCCAGCAGAGCATGACTGTGCCTGCTGCCATCGCCTGCGATCAGATCGGCATAGTTGAAGTCATCGCCGGTGTAGAGCCTTACGCCCTCCGGCAATCTTGCCCTGAAAGCTTCTTCATGTGCCTGATCCAGAAGGGAAATCTTGATACCATCCACCTTTGCCTTGTTGGCGTTGATGATGTCCAGAACCGCATCTGACGCGGCAGGGATGTCAGCGGGCCCCCAATACCCTTTCAGGGCAGGGTCAAACATGTCTCCAAGCCAGTGCAGGATGACCGGCGAAGAAGCCTCGCCCAGGAGCTTTCCATAAACACGGGCATAGGTCTCTGGACCGGCCTTGATGGCCGGAAAGGCACGAGAGGCCATCAGGATGATCTGTCCGCCTGCGTCCTCGATGGCGTCCATCTGCTCCCGGTAGGCTTCGATGATGGCTTCTTCCGTTGTCAGCTCAGAAAGAGGCTTTTGGTCTGTTCCGGCCCCACAGGCAACCCGAGGTTTCATCGGGTGTGCCTTGGCTTCCTTCATGGTGCGCTGGATCAGCTCTTTTGCGGTGGCCCAGTCAACGCCCATCCCGCGCTGGGCGGTGTCCATCGCCTCGGCCAGACCCAGCCCTTGATCCCATAACCAGTGGCGAAACTTGAGTGTGTTTTCCCAATCGACGGCGGGTGAGCCCTGCCACGGCGCGCGTTCTGCACGCGGGTCCGAGACCACATGGGCAGCTGCAAAGGCTGTTCGCGTGAGCGGAATACGCGGGGCTCTGGGTTCAAGCGCTATTCCGCTCAATTGATAGGGTTCCAGCGTGTTGTTGTAGGTCGGCAGATTGAGCATGGGTTTTGTGCCTTGTGGCCTAAGAGCATTTCCAGGCGAAGTGGATACCGGTTCGCCGTCAAGAAATGCTCCAAATCAGATATTTAGAGCACGTCGAGTGATTCAGTGAATGCGAGACGTGCTCTAGTCAGCAACTGGAATATCGAGAACAAGGATGCCGTCGATGCCGCCAACGGCATTGGCGACAAGCTGCGCGCCGACTGCTTTGTGGTCCGGGTGGGCCTGATAGGCGGCAAGCGTGTCCCAATCGGCAAAGTCGGCGACAAAGCCATGCATATAGCCGCGCTCGATCTTTTCCGGGCTTTCGCTTTTTCCAGATGTGATCGACAGAACGCCGGGAAGCTTGTCCTTGATGTCGTGGAGTTCAGAGAAAATTTTGTCGATTGTGCCTTCACTGACATCCGGCTTGAATTTGACGAGAACGATGTGGCGGATCATTTGGCTGTTTTCCTTGGTTCAAACCATTATCTTGCTTGATCATGTCGGCGGCTTTTTCGCCAATCATGATCGCGGCTGCGTTGGTGTTGGATGAAATGACATTCGGCATGATGGAGGCATCGGCGATCCTGAGGCCTGCCATTCCATTGAACCGCAAGCGCGGATCAACCACGGCTTTTGCGTCCACACCCATCCGGCAGGTGCCGGCTGGGTGGTGGGATGTCTTGGAGTGCTGGCAGATGAACTCGAAATAGTCCTGATCGGTTTTGACATCAGGCCCTGGAAGGCGCTCAGCGCGAATGAAGGGCTTGAGCGGCGTTTGCGACATGATCTCCTGGGTGAGCTTCAGGCCGCGGATGGACATTTCCCGATCCTGCGGATCATCGAGATAATTGGGATCAACCAACGGTTCTACTGACGGGTCCGCGCTTTGCAAGCGCACCGATCCTCTGGAGCGCGGACGCAGATAGCACGAATTCAGAGTGACACCGCCATCCGGCATTGAAGCAACGCCGGCTTCGATGCCGGTCCCAAGCCCCAGATGGAACTGCAGGTCTGGAGAGCGGGCTTCGGGGTCGGCATACCAAAAGCCTCCCGTTTCAAAGAGGCTGGAGGAAACAGGGCCCTTGCGGGTGAAGATATACTGAAGACCCGCCAGAACCGACATGTGCGGCTTCGCGAAACGGTCATAGGTGTGCGGTCCGTTGACTTCACAGATGCAGTAAAGATCCAGATGATCTTGCAGGTTTGCTCCGACTTGCGGCTGATCCAGAACGACATCGATGCCAAGGGCCTTAAGCTCGTCTGCCGGACCAATGCCTGAAAGCTGCAGGAGGCGGGGTGCGCCGATCGCCCCGCTGGCGAGGATGACCTCGGTGCTGGCTATCAGTTTTGTCCCGTCAACCAGCTCTACGCCCGTTGCCCGGCCAGCTTCGACACTGATCCGGTGGACATTCGCGCCCAACTGGACGTTAAGGTTCTTGCGACCCCTGTTGGGGGCAAGATAGGCCATGGCAGCGGAGGACCGGCGGGCATTGCGCTGGGTCAGCTGATAATAGGCGGCACCATCCTGCTTTTCGCCGGTGACATCTTCATTGAACGGAATACCAAGTGCCTTGGCCGCTTCGAAATAGGCCTCGCAAATGGGCAGGGGTGCGCAAGGTTTCGAGACGCCGAGCGGACCTCCCTTGCCATGATACTTGTTGTCGAAAGTGTCGTTGTCCTCGGCTTTGCGGAAATAGGGCAAGACGTCGTCATACCCCCAGCCCTCACAGCCCATCTGCCGCCACTCGTCATAGTCGCGCGCATTGCCACGGGTGTAGATCTGGGCGTTGATGGAAGAACCGCCGCCGATCACCTTGGCCTGCGTATAACGAAAGACGCGGTTCAGCATGTTCTTTTGCGGAACCGTGTGCCAGCCCCAGGAGCCAATGCCCTTGGTCATTTTCGCAAAGCCGGCGGGCAGGTGATAAAAGGGGTGCCGGTCGCTTCCGCCTGCTTCCAGAAGCAGGACGTTTACATCCGGGTTTTCGGTCAGCCTTGCGGCAATGACGGACCCTGCGCTGCCGCCGCCAATGATGATGTAGTCATAGCCTTGAGCCATTTTCTTTCCTCAAAGACGCGGAATGGACAGGCCGCCATCAACCGGGATCACGGACCCGGTGGCGAAGGCCATCTGGCCCTCGGCAAGCGACAGGATGATTGAGCCGATATCGGCAGGTTTGCCCCAGCGACAAGCTGGAATGAGCCCGTCTTCAATGCGGGCGGTGTATTTGTCCTTCACCGCCGCCGTCATGCCGGTCTCGATGATGCCGGGCCGCAATTCGAAGACGCCAATGTCATGTGGAGCCAGACGGGCTGCGAACAGGCGGGCCATCATGGAGGAGGCTGCCTTGGAGATGCAGTATTCACCGCGCTCGACCGACACCATTTCAGCGCTCACCGATGTGATGAAAGAAAGGGAGCGATAGTCCGGAGACCGGGTGCTAACAATGCGCCGCGCCACCTCTTGTGCGAGAAAGAACGCCCCGCGCAGGTTGATGTCCATGACGAAGTCGAAACTGTCCGGCGTCATGTCGAGAAGATCACCTCGTACCTTGGCAGGAACTCCGGCATTCGACACAAATGTTGTGACCGGCCCATGCTGCGTCTCGACGGTGTCCAGCAGCGCCGGGATGGCTTTGATTTGGGCGAGGTCATGTTGAAAATAGGCGGCTGGGCTTCCCAATTCTGCGAGGGCGTCTTTGACGACCACATCATCTGATGCGCGTTCGGCAGCAAGAGCGACGCGGTATCCAGCGCCTGCGAGCGCCTTTGCAATGCCAAGCCCAATGCCGGATTGACCTCCGGTGATCAAGGCAACCTTGCTCATGCGCCAAGTTCCTTTTGAATTGTACTTGCTGTTCGCAGCGCGAGGGCAGCTACGGTCAGGGACGGATTGACGGCGGCGGAGGTCGGCAAGGCACCTGCATCCGTCACATAAAGGTTCGGATGGTCCCAGCTTCGACAGTTCGGATCGAGAACCGAGGTCTTTGGATCAAGGCCCATCCGCACGGTTCCGCACTGGTGGGACGGAACCCTTCCGTCAAACAGGCGAGAAAGCACCAACGGAAAACCGGCAGCCTTCAGCGTGGCCTTTGTCTTGGCCAGAAGCTTGTGGTGAGCCGTCATGTTAGATCGCCGCCAGATCAGCTGGATCTGGTCTCCCTTGAGAGCCACCCGGCTCTCTGGGTCTGGCAAATCCTCAGAAATGAGATACATGTCGATGGCGTGGTCTGAAATCCAGCGAGCGGCAAGCATCGGCAGGCTTGGCACCTGTATCTTCAAAATGTCCGGCGTCACGCGGCCAAGAAGCTGGACATTTCCGAGCGGCTTTCCGGTTTCTCCATCATCAAGATACCAATCATTCAGGCCGAAGGTTTTCTGATAGACAGCATTGTTCTGGAAACGCGGGTCTATGCCGATCACCGCCGTTGCATTGTGGTTCATAAAGCAGCGCCCGACATAGTCGGACGAATTGGCGAGACCGGACTTCAACAAGAGGGCTGCAGATTGAACGGCTCCAGCGCAAAGGATGAACGTCCCCGCCTTGAGCGTATGTGCTTCGCCGTCTTTTTCAAACGTGACTTCGGAAATGCCCTGTGTTTCTGGGTCTGCCGACAGGTGTTGAACATGCGCACCCGTGACCAGAGACACATTGTCGTGGTTCAATGCCTCTTTTAGCGCGCAAGTCTCGGCATCCATCTTGCCGCATCTAAGATCTGGATACCCGTCCCAGCCGGTTTTCCCCGCTTTTAGCCAAGTGTCGATGTCGACGCCAAGCGGCAGGGTGAAGGGCGATACACCAGCCTTTTTCAGTCGGGCACGGACGTCTGCAATCGCTGGCTCGTCAGGAACCGGCTGAAACGGATAGCTACCATCGTGAGGAGGTTCGGTCTTGTCGGTTGTGTGGTCTCCACGCACCTGAAACAGCTGTTCAGCCCGTTCATACCATGGGGCCAGTTCTTCATAGGCAATTGGCCAGGCGGGCGAGATGCCGTCAAAGTGCTCAAGGACCCCAAAGTCTTCTTGTCGGTAGCGGATGAGCACTGCGCCGTAGAGCTTCGTGTTGCCACCAACGTTGTAGTAGTTGCCCGGCTCAAAAGATCTGCCGGTTTCATCCAGCCAGGTTTCCTTCGAGCGGAAGGCACTGTTTGTGTAGATCCGCCAAGGGTCACGGGCGGGGGCGGTGTCAGGGATCTGATGTCCACGTTCCAGAATCGTTATGCGGGCACCGGTTGGTGCGAGGCCTGCTGCGACGCTCGCCCCTCCCATTCCACTTCCGATGATCACGATATCCAGTGACATTTTTGGTCCTGACTGATTTGCCGTTATTAGTTTATGGAACGTTCCAATTTTTGTCAAAAGAAAAGCGCGAACAAGTTGCCGCGCTCTTCATTTTGTCAGCGAATACGGTCTTCCGTCTTCGGATCGAAGACGACAGCCTTTTCCATGTTGAAGGCAAACGGGAAGGTTTCGCCCGCCTTGACGTTCACATCGGCACGGAAACGACCCGTTACGTCCTTGCCGCCAATCTGCGTGACAACGAAGGTGTCGGAGCCTGCCGGTTCAGTAACTTCCACCGGACATTCTACGATATGAACGGACTGGGAGTTGCGGTCCGCGCCGTCCTTGTCGGTGATGGCTTCCGGGCGCAGGCCTAGAATGATCTCTCGTCCTTCGTGGGAGGACATCGCGCCGTTGGCAAACGGGATCTGGGCAGTCTGCCCAGCCTGCAGCGTGACCTCTGCCGCAGGACCATTGGCGCCTGCAACGATCTTCGCCGGAAACAAGTTCATGGACGGAGAGCCCATGAAGCCTGCCACGAACATGTTGGCCGGATCGTCGTAGATTTCCTTCGGGGTGCCTAGCTGCTGGACATATCCGCCGAACATCACGGCAATGCGGGTCGACAATGTCAGCGCCTCGATCTGGTCGTGGGTCACATAGACAATCGTCGTGCCGAGCTTCTGGTGCAGTTTCTTGATTTCCGTGCGCATGTCGACGCGCAGCTTGGCATCAAGGTTGGACAGCGGTTCGTCGAACAGGAAAACATCCGGCTCGCGAACTAACGCACGGCCCATGGCAACACGCTGGCGCTGCCCACCGGAAAGCTGCCCCGGCTTGCGGTCCAGCAGATGGCTGATCTGCAGGAGGTCGGCAACCTGCGCAATGCGCGGTTCACGCTGTTCCTTTGGCATGCCATGCATTTCCATGCCGAAGGAGATGTTCCCCTTCACGGTCATGTTCGGGTAAAGCGCGTAGGACTGGAACACCATGGCGATGTTCCGCTCCGCCGGCTTTACACCGTTCATACTGCGGCCCTTGATGGCGATTTCACCGGACGTGATATCCTCAAGGCCCGCGATCATGTTGAGAAGGGTCGACTTTCCGCAGCCGGACGGACCGACGAGCACCAGAAACTCACCTTCCTCGATGGAAATGTTGGTCTCGTGCAGGACCTTGACGGCGCCATAGGACTTGGTCGCGTTCTTGATGTCGAGAAAGCCCATTGTCTTATCCTTTAACCGAGCCGGCCATCAGCCCGCGAACGAAATAGCGGCCTGCGACGATGTAAACGAGGAGGGTGGGAAGCGCGGCCATGATCGCGCCTGCAAAGTGAACGTTGTATTCCTTCACGCCCGTGGAGGACTGCACCAGATTGTTCAGGGCGACCGTCATCGGCTGACTGTCAAAGTCGGAGAAGGATGCGCCAAACAGGAAGTCATTCCAGATGTTGGTGAACTGCCAGATGATGCAGACAACCGCAATTGGCCCGGAGGACGGTAGCAGAATACGCCAGAAGATGGTGAAAAAACCGGCGCCATCGATTTGGGCGGCCCGAACAAGCTCCGTCGGGAAAGCCGCATAGTAGTTGCGGAAATAGAGCGTCGAGAAGCCTATGCCGTAGACTAGGTGGACGAAGATTAGGCCGGGAACGCTGCCTGCAAGGCCCATCAGACCCAACATGCGTGCCATCGGGATCAGGACGATCTGGAACGGGATGAAGCAACCAAAAAGCAGAAGACCGAACAGAATCGTTGATCCGCGGAACTGCCATTTGGTCAGAACGTATCCATTAAGTGCGCCCAGCAGGGTGGAAAGCGCTACGGCCGGTACGACCATCTGGATGGAGTTGATGAAGTAAGGACGGAGTCCCGTCGCTTCTACACCTACTTGCGCTTTGGACCAGGCATTCTGCCAAGGGGCAAAGGTCAGTTCCTGAGGCAAGGACATCATGCCGCCGGAGGTGATTTCCGACAGTGGCTTCAGCGAGTTCACAACCATCACATAGAGTGGCAGCAGGTAGTAAATGCAAAAGAGGGCCAAAAGCGTGTAGAGAATATACCGTCCGAAGTTGATGCCGGATTTTGCACTAGAGGAAGCGCTCATTGCTTTTTCTCCCTCAGTTCGGACCAGAGATAGGGCACGATGATAGCGGCAATCGTCATGAGCATGATCACTGCAGAGGCCGCGCCAATGCCCATCTGGTTCCGTGTGAATGTGTAGGAATACATGAAAGTTGCCGGAACTTCCGTTGCCGTTCCGGGGCCGCCGCCGGTCAGGGCGATCACAAGGTCATAGGACTTGATTGCCATGTGGGCGAGCACCACGAAGGCTGACATGAAGGCCGGGCGCAGCTGAGGGATCACGATTCGGCGATAAAGGGCAAAAGTCGATGCCCCGTCGATCTGGGCGGCTTTCAGCATTTCACTGTCGATGCCGCGCAGGCCAGCCAAGAACATGGCCATCACGAAGCCGGACGTTTGCCAGACGGCTGCGATCACGATCGTGTAGATCGCCATGTCGCGGTCCTTGATCCAGCCGAATTTGAAACTTTCAAATCCCCAGCCTTGGACAACAGCTTCCAGACCGATGCCTGGATCCAGAAACCACTTCCAGGCAATTCCGGTCACAATGAAGCTGAGCGCCATTGGGTAAAGATAGATTGTCCGGATAAAGCCCTCTGCCCGAATGCGCTGGTCCAGAAGGATCGCGAGTAAAAGGCCGAGCGCACAGCAAATGACGATGTAGAGAACGCCAAAAACAAGCAAGTTTGAAACGGCAATGTCCCAAGCGCGGATCTTGAACAGAAGTTCGTAATTTTTCCATCCAACGAGATCAAAGGATGGCAGAATCCGGCTGTTGGTGAAGGACAGATAGACCGTAAAGGCAATGAAGCCATAGACGAAGACCGCGACGATCGCGACTGTCGGGCTTAATACGATTTTGGGTAAAGCTTCGCGTAACCGATCCAGCAGGGCTGGACGGCTTTCCGTCGCTGCATGTGACATGGGGAGTCTCCGGACAGAGAAACAGGGAGCGGAGAAGCCCGCTCCCTGTCCAGTCGGTTACTTGTTGATTTGAACTGCGGTTACGAGTTCATCAACAGCGGCTGCGCTGTCATACTCGCCGTTGAAGTGGGCTGTAACCACGTCATACATGGCGTTCTTGACGGCGGCCTTGTTTGCATGACCGTGAGCAAAAGAACCGTAGAGGTTGCCAGAAGCTGAGGCTGCCTTGAATTCCTCGTAGCCCTGTTGGCCGCAAGCATCCAGTTCAGAGACATCAAGATCTGTACGTGCCGGAACCGAGCCTTTCACCTTGTTGAAAGCGATCTGGAAGGTCGGGGACAGGATCGCGCCCGCAAGAGCAGCTTGCTCATTCGAGACGGAACCATTCTGGTCAAACATGGCGAACTGGTCAGAGTTGAAGGTGACCTGTGCCTGTGTGCCCGGGAAACGGTAGCAGAGGAAGTCCACGTTCGGCGTCTTGCCAGCGTTGAGGAATTCGCCCTTCGCCCAATCGCCCATCAGCTGGAAAGCGGCTTCGTCGTTGATCACCATGGCTGTTGCCAAATTCCAGTCACGGCCGGAGAAGTTGTCGTCCACAAAGCTGCGAAGTGTTGCCATGCGGTCAAAAGCTTCCTTCATGGTATCAGAGCCGAGGGCTTCTTCGTCCAGATCAACAAAAGCTTTTTGATAGAACTCAGGGCCACCGGTGGACATGGCAACAGCATCAAAGATGGTTGCGTCCTGCCAAGCCTGACCGCCATGTGCGAGCGCCACATAGCCAGCGTCTTTTACCTTTTGAAGCGCAGCAACAAACTCATCCCAGTTTTGAGGCTGAGCGATTCCGAGTTCGTCCATGATTTTTTTGTTCGCCCACACCCAGTTGGTGGAGTGAACGTTTACTGGTGCAGACACCC
>NZ_GL476312.1 GCF_000148725.1 Roseibium sp. TrichSKD4 | reverse complement strand
CGATATAGAGAAAGGCACGACCAGCTGTGAGGTCGCGCATAAAGGTCAAGCTGACAATCGACCCGATCAATCCAGCAATCATGACAGACACCTTGGCCCCGAGGTGTTGTTCAATATCCATTATCGTTCCTCGTGCTTTCTGCATTCCGATGTGGTCCAGGTGCCAGTCCCGCAAAGGCCGGCAACCGTGCTGTCGATTTTTTCTTGATCTGCCTCGGTCGCTCCCTTTGCACCGACAAGATCAGTCCCGATGATCTGCCTAGCGCTGAGATTGAGTTTCGGCTTTGACGCACTCGTTGTTTGCGAAGGACCAGGACATCCCCCGACGAGCACGGCACTCCCGACGGCGCAAGCGAGCGCGGTCAGCTTCTTCAGCCAGTTCATTGATTGCGTCCTCTGTGTTGGATTTTGCATCACCCAGCGCACGCTCGACGGCGGCCTCAGTCAGAGCGCCAGCATCGATACGGCCATAGACGTATGCGCCAGTAATCAAAAAAAAGGCGGCCACCGCGGCCGCTGCGAGTAGTTTCCACATCATGGGATTGAGCATCATCCCCTCCCCGTCCAGCGGTCGATGTATCCGCCGTCATCCAATCGGGCGTAAAGGGCGAGCAATGCACCGGCTACGACAATGCCACCGACAACAAGTGTCGTGATGTCACCGCTGCTGAGCGCTGCTTTCTGTCCTTCGATGACGGCGATGCACTTTTGTACCGGCTCAACCAAAACCACGGCGCCGCCAGCACCAGCAATACTGGAGCCACCGATCCCACGAGACTTCGTTGCAGGCTTCTGATTGATAGGCTCCCGTCCGAGGTCTTTCGTGAAATCCGTCAGTTTGACTAATGCTCGATGCAGGGCAGCAAGGGTCTTTGGACCCGCAATGCCATCGACCAGCAGTGCTGATGCCTCCTGAAACCCTTTGATATTGGTTGGATCAAAATCCAGCAAAACAAGTGCTGTCCGGACATATCGGCGCTTCCGATCTTTGAAGCCATTGTAGCCGCCATTTATCCGTTTGGTGATCGTTTTGATGTCTCCCCGGTCTGCAAAACGATTGAGCTTCCGGGTATCCCAATACCAAAGTGGCCCCAAGCCTTCCCACGGATCAGTGTTCATCAACTCGGGATCAGCAACAAAGTCAGGAGCATTTGGATCAATCTTTGCGCGGCACCAATCGCGATACTGCCGGGTATTCGCCTTGCCTGTGATCTGTATGGCAGTGTGTCCTCGATATTTTAAACCATCCCCATCACATTCAGGGGTATTGCCAAGGTCCGTGCGAGTATCGTAACGCTTCTGGGCAGGTGTCGGACCCCAGATTTCTCGGTCATGGTGGTAGCCGCCGCTCTCATGGCTGATTTGGGCGAGATATTGTGCCAGGCGATGAGGCACCTCTAACCCCACATGGTCACCATATACATCAAGCGCCATCAGGACCGACCGCGCGTTGGCCTCTTGTTTTTTTGTAAAACGCTTGCCTTCAATACGCTCTAACTGAGCTGTGGTCAGCATGGTTCACCGATACGGTCCTTGACCGCCCTCTGTTTGAAAAGAAAAAGGCCCGCGATAGCGAGCCTTTGGGAGTGTCTGATCGACGTTAGGACCAGAGAGTGATGAGTGGTTTTGGCTTGGGTGGCGGTGCCTCGGGAAGAATGATCTCAACTCCGGCCGGCAACACCAGCCCGCGGTTTGCCAGTCCCCGATTTGCCTCAAGGATCAATTCAGTCGTTCCTTGATGGCGGCCATAGAATTTCCAAGCGATGTGGTCGACAGTATCCCCGTCCGACGTGATGTAGCGGGTTTTACCGTCTGGACCGGTATGGAATCTGGATGTCATTCTGATCACTCTGGTCCGTCACCAAGAAGACCACTCCCTACCAAGGTTGGGCCGGTTGGCTCTGGTGTAGGGACGGGTGCGGTAGGTGCACTGCCTGTCACTTTCGGCTGTTCGCCCAGGCCTTTCTTCGCGCCTCCAGTCGGGGCTTCACACTCGATTTCAGTGGTGTAAGCGGATGATCCGGAAAAGGTATGAACGACGCGGACCGCATGCCATTTTCCATCAACACCGTATCCCAATCCGGAAACCTCGACCTCGGCGCCGGCCATCGCGAACGGATCTCCGTTGATTGTGAAACGCGCAGACCCCTCTGAACGTGTAATTTCACGTGCTTTTGAGCTGGCAGCCCGCCTCGCCTCTTCCTCTGTTTGGAATGGGTGACGGATGTGGAACGTCGGCCCTTCTTCACTGGCAGCAGAAGACTGGAACTTGTGCTCGACCTTGTTACGATCAAACCAGGAGGCCTCGACTTTCGAGAACTTTGGCTTGTCGACTTCCGACGCTGAAAAACTGATCAAGTTCACGCCCAACGCCACATTGATCGCAGGGATTTTCTTGCCCGTAACGGACTCGCCAGAGGCCTTGTCGTTGATCACCATATGCCCGTCCTTGATGCTGACACCGGCATCCAGCTTTTCCTTGAGACGGGTGGCAAAGGCGATATCGTTTTCTTCCGATTGAGCCTCGTAGTCGTTCGGCTCGTTGTCGATACGGTCCGCAATCGCAGGTGACCAACCATTACGGGAAGCTATCTCGCGAAAGATATCCCCGTATGTCGGGTAGTCTTTATTGGGATACGCCTTGGTTCGCTGTTCTTTGACTGCAGATTTGGCGTCGATGGTCTGGGCTGAGATGGAAATCGTGACGGGAAACCCATTCACCGAACGCTGATCAATGCGGAACTTCCCAAATTTCCGTGGCTCGCCCTGCTCTTCCCACCCAGCTTCAATATAGACTTCTGCCCCCGTCTCCGGACGTTGCAGGATCATGTTCGGATCAGTGATGTCGATCTGCGCTGTATCTGCGTGGCTATCTAGCTGATCCGTTATCGTGAGGGTGAGACCCAAGTCCTTGAGCTTTTTGGTTACGTTCTCACCATTCACCTTGATCAGATAATACGGCTTCATCAGAACAGCCCTGTTCTGAGTTCGGTGCTGATAGGTCCAGGAACATACCGGGTCAGTCGCAACTGTGTTTCGACTTTGGACGGCATTCCATTGGCATCGAACAGAGTTCGCGTTTCCTGAAGACTGGTGCCGACCCACCTCCCGAGAACTGCGCCGGACAGCATTACAAGCATGTGCGGTACTTGCTGGCGAATTGAAAGCCGGACTTCCTCCAACATCCCCAATCCACCACGATTGAAATGATGTGGGAAGAACGTGGAATCCAGCTCCAGCGTATCTACATCCGGGCCAAGCAGGTGCGTTGGTTGGTCAGCTCCAATGACAGCAGCATGAGCGACCCTTCCGCCAGAGGATCGCGTCATCTTTTCCACCGAGTAGGTTGGTATCATGAACCGGTGCGGTCCCCAGCCAATCAGCATCACGCCACTCCCAGATCTGAACGGCCGTCAAAGGCGGTCTGGCTCGACCGGCCAAAGTGTTTGTCCATAACGCTTGCGACCTGTCTGGCCGCTGCATCGGGGTCATTGGATTGAATATGGAAGTGATTGGTGTTCGCTGTTTGATGGGAGGATGATGTAGATGGCGCCACTGCCCCGCCCCCGGGCCCGGAACTTTTCAAGGCTGACATTGGAGACGGCGCATATCCACCTAAAGACCCAAGAATGTCACGAAGTTCCCGGGCTTTCCCAAGTGAGGAGTTCAGCCCGCTTTCGTCCAACGTTGGCTTGGCATGGATCGACAGAAGAGCTTCCAGATCATCAGCCAGTTTCTTGGTTTCACCCTTCGCTGCAGAAGGGTCAACTGGAAACGGGCTGGCAGTGTTTGCACCGCCAGCTGATGGCGCGGTCCGACGGTTTAACTCTCCAAAAACACCATCAATGCTTTTGCTTGTGTCACCGCTGCCGAAATACTTTCCCGGATTCCAATTCGTTGTCACATCATCATACAAACGCCCGAGCTGTGCCGACAGACTATGATGCTGAATTGACTTCTTTCTCAATTCAGGATCAACGCCCAGCCATTGATCAAACTTTTCGAAACCAGCGGTCATCGCCTCAGTTCCGAGGTAATAGATCAATCCCGCTATTGCCCCTTTTCCGAGGCTTTTGCCAAGTCCCTTGGGGACACCTGCCGTTTTTCCCGCAGCTGCAGCGGCTTTCGGTGCTGCTACCGTTCCTGTCGTTGTTCCCGGTAGCCCTTTGCTTGCCTTGGCCAACTGTGCCGTTGACTTGGCTAGAGCACTAATACCGGAAGCCTTAGCACCGAGCTTTGTCAGTCGGCCAAAGAACTTGAGCAGTGACCAGGCGGGTTTGATCATAGACAGGACAAGGAGCGCGTTACCCAATGCCTTCAAAGGCCGGACAATGAGCATAAACCCGATCGAACCGACAGCAAGAAGAGCTCCCCAAGCTCCAAGTGTCTTGAATACCGATCCAATCTTGCCCTCATCCAGACCAAGAATACCTTCCAGAGAAGACGCAAGATATTTGATCCCATCAGCTACCCAGCGCGCTGCCGACGCAAACGTTTCCAGAGCTGCAGCGGTCTCCTTACCGAACCAAACACCCAGCTTTCTCCAAGCCCATTCACCACCGGCAACGGAATCCGCCGAAAGAACAGCCCAAAAGTCAGACAGTGTGCCTGTGATGCTCTCAATGATGGCTCGGGTTTCCGGCCCCATATGGTGCTTGAGACTTGCCCAGAAACCCTCGAACCCGGCCGTGATTTCATCCCACTTTTTAACAGCAAGGTATCCGGTCAGAGCGATCAAGCCGCCGACTGCCCATGCCAAAGGATTGATCAGAAGCCCAAGAACGGATGTTAAGCCGGCGATAACAAAGCCGAGAGGCGCGATAGCTGCAGCAGCAAGAGCCGCATAGGTGCCAAATTCAAGTACTGTCGGTGAGGCTTCTTGTAATTTACCCAGCGCGCCGGTGCCTGCCTTGATGACTTCAACCGCCCTCTTCAGAACACCGGCTTTCGATATCGTGATAATCAAATTATCAAATGCCGCGTTTAGCTTTGCGACATCGCCAACAACACCCTTCATCCGGGTTCGGGACATGCGGTCCGCAGCACCGCTGTACTTCTTCTCCAGTTCGTCCAGAGTGGCATCAATATCACCGGCCAAGAGCGCCATCATTTTTGGCGAATGGCGAACACCAAAAATGACAGGGAACAAGGCTTCTGCGTCCGGATGGTCTCGGACCGCATTTAGGAACCCCTTCAAATCAACTTGTGTCCCAAGAGCAAGTAGAGATTGAGAAAGGCTATCGCTGAGTACCTTTCGGTCGACAATCCCCTCACCCATTTCTGACGAAACCAGATCGCTCAGTTGGGCAATGAGCTTTTGCGGCGACTTGGCAAACTTGGGATCATTCAGAACGCGGTCAAAGTCCTTCTCTAAGTGCTCAACATTTATACCATCGAGCGATAGAGTGTTGATCAGCTCCTTGGCAGACACTTTCCGAGCCGATTTGACAAAGTCATCAACCTTGATACCGAGATGAGACATCGCAGCATAGGCTTGCTTCGTGGGCTTCAACAATCGCGTCAAAGCAAACCTTAGGCCTGTTCCGGCGTTAGACCCCTTGATGCCGTTGTTCGCCAGCATCATCGAAGAAACCGCCATTTCCTTCAATGACATGCCGGTTGCAGCAGCAAGCGGGGCCACATAGCGGAAATTCACCGCCATCTCTTCAATGTTGGTATTTGATTCATTCGCGCTGTAGGCAAGGACATCGGAAATTTCTTCCATTGTCTTTGCAGCTTGTTCGCTCGTCTCCATCGGCAAGCGCATAGCCTGCGCGATGTTGGTCATGATGTCGGCTGTTTTGCCCAGACCGATATCGCCGGCAAGAGACGTATTCAAAGTGGACCGCAACGAGCCCATCATTTGGTCGAACTTCTGCCCAGACCGAAGCAGCTCGAAGGAGGCCTCCAGTATGTCCTTGTTTACGAACGGAAAGTCCTTATTGAGCTCTTTTCCGTAAGCCTCTAAATCTTCGCGTTGTTTTGTCGTTAGCGTGCCCACGGCTTCCGCCGCATTCCCCATCTTTTCGTATTCATAGACAGATTTGGCAGCAGCGCCCGCTCCAGCAAGAATCGGAGCCGATAGCATGGCGGCATCAGTGGAAGCGCGGCGCATGGCCCGGCCGGATCGGCCGAGTGCATTCGGGACCACCATACTGGCCCGGCCGATACCGTTTAATCCCCCAGATACCCGCCCCAACGCACCAACCACCGCCCGTGCAGGCGCACTTACCCCGTCGACAAGACGAAGGATCAGCTTCGCTTCACGCGCAGTGGACATTGGCTTGCCTCAAGTATGGTAAGTGCGTTGGGAAGCCAGAGCGTGACCAGCTCATCGAATGAGATTTCGAGGAGATCAGCCCTGGTAAAGTGAAGGGCAGCCGCTACGATGCTGGCGTATTCGCCCCAGTTTCTGATGTCTGCTCGATCGCCATCTGGAGTTTTCGGGGCAAAAAATCCGAAGCAGCATCGCTAACCTCCAGGAAGTCGTCGCTATCCAGCGCTGCAATGACATCCTCTGGCACACGGCAAAAGAATGCCACCATCTGAACCTGGTAGCTCTCTCCGTCAGGGATGCCCCTCAGAATCTCGGCAAACTCAGAGACTTCTGCCCCGCTGAGCCGCCCAGGTTTAAGCTCCTCATAGACTGTCCCATCGTATTCGACCGGATACTCCAGAACGACAGTACGGCTGCGCTCTTTCTTCGAAACAAACCGTGCTGCAGGCTTGGCCGCAACATCGGCTTGTTTCTCTTCTGCCTTTGCAATCTCCTGCGGAGTTGCAGCTCGAACTACTCTCTTGGTCATTATGCGTTACTCCGCTTGAGTTCAGTATCCGAGAGCGGCATTGATGCCGGCCAATTCATCAACGCCATCAATGATGCGTTTGGGTGGATAGTGCTGGATTTCGTGAACGGGAGCGTCTTTGACGTCGTAGCGGAAATACGTGATGCCAGAGATCTTGAACTCAAGACCCGACTTTTCACCACGCTGCCAGCGATCCCGGCTCCCGGCCATCGGAACGCCCTCAATCACGCACACATGAGGAACTGTCTCACCGTCTCTTTCTTCAAGAACGGCGCCGCGGAACGTAATCCGCTTCTTTTTACCCGGCCCACGACCAAGCATTTTCATGACGTCCGGACTATGTCCTGACATCTTGACCGTGGCTTCCAAAGCTTCGAGCGCGGCCATAGGCATGTTTACTTCCAGGTCCATACCGCCACCGCGATAGGTCTGTTCAGTGGGGGTCGGAATTGGAAGCTCGATTTCTTCCGTATCAATGCCGTAGTCGTCACCATCGATAAACATCGTGAACCCCTGCAGGATATGACGCATGGGAGCATTCCTTCTATTTCAGTGAAAATCAGATAGCGGCTGCAGAGATGCGCTGGATTTCGCGGGCGACGTTGTCAAAAACACGCTCGTAGTAGCCAGTGTTCCGGTTGAACATGAATGTGATCTGTTCAATCGGTGACGGGGCTTCTGCGTCGTAGGAGACGTAGAGTTGTCCCTGTTGCCAGGTCTCTTTTGTGTTTTTTGTTGGATCCAGCCAAACACGACCACCCAAAATCGCGCCCAAGGCTTGCCAACGACGCAAGGCAGAATTTGTTGTTTCTGCGATATCAAGGAGGGTCTGCAGAGAGAACGGCTTGTCGATGAAGGGTTCGTGAGCGATTTCGATGCTCTCGATCACCGCGTCATGGGCACGGCGCACTGACCAAAATGCGTTGAGGCTATCGCTGGAGGGATTCCGGCTACCCCAGAGTTTGAAGCCACCGGAGGGCGAGCGCACAATTGTCGCAACTTCGTTCTTGTTGAGGTACTGGGATTCAGCGCTTGGATCAGAAATGCTATGCCCGACGGAGCGCGCGGTTCCGATAACGCCTTCGATCACGTGGTTGGAGGGTGAGACCCAGAATCCTTCGTCGTAATCGATCCGGGCTTGCAAGCCAGCAATCATCGGTGAAGCTGGACGGATAACCGCTTCACCATC
This sequence comes from Roseibium sp. TrichSKD4, assembly GCF_000148725.1. Classification (GTDB taxonomy): domain Bacteria; phylum Pseudomonadota; class Alphaproteobacteria; order Rhizobiales; family Stappiaceae; genus Roseibium. The sequence continues at coordinate 20,427 of NZ_GL476312.1, read as the reverse complement.
ATCGAATACTTTTGGGAACGGATCGACAATCAGCATTGGACGGTTAGTGTCGAAGCCCATTCGATATGCGACGGCCGCTTCATTTGTCGTGTTCGGACCGTCGACGATTACTCCTGCACGCAACCGGTTCGCAATCGTCAAGAGGCCGGCAGTAACCGGATTGTTCAATTTTTCAAGGACAGCATTTGCTGTACCGTCAGTGCCACCTCCACCAGAGATTTCGACTGTCGCTTCGCTGTAGTTAGAACCTCCATTTGTGACAGTGATGTCCTGAAGTTTGCCGTCCGCAATTGTCGCCGTAGCTGTCGCCCCGCTTCCATCGCCGTTGATCGTAACCGTCGGAGCAGACGTGTAACCAGAGCCCAGAGCATTGATTTGAATTTCCGAAATGCCGCCCGCAGGGATCTGGCTTGTGTATCCAGGAGCGACAAGCAGTTTTGGCTTCAGTTCAAGCATGTCGAAAGAACGGAGAAATGCATACATGCCGGTCTTCGCGCCGGGATCGCCGATGATCTTGGTCATCGTCTCCGCAACCGTGCCACCCTCCTCAACGCGCACAACGACAATTGTTTGCGATGCGCGAGTGGCTTGCTTGAAGATCCCGATCAGCGCATCACGCAAGGTTCCCTCAGCACCAAGACCGGTTGGGAAGTCATTGTGTCCATGCACTGCAATCGGGGTATTGTACGGCCAGAGACCCGCATCGGCGTCGGGTGATGTGCCAATCAAACCGATAATGCCAGTGTCGATCTTGACCACAGAGCGCGGCCCGACATTGGTTTCGATGGTTTCGATACCATGGAGATAGATGTCAGTCATGAGTTGCCTCGCAGGATTGCAGGCCCTTGCTCGGGCCATAAAAAAACCCGCTCGAGGCGGGTATTAGGGAGAAGATTTGAAATTCGAACTACCGTCGGACGACTTGCAGTAGAGCGCCGGCATTCAGCCAGTAGTCGACAAGGTCCGCTGGTGCGGCCTTGGGAATTGTCAGCGGGTCAGCGCCGCCGCATCTCAGCTGGATTTCAGCGGCATATTCAGAGCAGATATAGCCCCCGCCCTTGAGCCGAGACCCAAGACCAGCGCGCACCGCGTCGAGATAGGAATAGGGTTTTCCAAGTTCGCGGAAGGCGAAGGTTTCAGCATCAATGGTCCAGCTGATATCGGTTTTGATCCAGTCGAACGGCAGGACATTGGAACAGGCCCTGAGCTGGACGCCCAACCCTTCTCGTGCCTCCAGGAGAAACAGCCGGCCTCGCATCCAAAAGGCCACGCCGACATGCGTATGCCGCCCGCCCGTGACATGACGAATGAGCTGAGAGACCCTGCTATTGCCCCGAAAGGCAATCAGGTCACCGGAGCGGATCTCCCGGCGTAAGACATTGTAGGAGTTGCGCGGCATAATCTAAGCTGCCGAGAGCCACTTCGTTAGAGCCGCCACCGCTTCCGCCTCGGACGCTTCAAGGATAGCGGCAACATCTTCCGCAGTTTCTGCCGCATGAATTGCTTTCAGTGCCTTGCGTTTAATGCCACCCGCCAAGCCGATCAGGCGAGCGTATTCTTCCGCCTTTTCCTTGATCGTCTCAGCGAACAGGGTCGGGTCATCCTCACCAAAGAGCGCTTCGGTCTCGATCATCAGGAATTCGGCATCTTTGGCCGCGCCTTCGTCGTTTCGCTCGATGGCTTCTGGGGACACGGATAGATACCGTTCAGCGGCCTTTGCCTTTGGTGCCCAAGTATCACGCTCTTCGATGGTCTCGCCACCCGTCAGAGCGTTCAGTGTTTCCGCATGGCGCTGTTTGACCGCCTTCACAGCTTCGGATTTGACTTCATCCAGCGAAGGACCAGGCTCAGGCGGAAAGCCATCGGGCAGGTATTCAAAGCCATGGTAAGGGCTGGCCGGGTCGGTCGTGTCAAAGTCGATCCATTCACCGTTCGCCTTTTGGATTTGAGGCGGCGCGCCATCGCGATAGCTGGACACAATGAGCCGTCGCCCGTCCGAATGTTGATAACACCGGGTCATGAGTTGGCCCTCAAATTGCGGATTATGTAATCAAACTCTGAAAACTGTCCCACACTTGGGTAGATGCTAATAAAGTTAACACCACTGGCTTGTATCCGGTTGAACCCGCGAATGCAGACCTCGTTGTTAGCATTATTGACGTACATCGTCAGTGTATCCATTCGAAACGCTTCAGCGTTGCGGACCATGCGCATACGCATTGCGCCTGCGCGGGCAGGTAGGTTGTCAACTGTACCACTTAGCTGCATTTCACTGGCGGATGTCGAGCGCCAAGCAGGCACAGTGGCAGCACCCACATCGTTGAAATATCCAGCGCGCGCGTAGGAATTTGATGTGATTAATGTCGCACCACCATCGGTAGATGCCCGCGCAGCGGTGTATGCGTGTTGGGACGGGCGCATCCAAGGCACATCAACCTCAAGGGCAGCAAAACCCTCAGCGTCTATGTATGGCTCAAGGTCGATGTGAAGACTGTTTGCACTTCGCAGCTTTGTCAGGACAGACGGCGCGGCCAGCTCCAGCTTGTTGACCTTTGTTTCCAGTGCATCCGCTTTGGAAACAACAGCATTGAGCGATGCAACATAGGCAAGCGCTTGGACGATCTCAGGGCCATCAACCGTATCGGCTGCCTTGATATACCAATCGACCGTAAGCGACTTTACGCGAGTTTCAGCGTCTGAGACCCGAGCGCCGGGAGATTGCCCGCTGTCGAAGGTTGCGATGAAGTTGTTACGGTTGTTGGGGCCGCCCTCGCCATTGACCACGTTGTCTTCGAGGCCCATAGCGCCCTCAATAACGGCGCTTCGACCTGCCGGGAATGCGAAGGGACCACTCCTGCCTGTGATCCGCTGCATCGCATCTTCAAGCACCGTCCCGGCAACACCGGCCAGAGGACCAGCCCCACGCAAGACCCGATCATCCGGATCAGGCAGGACGCCATCGGGGTATTTCAGCGCAAGTTTTTTGTAGATCGTGACATCAAAGGTCGCCCCATTGCCAAGCTTGAGCCAGCCGGGGCCAAGGCCCTGACCAGAAGCGTCCCCCAGTATCCCGCCGACCGGCACCCCGTCGCCAGACCCGATATCCACCCACCCGCCGCCGTCGCCCCGCGTTGGGTCAAAATATTGCGGCTTGCCACCCTCCGGGGCTATGCGGGTTTTCACGGCCCGTTCAGCCTGATGCTCCATCACGGTTGTTGCAAAGTTCGGATCATCCCCAAGCGCATTGGCGAGCTCCTGAATGGTATCCAGCAACTCCGGCGCATTGCCTCCGCGCAGCTGCTCCAATTGAGACGCCAATTGCGCAAGAGCGGTCTGCACATTGTTGGAGGTCAGTCCGGGAATTGGCTTGTGCGCAAAGAACTCGGCCAGAGCCGCGACGGCCTGAATAGTTCCAGCCTGATATTGCAGGATTTGCCCTTCATTCGCCCCTTGCGTGTTTACATCAACCAGATCAGAGAACGCATGCGTATGGTCATCCAGTCCATCAATGAGGCTCTGCAGCTGTCCAGCAAGTCCCTCAATATCGTCAATCGCATGGCCATGACCTGCATCCGGCTTTTGACCAAGCGCTGTTGTCAGGTCATCCAGTCCGGACCCGATCAGTTCCAGCGCTTGCGCAAGTCGAGGGAATTCCTCGTTGACCTTGTTGTCCGAATGCGGCTTTGGCAGATTGCTTTTGGCTGTTCTTGCATCAGTGACCATCATTCACCTCAAAGCGGATAGGCGCGGAGTTCGGCAACAGATGGCCGAGCGGCGGGTGTACCCTGAAGGGTGATCCGGATCCGGCCACCATGAGGGGCATTGTGTTCTTCTCTTTGATGGGTTGCCTCGATCCAGTTTTGACCAAGTGGCCGGGTTGAGACGGCAGGCATTGGCTCAAACAGGCCGTCCGCCTTGTCTACCGACATGGCAATTGATGACCCTGCAGGCGTGAACCGCTTGATCAGGCCGCTCACATAAACCTCACCCGGCATTGGAAACACCCGGCTGACATATTCCGCATTCTCCTGAAGACGACCACCAATGAGCTGTTTGCCACCAAAGACAACCGGGCTCTGGGTAGCCGAGCCGCTGAGAGTGGCAAACAGCGCCACTTCTTCAGAGACATATTCGTCAAACTCAACCGGCTGTCCCGGCTGCAGGATGAGAATGGACCCGTCCGCCCGTTCCAGTTCAAGACGCACGGTCGTTCCAAGGGGAGCCAGATCCGGGCCCTGCACCACAAGATCAGATATGGCCTGAAGTGCCCCGCGCCAAAGCTCCACACGCTTTGAAGTTTGCGTAAAGCTGGCAGAGATGACCTTCACCTTGGGCGACACGTTCGCGTGATAATCCCAGGTGGCACGGTTTGCCCCGGAAAAGAACGACCCTTCCGGATAAGGCGTTCCACCAACCCGTTGCTGGCTCACCGGATCAACATCACCCTGCTTGGCAATTGCAATTGAATGCTCGCCGTCATTGGTCATCCAGACATAAGAATAGCGGGCGCTTGCGCTGACCAGAACAGGCGCTCGCCAACGCGCCTTTATGACATCACCGGGTTGAACCCCGTGCATTGGAATAAGCAGATCAGCGAGGATCTCGTTGGTCGGATAGCCGTTCAAGGTTCCAGCCAGTTGCAGGATGATTGGATTGTTCGGATCACCCACCTTTGTGATCCAGAAATCCAGACCCAGATTGTAGCCATCCTCGACAGGCGGAAATACCCAGGCAATCGGATCGCCGTTTCGCTGCCAGGACTCGTTCTGGTCGCCCCCGTTTCTGCGACCACCGCGCACGTTTACCTGTGTCACATTGGTCACATTGGTGATGTTCTGGACGATGACAGGCGGCGGGGCGCTGACCGTGACAAGGTTCACCCGGCGCATTGTCTCTGTGGTGATCGTCAGGGATGCGGCATAGGTGCTACCGGCAAAGGAACCAGCCGCCCCTTCAGCATCAACTGCATGACTTCCCGGAGGCACATTTGCCGGAATACGGAACGTGCCAGTGATTTCACCGTTTTCATCAGCCACCAGAGCGGGTACTGGCGTCACATCACGCCCGGCGAACAAAAGCCGTTTCAGCTGTTCATTTGCCCCAAAACCGGACAACGTGAAGGCAACGTCCAGCTGGCGAATGGCTGTTGCCGTTTGCGTTCGCTGAGACACTTCCTCATTGATGACGCGGGTGCCAGGCGGCTGACCGGGAGCCGCCGTAAAGAAGCGGCTGACCTCAGACGTCCAGACCTCTCGGGTTTCCACCCAGTGATCCGATCGCGGGTTCAGGAACAAGTCCCCCGCGATCGGGTTGAAGTTCTGATAGGGATTGATCTTGCTCTCACCGGTCGAAAGCGGCTGCTCAATCGTGACCTTTTCTTCAAAGGCAAGCATTTGCGTCTCACCAAAGGCGATGTTCATCACCTCATTGACTGGAAGCTGCAACACACCCCGGTTCGTTGCAGCTGCCTGCACCACACCGCCATCACGCAAATCGTCATTGACGAAGCGGTCGGTAAAGATCCCGTCCGCCGACACGCTGTCGGGAACCGAGCTTTCCATGCTCATCCGGTTGAACTGGTCTGCCAGTTTGAGCAACAGGTGCTTGTATTGCCAGTCCTCCCAGACGGTCGGCTTGTGAAGGCCGCTACCTACGATCAAAGGCGCGTCAAACCAGTCATTATGGATTTCCGCCAGCGGCAATGTGGCAGGCGGGGCTTTGGGGGCCATTGCTGCCCGGCGTGTGGAAACCCCTTCAATGATACGCGGCTCACCAGAAACAGTCAGAACCAGCGTATCCCGGCGCGGGATTTTGGAACTGTAGGACAGCAGGACATCTTCATCATGAACGCCGCCTGTAACCGTGACAGTGCGATCATCAAAGTCGATACTGTCGGCAGCGTCGTAATAGAGATAGGTGACGCTGTAGGTCTCATCTGCTTGGGGCTGACTGCCGTCGACCAGCCAGCGAATATTATCATCACTGCGCTCAAAGTCGGTGCCTTCCACATAAGTCACTTCCTGCTGCACAACAGACACGATCCGGCGCACAGACCCATACCCAAGCTCATCAAGGCCGTTTGGAACACTGCCCCGTCTCCGCTGCTCTGTGATTTGTTTGGTCACAACAGCCGTGGTCACACTTGCAACAGGCGGGCGATTGATCTCAATCGTGGAAGACCCGGTACCCTGCGTATCGTCAAACGCATGGGTTTCTGCAGGAACGCTTTCCAGATCCGGGTTTTCTTTCACAAAGAGCGTAAAGGCTTCTTCGCGTGTCCGGCGATTGCCGTTGATATGCGCAATGCCGGCATCAATGGAAAGGATCTGATTGCCCTCTCCATCCTCCCCAAGGGCGCGAACCCCGCATCCTTCAACAATGTAAGACCCATTGGCGCTGTCATACATTTGCGCAGTGGCTAAAATGCCATCCAGAACAGGCGGCGGGGTCTGGTCGATGACAACACCGTCAATCAGCTGGTAAACCCGGCTGAACTCGCCTTCTCTGCCATCATCGGGCAACGCCCAGACAAGGCTTTCTTCCCGCCTTGCATGCCCCGGCTCATCAAAGCTGTCTTCGCCCTCGGCAATTCCCCTGAGCGTTTCGTCCTGCTCAAACGTCACATAGGCAACGGTTTTGCGCACGCCCACCGACACTTGACCAGTAATGGCGACATTGAGGAACTGCGCAGCTTCAACATCAAGTTCCTTGCCGTCGATATAGATCTTGCCCGCCTGCAAAATGAGATTGGCACGGGTTGCCGGGACACCCGAGTTTGCAGGATTGCTGATCAGCTCTACCTGAATGCCAGCGCCTTCTGTCCGGTTTCCATTCCCGGCCACCATATTGCCAACGGCAGTCACCTGCCGCTCCATCAACCCTTGAGCCTCGTTCAGATCAGCGCCTTCCAGAGGGCGGCCTTCGACAAACTCAACACGGGTGCGACCTGCCGGAGCAGACGGGCTGCGATCACGAACATTCTCAAGTTCTGGATGATCAAAGTCCATTTAAAGCCTCATCAAAATCTGGATGTGGTCGCGAACGGTTGTCCCAAACTCAAGGTCAAGCGGCTGGCGGGCAATCTCGACACCACCGCTCAAACCGTCTGGCTCAAGCCAAAGAAGCCCAGGTTTGGTTACGTCTGTGAGCTCTGGATCAAACAGGAGCGATACATGGGCAGCTGTCGCCCCATACCCTTCGCCAAAGTCCGTGCGGCCAAAGGCAATCACATGGCTTGGATTGGCTCGATTACGGCCATAGATGTTGCCCGAGACGTTCAAGCCCTCAAGTGCCGGAGAAACCGCGCGGCATTTTGCATTGCGATAGCCGATCACCGCACTATTGCTATCCGTGAACTTCAGCCAGACAGACGAGCGTTCAAATGATGACCCGAGAGAATGACGGCGGGAGATTTCTGCCTCATCCGCATGGCGAAAATCTGCACCCGACCAGATAAAATCCATATCCGCCCACAGCTCGCTTGGTACTTCCGGTATCCAGATCCCGAGCGCCTCGTAATCGGCTTGGGTCAGGTCCAGCGCAAAGTCATGTTTGCGGCCAAAGCTCCACTTGGGTCTCAGACCCCGAACTCGAACCCCGCTGTCGCCTGCCAACCTGCACGAGCCGAGCCGCGTGTAACCAGTTTCAGCAGCCGGGATGTTGTAGCCGTGATAAACGCGCCGGAGCTTGGAGCGGGTTGGAAGCGAAAGGCCGACAATCCCGTCAATGCGCTCAAGATCGTTTTCGCTATCGCGCAAGCGGTCCAGATGGAGCTGAACCTTCCACCATGTCGACCGGCGCTCAGGCGGTTCCTCAATCCCGGCCGCATAGCCAATAAAGCCAAGGCCGTCTTCAATCGCCTTATGCGTTCCACGAATGCGCGCCCATTGGCGACCGGCATCGATGAGGAAGAAACGATCCGGAATATAGGGGACCAACGCCCCAAGGCCATATTCGTCGATCAGAAACGGAATCAGCGAGGCCGAGCGGGAGGTCAGCTTCCAACCGGGAATGGCGTTAATGGCCAGTTCGTACTCTTCAGTTTCAAGAATGAGCGTTTCTATATCCGCTTCAAACGGAGTGGTGCCAGACTGAGGAAGTAACACAGGCATTAGCGACCGCGCCCTATGAATTCGACTTCTACAGTACCTATGCCAATGGCTTCGAATTCATCCGCCGGGACTGCATCTTGCAAGTTCGGCAGTTTCACACCCGTTACGCCGGCAATGCGCGCTGTCGCAGTTACCCAAGACGGATCCAGGTCCAAACCCAACAAATCTTGCTCTGCCCATTTAGCAGGGATCTCCGCTTTGACCTCGTCCAGAACGCTCAAGGATGCATCCGGAGCCAACCTCACTTGAACCAATAGATTTTCGGTTCGACGGACTGCCGAAATCACATTGAAGCGGTCATTTGTGACTTTAATGGAATCCAGTTCCAGCGCGCTGCGCACCTTCTCCAACAGCTGCGGAGAAGCATCGCCATTTCCGATTGCTGACAGGACCGCTACATTCACAACTGGTTCGTGATCGTAAGCCCAGACTTTTACGTCACGAACCTCAAGGCTGGCACCGAGTGCAATGGCTATATATCTTTCCGGTGGCCCGCCCGCAGACCTTCCTAAAACGGCCAATTGATAGCGCCGTTTTAGGCGTTCATCGCCCTCACCTTCCAACCTTGTAATGCCAAGCCATGCTACAAGGTGGTCAAGATCTGAACCTTTAGCAAAAGCCAGCAAATTCGAGCGCGCAGCATCGTTTATCCGGGTTCGGATATTATTGTCGACAGAGGCGATAAGCTCTGTGAGCGCGGTTGCTGATTCACTTTCCAGCGCGAGCGTCGTGATTTCAATACCCCGGGCGGCGTATAACCCCCGTAGACGCTTCAGCAATTCCTCTTCTTTTGCCCTGATATCAAGTTCTTCGATAATCTGGGGCTTGGGCAGTGAGCTTAGTTCGGTCATTGCGTCAGACTCGAATTGGTACCTGGATAACCATCGACGACGAACACTTGCTCACGCCGATTAGCGGGAGTGAAATCACCCAAGTGCCCGTTTGGAATTTCAATCAAGTCGAGGAAGAGAAGTAGCTCACCATCTGCGGTGCCGTGTGGTCGGACATTCAAGAGTTGCACACGAGGTTCGCCGTACCACATGCCATTGACGACGCGAGGCTCAAGAGCCTCTGCAACTGCCATGATGAAATCGACAACGTTTTCCCGTGTCATTGGGGTGTCGATCAATGCAGGAACACCAGAGCCGTAATCGCGACGCTCAACTCTTGAGCCGGTCTCGGTCATCAATACCTTCCCGATGCTCTGGACAATATGAGGCCAACCGATCAATACCCGACCAGTGTTGGCATCAATGCCGACACTGCTCACGTTGCAGTCTTCCCGCCTTTTGGCGTTTTCTTGGCTCCGGTTTCTGCGGGTTTCTTTTCCGCCTGGGTTTTGTCAGCCGGAACAATCTGACCCATCTGCAGGTAATATTTGGCGGCCTTCTCTGTCATTTCGACAGAGTCGCCCTTTTTCCGAAGCTGGTTTTCGATCCAGGTATCGGATTTAACGGTGAACTTCGGCATCACATGCTCCTAAATTTTAAATTGGAGGGTCTGTTTTGTCTTGGCCACGAACAACACCACCGTGTTTGTGGGTGTCGCCAATGTTCTTGCCATTGTGGGTGACACGATCACCCTTGATGTCCACGTTGGCTTCAATCGTGAGATCGTCGCATTTAATGACCATGGACTGAGTTTCGATTACGTAGCCGCTGCCGGTCATCGTAATGACCGTGTCGCCTAACGATCTGCGCGCTTCATCTGTTTTGTTGTGAGGTTGGGTAAATTGGTCCGAATATCCACCCGGCAGAACCAGCCCCTTGCCAGCTTCACCGGTTGGTGAAATCAAAAGGACACGCTCATTGGGAGTGTGTGGCTCCCAATCTCGCAAGTTCCCCGCCCTAGTGATAGATGGCACTGGTTTCGACTGCAGACCGGCCGCAGTAACGACAACCGTTCCGTCATCATTCACCTCGTCTACCACAGCCTCACGTATAAGGTTGTTCAACCGGCGCTCGAGTTCGGCGACTTGTGCCTCAAGACGGGCGAACCTTTTACTTATGCGCGACAAAACAGCGTCGAGAAGGCTCATTTCAGTGGGCTACCGTCCGCATTGAACCAGACGATTCCAGTTGACGGAAACAACGCAACGCTTGGAGTACCAAGAAGATCTGCGACTCGCTTTGGATACCCGAGCAATTCCTTGGTCAGTTCTGCCGCAGTCTTTCCACCCGCATCGGCGTAGAGGTTCCGTAAGGCACTGGCCACGACTTCATAGTCGCGATCATCCTCCATCCGATCGAAGAGATCGGCCAAATATGAAGGTACGGCACCCGCAATCGGATCACGTAAGCAATTCGCTTCAATGGTGATCTGGCGGGCAGCTATTTTTTTACCGCCCTCGTCATTGGCACCGCGCCGACTAACCATACTTTCATAGCCATGCACCAAGGACTTGAAAGCTTGAGCAGCTTCCCCTTCACCATGCAATGTTCGGAAAATCTGGTCTTCGAAAATGTCGAGCGTGATCTCAAGCTCGCTGTCCGTCACAGGAACATCGAGCTTATACTCGCCTTCCTCTTCTTGTGAGACTATCCCGCAATAGATCTCAAACGTGATTGTCACGTTTCGATTTGCGGCGTCTCTCGACCTATTTCCCTTCAACACAGCATTCTTGTCGTAATCAGTGTAGATGATGCAGAAAGGTTTGCTCTCCCCGTCCTCGAACAGGGATTGGACCGGCTCGACACGGCTGTCGAAAATGTGTGGTCCTGCCATCGTCGGATATGGATCACGGTGATGGTTCGTCAGAGCACACACCGTTGCTATCCGGGTCATCATCCGGTTTAGGATCATCGGCTTATCTCTGTTTCGTGAAGCGATATGACAAACCGGGATTTGCCGTCCGGTCGAACTTCACCAATTGTGAATACAGGCTCATCCGGCTTATCCAGGAGCTGGAAGCGGTCGCCTTGTTTGGGAAGTCCATCAGGGAAGTATTTCACATCAATCGAGGCTGTGGCGTCACGACCGACGGAGATTGAGCGGAAGTCATTACTCTCCCGGTAGCTTTTGCGAACACCGAGCTCGATACCGAAATCAACCGTCGGCCGCCCGAAAACGCAAATCCCTTCTATTACGCTTTCTGGCACCAACTTTCGTCGGCCATTGGGTGACGCCTGGGCCACTGACTGAATGCGAAACCGGCCATCATTTATGGTACGGTCAATCGAATTCGAAATCATGCGGTCCAGGCGATCAAACTTCATGGTTCAGTGCGCCAAAAGTACACGAGCTTCGACATTATCAGCACCAGCTGCGCGTTCCGCATAACCGCAGAATTTGTTACCGGATGCTGTGGTGGTAACAGTCTTATCCGACGCCTTGAAGTACAGCTTCACGCCCTGAGCCCAGGTATCAGCTGCAGCCTTGGGCATAACAAACACACCCTGAGTGTGCATTTCACAGGATGCATCTTCATCAGCATCGTAGGAAACGATGCCGACAAGGTCACCAATTGCAATCCCGTCGCCCCCCTTCACGCCGCCGGTTGGCGCGGCAAAGGTCACGCGGGTTCCCTCTTTGACGTAATTTTTCATCGTCAGATCCTCAGAAGTCAGATTGGAAATGAAAAAGCCGGCTGATTAGGCTGGCTTGTTGCGATAAAGACCGCGGTAGTCGATGCAGCCTGCACCGAAGTCGAGCCTAACCTTGACCTGCATACCATCGACCTCGAAGCCGTAATTCGTTTCCACATACGGACCTTCGTTGCCTTCAAGGTAGGCATATTCGATCGTATCGATCTGATTTGGAGACGCAGCAAGATGCCAGGCATTTGCCCCAATCTTCGACAAACGCGGTTCGATGACCGGTGTGAGGCGGCGAACATAGTCAGGCGCGACATCATCCGTCTTTGTTGGATGGATGATCCCCATCAGCTTGTGATAGACAAACTCAAGCTCTGGCGGCAGCAGGATAAAATCCGGCTGAATATCAAGGGTATCTTCTTCACTGTTGACCCCTTTGTGTTTCAACATCGCAACCTTTGCCTTGGCGATGTTCTCCAATGTCAGAGCCAGTGCCGATAGGTTGTTGTGGTCCCCATGGAAGATAGGAACGCCGTCAGACATCTTCGGATTGTCCAACAGCAAGTTGTAAACAACGTTTGATTCTAGTCGGGCGATGGCATTGCCGAAGCGTGATGGCAGGTTCGTAAAAACGGACAGGTCATCATTCACGAGAACCTTGCGCGTAATCCCGATCTTCCGGCCAAAGGTTCCAATACGGTATTTCTCCCGGCCTTCACCGAGGGTCGTGGATTCGTACTCACCGTCTTCATTGAGCGGGAGAAGACTACCGACTTCGCCAACCTGAATGCGGTGCATTTCGCGGAAGTCGGTCGCACTCGACTGCCGCGCCCATCCCCGGAACGTCTGCGGATAGACATCATATGCAGAGCGTAGCTGCCGATTGATTGTCCCCTCAAGCAGAATTGGGAAATCCGTTGAGGTATGGAACGCACGTTTGGCGATCTCGTCCGGTGTTAGTCCCCGTACCTTTTCACCTGCAGCTTCAAGGCATTCGCGGGCCATATCAATCATGCGCAACCCGCGATACTGGCGGGCTGCATCTGTCAGCTCCTCGCGGCCGGGCGCCACGCGATGAAGAAGTGCGTTCTGCATGGCGGCACGACGGGTATCAACTTCATCCTGCCCGCCACGGGGCTGGGCGCCAATACTGAAGGTCGGTGTCTGCTCGTCAATGTCAGCCAGATAATTCAATGTTTGCTGACGGAAATTGCCCACGCTAACACCGGAACGAATTGCTTCGTTGACCATGTCAGCTGGCAGATTGTGTCGTTGACCCATTTGCAAAATGTCCGCAGATCGCTGACGTTCGCCGTGAACACCGTTGTTGGTGTCTTCGGGGCGGACCTCCGGCTCATTTCGACCCTGCTCAACAGGATCGGAATCCGGCACATTGGTGGGAGCCGGGGTGTTCGCCGGTTCAGAACGGCTTCCATCATCGTTGATCGGGTCATTCACAGGGGTATTGACGTCTTGACCTTCCTGTGACGCGGCCAATGGCTTAGGCATGTTGGTATCCTCATTGTCGATTGCCGCGTCTGCGGCTTCTTCCTGCACGTGCCGGATCACGTCGCACTCATAGGTTTCGCGATCCTCACTTCGAGAATGCGCACCGGCATCCGCTGGTATAGGTACAGCGGACAATTCCATAGGCTCCCAGTCGATGGCTTTCAGTGTGGGCAATTCACCATCCTCACCCTCCGACTTTTCATATCGGTGGATTTTGTAACCAACGCTGACAGGGAACGGGTGACCGTCCCGCAGATCTTGCAGGAGGTCTTCGGCCATTTGCTTTCTGGAGAGTTTGACCGTTGCGTGACCTTTGCCATCTTCAAAGCGAATGGACCCCGGAACAATGGTTCCGATCCGATCATCCATCGACCAATTAAAATGGCTGTCCAGGAGCGACATTCCGTTTTCGAAGCGCTCCATCCGAATGGCAGACGTTTCCATGGAAAGCACTTCCATGTAGTAGCCTTCCGAGTAGGAATACCGCTTGACCGGTGCTTCGGTTGCCCAGATCACCTCAACCGTTCTGTCTTCCTCATTGAGTGTGTCGGCTCGGACCTCTACTTCTCCGCGCTCTTTCCGGATCCGAATGGTTTCATTCTTGATCGGCACCAGTGCCTCCATCGTTCGTTTCGGAGAGTTGCATTTGCCCTTGAAGGGTCGTGTGGCGAGGGTCGGTGTCGAGAACGATATCTTTGTCGTCCAAGGCTTCGTTGATCTCCACAACCTGGGCAATCCACTGATCGTGGTTGTTGCCGTATTCGGTCTGGACTTGTTTCAAGGTCTTAAAGCCAGCGCGCACTGCCATAAGGTCCGCGCGGATATCGTCGATCGGATTGACCTGTTCAAACCTTGGCAGGGTCCACATCACAGGGATGTGTCGGGGCTCAATCAAGCCAAGCAGCTGGATCATTTCCAGAAACCAACCGTAGATCGGCTTGCAGTACATCGGCAGCATGTAGTGCTGTTGCTGGGCCCGGATGAACCGCTTGTAAGCCACCATATCCGCACGGAAGGTGGAGAAATTCATCTGACTGGTGTCGCCCGTCATCAGGACATGCGGCACACGAAGACCTGCGGCGATATCTCTAGTTGCCAAGCGGTGATAGGATTCCTGAGAGAGCGTGACAGCCGGATTATTGAAGTTGACCTCCTTGCCCCCTTCCGCAATGACAAACATGCCCGGCTCCATCCGCGTCACGTTATTCCCGCGAGCATCCTTCATTGTAACGCCGAGCACATTATCGTCCCCAGTCGGCGCCAGATCATCAGAGTTGGGTATTACCGCACCAACCACACAGGCTTCGATTTTCTTCCGCCACACTTCGGCAGTCTGATATTCCTGCAAATCCTTCACATCTAAGAGAATAGGCGCGGTCCAAGGCGCTCCCCGCGCCTGAACTCGCTGCGCTTCATACAAATGAACGATCTGGTCAGCCGGCACCTTGCGACTTTGAAGATTGTTCTTGCCCCAAAATTTCTGTGTGCCGGGATGAACTTGAAACATCCAATACCCAGTGCGGCGACCGATTTGATCAAACTCGATGCCGTTGACCACATTGCGTGCCGCGTTTTCGGCAACCTTCGCATCATCCAGCAGATCAGGTTCAATCGGCTGGATTTGAAGCGGTATCTTCAGGCCATCACTGCTGCGACGAATACGCTTGCGGGCCAGCATTTCACCGCCGACAACCATCCCCCGCGCCGCTTGGTGCTGCAGGCTGTAAAATGTCTGCTGACCATCTGGGGAGCAATTCTCAACCCAGTCATCAAACAGGTCATCAATCTTTTTATTGAGGTCTTTGTCGTCAGTGTTGGCACGAGGGATAATCCCCTCACCCACGATATTGTCCGCATGAACCGAAGCTGCCTTGGCAACGTGTTTGTTGTTCCGCTCCAAATCTCGTGATCGTGCTCGGAGTTCTACGCCCGCAATCGCAAGTTCGGTGTCGGCAGAGGAACGGCCGGCATTCCAGTGCTGTGCACGGCGCCCCTTAGAAGCACCCTCATATGCACGTAGCCTTACCCGATCAGCAGCACGCTTGACTGCTAGACCAGGTGCGAAATACCCGATCAACTTGTCGAGGCTGTTTTGCATCATGCACCGTCGGAGAAGCTGGTGAGCAAGACGCCAGACCGTCTGACACCAGACGAGCGCACAATGTCCGCTTCGAGTGCTGAAATTGCACGAGCCATTTCAGCATCAGACTTGTATGTCACATCCCGATCATTGAACTTGACCCTCAAGGCCCCTGAAAAACGGGCGCGTTTCAACTCAGCAAGCAGCCCTTTTTTTTCTTCGAGTGTGAATTCGTCTGTCACCATATGCTTTCCTCTCCGAGCCAACCGCTTCCTGTTGACTTGGTTTGACTTTCCATCGGTTTGGATGGTTTCCGGCGATGCGTTGGACTATTCTCTCTGAGCTTGAGAACATTGAGCATCGATGCCGCGGCGGCTTGCATGGATTCGCAATCAAAGAAGTGATTTTCTTTAGATCTCGGCACCCACTTAACTTCGCCAGATGCCTTCTTCACCCGAGCTTCAGAAACGATCTGTCGGCAATAGTCTTCGGTGATGTCTTCTGGCAGATGCCAGGCACCGTCCTGTTCCAAATTCCATGAAACACGCTCGTGTACCCACCTCTTCCAGTGGTCAGTATCCAAGCGGTGTTGTTCCAAAGCTCTCTTGAAGAGCTTACCGTTGGCATTCACATCGATCTTGGAGACGACAATCGGGCGCACCATTTGGTGCGATGAACCTTTGGTCGGTTTTGCCAAGGAAATGTGCTTGCGGCAAAACTCGTAAACCCGGTTTACCGGGACTGTGTCCTTTTTGCCCGGACGAAAACCGGCGTCGACAAGAACCAGTTTGGCTGGGATCCCGTCCCAGTCACCTTGAATGAACTCACCAAGCGTATCCCAGACTTCCAGTTCTGCCGTTTCACCGTGGATCTCACCGGCTTCAATGAGCCACGACGTTGCTTTGGCTCCCCAACCCCGAACTACATAAACAAGACGGTTTTTCTGAACATCGACCGTGACGATAATCAGTTTGACGCCCGACGGGACTTGACCGGATACATACGTCTCCGAAGCAAGCTTCGAAATCGCTTTCCAACTTGGAACTTCGCCTCCACCTTCCGCGTAGAGTTCTCCAAATTGGGCGTTTAGGACGACCTGTACCTCGTCCGGATCACCAGATCGAACCGCTTCAACATAGCGGGCTGCCCTTTCACCCCAGCTGGAGAAAGGAGAAGCCAGACCCGACACCCAATAGCTGTCCGTGATGCTATCAGGTGGCTGGCCCGAAACCTTTCCATCCGATGTGATTTTTTGCCCCGGCGCCACATAAACGCCGCGCTCGTTCATCCAGTCTTTGTGTTCATGCCCAATTGGGCAGCCACATGGGCAAAGCAGATATGCCGTTTTCTTCGCCATGATCGGCGTCGACGGTAACTCTCGCCCGGATGCGTCTTTGGGTTTATCCCACTTCAGCCGATTAAACCGAGGAATGAAATACTCACCACATTGAGGGCATGGCCAGGCCCAGTGTCGACGTGTTCCGCTCTGGAAAGTCTTCCAGATCGTTGAACTGATCTGCTCAGGGTCCTGAACCGCCCAGAATTCCAATCCCGTTTCCGGATCAACTTCAATTTCCGAAAGTCCGGTGCTTGGCGTCGACACCATTGCATGGACAAAGTTCGGGTAGGTTTCACCGCGCTGATCAATAAGCCGAAGCGGATTGCCCTGCCCCTTAACGTTGGACAAGAGATCATCAACTTCGTCCGTCAAACACAAACCTGCCGGGTCAGACTTTAACGCGGTAGATGAACCGCCATGAGCAAGTCGCAGAGGCACACCTGAAATGACCTTCCGCGTCTTACTCATGCGCTTGCCGCGTGGAAGTTTTCGCTTCAGTTTTGGCGCTTCGTCAAAAAGCGCCGTCACCCTTGGTTCCCACTGCTCCCGGACAAACTGCTGACTTGGACCGGTGTAAAGGATCGGAACCGGAGCTGTGTCCATCCGGTGTCCGATGATGTCCAGAAAGACCTCCGACTTGCCACCTTGTGCAAACATCACAAGGGCATTTCGTGGGTACGTCCCTTCATGCACTGCCCGAGAGAACGGTATCGTATACGGCGTCAGTGACGGGTCACGTGGCCCCGGATGTCCAGCGGACGGCGGATAAACCCGGTTGTCAGCTCCCCACTGGTCAGGCGTCGTCCTCTTCGTCGGCTTCAAAAGCCGCGACACCCGCTCGTAAAGCAAGTGCCCTTTTGGTGAAACTGCCAGAAAGCCGTTCTCGCTCGACATCGAGGATCTTCTCTATTCGTCTCCGTTCCTGAAGGTCGTTCCGACCAAGGCGAGAAGGCAGACCAGACAAGCAGACCAAAAACTGACCGCTGATATCCTCAAAGGCATCGATTGCCTCTTCCAGACTGATCAGCTCCCGATCATCTCTGGCCAATTTACGGGCTAGTATTTGTTCTATGCGTTGGTGGACTTTCTCTGCAGCGCTCGGCGCTGCCTGCTCTACCGATGTTCGGACCTTGAAATCCGTAAATGCCTGGATGCACTCACAGACAGAAAATGAACCGCGTCCCTCTTTGACCAACACGCCTTCTTTGACGAGCTGGGTAAGACGGCGCGTGGTTACTCCCAGAAGCTTTGCCATCTCGGCACTGCCGACGGTTTCAGGGAACGGCGCCTTACGTGCCATTTTCGCCCTCAGGTTGCTGTATGCCCGTGTTTTCGGGCACTTCACTTGCCCGGCACACTCTTTAGTTGCTTATTTGTATTTGCGTGAGATCGGTGGATTGGCCGTGCACAGTAACGCCTCGGGCCAGCATCCCCGTTTCACCGAAGAAGAACTACACTTCAGTTCCCGACGCTCACGCTCGCCAGCATTGGGTGCCCCGACGAGATCCCATAAACGGCTAAAACTTCAGGATTTTTTCAACTCGTTTGGTGACGTGAATATCCAGCTGTACCGGAGCAACATCCAAAAACGTTTTCAATGACAGGTCTTTATCAAGTTCTTTGGAAAGCGAAGGGCCGTACAAACGTCGGATGCTGTACCCTTCTTTACCTGTAGATTTAAACCGACCTTGGCTGTCACGAGGTTGGTTTGCTGAGCCAGGCGTCCAAAACTCCTTTGGTAACTTACCCGACGCTTTACCGCCCGGAATGAGAGCATAGAAGGCACCGTCTCTGGAAAAAGAACGCTTGAACGTGCGCGGCGAGTTCCAAACACTGGATTTTACAAATCCCTTTTCGAAGAGACTGCGACCTTTGTTGTACCGCTTTGCCGTCCGTCCTTGCGTCGATAAGACCTTGAGACCTTTATAGTTCTCAATCTTGCCGCCCTTTTTCCGCGCCGAGATCTGGAAAGACAGGTCTTGCGGTTTTGAAAAACCGAATGTGTTCGCAACAACATACCCTTGGTAGGATCCGGCAGCGACATTCATCTGTTTTGCGACGGCTTTCTGCACCTGCGTCTTTGTGCGTCGGCCTGCATCGACCACCCCGCGTTGAGCTTCTCCACGCCATTTCCCATCAAGTAGAAAACGTGCTCGTTGCTGAAACGTCATCAAGTGTTTGAGATCCTTACGGACTTCAATTCTCACGAACTTCTCTCCAGCTTTGTGCCATTGGGAATCGGAAGCACTGTTTTCGGTGGTCAAAAAACGCTGAAATACTGCGCTGCGGCCCTCCCGCGGTGAGGCCCCCTCCAGAAAGAACCTATAGCCACCCCGCCCTAGCGCCTTGCGATTGCTGGCCTTTTCCCCTTATGCGCACGACCTAACCCGGCTCTAACCCGCATTCTGGTTGCCGCTTTGCCATGTTCCGGCATTGCTCCCGCTCATGGTCGCTCTATAGGCGTTTGATTGCCGCGCCCATTGTGAGGGGTGGCGCTTCGCGCCTTGGGTGTGTGGGTAATGGCTAGATGATGACGCGGTACGGTAGGGCGCGGTCTAGTGGTCTTTCCAAGGGGACCAGTTGGAAGCGGTGCCTCTGGTGCCTGGCAAGCAGTCCCCTCTACGGTGCAAGCCACATAGCAGGCACATAAGCCCCCTTACGCTCTACCTGCCTTCAAAGGCTCTCAGGAACGCTAGGAACGGTCTATAGGGGGATATGGGGGAACAGAGGGCATATGCGGCATGCTTGCCAGTGGTCTTTTACAGCGCCACCAGTCAACGCGCGCACTCCACCATTGCCCCTATGGGTGACTCTATACCCCAGCAAAAATCAACCCCTTTTGGATATTTTGCATATTTTTTTATTGTTCAATTTCAATATTTTAATAGATTTATCGCACATTAAATCTATTTATTTAGCTTTTTAGCCTTGCTAATTCTTATTTTTTAGATTTTAATCCAAATCACCAAAGGGAAACACAACGACCCCGCGGGGCGCTCTCAAAAAGGCGCGTTCTTTGATGAAAGGGACTTTCTTTCGTTCCAAGGCTTGCGAGGTTTTGCCCAATTGATTCGCTTAAGCGGATCGGTGGCAAGATTGACCGGCCAGCGGATCAAACGGGGGATAGTCTTTATAGGGCGACCCAAAGCAACGCTTTACCCAGTCTGACAAGCTGGGGTTAGGGGAAGGACGCGCGGCACGGTGCGGACATTAAAACACGTGCATCGGCAAAGGTTCCGACCAAACCGACTTGAGGCAATACCGATTTAATCGGGGCTTGCGTCTCAGGGGTTCGGCAAGGTGGCGGAAAGATAACCGGCAACACAAGAGGCAAGCGGAAACGCGCTGACTTGTGAAGGGCAGCAACCTAGTGGCGCTACAGCCTTTGCGGTTTAAAAAATCAAACATTTGGAATTCATAGACGCGATTGGAAAGCCGGTTTTCGGATTGGTTGCCGGTCGCGTTCTGCATTCCAAATCACACGCATTGTTTCAGCATGGCACCCGTACACG
The DNA here is from genome assembly GCF_000148725.1 of Roseibium sp. TrichSKD4. Taxonomy (GTDB): domain Bacteria; phylum Pseudomonadota; class Alphaproteobacteria; order Rhizobiales; family Stappiaceae; genus Roseibium. The sequence continues at coordinate 343 of NZ_GL476312.1, read as the reverse complement.
GTGCCATTCCGTGACCATGTGGTCAGTCTTGAACCTTAACCAATGGGAGTCACACCATGTCTTTTAAAATCCTCAAGGGCGCAGCACTGAAAAACGCAATCGCTGGCTACGGCAAAAAGGTTGCCAGTTTCTCGCAACACACACACCAGCTCGCCTATTCCGCCTTACAGCATGTCGATGATCATTCCTGTACCTCACACCTCAACGCGCTTTATGCATCGACACCAACGAACTATCGCGGCGCAATCCGTGTCTGGGCTCTAGCTTTCGGCAAGGTCAAGTTTGACGCCAAGACACTGGAATTCACATACAACAAAAAAGGCGTATCAGACCTTGAGAGCGC
>NZ_GL476311.1:7500-505224 GCF_000148725.1 Roseibium sp. TrichSKD4 | reverse complement strand
TTAATCTCGATGTGACAAACCAAATTCCGGCCAACAATTCTTCGGGTTGTTGTATTTCCGCACCGCAAACTTTGCAACTCCGCTTGCGATAAAATAGCTGAGAGCAGGCCTGCCGCCTTGCAGGGGGCGTGCAGGACCGCTACATGAGATGATAATCAGTTTCTATCAAATGGATGGTGCTTCATGCGCGCAGTTCTTGACGTCGTCTTGTTGGTGCTCAACCTCTATGTCTATGTGATTATCGCAAGCGCCATTTTTTCCTGGCTCTATGCGTTTAATATCATCAATTCCAGCAATCAGATTATCTCCACCATCGGCCAGACGCTTTACAATCTGACCGAACCGGCATTGAGACCGATCCGGCGGGTCATGCCCAATCTCGGCGGAATTGATCTGTCGCCCATCGTTCTGCTGTTGGGGATCTTCTTCCTGCAGAACGTGATCATCCGGTACATTTATCCGAATGTGTTTTAATCACCGTTCCAAAAAACAATTAAGCCGGGCTGAGCCCGGCTTTTTTTATTCGTCCAGCGCCCGCGCTTCTTCCGGCAGCATGATCGGAATGCCATTGCGGATCGGATAGGCCAGTTTGGCCGCTCGTGACACCAGTTCCTGCCCCTCTGCATCATAGTGCAGGGTCGTCTTGGTCACCGGGCACACGAGCAACTCCAGCAACTTGCGGTCCAGCTTGCGCGGTGTGTCCTCAGTTTCAGTTTGAGTGCTGTCGTCGGTCATGAGTGTCTCGTGTTACTGGAGCCGCGTTTACAGTGGCACCGTTTACTGCAGGGTGGTCCCGCCGTCCCCGTTCTGGGAGCGGGCCATATCCATTTCCGTGATCGCGATCAAGGTTTCCGAGCGCGTTCTGAGGTCTTTTGCTTCCAGAAGAGCCTGTTTTTCCTGAGCGCCATAAGGGCTCATCATACACAGCGCATTGACGAGAACTTCCGTTTCCGCTTCCGAAACGCTGTCCCAATCCGCCTCAAGATCGTTGGCATCCAGATAATCGCGTAAGGTTTTCAAGAGACCCGCTCTGTCAACATCTTCTTCGCCGACACCTGACTGGAGGTCGTGAGCAAAGGGCGCGAAATCGCACTCTACCTGACGGAACGAGGTGTAGGTATCCAGTTCTTCGCCCACAGCAAACCGGGTGACACCCTGCAGCGTGATCAGATAGCGACCATCACCGGTTTCCTGAAACGAGGTCAGGCGGCCAACGCAGCCCACATCTGCAAGGATCGGCAAGTCCGGATCATTCAGCTCCAGATCGGGAGATGGCTGCACCATGCCGATCAAGCGGTTGCCTGAGAGAGCATGGTCGATCATGTCAATGTAGCGCGGCTCGAAAATGTTCAGCGGTAACTGAGTGCGCGGCAGCAAAAGGGCTCCGGACAAGGGAAAGACAGGAATGAGCGGCGGCAAGTCCGCGATGGTTTCATAAATTGCGTTCCCTGCCTGCATATTCGCGTCTCTCCCATAGATACACATGGTGGACGATAGTCTACACCAAGATCGGCTTTAACGTATCGTCCCCTCTATGTGTGTCCTGAAGTGTTCGGGTCAAGCAAACAGAACGGAAGACAATTTCCGGCGACCATAAGCACTGGCCGGATCCTTGAAGCCCCAGGCTTCAAAAAACTGCAGCAGCTGGGTGCGCGCACCGTCTTCGTTCCAGTCCCGATCCCGGCGAACAATTTCAATCAGCTGATCTACCGCCGCTTCCTTGTCACCCTTGGCATTGAGGCCAACAGCCAGATCAAACCGGGCCTGAAAATCCAACGGATCCTTGGCAATCCGGTTTTGAAGCTCGGCCAAATCGCCCAAGTCCTCAGCCTGTTCTGCCAGATCAAGCGCAGCTTTGGCCGCAACAAAAGCCGGATCAGACTGCTTGTCTTCCGGCACCATCTCCAGCGCCTGCTTGGCTCGGTCGATTTCACCTGCCGCAATCATGCACTGCGCCAGACCACCCAAGGCCTTCGCATTATCCGGCTCCATCTGCATGGCCGCTCCGAAGAGCTGCACGGCATCTTGGTAGTTTTCCTCAGCCAAAAGGGCTTCAGCCTGCTCGATAAACTGCTCTGCCTGGCTGACCGCCGGCGTGCCGCCCAGCTTTTCAATAAACGCTTTGATCTGGCTTTCCGGCTGCGCGCCCATGAACCCATCCACGGGCTGTCCGTCCTTAAACGCAATCACCGCCGGAATGGACTGAATACCCATCTGGCCAGGAATTTCCGGGTTTTCATCAATATTCATTTTGGCAAGCTTCACAGCCCCGCCTGCCGCTTTCACCGCATTTTCGATAATCGGCGTCAGCTGCTTGCACGGCCCGCACCACGGTGCCCAGAAATCAACCAGAATCGGCTGCGTGCGAGACGCTTCCATCACGTCCTGCATGAAGGTTTGCGTGGTCACGTCAAAGATCAGATCATCGCCGCCACCAGTATTGCCACCTGACCCGCCTCCAGCGTTGCCGCCACCATAGCCGCCCCCACCAAGGCTGCCACCGAATCCGCCGCCGATTTGGCCGCCCATGGAGAAATTGCCTGCGCTCATCACATCTGCCTCGTTGTATCGGGCCCAAAGTCGTCAATGAAACCGCTCGCCAGAGTAACCACCCCGACACACCGCCTCATTCAAATCTCGTGGCTAACATGGCGTTGCATCACCAATTTTACAAATCGGATGCGCCCGCCTTTTCTTTAGCCTCATCGCTGACTGCCAGAACTTGAGGCTCATGACCACAGGCTTTTGCAAAATTCAGGAGATCTCCAGACTTGATTGACGTTGTCGCGTCATTCAGGAGCGGGTGGAAGTTCAGGATCTCATGTTCCATCATGGCGGCATCAAAGACCGGCGTGACCCGCTGAGCGTCCCGGTCATTAATCAGGGAAAACGGCGTGACCGATCCCGGCGTAACGCCGAGCGCCTCCATAAGAAGGTCAGCATTGCCAAAGGATACCCGACCCTGACCACCGACGACCTGATGAAGCTTTTTCAAATCCACATTGGCATCGTGCAGCAGAACCACCAGAAACAAGCGGCCCTTTTTGTCTTTCACAAAGAGGTTTTTCGTATGACCGCCCGGAATGCGGTCATGAAGGTCCCCGGATTCAGCCACGGTGAAGACCGGCTCATGATCCACGGTGGAGACCTCAATCCCCTCGCTTTGAAAAAAATTCATCAGTTCGGCACGATCTTCAGGCATGACGCCCCCCTCTGGCATTCATTTTTCTGACACCACCCTTAACGTAAGGCAGCGCGATTTCACAAGGGATTTTCAGGCCTTACCAGCTCTGGGGGCTGTCAAAACGCACCAATTCATCCACAAGGAATCCCCAAAATTAGGCATAATTGAATTCTTGTAATTTCCCTGTTGCAATCTTCTGCGCGTTGGTTCATATACTGCGCACCTCACCGACGGAGGGGGTCACAAACCAACTCCTCGGAACAATATGCGGGTGTAGCTCAGGGGTAGAGCACAACCTTGCCAAGGTTGGGGTCGTGGGTTCGAATCCCATCGCCCGCTCCAATTCGCTCGAATGAGCCATAAGCCGATGATCGCAAGATCGTCGGCTTTTTTGGTTTTTGGGGGCCATACTCGAAACGCCAAGTCTAGCCCAAACAAAAAAGCCCGGCGTGAACCGGGCCTTTTGAGGAAAAGTTGTGTTGCCTGATTGAGCCGTTAGGTGAGCGATAAAAACCGTCCGCCTTCTGCATCAGATTGTTCGGCAAGGTCCAGCGCGGCTTGAAGGCGGGCACCATGATCAAAATCGGGGTTGGCGGTCGCCTCGCCCCGAATGGCGCGGATGAAGCGCTGATAGACGGTTTCCACCAGCGGAACATCGAGCGTGCGCCAGGTTCCGGTTGTCAGCCCGTCCCCTTCGCAAATCCGCAAAAGTTCTGTCCCCTTTTCAAACGGCACTTCCAGCCCGCCTTTGTCGCCATAAAGCCGTAAGCGCAGGTCGTTCAAGTGGCCAGAGGCAAACCGTGTTGCGGTGACCGTGCCGAGCGCGCCATTTTGCAGTTCAGCCTGAAGCGTGAAGCTGTCATTGGCATCGAGTTGGTAGTCCCCGATCTGATCCCCTTCCGCCTTGTGAAAGGTTTTCAACCGCGCTGACAGCGCCTCCACCGGACTTCCGGCTACAAAGGTCGCGTAGTCGAGAATGTGAATGCCAACATCGCCCAAAACGCCTTTTGAGCCATGCGCGCTGGACAAACGCCACAGCCATTGGCTCTCGGTTTTCCAGTCTCCCCAAGCGGGCTGGGTCAGCCAGCTTTGAAGGTAGGACGCTTCAAAGTGCCGAAGCGCACCCAAGCGCCCCTCTGCCACGATTTCAGCCGCCCTTTGCAAGACAGCAACGTTCCGATAGCTGAGATTGACCATGGCTACTGTACCGCTTTTGCGGGCAGCGTCCGCCATTTCCCGCGCGTCTACCGCATTGGTGGCCAAAGGTTTTTCGCAAAGGACATGCTTGCCCGCGGCCAAAAGCGGCAGCGTGGTGGGATGGTGCGCTCCGTCCGGCGTCACATTGGACACCGCATCAAACGTGCCCCACTCCAACGCCGCCTCAAGCGTTTCAAAGGCGTTCGGAATGCTGTGCTCCTGACAGAAGGCCGCCAGCACATCTGCGCGGCGGTCAACAGCTGCCACCAGCTCAACGCCGCCCATCGCCTTGTAGGCTTCCACGTGCGCCTTGGCCATGTTGCCAGTTCCAAGGACGAGAACCCGAACGGGTTGTGTGTCAAATGTCATGGCTTGCTCCTGATGAGACTGGGAGGGGGCGAGAAATCAGCAGCGCAGGGCTACCGGTAGCCCTCTTCTCCTTCGGCATGGAGTTTTGGTCCACGCTCAACGATTTTTTCCGGTGCTTGATCGACCGGCACATTCGGAGCTGCATTCGGGTCTTCAACACGCGCCTGCGGATTGAACGCCCATTTCACCCCGTTGCGAATAACGGTGCGAACATCTTCGTTATAGTAGGTCGGGTAGGTCTCGTGCCCCGGGCGGAAATAGAAGATGTTGCCAGCCCCGCGCTTGTAGGTGAGGCCCGAGCGAAACACTTCACCACCTTCAAACCAGCTGATGAACACGGTCTCCAATGGCTCCGGCACACCAAATGGCTCGCCATACATTTCCTCCATTTCCAGCTCGAAACTGTCGGAAATGCCGTTGGTGATCGGGTGATTGCGGCTAGTGACCCATAGCCGTTCCTTTTCCCCTGCTTCACGCCAGGTCAAATTACACGGCGCGCCCATCAGCCGCTTGAACGGCTTGGCAAAATGCGCCGAATGCAAAAAGACCACGCCCATGCCGGACCACACTGCATCACAAACGCGCTCAACAACGTGGTCTTCAACATCGCCGTGAGCGGCGTGCCCCCACCAAAGCAAAACATCGGTTTCCTTCAGCCGCTCTTCACTCAAGCCGTGATCAGGCTCCTGCAGCGTGGCGGTTGTGGCGGAAATCCCCTCATCTTCGTTCAGGGCGTCTGCAATGCACTGATGCATGCCCTTCGGATAAAGGTCCGAAACGATTTTGTTTTTTTGCTCATGGACGTTTTCGCCCCAAACAACCGCTCTGATTGGCATGGCTAGTCTCATTGGATTTGAGGATCAGAAGGCCGCCTCGAACAATCGTCATTCAAAGCGCTTTGAATAGCGGTATCATGCGTTTTTTAAACCTGTCAATGTCTTCTGGTGAGTTCATAGGGCCAATCAGGTTTCTTAATAGAACACCGAGTGACGTAACAACGAGGATTGTAAGCAAAACAATTCCCTCACTTCCAACCTCACCTATTCCACAACTCTCCGCTCTTGCATTCATATCAAAAACATACTAAAAAGTATGGTATGTAATGGAGGCTGAAATGAACGTCTATTTTCTTGTTGCTGCCATTTTGTCATTGGCAGTTTTCTTGCTACACACATTTGCTGGCGGCCGGGTGATCGCCCGCCCCCTGCTTGCATCAACTGACTTGGCAATCGTGCCCAAACTGGTGAGCTATTATTGTTGGCATCTGGTGACAATCGTTCTTTTCGTGATTGGCACCATGTATGGCCTCGCAGCTCTTGAACCCTCAAGCATTGATGTCGCCTGGTTTGCCACGATATTGGCTGGCGCCTTTTGCGCGTTCGGGCTAGTTCTTCCTGTTTGGAACCGTCAAAGTTATAAGAACATGCCTCAGGGCTGGCTGTTTTTGCCGATCCTTATTCTTGGGATTATCGGCGGGGTTACTTGATGAAAAAAAAGCGCTTTGGCAAAGAAGATTGGCTTCGTCTTGGGCTTTCCCAGCTGGCCAGAAATGGAAACCGTGGCTTAGGCATTGAAGCACTATGCGAAGTCTCCGGCAAAACCAGAGGCTCGTTCTATCATCACTTTTCCGACCACGCCGCCTTTGTTGGCGCGCTGATGGAAAGCTGGAAGAAAAGCAATACGATAGACGTTGCCGAAGAGACGCTTCGCCAACCCGCATCAGATCAAGCACTTTGCCTGTCTGCCCTTGCCACCGGTCTGGATCAGGATCTCGAACGCGCCATTCGCCAATTTGCCCAAAACAATGAAACCGCAGCGAAAACCGTACGCGAGGTAGATCAACTACGTACAGATTTTGTTGCAAACCTTTACTTGCAGCAGGGCTTGTCGCCAGACCTTGCAATGGAAATAGCCCAGATCGAATATGCCGCATTCGTCGGCAGTCAAATTGTCTGGCCGGAGCTTTCAAATGACATGTCCCTCGCGCTTGCACGGCGCTTCATGTGGCTTGTTGAAAAGGCCGTCCCGATGGAAAACCGGAACGGCCACAAATAGACCTTAAGTGGGGACAGCAATGGACGGGCGATTTAATACCCGGCCGTCAGCGCCCCGCGCCGGCGTGGGTCGGATGCTCCGGCCAAAACCCCGTCAATTTGCATGATTGACTGGGTGGATCCCATCACATTCTTCACAGCAAGCGTATGCCCGCGCGCTTCCAGAAGGCGGATCGTGTCAGGTGAAAGCCCTTCCTCGATCCGAATTTCATCGGGATACCATTGATGATGCACCCTTGGGGCCGCACTTGCCTCGGCAATGTTCATCTGGTGATCGATGACATTCATGATGATTTGCAGCGTGGTCGTAATGATCCGGCTGCCTCCCGGAGACCCGGTCACCAGCAACACCTTGCCATCTTTGAACACCAACGTCGGGCTCATGGAAGACAGCGGGCGCTTGTTGGGCTCCACCGCATTGGCATCCCCGCCGATCAAACCATAGGCATTCGGCACACCCGGCTTTGCGGAAAAATCATCCAGTTCATTGTTCAACAACACGCCGGTGCCATCAGCCGTCATGCCAGCACCATAGGAGAAGTTCAGCGTGTAGGTGTTGGAAACCGCATTCCCGCCCTTGTCGACAACGGAATAATGCGTGGTGTCTGCGGAATTGAGACCGAATTCGCCGATCGGGTAGCCTTCGAGAATATTCAGGATCTGAACAATATGCGCTCCGCCAGATGAAGGGGGAGGCATGGAGGCAATCTGATGGCCTCGATAATCACCAAATACAGGGGCACGCCAGACCGCATCATAAGAGGCCAGATCCTCAACCGTCATGCTTCCGCCAGTTACCTGCACCTTGGCTGCAATTTTCTCCGCAACCTCGCCTGCATAAAAACCGGCAGCGCCGTTTTCGGCAATCTTGCGCAAGGTGTTGGCAAGGTCCGGCTGTTTCAGGATTTCACCGGGCTGATACGGCACCAGCCCCGGCTTGAAGAAAATCTTCGCTGTCGCTTCATCCTTACTAAGGCGTTCGAGCCGGGCAATCAGGGAGGCAGAAAGATCTTGCGTAACCACAATCCCGTCTTCAGCAAGCTTGATCGCCGGGTCAACCAACTCCGCCCACGTCAGATTGCCACTGCCGTGCTTTTCAAAAGCAGCCTCAAAACCCGCCACTGTGCCCGGAACACCCACGGCCAGACCTGAGAACCGCGACTTGGCCTTGTCCGGCTCACCATCATCGCCCAAGAACATGTCCCGAAAGGCACCAGCGGGCGCTTTTTCACGGTAGTCGAGCGCATCCGTTTCACCGGTTTCGCTGCGGTGGATCATCATGAACCCACCACCGCCGAGATTGCCGGCCCGCGGCAAGGTCACGGCCAGCGCAAACCCGGTCGCAATGGCTGCATCAACGGCGTTGCCGCCTTTTTGCAAAATCTCAACGCCCACTTCAGTCGCCACCGCTTCCTGGCTGGCCACCATTCCGTTTTCAGCCACGACTGGATGAAAACGATCCTTTCCGGAGATAATCGCCGTTTGAGCATTCGAGGTGAGTGGCAGCGCGAGACTGATAACACCAGCCAAACAGAGCGAGCGAATTGAAAATGCGCGTCGTGACAACATGACCCTGCGTTCTTTCTATCATTTCATATTGAAAATTTTTGCAGGTCTAATGTGGCTCAAGCGTGTCTCGCTGGCAATATCCAGAAGGTATATGCGGGTTTGTGCATATCTGTTGAATTGCGGATTTCATTTACCGCAACCGGCGCTTAAGCTTGTCGGGATTGATCTTTGCTTCGCGGGCAAGGATTTCCATCGAGGAGAGGCGATATGAACAGTTTGCGTCCCATTGCAGCCATGTGTCTGACACTTCTGGCAGGGAGCCTGTTCCAACCCCACACCGCGCTTGCTGCGGACTCCAACAACGGCAAGAAACTCGCTCTTCAATGGTGTGCGGAATGTCATCTCATCGCCGAGGATCAAGCGGTGGTTTCCGGTGCCAGCCTTCCAAGTTTTTATGATCTCGCCAAGGATGGCAGCTGGTCAGAGGACAAGCTGAAAACGTTCCTGATGGATCCCCACCCCAAAATGCCAAACCTGAATCTGACGACTTTTGAGACCGGCGATTTGGCCCGCTATATCAGCTCACTTAAATAACGCTCTGGCTGAGATTATATCAGACATGCTACCGCATCTTTTCCAAACAAGGTTGATGCGTCATGTCCAGTTCTCCATGCCCCTGCAAATCCGGCCTGCCCTTTGGGGCGTGTTGCGAGCCGTTTTTAACTGGCAGTGCCATGCCGCAAACGGCTGAACAACTGATGCGCTCGCGTTACTCGGCCTTTGCAAAGGGCAAGATTTCCTATCTGAAGGAGACGCTGTGGCCAAAATTCCAGCCGGAATTTGATTTCGCAACCACCGCCAAATGGGCTGCGGACAATCACTGGACGGGCCTTTCGGTGATGAAATGTGAAAGGGGCGAGCCAACTGATCGAGATGGAACGGTTCTCTTTGAGGCAAAATATCTGGCAGGCGGTGCCTTAAAAACCCACCGCGAACTAAGCCATTTTCGCAAGAAATCGGGCCGCTGGTATTATGTCGAAGCGCTGCCGGAAGAATAGCGCATTTCCTTTGGGCACTGGCTCAATGGAAATTTCGCCCACCGGGGAGCGCTTTGAGTTTTTCCGGTTTTAGTTGGGCGACATCTTGCCTGAGTTCCGGGACATCCTTGACCAAGCGGACGAGACGACCGGCCGGTTTGATCTTTTCGGAAAGCTCGACCACCGGGCGTTTCACTTCATCCGCGCGGGCAAGAGCTGCGTCTGCCACACCCTCGCCATGCAGAGAAAGATCGTTCAAGTGGGCCAGCAGCGGCGTTACATCTTCCACATGATCAGCCACCACATGAATAACATCTGCTTCTGACTGCAAGCGCCCACGCACCTTCAAAAACCTCGCGCCCAGAACGAGAAGACGGTAGGTTTCAAACACCTTCGGCCAGACAATCACATTGGCGATCCCGCCTTCATCTTCGAGCGTGACAAAAATCACGCCTTTGGCCGATCCCGGCCTTTGGCGGACGAGAACAAGACCGGCGACAGTTACATGGCACCCTGACCGTAAACGATCCAACTCCATGCAAGGCACCACACGCTGGCGCTGCAGGGCAGGCCGGGCAAAGGCAACCGGATGGGCTTTAAGAGACAGACTGAGGGTCTGATAATCAGCCATTACATGCGCGCCCGGCGGCATGGACGGCAAGTCTGCATTCGGCTCCGGGCGCAGGTCCCCGGCATCTGCCGTATCAAACAAAGGCAGTCGGTCCTGCACCTTGCCACGCTCCAGACCTTGCGCCGCCCAAAGGGCTGTTCGCCGATCCAACCCGAGAGAGCGAAAGGCGTCCGCCTCGGCCAAGCGCATGATGACAGGACGGCCAAGCCCGGTGCGCAGCCACAGATCGCGCACGGAATCATACCCCTCCCCGCGCATGGCCACCAAAATTTCCATGTCATCTTGTCGAACACCCTTTATGGAACGAAAGCCAAGCCGAACCGCCTTGTTGGACTGGATGGTACCGCGCATGTCGGCATGCTTGCGATGGAGGCGGTCTGCTGCGCAATTACCCGGCTCTAAACCGGCATCCCAATCAGACATGTTGATATCAACCTCACGCACCTCAACGCCATGCTCGCGGGCATCGCGCACCAGCTGCGCCGGGGCGTAAAAGCCCATGGGCTGGGAATTTAAAAGCGCAGCGCAAAACACATCTGGGTAACGCGCCTTGATCCAGGAGGACGCATAAACCAGAAGCGCAAAACTGGCCGCATGGCTTTCCGGAAATCCATATTCACCAAAACCTTCGATCTGACGAAAGCACCGCTCAGCAAAGTCCCGATCATAGCCGTTTTTCGCCATGCCCTCGATCATCTTGGTCTGAAACGTGCCTATGGTACCAACGCGCCGGAACGTGGCCATGGCCCGGCGCAGGCGATCCGCTTCGCCCGGTGTGAACCCGGCTGCAACAATGGCAATCTTCATCGCCTGTTCCTGAAACAGCGGCACTCCCATGGTCTTGCCCAGCACCTCTTCCAGCTCGCGGCTGGGATAGGTGACCTTTTCCAGCCCCTGCCGGCGGCGCAAATAAGGATGCACCATATCGCCCTGAATAGGGCCGGGCCGGACAATGGCAACTTCAATGACCAGATCATAAAAGGCCTGCGGCTTCAGGCGCGGCAACATGGTCATTTGCGCCCGGCTTTCCACCTGAAACACGCCGATGGAATCGGCCCGGCACAGCATGTCATAGACTTCCGGCTCCTCTGGAGGAATGGTCGCCACCGTATAATCACAGCCATAATTTTCAGACAGCATATCCAGCGCCTTGCGGATAGCCGACAGCATGCCAAGCGCCAGAATATCGATCTTCAGGATGCCCAGCGCGTCCAGATCATCCTTGTCCCATTCAATGACCGTCCGGTCTTCCATCGCCGCATTTTGAATTGGCACCACCTCATCCAGCCGCCCCTTGGTGATGACAAATCCGCCCACATGCTGGGACAAATGGCGCGGAAACCCGATCAGCGTGTCCACCAGCTCCATCATTTGCCCCAGCATGGGGTCTTTCGGGTCCATCCCGGCCTCAACCACCTGCCCCTCGCTGGCTTCGGAACTGGAGTGCCCCCAGATTGTGCCGGACAAGGCCCCGATTGCATCTTCGGAAAGTCCAAACACCTTGCCCACCTCCCGCAAGGCCGAGCGGGTTCGATAGGTAATCACCGTTGCAGCAAGGCCGGACCGCTCCCGCCCGTATTTTTCATAGATATACTGGATGACCTCTTCGCGCCGCTCATGCTCAAAATCGACGTCAATATCCGGCGACTCCCGGCGTTCCGGCGAGATGAAGCGCTCAAACAAAAGATCTGCACGGGCCGGGTCTACCTCGGTGATCCCGAGGCAAAAACAGACAACGGAATTGGCCGCCGACCCGCGCCCCTGACACAGGATACCCCGACTGCGCGCAAAGCGGACAATGTCATAAACGGTGAGAAAATACGGCGCGTAATCCAGTTCTGCGACCAGTTTCAGCTCATGATTGATCGCTTTTGTAACCTTGTCCGGCACACCGTTCGGATACCGCCGCTTTGCGCCCTCTTCAGCCAATCGCTCCAGCTCGGCTTGCGGAGACGCGCTGTCGCCACATGGTTCTTCGGGATATTCATAGGCCAGATCATCCAGCGAAAAGCTGAGCTCTTCCAAAATCCGGAGACTTTCGTAGAGGGCATCTTCGGCCCCATCGAAAAGCCGGGCCATGTCTTCGGCGTCTTTCAAGTAGCGCTCGGCATTGGCCTCCAGCTGGCGCCCCGCCGTTTCCAACCGCTCATGCAGGCGGATGCAGGTCAAAACATCCTGCAAGGGGCGCCGCTCCAGCACATGATAAAGAACATCATTGGTCGCCAGAAGTTTCACATCAGACAGCTGCGCCAGTCTCACTGCTAAATCCAGACGCCGCCGGTCTGCTGGCCCCTTGGACAAGGAAACCGCAAGCCGCAAGTCCGATCCCAAAACCGCTTTCAACCCCTGCAAATCGGCGATCATCTCATCTGGAGACGGCAAGCCGGGGGGCAAAACCAGCGCCGTCACGGAGCCTTGGTCCAGATGGGTCAGGTCGTCGGGCAACAGATGGCAGCAGCCCTTTTCCGCTCGCCGGTTGCCAATGGTTAAGAGCCGACTCAAACGGCCATACCCCTGCCGATGCTTTGGCCAGACCAGAAGATCCGGCGTGCCATCCAGAAACCCCAGGCGACAGCCGGGTACAAAGCGAAGGCCCGCCTCCTTGGCCGCCATATGCGCCCGCACGACCCCTGCCACAGAATTGCGGTCGCATATCGCGAGCGCTTTCAGCCCGAGATCTGCCGCCCTCATCGCCAGTTCTTCCGGATGCGAGGCCCCATGCAAAAACGAGAAATTACTGGCCGCACACAGTTCGGCAAACCCAGAATCAGCCCTGAACCTTGAGCGTAAAAGGCCGGACTGTTGGCCGGGGGCCATCATGCAAACACCCCTTGCAAATACCAGCGCGGGGTCGTTGTCTCGCGAGCATAAAGGCCCTCGCGATACAGCCAGAAGCGGCGGCCATCCTCGTCTTCAATGCGGAAATAGTCGCGCGTGGTCGCGCGTTCCCCGCTCACATCCGCGTCGATGTTTCCAGCCCACCACGGCGGAGCAATCCGCTCTGGCCCTTCTGAGCGGACCACTTTGTAAAGAACCCGCCGCCAGCGAAACCGCAAGGGCGGACCATCCGGCACCATCGCCACCGCGTCGACAGGCTCCGCCGGATCAATGAGCCGCAAAGGCCGTTCAAGCGGAAGCTCTAAAGGCAATTCCTGCCAAGCTGCTTCAAGCGAAGGAGACGTCTCATGTTCTGATCTGCCCAACCCGAAATCAGCCCCGCCAAATCCGACCCAGGACACCGCATCCTCGCGCACCAGCGCAGCAGGTACGAACTCTGTCTGTCGTTCGGGCAAATGACGATCCATCGGCAAAAGCCGGGTAATCCTGTCGAGGCCAAGCCGCGCGCCAAGCCGGTCAATCAGGCCGCTTAGATCAGCGTCCGCCTGCGCAGCGCCCTCTTCACTCAAAACCAGTTGTTGCCCGGTTGCTTCCTGCGCCTCCACCACAGCCAGCCGGATCAGGTCATAGCCATATCCGGCATCCAGAACGCTTTCATCCACCTTCAGTTTTTCGGCAAACAACGCCTTGATCCGTTTGGCATCCCTTAAAGGGCGACTGGTGCCCACCACGACACGTTGCACCGCCCCATCGACACGAAACAGAGCCAGCTCAAAGGCTCGCCCCCCTTCGCAGCGTCGTTCCAACGCCTCTCGCACCTGACCGGCCAGAGAAAAGACAACAGCCTCGACATCTTCCACAAGCCCGATAGGTTCAAAAAACCGCCGCTCGGCCACCACAAGAGGGGCTGCAAAACGCGGGGAAATCGGTTCCTTTTCATGACCCAGCGCCAGATCAAGACGGCGCACCAACTCCAGACCAAATCGATTGGCAAGAGGTGCACGCGGCCGATCCAAAAGCGCTCCGATTGTCGGCAGACCGACCCGGTTTAAGGCCCGCACCACATCCACGTCCACCCGCAGCGCCTCAATCGGCAAAGGAGAAAGGGCTGCACGTTCCGCGCCACTTGCCACGCAGCGCCCCTCTCCAAAACGAGCGACGGCAAACGCGGCAACCGGAGTGTCGGCCACAGCGCCTTGAACGACAAAACCCTGCTGTTTCAAACGGCTAAGCGCATCAACCAGAAGAGCCTCTTCCCCGTCAAACAGATGTGCGCAGCCGGTAATGTCCAGAAGCAGACCATCTGTCCCGTCAAGCGCCACGAGCGGCGTATACCGGTCACACCAGTCTGCCAGACGCTCCAACAGGGCGGCGTCTTGGGAAGGTGCGACATCTTCGACAAGAAGGTGCGGGACACGTGCTCTGGCATCCGCCAGATTGTCTTGCCGCTTCAGGCCAAGTGCACGCGCCGTTCGGTTGAGCGAAACAAGCCGATGGACATTGCCTGTTCGGCTGGCAACGGCAAAGGGCGGCTCAACGTCCCCAGCCTTGTGCGGTGCGGCCGCGTTCAACCGGCGCAAGATCCTGTCCACCGGCAGATCCGGAAACCAGAGCGAGAGAACGCGCTGGCGCATCAAATTGTCCCGTCTCATGGTTCCATTCCACACATGCATTGCCCGGACGACCATCCCGGTTGCGTGTCAACGTTACTCTCCAGCCAGAGCGTCCAACCGCCTCATGCGGTCCCCGGTGCTCCAGATCAGGCGGCCTTGAGGTGTGCGGTGTCACACACCATCGCGTCAGGGCCGCTGTCGGTTCATCGGCAACACCGTTGCGCATCAAGATCACCGGCACCCGGCTTGTTTGTGCCCGCAGCAAAAGCCGGCGGGTGGCCGTCAGATCAAGCGCACGACTGACGCCCTGCACCTCGCCAAAAACAGCGCACAGGCCAGAGCACCTCGCCCCTTCTTCCAGCCCCCACAAAAGCTCTTCCATACGGCGGGGAAACACGACAATCAGACGTGCCGGATCAATACCAAACTGCTGCAATCCCGGACCGTAAAGCCGCCCGTTTTCGCGGCCCGCTTGCGGGCTCGAAACCCAAAGCACGGCCCCGGAGCGGGCCCGCATCACCCGGGCCAGAAGCGCAAGGGCAAACCCGGACACGGCCCCACAATCCCGGCTTTCACGGCCCACCACCTCATGGAGGCTGTCCAGACGCAGACCTTCCCTCTGAAACACCGCGTCCAAAACCGGCAGATCAAGGCGCAGCCTTAGAGGCACATGATCTCGTGTCCCGTCCGGTATCCCTTGCCCGTCTCCCAAAGAGGCCGGCCCCTGTTTTGCGGCGGCAGAAACAGGGGCCGGGGCCAACTGTGCATCCAAGGGGAGGCGACCCTCAAGATCCGCAATGCGGCGGCGCAGTTCAGCAAGTCGGTCACGCTGATGAGCCCCTTTTGGGGAAGTCTGGTGCACGTCAGCTCCAATCAGCATAAATGTTCTCTATTTGTTCTTATTGATTCCGAACTTCGCCGTCAGAGTCAAGAGGCATCTGACCACTCCGTGCAAAACCGGCAAAACCATTAGGCTCACACACCTGTGATCGCCATGCCCGGACAAAACGCGCTTGCAGGTAAATTCTTAAGAGTGACATGTCATAAATACGCAGAGAAGAACAAAGGTTTTGGGACCTCGACGTGCGTTCAATCGATGGCTTTTGGGCTCAGCGCCTTCAAAATGTGCTGGCAAGGCCCCTCTTCACCCCGTTTGTTAACGGGCTGAAAGAGCTGTTGGGAAAGCAGAGCCAGGAAGCATCTGCAGCCGGGCGCATGGCCATCAAAACCTTTTTCGTGCGTGTTGCTGGCGCGGCGCTTGCCTTCCTCTCCCAAATTCTACTGGCCCGCTGGATGGGCGCCCATGAATACGGCATTTTTTCATTGGCGTGGACGTGGGTTGTTGTTCTTGGTGTCATGGCCTGCGGCGGCTTTTCAACGTCGGTCAGCCGCTTCATTCCACAATATCGCCAAAGCAAGGACTGGGGGCACTTACGCGGGTTTTTGACGACCAGCAAACTTGTAGCCGTTCTCCTTGCTTCTGTGCTCAGCCTTGTTGGCATCGTGGCCATTCTGGCGGTTCCAGGACTGGTGGCAAGCTACTACGTCGAGCCCATGGCCATTATCCTTCTGGCCATCCCCCTGTTTGCCTTTGGCGCCGTTCAGGATGGCATTGCCCGCAGCCACGACTGGACCATGTTGGCCATGCAGCCAACCTATATCTGGCGCCCCCTTGCCATCTTGACCCTGCTTGCCCTTCTCACCTTGTTCGGAGAACCG
The DNA here is from genome assembly GCF_000148725.1 of Roseibium sp. TrichSKD4. Taxonomy (GTDB): domain Bacteria; phylum Pseudomonadota; class Alphaproteobacteria; order Rhizobiales; family Stappiaceae; genus Roseibium. The sequence continues at coordinate 489,073 of NZ_GL476311.1, read as the reverse complement.
GCCACAGCCAAAACGGCAGTCATTGCAGCAGTTCTGGCAACTGGCCTCATCGCGGCCTTGCAATATAGGCAGGTGAAAAAACGCCTGAAACCGGAGGTTCCCAAGGCCCCCCGCAGGATGCAGCTCAAAACGTGGATCCTCGTTTCCATGCCCATGCTGCTGGTCGAAGGCTTCATGCAGCTGATCACCAGCGCAGACACGATCATGGTCAGCTTCTGGCACCCGCCGGAAGATGTTGCAGTGTATTTCGCCGCCTCGAAAACCCTCGCTCTGGTGCATTTTGTCTATTTTGCCGTGCGGGCTGCTTCAGCCCACCGGTTTTCCGGGTTCGTACATTCCGGCGACACAGACGGCCTTGCAGCCTATATCCGGCAGGCTTCCCAATGGACCTTCTGGCCGTCACTGGCAGGTGGGTGCGGCCTGCTTTTAATTACCCCCTTCCTACTGGCATTGTTTGGACCAGAGTTTGAAGATGGCTATGTTCTGGTCGCCATATTGATGATCGGCGTTTTGGCCCGCGCCTCCGTTGGCCCGGCAGATGCGCTTTTGTCCATGTCCGGATACCAGCAAAGATCAGCCTTGATCTACGGTACAACCTTCTGTCTAAATATCCTTCTCAACATTATCTTGATCCCATGGCTCGGGCTTATGGGCGCTGCCCTTGCCACAAGTTTGGCCATCACATTTGAGGCCGCTTTCCTGTCCATTTCAGTTTATCAGAGATTCAAAGTGCATACTTTCATTCTTCCCATTCTTTTGAACAGACCCGGCAAGGCATGACGCATCTGGACACCCAGACGGCAGACACACTTGAAGCCCTGGTGCTGGATCCATTGGCCTCAAACATCGACATTCCCGCTTGGCGACAACTTGCCGAAACAGCCAGCGATGCGAACCCGTTTTTCAGGCCTGAGTTCCTTGTTCCCTTTTTGAAAAACATGACCTCAGACCCGGTCAAACTGATTGTTGTCCGGCACACCCAAACCGGCGAATGGCTGATTGCAGCTCCCGTTGGCAGTCGGCGACTTGGCTTTGCCGTTCCAGCGGCCACGATATGGACAACCGAATACGCCCCGCTTGGCACCCCATTGCTCGTCAGTTACACGCCCAAATCCGCAATCACCCTGTTTCTGGAACTTGCGGCAAAGGAAACCGGCTCCCCCCTGATTGCGATCCCCTATTTGCCGATGGACACAACCATTGCCGCCCAGCTTTTGACAATTGAGAGCGGCTGGAACTGGAAACTGGCGCACGAGGCAAATCGCGCTGGACACAGCCATGGGGTCAAGGGCGAAGAACAATTTGCCGAAAGTTACAGCGGCAAGAGACGCAAAGAATTCAAACGCCTGCTGCGCCGCCTCAGCGACGAAGGTGAGGTCCAGTTCGACAGCCTGACAGGACAAGAGGCGATTGCCGCCTTTGATGTCTTTCTGAAGCTTGAAGCAGCTGGCTGGAAGGGCAAGGAAGGCACCGCGCTTGCCTCTACCCCCGCAACACATGCCTTTTCGCAGGAAATGATAACAGCGCGCGCGCTGACAAATGGAGTGCGGATTGACCGTTTAACCGTCGCCGGAAGGCCGATTGCCATACTGGTCTTATTTCGCGAAGGGCATACGATCTTTTCCTGGAAGATCGCCTATGACGAGGCCTATGCCCGTTATTCGCCCGGGGGCCAATTGGCGCTCTACACAATGCAGGCCAACCTCAAGGACCCGGACATTTGGGCAGCTGATTCGCTCGCGGTTCCCGGCCATGCAATGATCGAGCCTCTTTGGCGGGGCAGGATCCGCACTGCGACGCTGCTGCTGGCCAAATCCACCGCCGGACGCCTGCTCCTGTCTGCCGCCCAAACCGACACAGATCTGGAACAAACCGCCAAGAGCTTTGCCCGGAAGCTGCTCAAGCGCTCGAGATAAGATCAAAAGGTCAAACGGCTTTAAGCTCTCGCCTTTTCGCGCAATTGACGTCGGATCACCTTACCTGTTGTTGTCAAAGGCAACTCAGACACAAACTCAATTTCGCGCGGATATTCATGCGCAGACAACCGCCCGCGAACAAAACGGCTAATCTCATCGGCAAGTTCAGGGCTGTCCTGATACTCTTCATTCAAGACCACATAGGCCTTGACGATCTCGGTTCTGAGCGGGTCTGGCTTACCAACGGCAGCCGACAAGGCCACCGCCGGATGCATCAAAAGACAGTCTTCAATCTCGCCGGGGCCAATCCGATAGCTGGCAGAGGTAATAATGTCATCATCCCGCCCGACAAAATGCACATAGCCATCTGCATCCTGAACGCCCTGATCCCCGGTCAGCATCCAGTCGCCGACAAACTTTTCCTGTGTTGCCTCCGGCTTGTTCCAATATTCCAGAAACATCACCGGGTCCGGTCGCTTGATGGCAATTTGGCCTTGCGTTTCGGGCGGCAGCTCGTTGCCCTCGGCATCAACAATCGCAACGGTATGACCAGGAATGGCCATGCCAATGGCCCCTGAGCGCGAAATGCCTGCTGCCGCACTGGAGCCCAAAACTGCATTGCATTCTGTCTGGCCGTAAAACTCGTTGACCGAAAAGCCGAACGCATCGTGAAACCAGTCAAAAGTCTCCCGGCCCAGCGCTTCCCCGGCAGAGCCGACTGAGCGCAGGTGAAGACCCCGGATCACGCTGTCAGAAGCGGCAGAACGCAGGATTTTCAGCGCCGTTGGTGGAACAAAGGCATTGCGCACCCCTTCATCGCGCAACAGCTGAAACGCCCGTTCAGGATCAAATTTGCGAAACCCGAAAGACACCACCGGAACACCCAGATGAAGTGCAGGAAACAGGGCATTGAGCAATCCGCCCGCCCAAGCCCAATCGGCAGGCGTCCAGAGCCGGTCACCCTCTTGCCCTAAAAAATTCTGCGAAAGCTCAATCCCCGGCATATGCCCAAGTAGCACCCGGTGACCGTGCAAAACGCCCTTGGGTTGGCCGGTTGTGCCCGAAGTGTAGATCATCAAGGCCGGATCATGCGGTGAAGATAGCACCGTTTCAAACGTGTCTCTGGCAGAGGCCATCAGATCGTCGAACCCGAAAACTCCAGCTCCCCGTCCGTCGACAGAGATCACCTGTTCTAGCCCCGGCAAGGCGTCCTGCACCTGAGACAGCTTTTCCAGCCCGGCGGCATCGGTCACAAGCACCTTCACACCCGCATCCAAGAGGCGATATTTCAGCGCTTCCAGCCCAAACAGGCTGGCCAGAGACACGGCGACCCCGCCGCATTTGTATATGCCGATATGACAGATCGCGACACGCGGGCTTTGCGGCAACAAGATGCCAACCCGGTCCGTCACTTGTACGCCATGCGCCTTCAAAACATTGGCAAACCGGTTGGCTGCCCGGTTCAGCTCAAGATGAGACCAGACCTCGGCTGCGCCATCTTCATGGACGTGGCGAATAGCAAGACGCTGCGGGTCTTCCTGCGCCCACCGGTCACTGACGCTGGCCGCAATGTTATAGCGCTCCGGGATCGACCAGGAAAAACTCGACCGAATTTTCGCAATGCTATCAGCAACCTGCAGCATCAATCACTCAGCTCTCTACAAAAAACAAGACCCGGACCCTATCCCCCACCCTGTTGCAGCGCAATAGAACGAATGGACATTGTCGCTTGCACCAAGCGAAAGCCTGCCGCGCTTCTGTTTCTCCCGAATGGGCAGCGATGACCATACACATCACGCAATCAGAAATTGGCCTTTGAAAAGTCGCTTCAACCGGGATAAGGACGACACCATTCCCCATTTCTTCTGCGAAAAGTGATCCTTAAATGATTCAGGTGCTCGGACGCCCAAATTCGGTCAATGTTCAAAAAGTCATGTGGTGCGCAGCTGAACTGGGCCTGCAAGTGGAACGGCAGGATATCGGCGGCGCATTTGGTGGCAATGGAACTGCAGATTATCTGGCCAAAAACCCGAATGGGCGCATCCCGACCCTGATCGACGGAGACTATGTACTGTGGGAATCCAATGCCATTGTCCGTTATCTCTGTGACCAGTATGGAAAACAGAATTGGCAGCCGGAAACGGCCAAACTTCATGGTCATACCAGCCAATGGATGGACTGGTATCTCACCCAGCTGCACCCACCCATGACAACGCTTTTCTGGCAATTGGTCCGCACCCAAAAAGAAGAGCAAGACCACGACGCCATCCAAACCGCAATCAAGACATGCGCCAATTTCTGGCAGATGCTGGAGAACCATCTGACAGATCGCTCTTATGTCTTGGGCGACAACATCAGCATGGCTGACATTCCTGTCGGTTGCTCCGCCTATCGTTGGCACAACATGGAGTTTGAGCGCCCAAGCCTTCCCAATTTGGAAGCCTGGTGGAAACGGCTCGCTGAACGCAGCGCCTACAAAACAAACGTTATGCTGCCCATCATATAAATCCGGGCCGCCGGAGCTCGGCAAAACTTAATTAGGGTCAGCGTCTGTTTGGCAAGCGCTGACCTCATTTTGGTTTACTGCCACGCCTGTTTGACGTGAGCCTTGACCGCATCGAAGGACACTTCTTCAAAGATCTCAGGATAGAACATGTGAGCCGCTTCGCGCAGCACCACCTGACGCGCGATCGGGCCATGAGAAGCCATCCAGTGATCCTTCACGAAGAACACCTTGTTGTTCTTGACGGCTTTGAGTTCTTCCCAAATCGGATTGGTCAGGAACGGCTGTTCTGGACCCCGGTCATAAACCACGATGAAATCAGGATCGATTTCGATCATTTTTTCGAGATTCATTTCAAACGCAAAGTTGTTGCGATCATGCGGGGTTGGGTTGCTGCCCAGCGGGTTACGAACACCAAGGGCGTTCATGATGGAGACAGTTGCGTAGTCATCATAATAGGCCCATGGCGATGTGCCTGAACCCCACAGGAACAAGAAGGTCTTCTTGTCTTTTTCCTGAGGAACTTTTTCCGCAATCGCGTCGATGTCGTACAGGAATTGATCGTTCAAAGACAGACCGTCTTCCTGACGCCCCATCATGTAACTTGCCAGCGCGACAGCGGACAAGCTTTCGTTGAAGCTTTCAGTGTGCACAGCAAGATAAGGCGCAATTGCGTTGAATTCGTCAGACCACCCTTCTGTGTACCGGCGAAGCGCGATGATCAGGTCTGGCTTTTGCTGAGCCAGCACTTCGAGATTGGCCGCGGACCGGCTGCCAAGCTTTGGCACGTCTTTCAACTCAGCCTCAAGAAATGCCGGAACCGTATCTTTTGTGAGGTAGGTGGTCGCAACCACTTCCTCGTCCAATGCGACGGCCAGATCAGCGCCGAACAGAGAAACGGCTGCAATTCGATCAGCCTGTTTCGGCACGGTCACGACAGCACCGCTCTCATCCATAATGGTAAGAGGTTCAGCCTGCACTGCAACGGGGGCTGTCAGCAGCACGGATAGTCCCAACACGGGCAATACGTGTTTCATCATTTGAAATACCTGTCATTTTAGGTCGAAGACGCAGATGGCGGCGGCTGGTCTGCTATTGGATCAAACTGCGTGGAACATGCAGAATGATTTTCCGGAAACGGCGCTGGTCTGAAACTCTGTTCGGACATTGAACAGGTCTCGAACCAGATCACCGGTCAGCGCATCAGCTACGTCACCCGTGGATTGGACGCGGCCGGATTTCAGCGCAATGAGATTGTCTGCAAACTGGGCCGCGTGATTGAGATCATGCGACGACAGAATGACGGTCAGTTGTTCGGAATCAACGAGGTCCCTCAACAACTCCATCAGGTCGATCTGATAGCTGATATCAAGATAGGAGCACGGCTCGTCGAGCATCAGGATCGGGGCCTTTTGAGCAAGCGCACTTGCGAGCCAGACCCGCTGCCGCTCGCCACCCGATAGGTCCTGAAGCTGCTTGGATTTAAAAATGGCAACGCCGCAGACTTCCATAGCCCAATCAATTGCCTCTTTGTCCTCTCTGGACACGGCGCCAAAAAGGCCCTGATAGGCATAACGACCACAACCAACGAGCTGTTTCGCCGTCATGGCTTCGGGTGTGATGGTGTGCTGCGGCATGAAGGCCCGCACTTTGGCAAGATCCGATGCACGATAGGTGCTGACCTCCCTGCCCTTGAGCTGAACGGACCCCGAACTTGCAGCCTGAAGCCCACACATGGCCCGCAGTAGACTGCTTTTGCCAGAGCCATTCGGTCCGATCAACGCAGTCAATCGACCGGCAGGTACATCCAGACAAACGTCATCAAACAAGAGACGGCGGTCATAGCCCATGGAAAAGTTGGTCAGTTTAACGTCGGACATGGGACAAGACCTTTGGCATTGAAAACAGACGAACTGGGAACAGCAGGAAGAATAGGAAGGGAGCACCGATGAGCGATGTGAGGACACCGACCGGAATTTCAGCTGGCGCAAAGGCGGTACGGCCAAACACGTCGGCTCCGACCGTCAGGATGGCACCAATAAAGAACACAGCAATGAACTGAAGTCGGAGATCATCCCGCACGACACGGCGCGCCAGATGAGGGACAACGAGCCCGATGAAACCGACTGGGCCGACAACACCCACTGCCGTCCCGGCGTAAAGACAAGCAATCAGCAAGCAGACTAGTCTCCAGCGCTGAACGGAAACACCGCGCGCAGATCCACTGTCATCATCCAGTCGCAACATGGCGAGTTTGCGGAAGCACAAGACCAAGCCTAGGGTGGCTAGGATTGTCCAGGGCAACAAAAACGCGATTGCGTCCCATGTGGCACCATAGAGACTGCCGGAAATCCAGATCCACAGCAGTTCAGTTTTGGTAGGCCCCCAACCAAACACCAAGCCCATGGCAATCGCTTGGCACATGCTGCCAACAGCAACGCCAATCAGGATGAAGCGTTTGGGTGAAATCCCGTTATTCCAGGACAAAAGGAACACCAGTGCCGCACCGCAAATCCCGCCAAGCAACGCCGCGAATGGGAGATACTCAAGGGGAAGCTGGTAGTCGCTGATCTGCAATGTGACGAATATCACATCAAACAGGACAAGAGCGGTCATGAACAGGATTTCGCCGCCGGAAATGCCGAGAATACCGGGGTCTGCGAGAGCATTGCGGGTGACCGTCTGAAGAATGGCACCGGAAGCGGCAAAATGGATACCGATGATGATCGCCAGCACGACCCGTGGCAGCCTGATATTCCAAAAGATGTGCTGATCAGGGCTATCGACACCAGCCACCAGCCCTGCAAAGTCGATTGATATTGCTCCCCATCCAAGACCAACCACAATGACCAGTAGAAGCGCTGCGACCAGAACAGCAATCAAGTTGATGAGCCTCATTCTATGGCTCCTGATGTTGGAGACGAGAAGGCACTTGAAGAGCGGATCAAGTGGATGAGGATCGGGGCACCGATCAAGGACAAAAACAGGCCGAGGGGAACTTCGCGTGGCGTTGCGACGGTTTTGGCCAGGAGGTCCGCGAACACCATCAAAACACTTCCGAGCAATGGCGCAGCAATCAGCAGCCCTTGGTGCGATTTCAGGGCAAATCGGGCTAGGTGCGGCGCGATCAATCCAACAAAGGCAACCGGACCTGCAACGGCGACCACCCCAGCTGTGAGACTGAGCGCTGCAAAGAGCAGAGCCGTTCGCCAAAGTGGAATGTTGACGCCCGCTGCTTGCGCAGCCTCATCTCCAAGTCTCAGCAATGCAAGCGGCCGGTGGGCAATTACTGTTATGGCAAGCCCGAGAACGATACAGGGCAACATCGTCTGCAGGTGTAAAGCACCCCGCCCAGCCATCGATCCGATCAACCAAAGATAGGCTGGCTGTGATGCCGGCGCGATGCCCGTGAGGATTATCATGATCCCTGCGGCACATAGGGATGAAATGGCGACCCCGGCCAGGATCAGACCAAGACTGCCTGCCTGTTTGTTGAGCGAAATGGATATCACCAGACCACCTGCAACTAAGCCGCCGAGCAACGCCACCCACGCGTGATAGATGATCCCGACCCAGGGCAGAAACACGATTGTGGCGACCACGGCCAGCGCGCCGCCCATGGTCACTCCTGTCAATTCAGGAGACGCCAGAGGATTGCGCAAGACGGTCTGCATGATGAGGCCTGCAAGGCCCAAGGCACCGCCTGCTAGCAAAGCCACAAATGTGCGCGGGATACGCAACTTCCAAAGGACGATGGTTTCAAACCGACCACCCTCCCACGTTGCAGCGGACCAAAGCTTGGCAAGCGAAATCTCTGTCCCGCCATAGGCCAGACTTAACGCAGCACCAACACACAAAAGAAGACTGAAGACAGCGAAAACCTGCCCTTCCCGCGAAACCCGGATGGGCGCAGGCAATTCGGATATAGACATGGGGACCAATAAGGATAGATGCGGGCAGGAAAACCTGCCAGATGATTGAAATACCTATATATTGAATATTTGTTGAACTAAATACTCATATTTTCTTATCCGCGAGTTGGATCAAGTTACAGAAGGGACGCGCCGTTCGATCAGGCGAATTCACTAGCGAAACCGCTGGATTTTTCCGGGAAACCTGTCATCCAAAATCTCAACAAAAAGGCCGCTGAGAACCCTCAGCGGCCTTTGAATTCAGAACCTTGCCCGCTCTTAGAAGTGGACGGACTTTGCGTCGAGCGGCTTTTGCAGCGGCGGGGCAAACTTGGTCAGGTTGATGCCTTCAACCGCCTGCTTGTACTCATCCAGTGTCGGGGTCCGGCCAAGAATGGCAGAGAGAACCACGACCGGCGTGGAGGCCAGCAGGGACTCACCCTTCTTGGTTTCAGAATCCGCCACAACGCGGCCCTGGAAGAGGCGGGTGGAGGTTGCCAGAACCGTGTCGCCCTTGGCGGCCTTTTCCTGGTTGCCCATGCAAAGGTTACAGCCCGGACGCTCCAGATAGAGAATATTCTCGTACTCGGTGCGAGCTGTGGTCTTCGGCGCATTGTCGTTAAACTCAAAGCCGGAGTACTTCTGGAGGATTTCCCAGTCGCCCTCTTCCTTCAACTCATCGACGATGTTGTAGGTCGGAGCTGCCACAACAAGCGGAGCCTTGAATTCCACCTTGCCGGTTTCCTTTTCAAGGTTGCGCAGCATTTGCGCCACGATCTTCACATCGCCCTTGTGCACCATGCAGGAGCCCACAAAGCCAAGATCCACCTTCTTCTCCGCATTATAGTAAGAGACAGGACGGATGGTGTCGTGGGTGTAGCGCTTGGAAACGTCTGCATTGTTGACGTCCGGATCAGCGATCATCGGCTCGTCGATCTGGTCCAGATCAACAACAACTTCGGCAAAGTACTTGGCATTGTTGTCCGGGGTCAGAGCCGGTTTTTCACCAGACTGGATTTCGGCAATGCGCTTGTTCGCCTTGTCGATCAGGCCCTGAAGGACGCCAGCATCATTATCCATACCCTTGTCGATCATGATCTGGATGCGGTGCTTGGCCAGCTCCAAAGACCCGATCAATGTCTCGTCGTTGGAGATACAGATGGAGGCTTTTGCCTTCATCTCTGCCGTCCAGTCAGTGAAGGTGAAGGCCTGATCCGCCAGCAGTGTACCAATATGAACTTCAATCACGCGGCCCTGGAAAATGTTATCGCCATGCTGAGCCAGCATCTGAGCCTGTGTGGCATGCACCACATCACGGAAGTCCATGTGGTCCTTCATGGAGCCCTTGAAGGTGACCTTCACGCTTTCAGGGATCGGCATGGAGACTTCACCGGTTGCAAGAGCCAGCGCCACGGTGCCGGAGTCAGCACCAAAGGCAACGCCCTTGGACATGCGGGTGTGGCTGTCGCCGCCGATGATGACATCCCAGTCATCTACGGTGATGTCATTGAGCACCTTGTGAATGACGTCTGTCATCGGATGATAGACATCTTTCGGGTCACGACCTGTGATGAGGCCGAACTTGTGCATGAATGCCATCAGGCGCGGCGTGTTGGCCTGTGCCTTCAGATCCCAAACCGACGCTGTGTGACAGCCGGACTGGTAAGCGCCATCCACGAGCGGTGAAATCACCGTTGCGGCCATCGCTTCCAGCTCCTGAGACGTCATCAGGCCGGTGGTGTCCTGCGAGCCCACGATGTTGACGCGAACGCGCACGTCGGAGCCTGCATGAAGGGTCTTGCCCGGAGTAACGCCAACAGCGTTCTTGTTGAAGATCTTTTCAACAGCGGTGAGGCCCTGACCGTCATGGGAGATTTCGCGGGACGGTGCAAACACCTGCGGCGCCTCAATACCAAGCGTTTCGGCAGCCAGCGTCTGCAGCTTCTTGCCGAAAACAATTGCGTAGGAGCTACCCGCCTTCATGAACTCCATCTTCTGCGGTGTGAAGGAAGACGAAATGTCAACCAGCTCTTCGTCACCGGCATCGTTGAAGAGCTTGTGAGACTTGGTGTTGATGGTCAAAACAGTACCGGTTTCCACGGAGTATTTCTGCTCCAGAACCGGGTTGCCATCATTGTTCAGGATCGGCTTGCCGTCTTCATCCAGTTTCTTGACCCAGTTTTTCAGATCAAGGCCAATCCCGCCGGTCACACCAACGGTAGTCAGGAAGATCGGCGAAATGCCGTTGGTACCCGCAACGATTGGCGCAAAGTTGACGAACGGCACATAAGGGCTGGCCTGTTTGCCGGTCCACAGCGCCACGTTGTTGACGCCGGACATGCGGGACGAACCAACGCCCATGGTACCCTTTTCGGCAATCAGCATCACGCGCTTGTCCGGATGCTGAAGCTTCAGCGCTTCGATTTCCTTTTGTGCGGCTTCGGAAATCATGCACTTGCCGTGCAGCTCACGGTCGGCACGCGAGTGCGCCTGATTGCCCGGGGACAGAAGGTCAGTGGAGATATCGCCTTCCGCAGCAATGTAGGTAACGACCTTGATCTCTTCATCCAGATCCGGAAGCTTGGTGAAGAACTCTGCCTTTGCGTAGCTTTCCAGAATGTCCTTGGCAATCGCATTACCAGCCTTGAAAGCCTCTTTCAGGCGGTCTGTGTCGGCGTCGTACAAGAAAACCTGCGTCTTCAGAACGTCAGCAGCCTGCTTGGCAATCGCTGCATCATCGCCCAGCGCCAGATCCAAAAGCACTTCAACAGACGGGCCACCCTTCATGTGAGACAGAAGCTCAAAGGCAAAGTCTGGAGTGATTTCCTCAACAACGAACTGGCCGAGAATGATCTCTTTCAGGAACTTGGCCTTTTCACCCGCCGCACTGGTTGTGCCCGGCAGTGTGTTGTAGATGAAATATTTGAGGGAATCTGCGCGGTGTTCGTTGCCCGCATCCTTGATCTGAGCGACAATCTCCTTGATGAGCGCACCGTCATCAATTGGCTTGGGGCTCAACCCTTGTGTTTTTCGGGTTTCGATCTCTTTCAGATAGTCTTGATACAAGCTCATGATGATGATCCCGGCGATTGGATGTTGATCTTTTTTGAGCTTAACCGACGGCTCGCAGGACACACAGACGAGCCGGGCGTAAGCTTGCTGGCTGCTCTTCTAATTCAGTATACAACGGTATGCAATATCCTTCGACCAATTGATGAACCATTAATTCCCCTCAATCACGGCAGCGGGGCGGATGGGGCATCTCGGGTCTGAAGGGCAGCGTTCTGAACCCATATCATGAAAGCCTGCGCCGCGGGCTTATGTTCGCTTTCCGGTGCACAAGTCGCCCAATATGCGGTGCCAAAATCATGAACCCCGCCCGGCAAGGCCACCAACCGACCCTCATCCACCAGCGCAGATGTGATGGACCGCCAACCCAGCATCACACCTCGGCCATCCAGCGTGGCTTGAACGGCCTGAATGTAATTGTCAAACACCTGCCCTGTTCTTTGCGACCGGGGCAACCCACGCGCCTTCAAGTAATCGCGCCACCCCGCCCAGCCATATCGCTCGGGCACACGCACGTGATTGAGTGTCACACGGCTTAAAAGATCCGGTGTCTCGACAAGGTCTGCCATAACCTTTGGGCTTGCAACCGGGCACACACTTTCAGAAAACAGGCGTTCCGTGGCCCCGTCCTTCCAAGGCTTGGCGCTGTAACGCAGCGCCACATCAATGCCTGCAGACATAACCGGCAGGTCAGAGGGCGGCGCCTGTACATTGACCATGATATCCGGATAAGCGGCATAAAACCCGGCAAGACGCGGCATCAGCCAATAGGTAGCCATGCCAAGCGTACAGCAGACGGTCACCTGCCGTTCTGCCAGTCCAATTGTCTGGCGAATATCATCTATCGCTTCAGAAATCTGTTCCAACCCGCGCCGGGTGGCAAAAGCAAGCCGCTCCCCAGCTTCTGTTGCTGCAGCCGGTTTGACACTCCGATCCACCAGCTGAACGCCGACATAATCTTCCAGCGCCCGAATGGCCTGAGAAACCGCAGGCCGGGTCACGTTCAGTTCGGACGCAGCCCGTTGCATGGAGCCAAGCCGCTGAACGGCATCAAAGATAATCAAAAGGCGAAGCGGTGGCAGCCGATCCATGAGCACCCCGACAGAAATAAGTAAACCTATGACTTAACATAGCGATAGTATTATCGTGCTTTTTTCGCTTCGCCAAATACGCTTCCCTAGCGTTAGAAAATGCATTGGGAGCTTTCTGATGAACATCATGCATCCAGCGGCTGGATTTGCCGAGATCAGCCTTAGCGATACGGGATTGAGCGTGCCACTGGCATCGGGCACAAAATACTTCAACTACTTCTGGTTACGCGATAATTGCCCCTCCAGCTTCAGTTCCGTGACCCGCGAACGCTCCTTTGACATCTTTCATCTTGATCAGCCACCCAGAGCGGCCAGCGCCCAGATTGAAGACGGCCATCTGGTGATCAACTGGGCCGAAGAAGACCACACAACCCGCATGTCATTGGCGTGGCTGGAAACCTACGCAGAAGGTAAGCGTCGTCCGGACCCGGCAGACCTGCCCCGCAAGGCGTGGTACGGCGACCATTATCCAGATGTGGCCCGATTTTCCTTTTCAGAACTCTCCTCCAACAAGGAGGCGCTGCGCCGCTGGCTGGAGGCCGTCATTGTCGAAGGCGTCAGCATTGTCGATGACATGCCGGACACGGATCAGGCATTGACCGATCTGGTGCAATTGATGGGACAGGTGCGCCCAACCTTCTTCGGCCTTTATTTTGATGTACGCACCCACATCAACCCCACCAACACGGCCTACACCGCGTCTGCGCTGGAATTACACACCGACACCCCGGCAGAAGAACATGCCCCCGGCGTCCAGTTCCTTCACATGCGGGCCAACTCCGTGGAAGGGGGACGTAATCTATTCGGTGATGGCGTTGCCGCAGCCAATGACTTTCGCACCCTTGACCCGGAGGGTTTCCGCATTCTGGCAGAGACCGATGTGCCGTTTTATTGCGAGCATGACGGCTACGACATGCGCTCCTATCAACGCATCATCGAGCTAGATCAGCATGGCGAGGTGGAAGGCCTGACCATCAGCCAGCACATGCTGGACTTGATCGACCTGCCACAGGAACTTCTGGACACGTGGTATCCGGCTTTCTGCAGTTTTGGAAAACTGCTGCAGGACGACAAATACATCATGCGCTTCACCCTTCACGCGGGAGAATGTATCGTCTTTGACAATCACCGGATCGTGCATGGCCGGGCGGCCTACAGCGCCACCAGCGGTGACCGCTATTTGCGCGGCACCTATGCCGACCGGGCAGAAATGCGCTCCACTTATCGGGCGCTGGTGTCAGAAGGACGGTTCAAGGCATGAACATTGCTGCGCATCCCCACCCGACCGCAACAAGCGGCGATACACCCCAGCTTCGCGAAGATCTGGCAGCTGCCTTTCGCCTGTGCCATCGCTTTGGCTGGAGCGAGTCGGTTGCCAATCATTTCAGCGCGGCAGTGTCAGATGATGGGCGCACTTTTTTGATCAATCCGCGCTGGCAACATTTTGCCACCATCACCCCGGATGATCTTCAGGTACTGGACGCAGATGATCCAACCGTTATGGAGCGCCCGGACGCACCCGACCCCTCCGCATGGGCCGTGCATGCCACCCTGCACCGCGAATTGCCGCAAGCGCGCGTGCTGCTGCACTGTCATTCGCCTTACGCTACGGCGCTCGCCTGCCTAAAAGACCCGAAACTTCTTCCCATCGACAACAACACAGCCCGCTTCTTTGGCCGCATTGGCTATGATCTGGAATTTGGCGGCATTTCCGACACAAACGAGGAAGGCGCGCATCTTGCGCGCGCCTTTGGCACAAATTCAGTTCTGCTGATGGCCAATCACGGTGTCACCATTGCCGGAAACACCGTGGCAGAGGCTTTTGAGGACCTTTATTATTTTGAGCGCGCGGCCCAAACCCTGATCCTTGCCCGCTCAACCGGTCAGGCGCTGAACGTCCTGTCCGATGAAGTCGCCCAGAACACGGCAGATGGCTGGAAAGCCTATCTCGGGCAAGGCGACCGGCATTTTGACTATCTCAAATCCGTTCTGGACACAGAAGACCCCGGCTGGCGCGGCTGAGGGCTTCCAACACCATCCATTGACTGCGTTGCCGGTTAGCAACTCTCTGCGTCACCTGCTGGAGATTGCGGGCCAAATTCGCTATGACATAAGCGGATAAACGCTCCGTGATTTGCCACGCACCACTGGCGCATGGCAACAGACAACCCATATGGATGTAAGCTCCGTCAGCGGGCCGGTTTTCAGCACCAAACCACACGGTGCACCCAGAGATTTTTTGATGACCCAGGCAGCCGGCGCCCTTCACACCCGGCAACCAAGGAACCTTGAGGAGATCACGCGCCGTGACCCAGTCTCTTAACAGCTTCAACTGCAAACAAACCCTCACCGTTGGGGACAAGAGCTACACCTATTTTTCCATTCCCGAAGCTGAGAAGAACGGCCTTGAGGGCGTATCCAAACTTCCCACATCCCTGAAAGTGGTGCTGGAAAACCTTCTGCGCTTTGAAGACGGGCGGACGGTCACGAAGGACGACATCATCGCCTGTGCCGCGTGGCTGAAGACAAAAACCTCCACCCACGAGATCGCCTATCGCCCGGCCCGCGTCTTGATGCAGGATTTCACCGGCGTTCCGGCAGTAGTTGATCTGGCTGCCATGCGCGATGCGGCGGTTAAACTCGGCGGCGATCCGAAGAAGGTAAACCCGCAGGTGCCCGTTGACCTCGTCATCGACCACTCGGTGATGATCGACTATTTCGGTACGCAGGACGCATTCAAGAAGAACGTCGACAAGGAATATGAGCGCAATCAGGAGCGTTATGAGTTCTTGCGCTGGGGCCAGTCAGCCTTTGACAATTTCAGCGCTGTTCCTCCCGGAACGGGCATTTGCCATCAGGTCAATCTGGAATATCTCGCCCAAACGGTCTGGACGAAAGAAGAAAACGGCGAAACCATTGCCTATCTGGACACGCTGGTTGGCACCGACAGCCACACAACCATGGTCAATGGCCTTGCGGTTCTCGGCTGGGGTGTTGGCGGCATTGAGGCGGAAGCGGCCATGCTCGGCCAACCGATATCCATGCTCATCCCCGAGGTCATCGGCTTCAGGCTAACCGGCAAGCTGAACGAAGGCATCACCGCCACCGACCTTGTGCTGCGCGTTGTTGAAATGCTGCGCCAAAAGGGTGTGGTCGGCAAATTTGTTGAGTTTTACGGCCCCGGCCTCGACAATCTCAGCCTGGAAGATGAAGCCACCATCGCCAACATGGCCCCTGAATATGGCGCGACCTGCGGCTTCTTCCCCGTTGATAGCGACACCTTAAAATATCTGGACGCCACTGGCCGCGACAAGGACCGCGTCGCTCTTGTGGAAGCCTATGCCAAGGCACAGGGCATGTACCGCTCAGGCAATGAAGAGCCGGAGTTCACCGACACTCTGGAACTCGACATTTCCACGGTCGTTCCGTCCATTTCCGGCCCGAAACGCCCGCAAGACCGCATCGACCTGGCGGAGGCAGCGACCGGTTTTGCCAAGACCATGGAAACCGAGTTCAAGAAGGCGGGGGAACTTGCCAAGCGGGTTTCCGTTGAGGGTAAGGAGCATGATCTCGGCAATGGCGATGTGGTGATTGCTGCCATCACCTCCTGCACCAACACCTCCAACCCGTCGGTTCTGATCGGTGCCGGTCTTTTGGCCAGAAACGCGCTGGCTAAGGGGCTTTCGGTCAAGCCATGGGTCAAAACCTCACTGGCCCCCGGCTCGCAGGTCGTCACCGACTATCTGGAAAAGGCAGGCGTTCAGGATGATCTCGACGCGCTGGGCTTCACGCTGGCAGGCTATGGCTGCACCACCTGTATCGGCAATTCCGGCCCGCTGGACCCCGCCATTTCCAAGGCGATTAACGACAATGACCTGATCGCCTGCTCGGTTCTTTCCGGCAACCGGAACTTTGAAGGTCGCGTCAACCCGGATGTGCGCGCCAACTACCTCGCCTCTCCGCCGCTGGTGGTCGCCTATGCGCTCGCCGGAAACCTCAACATCAACATCACCGAAGATGCGCTTGGTACGGACAACGACGGCAATCCGGTTTATCTGAAAGACATCTGGCCAACGGCGGACGAGATCACCAGCCTCATTCGCTCCTCCATCACCGAAGAGATGTTCCGCACCCGTTATGGCGACGTCTTCAAGGGCGATGAAAAATGGCAACAGATCAAGGTCGAAGGTGGCCTGACCTACAATTGGCCGGTCTCGTCAACTTACGTCCAGAACCCGCCCTATTTCGAGGGCATGACCATGGAGCCGACGCCGCTCACGGACATTGAAAATGCGGCGGTCATGGGCCTGTTTCTGGACTCGATCACCACCGACCACATTTCCCCGGCAGGCAACATCAAGGCCGACAGCCCGGCAGGCACCTATCTTGCCGAACATCAGGTGGTGCAAAAGGACTTCAACTCCTATGGCGCACGGCGCGGCAACCACCAGGTCATGATGCGCGGCACCTTCGCCAATATCCGCATCAAGAACCAGATGGTTCCGGGCGTGGAAGGCGGCGTCACCATGAAGGACGGCGAGAAAAAGTGGATTTTTGATGCCTGCATGGAATATCAGGCCGAAGGCACGCCGCTGGTCGTCTTTGCCGGCAAGGAATACGGCACCGGTTCCTCGCGTGACTGGGCAGCCAAGGGCACGAAGCTCTTGGGCGTGCGCGCCGTCATCGCCCAGTCCTTTGAACGCATCCACCGCTCTAACCTCGTCGGCATGGGCGTCATCCCGCTCACCTTCAAGGATGGCGAAAGCTGGCAGTCCCATGGCATTGAGGGCACCGAACGCGTCACCATCAAGGGCATCGCCGACATCCAGCCACGCCAGATAATGAATGTTGAAGTCACCTATGCGGACGGCTCAACCAAAACCATCGAATGCCTCTGCCGCGTCGATACTGAAGACGAACTGGAATACATCAAAGCCGGCGGCATCCTGCACTACGTGCTGAGAAACCTCGTGGCAGGGTGAGGTTTTTGGAATTTTGAGAAGAACAAGAGCGGGCGCCGAGAGGTGCCTGCCTAGTAATTGAAAGTTTAATTCAGCTTATTTCCTCTGGTCATGACACAACCGGTTGGCGGATAATTAAATTCCCGCCATAGCTCAATGGGAACTTTCGATCTAATGACCGAATTTCTTTTTTAATCATTTTGAGCATAGGAGGTTCTGCCATAATTTCACCTACCCTTTGTTCAAAATCTTCACAACTTCCATATATTTCGACCGTGGAAAACGACTTTCCAAGCTGCCTTTCATACCTTCCCTGCGTCACAACCGCATTTGAAGAAAGAACGGTTTTAAACCAATTCAAATCTACAATGGTCGTGTGACCTGCCATCTGGCCGCAACCGAACGCGTCATTGAGCACCACCAACGAGTAAAACTTTAAATTTTGATCGTTTTCGAAATCAGTATATTTTGAAATATTTTTTTTAAGCCAAATTCTTTTTCTTTCAACCTGCTCAGTAGCTTCAACGAGCTTTCTATTTCTATTATATTTTTCTTGAGAACTATATGGCCCCACAAAGCATTTAACCTCACAAACAATTATCAAATTGCCAACAGCAATCACTAAATCAATTTCCTCCCCGTCTTTCTGGGATGTATCGAATACAGAAAAGTCACTAAAATGGCGGTTTTTTGAACCCAGATCTTTTGCCATTTCCTTAACAAAGGCCTCAAACGTCCGCCCCTTTGACTTCCCTTTCTTATCAATCGCGTTTGTAACTCTGAGCCAATTTTCAAAAACATAGACTGGATTGGGATTTATTACAGACGGAAGTGCAATTCGTAACAAAGAGTCGCTGCCGATTTTTATTAATGGAGCACCCCAAATATTTTTCGCAAATAAATCATCTCCCTTGACAATATCAGAGCTCAATATATTAATTAAAGTCTCTGATTCGGATCTACTAATATTAAGGCAAATACAAAATATATTTTTATGTCTTTGAACATCTAAACAAATAAGATTTCGCCTAACATCTACCCAACTACTAAACTCCCCTCCGATTGCTTTTGACTTCAGCTTAGTGAAATCGCGTACAATCAAAAAAGCTTTTACAAGGTCCATAAATGTCAACTTGCCACCTTGAAGATTAAGGGGTTCATCGAGAAAAACCGAAAGGTAGCTAGATTCTAAATAACTTACAAAATCGACATGCTCTCTAGACGACACCGGCCGTCCTAACCGATACTCTGCTTTCTTTCCTGATTTTTGATCTATCCTGATCACTGTCTTCGCTAGAATTGGAGGCGACGGAACCTCAGCGTCGTCCGCGACCGCGTCCCCGTAATCCAAATTGCGATTACTCATTAAAACCAACTGATCTCTTTTCCGCCAAATATCCCATTGCGCAGTAAAATCAACATCACAAGGCTTAAGAATGAACTGATTTCCATCAGCCCCTAATGAGTACCCCTCCCACAATCCCATATTCCATATCTCGGACAACGCTTTCTCAATAGAAGCGTAGGCTTGAATATACCGAGACTGTGCAAGCACTTGATCGCGACCGCACATGTCTTTTGCTTGACAATTAGACGCTAAATGAAAAACCAATTGCGGCAAATTATCGGCAAGCCCTTCAGCAGCTTCATCGATATTTACAACTTGGCCTCCAATATTTCGGACATGAGCATCATTAAATTTCGCCAAATCAATTGGTTTGTCTTTAGGCAATAATCTGAGTTGCTTTTCGCAATCCTTAATGACATTTACACACTGGAAATTTACTAACGCTAGACTGAAATCAACGGCATCCGCCAAAGCAAGAGACTTTTGAATAACACTTAACTTTTCACGAGCAACCTTGAGCTCTGAAAAAACCACCAAAGCCAACTGAAAAAGGCATGAATCACGAATAGATAGGTCTGGATTTTCCAAAACTACTTTCGCCAACAACTCTGGATCAAATACTGAATTAGTAGGGTGATGAATTTCCCTGTTTTTTATTTTAGTGAAAATATCACTTTTATCTATATAACTTTTATATCTCTTCATGACCAACGCCTAAATTTACCATACACAATACACCTTCTGTAAATTGCAGTTTTATTAAATTCAATCAATTCGTTTATCTGACTTTCGTATTCCAAAGCCGGCATCGTTGTTTTGCAACTTCTCATCACCTTATCCTCCACCCCGCACCCCCCTCTCCTTGAAAACACT
This sequence comes from Roseibium sp. TrichSKD4, assembly GCF_000148725.1. Lineage (GTDB taxonomy): Bacteria > Pseudomonadota > Alphaproteobacteria > Rhizobiales > Stappiaceae > Roseibium. The sequence continues at coordinate 469,401 of NZ_GL476311.1, read as the reverse complement.
CACCTTTTTGCGCCTTCAAAAAACTTATGCGCAGATAGGAATTTGATCCCATATAGAGCGTGTGCCTGCTCGCAAGGGCCCTTGAAGGACCGACCTTTGAGGCGGGGCAGGCCGGGTGGGGCTGGGGAAGAGAGGTAACGAAGCTCTTCTGTCAGGTCCGGTGGTGTTGATCGCGGGAACCGCAGACCCGCGGGGAGAACGCGGCCATGAAGGGCATGTTGCGGGGGTTTTGAAGAAAACCCAAATGTCTGTTCAATGGATCGGGTCGGGACACCATGAGAAACAACCCGGGCAAGGCGTGAAGGCCGAGCCGAACATTGTTTTTTGCAACGCGCGGGCAACGCCTTCGCGTCTTGCCACTCCCTTGGGTTTTCAAGGGGACAGCAGCCAAAACGCCGGAGGCCCTCCTTGCGGCGCTTCACCTGCTGCCCCACTCGACATATCCTGCCAAACGCCCATCTTATCGGGTAAACAATCACTTGAAACGGGAGAGAGCCACATGGTGGACCGGTTGTCGGCAGACGAAATCACCAAACAGCAGGAGAATGTGCCGGACTGGGCGCGCCATGACGCGCGCGAGGCCATATCAAAGACGTTTCAGTTCAAGAACTTTCTGGCAGCCTTTGACTTCATGAGCCGGGTTGCGCCGGTCGCAGAAAGCCTCAACCACCATCCGGAATGGTTCAATGTCTATCGTACGGTCGAGGTCACACTGGCCACCCATGATGTGGGCGGCTTGAGCGAGCTGGACTTTAAGCTGGCACAGGAAATGGACCGGCTGGAAGCGGAGGTAAAGGGCGCGTAACAGTCGGGTTTTCGCAGATTTGTCAGCGGTCACCTTTTTCTAAAAGAAACGTGCCTTCCGTATCGCTGGTCGAGCTTTCAATGAGGTGATGCCCGGCCTCATTGCAAAAATGCGGAATATCGATGGCCGCCATCGGGTCTGTCGTCAGTACTTCAAGCCGGTCGCCCGGTTGCAATGTTGTCAGCGCCTTGCGGGTTTTCAAAACCGGCAATGGACATTTCAGACCTTTGAGATCGAGTGTTTTCGTCACGCTCACGGGGGAAATGTCCTCAGTCTATTGAAACAGCTTTGGCGGCAGCCCACTCTAAGGAGAGAATTGGAAACGAAACACCCTCAGGTCAAGGTCTCGTCATGGCTCATTCACTGCCTTCTGCACTCGATATTCTGGATTTCTGGTGGAGCGCCGGCCCTTCAAAGTGGTTTACCAAGAACGACAAGTTCGACAAGGAATGCCAAACCCGGTTTGCCGAGCGTATCGAACAGGCGCTCAAAGGCGAGCTGGATGCTTGGGCCAATGAGCCGACCAGCATGTTTGCCCTGATCCTGTTGCTTGACCAGTTTCCACGCAACATTTTCCGCGGGTCACCGCGCGCCTTTGAGGGCGATCCAAAAGCGCAGAAGCTGGCAGAACTGGCCATCGAAAAAGGCTTTGACCGCGCGTTTCCAAAAGATGTGCGCTCATTCTTCTATTTGCCGTTTGAACACGCTGAAGACATGGCCTTGCAGGAGAAATGCGTCGACCTGGCTCGGCGCCTCGGTCATCAGGAGTTTTATCTCTACGCCCTCATTCATATGGACGCGATCCGCCGCTTTGGCCGTTTTCCGCACAGGAACAAGGTATTGGGCCGCACGTCGACCCCGGAAGAAGAAGCGTATCTGGCGGACGGAGGGTTTTCTGCCTGATTTTTTACCTGCACAATTATTAGTCATTGTGCAGCGCAATACGATTTATTGCACAATAATTAGTCATTTCTGTAACTGACTATCCGACGCGCACTTCATCAAACATTGGCAATTCCCGCAGATTTCTGCGGGATTTCGCTCCTCCATTCCAACTTGGCACGCCACTTGAAAGGAAGGTGGCGAACCGAACCGCTGACGTCGGCTTCGGGACCCTGAAAAGGGGTCAAGGGTGCGATCCACCTTTGAGGTGGATTTGAGGAAAGGAATGGAACGAGCAATGAAAATCGTGATGGCCATAATCAAGCCGTTCAAGCTCGACGAAGTGCGGGATGCCCTCACCGGCATCGGCGTCCAGGGCCTGACAGTAACTGAAGTAAAAGGGTACGGCCGCCAGAAGGGTCATACCGAGATTTACCGCGGCACCGAATACGCGGTCAGCTTCCTCCCGAAACTGAAAATTGAAGTCGTCGTTTCAAGCGACATTGCCGATCAGGTTGTCGAGACAATCGCAGGCGCCGCACAAACCGGCCAGATCGGCGACGGCAAAATCTTCGTTCACTCGGTCGACCGCGTTATGCGCATTCGCACCGGCGAGACCGACGTCGAAGCTCTTTGAGAAAGGTGAGACCCCCAATGTTGATCAAACGGACCATAAAGGGTGCAGCACTGCTCACCTCCCTCGCACTGATGGCAGGCCCGGCCATGGCGCAAGACGCAGCCCCGGCAGTTTCCCCGGAAGTGCAGTACATCTTCAACACGCTGCTGTTCCTCATCGGCGGCTTCCTGGTCATGTGGATGGCAGCTGGCTTTGCCATGCTGGAAGCGGGCCTTGTCCGCACCAAAAACGTCTCCATGCAATGCCTGAAGAACATCTCGCTCTATTCCATTGCGGGTCTGATGTTCTGGATCACCGGCTACAACCTGATGTACACCGGCGTTGACGGCGGCTTCATCGGCTCCCTCGGCCCATACAGCTTCGACCCGGTTGGCGGCGACGCGCTCGACACCGGCTACTCCACGGCCTCCGACTGGCTCTTCCAGATGGTGTTCTGCGCAACCACAGCTTCAATCGTCTCCGGCACCTTGGCCGAGCGCATCAAGCTGTGGCCGTTCCTGATCTTCACGATTGTCCTGACTGGCTTCATTTACCCGATCGCCGGCTCTTGGCAGTGGGGCGCAGGCTGGCTCTCCGAAATGGGCTTTGCCGACTTCGCAGGCTCTACGCTCGTTCACTCCGTCGGTGGCTGGGCCGCTCTGTCTGGCGCAATCATCCTCGGCGCACGCACAGGCAAATTCGGACCGGATGGTCAGGTGACCCCGCTTCCAGGCTCCTCTATGCCGCTGGCAACGCTCGGCACCTTCATCCTGTGGCTCGGCTGGTTCGGCTTCAACGGCGCATCTCAGCTTGCCATGGGCACAATTGGCGACGTTTCCGACATCTCCCGCATCTTCGCCAACACCAACATGGCAGCAGCCGCCGGTGTGGTCGTCACAATTATCCTGACGCAAATCATGTACAAGAAGGTTGATGTGACCATGGCCCTCAACGGCGCATTGGCTGGTCTCGTCTCCATCACAGCTGAACCGCTGGCACCGAGCGTCTTCCAGTCCGTCCTCATCGGCGGCGTTGGTGGTGCCATCGTGGTGTTTGTTGTTCCGCTGCTCGACAAGCTGAAGATCGATGATGTGGTTGGCGCAATCCCGGTTCACCTTGTTGCCGGCATCTGGGGCACCTTGATCGTTCCGCTGTCCAACTCTGACGCATCTTATGGCGTGCAACTGACCGGCATCGTTGCCTACGGCGCGTTCACTTTGATCGCCAGCACCGTGTTCTGGTTCATCCTGAAGTCCACAATGGGCATTCGGGTCAGCGCCGAAGAAGAAGCACTGGGTCTGGACAAGGTCGAAATCGGCATTGAAGCCTACCCGGAATTCGGAACAGGGTCGCAGCGCTACTAAGACCCGGTTCAAACATCCGCTCAGCGTAGGAGCCTGCGCTGCAACTTCTGCCCGGGGCATTGCCCTGGGCATTTTTTGTGCAATCCATATTCGTCAATAATTTCAATAGAAAAGTATAAATCATCTATCAAGATATACTCCGCACAAAGCTAATTTCCGCCCATTTGATGAAAAAGTAGGCGGAAATTTCATTCATAGGTCGATTTCTGCCCGTTTCATGAACACTCCGACATCAGGCTCTTAGACACACCGGAAAAACCGACATGATTTCAAACCTCTGCCAATTTGGCATGCAGTTTGATTAAGCGCTTGCCAACACATGCCTGCAAACTGGGCAAATTTGGGGGAGCGGTTTGAATGTCTGATACGTCCGTGGGCGGAGACGTCTTTTTTGTTCTGGTCGGCGCCATTCTGGTGTTCGCCATGCACGGTGGCTTTGCCTTTCTGGAGGTCGGTACCGTTCGCCAGAAAAACCAGGTCAACGCGCTGGTGAAGATTCTGGTCGATTTCGCCTTATCGACCGTCGCCTATTTCTTCGTTGGCTATGCGGTTGCTTATGGGACAACATTCTTCGTCAATGCGGCCACACTGTCCGGCGGCGGGGAAGGTTTCGAGTTGCAGGGCCTGACCCTCGTCAAATTCTTCTTCCTGACCACCTTTGCAGCGGCCATTCCCGCGATTATCTCCGGCGGCATTGCAGAGCGCATGAAGTTCCTGCCGCAATGTCTGGCAACAGTGGCGCTTGTCGGCATCGCCTATCCGCTGTTTGAAGGTCTGATCTGGAACGGCAATTTTGGCTTCCAAGCCATGCTCGAAAGCACGTTTGGCGCGGGGTTCCACGACTTCGCAGGCTCTATCGTGGTTCATGGCGTTGGCGGCTGGATTGCTCTTGCTGCGGTCTTGCTTCTGGGTGCGCGCAAGGGCCGCTACAACAAGCAAGGCCAACCAATTGGCATTCCGCCCTCTTCCCTTCCATGGCTTGCCATGGGGTCGTGGATGCTCTGCGTGGGCTGGTTCGGCTTTAATGTCATGACAGCCGCCTCGCTTGAATCAGCCTCCGGGCTGGTGGCCATCAACTCGCTGATGGCCATGGTTGGCGGTATTCTGGCCGCTCTCGTGGTCGGGAAAAACGACCCCGGCTTCGTGCACAACGGGGCGCTCGCCGGACTGGTCGCGGTCTGCGCAGGCTCTGACATTATGCATCCAATTGGCAGCCTTATTGTCGGCGGCGTAGCCGGGGCAATCTTCATCAAGGGCTTCGAAATCTGCCAAAACCGCCTCAAGATCGATGATGTTCTCGGCGTTTGGCCGCTCCACGGCATCTGCGGCGCATGGGGTGCCATTGCTGCAGGCGTCTTCGGTCAGGAAGCCATGGGAGGCCTCGGTGGCGTCTCCCTCATGGCCCAGATCATCGGCACGGGAGTGGGGATCGTCTACGCCTTCGCCGTTGGTTACGCCGTCTACGGTGCGCTGAAGACCATGCTTGGCCTCCGCCTCACAGAAGAAGAGGAGTTCATGGGCGCAGACCTTGCCATCCACAAGATCAGCTCCACCCCGGAACAAGACCTCTTGGGACGGTAGAACTCGACAACAGAAGTCTGTAACGAAACCGAATTCTGGTTGATTTCAGCATCACAAATGCCTCAAAATCAGCATTAATAGCTTAATTAATCAGAATTCGTTGGTGCGTCTTTAAGCTATATTTGCTAAAGCACTCAATAATATTAAGTCGTTACAGGCTGCGGCAAGGGCATGGTGTCTTCGAAGTCCGCTAAAACTGACGGTAATTCGAAAATATGCTCGACACAGTTGGCTCGACTCTCAACACCACCGAAACCCGTGATCCCCGGGATTGGGTGAAGATCCTGTCGGCCTATCGGGAACCGAACCCCTTGCGCAGCACGTGGGAGCTGGCGATCACACTCGGCGCCTTTCTCGGGCTTTGGGCCCTGGCATGGGCCGCGCTTTCAGTCAGTCCGTGGATCAGTGTTGCCATTTCAGTGGTCAATGCCGGTTTCTTGTTGCGGCTCTTTGCCATCCAACATGATTGTGGCCACGGAGCCTTCTTCAAAAACAAGGTTTTGAGTGACTGGGTTGGACGTGCACTCGGCGTTTTGACACTCACGCCATACGACGTGTGGAAACGCGCGCATGCCATTCATCACGGCGCGGCAGGAAATCTGGACCGACGCGGTCTGGGGGACATCAACACCTTGACAGTTGCCGAGTATCAGGCGCGGTCCCCGCTCAAGAGGTTTCTCTACCGTCTTTATCGCCATCCATTGGTGCTGTTCGGCCTTGGACCGGGTTACATTTTCTTACTGGAATACCGTCTACCGCTCGGGCTGACCAATCATGCGATTTACTGGATCAGCGCGATGGTCACCAATCTCGCTATCATTGCCGGATTAACCGCTATCTACCTGCTCGGCGGCTGGATGCCTCTTGTCTTTATCTTCCTGCCAACCACCCTGTTTGCGGCAACAGCCGGTGTCTGGCTCTTCTATGTGCAACATCAGTTCGAAACCACGCACTGGGAACAGGAAGAAGACTGGCAACTGCATGAAGCGGCCCTGAAAGGCAGCTCTCACTACATTCTGCCGCCAGCCCTGCAATGGCTGTCAGCCAATATCGGCATCCACCATGTCCATCACCTGTGCAGCCGAATTCCGTTCTACCGTCTGCCGGAAGTCCTGCGCGATCATGAAGAACTGGCTCACAGCAATCGGCTAACGATTTCCGAAAGCATCTCCACTGCCCGGCTGCACCTGTGGGATGAAAATTCCAAGCGGCTCGTGTCCTTCGCCGACGCAAGAGGATAAGTCCCGGCCAATCGGAGAGTTACCGCAAAGCTACGGCAATCTCCGCATGGCTTTCAAAAACACGCTCCGCGCCTGCGTCTTTCAACCGCTCACCCAGCTCTGAGGTCGCATGCCCGCCGCCGATAAAGCCCCATGTTGTCATTCCGGCAGCTATTCCCGCCAGAACGCCATTGGCACTGTCCTCGATCACCAGACACTCGGCAGGATCAACGGATAATTTCTCGGCGGAATACAGAAATAAATCGGGGGCAGGCTTTCCGTTTTCGACAAAATCACCCGAATAGACGTGCTCATCGAAATATTTGGAAAGACCAGTCATTTCCAACTTGCGAACCAGCCGGTGAGCTGCGCTGGACGAGGCAACCGCCCTTGGACCAGTGACCTGATCCAGAAGATCATGAATACCTGCAATTGGCTGAAGTTCTGTCTCCATCCGCTCATAGACTTCAGCGGCAAGATCTGGACCAAACGCCTCGGGCAAAGACCCTTTGCCGAGCTTGGCATATTCCACCGCAACCTCTGACACGAAATCGTCTGGCCTTAGGCCGTTAAAGCGCTGTTAATAATCACTTACCGCGTAGGCGAGACCAATATCCGCCAATCGCCGCATTTCCACCTCGACATAAATCGCTTCAGAATCGACCATTACTCCGTCGCAGTCGAAAACAATCGCCGCGAAGTCCGGCTTAGTGGCTGCCATCAAAAAGACCTTTCACAACTTGGCGCTGGAACAAGATGACCAAAAGAGCGGGAGGAAGAACGGACAGGCAGGCCAGCATCATGCCTGTCAGACTGGAAGGGCCAAAAAACTGTAGGCCCCGCACCAGCGTATAGCGTGTTTCATCCGAGGCAATCAGCACCGGCCATAGATACTGGTTCCAGCCAGTCACAAAAGCGACAATAAAAAGCGCACCCATCATTGGCATCGACATGGGCACCAAAATGTCGATGAAATACCGGATCGGTCCGGCGCCATCCATGCGGGCAGCCTCAACCAGCGTTTCCGGAACGGTCTTGAGATACTGCACGAAAAAGAATGTGCCAATGCCTGTCGCAAGCAAGGGCAGGATCATACCGGAATGGGTATTTGTCAGTTCAAGCGATGCCACCACACCATATGTTGGCAGGAAACGAGATTCGAGCGGCAGCATGATGGACAGCAGCAAAACGGCGAAAATCAGTGGGGCACAGCGAACGCGAAAATAGGTCAACGCGTATGCCGCCATCAATGACAGGAGTACCTTCAAGGCCGCAAATCCGGCCCCCAGAACGAAGGAATTCCACGCCAGAAGTAAAACAGTCGCCTCTCCGCTTGCCCCGAGGGCGGTATCAATCAAACCGGAATAGTTCTGTAGTCCGGCCTCACCGGGTAACAAGGTCAGGCCTCCGCGGGGCAAAGAGCCAGCTGGATGTGTGGTTGTTAAAAGCAGCGCCACCATGGGTCCACACATAAGGACCGACCCGATCAACAAAATCAGATGATCAAAGACCTGCCGCAAAGTGGCGCGCTGCACGCTCACAGAACCACAATCCCCGAGTGTTTGGCTTTATGCTCCGGCTCAACATGAATGGTAACGCGAGCACCGGGAATATCTTCCTGAATGGCCTCTTCGATCCGGTCGCAGATCGCATGCGCCTTTTCAACAGACATTGCCCCCGGCACAACCAGATGAAACTCAACAAAGGTGGAGCGCCCGGCAATTCGGGTCAAAAGATCATGCGCTTCCAGCGCTCCTTCCCCATGTTCGGAAATCAGATCCCGGATCGTCTGAAGCACATCGGCTGAAGCTGCTTCATCCATCAAACCACTGACAGATTCCTTCATCACCTCCCACCCGGTCCAGAGCACCGCAATGCCAACACAAGCCGCCAAAAGGGAATCGAGAACCTGCCACCCGGTGACAAACACCAAAATGACCCCTACCAGAACACCGAGAGAGGTGATGACATCGGAAGATAAATGTTTGCCGTCTGCAACAAGGGCGGGAGACTTGTGGCTACGCCCATACTTGATCAAGAACCAGGCCCAGCCACCGTTAATAGCAGCAGCCAGCACGTTCACACCAAGCCCGACCGGCGACCATGTGACGGGTGCGTTTGAGACATAGCCCTGCCAGGCAGCTGCAAAAATGGAAATTGCAGCCAGAACAATCATGACGCCCACGAGAACGGCAGCGAAATACTCTGCCTTGTCATGACCATAAGGATGGTTGGAATCAGCTGGCTTTGAGGAAAACCAAACCGCGAAAACCGTTGCCAGCGAGGACGCAATGTTGACCGTGGTTTCCAATGCATCCGAATAAAGAGCAACGGAACCTGTCAGCCAATAAGCTGCAAACTTGAGCGCAAGAACCAACACACCAACGCCAATGCTGGCTAAGGCGATCTGCAATCTCAGGTTCATGCAGCGAACTCCGTTAAACGTCGGTCAGGTTCGCGCACTTGGGTAGCAGGTTTGAGGGTGAAGGCAAGGGGCCGGGATCAATTTGCCCGGCTCCTTCCCAAAAATCAGAAACTATTGGGCGGCTGAAGCCATCTGCAGATTCATGATGTTTGCCCCGATAATTTCGCCGGGACCATCGTCAGTATCGACCTGTACAAGGATCGCGCATTTGTCATTTGCGCCCTTGCGCATTTCCGATTTCGGCAAGCGGATCTTGGCAGGCTCCCCGGTCCAAACGCCTATCGGCTGCAGGCTCCGAACGACGTTTCGATAGGTGATGGTCCGGCCAGCATTTTCACCGCGGCGGATCTCCACCTCTTCGGCAGAACTCACGCGAAGAAAATAGACATTGGCCTTGTCCGCACCCGATGGAAGCGCGCCGTCAATGATGACCTCAAGCGCCATGTCGGACCGGCTCATGGCAACCTTCGCGGTGAAGGCCGGAGCTGTTTTCAACGCCTGAACCACATCGTTTCGGCGGCTGCCAACAACGTGGCTCAGACCATTGACCACCAATTGAGGTGTATAAACGGATCGGTCACCCCGTTTGACCGCATAGGAACGCTGGCGATCCGAATGTGCACTGCTGGCCAGCGTGTCCGGCCAACCGAGGTAATCCCAATAGTCGACCGCCATAGTCAGCGGCAAAATGGAACTGTCTTTCGCCAAATCGTGCAGCAAACGGTCAGCAGGCGGGCAGGACGAACACCCTTGGCTGGTGAAAAGCTCAGCCACGACGCGAGGCTCAGTGCCAGAGGCAGACGATGTCATCAGCGGGCTACCAAACGTTGCCGCAGCGCATACCCCGGCAAAAAGCAGATTTCGAAGTGTCGCATATCTCAAGGTCATGGCTCTATGTTCCGCATCAATCTGCGAAGAACATAGGCAACTGCCCCTTCAAGTGCGAGTAACGAGGAGGTGACGGAAGCCAATCACACCTGTTTGTGATTGCAATTCAATTCGATTGCGGGCCGTTTGGTGTCTGCAAGATGACCTCAAGCTGCGGCAGAAATTCGTCGCGATAGCTGGTCGGGCTCAGCGGGCCGATATATTTGTAGCGGATCGTTCCCGTCGCATCGACAATGAACGTTTCAGGAATGCCGTAAACACCCCAATCAATCGCGGCGCGGCCGTTTGGATCAGAGCCAACCCTGTCGTAGGGATTGCCGAGACTGCCTAAAAACCGGCGAGCGTTTTCCGGCTTGTCCTTGTAGTTGATCCCGATCATCTGGAACCCATCCTGCTTTGCAAGCTCTTCGAGAAGAGGATGTTCCCGACGACAAGGGCCACACCAGGATGCAAAGACGTTCACGATGGACACTTTCCCGATCATGTCAGCCTTGGAAAATCCCTCCAGCTGAACACCTTCAGGTGCCAGTCCCTCAACAGCAGGAAGAGATGCATCAGGCGCAGGCCGCCCAATCAGAACCGACGGAATCTTGCTCGGATCATTGCCCATGGTCAGCTGAAACAGGAACAGCGCAGCCAAAGCGGCAAAAATAATGACCGGAAGCAGAACCAGAATCGGGATCCGGCGTCGTTGCGGTTTGGACGCGGAAGACAGCTGCTCAGCAGGGTCTTGCTCGGCCGGATTCTGCTCTGATTGCTCACTCATGACTGTGCTTGATTGCCTCTGGCGCGCTTAATGCCCTGCTCTTCCAGCTCATTCAGAGCCTTGTTCAACTGACGGCGGTCCAAAACCACCCAGGCAATCAGTCCGGCAACCACAGAAATGGTGATGAAATAGCAGGCAATGATGAAACCGGCGTGGGGGCCGAGGTCGAAAGGATCCATGTCCGCTTACTCCGCCGGTTGGGTGGTTGCTGTGGCAGCAGCTGGCCGCGCGCTTGCAGCCGCCTTCTGGCGCATGGTCCGCACGCGGCGGCGCAGCACCTCATTTTGCATAGCCCGCAAATGGAGCACGAAAAAGAGCACGCTGAACGCAAACGCCATGACAAGCAGCGGGACCAGCATATCGGGATGAATGGTCGGACCATCCAGCCGCATGACGCTGGCTGGCTGATGCAAGGTGTTCCACCAGTCAACCGAGAACTTGATGATCGGAAGGTTCAACGCCCCGACAAGGGTCAGAACGGCCGCGGCTTTGCCTGCTTTGATCGGGTCTTCCATGGTCCGCCAGAGCGCCATGAGCCCCAAATACATGATGAACAGCACCAACACGGAGGTCAGGCGCGCATCCCACACCCAATAAGTTCCCCACATCGGCTTACCCCAGAGCGATCCTGTCACCAACGAGATGAAGGTGAAGGCAGCTCCAATTAGCGCCGCGCATTTGGCCGAGACATCCGCCAACGGATGCTTCCAAACCAGTGTCCCAATTGAGGAAAGTGCCATGACCGAATAACACATCATAGCAAGCCAGGCCGCAGGAACATGAATGAACATGATCCGGACTGTGTCCCCTTGCTGATAGTCTTCCGGTGCCATGAAAAAGCTCTTGTAGAGCCCAATGGCGAACGCGATCACGCATATACCAATGAGCCACGGCAGAATGCGATCTGCCAGGCGCATGAAGCGTGTCGGATTTGCGTAGTCCCAAATTGCCATAGAATTGTTCTAATCCACGCTTGGATGTCATTCAATGGACATCAACGTCGCATCGTTAACCTGAGCGCCTACCCGATCTTGCATTCACAAGGCAATAATTTCGCGTGATGATTTCGATAGATCGCCAAGAAACGTAGGGTTTAAAACCTAATCAGCCGCAAAACGTAGGGCCACTGCGGATGCCAATGGCCCCACAACAGCTGCAATCAGCGACAAGGCGCACATGATCAAAAACGGCGTCATAAACGGTACCGGATCATGAATGGCCGCATCTGCCGAGCTGACCCCGAAAATCAGAACCGGGATGGCAAGCGGCACGACGAGAACAGCCATGAGCAGACCTCCGCGCCGCAATGTTACCGTCAAGGATGCCCCAATCGCCCCAATGAGCGTCAAAGCTGGTGTGCCGACAAGAAGCGTCAATGTCACAGCGCCGATGGCAAGTGGCTCAAGGTTAAGGAAGATTGCAAGCACGGGAGCTGCAAGAACAAGGGGAAGGCCCGTTGCCATCCAATGCGCCAAACACTTGACCAGCACAACCAGTTCCAGTGAACGCCCGGACATTAAGATAAGATCCAGAGCGCCGTCTTCCCGATCAGCCTGAAACAGTCGATCCAGCCCTAAAAGAGTGGCGAGCAAAGCACCGATCCACAAAAACGCAGGTCCAATTCGCGCCAAGAGGTTCAGGTCTGGCCCAACGCCAAAGGGAATAACGGTGACCACGGCAAGGAAAAACAGAACACCAACGACACCACTCCCCCCGATCCGGACGGCAATGCGCAGCTCACGCAGAAATAGCGCTTTGGCCCAACCGGTCATACCGCCTCTCCCTCGCCAGCCTGCGCTGTCTCCAAGTGGAGTTTGCGCATAGGGGTGAGTGCCAGTGGCGTATGAGTCGCTGTCACGATCATCCCGCCCTTCGCCAAGTGACCATTCATAAGATCAAGCAATGTTTGCTCTGATGCCGTATCAAGCGCCGAAGTTGGTTCATCCATCAACCAGATCGGGCGAGGCGTGACCAAAAGGCGGGACAAGGAGAGGCGGCGTTTTTGCCCAGCAGACAAGTAGGCAGCAGGCAGTCGGGCTGTGTGACCGATGCCCAGCAATTCCAGCGCCTCATGAGGCGACATACCGTCGCCAGCAAAACCGTGAGGAACAGCAGCATCGGAAAAGTCTTGCCAGAACACCAGATTTTCCAAAACGCTCAAAGCCGGTTTGACTGCATCCTGATGGCCGAAATAATGCGCGTGCTCATATGGCGTGTGGTCATCAACGCCGCCCGATAGAGTCAAATGCCCTTCAGCCAACGCAACAAGCCCGGCCAAGGTGCGCAGGAGCGAGGACTTGCCCACTCCGTTTGGACCGGTCACCACAAGCGCCACGCCGCCCTCCAGCGAAAACGACAATCCCTCGAACACACGTCGATCTCCCCGATCAACGGTCAGGTTTTCAGCAATGAGTTCCAGAACATGCTCCCGGCAGCCAGTGTTTTGCCTTGTGTTAGTGCGGGAAAGGCGGAATTGGCAAGAGCAGTTTGGTTCAAAGCATTGTCAGAACTGACGGTCAGTAGAGATTTCAATTGCATTTTGAGGACTGATCTTTAGAAAACCTCCGTCCGCCATCCAGCGGAAACCGGTCGCAGCCTACCCGGTTCTAGCCAAAACAAGGGTCAAAAACTTGAAAACACTCGTTGTCTGTTCCGGCGGAATGGATTCCGTCACCCTTGCGCACAAGGTGCAGAGGGAAAACCAACTCATCGCTCTCCTCTCCTTCGACTATGGCCAGCGCCATCGGAAGGAGCTGGACTGCGCGAAACAATGCGCCGACGACCTTGGCGTTGAACACATCCTTATCGACATCTCCGGTATCGGCGCCAAGCTGAGCGGGTCAGCCTTGACCGACGATATTGATGTGCCTGACGGCCACTATGCGGAAGACACCATGAAAATCACCGTGGTGCCGAACCGCAATGCCATCATGCTAACAATTGCCTTCGGGATTGCGGCGGCTCGCGGCGCTAATGCAGTTGCTGCTGCGGTCCATGGCGGGGATCACTTCATTTATCCCGATTGCCGCCCCGGTTTCGTAGAGGCCTTTGAAACCATGCAGCGTCATGCGCTGGAGGGGATGAACGACATCCGGCTCTACACGCCCTTTGTCCATCTCTCCAAGGGGGACATTGCCGCTGAAAGCGCGAGGCTGGGCGTCGACCACCGCACAAGCTGGTCTTGCTACAAGGGCGAGAACCTTCATTGCGGGCGCTGCGGCACATGCGTGGAACGTCGCGAAGCCTTTCATCTGGCCCAGGTTCCCGATCCGACACCTTATGAAGACCCGGACTTCTGGAAGGAGACCTGCAATGTTTAGGATCTGGAAGGAGTTTCATTTCTCCGCATCCCATCAGTTGTTCGGTTTGCCGGAAGACCATCCGTGTGCCCGCCTGCACGGACACAATTACGTCGTTGAGGTGGAACTTGCCTCTGAAGAGCTCGACAGCGTCGGTTTTGTGCGTGACTACCGAGAGCTCGGAGCTTTCAAGAGCTATATCGATGACACGCTGGACCACCTGCACCTCAACGATATTCTCGGCGATGATGGCGTAACGGCAGAGCGGATGGCCCAGCACTTTCATGACTGGTGCAAGGCCCGCTGGCCGGAAGTGGTGGCTGTCCGCGTCCGCGAGACCCCGAAAACATGTGCGGAATACCGCCCGATGCGATGCACCCATGGCTGACGGACACCAATCAGAAAAGTCGATCCGGATCAGTGAAATTTTTGGCCCGACCATTCAGGGCGAAGGCGCGCTGGTTGGCAAACCGACCGTTTTCGTTCGTACCGGAGGCTGCGACTATCGCTGCTCGTGGTGCGACACACTCCATGCGGTTGACGCCGAATATCGCCACGACTGGACGCCGATGTCGGCTGCAGAGATATTTACAAAAGTGGAAGAACTGTCCGGCGGCATCCCGCTGACGGTTTCTCTCTCCGGCGGCAATCCAGCGATCCAGCCGCTTGCCTCCTTGATCACACTTGGCAAAGCGAAAGGCTATGCATTTGCATTGGAAACACAAGGCAGCGTCGTCAAGGACTGGTTTGCCGAGCTGGATGTTCTAACCCTCAGCCCCAAGCCACCATCCAGTGGAATGAAAACGGATTTGGCTGCTCTCGATGCCTGTGTCTCGGCAGGTGGTGTCGCTACCCAGATCGCGCTGAAATTCGCCGTGATGGATGAAGCTGACTATGCCTTTGCACGTCAGATTTCCACCCGCCATCCAGCTCTGCCCGTTTATCTGCAGCCGGTCAACCACACGCCGCCGCCGCCCGATACCGAAGATGCGGACATCGACATGAGCGGCATTATGGACCGTATGCGCTGGCTCGTAGAGCGCACGATGTCTGACCGCTGGTATTCAGCAACCCTTCTGCCTCAGCTGCATGTGCTGATCTGGGGCAACCTTCGCGGAGTTTGACCCATGAGCGACAAAACCATTTATGAGAACCTCACCCAGCTGGGCACATCAACTGAACTCCCCCGGCGCCCGGAAGACGCAGTTCTTGAAAAAGTCCCAAACCCGCAAGCCGGGACCGGTTATATGGTGCGGTTCGTCGCACCGGAATTCACCTCGCTTTGCCCGATCACAAGCGCTCCGGATTTTGCACATCTGGTGATCGACTATGTCCCACGTGATTTTCTGGTGGAGAGCAAGTCGCTGAAACTGTTTCTCGGCTCCTTCCGAAATCACGGAGCCTTTCACGAGGATTGCACGGTTTCCATCGGGAAACGGCTCGTAGACCTTCTGGATCCCCAGTGGCTTCGGATCGGCGGCTACTGGTATCCGCGCGGCGGCATTCCGATCGACGTCTTCTACCAGACCGGCCCGGCCCCGGAAGGTGTCTGGATCCCCGAGCAAGGCGTCGCCCCTTATCGTGGACGTGGTTGATCCACTCGCTTCCCAAAGGGAACCGGCTTCATAAAACTGTCTCGAAAAGCACGTTAATGGAGAGCGTTTTGAAGGAAGGCGCTCTTCATGAAACTCGTTCTTTGGGCGCTGGCTGCCGTCCTGATCACCTTGGGGTTGGCAACGGTCCTGCTGCCCATTCCAACCGGCGTGCCCCTCTTGGCGTTAGGGGCCATTTTGATCATCGCGACCAGCCGGGCCGCGGCACGTCTTGTGCGCAAGCAGCGCAAGAGCGAGCACCGGCTGAATTCGGCATTCCTTTGGCTGGAAAACAGGGCACCTACAAAACTCGCCCGCATCCTGAAACGCACCCGTCCACGCAGCAACCACGATCAAAAAACGACCGTTATTCGCCGTCACCTTAAGAGGCGATCAAACAATCAGGCCAGGTCCTGAAATTTCTTCCAAAATGCGGAAAGGGATCGGCCAAGCCAGCGCATCAGCCGCCCGAGGGCGATGTGGAGCCTCCGGCCAAATCGCGTGAAGGCCAGATCAAATTTTGCGTCTGTTGGATGAAACGGTGCCTTGTAGAGCAGCCAGTGAATGGACAACATCAGGATAAGCGTCAATCCCCATGACAGCAGCGTGTCGGAAAAGAAATGACCACCAAAGGCAATTCGGTTCGCAGACAGCGCAACACAAAGCGGCACGGTGAACACCAGAACCGCAAATCTCCAGGTTTTCGGGACAATCAACGCCGTTCCAACCAGCCAGATGCTGGCTGATGCTTCACCAGAGACGAAGGAACAATTCCTGTCGCAGTAGTCCGTCGGCACCCAGACCAGTTGATGAGGCAGATCACCACCGAACTCTTCGACAGACCGTGGGCGGGGACGCCCCCAATTGTCCTTCAAGATGGTGTTGACCAACACGCCCGGACCAAGGATCAGCGTAGAAATCAGGAAGGTTGGAATGCGCAGCGGCAACAATGGCCTGTGTCCGGGCAAAAGCACTTTCAAAAGCAGAACGCCGACTGCTCCAACAGCGATCCATTTGACGAGATGCGGCCCCAGATGGCGCACTTTGCGCAAAAACGGGTCTTGTTCGGCGATAAAGCCGCCATCTTGCCAATAGAACAGGCTGCTCACCCAAAGATCGATCCTGGGAAAGACAAGAAAGACGGCTGACACCAAAATGACATAGCCCCACAGAGCCAACATCGGGTGGCGTTTTAACCAAGCCCAAGGGTCTTGGCTGGATGGCTCCGTCGGCCGGATGGTTGCCTGATCTTCACTCATGGCGGCTGTTTAGCGCAAAGGATTTTTCAATACCATGACAATCGGGTTTCTCACCAAATCAGGAGCGTTCAGGTGCAACCTCCGACAACACCCGATAAAGCTCAACCGGAGAAAGTGGTTTGGCCAAAATCTCGTGAATACCGCCCGCTTTGAGTTCAGCCGCATCAATAGTTTCAACACCAGCTGTCACGGCGACAATTGGAGGCAGGTCGATGCCAAATGAGGATTGCCACGCTTCGGCACACTCCGTGCCATCCATGCCCGGCATATACAAATCCAGCAAGACAGCATCGAAACGATCCGTTTTCAGAATTCCAAACGCCTCTTCTCCACTACTCGCCTCAACGGAGGTAACACCAAAAGACTCAAGCAAGGCAGCCAATAGATGCCGGTTCGTATGATTGTCATCAACAACCAGAACCCGGGCAGAAAGTGGTCCGGTCGGAAGCGCCTTTAGAGCAGGATCCGTCTCCTCAGCATCTCCCTCTGGCAATTGGTCAATATCGCGTTGAACCGGCAGCGTGATCACAAATCGGCTGCCACCATCAGCGCCGGGAAAAACTCTAAGTTCACCGCCCATCTCACGGAGCAGATCGGAAGCCCCCCAAAGACCAAGCCCGGTTCCCGCTGCCCCGCTCTGTCCAGCACTCCCGCGTTCAAATGCACGGAATATCCGTTCCGCTTCGCCATCATCAATCCCGGGTCCGGTATCCTGAACAGAAATCTGAAACAGAGTGCGATTGACATTTGCCCCGCTGACACACGGCGTTGCGCGAAGCGTAACACTGCCGTGCTCGGTATACTTGATCGCATTGTCCAACAGCGTGGCCACAGCCCTCGACAGGTTGCCAGCGCGCTCCACATGCCAACCCGGTCCCATGTCTTCAAGCTCAGCCTTTAGCTCAAGTCCTTTTTGCCGAGCGGCTGCCCGAAATAAATCTGCTTGATCCTGAAGAATGTCACTCACGGACACCCGGTTCGTATCCCGGTCGATTTGCACACGGGCCGCAGCATCCACCAATTCGCTTGTCATCCGTGTGAGCGCGTCAATCGCACGGGTTAAAACCTGAAGGTGATCCTGCTGAGTGGTGGAAAGAGCCTCGGTTCCAATCAGATCAGCCGTGAGGCGCATCGCCGTTAAAGGCGTGCGCAAATCATGCGCCAGAAGAGCGAGCTTGCTTTCAACGTCTGAAGGGTCCGGCATTTCGTATTCGCATCCACTCCTGAATTTGGCGACGCCGTTCGACAATCATCACCGCATAGTGGCACGAAAAAAACAATTCAGTTGGCCGTTGGAAAAGACTAACTTGCGATAAATCCACGCATTTCCTGTTTTCCGGACACCCAACCAGATGCTGAACGCCATTTTGTCCATCACCTTGCCTGTCTTCATCCTTATTGGCATTGGGTATGGAGTGGCTCGTTTCGAGCTTTTATCCAGATCAGCAGGCGAAGCGCTCGGGCAATATGTTTATGTCATCGCCATTCCTGTCCTGATCTTCAAAACCCTGTCTGGAGTCAGCCTTGGTGGACATTCTCCCTGGGCGCTTTGGGCGACTTATTTTAGCGGCATTCTGGTTGCTTGGACCCTCGGCACAGTGATCATTCGCAAAGGGTTTGGCCGCGAGGCCCGCGCTGGTGTCATCGGCGGAATTTCAGCTGGCTTTGCCAACACGGTTATGGTCGGCATTCCGCTGGTCGCGCAGGTCTATGGTGACGACGGATTGGCGGCCCTCCTGGTCATCATTTCAGTTCACTTACCGATCATGACGATTGTTGCTGCCATCTTGATGGAGCGTGCAGCAGCTACAGACAACAATGCTTCCCCTGCCCAGCTCAAAGACCAATTGCGGACAATCGGCAAGAGCCTTGCCACCAATCCGCTCGCCATTGCCATCGTTTCTTCGGTCTTGTGGCGAATGTCTGGCCTCCCTGTCACAGGCATTTTTGCAGATGTTCTTGACCGGATCGCCGCAACGGCTCTGCCCGTTGCGTTGCTCTCTCTTGGCATGAGCATGGTGCTTTACGGCCTGCGCGGCAATCTTGTGCCCGGTCTGTGCTTGAGCGTAGTGAAAATGCTGGTGATGCCGGCAAGCGTCTTTGTGCTTGGTGCCTATGTCATCCAGTTGCCGCCACTTTGGACGTGTGTTGCCACGTTGACCGCCGCATGTCCTACAGGTGTCAACGCTTTCATATTCGCCAACAAATTCGGAACCGGCCACGCCATGTCCACCAATGCCATTACAGTCACCACGGCGGCAGCTGTTCTGACATGCGGTCTGTGGGTCTATGCACTGGAGCTCTGGCGCGCAGCGCTATAGGCGTGCCACAGCAAAAGTCTCACCGTTCTAAACCGATACGCTCCAAAACCGCAGCTCGCGTCCACCCGGCATGGCGTAGCGCGCGCAGACTAGTCGATTGTGACGACTTGGAGAGCTTTTGCCCATCTTCATCCAAAACTAGCCGATGATGGCGATACACTGGCTCTGGCAGATCCAACAAAACCTGTAGCAGCCGATGGACAGACGTTGCCTGATAAAGGTCCGTACCACGAAGAACATCCGTTATTCCTTGCGCTGCATCATCCACAACGACGGACAGGTGATAGCTGGTGGGCGTGTCCTTGCGGGTCAAAATAATGTCACCCCAGTCCTCTGGAGAAGCGGCAATAGGTGTTGGCGTTTCGGTTAGCGAAGGTCCTTCCGGTCCCGCCTCCTGCCAACTTAGCGGCTGGTTCACCTGCTCCAGTGCGGCTTTCATGTTGAGACGCAGGGCGTAGGGTGCATCCCCAATCAACCGGGCATTCAACTCATCTTCACTGAGAACAATTCTGTCACCCGGATAGAGTGGTGCACCATCCGGATCGCGCGGCCACCTCTGACCGAGCACCTCTTGTTCTTCAACAAAACGCTTGATCTCTGCCCGGGTTAAGGTGGCCCGATAGACCAGCCCTAGCGCCTCCAGCTTGCCAAGCGCTGTCTGATAGGCCTCAAACCGTTCACTTTGGCGCAATACGGGAGTGTCCAGCGGGTATCCGAGCCACTCAAGATCCTCAAGCATCTCCTGTTCAAGAACCGGAGTGCAGCGGGCGAGGTCAATATTCTCGATGCGCAGGAGCGCTTTTCCTCCGAGCAGCTCTGCGGCTCTGGCGTTCAATAGGGCAGAAAGGGCGTGACCCAAATGCAGATGCCCGTTAGGAGACGGAGCAAAGCGAAAAATCGGGGAAGGCTGAGTGCTCATGCCAAACCGGATACGCAAGAAAACCCTGAGGCGCAAGAAATTGGCGTCAGTCGAGATCCAGACATCAACCCATGCAGATCATCTCCAGCCTTGAAGACATTTCCTTTGCCATGGCCGAGTTGCGGGGCCTGGATCCAAAACTGAGGCCGGTCATGGAAAGCGCGGGAAACATCCCCCTACGTCGCCGTCCGCCTGATTTTGCCGGATTGGCGCAGATTGTCACCGGACAGCTTGTCTCGGTTGCAGCGGCAGCCGCTATCTTTCAACGACTGGAAGCAGCCGTGTCTCCGCTGACGGCAAAAGAAATCGACAACACACCCGACGAGGTCTTGAAATCGGCTGGCCTGTCCATGCCAAAAATTCGCACACTCAGAGCCATAACCGAAGAATGTCGTCGAGGTCTCGATCTGGCGGCCCTAGCAGCCGCCCCCGCTGAAGACGCGCACAAGCGCCTGTGTGCCATCAAGGGGATTGGACGCTGGACTGCAGACATTTTCCTGCTCTTTTGCGCGGGCCATCCTGACATCTTTCCTGGCGGGGACCTTGCCCTTCAAACGGCAGCACGCGATGCATTTGGTCTGCCAGACCGGCCAGGTGTGAAGGAAATGGATGCACTGGCCAGCCAATGGGCGCCATGGCGCTCTGTCGCCGCACGTGTTTTGTGGGCCTGGTACAAGACCCAAAAAAATGGCAAGGCCACAATGCCGCTTTAGGGTCTGTGAGAAATCATTCGGTCAATTGTGCACAGTAGCAGGTCAATATCCTCTGGCCAGGAAAGCCGATGGTCCCCATCTGGTACGATCGTGAAGGTCACATTATCCAGCGGCAAGGCTTCGACCAGTCGCTGTGAATGCTGCCATGGCACGTCAGGATCCTTTGCTCCTTGCAGGATCGCCACAGGGCACCCCGTCTGCAAGGACCGGTTCAAAATAAGGTGGTTGCGTCCATCCTCAATCAGCTTTCGCGTGATGACATAAGGATCATCGGAATAAGCGGAAGGTTGCTCAAACCGCCCAGTTTCCATGATTGTCTTGCGTATTTCATCGGTAAACCGGTGTTTCCACATAAGCTCTTCGGTGAAATCTGCAGCAGGTGCGATCAACACCAGACCTTTGATCTTGCGGCTGTCTTTGCGGGCAAGTGCCAAGAGCATGGCCAGCCATCCTCCCATGGAAGAACCGATCACAATCGTGTTGTCACCACAGCAGGCATCAAACACAGCCTGCGTTTCTTCCAACCAATCCGACAGGCAAGCTTCTTCAAAGTCCCCACCGGACATTCCATGCCCGGAATAGTCGAACCGTGTAACTGAATACCCCTTCACGCGCGCCCAATTGGCAACAGCGACAGCTTTGGACCCGGACATGTCCGACTTGAAACCTGAGAGCCAGAAAAGCCCAGTCTTGGCAGTGTCAGCATGTTCTGAACGCACTGCGATCTGGCGCGCAGCCGCCCCTGATCCAACAGTCTGGAATTGCGGTTCAGCGCTGGTCATACTATGGCTCTCCCCAGAATATGCGCATTTGGCGGTGCGAACGACCGACACCTGCTCCAAATGGCATAACCCGGTTCAAAAAAGAAGTCTCTGTAGTGTCTTCAAAACCAATTGAAACGCATGGCCCAACAATCCTGCAAGTGATCCCGGATCTTGAAACCGGGGGAGCGGAGCAAACCACATTGGATGTGGCAAAGGCGATCGTGGATGGTGGCGGAACCGCTCTGGTTGTCAGCCAGGGCGGACGCATGGTCGCCGAACTGGAAAAGGCAGGTGCCCGGCACATCAATTTGCCGGTCAAATCCAAGAATCCGCTGACCATTTGGCATAATGCGGGTCGCTTGGCTCGTATCATTCGGGACAATAATGTTCAGCTTGTCCATGCAAGAAGCCGCGCACCAGCATGGTCAGCCCTCTGGGCAGCCCGGCGTACCAACATTCCTTTTGTGACGACATATCACGGCTTCTACAATCAAAAGACACGCCTCAAGGCGTTTTATAATTCGGTGATGGCACGCGGTGACAAGGTGATCGCTAACTCCCACTACACGGCCAACCTGATTGCCGAGCGCCATCCGAACAGCAAATCGCGCATTGTCACAGTTCATCGCGGGTCTGACCTTACCGCGCTCGACCCGGCTTCAGTGTCGAGTGAACGTCTTCAGGCCCTAAGGGCAAGCTGGGATCTTCCAAACGACCGACCGCTCATCATCAATCTGGCCCGGCTGACAAGCTGGAAGGGGCAGATGGTGATCATCGAAGCCATGGGCCAGCTGAAACAAGAAGGCATGACAGTACCCATCGCTGTATTGGCGGGAGACGCGCAAGGCCGCGAGGGATATCTTGCGAGCCTGAAAACACGGATTGATGAGCTGAACGTGAACGACCAAGTGCGCCTGGTAGGGCACTGCTCAGATGTTCCGGCAGCGCTTGCGCTTGGAGCGCTCTCTGTCGTTGCCTCAACTGCCCCGGAAGCTTTTGGACGGGCTGCCGTGGAAGCGCAGGCAGCTGGTGTGCCTGTGATCGTTTCTAAGCTGGGTGCGGTTCCAGAAACCGTTCTGGCCCCGCCCGTTGTTCCAGACAACGAAAGAACCGGTTGGCATATTCGCGCAGGAGATGCAGAAGCGCTGGCGAAAGCCATGCGTCATATTTTGGACCTTGCAAACGAAGAGCGCGACGCACTTGTTGATCGTGCCCGCGCCCATATTCAAAAGAACTTTTCGGTAAAGGCCATGACCCGGAAAACACTGGATGTCTATGAGACACTGCTTCCAGGTCAGAAATTCGTTTAGGCCGCCCGGATTTGCTCCAGGAACCGCTCAACTTCTGTCTTCATCGTCTCGGATTGCCGTGACAATTCATCAGCTGTCACCATGACCTATTCAGAGGCTGCGCGAGCATCACTGGTCGCCGTCTGTAGAACCGCCACACTGTCCGAAACGCTTGACGTCCCGCTTACCGCTTCCTGAACGTTTTGAGCAACTGAACGAGTGCTTTCTTCCTGCTCGCGCATTTGCTCCGCAATTGTATTCGAGGTTGCCTTCAATCCACCGACGACTTCATCGATACGGTTCATTGATCCGACCGCAGTCGACGTTTCATCTTGAATTTGCTTGATCAAGCCACTGATGCTTTCGGTTGCCTTTGCTGTTTCATGAGACAGAGCCTTGACCTCTGCAGCAACAACCGCGAACCCTTTGCCAGCCTCTCCTGCACGAGCAGATTCAATGGTCGCATTGAGTGCGAGCAGGTTGGTTTGTTCGGCAATGTCGGAAATCATCGAGACAACTTCGCCAATCGTTCCAACAATTTCAGCCAAATTGTCCATTTGCCGTGAAGCGGTTTCGACTTCTTCCGAAACCTGCTCGGAAGAGCGAGAGGCAACGTTTACCTGCCCGCTAATCTGGTTGATGGACGCAGTCATCTGCTCAGCGGCATCAGATAGCTGTTGCACATTATCACTGGTCGCAATCGAGGCCTCTGAGGCTGCCTCAGCGCGGTTCGCCGTGGTACCTGTTGCTGACGACAACGACTCTGCCGCGTTCACGAGTTTACCCGCCGATCCACTGACACTGGAAACAAGGGAGCAGACCGTTTCCTCAAACTGCCCTGCAATCTTGTCCATGAGCTCCCGCTTTTCATCTGCAGCTCTGGCTTCTTGTTCTTTTTGTTCAGCTTCCAGCTGACTGGTTCTCAAGGCATTTTTCTG
Organism: Roseibium sp. TrichSKD4; assembly: GCF_000148725.1. GTDB lineage: Bacteria > Pseudomonadota > Alphaproteobacteria > Rhizobiales > Stappiaceae > Roseibium. Next base: position 445,760 of record NZ_GL476311.1, on the reverse strand, counting down.
GAATACCTGAATTGCACGCGCAATTGCACCGATCTCGCTACCTGTCTTTGCATAAGGCACCTCAATGTCCAGCACACCATCGGCCAACTTGCTCATCGTATCGGTGAGTGATCGAACCGGCCGCGTTATACTTCGCCCGATCCACCAGGCTGCCAACAACGCGATAACTGCTGACAAACCCGCGACAAACAAAAACAATTTTCCGGAAAACGCCTGTGTTTCGACGACGTTCTGTTGGGCTGCTCGTTTACCTTCGTAGGCGACCTGTTGGATATGCTCAAAACTGGGAACAATCCCCTCAAACGTGGCATTGAGGGCCGATACTTCTGCGTGAATGTCCTGCGCAAGTTTGGCGTAGTTCTGAAAACCTTTTTGATAGGCATCCATCAAACTGGTAATTTTTTGTTTGTCAGCGGTTGAAAGGGAAGAGATCCTCAACAATTCGTCAAATTCAGAACGACGTTTATCGACCCGGCCAACATATTTCGCATCTCCCCGCAACATGAAGTCTTTTTCGTGCCGGCGCATCATCAGCATCTTGATGGTCAGGTTTTCCAAATTGGCTTCATTCAATTGTTTCTCGACAGCATGAACCGCTGAACGAAGGGAACCGCGCAGCCCTTCTTTCTCGGTAAGGCCCATGGTCAAATTCGCATCCGTCAACTCTTGGAACACCGCTGCGTGAGCGTCCAAACCTTCACGAACGACCGTGACGTCTTTTTCAATTAACTGGATGCCAGGCTGCGTGGCCAACTCAGAAAGGCGCGTTTTGGCGCTTTCTACATGCTGATGATACGCATCAAGCAATTCTCTATCGCGGATTAACAAAAACGATTTGCTGGTGCGCCGCATTTCAACAGCATGAGAATACGCTTCAGACGCAAGCTCGTTCATAGTCGTGTAAGAAACCTGACGCTCGATTTCCCGATCAACAATCGTCGCACTGAAGAGATAGGCCGCTGCCAATGTAAAAATCGAGAGCAGAGCCAAAATGGAAATTGCACCGACACGCACGGCTATGGGGGTTTTTGAAATAACACTGTTCAAGGCTTCGCTCCATATTCGCCAATCACGCCTTCCCATTCAGAAGCGTTTTCGAAAACTGGAGCGAATTCGATAATTAAAAATTGAACCCAAATATAACTATTTTTACCAAGCAATAACGACAATGAATTTATGAGAAATCGAGAAATAGTACGATTAGTTTTTACATTACAACTACATACATAGGCACTAATAACACCGACATATTCATCAAGCCGCAAGCGGATACGCTTCTTCAACGAGATATGGACCACCTCCCACACTCGCCTTGGCCGAAAACAATACAAACCGACCAGCCAAAAAGGGAGGCGCCTCGAAACCTCCGCGTTCAGACAGCCACTTGGCAACATCTTCGTTTGTCGAGGTACGACAACGGGCAACCGTTACATGAGGCGTGTACTTTCGGCGCTCTGGCGGTAAATGCAGCCGCTGCAAAATACGCTCTTGTTCAGCCTGCAACTCTTTCAGCTCAGGGCTGGGGTTGACCCTTGCCCAGACAGCATGAGGTTTGCCATTTCCAAAAGACCCAAGACCATCAAGGCAGATTTCGATGGGAGCACGTCGGATTTTTTCCAGCGCGTTGGCCACTTCATCAGCCGTGCGATCATCGATATCCCCGATGAAGCGCAAGGTAATGTGATAGTTTTCGGGATCAATCCAGCGCGCGCCCCTGAGACCGCCCCGGAGCATGGAGAGCATGAGACCCGTTTGAGCCGGGATCTCAAGACCTGTAAACAATCTCGGCATCGGACACTCCTCCGCCAGTCGCTGATAACTCTATGAGGAATCAACTTCAGACAAAGCGCAAGTCCAAAACGTATTTCTTTGAATTTATAAGGCTTTTCCCACAACCGTAATGCACTGCTTGTGTGAAAAGCGTCAGATCAGCTGCCCTATTTCTAAGCCAGCTGATTCTCGAAGTTCACTCGTATTTTGCGCCTGAGACAAATCGGCGCTCAACACGCTTTCTCCAACACAAGACCCGCCTCAAGGAGACGGGTTTCCACGCATTTGATGCACCAGGTCAATCTTCTCCAGAACATCCGCATCCAGTTTCACATCAACGGCCTCGAGATCGGCGACAAGCTGCTTCTGGCTCGTCGCCCCGATGATCACGGACGTCATGAAGCTCTTTGACAGAGCAAAAGAAATGGCCATCTGCGACGGATCAAGCCCCGCTCCCTTTGCAATTTCCAGATAGTCATTGATTGCCTCAGCCGCACCCGGCTTTTCATAGCGTTGCAGTCGGTCAAACAAAGTCTTACGCGCACCCGCTGGGCGCGCACCGTCCTTGTATTTTCCGGTCAAATACCCCTGAGCAAGTGCTGAATAAGCCAAAAGGCCAACATTTTCACGCAAAGCGATTTCCGCCAGATTAACTTCAAAGGTACGGTTCAGCAGCGAGTAGGCATTTTGAATGGACACCACACGAGGCAATCCATAGCGCTCGGCAGCTGCGACATAGCGCATTGTGCCCCAAGCGCTTTCGTTGGAAAGACCGACATGGCGAATTTTCCCAGCCTTCACTAAATCCTGCAGCACTTCCAAGGTGCTCTCGATAGAGTTTTCATCCTCTGCCGGATCGACATCGGCCCAGCGGGTCAGGTTGGAGCCAAACCCTGAAACATTTCGGTCCGGCCAATGAAGCTGGTAGAGGTCGATATAGTCAGTCTGCAGGTTCTTCAGACTGCGATTTACGGCTTCTTCAATTTGATTGCGGGTCAGACGCCCCAATGAGCCATCTTCGCGAAACCAGTCCATTTCCGTGCGCCCAACCACCTTGGTCGCCAGAACAATCTTGTCGCGATTGCCGCGAGCCTTGAACCAGCTGCCAATGATTCGCTCGGTCCGCCCTTGCGTTTCCCGGTTTGGCATGATCGGATAAAGCTCGGCCGTATCAAAAAAATTCACACCATGACCGACGGAAACGTCCATCTGGGCATGGCCTTCCTTTTCGGTATTCTGCTCGCCATAGGTCATTGTCCCCAGACAGATGCTGCTCACATCAAGGTCGGTTCGTCCGAGACGGCGATAGTCCATCAGGCAGTCCTTTTGGAAGTTTGAAACGGATTGGCAGGAAAGCGCATTATCGCGCAGCAGCGCGGGCCAGTAACTCTTCGACAACCGGTAGCATATTTGAAACAATCACGGAAACACCCTCTCCATTCGGATGCATTCCATCAGCAAGGTTCAGCTTCGGATCAAGAGCAACCCCTTCCAGAAAAAAAGGATAATGAAGCGCCCCATGCGCCTCGGCAACATCGGCAAAAATTGGATCAAATGCCGCCGCATACTCGTCGCCAAGATTGCGTGGGGCCAACATTCCAGCCACTAGAACGTCCACACCGCGCTCCGATAAGCGGTTGACCATGGCATCAATATTCTTTCGCGTTACCTCTGGCGAAATACCCCGCAAGGCATCATTTGCGCCCAATTCCAGGATCACAGCACTAGCCTTGGCCCCTACTGACCAGTCCAATCGCGACAGTCCGCCCGAGCTCGTATCTCCCGACACGCCCGCATTGACCACAGTCACTGCATGCCCACGATCTCTCAGCGCTTTTTGAAGTTGGGCGGGAAACGCCTCTTCGGGAGGCAATTGATAGCCGGCAGACAGGCTGTCTCCAAGCACAACCACTTGAAGAGGCTCATCTTTTGCTACCGCTGCGACAGGAAGCAAAATGGCTGCGATGAAAGCGATTACAAATCGATACATTTTATTGTTCTCAATCGGTCTGGAAAGCCCTGATTATGGCACCATATCGTGGCAGTTGGTGGCATAAGCAACCATCAAAGTTCACGTTTGGAAATTTTACAGGTTGGAATATGGCGAACGAACCGGCAATCGCGCTCAAGGATGTGCATTTGACACTCGGAGACGGCGCGGGGCGGGTCCACATCTTAAAGGGCGTGACGCTCGACATTGAAGCAGGACAATCTGTTGGTCTTGTCGGCCCCTCCGGGTCCGGAAAGTCGACCCTGTTGATGGTCATGGCCGGACTGGAACGAGCGGATGAAGGCAGCGTTCATGTGGCAGGTTCTGAACTTGGCCCCTTATCCGAAGATGCCCTTGCCCAATTCCGTGGTCAAAATGTCGGAATTATCTTTCAGTCCTTCCATCTCGTTCCAAACATGACCGCACTTGAAAACGTTGCAGTTCCCTTGGAACTGGCCGGACGATCTGATGCGTTCGAAAAAGCCGAAGCAGAACTTGAGGCCGTCGGTCTCGGCCATCGCCTTCACCACTACCCGGCCCAAATGTCTGGGGGCGAACAGCAACGGGTGGCCGTTGCCCGCGCGCTCGTTGTGGAACCCAAGATCCTGATCGCGGATGAGCCAACCGGAAACCTTGATGAGACAACCGGCGCGCAAATCGTTGATTTGATGTTTTCTGTCCAAAGAGAGCGGAAGACAACGCTTGTGCTCGTCACCCATGACCCGGCGCTTGCAGACCAATGCGACCGAACCATCCGTGTGCGATCCGGAGAAATCGAAGAAGCCGCCTCAGATGTACATCCTGCAAAGGAAAGCATCCGGGCATGACCACCAGCACTTCCAATCCGGCCAGCCTCCGGCTTGCTGTTCGTTTTGCCTTGCGCGAATTACGCGGTGGCTTGAAGGGCTTTTACATCTTCATTGCCTGCATTGCGCTGGGTGTGGCTGCCATTTCAGGCGTCAGTTCTCTATCGCGATCCCTGACCGAAGGCATTTCCGCCGAAGGTCAATCCATTCTGGGTGGCGACCTCTCTGTTTCAATCGTACACCGTCAGGCCAGCGATGATGAACTGAAGTATCTGAACGGCCTTGGAGATATTTCCCGCGTCGCCACCCTGCGAGCCATGGCACGGCTAGAAAACGGCGTTGATCAAGCGCTAGTGGAGCTGAAAGCCATCGATACGGCCTACCCGCTCTACGGCGATCTTTTGCTGCAAAACGGGACAGCTTCAAACAGCGCGTTGAGCAAACAAGAGAGTGGTGCCTGGGGCGTTGTCGCAGATGCCTCTTTGTTGGCTCGCCTGAATGTGTCGGTCGGCGACACACTCAATCTTGGCAAGGCGCGTGTTGTCATCACCGACCTGATTGAGAACGAACCAGATAAACTGGCAAGCGGTCTCGAATTCGGGCCAAGGCTGATGGTGTCGGATGCAGCCCTGGAAAATACCGGTCTCGTCCAACCGGGAAGTCTGGTCCGTTGGCATTACCGCCTCCGGCTTCCGGCAGGCACCAGCGAGGCCGAGTTTGCATCCATCGCCGAGGCGGCAGAAAAAACGGAATCTGAATCTGGATGGCGCGTGCGCTCGCGCGCCAATGCATCACCCGGCCTCCAGCGCAGCATTGGCCGGTTTGCGCAGTTCCTGACACTGGTTGGACTGACCGCACTGGTCGTCGGCGGGGTTGGGGTGGCAAACGCTATTCGCGCCTTCCTGGAAACAAAGCGTGAAGTCATCGCCAGCTTCAAATGTCTGGGCGCGACAGGCGGGTTCGTTTTCCAAGTCTATCTAGTGCAAATGATGTTGCTTGCTGGCATTGGCATCGGCATCGGCCTGATCTTTGGAGCCATTATTCCATTTGCTGCCGGGCTTGTTTTGGGCAGCGTTTTGCCTGTCGAACTAGCTGTTGGCATTTACCCATTGGAGCTGGGTCTCGGGCTCCTGTACGGTTTCCTGACCGCACTCACTTTTGCACTTTGGCCTTTGGGCCGTGCACATGATGTCCCGCCAACCGCGCTTTTTCGCGATCAGGTATCCGGCCAACGCCGTTGGCCGCGCAAGCGGTATCTCATTGGCACCACATTGATGGTCTTGGTGCTCGGCGGGCTTGCGATCTTCATGTCGCATGAGCGCAATCTGGCACTTGTTTATGTATCTGCTTCAGCCGCTGCCTTCGTTTTGCTGGCCATTGTTGCCCGCGCCATCATGTTACTGGCCCGCCGCGCGCCGAAAGTTCGTTCAACCGAGCTGCGGTTGGCAATCGCAAACATTTACCGCCCCGGTGCTCTGACTCCCTCTGTGGTTCTCTCACTCGGGCTTGGTCTGTCCCTTCTTGTCGCGCTGGCCCTGATCGACGGCAATTTGCGCAAGGAACTGAGTTCAAACGTCGCCGGAGAAGCCCCAAGCTTCTTTTTCATTGATATTCAAAACCACGAGAAAGATGCATTTCAAGCTCATCTGAATACCGAAGCCGCTGGTGGAACAATTGAGAGCGTTCCCATGCTGCGCGGACGGGTAACCCGCTTGAGAGGTATTCCGTCTGAGGACTACGACACGTCCGGTGGCTCCGGATGGATCCTGCGCGGAGACCGAGGCATCACCTATCAGGCCACAGCCCCTGAAAACGCCAAAATCGTTGAAGGTGAATGGTGGGATGAAAACTATTCCGGAAAACCACTTGTTTCCATCGAAGACGAAGCGTTCCGAGAATTGGGACTCAGCCTCGGCGATGAATTGACCGTCAATGTTTTGGGCCGGGAAATTACGGCGGAAATTGCCAACACCCGCGAGATTGAATGGCAAACCATGTCCATCAACTTCGTGCTGGTGTTCTCGCCCAACACCTTTGCCGGTGCCCCGCATGCCCACCTCATGACCCTTGGATGGGAAAATGAGCCGAGCTTTGAAACAGAAATGGACGTTTTGCGCTCTGTCTCAAACGCCTTTCCAACCGTGACAACCGTGCGTGTGAAAGATGCAATTTCGCAGGTCAATTCACTGATTGAACAACTCGCATGGGCCATTCGCGGTGCATCGTCGGTTACGCTGATAGCCAGTGTTCTTGTGTTGGCCGGGGCACTTGCCGCCGGCCACCGCAGCCGCATTTATGATGCAGTGATCCTGAAGACCATTGGCGCGACGCGGCCGCGGCTTATCATGGCTTACGGACTGGAATACGCCATGCTCGGTCTGTCCACCGCACTGTTTGCGCTTGTGGCCGGTGGCCTTGCAGCCTGGTTTGTCATTGTCCAGATCATGGGCGGAACTTTTGCCATCATGCCAATGACAGCGATTAGCGCAGCAATTGCAGCACTTATACTGACTGTTGGTTTCGGCCTTATCGGAACATGGAAAGTGCTTGGCGAAAAACCGGCTCCGGTTCTGAGAAATCTATAATTCTGCAGAACTGACGTGTAATATGCGCTATAATCGCGCATAACATGAAAATTCTGTAATGATTTTTTCGTACTTTTCCGCTTGTTGTACGAACTGACACATACCATATTATACGAGAAAACCATCAAGAGCCCTGTGGCTTTTGTCTCAAAACAAAGGGGAAGCAATACATTATGTCGACCTTCGACCGGAACACTCAGGCTCCGTATCAGGTTGCCGGCAGCCACGCCGAGGCCGGCATTGATGAGGGCCTGCGCGCCTACATGCTGGGCGTCTACAACTACATGACCTTTGGTCTGGCTCTCACAGGCTTTTTCGCGCTGGGTACAGCAATGCTGGCAACAACCAGCGACCCGAGCGCAGCCGTTGCACAGCTGGGCAACGGTCAGCTTCTAACGCAATTGGGCGCGACGCTTTACGGCAGCCCGCTGAAGTGGGTCGTCATGCTCGCACCGCTTGGCATGGTTCTGTGGCTTTCATTCCGCATCCAATCCATGAGCGCATCTGGTGCCCGCACCATGTTCCTCGTTTACGCCGCTGTTATGGGCGTTTCGCTGTCCTCGATCTTCCTCGTTTATACAGGTGGCTCGATTGCACGCGTTTTCTTCATCACAGCAGCAGCCTTCGGCGGTTTGAGCCTCTTTGGTTACACGACGAAAAAGGACCTGTCCGGCTTGGGCTCGTTCCTGGTCATGGGTCTGATCGGCATCTTCATCGCGTCCTTAGTGAACATGCTCTTCCTAGAATCTTCGGCATTGCAGTTCGCGATCTCCGTTATCGGTGTTCTCGTGTTCGCAGGCCTGACGGCTTACGACACACAGCAGATCAAGGAGATGTACTACGAAGGTGACGGCCACGAGGTTGCGACCAAGAAGTCCGTGATGGGTGCCCTGCGCCTCTACCTCGACTTCATCAACCTGTTCCTGATGCTGCTGCAGCTGTTCGGCAACCGCGAATAAGCGCGCGGGACTCCACAGAACGAAGAAACCCGGCCATTGCGCCGGGTTTTTTTATGCGAAGAGCGGCGATAAACCGATTTGGTGTCAGGCATCCACCAGTCTGAGGTGACGCTTTTGCTTATCCAGAACCTTGATCACCTGTGCCAAGTCATGGCCGCGTTTCAGGATTGTCCCCCCAGTCGCAACAACCGAATAAGCCCCTTGCTTGCGCGCCAGCTTCGGGTTCTTTTCAATCCGGTAAAGCGGCATTTCAGAGCTCCGCCGGAAAACAGAAAAGACCGCCCGATCCTTCATGATATCAATGGCGTAATCACGCCATTCACCTTCCGCCACCTTGCGTCCATATAGCCGCAGAATCGTATCGAGTTCTCGACGGTGAAAAGAAACAACTGAAGGGCGTTGAGCATTCGAATTGCCGTGAGCTTTGCTCGAACTGCTTCCGAGCGCGCTCCCGGCGGAGGGCTGTGCCGCGCTGTCTTCGGTGTCGCTCATCCCGCCTCCTTCAACAACGTTGGGCGAACCAAAATGGCCCGTTACGTCATCATGCGCTGACCAGTTTCCATTTGGCAAGAGGAGCAGTGCAAATTGCTGACCCGGCTACATGTTTTGGGCATGAAACCCGCTGGGATATCGGATGTTGAAATGGCGCAATTTTGAACTCAAAAAATCACCTTTTTGCCTCATTCCAGCCCTTGGTAAGCCGAAAAGAGTGCCCATATTAAGAGCATACCCTGATGGGCATGACCGGAACGAGCTGTGGATCGCATTAGCCCCCCAGCCCCCCACAGATCGGAACGGACATGCTGGCGTTTAGTATCAAACATCAGGGCAACTGAAGGGCCGGTTCTTACCGGCCCTTTTCATTTGGTCTAGTGGCCATTCGCTTTGGGTACCAACTGTTTCCCGCTTCCAAATCCCTTTCGCTGCTGTACACTTCTCTCATGTCAACGCACATGATTGATTTGCGAGCAGCGGCTCCAAGGGATTGTGAGGCGCTCGCTGCCATCCACAGCGAGGCTTGGCTTGCGGCCTATCGCGGCCTTCTCGATGGCATTGAACTGCAAAGGCTGATCTCCCGCAGAACGCCGGACTGGTGGCGCAAGGCCTTGGAACGGGGCGTACAAATCAAGCTTCTGGAAATTTCCGACCAACCCGCAGGCTACGCAACGTTCGGCACATGCCGTCTAGATACCGTTCCTTGCGAGGGCGAAATCTATGAGCTTTATCTACGCCCGGAGTATCAAGGGCTCGGCTTCGGTCGGCACCTTTTTGAAGTCGTGCGATCAGAATTGTCAGCCTATGGACTGAATGGCCTCGCCGTACAGGTCTTGAGCGACAACGAACTGGCCAGTTCCTTTTATGAGGCAGTTGGCGGAAAACTGACAGCACACGCCTCCTATAAAAGCGCTGGCAAAACACTTTCGCTTTCTGTCTTCACCTGGTCGTCGGAATAGAACTCAAAGCCTACCAGCGCAGCATTCCCGGGTTACCGATCACTTGGGGCGGAGTATTGCAGTCAAAGCGTCCAGCCAGAGTATCTGCAGCTTGGCGCGCCAAAACATTCGCATTCTTGTTTGCACGCGCATCAATTCGGGCAATCTGACACGTCCTGCCGCCCGGCAAATATTGGCTGACAATGAGAACGCTTCCGGTTTTCTGCCCAACATCAAGGCTGGGAAACCAGCGCAGAATAGTGGCAAATGGTTTTCCGTTGCGCAGGCGCCACTCCAGCGTCTCATTGATAGTGTTGAAGTTGGGCAGTGTTTGGCGAGCGGCTGGCTCGCTTCGGGCATTCGGGCCGAAGGAAACAAACATCCGAAGGTCTACCTCAGCAACATAAACGGGAAGTCCCTCATACCCACGACACAACCATGATCCACCAAGCGTGCTCTCATCGGATGCGCCTTGCAGCATAGGGCACTGTGCGAGGTCAATCTTTGTATAGGCGCTGGTAATGGATTGTGCATTGGCGATCCCAACCATCCCAAGGCTGCAAAACACTGCCCCAAGGCCAATTCTGAAAATACGAATGAAAGTCCGAACCATCTGCCACCTCCACCATTCGACCAAGATCCCGTCAACCAGCTTCATCAATTAGACGCAATGCAGCATGAAGGGGCTTGAACTTGTCGCTCGGGATTGCGATAGACGGCGCAACAACTCAACAGGAGCCTCCCTATGCGTATTGACGCGGTGCCGATCGGAAACAATCCGCCAGAAGATATCAATGTGATCATTGAAGTGTCTGTCGGCGGCGAACCGATCAAATACGAGATGGATAAAGAAGCTGGCGCGATGTATGTCGACCGCTTTCTCTACACACCGATGCGTTACCCGGGCAACTACGGTTTCGTACCGCATACCCTGTGCGGCGACGGCGACCCGATTGACGTCGTGGTCGTCAACCAGCGCCCGATTGTTCCAGGCGCCATCATGAATTGCCGTCCAATCGGCGTTCTGATCATGGAAGACGAGTCCGGTATCGACGAGAAGATCATCGCTGTTCCGACCCACAAGCTTTCCAAACGCTATGACAACATCAACGACATTTCCGACCTTCCGGAAATCACCGTTGCGCAGGTCAAGCACTTCTTTGAACACTACAAGGATCTGGAGCCCGGCAAATGGGTCAAGGTTACCGGTGTTGAAGGTGTTGAAACAGCCAAGCGGATGATCACTGAATCTATTCAGCGCGCCAATCAGGAAGCTGCCGAATAAACTTCGGACCTGACATCATCGAACAGCAATTGACGCGGCTTCCATGAGGCCGCGTTTTTTATAACATTTGAACGTCAGCAGCTTCTTCGATGCGTTCCATGTCTTCATCGGAAAGACCAAAATGGTGCCCGATTTCGTGGATCAGCACATGAGCGACAATATCGCCAAGCGTTTCTTCGCCCGATGCCCAGTAATCCAGAATGGGCCGACGGAACAGCCAAATGCGATTTGGGAGCTTGCCGGTAAAGTTAGACCCTCCGTCCTGCGCCAGACCACTGCCTTCAAACAGTCCAAGCAATTCCGACGGGTCTTCAATTCCGAGCGCATTCAGAACATCATCATCAGCATATTCCGCAAGACTGATCTGCACGTGGCCGCATTGCATCAACACTTCATTTGGAAGCTGCGCAAACGTTTCGCTCGCCAACGCCTCAAACGTTGCAAGGTCAGGCGCTTTGGCATTGGTCCATGGCGTTCTGCGATAGGGATGCTGCGAAGCCAATGAAAACTCTCCGTACGCGATTTGGCTTTGACTGCGGACAAGCCGCACATTCACGCGGCCAAGATGCTCAGAAGTAGGTGACAAACAGGTAAATTACGAGTCCGATTGCAAAAATGACCCCGGCAGCCCGGCCAATGCGGGTCCCCCAGACTTCTATCGGGTCTTCTTCATCCTTGTCAGCTGCTGACAGGTGTTTTTGAGCACGGTCTGCCATCCGGGCAAAGCTGGATGTACCAATCGTCTCGCTTTCCGCCTGCACACGGTCGAGGGCTCTCAGGGCGTCCTGACGTTTTTCTTCCCGTTTTTCTGCACTTTCGTTCATGCCTGTAGCGCATCCCGTTTCGCATTTGAAAGCAGCGTCAAGCCTGCACCAAGAAACCCGAGTAAGGTAAGACCGGCAGAAGCGACCGCATTCCACCCGGCAAAGGACAGGCCGAGCATGCGCCAACTGGCCTCTGTGCAGCTGACCACTTTGACGCTTTGAAGCGCTGACAACATGTCAGCGGCAGATGTCGGTGTTGCTGTTCCACCTCCGCAATCATTGGGTCCGTCCCAGAAGGCCCACTCTGCCCCGGCCTGATAGATCCCCAATCCCGCGCCATAGGCAAACACCAATCCCGTCGCCAATAGGAGAAAACCCGCAAGTCGTGGCTTTTGAACCTTGAACAGGACCAGCGCAACAAGTGCCAAGGGCAGCCCGACATAATACGGAACGCGTTGTTCAAGGCACAGTTTGCACGGAACATAGCCACCGATTAGCTGGAATCCCCAAGCCGTGGCAATCACGATTGCCCCTGTCACAAGGAGCAACGCTGCTGCGTTGAACGCCAAGGTCTCTGGTTTGTGCATGATCGGTTCCAGAACGCTAGATAAACTTCAAAACGGCAAATCCACCGACCAACAAGACGACGAATATGGTGAACATAAGACCAAGCCGTTTTTCGATGAAGTCTTTGATCGGCGGGCCGAAGAAATAAAGCAGCGCCGCGACGATAAAGAACCGAAGCCCACGCGACACAAGGCTTGCCATAATGAAAATCGGCAAGCTAAGCCCGGCAGCGCCCGAAGCAATGGTGATGACCTTATATGGGAACGGGGTCACGCCAGCGATAAAGACGAACCACCAGCCCCACTCATTGAATATCCCGCTGAATTCATGGAAATAATCCATCTTGCCATAAAATGTCAGGATCGGCTCAGCCACTTGCTGAAGCAGGAACATTCCGATGAGATACCCAAGAACACCGCCCAGAACCGAGGTGACAGTACAAAGCGCTGCATACCACCAGGCTTTTTCCCGTTTGGCGATCACCATGGGAATAAGCAGGATATCTGGCGGGATCGGAAAGAAGGAACTTTCAACGAAGGATACGCTTCCGAGCGCGGCAGGCGCACGCGGTCCAGTGGCAAGGGACAAGGTCCAGTCGTAAAGGCGTCTTAACATGCCCGCGTCAATACCCGGCAGACGGGCAATTGTCACCTGAAATCGGGTTGAATGATACGAGAATGCGCCAACTTGTCAGTGAGCCCCGATATGGTCAGCGCGATCAGACTGCGTGACTGCTCCGAGAAGGCTTGGCAACCATATTGCCACGCCACCATTTGACCAATTCATTGGCTGGCATTGGCCGGGCAAAATAAAACCCCTGCAAAGACTGGCATCCCAGATCGCGCAACACATCCGCCTGTTCCTTGCGCTCCACGCCCTCCGCCAGAACTTCGATTTCCAACGCAGCAGCAACGTCGACAGTACCGGACACCAGACGAGCGTGGCGTTCGGATGTATCCACCGGCCCTGCCAACTCGCGAGCGATCTTTAGCCGTTGCGGCGAGAAGGAGAGCAACCCGGCAAGCGAGGCATGCCCTGTTCCAAAATCGTCCATCTCCAAGGCAATATTCAATTCCTGAAGGCGATCGACCGCAAACCGGCGGACATCGTCGAAATCATCAGAGAACACTGTTTCAAGGACTTCAAAAGACAAACGCCCAACCGGAAGATCATGTGTCTCAAGCCAATCCAGAAACGCTGGATCGGCAAGCCGATGTTCGGACAGGTTGAGTGACAGTTTTGGCACATGAATTCCCACCGCATCCCAATGAGTTAGGTCTTTAAGACCTTGCTCCATAATCGCCTCATCCAAACGGGCGAGCATCCCCAACCGACGGGCAATCGGAATGAATACAGATGGGCTCAGTCCGCCCTTTTCGGGGTGCTCCCATCGGGCCAAGGCCTCAACACCGATCCACTCGCCGGTCTGCGCATCCACCTGAGGCTGATAGACAGGATAGAACTCACCGTTCTCCAATCCAAGGATCAGCTCGTCTGACAACGACTTACTGGCTTCTGTCTCCGCGCGTAGGGCCTTGTTGAAGAAGACATAACGACCACGCCCTCCTTCCTTGGCACTGTAGAGGGCGATATCTGCATTTGACAGAAAGCGGCCGGAATCGAAGTCTTCCAGTTCCTTGCCTGTCGCAGTGTTGACGCCAATGCTGGCACCAAACTGGCAAAGGTTGCCGTCGAACTCGACCGGCTTTGACAGGCTCTCGATGATCCGATTGACCATCCGGCTCAACGGCTCGTGCTCTCCTTTGGAGTAGCTCAAGATCAGAAACTCGTCACCACCGATACGAGCGACAACATCATCTGATCGCGTCTCGCGGTGAAGAACATCCGCTACATGCTCAAGGACAAAGTCGCCTGCGGCGTGGCCGAGGGTATCATTGATCATCTTGAACCGGTCCAGATCGATATGCAGAACCGCGATACCACCAGCAGCCTGACGAGCATTGCGCACTCGAATGTCCAACTCACGCTCTAGGTAACGCCGGTTCGCTAGCCCGGTTAGAGCATCATGGTGGGATTCATGCTCAGCTTGCCTTCTTAGCGCTTCCAGCTCCTGATTTTGCTGATCCGTCGCACGATAGGCCGCCTCTATTTCCTGCGTTTGCAAAATGATGGACCGGCGCAGAACGATTGCAGCCCCAGCACAAATGACCGTAAAGACCGCAAGCCCGCCAATTACAAGAAAATAGAGCTGTGTTAGCTCAGCACGGTCCTGATGGATCAGATCAACCGATGCTGTCATGACCGCCCGCCAATAGGCGTTTATTCCGTGTTCAAAAGCGACTTCAGCCTCAACAAGTGGCTCGACCACCAGCATTTGGCCGTCCCGGTGCTTGTCAGCACCCATCACGATTTTGGCCGCTTGCCCCTGAAACTTGCTGTTTAACTTCCGATAGTCAGCACCAACGTGACTGATAAGGGCCCTTGCTGTTTCAGGAAAAACATACGGTTCTATTCGTGTCACCCGGCCCACATTGTCAGCAACATTCTTGAACTGCCCACCGGCAACCATCACATTCATTATATCATATTGATTAAGCTCATTCTTTTTGCTCAATCTTATGCCAATGCTGGCAAGCCTTTCCAACCGGAAAACAAGCTCCGCCCCTCGGTCGAACAGCACCATTGCGAGTTCCGGGCTCTTGGATGACAGGATGTTGCTAAGTTCTGACTTACCCGAAATAGTCAAAATGGCATCATGGGCCGCTTGGATTCGCTTATGTGTCGCCAGTTCTGGGTCGTGCAATTTCTCTTGAAGACCGGAAAGCCGCCCATCCATGCTCAACACTGACGGTGACAAATTGACAGGCTTTGGAAGTTCTTTTGGGCTCAGCGTCGTTTCTATCGTGTAATCCCAGATATCGACAATTGCATCGCCACCTTGGAGCGCAAACTCAATTCGCGAAAGTTGTTGGCGGATCAATTGCTCACTGAACAAAGACACAGCAATAAGCGGCGTCATTAGCGCCACCGAAATAATCGTCAACTTGCCCTGAATACTTAACATGCGACCCACCAACCCAAACTGACGTAAGGTTCTCATTAAAACTATAAACAATAATTAGATGCAGAGAAATAAATCAACAACCATGCATTGTTACTTAATGAGAGCTTAACGCACCCCTCACTGAGCACATTAGCCATCACGAAAGCACGCCCCTGGCAACCTCAGAAGATCGAAATCATGGAGCGATAACTACACAAACTCATTAAGAGAGCAGGCGCAGGAATTGCAAATGGCTCTACGCAACCTTGCAGCAGGTAGCCGAACAAGCTGAATTGTGGTGGATGGAAAAAGTGGTGCCCCCCGCCGGAATCTTAAGTCTATTATTTCCAGATATTTAGGAGGGCATTTCGTAATTTTTTCGTTTTAGCTCCAAAAACACTCACGTTTCAATCAGCCTAATGGCGCACACCACGCTCACAGCGTGGCATCTCCAATTATCAATGGATGATTGAAGTTCGTGATGATCAACTCGCCAAATTCCTTTGGCGCACTTTCTGAAATCGAATAAGTCACGTTAACCGGCAACATTGGTTGGCCTTCAAACGTCTCTCTTATTTCCGGCGTATCATTGATCGAGACGATGACTTTTCCTGCAGCACCGCGCATCAGGTCCGCAAGGACTTCGAAGTCAGACCGTTCAAACATCTCCTTGCCGTAGTCATCCTCGCAGCCAAAGTATGGCGGGTCGCAGTAGATCAGCGCCTCTGGCCGATCGTAACGCGGAATGAAGTCCTGAAAGCTCAGGTTCTCGATCACAACACCCGCGAGCCGTTCGTGAACATCTTCCAGCATTGGCACTAGACTGGTGAGGTTAAACCGGCCTCCCCTTTCTGCGCAGACGCCAAAGTTCTGCCCTGCAACCTTTCCACCAAATGCCGTGCGCTGCAGGTACAAAAACCGCGCAGCCCGCTCCAGGTCAGTAAGCGTCGACGGATCAACACGCTGAAGCCGGTCGAACTCGCGCCGACTGGTGATCTGGTACTTCAGGCAGTCCAGAAATTGCGGATAATGCCGCTGCAGAATCCGGAACAGGTTCGCCACCTCGCCCGAATAGTCGTTGATGACCTCCGCACTTGGCGCAAACTTGCGACGGAGAAAGACACCACCCATGCCGACAAAGGCTTCGGCATAGAGGTCATGTTTGACTGCAGAAATCAGTCGGATGAGACGCTTGGCAAGATTTCTCTTTCCTCCGATCCAGGGTGCAACAGGGCTTATGCCAGCGCTCTCGCGCTCGCCAAACAGGTTTGTTGACATGATAGGTTTCGCAATCCTAAACACCCGCAATCTGCAGCAGCGCAGAATCAGACCTTCGGGTCTGATCGCGGGGGCGATGGAATGCTTGTGTGACATCGATCGGCGTTAAGTCTTGTCGGACTGCCGATTTCCGGAGCGTTGGCGCGCTCCGGATCTCCCGCGTCAATTAAGGCGGGAAATTTCAGGAATTTTGAGGATGCGACAAGCCGCGTTCTGGACACGTTCCGGCAATCAGTTCATGAGAACATAAAAAGAACGGATGAACGAGGCTAGGCTCAAGTATGGATCTCAATTGGCGCGCAACATGGCCGGATAAGGCCAATGACGGGCTTGAAAACAACGGTAAAATCCGTCATCTTCACCCCAACATCAAAATACTTGGAAAACATCAGTTTAATGTCTAAGCAGCTCTTTTCTGTAACGGATGCAAGAGGACTTTCGGTTACCGGCCTCTCTGACACCCAAATCAAAACATATGATCAAATCTTGCTCGACACTTATCACTATGTGCCTGGCACCGCCGATGAACTCAAATCGCTTTTGGAAGAAGCCCCAGAATTTGTCCTAGGCAATGTACTTCGCGGATATTCCACTATGACTGATGGATCGGTGTCGGGCAAAACTGTAGCTCAAGGTTATCTAGAAAATGCAACAAAACTGACCTCTGGTGCAACGCCACGCGAGCGACTGCACATTGCAGCGCTCGGCCATTGGATCTCTGGTGAACACGAGGCCCGCAATGCTGTCTGGGAGGACATCATTGGAAAATGGCCGGCCGACCTTCTTGCCTACAGGCAGTTGACCGGCGCGTTGTTCTGGAATGGCGATAAGAAAAGACAACTAGCCGCTGCTGTTCAGACACTGCCCTATTGGTCAGCAGAAATACCGGGATATGGCTTGTTTCTAGGGCCTCTCGCCTTCGCTCTGGAAGAAGCGGGTCGCTTTGGCCTGGCAGAAAGGTATGCGCGAGAAGCCCTCGAGATAAATTCGACAGATCTCTGGTCGCTTCATGCCCTTGCGCATGTGTTTGAAATGCAGGGGCGCAGCACGGAAGGCGAGGCACACATCGAGAGCGTGGCAGATAAGTTGAACGACTATAATCTGTTTCGGGGCCACATCTGGTGGCATTTGGCCCTGTTCAAGATGGCTCAGGGTAAACTAGACGAAGTCTTGGGGCTCGTAGACAAGGAGATATACCCGGGAACCAGCAATTTTTACCTGGATATTCAGAACGCCGCATCCATGTTGTCTCGGCTTGAGTTCCAGGGTGTGAAT
Source organism: Roseibium sp. TrichSKD4 (assembly GCF_000148725.1). Classification (GTDB taxonomy): domain Bacteria; phylum Pseudomonadota; class Alphaproteobacteria; order Rhizobiales; family Stappiaceae; genus Roseibium. Next base: position 428,044 of record NZ_GL476311.1, on the reverse strand, counting down.
GTCGGCGACCGATGGGATCGGATTGCTAAAGCATCCAGAGAAACACTGTCCGACCATACAGTGCTATTTACTGTTCCTCATCAAGCAATGGCCTTGGCTCGCTCGGGAGAAGAAACTCACATTGCCAATGCGTTAGACCAATGGATGAGCGCCGGGTCAAACGCTAACGGGCAATCGTTGCTTGCCGCTAAAGTGGCCGAAGCGATTGCTGACTTTCATTTGGGGCGGTTTTCCGATGCGCTCGACAAGTTTGCGCGTCTGCGATTTGAACTTCCAGACTTGGGAGCCAGTCATGCTCAACAAGATATTTACTATCAGTACATGGTCATGGCCGCAATAGAACAGGAAGATATTCCTCGGACCAAGTCTCTCTTGCGCGAGAGAATTGCGAACCGGGCGGAAACGGAGGCCGATTGGACTGAGGCCCGCGCCAGACTGGCAGAGATCGAACGGGTAGAGTCGAAGGCCGAAGCCATCATGATGCTGCGTCGTGGAATATAAGCTATGGGGGCACTTTCTGAATTGGAGACTGAAAGGAAGCTCTTTCTGATCGGATATTTCCCAACAATATGACTTGGAAAATGGCCGCATAGGGTCAATAGTGAAACTGTTCGGTTATTGGGACGAAGTCCACTACTTTCCCCTCCAGATTTCCAGACAGGTTTTCGCAAAGCCAGCCGGGTCTCTGCTTGCCCTGATAACAAAGACGGCAATGTTCCTGCCTGTCATCGCAAGAATGCCCGCCATGCCAAAGGCCCAAGTATCGCTCATGGAGAGGATTTCCCGAAGTGGCTCTCCAAAGACAACAGCCGCCATAAATCCTACAAAGAAAGTCATTAGCCGGTCTCGTGGTGACAGGTCTTTGGGGAGGGCGGCCCCAATGGCTGCAAATATGGCGACCACAGCAAGCTTGGTCAGTGGGAGTTGCCAGAGCCAGTCGAGGACAGGTTTCATGGGTGGCACCCCTGCTCTTTCTCAAGCTCCAGAACAGTATCGAGTGAGCGAGCCAGTCGCTCTGACACAACATCGGCGTCGTGTGCTTCCCACTTGATCTCGGACAAGGCGGCACAAATGCCGCTATCTGGGCCGATTGGTGCGCTGACGCAGCCGGTTGCGGATATCATCAAGAGCGCGGCGATCAGATGTTTGACGTGCACGGGAAATAGCCTTTCGGGACTTCAGCTGCGCCTTCAAAACAGTGTTCTGTCGGATAAGCCGGTCCTGTTTCCAGTCTAAGACAAGCCCGCGAACAAGGTCCGCGAGCAGCTTTGTCACAAATGAGACGAGAAGGTTCATGAGGAATGGCTCGTCACAAACCCGATCCGGCCATCCCGGTTGAGGTCCATACCAAGCCGCGCCTCAAGGCGGTCAATCACGCCCTGCCGGTTTATCCCGAAATAGTCCAGAGTTTCTGGCATGGCCTTGAGAACATAGTCAGCTGCCATGGCAAGGGTTTCGTTTTTGACATCGACCTCAAGGGAACCCGAGAGACGGTCTCCCATTTGGTTTCCGAGCCGTTCCCCAATTCGCTCTCTCGCGTAAGCGATACCGTTGTAGAGCGCATCATCAAGCCCGGCTCGCATCTGCTCATTGAGCTGGATACCGGTCTTGGCCTCAAAGGTGTTCACGGCCTTGCGGCCAAACCAGACAACAACACCTGCCAGAACCGTCATCACGGTCTCAAAGACAGGAACCGCAAAGGGGGAAAGGTCCAGGCTAGTCCCGGCAAAGGCTGAGGCGGGACACAGAACGAGCGCTATCAGCGCCGCGAATGCGAAGCGGATCATTTCAAAATACTCCGATTTTTTGAGGTAGTGAGGGTTTGCTGAATGTTCAGCGAATCAAGCGGCTATTGGTTCAAGCCGTCTTGAGAAGTTTGACGATCATTTCTGCGTGGTAGAGCGCGGTTGCCGTATCAGGCTTTTCGTCATTGTCAGGCATGGCAAGGAATGGTGGCTTGCCTTGCAGGGCCAGTTTCATTTCCTCGAGGACCTGCGGACCGACAATGCCATCCACCTGAATGCCACGTTCCTTCTGGAACCACATGGTCACCAGCTCTAGCGTGTGATCAAACGGGCCTGTTAAAGGAACAGGATACGGATGGCCGATCTTGTCACGGTAAAAATCCAGATCCTCACGCCACCGATGGACATCCGGACCTGCATCCCCTCGCCTCAACAGCCCGTCCGGGTTTTTGGAAACCACGATGCCGCGCCCTTCCGGGAAGAGATGATCATACTCGGCGGAGGCGTTGAAACACGGACAGGCTTTAGCCGCATATTCATTATGGCCAGACACTTTTTGAATGTTGAATCGGTCACGCAAATTGGTCAGCTCGGCAATCAATCCCTCTTTCTGGGAAAGGGTGCGGGTGTCCTTCGCAGTCTTGCCATCCTTGGAAAGCCCGCCAACATAGACCACGCCAATAGTACGGAGATTGTGGCCCGCGCAATGCGCGCCCACACTTGCCAAATCCCTGCCCTGCCAACTGTCGCCATTCAGATCGATCACGCGGTGATAGCCAATACCGGACCAGCCACGGGCGCGGTGCCATGTGTCGATTTCCTTGACCGACACAGCCCGCCCTTCAGGCGTTGCCGTACAATGGACAATGATTTCTGTGAGTGGGCGCATGATTGGCTTCCTTGTTCAGGGCAAAACACGAAAAGGCCCACGTGCGTGAGCCTGATGACAGTTGGATTTTTGAAAAAGGGGATCAGCCGGCGCTATTTGCCGAACGCCGTCCAAAGGAGGGTTGAGAAGAAGAGCACCCAGCCCCATCGCCTGGAACATCCACGAGCAACAGCAGCTCGTCTAAACTCTGCCGATGAAACAGACGGATCATGACCGCGTATCAAGAGTTCATCATGAATGGCAGCAGCAGGAAGGACAGCCCGGTCGCGAGGATCAAGCACCCATTCCAGACACTTTGGTACCGAAATATCAAACTCGGTACCGGGCGGTAAAATAAGCGTCCAGTTAGAGCCCTTCTTGCTGACATCCCATAGAAGCGGCGCGGTTAGCCGGTAGCGTTTCCGGGTGCCGGGAACCCGCTCAAATCCATCAAACCGGGCTATTCCAGTCATTTGTCAGGCTGCGGCAAGCCATTGCTGCAACGCAGCCGCCGCTTCTGCCTCAGAGGCTTCGAGGAGAGCGACCACCTCTTCCGCTGTTTCTGCCGCTTTGATAGCTCTCAGTGCCTTGCTTTTGATGCCACCAGCCACACCAATCAAACGAGCGTATTCATCCGCCTTTTTCTTGATCGTTTTTGCGAACACGGTCGGGTCATCCCCACGAAATAGCGCCTCAGTTTCTATCATCAGAAACCTCGCATCCTTTGCAGTCCCGTCTTCGTTTCGCTCGATGACTTCCGGAAATACAACGAGATACAACTCCGCGGCTGAAGCCTTGAGATCCCAGGTGTCGCGCTCTTCGATGGTTTCGCCGCCCGTTAGAGCGTTCAGTGTTTCCGCATGGCGCTGCTTTACCGCCTTCACAGCTTCGGATTTAACCTCATCCAGCGATCTTTCAGGAATAGACGGCGGCGCAAAACTACCGTCTGGCAACAAGATCCACCCGAGAGATATGCCGTCTGGCACCGCATAAGCGCTTGCCTTATCCGCAAGACCACGCCGTTCTTCACACCAAGCGACCACTACTCCGTCTTGGTCTACATTAACAAAGCCTGTCATGCCTGTAGCTCCTGCAATTCCATCCAAGACACGCCTCTTTCACGATTTTCACCTACCGCTCCATCGGTTGGTTCATTGATCCTGAAACTTTTTGAGACAGCGGAACTACTCTGGGCCATGAGTTTGTATGTAGATGACCCCGCAGGAGGGTTCTCGTCGGTCAGTGAAAGGGATTTAAAATTTGGCGTACCGCCGTTGTGGTTGTCGTAGATTGGAGCAAAAATCCCGCGCGTGCCAGGCTGGGCCCCGCCCGCCGAGCCTCCTCGATCTAGGTCCACATCCCCTCTGCGTAACCAGAATACAAGGTTGTTCTCACTCTCGAAAAATACACCAAGGTCAATCCGCACAGCGTTACCGGATTTGATGTTGTCTATGGTCGTTTGGAAAATGGCGATTTCCACCCCATCCACCGCCGTGTAGACGGGAGCCGTGTACTGAGCGCGGGTATTGAACCGGTTCACCACCCGGTTTTTCGCAACACGCTCCAGTTCGCCCGTTTGTGACACTACAGCATTCAGCGATGCAACATGGGCTAGCGCTTGGATGACTTCCGGATCATTAACTGTATCTGCTGCCTTGATGTACCAATCGACTGTGAGGGATTTGACGCGGGTCTCTGAGGCTGTACGAACGCCGGGGACCGCTGATGCAGGTCCTGTCAGAGGGTGAGTTTCATTACCTTCTGCCGCATTACCCTGAGGCAATTCTTGACTTTCACCAGTTTCGGCGACTGTACGACCGGAACCGAATGTGCGGACAGAAGTGCGCGCGGTTCCATCAGACACATTGGAGGCGTAAGCGTCTTCGTGCGGGTGGTCTTGGAACGCATCTTCAAGCACCGTTCCGGCAGCACCTGCCAAGGGACCTGCCCCGCGCAAAACCCGATCATCAGGATCAGGCAGCACGCCATCCGGGTATTTCAGCGCCAGTTTTTTGTAGATCGTGACATCAAAGGTCGCACCATTCCCAAGCTTCAGCCAGCCGGGACCAAAACCAGTGCCAGAAGGGTCAGGAGCGATAAAGCCGACAGGAACGCCGGAACTGGAGGTTGAACCGCCATCCGCCCCCGCAGCAGGAGAAACGTCACAACGGAACTTACCCGCATCATCTGACGAAAACTCAAGCACATCGCCCGCTTTAACAGTGAGATCCTTTTCGCCTGGTAGCGCAAGTACCGCATCATCATGTGTGAGCGTAAGTTCGCCCTCGAATCTGAGCTGTTTGCGGACATTCTGTTTTCCGCCCAGACTCTGAATACCCTCATTTCCCGTGACAACCAGGCGATAGGCAGACTTCGCCCCGATATCCATCGTGGCGGCGGAGGCTATTTGCTCTTGAGGCCCAACATGGCTCAGATTCGGAATGAATTGTCCGCGCCCCTTATCCAGAACGCCGAATGGAATGTCACCCGCACCGCTTTGGTCAGCCCCGGCAAACTTGTAGGTTACCTTGCCCGCAATCGATGTATCCGGCCAAACACCCCCCTCTTTCATGTAGGGTGGCCTTACCGCCCCGGAGTTCCACGTCAAAAGAGCATCAAACGTCTGATTTAACCGCTCAGCCACCTGCCGAGCCGTTGCAGGCCCTTCAAGTGCCATACCCCATTCATCTGGTTGGCTCATCAAATCACCTCGCCATAGCCACTGGCAACAAAGTCAAATGACCTTGCTACGCTTTCATCTTCGGAATTGAAAAACTGCACCGTGAACCCCGTCTCGGATTTGGGAGCCACTTTGTATCTGTCACCGGAAGCCATGTCCTGCATGAGGACGCCGACGCCTTTCAGCTTTTGAAACGGCTTGGCAAAGGTAATTGCCGTCCCGCCAACTGGAACATGAATGTCGCTACCCGTTTCAAGCCGGTCCGGCATATCCACCAACGCGGAAAATCGTGTCACAATGGGAGTAACATCCGCCTGCCGGGTTTCCATGCGGCAGCGGAAACGCAGTGCTCTTGCGGTCAAATCCGCTGCTGCAATGGGTGTCCAGTCTCCCCATGAAGCTGGATCGGCAGGGTCACCTGATGTTATCGAAACTTCGGCCCACGCCCGCCAAAGCGCTTCTGAGACCGCATCATATATGTCACGGCCATCATAGAGATTTCCAATGGCATAAAAATCAGCTAACGGACGCAGACCGTGTGCAACAACTTCAGCGCTTACGCGGCTCGTTAGAACCTGACCGAGATCTACAATGTCGGAAAGCATGTAGTAGCCGGTTTCTTCAAAGTCCCCAATCGCATAGATATCAGAAGCAGCATAAACGTCTTCGAGTGAATAAAGGTCGCCAGTTAGCTCAAGCCTGAGACCGTCACCAACCTGAGTGACATTGTGCTTGCCTCCCGAAAACACGCCCTCATCGACAATTTCTTCGACGACGTTATTAGCGTTGATCTGGGAAACCGTATTGACGAGAACTGCGTCGTTTCTCGACCACAGATTTGAATAGGAAACGGCCCTGACAAGATAGGTTCCGGTGCGCGCTGCCACTTGAAACACTTCCGAGTTGACGTTTTCCGCGACAACGCCTGCCGAAGACCAGCTGATATTCTCTGTACCGGGCGAGAACCTGATTTCATATCCACGAACAACTTCACTGTTTACCGGGCTCCACGACAGCGTCATGCGCTCGCCGTTTACATCACCGCGCAGGTTTTCAACGCTCGCAGGAGGAGTTTGAAAGAGGCTTGCAGACGCTGAGATAGTCTCCCAGGCAGACATCTGAGAGCCATCAAAAACTGCTCGCACACCAATATCATATGAGCCCGCTGCAAGATCCCGGATGGTTACAAGCGGATCACGTGATGAAACATGGAGCCAATCAGATTCACCCTGCAACCGGTAGCGAATGATGTATCCGGTCACTGCGCCTTCCGCAGGCGGTTGCCAGGTCACATCAAACTGAGACGTAGCATTGACAAGACTGTCCACGCGCTCCGAAACAGATACATTGCGTGGTGGAAACGCACGAGGATCAATGGGGCCCGGAATGTTCGTGACAAAGGCAGGGATAGCCCCCTGATCCGCATTGGCGATTTCCGGCGCATCGTCCACCAGCTCAAGCCGGGCAGTCAGATCCTTTCCCGGCCGCACCGACTTGACACGCAAGACAAGACTTTCAACGCCAGCCTCACCGACAAGTGCGAGATCGCCGATATGTGGCAATCCCCCGCTGCCGGATAGGGTCAGACGCATCCCGTCATCGGAGATGCCCTGCACCTGTCGCAACAAGGACTGTCCATCAGCAAGCCGAAACCGGATCGCGTAGGTTTTGCCGTCGACAAAGGCAGGTGAACTATCAAGGTGGATGACTTGCTGCTCTTCCTCAACCAGCTTTACCCGGGCGGACCCGACACCAACCTTGATCACATCATGATTGACCCTTACCCGGTCACCGCGTGTGCAAACCAGATTTTCCCAATCCGTCGAAAGCTCATAACCTTCCCTGCGCAGGCGCGTTTGAGCGATATGATAGCGAGCATGTTTCCAGACAAGATCAGGCGAGGTTACCCCCTGAAACTCAATCCCTTCAAACTTGATCGCATTGGTCTTGGAGTAGCCGTCGTCATAGACAATGCGTTCGTCATTGGTGTAGCCGCCATCGCGATTGATGAACCCGACGCGAAACGCATGGGGCAAATCTGCAAAAACCCGCGCTGAGGAAAAATCGGAACTGTTGCGCGGGGAAAAATGCTGGACAATGGGACTGTCGGGAACATCCCAAACAACACCCCACTTGCCGTCAAGCCTCGACAGGGACGCCCGACCACTGGCAGCAATCGTTTCCAGCATGGCTGGCACAGATAACCGGCTTCCAGCTACATAATCGAATGTGAAACCCTTGGTGTTGCAATAGGCCCACCAACGCTCAAGACCGGCAATGTCGATTTGCCCGTCCCCTACCCCGCGCTCATTTGCGACGCCTTGCAATACATGGCGGAAGTGGTCAGCAGGGTTTCGGGAGATTTGGCCGTCTTGCCATACTGCCCCGTCGAAGGCTTTCATTTTGGTTGAGGCAATGCAATTCAAGGTGTTTACAACACCATTCAGCTCATTAGACGCCTTGATGCGCAGGGCAATCAGGGTCAGTGGCCTTTCGAAATTGACAACAGACACAGGCCGACGCCCGCGCAGCGCCGTCCAGTAAGTTGTTTCCTGCACGGTGTCAGCACCGGAATAGTCAGCTGATGTTTTGCGCAGACGCACATCGTATTTGCCACTGGCCACCGACCACGCACGGGACCGGCGCAAGGCTTGGGATGAGCTGGCAGATACGGAAATCGCGCCCGCATCAATCCAGTTCTGTGATCCAGCCACTGCATATTGGACAGCAACTGTCACGGAATAAGAGACCCGGTTTCCGTCAGATTTGCGGTATCGCAGGACGCCAGACGGCCAGCTCACATCAACACTGATTTCCGTGACATCATCGGCAGTGGTTCTTTGGACCCAGCCGCTTGGACCATCCAGCTCCATGGAGCCCTGTTCTTCATAAACAGGCTGTGTGTACAGCGTTGGCGATGATTGCGTGTGATCTTCAATCACCTCATGGCTCACACCCTCAAAGGCGCTGAGCGGGGTTTCCCCGATTCTAATGTCCGAGATCGCAAGCGGGCCATAACCTGCGCAAAACAACATGCGAAGATATTGCTCATCGCCAACAATTTCGGTGTAGGCGGCAGCGGCATAAGGCGGCGATATCCGATGTGTGCCGAAGATGACCGGAATAGCTTCAAACTGGCGGGCAGTGTTTTGAGCCCCCCCGATGGAATAAAGCGGCGTTGTCTGGTCAGCTGACTGCGACGCTTTTGAGAGTTCCTTCCGTCCAGTTACCGGAAACAGCGCATTGACGGCCATCGATCCCACAAGGGTCAAACCGGCAGCAATAGCCCCTGTCACAGCGGTTGCGGCAACGCCCGCCAAGCCGAGAGCACCAATCAAAGGCGCTGCTATGTAAGGCGCAACAATGAGTGCAACGATGGCAACAACAGCGCCAATGATTTTCCTGACAGCTCCTTTGCCGGGAACCCTTACCACTTCAACAGACACGCCGGGACGAACCCGCACCCTGCCCCAAAAGCGCCGGGGCACTGGCTCACCGCCAATTCTAACCGATAGTGGGCTGTCATGACCGGTCTTTGTCGCGGCGCGGCATGCGTCAACAATCTCGAAAACGGAAACACCCACAGGCACGCAAACCGCCAAACGCCCCTGCCGAAAGGGGCTGGGCCGGAAAAACACGTCAATGCGCGCTTCCGGGCCCAAGACCTCGGATGCCGCAGTGCCTTTTGTAATTTGGTTCATGTTCGTGATTTCAGCCGAAAAAAACCGCACACCCGGTTTCGCAAACGCACACCGTCAAGGCGCTCAATTTTGGAAATATCGCCCGGAGCTTCCGAGTGGAGCACCCGTCCCGCATCGAGGTAGATGCCAACATGACTTTCCGAGCGACCAACGCGCATCAGAACCACATCGCCAGTTTTCGGCTCTGACACGCTTTCCCAATCTGCCAAGCGCCCGCCTTTAACGACCTTGGATATCTCGGAGCGCACAAAGGTGACATCCGACATCGCATCCAGGTAGTCTGGAATTGCGACCTGCAGGACATCCCGGTAATAGAGCCAAACAAGGCCCCAGCAATCAGCCGCCTCATAGCTACGGCCATGAGCGACATAGGGAACACCGACCAGACGATCCATCAAAACAGTCCGGGAAAGGAACCAGGTGTAAAGGAGCGGCCCGGATAGGGCTCATTGATCAAGGGATCAGCCGTCAGCTCGATCACGATATCGCTTTCGCTCATGACAGCTTCACTCATCAAAAGATCAGGAATTGCAATCTCAACAAGGTCAGGCGTTTCTGCCAAAATCACTTCAACCAACGCCTTTGGAGGCGTAGAGACAGATCGGACAACGGACACCATCTCCCTGTCCGCATTGCTCATGGTCAGCTTTACCCGCTGGGGTGCATCGGCCTCATCTTGCGGCAAGATGAAATCAAACGGCAGAAAGAGATAATCACGCCCCCGACTGGCTGTCGCATAAAGCAAAGGATCAACGGAAATGCGCCGCGTCGGATCGCTTGAGAAATAGAACGGTTCGACCAGATCGTCATGTGTGATGGTCAACAGGCAAATCGGAACCTCATCGGCCTCCTGAGCGAACATGGCCGAGCGCATTGCATTGGAAACATCACGGGACATTAGGGCAAAATCTCCAACTCGATCCGATAAACCCACCGGGGCCCGGTACGGGCTTCCACATAAGGCTTTGTCATACGCACAAGCACAGTGCCCCCGCGCTGGTCCGGAAAAACAAACGCCCTTGACCGGTCAGCAAGTCCGCCTCTTACAAACTCCAAAAACACAAGCGACTGCGCGCCTGTCATGATCAGATCACCGGAAAGAGTGGACGGCGCTGACGTGCTTCGCCGCCTTACCTTGTGCGGGCCAATCGAAGTCTCTGACGCAATGACATTGTCAGGCCCCTCAAAGCTATATGAATCAACCGTAAAACACTGCGGCAAGGTTTGTGGCCACTGAGGTGCGCTCATCGGCTGGCAACCCCCGCATGGCTGGATCTGGATTGCAATGCACGGTATGTCGCCGTACCCGGCCTGCTGGAATTTTGACCGGTTAATTCATCGACAATCACATCAATGGTTTTGCCGCCCGCAGTCTTTCGCTCTTCCTTGCGAACACTGGCATTGGCGTTATTGATGACATTGACCTGCACAGGCACGGACTTACCCCCACCCGAGGAACCCGGCTTGGGCAGATAAATTCCGCCAACCGGCCCACCCTTTGCAAAACCGGGGATGCTGGCACCTGAATTGATCGCATCAAGAAGCTGCCGGTGCTTGGCCGTAGCTGCCGCGTTGACCACATATTCACCGTTGGACAACCGTGCTGGAATACTGTCGCTTGTTCCGCTGCCGGGCCCAGTGACATGCCCGCCCGTTGCCGCATGCAGAACCCGGCCATCATGCGGGACAACACCTCCGCGCGAAAACCCGAGAAAGCTTCCAAACCCACCGCCGCTAGCACTTGCTCCAAAGCCATCGAATACGGCATTCAGTGCCATGTCGAGTAGTTTGTCGAGAACCTTGTCGAGTGCATTGGCAAGCGCTTCTGCCGCCGATTTTCCCTGACGCAGATCAGAAACAAAACCACCCAAAATATTCTTGGCAGAAGACTTCAGCCCTTCAGCGGTTTGCCGCGCCTGTTCCTGTTTGTCCCGCAATTGCTCAACATTTGACGATGCCGACGCATAGCTGTTTGCCAGTTCCAGCATGGCAACCGCCTGCTCGCGCGCCTTTGGCGACAACCCGTCAAAATTCCCGCTCAGCAGCTGTTGGACGTTCTGTAATTCCTTGCCCGCAGCAAGACCTGATCTTTGCGCAGATGTCAGCAACTCATGGGCTGCGGACGCGCGCGTACTGGCGTGACCGTAATCATCCAGCAGCGGATTAACCGCCGCCTGCGCTTCATGTTCGGCCTGAAGAGCTGCAATGCGTTCACGGATGGAGCGGGTTTCCTGCTCGTAATCGGATTCGCGCTTGCGACCACGGCCCGAACCACGCTTTGCGGGAGGATCGAAGTCATCCAACGAGACCTGCTTCGGCTTGGTTCGCGGAACAGGCCCATTTGTGGCCCCGTCCGCTTTCGTAATAGTCGGGAAAGGTACAGAAACCTCGCCAGCCGCCCCACGGCCCGACTTGTACACCGGCACATTTGGCAAGAGCTTGCCATCTGAACCAAAGCCAGTTGCAAGGTCTGGCATAGTCGCAGCAAGCGCTCGAATTGCCTGCAGTTCCTCCTTTACATCTGCCAACCTTTGCAACGCCAAAGTATTATCAAATCCGAGTGTCTTGTTGCGCTCAATAGAATCTTCAAGCAGTCGAACTTCACGCTCTAGATGGCGAATGTCCGTTTCAGCCTCTTCTTTTTCCAAATTGATCGCAACACCGCCCTCGGTAACTCCCAACGCCTCATTCAAGATGGCATTGAGTGTTTTTTCAACAGCTCTGTATGCCTCCTGAATGTTGGAAATGAAGGCTTCAAAATCAATGTCGTTAATGGCCTTGGCGACACTGTCGATGCCAGTGGCAAAGTTCTCCGAAGCCCCTGTCGCCTTGTTGAACTCACGAACACTATCCGTCAAAGCAGTTCCCAGATTTGAGAACGCCTGGTCAATGGTCACCGTTGTCTGCGAAAGACGCTCATCCAGCGTGACTGCACCGGCTTCAAAACCCCGGAAAAACGCTTCAGACGACACTTTGCCATCTATGACCAGCCCACGAAGCTTGGAGACAGAGCCGCCCGCTTCCTTAATGCCTCTCGCCGCTGCTTGCGCAATAGCCGGAGCACCTTCCAATATCGAATTGAACTCTTCAGCGCGAACAACACCGCCGCCAAGAGCCTGCCCCAATTGCAGCAAGGCACCGCTGGCCTCCTGAGCGGTTTTCCCGGACACCTTCAGCGCCGCTGCAACATTGTCTGTAAAGGAGACGATTTCAGTGCTGGATACGCCAAGTTCTTTTTGAGCAAGGGACAACGAACCATAGAGCGTTGCCAGCGTTTCAAGCGGAGCCTGATACTTGATCGCAGAATCTCTCAGCGACTTATAGACCGTCTCCAGCTGCTCGCCTTCAAGTCCGGCAACCTTTAGAGTGTTGTCGATCCGCGTGGCAGCATCGGAGAACCGCTTGAAGGCAACCGCAGCGCCGCCAGCTGCAACACCGACAGCGGCAAAGGCTGCAGTGCCAGCGCGAATGGCAACAAAGCTCTCACGACCGAACTTCGAAAGTCTCCCTTCAGTCCGCTTCACCCGTGTCTCGACGGCCTTCATGCTCTTGCTGGTAATGCCTTGCGCCTTATTCATCGCCTTTTCGAATTTCTTGACATCAGCCGACAACTGCACAACCAGCCTTTCAAGGTCTGTTGCCATCACGCACCTGACTTGATTTGTTCAAAGAGCATTTGCTTGTCCGCTTCACTGAGCGCCCCGTCCTTATCGGATGGCGGTGCATGAAACCGAACCCAGCCTTCAACAGCCGCAATGAATTGCCACATGGACATGGCTCGCACCTGTTGGGGAGAAAATCCCATTACCGCGCCAAACCCGTAGATTTCCGAAAAACGAATTTTGCCATTCGGCAGATCATCTACGCGCTCGGCGCGTCCAGATTTCCCGGCGTATCACCACCAACTTCTTCATCCGGCACGCCAAAGAGCGCTACCTGCAAGATGGCAACCGCATGCGTAACGTTTTCTGCAATCGGCCTCTGCTTGACGTAGTAGTCCACCTTGGAAGCCGCTTCGGAAGCAGGCATACCGCCTCCCATAAGCCCAAGGCGGATCACATGAGCAATGTCGCCAATGCGCCAGCTGCCATCAAGAAGCCTCGAAAGCATAACCTGCGGGCCGCAGTCCATTGTCTCCTGCAGCTGCTCGATTTCCCCCCAGCCAAGGCGGAAGCTGTATTCACCATCCGCCCATTTCAGCTGAAGGGACCCGTCGCGGCTCATCAGACGATAGCCCAGGTGATTGGCCCGTCCCCTTGTATCGAGACATTTGCTGTCGCCCGTCCGCCCCGCTCAACCGCGGTTTCAAGCGATTCAAGATGAGCATTGCCAGTAAAAGTGATGGTTTTGCCGGGAAATTTCTGCACCACTTTTACCGGCACAGAAGTAACGCCACCAAATGCATCCAGCCAGGTCTCGACGCTTTCCTCGGCAAGGACGCCCTCACCCGACACCGACCAGGAAATGGATTCCACATCCCGGCCAACTGCAATTGGGGCATCCGGATCATCACAATCGGGGATTAGCACCTCGGAGAGCGATTTGCTTAAATTGAGCGCCTTGGAAAGAAAACCACAGGGAGCCGTGTAGGTAATAGCCCCCTCATTTTCTACTCCAAGCATCACATCGAATTTGCCAAACCTTAGCGTAGTAGACTGTGCCATTTTATGTGTCTCCTGTCTCAATCACGGCCTCGAAGGTGAGAACCGCCCTGTTTGTCACCCCGTCCCGCTCCCGGAACGTCCTGTGCAGCCTGTGCCTCAAGAGCGCCAAGGCGTTTGTCGGCAGATCGATCTCCGCCTCATGCAGCGCCCTGCGCACGGACCCGGCCAGCTCCATGACTTCCTGTCGGGAAAAGGCCGCCCCCGACCCGTTGCTGTAGCAATCGATCTGAAACCCAATCTCCAGCGCATCGATGCACTCGGCATCCACAGTCACGGCATCCGTTGGACCGAAGGAGATGTAGGGATAGGTCGGCGGGGTATCTGGCGGTCGCTCGTAGATCCGATCAGCAACCATCCCAGACACAGCAGCATCCGCTTTCATGTGCGCAATCAGGGCCGCAACAAGCTCATAAGTCGCATCCATGGATCAGCCCTTTGCCGCAATTTCTTTCGCAGCCATGCGAACCGCTCGCGATATTCTGGAGACTGTCCGCTTTTTCATGGCGCGCCACGAAACGAAGAAGAATGGCTGGGCGGGGATGGCCGGGATCGTTGCCCCCTCAAACTTGCCGCCCGCTTTGTGCGCAGCCGTGCCAAATTCCACAAACCGCGCATAGAAAGTCTTCTCATCACCGGCATAGATTTTCAGGGAAAGCTTCCCGTCCGATGACGCAATTTCGCCGATTGTCATCGCCCCTTTGGGAGCCTCTCCCCACGTCCAGCCGATGGACTCCCGCAAGTCTCCGCTATCGGAAGGCGCTAGGTGCTTCATGAGCGCGACAACCTCATTCGCGCCCTTTTCCATCGCAGCCTTGACGCGAGCCTCGGCAAGCTTGGGGAAGCGGTCAAGTTTGCGCTTGAGCCGCCCCAATCCCTTGATGGTCACTGACCCGGTCCGCCCGTTTTTGCCAGAAACTCGACATAGGCCCCTCTCGGCATAACATTGGTCGGGGGGGACACAATGTCGTAGGTCACACCCGTTCGGGCATTCTTGACCCGCCAGTCCGTTCCAACCTGATCAAGACGCGCTTGCCGACGAACCCTTACCGTCATCGGCTGCACACCTTGAAGCCGGGCATTCACATATGCCTCGCCGCCCAAGCGCGGGATCATTTCCGCAGCCGTGGTGAAAATGGTTTCATAGTCGCCTGTGGCCTGACTGCCGAAACCGTCATCGCTCGCCTTTCGGCGCTGAAACTCAAGTTTTTCGCGTAAATTTCCCGCTGACACCTTCCGGCCTCCGGGTTTTGACCGCAGCATCCGCCTTCAATGCCAGATCCGCGCATGCGCGCGGGACAAAGAGCGTATGGCCTGCCAAATAAGTGATGATGGTCTGACTGGATGGTTGCCAGTCAAAATCCTTGGTGAATTTGATCCAGGGCAAAGAATTACACTGCAATGCGCCGATACTGGCGGGCAAGAGATTCCGCACCGTTTGGAATTTGGCGAACTTCTGCCCCCTGCACAGCATCTTCGCGATGTTCGTAAAGATGCCCAACCGTCAAGAGGATTGCCGCCTTAATAGAAGCCGGCACTTTTTCTGCCCCGCCGAAACCGGCAGTAAACTGGACACGTACCGCGTCAGGACGCTTATCCGTTTCAGGCCAATTCGCCCAGGCGGATTTCAAAACTGCAGCGCCCGTGACTTCATTGACAACATGATAGCAAGCTGCGCCCAAAACCTGTTCTGAACCGCTCAAATCGACGTAGGCAACAGCAACGCTGGCCTCGTCGATATCCGGGAAAGGAAGCTCGATACGCCCACAATGCGGGAAAGCATCCAGCCTGACCTCCCAAATTTGGGAGACAAGACACCGTCTGAGAAAACCGTTCCAGCCGTCAAACCTGTCGGTTGCAGCATCAATGAGACCTTCGATCAGGATATCCTCATCAGGAAAGTCCACCCGCAAATGTGCCTTGGCCTCAGCAAGGCTGACCGGCTTTTCGGAAGGTGCGGTAATGAGCTTTGGGCGCAGCATGATAGTGAACCCGACCCTTAAGCCTGGTTATCTTCTGGCTGGCTGTAGCCATGCCCCAGCAAAATGCTGGCAGAGAACGGCGTTCCAGC
Organism: Roseibium sp. TrichSKD4; assembly: GCF_000148725.1. GTDB lineage: Bacteria > Pseudomonadota > Alphaproteobacteria > Rhizobiales > Stappiaceae > Roseibium. Next base: position 412,318 of record NZ_GL476311.1, on the reverse strand, counting down.
TCCGTGCGAACCGCTAAAGTCTGCAGACAAACGCAAATATCGCTCGCCGCCTTTATAGCCGCACCGATACACGCCAGCAGCAGCGTGCTCAGCTGAGAATGCTTTAATAACGCCGCCTTCCTCAACACTCTCAATACCGAGCACATCCGTATCGGTGACAGCATTGAATTCTGAACCGTCTTGGGAATGCTCGAGTTTGAGTTCGATCTTGTTTGCATCGCTGAAGACGATGCCGCCAACGCCGATATCAACCAGGATTTCTGCCGCATTGTGATCCTGCAGATCCACAATCGCGCCCACCAAAGACGCAGAGTGAACAGCGGCCCCAATAGCCACTTTGCGCGTCAATTCCGAATGAATGTCTTTCATCGGTCACACCTTTCAATTTTGTATGGAAGAGAACAACCGGTCAGAAGGCCGACCGGTCGCGCTATCTGACCCGGATCAGGTCGAACACTTCAAAAGCTTGATGGCTTCAAAGTTGGAAACGCCGCCACCGACACGCTTGGTTGTGTAGAAGCCAATCTTACCCTTTTGCGTCAATGGATCACGCAAGACCCGAATACCGATCCGATCAAGGATCAGATAGCCGCGTTTGAAATCACCAAACGCAATCGGCAGAGAGTTGGCTTTAAGCCCCGGCATGTTGTCATCAGTGGCAACAGGTTTTTGAAGGATTGTTGCTGGCATGTCGGCTCCAGTTGGCGGAGCCCAAAGGTAATTTCCGTCCGCATCCTTCATCTTGCGGACAGTCCCCATCACGCGATCACTCATCAGCCAGGTCGCGCCACTGCGATATCCTTGCTTGAGCGCGTAATACAAGTCGATCAAAGCATCTGCAGGCGCTGTTCCTGCAAATCCATCCGCCTTGCCCGTCACAACATGACCCAGCTTGCCCCAACTGCCAGCAACTGAGTAGTTATCGTTCTTGACGGTCTGGTATCCAAGAAGCCCGCGCGGTTTCTTGTTCCCGTCTCCGCTCACAAACGCCAGTGCTTCCTGTTCGGCGAACTCGGTCACAACTTCATCCGCCAACCATGCCGCAATGTCGATGGACGCGTCATCGAGTATGGTTTGCGTTGTCCACGGATTGGCATAGATCTCCATGATCGTGAAAAGCAATTCGCGCAGCTTGGGCGTGTCTGTTTCATCACGCGACTGTTCTTCACCAACCCAACCAGACTTCGCACCGCCGACATTAACCAGTTTCTTGTATTCACCGGTCGAGACATTCATGACCCGCGCAAGACTGCGAACTGCGGAAACCGTACCAAGAACCCTGTCAATTGTCCCTTCTGTTTCCGTTGGAACAACATAACCGCCGTCTGGGTCAGACTGCGTTGTCAACTGCGCAGACACCTCCAGCTCGTGAAGGCCATTTTCTGCACCCCGCCTGAAATAGCGATTGAAAGCGTCTGCATGTTCGCGGATGGCTGGATCACCCGGACCAGATCCCGAACCACCAACATTCAGCGCCTCAAGCATCCGGTTTGTTTCATCAAGGGCATTTTGAAGCGACGTGATTTCAGCGTTAATTCGCTCAACCTTCTCAGTTTGGACAACGTCCGCAAACCGATTATCAAGGCCCTTCAGCGCCGCATCGTTCTCTTCCTTGAATGCCTGAAACGTGCGCTTTAGCTCATTCAGGATTTCGACGGAATTTGAAGCATCTGCCAAAGGCGCTCCAATAAGCCCCCGTGCACGATTGTTCAGACCAGGCATCACAGTCATTGCCAATGCAACACCAAGTTGGTCATAAGACGCAAAGACAAATATGCCATCGCCACCAGCAAAACTGAGAGCAGGCACGACAAGAAGCATCAGGGCGCTGAGCACCTCGGCAAAAATTCCAGTTTTCATGGGAACCTCGTTAGGCTTTCATCATCTCGATAAGCTCCCGAACGGAAGCTTCATTAATGCCTGCATCTCGCGCGGCGGGGTGACGGCTTGCATCTCGCAGGGCCGCACTCGATTCCATTGCTGAAATCAATTCTGTTCGTTGTTGGCGGGTGTATCCGGCCTTCGCCAGAGCCGCTTCGGTTCGCCTCTTGGCAATCAGAGAAGCCTTGCCGTCATGCACATTGGCTTCCGGGATTGACAAACCGTTGTCGACAACATCCGCGAACCCAAGCTTCTTGGCATCCTCCGGTGATAAAAAAGTCTCTTCGTCCATCAAACGAACAATATCAGCCCGATCCGCGCCAGTTCTGGCCTCATATATATCGACGATACCAGCATCAAACTTTTCAAACAGCTCCATTCCGGCCTTGAAGTCATGACGGTTCCCGACAACAGCCCCCCAGGCATTGTGGACCATCATTTTAGTACCCGGACCCATGCGGATTTCATCGCTTCCCATTGCGATGATTGATCCCGCCGACGCCGCCCAGCCAACAACCTCAACCGTTACCTTGGCCGGGTGCTCACGCAGCAGGTTATAGATGGCCGTCCCTTCAAACAAATCACCACCAGGGGAGTTGATTTGAACTGTGACATCCTCGTCACCAATTGCGCGCAAGGCCGCGCGAGCCCGCTTGGCTGTGAAACCTTCGCCGGTCCAGGGATCTTCTCCGATCACGTCGAAAATGGCGATTGTGTTCTCAAGGCTCCCGGATGCCATGGGGGCTTCAGCCCAACTTGCCAAAACATCAGACGGAGCGTCCCATTGATAAGCGTTTGGCTTGGTGAAACCGCTCAATTCAGGTAGCGTCCGCAGACTCACGGCCTTCTCCTTCTTTGTTTGCAAGAGTTCCAGCGGTATTGGGCGGCGGGTAGTATATGTTGCCATCCTCGCGCGGGTTCATATCTTCCAGTTTGCGAACCTCATTTGGCGAGAAAACACCCCACTGGAGCATGGATGTGAAATACTCTTTGCGAGCCTTCATATCGCCCTGAACCAAGGCGTTTCGATTGAAGCGCGCGTAAAGGTCAGGCTCATCATCTGAAATCAAATCTCGATTGACTGTTTCTTCCCAAGTGGTGAAATCGTCTTCAGCACTGAAAGTCTTGAACCCTTGGGTCTGTTGCTCAAGACCCGTTCCCCAGCTGGTCGATTTTTCTGTGTCGCCAATCATGTGAGGCGGTACGCCGAAAAACATCGCAATATCTGTTCGCGAGAATTTGCGGCTTTCCAGCCACTGCGCATCTTCCGCCGTCATTGCAAGCGCTTCGGTTGACATGCCCTCTTCGAGAATGAGCGCTTCACCTTCATTTTCCCCACCCGCGCGAAAGGCATTCAGGCTCTTGCGGAGCGTCTCAACGCCTTCCTCACCAAGTGATTGCGGGTGCTTTAGAACAAAGCTGACCCGTGCTCCATTCTTGAATACAGAAGCACCATGCTCTTCCTGGGCGATGGCAAGACCAATGGTTTCGCGCGCGTATTTAATAACCGAAACACCTGTGACGCCATCCAGAGAAAGTCCGACAAGATGGAAAACATCTGATTGCCCGAAAGGAATGGTACGACCATCGCGCCGCTGATACTCATACACAATCGAAAGATCATCCAACTGCCTGGTTGTCACCCTATCCGGGTGCAATGGAATAAGCTCCTGAACGTCACCTCTGACCCCACGAATAATTTTCGCAAAGGCATTCCCGCGCAATAGCAAGTGTGCTTCGAGCATTCTTTTGAATTGGGATGGCGTCTGCCACCGGTTTGGCCGTTTTGTAAAGATTGTCCACAATGGATGATCAAATGCGTTCTTACGGGTGTCATCATCAACACGTCGCTTTATTTGCAACGGCAGGTTTGCCACAACACTGGACCGAATCCGCACGCAGGCAAAAACGGCGGCAACCCGCATAGCCGTTTCAGGTGTTACGCGCGCACCTGATTTGGTTTCAGCGCCACCTGAGATCACCTCTTCCAGCTCCTGGATGGTTCTAATGAGCTTCCCGCCGCCATCAGACTGCATCGCATTTCGCGGTTTGGAGCTATCCTTGGATGCGCCAAACCGTTTGAGAGCTGACATCAAACCCATCGCGTTAAACCTTCAACAAACCACGGCGCTTATAGACGGAAGGCTCTACCACGCGTTTTTCCCGGCAAGTCGCAACACCGATGGACATTGCCTGGCTCACCATCCCATCAATACGTCCAAGAGCCTTGGACTTGTCGAACATGCGATGACCAGTCCGGTTTTCCGCATAGGTGACCGAAGATGCGCAGTGGTTCATCATTGGATTGGGGTGGATGCGAATGCGCCCTTCATAGATCGCGTTTTCAAACTTGTTGATGGAATCCGGCATCCACAAATAGACTTCCTGCGCACCTTCCGGCTGGGTATCATCTTTCTCGATGATCCGCTTTTGAAACCCCTGAGGATGGATCGTCATCGGCAAATCTGCACCGATGTCGTTCAAATGGTCCTGGAGATTTTCAAGACCGTATTGGTCACAGCCGATTTCAACCGGATGGGCGATAGCGCAAATTTCCTGCAGAGCCTCAGCCACCCAGCGATAGGAAATCCTGTCACCCTTAACCGCCTCGATATGCCCGTCATCCACCCACCGGTCATATGGAACACGATCTTCTGCCGCCCTTTGGCGGAGCGTATTCTTTGGCGTCCAAAACCATGTCTTTGATGCAAAAACTTGGCTGTCACGGGCTTCATCCAACACCCATGTCAGGGTGAAGGCCGTGAAATCCCGTACACGTGACAGATCCAACCCACCAAAACAGCGATAACCAGCCTCGACCAGAGAAGCCATTTCAACTTCACCAAGGCAACCCATCCAGGTTGCCCGTGAAAACGCCGCTGTTTCCGCATCCGTCCACTCGCAGAAATGCAGACGCGCAATGCCATTTCGCTTGCCAGGCATTTTTTTTGCCTGATCTACCTGAAGCGCCAAATACTTCTCAGTAAGAATGCTTCCAAGAAGTGGATTCGGCTTACCCCAACAACTTGGATCGTTTTCCCAATCATCGTCCTCATCAAGCGAGCAGACGAAAGCAAAAGTCGTGTCATCCTCAACCAAGCCAGCTGCGACATTGATCGCGTGTGTATGTTCCTCATAGCAAATGGAGTTGCGGTCTGTACCGGAATTGGTCGCCATGCAAAGGAGGGGCTGTTTGCGGAATTTGAAGCCGCGCTCAAGCATTTCAATCGTTGATCGATCACGGTGCTCATGCACCTCATCGCAAAGCGCCATGCTGGGGCGCGGACCGGATTGCCCGCTGTCTTTCGAAATGGGTTTGAACTCTCGCTTACCACCATCGCCCGCACGGTAGACAAGACTGTAAACCGGATCGATCCCAAGTTGCTTGATCCGGCTTTTCAAGCTTGGCGACTGGTCCACCATGGCGACGGCATCCTTAAACAGGATCTGCGCCTGATCTTTTTTAGACGCTGCCGCATAAACTTCTGCGCGCGGCTCACGCTCTTTCACCAGACCAACGATGCCTATCCCGGCCAGCATCGGAGATTTGCCGTTGCCCTTTCCCTCTTCGTCATAGAACCTGCGAAACCGTCGCAAGCCTGTTTCAACATTTTTCCAACCAAAGAGCGACCCGACCCGAAATTGCTGCGATGGATGTAAATGAAAAGGCTTGCCCTCAAAGTCTCCGCCGTTCAGGCGCAACCGGCGATGAAAAAAACCGATCACGTCCTTTGCAGCATCAACGTCCCAAACAAAACCTCGGTCACAGGCGGTGTCCAGATCCTTCAAATGCCGCTCAGCTGCATTTCGCACATGTGGTCCGGCCAGAATCCGTCCAGCATGAACATCTTCGGCCCATGCGGTCACCGGATCCTTTTCTGGGTCAGTTCGTGTCACGCAAAATCGCCATCGTCAAATGGAAGGTCGCCCTGCGGAGCAACAGACCGCAGACCGCGTTCAGCTGCAGGCGTTAACCCGAAATCTCGCGCCAAGGTCAGAAATTGCCGAAACGTTTCATTGAGTTGCCCAACTTCTGGCCGGTTTTTTATTTGCTCGCCATTGCGCGTTTCGCTGACGTAAGTCTCACCAACACCGGGGGTGTTGATGTATTTCCGCAATTGCTCATGACGCGCAAGCGCCTCGCACATCAGCACAAAGGCTTCCAGATTGTGCCATGCAAGCCGCGCGACTGTTGGGGCGGCAACATGCGGCGCAATCCGGTCGTAAACCTTCGAACCGGCTGGGGTCAGCCAATCCGGCTTGAGATCAGCCGCAAGCTGCTTCCCGCGCTCCTGCACATTTTGATGCGCTTCGGCACCGGTCAGAGGAACGACGTTTTCATTTTCAGATTTACGTCCGCGCATGGCTCTTCAGCGCACCTTCAACAAAGGTGGCTTTTTGTCTCCAATTTCGACTTTTTGTACAAAAACCCTCACCCACCGGTCCTTGGCGGGAGGGTTGTGAACTTTCGACCCGCCCCCCTACCTGTTGGCAGGGTGCATTGGGTCCGTTGGCCATCCATCTTCACCGGCATCGCAGACAAAACCTCTGCGCTCTTCCGCCTGCTTGACGATGTCGTGATGATCCGGGCAGAGCGTTTGCAGCTTGCCAAGGTAAAACTTGTAGGCGTCGCCTTTGTGCGGGTTTATGTGATCCGCAACGAGAAACCGCCGACGCGGATTGTCTTGCAAGCTTCCGTCCATCTTACGAGAGCCATCATTGACCAATCCAGCCGCCGAACACATCCGGCACAACGGCTCCTGTTGCAAATGAGCTGCCCGACGCTTGCGCCAACGCGCGGTCTTATAACGCTTGCGGTATTCTTCAGCCTCCGCGCTGCGCCTATCGTAACGCACTGCCCATCACCTGAACCAAAAAAGGCCCGCATGACGCGGGCCAGTTGCGATATGTCTTGAAATTTTCCATAAAAACCCACCGCACCAACTCCGCCGCTCCGGCGTTTATTGTTGGCTGGGTTCGCCGCCCGTCTCACGTCTGTTTGGTGTAGCGACCAGAGGGTCAAGCCCAGGTGACGGGGATTCAACGAGTTGTCCTGCCGTAAAAACTCTCAGGCTTCCCGGCATATGTCAACCGGGACATTCACAGGCATGGAAACACACTCGCCTTTCACTTCGGCCTGCACCCGTGCTTTCGCAAGATCATATCCCGTCACCACAGCAGAAAATCCTTCCATCGGGCCAGCGATCAAACGCACCTTGGAGCCAATATCAAAACCGATTGCTTTCTGCGGTTTTCCGCCTGTTTGAAGCTGTTCACAATGATCAATGATATCCACCACACGCGCCGATGGCACCCTGTGCGGATACTTGTCAGCCCGGAATGACAGAAGACCGGAAACACATCCGCAAGACAGGATTTCATCAACAACACTTCCCGTGGAAAAGTCTGTACAGACGAACAAGTATCCACGAATAAGCGGCTGCGAATTGTCAATCATCTTCTTGCAGCGTGGCTGTCTGCGTCTCCCCGGCCTCATCGGCAGATAGGCCAAAAGCCCGCGCTCGGTCAGTTGACGCAGCGCGTGCTGCTCCTTTGTTGGGTGGCAACAAGCAACCAGCCAGCCCCCCGCGCTCACGCGCACGAGCGCACGCAGGAAGTCGTAGTCATTGGCAAGCGCCCGGTTTTGCACCCTTACGTCCATCTTGCTCATTGCGCGGCCTCTTCTGCGTTCAGTTGATGATAGTTCGCTTCAAAAATCGCCAATGCCGCCGCAACAGCCGCGCGCACGTCTGCGTGCCCATCCGGCAAGGCGGGCATGTAGACCCATTCGGGCAGCTCGCGGTCTGCACCCAGCCACGGCCAGCCGCGCTCTTCGTGCAGCCGCTTCCACGCTTGCCACACCTCGCCGCCAACCTTCACTTGGGTGAACCCTTCGGCCAGACCAGCCAAGGCCGCTTGCACTGGAACACCGAGCCGCCGCCGAATGGCCCGCTCGTGCATGGTGTTCACGCTAGGCCAGCCACCAGCGGCCTGCTTGCGTCGCAATTCGGTTTCCCGATCCAGCGTCCCGGCCTCAATCATCGCGGCTTGAAGCCGGGTAAACCCGCTGATCCGGCCATAAGGGGACCGCATCAAATCGGCGAAGCGAACCGCCCCCCATTCCTTGCCAAAGGGCTTTGCCGTGCTTGGCGCTGCGCTGGCACTTGCCGCTTGTTCCGGAAGCCGTTCCCAACGCCTCTCGGAAAGGTATTTCGAAAACGCAACGCAGTGCTTTCGCCCGATCTCCTTCATGTGTGCCAGATAGGCTGGCACCGCCTTGGCCGCCGCATCCCGATCTGCTTCCGAAAGATCAAACCAAGCCCGCTCTGCAGTCACCTCGCTATCGTCCGCATGGGTTGGCCAGCCGGCATGGACACGACGAAGCCTTGCTTTCCACGTTTTCCGTGTCGCCGTTTCCGGCACAGCCTCACCGCTTGCGCCCGCACTTGCCCGCTCGCCCTCGCGCTCTCTCTTCCGTTCAATGGGGTCGTTAAGTGGGGTCGTTAACATAGGTGCCGACCCAGAGTCGGCAGGGGGTGCCGATATACCGGCAGGGGTGCCGACTGATCGGCACGGTAATTTTACGGATGAAAAGGCATCTCCCTCACCTGCTCCGAGGTCGTTTTCGGGCCCTGGAATTGCCCCCATGTCCGGGTGGACCGGATCCAGAATAACGCGGAACATATGCGCGCTATCCCGCCCGTTTTCGGTTTCCTGTATGTGTCGCTCTAGATAGCCAGCCTTGATCAAACGATCGATGGCAGCCTGCACAGTTGAGCGCGCGCACCCCATCTCGTTCGCCATCTTCACTTGGCTACGGCGACACCATCCACAATCATCTGTATGGCGACCCAACACACACAAAACCTGCAAGTCACGCGGCTTTAAACTTGTGTCCGTCGCCGCTCTTGCAGGGATAATGGAAAGGCGGGGAGAGTTCATGCACACCTCCCCTGCCAACACCCTTCCAACAATGAAAAGGCAAACGCTTTTAAATCGGCAGGTACCGGAAGCGTACCGAAGGCAAATTCGGAGCCTCCCCAATGAAACCGCGGGAGACATAAAGGCGCGAAAAGAACATTTGTACTGCACCAGGCATAGCAAATAACACCAAGTTGTCGTGTTCTACGCACACCCCATCGATGAGTTTTGCTATCGCCTTCATTCGCCTTAAGGTCTCTCCGGGAGGGATGTCGATAGCTTCCGAGACCTCTACTAAATCGATCTCGGCCACACCACAGCATGGCGCGTCCGCGTGACCAGCTTTCGCATCGTCTAGCAACAACGCAAAAATCAAGCGGTCCTGCAGATCGGTAATGAGGTCGAAATAGTATCGGTGCTTTAACGGCAATTGGTCTTCCAAGAGAGACTCCACATTTTTGATGTAAACACCGTATTTTGGAGGCGACATCAGAAACAAGCAAGCACAACCCCTCACTCATGAGCAGCCCTCCGCATCCATGGCCAGCACCACCGTGCAGTAGCGCCCCAGCCCATGCGGCGCGCGCAAAAAACCATTGGACACAAGCCAGATCAGAGCCGAGGTGACTAGCATAAGCGGGAGTTCGAGTTCATTCGCCAGATGCTCCAGCTCCAGCGCTATGGCCTTCTTGTCGCCTCGGCAGCCCGCGACCGCCCGCAGCACGCGCTCCCGCAAACCTCCCGGCGTCAAGCCCTGCCGCTCTGCCCAAATGACAGCCTCAACGCTCATGCGCCACCTCCCGCGCCCTGCAGGCGCGTCGGCATGGTAAAGCGCAGGTCCGAACGAACGGCCATCACACGCACCCGCCCGCCTTCACGCGAGCTGGCAGCCGCATCCACAATGTCGATTTTCACCGCCCGTCCGCGCCGCGCCCAATAGGCACGAATATGCACCGCGCATTCTTCATTAAACCGGCGCTCGGCTTCGTGATTGGTCATGCGGCCACCTCGCTCAATACGGTATCGACATTGGCCTTGATGACTTCGAAGGAGACTGCGATTACCAAAGGATTAGTATCCCATCCGTTGTCGCGCTTATCGTTGAGGCTATTCCAGAGCTTGCGGAACGACGCTACTGGTGTTCGCGCCTGGTTTTCTCCATAGTCACTTTCCCACCACGCACTAGAATCCGTTTCTGACTGCATTGGTAGCGGACGGATACCCTCAGCCTTCGCATCAGCCTCACTGATTTCCTGCAATCGCTGCACCCTGACATCGGTCACGTTCAAGGTGATGCGTGACGCCCAACGGGGCATGTGCATAGAAGCTCGAAACCTGCCAACGGGTTCACCTTCACGAAATCCGTCTCCCCCTAACCATTGATGCGCGTGGTTGTCAGCTTCGGTTACCCGTGGGCACCAAGGGCCGTGGTATCCAAGTTCCTTGCACCGCGCCTCGATCTGCTTCGGAGACAGATGGTCAAGGCTTTCAGGGGTGCGCCACGCCTCGCGAACCCAAAGCAAGTCGCCGGTCGCGCATGTCCGTGGTGCTTGGCGCGCTGACACGTAGTCGCTGGAAGGGGTCAACTGAACATAACGCGGGCCGTCTGATCCGCGCCTTGAAACGACAGCGTGGCTGTAATCTCTCGGAATGGTTAGAACTCTCCGCGTTTGTGTCTTCCTGCCGTCAAGCAAGGCGCGGACCATCGGCCCCGAGAAACGGATATTGCGGACGTTCATCAAACACCTCCCCCGCCCGTCAGCGCATCCATGTAGAGGTCGTAGACCGCCGCCTGTTCCTCACGCTCATGCGGTTGCTTGCGCAGATCGCGGATCACCATTTTCAGAATTTTTGTGTCAAAGCCCTCGCCCTTGGCTTCCTTGTAAATGTCGGCCTTGTCGTCATTGATCACCCTGATCTCTTCTTCCAGCCGTTGGACGCGCTCTACAAATGCGCGAAGGCGTTCGCCCACAACTCCGTTGCTACTCATACTCAGGCTCCGATGACTTGGTCTGAAAACAGCGGACCAGCGCTAAGGTCCGTTTTGGCATTTCTGCGCGCACGCTCATCGGGCCCCATAAAGCACTGCTCTATGCGCTCCCCTGCGATCCGTGCGTATTCCGGATTAATCTCGATCAGTTGCGCCTGGCATCCATGCGCCAGCGCAGCGATTGCCGTGGTGCCGGCCCCTCCAAAAGGATCGAGAACAACTCCACCCTTCGGACAGCCTGCTTTGACACAACGTTGCGCCAATGCGAGAGGGAAGGTAGCGAAATGCGCGCCGGGGAATGGAGAGGTGGCTATTTTCCAGACATCTGGCTGTGCTGCCTCAGGTTCCCAATTGCGAAGATTGCGACCCGGATAGTCTGCGTTATGCCTAGCCTCAAATTCGGAAAGCGAGTGAGGGCGAGAATTTGGCGGGCTGGCACTGCTGTTGGTGTCTTTGCTCCGGCTACCACGATTGTGTTTGATTGTATCGTGCGCACCTGGCCCAGATGCCCAACCTGCCACAGTGTGTTTCGAGACCTTGTGCTGCCCTTGGCGCACGGCATTGGCGTCGTAGAAATACTTCGCGGATTTTGACAGCAGGAAAATCTTTTCATGCGCTGTGGCCGGCCTATCGCGGATGCTTTCAGGCATCGGGTTCGGTTTGGCCCAAATGATCTCGGAGCGCACCCACCAACCAGCTTCCTGCAGCGCTATCGCCAGTCGGTTCGGGATCATGCAGAGGTCTTTTGGCTTTAATACACCCTGAACAGTAGAAAACGGCTTATCCCGGAATGTCCGGTTGTCGTTGCCTTCCGCTTTTGTGTCAGCGGCACTGCGCCCGTTCGGACTGGATGCGTAGCAATCGCCGTAGTTCAGCCAGAGGGTGCCCGTTGGTTTCAGGACGCGCCGAACTTCTTCGAAAACCGCAACCATGAGCGCAATATGTTCGGCGAGCGTCGGCTCCAACCCGATCTGGCCTTCAACGCCGTAGTCCCGCAAACCCCAATATGGTGGCGAGGTAACAACACAGTCGACACTCTCGTCGGGAAGCGTTGCCAGCATTTCCAGCACATCTCCCACATGCAGAGCGACCTTGCCCTCAACAAACTGCAAAACGTTACTCATGCCCCGCCCTCCGGCTCACCCTGCTCGTCATTGCGGAAAACCCGCTCAGCACAGGCCGAGCAATAGGTCTCTCCCTGCTCCGTTTGGTTGCCGCAAAACCGCTTTTCAGTCGGGGCAACAACACCCGACCCCCAAAGCGGAAACCGGCATTGCTGCGCCTTGACTTGAAAAATGTTCGGATGTTTCACCGGCGCTGCAGGCTCAACAGAAGGTGTAAGGCGTGGCACAGGCCGTAGCTTCACCACCTTGCCAGCACCCGCCTCACGTGCCCGTGCACGAGGCGCTTTGCTTTTCGCAGCGCGGCCCGCGCCCGCGCGCGCCGCCACAACTGCCGGGTTTGTCGAAAGAGAAAACCGGCGAACGATCAACCGCACATGCTGCAGGCCAACGGAGCCGTAAATCACGGCCAAGGCATCAGCTGCACCGGCCAAATCCAGCCCGAGCACCAGCTGATCAAAAACGGCATCGCGCTTCTGCTCATCACTCAAGGCCGCCCAGCTCAGGTCTTGGGTGTCAGACAAGCTCATGAGCGCACCTCATTCTCTGGCAAAAGCGAACCGCTGGTAGGCCTAGCCTCAGCAGCCTTACCCACAGGGTCGATAGACGGTCTCCGCTCCAACCGAACGGATTCGATCCTTGTGTGATATAGAGAAAACACACCTTCAAATTGCAGCCTTTGGAGCAGGCTATGGTCGATATTCTTGATCTCGTTAGTCAAAATGCGCACACGATTGGCACCGGACTTCGGCACACCAACAGCGCCCTCGACATTGTTGGAAAACTGAAGACACTCGCGCGCAAGTCGAAGGCGACGCCTGATCCGGAACTTGAGAGCCTCGTCACCTCCCTCGCCAATGAGGTCGCAGACGCAAAGCTGGCCAATCTTGCGCTCAAGGAGCAGCTGATTGAGCTCAAAGAGGCGATACTGAACGCAGATAACGCGCAGTCCAAGCTTGGTCGCTATGAGCTTTGTGAAACGCCAGGCGGTTACACGGTGTATCGCCTCAAAGAGGCGCATACCAACGAAGAGCCCCTGCACTACGCCTGCCCATATTGCTATGCGGACGGTCGAATAAGCATTCTGCAGGGCGGTTTGGATTTTAAACAGTGCTTTGTGTGCAAGACCGAGCCGCATTTTTTCTTCAAACCAAAGCGCGGCCCAATTACCTTTGTTTGATTTGCCAGCCCCCATCACCAGCGCCCTCCACTTTCCGGCAAAGGTCCGAAGTCACGCCCGATCTGGCGACGCCAGCGCACCTCATCGGCATTGCGCTCAGCAGCCGCCACAGACAGCAGATCGAAAAACCGGTCACAGAATGTGAGAAACAGGCCGATCATGCTGCCAGTCTCTCTACATGAGAACGGACTCGACTTTCACGGCGGTATTTGGTGCTATCGCCTCGTTTGATTTGGAGGATTTTGAAATGTCGTTTCTCAACGCGGCCCGTACGCTTCTTGATATTCGGGGAGATATCACACCACCACCACCGAGAGATATCGTTCTTCCCTGCGATGACCTGCCTGAAGAAGAACCATACGAGCAAAACGATGTCGGCACTGCCGAAGGGCAGTCCTTCATGATTGAATACAAAGACAGCAAAGGACGAATATCCACACGCCGTATCACTGTTTGGGGGATTAAACGGAACACCGCCAACCACGTTCTCCTTTACGGCAAATGCCATGAACGCAAAGCAGACCGGAGTTTTAGGGCAGACCGTATCCTGACCTGCTTCGATTACGACGGTGAAGTGCATGAAAACGTTGAACAGTTTCTCAAAGACACCTTCGGAATGCCCGCGTCTTTTGAACTGAAGCAATCCCCCAAAGAGGCTTGGGACGATGCCCGCGACATAATCCGTCCTCACGTTCAGATTTTGGCCGCCGTTAGTCTTAGTGATCACGTCATGCAGGAGTGCGAGATATCTGTCGGCACCGCACATTGCCTCGCAATCGCCGAGGAAAACGGACTGAAGCCGGACACCAAAAAGATTCGTGCGTTTTTCAAAAGAGTAAGACCTACTGAAAAATCGCTTTTGAGAACCTGCGACGACCTCAGGAGTTGCCCGCCCCATCAGATAAGCAGCCTCATTACGGCAGCTGTTGCCGTTATGGATGCAGATGGCGCTCGACACCAAGAAGAAGTAGAGCTGATTAACCAACTCTCCGAGGAGTTGCTTGGAATGCCCGTCGCGTAAAACAATACTCATTGCCCGCCCCCCTTCTCGGAAACTTCCAGAAGGCGGGCGCGGATCATCAAGAGCGCTTGAATATTGCCGTCGATGGCATCGATCATTTTGTAGTCGCGCACTTCCTCGGGCGAAATCTCGCCGTCATCCTCAAGCGCTTTCAGCACCCGCTCGGAAACCTCGGCCCCCTTGCGAACCACCTCGCTTAATCCTTGCGTCCAGGCGGTCGGGCGTTTGGTGCAGTTCTGAAACGGAACAAAAACACCATGGGCAAGGCGGCACATCGTGTTCAGGATCGATGTGTCATGCGTGTCCATGACAAGGTCCATCACGATATCAATCGGCATGTGACAATCGGCATGACGCGGGTTGGTTGAGCCATAGGTCGAAAGGGTTTGCTGGCTAACCCGCGTCGCCTGTTCAGCCTCGGTCTGGCTCCCCGCCGCGCGAAGTGTGCTCCGGACACTTGTCTTCAGCGCGCGCCGATCATGCTCTGTGGTAGGCCGGACCATCATCCCGTAGCTCCTTCGGAATTACGGGGTGACACATTGGGCAGATTGGAAGATTGTTTCTCGGATGAAACACCATCACCTGAATGCAGGAGTGGCGCCTTGGCAGCTATCCATTGCTCAATTGCGCGCTGCACCATCCCGCGGGGCGAATGTACACCGGATTCCAAGCGGCTGATTGTAGCCTGAGTGGTACCAAGCTGTTGAGCCACAGCCTCCTGAGACAGTCCAAGAGCAGTTCTTATCGAACGAAGTTTCGTATAAGGCACCTAGCACCCCCAATCGTTCGTACGATTGATACGTATCGTATCATTTATGTCAACACCAATGGTATGAAAAAATGCGCTTAGCTCTCCGCTGTAACTCAGCACCAACGACTGTCGGCGTATTCATGGACAAAAATGATCGATTGAGAAAAGCGAGGAAAGATGCAGGTTTCGCCTCGGCAACAGCCGCGGCAGAATCCCTAGGCGTGAACCTGTCGACTTACATCTCGCATGAGAATGGCAACCGGGATTTTAACGAGGAAATAGCGGCAAAATATGCCAGAAGATTCTCGGTTGACGTCACTTGGCTTATTTTTGGAACGCGCCCTACGAAGGACTCTACCTTTACCGCCCAATTACTTGAGAGCGGGATCGAAGACGAAGAACTATTTATGGAAGCATATAGAGAGGCAAAGGAGCTAGAAGAAGAGTATCTGGGCGGCCCTGGACCAAGGATCAAATTTTCTAAAATGCATTGGATGATCTACGCGGAAAAATTGGCCAATAAAAAAGGCTCCAGTTAAATTTCACGACAATTTCACGCTCACGCTGCGTAATCTGGCTCGCATACCTCACGCATCGTATGTTTGGGATAGTAGATTATGGACAATTGCCCGCATTACTTGAAATACAAGCACCTGTATGTGGGCGAGCGTGCGCTTAATAGACATGAGCAGCTGCACGACTTGCTCGACGCCGCCGAGATTTCAGGATGTTACATTTTCGCAGTTATCATTTGCATCAGATTCTACGGGCACTCCAATCCAAGAGAGCTCAAAGTTCATCAAATAGATAGATTTTACAATTGGCTTGACCCCATTGTTTCAGCTGCGCTCCATAATGCCGCTCGTAAACAATGACAAAAAACTTTGTCCAAGAATTGAATATCACCGACGTTTTGTCCGGTGGGGCTGATGAAGAAGCGAGAAGGCTTCTTGAGGTTTGGTATGCCAACAACGGCATTCTCTGTGATGAGTTAATTTCCTTAGCGCCATTACTACTGATTTTCGATGGAAGCATGACGACTGCCAGCAAACCAGAAATGTTGCTGTGTGGTGAACAATCACTTGCGGCTCAACTACTGGGAAACGAGTGGGCGGAGCAGCCTGAAAGCGCGGTTTCTACTTTAAACAAACAGTATATCAACCTTATTGAGCAAGGATACAAACGCACCCTGCAGACAAACCGGCCAACATTTGAACTAGTTTCGACCAGCCTACAACACTCCCAGACCACCGACCTCAAACTACGTTATCAGAGATTGATTTTGCCATTTCAGACAAGTCTTGGTGCTCCGTTTTTACTTAGTTATTCTCACGACGTCGGAACGCATCCTCGCCTAACGGATCCCAAACCAAACGGCAAATCCCCTCAGTCCCTACCCCGACGAAATATGGGTCAAACCAGTCCTTCTCGGCTGGCCCGCTCCTCCAATTGAATCCACTAGGGCGCGCCAATGTGTAACCCCACTTTGTGTGGTAACTACCTCTGATCTTTTCTGGGCGCATAAATCCATAGAGTAAATTTGGCTGCCAGCGTGAGTAAGCAGCTAGAATCAGCAGCCTTTGCAAAAGCCCGAGAATATTCTTGCCCCGCCATTCTTTCTTAACATGCCCCTCGCCCACATAAACAAACGGACCTTCCACCAATTCTAGGAAAGATATAGAACCTCGATTTAACGATACTTGCTCACCGTTCTCCGATTTAAACACCCTCTCCAAGTATTCAACCAGATGCCTCTCCAGACTCTTCCCTCGTACATCCAAGTATTTTGCCGCAACTGTACCAACACAATTACCATCGACATCATAAACACCAGCCCATAGCACACTGTTGGGTGGGAGTGTATTAAGTGACTTATTGAAGTGTTGCCCCACTTGGTTGGCTTTTCCCGACTCACGGGCCGCAATCTCTAAGTCATTTACTTCGTTTGATATAACGACATCCGCGAGCCCCAGCTCCAATAACCTATCGGAGAGCGTTGTTATTGCTCGCGATAGCTGCAGCACGTTTGGTTCAAAAATACTACTAATCATAATTTCAACCCTCCAAATTCAATAACAGAGACGCCACTGCAGCGCCTACATTTGGGACATTTTGTATTGACATGATACGTTTCGTATTGTTTTTATACGATTACGTCTGATGACGAAGCCCACGCCGTGCACCGGAAAAGGAGCCGAAATGGACACCGTATTCTACCCGCTATCCGCTGGTGCGGCAGCTTTCGTGATCACATTGGTTGTATTGATTTTGCTGTTCGTGCTGATCGCTTTGGCGATGCAAAAACCTCAGGCAGCTGGCACGCATCCTTTCGGCCTGCCACTCAGGTCCGAAGAACCTTGCAGCTCGACTTCTGAAACAGCCTTCCTTTCCTCCCGGGCTGATGAGGACACACGAGCTGCCCCTTGCCGCCATGCCACACCTCCCGGCATGGCGGCACTTTCCACCGCAATGCGCGAGGCAAAATCATGACTTGCCCACGCGACGTGTTGCAGGGAAGTTCTGCGCTCCCGGTTTCACTTCAGATCATTCAGCTGATCAGCCAGGGCGCTTTATTCGTGGTCAATCATTCTGGCGGAAAAGACAGTCAGGCGATGTTGATCAAGCTACGCGAGTTTGGTGTTCCCGACGATCAGCTTCTGATCATCCATGCTGATCTCGGGAAGGTCGAATGGGCTGGCAGTCAAGAGCACATCAAACGTACATCCTTTGGATTGCCGCTGGTCGTTGCCAAGGCTCGCCGCACATTGCTCCAGATGGTGGAAGAGCGCGGCATGTGGCCTTCGCCTCAGCAGCGCCAATGCACCAGTGATTTGAAGCGCGGGCCGATTGAGCGTGAAATCCGTCGACACCTCAAGGCAAACCCTCACTATCGCGGGCTTGTCGTCAACTGCATGGGTATGCGGGCGCAGGAAAGCCATAACCGCGCCAAAGCCGAGAAGTTTCGCTTCAATGCCCGAAACTCCAAGGCGGGCCGAGAATGGTACGATTGGCTACCTATCCATGATCTGACAGAGGTTCAGGTCTACTCCACCATAAGAGATGCAGGCCAGTCACCGGCATGGCCGTACTTTGCAGGCATGACCCGCTACTCATGCTGCTTCTGCATCATGGCAAGTGAAGCTGATCTGAAAACAGCAGCTACTCTCAATCCGAGCCTCTACAGGGAAGTTGTCAGACTGGAACGCAAGGTGGGACACACCTTGTCCATGACGCGCCGACCTTTGGAGCAAATCACAAGGATCGCCGCATGACTGAGTTTCTCGACGCTCTTTTGAACCGGCCTGTCTATTTGGGCTGCAGCCCACAACGCCAATACCGAAATCCGGCAACGGCCTATTTGGTTTGCCTGATGGCGCTGGTTTTCATCATCGAACGCGGCATCTGACCAACCGGAATTGTGATCCCCAAATCACGCACATCAATCAAGAAATGAAATTGATGCGCTGATCGCCCCTGTAAAGAAAGGACTTTGAAATGAACAACTTCAAATTTGAACTGAACGATGAGGTCAAGATTTCCATCTCCGGTGAAACAGGCATTGTCACCGGCCGCGCCGAACATTTGGACGCAAGAGACCAATACCACGTTCGTTACAAGTCCGCGGACGGTCGCGGCATCGAAAGCTGGTGGTCTGAGGATGCGCTGGAAGCCGCCTGATTTCCCGTTTTAACACCGGGCACCGGTCCCTTTCTCAAGCCTGAGTTTCAGAACCAAACGCAAGAGCCAAAGGGATCGGACCCATGCATGACGCCCGCCTCATCCTCTCATGCTGCAAAACCGGCGAATGGTGGAAAGTGCGAAACACAAGCGAAGCCATGCGCCTCGCCCGCACCAAGGGTCTGGTTGATTTCGAAATCGGAGAAGCACAGTGACTGAGCTTAACCTCACAAATCGAAAGCGCGTTTCCAAGTACATCAGGGACTTCCTAGGAGACATGGAACAGGAAGCCCTCTCAGCTGAGGATAGCGGTGATCAGAAACTCGCCAAAGATATTCGCGCCGTCGCCAACGCCACCCACAACGCTGCAAGCATCCGAATTGTGGCTAGGTCGTAAGCACCTACTGAACGGAGCATGAAATGACCCGAGATGAACGTTCCCTATTGCTGTTTTTCGAATGCGCCTTTGTTGATCATGGCGGGTTGCTGGATACGCAACACATGAACAGCGACGACATGCAAACAGCGGCCAGATGGTCGGAAAGCGGTTATATTCGCTTCGAAAGAGTCTGCGCGAAAGACCGGTGTCTCACCCGCAAAAACTACTGCGTCTGGCTGTCAGAGAAGGCCATGCACGATGCTCATTCCGAACGGAGCGCGCACGCTCTGAGATGCTGGGAAAAGCGCAGGATCCGGACTGTCTCTGAGTATCACTCAGAACCCGTCGCCTCCTAATCAAATCCCCCTGCCCACGACCGCTAAACCATGGACAGGGGGCAACGGCCATGATCGGCCATCACCAACCTAAGGAAGCTAACATGCTTGGGAAATTGAAACAAAAGCTCGAAGGATCGATGAACCGGTTCAAGGGCAAGACGGACTTTCTGGAAGCGGTATGTGCAGCAGCCGCACTTGTCGCCGCCGCCGATGGCGAGATTGAGGACGCGGAAATCAAGGCGACAATCCAAGGCATTTCCTCCAATCCGAATTTGGCAGGGGCGTTTCCCTCCCGTCAGATCGAGCAAACCCTGGAGAATATGTTCGAACGGACCAAGGGCCGTGCTGGCCGTATGGGGCTTTATGGCGAAATCAATGACATCGCCAATGACGCTGATATGGCGGAAACGGTTTATCTGACAGCGCTCGACATCTCCGAAAGCGACGGCCAGATCGAGCCTGAAGAAAAGGCGGTCCTTGAGAAGATCGCCGCCAAGCTCGGCTTGAACCCGGCGAACTACGACGCCTGATCGTGTTCTCTTTCCTCATTTTGATCAGTGGCATCGCGCTTGGTTGGTACCTGCGCGGTGCTGCGGGTAAGGCCAACCCGATCAACTACGTCAAAGGCCTGTTTTCAGGAAAGGACGGGACGCACTAGCGCCCCGCCACCTCAACGAAAGACGCGGAATGGCCCGTTTGGGCCCAAGCTATCCTCGCCGGGGGGTACCACGGCCCTGCATTGCAGGTGACGCAATCCGGGTCGGGCAGGCGGACGCAGCAGCAGTCTTGTTGGGTTGAACTAGTGGAACCATCAGAGAAGCCCGGAGGGGTGACGCAGCCGGTGGGAGCCCGGCACACAAATTGAAGAAGAAAGGCCGCCATGATGATTAAGGGATTTTCTGTTTACCGTCGCAACTTCGGGCATTGGGATGTTTCCTCCCGCGAGCACGGGCGGTTGTTCCGTCTTCGCGGCGGGCCCAGCCAATGGGATGTAATCGACGAGCGCGAAGGTAAAGGCCAAAACTCCAGCCTTATTTCCTTCAAGGATCAGGCCGCGGCGATGGCCTTCATTTGCGCCGAACTTATGCATGAGCTTTTGACGGTTGAAGGCCAGCCGCCACACGTCATGGAAGCGTGGAATATCAACTGGACTAGCGAGTACGATCCGCTTGGACCTCAGCAGTGATAAGAAAGAGCCGGTAGATGGAAACCAGAGTGAAAGAACTGTCAGAGCTGCCCGACTTCAAGGATATGAAGTTAGAGTCGCACGGCATGCCGAAGAATTGGGGCTTTAGCTGCGGCGGCAAGCACATGGACTATGGCCAGTGGGCCATCCAACACGTGCATGATGATCTATCGGTTGACGTATACCTGCTGCCGCTTTGGATTACTCCGCTCGTACGTTGGCGAGAGAAAAACGCGAGGCGCGAAATGCAAGATGAAATCCGCAACGCACTCGGTATCAATCCGTATTCAGGAAGGCCCGACAGATGATTTCTACGAAGGTGAATCGAAATTCTTCATATTCAGTAACATCTTACAACTTGCATTAAATGCGCTCCAAAATACGAGAACAAAGAGAACACAGAGATAGAACAGGTGGCAAGTGAGCCCCCCCCATGACCAAAGAAGAGTTGGAAATCGGCCTAAGCCAAGGGCGCACACTCATACAAGAAGAGTGGGCCGACAGCGCCGAGATATCAGCGGTCGATGAGTTGATTTCCGAAGGGAAGGCAACTGCTACACCTTGGGAATACCAGGGCAACTACCAATGCGAGATGCGCCGTATCTTCGGCGATCCGCGCAATCAGTCAGAAAGATTCCAAGGCGATGAATAAGGCATTCATAGTTCAGGAAACGCAAGAGTACACGGGTGGCATCATATACGCGAAATCAAACGTCGAAGCGCGCAGGTTTGGTGCGAATGCCTTCAATGGCGGAGATTTCTCCGGGTTGCACGTGAACAGGGCCAAGCAATACGACAAATTCGAACAGACTGGCGTGCCAGCGAGGTTGCTCATAGCTGATGGCTGGCACTTCGAATGCCACGGATGCGGAATGACTGTCGATGAAGATAACCTCGAAGAGACCGGACTAAGCGCGGATGGAGTTGTCGGCTTTGAGCCGTCGAGAATCTACTGTTGCCACCACTGCCGCAGAAACAGCATGGCTGGCAACGCCGCCAGAAAGGCTTTTGGCGAAGGCTTTCTGGACATGATGAAGGATCGGTTACGCAATCGGTTCCCCGGAACTGAATTCGATTTCGGATCCCACCGGCATCATGTGTACGTACCGATATCGCGCCCAATTGTCGTACAGCAAGCCATGGTCCACTTCTCATTTCCCGGCATGAAAATCGGACCTGCTTCAATTGTGTACGAGCATTATGGAAATCATGGGCAAATGCTCATTGGTCCGGTCAGACTGGAGTTCAGATGCTGCGCTGGCGACCGCGAAGCCTTCGAGAAGTTTGCGACAGAACCCGGTGAATTGGAGTAATCTAGTCATGGCTATTGAAATAGCGACGGCCGAAGACGTTGGCGAAATCAAACAATTCATGGAGCGGATGGAAGAGAAAGTCGATTCCCTTATCCGAGCAATTGAAGCTCAAAAGAAATCCGAATTGCCGGAGTGGTTTACGGTCAAGGAAACTGCCAAGCTCCTGCGCCTGAGCGAGGCCACAATCCGCCATAAGGTAAAGCGCGGTTATTTCGATACGCGTAGGGATGGAAAGAAACTGCTGCTCAGCCGGGAAACTGTCCTCGATCAATCCAAACGCTGAGCGAGTTCCTCAGCAGTTTCATTGTAGTAAATCTGCAGCATTCGGATATCCTTGTGACCGACCATGCGAGCCAGACTTAGAACATCCAGCTTCTTCGACAGGCGAGTTATCGCCTCGTGACGGCTGTCATGAAACCGCAGGTCTTCAATACCCGCCTTGTCCCTTGCTTTCCTAAACAGGACATCAATCTGCCGACTGTTTAGACCAAATACCCCAACATCACTGTCCGGCAACTCTTCCAAGAGCGCCAGCGCCCTTGAGGACAGTGGAACCTGTCGAGCTGTACCATTCTTGGTAATTGGCAGAGAAGCTACGCGCGACTTTCGGTCGACACTATCCTCTGTCAGGCCGACAACCTCACCCGCTCTCATCGCCGTCTCAATTGCAAATCGAAAAGCATGTACTGCCCTGGCAGTCGCCTGTAACAGATCCGTCCCGGCCGCAGTCATTAGTCTTTCAATTTCACCATCGGAAACACGCCGGTCTCTGGCAGGAGGAGAGCTTGGCTTACGAATATCCGACATGGGATTGCTAGAGAGTAAACCCCATTCCTTACGAGCGGTTGTCAGCACCGAAGACATAAGCACCATTTCCCGCCGTACCGTTCCGGCTGATACTTCCTTCAGACGACTGTCTCGCCACTCGGCCAAGTCCTGCGGCTTCAGATCGGAAATCAATTTTGATGCAATCGGATACTGCCCGAGACTTGTAAGCCGGATTGCCTCCCAACGTTCCCCGCGCCGTTTCGGCGACTCCTCCTTCGCATAGCGATCAAAGACGTCGCCGAGCGTCAAATTCGACTTTGACGTTTCAACATTTGTTGCTAAAAATTCTTGCCGTGCAGCCCAGTCCTGCGCTTCGCGCTTTGTCGCAAAGCTCGCGGATTTACGAATCCCCTTACGAGCAACCTGCGCCTGCCACTTTCCTGATGCTAATTTCTTGAATGTTGCCATACGACGAATTCGTAATTTGTTCGTAACGCAATGTCAAAAAGCTATGTTTGTTTATGGAATGTTCCGAATGCAACAACCTACATAACTCGCCGTATGTGCGCGAAATATATAGGTTATTGTTCTTTGTCTGAAAAAATGATGGTGCGCTCCTTCGGAGAAAGTTCGAACCGGTTTGAAGAGGTTTTTGATGAACTTTCACGTTGGGAAAAGGTGTTAAAGGGCACCAGTTTGGGGCAAAAACCACCATCACCTTGATGAGATTTGTGCGTCTGACTTATCAGATTTTTCCATATTTCTTCAACTTGGCAACAGTTTGCAGACGCGTGTGAACTTGCCGCGAATTCGTAACGGAAATCATGGAAATCAATATCGAGACAGCGCGGGGTCAAAAACGCTCAGCGCTCACAAAACCTATCAGCATCAGATTCACAGAAGAGGAACTCTGTGAACTCAAAAGTGCCGCTGGTGGTCTTTCAGTTAGCGAATATGTGAGACGGCAATTGTTTTCGGTCAATAGAGCCGAGATCGCTGCCACTCAATGTCACAATGATCGCCTATCGCCGTTAAACCGTCAAAAATTGCTGGTGCAGATTTTGACTCAATTGGGTCAGCGGGATGCATTCAGCACTTTGAATGATCTTCTGTCGGCGCTGCAATCAGGTCTGATCGACGCCTCCCCTGAACTGATGGGTTCTTTGAATGCAGTTCAAGCTGAACTCAGCTTATTGCGTTCAGATCTTCTGAAGGCTCTGGGCCTCCGACGTTAAACTCAACCACCCAATGAAACGCCTATGATCTTGAAAGCTTCCCAGCGTGGAGGTGATGCAGCGTTGGCTGCTCACCTCACGAACGCTGATGACAATGACCATATTGAAGTGCATGCCATCAATGGATTTATTTCCAATGATGTCGCTGGCGCTTTCCAGGAAATCAGGGCAGCTGCTCAGGCGACCAATTGTAAGCAATATTTGTTCTCATTGTCCTTATCACCGCCAGAAGAAGCAAATGTCAGCAATGCCGATTTTGAGGTAGCTATTGCACAGGCCATGAAGCGTTTGGGGCTGGCAGACCAGCCTCACGTCGTGATTTTTCATGAAAAGCATGCAAGACGTCATGCTCATTTGGTCGTGTCACGCATTCATGCGGGTTCAATGACAGCGATTAATCTATCCTTCTTCAAGGACCGGCTCTGTGATTTGTCACGGGAGTTGTTTTTGCAACATGGTTGGGAGTTACCTCAAGGCCACGTTGACCGCAAACTCTCCGATCCCCTCAATTATTCCCTGGAAGAATATCAGGTTGCCAAGCGCGCCAAGCGCTGCCCGCAAGAAATCAAGGCCGTCTTGAAGGAATGCTGGGCGAAATCTGATAACAAAGCCTCCTTTGAAGCGGCATTGAAGGAGTATGACTTTCAGCTCTGCCGCGGGGACCGCCGGGGCTTCGTCGCCATCGACAAGGACGGCAAGATTTATTCCCTAAGTCGTTGGCTGAATGTAAAGCCAAAACTCTTGAAACTGCGTCTGGGCGATCCTGAGCTTTTGCCTTCGATAGAAGAGGCTCTGTCGCGGTTAAACTCTGAAAATGCGCCTCGGAATAATGATGTTTCGCCATTCTCGGAATTCAAAAACGTATCAGCAAAGCCTGATCCTCTCATCATTCATCTTGATCAGCAAATTACTGATCTGGAAGCGGCCAAAAATGATCTGATCCAATCTCACAGAAAAGCCCGTGTTGATTTACGAGAGCAGCAGCAAAAACAGCGGAAAGAGGAAATCGAGACATTTAAGCGGTCTCAATCTCCACTTCGTCGTTTATGGCAATGGGCAGTTGGCAATCGCAAGAAACTGCTGCGAGCACGTCAAGAAGCACTTCAGGTGCTCGAAGATCAATTTACGGCAGAACGCCAATACCAGAGTGAAGAGCAGCGCTTGGAACTGCGGAAGCTCCGCTCACAGATCGCCGAATTAAAACGCCAACGCAATTCGATCCAGCCATTGGTTTATTCACCCGTTGCAAAGGACGAATTCAAACGCCTCGCTGACCCTAATTTTGCATTTCACAAGTCCCAGATTGAGCGATCACCTGATTATGTGCTGCGCTTGCTCTGTGAAACCCACGCTGAATTCTCACGCAATGATATCCTTCGCAAATTGTCTGAATATATTTGCGGTCCTGAACAGCTTCGCTGTGCTGTTGACAGCGCCCTGGCTTCGTCAGAATTGATCCTCGTGAACGGAAAAGCAGAAACCGATCTCAGATTCACAACGCGGAGCTATCAGCAACAAGACAGGCAATTGATGGATACGGCTTCATTCCTTTCATCGAACAAAGCCTATGGAGTGGAACGCAAGCATATGCAGGCGGGTGTCAATAGACAGAATAAGCAATTGCAAAAAATGGCTGGCGTAAATCTCAGTGATGAACAATGTGCCGCAATTGAGCATGTGCTCAATCGCAGGCAAATCGCTTGTGTTGTTGGTCTGGCGGGTGCGGGTAAATCGACGATGCTCAACGCGGCGCGGGATGCGTGGGAACGCCAAGGCTATCGCGTTATCGGTGGGGCTTTGGCGGGCAAGGCTGCAGATAGCTTACAATCATCTTCTGGCATTGCCAGCCGAACCTTGCATTCCTGGGAGCATGGTTGGAAAAATGGCAACAACCACCTTAAAGCCGGAGACATTCTTGTCATTGATGAAGCCGGTATGGTTGGGACCGCGCAATTAGCACGAATTGCCAAACATGTGCGGGCGCAAAAAGCTAAACTTGTTCTGGTTGGTGATCCTGAACAACTCCAACCTATCCAAGCGGGAACACCCTTCAAGGACATTGCAGGGAAAACCGGTTTTGTAGAACTCACTGAAATCCGGCGTCAAAAGTCAGCTTGGCAAAAAGCCGCTACGCTTGATCTGGCGCATGGTGAGACCGAAAAGGCCATCAAATCCTATGAAGACCAGGGCAAGGTAGAACATGCCCAATCTGAGCATGATGCTATATCTGCTCTGGTGGAAGATTACATGATTGACTGGGAACTCCATGGCGAAGGTAAATCCCGGATGGCTTTAGCCCATCGTAGGCAGGATGTTTTTGCGATCAACAATGCCATTCGCTCCGCGCGGCACTCGGCAGGTGAGCTAGAAAATGAGCGTGTGTTTGATACGGATTTTGGCAAACGCGTCTTTGCCAAAGGCGACCGGGTCCTGATCACACGCAATGATTATGATCTCAATGTCAAAAACGGTATGCTTGGTCTGGTCACTGAAATTGATGGTGACAAAATCACAGTCCAGTTGGACAATGCAGAGAACACCAAATCACCCCGCTCAGTCACCTTTGATACAAAGCGGTTTTCATCTTTCGATCACGGCTATGCAACCACTGTCCATAAA
The DNA here is from genome assembly GCF_000148725.1 of Roseibium sp. TrichSKD4. GTDB lineage: Bacteria > Pseudomonadota > Alphaproteobacteria > Rhizobiales > Stappiaceae > Roseibium. Next base: position 385,937 of record NZ_GL476311.1, on the reverse strand, counting down.
TCTCAAGGTGCAACCGTTGATCATGCTTTTGTACTCAAATCCCGCACGATGGATCAGCATCTTTCCTATGTCGCCATGACAAGGCACAGACAGGATCTGCGAATTTATGCTCATTCAGACGGCCCCAGATCCGGGCACGGGCCAGACAATAAACCCAGCCCCTTTTATGAGCGCGAACTGGAACATTGAACCTTCAAATCGGCATCGATCTCAATATTCTTCAAATATGCGCACTCTTCCGTCACAACTTTTTGTTGTTGTCACCTGCCCTTTGATGCACCCTTTTTGAGGTGAGCCACATTGGTAGAATGTCATAGCCTCATTTGACAGTAATATTCATTTTCACAACATGGCGGTTCCACTTGTCGTTGCTTTGCGGGCTGACCCTCTTGTAACTAAAGCTGTCTTTGCCTTTAAACCCCTTGTTGGACTTGTAATAAACCTCGATGAACACAGCTGTTTTACCATAACAGTGTCGCAAGTTTCCTGCCGTTTTCCTGTCCAGTTTCCTTCTTGACAATTTGGCGGTGACGACACCGTTTTGGGGTTGTTTGACAATATCGAGCGAGATTGGCTGGATTTTGCAGTCTTGACGAATGCGGTGATGCCAATTCACCAAAGTTGTTTTTCCCGATGCAACGGTCTGTTTGAAGGTTCTGGCTTGCGCATCAGAAACAGTACTTGTGACGAGCAATACGATTGCCGCGAGGATTTGAACGCCTGTTCTGAAAGGTGAAAGTCTCCGAAACATGAAATCTCCTCTTGCCCAGCCTGTTACCATCGCACCAACAATCCTTGAATTTGAGCAGATCAGCAAACTGGTTTCCCGTTCAAGCTGAAGCCTGAATACGAACATGATTTATTTGTCGGCCTTCTGGATTTGGAGCTTGCGCCGGAAGTCAGAGATGATGTCTTTGGTGGTGCTTTTTGAAATAGTTTGGCCACGATATCCTGATTGGCTTCCAGATCAGTCAAGATTTCTGAGTGATTGTCAGCCCATTTCAGGGCGGTCAGCTTTCTAGCATCCAGATAGCGCTGAAGTGCTTTTTCTGATTTTGGCCCATATTTCCCGTCAATAGCCAATCTTGGATAAACCAAACTCATCAATGTTGCTTGAAGTTTGCTGACATCGTCTGACGTTGGCGAATGATCAAGGGGCTGCTCCGGGGTCTTGATTCTCTTTTTTGGTGTAACAGTTTCCTCAGTAGCCTTTGGCTGGGCGCGTGCAATATTGCGGCTGGCAGCAGAAAACTCTTCGATGGTCGGGCCTCTGAATTCCGGAATTTTTCCTTTTGCGATGATGCTTCTATATTCTTGGTCCAAATCGGGATTAAAAAAATAATGCCCCAAAAGACGATTCCGCACCTCCGGAACCTGACTTAAACCCATTTCGTTGGCATGGGAGTTGGTAAAGCCTTTGACATACTCCCCAATGTCCAGAATTGACAGTTGGGGATTTTTTAAAAGGGGAACGAGTGAGCGAACAAATAAGGAGTTCTTGTCGTTATCATCTTTGCCAGTGATTTTCTCATAGGCCAGTTTACCCGGTGCAGCAGAATGAATAATCACTGATCCGTGCGGTGGGTCATTGCCGATCAAACCAAAAGGCAAGTTGCCACCCTTTGATCCTTCAGAAGAAAACGGATTGTTCCGACACGCATCGATGATGAAAATATTGATGCGGGTGCCCTTATCGCGAATGCGCTTTAAAATACTGGAGACGGTCCGCGCTTCATCTTCAAGGGCAAGACTGTATTTGTGACCAAGATCGGGAACATCGATTGGCAGAAGGTAATTCTTCTGGTCAATCCCAACGCCATGCCCTGAAAAGAAAAAGACAACTTCATCACCCGTTTCCACCCGATCAACGAACTTCTGTAACGTCTGATAAAATTGAATACGGGTCAGATTTTTCTCAAAAAGTACCTCAAATTCCCAAAATTCAAGAGCTTTGGTGACTTCCTCAGCATCTTTAACCGCACGTGTGAGTGGTGTGACATTCAGATAGGCGTCATTACCGATAACGAGCGCATGGCGCTCTGCATGTGCCAGATCAGCAAGAAACTGGAAGGTCAGGATCATAGTTGAGATCAAAATGGCCTTGCGAACGGCCTCTAAATCAATCCAGCCTCTTAGCATGAGTAATCATTCCCTGCCTTTTTGCCATGGCAAAACTTTAAAGCGTACAGTCTCGATAGCAATGCTTCCAAGAAGGTCTGATTGCACCTCATCATCAAGCTCCAGAAATTGGATGTCCTTAGAAGGGTCAATATCCAAATATGTGCCCTCAACCAGATATTGGGACATGCCCGCTGAAGTTATGGCCTGATACTCGTTCAAGAGTTGTTTGGCTCGTTCCACGGATAGTCTGGCCCCGCGCAAACCGCCAACTCGACAAATCACAACCAGCACTTCCTCATTGCCAGGTTTCGTGAATTGAACGGTTCCCCACCCGGAACGCGGTATGCTTCTTTCCTTATTGGGCTCTAAATAAGACCCACCAATCAGCTTGGGCGGAAATGATCGGACACCAAATTCAGATGTAATATAGAATATCTGAACTTCGCACTTCCGGTTTGATGAGATCGCAAATTTGAGGTCATCGCCAACCTGGACAGTTGTGGCCTTCACATCAATCTTGAGCTGTACTCTCTCGGACAAGCCGTTGCTGTCACCCAGCTCGTTTGGCGAAACTCTTGAGAGGGACTTGAAGGCCGCAAAAGATCCGATGATGGCAATTAGAACAATAAATGCTGAAACCCATGAAGGCGAGGCAATAAAAACGCCTTTGAAAAACCTATGCAGTCGAAAACGCTTCCCCCTGCCCGCTTCGGCAGTAGCGGCAGAGGCCTCCTTGTGTTCGCTTAAATCGCTTTGGTGAAGATTGTCCTTAGCGAAGGAAGGGTTTTCCTGATTGGACGTTATTGAAGAGCCCTGCATAAGGGCTCTTTGGCTGGGTAAATTTCCAAAGCCCTTGTCGAAGAATTTGGAACCGATATGAGCTCCATCACCAAACAGGTAAAAATCAAGATTGCGGGCTGCAGGAAAATAAGGCTCGACATGATGAAACATGAAATAAAAGGCTATTGCCTTATTGATGTCGCCTTTATTGCTCCGAAAATTGTCGACCAGGCTCTTTAACCCTGCACTGCCCCAATCAAGGTTTGTTTTATAGTCGTCAAAGCGAAAGAAATCGTCATATTGCTTCGGCTTGATGTTCAAATGGAGGATTTGCTGGTAAATTTCTTTCCTGAACTGATCCTTCTTAACTATGACGAACGGCTCAACTTCGCTGGAAAAATCCACATAATGCATGGCACTTCCATTTGATTATCGTTTTAATCCATGACGTAGCGTGCATAAAGATCAGCGTCTCGAAGTTGCCAACTTCTTGGGGCTGGAAAGCACCTAAACGTTACGGCGTTACGTCTTGAACAGTATGTTTTACTTTATTTTCGGGCAACTCTTTGCCGTTGACGAAATAGGAACTTTGGATTTCCACGCCTGTCTCATAGTCATAGAATATTTTGGCGGGACCATTTTCTCGATGCCATCGCCCATCCCACACATACCATTTTGATATCGAATGCCCTTTTGTTGGATGCCGCGCAATATATGCTGGATTTTGATCCCCATCACGATGCATGGAACCGTGAATGTAATACACTTCCCTGGAGCGAATATCAGATTGTGAATTTATCTCAATGAGGGCTGGGCCACCAACTCGGTGCAGTTCGCCGTATTCACGATACTCTTCTTGAATGGTTTTGCCTGATAACGGATCATATTTGATCAAGGCTGGCAATCCGCCGGGTCGATGAAGGAGCTCGCCCAATAGGTAACGCTCTGAAACAACCTGATTTGATTTTGGGTCAATTTCGATTTTTACGCGAAGCTCAAGAGCTTCCAGTTCAGTCTCGTTACGATTTAAATTCACCTCATTAATATATCATTTTACTCCGCCGGGCGCAAAAATATTGTACTTTACGTAATTAATTCAATTAATTACCCATATATTAGGGTTTTCTACCCGGTTTCGGAGGCTCGATTTACCCAGATTGGATTTGAGAGCGTTTTCCCATCACACATTCGATGGAGACAGCGCATGAAGAACAATGATCATCACACAAATTCCTCGCATGGCTTTGAGGAAAGCGCCAACCGAAAAGCAGCAAAAAAACGATTGATCTGTGGCGGGGAATGCCACGGCGCTCATGGAGACATCATAGATTTAGGCAATGGCGTAAGCCATTGCGCCAAGTGCCCTTTGGGGGAACTGGCGCGAGAAGCTGCTGCACTCCACGTAAAGAAAACTGGCAAGAACACCCCTCTCGTTGAAGTCATTTTGCCAGCACCTCGAAAGACCGCCGGGTACTGGAAACATCTTTATTTCGACCTTCTCCACAAACACGCAAGTGTTCTGGAAGAACTGGAGCAGCTTAAAGGTTGACCCGCGAATTTTTATGTCCCGCTCGTTGGGCGGGACGTAAATCGGGTGTTCGGAAGACAAAGCGGTCTCCACTTCAGCCACGCATGCACTAATGCAGCCGTTTATTGGATTTCGCATCCCGTCTCAGAGCATCAACAATATCCAGCAGTGTGTCATGGGCGTTTCCCGCCAGATATTGGCTGAACTGAATACGGCTCTCAACACCATCTGTCTGATGAATGTGTTGCAATACAGCAGATAACACCACACCCCCAAAATCCTGTCCTTCCAGATCACAATTCTGCCGCCAGTTGGCAAGGTGATCCAGGACCTCCTCTTTCAATTGATCATTCGGGTTATCACGGGATGCACCCGTTTGGTTTTTCTCATCAAGCATCTCAAATCCTTTCTCTTCAAATGAATGGAGCCATTTCATGTCTGACAAGAATGATACCAAATTCCAGAAACAGGATGCCAACTTCAAGCGCCAAGGGCTTGATGGAACTGCCAAAATTGAGGCTCGCTTCAATCAGGATGCAAAGCTTGGCGCAGACATCGCCAAAGCATCCCCCGAAGCTCAAAAAACCGTCAACGATCTTCTAAAGCTTGAGGAAAGCCGTCTCCAAACTGAGACCAGAAATCAGGAACGCAGCCACGAGTTTCGTGTGCTGAAAGAAAAAGACCGGTTGATGCAGGACTACTTCTCATCGCCGCAACCGATCCCGTCTGATCCTCAAGCTAAACAAGTTGTCTATGACGAAATCAGCAACTCCGCTGAGCGAATGGTAAGTGAACGCGAACAATATTACCGCGATCAGATTACCAGACAGACTGATCAAAATATCCGGGAAGTTGTGAAAATGGATCAGCAGGGCATTGTGCCTTCCCATGATCAATCTCACGATCAGGAACATGGTGGGCGGTAGATCATGTCACAAAACCCCAATAGTGACAGCGCGCTTGCTGCTGCCATACCGGCTGTCATCTGCTTTGGGCTCTATAAAGGGCTCAAGGCCATGGAGGCCCATGATGTTCTCTTATATCTCTTTGGTGGGGGCGCACTTTTTTGTGCGCTTTTGACAAGCTTTCGATTGGTTCGCGATGTTCAAGTTGGCATTGCTTTGAAACGCCTGCTCAAACCCGGCGGCATTCATGGACGAGTAGAACAGCTCAATGGCTATGATCCACGTTCACTCGGCCTGCACACCGACAACGAGGACGGCAATGGCCTCATGCTGGGTCATTTGATGGGTTCACCCGCCCCTGAACTGATTTATTACAAGGGTGACGGTCACGGATTGATTGCAGCAGGCACTGGTGCAGGCAAGACATCCAGCCTTTCCAAAGGTTGGACTGTCGGACTTGGCAAACACCATAACCGTATCATCACCTCCAAAGGCGTCGATATTGCCGTTGCCACCTATCGATTTTTGACACAAGAGCTGAAACACCATGTGGTTTGCATTGATCCTTATCGATTGATGGCAGCACACGGCATTCAAAGCGATGACTTCAACCCGTGCGATATTCTGGTTGATCTTGCTGAGAAAGAGTCTGCAGATATTTTCGACAAGGCGCGCGAAATCGCCTTGTGTCTTATTCCCGAAGGGCTTGAAGCATCAGGCGAGAATAAAATCTTCCGCAGCGTTGGCAGGCAGTTTATTTCCAACGTTTTGATTTATCTGGCAATCGAGCAAGCAGAAACAGGTGAGCTATGCTGCAATCTCGCCTATCTCAATCGCCTGCTAAACTCCGGCACAGAAGATCTGCTGGAGATATTTTCCCGCATGGCAATCATTCCCCATTTTGATGGAGCTGTTGCACGGGCAGGCAAACGTTTTTTGAGTCAGTTCAAGAACAATCCAAAATCCGCACAGAGCTTTATCACCGAAACTCAGGAAGGGCTGACAATCTTTGAACCCGCCACCCCGATTGGCAAATCCTGCGAATATTCCACCTTTAAATTATCGGACATCAAAAACCCAAACAAGAACGTAACATTCCATATTATCCTGCCCCCTGAAAAGTCCGGCATTAATGACACATTTGCCGGACTTGCCCTAAACTCGATTTGCACAACTGCTATTGAAGCAGACAGCTTCCATCCCCAAGTCACTATAATTGCAGATGAGTTTGAGAACTTATCAACCGCGCCAATCCCCGTTATTGAACGTGTTTTGAAAATAGGACGCACGAGAGGCGTGCGCCTGTTTGCCTTTATTCAGGATCAGGAAAGCCTGAAAGCACGCTACGGGCAACTATCCTCCATGTTCTGGACACAGGCAGCCGTCTTCATGGCGATGGATATTCGCAATGTGGAAGAAGCAGAAGAATACTCCAAACGTGCAGGCCAACGTTCCATCGTGACCGACAGCGCGACTATTCCAAAACAAGGCGGTGAGTTTGATGTGAGCGTCAATGAAGAGGGTATTCCTCTCATTCGGCTTGATGAACTGACACGAATGCCCAAGTTCACCGCAATATTGTTCAAGGAACAAAATCCGCCTCTGATGCTTGATCTGGTTCATTACAAACAAATCGATCCGTGGATCTATCGGATCGACGATGTTCCAGGCAGCCCTGCCGAAGGCCATTTCCCGATAGAATACCGAGCGTAGCCGCTCCAGGTTCCCCTCCCTTCCTTTCCTTCAAAATTCATGCAGCCAAAGACAGGAGGCGCTTGTGTCACCCTTCAATGGACTTGGTGCGTTTCAACGTAGCAAGAAACCAAAACTTCCCGCTCCACAATCCACCACGCCCAATGCGGATTACAAATTGCGCATGCCCTACTGGTTGCCCTTTGCCAAGATTGGCGCAGTGATCGGTGTTCCACTCATTCTCCTCTCACTCTGCGGGCAACCTGCTCTGCGCATGCAATATACGTGGAATGGTAACGAGCTCTTTCCGGTTTATTTCAAGTGCGACTACCTCACCTTGCTCGATGGCTGGCGACATATTGAAAATCGCGGCGGCACTTACTGTCCAGTGATCGGATTGGTCCCGCTCGATCTGTCCAAACTGCTTTTTTCATAAATTTTGATCCGCATGTTCACCAGCCTGCCTGCAGGCAAACGGTTTTGCGTCCAGAACATGCTCCATATGAAAGGAAAATATCCATGACAAAAAAATGGACACAAACTGTCATCTTCATTGTCGCGGTCGTTTCCGGCGTATTGAACTATGATGGCCTGTCTTCCCTGGTCGCCCCAGATGATTGGTGGCTCAAGTCCGTCTGTGCAATGACAGGCGTTGCCGTTGCCCTTTCATTATCCCTGTTCTGGAACTGGGCCTTTGAAACCTTGCCTGATTTAAAAAGCCGATCGAAACGTATTGTCGGCTGGCTTGTGGTCTGGACCGGTTTGAGCCTTATTGTCTCACTCTCAAGCTATTGGAATGTGGCTTCACTCACGCGCAGTGAAATTGATCGACTTGCTGAACGAGCCGCCGTTGAGCGCGTGGAATATCAGTATAATCTTGCCGTCAGAAGCATTCAAAAATCACGTTCCGTTGCGTCCGACATATCCTCCCTGCATAGCGACACTCTGACTTTGCAGGAAATGGAAGTCAGCTCTGGTGGCACGTCCGCCTCTGCGGGCGAAGGCGCAATCTCCAACACAATGGGCCAAGTGGCTGGCCGCGTCCATTCCGTTGTCAAGGCATTGCAAGCCTCAACGAATAAAGTTGATCAGCTTCAATCAAAAGGAGATCAATGTCTCGATCTATTACGCGTAACAATCACCTCCGGCAACATTGATAAAGCTGGTGAACACCTCTCCTGTGTCAATGGCGTTATTGCGCAAATGGCTGGGCAGGATGTCTTGACATCAACGGTTCGCGGTTTGGAAAACTTAACCGCTGGTATCGTTCTGCCCGCAAATATCAAAACCAAAAGCCAGCGCGACATCATTGATGGGTTCATCACTGAAAGCCAAGAAAAGGCGAACAAAATTGCCAAATCCGTAGGTCAGATCGAACAGGGTAAGTTGCCTGAACCGCTGACCCTTGAGCGCCCAAATATCATGCGTGGGGTCTTAGAGTATTGGCAATCAATCCTTCCCGCCATTGCAACGGCCTTGGGGCTGGATTTGCTTCCCCTTATAATTTTGATGTTCAAAACGCTTTTACGCGATGAACGCGATTCCAAAGACGATCCACGCAATCACTGGACTGCCGTTGAACTGATTGATGCGGCAAAACAATTGAAAATGATTGATGACTTTCCGCAAAAGCCCGGAAATCGCGGACTTGATGTTCCTGACTATATTGATTTCAATCCCGGATCGATTGACACCAACAATCGCGGCCAATTGGGTGATGGATGCAAGGAATGACATTCCTTCAACGGTTCATCCGGTCACTGAGAATTCTAATTGCATCCGCTTTTGCTAGCGTAGCCCTGTTTCTGATACTCACAGACATTCTCGATGAGCTATGGCGCTTTGAGGATTTCCTTCCTGGCAATGATCCCGGTGATATCAAGAAATACGTGCTCTTCAGCAAGCACAAGCATCAAGGGTTCGAGGTCGTCACCGGTGTTCAATTTGCGTCAAGCCGCAATCGTACCATTGAAAAACAATGGTGCTATGTCAGCAAAAAAGGCAGCGTAACCGCTTCCAACCAAACCTTACACATTGCCGATGTTGATGGCGCTGATTTGCCCAAAATCAACACCTTCAGCAGCGAGGTTCTGGCGTCCTTTGACCTTACCCCTCAATCGCTGAACCCATTCGTCAAATCTCACTGTCGGTTTCAGTAGGCCGTTTCGCCACTCGAAAGCAACGGCCTCCCCTTCCCTCAAAAATCTGACCTGAATAAGAGGACATCAATCATGATGGAACTTCCCGCACGCCTGTTTCCGCCTGCGCTTCTGGCTGGCCTCATTGTTTACGGTGCTGTCACCATGCTCTGGCTTCAGCCAATCGTCGAAAAACGCCTCGCTGAAAAGCGTCTCATCCCGCAATGCGAAGCCAGTTTGCAATATGCAGAAAAGACCACACCGCCGCCAAACAACGAAAAATTCCGCCAAGCGCAAATCGTCATCCAAATGTACGAAAACTCCCCACTTGGCAGTATGCCAGGGGTCAAAGAAAGTCTGGAAGCTGCAAAGCGCATGGTGGAGCAAATGCGCCCACAAAAATTCCGCATGTCAAAGATTGATCGCTCCAGCATCTGTGGCTGCGCAGTTGATATCGCCTTTGATGGCATGGGCCTCAAAATGACACTGCATGTGGCAAGTCTGAGAACGCATACGCCAAAAAGCTTAGGTTCCATCGATCAAAACATCATGGCAATCGCCAGCAATGGTCAGTGCGGTGCGCTGCCCTGGAAATAGTCACGTAACAAATCATCAAATGGCGAACTATGGAGAATTTAATCATGGAAAAAGCTACCCCAAAAACCAAAACCTATTTTGAAAATGCCCAAGGCATCAAAGTCACGAACAAAACCCTCTCAACCCGCTACAAAGACGAAGCTATTCTTGCCAATCAATCCGTCATTGTAGGCCGTGAGCCGCTTATCATAGGAGGAATATTGGGTTTGGGGTTGATCCTGTTCTGTTTTCAATTCGGCGATCTTTTGTACTGGTCGGAAATGTTCCTGATCGCTTGTATCGGTGCGCTCATCTTAGTCGGCGGCTATTCCATCGCCGCGCTGCGCGTAGGCCAATATATGCAGGAACGAACAATCTTCTGGCATACAATCTGGACAGTCCAAAACGTCCGCATGGCCATCGCACGAGCCAGAAATAACATGGAGAACGAAACTGAGAATGTAATCATTCAAAACGGTGGGGAGTAGAGCGCGACGCGGTGCATAACAAGGTAGGCATGCCATTAGGCTGGTTCCGTGCGCTCCTACGCCACAGCGGAATAAAACGAATCCAATCTGGCACGCCATTAGATTCCAAAACGCCGGAGACCAAGCCCCGGCGCTTCCGAATGTTGTACCTTAAAGAAACTGAAAATCATCCTGCTGTAGCTGCGTGGGGTCAATTCCATTCAGACTGATGCTTTGCGTATCGGAAACAGTGATGAGTGTATTGGAGTTTACAACTTCTACCTTAGTCATGAGCACTTCAAAGGTGTCAATGCCAAACCCTTCCAAGCTAATAACGTCATCTGCCGAGAAGTCCGAAATAACATCAGAACCCGCCTCAACTGCCTTAAAATGGAAAGTGTCGCTTCCAGCGCCACCGGTAAGATAGTCATCTCCCAGGCCGCCATCCATATAATCCGCGCCGTCACCGCCGGTGAGATAGTCGTATCCTTCTCCGCCATAAATTGTATCATCCCCTTCATCACCCGACAGATAGTCATCGCCGGTTTCGCCGTAAATTAGATCGTTTCCTCCTTCTCCAAAAACGAAATCATCTTCACTGCCACCAAAAATGAGATCGGCTCCCGCCCCACCATCAATATCGTCGTCATCGTCCCCGCCATAGAGCTCATCATCGCCATCACCGCCTTGAAGGTAGTCCCATCCACCCAAACCACGAATTACGTCAGCCTCATCTGTTCCAACGATGCTATTATCGTCATCGTCTCCGGTGATTTCATTTTCAGACGTTTCCGCAGATACATCCAGATTGGGAACAACGACAGGTGTTCCATCTGAAAGAACAATCGACAAGTTTTCATGTTCGAAATAGTCAATGATTGTCACACTATCCGTATCGGACAACTCAATACGCAAACCAGTCGGTTTTTTCGAAAAAACTACGTCATCAATAGAAAGATGTCCTATATCCAACTCTAGTACATCGCCCTCGTAATCACGTGGGTAACTTAAACTCTGGATCACATCATTTCCAAAACCAAGGCCGAATTTATAGGTGTCATTTCCTGTGTTCCCGTGTAGCCAGTCATCACCGCTTCCGCCATTTAGAACTGATCCACCCTGGCCGAGGTTCTTAAGTACATCATCACCGTCCAAACCATTCAACACGAGGCCTTCGTCAGCTTGTATCAGCACAACGTCGTTGCCATTTGATGTGTACTCGCCTGCAGCCACTTCAAATGCAGATTTGCCAACGTGAATTGCGAAATGCTGCTCGAAACTTGCTCCAAATATGTCTGTAACTTTGAGGGAGAAAGAGTCCGTTCCTTCAAAACCTTCGCTAGGTTGATACCAAAGCCAATTATCAACGGGGATCTCCCATTCACCATGTTGTGGAGCACTAGTTAATTCGACAGTGACATGGTCACCGTCTGAATCTTCAACGTTCGGCCGGTAAATAATTGAACTGCCGGAGTTTATGAATATCTTACCGGGATCAATTGTCGGAGCTTGGTTATCTGGTGATATCAATTCAATTTTTGCCGTCGCAGATACGGAATTGGTACCGTCAGAAACAGAATACGTTACATCCAGATCAGAAGACGTTGGCGTATCTGCAGGTATTAGTGTCCAACTCCCGTCATTGTTATCGTGGATCACTCCAACCGCTTCATCGACAGAAACCTGACTGATAGAAAGCGCTTCCCCTTCAATATCAGAAATATTCTGAAGTAACTGCGCCGCTGTAACGGTTAAGGCTGCATTCTTTTCAAGTGTTCCCAGATCAAGCGCTCCGCTAACAACAGGAGCATTATTGATATCTCTTATCTCTAATTTCAACGGCGTTTGAGCACTTTGCATTCCATCCGATGCAATGACGCTGATATCGAGCATTCCTGCAAATCCAACAGGCGGCAACCCAGAAAACACCCCGGTTTCTGAATCGATACTAATCCAGCTGGGCAACTCAGATCCGTCGCTTAGGACAGCGCTAAAGGAAAGTTCGTCACCATCGACATCTGAAAAAGTATTTTCAGGCAACTCATAACTAAAGGGTCGTTCGATATCAAAAAGAACGTCATCCAAACTGTTATCAACACAAGGCGCATCATTTTCCGGAGTTACACTGAAGCGCGCTACCGCATTGGCTTCATCCCTGCCGTCCGAGACGCTGAAAGAAAGCTCGAAATTGGAACCATTAAGGTCTTGTGCTGGACTAATTATCCAACTGCCCTCGTCAGCCTTGGTGACTGTCCCAATTTCCGGGTCAATGGACACTTCCGAGATGGATAAGTTTTCGCCGTCCACGTCATTGCTATTTTCCAGCAAATGCGCAGCCGTAATGGTAAACGGCGTATCCTCCTCAAAGGCTCCCAAGACTACATCCCCTGCGCTAGGGGCCGTATTTGCAAGATATTCCTGCCCCCCGATCACAAACTTCTCGACGTTTTGCACCGAGTAAGCGCTACCACTTGGCGTGTGAGATATGCTGTAGTCCATACCTCCGGTATTTATGACCGTATAGTCAGAAAACGCCCCATCAAAGATGGCTGTATCGTATCCCAAACCACCATCTATGAAGTCATCTCCCCCATTTGGAAAAATGATATCGTCGCCGCTGCCTGCTATGAACGTCTCAGCATAATATGTACCAAAGATGGTATCTCCACCCTCTTGGCCCCGCACGATCGCCAGCTTTTGCAAATCGTAAAATGACCATTTCTCGCCATCCGCGAACTCAATGAAATCAACCGGCAAATTATGAGTTTGCGGAGATAAATGGCCTAAAAGGCGATAGCTGTAGAGAAGGTTTATTTTCTCCCCGGTTTCAGTAACCGTTATAATAATATGCTCATCTAATCTCTCCACCTGGATTTCATCAGACAGAACATCATTCAAGTACAATGTATCTATGCCGTGTCCATAAAGAATTTCTTCAGAACTGATGGTGTCATTACCATCTCCTTTACTCCAGAGGAATGCATCGTCATCAAGGCCTCCGTAAATGATGTCATTCCCGGCCTGGCCCTGAAGAATATCGGCACCTGCACCGCCTCGAACAATATCATCGCCACCACCGGCTTGAATGTGATCGTTGCCTGCCTCGCCATCAATGTCGTTGTCAGTCTCAGATCCCCAGATCTTGTTATTGCCGGACCCAGCTTTCATGATTTCGAAGGAACCCGAAGTCATCGAATACTCGAAGTTATCCGTTCCCTGATAGATCAGCGTGTCAATGCCGTCTCCACCTCCGAACCAGATATCACTACTATCGGCATAAACAGTATCATTACCGCCGCGGGCGTTAATGTGGTCGCTTCCGGCCAGCCCATAAATGATTTCATCTGCTTCAGTACCCAAGATAAAGTCATTGTGGCCGGTCCCTTTAACCTCGGCGCCAACGCCTGGGAGAAGTTCGAGACGGCCAAACACCGTGCCATCGGCAAATTCAAACTTCTCTATGTGCTGTCCCAGATTGTCGATGCGCAGCTCTCCGGAACGGTCGGTATGAGACCAAGAGAACCGCAAACTGTTGCCGAAATAGTCAATCGTAAGATCAGCAAAATCCAGATCGGCAAACACCACCTTATCTGCAGAGCCACTTGAAGCCGTCTCGGCTGCAGCATCAATTAGAACAATGCCGCTGTCTTTCTTGTAAACATAAACGTCGTCCCCGCTTCCACCGCGCAGGATCTGAGTTGTCCCGCTTGTTGACCCGCCAGCATCCAGAACGTCATTGCCAGCATTACCTGTCAGCAAATCAGCACCGGCACCACCAAGCAGATAGTCGGCTCCCGATGTTCCAGTTACACCTCCGGAAAGATATGACAGGTTCCCGTAGAGACCTGTTTCTTCCTGGTCGGCATAGGTTGCAACATGAACACCAGTTCCGCTGTCAAGGAACTGGACTTCCAGTGTCTTGAAGCCAACTGAGTTGAGGGTTAATTGGACGGTTGACCAGTCCTGTGCATTGTCTGCATCGAACAGCGTTGCCTCAGACAACACCCCAAATCGATCAAGTGTTTCAATAGATGTCACAATACCGGACGTTGCCGAATAGTTGGTTCGGATCGATGTGCCATCGACTTGCCGCACCTGCTCAGTCAGCAGCTGACCATTTGCGTCGATGGTAGAGCTTTCAAGTGTATTGCCAAACTGATCAGAAACCACGTGAGAGGTCGTTTGCAACACGCCGTTTGCATCTGTGATCACTGTGGTCTTGTCTGTTTCGCCACTTGAAAGCGTTTCAGATGTCTCGACATGCTCAAAGACACCGTCATTGTTCGCATCTTTCTGCAAGACCTTAAGCATGCCGTCATGGCTGGTTGACAGAAGACCCGTTGCAACAACGGCACCACCGGTGTTGGTTTCGGTGATCTGGGACTTGGTGCTGCCATCGATGTTGAAAGTCGTCTGAATCGAAACTTCGTAATACCCATCCCCGTCGTAGTCGGATTGGGTTGTCTCGAACCGTCCGTCAGCGGTTTTTGTCGTCTCCATTTTTGCCGCAATCTGGTCATTCCAGTAGATTTCACCGAAATCTATCTGACCTTCATTTCTTGCAGCCTCATTGTTTTCGACCGTGGTAACAACCGCCCCGGAGATCAGCGTGGTTCTCGCGATCACCTTGTCAGCCGTACCGTCGTTATTGACATCCCGCTCTTCTTCGTAAATACGCCCATCCGCGCTTGTATAAGAAGAAGATGTTGAGCGAACACCACCCTTATTCAGGTTTGTTTCGGTGATTTCAACATTCAGGCTGCCGTCTCCGTTACGGGAGATGGTTTTCTCTCTGGATGTATCAACGATCCCGTCCCCATTGGAATCGGTCTCTGTCGTGACCGTCCGGTTGTCAGCAGATTCCACTATGGTGAGCTGGCTCAGCAAAGCACCTGTATCAGAATAATCCGATACAACGCTTGTGACGCTGCCATCAATGGAAACTGACCGCTGTTCTACCTGATCAATATCGCCATCCCCATCGACGTCTCGCTCGATGAGCGTTTGTCTTTCGTCGTCAGAGATTGTTGTTGTCGTCGAACCAAGGACGGTGTCAGTCAAATTCCGGATAACTGCGGTATCAACTGAGCCGCCATCGGCCCGGTCTCTCGTGGTTATCTCGGTTATTCTGGTGTCATAGCCCTGAACGTTAGAGCTTTCCGTTAGAAGGGTAGTGCGCTGATCCGCAGACGTATGGCTCGACACTGTTGACAGATTTACGCCATTCGCATCCGTCGAGACCACAGAACGTGTGACACTGCCGTCTGCTCCCAGAAGGCTGGTCTCTTGGCTTGTTTGGTCAACCACACCGTTTCCATCAAGATCAATCTGTCTTGATATGCTCAAGCCATTTGCAGACGTCGTTTCCTGATAGGAACGCTCAAGAGTTGAGCCAGACGAAAGGGTTTCAGAGTAAACCGTGTCGCCGTTGGTTGAGTAACTGGTGGTCCGTGCAAGACTACGGTCAGTTTGACCATCGCCATTTTCATCCCACGAGTAGCTCTCGACCAGACCATTTCCACTAACGGTGTGAACCTCCTGGCCTGCCAGTGACCAGGTGCCTGCACTTCCACTGTCTCCGGGCCTTGTAGAAACCTCCTTGGTTGTGGTCTGGCCGCCATCATTATTCAGCACTGTATTCTGCATAACCTGGACCTGATCCTCACCAGATCCTGCGACCGTATAGGTCGTGGTCGTTGTCAGGCCATTCGCGCTTTCGACAACACTCTTTTGGCGAGCAACACCAACCCCGTCGTCGGTATATTCAACGAAGGACTGTTGAAGGCTGCCATCATCCATCCGCCGGGTTTCAGAATACTGGTCGGCAATACCGTCCCCATCAATATCCGTCGTCGTCGTGACGAGACGGCCATTGCCGGAGTTGCTGGTGACAGTTGAGCTTTCCAGGCTTCCGTCCGACTTCCGGAACTGTGTTTCTGTATCCTTCGAACCGTCCTGATTGAGCGTTACGGTTTGCGAGCGTGAGCGAAGCGTATTCCCCTGACCATCCTCATATGTAGCTGTTGACGAAAGACCGTCGGCACTTACCGTTCGAGTTTCCTGCTCTACCAGTTGAGACGACGCATCAAGTCTGGACAAGACCGTGACTTCATCGCCGTTGTCGGCAACCGACAAGACCGCTGAACGAGTGAAGTCCACTAGACCATCGCCGTCCGTATCGACGGTTTGCGTGGTGGTCAGTCCATTGTCGGAGACTTCCGTTATGGACTTGCTCAAGAGTTGGCCGGTAGGTCCTTGTTCCTCGACAGTTTGCCGCACTGTTCCATCGAGCAGGGTTTCGCTTTGCTGAACGACGTCGTTGACGCCATTCCCGTCACGGTCAACCATCGTGGTCGAAACCAAACCATGAGCATCCGTCGTTGTCGTTGAGCTGCCGATCAACGTCCCATTTGCCGAATGTGTAGTCGTCTGAACCGTTGTTGATCCGTTAGCATTGAACTGTTGGACTGTTGTCGTGCTTCGATCAACGACACCATTCCCGTCCACATCTGTTGTGACCGTTTCCTGAAGCCCGTCTGCCGATGAAGAGCGAACCGTTTTGGAAACAAGAGTAGTCCCTTTCAGAACTCCCGTTTCTGTAACACTCATACCATCACTGGACGTGGAAATGCCGGTGCTGACCGTGTGGTCAACATCACCATCCCCATCAATGTCCGTCTCTACCGAAACCTCAAGACCATTGCCGGAGGTGCGTGTTGTCTCCATGGACAGCAACGATCCGTTTTGCGCCGTGTTCGAAACCGTTCGGGTTGTACTTCCGTTCAAGTTGAGGACTGTGGCGTCTGTCGTTGTCAGATCAACATCACCGTCCCCGTCGTAGTCATTCGACACCGTCGTGGTAAGTCCGTTTCCACTGGTTGTCTGGGTCGTTCGCGCCAAAAGGACACCGGTGTTGGACGTCTCCTGAACATCAACCGTGCGACTGCCATCGGAAGCCGTTGTTACCAGCTTCGAGGAATCCGTCAGGCCGTCACCGTCGCCGTCTTGTGCCTCGGATATGGTCCGACGATCCGCACTGGTTGTTGTGGTGACTTGAGACAACAGGGAACCGTCACCACTTCTGATTTCCTGGACTTCAGTTTGGGCATCATCAACATGTAATGTTCGAACGCTCGACCTTGACTGATCAATCAGACCATCCCCGTCAAGATCTGTCTCGACCGTGACCTGCATCCCGTCAGCGCTTGTATCGGTCACAGTGCGACTGAACAGCTGACCGGACGCACTTCTGGCCTCACTGATTTCCGTGGCGCTGCCATCAAGGTTTTTGATCGTGATTTCTTTGAGAACCTGGTCAAAGGCTCCCTGACCAAAACGGTCCAGCTTTGTCGTCGTTATCAGACCATCGTCAGATGTTACGCTCAAGGATTTGGAAGCGAGACTTCCATCGCGGTTCAGATAGACTGCTTCTTCCGTTACGATACCAAGCGAATTCTTCGAAACCTCAACACGCTTATCAATGGCTCCATCGCCGTTTTGATCGACCTCACGTGTTCCAACGAGACCATCCGCCATCCGGAAGTCGGTTTCTTCAAACAGCTTCGTCCCGTCTTCGCTACCCCGAGTAACCGTGCGCGTTTCCGATCCATCCAATCCAATGACGGATTGCTCAGTTTCGGTTTGGTCTACCGTTCCATCGCCATCAATATCATTTTCAACGCTCGTCGTGCGACCGTCAGAAGAAACAGTCGTTTTTGACGTTGAATAGACCGTACCATTACCAGCAGCATTGCTGATTGTTGTCGCAGTCGCCCCACCGGTTACGCTGCTGGTTGTCGAGGTCGTCACCGCATCAACAACCCCGTCCCCGTCAAGGTCTATGCTCTCTGTCCGCATTTTTTGATCGGCGCTGATGACGACTTCGCGCGAATTCAAAAGCGACCCATCACCGCCAGAAACGCTATCGGTTTCAACGCGGCTGCCGTCCGCATTCTTGACTGTCTGATGAACTGAACTGCGTTCCGTGACGGAGTTGCCGTCTGCATCCGAATTGTTTGTTCGGGTCAGTCGGTCCTGCGAGTGAACGTCTTCGTTCCGGCTCAGGACAGTCCCGTCCGGAGCAAGGTTCTCAAGCGTCACAGAGAAACTGTTGTCAGCATTCTTCTGCTGGATTTCGCGTTGGGTAACAAAACCGCCGCCAAGTTGATCCCGGTCGATGGTTACTGTCGATTGATCCGCACTGGTGGTTGCCACCGTCCGGTCAAGCAAGGTTCCCCCGCCATCGCGGTTCGTCTCGGTGCGAACCCGGCTGCCATCCGCATTTGTCGTCGTGACGTCTGTCAGGACCCGATCCACAACACCATCTGCGTCATAGTCAAACTCGGTCTCAATCGTTTGGCCGTCAGGAGAGGTTGTCCGCGTATAAATCGCGGCCAGTTCACCGGCCTTGTTGTGCAGCTCCTGTACTGTGACCGTATTCCCCGCTGCATCGGTTGTCGCGGTTTCTTCCACCGAGTAGCCAGCCGTATCATAAGCCAATGTCGCTGTTGCTGCGCGGCCCGTGCTGCCATCCGACCTGGTGAATGTGCTCTCGCCATCTATCGAAGATCCGTCGGAATATTCGATCCTGGTCTGGTCAACATCGAGGTTGATAGACACGATGCCCAATTCGGTAAGCGTCTTGGCCGTGATGGTCCCATCCGGATTGGTCACCATCACCTTGAACTCAGACCAACGATCATCACCGGCATCCAGCATGCCATTGTTGTTGGTATCGAAAATCTGGCGCAGCGCTTGTGCGTCCGTATCGGCTGACGGATCCCAGTCCGTGAAGATCACTTCTTTCCGATCTGAAATCTGATTGTCGCCATCAGCGTCAATAATCAGAACGCCGTCACCCGTGGCAACCCAGGCCGTGCGGTGCTCGTATCCATCTTCTCCAATATCGAGATAAACAGTCGAATTATGTTGTTCGGTAAGCTGGATGCCATTGTCATCCAGATCCATGAGGATAGGCTTACCGCCCCCACCTCCACCGCCACTGCTACCGGAATCCTCACGACCGCCACCGCCGCCTGACTTGCCGGAAGAGCCGGACGATGAGCTGCTGCTGCCCGAAGACCCACCGGAAGACGCGGAACTTCCGCCGCCACCGCCACTTTTTCCGCTAGACCCGGAACTGGAGCTTCCGCTAGATGAATTCGAACCGGAACTAGGGGGCGGTGCCGTGACAGGTGACTCACCGCCGCTTCCGCCCCCCGACTTGCCGCTCGAACCTGTGTCGGTGTCATTCGGGGTAAGACCGGAAGCCTTTGCCTGCTTGGTTCCTCGCATCACCGATGCGCTCAAATGCGCAAAACCAATCTGGCTATTGGTGTCAATTCCCTGCGCTTCCAACTCGGAATGGGCCGCACCAATGACATCATTGGTGCTCGCACCGGCAACTGCCCGCTCAAAGGCCGCTGATGTTGCCTTGCCGGATGGGCTTGCAGACCCCCATCCTGAGGAAAGTTGATGCGCGACAAATACATCGCCATTCGCCTCTACAACCCGGCCACTCGCGAGTTTGTAATGAGCGTTGTCAACTCCGGCCTCAAAGCCAGAATATTCAAAGCCTTTGCCATCGTTATAGGAATCGTTGTGAACCCGGACACCGCCAGCCACATAGGTGTGGAAGTCTTCGACCTCAAAATTGTAGGTCTTCCAGCCCTTCTTCCACTCCGGCTTGAGCGCCAGATTGCCATTCTCCGGATAGACATAGCCTTCCGCCTGTTCAAACATATCAGCCGTCTCGGCGGAATAAATCAGACGCTCCGAAGCCACTTCAACTTCTGACCCGTCGGACAGAACAAGCGTTCCTCTGCCCCCTGCAACCAGCTGCTCGATCTGGCGGAAACCACCATGAGCACTCAGAAACTCGTGGCCCGGTGTCGTGACAAGCTCACGTTCTTCGCCATTCTCGACCCACGACAGGCGTAGCCATTCTTCCGTAATGTTCGTAAAGGTGCGAACAACCCGCTTCGGCACCAATGCCCCACGGCCATCATTTGCAAAAGGATCAAAAGAAAGAACAATATCAGCAGGAACAATAGAAGAAATGCTGCTTGAGCCAGAAAGCGTCAAAATGGAAGTGTCAGAGGGGAAGCATTTATTGAATGGAACATATGCAGTGCTCGGGTTTATGGTAGCTTCCCGAAGAGGGTGGTTGTGGGGGAATGGATTTAAATAATGAGGTTGCTGCAATTTCTGCCCTAGAGCATCAACACTTGATGACGCAAAAAATCCAGCAACTGCGCCGATACCTGCCCCGAAAGGGCCACCAACAGCGAATCCAACAGCCGCAGCGGTTCCCACACCCGCACTCACTGCGGCTGCATCAACTACCGTAATTCCATCCTTGTCATTGTAACGAACAGCCAGATCGAAACCTGTTCCGAAAGCACCCATGGCCTTTCCAGCCGTTTTCATTCCACCGAGCGCCGCAGTTTCTGCGTGCTTTAGGGCCAAGGCCTCTCCATATGTTGGGCCTCCTTGGGTCGAGAGCTTTTCCGCTAGTTGCGCCGCCGTTTCCCCGAAACCAGAAAGAGCACTTCCAAACGCAGATTCGAAAAAAGGTTTTTGTTGTGCCGCATCATTTATTTGCCCTCCATTTCCCTGATTTGGATAATAAGTTCTTTCTTGCCCGGTAGCGAGATCTCGAACAGTAATCCCGCCATCAAAGGTATTGTAATAAGATTCCCGAGGCATCTTCCATCTCCCGCTCAAAGAATATTCGTCCATTCAATCCATTACAGTAATAAATTACGCAGACATCATTATAAATCTCGTCACTTATTTTCTATTTATGTATACTATACAGCTATATACATAATATAGCGCTACTATTATTATAAATATCCATCCCTTATTTAAATAATTTGACTCCCAACCAATAAATAAAGATATTATATACAATATAACTAACACTAAATATATTATTGTCGCATATAGATTCTCTATAAAAAAATCTAATACTTTGCCCTTCATTTCATTTCCTTTTGAGGTAGCGATTTATCTTTAAGAATGAAATTCAGAGAGCAAAGCAGCCCCAAAAAGATAATTGCCCCTGCTAGCCATTTCCCGAATTCGCCCGGAAACACAGCGCTCGCAACTATTCCTACAAAGAGAGCCAGAACACAAATGGCAGCAGTATCTGCTACTTTCCCATGCTTTAGTGGTCCAAACATTTCCCGCCTCTATCTCTACCGTTATCGCTATCAGAGGGTTACACAGACCATACGGCGCAATTAGCGTTACACCACATACGCCCCACCGATGAACTGCGCCCCTGCTGACTTCATCAGACGATCAGTTGCCTTGAGATTTGAGCCGGTTGTGACATGCACAACGCAATGGCTTGCATTAAGGGATGCAGCCCAGGTCTTGAGACCGGCAATGAGCGACAGGAATGCCTTTGCTCGCCGAAGTGGCTTTTGCTCAAGATCAACGGCAATGACATGAACCGTGACGAAGAGAGGCCCGTCCGACAGCATGTAGGCATCCGCATTGGCCCACGTGACCCCTATGGGAACACCCTGCCATTCAGCGACGGCGCACAGCATCCGGGGTGGACGGGCGAGGATTTTTTCAAAATGCCTGTCCAGCTTCCAGTCGGAGAACGGCTGATTACGGAACACCGTGGCCGCGTGGTGCTGGCGCATGATGTTGCGGATGATCGGAATATCCCGTTCCTCGAACAGACGAACCCGGACCCCGATTGGTT
The DNA here is from genome assembly GCF_000148725.1 of Roseibium sp. TrichSKD4. Lineage (GTDB taxonomy): Bacteria > Pseudomonadota > Alphaproteobacteria > Rhizobiales > Stappiaceae > Roseibium. Next base: position 364,008 of record NZ_GL476311.1, on the reverse strand, counting down.
GTTTGGCATTTGTTGGGTTTTGGCCTTCATCAGAAAAGCCGCTTTTGACACTTTCCTGATCTCCTGCAGCAAGATCCATTATCTACCCTCAAAATAAATACAGCGAACCTGATAGTTTCGCTTTTTCGAATAAAAATATCGTCGATGGCAAATCAGCTAAAGCCAAAGCTTAATAAATTAGTTCTCCACCACAAGAAACTCCAGATTGTCTAAGCCGTTATCACCACTTCCAGGCTCGACACTCCGAGGTATCCAGATCAGCACGAAACGATCAATGCAGACACGCCCCCCTGCCCCGTGACAACCTCAACCTGCCGTAATTTCGTAATAATCTCTTCCGGCTATGAACGCCTGTTTGCTATGTGTTTCCTCCATTTCCCAATTCAACGGAGGGCCACTTTTCTGAGAGAGGATCACCGCGCGCTTTTTAAGATCAAGGAGAGGTTCATTGCGCTGTTCATGCGTGCGGAAAATGCACCTTCAATGCGCTTATTGCCCTGTGGCACTTTCCCCTCATTTGAAGTCATCTCGGAGGCGAACAGCATGTTCAATTCGTTCAACTGAGCGGACCGAAATGGTTTGCCTATCCCAGTCCCGGCACCATGGATGGATCAATTGCCATGTCTGCGGGGCTGAGTTTTGTGGTATGGGTCGCAGACGCGGAGAAATCAGTTTTCAATTCTGCTTCCTGCGTTGGGTCATAGTCTGGCAATTTGCGGCGCACTTCGGCTGGCATGTTGTTTTCTATGGATGATCTGAGGTCATCAAATTCCGATTGGGAAAGTTCACCACTGTCCAACCGGTCCCGTGCGTCATCCAATTGAGTTTGATAGCCTATCAGATTTTGATCAATTGCTTCATGCTGTTCGATCAGGCGCAATTGTTCCAGGTAGGATTCCGCACATGGATAATGATCTGCGATTTCGTCTGGATCAACACGATCAGGCGATACAAGATTGCCATGGTCATCAAATACCCGAACGCCATCTTCCGACTTGAAGACACGCGTGCCATCATCTTGTTTGTAGGCGCGTTCAAGCAGTAGGTCTCGTTCGCGGTAAAGCCGTTCCAGTATCTCACGATTTTCCATGATGGCTTCGATTGTAGCGACGTCATAGGTATCCAGATCAGCCCGAAACGATTTCACTTCAATTGGATCAGCAATAACAAGGCTTGCGGCTAGATCGCCAACATTCTGTTCCGCCCGCTCTTCGCGAACTTCCTTTTCCTGTTCGCGTCGTTTAGAGGCGATGAACCATTTTGCCCGCTCATAATCACGCTGCTCTTGCCGCAGCGCACGAAGTTCAAAATCGTCCATCATCCTCAACATTATTGACCACACTCCTTTGACAATAGAGCGTAGAGAACAATCTCGGCGGTCTTTTCTTTATGATGTTCCAACCATTGTTTGACCGTATCCCAAGCTGTCGCGCTGTTTGGCCTGTACCACCAGTTCAGCATGCATTTCATGCCGGTTTCAGAGGGCTTGTCTCTGACAAAACGAGCATAGGCAATGCCGCCAATTGCCCCTGATATGTAGTGGAATTGTTCGTTGGGTTTGAGCGTTTTGAGTATCTCATCGCCGGTTAAGGCACTCGCATCATGTATCTGTATGCCGCTTATCATTATTGCCAGTAGTATGGCACAGAAAAGTTTAGATTTTCTTAAAGTTAACGAAACCCTACTCAACATAAGTCATGGGTTTTGCGGAAGTTTGCATGTGATTGTCCAGATTTGATAAAATAAACCTTGAAATGAATAAATATCAACACGTTAGACAGATGAGTAAATCTTCGGACAAGCAGAATACACCGAACCACGAAAGGGATGACTTTTGTAGCATGACCTCATGCAGAAGTGAATCCCTAAAGGCCTGAAACACAATGAAAATCGGGTATGTTCGCGTAAGTTCAAATGAGCAGATAACTGACAGGCAATTTAAGCTTCTGGTCGATAGTTGTGACCGCATCATGGCCGAAACCATCAGCGCGAAGGATATACAACGCCCCGTCTATCAAGAAACCATCGACCTGTTGAACGAGGGCGATACGCTGGTCATCAGCTCCATTGACCGTGCTTTCCGCAATACCATGGATGCTTTGTCAGAGGCGGACAAACTCCGCGCTCGTGGCGTCCATTTTCAAATTCTCAATTTGGCGATTGATACCAGCAATGCCGATGGAAGATTGGCTTACACTGTTATTGCGGCGGTTGCCCAACATGAACGGGAACGGATTTCTGAGCGGGTACAACAAGGGCAAGCCATAGCCAAGGCAAAAGGCGTTCATATTGGCAGGCCTCCTGTCATGACGCCTTGTGACATTCGTATTGCCAAACGCAAACTCGACAATGGTGAATGCACAATATCTGAGATCGCAAACCAATTCGGCATTCACCCTTGGACGGTGACGAGGTCATTGCGGCGTTTGGAAGATCACAAGTGAGTGTTGCCTGCTCCAGCTGAAACTCAAAAATCGAATAAATCGCTCTGCCGTGTTAGCAGCTCATCCAGATACACCAAGTGGGCAAAGTCGTTGACCAGATGCGAAAACTTGAGGCTCATAGCGGTGTGAATATCCTCGCAACAGTGAAACGGCTCGCGCGGTGGATTTTGTTCCCGCTCCTCGCGCAATTTCCTGACAACCTTGCGGTAGATTGCTAAATCCCGTTTCAAGTCAGCTGTAAATTTCTTTTGAAACTTCCGTAATTCTGCTGATCGTTTGGGTTCGGATCTATTGTCAGCTTCCTTGATATCAGCTTCAGCATAGCCGCGATAATCCCCATGCCTGACAAGACTCAGAATTTGCCTTGGCCTCAGACTATTGCCGCCCAGCAAATAATACCAAGGATGGCCAGCGTGATAGCCGCAGTGCTTTTTGAGAGGTAATGTCATTGTCATCCCCCCTCAGCTTGCTCGGTAAATCAGGCGTTCGCCTGCAATAGAGATTTCGCTATATTCAACCGCTAAATCACGAGCGATGGCATCAAAGTCGATATAGAACTGAAAACTCTCAGGCACTTCGCCAAACAAGCCTTCATCGACAAATTGCTCCGCCAATTCCCGCATGGTCTCGACATAGTAGATATCTATGCCATGGTGATCAGGATCGCACTGAGCATCAAAATCATAACCCAATTCACCAATAGCAATGATTGTGTTGATCTTATGCCAGTCCTCCCAGTCCTCTACGCAAATCAGGTAATCCCGAAAATTCGCCTGATTGAGCCCAATGGCCTTGGCTAATTCGCAATCGATCTCTTCTCCGTCAATGAACTGAATTTCAAATTCCTCAACGGGATCGCCATAGGCATTTTTCAAGCCCCTGACTTTGCGGTCGTATTCCTCAGCCGTTTTGAAATAAAAGCCCGTTGCACTGATGTCATAGGGCTGCGCGTGTAAAAGTATCTCCATTCTTTCCTCCATAAATTGGGTGTGGGTTGCTCATGCAACCTTGCCCTTCGGCGAGAACGGAGATGGGAGGGGAAAAGAAAAATCGCCCCTGTGGTGCGGGCCAGTGATCTTTGATCACCACTCGGTCAGGTGCTATTTTTCTTTTGGGGAGAGAAGAGGCAGTGCCTCTCGGCTTCCCCATTTCAATAAGATAAGATAAATAAGACTGCGCTAGAATTGATTTATGATTGGGCTATGCAGACCATGCTATAAGCGACCCGGAGCAAAAGTCTTTTCACGGAGAGCTGGATGCGGGGAAACTTGCTCGTCCGGTTCGGAGAACGCGGTGATGAAACCGATCTCAAAAATGTGACACGGTGCATCATCTCGATTTTGCTATCGCCGGTAACAGCAACTCACATCTCAATTGCATCACTTGTCACGCGCCATCAAATTGCCATTTGAATGCGCCTTTTTTGCCTTAATTGAGTGTTGAACTGAAATTCTCTCAGCCATAATTGTCGGCTTTTCCACTTTGATCGTTTCCCTATGATCCTGCATCCCTCAGCATTGAAGCTGTTGCAGGAATGGAAAAAGCCACGCCAGTTTTCCGCAAACTTTTGAGACTTGCCCGTTCCTTCAAATACGGACGTATGTCATCTGGAATCGATCCTTTTTCAAAACTCAATTTTTATGAAAGGATATTTCCATGAACTCAATTTTTGAACCCATTGATGTTGGTATGGTTGCCGACGCCAGGAACATTTACAGCGCAAGATTGCTGACTGACCCGCAATTTGAGGAATTCGTCTCAATCTGTGCCATTCTCAATCGCGAAATCCATCGGACCGGGAGTTTTATCGAGAAACTCGGCATTTATGCATTTGTTATTTCCCTGACACAGAAAGGTATAAGTGCAAACCGCGCCGAGACCATCATACGTGATTTGTTCAAGGCCTTATTTGGCCAAACTCTCGACCAGCTGCGCCAACGCCTTTTGAAAACGGCTGAAGAGCTTGACGATGAAAGCATAGCGATGGGTGTACCTTATGCCTATGAGGTACTTCAAATGATTGAAGGTGATCCAGAACCGGGCAATGACCCTGATCCGATGCCTTTCCATCGCGCATACGCGCATCAGGCCGCCGTGATGGCAACGCAATTATCTATCACCGACGTTGCTGCCAAGAAGATCATCAGTGAGGAATTCAAGACGCTTGAAGGCCGTGACTTTTATGAAGAAGGCAAGCAATTCGAGGATCGTTTTTATCAGCCCAAAATCCGCGCCGAAAAACACCGCCGAGACGCTCTGAAAGGCAGCAACTCCAATTGCGAGACGGCCTGACCTTGACGTCCAGATCTAACACCATAACTGTCGCCAAGCTAGTTGGCGGCAGCTTGAAATTCGGTTCAGACCGTGAGCCGGATGCAAGAGGGATCGAACGGGAGAGCGCTAGCCATCTCCCTTCGCAAGGGGTGCAGTGTCATACACCTGCACACATCTTGCAGCCAACAGGGCTGTAAAACCATTTGAATGTTGAATTTATTCTGCGTCTTCGGATGAACTTGCATGACCTTCCAACAGGTCATTGATGGCTTCACATTCAAGCTCGATATTTCTCAAAGCCGCCTTTGTGCGTTCGCTGAGGCGATTAAACTTTTCATCATAGTACGAACCAATATTACAATCTTTATTGCTCATAGGCATATTCCTTTTTGTCCTGGTGGCCGGACATTCAAATCACATACGAGCATGCGCCTCCCTTATTCGTGCAGAATGCCTTAGTTCAGGAGAATCCGGCCTCACATCGAGACAGCTCGTTTACCGGATTTGAAGCCGGACAGCGGAACACCCGCTGCAAGGAACAATTTACCCTTCTCGCCCGCATCTCAGAAACACTATCGATATTTCCGCGCAGAAAGTTCGGGATTGTTTTCGACGCCTCCACCCAAGTGTATCGCTTGCGACTGGACCACCGGACCACCATATAAAGTGCGTGTGCAATTGCCACACCTGGTAAGCGTTGAGCGATTTGCTCCGCCTTTTTCCCAATAACACCCCAAAGTAACCACCCGGCTTAAAGGCACGTCCATTCGTGCTGTCAGGCTCAGAGGATATTTCCATGCAATGTAACCCGGATGAATTTCGACATCTCGTCGAACAGCTTGATCTTTCCCCCGTAGAACAGGATGAACTTATCCGAACTGTTTGGCGCGTTATGGAAAACGCTGTGGATCGGGCGTGGATGAAAGACCCGGTTCAAATGGCATGCGCGGTTCGGGATAACTCCGTCCCAAAAAATGCAAAGGATTGCAGGCCTGTGATAGAATTACAGGAAGGCGAATACCAAGATTTGGGGGTGTCAAAATCATTCAATCAAGACAAGGGAGCGTAGTGCGAAATGGTGGCTGGATTAAACAATAAGTGTTCAAAACAAATCGCTGTCATTTATGCCCGCGTTTCCGGCACTAAGCAGGTTCGTGAAGGCGACGGTCTTGCCTCACAGGAAAGCCGTTGCCGCGAATTTGCCTCCTACAAACGATATGAAGTCATGCGCGTCTTTGCCGACGATATGTCGGGCAAGTACGCAAAACGTCCTCAAATGGACGCCATGCTCTCTTTCCTGCGCAAAAACAGGGCACGAAATCCTGTCGTGATCATTGATGATATCTCCAGGCTTGCCCGTGGTCTGGAGGCGCACTTGCAATTGCGCGCGTCCATATCCAAGGCTGGCGGGCAGTTGGAAAGCCCATCGATTGAATTTGGCGATGATCCAGATTCCATCATGGTTGAAAACCTGCTTGCCACTGTTGCGCAGCATCAACGAGAAAAAAACGGACAGCAAACCATCAACCGCATGCGCGGTCGGATGATGAATGGCTATTGGTCGTTCTATCCGCCTGTTGGTTACCACTATGAAAAAGTGGATGGTCACGGAAAACTGCTCGTCCCACATGAGCCTGATGCCACTTACATTCGTGAAGCATTTGAAGGCTATGCATCAGGTCGTTTTGCCAGCGCGTCTGAACTCAAGCGCTTCTTTGAACAAACTGATGTCTTTCCCAAAGACAGGCATGGCGAAATCCATCTATCACGCATTCAAGAGATGTTGGATCGGGCCATATATGCAGGATACATCGACTATGAGCCTTGGGGACTACATCTGATCCAAGGAAAGCACGATCCACTCATATCGCTCGAAATCTGGGAAGCGGTTCAGGACAAACGCGAGAGGCGTGCTAACGCGCCAGCCAGAAAGGACATCAATCGAGATTTTCCATTACGAGGCTTTGTCTGCTGCGATGATTGTGGCGAACCCTATACAGCAGGTTGGTCCAAAGGTCGTCACAAGCATTATCCCTATTACCTCTGCGATACAAAGGGATGTGCCAGTTATCGCAAGTCAATTCAACGGGATAAGATCGAAGGCGGGTTTGAAGCCATGTTGCAAACCATGCAGCCAAGCCGTGAATTGTTTGAACTGTCCTTCGCGATCTTCCAGAAAATCTGGAGCCACCACGAAGAACGGGCAGCCAGCAAAAAGAAAAGCATGCAGAGCGAAATACGCCAACTGGACAAGCAGCAAGAGCAGTTTCTGGATCGTATCGTCGATACCAGCAATCAGTCAGTCATAGCAGCCTATGAGAATCGCATTGAAGAACTGGATCGAAAGAAAGCCCGTCTGACAGATCAAATGAACAGATCTCATAAGCCAAACGGCAGCTTCAAGGAAATTTATCGAACCGCATTCGCCTTCCTCGCAAACCCTTGTAATCTTTGGGCTTCTGACAAATTGGAAGACAAGAGAGCGGTAGCTAAACTCGTATTTGCGGACACCCTTAGATACAAGAGAAATGAGGGTTATCGAACCGCAAAAACCTCTAACATATTCAATATGTTAGAGGACCTAACCATGGAAAAATCTGAAATGGTGCCCCCCGCCGGAATCGAACCGGCACTCCCGAAGGAACGGGATTTTGAATCCCGCGCGTCTACCAGTTCCGCCAGAGGGGCAACTGACACCGAGGCAGCTGCATATCATGGGTACTTAAAAAGGTGCAAGCGGGTATGTGCCGGTTTACAAAAAAATCCACGCCTCGCTCAATTTTGGTGCTGACATTGATAACAATCTGCGACATGCGATCGGATCAAACCAAAAAGCATCGACAGCATGACGCGATGTTTCGCCAGCTAAATTTAAAATTGTGCCTGAAAGTGCAAATTTTGCGCTTTTTAGGTGGACGCACTTTTCCAGCACAATTAAATTTTGCCCATGAGCAAATCAACGAAAGAAATCGAGCTAAAGCTCGAAGTTACCGAAGAAACGATTGCCATACTCAAGAAAGCCGGTGTACCAGCCGGATTTTCGGCAAGTCGTGCGACCACCAAAAACTTGCATTCCATCTACTTCGACACGCCCGATTTGGATTTGAGAAGGGCCAAGATTTCCCTGAGAATTCGCAAAGTTGGTCGAACCTGGCTTCAAACGGTCAAGATTGGAACGGGTGTCAGCGGCGGCCTGTCTTCCCCCATTGAGATTGAACAAAGGGTTGCTGGGGAGGCCCTTGAGCTGGATGCACTTGAAGATCCGCGAGCCAAGGCAATTCTCACAGCGCTGATTGGCGAAAAACCCCTTGCCCCCTGCTTCAAAACCGTGATGACGCGCACGACCCGCAATCTGACGGACAAAACCGATGGTAGTGTTGTTGAAGCAGCCTTTGATCTTGGTAACATTGTTGCCGAAGACAAAACAGCTCCACTTGCAGAGGTTGAACTTGAACTGAAATCGGGCGCCCCAGCTTCACTGATCCGGGCCGCCCGCACAGTCACCCAAGATCAGCCCTTCCGGTTATCGCCATACAACAAGGCCGAACGCGGCTATCGGCTCACATCAGGCGAAGTGAATAGCTTTTGTGTCCCGAAACTGGCGGGCAAAGTCTCACTGGATCCTGCCGACAACGTGGAGCGGGCGTTTCAAATCATCTTGCGCTCGTGCCTCGATCAGATAAGTCATAATCGGCTGGTCATCTTGCACTCTGACTCGCCAAAGGGACCGCATCAGTTCCGCGTTGGGCTGCGCCGTTTGCGCAGCGCTTTCAAACTTTTCAAACCGACCCTCCACCCCACCAGCCACCATGCGCTCAATGCAAAGGCCCGGGAACTTGCAACGGCGGCAGGCGCAGTGCGCGATCTCGATGTTTTAGGAAAAGAGTTTGTCGAACCGCTAGAAAACGAAGCGCCTGACGCGCTCAACCTTCAAATACTGACGCACTTTCTTGCAGCGACCAGAACCGCGTCCCACAATGATTTGTGCGAGCGTCTATCTGCTGCGGATGTCAATGCGTTTCTCTTCGACCTGACCGCCTACACGGAAGAGCGCGGCTGGCTGGACACCAGCAACATGGATCAGACGGAGCTGTTGGCACAGCCGATAACAGCCCACGCCTCCAATGCTTTGTCTCGCCAGTGGAAGAAAGTCGCCAAATACGGCGCGAGACTGGATGACCTGACGGTTCCCGAACGCCACGAGATGCGCAAGGCGCTCAAAAAACTCCGCTATGGCGTCGACTTCTTTGGCGGTCTTTACACCAAACAAACGGTGAAACCATTTTCCAAACGCATGCGGCGTCTACAGGATATCTTCGGATATCTGAATGATGTTGCCATGGCAGAGAAACTGCTGGACCTGAACGCGGGGCCACCCAAGGAAGCGGTCGCCCGCGCCCAGTCAATCGGGTTTGTCATTGGGTGGCATGAGGCAAAATGCACAAGCATGTGGCCTTCTGCCAAATCCTTCTGGCTAGACACCAAGGCGACGCCCAAATTCTGGAAGTCAGCAGAACGCTGAAGTTCATACTTCACACACCGTCGCAGCCAATCAGGTTCCCTTGGCAGGGCGTGCCACTCGTCCTCCCGTCATTGGTCGCGGGGCTCCCGTTGCTTCAGGAAAACTGATTGGCAACCCGCGTAAGGTCCGCATGGCCAGATAAGCAAAACACTCCGCCTCGACGGCATCCCCCCGCAGGCCTAAAGTATCAGCGTCAAGCACCTCAACGCCTGCTCTCGTCTTAATTTCCTTCATCAAAACCGGGTTTCTTCGCCCACCACCGCACACCACAATCTTTGACGGTTTATGCGGCAACAGCGCCAGACCCTTGGCCACACATCCGGCCGAAAACGCCGTCAGGGTGGCCGCCCCGTCCGCAACACTTAAACCGTCTGCCATAGAGGACATAAAGTCGAAGCGGTCCAATGATTTGGGATAGGCCTTCGTGAGATATGGATGAGACAACAATCGGGCAAGGCGTGTTTCATCCACTCTCCCAGTTGCAGCGGTTGCGCCGTCCCGGTCCATTTCATAACCCAAATGGTCCCGCACCCAGTCGTTCACCGGGGCATTGGCCGGACCTGTGTCAAAGGCAATCATTGTGTCACCTTCGCAAAATGTCAGATTGCCGACCCCACCCAGATTGAGAATGGCCGCCTGCTCCAAAAGCCCGACCCGTTCAAGCATTGCGCGATGATAAATGGGAGCCAGCGGCGCACCTTGCCCGCCCGCAGCAACGTCTTGTGAGCGAAAATCAAAACCAACGCTTGTCCCGACAATCTCGGCCATCAAGGCCCCGTCGCCGAGCTGCCGGGTTGCACCCTTTTGTGTTCCGTCTGGCGCCCGATGCAAAACGGTTTGGCCGTGAAACCCAACGGCGGCAATATCTTCTGCCTTAAAGCTATGGCGCTCCAGGAAATTCACGACCGCATCAGCCTGAGCTTCCGAGACCGCTTTTTCGGCGCGGGCAAAAATCTCCGGTTCCGGACCTGTAAAATTCCAGTCGCGCGCGTCTTGCATGGTCTCACGCAGCAAGGGCCTGAGGTCTTGTTCATAAGGCACAAGCTCGAACGGGCCGAATTCCTCGATCCGCTCACCATCTGTGCGCAACATGGCAATATCAATGTTGCCGTCCAGAACCGTACCGGTCATCAGACCGACAGCCCAGCCACTTGCCATTCCGTCCTCGCGTTTACCGTCTCAAAGTGGAACCGACTTTAATGCGATTGCACCCCAGTTTGAAAGCAGGGCCCAATCTGGCTAGTTTCAGGAATTGATGATGGCTGGCGGACATAAGGCATCAACGACCAAATACCCGCCCGCCAAAAGGAACCAGATTGCATTCTACCAAGTCAAAAAAGGCAAGGTTCTATTGCTTAATCTGACTGGGAAACCCCTTGCGAAGCTCAAGCGTATCTCCCGCATCCAGAAAACTGTCCGGACCAACCTCCTGTTTCACCAGCTCAAAGATTTCCTCAAGGCTGATATCATCGTTCTGCTCCACCTGTTCTGCGATTTTTTCAAATCGCTCTTTGGCTTCATCACTATGGTCAGTTCCCTTGATGAACGTTGTTGGCACGCCAACCGTGTTGTTGATACAGGCTTGCCCGTATCCGCAGCTCTTTCCCTGAATGACAGTTAGCCATTTTGGACCACCGACAAGGACACCGGTATAGAGCAACTTGGCGCGCGCCTTGCTCATCCCATCAGCGACCAAAGCATCATAAAAAACCCGATGCGTTTTGTACCAGCTTCGCACGCGCCGATCACAATAATGATCATGAATCACGGCTGCCTTTATCAAGTCCTCATCAAATGAATTGCCAATGATCCCGCCTTGCAGCAAACTGGGTATGGAGGCCCCATCCGTTTTATTGCCCTTATCGGCTTGCCAAACAAGGTTCGGACCGATGAAAACGAAATCAGTAGCTAGAATGCAAATACCAGAGCTAGCGCAATTGGCATTTGTGAATTTAAGATCTTGCGGAAAACTGCCTCCGGCGAACACTATTGGCGAGGACAGGAGTAATAAAAGGAAAGTAAAAGTCGAACGCATTTTCTCCTCCAATAAATCAAATATGTGAACGTTAGCTTCTTCCAAAAACACCAATTACCTTACGGCACATCAGACCTTCAGGAAATCCCCGCCTATTTCTACGCAAGCGCATAAAGCCTCCAAGACAAATTGCCTAAATGAATACAAGACCTAACGGCGCATGAACTCTGGCGGATAGGTGTCTGGTAGCCATGTTTCAGACACCCGGCTTTCAAGAGGAAGTATCCAGGTGGTCGGCCCCAACCAGTCCCATGGCACTTCCGTCAAATCGACATATGGATCCGTAAACTGCTGCATGGGCCGCCCATTCAGCGCCACGCGCACATCGGCATACACCCTGACATTCTCATAGCCGCCAAGTGCCCATAATTCTTCCAGCCGCTGCGCATACATCCAGACAATATCTGGCCGGGCGAGTACATTGCGCGCCTGTCTGCGCGCCATGAAATCGTTAGGATCGATGTCCCACGATTCCAACCCATCTGCCGAAACAACGCGGAACACACCCTCTCGATCTCGGGTGTAAATGCACATGCGCCAGGAAAACCGATGCCCATCACCGGTCCAGGCAACATTGTTGTCAAATCTGAGTTGGCGTTCTGGCAGATAGATTTGAATCGCAAACCAGAGCGCCAACCCGCTGGCCAGAAGCGGGTGTAGTCGGAATTTCACCTGTTCTACAGGCTGGGGTTTTTCCACCGGCTTAAACACGCCCAAAAATCGGGAAACGAGCCGTTGCGGCCAATCCGGCTCAAAGAAGATCGTGGTCAATGCCAACGTTATCCATGGAAAAATGCCGATGTTAAAGAGCTGGGCATTTGACCAGTGAAAAAAAGCATAAATCAGGAAAACCGGAAGTCGGGTTCGACGCCAAAGCAGCAATGGTGCGCCCAGCATGTGCAGCGCAATCGTGCCCCATGCGGCAAGAACAAAGGCCATGTCGTACTGAAACAAAAACCCATAGAAGATTTTGTCGGCATCGCCGCTCAGCCAGATCCGCAGCGGCTCGCCCCGCAGCCAATCATCTGCGATTTTCACCCAGCCAGCGTAGATCAGGATGATCTCGGTTTGAAATTTGATCGCGGCAACCGGCCATCGGGGGATCACCAGAGACTTAATGCGCGGAAACAGGAACGCATCCAGCGAATAGGCTCGTCCAGCCGGCATGAAACACAAAAGCGCGCCGTAAAGGATCACCATATAATTGTGATTGAGATACTGCGCCCGATCGAGCAGGAAAAAATAGGCGAATATCAAGGTCAGGGCGATGATGGAAAAGCGGTAAAAGAGACCAAGCGCCACCATGACACCGAAGAGCCCCACCCCGCCCCAGACAATATGAATCCAGGGTTCTGGCAGCGGTTGAACAAACTGCAAAAACGGAAACAGCATCTCCGGCTCGACATAGTACCGATAAATGCGTGTGTTATCGATGTAGCGCCAACAGTCCCAAGCCAGGATCAATCCGAAAGCAACCCGGACAACGACCAGTGACTGAATGCTGATAGGCGCTTCAAGATGGGACTTCAGGCGCGCCAACATGATGCAACTGCCCCCATAACCAACCGTCTTTCCTCTCCAGAATCACCACCGCCAGATATAGCACGAAGAGCACGTAGGAACCTCTAGGGAAAGCAGCCTCTCCGGCAAGAAACACAGGCCACTAATTAACGAGCGCTGTTAGATCAAAGATCAAAATGAAGGGTTTTGTCGGCTTTTGGTGCAGCAATGAACAGCAACCGATCTTGCCAAGCGCAAAAAGACGGCGACCCAAAAAAATCTGCAATTTGAAGTAGAGAAATTAGTGACCCCGGCGCGATTCGAACGCGAAACCCTCAGATCAGGAAGCGAGCTCAGTTTATTGATCTAGCTGGGTATTTTTGCAAAACAGGCTCGTTTGCGGTCAACGATATCAATATGTTAGCAGTGCGTTTGCAAACCAGTCAATCCTGACTTTCCAGGAGGTGTAAATGCCCCTCCTGCGGCAGAATGATGTCCTCTTCGCCTTCAAGGCTCTGGCGATTATGCCAGACCTGTCCGTTGCATCGCGGAGGGTAGCAGGTGCCATAATCGATCACTTCAATAAGAAGACCGGGCAATGCGATCCAAGCGTTGGCAGACTGACAAAGCTCCTTCGTATCAGTCGCGCTGCTGTTCTAAGAGCAACGAAAGAGCTCGACGAACTTGGCCTTATTCAGAAGCTGAGCCATGGCGGTAAGTCTCACCGCACGGCTTACCTTCCGAACTGGCAAATGTTTCGCGCGTTTGTTGAGGACTGGGATCAGGGAATGAAGTCCGGCGACGGCCCATCAGAAGGAGTACCTAAGGCCTCAGAATTGAGACCATCAACATCTCAAACCTGCGACCGTTCCGGTCTCAAAAATGAGACCCAAACCCATAGAAAAAACCCTTCGAAGAGACCCAAGTGGAAGCAAAGGAAGAAAAAACCAAAACTCCGAGCCAGCCGCTTAGGCCAAATGGGCTTTGGAAGAGAAGCGAACGGCGAAAGCAAACCTCCTTCCTACTTCCCCTACAAGGTGGCGGAACACAAAAACGTTCGGAGGTTGCCAGAGCTAAAGCGCAGCAACGCTGGGAAAACGACATCATGCGACAGCGGAGTCTTAAAACTGAGATGATCGTTGATTGGTTGACACTTGAAAGAATGGAGCAGGCTACAGAAGCCGAACTGGCAAAGCCCGGCGGCGGAATGGAGTTTATCCTTGGGCAGCTGTGTCAACTCGCGGCAAGTGCCTAACACGGGTCCTTTCAGAAGGATTGACCTGTCCCACGGGGATATTCGCGAGCTTAGGGCATCAAGACGCGCTGCATTCAAGCAGGTGTCAGGGTCATGTTTGAAAACTTGATGCAGGCCCAAGAGGGCATTGGCGAAATGAAAACAACTACCGTAACGATATATCAAAGTTCTACTTATGGGGTAGAGCGTTGATTTTTGAGAGGAATTTCAGGTTGTCACATTATTCCGGTTGGCTTGCAGCTTGCTTGATTGGTTTGACTGCAATCTGCGCAATTGTCTGGGGGGCGTCATCGTCCGAAACCCGCTCTTTAGCCCAACCTGAAACATCCCACCTCGCATCTACTGTCGCTCTTGGCGCTGCGGCATTCGAAGGTTCGGACTTCGGTGGGCTGAACATGGATACGCTCGAAAGCCATGCCTTGCCGTGGCGACTTGTAGCAGCAGCGCTGGTGCTGGAGGAAAAAGATCGAGCGCCTTTGGCTGCAGTTTCGCCAGACACCCTAAATACCATTCTATCGCGGTTTGGATTTCTGACCACAGCAGAACCCATCAATCGCCCTGATGGGGTCAAACCAAACAATCGCCAGTTACCGCTGGGCTTCACTTATGGCTACCTCTCTCCGATTGGCGGATCGAAACTTCTTGTTTCGAATCTCGGCTGCCCTGCATGTCATGGTGGGGTCACCTATGATCAACACGGCGATCCAAGGCCAGATAAAGCATGGCTTGGCATGCCAAACACCTCCATAAACATTGAGGGTTTTGGTGAGGAAGTGTTTGTCGCCATTAGGGGGCAAGTCAACAAACCGACTGAACTTCTCGCCACGGCCAGATTACTCTTCGCTGACATGGATTGGCGCGAGGAACTTACCTTACGTTGGCTAGCCATTCCCGCTGTGCGAGACAAAATCTCAACCTTCGAAGAAAAGACATCCCCGCTTCCCTTTCCAAATGGGTTACCTGGGGCAACTAATGGTGTTGCAGCTCTTAAACATCAGCTTGGGGTGCCTTTGCTTGCAGGGGGCATTGGCGACAACGGAATAGTTTCTGTTCCTGAACTTGGAGGTCATGTTTGGCGCTCAAGCTTATTAGCGGATGGCGCTTATGCTCCGCAGGGCCGCGACCGACAACGGCCATTTAAAAAAACTGACATCGACGAACGCCATCTAGGATCCTTGGCTGATATCACGACGTTCTTCACAATTCCGAGTATGGGCGTCTCTCCCTCAAAAGCCCATAAATACCGAAAGGATGCGGAAGCAATATTCACTTTTCTGGCGCGCACCTACAAACCACAAGGTTTTCCTGGGCCAATTAACCTCACCAGGGCAAGGCTTGGACATGCCACGTATGAAAGGGATTGCGCCAGTTGTCACGGCTCATATGACTGGACAAACCAACGCCCCGAACTTTCACTTTTTCCAAATTGGCTGGGTGACGTCGGAACAGATCCTTTGAGAGCCCAGTCTTTTACAAAACAGCTCGCTGATGCAGTCGCCTCGACACCGTATGGAAAAATTGTCTCAGCAAAACCGACTGGTCATTATGCCGCCCCGCCATTGACAGGCATCTGGGCATCCGCTCCGTATCTTCACAATGGTTCTGTGCCTTCGCTTTGGCAGCTGCTGACGCCATCAGACCGTCTTGAGAGCTTCAAGATTGGTGGTCATGCTTTGGATTTTTCAAAAGTTGGAGTAAGACACACCGAAAATGGCGACTACCCTGAAGCGTACGCTCCATTTTCCGAGCCTGTCTGGTATGAAACCCATCGCTCCGGTCAGAGTAATGGTGGTCACAATCAAGGTATAAACCTGAAAGCCGACGACAAGCTGGACCTGATTGAGTTCCTCAAACTGTTGTAGCTTTGGTCACCCAAGCCCCAATTATTTACAATACGAACTGATCAAGCGACAATCGGGCTCTCGCGGGGCGAGCGACTCCTTGAGGCAGATGCCCGAACAACAATGCTGAATAGATCTCTCGATCATCTGGCAATTCCATTTTCCGATGGAGCGTCTTTCGGGAGTTGAGATCATCCGCCAGTGCTGCGAACACGTTGGCAACAAACCCGGCCTTTTCGACCTCCAGCCAATGACGGTAAAAACGTCTGCCACTTGATATCGGGTTTTCTCCGACCGACCTATGCAGGACCATGAGGCCTACTGTGTTTTCGAACCGGTTAGCGTCGGAGACCAGAGCTCGTGCCAACCCGAGCGTCTGCAGCCAATCGAACGGACGCCTGAGCAGAATTGATGCCGCAAACGCCTCAAGCCGATTCATCTGCATCGCGTCAGCGTTGAGGCCATCAAGTGACCATCGGGGGTGGCGTCGGGAAAGTCGCATCCACGAAACCAACTCGCCCCTAAAGCCTCGACGCGACATGAAGTTGAGGCTCGCCTGATCGGACAGCTCAGCAAGCTCACCCAAATCCGCTGGGTCGTTGAACACATGACAATCAGCCCCTGCCAGTCGGGCAGCTGAATCTCGCATTTTTCGCGTTGAAGTTTGAAATTTTCCACGCCAGGAAAACCGGCTTTCGACAAACGACGAAAGAGGGTCTTCTGCGTCTCCATCTTCGAACTCGATCAGTCCAAGATAGTGAAGGCCTGGCACCTCGATAAGTGTTGAAGCTGGGTGAAATTTGACCGACTTCCCATATTTTGATGCCGCGAGGTTGATGCCCTCCAGAGCAGCTCCAGCGCTCATTAAAGCATCATGATTCTCCGGATCGCCGTGAGGCAGTCGGCACCGCATGTCCAAAAACATCTGAAGACCGTGCTCTTCGATCTTCCACCGCACAGGCTGCACGTTGTGCACACTCGGAGCAAGGCTTGCCTCGCGTATTAAGTCGTGCAGTGGCAGGGTCGTCATGACAGAGACTTCTTGAAGAGGTGAAGACGGTGCAGTGCTTTGGCGCCGAGTTTTTCCACCTGCCTCAAGCTTGGCTTGTTCGCGTCCGCAATCCACGTGACACCGAGCTGGCGGTACCCTGCCCCCTTCAAGGCAGACACCGTTTGATCCAGTATTGCTCCCATGATTCCGAGCCCATGCTGAGCGGAGGCAACGGAATAGAAAATGATCACTGCCCGGTGACGGCCAAGACGATACTTCAGGTAGTGAAAAGGCGTCGAAATACCAAATCTTGAACGTGTAGCTTTCAAAAATCCATTTAAGTCCGGAATGCAGATCACAACGCCCACCGGCCTTCCATCCAGTTTGACCACGGACGACAGACGTGGATCCAGAATTGTCATCATTTCGCCCGCTTGAAAGATGAACTCTTCCGCAGTCAGCGGGACGAACATCGGGTTTTGTTCGAAACCGTCATTCAATACGGCCCGCGCTTCTTCCATCCGCTGTTTGAACCCCTTCTTTTCGACTTCCTGAAAGGTGTAGCGAGAGGCATCCGGCAATTCCTTACCTGTGAATGTAGCCTCTGCAAGATCAACCTCGAAGGTCGTCATCGGGAAGTAGGGCTCAAAGCCATTTTCTTGAAGCAGCTGCGGTATGTGCTGCGGGTTCTGAACCATGTCGGTGTAACCGGGTTTCTCGAAACCGTCTGTCTGCACCCCGCACTGCTGCATGGCGGTCAAATTGAAGTTTCCGGCAATCTCGCTCATTCCCTGCTCGCGAGCCCAAGTTTCCGCACTCTGGAGCAAAAGACGCGCCGTCTCATTGCAGTTTCGACAGTCAAAGAAACCAAAACTTGCCTGCTCTATCAGGTGCCTAGCATTAGATGCATGATGAATATGCACCACGATCCGGCCAACTGCCGTTCCGTTTTCAGAAGCGGTCAGATAGGTAAAATCCTCAGCGCCCGAAAAGAGCGGATTTTGCTCAGACAGCATTTTCCGCAAGTCTGCCTTCATGGGCGAAACGTAATGCTCCTTTTGTCCATAAACATTGAAAGGCACCGAAAAGAAGCCCTCGAAATCACGCTCGCGTACTTCAATCATTTGCTTTTCCAACCTTGGACATCAATTCAAGGAGACGTTGGACGACAGAGAGTTCCACATCCGTATCGGGCTCTCCGGTCAAACTCGGCAAGTTCAACACCACCAGCCGAAAGGGCGTGTTTCCTGCAAAAATAGCGTGTGTGGCGTTGTACTTCCCGAGCAACCAATTCACCTGCTCGGCAACACTGCCATCAGCCCCGTTCATAGATCTTGAAGCTGTCACGATCTTGGTCCGGCGAAGGTGATCACGAAGGCTTGCATCAAAATCACCAAGGTCGCCCTCTTCCAGCAAAAGCGGATGGGCTACCAGCCGATGTTCCTGTAAACCTTGAAGGAACAGCTTTACATCAGCCCCATCATGACGGGCCATGTACCGCATAAGACTGCTTCTCTCATCATCCTCGACATGCGCCTTTGCTTCCGCGCGCACCTGAAGAAGAAGCCCCGTACTTAGAATAATTGCACCAGACTGGAGCATTTGGGGCCAATCTAATCCGGCAATAACGCCAATCGTCGCAATGGCAACTCCGCTCCCGACAACAAAAAGGAGCATAGAATAGACAATCTGAATGTGGTGAACGCGGACCCTGTTGAGGCTGAGCGACAGCCAGCAAAGGAAAAGAATGGCAACTCCCGAGAGACGAACGGGAAAATCAAGAATACCGATCCGAAAGTCACTGATTGCAAAGGGGATGATCAACAAAAGAGCCCAGGACAGGCGATCAATGATCCGGTTCTCACCAGCTTCGAGTTCAGACCTGTCGCGGATGACGACCCAGGCACCAATTGCGATGAAGGAAACAACCTGAAAGACCAGCAGGCCAATCATGATGCTGGAGTTCAGATAGAGGGCTTCAAAGGGGGCCCCAAGGACGAAAACCACGGCACCAGCGGTTGCAAAAATTTTGAAGACGAGAGGTGCATGCCGACGCATCAAGCCTTCGCTGAGCATCAGCATGGACAAGGGCACCAGCCCAGCAGAGGCCATGTTGAGAATTCGGAAAAGGCTCGAATCGGTAACCCAATAGAGCACACGGGTCGCCATCAGGCAGATCAGAACCTGAATGACGAAACCAAACCGACGGTTGATCCATTCCGCGCGCTCGGCCTTTCGCATGCTGAAGTACAGGATCAAAAGCCCGGCAATGGCCGCCACAGAAACGAAACTGTCCGCAACGAGGGTGGCTGGCATCATCGGGTGCCCATCATGTTCGACAAGAACCTGCGCACCAGAGGACGAAGTAAACTTGCAGCAATTGCACTGCGAGGACGTTCGATGCGACCGGAATAGGGATTTAGGAACCAGCCGCGACAGTCCGCACCGTGCTTGTTTCCAAGCACACCGTTGATCACTTCATAGGCCATCAACATGCCAGTCGTTAGCACCATGGGTGCAAAAGACATGCGGCTTCTTTTTCCTGCAGCGACTTCGCCAGCGACATTCAGATCGACGTGATTTCTGGACGAAGAGTGAATTACCACATATTCGAGCTCACGCAAAAACGCTTCAGATCGCTGGTCAGCTGTTATTGCATTCCAAGGCGTGTCGAGAGTTGGGTAGCCTAGACGCTGTTCAGGGGCAGGATCGCTTGGCCGCGTTACATAGATGGATGGAAGTGGTGATGCATATGCGTCAATAACCGTCTTTCCGTGCGCCTTTGCGGTGCGATACAGAAGAAGGGATGCAGCCAGATCATCGGTTCCATTGACGATGATCACACTTTCAGACACGCACTCTTCTACGGCACTGGTCCAGCCTTCATCGAGCACCTTGAGTTCGACCTCAGGATTGATCCGGCGACAGATCTCTGCCGTCGCATGCGCCTTGTGTTGACCAACTGTGTCCAAGAAGGCGAATGCCTGGCGGTTCATATTGGAGATTTCAAAGTCATCAATATCCGCCAGAATCAACCTGCCGATGCCCGCGCGCACCAACGCAAAGACACAGGCCCCACCCATGCCTCCCGTTCCACATACGAACACTGTAGCGTCGCGAAGGTTTTGCTGCTCCTCGGCGCTAACAAAGCCAATATTGCGGGTTGTGAACTCTGAATAATCAAAACCTGTCATGTGTTTCTCGCACGCAATCTGCGCCATGGCCGGGAAGTATCAAACCAGTAAATGATGGGAAGAAGAACTCGCTGCAGCGATATGAAAAACGCGGCGGCGACAATGGCCAAAACAGACCGACGCGGGACAGACTTCATCAGATAGTCTTTAGAAGCGAAAATATCCATTCTGCCGATTTGCAGAAAATCATCCCCGCGTTCGTAATCGAGACTGTCCTTGCAGAAGGAGTTGTATTTCTCGTCCCGGTGCTTCTGCGCAACGTCAAAGGATTTCTTCAGGTCATCAGATCCGCCCGTGTAAGCGTTGCCGATTACAAAACACGCTTCATCAAACTCCGCTTCCGCCCCCACTCCAAAGACATGCCGATGATTGGCCATGATTTCCCGAGCCAGCAAAAGGTGTTCGATGCTTCTTCGACTTCGATCATCGGGTTGCGGATAAACTGCTGAAAAAGTCTCAGCGACCATTCCGACAATTGCCGGAACCTGCGTCACATTCGATATCCAGAACGGCCTCAATTGATTGCGAAGGAAGAATAAAAGGCAAGTCAGACCATAGAGCACCCATGACAAACCACGCGACCGCTGCCCGGGATCGACCATTACCAGACCTAGATGCAGTACGGTTGCGGTCGCACTACCGTGCGCCACTTCCATGACCGCCAAAGCATTAAAGGCAATCGGCTGCCCGGAATACCTATCTCGGATCAATGTAATGACGGTATCTCTCAGTCCACTCCCGTCAGCCTTGAACACGCCATAGGTCAAAGAACCGCGTGCCAACGTCTTTGAAGCAATGGAAATCAGAGCCTCGCGCAGTTCCTGAAGCTCATCTTGTGTCATCCACCTACCGGGAAACTCGACTATCCGCGTTTCGTGATCTTCGGATGTTTGAAGAACAAGATCGAGATGATCTTTTGAAAAGGTCTTTTTAAAAGCCGCGTACATCCGAAACGATCTTTAAAACTCTGAAATTTTTTTCAGGCCCAAATGCACCAAATGGCTGAACCCTCAGTTTGATTGATAATCATAACAATAAAAGAATTACCTTTGCGTTATCTTGGTTTCAGCTCCTTAGGCAACAATCAAATTGCAGCAGCTATAAATCTAGGTTCGCGAGAAATATCTGCTAAAGATCTGCACAATACATCCCTAAGGACTGCTCGGGTCTGTCGGCACTCTTGCTGGCATGTCCTCAACAGCCATCACCAGACAGATAACAACCCATAACGCCAGACTTGCCTATGCAGGTTTCGCCGTCGCTTCGCTCATCCTCGCGGTTGAGCCGATCCGTTGGCTGGTGGCGACGTGGCTCGATCCGTCCTACCGGTCCGTCGGATTTCTCTACCTCGTAGCCCTGTGCGCCCTTGTGATCTGGTCGTTGAAAAGTGGCCAGGCGGTCTGCGCTAGGTCGAACACGCTTGTTCCCGCCCTTTGGATGCTGGTCCTTGCAGCAGCCCTTCGCCTTCTGGGTCAGGTCGCGGCAATCAACGTGATCGGCGGCGTCGCACTGGCTATCGATGTCTATGCGATTGCAATCCTGTTGCGGCTGCGCGAACGACCAAGACCCCTGTCTGGCTTCTGGCTTTCCGTCCTGTTCCTTTTCTCCCTGCCGTTTGAGCGGATTGCGCAACGGGTTCTTGGATATCCGCTTCAGGAAGGGTCGGCGAACCTTGCCTGCTCCATTTTGAAGCCATTTTACCCGGACCTGATCTGTAGCGGGGTTCGCCTGCAGGTTTCAGGATTTGACGTTCTGGTGGACTTGCCCTGCTCGGGAACAAGTGGACTCATGCTGGCTGCAGCAACGGTCGTCGCACTCAACGCGGCACAGTGCCGAACCCCTTATCAAGGAAGCTTGCATCTCATTGCAGGGCTTGCACTGGCAGTCATTGGAAATGCAGTCCGCGTTAGCCTGCTGGCTGTGGGAATTGTGCACGGCCCCGACCTCGGCGTCGATGTGCTCGCCCGGCCACTCCACGACGTGATCGGACTGGCGACGACACTGACCTTTCTAGCACCAATCCTCTGCTTCAAGAGCAAAGACAGGCCGCCTAGCGCCTCCAGCCCAAGCCTGCCTGCGCGGCCCGGAACGGAGCGGTCAAAGCCAGCCCTGACCGCTGTGTCCTTCCTCGCCATTCTGGCAGCCATTCTCATCACCAGCGCCCCCAGAAAAGCCCTCGATGTCTCGCGAGTTATCGAAACAGCGCCGCTTCCGACCTCGCTTAACGGCAAGATCGGACATCCCCTTGCGCTGACGGATCGCGAGCGTGGCTATTTCGAAGCCTATGGCGGCACGACGCGCAAGATGGTCTACGGCCCGATGGCTGTGACAGTTGTCAACACGACTTCGCCGCTACGCCATCTGCATTCCCCGGACGAGTGCCTGCGCGGCCTTGGCTATTCCGTTCGTTTCCTTGGAACACGGTTTGAACCGGTACCGACCGCGATTTATCGCGCCGAAGATCTTCAGGGCAACGACTGGAAGGTCTCGGTCAGTTTCCGGCGAGACGACGGCACCGTCACGTCCAATGTCGCGGAAGCAATCTGGCAGTGGCTCCAGGCACCGGAAAGCTCATGGCAAAGCGTCATGCGGATCACGCCTTGGCACCTTGCAGATACAGACCGCGAACATTTTGAAGCCGCCACCCTCGCAGCCCTCGATCTGACACCCCCAAGCAATTGAAAGGAAACGAAAATGACATTCTTCTCCTCACGCATTGTCCATAGTGGGCTCATGGCCGTGATGATCCTGCTCCCCGCGGGTGGGCATACGCGCGAAGATCCTGATCTTCGCGGCCAGCAGGCAGGGCAACTCTTTGCAATGGAAGGCAGCAAAAAAGTCGAACTTCCCATGCTGAAAACGACCTACGACATTGCCATTGACGGACCGTTCGCCACGGTTTCCGTGACGCAGAGCTTTTTCAATCCCAGCACTGTTCCCGTTGATGCGACCTATCTGTTTCCCCTCGTTCAGAAAGCCGCCGTTTACCGCATGACGATGACCGTCGGTGATGAGACCATCGAGGCGGTCATGAAGAAAAAGGAAGACGCCAAGGCGACTTTCGAGACGGCCAAGGCGGACGGCAAGGCTGCAGCCCTGCTCGAACAACCTCGTCCGAACATGTTTACGCAAAACATTGCGAACCTCATGCCGGGTGAGCAGGTCCTCATTACACTGAACTACGTTCAGAAAGTTCCACGCATTGACGATGCCTACGAGCTGGTCGTGCCGATGGTGGTCGGCCCGCGCTATGAAGGCGTCCTTCCAAAGACAATTGCAACGGCGATGGCGCTGGATACAGATGATGACTATCTGCCCGTGGACCACCAGCGACAGCGGACCCTTCCTGTTCAAGATGGGAGCGGATGGCTGGTCGAGCGCCTGCCCGAGTATCCGCCGGTCATCGGCTTGACGGCACCGGACAAGATTGATCCCCGGCGGGTCGAGCTGAACGCCGCCTTGAGATCTGCAACCAGGTTTCTCTCGCTCGCCTCGTCCACCCATGAAATCGAAACAAAAACCAATGACAGCGGAACGAGTTTCCACTTCGCGGAGGGGCGGGAGATCGATAATCGCGACTTCGTCCTGCGGTATTCCATGGCCGCAGAAAAGCGCATGGCTACGGGCGCACTGACACATTTTGACGAGACACGCGGCGGCTTTCTGTCATTGCATATCGAACCGCCAAAATTGGCTCCGGAAGATCTTGTCACCCCCCGCGAACTTGTTTTTGTCCTTGATACATCAGGCTCCATGGGCGGCCAGCCGATGGATGCCAGCAAGTCCTTCATGCATGCTGCCCTCGACGGCCTGCGCGAAAATGATCAGTTCCGCATCCTGCGCTTTGCAAACAACACGTCTGCATTCGCCAAGTCCGCCATGCCCGCAACAAGGGCAAATATCAAGGCAGGCAAAAATTTCGTGACCGGATTGTCGGCACGCGGCGGCACAGAAATGAACAATGCCATCAACGCTGCGTTCGATTTGCCGCCAGTCCCCGGGACAATGCGGATCGTTGTTTTCCTGACCGATGGGTATATTGGCGGTGACCGGGAGGTCATTCAGACGGTATACGACCGGATTGGTAACGCTCGCATCCACGCCTTTGGCATTGGAAAGGCGATCAACCGGTATTTGCTTGAAGGACTTGCCCGGGAAGGGCGTGGCCGGGTTCGCTACATTGAGCCGGGGGAAACCGGACAGGAAGCAGCAGCCGCCCTTGCTTCGAGCATTGATGCACCACTGCTGACCGATATCGAAATCGACTGGAACGGTCTGGATGTTTCAGATCAAACGACCGCCCGTCTGCCTGACCTTTTTGCGGGCAACGCGATAGATGTCATGGCGCGCTACAAGGGCGAAGGCGCTCACCAAATTACGGTCAAGGGGCTCGTGAACGGCAGGCGAGCCGAAATTCCGGTCTCACTTACTCTCAAGGACACCAAATCCGATACTGAGCCGAAGGCAGACAGCCCTTTGCCACTCATCTGGGCGCGTGAGCAGATTTTTGAAAAAGAGCGGGCCCTGACGCTATCGGGCGGAACCGATGCGAAAGCAAAAGCGGAGATCATTCGGCTGGGCCTGGAATACTCGCTGCAAAGCGCGTTCACGTCCTTCATTGCGGTTTCTCAGAAGATTCAAAATCCCGATCCGTCCGCCAATGCAAAGACGTCTGTGCCGCTTCCAAAGGTTTCGGGCATTTCGAAAGCGGCCTATCCAAAACTGAACCTTTCCGGGTCTTCCACTCCCGAGCCGGAAGGTTGGGCTGCGCTCCTTGGCGCGCTGTTTATGCTGATGGCCCGTTACCGGACGCGGCTGCAAAGGTGGATAAAGCGCCAGTGCTCCGCTCCAGAAGACGGAAAAACAAACCGGCCATTTAATGTTCCCGACCGGATTGCTAAAGATGGTTGGTGGCTGGAAACGCCCCAACGATAGAAGGACCGGCAAATCGTGAAATCGATCCTTGTGGTTGAAGATGACCGCAACATCTCAGACGTGATTTGCTTTGCTCTGGAAAAGGCAGGTTACCGTGCGGTCGTGGCGCCAGACGGACTGGCTGCGGTAACCACCTTCAAGGGCTCGTCGTTCGACTTCATTGTTCTGGACGTGGGATTGCCGGAACTGGACGGGCTTGAGGTCTGCCGCCAGATCCGGTGCATGTCAGAAGTGCCTATTCTTTTCCTATCTGCGCGCGATGAGGAGATTGACAGGATACTCGGACTGGAAATCGGCGGCGATGACTATGTCACCAAGCCCTTCAGCCCACGCGAACTTGTGGCCAGGGTCAGTGCCATTCTGCGGCGCGGAAAGCTCGGAATGGCAAGAGAAGGGGAAGAGGATGACTGCCTGCACCATGGTGATCTGGTCCTGAAACCAGAGGCTTTCACAGCGCGGATAAACCAGACAGCACTCGGTCTGACAAAACTGGAATTTTCGATCCTCCACATCCTCGTGAAACGGCCGACCATGGTGTTCGAACGGTCACGGATTCTGGACCTTGCCTATCCCGACAACATTCATGTGTCGGACCGAACCATCGACAGCCATATCCGCAATCTCAGGGCCAAATTCGCCAAGGTCGGCTGCGAGGACGTGATAGAGACCGTGCACGGCGTGGGCTTTCGAATCGGGGCTTGCAGTCACGCGGGGAACCGGGCCTGATGCGGACAAAATGGCGCCCGTCATTGTCAATGGTTCGCGCTGAAAAACCCCTTAACTGATTGAAGAGTATGGATACCCATTGGGTTTTGGATGTGTGAATATGCCGGTTAGTTGATCCGAAGCACGCATTTTCTGGCATATTCTCATGAGACCTTCAAAACGCAACAAACGGTGTGGCGATCTGTTCAAGGAACGCCTGGCCGCAATCATCGATATGAACCATTCGTTGGTGCGGCTGTCTGGTCTGATGCCTTGGGATGAATTTGATGCGGAGTTCGGCAGGCATTATCGCCCCTTGGGACGACCGGCCAAACCAACGCGTCTGATGGCCGGGCTGCACTTTCTCAAGCACATGTACGATCTTTCCGATGAAGAGACGGTTGAGCGTTGGGTTGAAAACCCCTACTGGCAGTCTTTCTGCGGTTTTGAGTTTTTCCAGCACCAATTCCCCATTGATCCCTCAACCATGACCCGCTGGCGCAAACGGATTGGTCCTGAGGGAATGGAAAAGCTTCTTTCTGCTACGGTAGGTGTTGCGATTGAGAGCGGGACGATCAAGAAGAGCAGCCTTGAGCGGGTCTTGGTTGATACGACCGTTCAACCCAAAGCCATTGCCCATCCCACCGATAGCCGTCTTTATCACAAGGCCTTGCAGCTTCTGGTGCGCCAGGCCAAGAGGGCCGGCATCATCTTGCGTCGCAGCCATACCAGAGTTGCCAAAAAGGCGGCCTTGATGGCGGGCCGTTATGCCCATGCCAAACAGTTCAAGCGGATGCGCCGGGAACTCAAAAAGCTGAAGACCTATCTGGGCCGGGTCTATCGCGACATCTCCCGCAAGATCGCAGGCAACGAAGGTCTTGAGCACCGGTTCTCCCGTCTGCTGGGACTGGTGGAGCGGCTTCTGGCCCAGACCCCCAAGGACAAAAACAAGATTTATTCCATGCATGCGCCGGAAGTGGCCTGTATTGCCAAGGGCAAGGCGCGAACACCTTACGAGTTCGGGGCCAAGGTTGGCATTGCCACGACCAATCGGGAAGGATTGGTTCTTGCGGCGAGGGCTTTTGAGGGCAATCCCTATGATGGGCACACCTTGAATGACACCATCAGTCAGGCTGAGAAAGTCTGCGGCACCAAAGCTGAGCGTGTCTATGTGGACCGTGGCTATCGGGGGCATGATTATGAGGGCGACGCCAAGGTCATGATCTCCGGCCAGAAGCGCGGGCTGACGGCACAGATGAAGCGTGAGCTGAAACGACGATCAGCGATCGAGGCCACCATCGGCCACATGAAAACAGATGGACGACTTGACCGGAACTTCCTCAATGGCAAAAATGGCGATGCCATCAACGCCCTGCTGGCCGCAGCCGGTCATAACCTGCGTCTGATCCTCAATGCACTGATCATTTTGCTGCTCTGGATCACAAACCCCATCCCCAAACCGGTCAAATCGAATATTTGCGTATTGCTTCGGCCACGCGCAACATCAATGGCTTAGACGTTGTTCAGGGCGGACTCAATGATTGCAAGCGCGATGGTCGCGGTCGCCTTGCTTCTGCCCCTGACCGGAATATTCTTCTTTCGCCTTTACGAAAACCAGCTGGTTCGCAGCACCGAGGCAGAACTGATCGCCCAGTCGGCCGGACTTCGCGCGGCCATTATCCAATATCTTTCCGACGTCGCCCTTGGTGATTTTCCACGCGGACAACCAGTCGCCCCTCCCAAACTGGCGAAAGGTGAAAAGTGGTCACCAACGCTTCCCCAGCTGGATATAAGCACCACGCCCATCCAGCCCAAAAGGCCGGACGCCCGGCACGCCCTGAAACCGGTGGCAAGCGCCTATCTGGGGCTCGCAGACTTCGTTGCTCCAATGATCATGGACATTCAACAGACGACCCTCGCCGGTTTTCGGATCCTCGATTTCAACGGAACCGTAATTGCGGGGCGCTCGGAAGTGGGTCTGTCGCTGGCCCATGTCGATGAGGTCGGTCCAGCCCTGCAAGGGGCTTACGCCAGCGCCTTGAGGGAACGCCCCGTCGACAATTCCCAGCCGATCTATTCCATCAGCCGCGGAACCCGGGTTCGCATATTTGCAGCCATGCCGGTCATTCATGACGGGCACGTGGTCGCCGTCGTGTACGCCTCACGAACTCCAAGCAACGTCGTCAAGGAGCTCTACTTTGAGCGCAAGCTGTTGATTTTCACTGAGAACTGACCCGGTATTTTCACCGAGAATTGACCCACCTTTAGTTATGCGTCGTGGTCTATGACGCGGTCAATGTTGGGGTCTCCTTTCTAGTTTTCTTTGTATCCTTGGAACTGGCTTTGAAGCGGTAGCTGTCGTTGCCTGTTTCCAAGATGTGGCAGCGGTGCGTGAGGCGGTCTAAGAGAGCGGTGGTCATCTTTGCATCTGTGAAGACCTGCGCCCATTCTGAGAAGCTACGGTTGGTTGTGATGATGACGCTTGTGCGCTCGTAGAGCTTGCTGAGCAGGTGAAAGAGCAGTGCCCCACCTGATGAACTGAACGGCAGGTAACCGAGCTCATCCAGGATGACCAAGTCGACTTTGGTCAGCATATCAGCGATTTTCCCAGCCTTGCCAATCGCTTTTTCTTGCTCCAGTGCATTGACCAGCTCCACTGTTGAGAAGAACCGAACCTTGCGCCTGTGGTGTTCGATCGCCTGAACGCCGATTGCTGTGGCGGTGTGGCTTTTGCCCGTGCCGGGCCCACCGATCAGAACGACATTCTCGGTGTTTTCGATGAACTCACACCGGTGTAACTGCCGGACTTTCGCTTCGTTAATTTCACTGGACGCAAAATCAAAGCCGGTGAGGTCTTTGTATGCAGGGAAGCGGGCGACCTTTGTGTGGTAAGCGATGGATCGAACCTCTCGTTCCGCCATTTCAGCCTTGAGCAGCTGTGATAACATCGGGGTCGCGGCTTCAAAGGCTGGGGCACCTTGGGCGACCAGGTCTTCGACGGCATTTGCCATGCCATAGAGCTTGAGGCTGCGCAGCATGATGACGATAGAGGCTCCGGCTGGGTCATGACGCATGGCGCTTCTCCCCAGCCTGTCTCAGGCCATCGTAACGATTTAGATTTGCCTCGGGCGTGGTTTGCAATGCCAAGGCGTCCGGTGGGTCGACTTCTGGATGTTCCGTCGGCTTACGGTCGATCAACCGGTGTAGAAGGTTCAGGATATGCGTCTTGGTTGGCACACCCGCTTCCAGCGCCTTGTCCACGGCGCGTAACACGTCCTCTTCGTTATGCTGCAGAACCAATGAGAGGATGTCGACCATTTCCCTGTCACCCCCCTCCTTGCGTAACATGCGTTCCTGCAGCCGTTGGAAGGCTTCCGGCATCTCGGTGAAGGGCGCGCCATTGCGAAGGGCGCCAGGTTTGCGCTGAATGACAGCAAGATAGTGCCGCCAGTCATAAACAACCTTGCCTGATTTGCGGCAGGACCGATCAATGAGCCGTGCATGTTCACAAACTGTTTGCCCTTCGGCCACAACGACCAGTCGGTCAGGGTAGACATGCAGGCTGACACGGCGGTTCGCAAAGCTGGCGGGCACGCTATACCTGTTGCGTTCGAATGTGATCAGGCATGTGGGAGACACTCGCTTGCTATGTTCGATAAATCCATCGAAGGCCGGCGGCAGAGCCATCAGCATTGGCTTCTCAGCTTTCCACACATCGGCGAGAGACCCCGGCAAGGCTTTGTGCGGCGTCTCCGCCCAAAGGGCGATGCACCGATCTTCAAGCCATTGGTTCAGTTCAGCCAGATCTGCAAGGACGGGCATGACCTGCCAAAGCCGATTGCGCGCGTCCTGGACGTTCTTCTCGACCTGGCCTTTCTCCCAACCTGAAGCCGGATTGCAGAACTCAGGCTCAAAGACGTAGTGGCTAGCCATCGCCTTGAAACGGACGTTGATGTCCCGCTGCTTGCCTTTGCCGACGCGATCAACCGCTGTCTTCATATTGTCATAGATCCCTCGGCCAGGAACGCCGCCAAACACGCGGAACGCGTGCCAATGGGCGTCAAACAGCATCTCGTGCGTTTGCAGCAGGTAAGCCCGGACCAAAAACGCCCGACTGTGTGACAACTTGATATGCGCGACCTGAAGCTTCAGTCGCTCGCCGCCAATATTGGCCCAGTCTTCACTCCAATCAAACTGGAAAGCTTCGCCGGGCTGGAAGATCAGAGGCACAAATGTGCCGCGCCCTGTCGTCTGTTCCGCCCGCTGCCGGTCCGCACGCCACGCACGGACAAAGGCCGCCACACGTTCATAGGAGCCATCATACCCTAACTGCACCAGATCCACGTGCATCTGTTTGACGGTTCGACGCTCTTTGCGCGACTTGCGCGTCTGGGCCACAAACCAAGAAGACAAACGGTCCGCATACGGATCAAGTTTGGTTGGTCGCGGCGGGGTTTTGAACTTCGGCTCAACAATGCCCTCGCGCAGATACTTCTTCACCGTGTTGCGAGATAAACCCGTGCGACGGGAAATCTCTCTGATTGGCATTTTGTCACGCAATGCCCAGCGTCGAATGACACTCAAAAATCCCATGTCGATCACTCCATATCCCCCGAGCCAAAAACGTCGGGGTAGTGTGTTCACATGGGTCAGTTCTCAGTGACAATTTATGGGGCCACCGGGTCAGTTCTCAGTGAAAATCAACACTCGTCGACCAGAATGGCCAGCTTTCCAACATAGATCAGACGCTTGACGAGTTCCGACATGTCAAGCCGGTTGAAGGTTCGTAATTCGCGCAGATCAATCGGCTCCGCGCGAGCTAACATCTGGCAAACGTCAATTCCGTCAGGAATGGCATCTGCCAGATCCCATTTTTCGATCTTGACGTCTGAAGGATCAACCACCTTGAAGCTAGCCGCGCCGATTTCCGCCAGCTTCATCTGCCAAACCGGAACAACCTTCCTGCCCGGCTCATCATTGTCAGGCCAGATCACCACGTCCCGCCCCCTCAATGGCGCAGCATCGACCTTTCCGATGGCACCAGTACCACCGGGCCAAGTCACTGCAACATGGTCTGGGAATTGCTCAGCCGCAGCATCAGCAGTTTTTTCACCCTCGACGAGGAGCACTGGACGGTCAGGTGATCTCCGCAGCTTTTGTAACCCATAAAGTGAGGAGTAGGCTGTTTTAGGCGCCCTCATTTTCCAGCAATTCGCGTCATGATCAAAGCTGTATGGCACGACCTTTTTCAGTTGTTTTTGGTCAGACAAAGCGGCGAGTTTCTCATATCTCAGAACGAAACTGAGGAGCGCGTCTGTCTCATCTCGGTACTCAAAAATTTGCGTAAGCCGGTATTCTTCGTTGCCGGGAAAGGGCATGCCAAGCTTCAAGTTGTGTAATGGCGCATCAGCCGGTACTGGTGTGGGTTTCCGAGGAACGTCCGCTTTGGATTCTGCGATTTCGATGCTTAGACGTTCAGCCAGTTCAATCGCCGCTTCCGTTTTTGATGAAAGCTGACGATGCTGTTTCCAGAGCGCGATCAGGTCCGCGCCTTTGTCGCCGGTTGCATGGTCTTTCCAATACCCCTTGGTTCTCTCGACAGAAAGGCTTTGACCCTTTTCGCCTTTGACCGAACCCATGTGGATACCGCTCGCAGAACGAACCGCATCTGGAAATAAGGCAAGAACTACATCGGAGATGCCTCTATCGCGTATAGCTTCTTTGACTTGCGAGATAATGCCACGTGTCATCGTCCAGTCTCCTTTTGTACCAGACTGGAACCAGCGATCTTCCTATCCTGCAGAAACGCTAGGACATCGCGTCTGTGATATCGAACGGATCGACCAATCTTGTGATAGGGCAACTTGGAGAAAGGGCCCGATCCGACAGAGCGAGCCTTCTCCAGCGACGATGGCGAAATCTGCAGTAGCCGACCGACTTGATTGGTTGTGAGCCAATCGCTGTCAGTTACCGCAGCTCGGTCGGGGTCAAAAGTCGAGGGCCTTGCGGCACTTTGAAGTTGGTGATGCATTTTACTGCTCCAGTTTGTTGAAACTGAAGCAAGCTTGAGGAAGTTATGGTGTCAGAGCACTTGTCGGAAACTCAGCATCATTTGCTGGGGGTTTTTGTAAGTCTGCTACAAAAGTCCGCATCTTCGGGCTGCGAAGAATGTCGTACACTTCCCCCTCATCGGTCTTGTGACCGAGGTTCGTCAGTTCGGACGTCAGCCATAAAACGCATTCACTTGGCCTATTTGGGACGCCATCGGGTCCATAGAGCGTGTTGCTAACGCGATGTCCCTGTCCGCGATAGTGTATCAGCAGCCATTGAACCGCGCCGCGAATTGGCAAGGGCTTTCGCCCGTCTTGACGAAGTAGATCAAGCGCTTCATTCGCGACAAAGCCGATGTCATGCAGATCGACAGGGCGACCGAAGCTCTGACCGAGCATCCTGAGATGCTCGCAGCATTCTGGCGGTTGTGCTCGGATTGTCTTCAGCAATCGCCTGAGTGGTTTCCGTAATTTATCACCACGTTTGTTCCAATCGTCCTCCGTGCGAATGGCACCGGCAGCCATTTGCCGAGCAAAGTGGAGATCATTTGCGGCGCGTTTTCTGTTAGCTTGCGCTTGATCCATCGCATGTTGAAGTTCATTCCATTCCATAGTGCGGTTCACCCCAAGTCGTTCCCACCCCGCATTTTGCGTGGATTTTGATAGTTCCATATTGTATCAGAAAATGGCTTGGCCCCGTAGCTCAGCAGGATAGAGCAACGGATTCCTAATCCGTAGGTCGCGCGTTCGAATCGCGCCGGGGTCACCATCATTACCATGCTTGATAGTGAGCGGAGCTATAGGCCGTTATTGAAACTTCAATTGATGCTTGTCTTATTGTGGCGCGCTTTTTCATTCTGCACACAACGACATTTCTGATTGCACACACCCCAGCACAAATCCGGCCCTTCTAACGGGCAAAATTGCTTCCCAATTTAGTTCCCAATCACCAGCTCCTTTGCCTGCTTTACACCCTTGGCATTGGCTGTGTATTTGAGGGTGACTTGTTCGATGTCGAAGTCAGCGAAGATTTCGCGGATCTCCGGAACATCGTTGATCGACATCAGGAAGCGGCCCTTGATATCCTTCAGCTGACCGGCAAGAGCCTGGAAGTCGTCTTTCGAAAAGACACCCTTGCCGTAGTAGGTCTCGCAGTCCCAGTAAGGCGGGTCGATGTAGAAGAGAGTGTCTGGCCGGTCGTAGCGTTTGATGCAGTCAGCATAGGCCAAGTGCTCGATGATGACGCCGGACAGCCGTTCATGGACATCTTCCAGAAGCGGTTCCACCTTGGTCAGATCAAACCGGGCACCACGCAGGGAGACACCAAAGGTCCGCCCCTGGACCTTGCCCGCAAACGAGATCCGCTGGAGGTAAAGGAAGCGGGCTGCCCGCTCCAGATCGGTCAAGGTATCCGGGTCGGTCTTGAGGAGCCGCTGGAATTCCGACCTGCTGGTGAGCTGGAACTTCAGCGTGTCGAGGAACTGCGGATAGTGACGCTGAAGAATGCGGAACAGGGTGGCGACATCTTTGGAGATGTCATTGATGACTTCGCATTTCGGTTTGAGGGACCGGCGGAAGAAGATCCCGCCCATGCCAATAAACGGCTCAACATAAGTGGCATGGTCCACCGCGCTGATACGCCCGGCAATATGCTTGGCGAGTTGCAGCTTTCCGCCGATATAGGCAGCGACAGGTTTGACCGGAGAGACAGCTTCTAACATTTGCATGTTCTTGCTCTGTTCACTTCAAAAAGAATCGCCCATACTGGTCATCCATCGATGGTGGTGACGGGAGCGATGATTGTCTTTTGCTGTCATTGGCCGGGAGTGACGCCAATCATATCCCCGGTGTTTTGAGCGTTCTCAGCGCTCAAGGCCTCCCGTCTTCATCGAGAGTCAAGAACGACTGATCCAAAGAGATCAGTCGCCCCATTTAGCTCTAGTGGTCAGGTATAGAAGGCGGGCTTTGCGAGGCCCTCTGCCACAAGCATCGCATTGTAGCTTTGGCGCTGATCGTCAAGTGGATAAATCTCGGCAAGCCACCGGCCATACTTGCCCGTTTGATCCTTGTAGGTGCGCACAAACACGTCCTTGCCAAGAATGCGCTCCCGGAGCCAATCGCGGGATATTCGACCCTGCTCCTTTTCCTGACCGCGCATTTCCGGGGCATCGATGCTGTAGAGGCGTAGCTTCACGCCCTTGAGGGCAGCCTTGAAGCCAAGGTCAATATCGGCGGTGATGGTGTCAGCATCATAAACAGATGTGACATGAGCCTTGTACTCATACATGGCAGTCTCCATGATGAATTGTTCATGCTCATCGATCACAGCGATGGCGGCAGGATCATTAAAGCCATTGAAGATGAAGCCGGGGGAAGTTTCAGAATGGGCGAGAGCAGTCAGGCTCAATAGCGGGACGAGTAGACAGGAAAGCAAAAATCGCTTCATCGGGATCTCCGTAAGGTTCGATGAATTCCGTTTTGAAGGACCAGCGCAGCTATCAACACTGGTCTGGACACTTTCGAGTTTAGGGCTGCATAGCCATCAATTCGCCGGAACACTTCCGGTATTCATCAGTCCTCTTTCAGGGCAACAAGGGGAACATCCTGATCAAGCCAGGACTGGACGAGGCTGGTTGGTGTGTGAGCGGGGAAGTACGGGATCCGGGCGGTTATGTGTGCCTGAACACGGGCTGCAAATTCAGAGCAGATGTAACCGCTATTGGCGGGAGCTATCCCCATCCCGACACGAAGTGCATCCACGTAGGAATAAGGCTTTCCAAGCTTTGACAGAGCGGCGGTTTCTGCTCTCTCCGTCCAGGTGAGATCACAGTGAAGCCAGTCACATGGCAGACAGGTTGAAAGCGCCCGGATCTGAACGCCGCGTCCTTCCCGCGCTTCCAGCAAGAACACCCGCTCCCGGAACACCCAGGCAATACCGACATGGGTGTGACGCCCGCCCGTTACATGACGAATGATCCGCGAAACAAACCCTTCGCCCCTGAAGGCCATGAGGTCTCCTGACTTGATTAAAGGACGGGCGTCGCAATAGCGCATGGCCGTTACCCGTTATCCAGAGCGGCCTTGCGAGCCAACAAACCGGCTGCTGTTTCTACCGCCTGTTGTTTGAGCGCGTTCAAGACCTCTGCCAGCGCATCCGCATCAGAAGCCGCTTCAATACGCTCTTGCGCTTGCTGACGCATATGTGTGACGGCAACGGTCACATCTTCAAAGAGATCAGAGCGAGATAGAATAACGTCCTTCAGCCCCGCCACCAGAGCAGCATCCCCTCCGGCCAGTTTCATGAGATAGGTGGCATCTTTGGGCAAAATGGCACCGCTCTGAATTGCGCGCGCTTCATTCTCCCGTTTCACAAACGTGCTCTGTTCAGCCTCTGTGTATCCGGCGACGAATTGCGCTGCCAGCCGATCTGCCTCTGCCAGAACAGATTGAATGGCATCCAGTTTCAGGTCAGCCAGTGGAACTGGAGGAAGTTCGGCCATCAGGTCCTTTTCAACAGGAGAGCCCAATTGTTTGATAACAACCGGATTGCGTTCAAGGTCGAACCACGTCTCTCCCCGATGATCGGGAACCTCTTTCCATTGTGTGCCGGTAAAAACACGGGCAAAACCCTCCTTAATAGCAGGTGGCTTCAAGGTGGTCGCATGTTGTGGAACCAGAACCTTGTCCGGTTCCAGTGGGTTTTGACGCGCATTGGAAGTATGAACGAACTCACCAGTTTCTGGATGATAGTTATGGATCTGGGTCATTGCAGCTCTCTTGTTCCATTCACTTCGTTGCAGACACAAAATTCGCGCCCACTTGCGTGAAAGTTCCCTCAGTATTTGATGCAGATCATCACAGCGATATTGCGCGGCCGGGTTTCCGAACCGCCAAATCCACCAGTGGCGTGACCGGTGTTGTTGCCTGGTCGAACACCCGGCGTTGGTAAACTGGACATGCCGTAAGTAGAGGAATGCGGATAGCCGTAGGGGGGGGTATGTGCCTCGATCATGTGGCTTTGAGGTGCCCCCAACACCCGGTCTGGATCAACGCCCCGGCCATGATCCCAGCCTCTGAGGAACTCGCCGCGCAAATCAGGGATGTCGAACGTATCGGCACCGTCCCCTGCGCCATAAGTCGTGCCGATGGCTGCGAACAAATCTGCATAGGCGGTCCGAGACAAGGCCGATCCGTCACACTCAAGAGTTCCCGGCGATGGTGTCGATCCTGCGCACAGAACCAGATCGCCCGCCACCCCTGCATTGGCCTTGATAACTGGAATAAGCCTGTCGGCTGTCACCAGCACTTCATCGCCGTTTGCAACTTGCTCGGCGGTTCCAACATCTGGCAGTTCATCGAACAGGTGTGCAGGCAGCTTGTCAGCACAGACAAGAACGTTTTCACGTACTGCAATCTGTTCGGCGGTTCCGAGCTCCGGCAATTCAGCCCAAACCCTGTCAGGCAGAACATCGGCAGTCACCAGAACATTTTCACCCTGCTCGACCTGTTCTTTAGTACCGAGCGCCGGAAGGTCCTGCATTTGCGCCATCAGCTTTAGCCACTGATCCGTGGCGGTCTGGTGGGCATCGGCAGCAGTTGTCAAGCGCGCCAGCTGTGTTGCTACATCACTCATAAGGAAGTGCCTCCCGTGTTAAGCCCCATCAATCGGCGTTGGCGATTGTCGAGAACAACCTGATGGGTAAGGATTTCGGTAACGCGGGCAAAGCCAGCGATCAGCGCATCGCTTTGTGGTCCAAACTCTTCATGGATCTGGCGAATGCGGGGGATGTTGGTTTCATTGGCTGGATCTGCAAAGTGCTTATCCTGCGCCCAGGGAAGGTGCTGAGACAAGGTTTCTGGCGTCAGCCCTGTGACCGGCGATGTTTCAACCACCACATTCTCGGTATCGGAAAAAACCACCACGATGCGGAAGGTATTATCGGAGAGGGACGCGCTGTCCGGCCCGAACTTCGGGACCGCCTGGTCAAACCGGGAAAGCGCATAAAGAACGCCGTCCTCATCAAAGAGACCAATCTCCTGCGCATAGAAGGTCGCAACATCGGCTACCACATAGAGATCGAACCAGACCGCATTCGGTTCGCCTGCCATGACACCCGAACCGGTAATCTGACCCCGGTGGACTTCTGCATAAAGCGTGGTTTCGCCGCCAGCTGGATACCGGTCCCCGGACCCAAGGGCAATCTCGGTAAAGCGCACCGGCAGGTTGGCCGCCTTTTGGGCAGCTTCCTTGTTGCGTCCGGCAACAGTGACAATGGAATGACGGGCGGCCATGAATTACCCCTCAAGGCTGGCTGTAAAGGTGCCGCCATAAAGGCAGGCAATTGCGGGAAGAAGAACGGCTGGAACTGGTTCCGGATCATCGATTGGAAGCGCTGCCGTATACCGGGATCCCGTTTGCGCATAGGCTCCGACATAGCCTTCGGATCGGGTCAACACCCCATAACGAATGGCCGTGCTCTGGCTCCAGCGTTTGGTGGCATCCACGATATTGTCAGCGGCATTGCGATGTTTGGGGTCACCAAGAGCTGCCTCTTCAAACAGCACCTCATCAAAGAAGATATCGATCTCGTGGGTGTCATGATGAGCAGGAGGCTCCTGCTGCCACCATTGACGAATGTCCGCATGACAACCCAGCAACTCCAACCCGAGCCGAACACCGCCATCCGTTCCTTGTGCCTCGTGCAACTCCCACGCCCGGTCGATCAGACGACCAATGACCCGTGGGGGCAGACCATCAGCTGGAATAAACTCTCCCAGAGAAAAATCATGAATGGCGAGCGGCAAGGCCTCATCCGGGATTTCTGACGAGTTGCGCATGAGCAACGCCCTAAAATCGAGCTCGTTCGCCATCGCTTCAAAGGTGGCAAGAATGGCGCGGGTGCGCTCGTCATTGATACCGGGCGGGATCAGCTTCTCGGGGAAGATACGATCCCTGATGCCGTTGTCTGCCATCATGCCGCCTCCATCGTGAGGCTGATGCTTGTCAGCACCGCGAACTGGTGGTCTTCAAGCTGGCGCGAGGAAAGCCCCTCATACACAAGCTCGATGTCCACAAGGCCCGTAACCGAGCGGGCCGCGCAGGTCAGGGCTGACAACGCCATATAGTCGCCAAGACGGCGGGACCAGATAGACGCTGCCAGATCAAGCTTGGCCTCCACCTGATTGCGCAGATCCTCTAGATCTCCTACACCACGGCAAATGCCAGAGATTGAGAAGGTCACGGCTTCTGGGAAAGGCACCGTCAGTTCATCGCCTTGCGGGCGTTTGACCTCATAGTCGAGCCAGTCATAAAGGCGGCTGCAGAACTCAGCAGACGGCAGCCCCGTATCCAGAAGCGGATAGACCTCTATGTGCCCCGGCTCTGGCCGAATGACAGCCACATCAATGATGGCAGGAGAAAAGGCCCGGGCCTGCTGGCGATAGCTTTCCCGTGGACCGGCCTTTGAGATCCGGTCATGGGCATGAGCGGCCCGTTCAATCAGGGCCGCATCGCTTTCCTCATCCGCCCCACCCTTGGTCTCAGAGAGATTGGAAAACGTCAGCCCCGGAAAGCCCGGCACTGTTCCCATGATCTGACCAGCCAGAAAACTGTTGCCAGCCGTTCCCGCGATACTCGCTGTTGTGCCCACTGTGGCAACGCTCTGCCCCACGCCAAGAACAACCGCCTCGTCCAGGACAAAGCCGAGACTATTCTCACCGCCAGAATTCAAATGGGTTCCGGCGGGCACGATCAGTTCGCTGCCTGCCGCGCCCTCTTCCCTTCGCAGCTCAATCTGGCAAGTGGCAGGCGCTGCCTTAAGGCGAAAGGTGGAATTATTGGCAGCAACAACATTCAGATGGTTCCGCTTGGCAAAGAGAAGCCAGCGCTGTTCGCTTGCCATCTGGGCTTCCTGACCCAGCAGGGAAAACCCGTAGGCCAGCATGTCGATCAAAACCTGCTCCAGCTGCCCCGGATAGAGTTTTCGCTGCGGGCCGTTCGGATCACTTTCGAACCATTCAATCAGCTTGTCCTTCCACGCCTTCGCTGACGTGGTGAACATTTTTGGCGCACCGCGCGCAATCAGCTCGGCTGGGCTCAAGGCTTTGACGAGATCCACCATCACGCTGCCTCCCGAAGCTCGATGTCGGTCTGCAGCAGTTCGCCAATCACATCTTCTCGTGGCCGCCAGAAGACAGGTGTACGAAAATGATGGAAGCCGACAGCCTCAACCTCGACCCGTTCCACGACAATGCGTGGCTCCCATTTGGCAAGCGCGTCCCAGATTTCCTGAGAAATCCTTGGAATGGCAATCGCAGGCGGGCGGTCGATATAGTCCAGCGCATTGCAGAACTTCTCCGGCTCGGTTGGCACGGAGAGTTTGGGCGTCAGGCAGATAATCCGCATCGACTGCTCAAGATCCGCGATCCCGACAACAGCAGCTCCCCAATCCGCCTTGGGACCGGGGAAAACACGGTGCTGCCAGT
Organism: Roseibium sp. TrichSKD4; assembly: GCF_000148725.1. Taxonomy (GTDB): domain Bacteria; phylum Pseudomonadota; class Alphaproteobacteria; order Rhizobiales; family Stappiaceae; genus Roseibium. The sequence continues at coordinate 324,777 of NZ_GL476311.1, read as the reverse complement.
GAAGGTGATCGGGAATGGGCATTTGATCCGACAGGGTTCGGGAAGTGAGAACAACTGTCGGGAAGGTAGCGCGGGCGCGAGGGGAAGGTTACGGAACTGTTCCGGTGGAAACGGTCAATCGCTGTTGCTTGGTCGCTACAGAACTGTATTAAGATTAATTGAGCACAGAATCATATTGCAAAGGCCACTGCGCCTTTTCTGGATTTTACCACATCCATCGGATGCAAAATGAATAGTAGAAGTCTTGGTGAAAAAGTAGGCGGCTGGTTTCAGGAGCATTTCCACCTCGGCCTGAACGCTGTTGCATTCGCTGGAATATCCTTTCTTGATATATTCGACCGCCCGTTGTGGTGGCCGTTCTGGTTGTTTTTGGTCTGTTACATAGCCTCACTCATTCTGGATGTTCGCGGGAAAAAGTCCCGAGCCCAGCTGGATGATGAAATTACCAACCTGAAACGAGTAATTGCAGATGGTAGCCGCAATTTTTATGACGTTTGGGATGGGTGCGCGCAAATCCTTTTCAAAGAATGTCAGCTTACAAATCTCGACAGAATTTCCATATATAAATATGACAAGCAAGAAGACGAGTTTCGTCTCCTAGGTAGACATGCCGAAAACCCCAGCTTTCGTAAGCGAAGTCGTTACCTTTATCCTGTAAACGATGGTGTAATCGGCAAGGCTTGGACAGATGGAAAGTGTTTTGAGAAAAAATTACCGAGTCCCAGAACGAGTTTGAAGAAGTACTATGAGGAAAATGAAACAAAGTACGGAATCTCTCCTGAGACTTGCAAAAACCTCACGATGCAATCAACTTGCTTGTGGGGCTACCGCCTATCCGACGAAAAAGATATTCCTTTTGCTGTAATTATTGTAGAATCAACTAAGCGGGAGAGCCTTAATGATAAAAAATTACATGCGTTTTTTGACAATGGTAAGCGGGAAGAAATTGAAAACCTCTTGAGCCAGTTTGCGTTTATGGAGCCGAATCTTCGCACAGCCAAGGACATAGGTTTATGACGAACAGTTCAAAGACAAGGCTTCTAATTGAAGCTATCACCTCTCATTTTCTGGCATTCAGAAGTTTGAATGCGAAGCGAATTCTCGGAGTGGGTTTTCTGTGTGACTGGAAGCATTGCATTGAATACGGGACCCCGATTACTGAGTGCACATGGTCAATAATGAAAAATTGGGTGCACAGCGATGAATTCATGTCCTCATTGTACTCCGCAGAGTTCCTACAGTTCTCGGACATGAAATTAATTGATCCTCCGATACAGCTTTTCAAACCCAGTTATCCTTACCAAAGGGGAACTTCCCAAGATACCGTTTGCCAGCATGTTTTCAGTGCGCTGGACACGCGAAATGAATTCGATATGGACAAGATTATACTTTCAACCTACCCGTTTGATCGAACTGGTCCCATCAACATGATGGCACTGTCTAAGGAGTACACATCCAAATATGGATGTGAATATACGGGCAAGAAGAGAGCCTAATCCTTATACGGTTTACCCCACCGGCGGCCCGGGAGGCCCCGGTGGGGCAGTCACATGCCCATGGGTATCACCCACATTCTTGCCATTGTGCGTGAGCGTTGCCCCTTCAATCGCGACCTTGCCCTTGATTGAGATATCAGCGGCTTCCAGCGTGATGGCCGTTGCCTGCACGGAAACGGTCTTCGCACCGGCGACACTGACATCGCCGGTGGCTTGATTAGCGATGATGGTCACACCGGACGCAAGGCTGATGTGAAGCGTGTCGCCATCTCCGGTCGGCGGCGCATCACCTTCTGACCAGATGGCTCCTATGACGACGCCGTCTTCCCCGTCCCAGTCCATGAGACAGGTGACCTGATCGCCAATATCTGGCATCCGGTAGAACTTGTTCTTGCCCGTACCCAGCTGGTTGACATGTTGCCAGAAGGATGTGTCGCCATCCTCTTCATGTAGCTTGACCTTCACCTTGCCCCGCGCAGGATCGCGCTCGATCACCGTCCCCCGCCGGTAGGGCGAGTTCTTGCCGCTATCAATGGTCCTATTCGACACGTTTCAGCTCCAGCGATGTTGTGTAACTGGCACGGGCAATCTTGTGGGTCGCCACATGAACAAGGTACTTGCCCGCGTATTTCCCGAATGTGAGGCCGAGCTGAATGACCTGACCGGCCATCAAAAGCGGATCGCCCACCAGAGTGAGCTTTGCGGTGGCGCGGTTTTCATTGGCCTTGGCAAGGCGGCACTTGGCGAGCTTTTTGGCCTGCCCCTCATCTTCAACCCGCTCATCAATTTTCAGGGTATCGCCGGACTTTGCGCCAAGGTCCTGGACTTCACCTTCAATGAGCGCTTTCTTGTCCGGATCGAGATAGGAGACCTTCGCCTTCGAATAGACCTGCTTGTTGTTTTCTTCAGCCGACCAGGAGATCAGCGTGGAGCCATCCACAATGTCGATGGTCCGAACCGGGCCTTGGGCCTCCAGATCCTCGCGCTTGTAGAAAACAATCTCTCTATCTTTCACAGAGACGAAGTAGCCGTAGTCCTCGGCAAGGCGCTTGATGAAGGCAAGATCCCGCTCCCGGCGCTGTTTCTTGACCTTGAAGGAAACCGGCTCGATCTCGCCCGAGACCGAGTACCCAAGTCGCCCGGCCACCTCATTGATGATCTTCTTGAGATCCGTCTCCTGATAGCTTTTGGATTTTTGGGTGCGCTGATCCTTTTCCGGGAAGGCAGACGTTGCTTTGAACTCGATGATCTCTTTAGCCCTAGATCCGGAAGCCTTTGGAATATCAACTTGGAACGAGCCGACCGGCACAAAAAGCCCGCCCTCGTAGCCAAGTGCCGGCACTTCGATAATGTCGCCCTGTTCCGGTCGCCATGCTCCGCGCCAAAGACCAAGGTCATCGCGCATGCGCCCGCAAACCTCATCGGCCTTGCCATGGAGATTATCCGTCCAGGTGAAGTCCAGAAGGAACGGCGCAAGTGCAGACCCTACATCAACGCCGTTGACGAGAAGTGAGACGAAAGGCTTCGGCAACCCGGTCATGAGATTACGCTCCCGTCTTGCCGCGTTTCCATGGCGGCAGCAAGGCCTCATCCACGCCGGTCTGTTCGATCACCGGAATGCGCAACGTCAGGCCGGACGGTAGAATGGCGGGAATAGGAGCGAGATCATCCAGAAACAGATCCCGGTTCGCCTCAATGAGGATGTTCATCTTCTCCGCGTCATTGTAATAGCGATAGGCAATCGTATCCCACCGTTCGCCCGGCCCGGTGATGTGCTCAAGAAATTCAGATCGTTGCATTTGAGAACTTCCTTGCTCCATCTTCTCTCATCAGTAAAAACATGGTCGATATTGACAGTTTCGTATATTTACAGCGGTTAAATTCACAGAATTGCGCCGATTACAAGAACACTATAAGTACACTTGATAGCGGCGGACTGGGCATTCCTAGTCCGAAACACTCGGGAACTAACTTCGTAAGGCTTCGGGCAAGTGGACTGCTCGGAGCCTCTTTTTTTATTCAGCTCTTCCTCGTAAACGGATTAATCAAGGCGCGGGCAGCGGAGGCAAGGCCAACACCGCCGATGGAGAGCGCGCCGCCCGGCACCTCAATGAGATCAATGGAGGCTTCAAGGCGAACCAGCCGTCCGCTTTCCGTGGTCTTCTTGTGAGAGACGCTAACTGATTTCACCCAGTAGCGTTTGCCGAGATAGGCCCCATTGCCGAAGACAAGCGGCAAGGCAGACCTGCTGGAACGCGCGGCCAGCAGCTTGGTGTATTCAACTTGCGGATCACAAAAGCACTCATCGAAGAAAAACGAGAAGGAGCGCCGGTCCAGTTCTTCACCACCGTCCTGCGGGATCGGCTTGCCCCGCACGACTTTATGTTCCTGAAGGGAGTTCTCCAGCTGCTCGTCAGACTCTGTCGGGCCGGACATGACGTTTGAGACCCCAAGCTGAAGATCGCCCAAATGTGCAAACAACATCGTTAGAACTCCAGCCGTTCGTTTTCGCCCTGCACCGATTGCAACTTGGCAGCAAGCTCGGGAAGGAACTCTTCCAGGGCTTCCATGACCTGCTCTTTCAGGTTTTCACCGCCAACTCCAATCGTGATGACCGGCGCAAAATGGATCGTGGTACCGCTACCTGTCTTCGAAGCCGAACTGGATGCGGAAACTCCAGAAGGCCTACCCACAAGAGCACTGCTCGGGCGAAGCTCTTTCGGAGCTGCTGCCGCCAGAGATGGCCCGGCGACCATAGGCCCGGCCAAGGTGGCTGCCGCCAACGTTGCCGCTGCGGCCCGTTTCATGGCCCGGACCAGCGGGGCTGGCCGGATCGACTGCGCCATGGTCTCGGAGAATTTGAGCCGGTGAATATCGGAGAGCGGGCCGACCTTGGCAGGCGAAGACGGCAGATGATCGCGAACCGCCTGTGTCACGTTTCGGATTTCTTCCACCAGCCGGTGCGCCCGTGCCCGCATGCCAGCTGCTATCGTCTCAATCATGCGCTGACCGTGATAGGTGAAGTCGATCCCGGCCAGAATGTGACTTACACGGTTCACCACATTGGACATCAGATCGGGCAGACCAGTGGCAACTTCGCGAATGGCATTCAGTTTGCCAAGCGCGGGCGAGGCATCGGCAGTTGCCAGATTGCCAATTGCCTTCTGTAGCTGGTTGGTCGCATGCGTCGCCCGCTCAATGGAGGCCGGATCACGCGCAGCAATGCTGATCGGATCCTCATCGGAGAAAATACCCGTCAAACTGTTCCAGGCATTGCTTGCCGTTGCAGCCGTCTCAGAGATCAAACCGCCAATGTCGGGCAGATCCGGCAGTGGGATTTCCGGCCATTCCCAATCCGGCAGCCAGTCCAGCGAGAAGAAGTCGATCAGGGTCTGTTTGATCGTGGTGAGATCAGGGAACTCCAGTTTCGGCAGGCCCGGCCATTTCAAGGCAGGCAACCAGCTATACGAAAAGAATACGGTGGCCGCCTGTTTGATGTCGGCAAAGTCCGGCACAGACACCTTCGGCAAGGATGGCCAGCTCACAGTCGGGATCCAACCAAAGCCAAAGAAGGCCTTGACCACCTGTTTTACGGTCTCAAAATCCGGGAGCGAGATTTCCGGCAAAGATGGCCATTCAATATCACCGCCAAAGACACCCTTCACGGCCTCCCACCCGGCAAGCACCTCAGCCTTCAGCTTGGTCCAATAATTCGAGAACCAATCAGAAATCTCCGACCAGTTGTTGATGATCATCACCAGGGGATGCCATGCAAATACGGTTTTGAGCGTCTCCCAGGCAGCTTGTGCCTTTTGCACAATCCAGTCCCAAGCGCTTGCCAGCCAGCTGACAACCTGATCCCAATTGTTGTAAATCCACCATGCTGCTGCCCCAAGCGCCATCACCACAGCAATCACGGCAAGAACGGGTAAGGACAATCCCGCCAGCCCGGTCGCAATCATCGCAAGACCTGCCCCCAGCTGGGCGATCCCGGTCACAATACCGGCCAAAGTCGAGATAAAGGGAAGAGCCACGAACACCATGGCCAGATTATTCCAGCCACCAAGAGCATCTGCCGCAAACTTGAGCCAGCCGCCAAGTTCCTGAAGGACACCCCAGAGCCCCTTACCGAATTCCCACATGGCCGACAAGGTGGTGATGATATTTTGGGAGATTTCTTCAGCCAGTTTCAAAAGGCTGCCATCAGCCTTCATCTGGTTGATTGTCTCCAAAAACCCCTGAAGCTTGTCCTTTGCCCAGTCAAAAACGCCAGCATCTGCAATCATCAATCGGAACTGGAACCAGTGATCCGACAGGTTCGACATCATGCCGCCCCATGTTTGGGACATCTTCTCCGAAGCCCCGACAGCCCGCTCGCCCATCAGCTCCACGAGCTTGGCAATCACGTCCCGGCCAAGCTTGCCCTTGGACCCAAGTTCCTGAAGCTGGGCCGCTGATTTCCCGGTGGCTTTTGTAAGCAAATCCCAAACCGGAACGCCGCGTTCCAGAAGCTGCAAAGCCTCTTCGCCCTGAAGCTTGCCCTTGGTCCATGCCTGTCCGACAGCCAGAACAATGCCGCTTAGCTGTTCTGCCCCGCCACCTGACATGGCCATGGTATCAACAAGGGCCTGCATGGAGCCATTGGTCGGATCAATGCCAAATGTCTTGAGTTGGCGGTAACTCTCAATGACATCCGGCAATTCCAAAGGGGTGCGGGTGGCAAAATCCGTAATCCACGCCATGGCCTTTTCAGCCTTGGCCGAAGATCCTTCCAGACTTTCCAGCTGAACCATGTAGTTTTCGACTTGGGCTGCGGGACCAATCACGGTACTGGCCGCCGCCCCAGCTGTCGCCGTCACCCCGGCAGCAATTCCGCCTGTAACAACAGCGCCGCGTGCAATCTTGCCAGCACCGCCTGCAGCCAGCCCGGCACCGCGATTGACGAGCGCCCGTGAACGGCCTGCAAGATCGAGAGACTTTCGCAAGGAATTAACGCGGGCTATGGCCCGGCCAATGTGACCGATGAAGGTCACAACACCGCGAGACATGCTTTGACCGGCATTTGCAACGCCTTGCATCATTCGCTGAAGGCTGCCCATGGATCGGGAGCTTCGCCCGGTTGCCCGCGTTACCTTGTCCCAATCCTTGACTTGGGTTTTGACAAGGCGTTCCTGACCTTTCTGGATCTTCTCCATTTTCTTGTTGAAGCGCAGCATCTTCGCCATGCGCTTTGACGCACGGTCGGTAAACTCCGCAACAACACCAAGGCGCATGGTCATTTTTCTGGGACTTTTTGAAGGGGCAGACGGTCGGTCTTTTTGGGAAGTGGCGTCTCATAGAGACCAAGGAGCGACCAGTCCTTGCCGTCGCACTGACCAAAGCAGATGTGAAGATCGGTCAAATCGGCAACTGCGCTGACGGTCAGGCCGACAAATACTCCGAACCAGAATGGAGCCGGTTTCGACTTGGGTCTAACATGCGTAACGGTCACATCGCCGGAAACAGTAAAATCGCTCATCGACCCGCCTTTTCATACGCCTTGCGCTTGGCTTCAGCCCGCGCCTCGTCAAAGGCGATCTGCTGCTCATAAATGACGAGGAATTCGACTTCCGGGAGCTGGTCGAGCCAGTCAGACGACCAGCCCCGGTTCACGAGGTAGGTGTGGCATTCAAGGGTGGAGACGGTTACGCCGTCTCCTGAAGCTCCCCCTCAAGCTGATCTCCCTCGATATGATCTTCTTCATCGCCAGTCCCGCCGAACATGCGCGATAGCAGCTCCATGCTGTCTTCAAGCGGAATGTATTTGTCATAATCGGCGGCGGTCAGCTTTTCGCCGTCGAAGGTGACCACCTTGCAGATATAAAGGACCTGCGCCTTCTGGATGTTGTTTTTCGCCATCCGCAAACAGGACGACCACGCACCATGACTGCGGAACTTTGGCAGGGAAACGACAACACCGGTTTCAGGAAGCGGGAAAGTGTCAGAGCCGGAATGCTGATCGCGATAGGCTTTAAGCCGATTGACCACACCCGCTTGTGCAGGCGGTTCAGACGGTTCCTGAGCAGCTGCGACAGACGGAACGGATCGGGCTGGCTGACTGATATCGGCAGAGTGTCCGATAGCGGGCTGCGGGGCAGAACCCGGATCCGCCGGGACCGGATTGGCAGGTTGAACGGGGGCAGAAGTCGGAAATTCATTCGGCATGTCGAGGCTCCATCAAACCAAAAAAGAAAACCCTGCGAGTTTCAGCTCACAGGGCCATTCATCGCTGGTCTGAAGTATTGCCTTACCGACGCCAGAACTCGCCGGAAGAGTTCCGAACCGTGTTGGCAAACACATCAACTTCCAAAAGCGTCTTGTCACTATCATGAACACGCTGAAGCAGCCGGTGGCAGGTGAACTCGGTTTCCTGCTCTTCCAGATCACCAAGCTTCGTTCCGCCAAACTCGGCTCCGAAGAACCTAAGCGACACAAGAGTGATCAACGTGTAGGAATTTTCCAGATCAAAACCGTCCGGCCCGTTTACATCCACATACTGATGGAGCTGGAAGCGAAGCGCCTTGGCCGGGTTATAAACCTGCGCGGCGATCTCCGGCTCGATAAACTGGAACGTCATGGACCCGGTCAAGGCTTCCATCACCCGTGTCGGTGCCTTGTAGACAGCAACCTGACCAAGGGTTTCGATATCGACCGTCTTCCATTCGATCTTCGGGATCTTGAACTCCTTCACGATACCCACAAGGCTGTTGTCCTCAAGGTAACATTCGGCATTCACGATCTGACCGTAGCGCTTGTAGTCAGCCATTTGGGGTCACTCCGTTAGATGCCGGACCATCAGGCCCGGCCAGTGCGTTAGAAAAATCAACCGGCGTTCGGGTCTTCTAATGTTGCCAGACCAAGGGCATTGCCGATCATGTTGATGTTGATCGACCGCTCAACCGTCAGCCGCTCCATGAGGCCAACCGGCGCATAATCCAGCGTCCAGTAGAGCCAGCCATCGGCAACGCTCTGGCTGGTGGTCTTTTTGCGATTGAACTTGAAGCGGAAGTCATAAAGCACAGGGTCGCGGCCTGTTGTCTTGCCCAGACCCCAAGCATTAATGCCATCCTCAACCTTCTCCAGCGAAGCTGGATTGGCGTTGCGGTCCTTCCATTCATCGAGATAATGAAGGATGGCTTCATCCATCACGTCCTCAATGAACTGCACATGCAGGAAGTTGCGCATGTCGGTGACAGTCGGATAGGCAAGCGCGCGGTTGCCAGACGTATGAGGCCCCTTGCCAAACCGCTCTTCGCACGTCACCACACCGACACTGCGCAGCTGCTGAACATCGGATGTTGCATCGCCGGGAATATAGAGAACATCCTGCGCGGCATCTTCGATACCGGTAATCGGGCGGTTGGACGGAGAATGGTGATAGCCATACTCCATCACCGTCATCAGCCAAATCCCGGCTAAATGCGCCGAATATTGATCGGGAACCGCTTTGCCCGCATTGTCGGATGTCTCATCCAGATTGACCATTTCCATATGCGGCCAGCATCCAACCGCCCGCGTGTGATTGGTCTGGAAGTTGAAGCTGCCATTCGGGCCACGTGCCTCGACCACCTGCTGCGGCGTGACGCCAAACGGGGCATCCAGAAGATAACGGGCGCGGATCCGATTGGCGATGACTTCCATTTCCGCGCGAACGCCCGTCATGGCATCAAAGCCCGGTGCCAGCATGATCTTCGGGAACCAGCCAAAGGACTGATAACAGGCATAGGCATGTTTGAGGCCGGACGGGCGACCGGCAGCATCAAAGACCCCGATGATATCAAGGGCCGTCACCTGTGACGGATCGGGATTGCCGTCGCCATCCTTGTGAACCTGCGGATTGAACACATTCACAACGCAGACCGTGCCGATGCCCTTTGTCTTGGCCTTCTTGAACATGGCGTCCAGTTTCTGCGGCAACGTATAGCCGTCCCGGTGAGGGCCGAAGAATTTTGTGATGTCCGACCGGCGACGGATCAGCACCCTGGTGTTGATGTAAGGAGCCTGCGCATCCGCCCCCTCATGAATTTCATGAATGGGAGCCGTACCGATGATGAAGGCTGTTGCCGCCTTCAGCTCACGGACAAACGCGCCGCCCTCATCGACATCAACGACCTCTGGCCCAAAATAGCGCTCTGAACTTGTCATTGGCTCAATCCTCCACAGTCAGGAGCTTGAGGGCTTTGAGGCCCTCGACAATCGGGTGTCCGCAGGCAAGTGGATAGGACTTCCCCGGATGGAGCGTTTCTTCAAAAAACACGACCAACTCGCCATCCGCACCCTTTGCCTGAAGGGCAATGGACTGGACAGGGCCTGTGTATTTGAAGGTGCGAATATGCAGCTCTGGCGCTGGTGCAGACTCTGGCATCAGATCAAGCCTCTTCCTGTTTGAACCGGTTAAAGGGATGGTTTTGACCAATCATCGGGCGCGGCGGCGATTGATGCCCGGCAACAGATGGAACCGAACAGGCAATATCCACCTGCCAGACCCATTGGCCTGCCTGCTGCTCTGCCAGCTGATCGCTGATCAGGCGAATGGGCGTTGCCCCGGCAACCATGTAGTTTTGAAGGGCAAGGCGAACCTTCTCCAAAATCCGGTAGCCTTGCGTGCCGCCAAACTCCCCGGAGAGATAAAGGATCACCGCATAGCGCAGCTCCCGCGTCTGGCGCGCATGGTTCATCTCCGAGGTTGCCGCATATCGCGATCCGGCAAAATGAACGAGCGCTGCCGCGTTCATCTGAGCCTGATCAAAGTTTTTGATCTCGGCTGGAAACGGACTGATGTAGAACTCGGACGGAAGATACCGCTTCAGCTGCTCGACAAGCCCATCCTCAATGGCCCGGATGATATTGGTATCTGGAAGGTTTGAGGGACCAGATGTACTGGAAGAATTTGGCATCAGTACCCCTCCAAAATGGTCTCGGCACGGCTTTCCGGGAAAGAACCCTGAATGCTGTTGGCCACACCTGTTTCTGGCGTCAGGGCCGGAACCGATGCCCCAAAATCCGTCTTGCCGTCACGAATGCCTTCCAGCCAGCGGATGGCCTCCCGGTAGCGGGTCTGCACAACGTCATCGACATTGCCCTTGTCGCCCACCCGGTCGCGAAGCCAATAGATGACCAGATCTCCGGCAGCGCCTTTCAGGCTTGCAGGCATGGTCTCACAGGTCAGGGATCTAAGCCCCGGAAAACGGCCCAGCACATAGCCATCAATCAGGCTTTGTGCCCGGTCAATCTGCGCCTGCAGCTTGGTCTCATCCAGAACCCGGCCGGACGCGCTGTTGAACCCGCCAATGCCAGCCAGCTTGAGAAGGTTCTCTTCGCCAAAGAGCGCAACAAGACCTGCAATCGTCAGATAGCGGCCAAGGATGCTGCTGGCAGGAAGGATGGCAGGGTCAGTCATGAAAACCTTCAAACTCCAGTTCGAGAAAAGCCTTTTTGCGACGTACTCAGGTCGGATGACGGATCAAGTCAGATCAGGCGTCCGTTGGGGTTGGCCGTGCCTCTTCCCAGAGAGCCGCAACCTCATCGCCGTTCACGTCAAAGCCGACCGCGCTCTCAATGGCCTTCACCTTCGGTTTGCCCGCTTGGGTAAAGTCGCGATCCGGATCGAGCTTCTCGAATGCGGCCTTGATGGTGGCTTTCCGCTCGTCGCCTTCCGGCGCAGGCGGGTTCGTGTCGTTGCCGTTGTCATCATCAGCATCCGGATCAGCTGTACTGGCGTCTTTAGCCTCATCAGCCTTTTCCGGACCAATCGCCTTCAGCTTCAAAAGCACCTCGGCTTCCTTTGCACTCAGCGAGATCGTGTTGCGATCAGGATCATCCGGCGCATAGCGAACACCGTCATGGCGAACAGCGGCGATGACCGGGTAAGTCTTTTTCTCAGGGACATTCTCTGGCATTGTTGAACTCCACCAAGGATTTAGGGTGACCGGGCAGCAAGCATCACTGCCCGTTAGAAGTGATCAATCGGGCGGGTGTTAGCCGCTCGTGGCGTTCTGGATCAGGAACCCGGCCCGGCGGGCAACGATGAACTCCTTCACCTCTTCGCCAGAGCGCACCAGCTTGCCGCCGCGAAGGCCCATATTGGCGGGAAGTGTTCCGGCCACCTTGGTGCCGTTTTGGGCCGTAAAGCCGAACGTGATGCCGCCATTGGTGTCTGCAGAGCGGTTGATGAACTGGCCTGCAACAATGTTGTCCCAGACCCGTGCCAGAACCGCATTCTCGCCCGGTCGCTTGATGTTGACCCGGCTCTCCCCGACAAGAACCCGTTTGACCTCCAGAAGCTCGGCAATCTGATCACGGGTCGCCCGGCCCTGATCGCCGGAATTGGCGTGAATGGCCTTCATTACTTTCGGGTGTTTGCGAAGGCTGCGCCAAGCCGCAAATCCAAACGTGATCTGGTTCGGACGCTGCCAGCAGGTCGCCATCAGGTCTTCAATGATCGTGATCGGGTCGCTATCGGGATCATCGAACAAATCCGTTCCCGAAAGTGTCTCCACATGATCCGGATGATAGTTGGCCGGGTTCTTAACGAGATCGGCGGTACGCTTCTCCCGGTCGAGAAGAACAATGTCGGTCGCCCGCTCCGTTGCCCGCTTTTCCGGGTCATACTTGTTGCGCTTGGCTTCCGAGATCGTCTTGTTGTCGAGCGGGATATCAATCCCGAACTCTTCCGTAGAACCGTCCTTCTGGGTTCCTTCCAGTTCGACCTGGTTGGGAGCAGAGCGACGGCCAACCCGTGTATCGGGCAAGGTGAAGGCTTCGGCCTCGTCATACACATTGTACTTGAAGGCTTCGCCTGGAACCGGAACACGTGGCAGAACCTCATCGGCAATCAGGCTGTAATCCGGATTGCGATAGGCAATCGCCACCGCACTCAGGCTGGCACTCTCGGTAAACTGGTCAGTTGCAGTAGACATGGAAAACGTGTCCTTGAAGAAAAGGGAAATGGAACCGGTTTAGCCGTTAGCCGGTGATGTGACCGGGCCGGATCAGCACATGGCCAATGACACCGACACCGCCCGCATCCAGCGCCGTACCGATGACAGGAACGGTGACGCCGCCCGCAGGTTCCGCCTTGATGGCGCGCCCTTCAGCATCGCTGGTCAGCGGATCGCCATAGGCAACCACCCCGCCGAATTCGATCTCCCGGATGCCATCGAGACAGACATCAACACGAACATCCGCGCCGGAGGCACCGCGAATGGCCGTGGTGCCAAGGAGCTTGGCTCCAGCGCCCGCACGGGCCACATGGCCTTCCTTGACGCCAAAAGTGACAAGGCGGCGTTTTTCAATCAGCCCTTCGGCGGTGAAGTTCTTGATCAGGCCAACATGCTGCATGGCAAATCTTCCTCGTGAATAACTGCGGTACCAAGGATCAAGGGAAGCGCGGTACGCAGAACCTCAAACCCGCGCGCCTTGACCCAGATGGAGGGCTACTTGCCGATCCCGCGCTTTTGTTCGACATGCGTGACCGCATCGGAAATGGAGATCTCAACCCCCGCCTCCTTCTGCGATGCCTGGAAGGCGAGCGCTTCAGCGGCAAGGGTTGATGGATCGGCCTCGCCAGCCGGTTCCTCGCCCAGTTCCGTCTCGCCAAACTCAACCAGCTTGGGCTGGGACTTGAGCAGATCCTTCATCAGCTGCAGCGGCTCGGTGACGATCTTCTTATCGCCATCGGCAAAAGAGACCTCTTCTGGTTCCATGGCCGACAGACAGTCGAGAAGCGCCACAACACGCGGGACATTGCCACTTGGCATTTTCGCATCACTCACCAGAGTTTCAGCGAAGGCCACATGGTCGGCATGGGCAAGGGCCGCCTCGCGATCCGCCAGCTCCTGTTCGCGGGCAGACAGCTGCGCTTCCCGGTCGGCAAAGGCGGCATCATCTTCCGGGAGTTCAGATGGAGACTGGGCAGGCTGCGGTTTGGAACGTTTGCCGCGCAGAAGGGAACGGGGCATGATTGGGTCCTCGTTTGAAGAAATTGGATCAGAAAAACTGGATGATGGGTCCAGGGCAGCAGGCTCATCGCCCGCGTCATCGATCCAGCGGATGTAAAAATCGGGAACGACCTGGTCGGCGGTCTCAACACCGCGCTCGTCAATCAGCCATTCGCGGAACTTGCGAAACAGCGTTGCAACATCTTTCAAGGCCGGTTCGGCAAATTCCGACAGCTCCACCGTGACAGTGTCATCGTCCGAACCCTCAAAGGAGACCGGCTGCAAACCGGGAACCGCAGGAGCCGCCCCTCCCAGAAAACCGACATGCTTTGGGTAAAGCGCATCGCCTGCCGGGTTTGACGTTGACCCCGGCATATGGAAGGACATGGAAATCTTCTTGTAGCGCCCTTCAGACACCGCTTCGGCAAACTGCGGTTCCAGCTCACCAATCTCGGCAATCAGGCGCTCACTATCCTCGTCCCATGAAAAGGACTCCACCCAGCCATAGGCAGGCGTGTCCGTTTTGGGGTGACCAATGACAACCGGAGCCGGGCTGGACGTTGCATCATAGCGCGCAGCCAGCCCGGCCAGATCCTCATCCGTTGCCGTAAATGACACACCATTCATTGCTGTGAATGTTCCTGGACGGAACACCTCGATCCGGCGCGTGGTCGGTTCGCTCTCGCTTTTCTTCGGTTTTTGGGCAGCTGGTTTCGGCACGCTGGCGCTCCAACAAGATCAATGTTGAAGCCACCATGGCGCGGCAAACAAAAAAACGCGCCGGAACTGTTCCGACGCGGTCAAGGCGATGATCGATATGTCCAGCTCACACCTGACTGCAAGATGGTTGGTATTGCATCAACCACGGTGGAATCACTGCCAGAGCGAGCAGGACATATCAAGCACGGGATCAAACCGGCGCGCAAACGGTTTCTAACGCGCCCTTAACGCCCCGTGCCGGAAATTTCAGGGGCAACATACCAGACAAGGGGTAAATCACGCCTGTGGGCGTTTTTTGGAAGATGCGATTTTAACTCATTTTCAGCGGGCCGAACATCCCGCTTTCAACCATGCTGAGATAACATTTTTTTATTGCCAGCGCCGTTTCCTGATCCACAAAAAGAGAAGACCTCGCACCATGGGGCGACCCAAGTAAATAAGGGCGCATAACCTCCCACCGCTCCGCTCGATCTGCCCACCTCCAAACTGGCAACTCTTTTTCAAGCATCAATGGTACTGCCAGTGGCTTCGGTATCATGTTGTCTCTCGTGAGGGGGGATAGCCATTCACATCGAACCAATATCGGCGTCACTCCTTCGTTGTAGAATGGAACTTCCAATCGCTCGGCTGTAATTTCAGCACGCGGATGAGCAGGTAAACTTAAAACGCTATCGAGCACTTGCTGACCGTTGCCATAGGGACAAGTGAGAAATCCGTTCATAAAGCAAACGGTGTGGTCGAGTCCGCGGTAGCCACACCTCTCATTGGGCCATGTTTCTGGCTGCCGATCATTATGATTTGAAACCAGCGGATGCCATGTCGGGTAGCCGTCAACAACTGGCCCGACCTTATCGACTATATCCAATAGCGCAATCTCAAGCTCAGAACGCTCCGAAGCAGTAAGCGACCTCGGTATCAAATATTTTTTTACGCGCTCAAATCCATGATTTGCAGCTTCATCAGCTCGGAAAGCCATATCGAACCCCCTTCAAAACACGTTATGTTCATAATATGCATAAAATAGAAATATCGTGCAAATTAATTAATTTTCATGCGAAAGCCATTCGATCAACGCATCGCGAACAGCCTCTTCATCTCCGATGCCAATCCCGATATAGGGCCGCGCCGGTATAACCGCGACTTGAAGGAAGACCGGCCCACCCGGATTTGGAACCCGAAGCGCCTTTGCCCGCCTTGGCCGGATGGTTGCCCCGTTCTGCATGACCCAGACCTTCGGGTGATTGAGATTGGTACCGACTTCGGCACGGGACGCATTATGGGTGTGGTGGATGCTGGCAAAGAGATCTCCCTTGTCCCGCAAGATACCTTGTGCGTTGCGGCGAAGCGACAAGGTGAGCGCGCTGAGCGGCTCCCATTTTGACCCATCTGGAGCCGTCTCGTTCTCAAACCGGTCCACCGTCTGGTCATAGAGCGTCAGGCCAATGATCTTGTGGGCAGTCGCCGTATCTTCGAACTTGTCGATCAGCGCCCGCAGCTCCTTGTCCATATGACTGCCATCAAAGCGGAAGCTCAGCATTTGAATTTTCCTCTCACAGGGCCTATATTAATGACGTTGGGTTGCCGGGCCGGTGCGAGGCCTCCACTTGGTGCCCAACAAGGCAGCGTCGCATCAGCTGCCTTTTTCATTTTCAGGTTCCTCTACTCGGCGACGATAAAGCAACGCTCCATGTCGCCACGTTTCCAGCTGATTGAAGTTCGGTTTGCGTTTGGCCTTTTTGCCTGTCTCGGCGTTATAGGCCGTTGTGCCGCGCCATCCGGCCTGTGACCATTCAAAGACAACCAAACCGGCAAGGTCAGGAGAGGCCCGTAGGTAGCGACGTTTCAGGAACCATCTTTTCCGGTCCTTATGCCATTCCCAGTCAATCCAGATCTCGTCGGGATCCTTTAACGCCTCTGCCAACTGCGCCAGTGCAGCTGCCCGGCTTGTGTTGACACGCTCTCCACGTGGATCATCAACCAGAAGCTTGGACTTGCCTGCCGGTGTCTTGAAGAGATCATCCGACACCACGATCACATGACCCGCCTTGTCGCGGAACAGGGCCGGGTCGTCAATGTCGGCATCGAACCTGGTCAGGAACGCCCGGACATAGCCCTCTTCCGGCAACCCCTTGTCGAGAAGAGGAGCCGTGACCGGCTTGGCAAAGTTTCGCAAGGCTGGCAGCCGCTCCAATCCCGGCAACTCCATCTGCTGACCCAGCGGCTTTTGTAGCTCCCGTGGCACAAGCCCGTCAGCCCATGTGCGGCCCGGCGCATAGGCCCAGCCCATATCGACACCCTTGGGATAGCGGATCCATTCATCCGTGCCCGGATCCCGGCGCTCTTCAGTCTCGATCACAGGAGACGGATCAGGTTCCGATTTGCCGAGTTTTTTAAGTTTGCGTTTTGAGATCGGCCTGACACCACAGCCACACTTCCAGCCATTGGGAGGATAATAGGTCTCCCACCACGGATCATCGGCCCGAAGGATCAAGCCGTCCCATGCTTCATGTTCTTCGCGGGGGCTATCAGGAACACGTCGAAGCCCGTGGACATACTGCCAATAGGGATAGACCTTCAGGACATCCGGGTCCGTCATCTGCTTGTAACGGCCAGCGGCATAGGCTGATTTCAGGTTGGTCTCGTAGATGACCCGTGCCCGCCATTCGCGGCCTCCCTTGTAGGACCAGCCATGGCGTTTGACGATCTCGTCAAAGCGATCCAGAAATCCCGGATGATAGACATCGTTCTTGTCCAGCCAGCCTTTAAACGGCATGCCTTTGGCAATCGCATCATCTATCGCCTTC
Source organism: Roseibium sp. TrichSKD4 (assembly GCF_000148725.1). GTDB lineage: Bacteria > Pseudomonadota > Alphaproteobacteria > Rhizobiales > Stappiaceae > Roseibium. Next base: position 307,780 of record NZ_GL476311.1, on the reverse strand, counting down.
TGGAAATCTTCCAGTAGAGCGTCTTTCTTTGCCCCCGCAACCACAAATCCGCGATCATGGGCATGATGAAGAAGGTCCGCCCAGGTCTCGGTCGGCAGGCGGATTTTCTGGCGATGGAAAGAAATGGCATCGGCAAGCGAACCGCTATCGTCTGCAAAATCGCTAGCTGCCCGCTTCAGGTCTTTTTTTTTGAGCCTTTTGGCTGTGCGGGATAGATGCCTGTCTCGTCAAAAACATCGGACCTGCCGATCAGCTCCGAAAGCGCAAAGGCATCGCCAAGCACATTGCCCATCGGGTCGATATCAAGATCCGGATAAAGCTCCAGCAGCCCCTTGGAGGCTTCTGCAAAACTGGATGCACCCGACAGCTTTTGACGGATTTGCTCAAGCCAGTCTTCAGTTGGATCACTGGCAAGCTCGGCCAGTTGGTCCGTTAGAAAATCTACCGGGCCCGAGCTTTCTGCAAAACTTGCATCTTCCGCACCGGATTTGGCAGGTGTTGCCGCTGGCAACGGAAGCTTGGCCTGCACAACAGGGGTTTCCAGCGCCTCTCCAAGCCATTCTTCCAGATTTTCCGGCTCATATCCCTGAAGCCGAACAGCTTCAAGCACCCTGATTGCCGACTGCTGTTTCCAGTAACGCTTTCGCCCAAGCTCTACTTCTTCAGCTTCATTCCTTGGGCGGGGCCGCCAAACGGTTGGCGGCACTGCATCGCTCCAGTTCGCATCGCAGATCCAACGGATCAACGTGTCATTCAATGTGGCCGACAGCTGGTCTGCATCATCATCAACAATTGCATCCGCCTCATCGGCATGGGTCTGGGAAGCTGCCCGCGAGCCCTGTCCCTTCGCTCCGGTTGTCAGATTGCCGCCAAGAACAACTTCAGCGCTTTGCTCATCCCAATACCGACACCAGCTCTCAAAGCCAGCGTCTCCGGCGCGCGTTGCCTCCAAAAACTCAATCTCCGTGCCAAGAGGCGCAATGATCGCACCGCGCTGCACCATATTGACCAGAAGATTGTAAAGCGCATCCTGCTCCGGCTTTGGTGTGCCGGACGGATAACGGGCAAAGGGAATGGGAGCTGCGAACTTGTCCATGAACTTCATCCAGAACGCAACACCTTCCCGCTTGAAGAGTACGTGCCAGAACAAGGTTGAGCCAAGGCCCAGCCCGTAAGCATTGTTCCCTTCTGCATCAAAGCGGTGAACAATGAACTTCCGCACAGGGAGCTGCACCCCTTCCTTCATGTCGTCTTGCGTGAGAAGACGCGGATTCCAGTCCTTGTCGAAGACAAAACGGGAGGGATTGTGGGATTTGATACCTACCGGCGCGATCAAACCATCCTCCGTGCGATCCCACAGGATCTCGGAGATAGCGAACCCCTTCATGATCGCTCCGAGCAACGACTTGCAAATCGCGTCAAAAGGCAGGCCTTTCAGGATCCGCTCGATTTCTTCCGCAGCCTTGATGTCAACGGGACGTTCCCCACCAGGGCGGACCACCCATTCCCGTCGTGTAACCTTTCCAAGGCGCTTGTTGAACACAGATCGAATTCGGCCATCACGCAATACTTCGTCATAAAGCTTCAGACCCTTATCTTCGCCCTTGGCGGTAATTGTTGGATCCCCAAGCTTCAGGGCATCCGAGTATTTTGGAATGGTGATGTCGTTTTCGACCGTGGCAATCAGCTTGCTGTCCGAAGTCGGATTGATCGTGCGACCTTTTTTCTTTCCTTTTTTCGAACTCATAACCTGTATCCTTCAAAGGACTGGCCCCGGAGCGGCCCGGCAGAAACCGTGGATGACAACAAGGAACTGCCTGCCTTTTCGAGCGTGTGCGTCCAGAGCATTTCCAGACAGTCCGGCCCATCATCGTGATCGCCGTTCGGCCATTGCTGCAGCTGATCGAGCAAAACCTTTTGGGATCGGTGGAAGCGGATCAGGCCAGCATGGACCGGAGGCTGCAGCCGCTCGATCCGCAGCTCCTTGTCGGCAATCGGACTGATCGGGATACAGGGCATGGCCAGTCCCAGCCGTGCCGCTTCCTTCATGAGGTCCGTGCGCAAAAGCTCCTGGAACTGGACCGCTTCGACAAACCAGAGCTGGCAGCGGTAATCACGCTGGAAGGCAATTGCATCCGCTATGATCATGTCAGGCAGACGGCGGCGGATCGACGCCTCTACCACGTCAAGGACATTATTCGCCCGGTCATACCCACCGATCAGGATGGCGGACGGGTCCCGGTTGCGGTTCTTCTTGCCGAGCGAGGGGTCAATCGCCCCGAAGAACAACCACTCCCGTTTGACCTGTACCCACCAGATCAAGTCCTGGAACGGATTATCCTCGTCAATCGGGTTGTTCTGATATTCGCTTTCAAAGGCGGCATGGCTTGCCGCTCTTTCAAGCATCAGCCGGTAAAGCGAATGCACTTCCGGCCAGTTCAGAACTGCGCCCGCATCCATTTCTGATCGGTGTGCAGAATAAAAGGCCTCCGCTTCCACCTCGCCATCATTGAGATAGGCTTCTTCCCAGCGATCCCAAAGGTCCATCCGGTCTGGCCATGTCAGAATGGCGCGGAACTCGCGAACGCTCCAGCCGGGACGTTTTGCAAAACGGACAATCACCGCATCATGGTGCAGAACCGTTCCGGCAAAGAACACATCCATGGAGCCATCCGGCGGGCCAAGCTTGAGCGCGGCCTTCAGGATCCAGTTTTCCAGCTTGTTGCGCTGTTTGGGGTTCTGGACGTTTTCGTCGTTCTCCACATCATCAAAGATGGCAAGATCAGGCCGGTGTGCCCCGTGGCGACGGCCACGGACCTTCTTGCCCGTGCCAAAGCCTTCCACCTTGACGTTGTTGCGGGTGACAATGACGCCCTCGCGCCACATGCGCCCCTCGCCAAACACGTCCGGGAAGTCATACCGAAGACGCGGGTTGGCCGTCAGTTCCGCCTTCAGCGCCTCAATCATGACAGCAGCCTGTTCAAAGGCATCCATGAACAGCGTGATGTAATGTTTGCGCCCGGTGACAATGCACCAGAGCGGGAACATCAGCGAACAGTGCGTGGACTTGGCCGATCCGCGCGGGGCAATCACCAGCTCCCGTTTGCCTTGCTTGCTTCGAACGATCTCGGGCAGAACCTCATATAGGGTCTGGTGAAGGCGGCTCGGGGCAGAAGTCAGATAATGCGGGAAGTAGGTTTCTGCAAAATACCGGTAGCCGGTCTCAGGGTCGCGAACACACTTCAGGCGTTCCCGCCGCGCCTGATCATCTACCGGGAAGGCATCAACCTGTAGGGCAATCTGCTGGCTGAAGGTTTCATAGACCTTTGCCAGCTCTTCCTTGAATTCCCGGTCGGAAATCTTCCGCGTCGGGCGGATCTTCAAAAAGCTCATTCATAAGCCTCCATCAGAAAAGCCTTGAACGGTTCAAAAATATCCTGAATGGCGGGCGCATGCTCGGGAAACTCCGAAGCCACGAAGCTCATCAGATCCTGCATGACCCTAAGGGCAATGCCGCGTTCACTGAGATCAGGCGCAAGACGGCCAGCAGCCGCAACCGCCTTGGACATGCTGTCGGACAGAAGGACAAGCGCCTTTGCCTTGTCCTTCGGTTCAATGGTCCCGTCCTGTTTCAGCTCCTCAATCGTTGCCTGCGTAAGGATCACGAAATCCTCAATCACCATGGCAACGATCTTGTTGAGCCCTTCACCGGCAATCGTGTGAACGGACCGGGCGACCATCCAGTCATCGCCTTTTTCCTTGGCCTCCCGTTTCCAGCGGCGGACAGTGCTTTCAGAGAGTTTGAGGGAGAGCGCGACAGCCGGAACCGATTTGCGCTCAAACACAAACTGCTTGCGGGCCTCGCGCTTTTTGTCTTCGCCGCTTGCCATTCAGCTCTCACCCGTCACTCTTGGTCTCAAAGAGACGATCCAGCCGGTCAGCAAGGCGGTCAACGGCGCTGATGATCCGCTGTTCCAATGCTCCAAGGGTTTCTATGGAGACGAATTCGCGAACGGCCTGCTCACGGAAGGCAGCAAGCTTGGCAGCTTCCACATCGACTTTCTCACACGCCCGCTCGGCCCGTCGTTCGGCAATCTCCGCCCGGCGTTCATTGGCCTCGACACGCGAGCGCAATTTGCCGTAGCCCATGGCAATGGTGCCAACAGACACCAAAAACGCAAAAGCAACAGCAAGCCCCTTCAAGGCATCCCAGCTCAGACCCTCATCCATTGGTCTTTTGTCCCTTGGTTACAAACCCGCGCGCAGCCTTTTCAAACGGACGGGTCAGAAAATAGGCACCTACAATCCATCCCGCCCATTCAGACAAGGGAGACGGCAGCGCTGCCACATTCCACGAAAACTGAAACAGGCTGTCAGCAACAACAGCTCCGGACCAAATGACAATCGGCCATGCAAAGGCGGGACGGATCAAAGCCGTGACCCACCATCCCTGTTCGGCAAGAACAATGTCACGGGCAGCTTGGCGGGCAGCAAGCTCAGCGCGGATAGTCTCCAGCGTCACTTCCGTCTTCAGACGTTCGCGCCCATTTTGAAGTTCTGCCCGCCGCTCCAGATGAGACAGAAACCTATCAGCTGCACTGCCTCCCAAAAACCCGAGCAATCGGGCACCAAGGCTCACCAGAATGCTCATCCCAGATGCCTCCAGTTCCGCGCATCTTCAAGACGGCGCGCTTTGATCCGATTGGCGATGATCACAACAGCCAGACCAATTGCGGCAAACGCCATCCAGCGGTTCTGGGAAATCAGTTCAAGGAGTGGTTCGACCTGGGCACGGATCGCCTGCAGGGTGTTGGTCACTTCGCCAAGCCCGCCCAAAACCCCGTTGCCGGTTTCTTCAAGGCCGGTTGCAGCAGCGCTGGTTCCGATAACAGCCGCGCCAATCTGCGTTAGACGGTCCGCGTTTTTAACGGTCTGCGACCCGCTCTTGCGCAGATCCTTCACAGTCAAACCCTCGCGGCTGGATCCCGGCTGCTGGTTGACCGGCACGGCGGCTTCCAACGCCTCTTGGGTTTTGGGTCCGACAACACCATCGGGCGTCAAACCGTGATCCACCTGAAATCCGACAACGGCCCGTTTGGTCGCCGGGCCAAAGTCACCATCGGGGCGCAGTGTATAGCCAAGGCTGGCAAGCCGCTTTTGCAGTGCTTCGACCCGATACCCTTCCGAACCGAGCTTGAGCAGGTTGACATCCTTGTGGGTGTCGGACTGATCTCCGCCCAGTTTGGCATAGGCACGGCGCATCAATGCCGCATAGTGTTTGACCTGACCCGGACCATTGTAGCGGCGGGCAATCGCCTCGAAATCTGCCTCTCTCAAATCCTGAGACAGGCCGGAGCGTTCCAGAAACCGGATGAAGGCGTCGATCTGGTTAAGATTGTTTTCAGCAAAGGCCAGCACGAAATCCGTAACGCTGGCATACCCGCAGACCTTGTAGTTGAACCCCATGATCTGCGGGCCGCCATAGCTGGCAGATTGCAGCGCAGCCTCCTCATTGACCTTGGCGAAGTCCTCCATCAGCTCCCAGCGGGCATCAGAGCCAGCCTTGCCGAGACCGCGATAGTTCGCACGAGACCAGCGCTTGACGGCCAGCCCCATGCGCATGGCCTGACCGCGCAGACCCTTCGGGAGCTTGCGATAGAAGATATGCCGTTCGGGAAGGATGATCAGGCGGCCCTGACTGTCATATGCCTTGCCGCCGCTTTCCACCTGAATTATCGCCCCAAGAACCAGCGCACTACAACTGATCCTGAGCGCAGCTGCATCAATCGCTGGCTGGATATCAAGGGTCTCACCGCCGCCTTGGCGCAAGGTTTGGACAATCGACATGAAAACGCCTCAACAAATTAAAATGTTGAGGCGAGGATGCTGAATTTACTCGGAAAATGCGCCGGAACTGTTCCGGTGCAGATGTCTGACGGCCGTAGATCCAATCAGATGGATCTGCGTTCTCTTCAGTACCGACCGCTATTTGGAGGACAGCGAGCGAATTTTCGCTTTATCGGCATCAGAAAGCCACCATCCCACGCCACGATTGTTCTTAATGCGTATTCCAAGTGGTGCCAGTCTTTTCCGCAACAATCCGATCAAACTGCGGATTGCGCGCTCGCAAGGAACGTCATCTGCAGCCGAGCAAACAATGCTGGAGATACTATCAAAAGAGGCCACATTGCAGCTTATCAAATGCCTCAACAAATCAGCCTGAAGGCTACCTAATTTCCAATCCGTCGGAAATGAAAAATTGGCTTTCAGAATAGCTTCAAGTTCTTGGACCCTGCATTCAAGCTCGTCACGCTCATCCCGAACAGAGCGATAGGCATTCATCGAAACGGTTTCTTGCATTTGAGTTCCTCTACCCACGCATGTTTCTATCCAAGATCGCGTCGGTCTCCCTATCCAGCGTGTAGACAATCGAGGCGCTTGGCGCTTTCAGGGTCGAAAGACCCAGCTCAATCGCCCCTTCGCGGGTTCCGGTCCAGCCGATGATGTTGTCAGCCCGTTCTGGATATCCAACGCAGTGAACCTCGTAGCGCTGGCCTTTGTCGCCAAGTCGTTCAGGTGGCAAGGTCATGCGTTTGTTCCTTTCGCCCTGAATCCAGCTGGGACAAACCCGACCGGTTCCGGCTGCCGTGTGATTTTGCGCCCGTACCGATCAAACAGGCCAGTCCAATTGACATCATCGTCATAAGGGATCAGCTCAGGCTCGGGGGCATATGCCATGAATGGCAAGTCTGGTTCGACTGTCATAACCCGGCCTCAATTGACTTTCCGACGGTGGCGCTCAACCCATTCCCGATATGCTTCAGGAACTGGTTCGGCTTGAGCTTCCTCCACCCCCTGTTCGAGGTCAGCAGCGGATGTGACATATCCAGCAGCCCAGCCGTCTATCGAAAACTCGTCCAGAACGGCGCTCATTTGCGCAAAAAGCTGGTCAGGATCATTGTGGCAGATGGTGACGCTGTATCTTCCGCCATTGTGAAGATAACTGCAGGCCCAAGACGGGTCTTTTTTGAGTACGGTCAAGGTGGTTTCCTTTCTGCCGTTATCAGTTCATGTCAGCTGCAAGGCAGCTTCGGGCTTCGAAACCTGCTCATTTAGGCCGATTTCACCGGCAGCGATTGCGCCAGCCGTGAATGCATAGGTTGTGCGCGGTATCCATGCTCTGGAACTCGTCAGCTCACCATACAGCCGTGCGACATGTTCTTCATTGAGCCGTTTCTCGGTGTCATAGACCGCTGGCAATGTTGTCCTGGCTCCGTCTGCCGGAGCGCGCTTGGCCTGTGCAATGTCATGGAGACGCACACTGAGTTTGGCGGCAGCTCCATTGCAAAATTGACGCTGCCTGCGACTATTGCTGGAGAAGTTTCTCGCAAGCTTGCGGACTGTCGTCACAAGGTACTTGCTCATCTCGATGCTGACCGCGACATTGTGTGGTGCGCCGACCAGCTCGATGGTCTTCTTGCTGCCAACAGTGCGCTGAAGCGGTTTGCAGAAATACGCGACAGCTACAGCTGACCATACAGACCGAACCCATGCATCCGGCATACCGGTCGGCGTCTCCCAAACCATCCGGTCAGGTGCCTCTTCCTCTGCCATATCGGCAAGCGCCAGATTGTGTTTGGCAAGCAGCTCATGAGCCTTGGCCGAACAAGCCTCTGCCTCATGAATACTCGACGTGCTGGAGGCTTTTGCCAGAAGAGCCCGAATACGCTTGATGATCGACTGGTTCATTCAGAATGCTCCTGGTATTCGTTTGCCTCCAGACGCAGCTCCGCGTAACGGCAGATGAACAGGTTCGCGGCCTCATCTGGAGACAATCCCAGCCCGGTGATACCAAGGTCAGCGAGATCGACAGGTTCCTCGCCATAGGTGAAATGCCAGTCGTCATTGTTATTCATGATGTGAAGCTGCTCGGTGCGCAGCATTTGAACATCAGCCCGCTTGACCGATTGCGGCAAGGGGAGCGGGATGCCGAACCGCGCCATGACGGCCTTTTCAATCCGCTCTTCCAGACGCTGGTAATCGCTCAAGGTTTCCTTGAGCGGCTTGGGCATATCGCCGATAAAGGCTTCTGGCGCATCATGCAAAAGAGCGGCAAGCTGATCCTCTTTGGGAACCAGACGCGACACATGAACCGAATGCTCGGCAACGGAGTAAAACCGTAGAGAGTGACCGCCGAACCGGCAGATATTTGACAAGGCGTGTGCAATATCACGAATGCCGAAATCAGACTGATCCGGATTGTCATAGTCAAAGTAATTGCCACTGACCGTCAGGATGAACGGGCCGGTGATCGGCTTTCGGTGGGGTTGGGCAGTCATTAGCCTTCGCTCCTGTTCAGTAAATCTTCCAGATCAATCTGCCGGTCATCGACCACACGTGCCCGCGCTCTACGCCCACCACGACCTTCACGAACCAGATCGCGGACATAGCGTTCCGACACATGGAGTTCGAAGGCGATATCGCAGTTCTTGAAGCCTTCCTTCTTCATGCGCTTGGCGGTGGCAATGCTGGCGCGGCCCTTCTTGGTCGGGATGTAGAACTTGTCGCCCGGAAACGTCGCAATCAGCGTTTCAGCGGTTTCGCGCGATAGGCGCGACAAGGGGTTGTCTTCTGTCCATTGTGTCGGGATCTTCACCTCAACACCGGGCAGCTTTTCCAGAAGCTCAAGGGCAACATCATCACCGCAGATCGCGGCAATGTCGGCCATGTCTTCCGTATGGAACAGGGAACTACCGGACATCTTCCATCCTCCTGTCCAGCTCTTCCTGGGATTTGGGTTTGCGGCAGACAACGGTGACGACAGACCCGTCCTGCAAGATGTAGCGGATCCCCTGAAGCCGAACGCCGCTTGCGCTGTAGCGCACACCAATTTCCGCTTCATGGCGGATCAGCTCGCGCACCGGCGACAGGTCCATGCCCATGACACGTTCCAGAAACCGGACAACGGCATGATCGGTGACGGCAACAGGAGCCTTGGTCATTGCGCGGCCCTCCGTTCCATCTGCTTCAAGGCTTCGATTACAGGTGCGGCCTCCTGATAGGAAAGCCACTCCGGATCGTCCCGGTCCGTCAATTTCTTCACGAGGGATCGAAGCGCCTGTTTGTAGGGCTGCCGCCAATAGCCGGATGTCTCCAGCGACTTTGCGATGGCAAACATCTTGCGCACATAGGGTTTGTTGGAAGACTGGCGGAACCGGCCTTGATTGACTGGTTCCTTCCAGCCCAGACGCTTCATCTCCTCAATGACGGCCAGCCGCTCGCGCTCGGTCATGTCACCCGATGACGCTTTGCCCGTGACACGAGCAAGAATGGCAGAATAGCTGTCGTCATCCAGCCCAAGCGCCTTCTTGGCGATGTGGATCCGGGCGATTTGGGAATGGCGAGCGGACTTTGCGGTCATTGACTAACCTCCCTACATTCTGGAAAAATCAAGGGAGATGCCGACCGGCTTTTTGGAAACCGGATCCCGGCGCATAAAGCGGATGTTGCGCTTGGAGCCGACTGATCGAACAGCATCCTCAATGGCAGCCATGGCGCGCTGCCATGTTTCGTCTTCGATCTCGTAGTTTTTCAGACCCCGGATCCGGTCCATATCCAGCTTTCCGGCCTTGTTGACCGCAAAAACCTGATTGACGACCGTTACAAGGTGAGGATTGGAACCATCTGCCCACTTCAGCAGGCATTCATCAATCAGCTTCTTGGCCTGCTCCAGTTCAGGTCCGAACTCCTGCCGTTCATTGACGCGGATGCCAACCGATAATTCACCATCAAAAGTCCGAAACGACACGTTTCCGCCCGGTCCACCGACCCGCACACCATGTTCCTGGTCCAAAAGTTCCCGCATGCCATCAAGCCTGCTCTCACACTTTGCATGGAACTGCTCGATTACCTTGAGAACCTGCTGCATTTCATCATGCAGCTCCTGAACCATTTCGTCCTGAAGAAGATCCTTGGCCTTGATGTTGCTGATCGGCACGTAGCTGCCACTTGCATTGAGTTTCATGCCTTCCGGTATTGTAAATTCTTGTGTCATCTGAATTGTCCTTCAATAGTATGGGATGGATTGGTCATGGGCGGATCGGCTGGCGGCGGATCGACCAGGCGGTGGATCGCCCATCAACTCGGCTGTCACATCGGCTTGAGGACGTGACAAAGATACAACCGGCACCGGCTTCCACTTACGGAACAGTTCCGCACGGGTTGGCCTGCGCTGTGGTGCTGGAGGAGACGCTGCTGCCGGTTTCGGCTTGGCCGATATCCGGGGCCGCGCAATCGGCAGGCGTGGTTCCTTGCAATAAAGAAGATCCTCGGCAAAAAGCATCGGCTCAAAGCTGGCAGCAACACCGTTGAGCAGCTTGCGGATCTCCGCCTCGTCTCTCTTAAGCTGAGCGGCAATATAGGTCGGGCTTTCACCAAGTGCCCGATAGCCGATAGCAAGTGCCGCCTGCTGATATGTGAGTGTGCAAATCATCTCGATTCACTCTTTGTTCTTGGTCTCTAGGGGTGGCGAAGCAGCGACTACCGGAAACTGGTAGACCTTGGGGTCGCACAATGCCTCGACTGTCAGCTTCGGCACATCGACCAGACGTGGTTTGAGGTTCTCAAGGTGCTGGCGGCGGGTTTCGGAAATATCCTCCAGCGTCTCCACGAAGGACTTCAGGCCGCGCAACTGTTTCAGGAACAGCTCGACATCGTTCTCTGTGCAGGGCTGCTCCGCCATCTCGGCAAAGCGGTCATGAAGGGTCTGCACCATGCCGCTGACTTCCCGTGGCCCGATTTCAACGCGGGTCATGACGCTTCTCCCTTTGATTTTGCATGAGGGTTTAACGGGCAGGCCCGGCAGGCAATCCAGAGCCTCAAGGCTCCTGCATCCGACATGGGCTGGGCCGCACTTGCGTGTTCAGCACAAGCTTCCTTTTCGATGTCAAAGCCCAGATGGGGACAATTCACACGATCAGAAAACGCCGCCAGCGCCTTGGCTTCAAAGTGATCATTTCGCCCGCCAATTGTCCCGTACCGCCCGGAAAGGTAGAGGCTGACCGCAGCCCGGCTCACGCCCATTTTGTCGGCAACCGCCTGCTTTGTACCGAGCACGTTGACCTGCTCGACCAACATCTGATGAATATTCACGGACACAGAACAATCTCCCCGCTATCTCCCAAATTGTGGTCGAACAAGCCCTTACTCCGGTGCCTCCACACAGGGGCAACAGGACCGGTGTCCCGGACCAGCCGAAACCGTTTGAACCCGTTGGATGTCAGCTTGCTGCTGGCGGCACGAACAGGAAGTTCAACGAGGTATCCTGCATTGACGAGTGCCTTCAGGTATCGGCGCAGGTTGCCTTCCGGATCCTTCTCCACCCCGCAGGCTGCGGCCATCACAAGGTCACCAATGGTGAAGGCTCCGCTCATTCGCATGGCATTCCATGCGCGCTGGCGCAGTGTATTTGGCTGGGCAGCCCGGCACCTGCCCCGATCCGGGCGATATGGGCCTGAACTGATAATCCGGCCTTCCATAGCTGCTTGCTGACCATTCGGCGTCAACCGGTAACATCCGACTTCAACCCTTTCCAGAAGTCCGCGCATAATGAGGCTACCGGCCCCATCGGAGATTTGGCGGCGTGTCAGATCAACGCAGCCGTCCAGCTCATCCATCGTCCGGCAAGAGCCATCGGCAAGCGCGTTCAACAAGGTGGTTGGAACTGTTCCGGGCTGCATCACACCATCTCCGGAACATGGATGGGATTGCCGGAGACACGGCTTTTAAGAAGAACTTGCCCAGCCATGTCATGGCAGGTCAGTCCCCCGTCTTCCGGTTCGTTGCGTAGACCAAAGCGCTCGATATTGGCGATGGCTTCAAGGATCTCCCGGTTAAAGCCGTCCGAGGCCTTCAGGACAAAGTTCAGAAGATCATCGGCAACCGGCACCTCGCAGCGAGCCCCCACAAGGGCCTTCACATCATCAAGGGTCGCCTTGTCAAAACGAACCTTTTGCGAGACGCGGCTGGCAACCTGCGGAAACCGGTTGAGATTATCATTCACCCGCCCCATGCCGACCAGAATGGTGGGCAGTTCGATAATGTCGGAAATGTCCCGAATGGTCTCAAGAATGGCCGACTTTGATGACACATGGTCTGCCTCATCAATAACCAAACCAAATGTGCGCCGGTCATATTGGGCAGAAAGCTGACGCTGACCGAGTTCCTCCAGCGCCTTGGCATATTTCTTTTGAAACGCATGAGGGGGATGGACCTTCAACACCCCAAGCAACTCGTTCATGAACCAGCTTGGCGTCCATTCCTTCTTTGCCCGCAGATAAACGCTACCCGTCTGCGAGACCCAGTTCTTCAAGGTCGTGGTCTTGCCCAACCCTGGAAGACCATCGACAACAACAAGGCAGGCTTCTTCGGCTCCCCGCTGTTGTAAGGCCGTCAGTGCGGACAAGAACCGCGTGACGTTGCTGGTCTCGACAAAAACATTCCGCATCTGCAAAAATTCCTTCTACTGGTTCTTGTGGGTGCTAATGTCCGAACGAAGAGTGTCTCTCAGCGCGTCCACGTCGATGTTTGACAAGCGGAAGAGATCCAGATCCGTCTTGCGGGCCAAACACCCTCGCAGGATCTTCTTCTGGTTCTCGGTAAGTTGGTCAGGCTGCTCCAGAGCAAAGGCAGCCAGCTCGACATCTGTCCCGAACACCCGCCGTTTTGGCTTTTGCGGTACGGCGACCGGGGTGGCTTCAAGCTCAAGGACCTCCGGCTCGATAACCGGCTTGGCCAGAACATCGATGACCGGCTCGCTGGTGGCTTCCAGCAACCGGCTGCCCCGAAGCTGGTCTTCAACCCGCTCGACCTTCTTGCCGATCAGGCGCAGCTGAGCCTTGGCGCGGTTTTCAATGGCGGCATCTTCATAAGATTTCGGAACATAACGGGTTTCGTTACCGGCAAATTCGGCAACACAGATCAACCGGCCCGGCAGTTCATTGCCGTCGAACTTGTCGATCTCGCGGACCCAGACCCGTGAGCCGTCCTTGACATCAACACCGACCGCGACCTTGATGCCGTTGTATTGCTCCAGCCCCATATGGAAGTAGGTGTTGGTGTTCCAGTTGATCAGACAACGCTGGACCGTACGGATTACATGCGGGCGGAATAGTTCATCGGCTTCATCTGGCGTCACCGTGACAGGTTCAAAGCCTTGCGCAACATGGCTTTGCCAGCATTCGTTGGGCGACATATGACGCTTGCGCCCGCTCTCGGGATCCCGAAACTTCGGCAAACCGGAATGCGGCTGGTTGTTGTAGCGCTCGACAGCCTCTTTGCAGAGATGCACGAAATCATCCCATTCCATCAGGGATGAACTGGAGCCGAACTCGGCAATTTCCTTGCGCGTTTTCTGATAGGACCGCTTGCGGGCTTCGCGATCCATGTCTTCACCGATATAGGTCGGCAGCGACTTGGCAAGTGGCGTCCAGACGCTCCGGTGGAACCGTTCGATGATGCCCCGCGCCTGAGAGTTATAGGCAATTGAGTGCATCTTCGTGATGCCAAGCCGCCCCATCATGCCAGTTACATCGGCATCATGGGTCTTGTTCTTGTAACCCGGCCCGTTATCGACATAGAAAATCGCCGGAATACCGCTCTCGCAGGCAGCAACCCGAAGAGCGTCGGCAACGGCGATGCAGTTTTCCTTCAGGGAAACTGAAAACCCGACACATTTGCGGGTCGCAACATCCAGAACCGGGGTCAGTTCCGGGCGGAAGGGATGCCCGGTCAACAAATGTGCGATTTCCGCCTCGAACGTCTTGCCGTCCGCCGTGTAAACGGATCCCGGCATAAGATCGTCCGTGCAACGGCTGACATAGGCAAGGCGGGCCTTGAGGGTCAAGGCACCCTCCCGGCCTTTGTGCCGCTCGACAGCCCCAAGCTTGGCTATTGCTGTGCGAACCTGCTTGTAGTTTGGCGCGTCATCCGGATTGGACAGGCTCGCCCGGTAATTCTCCAGCGCATCCGTAATGGTTGGTTTGGAAGGACGGGCATAGAACTTCAGAAAACCGGCGAACCAGGGCAGTTCGTTGACCGGTGTTTTCTTCTTTTTCAGTTTCGGGGCAAGGTTCTGCGCCCCGCGCTGCTCTCGGGCCTCAAACCAGTTATAGAGGGTTCGCAGCGACATTCCCATTTTGGGCCGGTCAACGGCGGTTGCGGCCATCTGGGCCAGAGCCGAGTAATCCGCCTCATGCATGTGCCCTGCATCGCTCGTGGCAAGCCCTTTGCCGTAAAGGCTCAGATCAGAGATCAGCTGAAGGCAGGCCTGACGGCGGGAAAGCTCATGAACGATGACGCGTCGTTCGATTTCGCTCAAAATGGCGAGCCGTGCCTGCATCATGGCGGATTGACGAGCGTTAGGGGTTGTCTTTTCGCCATCGGTTGCTAACGGTTTTTCCGCCTGTTTCTGCACAAGGGCGGATTGTGCAGACAACTCCTGCAGTTTCGCGCGGCTGATCAGCTCCTTGCGGGCAGCTTCCGGCAGGAGGTCGATGTGATACTCCCAACCACCGCCGCGCCCCTGACGTTTACGGGCGTGGGGGGTAGACTGCTAAAATGATCTCTGCGAATAATCATGAACACCGCGAGTGGTTCCGGGCAGCTCTGGCAGTTCCAACGCCGCCAATTCCGCTGCCGAATACCACTCCTGCAATGCCCTGGCCTTTGAGACAAAGGCAACACTCGTGTCCGGTTTTGGCTGTGTTCCCATGGCATTCATCGCTTGATCTTCCTGCTTTGGTCCCGGCTTCATTTGCGCGTTTTCCATTCGGCATCGCTGGCAGCTATGAACCGGTCCATTCGCTCACGTTGCTCAATCGCAATCTCCCGCTCGATCAGGGGGATGTACTTGCGGTCAACAACGACAAATCCACTATTTGCCAGAAGCTCGTTCAGGATCTCCGGCGCGTTCAGAATTTCGGCCAAACCAATCAGCGCATAGCCCGGTATGTTGCGGTTCTCATTGGCCTCCGAGGTCCACTGGTAGGTCGTATCGGCGCTGATCGGTTCGCGGAGATAGGCAGACAGTTCCCCTGCGATCTCGTCCCGGCTGCGCCCGTCCTTGTCCATGGCCTCAGTAACAACGCGGCAAACCTTGCCGCGAAGGGTTGCGGCGCGAACGCGGGTCTCCTCATACCGGGCCTCCACCTTGGGAGGTTCCCAGCTCAACAGGTCGCCCGTGAGTGTGTCGCGCCGCGCCTTGGCCATCTCAGGCTTCCAGTCTCCCGAGTTCACGTTGGTCTGCTATCTGTTTTGAGAGCTGATCGAGCCTGGTATCCACCTTCTCGTAAAGCCTCTTTGACATGGCATGAACGCCGAAGGCCGTGAGGCTTGCCTGACTTTCCATTGAAACAATCAGGGCAGCCAGATCCTCCAGATAGGCGAGGCAGTTTTCGATATTGACCAGATCTTCCAACTTGCTTTCGATCCAGTCCGCGCCCTCACCACTGGTCAGCTCAATCAGTTCCTTGATGCAACGTCTGGCGCTCTCGAAATCCAGAATGTCCCAATTGCGCGGAGAAGCATCATCTGACGGGATGACAGGGCGGCGCTTGCCCGCTGCAACGTCGCGGTGGAGCTGCAACTCCCCCAACAGATCAATTACACCGCGCCATTCCCGGACAGCTTCATCATCTTCAAAGGTTTTGGCTGCATCGATTTGTTTGCTGATAAGGGCAAAGGCCTTGTTCAATTCAGACATAAGTTCTCCTTTCCGCCGGAACTGTTCCGGCAGGTTGACTGGAATAGGGATTGGTCTGGTTAGCTCGGTCGCAGGGCTGCCCCCGCACAGCCCCGCGACCTGTCACCCCACGCAGCAGGAAAGCGCGGGGCTGGTTCTGTAAATTACGGTAGGGACAGGTCGCTTGGTTGAGCCTCGACGTAAGGCCGTCCGGCTCTGACCGCACGGTCCGCCAAATCTGGGGTATCTGCGGTCAGCCGCCGAAGCTTCATCAGCAGAACTTCAATCCGGCGAAACTCATTGATCGCATTCGCCGCGTCATAGTCATCAAAGCCAAGTTCCCGCAGAGCTTCGACTTCGCTCTCGACAAAAGACAGGGCCATGTCGATGTCATTGGGAAGGATGTCAGTCATGAACCGGCTCCATCTCCCAAAACGCATCGCTGATCCGGCTGGAATTTAAAGCCCGCATCGCAGTGCGAGCTTCGGCTTCATTCAAGAATACGCAAGCGTCACCGGCAAACGGTCTGGTCTGAGCGACCAAAACACAGTCTCCACTTTGAGCCTCAACAGGGTCTCTTTTGCCCATGAAGTAATAACGGACACCTTGCTTGCTGGTCTTTACCAGACGGAACTGTTCCGGCTGTGACAGCGGGGCAGCCACTCCGCCTGCAGGCTCAAAGGCCAAGGCTGTATTCATTGGGTCAATCTCCACAAAAGAACGGTCTCGGTCGCTGCAAACGACCAGAGAAAGAAAGCGCTGAGAAAGAGGATCAGGGCAGCAGCTTCGCCAGCCAGACGCAAGGCACCGGCTAGGCGTGGTGAAAGTCCACCGCTTTTATTTTGCACACCCCTGCCACTGCATATCGCAGCGGCATCAGGCAAATGTGCGCGATCTGACGCGCGCGCCATCAGGCAGCACGTTCAGCGTCAGAGCGTTCAAGGCACTTTTGACTTCTCGGCGGCCCGTTTCTTTTGCTATCGTAACCGCGAGTGGTTGAAATGGGATATCGATCTGGCCAGAGTTCTTTGATTGAGACCTTGATCTCTTCATTGATCCAGTCACAGAGCTTCTGTTCAACTGGCCGGTCTGTCCGGTTCCACACATGCCGAAAGCGGCTTGGGGTAAACCCGAGGTGCAAGGCGAGTTGGGCCTGATTAAATCCACGGCGGGATATCTCGGCTTTGATGGCGGGGACATCCCACTCCTGGACAGTCCGTCTGGGCATATCAACCTCTCAAGGTAGAAGCGGTCTGTTGGCGCAGCCCGCTTTTATTTGAACTTCTGTGTAGATCAGTGGCCCGCTTTGGCGGGTCGCTGATATGCGTAATATGCGCGCTATTAGGCTTACTGTCAAGCCTTATGGCGCGAATTACTCTGCTTCCATGTTTGGAGGTACGCCTTTTTAGGCAAGCACAGTGTATAACACTGAATACAAACGGCTTTTTTGATTGGTGTGAACATGGAAACGTCTTCCAACTTAACAAATACGAACCTAGAAGAGTTTCCAGATCGCCTAAAAGCGCTAATAGGAACATCTAGCGTGCTGGCTTTCGCCTCAAAGTGTGAGTTACCCGGTAGTACCGTTAGAAAATATCTGGATGGGTCTATCCCTAGCCTCGACAAAGCGACACAGATAGCGAGAGCCTGCAATGTATCCTTGGAATGGCTCGCTACTGGCCAAGGTCCAAAGCATCCGAGGCAAGCGTCAGAAGTACATGCCGCTGATTTTATTGGGATACCGCGCTATGACGCGCATTTGTCGGCAGGTGGAGGTACCTGGAATGCCGACAAGGAACGGCCCTTGGACCATATTCCGTTTACACGGGAGTTTCTGGCAAAACGTCTGCACAAGTCAAAACCACGCGATCTGGTTATCCTGATGGTCAATGGCGACAGCATGGAGCCGCTTATCAACGATGACGACATAGTAATGGTTGATCAGTCCAAAAAACGCCTGGAAGACGGCATTTTCGCCTTTGTTTTCGATGATCTGGCAAAGGTGAAACGGTTTAGAACACTTGCGAATGGCGATCTGGAAATTCGGAGCGACAACCCACTATACCCGCCTGAAGTCCTACAAAAAGAACAGCTTAACGACCTGAATATCATTGGTAAGGTTGTTTGGTGCGGCCACCACTTCGCCCGCTGACCGTTTTCCTCTACAGTTCTCGGCATCAATAGCCCGTTCCACCGGGAAAGCCGCGCAACAATGACCGCTTTTCAGCTGCAGATGTGCAGAATATAGGGAATATTTGGCCGGTTTTTCCTTCAAGTCGTGCAAAACTGCGCACCACACGAAAACCCCCGATTTCTTCGTTCTCTCAACACCTTACCATCATTTCACCGTGCATTCCGTCTGTGCACTTTGACAGGTCCCCCCACACTTATGACTTGAAACAGATACACTCGGCGCGGAATCGTCGAAGCTAAACTATGCCAACCATTGAAATTTTGAAGCCGTTCGATGCCGCTGTAGGTAATCGCCGTTTGCTCGGCGAGCTGAAGAATGATCTGGAATCTGCAGAATTCAATGATTTCCGGCTGATCGTCGCATACGCAAAGGCTGGCCCTCTGCACCGCCTCAAGGTCCAACTTGAGAAATGGAAGGCCGACGGGAAATCCTTCAGAGCGATTTTTGGGATTGATCAGCAAGGCACCAGCAAAGAGGCGTTAGACCTTGCTCTCGCCCTTTGCGACGAGGTCTACATTACCCAAGAGCGCGGGATCACTTTCCATCCGAAAGCCTACATCTTTTCAGGGGCCAATAAGGTCCGGGCTTTTCTCGGCTCAAACAATATGACGGTCGGCGGCACAGAGACAAATTTTGAAGCTGCGGTCGTCGTCGATGCGGCACTTCCAGCTGATAATGCGGTGAAGACCGACTTGGATGATATGTGGGACCAATTGCTCCCCGCTCAATGTGTTGCAACGCGCCCCTTGGATCAAGCGCTTCTCGATCAGCTCGTGGCAGCAGGCGATGTGCTGGATGAATCGGCTCTCCGCAATAGCCGGAAGAAGGCGACGAAAACCAATAAATCCTCGAAGCCAAAGGCAGGTCTGAAACTCAAGCCGCCGTCTCCGCTACCTAAGGGCACAACGCCAGCACCAACCCACGTAGCTCAGCCAGCGCCTGTGGCAAATACTCCATCGACCGCGTCAGCTGGGGGATTGGCGATCCAGATCAAGCCACACCACAACGGGGAAATCTTCCTAAGCAAGTTGGCGGTGAACCAAAATCCAGCGTTCTTTGGATTTCCCTTTACCGGAATGACCACACCAAAGACTGCGGGCGGGACACCGTATCCCCAAAGGTTGCCCGATCCAGTCGTAAACATTCAGGTCTACGGCACAGGCCGTGCTTTGCTTCTCAATCTGCCTGCTTACGACCTGAACACCGTCTTTTACGAACCGAATTCGGAAATTCGAGTGACTGCATCCCCGCTTGTCGGGGTTGTGCCGGATTACTCAGTGATGGTCATTACACCCAGTCAGATAGCGGGAGTGGATTACGAGATGGAGGTCCATACGCCACAAAGTCCTGATTACCCAGCTTGGGTCGCTGCCTGCAATCAACAGATGCCTGGTGGTGGGCAAGTACCTCGCAAGTTCGGCTGGTTCTAGGCTCTCTCAAACACCAGTATATCGTTTTCGGTTATAGCATTCTTCAAATGCAGCATCCTCTCGGTCGTCACGTCAATTGAAATAGAAGGATGGACCTTGAAGCCAACGTCAGCTGCAATCTCACGGGTGTGCTGACATGTTGGAATTGCGAACCAATTGTCGCCAACTTTGGTTCTGCTGTCGCCAACTACGTAGAAGGCCTTGGCTCCCGGCTTCATAACGCGGTGCACCTGAGCGAGCGTCTTCTGAATGTCGGTAAAGTATCGCGATAATAGTGCTGGCATGTTTTGGCGGCGGAAGCCGGCATCGCTGCCTCGGTTGCCGTCCAGAATGCCTTTTAGTGTTCTCACGATTGGATGGGGTAAGTTCACGCTGCCGTCGTTCAATTGCTCTTCAAGTTCCTCGCGTTCTTTCCTCTTGATTTCGCGTGATCCGGTTAGGCTACCTTCGACGACCGCACGCTCGTTGGATGGGGTTCCCATAAGCGCCAGAATAGAAAGCCGGTCGGTGTCGATATAAGGCAGAGCGGTCGCGTAGGGTGGGCTAGTCACGACGCAATCTATCGAAGCACTCCCAACGCAAGCCTTTAGGAAGCATTCGCTGTTGCGTGAGTCGCCTTCTTCAATTCTTGGGAGATAGCGCCTTCCGGGCTGTCGGGCTTGAACCGAGCGATATTTCTGTAGTCTAAGCATCTGCGCAGCCAAGCGTTCGGAAAACAACTCAAAAACAGGCGCGTCGGTAAGCGGTTCTTTCCGCCGCCGAATTCTCAGGTCGCTCGGTTCTTGCTGAGAGACTTCGCGAATGATGCTGCTCAGCACAACTTCAAAATAGTCGACCAGTGTTTCATCGCCTAGCAGGCGAATCCGGGCAAGAATGGCATTGAGCTTGCTGAGCACTGGCTTCGGAAACCAGCTCAGCAGTTCGCCGTGAACATTTTCAGGAAACTGGTCTAACTCATCTGATCCCACGCCGGTTTTCAACATGTCGGTGATTGATGCTGCCGACAGTTCGATCAACTCTTGGTCACGCAGCAAGATGCCCGATTTGGCTTTGGCAATCTTGGCCGCAAGTGGATTCATGTCGAAACCGAATGCCTGATAACCGTTCAAAAGACACTCGAGTGGGACTGTGCCACTACCGCAGTATGGGTCGAGAACCTTAGCGCCGCATTCGACGCCGGACGTGTTCAACAGGCTCTTGGCGAGCTGCGGGTAGAACTTCCCTTTGTAAGCATGAAGCCCATGTGTAGCGTATTTCGGGTCCTTACGCGTGGCGGCGTCTGCGTCGCCATTCTCCAAGACCTTCTGCCATACGGTTTGAGGCCGAGGGTCTTTCTCCGCACAGAACTGGGCCGAAAAAGTCGAGCGCCTCAAGTTCCAAAGCGCAGGCTGAGCCAACTCGGTCTCAATTGTCTTGGCGGCTTTAGGGGCTTTAAGGTCTGCAACGCCAAGTGCGCTCAACTCTTTCGCTCGCAACGTGCGCTCGAAGGGCCACATCTTGTATGCTGGCGCATCGATAGCGACTGCAACAGGGGCATTTGGTCGGCGTAGAATCAAAAGCTCTTCGCTGCGTGCGCGCCTTGCAGCTTTTGAGAACGAACGCTTCGTGGCATGGATTGGCCTGTTGACAGTCCCCAGCACTTCAAATCCGCACTTTGCGGCCGCGTCAGCTAATGCGCCGGAGGTGGAAAACTGTTCGCCCTTGAAAACGGCGTCGCCGACGATGAAGACTGCATGACGTCCGGGTTGAAGAGCTTCAAAGCAGTCCGTCAGCACTTTAGCCATCTCGGTTTCGTATTCAGCAAAATCCGTTCCGTTGCGCTGGTGCTTAAGATGAGAACCAATTTCTACCGCACCCAATTCGCGTGGATCCCAGCCGAGCCAGAACAACCGGAATCGATGATAAAGATGATAGTCAGTCGCGTTGGGGTAAGGGGGCGAAGTTACTATCAAGTCGACAGACGCAGGTGCCACCGTGTGACCGATGTCGGTTCTAGCATCTCCTTCGACAAATTCTGCTGAGGCACCTAGCATCGGTCTTCGTGCCGATTCCATTTTCTTGGAGACAAATCGAAGTGATTCGACATAGGCACGCAGCGTGAAGCCGGGCGGAATTTCCTTAGCAACAGAAACGTACCGGGTCTCTGAATCCTGATTCGATACGCGAGTCACGATGCGCGAAAGCGCCACAAGCGCAGCATCTTTGGCTGCGCCCTCAGTTACCTTTGAAATCAGGTGTCGTAATAGCGCAAGTTCGCCGCCAGCTGCATCGCAGAACCACTTTTCGAAGTTCGGTATCTGTGGGACGTATTTAGAATGCGTCGCTAGCAGGCCCTCTGACCAGTCCGATCCTTTACCGCAGGCCGCAGCGATATGACTCTCGACCACCCCCTCTAAGGAATGCAATTGTGCGGCCATATCTGCGTCCAGATAAGCCGTCTTCGCGCGGCCTAGAAGGGCCGAAAGAGGGTTGGCATCCAGTGAAACAGTGCGTCTTCCAAGACGGACGGCTTCAACAGCGGTAGTTCCACTTCCGCCAAAAGGATCAAACACCAGATCGCCGGGGAATGAGAGCGCCGCGATGAGTTGGCCGGGAATCTGCGGAGGAAATTTTGCAGGATATGGGTGTAGATCGTGGGTTAGGTATCTCGTGTTTGCTGATGTGAATGCCCAGTCAGCGTGGGTGAGCTTCTCGACAACTTGGCCTTCTAGCAGTTCGCCAATCGTGACCGGCTCATCAATCTCGCCTGCAAATGGAGGGGCAACGGCATTCTCAATCTGACCCTCAATCCAGTCGGCAAAGCTTTCACCTCGCAGATCAAGGCGTTCCGCGAGAGCCGCTTTCCGCTGTTCTGTAGTCTCCAACACAAGGCGCTGTTTCATGACAAATCTGCATTTTTGTTAATTTTTGCAGATTCTATAGCAAGAGGCTGTTCTCACCTCAATAGCTTAGAATCGTAAGACCTGCGTCAGCCAAAGCAGAAGCTTTGCCTTTCATTTTTGTCTATCCGAGCAGCATTCATCTAGGATCCAACAATTATCTTGGACGAGACGTTACCGTGTTTATCGGATGGCTGGGTGCCAGAAACGGGCAACACCTTGTCTGATATAAAGGTTGAAACCCGCTGCATTTCTTTGGCCAGAAAGTCGCCCGACTGCCTCACATAAAGCGCCGTTACGTCGCCCCTCGCGACAGTGTGATTGAGGAGACGCTTCGTGGTGTATGGGTCAAGACCAGCTTCGACACAAGCCGTGGCAAAGGTCCGTCTGAGCATATGAGGCGAGACATGCGGGATCGTTTTCTCTTTGAGCGTCTCGACATGGCCATAGGCACTGTTTGCAGGAAAGACATAGGGCGACATGGGAAACAGCAACGTATGTGCCTCGCGCGCGTCTTCGAGGATTTCAGACAACTTCGAAGATAGAGGAAGGTCGAAAGCCCTCAGGCGACCACCCTTGGGACTCGGGCGATGAATGCTGGTCTCGCCAACCTCGTCCCAGCGAATGCTTGCCGCATCACTGCGGCGTAAACCTGAGTAAAGCAGAAACGGCCATAACGCCCGACGGATCGGGTTCTCCAACCTTTCAACGTCAGCCATCCACGCGGGCAGCGCTTCCCATTCTAGCCACTTGCGTTCGCCACGTTCGCGAAACTGATCGACAGCATTTGACGGGTTTGGCGGCAGGCCGTCTGATGTGCGGATTGCGTGATTGTAGATGGCGCGAAACAAGCGCAATGATTGATTAGCAGCAGTTGGACCACACTCACCCCATTTCTTGTGCCACGCACGAATGTCGGCTTTGGAGATGTCACCAAGAGGAGTGCTTGAGTGTTTTGAGAGACGCGTTCTCCAGTTCTGGCTGTAACCCTTCACCGTGCGAGGTGACCCACCCTTGCGTTCGAGCGCATCCAAGAAGGCTAGATAGGCCTCACTCAGGGTGATACCTCGTTGAAGCTCTTCTTTACGCTCCTGAATGACGTCCCGTCCTTGGCGAGCAGCAACCTTCAACGCGCCCGCCTCTGCTCTTGCATCCGATAGGCTCATCTCTGTGACGAGACCAATCATTTTCTTGCGTTGGCGAGTACCAACACGAAAATGCACGAAGTAGCGAGCAGGCCCAGTCGCATTCCGATAGACGCCGAAGCCCGGAATCTCGGTGTCGTACAAGGACGTTTGTTTCACTTTTCCCGTTGGAGCAGTAAGGTGTTTCGCGATGTTGGCATTGGTGAATTTGATGCGCCGTGGCGCTTCGTAAGGTGCAGTCATGGTTCCTCGTAGCAAATTCGTAGCAGCTTTCTGGAAGCTCTACGAAGCTACGTACGGCGCAATCTCAAAATAATACAATGAAAATAGACAGTTAGTCAGCGCATTCAAACGCCATCATGCTCAGGAAAAGTCACTTCCAGCAGTTAGGAATCTGATGCTCTATCCTGCTGAGCTACGGGGCCTCAGAAGTGCAATTAGCATGTTTTTGTACGATGGGCGAGCCTAAGCGTGCACCTGATTAAATACGCGAGCACTCACGGGTCAGGCACTCACAAACCACAACTCTCACCACTTGTGCTTATGCAAAAACGGATTACCGAATAGCTCAACACTTTGTTTCCTATTCGATATTGGTATTGTGAAAGGCCGTAATCTGAGCGATTGAATACCATGGGAGTTTCGTGTGACCCGGCCCGAAAAAAGGATTTGGCAACTCGCTTGTGTCCTCATCTGGGGCGAGGTGCTGACGGGCGGTTTCACCACGCATTCAGTTGCGGCAGATGAAATAGGCGCTTGTGTGACTTTGCAGATTGAAACTCCGCCGGAGTTGCTAAAGCCCAGCCTCCCGTGTTGCGAACGCTATCAAAATCAGCTGGGTCAAACCTATATTCTCACAGACATATTGATACCTGCCCTACATTTTGATCCGCAAACATCGGAAGACCACTCTTTGAACGTCCACGCCCTTCCAGCAGCATCAGCCAATCGCTGGGGCGAAATTCCGATCTGGGCACTGCAAGACCCCTCCCCACGATCTCCTGTTTTGGAACAAGTAAAACGGCTGGAAGAAGGGCGGGCAATCTTTGCTCCCAAACATGCCACTTCTGACTGCGCGCACCTGCTTTATAAGGCCGAAGCCAACGCGCGTTCAGCCAAACGCGGCCTTTGGAAGGAAACACACATATACTCATCCGCACAGCCAGACGTACTCATTGGAAAGGCTGGGCAATATGTAATTGCGCGCGGGCGTCTTCTCTCACTTGGAAAAACAGCGCGAACCCGTTATCTCAATTTCGGGCGTTCGTGGAAACACGACGTCACGGCCACAATTTCAACCAAACGCGACGTCATATTTTCCCAATATCTGGAAAAACAAGGACTGGACTGGCCAGACCTTGAAGGGCGGGTGGTTGAGGTTCGCGGCTATATTTCGAACGATGACGGCCCACACTTTGAATTGACCCACCCGGGCCAATTGGTTGTGCTGGACAAAAGGAATGCCAAACCGTGAGTGCGCTGGCCAAAAGTGGAGATAAAACCGCGCTTCGACGCCGATTGAAAATCGGAATTGCTGTCTTGCTTTGTGGTGCGTTGACGGCATGCCAGTTAATGGGCAATGGCCCCAATGTCGGAACTGTTGCGCCGGGCACACTGCGTCCAAACCTTGCTGCCGACATTGGAGCGCGCGAACATCCCCGTGTTGTGGCCACCTATGGTGGTGTTTACAAAGACCCTGGCGCCGAACGCGCTGTAGCCAGCGTCGTCGGCCGTCTTGTCGAAGCGTCTGAAGATCCGTCCCAGAGTTATCGGATCACCATCCTGAACTCGCCAGCCATCAATGCATTTGCCTTGCCCGGCGGGTATCTCTATGTCACCCGAGGGCTGCTGGCCCTTGCAAATGATACGTCCGAACTTGCCGCCGTCCTTGCCCATGAAATGGCGCATGTCACAGCCAATCACGCGATCAAACGCCAGCAACGGGCCGAAGCCCGGGAACTGGCGGACAAAATCCTGACCAATGTGGTGAGAGATGACGAGCAGGCCAGAGCTGCGATCGCCTCATCCGAATTGTCTTTTGCCCGCTTCTCGCAAGTTCAGGAACTGGAAGCTGACGAGATTGGTGTCAGAACGTTGGCAAAGGCAGGATTTGACCCATATGCCGCTGCCCGGTTTTTGAAATCCATGGCAACCTTTGCGGCCTATCAGCGTGCTCAAGATGCTTCTTCGAGTGCTCCAGACTTTCTATCCTCGCATCCTTCGACTCCCGAACGCCTCGCTATTGCAACCCAGTCTGCAAGAAAGATCGGCACACCGGGCGTGGGTGAACGGGACCGCAAACGGTACCTCACGTCCCTTGACGGCATGCTCTATGGAGATGATCCAGCAGAGGGCTTTATTCGCGGTCGTACGTTCCTGCACAAATCTCTCGGCATCGGCTACACGGTCCCAAGCGGGTACATTCTTGAAAACTCGCCAGAAGCCGTTCTGGCAAGCAACAGTGCTGGTACAGCCATTCGCTTTGACGGTGCAAACCTGAGCAAGTTCAAAAGTTTGCGCGACTACATGACCTCCGGCTGGATCAATGGTTTGCTCCCCCAAAGCATCCAGGAGACAACAGTCAACGGTTTGCCCGGCATTGTCGGGTCTGCCGCGACCCAAGGCTGGTCGTTTCGCATAGCGGTTCTTCGGATAGGAAAAACAGGTTATCGGTTCATTTTCGCCAGCCGCGCACCAAACGCTGCTTTTGAACAGCAGTTTCAAGAAACCATTCGCAGCTTCAGGCAGCTAAGCCCAACCGACAGAGCCCGGTTGCAGCCTCTCCGGATTAAGATTGTCACATCTAAACCCGGCGACACCCCGCGTAAGGTCGCGGTGAACATGCAAGGGGTTGAAGCTTCCCGACGTTTGAAGTTCTTCTCCGTCCTCAACGGACTAGATCCGAACAGGGCCATTCCACCGGGAACAGCGCTCAAAATCGTAACCGACTAAAAATAGAAAAGCTGGCAAGATAGCCAGCTTTCCGTACCCGCGTCATTTGATTGCAAAGCTCTGCAGAAGTATCCGTCAAACGGCTGCTGGCACAAGCGAACCAGATCGGTTTGCATCCATCAATGCCGTTTTGAGCTTCTCCATTGCGCGACTTTCGATCTGACGCACGCGCTCCTTGGAAATACCAAGCTTTTGCCCAAGGGACTCAAGTGTCGCCCCTTCTTCGGTCAACCGCCTCTCCCGAACGATTTTCAACTCCCGGTCGGTTAAAACCGTCATGGCCGAGGCCAACCATTTGCGGCGGCGCTCCGTGTCGATGCTTTCTGATACAATATCATCGGGCTGCGGAGCGTCAGACACGAGAAAGTCCTGCCGATCCGAGCTTGACCCTTCGGAATCTGTTACCGGAGCATTCAACGAGGTATCCGGCCCGGACAGACGTGCATTCATGGTCGCAACATCGGCTGGCTTGACACCAATGGCATCCGCAATTTTTTGGTGCAGTTCGCTGTCGGTCAAATTCTGTTGGTTTCCGGACAGCTTTGCGCGTAAGCGCCGAAGATTGAAGAACAGGGCCTTTTGGGAAGAAGACGTGCCGCCCCGAACAATCGACCAGTTCCGAAGAATATAGTCCTGGATCGACGCCCTGATCCACCAGGTGGCATAGGTCGAAAATCGTACTTCCCGCTCCGGCTCAAACCGGGCAGCAGCTTCAAGAAGACCAACATGGCCTTCTTGGATGAGGTCCCCGAGAGGCAAACCGAAATTCCGGAATTTTGAAGCAACGGATATGACGAGGCGTGTATGGGAGAGAGACAATTTCTCCAACGCCTTTTCATCGCGGTTGTCCCGCCATCTCACCGCGAGGTCATGCTCCTCTTCGCGGGTCAGGTAGGGCGCTTTCATTGCCTTACGCACCAGTTCACGGCGCTCTGTCGTCGAAGCAGACATCTGCCAATCTCCTGCATATTCGACAACTTTACGTAGGAACACGAAGACTGGATCAATTTGAGTAGGCCACTCCAAATTGAAGATGTTTTTCCATTTAAGCCACAAATGCAAAAAGGGCCCGGCAAACCGGACCCTTTTCAAATTGAGATCTACCTGTCTGATCAGGCAGCTTCTTCTTGACCGTCAGAACCAGTTGAATCAGCTTCTGCTGGTGCCTTCGGACGGTTTGGCGACTTTTCAAGCGTTTGTTCGATCTGCTTGGTCGCTTCCGTTTCCGAGCACTTGTTGACGGCCGCAATTTCACGCGCAAGCCGGTCAAGCGCAGCTTCGTAGAGCTGACGCTCGGAATAGGACTGTTCAGGCTGGCTGTCAGACCGATAGAGGTCACGAACAACCTCGGAGATGGAGATCAGATCGCCAGAATTGATCTTTGCTTCATATTCCTGAGCACGGCGGCTCCACATCGTGCGCTTGACACGCGGGCGGCCACGCACAGTCTCCAGAGCCTTCTTCACGGCATCCGGGTCACCGAGCTTACGCATTCCAACAGAAGCGATTTTTGCGACTGGGACGCGAAGAGTCATTTTGTCTTTTTCAAAGACGATGACCAGAAGTTCCAAGGAGTGACCTGCGACATTTTGCTCTTCAATGGCAGTAATTTGACCTACACCATGTGCCGGATAAACAATGTACTCACCTGTTTTAAAACCCTGACGCTGCGCGGTCTTTTTAGTCGTGCTTGCCATTCTAATGTCTTCTCCTGCGCAGAAACCGGCTTGGGCGGCCGGTGCGGACCGATCGTGTTCGGACCTGGTTATCGTTGCAACGCGCAAACCAAACAGGCGATCCCTGAAGCGGAACGCCTGTTGAAATCTGGCGCGTGTAGGTAGTCAGCCGTTAAAATCCACTCTAAAACCCTGAAAGTGACATAGGCGATTCAGCCGGGAGTATTTTTCTACCGTTGGATCAGCCATAGGTGCTGATGACCTCCATTCAGGGGACATGTCGTCAGTGAACGACTATCTCATGACAATAACACAGCTTTGTCAAAAATTAAAGCGTGATGCTATGGTGCAACACGCTTTGCTGCCATGCGAAATGCTAATGGCCTCCAGAATTTGACGAAATACGCTGCAAAACCCAAACATCCCGCAGCGTTTTCAATGACTTACTTCAGTGTCACGCCGGACCGTTCGGCGAGAAATACTTTTCGAGCTTGTCTTTTTTGCCGTCAAATTCCTTGGCTTCAGGCAACTCATCCTTTTTCTCGGTGATGTTCGGCCACTTTTCCGAGTATTCGGCGTTGAGCTCAATCCATTTTTCCAGACCCGGCTCAGTATCTGGTAAAATGGCCTCAGCGGGGCATTCCGGTTCACACACACCGCAGTCAATGCACTCATCCGGATTGATGACGAGCATATTCTCACCCTCGTAGAAGCAATCAACGGGGCAAACTTCTACACAGTCAGTGTACTTGCATTTGATGCAGTTGTCGGTGACGACGTATGTCATCGCGATCCTCAAGTTTACAAGCGGCAGCGCGGAATGACCGGCTCACCAATGGTCATAAGGAAACCTGGAAGACGCCCCTTGTGCGCCAACCTTTTCATTTGGGCGATTGAGGTATCGTGTTTGGGCAGCCCACGCAAGCTTTGCAAAAACCTTCCCGGCGGTCGGTGGCGAAAAACCGCACCCAATTGCGCCCACTTTGCAAAAAGCTATTTCAATCAGCCTTCCGAAAGGCATCCAGCTGGCGTCTTTCCCGTTTTGTCGGACGCCCTGCCCCCTGATCTCGGCGCGGAACCGAGGGGTTTATTTCGTTTGTTTTGGGAGCAGGTGGTGGAGACAAATCTTCGTATAGGGTTTGCGCTTCTGAAAATGGTCCGCGCCTCGATCCCAGTTGCTTGACCTTCAAAACCAGAACACGCCGCTCCAGTGCGATGGTCAACACATCCCCGACACGAACCGTCTTGCTGGCAGAGGAGATCTTGTCCTTGTTCAATCGGACATGACCGCCGGTCGCCAGCTTTTGGGCAGGTGAGCGGGATTTGGTGACTCTGGCGTACCAGAGCCACTTGTCGATACGCAGGCCAGCAGACACCGGCCCGGCCTCAACCTTTTCAGACGCTATCAGGACTTGTCCTTGGAGTTCATGTTTTCTTTCAGCGCCATCAGCGCCGCGAACGGAGAATCCGGATCAATCGGCTTGTCTTTGGCAGGCGCCTTGTCACGCCGTGGTCCACCACCAGCGCCACCCTTACCCTTGTGAGGTTTACCGCCGGGACCGCCCTTGCCGCCATGGGCGCGCTTGTCACCGCGGCCAGCACCTTTGCGGTTATCGCCACGACGATTGTCCTGACCCCGATTACGCGGTCGGCGATCGGAACGACCCGGACGCCAGATCTGGATTTCAACGGTTTCCATTTCCCCTTCAGCAAGCTCAGCAGCAGATTCAGTTTCGCTGGCACCACCTTCTGCTGCCGGAGCCTCATTATCAGCCGCAACGCTTGCTTCGGGGGCCGGATCTTCTGCTGCCTCAGACGGAGCCACATCATCTGCTGACCCGTCTGCATTTGCCTCTGGCTCGGAGCCAGCCACCTGTTCAGCAGGTGCATCAGTTTTTTCGCCAGATGCATCCGCAGGCGCTGCAGCGCTCTCCGTGGCAGGCGCCTCAGCAGAGTCACTCGCCTTTTTCACAACCGGACGCTGAACTTCCTTCGTCTCAAAGCGATAGCCGAGAGACGTCAAAACCTCAGCAAAGTCTTCACCCGCGCACCCAAGCAGAGACGTCATGGCAACAGTGACAGTGAACCCGCCACCTTGTTCAATCGCACCTTCCGGCGGAGCCACCTCTTTGTCCAGCGGCTTCCAGGAAATCAATGGACGAATAAGATCAGCCAATCGCTCCAGAATATCGACACGAACGGCACGACCACCACACACCCGGAAACCGACAACCTTGTAAAGGGCCGGCGAAATGGACGTGTCTACCGGAATGGATGTTCGGCCCGAAGCACTGAGCTGCGGCAGCTCGGCAAGGCCGTTCATATCCAGGGAATCGTTCTTCAACGCCCAAAGTTGAGCCAAAAGCTGACTTGGCGCTGGCTTCAAGAGGCTCGGCACAAAGATTGTGTAGGCCCCAAAGCGCACACCATACTTCCGCAATGACGCCCGCATGTCCTGATCCAGCTGGCGAATGTCTTCAGCGGCATCCTGACGCTCAAGAATGCCAAGTCCTTCAACGATCTGAAACGCAACACCGCGGGCCAAACCATCAAGACCTTCCCCTGCCTTCAGATCGACCAAAGGCTTGAGCAGCAATTCAATTTGGGCTTTCACCCAGAGGTCAATCCGCTCCTGAACCTTCTCTCGCGCCGGACCCGAGAGGTTTTCATCCGCCAGAAGCAAGGCAGAAGGGGCAAGTACATCGTCGCTTGCAACCAGTTTTGCGACAGCCTCACCGCGCCAACGGATGCTGCCGTCTGCAGTCAGAATGAAGTCTGGATTCTCGGACCGGGATAACTTATCCGCACGGCTTTCTATTTCAGTTGCCAGAGCTATTTGGGCAGCAGCGCGCACCGTTTTTGCATCCGGACCATCCGCCCCTGCATCTGGGGCAAACCGGAAGCCAAGCAGGTTCCCGATGTGCTGTCCTTCAACGAGCACATC
Organism: Roseibium sp. TrichSKD4; assembly: GCF_000148725.1. GTDB lineage: Bacteria > Pseudomonadota > Alphaproteobacteria > Rhizobiales > Stappiaceae > Roseibium. The sequence goes on along the minus strand of NZ_GL476311.1, from coordinate 276,821 downwards.
ACCGCTCGATGTAATTTCCGCTTCCAGCATTGCGTTCTCTCTCAAGCGTCTCATCAATACACTGGTTCGCCGGTCGACGAACCTTTGGGTCAGGCGGTCATGCAAGGCGTCCGACAGCCGGTCTTCTATGCCGCGAGTGACCCCTTGCCAATGGTCTGGGTCGGCAAGCCAATCTTGCCGGTTTGCAACAAACGTCCATGTGCGGACATGAGCGATGCGATTTGCAAGCGTGTCGATATCACCATCTACACGATCTGCGAAGGCCAATTGCCGCGTAAACCAGTCCTCATCAATATTTCCATCCTGAATCAGATGACTGAAAATCGAACAAAGCAGGTCACCATGGTTGGCAGGAGCGATCTTGCGATAATCTGGGACCTGACAAACGTCCCACAAAAGCTCGACCTCCCTGCGCCCTCGCGCCATGTCAACAATATCTGCTTGTCGCGTCAAATGTTCCAATGCAGATACATCATCACTTATAGGCGCCCGTGCAAGTCCATCTTCACGCGGAGCACTGTCCAATGTGCGTTTCAGGGCGGAAATTGATGAAAAATCCAGCGCGCTGTTGCGCCATTGCAGCACTTTAAGCCCGTTAAACTGGTGACTTTCAATCCGTTCCACCAGTTCATCATCCGGTGGATCCACCCGGCCGGTAACACCAAAAGTGCCGTCGCGGGTATGGCGACCAGCCCGGCCGGCAATCTGCCCCATCTCTGCAGGCGTCAACTGACGGTACTGATAACCGTCATATTTGCGTGTACCGGCAAAGGCGATGTGATCGACATCAAGGTTCAACCCCATCCCGATTGCGTCCGTCGCAACAAGGTGGTCAACATCGCCATTTTGGAAGAGTTCGACCTGCGCGTTTCTCGTACGCGGGCTCAGCGATCCAAGAACGACTGCCGCCCCACCGCGTTGGCGGCGAATAAGCTCGGCGATGCCGTAAACCTCATCTGATGAGAACGCGACAATGGCAGAACGCGCCGGAAGACGGGAAACCTTCTTTGAGCCAGCATAGGTCAAAACAGACATGCGCGGACGCGTCACCACATTCAAACCGGGGATCAGCTTTTCAAGAAGCGGGCGCACGGTCATCGACCCGAGCAGCAGCGTTTCCGATTGACCCCGAAGGTTCAGAACCCGGTCTGTGAAAACATGGCCACGATCCAGATTTCCGGCCAGCTGCACTTCATCGATCGCGACAAAGCCGGTCTGAAGGTCCAGCGGCATGGCCTCGACCGTCGACACCCAATAGCGCGGCGCTTTGGGGATCACCTTCTCTTCGCCAGTGATCAGCGCAACGGCGTCAACTCCGGCTCGGTCCACCACCTTGGCATAGACCTCGCGGGCCAGCAAACGCAGGGGCAGGCCAATCAGACCAGACTTTTGCGCCAACATACGCTCGATCGCGAGGTGGGTTTTTCCCGTGTTGGTCGGCCCGAGAACGGCAGTCACTGTCCGCGATCTGGCCGCGGGAGGAAGTTGCATTGGATGGGGACGGGACATGCTCAGATAAATGGAATGATTTCGAAGCGACCGGATCGCTCTGGTTATCGACAGCGGGTGTCTAGCACACACAGGCCGCCCTGTCCTGCGAAGATTTCTTTCACAGCAGCTGCCGACATGCGACCGATTCGCTGCAAGTAGAACGAGTCTGGAACAAACACTGACCGAATCGCTGACTTTAGGTGATTCACCCTTCGTTCCCTACGAGGTGTAGTAACTCATGCATTGAGGGGCTCAAAATCTTGAATCTTATGAATCGTTTACCGCTCTCCTTGCGGAATCCGACAAAAGACGAGTCAAGCAAATCATTTACTAAACCTCTGGTTGACAATAAAGTTATAAAAGTTACTCGCTGGACGGACCGTGAACAGATACTGCACGAATCGCTGATTCAGCAGTGTTGTTGATCTGTTCTGGCCAGATATCGAGTTTTAACCGCCCTATGACCCCATATGCAGGCACCTTGACCTGGGTAAGAGATATCCCTTTACCGCCCGAATTAAGCTACTGACCCAAAATGGATCAACATATGACGCCTCCCGGTTGTCCTCTCTCCAAGCACGTTAACGGCGAATCCGACAAATGATGGATAGTCGCACACTGTCTGTTCTGGAGATTTGCGAAGCTGTTTTAAATTGCCCGGACGTCCCCTCGCTGGAAGCGCAATTGACCAATTTGTCGGCCACCATCGGGTTTTCCGCACTGAAGGCTTTGCATGTTCGGCGAGAAAACTCGAAAACGTCCTACCGGTTCGTTTCGGCCCACCGCGATGCAGGCTGGCAACTTCAGGTCGGTCGCAGTAGCCCAATATTCAGTGATGAACTGATCGAGAATGCTGCTCGCCAGAAAACCGCGTTCACAAAACATGACTGCGCTGCGGGAAGGACAAATAATCCGACTGATGATCAGACCTCAGCTTCCACGGTTTTTGTACCAACCTTCGACAGATGCGGATTGTCTGGCCTGATCGCGTTCATCGGCATTCCTTCGGATCTTTCCGGAGTCATTATAAATCTCCTTCACCTCGCTGGACTGTATACAAGCTCCCGCTTTGCGGCATTGCTCTTTGAGGAAGCCACAAACCCAACCGACTTAACACCAAGAGAAGTTGAGTGCCTCAAATGGAGCTCAAACGGGCTGACCAGTTCAGAAATTGCAGAAAAACTCGGTATCTCTCGTCACACTGCCGATTGGTATTTAAAAGAAGCAACTCAAAAACTTGGCGCTCAAAATCGTACTCATGCAGTCATGATCGCTTACCGAAAAGGTTTGATCATATAATAAGCCAAGACAGCTTCATGGTTGCGCGTGAAACTATTCGCCTCTCTTCGGCTTGCCTCTTTCCTTCTACAGAATTGCCAAGTAGAACACCCCTCACAACCTGATTTCTCAGCATGATCTTTTGGGGGGTATGCATTTGGCAATTCGTAAAATTCTCGTCGCAAACCGGTCGGAAATTGCAATTCGCGTGTTTCGCGCGGCAAACGAACTGGGTCTGAAAACAGTCGCAATCTTTGCAGAACAGGACAAACTGGCCCTGCATCGCTTCAAGGCTGACGAAGCTTATCAGGTCGGCAAGGGGCTAGGCCCGATTGAAGCCTACCTGTCCATTGACGAGATCATCCGGGTCGCCAAACTCTCCGGTGCAGATGCCATTCACCCTGGCTACGGCCTATTGTCCGAAAGCCCGGAATTTGTGGATGCGTGTGAGGCTGCGGGCATCACTTTCATTGGTCCGAAATCAGAAACCATGCGCCGCCTTGGCAACAAGGTTGCCGCACGCAATTTGGCAATTGAAGCCGGTGTCCCGGTGATGCCAGCTACCGAACCGCTGCCGGATGACATTGACGAAATCAAGCGTCTTGCCCTTGAGATCGGTTATCCGGTCATGCTCAAGGCGTCCTGGGGCGGGGGCGGGCGCGGAATGCGCGTTTTGCCCGATGAAGCCACTTTGGAAAAGGAAGTCATTGCCGCAAAACGCGAGGCCAAGGCCGCTTTTGGCAAGGACGAAATTTATCTCGAAAAGCTGGTTCAGCGCGCGCGTCACGTTGAGGTGCAAATTCTGGGCGACGGACAGGGCGGCCTCGTTCACCTGTTTGAACGCGACTGTTCCATTCAGCGTCGTCACCAAAAAGTGGTAGAGCGTGCTCCGGCCCCTTATCTGGGTGAAGCCAAGCGAACCGAACTCTGCCAATACGGTCTGCAGATCGGTAAAGCGGTGAATTATCGCGGTGCCGGCACCATCGAGTTCCTAATGGATGCCGATACAGGCTCGATCTATTTCATCGAAGTGAACCCGCGCGTGCAGGTGGAACACACGGTGACCGAAGAGGTCACCGGCATCGACATCGTTAAGGCACAAATCCAGATTTCCGGCGGCGCAACCATTGGGTCAGAAGCAAGCGGCGTCCCGGTTCAGGACAAGATCCGCCTCAACGGCCATGCCCTTCAATGCCGGATCACGACCGAAGACCCAGAGCAAAACTTCATTCCCGACTATGGCCGCATCACAGCCTATCGCGGAGCCACCGGTTTCGGCATCCGTCTTGATGGGGGAACGGCGTATTCAGGTGCGGTGATCACACGCTTTTATGATCCACTCCTAGAAAAAGTCACGGCCTGGGCGCCAAGCGCAGAAGAAGCCTGCAAACGCATGGACCGTGCGCTACGCGAGTTCCGAATTCGCGGTGTGGCAACCAATCTGGTATTTTTGGAAAACATCATCGATCACCCCGATTTCCGGGCCAACAACTATACAACACGCTTTATCGACGACACTCCGGCTCTGTTTGAGCAAACCCGCCGTCAGGACCGGGCGACAAAACTGCTGACCTACATCGCAGACGTCTCAGTAAACGGCCACCCGGAAACCCGCGACCGGATACGACCACCCAAAGATGCGCCATCTCCTCAGGTTCCTGATTTCGGCGACGAGAAAGCGGCGGGAACGCGCCAGTTGCTGGACCAATTGGGCGCCAAGGGCTTTGCCAACTGGATGAAGGAGCAGCCGCAGGTCCTCGTCACAGATACGACCATGCGCGATGGGCACCAATCGTTGCTGGCAACGCGCATGCGCAGCTACGACATCGTGCGCATCGCAGATGCCTATGCCACGGGTCTGCCAACCCTGTTCTCTCTTGAATGCTGGGGCGGGGCGACCTTTGATGTGGCCATGCGCTTCCTCACCGAGTGCCCTTGGGAACGCTTGCGTCAAGTACGCGAACGGGCACCCAACATCCTCCTGCAAATGCTGCTGCGAGGTTCCAACGGCGTAGGCTATACCAACTACCCAGACAATGTGGTGAGGTTCTTCGTCGAACAGGCCGCGTCAAATGGTGTGGATCTCTTCCGGGTCTTCGACTGTCTGAACTGGGTCGAAAACATGCGCGTGTCCATGGATGCGGTGAATGAATCCGGCAAGCTTTGCGAAGGGGTGCTCTGCTACACCGGCGATATGCTGGACAGCGCCCGTCCGAAATATGATCTGAAATATTATGTCGCTCTAGCCAAAGAACTGGAAGCTGCTGGCGCGCACATCCTCGGCATCAAGGACATGGCCGGGCTTCTGAAGCCGGAAGCAGCCAAGGTTTTGATTTCCACCTTGAAGCAGGAAACCGACCTGCCGATCCATTTCCACACCCATAACACGTCGGGCATTGCCGCCTCCACTATTTTGGCAGCTGTAGACACCGGTGTTGATGCAGTGGATGCAGCAATGGACGCCCTTTCCGGCCTGACATCACAGCCCTGCCTTGGGTCAATTGTCGAGGCTTTGAGGGGCAGCAAGCGGGACACAGGACTGGACGGCAAAACCATCCGGGAAATTTCCTTCTATTGGGAAGCGGTCCGCACCAAATATCGTGCCTTTGAAAGCGACCTTCGCTTTGGTGCATCTGAGGTTTACCTGCACGAGATGCCGGGCGGACAGTTCACGAACCTCAAAGAACAGGCTCGGTCGCTGGGGCTTGAAACCCGGTGGCACGAAGTCGCACAAGCCTATGCCGATGCGAACATGATGTTCGGCGACATCGTCAAGGTAACGCCATCCTCCAAGGTTGTTGGTGACATGGCCCTGATGATGGTCTCGCAAGGGCTGACTGTTGCTGACGTGGAAGACCCGAGCAAGGATGTCGCCTTTCCGGACAGCGTTGTGAAGATGCTGCATGGAGATCTTGGTCAGTCTCCGGGCGGTTGGCCCAAAGCCCTTCAGGACAAAGTGCTGAAAACGGCCGAACCAATCACCGTTCGCCCTGGGTCCTTGCTTGAAGATGCTGATCTGGAAGCAGAGCGTGCAGAGGCGGCCAAACTCTGCGACCGCGAGATCGCCGATGCAGACCTCGCCTCATATCTGATGTATCCGAAGGTCTTCACCGACTTTGACAAGGCCCAACAGCATTACGGCCCAACATCTGTCTTGCCGACCCCGGTCTATTTCTACGGATTGGAAGTAGGCGACGAGATTATGGTCGATCTGGAAGCTGGAAAGACGCTGGTCATTCGCTGTCAGGCCATGGGTGAAACCGACGAAAAGGGCGAGAAAAAGGTCTTTTTCGAATTGAACGGCCAGCCGCGGATCATCAAGGTTCCGGACCGTGCGCACGGCGCTGCAGGCGCTAACACCTTGCGCAAGGCAGAAGATGGAAACGACGCCCATGTTGGTGCGCCAATGCCCGGCGTTATCTCAACCGTGGCCGTTCAGGCCGGGCAGGACGTGAAATCAGGCGATGTGCTGGTCTCCATTGAAGCCATGAAAATGGAAACCGCTCTTCACGCTGACCGGGACGGCAAGGTCAAAGAAGTTCTGGTCACTCCGGGCTCCCAAATTGATGCCAAGGACCTTCTGGTAGTGTTCGAAAGCTAAAAACGATAAGGCTCCGTGACCCACTATCTCACGGAGCCTTCTGCCTCATGGGCAGGACGTTCGCATCCGGCAAAGTCCAGCAAGACATCAGTCACCATCTGCCCAGCTTGCTGGAAAGCAGTTTTCTGCAAGTCCGGTGCAGACGCGATAACGGTCTCGACTGCCGACGATATTTTTCCCAAAGATACATTTAGGTCTTCAAGTTCAGACTTCAGTCCGGCGACCTTGATGTCGTCAGACTGTTGAAGCTGACCGGATAGGCGATCCATTTTCTCTTCAAGCCGATCAAGCCGCGCCTGAAACCCCTCCGGAGTGACATTCAAGGTCTCCATTGCAGTACCGGAAACCGTTTCTGCCAGACTTGTCGCGATGCCATCAACCCGGCTCAAGGTCAAAAGCACCAAAATGCAGGCCATAATGACCAAAATCGAGGTTGCATTCAAAATTGCGATGAAAAACTGCCACGGCAGCGACCGCAACCGTTGGCCCAAGGTTTGATGTGTGCCCACCCGGAATACTCCTTGTTTTCGAAGGACCATGCACGACGATTGTTTACGTCTTCAAGCAGCATCTCTATACATCTATGTCGAGAGTATTCGGAAAATAGATCGTATTGATTGTAGAATTTAACAACAGGGTAGTCATTAAATGTCGCTAAAACTGGATCTTCCAAGTGTGTGTATTTTGGCACTCACGTCCTTCGGGCTGCTGACCAATTCGGCGGCTGCGAGTGACCAGAATTCCATGAAAATGGCTACCCCGATCCCATATGGGATCGTGACGCCCGACAACATTGAGACCCAACTTGGGGATTTGAACTTTTTCGACGGCGTCCCAGACGCAGCTATTGCAGAAAAAGTCTACAATCTATACGACTTTTCCCAAGCATATCAGGCATACTTGAATGGCCTCAAGATCGCTTCAATGGACGCGATGTTGCGCGGAATTGAAGACTGGGGACCCGCAAACACCACCGTCGTTCAATTTGCCGAGTTGATGGATTCAAAGGCGCTGTTCCTGACTCCAAACACAACAAGCATTTATCAAACTGCGGTTTTGCGCCTAAGCGATGAACCGATGGTTGTTGAGACCCCACCAAATGTGCTGGGTTTCATCAACAATGCCTGGTTTAAATACGTCATGGATTTCGGAAATCTCGGACCAGATGAGGGCAGGGGTGGAAAATTCCTGATCCTACCCCCGGGATATGAAGGCAAAGTTCCAACTGACGGCTACACCGAGATCGTGCAAGCTGAAACGTTCGGCCATTGGGTCCTCTGGCGCGGATATCTCGACGAAGACGGCTCACCGAACACGGCAGTATCGCAAACTCAGAAACAGTTTCGGATATACCCATTATCTCAAGCTGATAACCCTCCAGAGATGACCTTCGTCAACGTTTCTGGTGAAGAGTTTAATACCATTCATCTGATGGATGCCCGGATGTTCGACGAGATCAACAATGTGATCCAGTCCGAACCGCTAAAAGGCGAAAGCCCTGAACTTCTTGGGTATTTGGCCACTATAGGAACCATTAAAGGCAAGGAGTTTGCTCCCGACGATCGCATGCGTGCAATCTTGGAACGAGCTGCGGCCGCCAGTTCAGTAACCGTCAAGACGCTCATCTCCAAACCGAGAGCCAAGGAGGCCTACTGGTATCCCGGCGAAAGCAACTGGCAAAACGCATTCCCCGGCGGCGCATACACTTTCACCATTGATGGTGCGTTAAAGCATGATATTCGGTCAGCGTTCCACTTCTATGCAACCGGCATCACACCTGCAATGGCATTCAAATCGCCGGGGAATGGTTCCCAATACGCTTTCACCTATCGAGATTCGAATGGCAACCCGCTGGACGGGTCAAAAACCTATAAATTGAACGTACCCGCCAACGTGCCTGCCAAGGATTTTTGGTCATTCACGCTGTATGACAATCAAACCCGTTCCATGTTGCAGACAGACAAACAGTTCCCGGCTCTCGGCAGCAATGACGTTGGGTTGGTTCAAAATGACGACGGTTCTACGGATATCTACTTTGGGCCCGAAGCCCCCAAAGGCAAAGAAACAAACTGGTTGCAGACTGTGCCGGGCAAAGGATGGAACACAATTATGCGTCTCTACGGCCCGCTTGAGCCTTGGTTCGATCAAACTTGGCGTCCGGGTGAAATTGAGCTGATCCAGTAAAGGGACACGCTGACCTCAGCGCTTATCTCTCCTGCGTGAATACAAATGCATTCGGGCAGGAGAGGCTTATTCCGCTGCATTCAGCTGGCAGTATTTAACCGGGTTTTTGGCCGTCCTGATCCACAAATCCAAGAAATTATCGAGCCATGACCTCACAGCTGCATCGTGGATGAAGCGACCGGCGAAGTGGTCTCGCCGTTGCTGCGCGCCCGGCAGCGTCATGCGTTCGACAGCCTTGGTTGTCCAGCGAACCATCATCAAATGGGTCAATTCCGGATGGAACTGAATACCATACGCCGCAGGTCCATAGCGGATCGCCTGATTGGGATAGGCGGGTGCCCCTTGTGCCAACAGATCACAGCCCGCTGGTAGACTGAACCCTTCACGGTGCCACTGATAAACCTTTTGCGGCCAATCCATCAAAGACGACCCTGCCCCGGTCGCCTCTAGCGGATAGTATCCGATTTCAACCAGACCATCCTTGTGGCCTTCCACCGTACCACCAAGCTGCTTGACCATCATCTGGCCACCAAGACAGATACCGAAAAATGGTTTTTGTTCGCGAAGCGGTACCTTGATCCAGTCTATTTCCTTCTTGACGAAAGCATCCGGATCGTTGGCGCTCATCGGGCCGCCAAATATGACGGCTCCTGCATGGCCTTCAAGAGTGGTTGGAAGGGCATCGCCAAACCGGGGCTTGCGAATATCCAGTGTAAAACCGCGTTTGACCAGTTCCTGACCAACTCGGCCGGGAGAGGAATGTTCCTGGTGCAGGACAATCAGAATACGCGGTTTGGAACTATCAGGGCCGTTGGAAAGCATCATTCTTGGAATATGAGGGAAACCACTTAAAATTTCGAGGCCTGTTCGGCGATTTTCCGCCAAACTCTTCTCTCCCCCCTCAACTCTCCTCCGGAGCGTGACTGGCAACTTTGCGGCGCAGGATCATTCGATCTCTGCTGGATACCCCCAGAAGTTCGGCAACGCGCCAGATGGTATTGTCTTCGAACTCGTGGACATGCCCGTCGGCATAGACAATTTCCCACATCATCTCGACGATCTGAAGACGTTCGTCAGCATCTGCCGTACGTTTGAGCACGGAGGTAAACCCGTAAAGATCAACGGCTTCGTCATCCTTACGACGCGCGGCCTTGATGAGTTCTGTCGTCTCTTCATCGCTGAGCTGGAAATGGTCCTTCAGGATTTCACGAAGCTTGCGGCTTTCGCTTTCCTCAATCACGCCGTCAATATCAACCAGATGGAACAACAGAGCTGCTGCCGCCAGACGCTTGTCGTCTTCGGCAAATTTGATCTTGTCACTCTCACCGAGTGTTAGTTCTTGAATAAAATGCTTGAACGCCTTGAGCATGTTCCATCCCCGCCACCACTCTTTCCAGCAAATCTAAGGGCTTAGCCCTTTTGCAGCAACACACTTTTGATGAGGCAACTCACATCCTAAGTGCGTGCGATGAATCGGACTATGCAATCAACACATCTAAAAAGATGTGATCTTGGATTTTAAAACTTGACAATTAGAGTCAGAAATTTATTCCTACATCCAACACTCAAGTTTAAACAAGCTCAATCCCTATGCAATTTACGCAATCCTCTCTGACCATATCCAACAAGGCCGATCGCCTTGTCGTGGAGGGTGTGCGCCGGTCGCTGGCAGCTTACGCAACAGGCGATCACAAGTGCTGGGATATGGCTCTGAAACTCTATGAAACCGAGTTGGGTCCGGCTCAAGCTCGCAGAACCGTGTCAGACCTCAGCTTTTATGCCCGCGCCTTGAACGCCCACGGCACACGAAAGCTCTGCATTTTCCCCTATGGATGCCCAAAGCTATGCCAAGATGAATGCCTTGCTGCAGCCCTCGTTGCGGCAGCCCAACTGGGTCAGGAAGACCTCGAAGGGCGCATCGCTTCAGCACTGGTGACAGAGGCTGGGCAAGAAGAAACCTGTTTCGCGGCACAGTCTTTTGCCCAAGCACTCACCGAGTGCGACCTGAACCTATCCGAAATTGAAATTTCCAACTTGCAACTGGTTGGATGCCCGCTTCAGCGCGGCTCAGGCGAGTCGCAGCATTAAACGCGTGCCTATCCCATCGGCGCGCGAGCCATACCTAGAGGACTTGAAATGAAACGCCTTCGCATTGCCTTGCTGGCTGCCACAGCTTTTGCCGCCGCCCCTGCTCTTGCCCATGAAAGCCCGAAAGAGGTGCTGGGCACTTACGGCGATATCGCTCAGGCCGGCTATGCCGATTCTCTTGAAAGCGCCAAACTGCTTCAATCCGCCATCGACACCCTGATTGCGGAACCAACTGAAGCCAATCTGGCCACAGCACGTTCTGCTTGGGTTGCTGCCCGCAATCCGTATCAACAAACCGAGGTCTACCGCTTCGGCAATGCAATCGTCGATAATTGGGAAGGCCGTGTGAACGCTTGGCCGCTGGATGAAGGCCTGATCGACTATGTTGATGCATCCTATGGAACGGAAGCAGAAGAAAACGATTTTTACGTTGCCAACGTCATTGCAAACCCAACCCTCAAGGTTGGCGGCGAAACAATTGACGCGACCGTCATCAACGCCAGCCTGCTGCAAGACACACTTCAGGAAGCCGGTGAAGTCGAGGCGAACGTTGCCACTGGATACCATGCCATTGAATTCCTGCTTTGGGGCCAGGATTTGAATGGCACGGGGCCGGGCGCAGGGAACCGCCCGACAACTGATTTTGACACTGCAAACTGCACGGGCGGAAACTGCGAACGCCGGTCCCAGTACCTTAAAGCCGCAACGGATCTCCTGATTTCCGATCTTGAAGAAATGGTTGCAGCATGGGCGCCGGGTGGAGCAGCACGCGAAGACCTTGGAAGCAAGGGCGATACTGGTGGTCTGGCCACGATCCTGACCGGCATGGGCTCTCTCTCTTATGGCGAACTGGCAGGCGAGCGCATGAAACTCGGCCTGATGCTCCACGATCCGGAAGAAGAGCATGATTGCTTTTCTGACAACACGCATATGTCGCACTACAACGACGTGGTTGGCATCCGGAACGTTTATTTCGGCACCTACAAGAGTGATTTTGGTCGTGACGTTTCCGGCGCTTCTCTCGCTCATATGGTGGAAGACAAAGATCCAGCGCTCGCCGCTGAAATGAAAACCAAGCTGGATGCAACCCTTGCAGCCTTTGAGGCCGTCAACGCCCGCGTCGCCCAAGGCGAAGCCTATGATCAGCTGATTGGCGAAGGAAACGCAGAAGGAAACGCTTTGGTTCAAGCCGCCATTGACGCCCTTGTGGACCAAACCACATCCATTGAGCGTGTTGTGAAGGTTCTCGGCCTTGATGACATTGCCTTCGAAGGGTCAGACAGCCTCGACAACCCGACAGCCGTTTTCCAATAAACGCTGACAAATCTCAGGACCGGCGCACCATCGCCGGTCCTTTCAACGTGAAGTGCCAGGAGGGGGCGCTGCACATAGTCTGGATGCGAACCACCTGCGACCCATCATGAAGAGAACTGGTCTGGGCATCATTGCTCACTCTGTTGCCATGGCTGCCAGCCTGCTTGCAGCTTCTGCCACATTGGCCGAAACACTCCTGCCCCACCGGGAAGATTTAAACCCGGAAGACAGGCAAAAGGTACAAGCCGTTCTCCACCCCCCAACAGACTTTTCAAAAGCAGAACCGTTTGAAGCCATGCAGGGCGGCGCGGGAACATCGCGCAAGCGCATCAATCGCGATGCCTTTTCCCATTCCAACGCCAACCTGACCTTTGAAGAGCAGCAGGAGTTCAAGGTTGGCAACGGCCTTTTCAAGAAGCTCTGGGCGTCTTCGCCCTCTTCAACCCGCGCTTCCGATGGCCTCGGTCCGCTGTTTAATGCCCGCTCCTGTCAAGGATGCCACCTGAAGGACGGACGTGGACGCCCGCCGCGCCCCGGCGATAAAGCCGTTTCCTTGTTCCTGCGCCTGTCCATTCCTCCGCAAACAGAAGCCCAGCGCGAGCCACTGACGAAAAAGGCTTTACTGAGCATTCCGGAGCCAACTTACGGCGGGCAGTTTCAATCCTTTGCCGTCCCCGGCCTTGCGGCAGAAGGCCGATTTGATATCGCGCTGGAAGAAATTGAAATCCCGCTGCGCGGCGGAGAGGTCGCAGTCCTACAAAAACCGACATACAAAATCCGCGATCTTGGCTATGGAGAAATGCACCCGGATACACTGACTTCGCCCCGTGTCGCCCCGCCAATGATCGGTCTCGGCCTGCTCCAGGCGATCCACCCGGGAGATATCGAAGCGCTTACTGATCCTGATGATGCCGATGGAGACGGAATTTCCGGCAAAATCAGCCGCGTCATGGACCCGCAAACCGGTGAGCTTTCCCTTGGCCGTTTCGGCTGGAAAGCCTCCAATCCCACCATCCGCGCCCAAACTGCAGGAGCTTTCGCAGGTGACATCGGCATCAGCTCACCCGACAAGCCCGCAAACTGGGGGGACTGCACAGACCGACAGCCCGAATGCCGAAACATGCCCCATGGCGAACAGAAAAACCTTGGCCCGACAGAAGCGCCCGATCCGGTGCTAGAACTGGTCACCTTTTATTCTGAAAACCTCGCCGTTCCCCTTCGTCGGAAGGTGAGCGACCCGACCGTTTTGCGCGGCAAGGAGCTCTTCAACGACATTGGCTGTGCCAGCTGTCATCAACCCAAGTTTGTCACCAGTCGCGAAGCCGAAAACCCCGCGCATCGCTTCCAGCTCATTTGGCCTTACACCGACCTCCTTCTGCATGACATGGGGGAAGGCCTTGCCGATCACCGCCCGGTGGGGGACGCGAATGGGCGCGAGTGGCGCACACCGCCGCTCTGGGGCATCGGGTTGACGGAAACCGTCAACAACCACACTCGCTTTTTGCATGATGGCCGCGCCCGCAACCTGCTTGAAGCCGTTCTTTGGCATGGCGGAGAAGCTGAGAAAGCCAAGAACGCTGTCATTGACCTTGAACCAACCGATCGAAAAGCCCTGATCGCCTTTTTGGAGTCCCTATAAGATGCGTCGATTGCTGATCGTTTCTCTTGCGGTTCTGGCCATTGGGCCCGCTAATGCGGAAACAACAAACTTCCTGCCGCATGTCCAAAAGTCAGTTGAGAAGTATGTTCGCCCGGCAATGGCAAACTTCAATGAGACAGCCGAAGAACTACCCTCAGCAGTCGCAACTGTGTGTTCAGACCCAACACCGGAAAAGCTTACAGAGTTTTCGAACAAATTCAGCGATGTTGTCTCTGCTTTTGGCGCTGTAAGCTTTTTGGCCTACGGTCCCATGCTGGAAGATGATCGCTTGAAGCGGCTCGCCTTTCTGCCCGACCCAAGAGGGATTGCCCAGCGCCAGATCAACCGTTTCAAAGCAAGCTCCGATTATCAGACAATCACCGCCGCAGCTCTCACTGAAAAAAGCGTGGCCCTGCAAGGCCTGACGGCCCTGGAACTGATTGCCTTTTCCAAGACAACCGAACCGATCCTCGGCCAGGGAGAGCACTCTGAAGACTGCCCTTATGCCCAAGCCATCGCTGACAACATCGCCAACATATCCCGCGAATTGGTCACCAGTTGGTCTGATCCAACCGGATACACAGAAACCTTGTGGGCTGTTGGGCAGAACAATCCCGTCCATCGAACAGAACAAGAGGCGATGGAAACCGTATTCTACGCCCTTCCAACAGCCCTGACGATCTTGAAAGATCAACATGTCTTGCCGGTGATTGCAAAGGGGAAGGAGAAAAGCAGGCCACGCCGGTTGCCCTTTTCTCGCTCGGCCAATGGCATCCGGTTCATGACCGCAAACATGGCTGGCATTCGCGATGCCTTGACTGCCATGGATCTGGAACCAAGTCTTCCGGAAGATTATAAATGGCTTCCGGGTACTGCGGTTTTTGAGCTCAACAATGCCATCGATCTCGCGGGAAAAATCGGCCAACCCATGCGAAACCACTTCAAAGCCAACAATGGATTTGAGTCATTCACCACCCTGGCCCTGACCCTGACCTCGATCAACCTCACTGTCGGCGAAGAAATCGCAGCAGCCCTTAATCTTTCAGCCGGGTTCAATGCACTTGATGGCGACTAGGGTCAGGCCCATAGACCGACGCGCATTCTTGACCGGACTGGCTGGTACTACGGCTGGCGTAGCAGTCGGCTCCCCTTATTTGGCGGCGCGGCCCGTTCAGTCCGCGCTTTTCGACCTCGCTCAGCAATTCTTTGCCAGTGCGCAAAAGAAGCCAGATGGCCGCTATGCGATTTCCGTTTTGGACGATGCCGGACAGGAATTGGCGCAAGTGGGCTTACCGGGTCGCGGCCACGGGATCGCCGTTTCACCCGATCGTCAGACACTTGTCGCATTTGCACGTCGTCCGGGAACCTTTGCGCTGATAATTCGCCCGTTTGACGGAAGTGAGCCCAAGCTCATCTCGGCGATCAAAGGTCGCCATTTCTACGGCCACGGGTGTTTTTCGGGCGACGGGCGACTGATGTATGCCGTTGAAAACAACTATGAGGCTCGCCGTGGGACTATCGGGATTTATGATCTGAGCGGACAGCAAGCCACACGGATTGGGGAGTTTGAAACCTTCGGGATAGGACCGCACGAAATACTACTCTCCACCGATCAGAAAACCCTGATGGTCGCAAATGGCGGCATCCTCACCCATCCAGCCAAACCGCGTGAAAAACTCAATCTTGAGACCATGGCCCCGTCCATTGTTTTTCTGGATGCAGCAACTGGCGACCTCATTACGCAGCACCAAATCGCGCTGCACCTTCATCAACTGTCGCTTCGCCACATGACGCAGGATGCAACAGGCCGTGTCTGGATTGGCGGTCAATTTGAGGGACCTGAAACCGAAACCCCTCCGCTCGTGGCAACCTGCGGAAAGGATACGCCTCTCCGCCTTCACGACATTCCAGCGAAAATCACTTCAGGCCTGCAAAACTACATTGGCTCTGTGACCGCCAACAAGGATGGCAGCGTGATTGCCACATCCGCACCCCGTGGGGGTAAAGTGTTGTTCTGGAAAGCTGACACAATGAACTTCATTGGCGCCCAATCGATCCCGGACGGATGCGGCATTGCCCCGATTGACCAGCAAGGCTTCCTGATTTCAGACGGAAATGGCGGCCTGTCATACCTAGACGACACAACGGGCCCGCCCCTTGTTCTGGCTCGTACACCCGGAACCTCCTGGGACAATCACATGACGGCGATCTAACCTTCTAATTTTAATTTTCGCCAGCTTTCCCTTATTTCGCCGCTCTTTGTGGTGAAGGTTGTTTTCAGCCCTCCCTTGACGTTAGGGTCCGGCGAACCATTGCCAAAAGACATTTTGTGATTCGGACGAAGGAGACTGTCATGCGGCGCTTATTGCTAGGGCTCGCAAGCCTGTTGTTCCTGCTCGTCACGGCAGCGCTGGTCATTCCCTTTTTCCTGCCAAAAGACCTGATCAAGAACCAGGTTATCGCTCAGGTTGACCAGCAGTTCGGCTGGCGCTTACGCCTTGATGGTCCAGTCAGTCTCTCCCTGTTTCCCGGTTTTGCTCTGAATGCCGAGCAAATCGGTCTATCCGGTGAAGCGGGCGCAGACGGGATCGAATTTGCAAAGGCTGAGGGTCTGAAAGTTGGTCTGGCTTGGGGCGGGCTTCTGGGCGGAGATATCCGTATCACGGGGGTTCATCTGGAAAAGCCCGGTATCTTGATGGATATCGGACCGAGCGGGCTAACCAGCTGGGAGCCACGTCGTCGTTTTGGCACGAACACGCCGGATGCGCCCGCTCGCGAGATTGAAACAGCGAACGAAAGTGCAGCACCAGCACCTTCTCAAGATCAGAGCAGCAGCACCGCCTTTCTGGAACGGATCGGGATCGACCAACTGACGATCAGCGACGGAATGGTGCGATATACAGACCATCGCTCCGGTACGGATTTCCGCGTTGCAGCCCTCAATCTGTCCCTTTCCGCCTCCAGCCTAACCGGTGTTGTCGAGCTGGAAAGTGATTTCCAGTTTCAAGAAAAGCCCTTGTCGGTCTCAGGCCAGATTGACAACCCACTGGCCTTTGCCGCCGGAGAGGTTCGCCCGCTTTTGTTGAATATCGCAAGCAACGAAGTCAAGATCGGATTGGAAGGCTCTGCGGGCTTGAAGCCATTGCAAATTGACCTTGTGGTTCAAGGTTCTGCACCGTCCGCAAACGACCTCTTGGCGCTCGCGGACGTGACACCCAATCGAGACCTTGGTGCATTTGAACTGGGAGCAAAAGTCACCGGCGACCCGACACGGATCACGGTGGCAGACTTGGCCGCCACGCTTGGGTCACTCTCTGTTTCTGGTTCTAGTGACACGGACCTCTCACTCGCTGTGCCACAAACAACTGGACGGATTACCATTCAACAGGCAGCACTCAGCGACCTATTGGCACTCGCAGGACAGGACCGCCCAGCCCAAGGCACGCTCGGCGCAGATCTCGCCTTTGGACTTCAAGGCACTGGCGCGCCAACCATCCTGGCAACATTAAACGCCAACGGTTCGCTCACCCTGGACAACGGCGAAGTCGGTGGCCTCGGTCTGGCCAGTTCCTTTAGCGGTGACCCGGAAGCGGACAGGATCAAGGACGTCACCTTGCGGGTGGATGTAAACGGTCTTGATGATCCCCTGCGCCTAACCGGTGGGCTTTCGTGGAAAGGCGATGGCTTTACCGTGACCGGAAGCGCCTCGGTTGCTCCCATTTTGGCCGGACTCTCGGCCCCTGTATCTGCAAAGATCAAAAGCGGCAAGGTGGCTTTGGGCTTTGACGGTCAAGCCAGTGCTGGTGGAAACGTCGAAGGTGCTGTCTCGGTCGACACGCCAAATCTTCGCGGCCTGCTCGCCTGGATTGGGCAAACCGTGGAAGCAGGCAGCGGTTTGCAGGCTTTCAAGGCTTCCGGTCTCTTCGCCAAAACCGGCAACACGGTTTCCTTTGATGAAACGAGCTTCATGCTGGATGGCTCATCAGGCCGGGCCAGCGGCAAAGTGACTCTTGGCGGACGCCCGAACATTCAGGCTAATATGGTGCTGGATGCCCTCGTCCTGGACCCATATTTGAGCGACGGTGCTAGTAGCAACAATTCCCAAGGCAGCACTTCTTCTTCAAGCAGCTCGGGCACAGCCGACACCACCGTTGCCGCACCTGCGCCGCGGACAGGGGCCAAATGGAGCACGGCACCAATTGACTTTGGCGGCTTGAAAGCAGCCGATGTCGACTTCCGCATCTCCACGCAATCGATCAAGATTAACGACATCAAGATAGGCCGCAGCCAACTTGCCGCGACCATCAAAAATGGCGTGCTGACCGCAAATCTTGAGGAGCTCAATCTTTATCAAGGCAGCGGCACGGGCAGTGTCACCTTGAACGGAGCGAGCGCCACTCCGGAAGCCTCTGCGCGCTTTGCGTTAAATGGCGTTCGCGCCTATCCGCTGTTGCGGGACTCGGCCGACTTCGAATGGCTCGACGGGGGAGCGGCGATCAACTTGAACGTCAGCACGCGCGGACGCAGTCAGAATGAGCTGGTTAGCGCGCTGAATGGAGCCGCTGGGTTCACATTTGAAGATGGTGCAATCCGGGGCATGAACATCCCGCGTATGGTTCGAGGTCTGTCCGTCGACACGTTACTGGGATGGCAGGAAAATCCGGAGGCCAAAACCGATTTCAGCTCGCTGAAAGCCAGTTTCCAGATTCAGAACGGCGTTGCGACCAATCAGGATCTGTCATTGATCGGCCCTCTGGTGCAGGCGACCGGTCAAGGTGTCACCAACCTACCCAACAAGACACTGGATTGGCGCGTTGACCCGAAAGTCGTCCCCTCCCTTGAAGGCGGGTCGAACGAGCAACTTG
Organism: Roseibium sp. TrichSKD4; assembly: GCF_000148725.1. Taxonomy (GTDB): domain Bacteria; phylum Pseudomonadota; class Alphaproteobacteria; order Rhizobiales; family Stappiaceae; genus Roseibium. The sequence continues at coordinate 258,361 of NZ_GL476311.1, read as the reverse complement.
CAGGATTGGGTGTTCCGGTCATGATCAGAGGTGATTGGGACAATCCCCAGATCTATCCAGACATTAAGGGCATCTTGGAAAACCCACAAGCTGCTTACAAACAGCTTCAGGCGCTGGGTGGCGACCTCTTCAAGGACCTCAACAAAAAGCCGGAAGAAGCCCTGGTTGAGCAAGCAAACAAGGTGATCGAACGCGCCACGGGCGGCAAGGCCCAGATCGACATTCAAAAGGTCATTGATGGTGAAGTGAATGATCAGGAAATCCTGAAATCCGTTGAAGATGGCTTTGGTCTACCAAGTGGCCTGTTGCAAGGCTTTGGCAGGAAGCCGAAAAACTGATCAGCCAATCTTCAAAGCGGATAAAATTCGATCCACACCGGCCTCAATCGGGCCGGTGTTTTCGATCTCCACCAGATCAAATTCCGGCTCAACACTCATATCCGCATGAGATAGACGCTGTTCAATTTCAGAGCGGGTCTCTCGGCCACGAGCAGCCAAACGCTCTGCCAAAACCGGGATCGGCGCAGTAATCAACAAAACCTTGAAATGCGCGTATTTTTCTTGCGCCGTTCGCAGAGCTCGTCGGGACCCGTTGGCAATCACGGTCTTTCCCGCCTGAATATCAGCATCATATGTTTTTGGCAGTACATACCCAAGCCCGTGCGCTTCCCAGGACAAGGCCACTTCCCCCAACGCCACAAGGTCTGAAAACGCGTCCATGCTCAAGGTGGCATGATCTTCGCTGTTTTCGTCCGCCTCACGCGTGATGGCCCGCCGGGCGAACACAACCTCGTCATTGCCCTGAAGGCGCTCCTTCAAAGCGGTCAGAAGCGTGTCCTTGCCAACGCCACTGGGACCAACCACCAAAACAAGAGCTCCCGGTCCCAACTTGCCGGACGTGCCTGCACCCTTGTCCATCAATCAGGCCACACGCCGCCCTTCGCGCCACACGCCGCGAATAATAGGCACATTGCCAACGACCCGCACCTGAACAAGGTCGGCTCGGCGGCCCACTTCAAGACGCCCCCGGTCCGTCAATCCAATGGCTTCTGCTGGGGTGGAGGTAACAGTTGCGATGGCCTTTGGCAGCGTGATGGCGTCAACTTCCTCTGCCAACTGGAAGGCAGCCTGCACAAGTGAAATTGGAACATAATCAGAAGACAGAACGTCCAGACACCCCTCTTCCGCCAACTCTCTCGCAGATACATTGCCGGAGTGCGACCCGCCACGCACCACATTCGGAGCACCCATCAACACCGCCATATTGTTGGCCTTGGAGGCCTTGGCAGCTTCAACTGTCGTTGGAAATTCTGCAATCGCCGTTTTCAGATCAACGGCCTCATCCACGTGATCCATCGTTGCATCATCGTGGCTGGCAATGGAGATATTTCGCGCCTGCGCATACCTTGCAATTTTCTTCCGGTTTTCCGGGGCGTTTTTGTCTGCACGGGCTTTGCGCTCTTCAATGAACGCATCCATTTGCGCATCATTGTAGCCCTTCTTACCCATGTAATAAGCGCGGAAAGAATCCAGAGACACAAACTGACGTTGACCGGGCGTATGGTCCATCAGGGAAATCAGGCGAACGCGATCATCACCTTCAAAAAAGGTGAAAGCATCCAACACATCCGGGGCAGACACTTCGCAGCGCAGATGCAGGAAGTGGTCTGCGCGCAACCGATGTTCGGCCAATCCCGTTTCAATCGCATCAGCAAGGGCGCGCATATCCGGAGCTCGAAGGTCAGCATCATCGTCCATGCCAACCCGAAGGGCATCGAATACGGTCGTTATGCCGGAACAGGCGATTTGAGCGTCATGGGCCTGAACCGCAGAAACCGGATTCCATCGCACCTTCGGGCGCGGCGCGTAGTGGCATTCCAAATGATCGGTATGAAGCTCCACCAAACCAGGCAACAAGTAATCGCCTTCACAGTCATATCCGGCGGTCGCTGTCGGCCCGTCTATATCAGTGATCCGGCCCTCAGCATCAGCTCTCAGGCTTCCTTCGTGAACCTCATCAGAAAGGATCAATAGGGCATTTTTAAAGACGGCAGCTGGGACGCTCATTGGACCTCCTCGGATCGGACAGCCAACTGCTCAGGCGGCACTGTCCCGGTTAAGTCGAAAATGGTGTGAACCTGAAACGGGGCACCGCGTTCTGGTTCGACATAAAGGCCAACCGTGGAGCAAGTGCGGCGCAATCCGACCACTTCGCAGAAGTGGATCTTCGCAGCCCGCTCCAATGCGTCAGCTTCATCACTGTCCTGCAGTTTGCCGGTCAAAGTCATGTGAAACCGGAACTCGTCGAAAATGTACGGATATCCCCAAGCGACGAGATGCCGATCCTGTCGATGGCTCAGGCCAGATTGGCGTCGACGTGCCAAATCATTGGCAGGCAGCGGCGCGCGAAACTGTTCAAATGTTCGCACGCACAAGCCAGCAAAAGATTGTAATTCCTCATCTTCCCCGATTGGGGTAAGTGCCAAAAACTTGCCAAGCTTGCTGACATGAAGCCCCGTAGTTTCAAAGGGTGCAACCGAGCCGGCAAAGACCTGACAGGCAGCAACAAGATCCGCTTCGGTTTTGTCGTTTGCGAGCGCAAAGGGCGCTTTCAACGTTCCATGGAAGCCATAGCGACGAGGATCAGCAGTCAGCTCTGCAAGACGGGTGGGCAGAACATCCGACACAGTGGGCTGTACCAAGGGCGCACCGGAAAAAACATTCCGACCAAGCCATTGGTTTCCCAAGTCCATCAAAGGATCACCGGTCGGGCCGGCAAAATAGATGGCATACCGCATGATGAAGCGCTCAGCGAAGGGTAAGCGATGCCGGAGGCACGCCTCTCCGCATCAAGGAAGGCTGCTCGTACTATACCGGTGTGACGAGTTTGTGACGACCCATGGGCAATTAATATCTCATGGGTCTGTCTGCAGCTCTCAGTTTTGCGCGTCCAAAGCCAGAGAGGCTTTGCAATGCGGGTAGCGCGCGAAGCGCATATGCGCGAACTTTCGATAAATCATGTCAACGAAAGGTCGCACGCCAGGCAAGACAACAAGTTTGGCCAACACACGCCATCCCCGATATTGGCCCCACATCAACGCGAATGCTCTGACACCGGACTGAAGCTGCCCGTCTTCGTCCTCAACATGAAAATACAATAGCGCATCTGCTTGCGAGATCCCGAGACGTTCCAACACATCCGGCTGCTTGGCAATGTCATGAAAAACGATTGGCCGCTTGGGTGTCCGCTTTCGGAAATAGCCAATTTCCCGCGAACACAATCCACATTTCCCGTCATAATAAACCGTAATCACGCTTACCTCGCTTTCGCGGGGTATACGGCGATTTTTGTCGTCCGGTTTAGTCGAACCTAGTTCGGAAGCCGGCGGCTAGACGCTCGCCGGTTCAGGAGCGGCACCATTTCCCACTTTGGGGCCGTTGAGCCGAGGGGCCCGTCGTTGATCAGCCAATTCGCGGGTATAAGACGCCAATGCCTCCAGGTGCTGCCACGCTGCATCTGCATCCTTGGCTTCAAGTGCATCAGCTATTGCCGCATGGAGGTCCGTAATTCGCTGGCGATCCCGCAAGCGATAGACAAGCATATTCATCAAAGGCTGCATCGCCTCAACCGCCCCAGCCATTTGAAAGGCGAGCAATGGGTTCCCGGTCGACCGCCCAATAATGCTGTGAAAGGCAACATCAGAAGCGCAGAAATCTTCATCACTGATAGACCCGGACCTCTGGTGCTGCAGTTCTGCCCGAAGGTCAGCCAAATCGTCATCACTGCGCCGATTGGCCGCCAATCCGAGACACGCTGATTCAAGCGTAAAGCGAGATTCAATTGCCTCTTCAAACGCGATGTTGTTCATGCCAATCATCAAGCGCAAGGTTGTAACGAGGCTTTCTTGTGCCTCATCATGGGTGATCCGGTTCACGAAAGCTCCACCGGACGACCCTCTTTCACTTCGAATAAGATTTTGAGCCGCAAGCCGCTTGAGCGCTTCACGAACCGTTGACCGGCTGACCTCGAACCTCTCAGACAGCTCGGCTTCACTCGGCAGCCGCTCTTCGACAACCAGATGACCATCGATGATAGCAGTGCGAATGGCATTGGCGATTTGAACCGACAGGCCTTCTTTTCGAATGGAACTGAATTCAATCACCAACAGATCTCTCCACACAAGTCCTCTGGAATTCCGCCAAATTTAGGCCTACACGCGACATGGGTCAACGTAAAAGTATAAATGTCTGACAATTAAATGTTTGACATTTAGTCTTAAGCAGGACAGCGTAACTGCAAAGACGTTACGGGAGGAACGTGTGCACTTCTGGCTGCGCCAATATGTTGATCGGCAGGCAGGCTGGCTGCTGTTTTTCAGCAGCATTTTGCTTGCTTGGGCGATCCTGTTTGCCATGCAACCAGGTCTGGAGCTGTCCGGCCCGGTTTGGCAGGGCGGAGCTATGCAGGCCCTTCTCGCCCTATGCCAGACCAGTGCAAGCACTGCCGGATATCCGGTCGCCTTTGCGATGTGGGCTTTGATGTCCTTCGCCATGATGGCACCAACCTCCCTTCCAGCTCTGAAAACTTACAGCGAGCTGCCGTCCGCCGCGCATCTTGGAAGTCGCGGGTTCGTTTCTCTGTTTGGCGGATACCTCTTGATCTGGTTTGGCTTTTCCCTACTCGCCGCCGGAGCGCAAATCCTGCTGGCGAGCGCGAATATTCTCGACATGGAAGGACGGAGCCTGCTTCCGTTGTTCAATGCGTTTTTGCTCGCGCTGGCTGGAGCTTACCAATTCAGTTCATTGAAAGAAGCCTGCCTTAACAGCTGCCGCAGTCCGCTGATGTTCTTCATGGCCAATTGGCGCGAGGGGGTGAGTGGCGCCTTCATGATGGGCCTGCGTCTCGGCGCGATTTGCCTTGCCTGCTGCTGGGCGCTCATGCTGCTCGCGTTTGTTGCTGGCACGATGAATCTGGCCTTCATGGGACTGGCTACAGTTCTGATGGTTCTGGAAAAACTTCCACAAATCGGCGCGCGGGTAAGCGCGCCACTTGGCGCGGCCCTGCTTTTTGCAGCCGCGCTCACACTCTTTATCGAATACGGACCTCTGACATAGGGAGAGCACGCCATGACCGGATGGTCGATCAAGGGCGAACTGATTTTGAACTGCAACTGCACGGTCTTCTGTCCGTGTGTTGTTTCGCTTGGCAAGCACCCGCCCACGGAAGGATATTGTCAGGCTTGGTCCGGTGTTCGCATCGACGAGGGCCACTATGAAGGCATCGACCTGTCCGGCCTGAATGTGGGCCTGGTTCTGGAAATTCCGGGCCTGATGGCACGTGGGAACTGGAAAGCGGCCGCTTACATTGATGAGCGCGCCAGCGATGAAGCCTTTGACGCATTGGTCAAGATCTTCTCCGGCGAAGCCAAGGGCACAACCGGCCTGTTCCGCGTACTCGTCAGCGAATTCCTCGGTGCCGAACGCGCGCCGGTGACTTACGAAAACGAAGGTAAAAAGCGCCGTTTGATCGTCGGCAAGGCCATCAAGGGTGAAGTTGTCCCGGTCACCGGGTCGAATCCTGACGAAGACATTGTCGTCACCAACACCGAATACTGGATGGGATCCGACATCACTGTTGCCACAGCCACACAGGGCCGCGTGCGTGCTTACGGGCGCGTGTGGGACTTTGATGGGCGCAGCGCTGAAATCTGTCAAATCGACTGGTCCGGACCAGCCGCAGCTGACGCAGCATAAAGACAAGGTTCGGGGACATGCAGCAAGCGGTTCAGCTTCCCTTTCTCGCGGTATCCCGCCGCACCCGTTCCACTCCGTTCACCCGCCGAGTTACCGAGGCGGGGGTAAAGGCGTACACGGTCTATAACCACATGCTTCTGCCGACTGTTTTTGAGTCGGTGGAGGCAGATTATCATCACCTGAAGAAACACGTCCAACTGTGGGACGTGTCGTGTGAGCGACAGGTGGAACTGGTCGGTCCGGATGCCGGCCGTCTGGCCCAGATGCTGACGCCGCGCGATCTCAGCAACCTTACGGTTGGTCGTTGTTTCTACACCCCAATGGTGGATGAAACCGGCGGCATGCTGAATGACCCCGTAGCCTTGAAGCTGGCCGAAGACCGGTATTGGGTGTCCATTGCCGACAGCGATTTGCTCTACTGGATCAAGGGGCTGGCCTACGCCTTGCGTCTTGAGGTGGATGTGGATGAGCCAGATGTGTCTCCGCTCGCCATCCAGGGCCCGAAGGCTGAAGATCTGGTTGCACGCGTCTTTGGCGATCAAATCCGCTCGATCGGATTCTTTCGCTATGAGTATGTCCAGTTCCAGGGTCAACACATGGTGCTGGCGCGGTCTGGCTATTCCAAGCAGGGCGGATTTGAGTTCTATGTCGACGGTAGCCACAACGGCGAGCCGCTTTGGGATGCCTTCATGAAGGCAGGCGAAGACCTCAACGTTCGCGCAGGCTGCCCCAATCTGATCGAGCGGATTGAAAGCGGGCTGCTGTCTTACGGCAACGACATGACCCGCAACAACACACCACACGAGTGTGGCCTCGGCAAATTCTGTCAGACCCAAAAGGCCATTGGCTGTGTGGGCCGTGACGCCTTGTTGCGTGTTGCTGTTGAAGGCCCGGTGCGCCAAATCCGGCATCTGGCGATTGATGGCGACCCCGTTCCGCCCTGCAAAGACCTCTGGCCCATCTTTGCCGGTGGCAAAAAGGTCGGCAACGTCAGCTCGGCAGCCTGGTCACCCGACTTTCGAACCAATGTCGCCATCGGCATGGTCCGCATGACCCATTGGGACAATGGTACGCGGGTGGAAGTGGAAACACCGGACGGCATTCGCACGGCGACTGTCTGGGAAAAGCCGTTTTCCGATCAGGAGGACTGAGATGCGCGAGAATTTCGAGGCGTTCGAGAAGACCGACGCAAACCATGTTGCCCTGTCGCCACTTTCATTTTTGAAACGGACAGTCTCGATTTTCCCGGACCGCGTCGCCGTGATCTACGGCGACTATCAGGCGAGCTGGCGAGAAACCTATGAGAGGATCTGCAAGCTCGCTTCGTCCTTGCAAAGGCTCGGCGTAGGTCAAGGCGATACGGTGGCCGTCATGGCCGCTAACACACCCGAGTTGTTCGAACTCCACTTCGCCGTGCCAATGATCGGGGCCGTATTAAACACCATCAACACCCGGCTGGAGGTGGATACGGTCGCCTACATTCTTGATCACGGGGACGCAAAAGCCATCGTAACTGACACCGCGTTTCACAAAGTGATGGGACCGGCCATTCAAAGTGCCAACCGGCCGCTTCTGGTCATAGATATCGTGGATGCGGCAGGACCTGGCGGAAAACGTTTGGGCACTCAGACCTATGAGGACCTGATTGAAAACGGGGACGCCGGTTTCGCTTGGCAGGGACCGACCGATGAATGGCAGGCCCTGTCCCTGAACTACACATCTGGGACTTCAGGCAGGCCGAAAGGCGTGGTCTATCATCACCGTGGCTCATATTTGATGTCGCTCGGAACACCGATCGCATGGGAATTGCCCCGCCACCCGGTCTATCTGTATTCCGTTCCAATGTTTCACTGCAACGGATGGGGACATGCCTGGACTATGACCCTGCTGGCAGGAACATTTGTCTGCCTGCGGGCCGTCACGGCCAAGAACATTTTCGCTGCCATTGAAGAACATGGGGTTACCCATCTGGGCGGCGCGCCAATCGTTTTGTCCATGCTGATCAACGCAGCCGACGAAGATAAACGTCCGCTCCAACATCCGGTAAAAGTCATGACGGCAGGAGCTCCGCCGCCGGCTGCCGTGCTGGAGGCCACCAAAGCCCTCGGCTTTGAAGTCATGCAGGTTTATGGGCTGACCGAAACCTATGGCCATGTCACCCAATGCCTGTGGCGCGAGGAATGGGACGACCTCAGTGCTTCTGAGCAGGCAGAGGTCCAAAGCTGGCAGGGTGTTGCATTCCCCATGACCGAAGAGGCCGATGTCCTTGACCGGGAAACCGGCCAACCAGTGCCATGGGACGGAGAAACACAAGGTGAGATTGTCCTGCAGGGCAACACCGTGATGAAGGGCTATTACAAAGACCCGAACGCCACTGCCCAGGCATTTGCAGGTGGACGTTTCAAGAGTGGTGATGCGGCTGTGCGCCATCCCAATGGCTATATTCAGATCAAGGATCGCCTCAAGGACGTGATCATCTCTGGCGGCGAAAACATCTCGTCCGTTGAGGTGGAAGGTGTACTTTATAAGCACCCGGCCGTGGCTGCCGCCGCGGTTGTCGCCAAACCGGATGAGAAATGGGGCGAAGTGCCTTGCGCCTTCGTGGAGCTAAAACCGGATGCAGACATCAGCGCGGAAGAGTTGATCGACTTCAGTCGCCAGAACATGGCGGGCTTCAAACGCCCCAAAGAGGTTGTTTTTGGCGAGTTGCCGAAAACGGCCACCGGAAAAATTCAAAAGTTTGTCCTGCGCCAGCGCGCACAAGATGCTGCCCAAGGCGCAGATGATACCTAGCCTGAACTGAAGGCCAATATTGAGGAAATGTCACCATGACTTTCAAAGCATTGCTCGTCACCAGGAACGAGGACGGCAAGACCAGCGCGGCTGTCACTGATCTGGAAGACAACCAGCTTCCGGATGCGAATGTGAAGGTGGCTGTCGAATATTCGACCGTCAACTACAAGGACGGATTGTGCGTTGGGCCGGGCGGTGGCTTGGTGCGCAATTACCCACATGTTCCGGGTATCGACTTTGCGGGAACCGTCGAGGGTTCTGAAGACGAATGGTACAAGCCAGGTGACAAGGTAGTGCTCACTGGTTGGCGCGTTGGTGAGGCTTGGTGGGGCGGCTACTCCCAAAAGGCATCCGTAAAAGGCGAATGGCTGGTTCCGCTTCCAGACGGGTTGACCACGCGCGATGCTATGGCCATTGGCACAGCCGGCTTCACTGCAATGCTCGCCGTCATGGCATTGGAAGATCATGGCCTGAAACCGGAAAACGGCCCAGTTCTGGTGACCGGTGCAGCAGGTGGCGTCGGGTCTGTCGCCACCGCCATTCTTGCCAAGCTGGGGTATGAAGTGGTCGGCGTGACGGGCCGCCCTGAAACAACAGATTACATTCGAGGCCTTGGTGCTGATCGTGTCATCGCCCGTGATGAAATCAATGAGACCGTCAAACGCCCACTGGAAGCAGAAACCTGGGCCGGATGTGTGGACGCTGTTGGCGGAGCCATGCTTGCCCGCGTTCTCGGACAGATGAAATACGGCTCTTCTGTCGCGGCGGTTGGCCTTGCAGGTGGTGCGGATTTGCCAGCAACAGTCATCCCGTTCCTGCTGCGCGGGGTAAACCTTCTTGGCATTGACAGCGTCATGAAGCCCTATGATGCCCGTGTGCGCGCATGGAACCGTTTGGCAACCGACCTGCCGCTCGACAAGCTTCATGAAATGATTCAGCCAGCCACGCTGTCTGATCTGCCGGACCTCGGCAAGGCCATCCTGAAAGGTCAGGTCAAAGGCCGCGTTGTCGTCGACGTCAACGCCTGATCACCGAGTATTAAGGCAAACAGCAGGCATGCGCCGGTTGTTTGCCTTAAAAACCCGACAGAATCCCGTTGCGCTTTGGGGCATGCTCCCGTATAAGCGCCCGGTCCAGAGTCGTCCGGCTCTTTGGGGCGGTTTCTTGCGTTTTCCCGCAATGTATAAATCCATCTCAATAACCAGGGCATGCCGTGTCGGCTCTGAATGCACCAATAAATGAAGTGTCTGCTTGCAGGCACGCCAAGGAAAGGATGCAAAATGCCCAAGCTGAAGACCAAATCCGGCGCCAAGAAGCGCTTCAAGGTGACAGCATCTGGCAAGGTGAAAACCGCACAGGCCGGCAAGCGTCACGGCATGATCAAGCGGACGAACAAGTTCATCCGGAACGCTCGTGGCACCACCACGCTGAGCGATCAGGATGCAAAGATCGTCAAGCAGTTCCTGCCTTACGCATAACAACGCCCCTTAAGGAGAATTCACCATGTCACGCGTGAAACGGGGCGTTACAGCCCATGCTCGCCATAAAAAAGTTCTGAAGGCCGCCAAAGGTTATTACGGTCGTCGCAAGAACACCATTCGCGTTGCCAAGCAGGCCGTCGAGAAGGCCGCTCAATACGCTTACCGCGACCGGAAAGCCAAAAAGCGCAATTTCCGTTCGCTCTGGATCCAGCGTATCAACGCAGCGACTCGCCAACACGGCATGACCTATGGCCGCTTCATCGATGGTCTGAACAAGGCTGGTGTTGAAGTTGACCGTAAAGTTCTGTCCGATCTTGCCATCAACCAGCCGGACGCCTTCAAGGCTCTGGTTGAAAAGGCTCAAGGCGCTCTCGCCTGATCTGACGGCCTCTAAACAGGTCATCGAAAAATTAAATTGGCGCATTCCACAGGGGATGCGCCTTTTTTGTTGCCCTCATTTCATATTCCAATGAGCAACTGCCCCACCTGCTGTTTTAGAGCGATGATCATTCTCAGCTCCATTTTCAAAAAACCAGACAAAATTGACGATGCGAACGAGGCAATCACTGGGCACGTTACACTGAGTCCTGTCAGCCGGACTCTCCGCAATGCTCCATTTTGCAAGTAGACGCGGTTCAATCAATCGGATGAATCACCAATCTTGGCACCCTCCGCAAGGGTAGCTTAGGTTTTTTGATATCAAAATGATCGGGTTCCTATCCGCCCTAAATTTTGACGCTTCAAAATCCAGGCAGCTGCTCTTGGGGGGACATTATGGGGTGTGTGTTTGACCGTTCGGCCTTCAGATTGTGTTCGACATCCAAAACTCACACCGCCCCCGCTTCAGGTTCATGGGTTCATGCAACCCTCAGCTCGCTGCCTGTTTTCGCACTTATCTTGCTGCTTTTTCCAGATGGCGCTCTTGCCGCTGAGACGGCCTCTCCCGAATCCACCAACTGGGTCGAAACACTGGTTCAACCCAGTGAACTTTGGATGATTGTGCTTGCTGAAAAAGGCGTCGTCCTTCTCGCGCTCACAGCAATCTTGGTAAGCGCTCTCGGCCCAGGCCTGATCCGCGCATCAAAAGACGTAAAGCCGGCGGTTACCGTACCCGAAAAAAGCAACACATTAGGCACCCGCTTGCATGATCGGGTCACCGGTCTGCCGAACCAGAAGCTGCTGCTGCAAAAACTGGAACAAGTGGCAAAAGCAAGAGATAATACCGAGGTCGCCTTGTTACATATCAGCCTCGGCGCGCTGCAACGCATCGCTGAGGAAGCAGGCCAACGCACGGCAAACCGGGTGCTGGTCCAAATCACCCGCGTGATTTCAAACCGCTGCCGCACACGGGACATGATCGCGCGGGTTGGTCCAGACGCAATTGTCGTCTGGCCGGTCAAGACCCCTGGTACGCAGGAATTACAAGGGCTCGCCCATCGGCTCGCCAATACATTGAACAATCCGATTTATGTTGATCGCACCGAATATTGTATTTCGGCGCGCATCGGAATTGCGCGGCAACCGGCGTGGAACGCATGGAAAGCGCTTATTGGGGCAAATCTTGCCAGTCATCAGGCAAAGCAAAGCGGACAGCGCTACAAACTGGCATTGACCTTGCCCGATGAGCCGAACCCATCCCCACGTCCCCTTGATTGCGATGATTTGGTACAAGCACTTGAACGCGGCGAAATCGTTCCACACTATCAACCCCGGCATGATGCGCTGACACGGGCGATGACTGGGATTGAAGTGCTGGCCCGCTGGCAGCACCCTGAGCATGGACTTTTGGAACCACGCCAATTCTTGAACCTTGCCCTCAGCCCCAAAATACTAGACCGCTTGGAGCAGACGATTTTTGAAAAAGCGTCAAGCGACTGTCGGCAATAGCGGACGCCTCTGCACAATGTCCCGGAACTCTCATTTAATCTTGGCGGGATCAAGTCTCACCATCCAAACTGGTTGTCCAAGGCGCGGGATTTACCTATCCGGTTTGCGTTCGAGCTCTCAGACACTGTTTTGTTTGAGCGTAAAATCGATGACACACTCGCCTCAGTCGCCAAGTTGCGTGCGCTCGGTGCCAAAATCATCCTTGACGGGTTCGGCGGAGCTCCGTGCTCTGTATCCAACCTCCTGAACATCAAACCCGATCAGGTTAAACTGGATGCAAAATTGGTGCGCCAGATCGTGCATTCAAACAAGAGCCGGCAACGCGTCGCCTCCTTGATCGAAATCTGCAGTTCATTTTGCTCACATGTTGGTGCTGTCGGGGTGGAAACACCGGAACACGCGGAAATTCTCAGCCAGGCAGGCTGCCGGGAAGTGCAGGGTTACTTTATCGCTAAACCCATGTCGGCATCAGACATGGCATCGGTCTTTGAGAGTCGCGCCCGAACAGACGTCGTACCGATCCCTTACCCCTTGTCCTGATCAAGGACACAAACTGCATTACCCGCACTGAACTCTGGTTCCGCAGGAACCGGAGCGTTAGCGGTTGGGACAGCAGCTTTTCCCCATTTTCCCCGAAAACTGTTCACAATCAGGTCAACTTGTTAACCATTTCAGCATTTTCTTCAAAAGAAACAATGCAAAAAAGTTAACAAGGCATTAAATATATTTAGAAGATTGCATTCAGTCGGCTCAGGCGCGCATCCAAGACGCGCCAAGTCTGGCGCAGGCGAAGGTAGTGTCCTTGCGAGTTGAACCTGTTGCCGCCGTTGGGCGGTTCAGAGAGAGACAGAAGCGTCGTTCAGTTGAGGAAACTGAAAACGAACGTTTTGTGCCAAAGGCACCGCAAACCCTTCCTGCGATCACACAAGCTCCGGAACAAACAGAACGGACCGAGTTAAACAGCCGTTATCGCCCGAATTCGGTGTTTCTCGCACATTTGATCGCAACGCGTGACGAATTTCCCCAAACCCGCTTCAAGCGTCGGCGGGAGCCAGAGCATGGCGCCAATGTTTATCGCGCAACGGCAGCCCTGCCGCGCCTGCGGGATGTCGGGCACGTTCTTTCAACGGAACTTTAATTAATAAACCAGGGACACGCCGCAGGCTTGCCCCCTTAAGAGCTGGTTAGAGCACGTCCACCCAACCTTGAATCGTTTGAACGCCGGGAGTGTTCGCGCTGACAAGGCGCGTTTGGCGCCGTGGTGCCGTCACACCACAAGGCAAAGGCAACACCGTCAGGGCGGACAAAACCAAGTTCAAATGGTTCCATCTCTGGAAGAGTGTTACTTCTGGCATGCTTGGGCACCTTCTCTAGGCCATCTGCGTCGAAATCCTCGAATGATGCACGGGCATCATTCTGCGGTCTTCTCCTTGTTGGACAGAAAAATCTGCTCCATCAAACTGGCCCAAGCTTGGGTGGATGTGCTCTAGTAACCGACCGCGTGACCATCCTTGCGTGGGTCCGAACCGGCAATCAGCAACCCTTTCTCCCGATCAATCATGATTGCTTGGCTACCACCGATAGCCGCAGAGGCAGGGCTGACCTTGTGCCCAAAGGATGCCAACGCCTGACGTGTGGACGTCGGAATACCGGCTTCCGCTTCCAGACTATGATCGTCCATATTGAAGAACATCCGTGGGAAGTCGATTGCCGCCTGCACGTCCATACCATAGTCAATGATGTTGGTAAGAAGGTGCGCGTGTCCGCATGCCTGATAATGGCCACCCATCACACCAAAAGACAACCACGGTAGACCGTCCTTCAAACCCATTGCTGGAATAATCGTATGCATCGGGCGCTTGCCACCCGCAATGGACTTTGCAAGCCCCGGCTTTGCGCTGAACACTGCCCCGCGATTGTGCAAAAGAACCCCGGACTTTGGCGCAACAATACCGCTGCCAAACTCGTTAAAGATGGAATTGATCAACGAGATCGACAAACCATCCTTATCAACCACACTGAGATAAACCGTGTCCGTTTGGGGGGCCAAACTGTTTTCCGGAACCTCGGCAATTCGCTGGTTTGGCGTGATCCGCGCGGCCAATCGGTCGATATATTCCTCCGAGAACAGACTGGTTGGACAGACATCCATAAAGCCCGGATCGGTGACAAACTGATCACGAACCGCATAGGCAAGCCGTGCCGCTTCCATTTCAAGGTGCAAGCGCTCCGGTCCGATAGGATCGAGCCGCTCAATTTCAAAGCGTTCGAGAATGCCCAGAATAATCAACGCAATGATGCCTTGCCCGTTGGGCGGCAACTCGGCGATTCCATAGCCCTTGTAGTCCCGAACAACTGGAGAAACCGTTGTAGTATGACACGCCGCCAGATCTTCTGGGGTCATGAACCCGCCAAGATCTTTTAAGGTCTCGACAATGTCCTCGGCAATCGCGCCGGTATAAAAGGCTTCAGCGCCACCTTCCGCAATTGCTTCCAATGTGTCGGCCAAGTGCGGATATTTCAGGATATCGCCCACTTCGGGAATACGCCCGCCAACAAGGTAACTTGCAGCGGTGGCCTTGTGTGCAGAGAGCTTTTCCAGATTTTTCGCCCAGTCGTATTGCACTCGCGGCGCAACCGGAAACCCATCGCGCGCATAGGAAATAGCGTGCTTGAAGAGTGTTTTGAAATCCCGGGTGCCGTGAGCTTGCAACAGCGTTTCCCAAGCCCGGATCGCTCCCGGCACTGTGACCGAATGCGGGGACATGGGATCGATTTCATCGATACCCGCATTTTCAAGTGCCTCCGGGGATGCGCCCATTGGCGCAGCTCCGGAGCCATTGAACCCGGCCATGCGCCCATCAGGCTCTGTCACGATGGCAAAACAATCGCCGCCAATACCCGTCATTTGAGGTTCAACAACACCTTGAACCGCAACAGCTGCAATTGCAGCATCCACCGCATTGCCACCCTCGCGCAAAACATCCAGCGCAGCGCTGGTTGAAAGCGGATGGGATGTCGCAACAGCGGCCTGCCTCGCATAGACCGGAGACCGGCCGGGCGCTTCGAAATTGCGTTTCAAGAGTATTCCCTCACCTGAATTGACGGTGCAGTCCGACCGTCACTATTTCTATTTTGGCACATATCTTAAACCACCTTTTCCAGTGGTTGAACACCATATGATCTGTTAGCAGTCTCCCCGACGCAGTTCGGACATTAACGGAGGTTCCCACCAATGGGCAAACTGACACTTGTGAACGCACAGAACATCATTTCTTCCGCATTGGAAAAAGCAGAGCAGCTTGAGCTCAAACCGCTCACGGTAGCCGTTTTGGATGCAGGCGGTCACACGATTGCACTCGCCCGACAGGATGGTTCCTCGATTTTGCGTCCCCAAATCGCAACTGGCAAGGCCATCGGAGCGCTTTCCGTTGGCACCGGAACAAGATGGCTGCAAGCGAACGCGGAAACCCGGCCGCATTTCGTGCAAGCCCTCAATGGCGCATCAGGCGGAGCCATCATTCCAGTTCCTGGCGGAGTTCTCGTGAGGGACGCAGACGGCGAAACGCTGGGGGCCGTTGGCGTAACTGGCGACACCTCCGACAACGATGAAGCTGCGGCGGTTGCCGGAATTGAAGCCATCGGCTTCACAGCCGATTGCGGGTAAACCCTTTCGGGCTATCTGGATCGCGCAGCTGCTGAAACGCAATCTGCGCGATCAAAAAAGTCAGGATTTATCGCCAAGCGCGTCGATTTTCGCCTGCATGGCCGCAAGCTGCTGTTTCATTTCATCCAGATCGGATGACGGCTTTTCGGCAGTCTCACTGTCGGCCGTTGCTCCGCTGCCGCTTTCGCCAGCCGGAAACGGCATGAACATTTTCATGGCCCGTTCGAACATTTCCGTGTTGCGTTTGACTTGATCCTCAATCGCCTCAAATGCCGTCGCCCCGAAAGTCTCGCTCATTTGCGAGCGCATTTTTTCCTGCTCCCTCGTCAGTGACGTCATGGAGTATTCAAGGAAGCTTGGAACGACACCCTGCATGCTGTCGCCATAAAAGCGAATAAGCTGCCGCAAGAACGTGACGGGAAGGAGGTTCTGACCCTTGCCTTCCTGCTCAAAGATGATTTGCGTGAGAACCGAGCGGGTGATGTCATCTCCCGACTTTGCATCAAAAACCACAAAGTCTTCTTCACCCTTGACCATGACAGCCAGATCTTCGAGCGTCACATACGTGCTCGTGCCGGTGTTATAAAGTCGGCGGTTCGCATACTTCTTGATAACTGTCGGCTCGTTGGTTTTTGCCATCCTGTCTTCCGCATTCGTGGGGCCATGGGCCCGGTCGCAAATGACGGCGTCTTCGATTGCTGCGCCGCCCCCTCCATCTTTCAGACTAAGCCAATAGCACAAGATGTGACCAGCCTTTTTATGCACTAAGACCAAAGGGGAATGCTGCAGGTGCGAAAACTGCCAAGTTCACGTCTTATGGAGTGTTGACACTCCGGCAAGCAGGGTTTCTAGTCCGATCCGAAGACTGATGATCCAACACCGTGACGAAACGGGTGTAGACACATCGGTCAGTCAGGTTCAAACGCCGGAGAATTTTATGAGCGCTTCCAATGATGTTGTAATTGTCAGTGCCACCCGCACGCCGGTTGGCTCCTTCAATGGTTCTTTTGCCAATGTTCCGGCCCATGAGCTCGGCTCCCACGTGATCAAGGCAGCCCTCGACCAAGCCAAGGTCGACGGCGCGGATGTGAACGAAGTCGTCTTCGGTCAGGTTCTGACAGCTGGCCAAGGCCAGAACCCGGCCCGCCAGGCTGCCATTGGGGCGGGCATCGCTGAATCTGCATCTGCATGGACCTTGAATCAGGTCTGCGGATCAGGCCTTCGCACCGTTGCTATTGCCGCGCAACAAATCCAGACCGGCGATGCCACCATCATGGTTGCTGGCGGTCAGGAAAACATGTCCATGTCGCCCCACTGCGCCCCAATGCGCGCAGGCTACAAAATGGGCGACTACAAGATGATCGACACAATGATCAAGGACGGTCTGTGGGATGCCTTCAACGGCTACCACATGGGTCAGACCGCAGAAAATGTTGCCGAGAAGTGGCAGATCACCCGCGATGAGCAGGATGCATTTGCTGTTGCCTCTCAGAACAAGGCTGAAGCTGCCCAAAAGGCTGGCAAGTTCAAGGACGAGATCACACCGTTCACCATCAAGACCCGCAAGGGCGACATCGTCGTTGAAGATGACGAGTACATTCGCCATGGCGCAACGCTGGACAGTGTGACCAAGCTGCGCCCGGCCTTCACCAAGGAAGGTTCTGTGACTGCCGGCAACGCCTCTGGCATCAACGATGGTGCGGCGGCTCTTGTTGTCATGAGCGCAGCGGAAGCAGAAAAGCGCGGCCTGACCCCGCTTGCACGCATTGCCTCTTGGTCCACAGCGGGCGTTGATCCGGCGATCATGGGTTCCGGCCCGATCCCAGCTTCCCAAAAGGCGCTGGAAAAAGCTGGCTGGAAAGCAGAGGACCTGGATCTGGTAGAAGCAAACGAAGCCTTTGCTGCTCAGGCCTGTGCCGTCAACAAGGACATGGGCTGGGATCTCGACAAGGTGAACGTCAATGGCGGCGCGATTGCGATCGGCCACCCGATTGGCGCTTCTGGTGCACGTATCCTTTGCACCCTGCTGCATGAAATGCAGCGTCGTGACGCAAAGAAAGGCCTCGCCACCCTTTGCATTGGCGGCGGCATGGGCGTTGCCATGTGCCTTGAACGTTAAGGCATAGCCTTAGCGGCACATTAGCCCAAAGGCGAAGACAACTTTTGATTTTAGTCATGGCGAATGGACTATCTACCCGCCATGACTTTTGAGGAATTGCTACCGGTAGTTTTTACAAGAATACCGGTACTGGAATTAGCGGAAAGTGGAGGGTATACATGAGTAAGGTCGCACTGGTTACGGGCGGAACCCGCGGCATCGGAGAAGCGATCTCCCGTGGATTGAAGGACGCCGGATACACCGTTGCTGCCACCTATGCCGGCAACACGGAAAAAGCGGAGGCTTTCGAGGCAGAAACCGGAATCCACGTCTTCAAATGGGACGTCTCTAACGCAGAAGCCTGCGTCGCTGGTATCGCTCAAGTCGAAGCCGAGCTTGGACCGGTTGAGGTTCTGGTCAACAACGCTGGCATCACCCGCGACGGCATGTTCCACAAGATGTCCTTCGAGCAGTGGCGTGAAGTCATATCCACCAACCTTGATTCCATGTTTACAATGACCCAGCCGATCATCAACGGCATGCGGTCGCGCGGATCAGGCCGGATCATCAATATCTCCTCCATCAACGGCCAAAAGGGCCAGATGGGTCAGACCAACTATTCCGCAGCCAAAGCTGGCGTCATCGGCTTCACCAAGGCGCTGGCTCAGGAAAACGCTTTCAAGGGCATCACCGTCAACTGCGTATGCCCGGGCTACATCAACACCGACATGGTTGCCGCCATGCCGCAAAAAGTACTGGATTCCATCATCTCCGGCATTCCGGTCGGTCGTCTCGGCCATCCGGAGGAAATCGCCCAGACAGTCGTCTACCTAGCGTCTGATGCAGCGGCCTTCATGACCGGCGCGGTCATGACCATCAACGGCGGCCAGTACATCGCCAACGGCTAAACTGTCCGGCGTTTACCGATTACAAAAGGCGCTTCAACCGGGGCGCCTTTTTTCATTGGGAAATTGCCCTTCACCCCAAAGTCAATCGCCCCGCCCTTGACCCGGAAGGTCCAAAGCCCCTATCTCCTCGGAGCACACAGGCCCCGGAGATCTCATGGAACTTGAACACGCCCCGAACGAACCGACCCGCAAGGAAATGGCGCCACTGCTCAAATTGGCGCTGGAGCTTGGGCCGCTGGGTGTTTTCTTCCTATTCAATTCCCGCGGCGAACAGATCGCGGAGAGCTTTCCGATCTTGCAGAAAGTCGGAGAGCCGATCTTTCTGGCAACCGCTGCCTTTATGGTCGCAATCACCATCTCGCTGACTGTTTCTCTCTGGCTCACCAAGCGCCTGCCGATCATGCCGCTGGTGTCCGGTGTTGTCGTTCTGGTGTTTGGTGCCCTGACGCTGTGGCTGCATGACGAGCTGTTCATCAAGCTGAAACCAACCATCGTGAACTGCCTGTTCGGCGCGATCCTGCTGGGCGGGCTGTTCTTCGGCAAATCCCTTTTGGGCTATGTTTTTGACAGCGCCTTCAAACTAACCGATGAAGGCTGGCGCAAGCTCACCTTCAGATGGGGCCTTTTCTTTTTCGTGCTGGCCGCCATCAATGAGATCGTCTGGCGCAATTTTTCGACCGATTTCTGGGTGAATTTCAAAGTGTTCGGTGTGATGCCCATCACACTCATTTTCACCATGACCCAGCTTCCCCTGATCCAGAAACACGCGATCATGGACGAGAGCGAGAAAGAGGGCTGAGCTAGAAGGGATAGACGCTACTGCGTCCTTCCAGGCAAGCTGAACGCATGTGAAGCGATGATCTGGAATCGCGACATCATTCACGCGTAGCGTGGGTAAATAAACTGGTTTTGCATTCGCTTGCGCTCATACAGAAGCGCTGGATTCCGGATCATCGTGCAGCTTCGCAGCACTTGTCCGAAATGACGGCCGGTTTGAAGAGAAGAAGCCCGCTCCTACCGCAGTTCAGCTTGACCAAATGACACATCACGACGCGCGCCGGTGATGGAAATGGAAAAGCCTGCGATTACGTCGATCAGCGCGATCATCGTCAAAATGAAGAACACTGACGTCGCAGCTTGCGAGACAATCAGAAACTCCACCAGGTAAGCCACAAAGACAAATACGGAGAACATATGGTCGAGCAGGGCGGTGGTGCCGATGCGCGTAGCCTTCATGATCTCGATAAAGAGGAAAAACAGGCCAACAGCGATCAGCAGGTCACTGGCCAGCAATTCGAACGACGCACCTGACACCATTCCCCAAGTGATGACCGGCTGGCCCCAGAAGTCGGGAACAGCAGCAGCTGTCGTAAACGCAAAGCCGTTGTAAATCAGCAAGGTGAACAGGGTGAAGGGAACGGCAGTAAAAACGCGCATGGGATGCTCCGTCCAAATCAGCGTCAAACCTGACGCGAAGTGACACCAAGTGATTGGCCAAAGCAAGGCAAGAAACAGTCAAAAGCCAAAGAAAAAGGCCGACCCAAAAGGCCAGCCCTGATCTCATTTCGCCTGTCGGCGACCCTGACCTTAGACGTCGTCTTTCGGTGTCAGGATCTGACGGCCCCGGTACATGCCGGTCTTCAGATCAACGTGATGCGGACGACGCAGTTCGCCCGAATCCTTGTCTTCGACGTATGTCGGCTGCTTCAGGGCGTCCGTGGAACGGCGAAAACCGCGCTTCATGCGCGAAGTTTTTCTCTTTGGGACTGCCATCTTGTTCTTCTCCGTGGTCCATAGTCGCGCGGCCCGGACCGGGTTAGCCCGGGGCGTAGCATCACGCAGCGTGTTGGAATGCTCGGCGTTATACAGGCAAAGACCTGTATTTTCCACCCCATCAACAAAACTTTTTGCTCAGGGTGCGCCGATTTATGACCACGGCCTATACCATGGGCTGAAGGATGTCCAGAAGCGATTGGGTTTCAGCCATTTTTTGCTTCCCCCAGCGCAGTATCTCCAAGTCCGCGAACGCCTTGCGCGCTCAAGCTGGAAACAAGTTTGCTAGTATCGATCTCTTGCACAGTGATACTGTTGGCAAGGGCCATGGCAGCGGCGGTTCCCACGGCCTGCCCCATAGCCATACATTGCGGCATACCGCGTACTGAGGCAAAGGCTTCTGCGTCTGCGCTGAGAATTCGGCCTGCAAACATCAGATTTCGAATGTCATTTGGCACCAACGCCCGAAACGGAATGCTGTAATAGGCGCCAAGTCCGACAATTGCGTCATGGGTCATGGAACTGTCCGCCCGCATCACATCGTCAATCGGGTTGTCACAGCAAACAATTCCATCAGGGAATTTGGTGGCCTTCCGCAAATCATCACCGCTCACCCGATACATCCCCTCCAGTTTCCGGGTCTCCCGAACGCCGACAGTTGGACCAAGATGGGCCATCCGAGCATTTTCAAACCCCGGCACATCCGACCGAAGAAACTCAGAAAGCTGCAGACACCGTCTACGACCTTCCTGTGTAGCTCGGCTCACGTCTCGCGGATCGGTCCCATCTACGCCCCGGATAACAACGGAATTGCAAAACACGGTGTTTTCGTGAAATCCGCGCATCAGGTAGAGTTTCTGCAAATCTGGATGCAGACATCCGTCAACGATCCCCCTGGCCGCAAAACGGGTAAAATAGGGATCTTCCTCGGCAAAGACCCGCGACCAGTCCGCATCTAACATATGAAAGGACAACGTCACGCCCATCATGTTGCCGGATGCATCTCCAAGGGTAAACGGAACGCCAGCCTTTGCAGAAAGGTCTCCATCGCCCGAACAATCGAGCACAATTCTCGGCACCACTTCAAAAGGTCCCCGCCGATCGTAACAAGATACGGCGGCAATTTGTTGCCCTTCCATGATTGGAGACAAGGCCGCTGCATTGAGCAGCACTTCCACACCCGCCTCTTCCAGCATTTGAAACATGGTCAAGGTCGCAATGTCATGGTCGTACTGGATTTCAGGCCCGAAATTCTCCAGCGTACAATCGCGCTTTTCCGCAGCAGGGGGAGACATGGCAGCAAGCCGTTCTGTCAACTCTTCCATGATCCCTCCGATCATGACCCCAACCGGATAGGCCGCGCCCCAGGGCATGCCCGGACAAAACGCCATCACACCGCCAATCTTGGAGGTTGCCTCTATCAAGACAACACGCAACCCCTGCCACCCGGCAGCGACCGCGGCACCAAACCCAGCGGTTCCTCCTCCAACGACCAGAACATCTGCTTCAATCATCACGTCACTCGCCCACGCATTCAAAAATATTACCCGCGACTTTCACGCGAGATAAATTGGTGGCCGCCAGCGTCCGATGTCCGCGGGACGGTTTGGCAGGGTTACGAAGGAATGGGTTGGGAAGGCTCGTGGCAAGGCGCGCGGCTTCAACGCGGGAAAGGTCCTTTGCCGATTTGCCGAACCAGGCCTGTGCGGCAGCTTCTGCACCAAAAATCCCCTCACCCCATTCGGCAATGTTCAGATAAATTTCCAGAACACGGTGCTTGGTCAGCATCGCATCAAGCATGACCGCAAGGGGAATCTCCAAACCTTTCCGCACAAACGACCGGTCATTCCAAAGAAACAGGTTCTTTGCGGTTTGCATGGTCAATGTGGATGCACCGCGTGGCCTCTCTCCCTCTTGCAGCACTTCAATCTGCTTGCCCAGCGCATCCCAGTCAACGCCGCCGATTTCACAAAACTTGGAATCTTCCGATGTGATGACGGAGCGGATCAGGTGTGGGGAGATTTCCTCAAGCGGCACCCATTGGCGATCTACCCAAAGCAATTGGGCATAACGGCCCAACATCAAGGTGCTGACCGGCGGAACAATGGAGTAAATCAGGGTGAGAACGGGAGGCAGCACAAGGATAAAAACCACCAAACCAGTCACCCAACGCCGTAACCGCGCCTTGAACGAGCGCGGCTTGGCGGATCGGTCCGATTTGGATTTTTTGGCGGATTGCGCTCTAGGCGTCGGCATACTCTCGTTTCGTCAGAGCCTGTTCGTTTTCATGAATGAAGTCGCGCAGGATCGGAACAGCATCCCGCTCCTTCGACAGGAGCAACTGGAATACCATGTTTGAACCGTGAAGGAAGCCCAGCTCGACCGCACAGAGATAAAACTCCCACATGCGGCAGAACTTCTCGTCATAAAGCGCCTTGGCGTCCTCACGCTTTTCTTCAAAGCGAATGCGCCAATCCCGGATCGTGTAATAATAGTGCAACCGCAGGATTTCACTATCACAGACCCAAAGCCCAAGTCGCTCAGTGGAGGCAAAAACCTCTGACAAGGCCGGAACATATCCTCCGGGGAAGATATACTTGCGAATGAAGGGACCCGTGGTGCCCGGAGGGGTCATGCGGCCAATGGAGTGAATGACAGCAAACCCTTCATCGGTCAGAACGTCCCTGATCTTTCCGAAATACTCGTCCAGATGGCCAATGCCGACATGTTCCATCATGCCGACCGAAATGACACGATCGAACTGACCTTCAAACTCGCGGTAGTCTTTCAGAACAAAAGTGACCTGGTCGGCAACACCGGCTGCCTTGACTCGCTCTTCTGCAATCTTCACCTGCTCAGGTGACACATTGAGAGACCTGACCTTTGCGCCGGCCTGCGCCATACGGATTGCCAGCGAACCCCAGCCGCCGCCAATTTCCAGCACCTCCATACCCGGCTTCAAATTCAACTTGGCCACAAGGTGGGTCAGCTTGGCATCCTGAGCCTCTTCAAGGCTGTCCTCAGGCGTGCGGTAATAGGCACAGCTGTAATTCAACCCGTCATCCAAAAACAGTCGGTAGAGCTCAGTTGAAAGATCATAGTGATGCCGCGCTTGCTCTTTCGCCCGTTCAACAGAGTTTTGCTGCTGCCGGCGGCGAAACGCCTTCCAGAATTTACGCAATGCGCCCTGAACCGGGTTCGCTCCAAGCGGTGCACGGTTGATCGAAAACAGAAACATGAAGTCGTAGATCGTCGATCCTTCCTCCATGGTCATCGTGCCATCCATGTAGGCCTCACCGGCAGCCAGCTCTGGATTGACGAAAAGATCGCGGTAGAGCTTCTTGTCGTGCAAACGGATCGCAACAGTTGGCCCATCCTCCCCTGATCCAAACTCGTGGACTGTCCCTTCCAGATCGAACACACGCATTTTGCCCCGCTGAACAAATTTACGAAGCAAGGTCGACAACAAGCGCATTTAATTATCCCTCCACACCCAAAACGGGTGTTCTCGTCCCATCACTATGGGTCAGTTTGTCAATATGCCTTGACGTTACATAGTTTTCAGGAGAGGGAAACCTCAAACACATC
Source organism: Roseibium sp. TrichSKD4 (assembly GCF_000148725.1). Lineage (GTDB taxonomy): Bacteria > Pseudomonadota > Alphaproteobacteria > Rhizobiales > Stappiaceae > Roseibium. The sequence continues at coordinate 234,413 of NZ_GL476311.1, read as the reverse complement.
AATGAAATCGATAAAACAATCCGGACTTTCCATGAGTGACCTCAAAACGCGATTGACGACACAAGCAGCAAAGGTTGAAGCCCGGTTAGATGAAATGCTCGCGGCCACACCGCTGGAGAACGAAGTCGCGAGGCCAGAACGCCTTTTGGCCGCTATGCGCCATGGAGCCCTCAATGGCGGCAAGCGGATCCGGCCCGTCTTGCTTCTGGAAACAGTAAGGTTGTTCGATCAGGACGACACCCAAGCCCTCGACATTGCCTGCGCACTTGAGTTCATTCACTGCTACTCTCTGGTTCATGATGATCTTCCGGCTATGGATGATGATGATCTGCGGCGCGGTCAGCCAACGGTTCACATTGCCTATGACGAAGCAACGGCCATTCTGGCGGGCGATGCACTTTTAACGCTTGCCTTTGATGTCGTCGCCAATCCCGGCCTGCATCAGGACGCTCGCATCCAGCTCCGTCTTGTGCGTGAGTTGGCCCAAGCTGCAGGTCTTGGCGGCATGGCAGGCGGTCAAATGCTCGATTTAGAGTCAGAACACCGAGACCGATCCGAGGCAGAAATCCGCAAGCTGCAATCCATGAAAACGGGCGCCCTGCTCCGCTTTGGGTGCCGTGGCGGAGCAATTTTCTCAAATGCCAGAGAAGAAGATGTGGAGCGTGTCACCCATTTCGGTGAAATCATAGGCCTTGCTTTTCAACTGGCCGACGATCTTCTGGATGTCGAGGCCAGCCCGGAGCAACTGGGCAAGGCATCCGGAAAGGATGCAGACGCCGGCAAGGCAACGTTGGTGGGGGTTCTTGGGATTGAACAGACCAAGGCAGAACTGGCGGCTCTTTTGGAGAAGGCCGAAACCGTCTTGGCTCCCTTTGGCGAAAGGGCTGGCATCCTCAAATCGCTTGCTGCCTATATTGTGGAGCGCGAAAACTAAATTACGCAGCGTCTCATTAGACTGTCCCTTCAATTTATGTAGGCTCAGGATATGATGCGATAGGGTCGCACGGGAGGGCGCAATCATGGCTCGGCTTATTCTTGTTCTGCTATTTTTGTTGAGCCCGGCCCAACTTTTGGCATCGGACCGCACGACTTTGCCAAATGATGTGGCAAGCGGTTTTGGAAAGTCCTGGCTGAAAAGCATGCCTTACGGTTTCAAGAAGCACGGCTTCAAAATCGTGACGGCACCGGAGCCGGTTCGCTTCGGAAAACAAGCGATTAGATTCGAAGTCAGGCCCGGAGATTGCGGGAACAGCGGTGACTGGGATGACTGCTCAAATGACCGGGAACGGCATGAGCTTTCTCAAATCAATTCACTTCAACGACACGGCGACACTTATTGGTACGCCTGGTCGATTTATATTCCCAATGACACCCCGTTACTTGCACCAACCAAGGTGCATCTCGGGCAGTTCCAGCAAAGGAAAAACAACGTTCTCTGGCTGATGAGCTGGAACCGGAGCGGCTACAGCATCGATAACCAAGTTCCCGGTTATGGTCGAACCAGAGAAATGAGAGCTGTGGTTCCGTCAAACGACATGAAAGCCAATACCGACATCAAGGGACGTTGGCTGGATATCCTTGTCCATGTAAAATGGTCTCATGACACTGACGGTTTTTTCCGAGTCTATGCAAATCATGATCTCAAATATGATTGGAAGGGGCAAACTATCGCTCAAAAGGACCGCAGTTATTTTAAATTTGGTATCTATCGCTCCTTTATTTCTCGCTATTCCAATTCAAACAACGGTGCAAAACCGCCAAAACAGATCGTCTATTACGATGAAGTAAGACGCGGCAAAACCTTGAAAAAAGTCGACAAGGTTGGTGTTGCCGCCATTCAGACAATTCTTGCTGAAAACAACCATTATTCGGGTCAAATCGATGGACTTTGGGGACCAGGCACTCTCAAAGGCGTTAATGAATACCTCAAAGCCAAAGGTGCATCCCCCGTAACAGACTACTCACCTGACCTTTGGAGCGCCTTTGGGCATAGCGAGAAATAGGGCTCCAAACAAACCAGGATAGAATCTTGAGTAGGCTCAAAACTATTAGCCGAAATGGGCCACAAATAACTTCAGACATCCAAATAATATAACCAGAAGGTTTATCAACGCTACGACAGATTGCATGACTAAGCCAAACACATATCAAAATTTAATTTATTCTTAACAATTACAATTTTAAATTGAATTATAGTGTAAGTGAAAGCAAGCGCCATGTCAGTATCGAGTACAGCGCAATATGCCGCGCAGCTGGCTGAGAGACTTAACGCTACTTCGAACCGCGACACTCTCTCGCCGTATGCACCAACAAGTCAGCAAGGCGCCCGTGCGCCCAGCGCTGCGGACATCCGCGAGTCGGATATCGGGCAAACTGTTTCTTCCCTCACGCGGTCTGTTTTGAAAAAACTGGCAGAGGAACAAGAACAATTCAGCAACACGGCGCGTGCGGCTGAAAATGAACCCACATCCCTGCGCCGTGATCAGGTTCAACGGATCAAGGACAACATCTCTCAGCTCAAACAACTGGCGATGTTCGCTTCTCCAGATCAAGCACAACAGATCGCCCGCGAGTTGGAAAAGCTGGGACAAGAATATAAGCAGGTCGCAAAGTCTGCAGAGGGGAATGAGGGCCAAAGGCCGGTAACCGTGAGCAAACCGGTTTTGCCGCAGGTCAATCCCGTTAGCGACATTGCCCAAAACCTTACTGCACAATCAGATAAAGCCAAAGTTGAGCTAGACACACCAGTGTCGTCCGGCAATGAATCTGGCCCAACCGCAGACAGCTTGCCAGTCTCAGGCCCGGGCAATCCGGTTGATATCAAAATCTAACGGCAGATCCCCTAGCAAGCAGATCAATCAGGTTTGACACGTCCGAAGTCTGGCATGTCAATTTCCTGCCCGGCCTCAATAATGGATCGGCGAACGCTGCGCGTGCGCGTGAACAGCTCAAACAACTTGTCGCCATCGCCCCAACGGATCGCTCGCTGAAGAGCCGACAAATCTTCTGAGAAGCGCGACAGCATTTCCAAAATGGCGTCTTTGTTGTTCAGGCACACATCCCGCCACATGGTCGGGTCTGAGGCGGCCAGACGAGTGAAATCACGAAAACCGGAAGCCGAGTATTTGATCACTTCAGATTTGGTGACCGTTTCCAGATCATCCGCCGTGCCAACGATATTATAGGCAATGATATGCGGCAGGTGAGAGACGATCGCCAGAACCTTATCATGATGCTCCGGATCCATTTGGTCTACATAGGACCCGCATTCCTGCCAAAACTCGGTGAGCTTGGCGATTGCCGCTTCATCAGTGCCCGGAGGGGGCGTGAAAATGCACCACCGGTTTTCAAAAAGGCTCGCAAATCCAGCATCCGGGCCGGATTGCTCTGTACCGGCAATCGGGTGGCCAGGAATGAAATGTACACCATCCGGCACATAAGGACCAACCGCTTCAATCACAGAGGTTTTGGTGGACCCCACATCGGTTAGAATTGCACCGGATTGAAGGACTGGCGCAATCCATTTAGCCACCGCCTCATAAGCTCCAACAGGCACGCACAAGATCACCAGATCAGCACCGTCAGCGGCAACTGCAGCATCTTGAGAATAGCTGTCTCCCAGTCCCAGTTCTTCGGCCCGGCGAAGTGTGTCTTCAGACCGGGTTGAAATAGCGACGTGTTTGGCCAGCCCCTTTTGGCGGACAACCTGAGCCAGTGAAGAACCGATGAGACCGATCCCGATGAGGGCCAGCCGGTCAAAAAGTGGTGCAGTCATAATCCCGTGCAGTTTGGTTTGATGGTTTTATTTGCTCATGAACGAAGTAAGGGCTGATACAACTGCCCTGTTGGCCTCTTCCGTCCCAATCGACATGCGGATGGCATTGGGTAAGCCATAGTTCCCGACAAGGCGCAACACACAGCCATTCGACGCCAGATGCGCTTCAGCATCTACCGCGCGCTTGCCATCTTCATCCGGGAAGTGAATGAGGATGAAGTTGCCAACGCTTGGTGTCACGCTCAGGCCGAGTTGTGTCAGTTCGCGAGTAACCCAGCCGAGCCATTCATCGTTATGGGCAACGGCTGCCTCAATGAAAGCCCGGTCTTTGACCGCCGCAACGCCTGCAGCAATCGCAGCACCAGAGACATTGAATGGACCGCGAATACGGTTCAGCGCATCTATAACGGACGCCGGACCGAAGCCCCAGCCAAGCCGCAGGTTCGCAAGGCCGTAAATTTTCGAAAACGTCCGTGTCATGATCACATTTTCAGCGGTCGCCGCCAGCTCAATGCCGCTCTCGTAATCGTTTCGGCGCACATACTCGCCATACGCTGCATCAAGTACCAGCAGCACATGAGATGGCAGGCCCTCATGAAGACGGCGAATTTCAGAAAATGGCAGATACGTGCCCGTCGGATTGTTCGGGTTGGCGAGAAACACCACCTTGGTGCGGTCGCTTACTCGCTCCAAAATGGCATCGACATCGGTCGTCAGGTCTTTTTCTGGCGCCACCACAGGTGTCGCCCCGGCCGCGCGAATGGCAATTTGATAGACCAAGAACCCATGCTCGCAATAAATCGCTTCATCGCCTGACCCCAGATACGCATAGGCAATCAGGCTGAGGATTTCATCAGATCCGGCTCCGCAAATGACCCGGTCCGCATTGATCCCGTAAACTTCAGCAATTGCAGAGCGAAGTTCCGAAGCACTGCCATCTGGATAAAGCTCCAGTTTGGCCCCAATGCTGGCAAAGGCCTCCTTGGCAGCCGGGCTCGCGCCCAAAGGCGTTTCGTTGGACGAAAGCTTGTGAAGGGTCTGGCCGCTATCCACCTTGGACTTACCCGGAACGTAAGGAGCAATATCCAACACACCTGGGCGTGGTACCGGTCGGCTCAACACAGCTTCGCTCATGTCAACAACACTCATCAGCTTTCCTGCAGATCATCGGGAGCAAAACCAAACTCCCCATCTGCTTCTCCCTCAACATCAATCGGAGCGGCATATCCGCCCACACGGCGCAACACATCCGGTTCTGCGCCTGCATTTTGACACGCCGTCAAGACGGCCTCTTCACTTAAATCTGCTGCCACAGCCAGAAGCGCATCCACCCCTTGCGCGGAGCGATGGAAACTGACCACTTCAATTCCCTGATCCATCAACCGTCCGGGAAGAACCCCGCTCCAGCGGGCATCATAAGTATGGATCTCAGGAACTGACGCACTGGAAACCATACGCGCAATCACAAAGCCGGGCGTATCTGCCGGGCGTTCGTCGTGGACCAGATAAGGCAGGCGCGCAATAATCTGCGCGCCATTGTCCGATAGTCCGCGCCACCAAGGCATTTCAGCGCGCTCAATCAAGGCCACAATGCCAAGATCGTTTTCAGACGCGGCAACAATGCCGACCACATCCGCAGGGTCTCCGGTCACTTCCACACCGGTTGAGAACCCGAAATTGAACCGCGCGAGGTCAAGCAGACCTAAAAGGTCTCCGCTACCATCCAGATGGACGGTGAAAGGCTGATCAAGTCCGTTGCAAGACGTAATCAGATCACGCCAGATATGCTCGATGGTCGCAAGCGGTAAAGCCCCCTCATGGGCTTCTACCCGCTGACGCACCACATCAGCTTCCCGGTCCGGAAAAAAGGCAATTACGTCCTGACCTGCCGCTTTTGCAGCGGCTGCCATACCGGATACAGCCCGTGCCCGCTCCATCAATAGGTCATGCAACTGGGTATCAAGATCATCGATTTTTTGGCGCAGCGTGGTCAGGGAGGTTCCACTGTCCGGTGCTTGAGTCATCGGAACGAAAGCCTTTTTGCAATCCTTGTGCGGCGCATAGTCATAGGCGGGCAGCACGGCAAACGCAAAAGAATTCAACACTGACCGGAAATCAGCTCGCTTAGCGAGAGGTGCGCATAACCCTGACTGCATCAGCACCGGACCGGCGTATCGGCTTCAATCCGGCGGGAGCTCCATCGGGAACAAAAACCGGACGCAGCACGCGCAACGGGTTCTTTTTGCCGTCAATAGGCACCGGCCGGAACACCTTTTTCTCCGCTTCCATGATCAATAGCCCGCCAAAAGCCGGCCACAACTTGCGGCCAATGGCCTCCCAGGTGGTAGCAGAACGCAGAATATAGCCGGCGCGTGTCGGCGGCATGAAAAGCGCCTCTTCATCGCGCAGAACCTCAAACTGGCATGTCTGCATCAGTTCCTTCAACTGACTGCGCGAATATGGTCGCCCATATCCAAACGGGGAAAGCTCTGAGCGCGCCCAAAGGCCGCGTCGATTGGGGACGATCACGATAACCCGGCCTCCAGGCGCAAGCACCCGCCAAGCCTCGCGCAAAACCTCCGCAGCATCCTTGCTGTGGTCCAGCACATGCACCATCATTGCCCGATCAAACGCTGCATCGGAAAACGGCAAACATCCATCGAGAACAAGACTGGAGGCAGTATCGGCCTCACGCGGCCAGGGAACAGCGCCCTGTTGGGCAGGCATGGCCGCAATACAGCGTTCAGCATTGCCAAGATACGGACGCATGAACGGTCCTGCATACCCGATGCCGATCAGCCGCTGCTTTTCAAGGTCCGGCCAGAAATTGCGAATATGCTGCCCGATCAAGCCGCGCAGCAGCTGTCCCATGGGCAATTCATAAAACGTTCTCAGATCGGCAACGTCGAGATACATGCAAATTCCGGTCTACAGGTTGATACAAATGAAACCTGAACTAGCAGACAAGGCAAGACCACCCTTGTCCAATCTGCCATGCTTTGCCACAGTCTTGTGAAAATAGATATGGCCCGACCGAGGAGAAACCGGATGCCTCTCGCAGACAGCGTTCAGATACACCAATTTCCTTGCCTGAATGACAATTTCGGCCTGCTGATCCACGAACCGCAATCCAAGACGACCATTGCCATCGATGTGCCGGATGCCATGCCATACAAAAAGGAACTGCAAGACCGGGGCTGGACCCTGACGCATATTCTGGTCACCCACCATCACTGGGACCATGTTCAGGGTATCGGCGATCTGAAAACCGGAACCAACGCGGTTGTCATTGGGCCAGAGCTCTCCCGCGACAAGATCGAAGGCATGTCCAAGGGCGTGGAAGATGGAGACAAGGTGCTGTGCGGTCCGCTGGAGGTTCAGGCCATTGGCACACCGGGCCACACGCTGGACCAGATCTCCTGGTATTTTCCGCAACTGAACATGGCACATACCGGCGACACTCTGTTTGCCCTTGGCTGCGGACGCGTTTTCGAAGGGGACAAGGAAATGATGTGGTCCTCGCTCTCCAAGCTGAAGCGCATGCTGCCAGATCAAACAACGATTTACTGCGGCCACGAATACACCCTAGCCAACGCATTGTTTGCGCTACGCGTAGAACCAGAAAATCAGGACCTGAGGGCCCGCGCTGCCGTGATCGAAGCGCTTCGGTCTGATCAACTGCCGACCTTGCCAACAACGATGAAACTGGAAAAGGCAACCAATCCGTTCCTCCGCGCCGACCAGCCATCCCTCAAGGCGGCACTTGGCATGACAGGCAAAAGCGATGCAGCCGTATTTACGGAAATCAGAACCCGGAAAGACAACGCGTGAAGCGGAAACCACCTCTCAACCGCAAATTATTGAAAAAACAGGCTACACCTGACTTCCTATCACAAATGTCCCTCCCCATATGTGGAAGGTCTCAATCTGAATAGGGCAGAGAGTGATGAGCAAACTCCAGGACTGCGCCCCCAGCGCGCCGTCTGCGGAACAACGGGCCGAGGCCGTGGTGAACCGGGTGCTTCAACAAGCTGAATGCATCCCGCATGACCAAGGCGGAGGCCATAAACTGGACGTTCAGACCTTACATTGCGAAGTTTTGGGCGCTTTTAGAGAAATGATTGACGACCTGGCCCATTATCCGGCAGGCCGTTAAGCGCATTGGCAAAGGCTGGCCCTGTAATCTCAGGGCCGGCCTGCCAAGTATTCCCGGCCCATTCTTTGAAGACGATAAATGACCATCTCAAACACACTTTCTGCCGATCAGATCATCAAGATTTTGGATATGCAGCCGCATCCAGAGGGCGGGTTCTATGCCGAGACCTTTCGCGATGAAATCGCCGATAAAGCAGAACGTGCTGCGTCAACACTGATCTATTTCCTGCTTCCGGAAGGTGTTTTATCCCGCTGGCACAAAGTGGATGCGGTAGAGACGTGGCACTATTATGCAGGCGCACCGCTGGAACTCTCAATCAGCGCAAACGGCCAATCGAAAGACGTTTTGACCCTTGGACCGGATCTTCTGGCTGGAGAGCGACCGCAAGGCATCGTCCCACGCGATGCCTGGCAACAGGCCCGCTCTCTCGGCGATTGGACCCTCGTCGGCTGCACTGTCGCGCCGGGGTTTCAGTTCGATGGATTTGAATTGGCCACAGAGGGCTGGGAACCGGGCGACAAGAACTAAGAAACAACCGTCCCGGCCATGAGCCGGGACCTTTATGATCATCAGGTCCCGGACGGGATTCATCTGAGAATTTTAAGCCAGTCCAGCAATGGCAGACGCAAAATCCTTGGCGGAGAAGGGCTCCAGATCGTCGACACCTTCGCCAACGCCGATAAAGTGCACCGGCATTTGGTGTTTTGCAGCAATGGCGACCAAAATGCCGCCACGCGCGGTGCCGTCCAACTTTGTCATGACCAAACCGGTTACCCCGGCCACTTTGCCGAATATCTCAACCTGATTGAGCGCGTTTTGACCGGTGGTGGCGTCCAGTGTCAGGAGCACTGTGTGCGGGGCTTCCGGATCATGCTTCTTGATCACGCGGATGACCTTTTCAAGCTCATCCATTAATTCCGCCTTGTTCTGAAGGCGGCCTGCCGTGTCGATCAGCAGGACATCCACATCCTTGGCCATCGCTTCCTTCATGGCATCGAAGGCGAGACCGGCAGCATCTGCGCCCGTATCACGCGCAATTACCTCAGCCCCGGTGCGTTCACCCCAGATCTTGAGCTGTTCAACAGCCGCTGCACGGAATGTATCTCCCGCCGCCAGCATGACCTTCTTGCCCTCTGCCGCAAGTTTCTGGGACAGTTTGCCGATGGTGGTTGTCTTGCCAGTGCCATTGACACCAACCATCAAGACCACATGAGGTTTTTTGCCGGTCTCCAGATTGAGTGGTTGCGCGACAGGAGCCAGCACCTTTTCAACCTCTTCAGACAGGATGGCCCGGACCTCGTCCGGCGCAATTTCCTTGTCATAGCGCCCATCGGACAAACGATCCGTGATGGCCATCGCTGTATCCACCCCAAGATCGGCCTGAATGAGAATATCCTCCAGCTCCTCCAGCATGGAGGCATCCAGCTTGCGCTTGGTGAAAATGGAGGAAATGCCGTCCGTCAGCGCTGAAGACGACCGGGACAGGCCTTTTTTCAGCTTTTGAAACCAGCTGAGCTTCGGTTCGGCCTCAGAGGAATCAGCGACAATAGGCTCGGCAGGTGTCATTTCCGCTGGCACCTCAACAGAAACGGGTTCGCTCTGCGGTATATCGACCGGCTCACTGATGACTTCAGGCGCTTCGGGAGCTGGTGGTTCGACATCTGAAGGCGCTGCATCAGGCGCGCCCAGAGCAGGTTCAACAAAGTCAGGTTCCACCAAGTCCGGCGTTTCACTCGCCTGCAGAACCGGATCAACGGTTTCCAGAGACGCAACCGGTTCTACAGAGATCTCTGCTGCAACATCTTCAGCCGGGTGTTCCGTCGTTTGCGCGACATCTGCTTCAACTGGCTGCTCATCGCGAACCGCGTCGTCCGTTTCGGCTTCCTTCCCCTTGAAGAGACGCCCGAAAAATCCGCGCTTTTTTTCGCTCATGAACCTGTCCTGAATCCGATTTGACCGGGCGCTTTGCCGCGTTGGAAAGAATGTCACCCAGAAGGTGGCGGCCGGTTTGCCCTTTAATGCGTGTCTCTACAATATCTCCGGCGGCTCCGCCATCGACTTCGACCTGGGTAAACTGCTCCGTTCGACCCAAGCCTTCCTTCTCAATGAGGACCTTGCGCACGCCGCCGACTTCTGCCTGCAGGTGTTTCAGCAACGCTTCTTCGCCCTTGGCCCGCAAACGCGCGCCGCGCTCCTTGACGATCTTACGCTCAAGCTGCGGCATACGTGCTGCCGGTGTTCCCGGACGCGGTGAGAATGGAAACACATGCAAATGCGTTAGCCCGCATTCATCGACAATCTTCAGAGAATTTTCGAACATCGCCTCGGTCTCGGTGGGAAACCCGGCAATGATATCCGCGCCAAAAACAACGTCCGGGCGCATGGCTCGAACGTCTTCGCAAAAGCGGATCGTATCGGCGCGAAGGTGACGGCGCTTCATCCGCTTGAGGATCATGTCATCACCGGCCTGAAGCGACAGATGGAAATGGGGCATCAGCCGATGATCATTGGCGATAACATGCATCAGCTCTTCATCAGCCTCAATGGAATCGATGGACGACAGGCGCAATCGCTTCAAATCCGGCACAAGCGTCAAAATCTTGGCAATCAAAGTGCCCAATTTCGGGCTGCCCGGAAGATCCGCCCCATAGGAGGTTATGTCGACGCCGGTGATGACAATCTCGTTGTATCCATTGCCAACCAGTCGCTTGATCTGGTCAACCACAACGCCCATCGGTACGGAACGGGAATTCCCTCGGCCATAAGGAATGATACAGAAGGTGCAGCGATGGTCACACCCATTTTGCACCTGAACAAACGCACGAGCGCGCCCTTCCAGACCGTCGATCAGATGACCAGCGGTCTCCGTCACACTCATGATGTCGTTGACACGCACCTTTTCCGTCTCGGAAACACCGAACGCTGCCACCTCTTCATAGGCTTTGCGCTCCAGCTTTTCCGTATTGCCGAGCACGAGATCCACCTCTTCCATTTCGGAAAAAGTCGCGGTTTCGGTCTGGGCGGCGCAGCCGGTGACAATCACCTTGGCGTTGGGATTGTCTCGCTTTGCCTTGCGCACCGCTTGGCGCGCCTGACGAACAGCCTCACCCGTCACCGCACAGGTGTTGATCAGAATTGCATCCTTCAGACCAGCAGCATCGGCCTCCCGCTTCATGACTTCCGATTCATAAGCGTTCAAGCGGCAACCAAATGTAACGACATCAATGGTCATTCCGCCGCCCCTGCACCGGTCACGGCATCTTGCGCATCATCTCCAGGTCCGGTTCGCTGCCACTCAAGCGTATCAAGGTCAACTTCACCCTCGAACTCGACTTCCGTGAGCCCGGTCATGAGAACATGATCGTCGCCTTCGCGCCATTCGATTTCAATAGGGCCGCCGGGAAGATGAATGGTGGACTTGCGCCCAGCCTTGTCGTCTCGCGCGGCCGCAACAGCCGCCGCACAGGCAGCTGTTCCACACGCCTGCGTCAGACCTGCACCGCGTTCCCACACTTTCAGTCGGATCTGGTTTTCGGCAAACACATGAGCGAGCGAAATGTTCGCGCCTTCCGGAAAGACCGGATGGTGTTCCAGCAGGGGGCCAATCGTGCCCAAGTCATGCGCCTCGACATCCTTCACCCAGAAAATTGCATGAGGATTGCCCATGGAAATGGCTGCCGGTGTATGCAAATATGGCGCATCAATCGGGCCGATTTGCAGCTCAATCGCCCGTGTATCATAAAACTCTTCAGCCAGCGGAATTTCATCCCAGTTCAGGCGCGGCTTTCCCATGTCAACGGTTACGGTCCGTGGAACTGCGGTCGCAAAAGCGTTCAACAGCCCGGCCTTGGTCTCAATGGTGGCCCGGTCCGTGCTCTTTTCTTCCATCAAAAGCCGACCCACGCACCGCGTTGCATTTCCGCAGGCATCCACCTGACTTCCATCGCAATTATGGATGCGCATAAACGCATCGACCCCAAGCGGAGAGCGCTCAACGGTGATCATCTGGTCGAACCCGATGCCCGTGTCGCGATTGCCCAGCGCCGCAATTTTCTCTTTCGGAAGGTTGAACGCAGAGCTACGCGCGTCCCAGACAACAAAATCATTGCCAAGACCATTCATCTTCAAAAAGGGCACGCGGGCGGACGCCATGTCGCTCTTCTCATCAATCCGGGTTGAAAGGGTGGCTGCCATCGCGCAGCAAACTTGAGCCTTATATGGCGGAAAACTTGACAAAATACCAGTACATCGGCGCAAAGCAGCCTTGCAATAAACCGATTGGTTAGCCGATCCGCATCACCGTACCGGGACGGACCTCGGCAAGCAGCGTTCTCATATGCATTGGATCAATGGCGACACAGCCCTCTGTCGGGCGATAGTCTTCCCGCGCAATGTGAAAGAAGATGGCGCTGCCTTTACCGCGAATAGGCGGGTGCATATTGCAATCCAGAACCACCACAATGTCGTAAAGCCGGTCCTGGCGCCACATTTTCTCATGGCTCCTGGAAAAGGGGAGTTGCACAGGTCGATTATAGCGTGAGTGGGCCGGATCATCACACCAGCCATCGCTCTGTTGGATCACGTCCAGAGGCAAATGAGCACGCGGGCGCGGCCCCTTGTCTGCCCGAAAATAGATATTCAGCAATTCAAACGTGCCAGATGGTGTCGCACCATCGCCTTCGCGTTTGAACCGGGTAATCCCGGATCGTCCCAGCGCACACGGAAACGTGAACCCGCCAAACCGCAAGAGGCCTTTGCGTTTATCGGACGGCAGCGCCCGAACATCAATGATCCCGCCAGTTTCCAAATTTCACCTGCTGCTTCGCAATTCACACCACTTTGTCATTAACAATCACAGATAAACCATTGTTAAAAGCTGCGTGAAGTAGATTTGACGGGGATGAGACTTGTGTGCGGAGACTTTCGTTCACACAAAGTGTTGAAGAATGAACAAGATAGGGCTGTAGTTGAACAGCCAGAGTTTCAAGGACCGCGAGGAGCAAGCCAATGACTGCCCGCACAATATTGATTGTCGACGACGATACCGAGTTGCGCGAAGCGCTGGTTGAACAGCTGTCTCTTTATGACGAGTTTGAAACCTACCAAGCCGACACTGCGACCAATGGCATTGGCATGGCGAAGGAAGAGCACGTCGATCTGGTGCTGATGGATGTTGGCTTGCCGGATATCGATGGCCGAGAAGCCGTGAAGCTGTTGCGCAAAAATGGGTTCAAAGCGCCCATTATCATGCTGACCGGGCAAGACGGCGACAGCGACACTATTTTAGGTCTTGAAGCCGGGGCAAATGACTATGTCACCAAGCCCTTCAAGTTTGCAGTTCTTCTGGCACGCATTCGCGCCCATCTGCGCCAGCACGAGCAAAGCGAAGACGCAACTTTCGTCATTGGGCGTTATTCCTTCAAACCGGCCGGAAAGGTTATGGAGGAAGACGGCGGCGGCAAAATCCGCCTGACCGAAAAAGAAACGTCAATCCTGAAGTTCCTCTATCGCAACGGCGAAAAGCCCGTCACCCGAGATGTGCTTCTCCATGAAGTCTGGGGCTACAATTCAGGTGTCACCACCCACACTCTCGAGACCCACATCTATCGTCTGCGGCAAAAAATCGAGCGTGATCCATCCAATGCAGAGCTTTTGGTCACAGAAGCTGGTGGATACAAGCTTGTGCCATAAGGCGAAATAGGCGAAACCTTTGCCTATGAGTCTCGCACAAGACATAGCCGTTTTACGTCAAATCCCAATGCTGGCCGATTTTCAGGATGACCAGCTTCGGCTTTTGGCGTTCAGTGCAGAGGCTCTTGAGTATCTGGACGGACAGACCCTTTTCGACGAAGGGGAACGTGCCGATGGCGGTCTTGTCATCGCCGACGGCGAGGTCTCCTTGCAAAAACGCGGCGAAAAGGGCTTTTCAGAAACGGATAAGGCTCCAAAGGGCAGCCTTCTCGGCGAAAGCGCACTTTTAATCGAAACGCGGCGCCCCTGCCGTGCCATCGCGATTGGCAACGTGCGGGTAATCCGCATCCGCCGGGCCCTGTTCAAACGGATGATCCAGGAATATCCGGAACTAGCCCAACAACTGTTCGACATGCATGCTGCACGGTATCAGAAAACCGTAAATGCCTTGCGTCCAATTGGTGCGAAAATGGTCGAGCTGGACGATGTATCGTCCCATATCAAATCTCGAAATAAAGAAACCGACTAGAAGATCACAACATTACCATTTACCAACTACTGCTTTACTCTACATCACATAGTAATTAATCTGCATCCAAAATTTTGATATAGATTGAATTTTGGATAAGAAATGAACTTCAAAAGCATACTCAGCAAAACACTTTTCTTCTCGTCAGTAACTATATTTTCAACGTGGCTAATACAGCCAGCAATTGCTGCATGTAGCATGATACATACTGTCGGGAGCAATTAGTTCGCGCTGAAAAACCCCTTAACTGATTGAAGAGTATGGATACCCATTGGGTTTTGGATGTGTGAATATGCCGGTTAGTTGATCCGAAGCACGCATTTTCTGGCATATTCTCATGAGACCTTCAAAACGCAACAAACGGTGTGGCGATCTGTTCAAGGAACGCCTGGCCGCAATCATCGATATGAACCATTCGTTGGTGCGGCTGTCTGGTCTGATGCCTTGGGATGAATTTGATGCGGAGTTCGGCAGGCATTATCGCCCCTTGGGACGACCGGCCAAACCAACGCGTCTGATGGCCGGGCTGCACTTTCTCAAGCACATGTACGATCTTTCCGATGAAGAGACGGTTGAGCGTTGGGTTGAAAACCCCTACTGGCAGTCTTTCTGCGGTTTTGAGTTTTTCCAGCACCAATTCCCCATTGATCCCTCAACCATGACCCGCTGGCGCAAACGGATTGGTCCTGAGGGAATGGAAAAGCTTCTTTCTGCTACGGTAGGTGTTGCGATTGAGAGCGGGACGATCAAGAAGAGCAGCCTTGAGCGGGTCTTGGTTGATACGACCGTTCAACCCAAAGCCATTGCCCATCCCACCGATAGCCGTCTTTATCACAAGGCCTTGCAGCTTCTGGTGCGCCAGGCCAAGAGGGCCGGCATCATCTTGCGTCGCAGCCATACCAGAGTTGCCAAAAAGGCGGCCTTGATGGCGGGCCGTTATGCCCATGCCAAACAGTTCAAGCGGATGCGCCGGGAACTCAAAAAGCTGAAGACCTATCTGGGCCGGGTCTATCGCGACATCTCCCGCAAGATCGCAGGCAACGAAGGTCTTGAGCACCGGTTCTCCCGTCTGCTGGGACTGGTGGAGCGGCTTCTGGCCCAGACCCCCAAGGACAAAAACAAGATTTATTCCATGCATGCGCCGGAAGTGGCCTGTATTGCCAAGGGCAAGGCGCGAACACCTTACGAGTTCGGGGCCAAGGTTGGCATTGCCACGACCAATCGGGAAGGATTGGTTCTTGCGGCGAGGGCTTTTGAGGGCAATCCCTATGATGGGCACACCTTGAATGACACCATCAGTCAGGCTGAGAAAGTCTGCGGCACCAAAGCTGAGCGTGTCTATGTGGACCGTGGCTATCGGGGGCATGATTATGAGGGCGACGCCAAGGTCATGATCTCCGGCCAGAAGCGCGGGCTGACGGCACAGATGAAGCGTGAGCTGAAACGACGATCAGCGATCGAGGCCACCATCGGCCACATGAAAACAGATGGACGACTTGACCGGAACTTCCTCAATGGCAAAAATGGCGATGCCATCAACGCCCTGCTGGCCGCAGCCGGTCATAACCTGCGTCTGATCCTCAATGCACTGATCATTTTGCTGCTCTGGATCACAAACCCCATCCCCAAACCGGTCAAATCGAATATTTGCGTATTGCTTCGGCCACGCGCAACATCAATGGCTTAGACGTTGTTCAGGGCGGACCAATTATGATGAGCTTGATGACTGGAAGGTCACAACTCGGATCATCCCTGTGAAGTTAAAAGGCGTTCAAACAACGGTTCACAAGGGCACATTCTCTCAAAGTGTGATCCGGAACACTGAAGCTGGACAGTACATTGTAGCCATCGCATCACCCGGACACGAACGGCTTTTCAAGTCGATCAATCACACCTGCTCAGACAGCCAATCACAACGACGCTATTCCCACACTCTAAATGTCAAATCTGGAAAATTGATCGAAGCAAACATCCGGTTGCCATTCACCGGCAAGAAACAAAAAATAACTCTACGGGTAAAAAACGGAAAAGCCTACGCTTTTGGGGACATAGCTCTCGGCCCGTTGGACGAGCTTCTGCGACATAATACAAGTGAAAGTCCCAAGAGTTATTATAAAGGCTTGCCACAGTTTGCCGGACGCGCACCCAAATCACCGCAATTATCCCGGTCCAATCCAAACCAAATCGCCAGCTTCCAGACCAAAAGACAACCTCTCGCTTGGGTAAATGACCCTACGATGCTCTGGCCGAACGGTGTGCTGCGCTATGACTTTGATCCAACCGCAACCTTCAATGGAAAGCAAAAGGACTTCATCCGAAGTGAACTTCGGGAAATCGAGGCCGTCACAAATGTCCGCTTTATTGAACATACACCCTCTCCTCATGATCAGTTCGCGTCACCGGAAAAGCAAAACTTTGTCCGAATTGTCGAGGGTACAGATCCAAGTGCTTGTGGCTCGTCATCTATCGGCATGCAGGGGCGAATGCAGCAGCTCGAACTAAAGAAAAGCTGCATCAAACCAGGAGATAGGACCGTAAAACACGAGTTTCTACATGCTCTGGGTGTCTATCATGAACACAATCGACCAGATCGGCACCTTCATGTTGATTTTCATGAAGAGCATCTCCAGCATTTAGACAAAGCACATAACTTCAATCAAAAAACACTCGCTCATACTCATGGAGATTATGACGCAAGTTCCATCATGCATTACCGGTCCGACGCCTTTGCCATTGAAGGCAGGAACACTCTGACCTGCAAATCTGGTTGCAAAACGGAGGAGATGGGCGGAAACGAACTAAGCCGTACTGACATCCTCGGCCTTCTTGAAATGTATCCAGGTTTTTTGAACCATCTCGGAGGGCTGGAGTGGGAGCCACGGATTTCGACGATCGACATTGCGATCGGGGATATCACTGGAGACGGGCAAGCAGAAATCATAACCGTTCGAAATGCAGACAAAGAAGGCCTTGCGCGCATCCAGATTGTTGAATCATGGAACGACTGGAAAAACCTACGCGGCAAATATGATGACGGTCGTGGATGGGGAGACGGAGCCATTGGATTGTCGGTCTCGGTCGGCAATATAGATGACGACCCGGAGTTGGAGTTTGCAGTCTCCCGGCGCCAGTCCGTCAATATGCGTGCCGCTTTGTACGACTATATCAATGACGATCCCAATCTTGAGCCGAACAGGGGTGAGGTCAAAGTCGCTCAAACCTTTGGCGATACTTGGCCGAAAAACCTTCATGTACGACAAGTCCTGTTCAAAGACCTAGACGCAGATCAAAGAGACGAACTCATTTTAGTAACCAATGCGGCCAGTTTGCCTTCTGGAAGAACATCGGAAACGGCAACCGTTGGCCCTCTTCTCGTAATGAAGCGCAACCCGGCAAGCAGGCAGTTTGAGCAAGTCTTCGATATAAACGGGCAATTGCTCCCCGGCACAAAGGTAACGCGCGTCTCCTTGGGCGACACGAACCGCAATGGCAAACTTGAGTTTCTGGTGACCACAGACGCAAAAAAGACCGGTACGCCGCGATTTGCGATTTTCGAAATGCCAGATACACCAGAGATCGGCAAAACCAAAAATCTGACTAAAGTCTTTGAAGGTGGCCACGGCTGGGGCGACGAAAATTATGCGACGGATATTAGTGTCAGCAATCCGACACCTATAGCGGGTCAATGGATACACCCATGGATCGCGATAAGCCGACGTTCCTTTGTAAACAACCGGGTTTCAATCTACCAATTCGACCCATTGGCAAAAGACTATATCTTCAAGGGGAAGCAGGGGCTGAAGTGGGGCAAAAATCACTACGCCCACAGGGTCAAATTCGTGGATTATGACGGAGACCTTGACGACGATCTTATAGTCATCCGCCGTCCGAGAAAGAATTTTAACAGTGAAGAAGATCGCTTGAGATTTGTCGAAAACAACTCTTTTCGAGACCCCACCCTTTGGCGAGAGTTCGGCTTTGGTTTTTACCCACTATCGAACCGACAGTATATCACCTCACTTGCCATCGGAGATGTGGATGGAAATGGAAGTCTGGAACTTGCTGTTGGAAACTCGGCTTGGAGCCCGTTGATATTATCAGGAGGCGGAGGTTTCGGCGGGAAGGCACCCAAACTGAAAACCGCCGCATCCAGAAGGTTTGGGGTCCTGAACCTTCCTAATTCGCCGTAAGTTTCTAAACCCGGATTTCCCAAGTAGTCAGCTGATTTAGCTTCTTCTATCCTATTTTTCTCTTTATATTACAGCGTGTTACTTGATGACGGAGGGCTGAAAAATGGCACACCCAACGGGTGCGGGTTCTGAGAGCGATTTTCGGCTGGATTTTGACCCTCGGGTGCGGTTGGAATTCCACGGTTCAAAGATCAGTTCTGATGGCGGTCTTCTGCTTTACCGGGAGCTTGATGACGCCCTTGGCCTTTTCGGCAAAGCGGTTCGGTTCCTTCGGGATACCCGCAAAGGTAAGAATGGCGTTCACACCTTGATGGGCCTGCTGCGCCAATCGATATTTGGTCGCCTTGCGGGCTATGAAGATGTGAATGATGCCGTGCGTCTGTCGCGTGACCCGGTAATGCGCCAGATTATCGGGGGCCGTGCCGTTGACACTCAGGCGGCATCCTCCTCCCAGATGGGCCGCTTTGAGACTGAGGTGCTCGCGACTGCCGCCAACAGGGAAGCCTTGGCCGATATGCCCGGTCAATGGATTGATGCGGTGCATGGTCGCCAAGGACTGAACTACATCACCTTGGACATGGATAGCTCTGTCAGCCCCACCCATGGCGCTCAGGAGGGAACCGCATGGAACGGGCATTTCGGCTGCAACTGCTATCACCCATTGTTCATCTTCAATCAGTTTGGCCACTTGGAACGCTGTGCCCTGCGCAATGGCAGCGTCCACAGCGCGGATGACTGGAAGGCTCTTCTGATACCCGTCATTGCGCGCTATGCAGAGCGCGACATCATGCGCTTCTTTCGCGCTGATGCCGCCTTTGCCATTCCGGAACTTTACGAGACTTTAGAGGCTGAAGGGTACCGCTACGCCATCCGCCTCAAAAAGAACGCTGTGCTGGAAGAGAAGATCAGCCATCAGCTGACCCGCCCCGTGGGACGTCCCTCAAAGACAAAGATCAAGCGCTTCTATGAGGTTTTTGAGTATCAGGCTGCTTCATGGAGCAAGCCCCGTCAGGTGGTTGCCAAGATCGAATGGTATCCCGGTGATCTATTCCCTCGCGTGGGTTTTGTCGTCACCAACTTGCCGATGGAGCCGGAATGGATCATCCGCTTCTACAATCAGCGCGGCACAGCCGAACAGCACATCAAAGAAGGCAAGAACGCCATCACTTGGACCCGCCTGTCCTGCAAGCGGTTCTGTGACAATGAGGTCCGGCTTCAGCTTCACGCATTGGCGTATAACCTTGGTGTCTTCCTGCAAGGGCTAGACCTCCCGGAAGAGGTCGCCGACTGGTCGCTGACAAGTATCCAGAGCCGCCTCATCAAAATCGGGGCAAAGGTCGTACGCCATGCGCGCAAAATCACGTTCCAACTGGCAGAGGTGGCTGTATCAGGCTACGTCTTCGGACGAATCCTCGCCGCAATCCGCGCCCTCAAGCCCCCGCCGAGGCCTGCATGACGCTCCAAACAACGAAACCAACACAAATGCGGCTCCACAGCTGTGTCTTGTCGCAGCCCAAACGGGATAAAGTCCACGAAAAGCTCAAAAACCGCGCTTACGTAACCGTCAAAATCGATAATCGCCCCGACAACGCTGCCGTCAGAGTTGCAAACGTCCGTGAAAACGGTCAACCTCGTCGCAACACACAGTTACTTGGGAAATATCCGCTAAAAAAAGCCGACGTTTCCGCCGGCTTTCTTGACTTGACCTTTCAAGCGATCACTCAGGCCCACGGACGACTGTCTGCGATTTGACCTTCAAAGCTGTCAATGGAAGCGCTTTTGGCAAGCGTCAATCCGATGTCATCAAGTCCGTTCAGCAGGCAATGCTTACGGAAGGGATCGATTTCAAAGGAAATCTCCCCGCCATCCGGTCCCTTGATCACCTGGGCTTCCAGATCAACGGTCAAGGTCGCGTTGGCACCACGCGATGCATCATCCAGAAGCTTTTCAAGCTGCTCTTCCGAAACCTGAATCGGCAAAATGCCGTTCTTGAAGCAGTTGTTGTAGAAGATATCGGCAAAGCTGGTGGAAATCACACAGCGAATACCAAAGTCCAGAAGCGCCCAAGGTGCGTGCTCACGGGAAGAGCCGCAGCCGAAATTATCACCAGCAACGAGGATCTTAGCATCCTTATAAGCTGGTTGATTAAGAATGAAATCGGCATTGACCGAGCCATCATCATTTGTACGCATTTCGTGAAAGAGAGCCGTACCAAGGCCTGTGCGCTTGATAGTCTTCAAAAACTGTTTCGGGATGATCATGTCCGTGTCGATGTTGACGATCGGCAACGGAGCAGCCACTCCGGTCAGCGTGGTGAATTTATCCATGGCGATTGGTTCCCGTTGTTATTCTGTGTCAGGCGGCAAGGCTGGTGGACTGCTCCACCCCGAGCATAAGGTTCAGGTTCTGAACCGCTGCTCCGGACGCGCCCTTGCCCAGATTGTCGTAAACAGCGATCAGGACCGCCTGTGCCCGTTGGTCATTTGCAAATACATGAAGCCGCAAGCGGTTGGTGTCATTGAGCGCTTGCGGGTCCAGCTCATCACTCTTCTGAATGTCCGTCAGCGGAGCCACTTCCACGAAGCCATTGGCCGCTGCAAAGTGATCACTGACCGCTGCATGAATGTCGGCGCCACTTGGTACCTTATCCAAACCGCCAAAGCACAGAGGCACCATTGTCAACATGCCCTTGTAGTAGTTCCCAACTGCTGGGGTGAAGAGCGGTGCAGACGTCAGGCCCGTGTAATGGGTCATCTCTGGCAAGTGTTTGTGGCTCAATCCAAGCGCATAAGGCGCGAACATGTTGGCCGAACTCTCATTTGCCTCATAATCGGCAATAAGTCCCTTGCCGCCACCGGAATACCCGGAAATGCCATTGACTGTCACAGCGAAATCAGCGGGCAAAAGGCCCGCAGAAATCAGCGGCCGAAGACCTGCAATCATGCCCTGCGGCCAACATCCCGGATTGGTCACCCGTTTGGAGGTCCGGATAGCTTCTTCTTGAGTGCGGTCCATTTCCGCAAATCCATACGTCCAGCCATCCGCCACCCGATGAGCCGAAGACGCATCGATCACCCGCGTCGTGTCGTTTTCAATGAGAGACACGCTTTCCCGCGCCGCGTCATCCGGCAGGCACAAAATAGCGATATCGGACTTGTTCAGGTAATCCGCCCGCGCCGATGTGTCCTTGCGCAGCTCATCAGGGATCGACAGCAGCTCGATGTCGCGGCGGACGGCGAGGCGCTCACGGATTTGTAGACCCGTTGTTCCTGCTTCACCATCAATGAACACGCGCGCAACCATCGCCCGGCTCCCTCTCCATTTGTCCGTTCAGAATTGTTCGAAGGGTGGATTTACACCTTCTTGTCCGTTCTGTCACCGGCTTCAATGCGTTGAAAGCTCAACGCGCCATTGAATGATACTCATCATTCGGACGCATGTCGCTCGCGGCCGCCACCCGGTTGGTCATGTTGTAAAAGGCGGCAACCGAAGAAATGTCCCAAATATCTCGATTCGAAAAGCCAGCATCACGCAAAGCCTGACGGTCACCTTCTTCAATCTCGGCCGGACGCTCGGTCAGCTTCACGGAAAAGTCCAGCATGGCGCGTTGACGCGTGTCGAGGTCGGCTGCCCTATAGTTCATGACCAGCATTTCACCCAACATAGGATCGCCGGAAAGTTGACGCACTGCAGCACCATGAGCTGTGAGGCAATAAAAACAACGATTGACGGCAGAGACTGCTACGGCAATCATTTCACGGTCAAGTTTACTGAGGCCGCTCTCGGCCAACATCAGATCGTTGTACATTTCCGTGAACGTGCGCAGTTTCGTTTCATCGAAGGAGTACGCAAGAAGAACATGAGGAACCAGACCGAGCTTTTCCTGGCAGAGGTCGAAATAGGCTTTGGTCTCAGAGCTCAAAGGTTCCGCACTGTTAATATCCAAAGCCGTGATTTTCTTGGACAAATTATCTCTCCATTCACAAAAACACCGGAAAACCCAGTTCAAGGTATCAGCGTAAACATCATAGTCACATATACGGCTGACGATGACGCTAAGGAAATCCCACCGCACACGACACAAGGGGTCAAGGGGAAAACAAATGCCGGACAAACGCGAGCCCGCCAAAGCCAAATTGATTGCCGCAACAATCGCCAAGCTCAAGAAAGAAAACGAAGCGCTCGCTGAGTTCGCTACGGCTTTTTACACGCGTGGAGCAGCAGAGGACCTTGTCAGCTACAGCGTTGAAGAACTTATCGAATTTGCAAAAATTGCGTGGGATGACTTTCAGGTTCACGAACACGGCACACACCGGGTGAGCATCACCAACCCGGATCTGAAGATCAAAGATGCCCGCGCTTCTGAACTAACTGTCATTGAGGTCGTCAATGACAACATGCCGTTCCTGGTTGATTCGGTCATGGACGAGATTCAGGAGAGCAAACTTGAGGTACACCTCGTTCTGCACCCGATTTTCATCGTTGAGCGTGATGCAAAAGGAAAACTCAAGTCCGCAAAAGAACGCAAGCGCACACCCAAGCATAAGGACCGCCAGGAAAGCCTGATCCACATTCACGTTAACCGGATCGACAATCCGGAAGCACGCAAGGTTCTCGAAGAACGGTTGAATGCCGTGCTTCAGGATGTCCGCTCTGTGGTGAACGACTTCTTGCCCATGCGCGAACGCCTGCAAGAAGCCATTGACAGCTACAAGACTGCCCAGCTTGACGGCAGCAGCGACGAACTCTGGGAAGCCATTCATTTTCTGGAGTGGATGACGAAGGACAACTTCATCTTCCTTGGAATGCGCGAATATAAATTCGACGGCGGCGTGGTCGATGGGGAACTTTCCCCAAATGATGGAACTGGCCTTGGGCTGCTGAATGATCCGGAAGTTCGCGTGCTGCGCCGGGGAAAAGAGTTTGTTCAGATCACCCCGGAAATCCGGGAATTCCTGCAAAATCCAGAACCTTTGATCATCGCCAAAGCCAACGTCAAAAGCCGGGTCCACCGCCGCGTTCATATGGATTATGTCGGCGCTAAACTATTTGACGACGACGGCAAGATGATCGGTGAACTTCGGATCGTCGGCCTTTATGCCTCCACAGCCTACACCGAACCAACCAACACGATCCCGTTCTTGCGCCGCAAGACAGCAAGCGTGCTTGCCAAGGCAGGTTACAGTCAGGAAAGCTATTCCGGACGCGCGCTCTCCAATGTCATGGAAGCATTCCCCCGCGACGAGCTGTTCCAGATCGACAAAGACACTCTCTACGACTTTGCCCTCGCCATCCTGCAGCTTGATGAGCGTCCGCGAATCCGGGTGTTGCCGCGCCTGGACCGATTTGATCGCTACGTCTCGATCCTGTGTTTCGTTCCCCGCGATCGGTACACCACCGAGGTCCGGCTCAATATCGGCACCTATCTCGCCAACATTTATGATGGTCGGCTGTCCGCATGGTACGTGACGTATATGGAAGGCCCGTTGGCCCGCGTGCATTACATTGTTGGCCGCGACAAGGGTCCAACCCCCAAGCCCGATCAGGACGAACTGGAAAAGGCCGTTGCGGAGATGATCCGTACTTGGCCGGACAGCTTGCGCGACGCGCTTAAAGAAAAATTTGATCCTGCGAAGGCTCGCGAACTGTCCGACCGCTATGCGCTGGCCTTCCACGGCGGCTACAAGGAAGTCTACAACGCAGCAACTGCGCTATCTGACCTGCAAAAGGTCGAAACCCTTTCAGACAAGACCCGCACCGCCATCACTTTCTTCCGCACAAGTGACGCCCAACAGGAGCGCCTGTCGCTGAAGGTCTATAATCACGCTGCGCCAATCCCGCTGTCAGCCCGTGTGCCGCTTTTGGAGAATATGGGCTTCCGCGTCATCAACGAGCGCACCTATCGCATCACTCCGGAAGCGCGCCCGCTCAGCTATCTCCATGAAATGTCGTTGGAACAGCGCTCAAACGGCACCTTTGAATTCACGGACGATCTGAAAGAGCGTCTGGAAGATCTCTACATGGCGATATGGCTGGGTCAGGCTGAAAATGACGGCTACAATCAGCTCGTCATGAGCGCTGGTCTTTCCTGGCGGGACATTGCCGCCATTCGCGCGCTGTCCAAATATCTGCGTCAAGCAGGCATCCGCTTCTCAGAAGACTATATGTGGACCGCGCTCAACAACTATCCGGCCATTGCCAGCAAACTGGTCGAGCTGTTCCACCTTCGCTTTGATCCGTCCAAGTCCAAGGGACGCGACAAGGCGATTGAGAAGCTGAACGGCGAGTTGATGGCGCAACTGGATGAAGTTGCCAGTCTTGATGATGACCGCATCGTGCGCCGCTTCCAGAACGCAATCGAGTCGATCCTGCGCACCAACTTCTTCCAGGAGGAGAAGAAAGGGCAGCCAAAGCCGACCATCGCGTTCAAGATCGAATCCCGCAAAATCGAGGATTTGCCGGACCCGAAACCCTTCCGCGAAATCTTCGTCTACAGCCCACGTGTCGAAGGCGTGCATCTGCGCTTTGGCATGGTCGCACGCGGAGGCCTGCGCTGGTCTGACCGCCCGCAAGATTTCAGAACAGAAGTTCTGGGCCTTGTGAAAGCCCAACAGGTCAAAAACGCCGTGATTGTTCCGGTTGGAGCAAAAGGTGGGTTTGTGCCGAAACAGCTTCCGGACATGAGCGACCGGGATGCCTGGTTCAAGGAAGGCACTGAAAGCTACAAGGTGTTCATCAACTCCCTGCTGGATGTGACGGACAATCTGGACGAGGACATCGTCGTTCCACCGAAAAAGGTTCAGCGCTACGATGGCGACGATCCATATCTCGTCGTCGCAGCCGACAAAGGCACGGCAACTTTCTCCGACACCGCCAACGGCATCTCTGAAGGACGTGACTTCTGGCTTGGCGATGCTTTTGCATCCGGCGGCTCTGCCGGGTACGACCACAAGAAGATGGGCATCACGGCACGCGGGGCATGGGAAGCGGTTAAACGTCACTTCCGCGAAATGAACCGCGACATTCAAACCGAACCATTTACAGCCGCCGGTGTCGGCGACATGTCCGGCGATGTGTTCGGCAATGGCATGCTGCTTTCCAAGGCCACAAAACTGGTCGCAGCCTTTGATCACCGGGACATCTTTATCGATCCGGATCCCGATCCGGCCAAAACCTGGAAAGAACGCAAGCGGATGTTCGATCTGGGGCGCTCGTCCTGGAAAGACTACAACACCAAGCTGATCTCCAAGGGCGGCGGCGTGTTCTCCCGTCAGGCCAAGTCCATTCCGGTTTCTGCGGAAATGAAGAAGCTTTTGGGCCTCACAGCAGCAAAGGCCACTCCGCAGGAAATCATGATGGCCATCCTGCGCATGAATATTGATCTTTTGTGGTTCGGTGGCATCGGCACCTACATTCGCGCCACAACCGAAACAGATGCCGATGCAGGTGACCGCGCCAACGACATGATCCGTATCACCACTCCGGAAGTCGGCGCAAAGGTCATCGGTGAAGGGGCGAACCTTGGTCTCACCCAACTGGCCCGCATCGAGTTCCACCGCAATGGTGGCCGCTGTAACTCAGACGCGATCGACAACTCCGCCGGGGTGAACTCCTCGGATATGGAGGTCAACATCAAGATCGCCCTTGGCGCAGCCATGAAAGCGCAAAAGTTGACACTGGAGAACCGCAACATCCTTCTGGCGGCGATGACCGACGAAGTGGCAGATTTGGTGCTTCGTAACAACTACCTCCAGACCCTCGCCATCTCCATGAGCGAGCGCAGGGGCATGGAAGACTTCGGTTATCAAATCCGCATGATGCGGCAGCTGGAACAGGCGGACCTTCTGGACCGCCGGGTCGAACAACTGCCTGATGAAGTCACTCTTGCCGACATGCGGGTCAACAATCAACACCTAACACGTGCGGAAGTCGGGGTACTTCTAGCCTATGCCAAGCTCACGCTGTATGACGCGCTTTTGGCAAGCACAGTTCCAGATGACAGCTATCTCGCCCGCGAACTCTTCCGCTACTTCCCGGACCAAATGGCCAAGGATTACGAGGAAGAAATCACCGGACACCGTCTGCGCCGCGAAATCATCGCGACAATGCTTGCAAACTCGATGATCAACCGTGGCGGCCCAACCTTCATGACCCGCCTTTTAGATCAGACCGGTGCAACAACCAGCGAAATCGCTCAGTGTTTCGTGGCAACACGCAACAGCTTTGGCCTGACAGAACTCTATGAAGAGATCGACGCTCTCGACACCAAGATCGATGGCACAGTGCAGCTTGGCCTCTACAGCCGGGTGCAGGATCTGCTTCTGGAGCGCGTTGTCTGGTTCAAGCGGAATGTCTCTTTCGAAAAAGGCATTTCCGCTGTTGTTGAGCGGTTCATGTCCGGTATCAGCAAGCTGAAAGGCAAGCTGGACACCATCGTAACCGAGAGCCAGCGGGATGATCTCGTCAAGACCGGTGAAGAGCTGACGGCAGCAGGTCTGCCTAAGCCGCTCGCACACCGGATTGCCTGGCTCCCGGCGGAAGCCTCCATTCCGGATATTGTCCTGATTTCGGAAGAAACCGGCGCGGATCTTATGAAAGCTGGCAAGGCCTACTTCGAGGTGGCCGCCCACTTCAGGATTGGAGCCATGCAAGAGCTAGCCAGCAGCTTCGACATCAACGACTACTATGATGGACTGGCGCTTGATCGCTCACGCGCCACCTTAGCGGCAGCGCATCGCAGCCTTTGCGCAAAAGCCATCAAGGAAGGCAGCTTTGGTGCCTGGTTGAAAGTAAACGAGCAAGCTGTCGAGCGCACCACACGCTCCATGGCAGATATCTTGGACGGTGATCTCAGCGTCTCCAAGTTCTCTGTTGCAGCGAGCCTTCTATCCGAAGCAGCAAGCGGACGATAAATTAAGGGTCCATGCGACCATCTGAAACTGTGCTAAGAACCGGCCTGCAGCCTCGCGCTTCGGGCCGGTTTTCTTTTTGGAGTTTTTCGTGACGACCTCTTCAGCGCCTTCAGATGATGGACATCCAAATATATCCCGCAAGGCACTTGTGTCCTGGGCGCTGTTTGATTGGGCAGCCCAACCCTTTTCCACGCTCGTCACCACCTTTGTTTTCGCCCCCTACTTTGCCTCCAGTCTCGCAGCCACACCGGCTGAAGGGCAAACCTTGTGGGGATATGCGACTGCGGCCGCCGGGCTCGCCATTGCCCTTCTGGCTCCGATTTTAGGCGCGGTGGCTGATGCGACTGGACACAGAAAACCTTGGATCCTCGTCTTCTCCATCCCCTTCGTGCTGGCGTGTTTTGCTTTGTGGTTTGCGATACCGGACAGTGAGAATGCAATCCTGATCGCCCTTGTCGCCTTCGGGCTTGCCACTCTTGCGATTGAGTTCGCCACCGTCTTCAACAACGCCATGATGCCAGATCTTGTTCCGCCGAACCGGATCGGATGCCTTTCCGGCGCTGGATGGGCGACGGGCTATGCAGGCGGGTTGGTTAGCCTGGTGATTGCGCTTGGCTTCATGGCCGCCAATCCTGAATCGGGTCTCACACTCCTGGGTTTGGACCCAATTTTCGGGTTGGACGCCGCAACACGAGAAGGCGACAGGGCCTCCGGCCCATTTTCGGCGATTTGGTATATTGTCTTTTTGCTGCCCCTATTCCTGTTCGTTCCGGACGTTCCAAAGAAGTCCTCTCTCGGTCCAGCCATCCGCAACGGCCTTGCAAACCTGAAAGACAGCATTGCCCACGCGCGGCAAAACAGGCCTGTCTTTTTCTTTCTGCTTGCAAACATGATCTACAAGGATGGACTTGTGGCGCTGTTCGCCTTTGGCGGCATTTACTCCGCCGGGCAATTGGGATGGGGCACAATCCAAATCGGAATTTTCGGAATATTGCTCACCATCACCGGGACCTTTGGCGCGATCATCGGAGGGCGGTTGGACGACAGGTTTGGACCCAAACTCGTTCTGATGGGAGCCCTCAGTCTGCTGATCGTCTGCGGTCTGGGGCTTGTGTCCGTGGACCGGAACACCATTTTGTTCATCGTCCCAGCGCCGCCAGCTACGGACGGAACGCTCTTCGGCTCACTACCAGAGCAAATGTTTCTGGTGCTAGGTGGACTGATCGGCGTTGCTGCCGGTCCGCTTCAATCAGCCTCTCGCAGCTTGTTGGTACGTCTCGCACCACGCGAACAACTGGCGCAGTTTTTCGGGCTGCTCGCCCTTTCCGGCAAGGTAACCAGCTTTCTGGCCCCATTGACCGTCAGCCTCGTGACCTATCTCACAAACAGTCAGGCGGCGGGCATGTCCGCCATCCTGGCCTTTTTCATCTTCGGCTGCCTCGTGCTGACCCGCGTTCGTCAGCCGAAAGTAGGGCCTTGACCCGGCTTAGTGACGGAAGTGACGCATACCAGTCAAGACCATGGCAAGACCTGCTTCGTCGGCCGCTGCGATCACATCCTCGTCCCGCATGGAGCCACCCGGCTGAATGACCGCTGTCGCCCCAGCTTCTGCTGCAGACAACAATCCGTCCGCGAAAGGGAAGAATGCATCGGAGGCAACAACGCAGCCTTTGGTCAGCGGATCGCTCAAACCCGCAGCTTCTGTCGCATCAAGCGCCTTGCGGGCCGCAATGCGGGCTGAATCCACTCGGCTCATCTGGCCTGCCCCAACACCAACAGTTGCTCCATCCTTGGCATAAACAATGGCGTTGGACTTGACGTGTTTTGCAACACGGAATGCGAATTTCAGATCGCTGAGTTCCTGTTCGCTTGGCGCCCGTTTGGTAACAACCTTGAGAGCCAGATCATCAATCACGCCATTGTCGCGTGACTGAACCAAAAGGCCGCCCGCCACAGACTTTACAGCAAGCCCCTTAGACCGCGCGTCAGCCAAACCACCGGTCAAAAGCAGGCGCAGGTTCTTTTTCGCCGCAATTATTTCTTGTGCAGCTTCATCTGCATCCGGCGCAATGATCACCTCTGTGAACACCTTCACCATCTCTTCTGCCGTTTTGGCATCGAGTTTTTGGTTGAGGGCAACAATGCCGCCGAAGGCGGACACCGGATCACAACGCAGCGCCAATTTGTAAGCCTCTTCGAGTGTCGCAGCTTCTGCAACACCACACGGATTGGCATGCTTGATGATAGCCACCGCGCTTGTCCAGGCTGGATCAAACTCGGACACCAACTCAAAGGCAGCGTCTGTATCATTGATGTTGTTGTAAGAAAGCGTCTTGCCCTGCAATTGGCGCGCCGTTGCAACACCCGGACGTTTTTCACCTGTCACATAAAAACCGGCAGACTGATGCGGGTTTTCGCCATAGCGCATCACCTCTGCCAAAGCGCCACCAACTGCGCGGTGCGCCGGGGTGTCCTCATCCAGTTGGTCCGCCATCCAGTTGGAGACTGCCGCATCATAAGCAGCGGTCCGGGCAAATGCCTTCAAGGCCAATTTTTTACGAAGGGCGATCGGGGCCTTGCCGCCATTGGCATCCAGCTCTGATATGACCGTGTCATAGTCCGCCGGATCGGTCACAACACTGACATAAGCATGGTTCTTGGCAGCCGCCCGGGTCATCGCCGGTCCGCCAATATCAATGTTCTCAATGCCGGTCGCATAATCTGCGCCCTCGGCAACAACATCTTCAAATGGATAAAGGTTGCCGCAGAACAGATCGATGCCTGTGATGCCATGATCTGCCATGGCCTTTTGGTGATCTTCATCATCCCGGATCGACAAAAGACCGCCATGCACCATCGGATGGAGCGTTTTGACGCGGCCATCCATAATCTCCGGAAACTTGGTCACTTCCGAAATATCCATGACCGCAAGGCCTGCATCCTTGAGCGCCTTGTAAGACCCACCGGTCGACACAAGCTCAACGCCGCGCTCGGAAAGCGCCTTTGCGAACTCGACCAAGCCCGTCTTGTCAAAAACAGACAAAAGGGCGCGTTTAACAGGAACAAAATCGGGAACAGGAACGGCCTTGGAAGAGATCGCCATCAACATGCCTCGCGAGCTGGGAGGTTGGGAGTTGGCCTCGCCCTATCACGAAGACGAACAAATCAAAAGATGGCAAAACGCACTGTTTGCGGTCTGACACCGCGTTAATCAGGTTTGTCTTCGCTCTCACTCGGCAGATCAGCAGGTGCCTCGAGCGGCAGTTCCGTCTCATCGAAAGCACTGATCCCGCGTCGGCTCAAACGGGCAACCGCGGTTCGCCGCAGCTGCCAGGCAACAGATGGGGTTTCCTGCAAAACACCATAGATGACGATTTGCGACGTCTTCCGATGCCCGTAAACATCTGACAGATAGATGGATTCATCCAAATTCAGCTCATTGCCTGGCGCATCGAACTCCCAAGCTTCCCCGTCCGGACACAGCAGCACCACCGTCGAACCGCTGTTCAACAAGCTGCATTTGATTTGCGGATGAACGTGAAACCGGATGGCATAGAACGGCTCAGCCCCAATTGGCCCTTTGGGCAAGAATTTGTCCAAACCATCCAGCATCGTTCCATCCGCAGACAAGCGAAGATCACGCTCGTGGATGACGTTAAAGGAAGACAGATAGCCGTCGTGGGAGGCCGTCACACGTGAGCTAGTGGATGTATCGGTGCGCTCAACATCAACATGCGTTGGACCAGATATAATTGGACTGCCCAACCATTTGCCAAACGGCTGCTCGGAGAGGAACCGACAGGATGACGTATCCTCGATGGTAACCGTTGAATGAGCCGCAGTGGACCGGCTGACCTGCCGCCAGACCTCATTAGACAAGTAAGACACGCCGCAATTGACGATTAGTCGGTGTATCCCGGACGAGAACTCAAATGACAGACACCCAGCATGCGCTTCTTCGGACAGTTCCGGTCGCGGCGGTTTGCCTGCATCCATTAGGACAATGGAGTTTTCACCGGTCAGGCGCTGATATCCGACATGCGGCGCATTGGTTGGCGGCGCACCTCGGGCATCATCATAGGCCATGATGGTGGCAACAAGATCATTCGGGGTAGAACCCATACCGTTGAAATGGGCAAAGGCCCCATCGCCATGGCGGAAGAACCGCATCATCGGCATCATACGATCAACAGACTGCAACATGCCTTGCGGCAATTCCAGACCTTGCATGACAAATGCCTGCCGAACCGGCAGGAGATCGGCCAGAATTTCGATCATGGCACCGGGATTGCGCGACACATGCCCGCCATCTGGCAGGATCTGGCGCGACAACTCCTGATCAAGGCGGCGCATGCTGCTGCGAGCAAAACGCCCCTGGCCAGCCATGGAGACACAGGCAGCTGCAATGGCAATTGCCGCCTGCAAACGCTCTACACCATCTTTCGTTTCATTGATGGTACGCCGGAGATACCCAACCTGCTTGACCAGCGACTTCAGGAAACGACGGTAAAACTCGTGATCCCCTTCTGTCAGAATAAAGGGGGAATGCGCCAGCCAGGACATAATCCGCCGGGCCACGACCGGCGTTTCCCAGCCAACCGGGTGACGGCTGCCGCATAGCTTGATCCAATCATCGATCAAGACGCGAGCATTTTTCTGTGCAATCTTGCTGTCGGCTGCACGCAAATCACGAAGCCAGCCAAAACCGTGCAGCTCCCGTTGCCAGTCAAGCGCTTCACCAGCTTCTTCAAACGGCGAGTGCCCCTGTGTTTCCACCAAGTGCCCGGAAAAGAGAAAACGCCCGCCATATATATCAGCGGCGTTCATGACGTCAGCCGTGCGCAAATCCTGCGGGGAAATCATCAACCGGGTCGGCACGCTTGACGAGGGCCGCATACGGAAGACCATTCCACCATGCACCCAGCGCGATGCCTGCTGCCACATGTGGGAGGCAAGAAGTCGCCAAATCTGGCTCTTCTCTGACGCCGTTCCCATTGTCACAACACCAGCCGGTAAAAGAAATGTCCCAGACGAAAAATAGCGCTTGCCCTCATTATGACGCGATTAACTAAAATCAAAGGGAGGACTCCCTTTAATCAAGTATTGCGAAAATAGAGTTTATGCGGCGTTAAGAGCGTTGCAAGCGAGCAGCAAAAAAGCCATCGAGACCAGTGAGTTCCGAATTTGGATCAACACTGTGAAACGGCAAAGTCCGCACATAACCTTCCGGGGATATACAGGCGTTAAGCCCGCCAATCTCATCACCTGCAACCGGCACAAGCCGAAAATCCAGATGCGCCTTCAAAAACGCTTCAATCTGCGCTTCGCCTTCGTCCCGCTCCATCGAACACGTGCAGTAGACCATCTGACCACCCGGCTTCAGCCAACCTGCAACCCGCTCAAGCAATTCCTTTTGGATCTCTGCCAGAGTTTCGATATCGCGTTCCCCCTTCAACCACGGCACATCAGGGTGGCGGCGGATCGTGCCCGTCGCACTACACGGCACATCCAGAAGGATCGCATCAAACAGCTCTGGCGGGTCATATTTCCTTAAGTCAGCAACCACCGTTTCAACGGGAAGACCCAGCCGGTCCATATTCTGGGAGAGGCGCTTTAATCGACCCTTGGAAATGTCAACAGCTGTCACCTTGCCGCTACTCGCCGCCAATTGCGCAGTTTTGCCACCAGGTGCCGCACAAAGATCAGCGACGGTTTGCCCGGAGACATCGCCTAAAAGTCGCGCGGGTAGAGAAGCTGCCAAATCCTGAACCCACCATGCCCCTTCTTCAAATCCCACAAGGCCATCAACGGCGCCTTTTCGGGACAAACGAATGGTCTTTCCGGCAAGCAAAACACCCTCAAGACGCTCTGCCCACACTTTGGGGTTAGACTTTACTGAGATATCCAGCGCAGCTTCATGCTGGTGGGCAGCGGCAATCTTGCGGGCTGTCTCCTCCCCGTAAGTCTCGACCCAGCGCGTGAACAGCCACTCCGGTGTATTTAAAACCTCACCATCGAGATCTTCCGTCATCATGTCCCGCTCACGGCCCAAACGGCGCAAGACGCCATTGACCAGCCCCTTGTAAACGCGGGATCGGCTGTCCGCAGATGCATGATCGACAGCAAGCGATACCGCCGCCCGGTCGGGAATATCCAGATAAAGCATCTGGGCAATCGCAACGTGAAGAATATCAAGCACACGGCCGGTTTTTTCCGGGATATCGCGATCCAGCAACCGCGTCAGAATTTCCGAGATTTCACCCCGGTGGCGTAAGGCTGCCCCTAAAATGGCCCGCACCAGCGCGCGGTCTTTTGGCTCCAACGCCCGAAATCCTGAATGTCCGGACTTCAATTCAAGCTCACCATCCAGCGGGCGGTGTTTGTGAACCACATTGCCAAGAATGTCGGCAGCCACTTTGCGGGCGGCAAAGCCCGGCTTGTCCTGCGGGCGCTGAGCGTCCGTTTGCGGTTTTTTGTTCTGCTTTGGTTTGAACGGACGAGCCAAGGAGATCCCCAATCGGCGTTTTAATCTGCAAAAGACAAGCGCCGCAGACGAACACATCCACGGCGCGGTGCCATAGTTAAGGTCTTTAACGTCACACGCTGCCTTTCCGCAAGCGTGTCAGAAGCATCAGCCCCAAGGCCCTTTCTGACGGTTGCCGCCCGTTGGTGGCACAGACCCACGACCAGAACCAGATCGGCGAGGCGGTTCAGATGACCGCTCATCACCACCAACACGCCCACCCCAAGGCCCCGGCTGTTGCACGGACGACGC
Source organism: Roseibium sp. TrichSKD4 (assembly GCF_000148725.1). Lineage (GTDB taxonomy): Bacteria > Pseudomonadota > Alphaproteobacteria > Rhizobiales > Stappiaceae > Roseibium. The sequence goes on along the minus strand of NZ_GL476311.1, from coordinate 200,385 downwards.
TGGGGCAGAGTGATAGGATGTTTGGCGAAACGGGTCTGCACTGCCGCGCATACCCGACTGAGCCATTTTTTGCAGCTCGTTGATCCGGTTTTGTGTGTTCGGGTGCGTGGAAAACAGATTGTCCATGCGCTCGCCCGAAAGCGGATTGATAATGAACATATGCGCAGTTGCAGGATTGTGTTCAGCATCCTGATTGTGAATGCGCGCAACGCCGCCAGAAATCTTGGCAAGCGCAGACGCCAGCCAAATCGGGTTCCCACAAATTTCTGCCCCCATCCGATCCGCCGCATATTCACGGGTTCTCGAAATCGCCATTTGCACAATCCCGGCGGCCATCGGCGCAAGGAACATCATCAAGATAAGACCTACAAACCCAAGCGGATTGTTGCGATTGTCACTCCCGCCAAAGAACAGCGCAAAATTGGCCAACATGGAGATCGCACCTGCAATCGTAGCCGTGATCGTCATGATCAAGGTGTCATGGTTCTTGATATGCGCCAGTTCGTGCGCCATCACGCCCGCCACCTCCTCGCGCGATAGCATGTTCAAGAGCCCGGTAGTGGCCGCAACAGCTGCATTTTCCGGGTTTCGGCCAGTCGCAAACGCATTCGGCTGCGGATTGTCGATGATGTAGACCTTCGGCATAGGCATGTTGGCGCCTCGTGCCATATGCTCCACCATACCGTAAAGCTCGGGTGCCGTGCGAGCGTCCACCTCCTTCGCATGGTGCATACGCAGCACCATCTTGTCGGAATTCCAGTAACTGAACACGTTCATCGCGGCTGCCACGGCAAACGCGATCATCATGCCGCCAGTCCCGCCGAGCATGAAACCAATTCCCATGAAGAGCGCCGTCATCGCGGCAAGAAGCATGCCTGTGCGAATGTAATTCATGGATGTGTCCGAGTGCCCTGTTTCGTTTCACTGGTTCGCGCTCTATATAACGCAATGTCACACCAAATTTGGTGACGTTTGGTGCATTTCGCAAGATTAGGAAAATATGGCAGAGGAACCATCGCGATGGATGAGACAAAATCTCCCGAGACCAGTGCATATTCTCAAACCGCACCGAGCCTTGCGAATGATGTATCAGCGGCCCCAAAGAAAAAATTTGACGATTTACCACCTGCTGCCCAGCGCGCCTTGAAAGAAGCTGAAGCTCGGCGCAAGGACATCGACGCCCGGCACAATGCCATGGAAAAGGAAGTCGATGGCCGCGGCGGACTGGAACCAACCCGTTATGATGATTGGGAAATCAAGGGCCTGACGGTTGACTTCTGATCGCAGACGCCGACACGGTATGTCCTGCTAAAAAAGACGATCCAACTTTTACAAAACAAACGGCACGCTCACCCCCATGGTTAAAGAGCATTTAACCAAACGCCGGGTATTCTTTGCTTCGCGTACGCATGTTGTTGAGTAAAAGCTGAGTTCATGGACCAGACTTCGATTGCCTATCGGCGCGGTGCTGCCCTGCCGAGTTCAAATCCCTTTCAGCGCCTTGCAAGCCTTTTGGCCGGGCGTGAGCCTGCCCTGTCCCCTATCGCCATGACCATTGGCGAGCCGAAACACGCCATGCCGTCGTTTCTGGGTGAGGTTTTGGCAGAAAATCTGGCAGATTTCAGCCGCTATCCAGCGATTACAGGAACACCTGAGTTTCGGCAGGCGATCGCGGGCTGGCTCGACAAACGTTATAATCTCGACGGGATGATTGACCCCGAGCGTGGGGTTTTGCCACTCAACGGCTCCCGCGAAGGCTTGTCCTTCGGTGCCATCGCCGCCCGCGATCAATTGGCCAAACCGATGGATCACCCGGTGGTGATTCTCCCCAACCCGTTTTACCAGACCTATGCTGCAGCAGCCCATGTTGCCGATGCAGCAGCAGTGTTTTTGGATGCCACGCCAAACGGGCGGTTTCTGCCCGACCTCGACAGCCTGAACGAAGACCTTCTTGACCGCTGCGTTGCTTTTTACATCGCCTCTCCAACCAATCCGGAAGGCTCGGTCGCCAACCTCAAATACTGGCAAAGACTAATCAAACTCGCACGCAAGCATCGCTTTTATATCTTCGCAGACGAATGCTATTCGGAAATCTATCGCAAAACTCCGCCACCGGGTGTTCTTGAGGCAGCCAAGGCCATGGGTGAGGGTTTTGCAAACATTATTGTTCTGAATTCTCTGTCCAAACGCTCCAACCTTGCCGGGCTGCGCTGCGGCTTTGCAGCAGGAGACCCCGATTTTCTCTCCAACTGGTCTAGATTTCGCGGACTTGCTGCACCTCAAGTACCCATGCCGCACCAGGCAATCGCGGTGCGCGCCTATGGTGACGAAACGCATGTTGAGGAAAATCGCCGCCTCTATAATGAGAAATTCGAGGCAGCCGAACGTATTCTTGGCCCCATTTTGGGACCGGTCACTCCGGAAGCCGGTTTTTTCCTTTGGCTGAACGTTTCCAAATGGGGAGACGGGGTCAAGGTGACCGAAGCCCTTTGGGCTGAAAAGGGCGTGAAAGTGCTGCCCGGGAGCTATCTCGCCTTAGATCAGGCGGATGGCAGAAATCCGGGAAGAAATTATATCCGAGTGGGCCTCGTTGCCCCCTATGACGAAACAGTTATCGCCTTGGAACGACTTGCCGATTGGCTGGGAGGTGCAGCATGAAGCGCGCGGGCACCGTACGCACAGCAAACCGACGCTCCAGCGTCGACCTGATGGATACTGAAAGTCCGCTCAAGCGGTTCATGCGCCGAAATCTTGTCGGCGCAGCTGGCTTGAGCGTTATTGCACTGGCAGCTGCGCTGGCAGCGGCACTGGCCACTTGGTCCGTGAATGACCCAAGCCTCAATCACGCCACTGGCCACCCAGCCCAAAACGCCCTTGGCACACCCGGTGCGATGGTCGCTGACATTTTGATGCAGACCATTGGTCTTGCAACGGCGGTCTTTCTGGTCCCAGTTGTTTTTTGGGGCTGGCGGTTACTGGCCGGTCTGGAAACCGGCATTCGCAGCAAACGACTGTTCTTCTGGGTCCTTGGCACAGCCCTAACCGGCGGTGCACTGGCAGCGCTTCCCGTGCCCGAAAGCTGGCCATTGCCGACAGGCCTTGGCGGCTTCCTCGGCGACGCCGTTCATATGCTACCCGGTGCGCTGACCCAAAACCTGACAGAAGGGGCCGCCACCATAGTGGGTGTGCTTGGCCTCGGTGTACCTGCCGCCTTCCTGCTTTTAAAATCTGCGGGATGGATGAGTGGTGACATCGTGGATGCACCTGCCAAATCCTCTCGTTCCACCCCCAAAGGTCATGGCCGGTCTCTGGAAGAAGATCTCGGCCTTGATGAAGACGAAGACGACGGCGAGTCTCGTATCGGCTTGTTGATCAGTGCCACCATCGGCTGGATTGGCCACTGGAGCCTGATGATCGTGGCATTCTTCCGTCGGATGATGGGCCAACCGACAACAGATCAAGCGCACCATGAAGATGATTACGATCACGCGGATGAAACCTATGAGGAAGAGTTCGAAGACGATCCAGCCCCGAAAAAAGGCGGTCGCCTGAACGCCATTCGACGCGCCATCGCCGCTCGTTTGATGCCGCCGGAAGAAGATGATGGGCTCGGCGACTATTACGAAGAACCAACAGCAGATCGTCGTACAGCCCATCAGGGCGATTATGAAGAAGACTATCAGGAGACAGAGCCTTACGGTGAAGAAGGCGAGACCTTCCACCCGGACGAGCTATTGATCGACAAGGGGCACGTGTCGGGTCAACCAGCCGCTGCCAATCAGCCACCTATCCCGGTTGGCATTGCCGGACCAAAGCCGGACATTGAGCAAAAAGGCCGGGTTGTACCGCCTGCGCCCCGTCCAAAGGAAGGCAAGCGGGCCGTTCAGGAAGCCCAGCCGTCACTTCTGGGCGCCCCTGAAGACTACGAGCTTCCTCCGCTCCGCCTCTTGGCAGAGCCCAAACCCGGTAGCAAAACACCCGGACTTTCGGCAGATGCGTTGGAACAAAATGCTCGCATTCTGGAGGGTGTTCTGGAAGATTTCGGCGTTCGTGGCGAAATTCTGGAAGTACGCCCAGGCCCGGTTGTCACCCTCTATGAATTGGAACCGGCCCCAGGCATCAAGTCGTCCCGCGTCATCGGCCTTGCTGACGATATCGCTCGGTCCATGAGCGCAATTTCCGCTCGTGTGGCAGTTATTCCGGGCAAAAACGCGATCGGGATTGAGCTGCCTAACGCGCGCCGGGAGACAGTTTACTTACGTGAGATGCTCGCCTCTCATGATTTTGAGAAATCAAAGTCCAAGCTAGCCCTTGGCCTCGGCAAGACCATCAATGGCGAAGGTGTAGTGGCTGATCTGGCCCGCATGCCCCACTTGCTGGTGGCCGGTACGACCGGTTCTGGTAAGTCGGTTGCCATCAACACCATGATCCTGTCACTGCTGTACCGGCTCAATCCGGACCAGTGTAAAATGATCATGATTGATCCGAAGATGCTGGAACTGTCGATCTATGACGGCATTCCGCATCTGCTAACTCCAGTTGTTACTGATCCGAAAAAGGCTGTTGTTGCGCTGAAATGGACCGTCCGCGAGATGGAAGAGCGCTACAAGAAAATGTCCAAGATGGGCGTTCGGAACATCGACGGTTACAACACGCGCATCAAACAGGCGCTGGAAAAGGGTGAGAACTTCACCCGGACTGTGCAGACCGGATTTGACCGCGATACCGGGGAGCCGATTTACGAGGAAGAGGAACTGCCGCTTGAGCAAATGCCATATATCGTCGTGATCGTCGACGAGATGGCTGATCTCATGATGGTGGCCGGCAAGGATATTGAAGGGGCCATCCAGCGCCTTGCGCAGATGGCTCGCGCCGCCGGTATTCACCTCATCATGGCAACTCAACGTCCATCCGTTGACGTCATCACCGGTACAATCAAGGCCAACTTCCCGACCCGGATTTCCTTCCAGGTGACCTCCAAGATCGACAGCCGCACCATCCTTGGCGAGATGGGCGCTGAACAGCTTCTTGGAATGGGTGACATGCTGTTCATGGCTGGTGGTGGTCGCATCCAGCGTGTCCACGGCCCGTTTGTCTCCGATGATGAAGTGGAAGAAATCGTCAAACACCTGAAGGGGCAGGGCACGCCGCAATATCTTGAAGCGGTGACGGAAGAGGAAGACGGCGGCGAAAGCCCCTATGATGGCGGCGCGGCCGCTGGCGGCAGTGGCGACGGCAACGACCTATACGACAAGGCGGTTGCCATTGTGCTGCGTGACAAGAAGGCGTCTACCTCTTACATCCAGCGCCGACTGTCCATTGGCTACAATCGGGCAGCTTCCCTGATTGAGCGGATGGAGCAGGAAGGCCTCATCAGTGCAGCCAATCATGCCGGAAAACGGGAAATCCTGGTTCAAAACGGTGTTGAGGAAGATTTCTGAACCAAACCTGCTTGATTTTGCCAAAGCTTTGCCACACGGCTTCTGTATGAAGGAGCCGTTGGCACCGGATCGAATCACAGGGTGAATGATGCCTCTTCGCACACTTGCAAAAGCCGCCACGAAAATTTCTGCTGTTGCCGGGCTCTGCCTTGCATTATCCGCTCAGGCCTTTGCCCTGACGGACGCGCAGAAAAAAACCCTCAACGACGTGAACACCTATTTTAACTCAGTGAAGACAATGCACGGCGACTTCGTGCAGTTTGGACCCGACGGATCACAGTCGGAAGGCAAGTTTTATCTGGCGCGTCCGGGTAAGGTGCGGTTCTACTACAGTCCTCCTGCCAAACTGGACATTATCGCCGACGGCAAGTCAGTCTCGGTCAAAGACCGGAAGCTTGCAACACAGGACATCTGGCCACTCGGTCAGACACCGCTTCGGTTCCTGCTGGCTGAAAACATCAATCTGCAAAGCGAAGCCACGATCCAGAATGTCATCGTGGAATCCGATCTTGTCACCGTTGTTCTGGAAGACAAAACAACCTTCAATTCCGGCATTCTGACGCTAATTTTCGAGGCGGATACCTACGAACTCAAGCAATGGACCGTAACAGACGCCCAAGGTTTCGACACTTCTGTCGCTGTCTATAACGTTGTGTCCAACGGTCCGACCAACCCGGACCTCTTCCGCATCGACTATCTGGCCAACACGCGCCAGCGTCAGGGCAACTAAGCCGCAAGTGGACAACACCCCGCCACGCCCACAATCCCTCGTCTGGACTTTGTTGGAGGCGTATTGCGCCCGTCGCGACTTAAAGCTGACCAGACTAGATGACTATGGCCATAGCGGGCTCGTGGAAAACCCTGCGGGTCAGCGACGGTTCTTTCGTGGCACGCATTTTGACCTGAACCCCCTCGGCGCTTCAGAAATAGCCGATGACAAGGCGGCAAGCCTCAAACTGTTTCAATCAGACGGTTTGATCATTCCCGAAGGCGTCGTTTTAAGCGGAAAGAACGCATCAAACTCTGCCATCCAGTTCTCCGAAAGGGTTGGGTTTCCGGTTTTCCTGAAGCCCAACACTGGGCAGGAAGGCCAGGATGTCGAACGACTGGAGACACCGGAACAGCTGAAGACGGCCTGCACACGCCTGCTGCAACGCCACCGCTTGCTTCTTCTGCAAAAGGCCATACCCGGCGAAGATTTCCGCGTTTTGGTTCTGAAGGATGAGGTGCTGGGTGTGATCAAGCGCTCCGCGCCCATAGGTACTGGCGACGGCGTGAACAGTCTCAAAACCATGATTGAGCAGCTGGATGCGGGCCTTTTGGCCGATCCAAGATGCGCAGCATGCCTTGCTAGCCAGAACCTGTCATTGGATTGCGTCCCGGAAAAAGGTCAGGTCATTGCTCTGCTTTCCAATGCCAATCTGTCCTCGGGAGGCAAGGGGCACCTTCTGGACGGCCCCACACCGCTGACCATCAAAGACGCTGCAATACGAGCTGCAAACAGCCTTGGCTTGCGTTATGCCGGTGTCGACATGATCGTAAAGGCCGATGGGCAACCAATTCTGCTGGAGATCAACGCAGCACCGGGCCTTGCGCGGTTTGCAGCCCAAGGGCCGAGTGACCGTGCAGTGGCTGCACAGTTTTATGAACGCGTTTTCGACGCGTTCACGGTTTCTTTCCGTCAATAATCGCCGAGCTTGATGTCCCGCGAATACGCGCCATCGACCTCTTTGGTCACGGCCTGACCGCAAATGGTCCGACCTTGGGTGGCATCATAGGTAAGGGAAGGAGAGCCTTGGAGCTCCCATCCTTTGTTGAGGGCCTGAGTGACCCGGTGACAGAATTCGCTGTCATCAACACCCGTAATGAACCGGTACAGTTTCATCTGTCTCTCTTAAGTCATGCGCTTTGGCGAGCAGCGATGGCATCTGCAATCGCGATTGCCCGCAATCCCATATCCGCATGTAGGCGCTCAACCATCTTGCCGTCCACCTGAATTGCACCTTTGCTGGCGTTTTCCGGTTGATCAAAGATCGCGTTGATCTTGCGCGCCCACTCAACCTCAGCCTCAGAGGGCGAGAACGCCGTATGGCAAGCTTCAATCTGTTTGGGGTGGATCAAGGTCTTGCCGTCCATCCCCATTTCCGCGCCTTGCACGCATTCAGCCGCAAACCCGTCCAGGTCCTGAAAATTGTTGTAAACGCCATCCAGAATATCGATCCCACCGGCACGCGCGGCTGCTACACATGTCATCAGCCAAGGCATCATCGCAGCACGGCCAGGTGTCAGCTGCGCGCGGGTTTCCTTGGCCAAATCATTGGTGCCCATCACAAAGCATGACAGGCCCACGGCTGGATCACGCCCACATGCACCGATAGCGGCAGCATTCAGCATGGCCTGGGGTGTTTCCATCATCGCCCAGAGTTTCAGGCCCTCTTTCCGCCCGAGCACTTTCAGCTTCTGCGAAACATGTTCAAGGTCAGACGGCGCGTTAACTTTCGGGATCAAAATCGCATCCGGATTGGCTTCAACCGCCATTTTCAGATCATCATCCGCCCAGTCTGTGTCCAGACCGTTGATCCGGATCACCACTTCCCGGTCGCCGTACCCGCCTGCAGAAACCGCATCCTTGATTTGCGACCTGGCTTCTGCCTTCACATCCGGAGCCACAGCATCTTCCAGATCAAGGATCAAACAGTCCACATCCAGCATCTTGGCCTTTTCCAAAGCGCGAGAATTGGAACCGGGCATATAGAGGGCGGACCGGCGCGGGCGAAGCAATTCAGTCATGGGATGTCCTGCGATTAACAAACTCAATCGCACCCTAGAGGAAGTTTTTGCAATGCGAAATCATTCGAAGGGCGAAAACAAGCCTCACGGGCGCATGTTGTTTTTTCTTGCTCGGAAATTCATGTCCTTGGCTGCGATTACAGCGCCAAGCGTGATTGCGAGGCAGGCCACTGCAATCACCCAAGTGAACGCTCCAAACCCGAAGACAATCAACAAAAGCGTAGAGAGCAGGGGCGCAGAATAGGCCGCAGCACCCAGAACCTGAATATCACCCCGCTTCATGCCAACATCCCAGGTGAAAAACGCTAGCCCTACGGGGAACGCCGCCAAGGCCAGAACCGACCCCCATTCAACCAACCCACTCGGCCAAATCGTCTCCTCCAGTGCCAAATGGCAAACACTTGAGAGGACTGCCGTGATTAGGCAGAACCCGGCAACAGCTTCGGTTGGAACCGCCCCAAGCCGCCGTGAGAGGACTGAATAAGTGGACCAGAACAGACAGGATGTCACCGCTGCTGCGTACCCCAGACCAGCTCCGCTTTGAAACGACACACCTTCACCACCGGTGATCAAAAGAACAGCGCCCCCAAGGCCCAATAAAGCTCCAATCACATGGTGAACCCGCAAAGATTCGTCCGGGAGCAACGCTGAAAATACAACGATCAATAGCGGCCACATGTAGTTGATCAGGTTTGCATCCACCGGTGGCGCGTTGCGAATAGCCGTGAAATAGAAGAAGTGAAACCCAAAGAGCCCAATTGTTCCGAAGGCAATCACACCAATCGGCTGTTTCATGAGGCGCAACTTGCCGGTAAAGGCCAACCAAAGCGTTGCAAGGATACCGGAGAACCCGAAACACAATGCATTCAGCAAAAAGGGTGGAACAGCACCAGACCCGGCACCAAACAAGCCCAAGGTGGCCCACATCAACACGGCGGTAAGGCCAATCAATGTCGCGCGCAAGCGCGCTGCTTCGTGGGTCATTTGCGGCTCACCTCTTGGCGTTCATAAATTGTTGAACCCAAGCGGCATAGCCGGGCCAAGTCGGTTTCCGCAAGGGCTCTTTTGTTATCGGCTTGATTGTCGGGGTGTTTTTGGGACATCTTGCACACCAACAGTTTGACCGAACACTTTCGGAGTTTTCATGAGCACGATTGATATCCGCACGCTTGGCATGAACGACGCCCATCAGCTCGCGCCACTTATTGCGGAAAACGCGCAGGCGTTGAAGCGCGGTGCACCCCGCCGGCCGGACGAGTTTTACGCAGAGCGGATCTTGAACGACAAGAATGCCGAAGTGATCGGCGCATTTGCGGGCGATGCCTTGATCGGGTTTGCGGTTTATTTTGACATGCCAGAGCTGATCACCGGGTTACGCATCGGCCAGCTGGACGACATCTATGTTCACCCGGATCAACGCCAGCAAGGCATTGGCCGCAAAATGATCGAATCACTGGTCGACGAGGGGCATAAACGAGGCTGGCTGCATCTACGCTGGCTGGTTCCGGGCAAGAACATGCCAGCGGTCGCTCTCTATGAGAAAATCGCAGAGCCTGATCACTGCAAGAGTTACCTGATCCCGATTGACCGGGTTGCTTCGGAGTAAGCCGGAAAGCGACCCGGCCTTAAAGTCCCGGAATGGAAATTACAGGCAATCGCCCTAACGGAAGAAACCCGATCCGGGCGTTGCCGTTTTTCAATGTGATCGGCAACCGAACGATTTCAACTCCGTTTTCAGCTGTTTCCGCAGTCCCCAGTGCATCAGACGCTCCCTTTAAGATAGCTGGCACGGATGCAGCTTCCGGAGCATGCTGCTCGACCAAGCTCGAGATCTGATCAAGCCCCAGAATTTCCAGTTCCAGATCACCGGACAAGGTGCCATTGCGGTGAAGGCGCATCTCGCCAGACACCGATATCTGGCTGCTATCCCCATCAGCCAGAGACACACGCGAGAGTTGGAACGGAATGCTGCCATCTTCCAGACGCGGCAGATCAGCAACGCTCCCACCCTCAATCAGCTGAAATCCATTGGCGATACGAAGCTGAAACACAGTGTCGAAAAGCGGAAGAGTGTCCGGCAAGAGCTGACCCGATAACTGCTTCGTAGACACATAGAGATCGAGATCAGCGTCTGTTTCCGGAACCTTGCGCATATGTAACGTCAGCTCGTCCGAACGAACATCAGCCGGAGCCTCAAGGTTGGCAGCTTGAAAAGCAGGTTTACTAACCACCACGTCCAACTGCCGCAGTCCGTCATTTCCCAAACGAATGCTGGTTTGTGCCAACTCCCAAGAACCGGAAATCCAGGCACCGGTGGAGGAGTCTTCCGCATTTTGAACGGTCAGCGGGCCGTCAATTTCCACAATCACATGCCATGGATTGTAGACAAGCGCCACACCACGTCCCTTGCCAAGTTGGATCAGCTGACCAGAAGCGTTTATGAGTTCAACGTTTTCGCACCGAACTTCATAACGAAACGGGTAGCCGCTGATTGTGCGCTCCCGGTAGGTAACTTGCAGATTATTTTCAGCCATCTGAGCCAATTGCTGATCCATCTGGTTGGCCACCACAGTCCGCCCATACATCCACGCCCCGGACCAGAGCCCGACACCTATAATGACAATGATCCCAAGCATCATGATCCGTGGGGCGGTTTTCTTGATCGGGGTCTCGGAAGCGGATGTCATGACAAATTGCTTTCTAATCAGCGACACATCGGGACTGGCATTGCATCTTGAATATGGCGTTGCTATGTCCCGCAGGGAATGGAAGCGAATGGGGTGATATGAGCAATTTTTGGGTATTTGGCTACGGGTCTTTGATGTGGAAGCCCGGTTTTCAGCATGTGAATGCGCGGCCAGCCCTTTTACGCGGTGCCCATCGGTCCTTGTGCGTTTATTCTTGGGTCCATCGTGGCACACAGGAACGCCCCGGCCTCGTCTTCGGTCTTGATCGGGGAGGGGCCTGCCGCGGTATGGCTTTCGAAGTCACCGCTAATGACCGCGAAGAAACCATTACCTATCTGCGCGAGCGTGAGCAGGCGACGATGGTTTACCTTGAGAAATGGCGCAAGGTTCGCCTCGATACGGGTGAAACGGTAGAGGCACTCACCTACATCGTTGATCGGAAGCATGCCCAATATGCTGGCGCATTGGCGCTCGAAACCCAGCTGGAAATCGTAAGCGGCGCTGTCGGACAATCAGGTGAAAACCCTGAATACGTTCAAAACACCGCCGCCCATCTGGAAGAGTTGGGCATTGATGATGCAGGTGTCTCGTGGTTGGCGCGCAAACTGAATGCCGAGAATTCAACGACCTGATTATCCCGCGGCGCTTTCTGTCGGTTTAGTTGGAGTGGGCACACGATCCAACACCGGGGAAGTAGCCCCGGCAGCGCGGGCTTCTTCAACCAAGCGGTCACTGGCTGTCTCAATAATATCGACAAGCTTTGGATGAAACTCATCCATTGCAAGACCGGGCTCAATTGGCGGTAAGAACTCGACAACTACCGTTCCCGGATAAACAAGAAACGAGGCGCGCGGCCAATAAACGCCGGCATTATGCGCGACAGGCAAAACAGGACATTTCAGTTCCTTGTAAAGGTGCGCAATACCGTATTTGTACTTCGGCTCAGCCCCCACAGGCCGGCGCGTACCTTCCGGGAAAATCATGATCTGACGATTGTGCGCAATCGCATTCTTCGCCGACACCATCATGGCAGCCAGTGCCTCGGATTTTTTGCCGCGATTGATCGGGATCTGACCGAACTTCCAAGTGTACCACCCAAAGAGCGGGATCCACTGTAGCTCACGCTTCAAAATGAAGGTTGGCCGCCGGAAGAACTGCGCCAAAGTCACCGTTTCCCACGCTGACTGGTGCTTCATCGCCACAATGTAACCACCGTTCGTCACATGCTCCTTACCGCAAAACTCGACCTTGAGCCCCGCCACAACGCGCATCAAGAACAACATTGTGTTCATCCAAAACGGCAGGATCCACCAGCCCCAGCGCTGAGGAAGCAACATCACCGGAGAGAGCACGATCATGTAAATGAGCGTGATCGAATAGAACAGGACCTGAAACAGAGCTGAGCGCAGAAGAAGCATGAGACCTCGGCCTATCGGCAACCTTGTGGCATCCTCACATCCAATATGCCCGTGATGACCTTTAGCCAATCAACCGATCATAGGTGATGCGTAACCGGGCGAGGGTATACTTCACATATTCGCGCATGAGAAGCTTCAACGTATCAAAGCTGCTGTACCAAGCAGTCAAATCCCGCTCTGAAGAGAAAACGGGATAGGGCAGAAGCCCTGCATTTGGAAGAACCTCCGCCAATTCCAGCTCGGCTCTCGGCAAATGATAGGCGCTGGTAACCACCAAGAGCGTCTCAAACTCGTGCTCGGCGACCCAGGAGGCCGTTTCCGTTGCATTTCCCAATGTGTTGAGCGCCGCCCGGTCCAGATCAACACAACAGGTGAAAAGCGGCAGGTCCGAAGAGGTTGCCTGCGCAATTTGCCGAGCACTTGAGCCCGGATGGACACCAGAGATCAACAACCGCTCCGCGCGGCCTTCCTCAAGCAACCGCATCGCCTTGGAAATCCGTTCCTTGCCACCTGTCAGAACGACAATGGCATCCGCCCGAGGGTCTCTCGGGGTCTCAATCGTTGCAACCCGTTCAGCAAATGATGCAAAACTTCCAACGACAAGCCCAACCACGACAATAAATCCAAGCACGCACGCAAGGCATTTTCTGCCCGGAACATATCCTTTTCGCAGGCCGCCGGTCTTCCCGGCTGCGGCCGCTCCGCTTGCGTCTTCATAAGGGCTGGCGCAGACACCGCTGTGATTTGGGTCGGGGTCGGTTCTGAACTCGTCAGACCCGGGAGGCTCCGCTCGAATCATGGTGCTCTATGATACCCGATTGTTCGGAATTTGAGTCAAGTCGTAGTTTTACCGCTAATCCGCCTTTGCCAGTGTTGCGCGAACTGCGAGGCCAGACGTCAAGGCCGTCAGAACCGCAACCACAAACACAACGCCGATAACCCCGAGATACCCCGGCAGTGAAACGGATACCGATCCAAAGAGGGCTGACAGCTGATCTGATCCGGCGTTGCCGATGCTCTCGCGCGTCAGAACATCCAGAACAACGAACCCGAATATCGCACATATTCCGCCGGATATACCGCCCAACAGTCCAAGTACAAGAAAGTGGCGCTGAAATTCGCGAGCGATAAACGCGTCTTCCGCCCCCACAAGATGCAGCACGGAAATCACGTCCTTATTGCCAGCCATGGCCGACTGCGTGGCAAAGACGACGCTGAGCACCATAGAGGCCATGACGAGGGCCAGAATACCGAACCCACCCAGAACGACAGCCCCTGCCATGGCAGACAGGCGAGAAGTCCAAACAGAGTGATCGTCAATGCTCGCCCCGATAACACTTTCAGACAGCGCAGCGCGCAGTTGGATCAAGTCAAGCGCTGCCGGATCATCCACCTGAATTTGAATGAGGCGAGGAACTGGCAAACTGTCAAGATCCAGCCCCTCTCCCAACCAAGGCTGCAGAAGCGCATTCGTCTCGTCATCGGAAAGCGCATGCACACTGCCAATCCCGGGAAACTCCTGCGTCAGTGCGACAGCCTTATCGATTTCCTTGAGCATATCAACGCCCTCGATCGGGCGAATCTGAATGGTCACTTCCCGGACCAGATCGTTTTGCCAAGCATCCGCAGCCTCCCAGACAATAGACACCGCGCCAACTGTCAGGCAGGCCAAAAACGACATGATGGCAACAACGAGTGTCAGGGCGCGTCCGGCTACGGATTGCGGCGGGACAATGGGGGCAGACGGGCGCAGCTTTGTGTCATCTGCAACGTGTCTCTTTGGCACAACACGCCGAACCCCGGACGCCAATCGGCTGCCCACGGGCGTTTTCCGCGCGGGGCCTTTTGAGCCCTTGGGAGGAGGGGTGCGCTTTGTGCCTGACATTTAAAACCTAATCAAAAACGGACAGTCGGCCATCGGCCAAAACCATGCGCCGGGCGTTTACCTGCTCCAACAATGCGATATCGTGCGTGGCGATAACCACCGATGTCCCCAGTTTATTCAACTCAATGAACAGCCGGAGCAAACGTCTGGCAAGTGGTGGGTCCACGTTACCGGTCGGCTCATCTGCCAACAACACTTCGGGACGCGTAATCAGCGCGCGCGCAATAGCCGCGCGCTGTTTTTCTCCGCCAGATAAAACCGGCGGCATGGCATGCATTCGATCTCCAAGACCAACCCACTTCAATAGCTCAACCACATCCGCACGGTATTCATGCTCTTCCTTGCCGAGCACACGGAACGGCAAGGCAACGTTCTCATAAGTTGTCAGGTGATCCAGCAATCGAAAATCCTGAAAAACCACACCAATCTTGCGGCGCAGCGGCTGGATATCCTGCTTGGTAATCTGGCTAAGATCCTTGTTGAAGACCTTGATCAAACCGCGTGTCGGCTTGAGAGACATGAACAAGAGACGGATCAGACTGGTTTTTCCAGCCCCCGACGGCCCGGTCAGGAACTGAAAAGACTGCGGCCCGATCTCAAACGAGAGATCCCGCAGGATTTCAGGCCCCATTCCATATCTCAATCCGACATTTTCAAAGCGGATCACGTCTCTTCTCCATTGGATTTGCGGCCAAGCTAAACCGCTCGCGTTAACGCTTCATTAATCATATAAATGTCCTTCTATAGGCAGCCTGCAAATGGCAATTGAAGCTGCGCCCATATACCATGCCGGAAATTGATGACGACAGCCGTGCCGACTGGCAAGATTGCCAGGGCCGAATGGATGAATTGGAAAGGGTCTTCTCAACATGAAGATCAAATGTCCGGAATGCGGGACATCCTACGACATCAAGGCTGAAGCCCTCGGAGCCGAAGGGCGGAGTGTGAAGTGCGCGCGCTGCAGCAATCGCTGGTTCGTCTCTCCAAATGACCCGCCTGTTGAGGACACAGAGCCCAATCCGCCCGCGCAAGACGCCTCATCAGCTGATGAAACAGCGTGGGAGGAGGACAATGCCGCTGAACAGTCTGCGCCCGATGACGGATTTGAGGATGCGGCCAATGATGGCGCTTTCAATGAAGCGGCCAATGCGGATGCCGACGAGGCTGCATTTGACGCCGATGACGAGGAAGAAGGTGATGGGCAAGACATAGAAGCCAGCGCCCATCGGCCCAAAATCAAGATCAATCCCGACAAATTCAAGAAGCAAAGTTTTGCGCGAACGCGAAGGGTTCTGGCAGCAATCAATTTCGGGCGTATCGGCAGCGTTTCTGTTCTCGTGGGTTGCGTTGTCTTGTGTGCCCTCGTGTTCGTCATGAGGGGGTCGGTTGTCAAACAGGCGCCTGATCTTGCCAGTTTTTTTGAAATGATTGGCATGGACATCAATCTTCGTGGTCTAGAATTTGGAGACTTGAGAACCTTTTCCGATCAGGAAGGCGGCAGGCCAGTGCTTGTTGTTGAGGGCACAATTCGCAACTTGTTGAGCGAACGCAATCAGTTGCCGGCCATTCGCTTGTCTATTCGCGGAACCGATTTACAGGAGATCTATGCCTGGACCGTAGAACCACGGACACGGACACTTGACCCATTGGATCAAACTCGGTTTCGAACTATTTTAAGTGACCCGCCACCGGGTGCCGCCGATATCCAGGTCCGATTTATTGATCGCGACAAACGCCAACTCGCACTCGAGTGACATGACACCAAACATCAATATTCTCTTCGACGAACAGACCATCGCAACCAGAATTTCTGACCTTGCTCAAGAAATCGCCCGAACAGAACCACAAAATCTCCTTGTTGTGGCTGTATTGAAGGGCAGTTTTATTTTCGCAGCCGATTTGGTGCGCGAAATGCACCGTGCAGGTCTTGCGCCGGAGATGGAGTTTATCCATCTTTCCAGTTACGGTGCGGGAACTGTGGGATCCGAAGAAGTCCGGGTCCTTCGCGATGTAGAGAGTGATGTTAACGGGAGAGATATCATTTTGGTCGATGATATCCTCGAATCAGGCAGAACACTCAAGTTCGCTCGTGACCGTTTGTTGGGACGTGGTGCCCGGTCCGTGCAAGTCGCAGCCTTGCTGGATAAACCGGAACGCCGAAAAGCCGCGATATCTGCCGATTTCGTTGGCTTTGCCTGTCCGGACAAGTTTGTCGTTGGATACGGCATGGACATGGGTCACGCCTGGAGACAGTTGCCCTTTATCGGGTATGTGGTCCAACCGGAAACGGACGGAGCCGAGGAAAGTAAGGGAGAGTGAATGTGGCACGCATTCTTCTGACTGAAGATGACGAAGCCGTTCGCAGCTTTGTAAAACGGGCGTTGGAGCTGGATGGCCATCAGGTCGAAGCTGTCGAGGACGGCGGCGAGGCCGTGGAAGCACTCACCCGCAACAAAGGCAATTTCGACCTGCTCTTGTCTGACATCAAGATGCCGGTGATGGACGGTATTGCGCTGGCTCTGCATTCAGCGCGGGATTTTCCCGATCTTCCAATCCTTCTCATGACCGGGTTTGCCGATCAAAGAGAACGGGCCAATGGTTTGGACAGTCTTGTTCAGGACATCATCACCAAGCCGTTTTCTCTGGCAGACATTCGCAAGGCAGTTCGCGTCGCCCTTGCTGGCAATATGCCAGAAGAGACACGGCGTTACGCCTGAACCGTCACCAATCGGTGATGGGTAAGAGGTTCACCCGGCCAATGGCCGGGTTTTTTGTTGGCTGGACCTTGGAAAGTCGGTCTGCATCAATAACGTTTCAGCAACCGCTCAAGATAGTCCAATTCGATCTGAGGGCGGCTCGGATCAGAGAACCGGCGGCGCAACTCTTCTAGAATTCGACGGGCCCGCTGCACATCAATCTCATCAGGCACCTTTACACGATTGCCAAAGTCCGGTCCTTCCGAGCGACGTGGCCGGCCCAGTGGATCCTCATCGCGTGGAGACGGGCCTTGGGCCATTCCGGGCCCATTGCCTTGACCCATCATCTGCTCTGCAAGACCCTGCGCGCCCTGACGAAGCGATTCTAATGCCTGCCCCTGCTGACCAAGCGCCTGCTCGCCTTGGCCGTCACCAAGCGATTGCTGGGCATCACCCATTGACTTACCCGCTTCACCCAATGCCTGATTTTCACCGACACCATTTTGGCCAAGTTGATCCATCAGCTCTTGCAACTGCTGCGCAAGATTGCCCTGCCCCTGACGGAGCTGGTCCAACATCTGCTGAAGTTGCTCGGCGGTCATTTGATTGCCTTGGCCGGGTTGCTGCTGACCTTGCTGGCCCGGGCGGTTCTGGCCCTGTTGTTGCTGCCCATTGGGAGATTGTTGCTGATTGAACTGATGGGTCTGATCCATAAGCTGCTGTTGCTTCTGGATCATTTCGCTGAGTTCATTCAGCATTTCCATCATTTCACCGTCCATGCCGTCCGGCGGCATCATCTGCGGACGGCCAGCCTGCAGATTTTCCAGCATCTGCTGCATCTGGGCAAGCAGCTCCCGCGCAGCGTCCCGCGAGCCGGTGCGCGCCAGTTCCTCAATCCGATCCAACATTTCCGACAGATCTTGCTGAGACATGGACTGCTGATTGGAGTTAAACGGCTGCATGGCTTGAGGGTTGCGCTTCATCTGCTCCGCAAGAGCCTGCATATACTCATTAAGCGCTTCGCGCAGCTCCTGAGTAAGACGGGCAATCTCCTCGTCGCTCGCCCCTTCTTCCAACGCCTTGCGGAGGGCTTCCTGAGCATCTCGCAGCGCCCGCTCAGCCATTGAAAGGTCACCATCTTCGATTGTCAGTGCCAAATCCCACAGAACGGGCAACAGGTTTTTCAACTCGTCGTCCGTGGAAGCAGCGATGACCTGCCGATAGGCAAAATCCATCCCGAGATAGACACGTGGCTCTACACCGAAGCTTTCCGGTGCCAGCATCAAGGCATCAAAGGCGGTAATCACCTGAAGATGATTGTTTGCATCTAGCGCAAGATCCCGGCGCTGCTCCACAATGGCCCGGGCAAGCGGCTTTCGAAAGAGACGTTGTGGCAAGGTCAGGCGATAAGCTGGAGATGTTCCTTCCTGATCCGCTTCATCGCGGGCCGACAACACGAGATCAACTTCAAGCCCAGCCCATGGGTGCGATGTCAGGTCTCGAATGGTCTCGCCTGTTTTCGCAGTCCCGGTCACAGGAGGAAGGGACAGTGGAAACTGAGGGGCTTCAACCAGTGGAAGCGGTGTTTTGCCGCTACGCAGAGCTTCTGGAGCAGGTGAGAGTTTTCCCTCTGCAGAAACAACGCCATAGTCGTCTTTTACCAGATAAGAGAACTTCAAAGCCCCGCTGAGCTGTTCTTCCGGATCGTCCGTCAGGCGGATTTCCGGCGCGTCATCAGCGCGAACAGAAAACGCAAACTGCTTGTAGATTTCAGTTCCCCGAACCAGATCGACAGTTCCCGACGCATCAAGTGTCACTTCCACCTCATAGGGAAGATCCGGACGGTCAACATCGACACCTTCTGCCTCCGGCGGAAGCACCGGAGAGCGACCACCACTCGCAGCATCAGCAAATTCAACCAGAAGATCGCTATAACCCTGAGCCCGTACTGTAACAACGGACCCTTCAGGCACGGAGACTGGCACGCCCGGCTTACGCAAGGCTGCGCTTTCGCCTGTAAGGTAAACCGGCGGCTCGCCTGTATAGAGCGGCGGAGTAACCCATGCATCCAGACGCGTTGGGATGCTTTCCTCTTTGAATGGATTTTCAAAGGCTGTTCCCAAACGGCTCCAATGCTGGTTACCTGCGGCAAAAAAACCAACCACCAAGAGCATTGTGGCAACTGTTCTCATCGCAAACGGGTCAAGCCGATAGGCCTTCGGATTCGGAGCACGGGCCCGCATCTGATCGAGTTTGTTTTCCAGGCGCTTCTTGTGAAGTGACCACAACGCGCGGCTGGCCGGATCATTCCCGCCAAAGGACAAATCGTCCTCGTAAGACGTCAAGGGCCGGTGGTCGACACCACTGTCTGTTTCAATGCGGGCAAGTGCCTCTTCGCGGGTTGGCCAAGCTAGGCTTCGCACCCCTTTCAAAGACCAGACTAACCCCACCAGGAACGCCAGAAGGATCGGAACACGCAGCCATCCCGGCAGAAGGGTCCAGACACCCAACCAAGACAAACCAACAAAGAAGGAGAGAACAACAATTCCGGGAAACACACCGCGCCACAGCCGCTCCACGAACAATGCCAACCGGCTTTGGCCGATAATACGGTTCAAGCGCTGCGTAATGGATTGCGCATCAAGGCGCGGCTTGGACATCTCTGGGTCGTTGGCTTCGCGGGTCAAAAACCGTCTCCATCTCACGTGTCAGGGCTGAGCCCTCAAGAAACACGCAAGGGCCAGCGGCACCGGTCACACCCAATAAGGTGAGGCATGATGCCGCCGGGGGCAAGGCAAAGGAGAGCAAAAGTGCCCTCATATTCAGTCAAGATCGCGTAAGCCAGTCCGGAATCCGGTCAATTCCGATCATTTCATCAAGGGAAGGCCGGGGGCGAATGACCGCAAACTCGTCCTTATTGACAAGGACCTCTGGAATCAATGGGCGCGAATTATAGGTGCCCGATTGAACCGCACCGTAAGCACCAGCGGAATAAACGGCGATCAAATCACCCGATTGAAGGCGCGGCAACTCACGCAATTGGGCAAGATAATCACCGGTTTCACAAACTGGACCCACAACATCGGCTGTCATGCGCGGAGTATCATCCGCCGGTTCGCGAACGGGGCGAACCTCATGATAAGCATCATAAAGCGTTGGACGAATGAGGTCGTTCATCCCGGCATCGACGATCAAGAAGTGCTTGTCGTCGCCTTCTTTGAGGTAAATGACCTTGGAAACCAGTATGCCCGCATTGCCAGCAATCAACCGGCCCGGTTCGAAGACGATCTTGCAGTCGAGCTTGTCGACATGCTTCTTGACCACTTGCGCATAGGCATCCGGATGCGGTGGCGGATCATTATCCGCCACATAAGGAATTCCGAGACCGCCTCCCAGATCGATGTGATCAATTGCATGACCATCGGAGCGAAGATCGGCAATCAACTCACCCAAACGTCCGAACGCATCATCAAAGGGCTGCAATTCGGTGATTTGGGAACCAATATGCATGTCGATGCCGGACACCTGAATACCCGGCAGTTTTGCAGCATGGGCATAGACCTCCCGCGCACGACGCCAGGAGATGCCAAACTTGTTCTCGGCCTTGCCCGTTGAAATCTTCGCATGCGTTTTGGCATCAACATCTGGATTGATCCGCAGCGACACACGCGCTGTCTTGCCTATCTGGCTTGCGACACGAGAAAGCTGGTCGAGTTCCGGTTCGGATTCAACGTTGAAGCACAGGATATCCTCATCCAGCGCATACGCCTGTTCAGCCTCTGTCTTGCCGACACCGGAAAACAGGATCCGGTCTGCTGGAACACCAGCTGCACGCGCCCGCCGGAGTTCCCCTTCAGAGACAACATCCATGCCCGCCCCAAGATCGGACAAGGTGCGAAGCACAGCCTGATTTGAGTTTGCCTTCATGGCATAGCAAACCAGCGTATCAATCCCGACAAAGGCAGAGGAAAAGACCTCATAGTGCCGGGTCAGCGTAGCGGTCGAATAGCAATAGAACGGTGTGCCAACTTCTTCGGCAATTGCCTCAACCGAGACGTCTTCGGCGAAAAGTGTGCCGTTCTTGTATTGGAAATGATGCACGGAGAGTGTCCTGCTTGGCTTGGCTTAACTTCGCCAGAAATTCAGCGGATCAGAGCGTCCAGAATAAAGCCGTTGGAAGAGGTCACAGGCTCTTCTGGCGTATTAACCTGACTTTCTGCTGTTACCGGGCCATCGTTCGTGGCAGGGGCCGTTTCAACCGGCTTGGCTGTCGGAACATCCAGCGGGGCCTTTCGACCGCAGCCCGAGACAGCCAAAGCCGCCACAACTGCGCAGGCCAACACGATCCGCGTTCCAAATTTTTCCGACATGCCACTTCCTCAACAGATCAACCCGATGTCTTGGCTCAACTCCTCGCATGGCTTGCCGGTTACGACAAGCCTGCAAGTTGACATCCTCAGGCCTTGTTGGCCTTTTCCAGCTCCTTGAGCCACTTGCGCGCCTGTTTGCGGACATTAACCGGGGATGTGCCGCCGTAGCTCGTCCGGCTGCGAACAGATTTATCCACGGACAAGACCGTAAAGATATCTTGCGTGATCTTTGGCTCGACCTCTTGCATCTCTTCCAATGAGACCTTGTGGAGTTCAACACCCTTTTCAACTGCAAGCCCAACAATCTTTCCCGTCACATGGTGGGCATCGCGGAAGGGAAGACCAAGAACCCGCACCAGCCAATCAGCAAGATCCGTAGCCGTGGAGTAACCGGACCCGGCAGCTTTCTTCATGGCTTTGGTCACCGGCTCAAGATCCTTGACCATACCCGTCATGGCAGCGAGAGCCAAAGACGTGCTGGCAAGCCCGTCAAAAGCCTGCTCCTTGTCTTCCTGCATGTCCTTGGAATAGGCCAGCGGCAGACCCTTCATCATCACAAGAAGTGCCTGCAGCGAACCATAAATCCGGCCTGTTTTTGCCCGAACGAGTTCAGCGGCATCCGGATTTTTCTTCTGCGGCATGATCGATGAGCCAGTCGAGAACTTGTCCGACAGCTTCACGAAACCGAACTGCGCGGAACACCAGATGACGATTTCTTCTGCCAACCGTGACAAATGCATGGCAACCAGTGAAGCCGCAGACAAGGCTTCGATAACGAAATCACGATCAGATACCGCGTCCAACGAATTGGCCGTCGGGCGATCAAAGCCCAGCGCTTCTGCGGTCATTTTGCGGTCAATCGGGAAAGACGTTCCAGCAAGCGCAGCCGAACCAAGCGGACACTCATTCATTCGCTTGCGAGCGTCGCGCACGCGGCCGCGGTCCCGTGCAAACATTTCCACATAGGCCAGAAGGTGATGACCAAAAGTCACCGGCTGGGCAGACTGCAGATGCGTGAAGCCTGGCATAACATCGCCTGCATGCGCTTCGGCCTTTTCAGCCAATGCCTGCATGAGATCGGTCAGCTGCTCGTCCAGTGTGTCCAGCGTATCACGCACCCAAAGGCGGAAATCTGTGGCCACCTGGTCATTCCGAGACCGAGCCGTGTGAAGACGACCGGCAGCCGGGCCGATCAGCTCCGCCAGACGTGCTTCAACATTCATGTGAATGTCTTCAAGCGCACGCGAAAACTTGAAATCGCCGCCTTCGATCTCTGACAGGATCGTGTCTAGACCTTGAACGATCTTATCGGCATCGTCGGACGCGACAATTTGCCGGTCTGCGAGCATGCGAACATGGGCTTTCGAGCCGTCAATGTCTTGCTTATATAATTTGCGATCGTAATCGATGGAGGCGTTAATCTCCTCCATGATAGCATCTGGTCCTTCGGCGAACCGGCCGCCCCACATGCGATTGCTCATGCCCTGTCCCTTAACCTCTGCCCCTTGCGAGGACGAAATAGAATGACGAAGCCGACTGAAACCGGATCTGGCACAAAACGCAGAACGATTATCGCTGGCCTTGCCGGTGCTGCTGTCGCCGCTGCGGCGGTATACGTGATAGCGGCCCCTGGTGGCAATATCAGCAATGCGCAAAGCTGTACGGTTGAACTGGCAGCTGCCAAAGCGGCCAAACCATTTTCCAAGGGCGAAGTGGCCGCATTTTTGCCGGCACAGAACCCACTTAAGCTCGATGAACTGGTTTTTAAAGGGGCGAACGACGAACCGGTGCGGATGGCTGACTTTGCCAATCGCACTGTTCTTGTCAATTTATGGGCCACCTGGTGCGCGCCATGCCGAAAGGAAATGCCCGCCCTCAATGAGCTTCAAGTCGAAATGGGAAGTGATGATTTTGAAGTTGTAGCCATCAATCTGGACCGGGGCGGGCCGGAAAAGCCAAAAGCCTTTCTGAAAGAAGTTGGGGCAACAGATCTCACCTACTATCACGATTCCTCAAACGGGATTTTGAAAGACCTTCGCGCGAAGGCAAGGGCAACAGGCCTACCAACCACAATTCTGGTCGGCCCAAGCGGATGTGAAGTCGGGACGATGTACGGTCCGGCGGAATGGGCATCCAATGAGGCAAAAGACCTCATTACCGCTGCGATGACCGTGCAGCGGGAAAACTAAAAAAACCCTGCATGTTCGACATGCAGGGCAAAAGTTTTGGAGGGGACCATCGGAGCAGTCCCATAACGTCTTCGCAAGAGGCGCCGAAGACTAAACAGAAATATCGACCGCTCGCCCGAGGCCCGGAATTTCGCGGGTCTCGCGTTTTTGCTGTTCATTTGTATCTTGAGCTTTCTCCAGCAGGGATGCGACTTGACGCTCCTGTTGATTTTGCTCTCGGATTGCATTCGTAGCCAGTTCGCTGCGAACATTGGCGGCGCTTTGGGCCGCTGATCCAGTTCCTTCAATACCTGCCATAACTCTTCACTCCTATGGCATTGCTGCAAAACCTCGATCAGACCGTGATATCGAGGTTGCGTCCGAGACCTTTGCTCTCGAGGCGACGCTGCGCGCGCTCTTCCAGCTGCTCAGCCTGACGGGAGAGGGCTTCTGCCCGGCTCGTGCTGAAGTCGGCCTGACGCCCGACAGTTTCTGCGACATTTTCTTTTCTCTCCGTCCGAAATCGTTCTATCTGTTCGATCGGATTCGAATTTCGTTCGCGGCTCGACGAGTAATCAACGGCGAAACTTCTGTTTCCTGACACCGCTTCGGTCATTTAGAGCTCCAATTCTTGGATACTACTAGACCTAAGTGTCTCAGGGGAATCGTAAATAACAATGATGACGTAACGTATATTTAGATTGATAGTTTTTTGCTTATATACCAAATACAAAATAATTGAATAAAATTTTATCTATATTTGGCTTTCGTATTGTTTTGCTTGTTGTTTAGGCTAGAGCACCTCCACTCAACCTTGAGCCGTTTGAACGCTGGGAGTGTTCGGGCTGACGATGGCGCGTTTGACGCCGTGGTGCGTCCCACCACAAGGCAAAGGCGCCATCGTCAGGGCGAACAAAACCAAGTTCAAATGGTTCCATCTCTGGAAGAGTGTTACTTCTGGCATGCTTGGGCACCTTCTCCAGGCCATCTGCGTCGAAATCCTCGAATGATGCACGGGCATCATTCTGTGGTCTTCTTCTTGTTGGCCGGAAAAATCTGCTCCATCAAACTGATCCAAGCTTGGGTAGATGTGATCTAACTCACCTACAGCTCACGAAACCCAAATACTCCATAGAGATTCCAAATGCCTTGGCATCGTCGGACAAAAACCAACAAAGACACCGAACCCCGCCGCCGGGACAATCACCAAATGCCAACATCCAACCGTCGGCGTGGGACCCCTTCCTCCAAATCGCATCTCATCCCCCGCCTCATCCTTTTCTTTGGCGGCATATTCGTCATTCTGTTTACGTTTGGAGTCCAGCAGACTGAAACCAAAATCGTGAATTGGCCCCGAGTGGACGCAAAGGTCCTGACGGCTGAAATTGAAGAAATCAGAAACACTGACCGAGCCGATCTCTTCCGGCTGCATGTCAGTTTCAGCTATCAGGTTGACAGCAAAAGCTACAAAAGCACCCGGCTTTCCCCATACGGCTTCCAGACAAATTCCAGACCCGTTGCCGACAAGGAAAGGGAGAGCTTTGCTCCGGGCTCCTCCCACAAGGCCTATGTCAACCCCGATGACCCAGCTGACGCCTATCTAAGGGTTTATGGCAGCCGCCTGACCTACAATATTTTTATTGGCATCGGCATGGTGATGATCGGACTTGCTGCGGTCGTTGGATTATTTAGGCGTTGAGCAAAAGAGATTGACGGGCAGAGAGTGACAGTCTTTACGTTGCGACATGTTCTTTTTATTTTTTACGAGCTGTTTTCGTGCGTATTAAAAAACGCTGGTCTGTTTCGACACAAAATGGTGGGGACCCAAAATTTGTCCTTCGCCTTGTCGGAGCCATTTTTACAATCGTTGGATCAATCTTATTCGGCGTTGCCTGGTTTCTCGACAGTGAAACAAAGAAGGTCGCTGAATGGCCCAGACAAGAAGTGATGATCGAGAACGCCGAAGTTATTCGATTTCGCGACTCTGATAACGACGTCATGTATCGACCCCTGATTACATTCTCCTACAGAGTATACGGACAAAAAGTACTGCGGGATACGGTCAGCCGGTTTCAAACCAGTTCGAACAGTCCAATTTGGGCGCAGAGCATTGTCAATCAATACCAAGTCGGGTCTAAGGTGCTAGCCTATGCGAATCCAAAGGATCCAACCGAAGCCTATCTCGATCCCGAAATTTCCAGTTTCTTCCTTTACATCTTTTTCGGATTGGGAGGTCTGTTTGCAACAATTGGCGTCTTGCTGGTCGTATTTGCGGGAAAAATACCGATTAAAACGCAGGCACCAAGTGAGTAAATCTAAACGAGTGTCAGGCGGTTACAGCCACTTGCGTCCCAAGGCCCGGAGGAGGGGCAGCTTGCGTGGCTTCGAGGCTCTGAGCACCTGCCTCTAGCATGGCAACAAGGTTCGCGTCCTGTTGAGCAGATTGCTTCAACATGGCTGTCTGCAGCGCCTGTCCCGTTTGGGCTTGCTGCGTAGCGACATAAGAAAGTGCTAGGCTTTCAACGGACATCGATCCCTCCAGCGAACCATTTAAGATTGCCATACTGATCTTAATTCCCTGTTAACGCCTCACGCTTGGTCAAGAAGCGCCCGTCGCTTGAGCTTTCCGGACGGGGTGCGCGGGAGCGCGTCAACGAACTCATAGACCTTGGGGCGCTTGTATTCGGCCAGATGCTTTACCGCAAACTCTGCAAGTGCGGTTTCATCATCAAATTCCGGCCTGACTCGCACCACAAATGCGGTGATCAATGATACCCCGTCCCGAACAGGACGCGCTACCACTGCCACTTCAGAGACCGCGGGATGGGAGGCCAGAACACGCTCCACCTCTTCCGGCGCAACACGGTATCCAAAGGCGTTCATGACATCATCTGTCCGCCCTTCATACCAGTAATAGCCATCGCCATCCCGGGTTGCTCTGTCGCCAGTTAAAAACCAGTCGCCCCAAAAGGCTCTCCTGGTTTCATCCGGCCGCTCCCAATAGGAAAGCATGAGACCCGGCTCACTCCGATGAACGGCAAGCAAGCCGATTTCTTCATCTTCAGCCTCTTCCGGCTGCTCCGTCTCTTCGCGCAAGATGGCCACCTTACGACCTTCTTGAGGTCGCCCGGGCGATCCGGCACGTGGCGGTGTAGAGGGGCTGCTTGAGATGTAAGTTGAAATCTCGCTCATGCCGAGCGCTTCAAAAAGCGGACGGCCCGTTCGGTCTTGCCATTGCACAAACAAAAGACCGGGCAACGCTTCACCGGCGGTCAGTCCATGACGCAGCGCTGGAAAGGAGTCCCGATTGACATCGCCATATTTCATGATGCGCCGATAAAGACTTGGACGGCAGCAAATAATGTTGCTTGGTCTTTCAAGCAGGGAAGGCCAGATATCCGGATCGCGGGGTCCGGAATAGACAAGGCTGGTCGCCCCATTCGCCCAGGGGTCCATCAACCCCACACCCATCGTGTAGTCCAGTTGAACGCACCGGCATGCAAAAGCCTGTCAGATGGGCTTATGCCGTACCATCCCTGATACATTGGCGCTCGCGCTGCTGCTGCCCGCTGCGCGTGAAGAACGCCTTTCGGTGTTCCGCTGGTACCAGATGTGTAAATCAGAAAGGCCGGGTCATCCGGACCAGTGTCC
Source organism: Roseibium sp. TrichSKD4 (assembly GCF_000148725.1). Classification (GTDB taxonomy): domain Bacteria; phylum Pseudomonadota; class Alphaproteobacteria; order Rhizobiales; family Stappiaceae; genus Roseibium. The sequence continues at coordinate 173,279 of NZ_GL476311.1, read as the reverse complement.
GCAAATGCATCCGGTTCACCTGATTTAAGCGCTACAAGGTCGTCGGGCCCCAAAAGGGCTGATGCGCTTGTCGGCAAAGCCGTCTTGCCGTCGTGAACCACAAGCGCGGCACCACTGTCGTAATAAATTTGCTCAGCTTCTTGAGACGTCAGCATGTCGGACGTCGGAACCGGGACAAAACCACCAGCAATGGCCCCGAAAAACATCAGCGGAAAATCGCTTGAATGACCCAGACGCAGCAAAACCCTATCACCGCGCGACAAGCCATGCATTTCCAATCCACGAGCAATGCTCAATATAGTTCGCGTAAGATCTCCATAAGACCAGCTTTCAAGCGATATTCCCTCTGGCCCAACCACCTCCAACGCGGTCCGATCAGGAGCCGGTGAGGCATTTTCCAGGCAGTATCGGGCCAGATTCATCAGGAAATGATCAGCGGGTCGGAACCGGCTCTTCGCCGCGATAATCGTAGAAACCGCGTTGTGTCTTCCGGCCAAGCCATCCAGCTTCAACATATTTCACCAGAAGCGGGCATGGACGATACTTGGTATCCGCCAAACCTTCATACAGCACCTGCATGATCGACAAACAGGTGTCGAGGCCTATGAAATCGGCCAGTTGCAGCGGGCCCATCGGGTGGTTTGCACCCAGTTTCATGGCCTTGTCGATGGAGTCAACGGATCCCACACCTTCGTAAAGCGTGTAGATCGCTTCGTTGATCATCGGCAGCAGAATGCGATTGACCATGAAGGCCGGGAAATCTTCGGCAACAGCAATTTGCTTGCCCAAACGGTCGCAAAACTGTTTGGAAGCTTCAAACGTTTCATCTTCTGTCGCAATTCCGCGCACCAGTTCAACCAGCTCCATGATCGGAACCGGGTTCATGAAGTGAATACCGATAAAGCGCTCTGGCCGGTCCGTGGACGCGGCCAACCGAGTAATGGAGATGGACGAGGTGTTGGTTGCCAAAATGGCTTCCGGCTTCAGGATCGGGCACAACTGAGAGAAAATCTTCCGTTTAACGGACTCATTCTCGACCGCAGATTCAATCACCAAATCTGCATCACTCAGAAGATCAAGATCCTGGGCCGGTTTGATCCGATCCAGAGCGCCGGTGCGCTGCTCTTCTGTAATCAAGCCCTTTTGCACCTGACGTGCCATGTTGCCATTGATGGAGGCCAGACCGGATTCAATCCGATCAATGGACAGGTCACCCAATCCCACATCATAGCCGGCAAGAGCACACACATGAGCAATACCATTGCCCATCTGACCCGCACCAATAATGCCGACTTTTTTGATCTCCATCACCATATCCACATAATCCGATCCTTGATGGATGGCCCCAACGACCATCACCGTCGTGGTATTTTTGGCAAGTCTTTGCCATCACGACAAGAACCTGCAGGCGAAAACCGGTCCGCCTGCAGGAAAATTTTCAATAACTCCGTCGAACAGTTTATTCGACAGCCGCTTTCAGGTCCGGAAGCACCTCAAAGAGATCCGCCACAAGGCCATAATCCGCCACTTGAAAAATCGGGGCTTCCTCGTCCTTGTTGATCGCAACGATCACCTTGGAATCCTTCATGCCTGCAAGGTGCTGGATGGCACCGGAAATGCCGCAAGCAATATAAAGATCAGGAGCTACAACCTTACCGGTCTGGCCAACCTGCCAGTCGTTCGGAGCATAGCCGGCATCAACTGCCGCACGGGACGCGCCAACAGCTGCACCGAGCGCATCCGCGACCGGCATGATGACTTCCTGGAACTTTTCTTCCGAGCCCAGCGCACGACCACCAGAGATGATGATCTTGGCCGACGCCAGTTCCGGACGGTCGGACTTGGACAGTTCTTCGCCCACGAAGGAGGAAAGATCTGATCCGCTGCCAGCTGAAACATCTTCAATCGCAGCCGATCCACCATCACCGGCAGCGGCAAAGCTAGCTGTACGAACGGTGATGACCTTCTTGGGGTCAGAGGACTTCACAGTCTGGAGTGCGTTACCGGCGTAAATCGGACGCTCAAATGTCTCACCATCGACAACAGCGGTGATATCAGAGACTTGCATCACATCAAGAAGAGCAGCAACGCGTGGTAGCGTGTTCTTCCCGTTCGCAGTTGCAGCAGCAACCACAGCGTCGTAATTGGCGGCAAGTTCAACGATCAGCGATGCCATTGGTTCGGCGAGTTGATGCTCCAGAGCATCACTTTCGGCAACCAGAACCTTGGAAGCGCCGTCAAGTTTTGCAGCAGCTTCGGCAACCGGCTTTACGTCTTTGCCAGCAACCAGAATATGGACATCAGATCCAAGCGCTACGGCGGCGGTCAGGGCCTTGGCGGTTGCCTCATTCAGCGCACCACCAGCATGCTCGGCCACAAGAAGTGTTGTCATGTTCTATCCTCCTGTGACGGGCCCTTAAAGGACGCCAGCCTCGTTCTTGAGTTTGTCAACCAGCTCGGCAACGGACTCAACCTTCACACCAGCCTGACGGACCGGCGGCTCTTCCGTTTTCACGACACTGAGGCGCGGCGTGATATCTACCCCGAAATCAGCCGGAGTTTTTTCATCAATCGGCTTTTTCTTCGCCTTCATGATATTCGGTAGAGACGCAAAACGCGGCTCGTTCAAACGCAGATCAGTGGTGACGATGGCCGGCATCTTGAGCTTGATGGTCTGCAGACCGCCATCAACTTCGCGGGTCACATCAACGGTGCCATCACCAAGATCAACCTTGGACGCAAAGGTACCTTGAGCCCATCCCAGAAGCGCAGCCAGCATCTGACCAGTCTGATTGCTGTCGTCATCAATCGCCTGCTTGCCGACAATGACAAGACCCGGCTCTTCCGCTTCAACAATGCTCTTCAGGATTTTGGCAACAGCAAGCGGCTCAACCGTTTCATCCGTCTCAACCAAGATGCCCCGATCTGCACCCATGGCAAGACCTGTGCGCAGCGTTTCCGTCGCTTTTTTCGGCCCGATGGAAACCACAACCACTTCCGTAGCCTTGCCAGCTTCTTTCAGCCGCAGAGCTTCTTCGACGGAAATTTCGTCAAACGGGTTCATGGACATCTTGACATTGGCAAGATCGACACCGGAACCGTCCGCCTTCACACGGACCTTTACGTTATAGTCAATCACCCGCTTCACGGGCACGAGGATCTTCATTACGTCTCAACCTTTCGATGGTCGGGCGGGCCTGCCGCACCGCGTCATTTGGCGAAACCTCAACAAGTTCAACTTGTTATAAACGGCAGTTTTCGGCCAAATATAGCGCATGCCGCGGGACGGTAATCACCCTCGCAGCATGTGTCAATGATCGCCTAACGGAAACGCTTCATTTTATCGCGCCTCCCAAGAAGCCCGAAGCTTGAAGTATGAGTGAGTGCAAAACTGGCCTCAGTCAAACAATTGAACGCCCCGTCGACGCATGAAAACCACCAGCAAACAGCCAGCCAGAATTCCTCCAATATGTGCCGACCAAGCAATGTGGCTTTCTGGCCCGAAAACGGCATTGAAAACCTGATAACCGACCCAGAAGCCAAGAACCAATCCGGCAGGAATTGGCACAGGGAAACGACCAAGGGCAAGCACCCAAATCATCACCTTGGGATGCAGGACGAGATAAGCCCCAACAACCCCGGCCACCGCACCCGACGCGCCAACCAGAGGAACATCAGACCCGAAATTGGCGAGGGTATAAAACAACCCGCCAGCGGCAGCGCACAGCAGGTAGAAGAAAAAGTAACGGACATGGCCCAGCGCGTCTTCGATGTTGTCGCCGAACACCCAGAGGAACAACATATTCCCGCCCAAATGCCAGACATCGCCATGAAGAAAGGCATAGGTGAAAATCGAGACATAATCCGGCAGGACCTGCAGCTCAGCTGGCAGCTCCTTGATCTCGAAAAACACACTTGGCACCAAGCCGTGAGAATAGGCTGAAGCGGTGGCCGTTTCACCCAAACCAAAGCGTTGCAGAACAGCAAAAATGATCACATTTACGCCAATGAACGCATAATTCACGTAAGGGCGTGTAACGTGATCAAGACGATTGTGATCGTATAATGGAACAAACATGAGGCCAGGATAGAAGCGGTTCAGGAAACCGCCGTCACCCTAGCGGTTTTTACCAGGAACCCATAGCACGTCGTCTTCGCCCTTGGCATTCAGAAAACGCGACAACACGAAAAAGAGGTCCGACAAGCGGTTCATGTATTGAACAGCGCAAGAGTTGATCTTTTCGACCTCGGATAAATGGACCATCAAACGCTCAGCCCGCCGCGCAACCGTGCGCGCCAAGTGAAGATGTGCAGATGCTGCACTTCCACCGGGCAGAACGAATGACCTCAGTGGCTCAAGATCAGCGTTGAACGTATCAATAGCCTCCTCAAGTGCGTTGACTTGCTGAGGTGTCATCCGCAAAGGCTCGTATCCAAGGTCCTTATCGGATTCAGGAGTTGCCAGATCTGCCCCCAAGTCGAAAAGATCATTTTGAACACGGTTCAAAACTGCATCGACTTCGTGAAGGTGTCCAGTGGTGTGGAGGCGGACCAGCCCAACGACTGAGTTTGTTTCATCAACCGTTCCATAGGTTTCCACCCGAAGATCATTTTTCGGCCGACGCTCTCCGGTCCCGAGAGCCGTCGTGCCGTCATCACCGGTTTTTGTATAAATCTTGTTCAGAACGACCATGCTGCCCCCAGAAATCCAAACACCGTTTCAACGGTCGATTTGTTGTGTTTGTTTATTGTCCGCCGAAGAAATAGAGCCCGGACATGACAAGGACAACCACCAGAAACTGCAAACCGACGCGCCAGCGCATCAGCGACTGGGACCGGTTGGCAGACCCACCGCGCATCATGTTCCAAATGCCCATTATAAGAACAATGGCAACAGCAGCCATTCCAACAGGGACGAGAATATCGAAGAGTGCAGCCATTTTTATTCCTGGTTCAGCTTTCGATCCTGCACAGCGTGCAAAATCAGCAGCTCCACTTGAGTTTATTCTTCAGCGTCCGCAGCACGGATACATAACCTGTCCATGAGCGACGTTGGCAGCACCCGTTTTGCCACAGCCATCACACTTGTGGGGACAGTGACAAAATAGCGCGCCTTAGGTCGTTTCGCCTCAACTGCATGAATCAACCGTTTAACGACGGCGGAGGAGGGCAGTTTAAACGGCCCCGGCTCTCCAGCCTCCATGCGAATGCGGCGCTTCTCGTAAGTCTTACGATGCTCGGAGCGTTCCAGACCTTCCGGACCGATCCATTTATCAAACTGGGCCAATGCATTTGGGGTAAATCGCGTGTCTATCGGACCAGGTTCAATCAGACTGACATGAATACCGGATCCCTTCAGCTCCTGCCGGAGCGTGTCGGTGTAGCCTTCAAGCGCAAATTTTGATGCCGTATAGGCACCGCGATATTTCAGCGCCACAAATCCCAAAACGGATGAGCACTGAGCGATGCGTCCCCCACCAGCGGTTCTCATCGCGGGGATGACCCGTTGGGTGAGATCGTGCCAACCAATGAAATTGGCTTCAAACAGAGTCCGCAGCGCGTCGACGGGCATGTCCTCCAACGCGCCGGGAACAGCATATGCCCCGTTGTTGAAGAGCGCATCCAGCTTGCCGTCACAAAGGGACAAAACCGCCTCAGCTGTCTCGCGAATGCTGTCCGGATCTTCATAGTCGAGAAGAAACGCTTCAAAGCCTTGCTCTTTCAAGACCTCAACATCACTCTCTTTACGCGCTGACGCAAAGACCCTCCAGTTTCGACCACGGAGCAATCGCGCAGCTTCAAGCCCAATCCCGGACGAACATCCTGTGATCAGGATCGTGCGATTTTGCTTGGCCATGTCGCTCCTCATCGCATCGACCTTAAATGGCTTCGCCCAACAACAGGCGCGGTGTCGGCCCGGCCAACCCAGCCGCCTCGGATATGAAGCGTGACTTCAAAGACGGCATACGGTCAACCAGCCCAAGACCGAAATCACGCACCGCACGAACCACTGAAAGGTCGTTTGAAAACAGCCGATTAAGCACATCGGTAACGACACCCATCTGGAAGGTATCAAACCGCCGCCACTTCTCATAGCGCTCAAGCACATCCAACGTGCCAAGGTCTTGCCCCAGCCGTCGAGCCTCGACAAGAACTTCGGCCAACGCGGCGATATCCTTGAAGCCAAGATTCAAGCCCTGACCTGCAATTGGATGGATGCCATGTGCCGCATCGCCCACAAGCGCAAACCGGTGTTTGACAAAATCCCGCGCAAGTCGCAGGCCCAAAGGATATGCGTGGCGCGCACCATCCAACTCCACCTTGCCCAAATGGTGTCCGAAGCGCCGCTCCAGTTCAATCTCGAAGGTAAATTCATCACCCCGAACCAAGCGCTCGGCATCAAGGGTCTTTTCCGTCCAGACCAGCGACGACCGGTTTCCCGCCAATGGCAGCACAGCAAATGGACCTGCTGGCAGGAAATGCTCTTCAGCACGGCCGCCATGCGGGCGTTCATGGCGGACTGTTGTTACAATCCCGGATTGGCCGTAGTCCCAGTGCACGGTTTTGATGCCAGCCAGATCTCGAAGCCTTGAACGAACACCATCAGCGGCGACGAGCAGCTTTGCCGTTACGCTCTCGCCATTCGACAAGGTGATAGACACATCGTCAGGGGATGATTTGAATGTGGTGGCGCTATCTGGTGCGATGAAGTCGACACCCAAAGCAGCCGCCTTTTCATATAGCGCAGGCAGCATCACGCCATTTGGAACCATATGCGCGAAGGGTTCTCCATCGGTCACTTCACCATCGAAGGTCAGGAAAACCGGACGCACCACATCACGAAGGCGACTGTCTGTCACAATCATCTCGTTGACTGGTTGCGCACTTGAGTAAATTCCTTCCCAAATCCCCAATTGGTCCAGAAGACGGCTGGCCGCCGCCGCTATGGCAGAAGCGCGCGGATCCTTGTCAAGAATGGACATCGGCTTGGGATCAATAACAGCAACAGACATTTCCCGGTCAGCCGTTTTGAGCGCGAGCGACAGGGACATTCCCACATATCCGCCGCCGGCAATCACCACATCAAAGACCCGTTGAGGGGTATTCGGTTTCGCCATGTCTCAACTCCCGGGCGAATTAGCCCTTTTCCGATGGGCGCTTGACTTTAACGTCAACTCCCGTCCAAGACTGCAGCACCAATTGCAAATCAGTTATACACGCTGCCTTTCATGTCTATGTAGCAGGGATTGCGAAGATGAACACAGCCATCGATACACTTCTGGAAATTCTGGATCTGGAAAAGCTGGAAGAAAACCTGTTTCGTGGTCGCAGTCCGCAGGTGGGTTGGCAGCGGGTTTTCGGAGGACAGGTGATCGGGCAGGCTTTGGTTGCCGCATCCCGAACCGTCGTCGAAGAGCGACAAGTTCACTCCCTGCACGGATATTTTCTCCGACCGGGCGATCCGTCCGTCCCGATCATCTACGATGTGGATCGTATCCGCGATGGCGGCAGTTTCACAACACGTCGGGTTGTAGCCATTCAGCACGGCCAGGCGATTTTTTCGATGTCCGCCTCCTTCCAGCTGCGCGAGGAAGGGCTGGAGCATCAAATCGACATGCCGGACGTCCCCAAGCCGGACCAACTGCCATCAGAGGCAGACCTCAAGGAAAAATTCCTGTCTGTCGCGCCGGAAAATGTCCGAAAGTACTGGGAGAGGGAGCGCCCCATTGAATTGAGACCGATTGATCTCACGCACTATTTCAGCAAGGAAAAACTTCCCCCCCCAGCAGTATGTCTGGGTGCGGGCAACCGGCGAATTGCCTGCAGATGAGCGCATTCACCAATGTGTCCTGGCCTATGCGTCGGACATGACCTTGCTCGACACATCTCTCTTTCCCCACGGCACATCCGTTTTCAGCCCGAAGATACAGGCCGCCAGCCTTGATCATTCCATGTGGTTCCACAAACCGATCAAAGCGGATGAGTGGCTGCTTTATGCCACGGACAGCACATTGTCCGGCGGCTCAAGGGGCCTGAACCGGGGCATGTTGTTCACTGAAAGTGGCGAGCTTGTAGCCTCCACGGCACAGGAAGGCTTGATCCGTCTGCGCAAAAAACCGGACGCGTGAGTTTCACGGTCCCTTAAAGCCGGAAATCGCCAACGGATTGTCTGTCATCGCCTTGGCATCAGGCAGATCGGGTTGAAGAGCGTTAGAGAACGAATCAAACAACCGACGAATAAAGCCTTCCGGCAAATCATAAGTAATGAACACCATACGGGTGCGGCGATCTCCGTCCGGCCAGTGTTCCAACGTTGCGGGCGGATGAAACACATGCTGAACGCCGTGGATGACAACCGGACGGTCCGGGTCTTCGGAGATCTGAACGACCCCTTTCATTCGCAAGAGCTTTGGACCATGCGCCGACCTCAGCAAATCCAGAAACATTTCCAGCCCAGAAGCGGGGATCGGCCGTTCCGTTGAAAGGGTGAAGGCGCGGATCTTATCGTCATGCCGATTAACATCATGATGATGGTCGTGATGATGTCCATGATGGTGATCATGAGAATGCCCGTCTTCGAACGCCTCCGCATTCAACCATTTGGCAACGTCGGGAATTTTGCTTGTCGGATCATACAGACCGGCATCAAACAAACGCTTCGGCGTGGCCTCACCCTGCTGGGCATCAAGACGAAGAGCGCCCGGATTCAAACCGGCAAGCCTGTCAAACAGAGGCCGCATTTCGTTAATCGGCTTGCCCTCCAGCAAATCGGTTTTGGTGAGGACCAAACGGTCAGCGACTGCCACTTGTCGGCGAGCTTCCTCATGCGCTGAGAGAGTCTCCAGACCATTGACGGCATCCACAAGCGTCACAACACTTTCCAGACGATAGCGAAGCGCCAAATACGGGTGCAGCATGATCGTATGTAGGATTGGCGCAGGGTCAGCCAGACCTGTGGTCTCAATCACCACGCGAGAGAGCTTTTCCATGCGGCCATTGTCCAGACGCCGCAACAGGTCCTCAAGGGTTGTGACCAAGTCTCCGCGAATGGTGCAACACAAGCAGCCGGATGACAGCTCCAGAACACCATCGCTCGCCTGATCTACCAAAAGGTGATCCAGCCCGATTTCGCCAAACTCGTTGATAATGACCGCCGTGTCGGCCATTTCAGGGTCTTGCAGGATTTGATTGAGCAACGTGGTTTTGCCAGATCCCAGAAATCCTGTAATGACGGACAGCGGGATGAGCGGCTTGGGACCACGTTTTTTCGGCGCGTTGGTATTTGAGGAGGTCATGGACTCACATCCCGGCTGGAACCAAAAACGATTGGTCTTCACCTAAGGCCTGTTGAACGTGAAATCCAGTGGTCTTCGTGTCAGGCAGAAACCGGCTCTGCTTCCTTCGTCACGTCTTCTGCCGCCTCTTCGCCATCCTCAGCCGAGGCAGCACTTTCTTCGATCTCATCCGTATTGCTGATAACAACCGGTTCAAATGCAGCCACCAACTCGGATTCTTCCGGTGGCAGGTCTACTGTTTCACGGACAGCTATCGCAGCCCGGCGCAACAAGGCGATGACATTATCAACAGAGTGACCATTCTCGAGCTGATCGGCAGAAAAGTCTGCAAGGTCAGCAAGGGCAACAATCGTAGCCGTAGATTTCGGTTCTGGCATATCGCAGCTCTTCTGGCAGCAGGTATTGAATTGTTCCCGGTAATAAACCGAATTTCGAGATTAATACGATTTGATCTCAAATTTTGAACGGGACACAATACTTTTCCGTAAAAGCACTCTTAATTTTAACAGTTAAAATATATTTAAAGTCAAAAAAGAATACTTTTAGTTTCGATGAGCTGAAACTTAATCTCATAGGTTGTTTTACGGAGACTATCGCGGACTTGGTGTGGGCACCGGAACGGCGAATCCCTTGCCTTTTCTGAACAACGAACCGTATGCAGGTTGCGCTGCCGCCTGCGGATTTACTTCTTCGGCCTGAACTTGAGCAGCCTGATCAGCAACAACGGCAGCTTGCGCCAACCGGGGCTTTGTTGTCGGCAACGGAACATCGTCAGCGGGCAAACGTGCGACAACAGCAGCGCCCCGTGGAACCCCCGTTGTCACAGTGATCGGTCGGTATTCCAGTCGTTCTGGGCCTATTGTTCGGTCAAGAACAGCATTCCAATCTGTTTTGCCGTTTGGCAGGGTCACTGAATCCATGGCACTGGCGGGACTCTTCTTGCTAACTGCGGCTGTTCCCGGCCTTAAAACGGACCCCGGATCATCCGTGGGCGCCAGCGCCGACAAAAATCCGCGCTTTGCCTTCGGCTGCATGTCAAACCGCGCCATCATGGCTTCAACACCCGGCTTTTTGTTCCGGCGACAATATCCATCAGCTGGCGGATTTCCGCTAGACCCGGTGAGCGACGCCACATTTGTCCGAGACCCGCGCTTCTTGAAGCCTTTGTCCATCAGTTCACGAGTTAAAGCTGTACGTTCAAGCCCAGACCGTGCGCCAAGCACCACAGCAATCAATGTCCGCCCCCGGCGTGTAACCGTCGCCGCAACATTGTAACCCGAATTGCAGATGTAACCGGTTTTCATACCGTTGGCCCCGGGCACCCTCTGAAGGAAAAACCGGTTGGCCGAGCGCAGTGGTTTCCTGCCAAATTTAATCCCCGGATACTTGTAGATCTGCCTTGCTTCAGGAAAGTCATACCAGAAGGCCCGCGCCAAAAGGGCCATGTCACGAGCCGTTGAAACCTGAGCATTGTCCGGCAGACCATGCGGATTAACAAACCGCGTATTCCTCATACCCAAACGCTTGGCCTCGCGGTTCATCTCCGCAATGAAAGCCGCTTCCGAGCCTGATACGGCCTCACCCAATGCGACAGCCACATCATTTGCAGATTTAATCATGATGATCTTTAGCGCCGCATCCACCGTCAGCTGTGTTCCAACCTTGAATCCCATCTTGCTGGGGGGCTCAGAAATCGAATTTTTAGACTGGACCACCGGCGAAGTCATCGTGATCCGTTCGTCCCGAACGGCTTTCAAGGTGACATAAGCCGTCATGATTTTTGTCAGGGATGCCGGGTACCATTTTCGGGTTGATTGACGTTCGTAAAGGACATCGCCGCTCTTGGCGTCAATGAGGATATGAGCGCCAATCTCCGCCTTTGTTGGAGAAGACAGAAAAAAACAAAACAAACCGAACAAACTGGCAAACAAAACGGCCTTCGGCGACTGAACTCTGAAATATGTCACTCTCTGTCCCCAACGGAAAACGCGGCATCGAACACTTGGAACCAATTGCAGCAACCTAGCAGATTACGACCCGAAATTGCAAAGGAACTACCGGCGCATGCTGACCAGCACGATCTGAATCTATCAGACCTTGTTCTCGTAAACCACGGCCCAGCTAACGTTGTCAGTTGCCCTTGCCAAGCACTCAGCACCTGATTTTGTGGCAATTACGAAACATGAGAATAAGGCATGCCAATGACGGCCTGACATCTCAGCACATCAAGTGTAGCATTTTCCGTAAAGAAGGACTGGGAGGGTAAAGTGTACAAGATCGTCGGGTTTCCGCGCACACGCGCCATGCGGGTCATTTGGCTTTTGGAGGAGCTTGGTCTGCCATATGAGATCGATCCACAAATGCCGCAATCTGAGACCATTCGCTCGCTCAATCCGTCGGGGCGGGTTCCCGTTCTCATGGACGGCAAGTTTGTGGTGAGTGAGTCTGTTGCAATTTGCACCTATCTGGCAGACAAACATCAGCAGTTTACCTATCCGGCAGGAACCGGCGAGCGCGCTCTTCAAGATAGCTTCACCCAATTAGCCGTTGATGTGCTTGAAGGAGCGCTGTGGACCGCAGCAAAGAACACTTTTGTCCACCCCGAAACCCTTCGTGTGCCCGAGATAAAGGAAGTCTGCAAATATGAGTTTCAGAAGGGACTGGAAGTTCTGGAAATTCGGCTCGGTGACGGCCCTTATGTCATGGGCGAGCAAATGACCATCGCTGACATTATCATCGGACATTGCGGCGGTTGGGCGGTGTTCGCGAAGTTTGACCTTCCAAAGTCAGGTGCAGTCTATGACTATTTCAAACGCCTGCGTGACCGGCCCGCCTATGAAAAAATGGTGGCAACCCTCACGAACGATTAAAGAGCAAGTGTGTTCAAAACCTAAGTACACGACCAACTCACCGCTACGTGAGGAAAAAGAGATTATGGCTCGCTGCCAGTTGATTTGAACGTGTTCTGACCAATTCCCAACTCATTTGGTACCGGGGGCAGACCTCCTGGGACAATGAGGAAAGGAAAAGATCATGACCATCAAATCCACTTTGAAAGTTGCCGGTTTGGCATTCGCTTTGGCAACAATTGGCACTGCTACCCAAGCTGCAGGCCTTGTGAATCTTGGAACTGACCGCGGCGGCGTAATTGTCGACCTTTCAGGCAATTCGATCCCGGCACCAAAAGCTGCCAGCACACAAAACACTTATTCCAAATCCAAAATCTACGCTGACCACGGCAGCCAATGGCACACACTTTTGACGCAAGTCGAAAAGTCGCCATCTTTCGGAACCGAGGTGGTTTCTGACCCGAATTATCGGAATGCCGGAACCGACCGCGGCGGTGTCATCCGACTTCGCTAGTAAAAGGCGCGCCTTCTACGATGGGGGCTTTTCAGCCCCTGTTCGTACTCGCTTTGACTAGCAGTTCACCCCAGTAATCAACCCACATAATCAATACCTATTAAAACCATTGATAATAATGCCATTCACCTAACGTTGAAGATCATAGATGAATCACACCCAAACTGCCTTGTAACTATCGAACTACCCTACGGAATTTGAGTCCGTGCAACTAAGGCAGTTTAAGGAAGAAAAACAGGGAAAACAGATGTCTGCACTTAAAACAATCGCTATCGCTGCAATCGCCACATCTTCTATGGCTTTCGCAACCGCCGCTTCTGCTCAAAATTCCACCAACATCGGCACTGACCGTGGTGGCGTTATCATCCAGCACGGCGAAGTAAAATCCAACCCGAAGATCATCATGGACAACGACTGCATCGTAAATGCAGGTACTGACCGTGGTGGCCGCATCACCATTAAGCCGGGCTGTGAAGTCAACGTTCGTCCGTCCGGTTCTTCAGCGTCTGCCGACTCTCAGTATGAGAACAAAGGCAACGACCGCGGCGGTGTTGTTCGCAAGAAGAACTAATCATTCCGCTTTTGAACTCCTTCGTTGCGAGTTCGCAAGCAGGCCCGTCTGAACTTTAGGCGGGCCTTTTTTCATCTGCTTTCGCTTGGATCATGACAAGCCGTACCCATGCCTGATAAGTGTCATATGTACACACAGTTTCAGGATTCTTGTCTCATGATGTTTGACGGTATCAACCTTCTGGGTGCTCTTTTTGGAGCGATAGCCAGCACCTTGTTCGGCGCGCTGTGGTACACGATTTTCAGCAAGGCTTGGATGCGCGCAGCAAGCCTCGGCCCCGATGACGCTCAACCCTCAGCATTCACGATGGTCTTGACCTTCAGTTGCCAGTTTCTGATGGCCTTCATACTAGCCGGTGTGATCTACCATACCGGAGGCACATCAATTCATTCAGGATTGATTTCCGCCACTCTGGTCTGGGCCGGATTCATCCTTGCAACCCAAGTCGTCAACTACCGGTTCCAGAAGCGCCCTTGGAGCCTCACGATTATTGACAGTGGTCACTGGTTTGGTGTGCTCCTTATTCAGGGGGTCGTGATCGGAGCGGTCGGCAGCTGGCCGACAGTGCAGTAATTCAAGCACTTACGCGCAGTCCCGTACAACCAACGACTAAGACTACGAAAGTACGATCAAAGGCTTGTGGACGGTGACAGGCCTCATACGCATAATGGCGCCGACAATCTGGGAGGTAGTCGGTTGTCTTCACAATCGCGGGATATCTCGCCCAAGTCTTTTCCGTCTGGGAGGTTTTATTAATGTCAGACAATGTATTCCCTGTCCCGGCAGACATTGCTGCGAAAGCACACGTCGATAACGCCAAGTATCTTGAAATGTACAAGCAGTCCGTCGACAACCCTGAAGCATTTTGGGGTGAGCACGGCAAGCGGGTCGACTGGATCAAGCCTTACACCAAGGTCAAGAACACCTCCTACGACTACCACAACGTCGACATTAAGTGGTTCGAAGATGGGACCTTGAACGTCTCTGCAAACTGCGTAGATCGCCATCTTGAAAAACGCGGCGATCAGCCAGCAATTATCTGGGAAGGCGATGACCCTTCTGAAAGCAAGGTTATCACCTATAAGCAGCTTCATCATGAAGTGAATGTCTTTGCCAACGTTCTTCACGCGCAAGGCGTCAAGAAGGGTGATCGCGTCACCATCTACTTGCCGATGATCCCCGAAGCAGCCTACGCGATGCTGGCCTGTGCACGCATCGGCGCTGTCCACTCCATCGTCTTTGGCGGGTTTTCACCAGATAGCCTGGCCCAGCGCCTCGAAGGCTGTGAAAGCAAGTGCGTCATTACTGCGGACGAAGGTCTCCGCGGTGGCCGAAAAGTGCCGTTGAAAGCCAATGTCGACAAGGCAGTTGAAAAAGTATCCGTAGACACTGTCATCGTGGTGAAGCGCACAGGCGGCGACATCTCCATGGCTGATGGCCGTGATGTTTGGTACCACGAAGAAGCAGATCGGGTTTCCGATCACTGCGAACCGGTCGAGATGAACGCTGAAGATCCGCTGTTCATTCTCTACACCTCCGGGTCAACCGGCCAACCGAAGGGTGTTCTGCACACCACTGGTGGTTACCTCGTCTATGCCTCCATGACCCATCAGTATGTCTTCGATTATCAAGACGGGGACGTCTACTGGTGTACGGCGGATGTGGGTTGGGTCACTGGCCACAGCTACATCGTTTATGGCCCGCTTGCCAACGGCGCAACAACCCTGATGTTTGAGGGCGTGCCAACCTACCCAACCCCGGGCCGGTTCTGGGATGTCTGCGACAAGCACAAAGTCAGCATTTTCTACACTGCACCGACTGCAATCCGTGCGCTGATGGGCGCTGGTAACGAGCATGTCGAAAAATGCTCTCTGGACTCACTTCGTCTATTGGGTTCAGTGGGCGAGCCGATCAACCCAGAGGCATGGACCTGGTATTACAACGTAGTTGGCAAAGGCCGGTGTCCGATTGTCGATACCTGGTGGCAGACCGAAACAGGCGGCATCCTGATTACCCCGCTACCCGGCGCAACCGACCTGAAACCGGGCTCAGCTACCCGTCCGTTCTTTGGTGTACAGCCGGCAATCGTGGATGCGGAAGGCAAGATCCTCGAAGGAGCCACGGAAGGCAACCTTGTCATGACCGACAGTTGGCCGGGCCAGATGCGCACCGTTTATGGCGACCATGAGCGGTTCGTTCAGACCTACTTCTCCACCTACAAGGGTTATTACTTCACCGGTGACGGCTGTCGCCGCGATGAAGACGGCTATTACTGGATTACCGGCCGCGTTGACGATGTTATCAACGTCTCTGGTCACCGGATGGGAACTGCGGAAATTGAAAGCGCGCTTGTTGCCCATACAAAGGTTTCCGAAGCAGCGGTTGTTGGTTATCCGCACGATATCAAGGGGCAGGGCATCTACGCCTATGTCACCCTGATGGAAGGTGAAGAACCAAACGACGCGCTGAAAAAAGAGCTCGTCACGCATGTCCGCTCTGAAATTGGCCCAATTGCATCACCGGATCTTATCCAGTTTGCTCCGGGTCTGCCAAAGACACGATCCGGCAAGATTATGCGCCGGATCCTGCGCAAAATCGCGGAAGACAGCTTTGACAGCCTCGGCGATACCTCGACACTGGCTGACCCGGCTGTGGTCGACGATTTGATCGATAACCGGCAGAATCGGGCGTAATCAGTTCAAATACCTAAATGCTAAAAGGCGCGGATCACACCGCGCCTTTTTATTTGGCGAGATAAATTGAGAGATTGTCTATCGCGATTGCTGAAAACGCCGCTTTTAGACCATCCCTGTCTTCCGCAAGATAGAATTTATCTGGATCACTTGCACAAGATTTCATGAGATCCTTGCCAAACTTGGCGCCAGTTGTCTCGAAATAGACGGTGTAAATAACGACGTCCTGTTCCTTCATTGCTTCACACAACGCGAGGGCTTGGGTTGCAGGTGCATCACGCTTTGTCGCGCCGGGCAGATACTCCTCTATGCTGTAAGTCCCGCCAGAACACCGGCCACCACGTTCTCTTTTTTTATCATCATCATCATCATCATCGTCGTCGTCATTATCCCGGCGGTTCCGTTTCCCACCATGGGTCGAATCTTCGCCATCAGTTTCTTCTACCGGCGCGCACCCGGCGTTAAACCGCTCTGTGTAATGAACGTTGAAATCCCCGTCCGTCATGATGACGGCCGCTTTTCCGACTTGGGATGAAAAAGATTTGGCTGGGTCACTTCCGCTTGGCCAAAATGGATGCCAAGTCCAGGACAACGCCTTCCAGCCCCAGGCAATGCCAGCTTGGCCTGCTGTTCCACCTTGGGCTTCCAATGCATCAACAGCAGCCAGAAGCGTTTTGCGACTGTTTGTCAGCGGAAGGATTTCAGACTCAGGACAATTGTTCCGCGGCGGATACCACGACACATTCGAACCGCGACGAATTACAAAATAATCAAGCGCACCAGGTGCAACGAAGAAGTTCGACCGCGCTCCACGGTAGTTGTAATAAGCATCGGTGAAGGCATTTGGGCCGCCTCTCGTCGCAACACAATTGGAACTGTCCGACTGACGGTTTGTAACCTTCCAAGCCTTGGCCCCAAGATTGACCCCTTGAGAATAGGGCACAATCGAAACGCGTATCCGTTGATCGTGTCGACCAGCGTTTTCGGGAACCAGGGCTTCAAACAAGAGCTGGCTGGCTTCTTTAAGACTGGAGATGTCCCCGTCCATGGAACCGGTGACATCGAGAACAAGGGCTAACTCCAATGCCTGAGAGGCAAAGGAAACGCGGGATGTCACACCAACATCAAGCTTTTCAGGCCCTAAGCCCCCCAGCCCGATAAAGTGTGTCTTAACAGAAACATCTGACCACACATCAAGTATGCCTTTTGTCCAATCAACCTCAAACTCAAGCTCGGAAAGGGCAGATGCTTTCAGATCAAACCGCGAAAGGTTGGCTGTGAACATCTTCTCAAGGCCAGCTTGGATCTCGTCATCCGATAGCTTTGCAACCGATAACTTTCCAGCGAGTTTTAAGGCAGAAGCGTCCAAGGCATTGGCCATCTTGCTTCTTGCATTCAACGCGCTTGTTAGATCAATTCCTGATCCAACAACCACGACAACAAGCAAAACCAGAGCGGAATGAGGGGAATTATCGATCCCGCACTGCACTCTTTAACCTTACGTAATACATTGAAATATTTCGATATTTTCACGGCTAATCTCACAATCTCTAAACTCGAGATAGCCGAGCACAAATTAAAAGTTGTTAAAAAACAGAAGGTATATTTTTATGCAGGAACTACAGTTACCGATCCCTAATAACCTCCAGAGTTTCCCCACTGTTGTGGACCAGGACTATTTAGCGATATAGATAGACTGTATTTCATTAGCAATATTCGAGAAAGCTTGTATCAATTCATTTGAGTTGTCAGCTCTATAGTAGTTCCTTGAGCCACTAGCACAATAAGACATCAGATCATCACCAAAAGTCGCCCCCCCCGTATCGAAGTAAACTGTAAATATCTCGATATTTTTGGATTTCATTTCATCGCACAGTTTCTTTGCTCGTTGTGCAGGTGCGTGGCTAATTTTTGAAGGAGAAAAGTATCTTTCAATCCATGACTTTTTATTTGATTTTTTACGACAGTATAGTGGTTTGTCACGAATTTTTCTACAACCGCAGTCCCACCCATACGCCGCATTGAAGTCACCATCCGTCATGATGAGAGCAAATTTCTTGGTGTCGTCCGTATGGGAACCCGTTCCGTAGGTAGCAGGTGCACTGTCCCTGGGCCAAAGGTTTTTCCACTTTGGTGATAAGGTATACCAACCCCACGCAATCCCGGTTTGCCCGCCAGTTCCACCGCCGTCCTTTAAACCGCTGATAGCGCGAAGCAGTTTCGTACGGTCTGCTGTTAGTGGCTCAACCGCTGTTTTGGGACAAGCCTCTGGCCGAGTTTGCCATTGTTCTGTCCACCCATAATCCCAAACAAATTGCTTTGGTTTTCCATGAAAAAAATCTGATCTGCTCCCAGCATAATTATACGGTGCATCTGTGAATTTTTGTGGCCCGGACCGTTCATTCACGCAGTTGCGCCAAGTAGATCCGCCATTTGTTACCCGAGTTGCATAACTTCCAAGATTTACGCCTTGAGAGTACGGAACCAAAGAAATTCTTACTTTTGATTCACGACTATTGCTGTCGTCTGGAAGTAGAATATTGACAATCGATTTTGATGCTTCCTTGAGAGCATTCATGTCCGGCCTCATAGAGCCGGTGACGTCCAATACGAGTGCCAGTTCAACGTCAAACCGGGAGTAATTGACTTGCGAAGCTGCGCCAACTTCCAGTTTCTCAGGGCCTATTCCGCCGAGTTTGATAAAGTTGGTTTGAATATCTACGCTAGACCAAACATCCAGTGTCCCTTCACCCGGATCAACTTTGAAGTCCAGATTGTCTATACCTTGTGAATTGATCCCGGCTGCGTTCAAATTGGCACGGAACGCATTCTTCAGACCGGTCCGTATTTGATTTTCAGTCAGAACCGTTGTTGAAAGCTGCTTTGCCACGGTAAGTGCAGCTGCGTCGACCGCATTAGCAATTTTATGGCGATAGCCCAGTGCTCTTCCATAGTCGACGGCCGACCCTGCTACCACCAAAAGAATAAGACACACACCAGCAACCAGGGGCAGGAGCGAACCGCGCTCATCACTACCAAACTTATGAAAATACGAAGAGTTTTTGCTTTCGAACACGACACAGGGCTCCTTCAAGAGACCTATGCGTGCTATCGGAATTTACTCTTCCAGTTGTTAATAATGCGATGGCAGTTTTACATTGAAAAAGCTGTCAATTGGCTCAAAGAGCCCAACCCTTTTAAAACAACCCTTAAGGGAGTGAACCCGCTACGTCACTTTTGCCGTTTACAGCTTATTCTTTTGTTTACCAAAAATGAAAGTGCTCATGCCGCTATCGCTGACACCCGATGCAAACACACAGTGCGCGCTGCTTAAGCCAGGCACATTTGGTTATATGTCGGCAAATTGGAGACATCTATCGGCATAGGCGGTGTATGCCAAGTACCTACGGTTCCAGCTCCGTATCCCAATAGAGAAAATCGAGCCAGCTATCGTGTAGATAATTCGGTGGGAAGGCCCGACCATTATTATGCAAATCCTGAATGGTCGGCTGAAAGGGCATATGCATTGGCCACATATTCAGTTGCTTGCAGGATTTATTGGCTTTTCGCAAATTGCAGGGGGAGCAGGCGGTAATGACATTGTCCCAAGTGGTCTGGCCACCTTTGGAGCGAGGAATGAGGTGATCAAACGTCAGCTCTTCCTTTGATCCACAATACTGGCACTGAAATTTGTCGCGAAGGAAAACGTTGAAGCGCGTGAAGGCAGGAAATCTGTTGGGCTTTACGTATGTTTTGAGGGATACGACACTGGGTATTCGGAACTCGAAGCTCGGACTTCGGACCGCAGCATCATACTCGGACACGATGTTGACCCTGTCCAGAAAGACTGCCTTGATCGTGTCCTGCCAGGACCAAAGCGATAGGGGGTAGTAACTTAATGGCCGATAGTCAGCATTGAGCACCAATGCGGGATGGGCACCCGACGAAACTGCAATCGTCACCTTCCACTCCTTACGTCATGACCGTAGGGGATAAGGCTTCCACATGGACACCCTATGCCCTTATGTGACGTAACTATTGTAGTGGTCTGATGACACTCTTGTGAAGCCCGGAAATATATTAGGCAACAGTTCATCTTCTCCCGCAGGGAAAAGCCGTCAAGACAGTGCAAACCTTTGTTTTATCTCAAGGAGCCCTCACACAGTCTCCGATGTTTCATTGCTTGCACACAACAAAAAACGGGCACCCAGAAGATGCCCGTCCCAAACACTTCGCGCTTTAGGCGAATCAGTTCACCTGCCACTCGCGGATATCAACGAAGTGACCTGCAATAGCAGCGGCGGCAGCCATTGCCGGAGACACAAGGTGGGTACGGCCCTTGAAGCCCTGACGCCCTTCAAAGTTCCGGTTCGATGTTGAGGCACAACGCTCGCCTGGCTGCAGCTTGTCAGCGTTCATGGCAAGACACATGGAGCAGCCCGGCTCGCGCCATTCAAACCCGGCATTCTTGAAGACAGCATCCAGGCCTTCAGCCTCTGCCTGCTCCTTAACCAGACCGGAACCAGGAACAACCATCGCGCTGACGCTATCCTTCACCTTGCCGCTACCGATCATGGCTGCTGCAGCGCGCAGGTCTTCAATACGACCGTTTGTGCAAGATCCGATGAATACGCGGTCAACGGCTATATCTGTGATCTTGGTCCCAGGCTCTAGCCCCATATACTCAAGAGCTCGGGTCTTGGAGCTGCGACGGTTTTCATCCGAAATGTCAGACGGGTTCGGCACCACGCCCTGAACAGACGCAACATCCTCCGGAGATGATCCCCAGCTGACGATCGGCGGCAGATTGGCTGCATCGAGACGTACGACCTTGTCATACTCGGCACCTTCATCAGTATGAAGGGTCTTCCAGTATTCAACAGCCCGATCCCATGCTTCGCCGGTCGGAGCTTTCGGACGGCCTTTGATATACTCGAACGTCTTTTCATCCGGTGCGATCAAGCCAGCACGCGCTCCGCCTTCAATCGACATGTTACAGACCGTCATCCGGCCTTCCATGGACAGCGCACGAATAGCTTCACCTGCATATTCAATCACGTAGCCAGTGCCGCCAGCCGTTCCAATCTCGCCAATGATTGCCAGCACAATATCCTTGGCGCTGACCCCTTCCGGCAGCTCGCCATCCACCTGAACCAGCATGTTCTTGGCTTTTTTCTGGATCAGGGTCTGGGTGGCCAGAACATGCTCAACCTCAGATGTACCAATGCCATGAGCGAGGGAGCCGAACGCGCCATGCGTAGACGTGTGGCTGTCACCGCAGACGATGGTCATGCCGGGCAAGGTGAACCCTTGCTCCGGACCAACGATGTGAACAACACCTTGGCGGTTGTCGAGTTCAGAGTAGTACTCGATCCCGAACTCGGCTGCGTTTTTGGCAAGCGTATCAACCTGCAAGGCAGATTCTGGATCATCAATGCCATTCGATCGGTCGGTGGTCGGAACATTGTGATCCACAACGGCAAGGGTGCGGGAAGGTTGGCGAACCTTTCGATTGGTCATCCGCAAACCTTCGAAGGCCTGCGGGCTCGTCACTTCATGAACAAGATGCCGGTCAATATAGAGAAGGCCAGTGCCGTCTTCCTGCATATCAACCAGATGATCGTCCCAAATTTTGTCATAAAGCGTGCGAGCGGTTGCCATGGTTCTCTCCTGAAACCGGGTGCCCCTTCTAGAAAAATGCAAATGCAGCTCCCCCGCGCATTTGCAACCTTGTCCGGTTGGGCCTTGTTGGCTGACAAACAGCCTGATTATTGTCAGATTATGAAATGCCCAAGCTGAGCCGTTTGGTCAAGCGTTTCCAGTTGAGCTTTTATCAATGATCTTTGATACGCATATGAAAAAGGCGGCCCAAGGCCGCCTTTAAAACGTCAAACGCTTAATTCTTACTCAGCAGCAGCTTCTGCTTCAGCCGCTTTGGCAGCAGCCTTGGCAGCTTTTGCAGCCGCTGCATCAGCACGAACTTCGTCGTTCAGGCGCTTTGCACGAGCGTTGGTTGCTTCAACGATACGAGCAGACTTACCACGGCGGTCACGGAGGTAGTAAAGCTTCGCGCGGCGAACCTTACCGCGACGGACCACTTCAACACCTTCCAGCATCGGCGAGTAGATCGGGAACACACGCTCAACACCTTCGCCGTAAGAAATCTTGCGAACTGTGAAGCTCTCATTGATGCCGCCACCAGAGCGGGCGATGCAAACGCCTTCGTAAGCCTGCGTACGTGTGCGGTTGCCTTCCGTAACACGAACGTTCACGCGAACGGTGTCACCTGGTGAAAATTCCGGCAGCTTGCGCTGTTCTTCGATGCGAGCCATTTCGGCTGCATTGAGTTCTTCGATGATATTCATGGCAAATTTCCCTTTTTAATTACAAAGCAGCCTTTTCCCGAACCGGAGAACCGTCGATTCCAGGCTGACCTTGGGCCATGTCGATCAATGTATGGAGAATGTGTTGACCAGATTGAGATCCGATCCCGTTCATTCCGGGCGATCTCTTACGCGAAATTCAAGCAATTGTCATGCGTTTATTTGAACGTACGCAAGCTTATTGCCCCTGTCAGGGGACCGATCTCCGATTTCCCAAACCTCCACGAGGCTCAATTTCCTCTACGTTAATATTTCAAATTTATATTGAGTACGAGTTGCGGGAAAGATAAAAGCAAGAAAAAATGGTGTGAATGATGCGTATACAAGCACTAAAAAGTTTCAACTCTTTTCCCAAAGACAAAAATGGAAACATTGCCATAATTATAGCCTTTATACTACTACCATTAATTGTATTCGCTGGTGGTACAGTTGACCTTATTCGCATTTCAAATGCATAACTACAACTAAATCGAGCAGTTGAATCTGCTCCACTTGCAGCAGCCTCCCTGTCTAACAAGGGCGATCTCAATGCAACGCTCAATGACTATATTTCAAAGAATGTTCCAGAAGGAAGCGATTGGGCATCACTCGATATCGAGCCCAATGTTATTGAAAACTCTGATGATTCACGCGTCATAGAAGTAACTGCATCCGTCACAGTCGAAACACCTTTTCTCGCGCTGATCGGTCAACGGCAATCAACAATTCAAGCGTCGGCCGAAGCCGCTCAAGAAGCCAAATTTACTGAAGTATCGCTTGTAATCGACATTTCCTCCTCCATGGCTGGCAACCGAATTAAACAGCTGAAGACGGCGTCACATGACTTTCTTGATCTGATGCTTGAAGGAGACTTGAAGAAATATACTTCAATAAATCTTATTCCCTTCGGCGGCACCGTAAATACCGGTCCTAGGCTCTTGTCTCGGTACTTTCCCACGCGCGGATATATGGACGGTCAACCAGCGTCAGAATACGGATCAGGTAGCCAGATCACCAGCAAACTTTACCGTTTTCTTGGTGCCAAGCATTGCATCGAATACAAGCCAGAAGATTTCGACCTCAACGACATTCCCTTAAATTCAAGAGCACAACTGCCGCATTTATATTATTGGCGAAAAACCAATCCTTGGTGCCCTGAAAACTTTGCCAGCCGAATGTATCTGAACAGAAATAATTTGGGCGGGTTAAAAGCAGCAGTTGATCGCCTGACACTGTCTGATGGGACCGGAATGGATATAGGTCTATTGTGGGAGGCAAAAGCACTTTCACCAAAATTGAGAACGGCTGCAGCCCTGGACGGCGGCCTTTTGCCGGGCCATCCAACTGACTGGAGTGACAAACAAACTCAGAAAGTCATTGTCCTAATGACAGATGGAGGCATCACCGCTCAATACCGCCCGAAAGATCCTTGGAAGGGTTTGAATCCGAAGGATATGCGGCGAGGGATAGTGAATGCCCGCAGAAACGTTCAATACGTCACTACGCGCGGAAATATGAACTCACCAGCCAACAGCAAGCATAATTCTGTCGCATACATGAAAACAATGTGTGATCAAGCCAAAGCAAAAGGCATCATAATCTATACTGTCGGCTTCCAAATCAGGCGGAATACGCTTCCAGATCTTTCGCTAAGCTATTGCGCAACGTCGCCTTCTCACTACTACTTTGTTGAGTCTTCGGATCTAAGTGCTGCCTTCAAGGCTATTGCATCTTCGATCAAAAGTTTGCGCATCGTTGGCTGAGCGGCAAGCAATGCACTTTTGCCGTCTTGCCAACACACTTCCGGATCTGAGATCTGACGCAAGAGGTTTTAGCGCGATTGAATTCGCGATACTAGGACCGGTATTTTTTGCGCTATTGTTCTTAGCCTTTGAGGTTGGTCTCCTTTATACTCGAATGGTGTTGTTGGACGACACGCTAACGAAAACATCAAAACTAATCTAAATCGGAACATTCTCAGAAGGTCTCGGGGAGGGAACACTCTCCGCAAGCGATTTTGAGAAGTCCATTTGTGATAAAGTATCTTTGCTCTTTCCGAGTTGCCAATCAAATTTGACGATCGAACTCACACCGGTTGCAAGTTATACTGATCTTCCAGCATCTGATGCTGTTTGCCATGACAAGGATGTTCCAATTAAGCCAGCAGTCGACTTCAACCCCGGCGGCGGAAGCACAATCATTTTCATGCGCGCCTGCATGACAGTCAGTATCCTGACCCCCGGTTTCGGATTGGGACTTGCATTACCCAAAACTAACAGTGACCGGCACCAGCTTATTTCAAGTACAACCTTTATGAACGAGCCGTTTTAAGAGATGCTGCGGGCATTCCGAAATCTAATCTTAAGGGAAGGTGGAGCAACGGCCGTCGAGTTTGCCATCATGTTCCCGTTAATGCTGGTATTTTTTATCAATGTAATTGTGATGTTTGACGGCTTCCGAGCCAACAGAGCACTGTCTGTAGCTTCTCATGCAGGATCAGATCTCCTTAGTCGGTTCCAGGAGAACCTCTCCAGCAAAGACATCCAAAACGTGCTTGCGACAACCTCTGCTATTATGGGCCAATATGCTGACAAGACGGACCCAGTCATTGTGATGGCGAGTATCCGGAACCCTTTTGACAATAAGCCAGATCTCCAATTGGTGTGCAGCCAAAGTAATAAGTCGGGCAAGGAACTGACAAAAGACCAGCTTGGTGGCTTGAGTTTGCCTTACGTTCCCGAGGGGGATTCCGTTGTTCTCGTCTCCATCAAATCAACCTACAAACCATTGTTGGTCAACGATCTGATCGGAACAATTACGCTTGAAGATGTTCAATTTCGTCGACCACGCTTCATCAAAGAACTGAATTTTGGTTGCTAATTGATATTGCTGGTGCGGTAGACACGGGCATAAACCCGCACAAGCGTGAAATTTGATCAGTATTTTTCACGCTATTTAATGAAGACATTCAGGAAAACACCTGCATAATAATTTCGGTAGCCGCGAATACTAACCCCTTCCTCCTGAGGGTTGGTTGTATCGCAGGCTTGGGAGACTTGTTGTTAAAGTTATATTTTAGCACTTTTCAACGGTTTCGTGGCAGCTGTCTCTGGCAGCTGCCACTTTTGCTTTAAGGGCCTGAAAAGGTTCAAATTCCCGGAACGAAATCAATCAACAAAGCGCTCAGACGCTCATCTCCCTAGATGAGGGCCTACCTGATGGATCCGGTCGGGTTTATAGTGTTGGACGCATTCTACCGATCGACCTCACTGTAGCTCGGGCATTCGAACGCTGTCCGGCAAGCTGAAGCGCAGACCACGTTTAAGGTTGATTGGACGTGCTCTAGACTCAGCTTTCCTGATCAAGATAAGCGTCCCAAAGATCAGGGCGACGCTGACAGGTTAACCGCTCAGACTGTTCCAATCGCCATTCAGCAATTTTCTTATGATTGCCAGACGTCAAGACATCCGGAATGGCCATATCCTCAAAAACGGTGGGCCGTGTGTAGTGTGGATGTTCCAGCAGCCCATTTTCGAAGCTCTCTGTATTGGCGCTTTCCATATTTCCCATAACGCCGGGGATCAACCTCACAATAGCATCAAGCATAGTCAGCGCGGCCATTTCTCCACCTGAGAGAATGTAATCTCCAACCGAAACTTCTTCCAGTTGGCGGCTGTCGATCACCCGCTGATCAATCCCTTCGAACCGGCCACAAACAATGATTGCTCCAGGTCCTCTTGCGAGCTCATAAGCCCGTTTTTGGGTGAAGGGACGACCCCGCGGGCTCATCAGGAGGCGGGGGCGCTCATCCGCATCCTCGCTACACGCATCGATGGCTTTGGACAACACGTCGGCCCGCAGCACCATTCCAGCACCACCCCCAGCAGGCGTGTCATCGACAGATCGGTGTTTATCCGTCGCATGATCTCGAATTTGACGGGCCTCAAGCGACCACAAGTCCTTCTCAAGCCCACGACCGGCCAGACTGTGCCCCAAAGGCCCTGGGAACATATCCGGATACAAGGTCAAGATGGTCGCATGAAAGGCCATATCGCCGCTGCTTTCCTATACCTGCAATTTTTGCCAAAACTCTGTATTTGATTAACTAACGCAACGATTGACGCTCCAAATTTCCTCGCAAACCGGGACGTCAAGACAAGTTGTTAATCAATGACAGGCTATGACACCATGACCCAACCAAGGAGGGTGTCGTGCTCTTGTTCCGGAATAAGGCAATCAGCATCAAATTGCCAAGATTTATCCAGTCTCGCGTGGATCAACATTATCTGGACATTTCGCTCACTCGCCTGATCCCGCTGGCAAGCCTCATGACGTTTGGTGTGTTGGTCGGACTGGTGTTCAACACCGGAATTGACCATCCCTATGACAAGATCGTCCATGTTGGCTTTTTCGGTCTATTGACGCTCTCCATTCACACGCTGTTCTGCTGCCGTTTGCGCATATCAGCAATCGTTTCTTTTGGCCTTGGCGTCGGGGGAGAGATTATTCAGGGATTTTTGCCGCACCATTACGCATCAGTTGATGACGCGATTGCCAATGCAATCGGGATTGCACTGGTGGTCGTTGGCATTGCGTTGAAGCGTTCTGAAGTCAGACAAGCGATGGCGTCTGATCCAATTTCACTCAATCTAGAGAATATGGGCCTTCAGCCGGTTCGCTCTGAAGTTCAGCGCTCTTCATCCGACGACGAAACAGAAAAATAATCATCCGGTAGATCTGCCTTGACCACCCGGTTCTCGATGTCGATTTCCGGCACGAATGCCTTTGAAAAAGGCATGTAAAATGTTGGTCCGCGTTTCGGTCTGACTTCCAGCAGATCACCTGCACCGAAATCTTGAACCATCACAACCTTGCCAAGGTCAGTCCCTTCAAGGTCCGTGACCGCCATGCCAACCAGATCGTCGTGGTAAAACTCGTCATCTTCCAACTCGGGCAGCTGGTCACGATGGACAAAGAGTTCAACGCCGTTGAGCTCTTCCGCAGCGTTGCGATCATTGATGCCCTTGAATTTGGTCACAACAACCGTTTTTTGAATCCGGGCCCGTTCAACTTCAAACGTTGTATCACCCGACTTGGTAATCAGTTCACCGTAGTCCGTGAAGGAGAGGGGGTCATCACCAAAGGCTTTGACCCGCACCTCCCCACGAATGCCATGCGCTGCGCCGATCCGCGCCATGAGCACCAGAGAATTGTCTGTTTCACTCATTGCGCGGACCTTAATCGTTTATCGCCACAGACATTGCGGCCTTATTCTGCTGCTGCAGCTTCTTCTTCAGCTGCTTTTTTCTCATCCAGACGCTCTTGCGCCTTACGGCCAAGCTGAGCTTTTTTCGGGTTGTTGCGCGGCTCACGCTTCAAGAGGCCAGCGGCGTCCAGAAAACGGTGAACACGGTCGGTCGGCTGCGCGCCATTGCCGAGCCAGTATTGAATCCGCTCAACGTCCAGCTTGACGCGGTCTTCGGAATCCTTCGGCAGCATCGGGTTGTAGGAACCAACCTTTTCGATGAAACGGCCATCACGCGGTGCGCGAATGTCAGCAACAACGATGCGGTAGTAAGGGCGCTTTTTGGAACCGCCACGTGCCAGGCGAATTTTCGTAGCCATTATGTCTTCTCCAGTTTTCTAGTTGCCGCTTTCCGCAGCAATGGCTTCATGGTGCCGGATGACTTCCCGAACGATGAAGTTCAAAAATTTCTCGGCAAAATCAGGATCGAGATTGGCATCGCTTGCCAATTGGCGAAGCCGTTCGATCTGGATCCTCTCGCGCGCCGGGTCTGCCGGCGGCAAATCATGTTGGGCCTTCAGGTGGCCAACCTTTTGAGTGCACTTGAAGCGTTCAGCCAGCATGTGCACCAATGCGGCATCGATATTGTCGATAGAGCCGCGCAAACATTTCAGCTCTTCCAGCGCTGCGCTGCTTCCAAGCCGCTGTTCAGCATCACTCATTTTTTCTTGCCTTTACCCATGCCCGGCAAACCACCGAGCCCTCCTGGCATTTTCGGTCCACCAAGGCCCGGAAGGCCTGGCATCCCAGGTGGCAAACCAGCACCTCCAAGACCGCCCGGTAGTCCACCAGGCAATCCTTTTGGCAACTCCCCTCCCCCGGGCAGCTGGCTGGATTTGGCCATTTCTTCCAAAGCCTTCGGATCGACATCCGGCATTCCACCGCCCAAGCCGCCCATCAGCTTGCCGAGCATGCCTTTGCCCTTGCCCATTTTTTTCATCATGTCCGCCATCTGGCGGTGCATTTTCAAAAGCTTGTTGACCTCGGCAACCTGTACTCCAGAGCCGGCAGCAACGCGTTTTTTGCGGCTGGCCTTCAAAAGCTCAGGTTTGCGGCGCTCGCTCGGTGTCATAGACTGGATGATGGCAACCTGCCGCTTGAACATCTTGTCATCAACGCCAGCCGCGTCGATTTGCTTCTTCATCTTGCCGACACCCGGCAACATGCCCATCATGCCAGACATACCGCCCAGCTTTTCCATCTGTTTGAGTTGTTCAGCCAGATCATCAAGGTCGAAGTGACCCTTTTGCATCCGTTTGGCAATCTTTGCGGCTTTTTCCGCATCAATAGCCTCGGACGCCTTTTCAACGAGCGAAACAATGTCGCCCATGCCCAAAATGCGGTCTGCGATCCGCTTCGGGTAGAAATCTTCAAGCGCATCGGATTTTTCGCCGGTACCGATCAACTTCACCGGTTTACCTGTGACGGCCTGCATGGAGAGAGCCGCACCACCGCGCCCGTCACCATCCATACGGGTGAGTGCAATACCGGTAATCCCGACCCGCTCGTCAAAGCTCTTGGCGAGGTTCACTGCGTCCTGACCGGTGAGAGCGTCGGCAACCAGTAGAATTTCGTGAGGCTGAGCGGCCTTCTTGACCTCAGCCATTTCCACCATCAACGGCTCGTCGATGTGGATCCGACCCGCCGTATCAAGCATGACAACATCATATCCACCGAGCTTGGCCGCAGACATGGCCCGATTGGCAATCTCAACCGGCCCCTGTCCCTCAATGATTGGCAGCGTGTCGATCTCGTTCTGCTCACCAAGAACCTTGAGCTGCTCTTGCGCAGCAGGACGGCGCGTATCAAGCGAGGCCATCAAGACCTTGCGCTTGTCGCGCTGGGTTAAGCGACGAGCAATCTTTGATGTTGTGGTTGTCTTACCAGAGCCCTGAAGACCCACCATCATGATGGCAACAGGCGCCGGTGCATTCAGATCAATCGCCTGACCGTCCACACCGAGCATTTCGATCAGCTGGTCATGAACAATTTTCACAACCATCTGGCCCGGCGTTACTGATTTGACGACTTCCGCGCCAACAGCCCGGTGTTTCACCTTGTCCGTGAAAGACCGAACAACCGGAAGCGCCACGTCCGCCTCGATCAACGCGCGGCGAATTTCGCGCAGCGCTTCATTCACGTCGTTTTCTGACAAGGCACCACGGCCGGTGAGCTTGTCGAAAATTCCGCTTAATCGATCGGACAGGCTTTCAAACATCAACACTTCCTAACGTTGTCCGGGCACGCCCGGTTTCCTTGAGCAGCAAATCACCTTTGGCGCAAACGAATGCACAAAGCAGTATCGCACCCGAGGGCGCATCGCGCTGTCGGGTGTGAACCTCCGGGAACTCTTTACACCTTTTCGGGTCCCAGTCGGCAATCGAATGTATCTACTCACTCATATGGAGTGGGCGCGAGATGCCACAAGAAGGCCAGAGAGTCAAGGAAAAGGCTCCCTTTTTGCCTCAAGGGTAGTCCCGAGCTCCAAAGATCGCCGAGCCGACGCGTACATGGGTTGCACCGAAACCAACGGCTATCTCGTAGTCCGACGACATTCCCATGGAAAGCTGTTTCAAACTGTTGCGTTTGGCAATCTCTTCCAGAAGCGCAAAATGCGGCCCCGGAGCCTCTTCAACCGGCGGAATGCACATCAAGCCGACGATGTTCAATCGAATGTCGTTCTGGCAA
Organism: Roseibium sp. TrichSKD4; assembly: GCF_000148725.1. Lineage (GTDB taxonomy): Bacteria > Pseudomonadota > Alphaproteobacteria > Rhizobiales > Stappiaceae > Roseibium. The sequence continues at coordinate 143,001 of NZ_GL476311.1, read as the reverse complement.
AAGGTTACAAAAGCATCCGTTTCTTTCGGCGAAATCCCGGCTTTTTGCGGCTCTTCACCGGTATTGACCTGAACAAAACACGGCAGGTCCCTGCCCTGCTTATCCATTTCAGCCTTAAGTGCCTTCGCGATCTTTTGCCGATCAACCGTGTGAATGACATCGAAGGTTTGAACAGCTTCCTTTGCCTTGTTGGACTGAAGCGGACCGATCAAATGAAGTTCCACTCCCTCAAACTCTTCACGAAGCCCCGGCCACTTGCCCATGGCCTCTTGGACACGGTTTTCGCCAAACACCCGCTGTCCGGCACCCAAAACAGGGCGAATATCATTCGCCTCAAAGGTTTTAGATACGGCAATCAACGTCACAGAGCCATTCTCCCGATTGCCGTCACTTTCTGCGCGGCGAAGCTCTGCTTGAACGCTGGCCAATCGGTCGGTTGCTGTGTCACTCATCTTGTGCCTCGGGTTCGGTTGGTTAGTCTTCCCTTTGATTGGGGCGCGCACGCCAAAAAAGCAAGACCCGACCCGTCTTCCTGATATTCCGGCCTTTTTATGGGTCAGACCGGCTTAACTCGGTTGACCGGAACGCAAATTTCTGGTGACTGTCCGACAGTCACTCACCAAAGGAAAAAATGCATCAGATCCCGGATGTGATGCGCAAGAAAAACGGCAATTTTTGATGGCAACGGAACGGTATAACGCGCGCGAAGTGGAAGCGCGCTGGCAGAAGGTTTGGAACGACAAGGACGTCTTCGTTACGCACAACGATGACCCACGCGACAAATACTATGTCCTAGAGATGTTCCCCTACCCGTCCGGCCGCATTCATATGGGCCATGTGCGCAATTACGCGATGGGCGACGTTGTGGCGCGGTACAAACGCGCAAAAGGTTTCAACGTTCTCCACCCGATGGGTTGGGACGCGTTCGGCATGCCGGCGGAAAACGCGGCCATGCAAAACAAGGTTCACCCGCGCGACTGGACTTATGAAAACATCGCAACCATGCGCGACCAACTCAAGTCCATGGGTCTATCCCTAGATTGGAGCCGGGAGTTCGCCACATGCGATGTTGAATACTACACCCAGCAGCAAAACCTCTTCCTGAAATGTTTGGAGGCAGGTCTCGTTTACCGGAAAAAGTCCAAGGTCAACTGGGACCCGGTCGATATGACCGTTCTGGCGAATGAACAGGTGATCGACGGACGCGGCTGGCGCTCTGGTGCTTTGGTTGAGCAGCGCGAACTGACCCAATGGTTTTTCAAGATCTCCGATTATTCTGAAGACCTTTTGGAAGCAATTGAAACTCTCGACCGCTGGCCGGACAAAGTTCGCCTGATGCAGAAAAACTGGATCGGACGATCAGAAGGTCTACGCGTTCGCTTTGCCTTTACCGAAGCTGCACCAACGGGCGACACCTCGCTGGAAATCTTCACGACCCGTCCGGACACTTTATTCGGTGCATCGTTCATGGGCCTCTCTCCGGATCACCCGATTTCCGTCAAACTGGCTGAAACCAATCCGGCCCTCAAAGACTTCATCGATGAATGTCGACGCGTCGGCACATCTGAGGAAGCCATTGAAAAGGCAGAAAAAAAGGGCGTAGACACTGGTCTTCGTGTCAAACACCCTCTGGATGACAGCATCGAGTTGCCGGTTTACGTCGCCAATTTCATCCTGATGGATTACGGCACCGGCGCAATCTTCGCCTGCCCGGCCCACGATCAACGCGATCTGGACTTTGCCCGCAAGTATGGTCTGCCGGTCCGTCCGGTTGTCTTGCCGAAAGACGCTGACCCGGCAACCTTTGACGTGGCTGACGAGGCCTACACCGACGACGGCACGATCTTCAATTCTGACTTCCTGAACGGGTTGTCGATCGCAGACGCGAAGGAAGCCGTTGCTGCTAAGCTTGAAGCCATCTCTATTGATGACGCGCCGCAAGGCGAGCGTCAGGTCAATTACCGCCTGCGCGATTGGGGTATTTCCCGACAGCGCTATTGGGGGTGTCCGATCCCGGTTGTTCACTGTGACGACTGTGGTGTGGTGCCAGAAAAGGAAGAGAACCTTCCAGTCGAACTGCCATCCGACATCGATTTTGAAAAACCGGGTAACCCGCTGGATCGTCATCCGACCTGGCGTGACGTAGCCTGCCCGAACTGCGGCAAGCCAGCCAAACGCGAAACCGATACCATGGACACGTTCGTTGATTCCTCGTGGTATTTCGCCCGCTTCACCGCCCCGCGTTGTAGCCAGCCAACCGAGCCACAAACAGCGACCGACTGGCTCCCTGTCGATCAATACATCGGCGGAATTGAACACGCGATCCTTCACCTCCTGTATTCGCGGTTCTTTACCCGTGCGATGCAAGAGGTCGGTGCCCTTGATCTGAAAGAACCCTTCAAGGGTCTGTTCACACAAGGCATGGTGGTTCACGAAACCTACAAGTCAGAAGATGGCGCGTGGCTAAGCCCGGCAGACATCACAATCTCAGAAGCTGATGGGGCACGATCCGCTGTTCACAGCGAAACTGGAAAGCCTGTCGCCATCGGCTCGATTGAAAAGATGTCGAAGTCGAAAAAGAACACAATCGACCCGACCGACATCATCGACACCTATGGCGCAGACACTGCCCGCTGGTTCATGCTGTCCGACTCCCCACCCGAGCGGGATGTCATCTGGACAGAAGAAGGTGTTCAGGGCGCTTGGCGCTTCGTTCAGCGCGTTTGGAGGCTGATCGGCGACATCTCCGAAATTGAGCAAACCGGAACTCCTGCTGACGCTTCAGGCGCAGCTCTGGACCTGCGCAAAGCAACGCACAAGACGCTTGATGCTGTCACGCATGATCTGGAGATGCTTGGATTTAACCGCGTCATCGCCCGCTCCTACGATCTAGTTAATCAGATCAGCAAGGTTTTGAACGGCAAGGATAATGACGCAGGACGAAGCGCTGCCCTGCATGAAGCCGCTCGTTTTCTTGTACAGATCATCGCGCCGGTTATGCCGCACCTGGCCGAAGAGTGCTGGCAGGCATTGGGTGCAGATGGTTTGATCTGCGAAACGAGCTGGCCAACCCCGGAAGCAGCTCTGCTTGTGGATGACAGCGTCACATATCCGATCCAGATCAACGGAAAACGGCGCGGTGAGCTGACAATTGCAAAAGAGGCTTCCAAAGACGAGGTCGAAGCAGCTACCTTGGCACTTGATTTCGTTCAAAAATCGCTCGAGGGCCGCGCGCCCGAGAAACTGATCGTGGTGCCACAAAGGATTGTCAATGTCGTCGTCTAAACCTGTCTCCCGCCGACACTTCACTGGCCTCGTCCTTGGATACATTGCAACAGCAGGGCTTCTTGGCAGCTGCCAGATCAGACCTCTTTACGGCTCTGCCGGAGGTGGCCTGACAGGCCAAAGTGCTGGTGTTGCAGATGAATTGGCTGCAATTTCGCTGGATTCGATTGGCGGGATTTCACGCCGTCCAGCTGCACGCGAACTCTACAATGAGCTGACATTCAAGTTAGAGCGGGGAACATCTGCGCCTGAGAAAAAGTATCGGCTTCGTGTTCAAGCCAACATTTCAACTGCATCTGTTGGTGTTCAGCAGCTGTCAGACGTTCCTGCGTCCTACACAATGACAATGAACGCGCATTTCATTCTGACAGATATGTCCGCCGACAAGGTTCTTCTAACCGGCAAATCATTCTCAACCGCCGCTTTTGACTTCTCCAGTCAGCGTTTTGCCAATGAGCGCGCCAGCCGAGATGCAGAAGAGCGTGTTGCGCGATCCGTTGCCGAAGACATTCATGCGCGTCTCGCTGGATTTTTCGCGCAGCAGACGTAACGCAATATCCCGGGAGCACCTGTGACCGCCCTAAAAGCCTCCGAAGCCGATAGATTTGTCGCCAATCCCCCAACTGGGGGTGGCGTTATTTTCATCTTCGGCCCGGATACTGGTCTTGTCTCAGAACGCGCTACACAGCTCGTTAAAAAGGCGTCTGAAGGCGACAGCGATCCATTTAATCTGGCAAAAATTGACGCATCAGAGATTGTTTCTGATCCGACTCGATTGATCGATGAATTTCTGACCATACCCCTGTTTGGTGGACGACGGATTATCTGGATCAAGGAAACAAGCGGCAAAAACCTCTCTCCTGCTTTGGATCCCGTTCTCAAACTTGATGATTGGCCTTCGCTGATTGTCATAGAAGGGGGAGATGTCAAAAAAGGCGTCGGGTTGCGCAAGCTGGTGGAGAGCCACAAGCGTGCCGTCGCAATTCCCTGCTATTCCGACGGGGATCGCACCATTGATCAGCTGATTGATGAGGAAACCCGCGCCGCCAACATCACAATTTCCCGCGAAGCCCGGGCAGCTCTGCATTCGCTTTTGGGCGGTGATCGGATGGCAAGCCGCGGCGAACTTAAAAAGCTCTGCCTCTACACACTCGGGAAGGAGCGAATAGAGACCGACGATATTGCCGCGGTCATTGGCGATGCATCAGCTTTTGAAACATCGGAACTGATTGATGCAGCAGCCCTTGGAGATCTGGCAACCCTCGACCATGGGCTTGAACGCTTGTCGGAAGCTGGTGCCAATGCCTCCGTCATTGCCAATCAGGCGCTGAAACACTTCCAACTGCTTCACAGAATGCGCGCTGATGTAGATCAAGGCCGGCCAGCATCTCAGGTGGTCGACGGTCAACGACCACCAATATTCTTTGCCCGCAGGCCGGGAATTGACCGGCAGCTGCAAATCTGGGCCACCAAGGATCTTGAAAAAGGCCTGTCTATTTTAGCTGATGCAACGCGAATATCCCGTTTGAACGATAATCTTGGCGTACCCGTTTTGTCAGAAGCTTTGTTGACCGTCGCGCGCGCGGCAAAAGCCCGTTCAACCAGACGCAGATAGAACCCCAATAAAAAATGGGCTGGGCAGCACCCAACCCTTTTAGAAATTTTCGCTTCCGAAATTGTTACCGGACTTCAACGCCCAGTTTTTTACAAATCTCATCAAGCTGCTCGAGCGATGTGTATTTGATCTTCAAGTCGCCGGATTCCTTGCCAGCCTTATGGCCAAGCGTCACTTTCAAACCGAGCGTATCTGTCAGCCGCTTTTCCAACGATTTTGTATCGGCATCTTTCTCAGGACGCGGAGATGCCTCCTTGCCCTTCCCCATCAATCGGGCAAGGGCTTCGGGGTCTTGAGCCAGCTTTTCCGCGTCGCGGACCGTCAGGCCCTTTTCAACGAGAATTTCCGCCAATGCCGCCGGATCATCAACCGTGATCAACGCCCGCGCGTGGCCAGCGGTCAAAAGTCCTTCAGCGAGATAGTCTTTAACCGAGTTCGGCAGTTTCAAAAGCCGCATCGTATTGGCAACGTGACTGCGGCTTTTACCGATCACTTTGGCCAATTCACCCTGACTGTATTTGAACTCAGCCGTCAGCTGCTCATAACCCATCGCTTCTTCAATCGGGTTCAGGTCCGCACGCTGAACGTTTTCGATAATCGCAAGTTCGAGGGCTTCCTGATCGGTGACATCACGAATGATGATCGGGGCCTCGTGCAACCCTGCACGTTGTGCGGCCCGCCACCGACGCTCACCAGCAATGATCTCATACCGATCTGTTTTGCCCGCCGCCGGACGAACCAAGATAGGTTGGACAATCCCTTTGGCGCGCAGGGATTCAGACAGATCTGCCAGGTCCTTCTCGGTAAATGTCTTGCGAGGATTTCGCGGATTCGGCGACAAGTGTTCAATTGGCACTTGCCGAGTGTCTTTTTGAATCCGGTCCGAGGTCTCTGGTGCTGCTGGCGTTGTCGAAGCATCCCCAATGAGAGCCGCAAGGCCTCGTCCAAGACGTTTCTGCTTTCCACCTTCGTCAGCCATCACACACCTCAACTCTTTTTATTCTTCTAATTCAGATACTTAAGACAGTCATCCCTCAAGCGGATAGATTCCATCCGCTTCGGGTCCGAATCGATTTTGCACTTTCCAGCTTATCAGGCTGCAACCCGTCGCAAATCTCGCTCGCGCTGTATGATTTCAGATGCCAGTTTCAGATACGCCTGACTACCTGCACATTTCAGATCGTAGAGCAGCGCCGGTTTTCCATAGGACGGCGCTTCGGAGATGCGGACGTTTCGAGGAATGACCGTTTCATAGACAGCATCCCCCATTGTCTCGCGCACATCTGTAACCACCTGACTGGAAAGATTGTTACGGCTGTCATACATGGTCAGAACAATGCCATGAATGGTCAGCTCGCCGTTCAACGCATTGCGAACCTGCTCAACTGTGCTGAGCAACTGGCTAAGACCTTCAAGCGCGAAGAACTCACACTGCAGCGGTACAAGAATGGAGTGTGATGCTGCCAGAGCATTGATCGTCAGCAAGTTCAAAGACGGTGGGCAGTCCACCAACACATAAGTGAATCCAACCTCTTGAAACAATCTGGATCGGGTCAACTGCTGAACCGCATTGCGCAGTCGAAACGCCCGGTCTGAACTGGACGCGATTTCCAACTCAAGACCAAGAAGGTCCATTGTCGAAGGCGCTACCCAGAGCCGGTTGACGGCTGTTTCCTTGACAGCCTCATCCAATGAGCAATCCCCGCTCAGAACATCATAGGTAGACAGACCACGATCCCGGCGCTCAATACCAAGGCCTGTCGACGCGTTGCCCTGCGGGTCCAGATCGATAACCAGGACTTTCTCGCCAATAGCGGCCAGCGCTGTTCCAAGATTGATAGCTGTCGTCGTCTTGCCGACGCCACCCTTTTGGTTTGCAAGCGCCAATACTCTTGGGCTTTCGGGAAGCAGGCTCATGTTGGCGATACCTTCCTAACTTGGCCGGGACGAAATATTCGAAAGAACGAGCATCCGGCTGGTAGGGTCAATGACACTCTTCTTTTCTACCAGATCGAAATTCCAAGTGTGAGACGCTTCGTCAACTTCACGTTGGAAATCTTGACCTTTGTGGAAAACAGCCGGGATTCCTGTTTGTAAAAATGGTTCCGACAATGAGAGCAGACTACTCAAAGACGCCAGAGCACGCGCAGAAACAGCGTCAACTGGCCCATGCTTCCACGATTTCGCAACCGATTCGATCCGGCCTGCGTGAACCGTTCCATTGCTTCCCGTTTCTCGCAGAGCCGTTCTCAAGAAGGTTGCCTTCTTTTGATTGCTCTCAATCATGTGGACATGGGCATCCTTAACGTCAGCGAGCATGATGGCTGTCACCACACCGGGAAAACCTCCCCCACTGCCGATATCAACCCAGACTTTTGCGCCAGGAAGAGACCAGTGAGTCTGCAGACTGTCAGCGACATGGCGCACCCAAACATCGGGGATGGTCGAAGGGGCAATAAGGTTCTGCGCCTTTTGCCACTTCAACAGAAGGTCGACGTAGATCTGCAAACGATCCAACGTTTCACGTGAAACATCCCCAAACTTATGCACATCCTGTGCACGACTGTTCAAATTCTCCACAGACACGATCAGGCCGCTGCTCCCGAGTTCTTCAGGCGTTTCAAATGCGAAAGAATCAAGGTCAAAGCCGCAGGCGTTATGCCATCCATGCGCGAAGCCTGACCCAATGTCGCCGGTCGAACCGCTTCAAGCTTTTGCTTCACTTCGTTGGAAAGACCCGTGAGCGCATTGAAATCGAAATCCGCCGGAATGGCTAAAGCCTCGTCCTTTTTCAATGCTGCAATGTCAGCTGCCTGACGTTCAAGATAAACAGCATAGAGCGCATCACTCGACACCTGCTCCACTATCGAAGGGTCAATGTCTTCCAGTTCTGGCCAAACGGAGGCAAGCTGTTCAAAGCTCATGTCCGGATAGGACAGGAGATCAAACGCCGAGCGCCGTATGCCATCTTGATTTACTGGCAATCCTTTTCGTTGGGCTTCGGCAGGTGTAATTGTCAGCCGTTTCAAAAGGTCAGCCACCTCGGTGAGCGACTTCATCTTTGTTTCGAAAGCGACTCGACGCGCTTCACTTATGCAGCCGATCTTCATCCCCAACGGCGTCAACCTTTGATCCGCATTGTCGGCCCGCAGAGACAATCTGTACTCCGCACGAGATGTAAACATCCGATACGGCTCCGTGATGCCTCGCGTCACCAAATCGTCAATCATCACGCCGATATACCCTTCGGACCGATCGACAGTAAATGGCTCCATTCCCTGCGCCTTCAAACCAGCGTTAAGTCCTGCCACAAGCCCTTGAGCCCCTGCTTCTTCATAACCAGTGGTGCCATTGATCTGACCTGCCAGAAATAGCCCGGAACATATCCGAGCTTCCAGAGTTGGATTTAACTCTCGCGGATCAACGTGATCATATTCAATGGCGTAGCCTGGTTGGAAAACTTCCACTTCTTCAAGACCGGGTATCGTACGCAAGAACGCAAGCTGCGCATCTTCGGGAAGCGACGTGGATATACCATTCGGATAGACCGTGTGATCATCCAAGCCTTCAGGCTCAAGGAAGATCTGATGCCCATCACGATCACCAAACCGTACAATCTTGTCTTCAATCGATGGGCAATAGCGAGGCCCCCGTCCCTTGATCTCACCGGAATACATCGCAGACCGGGACAAGTTCTCCCGAATAATGCGATGCGTTTCGGGCGTTGTCCGAGTGATATGGCACTCGATCTGCGGGGTCGTGATCTTCTCTGTCAATGTTGAGAACGGAACCGGGTTCTCATCGGCAAGCTGAGCATCAAGTTTTTCCCACTTAATGGTTCGACCATCAAGACGGGCTGGCGTCCCGGTCTTCAAACGGCCGAGATCAAATCCAATTTCTTCGAGCGATTCCGATAACCCCAAGGCTGGAGCCTCTCCGGATCGACCCGCCGGGATTTTCTGATCACCAATATGGATCAGCCCGCGCAAAAAGGTTCCAGAGGTGAGGACGACACTCTTGGCTTCAACCTTGCGCCCATCAGACAGCAGCAAGCCCACAACCTTGCCCTCGTCGAAAAGGAACCGATTGGCTTGCCCCTCCACCACTGAGAGATTTTCAAGTGCAGCGATTTCAGCTTGCATGGCATCGCGATAGAGTTTTCGATCTGCCTGCGTCCGAGGTCCGCGGACTGCAGGCCCCTTGCGCCGATTGAGCATCCGAAACTGGATACCCGCTTTATCGGCGACCCGTCCCATCAAGCCATCAAGGGCATCGATTTCCCGAACAAGATGCCCCTTCCCCAATCCACCAATCGCTGGATTGCAAGACATCACGCCGATAGTTTCAAACTTGTGTGTGACCAGGGCAGTCTTCGCCCCAACGCGAGCAGACGCGGCAGCGGCCTCACAGCCGGCATGACCACCTCCAATCACGATCACATCGAAAGACAGGTCCACATCCAACAAGAGACCACACCCCTTAACAAGAAACAGTCTGCCGACAATTCGTCGACTATGACATCATCTGTATCTCAGAAAATAAAAACCAGCCCTAAAGAATGATCATTCTGATCTAAGCGCCAAATCACAAGCGCAACCGGTTTATCTGCACCAAGCTTATAATATGGGAGAGCCCGTTGGTCAAAGATAACCGGCCTACACAGTGAACGTGGGTACCGTATGGTCAAAAAATGATTCACGTGAAACATGTTTCGAATCTGAATCGACCGAGAGATCGCAATGATTCACGTGAAACAGAAACGATTATTTTCCGATGCAAAAATCCCGAAAGATCACATCCAGTAAATCTTCAACATCAATCCGGCCAGTGATGCGCCCGAGAGCGTCAGCTGCCTGGCGCAGATCTTCCGCCCTTAGTTCCTCTGGAAGGTGCTTTAATTCCACTGCCTTGATCAAGCAGGCATGCGCCTCATTCAAAAAATATCGATGACGCGCTCGTGTCGCCAAAGGCGCTTCAGAAATCGAAATGGTTTCTTGTGCGAATCGAGTGAGGAAATCCAAGAGATCACGCATCCCACCTTCCACCTTGGTGGAGCATAAAATCTCTTCAGCAGACTGATCGAGTCGGATATCGAAACGAATTTCATCCTGCTTTGTTCGCACAGATCTCACTGGAACAGACGACCGGATGCTGTCATCCAATCCACTATCAGGATCCGACGGCTTCACCCCCTCCGGTTCAACTGCCCACAAAATCAAATCAGCTCCCCGTCCCCGCTCTTCTGCCCGGCGAATACCCTCGCGCTCGACTATCCCATCGGTCTGTCTTAGCCCAGCCGTATCAATGAGGGTCACAGGATAACCGCCCAAATCCAGATGAACCTCAATCACATCCCGTGTTGTACCTGCTTCCTCCGTTACGATAGCAACGTCTCGCCCCGCCAGCGCATTTAGCAGGCTGGACTTGCCAGCATTGGGGGCACCCATGAGGACCACCTGAAGGCCTGAGCGAAGCCGTTCCCCGCTCTTCGATGTTTCCAGATGACCCGCAATATCACGTGCCAATTGGTCAGCCTCAGCCCAAACTTCATCGGCGACGCTGCCCGGCACGTCTTCTTCATCAGCAAAATCAAAGTCTGCCTCGATCAAGGCCCTCATATGGATGAGCCGCTTGCGCCAATCTTCATAGAGCGCACCCAACGCTCCACCCATTTGTCGCAGTGCCTGACGGCGCTGCTGCTCGGTTTCTGCCGCAATCAAATCCGACAAGCCTTCGACCTCTGTCAGATCCAACCGGCCTTTCTCAAATGCACGACGCGTGAACTCTCCAGGCTCTGCGGGGCGACATCCTTGAAAACCAGCCAGGGTATTCAAGACAGCAGCGACTACTGCACGACCCCCGTGGCAATGAAGCTCCGCAACATCTTCCCCCGTAAAGCTGGCGGGCCCTTCAAAGTAAAGCACAAGCGCTTCGTCCAGTGCTGTCCCTTCCCCATCTCGCAGAACCCTCACAGAGGCCTTACGGACGGGCGGGACGTCACCACACAGCGACCGAACAACAGCTTGAGTTTCCGGCCCAGATACGCGAATAACCGCCACGCCCGACGGGACAACACCACTCGACAAAGCGTAAATCGTATCAGTCATGATTTGGCCCGTTATCATTCAGTCTGCTGAATTCAACCATTCCGGATCCGATTCCGTTTCGCCGTGTTTCACGTGAATCAATCCGCTCCAGGATCTCAGCTATCATTCTGCATTGAGGTTCGCCAAGCCTTTTCCGACAACCGGTAGAGCACATGTTGAGACATCGGGTGATCCAATGCCAGATTGGGATGTTGAAAATCACCGTCGATATCCCGGATCATTCCAAGCCTCTCCATAACCCTTTGAGAGCTTGTATTCGCGGGAATGGTGAAAGCAACAATTTCGGGAAGGTTCAGAGTTTCGAACCCGAATCTAAGCCAGGCATTTGCGGCCTCTGTTGCGTATCCCTTCCCCCATACCTTCTTATGCAGGCGCCATCCGATTTCAACACAGGGGTCAAATGGCAAAGGCTCCTTATAGGCTGGAATGTTCAATCCAACGAACCCGGCAAATTCTCCCGTTTCCTTAACGATGATAGGATCCATGCAAAATCCCTCCGAAACTCGCTTTTTCAGAATCTTCTCAAGATAGGCTTTTGACTGGTCATACGACATAATCATTGGGAAGTGTCTCATGACATCGGGATCTGAGCAGAGAGCAGCCAGATCATCCAAGTCATCTTCTTGCCAGGGACGAAGGATCAATCGATCCGTTTCCATTGTTGGGGCCGAAATCATTGTTTTGCTCCCGATTAAAAGAAAATGCGATTCACGTGAAACAGTCGGACTGAAAAGAAGAAAGGCGCAGTCTGTACTGCGCCTTTCTGACCAATTTTTTGATACAGACCCGAATCTAATCAGGTGTTCATGCTGTCGAAGAAATCGTCGTTCGACTTGGTCTGCCTCAGTTTGTCCAGCAGGAACTCGATTGCATCGACTGTGCCCATCGGATTGAGAATCCGGCGTAGAACAAAGGTCTTCTTCAGTTTCTCCGGATCAACCAGCAGCTCTTCCTTACGTGTACCGGAGCGCTGAATATCAATCGCCGGATAGACCCGTTTATCAGAGATCTTACGATCAAGGATGATTTCGGAGTTACCGGTGCCCTTGAACTCTTCGAAGATGACTTCGTCCATACGGCTGCCGGTATCAATCAAGGCTGTCGCAATAATGGTGAGCGAGCCACCTTCTTCAATGTTACGAGCAGCACCAAAGAAACGCTTCGGGCGCTGCAGGGCATTTGCATCCACACCACCGGTCAAAACCTTACCGGAGGACGGAACAACCGTGTTGTAGGCCCGGCCCAGACGAGTGATGGAATCCAGCAGGATCACAACATCACGGCCATGCTCAACCAGGCGCTTGGCTTTTTCGATGACCATTTCAGCAACCTGAACGTGACGGGCAGCAGGTTCATCAAACGTTGAAGACACCACCTCCCCGTTCACTGTCCGCTGCATGTCTGTCACTTCTTCCGGTCGTTCATCGATCAGCAAAACGATCAAATAGCATTCCGGATGGTTGGTCGTGATGGATTGGGCAACATTCTGCAAAAAGACGGTCTTACCAGTCCGCGGCGGCGCGGTAATCAAACCACGCTGACCTTTACCAAGAGGCGCAACCATATCGATGACCCGTGCAGACATGTCTTTCCGCGTCGGATCTTCAATTTCCATCTTGAAGCGTTCATCCGGATAAAGCGGGGTCAGGTTATCAAAGTGAACTTTGTGCCGAGCCTTGTCCGGGTCTTCGAAATTGATCGTGTTGACCTTCAAAAGCGCGAAATAGCGTTCGCCATCTTTCGGGCTTCTGATCTGACCTTCAACCGTGTCACCGGTTCGAAGCGAAAACCGCCGGATTTGAGACGGAGAAACATAAATGTCATCCGGACCCGGTAGGTAGTTTGCATCTGGTGACCGCAGGAACCCGAACCCGTCCTGCAGAACCTCGACAACACCTTCGCCGATAATTTCCACATCCTGGGCAGCCAGGTTCTTCAAAATGGCAAACATAAGCTCTTGTTTGCGCATTGTGCTGGCGTTTTCGACCTCCAGCTCTTCAGCAAATTGAAGCAGCTCGGTCGGAGATTTCTCTTTGAGATCTTTGAGTTTCATTTCCCGCATCAAGTTGGGATCGTCTCTATCTATAATGTATCTAGGGAGGACTTCTGCCTGGAACCGGTTTGGCCGACAAAAGTGTACTGAGGGAACTACCAGTCAGATCTGTATTCGGACAGCGGCGGGGCGCAATGACAAACTGAGCGCACGCCATATGGAAGTTGTCGCGACGATAAGCGTATTTTGTTTTCTTCGCAAGTCCGTAAAAAGAATAATAAACAGCCCCGGAGAAAAGGTTCATCCGGGGCATGTTTTTGACAAGGTGTGTTTTTACCAGCGCCTAAAACGGCTTTCCGATGACAAGTATGACAATAACAATCATCAGTACTGTCGGAACTTCATTCAAGATACGGTAAAACTTGGTAGACTTTTCATTTTCATCTCGCGCAAAAACCTTCACGCACCGAGCGAGATACCCGTGAGCTGCCGACATCAAGAGAACCAGAGTCAGCTTTGCGTGAAACCAGCCTTGTGAAAATGCACCGATTTCATAGGCCGCCCATAGTCCAAATATCCAGGAGGAGATCATCGCCGGATTGATGATTGCCTTCAACAACCGGCGTTCCATGATCTTGAAGGTCTCAGACTTGTCAGAGCCGACAGCTGCATCCACGTGATAAACGAAAAGACGCGGCAGGTAGAGCATTCCGGCCATCCACGCGATGATCGAAATGACATGCAAAGACTTGACCCAACTGTAAAGATCCACGTCTTACCCCCGCTTCACGCGTTCAACCATACGGGCCACATTCTCAGGATCAGCATCAGGCGTTACACCGTGGCCGAGGTTGAAAATGAACGGACCCTCATTGAACGTTTGCAGAATATGATCAATCCCTTCGTCCAATGCCTTGCCTCCAGCGACCAAACGCATGGGGTCAAGATTACCCTGAATTGGAACTTTCTTTTGGATCTCCAGCGCAAGATGATCCGGAGCCGTCCAATCAAATCCAACCGCATCAACACCCGTCCGGGCAATGTATGTTGCCATCCGGGCTGATGATGCTTTCGGGAACCCGATGATCTTTGCATTCGGGCGCTGCGCCTTGACGCCATCTACGATCGCACGTGTTGGCTGAATGGACCAGCGCTCAAACCCGGCATCATCGAGCACACCGGCCCAGGTATCGAAAATCTGAACCGCGTCCGCGCCCGCATCAAGCTGTCGAACAAGATACCGGATAGATGCTGTTACAAGCTGATCGATAAATCTCGCCATCAACTCAGGATCTCGATAAGCGCCTACACGGGCAGCCACTTGATCTTGGGTTGTGTGTCCAGCAACAGAATAGCATGCAACGGTCCAAGGAGCGCCACAGAAGCCCAAGAGAGTGGTCTCAGGGGGAAGCTCCGCCCGAAGACGGGAAACCGTCTCTATGACCGGTTCCAGATGCTTCTCTGCCCTCTCCTGGTCGAGCCTGTCGACGAGTTCAGTGCAAAGAGGTTCAAGAACAGGACCACGTCTTTCTTCAAAGCGAACTGGATAACCGATTGCATCTGGAACAACGAAGATGTCCGAGAACAGGATGGATGCATCAAAGCCGTATCTTCGAATAGGTTGAAGTGTGACTTCTGTTGCCAAATCGGGTGAATAGCAGAACTCGAGGAAGTTGGCTGCCTTCTTCCGAACTTCCCGATATTCAGGGAGATATCGACCGGCTTGGCGCATCATCCAGATTGGTGGCGGCCACAGTTTTTCACCCGCCAAAACGCGCATGAGTGCACGGTCTTCCGATTTCATGAGATCTCTGCCTTTTCCAACTTCAAACCCAAAAAGAGTCTTTCTTGAGTCTGTTTATTCTTATTGTGCGTGAATAGCCGGGATCAATTGTTGTCCACAAACTCTCCCGTCCAACTTCGCCTCAGAACAAGTTTCCTGAAGTTCTGGACAACATATACTCCCCAAGAGTCGATAACTCAAAAAAGCATCTTGTCGCAACGGGTTGCTGAGGTGTTAACCATTCATTAACGAATTTGTTCGGTGTGGATCAACTGTCGAAATATTTCGACCTGCATGTTAATCAACAACCAACCATATTCGTTACGGGTGGAGTCATCGGAAAACCCCATGCTGTTCATAAGATTCAGTTATCGGGCATATCTTGAGCAGGCTTTGCGGTGTTGAACGAGATAGACCCAATTCATCAACAGGACTGGGGATGAGAGTGTGAGCAAATCGAGACACTATTTTCACCTTCATCTCGTGTCAGATTCCACCGGTGAAACGCTGATGACAGTGTCGCGCGCAGCCACCGCGCAATACGAAAATGTGCAGGCGATTGAGCATGTTTATCCGCTCGTTCGGGCGCATAAACAGCTAGATCGGGTGATCTCGGAAGTTGAGGCTGCGCCGGGCATTGTGCTCTACACCCTTGTTGATGAGGAGATTTCCGGTCGTCTGGAGCAAAAATGCCGGGAACTGGGTGTTCCTTTCGTCAACATTCTTGATCCGGTCTTCGCGGTCTTCCAGTCCTATCTCAACGTAACGCAAACACATCGCATCGGCGGGCAGCATGAGTTGGACGCGGAGTATTTCAAGCGCATGGAAGCCTTGAACTACACAATGATGCATGACGATGGTCAGATTTGGGATGATCTGGAATCTGCAGATATTGTTCTTCTGGGAATATCCAGAACCTCAAAGACACCAACATGCATCTACCTCGCAAACCGTGGCATCAAGGCGGCGAACATTCCATTGGTTCCGCAAATTCCACTGCCTTCCCATGTTAAAGAGCTGAAAAAGCCGCTGATCGTAGGACTTGTGGCATCGGCTGAGAGGATTCAACAAATCCGAAAGAACAGAATTCTATCATTGAATTCAGAAGGTTATAATGAAGCCTATATTGATCGGAAGGAAATTGCACGGGAAATAACCATGGCTCGGCGGCTCTGTTCAGAAAACAATTGGCCCTTGATTGACGTAACCCGGCGGTCTGTTGAAGAAACAGCTGCAGAAATCCTGACCTTGTTCAAGGTCTTCCAAGCGCGCAGGCCCTTGGATGAATGATCTAAAATTTTGAAAACGTGAGGTGATGCATGACCCTGGTGCTGGCAAGCGGGAGCCGCGTGCGCGCTGATCTCCTGCATAATGCAGGGCTGACTTTTGATATCGACCCAGCACAAGTTGACGAGCGCGCTGTTGAAGCACCTCTTTTGGAGGCAGGATTCTGTCCTGAGGATCTGGCCACGGTTCTCGCAGAAGCCAAAGCCCAAGACGTCAGCGAGCGCCGGCCGGATGATCTTGTCATCGGGGCAGATCAGATCTTGGCCTATGAAGGTGAGCGTTACACCAAACCAGAGAATATGGAAGTGGCCAGACGGCAACTGATTGAGTTTTCAGGGAAAACCCATGAACTCCTATCTGCTGTCGTTATCGCCAAAAACGGCGAAACAGTGTGGCGCCATTTATCGGTAGCCCGGTTGACCATACGGTCCTTTGGACCAGAATTTGTTGGTCGCTACCTTGCAGCTGTCGGCGATGTGGCGCTGACAAGTGTCGGAGCATATCAGCTGGAAAGCCGGGGAATCCAACTGTTTGAAAAAATTGAAGGTGACTATTTCACCATTCTTGGACTTCCGCTTCTTCCGCTTCTTGAAGAGTTGCGCAATCAAAAGGTTATAGATCGATGACCAGTGAAGCGAAAGCAGCAGTCACCGGATGGCCAGTGACCCATTCCAGGTCACCGCTGATTCATGGCTATTGGTTGAAGAAGCACGGTTTAGCAGGGCATTACGGCAAATGCGGCGTTGAGCCGGAGCAAGCTGAAGACTTTTACAAAAATTTCGGCAAAAACGGTCTGGTTGGTTGCAATGTGACTGTTCCCCATAAGGAAGTCGCCGCAAAGGCCTGTGTTCATCTCGATGACGCAGCAAAGGCTATGGGAGCTGCGAATACACTTTGGCTGAATGAAAACGGCGAACTTTGTGGTGCCAATACTGATGGTCTTGGCTTCTTGGGCAATCTGGACCAAATGCAGCCCGGTTGGGATACACAGGCAAAGACAGCCATCGTTTTGGGGGCTGGTGGGGCTACGCGTGCCATTGTCTGGGCCCTTTTATCTCGAAACTTCACAGAAGTGCATATCTTCAATCGGACCTATGAAAAAGCCTCAAAAATAGTGTCTGAATTCGGAGCCGGTTCAATCGCACATCCATGGGATCAGTTGGGGGAAACTCTTGGAAAAGCGGATGTCTTGGTCAACACCACTGCATTGGGAATGACCGGTAAGGCACCGCTTGAAATTGATCTTGGGAATTTACCGACGACCGCCTTGGTTACTGATATCGTCTACGCTCCATTGGAAACGGATCTCCTTCGCATTGCCAAAGAACGGGGTAATCCGGTGGTTGACGGGTTGGGCATGCTGCTCCATCAAGCTGTTCCCGGATTTGAAAAATGGTTTGGTGTTCGTCCGGTGGTCGATGATGAACTCCGCCGGATTATTCTCAAGGACCTCGGTGTGTCCGCATGATCCGCATTGGCCTCACTGGATCTATCGGTATGGGAAAATCGACGGTCGCCCGGATGTTCGCCGATCACGGAATACCCGGACACGATGCAGATGCCACGGTCCACAAACTCTATTCAGGTCGTGCGGCACCGATGATTGAAGACGCCTTCCCCGGAACCACCCGAGATGGGAAAGTAGATCGGACATTGTTGTCCCCAAATGTTCTGGGGAAACCCGAGGCGATGAAAAAACTTGAGGTCATTGTCCATCCGCTTGTGCGGGAAGAAGAACAGGCTTTTCTAGAAGTTGCCAAACAGGATCGGCGGAGAGCTGTTCTTTTGGACATTCCATTGTTGTTCGAAACGGGCGGTGGGGTCCGCGTCGATGTGTGTGTTGTCGTCTCGGCTCCAAAAGATGTTCAAAGACAACGGGTTCTGGAACGGCCGGGCATGAGTGAAGAGCGGTTTGAAGCCATTTGCTCCAAGCAGATGCCAGATAGTGAAAAGCGTGCACGGGCGCATTTTGTAATTGAGACCGGGTATAGTCTGGACATGACCCGCCGCAGCGTCGCCTCCGTTGTCCGAGCGATTGCAGGGATGGGTTAGCATCCACTGGTCAATCCGATTCTGGAAAACGCGGGTGCAGTCTTGCTTCTCCAAACCAACACGGCAAAGTGGGAGAACAGACAAGCGAGGCAAAGAATGCGTGAGATTTCCTTCGATACGGAAACGACAGGACTGAACCCGCGCGGCGGCGACCGGTTGGTTGAAATAGGTGGCGTCGAGCTGTGGAACCACATTCCAACAGGCAAGTCCTATCACGTCTATATCAACCCCCAGCGGGACATGCCGGAGGAAGCCTTCCGCGTTCACGGCCTTTCAGAAGAGTTTTTGTCCGACAAACAGCTTTTTGATCAAGTCGCAGATGAATTTCTGGATTTTGTCGGAGATGCCACCCTCGTCATTCACAACGCTGCGTTTGATATGGGTTTCATTAATATGGAACTCGAGCGTTCTGGTCGTCGCATCATTTCCAATGACCAGGTCCTCGATACGCTCGACCTTGCACGCCGCAAACATCCGACCGGGCCCAATTCCCTCGATGCGCTATGTTCGCGTTATGGCATCGATAACTCTAAACGTGTCAAACACGGCGCGTTGCTGGATGCGGAAATCCTCGCCGAAGTTTATCTGGAGCTGATCGGCGGGCGCCAGACCGCACTTGGATTGACTGCCGACGAGGATGCCCAGACTGCGTCTTCCGGCGGTTCTGCTGCAGAACCGGGAGAATTGGGTAATTTCAACGCAAAGCAGCGCCCGTCGCCCCTCACCCGTCCGATTTCTGAGGCAGAATTTGCAGCTCACAAAGCCTTTATCGAAGGCATGGGTGAGAACGCCATCTGGAACAAATACGGCTCTTGAAAAAAAAGCCGCGAGGCTCAGACCCACGGCTTCGGATTATCGACTGTGATTTATTGGTCACAGCATGGATGGCAGAACACGGTCTGGTGGACGGTGCCCGTCCATGAAGGTCTTGATATTAATGATAACCTTCTCGCCCATTTCGATACGGCCCTCAATCGTGGCAGACCCCATGTGAGGCAGAAGCACAACGTTTTCGAGCTTTGTAAGCTTTGGATTAACCGCCGGCTCGTGTTCAAAAACATCCAGCCCGGCCCCTGCCAGGTCACCGCTTTCAAGCATGCGGATCAAGGCATTTTCATCAATGACTTCACCACGAGCTGTGTTCACGACATAGGCGTCTTTTTTCAGGAGCTTCAAGCGTCGCGCAGATAGCAGGTGGAATGTTCCCGGCGTATGCGGACAGTGGATGGACACCACGTCCATCCGCGCCAACATTTGGTCGAGGCTCTCCCAGTAAGTGGCCTCGAGAGACTCTTCGATGTCGGATGGAACCCGGCGGCGGTTGTGATAGTGGATCGACATTCCGAAGGCCTTCGCCCGGCGGGCAACAGCCTGACCGATCCGGCCCATGCCAATGACCCCAAGACGTTTGCCCCAGATCCGGTGCCCCAGCATCCATGTCGGCGACCAGCCGGACCATTCGTCTGTTTCAAGGGCCTTGATACCGGCGGCCAAACGACGCGGCACCGAGAGGATCAGAGCCATGGTCATGTCGGCTGTATCTTCGGTCAACACACCCGGCGTGTTGGTTACGTTAATGCCACGATTGTTCGCAGTGACAACGTCAATGTTGTCGACACCGTTGCCGAAGTTTGAAATCAGTTTCAGGTTCGGGCCTGCCTGCGCGAGGACCGAAGAATCAATCCGGTCAGTCACAGTTGGCACTAGCACATCGGCTGTCCGCACGGCTTCCACCAATTCAGCCTGTGTAAAGGGCCGGTCGGTTTCATTGAGCCGGGTCTCGAACAACTCCCGCATGCGCGTTTCAACGACATCGGGTAGTTTACGAGTGACGACGACGACGGGCTTCTTTTTCACCATGCTTCACGCCTTTGTCTTCTCTCGGGGCTGGCCCCGCCATGATTTCAATCACCGGCCCGCCAAACACGGATCGTTGCTTTTCCTTACCAGATGAGCGCGTAGAAACAAGTGGACGCTTGGGATTACCTGGCTGGTCACGAGGACCTGCAGAGTGCATGCTGGTTTTTTGAGACGGCTTTCAATAAAGCTTTGTGCAAGAGAAACGCCTGCAGAACAATTGGACAAGCGAATAATATGATTGGGTCGACCTCTAAGTCAGTCATGAAACTCCTCGCCGGGCTGTGTTTGTCCCTGCTTTTGTTTGTTCCCGAACTCGCACAGGCACAAGCAACAAAGACCGGCCCCTCCGGGTATCCGCTTCCTCGCTTTGTCAGTTTGAAGTCGGATCGGGTGAATGTTCGGCTTGGTCCGTCACGGGAACATGACATTGCCTGGACATTTGTAAAATCCGGATTGCCGGTTGAAATTATTCAGGAATTTGACAACTGGCGTCGTATTCGAGATTGGGAAGGCAAGGAAGGTTGGGTGTTTCACTCCCTCCTGTCCGGACGGCGCACTGCCCTTGTCACGCCATGGGAAAAGAGCAATCGGACACCTTTGCGGCAACGGTCGAAGTCTGATGCCATCATCGTTGCAGAACTTGATCCGTTTGTATTGGCTACAGTGACCGAGTGTTCCGGCGGTTGGTGCAAGGTGCAGGGCGAGGGATTCGAAGGCTGGCTCGATCAAACGCGGCTTTTTGGCGTCTATCCGGATGAGTTGTTCGAATAAGTTATCGAATATTCCTCCAGACCTGAAAAAAGGGCGGTCCTGATGGGCCGCCCTTTGCTTTTGACCCCAAGAAGACAATCCTTAATCGGATGCCCCTTCTTGAGCTTTGAGTTCTTCGATGCGCGGCATCGACATAATGTTGTAACCGCTATCTACGAAATGAACTTCACCGGTCACACCGCCGGAGAGGTCTGAAAGAAGATAAAGGCCTGTGCCTCCGATCTCTTCCAGAGAGACGGTGCGGCAAAGCGGAGAATTGCGCTTCTGGAAGTTGAACATGAGGCGCGCATCGGAAACGCCAGAACCAGCCAAAGTGCGAACCGGGCCAGCTGACAGAGCGTTTACGCGAATGTTCTGATCCCCATAGTCGACGGCCAGGTAGCGAACAGAGCTTTCAAGAGCGGCCTTGGCAACACCCATGACATTGTAGTTCGGCATAACCCGCGTGGACCCACCATAGGTCAGGGTAATCAAGGACCCGCCATTCGGCATGATTTCCGCGGCGCGGCGCGCAATATCGGTGAACGAGTAACAGGAAATCAGCATGGTGCGGACGAAGTTGTCTTTCGACGTTTCCGCATATTTTCCGCGAAGCTCTGTCTTGTCGGAAAACGCAATGGCGTGAACCAGAAAGTCGATTGAGCCCCACTTTGATTTCAGTGTATCAAACACGTCATCAAGAGAAGCTTCGTCCTCAACATCGCAAGGCAGCAAGATGTCTGAGCCAACGGATTCAGCAAGCGGTTTAACCCGCTTGCCAAAGGCTTCACCTTGATAGGTAAAGGCAAGTTCTGCGCCTTGGCTTGCCAGCGTATCGGCAATTCCCCATGCGATGGAGTGATTGTTCGCCACGCCCATGATCAGGCCGCGTTTGCCCTTCATCAAGTCTGACATTTAGGTCTCCTTAGCCCAGGTATCGCGACAGAACGAGGGACGCATTCGTTCCGCCGAAACCGAAGCTGTTGGAAAGCACCGAGTCGAGACCGGCGTTATCAATCCGCTCCGTTACGATTTCTTCCGGCTTGATGGCAGGATCAAGCTCATTGATGTTTGCAGAAGCGGTCATGAAGTCGTTTTCGAGCATTAGGAGGCAGTAGATTGCTTCCTGAACACCGGTCGCGCCAAGGCTGTGACCGGTCAGCGACTTTGTTGAAGAGGCTTTAGGCTGGTCTTCCCCAAACACCCGGCGAATGGCTTCAATTTCGCCAACATCGCCAACTGGCGTCGATGTGCCGTGGGTGTTGATGTAGCTGACTTTGCGATCACCCAGTGTGCTGGTGGCAAGGCGCATGCAGCGTTCGCCGCCTTCACCGGACGGGGCCACCATATCGTAGCCATCAGAGTTGGCTGCATATCCGGTGACTTCCGCGTAGATTTTTGCCCCGCGCGCCTTGGCGTGTTCCAGCTCCTCCAGAACAACCACACCGCCGCCGCCGGCAATCACAAAACCATCGCGCGTTGCATCATAAGCGCGGGATGCTGTCTCTGGAGTGCCATTATATTTGGAAGACATGGCGCCCATGGCATCGAACAGGCAGGACAGTGTCCAATCAAGTTCTTCACCGCCACCGGCAAACATCACGTCTTGTTTGCCGAACTGGATTTGTTCAGTGGCTGCACCTATACAATGTGCAGATGTGGAGCAAGCCGACGTAATGGAGTAGTTGATCCCCTTGATCTTGAAAGGGGTCGCCAGACACGCAGAGTTGGTCGAGCTCATGCCGCGTGTGACCATGAATGGCCCCATGCGCTTTGGTGAGCCCTTCTCCACGACGATTTTATGCGCCTGAAACAGGTTTTTGGTGGACGGGCCGCCAGAGCCCATGATCAGACCGGTCCGCTCGTTGGAGACGTCCTTGTCTTCAAGACCACTGTCCTTGAGCGCCTGTTCCATGGCGATGTAATTATAGGCAGCACCGTCACCCATGAAACGCAGTTGGCGTTTGTCAACGAGGGAGGCAATGTCAACATTTGGCATGCCGTGAACCTGGCTTCGGAAGCCATGTTCTGCATAATCCGGCGCAAAACTGATGCCCGACTTGCCTTCTTTCAGGCTGGTCAGAACTTCGTCTGCATTTGCGCCGATGGAGGAAACGATCCCGATCCCGGTGACGACAACGCGTCTCATTGCGGTCTCCCATATGTTGGTTTGAGCCGAACTTTTCGTATGCGGCCAAGCTCAAATAATAGACAAACCGGCGCTTTTGAAGGAAGCGCCGGCAGAATTCTCTGTCTGAAACGAAATGGTTCAGCCGGTCGAAAGGCCAACGCGCAGGTCTGTGGCCTTATAAATCTGTTCGCCGTCAGCCTTCATCCAACCGTCGGCAATCCCGAGAACCAGGCGTCCTTTCATGACCCGTTTAAAGTCGATGCCGTATTCAACGAGTTTGGTCTCTGGAGTGACCATGCCCTTGAACTTCACTTCTCCGGTCGAAAGCGCCATGCCTTTACCCGGCAACCCCTGCCAACCGAGATGGAAACCGGTCAGCTGCCACAGTGCATCCAATCCAAGGCAGCCCGGCATAATCGGATTGCCCTGAAAGTGGCACGGGAAGAACCAGTGATCCGGCTTGATTTCAAATTCAGCGCGCGCATAACCCTTGTCGTATTCGCCACCGGTTTCTGAAATGTCCGTTATCCGGTCGAACATCAGCATGGGCGGAAGTGGAAGCTGGGCATTTCCCGGGCCAAACAATTCACCGCGGGCGCAAGAGAGGAGATCCTCGTAATCGTAGCTGGAGCGACGCTCGGTCATTCAATATCCGTTTTGTCTCAGGAGCCTGTTTTGCTCAAAGGCGCGACAGTCCGTGTTTTTGATCCTTGTGACTGGCCGACTTCCTACCACAGGGGAAACGTCACTGAAAGTGTTAGCGGCGCTGATCACGCTCCGTTTGTGCGTTCTAATCACAATTGCGATGGCTAAATACGGCATTTCAGCGCAGTTGGGGTGGGGTTTCGACGAAAAACTTGCATTTTGCATGCAAGAAATGGCATTTATAGACTAGACGGCTGGGACAACCTGCAGGGGAATTTGCCTCTGATGATTGCTCAACCTGATCCGAAGACCAATAAAGGCCTGACATGACAGCATCTACGCCGATACACGTTCAGTATACCGACGTATCCAACATGTTGCGAAATGCCGGTTTGCGCCCGACGCGCCAACGGATGTCATTGGCTGAACTTCTTTACTCCAAGGGAGATCGTCACATCTCCGCCGAACATCTTCATGAAGAAGCGGTTGGTGCGAATGTGCCCGTGTCTTTGGCAACGGTCTACAACACGTTGCACCAGTTCACTCAGGCTGGTCTTTTGCGCGAAGTCGCGATTGACGGAACCAAAACCTATTTCGACACGAATGTCACCGATCACCACCACTTCTTTATAGAAGGGGAAAACAAGGTGGTCGATATTCCAGGTGAAGGTGTTGGAATTGACCGCGTTCCGCAAGCTCCTGAAGGCATGGAAGTTGTGCGTGTAGATGTTGTCGTGCGCGTCCGACCGAAGTCCTGACTCTCACATTCGTGGCCTTCTCAATCTAGGCTTATGCCGCGTGCCATTCATAGCGTTCGGCGGTATCACCTGTTGATGTCCATGCAATTTGGCCCACATGGAGAAATCCAAGTTTTTTGAGCAGCTGCCCGGACCGATTGTTTTCAGGATGCGTATAGGCTGGAACAGCGGTGAGCTTCAGCTTCTCCGCCGCAAATGCAAGCACGGATCAGGCCGCTTCCAGCCCAAGGCCCTGCCCGCGGGCATCTTCCAATAATGCATAACCAAGGTCTGACTGAGAGAAACCCTCACGGTTGACAAGCCCGCACATCCCGCAAGGCTTGCCCGTATCAAGCCGCTCGATCAGCCAGAGCCCAAACCCGTGTGTTTCAAAGCTCGGCCGCAAGGTTTCAAGGATGTAGGCCCGCATCGCCGCTTCATCGCGAATGCCTTTGTCACCGATAAAGTGGTGATAGGCCGGGTCATTCATCAGTCTCAGATAAAAGGGTGCATCGTCGGTTTCCGGCTCGCGGAAACGCAGCCGATCTGTGTCTGATGGCGTTGCGATCATCCCAAACTCACCCTGTAGCCCGTGTAACTTTGGCAGCGGTTTTCGCAGCAACTTCCGGGATGGAGTCAAATGGCTCACGTTCGGGGCTGCGGCAGAGATCGTAAATAACGCAGCGACGACATTCCGGTTTGCGGGCTTTGCAGATGTAACGACCATGCAGGATCAGCCAATGGTGCGCATGCTGGCTGAACTCTTGGGGAATGACTTTTTCTAGCGCTTTTTCAACATCCAGCGGTGTTTTTCCAGGAGCCATGCCAATCCGGTTTGAAAGCCTGAACAGGTGAGTGTCGACGGCTATGGTTGGATACCCAAAGAAGATGTTTAGCACCACATTTGCCGTTTTTCGTCCGACACCGGGGAGTTTTTCCAGCGCCTCACGATCTTCTGGAACCTCGCCTCCATGATCACGTATGAGTTGCTCTGACAGCAAAATGACGTTTTTGGCTTTCGTCTTGAAGAGACCGATGGTCCGTATTTCTTCGCGAACCCGGTCTTCGCCCAGTGCGACCATCTTCGCTGGTGTATCAGCGATCTGGAACAGGTTTTTTGTTGCCCGGTTCACCCCCACATCTGTTGCCTGAGCCGATAAAACCACAGCAACCAGAAGCGTATAGGCGTTCACATAGTCCAGCTCACCTTCCGGCTCAGGGTTGTCCGCGTGAAAACGCTGGAAGATCTCTGCAGTTTCCGCTTTGGAGTAGCGCGACCGTTTCAAAACCTTCCCGGGATTATCAACCGAGGGCGCCTTCTTGCGAGGTTTGGGCTTGCCAGCCTTTTTTGCCGCAGCGTTTGTGCGAGGTGGGGTCTTTGTTTTCTCCATACCCACTCTATAATCCGTCTCCATGAACGAGGACAATGCGAAACATATTGACGGATTGGGAGTAGATCCGGATACGCCCTTCTTTTCTGCGATCCTGACGCCTTACCGATCCCTTGACCAAAACGGCTTTCTGATCCTGATGTTATGCCTTGGGGCCATCAGTTTTGTATCGGGAATGCTGTTTTTGATGGTTGGCGCATGGCCGGTTCTGGGTTTCTTCGGGCTGGATATGCTGCTGATTTATCTGGCGTTTCGCTGGAACTATGCGTCTGGACGCAGTTTCGAGGAAGTTTGTGTCTCGCGGACCGAAATTTTGATCCGCAAGGTTGGGCCGGGCAAGCGCCGGCAAGAGTACAGGTTTAATCCAGCCTGGGTTCGCCTTTCCATCACCAAGCTGGAAGATGAGGGTGTGACAAAAATCTCATTGATGAACCGAGGACAGGCCGTCGATATCGGAAGCTTCCTGAACCCGGATGACCGCACAAGCTTTGCCGGCGCTATCGCAAATGCGCTGGCCACAGCAAAGGCCGGAGGAGTATGAAATCACGCTGGTTTTAGCGTGACCCGTTTGGTCCCAACCAAAATGACCAGAGCGAACAAAGAAGAGATACTGGCTACATAAAGAACAGTCTTGTAGTCTGTTGCACTGGCGATAAATCCCATTGAGACACTTCCAATCAGGCCTCCCAAAAACAGGCTGTTCATGTAAACAGCCGTTGCTCGCCCAGGCCGGTCCGGCGCAAAACTTTGGACAAATGTAATGGCGACCCCGGCAAACAGGCCGTAATAAACGCCCTCTACGATTGAGACCAAGACGACCTGAAAGACGGTTTCTACCTGCGCAAACAGAAACATGCTGCCGCTGGCCATTGCTGCTGAAATCATCAGGACCGGTCTCGGGCCAATTCTTCTGGCAAGTGGTACCGATACGAAAATCACGACCACTTCCATAAAACACTTTACGGCAAGGGCCAGACCAGGTGTAGAGGTTGGCAGACCGGTTTCCGTGACAAAAAACAGCGGCATGGACGACACAAACAGTGAGTTTGTTGCTGTGAAACCAACACACGCCAGGCCAGCAACAAGCAGGCCTATATTGACCCCGCCCTTATCTTTTTTCTGTGACTGGTTTTGTGCCTTGTGAAAATCACCTGGAACAACAATCCAGCACAACACCAGATAGACCAGCCCCAGCCCAAAGGCTGTGAGAAATGCTGCGTCAAATCCTGACTGATCAACGATTATGTAGGAGAGCGCCGGTCCGATCATCCAGCCAAGAGAAACGGTCATTCGAACCCAGGCATTTGTCTTGTCTATATCGAACGATCGGCTTTCGGCAAAGAACCGGGCAAAGGTGAAGACCGTGCCTGCTCCGGTGTTCGCCAGAACCATGAACGGGATAACCACCAGAATGAGGGCAAGCAAACTGGAGACCTGGGTCAGCGACAGCGCGGCAACTAGAATGGCAAAAGCGGAAAGGAGGAGAAAGCGACGAACGAGGGCATTTTGATCCAGCTTCTCCCCAATCCATCGGTTTGCAACAAGCGTCAGCGGCAACAAGATGCCGGGATAAAGCCCGGCTTGCCATGGCTCTGACCCTAAGCCTTCCACGATGAAAAAGCTCATCAAGGGGACAAGCATGGAAAGACAAGCGCTATAGAAAAGCTGAAGACAACAAATAAGGGCAACCTGCTTTGGAAGCCCGGTCAAAACACGCATGGAAATCGCCTGAAAATGGAATAGGCATAAACCCTACGTTGCTAATCCCATCTTGTCATCTGTTTAAATAGCGGACGCCTTTGCTCTAATTGCCTTGAGCCGGTAAAGGGCATCTAACGCTTCGCGCGGTGTCATATCATCGGGATCAAGGATCGAAAGCTCTTCAGACAAGGGATCCGGCTGCTCAGGGCTTTTCGCCGTTTGAGGTGTTGGAACAGCAGCAAAGAGTGGCAGTTCGTCAATTAGGCTTTGTGAGGGCGATTGTCGGTCCTGTTCTTCCAACTGGCTGAGAACCTGTTGGGAGCGCTCGACCACGCTTGCCGGCAGCCCCGCAAGTTTGGCGACCTGAATGCCATAAGACCGGTCCGCTGCACCTGGAACAATCTCGTGCAGAAAAATCACCTCTCCGTCCCATTCTTTGACCGAGACTGTCGCATTTGTGAGCCGGTCCAACTTTTGAGACAGTGCCGTTAGTTCATGATAGTGGGTGGCAAACAAGGCTCGGGATTTGTTGACCTCATGCAGGTGCTCAATTGTGGCCCAAGCGATTGAAAGCCCGTCAAAGGTTGCCGTGCCCCGCCCAATTTCGTCCAGAATGACTAGGGATCGATCCCCTGCCTGATTGAGGATTGCAGCCGTTTCGACCATCTCAACCATAAAGGTCGAGCGCCCGCGCGCCAGATCGTCAGCTGCCCCAACACGGGAAAACAGCCGGTCGACAATACCGATATGAGCTGAGGTTGCTGGCACAAATGCACCCATCTGAGCCATCACAGCAATCAAGGCGTTTTGACGCAAGAATGTGGACTTACCGGCCATGTTGGGCCCGGTAATCAGCCAGATGCAGCCGCTTTCCCTATCGGCCTGCGGACCAAGGTTCGCGTCATTGGCAACGAAGCTGTCGCCGCCAGAGTGTTTGAGGGCGCGCTCCACCACGGGGTGGCGACCGCCTTTGATGTCAAAGGCGCGGCTTTCATCGATGAGGGGGCGGGAGTGGTTCTCATCCTGCGCCAATTTTGCAAGGGCTGCAGAAACATCGAGCACGCTGAGGCCGTGGGCAGCAGCCTTGATCGCATCACCTGCGGACACAATTTCAGACGTGAGCCGGTCAAAGACCTCCAGCTCGATTGCCATGGACCGTTCACCGGCGCTCGCAATTTTGGATTCAAGGTCGGCCAATTCGGTTGTTGTGAACCGCATTGCTCCGGCCATGGTTTGCCGGTGAATGAACCGCGCTGGGTCATCCTGCAGTTTGTCAGCCTGAGCGGTCGGGGTTTCGATGAACCAGCCAAGCACGTTGTTGTGCTTGATCTTGAGCGAACGAAGGCCGAGTTGCTCAGAATAGTTTGCCTGGAGCTGCGCAATGACCTTTCGGCTCTCATCACGCAAAGCCCGTAATTCATCAAGGTTTGCGTCATAGCCGCTGGCGACAAATCCGCCATCCCGCTTTAATAGCGGCGGGTCTTCTTTGATGGCAACCATAAGCTCTGCGCCCAGCGCATGCGGAGCCTTTTCCAAACTGGTGCGTGCTGCGGCCAGCTCGGTCGGGATGTTCCCACCCTGCCCGGTCATGTCTAAAAGAGACTGAGCAGCTTCCAGACCTTGTGCAATGGAAAGGATATCACGGGGCCCGCCCCTTTGAAGGGCAATGCGGGACAGGGCGCGAGCCATATCCGGTGCGCCTTTAAGAGTTTGGCGCAAGTGCTCGCGCATGATTTCGTTGTTCAAAAAGAAATCCACGGAATCATGGCGTTGATTGATAATGTCAGGTCGGATGAGTGGCCCGGCCAATCTGCTGGCCAAAAGGCGGGCACCGCCACCAGTGACCGTTCTGTCGATCGTGGTGAGCAGACTGCCTTGTTTTTCACCAGAAAGGGTCCGGGACAGTTCCAGATTGGCCCGTGTCGCCGGATCGATCAGCATTCTGCCAGACCCGGCTTCTCGTGTTGGCGGGTCCAGGGGCGGGCGTTCGCCAAGCTGGGTCTTTTCGATATACGCAAGGATGCCGGAGGCTGCTGTCAGTTCTGCACGCGAAAACGTTCCGAAACCGTCGAGCGTCTTCACACCGAAATAATGCGCCAGTCGATCCGCCGCGGTGGAACCGTCAAAAAAGGCCCGAGGAACTGGAGACAACGCACTGCCGGTCAGCTCCACCAATTGGCGAAGTTCTGTTTCCTGAAGCAGATTGTCAGCAAGGATCAGTTCACGGGGAGCAATTTGGGCCAGATCGGCAGATAAGCGTTGATGATCGGTTTCAGACACCTGAAAGCTGCCGGTGGACATGTCGATCCAGGCAAGGCCGTAAATGGCATCCCCTTCTTGCGAGCCTGCTTTCAATCTGGAGAGCGCTGCCAGAAAGTTATTGGCACCAGCATCCAGAAGTCGGTCCTCAGTCAGGGTTCCGGGAGTAACAAGGCGCACGACATCGCGGCGAACCACCGATTTGGATCCGCGTTTTTTCGCCTCAGCCGGATCTTCGGTTTGCTCGCATACGGAAACCCGGTGGCCCAGCGAAATCAGTTTTTGCAAGTAATCGTCAGCAGCGTGTACCGGCACACCACACATCGGGATATCCGCGCCCTGATGCTTGCCGCGTTTGGTCAGCGTGATGCCAAGCGCTTGCGCCGCAACCTCCGCATCATGAAAGAAGAGTTCATAAAAGTCGCCCATCCGGTAGAACAGCAAGCTGTCCGGGTTGGCAGTTTTAATCTCAATGTATTGAGCCATCATCGGCGTGACTTTGGAGTCCGCCGGCTGGGCTTTCTTGACGCTCGCCTGTGACATGGCGCGAACCTAGCAAACGATGCGACAGCTTTCACATTAGGTATGAGAGATCATTGCTTGAGTGCCGAATTTTCAGGGGATAAGGTCGGCCCTCCTGTCGCAAATAATGCCAAGCAAGGAATCGCTGCATCCATGGCCTCCAAGGACACCTCGAAAACCGCCGTTAGCTTCACTGATCAGGAAGCCTTGAATTTCCACCAGGACGGGCGTCCCGGTAAGCTGGAAATCACCCCGACCAAACCCATGGCAACGCAGCGGGATCTGTCGCTCGCCTATTCGCCGGGGGTGGCGGTGCCGGTACGGGCCATTGCTGAAGACCCTAGCCGCGCATTCGATTACACAACTCGTGGCAATCTGGTCGCCGTGATTTCCAACGGATCGGCCATTTTGGGGCTTGGCAATCTGGGCGCTCTGGCCTCCAAACCTGTGATGGAAGGCAAGTCGGTTCTCTTCAAACGTTTTGCTGACGTGGATTCCATTGATCTGGAAGTCGATACCCAGGAAGTCGAAGAGTTCATCAATTCCGTCCGCTATCTCGGCCCATCCTTCGGTGGCATCAATCTGGAAGACATCAAAGCACCAGATTGCTTCATCATCGAACAGCGTCTGCGTGAGTTGATGGATATTCCGGTTTTTCATGACGATCAGCATGGAACAGCCATTATTGCAGCAGCCGGATTGATCAATGCCCTTCACCTGACGGGCCGCGACATGAAAGACACCAAGATTGTCTGTAATGGCGCGGGTGCGGCCGGCATCGCCTGTATCGAACTGGTCAAGGCGATGGGTGTTCCGCATGAAAACGTTACTTTGTGCGACACAAAGGGCGTGATTTACAAAGGCCGCCCGGAAGGCATGAACCAGTGGAAGTCGGCTCATGCCATCGAGACCGATGACCGCTCGCTTTATGATGCGGTGAAGGGGGCGGATGTCTTCTTCGGCGTGTCAGTCAAGGGGGCACTCACACCAGACATGCTCCGGGCAATGGCTCCGAACCCGATTATTTTTGCCATGGCAAACCCGGACCCTGAAATTACCCCGGAAGAAGCAGCTGAAGTGCGCGATGATGCCATCGTCGCAACGGGGCGGTCCGATTATCCGAACCAGGTCAACAACGTTCTCGGGTTTCCCTACATCTTCCGCGGCGCGCTGGATGTTCGGGCAACCACGATCAATGACGCGATGAAGGTCGCTTGCGCCGAGGCTCTGGCCCAGTTGGCGCGTGAAGAAGTTCCGGATGAAGTGGCCGCAGCCTATCGCGGAAAACGTCCGAAATTCGGGCCAGAATATATTATCCCGGTTCCGTTTGATCCGCGCCTCATCCACGCCATTCCGCCAGCTGTAGCCCAAGCGGCCATGGACAGCGGTGTGGCCCAGCGCCCGATTGTCGATATGGATCAATATCGCCATGAATTGTCGGCCCGCCGAGACCCCGTGGCTGGAACCCTCCAGCGCATTTTCTCAAAGGTGCGCCAGCAGCCAAAACGTGTTGTCTTTGCCGAAGGCGAGGAAGAAGCGGTTATTCGCGCAGCAGCGAGCTTTGTGAACCAGAGCCTTGGCGAGGCCATTCTGATTGGCCGCGAAGATGAAGTGCGTGAAGCTGCTCAACATGCTGGTGTTGATGTCGACCGTCCGGGCATATCTATCCAAAATGCGCGCTTGTCGGATCGAAGCAAGGATTATGCAGCCTATCTCTATGGGCGTTTGCAGCGCCGGGGCTATCTCCAGCGTGACTGTCAGCGCATGGTCAATAATGACCGGAACTACTGGGCGGCCATTATGGTGGCCCGCGGTGATGCAGATGCGATGGTCACCGGTCTTACACGAAACTATTCCGTGGCCCTCGACACGGTGCGCGCCTGTCTTGATGTGAAGCCAGGTCACCGGATGATTGGTGTATCGCTGGCCCTATCGCGTGGCCGGACGGTTCTGATTGCCGACACGGCTGTCATCGATATGCCAACCTCTGAGGAGCTGGCTGACATTGCCGAGGAAGCAGCCCACGTTGCACGCCGTCTTGGTTACGAGCCACGAGTCGCGATGCTGGCCTATTCCACCTTTGGGCATCCAAAGGGCGAGCGCTCGGAAAAGGTTCAGGAAGCTGTTCGTATTCTGGATCGCCGCCGCGTAGACTTTGAATATGATGGCGAAATGGCAGCCGATGTTGCCCTCAACCTCGATAAGATGTCGGTTTATCCGTTTTGCCGTCTCTCAGGGCCGGCAAACGTTTTGGTGATGCCAGCATTCCACTCTGCATCTATTTCCACCAAGATGCTGCAGGAACTTGGTGGATCGACCGTCATCGGACCGCTTCTGGTGGGTCTCGACAAACCGGTGCAGATCATTCCCATGGGCGCCAAGGACAGCGACATCGTCAACATGGCCGCCATCGCTGCTTACAACGTGACTTGATATGACCCATACCAAGGTAAAAATCTGCGGACTGAAAACCGAAGCAACCATGGAAGCGGCCCTCGAAGCGGGGGCCAACATGATCGGCTTGATGTTCTTTCCAAAAAGCCCTCGCCATGTCAGCCTGACAGAAGCCTGCAAATTGGCCGACATGGCCCGCGGCAAGGCGGAAATTGTAGCTGTTACCGTCAACATGGATCTGGACGGATTGTCGCGGATCAAGGAATTGGTTGGCCCGGACATTATTCAGCTGCACGGCTCGGAACCGCCGGAAGCCTGCGCTGCCGTCAAGGTGATGCATGATACAAAAATCATGAAGGCTGTGGCCGTTTCCGAAAGGGCAGATCTGGAACAAGGCGATTACTACGCTATTGTTGCAGACTGGCTTCTCTTTGATGCCAAACCACCAATAGGGTCGGAGCTTCCGGGCGGAAACGGCGTTTCCTATGACTGGACCCTGCTGAAAGACCTTGACCTCAAGAAGCCCTTCATGCTTTCGGGGGGGCTAAACCCGGATAACGTCGTTGAGGCAATCCGGCAAAGTGGTGCCAAGGCGGTGGATGTGTCCTCCGGGGTCGAACGCGAACCTGGCGTGAAGGACGAGAAATTAATCAAGGCGTTCATGGCTGCGGTCAGAGACGCTGATATGTCAGGGAGTTGAGTGGCGATGACCACGATGGCAAACAGCATTCGGACTGGTCCGGACGAACGGGGACATTTCGGCATTTTTGGTGGCCGGTATGTCGCCGAGACGCTCATGCCGCTTATTCTGGATCTTGAAAAGGCCTATGACGACTCCAAGAAGGATCCGGCGTTCCATGCGGAAGTTGAAAACCTCAACACCCATTATACCGGACGCCCGTCTCCGCTTTATTTCGCCGAACGCCTGACTGAGCATCTCGGCGGCGCGAAAATCTACTTCAAGCGCGATGAGCTGAACCACACCGGATCACACAAGATCAACAACTGCCTTGGGCAGATTCTTCTTGCCAAGCGCATGGGCAAGACACGGATTATTGCAGAAACTGGCGCTGGGCAGCATGGGGTTGCGACCGCTACAGTGTGTGCCCGCTTCGGGCTTCCGTGCGTAGTCTATATGGGCGCAACGGATGTTGAGCGGCAAAAGCCAAACGTCTTCCGCATGAAATTGCTGGGAGCTGAGATTGTGCCTGTCACCGCCGGGGCTGGCACGCTCAAGGATGCGATGAACGAAGCTCTGCGTGACTGGGTGACTAATGTTGATAGCACCTACTACCTGATCGGCACTGCAGCTGGCCCGCACCCCTACCCGGAAATGGTCCGCGACTTCCAGTCCGTCATTGGGCAAGAACTGCGCGAACAGATTATGGAAGCTGAAGGACGTCTTCCGGATGCACTTGTTGCCGCTGTTGGCGGCGGTTCCAACGCTATTGGCATGTTCCATCCATTCCTCGATGACAAGGGCGTTGAGATTTATGGTGTCGAAGCTGGTGGTCACGGCCTGGACGGCGACGAACACTGTGCCTCACTTGCAGCTGGAAAGCCTGGCGTCTTGCATGGTAACCGCACCTTTCTTTTGCAGGATGACGACGGGCAAATTCTCGAAGGCCACTCCATTTCGGCCGGCCTTGATTACCCGGGCATTGGACCTGAACACTCTTGGCTGAAAGATATTGGCCGTGTGAATTATGTGCCGATCATGGACGATGAAGCACTGGAAGCGTTCCAGATGCTCACCAAGGTGGAAGGTATCATTCCGGCTCTTGAGCCGTCCCATGCATTGGCTCATGTCGCAAAACTTGCGCCTAAAATGGACAAAGACCAGATCATTGTCATGAATCTGTGTGGCCGTGGCGACAAGGATGTCTTCGCCGTTGGCAACATGCTTGGGTTTGATTTGTAAGGTGTGGATCACACTGAATTTGAAAGGTCGCCATGTGCACGTGGCGGCCTTTTTTGTTGGGCCAGAGGTTCATTCTCTCAAGGCCGCGCAGGCAACAGGTATGTCGAAGACGCAACACAGCCACCTGAACCCGTGAGTTGTTGCGGTGCACAAGGAAGCTTATTTTCTGAGTGCAGATGACAAAGACGGTCATCGACCTTTTTGACAGAACTGGAGCTAATAAAATGGCTGCGACACATAGCGTTTCGCTGTTCGAGGTCTTCTCGAACGCAGCGGTCTCCTTCGGCCATTCCCTTCACCGCATAATTGAAGATTATGGCCGCGCCCGCGCTGCCAGCGCCCTTTATGAAGAACTTTCGGCATTGAACGACGAACAGCTTGCTGAAATGGGCCTTGAACGCGATCACATCGCCCGAACCGTTTATCAGCGCGTTTTCGACGCCTGATTGGTCAAAAAATGCGCAATGCAGGGATTGATCTTGCTGAAAATTACATGCAGCCGTCAAAGGCGCATTGACAGCAGGAACACTGGCCCCCTACATCCCTTGCAGCATGGAACGGACAGTTCCTGATCTCTCAAGGGTGGATTGGAATGACGGAAACGCGGATTGATCGCCGGTTCAAGGCCTGTGCAGAAGCTGGACGGCCAGCGCTTGTGACCTTTATCACGGCAGGTGATCCGGATCTCAAGACCTCTCAGGATGTGCTTGACGCCCTTCCGGCAGCTGGCGCTGATGTCATTGAACTTGGCATGCCGTTTTCCGATCCCATGGCCGAAGGTGTGCCGATCCAGCTTGCCACGCAGCGTGCGCTCAAAGCGGGTCAGACAATGGCCAAAACGCTTCAGATGGTGCGTGACTTTCGCAAGAAGGACAACGACACCCCTATCGTGCTGATGGGATATTATAATCCAATCTACGTTCGCGACCCGAAGGTTTTCGTGAAGGAAGCCAAGGACGCAGGCGTTGACGGCCTGATCATCGTTGATATCCCGCCGGAGGCAGACGACGAGCTCTGCATTCCCGCGCTGGAAGCTGGCATCAATTTCATTCGCCTTGCCACGCCGACGACGGACGACAAGCGCCTTCCTGCAGTTCTCGCCAATACATCCGGCTTTGTCTATTACGTTTCTGTGACCGGCATTACGGGTTCTGCCATTGCCGACACATCGCGCGTGGCGACGGCTGTAAATCGCATCAAGGGCCACACAGACCTTCCGGTGGCTGTCGGCTTTGGTGTGAAGACCGCTGATCAAGCCGCTGAAATCGGCAAGGGTGCTGACGGCGTGGTTGTTGGCTCCGTCTTGGTCAATGCGATCAAGGACAGCCTTGATGATGCCGGAATTGCAACGGATAAGACTGTTTCTGCGGTAACCACATTGGTTTCCGATTTGGCAGGGGGTGTTGCTCGCGCGCGCAGCTCGTGAGACAACGCCACTTCTATTTGAACCCGTATACTCGAACTCAATAAACGGACAGGCTCCCCGTGAACTGGATCAACTCCCTCGTTCGGCCGAAAATTCGCGATCTTCTGAAGAAGCGTGAAGTTCCGGAAAACCTCTGGATCAAATGCCCGGAAACGGGCGAGATGGTTTTCCATCGCGATCTGGAAGCCAATCATTGGGTTGTGCCGAACTCTGGACATCACATGAAGATCCCGGCCAAGAAGCGGTTGGACACGTTCTTTGATGATGCAGCTTATGAGCGGATTGAAACACCGGAAGCCCATGCAGATCCGCTCAAGTTCCGGGACACAAAGCGCTACACGGACCGTTTGAAAGAAAACCGCTCCAAGACTGGAGAGACGGACGCTGTGCTTGTTGCCAAGGGCAATGTAAATGGCATGGCGATGACAGCCGCCGTTCAGGATTTTGCATTCATGGGCGGGTCTCTAGGCATGGCAGCCGGAGAAGCGATCCTGACCGGCATGCAGAAGGCCGCTGAGCATCAAACGCCCTTTGTCCTGTTTGCCGCATCAGGCGGTGCCCGCATGCAGGAAGGGATTTTGTCCCTGATGCAAATGCCGCGCACGACTGTCGGCGTTCAGATGCTTCGCGAAGCAGGCCTGCCCTACATCGTTGTTCTGACCAATCCGACAACTGGCGGCGTTTCGGCCTCCTATGCGATGCTGGGCGATGTTCATATTGCTGAGCCGGGCGCGCAGATCGGCTTTGCCGGTCGCCGTGTGATTGAGCAGACCATTCGTGAAAAGCTTCCAGAAGGCTTTCAAAGCGCTGAGTATCTGCTGGATCATGGCATGGTCGACATGGTGGTCAGCCGTCATGAACTCAAAGACACGATTACAAAAATCTGCGGCATACTGTTGAAGCGTGAGATTGAGCTGCCGAGCGTTGTCGAAGAAGAAGCCGAAGAGGTGGAAGCAGCGGACGAGGGCGTAACGGATACAGCTGAAGACGCACCTGAAGCATCAGCGGAACCGGCCGAAAGCGAAGATAACAAAGAAAAGGCCTGATCTCCCCAAAGGCCGAGCCCAACAAGAGGCGCAGGACGGGGCATCGTCCTGCAACCCGCGTGATTGAGTAGAGTGAGAGCGTATGGACCAGGTCTCCGAGATACTTGATCGCCTGCTTTCCCTTCATCCAAGCGAAATTGATCTGACCCTAGAGCGAATGGAGCGTCTGTTATTGGCGCTGGGCTCTCCGGAAAAGTCCTTGCCCCCGGTCATTCATATTGCCGGAACCAACGGCAAGGGCTCTGTGACTGCCATAATGCGAGCGCTTCTGGAGGCAGGCGGCAAGCGATGTCATGTCTACACCTCCCCTCACCTCGTTAAATTCAACGAACGCATCCGTCTTGGCACGGATGGTCAGATCGTCTCCGATGAAAAGCTGAAAGATGCCCTCCTGCGCTGCGAAACAGCCAATGCGGGAGAGGAAATCACCTTTTTCGAGGTCACCACCGCTGCCGCACTCCTGCTCTTTTCAGAAAATCCGGCGGATGTGGTTTTGCTTGAAGTTGGATTGGGCGGGCGGCTTGATGCCACCAACGTGATCGAAAATCCTGCGGCTTGTGTCATCACGCCGGTCTCAATGGACCATCAGGATTATCTCGGCCCCACACTGGCTGGAATTGCGCTTGAAAAGGCTGGAATATTAAAACCCGCTTGCCCAGCTGTGATTGGTCCGCAGCAAGATGAAGCCTTGCCAATCATGGAAATGGCAGTGGCGCGCTTGAGGATCCCTCTGAAACTATATGGTCAGGATTACATGGCCTATGCCGATCAGGGGCGACTGGCATTTCAGGATGAAGACGGCCTGTTCGATCTCCCCTTGCCCAATTTGGTCGGCGCGCATCAGGTTTCCAATGCAGCCATGGCAATCGCAGCGCTGAAAGCCGCTGGATTTTGGCCTGGTGAAGAGGCTGCGGCCAAGGCACTGCGGTCAATCGAATGGCCCGGTCGTCTGCAATCCCTGACGAGCGGGCGGGTGCTTGACCTGTTGCCGGAAGGTGCAGAAGTCTGGCTGGATGGTGGTCACAATCCGGATGCTGCCGTTTCTATTTCGGCATTTATGGGCGATCGCGAAGAACAAAGCCCGAAGCCGCTTTATCTGGTGTCCGGAATGCTCAATACGAAGGATCCGGTCGGCTATTTCCGCCCCTACGAGGGCCTTGCACGCCATGTTGCAACGGTTCCTATCCGTTCATCATCCAATGGAGTTGATCCGCTTCTCTTGGCAGATCACGCCAGAACGGCAGGGTTGGAGGCAACACCGTTTCCGTCGTTGGATGATGCATTTGCCGACATTCGAAGCTGTGCAGAGCGAGATGGAGAAAGCCCAAGGGTGCTGATTTGTGGGTCGCTTTATCTGGCTGGCGATATTCTGAAAATGAATGACATGCCCCCTCGCTAATCACGGCCTAAATGCCTATCTTCGCAGCATTGGTTGAGTGATGTTGCGGAGTGTTTTCATGTCCTTACCTCGTATTACCGCTGGATTTTGTGCTGTGTCACTGGCTTTGGCGGTGCCTGCAACGGGTCAGGATTATGAGCGCCCGCCGGTACAAACTGCCGCCGCAATCCTCCATGGCAAGGAAGTCGGGCCAGGTTACCTCGTGGAATCCAAAGTCCATAGCGAGGGATTTTTAAGGGTTTTTGAGGTTCAGACCGTCCAAGGCATAGAGCGTGTGGTTGGGGATGGGTTGTTGAAGCTGCGCCTGTCCGAGGTCAAGGCTCTGACGGCGCTTGATGGATTGAAGGCAGATCAGTCCTTCCTAGAAGGGTTAAAGGAAGCAGCAAAACGGCCAGCTGATTTTGTCAAAAGCACTGTTGAAGATCCGATTGGAACGGCCAAAAGCACGGTAACCGGTGTTGGGCGCGTGTTTGGGCGACTGGCACAGGGGGTTGAAAACACGGTCACAGGAAAGGGTGGATCGCCGGAAGATCTGGCCAAGGCAGTGACGGGGACAGATCGCACACGCCGTGAGCTGGCTGTCGAGATCGGTGTTGATCCTTACACGACCTACGCTCCGCTTTCTGCGAAATTGACGGAAACCGCCAGCGTGACGACCATCGGAAAATGGACAGTGACAGCGATTACCGCGTTGATCCCCGGTGGTGCGATTTCCTCGTTTGTCGGAACAGCGGAAAGCTTACGGACTTTGATTGTCGACAGCACGCCGAGCGAACTGCACGAACGGGCAGCGCCCGCGCTGAGACACGCTGGTGCAAACGAAGGAGATATTAGCGGATTTTTGTCGAACCGAAACTACACACCAACCGAACGGATCGTCTTTGCCTACCGCCTGCAGGCCATTGCAAACGTCAAGGGGCGTGAACTGCTTGTGGCTCAGGCTGCAGCAGCTCAAACCCGTGAAGACGCCTACATTCAGTTGCGGCGGATTGTCCTGACAGAGACCTATAACCGGACAGAGGCACAGTTGAGCCAATTTCGCATGGTCGCTGGTTTTCCGGTTGCCCTTCGCTTTGACGGTGGTGCAGCGCTTGTAGTTCCGCTCGACATGATTGCCTGGACCGAGACAACCGCAAAGGTGATGTCAGGGCTCCATACTGGTTTGACCGGTCAACCGTTTCCGCCGAAAACCGTGGACTTTCTCAGCACAGGTACGGTGACGGACCTTGCAGGTCAAAACATGGTATCCTTTGGCTGGACGGTGATGTCCGAGTACCCAATGCCGCCCGGACCAATTCACTAGCGTCCTGTCTTCTAAACGGTTTCCAGAACAGGCGCAGACAGACCCGCCTCCCATCCAAGAATAGCCCGTTTGCGGGTCAGACCCCAGTGATACCCGCACAAGTCTCCCTGTCGCCCAAGAACCCGATGACAGGGAACCACAAAGGATATCGGGTTTTTCCCGACCGCAGTTCCAACCGCTCGAGAGGCGGACGGCTTGCCAATATGCTCCGCAATGTCCGAATAGGTGGTTACCCGGCCCATGGGAATGCGTAACAGGGTCTGCCAGACCCGGATTTCGAAGTCGGTTCCGATCAAAACAACGTTCAACGGCTGGTCTTGCTGCCAGTTTCCCGGTTCAAACACGCGTTTGGCATAGGGTGCTGTCTGGGCCATATCTTCAACATATGCTGCAGCTGGCCATCTGGAGGCCATGTCTTCAAAAGCATCCGTTTCCTCGCCGAGATCAGCAAAGGCGAGACCTGCAAGGCCCTTGTCAGTCGCCATAATGAGGACGGAGCCAAACGGGCACGGATGAAAGCCATAAAAAACCGTCAGGCCGGAACCGCGCGTGCGATAAGCACCTGGTGTCATGGCTTCATGAGTTACAAATAGGTCATGAAGGCGTGCTGGCCCTGAAAGCCCGACCTCAAAACTCGTATCCAAGACACTAGCTGAGTCACGTAAAAGCGATTTGGCATAGTCGAGTGTAATGGCTTGCAGAAATTGCTTTGGTGTAAGCCCCGCCCAGCGCGAAAACACGCGTTGCAACTGGATTGGCTGCAGGCCTACCTCCCCGGCAAGCTCTTCAAGGCTTGGTTGGGCGCGCCAGTCTCTGGTGATCCGTTCCAGCGTTTGCCGAACAATCTTGTAGTCTGCTTCTGCTTCCGGCCCGACAGAGATTTTGGTCGGACCATTGTCCAGCGTTTCGGGGTTGATTGCTTTGGTCATGCCAGCCTGCTGTTTTGCTCTTTTAAGACCCTAAACGCAGCGGCGGCAAGGTGCTACCCGATTTGCGAGCGACAGGCTCAAGCGCGCAGATCAGTGAAATGGTTTACTGCACCAACTGGACTTTTGCGCGTGTTCAGCAACAAATTGGTTTCGGTGTTGGCGATGCCTTCAATCAGGCGAATGCGGTTCAGTGCTTCATCAAAAGCGCTGAGGTCCCGGGTCGCGATATCAAGCACGAGATCCCACTTGCCATTCGTGGAATGAATGGCCCTGACCTCCGTCATGGCGCTCAACATCTTGGTGACGGGTTCTGTATTTCGTCCGGCGACTTCGACAAGCGTCACAGCGCGGATCGGGAGATCCCGCCAATCGTCTCGCAAAATGGCAGTGAAACCCAGAATTTCACCCGACTCAATCAGCCGCTCCATCCGGCTTCTGACAGTGGCTCTCGCCGCATTCAGGTCCTTTGCCAAATCAGAAATCGACCGGCGTCCATCGGTGCGCAAAAGAGCGAGGAGTTGGTAGTCCAGATCGTCCATGTTGACCAAATTGTCAGTTATGCCTGCCCGAAATGATAAAAAGGACTGTCTGATTGGTCAAGTCTGCCGATTTACACCGCCAGTTTTGAAAGAGATCATAGACTTCTTTGTTCTCCCAAGGAGGTCACCTGGTGACAAAACGGACGGTACGGCTGGTTGGGGCACCGGTCGATGAAGGCGCGGGCCGGCGTGGATGCCTTATGGGGCCGGATGCCTATCGGACCGCTGGTCTGGAAAAGAATCTCGAAGACTTGGGCCACACGGTTCATGACGACGGGAACCTCGTTTGCCCGCAAACTGGCCCACTGACATGTAAAAACCCGGCTGTTCATCATCTGGAAGAAATCGCAGGTTGGACGCGAGTTCTCTTTGAAACAGCCCGGAAAATCGGTGTGAGCGGAGAGTTCCCGATTTATATGGGCGGCGATCACGCTCTGGCCCTTGGAACTGTGCCCGGACAGGCCGCAGCTGCAGCCGAGCTCGACCGTCCGCTCTATGTCCTGTGGCTGGATGCTCACTCGGACTTTCACAGCCTTGAGACAACTGAAAGCGGGAACCTCCATGGGACACCGCTGGCCTATGCTTGCGGTTTGAAGGGGTTCGATGTGCTGCTCGGCAAGCCGTTGGAACATGTTGTTGACCCGAGCCATGTGGAAATTCTCGGTGTTAGGTCAATTGACCCGCAGGAGCACAAGTTCCTGCTGGAGGCTGGGGCGGGTGTTGACGATATGCGCCGCATTGATGAACACGGCATCGCGGCCCTGCTGCAACCGTTTCTTGATCGCGTAGCCAGAAACAACGGTCTTCTGCACGTCAG
Source organism: Roseibium sp. TrichSKD4 (assembly GCF_000148725.1). GTDB lineage: Bacteria > Pseudomonadota > Alphaproteobacteria > Rhizobiales > Stappiaceae > Roseibium. Next base: position 101,109 of record NZ_GL476311.1, on the reverse strand, counting down.
TTTGGACGTTGATTTCCTTGATCCGTCGATTGCACCGGCGGTCGGAACAACGGTTCCTGGCGGTGCAACGTTCCGTGAGGCGCATCTGGTCATGGAAATGCTTCATGACAGTGGCCTCGTCACATCCCTCGACCTTGTTGAACTCAATCCATTTCTCGATGACCGCGGCAAGACTGCCCGCCTGATGGTGGATCTGACCGCCAGCCTCTTTGGCCGCAAGGTTTTCGACCGCCCGACACGGAGCTTTTGATCATGACAACCAAGTCCAAGGCCCTTGAGCCATCTGAACTCGCCTATGTGCCATTTGTCAGCGTCGACAACATGATGAAGAACGTTCACTCCTACGGGGTTGAGCCGTTCATGACCGGAATTGCCGAATACATCGAAGAAGATTTCCTCAGATGGGAGAGCTTCGACAAGAAGCCCCGCATCCCGGCCCATGCCCCGCAGGGTGTCATCGAGTTGATGCCAACAAGCGACGGTGAGACCTTTGGCTTTAAATACGTCAACGGCCATCCGGACAACACCAAGGACGGTCGTCAGACAGTCACTGGTTTCGGTGTTCTGTCCGAGCTCTCAACCGGATATCCGGTTCTGTTCACCGAGATGACCATTCTTACTGCTCTCCGAACGGCAGCCAACTCCGCTCTTGCAGCCAAGTATCTGGCTCCGAAAGGTTCCAAGACGATGGCCATTATCGGAAATGGCGCTCAATCGGATTTCCAATGTCTCGCGTTCAAGTCCATGCTCGGTATTACGGACATTCGCGCCTATGACATTGATCCCGATGCAAGTGTGCGTCTGGCCCGCAATCTCGCAAACACCGGCCTTGATGTAACCATCTGCAAAACGCCGGAAGATGCTATCGAAGGCGCGCAAATTGTCACCACGGTGACGGCAGACAAGAAATACGCGACCATTTTGACTGACAACATGGTTGGCTCCGGCATTCACATCAATGCAGTGGGCGGAGATTGTCCGGGCAAGACAGAGCTGCACAAGGACATCCTTTTGCGCTCTGACATTTTCGTAGAATTTCTGGAACAAACCTTCATTGAAGGGGAAGTTCAGCAGCTTGACCGGGATCATCCGGTGACAGAGCTTTGGGAAGTTTATGCAGGAAAGGCTGCGGGTCGCACATCAGACGACCAGATCACCCTGTTCGACAGCGTCGGCTTTGCCATCGAGGATTTCTCGGCCCTGCGGTTTGTGCGCGATCTTCTGCCGAAAACCGGCCATTTTGAGAAACTGGACATGCTGGCCGATCCGGATGATCCACGCGATCTGTTCGGTATGGTGCTGCGATCCAAGAATGATGGAACGGGCGCTGCAGCCTGATCTGCGGCAATTTCGCTTTAAGTAAAAGGGGCAGCGTTAAAGCGCTGCCTCGATCTCCTGAACAATCGCTTCTGCGGCTTTACGGGGATTGTCCGCCTTGGAGATTGGGCGCCCGACGACGAGATAATCACTGCCCGCGATGATCGCATCTGCTGGTGTCATGATCCGTTGTTGGTCTCCGGCCGCGCTTCCTGTTGGCCGAATTCCCGGCGTCACAATCACGAGCTCATCGCCAAGCACCTTGCGCATTGAAGCAGATTCCGTTGCCGCGCAGACAATGCCGCCCATACCACACGCCCGGGCATCCTTGGCACGGTCCTCCACCACATCGGAAATCGGTCCCTTGTAGCCTGCATCAAGCAGATCACCTTCGCTCATGGAGGTCAGAACGGTCACACCCAAGAGGCAAAGGTCCTCAACGCCATCTTCTGTGATCGCCTTAACCGCCGCCCGCATGGTTTTCGGATAGGCGTGAATAGTCATGAAGGTCATGCCCATTTTGGCAACGTTGCGCACAGCCTGCGTGATGGTGTTGTCAATGTCGTGCAGTTTGACGTCCAAAAAGATCTTGTGTCCGTCTGCGGCCAATTCGCGGGCAAACTCAAGTCCACCGGCAAATTGCAGTTCCATGCCAATCTTATAAACGCCAACCGTGCCTTTTGTTGCGCTCACAAGGGCACGGGCGTCATCGACCGTTGGGACGTCCAGAGGAAGGACAAGCCGATCTACGGCAGAGGTCGGAGCGAAGCGACTGCTGGACATGGGGACACCCTTTTCACGAAAAATCCAAGCCGACATAGCAAAGGAACGCAGCAAGAGCCAGTGGCCAAGGCCTAGAGCGGCCAAGTCTTTGGCGAACTCATTGACGTTGCGACCTATTCCCATAACCGAACCGGCCTGCTACAACGTCGCCGCTGCAGGGACTGCTTATGGTTCGAAGCAGCCAAGGCTGGAGGTTATTTGGCATGCGGACAGCATCCGTTGAGCGCAATACGAAGGAAACCAAAATTTCTGTCGAGGTGAACCTTGACGGAACGGGGACATATGACATCCAGACCGGTGTCGGCTTCTTCGATCATATGCTCGACCAGCTGGCACGCCATTCCCTGATCGACATCAAGGTTCGGGCGGATGGGGACACCCATATTGACTTCCACCACACCGTTGAAGACACCGGCATTGCGCTTGGTCAAGCCTTGCGCGAGGCGCTGGGTGATATGGCCGGGATCACACGCTATGCGGACACACACCTTGCAATGGATGAGGCGCTCACCCGCTGCGCAGTTGATGTCTCCGGGCGCCCCTTTCTTGTGTGGGATGTGACTTTTGATCGCGACAAGATTGGTGACTTCGACACCGAGCTTTTTGAAGAGTTTTTCCGCGCATTCACAATGAACGCAGGAATTACCCTTCACATTGCCAATCTTTACGGGTCAAACTGCCACCATATTGCAGAGACCTGCTTCAAGGCTGTGGCGCGGACCTTGCGCACGGCTGTGGAGATCGACCCGCGTCAGGCAGACCGGATACCGACGACAAAAGGGCAATTGGGCGGCTAGGCCGATGACAACATTCCTCGCCATGGTTCCTCCGGAAGCGGGAGGAAAAGTCCGAACAGGTTCGGATGTGGACCGTCTCGTTCTGGTGCCAGACAAGTTCAGTTTTTGCGCGTTCGCCTTTTCGATCCTCTGGATTTTGTATCACCGCCTTTGGATGCTGTTTTTGGGCTATCTGGCGGTGACACTGGTGCTTGAAGTCATCGCAATTCAGGTAGGCGGCGCTGCCACAGTCGCCGTTACCTTTGTCATCTCACTGTTTTTGGGCTTTGAAGCGCAAAATCTGCGCCGCTGGTCCCTTGAGCGTCAGGGCTGGAAAGTGGTGCACCATGTGGTCGCTGCCAGTGCTGAAGAGGCCGAAGCGCGCGTGCTGCAACATGCAGCGCTGGGCATGGCATCGCCTCAGCCGATGCGGGTTCCTGAGCAGGCCACTCCTACAAAACCCAATCCGATAATTCCACGTGTTGGAACAGAAAAGGTTGTCGGCCTCTCCCTTGGGCCGGATAGACGTCAATGACAGTAGCAATCATCGATTATGGCTCGGGCAATTTGCGCTCTGCAGCCAAGGCGTTCGAACGGGCGGCCCGTTCTCATGCCAGTTCTCCGGATGTTGTGGTCACATCCGACCCCGACCGCGTTGCCAGAGCAGACAGAATTGTCCTTCCGGGCGTCGGCGCCTTTGCAGATTGCAAGCGCGGTCTGTGGGCAGTTGATGGCATGGCGGATGCGCTTGAGGAAACGGTTCGCCGCCAGGGCAAACCGTTTCTAGGCATCTGCGTTGGCATGCAGTTGATGGCTGAACGCGGGTTGGAGTTTGAAACAAGCGATGGCCTTGGCTGGATTGCTGGCGATGTCACGGCCATGACCCCTGACAATCCGGACTTGAAAATTCCGCATATGGGGTGGAACACGATCAACGTGTCCAATGCAGCGCATCCGATCCTCAAAGGCATTGAGACCGGAGACAAGGGCCTGCATGCCTATTTCGTGCATTCCTATCACTTTGCCTGCACGAATGAGGAAGACCGGCTGGCGCGTTTTGACTACGGCGGCACCTTCACCGCAATGGTGGCGAAAGACAACATGGTGGGCACCCAGTTCCACCCGGAAAAAAGCCAGCGTCTGGGCCTTGCCCTGATTGCAAATTTCCTTGACTGGGCACCATGAGTAGAAAAGAAAAAAGCATGATCCTGTTTCCGGCAATTGATCTCAAGGATGGCCAGTGCGTCCGCCTGAAATTGGGCGATATGGACCAGGCGACCGTATTCAACGATGACCCGGGTGCTCAGGCAAAGACCTTTGAAGATCAGGGCTTTGAATGGCTCCATGTGGTGGATCTGAACGGAGCTTTTGCCGGTGAAAGCGTCAATGGCGCAGCAGTTGAGGCAATCCTGTCGGCCAGGAAGAACCCAGTCCAACTGGGCGGCGGCATCCGCACGCTGGACCATATCGAGGCCTGGCTCAACAAGGGCATCACGCGAGTGATCCTTGGAACTGTGGCCGTGCGTGATCCGGAACTCGTCAAAGAAGCCTGCAAGAAATTTCCGGGCAAAGTTGCTGTCGGCATCGACGCCAAAGGCGGGTATGTCGCGGTGGAAGGCTGGGCGGAAACTTCCGAGTTGACGGCTATTGATCTTGCCAAGAAGTTTGAAGACGCGGGCGTTTCGGCGATTATCTACACCGACATTGATCGTGATGGCGTCTTGAAAGGCTTAAACATTCCTTCAACGCTGGAACTCGCCAACGCTGTATCCATTCCGGTGATCGCCTCTGGCGGTCTTGCCTCCATTGACGACGTTAAACGCCTCCTGGAACCGGACTGTGCGATCCTCGAAGGTGCGATTTCAGGTCGAGCGCTTTATGATGGACGTCTTGATCCGGCTGAAGCCATGGATCTGATCCGCCAAGCGCGAAAGGCAGCATCATGAGCCTCAAAGCCCGCATTATTCCCTGTCTTGATGTCAAGGATGGCCGTGTCGTCAAGGGCGTCAATTTCGTCGATCTGGTTGATGCCGGTGACCCGGTGGAAGCTGCCAAGGCCTATGACGCAGCAGGCGCAGACGAGCTGTGTTTTCTGGATATCACGGCCAGCCATGAAGGCCGCGACACAATCTATGACGTCGTGCGACGGACGGCGGAAGCCTGCTTCATGCCTGTCACCGTTGGCGGGGGTGTTCGAGCCGTTGAGGATATTCGCAAGCTATTGTTGGCTGGGGCGGACAAGGTGTCCATCAACACAGCTGCGGTCAAAAATCCTGATTTTGTGCGCGAAGCGGCTGAAAAATTCGGGTCCCAGTGCATCGTCGTGTCCATTGATGCCAAGCAGGTCAATGCACCGGGTGAGCCGGATAAGTTTGAAATTTTCACACATGGTGGCCGCACGCCGACCGGAATTGATGCTGTAGAATTTGCCAAAAAGGTTGTGGACCTCGGTGCTGGCGAGTTGCTGGTAACCTCGATGGACCGCGACGGCACCAAGTCCGGGTATAATCTGGCACTGACACAGGCAATTGCAGACGCTGTTCCAGTGCCGGTTATCGCGTCCGGCGGTGTCGGAACCCTCGATCACATGGTCGAAGGGATCCGTGACGGACATGCAACGGCTGTTCTGGCCGCGTCGATATTCCACTTTGGGGAATATTCGATCCAGGAAACCAAACAGCATATGCGCGAGGCTGGTTTGCCCGTGCGGCTCGACCCTTAAGTTCACTTTTTAGGGCCGCAGCTCAGGGGGCACTCGACCAATGACGAACTTCACACTGTCCGATCTCGACGCCATTATTGCCACGCGTGCTGTCAGCGATGATGAAAAGTCCTACACGCGCAAGCTGATCGGCAAGGGTGTTGCCAAATGCGCCCAAAAGCTGGGTGAGGAAGCTGTGGAAGCTGCCATTGCCGCCGTGCAGGACGATAAAGAAGAGCTGACAGGTGAAGCGGCGGATGTTCTCTATCACTTGTTGGTCGTGCTGAAAGCAACGAATGTTCCGCTTGCCAATGTCATGGCGGAGTTGGAGCGGCGAACAGCGCAAACCGGATTGGAAGAAAAGGCGCAAAGGCCAACCGATTAGGGAGCGGCCTGTGCGTGCCACGGGGTAAAGCCGTCATGGATCAAGCAGTTGCCATGAAGCAGGATATGGACCTGTCGCCGTACCGCGTCTTTGACGACAAGCAGTGGTCTCGTCTGCGTGCTGACACGCCGATGACCTTGTCGGCATCCGAGGTGACGCAGCTTCAGGGTCTCAACGATCCCATGTCCATGGATCAGGTCGAGAAAATCTACCTGCCCTTGTCCCGACTTTTGGCCTTTTATGCGGAGTCCACCTTTGGGCTCCATCGGGCAACACAAAAATTCCTGAACGCCAAGGGTGGCAAGATCCCGTTCATCATTGGTGTTGCTGGGTCTGTGTCGGTCGGCAAATCAACAACCTCTCGTGTCTTGCGAGAGCTTCTGGCCCGTTGGCCTGCCAGCCCCAAGGTTGATTTGATCACCACGGATGGCTTTCTGCATCCAAATTTAGTTTTGGAACAAGAAGGCTTGATGGGCAAAAAGGGCTTTCCGGAGAGTTTTGATCGCCCACGCCTTTTGAAGTTCTTGTCCGACATCAAAGCTGGCAAGCGCTATGTGAAGGCGCCGGTCTATTCGCATTTTTATTATGATGTGATGCCGGGGCATACGGTCACCGTCGACAAGCCGGATATTTTGATTGTTGAAGGGCTGAATGTCCTGCAGACCCGCGAGCTGCCGAAAGATGGCCGTGCCGTGCCTTTTGTCTCCGATTTCTTTGACTTTTCAGTCTATATTGATGCGGATGAACAGCTTTTGGAAGACTGGTATGTCGAGCGCTTCATGCGCCTGCGCGAAACGGCATTCCGCGATCCCAGTTCCTATTTTCACCGGTACTCCCGGATTGATGATGCCGAAGCGCTGGAAACAGCGCTCCGGATTTGGCGTGAAATCAACCTGTTGAACCTTCGGGAAAACATTCTCCCGACCCGGCCACGGGCTGATCTGATCCTGACAAAGGATCGGAGCCACCGGATTGCAAAGGTGGCTCTCCGGAAAGTTTAGGCTGCCGAGCTTGAGCGGATCTCACCGCTGAAGTGATGCACCTGAGCCTTCAGGGTGTTGGCGATATCATCCAGCTGGCGGGCTGAGTCGCTCAAGTCGAGCGCGGTTTTTTGCGTGTCTTCCGTCACGCTCGAGACCGACTGGATGCTTTCCGTAACTTGGCTGGTGCCTTGTGAGGCTAGCGTTGCATTTTCTGCAATTTCCTGTGTCGCCAGTTTCTGTTCTTCGACAGAATCCGCGATGGACCGAGCGATTTCGTTCATCTTCTCGACAATGCTTTCGACTGATGAAATGGCTTGTACAGTGTCGCGGGTTTCACTCTGGATCGCATTGATCTGGCTGGAGATTTCTTCCGTCGCCTTGGAGGTCTGTGTCGCCAGCTCCTTTACTTCCGCAGCCACAACGGCGAACCCTTTGCCAGCCTCTCCTGCACGGGCTGCCTCTATGGTTGCGTTGAGTGCCAACAGGTTGGTCTGCTCGGCGATCGTTTGAATGAGAATGACAACCTCTCCAATGCGCTCTGCCGCCTGAGACAGGCTTGCCATCCGTTCACTTGTTGAACGTGCGTCTTGAGTTGCCTGTTCTGCAATCTCGCTGGAGGATTGAACCTGACGACCGATTTCCAGAACCGAAGAGGAAAGCTCTTCTGCGGCAGCAGCAACAGCCTCAGCGTTACCGGACGCCTTAAGGGAGGCCGCAGATACTTTGTTGCTCTCCGCGTTTGTGTTTTGCGCACCATTGACCATGTCGGTGGAGGCTTCGCGCAAGGTGGAAACAGAGGTTTCGAACTCGGAGACCAGATTAACGATTTGCAGGTCAAAATCCGCGCCAAGCTGGCGAATGTAGTTGGCTTTTTCGATGTCCCGGTTTCGAAGGGATTCCTGCTCTTGTTCCAGTTCCTTGCGCTTCAGTTCATTTGCATGGAAGACCTTCATGGACGCTGCCATTTGGCCGATTTCGTCGGTCCTGGTGTCGTCTTCAAGCACAATCTCGACGTTGCCATTGGCGAGTGCATTGATGTTCCGAACAAAGGTCTTCAAAGGCTTCACGGTGCTGCGCACAGCCCATAGGGCAATTGAAAGTGCGATAACTGTGCCGGTCACCATGAGTATGAGAAGCACAAGTGCCTCGTTCCAGTAGGCGGCATGAATGTCATCAACATAAACACCGGTGCCAAGCACCCAGCCCCATGGCTTGAAGTTCGTGCCCCAACCGTTTTTCTCAACAGGTTGGCTGTCTCCAGCTCGCGGCCATTTGTAGACGATGGCCGTTTCACTTTGCGTTTGGGCCTTTTCGATGAGGGATTTGATGAACGTAATACCGTCAGGGTCCTTGGCGCCCATCAGGTTTTTGCCGATGACATCATCTTTGGCATGTGCAAGCACAGTCCCATCATAGGCAAGAACATATACATAGTTCGAGCCCTCATAGCGCATGGCCTTGATCGTGGCCAAAGCGGCATTTTGCGCCTCCGATTTCGTCATGTCTCCAGACGCTTCCAGACGCTGATAGTGTGCCGCAATCGACTTTGCGCTATCCGAAACGTGTTTGATCTGGTTCAGCCGTTCCTGATGCATAGATCCGTGAAGCGTGTTCAAGCTGAAGACGGACAGCGATACGGTGAAAAACAGAATGGTGATGACTGGAAGGCAGATCTTCCACGACAATGGCCAGTTTTTATAGGTCATGTTTAGTCCCCGGTGAAACCCTGATGGGGAACTAAACTTTGTGCGGTTACGTGAGTATTAAACTTAGAGCTTAATAAATACAGTAAAAATAAAAAATTTCGCTTCTAGCAAAAAGTTGCCTTGATAAAAAACATAGTAACAAGTGAAAAGTCACAAGGGTGAATAATTCACGTTAGTTAGAGTTACATGGCGTTTTTTGACGCTGTAACATTTGGGCGGCGAATTTGGTAGCAAATCCTTTGTGTGACCTTATCAGCGACGGGAGCAAAACACTTCACGCAATCCAGGACGGCTCCAAGTCAGATTATTCACCTGCCCCTTTAATGTGTGGCCTTCGCCAGAATAGTGAAATCCGGAAGCAGCATTCAGATTTTGCAAGGTGATGGCGCGGTAGCCGATTTCAGCCACCGTTGCTGTCGTTCCATCTGCCTCATAAACGACATTGAGATCAACTCCGGCCGTGCAGAGGTAGTTGGCGACAGTCCGGCGGCCGGTGGCGGTGGATTGGCTCACAGAGCCTCCAACATCGGCAGGTGGGACCGGATTTCCAAAGCCGGATGGCGCAGGCGTATCCCATTGCGATGGCGCAGATTGGGCAGCATCTTGAATGACCACTTCCCGATACGGTGTCCGGCTCACATAGATCCCGCGGCACTGTCCTTGTGTTCCACGTACGATCCAGGCATGAGACACATAGGTTTGCTGTTCGAGAATTTGGCCCGGCTCAAGCCGGGCATAAGGCCGTTCGCCGCCATAATAGTCGACCCAGTTCACATCAACGGCAGAGTTTGAGCTGTTTCGGAAGATGATTTGACCCGGACGCGTCCCTTCGGCTGAGAACACATTTCCGGCTTGCGAGCAGGCGAGATCACCGGCATCAGCGGTGGCTCCTGGAAGGGTGTTCTCTTCCCCGACAATTGTTTGCGCTTCAGAACATGCGGCGACGAAGAGCCGAACCGGTGTCGCGCTGCCCTTTAGTGAAATGACATAGGCCGGTAGCCCCTCCACTTCGACGCGGACCGTCGAGTCCTTGATCAAGCCCTGCCAAAGTGGATCGGTCATGGTGAGGACGATTTCCGGAAATGAGAGGCCATAAGGGTTGTTGGCCGTCGATCCAATCGCCGAATGGCTCCATGTCGAGGTTTCAGTCGAAATGCGGACCGGGTGGGAAAGCCCTGACCGAATGTCGTTCGATGTCCGGCGCAGGGTAATGGTGGCGACCCCGGACTGCGTGTCGCATTGGGCTGCAAAATCTATGTCGTTTGTGCCGGCGCCTGAATGAAAAAGTTTGGACGGAGATCCTGGCCCTGTACCGGTTGTGGCATCCCAAGTCCGCGCGTCAGATGGGGTTGAGGGCAAGAAACCGGATGTGACGGCGACGCCGGTCTGGGCAGGATCCAATGAAGACAACCCGGTTTGATCAGTGGACCGGGAGCGTCTATAGGTGTTTCAGCCCGTTCCAGTGGCTTGAGCGTGCTGTTTTCCTGATCCGGTGTGACAGGAGTGAGTGCGGATGTTTCGCTTTGCTGGCTAGAGGGAGTGCTGCTTGTCTCGGCCTGCGTTGTGGGCGTATCCGGTGTTTGGCTTCCAGAAACTACGCCGCCGGTGCCGCGGATAACGCGCGCTTGCCCGGGTTTTCCGTCCAGTTCCACGTCAACTGTCAGCGTATCTCCACTGCATAGATGAGCGTTTCGGTGCAGGACGCGGCTGTTTTCAAGCGTCACTTCCAGTTTCACATCGCAAGGAGGCAGTTTGTCACTGCTGCCGAGCGTGTCGATGATGACGCCGTCCTTGTCCCGATTGATAATCGGGCGATATTTCTTGTCGATCAAAACCGATCGTATACCGGGAGAAGGCGGATCGACATTGATCCGAACTGTTTCTGGTGCAGTTTGAGCATTGGCGATGGGAGCGCTCAGGCATCCGGCAGTGGCCAATAATGCAATCGGAACAAATCGTCTCGCAGAACGTACGATCTCGTTTCCAGCCTTCATCCAAACGTCGCCCATTTATGCAAACCTGATTCCCTAGCCCGTACCTACGCAAAATGGCGAAGAAAGGGCAAGGGCCAAGCGTGCTAACGCGGGGCTCTTTTGGCAAGAATGCGTTGAAGGGTCCGCCGATGCATGTTCAAACGGCGGGCTGTTTCAGAAACATTGCGATCACACAGTTCGAAAACCCGTTGAATGTGCTCCCAGCGAACTCTGTCGGCTGACATGGGGTTTTCCGGGGGGGGAGCCTTGTCTTCCGGCTTTCGGGCCAGCGCAGCGATGATGTCATCCGGGTCAGCTGGCTTGGCGAGATAGTCAACAGCACCGAGCTTAACAGCTGTGACGGCAGTGGCGATGTTTCCGTATCCCGTCAGGATAACAGCCCGACACTCGGGGCGGCGCTGGCGGATTGCTTCAATCACATCCAGACCATTGCCATCTTCCAGCCGCATGTCGACCACAGCAAAGGCAGGAGAGGCGGCGTTGACGACCGAAACAGCTTCGCGAACACCATCAGCGGTGCTCACTTCAAATCCGCGTTTTTCCATCGCCCGAGCCAGGCGCTGTTGAAAAGGCTTGTCGTCATCGACGATCAAAAGGCTCTTCTCGTCCATCTCGCTCAGGGCCGGATTTGCGTCAGTCATGCCGGTCGTTCCGATTTTCATGTTTGATAGGTAGACGTCCCGCCAAAACCGGCGAAACTTTGCCTGTGCATGTTTCTACGTACTTATAGGGCCGCAGGATCAGTTTCGTCCACACCAATGGTCATTTCAAAGGCGGAGCGCGGCCAAGTGACACGCACATGCGCTCCACGCTCAGGCGCTGGCCTGTTTTGCAGGCCAACTTTCGCACCTGTTCGCTCCAGCAAGGTTTTGGCAATGAAAAATCCGAGCCCCAGCCCGCCAGAGGCCTTTATCTTGGACAATTTTCCGCCGCGGTTGGAGACATACGGGTCTCCGATTTTGCCAATGACCTCCTGGGCAAAACCGGGCCCGTCATCGATAATGGAGATTGCAACGTTCCTTTCATCCCAAACCGCAGTGACCTTGACCGTGTGGCGAGCGAAATCGACTGCATTTTCCAGTATGTTGCCCAGTCCATATTGAATGGCCGCATTGCGGGTTCCGATAGGCTCATGGCCCTGTCCTGAGGATTGGATGACTATGCCGGACGATAACATCCTATGGGGAGCCACAACTTCCTCCACCAATTGGGAAACAGGCATGCGCTGGTAGGTCTGGTCTTCGTCGCTTGAAAGCGAGGTCAGCTGCTTGAGGATCTTTCGGCAACGTTCGGCTTGTGAGTGGATAAGCTCGATATCCTCTCCCCGGTGGTCGCCGCTTTCAAACTCATCCCGCAGTTCCTTGGAGGCCAGATAGATGGTCGCCAAAGGCGTTCCAAGCTCATGAGCTGCGGCGGTCGCGAGGCCATCGAGAGCGTTCAGGTGTTGTTCGCGTGCCAGTACCAGTTCTGTTGCGGCCAGCGCGTCCGCAAGTTGCCGTGCTTCCTCCGCTACACGAAAGGCATAGGACGCCATAAAGGCCAGAGAGGAAACAAGTGCAATCCAGATCCCGATGGAATAGACCGGGTGCAGCTGGAATTCTGACCCGCTCGGCCAAGGCAGTGGTAAGTGATAAACAGCCAAAAAGCTGGCAAAAGCCGTCGCCAAGGAGCCGAGCATGATTGTCTTTTGCGCAGAAAGGGCGGTGGCTGACACCATAACCGGGGCCAGCAACAAGAAGGCAAACGGATTGCCCAGCCCGCCGGTCAGGAACAACAGGCCGCTCATTTGCACAATGTCGTAAGCCAGCTGGGCGGTTGCTGCCCTCTCAGACAGGCGCAAAGACGACGGCCATCGTAATTTCAGGATCACATTGATCCATGCTGAAAGCGCAATCAGCGAAAAGGCAAACGCAATCGGCAAAGGGTACCCGAGGCCGACATTGACCACCAGAAGGGCCGCCGTTTGTCCCGCAACGGCAAGCCAACGCAAGCGAACCAATGTGTCGAGTTTTAGCCGCCTGTTCTCCAGGAAGCTGTTGGAAGCTGTTCTTTGTAACATATCGGTAGTTTTGGCGTTCTATGGAACGGCTGGCAAGGCTGTTTGTCTTGTGTCGGGAGCCGCTAAATGCTAGCCACCTCGTCACAAGGGGTTGGCAGTGTCTGCGGGCTGCTGGCCGAGGACCCGAACGTGATATTGGCCGGGTCGCTCAATATTGGACCGCGAAATGAAATGGGACACCATGACTGACACGAACGAGACGGGCGCAGCAGCGCAGGAAGGCGAAGGCGCAGCACCGGGCATGCACATCCTTGGCCAGTACATCAAGGATCTGTCTTTCGAAAATCCGAATGCACCGCGCTCCCTGCAGCAAGGCGAGCAACCGAAGCTTGACATCAATGTCAATGTTGGTGCGCAGCAGATTGGTGAAGGTCAGTTTGAAGTAACGCTGACCTTGACTGCCAAGGCCGAGCGTCCGGACATGGTCATGTTCAACGTTGAGCTGGTTTACGCAGGTCTCTTCCGCATCACTGGTGTGCCGACCGAACATATGCATCCGTTTGTGATGATCGAGTGCCCACGCATGATTTTCCCGTTTGCACGGAATATTCTGGCCGAAGCAACACGCAATGGTGGCTTCCCGCCGCTTCTGCTGGACCCGATCGATTTTGCGCAACTCTACCGCCAGAACATGGCGCAACAAGCTGCAGCTGGCGAAGGCGAGCAAAAGCCGAACTAAGCTGTTTGGTTATCGACAAAAAGGGCTGCAACCCAGCGGGTTTGCAGCCCTTTTCTTTTTGATCACGGCACTGTTAACAGAAGTGTTTGGCAAAGAGCGCTGTGGTCCTTGTTTTGCCTGATCGCCGATTGCAAATGTCCTGACGTTAGTTTTTGGAGGACATAAGCATGAAAAAGCTTTTCCTGTTGGCAGCGCTCATTGCAGCAATGGCAGTTCAGCCCGCTTTAGGGCACTGGGTCCGCCCCGGTTCCACGGAAAGCAATCGTTCCAGCGCCAGTGAATCTGTTCGCGGATCTTTCAAGGGTGCCAATCGATACAGGACGTCTGGAAGTGTTTCGATCAAGGATAACGGGAACACGATCACCGTGACGCTTGGTCGAAATTTCTCGTTCAGTGGCGGGCCGGATCCGTTTATTGCACTGGCAAACGGGACGAGAAAACCAATTGTGGTGGGTGGCAAGCTGAAGAGAAACAAGGGTGGGCAAACCTACCGGATCAAGAAGCCGAGAGGCTTCAAAGGCGCATCCCATGTTCTGATTTGGTGCAAGCGTCATTCTGTGACTATGGGTCATGCCAGAATTCGCTAGATATTCAATGCTTATGCGGCGCGCCAATGTGCGCGTCGTATTCAGTGGTTCAGAAGGTCGATCTACGAACTCTCCAGTTCCAGCATTTCAGGCCAGGACTTCGGCGCATCGCCACTCAGCGGGTTCTTTTTCGAATGCTTGTAGCGGATGGTTTCCATTCGAAAGCTTTTGGCGTCAAACATGATGAAGCGGCCAACCAGATTTTCGCCAAATCCGACGATTTCCTTGATGATTTCCATGGCCTGCATGGTGCCCAAAATTCCCGTCAGCGCACCCAGAACGCCTGCTTCTGCACAAGTTGGCAGGTGACCATCCTTGGGTTTGTTCGGAAAAAGGCACCGGTAGGTGGGATTAGGAGTGCCGTCCGTCGTTGCCTCAAACGGGCGCAAGGTTGTGATTGATCCGTCAAACTGGCCGACAGCCGCCGTTACCAGTGGCTTTTTGGCAAAATAGCAAGCATCAGAAACAAGGTAACGGGTGTCGAAATTGTCAGACCCGTCGGCAACGATGTCATAGTCTGAGATTAGCGACATCGCATTGTGGCCTGCAATGCGCGTGAGGTGTGGTTCCACCTTCACATTCGGATTAAGACGGGCAATAGCCTCCGCGGCGCTCGCCACCTTGGGTTCGCTCAACTGGTCCGTGTCATGAATGACCTGTCGCTGAAGGTTCGAGAGTGACACCGTGTCGTCATCCACAATGCCAAGAGTTCCAACCCCTGCTGCTGCCAGATATTGCAAGACTGGCGCGCCCAACCCTCCGGCGCCAATAACTAGAACACGGGCCTGTTTGAGTTTTTGCTGCCCTGCCCCACCAATATCTTGCATGATGATGTGGCGTGCATAACGTTCCAGTTCAGCTGGTGAGAGCATGAAAACTCCATGTGTTGTCTGAGCTTTGGGAGCGAAAATAAACCGCAGTCATATCACCGCAATATGCGACTGACCATGCGCGCCGTGTAGTCCACCATCGGGATCACGCGGGCATAGTTTAACCGGGTTGGGCCGATAACACCCAGAACACCGACAATCCGCTGATTTTGATCCCGGTAAGGTGACACCACCAAAGACGAACCCGACAGCGAAAACAGGTTGTTTTCCGAGCCAATGAAAATCCGCACCCCTTCTCCACTTTCAGCCAGACCAAGCAGTTGGATAAAGTCGCGCTTGCTTTCCAGATCATCAAACAACAGCCGAATGCGCTCCAGATCTTCGGCGGCTTCCACATCCGTTAAAAGGTTAGAGCGTCCCCGGACAATCAATGTCCCCGCATCATCTCCGTTGTCTCCGCTCCAAACGGCAAGTCCCGCATCGACAACCTTGCGGCTGAGTTGATCAAGCTCGGCCTCACCCGCAGCCTTTACCTTTTCCAGTTCAAGCTTCACATCATTGATTGACCGTCCCTGCAAATGGGCGTTCAGATAATTGCTCGCTTCCACAAGAGCAGATGCGGGAAGGCCGGGCGGAAGATCAATGATCCGGTTTTCAACGGTTCCATCTTCGCCAACGAGCACCGCCAGCGCTTTGAGCGGTTCAATTCGAACGAACTCTATGTGTTTCAGGCGCATATCGGTTTTGTGGGTTAGAACAACGCCGGCCCCGGCAGATAAGCCTGAGAGCATTTGGCTTGCTTCTGTCAGAACCTGTTCAACCGTACTTGCCTCCTGGGAAGCGCGGACCTGTGCTTCAATTTGTGTGCGCTCATCCGGGGACAAATCGCCCACTTCAAGAAGGGAATCGACAAAGAACCTGAGCCCAATTTCTGTTGGCAGGCGCCCTGCGCTTGTGTGGGGCGAGTGCAAAAGGCCCATATGCTCCAGATCGGACATGACATTGCGAACCGAAGCCGGTGACAGGGTAACGCCGAGGTTTCGAGACACATTTCTGGATCCGACCGGCTCTCCGGTTTCCATGTAAGATTCTACAATTGACCGGAAAATCTCCCGGGAACGTTTGTCGAGGTCTACGAGACTCACCTTTGGACACTCCGCGTGATAGCTGACCTTATAAGATATAGGGACAATTTCTCCGTAGCATGCAAGCGGCGCTTTACGTTGCAGGGGTCACAAGGCTACAACGCGTCCACAGGGCAGCGAATTTGCGTTGCCGTTTTGACCAGTCCAAATCAGGAAACAGATCATGCGTCCTTCTAAACGCGCCAACGATGAACTCCGTGCCGTAACTCTTGAGCGAGGAGTTTCGAAGCATGCAGAAGGCTCCTGCCTGGTCAAGTTTGGGGATACACATGTCCTTTGTACCGCCAGTTTGGAAGAGCGCGTGCCGCCGTGGTTGCGTGGTCAGCAGCGTGGCTGGGTGACCGCTGAATACGGCATGCTGCCACGGGCAACCGGTGACCGTATGCGCCGGGAAGCAAGCGCTGGCAAGCAATCAGGCCGCACACAGGAAATTCAGCGTCTGATCGGTCGCTCCCTGCGGGCTGTTGTAGATCTTGAAGCCTTGGGTGAGTGCCAAATAAGCGTGGATTGTGATGTCATTCAAGCTGATGGCGGAACACGCACAGCGGCAATCACCGGCTCTTGGGTCGCCCTACGCGACTGCATCGAGTGGATGAAAGCGCGGGATATGGTCAAAAAGGATGTCCTCAAAGACCACATCGCAGCAATTTCCTGCGGCATTCATGACGGCACGCCGGTGCTCGATCTGGACTATGCAGAAGACAGCACCGCTGAAACCGATGCCAACTTTGTGATGACGGGTTCTGGCGGGATTGTCGAAATTCAGGGCACAGCTGAAGGTGCGCCATTCTCTGAAGAAGAATTCGGCCAATTGATGGGTCTGGCCAAGGCAGGCATCGGTCGTCTGGTTGACCTTCAAAAAATGTCAATCCTGTAAGGCGCGTTCAAAAGGCATTCCCGCATGAGCCATCGCAAACTTGAACCGGGGCGCCTTGTTGTGGCCAGTCACAACAAGGGCAAAATCCGCGAAATCAACGAACTGCTTGCACCTTTCGGGTTTGATGTGGTCTCGGCGGGAGATCTAGACCTGCCGGAACCGGAAGAAACCGGAACGACGTTTGAAGCAAATGCCGAACTGAAGGCACGCGCTGCTGCTGAGGTCGCAAATCTGCCCGCGCTTGCCGATGACAGCGGGTTCTGCGTTGCTGCACTCGATGGGGCGCCGGGCATCTACTCAGCGCGCTGGGCCGGTCCGGATAAGGACTTTTCCATGGCAATGCGCAATGTGGAAGAAAAGCTGCAGGAAAAGGGTGCAACCTCACCAGAACAACGCCGGTCATCATTTGTGGCTGTTCTGGCGCTTGTCTGGCCGGATGGGCATATGGAACAGTTCCGCGGTGAAGTAGAGGGCGAAATCGTGTGGCCCCCGCGCGGCGACAAGGGGTTTGGCTACGATCCGGTTTTCCGACCCGATGGCCATGAGCGCACATTTGGCGAGATGACGAGTGAAGAAAAACATGGCTGGTCCAGAACCGAGCCGGCACTTTCTCACCGCGCCCGCGCATTCCAGATGTTCGCCAAGGCGTGTCTGGAGGGGTAATGAACACAAAGGGCACTGCGCCGGATGGCGGGTTCGGGATCTATATTCATTGGCCGTTTTGTGCAGCCAAGTGCCCTTATTGTGACTTCAACTCCCATGTGCGGCACCAGGCCGTCGATCAGGACCGTTTTGCAGCAGCGTTTGAGCGCGAGCTGACGCATTTTGCAGACCTCACCAAAGGCAAGACGGTCCAGTCGATTTTCTTTGGGGGTGGCACACCATCCCTGATGAAACCACAAACCGTTGAGCGCATCTTGAGCAAAGTCTCCGGGCTTTGGTCGATTGATGATGAGGTTGAGATCTCCCTTGAGGCTAATCCGTCGAGTGTGGAATCTGAGAGATTTCGTGGCTATCGCGCTGCTGGCGTCAACCGGGTCTCTTTGGGCGTGCAATCGCTCCATGACCGTGATTTGAAGCTGCTGGGCCGCCTTCATGACGTCAAAACAGCGTTAAAGGCAATTGAAACAGCCCGAAGCACGTTCCCGCGCCTCTCGTTTGATCTGATTTATGCCCGTCCGGACCAGTCGTTAGAGGATTGGCGGGCCGAACTGCAACAGGCCCTTGATCTGGCCGCCGATCATTTGTCGCTCTACCAGCTGACAATTGAGCCAGGCACTCCATTCTACACGCTCTACCATGCCGGAAAGCTTGTCGTGCCGGAACCAGATGTCGGGGCAGAGTTTTATGCTCTGACGCAGGACATCACCACCGCGCATGGGCTTCCAGCTTATGAGGTATCAAATCATGCCCGGCCTGGTGCTGAATGTCGGCACAATCAGGTCTACTGGCGATATGGGGACTATGTTGGGGTAGGCCCTGGCGCCCATGGTCGCATCACGGTTGGGGCCAGCAAACTGGCAACCGCCATCGAACGCCATCCGGAAACATGGCTGGAAAATGTTGAGACGCATGGTCATGGCAAGGTTGAAGACCAGGGTCTGTCGGAGGAGGAACAAGGCGATGAGTTCCTGCTGATGGGCTTGCGTCTGACTGAGGGTATTGATCTGCAGCGTTATGAAAAAATCGCCTGCAGAGCAATAGATCCGCGTCGGCTCTCGGCATTGATCGAGCACGGTATGGTAGAAAAAATCGACGAAACTCGCGTTCGTGCAACCAGAGATGGGTTTATGGTTCTGGATGCAGTTGTTGCTGACCTCGCTGCCTGACAAAGTTGCACTCATGAGAGAAAATTCTTTACCTTGTTGTTATATATAGAGAAATAACAATAGGTAGAGTGCATAAGTTTCCCGAATATCTGCATGATCTTAGCTAAGTTTGCTTGGGAACAGCATATTGTTTCGTCTTAGCCAATAAGCGGTATTGCAGCGCACTCAAACATTTGCCTATGCTGGTGCAATGCAAAACGTTTCCTGATCGGTCGCGGATACATCACGGCGAGTGATCAGAAAGCGTTCGGGACAGGTGCTAAGGAGCAAGACGCGTGCCGTATTATCACCTTTACGAATTAAATCATGCCGCCATGGGCCCGGTGCGGGCTGCTGCGGATATGACACGGCTTTACTTTCAAAATCCGCTCAACCCACTGAGCCACACCGGCTATGGTCGCTCCATTGCAGCAAGCTGTGAGGTGCTGGAGAGGGTTACTCGGCGATACGGCAAACCTGAGTTCGGTCTCAATGAGACTGTGGTTGGCGGACAGACAGTTCCTGTCAGCGAGAACGTCGTCTGGAAACGCCCGTTCTGCGATCTGATTCATTTTGAACGTGGGTCGGTCGGGGACCGGAATGATCCGAAAATTCTGGTCGTTGCCCCAATGTCGGGCCACTATGCAACTCTGTTGCGGGGAACCGTGGAAACGCTCCTGCCCCATGCCGAGGTTTACATCACCGATTGGGTGGATGCGCGCATGGTGCCGTTGCAGGACGGCAAATTCGATCTGGATGACTATATCGATTACGTCATCGGGATGCTGCAATTCCTCGGCCCGAACTCGCACGTCATTGGCGTGTGTCAGCCCTCCGTTCCGGTGCTTGCAGCTGTTGCGGCCATGGAAGGACGCAACGATCCTTACATTCCAGCCACAATGACGCTGATGGGCGGACCGATTGACACGCGTGTAGCGCCAACGGCTGTGAACAATCTCGCTGTATCCAAGGGTATGGACTGGTTCGAGAGCAACGTCATCATGAAGGTGCCGTTCCCGCATCCGGGGTTCATGCGAGATGTGTATCCCGGCTTCCTGCAGCTGTCCGGGTTCATGGGCATGAACCTTGACCGGCACGTATCGGCACACCGTGAGTTCTTCCAGCACCTCATTGAAGGTGATGGCGACAGTGCAGAAAAGCATCGCGATTTCTATGATGAATATCTGGCTGTCATGGATCTGACGGCTGAATTTTACCTGCAAACGGTGCGAACGGTGTTCATTGAGCATTCCTTGCCAAAGGGAACGATGAAACATCACGACCAACTGGTCGATTGCTCCAAGATCACCCGAACAGCGCTTTTGACGGTGGAAGGTGAGAAGGACGACATCACCGGTGGTGGTCAAACAGAGGCCGCGCACAAGCTCTGTAGCAATTTGTCGGACGACAAAAAGGCGCATTACACGCAACCAGGTGTTGGTCACTACGGCGTGTTTAACGGTTCACGTTGGCGCTCGGAGATCGCACCTCGAGTTCTTGATTTCATCAAGACGCATCGTGAGATTGCCAAAAAGCCGAAAACTGCGAAACCCGCTGTTGCAGCAAAAGCCGCTCCTGCAAAAAGCAGCCCGCCCAAATCTGAGCCAGCGAAAACAGCCTCCGGTGCCAAGCCAGCGCCCGCAAAAAAAGCGGCCACAGTGAAGGCCAAAGCGCCGTTAGCCAAAAAAACGGCTGATCCGATTGAGAAAATTATGCTCGATAAACCGCAGGGTGCGGTAGATGATTTGAAGGCAATTTCGGGCGTTGGTCCGAAGCTGGAAAAATCCCTCAATGAAGCAGGCATATTTCATTATTGGCAGATCGCGGGTCTGACGGACAAGCAGATTGAAGCCCTTGATACCAAGCTGGATTTCCGGGGCCGCATGATGCGGGACAATTGGCTGGATCAAGCGAAAAAGCTCTCCGGCGAAACGGCTTGAACAGCCAAAATTTGCTGCTGATAAAACAAACCTCCGCCGGTCTGGCGGGGTTTTTTATTGCGCGCAGAACAGCCAGAGCGTTCAAAATATTTCCGACTTAAACTTGAACACGAAGCCGTGAACCCCCACGTGATAGCTGTAGATGTCAACTTACGGATAGGACTATGACAACGTCAGCAAGTTGCATGATCAAGCCTGCATGGACCCCGATGACCATTGGTCTGATGGTCCTTGGTTTCGTGGTGTTCTGGCCGCTCGGCCTTGCCATGTTGGCTTATATTTTGTGGGGCGATCGTTTTCAGGACATGGCACGTGATGCCAAGTCTCAGTGGCGGAGCAGCCCATTCAAGGGAGCAGTAGATCAGATGGCAAGTGGTGCCTATGCGCGGACTGGAAACGCCGCTTTTGACGAGTACCGTGATAAGGAAATCAAACGCCTTGAAGAAGAGCGTGCCCGTCTGGAAGCCATGCGCAATGAATTCGACGACTTCCTGAAAGACTTGCGCCGTGCGCGCGATCAAGAGGAATTTGATCGGTTCATGAACAACCGTGGACGCGGCCCGGCTCCAGAAGACTCGTGATCTGATTGAAAAATCAGTGAACTTGGACCGAAAGCGGCGCTTTAGCGCCGCTTTCGTCCGTTTTGGGGCTGAAATTTTAAAACTCACTTGTATCTTGAAAACATAGACGGGGATTCGAAAGTCAGACATCCATGCGAATGAGGGCCAAACGCACACCATTGCCGGAGCGGCTGACGCTGTCATCTGACGACGGAGATGTGCATATCCGATTGCGCAAAGATGCAAGAGCGCGGCGGTATCTTCTGCGTATCCCGACAGACCAGTCCGGCCCCATCATGACGGTTCCCAAGTCTGGTGACTTGAAACGTGCCGAACAATTTGCCCGTCAACATCTGGAGTGGTTGGTCAGCCGATTAAACCAGAAACCGGACTCCGTTCCTTTTGAAGACGGCAGCATTATTCCATTGCGCGGCGAAGGTCATCAGATCATTGCTTTGGGTGGTTTAAGAGGATTGATTTCGGTGAGGTCCTCTGAAAACGGACCAATGCCCGAGCTTCATGTTCCGGGTGCGCCGGAGCATATTTCGCGGAAACTGACCAACTATCTCAAAGAAGAAGCGCGCAAGGATCTGACTCTCGCTTGCACGCAGCATTCTGAGACCCTGGGGCGAAAATTCTCTGCGATCAGCATTCGCGATACAAAAAGCCGCTGGGGTTCCTGTGCTTCAAATGGACGGCTATCCTTCTCGTGGCGGCTTGTTCTGGCGCCGCCTGAAATTTTGGATTATGTGGCCGCTCATGAGGTCGCGCATCTGGCGGAAATGAACCACTCGGCCCGGTTCTGGCGGATTTGCGAAGAGCTTGCCCCGCACACACGCCATGCTCGTGAGTGGCTGAAAACCAACGGTGCACATCTGCACGCTTACGGCTGATCACCGACGTTGCAACCAAGATGGACGTTTTTCTAACCGCCGAACAGGCTTTTAAAGAGGTTCATTGGTCCGCCTGAGCCGTCACCAGCTTGCGGGGGCACCCAGTCGCCGCGCGCGCCAACTGACGCTGTTGGGCGCGGTGCACGCGGTTTGGGCGTTGCCACCACCATGCCGGTGCTTCCAACGCCCGGAAGATCTGCAACGGGCAAGCCTTCATGTGCCCTGTCCATGGTCTCTCTCCAGATTTCAGCTGGAAGGCTTCCGCCTGTTGCCTTCTTCGTTGGAGAGTTATCGTCGTTTCCAAGCCACACGGCCGTTGTCAGATTGCCAGTGTAGCCAATGAACCAGGCATCGCGGAAGTTTTGGCTAGTGCCGGTCTTGCCACCGGCTGCCCGCCCGCTGGCAAGCTTTGCCTTTTGGGCTGTGCCTGTCGTAAGCGTCTGGCTCATCATGACGTTCATTTGCCCGACATGTTCACGGGAAATGACGCGTCCGCGCCCGTCTCCGGTTCGCGCATAGAGGACTTTGCCGTCGATTGTCCGAATCTGGCGAATGACATGCGGGATGACGCCATAGCCGCCGTTTGAAAACGGAACATAGGCGCTGGCGATTTCCAGCGGTGTAACTTCTGAGGTGCCGAGGGACAGTGACAGGTTTCGGGTCATCTCGGAGTTGACCCCAAGTCGCTTGGCGGTCTCAATGACGCTGTCTGTTCCAACCTCATAGGCAAGTCGTGCTGCCACTGTATTCAGGGAAAGAGCCAGAGCGCGCGTCAGGCTGACATCGCCATAATACTCTTTCGTGTAGTTCTTTGGCGACCAATTGCCGAACTTGACCGGACGGTCTTGGCGAACAGTTTGGGGCGTCATCCCATGCTCAAGGGCCGTCAGATACACAAACGGTTTGAAGGCCGAGCCGGGTTGACGTTTTGCCTGAATGGCACGGTTGAATTGGCTTCGGCCATAATCAACGCCGCCAACAAGAGCTTTGACAGCGCCCGCCGTGTCCAGAGTAACAATCGCGCCTTGCGAGACCCCAAGCTTCTCTCGGTTCGTCGCAATTCCGTTGCGAAGCGCTGTTTCGGCTGCTTTTTGAAGGTTCAGGTCGATCGTGGTGTCCACGATGATGTCCGTGTCGATGGCGCCAATATATTTCGGCAGCACATCCATCACCCAGTCAGCGGCATAATTCTTGGCCGCTGTTGTGTGGCGGGTCACTACAGTTGCAGGCGAGGCAATGGCGGTCTGCGCCTCGGAGGGAGTGACATAGCCCTCCTGACTCATGGCTGCGAGAACCAGTTGCGCCCGCTCCTCGGCAAGATCCGGGTTACGTGCAGGCGAAAAACGTGAAGGGGCTTTCAGCAGCCCGGCCAGAATGGCAGCTTCTGAAACCGTGACAAGACGAGCCGATTTGCCGAAATAGCGCCGTGACGCTGCATCGACCCCATAGGCACCCGCGCCGAGATAAACCCGGTTCAGATACATCTCCATAATCTCGTCTTTGGAAAATTCTGCTTCTAGCCAAAACGCCAAAACCAGCTCCTGAATTTTCCGTTTGAGGGTGCGGTCAGGCTCCAAAAACAGGTTCTTGGCGAGCTGTTGGGTTAGGGTCGACCCCCCTTGCACCAATCTGCCGGAGGTCAGGTTCGTATAGAGCGCGCGCGCAAGGCCAACCGGGTCTAGCCCAAAGTGAGAGCGGAAGCGGCGATCCTCAATGGCAATCACGGCATTGGGTAGATAAGGGGGAAGTTGTTCAAGGCGAACGGCTTCGCCGCCTGTATCGCCGCGGTTTCCAATCAACTCACCGCTGGCTGAAACGATCTTGATATTGGGGGGGCGATCTGGAACGGCCCACTCGGATTTCGGCGGCAAATAGGCTGCATAATAGCCAACAAGGCCAACCACGAAGATGCCGGCCCAAATTCCAAGAACAGCGCCCCAATAAACACTCTTGCGAATAAGCTTGCCGAAAAAGCCAGAAGACCGCTGAGAGGTTTTCTTTTTCTGGCGGCGATTGGCACCCGATCTGCCCTTGGCTCCGCCTCGCCCTTTGGCCGAGGTCGCCGTCCTTTTTGATTTCGCGGATTTTGGCGATTTGTTCGCAGACTTCTTTGGCGTTTTAGGATCGCTTGTGGCGCGGTCGCGTGCGGTCGGGCGCAGGTTTAATGCGCCTTTTCCCGAGCCGTCAAAGGACGGTTCGATCTTTTGACCCCGTTTCCTCTTGCTAGCCATCGATGTTCCGATTTACCCAATACCAAGAAATCAGCAAAATTGCCGGTGTCCCCGAATGTGACAATAGAATACGGCGATTTAACGGGGCGTTAAGGGTGATGTCTTGACGCCTGTTAGGCAACTTCAAGATGGGAGAAAAAATGGCCAAAGGATATTGGATCGGACGGGTCGATGTGTCGGATGCCGAAGGCTACAAGGCCTACGTGTCGGCCAATGCTGAAGCTTTCGCCAAATATGGTGCACGTTTTGTGGTGCGCGGCGGAGATTTCACGTCAATGGAAGGGTCGCCGCGGCAACGCAATGTTGTGATTGAGTTCGAAAGCTATGAGAAGGCATTGGCGTGTTACAAATCACCGGAATACGCCAAGGCGCTTGCCTTGCGCCAACCCGTGTCCGTGGCCGACCTGATCATTGTGGAAGGCTATGACGGCCCGCAACCTACAGATCAGGCCTAAACATCTGGTATGAGCCGGTTTTCGCGAAAGGCCGCCGCTTGCCGTCAACTCGTGTACCGGCTGGCGTCAGCACCATAGTAATTTACATAGCGTGAATTGAGCTCTGAGACCGGCAGGATAATCAGAACATCGGTGGTACCAAACTGATGGTCGATCACAGCTCCGTCACCGATGAAGGCGCCTAGACGAAGATAGCCCTTTACCAGCGGCGGAAGGGCCCTCAGCGCTTCTTTCGGGTTCAGCTGATCAGCTGGTAGCAGGTTCATGTCTACATATTTTTCCGGCAAGGCAGAAACCTGCCACATGTCAGGTGCGCTGGCATTGTGATGCAGGAAGGAAAGTTGTGTCGCCAGAGTTTGCGGATCTGTGCCTTCAATGGAAGCACAGCCCAGCATCACGTCGATATTGTGGGTTAGGACATACGACCAGATACCATGCCAGAGCAATTCTACGGTTTTCTTGTTCCGGTAGGGCTTCAGCACACAAGAGCGTCCTAGTTCCAGAATGCGCTTGCCCGGGTTGGCGTCGATCAGGGGTTGAATGTCAAATTCACTGGCAGTGTAAAACCCCCCATGGCGGTCGGCGACGTCCTGTCTGAGCAAGCGATAGGTTCCAACGATCTCAGGCTTGAGGCGGCCCAGTTTGTTCCGCTTCATGGATGAGTGATCCACAACCAGCATATGGTCGCAAAACGCGTCATATGGATCGGTGTCCCGCTGTGTTGCCAATGTTTGTGCATCGGCAATCGCGGACATTTCCTCATAAAACACCTGATAGCGAAGGCGTTGGGCTTTCCGGATTTCCTTGGTGTTTTTGGCGAGGCGTACTTCCAGCGAACCAATACGTCCAAAGCTCAAGCCAGGTTTTGAAACGGATTGTGTTTGATCCTCAAGGGCATGTGATGCCGCAGTCTTGAAACGTGCTGTGGGGGAGAGTTTTTGAACCAATTTTCTAGGTGAAAACATACCCGACCGCATCATGACAACCGGTTCCTTTTCTCAGTCGCTTCACATTCAAAAGCATCGGGGCTCTTGATAGCCCGGAAAGATCTGATTTGCCACAACACATAGCCACGACAGCTTTCAGATTAAAGATCTGTAAACCATAAAATTCCGACAGAACAATGACAGTCATCAAAGCCTCAGTGCGTATTCGCGCGACCTTGGAAATGAACGAATTGGCCGTGGATTTAGGATCCTGACCCTAAGCAGACCGAGCTGCTGCAACCTTGGAAAGCGTGGTCTGTATGGCGTGTTCCGTGAGCGGCTTAGTAATGTAACCAAGCGCACCAACCTCTAGGGCCTTTTCCCGCGCATCTTCCATCACATCAGCAGAGACAATCACGAAGGGAACCGGGGCTTTGCCGTTTTCCTGCTCCTGACGGCGGATTTGGCGAACAGCCTCAAGGCCATCAAGGCCGGGCATGTGAAGGTCCGTCAGGATCAAATCAAAGTCTTCCTTTGCAGCAGCGACTACTGCGGCTTCACCATCAGCGACCATGACCGCTTCATGGCCAAGTTTGCGCAGGAGCGCCTCACACAGGAGCCGATTGATGTCATTGTCTTCGGCAACGAGCATTTTTAGGGGGCGTTGAGGCAAACGGTCTGACGCGTCAGACTTGTTCTTGCTGTGATACTGCGCATCTGTATCCCAAAGGCGATCAGCCTCCGGATCGTCCAGAAGACCAACGACGACATGGCTGAGCGTATCCGTTCTGACAGGGCGGATCAGATAGGCACCATACCCCGCTTCACGCAGCCGATTGAGACGTTCACGCTCAGGCGGGGAGATCATGACCACAGCTGGTGCTGTGCACCCGGCCAGCCGTGCTGTTGCAATCCACGCCCCGCTGTCATCAACGCTGGCGTTGCTCACCAAAACCAGATCCGTCCGCGCCAACAATTCCTCAAGGTCGCCCGCCCCAGGTGCCCGAATGTCCACATCCGCACCTTCTTGTGTCAAACGGTCCTCAAGCAGTTGGTATTCGACACCTTTTGAGCCGATCAGGAGAATGTGTTTTCCGCAATAGGGCAACAGCGTTTCAAGTGGGCCTTCCGCTAGCATTTCCGGGATAGGCAACACCACTTCAAAAAGCGCTCCGCCTCCTGCAACCGCTGCAGCGCGAATCTGGCCGCCCATCAGCTGCGTCAGGCGTTGGGCAATTGCCAGACCAAGTCCGGTTCCACCAAACTTGCGGGCCGGACCATGATCCACCTGTTCAAACTCTTCAAACAGGCGCTCGGCTTCCGCATCATTGAAGCCAATGCCGGTATCACGGACCTGAATGACCAGAAGACTGCCGTCCGATCCGTTTTCGACACCGTCAACTTCAATCGAAACACCGCCTGTGTCGGTGAATTTGACCCCGTTTCCTGCCAGATTAAATAGGATCTGTCGAACGCGCGTTGCATCCAGAGTAACGGTTTCCGGCAGACGAGGGTCGATCCGTGTGCCGATTTCAAGGGATTTGGCGTGAGCTTTTGGCGCAAGGAGTTCAACGACGCTATCGGCGAGCGAGGACAAACGCGTCGGCGCTGTTTGGATATCCAGCTTGCCAGCTTCCACCTTGGAGAAGTCAAGAACTTCATCAATCAGGAACAACAATGTTTCGCCGGACGTTTCAAGGGCTTCGATATAGGCGATCTGTTCCTTGGTCAGGCGTGTATCACGCAGTAAGGCAGCCATGCCCAGAATGCCATTCAGGGGTGTGCGGATTTCGTGGCTGACCGTTGCAAGGAAACGTGATTTGGCTTCGTTTGAACTTTCTGCCGAATGGCGGGCCGCCAGCAGTTCCTCTTCAATGATTCGCCTGTCGGTCACATCCCGAAGGACCGTTTGAACCAGCGGTTCCTGTGAAATGGCATCGCGAACCGGGCTATCAAAGCGCGAGAACCAGCGTTCTCCTTCGACGGTGGTCAGGTGAAGGTCGCCGAAACCCATAGCCGCAGAAGGTTGTTGGTCCTCATTAAAGGAGAAGTCGTCAAAAACCGCCAATCCGCTCAAAGAAAAGGCTTCACCTATTTTGGGTGAGTCTTTTTCTCCGAAGATCTCGCGGGCGGCTGCGTTTGCATAGACAACCTTTCCCAACGTGTCGCGGCGGATGATAACATCGCCGAGTGTCGAAAGAATGCTGGCTTGCCGTTCATCGGATTCGCGGCGTTCCCACAAACGGTCTTCCAATTCCTCGCAGCGGTCCAAAAGCCGTTTTATTTTTTCCTGATCCGCCTCGCGGTCCCGTGATTTGCGCAAAAGGTCATCATCCATCAAGCGCCAAACAGCGAGACCGCCGGCAAAAAAGGCAGCGGTGACGGCCATAAGCCGCAAGGGAGAGGGTGCGCTCAGGAGGAGAAAAGCGGCAATTGTACCTCCAATCATGCCGACAATGGCCAAAACGTTGATCAGTTTTGGTGAGACAGTTTCGCGCTCGGCAAATGCATCTGGTGCTTCTGATGAGCCGATCGGGTCAATCTGGATCGGGAATTCAGATGGACCAGGTGACGATTGTGACGGGCTCGACAATTCGGCGTCCGAAGGACGCGCAGAGCTGTGATCCGCATCCATTTGCGGTGGCGACTTTTTGGACTGAAGACTCAATTCCGTTACTCACAACAGTCGATACTGCTGTGATTGTGCGCTTAAATCTTTGAAAAACCGTTGCACTTTGAAAAAGAGCCACGGTCAGAAACCCACAAGGTGTGCTTTCCGCTTGTGGTTCGCCAAGTTTATTTGGTCATGCCGCCTGTCGGAAAAGGGTTTCGCCGCGCAAACTGAGCGCCTCAGCGATATGGATCCGGCCGACAGTTTCAACGTCATCCAGATCGGCAAGGGTGCGCGCCAGTTTTAAAACCCGGTGATATCCGCGGGCACTCAAGGCCAAAGTATCTGCTGCATCGGAAAGAAAGGCGCGGGCTGGTTGATCGAGAGGGACGAGGTCTTCCAGATGCCCAGCCGGTGTATGGGCATTCGTTCGCCCCGAAAGCCCTCGTTCCCGAAACCGGTCTTCCTGTATGCGTCTTGCCCTTGCAACCCGCGCTGCGACACTTTTCGATGTTTCTTGTGAACCCGGATTGATCAAATCCCGCGCGGTAACCGCTGGCACTTCAATGCGAAGATCAATCCGATCGAGCAATGGGCCGGACAGGCGCGCTTGATAGTCGGACTGACACTTATGGCCGCGGCGACACTGATGGCCGGGCTCGCCTGCATGGCCACAGCGGCAGGGGTTCATGGCGGCGATCAATTGGATGCGGGCCGGATAGCTGACCCGGTGATTGGCCCGCGCAATAACAGCTTCTCCTGTTTCCAGTGGCTGTCGCAAACTGTCCAGAACTTGCGGATTAAACTCGGGCAACTCGTCCAGGAAAAGAACGCCGTTATGGGCAAGGGAAACCTCACCGGGTTTGGCTTTTATTCCGCCGCCGACAAGAGCTGCCATGGACGCAGAATGATGCGGTGCGCGAAAGGGGCGACGATCCGTCAAACGCCCGTCTGCAAGCTCTCCCGCCAGTGAGGTAATCATGGAAACCTCAAGCAATTCTCTCGGCTCCAACGGTTGAAGTATGGAGGGAAGGCGGCTGGCCAACATCGATTTTCCGGCTCCCGATGGTCCCACCATCAGAAGATTGTGGCCGCCAGCTGCAGCGATCTCCAACGCCCGTTTGGCACTTTCCTGTCCCTTAACATCGCCGAGATCCGGCAAATCGGTCGCCGGGCCGCGCAATTTGGCGCTTGGGCGGGACAAGACCTGTGTTCCCTGAAAATGATTGGCGAGTTGAATGAGCGATTGTGGTGCCAGAATATCCATATCCGGGTCGGCCCATGCTGCCTCGCTGCCACACGCCTTCGGACAAATAAGACTCTTGCCAAGGCCGTTGGCGCCCATTGCGGCGGGAAGAACGCCTGTCACTGGAGCAAGATCGCCATCGAGGCCCAGTTCGCCCAAGACAACATATTGACTCAGCTGATCGGCAGGAATCGCGCCAATGGCAGCCATGACGCCGAGAGCGATGGGAAGGTCATAATGCGAACCTTCCTTCGGCAAGTCTGCCGGGGCTAAGTTCACGGTCACCCTTTTGGCAGGCAGAGCCAGCCCGGACGCATGGAGTGCGCCGCGTACCCGTTCCCGGCTTTCTCCGACAGCTTTGTCCGGCAAACCGACAATCGTAAAGGCAACCATCCCCGGCCCGACCTGAACCTGTACATCAACAGGCACAGCTTCAATGCCTTGAAAGGCGACAGTCGTTACCCGGCTTACCATCCCTGCAGCTCCCGTAAAAGTTGCAAAAACGTTAACATGCCACCGCCTTATGTCAAGAACAAATATGGAACAAATTCACTTTTTGATTCCGGAAAATTGCGTGCATGTAAGTAGAGTTACACGGTTTGATTTATTGTCAAATCTACTCGTTTTGGAGCAAGTCCATTGAGCTTAACTCAACGTTAATGCTTGGCAGGCAGCAGCAGCTGCACTTTTTAAGGGGGGCGTTTTGCTCAAGTTAGTTTTGTCAATTGGTACCGCAATGGCACTGGTCGGGTGCGCAACCGTAACTCGGGGCACTCAAGACGATGTGAAGATCTATTATTCGCCTGAAGATGCTCAGGTGATTACATCAAACGGTCGAACCTGCACTCAATCACCGTGCATTCTGAAAATGCCGCGTAAAGAGTCTTTTGACGTCATTGCTAGCAAGACTGGTTACGTGAAGAAGGTCGTCGCGGTCACAAGCAGCGTTTCTGGCAAGGGAGCGGCGGGCATGGCTGGAAACGTATTGGTAGGTGGTGTGATCGGTATAGGTGTCGATGCAATTTCGGGCGCATCACGAGATCATTATCCTAACCCGGTCTTGATCGAGCTTGTACCGACCAACCCGAAAGATCCGAAGACGCCGAAGGGTGATTTGTCCTCAGTTCGGGCGGAAATTGAGGCTAAAAAGAAAGAGCAATCTGATGCGGTGGCACGACAGCAGGGTAGCTAGTCGCGCTTTTCCGAAACAAGCGAATGATCAGAGCGCTTCACCAGCGCTCTTTTCTATTAGTGCGCTTCGTCCCAATTGTCGGCGGCTCTGGCGTCCACTTGCAAGGGAACGGAGAGTTTCAGCACCGGGTCGCATGCGTTTTCCATGACGTCCTTGATGAGCGGGATTGTGGCGTCCACCTGAACTTCCGGTACTTCAAAAATAAGCTCGTCGTGCACTTGCAGCAGCATTTGTGCATCAAGCTTTGAGGACAACAGGCGATCCTCCATCCGCACCATGGCTCGGCGCAGGATATCGGCGGCTGACCCCTGAATGGGAGCGTTGATGGCTGCGCGCTCGTAAAAGTTGCGCATATTCGGGTTCTTGGTGTTCACATCCGGATAATGCGCCTTGCGGCCAAAAATGGTCGTCACATATCCGGTCGCGTGAACCTGCTTCTTGGTCGCTTCCATATACTCCTTGATACCCGGAAAACGCTCAAAATAGGTTTTGATGTAGTCGCTGGCCTCACCACGCGATATGCCGAGCTGGGCTGCAAGGCCAAACGCGGAAATACCGTAGATAATGCCGAAATTGATTGCCTTGGCCTGACGACGGACCATCGGGTCCATGCCCTCAATCGGAGTGCCAAACATCTCGCTCGCCGTCATCGCGTGAATGTCGAGGCCCTCTTCAAACGCTTTCTTGAGCTGCGGAATATCTGCCATATGCGCCAGTACGCGCAGTTCAATTTGGCTGTAGTCAGCCGAAATCAGCTTCATGCCCTTTTCGGCCACAAACGCCTGCCGGATCTTGCGCCCGGCAGCGGTGCGAACCGGAATGTTCTGCAAGTTCGGCTCAGATGAAGACAGCCGGCCCGTTGTGGTGGCGGCCAAGGCGTATGAGGTGTGCACACGCTTGGTGTCCGGGTGGATGTAGCCGGGCAATGCGTCGGAATAGGTCGACTTCAGTTTGGAAAGCTGTCGCCACTCCACGATCTTGGAAGGCAGCGTGTGACCTTCGGCAGCCAGATCTTCCAAAACCGAGGCTGATGTTGACCAGGCCCCGGTTTTGGTTTTCTTGCCGCCGGGAAGCCCCATTTTGCCAAACAGGATGTCGCCGAGCTGCTTTGGAGAGCCGATGTTGAAGCTTTCACCGGCAAGCTCGTGGATTTCCGCTTCCAGCCCAGCCATACCTTGGGCAAAGTCCCCGGAAAGGCGAGAGAGCATTTGCCGGTCAACGGCAATCCCGCGTTGTTCCATGCGCGCCAGAACCGGTACCATAGGGCGTTCCAGCGTCTCATAAACCGTCGCCATACGGTCAGAGGCTAGCCGTGGTTTCAAGACCTGCCAGAGCCGCAATGTGACATCGGCGTCTTCCGCAGCATAGGCAGTTGCCTTATCGAGAGGCACCTTGTCAAAGGTGATCATCGACTTGCCCGATCCACATACTTCCTTGAAGGGGATCGGCTTGTGGCCAAGCCATCGCTCTGAGAGCTCGTCCATACCATTGCCGCCCTTGCCCGCATCCACGGTGTAGGAAAGGAGCATCGTGTCATCATAAGAAGTGACATTGACCCCATAGTGGGTCATGACCAGCCAATCATATTTCAGGTTCTGGGCAATCTTCAGAACTGCCGGGTCTTCCAGCATCGGTTTGAGAATGGCCAGCGCGTCTTTGAGCGGGATTTGCCCTTCAATCAAGGCACCGCCGCCTAACAGGTCCCCTTCACCATCAATATGCGCTAAAGGAATGTAACAGGCCTTACCGGTTGAGGTGGAAAGCGAGATGCCAACCAGCTCGGCCTGCATGGCATTAAGGGACGTTGTTTCGGTGTCAAAAGCCACATAGCCAACTTCATAGGCCTCGGCGACCCACTCCTTCAAACGGTCCGCCGACAAGACCTGTTCATAAGCACTCGTATCGATTGCAGACGTTGCGGCTTTTTCCGCACGGGCGTCGGCAAGCGCTTGCGGGGTCATCATATCGCCAGTGTCGGCAGCGCCTTCAGTTGACTGGGCTGGTGTGCTGGGCGCCGCCTTTTCAGCCATGCGCCCCTTGTGGTCCGGAACATCCCAGCCCGGAACCTCGAAGTCGTCCGGCTCGATGTTGGCGGCTTCAGCGTCCGTTGTCTCGGCCACCCGTTTGGTCAGCGTTGTGAACCCCATGGCCTTTAGGAAACCCACAGCCTTGGGGCCATCGATGTCGGAAACCTGCAGATCAGTAACCGGCAGTTCCACCGGCACGTCCTGCTTGAGGGTGACCAGCTGTTTTGAAACACGAGCCTGCTCGGCAAATTCGATCAGGTTTTCCCGGCGCTTCTTTTGCTTGATGGTTTCAGCCTTTTCCAGCAGGGTTTCCAGATCGCCAAATTCGTTGATGAGCAGCGCTGCGGTTTTGAGGCCAATGCCTGGAACGCCCGGCACGTTGTCGACACTGTCACCTGCAAGCGATTGCACCTCGATGACCTTGTCCGGTCCAACACCGAATTTTTCAAAGACCTCGGCCTCGCCAAAGGTCTTGTTTTCATCGTATCGATCATTCCAACCTTGGAATTGATCAGCTGCATCAAGTCCTTGTCGCCGGACACAATGGTCACACGGGCCCCCATGTCGGAGGCTTGCCGCGCATAGGTGGCAATGAGGTCGTCGGCCTCAAAGCCTTCTTGCTCAATACAATGGACAGAAAAGGAGCGTGTTGCTTGCCGGATCAGGCCAAACTGGGGAACCAGATCTTCTGGCGGTTCCGGGCGCTGTGCCTTGTATTCTGGATAAATGTCAGATCGAAAGGTTTTTGACGAGTGATCAAAAATCACCGCAAAATGCGTTGGCTCGTCCCCCTTTTCCGGCGTGAGGCCTTCCTGCAACAGCTTCCAAAGCATGTTGCAAAAGCCGGAAACGGCACCAACCGGAAGCCCGTCCGATTTACGTGTCAGCGGCGGCAAAGCGTGGTAGGCGCGGAAAATGAAAGTGGAGCCATCGACGAGGATCAGATGGTCATTTTCAGTGAGAGCGGGGGAAGCGTTTTGTGTCGACATGGCGCGGATCATGCCCGCAGTGTCCGCGCTTTGGAAGAGGGTTTAGGCGGCGTGAGCAAATTTATTTGGCAAACTGCAGGTCCGGTGCGGCTACGGCTTCAGCAGCGTACCAAAAGGCAAGTCTGTTGAGCGTCAAAATAAGCTCAAACCGGTCCAGCACTTGCCCACTGTCCACGGCCATATTGGCCAGAGCGATAAGGTCAAACCGCAAGTTTGCGTTGGCAGCGACATCCGCCCGACTGAGCAGCTGGGTCGCAAACCAGGAAATAGCATGGGCATCCACACGCCCCTGCTCGGCCTGGCCGCGAAAGCTCTCAATTTTTTCAATCACATCATTCATTCTCAATCACTTGAAAGGAGAGGCTTGAAAAGTGGCGGTAACGTCATCGGGAAGAAGCCGGGCTGTGTTTTCGGGTGAATGTGCCCTTGAGATAAGCCCATCTGGGGCGAGTGAACAAGAACTGGCCAAAGCCCACCTTGTTGATGAGCCAGAGCAGGATCATGGGGCTTACAACAGCAGTGATTGTCACGATCAGGGATGTGGTCCCGATATCCAGAATGCCGAGCTTGAGAAGAACGATGCGCGACACGGCCATCGGGAAAAAGAACGCCAGATAGATCACGATGGAGTTTTCTCCAAAGTGGCGCAGGAAACCCATTGTCCCGGATTGCACAATCAACGTGCTGGCCAGAATGATTGCGCCCGCGCCTGCAGCACCCAATGCCAATGAGATTACGGGTAGACCTGACAGTCCGGCAAAAACCAACCCGCCGTTGATGAGGCCCCAAAGGCCGAGCAGGCCAAGGCTCAGCGTAAGCCGTTCGCGCGCCCAATCCGCGAGCTTGAAGATGTGCGGCGCAAAGATGTAACCGGCGTAGAAGTAGACAAAGCGGGAGGCAAATTCGTCGACCAGAAGATAGCCTGTGTGAATTGGCGCAATTTGAAGCACCGCACCACCAGCCAACATGATTTGCCAGGGCACGCCTTTGTCATGGGCGAATTTGCACACAACAAAGAAGATCGGCAGCATATAGATGAACCAAAGCGTGCCGAATGGCTGAATGAAACTGGCCAGATAAAACTGAAGGGCCCCTGCCCACCCCATGTCAGCGGCAAAAACCGGCGCTTTCACAGCAAATTGAATGCTCATCCAAAGAACATAAAAATAAGCGAAGTGGATGACTTTCCTGTCCAGATAGAGGGTCCAGTCCCTCTTGATGACATTGGAAAGGAAAAGTCCGGAGATCAGAAAGAAATCCGGCATACGGAAGGGGGCGGCAAATGCCACAATGGCGTGCATCCAGCCTGTTGTTCCAGCGTCTGCCTCAACACCGAGAACAGAATGCATCATCACGACAAAGACAATGCATATGCCCTTTGCCGTATCGACCCAGTCTATCCGTGTTGATCTCTGGTTCATTGCCCATCCTATGAACGCTCAGATGGGGAAACTAACCTACATATTCATTGGGAACCGTTAAGCGGGATGGTTAATTATCCCAAAAAATACGGAATGGTTGTCTTATTTAATGCTGCGCACGTTAAGCGATCAGTTTTTGGAGCCGCCATCTGGCGCAGACCACGGGCTGATCCTCTCCTGCCCCGGTTTTGGGCCAGCTTCTTCTGTATTTGGAGCATCCTTGGTCGACCAGTCCGCTTCGTCGAGGTCAACGACCGGGTATGAGTTTCGCTGATTGCCTCCATTAATGATGGTGACGTTGGAGCGGGACAGGATAAAGCGGATTAGAGCTTCGCGAATTGGCGGCACGAACAGCAACAAACCTATGCCGTCAGTTACAAAACCGGGAAGCAGCAACAAAATGCTTGCCATGACAACCAATGCACCGTGCATGATTTCGGCTTCCGGCGCCCGCCCCTCGCCCAGCTCGGCCTGCATGCGCATAACCAGGGACAGTCCTTGCTGGCGCAACATCAAGGTTCCGGTCACAGCGGTAAAAACTGTCAGCAAAACGGTTGGCAAAATGCCAATCGCTTGTCCGACTGCTATGAAAACCGCAATCTCCAGCAAGGGCAAAAGGATGATGGCACCGAGTATATAAAGTCCCACAGTGACTCCGTCGTCTGGTATGATGGTCCTAACCTAGGTGGTTCTGGACGCGATTTCGAGGCCCGAGAGTGTCGGGAAATGGGCGTAGACGCAAAAACCTGCTTGCTCTTGGCGCTGGATACTGGTTGAAGAACGCCTACATACCTAGCAATGTTTGCAGTGCGGGGCTATGGTTTCGGCAGACT
Organism: Roseibium sp. TrichSKD4; assembly: GCF_000148725.1. GTDB lineage: Bacteria > Pseudomonadota > Alphaproteobacteria > Rhizobiales > Stappiaceae > Roseibium. Next base: position 65,155 of record NZ_GL476311.1, on the reverse strand, counting down.
TGTCGACCGCCACCGCAAACTGCCACCATCATCGAGCCGGTAACACGAAATGAATGAAATTTTCGACGTCTACAACATCATTTTCCTAGGCTTGGCAGTGTTCATCCTCTTCCGATTGAAATCGGTGCTTGGAAAACGAACCGGAAACGAGCGGCCACCGTTTGATCCCTACTCCAAGCAAGACGATGCCGGACAGTCCTCACAGGGCGGCAAAAGCCAGTCTGACAACGTCATCCCGATGCCCGGTCAAGAATCCTATCAAGAGACAGGCATTCGTGAGCCAGAAGAAAATGGCGAAGTCGTCATCGACAAGCTGGCCCCTCAAGGTACAGCGCTTAATGAGGCCCTGAAGCAGATCCTGTCTGTGGATCGTACTTTTGAACCTCGTGAGTTTATTGAGGGCGCAAGCGCAGCCTACGAGATGATTGTGACAGCCTTCGCGGAAGGTGACCGGAAAACGCTTAAGCAGCTTTTGTCGAAGGATGTCTTTGACGGGTTCATCATGGCGATAGATGAACGTGAAAAGCGCGACGAAGTCATCGAATCCACATTTGTTGGCATCGACAAGGCGGAAATCGTCGAAGCTGCCCTGAAGGACGGTACGGCACAGGTCACCGTCAAGGTCCAAAGCCAGCTGATTTCCGCAACGTGCGACAAGGACGGCGAAGTCGTTGATGGGGACCCGAACAAGGTCTCCGAAGTCATCGACATCTGGACCTTTGCACGTGACACAGGGTCCCGAGATCCGAACTGGAAACTTGTGGCAACTGAATCTGCTGAATGATCCGTTGGGGCCGAGTTGTTTCGGCCGCAGTTTCACTCTTGGCGGCAGTCTTGTCCGGGACCGGAGAGGCAATGGCGGTAAAGGGCTCCGTAAAAAAAATCACCTTTGCTGACATTAACGGCTGGGCGGACGACGATCATGTCGCCGCCCTTTCCGCATTTGTGCGCTTTTGTGAGAGAGAGCCAACGTTCGACGAGCGGTTTCTGTTGCCGACCAAAGCCGTATGCCAGCAAGCCCACGCAGCACTGAAACAGGTTGGTTCGAAAAGGGCAGCGCGCCAGTTTTTTGAACAGTCTTTTATGCCCTACAGGTTCAAGCGCTCTGGATTTTTGACCGGCTACTTCGAACCTGAACTCCTTGCCTCGCGTGACCCGCACCCCGATTACCCTGCCCCACTTTTGGCAAAGCCGGATGGCGTGGTCGCCGTGAACGACGGCAACCGCCCGAAGGGTTGGCCTGAAGACATCAGTCATGGGCGTAAAACCGCGAATGGTCTTGTTCCGATGCCTGATCGCTCCGCAATTATGGATGGGGCGCTGGATGATGAAAAGCTGGAATTGGTGTGGCTGAAAGATCCGGTTGATGCCTTTTTTGTGCATGTTCAGGGATCTTCCAGGTTACGCTTGCCAGATGGTTCTGTGATGCGTGTTGGCTATGCAGGCAAAACCGGGCACCCCTACACCTCCATTGCCCGTGTATTGGTGAAGCGTGGAGAGGGAACGCCTGAACAGCTGACAATGTCGGGTTTGCGGGATTGGTTGCACGAGAACCCGGACCAGCGAGACGATCTGTTTCGTGAGAACCGCTCTTTCATTTTCTTTCGTGAAGTTGAAAAGGAGCGGCCTGAGGATGGGCCGATAGGCTCTGCAAACTTGCAGCTTGTTGCAGGGCGCAGTCTGGCAGCGGACCCAGGGTTTGTCCCCTTCGGTTTGCCGGTTTTCGTTTCTGCCCCTGCGCTAAAGCTGCAAGAAGGCACTGATCGGAATGACGTCATCGCCTCCCTTGCGCGAACACTCATTGCAGACGACAGCGGGTCGGCAATCAAGGGTGCGGCCCGTGGCGATCTTTTCGTTGGGTCGGGGATGAAAGCCGGTGAGATCGCAGGCGAAATCCGGCATCCGGCTGACATGACTGTTTTGGTGCCTATTGGTACAGAAGATGTCTTTTTGAAGCGGCTCAGCGAGGCACAATGACCGGTGGGCGGCGGAAAAAGAGGGGCAACCTGTCTCCGGAGGACCGCGAATTGTGGTCCAAGGTCACCAAGACGCTGACCCCGATGCACCCTGAGCGCATGCCCGACGACCTTGGTGAGCCTGATACTTCGGACATCATGGAGAGCGCCCCGGCTCCCGCCCCGCATACGGAAACGGCGCTCCGTACACCGTCCAAAGCGAAACCGGTACCTGCTCCGCCGCCACTTCATCAGCTTGAGCACAGATACCGTAAGAAGCTCGTGCGCGGCAGCAAGACCATCGACAGTCGTATTGACCTTCATGGCATGACGCAGAATCAAGCCCATGGAGCCTTGCGGTCGTTCCTGCATCGCAGTCAGGCAAGAGGACACAAGGTTGTCTTGGTCATAACCGGCAAGGGCGGGGATGGCCGGGGGTTTATGGATGAGCGAGGCGTGTTGAGGCGTGTCGTGCCGCAGTGGCTGGCGATGGCAGACCTCAGACCGCTCGTGATTGGTTATGAAGAAGCACATGCCAGCCATGGCGGGTCTGGTGCCCTTTATGTGCGCATACGGCGGAAAAGGTAAGCGGTGACACCACTTGGCGCAAAAATTCGGGAGCTAAGGAAAAAACGCGGCGTTTCGCTGAAGGAAATGGCCAAGGAACTTTCAGTGTCCAGTGCCTATCTGTCAGCCCTTGAGCACGGCAAGCGTGGTCGCCCGACCTGGTTTATGGTTCAGCGCATCATTGCCTATTTCAATGTGATCTGGGACGAAGCCGAAGAAATCCAGCGTCTTGCTGAACTTTCCGATCCCAAAATTACCCTCGATACATCCGGCATGGACCCGAAAGCGACAGAACTGACCAATCAGCTGGCTTTGAAGATCGGCGGTTTGTCAGAAGAGTCGCTCGCTCATCTGCTTCACCAACTGCGTGTTGTTGCAGCCAAAGATAGCGTATGAGGCTGTTTAGACGCGGATTTGTTTTGAGCGCTCAAAAGGTTGGCCCTTGCAATTTTGGGCAGCTTCCGGTCCGATTCTCCAAACGCAAACGAACCAACTGGGTCTTAAATGACAGCACTACCCAAGCCTGAAGACATGCCGCCAATCGAGATCATCGATGCAGAAGCCTTGCGTCAGCGGCTAACGGACATGGTCAAGAAGAGCGATGAAAACGGCGCTGATTTCGCCGTCCGCTCAAAGGTTCTGGCCGAATTGAAGCAGGCCATGAAAGATGGGCGTGATGCAGTTCGGGCCCAGTTTGAGGAAGATGGCCATGGCAAGACCTGTGCGCAGCGCCTTAGCCATCTGCAGGACGAATTGATCCGCGTAATTTATGATTTTGCGCTCTGGCACGTCTACCGGGTCACCAACCCGTCCGCCGGCGAACGCATGTCGGTTGTCGCGGTTGGTGGGTATGGCCGGGGAACACTGGCGCCGGGGTCTGACGTCGATCTGTTGTTTGTGTTGCCCTACAAGCAAACCCCTTGGGGTGAGCAGGTGGTGGAATACATTCTCTATCTGCTTTGGGACCTTGGTCTCAAGGTCGGCCACGCCACTCGCAACATCGACGAATGCATCCGTCTGTCGAAATCCGACATGACCATTCGAACTGCTATCTTGGAATCCCGCCACATCTGGGGCGATACGGAGCTGTTTGAAGACCTTGTACGCCGTTTCGATGCGGAAGTCGTTGCAGGAACAAGTTCCGAGTTCATTGAGGCCAAGCTTGAAGAACGAGATCAGCGCCATGACCGCCAAGGCGCGTCCCGATATCTCGTTGAGCCGAATATCAAGGAAGGCAAGGGCGGCCTTCGTGACTTGAACACTCTCTTTTGGATCGCAAAGTATCACTACCGCGTCCGCCGCCAGAAGGAACTGGTCAAGTTGGGGGTTCTCTCGCGTGCGGAATACAATCGCATGGTCAAATCCGAGGACTTTCTGTGGGCCGTGCGGTGCCATCTCCACTTCCTGACAGGGCGGGCCGAAGAACGGCTGTCCTTTGATGTTCAGCGTGAAATTGCCATGCGCCTGAGCTACACCCATCATCCGGGAATGCAGGAGGTAGAGCGCTTCATGAAGCACTATTTCCTTGTGGCGAAGGATGTGGGTGACCTGACCCGCATCCTGTGCGCTGCGTTGGAAAGCCAGCACGTCAAGGCACCTGAGGGCACAACTCTGGGGCGCTTGATGAGGCGACTAAGGCCCGGTTGGTCACCTATGCGGGCAAAGCCCGTTCCCGGCAATCCGGGGTTTGTGATTGAAAACAATCGGCTGAACATCACATCCAAATCCGTGTTTGCAGATGACCCGGTCAACCTGATCCGCGCCTTTCAGATCACGGATAAGGAGCAGTGTTACCTTCATCCCGAACTGACCAAGAATATTCGCCGCTCGCTGAAGCTGATCACGGCAGCGGTTCGCTCTGACCCTGAAGCCAATCGGCTTTTCATTTCTCTGCTGACCTCTCGGAAGAAGCCGGAAAGCGCATTGCGCAAGATGAACGAGACCGGCGTTCTGGGCCGGTTTGTTCCCGACTTCGGCAAGGTCGTGGCGATGATGCAGTTCAATATGTATCACCACTACACGGTCGATGAGCATTTGATCCGCTCAATCGGCGTTTTGGCTGAAATCGAACGGGGGGATTCAGGAGAAAATCACCCGCTATCAACGGAACTCATCCGCACATTGAAGAACCGCAAGGTGCTTTATGTGGCGATGTTCCTGCACGACATTGCGAAGGGTCGGCCTGAGGACCATTCCATTGCCGGTGCCCGGATCGCCCGCAAGATCTGCCCACGTTTCGGTTTGAGCGATGCTGAAACCGACACGGTGTCCTGGTTGATTGAGCATCACCTCGATATGAGCAACATCGCTCAAACACGAGACTTGGCCGATCCAAAAACAATCTCGGATTTTGCAGCCACCGTTCAGTCTCTGGAGCGTCTCAAGCTGCTGTTGATCCTGACGGTAGCGGATATCCGGGCGGTGGGGCCGGGTGTTTTCAATGGTTGGAAGGGGCAGTTGCTCCGAACGCTTTATTATGAAACCGAACCGCATTTGACCGGTGGTCACACCAAGGCTCCCAACACGCAGCTGGTCCAGCGTGCCAAGGCAGAGTTGATTGAGGCGTTGTCGCATTGGCCGGAGACCGTGCGCGAGGCCTATGTCGAGCGCCACTATCAGGCGTACTGGTTGCGGATGTCCAAGGAGCGCATGATTGGCCATGCGGAACTCATCCTTGAGGCGGACAAGGCAAAGAAACAGCTCGCCTTTCAGGTTACCCCCCACGCCTTTGAAGGGGTGACCGAGATCACGGTTCTGGCACCTGATCACCCCAAATTGCTGTCTATTGTGGCGGGCGCTTGTTTTGCGACCGGAGCCAATATCGTGGATGCACAGATCGATACGACGACGGACGGGTTCGCCCTCGATACAATCTTCATCAGCCGGGAGCTGCCAAAAGATGAAGATGAACGCCGCCGAGGTAAGCGCATTACCGATTTGATTTCCAAGGCGCTGAAAGGCAAGACACGGCTCGTGGGCAATCAGAACGGCAAAGCCTCCATGAAATCGCGGGTCAAGGCGTTCAAGGTGATGGCCGAAGTGCTCGTGAACAATTCGATTTCGGATGATTACACGGTGGTGGAAATCACTGGTCTGGATCGTCCGGGCTTGTTGTTTGATCTGACCCGTGCGATTTCAACGCTCAATCTGAATATCGGCTCAGCCCACATCACCACGTTTGGTGAAAAGGTGGTGGACGTTTTCTATGTCACCGATTTGACCGGTCAGAAGATCGCCAATATTGGCCGTCAGGAAATCATTCGCGAACGGCTGGAAGCAGCTGTTGGCGGAAATGTGGATATGAGCGGATCGGCTCCAGTCACCCGTAAGAACACGCGGTAACGGGGCGGGCTGACTTGAATTGACGCGGGAGCCGCTCGGAAAATGAGCCTTTTAAAGAACTTTGCAACGGTTGGTGGCGCGACACTGGCCAGCCGTGTTCTGGGCTTTGTCCGGGATCTGCTGCTTGCGGCGGCGGTCGGCGTCGGCCCGGTGGCAGATGCCTTTGTTGTCGCCTTCCGCTTGCCCAATCTCTTTCGCCGCCTCTTTGCAGAAGGGGCTTTTAACTCAGCCTTTGTGCCTCTGTTTGGCCGCACCGTTGAAGAGCAAGGCGATGAGGGTGCACGAAAGTTCGCTGGTGAAATTGGGGCTGCGCTCCTGTTTTGCCTGTTGATTCTCACCGCTTTGGCGCAGATTTTCATGCCATTTGTTGTCTGGGCACTGGCACCAGGTTTTGTTGCTGACCCGGAAAAGTTTGATCTGACCGTGCTCATGGCACGGATTGCGTTTCCCTATCTCATATTCATGTCGATGCTGGCCTTCATTGGCGGGATCCTGAACACTTATCAACGGTTTGCAGCGGCAGCCTTTGCACCGGTCATGCTCAATGTTGTGATGAGCTGCGTTCTGGGCGGTGTGCTGTTGCTCGGTGTTGAGGACAACATGACCTTGGGGATCGTACTGACCCTTGGGGTCACATTTGGCGGTATCGTTCAGCTCTCCGTGGTGCTCATTGATCTAAAACGGCTTGGCTTTTCCATTCCCTTATTCAGACCGTGCTACACAAAATCGGCAAAACGCCTTTTGGCGCTGGGCATTCCGGGTGTGATCGCGGGCGGTGTTACCCAGATCAATGTCGCAGTTGGGCAAATCATTGCATCCCTGCAAGATGGAGCCAATTCCCTGCTCTACTATGCTGATCGGCTTTACCAGCTTCCTCTGGGCGTCATCGGAATTGCCATTGGGGTTGTGCTTTTGCCAAGCCTGACCCGCCTCTTACGCTCTGGTCAGGAAACTGAGTATCAGCGCAGTTTGAACAACGCACTGGAGTTTTCGCTTGTTCTAACCCTGCCAGCTGCTGTCGCGCTTGCCGTTGTTCCGCACGAGATCGTGTCTGTGCTATTTGAGCGCGGCAAGTTTGATCAGCTCGCAGTTGAGGGTACGGCGGCGGCACTTGCCGCTTTTGCCTTTGGCTTGCCTGCCTTTGTCCTAAACAAGGTGTTTTCTCCGGGATATTTCGCGCGGGAAGATACCAAGACACCGATGAAATTCGCAGCGGTTGGCATGATCCTGAATGTCGCCTTGTCGATCGTACTCTTTCCGTTTTTTCATCATGTTGGCATCGCCATGGCGACCACCATTGCCGGATGGATCAACACGGCGCTCTTGGTGGTGGTCTTGTGGCGGCGTGGCCATTTCGCGCCCGACTTTAAGGTCTTGCGCAAGATTGTCCTGATCCTCGTTGCCAGCCTTGTCATGGGCGGCGCAGTTCATCTTGCCTCTCTCGGGTTGGCGGAATACCTGTCTGATGGCTGGTTTATTGTCCGAGCTGCCGCGTTGGGCGTTTTGGTCGGTGTTGGCATGCTCACATTTGCGATTGTCGCGCAGCTAACTGGTGGCAGTGACCTGATTACCCATGCAAAGTCGTTCCGCCGCCGAAAATCGGCGACTTGACCCTTCCGGGATCAATCTGTCTTGCAATGCGCCGACGGGCTGCCTATGACCATCGCGCAAAACCAAACCAGCAGGCCCTTCCAACCGGCCCTGTCAAACAATGGATCTGTCCATGACTGAGTTTCAGCCTCGCGTTTTCTCCGGCGTTCAACCGACCGGCAACCTCCATCTCGGCAACTATCTTGGCGCGGTTTCGCGCTGGGTGCCGCTTCAGGATCAAATGCCGACCATCTTCTGTGTCGTGGATTCCCACGCCATCACGGCAAGCTTTCCAAACCCGCAAGAGTTGACGGACGCAACACGCGAAGTAACCGCTGCCTATATGGCTGCCGGGATTGACCCGAAAAAGTCAATCATCTTCAACCAGAGTCAGGTGCGCGAGCACACTGAACTGGCCTGGATTTTCAACTGCGTTGCGCGCATGGGCTGGCTGAACCGCATGACGCAATTCAAGGAAAAGGCAGGCAAGAACAAGGAAAACGCCTCTGTTGGCCTGTTCGCCTATCCGAACCTGATGGCGGCAGACATTCTGGCCTATCGGGCAACCCACGTACCCGTTGGTGATGACCAGAAGCAGCATCTCGAGCTGACCCGCGACATTGCGGCCAAGTTCAACAATGATTTTGCAGAGCGAATCACGGAACTTGGGATTGGCGTCCCGAACCCGACACCATCTCCAGAATTGCCGGAAAACCTCTATTTCCCACTGACAGAACCGATGATTGCAGGCCCTGCGACCCGCATCATGTCGTTGCGCGACGGCACCAAGAAGATGTCAAAGTCTGATCCGTCAGACCTTTCCCGGATCAACTTGAAAGACGATGCGGATGCGATTGCCAAGAAAATCCGCAAGGCCAAGACCGACCCGGATGCCCTGCCAAGCGAGGTTGATGGTTTGAAGGATCGTCCGGAAGCTGACAATCTGGTTGGCATCTATGCCGCGCTTGCCGGGTCTACAAAGGAAGCAGTCCTGAAGGACTTTGGCGGTCAGCAGTTCTCGGCCTTCAAGCCGGCTTTGTCGGATCTGGCCGTTGAAAAGCTGTCGCCCATGACCAATGAAATGCGCCGCCTGACTGAAGACACGTCGGAAATTGATGCGGTCTTGAAAGATGGTGCAGAACAGGCCTCGGCCATCGCCGAGCCAGTGTTGAAGGATGTGCGCAAGATTGTCGGTTTCCTCGACGTCCGCTGACATGTGGCACTGAAATGATCTAGGCTCTCTCGAACATGGTTTGGGAGGGCCTTTTTTATGGCGCACGGGTATGAGAGCGGCAGATTAAATCTGCCCTTTGTCGGCATCTGCACATTCGGGAAGTTTCCCTATCAACCGGATTGGGATGCCATAGAAGCGGATGTGGCTGTTCTTGGCGCTCCGTTTGATTTTGGTACCCAGTGGCGGTCGGGTGCGCGGATGGGACCACGGGCAATCCGAGAAGCGTCCACGCTGTTTTCCTTCGGCCACGCTGGAGCTTACGACTTCGAAGATGACATCACTTATCTTCCTGCAGAGACCACACGGATCGTCGACATAGGTGATGCTGATATCATCCACACTGACACGATCCAGAGCCACGCCAATATTGAGGCAGGTGTTCGAAAAATCCTCGCCGCAGGTGCTTTGCCTGTGGTGTTGGGCGGGGATCATTCCGTCAATATCCCCTGCATAAATGCATTTGACGGCGAAGAGCCAGTCCATGTGGTGCAAATTGATGCGCATCTCGATTTCGTCGATGAACGCCACGGAGTGCGATATGGTCATGGCAATCCCATGCGCCGGGCAGCGGAAAAACCGTATGTGACCGGCTTAAGCCAGATTGGCATTCGTAATGTCTCTTCCACCGCCCGAGAAGGCTATGAGGATGCACGGCGTATGGGCTCAGATATTCAGTCCGTGCGTCATGTCCGCAAATTGGGCATCGAAGGCATGTTGGCGCGCATTCCGAAAGGAAAGCGCTATTATCTGACCATCGATATCGACGCTTTTGACCCCTCAATTGCTCCGGGAACCGGAACGCCAAGCCACGGCGGGTTTCTTTATTATGAGGTGTTGGAGCTGATCGACGGTCTCGCCAAACGCGGGACGATTGTTGGGCTGGACTTGGTAGAGGTTGCGCCGGACTACGATCCGACCGGGTCCACGAGCACGTTGGCGGCCCAAATCCTGATGAACACCATTGGGCGCATATTGCATCACCGATGACACCTTGTGGTTACAACGCAGGGTTCTTATGTCCACCTTGTATCCTGATTTTCGGGAAATTCTTGAAGGAGACCGCTGATGATCGTCACAACCACTCCGACCCTACAAGGGCGGGATATCGTCGAATACAAGGGCATTGTAACCGGCGAGGCGATCCTCGGAGCGAATATCTTCAAGGACCTTTTTGCCGGCATTCGTGACATCGTAGGTGGTCGTTCGGGCGCCTATGAAGAAGAGCTGGCCAGGGCGCGTCAGATCGCAACAGATGAGATGATCGCCCGGGCGCAACAAATGGGCTGCAACGCCGTTGTCGGTGTTGATCTGGACTACGAAACCGTCGGACAAGGCTCTATGCTGATGGTGAGCGCAACTGGCACCGCTGTAGTCGTCAGATAAGCCTTCAAACATGACTGGCTTTGAAATCCGGCGCGGGTTCTCAGAAGAACACCGCGAGCGCGTAGCTCTGCTCTTCTGGCAGGCGTTTTCTGGCAAGCTTGGCAAAGTGATGGGGCCGGATGAGAAAGCTCTGGCCTTCTTTGAGGGTGTTCTAAACCCAGATTTCGCGCTGAGCGCGGTAACAGCCGATGGAAAGCTGCTCGGCATGGCTGGTTACAAGACAGCTGGAGGGGCTTTGGCGGGCGGTGGCTTGAAAGAACTGGCGAAGGTCTATGGCTGTTTCGGAGCGCTATGGCGTGGGCTGCTTCTTGAAACGCTGGAGAGAGACCTCGAAGCAGAAACGCTTTTGATGGACGGGATTTTTGTGTCCGAAGAAGCCCGGGGACAAGGGGTCGGAAGCGCGCTTCTGGATGCGGTTTGCAGCGAAGCTCAAAGCCGGGGCCTCAAAAAAATGCGACTGGATGTGATCGACACAAATCCGCGTGCGAAATCTCTTTACGAGCGCCACGGCTTTGTGGGGACCGGAACTGTCGAGACCGGCCCATTGGCCGGCCTCTTCGGGTTCAAGTTTGCAACAACGATGATCAAACGCGTTTCTTAAAGGCCTTCGAACAGCGCGGTAGAGAGATAACGCTCGGCGAAGGACGGAATGATCACAACAATGGTCTTGCCCTCCATGTCGTCTCGCTGGCCGACGCGAATGGCAGCCGTGAGCGCTGCACCGGAGGAAATGCCGACTGGAACGCCTTCGGTACGGGCCACTTCACGGGCCGTTGCAAAGGCATCATCGTTGGAGATTGTCTGGACTTCATTATAAACGCTGGTGTCCAGAACGCTTGGAACAAACCCTGCGCCGATGCCCTGGATTTTGTGCGGACCTGGTTCGCCGCCGGACAGGATTGGGCTGTCTTCAGGTTCAACGGCAACAACGTGAAGGCTTGGCTTGCGCTCCTTCAGCACTTGAGACACACCCGTAATCGTGCCGCCAGTGCCAATACCTGAGACGAACACATCCACATCACCGTTGGTGTCGTTCCAAATCTCTTCTGCAGTTGTGTTGCGATGGATTTCCGGGTTTGCCGGGTTCTGAAATTGTTGCGGAATGATAGCGTTTTCGATCTCGCCAGCCAGCTCTTCGGCACGGGCGATGGCACCTTTCATGCCCTTCGGGCCTTCGGTTAGTTCAAGTTCTGCGCCGAGGATCTTGAACATCTTGCGGCGTTCGACGGACATGGTTTCCGGCATCACCAGAATAAGACGGTAGCCTTTTGCAGCCGCCGCAAAGGCAAGCGCAATTCCGGTATTGCCGGATGTTGGTTCAACAAGGACAGACTTGCCCGCGTCGATTTTGCCGTCTTTCTCCAGCGCCTCGATCATGGCAACGCCAATGCGGTCCTTCACGCTGGCAATTGGGTTGAAAAACTCCAGCTTGCCCAACAAGTTGGCTTTCACCCCATGGGCTTTTGCCAGCTTGTCCAACTGCACGAGCGGGGTATCACCGATGGTGTCAGTGATCGAGGAATAAATCTTGCCGCGTCCGCGCGTTTCACTGCTCATGTCTTGCTCCCGGAAAAGAATGCTAACTGGTGTTTTTATCAGCCACCAACGTAGTAGGGATTTGGTGCTGTTTTAAGAGGTAGTTTTTGTTCTGCAACGCACAGCGCGGAAATTGTTTTCCAACAATTGTGCGTCATGCAGAAAAGAGAAGATCGGGAAGCTGGTTCATGTCTTCAAACAGCGTTGCGCCAGCCGCCTTCATCGCCGCCCTGTCGCAGGCCGGGTCTTCCACATAGGCAAAAACCGTCATGCCAGCAGCCAGCCCGGCTTGAACGCCCGGCAAACTGTCTTCAATGACAACGCAAGTCTCCGGCGCAAAACCCATGGTTTTCGCTGCAAGCAGGAACACGTCGGGATGCGGTTTGCCGTTTTCACAGTCTTGCGCAGAAAATGTGCGCCCCTTTACGCTTGGCATCAGGCCTGATGAGCCCAATGTGATGTCCATTTTCGCGTGTTTCCCGGATGAGGCAACACAATATGGAATGTCCTTACCATTCAGAAAATCCAATACGTCGAAAATGCCGTTTATCGGGTCTACGCCTCGACGGAAAACCTCAAGGTCTCGCGCGCGGACCTGGTCCGGCCAATCTGGCGGCAAGTGTTTGCCGGTAAGCTCTTCCACCATGGCCTGAACGTTTTCAATCGTCCGACCCATGAAACGCTGCTGGCTTTCCGGTCCGCTCATCGGGTAGCCGAGGTCTGTGATCATCGCAGCCAATGTTCGATTGGTAAGGCGCTCGGTATCCACCAAAACGCCGTCACAATCGAAGATGACAAGTTCCGGGTTTGTTGGGGTCTTGGACATGAGGTTATCGATGCTCATTCAACACCCGTTGAGCCAAAGCCCCCGCTGCCACGTTCTGTTTCCGACAGGCTCTCTACCTCAACAGGCGCCATTTGAACTACAGGTGCAATCACCATTTGCGCGATACGCATGCCGCGTTCAATGACGAACGGATTTTCGCCAAGATTGATCAATATGACCTTCACTTCACCGCGATAGTCAGCGTCGACCGTGCCGGGCGTATTGAGCACGGTGACCCCGTTTTTGGCAGCGAGACCGGAGCGGGGACGAACCTGACCTTCATGGCCATCCGGCAAAGCCATCGTCAGCCCGGTCGGCACAAGTGCTCGAGCTCCGGGCAGCAAGGTGAGCGGGTCCGTCACCGCTGCGACAAGATCAAACCCGGCTGCCGCAAGGCTTTGATACTCGGGCAGCGGCAATCCCTCCGCGTGAGGGAGACGGCAGATTTCCAGTTTCAGGGACATTCAGGCCTCATTGATTTTCCAAAAAGATTTCAAGGCTTTTGCGATGGTTGGGGGGCAGAGAAAAATTCAGGTTACTTGCAATTTCCCGGCGAATCTCCTTGCGGGAACACACGCAACCTGAAAAGGTGCCATCGTATTGCCAAGGTAACCACGGGGGTTAATCCGAAATGATCCGTTTTATGTGTCTCCTGACAGCCGTTGCATGGCTTGGTCTTGTGCCAGCCGCGCATGCACAAACTGTCGGTTTTGCTGATGCTATCAAGATTTTGAGCCAAAGTTGCGGCAAGGACATAGACAAGTACTGTAAGAAGGCCAATCTCGGCAACAACGAGATCGGACAATGTTTGGAACAAAACAGCTCAAAAGTGTCCGCGCAATGCAATGCAGATCGTGCGCGCGTGGCGACATTGATTGAAGCGCGCCTGGCCGCACAGGCTGCGGTGCCAAAAATTTGTGAGCGTGCGTCGCAGCAGTATTGCCAAGGCATGGAGCCGGGTTCTGGCCACATCCTGAAATGTCTTTTGAAGGCTGAGCGCGTTGTCGGGAACAAGTGCAACGAAGCGATTAATCTCGCTGGCTACCGCTAATCCCGATTTGAGTCTCTGATTTGGAGTTTCCCATGAAATTCACTTCACTTTTCGTTGGCGCGGTCGCTGTTGCAGCTGTAAGTGCGACGGGCGCATTGGCACAAACAAAGTTGTCGCGGAACGAAATCATCAATTCCCTTCAAGGCGCACAAGCCAAGGTGGAGGTGAGTGCTGATGAACTGCGCAAGGCCGCATTCGACAACATCAAAAAATATCCGGGTGACAATGCTGCGGAAGTTCTGCCGCTGGCCCTGAAGCTGAACCAGCTGCGTCAGTTCAATGTCGAGATCACCTTCGATTTCGATTCAGACCGCATTCGGCCAGAGTCCTATGAAACCGTTGGGGTAATCGCAGACGCACTTCACACACCGTATCTCTGGGGTGCCAAGTTCTTTGTTGTTGGTCACACCGATGCAAAGGGTGATCGCGAGTACAACATCAAGCTGTCTCAGCGGCGCGCAGACGCCATTCGTGAAGCTTTGATCACGACCTTCCGGGTTCCTGCCGACCGTCTTGAGGCTGTTGGCCTCGGAGAAGAACAACTTCGTGATCCGGAAAACCCGGATGCAGAAGTAAATCGCAGGGTCCAGCTGATCAATGTTGGTTACTGATCGGGATCACAAGTAATCTGGAACAAGGCGGCTCCGGGCCGCCTTTTTTCATGGTGTCGGCTTGGAAAGAAAATCCGCTATCCGGGTCACGAGGCGTTCAGCCACCTCGGATTTGCCCATGTGCGGCCAGTCCTCGATACCTGTTTTGCTGACAATGCGAACCATATTGTGGTCGCCGCCCATGATGCCGGTTTCCGGGCTTACATCGTTGGCAACAATCCAGTCGGCGCGTTTACGCTGGAGTTTCGAGCGCGCATTGGCCTCAAGGTTTTGCGTTTCTGCCGCAAACCCGACCAGCAACAAAGGTCGGAGCGTATCGTGATGACCAATTGTCGCCAAAATGTCCGGGTTTTCGGTCAGGGACAGCGCTGGAGGCGCGCCGGTCGCGTCTTTCTTGATTTTTTGATCAGATTCTGAGGCGATCCGCCAATCGGCCACGGCTGCTGCCATGATCGCGACATCCGCCGGGAGGGCGTCCTTGACAGCCTGAAGCATTTCGCTGGCTGACTCCACATGCACTGTCTGAACCCCTTCCGGGTCCGGCAGGTTCACAGGACCGGAGATGAGCGCTACGGTCGCCCCTGCCCGTGCCGCAGCTGCTGCTATGGCATGCCCCTGTTTGCCGGAGGACCGGTTGGCGATATAGCGCACAGGGTCAATCGGTTCATGTGTCGGACCGGATGTAATGACCACCCGCCGGCCCGTCAAACTTGCCTTTTGTTCTTCCGCTGAGGAAAAATCAGTTTCACGTGAAATGAAGTTTTCAACGGCAGCAACGATGTTGAGCGGTTCTGACATGCGACCAAGGCCAGCCTCGCCGCTTTCCGCCATTTCACCCCGTTCAGGCCCAACGAAGTGGATTCCATCGGCTTGAAGTTGGGCAATATTGCGCTGGGTGGCTGCATTGTCCCACATTTTGGGGTTCATGGCTGGGGCAACCAGCACCGGCTTGTCGGTCGCCAGCAGCACAGCTGTTGCCAGATCATCGGCAATTCCATGCGCCATCTTGGCCATCAAATCAGCTGTGGCTGGCGCAATCAGAATGAGATCATTGTCTCGTGCAAGCCGGATATGACCCACATCCTGTTCGGCCTCCCGGTCGAACAACTCAGTGAAGACTTTTTCAGTAGAAAGGGCACCAACAGCCAAAGGCGTGATGAACTGCTGTGCGCCCTTCGTCATGACCGGGATTACCCGCGCACCGCGCTCACGAAGGCGTCGGATAAGGTCAAGTGACTTATAGGCGGCAATCCCACCGCTGATAATCAGGACAATCCGTTTGCCGTTCAGCACGATATGCTTTCCCAAGGTTTCACAGATAGCTCTATTCTATCAGCGTGCTGAGCGGAAGTCGCGAGGCGCTGGCGATACAACCTGACTGCTCGACCCTGTCATCTGATAAACAGCGAGACCGCGCTCATTCTGGCCATTGCTCAGGAAGCGGAAAAGCCCGTCAATGCCGATAAAGCCGTCGCGGTTTGTCAGAACACTGCGCGAAAAGCGCTGCTGCCCGGCAGAGCGTACGAGCCCTGCGGCTAATGTCACACCGTCATAGGCGAGCGTCGCATTGCGCGGTGGAACCGAATTGTAGGTGGACTTGTATCGCCCGGCAAATGTCTGAAAACCGCTGTTTTCCGGTCCCGGATACCAGCTTCCGGCCAGAACCGGATTGGATTTCATTTGCTGTGTATCCCATTGGCCGCTGCCGAGGATCTTGATGTTGCCGAAATTCGCCCCGGCGGCGGTCAAAGTCTGGACCACCAGTGACGGCACCCCGCCGCCAGCTGGAACAAATAAAGCATCAATCTGACCGGCGCTTGCTGCAAGAGACTGCGCTTTGGCGGTCAGGTCTGCCGTATCCCCGCCAGTTGTCTTGTACCGCTGAATGGAGACAATTCGACCTCCCGCACGGCCAACTTCCTGCCGGAAGGAAGCTTCGACAACTGCACCGTATGTGTTGTCAGGTATTAGCGCTGCAAAAGAGCGTTTTTGCTGGCTCGCAGCATAGCCGATAATACGTTTTACATCTCCCGCTGGCAGGAAGCTCAACAGGTAAACACCGCTGGAGGCGACGGAAGTGTCGGTTGAAAACGCAACAACGGGAACGCCGGATGAACGAGCAACCGTCGCAGCTCCTGAAACGGCAGGAGAGAAAATGGGCCCGAGGATAAACTCAGCACCTTCGGCAATAGCCGACTGAGCTGCGCTGCGTCCACCTTCAACTGTCCCGCCTGTATCCTTCACCAGAAGCTGGACATCAGCGTTGGGAAAGCTGGAAAGGGCAAGTTCCGCCGAATTGCGAAAAACTGTCCCGATTGACTGCGAACCGCTGTTGCCACTCAGAGGTAGGAGAAGGCCGACACGGACAGAGCCAGTGCCAATCACGTCACCGGATGTTTGCGGCGGTTGGTCACCGGAAATGGAAGTTCCAGGGAGTGAGCCAAGCGAGGATCCCTGACAGGCAGCCAACATCAATGCTGCTGCGCCAACACATGTCGCGCGGAACCAGTGTGTGGATTTCTTGCTCAGATGAATACGCTGCACCCCAGCCTCCTTGTAAAACTTCACGAGACACTTACGGTTTCGTGAAGGGTGTGTCCAGATCTACTCCGAGATCAAGGGCAAGACCCCATTCCGCGCCGGATTTACACTTGAATAACGATAAAAGGCCCGGTAGCGCTGAAAACAACCGCCCAAAACGGGCATTTTTGCGACGTACTAAACCGGATTGCAGCAGGAGCGCACCATGGACAAGACTGACAAGATTTCCGTGGAACGCCGCTATCATCTGTCTGCGCATGCATATGAGGCCCCGCGTCTTGAGCCCGCGCTTTATATTGTCTCCACGCCAATTGGCAATCTGGGAGATATCACGGTCAGGGCGCTGGAAACGCTGGCCGCCGCATCCATCATTGCCTGCGAGGACACACGAGTCACCGCCACCCTCACCCATAAATTTGGTTTAAAGGCACAGTTGCTTGCCTATCATGAGCATAACGCCGAAAAGCAACGACCGAAATTGCTGGAAACACTGGAACGGGGCGAGGCTGTCGCGTTGGTCAGTGATGCTGGTACACCACTCGTGTCGGACCCCGGCTATCGTTTGGTGCGGTCCGTGCTTGAGGAAGGCTACAATGTCATCCCGATCCCCGGCGCATCTGCTCCCATGGCGGGGTTGGTGGCGTCAGGCCTCCCGAGTGACACAGTAGTTTTTGCAGGCTTTTTGCCGCAAAAAGGCGGCCCCAAGACAACGCGGCTCAACGAGTTGGCGGCAATCAAGTCAACCCTGATTTTCTTTGAGTCCCCGCACCGGCTGGCGGCAACCTTGAGCACAATGGCTGAGGTTTTGGGTCCGGACCGAGAGGCAGTCGTTGCCCGCGAACTGACCAAACGCTTTGAAACATTTGAGCGAGGGACACTGGCAGAGGTGGCAAACCGGTATGAGGGTACGACCGTGAAGGGCGAAATCGTCATTCTCATTGGCCCACCTGAAGAAAAACCGGAAGCAGAAGCAGCAGATGCCGATGCGCTGCTTTTGGAAGCCTTGTCGGACATGCCAGTCAGCGCCGCGGCCAAAAAGGTTGCCAAGGCAACGGGCCTTGATCGCGGAGAGCTTTACAAGCGGGCGTTGTCTCTCAAAGACGGTAAGGGTTAAGATGGGCGAAACCCAAAGGCGCAAAAAGGCGTATGGTTTGGGCCTATCTGCCGAAAGCCGTGCTGCCTGGGCGCTGCGCCTTACCGGTTGGCGGATCTTGAAACACCGCTACAAAACCAAGGCTGGCGAAATCGACCTGATCGCCAAAAAGGGCAAGACGGTCGCTTTTGTCGAGGTAAAGGCACGCAAAACACGCCGTGCTGCCATGGAGGCCGTTTCGCCTTCAAACCAGCGACGGATCATCCGGGCAGCCCGGATTTTCGTGGCAGAGCATCCCAAGGCCGGGTTCTACAGCCTGCGGTTTGATGTTGTGATCGTTCGCCCTTGGCGCTGGCCGGAGCGAATTGCAAATGCCTTTCAGGCAGCGGACTGAAATCAACACGTTGTGCCCACTGGACAAACTGCAGTCCACTTAGCATATCTGGAGCAAGACATTCCTTTGCGCGGGCCTTCCGCGCCCGCCCGGAGACGCTGAATGGCCCTCAAGATCGCGGTCCAGATGGACCATATTTCTTCAATTAATATCGCCGGTGACAGCGCCTTTGCGTTGATGCTGGAAGCGCAGGCCCGTGGGCACGAGCTTTATCACTACACGCCTGACCGTCTGGCGATGATCGGCGATGATGTGTTTTGCGCTCTTGATCCGGTGGAAGTGCGCGATGAAAAAGGCAATCATTTCACTTTAGGTGAAAAACAGCGCCTGAACATGTTGGATGTTGATGTGGTCTTGATGCGTCAGGACCCACCGTTCGACCTGTCCTACATCGCCGCGACGCATATTCTGGAGAAGATCCACCCGAACACACTGGTCGTGAACAACCCGACAGAGGTGCGCAACGCACCGGAAAAGCTGTTTGTGACAGAGTTTCCGGACTTGATGCCGCCGACACTCATCACCCGGGATCGGGACGAGATTGACCTATTCCGCGCCGAATATGGCGATATTGTCATGAAGCCGCTGTTCGGGCATGGCGGAGCTGCCGTCTTCCGGGTGACCAGAGACGATCTGAACTACGGCTCTCTTTATGACTTCTTCGCCGCAACCTTTCGCGAGCCATGGGTCATCCAACAATTCCTGCCAAATGTGAAGCATGGCGACAAACGTATCCTTCTGGTCGATGGCGAGTTCGCGGGGGCTGTGAACCGGGTTCCAGCTGAAGGCGACCTGCGCTCCAACATGGTGCGCGGTGGCTCTCCGACCGATAGTGATCTGACTGATAGGGAACTGGAAATTTGCGTGCGCCTTGGCCCGTCCTTGCGGGAAAAGGGCTTGGTCCTCGTCGGAATCGATGTGATTGACGGCATGTTGACGGAAATCAATGTCACCGCGCCAACAGGCATCCGCGCAATCCAGAACCTCGGCGGACCGGATGTTGCGGCCAAGGTTTGGGATGTGCTGGAAGCAAAGGTAACGGCTGGAAGCTAGGGTCCTGACCCTAACGAGCATGAGGTCAAGCGGCGAATTTCTCCGCCAAGTCGCTAGCAACAACGCCTAGATTTGGCTTAAGTAACGCGCATGTTTGACTATTTAATACTCCTGACGGCCTTTGTGTTCGGGTTTTCGCTCTCGCGCGCCAGTACATGTACCGTTGCAGCAACTCGGCGTCTGGTCCGGCGCGGCAAACCGGATTGGCTTATCGGCATCTGGGTTGCGGTGTGCACGGCCACGGCATGTCTTTTGTTTCTGCGTTTCGGTCTGGGCGCGGACGTGCCGAATGCTCATATTTTGCCAATTGGCCTTGTGCTTGTGGCGGCCGCAATCGTCATGGGTGTGGGCGCATACCTGAATGATGGCTGCTTCATTGGCAGCGTCGGGCGTCTGACTTCGGGTGACCCGTCTTTTCTTACAACGTTTCTGGGTCTGATCGCGGCACGCCACACCGTAAACCAGTGGCAACCAGACCCTTCAGAAGTGTTGGAGTTTCCGATCGGCGTCCTTATGGCGGAAGGCACCTTTTTCTGGGTGTCCGCCCTTATCGGAACGTTCGGTGCGGTTTATGGCGTGGTGCGTTTTGCTCGCAAACGGGAGCCAGCAATTTTGGCGCTTTGCATCATGGGGATCGCGGCCGTTTTGACCTTCGCACTTAATCCCGGGTGGAGTTATGAGGCGTGGATCGGGCGGATGCTGGCCGGTCAGGGATTATCAAATGGTCTACAAATTGAGTTGGCAATTCTGGCCCTGTTTTCCGGCGCAACCATCAGTGCAATCCTGAATTCCAAGTTCACCCCGCGCTGGCCGCGTCTTAAACGCGCACTCTTGTGTTTTGTTGGCGGTATTTTGATGGGACTGGGCGCAATTTTTACCGCCGGTGGCAATGACACGCTTCTGCTTTGGACCATCCCAAACTTCGTCCTGCATGGCCTTGTCGTCTATGCCGTCATGGTGGCAACCGTTGCGTCGCTGATCTTGATCACCGGAGAGCGAAAGCGGGACGCTTAATCGTCAAGATGAGCGAAAAACAAAAAAGAAAAGCCCCGCAACACCCACCATGTTGCGAGGCTTTGAAGGTGTCCCGGACTGCTCTTATTCGGCAGCTTCAGTGGAAATCACACCGCGCCGGATCTGATCTTCTTCGATGGATTCAAACAGGGCGCGGAAGTTGCCTTCACCAAAGCCCTCGTCGCCTTTGCGCTGGATGAATTCAAAGAAGATTGGCCCAATGACTGTCTTGGAGAAGATCTGCAGCAGGATCTTGGTCATTCCGCCATTCACGACCCCTTCCCCGTCAATCAGAATGCCGTGCTTCTTCATCCGGTCGAGCGGCTCGTCGTGGCCTTGAACGCGGTCCTTGGACATCTCGTAATACGTGTCCGGCGGCCCCGGCATGAACTTGAGCTCGTTTTCTGCCAGTTTGTCCGTGCAGTCATAGATGTTGTCACAACCTACGGCGATGTGCTGGATGCCTTCGCCCTTGTATTTCTTGAGGTATTCCTCGATCTGGCTGGTGTCATCCTTGGATTCGTTCAGCGGAATGCGGATTTTGCCACAGGGCGACGTAATCGCTCGGCTGACCAGCCCCGTGATACGGCCATCAATATCGAAGAAGTGGATTTGCGAAAAACCGAACAGGTCGCGGTAAAAGTCCCACCACTTGTCCATGTTGCCGCGATAGACATTGTGTGTCAGGTGGTCGAGGTAATAGAAGCCAACGCCTTCCGGCTGCGGGTTTACCGCTTCCAGCCAGTCAAACTCAGCGTCATAGGCAGAGCCCTTGTCGCCATAGGTGTCGATGAAATAGAGCACTGATCCGCCGATGCCGACAATGGCTGGTACGTCCAGCGTCTTGTCAGTGCCTTCATAGGGCGTTGCTCCCTTGGCAACGGCATGCTCGAAAGCATGCTTTGCATCAACAACACGCCACGCCATGGATGGCGCACATGGGCCGTGTTGGTCGACAAACTGCATGCCAAAGGAACTGGGTTCTGCATTCAGAACATAGGTCACATCGCCCTGACGATAGAGAGTGACGTCTTTGGTCTTGTGCTTGGCAACCGGAACAAAGCCCATTTTACGGAACAATGTGTCCAGCTTTTCCGGTTCCGGGTGGGAGAACTCGACAAACTCGAAGCCGTCGGTACCAGCCGGGTTTTCATCGGAGATTTGCGCCGGGGGCGCATCGTGCGGAAACGGACCCATAATTTTCTCCCAAATACAATTTGGTCAAGAATGAAACTATTTCCGCGCACAGTGTGTGCAAACCATGGGTTTTCACGTATACTGACGCAAGAAATAAATTCTAAATAGATGTTTGATGCACAATGATTGCGCTTGATGGCTTTGATATGAAAATCCTGGGCGTCCTGCAGGAAAACGCCGCGCTGACCAATCAGGAGATTGCGGATCGGATTGGATTGTCTGCGAGCCAGATCTCGCGCAGGCGTCAGCGGTTGGAGCAGGACGGCGTCATTCGTCGCTATCGGGCAGCCCTAGAGCCTGAAGCGCTGGGCTTGAGTGTGACAGCGTTTGTCGGTGTGACGCTTGGTGCGCACAGCCGTGAAAATGCCCGAAAATTCCGCAACATGGTGACAGCGATGCCCGAAGTGCAGGAAGCCCACACCTTGACCGGCGATGTGGATTATCTCTTGAAGATCGTGGTGCCGGACCTCAAGGCCTTGTCCCAAATCATCAATGATGACCTTCTGCCACAAGAGGCGGTGCAAAATGTCCGGTCTTCCATCGCAATGGACACGCTCAAGGATGATAATTTCTTGCCTTTGACCCTGTAGGGATTTCCGAGAAAGCTTGCAGAGGGCACAAACATCCCCCATCTGTAATTTGGATTTAAACCGAACGCCCTTTAATCAGGGCAAATGGGAGCGGCTGTCGATGTTTGATGCAAAGTCCTTGCTGGATCAGTTTTTGGGAAGTCAGGCAGGTGGCCAAGGCTCAGGTCAATACACCAACCGGGACCAGCGTGGTGGGTCCGCGGATCTCGTCTCTCAAGGAAAAGACTTCTTGTCATCGCAAGGCGGTGGTCTCGCTCTGGGCAGTTTGGCAGGCTTGATGCTTGGCACGAAGACAGGCCGTAAGCTTGGCTCAAAGGCGGTCACTTATGGGGGCATGGCATTGGTGGCGGGCCTCGCCTACAAGGCTTACAAGGGATATCAGGCCAACCAGCAGGGCCAGCCACGTCCGTCCTACCCGTCAGACCAGCCGATCCCGATTGAAGCCCCGCGCGACACAGCCTTTGACCCGGCCCGGCAGCCGGGTGGCGAAAACCAGTTTGCGATCAACCTTCTGACGGCGATGATCTCTGCTGCCAAGGCAGATGGCCATATTGACGCAGAAGAACAGGCCCGCATTTTCGACAAGATCGATGAGGCAGGTCTAGACAGCGAGGCGAAAGCCTTTTTGATGGACGAGCTGCGGTCACCGCTTGACCTCGACAAGGTCGTGGCCAGCGCAACTTGCCCGGAAACGGCGGCTGAAATCTATGCAGCTTCCCGGCTTGCCATCAATCCGGATCATCCAGCTGAAAAGGCCTATCTGCAAATGCTCGCGGCTCGCCTCGCACTGGATCCGGCGCTTGTCGACGAAATCGAAATGGCGGTGCGCGAAGCTGAAATGGCAGGATAAGCAGCCACTCGCAAAACGGGTGTCCGAGCACAAAACGGATTGATAGGCCTGATCTCGGCAATCAAGGAGATCAGGCATGTCATTTCAATTCATTCCCCTTCCCGCGTCTCAATTTTCCCATTTGCATGGCTTGAGTGAAGACGCGCTCAAAGATCAGTGCGTTGAGATACATGTCTCTGATGGTGGGTATCCATGCCGGGTCAGCCTGGAAGATGTTCCGTCCGGAAACTCGGTTTTTCTGCTGAACTACGAACATCAAACGGCGCACACACCCTATCGCTCTCGCCATGCGATTTTCGTCGGCTGCAATGCGATCGAGGCATCAACTCCGGAAAACACGATTCCCGAGATGGTCTCGTCACGCCTGCTTTCCGTTCGGGGCTTTAATGCCTCCGGCATCATGATGGATGCTGAAGTGGTAGAAGGGGCCGACTTGAAAAGCGAAATCGAGCGCCAGTTTGCCAATTCTGAAATCGACTACCTGCATGTCCATTTTGCCCGCCGTGGATGCTACGCTGCGCGTGTGGAGCGTGTTGGATCGTTGTGAAGGATGTTAGTCTGACGCCGGTTCCATTCTGTCAGCAAAATCATCCCGGTGATGACGAGATAGGGAAGGTAAAAGCGGGTCTCGAAATGTGGAAACACGGCATATTTTGCCGGGATCGACAAGAGCACAGAGTACAGCAGAACTTTGGTGCGATCGGTTAGGGCCCTAAGGTCGATGAACCGTACCAAAAACACCAACTGCACGAATAAAAGGGCCAGCCAAGTTTCGTTGATCAGAGACCGGACGGTCGAACGAACGAGCATTTTCAGATAGGCTAGAATGGAAAAGTCCGGATTAAATCCCTCAAGTGTCGGCACATATTCGACATGTGTGAACCACATATGGATCCACCAACCCGGGTGATCGGCGCCTCGTGTCAAAAACATATACAGCCCGAAACAAATCGCAAAACAGGCAGTTAAGACCCACCTTCCTGGTCCATATAAAGCAGCAACAAAAAAGAATACGCCTATGAATGCGAGGTGGTCCGGTCTGATCAAAAAAGCAAGAACCAATGTTCCCACAGCGGAAACATCCTGCTTGTTCAGATACAAATAACCTCCCAGAACTATAAAAAGGGCTGCATATAGGTCCGGAGTAATCAGTTCCGCCGAATAAGGAAATCCGGATAAAATAAGCAGTGCGACCACAATCGGGCCATGAGACAGCAGCTTTTCTTGGGCAAGCCATGTGAAGAGCAGTAGGCCAAGAGCAATTGAAGACCCTATTGATATCCAACGAAGTGCGGTCACCGGATTTGTAATTTTGGCAAATAGCTTTGCCGTTTCAATGTAAAGAACTTTAATTCGGTAAAACCCTAGCATCGTTGAAAATGAATGTGGGTCCGTAGCTTGCCTGACGCGATAACCCCGATCCTGTGTGAGCGTTATATACTGCCCGTCTGGCACATTTTCGCGCACATAGGCATAGCTTTGGCGGTGCAGTTCATCCGGGTCATCCACCTCGTCTTCCAACACTGAGGCAGTGTAGGCAAATACATCCCAGTTGGAAGACGGATAAATCGTCACAACCGCTGCGATCATGGCAACGAATATCATTAAGACGGAGGCACCTATCCAGTGTCTAGCTGGGGTGTAAATCCTGCAAGCGGTGCCGAACAGCGTTTCGGTGATGGTTTCAAAAAGGTGTTTGGCGGAATTCGGCACTGCTGACCCTCGTTCTTGAGATCAAGCGACCATATCGAAGACTCGTAATAACTACGTAAATGTCTCCCGTCATAGTTTAGACCACCAGTGGTTGTCTGACTCGAACTGACCTTGACCAGCCAAGTGATGCATGTCTCCATCTGTCAAAAATGACATTGAGAGGACCTATGCGGGATCTTGGATCTTGGGATTATGTAATTGTTGGTGCCGGTTCCGCCGGGTGTGTATTGGCCAATCGCCTGTCTGAGAACCCCAACAACAAGGTGCTGTTGCTGGAAGCGGGAAAGGACGACAATTACATCTGGGTTCATATTCCTGTCGGTTATCTTTACTGCATGGGAAATCCACGGACCGATTGGGGCTTCAACACCGCTCCCGACCCCGGCCTTAATGGTCGTTCCTTGATGTATCCCCGTGGCAAGGTTTTGGGTGGATGTTCCTCTATCAATGGCATGATTTACATGCGAGGTCAGGCGCGCGATTACGACGGGTGGCGCCAGATGGGGCTCACCGGCTGGGGCTGGGGTGATGTCCTGCCGCATTTCCTGAAATCCGAAGATCACTACGCATGGTCAAATGACCTGCACGCACAAGGTGGGGAATTGCGCGTTGAAGAGCAGCGCTTGTCCTGGGACATCCTTGACCGGTTTCGCGAAGCATGTGTAGAAGTCGGCATTCCAAAAGTGCAGGACTTTAACGGTGGCGACAATTTCGGCTCTTCCTATTTTCAGGTCACCCAGCGCGGAGGCGCGCGTGTCAGCACGGCGAAAGCCTTCCTGAAGCCTGCGAAAAACCGGCCCAACCTGACCATCTTGACTGAGGCGCAGGCGTCCCGAATTCTCGTGCACGAGGGTAAGGCATCCGGATTGGAGCTGAAGGTCAAGGGCGAAGCCTGCAAACTGGAGGTGGATGGAGAACTTGTTCTGGCCGCCGGTGCGATCGGCTCACCGCAACTTCTGGAACTGTCGGGAATTGGCGATCCTGAAATACTCGGGCAGGTTGGTTTGGAGACCATTCTGGCGAGCCGGCAGATCGGAAAAAACCTGCAGGATCACTTGCAACTGCGCACGATCTTCAAGGTGACGGGAGCAAAAACTCTGAACCAGATGGCGGGAAGCCTTTTTGGCAAAGCGCTGATCGGATTGGAATATCTGCTGAAAAGGTCTGGCCCGATGTCCATGGCGCCAAGCCAATTGGGAGTTTTTGCGAAATCTGATCAGTCTTTTGAAACGGCGAATGTTGAGTTTCACGTCCAACCCCTGTCACTGGACAAGTTCGGAGATCCTCTGCACGATTTCCCGGCCATCACTGCCAGCGTCTGCAATTTGCGCCCCGAAAGCCGGGGGCATTGTCACATCAGATCGACAGATGAAACGCAGCAACCGGAGATTCTGGCCAATTACCTTTCAACCGAAGGCGACCGGAAGGTTGCAGCCGATTCCATTCGCTTGGCGCGCAGAATCTTGGCTGCTCCCGCATTGTCGATGCACCAGCCGGAAGAATATCTTCCAGGTTCAGACCTTGTGTCCGATGAGGACTTGGCAACAGCGGCTGGAAACATTGGCACCACAATTTTTCACCCGGTAGGGACTTGCCGAATGGGTATGGATGATCATGCAGTTGTGGATGAGCGCTTGCGGCTAAAGGGGTTAGATGGTTTGCGTGTGATTGACGCGTCCGTCATGCCGACAATCACATCTGGCAACACCAATGCGCCAACGATCATGATTGCAGAGAAAGGGGCTGCAATGATGTTGGAAGACGGCAGGTGACCGTATCGGTTTTGGTTTTGAACTTTTGGACTTGCGCCATGTCACAGTTGAACAGACTCGCTCGTCGATTGAGTACCTAAGCACTCAACACAGGAGTTGAAAACCACTATGGCCACAACAGCTTCCATCGACCACTTCGCCAACATCCCGAAAGTTCTGTCGACCTTTGCCGAAGGGCATGCGGAAATCTGCAAGACAGGGTTGGACAACACCCTGCACCACCTTGTGAAACTGCGTGCTTCGCAAATGAACAACTGCGCCTATTGTGTGAAGATGCACATAGCGGAAGCGCGCAAGGACGGGGAAACTCAGCAACGCTTGGAGAGACTGATGGTGTGGCGGCATGTCGATGACTTCAGCGCCGCGGAACGAGCCGCCTTTGCATGGACAGAAGCCTTGACCAAGCTGGAAGATCATCAGGATCTCACGGGATTAAGGCAGGAGTTGCAACAACATTTCTCTGATGCCGAAATCAGCAGTCTCACCGCTGCCGTTGCGATGATCAACTTGTGGAACAGGATTGGCGTGTCAAATCACTGATGTCCAAGTCTCGTGTAGCTCAATCTCAATTTGAAAAAATGCGGCCCCAGTTAATGGGGCTCGCCTACCGAATGCTCGG
This sequence comes from Roseibium sp. TrichSKD4, assembly GCF_000148725.1. Taxonomy (GTDB): domain Bacteria; phylum Pseudomonadota; class Alphaproteobacteria; order Rhizobiales; family Stappiaceae; genus Roseibium. The sequence continues at coordinate 38,224 of NZ_GL476311.1, read as the reverse complement.
AACCGTCGCAGATGCTGAGGATGCCGTTCAGGATACGTTTTTGAAATGGCAAGCGCAGGACATCGCGCAGATCAACAATGCCGAAGCATGGCTCACGCGGGTTTGTGCAAATCATTGTCTGGATATTCTGAAATCGGCCCATAAGACCCGGCTGGACTATGATGGCCCCTGGATTTCCGAACCACTTCAAACACTGACCACCGCATTTCTGATGGTGATGGAGCGCCTTACTCCGAAAGAGCGAGCGGCCTACCTTCTGCGCGAGGTGTTCGGAAACTCCTACGGAGAGGTGGCGGACGTTCTGCAAATTGGCGAACCAGCTTGCAGGCAACTGGTGTCCCGAGCAAAGCGGAATGTTCAAAGTGCAGCGCCAAGATGCGCGCCGGCACCAAAGGAACAGGAGCAGTTTCTTCATGCCTTTCTTGCGGCTGTTGAAACCGGTTCTGTTGAAAACATGCAACAACTTTTGTCAGCGTCGGTAAGGTACAGAACAGACGGCGGTGGGAAGGCGACCGCTTTGACCCGCAGTCTGGACGGAGCGGAGCAGGTGGCCAAATACATCGTACGAATTCTCGGTCGCTTGTGGGATCAAAACCAAACCAGATTTGTGGAGTTGAACGGCGTCCGCAGCCTTGTTGTGTTCGAGTGCGGTGAGGCTCATACGGCCATGTCTTTCGGTTTTGATGCTGCAGGAAAGGTCGCCGACGTCTTTGTCTCACGGAATCCTGACAAGCTGGGTCACCTGTCTCTCATTTATACTCACGACCTGAAAAATGGGGGGGCTTTGGCACGAGGGCTTTTCTGCTTCGAATTTGCAGTAAAAGTTTATTCATGAGCTAATATGAGAATGCGTAAGCTGCCAGAAATTGGTAAAACTTCACATTAAATGACGGTAATACATGAAAGAGATTGTTTCCGCTGCAATTTTCGCGTTGTCATTATGTTCTAGTTTGCCTTTATACGCTGCTGACCATTGCGATGACGATGAAGTGGTGATCAAGTTCAGTCATGTCGTTTCTGCCGAAGGGCATCCCAAAGGCGAAATGGCCAGTGCATTAGCCCGTCGTATTAACGAGGAAATGGATGGGAAAGCCTGCATGCAGGTGTTTCCGTCAGCAAAGCTTTTTGATGATGACAAGGTTATGGAGGCGCTTCTACTGGGGGATGTGCAGCTCGCAGCGCCGTCCTTGTCAAAGTTTGAGGCATATACGCTGAAATATCGCGTATTTGATTTGCCCTTTCTGTTCAGTTCCATGGCCGCAGTCAAATCGTTCACCGAGGGAGAGGTAGGTCAAGAGCTTCTGGGTGCCATGTCTGATTACTGTTTTGTTGGCTTGGGCTATATGCTCAACGGATTGAAGCAGTTTTCTGCAGACAAGCCACTGCAATTGCCACGCGATGCCACTGGTTTGGACTTTCGGGTGCAGAATTCTGACGTGACCGTGGCGATGATTGAAGCCTTGGGAGCAAGTGCTCGTAAAATCCGGTTTGGTGACGTCTACACTGCTCTGGAGAGAGGAAAAGTGGACGGACAGGAAAACACCTGGTCAAATATTTTTGCCGAAAACTTTTATACGGTTCAAGATGGGGTTACCGAAACAAACCATCAGCTTCTAGCCTATCTTGCTGTTGTGTCTCGTGATTGGCTCGACAGCCTCCAACCCGATGTTCAGTATCAATTTCTGAAAATCTTTGACGAAGTTTCCAAAGAGTATAACGCACGCGCTCTTGGAATGAATGCCTTCAAAAAGATTCAGATCATCGAGAACGGGGGTGTGGTTCGTCAACTTTCCCCTGACCAGCGTGATAAATGGGTCGAAGTGATGAAGCCTGTTTGGGATCAGTTTATTGATGGCATCGGTCAAGACGTGATCGAAGCTGCAATGGAAGCCAGTCAACCACGAAAGCGCAGCGGTTTGCATTGATTGGGGCATTTGACGAAGTTGTTACGCATATAGAGCTGGTGATGTTCGTATAGCTGTTGCTCGCTTTTCGCGAATCCACGAAAGATACTGCCTTCATTTTAAGGAGTAGCCTCGTGGAACCGATTGTCTGTCAGAAAATCCCTACCGTTGAAACATATCTGGCTCTCAGAAAAGCCGGGGGGATGGGAAGCTATTCGGAAGGATCAGCTCGAGCGGGACTACCCAATTCACTCTTTTCTGTTGTCATGGAGATAGACGGCAAAGCTGTTGGAATGGGGCGGCTTGTCGGGGACGGTGGGCTTTTTGTTCAGGTTACAGACATTGTCGTGGTGCCTGAGTATCAGGGCAAGGGTCTTGCAAAGCGGATTGTGAGCGAGCTGATGAACTGGATCGCCGAAAACCTGCCTGCCGGTGCCTATGTGAATCTGCTGGCCGACGTTCCGGCCAACAAGCTCTATGAAAAATATGGCTTTAAGGAAACTGCGCCAAAAACCATAGGCATGGCCATGCGCAGTGAAGCGTCAAACCGGTAAGGGGCCGACATAGACCGAGGCTGGCCGGATGAGTTTTCCGGTGGTTTGTTGCTCAACCACATGTGCGCACCATCCGGCGGCCCGGCCAATGGCAAATACGGGTGTAAACAGGCTTCTGTCGAGGCCGATAGAGTCCAGCAGAACCGCCGTATAAAATTCTACGTTGGTTTCCAGAACGCGATCTGGTTTTGCTTTGCTCAATGCAGTAAGCGCGGCTTGTTCAACGGCCTCTGCAAGAGCGAGGCGGTCGGTTTCAGGCACGTGGGCCAGCCCTGCCTTTAAAGCATCCGCGCGGGGGTCGCGTGTTCGATAAATCCGATGGCCAAAGCCCATAAGCCGATCCCCTTTGGCAAGAGCAGAAGCGATCCATTCCGCCGCGTTGTCCGGTATTTCGATTGCATCCAGCATATCCAGTACCGGCCCGGGAGCACCGCCATGCAACGGACCCTTTAGGGCTCCAACGGCCCCAAGGGTAGCATCTTTCATATTTGCTTGTGTCGAGGCGATCACCCGCGCTGTGAAGGTCGAGGCATTCAAGCCATGATCCAGGACGGTCACCAGATAGCGTTCCAGCGCGTCAACAGTCCAAGGTTCCGGTGTCTCTCCAGACAGCAGTCGAAGGAAGTCTTCGGCGGCAGGCAAGGCGGGCTCTGGAGCAATTGGTAGAAGGCCTCCGCTGTCGCGAGCAGCCGCTGCCACCAGCACAGGAAACGCCCCAGTGATTGCCACCGCTTCAGGTAAATCCTCTGAAATTGGCAGGGCGGAAAGGCCTACTTGCAGGCGTTCGACGATGGAGAGTGAGCCGGTTTCAGCCAGCATAACCGGAACAGTTGCAAAGGCTTCCTGCCGGGCGCGGCCAAGCAACCTGACCAGATCGTTTAACTGGGAGCTTCCTGCTGAAACAGTGCCTGACCAAAGATGGTCTATGGCTGCTTCAAAGCTCAAATGTCCGGCTAGGTCTTCAAGGCGTCGACCATTGAGGATCAGAGTACCATCGTATCCGTTGACTTCACTTAGTTCGCGCTGAAAAACCCCTTAACTGATTGAAGAGTATGGATACCCATTGGGTTTTGGATGTGTGAATATGCCGGTTAGTTGATCCGAAGCACGCATTTTCTGGCATATTCTCATGAGACCTTCAAAACGCAACAAACGGTGTGGCGATCTGTTCAAGGAACGCCTGGCCGCAATCATCGATATGAACCATTCGTTGGTGCGGCTGTCTGGTCTGATGCCTTGGGATGAATTTGATGCGGAGTTCGGCAGGCATTATCGCCCCTTGGGACGACCGGCCAAACCAACGCGTCTGATGGCCGGGCTGCACTTTCTCAAGCACATGTACGATCTTTCCGATGAAGAGACGGTTGAGCGTTGGGTTGAAAACCCCTACTGGCAGTCTTTCTGCGGTTTTGAGTTTTTCCAGCACCAATTCCCCATTGATCCCTCAACCATGACCCGCTGGCGCAAACGGATTGGTCCTGAGGGAATGGAAAAGCTTCTTTCTGCTACGGTAGGTGTTGCGATTGAGAGCGGGACGATCAAGAAGAGCAGCCTTGAGCGGGTCTTGGTTGATACGACCGTTCAACCCAAAGCCATTGCCCATCCCACCGATAGCCGTCTTTATCACAAGGCCTTGCAGCTTCTGGTGCGCCAGGCCAAGAGGGCCGGCATCATCTTGCGTCGCAGCCATACCAGAGTTGCCAAAAAGGCGGCCTTGATGGCGGGCCGTTATGCCCATGCCAAACAGTTCAAGCGGATGCGCCGGGAACTCAAAAAGCTGAAGACCTATCTGGGCCGGGTCTATCGCGACATCTCCCGCAAGATCGCAGGCAACGAAGGTCTTGAGCACCGGTTCTCCCGTCTGCTGGGACTGGTGGAGCGGCTTCTGGCCCAGACCCCCAAGGACAAAAACAAGATTTATTCCATGCATGCGCCGGAAGTGGCCTGTATTGCCAAGGGCAAGGCGCGAACACCTTACGAGTTCGGGGCCAAGGTTGGCATTGCCACGACCAATCGGGAAGGATTGGTTCTTGCGGCGAGGGCTTTTGAGGGCAATCCCTATGATGGGCACACCTTGAATGACACCATCAGTCAGGCTGAGAAAGTCTGCGGCACCAAAGCTGAGCGTGTCTATGTGGACCGTGGCTATCGGGGGCATGATTATGAGGGCGACGCCAAGGTCATGATCTCCGGCCAGAAGCGCGGGCTGACGGCACAGATGAAGCGTGAGCTGAAACGACGATCAGCGATCGAGGCCACCATCGGCCACATGAAAACAGATGGACGACTTGACCGGAACTTCCTCAATGGCAAAAATGGCGATGCCATCAACGCCCTGCTGGCCGCAGCCGGTCATAACCTGCGTCTGATCCTCAATGCACTGATCATTTTGCTGCTCTGGATCACAAACCCCATCCCCAAACCGGTCAAATCGAATATTTGCGTATTGCTTCGGCCACGCGCAACATCAATGGCTTAGACGTTGTTCAGGGCGGACCACTTAGCCGGGTCTGTGCGGCGACAACACCTTCCAGTCCGTTTGAAGACGCATCAGCAAGCGCGGCGCGATCAGGTGCATGGGTCATCGAATTCTCCTCTTGGTTTTGCCCATGAACCGTCAATCAACTTGCTTTATCAATATTGATTGTTATCATCAATATATGAATGATCGTGTCTATCTATCTGCTCGTGAAGCGGCTGCTGAACTCGGTGTGCAACCGGCAACCCTTTATGCCTATGTGAGCCGCGGCCTGATCCGTTCGGTGCCTGGGCCTGGCAAGCAGAAGCGTTATGATGCGGAAGATGTTCGGCGGTTTTTGGCGCAAAAGGCTGAAGAGCCGGTGGGCGAAGGCGGAAAAGGGTTGTCCGGCGCACCGGTTTTGAGCACACGTTTGACGATGATTTCTGATGAGGTCGGCCCGATATATCGAGGACAATCCGCAACGGTATTGGCTCGGTCCTCTTCACTTGAAGCGGTCGCAACATTGCTTTGGGGTTGTGAAAGTGATCCCTTTCACGAGGCAGCTCCGGAAGCGGCACCGAACCTTCCCGAAGGATTAGATCCGCTCAGCCGGTTGACCATGGCTCTTGCCGCGTGGCCGCTCTTGGACAGGGCAGCCTATACACTCTCACCAAATCTACTCTCGAAAAAGGGTGCCGCCCTCTTGCGCTACGGAACTGCTGTGCTTTTAGGGCAGGCTGCGTCAAACATGCCGATCCATAGTCAGATCGCTAACGCGTGGGGCGTATCTGGTCCGAAAACAGCAATTTTGCGGGCCGCTCTGATCTTGTCTGCAGATCATGAATTGAATACCAGCGCTTTTACCGTGCGCTGTGCTGCCTCTACTCGCGCACCATTGCATGCTGCTCTGATATCGGGGCTGGGAGCTTTTTCCGGACCAAGGCATGGCGCTTCGCCAGATCGTGTCGTGGCCTGGATTTCCTCTCTGCAAAGCCGCGATGACGTGGAGCCTGTCCTCTCGGCGCGTCTCGCGCGCGGTGAACCTCTTCCCGGTATTGGGCACGGGGTTTACAAACATCGGGACCCCAGAGCGGATTGCCTGTTGGCTGTTCTTCAAGAAAACGCAGCTGAGACACCCTTTGTTGTTATGTTGCCTAAAGTCATTGAGGTGGCAGAAAGCCTTTATGGCGACCCGCCAAATGTCGACTTTGCGCTGGCAGCTGTCCAACAGGCGCTAGAGCTTCCAGAGCACGCGGCGAAAACCCTGTTTTGTATTGGCCGTATGGTGGGCTGGATTGCGCACGCATTGGAGCAATATGCCGCCCCTGACAAGATCCGCCCCCGGGCGACTTATATCGGCGAGCGGCCGAGCTAGGCTCTTGACCCTAAGTGCGTTAGATCGAAATGCCTTCACTTTTAATATAGTCGCGAACAATGGCTTCGAATGAAGTGTCAGGCTGAAAGCCTACCGATAGCGCGCGTTTGGTATCAAACCGTTCCGGCCACCCAAGCACGATTTTCTCAACCATGGGATCAGGGAGGCGCTTGATGAGATCAACGCAGGCCTGTCCGCCGATTTTTCTCAAGGTTTCGATTTGTTCAGACACAGACACGGCAAGTCCTGGCATCGTAAACGCTCGGCTGCCGTGGAAAGCGGATGTGTCCATCTCAGCTGCATGAACGAAATAGCGGGTCGCAGCTTTAGGGCTGGCCATCCAGTGAACAACATTTTCCGGAACAGGCAGGATCGCTTCCTGGCCATTAAGAGGCTCGCGGATGATGCTTGAAAAGAAACTTGAAGCGGCTGCGTTGGGTTTGCCGGGTCGAACGACAATTGTGGGCAAGCGAAGAGCAATTCCATCCAACAAGCCTTTTCGGCTGTAGTCGCTCAACAAGAGCTCGCCAATGGCTTTCTGTGTGCCGTAGGAGGTGAGGGGCGCTTGGTGAAAGTCGTCCGGGATCGTGTCTGGAAAGGGCGTGCCGAAAACCGCCAAAGAGGACGCAAAGACGAATCGGGGACAGTAGCCATCCTTAGCAGCGATTGTATCCAGCAAATGCCGGGTTCCATCAAGGTTGATGGCGTAGCCTTTGCCAAAGTCAGCCTCAGCTTCTCCTGACACGATCGCAGCCAGATGGAATATCACGTCAGGCTTTTGAGAGATGAGCCGATGCGCGTTGTCCATTTTAGAGAAGTCACACGCCTGATTTTCGACCGGAAAATCTGATCCCTCTGGCGTGATCGGTTCGACAACGTCAACTTGAGTCAGATGAGTAATCGGTTCACCAGATAGCTGGCGGGACTGCGCGAGTTTTTCCGCAAGCTTGCGACCGAGCATGCCTGCGGCACCAATGATCAAGACTTTCATACAGCGTAGGGCTCCCCGTTCGATAGGAGGTTCATGCTAACGGGAAACCACACTTGCTCAACTGAATTAGAAGGTTAGCCTTCGAGATTGCCGGATTTGCGGCCTTTCAGGTAGGAATCAAATTCCTTGAAGCCAACCGCTTCGCCAAACACATCGAAGCTTCCGCCATCCATAATGCTTTCAGAGGCCGCGACAAAGGCGCCATAGGCAACCCGTGCCAAACCGGCACCGATGGAAATTCGCGTAACACCCATATCTGCCAGTTGCTTGCGTGTATAATTGAAATGGCGACGACCAGCGAGCAGGTTCAATGGCTTGTCGATCTCGCCAAGAACGCTTGTGATATCTTCTTGGCGCAACAAGTCCGGTGCATAAAGGCAATCCGCACCGACTTCAGCAAACGCTTGCAGGCGCTTGATTGCTTCGGCCAGATCATCCGGGTTTGCGATTGGGGCTTCACTTCGGGCTGTAAGCACAAAATCCGGCGCGATCCGGTTTTTGGTTTCGACTGCCGCCCGGATCCGGTCGACAGAATGTTCAAGGGAATAATAAGGCGCTTCGGGGTTCTGCGAGTAATCTTCAATGGAACACCCGGCCAGCCCGGCTTCAATCGCAGCTTCAATTGTATCGGCGACTTCATCCGGACTGTCGCCAAAGCCGTTTTCCAGATCGCCATTGACTGGAAGCGGCGTTGCTCCGACGATTTCCGCCGCATGGAGCATCGCCATTTCGCGTGTAATGAACCCTTCCGCATCCTTGTATCCGAGGGAAAAGGCATGGCCGGCACTGGTTGTGGCCAAGGCCTCGAACTTCAATCCGCTCAAGATTTGTGCCGTCCCAACGTCATATGGGTTCGGCATCAGGAATGCGTTCGCGGTCTCATGCAATTCCCGGAAACGGGCTCGACGTTCTTCAATGCTGGGCATGGTCGTTCCTCATTTTTCCAAAAGTCCGACATGCCGTAGCGTATCAGACGGATGCGTAAGAATATATAGACGCGAAAGAATTCATTTATTCAACTGTAAATCGAATTTTACAGAGTTTTCTGATATCAGACGATGCTGCCAAGCTTCATCGCGACGCTCATATCACCATCGACTTTCAGTTTTCCGCCCATGAACGCAGCTGTTGGATCAAGGTCTCCGGCGAGCATTTCACCGAGGTCTTCAGAAGACATGGTAATGGTGCAGTCCGCATCCTTGTTTTCGTTTGAAACCTCAGCGCCTTGGACAAAAATTTGGCCCTCCTCGCCGAGGTCAAACTTGACGCTTTCATCAATCCCGCCGCCAGATACTTTGCTGCGCACGGTTTCGGTCAGGTCTACAAGTGACATAATTCTTCGCTCCTTAAGCTTTTGGTCAATGCTGGATCGCACTCATGAAGCATGACGCTTACGTAATCGTCAAGCTCATTTGCGCGTCCTAGTGATTGTTCCGCGGCAATCCTTTGGTGTGAGCTATATCTTGGTATTTGACCGCAGGTTTGAGGACCATGCCGTTGTCGAACTGGTCAACCATGGATCTTTGGATTTCCTGCCAAGGAGTTTGATGGGGAGCTATATCAAAACCGCCTTCTGCCTCGAGCTTTTGCCGTCTCTCGGTCAACTCTTCGTCTGAAATCAGAATATTGGCTGTGCCGCGCTCCAGATCAATGCGAACACGATCGCCCGTTTTGATCAGGGCAAGCCCTCCCATGGCGGCCGCTTCTGGGGCTGCATTCAAGATGGAGGGCGAGCCTGATGTGCCAGATTGACGGCCATCCCCGATACAGGGCAACTCGGTAACGCCCTTTTTGATGAGCGCTGCGGGTGGTTGCATGTTTACTACTTCTGCCCCACCCGGATAACCGATGGGGCCGGTACCTCGGATGAAAAGCATGCAATTTTCGTCAATCTCAAGGTCTGGGTCGTCAATGCGATGATGATAGTCTTCAGGGCCTTCAAACACGATGGCGCGTCCTTCGAATGCTCCGGGATCATCCGGGTTGGACAGATAACGTGTTCGGAATTGGTCTGAGATCACGCTCGTTTTCATGATGGCGCTGTCGAACAGATTGCCCTTCAGATTGATGAAACCGGCATTTTCTTTCATCGGCTGGTCATATGGTTTGATGACGTCAGGCAGGTCTGTTTCAATGTCGCGGCAATTGTCCCCAATCGACTGGCCGTTTACGGTCAGGGCGTTTGGATGGGGCAGTTTTCTGTTTTTCAAGAGCTCTGCCACAACGGCCGGCACCCCGCCTGCGTGGAAATAATCCTCACCGAGATACTCGCCAGCTGGCTGCAAATTTACCAAAAGCGGGATTTCGTGTCCGACCTGCTGCCAGTCGTCATTGGTCAGATCAATGCCCAGATGCCGGGCGATACCGTTGAGGTGGATTGGTGCGTTGGTCGAGCCTCCGATAGCCGAATTAACAACAATAGCGTTCTCAAAGGCCTCACGGGTCATGATGTCAAAAGGCTTTATGTCTTCAATCGCCAAATCAACAATTCGTTTGCCGGTTTCATAGGCAGCCTGGCTTCTCTCCCGATAAGGTGCGGGGATAGCCGCTGATCCCGGCAATTGCATGCCAAGCGCTTCGGCCAGAGAGTTCATGGTTGTCGCCGTGCCCATCGTGTTGCAATAGCCGACCGATGGGGCAGCAGAAGCCACCAGATCCATAAAGCCGGTGTAGTCAATTTCGCCCGCTGCCATCATTTGGCGGGCTTTCCAGACAATTGTTCCCGACCCCGTGCGTTCTCCCTTGTGCCATCCGTTGAGCATTGGTCCAACGGAAAGGGCAATCGCCGGGATGTTGACGGTGGCCGCGGCCATCAAGCAGGCCGGTGTTGTCTTGTCACAGCCAATCGTCAACACCACGCCGTCCAGAGGATAGCCATAGAGAAGCTCGACAAGCCCGAGATAGGCAAGGTTCCGGTCAAGCGCCGCAGTAGGCCGTTTCCCGGTTTCCTGTATGGGATGAACCGGAAATTCAAAACAGATACCACCTGCTTCCCGAATGCCTTCGCGAACACGATTAGCCAAATCCAGATGATGTCGATTGCAAGGTGAAAGGTCAGAGCCAGTCTGGGCAATACCGATGATCGGCTTGCCGGATTGAAGCTCTTCGCGCGTCAGACCAAAATTCAGATACCGCTCGATGTAAAGCGCCGTCATACCCGGGTCGTCAGGATTGTTGAACCAAGCTGTAGAGCGTAATTGTGGCGTCTTTTTATCGGTCATGAAATTCCTCCCCACGAGCCGGAGCTCAAGATTTGTTGATTGACGATTAGCAGGAAGAAGCAGGTCTGCGCAAAGAGACTTTACCTCTTGGTTGCTTTCCTTGCGTTATGTTGATCTGGCAATGGTGATTCGACCAAGGAAAATATGGGGGCAGGGCCGAGTTTCTGCCTAGCCTTACGAACTCGAAAGCGGCCAGCGGGGGACGCGCCATCAGAAAGGCGATAAAATGTCCATCTTGATAACCGGAGGGGCCGGTTACATTGGGTCCCACAGCTGTGTCTGTTTCCTTGAAGCAGGGTTGGATGTTGTCGTGGTGGACAATTTGTCCAACGCACATCCGGAAAGCTTGAAAAGGGTTGCTGCGATCACGGGGCGCGAAGTGCCGTTTGTTGAGGCCGATATTCGCGATCAAAGCAAGCTGGAGTCTGTCCTCAAAGCCCACGGCTGCACCGCCGTCGTCCATTTCGCCGGTTTGAAAGTGGTCGGGGATTCCATCGCAGATCCAGTGAGCTACTACGATGTCAATGTATCAGGAACGCTTTCCCTTCTCCGGGCCATGGTCGGATGCGGCATTAAGAACCTGATATTCTCCTCGTCTGCCAATGTTTATGGTGATCCTCTGGAACTCCCGCTCAAGGAAGGCCATCGAACAGCTCCAATGACCCCCTACGGGCAGACCAAGCGGATTGTTGAGCAGCTTTTGGAAGACTTGGTTGAAAGTGATCCTTCCTGGCGCGTCACGGCCATGAGATATTTCAACCCGGTTGGTGCACATGATAGCGGCCAGATTGGGGAAGATCCGCTCAGCACGCCCACCAATCTCATGCCGATCATTGGTCAAGTGGCAACAGGTGAACGCGCCAAACTAACAGTCTTTGGTTCAGACTACGAGACGCCGGACGGGACAGGTATCCGGGATTTCATTCATGTAATGGATCTGGCGGAAGGCCATCTCTCAGCCTATCGTCACTTGATGGCAGCTGATGCTGATAATCGATTTCAAACCCTCAATCTTGGAACCGGCAAGGGCTATAGCGTTCTGGAGCTGGTGCGCGAATTTGAACGCGCGTCCAACAAGGCTATCCCGATAGAGATGGCACCACGCCGCGCTGGGAATTTGGCCGTATCTTTTGCTGATCCAATACTGGCGCGGGAAACACTCGGGTGGGAGGCCAAACGGGACTTGAAGATCATGTGCCACGATACATGGAACTGGCTGTGCAAGAACCCCAAGGGTTATGCAGTTTGACCAAAAAACCCGGAGTAAAGCCCCGGGTTTTGAAGGTTTCAACTGGAGGTCGGATTAAGCGGAGGTTCCAGCTTCTTCCTGTAAATTGGCCCGGGACAAAAGCTCCATCGATGGCATCAACTCGAGCAGTTGCTTGGTGTAGTCGTGCTGTGGGTTTTCAAACAGAGCATCACAGTCTGCCACCTCGCAAAGCTCTCCATTTTTCATCACGCCAATGCGGTTGCACATCTGACGTATGACCGCCAGATCGTGACTGATGAACAGCATGGTCAGGCCTAGTTCTTCTTGAAGGTCTTTGAGAAGGTTCAGGATTTGCGCCTGAATAGACACATCCAACGCAGATGTTGGCTCGTCACAAATCAGAAAGCGAGGACGGGTTGCAAGCGCCCGTGCAATTGAGATGCGTTGACGTTGGCCACCAGAAAATTCGTGCGGGAACTTTTCACCAGCTGCCACACCAAGCCCGACGTGGTCCAGCAGGTCATCAACGATCTGCCGCACTTCCGAGTTGCTGGTCGCCAGCTTGTGGAACTTGATCGGCTCGGCAATGATCGACCGCACCCGCATCCGTGAATTGAGCGATGAGTAGGGGTCCTGGAAGATCATTTGCATCTGGCGACGCATGGCCAGAACCTGCCGGTGATCCATTAGTGAGGTGAGTTCGGTGCCAGCAAAATCAATCGAGCCGCCGGAAGGGTGATAAAGACCGGTAATGATGCGGGCGATGGTGGATTTTCCAGATCCACTTTCTCCTACCACTCCAAAGGTCTCGCCTTCGTGGATATCGAAGCTGACCTTCTTCACCGCGTGGAAATATTTTCGGCGGGAAGGAAAGACCGAGCCCTTGGTCTCAAACCGCATGCTGAGATCGCGGATTTTGACCAATGCCCCATCCGGCTTGGCGTAGTCACGTGCCTTGCCCAGCCAATGCGTTGAAATATCGATATGTTTTGTCGGTGTCTCTGCTGCCTCGATATAGTTGACCACGGGAAACCGATTGACGCGAATATCAGGGCGCGGGACGGCCGAAATCAGGCTTTGTGTATACGGGTGCTCTGGGCGACCAAGCACCTGATCAGTTTCACCATATTCCACCAGTTTGCCGCGATACATCACAGCCACATGGTCGGTGATGTCGGCAATCACGCCCATGTCGTGGGTGATGACCAGCATGGAGACGTTCCGTTCCACGCAGAGCTTTTTCATCAACTCCAGGATTTGCGCCTGAATGGAAACATCCAATGCGGTTGTTGGCTCATCGGCAATCACCACTTCCGGTTCAGCGCAAAGCGCAAGAGCTATAACCACACGCTGGCGCATGCCGCCAGAGAATTGGTGCGGATATTGTTTGATCCGTTCCGCTGGGTCTGGAATACCAACCGCATCCAACAATTCAATGGCCCGCTTTGTCGCGTCAGAACCAGACAGCGGTAAGTGCGTCCGGATCGTCTCGGTCAACTGGGACTCGATGGTCTGGAGCGGGTCCAGAGAGGTGAGCGGATCCTGAAAAATCATCCCCACCCGGCGGCCACGCAGGTGCCGCTTTTCCTTCTCTGACAATTGGTCAATCCGCTCGCCATGCAGATGGACTTCACCTTCTGCAATCCGACCCGGTTCCTGCAAGAGCCCGATTACGGCATTGCCAACCGTGGACTTGCCGGCACCTGATTCCCCGACAACGCCGAGGATTTTGCCAGCTTCGACTTCCAGATTAACTCCCTGAACCGCCACGAATGTGGACTTGCGGCCCGGAAATTCGACCTTGAGGTCACGAATATCAAGAACGCTCATGGGATCACCGCAGCTTCGGGTTCAGGGCGTCGCGCAACCAGTCGCCCAGAAGGTTGACGTTGAGGACCAGCAAGGCAAGGGCCAGACCCGGGAAGATGGCGATCCACCATTCGCCGGAATATAGGAAGTCATTTCCGATGGCGATCAAGGTGCCAAGTGATGGCTGGGTGGGGGGCATGCCAACACCGAGGAAGGACAGTGTTGCCTCAGTCACAATCGCCAGCGCCAGGTTGATGGTGGCAATCACGAGCACGGGTCCGGTTACGTTCGGCAAGATGTGTCGAAGCATGATGATCGGAGCTGGAATGCCGATCACACGTGCCGCCTGCACATACTCCTTGTTTTTCTCGACCATGGTCGAGCCGCGCACGGTTCGCGCATACTGAACCCAGAAGGAAAGGGCGAGAGAGAAGGTCAGGATATAGAAGGAGAAGACTTCCCGATCGAGTGCCCCGAAGATGCCGCGTGCAGCTCCATCAATCAAGAGGGCGATCAAAATGGCCGGAAAGGTCAGCTGAATATCTGCAATCCGCATGATGATGGCATCGGTACGTCCACCGACATAACCTGCAACCAGCCCGAGACCAATGCCGAGGATGGCCGCTGCAATGACGGAACAGAAACCGACAATCAGCGAAATGCGCATGCCGTAGAAAATGCCCGACAATAGGTCACGGCCCTGATCATCCGTGCCCAGCAAAAAACGTGGGTCGGCATATTCCATCCAAACTGGCGGAACCCGTGCATCCATGATCGAGATGGTTGAAAGGTCAAACGGATCATGCGGTGCAATCCACGGCGCCATGAATGCCAAGAAGAACAATACAATCGTTCCAATGGCAGCCACGACGGTGACTTTGGATTTCAGGAAGGAATGAAAGATGTCGCTGTCGAGGGCGCGCGCAATGGCTCCCTTCGCCGGCGCATCAGCCGGGTTCGCAAAGACAGGAACCTCAGCCTTGGCCTCTTCGTTGGTAACGTTTGGCATATCGGTATCCTCAGGCTCGTTCCACGCGAAGCCGCGGGTCAATCAGGTAGTAGAGTATGTCGACGATGAAGTTGATGCTGACGAACAGGAACGCGGTCAGCAGCAAGTAGGCTGACATGATCGGGATATCGACGTTTTGGACCGCCTGCAGGAACATCAGACCCATACCCGGCCACTGAAAGACAGTTTCCGTGATCGTGGCAAAAGCAATGATGGAGCCAAGCTGAAGGCCTGTGATGGTGATCACCGGAACAAGTGTGTTCTTAAGTGCATGACGGAAGTGAACCAGACGATCCGGCAAACCACGTGCGCGGGCAAATTTGATGTAGTCGGTCCGAATTACTTCCAGCATCTCAGCGCGGATCAGGCGCATGATCAGCGTCATCTGGTAAAGCCCGAGTGTGATCGACGGCAATACAAGTGCCTTGAGACCGGATACGGTTAAAAGGCCGGTCGTCCACCATGAGCCAACCTGAACCACTTCACCGCGGCCGAAACTTGGCAGCCATTGCAAGGTCACCGAGAACAGGAAGATCAGCAAAATTCCGATAAAGAAAGTGGGTAGGGATATTCCGACAAGGGAAACGGACAAAAACAGCTTCGAAACCCACGATTCTCGATTGAGACCAGCGTAAATCCCCATGGGGATACCGACCACGAGCGCAAACAAAGCCGACATGAAACTGAGCTCGAGTGTCGCCGGGATCCGCTTCAAGAAGAGGTCGGAAACCGGTTGCCGGAACTGATAGGAGGTTCCGAAGTCGAACTGGGCCGCATTCTGGATAAAGCGGGCAAATTGCACAGGGATCGGGTCATTGAGGCCCAGACGCTCGCGCAAGGCTTCTCGTTCTTCAAGAGATGTCTCGATACCAACCATCTGGTTGACCGGATCCCCGACAAAACGGAAAAGGGTAAAGGCCAGAAGGGCCACCACGAGCATGACAATAACCGCCTGAACAAGGCGACGTATTGCGAAACCAATCATATCGGCTCTTTTATAATTAAAAAGGAGGTGCCCGATGGTCTCGGACACCTGCTGGATTTATGGGATCAGTTTTTGGTTACAAAGCGGAACTGGAACTGATTGTCGGCGCGCTGAGCAAGCTCAACACCGTCGGCAACGCCCCAGGCAAGGCCTTGTTGGTGAAGCGGGATGTAACCGGCTTCGTCATGAACGATCTTGTAGGCTTGAGCGATCAGGTCGTCGCGCTTTTCCGGATCGTTCTCGACCAGAATCTGGTCCTTCAGGGCGTCAACTTCCTTGTTGCAGTAGCCTCCAAGGTTGAAGGCACCGCCCGCACCAGCTTCATCACGGCACTGGATCAGGTTTTCCAGAATGTTCCAGCTGTCGAAGGACCCCGGGGTCCAGCCAAGCAGGTAGAAGGACGTATCATAACCACCAGAGGCCAGAACCTTGGCGAAGTATTTCGCTTTTGGCTGGGCAATCAGGTCGACCTTGACACCGATGCGGGCAAGCATCGCAGCAACGGCCTGACAGATCGGCTCGTCATTGACATACCGATCATTCGGGCAGTCCATGGAAACGGTGAAGCCGTCTGCATAACCAGCTTCGGCAAGAAGAGCCTTTGCAGCTTCCGGATCATATGGATACCGCTCGAACTCGTCCGATTTGGAGAACAGGAACGGCGAAATCATGATCGCAGACGGGGTGGAAAGATCCCGCATAACCTTCCGCTTGATGCCTTCAATGTCGATGGCCTGATAGAAAGCCTTCCGGACACGGGCGTCCTTGAACGGGTTCTTGCCCTTTACATCAGAGTAAAGCAGCTCGTCGCGCATCTGATCCATGCCAAGGAAGATGGTCCGCAGTTCCGGACCCGTGAGGGCCTTGGTTCCTGCATTGCCGTCAACGCGTTTTACGTCCTGAACGGGGATCGGATACACCATGTCCAGTTCGCCGGACAAAAGCGCTGCAACGCGGGTTGCGTCAGAGCCGATTGGAGTGAACTCAACCTTGGTCAGATTGTGGCTTGGAGTATCCCACCAGCCGTCGTTCTTCTCGTAAACGGTTTTGACGCCCGGCTCATGGCTGGCGATCTTGAACGGGCCTGTGCCATTGGCGTTCAGGGCAGCGTGATTCGGGGTGGTGTCAGACGCAGACGTCACCTTCACGGCGTTGTTGGCCTCGGTCCACTCCTTGTCCATGATGTACCACGTGTCCCACTCATAGTGCAGGATCGGGTTCGGACCGGGCAACACGAAGTCAACAGTGTGGTCGTCAACAATCTCGACCTTCACATCCTTGTTGATGCGTGTTCCAAGGTCAGAGCCTTCGGCCCGCACGCGGTCAGCGGAAAACGCCACATCTTCGGCTGTAAAGTCGTTGCCATTGTGGAACTTGACGCCTTTGCGCAGATGAAAGCGCCAACGATTTGGTTCAACAACTTCCCAGCGCTCGGCAAGGCCCGGCTGAATCTGCAGATTTTCGTCGCGGCGGGTGAGGCCTTCATACGCATTGCTGAGAGCGCCAAGCGTGAAGGTCTCGTTCAGGCTGTATGGATCAAGTTGGTTCAGTGTGCCCTGAAACGCGAATTTAAGCGTTTCTGCACCTGCTGTGGTTGCTCCCACACAACCAAGAAACAGGGCTGTAACAGCCAGTGATTTTTTGATCATATTCCCCTCTCAATTTCCCTAAGCGCGCCTTTATCTGTGTCCGCAAGAGCGCGTCTTCTTGTATTGAACCCGCTTTGCGGAAGCGGGAACTCGTTTGCAATGTCAGGCAGTAAACATGCTTCCAATTGGTTTTGGAATGGTCTTATTTCAGGTTTTCTATCAAGCGGTCCAAAAACGTAGCGCACTTAAGGAGTTGAGTGGATTCAATAAATTCATTGGGCTGGTGTGCCTGATCGATTGATCCCGGTCCGCACACGATGGTTGACAGATTTCGCTCCTGAAACTGGCCGCCTTCGGTTGCATAAACGACCACTGTTTCGGCGTTGTCTCCAGTCAGCCGTCGCGCCAATGCCTCAGCCACCCCATCCTCTTCCCGATCAAGACCGGGAACCGACGCCAAACGCTCTATCTTGATGTCGCAGTCTGGATGAATTGCCTTCATTTTCGGCAGGATTTCTGTTGCTGCAAAATCCCGGAATGCGGTTTCCCAGAAGTCAGCCTCCTCATGCGGTAGAAACCGAATATCAGAGGTCAGCTCGCAAGTCTGAGCCGTTATGTTATGGGCGGTTCCACCTTTGATCACACCGCTGTGGAGGGTGGTGTAGGGAGGGTCAAACAGGCAGTCAGGGTCTGCGTTCGCCTTGTTTTCCGCAGTTCGTTCATCCAACCAGTTGATCAGTTGTGCTGCTGCTGAAATGGCTGAAACGCCGCGGTCAAGCTGGCTGGCGTGGACAGGGTGGCCGGTGAAGGTTGTTTTGAACACCATGATCCCCTTGTGGCCGGTGACCACTTTCATCAGGGTTGGTTCCCCAACAATCACAGCAGACGGTGTGGGGCCTTCCGCCAGCATGCGGTCAATCATCGGCGGAGCGCCAAAACACCCGACTTCTTCGTCATAAGACAGCGCGATATGAATAGGGCGAGACAGCTCCGCACCCAGAAATTTCGGGACATGCGCCAGCGCACACGCGGCAAATCCCTTCATGTCTGCAGTGCCACGTCCATAGAGTTTTCCATCGCGCTCGGTCAGCGTGAATGGGTCACTTGTCCAGTTCTGCCCGTCCACCGGGACAACATCCGTATGGGCCGACAGCACAACACTGCCGTTGACATCAGGTCCAACAACAGCGTGAAGTGAGGCCTTATTGCCTTCCGCGTTGAAGGTCTTGACCGAAGAAACGCCGTAACTTTGCAAATAGGCTTCAACAAACTCAATGAGAGGCAGGTTTGTCTGGTCCGAAACAGTTGGAAAGCTGACCAGTTTTTCCAACATTTGCTTAGCTGTGAGGGGCGTGGGCGCCAATATCCTGTCTCCTGTCCAAACTGTGCGGTGCGGACAGGGGGGCGGTCAGTGCCTTCGCCAGATCGCCCATGTCTGTCACGGCAAACACTTGTAAGGCTTCACGTTTTCCGCGCAACAGGATTTCAGATGGTGTCGCATCGGCAATTTCAACCCCGGCCGATGTAAGGACTGTAGAGGAGACGGTCAAAACACTTCCGAGCGCCTTGTTTTCGCTTTCCAGACGGCTGGCGGTGTTCACCACATCACCCAGCGCTGTAATTGGAGCACGCGAGGAGCTGTCACCAGCCGATCCAATCCGCCCCAAAATGGCCGACCCACCGTGAAGGCCAATCCCGATGCGCAAAGGGTCAACAAATTGCGGGCCGCGATCTTCGTTCAAATTCTCCATGGCAACCGCAATATCAGGGCAGGCCTCCAGCGCTTGTCGGCAGGCTTCTTCAAACGTCGTGTCCATACCAAAGATCGCCATGATGCCGTCTCCGATGAACTTGTCGACATAGCCTCCCTTTTTCCGGATCGCCTCTGAGACGGTGTCGAGATATCGGTTCAGCATGAAAACCACGTCGTAAGACAGGTTTTGCTCTGTCAGGCCTGTGAAGTTGCGCAGATCGATGAACATGATCGCAACCTGCTTTTCGACACCCCAATAGTATGAGTCGGCTGACTGCGGTGCGCCAAGCGCAGCTTTTCGCACCGGAACAAGCGGTTGAATGCTTATATTGGCGGTTGGGCGAACCTGGCAGGCAAGACGCACTGTTTCATCAGCTTCAAGGCGTTTGAGTACGGCAGCTTCGGCCTTTTCAGGTGCAGGCAATGGTTCTGCGCTGTCAAGAATCTTGACCCGGCAGGTGGAACACCGCGCACGGCCACCGCACACAGCTGTGTGCGGGATGTCGTTCATCCGGCTGATTTCTAGCAAAGACGCGCCGGGATTTGCCCGAACTTTCAGCCCACCGGGATAGTGCACCGTGATTGTTTGTCGGAAACGCCGCGTTGCCGCACGAAACACAATTACAAGCAAGCTGAGCAGGATCAGACCGAACACAATGGCCCGGATCTGGTCTGTCTGCACATAAACCCAATCAATCTGGGATTGGCTAATGTCGGGCTGATAATAGGCCGTCAGTGCTTGCCGACGGGCGCCTTCAATCCAACCCCAAAGGGCGGCAATCGGAAAGGCGACTGAGAGAACGGCGAGGCCGGGTAAGGCTCTCGCATACCAAGGATAAAGGCGAAGCCAGAAATGCAGACCGATAATCGAGTGAACCCAAACAACAAGTAACAGCAGGGATTGCGTTAAAGCGCCATCCGTCCAGAGAAGGGAAAGGATTAAAGGATAATCAACGTCCACACCAAACTGACGAGATGCCCCCATCGTTGCAATGACATGGGGAATCAGCGTCCACGGAATATAGAGGCCGAGAACAAGCTGGACGAACTCCCAAGTCGGGATCTTGAGGGTCCTCCTGCGTGCGGTTCGCCAAAGGCTCAAACCGACATGAACAAGGGCCGCTGCGATCAAAAGCCATGTCATGACCGGATTGCTCCAGATCACATCATATAACTCAGCCCCTGTCTCCATCGCACTAAGCGAAATTATGCCGAGCGTATGGTTTGCAAAGTGGGTCAAACAGAAGGCAAAGAGGACCAAACCGCTACAGAGGCGCAGGCGTTGACGCCAGTTCCCGGAACTTGCCGATGCCCTTTTGGCATTTGCAGTCAGCTTAGCCTTTTGGTCCACGAAATACGCCTCCAGTTCGTTCACACAGCCTAACGTGAAGCAGACGCCTTGTTTTCCAAAGCTGCGCTGTGTCTATCCCTTGCACAGAAATGGCGAAGCAGTCCATTACTGCGGCAAGAATGGCAAGGAGGTGGTGATGAAGGTCTACGGCATCAAGAACTGCGACACAGTCAAAAAAGCCCGTAAGTTTCTGGAAGAAGCGGGCGTTGACTATGTATTTCATGATTACAAGAAAGATGGCGTTGATGCGGGCAAGCTGGCCGCATTTCTTGAAGAATTTGGATGGGAGCAAATCGTCAATCGGCGTGGCACCACTTGGCGCAAGCTGGATGACGAAATCAAGGACAGCGTTCGCGATAATGCCAGTGCGCTAGAAGTGCTGCAGGAAAACCCATCAGCCATCAAACGACCGATCGTCGAGGCTGAAGGCAAAAACTTCGTCGGGTTTGACCCGGTTGCGTGGGAAACCGCGCTGGAAATGGGCGAATTGAAGTAAGCGCCAGATGCCGGACTACCAGGTCCGGCGTGGGCCCGTGTCGATGTGATAAAATCCAGACGAATAGTATTTATAGCCCCCCACTTCCTTTTGCGCTTTTAAGAACGCAATCACGGAAGATGGGTTTGCTTTGACTGAAAAATCGACGGCCTGACAATTCAGGTGGTAGGAATCGGAAGCGCCGCCCTTCCACCAGTTTTCCAGCCACCATCGTTTGGTCGAGTGAACGGTCACTTTTCCATAACGCTTGGCAACGCGGTTCAGCACCTTCTTGAGTTTGCGGGGGACACACCAGGCTGTGTCGTTATACGTCACCTTGCTGCTGGTGTTGGTGATCCAACCCAGACCGGTGACGCCGGCGACGGTTCCACATCCGGCCAGAACCGGAAGCAGCAAAAGCAAAATGGCGAGTGTGACGCAACGGTTGCGCATAATGTATCCCTACGGTCGGCCCCCCAAGAGCTAACTGCCCAAAGCCGACTGTCGGCGATGTCCGTTAAAATTCTCATGAAAAACAGGGTTAACCGGTAGGCTCATTCAATGGGCAAAAGGTTGCGGCCGTTAACACAATGTGATCACGTTGTGAGCATTTCGCTGCGGAAAGAGATGGCGGTTGCATTCGGCTTGGGCTACGCCAATTATCTTCCTTGCTTCTCAGCACTCTCCCAAAAGGCAAAGCCCAACAGGCACTCACGATGTCACACGTTTTTCCCCGCCATACCAAAGCCAATCCGCCAGTCGCCGCCAAAGGTGATGGGTGTTATGTCATCGACCAGAACGGCAAACGCTATTTCGACGGGTCGGGCGGTGCCGCCGTCTCCTGCCTCGGGCACAGCGATCCGGACGTAATTGCGGCCATCGAGGGCCAGGTAGACCAGATCGCCTTTGCACATACGGGTTTTTTCACCTCTGAACCGGCTGAGGAATTGGCCGACCTTTTGATCAAGCATGCTCCTGAGGGTCTGGACCGGGTCTATTTTGTGTCCGGCGGGTCGGAGGCTATGGAAGCGGCGCTCAAACTGGCGCGCCAGTACTTTCTGGAAAAAGGCGAGACCAGCCGCCACCGCGTCATTGCAAGGCGCCAAAGTTATCATGGCAACACACTGGGCGCCTTGGCAACGGGCGGCAATCAGTGGCGGCGTGAGCCGTTTTCGCCGTTGATGATCGAAACTTCTCATATCTCGCCTTGCTATGAATATCGTGGTCGCAGGGACGACGAGACGGCATTCGAATACGGCCAGCGCGTTGCCAACGAGCTGGAAACGGAAATCCAGCGCCTCGGGGCCGAGAATGTGATGGCTTTTGTGGCCGAACCTGTTGTTGGGGCCACTGCTGGAGCCGTCCCACCGGTGGAGGGCTATTTCAAGCGCATCCGCGAGATCTGTGATCAACACGGCATTTTGCTAATCCTTGACGAGGTCATGTGCGGTATGGGGCGGACCGGTAGCTTGTTTGCCTGCGAGCAGGATGGTGTTTCACCGGATATTCTGGCAATCGCCAAGGGCCTCGGCGCAGGCTATCAGCCAATTGGTGCCATGCTCTGTTCAGCTGAGATTTACGCAGCAATTGAAAATGGGTCCGGCTTCTTCCAGCACGGTCATACCTATATCGGTCACCCAACCGCATGTGCCGCTTCTCTGGCTGTCTTGAAAAAACTGACTGGCGGGCTGGTTGAGCGGGTTAACCCGATGGGTGCCAAGCTTCATTCCTCGTTGGAAGCGGCGCTGGGCCAGCATCCGCATGTTGGCGATATTCGGGGTCGTGGGCTGTTTCGGGGGATCGAGATCGTCGAAGATCGGGAGACCAAGGCTCCGTTTGATCCCAAACGCGGCATCAACAAGGCGCTGAAAGAGGCGGCTTTTGAAGCCGGTCTTGCCTGTTATCCCATGGGCGGCACCATTGACGGTGTTCAGGGCGATCACGTTCTTCTGGCACCTCCCTTCATCATGAATGAGGCGCAGGTAGACGAGGTCACCGACAAACTGACCACCGCGTTCAAGGCTGTATTCTGACCCATGACACCGGAATTTTCTCAGCCATTGCCGCAAATCATGGTCGCGCCCAATGGGGCGCGGCGGACAAAGGCAGACCATCCGCAGTTGCCAATCACGAGTGCCGAGACTGTTGTGGTGGCAAAGGCCTGTTTTCAGGCCGGCGCAGGTGCGATTCACGCCCACGTTCGCGATGAAAATGGCAAGCATGTTCTTGATGCCGCGCTTTACCGGCAACTGTTGAGCGATCTGCGTGCAGCCGTTCCGGACATGTATTTGCAAATCACCACCGAAGCGGTCGGTCATTATTCACCGGAAGAACAACGCCAGTTGGTGCGTGATGTCGTTCCGGGCGCTGTTTCCATCGCTGTTCGTGAAATGGTGCCGGATGAAAATTCCGCTGAAGCAGCCGGGTTTTATGACTGGGCGCTCGGAGAGGAAATTGCGGTTCAGCATATTCTCTACAGCCCGGATGATGTGCACCGGTTCTTCGCTTTGACTGAGGAAGGTGTCATTCCGGGGAATGCGCATCAGGTTCTGTTTGTGCTTGGGCGTTATGCCACCAATCAGGAAAGCGCCCCTGAAGATCTAGCTCCGTTCTTGGACGCGATGCGTCAAAAGAATCCCAGTCTGGCTTTGGACTGGGCGGTCTGTGCCTTTGGGCATCGTGAAACGGACTGTCTTGCGCATGCTATCGATCAAGGCGGCAAGGCGCGTATCGGCTTTGAGAATGGCCTTTGGAACAGCGATGGCGCGCTTGCAAAAGACAATGCGGACCGTGTGCGGGATCTGAAAAACGCACTTATCGGGTAAATCACTGGGAAGGGGTAAGATGAGCGATCAGGACGACAAGCCGCGTATCCCGCCCGGGCAGGTGGTGACAAAGAAGTTCCCGGTCATGACTGCCGGAACTCCGAAGATCACATCTGCCGAAAAATGGACACTGACCCTCGATGGGAAGGTTGAGAACCCGCTGGAACTCTCATGGAAAGAGTTGAAGGAGCTTCCCACTGAAGACTTTGAAGTGGACATACATTGTGTCACCAAATGGTCCAAGCTGGATACGAAATGGCGTGGTGTGTCGCTGGAAACGCTGATTGATCTGGTCAAACCCTTGCCGGAGGCCCGCTATGTAAGTGCGGTCTCTGATGGAGACTATTCCGCCAACCTTCGCCTTCCGGACCTGACCGGCGGCTGCGCCTTTGTTGCAACCCATTTCGATGGAGCTCCTTTAACGGCTGAACATGGCGGGCCCGCCCGACTTGTTGTCCCTGGTCTCTATTTCTGGAAAAGCGCCAAATGGCTCCGCAAGCTGACGTTCAGCGAATACGACTACAAAGGCTTTTGGGAAAAACTGGGCTACCATAATTATGGAGACCCTTGGAAAGAGCAGCGGTATCGCGGATGAGTGCTAAGCGACGGCTAGACCTGTCTCCTCCATATCAAGTCCGTCCTTGAGCAATTCAGTGAAAATCCAGTCCCGAAACAGGCGCACCTTTCGGCTGTTCCTGTTGGAGTGCGGATAGCTCAAATGCCAAGCCATGCCGGGATCGTGCTCTACAAGGTCAAATGGCTGAATGAGTTGACCAGATGCGAGCTCAGCCCGATAGAAGAATGGTGTCAGGATCGCGACACCTTTCCCTGCAATGGCCCGGTCCGCCTCCAGTCCCTGAGACCCCATCCGCGAAGACGGCCAGCTTCCCAAGTCAGGGTTCGGAATTCCCGCTTTGGCAAACCAAAGAGGCCACCAATGATCTGCGGGATCAGTAATTGGCAATTTTAAAAGGTCGGTAGGAGAGTTTATGCCACCGATTGATGCGGCCAAGTCCGGGTGCAGCATCGGGCTGAACGTCGCCGGGATGAGTGGATGGCGGATATTGTCAGGCGGCGGCGCATAACAACCCGAAATCGTTATGTCTTGCTCGCCATTCTTGTACTGGTCTTCTGAATCGCTTGGGATAATGCGGATAGCAAGATCAGGATTGGCGATCTGAAAATCGAACAGATGTGCCGCAAGCCAGCGGGAGGCGAAAGTGGGATTGCAGGCGATCACCAATTGCGTGTCGTTCTCCTGTCGAACGTCTGAAAATGCAGTCCTGAGGTCTCTGAAGGCATCGACCACCCGTGTTGCCAATTGCGTTCCTTTTTCTGTCAGGTCGATTTTGCGTGCTCGTCGCACAAAAACGGGAAACCCGAGCCGCTCTTCAAGAACCTTTATCTGATAGCTGACCGCAGCTTGCGTCATGCCAAGTTCTTCGCCCGCCTTGGTGAAACTCAAGTGCCGACTGACGGCTTCAAACGCCCGAATGGCAAGGACTGGCGGGAGTGGATCGCTTGTCATGCATAAATCTCCCTTATGCATTGCAGCCGAGATTTGGTTGGTCACCCAATCAGGAAAACCTCATGCTGGCAAGAGGATAAAGGAGAAAAACTCATGCCTGCTGACAGTCAATGTCATGACAAGACAAGGTTTGGTTTATTAAAGGAGCTGCAAAAAGCCCTTTCAATATTTCTAGAAAAAAGGCGTGATACGCAACGCATGCGGCAAATTCGTACGCACTTGTCAGAGCTTCCACCACATCTCTTGCACGATGTCGGACTCTCCGAAGAAGTCAATGTCCCGCAGCGCAAGGAAAGCCGGTGGCTTGATGATCTGGACATGCAGTCCAAATAGGATGTGTCCGGGATGCATTTCAGTCAGGTCAGATGAAGACGGGGCTATTGGACCATCACCCATAAAGTCGCCGCCAGCATGGCGGCTGCCATGAAGATCGTCACCGCACGCATCAACGGTCCGTCTCCAAGCAAGGCAAGAATGGACACCCCGGCCATCGCCCACATGGAGTGGGAAATCATGCCGCCAAGTATGAAGCCACTTGTCAAAAGCACCGCGTTCTCCGTTAGGCCCAACCCGTTTCCGGCAAAAAAACTGGTATATGCGGCCAGGCTCATGGCCCATGTTTTCGGGCTTAACGGGTGAATGAGAAGGCCTTCCCAAAAACTCGGCAGGGCCACTTCGCCTTTTGGTTTGACGCTCAGAGAAATGATTCGCCATGCCAGGTAAGTCATGTACGCCATGGAGAGAACTTTAAAGAGCATCACCACCGGTCCGCCCTCCGCCATCACTTTGCCCAGCCCATAGGCAACGCACATGTTCAGCCCGATAGAGCCGATTTGGGAAGCCACAATCACCGGGAAGGCTGTGCGATATCCCGCAGACGCGCCAATTGCCATGAAAGTCAGGTTGCCGGGTCCCGGTGTGCCGGTCATGACAGCGACAAACAGCGCGAAGGCGGTCAAAGTGGAGAAGTCCACGGGGTGCTCCATAGATACAATCGATACAAATTTCGAAGAGGACGATATGATTGCAAAATTGTATCCGTCAATGATAACATTGTTCCCATGACAATATGGGTCCCAAACATCGAGGCATCTGACGGGCCGATCTATCAGGCGATCGCGGATGCCATCGAAAGTGACATCAAGGCGGGTGTGCTGGCCGTTGGCGATAGACTGCCGCCGCAGCGCGAGTTGGCCTATCAGCT
This sequence comes from Roseibium sp. TrichSKD4, assembly GCF_000148725.1. Taxonomy (GTDB): domain Bacteria; phylum Pseudomonadota; class Alphaproteobacteria; order Rhizobiales; family Stappiaceae; genus Roseibium. The sequence goes on along the minus strand of NZ_GL476311.1, from coordinate 11,980 downwards.
TGGTGTTACGCTGGGAACGGTAACCCGAGCCTATACAGAAGCCGAAAGACGGCGATTGCTTCGCGGCGAAACGGGACGGGGAACATTTGTGGCCCCGGATGGCCCGCCTATTTCGCCCTTGCTGCCGACAGAAAATGAGACTGAATCGCTCGATCTGGCGCGAAACTTCGCCTATCCGCATCTCAACCCGAATTTGGCGAGCGGGCTTCTGCGGTTGTCCCGAACACCGGGCATTGAGCGATTGAACGGGTTTGTTCCCTCTGAAGGCTTGCGATCTCACCGTGAAACTGGCGCGTTGCTCTTCTCCTTTTATGGCCTTCAAGCTGACCCTGACCGTGTTGCATTGACCTGTGGTGCGCAACACGGAATTCAAATCTTGCTGCAGGCTTTGTTCCGACCGGGTGACATCGTTGCCGTAGACGCGTTCACTTACCCATCGATACTCCACTCAGCCCCCAATCTCGGGCTGAAACTTCTGCCGATTGCATCATCTGGCGGAGGCTCCGAAAGTCCAGGCGCGATGGATGCGGCAGCTCTGGCGAGCGCCTGTCGCAGCCAAAGCATCAAGGGGGCATTCTTGATGCCCAACATGCAAAACCCGACCACCCACACCATGAGTCTAAAGGAGCGTCAGGCTCTGGTCGATGTGGCGCGAGAGTTTGATCTAAAGCTCATTGAAGATGACCCTTATACCCCCTTTGTGAGTGAGCGAACCGCGGCCTTCGGTGAATTGGCCCCAGAGCGCACGGCCTCCATTGCCAGCATCTCCAAGGTCATCTCTCCGGGCAGTCGCATCGGCTTTGTTCATGTGCCAGACCGGTATTCCGGCGATGTGCGCAATCTGATCGGCGAAAGCACTTGGATGGCGTCTCCCATTACCGCTGAACTTATTTCCGGTTGGGTGCGGGACGGCGCATTGGAAAAAACAGTTGCCGCGAAAAAGAGGGCAAATGCGGCTCGGTTCCAGCTTGTGCAGGAATGCATCGGCGAAACCTGCGTGTATGGCGCGCCAGACAAGGTGTTCGTTTGGCTCAAGGTTCCAGAGGGTGTTGATCCCGACATTCTCGAAGCTGGATTGAACGCACAAGGCGTCCGCATTCTTGCAGCACGGCATTTTCAGGCTCAACCGCAGGCTAGCGCCCCTTTCATGCGGCTTACTCTGGGGTCCATATCATCTGACCAAGCATTCCAAGAAGCGGTCTCTCGAGTGAGCCGAATGTTTGGCCGATACCGGCAGGAAACACCGCGGCGAGACCCGGTGGGCTGAAATCTGACCGGCTCAGCCAATTAGACCAACAGTTGCCTTTCCTTTGACAACCAGCTGAAAGCCGTCAATAAGCGCCATCACAAAACAGGCCCGCGGCGTGCGGGCTGGTCGTGTGAACGGTGGCGGACAGGCAGACATGGCATTCTGGTCAAAACGCAGCAAGACCAATGGTGGGCAGGCCTTCAACTTGTCACAAGACGTTTATGCTGCTTTTGAAAATGTCAGCTTAAAGCTCGGTGATCGGGTGGTTCTGAACTCCGTATCGCTTGAGCTAAGGGAGCGCCGCATTGGCCTTGTCGGGCTGAATGGTTCTGGCAAGAGCACTCTTGTCCGCTTGTTAAACGGTTTGCGCCTTCCAGACAGTGGTACCGTTCGGATCTTTGGAGCTCCAACGGAAGACGTGACAGGTGATTTGCCCCGCCATGTCGGGTTCGTGTTTCAAAATCCGGATCATCAGGCGATTTTTCCAACCGTCGAAGAAGAGATAACTTTTGGGCTAACCCAACTGGGGCTGCCAAAGAAGGATGCCGCGCGAGATGCAAGGGCGTTCTTGAAGCTTCATGATTGTGAAAGACTGGCAGAATTGCCGTTTTCCTCTCTGTCAGAGGGGCAAAAACAACTCATTTGTATTCTGGCGATATTGGTCATGGGGCCGCAAATTCTCGTTCTGGATGAGCCGTTGTCCAGTCTCGATGGTCTGGCGTCCCGATTGATCCTGAAAAAGCTCGGCAGTCTGGAGCAGCGGATCGTCATGGTCTCACATGACCTGTCTACATTTGCAGATTTTGATCGCATTTTGTGGCTGGATGAGGGAACCATTCGCATGGACGGCGTGCCGGGGGATGTGCTCCCGGCATATTCTGCTGATCTGGATCGACGCGCCGCCAACGCGGAAGCTGGGGGTGGTGCCCTGTGATTGCCCTTCAAATACCCGGCCCGAGCTGGGCGCACGCGCTGCCCGCTCATGTGAAGCTACTTTTCCTCGCCTTTAGCGGCGCTCTGCTGTTTCCGGTAAAAGACCCACTTGTCTTGGGTGCCAGCGTGATTGTCGTTTTTGGGTTTTATGCCAGCCTTGGTGCAAATGGGCTGGCGCAACTGCGCTTGTTGCGGCCCTTCGCTTATATGCTTGTCTTCATTGTTGGCCTTCATGCCTTGTCTGGCACCTTGCAAAACGGCATCAGCATTGCGCTTCGCCTGACTGCTATGGTGCTCTTGGCAAATTTCGTATCTGTCACCACGCGCATGGACGATATGCTGGACGCAGTGCGCCCCATGTTTGTTCCGCTGAAGTGGATTGGCGGTTCGCCGCAAAAACCTGCACTTGCGGTCACATTGGTAATTCGGTTTGCACCAGTGCTGCTGACCATATATAGAAATTTGCAAGAAGCTTTCCGGGCGCGCACAGGTCAAAAATCCAGTTGGCGCCTGATCGCCCCGCTAGCCCTTCAGGCGCTGCGCATGTCAGAACATGTCGCGGAAGCCCTGACAGCCCGCGGTGGAACAAAGGGATTGTCCGGTGAACGCTAGGCCAAGCGACCTTGCCGACGACTTTCCCCCACGCTTTGACGAAACAGACGCAAGAAAAGGACAAATCATGTCTGATCGTTCCTTGGTCCAGATCGCATTTTATGCGGCGCTGATTGCAGCTCTGGGCCTTCTTCCTCCCATCGCAATTCCCTTTCTGGGAGGTGTTCCAATTACAGCGCAGTCTCTTGGGGTCATGCTTGCAGGTGTCATGCTTGGGCCGGTTCGCGGCGCTCTGGCTGTTCTCCTCCTTTTGTTCCTTGTCGCATTGGGTGCGCCACTTCTGTCGGGCGGGCGCGGAGGCCTTGCCGTTTTCGCAGGACCGTCTGTTGGGTTCCTGATCGGCTGGCCGGTTGGTGCTTTTGTTGCCGGGCTGATCATGCAAAAGACAGCCAACTATAATGTTCTCGTCTCAGCAGCCTTTGCTGCTGCAATCGGGGGTATCGGTGTCATTTATGCGTTTGGCATTCCGGGGCTGGTTGTCATGACGGATCTGACATTTGCAAAAGCTGCGATGGGCAGTGCGATTTACCTGCCCGGTGATTTGGTGAAGGTGGCCATTGCGGCGATCGTCGCTCAAACGGTTGCTCGCGGGTTGCCGCACGCGCTGATGTCACGGGCCTGAGGCTCCTCAATGGCTTATGTTGGCGAACCTTTGGGCCAACATGCACAGCGCCGGCCGAATGCGCCGGCGCTGACACTTGAAGCTGAAACGCTGACTTGGGCTGAACTGGAGCGCCGGGTAAGCGGGATGGCGCAAGCACTGTCTTTTTATCCGTCTGGCTCGCGGCTGGCGCTTGCTATTTACAACCCAGTTCAGTTTCTCATTTCCTATTTTGCGATAGTGCGCGCTGGGCATGTCGTCACCGTCTTTGATCCGGACTGGCCTGAAGAGAGACGGCAGAAGATTGAAGCTGCCATCCAGCCTGTCGCAGTCCTTATTGAGCCGACAAGCAGCGGCACCGGTTCTAGCCCTTACCATCCGCCATCAGAGCATGACCCGTTCTACATCGGCTTCACATCTGGCTCTACGGGACTGCCAAAAGGGTTTGAGCGGACCCATTCCTCTTGGTTAGAGAGTTTTCGCGTCAGCGAAACGGAATTCGGCATCAGTTCCTCAGATCATGTGCTGATAGCTGGCAGTATGCAGCATTCTCTACATTTATACGGGGCGGTGCATGCGCTCCATACCGGTGCTTCGGTTACACTTTTTAGTCGGTTCGATCCGAAAATCATCTCTGGATGCCTGCAGAGCGAGAGCATTTCTGTCCTCTACGCAACGCCCACCCAACTCCATTACATATATGAAACGCTTAAGCGTCAGGAGGCCTCCGTTCCGCTCCGATTGGGTTTGGCCAGCGGTGCCAAATGGCGCCCGGAAGATCAAACGCGTCTGCAACAGGTCTTTCCAAATGCCACACTGGCGGAGTTCTATGGAGCTTCGGAAACCAGTTTCCTCACGGCGTCCAATGGCGTGAAGACAAGTCTGGACAACAGTGTCGGCTTTCCGGTCCAGGGCGTGGAGCTGTGCATTGGTGATCCGCTTCATCCACTCCCAGTCGGACAAAGCGGGTTGATTTGGACGCGCAGCCCTATGGTGTTTTCGCGTTATGTCTGCGGGGATAGTCCAGATACGCGCTGGAAAGGGGAATGGCTGACCGTCGGAGACCATGGGTTTCTTGATAAGAC
>NZ_GL476311.1:0-2500 GCF_000148725.1 Roseibium sp. TrichSKD4 | reverse complement strand
GGCGTTTTAGTTCGTTGGATTAGACCCGAAACCGAGTGATCTAGCCATGAGCAGGTTGAAGGTGCGGTAACACGCACTGGAGGACCGAACCCACGTCTGTTGAAAAAGACGGGGATGACTTGTGGCTAGGGGTGAAAGGCCAATCAAACTCGGAAATAGCTGGTTCTCCGCGAAATCTATTTAGGTAGAGCGTCGGATGAATACTCTCGGGGGTAGAGCACTGGATGGGCTATGGGGGCTTACCGCCTTACTGATCCTAACCAAACTCCGAATACCGAGAAGTACTATCCGGCAGACACACAGTGGGTGCTAACGTCCATTGTGGAGAGGGAAACAACCCTGACCGCCAGTTAAGGTCCCTAAGTTATGGCTAAGTGGGAAAGGATGTAGAGATCCCAAAACAACCAGGATGTTGGCTTAGAAGCAGCCATCATTTAAAGAAAGCGTAACAGCTCACTGGTCTAAATAAGGGTCTCCGCGCCGAAAATGTACCGGGGCTCAAGCCATACACCGAAACTGCGGGTGTGCACTTTGTGCACGCGGTAGCGGAGCGTTCTGTAAGTCTGCGAAGGGTGACCCGTGAGGGCACCTGGAGATATCAGAAGTGCGAATGCTGACATGAGTAACGATAAAGGGAGTGAGAGACTCCCTCGCCGAAAGTCCAAGGGTTCCTGCGCAACGCTAATCGGCGCAGGGTTAGTCGGCCCCTAAGGCGAGGCCGAAAGGCGTAGTCGATGGGAAACAGGTTAATATTCCTGTACTTGGTGGTAGTGACGGATGCTGTGTGTTGTATCTCCTTATTGGATTGGAGGTGCAGCGAAGGTGTTCCAGGAAATAGCTCCACCGTATAAACCGTACCCGAAACCGACACAGGTGGACTGGTAGAGAATACCAAGGCGCTTGAGAGAACTGTGCTGAAGGAACTCGGCAAAATGCTCCCGTAAGTTCGCGAGAAGGGAGACCTCTTTGTGGGCAACCACGAGGGGGTGGCACAGACCAGGGGGTGGCGACTGTTTATCAAAAACACAGGGCTCTGCGAAGTCGCAAGACGACGTATAGGGTCTGACGCCTGCCCGGTGCTGGAAGGTTAAGAGGAGGTGTGCAAGCACCGAATTGAAGCCCCAGTAAACGGCGGCCGTAACTATAACGGTCCTAAGGTAGCGAAATTCCTTGTCGGGTAAGTTCCGACCTGCACGAATGGCGTAACGACTTCCCCGCTGTCTCCAGCACAGACTCAGTGAAATTGAATTCCCCGTGAAGATGCGGGGTTCCTGCGGTCAGACGGAAAGACCCCGTGCACCTTTACTACAGCTTCACACTGGTATTCGTAATGACATGTGTAGGATAGGTGGTAGACGTTGAAGCCTTGGCGCCAGCTGAGGTGGAGTCACCCTTGAAATACCACCCTTGTCCTTATGGATATCTAACCGCGGTACAACAATATCCGGGACCGTGTGTGGCGGGTAGTTTGACTGGGGCGGTCGCCTCCCAAATGGTAACGGAGGCGCGCGAAGGTGGGCTCAGAGCGGTCGGAAATCGCTCGTCGAGTGCAATGGCATAAGCCTGCCTGACTGCGAGACTGACAAGTCGAGCAGAGACGAAAGTCGGCCATAGTGATCCGGTGGTCCCTCGTGGAAGGGCCATCGCTCAACGGATAAAAGGTACGCCGGGGATAACAGGCTGATGATGCCCAAGAGTCCATATCGACGGCATTGTTTGGCACCTCGATGTCGACTCATCACATCCTGGGGCTGGAGCAGGTCCCAAGGGTTTGGCTGTTCGCCAATTAAAGTGGTACGTGAGTTGGGTTCAGAACGTCGCGAGACAGTTCGGTCCCTATCTGCCGTGGGTGTAGGAGAATTGAGAGGATCTGTCCCTAGTACGAGAGGACCGGGATGGACGTACCTCTGGTGGACCTGTTGTGGCGCCAGCCGCATTGCAGGGTAGCTATGTACGGAAGGGATAACCGCTGAAAGCATCTAAGCGGGAAACCCACCTCAAAACCAGTTCTCCCTGAAGAGCCGTGGAAGACCACCACGTCGATAGGAAGCGTGTGGAAGTGCAGCAATGCATGAAGCTTAGCTTTACTAATAGCTCGTTCGGCTTGATTACTCTCATTACTCTATGTTCATCTATACTTGCACTGCCGGCCATAGGCCTACTTGAGTGCGAGACCAAAGCGCCCCAGGCGCTTTGAAAAAACTCATCGACAATATAAGACCAGTTCACGACATATTCTCACGGATCCACTTCAAATCAACAGTTTGAAGCGTCCAACGGACGCCGCCCGTCGGGCGCGCATTCGCAGGCAAGCGGCAAAGCCGCGACAAGCCGTGAGAACTATCTGTCCTTCGCCGGCCTGGTGGCCCAAGCGGGGCGCCCCCACCCGATCCCATCCCGAACTCGGCCGTGAAACGCCCCAGCGCCAATGGTACTTCGTCTCAAGACGCGGGAGAGTAGGTCGCCGCCAGGCCCGCAAATGACAGATAATAAAATGCGC
>NZ_GL476310.1:543561-545748 GCF_000148725.1 Roseibium sp. TrichSKD4 | reverse complement strand
GCGCATTTTATTATCTGTCATTTGCGGGCCTGGCGGCGACCTACTCTCCCGCGTCTTGAGACGAAGTACCATTGGCGCTGGGGCGTTTCACGGCCGAGTTCGGGATGGGATCGGGTGGGGGCGCCCCGCTTGGGCCACCAGGCCGGCGAAGGACAGATAGTTCTCACGGCTTGTCGCGGCTTTGCCGCTTGCCTGCGAATGCGCGCCCGACGGGCGGCGTCCGTTGGACGCTTCAAACTGTTGATTTGAAGTGGATCCGTGAGAATATGTCGTGAACTGGTCTTATATTGTCGATGAGTTTTTTCAAAGCGCCTGGGGCGCTTTGGTCTCGCACTCAAGTAGGCCTATGGCCGGCAGTGCAAGTATAGATGAACATAGAGTAATGAGAGTAATCAAGCCGAACGAGCTATTAGTAAAGCTAAGCTTCATGCATTGCTGCACTTCCACACGCTTCCTATCGACGTGGTGGTCTTCCACGGCTCTTCAGGGAGAACTGGTTTTGAGGTGGGTTTCCCGCTTAGATGCTTTCAGCGGTTATCCCTTCCGTACATAGCTACCCTGCAATGCGGCTGGCGCCACAACAGGTCCACCAGAGGTACGTCCATCCCGGTCCTCTCGTACTAGGGACAGATCCTCTCAATTCTCCTACACCCACGGCAGATAGGGACCGAACTGTCTCGCGACGTTCTGAACCCAACTCACGTACCACTTTAATTGGCGAACAGCCAAACCCTTGGGACCTGCTCCAGCCCCAGGATGTGATGAGTCGACATCGAGGTGCCAAACAATGCCGTCGATATGGACTCTTGGGCATCATCAGCCTGTTATCCCCGGCGTACCTTTTATCCGTTGAGCGATGGCCCTTCCACGAGGGACCACCGGATCACTATGGCCGACTTTCGTCTCTGCTCGACTTGTCTGTCTCGCAGTCAGGCAGGCTTATGCCATTGCACTCGACGAGCGATTTCCGACCGCTCTGAGCCCACCTTCGCGCGCCTCCGTTACCATTTGGGAGGCGACCGCCCCAGTCAAACTACCCGCCACACACGGTCCCGGATATTGTTGTACCGCGGTTAGATATCCATAAGGACAAGGGTGGTATTTCAAGGGTGACTCCACCTCAGCTGGCGCCAAGGCTTCAACGTCTACCACCTATCCTACACATGTCATTACCAATACCAGTGTGAAGCTGTAGTAAAGGTGCACGGGGTCTTTCCGTCTGACCGCAGGAACCCCGCATCTTCACGGGGAATTCAATTTCACTGAGTCTGTGCTGGAGACAGCGGGGAAGTCGTTACGCCATTCGTGCAGGTCGGAACTTACCCGACAAGGAATTTCGCTACCTTAGGACCGTTATAGTTACGGCCGCCGTTTACTGGGGCTTCAATTCGGTGCTTGCACACCTCCTCTTAACCTTCCAGCACCGGGCAGGCGTCAGACCCTATACGTCGTCTTGCGACTTCGCAGAGCCCTGTGTTTTTGATAAACAGTCGCCACCCCCTGGTCTGTGCCACCCCCTCGTGGTTGCCCACAAAGAGGTCTCCCTTCTCGCGAACTTACGGGAGCATTTTGCCGAGTTCCTTCAGCACAGTTCTCTCAAGCGCCTTGGTATTCTCTACCAGTCCACCTGTGTCGGTTTCGGGTACGGTTTATACGGTGGAGCTATTTCCTGGAACACCTTCGCTGCACCTCCAATCCAATAAGGAGATACAACACACAGCATCCGTCACTACCACCAAGTACAGGAATATTAACCTGTTTCCCATCGACTACGCCTTTCGGCCTCGCCTTAGGGGCCGACTAACCCTGCGCCGATTAGCGTTGCGCAGGAACCCTTGGACTTTCGGCGAGGGAGTCTCTCACTCCCTTTATCGTTACTCATGTCAGCATTCGCACTTCTGATATCTCCAGGTGCCCTCACGGGTCACCCTTCGCAGACTTACAGAACGCTCCGCTACCGCGTGCACAAAGTGCACACCCGCAGTTTCGGTGTATGGCTTGAGCCCCGGTACATTTTCGGCGCGGAGACCCTTATTTAGACCAGTGAGCTGTTACGCTTTCTTTAAATGATGGCTGCTTCTAAGCCAACATCCTGGTTGTTTTGGGATCTCTACATCCTTTCCCACTTAGCCATAACTTAGGGACCTTAACTGGCGGTCAGGGTTGTTTCCCTCTCCACAATGGACG
>NZ_GL476310.1:493561-538561 GCF_000148725.1 Roseibium sp. TrichSKD4 | reverse complement strand
TTTCGATGTGTTGGAGCAGATCTTCCAAACGACTTGCGAAGCCGACATTGTCAGACGGCTTCAAGGCAATCAGGTATTGGCCGACATTGGGTGGCGGACCATCCGCTGAAAAGAAAGAAGATGCTTCTGCACTTCTGGCCGCACCCGTCATGAGAGCAGCCAAGATTTCCACCATCAGGGCAAGCGCGGTGCCTTTAGCCTCACCGATGGGGACCATTGTCCCTTCAAGCGCAGCCTCTGGGTCCGTCGTCGGTTTCCCGTCTTGATCAAGTGCCCATCCTTCGGGAATACTTGACCCGGCTTTCTTTGCATTCATGACCTTTCCACGCGCAACACGCGACAAGGAGAGGTCAATAACCAGCGGCGGCTTGTTATCACGGGGCGCTGCAAAGGCGATCGGGTTGGTTCCGAAAACCGCAGACTTGGCTCCCCACGGCGCCATGGCTGCAGGAGCATTGGCAACCATCATTGCGACCAGCCCCTTTTGAGCCAGCTTCTCCACCTGCACGGACAAAGCACCGCAATGATGGGACCGGTAAATCGCCATCGTGGCCGAGCCATGCTCCTGCGCCAGCTCCGCACCGGCCTGAATGGCTGCATCGAGTGCCGGATAGGCAAAACCGTTTCCAGCATCAATTAAAAGGCTCGTGGTCGCTGCATGGGCGACAGACACACTCGCATCCGCGACCACTTTGCCCGACACGACCTGAGCCACATAATCCTCAACGCGGGAGAACCCATGTCCAACCTGCCCTTCTGCTTCAGCTGCAACGAGTGCACTGGCAACAGAGCGCGCAGATTCGACCGGGACAGAAACCTTGCGAAAGGCCGCTTCGACAAGTTCCGTCGCCTCAGACAGGTTCATACAGTGGGTTTGCATGATTAAAAGCCCCGCTTGGGCGGCCGTTGCCAACCGCCCAATCAAGATCGCTCGCCGATATCAGGCGCTGCGATATAGTTTGGTCATGGAGAACTCACGGTGCCCAAGTGCTTCGGCTGCCGTGTTTCGACCATTCGCAGTCCGGCGGATCATGTCGATCAGCTCATCTCCGGCTTCATCGATGGTCATTTCGCGGCGCAGAATGCCGGAGACGTCCACATCCACGTGCTCAGCCATAGTCCGGACAGTGCGCGGGTTGGCGGTAATCTTGATCACCGGCACGATTGGGTTGCCGATCACGTTGCCCTGCCCTGTCGGGAATGTGTGAATGACCGCACCACCTGCAGCCATCAGCGTGACACACTCTGCAGCCGCTGATGAGGAATCCATGAAGTAAAGACCCTTGCCCGATTGAGGCGCTTCGGCCGGATCGAGAATATCGACATACTGAGACGTGCGGCCAATCTTTTCCAGATTGCCAAGCGCTTTTTCCTCAATGGTGGTCAAACCGCCCTCGATGTTGCCCTTGGTCGGCTGGCTGTCGGAGAGGTCGTCGGTCTGGTGAGCGAAGATGACATCGTCCTGATAAGCCTTCCACATCTTGTACCAACGCTCGCCAACTTCTTCGTTGATCGCGCGCTTTTGACAGATGTGCTCGGCACCGGTGATTTCCGATGTTTCGCCGAAGAAGCCATAGATGCCTTCCGGAAGCAGCTTGTCATACATGTTGCCAACGGTCGGACAGGAGCCGAGACCTGTGGTCGTGTCACTTTCACCGCACTTGGTGGAGACCCAAAGCTCGGAGATGTTGCACTCTTCGCGCTGCAGCTCGGACGCCCAATGGACATATTCCTTGGCTTTCCAGCTTGCTTGACGGATCGTTTCCAGATCCCCCTTCTGTTCAATGGAAATGCCCCAAACCGGCTTTCCGGTTTTGGCAATTCCGTCGACAACGCGCTGGGTCCAGCTCGGCTCAATTCCGATCACGACGACAGCCGCAACGTTCGGATTGGCGCCCGTGCCGATAATGGTGCGGAAATGAACTTCCAGATCCTCACCGAACTGCAAGCGGCCGTAGGCATGCGGAATTGCCATTGTCCCTTTGATATTGTTCGCAACGGCCTCACAGGCAGCGTTCGAGATATCATCAAGCGGCAAAATAACGACGTGGTTCCGGACCCCGACCCGGCCATTTTCACGCCGGTAGCCCATGAAAGTCATGTTGGAATATTTTGACATGGGAGCGACTCCTTACCAGCGCTTTGTCTTGCAATTGTGGGTATGGACGTGTGCGCCCTTGGGGATGTCAGCAATGATCTTGCCGATGTCTTCGCCGTATTTAATGGCCGTATCGCCTGCCTTTAGATCCGTCAGAGCGATTTTGTGCCCGATCGGCACATCGGCTCCCGCAGTCAGGCGAAAGGTTGAGTTGTCATGGGTAATGCAGCACAGCATGTCCGTGCCAGCGGTCAGCCCCTCCACGACGACAACACCCACGTTGTCGGCTTGCTCATGAACAAGCAGATGCGGAATTTCAGACATTCTTGTCTCCTGTAGTGTCTGGCTTAAGCAGAATTTTTGGTGAGGCAACCTGGCCTGCCCGCAAATCGGCAAAGGCTGTTGCCCCTTTAGAAAGAGGACGGATTTCAACCCAGTCCAATGCACCCAGCCGACCATCAAACATGGCCTTGGCTGTCTCGCGGAAATCTTCAGCGGTATAGGTGTAGGTCCCGATGAAGGTGATCTCCTGCAAAGTCATTCGGCGGATATCGAGACCGCTTTCCCCTGATCCGAGGCCGATATGCGCGATGACGCCCCCGGGACGGACTGAGGCAGATGCCATCTGGCGTGTTGCGGCATACCCGACGCCGTCAATGATCAGATCAAAGGGCTGCTCGGCTTCTGCTTGTTCTGGTGTCAAAACCTTCAGGCCGATCGATTTCTCAAGGAACGCGGCCCGCTGGCTATTAGGCTCCACAACCGACACTTCGGATATACCTTGCGCCTTTAGCGCCAGCGCGGCACCAGTTCCAATTGCACCGCCACCGATCACAAGAGCCCTTGCGCCGTTCCAAAAATCGCCCAACGCCCGGATACCCAGCCGAACCGCATGCCATCCGCAAGCTATCGGCTCAACAAGCGCAGCTGTGCTGTCTGGCACATGATCAGGAACATCAACCAAATTCCCAACTGGCATCGCGACATAATCTGCGAACCCGCCTTCTCGTGGCGGCATGGAAATGATCTGGCGGTTCGGGCATAGATTTTCCTGTTTCCGTTGGCAGGCTGCGCACTCACCGCAAGGAACCAACGGGTTTACCGCAACGCGCTGTCCAGTTTTTGCGCCAGATACAATGGTTCCGGTAACTTCATGTCCGAGGATCAATGGAGCGGGACGGCGCTCATCATGCCCAAGATAGGCGTGCATGTCTGATCCACAGATCCCGCAAAGTGCAATCTGGATGAGGACTTCCCCCTCTTTGGGAGATGGATTTGGGAAGTCTTGATAGTCCAGTTTTTCTGGACCGTTATAAACAAGGGCTTTCATTTCGCCGTGAACCCCCCATCAACCATCAATATCTGCCCTGTGACATAGTCAGAGGCTGGCGAACACAGGAACAGCAATGGACCATCAATGTCCTCAAGCCTCCCATTTCGACCAATGCAAGTTTGAGCTGCATTGCGAGCAGCGCGTTCGTCATCTCCAAAGACAGCGGCAGTGAGTTCCGTTGGAAAGAAACCGGGTCCAATCGCATTGGTGTTGATCCCGCTTGAAGACCAGGCTTCGGCCATCGCGCGCGTCATCTGCCCGACACCGCCCTTGGTAGCGCCGTAGGCGATGCCACCAGGAAATGCGCGCGTGGTTTGCAAGGATGCGAAATTGACGATCCGCCCCCAGCCTTTTTCCTTCATTGCGGGAACAAGTGCCTGTGACAGGAAGAACGGGACGCTGAGATTGAGTGCCAGCGTGATGTCCCATCCTTCCAGTGTTACCTTATCGGCAGCTTCCCGGGTATTGATCCCAGCCGCGTGAACCAAAATGTTCGGCGAACCAAACGGCGCAGTGATCTGATCAACGATGTCCGGCAAGCCTGCGCGGTCACTCAGGTCCGCCGACACGCACGCCGTCGATCCCGTGGTTTCGTTTTGCCAGTCCTCCAGATCAGCTGCACGGCGAGCGACGCCAACAACCGAAGCACCCGCTTGAGCCAGTGCAGTTGCTGCACGCCGCCCCAAGCCGGAACTTGCACCGGTCACACAGGCCACGCGCCCTGCAACATCAAATATGGAGGAAGCGGAGTTCACGTCAGGCTCCTGCCGTCAGATCAAACGTTTCATCCGGGAAGTATTTCTTCAAACGGATGTCGGCGGTGCGGGCGTGCCCTTCCATGCCTTCAAGGCGCGAGATGCGAGCGGTTGCTTCTGCAACAGGCTTGGCACCTTCCCGGGTTGCACGCTGCCAAGTCACGATTTTCATGAACTTGTGCACCGACAACCCACCGGTATAGGTGGCGGCGCCCGATGTGGGCAGAACGTGATTGGTTCCCGACGCCTTGTCGCCAAAGGCAACTGTCGTTTCTTCGCCAAGGAAGAGAGAACCGTAACAGGACAGACGACCCAACCACCAATCAAGATCTTGCGCCTGAACGGTCAGATGCTCTGGAGCATATGAATCTGAAGTTGCCGCCATTTCTTCGCGGTCACCGCAAAGTATGACTTCGGCATAGTCCCGCCAGGCCGCCATTGCATTGTCCCGGTTCACTTCAGGCAGGTCCTGAATGAGTTCAGGTACCAGACGCATAACTTCTTCGGCGAGCGGACGATTGTCCGTCACCAGCCAAACCGGTGAGTTGTAGCCATGTTCGGCCTGCCCCACGAGATCGGCTGCAACAACCATTGGATCAGCGGTTTCATCCGCGAGGATCAGACTGTCTGTTGGCCCTGCAAACATATCGATACCGACACGGCCGAACAGGATGCGTTTGGCTTCAGCGACAAATTGATTGCCCGGTCCGACAAGAATGTTTGCCGGCGGCATACCAAACAGACCGAAGGCCATTGACGCAACACCTTGAACACCGCCCATGGCGAGGATCTGATCCGCACCACAAACTTTAGCGGCGTAGACGATGGCCGGATTGATACCAACTCCCGGGCGTGGCGGCGAGCAGGCAATGATGTTTTTGCAGCCTGCCACCTTTGCCGTCGTCACAGTCATGATCGCGCTGGCTATATGGCTGTAGCGACCACCCGGGATGTAACAGCCGGCTGTGTCAACCGGGATGCACTTTTGCCCTGCAATCAGACCCGGAATGATTTCCACTTCGGTGTTGCCGCAGGATTCTTTTTGAGATTCAGCAAACCGCTTTACATTGGCGTGCGAGAACTCAATGTCCTGTTTCAGCTTTGCAGGAACCAGAGCGCTTGCGGCTTCGATTTCCTCAGCGGGGAGGACAATATTGCCCTCATACTTGTCGAACTTGGCCGCATATTCCAGCGCAGCCTCGTCTCCACCTGCCTCGATCCGGTCGAGGATTTCCTGCACGATCGCCGTCGTATCGGACGCGTCGCTGCGAGACGTCTTGGTGGCTTTTTTCAAATACTCGACAGACATGGTCAGTCCTACTTGTAGATGTCAGGAAGAAGCGTGGTTGAAATCTCGGGCACGTAGGCGATCAGCAGCGTCACCGCGAGCATGAACAGCACGAAGGGGACGGCCCGAGCGGCAATCTTGAGGATCGACTCCCCGGTCAAACCCGAGACCACGAAGAGATTGAGGCCCAGAGGCGGCGTAATGAACCCGACGCCCAGCGCTGTGATCATCATGATGCAGAACTGGATTTCATTCATTCCGATATTGTCAGCCAGGGGCTTCAAGATCGGCGCCAAGATCACGATATTCGGGGTTGTTTCCATCACGCAGCCAGCTGCGATCAGGATACCCACCATCAGGAAGATGAGGATCGCCGGATTGTCCGTCAGAGATGTAACGGAATAGACGAAGCCTTGCGGGACACCGAGAATAGCCAACGCCTGAGCAAGTGGCAGGGAGAAGGCAATGATCGGCAGGATCACACCATTCACCTTCGCTGAGCTCACCAACATGGCCGGGAAATGAGACAGCCTCAAAGTGCCGAGCATGAAGCCCATGGCAATGGTGACCACCACGGCGACAGCACCCGCCTCGGTTGGCGTCAGTCTTCCAGAGAAGATGCCATAGAAAATGATGCCCGGAACAATAAACGCGTACCATCCGGATTTCAGCGCTTGCACCACATTGGCAGACCATTCGGCGAAGCTCATCTGGCCGCCGTTTTCATAGGCGTAAATCCGGTTCATGACGATGTTCGTCACAAGGATAGAGACCAGAATGGCAATGCCGGGAATGAGCGCTGCCTGAAACAAGGTAGATGCGGAAATGCCAAGGACAAGGCCGATGATGATGTAGGCGATCGACGGCGGGATAAGGATACCTGTACAGGCACCTGCTGCGACCAAGGCACAGGCGTAAGGACGCGGGTAGCCACTTTCCACCAAACGGGCGATCGTCATCCGGCCCACAGCAGCAGCACCGGCGGCATCAGACCCGGAGATGGCCGAGAACATGCCGCAAACGAGAACCGTTGCCGAGCCGAAGCCGCCTTTTGTCCAGCACGTCAGCGCTTCTGCCACATCCAAGAACTTGCGGCTGAGGCCCGTGCGGACCAGAACATCACCCGTCAGGATGAACAGCGGAACCGCCGTAAGAGCAAAGTGGTCAATGCCGTGAAAGAGGCTTTCGCCGATGAGCGACAGCGGAAGCGCGCCGGACATCATGAGCATGGCGATCGCCGCCGCGCCAATTGCAGCCCAAACTGGAACGGCAAGTGCGACAAGGCCGACGAAAATCAGGACCGGACCATAAAAGTCCCAACCGAGTTCAACGGCTTGATTTTGGAGTTGTTGCCAAAGCATATCGTCTCTCCTCAATCAAACAGCTTGTCGCCTTCGTAAACGGCGTTGCCGTTCCGAAGATCGCGCATATCGCGCAGAAAGGACTGAAGGAGGCGAATGATGACAAGCCCGAACCCGATCGGTACCGCCAAGAGGAACCAGACCTGGGAGATGCGAAGACCGTGGGTGACGGATCCGAATTTGGCCGAAACCAACACAGTTTCCATCGACCAAAAGAACGCAACCGCCGCCACGCCAAACATGACCAAATCGCCAAAAATATAGAGCAGCGCTTTCAATCGCGGCGAGGCATAGTGCATAATCACATCGATGCGGATGTGGCCACGCTCCTTGACAGCAGCTGCTGCTCCGATCCAGGCCAGATAAATGAAGCTGTACCGAACGATCTCTTCGCCCCAGATCGAGGAATAGGCGAAGACTTCGCGCCGAACCACCTCGATAAACATCGTCAAGACGATCATCGTGTAGAATACGAGCAGTGACCAGCGCTCCGCGTTCTGGTCCAAGGCATGCAGAATTTTGGACATAGCTTCCCCTCACCCGGTGAATGGCGCTTTGCGCCCGACCGGAATGCGTCAGCTTTCAGAAATGGTGAGTGGCCCGGGAGTGAGATATCTCCCGGGCCGAGATTTGGATCTTATGCGTCGTGGACGTAGTAGCGGCCGCGTGTGCTTGCTGCTTCTTCCAGACGGTTGAAGGCATCCATGGAGCCAGAAAGGTCCACCTTGAACTGATCCCACTCGGACCGCTGGTAACCACCGGCATCCTGCCACTCGCCGAGCTGGTCTTCGGAAAGTGAATGGAACTCAACGCCAGCCTTTGTCAGCTCGGACATTGCGTAGGCGCGCGCTGCCGGAACTTTTGCCAGATTTTGCTGCGCGGTCATTTCACCAGCAAACTCAATACCTTCTTGAACATCCGCAGGCAGGCTGTTGAACCACTCAAGGTTCATTGAATAGACCTGACTGTCCGGAACGGCCTGCGTGAATGTTACGTGGCTCAAGATATCCTTGAAGCCGAAGACGTAAAGAGCGCCAACAGACGGGTCGAGAGCGTCAGCAACACCTTGCTTGATTGCTGAAGGTGTTTCACCCCAGGCAACCGGCGTCGGGTTTGCGCCAACCATGCGGTAGTACTGCTGCAGCATGGCAGAACCCGGAACGCGGAACTTCACGCCATCGAGATCGCCCGGTGTGATGACAGCGTTGCTGCCTTTGCGAATAGCAACCACGCGTGGGTCAATCACTACGTAGAACAACGCCTTGAAACCGGAAGCTTCCACTTTCGGGTGCACTTCCTTTTTCCAGGCCTCAGACGTCACCAAATTGGTGAAGCGCTGATTGGAGCCGCAGAAATAAGGCATGTTGATGAGATCAACAGCAGATGCAAACGGAGCAAAGTTTGACAGGGAGTGCTGTGCCGCCTGAATGGTGCCGCTTTGGACGGCCTGAGCCAGCGCACCACCGGCACCGAGCTGACCACCTGGTGCAAGCTTCACATAGACCTTACCGTTTGTCGCATTCTGGATGTTTTCTTTCAGATCCAGCTGCATGATTGGATAACTGCGAGACGCACCAAGCACATAAGCGGTGGCGATAGTCATCACATGATCAGCCGCGGCCTCACGCTCGCGCTCTTCTTTTGCAGTCTGCGCGACAGCTTGCTCAGACCACAGCAGCCCACCTGCACCTGCAACAACAGCCGCTGTGAAAGCGCCGGCGCTTGCAAGCTTCATGAAATTTCTACGTTCTACGGACTGCAGCTCTTTAATCTCGGACATACACTTCCTCCCAGTTTGTCTTTGCGTTCAATTGCCTGCCTCGCGCGCGTCCTCCTCCTTTTTCAGGACGGCCGCCACGAAGGCGATCGACGTGGCAAACAACAAAAGCATTTCACCGACGCTACCCAGAAAGGGAGTTCCTCCGAATGAGCCAATCGAAACGTTGATCAGGAAAGCGGCGAAAAACGCCCCGGACAACATAAGCAACACATTCACCTCCCAACACCAGAATAACCTAGCGATAAGTGCGAATGTAAGCGCTTACATTCTCCTTGGCAAGCATGAATTTCGTTTGATCTGGACCCGAAGCATAGTAATCAGGGGCTGTGGTCGAAAAAATTCGGCTTAAACTCAGGCTTTTGGAATGACGCAGGGACCAACAAAAAAAGGAACCGCACTGCCGACTTTGGCAGATGTAGCCAAAACTGCAGGTGTCTCCACGGCAACTGTGTCCCGTTGTCTCAATTCGCCAACGCAGGTCAGTAAAGCCACCCTTGATCAGGTGATGGCAGCCGTTGACCAGCTAGGTTATGCCCCAAACTACAACGCCCGCGCCTTGGCAGCCCGGCAAAGCAAAACAATCGGCGCGATCATTCCAACCATGGAAAACGCGATTTTTGCCCGTGGTCTGCAAGCCTTTCAAGAGCGCCTTCGCGATCACGGCTACACTCTGCTTGTAGCCAGCTCCGCCTATCGGGAAGATGTCGAGGAAGAGCAAATTCGCACACTCGCAGCACGAGGCGCAGACGCCCTATTGCTGATCGGTTACCACCGCAATGAAGAGATTTATGAGTTTCTTAAAAAGCGGAAGGTTCCAGCCTTGATTGCTTGGGCGTGCGATCCCTCCTCAAACCTTCCGGCGATCGGCTTCAACAATCGACAGGCCATGCGTGCTCTTGCGGAAGACGTACTGGACCAAGGGCACACGCAAGTTGCGTTTATTTCCGCACCAACAGCGACAAACGACCGTGCCCGTGGTCGGGTTGAGGCCGTCAAAGATGCCATGCTGGCGCGCGGCCTTGACCCGAGCCGTCTTTTGCTCGCTGAAACTCATTATTCTATCGAAAACGGGGAACAGGCTTGCCGGGAAATCCTCACCTCAGGAGCAAGACCGACGGCAATCATGTGCGGAAACGACGTGTTGGCCATTGGCGCACTGCGCGCTGCTGTTCAGCATGGACTAGAGGTTCCCAAGGACATTTCAATCACCGGCTTTGACGATATCGAACTTGCCAGTGTCGCGCTGTTGCCACTGACCACCGTTCATGTTCCCCACCGACGCATGGGCAAACAAGCAGCCGATGTCCTGACCAACATGCTTGCTGGCAAAAGTTTCGATCGCCACACGGAGCTCGACACCGAAGTTACTCACCGAGCCACTTTAGGCCCAGTGCCGCACTCAGAAGCTTAAGTCCGGGCAAGGGGCTTTTCATTTCTAAAGCTCAACTGGAACCACGAACAGCTGCAAGATGCGGACCGGATGCGTCCGGTTGTTTTGCCGAATTCTCCGCTGTGTCGGCACCAAGAGCACCTTTTTTCATTTCCAGTAATATGGCGGCAAGAACCGAGACAATCTCACCTTCCGATGATAGTCCGTTATCCAGCACCATATCGACGGACGGATGCTCAAGCTCGCTGCCAGCTTCACACATCGCAATCACCGCGACATTGGCTGCATCCGGGATTTCATCAAGCAGGTCGACACTGCTTTCATCATCCCCGTAGAGCGCCGTGTTGAGGATCACAAAGTCGAACGCCTGTTCGGAAAGACGTTTTCGGGCACCAGACAAGGTCACCTCGTGAAGGCATTCCACTTCACCTTCCAACCCAGAGCAGAGCGCTTCTTCCATATCCTCTTCATGGTCGATGTAAAGGCCGATCAAAGTGCTGTCTTCAGCCAGCCGTGGCGGGCGCACCAACTCGGCGTTTTGTAGGCGTGGGAACTCGATGACGAATGTCGTGCCCACGCCTTCTTCACTGGTGAAGTTGATGCCGCCATCTATACCCTCAACAAGACGTTTTGTAATGTTGAGACCAAGCCCGGTACCACCTTTTTTACGGCGCTCCGAGCCATCAGCCTGACTGAAGGGATCAAAAATATAGGCCTTGAACTCGTCTGGAATACCCATGCCGGCATCTATGACGTACAGCTTGGCCGCCTCGCCTTCTAGGCCAACGCGGACATCGACCGTTCCATTTTCGTGGCTGAATTTGGCCGCATTCGAAATCAGGTTGGAAAGCACTTGCTGCAATCGCGCCTTGTCGACCTTCACTACGACAGGCTGCTCAAGAGGCGTTGCCTTGAGTTTGACATTTCGCTCAAGCGCGTAGTGCTGGTTCAATGCCACAGATTCCTCGACCGCCTCGTTCAGATCAACTTCTGACAAATCGAAGGTCGTTTTGCCGGACCGAAGTTTTTCAAGGTCCAGAATATCATTCACAAGAAGGTTGAGGCGTTCGCTGTTTTTAAGTGCGAGATCCATCATCTTTGACACTTTTTCAGGTATCTCAGTGCCCGCGGCCAATGTGTTCGCCAGCGCGAGTGATCCGCGAATGGACGTCAACGGCGTGCGAAGTTCATGGCTGACCGTGTAGATAAACTCGTTCCGCATCCGGTCAATTTCCTGACGATGAGAAACATCACGCACAACTCCGATGTACTTGCGCTGACCGTTGATTTGCAACGAATTTACGCTCAGTTCTATTGCAACCTCGTTCCCATATTTGTCCAGAGCTTCAAACTCGCGGAAGCTATGGAACTCTGGCATCACGTCATTTGTATTCGCACGATGAACGAAGCTGTCATGCACATCAGCCAATTCAGTTGGCATCAACATAGCTACGTTTTTACCGATGACCTCTTCAGGCGTGTACTCGAATATTTTTTGACTGCCCGCGTTGTATTTTTCGACAACTCCCTTGTCATCGATCAAGATAATCCCTTCGATTACCTTCTCCAGTATGGTTGATGATTGCGCCTCTGCCTCCAAGAGGTCTTGAGCTCGTTTTCTAATTGCAGATGCCAGATAGCCTACTTCATCGTCCCTTTTCTCTGGCAACCCACTAACAAGGCGCTTTTCGGGCAGGGCTTGCACTTGGTTGGCAAGCTTCCGAAGCGGCTCGATAAATTTCCGGCCCGCATACACAGCAATCAAGAGGATTGGCACAAGCAGGAACATGCCAATCTCCAGAACCCGGTAGAAAAATGCGGACGACTCCGCAAAAAACTCAGATTTTGGAAGATACTGTATCAATCCGATTTTGGTCGAGTCCTGGCTAAACCCAGCGCTAGAGCGCACAAAATAACCGATCTGCTCATTCAGCTCGACGAGCCCTTCGGCGCCCGATGATTGAGTATAAGCCGCGACCAGCTTAGGCAGGTCACTTTGAGCCGCGTTCGCCAGAAAAAGCTTCTGACCAGACATCGCCCCCTTGACCTGATAGTGCATGAAATCACCGCGGGCGTTTACGGCAATCATATCGTGTCTAGGTGGGGCTGACTGAAACGCTGCCAAAAGTATTTTCTCGTAGTTTACATTAACGATCAAAATAACCTTCCGGTCCCCCAAAGGGTCGTCGATTGCCCCCCTGAGAACCGGCTTTGCGTTTTCTTCAATTTTCCCGTTCTCGCGATTGAGGGTAACGTCAGAGAACGCAACTCTGTGCCCCCTGCTTTTCATCGCAAGCGCAAAATACGGTTCGCCGCCCTTGTCCTGAAGGTCTTCTGGCCGGACGGTTCTCAATCCATATTGCGTTCGATCAACCCGAACAATTTCGGTGCCGCTTTCATTGGCCTCAATCAGTCGAAACTGGGCATATTCCGGACGATTGCTCAACAACGCTGAAAACGTCGTTGCCAAACGGTCCTTCAACTCTGCGATAGTGTCGGTCGTCAGGGATTTTTGGACAGATATGAGTTTTGTTTAAGGGAGTATCTGGCTCATCTGTTTGTCGATATTAGGCGGCCTGTTTGCGGTGTTGCAAGCGGCGTTGTTCGATGGTGCTTTGTTTGATCCTTTCTCGTTTGCGCAGGATTTGTTCGCCGCGCCCGAAGTAGACGTCAGCGGGTGTGAGGTTCTTCAAGCTCTCGTGATATCGGTGATGATTGTAGTGGCTGATGAACTTGCTTATTTGGGCTTTGAGGTCACCGGGCAGGAAGTAGTTCTCCAGAAGGATCCGGTTTTTCAAGGTCTGATGCCATCTTTCGATCTTGCCCTGCGTTTGGGGGTGGTATGGGGCTCCACGCACATGGTCCATGCCTTTGTCGTCGAGCCAGTCGGCCAGCTCACCGGCGAAGTAACTTGACCCATTGTCCGACAACAGTCTTGGCCGGTGGCGGACACTGGCCTGATTACAGCCTGAAGCCTGTAAGGCCAGTTCCAACGTATCCGTGACATCACTGGCCAACATCGTCGTACACAGCTTCCACGCGATGACATAGCGGCTGTAATCATCAAGGATTGTTGACAGGTAAAACCAACCCCAGCCAATAACCTTCAGATAGGTGAAGTCTGTCTGCCACAGCTCATTGGGCGCTGTGGTCTTGTTCTTGAACTCGTCAGCTGCCTTGACCACGATAAAGGCCGGACTGGTGATGAGGTCATGGGCTTTCAGCAACCGGTAAACACTGGCCTCAGACACGAAGTACTGCTTTGTGTCCGTAAACTGGACAGCCAGTGTTGATTTTCACTGAGAACTGACCCGGTGGCCCCATAAATTGTTACTGAGAACTGACCCATGTGAACACACTACCCCGACGTTTTTGGCTCGGGGGATATGGAGTGATCGACATGGGATTTTTGAGTGTCATTCGACGCTGGGCATTGCGTGACAAAATGCCAATCAGAGAGATTTCCCGTCGCACGGGTTTATCTCGCAACACGGTGAAGAAGTATCTGCGCGAGGGCATTGTTGAGCCGAAGTTCAAAACCCCGCCGCGACCAACCAAACTTGATCCGTATGCGGACCGTTTGTCTTCTTGGCTTGTGGCCCAGACGCGCAAGTCGCGCAAAGAGCGTCGAACCGTCAAACAGATGCACGTGGATCTGGTGCAGTTAGGGTATGATGGCTCCTATGAACGTGTGGCGGCCTTTGTCCGTGCGTGGCGTGCGGACCGGCAGCGGGCGGAACAGACGACAGGGCGCGGCACATTTGTGCCTCTGATCTTCCAGCCCGGCGAAGCTTTCCAGTTTGATTGGAGTGAAGACTGGGCCAATATTGGCGGCGAGCGACTGAAGCTTCAGGTCGCGCATATCAAGTTGTCACACAGTCGGGCGTTTTTGGTCCGGGCTTACCTGCTGCAAACGCACGAGATGCTGTTTGACGCCCATTGGCACGCGTTCCGCGTGTTTGGCGGCGTTCCTGGCCGAGGGATCTATGACAATATGAAGACAGCGGTTGATCGCGTCGGCAAAGGCAAGCAGCGGGACATCAACGTCCGTTTCAAGGCGATGGCTAGCCACTACGTCTTTGAGCCTGAGTTCTGCAATCCGGCTTCAGGTTGGGAGAAAGGCCAGGTCGAGAAGAACGTCCAGGACGCGCGCAATCGGCTTTGGCAGGTCATGCCCGTCCTTGCAGATCTGGCTGAACTGAACCAATGGCTTGAAGATCGGTGCATCGCCCTTTGGGCGGAGACGCCGCACAAAGCCTTGCCGGGGTCTCTCGCCGATGTGTGGAAAGCTGAGAAGCCAATGCTGATGGCTCTGCCGCCGGCCTTCGATGGATTTATCGAACATAGCAAGCGAGTGTCTCCCACATGCCTGATCACATTCGAACGCAACAGGTATAGCGTGCCCGCCAGCTTTGCGAACCGCCGTGTCAGCCTGCATGTCTACCCTGACCGACTGGTCGTTGTGGCCGAAGGGCAAACAGTTTGTGAACATGCACGGCTCATTGATCGGTCCTGCCGCAAATCAGGCAAGGTTGTTTATGACTGGCGGCACTATCTTGCTGTCATTCAGCGCAAACCTGGCGCCCTTCGCAATGGCGCGCCCTTCACCGAGATGCCGGAAGCCTTCCAACGGCTGCAGGAACGCATGTTACGCAAGGAGGGGGGTGACAGGGAAATGGTCGACATCCTCTCATTGGTTCTGCAGCATAACGAAGAGGACGTGTTACGCGCCGTGGACAAGGCGCTGGAAGCGGGTGTGCCAACCAAGACGCATATCCTGAACCTTCTACACCGGTTGATCGACCGTAAGCCGACGGAACATCCAGAAGTCGACCCACCGGACGCCTTGGCATTGCAAACCACGCCCGAGGCAAATCTAAATCGTTACGATGGCCTGAGACAGGCTGGGGAGAAGCGCCATGCGTCATGACCCAGCCGGAGCCTC
The DNA here is from genome assembly GCF_000148725.1 of Roseibium sp. TrichSKD4. GTDB lineage: Bacteria > Pseudomonadota > Alphaproteobacteria > Rhizobiales > Stappiaceae > Roseibium. Next base: position 523,611 of record NZ_GL476310.1, on the reverse strand, counting down.
TATCGTCATCATGCTGCGCAGCCTCAAGCTCTATGGCATGGCAAATGCCGTCGAAGACCTGGTCGCCCAAGGTGCCCCAGCCTTTGAAGCCGCGACCCCGATGTTATCACAGCTGCTCAAGGCTGAAATGGCGGAACGAGAGGTTCGATCCATCGCTTACCACACAAAGGTCGCCCGCTTCCCTGCATACAAAGACCTCACCGGCTTTGATTTTGCGTCCAGTGAAATTAACGAAGCGAAAGTCCGGCAGTTACACCGGTGTGAGTTCATCGAAAACACCGAGAATGTCGTTCTGATCGGTGGGCCCGGCACGGGCAAAAGCCACACCGCCACAGCAATCGGCGTTCAGGCGATCGAACACCACAGGCGCAAGGTTCGGTTCTTCTCAACAGTGGAGCTGGTCAATGCACTGGAGCAAGAAAAAGCGATTGGCAAGGCTGGGAAAATCGCTGATATGCTGACCAAAGTCGACTTGGTCATCCTGGATGAGCTCGGTTACCTGCCGTTCAGTTCATCAGGTGGGGCGCTGCTCTTTCACCTGCTCAGCAAGCTCTACGAGCGCACAAGCGTCATCATCACAACCAACCGTAGCTTCTCAGAATGGGCGCAGGTCTTCACAGATGCAAAGATGACCACCGCTCTCTTAGACCGCCTCACGCACCGCTGCCACATCTTGGAAACAGGCAACGACAGCTACCGCTTCAAAGCCAGTTCCAAGGATACAAAGAAAACTAGAAAGGAGACCCCAACATTGACCGCGTCATAGACCACGACGCATAACTAAAGGTGGGTCAATTCTCGGTGAAAATACCGGGTCAGTTCTCAGTGAAAATCAACACGATGTGACCAAAGACACAACAATTGCCCATGATGAGGTTTTTGGACCAGTGCTGTCCGTTCTCAGGTTCAAGGATGAAGCCGAAGCAATCGAGATAGCCAATGGCACGCCTTATGGTCTTGTTGCCGGCGTTTTCACCAAAGATATTGATCGCGCCATGCGTGCCAGCCAGAAGCTGCGAGCGGGGCAGGTCTTTGTCAATGAATGGTACGCGGGCGGGGTCGAAACCCCGTTCGGTGGCTTTGGGAAGTCCGGTTATGGCCGGGAGAAGGGGCGTGAAGCCCTGATGAATTATGTGCAAACCAAAAACGTTGCAATCAAGCTGAGGTGAACACCATGGATCAGGATCTGTTTAAAAAAGGGTTGGCTCAGCGCAAGGCAACGCTGGGCGCTGAGTATGTTGAAAAAAGCTTGGGCGCTGCTGATGATTTCACATTGCCTTTTCAAGAGGCCATGACCGCGTGGTGCTGGGGCTTCGGCTGGGGCGATGAGGCAATTGATGCAAAAACACGGTCCATGATGAACCTCTCCATGATCGGTGCGCTTGGCAAGATGCAGGAGTGGGAACTTCATTGCCGCGGTGCCATTAATAACGGAGTGACGAAGGAAGAAGTCCGCGCCATTATCCACGTTATAGCGATCTATTGCGGTGTGCCTCAGGGACTGGAGTGCTTCCGTGCTGCAAAGAAGGTATTTGCTGAAGTCGAATCCCAATAGGTCGAGCTAAGGTCAGGCCACATTAATTTGAATGAAATGGGCCTGGCCCTAACCACCTAAAACATATGCTTTGAGCGTCGCGTCGCAGCCCTCTTGCCAAAGGGCCCTAAGCCAGCGGTCGAAGGCTTCCGTAAATCTGGAAGTTTCTGAAAGTCCGCCGTAGTAGCTTTGTTTAAGCCAGGCAATAGGCTCATCGCGCGCTGACAGTGCTGTTTGAGTAAGCACATCCCAATGTGGGTCATTGGGTTCAATAGTTGAGCCATCTTCACGCGATCCTGCGCACATTCTCGCCCAAAGTGCCTGTGCTAAAGCCAAACCCTCTACAGACGCACCGACCTCAACGGCTTCGCGTATTGTCGGAATGAGAAAACCGGCATGACGCGACGATCCGTCAAAGGCAACGCGGCGGGTCGTGTCATGAATTTTGGGATTGGAAAAGCGCTGCTCAATCAGCGACAGATAGTGATCTGGTTCCATTCCCGGAACGGGCTTTACATGCGGCAAGATTTCTTCCAGCTGCACTTTGCGGAAGAACGCGGAAACGCCAGAATGGTCCATACAGGAAGCGATGGTAGGTAGCGCCAGAATTTCACCTGCATTGGCCAGCAACTGGTGCCCACCGTTCAAAATGCGGATTTTCATGCTCTCATAAGCATGAACATCGTCCGTTAGCGTCACGCCAGCTTGTTCGAGCGGCGGGCGACCTGCGCAAAACGCATCTTCAATCACCCATTGGCGGAAGTTTTCGTGAGTGACCGGAGCCTGATCCTCAACGCCAAATGATCGGGCAAGCGCCAGTTCGGTTTCACCGGTCGCCGGGACTATGCAATCCACCATGGAGTTCGGGAAAGTCGCAGATTGATCGATCCAGTTTGCCAAATCTGCATCCATCAAGCGTGCCAGACCCACCACAGTTTGACGCAGAATATCGCCGTTGCCCTGCAGGTTGTCGCAGCTAAGAACAGTAAATGGCCCCGCTCCAGACATACGTCTGGCCTTTAAGGACGCAACAATTGCACCGAATGCTGTGCGCGGTTCATTTGGATGGGCAACATCATGTGCGACGTCCGGGTGGTCCGCATTAAATGCCCCGGTTGAGGTTTGAAAATATCCCCCCTCGGTGATTGTCAGAGAGACAATTCGGATAGCGGGATCCGACATGGCGGCAATCAATACCGCATTACTCTCCTCCACCGGCAGGTAATTGATCATTGATCCCACCACCTCGGCAGACGAGCCGTTCGGATCCAATTCGATCAATGTGGTCAGGCAATCTTGAGCAAGCAACCGAGCGCGCATCGCGGCATCGCTTGCTCGAACGCCGGCTCCGAGGATTGCCCAGTCGTGAGCAAGCCCCTGCTCCATCAGCTTGTGCAAGTACCAAGCTTGGTGTGCCCGATGAAAATTCCCAACCCCGATGTGAACGATACCGGGCTTTAATGCAGCTCGAACGTAGCTTGGGCGCTTGATCGCTTCATTCAGGCCGCCCAACGCTGTGTCTGTTAGGCGCGTCAGACTTGATCTGCTGTTTTCTGCCATGATCAGCTCATCCATTGTCCGCCATCGACGTTGTAGCATTGCGCGAGGATGTATTCGGCATCCGCACTCGCCAGAAACACGGCCATTCCTGTAAGGTCGTCCGGGCGTCCCATTCGTCCAAATGGAACGCTTTCCCCGACTTCCCGCTTCTTTTGACCGGGCGCCTTGTTTTCGTATTTGGCAAAGAACGCGTCCACACCATCCCAGTGCTCGCCATCGACAACACCCGGCGCTATCGCGTTCACGTTGATGCCGTATTCAATCAGATTGAGAGCAGCTGACTGCGTCAGGCTGATAACGGCCGCCTTGGTTGCGCAATAAACAGCGACAAGCGGTTCTCCGCGCCGTCCGGCCTGACTGGCCATGTTGATGATGCGTCCGCGAACACCCTTGTCGATCATGTGCCGCGCGACAGCCTGCAGAGTGAAAAGCGTTCCGGAGACATTAATATCAAAGACCCGCTGATAGTCTTCTTGCGTGATCTCAGTGATCGGAGCTGCTGTAAATAAAGCTGCGTTGTTGATCAGAATATCGATCTGCCCGAAGGCTTCTACGGTGGCGGAAACCGCAGCATCAATGCTGGTCTGATCAGTTACATCCATCTCCACGGCGATGGCGCTAGCACCAATCTCTTCTGCCGCTTCCCGCGCGAGCTCCACATTAATGTCAGCGATAGCGACGCGGGCACCTTCCTGGACATAGGCCTTTGCAAACGCCAACCCGATGCCGCGGGCAGCACCTGTAATCAGAGCGTTTTTCCCGGCAAGCCGCGTCATAGACGAAGGCCTTGAGCGTCGAATTTGTGAATGACATCTGAACGCGGCGTCAGGTGTACGCGGTCGCCATGGCGAAAGCCCACTTCCCCACCTGCGCGCACCGTTATCGTGTCTGCAAGGCCTGTGTCGTGTATGTGGAAGAATGTGTCAGAGCCCAGATGCTCGGACACCCCGACAACACCGGTCCAGTCGCCGCCAGATTCCGAAACTTCAATGTGTTCCGGACGCACCCCAATGGCATGAGCGTTGTGGCGCTTCGCTTCTTCCCCTTCAATGAAGTTCATTTTCGGGGAGCCAATAAATCCAGCAACAAACTTATTGCGCGGGTTTTTATAAAGCTCCAAAGGCGAGCCGACCTGCTCAATATGCCCAGCGCGCAAGACGACAATCTTGTCTGCCATGGTCATCGCTTCGACCTGATCATGGGTCACATAGATCATTGTGGTTTTCAGGCGCTCGTGCAGCTCGCTGATTTCCAGACGCATGCCAACACGCAAGGCGGCGTCCAGATTTGACAGCGGTTCATCGAACAGGAAAGCGGACGGCTCGCGAACAATGGCGCGCCCAATAGCAACGCGTTGACGCTGACCACCTGACAACTGGCCCGGACGGCGATCAAGATAGTCGGTCAGGTTCAACACATCCGCTGCAGCTGTTACACGCCTGTCGATTTCCGATTGCTCCATCTTCGCCATGCGCAGCGGAAACGCGATGTTCTTGCGAACCGTCATATGCGGGTACAGCGCGTAGGACTGGAACACCATCGCCAGGCCACGTTTTGCAGGAGCAAGCTGTGTCGCGTCCTGACCATCAATGGAAATCTGCCCGCTGGTGACATCCTCCAGCCCGGCAATCAATCGCAAAAGGGTGGATTTTCCGCACCCGGATGGACCAACGAAGACGGTGAATTCGCCGTCTTCGATCGTCAGGTCCAGTGGTGGGATAACCTGCGTGCTGCCGAAGCTTTTGGTGATTTGGTCGAGTACAATACGCCCCATGTCTTCGGTTCCTATTTCACTGCGCCAAATGTCAGGCCGCGTACAAGTTGTTTCTGACTGAACCAGCCAAGGATCAGGATCGGAGCGATAGCCATGGTCGAGGCTGCGCTCAGCTTGGCGTAGAAGAGACCCTCAGGGCTGGAGTAGCTTGCAATGAAGGCCGTCAGCGGCGCTGCCTGTGCTGCCGTCAGATTGAGTGTCCAGAAGGCTTCGTTCCAGGCGAGGATAATGTTCAAGAGAATGGTCGACGCTATGCCGGGGATCGCCATGGGCGTGAGGACATAGAGGATTTCTTCCTTGAGCGTTGCACCATCCATTCGGGCCGCTTCAAGGATTTCCGTCGGGATTTCCTTGAAGTAGGTGTAGAGCATCCACACGATGATCGGGAGGTTGATCAGCATCAGGACCAAGACCAAGCCAACACGCGTGTCCAGTAGACCAAGGCTGATGAACAGGAGATAGATCGGATAGAGCACGCCAACTGCCGGGAGCATTTTGGTGGATAGCATCCACAGCAAAATATCCTTCGTGCGCTTGGAGGGAACAAACGCCATGGACCAGGCCGCGGGCACTGCGATCAAAATGCCAAGAAGGGTTGAACCACCGGCAATGATAATGGAGTTCCACAAGAACCGCATGTAATCTGAGCGCTCCTGAACGACCGAGTAATTCTCCAAAGTCCAGTCAAAGAAGAAGAACAAGGGCGGATCATTGATCGCCTGCGCTTCCGTTTTGAAACTGGTCAGGATGGTCCAGAGGATCGGAAAGACGATCATCAGTCCGATGGTCCAGGCGATTATGGTATTTAGCGCCTTGCGCCGTGTTGAAACAGAACGCGCCATGATGTCACCTGTCCAAGTTTTTGCCGACGATGCGCATCAGGAAGATGGCAACAATGTTGGCCAGTATGATTGCGTAGACACCACCTGCAGACCCCAACCCAATATTCTGACTGTCGATAACCCGTTGGAAAATCAGGTAAGTCAGTGTCCGCGTACCGAAAGCGCCTCCGGTTGTCACGAAAATCTCTGCAAAGATCGACAGCAGGAAGATGGTCTGGATCAAGATGACAATCGTGATGGCGCGGCTAAGGTGTGGCAGCACGATGTAGAAGAACCGTGCAATGGGCGATGCTCCGTCCATCTCGCGGCTTCCAGCTGTCACTGTCGAGTGACTGGATGGCAGTGATCAGAATGAGAGTGCAAAGGGCAACCATTGCCAGGACACGATCATGATGATCGACCCGAGCGAATAGTCGACCAACCATTCCACGGGTGCCAATCCGAAGAACTTCCACAAATGGGCAAACAGGCCGTTTACCGGGTCCAGAAACATATTCTTCCAGACCAGCGCCGTTACCGTCGGCATCACGAAAAACGGTGCGATCACGAGGATACGCAACGGCCCCTGCCCCCAGAGCGGTTGATCCAGAAGGATCGCGAGAAAGACACCCAGAACAACAGTAATGACCAATACACCGCCAACCATAATGATGGTGGTGGAAACGGACGGCCAAAACGCACTGGATGAAATGAAACGAACAAAATTCTGAAAGCCGACCCATTCAAGGCCATTGTCAAGTGAATCTCCGCGAAGAGGCAGGTACTTCTTGAATGAAAAGAACAATGTCATTGTCAGGGGAACGAGCATCCACCCGAGCAATAGAATGACAGCTGGTGCCATCATGTAGCGCGCAAGGGTCCGAGATTGTCGGGTCGCCATCGCAAGCCTCCTCCGTTGGCAGGCCAAACCTGCCTGACCAGTCTGTCATAATTTTCGGAAGGTCGGATAGGTGTCGGGCACCAAATCCACGCAGGACCTGACGCCCGACCCGGGAGGATGCTTAGCGGTAGCCGGCAGCTTCCATTGCATCATTTACGATGGCCTGTGCCTTCGCCAGCGCCTCATCGACGGTCTGTTGACCGGCATAGGCTGCGGAGAACTCCTGGCTCACCTCTGTCGCGATGCCGGCGAATTCCGGAATGGCAACGAACTGGATACCGACATAAGGCACCGGCTTCACAGTCGGGTTGGTCGGGTCTGCTGCATTGATCGATTCAAGCGTCATCGCAGCAAACGGAACTTCCTGATATTCCGCAGTCTCATAGAGAGATGTACGGGCACCTGGAGGTACGTTGGCCCAGCCTTCTTTTTCGGCAACCAGTTCAATGTATTCCTTGGACGTAGCCCACTCAATGAACTGTTTTGCAGCATCGGCTTTTTGAGTGCCAGCCGGAATAGCGAGCGCCCAAGCCCAAAGCCAGTTGGAGCGCTTTGAAACGCCTTCACTGTTCGGTGCCAATGCAAACCCAACGTGGTCAGCAACCGTGCTGTCTTCCGGATTGGTCACAAAGGAAGCTGCCACTGTGGCGTCAATCCACATGCCGCATTTGCCCTGTTGGAACAGCGACAGGTTTTCGTTGAAGCCGTTTGTTGCGTATCCGGCAGGACCATAGTCATTCATCAAGCTTGTGTAGAAGGTCAATGCCTCTTTCCACTCAGGCTGATCGAATTGCGGACGCCAGTCTTCATCGAACCAGCGAGCGCCGAAAGAGTTGGCTGTCACAGTGATGAAAGCGCCGCCTTCACCCCAGCCTGCCTTGCCGCGCAAGCAAATGCCGTTGATGTCCTGTTCCGGATCATCCATGGCAGCAGCTGCTTCGCGGATGAACTGCCAGGTTGGATCCTTCGGCATTTCAAGACCAGCTTTTTCCATCAGGTCAGTGCGATACATGACCATGGAGCTTTCGCCGTAGAACGGTGCTGCGTAAAGCGTGCCGTCATAAGACAGACCGTTTGCCATGGCCGGGAGAATATCACCAACGTCATACTCTTCGGACATGTCATTGAGTGGAACGAGCCAGCCGTTCTTGCCCCAGATCGGAGTCTCGTACATGCCGATCGTCATGATATCAAAGGCACCACCTTTTGTGGTGATGTCAGTCGTCACGCGCTGGCGAAGTACGTTTTCTTCCAGTGTCACCCACTCGACCTTGTGGCCAGTTTTGGCCGTAAAGGCTTCGGTGAGACCCTGCATGCGGATCATGTCACCGTTGTTCACGGTGGCAATGGTGAGTGTTTCTGCTTGAGCGGATGCGGCAGCCATCAGGCCAAACGCAGTTGCTGCGCAAAGTACGCTTTTCAACTTCATCAATTTCCTCCCAGTGATTGGATATCACTGGGACGTAAGGTAAGAGCAATTTTATCGCGCCGTCAATATAAATTTTACGCGCGATAATTTTTCTAAGCTGAATCGCGCAGAACCAGGCGGGCCGGAAACAAAGTTTCGGTTCGCTCGGGCAAGTGCCCTCCGCCCTCGATCAACTGAAACAATGTTTCGGCGCTTTTGTTCGAGACGTTTTCATAGTCATGCGCCGCCGTTGTCAAAGAAGGGCATGTAAACCGCGAAAACGGGTGGTCATCGTTGGAGGCGACTCGAAGAGATGCGCTTTTGTCCCGCCCCACCCGAATACCCAGCTGATAACAGGCCGAGAGCAACCCAATCGCCAGACGATCATTGCTGCAGAGAATGGCATTGGTAGGCAGGTTTCCGGCCCCCAGCAACTTGAGCGCACCTTGTCGGCCAATCTCCTCAAAAGCCCAGCCCTGCCCTTCTACCTTGATGACGTTGGGCTCAAATCCGAGACGCTCCATCATCTGAATATAGGCTATGCGCCGCTTGTTCGCGTTTGGGTTCGCGGGCGTTTTCATCTCAAAAAAAGACGGCGGCTCACCTGTACGGGTCAAATACTCAACCGTTTGCGATACAAAGCTGAAATTGTCTGATCCAATGAAGGCTTCGCCGATACCGTCCAGGTTGCTGTCGAACAGAACGGTGGGAACAGCCTTGCAAAATTTCTCAATTTCCGAGCGGTCTGACGCCCTCCCAAGAGGCGCAAAAAGAACTCCAGCCGGTCGCAAGCCTCGCAAGCTGTCCATGATTTCCAGCTCCAGCTTTTGTTCGCCGTGCGAGCTGTAAAGAGTTGGCCGATACCCGGCCTGAATGCATCTTTCTTCCAGATTGCGCGCAATCTCCGCAAAGAAGGGGTCCGCCAAATAAGGGACAACGATGCCGATGTTTTTGGTTAGCTTCCGGTTTTGATTAACCGCAAAAATATTAGGCCGGTAATCGTGTTGCTCCAATGCAGCCTCGATGCGTGCTCGTGTAGAGACACGCACACTCGCCGGATCGTTGAAGTACTTCGACAATGTTGGTCTGGAGATCCCGCTCACAACAGCGAATTCTTCCATGTTTTTGATTTGAGTTTTGCTCATTGCACCAGAGCCCCATCCGAGGGGCGAGTTTGATCCGTCCTCAGTTACTTTTTTACAATTTCTTATCGCGCGCAAAAAATCAAATTGAATTATGAGAACTTTGTTCGGGAAAGACACATAAACGAACGCCGCTTCTCCTGCTCTCCTAAAGTTCATCACTCAGCCTAGTCAGTTGCCAAATCCGACCACCTTAGCGCAAACCTTGCGAGATATTTACGTAAGCGATCGGCGTCATTCTGACTGGCCTTTGCCGCACGAGATGCGGAAAAAAGAGTGCGCCCGGCGGCGCTGAGGGAAGCGCTTTCCCGGCAAATCCGAATAACATAGGCCAGCTGTACCTTGTCAAAGGGATCCAGCTCCCCAGCCCTCTCGCCCAGCACGTCGCGCAGCAAGGCACCGTCCGGATCTGTCTTTGCCGCCGCCCATTGGGCCTGCAGGGCCTCAATTTCCTGCTCAACTAGCGCCAGCGTGATCCGCGCCCGAGGGGCAAGCGTGCTCAGTCGCTGAACGGAGGCACCGAGATCACGGAAGTTCCCCGGCCACAGGGTTGCCGGGGACGTCGCGAAATCGAGATAGCGGGCATAGGCATCCGCGTTGAAGCCGACCCGCGTGCCGAGCAGTTTCTCCGCCCGGTTGAGTTCGTATTCTACATTCGGCTCAATATCCTCGCGACGCTCGGTCAAAGAGGGCAATCGGAACGTCCAAAGGTTCAGGCGCGCGTGAAGGTCCGGCCGAAATTTGCCGTCAGCAACCAGCTGTCCCAGATCGCGATTGGCTCCGGCGATCAACTGAAACCGGCTGGTGATCTCGTGGTCCGAGCCAAGCGGCAGGAACCTTCCGGTCTCGACCGCGTGCAGGATCATAGCTTGCTCATCCAGCCCCAGTTCGTTGATTTCATCGAGAAACAGAACACCGCCATCCGCCTCGCGCAGAAGACCGCGTCGATCCGATGTCCCGCTGCCGAAGGCCCCGCGCCTGTGTCCGAAGAGGTTCGACATCGCCCGCTCACCTTTCAGTGTGGCGCAGTTCACATGCACCAGACGCCCCTTTACCCGGCGGCGCTGAAGCTTCAGCTCGTAGATGCGCTCCGCCAGTTCGCTTTTGCCGGTTCCCGTTGCACCCAGCAGGAGGAGCGGTGCGTCCGAGTTGGTCGCAACAAGCTCTATGCGCTCGATCAGGCTGTTAAACCTTGGATTGCGGGTCTCAATTCCGGCCTTCAAAAGGGCGTTGTACTCCTCGGCAACCAGATCAAATCGCTGCTGCAAGGCGTCATATCGCGACAAATCGAGATCAACGACGTTGTAGGCTCCGAGAACACCGGTCTCGTTTGCGCGGGGTGGAGAGGTCTGAACAAGCTTGGCTGGCACATGTCGGGATTCCGTCAGGAGAAACCAGCAAATCTGCGCTACGTGGGTTCCGGTGGTCAGGTGTACGAAATAGTCTTCCCGATCCTCATCAAACCCATAGCCACGAGCGAAATCGAACAGGGAGCCGTAAACTTCCTGAAAGTCCCAAGGGTCCTTCAAATCGACTTGCTGCAGCAACACTTCCGTTGCCGGGGACGCTTCCTCAATCTCGCGCTTCACCTGATTGGCAAGACGGGACCACCCGCGGTCATGCAACAGCTCCAGCCGATGAACAGGAAAGCCGCCATGCTGGGTCACTGCCACGGAAGGACGCCATTTCCGCTTTTTACCCGAATCCAGCTGCGTTCCCAGGAACCCGATAACGACGTTCTTCTTCACCGCTTTATCCTATTTGATAATATCTTATATATTTATATAGGATTACAGCATGTCGATTTTGTCAACGTGCGAATATATTCATTATCTTCAATAACTTATCCTATTTTGAATTTTTTCTTTTGCCTCAACGGCACCTAACGCATTCTCCTCCTAAACACGAACACGTAAGCACATCGCTTCCAGCCTCAAACCCGAAGGAGGGCATCATGGCTAACAAGTCTCTATTCGCGTCCCTGAAGGGACGTTTTGGTTCCGAGACCAACGCCGTTAACCTGGCGGGTGGCAACGCCTATAAATATGACGACCAGCACAAGCTGGCCCAGCTGGCAGTGACCGGAACCATCGGCGACCTCTACTATCAGGATGCCGAGATGGAACTTGCGACTGTCCTTCAGGTCGCAAACGCTGTGCCGGACGAGTTTCTTGCCAAGACGGCGGTCTATGCCCGCCAGCAGGGCAAGATGAAGGATCTGCCCGCGCTTTTGCTGGCGATCCTCGCAACCCGTGACCCGGTTCTTTTGTCCCGCGCCTTTCCGAAGGTCGCGAGTAACGGCAAGATGTTGCGAAACTTCGTGCAGATCATGCGGTCGGGACAAACCGGGCGGCGCTCGCTCGGGTCTCGCCCGAAGGCTCTGGTACGCGGCTGGCTGAACTCGGCCACCGACTATCAGCTGCTTCAGGCAAGCGTGGGTAATGATCCGTCGCTGGCGGATGTCATCAAGATGGTACACCCCAAGCCGCGTGATGCGCAGCGGGACGCCCTCTTTGCATGGCTGATCGGCAAGCCGTGTGCCGCCGACGCCCTGCCAGCTGAGATTCGCGACTATGTTTCGTTCAAGGCCGACCCGAAGGGGCGTCCGGTGCCGGATGTGCCGTTCCAGATGCTTACCCACCTGCCTCTCTCGCAGAAGCAGTGGATGAAGATCGCTCGGCAGGGCAGCTGGAACATGGTGCGGATGAACCTCAACACTTTCCTGCGCCACGGTGTCTTTGAAGATACCCAGGCTACGGCAGATGTTGCGGCCATTCTCCGGGATCCGCAGCGGGTGAAGAAGGCAAATGCCTTCCCTTACCAGCTGATGACGGCCTATCAGGCCTTGTCTGCGGACATGTCGCTGGCAATTCGCGAGGCAATGCATGATGCGCTCGAACTGGCCGTTGCCAACGTTCCGTCCTTCAAGGGACAGGTTGTTGTCTGCCCAGATGTTTCCGGCTCGATGAGCGGGGTGGTGACGGGCCTGCGAAAGGGAGCAACGTTCCGGACACGGTTTGTGGATGTGGCCGCCCTTGTGGCTGCTGCCGTCCTCAGGCGGAACCGGGGCGGAACCGTGCTGCCATTCGAAGTGAATGTCCGCAAGGTTGCATTGGAACCGCGCGACACGATCATGACCAACGCCCAGAAGCTCGCCGCACAATGGGGCGGCGGAACGAACTGTGCCGCGCCGCTGGAATGGCTGAACCAGAACCGACGGTCTCCGGACCTGGTGATCCTGGTTTCCGACAACCAGTCCTGGGTTGACACCTGGGGCCGTCACCATGGTGCAGAACGCACCGGCGTGATGCGTGCCTGGGAAACGCTCAAGCGGCGGAAGCCGGATGCGCGCTGGTGTGCATCGACATTGCGCCCTACGGCACGGCGCAGGCCGCGACCCGGTCGGACATCCTGAATGTCGGAGGTTTCTCCGACGCAGTATTCGACCAGATTGCGCGATTTGCGGCGGGTCAAATGGACGCAATCCAATGGGTTGGCGAGATCGAAGCGATCGACCTGACCGAATAAACCCGAAGGTGGCGGCACAGCTGTTGCCGCCTTCGCCAGACAAAACCAGACGGATGCCGAAGGAACTACATTGCGCCATAAAAGGGACCAGTCCGAGTGGGTTCGACTCCCCTCCTTGCAGGCGCTCTTAGGCTCGAGCGGGACTCCCACCGTTTCTTCTTCCTTGCCGTCTGGGCTTGTTGGCAGCTGACTGAATTTCAACGGCGGATGCCGATGGAACTACATCGCAGGAACCTGAAACGCGTGGGTCGAGCCACGCCGCCGCGAGATCGCGGTGTCGTCTAACGAGGAAAGACGCAGGTTTTGATGTTTCATCACGCCCTTGCCGCCGACTGACACAACCTGCTCGGGGCTGCCCCCGAGCGCACCGAACTTGAAGAAAAAACAAACAGCCAGGGCGGATGCCTGCAGAACTACATCGACTGTTAATCGCCAGGTTGCGGGTTCAAATCCCGCCGCCGCAGCCATTTGATGCGGCGTAGCTCAATGGTAGAGCAGGAACGTTTTGCACCCACCTTGCCGCCCTGGCTGCGGATTTTACCGAAAGGCAGGCCGATTGCGGATTGTAAAGAGATCCGCAGGGATGCCGACAGGATTACAGGTAGACGCCCCTGAAGCGCACAACCGCCTTGGGGAGGACCGGGAAGCCGGTCCTGTGCCAGTTCAAGTCTGGCCCGGAATATCCGGTGGCGGAATTTTCATCTTGTCCAACCTTGCCCTGCGAACCTCAATTTTGTCCGGAACTGGTTGCCGAACATTGAAACGAGAAATGCCATGACGATGTTGACCGAAGAAAAACTGACCAGCGAGCTTTTGAAATCCTGGGGCCACGCGGAAGGCAAGGCCTTTGGCGCAGCCCTTCGTGACGGGCAGACAGCACTTGATCACGGCACCTCTTTGGAAGTCGTGCGCCAGATGCTGGAATCTTATAAGCCAGCTCTGACCATTCCCCTTTCCCCTTCCGGGGCCAAGCCGTTCCATATAAGCATCGAGGCAGAAGACTCTGATGAGGAAGCAAACCTCATTGCAGTAAAACACCACATGACCGAATTGATGCGGACCCCGACCATCGAGGCGGGTGCCGTCATGCCGGATGTCTGCCCGGCCGGACCGCTCGGGACAATTCCGGTGGGCGGCGTTGTTGCGGCGCGTGGTGCGATCCACCCGGGAATGCATAGCGCGGATATCTGCTGCTCCGTGATGATGACCGAATTCGAGGAAACAGAGCCGGCAAAGATTCTGGATGCAGCCCATGCCATGACACATTTCAGGGCAGGTGGCCTTGCCAACGGAAAGCGCTTTACCCTTTCGATGTCACTCTATGAGGCATTTCGGGAAAACCGCTACCTGAACAACCCGAAAATCTTGCGCGCTGCGCAGGAGCATCTGGGGACACAGGGTGACGGCAACCACTTCCTGTTCGTCGGCACTTCACGAAACACCGGCAAGACCACGCTTGTGACCCATCACGGCTCGCGTGGACCGGGTGCTTTGCTCTACAAGATCGGCATGAATGTCGCGGACAAGTTCCGCCGCAAGCTGTCGCCGAAAACTTTGAAGCAGAACGCGTGGATTCCAGCTGAAACGGAAGAAGGGATTGCCTACTGGGAAGCCTTGCAGCTGATCCGCAAATGGACCAAGGCGAACCACAACGCGATCCATCAGGCCGCGAGCGATCTGGCAGGTGCAACGGTGACAAGGCGCTTTTGGAACGAACATAACTTCGTCTTCAAGCGGGGAGACCTCTTCTATCACGGCAAGGGAGCTACCCCGGCCTGGGAAGACTATGCTTCGGATGCGACCGGACTGACACTGATCCCGCTCAACATGGCGGAACCGGTGTTGGTGGTTCGCGGAAAGGATGCTTCCCATGCCCTTGGCTTCTCACCGCATGGTGCAGGACGAAACTACTCGCGCTCGGAGCACAAACGCCGGTCGGCGGGAAAAACAGCCGAGGAGCTTCTTGTTGAAGAAACGAATGGTCTCGATATCCGTTTCTATGAAAACAAGATTGACGTGTCGGAATTGCCATCCGGCTACAAGAAGGCCGGGGCGGTGGTCGCCCAAATCAAGAAATTCGGCCTTGCCGAGATCGAGGACTATATCGATCCCTATGGCTGCATCATGGCTGGCGAGATCGAACCATTCTGGAAGAAGAAGAAACCATCAAGGCGCTAACGCTCCTTGATGGCAACAAGAATTGAGCACGCTCTCACACCGGGAGAGGCTCTGTCTCTTGCGCCTTGGCACGCATCCCGGTGGCATTTGAGGCTGCAAGGAGTGCCTGAGAATAGGGATGTTTGGCGGTCCCCTGTCGCAAGTCTTCGGTTTGCATGACCTCAACGACCTCCCCACCCTTCATGACCGCAAGCCGATCACACATGTGCGCGATGACCGGCAGGTCGTGGGAGACCATCAGATAGGTGAGATGGTGCTCGTCCCTGAGGTCTGCCAGGAGGTTCAACACCTCTGCCTGCACAGAGACGTCCAATGCAGATGTCGGTTCATCCAGCAGCAGCAATTTAGGCTCACCCGCAAGAGCGCGCGCAACAGCCACTCTTTGCCTTTGTGCGCCTGATAGCTGGTGCGGGTAGCGGAACCGGAATTTGCGAGACAAGCCCACATCATCAAGCAAGCGCAACACCCTGGCATCAATGTCCTTGAACCCGTGGAGATGCAGGGTTTCGCTGAGCACCTGATCAATCGTGTGACGCGGATGCAAAGACGCGTAAGGGTCTTGAAACACCATCTGCACGGTTCGATAAAAGTCGCGTCCACGCGCTGCACCAGTCAGCGCATTTCCCTCAACAAGGATGTCGCCCGACCAAGTTGGTGCAAGCCCTGTAATGGCCTTCAAGATCGTTGATTTTCCAGACCCGCTTTCGCCGACAAGGCCAAAACTCTCACCTTTGGCGACCTGAAAACGGGCACCGACCACCGCATCAACGCGGTCGCGGTCGACACCAAACCACACATTGAGATTTTTGATTGAAAGGGCCGTCATGAATGCCCCCTTACGCTTTCCGTTTCAGCCCAAGCGGCATCTCGACTGAGCACCTGAAGATGTTTGCGTGGCTGATCAAGGCGCAGCAGAGAGTTCAAAAGCCCTTGCGTGTAAGGATGTTTGGCTTCGTGGAGCTTATTTGCATCACACACTTCCACGATCCGACCCGAATACATGATAAGGACCCGATCGCAGAATTCAGACACAAGGTTCAGGTCGTGGGTGATGAAGATCAGACCCATTCCGCGCTCCTGCACAAGGCCGTCCATGATGTCCAGCACTTGCCGTTGCACAGAGATGTCCAATGCAGAGGTCGGTTCATCCGCAATCAAGATTTTGGGGTCAGGAATGAGCATCATTGCGATCATGATCCGTTGCCCCATCCCTCCAGACATTTCATGCGGATAAGCGCGCACCACACGTTCCGGATCACGGATCGATACCGCTTCCAGCATCGCGAGTGATTTGGCTCTCGCCTGTGCGCGGGACGTATTGTTGTGTTGCAGGTAGGCTTCCATGATCTGGTCGCCGATGGGCATGACCGGATTAAGCGAGAACTTCGGGTCCTGCATCACCATGGAGATTTGCTGACCCCGCACCTGACGCATCTCCGTTTCCGATAGCCCCAAGAGGTTCCGACCTTCCAGATTGATATGGTCTGCCTCAACAACGCCCGGATTTCGAATGAGGCGCAGAATGGCGCGACCCGTCATGGACTTGCCGGAGCCACTTTCGCCCACGATGCCAAGGCGCTCCCGGCCCAGCGAGAATGAGACGCCGCGAACAGCATCAAAGACGCCTTGCCTGGTTAGAAATCGAACCCAAAGGTTTTCAACTTCAAGAAGGCTCATTGTTTACCGTCCTTCGGATCAAGCACGTCACGCAGACCATCACCCAACAAATTGAAGGCAAGAGAGACTGTGAAAATAGCGAGGCCGGGCACCGTGGCGACCCACCAGTGATCCAGAATGAACCTACGCCCCTCCGAAATCATGGCACCCCATTCCGGGCTAGGCGGTTGCGCTCCCAGCCCAAGGAACCCGAGACCTGCAGCAGCCAGAATAATTCCAGCCATATCGAGCGTTACCCGAACAATGAGCGAAGAGATACACAAGGGCCAAATATGGCGCACAACGATGCGCAGCGGCCCAGCCCCTTGAAGACGGACCGCACTGATATAATCCGCTGAACGTATCGTCAGCGTTTCGGCTCGTGCAATCCGTGCATAAGGCGGCCAAGCTGTGAGTGAAATCGCCAGCACCGCATTTTCAATTCCAGCGCCAAGTGCGGCAACAAAGGCCAATGCCAGAACCAGCCGCGTAAAGGCGAGAAAGATATCGGTGATCCGCATGAGGACCGTGTCTGTCCAGCCCCCCACGTAACCGGCGATTGTGCCGACAAGCAGTCCGGCAATGGGCGCGACCAGACTTCCTCCCCGGTTTCCGGGTCACGGGCATAGAGTTTTCCGACAATACCGAATTCATCCCCGGAGGAACCATGTATCAATAGGTCTCGGCCTGATTTTTTATCATGAATTATAGTCGGCGCGCCTGTCATTGTGTAACCGACTTTGTAGTCACCAAACCTCTTGCGCCAGATAACTTTGCCTGTGTTTTTATCAAGAGCCACTATAGAGGCATCCAGCAACCCCATATATGTCCATCGTCAGGGATTTTTGGACAGATATGAGTTTTGTTTAAGGGAGTATCTGGCTCATCTGTTTGTCGATATTAGGCGGCCTGTTTGCGGTGTTGCAAGCGGCGTTGTTCGATGGTGCTTTGTTTGATCCTTTCTCGTTTGCGCAGGATTTGTTCGCCGCGCCCGAAGTAGACGTCAGCGGGTGTGAGGTTCTTCAAGCTCTCGTGATATCGGTGATGATTGTAGTGGCTGATGAACTTGCTTATTTGGGCTTTGAGGTCACCGGGCAGGAAGTAGTTCTCCAGAAGGATCCGGTTTTTCAAGGTCTGATGCCATCTTTCGATCTTGCCCTGCGTTTGGGGGTGGTATGGGGCTCCACGCACATGGTCCATGCCTTTGTCGTCGAGCCAGTCGGCCAGCTCACCGGCGAAGTAACTTGACCCATTGTCCGACAACAGTCTTGGCCGGTGGCGGACACTGGCCTGATTACAGCCTGAAGCCTGTAAGGCCAGTTCCAACGTATCCGTGACATCACTGGCCAACATCGTCGTACACAGCTTCCACGCGATGACATAGCGGCTGTAATCATCAAGGATTGTTGACAGGTAAAACCAACCCCAGCCAATAACCTTCAGATAGGTGAAGTCTGTCTGCCACAGCTCATTGGGCGCTGTGGTCTTGTTCTTGAACTCGTCAGCTGCCTTGACCACGATAAAGGCCGGACTGGTGATGAGGTCATGGGCTTTCAGCAACCGGTAAACACTGGCCTCAGACACGAAGTACTGCTTTGTGTCCGTAAACTGGACAGCCAGCTCCCGAGGTGAGAGTTCCGGTTCTTCCAGGGCCAGATCAATGACCTGTTGGCGGATATCATCGGGGATCCGGTTCCAGACCCGTGCAGGCATGGGGGCCGTGTCCTGCAAGGCATCTATGCCACCGGTTTGATATTTGTCATACCAGACGTAGAAGGTTGACCTTGGAATACCCAGCCGATCCAGCGTCTGTCTGACTGGAAGATGGGACTGCTCCACCAGTCGAATGATTTCAAGTTTCTCGGAGGCGGGATATCTCATTCGTCGTCGACCCCATCCCCGATCATGCTTTTTTTGAGAAGGCGAAGTTCCAGAGCCTGTTCTGCAACCACTTCCTTCAAGTCCCTCGTCTCTTTGCGAAGAGACTTTACTTCATCAGAACTGGCTTCACGAGCTGCGTCCCCAGCAAGCCGTTTCTTGCCCGCTTCCATGAAGTCCTTGGACCAGGAATAATACTGGCTCTGGGCGATACCTTCCTGGCGGCAAAGTTCTGCAATGCTGTCTTCGCCTCGAAGACCAGAAACCACTATGCGGATCTTCTCTTCAGCGGAAAACCGACGGCGGGTCTGGCGTTTGATGTCTTTTACGATCCAATCCGCATCGTCGGTCACTCGATCCTTCTTTCGTCTCATCATTTGCTCCTGAGTTAGCAATGATGAGCCAAAATCACTCCCTTACGAAATCAAACCAATTTGTCCATTAAGCGCTGACGGAGGACACCTTGGCAATTAGAGGCTGCCCACTCGGGATAGGCCGAATATGCAGATGTCGCATCTGGCGTAGCGGTCCAACCCGGATACTCGAAACCAAGGTAAACTTGGTGAGCTTGAAGCTCCTGTTCACGTAATGGATCAGATTGAAAACTCGGCGACATTAGCTGCTGCCAAAACGGATGGTTTTGGGCTTCTGCCATCGCTTGTAAGTGCGGTGCCTGACAACTCAGATCATTTCCGCACATAGCCAATGCATGCTGCTGCTCTGCCGAATTATCCAGGTATTCCCGATAGACAGATGCTCGGCATTCTTCATCGCCATCACAGGATCGCATCGACTCCAGCATGCTATCGAACTGCTGATGTGTCAGATAATTGTTCACAAACCCGGACAACGCGACGCCGGAGGCCGTAGAAACATTCGACCCGTCACCTCCAGAGAAAATATAGCCAGCCAGCGCCCCCAAGAACTGAGCCCTTGCAGCCTGTTGCTCCCCTGTCAGCGTAGAGCCGCCCAAGGTTCCGGCAAAAATGCTCTGCGCGATACCACCGGCAGCCCCAGCCGCGCAGCCCTGACCGCCGTTCTGGACGGCACCTGCGGCACAACCAGCTAACCCATGCAAAATGGCATGTGGGAATGAACCTTCGCCCCAGCCTTCCTTGGTTTCGATGACTTTTCCGTCGGGGCCTCGAATGACCCCGAGCTCCCCGATCTCGTACTGAACATCAGCAAGGGTGAGGTTCACCAGTGTGTTGACCATGGAAGACGAGAAGCCTTCCAGGAAGTCAGTGCCATAAACGGCAGAGGACAGGCCGGACGAGATCGCACCATCAATGGCGCCGTCGAGAATACCCTTCATTGCCAGCTTGGGGTTGAGCCCGCCAAACCCGGAAATCAGAGCATCGTTCAGGACCGAATCTTTTGGTAGATTTCCAACGAAGGTTTCCAGATTGATACCTGCGGTAAGACCAGCTGACACACCGGAGAAGGCAGAGTCTTTCAGGATATCGCCAATATCGAAATCACCTGCGACCGCAGCGTCGAGGCTTTCGACAAGGAAGGTTGAGGTGAAGGCTTCCAAACCGCTGGTAATGGCACTCATGAATGTGCCACCGGTCGATGCAGCAGCGGCCGTTCCCGTAGCCGCCGCCGTTCCCGTCGCTGCAGCTCCACTGGCCGCACCAGCTGCAGCACCTTCAGTTCCCGTTGCTACACCGGTCAGACCAGAGAAGAAGGACAGGAATGAACTGACAAGATACGGCGCGACGAACGCACCAATCGGAATCAGGCTACAAGGTGGTTAGATTGGGCAGAACACAGCATCATCACGGAATATTCTGTCGAAAAAACACTGTGACTGAATCCAATTCAACATCGAGACTGTCATCAAAACTATCCGAGTAGAAAGAAAGCCCAATTTCGGGAGCGTCGATTCCTACATCGCTGATCTCAAAAGGAATTTTGGCTTCTAGCAAAATCTTCTGTGCGCTAATTAACGTATCCTGCAGAAGATTTTTTCCCTGAAAGTAAAGGGCACTAGCATTCTGGACATCATAGGGCTGCCGGAATTCCACCGAGTGAAGTTTGTATTGGGCATCAAACTCGAAAGCGATTTTCGCGTCGAACAAAAAAGCTCGTATACCAACATAGTATGGCTTCCGACGCCCTCGAACATTCGAAAGAATAAAATTCTCTGAAATATCAATCAGGTCATTATTTGAGGTGATGTCTATCAAAGTGCCCTGACCAGTCGGTAGCTCCGATAGGCTGGAAAATGGAATCAAATCCATTTGCTTACTCCTTAACGATTTCGGAAAACATCTGGATCAAGAGTCCGCGCATAGTTTACCATTTCTTTGATTGCATTATCGTATTTGCCCGGTTGCCCAATTTCATTTTCTATACGGCGGATATCATCAATATCCATTTGAATAGCTTCTTCGAGTTTCCCCAGATCCAGAAGTCTTTTCTGCTCAGCTCTGTAGGCTTTAGCTTCTGCGCTACTTCCACGACTTGAGGTTAATCTATGATCAGCCGGATCCATTTTGATTGCTGGACCGTCTTCCGAACTAATAGGGGCATCCTTATAACAAGCCTTCGCGGGGCAGTGATGACTATCTAAGTTATCTCCCACAGGGTTCTTTGTATCCTTATGCGCACCTCCTGAATAAGGACTTTCAACTCCGGTAGTACTCTTTACATTATTATCGTCTATTGCTCGATCAATGGCAGCCAAAGTATCGGGGTCTAAATCCAGTTTTTTGAGCCACCGAATAATCTCTATGCCAACTTTCGAACCCGGAACAGGTGCTCCTATCGTGAGCTCTATTCCAGTATCTTGAGCAAGTTCAGTGGCCATCTCCTTGGCGCGATTACAAGCTGCAGCGTCGCCTTGATCACACGCTAAAGCCGCTTCAGTAAGATCGTATCCATCCTTAGCGGTCAGTGCATAATCTGCAACAGTTAGTATTGTCACCAACCAAGCAATTAATGCTGCGCATGCGCCGGAACCACACGCATTATTTTCTACCGATGAGGCCCCAACGGACGCTCCAATATTTACATTTTTTGGGTCACCACCAGAAGTCAAATAGCCAGCAAATGCACCAAATAGCTGACCGATTTTGATGACTTCCGATCTGATCTTATAAGCTTCCTTGAGCCGTTCTTCCCTCGAGAGGTTGTTAAAGCGCCCGGAATCCAGCTGATCATTTATCCAGGCGGTTGCAACTAACTCAGCAGTAGCTGCTCCAGCAGCCCCACTCGCACAACCGCCTACACCGTTCTGAACAGCTCCCGCTGCACAACCTGCAAGTCCATGGAGCAATATGTGAGGGAATGAACCGTCTTCGATTCCCAACGTCCCAATCTCGAATTGTGCGTCGGCTAGCGTCAGATTGATCACGGTATTGAGAACCGAAGACGAGAAGCCTTCCAGGAAGTCAGTGCCATAAACGGCAGAGGAGAGGCCGGACGAGATCGCACCATCAATGGCTCCGTCGAGAATACCCTTCATTGTCAGCTTGGCGTTGAGCCCACCAAACCCGGATATCAGAGCGTCGTTCAGGACGGAGTCTTTTGGTATCTCACCAATGAACGTGTCGAGATTAATGCCTGCCGTCAGACCCGCAGATACGCCTGAGAAGGCAGAGTCTTTCAGGATATCGCCAATATCGAAATCACCCGCGACCGCTGCATCCAAACTTTCAACGAGGAAGGTTGCTGTAAAGGCTTCAAGGCCGGACCCCAATGCGCTGAGGAACGTTCCTGAAGCCGCGCCAGCAAGAGTGGGGAACAGCGTTCCAATGATCGCCGGAGCAACAAAAGCTGATCCTCCCCCTTTGAAGTGGTCCATCGTTATGTTTAGGAAAACGGAGGATCAACATGGCTACGAAACGTCACAAGCCAGAAGAAATTGTCTCGAAGTTGCGGCAGGTTGAAGTCCTTGTCGGCCAAGGCATGCCGCGCATTGATGCCATTCGGCAGGTTCGTATCACCGAACAGACGTATTATACCAAACGTCAGATGAAGTGACTCATATTTGGGCTTCCGGTTTTGTTGCGAATATGATTCCAGATGGCAAACGATGGGAGTTTGCCATGGGAGCCGCGATACCGCTTCGAGATGACTTTGACGGTTGTACCCTTCGCCGGTTGGCGAGGGTGTGCCGGGACGCCAAACAGACCCGTCGCCTTTTGTCATTGGCGGTGATCTATGATGGGGGGAGCCGTTCGGACGCAGCTCATATTGGCGGAGTGACGCTCCAAATCATTCGCGATTGGGTGCTGCGTTTCAATGCTTCTGGTCCCAATGGTCTGAAGGATACGCCCAAGTCAGGTCGCCCCTCAAAACTTGACGAGCAGCAGCGTCGTGCGTTGATCGAGATTGTCGAACGAGGCCCGTATCCATCGGTGGATGCAGTGGTACGTTGGCGCTTGAAGGATCTCGCTGCGTGGATCCTGTCTGAATTTGGCATTGTCGTTGACGAGCGTACCGTATCGCGGGAGCTGAAGAATGCGGGTTATCGGCGTCTGACGGCCCGGCCGCAGCATCCGGCGCAAAACGAGTTTGCCGTCGAGGATTTTAAAAAAGCTTCCCAGCCGAACTGGCGGAAATCGGCAATCAGCTTGAAAGCGGCACCCCGATAGAGGTTTGGTTTCAGGACGAGGCGCGTGTGGGTCAAAAGACCAAGATCACAAGGCGATGGGCAAAACGCGGGACAAGGCCGCGGGCCCCCAAGGATCAGCGGACAAAGTCAGCATGGATATTTGGGGCCATCTGCCCGGAACGGGGTGTCGGTGCTGCGCTCGTCCTTCCCAAGTGCAACATCATGGCCATGCAAATGCATCTTCAGGAAATCTCGTCGCAAGTCGCTCCGGGAGCCCACGCCGTTGTCATCCTTGACCAGGCTGGCTGGCACACATCTGGCAAACTCGACATTCCCAACAACATTACCCTTCTCCCATTGCCACCGAGGTCTCCCGAATTGAACCCGGTCGAGAACCTATGGCAGTTCATCAGGGATAACTGGCTGTCAAACCGGGTCTTCAAATCCTACGAACAAATCATCGATATCTGTTGCCGCGCATGGAACAGGTTAATTGAACAACCATGGACCATCATGTCCATCGGAATGCGAGATTGGGCCCATCGGTTCTGAATTTTGACGGTTGGTATTACCGGTGGCGAAAGCAGTATGGTGGGATGGGAACCGACCAACTGAAAGAACTCAAACGCCTTCAGAAAGAGAACGAGCGGCTGCGCAAGGCAGTGTCTGACCTGACCCTGGACAAGTTGATCTTGTCGGAGGCCGCAAAGGGAAACTTCTGAGCCCCGCCCGTCGTCGAGCCTGCATCAATCACATTCGTCAGCATCTCGGCGTGTCAGAGCGCCGAACCTGTCGTGTTCTGGGTCAGCACCGGTCTACGCAGAGGAAACCTCCAGCAGGGCGTGCTGACGAAGAACATCTTGTGGCGGATATGATCGCACTCGCCCGTGAGTTTGGCCGTTACGGTTACAGGCGTATTGCAGCTCTGCTCAGAGATGCTGGTTGGCATGTGAATGACAAGCGTGTTGAGCGGCTGTGGCGACGAGAGGGGCTGAAAGTGCCAATGAAACAACCGAAGAGAGGGCGGCTCTGGCTGAACGACGGATCATGTGTCCGGCTGCGGCCAGAGTATCCCAATCATGTCTGGAGCTATGACTTCGTGCACTGCCGAACCAATGAAGGAAAAGCGTTCCGGACACTGAACATCCTGGATGAGTATTCCCGAGAGTGCCTGGCAATCCGGGTGAAGCGAAATCTGAACTCCACCGACGTGATTGATGTGCTAACGGATCTCTTCATCCTGCGAGGTGTTCCAGCCTACATCAGATCAGACAATGGGCCGGAGTTCATTGCTCAGGCAGTCAGGGACTGGATCAACGCTGTGGGTGCAAAGACCGCGTACATCGAACCAGGTTCGCCATGGGAGAACGGATACTGCGAGAGCTTCAACGCCCGCCTCCGAGATGAGCTACTCAATGGTGAAATCTTCTACAGCTTAAAGGAAGCACAAATCCTGATTGAACAATGGAGGAAACATTACAATACCAAACGCCCACACAGCGCCTTGGGCTACCGACCACCGGCACCAGAAACCATCGTCCGGATGGACCAAAGCCCAGTCATGCACTAACAATCAAAACGGACCACTCAGGTGGGGCTGATCAGTGGTACGAGCATGAAATCGCTCAATCTCGAAATTCTGTCGGTCCTCTGATTTCTTTTGTGAGCAGCTAAAGTATTGTCAATCGACTCTCTAAAACGTCTGTACTGCAATCCGGAAATTGCCGTACTTTCTCTAATACTTTTCAATTCTTTGTATGAAGAGTTGTCAATATCATCAAATCTATTATCTTCGTTTCCAATTCTAACGATCATTACTTTTTGATCCAAAGAATTCCGAAGAGCCTCATCCAAGTTTTTGAGTGCTTCATGACTTTGAGCTGCGACGAGGATCCGCGCGTCTGTCTTGTTTTCCAATATCTCTGAGATCAATGAAGTCGCCAGATACGTCTTGCCAACACCAGGCGGTCCGACAACACAGACATAGGGTTCGATCTCCGCAATAAGATCCGCGGCTTTGGTCTTTGTTGGATCCAGTTTCAGTTTTGACAATTCAGCGAGTTCTTGTGCAGGACGTTTTCTGCGTGTTTTCCAAGGATCATCAAGTCCCACAACAACGTCAGTTCGACCTCTTAATTTTGCTATATTTCTTATGCGTCTGCGAGTTGCGCTCTCTTGCCCCTGATCACGAGGTGGCTTTAAAAAGAGCTGCCCGCTGGGAGCTTGGTCGCCTTCAAACACGAACATTTTCCCATTCTCTCCTTCTTCAATTCGAAGGAATTCGAGTTCTATATCCCAGCTGGTTTCTCTCCCCAGTTTCGGAGAAGATGAAAGTCTCCAAACGGCGTCATCTGCCTTTTCCAAAAGAAAGCTGAGTCGATCTATATCCGGCCGCATGCCAGCCTCTTGGAGTAACGCCTTTCGCGCAGCATCACATTCAAGACTTACTTTTAGCTCGTGCGACGATTGATCGTACTCAATTGAAGAAACTGGAAAAGCGTTAAGAGTTTCTGCGGTTGCTTCTACGATCTCAATTACAAACAGCGCATCACGCACATCAGGTGCAAACTTAACCTCCTCAACATCTGTTTTCGTGAGCATTTCCCAATCGATTGCTGACGGCCATAAAGCTCTCCTCGAATCAATTGCTGATTTCTTGTTGGCGAAAACTTGTACGGGGTGACCTAGTACTTCTGGCTCGTCTGTGCCCGTACCCCTCCCGTCATTTCGAATAATCTTCGCTAGATATCCAATCTGCCAACTATCCGCCCCGTGCATCGGCAGGATTGTATATCTGAAGGTATCGGTTACCAGCGTGCATCTTCTGTCATTAGTTTGGGAAGAAGTTTTAATAATTCGAACTTCGTCGCTTAGATCGTCTTCAAGCCAGGATAATTGTGCGCCAAAGTCATCTGGATCCAGCGCATCGTCCAAGTAGTCTGCAATCGCCTGGCTCAACTCCGCTGGACTTGGGAATAGCACCAACGCGCCAAAGCGCCCTCCAGCCGATCTCTTTAGGTCTTCAATTACATTTGTAATCTCTCTAACTACAATTCGAGCATCTATCGGCTCGATTGCGCGAGGAGAAATAAGTAACCTCAATAGCCGACGCTCAGATGAAGTTAGCTGAGAGCCGGATTCCTCGTATGTAGAAAAATTGGCAGTTTCGCAAAGCAAATCTGCTGCGATATTACCTAGTGCAGCCCAGTCTGCGTAAAAGGAGCATGGTGCCCTAAACCGGCTCCAGGAATGGGCTGCTGGTCCATCATCAGTATCAACACCCAGACGCACACTCCATTCAAAACCGCTGAGCCTGAAATCAGGCGCACTCGATCCTTCTGTGAAAATGCATTCGTGAGTAAGTCTTCCATGCACGATGGCCTGGTCATGCAAGATACCCAGAGCGCGCGCGACTCTTTCGAGGTTCTGCCAAATCAAAATTCTTTGCGCACCGCGTGGGGCCGTAGCTGTGTTTCTTCTCTGTTTCGCAGACTTAATAGGTTCACCACGATCTGCTAAGAGGAGAGCAAATTCATCCTCATCTTCAACTTCTTCAATGATATCTACTATTACGTCGGCCGCGTCCCGATACCTCATTATTCTAGACACTTGTCGCATTTCGTGTCGCCAAAGACTACGGAGCTCGATGTCGAGATCAGAGTTTGTTTTTCGCCAGGTTCGAAGCCGACGCTCAGCCGAACCGTTTTTTCGGTCATAAACTCTCCAAAGAGTGCCTCGTAGGGTTTTTGGGTCACCTAGTACCAACGCATCTTCGTCAAATTCAAAGCGACTGCTTAAATCTTTCATTGCCACCCTTTTGAAGCTGCAATTCCAAGCTATATGCAACGAATAGTTCAAAGCAGTGGGGAAAGCCAAGTGATGTGACAAAAAGATCTGATTTCGCACAGAGGATTTTTGCGCATATTCCAAGAAGCTTAGGAGTAAACGCAGCCCGGGCACACCTAGTTTCAAACGCTAAGTTTCTTGACACTTCATCAAATGGCACCCAATGTAACATTGCTTCATGAACTTATGGAGCCCGGATTGACAGCCGGTTGAACTAGAGGCGCACCCGAAGCGCAGCGGCTTGCCGCATGCGCGTTTTTTATGGTCGGGCGTGATGGGAGAGCTTTGCTCTGCCGGTCCTCTAGCCGGTCTGTCAACCCGTCATCGCCTGGCCACCAAAACTGGTGGCCGTTCATTGCCTTGAGAGGGAACTGCCATGACCATGCACCATCCAAAATGTTTCGCCGAAGCCGACCACAGCAAATTCAGTGTCGTTCTTAGCGCCACTGAAACGACAGCCGTTGTACTGGAAATGATCGGGTGTTTTTTTCGAAAATACGGACAAGGACAAGTGGAACGAAAACGCACTTGCCCTGAGCGAACTGGCATATCAACATAGCCGTCGGCTTCGGGCAGTTCAAAGTCACATCAGTGACTTCAACGAGAAAGCCTACGAACTCGACAGAATGATTGATGTAACGCGACACTATGCTTGGCAAATCCGGGAATTACGGGAATATGCGGTAATAAGTGGAATTTCGCGGAAAATAGCCATTCTTCGCAAAAATTATAGAAAGTTCGTAGAAACGCGCCGCGTCATTATGAATGGCAAATTTAGAGACAAGCGCGCGCCGCGCCATTTTGCGTTTTCTAAAAGCTCAATAAAAACAACAGCGACGCCATTTTGAGGTGGGAACTAAATAAGTCAACAATACTTACATGTTCCCACCTTGCCAAATTGGCGGTTTTCCGCCGTTTACGAGAGCTTGTCAGAAATCCACTCGCAGTTAAGTGGGAACAAAAAACGCGAGGTGATGTCCCGTTTCAGATTTACCGGGGCCGAAAGAACTGTCTTAAAAATTGAAGAAAGGCTGTGCATTTTTCACGCCGGTTTCACGACGTAAGGTCAGTAGTATTCGGCATGGGTAATAATGCCGAAACCGGAGGGCATTGTGTTTCGTATTCTGCTTCTGTTCGTTTTCATTTTCACATTTCGTAATGCCAGTCTAGCCGAAGACACCCCTCCTTTTGATGAAGCCTCCTTTAGACTGACGGAAGCCCGACTAATAGCCAGGACTAATCTGATAGCCACAGAACGCGTTCTATACGCAGCAGAAACAGCGCTTGATACTGCGTCTATTATTTTGGCTTCGCTAGATAGCGAGCGGTTGATTCACTTGGACCTCAAACAACTCGCTGCCGGGATACCCGGGGCCCGCGCCATCATTGTTATCGGTCAGGATGGTTTGCTACTGCATGATAGCTATTCCTACCCTCATGCCCGTCTCAAGCTATCCGACAGACGATATTTTCAGGCTGCCCAGGTGTCACCGGGGCTGCACATTGGAAAAACGGTAGTAGGAAGAACTTCGGGGGCGGCGTTTGTTCCAATTGCCAAACGCATCGGAGAACTGACATTCGTCGCAGTAGTCTCGCCCCCGGCTCTCTTTGATACCTACTCGGAATGCGGAGATTGTTGGTCTTTGGCCGTCAACAAACAAGGGGATCTGATCAGTATGTTTCCCGCAGAAGCGGTTATAGCGCCAAAACTATTGGAGCTGGCCAAATCAGGCAAGACAACAGGCAGCCAAATTGTGAAGTATAATCAGTCAGTCGTGAGTGTCGCCTGGAGAAAAAGCGAGAGGTTTCCCGTCACTTTGATTGGCGTTCGCGGCCTGTCGAATTTTGCAACGTTCGACATCGACGTCAACTAACAGGCGTTTCATAATAGTTGTATTCGATACCAATGTGCCGGTGTTGGCCCTGAGCCAGACCGAAGAGTGCGGTTCCCCGGTTGAGCATGCGGCCATTTCCGCCACTTTCTCCAAATTTTCTTGGCTAATCGGCTCAATGACCTTGTAGGTCAACGCACATCCGAGTGCAAAACTGACAAGAGAGGATGCGGTAACGGCATCTAAGACTGGATACTTCGCGCTGGAAACAGCAGCTTTCTGAATTGAACTCTTAATTACACCGTCCCGCACTGCAATCTCCCAACAGCTTGCTCGCAATTACAAGCTATATGGAGAATTGGCAGATGTCTAATATTACGGGCTTACGGTCGGCAACTTTAAATGACGTAGAGGTAATTGCGAAAATTCATGTTCAATGCTGGCGCGAGGTTTATGGTTTTATGCCTCGAGAAGTGCATGACATGAGAGATCTGTCGTACAGGCGAAATCAATGGAATTGTTGGTTCCAGGAAAGACCCGACCTAGAGGCGCTTTTTGTTTTGCTACACAACGACAACGTGGTGGGCTTTGCGATTTCAAAGCCCAATCATGACGATGCAATAGATGCATTGGGAGAATTTCACGCCTGCTATATTTTGCCAGAGTTTCGGGGCGGACAGGCGGGGCCAATGGCAATGATGGCACTTGCCCTGTCACTAAAGGAAAATAATTTGTGGCCCGCTTGTGTCTGGGCTTTTAAGCAAAATCCCTACCGTCGCATTTATCCAATGCTCGGTTGCAGACCGTTGGTGTATCGCGACCGCTCAATTGGGGGAGCCAATATCCCTGAAATTGGCTACCATATTAATGATTACAATGCTCTCATGTCTCGCCTTGACCGGATGCGCGTTTCAGCCGAGAAGCGTCAAATTGAATTACCCCAGAAGCTTGTTCGTCAGTCACGTCTGGTTGGCTAATGAGGTAATCAAGCATTTCTACAAATTGGTTAGCGACCTGCTCTGGAGGTGTTCTCCGGGGCAGTTCTTCCCAATACGTCTCAGCGATGTTCCAAACATATTTTCGAATATCTGCAAGAGTGACATTCTCAAACTGAACATCCCCACCAACGAACATTGCCCCTTCACCGGCTAATAGCCAATCTAAACTCACTCCGAAATGTTTCTTGTAACCAGCCAAGATTGACGCTGTCGGTTCGCTCTCCCCGCGTTCATAGAATGCAATTGTAGTGACGCTTACATCAAAGAGTTCCGCTAAATCGGATCTTTCCAGATTTCCTAAATGCGCACGGACGCTCCTAAGCCGCCTTCCTAGCTCAGTCTTGGGTTCCTTTTCAGGTCTCGCCAATTTTTCCTTAATAAATAGAAATTCCACTTTACAAAATTGAAATTTCTATTTACTCCTTCTCTT
>NZ_GL476310.1:367653-493541 GCF_000148725.1 Roseibium sp. TrichSKD4 | reverse complement strand
TTGCCACACATAACTCCAAAGAAAACGGCTTGTTGCCGCAAGCCGTTTTCCCAACCAAGAGGCTTCACATGTCCAAGCCCGAGTTCCCGCCAGAGAATGGCTGGGATCGACACTCGATCTATGCCGAAATTCTTCGGCAAGGGATGACCATCAAGGAGCTTGCGGAGCGGGCTGGAATGTCCCGCCGTGCCTTTCCCCATGTCTGGACACGCACTGTACGTGCTGCCGAGACGGTCATTTCAGAGTTCCTCGAAACCCCTGCCGAAGAGCTTTGGCCGGATCGCTATCCGGTTCGAACCTCTCACCGTGTTTCTACCAAACAAATAACCAGGCGCGCTAGTCAGAAAAGCTCGGTAGCTCCAGACAGGAAGGCTGCCTGATGACACAGCTTGATCAAAAAAAGAGCGAGCATCTGACACCCGCTGATTGTCCGGACGATGCGTTCATCCTGACCAAGATATCAAAGTCAGGACGGCAGTATTTCTACATGGGTGAGACCAGTGAAGAAGGGCCGGGTGAGCGTCCGTTCATCGTAGCAAAGACCGGTTACCTCCCCGGTGACGCTGTGGTCTTCCCTACTGACAACGCGGCTCAAGCTATCGCCGCAAGCCTAAACATCCTCGGGATCGGCGGTGCCCCTTGGCTTGCAATTCCCCTTTCTGACCCATTGGCAAATAGCGGCACCTGCTGAGTGGTGCGGTCGCGGGGCTACCCGTTCTTAGTCACCCTCACCCTTGTCGAAGGGTCTGGCTGACGCCTCCCAATCAACTTGCCGGGCGGACCCACAGATCTGCAGCCTGCCGCCCGGTCTTTTTCTCCCATCGGAAACAAATGAGGTCACTTACATGACTGACAAAAAGATAGAGATCAAACTGATTGATGTGCCGGACAACCGGCTGCGCGATGTGGACCCGGACCGGGCAGAATTGCTGGCTGGCATGTTTAAGGAAGTCGGCCATTTAACCCCCATTGATGTGGTGCAGCGGGACAAGCGGTTTGAGCTTGTGGCAGGAGCGCACCGCCTTCAAGCTGCCAAGCTTTGCAAATGGAAAGAGATTGACGCTCGCGTGCTTGATCCGGACGTCGGACAATCAGCCCACGAGCTGCGCCTTCGCGAGATCCTCGAAAACCTTGCCCGTTGGGATTTCAACGCACTGGAGCGCTGCGAGGCTCTCTATGAGATGAAGCAAATTCATGAGGCACTGCATCCGGAAACCAAACACGGCGGCAAGCGCGGAAACCAGCATACAGGCGGCCAAAAGAGGCAAGTCGCAATTTTTGCGTTTTGCCAGAATGCGACAGAAGCAACAGGGCTTTCACGTCGCTCAATAGAGTTTGCAGTTCAAATCTATGAAGCCCTCACCCCCGCTTCACGCGAGCGTTTGAAGAACACCAAGTTCGCGGAAAAACAGAATGACCTCAAACTTCTCGCCGACTGCGATCCCGACGAACAGGCCAAGGTACTCAACATCCTGTTTGCGGAAGAGCCGGAAGCTGGAACGGTTGGCGATGCCATCACCCTTGTGCGTCATGGCCGGGCGGAAAGCGATCCGGACAAGCGGGTGCGCACCATCTACAACACCATGCCCAAGCTATCGCTTGCCGGTCGGCGCAGTGTTTATCGCACCTTTAAGGACGAGATCATAGAGCTGGTCAAATCGGAGGGCTGGCTCAATGACTAAGCGCCGCACACCCCGTGATCCGAACACGCCGGACTTCTTCCTCGACTGGACGCCACCAAAGGTCAGTATCGGTTTTGAAGAAGGGGCCATTCCCGGAAACGACCTCTCCTCCCGGCTGAGCCGGGCCGTTGCCAGAACCATGAAGGATTGCGGCAAGGACCGGGTGACAATCGCTGGCCTTATGAGCAAGCGTCTTGGCCGCAAGGTGACAGTTTCGATGCTGGAAACCTATGCATCCGAGAGCAAGACCGGCCACAACATCACCGTTGATCAACTGGTCGCGCTCATGGAGGCAACAGGCCGGACGGAAATCCTGGGCTTTGTGGCTGAGATGTTCGGCCATGTCGTCATGCCTGCCCGCTATGAGAATGTTGTTCGGCTCAAGATGCTTGATGACCATCAAGCCAAGATCGAGAGCCAACGCAAGATCCTTCTGACACAGGTGCGGGGGATCAAATGAAACTTTGGCTGACCGCTCAAGAACTGGCCGATCTTCAACTGGAAGGCTTTCCGGTGACCAAGCGCGGTGTTCAAAAGATCATTGATCGGGACGGTTGGCAGGAGTGCGATCTGTGTCGCAAGCGCGAGGGCCGCGATGGCGGCGGCGGGTTTGAATATCATTTAAGTTTGCTGCCGCTGCCACAAAGGCTGGATTACACCAGCCGCTTTGTTCGTGTTGAACAGGCCGACTGCCTGACCGATTACGACGAAACCTTGAACGGCACCGAGCGCGAGGCCCGCGATGCGCGGCTCATCATCCTGCGGGTGGCCGAACGGTTCCGCAAAACAAGTTCCATGGGCGCAACCGGCGCGGATGATCTCTTTGTCCGTCTTTATCTGGCGGGCAAGGTTCCCGTGCCGGAATGGGTGCGCGGCGCTGTCAGACGACTTTCAACCCGCACACTAGCAAGGTGGCGCGATGCAAAGGCGAGCGATGCCAGCTCGCTTGCCAATGATCCATCCAAGGTGCGCAAGGGAACCGGAGTGCTGGACCGGGCCGAAGACGGACGGCTCAAGTCCTATTGTCTGGCCCTTGTCGCCCATAACGATTTTCTGACCGCTGAACACATCCGGGACACGGCCATAGTTGAGTTTGGCGAAAGCGTTCTTCTGGAGACAACACGCGGTCAGGTCCGCAAATCCATGCCCCCTTTAAGGACGTTTCAAAGGGCACTTAAACAGTGGAAGCAGGAAAACAGAAACGAGCTTCTCAAGATCACGAACCCGGATGCGTGGAAATCCAAAGTCCGCTTTTCCATGGCGGGTGCACATTCAGCCGACCGGTTGAACCAGATCTGGGAGATCGACGCTTCGCCCTCAGATGTAATGACCACTGACGGTCGCATGAACATCTATATGGCAATCGACCTTTATTCCCGCCGCATCATTCTTCTGGTGACAAAGACACCGCGAGCCTCGGCTGTCGGCCTTCTTATTCGCAAGTGCCTCATCGGTTGGGGCGTTCCCGAACTCATCAAGACCGATAATGGGTCGGATTTTACCGCCAAGGCGACCGTCAAACTGCTGGACGCGCTTGATATTGAGCAAGAGCTTTCACCGCCTTACTCGCCGGAGAAAAAGGGTTCGGTTGAGCGGGTTATCGGAACCTTCCAGCGCGATTGCGCGGCTACCTTGCCCGGCTTTGTCGGTCACTCGGTCGCTGACCGCAAGAAGATCGAAGCCCGCAAGGCATTCTCCAGCCGCCTTGGGACTGACGACGCCAAAATGTTTCATGTGGACCTGTCGGCAAACGAGCTGCAAGAGCATGCCGATTTCTGGACCAACCAGATTTATGCGCACAAGAAGCACTCCCGTCTCAAGGGCAAAACACCTTTTGAGCTTGCCCAAGACTGGAAAGGTGAGATCCGGGGTATTCAGAACGAAGCGGCCCTTGATGTTCTACTTGCACCGATTGCGGGCAAGAACGGTATTCGCACAGTGACAAAAGAGGGCATTCGTCACGATAACGAGAAATACGTCACGTTCGACGTTCCCGCTGGCGAAGAGGTTTTGTGCCGCGAAGACCCTGCTGATCAAGGTCGTTTGTGGCTGTTTGACCCTGAGGGAGAAACCTATCTCGGCGAAGCCGTCTGCCCTGATCTGGCAGGCGTGGACCGGGCCGAGATCGCTGCCCGCATGAAGGAACGTCAAAAGGCACTTCATGATGAAAAAACCGCCGATATCAAAAAAGAGCTGCGCAAGATCACACCACGCACTGTGATGGATGCGCGCCGCGAACGCTACAAACACAACGGCGATGTAGTGCCGTTCCCGAAAGAGCGGGGCGAGCATTCAACGGCCAAGATGCAGGCGGCAGGTAGTGCGAAGGCAAAGCGCGGCCCGCGTCCTCTCTCTCAAAAAGAGCAAGAGGTCATGGAGCGCATGCGGGCGGCTGAACAGCCGGGACAGGCTCCAGGCGGCAAGAGCGCCAGCGTTCACTCAATCGCAAGACAGGAAACACCCGAGCGACGGTTCTCCCGCGCCATGACGCTGGAAGCGCGGATCGCAGAAGGCGCGTCCCTTTGCGAGGACGATGCTCTCTGGCTGGTCAACTACCAGAGCGGTGCGGAATACCGCGCTCACAAGATGCTCAATCAAATGGGAGGGCAAAAAACAAGCGTACCGCCCGCGTCCTGATGGGCAAAGAAAAACCCCGGCGTTGCCGCGCCAGGGTCAATCGGATTTTCGATTTAAGGAGACTTTCAAAATGACAAACGGCGGCTCTCCCGTCAACTCCCTTGGAATGGTCAACCTCAAAAACGTGTTTCGTTTTGTCACGCTTGTGGAAACAGTTTTGGGAAGAGGACCAAACATGCCGGGCATTGGCGTGTTCCACGGGTATTCGGGCTACGGCAAAACCTATGCGGCGGCCTTGGCAGCCAACATGACCCAAGCCCGTGTCGTGGAGGTTGGCGACAGCTGGACGCGCAAAAAGCTTCTTCTCAAGATTCTGCACGAAGCAATTGAGAAAGAAGACAACGTTCCCTCACGCGGCTCTGTTTCCGATCTCACCGAACAGGTCATTGACGTTCTAAGCGACACGGTTGATCGCCCTCTCATTATTGATGAAGCGGACAAGCTGGCCGACAAGGGCATGCTGGAACTTGTCCGGGAAATTCAGGACCAGAGCCGGGTCGCCCTTCTTTTGATCGGCGAGGAGAACCTCCCCGCCAAACTTGAGCGGGTGGAGCGGGTCCATAACCGGGTCCTGGAATGGGTGCCTGCGGAAAAGTGTGATTTCGAGGACGCCGGCCTGCTGGCTGGCCTCATCTGCGACCAGCTGGAATTGAGCGACTGCCTGATTGACGGCTTGATTGAAAAGTCTGGCGGCAGGGCGCGGCGGATCACGGTCAACTTGAACCGGATCAAGGAACACGCGCGCAACACGCGCCAGACGACCTACACCTTCGCCGATTTCAACGAGAACTTTTTCTACACCGGCAAGCCGACTGGCCGGACAGCAAAGAGGGCCGCATGATGTCAATCCAGCTTGAAATGCGGGTCACTGCGTCAAAGCCGATTTACCGGGGCCATGATCACTATTGGAGTGTCATCCGGGAGCTTGGCAAGAACGGTGCGCACTTCACCAAACGGGAAATCGGGCTGCGCAGCAATGATCGCAACGACCGCGCCATCGGCGACTTCCTAAAACGGTTGCTTGCCGCCAATTTTGTAGAAGTGGTTGACCAGATCACCGCCCCCTTCCCTCATGGCGGATACCACACTCACAACGTTTACCGGCTCTTAAAGCGCCCGTCCGTCACCCCGATCATCAACCGCGATGGCACACGCGGCACACAAGGCTTAGCTCAGCGCAATCTCTGGCGCACCATCCGCATCCTGTCGCAGTTTGACCTTCAGGAATTGGCGCTGCTGTCCTCAACCCCAGAGATTGAGGTGCCCCGTTCCACGGCCAAGAAGTATGTCAGCTTTCTCAGTGATGCAGGCTATCTGCAAATCATGAGAAAGGGTCGCGGTTCGATTGCCCAAATATGGCGATTAAAGGCGTCCATGAACACCGGGCCCAAGCCTCCGAAAATCCTTTCCACCAAGGTTGTTTATGACGCCAACTTGAAAAAGGTTATGGGCACGCCGGTTGCAGAGGAGCTGGCGGCATGACGGATGAACTCACCTTCCCTCAAAAGGCCGAGCGCGCCTGGGGTGACAGTCTGCCTGATTGGGTCCGTGAACTGGCCCATCTGGCTGAACGTGACGCCCTAAAAGGCTGCTCAAAGTTCCTTGGGTGTTCCACGACAATGATCAGCCAGGCGATTTCGAACAAGTATCCGGGAAAACTGTCCGACCTTGAGGCCAAGGTTCGCGGCGCACTGATGGGCGAAATGGTTCAATGCCCTGTCCTTGGTGAAATTGGACGCAATGACTGCCTTCACTGGCAAGACAAGCGGCGGGTCAGCACCAACTCGGTGCGAGCTGAACTTTACCGCGCCTGCCGTAACGGCTGTCCTCACTCCCGATTGAAAGGAGGCGGCAATGCCTCTTAGTCTCGACCTCTACACCTACCGCAAGATGCTTGAACGCAAGATCGACGGTTTGATTGCAGAAGACGATCCGGCCTTCAACATTTTCATCGATATCAGCATGCGCCTTGACGAGTTTGCGGACCGGGCGCGGTCGCTGGAATTGTCTCGGGTTGCCGAAGGCTCCCGGCTCACGGAGATCGATCTTTCCGACGATACGATTGTTGTCTTTCCGGTTGCCAAGCGTCCGATCCTTGTTTCCTCCCGTGATGATGGAGGGGCGGCATGATTTCCACCGGCGACTTTACTCGCATTGAGCTTGCGGCCGTTCTCGGGCTTGAACGCTTGGGGGATGATTTCGACGAGATCGCCCTGACCATGGGGCGCTCTCACCTCGACATTGAACGCGCCTACTATCTGGCGATGTGCCTGCTCGCCTTTCCAGATGAACTGCCGAAGGTGCGTGTGGCGCAAAAACCGGCGTCCGCAGAAACGCTCGCTCAGCCCGCCAAATACCAGCCTCGAAAATTCAGGGTGTCACGGGAGGCGGTTCGCTGCCTTCCGAGACCCAAGCATGATGTGACCGCCGCGTTCTTTGGCGACCCGGACCCTGATCGGTTCGAAGAATGCAACTCCACGAACAATTCAGGAGACAGAACATGAGCCAAAGTACAAAGAAACTCACCGGCGGTTTTATCGTTCCTCAGTCAAAAGAAGAGTGTGACGACATGATCCGTCAACTCGGGGAACTGAACCGTGAGGCTGAGCGGATCAAGGCTGACATGAATGACGAGCTGGCGCTTGTCAAAGAGCGCTTTGAGAAACAGGCCGCTCCTGTGAAGAGCAAGGCAAAGGAACTGCTCAAGGGAATTGAGACATGGTGCGCCGCAAATCGTGACAGCCTGACCGGGGGCAAGGTCAAGTTTGCCAAATTCATGAATGGTGAGATTGCGTGGCGTGTTCGCCCACCTCGGGTGGTCTGTCGCTCAATTGACGCTGCCCTTGCAGCGCTCAGGGAACACGGCCTTGAGAAGTTCATCCGCACGAAGGAAGAGATCAATAAGGAGGCCATCCTTGAAGACCCGAACGCTGTCTTTTCCGTTTCGGGGATCACGGTCAAGTCTGCAGGTGAGGACTTTCAGGTCAAACCGTTTGAAACCGAATTAAACGGCGAGGCAGCCTGACCATGAAACGTTCCCTGACAGTGATGGTCTGCGCGGAAGTGGAGATCAACGAAGAAACCTTCTTTGAAGCCTTTGACCGTGATGTGAAGACTTCGTTTTTCCCGGCCAATACTCCAGACGAGAAGCTGCACCAGACTGTGATTGAGATCGTCAGTGAAACCATCGGAACGTCTCGGGTGTTTTCCTCAATTGGATATGCGAATTCCACCGACTTGGGACTGCGTTTCGAGTTGCAGTCCATCGGTGTCGATATCCAGCAAGCTCGGGAGGCTGCCTAATGCTTGCAGACAGCTCCCATAAACGCACAGCGGCGGCTGCAGAAGAAACCCGCACCGTTCTGGTCAGGCACCGGCTTTCGGCAAGCGAGGTGGTTTCCGCCCTCGTCCTTCTCCTGGCTCCTATGCTTGGGTCCATGAACCGGACGGACCGGAAGTCAGCTCTCAAATACCAGAGCCAATTGGTTCGGGACTTCACCCGCCAACTCAAACGGCAAGGAGGCTGAGAATGTCCCGCCTCGCCAACACATCAAACGGGTTGAGTGAGGTGACGAATTTGCGCCTTCGCCGGGATGAACTTCTGGCGCGGGCTTACAAGCTGAGAATTCGCAAGGCTCGGCAGCGCGAGCTGCATGACCAGATCGAAGAAATCACCAAAGACCTTTTGAGATTAGAACTGGAAGCAAGGGCAAAGCCGGAACCGCTCGGAGATGCCGGGTCCGTTGGCAAGCAGAACCAGCCCAGGCTTCCTTACAAGGATTGAGACGATGAGGGCCCTGTCATGACCAGCGTCCAGATGTTACGAATTGCCCAAAAGCAGCTTGGCCTTGATGACGACACCTATCGGGACAAGCTGGAAACGCTTACCGGCAAGCGTTCCACCCGCGATCTGAGTGAACGGGAACGGCAGAAGGTCTATACGGCCTTCCAGGCGGATGGCTTTGTTCCCAAGCGCCCGGCTCCGAAGGCAGGCCGCGCAACAGGCAAGTTTGCCCCAAAACTGCAAGCACTCTGGATCGCGGGTTGGAACCTTGGTGTGGTCAAGAACCGCACCGACAAGGCAATGCTGGCGTTTCTTTTCCGTCAGACGGGAATTGAGCATTCCAGGTTCCTGCACCATGGCGAGGACGCCAACAAGGTCATTGAAGCGCTGAAGGCATGGCTCAAGCGCGAGATGGTCTCAAAGGAACTGGGCCTTAATGCGGTGGGTTTCTTCACCTTCGACAAGTCTCTTCCCCCGACCCTGAATGATCACCGTTACCAGATTGTCCAGCTACAATGGGGGTTACTGGTTCGCGCGGATCAACAGCCCGGAACCCTTGCGGGATTTCTGCTTTCTGAATTTGACATCGACCGCCCCCTCTCTGACCTCACGGACAAAGAGTGGATCTCTATCATGAACCGGCTCGGTGAACTGGTTCGCCGGATCTGAGATCCGGCTCTGCCTACGGGAGAGAAGAAGATGAGCGAGAGTGCGTTTCTTACTCCGAAAATGTATGAGTGGATGGAACATGCCGGGATTTCCGAACAGGCGGCAATGTTGTTGGCGGAAGAGCGCGGTGGCACACGGGTGACAATCCCGGTCAAGGTTGGCCCTGATCATTGGCTGGCGCTTTTGGTCGGGCAGGAGAATGCCGACAAACTATGCGCCTATTATGCGGGTGAGGAAATTGAAGTTCCAATGGGGCCAATGTCCAGCGGCGCCCAACGTCATCGGAAGATCCGGGACCTTGATCGGGCCGGTTTCACCTACGAGAGAATCGCTCGGCTTGTAGGATGCGATCGACGCACTGTTATTCGCCACGTTAAGGGCACTTCAAACCGTCCTAAAGACCCGGATCAAGGCGAGATGTTCGAGGATTTCCACCCGCGTCCAAGAGGTGACAAAAAGCTAAAATCTGCCTGAGGAAAATTTCCTCATTCTAAGGCCATGATCTATAAACAGGCTGAATTTCGGGCGTTGATCTCGATGGCAAATGGGAAGGTTTTTGCAATGGCTATCTGCAACCAGTGATTTCAAGACGTTAAGCGTCGCAGAAACTTGTCGCAAAATAACAAGCAAAATTGGCTTTATTTGTTTCGCATACGTCCTTTTGAATCCTGCACAGCCTGTTTTCCTGGGTGAATGGCGACCATACGTCCATCACTACCTTGAACAGCTCGGCAATTTGCGGGAATAGCTACCATACGCCCGTCGCTACCTTGTACACCCCGTCCGCCTTCTGGAATGGCTACCATTCTTCCATCGCTCCCCTGAAGGCCTCGCCCGCCTTTTGGAATGGCTACCATCCTTCCATCGCTTCCCTGAAGGCCGCGCCCGCCTTTTGGAATGGCTACCATTCTTCCATCGCTCCCCTGAAGGCCGCGCCCGCCTTTTGGAATGGCTACCATTCTTCCATCGCTCCCCTGAAGGCCGCGCCCACCGTCTGGAATGGCAATATCTCGCCCGTCACTGCCTCTCAATTTTCTTGGCATGCATTCACCCTAAATAGTTGGTCTATATTGCATGAAGTAGGAGGCGGATTACTTGTTTTCAATGGCCGAAATAGTGTGTTGCAAAAACCATCCTTTTTGCGACCATGGTCAAATGGTCCGTTCTCCAGACATTCGACAAACTGGGTTTCTAAAGCGTGGATGTGCCTCGATCCATCATCTAAGTCGCAGTAATTACAACTTCTTGTTATGAGGCCTGATTACTACTTCCAGCCGGTGTC
This sequence comes from Roseibium sp. TrichSKD4, assembly GCF_000148725.1. GTDB lineage: Bacteria > Pseudomonadota > Alphaproteobacteria > Rhizobiales > Stappiaceae > Roseibium. The sequence continues at coordinate 483,487 of NZ_GL476310.1, read as the reverse complement.
ATCTGTCACCGGCTTTTTTGTGCCTTTTGCCTGCCAGTTTCTACCCAAGCGACCAAACCGGAACCTTGCGTGGGAAACTGGCTAAAAATGTCCGACATCTTCCAGACTTTGAAATCAGGCGGTGGTGAGAAATCCACCGGGGTGGCTCTTCTTGATGCGGTCCAGCGGATCGGCTGCGAGCTGGCCGTACTTGAAGCTATTCTGGAAGTGGAAAGCGGTCAGAAGGATTACGATGCTCAAGGCCGCCTGATCATCCTCACCGAAAAGCATGTCTTCTGGCGCGAGCTTCCAAAACGTTTGCGCGCTCGTGCGCTTGGGCTGGCAACACCAAAATGGCGTAAGGCGAATTACAAGGGCCTTGGCGGTTCTGGATCAGACAAGCGGTGGGACCGTTTGGGCAAAATGGTTGCCCTTGATGAGACGGCGGGTTTGCGCTCAGCCTCTTATGGTGGGCCGCAGATCATGGGGTTCAATCACCTTTTGTGCGGCTATGCCACGATTGGAGAGTTTGTCCTGGCACTGGCGTCCAGTGGTGACAAACAGGACGAAGCCTTTATCCGGTTTTTGGAAAAATCCGGCCTTGCCGATGAACTCCGCGAACGGGATTTTCGGGCGATTGCGCGGCGCTACAACGGGCCGGGACAAGTCAGCCACTACGCGTCCTTGATGCAGGCCGCTTATCAGCGGATTGGCAAGAGCGGCGAAACTACATCAAACCCGCGTGGTCGCATGTTGCGGCTCGGCTCGGAAGGCTATCGGGTCAAGGCGCTTCAAGAGCGGCTGATCACGCTTGGCTATCATCTTCAGGCAGATGGAGACTTCGGACCGGCAACACGGCGACAGGTGGTTGCTTTTCAAGTCGATCACGGCTTGAAGCCAGACGGCGTTGTCGGTCCTTTGACCGAGGAACGGATGGATGAGGCCGTCCCAATCAATGCCAGCAAGATTGACGGCCGCACAAAGCTGACGGTTTCAGATCTTCGCAAGCGCGGATCTCAGACAATCAAGTCGGCTGACCGCCTGCAACAAGGTGCGGGTGTTGCGATTGTTGGCGGCGCGGTTGGCAAGATCGTTGAGAACGCCGATCAGATCACCGGCATTGCAGCGCTTCAGGGCTTTTCAGAAACGGTCCTGTCAGTGCGGGCCGCTATCGAGCCAATTCTCAGCCTCGTTGCTTCCAACAAGTGGTTGGCCTTTGCCGCGATTGGGGTTGGGGTGTTTGTCATTGCCCGCCAGATCAAACAGCGCCGTCTCCATGATGCAAAAGAATGGAGGCATGTCGGATGAGCTTTCTTCTCTCGCTTGTCCTGAAGTTTTTGTCGGATGGTGCCGTTGAGAAGGTGCTGACTTACCTGCGCGCCGATACCGCCCACAAAACCGGCGAAGCAAAAATCCGCGCCGAGGTGACAATTGCCGAGATTGAGGCGGCCGTCGCCCACACCAAGGCGATGGCTGATCTTCAAAAATCAAAACTCGAGCATTGGGCCTTTTGGGTGCTATCGGCCGCCTTTGTCGTCCTGCTCGCGTTCTGGTGGTCTGCGGTCATTCTCGACAGCGTGTTCCTGTTCGGCTGGGGCGTTGCCAGTGTGCCGATCCTCGAAGAATGGGGCGGCCAGATGATCAGCTGGATTTTTTACACCGGCACCGCCGTTGGTGCCCTGAAAATGCTGCGGTGAGACTTGTGCCATGAGTGACATGGAAGAGGGTTTCGTTTTCGGGTTTGTCTCAGGGATTTTGATTGGCTGTTTTCTCGGCTGGCTGATGTTTGCGCCCAAGATCACCCATGCATTTGACACCGGCATTCTTGAGAAGGACGGCGCGTATTACTCGCTCACGCCTTTGGAAGGGAACGAGTGAGGCTGAAGATGGATGATGTAGATAGCGTTTCTGGGTCAAGGGACGTGCATATCGAAGATGCGATCAACATTGGTCGTCAGATCGTGCAGATGGCAGATCAATTGAAGTTCTGCCCCGACGCACAAGTCACCTGGTGTTTTGAAATGGATGGCAAACGGATTGCCGTCTGTGTGAGCGAACCTCAACAATAAGAAGGTCGAAATGAATGTGCACGCCGACAAGCATAGTACCAGAACGGCATGGCTACTCCGACAGCTCGGAGGCCCTCAATGCTTGACTGGATAAAGGGCCTTGAAGCGGCGTTCAGTGTAACGGCCATGATGTTTGCGGCCGTTGCGTTAGTTGTCTCGTGGATTACGCGCGGCTCCAAGGCCAATGCGGTGTCCATCGCCAAGCTGGAAGCTGAACACAATGATCTGTGCGACCGGGTTTCAGATCTGGAAAGCGCGGTGAAAAACCAGCCGACCAAGGACGATTTTCACAAGGTGGAAATGGCAATCACGGAGATGAACGGCAAGGTGGCAACCGTTTCAACAGAGCTTGCATCGGTCGCAAGGATCGCCAAGCGCCTTGACGATTTTCTTCTGAACAAGGGAGGCCAGTCATGAACCTTTCTGATCAATATCGCCGGGATGAAGAGCTGAATGCCCGGATCACGATTTTAAAGGCGGTTTATGAGCAAACGGACCGCCGCCTGAATGACATTCTCATTCAAAAGCAGCTGGACCTGTTCGGGCACCGCAAGTCCCGTGACTGGCTGCGCACCCAGCTTCGCGCAATGTCCGAACTTGGTGTGATTTCCATTCGTGAGATTGGCTCGGCCATGGTCGCGGAAATTACCCAAACAGGTGTTGACCACTGCGAATGCCGCATGATTGTCGAGGGCATTGCCCGGCCTAGCGCGAGCCAGTGAGGTGAACCATGGGCAAGGGCAGAAAACGCGGTCGCGGTCGGCTTTCAAAGATTGATCTTCTTCCTGAAGAATGCGACGGCATTATTGTCTGGGCGGCAGGTGAGTTGATCAAGAACGACCGCACACAGACCGAGATTTATGGTGAGTTCAAGGAAAAGCTGATTGGCCTTCAGGGCGAGCTTGGACTTGGTTTTGATATCCCGTCCTTTTCCTCGTTTAACCGCTATTCCACCCGCAAGGCAGCGACCGCTCGCGCCATGTCCGAGCGCCGGGAAATCTATGCCGCTCTTTCTGACGACCTGTCAGCCAAGGACAGTGACGATTTGACGGTCTGGATCAGCGAAGCCATGAAAACGTTGATCGCCAACATTGCAGAAGAGGCCATCAATGGGCGCGGTAGTGCGTCGCCAAAAGATCTGCAATCCCTGTCGAACGCCTTCTTCAAGATTGAACAGGGGCGCAATCTGTCCGGACGCACCCGCCGCACGGATGAGGACGAGGTCAACAAGAAACTCGGCAAGGCAATCGACACGGCGGCGAAGAAGGTTGGCCTGTCTGGCGAGCGCGTTGCCCAGCTCCGCCGTGAGTTCCTTGGCGTGAGAAAACAACAGGTCAAAGAACAAGACGAGCCACGCGACGAACAGGACGACACCCCGGCCCAAAAGCAGGCCAACCCATGAGCAAGGCCAACGACGAGACATTCATCGGCAAGCCGGATGTGTTCGCCGGACCGCCCGTTCTCACCCGCGAGATGGAAGAGTTGGCGGAGGAACTTCCACGCGGCGCTGATATTCCTGAAGATCTGGACCCGCTCAAGGACGGGGTGCTGATGATGCACCAGTCTGACTGGCTGGCAGATACATCAAAATTGAAACTCTGCCAAAAGGGCCGACGCACCGGGATTACCTTTGCAGAAGCGCTGGACGACACGCTCATTGCCTCAACACGGCGCGATGATGGCGGCGATAACGTTTTCTATATCGGCGACACCAAGGACAAGGGCCGAGAGTTCATCGGCTATGTCGCCCATTTTGCCAAGATCGTGGCCGGTGAGCTGGCAGAAGTTGAGGAGTTCATGTTCGTTGACCAGCGCACCGACGGGTCAACGGGCCAGATTGCTGCCTTCCGTGTTCAGTTTGCGTCCGGCTTTCGGATCGAGGCGCTGTCCTCACGCCCGGAAAACATTCGCGGCCTTCAGGGAATTGTCGTTATCGATGAGGCGGCCTTCCACAAGGATGTGCGTGGGGTGCTAGATGCGGTCAACGCTCTTTTGATCTGGGGCGGCAAGATCCGGATTATCTCGACGCATAACGGCGTTTTAAGCCCCTTTAATGAGCTGATCCGGGAAGTGGAAAGCACTGGCAAGCCGCCTTACTCCATTCACCACATCCCGTTTAGCGAAGCGATTGAGAACGGCCTCTTTAAACGGGTGTGCCTCATCAAGGGCGAAGAATGGTCAGAGGAAGCGCAAAAGCAATGGGAAGCTGACATCCGTTCTGCCTATGGCTCGCGAACAGCTGCCATGCGCCAAGAGCTGGACGCCATTCCGGCCGAAGCGGAAGGAGCGGCACTCACACGGGTGCAGATTGAAGCCTGCATGACGGACGGCATTCCGATTGTTCGCTGGGCCTGCGATGATGATTTCAAGAACCTGCCCGACGATGAACGGAAAACCATAGCGCGGGCCTTCTGCGACCGGGAACTCAAACCGCTCTTGAAAAAGCTGGATGACCGACGCCAGCATGTCTTTGGCGAAGATTTTGCCCGTTCGGGTGACAAGACGGTCATCCTGCCGATGGAAGTCGGGATCGATCTGGTTCGCCGTGCCTGCTTTGTCCTGGAACTTCATAATGTGCCGTTCGATCAGCAGCGGGACATTCTCTATTTTGTAGTCGACAGATTGCCGCGCATGTCGGGCGGCGCTTTGGACAAAACCGGCAACGGCGCATATTTGGCCGAGAAGGCCGCGCAGCGCTATGGCGAGAGCGTCATTGAGGTTCACTTGTCGACGGCCTGGTACTCGGCAGAAATGCCGCCCTACATCGAGGCGTTCACCGATCGAACGGTTTTGCTGCCGCGCCACGAGGACATTCTTCGGGACCATCAGGCGCTCAGCTACGTGAACGGCATTATCAAGGTGCCGGATGACCACCGCACCAAAGGTTCCGATGGCTTGGAGCGTCACGGCGACAGCGCGCCAGCCGGAGCATTGGCCTATTACGCGTCACGGCAAAACCTGCCCGAATATGCCTACACCTCCATTCACGATCCGGACCCGGATGATGACGGGTTCGATGATGACGACGATTTCCATAACGGCACGCTCATGAACACAAGGCGGGACAGCCCATGGTGAGTGTTTTTAAATCCCCTTTAAAGGCGGTTCAAAAGGCGTTGAAACTCGGTGCGCTAAGCAATCCGATTGCAACGGCAGAAGAGAGCGGGCCGCGCACGGTTCTTCATGATGAGGTTGCCACCTACATCACCCCGGAAAAGCTCGCCGGGGTTTTGCGGGAGGCTGTCGAAGGCGATCCGGCCGAGTTCTTTATCCTTGCCGAAGAAATGGAAGAGCGGGACGGCCACTATGGGTCCGTCATTGCCACCCGCAAACTTGCGCTTTTGGGGATTGAGCCGGAGATACAGGCGGCAAGTGAAGATCCGGACGACGTGAAGATTGCCGAACAGGTCCGCGAGGACATTCTGGACAATCCCACTTTCGGGCTGATGCTCGGGGATTTGCTTGATGCGCTTGGCAAGGGCGTGTCTGCAATAGAGATCAGCTGGAACACCGATAACCCGTCCCGTGTTGTCCCGGAAACCTTTGAGCGGGTGGATCCGCGTTGGTTGACCTTTGACAAGAAAACCCGCCGTGAGGTTCGCCTGAAAGAGGCCAACCTTCCTGAAGGGATCGAGCTTCAACCGTGGCGCTATCTTGTCCATAAACCGCAAATCAAATCAGGCTTGCCGATCCGTGGCGGGCTTGCCCGTCTTGCGGTCTGGTCATGGATGCTGAAAAGCTACACGATCAAGGACTGGGCGGCCTTTTGTGAAATCTTCGGCCAACCGCTTCGCCTCGGCAAATACGGCAAGGGCGCGAACGACAAGGACAAGAAGGCACTCTTGCGGGCCGTGCGATCCATAGCAAGGGATGCAGCGGCCATCATTCCTGACAGCATGCAAATGGAACTGATCCAGGCGAAAACGTCTGGCGGTCCTGTCTTCAAGGATTTTGCCGAGTATCTGGACGGAGCCATGTCAAAGGCTGTTTTGGGCCAGACCATGACCACGGATGACGGGTCATCGCTTGGTCAGGCAGAAGTTCATGACCGGGTGCGCACAGATATCATGAAGGCTGATGGACGCCAGTTGGCGTTCACGATCAACCGGGATTTGATCATTCCCTATTGTCTGATCAACTTCGGTCAGCTGGATGGTTTCCCCCGGTTCAAGCTGGAACCGGATGAGCCGGAGGATCTGGACCTTGAGAGCAAGGTTCTGGAACGGCTTCACAAGGTTGGCGTCAGATTGTCGGCGCGGCAGGTGCGGGACAAGTTCGGTTATGACGAACCGGGCGAAAGGGAAGAGACCATCGGTGGAGCACCTGAAAAGTCAGATAGTGACAGCGACGAAGAAGAAGACGAGGAAAAGGACAAGCCCGACAAGAAGGCACTGAACCGGGAGCATCATGACCACGGCAGCGAGGGTGATGACCTTGCCGAAATCATGGCCCACGCCCTCAAGGATTACCGGCTTCAGGGCGATCCGATGCTGGAACCGATCCACCGCCTTTTGGAAAACTCCGATAGCCTTGAAACGTTTGCGGCCGGTCTCGATAGCTTGTTCGCAGATCAGGATGTGGGACCGCTTACTGATGCGCTTGCCGCTGCCACACTCAAGGCCCGCGCCCTAGGCGACGACAAGTCTGATGGCTGACCGGTTTCGATTTGGCAAGGGACCGGCTCCTGAGGTTCTGAGTTATCTGGACGGCAAGACCTTAAAACCGTCTTATCACTGGCAGGATCTTCATGGGGAAGAACACGCCTATGCTTTTACGGTCGCCAAAGCGGATCAAGTCGCCGTTTTAACCGAGCTTCATGAAGCGGTTGAAAAAGCCATTCGAACAGGGGCGACGTTTGAGGATTTTAAAAAGCAGCTTTCTCCAAAGCTCAAAAGCATGGGGTGGTGGGGCAAGGCGGATCGGATTGATCCAAAGACCGGCGACCTCGAAACTGTTCAGCTGGGCAGCAACCGGCGTTTAAAGACGATTTATTGGGCTAATACCCGCTCTGCCATGGCGGCGGGAAAGTGGACACGGTTCCAGCGGACCAAGCACGCCTTGCCCTATCTGGTGTATCGGCTGGGCGTTGCGCGCGAACATCGCCCGCACCATGTCGCTCGGGAAAACACCATCCTCCCCATTGATCATCCCTTCTGGGATACATGGATGCCGCCCAATGGCTGGGGCTGTGTGTGCTGGGTTCGCCAGATCACCCAAGCCGAAGCCGATAGCCTGGGCGGTGTCAGCGAGACGCCGGATATTCCGACCCGGCAATGGGTGAACAAGCGGGATGGCTCGGTGCATCAAATCCCTGAGGGGATCGATCCGGGCTGGCAGACCAATCCCGGCAAGTCACGTCACCGGACATTGGCAAATCATCTTTCGGGCAAACTGGATACCGCCCCGCCTCATATCCGGCGCGCGGCGATTACCGATCTGGTCGGCTCGCAGATGTTCCGCCGTGTTCAGTCGGGGGCGCTTGCCGGCAAGCCTGTATTTGCCCCTGTTGCCATGGTGCCGGAGACGATTGCGGAAAAGATTGGGGCCACCACGCGCACGGCGTTTTTCTCAACTGCCGATGCGGCAAAGCAGATTGGTAAGCGGGCCGATCTTGATGCCGATATCTATCAGCTTGTTCAGCGGAGCCTTGATGTGGGCGAGATCCGGCGCGACTTGAGTGCAGAACCAAAAGCGAATGACTTTGCAGCAAGCGCGCTCATAGATGGAGTTTGGTGGCGGGCGCTTTTCAGGGTGACAAAAGACGGGAGAGAAATCTTCCTGAAGTCCTTCCGGCGCACAAATTCGAACCAGCTGAAGTTCTACCAAAAGCGCGGGCCGCTTTTGCGAACCGTACCGGAAGAAGACAGGAACTAGGGATTTTGGTAAGGTGCCCTGAGAGCCGGAAGTTACTCTCAGAAAGTCCAGTTGGGGTGGATCTTTCGTCGCGCACACAGGGCACGAGCGTCCTACGTGAGCACCTTGGCCGGGACCATACCATTAAAAGCGTGTGGCTGCAAATTTGAGGCGTCGTCAAATAATGGGAAATGATATAAAAAACAAAGAACCTTCCCTTACCAACATTGACTGGAAGCAGGCTCCGAAAAATGCACGTTGGTGGGCTATGGACAAGGACGGCGAGGCGCATTGGTTTTGTGTTCCAGATGTTGCGGCCTTCACAGATTTTTGGTTTTCCGAACCCAAGCCAGCTCCGACTTTCAATTTTGATGGCGACTGGTCTCAAAGCTTGACAGAGCGCCCTGTCAAGCTGGGTGATAAATAAACGGCCATAGAAGCGCTTTCCAGTCCAAGACGGGTGAAGTTACCCAAAATTTAAAAACGCACGATCTACCCTATTTAAGACCCCTTTAAATTTGATCCTGCGCGGGCGGGTTGCCCCCCCATATGCGTAAAACTCCCCAGTCATCTGTCACCGGCTGAATTTGCTCGCCCCTTTGCCAATTTGGCGGGGTCATGAGCAAGTCATCAAATCAGGGCCATTTGGCTATTGCATTGAATGCGTCTAACGGCGCGCCGAACCAGATCCAGCTTCTCCCCAAGGGGGAAGTGAACGGATTGGACGGGCGGCGTTGGATCAACAGTCAGCCGGAAAAGGTTGTTGCCGAGTTTGAGGCTCGAAACAGCCAGCCTCTTGTCATCGACTATGAACACGCCAACCACCTGCGCAAGGGCGAACCCATGCCAGCTGCAGGCTGGATCACGGGCCTTGAGGTTCGTGGCGGCGAGGTCTGGGGCACGGTGGAGTGGACGAAAAAGGCGATCAACATGATCGCCGAGCGTGAGTACCGGTATCTGTCGCCCGTGTTTCGTCATGACACCAGCGGCGTCATTCACAAGATTGCCGATGCCGGTCTGACCAACAAGCCAAACCTGATGATGAAAGCGCTCAATCGCGAAGAGATCAGCGAGCCGGAGTGTACTATGGACAAGGAAATGCGCATTGCGCTGTGTCGTCAGCTTGGGCTGGCTGACGAGGCGTCTGACACTGCCATTCTTGAAGCCGTGAAGGCAAAAGATGGAGAATTGCAGACGGCGCTCAACAAGGCGGATCAACCAGATCCGCAGAAGTTTGTTCCCAAAGCAGATTACGAGCTGGTGAGCGGCAAGCTCTCAACGGCCTTGAACAAGGTTGCCGAGCTTGAGGGCGCGGAAGCTGAACAGGTTGTCGATCAGGCCATCAAGGACGGTAAGATTACGCCGTCCTCCAAAGACTATCACCTTGCAGCCTGCAAAACGGAAGACGGATTGAACAGCTTCCGCAAGATGGTCGAGGGCGCGCCAACACTTATTGAGACCAAGCCGGGTGACAAGTCGGGTGATCCGGGCGGTGACAAGATCGCCCTCAACAAGGATCAGTCCAAGATCCTTGCGAGCCTCGGGATCGACCCGGCCAATGAAGACGTTTTGAAGGACTTGAAAGCCAGCGCGTAACGCTGGCCGACCTTAGCCGCTGAACCTTCGGGAAAAGAAGCGGTCATTCAGGAGACCCAAAAAAATGCTTTCCAAATCACGCGAGGTTCGCCGCCGTGGCGGTGATCGAACCTCCCCGCCGGTTGCCGGTGACGTGAAGATCTTCAAGGGCGGACTTGTTGTCCTTGAGGGCGGGTTTGCCAAACCGGCCTATGAGGCGGCAAACCTCACTGTTGCCGGTGTTGCTGAAAACACGGCCGACAATCTCGGTGGGGCGAATGGTGCCATCCGCGTGGACTGCCGCCGGGACGGCTGGTTCCACTTTGAGAACGATAACGGCGATCCGGTGAGCCGGGCCGATATCAACTCCCCTTGTTACATCATCGACGATGAGACGATTGCCCGCACCGATGGCGGTGGTTCCCGGTCCAAGGCCGGTATCCTTCGCGAGATCGAGGGTGATCTTGTCTATGTCGAGTTTGAATAGGAGCCGCTTCAATGGCTGACTTTACACTCGAAAACCTGCGCACGGCGGGGATTGGCTTTCGCCGCAACTATCAGCAGGGCTTTGATCAGCACAAGCCGATGTGGCCGACCATTGCCACGGAAGTTCCCTCAACCACCACGGCCAATGAATATGGCTGGCTTGGCGAGTTTCCGGGAATGCGGGAGTGGATCGGCGAGCGTGTCATCCGCCAGCTCGGGTCTCATGATTACCGGATCAAGAACCGCAAGTTCGAATTGACGGTTGCCTTCAAGCTTGATGATTTGGCCGATGACAATCTGGGGATCTACAAGCCGCGCATGGAAGGTTTGGGCAATGGCGTTGCCCGTCATCCTGACAAGCTGATCTTTGAAGCGCTGGAACTTGGGTTCTCTGCCGAGTGCTATGACGGTCAGAACTTCTTTGATACCGATCATCCGGTTCTGGACGAGGAAGGCAAGGAAAAGTCCGTCTCCAACTTCTGGGCCGGTGACAAGCCTGCCTGGTATTTGTTCGACACAACCCGTTCTTTAAAGCCGCTTGTGCGACAGGTTCGCCAAAAGCCGGTCTTCAACGCCATGACCGACATCAATTCCGAGCGCGTCTTCATGCTGGACGAAGTTGTCTATGGGGCAAAGACCCGCGAGGCCGCCGGGTACGGTTTCTGGCAATTGGCCTTTGCGTCCAAGGAAGAGTTCACGCCTGACAACTTCGCCAAGGTTTACACGGCCATGAAGTCGCAAGAAGGCGACTACGGGACCAAGCTGACCATTCAGCCGAATATCCTCATGGTTCCGCCTTCGCTTGAAGATGCAGCCAATATCCTGATGAGCGTCGAAAAGTTTGAAAACGGCAAGCCGAACCCGCACCGCAACAAGTGCAAGGTCGAAGTTTGCCCGTGGCTCTCCAGCTGACCAAGTAGTCGGCTTTTTTCCAAAAATTGAATTGGCCTCTCGCGGGGATAGCCCGCGAGCGCGCCTTTAGTGAGGAACCATGATCAACCGTTTCAAAAGATGGGTCATCGCCAAGTTGTTCCTTTTTGTCGGAACGCTGACCGCTTCCATCCCCGCCGTTGACATGGCTCTCGGCGGTTTTGGCCTTGATGAACTCTATGGCTTGTGCGTTGCCGCCCTTGTTTCCCTGATCGTCAAAATTGGAGTGAAAACCAATGAAACGTAATCTTTTTCTTATTTCCGCCCTTACCGGCTTGATAGCCATCTGCCTCCCAAGCGCATTTGCCCAAGACCTCAAGCCACCGATATCAATATGCTCGGGCACCGATGGCGGTAGCTACTATCTTGCCGCCAAGGCCATTGCCGACAGTCTGGCAAAAGAAAAGATCACGTCTGAGGTGCTTGTCGATACGGGCGGCTCGCTCGGCAATATCAGCCGGGCTTTGCGCGGCGAATGCAATGTGCTCGTTTCTCAGCCCGACGCCATGGTCAACTTGAAACGCAATGACCCAGCCTCTGCACGAGAGTTTGTAACCGTCGCCTCGCTTCACGAAGAATACCTGATCCTCCTGGTCAACCGGGATGGCAAGGTGGGTGAACTGGATGATCTGGAAAGCTATGGCAAGGAAGCCTCCATTGTTCTCGGCGATCCGGACTTTTCCGGAGCCGTTCAGACCTGGGCGAACCTTGTTGCTGAAGATGATGACTATGGCGCGGTCCGCATTGCCAGTGAACATGATGATCCGGAGTTTGCTTTGGAAGCACTCGCTCAAGGGGAAGTGGATGCAATCCTTCTGGTGACGGGTATAAAGGCAAACCGGGCCTTGTCGGAGGCCAACAGTTATCTTTCCAAAAAGCTCCGTATTGGCGCGATGAATGACGGTGATGTTGATGATGCGGTCGATCTTGCCGGAGATCCGCTTCTGGTGTCCGTGGGGGTTCCGTCAAACGGGATCACGTCCAACCTGACCAGCTGTTTTTTCGGCTGCACGGACAGCTACAAGATGCAGGCCAAGCTTTATTTGGTCAAAGGCTCGATTGACAGGCGAACCGAGAAAACCTTGCGCCGGGTTGCACGGCGCGTGGGCAGCCAAATCCAGTCCGCTCTTAACTAAACCTCATTTTTGATTTCCTGCGCGGGACATTCCCGCGTAGGGAGCAAGGAGCCTTCCCATGTCTGAGAAGATTTGCGTCATTGCATCCCACGACCGCCGTCGGGCCGGTCTGAAGTTCAAGGCGGGTCAGCGGACGATTGTTGACCGGCCGGAGGACGACGATGCGGCTGAACGTTTGCTTTCCGCACTTATCGCGGACCCGGTTTTGGCAATTGTTCCGTTCGATGAAGACGACGAAGCTGAAGACCCTCAAGACGGGGAGACCAAGCCCAAGTCGCGTGGCCGTTCGCGCGCCAAACGGGCGAGCGCTCCAAAGGGTGACAAAGCGGGCACGCAAGGCAAGCCAGCGGAGTAAGCCCATTTCAATCAAGCGGAGCGGGACAGATGAGCAGCATGAAAATATCTCAGGTCATCAAAATTCTGCAGAAGGCTCAAGACCAATGCGGAGACCTGCCGATTTACACCGTCGACAGCGATATCGCTGAGTTCGAGTACTGGCCCTGCAAGAATGGCCTCGAGGTTGCGCCCGAAGAGGCCAACGAGATCATTGTCGGGGTCCATCCCGAAGGAGTGCGAGGCCATGCTCTACGCTTCCTATGACCAGATGTTGGCGGCCAAGGGCGAAGATGAACTCCGCATTCTGACCGACAGGGAGAACACCGGGGAGCCTGTTCCGGCGACCGCGCTCTCAGCTCTTGAAGATGCGAGCCGGACCATTGACGGGTATTTGACCCATAAATATGAGCTGCCGCTTTCCAGCGAACCGGCGTTCCTGCGCCGCCCGTGCATTGATATTGCCGTTTACTTTCTTGCCGGGACGCATGCGAGCCTGACTGACGATATCGAAAAACGCTACGAGGCGGCGATCAAGCGCCTGGAACAGATTTCCAAGGGGATGATTGGCCTTGGGTTGTCTGAGCCACAGGCAGCTGTCCCGGAAGATGCGGACGGCTCGGACAATGTGATCTTTGACGCGCCGCCCGAACGGGTCATGACCCGCGACCGGCTGAAATCCATGTGATGTTATGGCGGGCATTGGCGTTGAGATCGATATCCCCCGCGAGGAAATGCGGGCGGCGCTCAAAAAGTTCACCACACTTGATCCTGCCTATCTGCTCGACCCAATCGGCGCACTGGTGACAAGCCAAGTCCAGCGGCGGATCGATACGGAAAAGACCTCGCCTGACGGGGACGCCTGGAAGGACAACAGCGAAGGCACCGAGACGCTCGTGCGCTCCGGCGCTCTTGTGGACTCCATTGACCATGAAGTTGACGGCGACGCGGCCGTGGTCGGCTCTTCTCTTGTTTATGCCGGCATTCACCAGTTCGGCGGAACCATCGTTCCCAAGGATGCCGAGGCTTTGGTGTTCCGAATTGGCGGTCGAACGATCCGCGCCAAAAAAGTTGAAATCCCCGCGCGGCCCTATCTCGGCCTGTCAGCGGCCAACCGGGCCGAGATTGACGGACTTGTCGGAACCCTGTTGAGGAACCTGATCGAATGAGCATTTCGTCAAATGACAGTGACCTTAAAAAGCCCGGCGCCTATTTGAAAACCGTGGCGGATGAAGTTTCAAAGCTTGCCTCAATTACCTCAGCGGCGGTGCTTCATGGTAAGTTCAAGATTGATGATCTGGGCAGGATCAAGTTCAAAACTCCCTCCGCATTCGTCTCTATGGTTCTTGCAAAACCCCAGATCCAGCATTCCGGCCAAATCCGGCTTGATTGCGAGTTCGCAATCATGCTGGTGACAAGGACCGCAGACACCCGACAAGATCCATCCGAGATATGCCTTGAATGTCTCAATCTCGTTCACCGCAATGTTTTCGGGTTCAAGGGCGTTTCTCAGCCGAACGACTTTACCTATCTGCCCATTTTGACCAGCGATGAGCGCAGCAAGGGCCATGCGCTGACGGCGCTGACATGGAAACAGGACATGACGGTAATCGATCCGGCTCCGCGAAAGCACGAGGTTGACCAGATCGTGCGCACCGATGGAACCGTTCTCTATGACAGGGAAAATACCGGAGAAAACAAGTGAGCGCGGATCTTTATAATCGGATCGCTGCCCTTGAAGATGAGGTCGTTCGCCTTCAGGAAATGATCCGGAACATGTTCCGGGTTGCAACGGCCGCAGAATATGATCCGGAGAAGGACCGTGTCGTCGGTGTCGATGACGCTGAAGGCGATGATGAAAACGGTCGCCCTGAAACCCCGCCTATTCGTGTTCTGGGTCAATCGGGGGCGATCAAGAAACGCTCTACGATTTCAGCCGGTGAACAGCTTTTGATCCTCTCGCCGGGTGGTGATTTCGGTCCCGGCTCGCTTGCCCTTCCGCTTGGGCCAAACGCTGACAATCAGTCACCGTCCAATGAGGCGGAAGAAGACATCACAACAGTAGGAGAAACACGGCACCGCTTGACGGCGGGCGGCGCGGAACTGACCGCAGAGCGGGTTGATCTTGGGTCAACGGGCGGACCGCCCGTGGCTCGTAAAGGCGATTTCGTCCTGGTGAAGGTCGGGTCTTCTGCCGGGCTTTGGCCGATTGTGACGGCTGCAAGCAACACGTTTGCAAAGTGAAGGGATTTTTTGAGATGGCACGCGCATCACGAAAGACGAAAGCGGCACCTGAGACAAAGGCCGAAGATGTTGAGGTCGTGGAAACCGAGGCAATCCCTGAAGCGCCGGTAACAGAAGACGCCGGGGTGACAGAACAAGGCTCGTCCCTATCCGATTATGAAAAGCGCCTGCCGGAGGGGTTCGGCAAAGATCAAGCCCGCGTGCTGGCTCATAACTTCCATGTGGGGCGGGCTTATCAAGCGGGTGCGCTTGTTCTGATTTCTGATGAACCAATTCCGAGCGTCACCTCCCTTGCTGATGTTCTGGTTCTCGACAACGACATTGCGAAAACGCTGGAATTACAGGGGGTGATTAAACCACTCCCCGAGGCTTAGGGACGCGGGTCGATGCTGGTCGGGATGTGCCGGTTTACCGGCGAAGAAATATCCGGTGTTGAACGGGTCGTTCAAAGCATTGAAACGACCTTTTCAACGCCGTTTAAAACCCAGCCCGGCAAGCGTGATTTCGGCTCACCAGCCCCGGACCTCATTTCCAGACCGCTCACTGAAGACACGATCATGGATGTGTTTGGCGCGATCGTTGATGCGGTGGAATGGGAACCGGAAGCAGAGCTGAAAGACTTCGGCCTAAACGATGCGGATGAACACGGCCGTGTCGATATCTTCTATTCCTTCCGTTTCATTCCGAGCGACGAAGTTGTGAGGCGGATCATCGGCAAGGGGGTTTTGGCAAATGCTCAAGGCGCTTGATATTCTTCCCCGCCCGAAATTGGTTGAGGAAGTTTCGACCGAGGCCATCCTTGACCGACGCCTTGCCGTCTTTCTGGAAGTCTACAGGCAAGAGGCGGGACAAGATTTTTCAGCGCTCACTGAAAGCTCTCCAATTGTTCGTGCGCTTCGATCCGCTTCTGAGGACGAGACCGTCATGCGCCAACGGGTCAATGAGCGGTACCGGGCGCGGTTTGTCTATTTTGCATCTGGTGACAACTTAAAACTCCTTCTGGAAGATGAGGGCCTTCAACCAATCGACGGCGAAACCGAGGCCCGCCGCCAAGAGCGGATTATTCTAAACCGCACCGGATCATCGGCGGCCGGGCCGCTTGAGTGGTATCGGCGCAAGGCCATTGAAGTTGCGCCTGACGAGATTGCTGATATCTCCGTTGACTTTCCAGGCGGCAGCCGTGTGCGGGTGGCAATCCTTGCAAAGACACTGGACGGCATACCGTCTGAAGATCTGGTGGCACGGGTTCGCGCCCGCCTGACATCTGATGAAGTTCACCCAGACGATCACACCGAGATTGATGTGATTGGCGCGGAGCCGGTTCCGGTAGTGGTTCGTTCCCGCATTACGCTGGAACCGGACACGGACCCGCAGGTTTTTGACGCTTTGGAGCCGAGATATCGCGGAGCCTTTGCCGAACATATCGGGCTTGGCCGCGACGTGCCCTGGTCATGGTCATCGAGCCGCCTTCAGGTGCCCGGTGTTCACAAGGTGGAAATGCTGGGCGATGAGCCGCCTGCGGTGCTGCCCTATCAGGTCGCTTACCTTCAAGACCTTCTTCTTGAACTTAGCCAGTCGCGGGGCTGGTGATGGCCCGCCGTCTTCCGCTCCCTCCCAATGCTTCAGCGCTGGAAGTTGCCCTGGCAGCTGCCTTGGCGCTCCCCGATGATCTTTTGAACCTTCACAAGGTTCTGGGAGAACGCCTCAGAAACCCGACTGACGAGGATCTGCCCTTTCTGGTTTGGGAATGGGGACTGCAGCCGGTGCTGCCATTCCTGGACAATCCCCGGCGCGCTTTGGCGGAAGGGCGGCGCTGGCAGAAGATCCGGGGAACCATCCCGGCCGGGCATGTTGCCCGCAGTTGGATCGACGCATATGCGACCCATGAACAGGAGCGCTCCAAGCGCACTCATTTGCATTTGGGCAAAAGCGCGACGGAAGGCGAGCTTGAAGGGATCATCACCCTTTCAAGGCTGTCGCAGTCTTTGCGCTCCAAACTTTACCGGGTCACATGGCAGCTCGATCACCGGGCACTCATAAAGGGGCAGCGCAAGCGCACCAACTCCATTCGGGGCAATCCGTCCGGGATCAGGTTCCGTCCTGACTGGCCGCTTATCAGTTTTATGGAGAAGGTGGATCTGGTCGGGCGACTGGATACCCAGATCAGCGGGGCAATCACAATCGGGATTGGCGGGGCTACGCGCCGTCACTCAGATATCGTTCGCGCCCGCTCGATCAGACCGGCAAAGGCAGCGCTGGCACACCCCTCCCAAATTACAGTCACCTATGATTTGGGACGCGGTGCTTTTGCATGGGGTACGCCCGATCTGGAAATGTCTGTTCGCCCGGTTGCCGGTGTTATCCGGGCTGTCAGCAAGCGCGGCGCACTTCAAAGCGTGCGTGGGGCTTATCGGATCGAGACGGCCCGTTCCTTCAAGCGAGCAAAGGCCAAACGCCCCTTCGGATATACGCCAAAGTCTCACCGCTTAAGCGCAGTTCCAGAGCCACACCGGATCGGCGGCAAGGTCAGTCTTGCAGCGCGGGTACATGGTGATGTTGCCGTTTCTGTCAGTGCACATGTCACCGTGCCGCAAAGCCCCTCTCTTTTGCACATTGAGCACCATATCGGCGGGCTTGCTGATCTGGACAATGCGCCCTGGTCCGGCCTGCCGCCCGGTCCGCAAGAGTTTGGGTCATCGCCAAGCACCTTGCTGGATTTAAAGCCGTCTTGAAGGAGCCTTTAAATGCCCGTGAACATGAACGCAGGGCGGGCCATGCTGGTCAGCATGATCCGGGAGCGTATGGATGCCAATCAGGCCGGAACCCTGTTTGCCTTTGGGGCCGGAGAGCCATGGTGGGGCAAACCGCAGGCGGAAGTGGTCACGCTTGGTGAAGATGGCAGCGCCGCGCTCAAACATCCGGTTTTTGACAGCACCCCGGTCTCGGTCTCTTTGGCCGATGGGTCTCAAAACTTTGTTGAGGCTGATTTTGCAATAGGCCCTTCAGGGGTCATTGCCCGCACTGAGGCAAGCAATATTGCGCCAGATGCCATGCTGTCTGTTTCCTATGAGGCGGCCATTCCAGCGCCAACCCTTCATGAATCAGCCCTTGTCGATGAAGTTGGCCGGGGCCGGATGACCAACATTGATTACGTGTTGCCATCGGCTGAGAACGAAAACCCGGATGCGCGGCATTTGCCTGTCGGCAATCAAAGCTACGCCTTCAGTGATGAGCCGACACGCATGTTGCTCATTCGTGGCCGTCTGGCCGCTGGCGATGCCGTTGGCAAGGCCATTACCGAATTTGGGCTGTTTTCCGGTTGTGAAGTCGCAGCTGATCTGCCACCGGGGCAGCTTTTCTACACCCCCGACCAAATCGCCACTCCCGGAACGCTGCTCATGGCTGATCGCGTGCGGCCCCTTGCCCGCGATGGAATGAGCAGTTTGGACGTGACGTTCATTTTGGAAATCTAGGAGAGTTTCATGGTGAACCTGCCAGACAAGTACATCAACGACTTTGATCCGAAGAAGAACCGCACCGGCCTTCTGGAGACAGAAGACACTTATTATTTCGGGGCGGACGCCAATGTGGCCCGGTCCATGCTGGAACATCGCATTCGCTCTATTGGCGACGGCATGTTCAGTGATGGTGACAAAATGGAAGGCTGCACGGTCACCATCAACAAGGAGACCGGCGCGGCCATCGCAGAAAGCGGCAAAATCTATTATTTCGGGATGGGCCGGGACATTGAAGAGGCCGAACTGCAAATCCCGGCTGAGGGCAAGCTTCAGATCGGAGCCATTTTGGAACGGCGGATCATCACCCATCTGGAAGATGTCAGCCTGAAATTCAACGATCAGTCCTTCGAGTCCCACAACAAACCACGCTGCCCGCAATGGGAGGAAAAGCTGCGCTGGGGCCTGTCCACGGAAGGCATGATTTCCACGAATGAAATCGAATATCGCTTCGTGCCGATCTATGAGGTGGAGGACCGGGTTATTCTCGACACCAGCCCGCCGCCTGAATTTTCCGGGATCAATGATCTTCTGGGCCGCTATGACTACGAGAGCAACAGTCACTATGTGGTCTGGGGCTGCAAGGTCAGCCTGCTTTCCAGCGCGGCAGATATCCTTGCGCTCTCGGTTGAAGAAGGCACGGCCAACGTCAAGGGCAAGAAGATTGACCGGGACACGGCCAAACGCTTGGAATATGCAAGCGACCCGGATCTAGAGACCATTCGGGCCGAGCCACATTATTTTAATGATGGCGGTACAGGGTCATTGAAGATCACTCTCAACCGGACACCGATTGCCGAAATCCTTGATGTGTCTGTTCTGGAAGAAAAGACAGCGGACGTTCATCGCAGCCAGATCATCGGCGGGCGTGATCCATTGCCCGATGCGCAAGTCGCGCGAATTGTCTCTGTCGTTCAAGGCGAGACTACATTTGAAGTTGGAACCGACTATCAGCTCATTGGCGATGAGGTGGATTGGGGCGCTCAAGGCAGTGAGCCAGCAACCGGCTCCACCTATCAGGTGACATATACCTATAAGCGCTCGATTGATCCGGACCTTCAGGACGACACGTCCGTGACAATTTCCGGGGCCGTTACAGGCTCGCAAGTTGATATTGACTACCGCTGGAAGATGCCGCGCATCGACCTGATTACGCTCGATAAGGATGGCCGGTTGGAGCGGATCAAGGGGACAGCGCGCGCCTATAGTCCGGTTACACCCAATGCACCAACTGTCAAACTTGTCCTGGCGGAACTGCACCACGACTGGATTGAGGGGCCGGACGTTCGAAATGTCGCAGTTCGCACGGTCTCCATGCAGGATCGGGAGTACATTCGAGACCAGACCATTGCCAACCGGAATGAGATTGCCCGCATGCAGCTCATTCTCGATGCCAATATTGCCAACGGATATGCCAAGTCCGAGATTTTTGCGGACAACTTTGATGATGACAGCCGCCGCGATCAGGGTGTTGACCAAGGGCTTGCCATCGTCAACGGCGTTTTGACCCTGCCAATTTCCGCCAGCCTTGTAGAGGGCTTTACCGCAAATGAAACCTTGTTCAACGAGGTGACATTTGAAACCATCCTTGAGCAACGCCTTAAAACCGGACAAATGCGGGTCAATCCCTATCAGGCCGCTGATCCGGTTCCGGTGCGCGTGAGCCTTAATCCGGCGATGGACCAATGGACAAGCACGACCAGCCGGTGGCATTCAGCAATCACTCAGCGCCTTGCTGACTGGACGCGGACAATTGGGCGCGGTTTTCGGGCGGCAGTTTCAACGTCCGTCAATGTCAACACCAGAACGGAGATGTTCACGCGATCAACGGTCGCAGATGAGCGTTTGCGCTCCCGTGATGTTGTCTATGAGGTCAACGGCTATGGGCCGAATGAGCCTTTGGCGCTCATCGAGTTTGACGGGATATCTCTTGCACTGCCTGATCCCGCCCCGAAGGCAGACGCAAATGGCCGCCTTGTCGGGTCATTCCGTATTCCCGAAGGTTTGACGGCGGGTGCCAAGAGCGTTCGTTTTGTCAGCAAGACCGGCAATGAAGGTTTTGCGACCTATGTCGGTCGTGGCTCTATTACCATCAACGAAATGCGGGCCGTGACCACCGTTCAGCGTGTGATTACCCGTCGCCTGTTCGATCCGCTTGGCTATATCTGGACACCGCCCAAGGGCTTTTATCTTGGGTCTGTCAGCGTGCTTGTTGAGGAAGTCGGAGACGAAACCCGCCCCGTCATCCTGCAGATCCGCAATGTTCAAAGCGCGCAGCCGACCGGCCCGGCTTTGGCCGAGGTTGAAATGGACATGCGCGGCGTCAAAAAGGGTGACATTCTTGAGTTCGTTCTGCCCGTTCCCCTCTGGATGGAAGCGTTTGAGCAAAAGGCTCATATCTGGCTTACCAATGATGACCGGCATGCGCTTGCCATTGCCGAGCTTGGCAAGTTTGACCCGGACAAGGGCTGGGTGACACGACAGCCCAATCTCAACATGGTGATGATTTCCTCGTCCAATAACACGGCCTATGTCCATCATCATTCCATGGATCTTTGGACGATCATCAAGGAAGCCAAGCCGGTTGCAACAACACGCACGGTTGAGCTTGGGACAGTGCCAGCAGGTGCAGCAACGGATCTTCTGGCGCTGGCGGGCGTTGAAACGCCGGTTGCAGGCACGGAAGTAGAGCTGATCTTTGAACGGGAAAACGGCGGCGAGCTGAAAAGTGCGCCGGGACAGGTGATTTCCTTAAGCGAAGTTCTGGACGAGGAATTGACCGTTAAAGCGGTTTTAAAGGGCACCCAGGAGGCCACCCCGATCCTCTTCCCCAACATCCAGATTGTGCTTGGCAAGCTTGTTGAAACCGAGCGCTATGTCAGCCGCGCGTTCACTTGCGGCAATGACATGACGGTGGAGATCACGACACTGGAGCGCACGCCGGGCAATTCTTCCTTTGTTGTTGCGGTTCGCGATAGCGACGGGGTGTTCCAACTGACAGACCTTCACGCTCAGGAAGAGCATGGCGAAGGCTGGTTCAAGCGGACCTATCGCCTTGCCGGGGTGACAACCGAGACCACCGCCATTCAGATCACGGCAACAGGCTCGGCGCTTCACCGCCCGGCAATGGCTTATTGCCATGCCTCACCCTTGAAGATTTGAGGACGCGGTGATGAGTGAGGAAACGGAAAATCTCAAACTGCCGCTTGCTGATCCTGAAGGGCCGCAGATAACAGGCATGCGCCGGATCAATGAGGCGCTCGGCCTCGTTGACCAAGCGTATGGACAGCATGACGCTCGGCTGAAGGAAAAGGCAAATAGAAGCGGGTTGGAGGCAGCGATCCGCGCACTGATCGGCGGGGCTTCGCAAACCGGCAACACACTTGGCAAGCTGCTCGGTCTCATCGAACGACGAGCTTTGCGGTCTGATGTTGATGACATGATCAGTGATCGTGAAGTTACCGTCTTCGGCTTCAACCGCGTGGGTGGTCATTTGCAGCTCACTCAAACCCGCGAGCCTTGTGCCGCATCAGACTTTGCCTGCTTTGCTGTGTTGCCGGGCACCGTCACTTTCCAGCTCGATGACAGCGGTCATTTGATCATGAACAATGAGGGCCTGAGCCATGCAGATTGATCTAGGCAAAATCAAGATCGCCTGGAAAGGCGCTTACGATCCGGAGGCTACCTATGAACGGGATGACGCCGTTTTCTATGACGGATCATCTTTCATCTTCGTGGGAACAGATCCGAAAACGGGCGTCGATCCAACGGACACCGCCACTTGGAACATAATGGCCCAAGGGTATGCGCAATCCAAACTGGTTTGGGCTGGAGGGCCGAACGGGCACAGTCACGCGAGCGCTGCTGGCTCTAGCCTAGACATATCTTCGACGCATGTTGAGGCAGATCCCGCTTACGCCAGTGTCGACAACTCAGTGATTACGATCCAGAAACCTGGCTTTTATCGGGTCGGCGGATACGTGATGCAACACACCAATTCAGGGCACCGCTACTTCCAGATCCGGCACAATGCGAACACCGTGCAGTACAACTACATGTATGGCGCTTACTGGATGACGACGACCGCAGATTACACCGCATATTTCAATGAAGGCGACACGATCTCGTTCCATGCCTGGGCGACCGGAACAAACCTCTATGCGGCTCATTCACACGGCTATTACACCCGCTTTTTCCTAACCTATATGGGGGATTGATCATGGACTTTGCATTGATGCCAGACGGCTCGGCAGCTTACGAGGGCAAGGCAAGAGATATTCTTGGGGCCGATGCCTCCAATGATCAGATCGTGGAAAAGGCTGAAGAACTTCGAGAGCAATTTCCGAACGCCGCGCAAGAGACACATCTGCGTGCCCGGATCTCAGATCATATCTACGCCCACTATAGCGCCGAAAAGCAGGCGCAGGATGCCAAGTGGGCAGAGAGCTACCGCACCAAACTTGTAGCAGCCGGTGTGCCAAGTCTGGAAGCGACGGTCTTTGGGATTATTGCAGCGGGCAAGGACTTCGACTCAGCCTGCGCCTCGGTGGTCAATGCGCTCGATGCTGAGGTGTTGGGCAAGGTTCAGGGCAAGACCAAGACCGAGCGCAAAGCCTATGCAACGGCAATGCTTGTGAAGCTGGTCAAGGTCGGCATTCGTACCGAATGGGCTGAAAGCTGTATTCGAACGGCAATGGCGCAAGCCGCTAAAGGGGAAGAGATCGCATTCCCGCAGTATCCGGTAATCTGACGCCTGACTTCGTTTCCCTCGCACCTGTCACCGGGCCTTCGTGCCCGGTTTCTTTTTAGCCTGCTCCCATCTGAAGACATCCCTTGTTTCATTGATGGGAGGGCCTCATGGCCGCAACGGACGAGTTTCATCAGGGCTTACGCTTCAAGCGCGTGGGCTCCGGCCTTGGTGCGATCGATATCTACGACACCACCACGGTCGGCATGAATGTCTATTCTGACGACGCTGACGCCAGTCTGCCGCGCAACGAGCCGTTTATGCTGTTCAAGTCCGATACGGACAAGCGCGAGAAACTCGGCACGACAGGCACAGCCCGTAAATACACCGACGCTCTTTTTGAGAGCGTGTCCGGTGCGGCCGTCGTAGTCAATTTGTTTGAGCCGGGTGATAGTCCGGATGCGACACTTGAAAAAGCGCGCGGCGACGAGGCCGCACAATCCGGTCTTTACGCTTTGGAAGCCGCCGAAGGCCATGTCCATTATCGCCCGAAGATCATCCTGACGCCGACGCTGACCGGGTTCCGGGTAGATAATGCAGCGAACCCTGTGGCCGTCGCGCAAGGACAGATCGCAAAGCGCCTTGGTGCGGTTCACATCACTTCCGGACCGGGAACGACCGACGAGGACGCAATCACCTTCCGAAAGGACTTTGACGACGAGCGCATGATCATCTTTGACCCGCTCGTCAAAACGGCTGGCGGCATGATGACAGCAGAAGCTCATGTCGCGGCCGCTGGTGTCCAGACAGACAAGGAAGTCGGCTTCCACGCCTCATGGGGCAACAAGGTGCTCGCCATTTTGGGCGTCAACCGGATTGTGCCGCACCACATGAGCGAGAGTGACACGCGGGCAAATTACCTGCTTTCCAATCAGGTCAATACGATCATTTCCCATCAAGGCGGCTGGCGAACATGGGGCGACTATGCCGCAACGACCGATAGCGAAATGCGGTTTTATTGCCAGCTTCGCGTCGATGATATCGTCAATGAAGCCTTGGCTCGCCATATCTGGCGGGTGATTTCCGAACCGCTCATCGCCGACAAGGTGACGGCCGTCCTTGACCGCATGAACGGGCTGTTCTCGGATATGATCGACGATCAAAAATTGGTCGGTGGTCATGCCAGCTTTGAAGGTGATCGGAACTCGGACAGGGCGCTGGAACTCGGCAGAATTGTATTGAGTTACGACAGCTTCCCGCCGCCGCCGATCACCTTGGTCGACATCGAGCACAAGCGCCAGCCGCGTTACCTGAAACGTACGGTCGCTGCGATTTTGGCCGCCTCCGGAAATTGGTCCTTTTCTCAATAACCTTCACGGGAGGCCTTCATGTCTCGACTAATACCGCGCGATTTCAACCTCGTCGTAAATGAAACGCTGGATCTTTACGGCACCTTGCAAACCACCACACCGGGCGGCATTGAGCCGGTGCGCAAGGAGTTTCACGCTGGTGGTTCAATTCTCAACGCCAACCCGATCACCGGCTTCAAGTTCAAGGCCTTCAAGTTCAAGGTCGTGACCTACCCGAACGGCTTTGATGAATTGCCGATTGGCGAGCCAATCGCATTGAGTTGGTCCGAATACATGGTCGATGAGGATGATCCGACCAATGAGATCGGCATTCGCCATTACTACGAGGGCGAGCTTGATCCGGCCAAGGAAGCCGATCGCAAGCGCGAGGATCTCGTTGAGTGGGACTATGAGGTCACCAATTTGCGGCGCTACCGCAAATACAAGAACGACAAGCTCATCGATGAGGGGGATCTGAAAAAGAACTCACTCATACTCAACGGCAAGCAAATTTGGGCGAACCGCAACCGCTTCCTGCAGCGAGGGTGACAAAATCATGGAAAGCCTAAATCTCAAAGATCCAATCCCGACCGGTGATGGCAAGGTCATTGCCAGTATCATGATTGGCGCGCCGCGACTGGCGGACATTCAAAAGTTCCTGCTTGCCATTGGTCCGGACACCATTCGCACCCTCATGGAAAACGCAGACCGAGACGAGGCAAATCCAACTCCGGCAAAAGAACCATCAGGCAAAGCACGACGCGTCAACCTGGACGCTGAGCCAAATGAGGAACAGGCAGACGAAGAGCTGCCGGAGGACAATTCGTTCGACCGGGCGCTTCTTGCCAAGTTGCTTGGTGACCTGATCCGGCAGGAACGCTTTGACGCCTTTAACGCAGCCCTTGGGTCTTATCTCAGCCTTGAACCGGATCAGGCAGCTCGCCTGTCCTTGCAGGATCTCGTGGTCATTGCTGGCAAGGTGGTCGGTTTTTTTACAGAAGTTGCACCCATGATCGCCGGGATGGTGAAGGACGAAACGAGCGAAGAGCAAGGCTCTTAAGCTTCGCAATCCATTCAGACGACATGCTCGCCGACCTGATGCAAGGCTATGGCGGCGGGCCGGACCCTTGGGAGGCCATGGAGTTCCTCCGGGCCTGTGCCTTCCATGACCACCTACGCCGTTCAAACGAAACCGCCCCGAACGAGGACTAGACCATGAGCGGCAAGCTCTCCTTTTCCATGGTTCTGCGCCTGATCGATCAGGCGTCCTCTACGGCAAACACCATCAGCCGGAACCTTGACCGGATGGCAGACCGCGCAGCTGCGGCCGGGCGGCGCATGGGCGGAGGGCTTAACCGGGCCTTTGGGCAGGTCTTTGATGGTGAACAGCTCAACAGGAACGTTGCCAAATATGAGCGCAAGCTGAATGCAGCCCGCACAAGGCTCATGGATGCCGCCGCCATGGGGGCAATTGTCATTGCGCCTGTCTTAAAGTCCGCGAAGTTCGAACACCAGCTTGCCCACTTCGGCAACGTGGCAGATATGACCGTCACACAGATGAAGGGGATCGAAAGCGAGCTGCGCAAGACGGCGAGCGCGGTCAATCAAACGGCGACCGATCTTCTCGGCGGTCTCGACTTCCTGATGGCTAAGGGCCTTTCCAAGGACGAGGCGAGCGGATCAATCAAGACTATTGGCAAGGCGGCAACCGCAACGGGTGCGGCCATTGAAGACCTTTCAGCCGCCGCCTATGCGTCCATCAGCAATCTGAAGATCCCGGTCTCCAGCATCGACACGGCCATTGAGAAAATGGCAGCGGCCGGAAAGCTCGGTGGTTTTGAGCTGAAGGACATGGCCCGGCATTTTCCCGGCTTGACGGCAGCGGCCTACAATCTTGGCATGGAAGGGGAAGACGCCCTGATCAAGATGGCGTCTGCCTTGCAGATCGCGGTCAAGGGCGCTGGCGATACCAGTCAGGCTGCCAACAACTTCATGAACTTCCTGATCAAGATGACCAGTCCGGAGACGGTCAAGAAATTCAAGAAGCTCGGGATCGATATCCGAAAGGAAGTCGCGACGGCCGTTGAGAACGGCAAAGACCCGATGGAATACATGCTCATCCGCATGCATGACCTTGCCGAGAAGAACAAGCACATCATCGGCGACATCTACGGCGACATGCAGGTCCAGCAATTCCTCAATCCGATTATCGCACAGCTGGAAGAATACCGGCGCATCCGCGACGAGACCGCTCAGGCCGATGGGGTCATCGACAAGGATTATAACCGTGTCATGGATACGGTGGTCGAGAAGTGGAAAGCCTTTGTTATCGAGCTGGACAATGCGACCACGGCAACCGGCGGGCTTTCCGGCGGGATCAAATACATTCTCGATCAGCTCACAGACCTTGTGCGCAGGTTCAATGCGTTTTCTGAAGCACACCCGGAGCTTGTCGCCAATATCGTCAAGGCAACGGCCGGGCTTTTGGGGCTGGGTGTTGCGACCCGTGTCGCATCCTTCCTCTTTGCCCTTGCCGGTTCGAGCCTGTTCGGCTTCCTGAAGGCGCTGAGAGCTGTTGGCATTGCAGCTGGTTTTGTCGCAAAGATGGGTGCCGCCCTTGGCCGATTGGGCTGGGCACTTGTTCGCCTTGCTTGGGTCGGCCCGCTTTTGACGGGCCTCAAGGTTGCCGCCGGTGCGGCGCTCGCTGCGATTGTCGCGGCAGGCTGGCCCGTTGTCCTGATCATTGGCCTGATCGCCGGTGCGCTCTTTGCCCTCTGGAAATATTGGGACCGCTTTTCCAGCTTTGTGTCTGGTTTTGCCGACGGGCTTTTGTCCGCTTTTGAACCGGCGTTAAACGGCCTTAAAAACATCTTCAAAGGCTATTTCGATGCTCTTGAGGCGGATGTTGGAAGATGGGCAGACCGGCTCGGGATTGACGCTGAAAAGGCAAAAGCCGCCTTCCGGTCAGTTTTCTCCTTCGAATGGGTGCGCCCGGCACTGGACAGCATAAGCGAAGCCGTCAGCGACTTCTTCTCCAACCTGTTCACCCGCGAAACACTCAGCAGTGAGGAAAAGGCCGCCTTTGAAGCCTCAGGCAAGGAGCTGGGCGCTGCATTTGGCGAGGCGGTGGTTTCGGCTATCGAGAACACATTTAAGGCTTTGGCAAATCTCGGGGCGATGATTGTCGATGCAATCCGGGCCGGACTGGAAAGCGCCTGGGGCAGTCTGGAGAGCTGGTTAGACGGCAAGATCGCCGCCCTTCAGGAGAAGTTCACCATAGGCGGCTTTGCGCTTCTTGGCAGCAGCGAACGCGATGAACCCAAAGCAGCCCAGACAGCACAAAGCAGTGCCGGGCCGAAAGGTGACCGCCTGCCATTGCCCTCAAAGTTTGAACGGGTGCCAAGTCCGGCACAGGTTCAATCTGCCAATCAGGCCGCCTTGATCGCCGCGCTTGAACGGGCCGCAGCCAATCACAACCAGGCGGGCGGCGAACCAAAGGTCGTTGAGGTGCCGCAGTCGGTCGATCAGTCCAAGCACATGAGCCAAACCAATCACTACCACACCCACGTTCACGGGGTGCCAGTTGCAGCCGGGCAAGCGGCGACAGGTTCAATCAAGGCGGCAAACAACTCCCTCATGCGGGATATCGATTAGGAGCAAACATGCCGGAATTTAACATCATCGAAGCACGCCGAAACCTTGCTGTCGTCCGGCATGACATTGGTATCGAAAGCCACTGGAAGCACGTAAAGCGCGGGACCGAATATTGGGTTCAGGCGGTAGCGTTACGTGAAGAAGATCGGGAACCAGTTGTTATCTATCGGGACTGTCATACGGGCACTTGCTGGGTTCGGCCAACAAATGAGTTTCTGGATGGCCGTTTTGAACGTCTTTCGGAATTTGCGCTAAAACTATAGGGAACTAGGCGATGGACATTCTTATGCGCCTTGGCCCGCATCACTTCACGGTCTCCGGCCTCAACTACCAAAAGCTGGTCACCGAATATGAGGCGCGCTGGAAGGAAAACTTCACGGCCGGAGGCGGTCAGGTCGATCACTTCTTCGGCGCAAATCCGCTTGCTGTGACCATCTCCGGGGCCATCTTCGACCAAGCCTTTGGCGGGTTTTCTGAGGCCGAAGCCATTGCCGAGACGGCCATGAGAGGCCAGCCGGTCCCGCTCTATTCAAGGTCGGGAAAGACCTTCGGCAAGGTGAAAATTCTGAGCGTCCGTCTATCACAGGACACAATCGGACCAGGCGGAATAATCCTTGAAGGGGCGCACGACATCAAAGTGTCCAGATATTCCGGCCGAGAAAACCCGAACCCGTTGATGGGCGGCGGCATTGGCAATGCCTTGAACCGTCTCGCGCAGACCTTGTTTTAGGAGACTGGCATGAGGGACTACATGACCCGCGACGGCGACATGGTGGACTTGATCGCCTTTGAGACCTACGGCACCGAGGATGCCCGCGAGGCCATTTATGAGGTCAATCCCGGCCTTGCGGATCTCGGCCTGACCCTTCCGGCCGGGGTGACAATAACCCTGCCCGAATGGAGCGCGCCTAAGCCCTCAGTGCCGCAATCGGGGTTTAACCGATGACGCCGTTTTGTGAGCTGACCTTTGATGGCGCATCGAGCGATCTGGTCACAACCCATCTTCTGAAAGTGGATATTGTTCTCAACAGCGGCGGCGATCCGGACAAGATCACCGCTCGCCTTGCCGACCCCTTTGCGCAGCTCCCAAGACCGCGTGAAGGGGCAAAGATCCGGGCGACGCTCGGCTATGTTGAAGGGCGCAAGCGGCGCTTTGGTCCATTTATCTGCGACGGTTACAGCGGCGGCTTTGAGGAAGAGAGCGGCGAGTTTCTGGAAATCCGGGGCACCTCCGTTGATTTTAGGGCAAGTGCCAAACATCGGGCAACCAAGACACACAAGGACACAACGCTCGGGCAGATATTGAAGTCGGAAGCCAAAAGCGCTGGCTTTGAGGCCATTGTCTCACCGGCCTTTGAGAGCGTTCCTTATGACCATTTCTTCAGAGGTGAAAAGTCTCTGATGCAGATGGTCGGGGAACTTGCCGACCTTCACGATGCCATCGAAAAATACGAGGACGGCAAGATCCTGTTTTTGGAACGAGGTAGCGCCCTTGATCTTTCGGGAGCCTTGCGGACCCATGCGCTCACCCGTGACGATTTGAAGTCCTGGAACTGGAGCCGGGACTTTCGGAACAACTACGCCGGGGTGAAAACCGCTTACCGCGATCATGACAAGGGCAAGCGGGTTGTCGTGAAGGAAAAGCTCGACAAGGGTGACCCTTGGTACGAACACCGCAAGCTCTTTCCAGATCAAAAAACGGCAACGGCGGCGGCGCGTTCCAAGGCAAAGCAGCTTAACCGGAAAGAGCGGCAGATCGAGATTACGTGCAAGTGCGGCGACCCGGATTTGCTTGAACAGATGAACCTCACCTTGACCGGTTTATCCCCGGAAGCGGACCGGGACTGGCTCACGACATCTGTCACCCACTCATTCGATGCTGAAGGCATGGCATTCGATACATCGGCCTCTTGTGAAATGAGGGAGTAGATGGATGGTTGACTATGCAACGGCTCGCGAAAGTATCCGCTCTGGCGATTTGCTGGCGTGGCGTTCGGATAGCCTTTTATCTCTCTTTATTCGCATTGTGTCCGCCGGTTCCTGGAGCCACGTCGGTGTTGCGTGGTGGTTCAAGGATCGGCTCTTTGTCATGGAAGCGCGTGAAGGTGTTGGCGTTGGCTTCAGGGCTGTTTCTGAAACCCTGCCATTCGATCATATCGCAACGGGCGCTGACTGGACGGACGAGGCTGAAACCTACGGTATCAGTGTCTTTGGCCGAAAATACTCCTATGCGGACGCGGCCCGCGCCGGGCTGGGTGTCAAATTCGCAGGCAAGGGAAAGATCTGCTCGGAGTTCGCCGTCGATCTCTTGCGCCGGACAGAGTACGCCTTTCGCCTGAGCGGCCGGAAAGGCTGGCCCAACCCGGTAACGCCAAGCGAACTCGTTGAACACTTTCTGGACCGGGGGGCAACGCTTCGATCCATCAGAACGCCTGAGGTGGAATGAGGTGACAAAATACGTGCCGGAACCAGAAGAAAGTGAATTTGACGAGTTTGGAGCAAGGCGAACCGGCTTGCTCGATCTTCACGGCCGCGAGCTTTTGAGAGAGCCGGAGCCGGTTGGATTTGTTCCCTCTGGCTTCAGACCGGCAAAGCGGAAAACAGAGGACTAAGAAAGAGACACGGGTGGTCCGGACCCGAAAGTCCGGACGGCGGGATCTGGTGTCGCAAAACGTGAACCCGCCCGACAGTAAATGAGGATAACCGCCGCACCCGCTGCCCGCGCGGGCAAGTGCAGTGTGGCTGAGTCGGCAGACGGTTGTCATGCAGGAAATTCGATGTGGCAGGTGCCGCAAGCTTTTGATGAAGTCAGAACCCGCCGCCATTCGCGGCACAGTCGAGGTCAAGTGCCCACGATGTGGCACGATGAACAGTTTGAGGCCGGTTGAGCCCCTTCCAGAGCGCCCGAGCGAGCGCACCCTGAAAGGCTTTAAAGATGGGCAAGAAAACTCAGCCCTTAAAGGACTATGACGTGTGCTCCACCGCTCCGATGGCCACCATTCGGATTGGACCGCACAGTTTCCTCGTTGATCGCAAGCGGTTCGAGGATTGGGAGCGGCAGCTCAACGCAAGCGTTGGCTTTGCACGCGATGATGTAATCGCAGAAATCAAGGGGAGGCTTGGAATTGATTGAACTTGTCGCCCCATCGTCCCTTCACGGGGACACTCGTAATCCGCGCGAGACAGATCCTGATCGCCTGGAACTTATCCGCCTTTCTCTGCAAAAGTTCGGCTTTCTCCTACCTATCTATGCCACTTCTGAACGCATGTTGTTGTCGGGACATCAACGGTCAACGGCCGCTGATGATCTTGGCTGGCTTGTTCCTGTTGTGATTGGGCAGAAAAACGGTTGCGACACAGCTGGCGCGAACCTGACGTTCAATAGGGCAACAAATGATTTTGCCCTGACAGATATCGATCACAGCCGGATCTCCGCGGCTGACTTGCTCAAACAACTGGCGTCACTTTCTGATACTGAAAATCGCTACCCGTGTCTGATCACAGAACGGCGCTCTGTGCCGGAATTGTTGACGTTGAACTTTGAAAAGTTCGAGCGCTATGCAGCTAACGCAGCCCGGCAGCTGGCAAGCTACGGTTTTCAAATGCCCATCATTGTCTCGGCTGAAGGTGAAGTGATCAACGGCATAGGCCGCCTTCAGGATGCCTCGGCGCGTCAAGAGGCGGAAATTGATTGTGTGGTTCTGGATAGTTCGATTGATCCTGATCTTGTCGCGTTTGCGCTTAACCGGCTGAGTATGGATTTTCAGTTTTCGGAACCCTTTCGCGACATTCTTAGGTCCAATGCCTATCGGCGTAGTCGCCAAAGACGGACTTCGCTCGGGAGCGGTTTCCTATTTGCGCTGGGTGCCGGGCGGTGCAAGGACTTCTCGCCCGGACGTGAAGCGGCCCGAATGCGTAGCCTGTACGGCTCGCGCGTTCTGGACTTTGGAGCTGGGCACGGTGACGAGGCAAAGATACTGCGCAAGATCGGGCTGAAAGTAACAACCTTCGAGCCTTACAAGTCAAATGGTCAAAAACCTTGTGTGAAGGCGGGTCGCCGTACTGCTCGAAGGTTCCTCAAAACGGTGGCTGAGGGCCAAACCTATTCCAGTATTTTCCTTGCCAGCGTCTTGAACTCTGTACCCTTTCCCGGCGACCGCGATCACATAGTCACCATATGTGCAGCGCTGGCTTCACCTGAAACTGTCCTTTATGCCGCTGCAAGATCCTGCAAAGACCCTAATTGGCGGGAGTGCTCGGTTGGTATTGGCTTAGGAACAACAGCGGCCCGCAGTGCGCGATTTATCTTAAAGGATGAGCCGGGAACCGCCGTTTCTGAATTGAACGATGCGCCGAAGATCCAGAAGTTCTTTCAGCCAAGTGAATTTGAACGCTTGTTTAAACAACGGTTTGGCTCGGTGGAGATCGGGGTGCACATCAACAATGTAACGGCGATATGTTCCAAGCCGCTGCAGATTGACCGGAAGGCGCTCGTCGATGCCTTGTCATTTGAGTTTGACCTACCTTATCCCGGCGGGCGCATGGGTCTTGTTTGCGAGGCAATCCAGGCGTTTGAAAAACGGTTGGAGGTCCAGTTATGAGCGATTGGACCTTCAAGGGTTTTCACGATGAATTTGACCGGCACGTCCGCGAACAACTGCCCTGGTACGAACTGGCGACAGATGCGGCGGTTCTGATTGCCAAGCACTACATCCCAAAGGGTGGCTTGATCTACGATATCGGATGTTCGACCGGGAACATGGGTCGAAACCTCAACGGGGTATTATTGGAGCGCAAAGCGCGGCTCATAGCACTGGATGAATGTGCAGATATGATCCGGGCTTACCAAGCCCCCGGAGAAGCAATCACCGCCGATGCAACGGCCTATGACTACCAGCCATTCGACGTAGCAATCCTTTTCCTGACCCTGATGTTTTTACCCGTTGCGGAACGGCAAGAACTCATGGCGAGACTGAGGGAGAAACTTCGTCCAGGCGGGGCAATTATCGTATTCGACAAATGCGTCTCGGCCGCAGGTTACGAGGGGACCGTCCTTAGCCGTTTGACTTGGCACCATAAGCTGCAATCAGGTGCACCACCGGCAGAGGTCACCGAGAAGGAAATGCGGCTGATAGGAGTTCAACGTCCTGTCTCCACCGCTGAAATTGCACCCGCTGTTGAGGCGTTCCGGTTTGCGGACTTCGCAGGCTGGATCATTTCGAATTCATGAGGACGGCTCAACGCCATTTAAGACGGCTTTAA
The DNA here is from genome assembly GCF_000148725.1 of Roseibium sp. TrichSKD4. Taxonomy (GTDB): domain Bacteria; phylum Pseudomonadota; class Alphaproteobacteria; order Rhizobiales; family Stappiaceae; genus Roseibium. The sequence continues at coordinate 450,415 of NZ_GL476310.1, read as the reverse complement.
AACCTTTCTAAAAGGGGGCACAAAAATAGCCAAAAATGGTTGCCATTCGAAATGACGTTTTTTGCCAAACAAAATGGCGCGCTACAGGTGCCGACACAGCGGGAGAGCGAGTTTCGGCGCGCTTTCCGCATTCAAATTAAGTTAGATATATCAAGAAATTAGTGGCGCACCGGGGAGGATTCGAACCCCCGACCCCCAGATTCGTAGTCTGGTGCTCTATCCAGCTGAGCTACCGGTGCTTGATCCGTTTTTGCATCTACGTTGATGCTTCGGATGGGTCTGTTCCGGCGGGCGTTTGTGTGTACCCCCTGAACAGGGCGCTACCTCTATAGCTGACCCTGATTGAATGCAAGAGGAAATTCCACTTTTTTCACCCGACCGTCACAATTTTTGCTCAAGCTATTGTTTTTGTTATATTTTCACTTCTCCACAAATGACGGTACGCCAATACGAGGAGCTTGGCGTTGTCAATCAGGTTTGCGGGAGCTGCAGACAGAAGCACGTCCCGTTTTTGGCATCTTCCAGATGGATCTGACCACCGTGAGCCTTGATCAATTCGGCAGCGATTGCCAGTCCCAGCCCGACCCCGCCTTTTTTTGATCCGCTGTGAAAGGCTTTGAAGAGAGACGCCTTGATATTGGCCGGAATGCCCGGTCCAGTATCTGAGACCCGGATCAGCATGGTACCTTTGTCAGCTTCAGCAGATACGACAAGGCGTTTGACCACCAAGTCGCTCCGATCTGCTTCCATGGCTTGCACGGCATTTCGGCTAAGGTTCATCATCACGCGGAACAGCTGATCCGGGTCAGCATTCAACTCCAGACCCGGGTCCACAGCGTTGACGAACTCAATCTCGGACCCTTCGAACAGGCCCAACACATCCGCGACGTCTTCGACCACCTTGGACAAATTAATAAGTCGCCGCTGAGGCGGGCCTTCCTGTGCTTTTCCATAAGCCATAACCGCCTGTGTGTAGCCAACTGCCCTGTCCAGAGTGGCCAGAATTTTTGGAGCCAACCGGGTGACGGTTGGGTCCGGAACATTTTCAATGCGCTCAAGAAACAGCTGGGCGGATGCCAAGAGATTTCTAAGGTCGTGGTTGATCTTGGATACGGCCAGTCCGAGGTCGGCCAGTCGCTGTTTTTGAGCAAGACTGCGTGACAGCACCTGCTGCATGGCTGCCAAGCGCATTTCGGCCTCACCCAGCTCGTCCTTTCGCCCGCTGGCTTTCAGCACTCTTTCCGGGTCTTCAGGTTCTTCGGAAAAGCGCTCCATGTTGGCGGTGAGCAGCTGCAGCGGCCTCACGAACAATGCTCTCAGGCTGATATAGACGAGTGACGCCGTGAGGATCGAGATAAAAAGCGACAATGCGAGAATGCGGCCAGAAAAGGCCAACATGTCGTTCTGCAGCAAAGATATGGGAATGACGATATCTACCCGCTCGCTATCGCCCATCTTGCCAGCGCCGATCACACGCATCAAACCATCTCCGCGATAAAGCAGAACGCGAAAACTCTCCATGATCGCGTTCCACGGCGTGACCTTGCCCATATCGACTTCAAATTCGATATTGAGCGGCACCGCCTTCATCGCCACCAGACTGCGCTGGCTTTGCCGATCAAGGGAGATCGCGACCGCGCCGGTGGCTTCCAGCAACTCCTCCTGAAATCTCGGCGCGACCGTATTGGTCTGCGTGAGGACGGACGCGGCCACCCCTGCGGTCGTCAGCCGGTCCATCAGCCAAGTGTTGCGGAAGTTCGCCACTGAGGGAACATAAATGAACACTTCCGAAAGCATGACAAAGAGGATAGTCAACAACAGCAGCTTGCCTGACAGCCCCCCCAAACCGCTGATTGGCTTGGTCTTCACATTCAATGCCTTCATGGCATTTGCATTGGACGTTTGCTGTTCTGGTGCCGTTTCGTCCGGTCGGTTCTCATGCTTCATGCGCAGCCGTTCCCGTTATCGCTGTGGCGATTGCCAGTCTCACCCAAACTTGCGCAACAGGGCAAGAACTTGCCGGAGCCAGTTTTTCTTCGGCAAATCAGCATAATAGGTGATTGCAGCACGGCGCACCAGCTCACCCAGTGTCGGATACGGGGGTATAAATCCAGCAAGGTCCTTCATGGACATCTTTTTAGAAATCGCCAGAGATAAGAGATTGATGATCTCCCCAGCCTGAGGACCGACGATATCAGCGCCCAGCAGCTTTCCCTTAGGGCCGACAATCAGTTTCAACTTGCCTTTGCCCTGCGCCTCCGCGAGAGCCCGATCATTGCCAGAGTAGGCAGCTTCCAGAACCTTTACCTTGTCGCCATAGCGGTGTCTGGCATCTGGTTCCCTCAAGCCCACATGACCCAATTCAGGGGACGTATAAGTAACCCAGGGAATGACATCCCTGTTTCCCTTGGCAGGAAGGCGAAACAGGATAGAGCGCACCACAAGTGAGGCATGATAACCGGCCACGTGAGTAAACTGAAGACCTCCCGTCACATCGCCGATTGCATAGACTTTTCGGTTGCTTGTCCTCAGATCCGCCCCGACCTTGATGCCTTTGCGATCATATTCGATCCCGGCCTCAGCCAGCCCCATACCGTCGACATTTGGGCTGCGCCCAACAGCCAAAAGAAGATGACTACCCGATACCTCGCCAGCTGTGCCGTCACTGCCCGTCCAACGCACTGTTATGTCGCTGCCATCGGCCTCAACCTCGGAAACAGTGGCCTGCTCTTCAATTGTGATGCCTTCCCCGCGCAATTGATCCAGGACGATTGCAGCCAGTTCTGGATCATCTCGACCAAGAGCTTTTTGCCCCTCGACGACCGTGACCTTGCTACCAAGCCGCCTATGAGCCTGCGCCATTTCCAATCCAATAGGGCCACCGCCGATGATGAGGAGGTGCTCGGGAGCCTCGCGCAAATCGAAAATCGTTTCATTGGTCAGGTAGGGGACGCTCTCCAAACCCTTTATCGGAGGCACGGCAGCCTTTGACCCAGTTGCGACAATAAATCGGCGCGCCCGGATCTCATAGCCTTCGGTAACGACACAGTCGGCGGAGACGAATGAACCGTGAGACTTGATCACCCGAACACCCAGCCCTTCGAACCGCTCCACGGAATCATGAGGGGCAATGGCTGCGATCACGTTATGAACATGGTCGTTGGCCTTGGCAAAGTTGATACCGTCTATCTTTGCATCAATTCCGAATGCTCCAGCCTGACCAACCGAATAGGCTGCTTTCGCGGCGGATAGTAGGGATTTGGAGGGTACACAGCCGGTATTGAGGCAATCCCCGCCCATTTCCGCCCTTTCAAGCAGCACCACATCCACACTAAAAGCGGCGGCTGCAGCAGCAACGGAAAGGCCACCTGAGCCTGCCCCGATGACACAAATATCCGGCGTCAGTTGAACTGTCATTTTCGGTCCCATCGGTTTTCAGGAGTAAGCGTTCAGGATCAGGCGGAACGAAGGCGTTTGATTGCAACCGGAATCAAACTGGCGATTCCCAGAACGAAAAACGCGGCCAACAATTCCGGTGTCACCAATGCACTGATCTCCACCGAGCATGTCCCATCTGCTGCGCAACCGGGATTGGCTGCTTCCTGCGCCTCAATAACGCTGTCGAGACCCGCGCCAATGAAGGCAAAGGCAAACGTTCCCGGCAGAATGCCCAGCGCAGTTGAAACAGCATAGGTTCCCAAGGGCACTTTGAACAAGGCAGGCGCGATGTTGACCAACCAGAATGGAAAAACCGGCGTCAGGCGCAGGAACAAGAGATAGTGGAACGCATTGGAGCGAAACCCTTCGGACAGGCGCTCAACAAATGGGCCAGCCTTCTGCGTAAGAAATTCGCCAAAAGACGAGCGAGCAATAAGGAAAACAATTGTCGCGCCAAGGCTGGCCGCAAGCACTGTGACTGCCCCGCCAACGATCCAGCCGAACAAAAAGCCGCCCGAAATCGTTAGAAGGGACGCGCCAGGAAAACTGAGAGCAACTGCACAGACATAAATCCATGCGAACAGTCCAAGGCTGAGCAGAAAATTATTTTCCACGGAGGAAATAAGGCTTTGCCGCTCCTGAATCAGCGTGGAAAGAGACAGGACCTCGTGCCACCCTTGACTAAACCCGAACCCCATAACGGCGACGAGAAGAGCGAGAGGTCCCCACGCTTTCAGAAAGGAGCCAGACTTTCCCTCTTGAGTGGAGGTTTTTTCAGTCACTTCCATAGTTCGCTCGGTTTCTTTCAAGCCGACATTCTTGTCGATTGTCATAACGAAGAAGCCCCGTATTTGCGTTGCACTCGCCCCTTGGCATTGTCCACGATTTCAGATGTACATGAATTTCTCGTGTGCAAAGGCTGGATCACTGACAAGTTATGACACCTTGCCAGTTCTTCACTGTCCCGTGAACGGCACTTTAACGTCGGTTTTTGCGTTGTGTGCGTTGACTTGAAAGCGCACGCCCCGTATAAGCGCGCACGACTGGAACTCGCATCCGATCGACGCAGGTCTTTTCGGACCGCTCCTTATTGGGGCTCGGGTGCTTTCTCCAAACATGTTTATGACAAAAAGGGCCGCGTGTTTGGCACGCGGGTAGAACAATGAAGCGTACGTACCAACCGAGCCGTCTTGTCCGCAAGCGCCGCCACGGCTTTCGCACGCGCATGGCAACCAAGAACGGACGTCAAGTTCTGGCTCGCCGCCGCGCCAAAGGCCGGAAGCGTTTGAGCGCCTAATCGGCAACCGATTGCGGCGCAGCCGGTTTTGCTTGCTACCCGCAGCACGGAAATGCAGCCGCAATGGAAACTTTAAGAAAGCGCGCCGAATTCCTCGCGGTCTCCAAGGGAGGTCGCATTGGACGGCGCGCTTTTTTGATTCAAGGGTTGGCGCGGAAGGGAGCCGCCCAATCGCGTGTCGGATACACGGTCACGAAGAAAACAGGGAACTCGGTGGTTCGCAGCCGCATCAAGCGTCGTTTAAGGGCGGTTGTTGCAGCGCTTGATCCCAAAGAAGTCCCAACAGAGGCCGATTTCGTCATTGTTGCTCGTCAGGATGCCCTGACAGCCCCCTTCCCCAAAATGATCGCAGACCTTAAGTCAGGTCTTGTGCAGGTGCTCGATCCGCGCACGCCCCGCGGGCCAAGACGGCCGCAAAAGCGTACATCACGGTCCCAATCGAGCAAGAAGCAGAGGTAAGTTCCGTTGTTCTCCGAAAACCGCAACACACTTCTTGCGATTGCCCTGTCCCTCGCTGTTTTGCTGGCATGGCAGTATTTTGTTGCCCAACCTCAGCTTGAGAAACAGCAGGCAGCGTTGCAAGCGCAGCAGGCTGCAGAGCAGGCGCAATCTGATCCCCAACGCCCTTCAGCACAAAATGCACCGGGTGCAGCTACAACCGGCGCACCATCGGCATCCGGACAGGAACAGTTTCAAACAAGAGAGCAGGCAATTGCCGCCAGCGAACGCGTCACGCTTGACACGCCGCGTCTTTCTGGCTCGGTCAATCTGGTCGGCGGGCGGATCGATGATATCCGTTTGAAGGATTATCATGAGACTGTCGACAAGAGCAGCCCGACGGTGGTTCTGTTTTCACCCAAAGGCAGCCCCGAGCCATTTTACGCTGATTACGGATGGGTCAGTGATCCAGGTGCAGACGTTGCCCTTCCCGGCGCAGACACGGTCTGGTCAGCCCCTGCAGGCGCGCAGCTGACACCAAATACACCGCTTACCCTTACCTTCGACAATGGCGGAGGCCTGACGTTCAAGCGGACATTCTCTATCGACGAGAACTACATGTTCTCCGTCACACAGTCCGTTGAAAACTCCGGTTCTGAAGCAGTCACGCTTTACCCATACGGTCTTTTGGCCCGCACCGGACAACCAGAGACAACCAATTTCTACATTCTGCACGAGGGCCTGCTTGGTGTCTTCGGTGAAGAAGGTCTGAAGGAAGTTGACTATGACGATCTGGCCGAAACTGGTGTTGATCGTCCCGGCAAGGTGGACCGCGGCTGGCTTGGCATCACTGACAAGTATTGGGCGGCAACGCTGGTTCCGGAGCCTGGCCAGACATTCCAGCCGAGCTTTACTCATTCGAATGTGACCGACAACTACCAGGCTGACTTCCTTGGAAGCGCTGTTGTTATTGCTGCCGGTTCGACATCCGAAGCCAATTCGTACCTTTTTGCTGGTGCCAAAGAAACCAAGCTACTGGATTCCTACGAAGCGACGCTGAATATCGAACAGTTCGAGCTGTTGATTGACTGGGGTTGGTTCTACTTCCTCACCAAGCCGATGTTCTTTGCGATCGACTGGCTCTTCATGATGTTCGGCAATTTCGGTGTCGCGATCTTGCTGGTCACCGTTGCGATCAAGCTTGTCTTCTTCCCGTTGGCGAACAAATCCTACGTCTCAATGAGCAAGATGAAGCTTGTTCAGCCTCAGATGCAGGAAATCCGAGACCGCTATGGCGACGACAAGGCAAAGCAGCAGCAAGCCTTGATGGAACTTTACAAGAAAGAGAAGATCAACCCGCTGGCCGGCTGCTTGCCGATCCTGATCCAGATCCCGGTGTTCTTCGCCCTCTATAAAGTTCTGTTCGTCACCATTGAAATGCGGCATGCGCCGTTCTTTGGCTGGATTCAGGATTTGTCCGCGCCGGACCCAACAACCATTTTCAATCTGTTCGGCATGATCCCTTGGGATCCGCCGCAGCTCCTGACGGTTGGCATTTGGCCGCTTCTCATGGGCATCACCATGTTTGTCCAGATGAAGATGAACCCGGCTCCACCGGACCCAACGCAGCAGATGATTTTCACCTGGATGCCGATCATCTTTACGTTCATGCTGGCATCTTTCCCGGCAGGCCTCGTGATCTACTGGGCGTGGAACAACTTCCTCTCTATCGCGCAGCAGTGGGTCATTATGAGCCGCCAGGGTGTGAAGGTGGAACTGTTCGACAATCTGAAGTCGACGTTCAAACGAAAACCGGCCAAGGCGGAAGAAGAGAAGTAATTGCTCTTTTCAGTTGAAACTTCAAAGGAGGCCCGCTACCCAGTGGGCCTCTTTTTCATTTTGGAGCAGGTGATATGAACCACTGAAGCAGGATCTTTCCAACAAGGCGACGTGCCCAATGGGAGATCACACGCGTTTTAGACGCTTCCCCATTCCCTTGTTCTTGCTTTTAATGGTGTCCATATGCCTGCTCTTTCTCCCGAACTCCGGTTTCCCTTTAACGGCGAACCGCACACGGTTTTCCTGAAAAACGTTATCTCCCGCGCTAACATCGAGGTGGGTGACTACACCTATTACAACGACCTGATTGATCCGACTGCATTTGAGGATCAAAATGTTCGTTATCACTTTGATTTCATTGGCGACAAATTGGTGATCGGCAAATTCTGTGCCCTTGCTCAAGGCACAACGTTCATCATGAGCGGGGCCAATCATGCCATGACCGGCTTTTCAACCTACCCGTTCCACATCTTCGGCGAAACTTGGAGAGAGGGATTTGATGAGCGAATAATCTTCGATCATATCCGCGGAGATACCGTCGTTGGCAACGACGTTTGGTTTGGTACGAACTCCACTATTCTACCGGGTGTTGAGATTGGATGTGGCGCAATCATAGGAGCCAATGCGATGGCTTCCAAAAACGTCCCACCCTATGCAGTTGTTGTGGGGAACCCCGGCAAAGTGGTGCGCCTCCGCTTTGAACAACACACCATTGACCGCCTGCTTGAGATCGCTTGGTGGGACTGGCCAACTGAAAAAATCACGCAAAACCTCGACGCTATACGCGGTGCAGATCTAACAGCGCTGGAAAAGGCTTCGGTTGTGTGAGTGTAAATGCTCGACGCACTGCCAAAGCCGATGTAGAACGCGCCTATGAGCGAAGATGAAACATATTCACCGGAAGAGCTGGAACGCGGACGCTTGCTGTTCGCCCGGCCCTGGACTTTTCAGACCAGCGTTACAGAAATGGTCAACCTGCCAGAATCGGCAGATACGGAAATTGCATTTGCAGGACGCTCGAATGTCGGCAAATCCAGTTTGATCAACGCTTTGACCGGCCGCAAGGGGCTGGCTCGGACGTCAAGCACGCCGGGCCGGACTCAGATGCTGAACTTCTTCCATGCGCCCGACACGCCCATCACGATTGTTGACATGCCCGGGTATGGCTACGCGCAAGCCCCCAAAGGCCTTGTTGATGCATGGACGAAGCTGGTCTTTTCATACCTTAGGGGTCGACCAAACCTTCGGCGTGTGTTCCTTCTTATCGACAGCCGTCACGGATTGAAGAAAAATGATCTGGAGACAATGGACCTTCTGGACAAAGCCGCTGTTGTCTATCAGGTCGTTCTCACCAAATCCGACAAGATCAAGAAGCCTCAGCTCGCCAAACTGCTCACGGACACACAAACGGCACTTGCCAAACGTATAGCCGCTTATCCCGAAATTATCGCCACATCCTCTGAAAAGGATCTGTGCATCGATCTTTTGAAAGCAGAGATCTCTCGCTTTACGATTAGTTAATCTTTTTTACGCAGCTTCTAATTGTAATTTTTTACAATGCCTGAAAAGGCAATTTTTTAGAAGTTGAGGCAAAAATCATGACCGCGAACTGCGAGACGCGCGCATTCGCCCCTGACGACCCTATGGAAGCGACGCCAGGAAATAAGAACAAAAATGCACCAGCACCTCGCAATGCTGAACCGAATAGAGATGCTCTTCGCTTTATAGTCAGCGAAGCGTGTCAATCATCAGGTGCCTGTGCCGCTTATTTAAGTGCTGCAGATAATCGCGCGCCGATCAATGTGGGGGTAACCCCTCAAAAATCGCATACTGACTGCGTTTCAAGCCTCACCCGCATTGTTCATCATACTGAACAGCCTCATCATATTTCAGCACCATTGGCCGGAAGCAGGACCCAGGAAAGTCACCTTCTCCCGCCCCACTGCTCTGCAGCCTCTGCCTTTCCGCTTATCGGCATAACGGGTAAAGCGCTTGGCGTTCTGGTCCTGCTTTTTGAAAACACACAATGGCAACGATTGCTGCTCTCTCGAAAGACCCAAACGAATGGGTTCGTTCAGACACTGCAAGCTCTGTTGGCCCCGCAAATTGCTTATGCCCATACCAAGGCTTTTTTGAATATTGCCGCAGACTGGACATGGGAGCGGAATGCCGACGGCCGGACGGTAATTCACCATTGTTCGAAACGCCCCCCCTCAACGAGCGAAGACCTGCTGACCCATGCGCTTCACAATCCCGCTTACTCTGCGCGCTTCAAAACCCTTATTGATAGCAGGGTACCTTTTCGGGACGAGCGGCAAAGCGTTGACGTTGGGACTGGGAAGAAGACGGTTAGCCTGTCAGGTGAACCAGTGTTCACTTCAAACGGCGATTATCTCGGCTGTCGCGGTATTGCTCGGGACGTAAGCGAAGAGGAAGCTTACACAAAGCGTATCCGTTTTCAGGCCAAACGCGATCCCTTAACGGGCCTCGCCAATCGAACAACATTCAAAAAACAACTGAAACGCACTTTTGACGACTGGATGGAGCATGGTGACAGAGCCACACTGTTTCATCTTGATCTCGACAAGTTCAAGATGCTGAACGACACTTACGGGCACGCATTTGGGGATCAAATCCTGAAAGTTGTGGCCCGCAGGCTCAAAACCATCCCTTCAGAAGAAGCGACCATTGCGCGCTTAGGCGGCGACGAGTTTGCGATCATCGACCCTGCCCTGTTTCGCCGCGTCGCCATCAAGGACTGCGCACAGGCTTTGATCAGGACACTGAATGAACCGCTTGAGATCAATGGAACCTGCATCCGCCTCGGCTGCAGTATCGGAGTTTCAGTCCTGCCAGAAGATGGCGCGACTGGTGAGCAGCTGCTCGGCAATGCGGATCTGGCCCTTTATTCTGCAAAGAAAGCCGGGAGAAACCGCTTTCATTTTTTCACGCCCCAAATGCGCGGCAAAGTGGAAGCCAAGGAAACGGCTCGACAGGCAATCGGAGAAGCCCACCGGGCAAACGAGATTGGCCTGAAATTCCTCGAAATCAGAGACATGGACGGCGACACGCTCCTTGGAGCGGAAGCTGTCCTGACCTGCGCGCGCGGCGAAATTGGGGCCCAGCATATGCGTGCATTGCGCTTCACATTGGCCCAAACCGATGAAGCCGTGGAAATAGGCACAAACTTTATACGACGTGCCTGCATCCAAATGGCTGATTGGAACCAAAGGCTCGACACCCAGAAGTTTGTTTCTGTTGCGCTTAATCCGGCACAGGCCGAAGATCCAAACCTGTCGCAAACCATCTCCAGGATCGTGGCAGAAACTGGTTTGGGCTATTCCAACCTTCAACTGAACATTTTGCCCGAAAGCCTGCGACGCGATTCGGTGTCGCTCAAACGGCAATTGCTACATTTGTCCGAGTTAGGGGTTGCACTGGGGCTTGTTGACTATGGCTCCTTAATGGTCAGTCCCTTTCATTACGTTTCGGCGGGGATCAAAAAGCTGAACCTGGATCTGTCCCAGATCGACAGGCTAGACCACCACTCGACACGCCAGTCACTTGGCAGGGCTCTGGTCAATTTTGCACATCAGCTCGGATGTGAAGTCTGCGTCAGCGGCTACCAAGGACACTTGGATGACACGCAAGTCAAAACACTTGGCGGCAGGACTTATCTGAGGGATCAGGTCGATGATGCAGTTTCCGCCAACGCATTGGAAACCATTCTGTTTGGTTGAGTAACACTCCTCTTGAAAGCGATATCGGAAAAGTCAGCAGCGGAAGGTTTGTGGTCTCTTCGCAAACCGGCTATAGAGCTTCTTTAAAGTTTCTGATCGCACCCCAAGAGCCCGTTTTGAAATGAGTATCCCAGACCATCACAGCCGTGCCCATGTCATTGCTCAGGCGCTGCCCTACATGCAGCGCTATGACAACAAGATGGTTGTCGTTAAATACGGCGGCCACGCCATGGGGGATCCGGTTCTGGGTGAGGCCTTTGCACGTGACATCACCCTTTTGCGCCAATCCGGAGTCAATCCGGTGGTTGTTCATGGCGGTGGTCCGCAAATTGGCAAAATGCTGACCCGGCTCGGCATTGACAGTGAATTCAGAGCAGGCCTTCGCGTAACCGACAAATCGACAATCGAGGTTGTCGAAATGGTTCTGGCAGGTTCCATCAACAAGGAGATTGTCCACTCGATCAACTCCGAAGGTGGCCGGGCCGTCGGCTTGTGCGGCAAGGATGGCAACATGGTCGCCGCCAAGAAGTTGGAGAGGACCGTTGTTGATCCGGACTCCAACATTGAAAAGGTCGTTGATCTTGGATTTGTTGGTGAACCTGCTGAGGTCAACCCGACTGTATTGAAGCTAGTGCTGAAGGAAGACCTTATCCCGGTCATAGCCCCTGTTGCACCAGGTCCAGACGGCAACACCTACAATATCAATGCGGATACTTTTGCTGGGGCGATCGCCGGCTCCTTGAATGCCACGCGACTCTTATTTCTGACCGATGTTCCGGGCGTTCTGGACAAAGACGGCAAACTCATCAAACAACTGACCGTCGCCAAGGCGCGTGAGTTGATTGAAGACGGCACTATCTCAGGCGGCATGATACCCAAAGTCGAGACCTGCATCGAAGCCTTGAACCGAGGGGTTGAAGGCGTCGTTATTCTGGATGGCAAGGTCGAACATGCCGTCCTTCTGGAGCTGTTCACCGACCGCGGCGCCGGGACGCTGATCTGCCCGTGACCGGCCGCCGCGTCATTCCGCGAGAAGGTCGTCACGCCCACTTAACAGACCTTCGGGTGTTTTCCGGTGTCGAGGCGTGGGTGTTTGACCTCGATAACACTCTATACCCCTTCGATGCTGATCTCTTTTCCCAGATCAACGAAAAGATCGGAGATTACGTCGCAGATCTTTTAGGCTTGGATCGGGCGGCCGCAGAAGTTCAGCAAAAAGCATATTACAAAGCCTATGGCACCACCTTGCGCGGCCTCATGGTGGAGCACAATGTCGATCCGGACGACTTTCTGGAAAAAGCTCATGACATTGATTATTCGGCGGTCAAGCCGAATGCTGACCTCAAGTCCGCAATTCAGGCTCTGCCGGGAAAGAAGTTTATCTTTACAAATGGCGATCGACCTCATGCAGAACGGACTGCCGCAGCGCTTGGCGTAACTGAGCTCTTCGAAGATATCTTTGACATTGTTGCAGCTGGGTTGGTGCCCAAGCCAGACCGCGAAGCCTATGATCTGTTTTTGAAACAGACTTGTGTCTCACCCGCCCGTGCAGCCATGTTCGAAGACCTTTCCCGCAACCTGGTGGTTCCGCACAAATTGAGCATGAGAACTGTTCTGGTTGTTCCACTGAATACAAGGGACCTGTTCCATGGGGAATGGGAACTGGAAGACGACCGAGCACCTCATGTGGATTTTGTAACCGACGATTTGACCGGTTTCTTGAAGGCGCTTCCGGGCCACCTTTAGTGGTCTTGCCCTATGGCACAAACAGGTTGGTTTTGGCGCGAGTCGTCCGGTAAACTATGTGATGCACCGTCCTTTGAGTGAATTTTCATGGCCTCCTTGCGCGCGCTTCATGCTTTCTCCCTTCTGGCCAAACTGGGCAGGGCCTCTTTAGCGGCTGAGCGCCTCGGAGTGTCTCCGTCCGCGCTGTCGCACCTCATGCGCAAACTGGAAGACGAGCTAGGCGCAACACTCATTCTCAGAGATGGCAGAGGGTTGAGCTTGACTGAAGAAGGCCAGCGTCTTGCTCTTGGACTGGGTGATTCGTTCGATCAGATTGAAGAGGCTGTCGACACGTTCAAGCGCCGGGGCCGCACGGAACTCAGAATCAGCACCGTTTCAACATTTGCGACCCGCTGGCTGATCCCGAAGTTGCCGGAGTTTCAAGCTCTCCAACCCGATGTTGAAATCCTTCTTTCCGCCTCGACCCGCGCGGTCGATCTGGACCGCGAAAACTACGATTGCGCGATCAGACTTGGCAAAGGCAATTGGCAAGGCGTCGATAGTTCGCTCTTGTGGCAGGAGCACCTTGCTGTTGCGCTCGCACCAAGTCTTTTGGGGAGCCAGCCAACCGCAGATCCATCCCGTATAAAGGATTTGCGGCTGCTCCACAGCGCCAGTCGTCGCGGCGACTGGATGCAATGGCTTGCGCATGTTGATCTGGAGCACGGGGAAGCATCGGCAGGCATGGTCCTGGAAAGCCGAGACCTTGCCATTCAGGCCGCTATCGCCGGCATGGGGGCAATCGTGATCGATAAACGATTTGTCGCTCAGGAGATCGCGGCCGGACATTTGATTGCCCCTGAATGGCCGGTCAAGGAACTGGAAACCGGGTACTGGTTTGTTCGCTCTCCCAACAGGCCACAATCACGACCGGTCGCTGCTTTCCGCGACTGGCTCCACAGCGCTGCATAGACAGCAACTTGCTTGAGCCTCAAATGCTTAGGATCAGGACCACCACTGATTCGGCGATCAGCGCGCAGCCGAAGACCTCCATTTTGAGGATCTGTTCCCGAAACAGGAATACCGACGCAGCTAACGTGAAAATCAGCTCCACCTGTGCCAAAGCCCTGACATAAGCAACCTGTTGCAACGTCATAGCTGTAAACCAGCCGACCGACCCTGCGACACCCGTGAGACCTACCCAGATACTCACCCGCCAGGTCCGTAGGCTTGCGGTCAATTCAGACCGTGCCATCAGTGCCATCCAGACAGCCATAACCAATGTCTGAAACGCGGTTGCACAGACAAGCGCAAAAGCAGCCCTAACAAAAACCTCCCCTTCTGCAAGGCTCAAAGACCCCGCCCGATAGGCTGCCGCGGAAATTCCGAAGAATGCAGCAGATGCCAAACCTATCAAGGCGGGGCGGCCCAACAAGGCAGAGCGAATTGTGATGCCCTGAAGACCACGCCGGGCCAGAGAAATCACGATGACGCCAATCACACCAACCATGATGGCTGCACCTGACCAAAGCCCAACCGTTTCGCCCAGAAACACCCAGCCAAATAGCGCGGCAAGAATGGGCTCGGTTTTGGAATATGCGGTTCCAACTGTGAAATTCTTGTGTGAGAACAAATGCACCAACAAGAACGTCGCAATGATTTGGGCAATCCCGCCCAGCGCGACAAACCCTGCAAAGACAAGAGATGGCTTTGGGATTGCCATCCCAAAGCCGAAATGCAGACCGGCCAGATAAACCGCTGCGAACGGGAGCCCATATCCAAAGCGCACAAATGTGGCTCCAATTGTCCCCAGCTCCCCTTTCAAGTGTTTTTGCAACGCAGATCGAATGTTTTGCGAAAAGGCCGCGCATACTGTAATCGGGATCCATAAGTCCATCTTTTGCAGCCTTCCAATATGCCAACTGAGGGTCCAACCTCGAGACCGCTATCCTGCGCCTCCCGTCTTGTTGGCTCAATTGAGCAATCCGATTGCAGCAGTGAAGGGAACTCAAGCGCGACGGGCTCTCCCTTCCCTGCTCTAACAACCGCATTTCCGTCATGCTTGCTTGACAGAGCCCTTCCGGACCGCTTAGGTCCGCGCCATTACCTGATACTCTCGGAGAGATACCTGCCAATGACCCACGACCTTGCGCAACTTGAAAAAGTTATCGATGCCGCTTTTGAAGACCGGGCCGCAATCGACACGCACACGACCGGCGAGGTTCGCGATGCCGTTGATACTACGCTTAACCTTCTGGATCGCGGTCAGCTCCGCGTGGCTGAAAAGGTCGACGGCAATTGGCAGGTCAATCAGTGGGCCAAGAAAGCCGTTCTTTTGTCATTCCGCCTGAATACGATGGAAGTTATCAAAGGCGGACCGGGCGATGCGACTTGGTGGGACAAGGTTCCCTCCAAGTTTGACGGCTGGCGCGGTGTTGACTTTGAAAACGCCGGTTTCCGCGCAGTTCCGAATTGTACCGTTCGCCGCTCGGCCTTTATTGGCAAAGGCGCTGTCTTGATGCCGTCCTTTGTTAATCTCGGTGCCTATGTTGGCGAAGGCACCATGGTGGACACTTGGGCAACAGTCGGCTCCTGCGCCCAAATTGGAAAGAATGTTCACTTGTCCGGCGGTGTCGGAATCGGCGGTGTATTGGAGCCACTTCAGGCCGGCCCGGTCATTATTGAAGACAACTGCTTTATCGGCGCTCGGTCTGAAGTCGTGGAAGGCGTTGTGGTCGGCGAAGGGTCCGTGATTTCCATGGGTGTGTTCATCGGCCAGTCAACCAAGATTGTTGATCGCCAAACCGGCCAAATCCATGTTGGAAAAGTCCCGCCATACTCTGTGGTTGTTTCCGGTTCCTTGCCGGGCAAGAACCTGCCGGGTGAAAACTATGGCCCGAGCCTTTATTGCGCCGTTATCGTGAAGACCGTTGACGAGCAAACCCGCTCAAAAACCTCCATCAACGAATTGCTGCGCGACTAATCAAAAAGGGGCCGCAGTCATTTTCTTCGGCCCCTACTTTTTTCATCTTATTCGACAAGACGTGTTCAATATTATTGGCGCTGCTTAAATGGCAGCCTGTTTTTCGCGCCCGGGTTCATTTGCAACCACCTCGCCCCAGCTCTCGCCCATTTCGCCAACAGCCGATTTCTTTCGCCTTACAGCGACCAGTGCTTTGGTAAGCCCAAAGAACTTTTCTTTTTGAATTTCTGCATCCGGGAACAACGTCCTCATCTGCCGAATATCCAGCAAACGGGCGTCTTCCACGATCTCCATTGCGCCTTCAACATCATCTGCCTTTGGATAAAAACCGGTCTTAGTCATCATATGAAGGCGGTAGGTAATTTGATCCGGCAGCCAGTGGATAAATGGCATCCGCGCATGAGCCTCGATTGGAAACCAAAAGTTCGGTGTCTGAATGAAATAACTTCTCCCAACTCGGCGGACTTCAGAAGCAAACTGCGACATTTGCGGCCATGCACCAACATGCTCAATACAGGAATTGGAAAAAACCACATCAAAAGTGCTGTCAGAAAATTGGCTCAGATTGCACGCATCACCCTTGATGCAGGTCACATTTGGCAGAACAAAATCCGCTGGTTGATCGAACGTGTTGATACAGACAATCTCAGTTTCGCTAAGATCGAACACTGAACCCCAAGTCCGCCAAAACTCAATGGTTCCGCCAAGATCAAGGATGCGGCATATCCGTCCCTTGGAAAGGTACGTTTCAACCAAATTCCAGAACTCCTGCATTCGCATGCGTCGGAATTTGTTGGAGGTCGATACCGGAGAGAGGTCCATAATTGAGCTACCGCATTTAATATACTTCAGACGACTTAAACTTTTCATTGAATTACAAAAAATAACAAGCACTGATTTTATATAATCGGATATTTCCCAAGTAACTGTGTGTTGCGACGAGGTTGACCGTTTTCACGGACGTTTGCAACTCTGACGGCAGCGTTGTCGGGGCGATTATCGATTTTGACGGTTACGTAAGCGCGGTTTTTGAGCTTTTCGTGGACTTTATCCCGTTTGGGCTGCGACAAGACACAGCTGTGGAGCCGCATTTGTGTTGGTTTCGTTGTTTGGAGCGTCATGCAGGCCTCGGCGGGGGCTTGAGGGCGCGGATTGCGGCGAGGATTCGTCCGAAGACGTAGCCTGATACAGCCACCTCTGCCAGTTGGAACGTGATTTTGCGCGCATGGCGTACGACCTTTGCCCCGATTTTGATGAGGCGGCTCTGGATACTTGTCAGCGACCAGTCGGCGACCTCTTCCGGGAGGTCTAGCCCTTGCAGGAAGACACCAAGGTTATACGCCAATGCGTGAAGCTGAAGCCGGACCTCATTGTCACAGAACCGCTTGCAGGACAGGCGGGTCCAAGTGATGGCGTTCTTGCCTTCTTTGATGTGCTGTTCGGCTGTGCCGCGCTGATTGTAGAAGCGGATGATCCATTCCGGCTCCATCGGCAAGTTGGTGACGACAAAACCCACGCGAGGGAATAGATCACCGGGATACCATTCGATCTTGGCAACCACCTGACGGGGCTTGCTCCATGAAGCAGCCTGATACTCAAAAACCTCATAGAAGCGCTTGATCTTTGTCTTTGAGGGACGTCCCACGGGGCGGGTCAGCTGATGGCTGATCTTCTCTTCCAGCACAGCGTTCTTTTTGAGGCGGATGGCGTAGCGGTACCCTTCAGCCTCTAAAGTCTCGTAAAGTTCCGGAATGGCAAAGGCGGCATCAGCGCGAAAGAAGCGCATGATGTCGCGCTCTGCATAGCGCGCAATGACGGGTATCAGAAGAGCCTTCCAGTCATCCGCGCTGTGGACGCTGCCATTGCGCAGGGCACAGCGTTCCAAGTGGCCAAACTGATTGAAGATGAACAATGGGTGATAGCAGTTGCAGCCGAAATGCCCGTTCCATGCGGTTCCCTCCTGAGCGCCATGGGTGGGGCTGACAGAGCTATCCATGTCCAAGGTGATGTAGTTCAGTCCTTGGCGACCATGCACCGCATCAATCCATTGACCGGGCATATCGGCCAAGGCTTCCCTGTTGGCGGCAGTCGCGAGCACCTCAGTCTCAAAGCGGCCCATCTGGGAGGAGGATGCCGCCTGAGTGTCAACGGCACGGCCCCCGATAATCTGGCGCATTACCGGGTCACGCGACAGACGCACGGCATCATTCACATCTTCATAGCCCGCAAGGCGACCAAATATCGATTGGCGCAGCAGGCCCATCAAGGTGTGAACGCCATTCTTACCTTTGCGGGTATCCCGAAGGAACCGAACCGCTTTGCCGAAAAGGCCAAGGGCGTCATCAAGCTCCCGGTAAAGCAGAAGACCGCCATCAGAACTGATCTTTGAACCGTGGAATTCCAACCGCACCCGAGGGTCAAAATCCAGCCGAAAATCGCTCTCAGAACCCGCACCCGTTGGGTGTGCCATTTTTCAGCCCTCCGTCATCAAGTAACACGCTGTAATATAAAGAGAAAAATAGGATAGAAGAAGCTAAATCAGCTGACTACTTGGGAAATCCGGGATAATTAATATATAGTTAACTTAAGAGCCTATCATCATAGTTTTACTAAGTCACATAGCAACCAAACGGTCCACTGTGGTCTGGATGAATATTGACAACACAAAGTCAAGAAACACGATACCGAGCGTCAGTCCCATCGAGGCACCAAAAATCATCCGGGTTATCTGAAACCGGTACCACAAGATCATCACCAAGAACGTGAGCCAGGTGAGATACATCAGTCCGCCGGATAAAACCCCACCAAGATAAAGCGACGCAGTAAAGACGTAAGGAATTGAGACAAAAAGGCTTGTCCAGTTTCTGACTGCTATGAAAGCGGGATAATGCGCTTCAAGCCCCAGGGGCTTGGCCATCACTGCCAACACAAGTGGCATCGCGATCCAGTCCAGCCCCAGACCAATCAGCCGAACACTCCAGAATGCGGCTGTCTCAAATACTTCAGATGCCAGTTCGGTTTCAGTCAGGAGCAGCTGTTTTTCGGCAAGTGAGGTTATGGCGAAAAGAGGCAGCAAAAGAACAATGACAAAAAAGGATCGCCAGAATCCGCTGATGGAAAGATCGAACCAACGAAGGCCCTCTTCACGATTTAAGAAGAGCAGCCACGATCCTTTTATAGATGCCTCAACCTCACGGACCGAGACCATGTCTTACTGCCCCTTCAGCCCGAAATAGCTTTTGAGGAATTGGCTGTATACAACAGCGAGTTGATCAAGATCCGCGATGGCAACATGTTCATCAACCTTGTGCATGGTCTGCCCGACAAGGCCAAATTCAACCACCGGGCAATAATTCTTGATAAACCTTGCGTCGGACGTGCCGCCGCCGGTTGAGAGTTCCGGCGTCCGTCCAACTGTATTTTCAATTGCGTTGGACAGCGTTTCAATCAACTTCTGATCTTTTGTCAGAAACGGTTCACTGGCATCGCGTTTAAACTCGATCGTCCAGTTTAGCCCCTCGGGCGCCGCCTGTTGCAGAACGCCGGTGACTTTGTCTTTCAGCCCTGCCAAATCCCATTCATCATTGAAGCGAATGTTGAATTTTCCGGTGGCGCGCTCTGGGATCACGTTGAAGGCCGTATTGCCAACATCCACTGTCACAATTTCAAGATTGGAAGGTTGGAAACGTTCGTTGCCATCGTCCAGCTTCATCTGGTCCAAACCGGAGAGCAGCTTGATGAGACCCGGTATGGGGTTGTCGGCAAGATGAGGATAGGCCGCATGGCCTTGCGTTCCCGTCACCTCAATGGTGCCAGATAGCGACCCACGGCGACCAACCTTGATCGCATCACCCAGATGATCAGGGTTGGTGGGCTCTCCGACAATACAAGCGTCAAACACATGGCCTTGGCTTTGCGCCCAGTCCAGCAGTTTCGCAGTCCCGTTGACCGCCGGTCCTTCTTCATCGCCGGTGATCAGAAACGAAATCTGGCCGCCGAAGTCGGTTCCGTTTTCCTCGACAAACCACAAAGCCGCAGCGGCAAAAGCGGCAATACCGCCCTTCATGTCGACCGCACCGCGACCATAAAGGCGCCCACCGGCTATATCCCCCGCAAACGGGTCATGAGACCAAGAGCTATTGTCCCCGGGAGGAACAACATCCGTGTGCCCGGCAAAGACGAAATGCGGTTTGCCGCTTCCGATGCTGGCAAACAGGTTTTCGACGTCGGGCGTATCTTGATCGGAAAACGTCACGCGCTCGACCTTGAATCCCGCAGCCTCGAGCGTGCTTTGCAACGAATTGAGTGCACCACCTTCCTTCGGTGTGACTGACGGGCAGCGGATAAGATCACGAGCAACACGGACGGCAGAAGACAGATCAGGCATTAGGTAAAGTGACTCACGCTTTGGGGCTTCGGTAATAGCTGTTCGGTGCAGGACCATAGCGGTTAGGCCCATTGGTACTTGGCATGAAGCCGAAGATCACCACCGCCAAAAGGTTGACCAGCGGCACAAAAACAAGAAGTGCGGCAAACCCCGTAATTCCCGAGTCCTGACACCGCTTGATGACAAAGGCCAGTTCCAACCATTGCAGAATAAAGAAGAGATAGGGCAACAAAGGATTGGAGTTCATAAAACTCGCAAGATCCAGTGTCTCCAAATTTACATTGCCATCAAGGGACACCCACCAAAGGCGAATTGCAATGGCAATCACCATCCAGATGAATCCAAACCCCAGCCAGTAGGCATGTCGGCCAAGACGGCCGAAAGGACTGAGGAACAACCAGGCAAGACCTGGCGTGTAGTTGGCTGGTGGTATGTCAGAACTCATGAAAAACCATTCTCGAGGTTCGCTTTTCCTGCATTGGAGTTAGTCGGAAGTCCTATTCGGATCAAGGAGAAACGTTAGAAGGAAACGCATCTCCATTTTCAATTGTAACTAAAAGATACATTGGCAATTGGCTCACAGCGGTGCATCCTATGGTTTTGATGCTTTTGGGAGGAAGCTCGATTATGGAAAATCAAGGAGCTGGTACACCCACCGACATGCAGGAGCCGCTCCGCCCTGCACCAGTGGTTCGGGCAATTACTGCAAACGATATTGTTGATGCCTTGATGTCTGGATTGAAGGACTTCAAAACCGCACCGCATATCGGTCTTGTCATTGGAGCCCTGTTCGCCGTTGGCGGCGTTCTCGTGATCCTTAGCGCCTCTGCGCTTGGCATGAGTTACCTCAGCTACCCCTTGGCAGCGGGTTTTGTTTTGATCGGCCCTTTTGCAGCCGTCGGCCTTTATGAGGTTAGTCGGCGAATTGAAAAAGAGGAACCGCTCACGTGGGGGGCAATCCTCTCGACAATGTGGGCACAAAAAGGACGCGAGCTGTCCTGGATGGCCTTTCTTGTACTGTTCATTCAGATCATGTGGATGTATCAGGTTCGCCTGTTGCCGGCGCTGTTTCTGGGGTTTCGTTCCTTTGCCTCCTTTGGCGAATTCATTTCGGAAGTTGTTGGCACCCCAGAAGGTTTGATGTTTTTGGCGGTTGGACACGTTGTCGGCGCAATCTTATCGCTGACCTTGTTCTCGCTGACAGTGATCTCTTTTCCGCTGCTTCTGGAACAGGATCGAGACTTCATTACCGCAATGATCACGTCGGTTCGCGCAGTCGCCATGTCTCCAATCCCGATGATCGGTTGGGCCTTCACCGTGACCATCGTCCTGATAGCCTCAATGGTCCCGGCGTTTTTGGGATTGGTGATAACGCTTCCCATTTTGGGGCACACCACATAGCACCTTTATAGAAAATGCGTCGTGCCACCTGAGGACAGCTAATCGGCTTTGACAGTCTGCTCAAGCATCAGAGGCGACGTCCAGAGCCGCCTTCTTTGCGCGCCACTCGTCTGCTGCAGCAATGTCGGCTTCAACAGACCGATAATCGACCCGTGTCAAATAAAGTCCGTCTGCAGGCGCAACCGGGCCGCAGGCCTTGCGATCACGTGCTGCCAGCGCTTCTCCAACGTCACTGGCCGTCCATCGCCCCTCTCCAACAAGACGCAGCGTCCCAACCATCGACCGGACCTGATTGTGCAAGAAGGACCTTGAGGAGCACTCGGCCAGAATAATCTCCCCTTCCCTACGCACGGTAAAGTTCTCAAGGGTCTTCACCGGGCTTTTGGCCTGACACCTTGAATGTCGGAAGGTGGTAAAATCGTGATGGCCGACAAACTCTTGGGCCGCCTCATTCATCGCATCGGCATCAAGTTCATGTTTGACGTGCCACGCAAGCCCCAGCTCATGGGTGAGCGGTGGTAGACGGTTGTGAATTCGATATCGATAAGACCGGCGGATCGCAGAAAAGCGGGCATCAAATCCGTCATGCTTTTTTTCGCAAGCAAGAATGACGACCGGGTCTGGCTGACAATGGAAATTCAATGCGCCCATAACCGTCTTTTCAGGCCAATCCTCTGACAAGTCCGCATGTGCAACCTGCCCAAGAGCATGAACGCCAGTGTCTGTTCGCCCAGCACCACCAATCGTTACATCCTCTCCGGAAAAAGCCTTTATCGCCCGTTCAATTACACCTTGTGCGGACGGACCGTTTGACTGACGCTGCCACCCACAAAACGGGCGACCATCATATTCTACTGTCAGCTTGTAACGCGGCATAGCTTAGGCCTGACTATTCGAATGCTTCAAACGGGGTCGCAAAGGCAACTTCAATCGGAAGATCCCGTTCCCCTGCCTTACTGAGAGCCAAGGCCATGAAGGCATTTCCTGCATATGGCCCTTTGATTTTTCTGGCCAATTCCGAACTGAACCCAAGTTCTGGAAAATAGGTCGGCGACCCGAGAACCAAAACAAGGTCCTCTCCAGCACTCCGCAGGTCGTCTAGGGCCGCCTTAATCAAGGCCGATCCAATGCCCTGCCTTTGAAAATGCGGCCAGACGGAAGCCGGTGCCAAACATGAGACCTTCAGGGCCTGACCACGGCCCGTGGCGCGCGGCGTCACCCGACTGAACGCAACATGCCCCTGGATCTTGCCTTCGTCATTCACTGCCACCTTTTCCAGGACAAGCGCTCCACAATGGCGAAGGCGATGCAGTAGACCTGCTTCTTCCTCTTGAGCAAAAGCCGCCACAGTCACATCACGAACACACGCCTCGTCAGAGGGTTGAACATCACGAATAACAAGGTCATCAACCAGCGCGTTGTGGTTCACTTTCTAGCTCCCGCTTGCATTATCCCAGAACTGAACCCGTTTGCAGCTGGACACCGCGCAGGAACTCTTCAGCGGTCATTGGTTTCTTGCCGGCGCGCTGCACCTGAACGAGGCGAACACTACCATCTGCGCACGCCACAACAGGGCCCTGGTCCAAAGACACAATCGTCCCCGGAGCACCGCTTGCACCCTCAACCATAGCACTGCGCAAGATCTTCAAGCGTTCGGTCTTGTTTCCAACACTCAGTTCGCACCAGGCTCCTGGAAAAGGAGACAGGCCGCGAATGTGATTGTGCACATTGCTTGCGCTTTGCGTCCAGTCTATCCGTGTTTCGCTCTTTGCCAGTTTAGAGGCGTAGGTCACACCTTCTGCATCTTGAGGCGTAAAGCCCAGCGCTCCGCGGGAAAGAGCTGCCAATGCCCGCACCATCAGGTCACCACCGAGAGCCGATAGACGGTCATGTAATTCGCCTGCCGTCATATTCGGATCAATGGACAGTGTTTCAGACATGCCTATGGGGCCGGTATCAAGACCTTCCTCCATCCGCATAACCTGAATTCCGGTCTCTGCATCACCTGCCATGATAGCCCGGTTGATCGGGGCTGCGCCCCGCCACCTTGGCAGCAGTGACGCATGCAGGTTCAAGCACCCGTCGCGCGGCGCATCCAAAACCACTTTCGGCAACAAAAGGCCGTAGGCAACCACCACAGCAACATCTGCATCCAAGTCTGCGAAAGCTGCCTGCTCAGTCGGATCCTTCAGGCTTGTTGGAGTGAAAACGGGAATACCAACAGATTCCGCCGCCTCATGCACCGGGGACTTCTTGAGATCCATTCCCCGGCCCGCAGGGCGTGGTGGCTGCGAATAACAAGTAACGACTTCATGTCCCTGACCAATAATTTCCATCAGTGTCGGGACCGAAAATTCCGGTGTCCCCATAAAGATGATGCGCAACGACATAAGGCTTCCTGAAAACGTGACTGGGTTTGAGCGCTCTTATGGACCAATCAGGCCAGACCAGGCAACAAAACCTTGAGGCTTTCAACCATCATGCTCATAGCGATTGCAGCAAGGATCATACCCATCAACCGGCTCATCACACTGGTCGCGGTTTGCCCCAGAACGCGCCCGAGGAACGGAGCTGCAAAGAAAGTGACCGCGAGCAGCCCAATGGCACAAGAAATCGCTGCCACATAGGCAATGTCCTGCTCCACCGTGCTGGCCTGCCCCCGAAAGATTATCATCGTCGAAATCGTGCCCGGGCCCAAAAGGATCGGCACTGTCAGCGGATAGATTGCCGGATGATCCTGTTCCGCGTGATGGGCCTGTTCTGCCTCCGTCCCATGGTGAGCCTTACTTTGCTCCCCCTGAATGAGGTTCAGAGCAATCAGGAGGATCAAAAATCCGCCTGCCAGACGAAAAGCATCCACGCTGATGCCAAAAAGGTTCAGGATGGCATTCCCGCCAATTCCGACCAACGCAGCGCCGCACACGAGCGCTATAATCAAGGTTACGACCACCTTGCGCTGTCCGGCAGCATCACGATCAGAGGTTAGCGACAGAAAAACGGGCAGATTGGCAATCGGGTTCATGATCGCAAACAGCGCCGCGAACATCTTCAGAAAAAACGCGGTGTCCATTTGCCCATCCTGCCTTGTTTCGCAGCCTGTCAGCTGGCGAGTTTGCCGTTCAACTTGGCTAACTTGTTAAATTTTTTCATGACGCGGTCACGCTTCAATTTCGATAAATAATCGATAAAGAGGCGACCATACAAATGATCCAGCTCATGCTGTATGCAGGTTGCCAGGAGCCCGTCGGCTTCCATTTCCTGCTCTGCCCCGTCCCGGTTCAGAAACTGGACACGCACCTTTGCCGGACGTTCGATGTCCTCATAATAATCCGGGATAGAAAGACACCCTTCCTGATAAACCGACGTGTCTTCACTAGACCAGACGATTTTCGGGTTGATGAAGACCATCGGGTCTTTCGGTGCATCTTCTTTGGCAACATCCAAAACAAACAAGCGCTTGAGTACACCAATTTGGCTTGCCGCCAGACCAATACCGGGGGCGGCATACATGGTTTCGAACATGTCGTCTGCCAGCGCTTTGATATCCGCGTCAACTGTTTCAACAGGTGCACAAACTTCGCGCAACTGCGCATCAGGGATCGTGAGTATGGAGCGTTTTGTCATAAAGTTCACATAACCAAAGCGCCGTGTGTGGTCAATCGTGAAGTCGCGGGAAAAAACCTTGAACACACGGCAAACTGGACCGCCTCCGGCTGCAGCCGATTCCGAATCGTTCTATGTTTGTTTCATGATGGAACCTCTCTTTATTTTTGCCGGGCGCCCGGTTTCCGTTTTGGAAGCGTGCGTCTTTGGCGCACTTGCCCTGCTCGTCCTTTTGTTATGGCTCGGGTTTCGAACCCTTGGCCAGATGCGGAAAACAGCGGAAAACGAAACAGCGGCACGGGAGCGCATTCACGAGCTTGAAAGCCACCTGTCTGAAGTCCTGAAATCCCAAGGGGAAATGACCGGCCGAATGCAAACCATGGCCGAAGTCTTTGGCTCCCGGCAGTCGGACCTGATGCGCTCGTTGAATGAACGTCTGGATGGCATGGGGCACAAACTTGGCCTCTCAATGGCCGATACAAACAAGCAAACTCATGAAGGATTACGCCAGCTCCACGAACGGCTGGCCGTGATTGACCGCGCCCGCCATACCATTACCGATCTCTCCACACAGGTCAGCGACCTTCAGGCGATCTTGTCAAACAAGCAAACCCGTGGGGCCTTCGGTCAAGGCCGCATGGAGGCCATCATTCAGGATCAGCTAGCTCCAAGTGGCTATGCATTTCAGGCAACCCTATCGAACAACAGCCGTCCGGATTGCCTGATCCACATGCCCAACGGCGCGCCGCCGCTTGCAATTGATGCAAAGTTTCCTCTGGAAGCCTTTAATCTCATTCGGCGTGCCGAAACGGATGAAGAAGTGAAAGCGGCCAATGCCCAGTTTCGCCGGGACTTCACCAAACACATTCAAGATGTGAAGGAAAAGTATCTGATATCCGGCGAGACCCAAGACACAGCTTTTCTCTTCGTTCCCTCAGAAAGCATCTTTGCCGAGCTCAACGAGCAGTTCGAGGATATTGTCCAGAAATCTCATCGCGCGCGGGTGGTGATTGTCTCTCCCTCTCTCTTGATGCTTTCCATACAGGTTATTCAGGCAGTCTTGCGTGACGCAAAGATGCGCGAACAGGCGCACCTTATTCAGGCGGAAGTTGGCCACCTGATCGATGACGTCACTCGGCTTAATGATCGCGTTGGCAAGCTGCAGACGCATTTTGCCCAAGCGAACAAGGACATTGATCAGATCCTGATCTCGACGGAAAAGATCAGCAAACGCAGCCGAAAAATCGAAGATTTGGATCTGGGAGAAGCGGAGAACAGTGAAGGCGCGGCTTCTCCTGTTTCTCCTGCTCCGCCAACAGCGCTGTCGCGGTGAGCTTTTAATAGAGCCTTTTGACGGCGGTTACAGCGCCGAACTCGTTTTCACCAATGCGCCGGACCGCTTCATCAAGAGCTTCACTTGCAACGGTCATCGTATGGCCGTTGGCGTGAAGCAACTGATTGTGGCCTTGGACAATGCCAACGTGGCCTTTCCAAAATATCAGGTCACCACGTTTAAGGCTCTCAAGGGGCGTATCGAGCGGAAGACGATGGCCGACCTCGGCCTCCTGCATGTCGCTGTCCCGGGGGATTTGCACGCCGCCTTCTGCTAGGGCCAGGTGGACAAGAGCAGAACAATCCAGCCCTGCCCCACTTCGACCTCCCCAAAGATAAGGAACGTTCAGAAATTGTTCGGCCACGGCCACCCAATCTTGGTGACCTTCCTCCGAAAGGGGGGCTACGTGGCGAGCAACAACGTATGAATGGTCGGAGAGCTGACAATAGAGAAGGTCGCGCGTGGTTTTCTCTCCAATCACACTGATCCTGCTTCCAATGGAAAGCGCACCCACGCGCGGAAGCTTTAAGTCCGGTCCGGAATAGCGAAAGCTGTTCAGTGCGGTCACTCGATGGGTTGGCTCAACCGGGTCGGCCAGCGCGTCAGCTGAGACCCATCCAACATAACCATCGGTTTCCAGTTGCACCCAAGCCCAGCCATCGGAAGCTTCCTCGAAGACCGTAACCACCTCTCCAAAAAGCCCTTGGGTATCAACGGACTGGTCCATTCGAGGGTCTTTGCGAAAATCCAGCACACTCCTAACGATGGTTTTCTTCTTGCCGTCTACAAATCGATCAGCTTCAACCCGCCCCTCATAAGCGCGCGCTGCAAGGTCTTTGCGAACGGGATGGCGGCGACGGTCAAACTGTGTGGTCATTGGGGGCCTTTGCTCTTTACCGTGGCAGCGTTTTGGCTTTTTCCGCCACCAGATCGCCAAGTTGCTCCAGATAAAGCGAACCTTCAACCGTTCTTGAGATGATGACATTGCGCTTGTCGGCTTCATCACGCTTGCGCGAGAGCAGACGCATGCTGCCCAAAGTATCCAAAGCCCGCGTGATTGCAGGCTTTGTCACTTTCAGTTTTGCAGCCAGTCCACGCACCGTATGTGGCGGCGGCTCAAGATAGACAGTCAGAAGGATCGTCAGCTGCCGTGCAGAAAGGTCCTGTTCACTGTCGCGAACAAGGGACAAATTCACTTCCTGCATAAGCCGTAAGGCCTGGGACGGCCTCAGATCCACCGGCATGTCTGGTCTCTCTACCCGGTTGATTCGCGTAGAGTTTATCCAAAACCTGTTTCGCTTCCGTTACATTTTGGATGTGTAGCGATCACTGATCAGGTCAAAAAGACCCCGGATCCCCTGCGCTTCACCACCAGATGGCTTTCCGGGCAGATCAGAAGGGGTCCAACCATAAATATCGAAATGTGCCCAAGACTTGGTGTTTTCGACAAACTTCGACAAAAAGAGCGCCGCGGTTACTGAACCGGCAAAACCAGCGCCGCTTGTGTTGATGTGATTGATGTCTGCAACCGGGCTCGACATGTATCTGAGGTAGGACTTCCAAAGCGGCATGCGCCACAAAGGGTCATTAGCTGCTTCAGCCATCAAGGCGATGTCTTCAGCCAACTCATCATCATCGGTGTAGAAGGGTGGGAGGTCCGGCCCTAGAGCAACACGTGCTGCGCCCGTGAGAGTTGCCATATCAATCAGCAGGTCAGGCGTTTCCTCATCCGCCAGTGCCAAGGCGTCAACGAGAACCAAACGTCCTTCCGCATCCGTGTTGCCGATTTCAACCGTCAGGCCTTTTCGGCTGTTCAGA
This sequence comes from Roseibium sp. TrichSKD4, assembly GCF_000148725.1. GTDB lineage: Bacteria > Pseudomonadota > Alphaproteobacteria > Rhizobiales > Stappiaceae > Roseibium. The sequence goes on along the minus strand of NZ_GL476310.1, from coordinate 422,413 downwards.
ACATCGCCGGGACGGAAGGCGTTGCCGGAGATTGCATTCTCAACGCAAGGGATAATCACCCGCAGGCGTACCGGCAAGTCTGCTTCCATAATCATGGATGCCAAGCCCAATACATTAGCAGCGCCGCCCATGTCCTTTTTCATCAAGGTCATTGCGCTTGCCGGCTTGATATCCAGTCCGCCGGTATCAAAGATGACACCTTTCCCAACAAGCGTCACCTTCGGAGCGTTCGGGTCTCCCCAGGCGAAATCCACCAGACGCGGCTCACGGGAACTGGCCCGGCCAACGGCGTGAACCATTGGATAGTTCTCTTCAAGCAACGCGTCTCCTACGACGGTTCTACCCGTGCCACCGAATTGCTCAAAGAGATCGGCAACTGCAGCGGCCAACTCCTGCGGACCAAGATCGCTGGCTGGTGTGTTGATCAGATCACGCGCTAGGTAAACGCCGTTTTGAATAGCCGTGACCTTTGAAATGTCGGCATCGTCTGGAACCACCAGTTGGGGGCGTTTTGTCGGGGCCTGCCGATAACGATCAAAAGTGTAAACGGAAAGTACAAAGCCGAGCGCAATTTCAATCGTATTTTCTTGATCACTCGGCAACACATAATCATGGGCCGGAAGGCTTGCGAGTGCAGCTCCCATTGCAAATGACGAGACACCTGGTTCCAGTTCCGCGCCCAACAGGATCACAATCTCACCGTCTTTTGCCGAAGGCACTGCGATTGCTTTGCCCTGCACCGGCTTGAAACTATGCAACTCTACCAGATTTTTTGCTGCCGCCCCCAAATCTTCTACAACCGTGTCCAAGCTGGCATTGTTAACTGGTACAATTGCCACGGCATTTTCAGCCTGTGCACTACGGATCAGGTTCTCGGGCACGATGACCTCCTGCGGATCGGTGTTTCAGATTTTGATTGGAGACTTACGCTCTCACTTAGACCATTGCAATCGGTACAAACATCGCCGTAGCGGAACGCTTAACCAACAATTAGGGTTAATAACCTATTGCTAGATCTTCAGAATGCAATTTTGCTCGAGGATTAAGCCATGGACAGGTCAGCTTCCGTATCCGCTTCAAAGCGCCGCCGCCGCCTATTGGCAGTAATACCAAACGTCAGATGAAGTGACTCATATTTGGGCTTCCGGTTTTGTTGCGAATATGATTCCAGATGGCAAACGATGGGAGTTTGCCATGGGAGCCGCGATACCGCTTCGAGATGACTTTGACGGTTGTACCCTTCGCCGGTTGGCGAGGGTGTGCCGGGACGCCAAACAGACCCGTCGCCTTTTGTCATTGGCGGTGATCTATGATGGGGGGAGCCGTTCGGACGCAGCTCATATTGGCGGAGTGACGCTCCAAATCATTCGCGATTGGGTGCTGCGTTTCAATGCTTCTGGTCCCAATGGTCTGAAGGATACGCCCAAGTCAGGTCGCCCCTCAAAACTTGACGAGCAGCAGCGTCGTGCGTTGATCGAGATTGTCGAACGAGGCCCGTATCCATCGGTGGATGCAGTGGTACGTTGGCGCTTGAAGGATCTCGCTGCGTGGATCCTGTCTGAATTTGGCATTGTCGTTGACGAGCGTACCGTATCGCGGGAGCTGAAGAATGCGGGTTATCGGCGTCTGACGGCCCGGCCGCAGCATCCGGCGCAAAACGAGTTTGCCGTCGAGGATTTTAAAAAAGCTTCCCAGCCGAACTGGCGGAAATCGGCAATCAGCTTGAAAGCGGCACCCCGATAGAGGTTTGGTTTCAGGACGAGGCGCGTGTGGGTCAAAAGACCAAGATCACAAGGCGATGGGCAAAACGCGGGACAAGGCCGCGGGCCCCCAAGGATCAGCGGACAAAGTCAGCATGGATATTTGGGGCCATCTGCCCGGAACGGGGTGTCGGTGCTGCGCTCGTCCTTCCCAAGTGCAACATCATGGCCATGCAAATGCATCTTCAGGAAATCTCGTCGCAAGTCGCTCCGGGAGCCCACGCCGTTGTCATCCTTGACCAGGCTGGCTGGCACACATCTGGCAAACTCGACATTCCCAACAACATTACCCTTCTCCCATTGCCACCGAGGTCTCCCGAATTGAACCCGGTCGAGAACCTATGGCAGTTCATCAGGGATAACTGGCTGTCAAACCGGGTCTTCAAATCCTACGAACAAATCATCGATATCTGTTGCCGCGCATGGAACAGGTTAATTGAACAACCATGGACCATCATGTCCATCGGAATGCGAGATTGGGCCCATCGGTTCTGAATTTTGACGGTTGGTATAACAGCTCTGATTTCCGCCCTTACCATTCTCGGCGGGTGCGCTTCATCCAATCGGGGCAATGTCGGAACGCATTCTTCAGCAACACAAAACGTGAATGCTCGACCGGGAACCTCCGAGGCTCGACAGGCAGTCGCTTATTGGGCGCAAGCCTATGAGAAAGACCGGAAAAACCGCCGAGCCATCTTGGGCTACTCAGAAGCCTTGAGTGCAAATGAACAATTTCCGCAGGCCAAGGCCGTGCTCCGCAGTGGTGTGATAGCCAATCCGAGGGACAAGGAAATTGCCAGCGCCTACGGGAAAGTGCTCGCAATGAACGGCGAACTTCCTGAAGCACTCAGCGTCATAAAGCAGGCGCAGGATCCGCAAAACCCAGACTGGAAATTGCTCTCCGCCGAAGGAGCTGTCCTTGATCAGATGGGTAGGCACGAAAACGCCCGACAAGTGTATCAGCAAGCTCTCAAAATCGTCCCTGATGACGCGAGCCTACTCAACAATCTGGGTCTGTCTTACCTATTGTCCAACAAGCTCCCGGAAGCCGAATACACCCTTCGCAAAGCATCTGCGCTCCCAACCGCCGATAGTCGGGTTCGTCAAAATCTGGCTCTGGTTCTTGGTGTGCAGGGCAAGTTTTCAGAAGCTGAGAAAGTCGCAACGGCTGAGTTGGATCCGAAACAAGCCGAAGCCAATATCGCTTACTTGAAAACAATGCTCCAGAACCGGGGATGAATGTAATACCAAATCTTCAAAGATAAGAACCCGGGCTAAAGTTAGCCCGGGTTCTCTTTTTTGTTTGGGATTACTCTCTTCGTCGGCAAGCTCTATCGACCGCCCATGACATCCATGATTTGAAGAATAGCCGGTGTCATAATGACCGCAAACAATACCGGTAGAAAGAAGACGATCATGGGAACGGTGAGCTTCGGCGGCAACGAGGCAGCTTTTTTCTCTGCCTCCTGCATCCGCTGATCCCGGGTATCATCAGACATTGCACGAAGCGCCTTGGCGACAGGCGTACCATACCGCTCGGCCTGGATCAGGGCCATGACAACGTTCTTGATGTTGTCCATTCCTGTCCGGTTGCCGAGATTTTCGAAAGCAATTCTCCTGTCTTGCAAATAGGAGAGCTCTGCGGTGGTCAGTGTTAGTTCCTCAGCAAGATCTGCGGATTGCACCCCGATTTCATCGGCTACCTTCTGCATTGCCACTTCAATAGACATGCCGGATTCGACGCAGATTAGCATCAAATCCAGTGCGTCCGGCCATGCGCGACCGATTGCTTTCTGACGTTTCTCAATCGTGTTTTGCAGATAAATGTTTGGAACGAAATAGCCAAGTCCTGCGAACGCGGCTCCAACCAACAAACCTGTCAAGAACCCGTAGCCCATGACAGCGGTGGCATAAAATAAGGACACAACGAATAGAACTGGCGGCGCGAACACCCGACCAAGCGCATATTTATAAATAGGCCCCGGCCCCCGGAAGCCGGCTTGTGCCAGCCTCATTTTGACTTCTTTATCGGTTAGCACCGATTGCAGGTTAAAGCGCTCGGTCAAATCCTTCATGCGCTGTGTGGGCTGAGAGCCACGCAATGACCCCCGTCCGTCTTTTCCCGCATTGTTCAGACGCGCACGCTCTCGCATGCGGATCTCATCCCGCTCAAGAGCAACGCTTTTCATTCGGCTCTTGAGACCATCACGCTCAAAAAGAGGCATGATTAATACATAGAGAGTTCCGCTCACACAGATCATCGCCATGATCGCTGTGATAACCTGCGTAAAGTCCATTCCGGCGAACGACATTTTCACGGCTCCCTAGAAATCGAAGTTGATCATCTGTCGCATGACGAGGATGCCAATAAGCATCCAGGTGATACAGCCAGCAATGACAATGTGCCCCGCTGTCGTGGTCAGCAGGATATTGATGTAGTCCGGAGCAATGAAGAAGAGCGCTAGCGAGATCAAAACGGGCATGGCACCGATGATCCCCGCGGAGGATTTCGCTTCAGAACTCAAAGCAACGATTTTGCGTTTCAGGGCTTTCCGGCCACGCAAAACACGGGACAGGTTGTTTAGAGCTTCAGAAAGCCCACCACCAGATGACTGCTGGATCGCAACCACAATTGCGAAAAAGTTCGCTTCTGGGAGCGGAACGCGTTCGGGCAGCTTCATAAAGGCTTCCGCAAGGGACACACCCATTTTCTGTGTTTCCAGAATTTTCGCAAACTCAGTTGAAACTGGGTCCTTTGCTTCTGTTGACACAACGCGAACACAGTCTCCAAGAGGCAATCCTGCTTTGACACCGCGAACGATGATGTCCACCCCATTCGGCAATTCTTCCATGAAGGCCGTGAACCGCTTTTTGCGGCGACGGTTGATGTAAAAGCGAGGAAGACCAAACGCGCCTGCAAACCCTCCCAAAAGGGCGATTAGCACATTGCCGGAGAAGAAATAGAAGATAACCGTAGCCAGTACGCCAGTAACAATGCTGATCTGGATGAACCGTTTCACATCCCAAGACAATCCAGCCTGCTCAATGCGCAGGCGAAGCGATGGTTTGTCTCGCATCGCATTTTTTTGCTGCGTGCGCTGCTCCAGTTGATCAAGCTGGTCTTTGACGGATTTCCGACGCTTGTCTGCGTCCCGGTTGCGAATTGCAAGACCAGGAGTTTTGCCGTCCACACCCTTGATCGTCGAAATCCGCTGACTGCGTCGTTTGTCCGAACTCATTGCCGGCTGAAGCAACGCAAATAAAACGCCACCTATGCTGAGCATAACCAAACCCATAACCGCCAAAGCAGTCATATCACCGGTCATCAATGCATCCAGACTATTCATGGCCACTCATACTCACTAAGTTAATCGGCCACAGCCGCATCATCCAACGCCTGCGCGAGACGTGCTTCCTCGCCGTAATACCGCGCCTTATCCCAAAACTTCGGTCGCCCAATCCCTGTGGACCTGTGTCGGCCGATGATTTTGTCGTTCGCGTCTTCGCCCATCATTTCGTACAGGAAGAGGTCTTGCGTAATAATGACGTCGCCCTCCATACCAAGTACCTCGGTAATGTGCGTGATCCGACGGGACCCGTCTCTAAGGCGAGATGCCTGCACAATCACATCAATCGATGAACAGATCATTTCACGCAAAGTTCTGGACGGGAGGGAAAAGCCCCCCATAGTAATCATCGATTCCAGGCGTGAAAGAGCCTCGCGCGGTGTGTTGGCGTGCAGCGTGCCCATAGAACCGTCGTGGCCTGTGTTCATGGCCTGAAGCAAGTCGAAAGCCTCAGAGCCACGAACCTCACCAACGATGATGCGTTCAGGGCGCATACGCAGACAGTTCTTTACGAGGTCTGTCATGGTGATTTGCCCCTCGCCTTCGATGTTCGGAGGCCGTGTTTCCAATCGGACTACGTGGGGCTGCTGAAGCTGAAGTTCCGCGGAATCTTCGCAAGTGATGATGCGCTCATCACTTTCGATGTATGCAGTCAAACAGTTCAAGAGGGTGGTCTTACCAGAACCCGTGCCGCCGGAAATCAACACGTTGCATCGGCTTCGCCCAATGATCTGCAGCACGGCTGCGCCTTCCGGTGTAATCGCACCAAAGCGGACAAGCTGATCAAGGGTCAACTTGTCTTTCTTAAACTTACGAATTGTAAGCGCAGGGCCATCGATCGATAGCGGCGGTGCGATAACATTCACACGTGACCCGTCCGGAAGACGAGCGTCACAAATCGGACTGGAGTCATCAACACGACGACCGACCTGGCTCACAATCCGCTGGCATATGTTCATAAGCTGCGCGTTATCGCGAAACTTGATGTTGGTGATGTTGGTTTTGCCCAATGTCTCAATGTAGACGGTATGAGCACCATTCACCATAATATCGGCGATGTCATCACGAGCCAGCAACGGTTCCAGAGGCCCGTAACCCAAAACATCGTTACAGATATCCTCGAGCAAGTCTTCCTGCTCGGAGATCGACATAACGAGGTTCTTGAGCGAAATGATGTCGTTGATGACGTCCCGGATTTCGTCCCGAGCCTCATCAGCATCAAGCCGTCCAAGCTGAGACAGATCGATTGCCTCAACAAGCGCGTTGAAGATTTGAGCCTTTGTCTGGTAGTACTCGTTGTTCTTCTCTTTGGCCGGTGCAGGTTCAGGGGCCGGCGGTGGTGGTGGCGCCGCTTTCTGGACGGGCTCTGGTGCCGCGGGCGCCGGGCTTGGCGCTGCGGCAGCAACCGGGGCAGGCTCGGCTTGCGGCATGACAGGAGCTGGAATTTGCCCTCCCTGCTCCGCCCGCCCTTGAGTTGTCCCACGTCTTCCGAACATGTCGTCAAAAACCCCTGCTATTACGACCTTTGGCCCTAAATTACTTTCCGAGTTTCGCCATCAGGCTGCTAAGCGCAGACTTTTTTGACTTCGTCGGAACAGCCTTGCCGAGAACTGTGTTTGCCAAATCAGAAAATGTCTCAGAAATGGCGTGTTTGCCGTTGATCTCCGAAATCATCTGACCGTTGTTTGCTGCCGTCCCAAAAAGCTGTGGCTCAAACGGAATTTCTGCCGCCAGCTCCAGCCCCAGCGCGGCTGCAAACTCATCCGGTTTAATCTCCGGTCGTTTTGGAACGTTGACGCGGTTGATCACCAACCTCGGCGCGTTGTCGTTTGGACGCAGCTGGGACAGAACATCCACCACGTTCTTTGCGTTTCGAAGATTTGCCAAGTCAGGCTCAGCAACAATTACTACTTCATCGGCGGTGGTCAGAACGTTTCTGGTCCATCCGTTCCAAACATGTGGCACGTCTAGAACAATCGATGGTGTAGAAGCGCGCATGACGTCTAGCAGGATCTCAAACGCTGCTTCGCCATGATCATATGTTTTGTCGAGTGTCGCCGGTGCTGCAAGCAGGCTCAAGTGCTCCGAGCACTTGGCAAGGATGCGGTCCAAAAGTGTCTGATCCAAACGGTCCGGCGCCGAAATCGCTTCATGAATTCCCTGAATAGGATCCTGATTGAAATCAAGGCCAGCTGTTCCAAACGGAAGGTCCAAATCGGCAACTACAACATCGTGTTGAAACTGGCGAGAGATTGACCAGCCTGTGTTGTGAGCAACTGTCGAGGAGCCGCAGCCGCCCTTCACTCCGAAGAAGGCAACCGCACGGCCAAGGGGTTCGGCCGTTGGATCGGCATATAGATTGCTGACCGACCCGATCAATTGATAGATGTCCACTGGTGTCACAAGATAATCACTGACACCTGCCTGCACCAAATCCCGATACAGCTTAACGTCGTTCAGATCACCGATCACGATAACCCGTGTTCCGGCATCACAATACTCGGCCAACATGTCGAGCTGGGCCAACACGTCGCCCGATTGCGCGGCAACCTCGATCACAATGAGATTGGGTGTCGGGGCTTGCGAAAAATGTTCGATCGCAGCCTTGATCCCCCCCAGGTGAACCTTTGTATGCGCTTTGGCCATACGGCGGTCTTCACCAGCAGCTTCCAGGGTCCGAGCCGTTTGCTCGTTCAAACAAAAGGCCTGGATTGAAACACGCGGCACGGGAGCCAGATAAGAATTCTCAGGAATAGAGGATGGAGTGCCGACTTGTGGCTCCGATGCCTCCATGGTAGCTAATGTTGTGTTGGCGTTTGTACTCATGTCACCCTCACTGATCCGATACCTGGGTACCTAGACCCTCCTGAACACTACTGGCTGTTGCCTCTCCTGCGCGGTATTTCTCAACCACGTTTGCACGACGCATGCGGTCAGCGGGAGCAGACGCACGAGGTGTCAGAAGATCCGAGGGGTTCTCAACCATTGCAGCCAGATTGGACTGTGTCGCGCAGCCATAGTTTTCGTAATCGACATTTCGATCAAAAGTTCTGCCGATATCGCCGTTCCAGGTTCCGCAAGGGCCAGCGGTGGCCTGAATGCGCGGATAAGACAGACGGATTGGAGCATCTGCGGATGGGTTATCAACCGCATAGCTGCGGGTCGATATCGCACCACCTGAGAGACCGCCCGCTTTTAGAGAGCTGCGGATCTGGGGAACTAGCGCATGGACAGCCGCTTCATTCCGTCCACCGGAGGGCACAAGGATCTCCACCCTTCCATTTCCTTTTTTGCGAGAGTCCGCACCAAAGGCTTTCACCGTTCCGCGCAGCGGTCCATTGAGGTTCCGCATATGGGCACCAATCGGTAAGTCCAGAACTTCTGGCTGTTCGGTTACAACAATTGGGTGCCGAAGCTGGTAGTTTGTGGCAGCCAGGTTGCTGTTGTTTTGACCAACTGTCTGGGAGTTACACCCGGCCAGAAGGAGAGACACGAAGAATGTGGCGCCAATGGCCGTGCGAGATCGGGATGTCATATTCATTACCATTTTCTCGTCCGCCCTTACTTGTAGATGAAGCCGACTTGACCGTGATACGGAGCTTGGGCGTTCTGCCCGTTGGCCCGGTAAATCTTGTTCAACCGGTTCAAGAAGAGTGTTTCGGAATCGTTGGCGGGGGCCAGGTTTTTGTCCGGGCGCTGAACCTTTGAGGCTGCGATCGGATTGACAATGTAGGGGGTAACGAACACCACCAACTCGGTCTGGCTGCGCAAGAAGTCACGACTTTTGAACAATGACCCGAGCACAGGCAGGTTCATCAGACCGGGAACACCGTTGACGGATTGCCGATAGCTTTCCTGCAGCAGACCGGCCATGACCAAGGTGCCACCGGATGGCAGTTCCAAGGTGGATTCCGCGCGGCGGACTTTCAAAGCCGGGATCGTCAGAGTACCGATGTTGACGGCACCGTCCGAGCTGAGTTCACTGACCTCTGTGGTAATCTTCAGGCTGATACGCCCGCCCGATAGAACTATCGGGGTAAAGTCGAGACCGACACCGAATTTCTTGAACTCGACGGTGACCTCGTTGCCGTCTTGCGATATCGGGATCGGGAACTCACCACCAGCAAGGAAGCTTGCATTTTCGCCTGAAATTGCAGTCAGCGTCGGCTCGGCAAGCGTTTTAACAATGCCTTCACGTTGCAACGCCTTGACTTCGGCGCCGATTGTGGTTCCGCCCGAGACAAGCTCCCCCGCTAATCGTGTCGTTTGCTGCGCGACTGACGTTCCCGCATTAAAGGACGTATCGTTGGCAAATCCGAACCCAAAATTACCAATTTTTATCTCGCCGTTCAGCTGTACACCAAGCTGCTTGATCACTTCGCGGTCGACTTCGGCAACCGTGACTTTCAAGTGCACCTGATCTTCGCCATCAACGGTGATCATGTTCAGGATGTCGGTCGCCTTTTTGCCATCTCCGGCATAACGAGCAGCCAGATCAGCAGCCCGTTGCGCATCAGCAGCGTTGGCAGCGGTACCCGACAGGATGATGTTGCCGTTAAGCGATTGAGCTTCGATGTTGGAACCAGGTACGTATTTTTGGATGAACCGAACGAGGTCCGATGTATCTGGCTCTACGCGCAGGTTAAAGCTGGCCAATTCCCGGCCGGTGCGGCTGAAGAGAACCAGATTGGCTTGCCCTGCCTTGTTGCCAAGGACGAAGATCCGGTTGGGTGTGCGAACGACAGCATCTGCTACGCCGGGGTTGGAGACCAGAACGTCTGCAACGGCTTCAGCGGTGTCAATGATGACTGACCGGCCTACGCCCACACTCAAGAGGCGACTGGATACACGTTCGCCAGAGGCGACATGAACTCTTTTCTCGAAGGCGCCTTGCGCTGCAGCAGGCTCTGGAACACCTGCGAGGGAGAGGACTAAAGCGATGCCAGCGCACACCTTGGCTGCAATGCTGACCAGTCCGGTGTGCTTTCGAGCACCGACGATGTTTTGCATGTTCAAGGTTCTCATTGCGATGCTGCCTGGCTTGTAAGTCCGTATTTCACGAAGTTGACGGCCCGCTTGCGGCGTACAGTCTGCTCCGCGTTGTCCGCAGAGTCCTGAGCGCTGCGCAAGGCCAGAGAAATTGTGCCAACCTGTTGGGCCTGAGAGATGATCTCGGATTGAGGCAGGTTGAGCTCAAGTGTCGCAGTGCGGTCCGGCGAAACGTTTTTCTCGTCCTGATCACCTGCCGTTACAGCATCAATTGCGAGCACCCGTACATTCTCAAGGATTGTGTTCGAAACTGCAGATCCAGTTTCACCACTTGCTTTTGTAAGAATAACATCGACCTTGTCGCCGGGAAGGATGAAGCCACCAGCAGTGGTTTCCGCCTCAACACTAACAGCGATGGCGCGCATTCCTTTTGGAAGGATTGCCGCCATAAAGCCCTTGTCCGTCCGGATAAGCCGTTCTTCGCGAATTGGCTCGCCGGAGAAGATCGGCGTCCGCGTGACTTGTCCGACAAGCCTCTCCATGGCCTCAGGATCATCATCCTTGGTAAGGACGCCGGCAGGCAGAGCTTCCGTGGGCCAAGACGCCCATGTGAAATCACTACCCCCCAACTTGCTGCCAAGAGTGATATCGGACGAGGCAACAAGCACCTCGGTTTTCTCGATCGTTGGAGCAGTTACTTCCGCAACGGGCTCTGGCTCGGGTGCGGATGTTGACACAAGGCGGGCGGCCAATAGGCCAGCACCCACTGCAACTCCCAAAATCGCCAATCGTGCGTACTTCATGATACAATATCCGTGGTCTTCGGCGCATGTGCACCTGTTCACCAACGATATTGCCAAGGTAATCGTCAAAACATGGTTAATTTGTAGTGATATTATTTGGTAAACTAAAATTAATAAATTTGAATCAAGTCAACTTTGCAAGTTAATCCGACTATTTACTCTTTCAAAGTTACGGAAGGTTTAGAGCGCCGTACAAAGGAGACGTTGGGTAAACCAACAATGCGCCAGCGGCAATCGCCAGACCATAAGGAATACCCGTTTTGGGATGAAGAAGATGTGTCAGCCATTCGATCCGAGCAAGACGTTCGGGCAGAACCAAAACAGGCCGGATCAAAATCAGGAACAGGGTAAGCAGCATCCCAAAAACAGCTGTGGCGAAAAGAAAGTTGAGCAAGTCTGCTGACCAACCGAACCACAAAGCCACAGCCGTCAGCAATTTTGCGTCCCCTCCGCCCATCCAGTTCATGGCGAACATGCAGAAACAAACAACGAAGACGACTGCCCCACCTGCAAGGTGCAATCCTATATCTTGCCAACCCAACCCAACAATAGGGGCATAGAGCGCAAACAAAACACATAAAACAATGGAGATCTTGTTCGGGATTGTCATGGTCAAAAGGTCGGACACCGCAGCGCGAATGACCAGAAAGGGAAACGCCAGTGACATGATGGCAAGCATCTGAAAACTCCGAACTAAACTGGATCGACCTGGTGTCGAAACCACTTGTCTACCGAAGAAGTATTAAAATCCTCTATTGAACCATGCAGAAAATGCCAACATATGAGAAAAAGCCCCGCACTGCTGCGAGGCTTCCTATAACATATTAAGAATCAGCAGAAAGATCGGCTGACCTTTGCTAATTCGGCTTAGCTCGTAGTCAAATCAGTATTAATTGTTTCGAAAATACCATTCAGCGTAGTACCAAGTGTTGTTACGGTACCAATGATAACCACCGCGATCAAACCGGCGATCAGGCCGTACTCGATTGCTGTGGCACCGGATTCATCTTTTGCGAAACGTGCAAAAACGTTTTTCATTTCTCGCTCCTAACTATCTCTTATAAGACAACTTTTCCAACAGGCAGGTCAGCAGCACAACCGCCTAAACCCGATGACAAGAGGTAGTTTGAGGCCCTTTCTGAGCGGTTAACTCGCTCGGTAAAGTTGTCTAACCCCAAGGCACGAATTTTCTTGGTAAATGTAATATTTATTTTTTTACAGACCCATTACTTTTAGAATACATCGCGAATACAAGCCTCTGTGTCACAGAGCCAATATCTCGATTATCGCTGATCGTGCGGTAAATAGTCGGAAAATGGAAGCGACATGTAGTGGAAGTTCACCAGTTGGCAAACCACTTTGACGCTCATAATACTTAGTCCGCCCTGAACAACGTCTAAGCCATTGATGTTGCGCGTGGCCGAAGCAATACGCAAATATTCGATTTGACCGGTTTGGGGATGGGGTTTGTGATCCAGAGCAGCAAAATGATCAGTGCATTGAGGATCAGACGCAGGTTATGACCGGCTGCGGCCAGCAGGGCGTTGATGGCATCGCCATTTTTGCCATTGAGGAAGTTCCGGTCAAGTCGTCCATCTGTTTTCATGTGGCCGATGGTGGCCTCGATCGCTGATCGTCGTTTCAGCTCACGCTTCATCTGTGCCGTCAGCCCGCGCTTCTGGCCGGAGATCATGACCTTGGCGTCGCCCTCATAATCATGCCCCCGATAGCCACGGTCCACATAGACACGCTCAGCTTTGGTGCCGCAGACTTTCTCAGCCTGACTGATGGTGTCATTCAAGGTGTGCCCATCATAGGGATTGCCCTCAAAAGCCCTCGCCGCAAGAACCAATCCTTCCCGATTGGTCGTGGCAATGCCAACCTTGGCCCCGAACTCGTAAGGTGTTCGCGCCTTGCCCTTGGCAATACAGGCCACTTCCGGCGCATGCATGGAATAAATCTTGTTTTTGTCCTTGGGGGTCTGGGCCAGAAGCCGCTCCACCAGTCCCAGCAGACGGGAGAACCGGTGCTCAAGACCTTCGTTGCCTGCGATCTTGCGGGAGATGTCGCGATAGACCCGGCCCAGATAGGTCTTCAGCTTTTTGAGTTCCCGGCGCATCCGCTTGAACTGTTTGGCATGGGCATAACGGCCCGCCATCAAGGCCGCCTTTTTGGCAACTCTGGTATGGCTGCGACGCAAGATGATGCCGGCCCTCTTGGCCTGGCGCACCAGAAGCTGCAAGGCCTTGTGATAAAGACGGCTATCGGTGGGATGGGCAATGGCTTTGGGTTGAACGGTCGTATCAACCAAGACCCGCTCAAGGCTGCTCTTCTTGATCGTCCCGCTCTCAATCGCAACACCTACCGTAGCAGAAAGAAGCTTTTCCATTCCCTCAGGACCAATCCGTTTGCGCCAGCGGGTCATGGTTGAGGGATCAATGGGGAATTGGTGCTGGAAAAACTCAAAACCGCAGAAAGACTGCCAGTAGGGGTTTTCAACCCAACGCTCAACCGTCTCTTCATCGGAAAGATCGTACATGTGCTTGAGAAAGTGCAGCCCGGCCATCAGACGCGTTGGTTTGGCCGGTCGTCCCAAGGGGCGATAATGCCTGCCGAACTCCGCATCAAATTCATCCCAAGGCATCAGACCAGACAGCCGCACCAACGAATGGTTCATATCGATGATTGCGGCCAGGCGTTCCTTGAACAGATCGCCACACCGTTTGTTGCGTTTTGAAGGTCTCATGAGAATATGCCAGAAAATGCGTGCTTCGGATCAACTAACCGGCATATTCACACATCCAAAACCCAATGGGTATCCATACTCTTCAATCAGTTAAGGGGTTTTTCAGCGCGAACTACTTAAATGATGATTTTCTTATATCAATAACTTTTGGCGTCGTTTCGATGAAATCCATGCTTTCTAAATTCATATGGAGCACTACTTGGATTTCAGCCCTTTTTGCCAAATAAAAAAGGCAACCTCTCAAAGAGGCAGCCTTCTTTACTTACTTTTGATGCTCGATGAGCATCATAGTTGTTCTACGCTTATGATGCAGAACCAACACCAGCGAGAGTAGAGCTGATCGTTGTGAACAGAGAATTCAGGTTTGTACCAACTGCAGTCACAACACCGATGATGGTGATGGAGATAAGGCCAGCAATTAGGCCGTATTCGATTGCAGTTGCGCCAGATTCGTCTTTCGCGAAGCGGGAAATTACGTTTTTCATGGTGTGCTCCTAGTTCCACTTGATTTGACAGCTTTATTTGGTTCGCTTGTTCTTGTTTTTCTCCAACCGAACTCGAGGTAAGTTCTACATTTAACCTCTTTCCAATCCATTAATTCGAACAGACACACCTTTACTCACCCTCAGTGACCATCCACAAAATACAAATTTACATTATGAAGAAGTAGAAATATTTACTCACCAGAACATCTGCCCTGAAGATATTTACGCTAGGTTATTAATATAATAATCAAAACTCACGATCACCTCCTGTATTTCTTCTGTATATCTCATGATGTTTATCTCGATTATCGCAGGTGCAAGTCCATAGCACGCTCAAAAATCAATCCAGGATTGTTAATCATTGAAGAATTCAGCTTAGTACAACTTTATTTTTATTCAGCATTTTTTTATTAGTAATTTATTCACTATACTTGCCACTACCTGATTTTTTCTTTGCACACTGTGAAAATCGCCGGACAAAACCCCATCGCCCTGCTGCTCCTCGTTATTTTTCCCGAGGATCACCCTGTGGAGTGACCTGCAGACTCCTGAATACGCACAAGAGACAGATGCTCGCCGCATCAACCTGCTTGCTTGTCCTGCTAGTTTTCGGAGGTTCGCCGGAACTGGTTCTCTCAAGCGACACAATTCAGCCCAGGTCACTCAGCCTCAGATGACGCTCTTGCTTCCATCAATCGCATTTTCCGTGCGGCTGCAATTTATCGGTCTGATTGCCGGACTACGGTTTTTCGGCGGCATCACAAAAAAGATCTGTCAATGATAAGAAATTAGATGAGCGAGTGACCTGAGCCAAACGAGCAAAATCGCCTCATGAGACCTGATAAGAAGAACCGGAATTTGCAATTGAGAACGATTGGGACGCAGCCGCAAAGCACCGCGGCCGAACTGGCAACAAAAGAGGTCTATAACGTATCGCTTTATATGAATTCAGTTTCATCACTCTCTCGAGCTCAGACAATGCTTAGCCGTCATGCTGGAACGCCGTCAGAAGATTGAAAGCTGGACCTTGGAAATAAAATGACAACGTGGAGCCGGTAGGCCGTCACAGATGACCCGACACTCTCATCAGAGTTGCTGTATCGACGGCTGCACTATTCACACAAGGTGATGCGCGATAAACTCACAGTGAAATATGTGATTAAGAGCTGGAACCGATGCTCAATCCGGACTCAACACCTTCGAACATTGAGTTCAAGCTTGTACCCATCATAGTGACCGCCCCGATCATAATGATGGACAATAAAACACCGATAAGCGCGTATTCGATAGAAGTGGTGCCCGCTTCGTCCTTTAGAAGGCGAACCAAGAGGTTCTTCATTTCGTGCTCCCCGACTTCACTCTACGCACTGCCCGCGTCTTCAGCCTCGTTGAGGCGAGTTCATCGGCAGTTATAACAGGCCCATCTTGCCAATGGATTAACACTCGATAATTTTCCGCAAAGTCGACAGAAAAATTACCTAGAGTCATTCACTATAACACTCGAATATAATCTTCTAATCTCAAAGCCACATTAATATTACAAGAATTCAAAATTGGATATCTACTTCACTTTTTTCATTCCAATTTTGTGAGCATTTATACATCGCATTCATATTGTTAAAATGAAAGCTCAGCATTCCACCTCATGCATTCATTGCACTTATTGCGCGCACAAATCTATTTCTCACTATTGGGCACACTTCAAAAGCGCTCTCATAATTTACCGTACTTCCAACTTTCTGCCGCTGCGACAGTTTTCAAATCGGTTGTTAGCAAATCTTTCACCATGTTTTGGCCTAATGCCTCAAACCGCACTCTTGGAGTTAGACATGCGTTTCTCTGTTGGACTTAAAACTGCACTTGCCATCGCTGCCATAACTACGGCTGTAGGTTCCAGTGCGATTGCACAAGAGGGACCGGTCACCGTTATGGTGGATAGAGCAAAGGTATTCCGAATTCAGGAACCTGCCAGCACCGTTATCGTGGGCAATCCTTTCATTGCTGATGTGGCCATGCATGATGCGAGTACGGTGGTCATCACCGGCAAATCGTATGGCAGCACCAATCTGGTCATTCTTGATGACAACAATGAGCCAATTATTGACGAAGTCATCACTGTAAAGGCTTCAGATGAGGGCACTGTGTTTGTCCATCGCAATACCGCCAGACAATCCTATTCCTGTGCTCCAGAATGCGAGCCGACGCTCAGACTTGGGGACCAGTCGGAGAGTTTTGCTGCAGTTGCAGAACAGGCAACACAACGCAACAGTCTGGCTGTGAATGCAGCCGGTGGTGGCGGTGCGGGTGGCCAGTAAGTCTGGTCATATCCGGTTTCAAACCAGTCGATTTAGGTACCCAAGTGTAGGGCCACATGTTCTATTCAGTTATAGGTCGCCTACTGCGGCGTTATACGCGGAACGACCAAGGTGTGACGGCAATTGAATTTGCGATTGTCGGCACCCCCTTCTTTATGTTGATTTTTGGTATTCTGGAATTTGGACTGGCGTTCTTCGTCAATCGGATCGTTGATAACGCCGTACTGGAGACAGCGCGCTTGGTCCGCACAGGACAGGCAAAAGACTTCAATGACACGAAGTTTCGCAATGCCCTTTGCGCAAACATGCCCTCGATCTTTTGCGTTCATAACCGAATGGTCATCAAGGTCGACAAGCTGACAGACTTCTCGGGAGCCGGTGACAATTACAGCACGCTCCCTCCCCTTTTGGACGATGATGATGAACCTACCGACGATTCCTATCCGCCGAAAATCAATCGTCAGGAAGTTGTTGTTGTGCGAGTGCTCTATCAGTGGCCCATGTTTTCAGCATATCTGAACTTGGGTGACGGCGACACCTCAGGAAAGCGAAATCTATTCTCCGCCCATATTTTCCAAACCGAACCTTGGTAGGCGGTTGTTATGAGACGCTCGAAATTTGAATGGACCAAGCTCGGCACCTTCTCGCGCGACCGCAAAGGCGTCGCCGCCGTTGAGTTTGCGTTGATATTGCCTTTGTTGCTTATCATGCTGATTGGGATGGCTGAGACCACCGAGGGCCTCAGTGTCAACAGGAAGCTAAACCAAATCGCTTCGACAATGAGCGATTTAGCAGCCCAAAAAGGCGAGACCATCAGAAAAAACGATCTGAGGGCCTATTTTAAAGGCGCAAATTCGCTGATGTCTCCGCACCCAACCACCTCATTGTACGTCGTCCTTGTCGGCATTCAATTGGATGACAAGGCCGTGGCAAAGGTCGCCTGGAGCTATGACAGCAAAAACTCTGCCCCGTACTCTAAAGGGTCAAAGCCAAGCTTCACTATTCCGGACGAGCTTAAGGTGAAGGATTCTTTTTTGATTGTTGGAAGAGCTGAATACAACTACAAGCCGACATTCGCCTCACTTGCTCAAACCATCATGCCTCGGGCTAAATCTATCGAGATGGAAGAGACCTATTTCTTTTACCCCCGCCAAGCCGATGAAGTTGAGTGTCCTGATTGCTCCTGACTATGGAATGAAGAAGATACAGATCGGGCATAAGAAGTTGAAATAACTGAATTCACGTATTTGTTTCGTCATATCAAAGCGATAGGGTCGCCCCGCTGGCAGAATGTGCCAGTTCTCTACTTAGTTCTCGGGGCGACATATGGCGACGAACAAAACCTATGAACAGATTTCGGTCGGTGATCGGGCTCAGATCTCAAGGGTCTGCACGGCCAATGACCTATTGATCTTCGCTCACGCTTCCGGAAACAGAAATCCCCTTCATTTGCCTGATACGGACTGGACCGGAGATGGCAAGGTGGACGCTCCGATCGCGCCTTCCATGTGGATCGGTGCACTCGTTTCGGCAGTGCTGGGCAATATTCTTCCCGGTCCCGGCACCACTTACCTGTCACAGTCCTTTTCATTCCACGGACGCGTCGCTGTTGGAGATCAGCTTGAGGTGGCGGTTACCGTGGTTGAAAAATTACCAGAAAATCGGCTCTCATTAGATGTTTCGGTCACGCAAACAGATACTGATGAGATGATTTCAGATGGCCGAGCAGAAGTTATCGCACCAACACGCACAATCGAGTTTGACGCCTCTGATCTTCCCGGCATTTTGATAGAACGCCACCGGCACTTCAACCGGATGATCAGAGCTGCCGAAACGCTCCCCGCCCTACCGACTGCGGTCGTGTCGCCGATAGAAAAAACGGCACTTGAGGGCGCGTTGGCCGCAGCGGATGCTGGCTTGATCGACCCGATCCTGATTGGCTCCAAAGTACGCATGGAGAAAACTGCCGCCGATTTGGGTGTGTCTCTAAAGCCATATCGCCTTATTGAAACGGAAGATGCAGGTTCAGCAGCAGCACGTGCAGTTGAGCTTGTTCACGAACAACAAGCCAAGGCAATCATGAAGGGTCACATCCACTCGGACGACCTTCTCCATCACATTATCAAACGCGACGGCGGGTTGCGCACGAAACGTCGGATCAGCCATGTTTTTGCAATGGACATCCCTGGACGAAAAACGCCCGTCCTCATTTCCGACGCTGCCATTAACATCTCTCCGGACCTGAATGCCAAGGTCGACATCACCCAAAACGCCATCAATGTGGCTCTATCAGTTGGGCTTGAGGCGCCCAAGGTTGGGGTTCTATCGGCAATTGAAACTGTCAATCCCGCTATTCCCTCCAGTCTTGACGGCGCGATTTTGTCCAAGATGGCGGAGCGCGGACAAATCAAGGGAGGCGTTGTTGACGGCCCACTCGCCATGGACAACGCGATTGATGTTCAAGCCGCCAGAACCAAAGGGATCAACTCTCTTGTAGCCGGTCATGCGGAAGTTCTGATCGTACCAAACCTGGAATCCGGCAATATGCTGGCAAAAGAACTCACCTTCATCGCTCACGCCGAAGCCGCCGGTCTCGTGGTAGGCGCAAAAGTACCCATCATGCTGACCAGCCGCGCCGACAATTCCCGCGCACGCCTCGCATCATGTGCGCTAGCTGCCCTTTATGATTATTGGCTAATCAACGGCAGCCCTGTTCCGGACCTTCTCAAGGCCGAGGCCGCATCGTGACCAAAGCGGACACCATTTTGGTCCTCAACTCCGGATCATCCTCGATCAAATTCAATTTCTATGAAGGTAAAAACTCACAAGTGTCCGGGCAAGTATCCGGACTAGGTGCCTCTCCCCGCATGTCCTTCAAGGTTGGATCGACTGGCAAAAACGTTGATTGCGAGCTCTCGCAGCAAGCAGCCAACCATGAAGCAGCCCTCCAACACTTGCTCCCGCTATTGAAAGGCGAAGTCGATATCTCGGATGTAACCGCCGTTGGTCATCGAGTGGTTCACGGAGGTGCTTTGCATTCCAAACCGTTTAAATTAGACAAAAACGTGCGGTGTGCGTTGGAGGACCTGACGCCTCTGGCCCCCTTGCACCAACCACATAATCTATCCGGTATAGACGCTGCGACCAGAGCGTTTCCAAATGCCGTTCAGGTTGCGTGTTTTGACACCGCGTTTCATCGGGGGCACCCGTGGGTCAATGATACTTTCGCGCTTCCCCGAAACCTTTATGAAGAGGGTGTGCGGCGCTACGGCTTTCACGGCCTGTCCTACGAGTATATTTGCGACCACCTCAAAACCTTTCATCCCGATACTTTTTCGGGAAAACTGGTTGTTGCGCATCTGGGCAATGGCGCGTCCATGTGCGCCATTCGTGATGGCAAGAGCATTGGCTCTACGATGGGATTTACAGCATTAGATGGCTTGCCGATGGGTACACGATGCGGGCAGCTGGACCCGGGCGTTTTGCTCTATCTCCTAATCAGTAAGGGCATGTCTTCCGATGAGGTCTCCAACCTTCTTTACAAAGAAAGCGGCCTGAAGGGGCTTTCTGGAGAAAGTCAGGATATGCGGACACTGTTGTCCAGTTCATCCATCGAAGCCCGACAAGCAATAGACTATTATGTATTCCGCATTCGTCGAGAAATCGGTGCAATGGCGGCGGTGCTCAACGGTGTTGAAACCTTGGTCTTCACGGGCGGCATCGGTGAAAACGCAGCTCAGATCCGAGAGGAAATTTGCTCCAATCAAGACTGGCTAGAACTTTCCATCAACAAGACGCTCAACGCAATTCATGCCGAGATTATTTCAACCCCGCAAAGCCACGTACGGGTTCTGGTCATACCGACCAATGAAGAGGAAATGATCCGCCGACATACGAGTGAGCTATTGGCGAGCTACGCCTAACGGCCAAAAACCACCTGAAGCTCTGGCTCGAAAGTTCGCATGACAGCGCGAAAATCGGAATGGACAACCGGCATAAACCCACCCGGCAGGCCCGGTTCAATTTCCGCATAAGCCGCCCCGGACGTCTCTTGAAGTTCCATCAAGCCAGCACGCAGGTTGCGTTTCAATTCGTCAGGGAGTTTTCCAGGCACAACATGGGCTGAGAACGGGATGCCCTGCGATTGCCAGACCACAGCCAGTTTGCTGATGCTGTTTCGGTTTGCTTTATGGATCTCGGTCAGTGAGCCTGCGGAATATCCCTTGTCGCGATCCCCGGTCATTGTGGACCATGCCAATGTTGCGCCAAGGCGCCCATCAAGAACCGCCTGAATGCCTTCCACGCCATCAGCTACCTGAATAAGAGCGCGGAAATGGCTCCAAGGATCAACCCCTTCATGCTTCAGGTTGGCCAGCGGAACGCGGTATCCGGCAATCGACCGCGTGTCTTCAACACCGAGGCTTTGCCCCTTGAGGTCATCGAGTGTTGTCAGCTCTTCTTTTCGAGGAGCCACAACGATGGCGTGAAACCGTTCGGTGTCTTCATCTGGGCGGGCCGAGACCAGGGGTTCAACACAGCCACAGACGGCATCTGCTGCGCCATAAGCTGCAGGGGACAGTCTGGCATAATCAATTTCACCGGCAGCAAGCGCTTCAACCACCCCGCCCATGGTATCAATCAGGTATAGGTCGACAGGTCGGTCAACGATCTCTTCAAGCACAACCCGAAACGGTTCCATCCGTTCACGGACATTCTCATCGGTTCCGATTGCAATACCAACACGAAAACGAGCCAAGTCATCATCAGCAGCGGCATACTGAACAGCCGTGCTGGCCAAGAGCATGATTGCAACAAAGGCAAACAAGAACCGGATGTGCGTCATCAAGTTGCCATAGCTCCATGATTCGTGGTGATTTCACTTTCTAGTATCGACAGTCCCTTAACAATCCGGTGTCTTCATGGCAGTCAGCCCAAAAACAGTTATTTTTGACTTTGGAAACGTCCTTCTTCGTTGGGATCCCAATTTTCTATACGAAAAACTGATCGCAAACGAGAACGAGAGACAGCATTTTCTGACTCAAATCTGCTCTCCTGAATGGAATATGGAGCAAGACCGAGGACGCCCGTGGAATGACGCTGTTTCAGAGTTGGTTGCCGAGCACCCGGACAAGGAAGACTTAATCCGCGCGTTTCATGACCACTGGCACGAAACGGTTCCTGGAGCGATTGATGGCAGTGTGAGAATCCTTGAGACTCTCAAGGCCCAAAAAACACCACTTTATGCAATCACCAACTTCTCGGTTGAAAAGCTGGAGGAGTGCAAAAGCCGGTTTCCTTTTCTGGCCAACTCTTTCCGCGATATTGTGGTGTCGGGTGAAGTTGAACTGCTTAAACCTGATCCAAAGATTTATCAGATCCTCATTGAGCGCAACACTTTGGACACCAGCGACTGCATCTTTATTGATGACAGTCCGGCAAACGTCGAAACGGCTAATTCACTTGGAATGACCGGTCTTCATTTTACAACGCCAGAACGGCTGGCAGCTGACCTTACCGCGCTCGGTTTCTCAGTTTAGGGTGGGCTCAAACCGCCTCAAAGGCCTCAAGAACGTTCACGCAGTTAGTGCCTAAGGCATCGACTGCGTAACCCCCTTCCATTAGGAAAACAGTTGGAACCTCTGCTTGGGCCAGACGCTTGCCGAGCTTGCTAAAGTCTTCAGTCTTGAACTTAAGCCCTGAAATCGGGTCATTCTCAAAACAATCCAGCCCTAGAGACACAACGAGGTAATCTGGATTAAAGACTTTCAGCCAATGACAGGCTTCGTCCAGAACCGGAGCATACCCTGCCCAGTCTGTTCCAAGCGCAAGTGGCCAATTTCGCGTATATCCCTTGCCACCCTTAGTTCCCGTCTCATCCGCATGGCCCAGAAAATAGGGATACTCTTCGCGAGGATCTGCATGGATTGACAGAAACAGGACGTCTGAACGGTCATAAAAGATCGATTGGGTTCCATTGCCGTGATGACAATCAACATCCAGAATGGCAACACGTTCAGCGCCATTGTCACGCAGCCATTGAGCGGCAATTGCAGCGTTGTTCAAAAAACAATAGCCGCCATAGAAATCACTACCAGCGTGATGGCCTGGTGGGCGGCAAAGACCGAAAGCAGACGCCGCGCCCTCGTTCACGATTTTTGCGGCTGCAAGAGCCGTGTGCGCTGAGGCTTTTGCCGCAAGCCAAGTGTTTTCACCAAGCGGCGTTCCCGCATCCATCGAGTAGCGCCCCAACTGCCCGTCAATATGGTTTGGCACTGGATCAGCCCGCAGGGACCGCACTGGCCAGACAAAGGGAAAAGCTTCAGACGTACGGCCTGCTGCTTGCCACTTTTCCCAAAATCTCTCCAGAAACTCCAAATACCCTGCATCGTGAACCTTTTGCAGGGGAGCAAGACCAAAGTCTTCGGGCGCAATGATCTCACCCAGTTTCCGATCGCTGATTGCCTTGAGAACGAATTCTGCGCGGCTCGGGATTTCGACAGCAGGCTTTAATTCTCCGTCAGAGATTTCATGACGCGGAGCATGCAGCAACTGCGTGTCGGCAAAAACAGTTTTCACGGGCGACCTCCAAAGAGCACTCAGGAAAAACGAAACTCGGTGATGTGCGTATAGGTCTCTCCGGGGCGCAAGATCACATTTGGAAAGCCTTCATTGTTGATACCATCGGGCCAACGTTGGGCCTCCAGACAAACCCCTGCCTTAGGCCCGTAAGACGTTCCGCCATGCCCAACCGAAGAACTTTGCATTTGCCCGCCATCGTAGAGTTGCAAGCCGGGCTCCGTGGTCCAAACTTCCATTCGCATGTCACCTGCTGCGTCTTCAAGGGCAGCAGCAAACTCAACTGAATCTCGCGGATTGTCGGCAAGGCAATAGTTCAAATCGTGTGCCTGAGACGCCCCAATCTTGCGCCCATCCTGAAAATCGAAAGCGGTCCACGCCACATTTCGAATGTTTCCGGTTGGCACCAGATCGTCGTTCAAGGGCAAATACCGCTCCGCTGTTACTTCAAGCGAATGATCTGCAATTGTCGCACTGCCATCCAGATTGAAATAGGAATGCTGTGTGAGATTGACGAGCGTTGCCTTGTCTGTGGTCGCGGTCATCTTGACCCGCAATGCACCACCCCCAGTCAAAGTGTATCGAAGCAAAACTTCTGCTCGGCCCGGATACCCTTCATCGCCATCTTCAGACACCAGTTTCAGAAGAACACTGGCCTTGTCATGTTGTTCAATCGACCAGTTGCGCGCTGAAAAGCCGGTTGTTCCCCCATGAAGGTGATCGCGATTGTCGCAATTCAAGGTGAGTTGATGGGCCTTGCCATCAATGACAGCAACTCCGCCGGAAACCCGATTGGCGCATCGCCCCACAACGGCACCCATATAGTTGTGATCCGACAGATAACCTGCCAGATCGGGATATCCCAAAACAACCCTTTGCCCGTTGAATTTCAGGTCCTGTATGATCGCCCCAAAGGTCAGGACTAATGCTTCGAGCGATCCTTTTCTCAGGTTAATGCGCTGGACTGGTGTTCCATCCGGCAACTGGCCAAAATCTTCAATCATTTCCGGTGGCCAAATCTAAACTAAAAAAGAGGGGGCGTCCGGAAGAATTCTCACCGGACGCATTAGGTTGGATTAGAAATCAGATGGTCTGATTGTATTCGCCAACTTCCGCATTTTCGCGCAAGACCGCATCGACGGCCTTGAACATTTCGTGCAGTCGGGCTTCTGAGGCAGGGCTTTCTACAACCACGACAAGCTCTGGCTTGTTGGAGGAGGCCCGCACCAGGCCCCAAGTGCCGTCGTCTGTGACAACACGCACCCCATTGACCGTGATCAGGTCGGTAATCGCGTGTCCACCGACCTTCTCGCCTTTGGCATGCATATCCTTGAAACGGGCAACAACCTTATCAACAACGCCGTATTTCGTTTCATCATCACAATGCGGCGACATGGTCGGCGAGCCCCATGTTTTTGGCAGGGCGCGCCGAAGGTCTGCCATGGTCTTGTCCGGATTGCGGTCAAGCATATCGAGAATGGCGATAGCAGATACCAATCCATCATCATAACCACGCCCGATCGGCGCATTGAAGAAATAGTGTCCAGACTTTTCAAACCCGACGATGGCTTCAAGTTCCGTAACGCGCCGTTTAATATAGGAGTGCCCGGTTTTGAAATAATCCGTTTTGGCCCCATTGGCTTTCAAGACCGGATCGGTATTGAACAGGCCAGTGGACTTCACGTCGACGACAAACTGGCTGTTGGGATGGAGCGCTGAAATATCCCGCGCCAGCATTACCCCAACCTTGTCGGCAAAAATCTCTTCGCCTTCATTGTCAACGACACCGCATCGGTCGCCGTCACCGTCAAATCCAAGGCCGACTTCTGCTCCAGTTTCCATGACCTTGTCACGCAGCGCATGAAGCATTTTCATGTCTTCGGGATTTGGATTGTAACGTGGGAAGGTGTGGTCCAGTTCTGTGTCGAGCGGAATCACTTCAGCGCCCAATGCCTCAAGAACAGCTGGAGCGAACGCCCCCGCCGTTCCATTGCCGCACGCGGCGACAACCTTGATTGGACGCTTCAACTTTGGTCGGTCCGTCAGGTCCTTGATATAAGTTTCCGGGAAGTTTTCGACAAATCGATAGCTGCCGCCCCCCTTCAGGTCGAACTTCGCGTCTAGAACAATATCCTTCAGGCGGCTCATTTCGTCCGGTCCGAATGTGAGAGGGCGGTCGATGCCCATTTTCACACCGGTCCATCCATTGTCGTTATGAGAGGCCGTGATCATGGCCACCGCAGGCACATCCAGCGCGAACTGTGCGAAATAGGCCATGGGCGAAAGCGCCAGTCCGATATCATGCACATTGATGCCGGCGGCCAAAAGACCGTTGACGACAGCCATCTTGATCGATGCAGAGTATCCGCGAAAATCATGCCCGACGACGATATCCGGACGGACACCGCGCTCGTGGATCAGTGTGCCGATCCCCATACCCAGCGCCTGCATGCCCATGAGGTTGATTTCCTTTTCAAACAACCACCGTGCATCGTATTCCCGGAAACCGGTCGGCTTTACCATCGGACCGGATTCAAACTCATATGTGTTGGATTGCAGGAAAGGCACGGGTTTCGGGAACATGAAAACCTCTGATTGGATAAATCAAAGCGCAGAATTGCGCGGGGGGCGGATGTATCTCGGGGACCTTATTGGACCAGCACGAGCGTGTCATTTGAAAAGTCGAAGCGGTCGAGCTTGTTCAGCGCAGACATGCCGAGCAGCGTGATCCCCAGTTGCCCATCCTTCATGATTATTGCATCAATATTACGAAGGCGGATGGAACCAAGTTTCATATTTCGAATGGTTGCCCGCGCGCCCGTTGTGACGCCGTTCGCCGTATTGATCGGCACGGTGTAATCGGCGGGTTTTGGGAAAATGCCAATCTTTCGCGCAACATTTTCAGGCACAGCCACTTTGCTTGCCCCTGTATCGACCAGCATTTCAATCGTTCGGCCATTCAGTCTGCCTTCTGTCAAATACTGACCATGCGGACCAAGCGGAATTTTAAACGTACGGCCAGAGCCCCGCGCTGCTTCTGCAGCTTCTCCCTCCTCCATCTGCTCCGCCTTTTGAGCGTCCAGATAAGGCTGGATCAGCCCCGGCAGGAAGGGGACGGCGAATGCCAGGGCAAAAGCGATCAGGATAAAGCGCCACATGTCGACCTCTAATCAATGTGGTCGTCACAGTAACCTGTCAGTCTTATCAGGTGGTGAAAGCGCCGATATTTTCGACTTTTTCTGACATGACCGCGATCTGCTCAGCGGTTGGAGCACTGGTCTGAGCGCCCGTCACCGTGCAAGCTAGGGAGCCAGCAGCAACTCCATATTTCAAGGCTGTTTCAAGTTCCCTGCCATTATCCAGCGCTGCAGCCAACGCGCCACAAAATGCGTCGCCCGCTCCTGTGGTATCAACGACATCCACTGTCGGTGGCCTTAAACGAATAACCCTGTCCTTTTGCCAGGCGACAATGCCTTGCGCCCCCAATGTGACGACCACCAGCCGGTCATCTGTCGCCAGTTTGGCGCAAAAGTCATCCGGATCACCCGACACGCCGAACACGCGACCTACTTCTTCTGCTTCCGTTTCATTCACGACGAGGATGTCTGTTGCAGAGACCAGTTCTTCGATCATCATTCTGGGAACGGGTGCTGGATTGTAAAAAACCTTTGCTCCGGCCAATTGCGCCGCCTTCATGGCATCAAGGGCCACATTTGCGGGAACTTCTCCTTGGAGAACAAGGAGGCTTTTAGGTGCTATGACCTGATCCAACCACGCGGCTTCAACGCGCGCATTGGCCCCACTTGCCACAATGATCTGATTTTCGCCGCTCGCCTCGACACCAATGAGAGCTAGCCCCGTTGCGCCGTCCAAATTGCGAACAGTTGAAAGGTCAACACCAGCCGACTTCAGATTTGAAAGAGCAAGCTCGGCGAAGGCGTCCGTTCCAACAGCACCGACCATATGCACATCTGCACCAGCCCGACGTGCTGCAAGAGCCTGATTGGCGCCTTTTCCACCTGCGAAGCTTTGGTGATCTGGACCGCTTACAGTCTCGCCGGGACCCGGCAGTCGCGGAACAGACACGACAAGATCAAGATTGATAGACCCAAAAACAGTGATCATCGCCGTGCCTATTTCTTCCTGTTCGCCTTACTTGGTGCCATACATCCGGTCGCCGGCATCCCCTAGACCGGGAACGATGTAGCCCTTTTCATTCAGGCGCTCGTCAATGCTAGCTGTGTAGATCGGGATATCCGGATGGCATTCATTGAAATTCTGAACGCCTTCGGGAGCGGCCAACAGGCACAGGAAACGGATGTTGTTCGCGCCGCGCTCTTTCAGCTTCTGTACCGCTGCAATGGCTGAATTGGCTGTTGCCAACATCGGATCAACAACGATGACCAACCGCTCGTTCAGATCTTCCGGGGCTTTGAAATAGTATTCGACCGGCTGAAGCGTTTCCGGATCACGGTACAGGCCAACATGGGCGACACGGGCAGAGGGAACAAGGTCCAGCATGCCTTCCAAAAGCCCGTTACCAGCACGCAAAACCGATGCAAAAACCAGCTTTTTGCCGGCAAGCATCGGGGCCTGCATTTCGGCCAACGGTGTCTCAATCGTCTGCCGCACCAACGGCAGATCACGGGTCACTTCATAACAAAGGAGCGTTGAGATTTCGCGAAGGAGACGACGAAACCCCTGTGTGGAAGTGGACTTGTCGCGCATGATGGAAAGCTTGTGCTGAACAAGCGGGTGACTGATGACGTTAGCTCCGGACATAGCTGCCTCTTAGCGTTGGGCCCGACGCCGCGTCGAGCCTGATGTATTTGGGTTAGAATTTTGGACCACTTTAGGACGCTATGCCCCGATTGGCTCCCAAAAAACAGACCCGGATGAAATGATTTTTTGAATCTTTGTGAAAGCCTCAGGTTTTTCCATTGCCAGATTTTGCGCTGCTCTCATCGTCCCGCCTTCAATCAAACATGGTATCGGAAGGCTTTCACGGTCAGCTTCAAGATCAGAACGCACCCGTTCAGCCACATAAGGCAGGAGGGCCGAAGTCACTGCCCGAACGCTCACCATGCCGTCATGCGTGTCTGCATGATGATCAAGCGTGATCACGCCCTGATCCATGAAAAGATGCGCATGAAGGCTGTCTGATGGGCCGGGCACATCATCAAAACCCTGAACTTCGATACCTGCCCAGACAATAGGCTCGATCAAGCTGTGAGTTATAAACAGAACTGTATGGTGAAGCGGAACGAAGGTCTCCGCATCGCCCTCTCCCAGCCTCCAGCAATCCCCCAGAATGAAATCACCCTCTTGGGCAGCACCATTCCAGAGCGGCGCAAGAGCGTCTGATATCTGATTGAAAAGTTCAGGCAGCTCGACATGCGGCGCGTTTCGTTCATTGATCGCTTTTACCAACAGATTGCCCGGACGAAGGTCTACTTTGTCGCCAAAGACTTCGGGGCGCATGCCGACCGTTTCTCCAAACCGTCGGAGATGGGCTGCGAATTTTCCAATCCATTCGCCGTGGACACTGCTGCCCAGCGCGAGACCCGCCGAAACTTCCTCTTCGCTCAGGCGCAAAAGCGCGTCCACATCAACGCGTAACGGGTCTGTTGGAGATGCCGAAAAAACACCGCTTTGAAACATGGAGAAGAGTGCCAGCCCAAGCGCTGTCTGCCCCTTGACTTCCTGGCCGCTGACGCTGCCCTTAAACACCCAGCCTTGAGCAGTCGGAACTTGGCATGCTCCGGCCAATATGGCGAGATCACCGGCGACGCGAAGCAGATCTTCTGGTGATGAGAACCCACGTGCTGACGCCAGACCATCCCATCGGTCAATGCCATCGTTTTCCAATACACGCCAAAAGCCTGCTGGCGGTATCTGAAAGTCAGGGTAGGCCGTTTCAAGTGCGGCTCTCACCAGCTGCGCAACGTCGTCGAGCTTGTCGAAGTCAATCTCAACTGCGCCGGACTTGGAATTCCGAGTCCGTTCAAGAACCGCAGTACACTCTTGTTGTGTGCGGCTTGCGGTCAGAAGATCCAGCAGGTTTGACGAAGTGTCGGAGGCCATCCGGGTCTCAGTTTCTTTTTGCATATTAGAGTTCACTTACCCCAACTGGGGTCAAACAGCTGGGGTGACTGCACTGTCCAGACGAACCATCAAACGATTACGGGCTGCCTCGTCGCAGAAAGCTGCTTCAAGTGCTGTGCGGGTAATTGCAATCTGATCAGCTTCACTTAATCCGAAGGTCTTTGAAACCGAGCTGTATTCCCGACCCAAGGTGGTTCCAAAAAAGGGAGGATCATCTGAGTTTAGAGTGATCCGAACGCCTTCTTGACGCAGAATATTGACTGGATGGAACCGCAGAACAGAATAGACACCAAGTGCAATATTGGAACCTGGACACGTTTCCAGAACAATTTTCTCGTCAACCAGACGTCGGATGAGGTCTTTCTCTTCAATTGCCCGCACACCATGGCCCAGTCGCTTCACCTGCAGAAAATCAAGGGCAGCTGTAATGCTATCGGGACCACCAAATTCGCCAGCATGCGCGGTCAGGCCAAGCCCTGCCTCCCCGGCCATCCGGAATGCTCTGGCAAAATTGGCCGGGTGACCATCTCGTTCATCCCCGGCAAGCCCAAATCCGGTTACCATTGGATGCGGGTTGGCGATGACCTCTCTGGCGACCCGTTCGACCGCCGCTGCTCCGAAATGCCGAACTCCGATCGCGATCATGCGACCTTCAATACCGGTGTCGATCTTGGCCCGTTCGATCCCGGCTGCCAGACCTTCAACATAAGATGCATAGGAAAGGCCCGCTGATTGCGCATGGTCCGGGGAGATGAAGACTTCCCCGTAGATTGCTCCTTCAGCTGCCAACATGCGAAAATAGGTCTCGCTTAACAGCG
This sequence comes from Roseibium sp. TrichSKD4, assembly GCF_000148725.1. Taxonomy (GTDB): domain Bacteria; phylum Pseudomonadota; class Alphaproteobacteria; order Rhizobiales; family Stappiaceae; genus Roseibium. The sequence continues at coordinate 392,469 of NZ_GL476310.1, read as the reverse complement.
AGTAGTCAGCAGGCGTCTTGAAAACATTGCTTGCCAGATCATAGGTTTCCAGAAAGCTGGTGAAATCAGACCAGACATATTTGCCGTTGCCATCTATTATCGCCGAGACGTCGATCTGGTAGTGATCGGCAAGGCGAGCGACCAAGGACGGCGCCGCAGCTCCCTCTATATGGCAGTGAAGCTCTGCCTTTGGCACCGTCACATGTTCGCTCATGAGCATCCTTCCAGCTCAGACTACCTTAGGAAACTGGTGCCATGAGCGCCAGCCGCAATTCCCAAATGATCGGCGATGCTTTCCCCGATATCAGCAAAGGTTTTGCGCCCGCCGATGCGGCGACCGGAAAAACCCGGACCGGTTGCCAAAACGGGGACGTGCTCGCGCGTGTGGTCTGTCCCCGGCCAAGTGGGATCACAGCCATGATCAGCCGTCAGGATCAGAAGGTCACCTTCTTTCAACTTTGCGATCAGTTCCGGTAACCGGCCGTCGAACCGCTCAAGCGCGGCTGCATACCCGGCAACATCGCGGCGGTGCCCGAAAAGGGAATCAAAATCGATGAAGTTAGCAAATACGAGATCACCATCTTCTGCCATTTCCATCGCTTCCAGCGTCCGATCAAACAGCTGGTCGTTTCCAGCGCCTTTTAGAACCTTTGCCACGCCCTGATGAGCAAAAATATCAGAAATCTTGCCAACCCCGACGACTGTCCGCCCAGCTTCGCTCAAGCGGTCGAGGATGGTCGGTTCTGGCGGCAAGACGGAATAATCCCGCCGGTTGGCGGTCCGCTCGAACGTCGTTTTGTCCGACCCGGCAAAAGGCCGCGCAATCACCCTGCCAATATTGTAAGAGTCCGCAAATTCGCGCGTGACTTCGCAGAGCTCATAAAGCTTTTCCAGGCCAAATGTTTCCTCGTGAGCGGCAATCTGAATGACACTATCCGCGGAGGTATAGAAAATCGGCAGTCCGGTGCGCAGGTGCTCTTCGCCAAGTTCTTCAATGATTACCGTTCCCGAAGCATGTTTGTTGCCCAGAACACCCGCGATCCCGGCCTTTTGTATGATGCCCTCAATCAGCTCATCGGGGAAGGTCGGGACGGTTTGCGGGAAATAACCCCAGTCGAAACGCACCGGCACACCGGCGATTTCCCAGTGACCGGAAGGCGTGTCCTTGCCGTTTGAAACCTCTGCTGCATAACCCCACAAACCTTCCGGCTCACCGGCAAAGTCCAGCCCCGGAGCTGCCTTGCCATTGGAGGAGAGAGAGGCAGCGCCAAGACCCAACCGGTCCATGTTTGGCACGTATAACGGCCCCTTCCGGAGACCGGCTTTATCGGCCTTTCCGGCAGCACAATGATCTGCAATATGGCCCAGCGTGTCGGAACCAGCGTCGCCAAATGCATCTGCATCAGCGGCACCGCCAATTCCGAAGCTGTCCAAAACGCACAGTATCGCTCGTGGCATACGCCTGTCCTTTTGTTGCCAGCCTATTGGCAGGAGCTTCTTCGTTGCGGTCCCTGTGCTCAGGAAGCTATCCGCTCAACCACCGGCGGGTGATCTGGAACGTCTCGGGCTTCACCGATTTGGTAGGCTGCGCGCACCATAGCTGTCGCTTGTTCCACCTGTTCTTGAGTTTGCGCATGAACAATGGCCAGCGGAGCATCTGCATCGACTGTGTTGCCTATACCGGCAAGACTTGTCAGACCGACAGCAGGGTCAATTTCCTGTGCGGCAAAAGTCCGCCCACCCTTAAGCGCAACCACAGCGAGACCAACCTCACGAGCATTTACACCCGTCACAGTCCCGCTTTGTTCCGCGTAGATCGGTGCTTCGATCGGCGCCGTGGCCAAATAGAGTTCGGACTTCTCCATAAAGTCGGTCGGTCCATAAAGAGCACTGACCATTTTGGCAAACACTTCAGCGGCACGGCCACTTTCAAAGGCAGCTCGCATTTTTGCCGCGCCATCTTCACCATCTGCTGCCAGCCCGCCGGTTGCAAGCAATTCACCGCCTTGCGCAACCGTGATATCCCACAAGCGGTTGTCGACGGCTGTGCCTTTAAGGAAATCGACGGCGTTCTGAACTTCAACTGCATTACCTGCAGCTGAAGCCAGCGGTTCATTCATGTCGGTCAACAAAGCTGTTGTCTTGAGCCCTGCGCCATTGGCGACCTTGACCAGACTTTGTGCCAGCGCACGCGCCTCATCAAGTTCAGCCATGAATGCACCGGTGCCCCATTTCACATCCAGAACAAGCCCTTGTAGTCCCGCGGCCAGCTTTTTCGACAAAATCGACGCGGTGATAAGGTCAAGGCTTTCTACTGTCGCCGTAACATCGCGAATGGCGTAGAAGCGCTTGTCGGCAGGTGCCAGATTGCCGGTTTGCCCGATCACGGCACAGCCCACTTCCTTTACGACCTTTTTGAAGAGGGCGTTATCCGGTTGTGTCTGATAGCCTGGAATGCTGTCGAATTTATCGAGCGTGCCTCCGGTATGTCCCAGTCCACGGCCTGAGATCATCGGAACGGCTGCTCCGCAAGCTGCCAGTGCGGGAGCAAGCATCAACGAAACATTGTCGCCCACACCGCCAGTCGAGTGCTTGTCGAGAACTGGTGCTTCGATGTCGGACCAGTCCATCACATCGCCGCTGTCACGCATCCCCAGTGTTAGAGCAACACGTTCGTCGATTGTCAGGCCCTTGAAAAAGACTGCCATGGCAAAGGCTGCGACCTGACCTTCTGTGATGCTTTCATCGGCCAGACCTTTCACGAAGAACGCAACCTCTTCGGAAGACAACGTTTGCCCGTCGCGTTTTTTGCGCACGATTTCCTGAGGCAACATGGTTAGTATCCTTCGCCCGCGGTTGCTCCTGAGCCTTCGATTTCACCGATCAAGGCATCCAGCAGTCCGCTGGCGCCGAACCGGAATGTCGACGCTGACACCCAATTGTGCCCCATGATCTTGTCGGCCAGCGCCAGATAGGCGGCGGCATCATCGACTGTGCGAATGCCGCCAGCCGGTTTGAAACCAACATCTTTCTGGTGATCGCGCCGCGCTTCCTCAATGGCGGTCAGCATGATTTCGGCTGCTTCAAGCGTCGCGTTGACCGGCACCTTGCCGGTAGAGGTCTTGATGAAGTCCGCACCAGCGCCGATGGCAATCTCGGATGCCAGATGGATAAGAAGCGGATCCTTGATCTCGCCGGTCTCCAGAATGACTTTAAGTTTCGCTGGAGCAGGAATGACCTCTTTCACACGGATGATCTGCTCTTCCGCAAACCCTTTTCGCCCTTCCATGAAACCGCGATAAGGCATCACCAGATCGATCTCGTCGGCTCCGTCCTCAATTGCCTTTTTTGTTTCGGCGACAACAGCCGTTGTCTCTGTTCCGCCCGCAGGGAAATTGACGACCGTTGCCACTTTCACGCCGGTTCCCGAAAGCTCGCGAACAGCTTGCGCGACAAACTTTGGCCAAATGCAGACGGCCGCAACCGAGCCATGATCAGTCACGGTTCGAGACGTCAGAGCCGAAACATCCGCTTCCGTGCAATCATCATTGAGGTTGGTGAGATCAACGAGACCAAGGGCTCGTTTGGCAATATCCTTTTGCGAAAGATCACTCATTGCCAACCTCCTTCACAAAACCGCGCACCAGCTGTTTCATTCGGTCCATGCCCAGTTTGGCGACCGACTTCGTTTCGTCATGGGAAAGTGCGTGAGACTGAATGCCCGCGCCGTAGTTTGTGATGATGGACATGGCAGCAACACGCATCCCGAGGAACCTGGCCATGATGACTTCCGGGACGGTGGACATGCCCACTGCATCCGCGCCCAAGGTCTTCGCCATGCGAATTTCCGCCGGTGTTTCGAACGACGGGCCGGAGAACCACATGTAAACACCTTCAGCAACCGGATCACCGGTTTCCTCGGCCACCTTTTTCAGCGCCGCACGCAGCTCTGGATCATAGGCTGCGCTCATATCCAGAAACCGGCTCTCATCTTCTTCGCCGATCAAAGGGTTTTTACCAGACCAATTGATGTGATCGGACAGAATCATTGGCTTGCCCGGAGCCACCTCTTCACGCAAAGAACCTGCAGCGTTGGTTGCCAGCAAGATCTCGCAGCCCAGCTCTTTCAAGGTTTCCACCGGCGTGCGCATGACGGCTGGGTCGCCACTTTCATAATAGTGCGCACGGCCCGACAAGATCACGACCGGAACATCGCCCATGGTTCCTGCGACCAACTCGCTGGAATGGGAGGTGACCGTGGACACGGGAAACTCGGTCAAATGCGAGTAGGGAATATGGACAGCATCCTCGACTTCCTCTGCCAAAGAGCCAAGACCGGACCCAAGGATCATGCCAACCTTGTAGGAACCATCACGGGCTGCGCGGACAATATCTGCGCATTCACGACCAAAACCACTCATCAGTCTTCAGACCTTTTTCTTTAATTCAAAACCGGCCGGAAGAAGGTCGGCCATTGTGTATGTCTTTTTCACTTCATTGAGATCCGCGATGTGAACCAACACATCATCACCGGCGAATTCGCGAATTTTCTGGCGACATCCACCACAAGGTGAGCAGTGCTCCGCGTCAGCTATGACAAGCACTTCGGCGATTTCGGTTTCGCCGGCCAATACCATGGCGCTGATCGCACCGCCTTCTGCACACACACCTTCGGGAAAAGCCGCGTTTTCAACGTTGCAGCCTGCGATAATCTTGCCGCCCTTGGTGCGGATGGCAGCGCCCACCTGAAACTTGGAGTAAGGCGCATAAGCCCGCTCGCGCGCGGACTTTGCCGTTTCAAAAAGCTGCGTGAGCGGGCTCATGTGCGCTCCTTAAGATAAGGAATGCCGGAAGTCTTTGGTGGTATGGCCTTGCCAATAAACCCGGCCAGCAGGATAACCGTCAGAATATAGGGAAGCGCCTGGAAGAACTGGACTGGCACTTCGCCAATACCGGGAATTTCCTGCCCCTGTAGACGGATCGCGACCGCGTCAAGGAAGCCAAAGAGGAGGCAGGCAAGCATTGCATTGCCCGGACGCCATTTGGCGAAGATCAATGCAGCCAGTGCTATGAAGCCCTTACCGGCGGTCATTTCCTTGATGAAGCCGGACGACTGCGCAATCGACAGATACGCCCCGGCGATGCCGCACAATATCCCGCAGATGACAACTGCTCGGTACCGCAGCCAGATCACGCCAATACCGGCTGTGTCGACGGCGGCAGGATTTTCACCAACGGCCCGAAGGCGCAATCCAAACCGTGTGCGGAACAGCACCCACCATGTCAGCGGAACAGCTGCAAACGCCACATAGACCAAAATGTTATGGCCTGACAAAAGCTCTGAGTAGATCGGCCCAAGAACCGGCACCCCACTCAAGGCGTCTACAAATGGCAAGTCGATGTTTTCAAAGCGACCGCCTTCGGGCAAAGCCGGGGTTCTGCCTCCTTGCCTGAACCAGGTTTGCCCCAACAAGCCGGTCAATCCGATGGCGAGGAAATTGATCGCAACACCGGAAACGATCTGGTTGCCACGGTTAGTAATGGAAGCAAGGCCATGAATGAGGGCTAATCCACATGCCACCCCAATACCGGCCAAAAGGCCAAGCCATGCGCTGCCTGTAATGTAGCCAACTGCACCTGCCCCAAACGCCGCGCCCAGCATTTTGCCTTCAAGACCGATATCAACAACGCCAGAACGTTCTGAATAAAGACCCGCCAGACAGGCCAGGAGAAGCGGCGTCGACAGGCGAACCGTTGAATCGAGAATTTGGATCAGGATGTCAAACATGCTCCGTCCTCCTTAAGCGGCTTGAGCGGACGGGCCGGTGCCCGATGCAAAAAGGCGGATGAGAGCTGGCCGGAACATATACTCAAGCGCTCCGGCGAACAGGATGACCAGACCCTGAATGACAACAATCATGTCCCGGGTGATCGCGGGCATCTCGAAGGAAAGTTCGGCGCCGCCCTGATAGAGCATGCCAAACAAAATGGCCGCCAATACGATGCCAACAGGGTGACTGCGCCCCATTAGAGCAACAGCGATACCGACAAATCCGTACCCGGCCACATAGTCGATCAAAAGCCTGTGCTGCGAGCCCATGATTTCGTTGATCGCCATCATGCCTGCCAGACCTCCGGAGATCAGCATGGTGACGATAATGGTCCGAACCGGGCTGATGCCGGCATAAACAGCTGCCGTTGGATTGGCTCCAAAAGAGCGGATCTCGAAGCCAAGTTTGGTGCGCCAGATCAAAAGCCAAACCAGAACGCAGGCTAGCAACGCAACAAACAGGGAGAGATTCACCGGGGCATAGTCGAAGCCAAACCCGGGAAAGATGTCATTGAGGAATGGCAGGCGTCCGCCATCTTCAAAGGTCCGGGTTTCGGACTGCATCGATCCGGCTTTCTTCAAGACGTTGTTCAGAAGATAGACCATCAGCGACGCTGCGATGAAATTGAACATGATCGTTGTGATCACGACATGGCTGCCGCGCCTGGCCTGAAGCCAGGCTGGAATAAAGGCCCAGGCCGCCCCCATAAGTGCGGACCCGAGTACCGCAAAAGGGAGCGTCACCCACCATGGAACATATTGGTCCATGGCCAGACAGGCCATCGCAACACCCAATCCACCGAGATAGGCTTGTCCTTCACCGCCAATGTTGAACATGCCCGCATGGAAAGCGACAGCAACGGCCAGCCCGGTGAAGATAAAGTTGGTGGCAAAGAACAGGGTAAAGCCGACCCCTTCCCCATAACCGAGCGATCCCCAGAGCAGGATTTTTACCGCGTCAATCGGGTTTTCACCGATCAGGATCACAACAAGACCGGAAACGAGAAAGGCGGCGGCCAAGTTCAGAACCGGGATCAGGCCATAGTCGACCCAGCGCGGGAGTTGTCCGGCACTCATTTCGCTTCTCCCTCAACACCGGCCATCAGCAGACCAAGTTCGCCTTCGTCCGCATCTGGTGTGCGTTCACCAACAATCTTTCCATCGAACATGACAAGGATCCTGTCCGCCAGAGAGCGGATTTCGTCGAGCTCGACCGACACAAGCAAAATGCCCTTGCCAGCATCACGAAGTTCAACAATCCGCTTGTGAATGAATTCGATGGCTCCAATGTCCACACCCCGGGTTGGCTGCCCGACCAGAAGAACGGTTGGGTCGCGCTCGATTTCTCGCGCAAGAACGATTTTCTGCTGGTTTCCGCCGGAAAAATTGGCGGTTTTCAAAAGAGGACTTGGGGGGCGAATATCGTATTTTTCAATCTCGACCTCCGCAAGCTGCTTGATCTTTGCGATATCCAGCAATGGGCCCTTGGAGTAAATCGCGTCCGTGTGATAGCCAAGGATGGAGTTCTCATACTCGGCAAACTTGGTCACCAGCCCCATCCGGTGGCGGTCTTCCGGCACATGCCCCAGGCTCTTTTCGCGCATTTCCGCTGGGTCAAGCGGCTTGGCCCGCAGGTCGATCTCATCACCGTCAATCCAGAGCGTGCCCTGATCGGCGCGGCGAATGCCGGCAATTGTCTCAAGAAGTTCCGACTGCCCGTTTCCAGATACACCTGCAATGCCGACAATTTCACCCGCTCGAACATTGAAGGACACGTCCTTGACGACCTTCACGCCCCGGCTGTCGACCACGCTCAGATTATTCACTTCCAGAACGCGCTCTTTTGGCTCCGCCGGTTTTTTATCGACATTCAACAGAACGCTTCGCCCAACCATCAGCTCGGCGAGTTCAGACATGCTTGTTTCAGACGTTTTGCGGGTGGCGACCATTTCACCACGCCGCATCACCGAGACAGTGTCGGTGATGGCCATGATTTCGCGCAGTTTGTGTGTGATGAGCAGGATGGTCTTGCCCTGATTTTTCAGGACATCGAGAATTTTGAAAAGATGGTCCGCTTCCGACGGAGTCAACACACCTGTCGGCTCATCCAGAATGAGGATTTCTGCCCCCCGGAATAGCGCCTTCAGAATTTCGACCCTCTGCTGAAGACCGACCGGCAAATCCTCGATCAGAGCATCCGGATCCACTTTCAGTTCGTATTCGTCTTCAAGACGCTGGAGTTCTGATTTCGCCCGACCTAATCCGCCCGACAGGCTAGCCCCACCTTCAGCGCCGAGCACCACATTTTCCAGAACCGAGAAATTGTCGACCAACATAAAATGCTGGTGGACCATGCCAATTCCAAGAGAAATCGCCGTTTTGGAGTCCGGGATCGTGACAGTCTTCCCATCAACGAGAATATCACCATCGTCGGCCGTATAGAAGCCGTAGAGGATCGACATCAATGTCGACTTGCCAGCACCATTTTCGCCGATAATTCCGTGGATTGACCCCTTTTTGACCAAGAGATCAATGTCCTTGTTGGCGTGGACGGGGCCGAAACTCTTGTTGATCTTGCGCAGCTCAATGGCTGGCTGGGTGGACGTATCCAACCCTTGGGACATATTCGGCTTGTTCATGACTTCAGCACCACGCCTTTACGAAGAAAACCGGATTTAGGAATGCGGGCACGGACCGTCTGTCAGGACGTCATGCACTTTCAGAGAACCATCGGAGATAGCTGAGACCGCGCTGGCGGCAGCAGACTTCATATCATCGGAGATGAGCGCTCGATTATGATCATCCAACACCCAATCCATACCGCCCTCAGCCAAACCGAGAACGCGCACGCCCGGTTCAAATGATCCATTGGCCGCAGCGGTAAAGCTGTCGTAGACAGCGTTGTCCACCCGTTTGCGAATGGAGGTCAGAACTTTTCCGGGATGCATGCCATTCTGGTTGGAGTCTGTGCCTATCCCCAAAACATCTGCATCTGCAGCCGCTTGCAGGACTCCAATGCCCGTTCCCCCTGCAGCCTGAATGATCACATCGGCACCAGCATCAATTTGACCGCGCGCAAGTTCGGCTCCGCGCACCGGATCAGCAAAGGCGGCAGGCGTGTCGCCCGCCATATTGTAAAGCACTTTGATGTCCGGATTGGTCGCGAGCGCCCCTTCCTGATAACCGCACAGGAACCGTCGGATGATCGGGATATCCATGCCGCCGACAAATCCGATGACGCCGCTTTCACTCGCTTTGGCCGCCAGTACTCCGGCGATATAGGCACCTTCATGTTCTTTGAAGACGTAGGAGGCGACGTTTGGCGCATCGACCACCATATCGATAATGGCAAAGGATTTATCCGGAAACGCCTTTGCAGCTTCACCAACCGCTGACGCCTGATTAAAGCCGATGGCGACAATAGGAGCGTGATTTCGCGTAGCGAAGTTTCTCAGTGCCTGAAGGCTTTGCGCGGCGCGTTCGATTTCAAACTCTCGGACTGTCTTGCCGGTTTCCTCTTTGTAACGAGTTACACCAGCATATGCGCTTTCGTTAAAAGACCCATCAAACTTTCCACCGACGGAATAGACAATCGCCGGTGCCGCCGCAGCACTTAGCCCCGCCGCCTGTATAACCAGCAGCGCAAAGGCTGGCGCTATCATCCATCGTTTCATGGTGTCCCCCATCCGACAGTTTGCAAGGAATTCAATTTCGAATGGCGGCGCCCCCATCGCAACGGGGGCGCCAATTTCAGGTTTGAATATGATTAGAACGGGCAGCTTTCGTCGGACATGTAGTCATGAACGACCACCTTGCCGGATACGATGTCTGCGGTTGCTGTTTCGACAGCCTTTTGCATGCCAGCCGTAATCAGCTCTTTGTTGTTGTCATCCAGAGCCCAGTCAACGCCACCTTCAGCAAGACCAAGAACGGAGAAGCCTGAGCTCCAGTTGTCATTCTTGGCGTCTTCAAAGGCTTGGTAAACAGCAACATCAACGCGCTTCAGCATGGAGGTCAGAACCTTGCCCGGATGCAGGCCATTCTGGTTGGAATCGACACCAATGCCGAGCTTGTCAGCGTCCGCAGCAGCCTGAAGAACGCCGATGCCTGTGCCGCCAGCAGCATGGTAGACAACATCCGCACCGCGATCGAACTGGGACTTGGCCAGCTCGCCGCCCTTAACCGGGTCGTTCCAGGCAGCGCCTGTGGTGCCGGTCATGTTTTCAAAGACTTCCACTTTTTCGTTTGCAGCCAAAGCACCTTGCTTGTAGCCACAGGCGAATCTGCGAATCAGCGGAATGTCCATACCGCCCACGAAACCAACTTTACCGGTTTCAGAAGCCATCGCTGCCAGCTTGCCAACGATGTAGGAACCTTCATGTTCCTTGAAGACGATTGAACGCACGTTCGGCAGGTCAACGACCATATCGACAATTGCGAATTTCAGATCTGGAAACTCCTTGGCAACCTTCTCGACAGCGTTTGCCTGCGAGAAACCGATCGCAACGATCGGGCTCATGCCGCGCTTTGCAAAATTGCGCAGAGCCTGTTCGCGCTGGCTGTCGTTCTGGATTTCAAAGTCACGATATGCAATGCCGGTGTCGCTGGTGAATTTTTCAGCGCCGGTGTGAGCCGCCTCATTGAACGACTTGTCGAACTTGCCGCCCAGATCATAGAGCAGAGCCGGTTTGATGTCCTCTGCCATTGCACCCGCCGACATCAGCATGGTTGCTGCTGCGGCCCCAATCATGAGTAGTTTTTTCACTCTCTTGTCCTCCATTGAACGACCGGCAACATGCCGATCCGCTTCGGATTTCCCCTCAGGCTGTTCTTTGGCGCGCCGCAGAACACTGAGTTTGCAGACCAGCCTCATTGGCGACTGCTCTGGCCAAATTTTCATCTACGATCAGGTCGGTGATCACCCCGGTCCTGAGCGCGGCCAATGTTGCGCTGGCTTTGCTTGCACCGCCGGCCAACGCGAGAATGCGCGCACCGCGCACATCTTCATAATGCAACCCGACCGCGCAGTCACCGAGTTGAACCGGTGCCTGCACCCCGTTCTTGTCGAGGAAGCGCCCCATCAGGTCAGATACTGCACCGATCTTGATCAGATCGGCCTGTTCATCCTTTGAGATAATGCCCCGTTCAATCAGGTGCCCTTCGTTCTCAATCGAGCCAATGCCGACCACGAAGAGATCCGAGCCGCGCGCGCGATCCAGAAGACCCTGCACGCTGCTTTGCCCCAAAAAGACAGACTTTTCCGCCGGAGATTCAGCAAAATAGGGAACTGGAAGGTAATAGCCTACCCCACCGGTACGCTCCTGCACCTTCTGAACCACGTCATAAGGGTTTGCTGCAAGGTTCCGGGTGAGAGAACCACTGATTGAGATAATTTCAAGTTCCGGGCGCGAGATTTTTGGAAGTTCTTCTACAGCCGCTTTCAGAGTTCGCCCCATACCAACCCCGACACGGCCAATCGCCTCGGACGTTAGAAAGTTTGTCAGAACTTCAGCCGCAATGCCTGCAATTGCGCGGATAGAGGTTTCCTGATCTGCCACCCCCAAGTCCGGCGCTACAATGCAGCTGCCCAACTCGAAGTTACGGGTCAGAGTATCCTCCAGCTCGAGACACTCAAGGGGCCGCCCTTCGATCCGGAACTTCACCATTCCAGTTTTTTGGGCATGCGCAATCAAACGATGAACTTTGGCCGCGGAGACGCCTAACTGATCGGCAATTTCGCCTTGAGTCCGCCCTCCGACGAACGACAACCAAGCCGCCCGAATAGCCAGATATTTGGTCCAATCATCATCGCGCGTACGCATGACGCTCTGCTGCTCCCCAATACGGCATGGCCCAATATGAGCTTTGCCGCGGACCTTCAGTACAAAACTGAAGCGCCCCTCATCCCGACTTCGCCGGAAGTGAAATTTTATTCACTCACTGATTTTTTCTTCATTTTTTATCGAACTGAGCACAGACGTCAAGAACTCAAAAGGCAAACACGGAAGAATTAGGCTACCTAGTTAAAACTGCTATTCTCTAAGGCTATGCAATTTCAGCATTAATTTCGATCACTTCGAATATGCATCGTCAAGAGGGGTAGACCTTTTTTCACGGCAAACGCTCGTTTTTCGTCCTTCAACATTGTGTGCACTACGTGCACTTTGATTTTGATGTAGATTCAAGAATCAGGCATGATTTAAAGATGCCCCAATGTACTGGAGTAAGATCCTAAACGTAAATATTGAGTAGTTGTCTAAATTCACGAGGAACGAATAGATAATAAATTCGAGTCTAACATAATAAAAAAACAGCTTGGGAGACGTTCTGACCAGGCCTTCTGGCCTAGAAGGAGAAAAAAATGCGTCTCGGCACTACCAGAGCAGTCAAAACACTGTGCACAACACTGTTCGGTCTGAGTTTCGGTTTGAGTATCCAAGCCAGCGTTGTACAGGCCGCAAACATCAACCCCATCGGCGCTGCCGCGCCAGCCTTTTCCTATGACCCGGCCAACGAGGTCGACGTGGAATTGGTTTTGGCCGTCGATATTTCACAATCCATGGACACAGAGGAACAGGAAGTTCAGCGCGCGGGATATGTCTCAGCCCTCACTTCCAAAGAGTTTCTTGAAGCCATTGAGATGGGGCCGATTGGCCGAATAGCCGTCACCTACATGGAATGGGGCGGCGTTGAAGAGCACTTCATTGTTGCCGATTGGACCGTTATTGAAGACAAACGATCCGCGGAATCTTTTGCAAGCATCATCGCAGAAGCCCCTCTCCGGCAAGTTCAGCGCACGTCGATCAGTTCCGCGCTGAAAAAGTCTGTTTCCATGGTTCAGGACAACCAATACATGGGTCTTCGGCAGGTCATAGACATTTCCGGAGACGGTCCTAACAATCAAGGTGGTTCTGTCACGGAGGTCCGCGACAACTTGCTCACCTCCGGCATCGTGATCAATGGACTGCCCCTCATGATGAAGGCCAAGACCAACACCTGGCAGGCAATGCTCAATCTCGACCACTATTACGAAGATTGTGTCATTGGCGGACCCGGCTCATTTGCCATTCCAGTGAGGTCGAAGGAAGGGTTTGCGGATGCCATCCGCATGAAGCTGGTCATGGAGATTGCCGGTTTGACCTTCCCGCAAAGCCACATTCATAAGGTCAAGATGCGCGAACCCATCCGTTGCAACATGTTTGACTGAAAAATGGCTGGCACATCGTAGCAGAGCGAGTTTCTTGCCTCGCTCTGCCGATATGTTGCTGATAAGCGGCTCTGTTGATTGACTTCAAATCGGATCGCGTTTTATCTGCCCGCAACCGCGGCGTCAGTCTGTGACGTCAAGCCTCAATTGCGGATGCCGTTTGATGACCGACCGCCTCACACTTGCCCTTGTTGCCCATGACGCGAAAAAGGAGATGATGGTTTCCTTCGTTGAACGTCATGAGGCGAAACTCAAAGATTTCAGTCTGGTTGCAACTGGCACGACCGGTGGGCGCATATTGGAGGCCTGTCCGTCTCTTGCCATCACCCGTCTGAAAAGTGGCCCGCTTGGCGGCGACCAGCAGATTGGCGCGATGATGTGTGATCGGAAGATGAGCGCGCTGATCTTTTTTGTCGATCCGCTTAGCCCGATGCCACACGATGTTGATGTCAAAGCCCTGATGCGTCTCGCCGTTGTGTATGATATCCCGATGGCACTTAATCTTGCCACAGCGGAAATATTGCTGCGCTCGGCTCGGCTCGCCGGGCTCAAGACCACGTCTGACATTCCGGAAGTAACAAGTGCCTGACTCTCTCGTCTCATCCGCCGCCAATCGGTTCGAGTACCCTGTCCTTGTCGCTGACATCGGTGGAACCAATGCGCGTTTCGCTCGGATTGATGGTCCAGTGTCCGACACGGTGCATTGTCCCTCGCAGGGAACTGGCAACCACACCGGTTTGATCGAAGCCGCAAAGGATAGTCTTGCTGGCGTTGAAGGCCCAGAGCCAAAAACACTGATTGCTGCTGTTGCAGGCCCTGTCACCAGTGACGTCATCCCGTTGACCAATGCTCCGTGGATTATCGAACCGAGAAAAGTGCTTGCAGAGCTGAAGCTCGATCAGGTCGTTATTATCAACGATTTTGAGGCACAAGCGCTCGCGCTCCCGGAGCTTTCTGGGGACGAGATCGAACAAATCGGCGGTGGCGCCGTGCGTCCCGCCTCCAGCAAGTTTGTGCTTGGTCCAGGAACCGGATTGGGCGCAGCTGCAATGATCAATGCAGCCAATACCTGGATCCCGGTCCCCGGTGAAGGGGGGCATGTGGAGATCGGGCCTGTCAGCGCGGATGACGAAGCCATCTGGCCACATATTGAACGGCTGGGCGGGCGAATTGGAGCAGAGAATATTTTGAGCGGCAGTGGACTGCCCCGTCTTGCGGCAGCGGTTGCGAAGAGCCGTGGCAGTGAGCCGACGTTTCAAACCGCTGCGGATGTAACGGGCGCAGCGGCGAGCAATGATCCCATTGCTGTGGAAACCCTTCATGTCTTTGCGCGGGCGCTTGGCCGTGTTGCAGGTGATTTTGCACTCAGCCTGCTTGCACGTGGTGGCGTCTACCTGACCGGCGGTGTCACACCCCGGATCGATGCCTTCTTGATGGACGGCCATTTTCGCGCTGCTTTTGAAGCCAAGGCCCCACACGAAAACCTGATGAAGTCCATCCCAACCTTCATCGTCCGCCACCCTAATCCAGCTCTTAAGGGGCTTTCTGCCTTCGCCCATCACCCGGACCGGTTTGCCGTCGATATTGCCGATCGATCCTGGGTATCGCAAGGGCGTGAAGGGACAGCTCTGGCCGGTTAAACCCATGGCATCGCACCCGGCTTTTCCGTTCCCACTTCCCATTGATGCTGTCCTTGACGAACTGACGGCCAGTCTTGAAACGCACAACAACGTTGTTCTGGTGGCTGAGCCGGGCGCAGGTAAGACTACACGTGTTCCACTAGCGCTGTTGAATGCCTCCTGGCGCGGCGATGGCAAAATCATCTTGCTGGAACCCCGCCGATTAGCCGCACGTGCAGCAGCCCGGCGAATGGCCTTAGAGCTTGGCGAAAAGGTTGGAGAGCGGGTTGGGTATCGCGTGCGCATGGACAGCAAGGTCTCAGCAGTTACGCGCATTGAGGTCGTCACTGAGGGTGTCTTCACCCGCATGATCCTGGATGACCCGGAACTCACCGGTGTTGCCGCTGTCCTGTTTGACGAATTCCACGAACGGTCATTGGACGGCGATCTCGGCCTCGCGCTTTCGCTTGATGTCCAAGCAGCGCTTCGTGATGACCTGCGCCTTGTTCCCATGTCTGCAACACTTGATGCGGCGAAGGTGTCGGAAGCCCTCGGCGGGGCCCCCATCATTGAGAGCAAAGGGCGCAGTTTTCCGGTCGACACGCGTTATCTTGGCCGCCGCCCAAAGGATCGGATCGAAGACGTAACAGCACGGGCCGTACTGACAGCGCTTTCAGATGAGACCGGTTCCGTTTTGGTCTTTTTGCCTGGGCAAAAAGAGATCTTACGAACCGCTGACCTTTTGAAAAGCAAACTTCCCACTAAGACAGGTCTTGCGCCTCTTTATGGCGCGCTTGATCCAAAGCAGCAGGACAAGGCGATCAAACCGGTAGGCGAAGGCGAGCGCAAAGTGGTTTTGGCCAGCGCCATTGCGCAAACCTCTCTGACAATTGAGGGCATTCGTGTCGTCATTGACAGCGGGCTTGCACGCGTTCCCCGCTTTGAGCCGCAGACCGGGCTAACCCGGCTTGAAACTGTTCGAGTATCCAAAGCCTCGGCAGACCAGCGGCGTGGGCGAGCTGGTCGAATCGAACCCGGCGTGTGTTATCGACTTTGGGACGAAGTGCAAACAAGTTCGCTCCCTGCCAATGAGGCACCAGAAATTCTGGAAGCGGATTTGTGCTCGCTGGTTCTGGACCTTGCAAGTTGGGGAACCCTTGATCCGTCCCAGCTTACATTTCCCGATCCACCGCCTGCACCGGCTTGGGCCGAGGCTGTGTCATTGCTGAAATCGCTGGATGCTTTGGACGACAATGGCCGAATAACCAAACAGGGCCGAGACCTTGCCCGCCTCCCTCTTCACCCTCGACTCGCTCATATGATTTTGAAAGCTTCAGACCAAGGCGAAGGCTGGACAGCCGCACTTATTGGGGCTGTCGTCTCTGAGCCCGGCTTAGGAGGGCGGGATACAGACTTGAGGGTTCGCCTCACGCGACTGGTTAGCGATGGAAGCCCACGAGCGCGGGATGCGCGAAAGCTTGCCGAACGCTGGTTATCGCTTGCAGTCGGAAAGAAGCGAGACATTCGTCCAGAGACGTCCGGAGCCCTGCTCGCCTTGGCTTACCCTGACCGGGTGGCCGAAGCGCGCGGAAAGGCGGGGCGATATCGGCTCGCCAATGGCCGGGGCGCTGAACTGGACGACAGCCATCCACTAAGTGCCGAACGCTTTCTGACAATCGCCGATATTCAGGGAAAAGCCGCGAATGGACGGGTCGCACTTGCCGCGCCACTGACACAGGCTGACATTGAAGACCTCTTTGCAGACCACATTGCCGAAGTTGAGGAAGTCTCGCTCGAACCGAACGGAAAGCTGAAAGCGCGCCGACTTCGGAAATTTGGGCGTGTGGTGCTCGACAGCCGGATTATCTCCAACCCATCCCCTGAAGTAATCACGACTGCGCTGATTGGTGAAGTCCGGCGCAAGGGAGTTGATCGGCTGCCATGGAGCGCTGACCAGCTTCGCCTTCGAGGCCGGGTCGCCTTTGTCCAGCGGTCTGGCGAGCCGGACATGCCAGACCTTTCTGATGCACATTTGCAAGAGACGCTCGAGGACTGGCTCATCCCCTTCCTCCCCGGGACGAGCAGTTATGGAGACATAACAACTGAAGTGCTTGGAAATGCGCTGGCGGTGCTTATCCCGCATGATGTTTCTACACGCATTGAAGAGGCTGCTCCCTCACACTTCACCGCCCCAACCGGTTCGCGTCTTCCAATTGATTATGATCGTGAAATCGGTCCGACCTTATCGGTTCGCGTTCAAGAACTTTTTGGCCTGACCACGCATCCAAGTGTGTGCGGCGGACGCCTGCCTCTCGCTCTTGAACTGCTTTCCCCAGCCCAGCGCCCGATCCAGATCACCAAGGATTTGCCGGGCTTTTGGTCAGGGTCCTGGGCGGATGTAAAAGCGGATATGCGAGGTCGATATCCGAAACACCCTTGGCCGGATGATCCCACCACAGCGGCAGCCACGCGGCGAACAAAAACCTCCAACCGAACGTGAAACCCGCAGGCAGTACTCTTGGTTGTCACCGCAATTATAGGTTAGTGTTAGCGCATGGATCGCACGCACATCATATCCGAGCTGGCTGGCCGCAACAGATTGCCATGGGACGCACTGTCTGCATGTCTGGATGATCCCGCTCGCACAGCTGCGATCTTCCTCCCGTTTCTCAAACGGATAAGCTCTGGATCACGGCTGTCTGAGGAAGAAGAGCGGGCCCTTTTTTATGGTTTGCATGTGCTGGCCGCGCAGAAGGCCCATGCGTCCCTCCCTGACCTGATTCATTTGCTTGAAAACCACCGGGAGGAAGCCGACCGGATGATGGGAGATGCCGCTATCGGCGAAACCCTGCCCCGCATGCTGATGGCTCTTGGGGCCAATGATCCCGACGTGATTTGGCAGTTTGCGGCTTCAGCCCCAGCTGACTGGCTGATCCGAGACGCCTTCTTCAAGGCTTGGGCTTATTTTGTCCTCAATGGAACTGTGCCTCGATCAGCCGCTGCGAAGACGCTCAAGGCGTTGCCTGATCAGATGACGACCTCTCCAGAAGATCCGGTTTGGATCAGTTGGCTCAATATCATAGCAGACCTCGGCCTTACAGCCGTCGCTCCGATTGTTGCCGAGATCATCGATCAAGGGCGCATCGAGCGAGGTCCTTTTGCCTTGTCAGAAGCCGACTACCGGGAATTCCAGAAAAGACTGCGCGACAGCACGCCATCCCTTCGCAAAAGCGCTACTTGGCGGCGCAAGACCGGGTACATTCCTTTTGGCGAACCAGAGCAATTGAAATACGACTTCTACAATGCCGCCCGTCTTGCACCTGGGACCAGCGAAACAGTCTCGCAGACCTTGTTGATGAAAGCAGCAGAAGACGCTGCCGCTGCCTATACATTCGGCGAAGCAGGGAATGAAAACGCCCCGCTTGAACGATCAGACTAAACCAAAACTTAGGTTCCCACCCGGCACAAGCTCAGCAGCGCCGGGCGAGTTTTTTAAATTAGATTTACTCGTCAGACGCCGCGACAAGGCTTGCGTTTCCGCCAGCTGCAGCCGTGTTGATCGAGACAACCTGTTCCAGAGCAAAACGGACGAGATAGTTCGGGCCACCTGCTTTCGGTCCTGTGCCGGACAGGCCCGATCCGCCGAAGGGCTGCGTGCCGACAACGGCGCCAATCGTATTGCGGTTCACATAGACATTACCCACCGCCAAACGGTCGACGACTTTCTCAACCAGCGCGTCAATCCGACTGTGAACACCAAGGGTCAGGCCATAACCAGTCTCTTCAATAGCATCGAGCACCTTGTCGAGCTCCTGCGCCTTGTAGCGAACGACGTGAAGGATCGGGCCAAAGATTTCCCGCTCCAGCGCTTCTGGTCGATCCAGCTCGATGATATGCGGCGCAACCCATGTGCCGTTTGCATATTCGCCCTGTGGCGTTTCACCTACGTACCGGACCTTTTGAGAGGATCTCATCTTTTCGACATGTGCCAAAATGCCATCACGGGCCTCAGTATCGATCACCGGTCCGATATCGGTTGACGGCTTTTTCGGGTCACCAAGGCTGAGTTCCTTGGCGGCCCCTTCCAGCATCTTCAACTGCGCGTCTGCAATATCGTCCTGCAGGAACAACAACCGAAGTGCGGAACAGCGTTGACCTGCGGACTGGAAGGCTGAGTTGACCACATCATCACACACCTGTTCCGGCAAGGCCGTTGCATCAACCAACATGGCGTTTAGTCCACCGGTCTCGGCGATCAGCGGGACAATCGGTCCGTTCTTTGCAGCCAATGTGCGGTTGATCGCCCAGGCTGTTTCCGTGGAACCTGTAAAGGCCACACCGGCTACCTTTGGATGGCTGGTCAGCGCCGCACCGATTTCACCATCGCCCGGTACATACAAAAGCGCATCCTCCGGCACACCGGCCTTATGCATCATCCGCACCGCCTCATGAGCAATCAAAGGCGTTTGTTTTGCCGGTTTTGCGATGACGGCATTTCCCGCCACCAAAGCCGCGGACACTTGGCCGAGGAAAATCGCCAACGGGAAGTTCCAAGGTGAAATGCAGACGAATACGCCACGGCCTCGGAAACGATACCGGTCCTCTTCTCCTGTTGGCCCCGGCAGCAACCGCCCCGCCCCGAACAAGGACTTTGCCTCTGCCGCGTAATACCGGCAGAAATCGACCGCCTCTCGGATTTCAGCGATTCCGTCGGTCAGGGTCTTGCCGCCTTCAACGCACAAGATGGCCATCAGGCGATCGAAATCCGCCTCCATCAAATCAGCCATTTTTTCGAGGGCAGCTGCTCGGTCTTCAACGGGCCACCGTGACCAGCTCTTAAAGCCGACACGTCCGGCAGTCATCGCGTCTTCGACATTCTGGACAGAGGCCAGAGTGACCTTTCCGGCAACGATTTTGCCGTCGACCGGGGAAACAACGTCTTCGGTGACACCGAACGCTTTAGCTCCCGGAATAAGCGGCTTTGCCTCCACAGCTGGAAACTCGATATTCTCAATCGCGGTCACCAGTTCGGTGCGATCCTTCGCGCACCCAAGTTCCAACCCCTTGGAGTTTTTGCGGCTTTCCCCGTAGAGGTCCAGCGGCAACGGGATCGAGTTATTCCGAGAGTGATCTCCATTTTTAAGGATTTCATCCGGACGTTTGAGCAAATGTGCAACAGGAACCGAACTGTCCCCAACGATTGTCACGAATGAGGAGTTGGCACCGTTTTCCAACAGTCGGCGCACCAGATAGGCGAGCAGATCCTTGTGGCCGCCAACCGGCGCATAAATCCGGCAAGGATATTTGTCTGTTTCACTCACTGCCTTGAACAGGCTCTCGCCCATGCCATGCAAACGCTGAAACTCGTAGCCTTTCTTGTCACCAGCCAGCTCGGCAATCTGGGCAACCGTCAGCGCATTGTGTGTCGCAAATTGCGGATAAAGAACATCACGGGCCGCCAGCATGCGTTGAGCACAGGCCAGATAGGATAGGTCGGTTGCAGCCTTGCGGGTAAAGACCGGATAGTCTTCCGTTCCCATTTCCTGTGCATGTTTGATTTCCGTGTCCCAATAGGCGCCCTTCACAAGGCGGACCATCAAGCGGCGATCGTGTTTTCGCGCTGCCGCCACCAGCCAGTCTATGACGTGGATAGAGCGTTTTTGATAGGCCTGCACCGCAAGGCCGAACCCATCCCACCCTTCGGTCACAGGGTCTGCCAATACGGCTGCAATCACATCGAGTGAGATTTCGAGGCGGTCCGCTTCTTCTGCATCAACGGTGAAATTCAACTCATGCTTACGAGCGGCCGCAACAAGTTTGAGCAGTTTTGGAACAACTTCGCCCCGAACACGTTCGCCGTTCATGGCTTGATAGCGGGGATGCAAAGCTGACAGTTTGACGGAAATGCCCGGGCGATCCGGCAGCTCTCTGGTCCCGGCTGACTTTCCTATTTCCTCAATGGCATTGGCATACGACTGGAAGTAGCGCTCGGCGTCTTCCATTGTCCGGGCCCCTTCGCCCAGCATGTCGTAGGAATAGCGGTAGCCTTTTGCTTCCTGCGCCTTTGCCCTGTCCAGAGCCTTGCCGATGGTTTCACCCAATACAAACTGGTGCCCGAGCAGACGCATGGCCTTGCGGGTCGCGGTTCTTACGGCAGGCATGCCCATACGCTTCACAAGGGATGACAAAATGGACGTTGGCGTATCACCCGGGTGAAGCAAGCGGGATGTAATGCCCAGCGCCCAGGACGATGCAGATACCAGCCATGTGTCTGACTTTGGTTGGCTTGGCTCATCAAAACGAGCTGCTGCCAACTTGTCTTCAATCAGCTTGTCTGCAGTCGTGGCATCGGGAACGCGCAAGAGAGCCTCGGCCAATACCATCATCGCGAGACCCTCTCGCGTGGTCAGACCAAATTCCCGCATGAAGTCTTCTACACCTCCAAGCCCTGTCGGTGCATTGCGCATGGCGTGGATGTAGCCGGAGGCCTGCTCGTCGATCCGCCTTTCTTGCGCATCACTTAACGAGACCTCCGCCAGAAGCTTTCGAACAAGCTGTGTATCATCCAGCGCATATTCTGCGCGGAATGGTGGCAGGGTGGATTTATCAAGCGCTGTGGTATATGCAGTTGCAGAAGTGGGCATTCCCGTCTCCCTGGAAGAGGCCAACAGGCACAAAAGATTTTGCATCTTGCCTTGAGTTGAAGATGATTTTTCACCAAATTTATGCCAATGTTTGGTGGATTCCTTCGGTGCAAAAGGCCCATTTCCGTGTCCACCACCTCTCTTGACGCCATAGACCGCAAAATTCTCAAGGCCATTCAAGCGGATGGCCGGATCAGCAACACCGATCTTGCTGACAAGATTGGCTTGTCTGCCAATGCAACCAGCGAGCGTTTCAAACGCCTTGTCCGAGAAGGATACATCCAACACTTCTCGGCTGTGCTCTCCCCCGAAAAAGTGGGGCGGGAATTGCTTGTGTTTGTGGAGATCAAGCTGGACAGAACATCGTCAGAGATCTTCGATGGCTTCAAACGTGCCATCGAGCGCTCAAGCGACATTCTGGAATGTCATATGGTGGCAGGAGGCTTTGATTATCTGATCAAGGCGCGCGTGTCTGATATGGATACATACCGCAAATTTTTGTCAGACGTAGTTCTGACGCTTCCCGGGGTGCGAGAAACACACACCTACCCAGTCATGGAAGAGCTAAAGGAAACTCACATCCTGCCTGTTTGACAGGGTAAAAGGCCCCAGGGTCAGCCCCCCTATGCAAACTGTCACCGTGACAAAGATGACAATAATTCACAAAGGCTTGTCTTGACCTTACGGTTGTTCTGACGCCTAACGATTCCAGTGTTTCACTTTACCGAGGCCCTCATGAGACCTACTTCGCTCAAGTCCTTGCTCGCATCAGCAGCACTTTGTTTTTCATTTGCAACAAGCCTCGGCTCTGCAAATGCTGACGCTTGGACCGATGACACACTGGACGCCGCGCGCGGACAAACGGTGTATTTTCATGCATGGGGCGGAGAACAGCGGATCAACGCCTATATTGATTGGGCAGCGAAGGAAATAGAACAGCGATACGGCGTGACGGTAGAACACGTAAAAGTCAGCGAGACCGGTGCTGTGGTCAGTCAAGTCGTAGGCGAGAAAACCGCAGGTAGGGATAAAGGCGGCAGCGTTGATCTGGTGTGGATCAACGGTGAGAACTTCGCCACCCTAAAATCACAGGGGCTGCTGTCAGCACCCGGTTGGGCACAGTCACTCCCAAACTGGAAATATGTGGATGCGGAGGGCAAGCCGACAGTCCTCAATGACTTCACGGTTCCAACCGATGGGCAAGAAAGCCCCTGGGGCATGGCGCAGCTGGTCTTTATGTATGACACACGCGTTTTGAGTGAACCGCCGCGCAGTCTTGAAGCTCTTGCTGCCCTGACAGAGCGCCAACCAGGCCGGTTCACCTACCCACAACCGCCCAGCTTTTATGGAACAACTTTTCTCAAGCAAGCACTGATCAATCTGATCGTTGATCCGGACAAATTGTCCAAACCGGTCAACGCGGACACCTTTGAAGCCGAAACACGCCCGTTGTTCGCATATCTCGACGAGCTGCACAAAAACCTGTGGCGTGGCGGCGAGGTTTTCCCGAAGAACGCCGCACAGCTGCGCCTTTTATTGGCCGATGGCGAGTTGGATGTGGCTTTTTCCTTCAATCCAAGCGACGCCTCTGCAGCCATTGCCAACAACGAACTGCCCAACACGATCCGGACGTTTGTGTTTGACGGGGGCACTATCGGCAACACCCACTTTCTTGCCATCCCTTACAACAGTTCTGCCAAAGAAGGTGCCATGGTGCTCGCCAATTTCCTGCTTTCTCCGGAAGCGCAAGCCCGCAAGCAAGATCCGACATACTGGGGCGACCCGACTGTGTTGAATTTAAAGTCCCTTGATGCAGATGACCGAGCCGCATTCGACAGACTCGATCTGGGCATTGCCACTTTGACGCCAGAGCAATTAGGCAACACCTTGCCAGAGCCGCATCCCAGTTGGGTAACCGCATTGGAAAAGGCCTGGGTTGAGCGTTACGGCGGCAACTGATGCGTCAGAGGGAAATGTGGCTGCTTCCCAAACATCCCGCCTGATTTTATGGCCAACGACAATGATTGCCTTTTTTGTCGGCATCCCCGTTGTCGTTGGTCTGGCCGGCACCCTGTTTCCTGCTCTTGGGTATCTGCCAGCCCTTGGACATACTGACCTTTCGTTCAAGCCGTTTCAGGATGCGCTTGCTGCGCCAGGCATGAGCACATCAATTCTTCTGAGCTTCGGGACCGGACTGGCAGCCACCGCACTTTCGCTGCTGCTGGTTCTGTTTTTTACCGCAAGTTGGTACGGGACTTCCCTTTTTCAGACCGTCAGCCGGGTCCTCTCTCCACTCCTTGCTGTTCCACACGCAGCTGCAGCCTTCGGATTGGCGTTTCTGGTTGCGCCCTCCGGGTTCCTGATGCGGCTGATATCGCCTTGGGCTACAGGTTACGACCGCCCTCCAGATCTGCTCATTCTCAACGACCCACTTGGCCTTGCCATGGTTCTGGGGTTGGTCGCGAAAGAGGTTCCGTTTCTTCTTCTCGTGGTCCTTGCAGCCATGCCGCAAACCAAAGCGCGAGAGATGACCCGCGTTGCCGCCAACCTTGGATATGGATCAATCAGGGGCTTTTTCGCCGTCATTATTCCCCAGCTCTATCCTCAAATTCGCCTGCCTGTATTTGCCGTTCTTGCCTATTCAACTTCCGTTGTGGACGTCGCTATCATCCTCGGGCCGACAACGCCTGCCCCCTTGGCACCACGTATCCTGGAGTGGTTCTTTGAGCCTGCGCCCGCCATGTGGCTGCAAGCTTCGGCAGCCGCACTTTTGCAAGTGGTGGTAACAGCAAGTGCCATGCTGTTTTGGGTCTGCGCTGAAACCGTCATGCGCTTGGTCTATCGGTGGCAGGTTACAACCGGTGACAGGGCCGTTCAGGACTTCAGCTTGCGCTGGCTCACCCTTGGCTTCATCGGTACCATTCTTGTGGCACTTTTGTTCGGATTTACGGTCCTTGCGATCTGGTCCGTTGCCCGAGGTTGGTGGTTCCCGGACACATTGCCCAACACTTTCACACTTTTTCACTGGCGTATGGCGATTGAAGACAACGCAATGACCATATGGATAACGGCAGCCGTCGGCTTAGGCGCAAGTCTTCCTTGTCTTGCCCTGGTGCTCTGGCTTCTGGAGGCCCAAACCAGATGCCGAAGGTCAACAGGCAAGGCGGTAAAGGGACTTTTGTTTGTGCCTTTACTCGTTCCACAAATCAGTTTTCTATTCGGCCTCCACGTCCTGTTCGTATGGCTAGGCATTGGTGGAACGTACTTGGCCGTCACACTGGCTCACTTGGTTTTCGTGCTGCCTTATGTCTTTCTAGCTTTCTCCGACCATGGCATCATCTGGACCCAAGATATGGGCAAGTCGCAGCGTCTCTTGGCGTTTCCAATTGGCGGATCTTCTGGTCCGTTCGCCTGCCCCTGTTGCTCACCCCGCTGTTAATCGCACTGGCAATTGGATTCGCAGTTTCGGTTGGCCAATATCTACCAACCGCCCTGATCGGGGCCGGACGCATTACA
>NZ_GL476310.1:316511-367537 GCF_000148725.1 Roseibium sp. TrichSKD4 | reverse complement strand
TACCGGGCTTAGAGGTCTACGTGCTGGAAACATCTGAAAAAGGTCTCAGATTTGATAACGTCAGCCTTTCCCTGAAGGGTCGTTGTCTGGTCGCTGTAAATCATCTGATCCGCCCCGGCGACGTCCTTACCGTCATGGGCGAAAGCGGAAGTGGCAAGTCGACACTATTGAATTTGGTTGCAGGGTTTCTTCCCGCCGCCTTTGAGGCGACCGGGCGCGTGACCCTCAATGGCGTCAACATCACGGAGCAGTCGGCCCAAACGCGCAATGTCGGGCTGATGTTCCAATCCCCGCTTCTGTTTCCTCACATGTCCGTTGGACAAAACCTGCTGTTTGCCTTGCCGCGCACCATCAAAGGTCGGCAGCAACGGTTGGAACGCGTCATTGCAGCTCTCGAAGAAGTTGGCCTTGGAGGATTTGAGGGACGCGATCCGGCAACACTGTCAGGCGGGCAACAGACCCGTGTTGCCTTGATGCGATTGATCCTCGCCGAACCGCAGGCCCTTTTGCTGGACGAGCCGTTTTCGAGCCTGGACCGTTCCCGGCGGGCGGACGTCAGAGAGCTTGTTTTTGACACCACCCGTGACCGCAAACTGCCCGTCTTGCTTGTGACACATGACGCGGAAGATGCAGAGGCCGCGGGCGGCTCCGTGATCGAACTATAAAATCAGCTTTTGGATTTATTCAGCCTGATCAGCAGATTTCGCCTGCAAGAAGGAATACTCATTAATGCCGATGCGCTCGATGAGACCAAGTTGGGTTTCCAGAAAATCGATATGCCCCTCTTCGTCTGCAAGCAATTGCTCGAACAACTTCATGGACACATAATCCTCAGCTTCCCGGCATACTTCCCGTGCTTCGTGATAGAGCGCCCGCGCAACATATTCCGCAGCCAAGTCGCTCTCAATGCACTCCTTGACCGAATGCCCGATGCGCAGCGGATCTAGCACCTGAAGATTTGGCAGCCCCTCAAGGAACAAGATCCTGTCCATCAGGTCTTGAGCGTGTGCACGCTCTTCCTCAGCTTCTGCAAGTTCTTTTGCAGCGAGCTTGCCGAAGCCCCAATCGTCCAAAAGACGGGCATGCAGCCAATACTGGTTGACCGCCGTCAGCTCATGACGCAGAGCCTTGTTGAGATACTCAATAACGCGCGTGTCACCCTTCATGGGTCAATTCCTTCGTTTTATCATTCGATGTGTCGGTTGGGACTGCTGTCGAGCTGGTCTTTGCAGCTGAAACAGACCGCTCTGAGCTTGCTGGAGCTTCCTCGTGAATGACTTTAATAACATTTGGAAAGCAGCCGCCACAACGGGGACGGCACCCCAAATGTCGGAAGACGGAACCGGGGGTCGGCATTTTCCCGTTCGGGTCTTGCCGCATTTCCTCAGCCGCCTTGCGCAATTGATCGTCGGTTAACACATTACAGGAGCAAACAAGCATCCAACCGTCCGAATTAAATATCCCGCGTTTCGCGTTTTTCGCATAGAAGAAGTCTGGCGCATAAACTAAACTAACATGTAAAAGTCAACTTTTTTCAACTTCGCCGCTTTACCCACTCGAGGTTTCCCATGCAGGCCCAAACTCCCAATGATGACCGGCAAACCCTTGTTCTCACAGGCGCAAGCCGAGGCATCGGCCATGCAACCGTGAAGCGGTTTTCCGCAGCCGGTTGGCGTGTGATCACCTGTTCCCGTCATGCATTTTCAGACAAATGTCCGTGGCCGATGGGGCCGGAAGATCACATTCAGGTGGATTTGTCGGACCCGGAAAACCTCGGTTACGCAGTGCAGGAAATCCGCAAACGGCTACAGCCTCATGGTTCTCGTTTGAACGCCTTGGTCAACAATGCCGGCATAAGCCCGAAGGGGGACGGCGGCGCGCGGCTGGATTCATTGTCCACTCCCATGCACACATGGCGACATGTTTTTCAGGTCAATTTCTTCGCGCCAATCATGCTCGGCCGCGGACTATTTGAGGAGCTGAAGGCAGCAGAAGGTTCCATCGTCAATGTGACATCCATTGCCGGAAGTCGTGTCCACCCCTTTGCCGGCACGGCCTATGCGACCTCCAAAGCCGCTCTCGCCTCTTTGACACGTGAAATGGCCGCAGATTTTGGCCCTCATGGTGTGCGGGTCAACGCGATTGCACCGGGTGAAATCGACACATCCATTTTGTCGCCGGGTACCGAGAAGCTTGTCGAAACCATCCCGATGCGCCGTTTGGGCATGCCGAATGAGGTGGCTGAGACAATTCACTTTCTCTGCACCTCGCCGTCCTCCTATGTCACGGGCGGTGAAATCCACATCAATGGTGGCCAGCACGTTTGACCGAAATTGCCTGATTTCCGGCTCGACTTCGTGTCCGGCGCTAGCAAAAAAGGCGATTGACCCAGACCCGCTGTTCCCTTAGGGCCTCAGTCATCTTTTGACTGTTCTGGCTTCAGGTAGCGCTTTGTCCGAGACACCATCCGCATCACATTTCGCCGCACATGGATCTGCACCGGTCGCAGGCTATCCTCTCATTCTTGAAACAACGGGATGGAAGGATTACAAACTGCTCGACATGGGTGAAGGGCAAAAACTGGAACGCTACGGACGCTTTACCATTGTCCGCCCTGAGCCACAGGCCATGGGATCCCGCCGTCTGAAACCTGCGCAATGGGAGCGGGCGGATGCTGTCTTTTCCGGAGACACGGACGAAGAAGGCCCCGGTCGCTGGAAGTTTTCCGGCAATGTTCCGGAGACATGGGAAATGGCCTATGGCCCGGCGCGTTATCACGGGCGATTCATGTCTTTTCGCCATGTCGGCGTTTTTCCAGAGCAAGCTGCCCACTGGAACTGGGTAAATGGCAAGATCCGTGCAGAGCGAAAACGTGCGCCAGACAAGCCTATCAAAATCCTAAACCTCTTCGGCTATACCGGTCTTGCCTCTCTGCTTCCCGCAAGCGAAGGCGCTCAGGTTACGCATATTGATGCGTCCAAAAAAGCGATAACCTATGCGCGGGAAAATCAGACCCTCTCCGGCCTCGACGACCTGCCGATCAGGTGGATATGCGAAGATGCATCCAAATTCGTTGCGCGCGAAGTTCGACGCGGAAGCACCTATGATGGCATCATTCTGGACCCACCCAAATATGGCCGCGGCCCCAAGGGGGAGGTGTGGGACATCTATGAGTCCCTGCCGGGCATGTTGAGCGATTTGCAGAAGCTTTTGGCCAAGGATGCATTGTTCATGATCTTGACGGCCTATGCCATCCGCTCCAGTTTCCTCGCCATGCACGAACTGATGGCTGAGACATTGTCGCACCAAGGTGGACGGCTGGAATCAGGAGAATTGGTCATCCGAGAAGATGTTGGCCAGCGCGCGCTCTCAACATCGTTGTTTTCGCGCTGGAGCAGTCGATGAATACGTCCGGCAAAGCGCCCCGCGTCGGCGCGGTGAAACAAATCACCAGTCACGCCAACCCGATTGTCAAAGAGATCAAGGGGCTGATTGCCCAGCGCAAGCACCGCACCCAGTCCGGGCTGTTTGTGGCCGAAGGGCTGAAACTGGCCACTGACGCCTTGGAAGCCGGGTGGGATGTCCGCTATCTCGCACTTGGCCCTGAGGCCAGAGAGAACCCGATTGCTCAACAGGCCGCCGCCAGCGCCAAGGCACGTGGCGCGCTCATTCTGGAAGTGAACACTGCCATTCTTTCGGCCATGACCCGCAAGGACAACCCTCAAATGGTTGTCGGGGTCTATGAGCAAAAGACGGTCAGTCTTTCCAACATTGATCCGAACTCGGCCGCAACCTGGGTCGCCCTGGACCGCGTGCGCGATCCCGGCAACCTTGGAACTGTCATTCGCACAATTGATGCGGTGGGAGCCAGCGGTGTTGTTTTGGTTGGAGACTGTACCGACCCGTTTGCGGTTGAAACCGTTCGTGCCACGATGGGCTCGCTTTTCCATGTTCCGATCATCAAGACCGCCAAGGACGCCTTTTTGGACTTTGCCAAGAAGTGGCCCGGACCGGTCGTTGGAACTCATCTGGAAGGCTCCGTCGATTATCGAACCGCCGATTACGCGGAACCCGTGCTTTTGTTGATGGGCAACGAGCAACAAGGCTTAGACGCTTCAATGACCCGAGTTTGCAAGACACTGATCCGCATCCCGCAAGTCGGACAGGCAGACAGTCTCAACCTTGCTGTGGCCACTGGCATCACCCTTTACGAAATTCGCCGAAACCACCTGGAGCTTTGACCCCATGACGGATCGCCTCTTTGTATTTGGCGTTGGCTTCTCCTCACGCGCCATCATCGAAAATATAAGGGATCAGTTTGACTGGATCGGCGGAACAACGCGATCCGAGGGAAAAGCCGCTCAACTGGCAGAAGCCAACATCTCACCAATTCTGTTCGATGGCGAAACCGCCTCAGACGAGCTGTTGTCAGCGCTTGAACAGGCCACTCACGTTCTTGTTTCGATTGCCCCGAATGCATCCGGCGATCCAGTGCTCAATGCCTGTCGCAGTGCCCTGCAGACCGCCAAACCAAAATGGCTGGGCTACCTTTCAACTGTAGGCGTTTATGGCAACCACGATGGTGCGTGGGTAGACGAAGACACAGTGTGCAAGCCAGTTTCCGAGCGTTCCATCCAACGCGTGGATGCAGAGAATTCTTGGTTGGCGTTTGCGGAAGAGACGGGCACACCCGTTCAAATCTTCCGCCTGTCCGGCATTTACGGCCCCGGCCGCAACACCTTTCAGAACTTCAAGAAGGGACGCGCCCGGCGTTTGATCAAACCGGGGCAGGTGTTCAATCGGATTCATGTCGCCGACATTGCAGGGGCTGTAAAAGCCGCCATGGCGAACCCACGCACCCGGATTTACAACGTAACGGATGATGAACCAGCTTCTCCGCAAGATGTTGTCACCTATGCTGCGGAGTTGCTTGGCATTGAGCCGCCCCCAGAAGTTCCATTTGAAACGGCTGACCTTTCACCGATGGCGCGGTCGTTTTACGGCGAGAACAAACGTGTTTCCAATGCGCGCGTGAAATCCGAACTTGGCTACCAGTTTCAGTATCCCAGCTATCGCGTAGCCCTGCCCGCCCTTTATCAGAGTGATGTCAAACCTGGTTAGAGCTTGGCAATCGCTACCGACCAACGACACTCAAGGAGCCTTCCATGCAAGACTGGCACGTCTACCTGTCTGGTGAAATTCATACTGATTGGCGAGAACGCATCACTGAGGGGTGTGAAAAGCTTGATCTGCCGATTTCCTTTGCAGCTCCGGTCACTGACCACGACGCCAGCGATGATTGCGGTGCCGTGATCCTTGGGGGCGAGGAAAAGAAATTTTGGTACGACAACAAGGGCGCGAAGATGAATGCTATCCGCACCCGTACCTTGATCGAGCAATCCGACATTGTCGTGGTGCGCTTTGGTGACAAGTACAAGCAGTGGAATGCGGCCTTTGATGCGGGGTATGCGGCAGCGCTTGGCAAATCACTCATCATCTTGCATGACGAAAGCCTGACCCACCCCTTGAAAGAGGTCGATGCCGCAGCTCTCGCAGTCGCGGAAACCTCAGAACAGGTGGTTGAAATCCTGCGGTATGTGATCCGCGGGGAACTGTCTCGCTAATCACGTTTTGAGTGTGTCCAATCGGGGGCACACTCATTGCCCCTTGAAAAAATACTTAAGAACACACATCTTATTTTCACAAAGTAGCTGCTGCGAGGGCCGGAATTTAGCCGAAACTTGCATAAATCGTTGAAAAGCAGCAATTTGTTAACCATACGCACCCAAGGTTGTCGCAACGTAAATTATGCGACCTCCACTTGGTCTTGCGTGACGAAGCACCTGATAGGCAGCCTTCGTTTTATTTACTGTCATCTCGGCGTTTCATTCTTCGACTAGAAGCGGAGTGTTTGAACGCTGCAAGAAATTTGGAAAGAAGCAACCATGTTACATGGAAACGTAAAATGGTTTGATGTTGGTCGGGGCCTCGGCTCCATCGAACCGCAGGACGGAAAAGAAGTTCTCGTCTATAAAAATGCGCTGAAGCGTTCCGGTATTGAGACGTTGACTGAAGGCCAATTGGTCGCATTTGATCTCGAATACCGCCGCGGGCAAGCTGTCGCGGAGGACCTTAAGGTCCTGTAACGCACGTATCAAATCCCAAAACCCAAGGGCGGTCTGACCGCCCTTTTGTTTTGCGCATTTCAGAATTGGTTCTGCTTCAAACATGCACCCTTTGGACCTTTCAGGCCCTCGTTTTACGCCGAAATCCGGAAATCCGCCGCGCCAATTGGTTGTCATCCTCCATGGTTATGGAGCTGATGGCGAGGATCTGATTGATCTTGGACGCGCGTGGTCCGAAACCTTGCCTGATGCTGTATTCGTTGCTCCGAATGCGCCAGAACCTCTGCCTTTTGAAGTCCTTGGCGGGCGGCAGTGGTTTGCTCTTCAGGAGCGCGACATGCACGAATACAGTCTCGGCTCCGAGGCCGCCCGCGCACTTCTCGACACCTTTTTGGACAATGAACTGCAGCGGTATGGATTGTCCGACAACGACATGACTCTGGTCGGCTTCAGCCAAGGAGCCATGATGGCCTTGCATACAGGTTTGCGGCGCACTGCACCGCCAAAAGGCATACTGGCCTATTCAGGCCTTTTGCCAGCTCCTGACCAGCTTCAAGGTGTAAACACCACTACGCCGGTTCTGATGGTGCATGGCGCTGAAGACGATGTTGTTCCTCCTTATCATTTGGACGCGGGCGCTAAGGCCCTTTCCAACGCCGGCGTTGCTGTAGAGGGGCATCTTTTAGAAGGCCTTGGTCATTCTATCGATGAACGCGCAATGGTTCTGGGCGGCCGGTTCCTGAATCGGTGTTTTTCTGCCGCTGGCTGAAAGAAGGTTAACGGCCTGTTAACAGTTTTGACTGACGGTGTGGTTAGAGTTCGCTCTCAGCCTTTCAACGGGAACGCCGGGTCATGCAAATTTCCATAGAGACGACCACGCAATCCGCCAGTGTTTTCACGGCGTCATTTGGTCAGGGGCAGTTCGGCAACTCGAAACAAGCGGAAGAAGAGAGCTCCTCGAAAGCACCAGCTGTCAGTTTGCTGGAATCAGCAGCTGACAAGGCGGAAGAAGACGCTGTTGTTATCGCCGCTCTCCGCGAGGCCGTTGAGAAAGGCCGCGAAGAGGGAGACGAAGAAAAGACCGGCCTTGCCACAGTCGAGGATTATCAAAATACGGCTGGGAAACTGAAGTCTGCTCTCGGGGTTGAAGAGGCTGGCGAGCCGAATGTGACCTACGAGAGTGGAACGACAACCACCACGACAATAGAAGCGCAGATCGGCGATCAAACCATTTCGGCCGAGTTTGTCTCCTATGAGCGTGTTTCTTACTCCAGTGAGACAGGGCTATCCGTTCGCCGCGCCAGCGCATCGAACATCGAGGGCAACTTTGGCGACCTTGAGTTCAGCCAACAACGCGCTTCCGTCAGTTCGCTTTATGCTGGCTCTGGCACGCAGCTTTCCAATTTGGCGGAATTGACCGCTTAACACCCCCTTCGCATTTCTCCGTAACTCCCCCACTTGAGGCGCATTGGAACCTCGGGTAAATCTTGCCCGCATTCGAGAGAACGGATGTGTGTTTGAAGGGTATTCATCGTGGACAAATTACAAGCTGATCTTCTGCGCGGGCTCTGGTATGTGGCCTGCCCGGACCGGGAGATCAAAAAAGGCGCCATGACCGGCAAAAAGCTGATGGGCGAGCTGGTGCTTTTGGGCCGCGATGAAAACGGCAAGGTTTTCGCCTTGCGCGATATTTGTCCCCACCGAGGCATCCCGCTTCGCCACGGATGGTTTGATGGCAAACATGTTCAATGTTGCTATCATGGCTGGAAGTTCGACACGGATGGCACATGTGTCGACATTCCCTCCACGCATGAATACCAGACCATTGACTATTCCAGGATCACCTGCGGTGCCTACCCGGCAATTGAGCAACAAGGTCTGATCTGGGTCTATTTTGCCGCCAATGGTGAAAAACCGGAAGATGGGCGCCAGCCGCACCCGCCTATGCTGCCTGACTTTGCTGTCGACAGCGCCCCCACTGTCGACATCATGCAACCCTTTGTCTGCTCAGTAGACCACGCTGCGCTTGGGCTTATGGACCCTACCCATGCAGCGTTCGTTCATACCTCCTGGTGGTTCAAGAAAAATGCCACGAAGCTCAGGGCGAAGGAAAAGCAGTTCGAACCGGCAGACCTCGGCTGGGCCATGGTACGCCACACGTTGCCACCGCAAAATATTGCCTACAAAGTGCTGGGCGATGATGTGACAACAGAAATCAGATACGCCCTGCCGGGATTGCGTATCGAACATATCAAGGGCTCAAAGCACTCTGTGGTCGGCTTGACCACGATTACTCCGGTAACGCCGGATGAAACAGAAGTCCGGCAGCTGTTCTGGACAACGATGGACTGGGTCAAGCCGCTCAAGCCACTGGTCAAACACCTTATGAATGTCTTTTTGAACCAAGACCGCGAGGTTGTCATTCAGCAGCGCGAAGGCCTTGAGTTCAATCCGAAGCTCATGCTGATCAACGATGCTGATACCCAAGGCCGCTGGTGGATGCAGTTAAAACGGGAATGGGACAAATCGCAGGCTGAAAACCGGCCGTTTGAAAACCCGGTTCAGGCAAAAACACTGCGCTGGATGAGCTGATAACTCAGCTTATCTGAGCCCCTCGCGCCTCTCACATCCCACGCGCGGCAATCTGCTTAGGGCCTTGTTAATAATCGCAAGCCCATGTTTGCGTGACCGAATTCCCTTGCGCTGATACGTGAATCGGCGTAGTTTGGCATCATCGATTTTGTTTGACGAACTTTGTGACTGCGCAGATTTCCTGCGGCCTGAACGATCTTCCCTTCAACGTCGACTAATCTGCTGCAAAACCAATCGGTCTTGTGGCTTTCAACTATGACCGATTGAAAGGATACCGTTATGGCTATCGGCACAGTAAAATTCTTCAACACCACCAAAGGCTATGGCTTCATTCAGCCGGAAGATGGTTCTCAAGACGTATTCGTTCACATCTCCGCTGTTGAGCGCGCTGGCATGACAACTCTCTCCGAAGGCCAGAAGGTCAGCTTTGAAGTTGTTCAGGACCGCCGCTCTGGCAAGTCCGCTGCCGACGGCCTTGCTGCTGTCTGAGTATTTGGCGTAAAGCCAACTGAGATTAAGAAGGTCGGGCCTTGCGCCCGGCCTTTTTTCGTTTGTGTTTCATTGTAACGCGATCAAGGCAATCCCGCAGATGGCCAGCCCAGCTCCGGTCACCCCGTTGGTATTCGGCAGTTGTCCATCACGTAGCCACAGAACCGGAATGATAAGGATGGGCGATAGCGAGCCCAAGACCATGGCCAGCCCTGCTTCCATATTGGCGTAGGCATAAAGCAACAGTGACGTTGAAAGCCCATAGCCAATGACGCCCGGAAGCACCGTTCGAAGGAGCAGGTAAGGCGTAGTGCCAGAGTGCGGGCGAAACAGGGTTGCCGGCCAAAGTGCAATCAGGGAGATTATCGCAGCCGCCATCGAAAGACGGATTGCACCGATTGCAAGCGGTTCAGCTCCTGCTTCAAGGGCCGGTTTGACAGCCAGAAAACCAACGCCCTGAAATGCGGCTGCAGAGAGCCCAAGAAAGGCGATCCACAACGAGCTCCTCAAGCCTCGAAGGGCAAGTCCGTCGCGGCCGTGACTCCGTCCGATCGCCAAGATGACCCCAACAATCACCAACGCACCACCCAGCACCTGAGCAGGGTTCAAAACCTCATCAAACCAGATGAAGGCAAGCACCGCGACGATTGGAGCTTTCAGGCACATGAGCAATTCGGTCAGACGAGGGCCTGCCTGACGAAGCAACTCGATCATGGCGAGATTGCCCAAGATGATTCCCACCAAAGAGGACAGGACAAATTCTGGCCAATGCGCCCAGTTGATGCTGGGCCAAAGGCCAAAAACTGCGGAGAGAAACCATAACAATGCGCCACACGTCAACAGCTGGATGCGGGTGAACTCGAACGCGCCCAGTTGGCGTGCTGGATACTGGGCCAGAGCCGAGCCAGTTGCCCAACCCGCAGAAGCTCCTACTGCTGCAAGCACAGGAAAAAGAGTAAACAACGCCACCTCCATTTGCTATCATATACGTAGCAATAATTCGCTACAAAAAAGATAGCAATAGATTCATGACCAAATCAGCACCCAAACCCGGAACGCCTGTTCGTGGCTCGAAATCCGGTAAACCGATCATGGCGCTCTTTGACCTTTTGGGGCGCACATGGGCGCTCGGGATTCTTTGGCAGTTATCCGATGGCCCTCTCACGTTTCGCGAACTTCAATCCCGCTGCGAAACCGTATCACCTACCGTTCTCAACAAGCGCCTGAAGGAATTGCGAGAGAGTCTTTTTGTCGACCGGGGTGATCATGGATATGAACTGACACCTCTCGGGCGAGACCTATTTACAAAACTGCACCCCTTAGGGGATTGGTCTACAAAATGGGCTATGCAATTGAGGTCCGAGCGACGAGACCCGGAAGAAACTCCGTCCTAGACGCTGCGTGACATGAAAGTCACAGCAGGCTCGCAATATCCTTTTAGGGCCTCCGCCCGCTCTTGAACCGCAAAGCAAATTCGGCTTTTTAGCTGTTTCCTGATTTCATTTTCAAAGGGGACGGACATGCATTTCGACAGCCGCTCGCCCGCAAAGGCAGCACATCTCAGCTAATCCGCGTTAGCGGTGCAGTGGGATGCCACAGGGCAAGATCCATCTTGCGCCTGACTTTTGCATTGAAAATGGAAACACCAAATGGGCACTTCCCATATGGATGGCCAGCCAGGGGCTTCACTGCCGGCGGCTGTACATCACTTCTTTTCTCAAAAATCCTGGATTGAAGGCAAAGCAACAGACCAGCTTTCCCAGATCGCCACTCTACCCGAGGTGGAAGCTATCGCTGCGTTTCCCGACCTTCACCCCGGCAAGTTCGGGCCTGTTGGATGCGCTGTGCTTTCCAAAAGGCTTTACCCGCACCTGATCGGCAATGATATCGGGTGTGGCATGAGCCTTTTTGCGCTTCGTCTGGAGGCACGAAAACTCCGGCTTGATAAGGCCGCGGAGAAATTGCGTGACCTCGAAGGCCCTTGGAATGGAGATGCCAATAGCCGCCTCACAGAGATCGGACTGTCTCGCAGCCTTCATCCCGCTGCACTTGGAACGATTGGGGGTGGCAATCATTTCTGCGAACTGCAGGTCGTTGATGACGTGGCAGAAAATGAGCAGACATCCGACCTCAGAAAAGGGCAACTGGTTCTGCTGGTTCACAGTGGCTCCCGGTCACTTGGCCCGGAGGTCTTTGATACTGTGCAGGCCTATGACCATGGTCTGGAGCAGAACTCGGCTCTCGCCACCCAGTATCTGGAACAGCACGCTCAAGCCGTTGTTTGGGCGAGCCTCAATCGGCGCATCATCGCGGAACGGGCAGCCCATGCGCTTAAGTCAGATATCGTTCCAATCGCAGATGTACCTCACAATCTTGCTGAGAGATACAGAGACTGTCTATTGCATCGCAAAGGGGCCGCGCGGGCTGATTTGGGTCTGACACCGTTGGCCGGATCGCGCAACACCTTGAGTTATGTTGTGCGCCCGACCGGTCGGCATCCCGGCAGTTTGCTCTCTCTCGCCCATGGGTCAGGCCGCAAGTACGATCGCAGCTCCATGACTGGGCGTGCGGGCAAAACCAAATCGGATCGCGAAGCTTTGAAACGCAATGCATCCGGCGGCTTCATCATCTGCGAAGATCGGCAGCTGCTCATTGAGGAGGCTCCGCAAGCCTACAAATCGTCGCAACATGTTTTGGATGAGCTTGTATCGTTTGGCTTGGTTACGCGGGTTGCTTCTCTCAAGCCATTGCTGACCTACAAGAAGTCATCACAGGATATTCGGGACCGCAAGCGCCACAAGGTCCGCGACGAAAACAGGAGGCGTAGGTCATGGTAAAATCATGCACGGACAAGACAGACACCGCGCGCCTGCTTGTCACAAGTGGGGATGGTCCGCGCGAGTGCCGACGCGCTGTGTCTCTGGTGCTAGCGCGGATCACGACAGAGGCTGCCAAACTTCGGGTGAATGTCGAGGAAACGCTATCGACCGAAGGCCCCAATCAGGACCCCGCGTCGGCGATCCTGCGCCTAAGTGGAAAGGACGCGAGCGAGATCGCGAAGCGCTGGACCGGCACCATTAGGTGGACGTGCCAAAGTCCTTTTCGCCCTCATCACAAGCGCAAGAACTGGTTTGTCGGCGTCTTTGCGCTCGCAACAGAACGGGACCAAACCGAAACTCTAAGCCCCTCAGATCTCAAGTTTGAGACCTTTCGAGCAGGCGGACCAGGCGGGCAACATCAAAACACGACAGATAGCGCTGTGCGGCTAACACACTTGCCGACAGGATTATCTGTTGTGGCGCGCGATGAACGGTCTCAACACAGAAACCGCGCGGCAGCCTTAAACCGCCTGCACGACAGGCTCTACTTACTGGCTGCCGAAGCTGATGCAGGGGCCAAATCGTCCGAAAACCTCTTGCACCGACAGTTGGAGCGGGGAAACGCGACCCTTTCTTTCAAAGGCCCTAGCTTCGTCGAAGGTTGAACCAAAAAAAGCCGCCCGACTTTGGCGGCTTTTTAATTCATATGCCGTGATCTCAGCTCTTTTTCAGGTAGGCGGCGATGATATCCAATGCGGCTTGCAGGTCCGATTTGTGGATCATCTCGGTCACGGTGTGGATGTAACGGGTGCCGACCACAATCCCGACAGCTTTTGCACCAGCAGCTGCCTGCTGAGCAGCAGCCCCATCCTGACCACCTGCGGCCAACATGGTGCGCTGATACGGAATGTCTTCCTTAACCGCCAGCGCCTCAATGTCTTTCACCAGTTCACGATCTGCAATGAAGCTGGAATCTTTCACATGAAGGCCGAAGCCATTGCCCTGAACGGTCGTGCGGTCTTCTTCCGGAACACCCGGTGTATCGCAAGCCAAAGTTACATCAATGCCGAGGCCAATGTCCGGCTTGATCGCGAAGGCAGCTGTGCGCGCGCCGCGCAGTCCGACTTCCTCTTGGCATGTAAACGCGACATGAATTTCCGCCGAATGCTTCGCCTTTCCGAGTGCCTTGATGGCCTCAATGCCCAGCCAGCAGGCGATCCGGTTATCCAGTGCCTTTGAAACGATCTTGTCGCCGATCTCAATCAGCGGCTCGTCCATGGTCACCATGTCGCCGATCTTGACAATGTCCTTGGTCTTTTCGCCAAGCCCCATATCGACCACAAAGTTTTTCGGTTCAGGAACCTTCTTGCGTTCTTCCGGGGAAGAAATATGGATCGGTTTGCCACCGGGGTTCATGACGCCCTTGAAGTCCCCCTCATCGGTGGACACAAGCACCCGGCGAGAGAACAGATTTCGTGCATCGAAACCGCCGACCGGCTGAACATGGACAAAGCCCTTGTCCGTCACATGCGATACGAGGAACCCGATTTCGTCCATATGACACAGCAGCATGATTTTTTGCGGGCTTTCACCGTTCTTCGCAGATTTGCGCGCGTCCCGTTTACAGAGCAAAGAGCCCATGGCATCGGTTTCGACGGTATCAAACAGTCCGTCGATCTCGCTCTTGATAAGCTCACGGACGCGATGTTCGTGGCCTGGAACGCCCGGCGTTTCACACAGGCGGCGCAAGAGATCAATATTCATGAATGAACTGCCTTTTGTTGTTGTTCTGCCTCCATCGGTACCGAACCGGGCCACTCTACGCAACCAAAGAACGCGGCCTGTCACCGGCCTTGCGGATCGGCTCAGTTTTGAGCTGCAGATTAACGAGTTCCTGACCAAGTTCGCGACGTTAGTGGAAAGTTGGCTCTCATGCCTTGAGCCTGTCGTATTTCCCGGCAAAACTTGATCCAGCGTCAGGTGTTCGCTCGAACACCCTGAAGTTTTCATCAGTCAGACCATGAGGGAGAGCCATGGCGGGCAAAAAGAGATTTGTTTTATCCATTGATGGCGGCGGCGTGCGGGGTATCATTCCGCTTCGAATTCTTGAAACAATCGAAAGCCGGTTGGCCCATCGCGGCGTCAACAAGCCGATGCATGAGCTGTTCGACATGATGTGCGGCACTTCTACCGGTGGGCTTATCGCCGCTTCTCTCAGCGCGCCTAAGCCGGATGGCAAGAAAAGTGAGGCAGTCGCCACCATTTCCGAGCTGCGGGACTTCTACGAGCGTGACGCGCGCACGATTTTTACGCCGTCGATCAGCAACCGTCTTGCTCGCATGATTGCCAATCCGTACGGTCTGTTTGACGAGAGCTATGATGCTCGCCCGTTTGAAAAACTCCTCAAGGAACGGTTTGGCTGGACTTCAATGGCAAGCGGACTGACCAATCTGGTTCTGACCGCCTACGACATAGAAAACAGACGCGCCCTTTTCATGACAAATGGTCTGGAAGAAGGGAGCCGCCGCCCTGACGATTATTACTTCTGGCAAGCGGTCCGCGCGACGACGGCTGCTCCCTCTTATTTTGAACCGTCCCGCGTCGAAAATCTGACACTCAAACGCGAAGAAGCTTTGGTCGATGGCGGCGTCTTCATGAATGACCCGAGCATTGCCGCCTATCTTGAAGCACGCAAACTCGGCTGGGGATGCGAGGATGTCGTCCTCCTGTCCCTTGGTACTGGCTACGCCCCTAAACGTGGATACCCGTATGAGCAAGCCGTTGGCTGGGGCACCCTTGGCTGGATGCGCCCCTCGAACGGGGTGCCGCTTTTGTCGATCTTTGCAGACGGGCAATCTCAGACAGCCAGCTATCAGGCCAAGTGGCTGTTTGAAGAAATGAACGTTGGCAAATACATCCGCCTGACCGGGGAAATTCCGCCCGATGCTGAGGACTTCGACAATGCACGTCCGGGCAACCTGATTACCTTGAATGGGGCGGCTGACCGGATAATCCGCGACAACACAGTTGTTCTGGATGAATTCGTAGAGATGCTGATTGCGAACTTGCCATCTAGCAACGGTTCACAGCATGCTAGTGATCTGGAGAATGCCGCCTGAAGAAGGGTCTGTTTGAATTGTCCGGATTGAAATCAGCCGTCATCGGTCTCACTTCGCTTTTCCTTTGGGGCGGACTGTCGCTGAGCAGTGCTTTGGCAGAAGACCCACCGCGTCCAAATGCAAAACCGGGCGATGTCCGGGTGCAAACCCTTTCAATCACACCAGACATCACGCAGATCATCACACAAAACACAAAAGCGGCGGCTGATACAGCTACGGCTCCCACAGTGCCTGTTCCGGCGCGCAAAGCCGCCGTACCGGAGGGATACTCCCCCACCATCCCTGCCCAGCGACTGGCGCTGCGCGGTGATCGTGCTGCAAAAGAGTATTTTGGAGCAGCTGCCAAGCCAGCCAATCTCAGAGCACGGTCCATTGGTTCCTATGCCAAGGGATGTCTGGCAGGAGGTACTTTCCTGCCCAAAGACGGCAACACCTGGCAGGTCATGCGGCTGTCGAGAAACCGGAATTGGGGCCACCCGGACCTAATCGATTATCTGCAAGATCTGGCTGATGATGCCCCCTCTTTAGGGTGGAGTGGGCTTCTTGTCGGTGATTTGGCCCAACCACGCGGCGGGCCGATGACCTCTGGCCACGCAAGCCATCAGATCGGTTTAGATGCTGACATCTGGCTTCGTCAAATGCCGAACCGCCGGCTATCCCAACAAGAGCGGGAAGAGATTTCGGCTATCTCCATGCTGAAGGGACCGCTCGACGTAAAAGGTGCAGACAGAAGTGTCGATCCGAACAAATGGACAGACGCTCATGCGCGGCTGATCCGGCGGGCAGCGCAGGATCGTCGTGTGGCCCGCATTTTTGTCAATCCCACCATTAAAAAAGCGCTTTGCTCTTTTGAACGCGGTCCGGACCGAAGCTGGCTTCGAAAAGTCCGCTCTTGGTGGGGGCACCACTACCATTTCCATGTTCGGCTCTCCTGCCCACCAGACAGCATCGGCTGCAAGAACCAAAATCCACCACCACCTGGAGACGGCTGCGGAGAAGAACTGGTTTACTGGCTGTCGGATGTGCCTTGGGTGCCCAACAAGCCGAAAGACCCGAACAAAAAACCGGTTGTCAAAAAGAAGCGCGCCATGCAATTGGCCGCCCTTCCAAACGACTGTCGTTCCGTCCTGCAAGCTGAAGCCCGCCAATAACGGATTGACTTTTCCGATTTCGGCTTCATATCGCGCTCAATGTACTAGGCGAAACGCTTTTCCGATGGTAAAGGGGCGCCATGACGAGCGAACCGATTTCCAACATTCGAAACTTCTCCATCGTGGCGCATATCGACCACGGTAAGTCGACCCTTGCTGACCGGCTCATTCAGATGACCGGCACCCTGACAGACCGTGAAATGTCTGATCAGGTTCTCGATTCCATGGATATCGAGAAAGAGCGCGGGATCACGATCAAGGCCCAGACCGTGCGGCTGATCTACAATGCCGAAGATGGACAACAATATACGTTGAACCTGATCGACACTCCGGGCCACGTCGACTTCGCCTATGAGGTGTCTCGGTCACTGGCTGCCTGTGAAGGGTCTCTGCTTGTGGTGGATGCATCGCAGGGTGTGGAAGCGCAAACGCTGGCTAACGTCTATCAGGCCATCGACAACGACCACGAGATTGTCACGGTTCTGAACAAGATCGACCTTCCCGCTGCAGAACCTGATCGCATCAAGGAACAGATCGAAGATGTCATCGGGATCGACACGGCAGATGCCTGCATGATCTCGGCAAAGACCGGTCTGGGTATTGAGAGCGTTCTGGAAGCGATCGTCAAGCAACTGCCGCCACCGCAAGGTCAACCCAATGGCACGCTGAAGGCCATGCTCGTCGACAGCTGGTATGACACCTATCTTGGCGTCATGGTGATGATCCGCGTCATTGACGGCTCCCTGAAAAAGGGGCAGCGGGTCAAGATGCTTGGCACCGGGGCTGTCTATGACATTGACCGCGTCGGCGTTATGACACCGAAGTTTCTGCAGGTTGACGAACTCCGTGCTGGCGAAATCGGCGTTATCACCGCCTCGATCAAGGAAGTTGCCGATACGCGGGTTGGTGACACGATCACTCTCGACAAGGTAACAAACGTCGAGCCGCTTCCGGGCTTTAAACCTGCACAACCCGTCGTCTTCTGCGGCCTCTTCCCGATTGATGCCAATGACTTTGAAGGCCTCCGCTCAGCAATGGGCAAGCTGCGCCTGAACGACGCGAGCTTTTCCTTTGAGATGGAAACCTCTGCAGCGCTCGGTTTTGGTTTCCGGTGTGGCTTCCTCGGCCTTTTGCACCTTGAAATCATTCAGGAAC
This sequence comes from Roseibium sp. TrichSKD4, assembly GCF_000148725.1. GTDB lineage: Bacteria > Pseudomonadota > Alphaproteobacteria > Rhizobiales > Stappiaceae > Roseibium. Next base: position 350,087 of record NZ_GL476310.1, on the reverse strand, counting down.
GCCTGTCGCGCGAGTTCAATCTCGACCTGATCGCAACCGCTCCGTCTGTGGTCTATGAAATGACGTTGACGGATGGGTCGGAAGTCGAGCTTCACAATCCGGCTGACATGCCGGACGTGGTGAAGATCGACGAGATCCGTGAGCCATGGATCCGCGCGAACATCATGACGCCAGATGAGTATCTGGGCGGTATCTTGAAGCTGTGCCAAGAGCGGCGCGGCCTGCAGATTGACCTGTCCTATGTCGGCTCGCGCGCGATGGTGACCTACGATCTGCCGCTCAACGAAGTGGTCTTCGACTTTTACGACCGCCTGAAATCCATCTCGAAGGGCTATGCCTCCTTCGATTATCAGATTTCGGATTACCGAGCCGGTGATCTGGTGAAAATGTCCATTCTGGTCAACGAAGAACCGGTGGACGCTCTATCCGTTCTGGTTCACCGTTCGCAAGCCGAACGTCGGGGCCGGGCCATGGTGGAAAAGCTGAAAGAGCTGATCCCGCGGCACATGTTCAAGATCCCGATTCAGGCGGCCATCGGCGGCAAGGTGATCGCGCGTGAGACTCTGTCAGCACTTCGCAAGGACGTGACCGCCAAATGTTACGGTGGTGACGCGACCCGGAAACGCAAGCTTCTGGAAAAGCAAAAGGCGGGTAAGAAGAAGATGCGCCAGTTCGGCAAGGTGGAGATTCCGCAAGAGGCCTTTATTCAGGCCCTCAAGATGGACGATTGATCCAGAACCTTGCAGACAAGAACACAAAACGGCGCTCAGGTAACTGGCGCCGTTTTCATTTTTCAGATCAAAATGATCACGTAAGATTTTGCTAGGCGCTAACCTTATCGCCGATTAAGCGGCAGGTCTGCCAATTCGCGCTGGCTCATGCGCTGAACCATCGGATGGGACATTGGATCGGTCCGATCGTATGACTGGAGGCGGGAGGCAGAGCCCATATAGCGTGTGAACAGTTTCATCATGTGTTTCATTCCTATTTTTGTTCTTGCGGTGCCAAACCTCGTATAGGTTTAGCTATGCTCTCAACATAGGCGGTTTTTCCCTAAAATAAATCGACTTCTTCTGCTTTTTATTTTAGATTTTCTAAAATGAAAAATCTCAACCGCATTCACCTGTCCGGCCTCCGCGCCGTGGAAGCTGTCGGCCGCCTTGGGTCCTTAAAGGAGGCAGCTGGCGAGTTGGGTGTCACCATGGGTGCGGTCAGTCCACAGCTTCAAAAAGTCGAGGCCCAGCTGGGCGTGGTTCTGTTTGAGCGCCAAAACCGCGCTCTTATGCCAACACCGCACTTGAACGCGATGCAGCCTCACCTCACATCGGCCATGTCATCGCTTTCAACCGCCATCGCAGTGACGCGGCGCGCGCGAGAAGACGCCTTGACCATTTCAGTTGCTCCGGTGTTTGCAAGCAAATGGCTCGTCTGGCACTTGAAGAAATTCAACAAAGCCCATCCCGGCATTCGGGTGCGGGTGGAAGCCTCTATTGATCTTGCAGATCCAAACACCAGCGACGTTGACATCTGCATACGGGTCGGGCGCGGTCCTTATTCTGGTGTCAGGGCAGACAAACTGCTCAGCCAGCGTGTTTTTCCTGTCTGCAGCCCTGCATTGGCGAGGCACATTCAGACACCTGAAGATATCTTCAAACTGCCGATCATACGAGATCAGGACCAAACTGACGACTGGTCGACATGGTTTAGACATTTCGGGCTTGAACCAAAACTCTCAGAAGACGGGCCCTCCTATTCCGATGGGGCCCTTTGTCTGGATGCTGCCATTGCGGGGCAAGGCGTGTTTTTGGCGTGGGAGACCCTTGCCGTTTATGCCGTGAAAACCGGCCAGCTGATTTCGCCTTTTCCGGACCGACCGGCAACAGGCTTGTTCTATTGGCTGATTACAAGCGCATCGGCTCCGCAGACGAAGGCCAAGCAGGCGTTTGCCTCATGGCTCAGGCAAGAACTACAAATCTCCATTGGGCGCCAAAAAGGGCAGGATGTGGTTGAAGACCCCGAGCAAATTCCAAATTTCGGCCAACCCTGAATAACGGAATTGAGGCTTGCCTTTCGCGCACGCCTTTGTAGAGTGCGCTCCATGATGACCTTGGCACACCATGATCAAAAGTCCCTGAACCGCGCTCTTTCTGCGCGACAGGTCCGGCTTGCCAAGTTGCAGGGGCCCGCCTGCGGGCGATTTATGGGCTAACCCTCTTCACATCCAGCCACATGTTCGCGATGAAATGCGCCTGACAGGTAGCGGATGTCCCAATTTCTGCTAAAACACCGAACCATCTACGTTTGACACCAAACGCGATCTATCGCGACAGGACGCAACAAGACCGCATGTCCCAACTAGACACACTTAAATCCGAGCTTCTGGCTGCAATTTCTTCAGCAGAAACAGAAGCAGCCCTGGAAGACATTCGCGTTTCCGCTCTTGGCAAAAAGGGCTGCATCTCCGAGCAAATGAAAACCCTCGGGAAGATGAGCCCGGAGGAGCGCAAGACGATGGGCCCTGCCCTCAATGCGCTGAAAACCGACATTGCCGACGCGATCGCCGCGCGCAAAACCGTTCTGGAAGAGGCTGCTCTGGAAGCACGCCTTCAGAGCGAAACTGTTGACGTGACTTTGCCGTTGCGCGCAAGCCCGGCAGATACCGGCCGCATTCACCCTGTCAGCCAGGTTGTTGATGAGCTAACCGCGATCTTTGCCGACATGGGTTTTGCAGTTGCCGAAGGCCCGGACATTGAAACCGACGAGCTGAACTTTACGGCGCTGAATTTCCCCGAAGGCCATCCGGCCCGCGAAATGCACGACACGTTCTTCTTCAATGAAAAGGAAGACGGTGAGCGGCTTTTGCTCCGCACACACACGTCGCCGGTGCAAATTCGAACCATGCGGACCCAGGAACCGCCAATCCGTGTGATCATTCCCGGTCGAACCTATCGGTGTGACAGCGACCAGACCCACACGCCGGTGTTCCACCAGGTCGAAGGTCTGGTAATCGACAAGGGATCGCATTTCGGTCATCTCAAGTGGGTTTTGGAAGAGTTCTGCAAGTCCTTTTTTGAAGTTGACGACATCAAGATGCGCTTCCGCCCATCCTTCTTTCCGTTCACAGAACCGTCCATGGAAGTTGATATCCAGTGTGACCGCTCTGGTGACGAAGTGAAAATCGGCGAAGGCTCCGATTGGCTTGAGATCCTTGGCTGCGGCATGGTCCACCCGAACGTCATCCGCAATTGCGGCCTCGATCCAGATGAATATCAGGGCTTTGCCTGGGGCATGGGCATCGACCGGATCGCCATGCTGAAATACGGCATGCCTGATCTGCGTGATTTCTTTGACGCTGATATCCGCTGGGTCCAGCACTACGGCTTCCGGCCGCTGGACCTTCCGACCCTGTTTGGCGGGTTGTCGAACTGATCGCCACCCTCTCAATTTCCGAAGAAGGCTTCCTTCCATGCCGCTTCTTTCAAGACTGATCGCCGCTGTTCTTCTGAGCCTTATGGCTGTAACAGGCGCAGTAGCCCAGACCACGGACCAAGATGCTCGTGTGGCCACACCGACATCATTTCTGGAATCATGTGCTGACAAAATCGAATCTCGTGGGCGCCTGCGGTTTTGCGGAGAGTACTTCCGCGAAAAGCTGGGCACGCAGGCCGACGCGCTTTTGTATCTGCGAGACCGTATCACCGGCCTGAGAGCGTCTCACGAAGCATCTGCTGCCGAAAAGTATCAGAGCTTCCTGTCCGCCATCTACATCGTCGGATTTCTGACAATCTGCTCGATGGTGCTTGTTGCCAGTGACCGCCGCATTGGTGGCACAGCCAAATGGGCCAGCCTTGCCAGCTCTGCCGCGCTGTTCGTCATGATTGTCGTCGTCGCCATTGGATGGCTTGGAAAATACCGGGCTGAATATGCCGCTCAGATCGAGCTTGGCATGCTTCGGGACAGGATTGAAACGGAAGCTGCGCAAGCGATCTCCACGGGCCGTGAAATCACACCGGAACTGGTTCAGGGTTGGACCATTGAGCTGTCGCAAATTGGACGCCGCTTTGCCGAGAACTATGCCGAAGGCTCCGTGCTGCCGGATATTGAACGCTTTGGCGGTAACTGATCTGACAGCCAATCCCTGATTTTCCCGCTGCCGGCATGATCTTGTAGACGCCGCAGCGCCGGACACGAAAAGAGTTGAACGCATGAAATTCACTTTGTCATGGCTCAAGGATCATCTTGAGACCGAAGCCAGCCTCGACGAGATCGTTGAAAAGCTGACCATGATCGGCCTTGAGGTCGAGGAAGTAACCAACCGTGCCGGACGCTTGAAGCCTTTTACAATCGCGAAGGTAGTGGATGCGGAACAACATCCGAATGCCGACCGCTTGAAGGTTCTCAAGGTCGACAATGGCAGCGGTGAGCTGCTGCAGATCGTATGCGGTGCTCCGAATGCCCGCAAAGGGCTGGTCGGCGTACTGGGACGGCCGGGTGACTATGTTCCTGGTCTCGACTTCACGCTCGCAGTCGGCAAAATCCGTGACGTGGAAAGTTTCGGCATGATGTGCTCTGAGCGCGAGCTGGAATTGTCTGAAGAGCATGATGGCATCATCGACCTTCCGGAAGATGCGCCTGTGGGCGTTTCTTATGCACAGTGGGCAGGCCTTGATGATCCGATTATCGAGATTGGCCTGACACCGAACCGTCCGGATTGTACCGGGGTTTACGGTATTGCACGCGATCTGGCTGCAGCCGGGATCGGCAAGTTGAAAGAGCGGCCACTTAAGCAGGTTCGAGGCACCTTCCCGTGCCCGACCAATGTGAATCTGGAGTTCGGTGACACTCCTGCTCTTTGCAAGGCGTTTGGCCTTCGCTTGGTCAAGGGTGTGAAGAACGGCCCTTCGCCTAAATGGATGCAAGATCGTCTGGTGGCCATTGGCCTGCGCCCAATCAACACGCTGGTGGACATCACCAACTACATGACCTTCGATCAGGGTCGTCCGCTGCACGTTTTCGACGCTGACAAGGTGCATGGCGATCTGGTTGTTCGCCGTGGCAAGGACGGCGAAACCATCGATGGCTTGAACGGCAAGAGCTACACGGTTGATGACAGCGTCTGTGTGATTGCTGACGATAACGCCGTTGAAAGCCTGGGCGGTATTCTCGGTGGTGAAATTTCTGGCTGCACGGAAGAAACCACCAATGTGCTGATTGAATCTGCGCTTTGGGACGAAAACGGCATTGCTGCAACTGGCCGCAAACTTGGCGTCAATACCGATGCTCGGTATCGGTTTGAGCGCGGCGTTGACCCTGACTACATGCTGCCGGGCCTTGAGGCCGCCACTCAGATGGTTCTGGACCTATGTGGCGGCGAACCGTCGGACGTGGTGCAAGCGGGTGAGGTTCCCGAAACCAACCGGATTATCGATTTCCCTTATGCGGAGGTCAAACGTCTGTCGGGCATCGACACCGTTGTTCCGGAAATGAACCTTACTTTGAAGTCCCTCGGCTTCTGGATTTCCGGCACCGGAGATGTCGTGAAAGTGGCGCCGCCGAGCTGGCGTCCAGACATTGAAGGCAAGGCTGATCTTGTGGAAGAGATTGTGCGCATTCTCGGCCTTGACCGCGTGCCCTCCACGCCGTTGCCACGCTCAGACACGGTAACAACGCGCGTTCTCACAACTGGCCAAATCAGACGCTCAAAAGCCCGCCGGTCTCTTGCCTCCCGTGGCATGAACGAGGCTGTAACCTGGTCCTTCATTTCGCACGATCAGGCCGTCACGTTTGACGGTGGGGCCGATGCGCTCGTGCTTGCCAATCCGATCTCCTCCGACATGTCGGACATGCGTCCGAGCCTACTGCCCGGCCTTCTGACAGCAGGTCAGCGCAATGCGGACCGTGGCTTCCCGGATGCTGCCCTTTTTGAGGTGGGACAGATTTTCACGGGTGACCAACCGGATGATCAAAAAATGGTCGCTGCTGGCATTCGTCGTGGCACCGCAAGCCATGCAGGGTCAGGTCGCCATTGGAGCGGTACTTCGGATGCGGTGGACGTGTTTGATGCAAAGGCTGATGCAGAAGCAGCCCTTTCTGCAATCGGTGCGCCGGTTGAAAAATTGCAGGTCTATCGCGATGCACCAGATTACTTCCACCCCGGTCGTTCTGGCACTTTGAAGCTAGGCCCGAAAAACACTCTTGCGGTCTTTGGCGAAATCCATCCGCGCATCCTGAAAGACCTTGATCTGGATGGACCGGTTGTCGCGTTTGAGGTTTATCTCGACGCACTTCCGCAGCCAAAGAACAAGGCCACACGCTCCAAGGGCAAATTGCAGGCCTCCGACTTGATGCCGGTCCGCCGTGACTTTGCCTTTGTCGTGGATGACGGCGTGGAAGCTGAAAAGCTGCTCAAAGCGGCACGTGGGGCCGACAAGACCCTTATCAGCGATGTGACACTGTTTGACATCTACAAGGGCAAGGGTGTTGACGAGAACCAAAAATCGCTGGCGATTGATGTTCTTCTGCAACCGGTCAAAAAGACCTTGACCGATGAAGACATTGAAGCCGTGTCGAAGAAAATCGTTGCATCGGTAGAAAAAGCAACTGGCGGAACGCTACGCGGATAAGCAGGTTCAGGTCCGAAAGTTTTCAAAAAGCCCCGACCAACTGGTTCGGGGCTTTTTCATTTTCAGTACCCTCGGTACAGCGGGCTTTCTTGCTGGCAAAGATATCCTATGCGGCATTGCTTGTTGTCTCGGGTCGGCACCGTTGCGCGGATCAGGAACTGCTGGATCGAAACACAGTATTGTCGACTGTAAACATAGCTGTCATATGTTTTGGGACCGGTGTTCATGACAACTGCTCCCTTCTTTTTCACCAGCTCCCGCGCCTGATCACACGTCATAGACCGACTATCTGGGCGCGCATGGGCGGCCTGAGTTCCCAATCCCAAGATCAGAAATAAACCGAAACTGGCCATCACCAGTCTTTTAGCAAAAACAGCTGTCATGGGCGGTCTCCAGAAACGTACCAAGTGTAAACCCAAAATTGGCCTTCTACCTCAAACGTCAAGTGCTTCGAGACATCGCATTTTCGTGAATAAGCAAAGAGCCCTGCGAGCATCCCAATCACCCTACCCCCGCTATGGTGAATCAGATACACAAATCGAGAACAAAGCAGGGGTAAATCATGCAAGCAACAGAGATGGCACCGGCACTGAAGGACTGGGAAAGGCTGGCTGACCCTTACCGTTCGAGTGAAGATGAACGTAAGCAAAGCATTAGCGCCGTGGTACGCTCTGTTCCAACGTTAATGCGGCTGTTGGAAACCATGCGATCGCTTGATCTTCCGGACTGCTGGCTGGTTTCAGGCGCCATCTATCAGACCATGTGGAACATCATGACGGATCGCCCCCATGAGCACGGGTTGAAGGACTATGACATCGTTTATTTCGATGGCTCAGATCTCAGCTATGAGGCGGAAGACCGGGTCATTAAGAAGGTTGAAGCCGCCCTGCCCGACCTTGCAGACCGGATCGAAACCCGCAATCAAGCCAGAGTTCATCTTTGGTATGAAAAGCGATTTGGATGCTGCTATCCGCCTCTTGGCTGCTCCATGGAAAGCCTGGTGAACTATGCCGCGAAAACCCATGCCGTTGCCGTTCGTCTTGATGCGGATGAGCGTATGCACGTGCACGCTCCTTTTGGACTGTCCAACATTTTTGCAATGCGGCTGGTTCCAAATACGGCGCTCGACAATCGCAAGACGCATATAGAAAAAGGTGCCCGCATGAAGGTGCTTTGGCCGGAGCTGACGGTTGAACCTTGGCCAGAAGCCTGAGGTGTCGGGGCTGGAAACCGATCAGGAAGCTTGCTTTAGAGCTGACACTGCCATCAACTCAGAGCGGATCAGCCCGCGAACTGAATTTCCGACAAAAAGCGCTTCAGCGGTTATCAAGTCTTCCGGCCTCAGGTCCGCCTCATAGGCTAAGCGCTTGTCCAGAAGCGCTTCCCGCAAGATGCCCGGCAACAGCCCATGCTCCAAGGCAGGTGTGAGAAGCTTGCCGTTCTTCTTGACGAACAAGGTTGTGAAACTCCCTTCCGTCAAAAAGCCGTTTTCATTGACGAACAAGACTTCTTGAGCGCTGAGTTCCGCGGCCATTCTGGTTCGTGTCTCATCGTAAAAGGCCCGATGTGTTGTCTTATGAAACAGGTACGCATTTCCAGAATCGACGGGCTCATCCGCCAGACAGAGTTTCCAGACCGTGTCATCGCTCGCAGTCACCAGCGGCATAGCCTGAATACTAGCCGTTCCGTCTTCGGCCATTTCAAGACGCACGCGCAATGCACCGCTTGAGCTTTTAACCTCCTTGAAAAGCTCTCCCCGCAGGCGCTCTTCCTCAAACACAAATCCCAAATACTTGGCGGAGCGCGCAAGCCGGTTTAAATGACGTTCCAGCAAGAGAAAGCCTTCTTCGGGCAGATAAGCAAAAGTTTCTATGAGACCAACACCCGGTAAGTCTGACGACAAAAACTTCAGCTTGAGCGCACATTCGTCATATTCAGGCCCGGCCCCTGAATCGAAGACGACACCAGATCCGGTTCCGGCAACGCCTGTCCCATTTGATTTCAGGTCCAGCGTGCGGATTGCCACATTGAACGCAAAGTCTCCGTTTGGTTCCATTGCGCCAATTGAGCCGGTGTAGACCCCGCGCGGCGATGTTTCCAGCCGGTCGGCTATCATCATGGCGCTCAGCTTCGGCGCACCTGTGATCGACCCACAAGGAAAAAGATGCTCTATGATTTTCGGAAACTGAACATCAGCTTCCAGCTCGCCTTCGATGGTGGATGTCATTTGGTGGACCGTGCGATAACGCTCAACATCACAAAGCGACGTCACCTTCACCGACCCGGCCCTGCAAATGCGCGAGAGGTCATTGCGCATCAAGTCCACAATCATGGTGTTTTCTGCACGCTGTTTTGGGTCTCTCGCCAAATTCGCTGTAATTGAACGATCTTCCGCAATAGTGCGACCTCGGCCAGCGGTTCCTTTCATGGGGCGCGTTCGCAGTGTGTTCGCGCGTCTTTCCAAAAACAGTTCTGGAGATACTGACAGGATGGATCGGTCGACTGTTTTCACCAAAGCGGCATGTGCCACCGGCTGCCGACTCAAAAGGTCAGAAAACAGATGCTCCGGCGCGCCTTCATGTTGCAGACCGGCCCGCATCGTGAGGTTGACCTGATAGATGTCGCCTTTCGCCAAGTTGTTTTGAACCTCGCGAAAAGAATCTTCATACTCCCGCTTATCCATATCGAAACCGGAGACGGACACCTTGCCACTTTCCCTTGGCTCTGTCCCGCTCAACAGCTCCCGCGTTTCTTTGAGAGACAGGGATACAGGACCCTCGTAAACACCAAACCACAGCAAAGGCTCACCGGTGTTTTTCCAACGCCCAGCCAGTTTTTCTTCAAACGCATAACCCAGTTCGTATGTCAGATAACCAGCGACATGCTTGCCGCTTTTTCGAGCCCTTTCGACAGCTTGAAGGGCCTCAGAAACACGTGTCAGATCATTGCATGTGATGACGTCCAGCGGTGACTGAAACAGCCGTGCAGCTCGGTCCTTCAGGGCATCGACCAGCAGCACCGTTCCAGGAGCCAATTGATTTGCAGGCATGGATTTCGCGTTCATCCTTCACCGCCGCCTTCTTGCATTGCCTAGAAGGTCGAAAATCTCACCGTTTCGGTGTCACAGGAAGGTCGGCAAATGGCACTCAAGCGACCAAGGGTCAAGAGCAAGCTGAGATAAATCTCTGATCAAATGGATGGGAAAGAGAAAACCGGTCGCGATCTAATTGACCGACCGGTTTCATAAGGGCGTTATGCAGCGCGTACATCCTGCAGGAATGCTTCGATAGAACCGCGCATTTCATTGGCTTCCCGCTCAAGGAACTCAGCCGATTCCGCAACGGTTTGTGCAGCTCCCATGGTGCCTTGGACAGAATCTGACACCGTCGAAACGTTTTCAGAAACACGAGTGGCCCCGCTGACAGCGTCATCGAGATTATGAGAGATTCGGGTGTTTAGTTCGTTTTGCTGCTCTACTGCATCTGCAATTGAAGTCGTGCAATTGCTCACTTCGCCCATTGTGGACGAAATCTCTCCAATGGCATCCACCACTTCCTCCGTCTCGGCCTGAATGGCTGATATCTGGGAGCCTATTTCTTCAGTCGCCTTGGAGGTCTGCATAGCCAGTTCCTTGACCTCGGTAGCCACGACCGCAAACCCCTTTCCAGCTTCTCCCGCCCGCGCAGCCTCGATTGTTGCATTCAGCGCCAGAAGATTGGTCTGTTCTGCGATCGCTTGAATGAGGGTCACAACTTCGCCAATGCGATTTGCTGCTTCAGCCAGACCAGCCACTTTCTCGTTGCTGGATTCAGCGCTTTTTGAAGCCGAAACCACAATATGCTTGGCCTGAGCTACCTGCTGGGAGATGTCGCTAATCGACTGAGACAGTTCATGTGCCGCCGATGCAACTGCTCCCGAACTAGACGACGCACGATCTGAGGCATCAGTTGCGGACGCGACCCGCTGAGACGTGACGTCTGCGACCCCACTCAGTTCTTGAGATGCGCTTCTCATATCACTGACTTTGGCAATCACTGCAGTCAGTTTGGCTTCGATATCAGAACGGAACATTTCGATCATTTCATTGATGCGCGTCTGCTCCGCGTGCTCCTGCTCGCGGCGCTCTTCCTCAGAGGCAGAAGCCGCAATCGTTTCCCGGTGCACTTTCTCGATGCTCTGCTTAGCCTCATCATTATGGGCAAGCAGGCTCGCCAGCTTACTGACCGCTGCGAACAAGAAGGCAAACTGAGCAACAACCATCACGGCGTGAAAAACGACCCGTGTCAGGTCCGATCCATAGGGAAACACCAGTGTGGGGTAGACAAAATTCAATGACAGGTGATGGAGCGCAACAAAACCCGCATATGCCGCAAGCGGACGCCAATCCACCCAACCGGCAAGGATAGCGAACACCACAAAGAAATACATATGCCCATCAAGTTGGAGCGAATTAGCCTGATCCGGTGTCGCTAACGCTGCCACAAACAGACCAGCCATTGCCGCCATGGAGATGGAAGTTACATATCGTGTTTCACTGGCGATGCCGCGCTTGAACCAAACAGCCGTGGAAACCACAGCCAACAACAGCGCGATCCCGGCTAAAAACGTGATGGGAGCATGGCCCACGAGCCATCCGGTTCCCACAACTATCGGAACATTCAGCCACAAAAAGTAGATCAGTCTGAGAGAATAGGCGTGTCTCAGCTGATCAACACTGGACATCTCAGTTGCTTCTTGGTCATCCATTAGTGTCAGTCCTTTTGACGGTCTTAATCAGGCGCACACACGCAGCCGCCGCAGATGCGGAAATCACGACTCCGGCCCCTTCCTGATAAAGGTGCCAGACAAACCCCTTGTTCTCTGATTGGGTGATCGCAACGTATTCATGTGCGCTCGCGGAATTAATCTGCCCCCCTGCCCGTGCGACAGTCTCGACTGCCGACTGGTCACTCCAGGGAAATTGCAAGACCGCGACGCGCCCATGCTCCGAAGGCATCAGGCCAGCGAGCAGAACCAAGATCAACGCAAGGCCGAAATAACCTGCGATCAAAAGTCCGGAGAGTTTAATTTTCACAAGACCCTCCACCCAATCCTGAGTAGAGCGTCCGATATTATGATTAACAGACCTTAAAACTATCGATTTATTCTTTAAAATACTTCATATTGATATATTTTACAGTACTTATTTCTATATTTATTACTTTAAGCCACCTATTCGAATGGCACTTGCAAGCCTCTAACGGCTTTATCTGCACCCTGATTTTTTATCAAATATTGTTGGTGATAGTCCTCGGCGAAATAGAATTCGGATTGAACATCGATCACAGTGGTGATCGTCGACTTGACGCCTGCTTCATTCAATGTTCGCTGATATCGCTCTTTTGCGGCCGCTGCTGCTTCAAGGTCGTCCTGCCGGTCAACCAAAACCAATGACCGATATTGCGTGCCCACATCATTGCCCTGCCGCATGCCTTGTGTGGGGTTATGGCCTTCCCAAAATATCTTCAAAATGTCTTCAAGGGCTATAAGGTCCGGATCGTAGACCACTTGAACAACTTCAGCATGTCCAGTTCGCCCCGTTCCGACTTCGTTGTAGGTCGGGTTTGGCGTATGCCCGCCAGAAAACCCGACAGCTGTGACGTAGATGCCCTGAAGAGACCAGAACAGTGCCTCAGCCGCCCAGAAACTGCCCATCCCGAGAATGACAGACCGATAGCTATCCGGGTAGGGCGGAAGAAGTGGCCTGCCAAGTTTGGCGTGTTTGTCATATGGGCAAACGCGTTCGCTGCGCCCGGGTAGTGCCTCATTCGGCTTGGGAAGCTCAAATTTTCGGCTGAGCATGGTCATGAAAGACATCAACGGCCTCGCGCAAACTATTCACCTGCCTCTTTATGAAAGGCAGACAGGATGACCACAAGCGCGACTTCAGAACGAGAGGCAAATAGTCAGGCGTAAGCCCGCTTCAGTTGCTCACCGGGGGTGGTCAGCCAAAGGAAAAGGATCGCCAAAGGACCGGTCACCGCCCAAACAGGCCAAGTCAGCAAGGTTTGAATGATCGGGTCCCAGATCACCGGGCTGACATGGCGCTGGATCACAGCCTGCGCGAGATTGAGGCTCTCAGCAGAATATGTGAACCAAACCTGACCGAATGAGCGTGTAGCCAGCTCCGACTGCGCGATGGAGTAGCTTCCGTCGGCGATAAGCGCAATCACCGCAGATGCCAACAGAGCATAACCAAACAGTCTCACAACAAATCGAACAACGGTCATATTCACAATCTCCGCGGTAAACTCATGCGGCTTGACGCCACCCCCATTTGTCAGGGGGACTGCAATCAGGCTTTACCTTTAATTGCCCTTGTCGGATTGTTCAATGACAATACCGCAACGCTGCTACAAATGGGCTAAATACAGCGGAATTCCCAGTGACACCTGATCAAAACTCCGTCAGAAAGAAATGATGGAGCGCATCAGTTCGCATTGTTCTCAAACGGGCAAAAATCCGTTTGAGAACAAAACTTATCCACCTGCGGGAAAAAACCTGCCACCCCACTTGCGCTCCCACCCTTCATGAGTATATTGCGGGCCTCGCCGGCAGCAATGCTTGACGAAACGGACAGGTGGCCGAGTGGCTGAAGGCGCACGCCTGGAACGCGTGTATACGGGCAACCGTATCGAGGGTTCGAATCCCTCTCTGTCCGCCATTTTCCTTATATGCCTGCCTATATGGCCTCTGCTCGGTGCTTACCTTGTCAGGGGGCGAAGGCTGTAACGTCTACGAGACGGTCGCAGACCTGATCGCGGGCTGATTGGTCGTGGAATATGCCGAGAACCGCAGCTCCGCGGGATTTGGCTTCTTCGATCAGCGTCAGAACCACCTTGCGATTGGCCGCATCAAGACTTGCAGTTGGCTCATCCAGCAACAGGGCTGGATACGGATGCGCGAAACCTCGCGCGATATTCACCCGCTGCTGCTCTCCACCGGAAAAGGTGGTCGGTGACAAGCTCCAGAGCCGCTCTGGTATATTCAATCGCTTGAGCAGTTCTTCTGCCCGACAACGTGCCTGACGTTCTGATACACCCAATTGAAGCAAAGGGTCTGCAACAACATCGACCGTTGGCACGCGTGGAACCACACGCAGGAACTGACTGACATAGCCAAGCGTTTCCCGGCGCAAACGGATCAGCTCGCGAGGCGTTGCGCCGACAACACCTACGTTGCCAATCCGGATTTGCCCGCCAGCTGCCAGATAGTTGCCGTAGATCATCCGCATCAAGGTGGACTTGCCCGCGCCCGACTGCCCGATCAGGCCGACACATTCGCCCGGCTCTACGGTTAATGTCGCTCCGCACATGACCGGTATGACGGCACCACCCTGATTGTGGAGCGTGAAGCTTTTTGACAGGTTTTCAATCTGGATCATTTTCACACCTGCAAAACCGAGGATACAAGAAGCTGGGTATACCCGTGTTGTGGGTCGTCCAACACTTGATCTGTTAGCCCCTGCTCCACCACTTCACCAGATTTCATGACCATCAAGCGATCTGCCAAAAGGCGGACAACAGCCAAATCGTGGGTGACGATGATCACGGACAGTCCGAGAGTTCGCACAAGACCGCGAAGCAAGTCCAAAAGACGTGCCTGAACACTGACATCCAGCCCCCCTGTCGGTTCGTCCATGAAAACCAACTTTGGACTGGTCACCAAGTTGCGGGCGATTTGAAGACGTTGCTGCATTCCTCCGGAAAAGGAGGACGGGCGGTCATCGATCCGGTCTGGTGAAATCTCGACCCGTTCCAGCCAATCCAGTGCTTGCGTGCGGATATTGCCGTAGTGCCGACTGCCAACAGACATCAAGCGTTCGCCAACATTGCCACCAGCGCTAACACCCAAACGAAGTCCATCGCGCGGGTTCTGGTGGACAAACGCCCACTCAGTTCGGCTCAATCGCCGACGCTCACTTTCCTGAAGCGCCAGAATATCCTGATCACGATAGTGAATGGTTCCACGGTCCGGTTGGTGGTGCCCAGCCAGCGCTGCCAACAGGGTGGATTTTCCTGACCCACTTTCCCCGACAATGCCCAACACCTCACCGGGGAAAAGATCAAAGGACACATTTTGGCATCCAACCCGGCTGCCATAAAACTTGGCGAGATTTTGCACCTTGAGCAGAGGCGCATCTTCAATGGAATTGGTCTGTATCTGAGCAACCGCCGCGGTCATCACGCGACCTCGCTTGAAACGGGTGTACCCAAGCGGCCAACATGACCGTTCTGGCGCCTGGTGGAGCAGAAATCGGTATCAGAGCACACATACATGCGGCTTCCCGCATCATCGGTGATCACTTCATCCAGATAGGTGTCCTTTGCACCGCAAAGATCACAGTCATGCGGGGCCTTTGACACCTCAAAGGGATAATCTTCAAAATCGAGACTTTGGACATCTGTGTAAGGAGGCAAAGCGTAGATGCGCTGCTCCCGCCCCGCACCAAACAGCTGAATTGCAGAACTGTCTGACAGTTTGGGATTATCGAATTTCGGGATTGGAGACGGGTCCATGATATAGCGCCCTTCGACTTTCACCGGATAGGCATAGGAAGTGGAAATCTCACCGTGCCGGGAAATGTCCTCGTAAAGTTTCACATGCATGAGACCGTATTCTTCCAGTTCGTGCATTTTCCGCGTCTCTGTTTCGCGTGGCTCAAGAAAGCGTAACGGCTCGGGGATTGGCACCTGATAGACGAGGATCTGATCCTTGCTCAGGTCTTGTTCCGGGATGCGATGGCGCGTTTGAATGAGACTTGCCTCACCGGTTGCCTCCGTTACTTCAACACCCGCCGTCTTTTCAAAAAACTTGCGAATACTGACAGCGTTGGTCGTATCGTCCGCCCCCTGATCAATCACCTTCAGTTTGTCTTCGGGCACAAGGCAGGCTGCCGTCACCTGCACGCCGCCGGTGCCCCAACCATAGGGCATTGGCATTTCCCGACTTGCAAACGGCACCTGATATCCCGGGATCGCGAGGCCTTTTAAGATGGCGCGCCGGATCATTCGCTTCGTTTGCTCATCCAAATAGGCAAAATTGTAAGCTTGCGCGTTCATTCGGCTGCCTCCTGTGCCGCTTCTGCCTCGGTACGCAGACGACGGACAAGTTCCAATTCACTTTGAAAATCGACGTAATGCGGCAGTTTGATATGCTCCAGAAAACCGGTGGCCTGAATGTTGTCGCAATGGGCCAGAACAAACTCTTCGTCTTGCGCAGGTGCGCCGACAAAGTCCTCACCCAGTTCCTGCCAACGCAGGCTTCGATCAAGCAGTGACATGGCGATGGCCTTGCGCTCAGATTGACCAAACACCAATCCATAGCCACGCGTGAACTGCGGTGGCTCAGTTTTAGAGCCCTTGAACTGATTGACGGTTTCGCATTCAGTAAGTTCAACCTCTCCGATCTCAATGGCAAACCCCAGTTCAGGGATGTCCATTTCGACCGCGACCCGTCCGATCCTCAATTCACCGACAAAGGCATGAGTGCGCCCGTACCCGCGCTGGGTGGAGTAAGCGAGTGACAGGATGAACCCCTCATCTCCCCGCGCCATTGACTGGAGGCGCAAATCGCGTCCTGCCGGAAACTCCAAGGGTTCCCGCGTCAGGTCACGTGGCTCTTCGTTTGACGGCAGTTCGGTTTCAATCAAGCCATCCTTGTTGAGAAAGCTTGTGACATGCGGCACATCTTCCTTGGTGGCCGGCGCGATTTTAACTTCCGGGGCTTTACCTTCCGCAGCCAGTTTGAAGTCCAAAAGCCGATGGGTGTAGTCAAAAGTTGGCCCAAGGATTTGCCCACCCGGCAGATCCTTAAATGTTGCCGACACACGGCGATCGACGGCCATCTTTGATGTCGCTACAGGACGGCTTGCCCCGAAACGCGGTAACGTCGTGCGATAAGCACGGATCAGAAATATGGCCTCAATCAAATCTCCCCGAGACTGCTTAATGGCCAAAGCCGCCAAGTCTGCATCAAACAGAGAGCCCTCGGCCATCACACGATTAACCGCAAGAGCCAACTGTTCTCGAATTTGAGCCAATGACACCTCTGGGATTGAGGTGTCACCCCGTCGCTCTTCATCCCGCCAGGCATGCGCATTGTCGATCGCCCGTTCGCCGCCTTTTACTGCTACATACATTCAAGCAGCCTCCACTCGCGTTGACCTTGGCAGTGCAGCCACCAAGGAGCCGGAGGTGAAAAACACATCAAAACCAAGTGGGAAGCGTGCGTTATTCTCCTGAAACACCTCCGTTTCAGGCAGGGACAGAGCTTCAATGGCCCGGATCCCAGGACCAGATAATTTTGCTCCGGAGTTAGCGATTGTCGGTAAATCTGCAATCAAAGTTGCCGAGCGATCCGGATAATCGGGCCGTCCTATCGGAAGGGCCTCGAGATGCCCCCGTAAGTCTGCCCACGCCCCTACAGCGAACACCTCCCCCGGTGGTCTGCCACGCCCAGCAAAGGAGCGAAGATCCGATGGCTCTATGATTGGCGCACCAATATGAAATGCGACCCAATTCCTCGCCGTTTCCGTATCTGCCGCTCCGGCTAGAAAAACAGGTGTTGTGGGATCAGCGAGCGTCAAAAGAGCAGTGCCAGCTGCAGGGGAAAGTGGATCTGGTGGCTCTATCGCATCCAGTTGCGAGATGCTGCCGGGACGGGCCATGGCGTTCATCAGAATCCGAAAACTTCGCGCAGCCTCAACAGGCGCGTCTTTGAACCCTCCGCCAGCCGTCTTATGCATGTTCATTGATCTTCTCCTCGAACCATCGTGAAGAAGTCCACCTTCGTCGCAGCCGCTTTTTCCGCGCGGCTTTGGCGAGATGCCTCGAACTCTGCTTCAAGCGGGGCGATCACCTCCGCCGCCACTCTCTCGGCATCGACACCTTGCATGAGGGCGTCAATGATAGCCGCCCGGGTTGCATGCTCTCCGTCTCGCCCCTGAACATACCCATGCCCAGTGGTTCCATCTGGCAGTCGTACGGCACATCGGGTCACAGTCATTTCCCCTAGATTGAACGACGCGCCGGTTCCACCGGTCCGGCCGCGGACCATCACGGTTCCTGTTTCCGGCGCACGAATGACTTCATACACTGGAAGATCGGGAAACAATTTGCCAATCGACGCTGATTTCCCCTTCGCCAACGTTGACATCCAGGACTTCCGTTTAGCGATGCTTTCTTCCGTTTGATCAGGCACGAG
This sequence comes from Roseibium sp. TrichSKD4, assembly GCF_000148725.1. GTDB lineage: Bacteria > Pseudomonadota > Alphaproteobacteria > Rhizobiales > Stappiaceae > Roseibium. Next base: position 332,220 of record NZ_GL476310.1, on the reverse strand, counting down.
ATCCTCGACATCTTGTAAATTTGTCTAGATTACTATACAACTAGACAAATATTATCGAGTTGCCCTTTCACTGGCAATGATCTTTTGGTGAAGTTTTGATGACAGGACCCACATGGCCCGCGAACCACTTTGGAAGACCATCCGAGATACGGTGTTTTCGGATATCTCAAATGCTCACTACAAGTCGGGCGATAAATTGCCGACAGAGGCCCAACTCGCCGCTCGCTTTGGAGTCAACCGTCACACTGTTCGTCAGTCCCTCGCCGCACTTGTTGACGATGGTGTGATTTTTACACGGCGGGGCGCTGGGGCCTTTGTCGCAACCACGCCAATTGACTACCCAATTGGAAAACGCGTCCGATTTCACCAAAACCTCTCCGCAATTGGCAAAGCTGGGTCACGGGAAATAACCGCCTCAGAGACCCGCAGTGCAAACGAAAAAGAAAGAAATGCGCTCAAGCTGGTTGAGGGGGAAAAAGTACATGTCATCGAGGGCATTTCATATGCAGATGATGTTCCGCTCGCTGTGTTTCGCTCGGCTTTTCCAGCCGGGCCGTACCCCGATTTGCTTAGACACATTCAAGCAACTGGATCTACCACACATGCCCTCAATTCTTGCGGCGTAAACGACTACACACGCGCCAGCACACGCCTGACATCGAAGCGCGCGACCAACCTTGTCGCCCTGAAACTGAAAATTCCAGAAAACGCGCCTGTCCTAAAGTCAATATCGATCAACATAACGAGCGATGGGCAACCTGTTGAATATGGCGCAACATGGTTTGCGGGTGATCGCGTCACCCTTTCGGTTGACGCGGAAACCTGATCGAACAAAGCCTGTTCCAAACATTTATATTTGAAAAATATAAAGGCCGCCAAGGCGGCCTGTCAGATGTTAGTTTATCGGCTGACTGTTATGCGATGGGGCCACAGGCAATCAGCTTTTCGCGCATTAGATGCACTAGCCGGAATTGGGATTGTTAACTCAAACACAGCCTAGGCGAAGCTTTTGCTTCAGTATTTTTTGACACCCATACTGAGCCGTAGTCTCTTTGTTTCTCCGACAATAACTTTCTATTGCTAGTGGCAACTAATGTCAAGCAGGAAATTGAACTCGACATAGTTATTTATCGCATGAGTCGATTTACGGCGGTTAGACGCCTCAATTTGTTGCTAAAATTCCGTTAAGTGCGCTGGTAAGATCGGCACGGCGAAATGGTTTTTGCAAAAATACAACTGCACCACTGATTTCAGCGACAGCCTGTGTCATCTCAAGTGAGAGGGCATCCCGCCCCCCGGAAATAATCAAAAATGGAATATCCGGGTGCTCTGCCTTAACAGCATCCAAAAAGCCAACCGGATCTTCGTTTCCAATCCAGAAATCGACAATCATGGCATCCGGCACAAAGCCATTGCGGATCAAATCTATCCCCGCCTGAAACGTTTCGGCTGTACTGACTTTAAACCCGTCATGGCTGAGCATATCCGCAAATAGCTCTACTAGATCGGCGTCGTCATCGATGAGCAAGATCTGCGCCATCCGCATCCCCATCTTCTATTTGTTCCAGCAGCCATAACGATCTGAGTGCGGTTCTAAACTGTTCGCGCTCAGCCTCCGGAAGGGCGTTGATCTTGCCTGCAATTTTCAGGATAGGATCCGCCTCAAGAATTGCCTGACCCTCGTCCGACAATGAAATGACAACCGCGCGACCCGACTGCGGATCAGGTCGCTTTGTAACAAACCCACGTTTTTCCAACGTCTGCACCGCTCTACTAATCGGCGACAGAGTCAAACCCAAAAATCTGGCTATGGATGTCAAGTCGCTACTCTTTGCTGATGCACGATCCAAATACCGCAAAATCGACCATTGCAACGGCTGAACTTCCCGAGACCCCTTATTGGAATAAACATCCCGGACGATTTTTTCCATCAAAATTGCCGCAGCGACATCTTTTTTTATCATTGCCAGGACCGGACCTCATATAGGTAACAGCAATATGTTGTTTTTACGCAAGACAGAACTATCGAAAAAAATAGACTTTGAGTAGAGGCAATTTTGACTTGAGCCTTTCACTTTTTTACTCGGCACAGCACTTACATTGTACATTCGCACCAACACCTCGAAAGGGCAATACATCAATTTATCACCCCGTGTGCTGTCAGACCTGATCACAAAATGAATCAACTTAAAGGAGAAATATTCTATCTTTGGTTTATTTAACATTACCAATAGAATCTAAGTAAAATTCTCATGTTGCTGCGAGAACACAGTGACTATAGCCTTCGAGCTATACTTTTCATTTGTGTGGCTGTGTCATGTTCAAAACGTTTCGATTTCACACTCTGATATTCTGTAGCTTGCTTCTAGTTGTCGGAACGGTGACTGACAAAGTCCTTGCAAAATCCGACGAGGCACCACCGAAATTTGAACTTCTGCACCTTTGGGCAACTCCAGAGGAAGGCCACGCACTGAGAGCCTTCAGCAATCCGACGAAAGAAAAAGGTGTAGATTGGTCAGAACATGCCGTGGAAACCAACTTTTTGGGCGTGCGTCGCGCGTATGCAGAGCGCCTTGCTCTTTTTGCCCCACCCAGCGCAGTTTTCTGGATAGGTGGAAACGAGGCCGTTTCAGCCCTCGTTGACCAAGGGACATTCCGAAAGATCCCGCTCGAAGTCGGAGGACACGACTTTTCGGAAATACTTAGAACTGAAATTTTGGACGTTGTTCGCTATGACGAAAGTCATTTTGCACTTCTGCCTGTCGGCATCCATCTTCAAAACCATATCCTCTACAATGATGGTTTACTTGAATTGTTCGCTCAAGAGCCACCAAAGACATGGGAACAGTTTCTCAGCCTAGCCGAAATGGTTCATGCCAAAGGGTATTATGGCATCAGCGTTTCAGACCAACGGTGGCAAATTCGCTTTCTGATCGGATCCATAATGGCGGAATTTTTTTCCGCTGATCAATTTCAAACGCTTATCTCCGGTGACAGTCAGTCTCCCCAGATCAAAGAAAACCTTGGGCTTTCATTCAAAGTTTTAAAAAGGCTCCGTTACGTCGCTAATCCGGACTTCAAGGACTTATACTGGGACACAGCCGTCGACCATGTCGTCCAGGGACGCGCACTTGCGAATGTGCTCGGCGACTTTTCGTCTCCACTTCTCCCCCCCTCGGGGGGAGTAACGTGCGAGATGCCACCGGGAAACACCTATGTACTCTGGTCGCTGGATACAATCGCTCTCACGAACGCTGTGGGTGTTAGGCACACAGCCGGGCAAAATATATTTATCGAAACCGTTGCTATTCCCGAACACATTCAAACCTACATCATACGAAAAGGTGGGGTTCCAGCCTACAAGAATGTCGACAGCAGCTTGCTGCACCCCTGCTCCAAACAGTCAACCGAACACTGGGACAAAGCCAGTGATAAATTCCTACTGAGTTCACGGGAATGGACACAAACTATGGATGCGATCGCAGCAGTTGGCCAAATCATCTGGCGCGACCCATCCCATTCGATCAACGACGCTGTTGAGGAAGCCTTACACTCTTTGAAAGCTCTAAGTCTTGCTAGAGAAAAGCTTGGGGCCGAATGACGAGAGGAACAGCCCCCCCTTCAACCAGTCCACCGGGAACACCAAAGGTTTTACCGAGGCTTTTGGCGGGACGAAGCGCTGCCGACATTTCGATCATTTCAATTGCGGTTTTTGCGGTTTTGTGCGCTGGCTTGGCTGTCTGGCTTTTCAGTATTTACCAAGCGGCCAACACCATATCGATCCTAACATTCCAGGAGGCCAATCAATGGCGCAAGACGCTTACCATTGTCGGTTATTTGCTGGAACCTGACTCGACGGAGAAAACTCCAAACCAAGTTTTATCTGCTATTCAGAAGCGGCTGTAGGATCATCTCGATGCGCAATTTTCCTTGCATGATGATATCAAAGAGCGTCTCGCACATAGCCGTTTACATCGCCAATTTGTGGTCACTGATGAAGAAACTGAACTTCAACTGGCAACCTTGTTCACTTCAGATAAAACTCGCGCAAGGCTGTTTGAAGCGGCTACCGCTCCCACAGCCCTTGTCCGCAACAACTTTTCGCATTGGAGCGTGCAGTTTGTTTTTGCTCTTCAGAGCGGACAAGTCATGGACCCGATTTTTGCCCGATCCAACTTACTGGAAGAGGTTCGCGACAAAACCATCAGGCGAATTTGGCAGATCTTTCTCTTCAGTCTTTTGGGGCTTTTGAGCATTATCGTCTTTGTTTGGTGGCGCATTCTGCGTCCAAACATTCGAAACCTCGCAAACACCCAGGCTCAAATACAGGTTCTCCTCGACAACATTCCTGCGGCGGTCTGCGGGATATCTCCAGACTACAAAATCGTGTCAGCTAACAACACCTACCGGAGAACGAGGAGCATCTCGGATACCGATATAGCAAATGGCTTAACCGTCAAAGCTGCTGTGGGCGACAAGAATTGGCCAATTCTACGACCCCATCTTGAAGATGCCTTTGCCGGACAGGCTTCCTCATTCGATATTCTGTTTGCGGCCTCAGAAAATCGAATGACGTCGATCACCTACGCGCCTCTCATAGAGAGCAAGGGCACTGTCACATTAGTGATTGCATTCATTCTCGATATTCATGCGCGATATCAGTCTGAACGACAACTCCGCATCAGTGAAGAAAACCTGCGTATTACACTAAACTCAATTGGTGACGCTGTCATCGCGACTAATACTGATGGGCGCGTAACGCGTATGAACCCAATTGCCGAACAGCTAACAGGCTGGAGTGCGGAAGAAGCTACAGGTCGCCCTCTGTCAGAGGTGTTTGTTATCAAAAACAGCCAAACGGGTGCGCCGGTGCCCAGTCCGGTCGAACGGGTTCTGGAAACGGGCCACATTATTGGACTTGCAAACCATACGGCTCTCATCTCCCGCGAAGGACCAGAATTTCAGATAGCAGATTCTGGAGCTCCTATTCGGGACACAAGTGGGAAAATTGTTGGCGTCGTGCTCGTGTTTCGCGATGTTACGGATGAGTACTTGATGGAACAGCGGATCAGTTCCAGTGAAAAAATGCAGGCAATTGGTCAGCTCGCCGGCGGTATTGCACATGACTTCAACAACAGTCTGGCGGCCATTTTGGGCGCTGTGGAGCTGATCGAGCTCCACGATGGCAAAAACGTCTCTGAAAAAAGCAAAAAACTGATCCGCCAAATCATTGGCGCAGCCGAACAGTCCTCAGAACTCGTAGACAAACTGACGGCTTTTGCCCGTGTTACGGAGTACTCCTTCAGCACGGTCGATCTGCATACAATTATCGAAGACACACTTGAACTGCTCAAAAACACGATTGATCGCCGGATTTCCATCAATTGTACTAATGACGCAAAAAATACGCTTACTCTGGGCAACACAAGCAGTCTTCAAGCCGTTTTCATGAACATTGGCATCAACGCCATTCAAGCAATGCCAGATGGCGGAGAATTGCGGATCAAGCTTGAGAACTGCACGCTTACAGAAAGGGAAACTCAACTGCTTACAGCCTTTGAAATTGAACCTGGTGCATATGTAAGAATTTCGATCTCAGACTCCGGCACTGGCATACCGGATGACTTGTTGCCCCGTATCTTCGATCCATTTTTCACCACCAAAAGCAGTTCGGAAGGAACTGGTCTGGGGCTGGCTGCCGCTTTGGGTACTGTGCAGGATCACAAGGGAGCGATCACTGTTCGAACCCGTGTTCAGCTTGGCACTACATTTACAATTCTGCTTCCTACCGCAAACGGGCCGCTTGAGAAGACGCAACACAATTCAACCCCACCTTCAGGACAGGCGAGTGTAACCGAAAACTCAACGATCCTATTGGTGGAAGATGAAGATGATCTGAGGGATATCGCCAACTCGCTTCTCGACGTCCTTGGCTACAGGGTCTTGTTCGCCCAAGACGGAAAAGAAGGCGTCGAAATATATGCAGCCAACAAGGATCTTATCAGCGCAGTTCTTCTTGATATCAATATGCCGCGGATGGATGGTGGACAGGCGCTTGCAGAAATGAAGGCAATTGATCCGAATGTTTGTGCCATCATCGTTTCAGGTTTTGCCGAAGAAGCTCAGTCAGACATTTTGAAAGACCCCAACGTCTTCACCACCTTGAGAAAACCCTACACTTTGAACCGCCTCCGCGAAACATTGGTTGCAGCCTTAACTTCGAAAGCCCAGCGCCCCTGAACTCTCCACTCCACCCAACGTAACTCATTGGTGTAACACCATTACTTCGTGTTTCTTCATAGGGTTTGACGCGTATTGTCACTCCCGCAATGGTTGCGTATTCCTTCGCTCGTCATTCTAGGTATTTGGGAGTTTTCCATGCCCAACGAAATGAAGGCGGCGGTTGTTCGCGCCTTTGGTGCTCCACTTGATGTATCTGCAGTTGTCCGACCAACAGCAACGCCGGGAAAAGTCATCGTCAAAATCGAAGCCTGCGGTGTATGCCACACCGACCTTCACTCAGCCGAAGGGGACTGGCCGGTTAAACCCAATCCACCCTTCATTCCCGGCCATGAGGGCGTTGGCTTCGTGTGCGAAGTCGGCGAAGGGGTCACGTCTGTGAAGGAAGGTGATCGTGTCGGCGTACCGTGGCTTCACACAGCGTGCGGCCATTGCCGCCACTGCGTTGGTGGATGGGAAAGCTTGTGCGGCGATCAACAGAACACCGGTTACAGCGTGAATGGTGGCTTTGCCGAATATGTTCTGGCCGATCCCAACTACGTCGGACACCTGCCGAATAACCTTGGCTTTGCCCCAGCCGCACCGATCCTGTGCGCGGGCGTGACCGTCTACAAGGGTCTGAAGGAAACCGATACTCGTCCCGGGGACACCGTTGTCATTTCGGGGATTGGCGGTCTCGGCCATCTTGCTGTCCAATATGCCAAGGCCATGGGACTTCACGTGATTGCCGTAGATATTGCAGACAGCAAGCTGAAACTGGCACGTGACCTCGGCGCTGACATGACCATCAATGCGGCAGAAGTCGATCCAGTCGCAGAAGTTCAAAAGGGTGGCGGAGCGGAAGGTGCGCTGGTCACAGCGGTCTCACCCAAGTCATTCAGCCAAGCGTTCGGAATGTTGGGACGCCGAGGCACGATGTCTCTGGTCGGCCTGCCGCCCGGAGACTTCCCGCTGCCAATCTTCGACACGGTGCTCACGCGCAAGACCATTCGCGGCTCGATCGTGGGAACACGCAATGACCTGATGGAATCCCTTCAGTTTGCAGCTGAAGGTAAAGTTGCCTCGCACTACTCGGAAGACAAGCTCGACAATATCAACGCCATCTTCGACAAGATGCGCGCCGGAGATATCGACGGTCGCATCGTGATGACGATGTGAGAGGCTACGAGTTAATGATCGGTGGCACGCCAGTTGCCGTCGATTTTGATTTAAAGACCTAACCAAGGTGGGTTTCGGCCAAGGCGCTCCAAAATAAAATCCATGAACACCCGGACCTTCGGTGTCAGAACATTTGACTTGGGGTACACGAGCCAAAGAACGCTGTTGTGGTTCGCCACATAGTCCGGCAGCACACGAACCAGTGTGCCTTCTTTGAGCTCCTTATGAACACTCCAAAGGGAATTGATGGATATTCCTGCTCCCGACATGGTCAACAGTTTCTGACTCAAGCCATCATCGACCGACACTCTGTATTTCGACAAAATCGGAGCAACATCACAGCCCTCGCCTTCCTTGGTAATCAACTTCAAGGAAGGTTGCCCTTGGAACAACATCAGTTGATGCTCTGATAAATCATCTGGCGTTCTCGGAACTCCATGGGTTTCAAGATAGTTGGGTGAAGCGCATAGTAAGCGAACATCATCAGCCAGCTTTCGGCCCTTCAAACTGGTATCTTCCAAACGCGCATTTCGAAGCGCAAGATCAAAACTGCCTTCAATTAAATCAAACCGCGCGTCGGATAACCGGAGATCGAGGTCAATATTGGGGTTCTGGTCCAAAAAATCCGGAAGGATCGGAGCGATATAGAGTTGCGCAAAGGTGCTCGGCGCTGTGAACCTGAGTGTTCCGGAGACCTCTGACTTGCCCTTGCCTAAGGCCGCCAATGCTTCCGCTTCCTGTGCCAGCATCTCTTTTGCATAGAACAGAAACTCTGCGCCTTCGAGTGAAAGCGATACCTTGCGAGTAGATCGATGCAGCAGTTCCACACCTAGCTGTTTTTCCAACTTTGCGAGCTTCGAGCTTGCAACAGCCGGTGCCATGTCCAGCTTTTTGCCCGCTGCACTGATGTTTAGTTTTTCTGCAGCCAGGACAAAGAGGCGAATGGCTTCGGTCTGCATATTATATTCATTTCCGATATTCTGAATTTATCAATGGTGAGTTTATTCTGAAATAAAAACCAATATCTACTGTTCAGGCATACTCAATGCTGCTGATCGATTAGCAAGCACACCCAAGGACATTGCCATGTTGACCAAGGCAGAACATCTGGATTTTCCTCAGATCAATAATGGATACAACGCGGTCTTCAAGCGCAACAAGCTAACCTTGGGTCTTGTGGTTCCAATCGAGAGCTATGGTCAACAACCGGTTCCGAGCATGCAGGATCACGTATACCGCGTACAGTTGGCTGAAGATCTCGGTTTTTCAGCTGTTTGGCTGCGTGATGTCCCTTTCAATGTGCCGGCCTTTGGCGATGCGAGACAGACGTTTGACCCCTTCGTTTATCTGGGTCTATTGGCTGGTTCAACGAAAAGGATCGCACTCGGGGTTTCCAGCATTATTCTTCCACTCAGACATCCTGCGCATGTCGCCAAAGCAGCCAACAGTTCTGATGTCCTCTCAGGAGGTCGCTTGCTCCTTGGCATTGCGTCGGGCGACCGGCCCGAAGAATACCCTGCTACAAACCAGGACTTTGATACGCGTGGGCAGCGTTTTCGCGAAAGCTATGACTATATTCGCAGCATGGAAGAGACTTATCCCTCGTTTGAAAACAGTTTTGGCACTCTCAACGGTTCCATGGACATGTTGCCAAAGCCACATTCGGGACGGGTGCCCCTGCTCGTGACAGGTGGTAGCCAGCAACATCCTGACTGGCTTGCTGAAAATGGCGATGGCTGGATGACCTACACGAGAAACATCGAAAGCCAAGAGGCAATTATCAGTCAATGGCGGCACCGTATTCGCGCCGTCGGCGGCAACAACAAGCCAGTTATGCAACCTCTGTATATCGATCTTTCCGAAAATGAGGACGAAAGCCCACAACCGCTTCATCTTGGGTTTCGATCTGGGATCAACCCCTTACGCCGATACCTTCAAAGCCTCGAAGCCATCGGCATGAACCACGTCGCTTTGAACCTCAGGTTCAATCAGGAGCCTATGGAAACAACTTTGAACCGGTTGGCAGCCGGTCTCCTTCCCCATTTTTCAGGCTGAGGACAAAACACCATGGAAAAAACAATTCTCCTGACAGGTGCAACTGACGGTATCGGACTTGAAACCGTGAAACGGCTTGCAAGCGCTGGGCACACGCTTCTCATCCACGGTCGAAATGCGGCCAAGTTGTCTGGTGTCGCAGCTGATTTGGCTGACAGTAATGCACGTATCGAAACTTATGTTGCCGATATGTCAGATCTGTCTGCAGTCCGGGCCATGGCAACCGAGATAGCGTCCAAACACCAACACCTTGATGTCATCCTCAACAATGCAGGCATATTAAAATCACCATCGCCGTTGTTGCCGAACGGCCAGGATGTCCGCTTTGTGGTCAACACCCTGGCACCTTATCTCCTGACCCAAATGCTTCTGCCTTTGATGACTGCCAGTGGGCGGGTTGTAAACCTATCCTCCGCCGCTCAAGCCCCGGTCAATCTGGCGGCTCTCACAGGTAAAGCACAGCTGGCTGATATGGATGCCTATGCTCAAAGCAAGTTGGCGATCACCATGTGGTCCCAGTCGCTTGCGACCACCTTGGGAGAAAACGGCCCGCTTGTGATTGCGGTTAATCCCGGCTCCCTCCTTGCCAGCAAAATGGTCAAGGAAGGGTTTGGGGTTGCCGGCAGCGATATCGGCATTGGCGCAGACATCCTTATCCGCGCCTCGCTTTCGGACGAGTTTTCGAATGCCTCCGGCAAGTATTTTGACAACGATTCCGGTGCGTTCGCCCAACCGCACCCAGATGCATTGAATGCTGCAAAAGTCGCGGTCGTTGTCGATACAATCCGAGATCTGGTTGCCTAAGTCACAGCAATTAGAAATCTCTAATCCGCCGGAGTAATTTCCGCCATCAAGTCTCCGGCGGTCTCATGAAGAGCCTCGCTGAGCTTATCTGGGGTCAGACCATCTGGAAGGCGAAGTTCCGCAAAAGCCCGGAACATGGCTCCTCCCTGCATGGAGCCTTGTTCCACCGAAGTTTCCAACTGCTCGATGCTCACCTTGTGCTGGGCGAGAACCTGAGTGACATCGCGCAGGATGCCGGGATGGTCTTGGGACGTGATCTCAAGATGCGCGCTCGTCCCCACCTGCGCATCGGCAGCGACTTCATGCGCACGGACTGTGACGTTTATTCCGTCTTCTTTCAAAGCGGCTAGGCGGGTTTTCAAACTATCGACCGAAGAGTTCGGGATCTCCGCGCTGACAATACCAGCGAACTCGCCTCCAAGGCGCGCCATCGAGCTTTCCACCCAATTGCCACCGGCTTCGGCAATCACATCGGCCAGAGTTTCAACAAGACCGGGGCGGTCTGATGCCAATACGGTGAAGACGAGTTGTTGTGTCACGAGGCCCTCCAAATCCAATGGGACCATTAGAGACATCAAAGCTTAACTCTGACAAGCCGGATGCGACGAGTTGACCATCAGCATCCGACACGCGGTGTTCGACGGCTTCCGATGACTGGGGGGATGCGAATGAGCATCCGCATCTCCCTTTCGCCAACGAACTCCGGTTACGCAAAGGCCTTCCGCAAGAGAGGCACCCTTTTCACTATCAGATAGTCGAGCGAGAGCACGACAATCAGAGTGATACCGACCAGCGGAAACGCAAGAGACACCAGAAGCATCAAAATCATTGCACCACGCCAGTGCGGCAGGTTTTCCGGCGTTTTTGGCGCAAACACGCGAAGCGCGCTTCCTTTCGGGCGACGGATCCACCACATCACGATGCCGCTTACCGACAAAAAGATCACACCGAGACAGAACACCGTGTTCAGAACAAGGTTCCAGAGGCCCATATCTCCTTCATGAAACGCAACACCCACGGCCATTCCCTTAGCAGGCAATGAATAGTCAGCGAAGCCAACATCCGCGAGGACCTTTCCAGTATATTGGTCGATATGAACGGTTCTGTCAGCTGTTGGATCTTCACTGTCATTAGACATTGAGTCCTGGCTCAATGTCCAAACACCAGTCGCGTTTTTCGGGTAGTGTACACGAAAGCGGCCTTCATACCCAAGCGCATGGCCCAGCAGCGCAATGGTGTCGACATTGGCAGGAACACCTTCCGGCAACCCTTCAATACCTGCATCAGAACCTGACAGGGGCATCTTTGTCAGCTCCAGCCCCCACGGCACGTCCTTCATTGCGCCATGGTTCATAGAGGCATGGGTTTCATCGGACAAGGGAACGTTGTTCCACTTTTCCGCCGGGAATGTGCTCCAGGGCTGCACAAACTTCCCTCCCCAAACACCGGCCCATGCGAGCCCGGACAACAGGAAGACGAACAGGATGAGGGCTGAATAGGTACCGACCACCTTGTGCAAGCTCACCCAAAACTCTCTGCCTTTCGCCCAAAGGTCAGGAACGAAAGCCGATCCAGCGCCCTTTGCTTTGGGCCACCAGAGATAAAGCCCGGTAATGATCAAGACGATGCCGAAACCAGCGGCAATTTCGATCATTCGATCCCCCGCCGTGCCGATCAGAAGCTCACCGTGAATGTCCGACATAAAGTCATACCATCCATTTCTGCGCACCCACGTTTCGACCACCTCGCCGGTATAAGGATCAACGGCCACCATATGGTTGGTACCACCATCATTGATCCGAAACACCGATGCGCGGTCCGCCTCCTTGGCACCAATCCATTCTACGAGTTTTGAATCAGGTGAAAACGCCTTTGCTGCGGAGTTCGCCTGCTCGGCAATTGCCGCCTTTTCCAAGCCGATTGGGACGGTGATTTTTTCTCCATCTCTCCCGTCGAACACCGCGATATACATCATCACCAAACCGGTGACGGCGAGCATGATCATAAAGGGTGCTGCAAATATTCCGGCATAAAAATGCCAACGTCATGCGGCGAGATAGAATGTGTCCTTGGCGGGCGCAGCAGACTGCTCGGGCAACTCTTGAGGTGCCATAAATACGTCTCCTTCACGGCAGCCGGTGCGCTCATTGCGGTTCCGGCTCCGAAAACCTGTAATGAATTTGAGTTTGTTTGACGTCAGGCAGAGACAGGTGGCGCGCGCGCGCCGACAGGACGATGGCTCCCACGAAGAGCCAGAAGGAAGTCGGTCAGTTTGGAAACTTCAACCGAAGATTTGGCAATCGGTTTGGCCAGCTCGCCGTGTTCTGGAAGTCCGAGGGCTACAAATGAGGCGAATAAGCAGTGGTTAGTTGTTTGCCTCTGATCCCGCGGAACATTCGGCTGATCAGCAGGGTCAACCTCGACCCCTTGCGCGTTCAAGAGAACCGTGCGCAGACCTTCCGTCGTACACAGAGAAACCGAAATATAACCGTCATCGGTTGTGGTGGGCATAAACCCTTGAGGGATGAGCGCAGACAACAGCATCGGCAACAGAAGCAATGCTCCTGCAAACGATCGCCAGTTTGTGCCTGCCTGTATCACCAAGAAGCGCCCCTCATCTTCTCATTGAAGATGCTGACTAGCTTAAACCATCAGGAGCTGCAACACAGAGTTTGATAGGTGGATGAACTCCACCAACGGAGTTTTCAGGAAAAGACAATTGCCCTCTGGTGGATTTCGGTCTAGGTACGTCGTCCCGTTTTACCACACACCCTGAATTTCTTGTGACCTGTCCCTTTGGGCGGCGGTCGACATGCTTTATTTGGAAAAATCAAAATGGCGCTGGCGCTCGGACTGGATTTTGGCACCTCCAACACAGTGATGGTGTCTGCAGATGATGCTGGTGCCATCACGCCTGTTCAATTCGGCGAGGGCAATGAAGCCTTTGCAAGCCTGCCGACGGTTCTCAGCTTTATTGATCGTGGCCCTCAGCGTCGACCCGAAGCGGCCATCGGGCCATGGGCCATTCGGGCGTTTTTGGAAAGTCTGGACGATGTCCGCTTTATTCAGTCCCTAAAGACCTTTGTTGCCAGCAGTCTCTTCAATGGCACAGGCGTGTTTGGAACACGGTTTGAATTTGAAGACCTGATGCAGACGTTCCTTCAAAAGGCAGGTGAGCACCGGGGCGGCACACTTTTTCCAGAAGGGTCGCGGGTTGTTGTTGGACGGCCGGTTGTTTTTGCCGGCAATGTTCCGGACGAGGATCTCGCCATGAAGCGGTATCGGGGGACGCTTTCCCGTCTTGGCGTAGAAGAAGTCTTGTTTGTTTATGAGCCAGTGGGGGCGGCCTTTTCCTTTGCCAACCGGCTGGACAAGGCAGCGACGGTTCTCGTCGCCGACTTTGGCGGTGGCACGACGGACTACTCCCTGATGCGATTTGAGCGCAAAGGCGACGTGCTCACCGCAACGCCGCCGGGCCGCGGCGGCGTCGGAATTGCCGGTGATACATTCGATTATCGCATTCTCGACAAGATCATACTGCCGGAAATTGGCAAAGGCACCACCTATTCCAGCATGGGCAAGACACTGGAGGTTCCGCCGAACCTTTTCACCAATTTTGCCCGCTGGCACCTCCTGTCGATCTTCAAGACCTCGCACGACTACAAGGAGCTGAAGAAGCTTCTGCGCTATTGCGATGAAGACGACAAGATCGAACTCTTCATCGAACTAGTGGAGGAAGATCAGGGTTATCCGCTGTTCAAATCCGTTTCGACAACCAAGGCGGCCCTCTCCTCCAATGACAGTGCGGAGCTTAAGTTCGCGCCTTTGGGCAAGGATTTTTGCGTCACTATCAAACGGGATGACTTTGAAAGCTGGATTGCACCGGACCTGAAGCGGATGGATCAGGCTTTGGACAAGACCCTTATGGATGCTGGGCTAAAGGACGCAGACATTGACCATGTATTCATGACTGGCGGCACCTCGTTTGTCCCAGCCCTGCGCCGGCAATTTGAAACGCGCTTTGGCACAGACCGCCTGTCAGGCGGCGAAGAACTAACCTCTGTGGCCAAGGGTTTGGCGATGATCGGTGCGCGAGACGATGCCGCTGACTGGGCAGTTGCCTAGGGTCAGGACCCATTAATACCGCACCCATTTCGTTTGATGTCGTTTTCCTGCTTGATCCGTCTTGGTCCGTTCTCTACGTTGGCCGCAATTCGACGGCGTCCCTAGACGGACTGAAAGCGATTCTGGCTGCGGTTGACCCAAATCGGGAACCAACTCTGGAGCTGTCACAGGTTCTGCACTCGCCCCAAACTCGGGCGATGAGCTGCACCCGCTTTCTCTCCTGACGGGTAGCCTCTTGAACCAACTGACGCGACCGAAACCAACTGGTTTTGGACCTTGCAGGGAGAGTACCTTTGAGACCTTCAATCGGCCTTGCCGTATCTGCTGCTGCATTGCTGGCATCCAGCCCAGCTTTTGCCCATGCCGGACATATTGGCGAACTGGCAGGACACTCACACTGGATCGCCATGGGAGCTTTGGCTGGCGCAGCTGCCATTGCCGCCGTCGTGGCTGCACGTGGCTACAAAAAAACGCCAAGTCTGACAAAGAAGGGGACGCTGAAGCCCACGACACAGAAACAGAGGCCACCCAATGAGTGAAAAACTTGGCCTGATGATCTGTGGCCATGGCAGCCGCAATAAGGGTGCCGTCAAGCAGTTCGCGCAGTTGGCAGAAGGTTTGAAATCCCGCTTTCCCGACTGGCCAGTGGAATACGGCTATCTGGAATTTGCCAACCCGGTGATCAAGGATGGTCTCGACAAGCTGCGGGATCAGGGATGCACACATGTACTGGCTGTTCCGGGTATGCTGTTCGCAGCAGGGCACGCCAAAAACGACATCCCTTCTGTTCTGAACACCTATCAGGCGCAGAACCCCGGCATGAAGATCACTTATGGCCGGGAACTTGCTGTAGACACTCGCATGGTCCGCGCCGCTGCAGCCCGTATTCAGGATGCCATCGACGCCGCTGAAACCGACGTTCCGCTTCATGAAACACTGCTGATGGTGGTCGGACGCGGAGCATCGGATCCAGATGCCAACTCCAACGTCACCAAGATCATGCGCCTGCTTTGGGAAGGCTTTGGGTTCGGCTGGGCCGAAACCTGCTATTCCGGCGTCACCTTTCCGCTTGTGACACCCGGTCTGGAACACGCGACCAAGCTTGGCTACAAGCGCGTTATCGTTTTCCCGTATTTCCTCTTTACCGGTGTTCTGGTTCAGCGGATTTACAACGCGACAGACGAAGTGGCTGCGGCCTATCCGGATATTGAATTCCTGAAGGCCGGTTATCTCAATGACCACCCGCAGGTGATCGACACCATGGCGGACCGGGTCAACGAGATCCTGGAAGGCCAGAACCTGATGAACTGCCAGATGTGCAAATATC
>NZ_GL476310.1:275722-316491 GCF_000148725.1 Roseibium sp. TrichSKD4 | reverse complement strand
TGTAAGCTTTGTGATGAAATCTGCACCGGTGCCTGTGAGAAAGAGGTGCGCAAGGGTGGTCATCACCATCACCATCACCATCATGGGCACGACCATGGACACGATCACCACCATCACCCCTACCCGCATGCGGATCATCCGCTGGGGCCAAACTCCATGAGCAAGCCCGAGTGACACTTGACGATGCAACGGGCGGCGAGGGGTACGATTATGAAAAAGACCCAGCTGCCATCTACCGGCAGTCTTTTTCAATTGTGCGCAGTGAGGCAGAGCTCGACGTCCTGCCTCCTGCCTTGCAACCTGTTGCCATTCGTCTGATCCACGCCTGCGGGATGACGGACATTCCGCACGACCTGATGTGGTCTGACGAAGTAGCCGAAACCGCGCATGACGCATTGATGAGGGGCGCACCTGTGCTCTGCGATGTGGAGATGGTGGTGCATGGGATCATCCAAAGACACTTGCCTGCGAACAATCGGGTCATCTGCACCCTCAATCACGATGATGTACCGGAACTGGCTCAACGCATGGGAACCACGCGGTCTGCCGCTGCTGTTGAGCATTGGCGCGAGCATCTTGAAGGCTCGGTTGTCGCCATTGGAAACGCTCCAACGGCTCTTTTTCATTTGCTGGAAATGATCACTTCCGGAGCGCCAAAACCGGCTGCCATACTGGGGTTTTCAGTTGGATTTGTCGGCGCGGCAGAATCCAAGGATGCGCTGGCTGCCAACGCTCTTGACCTACCGTTTCTTGCCCTGAAGGGACGACGCGGCGGGTCTGCAATTGCAGCTGCGGCCGTCAATGCGCTCGCGGCCGGTTTGCCGGAGGAGCGGATATGAGTGAGCGAAAGTCGACACGCAAAGGCGCCCCCATGCGCTCGTACGGGTTTCTCTCCCATGGCGGGCCTGAAGGTGCGCCGGGCGAAGACCCAAAAGCCCATCACAAATCGCGTGGCAAACGCAAGATCGCGCCAAACTCCGACGCAAAATCCAAGGAGCTGGCGACAAAGCCCACTATTCGTCCGTTCAATCTGGAGCGCAAATCATGACCTCCGGAAAATGGTTAAGCCTGATCGGGATGGGCGAAGACGGCAGTTTACCGTCAGCGGCCCGCCATATGCTTTCAGAGGCGGAGGTAATCTACGGCGGTGCCCGCCATTTTGAGTTGGTCGGACCTGTTTCAGCTGAGCAACGCACATGGCCCAGCCCGTTTTCCGATGTTTATGACCATCTAAAGGCCTTGAGGGGGAAAAAGGTAGCGGTTCTGGCGACCGGTGATCCACAATGGTTTGGGATTGGCTCTACTCTGGCAAAGCATTTCCCGGCCTCCGAAATGGACGTCCTCCCATCCCTTTCTGCGTTTCAGCTGGCCGCAAGCCGCCTTGGCTGGGCCGTACAGGACACAGAGTGCCTTTCCCTTCACGGTCGCCCGGTGGAGACGCTGAAGCCATCCCTTTATCCCAGCGCACAAATACTGGCTCTGACCAGCAATTCTGAAACTCCCACACGTGTTGCCGACATATTGACGGATGCTGGGTTTGGCCCATCACGCATGACTGTGTTGGAGCATATGGGCGGCGCTCAGGAACGGATTGTCTCCGGTGTCGCCGAGAGCTGGCGTGAAGATGTAGCCGACTTTCATACACTGGCAATCGAGGTTCGATCGACGCCGGGGCAACGATTTTTGGCTGTCACACCGGGCCTGAGCGACGATGCCTTCCACCATGACGGCAAGATGACCAAACGCGAGATCAGGGCCGTTACCCTGTCTGCTCTTGAGCCGCATCCAGGTGCTGTGCTCTGGGATATTGGAGCTGGATGCGGTTCGGTCGGAATTGAGTGGCTGCGTGCTGCGCCACGCACCAAAGCCATTGGTCTTGAGCCACATGACGAGCGCCGTGCTATGGCCGATCTGAATGCGCTTGAGTTAGGCGTACCACAGTTTGATGTCCGCAACGCTTCTGCCCCAGATGGGCTGGATGGCCTGCCGACGCCGGATGCGATCTTCATCGGCGGCGGTTTAACGACACCGGGCATTGTCGAGATCTGTCACAAGGCCTTGAAACCCGGCGGGCGGCTTGTTGCCAATGCGGTGACGCTTGAAGGCGAAGCGGTCATACAGTCAGCCTGGACCACCTTTGGCGGCGAGTTGACACGGCTTTCGGTTCAACGTGCCAGCGCTGTCGGTGGGCTGACAGGTTGGCGCCCCCTGATGCCGGTGACACAATGGAGTTTTGTAAAGTCATGACGGGAACGCTTTTTGGCGTTGGCCTTGGTCCCGGCGATCCGGAATTGATGACCTTAAAGGCCCATCGGCTGATTTCATCCGCGAAAGTCATCGCCTATCCGGCCCCTGATTCTGGTGACAGCTTCGCGCGCTCCATCGCCGCATCCGTTATTCCAGAAACAGCCTGGGAAATCCCGATAATCGTCCCCATGCGGGTGGATCGTTTTCCGGCACAAGAGATCTATGACAAAGCTGCCGAGGAGATTGCAGCGGCGCTGGATGCCGGCGAAGATGTGATTACCCTTTGCGAGGGTGATCCTTTCTTTTATGGCTCGTTCATGTACCTGTTTGAACGGCTCTCGGGAAACTATGCCTGCGAGATTGTTCCCGGCGTTACATCATTGACAGCCTGCGCAGTGCAGCTCCAGCGTCCTCTTACCAGTCGGACCGACGTTCTGACGGTTCTCCCCGGACCGCTGGAGGATGCTGAGTTACGCCCCAGGATTGAGCAGGCACAGGCGATTGCCATCATGAAGGTTGGTCGTCACCTGCCGCGACTTAAAGCGCTTCTGAATGACATGGGCCTTCTTGACCAAGCCGGATATGTCGAACGCGCCAGCTTGCCGGAGCAAAAGGTCACCCGCCTCGCTGATGTGCCCTCAGATCGCGCCCCGTATTTTTCCATGATCCTCATCTACAAGGGAGACGAAGCGTGGACGCTTCCCCCATCCTACTCGTCCTAAATGACGCAGGACTGCCCGTTGCCCGCCGTCTGGAACAAGCTCTTCCCGGCTCGGCTATTCATGGGCTTGCTGGCCGTATTCGCGAAGCGGACACGCTGTTCAGCGAGACGCTCGATCATATTCGGCTGCTCTTTTCAGCAGGTCACCCGATCATCGGCGTTTGCGCAAGCGGCATCTTGATCCGCGCGCTTGCTCCGCTTTTGAATGATAAGCGTACCGAGCCACCGGTTCTGGCGGTCTCCGAGGATGGGCAAAGCGTTGTTCCGTTGCTGGGTGGTCACCGAGGAGCCAATGAACTGGCCCGCTCCCTTTCAAGCCTTCTGGATGGGCATGCAGCCATCACCACGGCAGGTGATAGCGCCTTTGGAGTTGCGCTCGACGCTCCGCCCAAGGGCTGGAGCCTTGCCAATCCGGAAGATGCAAAACCGGTCATGGCTGAGCTATTGTCTGGTGCATCTGTCTGGATTGAGGGTGACGCGAATTGGCTGTCATCAGCGGGCTTTCCAATCTCTGACTCGGCTGCAATCACTTTGGCCGTCACAGAAAAGCAGGATCAGGGATCGCCAACACGGCTCGTCTACCATCCCCAAACCCATGTGATCGGTGTTGGTTGTGCGCGCGGATGTGCTGCAGACGAACTGATTGGTTTGGTTGAGACCCACCTTACCACCCAAAACATCGCCAAAGGCGCGATCGCCTGCGTTACGAGCATCGACTTGAAGGCCGACGAAACGGCCATGAATGCACTTGCCGATCACCTCGGTGTGCCATTCCGGGTCTTTGATGCAAAAACTCTCGAAACCGAAGCACGGCGTCTCAAAAACCCTTCTGATGTCGTCTTTGAGGAAGTCGGTTGTCATGGCGTCAGTGAGGGCGCTGCGCTTGCCGCTGTTGGGCAAGACGGCGAGCTGGTCCTCGAAAAACAAAAGACAACGAATGCCACCTGCGCCATTGCACGCGCTTCAGACCCGATTGCCCCCCTTTCGGTTGGACGGGCGCGCGGACATCTGTCCGTGATCGGAATTGGACCGGGAGCCGATGAATGGCGAACCCCGCAGGCAACACGTCTCCTGTCCCAAGCCGAAGACGTGGTGGGCTATTCGCTCTATCTCGACATCGTCTCGAGCCACATCAAAGGCAAGACCCACCACAACTTCCCGCTTGGTGCGGAAGAAGACCGGGTTCGTTTTGCGCTGGAGGAAGCCGGCAAGGGCAAGAACGTTGCCCTGATTTCATCCGGTGATGCCGGGATCTATGCCATGGGCGCTCTGGTCTATGAATTGCTTGATCGTGATGAGGCAAATGGCGGTGTGTCTGATGCTGCACGGCGTGTCAGTGTGACCAATGCACCGGGCATTTCGGCGCTTCAAGCCGCATCCGCCCGCATCGGCGCACCGCTTGGCCATGACTTTTGTGCCATCTCCCTTTCCGACCTGCTGACGCCGTGGGAGGCGATCGAGAAGCGCCTTCATGCGGCCGCTAGCGGTGATTTCGTGGTTGCCTTTTACAATCCGGTCTCCAAACGCCGCCGGTCTCAGCTGGCGGCGGCCCGCGAAATACTGCTAAAGCACCGGCCAGCCGAAACACCCGTTGTTCTGGGCGTCAATCTGGGGCGCCCAGAGGAAACCGTCCGCGTGACGACACTGGGCGCGCTGACCGTGGATGAAGTCGACATGCTGACAACCGTGCTGGTTGGGTCCTCCAACTCAAAGGCTGTTCTGCGCGGCGATGGACGCCCGTTTGTCTACACACCGCGCGGCTATGCCAAACGAATTGATGCCCCAAAGCCGGAACTGCAAGGAGCTGCAGAATGACCGTTCATTTCATTGGCGCTGGCCCCGGTGATCCCGACCTGATTACGGTTCGCGGCCTGAAACTGATCCAATCCTGCCCTGTGTGCCTTTATGCAGGTTCGCTGGTTCCAGAACAAATTGTCGAAGCTGCTCCGGAAGGTGCGCGTGTCATTGACACGGCACCGATGACGCTGGACGAGATCATTGATGAGATCAAGCAAGCTCACGACAAGGGCCTAAACGTTGCCCGTGTACACTCCGGCGACCCGTCAATTTATGGCGCAACTGCAGAGCAAATGCGCCGATTGGAAGCCCTTGGCATCGATTATGACGTCACTCCGGGCGTGCCCGCCTTTGCTGCGGCTGCTGCAGCTCTCAAAACGGAACTCACCATCCCGGAAGTGGCGCAAACCGTTATCGTGACACGCACAGCGATGAAAAGCTCTGCAATGCCAAACAACGAGGATCTGGATACCCTCGGCAAGAGTGGTGCAACGCTGGCCATTCACTTGTCGATCCGCAACCTTCGAGAAGTAGAGCGCCAACTCAGCCCACATTACGGTGCAGATTGCCCGGTGATTGTTGCCTACCGTGTCGGCTGGCCGGACGAGGCTTTCATTCACGGGACACTTTCCTCAATAGCAGAAAAGGTACGCGCGGCGAAAATCACCCGCACGGCGCTGATTTTTGTAGGTCATGCCTTGAAGCCCGGACAGGATTTCCGAGACAGCGCCCTTTATGATGCCGATCACGTCCACGTGCTCAGACCCAAAAAGAAATTGGCCTGATTTGCGTTCCAACGTTCTGGTCGATTACGCTCTTATCCGACAAGAAATCTGGAGGAGTTGTCATGGCCGATCAGAACGACCTGTTGGAGAGCGCGATCTCTCTCGGCGGAGACAAGGAAGCCACTCGCAGCTTTTATGGCGAATGGGCCGATAAATATGAAAAAGACATGCTGGAAGGAACCGGCTATGTCGCCCCCCGGCTTGTGGCAGAAAAGCTGACAGAGCTGGTTTCCGGCACCGCAGAAATTCTGGACGCCGGATGCGGCTCGGGACTGGCCGGTCAGGCTTTGCGGGACCTTGGCAAGGATCTCTTGATCGACGGAATTGATCTGACCCCTGAAATGCTGACGGTCGCCCATGCCAAGAAAGGCGTTTACCGCGACCTCGTCGAAGCCGACATGACTGCCAGCCTCGATATGTTTGAAACGGACATGTATGACGGGGTCATCAGCGCCGGGGTATTCACGAATGGACATGTGGGACCAAGCGGTCTTGATGAACTGATCCGGATCACGAAACCGGGCGCTCCAATCGTCATTACTGTTCGTGACAGCGCTTGGGAGGCAGATGGCTTCAAGGATTATTTCGAGAAGCTGAAAGCGGATGGAAAGGTCACCATCCACTCCATCGAACACCGGCCCTATCATGTTCACGAGGGCGTTGAGTGCGAATTGTGTACAGTGATCAAGGTCTGAAGTCTGCGCATTTACGGTTGGTCTTAACGTTCGCAGATCAAATGCGCGAACGATCCCATGACCGAGCCGACCTTCAGGCCCATTTTCCCCAGTGATGCCCCTTCTGCATCGCTGGCAGCAAACAGTCGATCTGCCTTTCCCTCGCGGATGGTCGATGCATAGTGAAACTCGTGAGCCGCATAGCTCCCGGTAAACGGTGCCTCGACCAGCGCTTTCAATTGCCGGTAGCCCAAATGTCGCTTTCTGTGCGCGAATCTGGTTTCAAGCGGAAGCAGGCCGAGCATTTCGTAGCCGACACCATCCTTGTTGATCAGGATTTCGCCAAGGGTCATGAAGCCGCCGCACTCGCCGTAGATCAGCTTGCCTGAGGATGCAGCGTTACTCATACCAACCTTGAAGTTGGCTGCCGCAGACAATCTTTCAGCGTGTAGCTCCGGATACCCACCGGGCAAATAGATCGCCTGTGCGGAGGGCGACGGCGCTTCATCAGCAAGTGGTGAGAAGAAACTGACTTCAGTTCCGGCCGCCTGCCAACCACTCACCATATGTGGGTAGCAAAAGGCAAAGGCGACATCACGCGCGACCGCGATGTGCTGTGAAAACGGCTTGATAAGAGGCTTGGGATCATCACTTGTTTGACCTAAAGGCTGACACAGATTTGCCAGCAGTCCGAGATCGATATGTTGTTCGGCGACCTCCGCTGCATTTCCGAGGAAGCCCTCCAAGCCCTCATGTTCTTCTGCCTGCACAAGTCCCAGGTGGCGCTCTGGTAGAGCAAGCTCAGCAGCTCTTGGAATTGCGCCCAAAACGGGAAGTCCCAATGGCTCAAGGGCGGAGCGAAGTATTGCTTTATGTCGTGCACTGCCCACCTTGTTCAGCACAATACCGCAAACTTGGACATCGGAGCGAAAGGAGGCGAACCCGTTGACAAGAGCCGCCACCGATTGTGCCTGTTTGGCGCAATCAATTACCAGCAAGACGGGTACGCCGAGACTTGTGGCAAGATCAGCGGCGGATCCCTGTCCATTGGCTGCACCGTCAAACAGGCCCATCGCCGCTTCAATGATAAAGAGATCATGTCCTTCAGCCTGACCACGCGCCAGTGCCCGAAGACCGAGTTCAGGCATCGCCCATGCATCGAGGTTAACGCAGGGCGCACCACTCGCTGCCTCGTGAAACTTTGGGTCGATATAGTCCGGTCCGGATTTGGCAGACACAACTGAATGGCCGGCGTTCCGCAATGCCCGCAGTACGGCAAGGGTGAGCGTCGTTTTTCCGCTTCCCGAAGACGGGGCTGCAATCAAGATGCCTTTTGCTTGGCCCAAAGTCATGCCTGACTGGCAGACACTCCAGCGCCCCCCTCGATCCCGAGTGGATCAGAAATCAGCTCGCGGCCATTTAACGCTCCAAGCCAATCCAATCCGGCGCGTAAACGAACCACTTCGCCAACACACACGATGGCGGGAGGTTCAAGATCGGAATTGCGGGCATCTTCCGCGCAGCTTCCCAATGTTGTCTCTAGTACCTTTTGGGTTGGCAACGAGCCATTGCAGACAATGCCCACCGGTTCATCGACGGATCGTCCACCCGCAATCAGCTTGGTAGCAATCGTCTCCAAATGCTTCATCGCCATGTACATGACGATGACCGGAGACCCTTTTGCAATCCCGTCCCAATTAACAGCATCAGGTGTGAGGCCCGTTTGATCGTGACCGGTCAGAAAAGTCACTGCCTGATTACAGTCGCGATGCGTGGCTGGAATGCCCGCATAGGCAAGGCCTCCAATCCCGGCTGTCACACCCGGAATAACTCGGAACGGCACTCGGGCATCGACAAGGCCCAGCGCCTCTTCACCACCGCGTCCGAAGACGAACGGATCGCCGCCCTTCAAACGCAGAACCCGCTTGCCGCTGCGCGCATAGTCAATCAGCTTCAACGTGATGTCGCGTTGCTTCGGGCTGGGTTTTCCGCCCCGCTTGCCAGCATAATCGACAAGTGCGCCCGGCTTGACCCATTGAAGGATCGAGGTATCGACCAAGGCATCATAAACAACGACATCGGCCTGACGCAGGCCATTGAGTGTATGCAGCGTCAACAGGCCCGGATCTCCAGGGCCTGCACCAGCCAGCCACACCCATCCCGCCTCAAACACGGGCAGGGCGTCACATGCGCCAAGAATGTCAGAACTGTTGCTCATACCTTCTTGTAATCATTAAACCTCCGTTGGAAAAGAGCAATTAAGACCCGCAAATGTCACACATCCGACATTGCCGAATTGAACAAGGGCAAGCGGAGAAAACTGCGCTATAACCACCCCATGAAGACCAAGACACCGAACGAGCTCAGACGGGGCTGGACGACAGGCGCTTGCGCGACCGCTGCAACAAAAGCGGCAGTGTCAGCACTTGTGAGCGGATCGTTTCCAGACCCGGTCAACATCACCCTTCCAAAAGGCGGAACAACCGATTTTGCGCTCGCCAGTCACGAGATCACAGAATATGGCGCCCGAGCCGCAATCATAAAAGATGCCGGTGACGACCCGGACGTCACCCATGGTGCTTTGGTTTCATCAACCGTCAGACCTTTGGCGTCTGGCGAAGGGATCGTATTCAAGGCCGGTCCCGGCGTTGGAACTGTGACGCGTCTCGGCTTGCCGATCCCTCCCGGAGAACCAGCCATCAACCCGGTCCCGCGGCAAATGATCCAAACCGCGATACAGGAGGTCTGTGCTCCCTTGGGTGCGGCTCCCGATTGGGAAGTCGAGATTTCCATTGAGGGCGGTGAAGCCCTTGCGGAGAAAACGCTGAACCCCCGTCTCGGGATCGTTGGCGGCCTATCGGTTTTGGGAACAACCGGGGTCGTGCGACCGTTTTCCTGCGCTGCGTGGATTGCATCCATTCATCGCGGAATTGATGTTGCCCGTGCGACCAACATTCAACATGTCATTGGCGCCACTGGTTCCACTTCAGAAGACGCCGTGCGCGAGCGCTATCAATTGCCAGAGGCTGCCTATCTCGACATGGGCGACTTTGCCGGAGGACTCTTAAAATATCTCAGAGCTCATCCGGTTCCAAAGCTCACTATGGCAGGTGGATTTGCCAAATTCACAAAGCTTGCCCAAGGTGCGCTTGATTTACATTCCGCGCGCAGTCAGGTGGACTTTATGTTTCTGGAAGACCTTCTCAGTGAGGCAGGTGCACCGGCCGGCCTTGTAACCCTTCCCAAACAAGCCAACACGGCAAAGGAAGTTCTGGATGCGGCACGTTCGCATGATGTGGATCTTGCCACACCGCTCGCCTTTCGGACCCAATCCGCAGTCAGATCCATCCTTCGCGATGCGCCAATTTCAGTTGAGGTCATGATCATTGACCGCTCCGGGAACGTGCTGGGAGAGACCGGCTTTGAACCCTGACAAGATTGATATCTTGCTCCTCGGCGGCACATTTGAAGCTCGTCGCTTGGCAGCAGCGCTGAACGCTCAGTTTCCGGATCTCACAATTGTGGCCTCTTATGCCGGAAGCGTTCAGGACCTTCCCGATTTACCGGTTCCCATGCGAATTGGGGGCTTTGGCGGTGTTGATGGTCTTACAAGCTATCTTGAGACCCATGATGTTCGGCTCGTGATTGACTCTACGCATCCGTTTGCTTCGCAAATGAGTCATCATGCAGCCGCGGCTGCATATTTAACATCCCGTCCACTCATAAGACTTGAGCGCCCTGAGTGGCAGCCTCAAGAGGGTGATGATTGGCAAAACGCGCCCGATATGCAGGCAGCGTTGGACGGATTGCACAGTGGGAGCCGGGTGTTTCTCGCAGTCGGGCGAAAGGAAATCGAACGGTTTGTTCATAGACAAGACGTCTTCGCGCTGACGCGCATGATCGAGCCGCCCGCCGTCCCATTACCCGACCATTGGCATCTGGAACTGGCGCGACCGTCACAAACCGTTCAGGACGAAATCGAGCTGATGCAGCGCCACGACATATCTACCCTTGTCTGCAAGAACAGCGGCGGCACGCGATCATTCGCCAAACTGGAGGCCGCCCGAGCCTTGAACCTTCCGGTTATCATGGTTCAACGACCTGAACTCCCGAAAGCAGACACCTATGGGACCACTGATCTGATCGTTTCAGAAACGGCGCACCGCTTAGGGCGGGCGCCGAGATAACGGCAGACACTAAAGTGACTCTGGCGCTGCTTTTCCCCGACGCCCAAGGCGCAACTTGAAAATTGCAAAAAGAAACCGCGGTATCCCGATGATATAGCGTCTGAACAAGCGTCTTGGTTCCAACGTAAGACGGAACAGCCACTCGAGACCTATCACCTGCAAAACCCTTGGGGCTCTCGCAACACTGCCGGACATAAAATCAAACAATGCGCCCACGCCGATCGCAACCGGCACATCCAAACTATCCTGATGTTCCATGATGAAGCGTTCCTGCCGCGGGTTGCCCATGGCGACCAGCAACAAGTCCGGCTTTGCCTCCGAGATTTCACGGCAAATGGCTGGCACCTCACCTGCTTCAAAATAACCTGATCTTTGCCCAACAATTATGTGGTCTGGATAGCGCTCACGGATTGTAGCAGCAGCTCCAACCAATTGCGCGTCATGCGCACCAAATAAATAGATGCGCAATGGCACGCCGATTGTTTTAAGCATGTAAGGAACAAAATCTGTTCCATTTAAATTGTCTGGAAAGCTCTGTCCGTTCAGAAAATTATTAGCAATATTGACGCCAATCCCATCATTCAAAAGTGTCATAGACTGTAAGAGGTGCGCATATTCAGCGTCGTCAAACGCCGTTAGAAGCGTATGCGCGTTGCAGATCGCAATGTTCAATTTTCGTCGTTGGTCGACCGCGGAACGAACATGGGAAACTGCCCTATCCAAGTGCATTGACAGAAGACGGAAAGGTCCAATAGCCCCCGTTTCCGGTTGCTTTTGACAATTCACGTTCTTTTCATTTTCTAGTGTACTTGTGCTGGACAAGTTCTTACCCGAAATGGACGGTTTGCATAGGACTTCCCTATAATTCATATCCTCGTGAAAAATCCCGTTACCACCACCCGCCAAATTCCCTAGTGGTTAACCACACCTTTAGACATTCCACGACACGCGAAATACATTGCAAAGACTAACTAGGCTGTTGATCTTTCTGCGTGAACGCTTACCAGTTATGTTTGTAACTTTTCATTGCTCATGCTATTTATTGCAATCATAAGGCGGTATATTTGTAAACTGTTAATCATGATTGTTCATAGATGATTGTTGGACACCTTCGAACTGGTCACGCATTTGGGAATCCGATGAACCCCGACCTGTGAACACCTCTTCCAAGGGCTGGACTTTGTAGTTTGATGGAAGCGAATGGTCGATATTTCAGACATTCCGGGAATATTGCGGCGAAACGTGATCTGGCTCCTGTTGGGACCGCTCATCACGGTGCCTCTTGCATTGGCTTTCCTCGCCTTGAAAACGCCCTCCTACCGCACAGGGGTGGAAGTCCTGATCGAGCCGCAAGGTGGGATTCAGGTGCTTGCCAATTCACCCGGCTCAGGGTTAAGCAGCCTCGAATTTCAAAACGTGGAATTGGAAAGCCAGTCTTTCATTGTTCTGTCTGCTCAGGTTGCTGTTGCTGCCATGGCCGTAATCGGTCGCCTTACCCCGCTTGCCGTTGCAGTCGTTTTGGCACTTTCCGGTGCAATCGGACCAATTGTAGGCCAAAACTTTGGCGCAGGCAGAATGGACCGTGTTCGACAGACATTTATTAATGGCCTCGTTTTTGTCGGGCTCTACGTCCTTTTCGTTTCCGCAGTTCTGTATCTTCTGCGCACCCCTATCGCGAATATGTTCGGTGCGACCGGTGAAATGGCTGCACTTTTATTCCTCTTCTGCGGTCCTCTGGCGCTCCTGCAGTTTTTCAATGGAGCCATTTTCGTCTGCAATGCCAGCTTCAACAATTTGGGAAAACCGATCTATTCTACGTTGCTGAACTGGTCCCGGCACACGATTGGAACCTGGCCATTTGCGCTATTGGGAGCAGCTTTTTTCGGGGCCTCTGGCGTATTGATAGGGCAAGCCGTAGGTGGGGTGCTTTTTGCTATTGCCGGGATTTTTGCCACGAGAAGACTTATGGTGCATCTGACACCTGAGCCGGTGAATGACCCTTTCTTCGAAGAGAAAAGACTGCATCAGGTGACGAGCCAAAGGATCTGGTAACCTTCACAACCTATGATTGGATTAAATTACCCCTCGCAATATTTGATGAGGGAGCCAGTCCCGTTCCGGTGGTTGGGAAAATCACTATTCAAAAATCTGGTGCTTCTATTGCGTATTCAATCAGGCCAATTCTCGTGTGCTGTCGCGCTGTTTCTGTCTCTTTTTCTTCCCGCATTTGGAATTGCGGCGAACGCCCATGCTGCAACCTGTCTTCGTGGCATCAATATCGCCGGTGCTGAGTTTGGGTCTTTGCCCGGCGTATATGGTCAGCAGTTCATCTATCCGACGGACAAAACGCTGGATCATTTTGCAGCGCTTGGTGTCAACACGGTCAGATTTCCTTTCAGGTGGGAACGCCTGCAAAATTCATTGCATGGCCCCTTCAACAAGGCTGAACTTGGTCGCCTTATAGATGTGGTAGACCGGATGACAAAACGGGGCATGACCGTTGTCCTGAGCCCCCATAACTTCGCTGAATATGGATTACACAAAATTGGCAGTGGCGACGTTACCGTCGCTGCTTTTGCAGACTTTTGGGCTCAACTAGCACCGTTTTTCGCCAATAAAGACAATGTTATCTACCTCTTGATGAATGAGCCTGTTGAGATAACTGCAGCAGATTGGCTAGAAGCAACCAATGCAGCGATTTCGGCCATACGAGAGGCTGGCGCAAACAACTTGATCATGGTTCCAGGTACGCTTTGGACGGGAGCCATCCATTGGTTCGACCAGCAGGATGGTGGCTCAAACGCCCAGGTCATGAAAAACGTTATAGATCCGCTGCAGAATTACACGTTCGATATTCACCAGTATCTTGACGAGAATTTTTCCGGCACGAATTTGACCTGTCCCAGGGTGAATGACGCGCTGAACGCATTACGCGGAGTGGAAAAGTGGTTTCGCGACAATGGCTATACAGGCTTTCTTGGTGAGTTCGGCGGCACGAAGTCTTCCGACTGTTTGCAGGGCTTGGCTGAAGTTGTTCTCTATTTGAATCGCAACAATGATGTATGGCTTGGGTGGACCGCTTGGGCCGCCGGAGAGTGGTGGGGGGATTACTATCTCTCGTTGCAACCGACTGAAGCTGGAGACCAGCCACAAACAAAGCTTCTATCAGCCTATTGGCAACCTTTTGACCAGCGCCAGATCAACTGCACTCCACTTGAACAGCCTGTCGCAAAATGACAAGCAGACCAGCGAAGCAGATTAAAGTTGCCCTCGTGTGCGGCACCCGGACACCTGGCAAATGCGGTGTGGGCGACTACAGCAACTGTCTGGCGGATGCTCTGCGAGCTGAGGGTGTCAGTGTCGAGCAGATAGAGATGAAAAACTGGTCGCTTCTGCAAGCCTCACAGTACAAGTCCCTATTGGCTGATAGTGCAGCGGACCTTGTTCACGTTCAGTATCCAAGCCTTGGCTACAAGAGATCCATTCTGCCAGCAGTAACAGGGCATCTTGGTCTTAAAATTCCAACACTCGTCACCCTTCATGAGTTCCAAGTTTATCGAGCCTACTGGCGATTTATCTTTGCGCCGATTGCCACAGGCACAAGCGCAAGAGTGTTCACCAGATCAGATGAACTTGATCGATTTGCCAAAACCTATCCGGCACGCAAAGGGCAAGACGTCGTCATTCCCATTGGAAGCAACATACCAAAGGCGGAAGACATCACACGCAAATCGGCAACAGTCGCATTCTTCGGCCTGTTTTGGCCGGGCAAGGGGCTGGAGCAGTTCTTGGAGTTCGCCATTCTTGCGAAAAGCCGAGGTATTGACCCTTCAAGTATCTCCGTAATCGGAGCACCCGTTCAGGGGAAAGACCGCTTCCACGCGCAAATTCGCGAAAAATCCCGAGACATTGGTTTCAACCTCTATGAGAGTCGTTCGCCTGATGAGGTCGCAAGGCTGCTAGCTGAACACGAATTTGCTTACCTGCCCTTCCCAACCGGGGCCGATGAACGGCGCGGAAGCATGGCCGCTGTTTTGGTCAATGGATGTAAACTGTTGACCACATTTGGCAACGCAACACCCCAATGGATCAAGACCATCGCGCAAGAGGTCAGTTCCCCTGCAGATGCACTGCGTGTTGTGACCCAGCCCGAGGTGTTTAAAGAGGGTGACATCTCGTA
This sequence comes from Roseibium sp. TrichSKD4, assembly GCF_000148725.1. GTDB lineage: Bacteria > Pseudomonadota > Alphaproteobacteria > Rhizobiales > Stappiaceae > Roseibium. The sequence goes on along the minus strand of NZ_GL476310.1, from coordinate 301,900 downwards.
TCCGAAAAACTTCGCCGACGTTCAAGCCAGATACGACTGGCGAGTAATCGCTCGACGACATATTGAGCTCTATGAAACGCTTGGTAGAGCCTGAAAACTCAGGTCAAGGTGGCGATGGGCTCTTTCCATCCGGTCAACATGGCTCTCTGGAAGCCCGAAAGCCGACTGGCTAACGCTGCTTTGCGCTGAGGGAAATAACCCACATCAATTCTCGGCAGCAGATGCGGCAGTTTTAGATGCTCAGCAAACACGTGACCGGGCCTTGTTGTGAAGGCTGCTTTGAAACCAGCCTCTTTGGCAAGATTTGCTTCCCGCTCGCCGCAAGCCCCCTCGGTTCCATACGGGTATGCTAAAAATTCAACCCTCTGGCCAATGAGATTTTCGAGAAACTCCTTATTGTCTTTAAATTCGCGCATGACTTCATCATCGCTCAATTGAGACATAAATCGATGGGTGGTCGTGTGGGCACCAATCGTGACCAAGGGGTGCGCCGCAAACTGCTTTAAAGTGGCGTCGTCCATAGCGTAGCTATCAATTAAAGACGCTTTGTTCATCCCGTAGGGCGCCAAAGCTGCAGTCAGTTCGTTCACTCGGCCTTGGTCGGTGCCGACCCAAGCGGTAACCTTTCTTAAGGCTGCCGCTTTGCTTGCTGTGTCAGCACACACAAACACGCGATCCATTGGCGGAAAAGCAAAGGTTTCGTGATGCTTTAGAACTGCCCGAAGCTCAAGCCACCAGACATCCAATTGGCGATTTATCATGCCTGTGGGAACAAAAAGAGTGGTTGGCGCTGCAAACTCTTCCAATATGGGCAGCGCAATTTCCAGGTTATCACGATAAGCGTCGTCAAGAGTCAGGAGCGCAAACGGTTTCGGGTTCTGTTGTCCAAGCTGCGCCAGCCCTTCTTCAATTGTTACAACATCCCGGCCATCGCTTTTGATTGCTCTCAATATCTCGCGCAATTGCTCAGGCGGGCACCCAGTTAACAACTCGCTTTCGACATCCGTCTGAATTTCGTGAAACATCAAAGCTATTCCCGGACCACGAAACCGGGAACTTAACAAGTTCATAAGCCCAAGTCTGAAGGCTCCCGTTTCAATGCCTTTTTCAATCTTAGGCTTTGCATACCCCGTCAAAGCCACTGGCAGATCTGAAAGCGGCGTTTCATTCAGTTCTCTAAAAACCCGACGCATATTTTGAAAAAAAAGAGGCATGCCCACTCCAAAAAGACAGCTACCAGAAATTGCGTCAACTTAGCGAGGTTATAAACCCGATGATCGTTTTTAGTATTTCATCAACGCCCTAATGAGCCTTTGAATGCCCATACCTGAAGTTTCGGTAATCATCCCCTGCTATAACACCAAAGCATGTGTAAACCACGCGATTGACAGTGCGCTAGGACAACACAACCACTCTGTTGAAGTTCTCGTGGTGGATGATGGATCAACAGACGGCACTGCGGAATTTGTTTCAAAAACCTACGAGACCGACACCAGGGTCACGCTTATACATTTCGAAAAAAACCAAGGGCCCTCGGCAGCCAGAAACGCAGCATTGGATAAAGCGAAAGGCACTTGGGTTGGCCTATTGGATTCTGATGACCTTTGGCATCCGAAACGCCTCGAGGTTTTGCTGGCCCAAGCACCTGATTTCGACTTTATCGCGGACAATATCATGGGGTTTGATGCCGTCGCTGGAAAGCAAACAGGTCCGATATATGACGAGCGGCAAACCGGTGCGTTGACCTTTCTCGATTTCTTGCATCAAGGCCGTGAAGACCAACATGATCTCGGATATCTTCAGCCGCTCATGCGTCGGTCTTTTCTCGAGACTCATGAATTTCGCTATAACGAAGATGTGCGAGTGGGTGAGGATCTTCTCCTGAACCTGCAAATTCTCTTAGCTGGTGGACGGGCCCTGTTCATAGATGAGCCGCTTTACATCTATGCGCTACCGGTTGGGCCATTGAGTAAAGTTGCCTCCCCCTATTCCCGCAGCACAACAGATACGACGATGCTCCGACACCATTTACAGGAACTTCGGTCCGAGCATCTGCACAAGTTCACAGTGCAAGAGCTTGAAGCGCTGGACAAACGACTAGAGGATATGGCGCTTATGGCACCTATTGCGGCATTTCATAGGGCCCGCGCCAAGGGAGACCTTGTCACAATGCTTCGGCTTGCCTTGACCCGCGGAACCGTTCGTCGCCGTATCCTGCAGACTTTGCTAGGTCGGATGTGATAGCAAAGATCGCAAGCTAGATTTCGCCTCCCATTCTTCAGACCAGCGTACAAACACTCCATGGCCAGTTTTATTACAGCTTCCGCCTTCAGTACATTGGCCGGTCTCGTTTCCCTTTCCTTCGGTTTTCTCTGCAGCATCGGTATTGCGCGGTTGTTGGGGCCTGACGGCAGCGGTGCGATCGCATTTTCCCTGTGGTTGACAACAACTATGACGCTGGTTGCAGGCTTGGGAATTTCCCACATTTTGAACCGCTATATGCCGAGATATGACCGCCCCGGCAATCCCGGTGGTGGTCTGACCAGGGTGCTGCTTCCCTATTTCGCAATGCCAGTTGCTCTGACTACCTTGGGGTTCGCTGGGTACGGTTACGTATTCCAGAACTCTGATGGAGCTTTTACCTACACTCCTGAAACCTGGATGATGATAGCGCTGTTCTTTGCAGTGTTCAGTTTGGCCTCAATCGCGGAGGCCTCTGCGCGGGGCTTGAATCGTTTTGACGAAACGGGACGGCTGGTCTTTATTGGGTGTTTGCTTCAACTGCCGTGCGTGCTGATTGGCGCCTATTTTTTTGGCGTTCCCGGGGCACTTGCAGGTTATGTCGCCAGATACATTCCGCAATTGGTCAAACTTTCAAAATATATCAAAATACCTGCTGCAGAAGGCGTCGTTGTCCAACCCAAAATGCGCGCACATGCCCGCAATGAGTGGTTCTCTGACATTATGGGATTGATGATCTGGGGTCGGATCGAAATCCTGTTCCTCGGGTTATATTTTTCGACAACGGAAATCGGCTACTACGCCGCAGGGCTGACCCTGTCCAATCTCGTTGTTCAACTACCAACTCAAATGGTCGCCGCCCTGACCCCACATATGGGGCGCCACCACGATAACGACGATGTGCAACAGATAAACCTGACTTATCAAAGAGTGTTGCGATGGATCACACTCATGATGATGCCAATTTGCTTCGGCGGGGCAGCTGTGATCCCGGTAATGCTGCCCCTCTTGTTCGTCCCTGAATTTGCGGCAGCCATACCGATGGCCATCATCATTGTCGCCTCTGCGCTTGCGACTGCCCTGTCTATGGTTCCGTCCTTGACTATCAGTGCAAGAGAAATGTCCTCCTTTTTCCTTTACTCCACTCCCATACTCGCGGTGCTTTCTGTTGGCGTACTCGCTCTTGTGGTTCCCTCGCTCGGCGGCGAAGGTGCCGCTTGGGTTCGGGCCGCGATCCACATAATCTGGCTTCTATGGCTCGTCCTTTTTTGCTGGTTCAAGCTCGACGTGAAATTTGATGTCTGGGAAATGATCCGATTGCTTTCAGCGGGAATTGCCTGCGCTGCTGCTGCACACTTCACCCTGTCGTATCAGCCGGACATCTGGGGTCTGGGTTTGGCAATTGCTGCTGGCGCGTTCTCCTATCTGTTCTCGCTTCGGCTTTTGAAATGCATTCCCGTAGAAGACATTTGGGCAATAGAAGCCAATCTTCCAAAGGTTATTCCGGAACGCCTCCAAGACGTTGCGATTAAATCACTGTATTTTCTGGCTCCTGCAGAGAAGCGTTCGCTGAATGATTGATCATCTGCGCCCTGTTCCCGTTTCACTGATCGATAGTCATGGCATTTTCGCCGCTCCAAACCTGGAAACCCGCCGTAGCGCAGCGGTTCTCATGCTGCGGCCGTGGGGTTTTGATGAACTTTGCACCCGGAAGTTTTTCCGCCGACTCGCCGAAGAACTCTCGCAAGCGGGTATCGCTTCCTTGCGGTTTGACTACCCCGGCACCGTTGACGCATTGGACCCAAGAGACGGGCAAAGTTTGCAAGCCTGGGAAAGCTCAGCCCTGTCAGCGCTGGACACCTTGCACAAGGTAAGCGGCGCAGATGAAATCATCATTTTCGGGTTTGGGTTGGGAAGCGTTATTGCCCAGCAGATTTATAGCCACTCCCTTGTAAAGGGTGTTGTGCATGCAGCCCCTGTTGGTAACCCCAGAAGATATTTGCGTGAGGTGGAGCTACGAGCGAAGGTCATTCATGATGGCCTAGGCCTTGATGCTTTTCAAATACTACTGGGCCACGTGTCCATTGCTGGCATTATCATGGAGCCACGGCTAGCGGAGGATCTCCGGACCTTTTCTCCGCCTCGACTTGCCAATATTCCCACTCTGGTGGTTAGTCGAGAGGACAAAGCGTCCGATCAGAAGTTTGTGGCGCAAATGAAGGAAGCAGGTTGCCCTGTTTCAGAAATCGCGTTTGATGGCTACACTCAATTGTTGGAAGACCCAACGGCCTCCATTATTCCTGATCAGGTATTGAGCCAGATTGTTGACTGGTGCATTGAGCACTCCTCCGCAGCTACCAGCATTTTCCCGCTTCAGACCACCTGGTCCACGCATGTAAGTGGCTCTGGCTACATTGAAGAGGGTGTCATTATTGAAGGAAGCGCGCCGCTTTATGGAGTGCTTTGCTCACCTGAAGCCTCCGAGCCGGATGCGCCTGCACTTATCTTTTTGAATTCTGGGTACGACCATCATGGTGGTTGGGCGCGTGCGTGGGTTGAGGCAAGCCGACGATGTGCCTCGAAAGGTGCGCTTTGTTTACGGGCTGATTTCGCCAATATTGGCGATAGTCCTCCAGCTAACAGTGAGCCGGAGCAAGTGCTTTATACGGAGGGTCCGATCAAGGACACCAGCGCGCTCATTGATTTCATCCGAACAAAGACCTCCGGCCCGATCACCTTGGTGGGACGGTGTAGCGGGGCCTATACTGCGTTTCAGGCCGCGTTTCGAGATGATCGGATCACTCAATTGTTTTTGTGCAATCAGGTCCGATTGATTTGGGACCCGGAGGAAAGCCTGACTGACCCAACACGCATGGGGCCGCGCTCCATGGGGGATTACAAGAAGCGGTTTGGTGACCCCAAAACCTTGAAGCGGCTTTTGACCGGGGACATCAGCATTCCCGGTGTCATGCGCGGCTTGAGCAGCCATGCTGTCACGCGTGTTTCTCACATGATTGCACCAGTCTGGCCTAACATTTCCAAGCATGGACGGTTTCGCCAGGAGTGCCATGAGATCTTCAAAGCCCTTCGTGCACGTGATGTTTCAATGTATTTTCTCTGCAGTGAGGGCGATCAGAGCCTAGAACAGTTGGCGCTCTATTTTGGCAAAGATCGGAAGGGCCTTCGCGCCTATCCGAACGTGACCCTGACCAAGGTGCCAAACGCAGACCACAATCTGACACCACCAGCCGCTCGAGAATCGTTTTTTGGATATCTGGAAAACCTGATTGAGCGCTAGGTCTTTTTCGATACGTCAGGGCTGAGGTTCAGTTCTCCAAGACCGTTTAGCGCTCGAAGGCTACCCTGCGGCCGGGTGTGTTCGGTTCCGGGTTCCGGTTTCAAGCGCACCTGCTTTTTTCGCCCCGGGACAAGCGTAAACCCGTCATCTGATGTTCGAAAGTCCAAAAAGTCCAGTTGCACGAACCGAAGCGTTTTCTCTGTTTCTAGGCTCAAGACCCACTCACCACCATCCACCTCCGTGAACTCGAAAGATACCTTCAGCGGAAACTGCTCGGTTGAAAAACCAAGCGGGAAATGAACCGCCTCCGACAAGACCAAATCGGTGTTGGAAGCGATCAGCCGCGCAACGACAACATCATGTGAGGCAGGGCCAAACTTGAAAACATATCCGGTATCAAAAAATGCCCCGAACAGGTCCGTCGTTGGCAGGTCCATTTGAGCTTGGGCCGTCAGCACGAGATCGCGTTGTCCTTTGACTACTGGAACTGCACCGCCCCGCAAACACGTGACTTCCAAGCGAATGTTTTGACTTAAGGGCGTGTCATTGGTCAGATGAACCTGAACACCGTTTGTCCCTTCATCGATCAAGGCAACATGGAGCGGTTGGTACGACCGCTTAAGCGCATAATAAGCGGACTTCGGATGACCGGCAGCATCTACAACGCCCCAGCCTGCACCGGTTGCCACATCTTGAAACGTCCAGACCAGCGCTCCCTGACACGAGCTTTGTGAGCGCCTCCATTCGGAAATCGTTGCCTCCAGAACGTCTGCAACAACGGCTCTTGAGAGGTCAAGGTAGCGCTCGGGATCGGCGTCGCGAATGTCCGGACCTTCGATGTCGTAAAGGCGTTTCAGGTAGTGGTTTCGGACATCTTCAAAGTCCCAATCCGCGCCGCGATCACGCGGGATACCTGCTTTCCATCTCGGATCATCAACGGACAGGGCGAAATTTTGCTCCAATGCTCTCCGCGTTGGCACGTTGGAGAAGGCCAGACATTCGGTCGTAAATCGGACATTGGCGCGGCGAGCATCCTCAAGAGGCTGCTGATAGGCCCCAACCCCATAATAATGTGCAATGCCCTCATTGGCAGAAAATGGAAGATGTCCGCCGACCGGGGAGTTTTCAACGTAAGGAACATCCGGCCGAAGTTCTGCTGCACAATCCGCCAAAAGCGTTTGAGAGAGCGCCCCCCGCCAACGGCTTTCCGGAAGCCCCATCATCGCGCCTTGCTGGAAGATTTCGCTGCCACCACATAAGACCGCAAGGGCAGGACAACCTTCGAGCATCTGCAATTGATGACGGGTTTCAGCGCGTACGAGGTCCGCGAATGCATCATCGGCAACGGGATAGTCGAAATTGGCGAACTGGAAATCCTGCCAAACCAGAATACCCAGCTCCGCACACAGGTCAAAGAACGCCCGTGTCTTGTAGGTCATAGTCCCACCGATGCGCAGCATATTCATGCCCGCATCACGGGCAAGCTCAAGCAGCGGGCGATAGGCCTCTTTAGTACCCGACAGGCCCAGCAAATCGGCCTGCGTCCACACCGCTCCCCGGCAGAAGACGGGGACACTGTTGATCTTGAGGCCGAAGCCTTTTCCATCTGCTCCGCGATCAACCTCAATGCGCCGGAAGCCGGTTTTACCCAAACTGACAGCCTGTCCGTCGATGTCTAAAGCCACCTCATACACATGTGGTGTGCCGTGTGTGGAGGGCATCCAGGGATGGATATCGGCAAGCTCAACACTTGCCACCCATCGACCATTTCCCCCCCTTGTCATCGCGCACTCAGAGCCCGCGCACGAAATGTGCGGGACAGCGTCTAACTTGCCTGCCTCAAAAGACACGGACAATCGCCCAGCGCCGTCTGGCAAGAGCTCGGACTGAATTTTCAGGTTTGAAAGAACCGGAGCTTGCGCATCATGCAGTGTGATGGGGCGCCACGGACCAACGGCATGGACTTCCGGGCACCAGCCCGGCATGTGCCCCAACAAGGTGGTGCGGAAATGGCGCAGGCCTTGCGTAGCGGTAAGCTGCGTTTTCCATCGCGCACGTGGCCCCCTCTTGCCAAGGCGTGGTTCAAGGGCGCGAAAACAGATGGCAAGCGTGTTTGTATCTTTGACCTTGGCGAAAACCTCTTGAGCCAGAAACATGCTTTCGGTTTCCAAGAGTTTTTCGCCGTTTAAGAACACTTCGGCAATTGTAGCCAAACCGCCGAAAACAATTCGCTTTGCGCCCGGATGCTCAACTTCAAACCGGGTTCTGTACCAGACATCACGGTCATGAAGAGGGTGCGGGTTTTCCGGGTCATAGAGGCCCGCTTCTGCCAATGATGCAGCGCCCGTACCGGGCACCTTGGCGGCAACCCAGTTCAGCCCCGCATCCGCCAGCTCTTCAGGGTCTAAAAATCTATCCGGTTCAGTTAGCGCCAGTGACCAACCTTCATTGAGGACCGCTTCTGCGGCGTACAGATGCATCCCTGACGGGGACCAGATCGGAGAAAGACTTTTGGGTTCGGTCAAGGTTAGGTCCAAGCCTCAGGACTGCGGGATGGTATCCAAAGTTTGGACAAGCTCGTCCCATGCATCAATCGCTGAGTCGAGCAAATGGTCCAGATTTTGAAACTTCTTTCGCATCACTGCGCGGGCAAGCTGAAATTGGACCGTCTTACAGGTTTGCGAGATTTGGCGGGCAGCTTCTGTTGCCTCCGTCACCGGCCCACTGTTCTGCTCTTCCAGCCAAGACAGGTGCGAGGCATAGAGTTCAAAATTGGCCCCAAGCTGACGCAGTGTATTGAAAGCGTAAAGATGAAAAGCCTCGAAAGGCTGTTGTGCAAGTCCTTCGACATGGTCTGGCATCACGGCAGCAAATGAGCGTATCGGATTTTCTTTGGGCCGCCTCCGAATATGGCGCTTTAAAAGGGCGCGGCACCGCTCGACAACCATTTCGCGGGCGGGGAATTGGTCCGGTAGCTTTATAAACTCGGCATACGGCATGAACGGAAGCTCGCGCGCGAAAGCTCCGCGCTGAAAAATGCCGTCCAGATCGTCTCCTTCCAGATGGTAAAAGGACAAGCCGTGGAAATAATCCATTGTCCGAGCTTCAAGATCCAACCGATTGACCGAAATTGAGGTCTTTCCGTGAGCTTGCTTGTAGCCAAAGCCCTGCGTATCCGGGAGGTAATAGCTGTCTACCTCAACGAGAGATAGACGCCCCCGTGAAAGCTGTTCGAGGATATGATCCTCAACCCGTTTATAGATAGCCAACTCGGTGACACGAATGTCGAATAGAGTCTCCAGGTCTTCCAGTGGCACCTTGAAGAAAGTGAATTGATCGCCCTCAAAATCTTGCGTGATCAACGACCCCAGGCAGGCCTCGGGCGGTAATCCCATTGCATTAAGCAGCTCAATCCAGACATCCAGATAACAGTTGGTTTCCGGCCAGTCTCGTTCAGCCGAATGCAAACTGTGGCGTTGATAGGTGGCCGGGTTGAGATCCGGGAAAATGGCATGCGACATGACCCGTCACCCCCACAGAGCGGAACGGACCTCATCCGGCCACGCATCGACGTCAAGCCCGTGATGGCGGAACAAGGCCAGCGTGATCCGCTCCAGACCGAAGCCTACACAAGCGGTATGGGCTGGATTGCCATCGGGAAGCCGAATGTCCCATGCCTTGCCAAAATTGTCGGTGTGGTAGTTGAAGCTCATGCAGGCCGTAGGTTTTTCCGTCGAGTTGATCGGGACCAACATCTCAAACTTCAAGGCTTGCTCGCGCTGGCTTACACCCATCATGCGGCCACCGCGCCCAAAAAACGGATCGTTTGCAACATCGACCTCATGCGGCAGGCACAGGCGCTCCATCATCACCGACCCCCGCTCTTTCCATGTGTTCCGGAAGGCCATGGTCTGTTCAGCGGTTCCCACGCGAACATACTCCCGCTGACGGAACATTTGCATCCGCGCCGGGTCTTTCGACGGCTCATGCCTGAAACAATAAGACTGCAGAGCAACGTAGGCACCATCTTCCGGCAAAACACCGCGGCGCGCCAATATCGGGTAAAGCGGATAGCAAGCTGCAGGTGTCAGTGCCACCTGTGTTGCCTTTTGATTCTTCGTCCAGTCCTCACCCTCGGCCAGGCATTGCAGCAAACCCATATGGTCACTGTCGCACCCGCAAAAGGCATGAACCGTTCCCGCCAAATGCGGAAAGCTCTTCATATACCCGCTGGTCTCAAAATCAGCCATGGGCATACCGGGCGGGAACATCATGGATTCGGTGATTTCATCTGCACCAAAAGTGAGCGCGAAGGTTTCAAACCGGCTGACCACATCCTCAAACTGCGCGCTGCGCGCATAAAGGCCGTCAACGCCGCTGTCGTGGAGAATGCGCTTCTCAAACAGCTGGTCGAGAAATGAAATCGGCTTTTCCATCATTTACCCCACAAGGCTCGGGTCAGGTTTGTTGACCAGAAGCATTGTCGAGGTGTTGCCCAAGACACGGTCATTGGAGATCATTAGCTGCGCCGAATGAGCATCTCTCAGATGCCGCCCCAAACTGTAGGGCGTGTCATTCTTGTACCCAGCGATACCGCAAATCAGCATGCAATGATTGATGACTGTCAGGATCGTTTGGGACGTGCCGATCTTGATGTTGTTCATAGCCACCGCAAAACTCATGGCGTTCAAGGCATCTGGATTGCCCTTGGCAGCTTCAAACTGCTTCAGACCTGACACGACATTGCCCTTGACCTGCTGCAAGAGATTGGCTGCCTCAGCGACCCGCAGCGCACCCGGCGGTGTCTGGCCCGGGTTTTTCCGTGCTGCCGCTTTGACGAAGGATTGCCCGCGCGCGAATGCGTCATAGGCAATGCCATACCAAAGCGCACTCCAAAGGAGGTGCGATACCGCCAGCATGGATTGAGCCGCAATTTCGGCAAAAGGCCGCGGCAAGATTTGCTCTTTCGCCCCTTCGGCACGGAAGATAAAACCTTCCGAGCAGGTGCCGCGCATACCGAGGGTGTCCCAATCGGTCGTTTTTTCGAGCGTGTACTGCCCTTTGACGAAAACCGTTGAGACCTGATCCGAAGGCGCTGCATCCGCGTTGCGTCTGGAGGTGACCATGATCGCATCAGAAGCTTCACCATAGGAAATCACGGTGGCGTCTTTCTCGAGACGAACCACATCACCGACCACGTCAACAGCACAAATAGAATTGCGCAGATTGCCGCCAATTCCACCGGCTTCGCTGGTGGCAGATCCGATCAGAAGCTGCTCATCACAAACGCGGCCCAGAAATTCCTCATACCATGCGCTTCCAACGGCATAGTCATTGAGGCTCGCGATCTGGATCTGGTGCATGGCATAAACCATGGCGCTTGACCCGCATGCCTGGCCGAGGGTGACGCAAACGTCTGCCACCTCTGAGAGGCTCGCACCCTCACCGCCCAGTTCAGCCTTGATCATGACGCCCATCAAGCGCTCGGCTTTCATCGCGTCCAGCGCTTCACTGGGAAACCTACCTTCGCGATCGACAGCATCGGCATATTTGGCGGCAACCTTTGCGGCACGTTTCGCGCGTTCCGGCAAACTCATAGCAGTTACAGGTCCAGCAGCGGTCATGCTCACGCCGCCTGATCGTCTGCTATTTCAGAGACGGCTGCTGCGATTGCGTCGATTGAAGAGAAGGACTTTCGGTTCAGCAAATGCTCTGGAAACTCGACATCAAAATGCTCTTCCAGAGCGAGCATCAACTGCACTGACGCAAATGACGAGAGACCAGCATCATAAAGATCAGCGTTATTGGCAATCTCATCAACGGAAACCGGAAGGCTACCATGTTTGGCGAGCAATTGGCGAACAACATCATGCATTGCGAACAGTCCTTAAAATAGCGGAGGGCGAATATGAAAAACCCTCGACACGTTTATCTATGTAATCAGGTAGAATGCCAACTTAAAGTAAGCGTTAAAATAGACGGATGCGCGCAGGTAAGCAAATCTGTTTATTCAGGCGATAGTTAACCGAATCTGAACGGCCTGACTTCATTCAGGATGCGGCACTATCACTGGTCAAACAGCGCCCATTCGAGCGCAAAGGTCCATATGGCCAACCATCATCGACTGATTATCAGAGGCCAACTGCGCCGTCCGTTCTTTTCGCCAAGCCGCAAGTTCTGCTGGATCCATCGCCATTTCCTCTGCCACCTGGATCCAACCGGAAAGGAGAGCCTTTTGCATATCCCCGTGACCATTACCGATGACCCAGTCTGACTGATCGGTTGAGACGGTATACCCGGAACTTTTTAAGACGTTCGTTAGGCACTCTGTGGTGGTCGGCCCCAAGGCAGGACCAAATCCCTTATCCCCACGTTGATGGTGATTGAAACACGAAATAACAGCTTCATCGGCAGGATGTTCGGGCGTCCACGCAGTTCGGCCGTCATAATTAAGGCCCGCCAAAAGCGGCAGCCGATGTGAAGCTAACCCAGACACCAACTCTTCTACAAAGTCTGAGCTAACCAAGTCGAAGAAAGCAGAGGCTGTGACCCCGTCCACGGATTGAAACGGCAGGCTTGCGCAGTCTTCTGCCAAATTCACCTGTCTTGTTTCAATGGTGACGCCTTCACCTTGGCCCTGAAGGGCCTCAGCTTTTTCTAGAAGTCCGCTGTCAAAATCTGACAAGATCCAATGTTGATGGACACGACCAGATCGCCGCAACTTCTCGCTCAACGCCCTGACAGTTGCTCCGGTTCCGCTCGCCAAATCCAGAATCCGAACGCTTGCACGAGGCAATGCCTCAAGAAATCGGCTCTCAATTTCTTGAGACCGCGCTTCAAGATCATAAGGGTGGCGTAAACCCAGCCAATCTGCGCCAAAAGTGGTCATGATCTGCCCCGCTCCGCTTGATCGCCCAGCGCACTGGCAAATAGCTTTGCTGCAGCAGCCCATGTCGGCAGGGTATTCGCAGCCTCCCGCGCGGCTTGAGCGAAGTGCATCCGCTCTTGCGGAAACATAATCAGCCTTTTCAGAGCCTCAGTTAGCTGGACAACACTTTCCGTCTCACAATAAAGGCTCGCCCCCTCGGGCAGCGTTTGGCGTACAGCTCCTCCACCACTGCCAATGACCGGCAAGCCGTGGGCGAGAGCTTCCGTGTAGGCCATGCCATACCCTTCATACCGGCTGGCAAGCACGAAGATATCAGCAGAACGATAGAACTGACCAAGTTCTGACGCTGGCAGTGCCCCGTGAAACGTGATCCGACCTTCAAGGCTGTGCTTTGCGATCAATTCTGTGACGTCACCAAAACACGCAGGATCGCGGTCTGTCGCTCCGACAATATCAAGATGCCAATCCAAATCCGCTAACTGGCCCAGCGCCTGAACCAACAAATCATATCCCTTGCGACGTGTGACGGTGGCCACACAGAGGAGCTTGGGTGCGGTAGATTTGGACGGGACTAGGGCTCGATCCACAGACGCGCTTTTCTCTGTACCAGGAACCACCACATGGATGCGCTCCCTCGGGACACCAAAAAGGGTTTCGACCTGCTGGGCGGTGGCTGGGCTGGTCACGATGACGCGCTTGGCAGCCTGCACAGACCGTTGTTCTTTATTGATAAACTCTGCGGCCTGCTCGTATGACAACCCTGTTTCGCATCCAAGCGGATGATGCACCAAAGCTGTTATGTCCAGATGGGTGGCAAATTGAGGCGCGCTGTGGTCCATCACGCCATAGGCCAACCCATCAATCACCGTACGGGCGCCTCTCGGCAAACCGAGCAATCGCTTTTCTGCCTTCCGCAAAACCTTTTCTTCCGGAAAGGGGAACCCTTCCCCAAGCGACAGAAGCTCGACATCCCAACCAAGCTGCTCTAGGCTAGTGATAATACGCCGATCATAAACATAGCCGCCCGTTGGAGTATCAAGATCACCCGGATAGGCGAAGACAAGATGCTTCATCACCCTTCGACCGGTGCTTCATACCAAGCACGCGCCACATGGGATTCTGACAGAGTTACTCGGATTAACGTAATTTCGCCGTCCGCACGCCCCAGCCGCAACTCCCGAGCAGCCAAGGCCAGACGATCATGGATGTGTTTGGTCAGAAACTCTGTGGTTGTGTTCTGCCCTTCAAATGCCTCCACCGCATCCAGATTCTTGTAGTTGAGCGGAGCCAAAATTTCCTTGAGAACTTCGTGGGCTCGGCCAATGTCAATCACAACACCATTGGCATCCAGTTCCCTTGAAAAGAACGCAGCATCAACAACGAATGTCGCCCCGTGCAATGCCTGAGCAGGGCCGAAAAGCTCGCCTCGAAACGAGTGGGCGATCATGATGTGGTCACGAACTTCTACTGCAAACATTCTGACACTTTCTGATTAATGAGAAACTCAGTCATACCGAACAAGAGGTGTGAGGATATCGTCTTGCTCGGTTAAAAGCGCTGGCAGGCTCGAAAGCAAGTCACGAAAAGCGACTTCATGGGTCAAAAGTGCGTCAAGGACGGGATCGTTCAACAGCTTCATTGCCGCATGAAGACGCCGTTTGAACGTCCAGCGCTCTTGCCTGTCAGCTGGTATACTGCCGACCTGACTGGAAAGGAGGGTCAATCGCTGGCTGTGAAACTCTGCCCCTAGGTTAACGGTGACCGGTTTGTCGCCGTACCAGCTCAATTCCACGACTGTCGCCCCCTTGCCCGCCGCCGACAGGGCAGTTTGCAGGCCGGCGGTACTTGCACTGGCATGAAAGACAATATCTTGTTCCTCAGGAGCATTATCCGGCAACGCAAATTTACACCCCAACCGGTTGGCCAAGCCCCCCCGCGCCGGATTAATATCGACCACAGTCACGCTCGTTCCTGGGATTTTCTGACAAAGATACGCAGTCAATAATCCAACCACGCCCGCCCCGACCACACAAATTTGATCTGCAGGTGATGGCTTTCCATCCCATAAAGCATTCAAAGCCGTTTCCATGTTCGCTGCGAGAACCGCCCGGCGGACAGGAACTGTGTCAGGTACAGGTGTCAGGTAGTTGGTTTGCGTAACAAAACTTGTTTGATGAGAGTGAAGGCAAAAAACAGGACGGTCCAGCCAGTCGGCCGGGCCACTTGTGACCTTGCCCACACAGGCATACCCGTATTTTACCGGAAATGTGAATTCACCGACCTGAAACGGCGCGCGCATGCGCGCATGCTCGCTTTTCGGAACGCGCCCCTGAAAAACAAGTCGCTCTGTACCTCGGCTGATCAAGCTATAGCTCGTCGCAACATGAGCTTCAGTTTCATTTTGATGCGGCAGCCGCTCACTGCGGATCTCGCAGGTTTTTTCGCCGACATACCAAAGCGCTTCTGCGTGACGGGGTTCGGACACAATCTTGTCACCCTTGTGAAGAATGTTGCGAGGTTGATGAACTATCACGCGCAGAGATGCGTAACAGCCTACAAAAAAAGATATTTTGTCCCCTTAAGCAATATTGGACAGCACAAGAATGCGTGACCTGGCTTTCGTTCCAAATTCAAAATCAGTAACCGGCCGCAGAATTGGTTTCACCCTCTTGTTTGCGCTGTCTTTTGTGTCACTCACCGCCTTGATGGCCGTAACATTGGCACCCGGCGGCTTCAGCCTGCTCGATGCCACGCTGCTTGTCTGTTTCATGATTACCCTGCCGTGGACAATCATTGGGTTCCTCAACGCCGTCATCGGCCTTTTGCTCATGCGGTTGAGCAAAGACCCGGTTAAAAATGTATGTCCGATTGAACCGGGTGACGCCTCACGACAAATTTCCACCAAGACTGCGCTCTTGTCATGTATTCGCGACGAAGATGTAGAAGCGCTCCATATCCGGTTGTCAGCGATGCTGGCAGAGCTGGTCCGAGACAAAGCGATCTCACCATTCTCGCTGTTTGTTCTGAGTGACACATCCGATGAGGATGTTGCCATCCTTGAAGAGCAGATGGTTTCAGACCTGAAGCAACACTGGTCGGCGGATATTGAGATCGTATATCGACGGCGGACCATAAATACCGGCTTCAAGTCCGGAAACGTCATGGATTTTTGCGACCGCTGGGGTGGCCAGTATGATTTCGCAATCACTCTTGATGCCGACAGCGTGATGTCCGCCGACCGCCTGCTGGACCTTGTGCGCAAAATGGAAGCAAACCCTAACTTAGGTATCCTGCAGAGCCTTGCAGTCGGTCTTCCAGCTGCAAGTTCTTTTGCGCGAATCTTTCAGTTTGGCATGCGTTTGGGTATGCGGTCTTATACGCTCGGCAGCGCGTGGTGGCAGGGAGATTGTGGTCCATATTGGGGACATAATGCCATTTTCCGCATCGCCCCATTCAAGGAGCATTGCCGCCTCCCGCATTTTGCAGGAAAAGGCCCTCTTTCCGGCCCTATATTGTCCCATGATCAAGTGGAAGCTGTCTTGATGCGCAAGGCCGGATACGACATCCGCGTCGTGCCAGAAGAAGGCGGCAGCTACGAAGAAAACCCGCCGCACCTGCTCGAATTCATTCGTCGTGACCTGCGCTGGTGTCAGGGCAATTTGCAGTATATGCGCCTTTTGGGCTTGCCGGGCCTCAAGCTAACCAGCCGCATTCAGCTTGGCTTGGCAATTCTGATGTTTATCGGCTCGCCAGCCTGGATGGTATTCCTTGGCTGCATTGCCGCCATATCCCTGATGATGCCTCCCGGTCATTGGCCGATCAACACGTCCTCCGGTGGCATTTTGTTTCTGTCCATCATGACAATGGTGTTCGCGCCCAAAATTGCCACTGTCATCGACATTCTGTCCTCAAAGCATGCACGTGCGCGTTTTGGCGGCGGGGTGCGCGTGCTTGTCAGTGCATTTGGCGAGCTCTTCTTTTCTGCCCTTGTGGCACCAATCATGGCGATCGCCCATACCGTTTTCATGATCGGGCTATTGTTTGGAAAGAGTATCGGTTGGGGTGCGCAGGCGCGCGACCTTCAACGCCTGCCCTTCGTCTTGTGCGCCAGCAAACTCTGGCCCCAAACCCTTTTTGGTCTGGTGGCAGGCTTCTGGATGGTTTCACAACCATTCGCTCTGACTTGGCCCGTCTTACCAATTGCGCTTGGCCCGTTGTTTGCCATCCCGTTTGCAATGGCAACCTCGACCGAATGGCTTGGTCGCCTCACCCAACGATCCGGCCTTTGGCGGACCCCTGAAGAACAGGCTCCGAGCCCTCTTATTCGGGACCTCGGCTTGATCCAACATGGCGGAATTGCGGAAGAACCACGGGACCCTGATCACACGGGCGACCCCGCACCGGCTCAAGCCTGACGTATAATGCCTTCCAAGCTTTTTTCGTCGCAGGTTCGGGAAGCTGTGTGGTAAACTCAGGCTGCGTTGGAAGACGTCAGTGGCTGGACGAGCAAGTCGTATATTGCGTCTTCATCTCCAGCATTGCGCAGATTCTCAGCAACGGAAGAATCGCGAAGTTGGCGGGCAATGCGCGCCAGAGCTTTTAGGTGATCCGCGCCAGCCCCTTCAGGAGCCAACAACAAGAAAACCAGATCAACTGGTTCATCATCGAGTGCGTCAAAATCAATAGGGCGATCAAGCTTGGCGAAAAACCCAATCAGCTTGTCCAGACGCGTGAGCTTTCCATGCGGTATCGCGATTCCCTGACCAACCCCCGTTGAGCCAAGGCGCTCACGCTGCAAAAGCGTATCGAAGATTTCTCGTTCGGACAATCCGGTCGCAGCCGAAGCTTTTCCAGCCAGTTCTTGAATCACCTGCTTTTTACTTTTCGCTTTCAAGCCGCAAACTACGGCTTCCTTGCTCAGGAGATCACTCAGATCCATTGGTTTTGCCTACACGCATCTTCTTCAAAACAGGGCCCGTCCAATCGCACGATAGGACGGGCCATACTCGATTATTCCGCGGCAGCTTGTGCTACCAGAGCTGGATCAATCCAGCCAACATTGCCATCGGAGCGGCGATATACCACGTTCAATCCACCATTGGCAGCGTTCTTGAACATGACAACCGGAGCTTCTGTCAAATCCAGCTCCATCACTGCCATCCCCACAGTCATGGTTTTCACCTTGGCTGCGGTTTCAGCGATGACCAGAGGATTGTAGTCCTCCGGCAATTCCTCTTCGTCCTCGGTCGACGCCAGAACGTAGGAGGCCGCTTCAAAATGTTCCTTACCATTGCCGTTGTTGGCATGGTGATCTTTGAGGCGACGCTTATATCGGCGTAGCCGCTTGTCGATCTTCTCTGCGGCGAGATCAAAACTCGCGCGTGGATCGTGGTCCTGTGCGGAGACCAGCAACACTATTCCAGTGTCCAGATGCAGAGAGCATTCGGATTTGAACCCCGCCCCTTCTCTGCTCAATGTTACATGCCCAGTGTAGCCGCCATTGAAATACTTCGACAGCGCGTCTTCTACTCTGTCTGTGATGTGAGTGCGCAACGCATCACCAACATCAACGTGTTTGCCCGAAATCCGCAATGCCATGGGGACCCCTTCTTTTTGTGTGGACCTTTGGGTCGCTGCCCTCCCGGACAGCGCTTGAAACAGCGGACGTTTCAAGCCTACAGAATGGACCAGTCTGCGCCGAAGCGCCATCCCCTAACGCAACAGAACTGGGGTGGGCGTATAACGGCCAGAAATGAAGGAGTCAATTCAAAGATCAAGCGCTCTACGGAGCAAAACTTCTAAAACGACGCAAGCATCCTGAAGTGAAAAGGAAATTGTGTTTTTCACAGAGACAATCTTAGTTTCCGGACTACTATACCCAAAAGTACTTCACTCTAAAGGTTGGCTCGTTTTTCCCGCCGTCTTTGAACAGATGACCCAAGCTTCATGGCTTCGCGGTACTTTGCAACCGTGCGACGCGCAATATCCACGCCGTCGTCTTTCAATATCTTCACAATGGTATCGTCGGACAGGATTTTTTTCGGATCTTCAGCATCGATCAATTGCTTGATTTTGTAACGAACAGATTCAGCTGAATGCGCCTCATCGCCCCCGGTCGCAGAAATCGCAGATGTAAAGAAGTACTTGAGCTCAAATATCCCGCGCGGCGTCGCCATATATTTGTTTGAAGTAACGCGGCTTACGGTTGATTCATGCATACTTATTGCATCAGCAACCACCTTCAGGTTCAGCGGTCTCAAATGCTCAATTCCATGGGTCAGAAAACGATCCTGCTGACGCACAATTTCCGTGGACACCTTTAAAATTGTTTTCGCTCGCTGATCCAGACTCTTCACCAACCAGTTCGCGGTTTGCAGACAATCAGTGAGATAGTCCTTCTCCGAGTCGCCGCGCGCCGATTTGCTCACCGTGGCATAATAGGTCTGGTTCACCAGTACTTTCGGCAGCGCATCACTGTTCAGTTCAACGTTCCACGTCCCGTCATTTGCAGGGGCAACGAACACGTCTGGAATCAGTGGCTGTACGGGAGCAGCACCGTAGACGGCACCCGGTTTTGGGTCGAGTGCTCGGATTTCCCCCACCATCTCAACCAAGTCTTCATCATTGACCCCGCAAATTCGTTTTAGCGCTGCCAAGTCACGTTTTGCCAGCAGCTCAATGTTCTCAAGCATCGCTTCCATAGCTGGGTCGAAACGGTTTTTTTCGATCAATTGCAGCTTGAGACACTCTGGCAGGTTTCGCGCAAAAACGCCTGCGGGCTCGAAGGTCTGAACGACAGACAGGACTGTTTCGACCCGAGGTTTTGAGACACCGAGGTCTTCAGTCACCAAATCCATATCGAGATCAAGGTAACCGTTGTCATCCAGAGAATTAATCAGATGAGCTGCAATCAGCTTGTCGCGAGGATCACTAAACGCAATATGCATTTGGTCTTCCAGAAGCTGCGTCAGCGTTTCGCTTTCCGCAACAAAGGCCTCCAGATTGTAATCTTCCGACGCGCCACCCGATGCCACAGGGCGGATACTTTCGGACGATGTCAGAACTGGAGCGTCCTTGTGCGTTGCTGTTCCCGGCTCATCCTGAAAAACGTTTCCGAGATCCGTGTCCATTCGTGATGCGATGGTTTCTGAGCTCGTTTCCAACTGCGTGCCGAGCCAATCACCAGATTCCGCATCACCTGTGTTTAGATCATTTCCGTCCGGACCGTCATCGGAACCTTCTGAAGTAAAAGCGTCATCGTTTTCACCCTTTTCCAATAAGGGATTTCGCTCCAATTCGGCGTCGACATAGGTGCTAAGATCCAGATTGGAAAGCTGCAGCAGTTTAATCGCCTGCATCAACTGCGGCGTCATGATCAGAGACTGGCTCTGACGCAGCTCCAACTTTGTCGACAATGCCATTTAGGTCAGCTTAAGCCTTCAATTCAGGAATTGGTCCGCTTCTTGCCTATACCCTATTCGGCCAATTGTCTTCAAAGAGTAAATTGTTCTCCGAGATAAAGTCTCCGAACATCCGGATTTGCGACAATCTCGTTTGGCAAACCGTGGGTCAGCACTTCCCCGGCTGCAATGATGTACGCCCTATCGATCAATCCCAAGGTCTCACGAACGTTGTGATCGGTGATCAAAACGCCGATACCACGTTGGGTCAAATGCCGAACCAGCGCCTGAATATCGCCCACGGCAATCGGATCGATGCCGGCGAATGGCTCGTCGAGCAGCATGAAGGATGGTCGACTCGCCAGAGCCCGCGCAATCTCAACACGCCGTCTCTCACCACCAGACAGTGCCATGGACGGTGATTTACGCAAGTACGTGAGGCCGAATTCTTCCAACAGCGAATCGAGTTCTTCGGCCCGCTTCTTCCGGTTCGGCTCGATCACCTCAAGAACAGCTCGGATGTTTTCCTCGACAGTCAGACCGCGGAAAATTGAAGCTTCCTGAGGAAGATATCCGATACCAAGGCGCGCCCGCCGGTACATGGGAAGGCGCGTGATATCAAATCCTTCAAGGCTGATCTGCCCCTGATCCGGACGAACCAGCCCAGTGATCATATAAAATGTTGTCGTCTTTCCGGCCCCGTTTGGGCCAAGAAGACCAACTGATTCCCCCGGACGCACGGACAAGCTGATATATTTCACCACCTGTCTACGGCCATAGGTTTTCCCAATCCCGTTGACCACAAGAGCGCTGGCATAATCGGGATGCTCGGATGCCGATGGTCTGGCAAGATCACCTTCAGTCGGGTGGGCGGGAAAGTTCACGATGGTGGGTTGTCCTTGTTGAAGCCTTGACCGGCCTTACTCATACTATTGCGGAAATAGGCAAAAAGTTAGTTGCCTTCAACAGAATTTGGCTTAATCAACACCTTGACGCGACCAGATTTCGGAGCTTGAAGGTCAGCTTGTCCTGTCACCAGATTAACCGTCAGCTTGTTGCCCACCACGACATTTGGTCCCTGGCTCAGAACAACTTCCTTGCCTGTCATGACCATAATATCCCGCTTCATATCGAAGCTTGCCTCGTCGCCAGTCGCTGTCTGGCCTTCCGACGAGATGAACACGCGCCCTGACGCTTCCAGACGGGAGATATCCCGCTGCCCGGTTCCGGTTCCGGCACCGCCGCCCTGACCATCATAAAAGACTTTCAAACGATGCGTCTTCAGCTGCGCCTCACCCTGAGTGACCACAACATTGCCCGTAAAAATGGCGAGATTGTTTTTGTCTTCGACCTGCAGCTCGGACGCTTCGATCTGGATCGGGTCATCATCATTTGACCCGAAGCCTTCAAAGGCGTTGGAGAACGTCTGGGCAGACACCGGAGCAATTGCCAAGGCCCCAAGTGTGACCACAATTCCCATGAGACGGTAAAGCGTATTGTACATTATTGCTCCTGTGAGGCTTGAGCGGACGGCGCAATGGTCATCTTTACGCCGTCGGTGAACCGGACAATACCGTTGTCCTGATCATAGTCCATTTTTCCGCCCAATAGCCGTCCTTTGTCGGAATCGATTGCGACGGGCTCAGAGGTCTTCAAGGCACCTGATTTCATGTCGATATCGACTTCACTCACTTCAACTTCATAACCTTGGCTCCAGTCCACCTGCACGCCGTCATAAAGTTTCAGGGTTTCTCCAGCGTTGTTATAGATGCCTTTGACTGCTGTAACGTTGGCTTTTTCGTCCGGACCCAGAACGATGTCAGCATCGATAAATTCCAGATCGAGGATACGAGGGTCACTTAGCCGCTGTATCGCGCGCCGGGCTGTTACATTGTAGGACTTCTCGCCATCATGACCGGACAGGACCGGGTAATCCATGACCAAGCCGTCCGCTGTTAAAATGACATTTGCAGCGCCCATACTTGAAAACAGATTAAAGAGAACGATCAGCCCGATCATTCCTGCGAAAATCAATGCGCCAAGCGCTGGGAACAGGAACCGCAATGTCTTAACCAGACGGCTATGACGCCGGGCCGCTCTTTGGACAGGCGTTTCCGGACGCAGAAGTCTATCTGCAGCTCCCAGTCCTGCCAGATTTTCCGACCCCAGACTCAACGGCTATCCAATCCCTTGCATTGTCTTGTCTTTCAACTCTTGATCAGGAATGCGCGAAGATGTCAGTTTCGCCCCATCCTTTTAGATCCAGTTCCGCCCGTGTCGGGAGAAACCCGAAACTCGCTTCTGCCAGATGCGTTCGCTCCTCCCGGCGCAACATAAACTCCAACTTCTCCTTAAGAGCATGAAGGTGAAGAACATCCGAAGCAGCATATGCCAATTGAGCATCCGTCAACTGCTCTGCAGCCCAGTCAGAACTTTGTTGTTGCTTGGAAATATCGACGCCGAGCAATTCGCGGGTAATGTCTTTCAGGCCGTGCCTGTCGGTGTAAGTCCGGCAAAGTTTCGAAGCAATCTTGGTGCACCACACTGGATCAACATGAATCCCGAGGTTCTGCCGAAGGATTGCAACATCAAAACGCGCATAGTGGAAGATTTTTGTCCTGGCCGGGTCTGACAAGAGCGCAGTCAAATTTGGTGCTGCGGTCATGCCCTTTTCTATTTGCACCACATCCGCAGAGCCATCACCTGGAGACAATTGCACGACACACAGCCGATCTCGCAGCAGATTAAGGCCAAGGGTTTCCGTATCCACGGCCACTGCGTCACAAGAGACATAGTGTGTGAGATCCGAAAGGTCGTTCTTGTGAAACCGAATGGTCATACCGGGAAGGGCTCCAATTGTTGCAGCACATCAAACAGCATATTTCAGGGACCTGAAAAACACTCAATTCGTGGCCAGCATAAGGCAAGTTGCGCCAGCAGGTAATTGATGGAACCCGGATTGGCAAGATATCCAATAGCGACGCTAGGCAGTCTCCGTTCCAAATGCCGTAGTCAGTTGGATTTCAAGCGAAATTTTTCGTGGCACGCCTTGCAACTTTGTCCCAGCTCCTTGAAAGCTTCTGCCACATCCTTGCGATCGCCGGAGGCGGTCTTGCCAAGCCTCTCTCCCGCTGCCTTCAATTGATCTGCAAATCTTTGAAATTCAGTCCAGTTTTTCCAAATTTCCGGGCGCGCTTCGCTTGGCTTCTTAAGACTGCCATCGGGAAACAAGCTTGTTAAATGATGACCTGCATTATCCTGAACCGCTTGTGCGGTTGCCGCAATTACATCCGCGTTCAGGTCATCGTCCGACTTCAGCATTTGACCAACGGCCTTCATGGCCTCTTTCAGCTCGCCCATCTGGTTCATACGCTTTTTGACCACACCCGTTGCACCCTGATGAGCTACAACGGTCGTCGCAGTTATCAGTAGTGCGGCGCAAATCAGTGCCGGAGCACTCCAATTTTTCATCCAATTAACCTCCAATGCAATCCGTGCATTGAGCATAGATTGAAATTCGGGACCACAATCGCACGCGAAATTTCCGCTGCGTGATCTTGCATTGTCTACACGACCTCCACGTCACAAATAAACCGGGTCTGCTGACCAAAACACGCCAGAACTTGATCACCAAACCACAACTGGATCGCAGAAACCCCGAGGTCTAGGTGTTTCGTGGTACGTTAAATGACGAATTCTCGCCAACCATCGTCGTTTCCAACCCAATCCTCTCAATCATTTCAAGCATAAAGTTCTTATTGGATTTTCCCGCAAGGAAAATACACCTGAACGAAATATCCGCCAAAATGCTCCTCACATTTTCGCGGAACGAGAAAGTATTTCCAAAAATCCTGCCAGACATCGCATAACAACAAATCGCCTTCACATAATTTTCGATATTTTTTTCACTCCCCCCTTCCAATACCGTTTGGATTTTGCTTTTCTTATGCACAAATTGCCGCTGGCACATCGACGGAGGGAAAAGAATTTCCCCTTATCGACCAGCGGAATAACGATAACACTTCTGAGGGGAAGCATGGCAACAACGCGCGGCGCGGCTGTCCGCTATGAGAGCGTGCAAAAAAGCTATGACGGGGTAAGTCTCGTCGTCAAAAACCTGAACCTCGATATCCCGCCAGGCGAGTTTCTGACAATGCTTGGGCCGTCAGGCTCCGGCAAGACAACCTGCCTGATGATGTTGGCCGGATTTGAACCGGCAACCCATGGCGAGATTTTTCTGAACGA
This sequence comes from Roseibium sp. TrichSKD4, assembly GCF_000148725.1. Classification (GTDB taxonomy): domain Bacteria; phylum Pseudomonadota; class Alphaproteobacteria; order Rhizobiales; family Stappiaceae; genus Roseibium. Next base: position 277,827 of record NZ_GL476310.1, on the reverse strand, counting down.
CCGACCAATCAACAACGTGCCACCGCACAAACGTGGCATCGGCATGGTGTTTCAGAACTACGCCCTTTTCCCGCACATGACGGTTGCTGAGAATCTGGCCTTCCCGCTTCAAGTCCGAAATATGGGCAAGGCTGAGCAGGAAGAGAAGGTTAAGCGGGCCCTTGAAATGGTTGAGCTTGGTGACTTCGGAAACCGGCGCCCGGCTCAGCTTTCCGGCGGTCAGCAGCAGCGTGTTGCTGTTGCACGTGCGCTCGTGTTTGACCCAGAGTTGGTTCTCATGGATGAGCCGCTTGGCGCTTTGGACAAACAGCTGCGCGAGCAGATGCAATATGAAATCAAGCACATCCACGAAAACCTTGGCGTTACAGTTGTCTATGTGACGCACGACCAGACGGAAGCCCTGACCATGTCGGATCGGGTGGCCGTGTTTAACGATGGGGTGATCCAGCAACTGTCGTCCCCGGACATTCTTTATGAAGATCCGCAGAACTCGTTTGTTGCCCAGTTTATTGGCGAGAACAACAAACTGAGCGGCAAGGTTGTCGAAATCCAGGGCGAGGAATGCCGTGTGGAACTTGACGACGGCACCCAGCTTAAAGCCGACAAGGTGAATGTCGGAGGTGTGGGTGATCGCACAACCATTTCCCTTCGGCCGGAACGTGTCGAGTTCGACACACATGATGCCATGGACAACATCATGAACGGCCGGATCGAAGAACTGATTTACCTTGGCGACCACATTCGTGTGCGCATGAACGTCGCCGGCAATGACGAGTTCATTGCAAAGGTCCGCAACCGTGGTGAAAAGCGCAATCTCAGCGTTGGGGATACCGTGCCGATTGGTTGGTCCCTAGGAGACTGCAAGGCGTTGGACCCGGTTGCCTGACAAACACAGGCGCGCCCTGAAGCGCGCCAGTGGCAAAGACGGCTCGACCGTCCCAAACCAGAAAGAGGGAGCTAATTACATGAAGCTCAAGACTATGGTACTGGCCAGCACTGCTTTGGCCATGGCGGCAGGCACTGCCTTCGCTCAAGACATGACAATCGTCTCTTGGGGTGGTGCATATTCTGCTTCGCAGAACAATGCCTATCACAAGCCTTACATGGAAAAGAATCCGGGCATCAACATCATCAATGATGAGTCCTCTGCCGAGGCTGTGGCAAAACTTCGCGCCATGAACGAAGCCGGAAACATCACTTGGGATCTGGTTGACGTTGTCGCATCTGACGCCATCCGTCTGTGCGACGAAGGCCTTGCGCTAGAAATCGACCACGACAAGGCTCTGGCTGCAGCTCCAGATGGTACGCCTGCTTCTGAAGACTTCGGCGACCTCATTGTATCCGGCTGCTTCATTCCGCAGATCGTTTACTCCACCACCTTCGGCTACCGCACCGATGTAGACGAGTGGGGCGGAAAAACCCCGGACGACATCTGTGATGTGTTTGATCTGGAAACATTCCCGGGCAAGCGCTCGCTGGAAAAGCGTCCGATCAACAACATGGAATGGGCTCTTCTGTGTGACGGCGTAGCTAAAGCAGACGTTTACGACGTTCTTGAGACCGAAGAAGGTCAGGCGCAGGCATTTGCCAAGCTGGATTCCATCAAGGACAGTGTTGTCTGGTGGTCAGCTGGTGCTGAAACACCGCAGCTTCTTGCAGACAAGGAAGTTGTGATCGGCTCCACATACAACGGCCGTCTCTTTGCTCTGATCGAAGAGCAGAAGCAGCCGGTTGCCATGCTTTGGGACGCACAGGTGTTTGACCTTGATGGCTGGATTGTTCCTGCCGGTCTTTCCGAAGAGCGTCAACAGCGTGTGATGGACTACCTGAACTTTGCAACTGACACTCAGCGTCTTGCGGATCAGGCCAAGTACATCTCCTACGGTCCGGCTCGCCAGTCCTCTGCTCCGCTTGTCGGCAAGCATGCAGAACTCGGCATTGACATGGCTCCACACATGCCGACCGACCCGGCAAACGCGAAGAACACCTTCCTCTATAACTATGAGTGGTGGGCTGATTACCGCGACGACCTGGACGCAAAATTCCAGGCTTGGCTCGCACAATAATCAGCAACCGGTTTTCCGGTCATGACAACAAGGGTGGAT
>NZ_GL476310.1:207218-275598 GCF_000148725.1 Roseibium sp. TrichSKD4 | reverse complement strand
CCACCTCCCCTTCCTAAGATTCGAAAGATCGTCTTTATGAGCGATACCACTTCAGAACAGGTGCTCACGACGCAGGACGGCAAGCCACTCAAACAGGCTCTTGCCTCGGCGCTGCGCAGGGAAAAAATGCGCGCCCTTCTGTTGATCGCACCGCTTCTCATTTTCATTCTGCTGACCTTCGTTGCACCGATTGTCGACATGCTGTTTCGGTCGGTTGAGAACAGCATTGTTGCTGATACTCTGCCGAACACGGTCGTTGCCATGCAGGAATGGGATGCCGCGAGTGGCAACCTGCCCGATGAGGCGGTTTTTGCAGCCCTTTATGATGATCTTGGCGTCGCAGTTAAGGAAAAAACACACACCCGTCTTGGATCTCGCCTGAATTATGAAAAGACCGGCATGTCCAGCCTTTTCAGAAAGACCGGACGCAGGGTCAAGCGGATGGATGAAGGCGGCCCTTTCAAAGAACAGTTCATCAAAGCGGACAAGAAATGGGGGCAGGTTGAAACCTGGGCCACTCTAAAAACCTTCTCTCCGCGCTACACCTCGGCATATTTCCTGTCTGCGGCTGATGCTCAATTGACACCAGAAGGTGTGAAGATGAAGCCGGAAGAACAGCAGGTTTACCTGTTCCTCTTCGGGCGCACGCTCTTTCTATCCATCACGATCACAGTTTGCTGCCTTCTGCTTGGATACCCAATCGCATTTTTGTTGGCAGCCCTTCCGCTTCGGACGTCCAATCTCTTGATGATCCTTGTGCTCCTGCCGTTCTGGACAAGCTTGCTCGTCAGGACCTCCGCATGGAAAGTGCTGTTGCAGCAGCAGGGCGTGATCAATGACTTCCTTGTCTGGACAGGCATCGTCAGCGAGGCGGGTCGCTTGGTCATGATCAACAACCAGACCGGCACGATCATTGCTATGACGCATATCTTGCTGCCATTCATGATCCTACCGCTCTATTCGGTGATGAAAACAATCTCGCCAACCTATGTGCGCGCTGCAAAGAGCCTAGGCGCGAATGATTGTTCAGCCTTCTGGCGGGTCTATTTCCCGCAAAGTGTCCCCGGGATTGGCGCAGGTGCAGTTCTCGTCTTCATTCTGGCGATCGGCTACTACATCACGCCTGAGCTTGTCGGCGGAACTTCCGGCATCTTCATCTCCAACCGGATCGCCTACCATATTTCCAGTTCGCTGAACTGGGGCTTGGCGGCTGCACTTGGAACCCTGCTGCTGGTCGCTGTGATGGTTCTGTTCATGGTTTATGACCGGATCGTCGGCATTGATAACGTGAAGCTGGGGTAACAATAATGAGCGCACTTCCACCTTATGCATCCCCGCTTCAACGGATTTGGCACTACTCGTTCCGGACCATCTGCGGGCTGATCTTCTTCTTCCTGATCTTTCCGATCCTTGTGATCCTGCCATTGAGCTTCAATGCTCAGGACTTTTTCACGTTCACGCCGGAAATGCTGGCGCTGGACCCGGCAGGTTACTCGTTCAAGCACTATGATGACTTCTTCAACAATCCGGACTGGCAGCAGGCCCTGACAAACTCGGTGCTGATTGCACCAACGGCAACCATATTGGCAACCGCGTTTGGCACGCTCGCCGCTATCGGATTGTCCCAACCGCATGTGCCCTATCGCTCTGCCATCATGGCCATGCTCATCTCTCCGATGATCGTGCCGCTGATCATCTCGGCTGCGGGCATGTACTTTTTCTACTCGCGCATCGGACTTCAGGGGACGTATTGGGGCGTGGTGCTGGCACATGCTGCGCTTGGCACACCGTTTGTCATCATCACCGTGACGGCGACACTGGTCGGCTTTGATCAAAGCCTTGTACGGGCGGCAGCCAGCATGGGAGCAAACCCTGTCACGACTTTCTTCAAAGTGCAGATGCCTTTGATTGTCCCGGGTGTTGTGTCCGGCGCACTGTTTGCCTTCATCACATCGTTTGACGAGGTCGTGGTGGTTCTGTTCCTGGGTTCTGCGGGACAAAAGACACTGCCTTGGCAGATGTTTACCGGGCTTCGAGAACAGATATCGCCAACCATTCTGGCGGTGGCATCCTTGATGGTGGCAATCTCAATTGTATTGCTCACCGTACTTGAGTTGCTCCGACGCCGTTCGGAACGTTTGCGGGGTCTGACACCGGGTTAAGCCCCAAACCGTTGTTTTCCTGACCGGGAGCCGGTGGCGGAACGCCAGTCACCGGAGGTCGCCGTACCAAGCGCCCTGACAACACAACATTGCTGATTTGGCCTGGCGGGCCGGCTTCATTTGCGAAGCCGGCCCGTTTTGCGTTTCAGGCCCCAAAAAAGGAGAAAGACATGAGCTCTGACATGATCCGCGTTTATGAAATGAACAATGGCGAGAAGGCCTATTCACCCTTCTCCGCTGACGAAATGGACGGACGCCAGAACAGGCTCCGCCACCTAATGGCAACAAAAGGTATAGATGCCTGCCTGTTCACGTCCTATCACAACGTCTGCTACTTCTCCGGCTTCGTTTATTGCTCATTCGGGCGAAAATACGGGTTTCTCGTCACGCAAACAGAAGCTACAACAATTGCTGCGGGGATTGATGGCGGGCAGCCTTTGCGGCGCACTCATGGCGATTGCCTGATCTATACCGACTGGCGGAAAGACAATTACTTCCATGCCATTCAGTCGCTCCTCAACATGCCGAACCCTGCCATTAAGCGGGTTGGCATTGAGTTCGACCATGTTTCACTCGATTTGAAAGCCCAGCTGGAAGCCGCTCTTCCCGGCGTTGAGCTTATCGATGTATCCACTGATGTCATGGCCCAGCGCACGATTAAGAGTGCGGAAGAGCATGTCCTGATCCGCGAAGGCGCGCGTATTTGTGATGTGGGTGGCGCAGCCTTGGTGGATGCGGTTAAAGCAGGCGTCCCGGAACACGAAGTGGCCATCGCCTCCACAAATGCCATGATCAGGGAAATTGCGCGCTCATTTCCAGCCGTTGAGCTGATGGACACCTGGACATGGTTCCAATCCGGCATCAACACGGATGGTGCGCACAACCCTGTCACCAACAAAATCATTGAATCGGGCGACATTCTTTCGCTGAACTGCTTTCCTATGATTTTCGGCTATTACACCGCCCTGGAACGCACGCTCTTTTGTGAGCACGCCTCGGATGACCATTTACGCCTTTGGGAGGTCAACTGCGATGTTCACCGTGCTGGCCTTGATCTAATCAAACCAGGAGCCCGGTGCTGCGACATTGCAACGGAACTCAATGACATCTACCGCCAACACGACCTCTTGCAATATCGCAGCTTCGGTTATGGGCACTCGTTCGGCGTTCTCAGCCATTATTATGGCCGTGAAGCATCTGTTGAGCTGCGCGAGGATATTGAAACGGTTCTGGAGCCTGGAATGGTCGTCTCCATGGAGCCGATGATCATGGTTCCGGAAGGCAAACCCGGCGCAGGTGGCTATCGGGAGCACGACATTCTGATCGTGACAGAAGATGGAGCAGAGAACATTACCGGCTTCCCGTTTGGCCCCGAGCACAACATCATCGCGAAAAAATGAGCCAAATCTTCAAGAAACCAGCACCAAAGTCCTAGTCGCCAATCGAGACAAGGGTGCTAATGTGCCCCTGCGTAATTTGTGGAGGAGGATTACATGAAAACTTGGAAAAAACCGTCAATGAAAGCCGTTGAAGCTGGATTTGAAGTGACACGCTACATGCCTGCAGAAATCGGCACGTGCAAAAAATAATCTGAACGCCAAGGACCCAAATGAAAATTAGGGTACTGGGCGCTGCGGCTGGGGGTGGTTTTCCGCAATGGAATTGTAACGCTCCCCTCAGTCGATCAGTGCGACATCTACAGCCCGGTTTTTTACCCCGAACGCAGTCAAGCATAGCTGCCAGTTCAGACAGTGAAAACTGGGCTGTTTTTAATGCTTCCCCCGATATTCGGCAGCAGATCGGTGCGACGCCCGATTTACAGCCAAGACAAGACGGTCCTTTGAGATCGACGCCGATCAGGTCCGTGGTTTTGACGAATGCCGATGTCGACCACATCGCCGGGCTTTTGACCCTTCGCGAAAAAGAACCTTTCACACTCTACGCCACGCGCCGCGTACTCGACACGCTGGCGGCCAATAGCATCTTCAACGTGCTGGACCCCGCGTTTGTGGACAGGCGCGAACTGCCGCTGGAAGGTCTCACCGAATTGGAAGGTCCGGACGGGCCAATTGGCCTGAGTATCGAGAGCTTTCTCGTCCCGGGCAAAGTCGCGCTGTTTTTGGAAAATGAGGGCGAGACCGGATTCGGTACGAAGGAAGGCGACACGGTTGGCCTCGCCATCCGAACGTCACCAACCACGCCTCAAAAAAAGACCTTGTTTTATGTTCCCGGATGCGCGCTGGTGGAAAACGATCTCACTCAGCGCCTATCGGGGGGCGGATGCCTGATGTTTGATGGCACCGTGTTTGAAGACGATGAAATGGCGCAAACCGGTGTCGGGACCAAAACAGGTGCTCGCATGGGTCATATCTCGATGAGCGGCGAAAATGGCAGCCTTGAAGCCTTTCGTGAGACACCGTTGAAACGACGGATCTACATTCACATCAACAATACGAACCCGGTTCTTGACCCAGCTTCGGAGCAGGCGGGCACTGTCCGTAAGGCCGGTTGGGAAATCGCATATGATGGTATGGAGTTGGAATTGTGACAGACCTTGCTGAACACGCACCTGCCGAGCCGACAAGTACCGCCATCGGAAGTGGCATCTCTCCTGATCGGGCCGACATCATTCGGAAAGAAGGGCGTCTCCTTACTCATGAAGAGCTGACCGAAGCTCTTCGAACCGCAGGTTTTGACCGGTATCACATCCATCATCCTTTCCATAAGATGATGAATGCGGGTGAGCTGACAAAAACCCAGCTGCGTGCTTGGGCGCTCAACCGGTTTTGCTATCAAGATGCCATTCCGAAAAAAGACGCGATCATATTGGCCAAGTCCAATGATCCTGAGTTTCGCAGGAAATGGATTGAGCGCATCGTTGACCATGATGGCAATGATGAAAAAGGACTCGATGGGGGCATCGAGCGCTGGCTGAAACTGGTCGATGATCTGGAGCTGGATCTCGATATGGTCCGCTCGCGTAAATACGCGCTCCCAGCAACGCGCTATGCAGTCGGTGCCTATCTGGACCTTGTCTCTAGTTCTTCATTGCTTGTGGCCGTTGCGTCCTCACTGACGGAACTTTTTTCGCCCATCGCGATTGGAGAGCGTGTACCAGCCATGTTGGCTCGGTACGATTACATCAAAGAGGAAACTTTGTCCTATTTCACACCACGTTTGAAACAGGCTCCCAGAGATGCTGATCACGCGCTCGACCTCGTTTTGAATTGGGCGGACACGCCGGATAAACAGGCTGATGCTGTTGAGGCGCTCTTGGCAAAGTGCAATTTGCTGTGGGCCCAACTGGATGCGCTTTATTTCGCCTATGTCTCGCCGGGCCTTGTTCCCCCGGGTGCTTTTGTTCAGCCGGACGAGGTCTGATCATATGGATTTTGGAACTCGCCAACGGATCACACTTCAAGAGGATAGCGCACCCTATTTACCTAGCCATGTCCGGCTGATGTTCGATAAAACGCGCCAGCAATGGGCCGTTCTCGCGCCTGAAAAGGTGATGTGGCCGGATGACATCAGCGTGGAAATCCTGCGAAAATGCGACGGGACCGCAACCACACGTCAAATCGCATCAGACTTGGCGGAAGAGTATCAAGCGCCCGAAGCTGAAGTTTATGCCGATGTTCTGGAGTTTCTGCAGGAGTGGAGCGACCGTTTGCTTGTGCGAAGTGTCATGGCGGCTGACTGATGGAACCGGACATTTTTCCCCCTCTCGGCATCCTTGCAGAACTCACACATCGCTGCCCCTTGCAGTGTGGTTATTGCTCCAATCCGCTGGAATTGCTCAAGGCCAACAGGGAACTTGAGACACAAACGTGGCTGGACGCATTTGAACAAGCCGCCGATATGGGTGTGCTTCAAGTTCACTTGTCGGGCGGAGAGCCTACGCTTCGCAAGGACTTGGAAGAGATCATCGGCTGCTTGTCGTCTCAAGGCGTTTACACGAACCTGATTACAGCAGCCGTTTCGTTGTCAGATGCCCGGCTTGCAACCTTCAAGGAGGCTGGCCTCGACCACATCCAGATCAGTTTTCAAGGTGCCAGACCCGAGACTACCGAGAAAATTGGTCATTATCGGAATGCTCATCAAAAGAAGGTCGAGGTTGCAAAAGCTGCGCGCAAGCTCGGACTTCCAGTCACCATCAATGCGCCCATTCATCGCCTGAACATTTCTGAAGTTCCAGAGTTCGTGCAACTGGCCCTCGATCTTGATGCCGAGCGTCTGGAAATCGCCAATGTTCAATATTACGGCTGGGCAGAACTGAACAAGGCTGCCTTGTTGCCTCATCGGACAGATGTGGACCGACAGGTTGAGTATGTCACCGCCATTCGAGAGCAGCTGACCGGCATCTTGAACATCGACTTTGTGCCTCCCGATTATTATGCGGACTATCCCAAACCCTGCATGGGCGGATGGGCGAAAGACGCCTTTGTCATAACGCCCGGTGGCATGATGCTGCCTTGCCATGCAGCACAATCCATCAAGTCGCTCACCTTCACATCCATCAAGGACATGCCACTCCGCGAGATTTGGGAAACTTCCAAGGCCTTTAATGCCTACCGCGGGACCGATTGGATGAATGACCGGTGCCGCTCATGCGAGCGCAGGGACATTGATTTTGGCGGCTGCCGATGTCAGGCTATGGCCTTGACCGGCGATGCAACCGAGACAGATCCAGCCTGCATAAAGTCGCCATTTCATGAGAAAATGGCAGAACTTACCTTCACCGATCATGTGCAAAGACGCGTGATCGGGACAGCTGACATCTGATTAAGAGCGATGCAATGCCGAAGGGGACGTCCCCTTCAGCAAAATGAATGTAATCCGCTATTGGATAATGATTTCAACGCGCTGGCCTTCGCCAGTGGAACCCGGCTGACGCAGATAGTAGCGACCCGGCTTGATAGCGAGAAACTCGATTTCCATCGTACCGGCGTCGTCAAACTCCACGCTTTCCAGTCCGAAAGGCCGGATTTCGAGATCATTGACGACGACCTCATTCACCCAGATGGCGCGGAAAAAGCCTGATCCCTCAAGCGCCATTTCCGCAGACCCATCAGACTCAATCTCGATCTCGTACATGGTACCGGATTTCAGCATCAAGGGCCCATCGGCAATCGGTTGGCCTGATGACAGCGTGAGCTCTGGCAGCTCTTCCTTGTTGGATTTATCCAAAATGCCCGCGAAACCGAATTCATGAGCAGAGGCCGGTGCGGACAACAGTGCCGCAGCAAGGCCGATAATGATCTGTTTTTTCAACGTTTCCTCCCTTGCAGGTTTTCGTCATTTTTCCTGCATCAAGGATTAAATCACAAAAATCTGCCTTAAGAGCACCTGTTCTTTGGTCCTGTATTGCGCACAATGGGAGCCACCGCCGAAAGTTGAAAACACTTCCGTCAAAAAGAACTTGAAAGCCGGAAAAACGCCCAATCGGGCACAAAAAAACCGGCGCGAAGGCCGGTCTTTTTGAGGTCTCTAGCATGTCTGCCGAGAGGGAATTGGTGCGCACCTTCGGAGAAAGTTCGAACCGATTTGAAGAGGTTTTTGATGAACTTTCACGTTGGGAAGAGGTGTTAAAGGGCACCAGTTTGGGGCAAAAACCACCATCACCTTGATGAGATTTATTGCGTCTGACTTGTCAGATTTTTCGTGAGCGGTTCTCCTTGGGATTATTTAGCAATTGTAGTCCACGATAAAGGTGAAGTTTCAATCGATCCGGATATCGATTTATCTGGTTTAGTTCAACTGGCAGACGAGACCGCATCCTCAGAAATTCTTATCAATTTCGGAGAACGAGGATTGATTGCGGGGAGGTTATCTCAAAAAAGATACTGGAGTGAAACTCAAGCCCGCTTGTTAGCACAAAGAATTATTTGGTCGCATGTTGATATTCTAAAGGGATGATAGGGAACGTGAAATCAATTTCAATCAAGCCTCGTCCTGATCAAATATTAGAGCTTTCTCGTGGCGCTTCGTTGCCGCTCCCTGAAATTAACAATCTACATTTAGAAGTAATAGTTGAGACGCTTTTGCAAGCATTTGAAAATATTCAAGTTAATAATCAGAAAGTTATAGAAGAGGGCACAGAATCTGAAGTTACCAGTCTATTAGTGTCCCATCTGAATACCTTAGCAGATTCTGAACCGCTTTGGGGGCAGTTGGTTAGGTGTACAATTAGGGGGGCGGAAAGCCTCAGCTTTGATGGCTCGCATTTGGAAAAACGGCCAGATTTGTCAATTTTTTTAACTGAGCGCAACAGAAATTTTCCCTTAATCGCAGAAGCAAAACTAATTGATATACCGAGAGGAAAAACGGAAAAACTATATTGTGAAAAAGGCTTGATGAGATTTTTGAACGGGGAGTACGCGTGGGGAACTACAGAAGCAATGATGGTGGCTTACGTACGTGACGGTTCAACGTTACAGTCTCAATTGACCCCCTTCTTAGAGCAAAAATCTCCATGCAACGCCAAAAAGTATTTAGTAAAAGACATGCCCAACAGCGCATCAAACATGCCAGATTGCGTGGCAATTTCGAAACATGACCGTACTTTCTCTTATGATGTGAAGGCACCGGTAAATGATATACCTGGGCCTATAAGTTTGTGGCATTGATCAGCCCCACCTGAGTGGTCCGTTTTGATTGTTAGTGCATGACTGGGCTTTGGTCCATCCGGACGATGGTTTCTGGTGCCGGTGGTCGGTAGCCCAAGGCGCTGTGTGGGCGTTTGGTATTGTAATGTTTCCTCCATTGTTCAATCAGGATTTGTGCTTCCTTTAAGCTGTAGAAGATTTCACCATTGAGTAGCTCATCTCGGAGGCGGGCGTTGAAGCTCTCGCAGTATCCGTTCTCCCATGGCGAACCTGGTTCGATGTACGCGGTCTTTGCACCCACAGCGTTGATCCAGTCCCTGACTGCCTGAGCAATGAACTCCGGCCCATTGTCTGATCTGATGTAGGCTGGAACACCTCGCAGGATGAAGGTGACCGTCCGGCGAAGGCGCTCTGGCGCGACACCGATGCGGCCTGTTACGCTGCCTGAGCAGCGTAACGCCAGGGCAGAAGTTCGTCGAGGCGTGTGATTTTGTGGTCGGCGACTTGACCGAGGACCCAGGTCAGCCAGGCCTGAGGGTCAACACCGTTGAGCTTGGCCGTTTCGATCAGGGTATAAGCGATAGCCATGGCTTTGCCGCCGCCTTGGGAGCCTGAGAACATCCAATTTTTGCGTCCGATGGCGACGGGTTTAACGGCGCGCTCGGCGGTGTTGTTATCCAATTCCAGATGGCCGAGCTCAAGGTATGGGCGTGCTTTCGGCATTCGGCCCAAGGCATAGCGGATGGCCTGCGCGAGTGGTGACTTTCCCGAGATTTTGGGCAATTGCGTCTGCAACCATTCTTCCAAGGCGTCAAAGATCGGTTTTGCCCTAGCCTGCCGGATGGTAGCGCGGTCTTCGGGGGGCATGCCCCTGATCTCTTTCTCGATAGCGTAAAGCTCAGCAATCCGGCGGATGACTTCTTCGGCAATGGCGCTGCCCTGCGAGGAGAAGACATCCACGAACTTGCGTCGTACATGCGCCATGCAGGCCATCTCATCGGCTTTGTCGTCACCGAACACACCGTTGAACCCGGAATATCCATCCGCATGGACCCAGCCCTTGTATCCCGACAAATGAGCAACGGGATGCTCTCCTTTGCGATCCACCGTGAACTGATACCATGCACAGGGTGGCGATTGGCCAGACCAGGCACGCTCATCCCGCACATAGGTCCAGACCCGCGCCGTTTTGGTCTTCTTGTTGCCGGGGGCCAGCATTTTGATGGGCGTATCGTCGGCAAAAAGCGCAGGTCCTTGCCGCACCATCCGTCCGATGGCATCGGCAAGAGGTTCCAGCAGGGCCGTCGAGCGACCAACCCAGTCGGCCATGGTCGAGCGGTCCAGATCGACGCCTTCACGGGCAAAGATCTGGCTCAGGCGATAGAGGGGTAAATGATCGGCATATTTGCTTACCAGAACATGGGCCAACAATCCCGGTCCGGGCCGCCCACGCTCAATGGGGCGCGATGGCAGCGGCGCTTGCACAATCGCCTCGCACCATGAACAGGCTTTGCGGGGCCGGATGATCCGCTTCACCTTGAAGCGTCCCGGCACGTATTCCAACTCTTCGGTGACATCCTCACCCAGGGTGCGCAAGTTGCCACCACAACGACCGCATTCATCACCGGGAGAGAGCTCCTCGTCTTCCCGATCCAGATGATCCGGCAAGGGCTTGCGGCTGTGTTTGCGCTTCGGCTTTGGATCAACTCCCTCCTGCGACGGGGCGGGCTGTTTTGCCTGGTCTTCAGCGGCCTCAACAATCTCGGCGTCCTCGAGCAGATCGAGATTGAGCTGATCCAGACCCTCAGACTTGGAGCCGAACCGATGCCGATTGGCCCCGTGCAACTGGTGTTGAAGCTGCTCGACCTTGAGGCTCAGAGCCTTGACCTCGTCGGCCAGAAGGCGGTTCACCGCCCTCAATTCGGCGGGGTCCTCCGGGGTGATATCAAGGTCCTTCAGCATCTTCGATCTTATATCAGATCAAGGGCGTAAGTTGAATCCCGAGAGGCGCGCAAACGCCAATATATTGGCCTATCCGACGCTCAGGGGCCGCCATGTTTTTTGCGGCATCCGCCAGTCTATGCCTTCAAGCAACATCGACAATTGCGCGGGCGTCACGCTGACCTTACCGTCCTTCGCAGCAGGCCAAACAAACCGGCCCTTCTCAAGGCGCTTGCTGAACAGGCATGCGCCCTGTCGATCCCACCAGATGATCTTCAGCAGATCACCGCGCCGTCCCCGGAACACAAACAGATGTCCAGAATAGGGTTCAAGCTCCAGAACCTTCTCCGCCTGAGCCGCCAAAGTGTTGAACCCGCGCCGCATGTCCGTCACCCCGGCAGCCAGCCAAACCCGCGCGTTGGACGGCACGGGGATCACGGCATTAGACCTTCAACCAAAGCCAGCACCGTCGGCAGCGCCGTCGTCCCTTCCACCAATACCCGCCGCCCGTCCGACAGCGTGATATCAACCCGCTGAGCCGACAACGGCATATCCGAGGCAAGCGCCGCGATCTGGTGGCCTGGTGCGGCCTGCGGGCCCTCTATCTCCACTGGTAGAAACGCCGCTCCATCAAGGACGCAATCGCTGTCTTCTGGCGCAAACCGCTCATCACGCAGCCAGTTGTGGATCAGGTTCGCATTCATCGCAGAGCGGCGCGCAACCTGCGCAACCGAAACCCCCGGCACTCTGGCCTGCAAACAGATCGACCGCTTCTCGTCATCCGACCAAAACCGCTTCTTGCTGCCCTTCTTCGTACCCAAAATGTGCCTCACAATGTCCATTAACGAAAATGGACATTATCACCCCACTGCGCTCCCCGTCAGAGCGGGAATACCGAACGCTCACGATTTTTCCATGTTTCTTCAACTTGGCTACAGTTTGCACACGCGTGTGAACTTGCCGCGAATTCGTAACGGAAATCATGGAAATCAATATTGAGACAACGCGGGGTCAAAAACGCTCAGCGCTCACAAAACCTATCAGCATCAGATTCACAGAAGAGGAACTCTGTGAACTCAAAAGTGCCGCTGGTGGTCTTTCAGTTAGCGAATATGTGAGACGGCAATTGTTTTCGGTCAATAGAGCCGAGATCGCTGCCACTCAATGTCACAATGATCGCCTATCGCCGTTAAACCGTCAAAAATTGCTGGTGCAGATTTTGACTCAATTGGGTCAGCGGGATGCATTCAGCACTTTGAATGATCTTCTGTCGGCGCTGCAATCAGGTCTGATCGACGCCTCCCCTGAACTGATGGGTTCTTTGAATGCAGTTCAAGCTGAACTCAGCTTATTGCGTTCAGATCTTCTGAAGGCTCTGGGCCTCCGACGTTAAACTCAACCACCCAATGAAACGCCTATGATCTTGAAAGCTTCCCAGCGTGGAGGTGATGCAGCGTTGGCTGCTCACCTCACGAACGCTGATGACAATGACCATATTGAAGTGCATGCCATCAATGGATTTATTTCCAATGATGTCGCTGGCGCTTTCCAGGAAATCAGGGCAGCTGCTCAGGCGACCAATTGTAAGCAATATTTGTTCTCATTGTCCTTATCACCGCCAGAAGAAGCAAATGTCAGCAATGCCGATTTTGAGGTAGCTATTGCACAGGCCATGAAGCGTTTGGGGCTGGCAGACCAGCCTCACGTCGTGATTTTTCATGAAAAGCATGCAAGACGTCATGCTCATTTGGTCGTGTCACGCATTGATGCGGGTTCAATGACAGCGATTAATCTATCCTTCTTCAAGGACCGGCTCTGTGATTTATCACGGGAGTTGTTTTTGCAACATGGTTGGGAGTTGCCTCAAGGCCACGTTGACCGCAAACTTTCCGATCCCCTCAATTATTCCCTGGAAGAATATCAGGTTGCCAAGCGTGCCAAGCGCGACCCCCTGGAACTCAAAGCAGCGCTAAAGGAATGCTGGGCGCAATCCGATAACAAAGCCAGCTTTGAAGCAGCATTGAAGGAGTATGATTTTCAGCTCTGCCGCGGGGACCGCCGGGGCTTCGTCGCCATCGACAAGGACGGCAAGGTTTATTCCCTAAGTCGTTGGCTGAATGTAAAGCCAAAACTCTTGAAACTGCGTCTGGGCGATCCTGAGCTTTTGCTTTCGGTCGAAGAGGCTCTGTCGCGGTTCAACTCTGAAAACGCACCTCGGAATGATGATGTTTCGCCATTCTCGGAATTCAAAGCAGTATCAGCGAAGCCTGATCCTCTTATCATTCATCTTGATCAGAAAATTGCTGATCTGGAATCGGCCAAAAGTGATCTGATCCAATCTCACAGAAAAGCCCGTGTTGATTTACGAGGGCAGCAGCAAAAACAGCGGAAAGAGGAAATCGAAACATTTAAACGGTCTCACTCTCCACTTCGTCGTTTATGGCAATGGGCGGTTGGCAATCGCAAGAAACTGCTGCGAGAACGTCAAGAAGCACTTCAGGTGGTCGAAGATCAATTTACGGCAGAACGCCAATACCAAAGTGAAGAGCAGCGCTTGGAACTGCGGAAGCTCCGCTCACAGATCGCCGAATTAAAAAGACAACGCAATTCGATCCAGCCATTGGTTTATCCACCTGTTGCAAAGGACGAATTCAAGCGCCTCCCTGACCCTGACTTTGCGTTTCATAAGTCCCAGATTGAGCGATCACCTGATTATGTGCTGCGCTTGCTCTGTGAAACCCACGCTGAATTCTCACGCAATGATATCCTTCGCAAATTGTCTGAATATATTTGCGGTCCTGAACAGCTTCGCTGTGCTGTTGACAGCGCCCTGGCTTCGTCAGAATTGATCCTCGTGAACGGAAAAGCAGAAACCGATCCCAGATTCACAACGCGAAGCTTTCAGCAACAAGACAGGCAATTGATGGATACGGCTTCATTCCTTTCATCGAACAAAGCCTATGGGGTGGAACGCAAGCATATGCAGGCGGCAGTCAATAGCCAGAATAAGCAATTGCAAAAAACGGCTGGCGTAAATCTCAGTGATGAACAATGTGCCGCAATTGAGCATGTGCTCAATCGCAGGCAAATCGCTTGTGTTGTTGGTCTGGCGGGTGCGGGTAAATCGACGATGCTCAACGCGGCGCGGGATGCATGGGAACGCCAAGGCTATCGCGTTATCGGTGGGGCTTTGGCGGGCAAGGCTGCAGATAGCTTACAATCATCTTCTGGTATTGCGAGCCGAACCTTGCATTCCTGGGAGCATGGTTGGAAAAATGGCAACAACCACCTTAAAGCCGGAGACATTCTTGTCATTGATGAAGCCGGTATGGTTGGGACCGCGCAATTAGCACGAATTGCCAAACATGTGCGGGCGCACAAAGCCAAACTTGTTCTGGTTGGTGATCCTGAACAACTCCAACCTATCCAGGCGGGGACACCCTTCAAGGACATTGCAGGGAAAACCGGTTTTGTAGAACTCACTGAAATCCGGCGTCAAAAGTCAGTTTGGCAAAAAGCCGCTACGCTTGATCTGGCGCATGGTGAGACTGAGAAGGCCATCAAATCCTATGAAGACCAGGGGAAGGTAGAACATGCCCAATCTGAGCATGATGCCATATCTGCTCTGGTGGAAGATTACATGATTGACTGGGAACTCCATGGCGAAGGTAAATCCCGGATGGCTTTAGCCCATCGCAGGCAGGATGTTTTTGCGATCAACAAAGCCATTCGCTCCGCGCGGCACTCGGCAGGTGAGCTAGAAAATGAGCGTGTGTTTGATACGGATTTTGGCAAACGCGTCTTTGCCAAGGGCGACCGGGTCCTGATCACGCGCAATGATTATGATCTCAATGTCAAAAACGGTATGCTTGGTTGGGTCACTGAAATTGATGGTGACAAATTCACAGTCCAGTTGCACAATGCAGAGAACACCAAATCACCCCGCTCAGTCACCTTTGACACAAAGCGGTTTTCATCTTTCGATCACGGCTATGCAACCACTGTCCATAAATCTCAAGGTGCAACCGTTGATCATGCTTTTGTACTCAAGTCCCGCACGATGGATAAGCATCTCTCCTATGTCGCCATGACAAGGCACAAACAGGATCTGCGAATTTATGATCATTCAAGCGGCCCCAGATCCGGGCACGGGCCAGACAATAAAGCCAGCTCCATTTATGAGCGCGAACTGGAACATTGAACCTTCAAATCGGCATTGATCCCAATATTCTTTAAATATGCGCACTCTTCCGTCACAACCTCTTGCTGTTGTCACTTGCCCTTTGATGCACCCTTTTTGGGGTGAGCCACTTTGGTAGAATGTCATAGCCTCATTTGACAGTAATATTCATTTTTACAACATGGCGGTTCCACTTGTCATTGCTTTGCGGGCTGACCCTCTTGTAACTAAAGCTGTCTTTGCCTTTAAATCCCTTGTTGGACTTGTAATAAACCTCGATGAACACAGCTGTTTTGCCATAACAGTGTCGCAAGTTTCCTGCCGTTTTCCTGTCCAGTTTCCTTCTTGACAATTTGGCGGTGACGACACCGTTTTGGGGTTGTTTGACAATATCGAGCGAGATTGGCTGGATTTTGCAGTCTTGACGAATGCGATGATGCCAATTCACCAAAGTTGTTTTTCCCGATGCAACGGTCTGTTTGAAGGTTCTGGCTTGCGCATCACAAACAGTACTTGTGACGAGCAATACGATTGCCGCGAGGATCTGAACGCCTGTTCTGAAAGGTGAAAGTCTTCGAAACATAATGATCAGCCCCACCTGAGTGGTCCGTTTTGATTGTTAGTGCATGACTGGGCTTTGGTCCATCCGGACGATGGTTTCTGGTGCCGGTGGTCGGTAGCCCAAGGCGCTGTGTGGGCGTTTGGTATTGTAATGTTTCCTCCATTGTTCAATCAGGATTTGTGCTTCCTTTAAGCTGTAGAAGATTTCACCATTGAGTAGCTCATCTCGGAGGCGGGCGTTGAAGCTCTCGCAGTATCCGTTCTCCCATGGCGAACCTGGTTCGATGTACGCGGTCTTTGCACCCACAGCGTTGATCCAGTCCCTGACTGCCTGAGCAATGAACTCCGGCCCATTGTCTGATCTGATGTAGGCTGGAACACCTCGCAGGATGAAGAGATCCGTTAGCACATCAATCACGTCGGTGGAGTTCAGATTTCGCTTCACCCGGATTGCCAGGCACTCTCGGGAATACTCATCCAGGATGTTCAGTGTCCGGAACGCTTTTCCTTCATTGGTTCGGCAGTGCACGAAGTCATAGCTCCAGACATGATTGGGATACTCTGGCCGCAGCCGGACACATGATCCGTCGTTCAGCCAGAGCCGCCCTCTCTTCGGTTGTTTCATTGGCACTTTCAGCCCCTCTCGTCGCCACAGCCGCTCAACACGCTTGTCATTCACATGCCAACCAGCATCTCTGAGCAGAGCTGCAATACGCCTGTAACCGTAACGGCCAAACTCACGGGCGAGTGCGATCATATCCGCCACAAGATGTTCTTCGTCAGCACGCCCTGCTGGAGGTTTCCTCTGCGTAGACCGGTGCTGACCCAGAACACGACAGGTTCGGCGCTCTGACACGCCGAGATGCTGACGAATGTGATTGATGCAGGCTCGACGACGGGCGGGGCTCAGAAGTTTCCCTTTGCGGCCTCCGACAAGATCAACTTGTCCAGGGTCAGGTCAGACACTGCCTTGCGCAGCCGCTCGTTCTCTTTCTGAAGGCGTTTGAGTTCTTTCAGTTGGTCGGTTCCCATCCCACCATACTGCTTTCGCCACCGGTAATACGTCTGTTCGGTGATACGAACCTGCCGAATGGCATCAATGCGCGGCATGCCTTGGCCGACAAGGACTTCAACCTGCCGCAACTTCGAGACAATTTCTTCTGGCTTGTGACGTTTCGTAGCCATGTTGATCCTCCGTTTTCCTAAACATAACGATGGACCACTTCAAAGGGGGAGGATCAAAGGCCGTGACTTTTATGAAGAAGGCAAGCAATTCGAGGATCGTTTTTATCAGCCCAAAATCCGCGCCGAAAAACACCGCCGTGACGCTCTGAAAGGCAGCAATTCCAATCGCGAAACGGCCTGATCTTGACGTCCAGATCTAACACCATAACTGTCGCCAAATCAGCTGGCGGCAGCTTGAAATTCGGTTCAGACCGTGAGCCGGATGCAAGAGGGATCGAACGGGAGAGCGCTAGCCATCTCCCTTCGCAAGGGGTGCAGTGTCATACACCTGCACACATCTTGCAGCCAACAGGGCTGTAAAACCATTTGAATGTTGCATTTATTCTGCGTCTTCGGATGAACTTGCATGACCTTCCAACAGGTCATTGATGGCTTCACATTCAAGCTCGATATTTTTCAAAGCCGCCTTTGTGCGCTCGCTGAGGCGATTAAACTTTTCGTCATAGTACGAACCAATATTACAATCTTTATTGATCATAGGCATATTCCTTTTTGTCCTGGTGGCGGGACGTTCAAATCACATACGAGCATGCGCCTCCCTTATTCGTGCATAATGCCTTAGTTCAGGAGAATCCGGCCTCACATCGAGACAGCTCGTTTACCGGATTTGAAGCCAGACAGCGGAACACCCGCTGCACGGAACAATTTACCCTTCTCGCTCGCATCTCAGAAACACTATCGGTATTTCCGTGCAGAAAGTTCGGGATTGTTTTCGACGCCTCCGCCCAAGTGTATCGCTTGCGACTGGACCACCGGACCACCATATAAAGTGCGTGTGCAATTGCCACATCTGGTAAGCGTTGAGCGAATTGCTCCGCCTTTTTTCCAATAACACCCCAAAGTAACCACCCGGCTTGAAGGCACGTCCATTCGTGCTGTCAGGCTCAGAGGATATTTCCATGCAATGTAACCCGGATGAATTTCGACATCTCGTCGAACAGCTTGGTCTTTCCCCCGTAGAACAGGATGAGCTTATCCGAACTGTTTGGCACGTTATGGAAAACGCTGTGGATCGGGCATGGACTGTTGATTTTCACTGAGAACTGACCCGGTGGCCCCATAAATTGTCACTGAGAACTGACCCATGTGAACACACTACCCCGACGTTTTTGGCTCGGGGGATATGGAGTGATCGACATGGGATTTTTGAGTGTCATTCGACGCTGGGCATTGCGTGACAAAATGCCAATCAGAGAGATTTCCCGTCGCACGGGTTTATCTCGCAACACGGTGAAGAAGTATCTGCGCGAGGGCATTGTTGAGCCGAAGTTCAAAACCCCGCCGCGACCAACCAAACTTGATCCGTATGCGGACCGTTTGTCTTCTTGGCTTGTGGCCCAGACGCGCAAGTCGCGCAAAGAGCGTCGAACCGTCAAACAGATGCACGTGGATCTGGTGCAGTTAGGGTATGATGGCTCCTATGAACGTGTGGCGGCCTTTGTCCGTGCGTGGCGTGCGGACCGGCAGCGGGCGGAACAGACGACAGGGCGCGGCACATTTGTGCCTCTGATCTTCCAGCCCGGCGAAGCTTTCCAGTTTGATTGGAGTGAAGACTGGGCCAATATTGGCGGCGAGCGACTGAAGCTTCAGGTCGCGCATATCAAGTTGTCACACAGTCGGGCGTTTTTGGTCCGGGCTTACCTGCTGCAAACGCACGAGATGCTGTTTGACGCCCATTGGCACGCGTTCCGCGTGTTTGGCGGCGTTCCTGGCCGAGGGATCTATGACAATATGAAGACAGCGGTTGATCGCGTCGGCAAAGGCAAGCAGCGGGACATCAACGTCCGTTTCAAGGCGATGGCTAGCCACTACGTCTTTGAGCCTGAGTTCTGCAATCCGGCTTCAGGTTGGGAGAAAGGCCAGGTCGAGAAGAACGTCCAGGACGCGCGCAATCGGCTTTGGCAGGTCATGCCCGTCCTTGCAGATCTGGCTGAACTGAACCAATGGCTTGAAGATCGGTGCATCGCCCTTTGGGCGGAGACGCCGCACAAAGCCTTGCCGGGGTCTCTCGCCGATGTGTGGAAAGCTGAGAAGCCAATGCTGATGGCTCTGCCGCCGGCCTTCGATGGATTTATCGAACATAGCAAGCGAGTGTCTCCCACATGCCTGATCACATTCGAACGCAACAGGTATAGCGTGCCCGCCAGCTTTGCGAACCGCCGTGTCAGCCTGCATGTCTACCCTGACCGACTGGTCGTTGTGGCCGAAGGGCAAACAGTTTGTGAACATGCACGGCTCATTGATCGGTCCTGCCGCAAATCAGGCAAGGTTGTTTATGACTGGCGGCACTATCTTGCTGTCATTCAGCGCAAACCTGGCGCCCTTCGCAATGGCGCGCCCTTCACCGAGATGCCGGAAGCCTTCCAACGGCTGCAGGAACGCATGTTACGCAAGGAGGGGGGTGACAGGGAAATGGTCGACATCCTCTCATTGGTTCTGCAGCATAACGAAGAGGACGTGTTATACCAAACGTCAGATGAAGTGACTCATATTTGGGCTTCCGGTTTTGTTGCGAATATGATTCCAGATGGCAAACGATGGGAGTTTGCCATGGGAGCCGCGATACCGCTTCGAGATGACTTTGACGGTTGTACCCTTCGCCGGTTGGCGAGGGTGTGCCGGGACGCCAAACAGACCCGTCGCCTTTTGTCATTGGCGGTGATCTATGATGGGGGGAGCCGTTCGGACGCAGCTCATATTGGCGGAGTGACGCTCCAAATCATTCGCGATTGGGTGCTGCGTTTCAATGCTTCTGGTCCCAATGGTCTGAAGGATACGCCCAAGTCAGGTCGCCCCTCAAAACTTGACGAGCAGCAGCGTCGTGCGTTGATCGAGATTGTCGAACGAGGCCCGTATCCATCGGTGGATGCAGTGGTACGTTGGCGCTTGAAGGATCTCGCTGCGTGGATCCTGTCTGAATTTGGCATTGTCGTTGACGAGCGTACCGTATCGCGGGAGCTGAAGAATGCGGGTTATCGGCGTCTGACGGCCCGGCCGCAGCATCCGGCGCAAAACGAGTTTGCCGTCGAGGATTTTAAAAAAGCTTCCCAGCCGAACTGGCGGAAATCGGCAATCAGCTTGAAAGCGGCACCCCGATAGAGGTTTGGTTTCAGGACGAGGCGCGTGTGGGTCAAAAGACCAAGATCACAAGGCGATGGGCAAAACGCGGGACAAGGCCGCGGGCCCCCAAGGATCAGCGGACAAAGTCAGCATGGATATTTGGGGCCATCTGCCCGGAACGGGGTGTCGGTGCTGCGCTCGTCCTTCCCAAGTGCAACATCATGGCCATGCAAATGCATCTTCAGGAAATCTCGTCGCAAGTCGCTCCGGGAGCCCACGCCGTTGTCATCCTTGACCAGGCTGGCTGGCACACATCTGGCAAACTCGACATTCCCAACAACATTACCCTTCTCCCATTGCCACCGAGGTCTCCCGAATTGAACCCGGTCGAGAACCTATGGCAGTTCATCAGGGATAACTGGCTGTCAAACCGGGTCTTCAAATCCTACGAACAAATCATCGATATCTGTTGCCGCGCATGGAACAGGTTAATTGAACAACCATGGACCATCATGTCCATCGGAATGCGAGATTGGGCCCATCGGTTCTGAATTTTGACGGTTGGTATTACGCGCCGTGGACAAGGCGCTGGAAGCGGGTGTGCCAACCAAGACGCATATCCTGAACCTTCTACACCGGTTGATCGACCGTAAGCCGACGGAACATCCAGAAGTCGACCCACCGGACGCCTTGGCATTGCAAACCACGCCCGAGGCAAATCTAAATCGTTACGATGGCCTGAGACAGGCTGGGGAGAAGCGCCATGCGTCATGACCCAGCCGGAGCCTCTATCGTCATCATGCTGCGCAGCCTCAAGCTCTATGGCATGGCAAATGCCGTCGAAGACCTGGTCGCCCAAGGTGCCCCAGCCTTTGAAGCCGCGACCCCGATGTTATCACAGCTGCTCAAGGCTGAAATGGCGGAACGAGAGGTTCGATCCATCGCTTACCACACAAAGGTCGCCCGCTTCCCTGCATACAAAGACCTCACCGGCTTTGATTTTGCGTCCAGTGAAATTAACGAAGCGAAAGTCCGGCAGTTACACCGGTGTGAGTTCATCGAAAACACCGAGAATGTCGTTCTGATCGGTGGGCCCGGCACGGGCAAAAGCCACACCGCCACAGCAATCGGCGTTCAGGCGATCGAACACCACAGGCGCAAGGTTCGGTTCTTCTCAACAGTGGAGCTGGTCAATGCACTGGAGCAAGAAAAAGCGATTGGCAAGGCTGGGAAAATCGCTGATATGCTGACCAAAGTCGACTTGGTCATCCTGGATGAGCTCGGTTACCTGCCGTTCAGTTCATCAGGTGGGGCACTGCTCTTTCACCTGCTCAGCAAGCTCTACGAGCGCACAAGCGTCATCATCACAACCAACCGTAGCTTCTCAGAATGGGCGCAGGTCTTCACAGATGCAAAGATGACCACCGCTCTCTTAGACCGCCTCACGCACCGCTGCCACATCTTGGAAACAGGCAACGACAGCTACCGCTTCAAAGCCAGTTCCAAGGATACAAAGAAAACTAGAAAGGAGACCCCAACATTGACCGCGTCATAGACCACGACGCATAACTAAAGGTGGGTCAATTCTCGGTGAAAATACCGGGTCAGTTCTCAGTGAAAATCAACAGGCTGTAAGTAGTATCTTACTTTCGGTAAACATGAGATCGAGACCAAAGTCTTTCTCAAAGAACGGCACTAGCTGGGGGTGGTGTTCGGCATACGCAGAACGAAGGCGGCTTGCTGTCCATCCTTCAGGAAGCATAGCCTTCAACCTTGTGGGTAGGCTTTTCATTTGTGTCGGGTAGGATAGCAGGGCAGACAACCCAGCCTTAGCTCCTTCTCGGTGGTCTTCAAGTCCGGGAACCGAATATAGGTCTCCTTGCGGAGGTTCTTCGCCAACTGACAAGTAAGCCAACCGAGGGAACATCCCCGCAAAATCCAAATCGGTAATCGATTCTCCATCAATCCGAATACGGTGTCTTTCTACTGCTTTAAGTGTCATCCAAAACCCACCATATAAGCGTCCATGGAACTCGAACTCTATGGGGTCATCAGGGTCCCTCAGTGAGAAACGACGGACTAGCCGGAAGCTAGTTCTAGGAGCACCTTCAAGTACTATCGAATGCGAAGCTAGAAACCGATTGACCATATCCAGTTCCATCCGCAGGCGGGCTGAGTCGATTTCATCCTGATAGTCAATCAAGATATTCGGCTGTTTGCGACCGTATACGCGAAGCAGCCTCGGCCTTGCAGCTAGCTGGATCACCTCCTCACCATCTGCCCGTTCTATCGGAGCGAATTTTGCAACATTAGACTTCAATGTTTGAAGGAGGGGCCCTGTCGCCTCTATTGTTGTGCGCCGTCTTTTGAATTGCGCATTATGCTTCACGATGTAGTTTTTCGCTGCTAATGCGGAGACAACTTCTGGCAGCTTCCTAAAGCCCTTGCGGTCGTATCTGGTTTTCTTTTTGCGTTCTAAAGGGACCGCAAGTCTCTTCCCTTCAGCCTTGTCTCGGTGAAGTATCAGTAAGTTTGCGACCAGCGAGGCCACGATTGCGTCAATTCCTTTGATCAATTCTTCCCTTGGTTTTCGCCCTGTAGGTGCCAAGACACAAAGGATGTCTTCTGCGATTCCCTTTGCGAGGTCCTTTAGAGGGCCTTCACCTATCGTCGCCCATTCATCGAACATACAGTCATTAAGTTGGGAGGAGGAAGCGGTGAACTCCCCTCCCCCTTCCCAATCGTCAAGACCCACCTTGAGCACCTCTCACACCTAGAAAAGAACCAGAAGACAGACACAGGAGGGTATTGCGGCGCTTTATTTTGATCGAGGTAGATAATAGGTAGAAACTCGCGGGATGTGACTGACATAGTGTCCGTGACCCTATTTCGCAGGCGGAAGAAATTGAGACAAATCCCGATCATTGAGTACGAATGCAGCAATGTCGTCCAACTGGCGTCCCAGATATCGAAGCACATTTCCCTCGGAGCGGGGATACTTGGTTTTCATACGGAAACCTGATGTAGTCCTGTGCGTACCACTAGCGAGGCGATGAATAGACTTGGCGAGCTGGACGTGCCGGTATTCTCGAAGCCTGTTATCTACTCCTCTCGCTTCACAGCATAACGTGATCGCGATGATCCGCGTAAGGATTTCCTTAGGAGCGATACCAGCCGCCCTGATCCTTGCAAGAGCAATCCGCGCTTTCTCCTTACCGCTAAAGTACCTGAGATCATATGCATTCTCAGCTCGTCCTGCCTGTTCCAAAAGAGATTCTATTTGCTGCAAACCAAAATTAATTCGGAAGTCCGCAGCGTTTTTCTTTATCCACTTTTCGGAAATCCTGCGGAACGGTGCAACATCTTCTGCTTTCAGACTGCTGAACCAATAGGAACCGTGTCGCCTGTGAAACTCTACGTGTTGTTTACAGTATTTCTTTGAGTGCCCTGTTCCAGTTAAAGTTTGGATTGGTCGCCCGCAACCGGGTATTAGGCAAGTCGTCCTTTCGCTGTAGATACCCATACTTCATCCTGTTAATGGTAATCAGAAAGATAATCTTCGAAACCTACCTCATCTCTGATCACATGGGACAAATCGCCTTTGATAAACCACCAATCAGGGTGCCGAGTATTATGCATGTGAAAGTCGTCTACTAACTTCTCCGCATCGCTACACGCTTTCTCTGCATTGGACTGGATTTCAGCATACCGAGGTGGCTCTCGGCGTTTTTGAATGGGGTAAAGGGACCAATAATCACCTTTCGCCCGCTCTACGAAATCAAAGAGTGTATATGCTGCGAAAGGTACACCCTTGTTCTTTCCGCTCCTCATCCCTCCGCGACTACGCGCTCCCTCGATATGCCTCAGGGTCTCTATTGGCCGACAGCAAATATTTATGAGTTGGTGATTTTGGCGGACATGCTTGAGAATAAACGCAACGACGAATGCTCGGGCCATATCGTCACTCGCAGCATACCCACTCCAACGGAGACTGATTTCGTCATCGTCCCCTTGGATTAATGCGGCAACACCGATGGCGTTCATTTCGCTGGCCGCAAAGGAAGATGTACCAGCTCTCTTGGTTGCAGCGATAACATTCAATGTGTCTCCGGTAAATTTCAATGGAATGTCGGACATAGGGAAGTGTTCGGTTTCTAAGCCTATCAGTGTCATAATGCCTCCTTTTGGTTGTCATGTGGCATAATCATTTCATTCCTCCTTCATTACGTTACGAGAGATATTTCGCGCATGAGAGTAGTATTAAATTGTCAAAGAACGCACCAGAAAGCTGATTTAGCATTGGGTGAGCCAGTAAAATAGTAAATAATTTTACATTTTCAACTGTTTCTTTTCTTTAGAATGGCTGTTTTGGTAGAATAGTAAGATATATATTCTTGCTACGAACTGATAAAATCAATAACTTAAATCTTTAACACCGCCACAAATCTGGCAAGAAATGGCTGTATCCTGTCGCAATTTTTTATTCATACCTTTGTCATTGGACCCGAAAACATGAAAAGCAGGAGGGTAATCTTTACCAGTTCGCCTCCTGAGAACCACTTCGCGTCTACCACCCTCAACTAACGAGGGGGGTTGCTTCACCATCTATCGCCGTTAAGGAACTCGTTGCGAAGTGCCATGGTCCGAACCACGCTTCGAGGGTCTTGAAGTCATCCTCGTGGACCTCCATTCCGAAGTCCCATTTGTCTTTCGCAGTTGTTCCGCAATGTTGTTCCATGAGGAACTCACGGCCAAATAGTCTGAATGTAAGCATCACGCATTTCTCCCTTTGCGTATTCTAGGCGGATTCCACCCGGCAGCTCACCGGGGATTCGTTATGTCAGGAACTTAGTGGATTGAACTTGGGGAACTTCTGGAGCGCTCTTGTCATAGCCTTGACGTTAAACTCGCCGTAGCTCTTGCCGACTGTTGCTGGTCGGTGCCCACAGATTGCATCAAGGATATCGCTCTCGATGCCTACTTCCCTGCCGATGGTCTTGAAGGTGTGTCTCCATCCGTGGCTAGGCTGGACGGAAGGGTCAGACACATGCTTTCGAATGAACTCACGGAGTTTGTTCTTCGAGGTTCTCCATGCGCTTCGCCCTGTGCCGGTCCACATGAAGAGCGGTCCATCGGGAGCTGCCTCAACGTAGCCCATGAAGCCTTTCTCGATGATGTGAGGGTGAAGTGGGATTATCCTCTCCTCCCCTCCCTTCACTGTGACGGCCTCAGGGGTGATCTTCATGCACACATGGCCGTCAATCGTGATGATATCCGCCTTGCGAAGCTGCAAGACTTCTCCTACACGAGCGCCACTATAAGCACAGAGCCACGGTGCCCAGCGCCTTGATGCCCATCGTTGAGGCTTCTCTTTGTTTTGTCTCTTGGTGCCGTCACTTGCTGACAGGATCGCAGAGGCTTCCTCAATGGTGAAGTCTCTCATGCGGCGATGTGTCTTTGAACTCTTGGCAACCGCCACGTCTCTTGCAGGATTGTCATTAAGTATCAGGTTCTTGACGGCCCACTCGAAGATACTCTTCAAGGCTGGCAGATCGCCATCCGCAACGGTCCTTGCAGACACCTGTGTCAATCGGTGGTCCTTGAAGCTGATTATGTCCTTTGTGGATATGCGAGAGGCGTCATCGTGTCCTACAAACTCGGAGAGTTGCCTGAAAGCCCTCGTGTACGCCTCTCTCGTGCTCTCGGAGTGCCCGGTACGCGATGCCTCCTGCCACCAGTCATTTGGTAGTCCAACAAGGGATACGCTGCTGTGTGGGCTTTGTGGAGCCGCTGAAGCAACCTCTGTGGATGTCCATTGCGGGAACCTATTGGCGTTGGGGTCAGGAGAGTAATCGCCATCCGCAAGCTTTCTTGTGTGGACGCCAAGACCTTGAGACGCACTTCGAGCAAACTCTCTCAGGATCAGGCGGCGTGATGCTTGATCGGTCTCCCTGATGCCCTTCTCGTCCAATGCCCTGTCCACGACTTGATGGAAACGATCTTCAAGGCGCTCGAAGGCTTCCTCGGTGGAGTCTTTGCGGTCGTCATCGAGTATCCCTGCGAGTGTTCGGAGTAGCTCCGCTTCATCATCCTCACTCAGGGTGGAGACACGTTGTTCTCTGGTCTGTGTGTCTATCTCGATGGCAATCGTTCGGGAACTGACACCGGGGTCTGCACTCCATGCCTCATAGATCGACTGAGAGAGGGCGACACACTGTTGTCGAGAGAGAGGGATGGGAGCTTCACTCCTCGCTGCCTTAAAGACTTTCTCGAGGTAGGCAAGCGCCGTGGCTTGTCTTTCGCGGACTTCTTCTGGTGTGGCAGTGCGTAGTGAGAAGCGCACCAAGCCGTCCTTTGAGACGGTCACTGGGTAGACCCCATCGCCTACAGGGACGAAGAGCTTTTTCCCTGCGAGGTCCTCAATGAGATCAGTGGGAACCCGCTTTGAGAACTGTTGATATCGGGAGCCTTTTCGCTGCACCGGATCGACTAACCTAAAGAGCATTGAATCACACCGTTGTATCACACTACGATGAACGCAACGCCTTGACTAGGCTTATCTTTTTGTGGGGAAACACTCTTTTGGAGTGATGGTGCCCAGGAGAGGACTCGAACCTCCACGCCCATAAGGGCACTAGCACCTGAAGCTAGCGCGTCTACCAGTTCCGCCACCTGGGCTGTGAGGGGGGCTTGTAAGGCTCTAAAACACTCTTGTCAATCAACAAAATGACGGGAAAACCATTCATTCACATCCAGCCCTTCACAGCTTCCGTACAAAGGGCTATGAGACAGTTGTGCCAGTGAAACGCACACTGGGACCTTTAAGGACGCAAGGAAAGGGCAGAGGCATGTCCACGGCATTGAACGGCAAACTGGTTACGGTATTTGGCGGCTCCGGTTTTATCGGTCGGCATGTCATCCGCGCACTGGCCCGTAGGGGCTATCGTGTGCGCGCCGCCGTGCGCCGCCCCGATCTTGCAACGCACCTTCAACCGCTCGGTACACCGGGGCAGACCATGGCCATTCAGGCAAACCTGCGCTACCGCTGGTCCATTGACCGCGCCATTGAGGGAGTGGATGCCGTCATCAATGCCGTCGGGATTTTGGCCCCCACGGGAAAGCAGACGTTCGATGCGGTTCAAAGCTTCGGCGCGCGCGCAATTGCAGAAGCTGCGCGCGATTCAGGCCTGTCGTCCATGGTTCATATCTCTGCCATTGGCGCAGACGCGAACTCTGTTTCGGAATATGCGCGCACCAAAGCCGAAGGTGAGGCTGCGGTTCTTGAAGCCCTGCCTGACAGCGTTATCCTGCGCCCGTCCATCGTCTTTGGACCGGAAGACAACTTCTTCAACCAGTTTGCAGCCATGTCCGGCATGGCCCCTGCGCTGCCTTTGATCGGCGGCGGTGAGACCTTGTTCCAACCAGTTTATGTTCAAGATGTTGCCGAGGCCGTAGCCCAGGCCGTTGATGGCAAGCTGAAAGCCGGGGCCGTTTATGAACTCGGCGGACCAGAAGCCCTCAGCTTCAAGGAATGTCTGGAGTTGATGTTAGCGGTTATCGACCGCAAGCGCCTGCTCTTGCCCATCCCGTTCCCGGTCGCATCTGCCATGGGTAAAATCATGCAGATGCTCCCATCGCCCCTATTAACGGCAGATCAGGTAGAACTTTTGAAATCCGACAACATCGTTTCAGAAGAAGCTGCCAAGGAAGGTCGGACGCTGGAAGGCATTGGGATCGACTCAAGCACTGTTGCAGCGATTTTGCCGACCTATCTCGGCATGTTTGCCGAGCATGGCCAGTACGCAACGTATCGGACCAGCTAGTTGCGACGACTTTTTTCAGCCTATTCAGTTCGAAGAGACCGCCCTTTCCGGCGGTCTTTTCAGCTGGTTCATCCATCACTATTCACCTGGGCCCTTACGGCGCTGATAAACGCCATTCAGCCCACGCTCCAACCCGACATCGTCTAACAGTCGGTGATCAAGTTTGGACAAGGCTTTTTGGGTGCGACGTCGGTGATAAGCCACGGCAAATCCTTCAACCATTTTGGCTCCCAGATCAAACAGAAGGCCGCGGCCCCGAATGCGGGCCACAAGGTGCTGTTGTTCATAAAATGACATTTTGAAACTCCTTCGTTTTAGGAGGCAGCGGAGCCTCTTTTCCCAAGACAAAAAGGAGACTGCCAAACCATACCTGACAGCATGGAGTCATGTATGATCTCGTTATGTTCTCTTTTTCAGAGACGATTCGAACGGACCGAGCGCAGACCATGAACTCCATCGAAAGAGCCCTTGCCATTTTGCTTCTCATGTCAGGTGGAAAACTGGTAAGTGCCACAACACTTGCCGAGCGGTTCGGCGTGTCGCTGCGAACCATCTACAGAGATATTGACCGTTTGAATGCGCTGGGTGTGCCGGTAGAAGCGGCGCGAGGGGCTGAAGGCGGCTATCGCCTTGCCAAGGGCTATTTGCAGCCGCCGGTCGCCCTGAACCGGAATGAAACAGCTGCGCTTCTGGCTGCCCTATCGCTGTTTCGGGTGATGCGCGTCATGCCGCTTGCGGCTGATCTGGAGGCGGCGGAACGAAAACTCATCGCCTCATTGCCGACCAGCATGCACAAACTTCTCAGTGATGCAGATCGCTTCATCGGCACCGAACCGGTGCCGCCGGACATTTTTCATTCCGGCACAAAGGCCGAGCCGACAGCGTTCTGGCAACAGGCGCTGGACAACTTCATGATTGGCCTGTTGGAAAATCGCCGTGTCCGATTTCAATATTTCAACCCATCCCGCAAGGATCTAAAGGAACACGATGTTGAACCGAGAGGGGCAATTCTCGACCGCGATCTTTGGTATCTCGCCGGGCGGTGCGTCGACACCGGGACCGTCAAAACTTATCGCGCAGACCGTATTAAAGACTGTGCAGTCAGCGGCATGCGGTTTCGTCCAGATCCGGATTTCACAATCCGCGACATGCTGGGCGGTGTGTGGCTGAATCAGGCGATGCGCCGATGGGAAGACACCAATCAGATTGCAGAAATCCGTTTGTCCGACTGGCAAGCATCCCGCCTGCAATCTGATTGGTATTACAAGCACGCTGTTTTTGAAGCCGATGATGAGAACGGCTTGATCATGCGTGTCCCTGTTACCGGGTTAGCCCGCCTTCTCCCGCTGGTTCGTTGGCTCGGCCCAGATGCAGAGCTGTTGGGTCCACCTGAATTAAGAGAAGCACTACTGGCAGATTTGAAGACGATGGCGGACAAATATGAGCGCGTCGCTTAGCCGAAGATATACAGTCCGACAAAACCCAAAATCCCGACAGCAATCCGCCAGTAAGCAAAGGGGGCAAAGCCGTGCTTGCTGACAAAATCAAGCAATCCCTTTACGACAAAAACACCTGCAATGAATGATGCCACAAACCCAATGCCGATGAGCGTTAGATCATCGACGGAAAGAACATTGCGGTTCTTGTAAAGGTCGTAGGCAAAAGCTCCCGCCATGGTGGGCATGGCGAGGAAGAAGGAAAACTCAGCCGCAGATCGTTTGTCTGTACCCATTAAAAGGGACCCAGCAATCGTGGCACCAGACCGCGACACCCCTGGTACCATGGCAAGGCACTGGCAAAGGCCGATCTTAAGACACAGGCTCAGCGGATAGTCGGTGACATCCGTATAGCGCGGCTTTAATGGAAGGCGGTCCACCCACAAGAGAACAAGGCCGCCTAATAGCAAGGTGGAGCAAACTAGAGCCGGGGTTTCAAACAGCACTTCCTTGATGAACCCATGCGTCATGACCCCAATAATTGCGGCAGGCAGAAAGGCCAGAAAGATGCCAAACACAAACCGGCGACTGGATGGATCGTTCGGCAAACTCGTCGCAAGGTTCCAAAGCCGGGAAAAATAAACTGAGAGAATGGCCAATATCGCCCCGAGCTGGATCAGAACTTCAAACGTCTTTCCAGTGCTTTCGAACCCCAGAAAATGGCCCAACAAGAGCAAATGCCCCGTTGAAGACACGGGAATGAACTCGGTCAATCCCTCAACAATTCCGAGAATAAGCGCATTGATGATCGTTTGATTGTCCATCGTGATTCCGTCCAGAGAACTCGAGGCCCTTTCAGTGCCGCCCGATCACACTTTTGTAAATGGTCAAAATAACCTTTCGCCGATAATCCGGCGTCAAGTCATTGATAACCAAGTTTGAGTCATAATGTTGGGATAACAGCTGCTATCGAGCTGATGACCCATTTTCAATTCAAGGCTGTAACGCGGCGCCATGCTGACGCTCTATCAACATCCGTTTTCGCCATCTTCCCGCTTTGTCAGGATGATTCTGTCTGAATACGGTGCCGATTTTCAGACTGTGCTCGTCAATCCGTGGGAACGCCCGCAGGCTCTCATGTCCCTGAATGCGTCAGGCACCATTCCTGTTCTGGTCGAAAACGACGGACCTGGCATCTGCGGACCCGGACCAATCATGGAGTATCTGGACGAAACGCGTGGCTATGCGTTGGCTGACCGCCGCCTGATGCCGGATCATCCAGAGGCGCGGGCCGAAACCAGACGTCTCGTTGACTGGTGTTTATCCAAACTCGACAACGAAGTAATCGGGCATTTTGTGCGCGAGCGCATCTACAAACAGGCCATGCCGCGTACCGCTGGTGGCGGCGAACCTGATTCCAATGCCTTGCGCGTCGCACGCGCAAATATCGAACATCATATGAAGTATTTCGGCTATCTTGTCGCCTATCGACGGTGGCTGGCGGGCGAACGCTTATCCTTTGCAGATTTTGCTCTGGCCGCCGAACTGTCCTGCGCGGACTATCTGGGCGAAGTACCATGGGCGAGCGAAGACAACGTGAAAAACTGGTACGCCAAGATCAAATCCCGACCGGCCATACGCCCGCTGCTGCAGGAGAAGATACTTGGCATGCCACCCGCGCCGACCTACGCGGATCTGGATTTTTGATGTCATCCGATCGCTCGGATAAAAAACGCCAGAAACTCGTCAACGCACTGAGGTCCAGAGCGGAACAACTTGGGTTTGACGGCCTTGAGATCACAACACCTGATGCAATTCCGCACGCTCCGGATCGGCTCCGCCAGTTCTTGAATGAAGGCTACCATGCCTCCATGGAGTGGATGGCTCAAACCGAAGACCGGCGCGCCGCTCCTTTGGTGCTGTGGCCAGAGGTTCGCTCTGTCATCATGTTGGCAATGAACTACGGTCCTGATGAGGGCGTTGATCCGCTCTCCCATCTCTCAGCCCCTGATACGGGTGGCATATCCGTTTATGCCCGTCACCGCGACTATCACGATGTCATCAAGGGGCGCTTGAAGGAGCTGGCCAGCTTTCTGGTCTCCTGGGCCAAAGACTTTGCTGAGCCCGATGTGAAGGTTTTCGTTGACACGGCACCTGTCATGGAAAAACCGCTTGCGGCAGCAGCCGGTCTTGGCTGGCAGGGCAAGCACACAAACCTTGTTTCCCGCGATCTGGGATCTTGGTTCTTCCTCGGTTCAATCTTCACAACGCTGGACCTGCCTGAAGGAACTGAGGAAGCCGATCATTGCGGTTCGTGCCGGGCGTGTCTGGACGGCTGCCCGACAGACGCCTTTCCTGCCGCTTATCAACTCGATGCGCGGCGCTGTATTTCTTATTTGACCATTGAGCATACAGGGCCGATCCCAGCCGAGTTTCGCGAGAAAATGGGCAACCGGATTTATGGCTGCGATGACTGTCTGGCAGCCTGCCCATGGAACAAATTTGCCCGCGCAGCAAAAGAAGCCAAGCTCAAGGCACGGGAAGACCTGATCTCACCAAAGCTGGCGGATTTTTTGGTTCTTGACAATAAAACCTTCCGGTCACTCTTTTCAGGCTCGCCGATCAAACGGATCGGTCGGAACCGTTTCTTGAGAAATGTGCTTATCGCCGCTGGCAACTCAGGCGATGAAAGCCTGAGCGTACTTGTCAAACCACACCTTAGTGACCTTGACCCGATGGTGCGGGGTGCCGCAGTCTGGGCCTTGTCGAGACTGCTTTCAGACACGGATTATGCAGAGCTGAAACGCTCCTTGTTGCAGACAGAAACAGACGAATTTGTGCGCCTGGAATGGGGACCTTAGGTGCTTTCCCCAAGTCACTTGCCTAAAATTTCGATCCATCTGGTCAAATTTTTACAATGACAAAATAAAGTCATGGTCGCTTTCTAACACAGTGTTGTGATAGTCATCGCACCTTAGGTAAGGGGCTTCCCATCGTCCCTTCTCCTTATATTTCCCTTACGGAGGATTTTGGTTTTGTCGACCGCTTTTCTGATCAAAAACGCATTTCCCACTCGCAAACAACGCTCATTCAAAGCGTCGACATTGCTGACCGGAAGCGTCCTCGCCCTTATTCTCACCCAACCAGCACTCGCTCAATCGGCTGCTGAAGATGCCTACAGCGCCTATGTGAAGGACATGGAAGCGCTTGGTTTTTCTGCCAGCAACAGCGGTGTTTCCTATGATTCCGGGGCGGACAAGCTGACCATTTCAAACGAGAAATGGGTCTTTGAAGGCGCTTATTCGACCCCTGAAACCAAGGAAGGTGAAGCGGCTCCGGATATCAAGCTTCCGGATGAGCTCACCTACAGTGTTACCATTTCCAACGGCACCACGACTATCGAAGGATTGAGCGAAGCCGATGGCGTTTACAGTGCTGAGAGCTGGATGCTTTCAGATGATGCCAAGATTGAAGCGGTCGGTGCAGCCGGTGATCTGGGCCGCGGGAAGATGGAAATTCGCCTCTCTGGCATGGCGATCACCAACTACAGTTTCGAGATGCCAGCAATCCCTGCAAGCGACGAAGGGAAACCTGTCTCTCGCTGGTTGCCGTTCATTCAAAAGCTGATGCTCCAGAATTTCGACGAAACCAAGGTAGACACCCTGGGCATGACGCTAGAGGCCTATGAAGGCAATGGTGACGACGAAAAGCTGGTAATGTCCGCGACAATGCAGATGGACGGGTATCAAGTGCTTGACTCCAAGAATGGTCAAGTCGGCAGCTATGTGATGGAGAAAATCACCCAGAACATTCTGACCCGCGCTGAGCATTCCGACGACATGCTCACCCAGTCCGTTGTTCAAACTGGCACGGTCTACAAGGACATCAACAACAAGGCATTCATTGACCTCTTCGACCCGTCTGTTCCGGCCAGTGACGAAAAGGTCATGGTCGTTGCTTCCCAAACGGTAGAAAGCTATCGCTCCACACAGGAAATTGAAAAAGGCTTTGCTCTGCAGCTAAATGGCGGAGCCGCGCACGCCAAAAACTTCTTTGCCGTGAAGCGTGATTTTGACTTCCTTGGATTCTTTGACAGCTTGATCGCAGGTGGCGAGCCAAACATTGAGCAAATCGCCCTTGGCGTGCTGCAGCTTTACCGGTCTTTCGGTTTGGAAGAAGCTGCAATCAAGGACATGGTTATTGCCGTTCCAAACCCGGATAATCCGCAGGAAGAAATTCGCGTCACACTAGGTGAGGCTCGAATGGAAGATCTCAGCTCAGACCGGATTGGCCTGATGAAGGTCGCCAACCTTGGAGCCCCTAGCCTTCCCGACGGAGTGTCCTTCAAGCTGGACAGCGCAAGCTTCGGCAATCTGGAATTTGCAGAATTCGGTCCGATCAAAGACATGATTGGCAAACTCGTTGTGATGCCGCAACTTGCAGAGCAAGACCCGTTCCTGATGGCACGCACATTCGCGCCGCTTTCATTGTCCACCAGCGTCGAAGGTCTAGAATTTTCCATCCCGGGTGAAGCTGAAGTGGCTCTGGGGAGCTATACCCTTGACCTCGCGACAGTTGTTGCCCCAATCCCGACAACGATCAATTCCAAGACTGTTGATCTGACACTGCCGGTTGACGCCATCGAAGAGCCAGACACGCAAAAACTGCTTCGCGGCATGGGACTGGAAACAGTGACCTATTCCGACGAACTGCGCATGGAGTGGGACGAGGAAACACAGGACCTTATCCTTGAAAACCTGACAATCAAGGTTGACGATCTCGGCGCCTTTGAAGGCAGCATGCGTTTTGCCAATGTTGCCCGTGACGTTCTCGAAGACCCGATGGGTCAAGGCCAAATGGCGCTTGCGCTGGCATCCTTTGTCGAAGCTGATCTTCAGTTCACAGATGCCGGGTTGACCCAGAAGGGCCTGAAATTCGCTTCTGAAGATTCAGGCATAACACCGGATATCTTGAAGGCAATTGTGGTTGAGCGGGCCGTCGGTGGCACCGCCATGCTGCAGAATGAAGCGTTCAGCGCGATGGTTCGCGAGGCTGTCACATCGTTCGTGAACAATCCGGGCAGCTTGCAGATCACTGCCAAGCCAGTGAAAAGCGTGCCGATGACACAGATCCTCGGCGCTATGGTCGCCCCGCAGGCCATTCCTGACATGCTGAATATTCAGGTGTCCGCGAACTAATCAGCATCAGAAATATAAGCCCAAAAAGAAGGCGGAGAGGTTTTCCTCTCCGCCTTTTTCAATTCACCCCTCAGGCTTCAGACTATTCAGCTGCCTGCGCATGAGCA
This sequence comes from Roseibium sp. TrichSKD4, assembly GCF_000148725.1. GTDB lineage: Bacteria > Pseudomonadota > Alphaproteobacteria > Rhizobiales > Stappiaceae > Roseibium. The sequence continues at coordinate 241,280 of NZ_GL476310.1, read as the reverse complement.
TCGGCGGGCCTAATACGCGCCGCGCAGAACTTGAATTCCGGGATTTTCCCGAACGGGTCCAGCTGCGGATTGGTCAGGAAGTTCGCCGGGGCCTCAAAAAAGCAGAACGGTATGAACATCATGCCTTCCGAAACGTCCCTGTCCGCCCGAAGGGTCAGCGTGATGGCGCCGCGCCGCGTTTCGACGGTCACCTGCTGGCCGATATCCAGCCCCTGACGCCCGATGTCCTTCTGGTTCATCGAGACAACCGGTTCCGGCTCAATCGCATCCAGAACTGTGGCCCGTCGGGTCATGGCACCCGTGTGCCAATGTTCCAGCATGCGGCCCGTTGTCAGCACCAGCGGGAAATCCTCATCCGGCACTTCATCGGGCGGGACAAGGTCCGTCGGCACAATTCGTGCTCGGCCGTCGGCTGTCGGGAACGACTGGCCGAACAGGATTTCGTTGCCCGGCTTGTCGGGCGCATCGGCCGGATACGTCACGGTGCCATCTCGCTCCAAGCGCTCCCAGGAGATGTTGGAGAGCGACTTCATATGCGAGCGCATTTCCTCATAGACCGCTGGCACCCCGTCATAGGACCAGTTCAGCCCCGTCCGATTCGCAAGATCAACAATGATCTCATAATCGGCTCGGGCCTCTCCGGGCATTGGAACACAGGGACGTCCGATCTGGACTTGACGGTTGGTGTTGGTAAACGTGCCGAGCTTTTCCGCATGGGCCGACGCTGGCAGGATCACATCCGCATGCCATGCTGTCTCGGTCATGAAAATGTCCTGAACCACCAGATGTTTCAGGCTGGATAGCGCTGCCCTTGCATGGTTCTGGTCCGGATCGGACATGGCCGGGTTTTCACCCATCACATACATGGCCTCGATGCCGCCCACCAGAATGTCGTCCATGATCTCGACAACGGTCAATCCTCGCACAGGATCGAGTGTCCGTCCCCAGGCGTCCTCGAATTCGCCGCGAATGTCCGCATTTTCAACGGAGCGATAATCCGGATATACCATTGGGATCAGGCCTGCATCCGACGCTCCTTGCACATTGTTTTGGCCGCGCAGCGGGTGCAGACCTGTACCGGGACGGCCGATCTGGCCGGTCGTCAATGCCATGGCGATCAGGCAGCGGACATTGTCCGTGCCGTGAACGTGCTGCGAGACGCCCATGCCCCAATAGATGATCGACTTGGCACTCGTCGCATAAAGCCGTGCCACTTCGCGCAAGGTCTGAGCTGTAATCCCGCAAACTGATTCCATCGCTTCCGGCGTGAAGTCAGCAATCTTTTCCTGCAAAGCCTCGAAGCCGTCGACGTGGGCAGCAATATACTGTTCGTCGTAAAGCTTTTCGGTGATGATCACATTCAGGATCGCGTTCAGCATGGCAACATCGGTGCCCGGCTTGAACTTCAGGCCATAGTCGGCATGGCGCATCAGGCCCTGACCGCGTGGGTCCATGACAATCAGCTTCGTGCCGTTCTTTGCAGCCTGCTTGATGTAGGTCGCCGCAACGGGGTGGTTCTGTTCCGGACGTGCGCCAATCACGATCATGCAGTCGGCATCAGCGGCTGCCGTAAACGGCGCGGTGACCGCGCCGGAGCCAATGCCTTCCATGAGGGCGGCAACAGACGAGGCATGACACAGCCGAGTGCAATGGTCGACATTGTTGGTGCCAAAGCCCTGGCGGATGAATTTCTGGAAGAGATAGGCTTCCTCGTTCGATCCCTTGGCTGACCCGAACCCGGCAATGCCGGCTCCACCCTTGGCAGCGTGGGAGGTTTTCAGACCGCTCGCTGCCCGGTCAAGCGCCTCTTCCCACGTGGCTTCGCGGAACACGTCAAACCGGTCTTCCCACTTGAGACCTGCCTTAGCATTCTTCGGCGCATCGTCGCGGCGGATCAGCGGCTTGGTCAGACGCTCAGGATTTGAAACATAGTCAAAGCCGAACCGGCCCTTGACGCAAAGCCGGTTTTCATTTGCCGGACCATCCCGGCCTTCCACCTGAACGATTCTACCGTCCTTGACCTTCACGGAGGTCAGACATCCAACGCCGCAGAACGGGCAGACACTGTCGATGCTCTCTTCTGCATAAACCGTACGGACCTTTGCCGCCTCGTCCAGCAGGCTCTTTTCCATCAGCGCGCCAGTCGGGCAGGCCGATACGCACTCGCCGCAGGCCACACAGGAGCTGAGACCCATCGGGTCCATCAGGTCAAAGACCGGCACCGTATGCGATCCACGATCGGCCATACCGATCACGTCATTGACCTGAACTTCCCGGCAGGCCCGTTCGCAGAGATTGCAGGCAATACAGGTATCCAGATTGACCGCTATAGCGGGGTGGGAGATGTCCTGCGCCGGTTTTCCGCACGCCGCGTAACGGCTTTCCGTCACCCCAATCTCATCGGACCATTTCCAGAAATCACTTTCAGGGTCCGGGTGCTGATCGCGGGATGGCTGGTCCGCCATCAGAAGTTCGAACACCATCTCACGGGCCTTTTCTGCCCGCTCGCTCGCCGTGTTGACGACCATCCCATCGGACGGGGCCCGGACACAGGACGCCGTCAAAGTGCGTTCGCCTTCAATATCGACCATGCAGGCGCGGCAATTGCCATCGGAGCGATAACCCGGCGCATCCTTGTGGCACAAATGCGGAATGGCAACGCCTTCGCGCTTCGCCACCTGCCAGATGGTTTCGCCTTCGTTCGCGACAACTTCTCGTCCATCGAGCGTGAATTTGATTTCGGAGCTCATCGGTCAAACTCCTCCGGGAAGAATTTCAGGACGGATGCAACGGGATTGCTGGCGGCCTGCCCAAGCCCACAGATGGAGGCAGAGCGCATGACCGCATCAAGATCGGCGATTTTCGCCTTGTCCCAGTTCGGGTCTTTCAAGAGGCTCACCATCTTTTCGGTGCCTGAACGACATGGCGTGCATTGCCCGCAGCTTTCATGTTTGAAGAACTGCATCAGGTTCAGGGCAACATCGCGCATGTCATCCTTGTCAGAAAAGACCACAATGGCATGGCTGCCGATAAAGCAGCCGTGCTTGTCGAGCGTACCGAAGTCCAATGGCTCGTCAGCAAGGGATGCTGGCAAGATGCCACCAGACGCGCCGCCGGGCAGGTAACCCTTGAAATTATGGCCTTCTTCCATGCCGCCGCAAAATTCAGTCAGCAGCTCGTTCATGGTGACGCCAGCAGGGGCCAGCTTTACGCCCGGCTCCTTCACGCGGCCTGACACCGAGAACGACCGGAACCCCTTGTGACCGCGCCGCCCCTGATTTGCGAACCAGTCAGCCCCCTTTTCAAGAATATCTCGAATCCAGAACAGGGTTTCGACGTTGTGATTGAGAGTTGGGCGTCCGAAGAGGCCAACCTGCGCAATGAAGGGCGGACGATGACGCGGCAGGCCGCGCTTGCCTTCGATCGACTCGATCATCGCGCTTTCCTCGCCGCAGATATAGGCGCCAGCGCCGCGGCGAAGTTCAAAGTCGATATTCGTGATGATACCGGCATCCCTAAGAGCCGAAATTTCCCGCCTCAGGATTTCCAGAACAGCGGGATACTCATCGCGCATGTAGAGATAAATGCGTTCAACGCCGACGGCGTGAGCGGCAATCAGAGCCCCTTCCAGTAACCGATGCGGGTCGCGCTCCAGATGAAACCGATCCTTGAAGGTTCCCGGCTCCCCTTCATCGCCATTGATGGTGAGGTATTTCGGGCCCGGCAGATCGTTGACAATCTTCCATTTCGTGCCGGTCGGGAACCCGGCTCCGCCAAGGCCCCGGAGGCCTGCTGCAAGAAGCTGGTCCGCAATATCCAGCGCCCCGACCTTGCCGGAGCGCACGTCTTCCAGCTTCTGGTAGCCACCGTCTTTCCGGTAAGCCTCAAGGTTCACATAAGCCGGGACTTCTGCTTCGCTTGCCCCTTCAAAGACGGCTGCCTTCACGGAGAGTTCGCTCGCATTGTCGACAGCGCGTTTGCCTACCTGAACGGTAGGCGCCGACGCACAGCGCCCGATGCACGGCACTTTCTGGATGCGTATCTTGGCAGGGTCCAGTGTTTCACCGAGTACCTTTGCCAGAGAATCAGCGCCTTTCAGCGAACAAGCGACGCTGTCACACACACGGATCGTCAGCGGAGCGGGCGCGGCTTGGCCTTCCTTCACGATGTCGAAGTGGTGGTAAAAGCTGGCGACTTCATAAACCTCAGCCTGAGACAGACGCATTTCGTCTGCGAGTGCCCTGAGATGAGCTGCCGAGAGATGGTCGTAAGCATCCTGGATCTTGTGAAGATGCTCGATCAGAAGATCGCGGCGGCGCGGCTCATCTTGGAGCAGCTTTTGCACTTCTTCCAGCGCCACATCGTCTATCTGACGACCCTTGGGCTGGGACGGCTTTCTGGAAAGCCCCTTGCCGAATGTCATGTTATTCTCTCTGGCTGGCGATTTTTCCAACCAGATTAAGACGTTACGTCATATTCGCGCAAATCGTGATTGCCAATGACGTGATAAGCCCAGCAAATCAATCAACGGGGTTTTGTCGGATATAGTCCATCAATGCCCGTGTCACGGGCAGCATTGGGTCTCGGTCAGGAAAAGCGAGGCCAATATAGCTTTTGTGTACGGGGGCAACCAATTCCCAAACGCCCAGATCGTCTGTGAGACCAGCTTCGATCTGAACCCGCGGCAGTATCGTTGCAAAGGCATGTTTGCGAACCAGCGCGAAAAGAGCATTGAAACTGTTGGCTTCAAACCGGGGTTCAGGTGAACACCCGGCAGTATTGAAGACCTGATCGATGATGCGACGATTCTGCATGTCATTGGTAAGCAGGCAAAGCGGCATTGTGGCTGCGTCTTCCCAAGTCATCAATCCAACCGGTTTTCCGACAACTTCTGGCCGTGCCACAAGGCAGTATGTTTCCTCAAACAATGGCACCAGGCCGCTACTTCGCGACTCTGAACCGTCGTAGTAACTGATCGCAGCATCCAGTGAAAAATCTGCCAGCCCTGCTTCCAGCGCCTTGGAGGACATTGAGAGCACCTGAATTCTCAGTCTTGGATACCGGCTCGCCAAAGTACCACTTAACTGTCCAGCATAGGGTGTTGCAGACGGCACAACGCCGAGACGCAGGATGCCGCCGGGACCGCTTTCCTTTTCATTGAGATCCTGAACCAGTCCCGAACAGTCTGCCAAAATCCGGCGAGCCCACTCCAGCGCTTTTTCCCCTTCAGGCGTGAACCCTTCGAAGCGTTTTCCGCGAAAGATGAGCGGGGTGTTCAGAGTTGTCTCCAGCCTTCGAATACGGGATGACAAGGCTGGCTGCGACAACGCACAGGCCGCTGCCGCTCGAGCAAAATGCCGATGCTCGGCCAAAGCAACCAACAAGCGGAGGTCAACAAGATCATACGGAGGCAGGCGGTCCATGATTATCAGTCTACCTCAGCCCCACTGCCAGTAATCACTGCTGTCCTTACCATAGAACCGGGCAAGCACCATCTTGTGCACCTCAGAAGCCCCGCCCACCAGCTTGGCAGCCCGAGCATACCGGTAGACCCATTCCAAAATGGTGTCTGTCGAATACCCCCTCGCCCCATTTAGCTGGATTGCCGTGTCGACGGCCTTGAACAGGGTGTCGGCCACGTGGATTTTTGCCGAAGACACTTCCTTGCGGGCCCGACCTCCCTGATCGAGTTTCCAGGCGGCGTGCATGGTCAGCAGACGTCCAATTTGAATATCATGCGCCACTTCGCCAAGGGTCAGCTGGACAGATTCTCGTTCTGCCAACTTGATGCCAAAACCCTCACGGGTAGATACATAGTCCTGTGCGACTTCCATGCAGCGTTTCGAAAGGCCCAGCCAGCGCATGCAGTGGGTGAGGCGTGCAGGCCCAAGACGAATTTGGGTCAGGCGTAAGCCGTCGCCAATCTCCATGAGCCGGTCCTCATCGGGGATTTCCAGCCCGTTGAATTCCAGTTCGCACACGCCGCCATGCTCGTCCGGTCCCATATTTCCGATCCGACGCACGATCCGCCATCCGGGACTGTCGGCATGAAACAGAAAGGCCGTGAGGTGCCGCCGCTTTTCGTCCGGGTTCGGATCGGTCCGCGCCATGAGGATGAAGTGTTTGGAGACCGCTGCGCCGGAGATGTACCACTTGCGGCCATAGATCTTCCAAATGTCGCCATCGCGCTCTGCTCGGGTCTGTATCATGCCCGGATCGGAGCCCCCGCCCGGATGTGGCTCGGTCATGGCAAAGGATGAATTGACCTTGCCGTCGATGATCGGCTGCAGCCATTTTTCCTTCTGATCTTCCCGCGCGACCATTTCCAGACAACGCATGTTGCCATCGTCCGGCGCGGCACAGTTGAAGGCAACTGGTCCAAAGATAGAGCGATTGGCTTCTTCGTAGAAAACAGCCTGCTCGACCATTGTCAGGTCCAGACCACCGCGTCCCTCTGGCATTTGCGGTGCCCAAAGACCTGCCGCCCTCGCCTTTTCCCGCAAAGTGTCGCGCAGGTCCATGCGGATGTTTTCGAACTCGTTATAGGATGCCGGGTCCGCGTCCAGGGGCAGGACATGTTCGGCCACAAAACTGCGCACTCGTTGGCGCATGTCCTCTGCGCACTGCGAAAGAGTGAAGTCCATGTCAGCCTCCCTTACATGGATGAAATCAGATGCCCGCCATCAACCGGAATGATTGTCCCGGTCATATAGCGGGAGGCATCGCTTGCGAGCAGCAGAAACGGGCCATCAAGTTCCTCAAAGTTTCCGATCCGGCGCATCGGGATGCGGTTGATCATCTTCCGACCGTTTTCCGTTTCGAAGAAGCCGGCATTGATCTCGGTTTCAAAATATCCGGGAGCCAACGCATTGACACGGATGTTGTGGCGCGCCAGATCAAGCGCGAGCGCTTTGGTCATCTGCACGACCCCGGCCTTTGACACACAATAGGCGGCAACACCTGAGGCGACACGCTCGCCCAGCACCGACGCGGTGTTGATGATTGCGCCGGGGGTGCCCTCATCGCGCCAGAACTGGCCGCAGGCCACCGCCATCAACCAGACACCGCGCAAATTGACGTTCATGACTGCGTCGAAATCAGCCGCTGACTGATTCAAAGGAGAGCCGTCGCGGGCAGTGCCCGCATTGTTGACCAATACATCTAGACCGCCCAATGCGGTGGCCGCCTCGGCGACACAGATGTTGATGGACGCCTCATCGGTGACGTCCAGTGTGTGGACGGAGATAGCTTCCGCCCCTGCTGCTTGAAGATCCTGGGCAAGCGCTGCAAGACGATCGGCGCGCCGAGCGGCGATGGCAACCGAAGCGCCGTTTGCTGCACAAACACGCGCAAAATGAGCCCCAAGGCCGCTCGATGCACCTGTTATGAGTATCCGCTTACCCGCAAGGTCAAATGTCACATTGGTCCTCCCAAACCTTTACAGGATGGCAAGACAATTTGGACGTCAAGTCAAGCTGTTAGATGAGAAAAAGCCTGAACCACCGCTTCATAGACGGGGCGCTTGAAGGGGACTATCAGGCCGGGAAGGTTTTCTGCCCGCTCCCAACGCCATTCGCCGAATTCGGCAGAATGGCCGTCAGGCGGGCTCATGATATCCACTTCGCCGTCGCTTCCCTCAAATCGAAGGGCATACCAGCGCTGTGCCTGACCGCAATGTTTGCCCTTGCGAGAGTTGGCTGCCACTTCTGGCGGGTAGTCGTAGGTGAACCACCCGGGGGCAGCTTCGATCAAGGAGACTGATTTGATTGACGTTTCTTCGTAAAGCTCGCGAAAAGCAGCCTTTTCCGGATTTTCGCCCTTGTCGATCCCGCCTTGCGGCATTTGCCATGAATATTCGTAGGCAGACTCTCCGCTGCCGTCATCGCGCTTACCGACCCAGACAAGTCCATCGCCGTTTATCAGAAAAACACCGACACAGGGGCGGTACTGCTGCTCTCCTTTTCCTTTGGGAAAATCAGGGCCAAGCCAGTCAGTCTTCACGGTGTTTTCTACCTGTCAATTGTTGCGCTGACGGGCACCAAAAGAAGCCCACGCTCCTCCAGATCCCGCGCCCACTTTTCGATCTGCCGGACTGTTACCGGAAGCGCAGATCCGGTCGCCACAGCAACACCGCGTGCGCGGGCAATTCCCTCAAGCTGAAGAAGCTTGGCATTGATCTCATCTTCGCGAGGAACGGCATCCAAAACCACATCCACTCCACTAAATGGCGTGGTTGTTTCTTCAGCAATCTCATCTGCCACAGAGCGAGAAGACGTTCCATTGTCGACAAACATCAGCCCACGATCTCGCAGCTTTTCCATCAGCAGCTGCAGCGTTGGCCGTGTCGATGTGTAGCGTGCCCCCATCTCCGGCATGACACCGACATAGTTGGTGATGCGTGTGAGCAGCCAAGTGAGGCGTTCTGTCAATTCGGATTGAGTTAAACTGACCAGAAGCGTGTGGGGACCGGGGTCATTATCCGGAAAGTCAAAGGGTTCCATCGGCAAGCTGAGCACAATTTCATGACCTTTAGTCCGAGCACCTTGAATCCAGCGGTCCAGATTGGCCCCATAGGGGCTCAGCCCCAAAGTCGTGTCAGCAGGAAGTTGATCGAGAACGTTTTGCGTCCCTGCTTCACTGAGCCCCAAGCCGGTGATGACAATTGCAATCTTGGGCGTTGACGCGAATTCGGTTTCAAAAGGCCGCGCATAGGCGTCGAGCGGCCTGACACCCTCGGAACCGATCCTTGGAAGGAACCCAAAGCCGGTCCGCTCACTCACTCGCGGGTCTGGATAATTGGGCAAGCCACCTGCAGCAGCGTTGAGTGCTTCTTGATCCATCAGTTCATAACGAGGACCCAAGCGTTGGTCTCCGCCGTTTTTGCGTAAGCTCGGACCGAGTTCCCCATCCATTGCCGGGCGAATTTCGACGACTTCAATATCGCGAGATGCAAGGCCATCAGCTGTGCTGAGAGGGATGACCGCAGTTGGCTCTCCGCCGAGCGGGTCATCCACGATCCCTATCCAGATCAAAGCAACGGTCGCAAATACCGAAACGATGCCAATGCCGATCAAGCCGAAAGGCAGCCGGAGAAACCGTCTTTTACCTAATCCTAGGGGAGCTGATAGATCTTCGTTCGCCATGGCGCTCAGGGTTTGAAGCCGCAAAAGCAGCTTTCGTTGGTGTCTCTCTGAAAACGCATACGCTACAAGACTGCGGCGGGATACCCGCCGCAGTTACAGACCATAAATCAGTTGGGGACGGACGCTCCGTCACCGACAGGCGGAAAGGCGCTGTTCACCTGAACGCCGCGCAGAAGATCCAACGCCAGTTGCAGCTGCTTGTCTTCCTCCGGATCGGCAGGGACATAGGCCTGACTACCGGATTCTTCCTCTCCCTCTTCCGCATCTTCGCCAACCAGGTGACCGCGAAGGCCTGCTTCGCCCTTGGTTTCGGCGCGGCCAACAAGCTCCTCAGGCAGATCCTGCAGAACCTCAATGTCCGGCGTGATGCCCTTGGCCTGGATCGATGTTCCAGACGGTGTGTAGTAGCGCGCTGTCGTCAGTCGGATCGCGCCATTGGCACCCAGCGGAATGATGGTCTGCACAGACCCTTTACCGAATGAACGAGTTCCCAGAACTGTCGCACGACGATGATCCTGAAGTGCGCCCGCCACAATTTCAGATGCAGATGCAGAGCCGCCATTGACCAAAATGATCACCGGCTTGCCTTCTGTCAGATCGCCACCGCGTGCATTGTATCGCTGGGTCTCATCGGCGTTCCGGCCACGGGTTGATACGATCTCACCGCGATCGAGGAATGCATCGGATACGGCAATAGCCTGATCCAGCAAGCCGCCCGGGTTGTTGCGAAGGTCGATGATGTAGCCTTTAAGATCACCACCGATATTGGCAGAGGTTTCCTCAATGCCTTTTTTCAGACCGTCAAAAGTTTGCTCGTTGAATTGCGTTACACGTACGTAACCAACGTCACCTTCTTCACGCCAACGAACAGACCGGATGCGAATGATATCGCGGGTAATCGTGATATCGAGAGGTGCGTTGGCACCCTCGCGACGGACGGTGATAACAATGTCGGTGTTTACCGGGCCACGCATCTTTTCAACGGCCTGATTGAGCGTGAGACCTTGCACCTGCTCACCGTCGATATAGGTGATCAGGTCGCCGGCCAGAACGCCCGCCTTCGCAGCGGGTGTATCATCAATTGGAGACACAACCTTCACCAAGCCGTCTTCCATGGTGACTTCAATTCCAAGCCCACCAAACTCACCGCGGGTTTGAACTTGCATGTCGCGGAAGCTTTTCGGGGACATGTAACTGGAATGCGGATCCAGCGATGTCAGCATGCCATTGATAGCGCTTTCAATGAGCTCGGCGTCGTCGGGCGCCTCAACATAGTCGGAGCGCACGCGCTCAAAAACGTCACCGAAGAGGTTTAACTGTCGATACGTATCGGAGGCCGCTGCATTGGCCGCATCAGACACACGGAGCGGAACCTGTGACAGTGTAGTGACCGCGACAGCCCCAATCAGGGCGCCAGCGAGCAGCAGAGAAGCTTTCCTTATCATCCGCGTGCCTTTTCTTTTTCTGTGCTCTCCCACCACGGGGCAGGATCAATTGCACGTCCGTCTTTTCGAAACTCTACATATAGTACAGGCTGAGTGGAACCCAACCCGATTGTTGAAGCGCTCGCCCATTTGGTTGTCCCCATGACACCAACAGGCTCACCTGCCAGAACGAATTGGCCCAGTTCCGCATCGATCCGGTCCATACCGGCGAGGAGAACATGGTACCCATCCCCCATGTTGAGGATCAAGAGCTGGCCAAAGGACCGAAAGGGCCCAGCATAGACCACCCATCCGTCAGCAGGTGACGTTACAGTTGATCCTACACGGCTAGAAATCGATTGTCCCTCGGTCAAGTTGCCGAAATCGTCTTCTTCACCATAATCACGCAAAAGTGCTCCAGAAACCGGCCGTGGAAGCTTACCTTGAACGTCAACAAAGGCCACTGCAGGCGCAAGGCGGCCCGCGTTGGCAAAAGGATTCGCCTTGTCCGGTTTTTGCGCTGCCTGAGCTTCAGCAGCCTGCCGCGCCTCTTCGGCTGCTCTTTGTGCGCTGGCGATTTCCCTCTCCAGATCGGAAATAAGACCTTTCAGACTGTCTGCCTTTTCGGCCAACTCCTGCGCGCGTCTTTTCTCTGCTTCCAGATTTTGCGCTGTGCGCTCCCGCTCGCGGCGTTTGGCGCTCAACAGCAGTTCAAGACGCGATTGCTCTTCGGCAAGTCGCATGGCATCGCCGCGCAGGCGGTTCTTTTCCTCCGCGATTTCGGATTTCAAGCGGTTCAGCTCGGCCAAGTCGGCGGCCAGCGCCTCTGTCTCCAGCTTCAATTCCGGCATCACGGCATTTAAAAGAATCGCTGTCCGAACCGCAGAAAGAGCATCATCTGGCCGCACCACGAGAGCAGGCGGCGGGCGACGGCCCAATTTTTGGAGACCAGCTAGCACCTCCGCGAGTACACCGCGCCGAGCCCTCAAGGACTGGCGGATCGCATCTTCATTTGCGCCCAATGTGCCAAGGCGGCGCTCGGTGTCTGTCAGCTTGCCTTCAATCCGCTTGATATTGTCGGCCGTGCCGATGATCTTTCCATTCAGCGTTTCACGATCCCGGTCGATCAACGCAATTTCGCGCTCGATTTCGCCCTGCGTGTCAGCAGACAATTCGATATCGCGAGAAAGTGTTGCCAGTTCCGCTTCCCGAGCTTGCTTGCGGATTTCAGCTTTTGCGGTCTCAGAAGTCGGCTCAACAATTGGCTTGGTTGCTTGGTTTTCTTCAGTCGCAACGGCAATACTAGTTGAGCCAATAAGTAAACTGGCAGAAAGGTAAAACGCAGGATTGACCCAGCGACCCAAAGGCCCGGAAAATCGCTTACCGTTTTGTCCACCCAACTGTTTCATATGGTCTTTATGCAGCACCAAAATTAACGAAGCGTTTACCATGTCGATCACGATATTTCGTGCTCAGGCCATGGCACTTTGGCCAAGTTAAGACGGGGCAATGCGGCAAAACGCAGGCAGAAGGTTCAGCTGCGATGATAAGGGTGCCCGGAACGAATGGTAATGGCGCGGTAGATTTGTTCGGCGAGCAAAATGCGAACGATCTGGTGTGGCCAGGTCATGGCACCCAGAGCGATCTTCAGTTCGGCGCGCTGGAGAAGCTCTTCGCGATGTCCATCCGCACCGCCGATAGCAAACATGATTTCCGAGACGCCGTCATCGCCCCAGGCAAACAGTTTTGAACTGAAGGCTTCACTGGTCACTGACTTGCCCTGCTCATCCAGCGCAACCAATCTGGCTTTTGCATCCAATTGACCCAGCAGTTGCTGCGCCTCTTCCCGTTTACGATCCTCTGCACGTTGAGCCCTGCTTTCGGGATACTCAACCAAAGTCACGTCGGTCACGCCACACGGCCGTCCGGACTTTCTGGCTCTGTCGATGTAACGGTCAAAAAGGTCTTTTTCTGCGCCGGCTTTCATCTTGCCGATGCAACCAATTTTCAGGCGCATTTTTTATCGACCGGCCAAGATGGCCGGTTCCACGTTTGCCAAATCGCGCGACAATCAGCCGGTTTCAAACTGACTGCCGATTTGGGTCAGCCTATAAATTGCGGCGCTTGCTCGTCTTCCGGCGCCCACATCTTTTCCAGATTGTAGAAGCCGCGTACTTCCGGACGGAAAATGTGAACAATCACATCGCCGGAATCGATCAACACCCAATCACATGCAGACTGCCCTTCAACCGTCGCCCCTTTCACTCCTGCCTCTTTCAAGGCACGCAAAAGGTGGTCGGCAATTGCTCCCACATGACGGTGGGACCGGCCTGACACCACAATCATGTGGTCTGCCAGTGAGCTTTTTCCAGCAATGTCGAGTGTTGTGATGTCCTCGGCTTTGGAGTCGTCAAGACTGGTGAGGACAGTGTCGAGCAGATCAGCCGCAAGATCAGAGCCTACGGTTGTCTGATGTGGAGTGGACATGGACGCCCCCTCACTTTCTAAGGTCATGGTCAGTGGTATCGCCTTTCGCTTTCAAGTCCGCTTTGCTTTTTTGAAGTGTCCAAACAGTCATATTTGCTCGGCTACTCCGGGGCAAAGCCGGTTGACCTTCCCCTGACTGCACACCCTGCAGTCGGTTGTATAATACCTCGCCTACCTTGGCATTTTCAAGACAAGCACATTTCGCAAGGCTTAGATGAGGTCAACGGTAAGGTCATTTTCCCTAATTGATGTGGAGGATGCACCATCAAGGGGCGCATGCAAAAACGTCCAGACCGGGGGCTGCAGATCCGGCAAAAGAGCAGCCTCTTCTTCTGGAAGCCTGTAGTTTTCATAGGTTTTTGCCATGGGGGCTGACACTGCTGACAGGGACGCCCCCGGGCGGTTGACGATCGCAATCGGAACTTTTCCCACAATTGATCGCCAGCTTTGCCAATAGTGGAACCCGGCTAGATTGTCCGCCCCCATCAACCAGACGAATCGCAACCTTGGGCGCATCTTGATCAACATGTCGATTGTGCGCTCGGTGTAGGCAGACCCGAGCATCCGCTCGATTGCCGTCACCCTCATCTTCGGGTGATCCGCCAGCAATCTGGTTGCCCGCAATCGACGGTCCAGAGGAGCGAGATCAGCGTGATCCTTTAACGGATTTCCGGGCGTGACGAGCCACCAGACCTGATCCAGTTTCAGACGCTTGAGGGCCGTTTCCGCTACCAACCAATGACCCGAATGCGGAGGATTGAATGACCCGCCGAACAGACCAATCCGGTTGCCGGTCTCCGCATGCGGCAGCTTTAGCCAGTCTACCGAAACATCACCAGATCTCGTCGATGCCTTCATGAACGGGTTTGCCCCGTCCCGCGCACTTGATATTTGAAACTTGTAAGCTGCTCGACGCCAACCGGCCCACGCGCATGCATGCGTCCAGTCGCGATGCCGATTTCGGCCCCCATTCCGAACTCGCCGCCATCGGCAAACTGGGTTGATGCATTGTGGAGGACGATGGCTGAGTCGACTTCGTTTAAGAAGGTCTCTGCTGCGGCTTCATCTTCCGTGACAATGCAATCCGTGTGGCAGGAGCTATATTGCGCGATGCGATCCATAGCCTCTTTCAGCCCGGACACAACTTTCACGGACAGTATCTTGTCGAGATATTCTGTTGTCCAGTCGGCTTCAGTCGCAGCAACCACGTCCTTGCCAAGGCGTTGTGTTAGCTCATCGCCCCGAATCTCGCAGCCACCTTTTTGCAGGACCTCCAATACGTCCGGCAGCAGTTTATCTGCAATAGTCTCGTCGACCAGCAGCGTCTCCAGCGCACCGCAAATGCCTGTGCGGCGTAGCTTGGAATTAAAAACAATCTCTTTTGCTTTGGTTGCGTCTGCAGCCTTGTCGATGAAGATGTGCACCAAGCCTTCCAGATGCGCAAAAACGGGCACGCGTGCTTCTGTTTGAACACGGGCGACGAGGCTCTTGCCCCCACGCGGGACAATTACATCCAGATTGCCGCTGAGCCCCTTCAACATTTCGCCAACGGCCGCACGATCTGCGACCGGGACGATTTGTATGGCATCTTTCGGCAGGCCTGCAGCTTCCAAGCCCTTTTGCAAGGCCGCATGAATGGCGCGATTGGAATTGATGGTGTCAGACCCACCGCGCAAGATCACGGCGTTGCCTGCCTTTAAGCACAAGGCACCGGCATCCGCCGTGACATTCGGACGGCTCTCGTAAATCACGCCAATCACGCCAAGCGGGGTGCGAACCCGGTCAATCTGCAGCCCATTTGGGCGCGGCCAGCTGGCAATAACGCTACCAACCGGGTCTTCCAGCTTTGCAATATCTTCCAGTGCGGCCGCGATGGCTTCAATTCGCTCATCAGTCAGTGTTCCGCGATCAAGAAACGCAGCAGTCTGCCCATTGGCACGCATCGCCTCCAGATCTTGTGCATTTGCCGCCAAAATGTCGGGTGCAGCGGCACGAATGGCTGATGCCATCCCGGTTAAAGCAGCATTTTTGGTACTGGCTGGAGCAGTCGCCAGAACACGGGTTGCCGCGCGCGCGCGTTGGCCCAATTCGGCCATAAGACCGGTTACATCTGCCGCTTCAACCTTGTCCAACATTTCTCGCTGCCCCTACCTGATCAGCCTGCGCAAAACTTTCAGTGTTGTTTATACGTTTCGGCCCGAAAGTGCATCTTCCATCGCCAAATCATCGCGGTGGATCATTTCTGCCCGCCCCGGATAACCTACAATTGTCTCAATCTCACGGCTATTGCGCCCGGCGATCAGAACTGCCTCCCCGTGATCATAAGCAATCAGACCGCGGCCGATAATTGCCCCGTCTGGGTCGCGAAGAGAAACCGCATCTCCCCGATCAAAGTGGCCTTCAACCTTGGTCACGCCCGCTGGGAGCAGGCTCTTGCCGCGCCCCAATGCTTTAACAGCACCTTCATCAAGGTGGATTTCACCTCTTGGCTCCAGGTGCCCGCCAATCCAGGCCTTGCGGGCACTGGCGGGGGATGCCAGTGCCGGGAACCAGGTGCAACGCGCACCTTCATCCAGCTTTTTCAGCGGGTTCATTGCCTCGCCAGAAGTGATGACCATGGAGGTGCCGGCGGAGGTTGCGATCTTGCCTGCGTCAATTTTGGTCTTCATGCCCCCGCGCGACAATTCCGACCCGGCACTGCCTGCCATGGCTTCTATTTCGCGCGTAATGCGGGTAACTTCCGGTAGAAAAATCGCATCCGGATTGTTTGCTGGTGGGGCAGTGTAAAGCCCGTTAATATCGGACAGAAGCACGAGACAATCCGCGCTTGCCATTGTAGCGACACGGGCAGCCAACCGATCATTGTCGCCATAGCGGATTTCGGAGGTTGCGACCGTATCATTTTCATTCACGATCGGGATCGCGCCCATCTTCAACAACGTGCCAATCGTGGCCCGCGCATTGAGGTAACGCCTGCGCTCTTCTGTATCTCCAAGGGTCAGGAGAATTTGGCCTGCCAGTTTACCGTGGCTCGCCAGCGCTTCCGAATAAGCCTGCGCCAAAGCAATTTGCCCGACAGATGCCGCGGCCTGACTGTCTTCCAGTTTCAGCGCTCCGCTCGGCAGACCCAGGATGCCGCGCCCAAGCGCAATGGAACCTGAGGACACAATCAGGAGTTCCGCCCCGCCTTTTGCAAGATCAACAACATCGCTTATCAAGGCCTGCAGCCAGTCGCGCTTCAAACGGCCATTTTCGATCAAAAGCGCCGACCCGATCTTGACCACAATACGGTCATGACCTTTCAAGCGCCGGGCACTATTCATTACGGATGCCACCCTTCTTCCTGTTCGGAGGGAACCTGATTGGCCGCGTCTTCCTTGTCCTTGTCTATTGCGCGCACGATCATGCGAAGCGCGGTGTCGACGTTGCGCTTGCTGGCAGAGGACAGGATCAGGGGTTTCTGGCCGCAGGCTGCTTCCAAAGCAGCCGCCTTTTCCGCAATAACCTCTTCGGTCAGTGCATCGCATTTGGACAGCGCCACAATCTCCGGCTTGTCTGTCAGTCCGTGCCCGTATGCGTCGAGTTCCCCGCGCACCACACGATAAGCTTCACCGGGATATTCTTCGCTGGAGCCATCCACCAAATGCAGAAGGACGCGCGTACGTTCAACATGGCCGAGGAACCGGTCACCCAATCCTGTGCCCTCATGCGCCCCTTCAATCAGACCGGGAATATCTGCCATGGCAAAGCTGTTGCCATCGATTTGAACGATCCCAAGATTGGGGTGCAAGGTCGTAAAAGGATAGTCAGCGATTTTAGGCTTCGCTGCTGAAACCGTTGCAAGGAATGTAGATTTGCCCGCATTCGGCAATCCGACCAGACCCGCATCCGCGATTAGCTTCAAGCGCAACCAAATCCACTTTTCCTCGCCTTCCAGGCCGGGGTTGGCCCGACGTGGCGCTTGATTGACCGAGGATTTGAAATGGGCGTTACCGAAACCACCGTTGCCGCCCTTAAGCAAATGCACTTTCTGACCCAGTTCGGTCAGATCAGCGATGACGGTCTCATTGTCTTCTTCCAGTATCTGGGTGCCGACCGGCACCTTCAAAACCACATGGCCTCCATCTGCGCCCGTGCGGTTTTTACCCATACCATGAACGCCGGTTTCGGCCTTGAAGTGCTGTTTGTAACGATAGTCGATCAGTGTGTTGAGGCCATCAACACACTCGACAATCACATCACCGCCCCGACCGCCGTCACCGCCATCGGGTCCGCCATACTCAATGTATTTTTCGCGACGAAAGGAGACGCAGCCTGCGCCGCCATTGCCCGAGCGGACATAAATCTTGGCCTGGTCGAGGAACTTCATCTTATTATTCTTTCCTGGGCGTTCCTACGCCACCTTGAGTGCCGTAAATGCATTCCGTGTGAGTTTCATCACGATGTCGGGAACATAGTCCCCACGAGCCAGGCTCATGCTGGCGCTGCGGCCAATCGCTTCAAATCCGCATTTGGTCAGCACGTTCAGAGAGTTTGTATTCTCTTCCATGGCTGTACCGAGGACCATCTCATGGTCCGTTGTTTGAAAGAGCCAATCAATCGCAGCGGCAACAGCTTCGCTCATCATTCCCTGCCCCCAATGTGGACGCCCAAGCCAATAGCCGATCTCCGGGGTTTCATGCAATGCCTTGAAGGAGACACTGCCAATCATTTGCCCCTTATGGTCAACATGGAACACGAGCTCAGGAGCTGAGGAAGGCTTTTCCCACCATTCGATGATTTTTTGCAATCTCTGGCGGCCTGTTTCCAGATCATATGGATATGGAACACGGGCCAGCATCTTGGCAACTTCATAGTCGCCCAGATGCTGTGCAATCATTTGAATGTCCGACGCCCGCGGCTGGCGCAACACCAGCCGTTGGGTCTTGATTTGAGTATTTGTCATGCGACTGCCCTTTGCATGTCAAAATCACTACGCGCCAAACGCACCACAACATTGTCAACATTGCGGTCGAGCGCCTTTGAAAATCTCATTGTGCGTGCATAAGGCTTGAAACCCAGCTTGCGCAGCAATCCGCGGGAGGCCGTATTGTCTTCAAAGGCCCGCGCGGCTATCGCATCACATGTGTGGTTTTCAAATCCCCATTCAAGCGCCGCCACCACAGCCTCGGTGGCGTAACCAAACCCGTGAAACGGACGGCCAATCCAATAGCCAACTGTCGGACACTCCGGCAATTGGTCTTTCAGATCACCGGGCGCCTGGACGGACACCAAGCCGATGAACACACCGCCCAAGGTGATCGCAAACACCGCTTCTTCAGCGACCGGATCAGTCCTAATGATCGATCGCAGGAAGCTCTCCGCCGCCCCTTCTTCATAGGGCCAGGTAAAGGATGTCATCCAGCGGGCGACTTCAAAATCCTTGCCGCCCAGTTCGATGATCGCAGAGGCATCTTCCAGTTTGAGCGGTCGAAGCATCAAACGACGCGTAGAAATCTCCGGCAGGGTCATTGCATCCTCCCCCAGGCTTTCAACGACGCCCACACGGACTTATCCAAGCTGTAGCGCTCAATGGGAACCGTGCCGCCTGCACCGACAGAATGGATCATGCTTTGATCGCGGTACTGGAAGCCAGACTTCACCAAGACCCGCCTAGAGGCGGCATTGGTCACCCGACAAGCTGCAGTCAATTCCTCAGTCTGAGACTCGGTGAATGCATGATCAACGAGTGCATGGACTGCCTCGGTTGCAAAACCATTGCCCCATAACGGCTCTCCAACCCAGAAACCAACATGAACAGAATAGCCTGCGTCCAGGCTTTTGTACCGCGCAAGGCCAATCAAACGCCCTGTCGCCTTCATGCGGATCGCAAAGGTTGCTGCGCCATCGTCCGGACACTCGGCCCTTTCAATGATCGCTTTCGCATCCTTGGTGGTGAAGGGAAACGGCTGCTGGAGCAGGTTCACCGCCACCTTTCGGTTATTGGCCAGATAAACAAGATCCGGCATATCGTCCACACGTGGTGTATCGAGCCACACGCGAACCGCGTCCTGCGGCAGTGGAGCCGCACCCAGACAGCTTTCGTCTAACAGACCATCACTTTCAACAACCATTTTTTCCTCCAGTCAGGTTCAAAAGCAAAAGGGAAAGATGGCACCCCATCTCCCCCTTGAACTCTGACTGGTGGTGTCGTGCTCTCCGGGGCCTTATGGGGCGCCGGCGAGTTTTAATGACACGTCGGCGTTACTCCGCTGCTTCCGCCACTGGAAGCACATTGATAAAAGTTCGGCCGTTGGATTTCGGCTGGAAGGTTACCTTGCCTTCGACAGTCGCGAAGATCGTGTGGTCCTTGCCCATGCCAACGCCCGTGCCCGGATGCCACTTGGTACCGCGCTGACGTGCAATGATGTTGCCTGGAATGACAGCTTCGCCGCCATATTTCTTGATACCAAGACGACGTCCGGCGGAATCGCGACCGTTACGGGATGAGCCGCCTGCCTTTTTATGTGCCATGAGGGTACTCCTCGTCTAATTCGTTAGCTTCAGCGTTTGAAACGGCGGCTTATTTGCCTGCCAGTTCCTTGGCTTGTTCAACCCAGTTGTCGCGCTCAATGCGGCCCTTGAAATTCAGGACCTCGTCAACGCGGGCGATGTCGTCAGCAGAGAAATTGACGATCTGATCATAAGTAGTGATGCCCAGAGCGTTCAGTTTCTTCTCAAGTACCGGACCAACACCGGAGATCTTTTTCAGATCGTCCGCTGCACCTTCCGGCGCGGTGAAGAGCGGAGCAGCGTCGTCAGCTGCAGCTTCTTCTTTTTTCTCTTCAGCCTTCGGCGCTGCCTTTTTTGGCGCAGCCTTCTTGGCCGGCTTTGCACCACCGGTCAGGATGTCGGTGACCTTGACCATGGTGTAGAATTGACGGTGACCATTGCGGCGACGGGAATTTTGACGGCGACGCTTTTTGAAAACGATAACCTTGCGGTCGCGGCCTTGCTCGACAACCTCAGCCACAACAGACGCACCTTCAACAGTCGGAGCGCCAATGGTGGTGTCGGTGCCATTGCCAACAACCAAAACTTCTTCAAAGGTCACGGAAGAACCGGCTTCGGCTTCCAGCTTCTCGACCTTCAATACGTCATCTGCAGCGACGGTGTATTGCTTACCGCCGGATTTGATTACTGCGAACATGTCTAGCACGTCCTTCTTTTCGTTCTTGTCAAACACCTTCCCGTTTTCGAGGTTGGTGTGCGAAATCAAACAAGGCGCTCTACTCCGGTCAGCAAACTTTGCGTGCCAGAACAAGTCTTTGGGCAGGTTGGAGAGCTTTGTGGCGATCCGTGTCCTGCGGGGCCCGGTTCAATATGAAAGTGGCAAGGTCCACTAGAACCTTCCACTTCAAGCTCGCGCACTATATGCATCTGCCCTCCCATGTCAATGCTTCCACGGCGGAAAACGACAGTTTTGGAGCTGCAGGCCCCTCTTGAAAAAATTTGCGTTTGCTCGCTACGCCTCTTGCGCTGGAAAAAAGCCTTGTCTATGGTCCGCGCCACCTGAAAGATCCGCTTGATACCAAGCGCCGCGGAGAGGTGCCGGAGTGGTCGAACGGGGCGGTCTCGAAAACCGTTGAGCGCGCAAGCGTTCCGAGGGTTCGAATCCCTCTCTCTCCGCCATTTTCTTTTTCAAGCAATTGTATTATTGAGATAATTTTTTCGGACAGATTTTTAGCCCATCAATTGAATTGCATTTCCACACCCTGCACTCGCATGCGATTTTTTTAGCGCCCTCTCGTTGCATGTAACCGCAAATCCGATTAGCTAAGATTATAGCTGATCGGTTGATCTAATTCTCGATCAGTCTCTCCAAGCGCAAGAGTGCTTGTATTCCAACACCGCCCTGAACAGAGACGGAGAAGGACGTACAAATGCACGCGCCTCTGCAAGACGATTTGTTTCCCGCACATTGTCTTGAACCTTCTGACACCCCGCCTACCAGCTGTGGCGGTTCTCGCTCGGAGAGCCAAAGCCTCCACTCTTCTGAGGGTAGAGGAAATAGGAGCTTCAAAGCATCTCAGCCCCTTGCCCACAGTCAGGAGCGGAAGTCCAAACCAGCATCGTGGCGTCCATCCCCATAGAACAAGGCTTCCGGGGCTAATTCGGCGCCGACCTACCAGAGATATCTGGCCGTCGATGATGTTGCGCAAATGTTCGCCGTCAGCGTACCGACGATCTGGCGCTGCCGAAAGATACCGTCCAGCAGAGACGGGATCGGGCCATCGTGGCATTTTTGTTTTTGACCGGTGTAAGGGATGCAGCCCTCATCAGCATGCGTTTGAAGCATATCGATCTGGAGAACCGTCTAATCTTCCAGAATGCAAAGGAGGTGCGAACCAAATTCTCCAAAACGATGACAACCTTCTGGTTCCCGGTTGGTGAGGACATTGGACAGATTTTCATCGACTGGATCAACGAGCGCGGAACGACTGCATCTTCAGAAAATGAACCGGTCTTCCCGCGCTCACCCAGCGCGATCCCGGTTAAAAGTGGTGAAAGCCAATTTTGGCAAACTGCAGCATCTGTCCGGCACATCCTGAAACAAGCCACCGCAAAGGCTGGGCAGACGTACTTCGTGCCCCATGCTATCAGATCGACACTCGCTCTAATGATCGACCAGATTGCAGCGACGTTCGAGGAGCGCAAGGCTCTCAGCCAGAACCTTGGTCACGAGCATATGCGAACAACCGAGGAGCACTACGGCCAGCTGGATGACAATCGTCGCCAGGAGCTCATTGAGGCAATGCGCATAAGGCCGAAGCTGTCTGAACAGGAAGGCTTTGCGGAGCTTTATCAAAATGCACCAGCTGAACGGCGAGCACTGGCGAGGCAAATTCTCGAGATGAGGTGACGAGCGGGCGCTGCGAAGGTGGGCCGAAGAGCTATCTCAAGGAGAGAGTACATCGACCACTTTTAATCCATGCCTTACCAATTCTACATCGAGCACTCCCGAAAAAACTTCTCGCCGCGATCGAATTCACTACAACTGCCAGCCCCGGCAAAGACTATTCGCCTTGGCAGACCCCCTCCCAATAGCGAGTGTTTCATCGCATGACGAAGGGGTTTGCCATCGGTCGCTCTGATGTGTTGATCCATGTTGTTTTTGTGCGGATGTAGTCCTGAATCGCTGCTATCCCCGCTTCTCGGCCATACCCGGACATATTGTAGCCGCCAAAGGGCGCGATGGGAGAGACTGCGCGATAGGTGTTGATCCAGCAGATACCTGCTTTCAATCGCGCCGAGACCCGGTGGGCACGGGCGACATTTTGCGTAAACACACCGGAACCGAGGCCAAATGGCGTGGCATTGGCCAGAGCGATTGCCTCTTCCTCCGTGTCAAAAGGCAGTAGCGACATGACCGGGCCAAACATCTCGACCTTGAGAGTTTCGGTTTCGGCGTTTGCGCATTCAACCAGCGTCGGTGCCATGTAATTTCCCGGTCGATCGAGGCGCGCCCCTCCGAAGCGTATACGGGCACCGGATGTCTTCGAAGCTGCCAATGTTTCCTCGATCCGCGCCACTTGTTGCGACGTGCACAAGGGACCGACATGGGTGCTTCTATCAAGCGGATCGCCGATGACAACATTTGCCATTTTTTCCTCGATCCGGGCCGCGAGTTTTTCATAGATTGATCGATGCACCAGCCCCCTGGAGCCTGCGACGCAGCTTTGCCCTGATGCTCCAAAATTTCCGGCGATCAGGCCGTTGGCAGCTCCATCAAGGTCGGCGTCCTCGAAGACAATGATTGGCGACTTACCGCCCAATTCGAGGGTCGTTACAGCGAAATTTTCTGCAGAGTTGCGGATGACATGGCGAGCGGTTTCCGGCCCGCCAGTGAAGGCAATACGGTCTACATCCGGGTGACGGGTGAGAGGGATGGCGCAGTTCAGAGCATCACCGGTGATGACGGATACAGTGCCAGCAGGAAAACCTGCGGCTTCCACCAGTTTGGCGAACTCGAACATGGGAGCAGGGGCGATCTCTGATGCCTTGAGAACAACAGTGCATCCCGCCGCCAGCGCAGGGCCAAGTTTTGTGGCTGTCAGGAACATCTGGGCATTCCATGGCACAATCGCCACAACGACCCCGATCGGCTCCAAGCGCGTAAACACGTGCATGTCAGGCTTGTCGATCGGCAATACCGAGCCTTCGATTTTGTCGGCAAGGCCTGCATAGTAGCGATAATAGTCCCCGACATAGGCCGACTGGCTGGCAGTTTCTGCGAGCAATTTGCCGCTGTCGGTTGTCTCGATACAGCCGATATGCTCGGCATTCTGCTCGATCAGTTCAGCAAGGCGGTAAAGCAGTTTACCCCGTTTTGTCTGGCTCATGTCCCGCCATTCTGCTGAGTTCAGCGTTCTGCGGGCAGCTGAAATGGCGCGGTCCACGTCTTTCGGCGAAGCGCAGGCAAAGGTTGCCCAATCTTCTCCGGTTGCGGGGTTTTGAGAGCACATGACCTGTCCCGTTACCCCCTCAACCCATTGCCCGTCTATAAATAGCTGATAATGCGGATTGTTTTTCACGGGGCACCTCATCGGAATTTTGGCATGACATCAGTGACAAATCGTTCGAGCGAGGCCTTTTTGCGCTCAAAACTCATGCCGCTGTCGATCCAGTACGAAAACTCATCATAGCCAAGATCTTCATAGCGTTTGATCCTGTCCACGACCTCGGGCGCCATGCCCATTGTCAGGTCCCGGCGCATATTATCGGGTGCCATCATGACATTGGTGGCATAGTCCTCTTCGTCCAATGGAAGAAGCCTGCCCTGGGAAACCGGCCTCTTGTTCTGAAACCAGGCTCCGAAGTTGCAATAAAAGCGCGACAATTCACCCGCAGCCCTAGAAATATCCGCCTCGTCCGCAGCAACATAAGTGTGATGCAACAACATGATTTTCGGACGCGGCCCGTCAAGGGTTTGGCAAGCTGCATTGAAGCGCTGCATCAGGATCTCAATTTCTTCGATACCCTGCCAAAGAGGCGTGACTTGAATGTTGAAGCCATTGTGAACTCCAAATTCGTGGCTGTTGGGGTCGCGGGCCGCAATCCAGATTGGCGGGCCATCGGCCTGCAGCGGCTTGGGAGCGGAGGTGGCCGCGGGAAAGCTGAAGAACTTACCTTCGTGGGTACAATCGCCTTGCCAGAGTTTCGGGAGAAGGGGAGCCATCTCCCGCATTCTCTGGCCTGCCTCCCAGGCATCCATGCCCGGCATGAGGCGCTCATATTCATAGGAATAGGCCCCGCGCGCGATCCCCAGTTCTATACGCCCGCCTGTGATCAGGTCTGCCGAGGCAGCTTCCCCAGCCAGTTTGATTGGATGCCAGAAAGGGGCAATGACCGTGCCGGTTCCAAGGCGGAGGTTTTTCGTGTGATTGGCCACATTGACCAGCTCAAGGAACGGGTTGGGCGAAATAGTGAAATCCATGCCGTGATGTTCACCGGTCCACACAGCGCGCATGCCCGCCTCGTCGGCCAGCTTGCACAAGTCCATGTATTCGAGACGCAGTTCCTCATGGGACTGTTCAGGGCTGGAACGATCCATGTGAACAAAGAGAGAGAAGTCCATTTATCAATCTCCCAAAGCAAACTTGTGAACATCACCGCGATCGGTGCTACCGAGATAGAGCGAGAAGTCCCCCGTTCGCTGTTCGTGCATATACCGGGTCATCATCTGGGCTATCGCTGGAGAGGCGTAGTCGAGCCCGGCTAGCTCCTGCAGCCCAATGCCATGAAGGTTTTCCGGGGCAGCATTCATACTGCCGGTTGCCAGAAAATAGGCGCAGTGCGTGCGGTTTCCGCCATGGTCGAACACAGAATAGGCTGGTCCAAGCTTGACGCTTATGCCGTGTCGAGCCATGCCATCAATCAATGACTGGCGCAGCAGCGAGTGGTCCTTCAAATTGACTTGCGGCGGCCTGAACCCTTTGTCTGTCTTTTCAAGAAGAACTCTCCCGCCGATCTCGAGGATCACACCGCATGTGACGACCTTGGCTCCGGGATCGAGAGCGGAACGCTCCAATCCGAGACTGAAATAATGCCCGCGAAAATACCCAAGCCCGCGACCATCTCCATGCTGAAACTCTTCGACCTCGCCCAGCAGGATGGCGTGGTCCCCTGCTGGCAAGCATTGGCGACGGATGCACGAGAAGCTGGCCAACGCCCCTTCGATCAATGGCACACCACGGTGGTTGCGCGTATGCGCCACGCTCGCAAACCGGTCCTCGCCACGCCGGGCGAAGGTATTTGAAATGTCCTGCTGGTCCTCGGCAAGTATGTTGACGGCAAAATGCTGACAACAGGAAAAGGCTTCGAAGGTCGACAGAAATTTGCCCGGACACACCAGCAGCATCGGCGGGTCCAGCGAAACTGATGTGAACGAGTTGGCCGTGAAGCCGATGGCCATCCCATCGGGAGTGCAAGCCGTCACGACCGTGACACCGGTCATGAAACTGCCAAAAGCATCCCGCAAGGCGCGTGGATCAAACTTTGTCATTTCCAAACACCTAGAGCAAAATCCAAAAGGATCGGGTTTACCTTGTCCGCATGGGTCATGGGCATCATGTGCGCCGCTCCGTCCAGGATGGCCGTCTTGCCATCTGGCGCGACTGCGGCCATGGCCCGGCTCATGTCCGGTGTGGAATTGGGTTCCCGGCTTCCTGTCATGAAAAGAGCGGGACATTTCATCGCTTCAAGTCCATTTGGAGAGGGAACGTCAGAGCGGGCAAAAGCGCTGTAGGCACGTTTGTAGGCCGCGGGATCGGTCGATGTCAGCCAGTTGCTGCAGGCGGATTTTTCTTCGCTGTCACCACTGCCAAACCACCTTCGAAGCGGCTCGGACGGGTCGGGGGGTGAGCGTCCGTCAAGGCTTGATGCGCGAGCCATGACGGCGTCTCTGGCTTCAGGGCTTCGCCGGTAGACCGCATTGAGGGCAGCAACTCCGCGCACGCGCGTTGGATACCGGATTGCCAGATCAAGCGCGATCATCGCTCCCATCGAATGACCGATGATCATGACCGGCTCAGGTATCTGCCCCGCGACCAGATCGGTAAAGTCCTGAATTGCCGACAACGGATCGCGTATAGGGCTTTCCCCATGACCTGGCGTATCCAGGGCGGTAACCTCAAACCGTTCGCTGAGAGCGTCAAGCTGGCGGTTCCAGGCCTCTGCCCGAAGTCCAACGCCATGAACAAGCACCAGCTTAGGACCGCTCCCCTGAGATATGGCCGACAGGGCACCGAAGTCAGACCGCGGCCGGATTGTCCACGTCATGTCCGAGATCCTTCAGGTCCTGATAGCGATCACCAATTCGGTGATGCGGGCGCCCCCCGGTCGCGCCGCCGAGAACAACGACAATCTCGTCGGCTCGAGGGGCATCCGGGATCGCAAACTGGATTGTGAGGTAGTGCGATCTTCGACCGGCATCATTCTTGTCCATCAGAGGCACCATGATTGGAGCATTCGCCGGACCGCGCGTGTTGGTGAAAGACAGGTAGGATCTGGCCTCTACGGCTTCGCGGTAAAAATTGCCAAATCGCAGGGTGTGGATCAGGCCCGACGCGTGTTCCACTTCGCCATCAAGACCGACTACAGCAGCTTTTCCACAGGCTTCGATGGCTGCGCCGCCTCCGGCAAACTCAATCATCCTCTGGCTCATCAGCTTCCCGAGCACCGGCCCATAGGCCTGAATTTCCGGCTTCAGATCCTCCACATAACGGCCAGCCCAAGGATTGCGGACAACACATGCGACCGCAAACATTCGCCAGGGCGTGGCGGCTGGGTGAAACCCCTCAATCAGAACTTCTTCATCATAGGTAACGATCTTGCGGATGTCCGGCTGCACTCTGTGCTCTCCCTCACTTGGTCCGCAAACTGTGTTTTGGAGGAGCATTTTTGACAAGCGAATGAATTATGGGCTTAGGTATTAGAATGACTAATGGCTTGCTTGACAAATGACCAAATCGCTACCACCCCTGACATGGTTTCGTACATTTGAAGCCGCTGCCCGGCATCTCAGTTTCACTGCCGCTGCCAACGAGATCGGCATGACACAGTCGGCTGTCAGCCAACAGATAAAAGCACTTGAGACGAGGCTGCGTGTTGCGCTGTTCACGCGCCATGCGCGAGGGCTGTCGCTGACAGATAATGGACGAAGCTTGCTGCCTCAGGTTGGAGCTGCCCTCGAAAAACTGGCCTTCGCAACGGAAGCTTTCGACGCTGGCCCAACCGCGGATCAACTGACCATTGCAACGTCAGTCAGCGTCGCACAATGGGTGATCACGCCGCACCTCGCCAGTTTTATGTCCAACCATCCAGATGTTCGGCTCAGGTTCCTGAGTGCGATTTGGCCAGATGACTTTCACACCGCCCGCGCGGATGTCGAAATTCGCTTTGGATCGCAAAAGCAGGTTGGAAAAAATGCGGAACTTCTGGAGCCAAGCAGACTGGTTGCTCTCAAGTCTCCCCGCCTTGAAGGGAAACTGGAAGAACTGCCGCTGATCGAGACCGTTGGGACATCAAGTGGTTGGCGAGCCTGGGGAGAGGTTTTCCCCGGCTGCAGTGCGCCGAGCATCTTTGCAGATTCCTATGGTATGGCGCTACAAATTGCCATGCATGGGAACGGGGTCGCGCTGGTGAACGAGTTGCTTGCCGGTAACGCCATAAAAGAAGGTCTGCTAGTACAGGCGCATCTTGCGTCCATCACCGGACAAGAGGGGTACTACCTTTCCATCAACGAAATTAATGCCAACGCTGTTTCGTTTCGAGATTGGCTTCATCGCCAGTTAGTGCGCTGATCCTCCTGAGCGAGAGCAAGTGTTTCAGAGCCTGCCCAACGGTGGTCCGGAAAACCCTGAAACATGCCACCGTAAAGGCTGGGCAGAAGTACTTCGTCCCCCATGCAATCAGATCGACGCTCGCTCTGATGATCGACGAGATCGCAATGATAATGGAAGAACGCAAGACTCTCAGCCAGAACCTTGGTCACGAGCATATGCGCACGACCGAGGAGCACTACGGCCAGCTGGATGACAATCGCCGACGGGAGCTCATTGAGGCACTGCGCATAAGACCGAAATTGTCCGAACACGATGGCTTTGTGGAGCTATATCAAAATGCGTCATCTGAACAGCGCTCACTGGCGGGGCAAATACTCAAGATGAGGTGAAGTTCTAACCTAGCTAACAATTATGAATTAACGTCAAAGTTTAGTATTCGACTAGGTGTTGCAGGGACCTTCAGTGTTATTGAAACCCTCGCCCCTAACATAAGACAATTTGATACATATGCTATTTATTTGGCAGCGGGTGTAAAATGCCGGGCATATCGTGAGATGCCTTTACGGTACTTAGGTCCAATATTCAGAGTTTCCTTTGATCGGTAGGATTTTAGATGTGCGAAGCTCACGAGGGCTTTTTTAGGCGAATTTCTGGCGTATACCCAAGGTAATTGCGGCGTTTGAGTTTGGTCGAGTCAAATGCGAAATTTAATTCTAGTGGTCTCGCTGACGATTTTGCAGTCCATGGCAGCGTGGGCAGCAGAGTTAGATGAGAGCTTGCGGGCTTGCCAAGAGAAGCCTAGGCCAGATGAACGTCTTAGCTGTTATGATCAGCTCGCCAAAACCGCGCTTAAGAAGAAAAGAGTTTTCTTGGGAGAGCGTTCCGGACAGACACCGATTTTTGAAGTCTAGAAAGGCGATAAGATTCTGATCTCCAGCAATGATGCCGTTCTTGTAGCGACTGTTTTGGACGAAAATGGCAATACAATCCAAAATCTTCACATTGGAGGCGTTGGGGAGCGAACTTACCAAATTGCGAGTACAGAAAAAATAAGTGTTCAAATTGATGCAAGTGGCGGGTGGAGCTTGCACCTTGTTACAAAAGAACAAAAATGAGCAATCTGCTGCGATTATTGTCGATCTTGATCGCCTTGTTGACTGTCACATTGGCTACAGCAGTGACTTATTTCAATTTCGAGCGCGTGAGACATCTAACCACTCGAATAGAACAAGCTTCCGGACAAATTGTAGCTTTGGAAAGAGTTGCCATTCGTCTTGATGATCAACTGATTTCGCTAATCTTGAACCCTGATCTGAAAGATACACTTCAGCTATTGGATGCTTTCGAGCGGGACGCAATTCATACTTTCGGTGTTTTGGATCAACTCACCGAGATCGAGATAGGATTTGTCGGTGAAGATGAGCAAAATGAAGAAGAAGCCGAGCGACAACGTCCAAGGGAACTCCGCGAGGCACTGATTGAGGTTTTAGGGCATGCTAGGCAACTCATACGTTTGAGAGGCTCGGCTGACCTCGGTTTAGACGTATCAGAGACCCTCTCGCTTGTGGTGACTTCTCGGCAGCGAATACAAGCATTGGTTCAGGAAGCCATTGAAGATGAGCGAGGGGAAATAGAACGAGCACACAAAACACTGGAGACTGAGCAAACGCGATGGTCGCGTTTGCTGTTTGTGCTTTTGTTTGTAGCGGCATGCAGTACCGTTTTTGGCTGGCTTTGGCAGGCAAGTATGCATGCTGGTTTTCGAAAGCTACTCGTTGAGAGTCTGATGGAACTGCGCACAGATTCCGAACCTCAACTTTCGAGTATTGATTTGCCAGACGTGGATATTCGGTCGGCAGTTGTTGAATTGCGGAAGGCACTGTCCGATGAGCGAACATTATCGAGAACCGTACAGTCTGACCTTAAATTTGAGCTTGAGCACCGGTCAAACGCTCTGCAGCTAAGCAACACAAGGCTGAAGCAAATTGACGAAACAAGACGACGATTTCTCACCGACCTCGGCCACAGTTTGAAGACACCGCTATCGGTGGCACGTGGGTCGATAGAAAACATCAAGAATAACGAGCAGGAGGTGCCAATCGCACTTCTGGCAATCGACAACGTCAACCAACGAATATCTGAACTGCTATCCCTCGCGCAATCTGATGATGGCAGACTGACGTCGCCACGGTGCGTTGTTGAGCTCACCGAACTTCTGGACAACAGATTGGCTGAACTCAGGGTTTTGCCAAACGCAGAATATATAAGTTTTTCAGCCTCAGATGATGGCCCATTTGAGATTGAAGGAGATCGTGATGGGCTTGTGCGCCTTTTCGACGCGATTGTTGAGAACGGTCTTCGTTTCGCCTCTGAAAGCGAGCCTCTAGAAATAAAGTTAGGCGGTGCAGATGGGTTTGCAGTCGTGTCTATATGTGATCATGGGCCCGGTGTTTTACAAGGCAAGTCGATTTTTGATCGACATACCAGTTTCTTCAGCGGCGGAACTGGAATTGGGCTTTCAATGGCCAACCAAATTGCGGACCAGCACAAAGGAAATATCAACTTTGAGAACACCGTAAACGGAGGAGCAGAATTCACAGTTCGTCTACCGCTTCTTCGTTCAAAGAATGATTGTCATGACCATCCTTGTTGTTGAAGATAATCCCGATATCTCTGACCTGATATCAAAAACCCTCCAAAACACCGGACAAGAGATTTCGGTTGTGAACGATGGCGAGTTGGGCTTGATAGCAGGGGCATCTGGTGCGTTTGACCTTATCCTACTTGATGCGATGTTGCCTGTTTTCAGCGGTTTTGAAGTTTGCCAGCGTTTGCGCGAGAGCGGCGTCACAGTTCCTATCGTGATGTTGACTTGTCGTGACAGTCAAGCGGATATGCTGAGGGGCTTGAGGTTGGGCGCGGATGATTACATTACAAAACCATTTTCAACAGCTGAATTGTCCGCCCGCATTGCCGCGCATCTTCGCAGGCAAAAAGATTACAAACAAAACAAAAACCTAGTCATTGGTTCTCTTTCACTGAATCCGTCCCGACGGATCGTACACTCCGATAACAACATAATTGAACTGACCAAACGTGAGTTCGATTTGCTGCATTCCCTTATGCAGTCCCGTGGCGATGCGGTGTTGCGGGATAGCCTGTTGGGAGATGTCTGGGGGACGAAGAAAAGCATACTACAGGTGTTGTCGATGTATATGTAGGGTATCTCCGCAGGAAACTTGCGGCATCCGGTTCTGAAATCACAATTAAGACGGTTCGAGGAGTTGGTTTTCGACTTGAGTCTGCGTACAAATAATCGCTGGAGCTAGCTTCGGAAAAAGACCCATCAGTACGCAGTTGGCATCTCATTTCCGTCGTTTGAAATTTCCAAGTTGATTGCCCAATGCTGGGATGATTGTACTAAGTAACATGTTTAGACTTATGTCCAATGTTTTCTTATAGGTTTCTTATAAAGCTCTCAGTTTGTTCAAAATAATGAGCAGTAACCTCCCCTTAGCAAAAGAAAATTGCTTGGGAGGAAGATGGATGAAATTGAAGGCCAGAATTTTAGCTGCAAGCTTATTGACATTTTCAATGGTTGGGACAGCACTTGCTGATGTCTCTTGGGAAGACATCGTAAATGACGCTCAAACGACTGAAGACGTTCTGATGTATGGCTTTGGGCCAGACGCTCAACGCTACAGCCCACTGACGAAAATCAACACAGAAAACGTAGATGACCTTGTACCAGCGTGGTCTTTCTCGTTCGGAGACGAACGGCAACGAGGCCAAGAAGTTCAAGCAATTGTTCACGATGGGGTGATTTACGCAACTGCGTCCTATAGTCGAATGTTTGCTCTGGACGCCAAAACTGGAAAGAAACTGTGGCAGTTTTCTGCGCGTCTACCAGAAGGAATTCGTCCATGCTGTGACGTAGTTAACCGCGGCGCAGCAATCTATGGTGACAAGGTATATATGGGGTTGTTGGATGCCTCTATAGTGGCTCTTGATAAAAACACAGGCAAAGTTATCTGGCGCAAAAGGTTTGGTGACTACAAAGTCGGTTACACAATGACAGGCGCGCCGACTATAATTCATGATAAAAAATCAGGCCGAGACCTATTGATACATGGTTCCTCCGGGGATGAATTCGGTATTGTCGGAAAACTCTATGCCCGTGACCCGGAAACCGGGGAGGAAGTCTGGATGCGTCCATTGGTGCAGGGCCATGTGGGACGCTATATGGGCGAGCCGTCAACTCCGACCGGCGATCCTAACGCGCCATCTTGGCCGCGCGACGAAAATGGCGAATTGGTTGAAGCATGGCGCCATGGTGGTGGCGCGCCTTGGCAGTCAGCATCATTTGATGTTGAAACCAACACAATTATTATCGGCGCGGGTAATCCTGCCCCTTGGAACGGTTGGACAAGATGGCCTGGCGACAGCCTGTTTACATCCGGCCAAGCATATGTTGATCCCTCAAATGGTGAGTTGATTGGCTTCTACCAACACACGCCAAACGATGCCTGGGACTTTTCAGGCAACAATGAGATTATACTGTTTGATTACACAGATAAGGAAGGTCAGAAGCACCGCGCTGGCGCCCATGCCGATCGGAATGGCTTCTTTTATGTAACAGATATTGACGCACGCTCTAAGCGGGGAGGTGATATCAACCGTCCAACCGCTCTCTTGAACGCTTTCCCGTTTGTGGACAAAATCACGTGGGCCGAGGGTATTGATCTCAAGACAGGGCGACCAATCGAAGTCCAAGGTCAGCGCCCGCCACCTCCAGCAGAGGGCGAGAAGAGAGGCGCTTCTGTTCAGGTTTCGCCGCCATTCCTTGGTGGTAAAAACTGGAACCCGATGTCTTACAGCCCGGATACCGGATTGTTCTATGTCCCGGCAAACCATTGGACCGAGGATTACTGGACCGAGCAGGTAACCTATTCTCCAGGAGCTGCTTATCTGGGTATGGGCTTTACAATCAAACGCCTGTTTGAAGATCATGTCGGTCTTTTAAGAGCTATGAACCCAACAACTGGTGAAGTCGTCTGGGAGCACAAAGAAGAACTCCCCTTGTGGGCTGGGACAATGACTACAGCCGGCAACCTAGTCTTCACTGGAACCTCTGATGGCTACATGAAGGCGTTCCACGCAGAAACGGGTGAAGAGTTATGGAGCTTCCAGACTGGGTCCGGCATCATCTCTTGCCCTGTGACCTGGGAGATGGACGGCGAACAGTACATCGGTTTTGCGTCTGGATATGGTGGAGCTGTCCCACTGTGGGGTGGGGACATGGCCAAGCTGACAAGAGAAGTAAGCCAAGGCGGTTCCTTCTGGGTGTTCAAAATCAAGAACATTGAGCAAGCTTCAGCCCAATAACTTTCAGATGTGCAGTAGTCCGCCCTGAACAACGTCTAAGCCATTGATGTTGCGCGTGGCCGAAGCAATACGCAAATATTCGATTTGACCGGTTTGGGGATGGGGTTTGTGATCCAGAGCAGCAAAATGATCAGTGCATTGAGGATCAGACGCAGGTTATGACCGGCTGCGGCCAGCAGGGCGTTGATGGCATCGCCATTTTTGCCATTGAGGAAGTTCCGGTCAAGTCGTCCATCTGTTTTCATGTGGCCGATGGTGGCCTCGATCGCTGATCGTCGTTTCAGCTCACGCTTCATCTGTGCCGTCAGCCCGCGCTTCTGGCCGGAGATCATGACCTTGGCGTCGCCCTCATAATCATGCCCCCGATAGCCACGGTCCACATAGACACGCTCAGCTTTGGTGCCGCAGACTTTCTCAGCCTGACTGATGGTGTCATTCAAGGTGTGCCCATCATAGGGATTGCCCTCAAAAGCCCTCGCCGCAAGAACCAATCCTTCCCGATTGGTCGTGGCAATGCCAACCTTGGCCCCGAACTCGTAAGGTGTTCGCGCCTTGCCCTTGGCAATACAGGCCACTTCCGGCGCATGCATGGAATAAATCTTGTTTTTGTCCTTGGGGGTCTGGGCCAGAAGCCGCTCCACCAGTCCCAGCAGACGGGAGAACCGGTGCTCAAGACCTTCGTTGCCTGCGATCTTGCGGGAGATGTCGCGATAGACCCGGCCCAGATAGGTCTTCAGCTTTTTGAGTTCCCGGCGCATCCGCTTGAACTGTTTGGCATGGGCATAACGGCCCGCCATC
>NZ_GL476310.1:158197-207198 GCF_000148725.1 Roseibium sp. TrichSKD4 | reverse complement strand
GATCTGCGGAGATGTCGCGATAGACCGCCAGATAGTCTCAGCTTTTGAGTCCGGCGCATCGCTGAACTGTTGGCATGGCATAACGGCCGCCATCAAGGCCGCTTTTGGCAACTCTGGTATGGCTGCGACGCAAGATGATGCCGGCCCTCTTGGCCTGGCGCACCAGAAGCTGCAAGGCTTTGTGATAAAGACGGCTATCGGTGGGATGGGCAATGGCTTTGGGTTGACGGTCGTATCAACCAAGACCCGCTCAAGGCTGCTCTTCTTGATCGTCCCGCTCTCAATCGCAACACCTACCGTAGCAGAAAGAAGCTTTTCCATTCCCTCAGGACCAATCCGTTTGCGCCAGCGGGTCATGGTTGAGGGATCAATGGGGAATTGGTGCTGGAAAAACTCAAAACCGCAGAAAGACTGCCAGTAGGGGTTTTCAACCCAACGCTCAACCGTCTCTTCATCGGAAAGATCGTACATGTGCTTGAGAAAGTGCAGCCCGGCCATCAGACGCGTTGGTTTGGCCGGTCGTCCCAAGGGGCGATAATGCCTGCCGAACTCCGCATCAAATTCATCCCAAGGCATCAGACCAGACAGCCGCACCAACGAATGGTTCATATCGATGATTGCGGCCAGGCGTTCCTTGAACAGATCGCCACACCGTTTGTTGCGTTTTGAAGGTCTCATGAGAATATGCCAGAAAATGCGTGCTTCGGATCAACTAACCGGCATATTCACACATCCAAAACCCAATGGGTATCCATACTCTTCAATCAGTTAAGGGGTTTTTCAGCGCGAACGCAGTAGAGGCCAGCATGAATTGGCCTCTACATTACTCAGGAGTTTGGCAATGTTTCCTGTCGTTTTTTCCTGCATTTTATTGGTCTTTCTGGTTTTGAACTTGGAACCCGCAATCGCTTTCGATGAAGACGTCAACTATGGAGATAGTGGCTGGACCTATGATGGCCCACAACCCGGCGCAGACGGAGTGTTGGTGATTAATGGATGCCGTTTAGAGCCAAAGTCCGATTGTTCTGGTGTTGATCTTCGGCACGCTAACTTGTCGAATTTGGACTTGTTTGGGATAAATTTTGCAGACGCGAAACTCGCGCGCGCACGTTTTGATGACGCGAACCTTCGTTTTGCGAATTTCGATCGCGCTGATCTTAAAGGCGCGTCTTTCATTCGAGCATTCATGCAAAAATCGAAGGCTCGAGGTGCGGACATGCGGGCAACAAACATGGAGTATGCCCGTATCTCTGCTGCTGATTGGTCAGGTGCGGATTTAACTGCGGCGAACCTAGAAATGGTTCGGGCCAACAAGGTTCAGCTTAAAGGCGCCAATCTTACGAGCGCAAACCTTCAGGAAATGAAGCTCTTCGACAGTAATCTTGAGGGCGCTTTTCTTGATGACGGCACAAACATCACCTTTGCAATCTTCCAAGACGCTTACATGCAAGGTTGCCACGGGTGCCCCTTTGATTGGTGAATCTCATGACCAGTAGACCGAAAGTCATTGATATCGATATGTCAGATACATCAGCGTCAACGAGATCAAAACTCTCAATCGACAGTGTTTTAAAATACAAGCTTTTCGTATTGCCGATAGCCGGGCTTTCAATCGGAATAATCGGAACACTGATGCTATTGGGAAGCTTTAGCCAATCCAGTGAGCTGGATCACTTGACCAAGATGCAGCAACAGGTTGCTTTGCTTCAGGTTCAAAACAATGCTGGTACGAGCAATGTTGCATCTATTCAAAGTCAACTGGCAGGCCTCCAAACACAGCTTGTGGTTTTGCAAAACCAGTTGGGGCAGCTACATCAGGTCTCGACACAGCCAAGGGTAACTGTCTTAAGTGAGCCAATAACGACGAAAACTAATGGTGATAGTCAGCAAATTCACACACACCGAAGCCAAACGCCTGTTGTTTCGGCCAAAAATAGAAATAGCACGAATTTAAGTTCCATTGGCGATACGCAATCTACGAGCCAGATGTCCATGTTGATCAACAATGGGCTGAAGGGACAAAAGAAATCCGAAAACTCTATTTATCAGCAGATTATGTATTCAGCTCTCGATATCAACTCTGCTTATGCTGTATCCTTAGCAGCTTGGGGGCCAAACCCATCTCCAATTGCTGAAGTGCTTGTAAGGTAGCAACCAACAGCATACTCGTTCAAGGTTTTGCGAGATGAAGGTGTGGTTGGCGTGAAGGCCAAGGATGAGCAGCTAAGTAAAGATCTAGCGCAAAATGGAGCAGTGCGGATCGAAGATGACTTGTATGAATTCGCCAAATTGAATTGAGACGAGTGATCGAGACGCCAACAAAGCTTGATGAATAAGTGTCCCTAAGCGTCAACAGAACCCGGCAAGTTCGATTATAATTGTGTTGGCTTTTTTTTGCGATCACTAGAGTTGAAAATGACCAGTACGCTTAGGTACAGCAACACAATACCCAGCCTTCCCAATCAAGCATCATTTCGCTTCGTTGTTCGATTAGGTCTGTGCGGTGGTAGGCTGCTTCGGTGGAGTTTTTGATGGTGTGAGCAAGAGCTCGCTCTGCCAAGTCACGTGGGTATCCGTTTTCTGACGCCCAATCACGGAAACTGGAACGAAAACCTTGTGCTGTTGCAAAGCGCCCAGGCGTGTCACTGGCAACTTTGTGATCCCGCAAAAACTTCGTCAGCGTCATGTCACTGATCGGGGTGTTCTTGCGAGAGGGGAATACAAGAGATGTATCGGGAGAAGCTGAACTCCGCAGATCCTCAAAGAGGCTGACAAGATATGGCGATAGCGGAACCCGATGCAGTGTTTTTGCCTTCATGCGCTGGGCGGGCAATATCCAGATACCATTTTGAAGATCCAGCTCTGACCACTCCATCAATCGAACTTCCCCAGACCGGGCAGCCGTCAAAATCAGAACATCGAGCATGATCTTGGCTTTGGTTCTAAGCCCCTGCCTCAAGACCGTTTGAACAAATTCCGGAATATCTCGCCACGGAACGGCAGGTTGATGCGCAACACGTTCCCGTTTGCCCGGTTGCTTGGGCAGGAGCTGATCAACGACACCGACGGGACTGGCAAGCACATACCCTCTGGCCGCGCTCCACTTCATGACCGCATCACATCGCTGCTTGACGCGGCTCGCAGTCTCGGCCTTCTCCAGCCATATGGGCTTCAGAGCTCTGGCGAAATCTGCTGCGGTCAGTTCAGAAACCAGAGACCTTCCCAAATCTGGGAACACATACTGCTCGAGCGTGTTGATCCATTGCTCTGCGTGCTTGGCGTTCTTGAACCCTGACTTCTTGTCTTCATGGACCTTTCGGGCCGCTTCTTCGAAAGACGGCATTTCCATCTGCGCCTTTTGAACCTTGGCTTCTCGCTCCCGGTCTTCAATCGGATCGATTTTCATGTCGATCAGCTTGCGTGCTTAGAATGCGATTTCGCGCGCACGTTTTACCGAGAATGTGGGATAGCTCCCCAAACCCATGTCTCGCCGCTTCCCGGTCTCAGGAGACGTAAAGCGCAAGATCCATTTTCCTTGCCCATGGGTCTTGGCAGGAAACAAATAGAGCCCCTTGATCGACCCATCCAATATGGGTTTGTCATCAGGTTATATTTTCCGCGCTTTGGCATCGCTCAACATCATTAGATCTCATCAGCCCATCAAACAGCCCATCATTTTATACACGATGGACTGACCAGAACTCCATGAGATGACTTGAAACTGATACACAAGCGGACTCTCTCTCCGCCATGTTTACCTCACCTACCTTACACAGGAATGGTTAAACCTCATTGCATTGAATGCAGCAGCGGGTCATACGTACTGCGCTCCACTTCCGCGGGTTTCCTTAGACATGGTGTTTGCGTGAGAAGTCTTCTCAACCATCTCAAATTCTACTTCTTGTGTTTGCGGTTGCTTGTGCTGCCCAAAAATCGACAATTAGTGTTCGGTCTCTCCGTCAACGACAAAGAACGCCGGTTTTTGTCTGCTTTTGCACCGGATGCAATCGCCATTAGGGCCAACTATTTTCGAGGCGGCTTTGGTTTTCGCGAACACTCGGCTCGCCGCAAATTGACATTTATACAAAGGCTACTGCCTTCCGGAACCAAAACTGTTGTTTGGGGGTATCGGGATCATATCAATCTGGGATTTTCGTTTGAAGAGTATTTTGGGGAAGTCACGCGGATTGAAGCCGGCCTTGTGCCCGGCCCGGCCTGTGAGCGCTTTTTGACGTCATACATATTCAGCTCCAAGGGAATGTATTTTGACGGTCGTCAGCCATCCCAACTGGAAGAAGCCCTCAACGCACTCACAAAAGGAGACATCGATCGACGCCTGGAGAACGAGAAAACAATCGATACGCTAGTTAAGCGAGGCGTGACCAAGTTTTCGCCGCTTGATAGTGAGGCCTATTTGCTGGAAGAAGGCTCGGTATTGATCATCGGGCAGGTTCGGGGTGACCAAGCATTGACTTACACGGACACCGTTTGCGCCACTAATACCCACCTTGTCGAGCAAGTTCTGAGCAAAACAGAATGGCCGGAAACCAAGCGTTTTTATTACAAGGCGCATCCAAAAAACAAAACCAACGAAAGAGAGATTGCCGATCTACAATACAGATTTCCTGAATTGCAGATTGTGCCAGAAAAACAAAACATCATTGAATTGCTGGAACAGCAGCCAATCGTCGCGACGATCACGTCCGGCGTTGGGCTGGAGGCAGCACTCCGAGGCTGCGTGGTGCACTGTTATGGTGTGTCGTTTTATTCAAACTGGGGCTTCACGGTCGATCACGTCAGCTGCAGCCGTAGAACAAACACCCTTCGTCCAATTGATGTTGCAGTTGAGTTGATGATCCGTCAATCCGTCTATGTCGACCCCGAAACCGGTCACGCTGTTCCGCTTGGAACAATCTATCGATAGGTAAAGTATTTGAGATGGAGAGTTTTGTGCCCATCACGTCGGCGCATTGGTCTCCTGTTGAGTCAAATAGATAACAACCCAGATTAGTGCCACAATGCCAACGAGGCTCCACCACCAGGATTGCGAGGCACCGTGACTGACGAGTGCAACTGTCCAGACTGCTGAGGTGGTCGCCAACACGGCTGGCATCATCGCTCTGGGGAGGTGTCTAAGGCTTCTGAAAAACATCAGAAGTAATGCTGTGACCAAAACAACACCCGTGAGGCCAAGTTCATACCATACCTGCACCGCGAAATTGTGCGGATGCGCCATTCCAAGCATCTTCTCATCTGGAACCAGATGCCCGTGTACATCCGCAGCTACATAGCTTGCCTCCAAACCCTGTCCAAATATCGGCTTAAGCGAAAGCAAACTTCCAAACGACGACCAGATATCGGCGCGCACGCCAAGTGTTCCATAGCCGACCACTTCGTGAACGGTCTGCGGAATGAGGTCATTTATGTAGGGCGCAACGAACGGTGATCCCCAAAGAGAGATCAACACTCCAGCGGCAAAATACGGTATTGCTGCGCGACCAAAAGTATATGCACCTGCTGCGGCTATCGGCGCGACCAAAACAGCTAGTTTTGCACTTTCGCTTATTGAGGAAAAAATCCCATAAATGCCAAGGACTGTGATGATCGCCAGCGCAACAAGATGGAACGGCCTTTTTGGTGTCACGTAAAACAATAATGGCAAAAACAATGAAATTGCGACTGCCGCCCGGTTCATACGAAACAATTCGGCAGTTCCGCCAAGAAATGTCCTGACAGGTGACTGATAGTGAATTTCGATCAAAATGAGCACGGCAGTAATCACAAGGCTTACTGCCAGACCCAGATGCACTGTCTGAGAATTTGGCCTGAACCGCGCAACCACTAAAAAAGCGGCGATCAAAGCCGCTACGTTCAATAGAGTGGCTGTCCACGCATCAGCGCCACGGAGCGGAATGGGTGACCAGAGGAGGGATGCCCCCATAAAGCACAACAGCAGTCCTGAAAGAATAAGAGGCGTTCGAAACGCACTCAGCTGTGTTTTCACTTTCTCAAGTTGAAAATCTCGTGATGCCAATAAAAGAGCGACACCCAGTACTGCGAACCCCACTAAAATTGGGCTAGCGATATTTCTGGACAAAACCATCAAGAATGGTGTCGCCATTAAAACAAAATATAGGCCAAGCAGCAGTTTTATGGTGGGCATATGCTAATTCGCGTCGATTTCTTAATTGCACAATTTCAGCGCTTTTACCCAATCACGGCCAAATCTTCCATGCCCTGTCTCGGATTTTGCTTAAAGTTAGGTGCGTGCCTTTTCAAAAGCGGCCCATGCAGCTTCGAATTTCTCGAATGAAAAATCAGACTGCCGTGCCGGCTCCAGAATAATCTGCTCGGTCTTAAGAAGCTTGCGGATCGCATCCGCAAGAATAGGCACCACCGCCTGCGGAATGACCAGAGCTCCGTGACGGTCCGCATGCACCAATTCTCCCGGGCGGATATCAAGGCCAAATATCTTCACAGGTTTATCTATTTCCTTGATGTGAACAAAACCGTGACTTGGGCCAACGGAACCGGCCACAACGGGAAAGCCGTCAGGCAAATCACCCAAGTCCCGCATGACACCGTTGGTCAAGGCGCCAAACAGACCAAGTCCTTTGTGCACCGTTGTATTGATTTCACCCCAATACGCGCCGATGGCATTTGGGTAATCTGCGTCTTCGACGACCGCCAAGGCCGGACGCGGTCCTTCAGACATATAGCGATAGTAATCCATCCGCCGCGCCCGGATGACTTCCGCAGGCTCTGTCGGCGGGGCCAAGGCTGAAATTTTTGCTGTTCTTGCGTAGCCAACCATTGCTCCGGCATTGGGCGCAGACGCCAGCATTGTGCTGCGGGTAAAACGGTTGAACCCTCGTCCCCCTTCAGCAACTTCAATGGCGTTGCAGACGGTCGGAGTGTCGACCGATCTCAAGAGTGCGAACACGTCGTCAGTCATGATAGCTCCAGCCATGTTTTAAAGGCATTGTTGACTGTGTCTGGCCGTTCAAGGGTCGGCAAATGGCCAGCGCCACTTACGATCTCGAGGCGTGCGTTTGGAATGAGACGCTGCATCAACTCATGCCGGTCGCGCGGGCATAGGCGGTCCTCTTCCCCCATCAAAACAAGGGTTGGAACGCTGACACTCTTCAGCGCGTCCTGTTGATCGGGGCGCGTTTGCAATGCACGGGACTGGCGCTCGAAAACCTCAGGTCCGAGATCAAGCGCCATATCCATGCACAGATCGAGCACTTCCTGCCGTTTTGGCCCATTCGCCAGATAATTTGGTTTGAGTTCGTCGCGCATCACTTCGCGCAAATAACCGGCTCTAACCTTTTCAATCTGCGGCTCACGGCGCTGTTTGACCTCATCCAGTTCCGCTCGCGGATTTGTGTCCAGAAGCGCTAATCTATCCACCCGATCCGGGGCCTGCCGGATCACTTCCATGGCGACAATTCCGCCCATGGACAATCCGACAAGTGAAAAACGCCTTGGAGCGTGGTCGAGCACACTGGCCGCCAGCGCCTCAATTATTTCCTCGCCTGTTATCGGGGCCAAATGCATGGGTAGTCGGCCAGACAGGGCCTTGATTTGCGGTCCAAAAAGGCGCGCATCGCACATCATACCCGGCAAGAGAACGAGTGAGGTCACACGCGCGCTCCAGCAAGCTCCGCCCCATCAGAGAGCGCCTTGAGCTTGGCAAAGGCAATTTCAGGGTCGACCGCACCAAAGCCGGCAAAGGTTCCAAAGCCGCAGTCTGATCCGGCCACCACCCGATCCGCGCCGAAAATGGGAAGGAACCGTTCCAATCGTTGGGCGACGACTTCGGGATGCTCCACAAAGTTCGTTGTCGTATCGACGACCCCCGGCACGAGAATCTTGTCCTCTGGAATTTCCGATTTCCGATCCCGGAAGACTGTCCATTCATGAGCGTGGCGCGGGTTGGATGTCTCAAACAACACATAATTGGCGCGTGCTGACATCAAGGTCGAGAACACCTTGTCCATCGAGATATCGCAGACATGTGGGCCTTCATAGTTGCCCCAACAGATGTGGATCCGCACCTTGGCAGGATCGATATGGGACAGCGCATGATTGAGCGCTTCCACGTGACTGGCAGCGATCTTGACGAACTCTTCGTCGGACAGGTCTGTGAAGAGCATGTGGCGAGACAGGGCCAAATCCGGGCAATCGAGTTGAAGGTCAAGACCACTGGCGACAATCGTCTCGTATTCAGCCTTCATGACATCTGCTAGTGCCTGCAAGTAGGCCTCGCGGGTCGGGTAGTAGTCGTTTTGCAGGAAAAGTGAAATCACACCGGGAGACGCGGCGTTCATGAAGCCGCGCTCCACACCGTGCTCCTTCATCGCTGCTTTCAAATTGGCGATGTCTTTTTGCAGCTCGCCTTGCCCCTTGGACTTCACTTCGCCTGTGCACATTGGCCGTGCGTATTGGGGCGTTCCGCCACTTTCGGCAATGCGCGTCAAGAAGCTTGGGTAGAGCTTGAGATCTTGAGGCGCGTTGCGCGGACTATCGCCTGAAAAACCGGTGTAGCGATCCTTCACATAGGTTGCATAGGAGATCTTGGAGGTCTCGCCATCGCTCACGATACTGACACCTGCCTCAACCTGCTTGCGCACGGTTTCAGAAACGGCCTCAGCCATAGCGTCATCGAAAGTGGACCGGTCATACTCTTCGCGCTGTTCTCGCGCAAAGATGAAGTCGACGACCTTCTGAGTTCGTGGCAAGGACCCGACATGAGTCACATCCAGTTTTGGCATCTTTTCCCCCTCCTCGTTCCCCGTGCCGGGTGTACTTCCGGTATCTGGAGATGGCCCGGGCTTCAACCGGGACAGTGCAATTTGCAAACTTATCCGAGCCAGGTCTCTCCGGCAGGATCATTCGTGTTCATCACACGATATAGGCTTGCCTCGCCGCTCATAGATGGCATCAGACAGTGCTCTAATCCTGGAGGCACTGCACAGGTATCACCCGGTGCGAGGACCTTTTCGCCGCCGGACCAAGTGAGCTTCCAGTGGCCGCGCATGATCATCAGGATTTCATGGGCATTGCGACTGTAAGGCGTCTCGGGAATGGACCCGCGCGTCAGGAACTCGACTTCAAATCCCGGCCTGTCCTTCAAGAGCGCAGTTTCGCCAATCACCCGACACGGCTCTTTGGCCGCCAACGCCATCATGTCCCAGT
Organism: Roseibium sp. TrichSKD4; assembly: GCF_000148725.1. GTDB lineage: Bacteria > Pseudomonadota > Alphaproteobacteria > Rhizobiales > Stappiaceae > Roseibium. The sequence goes on along the minus strand of NZ_GL476310.1, from coordinate 197,997 downwards.
AGCGTGCAACGTAGCCTGGAACGACATCTGCATTTCCCGGTTCCGGATATGCCTTCAGCTCTTCGTTATTGAGCAAAGCCATGGGCTTCACATTGTCCGGGAGGTTTTGACCCTGCTTGGTGTCATAGAGAACGCCGTTTTCGCCAAGAACAAGTCCATGATCCTTGGCGTCTTCGATGACTTGCGGCGCCCAAATGACCCCGCCGCCTGCATCATCACCGCCGAGGATCGCCATGATCATTCCGTAATCGGTTCCGATGTTTTCAAACCCGCGGAAAATGCCTGTCGGGATGTTGAAAATATCGCCTTCTTCCAGAACAACTTCACCAGCTGTTCCCCAGCGCCCCCAGAAAAAGCGCCAGCGTCCTTTCAATACAAAGAAAACTTCTGCCGTGCGGTGGGAGTGAAGCGAGTTTCGGCATTTGGGAGGTTGACCTGCCGCGCCGATATTGAAGCCTGGAGTTTCCTTGATATGGACATGCTGGTCCGGACTTTCAGACACCCCGCCTCCGATGATCGTGAAGTTTTCCTTTTGATCGGAGCCGGGTGTATGGGCATCGATGAAGGCGGTCCGGCACGGCTTCAAGTCGCCATAGCGAACAATGCGGGTTTCCATCTCATCTGGGGTCATCAGTTTCGTCCTGATTGGGCAGCAGTCAGCCGGTTTTCAAGGCAATCTGTTTCCAGATCGCGGTTTCATCAAAAAGGGTGTATTCGCGCCGCAAGCCCCATGGGCCAAACTCGGCATGGGACGCGCCCATGACATAAACCTCAGCACCTGTCGGCTTGCCAAAAGCCCCCCAGCCATCATGGGTGCCATGCAAGGACCAGCGAACCGCAGAGCGCGGAGCCATCATCGGGTCATCACGGCCAATCTGATGATGGACTGTAAATTTCGCAGACGGGAAACTTGCGCGGAGCCCCATCCAGAACCGGTCTGCATCGTCAAAGGACACACCGCTTTGTCCGCCCGGATAAGCCAGCTGGCAGGCCCGGTCATACTCGCTCTCGATCACAGCCATGTCCGCGCCCATCATACGGGTCAGAATGTCTGTATGTCGGGCGCCCCACTCATTGTCATTGCCCTTACCGGTGTAAGGCCCCGACTTGTCGTCAGATGGTGTAAATGGTTTGACACACGCCTCGGCGCCGCCTTCCCGCTCGATCAGATCTCTTGCGTAGGCATGTGGACCCCACCCCATCTGGCGGACAATCGCCCCCTGATCGCGGATCAACCACTCATCGTTGATCTGGTTGTTGATCGCGTGGCAGTCCGCAATGATCCGGTAGCGAAGTTTTGTCCCGCTTGCGGCGCCATACACACCGTCTCCAGTATGGGTCGCAGTGGAGATAATCCGATGAGATGAGAGCATACCTTCTTCCGGCGTGCCGGACCAAATCACATCCTCGCCCAACAACTGACGATCCGGGAACTCGGCAAGGGTTGCCATTGTTGCGCCGATGACACCTTTATTTCCGGTGACGATCGACCCCGGCGATCGAACAATGATGTCATCCGAATAGTAGTGATGAAGGGTTGCAATCTTGCGATCTTCCCAAATCTCCCTAGTGATCCCCAAGATGTAATCCGGGAAATCCTTCCAACGGCTGTCAAAGCCTTTCATCAGGCCATCCTTCAGGTACACGCGCTGAGCCGCGGATCATCAGCGGCCCTTCGATCTTGATTTTCTGGACGTCCTTGCTGCCTTCCTCAATCCAACCGAGCAGGGTTGAGACGGTGGCTTCCACCATGCGATTGGAGGGTTGGCGCAAGGTTGTAAGGTCATAGGCTGGCCAGGAGGCCAGAGGCACATCGTCATAGCCGACAACGGAGACATCACCGGGGACGTCGAGCTTTAATTCAAACCGCAACACATCCATGACGGCAAATGCCATATAGTCATTGCCGACGAAGATTGCATCCGGTTTCACATCATTTTGAGACAGTTGCCGTGTTGCAGCAGCAGCTGTTTCGCGTGTGTACATGCCATCAATGGAAGCAATCAATTCCAGTCCAGCTTCTTTCAGTCCCTGCCGAAACCCGGCTTCACGATCTCGTCCGGTCGATGATCCTGACCAGCCTGCGATGTGCGCAATACGGCGATGGCCACCGGCTGCCAGAAACTCGGCAATCTTTCGCCCCCCTTCGAAATTGTCGGAGGTCACCTGACTAAGGCGGTCGTCATCCTGCCCCCGGTTAAAGAGGACAACAGGCACACCAGCTGCGGAACACCTGGATGTAAGTGCATTGGACATTCCAACGGATGCAGTGATGATGCCATCGACCTGATAATCGAGCAGTTCGTCCATTACCTTGTCGACCGAGGCATCATCGTTGGACACCATGAAAACGAGAATGTGATAGCCGTGGGCCTGAAGAGCGTTGGAGAGCTTTTCAAGCGCATCGGGATAAAACTGGTTTTCCAGATAGGCGACAACCAAGCCAATGATCCGGGATCGACCTGTGATCAAAGACCGAGCTAGCACGTTGGGACGATAGCCCAGCTCTTCTGCCGCCTTGAGGACCTTTTCAGCCATTTTCGGAGAAACGGAGGCTCCGGGCGTAAAAACACGGCTGACGGCTGACTGGCTGACACCCGCCCGTTTTGCAACATCTATTGAGGTGACCTTCTCAGCGCCCATCAGTCTGCCGTCCAGCCGCCGTCCACCAGCAACGATGTACCTGTAACAAGAGACGAGGCATCACTGGCAAGATAGAGCACCGAGCCCATGATATCCTCGACGACACCTGTGCGGCCCAGCTTGATCTTTTCCTCAATCCATTTGACCCGCTCCGGATTTTCAAAGGTAGGTTCAGTGAGCGGTGTTCTGATAAATGTCGGGCAGATGGTGTTGATGCGGATCTTTTTGGGCCCAAATTCCAGGGCCATGGCTTTTGTGAAGCCCTCAACGGCAAATTTGGACGCGCAGTAAACCGCCCTGTCGATGCCGCCAACATGAGCCATTTGCGACGAAATCGTAATCAGCGAACCGGGCTTGCCTGCTTCCATAAGACCCTTAGCGACCGCCTGCGCCAGAAAATAAGCTCCGCGCACATTGATCGCCATAACGGCATCATAGTCTTCCAGCGTCGTTTCAACTGCCGGAGAGTGACGGGCAAGACCAGCGCTGTTTACAAGAACATCAAAGGGACCATGTTCAGCGACTGCCGCCTGAACTGCCTCGACATCCACAATATCCAACTGAAGCGCGGACGCAGTCCAGCCCTTTGCGGTCATAGCGCTGACTGCGTCCGACAGTTTGTCTGCCCGACGGGCTGCCAGAACGACATCGCCGCCAGCTTCTGCTAGGGCTGATGCGCAGGCCAGACCGATGCCAGAGGACGCTCCAGCGACCAGTACCTTTTTGCCTTTGAGGGAAAAACTTGGGGTGGAGGGAAGATCGATCATGACAAGGCGACTCCGGTTTGAGGATCAAAGCCCGGGCGGGCCTTGTTGAATTCCCGAAGTCGGCGGAAAACGTCAACGCCCAATTGTCGATAAACGTCGAGAAGGTCCACCATCACCCAGTTTTCCCGGATGAGGCCGTCTTCCAATCTCCAAAAGTCAAGACTGCACAGAGAGATCTTTTGACCTGAGGGCGCAATGCCGAGCCATCCGTCATGTGTGACGGTTTGGATCATGTTTGGCCAACCGGTTACGGCTGCGTAGTTCCGGTCCCCAAAGAAATGATAGGTCACTTGATCTGCATATTGTCCCCGGTCCGGCATCGCAGCCAAAAACGGAATTTGGTGCCAATTCCGGAAGCCCTTGATACCGCGCGCGGTCCCAATGCCTGCAGGTCCATACCAGCTCATGCGCGGATGCCAGAACCTTGGCATCTCCATCACCTCGGGTCCGCCTTGCGACGGGTGCCGTTTCATGTGCTCCAGCATGTCGATGATGGTTTGGCAGGATGCCCGGCCTGCCGCTTCATCGTAAGGTCCGGGCACAAGCCCATCCTGTGTTGCTGGTCCGGGCACTTGCCACTCGCGCCCAAGACTTGGGGCCATGGGCCAGCAACCCGCCTGTATCATGACTTCGGGAATGTCCCAGATGACCTGAATTTCGACAACCGTGCCTTTATCAAACCGATAGAACTCGTGGAAACGCATGGCGACTTGATGGCCCGTGGCGGGGATGTCCAACCACGGGTTTACAAATGAGCCGGTGTACACGCCACAGCATCCGACCCAGTCGTTCCCTTCAGCTGTTGGACCGGCCATCACAATCGTGTCGCGTCGTTCCAAATCCGGTATCGCGCTAAAAAGCTCTTTATAGGCACGGTCGTAAAACGCCTGCGGACCGGTCAGCTCCCCAAACGGGTGACATAAGCGCACGACAACGTCCGAAGCGCACAGATCAGCCAGCGCCCGTCTTACGGACGCTTCATCAAAATCCGCCATCGCCGACCTTAATGGGGCAAGTAGCTTTTTGTGATCCGTATGCCGCCCCATGTCTCAGTCTGCCCCTTCTCCGTAAGTGACATTGCGACCGCCATAGCGGCGCACGCGGACGTTTGCCTGTTCTGCATGCCCGACGAAGCCCTCAAGCATGCAAAGTCGTGAGCAATAAGCGCCGATTTCGGCTGCAGCCTCGTCAGTCAGCACTTTTTGATAGGAATGCGTTTTCAGAAACTTGCCCACCCAGAGACCGCCGGTGTAGCGTCCTGCTTTCTTCGTCGGCAGGGTGTGGTTGGTTCCAATAACCTTGTCACCATTGGCGACATTCGTCCGCGGTCCTAAGAAAAGCGCGCCGTAGCAGGTCATGTTGTCGAGGAACCAGTCGTCCCGATCCGTCATCACCTGTACATGCTCGGAAGCAATGTCATCGGCAACTGCCAGCATTTCGTCATAGGTATCGCAGAGGATAACCTCACCATAATCCTCCCACGACTTTCCGGCAGTTTCTGCGGTCGGCAAGATTTTCAAAAGCCGTTCAATTTCGGCGAGGGTTTCAATGGCGAGCTTATGAGAATTGGTAACGAGGACAGCCGGTGAGTTATAGCCATGCTCTGCCTGCCCTAACAGATCAGTCGCGCAGAGTTCTGCATCCACCGTCTCGTCGGCAATCACCATGGTCTCGGTCGGGCCTGCAAAAAGATCGATGCCGACCTTGCCAAATAATTGGCGCTTGGCCTCGGCAACAAAGGCATTGCCCGGCCCAACCAACATATGCACCGGATCAATGGTCTCCGTGCCCAACGCCATGGCCCCAACGGCCTGAATCCCACCAAGGACATAGATTTCGTGCGCACCGCCCAAATGCATGGCCGCAATGACTGCCGGATTTGGTGCGCCCTTAAAGGGCGGGGTTGCGGCTATGATGCGCGGCACTTCAGCCACTGATGCTGTTGCAACCGACATATGAGCCGAGGCCACCATCGGGAATTTGCCGCCCGGCACGTAGCACCCAACGGATTGAACCGGAATGTTCTTATGCCCAAGGATCACCCCCGGCATCGTTTCCACTTCGATATCCGTCATCGATGCGCGCTGGGCTTCAGCGAATTTGCGCACCTGTTCCTGCGCAAACTTGATATCTTCCATGTCCCGCGTGGAGACCTGGTTCATCAACGCCTCTATGTCTGACGGTGACAATTTGAAAGATGTGGGAGAGTAGTTGTCGAATTTCTCGGACAACTCACGCACAGCCGCATCGCCACGAGTTTCGATCTCTTTTAAGGTGCCTTCAACAATGGAGCGCACCTTTGCGTCATCTTCAGACCGTTCGGCCTCCGGCTTTCCGCGTTTCAGATACTCTATCGCCATAGTTACTTCCCTTCAGCGGTGAACCGCCCTTCATCCCTTAACTATCGCATACGTATGCAGATATGAGCTGTTTTGTCTCCAAGACCATGATCGTTACAGCTGTTGGTGTCTTGTGCCGGTTGGGCCTGGCGGCTGTTTCTCTCCCCGGTCAAAAGCTTCCCAGCCTTCGCCGCTGAAAACATCTTTGCCGAGTTGGGCTAACACGTGCGGAAAGTCGACCATCACCCAGTTATCGACGATCTTTCCATCCACGACCTTCCAGAAATCCATGTAGCGGATTTCAATTTTTCTCCCAGTCGGCGCAAGCCCCATGAATTCGCCGGAGTGAATGGCTTCCTGACGACCAAAAGCAGCGGCCCATTCGCCCATATAGAGACGAGCTTCATCAACACACACCTTATCGGAAAAGGCAGCCTGAAACGGCTTTTGCCAATTGTCCTGAAATTCCGTCAGACCCGTCTTGGTGCCACAACCAAAATTCCCCATCCAGCGGAATCCTTCCGCAAAGAACTCGCCGATATCGGCAATTCGATGATCGTTGAGGCCGTCCACCATGTCTTCGATGACGCGGCGCGTTTCGTCTGTCTTCGACAGATCGGTATCACGGCTGAGAACCGCTTGTTCAGGGCGTGCGCCACTCATCCTTTTACCGCCCCCGCTGTCAGGCCGGACACGATCTGGCGTTGGAACACCATCACAAGCAAGAAAAGCGGGATGACGGCGGAAACGGAGGCGGCAACCGCGAACATCACGTTGCCCTCCGTGTAGGTCGTCCCGAGAAACGCTGCGATCTTTGGTACCATTGTCCGGTTGTTTTCGTTCAGCAGCATCGCCGTCACTGCAAAGTCATTGTAGGCCAGCAAGAAGCTGAACAGACCGGTGGTGATGACGCCCGGCCACATGACCGGAATAATTACAAAACGGAACGCTTCAAACTGCGTGCAACCATCAACACGCGCACTTTCATCCAGGTCTTTCGGGATCTTTTGAAAGAAGGAATGCAGCATCCAAAGCGTGAACGGCTGATTGATGGCGACGAGCACGATGATGGCCGTCGGCAGATAGCCCCACAGGTTCCATTGAAAGAACGGCGGCAGATAGCCGGAAACCAATGTAATCGGCGGCATGGCGCGGAAAATCAAAGCAGCGATCAGCAGCCAAAAAACATAGTTGTGGTTGGAGCGGCTGAGCGCATACCCGCCAAGTGTGCCAATCGTCAGCGATGTGCAGACCACAAAGAAGCAGACGACGGCGGTGTTCAGCGCCGCCCGCCAGAACTCCTCCTGAACCCAAGCACCTTCATAGCCTGCCCCTGTAAACGGGCGTCTGTAAGTGTTTTCGGTCGCTTCGCCCGTAAGAGCGTTGGTCCAGTTGGAGATGGAAAAGAAGTCCAGCTCGACCTTAAAGGAGCCCCAGGCCGTCCACAGAAACGGAAAGGCCGCTGCCAAAAGCCAGAGAACAAGAAAGGCGGTGGAGACAACAACCAGAACGGTCGGACGGCGTTGCGCTGCTGAAGCCATGATCAAGCCTTTCCTTTGAAGTCGCGCCATGTCCGGACCAAAACCGGGGACAGCAAGATGGCAACACCGATGATTGTCAGGACCGAAGTTGTCGCGGCCGCGGAAAGCTGGCGGGTTTCTCCTCCCAAATCATTGAAGATGATCCACGAGAGAGATTGCGCGTGTGCCGACGCATTGAAGCCGACGATTGGCTCAAAGACGCGGAAGTTATCCATCAGCTGGATCAGGGCCACAAATGTCACCAACGGCATCAGATGCGGAAGCACCACATAGCGCACTTGCTGCCAACGGGTTGCCCCATCAATGCGGGCGCTTTCCAGTGTGTCCTGCGGCACGGTTTGCAAGCCAGCATAGAAGACCACGAACGCAAAGGGCGCGCTGCTCCAGATGCCGTAAATGATCAAGGCGCACCACATCAAACTGGTTGATGCTTTGAGCGACAGGGTCTGGTCATCCGCCAGATACTGGATCAAGGTTCCCAGCACGCCTCGGCTGTCAATCATCCAGAAAAGGATCAGGGACCCGACAAGCGGAGTGACGATCATTGGCAGCAGAGAGAAGAAGATCACAAATCCCTTGATCTTCTGCGTAAGGGAATTGACCGCCAGCGCGATCGCGAAACCCAATGCGATGAGAAGGGGAGTAACGACAAAAGTGTATGTCAGTGTGAAACTCAGCGCCCGATAAAAGGGCAGATCCCCAAGTTCTGAAAAGAACTCACCAAGTGAGGTCGTGATCAACCAGGCTTCTGCGATTTCACCAAAGGCCAGATGGCCCCGATCAAGGTAGATCTCCAGTCCAGCGAACCGCCCAAGCGGCTGCTCTGCGCGCAATTGTTCCGTTGCGTCCTGATCAACGGCGACGGCTGTAGTGCAGCCAAACGGGCCACAGTTTTCCGTCTCGACCAAGACCGCTTCATGCGGAACGAATAAGGACTGCATGACAACCGAGACAATGGGCGCTGCGATAAAGATCAGCATCGCCAGTCCGGTTGGCAGGAAGAACCAGAAAAATGTCCGGTGCTTCATGACGCTCCCCTGACCATTGAAGAAAAAAGCGGCGCGTTCGGGCAACGCGCCGCCAGTTGGTGGGTATTAGAGGAAACCTTTTTCCTTGGCCGCGGCCGTGTAGGCTGCTTCCACGTCCTTCAGGGCCTGCTCGGCGCTTTCCTTGCCTTGCATGAAGTCAGCCAGCTCATTGCCCAGCGCGGTGTGCATCAGGCCCATGTAAGGCAGCATTGGATAAGGTATGGAGCCTGCTTTTGCGGCCTCAAAGACACCTACAGCCTTATCGGTCGGCTCATAGCCATCGATCAGCCAAACTGCCTGTTGCGCAACTTCCGAATCCTTCAGGATTGACGGGTCGATCGCCTTTTTCATTGCAACGAACGTTGCCTCGGCTTCCGCATCGCTGATGTTCTTTGCAACGGTCCAGCCATCCCACCACAAGGTCGTGGCCGGTGTTGAGCCTCCGCCGACGGTCATTGGACCGGCGATTGCAAATCCATCAACGACTTCTTGCGGCACCCCTTCAGCAGATGTCAGCGTGGCGGCCCTCGACCCCCACATATTCATCAGAGCAACATTGCCCGCACGATATTCCGCATTGGTGGCGTTGGAATCGTGTGTCAGGAAGTCCGGGTTCATATAGGCACTGAGCGCTTTCATCATCTCAAGCGCCTTCACACCTTCCGGTGTGTTCACGTTCGGCTCTGCGGACCCAGCCTTGAAATGCTGACCACCGTAGCCAAGGAACATGTTGTTGAATTCCTGGGCAAGGTTCCAACCTGCGGCATATGCACCGCCGACCGGGTTGTCCATCAGACCCTTTTCACGGATCACCTTGGCTGCTTCGAGCATTCCTTCATAGGTCTTTGGCGGCTCGACACCCGCTTCGTCCAGCACGTCCTTCCGGTAAACCAAATGCTGGGCATTGGCCATGAAGGCGACCGCCATGATCTTGCCGTTGATGGTGATCAACTGGGTCTTTTTCAGATCACCGCCATGCTTTGCGACCAAATCATCCAGCGGACGAATTACGTCTTCATTCATCAGCGCAACGATGGAGGAATTCGCAATAATCGCGGTGGTGTATTCCGCCGGATTTCCACTCATGCCCGCTACATTGAGCTTCTGGTGATCGGCCGTCAGGTTTGACTTCGCCTCGACCGTTTCAGAGCCGCAGGCAAGCGCCCCTGCTCCAACAGTTTGAATGGCCGGAAACTCATTGCCGATGATGCTGATGCGGCCTTCCTCGATGCCGCAGTTTGCATAGGCCGTGCTGGCTGCCAGCGACATTGCGCCGGCGAGAAGCAGTTTTTTCAACATTAGATCAGGTCTCCCTGGTGTTCCGTGCGCACATGGCGCGTCTCTGGATGTTTGGCAATTTTGCCGGTCGGACGGGTTAAGCGTCGATGCGCATCCCAGTCTCGTGATTGAAGAGGTGACAGATGCCCGCTGGAATGCTGAGTTCCACCTGGTCATCAATTTCGATACGAAAGTCCTTGTGCGCCTTCACGGACACAAGGGCTCCGCCTGCCTTGACCGTGATCATCGTTGCATCGCCAAGGAGCTCCATCGTGTAAACCGGGGCAACGACTTCCCCCGACTCTTGATCCGTCGCGACCGAAGCGTCTTCAGCGCGGAATCCCAGCGTGACGGGACCATCGGGGCCATCAAGTCCGGATATTTTCACGTTTTCTGCGGAAAATGTTCCGCCCTCCAGAACCCCGTCCATCAGGTTCATGGCGGGCGACCCAATAAATCCGGCAACAAACGTGTTGGCTGGCTTGTCGTAGATTTCCGTAGGCGAGCCGACCTGCTGGATCAGACCCTTCTTCATAACAACAACCCGATCTGCCAAGGTCATTGCCTCGATCTGATCATGGGTCACATAAATGGTGGTGGTCTTGAGTTCGTGCTGCAAGTTCTTGATTTGGGCCCTTGTCGAGACACGCAGTTTCGCATCAAGGTTCGACAGAGGTTCATCCATCAGGAAGACATTCGGCTCGCGCACGATCGCCCGCGCCAGCGCAACACGTTGGCGCTGGCCGCCCGAAAGTTCGGCAGGCTTTCGATGGAGGAACTCTTCCAGCTCTACCATACCCGCTGCGCGCATGACCCGTTCATCGTGGGTCGCGGGATCGACCTTGCGCACCTTCAGCGGAAAGCGAATGTTCTCATAAACATTCATGTTCGGATAAAGGCCGTAGGACTGGAACACCATCGCGATATCCCGATCCTTGGGATCAAGGTCGTTGACGACCTGTTCGCCAATGACGATCTCTCCATCTGTGACATCTTCCAACCCTGCGATCATGCGCATGGTCGTGGTCTTCCCACAGCCGGACGGCCCCAGAAGCACGAGAAACTCACGGTCAGCGATGGTCAGGTTAAAGTCGTCAACACCGACAAAACTTCCCCATCGCTTTGATACGTTTTTGAGCTGAATTTCAGCCACCGCGCCCCTCCCAGAACCGTCAGTCGAGCTGCGTTTTGCATTCCTATGCAACAAATCTACGCATAGTCACTTCAGTTTGGCAATATAATTTTGCATACGAATGCAAATTTGTTACAAGTGGCAGTCCCACCAATGTTACTCAGGCAATCTGATGTCCGACTTTCGCCTCGCACCACATAGCTTTCTGAACTCCTTTCGGACGGCTGACCCAAGTGAAAGAATGAATCTAATTTCCAGACACTTGCGAGAAGATGTGGTTTTTGACGTGGCCTGTCCGGTCAATCGCCTCTCTGGTCGCGACGCTGTCTTGAGCGGCTTTTTTGAGCCACTGCAAAGCGCCCTATCTCACATTCGCCGGCGGGATGAGATTTTCATAGGCGGGCCGAACCGTCGCGAACCGGGCGGCCACTGGATTGCCAGCGTCACGCATTACGTCGGGAATTTTGAAGTGCCACTGTTCGGGATCAAACCATCCGGGCACCTAGTGTTTTTGAGAGCGGGAGAATTCTACCGCATCGAACCGGATGGTCAGATATCAGAAGCCAAGATCATACTCGATTTGCTGGACCTTATGCGCCAGACAGGCCGTTTTCCGCTTCCGCAAATGCTCGGAACCGAGATGCTGTTCCCAGGACCAGCAACCCATGATGGCGTTTTACCTGCCGAGCAAGCAGACGGCGAGAAAACACTGGACCTTTGCGAGGCCATGCTGGCGGACCTAAAGGCCTTCGACCCGGAGACTTTCACCTCAAAGGGGCAAACTGGCGACGAAGGGTATTGGCATGATGACATGCTCTGGTACGGACCCGGAGGCATCGGCTCCAATTATCGTTGGAGCGGGTTTGAAAAGGATCACAGGGCATCATTCCTGACAGCATTTCCGGACCGGGTTGGCGGGGATCACTATTGCCGGATAGGCAATGGGAATTTCGCCGCTGTCAGCGGTTGGCCCTCCATGACCATGACGCACCAAGGTGACTATCTTGGAGAACCGGCTTCCGGCAAATCGCTGACCTTGCGCGTTATGGATTTCTATCGCTGCGCGTCCGGCAAGATCATGGAGAACTGGGTGCTTCTCGATTACCTCGACCTCTTCCAGCAAATGGGCCGTGACCTGATAGAAGAATCCAATAGCAAAGCATAATTTCAGCTCCTGCACCGATCCATCAGCTTTGTGGCTGACATCACGCACCTTCGTCCGGTCTAATCGTCTTGATGTCCTGACCGGCCGCCCATTGGTGGATGTCTTCGCGGCGCAAGGCACACGCCATGAGGTCAGGAAACTGATCTGGAGTGGCAGCAAAGACAGGTACGCCAAGCGCGGCGACCGTTGCAGACAGTGCGGGATTGTAAAAAGGGTTCCCTGTATCGGTCAGGGCCAGGAGGACAATCACGTTCACCCCTTGCCCTTGTAAACGCGCGATCCGGGCAACAAGTTCTTCCGCGTTTCCGCCCTCATAAAGATCGGTAATCAAGAGCAGATGCGATTTGGACGGCTTCTCGATCTTGTCTTCGCAATAGGCGACAGCATGATTGATGTCCGTTCCACCGCCAAGCTGAACACCGAAGAGGACCTCAACCGGATCGGCCAAATCGTCAGTGAGGTCCAGTATGGCTGTATCGAAGCACACCAGTTTGGTTGCCACCACCGGAAGCGAGGCCATGACCGCCGCGAAGATGGAGGCATAGACAACGGACGAGGCCATCGAACCAGATTGATCCACGCAAAGGATCACTTCATCCAGATCGACTATCCGGCGCTGACGACGCATGAAGCCGATCAGTTTTTCAGGAACGATGGTCTTGTGATCTGCCTGATAGTTATGAAGGTTCGCTCGAATGGTGCGCGGCCAATCAATGTCAGCAAAACGTGGCCGAAACGTGCGTTTGGATTTATCGACCGCCCCGCGCAATGCCTCTGCTGTCCGCCGTTCCAGCCGTTCCATCAATTCAGCCACAACTTTGGCGATGACTTCGCGCGCTGTTTCCTTGGTCTTCTCCGGCATGACACCGCGCATCGACACCAGATCGGCGACGAGATTGACGTCGGCCTCCATGACCGCGAGAAATTCCGGTTCCATCAGCATTTGCCGCAGCCCAAGGCGATCAAACGCGTCTTTCTGTACGACCTGAACAACAGGGGACGGGAAAAACTCGCGAATATCACCGAGCCAGCGGGCAACTTTGGGAGACGAACTGCCGAGCCCGCCACGTTTGGATTTACCACCCTTTCCACTCGGCTCATCGTCAGCGTTATAAAGCGCGCTCAGAGCCGCAGACAGGCGTTGATCCCGCCCTGTCAAAGCCTCATCATCTCCACCCAAAGCCAACCGCCAACGGCGTCCGCGATCATCCATGCTGCTCTCCCGTCAAAATGCCGGATAAGATTTCAAAATGGGCCACCCAGCGCGCTTTGGCATCAGGAGCTGCAACAAGCCGGACACCTCCACTCTGTACTCATCCGAACAGTGCATCCATCAAGCGGCGACGCTCACTTTTGTCCATCTGGGAAAAAACGCGCCGAAACAGTGGGAGATGCTCGGTAAACGCATCTTCTTCCAGACCGATGAGCCAAGCGTCCACGCAGGCGCGTAAACCCTCATCATAAAGAAGGCGCTGCCCCGCCCCTTCCAAGAACCCGGCAAAAAAGGCTGCGGCATCTTTTGTTTCCGTTCCAGGAGACAGCATGCGAGCCAGAAGATCTACGGCATTGTCCGAGGTCATCAAATCTGCTTCGTAGAGCAGCCGGGCGGCCAAACCAGAAATCAAACGATTTGCGTGCGCTTCATCCACGATTGCATGAAGTGCGTTTTGCCATGCCTGCTGCAAGTCCTTCAGATCGTCCAGCAGCCCAATTGCATTATTTACAGCCTGTATTTTGGCGCGCATGGCCTCGGATGTTTCTGTGTCGAGACCTCGCACAGCATAGGGCAGAGCAAGCGCGCCTTGAGTGGCAATTCGCTCAAACAAGGTACCAAGCTGAACAGTATCCAGCTCCCGGGCTGCGCCATAACGCAGAATATCAGCAAGAGCTGGAAGCGCGGACAAAAGTTCATTGCAATCAGAAGTTTGACCGGCCCGATCTCCCAAAAGCTGAACACCGCGCGCGGCTGCTTCCGGCAATTGCGCTGTCATGGCATTGAAGACGAGATCAGCCAGCGGCCCCAGCTCGCGGCAGTCTTCGAGTTTCGCCTGAAGCCGTCCACTTGCAGCTTGCTCGATGGTTGCGCCATAGATCAGGTTTTCAACCAGCTCAACCGCATATTCCGGTTCCCAAGCCAGCATCCACCGTTCCCGGAAGGTGCCACGGCTTTTGCCGGGGTCAAGCGGACGTCCCCATGGCACCGACAGAATTGTTAACCGATGCAATAAGGTGGAGCGGAACAGTCCGCTATCAGACCGCAGGTCCAATGAGAGGTCTCGCTCCAATGCCTCCGGCTTCAACTTCGCTTTTTTCTGCTGACGCTGAAGGTCTTCCAGAAGCGGGGCCATTGGCACATCATCGGGGATCTCTCCGGTCTCAGACCCAATCAGAAGTTCGGTTGCAATGGTTTGCCAGATAAGACCATTGCCAAAACATAGACAAGAGACTGCGGCGTCTCGCAACTCCTCATAACCGGGCTGCGGACGCCTGCGAATGGACGCCAGCGATGTTGCAAGGCGTTCTGCCTCAATTAGAGAGGCGGTTGAAACAACTTGCCCCTGCCCCCGCAGGGCGCGCGCAATGCGAGCCACCCAGCGTGTGACCTTAGTATCGTCATCAGCCGTCCAGAGGTGCTGGTTCCAGCCGGGTGCAGCAACCCCTGCCCCATACCCGCTTGCGAAGGACAAACGCGGCGAGGTCCAGGGTGCCCAAGTTGCAGAGATCTTTTGCTTTGGCGCGCCCTTCAAGAGAGCACGGTCGTCCTTGGCCGCATGTTTGGCCTTCAATGCTGGCACATGCCATGCCCCGCACACGACGGCGACAGGACCATCCGTGTCCTTGACCGTCTTTCTGATTTCAAGCCGCATATGGGCCTCTCGGGCGGCTTCGCGTTCTGAAAGCTCGAACTCTTGCGCGCGAAGAGCCGTGATGGCCTGCTCAACCGCTTCAAACACCGGGCCGGGAGCAGGATTTTCTTCAATGACATCCTGCCACCAACTTTCTCCGTCTTCATAGCCGGCTAGTTCCGCCAACACGCCAATCGGATCGCCACTCAAGGAATTGGCCTGGTGCTTCTGCCCTGACGTGTCTGTGGCTTCCTGTTCGAGCGTCTGTTGTTCCTCCGTTTCAGCGGGGTCACCCTCACCCGCCTCCGGCTCAATGGGGTCTTGTGCGTCAGGCTCAATCCGCCAGTAAACCGGCAAGTCAATGAACCGCACAGGCACTGAGTTTTGAACGGCCCACACGACCGCCCGGTATTCAGGCGAATACTCTGCAAATGGCCAGAACACTGTTTTTTCCGGCATATTTGCCGGATAGCCGAGAAGCGCGACCGGAGGCTTTATTTGCGGACTGGCCAACATGGGCAAAAGGTGGCTGAGATCAGCTGGGCCTTCAATCAGCACCTCGTGAGGCCTGACCTCATCCAAAGCCTCTACGAGACGCCGGGCAGAGCCCGGTCCGTGATGCCTGATGCCGAAATAGGAGACGGGAGCTGCCACTTAAACCAACTCGGTCAATGCCTGATAATAATCGGAATAGTCGCGCCGTTTTTTCAGGACCGTTTCCAGATATTCTTCAAGAACCACCTTGTCCTGAACCGGGTCTTTCAACACAGCCCCAATGACGTTGGGCGCAAGGCTATATGCCGAAAGGGTCCCTTTGTTGAAGTAAGCTGCATGGCTCAGTCCGCCGACCGTGACCGCGATCGCTTCTGCTGTTGAAAGGTTTCCGGACGGCTTTTTCAAGGTCGTCTTGCCATCCAGTGTTTCGCCTGACCGCAATTCGCGGAAGATCGACAACAATCGCGTAACTTCCTCTGCAACGTTTTTCGGAGCCGGTAGATCCAGGGAATTTGCCATCTCTCCAACCCGCTTTGTCACAATGGCAATCTCTTCGTCCATGTCGTCAGGCAGTGGCAGGACCACAACATTGAAACGGCGTTTCAGGGCGGCAGACAACTCGTTTACGCCCTTGTCTCGGTCGTTGGCCGTTGCAATTACATTGAAACCCCGGTTTGCAAACACCGCGTCATTCAGTTCCGGGATCGGCAGCATTTTTTCCGAAAGCACAGTTATCAGCGTGTCCTGCACATCCGAGCCCATCCGAGTCAGTTCCTCCAGACGGCACAGTTTTCCGCTTTCCATCGCCCGAAATAGAGGCGTCGGCACCAAGGCTTCCCGGCTCGGGCCATGAGCGAGAAGCTGGGCGTAATTCCAGCCATAACGCACCTGATTTTCATCGGTTCCGGCAGTACACTGGATCACCAATGTCGAGTTTCCAGAAATGGCAGCGGCCAAATGTTCTGACACCCAGGATTTCGCAGTTCCCGGAACTCCGAGAAGAAGCAGTGCCCGGTCGGTCGCCAGTGTTGCAACAGCCGTTTCAATCAAACGCCGATTGCCGACATATTTGGCACTGATTTCAACTGATCCAGCCTTGCCGCCCATCACATAAGTGATGACCGATTGCGGAGACAAAACCCAACCTTGTGGCTTGGGGTGATCATCGACCGCTTTCAGGGCTTCGATTTCGGCTGCATAGGTAATCTCGGCCGGACGCCGCAACGTGTCACTCATTTGATATCTCCGGAGGGCAAAGCGGCGTTAAACTGCAAGACAAGCAGTGCCGCGTCGGCGCGGGACAAACCCGCTTCAATAAATGTGTCGATCAAGGCTGTAGCCGCTTGAGGGTCTGCCAAAAGGCCCAGAATGAAAAGGCTGGGGCGCAGGACATGATCATAAGCCCCGGCCTTGTCGCTCTTAGCCTGTTCCTTGATCTTGGCAATCAGCGATTTAACCTGCAGAGACTTTGACAAGACATCAAGGCTCAAGTCTCCAAGGCGATGACGTGCGCAAGCCAGAACGGCCTCCATCAATTCATCATCTTGTTTCATGATTGCCGGCAGGCGTGCCCACCGGTCCGCTGGCGTCAGCCGGTCAAGCAGTGACCCGATGACGTGGAGCTGCACTTCACCGCTTTCCAGTATTCTGTCCATCAGGCTCCGAACAGCATCGTCAGAACCGGTGCGAGCAACCATGTCGAAGAACTCTCGGTCCTCTCGCTGATTTGAAAACTGCCATCCTGCAATGATGATGTCCGGGGCAAGTTCTAGCGCGGTAGCCAAACCATTCAAACTGACTGCTTCAAACAGGTCAGCCCGGCGTTTGTGTTGGGCGGATGTTTTCAGTTTCTTCGGGCGAACGGTCACCTTGCGCCGGATAATCCAGCTTTTGCCAAGCTCCAAAAAATCGGCAAGTTCCGAGACCGCGTCACCTTCGTCCTGCTGCAAACCCAGTCTCGCCAGATAGGATTGCGCCAAGGCCTTGACCTTTCCTGAGCGGTCCGTCTCCAGCAGCTTGTTCAGATGGGGTGCGTCATTGGGTCCAAGCCCGATTTCAAGAACCTGAACTGCGCGCAATCTTTGTTCAGCTGGAAGTTCTGCCGCTTTTTCCACCAACATGTCGCGAGCCGCGGACGGGTTGTTCAACCTGATTTGCCTTAGAGCATGAACCCGCTCCGACGGCATGAAATCATCCCAACTGGTTGCCGACAGCTCGCTTAGGTCTGCCTCCTGCCTTTCACTCCATTGTTCCCACGGAGCGTAGCAGGCCGGAAGGTTCTCCATATTGGCGGGCATGAAGTCCGCCGGATGGCTCGTAAACCCGCGGGCAGCGAGAAAGCTGAGTAAAAGATCACTTTGCTCTCGGGTCGGTTTGACCAGCAAGAAGATGCGTCGAAACAGACCCCGCTGCGCGTCCGACACTGGCGGCAAATCCAATTTGGGCAGCGATGGATAAGGCTGGAGATCCTTGGCAGGTGCAGGCCGAAGTCCCACCTGCGCCGCTTGTGCTACCAAGGCCAATAGCGAAAGGTCGGGATTATCTGTTTGGGACGCCAACGAACGCCAAGCCTCAGGCGCTTGTTCTTGCGCAGACCCGCCCACCATCCAGCGACTTTGAATGCGCTCCACAAACTGGCTTAGATCAACCATTTAGCTGAACCCTACCCCAATTTGTGCGAGCACACAGAAGTGTCAAACGCAGTCCGTCCCAAAGTCCGAAAGAGGATTGCAATTGAAATCCCGCGGTATGCGGATCGGGAGCATTTTTGACCGGCAAGGCAATTTGCCCATCAACAGACTGCCACCACGTCTCCGGCCCATTCTTGCAATACCGCCCCTCGGGCAAAACCGCCGGTGCCACGCCGGTCCAGGGCGCTACATCTTGAATCTCCAAGAAGCTTTGCAGAGGATCACTCTGCAGCTCGATTTCCGGCCATGGCAAGGGTGTGTCCGGTGCTGATTTCCGCTCTCCTAATACAGCTCTAAGCGGATGGCTGGCGGGGTAAAAGACCAGTTCCGCGTGGAGTTGTTCTCCCATGACAACCGCGCTGGAGCGCTTTCCGAGACTGGCCGGAAAGAAATCAAGGAGAACAGCAAAGCGCGGCCCGCTCGATTGAAGGTTCATGAGCCATGTCGCCTGACTGACCATCCCGTCCCGCCGGGTTGAAATATCTTCGCCAACCACTTCCCAGACCGACGTCACCTTCTGCGCATTCGGATTTTCAAAGAGACTGTCTCGCGTTTCTGACGTAGCGATCATCCGCCGTAATTCGGGATCCGCCGGGCTTTGCCGCCAAGCGGCGAGCAAGAGCACGATTTTTCCAAGCTCACGCACAACCAATTGCATCCGTTCTTCTCCGGGATAAGCAAGAGCAAGTGCAGGCAATTCATCAAGACGGCTTGCGAGCGCCTGAGCCTTACCATCCACGAGGCGCGCTGCAATCGCACGACAGCGATCTGTCATGTCTTCCAGAAAAGCTGATAGGCCGGTGCGGAGTTGGTCGCCGATCCATTGTTCAAGATCGTCGGCCGCACCTTTTAAAGCCGCCTCTGTTTCCTGTGCCCGCTTCTCCGCAGCTGCCTTTTTGCGCGCCTCTGCCTTCGGGTCGTTTGGCTTTTCAGGTTCAGTACGCATGGCCGCTGTAAGCGACTTGTCCTCGCCAGAATTCGGCGGTGCCGATTTGGGTGCGGATGCGGTGGTTCTCCTGCGCCCCAGCCAGTCCGAAACCCAGTCAGGCGTTTCAGCGGGCTGAAATGGCACCGGATCATCAACGTACATCCACATCAGGGCAAGAACATGCTTGCACGGAAACTTTCGCGATGGGCAAGTGCACTTATAGCCGTGATTTGAAGTGTCAAACACCGTGCGATACGGATTTGCGCCCGAACCTTGGCACTCCCCCAGACAAGTGGCTCGGCCTCGGACCGTGCACGCGTCGGCCATTTTTTTGGCTTTGTCATACCGTTGGCAGCTTTCAGAGATGCCTGGTCCGGGGCAAGCGCTGCAATGGCATCATGGGTAAGGGACATTCAAAAAGGCCAACTTTCGGAGATTTAAAATTCGGGACGGAAAACAATGCGAAGGGATCAAAAACCGCCCCCCCGTTTGTCTCCCTCAAACAACTCTAAAACCAAATAACGTTACGAAGGCACAATATCGGCTTCGTCCGAGCCTGCAACATATCTCAAGCGTTAAATTTACAAGGGAACCCACTCTTGATTGAAGCGGTCAAACAAACGACAGCTCCCATCAAAAGGCCAAAGGCTATAACCGACTTGGGCGCGCGGAACAGGCTGTGGCCTAAACGTCTGGGCTCGCCTCTGCCTCAATGCTCTTAGGGTCTTTTTTTGAGGGCGTGCTAAAGGGCTGGATAAGCATCCGATCAAGCCAATGATCACGTTGCGTCCGGAAACCAGCAAACCCGATTGTCATTCCATCATGCCCTTTTTCTGGCTGATCGATATAGGTGCCGAACAAGCGATCCCACCAAGGCAGATTGAAACCGTAATTACTATCGGTTTCTACGCGATCTATCGAGTGATGCACCCGGTGCATGTCAGGCGTTACCACAATCAACCGCAAAGCCCGATCAAGGGCGAATGGCAGCTTGATATTGGAATGGTTGAACATCGCCATTCCGTTCAGAATGACTTCAAACAGGAGAACTGCAACGGCAGGAGGTCCAAGGACAAGAATGACGGCGAATTTAATCGCCATCGAGATCAAGATTTCGAGCGGATGAAACCGCAACCCGGTCGTTACATCAATGCCGGTGTCTGCGTGATGCATCCGGTGGAGGCGCCAGAGATACGGCACCTTGTGAAAGAAAACGTGCTGCAGATAGATCGCCAAATCGAACAAGATGATTGAGACCAGAATTGCGACCCAACCGGGCAGCGTAACAAGATTGAACAGTCCCCATCCATTTTGCTGCGCGAGCAGTGCCAATCCGACGGCTGCAATTGGATAGACCAATCGAACAAGCACGGTGTCGACAATCACAACACCGAGATTGTTGGTCCAGCGGATAACCCGTGGGATTTCAATACGCCGGCGCGGAGCAGCAACCTCCCAGATGGCCATCAGAACAAGCACACCCAGAAATACCGCCAATCGGACGGTTGGCTCATTTGCCAACAAAAACTCGCTCATTCTCCACCCCAACGCGAGAGTACCGCCCGACAGATCAGTCGATCTCGGGCATCAGTTGAAAAGTGTCTCTGACTTTTGAAGTGGGAAAACCGCCGAGAAAAGTCAAATCACGACATCTCACCTTTGATCGAGAAACCAGAAATAAAGCATTGCGCCCTGACCCAAAGTTAGTGGGGATCAAAGACCGGCTGCTTCGAGCTGAGTATTGATGCTTTCAGCAAGTTGATCGAGACCTTCGTCAACGGGCACCTTGTTGGCGACCATCTTTTGAAGGCTGGCAGCCCACTCAGTCGTTAGGTCAAAGAAGAGTGGTTGCGGCGTGAATTTGATGCTCGCGCCAGGGACGGACACATCATGTGTTTCTACATATCCGGGGTAGTTGGTTTTTAATCCATTGCGGAATTCTTCGTCTCTCCAGGTCGTCCGGCGGACCGGATTTACGAAGTTCAGGTTCCGCGCGCCATCCAGATTAAACTGGGGCCCTGTTGCTCATTGCATAAAGTACCAGGTCGCATCGTGATTTCTAGAAAAGGATGACATTGCCAGAGCCCAAATCCAGATGTTCGGCGTTGGTGCAGACGCTGCGTGATTGGCCGCAAACGGAGCGTAGTGCAATTGACCCGACATCGGGTTTTCATCGCTGTTTGCAAAATACCCAAGGATGTCAGCATCGAAGGTCATAGCTGACCGTCCTGCGCCAATATCTTCCCTGACCTTGTACCATGTATGGGTGGACCAATCCCTCGCTCCGCTCTGCTGGATCATTTGCACCCATTTTGCGTGAAATGCCCGAGACTCACGAGTGTTCATTGCAGCTTTAAGCTTACCATTTTCCACCACCAGGTCGCGTTCGCCAAAATTTGCATAGGCCGACAGAAAACCCGGATGGATCGTGGCCCAAGACCGCGTCCCCCGAAGACCAATGCCGTGGATACCTTCATTCCCGGCCTGCACTGCCGCTGCAGCTTCAGTCAACTCATCAAGATTGGTTGGAATGCGCACTCCGGCGCGTTCAAACATGGTTGCATTATAGGTAAGGTCGTTCTGCTCATACCCCCATGGAATGCACCACTGATTTGCATCTCCCGAGCCCAACTCACCGCCGGGTTGTCCGTTCCATGCGCATGATTTTCGCACGCCAGGAAGCACGTCGAACCAATTGTAACGAGGGTTGGTTTTCTCAGGATCATTTAGCCATTCATTATGATCGACCACCCAACCAGCCGGACCATAGGTCCAGGTCATGTAGGCCCCGGTCATGAAGGCATCATATTCGTCGGAGTGGAGAGAAAGCGCTGCGGTCAGCTCTTCGAAATAAACGTTTTCGGGGAATATGTCATAAGAGACACCGATACCTGTGAGCTGACGAAATTCCTCCAGCCGAGCAATCATGGCATCTGTGTAAGGGTGTTTGTTCAAAAGCAGCTTGATGCTTTTGCCTTTATGTTTCTTCCAGTCGAAATCCGACAAAAACGCAGCTTGTGCTGCATTCGAACAGATGGAGGAAACAGCAGCTGCCCCTAATCCAGAAGCGGCCAACCGGCTCAGCAATTCCCGCCGTGACATTTGTCCATCAAGGAAGGCCTTGAGCGTATCTGCTTCCTTTTCGTACATGCCACTCTTTCCGAAAACACAAAAAGAGCCCCCTACTCGATAAAGGGATGCCCGTGTATTATAAATATTTCGGGAAAGTTGCCCTTGGTCAATTTGCAAGACTGACACTGGCAGATCAGCGGAAGCTGTCAGAGGCTTGCCACACGGCGAACCTTTTGAGGCTCGGGCTTGGCTTGTTCTTGCGCGCTCTGCGCGATCTCCGCCAAGAGCTGCTCAAGGGATTCTGCGCTCATTTTCGCCGGGTCAAAACGCGGAGAAGCTGAATACTTTCGGTATAGCGCCTCTGTTTGCTCAGTGATGCTTGCGAACCCCATCTCCCATTTGTTGAACAATCGCTCATCGATAGGTTCAGCCCGCAGAATGATAACGTCTTCATGGCGAGGATCAGCTGAAATCCTCACGAATGAATTGCTAACTTCATCACGATGCCCTTCGATCACCTGCGCAAAATAGTCATCATTGAAGAACAACGTTCCGGTGATACCGCTGGTCGCATTGTTCTTACGGCTTGCCGCCAAATTGTCTTTCAACGCCGTCGTACGCCCACCATGCTCCGGGGTAATCGACGGTGTACTGTAGTAGGTCAATCGCATCAGATACATTGCAGAAACCCGCACTCACACTTTTCTGACGCAGGGTAATAATAGCCATTTAAAGTAGTGTTTACACGTATATGCAATTTCATGAATTGCGGGTTAACTAACTCTGATGGGGCTATAGTCCTACCCTCGAAACTAGCTGTAGGTCTCCTTGTCTGTCGGGAAGTGGCGTGACTTCACATCGTCGGAATACGCTTTCACAGCCGCCTCAATTTGACCGCCCAGATTGCCGTAGACACGCACGAATTTTGGTGGTGTAGGGTTTAGGCCAAGCATGTCTTCCAGCACAAGTATCTGACCATCGCACTCAGCCGAAGCGCCGATCCCGATGGTTGGAATATCAACCTGCCGTGTGATTTTAGCGGCCAGTGGTTCCACCATGCCTTCCAGCACCAGTGCGAACGCCCCGGCCTCAGAAACGGCGCGCGCGTCCTCTTCGTGCTCTGGCCAGCTGTCCTCGTTCCGACCCTGTGTTTTGAAGCCCCCCATGACATGACTGGACTGCGGGGTAAGGCCGATATGCGCCATCACCGGAATGCCGCGCTCAGTCAGGAAGCGAATTGTTTCCGCCATCCGTTTACCGCCCTCCAGTTTGACCGCGCCGCACTGGGTATCCTTCATAATGCGAGCAGAATTGCGAAAAGCAACGGACGGGCTTTCCTCATAGGTGCCGAAGGGCATATCGACGACAATGAGTGCCCGCTGCGTTCCCCGAACCACCGCCTTGCCATGCATGATCATCAGATCAAGCGGCACACCGACCGTCGACTCCATCCCATGCATCACCATGCCAAGACTGTCGCCAACCAGAATGAAGTCTGCGTGTTCATCAACAATGGCAGCAGTGTGGGCGTGGTAGGACGTTAATGAGACAATAGGTTCCTTTCCCTTTCGGGCTCGGATCTGCGGGACGGTGGTGCGGCGAATTTTGCTATGGTCACTCATATTTGGTTCCCCTTGTTTCCATCAACGACCGTAAGAAGATTTGCGATGACCCGCTGGTCAATCAAAAGCACAGATCCAAAGCGAACCGCGAGCAATGCAACGACTGGCCGCGCTGGATGCCCCACCACTTCGGCCAATGTTTTTGCATCCCGAATATCAACGCTTTCCACCTTGCCGTCAGGCGCATCATTCAGTGTCTCGTGAATGACGGTTTTCAGATTTTCAATATCCGGGTCTGTCTTGGCTGCATCTTCCGCCACTGATAGGGCCTTTGAAAGAACAACAGCCTGCTGGCGATGACTTTCGCTCAAACGGACATTGCGGGACGACAGCGCAAGCCCGTCTTCTTCGCGAACCGTTGGGTGCCCCATGATCTCAATCGGCATATCCAGATCGCGCACCATCTGGCGGATTAAAGTTAGCTGCTGGTAGTCCTTTTCACCAAAGACGGCAGCATCAGGCTGAACAATATTGAAGAGCTTGGTCACAACGGTTGAGACACCGCGAAAATGTCCTGGCCTTAGTACTCCCTGCAGCATGCCGGAGAGCTCTGGCACCTCAACAAATGTGGCTCCGCCCGTGCCGTACATTTCTTCCGGACTGGGCAGAAATACACCATCGACACCTTCTTGCTCCAACAGGGCAAGGTCACGGTCTGTATCTCTCGGATAGCTGTCCAAATCTTCGTTTGGCCCAAACTGTGTGGGGTTCACAAAGATCGAAACAATGACCTTCTCGGCTTGCCGTTTTGCTTCGCGCACCAATGCCAGATGACCTTCATGGAGATATCCCATGGTCGGGACAAGTGCGACAGTTCGCCTTGCACGGCGATATCCGGCGACCAATGACCGGACTTCGGCTTTTGTCGGGCAGACAAGCATGTTTCAGCAACACCTTGAGGCTGTGTGGACGAATTGCGAGCGCAACATAGGCAGGTGCTCTCAAAAGGTCCACACGACCAAAGATGGTTTCAGCTGTTTTCCGGCTCAGAATTTCCCGTCGTATGCTTTGCGGGAAATCCGGCATGCCAATATCGTGAAGCTCTCCCGCGCCAAGGCCGCTTTCGCCTCCTTCATCAGAGCTGCCTCATCATCGATCCAAACCCCGTGCCCGCCATACGCTCGAGCGACAGCCGGAAAGTCTGTTTCCTCGAAATCAACTCCGACATTTCCAAGTTGGCTTTTGCGCTGTTTGAGCTCAATCAGTGCAAGGCTGGCATCAACCATCACACAGATGATTACCGGGATCTTCAGATCTCGCAGGGTGGACAATTCACCGAGACACATTTCAAGACCGGCATCTCCGACAAAAACCAAAACCGGCGCCTTGCCATCAACCAATCGATGGCCCATCGCGAGCGGTAACGCACAGCCCATTGTACAAAGAGCAGAGGATTGCAGCATCGTGCGCGGGCTCGTGCACTGCCAGATTTGCGAGACCAAAATCCGGTGCGCACCACTGTCGGCCGTTACAACCGTTTCATCTGGCATAACAGACCTTAGGGCATGGAATGCGCGCGCCGGACCCCAATTCTCTTCCGCTTCGAAAATGCCTTTAAGTTGAGCTTTCGCTTTGGCGGGTTCTGCGTCTTGCCAGGTGGCTTGCCCACCGTCACGAGCTGCAGACAGGTGCTCAAGTGCAGGCCGGATATCACTTCGCAGTGTCGCCTGTACGTCATGCATGCCGTGGGTGCGCAAAACAGAGGTGACCTCGATCACGGGCGCATCCTTGGGCCAAGGGTGCCGCCAGTTAATCCGCATTTCGATGGGATCATACCCAAGCAGCAGGATACAATCGCTCTGCTGGAAAAGTGGCAGTAAAACGTCATCCGCCTTTGGCGAAAGGCCCGCGCCGCCCAGCGCCAACGCGCGGCGCTCGTCCATCAACCCCTTGCCCTTGTAGGTCGTTACCAGAGGTATCTCGAACTGCTCACAAAACGCAGTGATTTCGGGACCAACACCTTCATTCACGGCATCAACGCCCGCCAAGACAATCGGTCTTTGAGCGGTCCGAAATAGCTTTAACGCCTCCTCCAATTGCCGTCCTGGAGCAGGGGCTTGTGCGGGAAGCGGCAAGGGCGTTGAGGCGCTCCAAGGCTCTTCCGTGATCTGATCCGCGACATTGATCGGAACATCAATATGAACCGCCCCCGGCTGCCCTTCCATGGCGAGGGCAATAGCCTTGTCCATCATTGCATCCAACGCGCCCAACCGAGCCGAAAAACTGGCCTTTACAATCGGGCGTAGCAGCTGCTGGTGATCAAAGACCTGATGGGTATAACTTTCCGCTTCTGCAGCATCGACGCAGCCGGTCAGGAAGATAAGCGGCACACGGTCCTGCCATGCATTGGCAACAACATTAACAGCATTGGCGACGCCGGGGCCAAGCGTGGCCAAAAGGACGCTGGGAGCTCCATCGGCATGCCACCCGCCTTCTGCCATGAAGCCGCCGGCATTCTCATGCTTCACCAACACAAACCGAAGGCCAGCCCGGTTCAAACTGTCCATCAGGGCAAGGACTTCACCGCCGGGGATTCCAAATGCATGCCGACAGCCCGCGGCATGCAATTTTCCGGCGATAATGTCGGCTCCGCTTGTCATTGGGCTGTCTCCTTCTTGTTGTTTTCAGTCGGCTCGGGAAAGTCCAGAACGCCAGCGTTTTTCAGATCGCACAACTGCTCGCATGTTAGTCCGAGGTGACGCTGCAATACATCCAATGTGCCCGAACCAAGAACCGGCGGTGCGGCGCGATAACTCACCGGCGTCTTTTCCATCTTGATGGGAGAACCAATCAGATCAACAGATCCCGATAGCGGATGCGGGAGGGTGATCTTCATCCCCCGGCTATGCACATGCGGATCAGTGAAGACATCCCCAAGATCATTGACCGGGCCACATGGCACACCGGCTTCTTCAAGCGCTGAGATCCAGTCCGCAGCGTCTCTTTGAATTGTGACGCTTCGCAACAAGGGCACCAGCTCCTTACGGTTCCGCACCCGGTCTGCATTTAATGCAAAACGCGAATCCTCAGCAAGTTCGGAACACCCCGCCACAGCACAGAACTTTTGAAACTGACTGTCATTTCCGACTGCCAGAATGAACTGCTTGTCGCGCGCGGGAAATGTTTCATAAGGAACAATTGTGGGATGCCCATTTCCCAAGCGCCCCGGCACTTTACCACTGACCAGATGTGCAACGCCTTGATTGATGAGCCAGGCCACCTGGCTGTCGAAGAGGGAGATGTCTATGTATTGCCCCTCGCCGGTCTGGTGACGGTGATTGAGCGCTGCCAGAATGGCCACGGTCGCGTACATGCCGCACATGACGTCCGCAATTCCAACACCTGCCTTGGTTGGTGTTCCGCCTTCTTCATCCGGGAACCCGGTCAGAGACATGATCCCCCCCATTCCTTGAATGAGAAAATCATATCCTGCTCGATGGGAATACGGCCCGGTTTGCCCAAAACCGGAAATGGAACAATAGATCAGCTTCGGATTGCGCGTCTTGAGCGTGTCATAATCCAGACCACGGCGCGCCAGATCGCCAACCTTGAAATTCTCGATCAAGATATCGGCTTTCTCTGCAAGCGACTGGAGCAGGTCTTGCCCTTCTGCGCTGGCAAGATCGATCGCCACGGATTGCTTGTTGCGGTTAGATGAAAGGTAGTACGCGCTCTCGCAGGTTTCCTGCCCCTCTTCATCAAGCAGAAAAGGCGGGCCCCACCCCCTTGTGTCATCACCGCGCTTGGGCCGCTCGACCTTGATGACCTCCGCCCCCAAATCACCCAAGATCTGGGTCGACGTGGGGCCGGCCAAAATTCGAGAGAGATCCAGAACAGTTAGCCCTGACAGGGCACCGCGGGTTTCAGCTGATTCAGTCACCACTTGCCTATATTTTTCTGATTAGGTGTCGGGAAGGCGTGCATCAGAGGCTTAATTGTCTGTTTCGTCAATTGGTTTTGACCACCCGCGTGCTTCACTTAAACGGAGCCAGGCTCGCTTGATCCAGTCTGCCTTGACGCTGTGGCCACCGCCATGAAGGCAAAGCTCCAAGAAACCATCGTTGGCAGTCCAGCTTTCACAAGCAAGATTTTGAAAGGTGCTTTTGTGCGGCAGCGTGCTTTCAAGATCCGCCTGCTTCAGCCAGACATTCATGCTCTCAATCACATCCCCCTGATGCCAACGACCTCCTCCCAGTGGTCGACCGTCCATCGGCACCACCTTGTCGGACGTTCCATGAACGTGAAACAGATATGGGATTTTCGGCGAGGTACAGGTTATCGGTTCCGGTTTCCAGAATGCGCCTGCGATCGGTGCGTAGCCGCCAAAAAGCCGCGCATCGTGACAGGCGGTGTACCATGTCATGAATCCACCAGAAGAAAACCCACTAAGCATGGTTCGTGTCCGGTCAATCCCGAACCGATTTCCCAGATCAGTCAGCACCTTGTCGAAAAAGGCAAACTCATTTCGATAATCGCGCGGGGAACTCGGGAAGGACCATGTTCCCTTGACGCCGTTGACTGCCACAAACGCAACACCCAACTCGTCGGCGATAGCCTTAAACCGCTTGTTCCTGATCTCATTGAGCGCCTTGCCTCGATAACCATGCAGAAACAGGATCGCGCCTCTGGGTTGGTCTGCTGCAAATTCGGGTGGCAAGTGAATGTAATATTCACCCTTTTCGAGCTGGCAGGGCACTTCATCCCGGCATTCGGATGATTGTGCAGGCCCGACCGTAGAAAGGCTCAGCGCTGTAAGTGCAAACAGAAAAATGGCAGGCAGACGCATGGTTTTGCCTCGGGGCGAATAGGATGCTCTTCGTTATTGTGCTTTCGCTCTTTTAGAAAAGACACTTGCGTTCACAGTTTGGCGAGCACGCTTGCTGGAGATCGTTTCATGACCAGTCCCCGTCGGTCGGAATGTTGACCACATTGCCACAATGTTTGCAGTAGACCGCATCTGGGTCATGACGCTTCAAGCCGCATTCCGGGCAAGGAAAGAGAGCTTTGGTGGGGCGAAAAATCGTCTGAACAAGGCGTAAGAACAGAGCGACACCGAAAATCATGATGCAGACGGTCATCAACCGGCCGATGCTGTCGGTCATGGTGATGTCGCCAAATCCAGTGGTGGTCAGCGTGGTGACGGTAAAATACAGCGCATCCAGATAGTTATTGATGCCCGCGTTCCGATCGACCTCGACGACATAAACAATCGCTGTGACCACAAAGATGAAAACAAAAAGATTCACCGTGGAATGGAGGATTTCCTCGTTCTGGCGAAACCAGCGTGATGTTTCTCGAAGCTCCCGCAACAGGTGATAGGATCGCATGAGCCGCATCATCCGCACCACCCTCAAGAACGCGAGGTTCTCGAAAAACGCCGGAATGATTAGGGAGACAATCACCACAATGTCGGCAGCGGAAGTGAACGTTAGAACGTACCTGCCCGGATGCGCAGACGCGATCATGCGGGCTACATAGTCGAGGGTGAGAAGGACGGCGAGCGTATAATCCACCTTAAAGTGCACCGGCTCCGGTTCCAGAAAAGGTGCAATGACGAAATAGGCGATTGTCAGGACATCGAAGACCAGAAGTCCGTAACGCCAGACCTGCGACGTTGTGGAGCTACCAAAATATAGCTGACGCAAGTTTGCGCGCACCCGGCTCATCACATCGGTCATGTGGCTCCTGACAGTTTGCCTAGGCTGTGTGGACGAATTGGAGATGCATTTCGTGGACCAAACGACTGCAGTCTAAACTCTCAAGGTGTTTATCTGCGCTTCAGGCCACTTCATGCAACCCCTGCCGCTGCGTTTTCTCGTTCTCCAATACACCGGCCAATTTTTAAGTCGGCAAATCGGTGCAAATTGTCAGAAATACCCCTACTTACGAAATCACACTGTCCGGGGCCGACACACGGGACTGGGATGCAACAATCAAGGGGCGGGAAACATGTTTCAGATCGAGGGAAATTCTGCGCTGATCACCGGCGCAAGCCGTGGCATTGGAGAGTCGGCAGCCTATAGCTTGGCAAAATATGGTGTCTCTGTTGTTCTTGCTGCCAGAAGCACCAAGGAAATTGAGCGGATTGCTGCCGATATCCGCGAAAAAGGCGGACAAGCTGCAACCATTGCCTGAGATGTCAGCCGGTTTGATGATATTGAAGATGCCGTGCGCCTATGCACCTCCAGTTTTGGCGGCATCGACATTCTGGTGAACAATGCCGG
This sequence comes from Roseibium sp. TrichSKD4, assembly GCF_000148725.1. Classification (GTDB taxonomy): domain Bacteria; phylum Pseudomonadota; class Alphaproteobacteria; order Rhizobiales; family Stappiaceae; genus Roseibium. Next base: position 168,227 of record NZ_GL476310.1, on the reverse strand, counting down.
CTTGATCGACCCGATTAGCCGAATTGAAACGTCCGACCCCGATGGCTGGGGCAAGGTCATAGATGTGAATGTCAAAGGCGTTTATTACGGCATGCGAGCGGCCACACCGCACATGCTGGAAAAGGGACAGGGCACAATCATCAATATCAGCTCCGGTGCTGCCACTGGTGCGCTGGAGGGGTGGAGCCATTACTGCGCTTCCAAGGCCGCTGTCCTGTCGCTGACAAAATGCGGTGACAAAGAATTCGGCGAGAAAGGTATTCGTGTGATGGGCCTTAGCCCGGGAACCGTTGCCACCGAAATGCAGGTGCAAATCAAGGCGTCTGGCATCAACCCGGTCAGCCAGCTGGACCCATCGGCTCATATCCCAGCTGAATGGGTTGGAGAGGCGATCTCTTGGCTTTCAACAGATGCGGGCGATGCCTATAAAGGCACCGATTGCTCTTTACGCGATGAAAGCGTTCGCAAAGCCGTCGGGCTGATTTAATCACCTTCATTCCGCATCGGGCTGCGCTGCTGGCGCAGCTTTTTTAAACGCGTCCAGCTCCATACACGCAGCGTTGATGCGGGAAATCACCGGATAGGCCGACATGTCGACATCAAAACGCGCATTGTTGGCCACCTGCGCCACCAAACAGATATCCGCAAGGCCCGGCGTTTCGCCCAGACAAAAACGATGCGCGGTCTCACGTTCAGCCAGCATTTGCTCAAGCGGCACAAATGTTGTGTCCACCCAATGGCGAAACCAGCTTGCGACCTGACTGTCTCCTGCCCCGAACTCGGAGCGCAGGTACTCAAGGACACGCAGGTTGTTCACCGGATGAATCTCGCAGGCAATCATTTGGGCCATGGCCCGTGCTTTGGCCCGGGTTTCCTGGTCTTTTGGAAGCAGGGATGGCTCAGGGATGGTTTCATCCAGATATTCAATGATGGCCATGGATTGTGTCAGAACAGTCCCGTTCGCCAGCACCAGTGAAGGCACCAAACCTTGCCTGTTTACTCGGAGATAGGCGTCAGAGTGTTGCTCACCGAGTTTAAGGTGATGGGACTGATAGTCCGTTTCAATTCCTTTCAAATTCAGGGCTATTCGCAAACGAAAAGATGTCGAGCTTCGGAAATAGGAATGAAGAATAGGTGCTGTCATTGAAACCTCCCACTTTCAGGAGCTTAGTTTCAATTGCAACCAAATGCCAAGCAGAGACTTTCAGGCAAAGTCAAACTACGACAACAAAAAAGAGGGCCGCAATGCGACCCTCTTCCATGAGACCGATGTGACCCGACATCCGGATCAGATCCCAGCAAACCTTACGACGAAAGAGTCTGCTCCTTCACCATCAGAATTTGCCCAGACCCCAAGGTCACCATCTGAAGCTCACTAGACATGGGATCACCTCCTTTCTTGCCGTTGACGATAGTGAGTATGATAGGGTTCAAATGCGCATCGGCAAGTAAAAGCTTCAAGAATTTGAGAAAGAGAACGCAGGAATGGGAAAGCTGGAAACTGTGGACTGGTCTACCCTCCCTCGCCCGGAAGATGATGGAGCCTGCGATCATCTGAACGGAGCCGAGATTCCGAACGTTGATCTCACATCAACCAATGGGTCTGCCGTGCAGCTTGCAGAGCTATCCGGTACGGCTGTCTTCTACGTCTATCCCATGACGGGCCGCCCTGACCGGGCTTTGCCAGACGGGTGGAACGACATTCCAGGTGCGCGAGGCTGCACGCCGCAGTCCTGCTCTTTTCGCGACCATTATGCAGAACTGGCTGCGCTTGGTGTCGAGCATGTATTCGGCATTTCAACACAGACAAGCGACGATCAGCTTGAAGCAGCCGAGCGGCTTCACCTGCCCTTTGCGCTGCTCTCTGACGCTGACTTGAAACTGGCGCGTGCGCTTGACCTTCCAACCTTCCAAGTCGACGGCAAAACCCTGATTAAACGCCTCACCTTGATCGTCAAGGACGGGATTATCTCAAACGTGTTTTACCCCGTCTTCCCGCCAGACCGGAATGCCCAAGATGTGATCGACTGGTTGGCTGAAACCAGATCCTGATGTCTGATCACCCTTACTCCAGCGCCCTCAATCCACCGCTTGAAGGGATTGACTATTCGGCCATGCGCCCGTTTTCCAGGTGGTCCAGCAAACATTTGGAAACGCTAATCGGTGGATGGTTGCAACTAGACCCGCCTTGTCTGGAATTGGCAACACTGGCCCTAAATGAGCTCGACATTCGCCAGGACGATCTGAATGCCAGAATGAAATTTGCGAACATCGGCCTGACCCCCATTCCGTGGCTTTCGGCGGCCAGAGACGCCGTTTTGTCAACGCTTGCGCCAGAGCGCCCGGACCGGAAGGGCAAGGGCACGGTCTACGTTATTTTGCGAGATGGATATGTGCGCGAAAACGGCACCTATGGCGCTTATGTAGGCTCGACGTCAAAACCGTTTGAAAAACGATTTGCTGAGCACCGCAAAGGCGGCAAACGCTCGGCTCGTGGTCTGGCAAAGCACGGCATTGAGCCGCTCTATTCTCTGTTTTTGCCGTTGAACCCGTTCCCTAGCACGACATCAACCTTGCGCGAATGGGAAACCCGCCTTCACGAGTGTCTTGCCCCTGTTGTTCCGAAAGTGACCGGGGACGTCGCCTTCTAACGGACGGAACCGCTCAGCCCATTCCGAGTTTAAAGCGGAGACGCGTGCCAAGCAGACTTCCGACAAAGGCAAAGACCAGCCACAGCCAACCGTGAAGCGATCCCGACGTAATACCGCCAAGATAGGCGCCAATGTTGCAGCCATAGGCAAGACGCGCACCATAGCCCATCAACAGACCGCCAATCACTGCAGTTGCGAGGTCTTTCGCAGACAAATGCCACACTGGCGCAAATTTTCCAGCCAATGCTGCTGCGGCCATGGCCCCGAGAATAATGCCGAAATTCATGACTGATGTGGTGTCGCGAAGGACAGACACCTGACCGCCAAAACCAAGCAGCTCCAAGCCCTTTTTTCCCCAAACGACAAAACCGGATGTGATACCCCAAGGCCGACCGATGAGAACGAAGGTCAGGATACACACAACGGCAATCATGACAGCGCCCAATACCGGAGACCACGCCCCCTTCAACAGGCTTCCGGTCTGTCGGGAAGGCAAGAGCTCCCCGTGAGCTGTCTTTTCCACGCGGATGGTCCAAAGGGCGATTGCGCCCAAAACCAATGCAGTCAGCAGGAAGGCCCAATGTGGCCCAAAGTCCTTGACCAGCGAATAGGCTGGAAGCTTGGGAAGCTGGTTCCACTGCGAAAAATGCGCCGCACCCAGAACTGAGCCAATCACGAAAAACAGCAGAGTTACCATCATCCGCGTTGATCCGCCCCCGGACGTGAACAGTGTTCCCGATGCGCAGCCGCCACCAAGCTGCATTCCAATACCAAACATGAAGGCACCAATGGCTGCAGCAACACCGAACGGGAAAACAAATCCCCCGGTTGGCACTCCGAAATCAGCACCCCAGGCAATTAACGGAAAGGAAACAGCACTCGTCAGCAGGATCAATACGAACTGCGCCCGAAGGCCAGTGCCCTTTTTCTCTGTCAGAATGTGACGCCAGGCAGCAGTAAACCCGAAACTTGCATGATAAAGCGCCAAACCGGCCAGACCGCCAATCAGGACTGCATAGACTTTCTGCATGCCACCATATGGAAACGCGGCCACGGCAACAGCTGCAAGTCCGGCGAGGGCGGCAGCCAACACCGTTTTCTGAGATGTTTCCATTGTTGCAACTTGCATGGGTTTGGACCTGACTTGCTACTCTACCAAAGACGTGGCGCGCCTCACTTGTGCCTACATTCTCAGATCAACAGGAGGCGTTCATTTGCTCCAACGAACTAAGCCACTGTGAATTTCCGGGCAAGAAATGAATTTTCCAACTCGCCCAGCTGTCTGTGTTTTTAAACCAAAAAACCGACCTCTTCGTAGAAATACACACGCCAAATACACTTATTTGTGTGTTGCAGTTCATGAAGTGACCTAAGAGTTTTCATCTTATGCGTAAGGTGAGTTTGGACATTGATCGTTCAAAGCGACCAATGCGGAATTCAGTCGAATAGGGAAGATCTGGACAATGCGCCTGCTGGACCAGTTTGGTTATGAGCTGACTGCCGAAAACATGGAGTGCATTTCAAGCTGGAATGCAACCGTGGGGGCTTTTCTGGCTCACGGTAAGGAAACTCCTGTTCATCTGGATCAGGCCTTGCAACATGACCCCCAATTCGCGCTTGGGCATGCAGCTCGCGGTCTGTTTTGCCTTTTGTTGGGCCGCAAAGAACTTGTTACGACGGCCAAGGATTGCCTGACCATTGCCAAAACATCCCTGAAAGAGCGTGGGGGCGTTGATCGAGAACAAGCCGTGGTTCGTTCGCTGTCTGCATGGCTGAACGGATGGCCGTCTGAATCAGCAGAAATCCTTGATACGGCCCTTCGCCAGCATCCACGTGATGCGCTTTTGCTAAAGCTGGTTCATGCCATCCGCTTTGTTATGGGCGATGCCGCCGGAATGCGCCATTCCATCGAAACGGTATTTCCCGAGTATGATCCAACACATCCGTCTTTCGGATATGTTCTAGGTTGCCGGTCATTTGCGCTGGAGGAAACCGGCGATTACCGGATGGCCGAGACCGTTGGCCGCGAGGGACTTGAATATGCCCCCGATGATGCATGGGGTCTTCATTCGGTCGCGCACGTTCATGACATGACCGGTCGCATGGAAGAGGGCATCAAGTGGTTGGAAAACCAGCCCGATGGCTGGGCGCACTGTAACAACTTTGGCTATCACGTCTGGTGGCACTTGGCGCTGATGTATCTTGACCGCGGTGATATCAGCCGTGTTCTGTCGCTTTATGACGAGGAAATCCGGCGGGATCACACCGACGATTATCGCGACATTTCCAATGGTGTGTCCCTCTTGATGCGGCTCGAGCTTGAGGGTGTGAATGTTGGCCACCGCTGGGAAGAATTGGCGCAATTGTCGGACAAGCGGGCGGAAGACAGCTGCAACGTTTTCGCTGACCTGCACTATTTGTTGGCGCTTCTTAATGGCGGAAAGCGCCTTGGCGCCGAACGCTTGATGAAATCACTTCATACAACAAGCGCCGCTGACGGTGATCTTGCGCGCATTGCCAAGGATGCCGGCCAACCAGCTGCCCTTGGGCTTGAGCAATTCCGGCTCGGCAACTACGGCTCTGCCTTCATGCATTTAAACACCGCTCGGTTCAACATGCCTCGGATCGGCGGATCACATGCGCAGCGCGACGTCTTTGAACGAATGACCATTGATGCGGGAATTCGAGCCGGATTGGCTGCAGATGCACAAAAGCTGCTGAATGAGCGAATGAAATTGCGCGGTGCACTTGACCGCTACGCCGAACAGCGCTTTGAAATGTGCGAAAAAATGCTGCGAGCTGAAGAGATCATGGGTGACGAAAAACTTCGGGCAACGCCTGCCTGATCTTTTGCCTAACAGCGAGGCGGACAACAAGAAACCACAACAGAACCAATACCCGTGACCAAACAGCAACCGATCACCAAGCGGCCGCGTGACCCTCGTCTGGACTTTTTCCGTGGCCTCGGCATGTTCATCATCTTCATCGCCCACGTTCCATGGAACTGGTGGACGCTCTGGATTCCGGCGCGCTTTGGATTTTCCGATGCCACCGAGATCTTCGTGTTTTGCTCTGGTATGGCATCCGCCCTCGCCTTCGGCAAAATCTTCGACACCCACGGCGTTGGCATTGGTGCAGCCCGCATTCTCCACCGTATGTGGCAGGTCTATTGGGCTCATATTGGTCAGTTTCTTGTCATAGCCGTTGGTCTGGTTGCGGTCCATGAAAGTGGCTATCTGATGGAATGTTGTAATCTCACGCAGGATTACGTCGTCTCATTGAACCTTTGGCACCTTTATAACAAGACCGAAATCTCCCTGCCGGGCATCATGAGCCTGACCTGGGTCCCGAACTATTTCGATATCCTGCCGATGTATACCGTGATCCTGGCGCTTATCCCGGTGATCATGATCGCGGCCCGCATTTCCGTGCCTCTGGCCTTCGCAGTTTCCATCGGCCTATGGATTGCTGCTCAGTTTGGGTATCTGGACCTCCCTGCCGAACCATGGAGTGACCGAAAGTGGTTCTTCAATCCGTTTGGGTGGCAGCTCGTGTTCTTCACCGGCTTTGCTTTCATGCGCGGCTGGATTCCCGCTCCACCTGTGAACAAACGCCTCATCGGGCTCAGTCTAGCTATCGTCCTTCTTACCATCCCGTTTGCGTATTTCCGGGTTTATCAAAATCTGGAATGGGCATCTGACCTCCGGGGCGTGATCAAGCCCTTCTGGATCAAGACTGAATTTGGCTTGTTCCGGTATATTCACTTTCTGGCGCTGGCTTACCTTGCTTGGATCGCTGCGGGGGAACATGGCAAATATCTCTCCACCGGCTCCGCGATTTGGCAGGGATTTGTGAAAGTCGTCCAGAAGGTCGGGCAACAATCACTCGCCGTTTTCATGGCGAGCCTTGTATTCGCTCAGGCGTTTGCGATCATTCGAGACATGTTCTGGGCGCGGGGTGAGTGGTATGCGCAGGTTATCGTCAACTTCAGTGGCTTTGCCGCTCTGATTGCCGTTGCCTATGTGGTGTCTTGGTACAAGAGCCAGCCATGGCGCAAACCACCTCACAGCAACCTCCCCTCAGCTCCATCCAGTGTTTCACCTGCTGAAACGCAATCGAGCCGGACAACAAAGGTAAATGAGCCCGCATAGTCGGCGGGGACCTTACAGCACATACAAAAACAGCCTTGGACGAGAGTGTCGTCCAGGGCTGTTTTCATTTCATGCATCGGGCTTAGGGTCAGGAGCCTAGTGCGTGGACACCATTTGCAGTTCATTTTCGAAAGCATTTGCCATGAGGGCATCCTTCGTGTCTGCAAGCATCATCGGTGTGCCATCCGCATTGAAAAGCGCATAAAGCAGCACGTGCCCGGAAATGGCTGGTACTTGTGGGAAAAGAGTTCCCAGCTCATGTGGTCCAATCGGCCGCAGGTAAGCCACTTCACCAGTTCCGAGTTGGATGAAATCATCATCGGACATGGGAACATGCGAAGGGGTCTGCTCCTCGAGCGCAGGTGAGTTCGGATTATACATGCATACTACTCCGTCGATGGCCCCGGCGATTATTCGCCACTGGAGATTTCAATCTTCCGAATAACGCGCTCCGGCTCTGGGCGGGCAAGGTCGATTGAAAGCAGTCCATCCTTCAAATCGGCCCCGAGGATCTCAATCCCCTCAGCCAAGACGAAGGCACGTTGGAACTGACGCGCAGCGATCCCGCGATGGAGATACTGACGGGTCTTATCGTCGATTTGCCGACCACGAATAACGAGCTGGCTCTCTTCGACAGACACATCCAGCTGATCGCGCGTGAACCCGGCAACAGCCAAGGTTATGCGGATGATATCCTCACCTTGTGCTTCGGATTTGGGCAGGCGTTCGATGTTGTATGGCGGGTAGCCATCATTTGCAGCTTTGGACACGCGATCCAAAACACGCTCAATGTCATCGAACCCGAGCATAAACGGGCTGGAAAAAGCTGACATTCGTGTCATCCTCAAAGTCCTATCATAGCGACCTTGCGCCCGGACCCAAAGAGCGGCATCCGGACATGAGGCACGGGGCCTCTGTTCACATCAGAATATGGCGACTTGATCTTCCTGATTCAAGCCGAACCCGCATTGACTATTTCCAAAGCCTGATAACGCGGGATTAATTTCGCCCAAATAACCACCCGGCCCGCCCTAATAGATCATCTCGGGGTCGGTCCTCAGGAAGGAGCGCAGCGCGTTGATCGCTTGACGTGTCTGGGAGCGATGGCGATCCTCGTGATGCATCACAAGCCACCTTTCAGTTTCCAGCTCGCTCAATTCATCCCCGATGCGCTTCAAGTCTTTCATTGGATCTCCCACAAATGTGGGCAGTACCACGTTCCCTTGTCCTGTTCGCGCCACAGACAGAGCGTGAGAAGCGTCATTGACGGTGACACCGACCTTGTCCGCAAAATGCCTTCGAAGCCAGCGGCCAGTTGGCGAATTAGCGCCACCTTCTACAAACCCGATCCATTTGCCCGAAGGATCCTTTAGGGCAGCTGAACAATAAGCACAAAACCGAACCGCGCCGACCTTCTGACCTGCAAGCCACGGTTCTTCGGGTGGCGCATTTCGCACCCCAATATCAATCTGCCGTCTGGCGATGTCTCGTTTTTGAAGGTCCGACAGGAATTCCGGGATCCAATCATTTTCCGGCTTCCAATAGGTGGTCAAATTGTCGGCAAGGAGCCGAATGGTCCAGTAACCTGCTGAAATGCGGATGCGGCGTTGCGTTTGTCTATCAGCCGTCCAAGCATCTATCGCGCTCGCGGAACTCTCCATTTCTTGAGCTGCGATCAGGAGATCCCCCGCTTCCTCGGTAAGCGCATAGCCACGCGCACCGCGATGAAACAAGCGCATGCCCAGTGCCTCTTCAAGCATAGCCATACGGCGGCCGAGCGTTGCGGGGCTGCTCCCCGTTTCACGCGAGGCGCCAGACAAACCTTCATTTCGTGCAACGGCAAGAAACAGCTTCAAGTCCTGCCAATCAAACTCTCTTTTCATTTTTGAAAAGTCGCTTTCACCATTATCTGCAGTGAATTTTCACTAGAGGGCTTATCACATTTCCCAGTCTAGAGCTTTCTTTTCATAAATGGAGCGCAATTTTGCGGAACCTATGATGCCAGCCCCCATCTTTCCTTTTGCTTTGCCACAAATACGGCGTACCCATTCCCCGCTTGCGCGGAATGACATACGCCGCGTCCTCTATCCGCATGCTGATGTTCTTTGGGGACCACCGCCTCCAAGCGACATTCCCCTCCCTCTCGAACAAATGCCCGAGAAGCGGCGACTGGTTATACTGAGTTTGTTACCGCTCAAGTTTTTGTCATGCTGGAGGCGCTTGCGAACACTTGGCAACAATTGCATGGTGAGCTTGGTTCAAAAATCAAAGCTCCTTCCGTGACACGATCAGAATTCAATCAGTTTTGTGCTTCGCTTTCCGCGACAACGAATGTCATCCAGTGGGGAAATGCCTCTGTCTGGAAAGTTGGCGGCAAGATTTTCGCCATTTGCTCCGCCTGGGGCGATGACATTGAAGATAAAGTCGCCTTCAAATGCTCAGGACTCTCTTACTCCCTGTTAAGTGATCAGGAGGGTTTTCGCCCCGCACCTTATTTGGCACGCGCCAAGTGGATACAGGTGACAAAACCGGAGGCTTTGACAGATGATGAACTTCGCGATTACATCTCTGCTGCGCACAAGATCATTTCTGCGAAACTAACGCGAAAACAACGGGCAGACCTTGGCCTTATCGTCTGATCCCGCGCCACACAATAACCGCGCGGCCAAATTCCGCTCACTATGTCTGTTGATGCTGGCTGAAATTGCAGTGATGAGCCTTTGGTTTCTATCCGCTGCCATTTTGCCTGAAATGCTTTCAGAGCACGCGGTCTCCGAAACGCGCCAAGCCGCCCTGTCCAGCGCAGTCCAGGCCGGTTTTGTGTTTGGCGCTCTGGCGTCGGCGTTTTTGGGATTGGCGGACCGGATCAATCCCGCCCGGCTGTTTGCTGTATGCGCACTTACGGCAGCGGTCGCCAACCTGTCGCTACTGGTCCTGACACCGGGCGGAACTGCCTCCATTCTGGCCCGATTTTTGACCGGAGCGATGCTTGCCGGTGTTTATCCCGTTGGAATGAAAATCGCCGTTGGGTGGGGCAAGGAAGACCGTGGATTTCTGGTTGGTACGCTTGTAGGCGCACTGACATTTGGCTCTGCCTCCCCGCATCTTCTTGCTTTACTTAGGGGTCAGGACCCATTAATTTGGATGGAATGGTAGGGATGAATTTGTTCGGATACGATGCGCAAGGCTGAATGAAACCGTCCGGTTTTCAAAGATTTGCAACGACGT
>NZ_GL476310.1:0-158118 GCF_000148725.1 Roseibium sp. TrichSKD4 | reverse complement strand
CCGCTCAACCGGACAAGAAGTCCGCTCGTCGCGCTTTTCCTTGCAGCTCATGGCTTTTTGTTACGCCATTCCAATCAAATTAATGGGTCCTGACCCTAGGTGGAGCAGACTGGCGCTTGACTGTCCTCGTCGCCTCTGCAGCAGCTGCTGCTGGCGGGCTTCTTTGCCTGCTGGTTCGTCTTGGCCCGTTTCACGCGAAAGCCGGGGCTTTTGATCCAAGAACCATCCGTGAAAGCTGGACCAACAAGAAGGTGCGTCTAGCCTATGCAGGATATCTAGGCCACATGTGGGAGCTTTATGCCATGTGGGCCTGGATCGGCGTTGCTCTCACTGCCTCCTTTTCCCTTTCCTTGAGCGACGGAGAGGCGGTGTCATATGCGCGCGTCATCGCTTTTTGCGCAATTGCTGCGGGCGGCGTCGCCTGCATTTTTGGCGGTCTGATCGCCGACCGGGTGGGAAAAGAAAACATTGCGATTGCAGCGATGGTCGTGAGCGGCATCGGCGCATTGGCAACAGCGCTCACATTCGGCGGTCCGGTATGGCTAACAGCGTTTTGCGCCATTATCTGGGGAGCGGCAATTTTGCCGGATTCCGCTCAGTTTTCGGCCCTTGTCGCAGATCATGCCCGACCGGAGAAGGCAGGCAGCCTGATGACCTTTCAGACCGCCCTCGGGTTTGCGCTGACCTTTTTCACGGTGCAGGTCACGCCGCTTATGGCCAACACATTCGGCTGGCCACTGGTCTTTGCCATTATGGCAATCGGCCCGGCTTACGGGATCGTTGCTATGCTGCAGCTAAAGCGGTTGACGGAGCAGGCTCCATCTCCAAGTTAAACTCCTGATAGCCGATATCCTGACCATTTATCCGAAGTGAGATGGCCTGCACGCCCGGATAGTAGGTTCTTGTGGTGATCGGCCTTATGGGATGTTTTCGCGCCAATCGCACCTGTTGCCCGGCGCCCATGGACATTTTGGTCCATTTGAAGACCTTCGGTGCAAGCGCTCCGTTCGCCTTCTTGAAATGCACAACATAGTCGATGATTAGGTCTTGTGACCGCTTGGCGTTCGATGTGAGATCCATTTCGAACTCAAGCGCTGTACCGAACTGAACCGTTGGCGTTTTGATCTTCAAGTCGTTCAACCGAACCTCAGGTGCCTGCAAACCAAACGCCGCCAAGGTTCGTGCATGCCCGCTTTTGACTAAGGTTCGGCAAGCATGACGCACGAGTTTCCGACGCTCCGGCCCGGCATCCTGCAGCCAAGCCTCTGCAATATCTGCCACCAAGTCTGGATGGTCCTTGGCTATGTCATTCAAGTGATTGGCGACAGACCGGCGGACATACTCTTCCGGATCATCTTTCAGAGCCTCCAGCAATGGCAAGGTCGGAGACGGATCCTGCACAAGCTTTGGCAAACGCATACCCCATGGCAGACGTGGTCGCGTTCCTTCAGACACCAGACGCCGAACATGAACATTAGGGTCAGCCACCCAAAGGGACAGGATATCCAGTGCGCGGCCTTGATCAGCGTCGAGAAACGGGCGCACGTCGAACTCGGCTGTGGCGCGTTTTGTCATCTCCTTCATCAAGGCAAAGGAAAGGTCAAAGTCGGCAAGACCATGCTTTGAGACAATCATGCCAAGCGGCATCATGCCCCATCCGGCAATGCCTTCATAGTCACTGCTTCTGTCAATTGAACCATTGCTGGACGGGTGAAGCAGTTTCTTGATGACCCAGAACTTTTCACCCAGATCATCCGGCAGAACGCGGTCCATTTCATCTGCCATCAGCTGGGCCCGTTGCTTCAGTTCAAGAGCCTCCAATTTTGACAGAACTGCCTCTTCAAAAGCGGATTGGTCAAAGGCATTCAACTCGCGCTTCAAGAGACGAGCGATAATGCGCACAAGGTCTGCGGACAATTTGTTTTTAAAAGGTTCCATGAAAAATCGCTCCGTGTCGGTTGAGCTGACCATGACGCTTTTTAGTTCGCGCTGAAAAACCCCTTAACTGATTGAAGAGTATGGATACCCATTGGGTTTTGGATGTGTGAATATGCCGGTTAGTTGATCCGAAGCACGCATTTTCTGGCATATTCTCATGAGACCTTCAAAACGCAACAAACGGTGTGGCGATCTGTTCAAGGAACGCCTGGCCGCAATCATCGATATGAACCATTCGTTGGTGCGGCTGTCTGGTCTGATGCCTTGGGATGAATTTGATGCGGAGTTCGGCAGGCATTATCGCCCCTTGGGACGACCGGCCAAACCAACGCGTCTGATGGCCGGGCTGCACTTTCTCAAGCACATGTACGATCTTTCCGATGAAGAGACGGTTGAGCGTTGGGTTGAAAACCCCTACTGGCAGTCTTTCTGCGGTTTTGAGTTTTTCCAGCACCAATTCCCCATTGATCCCTCAACCATGACCCGCTGGCGCAAACGGATTGGTCCTGAGGGAATGGAAAAGCTTCTTTCTGCTACGGTAGGTGTTGCGATTGAGAGCGGGACGATCAAGAAGAGCAGCCTTGAGCGGGTCTTGGTTGATACGACCGTTCAACCCAAAGCCATTGCCCATCCCACCGATAGCCGTCTTTATCACAAGGCCTTGCAGCTTCTGGTGCGCCAGGCCAAGAGGGCCGGCATCATCTTGCGTCGCAGCCATACCAGAGTTGCCAAAAAGGCGGCCTTGATGGCGGGCCGTTATGCCCATGCCAAACAGTTCAAGCGGATGCGCCGGGAACTCAAAAAGCTGAAGACCTATCTGGGCCGGGTCTATCGCGACATCTCCCGCAAGATCGCAGGCAACGAAGGTCTTGAGCACCGGTTCTCCCGTCTGCTGGGACTGGTGGAGCGGCTTCTGGCCCAGACCCCCAAGGACAAAAACAAGATTTATTCCATGCATGCGCCGGAAGTGGCCTGTATTGCCAAGGGCAAGGCGCGAACACCTTACGAGTTCGGGGCCAAGGTTGGCATTGCCACGACCAATCGGGAAGGATTGGTTCTTGCGGCGAGGGCTTTTGAGGGCAATCCCTATGATGGGCACACCTTGAATGACACCATCAGTCAGGCTGAGAAAGTCTGCGGCACCAAAGCTGAGCGTGTCTATGTGGACCGTGGCTATCGGGGGCATGATTATGAGGGCGACGCCAAGGTCATGATCTCCGGCCAGAAGCGCGGGCTGACGGCACAGATGAAGCGTGAGCTGAAACGACGATCAGCGATCGAGGCCACCATCGGCCACATGAAAACAGATGGACGACTTGACCGGAACTTCCTCAATGGCAAAAATGGCGATGCCATCAACGCCCTGCTGGCCGCAGCCGGTCATAACCTGCGTCTGATCCTCAATGCACTGATCATTTTGCTGCTCTGGATCACAAACCCCATCCCCAAACCGGTCAAATCGAATATTTGCGTATTGCTTCGGCCACGCGCAACATCAATGGCTTAGACGTTGTTCAGGGCGGACTTTTTAACCACCCAAGACAACCTGCTGCACGATGTCCAACTGACACCTTTTGTCAGGAGGGTATGTAACCGTGGACAAGAGAAAAGCCGTTCCGGTCTACGGTCGGAACGACTTTTCAGAAGACCGGCACCCTCGACAGGCCGGTCTCCAAACTGATTTTTTGAGATCAGGACTCGATACGTTTTCCTGTCTCTGCATCAAAGAAATGCAGGTCTTCTTCTTTCGCACGCAAATGCAGGACTTCGCCCGGTTCATGTTGCGAATGGCTCGACACCCGCAGGACGATTTCAGGCCCACCATTTGCAAATGATGCATAGATGTAGGTCTCAGCTCCTACGGACTCGATCACATTGACCTTTACTTCAAAAGCGGGGCCAGAGGCGTTTTCCTCAGCGACCTCGAGGTGTTCCGGCCGGATACCCAACTGATAGCTTTGCTTCCCAAAGGGATTGGCAACGCTCAGCCCCGTGCCGTGTTGAAGTCCAAGCTTCTCCCCGTCCGCCGTCACCGGAATCAAGTTCATGGCCGGAGAGCCGATAAAGCTCGCCACAAAAGTGGAGGCTGGATTGTCATAGACATCAATCGGCGAGCCAATTTGTTCAATGTTGCCGCCATTCAAGACAATCAGCCGGTCAGCCAGTGTCATGGCTTCTAGCTGGTCATGGGTCACGTAAACACTGGTCGTACCAAGGGAGCGCTGCAGGCGTTTGATTTCCACCCGCATTTGAACCCGCAGTTTGGCATCCAGATTTGAAAGCGGCTCGTCGAACAGGAAGGCTGCAGGCTCGCGCACGATTGCCCGGCCCATGGCTACACGCTGACGCTGACCACCAGACAGGGCGCGCGGCTTGCGCTCCAGATATTCGCCAATTTCAAGGATTTTGGCTGCTTCTTTTACGCGACGATCAATCTCGTCCTTGGCCATACCGCGATTCTTAAGGCCGTAGGCCAGGTTGTTATAGACCGACATATGCGGATAGAGCGCGTAATTTTGGAAAACCATGGCGATGTCACGGTCTGCAGGGTCAACCTTATTGACCACACGCTCGCCAATTTTGATCTCGCCCGTTGTAATGTCTTCCAGACCGGCGATCATGCGCAGAAGAGTCGACTTTCCGCAGCCGGATGGGCCGACAAGGACGATGAATTCACCATCCTTGATGTCGATGGAAACGCCCTTCACCGCCTCAACATTACCGGCATAGACCTTGCGGACCTGATCGAGAGTAATCGTAGCCATTTTGAAACCGTAATCCTTACTTGTCGCTCTCGACGAGCCCTTTGATGAACCAGCTTTGGAAGATCACAACAACGATCACCGGTGGCAACATGGCGAGGATGGCCAAGGCCATGGCCTCGTTCAGTGCCGGGATCTGCGCCCCAACCCAGACCTGTGTGATCTGCTTGATGCCCCGCACCAAAGTGAAGAGAGATTCTTCCGTGGTGATCAGGGTCGGCCAGAGATACTGGTTCCAGCCATAAACAAACATGATGATGAAGATCGCCGCGATCATCGTCTTGGACAGCGGCACCAGAATGTCGATGAAGAACTTCCAGGGACCTGCCCCGTCAATCCGGGCCGCTTCCAGCAATTCATCCGGCACTGACATAAAAAACTGACGGAAGAAGAAGGTCCCCGTTGCCGAGGCAATCAACGGGACAATCAGCCCCGAGTAAGTGTTGACCATGCCAAGCGACTGCACGATTTCATAAGATGGGAGGATGCGAACTTCCAAGGGCAGCAACAGAGTGCAGAAGATCACCCAGAAGCACAACGTCGCCATCGGAAACCGGAAATAGACGATCGCATAGGCGGCCAGCATCGAGATGATGATCTTGCCAATCGCAAAGCCCAACCCGAGGATCAACGAGTTCTTCAACATGACGAAGCCGTTGACTTCCTTGGTGAACCCGCCTGCCTTGAACAGAACAGTCTCGTAGTTCTCGGCGAACTTATCGCCCGGCAGGTATTGCAGGCCGGATTTATATATCGTGATGGCATCATGGGTACTGGTCGCAAAGGCGAACAACACCGGCACCACCATGAAGATCACGCCTGCAATCAAGATCAGATGATCGGAGAGCTGTAGTCTATTCATGTCACTCTCCTCATGTGTAGTGCACGCGCCGCTCAATCAGGCGGAACTGCACAACAGTTAGAATAAACACCAAGGCCATCAGGATCACCGATTGGGCTGACGAGCCGCCAAGATCGTTCCCGCGGAAGCCGTCAAGGAACACCTTGTAGACAAGGGTCACCGGATTGTTGCCCGGCTCTTGCTTCACGATCACATCGACGATGCCGAATGTGTCGAAGAAGGCGTAGGTGATGTTGATGATCAGCAGGAAGAAACCGGTTGGAGCCAGAAGCGGAAAGGTGACTGTCCAGAACCGGCGGAAGCCCGAGCGACAGTCAATGCTGGCTGCTTCCTGCACAGACTTCGGAATGCCCTGCAGACCGGATAAAAAGAAAATGAAGTTCACAGGGATCTGCTTCCACACTGCGGTTGCTGTCATTGCAAAGGCCGTATCGAAGTAGCTCACACCGATCTGCATCTCCCATCCGAGCAGACCAAAGAAGTCTGTCAGGGGGCCGACGTGCTGATCAAATAAAAGCACACCGATCAGGCCTGCTACCGGTGGAGCGACCGCGTATACCCACATGAGCAGTGTTTTATAGGTTGAGGCCCCGCGCAGCACCTTGTCGGCTTTGACGGCCAGCAACAGCGCAATTCCAAGAGACAAGAAAGTCACCAGCGTCGTGAAGACGGCTGTAAACTTCGCAACCCGACTGTAATCCGTCGACGTAACCGTATCGACAAAATTGTCCATGCCCACAAATGTGGACCCGAACCCGAACGGATCTTCAAGATAGAACGACGCGCGTACTGCTTCTGCCGCTGGCCACAAAAAGAAAACCACAACAATGGCCAGTTGTGGCAGCAGCAAGAGATAAGGCGTCAGCCCCGACTGAAAGCGGACTTTCTTCATCACACCACCGAATGAGACTTTTTCAAACAGGCAAGGCGAGCCTCAAAGTAAAACAATGAGGCTCGCCAAAACCAGGACCTTGCACAGACTGCAGCCCGTGCAAGGTCATTCAACGACGATTAGTTTGCTGTTGTCTTCGCGAAACGCTCGAGCAGTTTGTTGCCATCCGCTTCGATGGTGGCAAACGCATCTTCAACGGTCGCTTCACCCGAGAGAACCTTGCCGTATTCGCGGTTCATGACATCGCGGATCTGAACATAGAAGCCCATCCGATAGCCCTTGGTCCAATCACCACCTGGCAAGGTCAGCTGCTTGATGCCGATTTCAGCAGCCGGTGCACGGTCGTAGTGGCCGTCTTTTTTCGCCAGCTCATAGGCAGCATTTGTGATCGGCACATAGCCGGTTTCTTTATGCCACATGTACTGAACTTCCGGAGACGTCAGGTACTCAAAGAAGGAGGCGACGCACTTGTTTTCACCATCCGGCTTCCCGGACATGGAGAAGAGCGCAGCACCACCGATGAACGTGCCGGTGCCAGCACCTTCAACAGCATCCCAATAAGGCAGGTAAGTAGCCGAGAACGGGAACTCAACCGTCTTGGAAATACCACCGAAAGAACCAGAAGACCCGAGCCACATGGCTACCTTGCCTTCGTTGAACGGTGTCTGGTTATCACCCCAGCCAGTGCCATAGTAGCCGAACAGACCTTCGTCGAGCCAACCTTTGACGGCCTTGAAGTGGTTCTTGATCGGGTCACCGAAAACCAGCTGCGTGCCTTCAGCGCCATCATAACCGTTGTTATTGGTTGCGAACTGAAGATTGTGGCGAGACTTGAAGTTCTCTGTGAAAATCCACGGCAAGTGAGACTGTGCCAACGGAACGTAACCAGCTTTTTTCAGCTTCGGCGCGATTTCCTGGAACTCTTCCCAAGTTTTCGGAGCTTCTACGCCAGCTTTGTTCAGCGCATCTTCGTTGTAGTACAGGATCGGTGTCGAGGAGTTGAACGGCATGCCGATCATTTTGCCAGCGCTGTCGGCATAGAAATTTCGGACGCCTTCAATGTAGTCGTCCTTGTTGAAGCCAACGCCTGCACCTTCAAGGATATCCTGAGCGGGTACAACTGCACCGGGTGCGCCAATGATGGTCGCAGCGCCGGCATCAAAAACCTGAAGGATGTTCGGCTGCTCGCCTGCGCGGAAAGCCGCAATACCAGCAGTCAGGGTCTCTTCGTACGTTCCCTTGTAAACAGGTGTGATGGAGCAAGCATCCTGAGAGCCGTTGAAGCCGTTGGAAATATCAACGACGACTTCGCCCAAGCGACCGCCCATTGCGTGCCACCAGGAAATCTCGGTTGCGGCGTAAGAAAAGGTGGATGTGCCAAGCATTGCTGCCGCAGCAACCAAGCCAGCGACCTTTTTTGCTGAAGTCATATCAGTCTCCCATGTTTCGGGCTCATCCCGAGTTTAGACCTGTCGGAATTGCCCTTGATTTTATGGGCATCCGTAATAAATGCCCACCTCCCCTAGAATGTTCATATGAATGGAAAATGTCGCTCATATGAACATTTGACGACAATGTGCCCCGGCACCACGGTCATGTCCATAAAATATTTTCGTCGGCTAATTATATTTCGCCAAACAAAGCCCACCTCAAAATCCGTCTAAATATCTGACTTTATTGACATCACAAGATTGCGAGACCTCGTCTCGCCTCATCTGACGTAGCGAATTCCTCGACCGGAAATAGAGCCAAGCAAATCCACATCGGCTAGCTCGACATTCCGGCCAGCAACTAAAATCGGCCGTCGCATTGTCACATTGGGGCACAAATCTCGACGTATCTTGTGGTGGCGCTACAGAACGCCAAAGATAAGCAATGCGACAATTGAATAGCGCGCGGTTTTCGCGATGGAGACCAATAGGAGAAACCGCCAGAACGGCTCTTTGAGAAGGCCCGCAACAAGCGTGATGGGGTCACCTATGATGGGGGCCCAGCTCAAAAGTAGGCTCCAGTACCCAAATCTTTGATACCACGTTTCAGCGCGGGCAAGCTTTTCGCCTGATGCTCGAGATCTTTGAAGCAGCTCCAACCCGCGCACGCCACGACCAAGAGCCCAGTTGACCACCGAACCGAGCGTGTTCCCTAAACTTGCAACAGCAACCAGCGAAAAGACTTCGCCCGGGTGCTCGCTAATCAAGTATGCGAGCCCCAGTTCTGACTGAGCCGGAAGCAAGGTGGCTGCCAGAAATGCTACGATGAACAGAGAGACAAATTCTGTTGTCATCTAACCTGACCTCCGAACCTGCCCTTGAAAGAAGCAGCCATGGCCGAAGACTTGCACAAAACAAGCGGAATAAATTGAGATCGTGGAGGAAAAGAAAAATGGTGGAGCCAAGGGGAATCGAACCCCTGACCTCTTCGCTGCCAGCGAAGCGCTCTCCCAGCTGAGCTATGGCCCCGTACCATTGTTGAAACCGGCTTGGGTGTCCGGCGCTGATGGAGGCGGAACATATCCATGCCGCCTCCATTGATCAAGCAGAAAATACAGTCTTTTTTGCGCAGCGCTGTGGAAAATGGCAAATGCGAAAAAATACCTGACTTTTCCGGCTATTAGGTTTCAGAGTCGTCTTCGATTTCTACGCGGATACCTGGAACCGCGTCGTCATCTTCTTCATCTTCTTCAAGGAAGACGTCTGCCGTCTCATCATCGTCGTCGTCTTCAATCTCAACGCCGTCATCATCGAGATCCGGCACATCATCGCCGCCTTCTGCCTCGGCATCCGCTTCTTCGAGAGTAACGATTTCCGGCGCTGCTGCGTCTTCCTCGTCCTCTTCTTCCTCAGGCTTTTCTTCAGCCTTGGCTGCCTTGGCTGCGCGCGAGGTCATAACGATCTCGAATATCGTGCCGCATTTCGGGCAGGTTATCGGATCCCTGTTCAGGTCGTAGTATTTTGCGCCGCAGCTCGGGCACAGCCGCTTGGTGCCAAGTTCCGGTTTTGCCACTGTGCTCACCCTTCGTTGTTATCGTGTTCGCCGCGCCCCTTAGCCCCAAGGGCAGGTCGCTGTCAAAGCCAAATCACTCGTTTTATACATTCCATGTTCTGTTCTGCACGGGTTCGCCAAAATTTCAAGCCGTCAAACGGATGACGGGCCGTGATCCACATGATAGGAAAGGCTCCCCAATTTCTACGATAAGCTTTGGAAGCCTTGCATGTCGCATGCCTCAGCCCCTACTCCTCTAACCGCCAACGCCGCTGGCCCATTGCGCGGCACCGTCACCGTACCCGGTGACAAGTCGATCTCTCACCGCGCGCTTATGTTCGGTGCGCTCGCTGTCGGCCGGACCACTGCAACCGGACTGCTGGAGTCCGAAGACGTCCTGGCCACTGCCGACGCCATGCGGGTTGTCGGTGCTGTTATCGAAAAAACAGACAATGGCACCTACACAATTGACGGCATCGGGCTGGGTAGCCTCCTGGAACCGGAAAGCGTGATCGATTTTGGCAATGCCGGAACCGGCGTCCGCCTGACCATGGGCATTTTTGGAACGCATGACATTGCCGCCACCTTCGTGGGAGATGCGTCACTGTCCAAACGCCCGATGGGCCGCGTTCTTGATCCCCTGCGTGATATGGGCACAAACGTTGTCGCCCGCTCAGGAGACCGGTTGCCCGCAAGCATTCGCGGCGCCAAGAACCCGCTTCCCTTGACTTACCGTGTCCCGGTTGCCTCGGCTCAGGTTAAATCCGCGGTTCTTCTTGCAGGCCTCAACGCGCCGGGCACAACAACCGTGATTGAACCGATTGCAACGCGCGATCACACGGAAAAAATGCTCAAGGGATTTGGCGCAGATATTTCCGTCAAACTGAACGATGACGGCGAACGCGTGATCACCCTTCAAGGTCAACCGGAGCTGAAACCACAAGCGATTGAAGTTCCAGCCGACCCGTCTTCGGCTGCCTTTGCCATTGTGGCTGCTCTAATCGTGCCCGGCTCCGATGTGACGATTGAAAAAGTGCTCTTGAACGAGCACCGCATTGGCCTGATCACAACACTCATCGAAATGGGCGGCGATATCGAAATCGTAAACCGCCGCGAGACCGGCGGCGAAGAGATCGGCGATGTGCGCGTGAAGGCAAGCCAGCTGAAGGGAATTACAGTTCCGGCCAAACGGGCACCATCCATGATCGATGAATACCCTGTGCTTGCCATTGCTGCTTCCTTTGCCGAAGGCGACACGCATATGCCTGGACTTGATGAGTTGCGTGTCAAGGAGTCCGATCGCCTTGCAGCTGTGGCACGAGGCCTTGAGGCGAATAACGTACCTTGCGTTGAGGGTGAGGACTGCCTGACGGTCACTGGTGGTGCTGCCAACATTGGCGGCGGAACCGTGGTCACGCATCTGGACCACCGGATTGCCATGGCCTTTTTGGTTCTGGGCATGGCCAGCCATTCGCCGGTAACCGTTGATGACGGCGCGGTGATCGCAACCAGCTTCCCGACCTTCACATCGCTGTTTCGCGGTCTGGGGGCAAATATAGAAGAAAACGAAAGTATAGCCGCATGATTATTGCGATTGACGGCCCTGCAGCTTCAGGAAAAGGGACGCTGGCTCGTCGGCTGGCAGAGCACTTTGAGCTCCGTCATCTGGATACAGGCCTTACCTACCGCGCCGTTGCGGCCGCGCTTCTCGCCAAGGGGCTCCCCCTTGGTGATGAAGATGTTGCTCTGGAAATCGCGAGAAACCTTGATCTGGCCCATATGGACAAGTCCATCCTCTCCTCTCACGAAATCGGCGAAGCAGCGTCCCGCATTGCCGTTCTTGGCGGATTGCGCGAAGAGCTGGTGGCCCTGCAGAAATCTTTTGCGAACACGCCTCCTGGCGCTGTTTTGGATGGCCGCGACATTGGAACGGTTGTTTGTCCCGATGCTGATGTGAAACTCTTTGTCACTGCCTCCGTTGAGGCCCGTGCGCGTCGTCGAACCGATGAGATGTTGTCCAAGGGACAGGAGGCTGAATTCTCCTCCGTTCTGGATGACTTGAAGCGCCGCGATGCCCGTGATAGCGAACGAACTGTGGCTCCGATGCGTCAAGCTGAAGATGCCCACTTGCTTGATACGACGGAAATGGATATAGAAAGCGCGTTCAAAACGGCTGTGGATATCGTTTCCCGCGCCCGTCTTTCCTGACCTTTTGGGGTTCGTCCGATCGACGTGCCCAGTTTTGTGTTAGGAAATTGCGCTGCAGCGGCACTTCATTTGCCTTGAACATTTGGAATTCCGGCGCAATGCGCCGTGGCTTTTAGAAATCGGATCCTCTGCATTCCGACCGCCGGCCGACAAGCGGGGCACTTGCCTTGCTTTCGGAAGGAACTGTGACTTTAGCGGTTCCCGGAATGGGGTGGATTCAATGTGCAACACAAACCCGCCGGCGGTCTGCCAGATTTGGCACCAGGAGTATGAATGTCTGAACTGAACCCCTCCACTGATGATTTCGCGGCTCTTTTGGAAGAGTCCTTTACCCAGACCGACCTTTACGAAGGTGCTGTTGTCAAGGGTACTGTCGTTGCTATCGAAAAAGACCTGGCCGTTATCGACGTTGGCCTGAAGGTTGAAGGCCGTGTGCCGCTGAAGGAATTCGGCGCAAAGGGTCGTGACGGCGAAATGGCTGTCGGCGACGAAGTCGAAGTTTATCTTGAGCGTGTTGAGAACGCTCTGGGCGAAGCTGTTCTGTCGCGCGAAAAAGCTCGCCGCGAAGAAAGCTGGGTCCGTCTGGAAGTTGCTTTCGAAGCAAACGAAAAAGTCACTGGCCAGATCTTCAATCAGGTCAAGGGTGGCTTCACTGTTGATCTCGACGGCGCTGTTGCCTTCCTGCCGCGCTCTCAGGTTGATATCCGTCCGGTTCGCGACGTGACCCCGCTGATGCACACACCGCAACCGTTCCAGATCCTGAAAATGGACAAGCGCCGCGGCAACATTGTTGTGTCACGCCGTGTTGTTCTGGAAGAGACCCGCGCAGAACAGCGTTCGGAACTCGTTCAGAGCTTGGAAGAAGGTCAAACTGTCGAGGGTGTCGTCAAAAACATCACCGATTACGGTGCATTCGTCGATCTCGGCGGCATCGATGGCCTGCTGCACGTCACCGATATCGCGTGGCGCCGCATCAACCATCCGTCGGAAGTTCTCACGATTGGTCAGACCGTCAAGGTTCAGATCATCCGCGTCAACCAAGATACGCACCGCATCAGCCTTGGCATGAAGCAGCTTGAGACTGATCCGTGGGACGGCATCGAAGCCAAGTACCCGCTGGAAGCCAAGTTCTCTGGCCGCGTGACCAACATCACCGACTACGGTGCATTCGTGGAACTGGAGCCGGGCATCGAAGGCCTGATCCACGTTTCCGAAATGTCCTGGACCAAGAAAAACGTCCATCCGGGCAAGATCGTTTCCACTTCTCAGGAAGTCGAAGTGATGATCCTGGAAGTCGACCCGGTCAAGCGCCGCATCTCCCTGGGCCTCAAGCAGACCCTGCAAAACCCATGGGATGCATTCGCAGAGCAGTTCCCGGTCAACACCGAAGTCGAAGGCGAAGTGAAGAACAAGACCGAATTCGGCCTGTTCATCGGTCTCGACGGCGATGTGGACGGCATGGTTCACCTGTCCGACCTCGACTGGAACCGCCCTGGCGAGCAAGTCATCGACGAGTACAAGAAGGGCGACATGGTTCGCGCTGTTGTTCTTGATGTTGACGTTGAAAAAGAGCGTATCTCGCTCGGCATCAAGCAGCTTGGCGGTGACCCGATGGAATCCGGTGCAGCTGGTGAGCTGCGCAAAGGCTCTGTCGTCACTTGTGAAGTCATCGAGATCAAGGACGGTGGTCTGGAAGTCAAGATTGCAGACAGCGATCTGACAGCCTTTGCACGCCGTGCTGACCTGAGCCGTGACCGCGACGAGCAGCGCCCGGACAAGTTCTCCGTTGGCGACAAGTTCGACGCCCGCATCACCCAGTTCGACAAGAAAACCCGCAAGGTTGCCGTGTCGATCAAGGCTCTGGAAATCGCTGAAGAAAAAGAAGCAGTCGCACAGTATGGCTCTTCCGACTCTGGCGCATCCCTTGGCGACATTCTGGGTGCCGCCCTCAAGGCACGCGACGACTAAGTTTCGTCTTGCTTTTAAAGGCAAAAATAAATCAGGAAGGCCCGGTTTTTACCGGGCCTTTTCTTTGTTTAAAGCCAATCGGTTGCGTTCTGGAGCATGCCGTGCCACACCCAAGGACTTTCGTACGTTCGGATTTCGACACATGAAACGCCAAACCATTTGAGGACGACGTATTACATGAGCATAGCAAAAAGCGGCGACAAGGTCCGCCTGCATTACACCGGTAAGCTGGATGACGGCTCTGTCTTCGACAGTTCCAATGGACAAGCTCCTCTGGAATTCGTTGTGGGCTCGGGGCAGGTCATTCCAGGTCTCGACAAGGAAATTCCCGGCATGCAGGTCGGTGAAACAAAAACCGTAAAGGTGCCGTGCGACGAAGCCTATGGACAACACGATCCATCTGCGCGCCAATCAGTTCCGCGGGAGGCGATCCCTGCTGATATCCCGCTGACGCCGGGCACCCAACTTCAGGCGCAGGCCGAAGGCAACCAGATTATTGCAGTCACCGTCGTCTCGGCAGACGAGACCGAAGTCATTCTCGACGCGAACCATCCGCTGGCCGGCAAGGATCTAACCTTTGAGATCGAACTTGTTGAATTGGTCTGATACTGCCCAATTGCAGCCGAACCCGCTTTTTGGCTGACGCAGCGAAAGATCCCGTATATCGTCGGTTCTGTTCGACTTTTGGTGCAGGATATTTTTTATCTAAGCATTTGCATTTCAGAGGAAATTGCCCCTATCTAGGGGCAACATCACCTCCAGCATAACGGAGAAGTTGACTTTATGTCTGTCGATGTCGACTCGCTTCTGGACCGCCGCCAGCTCCGGCGCAAGGTTACATTCTGGCGCATCGCTGCCTTCCTTATTCTGGCCATCGCGCTCATCTCACTCATCGCTTATGTCTCCGGCGCTGCTGACGCTTCCAAGAAAGGCAGTCATATCGCCCGCATCGAGATCGATGGTGTGATCACGGATGACTACGAGCTGCTCCAGCGGATTGAGCGTATTCGCGAGCATGACCCTGTCAAAGGCGTGATTGTCGCGATCAACTCTCCCGGTGGCAGCACTACGGGCGGCGAAGCCATCTATAGCGCCCTGCGCAAGCTTGCAGAAGACAAGCCGGTTGTGTCAGAGATCCGCACCGAAGGCGCTTCCGCAGGCTACATGATCGCGATGGCTGGAGATCACACGATCGCCCGGTACAATTCGATCACGGGTTCTATCGGCGTTCTCTTCCAGTACGGCAACTTCAAGGGCCTGCTGGACACGATCGGCGTTAATATGGACGCCGTAAAGAGCTCGGACCTGAAAGCCGAGCCTGATTTCTATTCAGAGGCCTCACCAGAAGCGAAAGCCATGTTGGCAAAGGTGGTGAAGGATTCTTATGACTGGTTTGTTGATCTGGTTGCTGAACGAAGAAACATGGACCGGAACGCGGCTCTGAAACTGGCTGACGGCAGCATCTACTCCGGCTACACGGCTCACAAACTCGGGCTGATTGATGCCATCGGTGGTGAAGAGGTTGCGATCCAGTGGCTGGAAAGCGAAAAGGACCTTTCCAAAGACCTTCCGGTTATCACATGGCGCCCAGAGCAAACCGAAAATGGCCTGCCATTTGTCGGCGCGATTTCGCGCAGTTTCGGTATTGGCGTCGCTGAAGGCCTTGTTGGGGAGGCAAAAAGCGCTAAGGGGCTGATTCCTCGGGGTCTTACGCTTGACGGCCTTGTGTCGGTTTGGCAGGCTCCGGACTCGGCGGCTAACAAAGCAGCGGTTCCAGGGGGCACTCAATGATAAAATCAGAGCTTGTGCAGCATATCGCAGAACAAAACCCGCATCTTTATCAACGAGATGTCGAAAATATCGTAAACGCAATCCTTGACGAGATTACCGAGGCCCTTATGCGGGGTGACAGGGTTGAACTGCGTGGCTTTGGTGCATTTTCGGTCAAAAATCGTCCCGCACGCATTGGTCGGAACCCACGAACCGGCCAAAAAGTTGAAGTCGAAGAAAAGCATGTCCCGTTCTTTAAAACCGGCAAGGAAATGCGCCTTCGGTTGAACGATGGCGTGGATCACGGCGACGACTGATTTTGTTGTGCCGGAAAGATGACGTATATCTACGTTAGCCTGTCCGACACACAGATAGAACCCAGGAGACACCCGTGACCCGTATGGTCAAAAACATCATATTGTTTGCTGTAGCAATCATTCTGGTGCCGCTGTCCGTGGCCAATCGCCATACGGTATCCATTGCGCTCAACCCGTTTGATCCAACGGATCCAAGGCTGACAATCCCGGACGTGCCCTTGTTCTGGGTGATTTTCGCCTGCCTTGGAGTTGGCATAGTTCTTGGCGGCATTGGCGCATGGGCAAAGCAGGGCAAGTGGCGCAAGGAAGCGCGCATGAAACGCCGTGAGGCTGACAAGTGGCACAAGGAAGCCGATCAACTGCGCGAACTCACCGAAGGTGGCGACCCAAACCAACCACGGCTGCCCGCGTAAAGTCTCCTAGCTGACGTAATCCGAGTTTTAAAAACCGGCTGCCTACTTGCGAAGAATGGCAGCCGGTTCTCTTTTATGTGATCGCCTCTTTAAAACGGCTTTGGGCATCTTATCTAGCAGGTTGAGGGGGGAGTTGTCAGAACTTGATGGAGCACTCCCATGATGACCACACTTGCCTATTGGGCAAGCTTGCCGACCGTTGCACTTTCAATTGCTGTTTATGCAGCGGCGTGCGGTTTGGCGTAAGTCACGTTATCTGGCGCTGCCTGCACCATAGCAGGGCAGCGTCCAGCTCCGCTCAATAGCCCCACCTCTCAGGATCAGTGCACCGGCGAACCCGATTAATGCTGCGGGCCAAATTCCAATGCCAAGGTACTCCAGCCCGACAAAAAGCCCTGCACCAAAAAACGCAGCGCCCACATAGATCTCTGGCTTTGCAATGGCAGACGGTTCCCCTGCAATGGTATCCCGCAGAATGCCACCGAATGTTGCCGTGGAGACACCCATCAAAATGGCAACCAACACTGTGTCACCAACAGCAAGCGCTTTAGCCGCTCCTATCACAGAATAAGCGGCCAGACCAACAGCATCGGCCCATCGCAGCGGCTTTCCGAAACGCTCAACTTGAGCGGCCCCAAACCACATCACAACGCTCACCCCGAGACACACCAGCAGATAGCCATCGGATTTTGTCCAGAAGACAGGAACACCCAACAACAGGTCGCGAAGGGTTCCTCCGCCGATACCGGTCAAGCTTGCGAAAAACAGAAAGGCAATGAAGTCGAGGCCTTTGCGGGAGGCAAGGATTGCCCCCGAAACTGCAAAAACCGCGACACCCAGATAGTCCAGAAACTGAAATAGCATCGCGGTTCCATGTTTGGGTCGGGACCCTAGTCCGCACTGATCTGTGCAACTGTCCAATCAGCGCATTTGCAGCTAATCAAGCGCTTTTATCGACAGTTTGACCGGGCGCTGCGCCATCGGCCTTGTCAGCTGCAGGCACATCTTTCGGACCACCCTTGGCAACGCCGACCATGGCCGGACGCAAGACGCGTTCACCAATGACATAGCCAGCCTGCACCACCTGAACGACAGTGTTGTTCGGCACGTCCGGATTTGGAACTTCAAACATGGCCTGATGGAAGTTCGGATCAAACTTCTGGCCCTCAGGTTCCAGCTTTTTCACGCCGTTCTTGCAGAGCTGGTTCAACAGCTCGCGTTCTGTCATTTCAACGCCTTCAATCAAGCCAACGAGCCCTGCAGCTGCACCAGCGCGTTCTTCTTCCGGCAGGGAATCCAGCGCACGGCGCAGATTGTCGCCCACTGTCAGCATGTCGCGGGCAAAGGTGGAAACAGCATATTGCTTGGCGTCGCTGACCTGCTTTTCGGTGCGGCGACGAAGGTTTTCCATTTCCGCCATTGTGCGCAGAACCTTGTCTTTCAGTTCTGCGTTTTCAGCCATCAGGGCCTCTACCGGATTGCCACCCGCTTCTGCTTCGGCCTCGTTTGGCGCATGTGCTGCCTCGTTGGCTTCCATTTGCTCTTCCGTTTTGATGTTGTCGTCGCTCATGGAGTGTCCGTTCAAATCTCTTGAAATTTATGCTGCGCGGCCTCTTTACACGCAACAGAGCGGATACGCCAACCGCATATCCGCTCAGAGCCGTTCAGCAATTCATTTTTCAGGCTTTTAGGCTCAAATGGAGCTTTTGATCCAGTCAGCCAGCTTGTTCTTCGGAGCTGCACCGACCTGTTGAGCCATTGGCTCACCATCCTTGAACATGATCAGCATCGGAATGGACCGCACGCCGTATTTCATGGCGGCGTCCTGGTTCTCGTCGATGTTCAACTTGGCGATCTTAACCTGACCGGCCAGCTCTTCGGAGATCTCTTCCAATGCCGGTGCGATCATTTTGCACGGGCCACACCACTCGGCCCAAAAGTCCACCACTACCGGTTCGGATGACTTCAGGACGTCCTCTTCAAAAGACGCATCTGTAATCGTGTTTGTTGCCATGGTTCGATCTCTTTTGCGATGTGTTTTGAGGCCAACCTCAATCGGCACCTCAGTCGGTGGGAACGTAGGGAGCCGAGCGGCCTTCGTCAAGAAGCAGTCCCGTCAGGCTTTAGTCCCTTGAAAGTTTCCTCCAGCAGGTCATCCGGCATCAACATCAGTGCAGGTTGTGACGTCCAAAGCAGCGCAGCCATTATGGCCTTGCCCGAAAACACGCCCTTCAGGAGCTCGCGATAAACCGAAAGCTGGGCCCGGTATTCTGCTGAAACTTCCTCAGGATGCCGTGGCACGCTCACGTTGGTTTTATAATCGACGATCAGAACGTGATCTGGACATTCAACCAACCGATCAATTTGTCCCGACACGGCAATTTCCGCTCCGCCGGTAGTCAGGATCGTTCCGGCAACGGGCACCTCTGCCCGTGCCGTCTCTGCAAAAAGCGACGCGAATTCTTCGGACAGAAGGATCTTCTGTATTTCGTCAGATAGTTCCGACTTTCGGGCTTTGAATGCATCAGGCAGCGATGCATCGAGAAACCGGTCAATGGCCCCGTCTCGGTCTTCAGCCGGCATCTCCGGCAAGACCTCAAGAAGCCTGTGCACAATGCGCCCTCGCTCCAGCGGCCACGACGGGTCTGCCAGTCGGCTCTTGAGCCGTGCGCTGGTAGGGACAGGATCGATTCGTTCCTTCTCCTCCATCACCTCAAAAACTTTAGAAGGCTGCAATCGACGTTTGCGCGGGAGAGGCTTGACCGGTTTGGCCAGCCACTGTGGCGGGGGTGGAGGTAAGTCCAGCATCGGCGCTGTCTCTGTCTGGGCGTCAGAGTGATGGGTTTCCTGCAGATCCATTACTTCAGGGTCATTTGCAGCTCGTTGCCATTGCCACGCTGTTGTCTCGCCAACGGTGTTCTTGATTTCCCGTGCATCAGCTGTCAAAGCTCGAGAGACGAGATTGTACCAACCGTTTTCCGGCGCCCCACTTTTGGGTTCCCAACCGCAGACCACCAATCGGTCTTCGGCGCGCGTCAAAGCCACATAGAGAAGGCGTCGATACTCTTCGGCTTGTGTCTCGTGACGCGCCTCAATAGCGGAATTGTGCCATTGGGTGCGATCAGCCTTGGTCGGCAACCAGACAAGTGCAGGCGGGGCACCAGCGACACCGCTTTCACGCGGCAAAAAGGCAGGGTCATGGGTCGCGTTCACTGGCTTTGAACCCGGATCAACAAGGATCACAACCTTTGCCTCAAGGCCCTTTGAGCCATGCACGGTCATGACCCTAACGAGCCCTTTCGTGCTGGTCAGCTCCCGTTTGATTTCAGTTGGAGCCGCCGCCATCCAGGCCAAAAACCCCTCAAGGCCAGGAGTGCCGGTTTGTTCATAGGCCAGCGTAAGGTTCAGGAATTCGTCCAGAACATCGTCCACTTCGACGCCGAGACGTTTGCGGAACTGCCGTCGTCCACCATCCGCGGACAAGAGGCGCGAATAGAATTCAAAGGGCGGCATGAAGTCGGCACGCGCCCGCCAGATGTCGAGACGAGAGCGCACTTTCTCCCACTTCGGCATGTCCATGCCACGGGATACCAGCCCCTGCCACAAAGTCCCGGCTCTGCGCCGTCCATCCGGATCACGCGCGATTTCCAGCAGGTCCTCATCGGTCAACTGAAAGAGTGGGCTTTTGAGAACTGCTGCCAGCGACAAGTCATCTTCTGATAGCAGAAGAAACCGCCCCAACGCCGCCAGATCCTGAACCGCGATGTGGTCTGTGAGCACCAACCGGTCGCTCCCTGCCACGGGAATACCGCGTTGTTTCAGTTCCCGGTTTAGAATCTCAACAAACGCGCCACGCTTGCGCACAAGCACCATGATGTCACCGGGCGCGACTTCCCCCTTTTCCATCCAGTCTCGGATCGCCGTGCTGATGCGCTGCGCGACCCGAGCTGGTGGTGAACTGATACCAACATGGTCGATCGGCTCTCGCCAGTCTTCAGGTTCTACAACATCCGCTTCCTGCTCCAGAGGCCAGATCTCTACCAGTCCTGGATCTCGGCGGATCGCTTCGTGAACCGGTGCTTTCAGTTCCTGTGATAGCCCTTGATAAGCGTCGCTTTCCTTGAACACCTTGTCCACCGCTCCCAGCACATCAGGCGTGGAGCGGAAGGAGAGTTGCAGATCGACGGAGTGGAACGTGTGTTGAGCGGCTTCCGCATGTTTTGAGAATTGCCGCCGCATGGCGTCAAAGTAAGCCGGAACTGCCCCTTGGAATGAATAGATCGACTGTTTTTCGTCCCCCACAGCGAACAGCGTGCGAACCCGGTCGCTCGCACTTTCGCCGGAAAAGAACTCTGCAGCCAGCGAACTGACCACCTGCCACTGACGGGGACTGGTGTCCTGCGCCTCATCCACCAAGATATGATCAAGACCCTGATCAAGTTTGTACTGAACCCAGAGCGCTGCATCGGAGCGCGCTAACAGCCGTGCGGTTTTGACCACCAGATCCTCAAAATCGAGATAGCCCTTGGCCATTTTGGCGTTCTCGTAGCGCTCAATAACCGCGTGAGCCAATTCCAGCAAAGCCCGCGTCCCCACAAAGGTGACAATGAGATTCCGTTCCTCAAGAAGGTCGAGGAGCCTTTGTTGCTCCGCCACCAGAGCGTCGATAACAGCCGGATAGGCTTCGGCAACGCCCTTGTTCGCCAGCTTTTTTCTCGGCTCCATTTTCTGGGTGAGGAACAGAGGCAGCCAGTGTTTCTTGAACTTTTCCGGATCGGTGATCACAGCCGCGCCTGCCAGCGCATCTGCCATTTTAAGGTCGTTCCCGGACCCGGCACGAAAGGCTTCCGCGTAGCTCAGACAGGTATTTGGATCGAACGGACATTCAGACAAAAACCGTGCTTCCAGCGCGGCAAGGTCAGAGGTTTCCGATATACCAAGTTCAGCCGCCAACTCAGAGATGGCATTCGTCAGACCACCCTTATCTTCCACCCAGCGGCGCAGGTCATCCCGGTTCTGAATGAGTTCATCCAGCGCTTTTTCTGCCGTGCCATCCGCCATGAGGCCGATAACGGTATTGAGAGCATTGCCGAGTTCGCTGTTCGGGTTGGTTTCTGCCAAATGCAGAACGCCCCCCCGCGCTTCGGCCATCAATTCTGCACCGATCCGATCATCCAGAACCTGAAAATGACCGGCGACATTTGCTTCCAGTGGGAACTGATGCAGCAAAGCCTCGCAAAAACCGTGGATGGTCTGGATCTTCAAACCCCCCGGTGTTTCCAGCGCTTCTGCAAACAAGCGCCGGGCAAATGCCACCCGCTTTGCATCCGGTGTTCGGCCCTCAATTTCCTCCAGCTCATCAGCAAGGTCTTTGTCGTCTTTGGTGACCCACTCCCCAAGGATCTTGAAAACCCGGGTCGCCATTTCAGCGGCAGCAGCCTTGGTAAAGGTCAGTGCTAGAATTCGCGAGGGATCGGTTCCGTCCAAAAGCAAACGGACCACGCGGCGAGAGAGAACAAAGGTCTTTCCAGACCCGGCATTCGCGCTCACCCAAGCCGATGCCCGAGGTTGGGATGCCCGGTCCTGACGTTCCCTTGTCAGTTCAGGGATCTGAAAACCGCTCATGCCTCGTCCTCTCCGGCGGACGACCATTCAGCCACCCGTGCCAGATGATCAAAAGGCCCGGCAATATCGCGTTCCTTCATCACCCGCGCCCGCGAGAGATACCCCGTTTCCGGTTTGGAATAGTGAACGACAAGGGTTTCCAGGCGCGCAAAAGCATCTTCACCCAACTCTTTCAAGTCGCAGTCTTTCGGATTGCGCGGCGCTTCGATGACAGGGTCTGTACCGCCCTTTAGTTGCAGATAAAGAAACTCGGAAAAACTTCTATCTGCCGGGATATCATTGAACCCGGCCCGCGTGATCATCGCCGCTTCCAGCGGCAATTGCGGTGCGAGCAGCGCTTCCACTTGTTTGAGACTTGGCACCTGACCGGTCTTGTAATCCAGAATGGCGATGGACCCGTTTTCCATGACGTCGATCCGGTCCGCTCGACCTTTCAGGAGGAAATCAAGACTGGGCAATTTCAGGTCCACACCGCCACCAACTTCCAGATAGCGGTGCTCGACCTTGGGCGCACGCCGAGCTTCGAAAGCCACAAATCCGTCAGCAATGCGCAAGAACCGTGGCCACCAAAGCGCCCGCACAGACGGGAAGGCGTCGAGCGGGGCAAACAGTTTCTCACCTATGGAGACCAGATGGGCAACCGCCGTTTCGTTAAATGGGCCGTCCCAATCACTCAAGAACTTGGCTAGGGCATCGTGGATGATGTTGCCCTTGTCCGCCGCATTCGGTTCGCCCCCAATCGGGTCTACGGGCTGCAGATCCAGAACGTGACGTGCAAAAATCGCATATGGGTCACGGATCAAACGTTCTATTTCCGTAACAGACAATTGCTTTGGGCGAATGGCAACGGGTGGCGCCGGATTGGGGCGCGGAGCAGGTGTAACAAGCCCATCGGCGCGATCAATCGCTTCGGCCAAGTCGGAATAGACAGCACCACGGCCTGACATATCTTTTGTAATATCCGGCCCGGCCAATGTCGTGAGGCGTTGCAGCCAACGCGAGGCCACGGTAGGAGCGCCGTCCGCCCGAGCCGCACGCGCTAGAATGACCGTTTTCGCCCCAAACCCCATGCAAAAATCATGGGCAGACGCCCCGATCCTGCGCTCAGGAGGTTCCAAGCCGAGGTCGCGCTTCATTGGTCGGTTCAACCACGGATCGTTTCGCGTCTTCTGGGGCCACGTTCCTTCATTCAGGCTGCCGAGGATCACACGATCAAATTGCTGCAGGCGGGCTTCCAACGGCCCAAGGATCTGCACTCGGGGATCACCGGGAAGCCTGCGACGGACGGCGTGGCCTGACATCAAGGCGGTCAGCACCGCTGGCCAATCTGCCGGTTTCAATTCCAAACCTGTGTCCTTGGCCGAAAGCAGTTCGACCATGAACGCAGCAAAGACATCGCCCGCCTCTTCAGCGTATAGCTCATCGGGACTGCCCGTCTCATCTTCGGCGATGGCGGCAACTGCCCGTGCATGTGCTTCGGCCAAGTCTAGTATCGGCATCGGAGCTGTTAAATCAGCAATCGCCTCAAGGGGGGCCAGCGCGTTACCCAATTGGGTGACCAGATCGCTTAAAACCGTCCAGTCTGCCTCATGGATCTTCTTCCAGCGTGGTAGTTCCCGGCTGGTTCCCTCTTCCGCCATGCGTTTCTCGGCTTCAAGCCGCGCGGCGTCCACTGCGTCCTTTAATCCGGCCGTTCCGGGTGCTGCGCGTGGGCCACGAAGCACACCACGCTCCAGTGCGCGTGCAGCTGAACGGTTATCCTTTGCCGGGAGGCCCAATCTGCAAAGCGGATGTTTTAAAAGCGCCAACAGGTCCAGCGGATCACACCCATAAAGCGCCAGTTTGGCCGTCAATATCGCCAAAATCGCAGGCGGTGTTTGGTCAAGCGGACGTCCAGCGCTGTCGTCGACCTGAATTTTCCAGCGCGCCAATTCGCTCGCCACACGCCGGGTCAAGAAGCGATCCGGAGAAATCAGCGCAGCCGTCTCGCCCACTTCCAACGCTTCGCGAAGAGCAATGGCGATGCTCAACGCTTCATCGGCTTCGTTTCGTGCAGCAATGAGGCTGACATTCTCAAGAGCAGCAGCTCTTTCCTTTTCCCTTACCCTACCAAGGTAAGCCATCCAGCCGTCAGATGTTTCCGCCGGACGCATGGCCTCTGACAACAGGCGCTCTCTGGCCTGCAAGGCTGGTTCTGGTTTTTCGCCGAGACAAGAAACGGCTGACCGGTCGACCTGCAATTCGCTCAAGATTTTTTTCAGGGAATATTGCGGGTGCGCTGACAGGCCGGGCATAGATTTGCCGCCCGGTTTGATTATGGTGCCAGCTTTTGGCGATGGGCCTTCCAGCGCCTCCCAGGATGATGTGTCCATTGTCAGATCGAGCCCCGGCAGGACAATGGCACTGCGGTCGAGGCGAGAGACGGCTTTCAAAAGAGCTGCGGTTGCAGGCACTGACCCTGTGACACCAGCCACAATCACCGGTCCCTTGGGCGGGTTTGTCAAAAGCCGTTCAGCTTCCTTGCGAATAAGCGCAGAACGGCGCGCCTTTGGGTCCATTAAGCCTCGCTCGGCGAGATGAGCTGGCCAAGCCTCTTGAACGATTTTCAGAAAGTCGAGTGTGATTTGCCAATATCTTGCATGGTCATCCGGCACCAGCTTGGCAATGTCGGACCAATCGGCTTCCTCCGTTTCGATCTCGTCCATCAAAGACAAGAGGTCTGCGGCCAGCCATGCCGCATCCGCAGCGGAAGCCGGAACACCCAGCGGTTCGTTGAGCCCGAGGTTCAACACTTCTCGGCGAAGTGCTCCTTTCCACGCCATCACCAAGCGCGTCATCGCCAAGTGACGTTCCAGCACAGGCATCGATGGCGGCAAAGCTTCGCCATCTGCCTCCGCACTCAAGAGCTGCAGGTCTTCTTCTGTATCTCCAACGGGCCGGATCACGGGCAGGAGGACCGGCTTGCCGCCGAACAAGTCCTGAAATATCTCCGGCAGCAGCCGTGCTGCACGTCTTGTCGGCAAATAGAGCGTTGCCGTTGGCAACAAGAGCGGATCATCCAGCGGTCGAAATCCTGGCACTAAGGTGCCGTCAACGAGCGCCGTTGCCAGCGTCTTCAGGAACGGAACAGAGGATGGAATCGAATAGACAGAGGCGGGTGCGGATGCTTGCATGAATTACGCCGCGCTTTCGCGCACGGCATGTTCTGCTTCAACAATGGCTTCAGGCGTTCCGACATGCAGCCAGATACCTTCCATCTGAACTCCGTAAAGGCGCCCGGCCTCAATCGCCTTGTCAAAGAGAAGGTTCATTGAAAAGGCTCCATCCGGACTGCCTTCAAACAGGCGTGGGTGCAAAATTGCGGCGCCTGCATAAGCAAAGGGGGTGATGCTGCGCTCTTTGCGACGGATCAATTGGCCGTTCCTCGCCATATCGAAATCGCCACGCCCGGAAAAGCCAACGGCATTGACCGTCTCGGCAAGCAGCAACAGCGCATCCATCCGGTCGTCATCCCAAGCCTCTATCATGTGCTGGAGATTGGGTTTGACCCCTTCGATCCAGTAGGCGGTGTCTGAGTTCAGTTGGAAAAACGGCTGGTCGCCCAAGTCCGGCAGGGCCTTCTTGATGCCGCCGCCGGTGTCCAACAAACCATCGCGCTCATCGGAAATCCGGATTTCCATGTCTTTGCGGCGTTTAACATGCACCTCAACAAGATCGGCCAGATAATGCACATTAACAGCACAGACCTTGACGCCAATCTCGGCCAATCGGTCCATGCCATGATCAATCAGCGCCTTGCCATTGACCTCAATAAGCGGTTTGGGTGTTGTCGCAGTTAAAGGGCGCATCCGCTTTCCCAGCCCGGCGGCCAAAATCATCGCATGCGAAGGCCGAAACTGCCCCTGTCCCATTTAATCTTTACTCCCCAGTCCGCTTCAAAAACAGGCCGGACTTTCCAAACCAGTCCTTCAAACCTGTCAATGACGGATGCTGCAATACGCGGTCCATATACCCGATCAGGCGAGGCGCATGAACGAGATATCCCGGCTTACCGTCCCGCTTCGCCAAACGGACAAAGATGCCCAGAATTTTCGTCAAACGCTGTGCCGCCATGATGGCATAGGCAGCTTCAAAGCGCACGCGATCAAACCCCGGATTAGCCTGCTGCCTTGCATCGAAATAGGTCATCAACAACTGCTTTTCCAGCTCTCCGGACACGTCAACACGTGCATCCAAAGCCAAAGAGGCCACATCATAAGCAACAGGACCCCAAACCGTGTCCTGCAAGTCAATCAATCCAATCCGGTCATCACCGTCTTTGTCTTGTTGCCAGAGGATATTCGGTGAGTGGACATCCCGGAGCACCCAGCTGCATTCAGCTTGCTGCGCGTCATTGATCGCAGCAGTCCAAAGCGCACGAAACGCCCGTCGATGTTCATCTGAAACGGACCGCCCCAATCTATCCGGTGCGAACCAGTCCACATAAAGATCTGCTTCGGTCAAAAGCGCATTTAGTGAGTAATCCGGAACGTCATAAGAACCACCATCTGGCAGAGGGACATTCTGGGGCAGAGGCTCTGAGTGCAAACGCGCCAAAATCCGCATTGCGGCATGATAGCGGTCCGGGAATGGTGCTCCCTCATCATCTACAATGCCTTCTGACCCCAAGTCCTCAAGAAGCAGCATACCGTTGGTAACACTAGACGCCAGAACCCCGGCAGCGCCGAAGCCGCGACGCTTTAGCTCTCCCGCCACAGCTACGAAGGCCCGACAATCAGGCGCGCGGTGAACAAGAGCATTGTAGGAAAGCGCTTCTGGTGTTGCCGCAGCCCCTTCTGGTTCTGGCCAATCCATCAAGATGGCAGATTTCTTCGATAGAACTATTCGCTCAAAATTTCGGGCCGAGGCATCACCGGCAATGTGGGAGCGTCCTGCATTTGAATAGTCATTTTCGATCAGAAATCGCCGGAGACCCAAAGTTCGCTGAACGCGCTTTTGCCAGTCCGGATTGTCGGACTGAAAGGCCGCAGTACGGACGGCCTCACCATCCGGCCCGACTTCTCCGGTTTCCGTCAACTGCAGCCAAAGAGCGTTTTCCGGCAAAAGGTCGGCTGCCATTTCCGGCCACTCGATGAGTGCCGCCCCGGTTTCGAGAACCTCTGCAAGGCCCAGTTCCTCAACTTCTTCCGGTTCTTCGAGCCGGTAGAGATCGAAATGTGCGACCTCCAGCCGGTCGAGCCGGTAGGTTTGAACAAGCGTGAAGGTCGGGCTTGGAACTTCCAGTTCCGGATCACTTGCAAGGCTTCGCAGGAGCGCGCGAGACAAGGTTGATTTCCCGGCACCCAAATCACCCGATAGCAAGATCGCATCACCAGGCCGCAGGATTACCGCCAAGTCCTCCGCCAGCTGGCGCGTTGCGTCTTCTGTTTCCAGTTTTAGGGTGGTGAAGGGCGAACTGAGGGTAGCGGGAGCCTGACCGGACATGAGCGACCGGCCAATTATTCCGCGGCGATGCTGCCGGAAAGCTCCGGCTTGGCAGGAAAGGAACAGGTCACCGTTGTACCCTTGCCTTCTACGCTGTTGATGTCGACCTTGCCGCCATGCAATTCAACGAAACTCTTCACGATGGACAGGCCGAGCCCTGCGCCCTGCCGCCGTGCACCCGCATTATGTCCGACGAAGCGATTAAAGACCTGAGTCAAGATGTCTGCAGGAATTCCGCAGCCATGATCCTTGACCACGAATTCGACGGCTTCGTCTTTTCGATTACAGACCACATCCACAACGCCTTCTTCCTCCGAATAGCGAACGGCGTTTGAAATTAGATTGTACAGAACCTGACGAAGTCGCTTTTCATCGGCCACCATGCTGCCAATGTTGTCCGGCACATCTGTTCGCAGGTTGATCCGAGATTCCGCCAAGCGATCCTTCAAACCTTCAACAGCGGCTTCTACAGTCGCTGCCACATCGACTTCACTCAGCTCCAGCTCCATGATGCCGGCATCAAGGGTCGCAAGGTCCAGAATGTCATTGATAATAGCCAGAAGCGCGGAGGAGGATGAGCGAATATAATCTGCATATTCGCCCTGTTTTTCCGACAAATCTCCAAACTTTGGATCCGTCAGCAGTTGCGCAAAGCCGATGATATTTGTGAGCGGTGAGCGCAGCTCGTAGGAAACGTGCTGAATGAATGCGTTCTTGAGCTCGTCTGCCTGCTCCAGAGCTTCGTTCTTTTCGACCAGCGCCCGTTCAACATTCACACTATCGGTGACGTCCACAAAGGTGACGAGGGTTCCACCATCGGGCAACGGAACAGTTGCATAGTCGAGGACGGCCCCGTCATGTCGTTCCATGCGATTGGCAACCGGCGTGCGGTTTTCCAACAGGCTGGTAACATTTGCGGAAAGGCGATCCCATGCCTCCTGCTCAGCAGGAGAGAGAGCGCAGGTGCTTTCAAGTTGATTGACGTGCGGCAGTTGGGAAAGGCGGTCTTCTTCGAAATTCCAGATACGGCTAAAGGCCGGGTTCCAGAGGCGCAAACGACCATCGGACCCAAACACAGCCACAGCTTCAGAGAGGTTCTCAAGCGTTTCACCCTGCACGCGGATCAATGCATTATAACGGCTTTCAAGATCGAGACGCTCTGTAACATTCTCATAGATGTAAATCACGCCGCCTTGCGGGTGAGGACTGGCAACGACGCGTAGCGTGCGTCCGTCCGGCAAGTGCCACCAATGCTCTTTCGTCTCAACAGACTGGTAGCTTTCCAGCATTGTGTTGCGCCAGACGCGATAGTCTGCCTGCTCCGGCAGCTTGCGAGCGGCGCGCAACGCATCGAGCACAGCACCATCTTCCGGGGAGCTTTCCAAAAAGACGGGCTCGAGCTCCCAGAGCTGACGGAAAGCTTCATTATGAAACTGAAGCTTCCGGTCGCCGCCGTAAATCGCAACCGCGGTTACCAGCTGATCCAGTGTCCGGCCATGGAATTCTTCTGCGCGTGACAGTTCCCGGCGAACCTGATCCAATTCGCTGATATCAATGGCAACACCCGCGCCGCCAACATTGGCAGCCACATCCGTCACTTCAAAGACCCGACGCTCTCCCGCGGCCACCATCGGAATACGCGCTGTAAAGCATCCGTCTTCATTCCGGTTTTTCCCGGCTGCATCGCGGGCCGCAGAATCAAGGAAGTCGTCGCCTTCCTTGATCGCCGCTTTCTGGTCTGGCGCATCAATCGCAGTGGCATAGGCCTGATTGACCCAAATCAGCTTGCCTTCCGCATCTCTCTGCCATGCCGGTGAAGGTAGAGCATCAAGGAGAGAGTGCAGCATGTGCAACTCACCGGAAATTTTCGCATTTCGAGCGGAGATCTCCGCTTGGATTTGCCGTTCGCCGGTCATGTCGCGCAACCGCAGCACGACGGCACCTCCCGTCGTCCGCCCAATGGCTTCCACGAAGGTGCCAACGCGCGTCGTCAGGGTCGTTGTGAACGTTTCGCCTGTGCTGAACAGCGCATCCAGTCGGCGCTCCAGATCAGAAGCGCATTTTGCAGACAACCAAGACCCGAAGGCCAAAAGCTGGTTGGTTGCCCTTGGCACTCCGGACTGTTCGGGAAGCACGCCCCACACTTGAGGCGCATTGCCGGATCCAGTCCAGACAACAATTCTCTGCTCATCGGAGTTGAGCATGGATTCAAGACGGTCAACCCGCAGCTTGAGTTCGCTTTTCTCACGATGAAGGTGCTCACATAGAGCCCCGGCTGCCCGGCGCTGGCGCAGATAAGCAACAGACGCTGTGATTGCGAAGGCGCACATGCCGCCAAACGCACCCAAAAGCATCATGGTATTGGCATCAATTGAGGGAAACGAAGAAGACATTTCATCAGCGGCGAAAGCCACACGAGGAAGCAGCAAGGTCGCACAGGCAGTTGAGCCCAAAACCTTTCCAGTTCCTAGAATCCTTCCAAGCCACGCCACGCGTTTACGCGCTGCGTTCAAGCCGCCTATCGGCATTCCAAATCCCCTTACGCCGCCATTATGTCCAGCGCGGGGCTTCACCCACTTGACGCTGGATACAAATCAGAAGCTTGTGCCTCTTGGCCCCTGATTCGTTAAAACCATAACCTTTTTGGGATTCGCGAAGAAGAGTCTCTTGCCAAAAAGTTAACGAGACCCACTGAAACAATGAATCACGTTAACCTTTTAAAATTTGGCCGATTCCGGAAGACCACTAAATATAGAGTCTGCCGGATTCAAAATCAGTATTTGTAGTGCTCAGGCTTGAAAGGACCGGATTGACTGATCCCCAGATAATCAGCCTGCTCCTCTGACAGTTCTGTCAATGTTACACCGAGCTTTTCAAGGTGCAGACGTGCGACTTTTTCATCGAGATGCTTCGGCAGCACGTAAACTTCGTTCTGATATTGGTCACCCTTTGTGTAGAGCTCGATCTGCGCCAGAACCTGATTGGTGAAGCTGGCGGACATTACGAAGCTTGGGTGACCCGTTGCGTTACCGAGATTGACGAGACGTCCTTGGGACAGAAGGATCATACGTTTCCCATCCGGGAACTCGTACATGTCCACTTGGTCCTTCACCGGGCGCAGCTTGGTGTTCTTCAGGGCTGCAACCTGGATCTCATTATCAAAGTGGCCAATGTTACAGACAATCGCCATATCCTTCATACCACGCATGTGGTCGAAGGTGATGATGTCCTTGTTGCCCGTTGCAGTGACATAGATATCACCTTCAGGCAGAGCCTGTTCCATGGTCTTGACTTCAAAACCGTCCATTGAGGCTTGAAGCGCACAGATCGGGTCGATTTCAGTCACGATAACGCGTGCCCCGGCACCGGCCAGAGATTGGGCAGAGCCCTTACCAACGTCACCATAACCACAAACAACGGCGACCTTGCCGGACATCATAACGTCCGTGCCACGGCGGATACCATCTACCAGAGATTCACGGCAACCATAGCGGTTGTCGAACTTGGACTTGGTAACACTGTCGTTCACGTTGATGGCCGGAAACGGCAGCAGGCCTTTTTTCTGCATTTCATAAAGACGCAGAACACCCGTGGTAGTTTCTTCAGAAACGCCCTGGATGAGATCACGCTGCTTCGTGAACCAGCCCGGGTTTGCAGCAAGACGCTTTTTGATCTGCGCAAACAGAGCTTCTTCTTCTTCCGACGACGGGTTTTCGATCAAGGCGGTTTCGCCTGCTTCAACACGCGCACCGATCAAGAGGTAAAGTGTTGCATCCCCGCCATCGTCGAGGATCATGTTCGCCCCTTCCGGGAAGTCGAAGATCTTGTCCGCATAGGCCCAGTATTCTTCGAGAGTTTCACCCTTGATGGCGAAAACCGGAATGCCAGCAGCTGCGATAGCTGCTGCAGCCTGATCCTGCGTAGAATAAATGTTACAGGATGCCCAGCGAACTTCAGCGCCCAGTGCAACGAGGGTCTCGATGAGAACTGCTGTCTGGATCGTCATATGAAGGGAGCCGGCGATCCGCGCACCTTTCAGTGGCTTCGCTTCACCAAACTCTTCACGACAAGCCATCAGGCCCGGCATTTCGTGCTCGGCGATTTCAATCTCGGTCCGGCCCCAATCTGCGAGGCTAATGTCTTTGACGATATAATCAGTCATGTAGATGTCCTGAGTGGTTGTCGGCCTTTGCCGAGCAGGTGATTCAGGCCGGAGAAATACCTCCAAACCCAATCTTTTCAACGCAGAAAGGCGCAGCCTTCCCTATCGACTGAGCGGGGTTATACCGCGCGCCACTCTTTACTTCAATAAAGACATAAAGAAATCTTTATATCAATTGCAATTTCTACAAAACGGGGTTGCCAATCCGTTGCTGTAAAGCCTCTCATTCATTTCAGTTTGCCAACCAAATAGAATGAAATGTGCTCATGCAGCTTCTAGTCTTCAAAGGAAATAGAGCAGGTCAGTCGACTTCGCCGAACCCGTCGCAGACAAGATCAGAGATTGCAGCGAGTGCGGTTTCCGCATCTTCACCTTCGACCTTAACGTGAATCGAACACCCGCGGCTGGCAGCCAGCATCATCAATCCCATGATGGACGTTCCCTCAACGGTCTGCCCATCCTTGGAAACGAAGACCTCACTTTGGAAGGCCTCTACCAGCTTGACGAGTTTTGCGGACGCGCGGGCATGAAGGCCACGTTGATTGACGATTTCTAGGTCTTTTTCGAGCACGGCGGGGTTCATGAATAGGTTCAGTTCTGACCAGACAATACCTGACTTGCCACAGAAATGTATTTTTGTCCCGCCAAACGCGCTTCATCAACGGCTTCAGATAACGGCCGGTCCACGCGGACACTCGCTAATTTGATGAGCATTGGAAGGTTTACCCCAGCCACAACTTCAACCGACGCACCGTCCATGACGGAAATTGCAAGGTTGGAAGGCGTGCCACCGAACATATCAGTGAGCAGAACAACGCCCTGACCGGTGTTGGCCGCTTCCACGGCAGACAGAATATCCTGCCGACGCTTTTCCATATCGTCATCGGGACCGATGGAAATGGTTTCCACTTGCTCTTGCGGGCCAACAACATGCTCCAGCGCGGCCTTGAACTCCTCTGCGAGGCGGCCGTGGGTCACGAGTACAAGTCCGATCATGGGTTCAGCGATCCGGTCTCTTTAATAAACATGGGTTCAACGCGGTCGGCGTACTGTCGACAACCGGTTCTCTGGTTGCAAGTAAAATCGAACGACCCGCCCTAAAAGTAGTCGGGGCACTTGGGGAAAAGACGCCGTATCACCCAGCGAAGACGGCGAATTCCTTCATCGAACCTATTTTCCGCCAGACGACACACGGGCAGTGAGATGTTTTCAAGATACTCTGAGGTCAATTCAGTATCAGGCAGACGCTCAATTCCAGAAAGTGGCTGTAGGTCAACCACAAGATCCATCACCGCCTCTCGCGCATAGGCCGTTTCGATAATGCCAAGACCGCGCACTTCCAGCTTTCCGGCAAGTGGCGGAGGCGGAACAGCGATCACCCTGCCCTGCGCAGACGACAGCAGGACACGATCATCGGCCACCCACGCAGCGTAATGCCCCTTGTTGCAGCTCGCTTCCACAAGGCGGTCGCAGA
Organism: Roseibium sp. TrichSKD4; assembly: GCF_000148725.1. GTDB lineage: Bacteria > Pseudomonadota > Alphaproteobacteria > Rhizobiales > Stappiaceae > Roseibium. The sequence continues at coordinate 125,261 of NZ_GL476310.1, read as the reverse complement.
AACTCGACTTTCCGGCTGCAGACGCCCCGCGGACCAAAATGCCAATGGTGCCCAAAACCACCGCACTGGCATGGATCGTCGACCTTGTCATTATTAGGTCTCTACCGGTAAGCGGATGAGAAAACGGGCGCCGGCGATCTGCTTATCTTGTGTTTCATCTCGGCGGTTCTCGGCCGTTATAATGCCGCCATGCGCCTCAATGATCTGGCGCGAGATCGACAGCCCGAGTCCGGAATTGTTGCCAAAGCCTTCACCTTCCGGCCTGTCAGTATAGAAGCGCTCAAAAATCCGGGCTGTATTCTCGGCGCGAATGCCCGGACCGTCATCATCGACAGTTATCTCTGCCCATCTGCCTTCGCGGCGCAATCCAATCCGAACACCGCCGCCGACTTCGGAGAACGATTGAGCATTGTCGATCAAATTGCTGATCACTTGCCCTAACCGGATGTCGTGCCCTTGCACCTCATAAGGATTTGTACCGGCAGCATCCGCGATTGTCAGACTAACACCAGCCCGCTCGTCGCCCGTGCGTTGATTAACAGAATCGGCAATCGCCCGAAGCAATGCGGCCAAATCAATTGGCTCCGCCTGCGCGCGTGCAAGCTCGGCATCCAGACGCGACGCATCTGAAATGTCACTGATCAACCGGTCCAGCCTGCGTACATCATGCTGAATGACCTCAAGCAACCGTTCCCTCGAGTTTTCAGACTTTGCCAGCGGCAAGGTTTCAACCGCGCTGCGGAGAGACGTCAGCGGGTTTTTCAACTCATGGGCCACATCGGCTGCAAATTGTTCAATCGCGTCAATCTTGTTGTAGAGCGCGTTGGTCATGTCACGGAAGGACCGCGCCAAATGGCCAATCTCGTCCTGACGATCAGCAAAATGCGGGATTTCCTGTCGGGTGTTTGACCCTTTTCGAACCCGATCAGCTGCTGCAGCCAAACGGCGCACTGGTCCAGCAATCGTTCCGGCCAGCAGGATCGACAGCAAGATCGTAACGGTTGCTGCGACCAGAAAGACCCGCATGATGGCAATCCGCTCAGCGCGTACGATAGCATCAATGTCGCCGCCTTGCGTCGATAGAAGAAGCGAGCCTAAAACAGCGCGAAACCGCTGAATGGGCACAGCAACGGAAACAATCAGCTCACCGCGTTGCGACACCCGAACAACGCTCGCAGGTGTGCCGGTCAGCGCAGCTTCCACTTCCGGGTAGGCGCGCCCATCACCGGGACCAACTTCTTCATAGAGCGGAAGTTCGCCTTGACGGAACCAGAGTTTCAAGGCTTCCCAGCTTTTCTCGATGACCCTCGGTTCTTCAGTCACGGGCGGAGGAAGATCAAACCGAAGGATCTGCGCGCTTGAATACAGATGCCGGGAATCAATGATGAGAATGCCTTCCGGGTCATAGATCCGCGCCCGAGTTTTTGTTGGCGAAATCAGACTGCGCAGAACCGGTCCGACGCGCTCCGGGTTGACCGGAAAATCAAGCGTATCGAGATCATCCCCGCCAGGCGCGATGCTCTCACCTGCTTGCAGCTGCAGCAGGCGTTCCGGATCAACCGTGATCGCACCGGTATCAACGGTCGCAGAGGCTGCAATTGCCCCTGCAATGATTTCACCTTGTGTGAGCAGGCTCTGCACACGAGCATCAATCAAACCGGCTCGAAACTGATTGAGATAAAGAATACCGATCACCAACGCGATCAAACCGACCAGATTGATGGCGATGATTCGGCGTGTCAGTGAAGAAAGGACATAGGTGCCGAAGACCCGGCCAAATTGCGAGAGCATGCGGCGGCGCAGGCGGCGATTTCCAAACCTGCGCAGCTGGGATCTGTCGGTGCCGCTTGCCGCGGACCGAGTGGCCTGATCTTCATTCTCACTTTCAACCGCCATGGAAACGGTCTTCAGACCTCCCTGAACCGGTAACCGACGCCATAAAGTGTTTCGATCATATCGAAGTCGTCGTCTACCATCTTGAATTTCTTGCGAAGACGCTTGATGTGGCTGTCGATTGTCCGATCGTCAACATAAACCTGATCGTCATAGGCCGCATCCATCAGTGCATTCCGGCTTTTGACAACGCCTGGACGTTGCGCAAGCGACGACAGGATCAGGAATTCCGTGACCGTCAACGTCACCGGTTTGTTGTTCCATGTGCAGGTATGGCGCTCTTGATCCATAACCAAAAGACCGCGCTCCAGAAGTTTTTCGGCATCCGGACGCGGCGCGCTGGCATCTTTTGGTTGCGCACGGCGCATAACGGCTCGGACGCGCTCGACCAAGAGACGCTGGGAGAACGGTTTGCGGATGAAGTCATCAGCCCCCATCTTCAGGCCGAACAGCTCATCGATCTCATCATCCTTGGACGTCAGGAAGATGACCGGCAAGTCTGAACTCTGGCGCAGGCGACGCAACAGCTCCATGCCATCCATGCGCGGCATCTTGATATCGAAGATGGCGAGATCAGGCTTGTCGGATTGAAGTCCATCAAATGCAGAAGACCCGTCTGTATAGGTCTGCACTCGGTATCCTTCAGATTCCAGCGCGATTGATACGGACGTCAAAATGTTTCTGTCGTCATCGACCAGGGCAATTGTCGGCATGTTGTATCTGTTCCGTTCACGAACTCTACGGGCGTACGGTCTTCTGGAAGACGCAGTGTTCTCTTGGCGCTCCAATTGCGCATAAAATAAGGCAATCACTTGTGACTACACTCTTTCGCCGCCGATCAGAAGCCTTTGCCGCCGTATTTCACGATTTTGGCCCTTCAAGCGTCAAGTTTGGGCCGTGATTTCGTCTTTGCGGTAAACGCGCAAAAGCAATTTTGCGTCTTCCAACACATTGGCAAGCCTGTAGCTCGCTATTATTTCGGCCCCTAAATTAATTATTAAATCGATCAAAAAATTATTTAATCGATTAAAGCCGGACGTAAGGGCCCCGCCCATCTTGTTGCAGTTTTCTGCATCCTTTACGGTCGTCAGCCTTATCGGCAAAAAGCGCGGGCTCATCAGTTTGCCCCTATCCCGATGAGACAAATGAAGCGACCCAACTCACAAGGACTGCGGGATCATGCTCGAACTAGGCGTCAGGAATCCGTCGCATGGTATTGAAACCTTCGGATTGAAGAATCTGAACGGTATTTATTGGAACCAGAGCGAGCCTGCGCTTTATGAGTATTCACTCTCGCGCGGTGAAACAAAACTGGCCGCTGGCGGCGCACTTGTCGCTGAAACCGGCGTGCATACGGGTCGGTCTCCGAAAGACAAATTCGTTCTGGAAGACGATGTGACCCGCGAGACCGTCTGGTGGGACAACAACCAATCAATTCAACCGGAGCAGTTTGAAACACTTCTTGCTGACTTCCGCGCCCATGCAGAAAACTTGGATCTATTTGCCCAAGACCTTTTCGGCGGCGCCGACCCCAAACACCGTTTGAATGTGCGTGTCTACACCGAGTACGCTTGGCACTCCCTTTTCATCCGGAACCTGCTTCTACGCCCCGACGTTTCTGAGCTGGCCAGCTTTGTCCCGGAAATGACAATCATCGACCTGCCAAGCTTCAAGGCAGATCCTGCCCGTCACGGCTGCCGAAGCGAAACCGTGATTGCCTGCGACTTTACCCGAAAGATCGTTCTGATCGGCGGCACTTCCTATGCCGGAGAAATGAAGAAGTCGGTTTTCACGTTCCTAAACTATTTGCTGCCGGCCAAGGGCCTTATGTCCATGCATTGCTCAGCCAATGTTGGCGACGCAGGCGACACAGCTGTCTTCTTCGGCCTATCGGGCACCGGCAAGACAACCTTGTCTGCTGACCCAAGCCGCACACTGATTGGCGATGACGAGCATGGCTGGAGCGAGGATGGCGTCTTCAATTTTGAAGGCGGTTGCTATGCCAAGACTATCAAACTGTCCGCTGAAGCCGAGCCTGAGATCTTTGCCACCACTCAGCGATTTGGCACGGTTTTAGAGAATGTAACCCTAGACGATCAGCGCGTACCGGACTTTGACGACGGTTCAAAGACGGAAAACACCCGTGCCGCTTACCCGATCCACTTCATTTCAAATGCCAGCAAGACGGGTCAGGCTCCCGTTCCAAAAACAATCATCATGCTGACGGCCGATGCGTTTGGGGTTCTGCCTCCCATCGCAAAGCTGACACCAGCTCAGGCGATGTATCACTTTCTATCCGGCTACACCGCAAAGGTGGCCGGAACAGAGAAGGGTGTAACTGAACCGCAGGCGACCTTCTCTACGTGCTTCGGGGCTCCTTTTATTCCGCGCCATCCGTCTGAATACGGAAACCTGTTGCGCGACCTGATTGCAAAGCATGACGTAAACTGTTGGCTGGTGAATACCGGTTGGACAAGTGGTGCCTATGGTGTCGGACACCGCATGCCGATCAAGGACACGCGCACACTCCTTCACGCTGCATTGGACGGGTCCCTGAACGGTGCTGAATTCCGGACGGATGCCAATTTTGGATTTACCGTACCGGTTGAGGTTACCGGCGTAGATGCAGCTATCTTGAACCCGCGCGAAACATGGTCCGATCAAAAGGCTTATGACGCTCAAGCTGCAATGCTTGTTCAGATGTTCATCGACAATTTCGGCACATTTGAAAGCCACGTTGACGGCGATGTGCGTGATGCGGCTCCAGTGGTTCAGGTCGCTGCGGAATAAGTATTCCAAAATCCGATTGAACGAGGCGGCAGGGCACACCTGCCGCCCTTTGTTCTTTTGGCCCGCTTTTTTCTTCCCTCTGGAGGGCTATATTGTCAGTTCATGAAGGAGCAGGCACCTATGGCGCAAGATACCACGTCCCCATCACAAGACATCCTGTCAACGGCAGAACTCTGGGTAAAATCAGGGCGAAACGTTGCCGTGGCGACGGTGATTGAAACATGGGGTTCCGCGCCGCGTCCTGTTGGTTCCCATTTGGTCATCGATGAAGATGGCAATTTCGAAGGGTCCGTGTCCGGAGGCTGCGTCGAAGGCGCTGTTGTTTCGGAAGCGGTGGACGTGATCGAGACCGGTGATCCGGCCTTGCTCGAGTTTGGTGTAGCAGACGAAACAGCCTGGCAAGTTGGTCTCTCCTGCGGAGGACGCATACGGGTCTATGTCGAACCGCTCATTTCTTCCAAACATTCTTAAGTCGGACCAGCGCTGCAATGGACCTTTCGCTCCTCTCCCGCCTCAACGAAATTCGTGCAGCGCGCGGAGCTGCCATTCTCATCACGGATTTGGAAACTGGTCACCAGCGCCTCATTCAAAGCGGTCAAGATTGTACCGGTGACCCGCTGGAAACTGAACTTACAAAGCGGTTTCACTCTGGAAAATCAGGAACCATTGAGACCAAAACCGGGAACCATTTTCTCACAGTTTCCGTTCCTTCTCCCCGTCTTGTCTTGATTGGAGCCGTGCACATTACGCAGGCCCTTGTTCCTATGGCCGAACTTGCCGGGTTCGACGTCACCGTCATCGATCCGCGGACAGCGTTTGCAACGGAGGATCGTTTTCCCAGTGCCACGCTGAAGGCCGATTGGCCCGAAGAGGTTCTGAAAAACGAGCCTCTTGACGCTTATACCGCGTTAGCGGCCGTCACCCATGACCCCAAAATAGATGATTTCCCGCTGCAAGCGGCGTTAAAGGCGGGGTGCTTTTATGTCGGTGCACTTGGCAGCCGCAAGACCCATGGCAAACGGCTCGACAGACTACGTGACAATGGCGTGACTGAGACCGACCTTGCACGGATCGAAGCCCCCATTGGTCAGGATATTGGCGCCGCCTCGCCTGCAGAAATAGCAGTCGCCATACTTGGATCGGTCATCAAGGCTCTTCGTAAGCCGGGGACCGTTTAATGGAATTCGGAGTGGTTCCAACGACTGAGGCGAAAGGATGCGTCCTCGCCCACTCCACCAAGGTGAATAGCAGCGACGGCACCTCTAAAACGTTCAAAAAAGGCCGTGTTCTGAGCGAGAATGATGTTGCTGCTCTTTTGAAATCCGGCATCAACAAAGTATCGGTCGCCCGCCTTGCCCCGGACGATGTAAATGAAGATCAGGCTGCTGATAGGCTGGCGCGGGCTGCCAATGGTGGCGGGTTGATTCTGGATACACCGTTTACGGGGCGTGTAAACCTGCATGCTGATTGTGCAGGCCTGCTTGTGGCCGATGAAGCTGCGGTCAATTCACTGAACCGTATTGATCCCGCGATTACTCTCGCGACTTTACCAAACTACACGAAGGTCGGTGCTGGCCGGATGGTGGCAACCGCAAAGATCATTCCCTTTGCCGCCTCAAACCGATCTGTTCGTGAAGCAGAAGAAAAGATACAGGCGGCCCTGGCCGTCAAACCTTTCCATCCGCATAAGGTCGGGCTCGTTGCAACAACATTGGACCACCTGAAACCATCAACAATGGACAAGACACGCCGCGTTCTTGAGGAGCGTCTTGAAGCGAGTGGCAGCTGTGTGATCGCAGAAAAACGCGTTCCGCATTCAACGGAAACTGTCGCATCTACCATGCAAGAGCTTTTGAATGAAGGGGCAGAACTTCTTATTTTGTTTGGTGCTTCGGCAGTTGTTGATCGGCAGGATGTCCTCCCAACAGCGATCGAGCACGCCGGTGGTCGCATCCTTCATTTTGGTATGCCAGTGGATCCCGGCAACCTGCTTCTCCTTGCCGACCTTGATGATGTTTCTGTCATTGGTGCGCCGGGCTGTGCACGCAGCCCTAAGGAAAACGGGTTCGACTGGATACTGGACCGCGTCCTTGCGAAGATACCTGTTGCTTCCGATGACATCACCCAAATGGGTGTCGGCGGCCTGTTGATGGAGATTGAAAGTCGGCCCCAGCCACGCGAACCCGCCCTCCCGTTGGTCGCCCCACGCATCGGCGCAGTGGTCTTAGCTGCGGGTAAGTCGAGCCGTATGGGAGCGGCCAACAAGCTCCTAGTTCATCTAGATGGAAAACCAGTCTTGACGCATGTGCTCGATGCCGCACAGGCTGCCAAATTCGACGAGATCGTAGTCGTGACCGGCCATATGCGTGAGGATGTTGCCGATCTGGTTGGAAATACGCCGGTTCAGCTGGCGCACAACCCGCATTTTTCCGACGGGATGGCCTCTTCGATCAAAACCGGTGTCACTGCGCTTTCAGATGATTTGGATGGTATCATTATCCTTCTCGGGGATATGCCGAACATCTCCGAAGATCACCTTAACGAGATGCGCAGTGCCTTTCAGAAAAGTGGCCAACAGATTGTTGTAGCGACAGCTAATGGAAAACGCGGTAACCCCGTACTTTGGCACAAGCGCTTTTTCGATGACCTGAAAAAGCTAACCGGTGATATCGGCGCGCGGCATTTGATTGCAGAACACATTGATACTGTTCACGAAGTTGAAATTGGTTCGTCTGCGCGGATTGATCTTGATACACCAGAAGCACTTTTAGCCGCAGGTGGAATTCTGCCAGAGTAATCCGGCGAGCTCGTTCAAGATTCACATTGTGTATTCGGCAAGCAGTAAACATATACTTAATAATACCATTCGATATGCGGCCAACGCAGGGCACTTATTCGTTTCGGACTATTGCATTTTTATGACAACGCCTTTATCTAACCTCCAGCGTTTGCTGAAGGGCAGTCACGACAGTGGCATCACCGTGACGACAAATCGCAACATCCATATTTGACCGAAAGCTGTTCGGATCCTTTCCTCCCAAAAGGATGCTCGAGCGTTTTCTGTTTGCGTCTTGAGGAAGAGGAAATCGACAATGGATAGCTTGAGCCTTCCGCGTCCTGGCTGCTGCAAGTGGGCAGAAGGTGATGCTGGCAATTACACATTCCCATGCTCTAACCGTGTAGAGGCTGGCGTGTCTTATTGCGAAGAGCACAGCTCGATCGTGTACATCCCGCCAGAGGAGCGTCGCCGCAGCCGTTCCGGTGGCGCGCCGATGACTTTCCGCCGCGCTGCCTAAGGGCCCCGGCACAAGAGTCATAAGCTGCTTGAAAATAAAAGCATACCTGCATGGTACAACATGCAAACTTCTAACCCGGCCCTTTTGGCCGGGTTTATTGTTTCTTGTGGCATCGCAGCCGTAGTCCACGCTTTTGCCGAACGAACCAAATACCCAGGCTTAGAATGCAAAAAACGCGGCCTGGTAGGAGCCGCGTTCTTCAAATACAGAAAAGTTTAGATCTTTGAATCAGGCGGCTTTAAAAGCCTCTGCCACATCCTTTAACTGAGACAGGTGCATGGAAGCTTTTTGACGGGTTTCGTCGTCCTTAGCGTCCGCAACATCTTCTTCAGCATTCTTAATCTGTTGGTTCAGATCGTCCGCACTGATCTCTGAAACCGGTGTTGCGCGTTCTGCCAAAACAGTCAGCCCATTTGGGCCTGCATCCGCGAACCCACCACGCACGAAGTATTCAACCCAAGCGTTCCCGTCCTTACGGACTTTCAGGATGCCCGGCTTGATCGTGGACATGAACGGGCTGTGGTGCTTCAGAACGCCAAATTCGCCATCGGTTCCCGGTACAACTACCTCAAGAACCTCTTCGGACAGCAAGAGATGCTCCGGTGAGACCAGTTCAAACTGAAATGTATCGGCCATTTGGCGTCTTTCCTATCAGTCGAATACACGAAGAACCCATTGATAGGACCCTTCTAACTGGAGATCCGGCGCGTTTTCCGCGCCGGAGGTCCTGATGGATTAAGCGGCTTCTGCAGCCAGCTTCTGTGCCTTCTCGATGGCTTCGTCCATGGAACCAACCATGTAGAACGCCGCTTCCGGAAGGTGGTCGTATTCGCCGTTGACGAGACCCTTGAAGCCCTTGATGGTGTCTTCCAGAGCAACGAGCTTGCCCGGAGAACCGGTGAAGACTTCAGCAACGAAGAACGGCTGGGACAAGAAGCGCTCGATCTTACGAGCACGCGCAACTGTCAGCTTGTCTTCTTCAGACAGCTCGTCCATCCCGAGAATGGCGATGATGTCTTGAAGAGCCTTGTAGCGCTGCAGTGTCACCTGAACCGCACGTGCGGTTTCGTAGTGTTCTTCACCAATGATGTTGGCGCTGAGCATACGGGACGTGGAGTCCAGCGGATCCACCGCCGGGTAGATGCCTTTTTCAGCGATCGAGCGGTTCAGAACCGTGGTCGCGTCCAAGTGAGCGAAGGTGGAAGCAGGCGCCGGGTCGGTCAAGTCATCGGCAGGCACGTAAACGGCCTGAACAGACGTGATGGAACCCTTGTGTGTCGTCGTAATACGCTCCTGCATGGCGCCCATGTCGGTTGCCAGTGTCGGCTGATAGCCCACAGCAGAAGGAATACGGCCGAGAAGTGCGGACACTTCGGAACCAGCCTGCGTAAAGCGGAAGATGTTGTCCACGAAGAACAGAACGTCCTGACCCTGGTCACGGAAGTCTTCCGCGATTGTCAGACCAGTCAGTGCCACACGAGCGCGGGCTCCGGGAGGTTCGTTCATCTGACCGTAAACGAGTGCAGCTTTGGAACCTTCTCCGCCGCCTTCCTTGTTCACGCCGGATTCGATCATCTCCCAGTAAAGGTCGTTTCCTTCACGGGTCCGCTCGCCCACACCAGCGAATACGGAGTAACCACCGTGCGCCTTAGCAATGTTGTTGATCAGTTCCATGATCAAAACTGTCTTGCCAACGCCTGCGCCGCCGAACAGGCCGATTTTACCACCCTTTGCGTACGGTGCGAGAAGGTCGACGACCTTGATGCCCGTTACAAGGATTTCAGCTTCCGTGGACTGTTCGATGAACTCGGGAGCGTCCTGGTGAATTCCGCGCTTGTCGTCGTGCTTGATTTCGCCAGCTTCATCAACCGGCTCACCAATCACGTTCATGATGCGGCCCAGCGTGCCTACGCCAACAGGCACGGAAATTGGAGCGCCCGTGTCGACAACTTCCTGTCCGCGCACCAAGCCTTCGGTTGCGTCCATTGCGATGGTACGAACGGTGTTCTCACCGAGGTGCTGCGCAACCTCGAGAACCAGGCGCGTGCCCTGATTGTCCACTTCAAGAGCGTTCAGGATCAGCGGCAGGTGGTCATCGAACTTGACGTCGACAACGGCGCCGATGACCTGGGTCACCCTTCCGACATTCTTGTCAGCCATATCCCTATCCTTGTCTCGATACGTCAGAGCGCTTCCGCGCCTGCGATAATTTCAATCAATTCTGTCGTGATCTGAGCCTGACGCTGGCGGTTATAGCTGATCGTCAGTTTGTCGATCATCTCGCCAGCATTGCGGGTCGCATTGTCCATTGCGGACATACGTGCGCCTTGCTCAGAAGCTGCATTTTCAAGAAGCGCCCGGAAGATCTGAATGGAAATGTTGCGAGGCAACAAGTCCGCCAGAATTTCTGCTTCATCCGGCTCGTACTCGTAAATCGCGGCTGCACCGGTCTCTGCATCACCCTCGGAAGCTTCGAAGCTTGCCGGAATGAGCTGCTGAGCGGTTGGCACTTGGCTGATCACAGATCTGAATTCGGAGTAGAACAACGTACAGACGTCGAACTCACCGGCATCGAACATGGAAAGCACTTCCCGGCCGATTTCATCAGCGTTACCGAAGCCGACGTTTTTCACGTCGCGCATTTCGATGGTCTTGATGACGTGGCTTCCGAGATCGCGCTTCAGGGAGTCAAACCCCTTTTTGCCGACACACAGAATTTTCACCGTCTTGCCTTCAGCGATCAGGCTACGGGCCTTTTCGCGAGCGAGCTTGGCAATGTTTGAGTTGAAGCCGCCGCACAGGCCACGTTCGGCTGTGGCAACGACGAGCAGATGCACATCGTCCTTGCCACTACCAGCCATCAGCTTCGGCGCATCGTCGCGGCCCTCAAAGGCCACAGCTAGATTGGCCAGCACCTCTCCCATGCGTTCCGCATAGGGTCGGGCGGCCTCCGCAGCTTCCTGTGCACGACGCAGTTTAGCCGCGGCCACCATTTGCATGGCCTTGGTGATTTTCTGCGTCGCTTTTACAGAAGCGATACGGTTTCTTAGGTCCTTCAGGCTCGGCATGGCCGCCCCTGCTCCTTATCCCGACTCAGGTCTTAGGCGAAGTTCTTTGAGAACTGGTCCAGCGCAGCTTTCAGCTTGCCGGTCAGGTCGTCATCAAGGGCTTTCTTGTCCCAGATGGCGTCCAGAAGTTCTGCATGTTCTCCACGAAGGAAAAGCAGCAGGCCTTCTTCGAACTCACCAACGCGCTCAACCGGCAGGTTATCCAGATAGCCGTTCACGCCAGCATAGATGACGCAAACCTGTTCCTGGGTTTTCAGTGGCGAGAACTGAGGCTGCTTGAGCAGTTCAGTCAGGCGCGCACCCCGGTTCAGAAGCTTCTGAGTTGTGGCATCAAGATCAGAACCGAACTGAGCAAAAGCCGCCATTTCGCGGTACTGCGCCAATTCACCCTTAACCGGACCAGCAACCTGCTTCATCGCTTTAATCTGAGCGGAAGAACCCACGCGGGACACCGACAGACCGACGTTAACAGCCGGACGGATACCCTGATAGAACAGGTCGGTCTCAAGGAAGATCTGCCCATCGGTGATGGAGATCACGTTGGTCGGAATAAAGGCCGACACGTCGTTACCCTGAGTTTCAATGACCGGAAGTGCAGTCAGAGAACCGGCACCATGATCTTCATTCAGCTTCGCAGAACGCTCGAGCAGACGGGAGTGCAGGTAGAAAACGTCACCCGGGAAAGCTTCACGTCCTGGCGGACGGCGCAGAAGCAGAGACATCTGGCGATAAGCAACAGCTTGCTTTGACAGGTCATCGTAACCGATCACGGCATGCATGCCGTTGTCACGGAAGAACTCACCCATCGCGCAACCGGAGAACGGTGCAAGATACTGAAGCGGTGCCGCATCAGAAGCGGTCGCAGCGATCACGATGGAGTAATCCAGAGCGCCGTTGTCTTCCAGAACCTTCACGAACTGAGCAACTGTGGAGCGCTTCTGACCGACAGCAACATAGATGCAGTACAGCTTGTTGCCTTCGTCGTTGCTCGCATGCAGCGGCTTCTGGTTCAGGAATGTGTCAAGAATGATCGCGGTTTTACCGGTCTGACGGTCACCAATGACAAGCTCACGCTGACCACGACCAACCGGGATCAGGGCGTCAATTGCCTTGAGACCAGTGGACATCGGCTCATGCACGGACTTACGCGGCAAAATGCCAGGCGCCTTAACGTCCACGCGGCGCATCTCAGCGTCCTTGATCGGACCCTTGCCATCAAGCGGATTGCCGAGCGGATCGACAACGCGGCCCAAAAGCCCCTTACCAACCGGGACTTCCACGATGGCGCCAGTCCGCTTGACTGTGTCGCCTTCTTTAATGTCACGGTCAGAACCGAAGATAACAACCCCGACGTTGTCTTCTTCAAGGTTCAAGGCCATACCCCGGATACTGCCCGGGAATTCGACCATTTCACCAGCCTGAACATTGTCCAGACCATAAACACGGGCGATACCGTCACCGACCGAAAGCACCTGACCGACCTCAGAAACTTCGGCTTCCTGGCCGAAGTTCTTGATCTGGTCCTTGAGGATGGCGGAAATTTCCGCGGCCCGAATATCCATCAGCCGACCTCTTTCATCGCGAACTTGAGTGAATTGAGTTTTGTACGCAACGACGTGTCGATCATGCGGGAACCGACCTTGACCACGAGGCCACCGATCAGAGCAGGATCGACCGACGCTGCAACATTTACTGATTTCCCACGGGAGGCAGCCAGAGCCTCCTTGAGGGCTGCGACATGCTCATCAGATAGCGGAGCGGCCGAGACGACCTCAGCGGTTTCTTCACCGCGCTTTTCCGCCAGCTGAGCCTTGAAGGCCTTGATCATGCCGGGAAGAACGAAGAGACGCCGGTTTTTGGCGGTCAGCTTCACAAAATTAGCGGCGAGGCCAGAAATGCCTGCCTTGTCGAGAAGTGCAACAAGCGCAGCAAGCTGCTCTTCCACACTAAAGGCAGGGCTTTTAACGAGACGGTCGAGATCTGTGCTTTCATTGAGGAAGCCCTCAACTTTGCGAAGATCCCGCTCCACGTCGGCAGTCACACCTTTTTCCTCGGCTAGTTCGAGGAGGGCGGATGCATATCGTTGTGCCACGCCGGATACGAGAGATACGTTGTCAGTCACCAGGTCCGAGCTCTCTGACGTTTTTCAGGCCCGCAAAACAGCAAGTGTCCGCAAGGCATTGAAAAAATGAATGATTTCAGGGTCAGAAGGTATGACGGATAAACCGTTCCCCCAAAGCCGCGCTTCCATTAGCACAGGGTTTTCAAGTGTGCAACTTCACCAAATGGCCGCAGACCCCGATTTTTGGCGTTTTTTGGGCTTCAGCTGCATAAAATGCCCCAAAATCGGCAATTTTATCAGCGCTTGGGACTCTTTCGTCTAACCCTGATATTTATTCTGCTTCCTTTCGGATGGCACCTTATGCGGTTTGATCGAGAATGGGCTCAAAGCCGCCGAACATCATCCGCTTTAGGCTAAATATCTCGTCAGCATTGGGCATGATTTCGCCCCAGCGTGGGTCATCCTGCATTTTTGCCATCGCAGCATCTGCGGTTTGTTTGTCTGGCCAGACAATCCAAGAAAACACGACCGTTTCGTCCGGTTCCTTTTTGACAGCCATTGGGAAAGACGTCACTTCGCCATCGGGCACAGTGTCACCCCATCCCTCGCAGGAACTTACCGCACCATACTCCTTGAAAAGCGCCCAAGACTTTTCGGCAATATCTTTATAGCCCGCTTTTTTTGCCGTCTTTACCGGTGCCAAGAATCCTTGAATGTAAGTCATAGACTGCTCCAGCCGTGTCATTAGGCATTTGCCCAACAAACCTCAACCAAATGAGCCAAGACTACTACATGAAATGTTGCGGATCGATGTCGATCTGGACGCGCAAGCCTTTTACAGGTTTCGGCGCTTCGGAAAGCCACGCGCGGATGTAGCCTTGTAAGTCAATCTGGCGAGGCGCAAGCGCCAGCAGTCTGTAGCGGTGACGACCGCGCACCATAGCCAACGCTGCCTCTGCTGGCCCAAGTATGGTAATTGCCTCGTGCATTGGAGCCGTTCTTAATATGGCGCGTGAATAGCCTTCCGTGAAAGCCTTGTCCGGTCCAGAAATCACCAACGCTGCCAACCTGCCAAATGGCGGTAAGCCTGTTGCCTGCCGGGCCTCAATCTCTGCATTATAAAAGGCATCACGATCAGACGACAAAAGCGCCTTAATAACCGGATGATCTGGCGCGTAGGTTTGCAAGAAACCTGCGCCATCACCGGTAACCCGCCCGGCCCGGCCCGTCACCTGCGCCAGCAGTTGAAAGGTTTTTTCAGCTGCTCGGGGATCTCCGTGAGCAAGGCCGAGATCCGCATCAATCACACCAACAAGTCGCATTTTGGGGAAATTGTGCCCCTTTGCCACCAGCTGCGTGCCAATAACAATGTCCGCCCCACCTTCCTCAACAACCTTCATTTCACGGCGAAGGCGATCTGGTCCACCTTGAATATCGGAGGAGAGCACCAAAGTGCGCGCTTCGGGAAACAGGCCTGAGACTTCTTCAGCAATTCTTTCCACACCCGGTCCACAAGCGACCAGCGAATCGGTGGATGAGCACGACGGACAGGCCTCTGGAACAGATTCGGAATGGCCGCAGTGATGACAGTTAAGCCGCTTCTGGAAGCGATGCTCCACCAGCCACGCACTGCAATGTGGGCACTGGAATCGGTGGCCGCATTTTCGGCACAGGGTCAGCGGCGCATATCCACGCCGATTCAAGAACAAAAGTGATTGTGCGCCGTCTGCAAAGGCGGAGCGAATAGCATTGAGCAGTGGCGGCGCGATCCACCGTCCGCGTTCAGGCCCTTCGGCGCGCATATCAACCGCCTGAAGGTCCGGGAGGGCCGCGCCTGATGCACGATCAGGCAGAATGAACCGATTGTAGCGCCCCTGCTCGGCATTCACCCGACTTTCAACCGAGGGTGTTGCAGATGCCAGAACCACAGGGAACTTGGATATATGACCGCGCACGACCGCCATGTCTCGCGCGCTGTATGGCACCCGATCATCCTGCTTGAAGGCCGTATCATGCTCTTCATCAACCACGATCAACCCAAGCTCAAGAAATGGCAGGAAGAGCGCAGAGCGGGCTCCAATAACGACCCGGACATCGCCACTTGCCACGCCGCGCCACACCCGCGCTCGCTTTTTTGGGGTGATTTCCGAATGCCATTCGGCGGGATAAACACCGAATCGTTGCTCGAATCTCCTTAGAAACTGTTCGGTCAGCGCGATTTCCGGCACCAGAATCAAAGCTTGCTTGCCGCGCTTCAGGGCCTCGGCAATCGCCTCGAAATAGACTTCTGTTTTTCCAGAGCCCGTGACCCCATCGATGAGGCTAACGCTCGCACCCTTTTCGAAAGCTGCCCGAATCCCGTCAGCTGCTTTTTTCTGAGTTTCGGTTAGATCAACGCGTGCATAGTCAATGTCCGGTTTGGGCAGTGGCGGTGCGGCTGGCATTTCAACAACTTCCAAAACGCCCTGCTTCAGCAACCCATCAATGACGGAAACGCTCACGCCTGCTGCGTGCGAAAGACCGCTCTTTGTCCAGGCAAAACCGTCTTCCATCGTTTCCAGAACGCGGGCACGGGCGGGCGTTTTTCGGTCTGGCTCCATTCCCGCCAAACGCCGCACACCGGCAATCGGCGTTTCCGGTTCCAATGCCTCTTCGGATCGAAGCACCATACGCAAAACCATTCCCGGTGGTGCCAATGTCCAATTGGCGACCCAATCGATGAACTGGCGAAGCTCCGCATCCAGAGGTCTGGTCTCCTCAAAAATACGGCTAATTTCCTTCAGCTTTTTCGGATTGATCCCGGCATCCGGCGTCACATCCCAAACCGCTCCGATCACCTCTCTGGGGCCAAGCGGAACCTTGACGATTGTGCCCGGACACACATGTGCCCCTTTCGGCACGCGGTAGGTATAAGCTGTTGGTACTGCGACTGGCACCAGCACACTGGCAATTGTCTCTGTGTCATCTTCCAAATCGTCAAACAGCACGTTTCACCTGGCTGGCTTGCCCAATCGCAGGGCGTGGTCCGGTCAAATTATCGAATCGGGGTTCAGCTTGCGCCCATCCTAAGGTAAAGAGGCGCCGAAGCATGAATTAATGCCGGATCGTTCACTCCGGCACCAGCGACGAGCCTTGGCTCAAGGGAGTGCACCTCATGAAATTTTTTGTCGATACAGCCGACACCGCCGAAATCAAGGAATTGGCTTCTACCGGTCTTCTGGACGGCGTGACAACCAATCCGTCACTGATCGCCAAGTCTGGCCGTCAATTCAAGGAGGTCATCGCTGAAATCTGTGAGATCACCGATGGCGATGTGTCCGCAGAAGTGGCCGCGACCGACTTTGAAACGATGATCAAGGAAGCCCATGAGCTGAAAAAGATTGCCGACAATGTCGTGATCAAGCTCCCGCTGACATTTGATGGCCTGAAGGCGTGTAAGCAGCTGACGGACGAAGGCACCAAGACAAACGTTACTCTTTGTTTTTCCGCCAATCAGGCGCTTCTCGCCGCCAAGGCAGGTGCAACCTACATCTCACCATTTATTGGCCGCCTCGACGACATCAACCTTGATGGTCTGGAGCTGATTCAGGAAATCCGTGATATCTATGACAATTACGGCTTCGAAACGCAGATCCTCGCTGCGTCCATCCGGACCGCGAATCATGTCAAAGACTGTGCGCTCATCGGTGCTGATGTTGCGACCGTGCCGCCAGCAACCTTGAAAGCGTTGGTGAAACACCCGCTCACGGACAAAGGCCTTGAGGCTTTCCTTGCAGATTGGGCCAAGACGGGTCAGAGCATTCTCTGATAGACGTTTCGCCGAACACCACTTGCAGCGCCGGCAATTTGTCGGCGCTTTTTTCTTTCCACCTCAGCATTGCTGCCATTGTTAACGTCCCGGTGGTCTTCGCGGTGTAGAATCGCCTGATGACTTCAACGGACACTGATTCATTTCGCATACACGCCCAGCCGGACCTCAACACCGCGCTGGGGGCTTGGCTGGATCATCTTGCAGATGAACGTCGCTTGGCCGACAAAACGCTTGTGTCCTATGAACGAGATGTCAGGCAGTTTCTCCGTTTTCTAACTGGGCACCTGGGCGGTGCGCCCTGCGTCAAGGATTTGGGTGAGCTTCGCCCGGCCGACTATCGCAGTTTCTTGGCAAAACGCCGTCAGGCCGACAAGGCAGGCAGTCGATCCTTGGCAAGAGGCCTCTCCGGGGTTCGGTCTTTTCTTCGGTTTCTTGAAAAACGCGGAGAGCTCAATGCCGCTGCCATCGGCGCAGTCAGGCCGCCGCGAATCGCGCAATCTCTTCCAAAGCCGCTAACCGTTCCGGATGCTGAGGAAATTGTTTCCGGTGACCTTGGCCTTGAAAGCGAAACCTGGATCGAAACTCGAAACATGGCGGTGCTCACGCTTTTATATGGCTGTGGTCTTCGCATTTCCGAAGCCTTGTCATTGACGGGCCGGACCGCTCCCAAAGGCGATGCCCGCACCATGCGCATCACAGGAAAAGGCGGAAAAGAGCGGCTCGTTCCAATGTTGCCGGTCGTGACTCAGGCAATTGAGACGTATATCGCCCAGTGCCCTTACCCGATTACAGCAAACGGGCCGCTGTTTCTGGGTGCGCGGGGCGGAGCCCTCAACCCACGCCTTATTCAAAAGGCAATGGAAAAAATGCGCTCTGCATTAGGCCTACCGGCCAGCGCCACGCCCCATGCTCTGCGACATTCGTTTGCCACCCATCTTCTGGCAGGCGGCGGCGACCTCCGCACAATTCAGGAGCTGATGGGCCATGCCAGCCTGTCCAGCACGCAGATTTATACCCAGATCGACAGCGCCTCCCTTTTGGCCGCATACGACCGCTCACACCCCAGATCCGGCTCATGAGCCTTTCTGGCCGCCAAAAAAGTGTACTTCGCAGCGATTTACCGCGAAAAATGGGGTGCATTTTTGAGAAAAGCTGCTATCTTGCGACCCCAATTCACGGTCGGGATTCTCGGCCGCAATCAACGGTGCCTGCCAGTCAGTTGTTCGCACCGGCAAATGTCAGGAGATAACTTGCAAGTCCTCGTCCGCGACAACAACGTCGAACAAGCTATTCGTGTACTGAAGAAGAAATTGCAGCGGGAAGGCGTCCTGCGCGAAATGAAGTCGCGTCGGAATTACGAAAAGCCGTCCGAAAAACGTGCCCGTGAAAAGGCTGAAGCTGTCCGTCGCGCCCGCAAGGCTGCACGCAAGCTCGCCCAACGCGAAGGCCTAATTGCAGGCAAGAAGCGCTAATATCGCGCCTCCCCATTTGGAAGACGATATACGTTCCGGGTGAGACCATCCGGAAATCTTTCGCGGGCCATGCGTTCTCCCCCAAGGCGTAGAACCAGTGCCCGCGCAGCTTTATTTTTATCATTCATGTGTGTTTCCACGAGGTCCCAGCGATAAACGTCATAAGCATGACGGATCGCCAACCGGGACGCCTCGACTGCCAGTCCCTTGCCTCGGGCCTCCGGCAACAACCACCATGTCAGCTCGCGTCGTGGCCAGCCTTCGGGCCATGCAAAACCGCAGGCCCCAACGCACGTTTGCGTTTCCTTGTCTTCAATGGCCCATACCCCATACCCGCGTAAGTGCCAGTGACCGATCTGCGCCGCCAGCACGCGCCAAGCCTGTCCATCCCCCATCGGACCGCCATAAAAATGAGAGGCCTCGCCATCTGCGAAAAAGGATTGGTAGGCTAGGAAATCAGAGGCTGTTGGTGCTCTTAAGGTCAGGCGCGCGCCTTCAAGGCGGGGGATCTCAACAGATTGTTCCGGCATGATATACTCTGGGCTGCAATTGGAATTGGCGGGCTAATTAAGCTTGCGTAAACTGTCCGCCTCCATGGTGACAAGGGCAATGCCCCAGAGGCGATCCAAAATGCGTGTATTTCTTTTTGCAGTTCTTTTGTTTTTCCTGATGGCCCCGGCCAAGGCGGAGGGCCGTATTTACTGCCCGTTGCCGGAAGACGGTATCTGGATCAACGAGAATGCCAAAGCCAAGCAAATTTCCCGGATCGAAATAGAGACCAAGTGCGTGGACGACACTGTGCAAGCCCGCATGCGCGCTTTCACAAAATGCATCCCTCGTGATTGCAAATGGGGGTGGAACAAAGCAGAGCTGCGCGACTATGGCGGTTTGCGCTCTGATCTTATGGGATTTCTCACAGCCAAAGTGCTGTTTGTGCGAAACTTTCAGGGGTATCTAGACGTTCGGCTTATTGAAGTACCGCATGACCCAAACCTGCCGCAGTCTGAAGAATCTTACACTCTGACCCGGGCCAAACTATAAGCACCGGGTCCGAATTCCCTTGCCAGCCTGCCGATTTCCCGTAGGATTTGCACTGTTGCCCTTAAGGTGCCCTTGATAGAGGAGGCGGAAATGCGCGTGGTCTCGAAGTCTCTTGCCGCGATTGCTGTAATCGCGTTTGCGACAGCACCGGCAATGGCATGCCCTTGGAATTCAGCAAAATCAGAAAAGATGACTGTTGCTGATGTTCCAATGGAACCCGATGGAGATGTATCCATCGCAACCAACGATCTGAGCGATGAAGCGCTGAAGAAGTTGAAAGTGCTGCCAGCGGAAAAACCGGAAGATAGCAAATAAAATCGGTAGGCAATCGACCCCGACTTCAAGACCCGCCGTGTGGCGGGTTTTCTTTCACCTGTATACCTCTTCAAATGTGGCATGACTTTCCGAGAATTGCCGTCATCTTACCCCAACCGCATCATGCGCCCGCCGAATTGCCTCCTTAGCATCTTCTGGATTGAGAAGGGGCAAAACCGATGTTTACACGACGCACAATTTTAAAAGGAATGGGTCTTGCTGCGCTTGGCGCTTTGAGCGCCCCGGCCTATGCCGTCGGCATTGAGCCCTTCCGGCTCAATATAAAACGCCACGCCCTCACCCCACCGCGATGGCCCAAAGGGCTAACTGTCCGCGCTGCCTTGATCACCGATCCTCACATTTGCGACCCATGGATGGGCCTCGACAGGGTTCGCTCGATTGTCTCTCAAACCAATGCATTGGGACCAGACATCATCCTGATGCTCGGGGATTATGTTGCCAGTCACAAATGGCAGTATGAACCGATAGAGCCGCAGGCTTGGGCGGACATCTTTGGCGACCTCCGCGCCCCGCTCGGCGTTCATGCCGTGCTCGGCAATCACGACTGGTGGGACGACAAGGATGCCCAACTAACAGGGTATGGCCCCACCAAATACGGCCAAGCTTTGATCAATGCCGGTATCCCGCTCTACCAGAATAGAGCAACCCGCCTCAGCAAGGACGGCCATTCCTTCTGGCTTGCCGGATTGGATGATCAATTAGCCCTTTATCCGAGCAGGCGCGCGAAACGCAAAAGCTGGCGCGGGCTGGATGATCTTCCGGGCACTTTGGCGCAAGTGACGGATGACGGCCCCATCCTGTTAATGGCGCATGAGCCGCGCATTTTTCGTGAAGTGCCCGAGCGGGTTAGCCTGACAGTAAGCGGCCACACCCATGGTGGTCAGGTCAATTTTTTCGGCTATCGCCCGGTGAAACCAACGCCGCTTGGCAAGCACCGATGCTATGGCCACATCATCGACCGCGAAGGGACCCGCATCGCTCGCCATCTTGGCATCGAAAGCGAGCCAAGACATCTTATTGTCTCAGGAGGTCTCGGCTGCTCTATCGTCCCGGTCCGCTTCGGTGTTCCGCCGGAAATAACCTTGGTTGAACTCGGGTCAGAACTGGTTGCGTGATCCGACTACTCACAATCGCGAATGACCTTGGTGATCGGCATGGTCGTGACTCTCTTCGCCTTCCCCGCCGCTTCGAAATTCGCGATAGCCATGCACAAGGATCTGGCTGGCGGATTGCAAGAACAAAGCTGACATCAGACCGGCCACTATCAAATCCGGCCAGGCTGTCGTCGTGCCCCAGACGCCAAGCGCTGCCAGCATGACAGCGACATTGCCGATGGCGTCATTGCGTGAACACAGCCAGACAGACCGCACATTCGCGTCGCCCTCCTTGTAGCGCACCAGAATGAGCACGCTGGCGACATTGACGGCCAGCGCAAGAAAGCCGATCACGCCCATTACGCCCGCCTGCGGAACACCCAGCACCAGCACCTGATAGATTGTTGAACTGGCGACCCAAAGCCCCATCAGCAACAAACTGACCCCTTTGGCGAGCGCCGCTGTTGCCCGCACCTTCAAGCTTGCCCCGATCACCGCCAGGGAAATGCCGTAAGTGACCGCATCGCCAAAAAAATCCAGCGCATCGGCCTGCAGCGCCTGTGATCCAGCGGCCTTGCCTGCGATCATTTCGACAACGAACATCGCGGCATTAAGAAAGATCACCAGCCAAAGGCGGCGGCGGTAATCGGCAGACACGCCGTCAAAGCTGGCGTTGTGATTGTGTCCGCAACTTGCTCCCATTTCGGGCTCCAGTCTTGTGGTTCAATTTCGACTGTCCCATCTTGTAGTTGCTATAGCGACTATAGGTTCAAGAGCTAAAGTGAGAAAAATGGATTTTTCAATCGGAGACCTTTCCCGGCGCACCGGCGTGAAAGTGCCGACCATCCGCTATTACGAGAAAGAAGGCTTGATCGAGGAGCCGATCCGCACCGAAGGCAACCAGCGCCGCTACACGGAACGGGATCTGGAGCGCCTGACCTTCATCCGCCATGGCCGCGACCTTGGTCTGCCGATGATGGCTATCCGTGAACTTTTAGACCTGAGCAGCCACCCAGACGCCCCTTGCGCTGACGCGGACCGTATTGCCAGCGAGCAGCTTCAAAACATCCGCACGCGCATCGCCCAGCTACAACGTCTTGAGGCCGAACTCCTGCGCATCACCCAAAGTTGCACCGGCACCCACGCCATCGCCGACTGCAATGTCTTGAAGGCGTTCGGCGATCACCGGCTGTGCAAGGGGGAGCATTAAGGGAGCCTAATCACACTGAAGCGTTGACCGATCCTCCATGGGTCATCCCACGGCTTGACCGTGGGATCCATAGCGAATTCTATCGACTAGACAAGGAGTTGGCTGAATCACGGAATGGATCACCGGATCAAGTCCGGTGATGACCGCAGACGGGTTGAACTCGTCGGTTGAGGGACCCGAAAAGGTGCTGGTTGGCGTCATGTACTTCAGAGAAACCCTCTCTCGCACCCAGCGTTATCCCCGACTTGATCGGGGACCCAATATGCCACTCAGTTTGGCACCATGGCGCCGGGTTTGCTATGAGGCAGAGAGCTCGTTGCTCCCTTCCTTGTGCTCTGGAATTCAATGGATCCCCGATCAAGTCGGGGATGACGCCTGAACAAGGGGAAATTTCCGAGCCCTACCGGGACGACGCTGTGGGGAGCCCTCAAAAACAACCAAAAAACCCGGAGCGGAGCCCCGGGTTTAGAAACTTCATAAACGTCCTGAAAAACTCAGGAATGGATCGGCTTGGCAAAGACGGCCATGGCGGCTTCTTTAACAGCTTCCGACATGGTCGGGTGCGCGTGGCAAGTGCGGCCGAGATCTTCGGACGAGCCGCCGAATTCCATCAGGACAGCGGCTTCGTGGATCATTTCACCAGCGCCAAAGCCGATGATGTGAACACCGAGCACACGGTCTGTTTCAGCGTCAGCCAGAACCTTGGCAAAGCCGTCGGTCGCATTCATGGCACGAGCGCGACCATTTGCGGTGTAGGCGAATTTGCCCGCCTTGTAATTGACGCCAGCTGCCTTCAGCTCTTCTTCTGTCTTGCCCACAGAGGCAACTTCCGGCTGGGTGTAGACCACGCCTGGGATGACATCATAGTTTACATGCGGCTTTTGACCGGCCAGAAGCTCGGCTACGGCAACGCCTTCGTCTTCCGCCTTGTGGGCCAGCATCGGGCCTACGACCACATCGCCAATGGCGTAGATGCCATCGACATTAGTCTTGAAATGCGCGTCGATGGCAACACGTCCACGGTCATCCAGCGCAACCCCTGCACCCTCAAGACCGAGGCCTTCTGTGTAAGGACGGCGACCAATCGCGACCAGCACCACATCTGCATCCATCACTTCTGCGTCCCCGCCCTTGGCAGGTTCGACAGAAACGGCAAGGCCCTTGCCCTTTTTCTCAACGCCGGTGACCTTGGAGGAGAGTTTGAACTTCATGCCCTGCTTTTTCAGGATGCGGTTGAAGTTCTTGGAAACATCGCCATCCATCGGCCCAAGGATCTTATCCATGAACTCCACGACGGTGACTTCTGATCCAAGACGGCTGTAAACAGAGCCAAGCTCAAGGCCAATCACACCGCCGCCAACGACAACCATTTTGCCCGGAACCTTTTCCAGTTCCAATGCGCCGGTGGAGGACACGATTTGTTTTTCGTCTATTTCGACGCCCGGCAGCGGCATCACATCGGAGCCGGTGGCAATCACGATGTTTTTGGTGCCGAGTGTCGATGTGGACCCGTCTTCAGCGGTCACTTCGACTTTGCCCTGACCCAGAACTTTACCGGTGCCGGTGTGAACGTCGATCTTGTTCTTTTTCATCAAGAAGGAGACGCCGCTGACATTGGCATCGACTACATCGGTCTTGTGCTGCATCATCGCGCCAAAATCGAGCTTCGGCTTGGAAACCTTGATGCCCAGCTTTTCAAAGCCGTGACCGGCTTCATGGAACATTTCAGAAGCATGCAGCAGGGCCTTGGACGGGATACAGCCAATGTTCAGGCAGGTGCCGCCGAGTGTGGCGCGTTTTTCAACTACAGCCGTCTTCAGGCCGAGTTGCGCTGCCTTAATCGCACATACATAGCCGCCCGGGCCGGTGCCAATGACGACAAGATCATATTGGGCCATTTTCGATCCCTTTTGCCTTTTTATCTCGTTTCCTGCAGCCAGGTGGCCGCGAATATCAAATTCAAATCGAGGCCTGATCAGCGTTCGCTGAAGGCCAGTCGAACACCAAAGCCTGCAAAGGTTGCCGCAATGGACCGTCGCATCCATTTGAGGACGCGCTCACTGCGCAGCACCTTGTCTCCGACAGCTGCCGCGAACTGGCCGTAGATGATAAACACACCGAATGTCATTGCCATAAATGTTCCGCTCATCGCCAGCATCTGGGCGGTTTCCGATCCGCTTCCCGGAACGATGAACTGAGGAAGAAACGCCAGAAAGAACACGGTCAGCTTTGGATTGAGAACGTTGATCAGGGCACCGGATGTGGCAATGCCCCAAAAGCTTTTCCCGCTGGCGCGGTCGGCTTTCAGGTCCATCGGGCCGCTGTCACGCAAGGTTTGCCAAGCCAGATAAAGAAGATAGGCCACCCCGGCATATTTCACCGCCTGAAACACCAGCGCGCTGGTATGCATAAGAGCCGAAAGGCCAACCAGCGACGCCAGAATGGCAGGCACGATGCCGAAGGTGCAGCCGAGAGCGGCGGCGAGAGAAGCCTGCCGCCCCTTACCGAGCCCGACCGCAACCGTATAGACCACGCCAGTGCCAGGTATCAGCACGACGATAAAGGCCGCGATCAGAAACTCGATGCTCATGCCATTTTCCTTCTTCGATCAGTCAGATATCTCATGACAGCATGAGATATCCAAAACCTGACCTTCGCCAAAGCGAAAGGGTATCCAATCTGGATTCCCATATCGCTACTGGCGTGATTCTGACCTTAAAGGTCGAGGACCAGACGTTGTGGATCTTCGAGGCTTTCCTTGACGCGAACAAGGAAGGTCACAGCTTCTTTGCCATCAACAATCCGGTGGTCATAGGAAAGCGCCAGATACATCATCGGGCGGATAACAACTTGACCGTTCACAGCCATCGGGCGTTCCTGAATCTTGTGCATGCCCAGAATACCGGACTGCGGGGCGTTCAGGATCGGTGAGGACATCAGCGAGCCGTAGACACCACCGTTTGAGATGGTGAAAGTACCGCCGGTCATGTCAGCCATACCGAGCTTGCCGTCCCGCGCCTTGCGGCCAAGGTTCCCGATTTCCTGCTCAACTTCTGCAATCGACATCTGATCCGCATCGCGAACGACCGGAACCACAAGACCCTTGTCTGTGCCAACCGCAACACCAATGTGGCAGAAGTTCTTGTAGATCATGTCTGTGCCGTCGATCTCGGCGTTCACAGCCGGGATTTCCTTCAACGCATGGCAGACAGCCTTGGTGAAGAAGCCCATGAAGCCGAGCTTGACGCCGTGTTTCTTCTCAAACAGGTCCTTGTACTGCTTGCGCAGCTCCATGACCGGGCCCATGTCCACTTCATTGTAAGTGGTGAGCATGGCAGCGGAATTCTGAGCATCTTTCAGACGGCGCGCGATGGTTTGGCGCAGCTTGGTCATGCGAACGCGCTCTTCACGCACTTCATCGTCCGCTGCAACCGGACCACGCGGGACAGCCGTTGCGGCAGGTGCTGGTGCGTTAATACCAGCCGAAGCAGCTGCAATCACGTCGCCCTTGAGAACCTGACCGCGCTTGCCGGACCCGACAACCTGATCAGCGGCGATGTTCTTCTCGGCAATCATCTTGGCAGCGCTTGGTGCTGGCGGCATGGACGTGCCGGACGCAGCAGGAGCCGGGGCCGCAGCTGGAGCGCTGACAGCAGCCGCAGCAGCTGAGGCGCCTGCACCGGACGTATCGATTTGGCAAAGAAGAGTGCCTGGCTCAACAGTTGCGCCGGTTTCAGCGGCAATCTTCACGACCGTGCCTGCAACAGGGGCCGGAACTTCCTGAGCAGCCTTGTCGGTTTCCAGTTCAACGAGCGTGTCATCGGCTTTGACAACGTCACCAACCTTCACGCTCCATTCGCCAACTTCGGCCTCAGTAACAGATTCACCAGCGCTCGGGGTCACAACGTCAACAACATTACCGCCAGCGGCAGCTGCTGGAGCAGCCGGGGCTTCTGCAGCTGCCGCGGCAGCAGGAGCGGTAGCTGCACCAGCGCCATCTGCGATCTGGCCGAGCAGAGCGCCAACTTCGACGGTGTCGCCTTCGTTCACGACAATGCTTTCAAGCGTTCCAGACGCAGGCGCTGGAACTTCAACGGTGACCTTGTCGGTTTCAAGCTCAACAATCGGTTCGTCCGCGGTAATCGCGTCGCCCGGCTTCTTGAACCATTGCGCAATGGTGGCTTCGGATACGGATTCACCCAAAGTGGGCACGCGGATTTCGGTTGCCATGGTTGCCTTCTCTTAAACTTAGCCTTGGCCAAAAACGGTTGGGGGCAGGTTCTGCCCCCAATTCAATCATCAGTCGGAAAATGTGTCGTCCAGGAACGCCTTGAGCTGCGCCTGGTGCGCAGACATCAAGCCGGTCGCGGTCGAGGCCATCGCATTACGGCCGGTGTAACGCGGACGTTTGACCTTGTGAGCGATCTGGTCGAGCACCCACTCGATATACGGCTCCGCAAAGAACCAACTGCCCATGTTCTTCGGCTCTTCCTGACACCAAACAATGTCAGTCGCGTTCTGGAATCGGTTCAGCTCATGAGTCAGAGCTTTTTTAGGAAACGGGTAGAGTTGCTCGACACGCATCAGATAGACATCATCGATGCCGCGCTTTTCACGCTCTTCCAGTAGGTCAAAGTAGACCTTGCCCGAACATAGGACTACACGGCGGATCTTGTCGTCGGCCACCAATTTGGTTTCAGATGTTCCCATTTCCGCGTCATCCCACAGGAGACGGTGGAAAGTGGAATCCTCACCAAGTTCGGATAGCTTGGACACAGCCCGCTTGTGACGTAGCAGTGACTTCGGCGTCATCAGGATCAGCGGCTTACGGATATCCCGCTTCAGCTGACGGCGTAGAATGTGGAAGTAGTTCGATGGCGTCGTACAGTTTGCGACCTGCATGTTGTCTTCCGCGCACAGCTGGAGGAAACGCTCCAAACGTGCCGAAGAGTGTTCAGGCCCTTGGCCTTCATAGCCATGGGGCAGAAGACAAACGAGACCTGACATGCGCAGCCATTTGCGTTCACCGGACGAGATGAACTGGTCAAACAGAACCTGAGCGCCGTTGGCAAAGTCACCGAACTGGGCTTCCCACATGGTCAGAGCGTTTGGTTCGGCCAGCGAATACCCATACTCAAAGCCCAGAACCGCCTCTTCCGAGAGCATCGAGTTAATCACCTCGTAGCGCTCTGCGCCCTCACCCACATGATTGAGAGGAATGTAGCGGCTTTCATCTTCCTGATCGTACAGAACGGAATGGCGCTGCGAGAACGTGCCACGTTCACAGTCCTGACCGGACAGGCGAACCGGGTGGCCCTCTTTCATCAGGCTGCCAAAAGCGAGCGCTTCTGCCGTTGCCCAATCGAGGCCCTCACCTGTTTCAATCATGCGTTCACGGTTCTTCATGAAACGCGCGATTGTGCGGTGAATGTTGAAGCCTTCCGGCACATGCGTCAGCGCGCGGCCCAGCTCCTTGAGTTCAGCCATAGGAATACCGGTCTGACCGCGACGCGGATCATCTTCATCCTTGGCACGCTTCATTCCAGACCATTTACCGTCCAGCCAGTCTGCCTTATTCGGCTTGAACGCATCTCCGGAATCAAATTCGCCGTCCAGATGCGTCCGCCACGCAGCTTTCATCTGATCGACTTCTTCAGCCGACACGACGCCTTCCTTGAGCAGGCGATCAGAGTAGAGCTGGAGGGTTGTCTGATGCTTGCGGATCTTGCGATACATGATCGGCTGGGTGAACGCTGGCTCATCACCTTCGTTGTGACCAAAGCGGCGATAACAGATCATGTCGATAACCACCGGACGACCAAAGGTCTGGCGGTACTCAATCGCAACTTTGGCCGCGAAGACAACAGCTTCCGGATCATCCGCATTGACGTGCAGGATCGGAGATTCGATCACCTTCGCCATGTCGGACGGATACGGAGACGAGCGCGAGAAACGCGGGTTCGTCGTAAAGCCGATCTGGTTGTTGATGATCACATGGATCGAGCCACCGGTGCGGTGACCGCGTAGAGCGGACAGCCCAAAACACTCGGCGACAACACCCTGCCCAGCGAATGCCGCATCACCATGGAGCAACAACGGCAGAACGTTTGAGCGATCCACTTCCGTTGTTTCGATGAAACGACCGTCTCTTGCAGAGAGTTGATCCTGCTTTGCACGGGACTTACCCAGCACAACCGGGTTGACGATTTCAAGGTGAGACGGGTTGGCTGTCAGAGACAGGTGAACCTTGTTGTCGTCAAAAATCCGGTCAGACGACGCGCCGAGGTGGTACTTCACATCGCCAGAGCCTTCCACGTCGTCCGGCGCATAGGAGCCGCCCTTGAACTCGTGGAACACAGCCCGGTGTGGTTTGCCCATCACTTGGGTCAAAACGTTCAGGCGACCACGGTGTGCCATGCCAAGGACAATGTCCTTCAGCCCCATCTGACCGCCGCGCTTGATGATCTGCTCCAGAGCAGGAATCAGCGCCTCGCCGCCATCAAGACCAAAACGTTTGGTGCCGGTGTATTTGACATCCAAAAACTTTTCGAAACCTTCAGCCTCGATCAGCTTGTTCAGGATGGCTTTTTTGCCCTGTGCAGTGAAGGCGACCTGCTTGTCCGGCCCCTCAATGCGCTGCTGGATCCAGGATTTCGCAGCCGGGTCTGAAATATGCATGAACTCGACGCCAAGGGTCGAGCAATAGGTCCGCTTCAGGATATCAAGCATTTCCCGGATCGTGGCGTATTCCAGCCCGAGAACGTGATCGATGAAAATCCGGCGATCCCAATCAGCTTCCGTAAAGCCATAAGAAGACGGGTGCAGCTCTTCATGATCACCCTTGCCAGCAAGACCGAGCGGATCAAGGTCTGCATGCAAGTGACCGCGCATTCGGTACGCACGGATCATCATGAGAGCGCGAACGGAATCCCGTGTTGCCTGATGAACTTCGGCTTCAGAGACCGGCTCACCCTTGTCAGCGGCCTTCTTTTTCAGCTTGTCGCCAAGTTTCTGTTCGATTGGGCCCCAATTGCCATCAAACGCGTTGACGAGGTCGCCGCTTGCCTCTATCGGCCAGTCCTTGCGCTTCCACGGAGCGCCACGTGCTTCCTTGAGCACAGCGTCCTTTTCATCTTGAAAAGCGGCAAAGAAATCCTGCCACTCGGCATCGACCGAGTTCGGATCGGATTTGTACTTCGCATAAAGCTCTTCGATATAGGCTGCGTTGGCGCCGTAAAGCAACGACGTCAGTGCGAATTGTTGGTTCGCTTCCTGCCGTGCCATGTCTTTTTAGCGGAGGTTTGCCCCGCCCTTATGTTTCGGCGGGCAAAGGAGGTTTGCCCACACCCGGTTCCTTTTCAGACCAGACATCCGAGGGACGCTGGCCCCCTCAATTCCGAACGTGGCGCGGATCAGTGCGCCACATTCGTATCCTGTCATCTAGGCGGGTCAATCGTAAATAGTTTACGACCAACCCACGCAATTCTTCCACTGTTAGCCTTTCAGGACTTCCAGAAGGGTCTCGCCGAGCTTTGCCGGAGATGGAGAAACCTTGATACCGGCATCTTCCATCGCAGCAATCTTGTCTTCAGCACCGCCCTTGCCACCGGAAATCACGGCACCTGCGTGACCCATGGTGCGGCCTGGAGGCGCTGTACGACCTGCAATGAAACCAGCCATCGGCTTGTTGCGGCCCTTTTTGGCTTCGTCCTTGATGAACTGGGCGGCTTCTTCTTCCGCCGAACCACCAATCTCACCGATCATGATGATGGATTGAGTTTCATCGTCAGCCAGGAACATTTCCAGAACGTCGATGAACTCTGTGCCCTTGACCGGGTCGCCGCCAATGCCCACAGCCGTTGTCTGGCCAAGACCAGCATTGGATGTCTGGAACACAGCTTCATAGGTCAGAGTGCCGGAGCGGGAAACCACACCAACAGAGCCCTTCTTGAAGATGGAGCCCGGCATGATGCCGATCTTGCACTCTTCAGGGGTCAGGATGCCCGGGCAGTTCGGGCCGAGCAGGCGAGAGTTGGATTTTTCCAACCGACGCTTCACCTTGACCATGTCGGCAACCGGAATACCTTCGGTGATGCAGGAGATGAACGGGATTTCCGCATCGATGGCTTCGATGATCGCCGCACCGGCACCTGCTGGCGGAACGTAGATCACGGATGCATCAGCGCCCGTTGCTTCCTTGGCTTCGCCAACGGAAGCGTAGATCGGCAGCTTGGCATCTGCATCAAGGTTGGAGGTCCAGCTTTCGCCACCCTTTTTCGGGTGAACACCGGCCACCATCTGGGTGCCATAGTATTGAAGAGCCTGTTCCGTGTGGAAAGAACCGGTTTTGCCGGTCAGGCCCTGAACGATGATTTTCGTGTCTTTATTGACGAGGATGGACATTATGCGCCCCCCTTCACGGCTTTCACGATTTTCTGGGCGGCGTCGTCGAGGTCATCAGCAGCAATCACGTTCAAGCCGCTTTCGTTGATGATCTTCTTGCCAAGCTCCACGTTGGTGCCTTCCAGGCGCACAACGAGTGGAACTTGCAGACCAACTTCCTTGACCGCAGCCACAACGCCTTCTGCGATTACGTCGCAGCGCATGATGCCACCAAAGATGTTGACTAGGATGCCCTTCACGTTCGGATCAGAGGTGATGATCTTGAACGCAGCCGTCACCTTCTCCTTGGATGCACCGCCGCCAACATCTAGGAAGTTGGCTGGCTCGGACCCGTAGAGCTTGATGATGTCCATGGTTGCCATGGCAAGGCCAGCGCCATTGACCATGCATCCAA
Source organism: Roseibium sp. TrichSKD4 (assembly GCF_000148725.1). Taxonomy (GTDB): domain Bacteria; phylum Pseudomonadota; class Alphaproteobacteria; order Rhizobiales; family Stappiaceae; genus Roseibium. The sequence goes on along the minus strand of NZ_GL476310.1, from coordinate 94,391 downwards.
TGTCGCCATCAAGGGCAACGTAAGCGAGATCATATTTGGACGCCTCGATTTCCTTGGCATCTTCCTCTGTCTCATCGCGCAGCGCCATAATGTCATCGTGACGGAACAGGGCGTTGCCATCGAAGGAAACCTTGGCGTCGAGAACACGCAGACGACCGTCCTTCATGACGATCAGCGGGTTCACTTCCAAAAGAGCCATGTCTTTTTCGACAAACGCTTTGTGCAGGATCGGGAAGAGGGTCATTCCGTCTTCGCGCGCTTGACCGTCCAGCTTCAACCAGTCGCACAGCTGCTTGGCATTTGCTTCTGTCACACCCGTGTCCGGATCGATCGGCAGATTATGGATCTTTTCCGGTGTTTCTTCGGCAACGGCTTCAATGTCCATACCGCCCTCGGTGGACACGACGAAGGCCGGACGGCCGACGGTGCGGTCAACGAGGATGGAGAGGTAAAGCTCGCGCTCGATATCAGCGCCATCTTCGATGTAGAGACGGTTAACGACCTTGCCGCTATCGCCGGTCTGCTTGGTGACAAGCGCGTTGCCAAGCATTTCCTTGGCATGTGAGGTTACTTCCTCCAGCGAAAACGCAAGGCGGACACCGCCCTTTGCATCAGCAGCCAGTTCCTTGAACTTGCCCTTGCCGCGACCACCTGCGTGGATTTGGGACTTTACGACCCAGAGCGGACCTGGAAGCTGCTTTGCCGCTGCCTCGGCCTCGTCGGCGGAGAAGATGGCGACACCCTCTGCGACCGGCGCACCATATTCTTTCAGAACCGCCTTGGCCTGATATTCATGGATATTCATGTGTTCCCCCGTTTTGGTTCGGAGGACCGCCCCAGGACAGGGCGGCCGACTAAAATGTGGCAGTGGCGCTTACGCAAGCGCCGGCTGAATCTTCTTGCAAGCCTCAACCAGACCGTCGACGGATGCAACCGACTTTTCGAACATTGATTTCTCATCGCCGGTCATGTCGATTTCGATGACACGCTCAACTCCGTCAGCGCCGATCACGACCGGAACACCGACATAGGTGTCTTTCAGGCCATATTGACCATCAAGGGCGGCCGCACATGGCATGACGCGTTTTTTGTCTTTCAGGTAGCTTTCGGCCATCGCAATGGCGGAGGAAGCCGGAGCGTAGAATGCGGAACCGGTTTTCAAGAGACCGACGATCTCCGCACCACCGTCGCGTGTGCGCTGAACGATTTCTTCCAGCCGCTCAGATGTGCACCAGCCCATCTTCACCAGATCCGGCAGCGGGATGCCTGCGACTGTGGAATAGCGTGTCAACGGTACCATGGTGTCGCCGTGGCCGCCGAGAACGAAAGCAGTGACATCTTCAACGGAAACGTTGAACTCGTCGGCGAGGAAGTAACGGAAACGGGCGCTGTCAAGAACGCCTGCCATGCCCACAACCTTATTCTTCGGCAGGCCGGAGAATTTCTGCAGTGCCCAAACCATCGCATCAAGAGGGTTGGTAATGCAGATAACGAAGGCGTTCGGGGCGTATTTGGAAATGCCAGCGCCGACCTGCTCCATAACCTTCAGGTTGATTTCAAGGAGATCGTCGCGGCTCATGCCCGGCTTACGAGGAACGCCCGCGGTTACGATGACGACGTCGGAACCTTCGATCGCGGCATAGTCGTTTGCACCACCGAGCTTGGCATCAAAACCGTCAACCGGGGAGCTTTCCGCCAGATCAAGTGCCTTGCCCTGAGGCATGCCTTCCGCAATATCGAAAAGAACAATGTCTCCGAGTTCCTTCAAGCCCGCCAGGTGAGCAAGCGTGCCGCCGATTTGACCTGAACCGATCAACGCAATTTTGTTCCGCGCCATGTCCGAAAGTTTCCCTTTACGTAAGATGGAACTTTGTGCCATCTTCAGATGACTACTGATGGCACTACTCCCTTTGTTTCTCCCGCGCAACCTCGTTAAAAGGATATTGCGCGAGATCGATGCTGCTTTTTTCGAAATATCCTCTTTAAGTAATTTCCCTATACGGAATGCTTCTTAAAAAGTGTGTTCACGTCCTTTCGCCCGCTAGATATGCCTCCGATCGCATTTCGATCAAACGCGATGCCGTACGATCAAATTCAAAGCCTTCAGTCCCCTCAGAGGATTGATAAAGTGCTGTTGGCTCAGCTGCAGCGGATACAATGAGTTTAGTACCCGTGTCGTAGAGCGTATCGATCAAATTGATAAAGCGCTTGGCCTCATTGCGACGCGCCTTATTCATAATCGGAATATCCCGCAGAAACACTGTTCCGTAGGCTTGCGCGATCCGAAGGTAATCGCTTGCCCCCAGCGGCTGCTCGCACAACTCTGAAAATGTGAACCAGGCAGCACCGGCAGCAACCTTACCAACCGGTATTTTTCGCCCCTTGTTCTCTAGCTCTTCTGAATGAGGCTTCACCCCATGGGTCAGACGCGTCCAGAGATCCTCCAGCTTTTCCTGAGCCTCAGCACCGTCGCCAACGACGTAGACCGGTGCACCAGCGAGCTTTTCCAGTCGGTAGTCGGTTTCCGAATCAAGTTTGATGACTTTGGTCTTAGACTTGAGCAGCTCGATGAAGGGAAGGAACAACTGGCGATTGAGACCATCCTTATAGAGGTCTATCGGGTCGCGATTTGACGTTGCAACCACGATCACACCCCGGTCAAACAGCTGGGTGAAAAGCCGTCCCAAGATCATGGCATCTGCAATATCGGTAACCGCAAACTCATCGAAACACAAAAGCCGCGTCTCATCCGCAATTTGCGCTGCGACCGGCGGGATCGGATCATCACCTTTCACCTCACCGTGCTTTAGCTTTTGGCGATACTCGTGGATGCGGTCGTGAACATCGGCCATGAACTCATGAAAATGCGCCCGCCGCTTCCGGCGGATCACGGTGACCTCGAAGAACAGATCCATGAGCATTGTCTTTCCACGCCCAACTCCGCCCCACATGTAGAGGCCTTCAACGGTTTTCCATAGATCCTTGTTGCGACGAAACAACCAGCCGAGAGAACTGGATTTCGAGGCAAGCCGAACTTCGCCAAGTTTGGTGTTCAGGAGATCAAGATGATGGACGGCATCTAGCTGGGCAGGATCTTCGGAAATCTCTCCAGCGGCCACCAGGGCCGCGTAACGCGCAGACAGCGCGCGATTAACCGGAAGGTCCATCTTCAAGAGGTATGCTCCCACATCCGGCGCACGGGATGGAACCTGCCAATCAAGGTTTTCACCGACACCTTTCCCCGCGAAATACGGTCAAAACGCCGCAGATGCAAGGTCAGAATGGCATTCAATGGCTATAAAACTGGAAGACGTGTGGAGCTAAATCAATTTAACCGACTTAGCTCTGCTCCATGAGGACTGCAACTTTACCGTCAAAAATTTTAGAGACAGGACCGCTAAGCTGGCAGGCGAGCAAGGCAACAGTTAGCTCGTCCCTCAACTCTAGCGCTCTTGTCGCCTTGAATGAGATGCGAAAAGTACAGACATCCGCTAAGAACGGTCGCCACAAAGATGAAAAAGCGCCGGAGAAGCGTCTTTCTTCGATTGTGTTGAGTTCACCGCTTGCAGCTCTCCGCAAGCGGCAAACCAATAGACTTCATTTCAGGAAACGCGAAGCAGGCGTGTTTTCCGGCCGCTTTGGATTTCCTGAATATAGAGCAACTGAGCGACAAGATCGCGCTCCTCAGGGTCATCGAAATTCGCCTTACGCCCTCGACCGTCTGTTAATATCCAGGCATTCCCCGGCTTAACAACATCACATTCCGCAGGAACGTTTTCTGACAACTCAAGCGCTTGCTTGAATTCGGCGTCCATCACCTCACCGTCGCCACAGTCGCCATCTTTTAGCGCCATGCGCACCTGGCGATAAACAGCCTGAACTGCCTGGGCCGGAATGATCGTAGTGGTCGCGACATTGTCCTTCAGGGTTGTAATCCGAAGAATACCCGAAGACAGCGGCACCGAACTTTCTGAACATGGGACTTTCTGAACTTCGCCCATGACGCTCCATTCAGCTCGCAAGGTAACTGTCACAGGCTGTCGAAGGCTTGCCATGGTCTGGGACAATTGCTTTTCCGAAGCTGACCGGGAATCGCGGCCATTTGCACGACCATTGCCCCCCGCGAGGGATGTACCCCCAATACGCAAGCGACGGAATACAACCACATTCCTTGGCAAATCGGTACGCTCAACCCGCCAGCCCGCATCGAGCCAGGCATTTTGGTGGACCAGACTTCCGCCAGAATTCGCCCACCAAGTTCTGTGCTCGCGCGCACTACGCGGCAGATTTGACCCAAGTATTTCTTCAACATCATTGAGCTTTGCCGCCCAGACGACATCGTCCAGACGAGCAAGGTGCTCTCGCAAAGGATCATATTTTGACATTCTGCACAGCCTCTTTTTACACGCTATAGTTTTACAGCTTGTAAGCGAGACGTCCAGATAAAATTACCTAAAGTTGCTAACGATACAAAGAAATCTGCCCACCAGTGGACATCTGGCCACCAAATTGTGTTGCAGACGTTGCGTAGAGTTGCGCAACTACATCGCCGCCGCTGCCCTTCAACACAACCTGCTTACCTGTAAGGTTCCAGGCGGAAACACTGCTCAATTGCGGTGAAGCACAACCTCTGGTGTTGGCACGATACCCACCTTCCCAAGAGGTCAGCGTCATGAAAGCCATGCAGTTGTCGCCAGAAGCAGACACTTTCCAGCCACCCAACATGTCACTGCGACCAATATCGATTGCTGTGGACGGCTCCGGCACAGGATTGCTAGCCAGATTTACCGGCTCCGTGGCTGTAGGGTCGCTCACAACAGTTCCCGGAGGTGGCGCGCCATCAATCGGCTGTAAGGGTTCGGACGCAACAGGAGAGGTCGGCGTTGCAGGCAGGGGCGCCGCATAGTTACTGCCGCCGCTCAAGCGCTGGCATCCAGCCACCGTGGCAACCAAACCGACCACAAGGGCCACCTTCCAGTGATGTTGCATGTCGAATCAATCCTCATTCCGCTACGTCGCTTTCTGCACGTCTTAACCCAGTTCCGGACTAATGCCAAAACCGACAATATGATGTGACTGCCAGTATTGAACCTAAAACAGTTTATTCGATATATAGAGCAAGAATGTGATGCCGATTGGGAGGTCGGCATCTGGTTGTGGAGAGCCGAATGGCTGTGGCACGAACAGATGCGCCTCTGATGGCAAATTGTATTGAGTCTCACGCAGGCGAAGCAGCGCCTGTTGCGATTCAACCGCTTGGTGCTGACCAACTGACTTTGTTTCGAGACCACCTGCTTCGGCTGCCTCCAGAGTGTCGTGGTGCCCGTTTTGGGATGAGCGTTGGTGATCGCTTCATTCGTCAATATGTCACCACTGCACGCGCGCTCAGCACGACCATCATGGCCTATGTGGAAGATCACACAGTCCGTGGAACGGCTGAACTCCGACCAGTCGGAGATAGCGGTTCTGCAGAAGTGACCTTAAGTGTGTAAGCTGCTTGGCGACGACAAGGCGTTGGCACCAACTTGATGCACCAGCTTATGGAGACCGCGACGAACCACGACATCCGCCATATTTACTTCAGGTTTTTGGCCGGCAATGTTGCCATGAAGTCGCTGGCGGCCAAATTCACCATGGAGATGGCACTGGACGACATGGATCTGGTTGGGAAGATTGACCCGACCAGTTTTGCAGGCGCTCACACCACCAGGCGCTCTCCGCCCCTCACATCCAGCTGGCTTAGAGTTATGCACTCACTTTTTGGAAAATCGACGGCGAATTAGGAGGCTTTTCGATAGCTGGCATACCGATACTGAATGATGCGGAATCTCTCTACAGAGATCTAGCAACTGTATTTCCTTGCAACAAATAGTAACTCTCTATTTTGGAATGACTGTCGTCTACGCTAAACATTCGGCTGCTAAATAATTTCAAGCGGCGGCCTGGCGTGGTTGCCGAACACATTGTCAATGACGAGGTTTTGGTTTGCCCCTAGCAATCTGGTGTATTCTAGCTGCCGCTATCCTTCCAATTCTGTCGGCCTTTCCAGCCAAGCTGACAAAAAAGTTCGACAACGGAAACCCGAGAGATCCAGCCTTTTGGGCCGATGGGTTTCCTCGGCGTGCCCAAAATGCACAATCAAACGGCTTTGAAGCCTTCCCGCTGTTTGCAATTGCGGTCATTGTCGGTTTGGGACAGGGCGGCGACCCTCACTGGATTGACCAGCTTGCGGTTTTGTTTATCGCTCTCCGGGCCATCTACATCTTTTGCTACTGGACTGACAGATCAACACCACGTTCGGTTTCTTGGCTGGCCGCCTTTTTGACATGCGTCGGCATATTCACCAGTCCCGTTTGGAGCTAGCTTTACGGTTTTTTTCCGAGTTACCGTTTGCGTCACGTGTTGCGTTCCTTTTCCCGTCGGCACGCGACGCCAACCGATAAATCCGGCAGGGGTGAGATTGTGCCCATTTCCGATCATACGACGACCGAGACGCTTCTGGACCAAAGTGATCGCGAGGTAGCGATGGCCTCAAGGCCAAAATCTGCGCATATCGTAGACACGCTTATTGCGGAACGCGGCAAGAAAGTCATGGCCAGTGCCTATTGGCCGCTGATCCGTCCGCTGGCGTTCAAGATCCTGAGGTACCAGTCTGCTGTCGATATGGCCAATACAGTAGCTGCCATGGATGCCGAAGCTGTCTTTGAACACTTGGGTCAATTATTGACGTTGAATGTGACGACTTCGGGACTTGAACGAGTGCCTGAAAGTGGTCCGGTTGTTTTGGTGTCAAATCACCCAACCGGGATCGCAGACGGCATCGTCTTGTTCGACGCTATCAAGAAACGGCGCAAAGACTTGGCAATCTTCGCCAATCGAGACGCGATACGGATCAACCCACGACTGGCTGAGATGATTATTCCGGTCGAATGGCGTGCGGATTTTAAAAGCCGTGAGAAGACAAAGGAAACCCTGCGCATTGCCTCGTCCGCCTTTGCCAAGGAAAAAGCGGTGGTCCTGTTTCCGTCCGGGCGGCTCGCATATTGGCATCAGGGAAGATTGACAGAACGCCCCTGGATGACTTCGGCCATTGCCCTTGCCCGAAAAAACAAGGTTCCGATCATTCCAATGCATATGGGCGGACGCAATTCGGGCCTGTTCTATTTTCTCGCCCGCCTTTCCACCGAGTTGCGGGACATGACTGTTTTTAATGAACTCCTGAACAAGAAGAATGCCGAGTTCACAGTCAATTTTGGCAAACCTGTCGACGCGTCGCTTTTAGCAGGCGATCTCACCGAGATTGCCGAACGACTCCGCCTTCATTGTGCTGAAACCCTGGCCAGCAATCCAGACGCAGTGTTTTCCGCAGGTTAAATCCCTTCCAGCAGCTGAACTCAGACTCAAGTGATTGCGCTCGATTCGCGAATAAGAGAATGTGGATGCGCACTCAAGGAACCCGCATTTCATGACTTCCATGCCGCCTGCTCTTCACGAGAGAGTGGATCCGCAATTTGAATCTCTCAACGCTCACAGCGTCCGTGCGCCGGAAGAAATCTTGCGGACGGTGTTTGGCTATGCGGAGTTTCGCGGAAAGCAGAAGGACGTCATTAACGCCCTTGTCAGCGGCCGAGATGCCGTGGTTTTGTTTCCAACGGGCGCGGGAAAGTCCCTTTGCTATCAAATCCCCGCGCTTTGCCGGTCCGGGCTGGGCATTGTTGTTTCTCCCCTGATTGCTCTCATGAAAGATCAAGTTGGCGCCCTTCAGGCAGCGGGTGTCAATGCAGCAGCCCTGAACTCTTCGCTTTCTCCAGAGGAGCGGGATGAGATTTACCGCGATATCCGCGAAGAGACACTCGATCTTCTTTATGTGACGCCTGAGCGGCTGGCCACCGAAGGCTTTCGACGCGTGCTGGATACCGTGCGATTGTCGCTCTTTGCGATCGATGAAGCCCATTGTGTGAGCCAGTGGGGCCATGACTTCCGGCCTGAATATCTTTCGCTCTCGCTGCTGACCGACCGATATCCAGGGGTTCCACGCGTTGCCCTGACCGCGACGGCGGATCCCCACACGCAGCGGGATCTGCAGGAGCGCCTGAGGCTGGAGCAAGCTGACGTTTTCATCACCAGCTTTGATCGTCCCAATATTCGCTATGAGATTGTTGAACGCACAAACCAGCGCCAACAGCTCCTTGACTTCCTCAATCGCCACAAGGGCGAGAGCGGCATTGTCTATTGCCTGTCACGAGCCAAGGTAGAAGACATTGCCGAGTGGCTTTGTGCCAAGGGCATCAAGGCCCTTCCCTATCACGCTGGCCTTCCCGCAGAGATGCGCGCCGCCAATCAGGACGCGTTCCTGTTAGAAGAAGGGCTCTGTCTTGTTGCGACGGTCGCGTTTGGCATGGGGATCGATAAACCGGATGTACGGTTTGTGGCCCATCTCGACCTGCCATCCTCGGTTGAAGCCTATTATCAGGAAACAGGACGAGCAGGACGGGATGGGGAACCGTCCGAGGCTTTCATGGCCTATGGAATGGCAGATGTTGTCCAGCGCCGGCGCATGATTGCGGAAGGGGATGCTCCCGACGAGATCAAGCGGGCCGAGCAGGCCAAGCTGAACGCTCTTCTCGGGATCTGCGAAACCGCAGGCTGTCGCCGTCAGGCATTGCTGGCGCATTTCGGAGAAACCTATCCAAAGCCTTGCGGCAACTGCGACACATGCCTGTCTCCAGTGGAGGCGTGGAACGGCACTGAAGCTGCGCAAAAGCTCATGTCGGCGATCTTCCGAACCGGACAACGATTTGGCGCCGGACACGTCATTGATGTGCTTTTGGGCAAGAGCACTGAAAAGACCGCGCGGTTTGGGCATGACCAGTTGTCTGTTTACGGCATCGGTGCCGACGTCTCGGCGAAAACCTGGCAGTCAGTTGCGCGTCAGCTCGTGGCGTGCGGTCGGCTGGATGTGGACCATCAAAACTTTGGCGCTCTTGTTCTGACCGAAGCCGCCCGACCAATTCTGCGCGGTGAGGAAACACTAGAACTGCGGCGTGACCGAAGCACCAAAGGCTTGCGGGAAGCCAGCGGCGCACGTCTTGCCTCAATTGCCGATGAGCTAAATGAGGAAGACCGCTATCTCTTTGAACGCCTGCGCCGACTGCGGACCCGTTTGGCCAAGGACGCCGGCGTGCCGCCTTACGTGGTCTTTCCAGATGCAACCCTGGCCGGAATAGCCAAAGAGCGCCCGGCCCGCAGCGACGACCTGTTGGCCGTTTCCGGTGTCGGCCAATCCAAGCTGGACCGCTATGGGGATGAAGTCTTATCCCTCGTTGCAGAGTTTGAAGCTGGGATTTAGAGCGGAGCAGAAAACGGTTTGGCCAGATTGCCTTTAGCAACCTTTGTTCTGCCAAGTTTCACAGTACAAGTTTTTATTTACCTTAATCGTTCATGACTAGCACATCGAAGTCAAAACTCTGATCAGTTGTGAGTGCCATGAAACATATTTCACCAATCGCTTTAGCTTTGTTCGTAGTAACACCCTCGATAGCTTCGGCCGCGGACCTTCCAACCGTATACGAACCTGAGATGGTATTGCGCGGTTCAATTGAGCCTGAGACGAATTCTTGGCAAGGCTTTTACATCGGCGGCCATTTTGGTTACAACTGGATGAATGGGCAAGACGACTTGGACGATGGCATTGGAACAACCAGCCTATCTTCGGTAATCGGCGGTTTTCACGCAGGTTACAATCATATGTTTGGCCAATTCCTGCTCGGTGTCGAAGCCGAAGGCAATCTGTCAGATTTAAACGGCCAGACAGCGGGCGGACTTGATGCCAGCAGTAACTGGATGATCGCCGGCCGCGTTCGTGCCGGTTATGCGTTTGAACATTTTCTAGCTTATGCGACAGCTGGCGTTAGCATGGCAGATGCTTCTCTATCGGGCACGAAAAAGTCTAGCAATACTCACACCGGACTGGTTGTTGGAGGTGGTTTGGAAGCGTTTGTTACCCAAAACATTTCCGCCCGCTTGGAATACCAACACCATTGGCTGAACGAGCAGTCCTACAATACCAATAACACTGATTATAAGGTCGATGCGGAGTTGGACATCGTCCGCGCTGGTTTGTCCTATCACTTCTAGAAAAGTAACAATAAAGAAATAACCGGCCGCCCATTGGGCGGCCATTCTATTTTCAGGAGCCTGCTTTTGGAACGCCTTTATAGGCTTCTGCGCCCCATACGCGTTTGACGGTCTGGTCGCGGCCGCAGGCTTTGCGATACCCTTTATAGGCAGTCGCCCGGGTCACGTAGCCAAACCGGGTGAGCGTCCGAACACCGCTTTTGTAGTATTCCTGATGATAGTCTTCAGCTGGCCAAAACACGGTGGCGCCTTCAACCGGTGTGACGATTTTTCGGCCAAGGGCTTTCTTGGCTTCTGACACCGCTGCCTTTGCCGCTTTCGCCTGTGCCTCATTCAACGGGTGGATCGCAGAGGAATAACCAAATCCACGATCACAGAATTGGCCGCCAGCGTCTGTCACGTCAATCGTGCGCAGAAAAATGGCCGTTAGGTCCTTGTAACTGATCTGGCTTTCATCAAAGTCCACCCTCACCAATTCACGGTGACCGCCGCGTTCATAATTCTTATAGGTCGGGTTTTGCGTCTTGCCCCCGCCATATCCGGAGACCACATCGCGAACACCCGGAACTTTTTCCAAATCTGACTCAACACACCAGAAACAGCCACCTGCAAAAACGGCGGTTTCGGCCATTGCGGTAGAGGTGAGGCCAGTTGCGCTGACAATGCCCGCCAAAAGAAGTGCCACGGATTTCATCATCTGATCTCCTTTTTCCATTGCAAAAGATGTAAAGCAGAGACCCTGAAAGGCAATTCACACTCGCTGCTTGCGAGGACACACTTGTGTGAGACGATGGTGAAAACAGGACGCAAAACCCAACCAAATCGAATCGCGATCTGCGGTTCCATGACTTTCCTGTCCAACATGGAGATCTTGGCCCATAAGCTCTCAATGTTGGGTTATCAACCGAACACTCCAGTTCCTGAAGAAGAGAACCTTGATTGGGACGAACTTCCGACGGCGAAGGCAATTGCTTTAAAGAAACAGTTTCTGAGCGGATATTTTGAGACAATCCGAGAATCCGACATCGTCTTGATCGCCAATTTCAAAAAGCATGGAGTTGATGGATATATCGGCGCAAACACTCTAATGGAGGCGGCCTGCGGGTATGCATTGCATAAGCCGGTCTATCTTCTGTTTGCTCCCGGCTCACAAAATTGTCGGCTGGAAGCCTTGGCTATTGCATCAGGTGTTTTGGAGGGAGACCTAGCTGGCCTCCCGCCCTTGGATGCGATCGTTTAACCGCCCTGTTTGGCTTGAGCACCTGACCAATTGATGCGGTTTGTGCCAAACATTGTCACGGCCAGTGCCAGGAAGGCGATCACGGAGCCAATGAGCAACGCATAATCCTGCTCTCGCATGATCGCGAACAAGGTGCCGTAAACTGCACCAATCACAAGCATCATGATGATGGCCGACATCCAGCTTCTCAGCGTGGAGCCGACATAACTGGCGATCAACGTTGTCGCGGCAGATGCCGCAAGCAGGTAGGCCAGCGTGTAGCCAACATGTTCTGCAAAAGCGAGCAGCATGACAAAAAACACAATCAGGGCCATGCCTACCAAGCCATACTGAATCCAGTGCATGGACCAACCGGAGCGCACTTCCAGAAGGAAGACCGCCATAAAGGTCAGGCCTATGAAGCCAATGGCGTATTTCAGAGATCTGGAGATCGTCTGATAGAAATTCACTGGCTCGATAAACTCAACGCCCAGCATCTGGTTTCCCAAAGGCAAACTTTCGGCTTCAATCACATTTGGCAGACCGCGAGCGAGGAATGGCACACTCCAGTCAGCATCAAATCCTGTTTCAGCTATCGTGCGATTGTCTGGCAGGAAAGCGCCAGAGAAACCGGGGTGCGGCCAGTCCGACGTCAGCTTGATTGCCGATGTCTGCCCGGCTGGCGCAAATCGGAGGGAACGCGACCCATTGAGCGCAAGATCCCCCTTGAAGGCAAAGCCGTTGCGCCAGTCGTTCTCCTCGACCCGCACATGAATGCCGGAACTGCTCTGCCCGCTATCCTTATACATGTATTGAAAAGGGTCCGGATTGCGCATGCCGGCAAGGCCCGGTTGAAACCGGAGTTTGCGGTCACCGCTCTCCAGAACGACCTCGCTTTTCAAGGCGCGCACATCACGTATCCCAATTACCAGCACAGCCTTGTCTGCTGCAACTTCAATACGACCGCCATTTTTGGGCTCGAACATACCATCCGGCGCTTTCCCGAACCGGCCGGAAAACGAGAGCTCTGAGCGATAGACGGGAAGCGTGTAGATCGACTTTTTCCGTTCTTCGACCTTTACATCGCCCGTCAGATCCAGCCTTTCAGGAAACAGGATCGCCTTGCGGTGCCACACCGCCCGCTCCTGCTTGTAAGTGTCATCCTTCTTGTCTTTTCGTGTGATCAGCTTTGTTTCGGTAAATGGCACCACGAGATATGGGCCATTTATCGTCTGACTTTCCCCCCAAGACCCGGCAATATCATTTGAAACCTCGCGCGCTCGATCTGCGCGCTCTTCCACCAGCACCCAAACGAACGTGCATGGAATGATCAAAAGCATACTTATGAAACCAATGAGCACCATTTTGACCGCGGGCGAGCGAAAAAAGGTCGCCAGTCCGGATCGTGATGGACGTACTCGGTCGGTCTCGTTGATTGTTGGTTCACTGCTGGTATCCGCCATGGATTTTCCCTCTGCTTGTTTACCCTAGGGAAGAACACGACAGCGATGAGCAGTTTTTCAGGATGTTTTTTGAATTCTTGAAGGTGATATCACGGCAGAAATGGGAAATTCGCCTTTCAAAATGTGGCAAACAAAAACCGCCCCGGAGGGCGGCTTTCTAAAATCATAGCAGTAAACACCAATAAATCAGACGCGGCGTTCGACCAGCATTTTCTTGATTTCGGCGATGGCCTTGGCCGGGTTCAGACCCTTCGGGCAGGCCTGCGAGCAGTTCATGATCGTGTGGCAGCGGTAGAGGCGGAACGGATCTTCCAGATCGTCCAAGCGCTCTCCAGTTGCCTCATCTCGGCTGTCGATCAGCCAACGGTAGGCCTGAAGCAGGATAGCCGGACCGAGATACCGGTCGCCATTCCACCAATAGGAGGGGCAAGAGGTAGAACAGCAGGCACAGAGAATGCACTCATAAAGACCATCAAGCTTTGAGCGGTCTTCATGAGACTGGCGCCATTCCTTTTCCGGCGTCGGCGTTGTTGTCTTGAGCCATGGCTCAATGGATCGGTGCTGTGCGTAGAAGCGGGTCATATCCGGAACAAGGTCTTTCACCACCGGCATATGCGGCAGCGGATAGATCTTGACCACATCGCCAGCCACTTCGTCTGTACCCTTGGTACAGGCGAGCGTGTTCGTGCCGTCGATGTTCATGGCGCAGGAGCCACAAATGCCTTCCCGGCAGGACCGGCGGAACGTCAGTGTCGGGTCAATCTTGTTCTTGATGTAGATGAGACCGTCCAGAACCATCGGACCGCAATCATCCTTATCTACAAAATAGGTGTCGACCCGCGGGTTACGACCATCTTCCGGGTTCCAGCGATAGATCCGGTACTCGGTCAGGTTGGAAGCCCCTTCCGGCTTCGGCCAGACCTTGCCCTCCGTCACCTGGGAATTCCGGGGAAGCGTCAGCTGAACCATTTTTCAAAGCTCCGCGTTGGGCCCTCGTTCGCGTCCGGGCCAATTCAAACAAGTGTCAGCCTTTCAGCTCGAACACCATATTGTCTTCAGTTTCACCAGCCAGCCCATAGCCAAGGTCTGCCAAGAGAGGCAGGCAATCCTCGGCCCAATGGGACCGGCAATTCGTTTCAATCATGACGACCTTCGGCCAGAGCGCCTTGTCTGCCTTGCGCAAGAACGGCACCAGAACCCGGTCTTCAAAGCCTTCAACATCGACCTTCAGAACATCGATTCGCGGCAAACCGCGCTCAGCCAAGACAGCATCAAGCGGTTTGACGTCAACATCGCGCGGCGACCAGTCGCCTGCCCATTCGCCGGTTGTCAAATCTTCCACCAGGGTCGCAAAACCGCAATTGCTCGGCTCTTGCCAGAGGGCCAACGTGCCTTCCTCCGCGCCGATCGCCACATTCACCACCTCAATGTCAGATTTTGCATTGGCTGAGATGTTGAACGCCAATTTTTGCGCAGTTTCCAGATTTGCCTCCACAGCCAAAACGCGGGCTCCGGCATCAGCAGCAAATAGGGAATAAGACCCGATATTGGCCCCGACATCGACAAAGACCGTGCCGGATGAAAGATACGGCTTGAGCAGCTTGTGTTCGACCCGCTCGGGCAACCGCCCTTTGGAAAGAATCTTCCGGTCATCATAATTCTGGCCCGGATAAAGCCTGAACTTCAGACCATCTGCTTCCGCATCATACGGACCTCGGAAGAACCGACTGACCAGCGCCCTAATGCGCTTGCGCAAGCCTTTGGACAAGTCATGCCGATCCGCCAGCCGCCAGGCCGCGCGGGCAAGCCCTTCCGCACGATATGTGCCGAAGGGACTTTTTGTGTCCAAAAGGGTGCTACTAGCGCTCAAGGTCGACCGGCTCCTAGTAGACACGCGCTTTTGGCGCGATCTTCTTCGGATCAATACCGCCATCCTGGAAAGACGTGAGAGGCTCGGTAACGACCGGACGGTAGTCCAGTTTCACATTGCCTTCGTCATCCACCCAGCTGAGCGTATGCTTGCGCCATTCGGCATCATTCCGACCGCCAAGAGCCCCATCCTTATAGTCCTCCCGCGCATGCGCGCCGCGGCTTTCCTTACGGGCTTCCGCGCCATAGACGGTCGTGATGGCGTTGGCCATCAGGTTCTCAAGCTCAAGCGTTTCCACAAGATCAGAGTTCCAGATCAAGGACCGGTCAGTCACCTTCAGATCCTTCATCTCACCCCAGATGGAACTCATGCGCTTGCAACCCTGCTCCAGGCTTTCCTGAGTCCGGAACACCGCTGCATCTTCCTGCATGGTGCGTTGCATCTTGTCGCGAAGGTTCGCAGTTGGCGTTGCACCATCTGCATGGCGCAGACGGTCAAAGCGGTCCATGATCTTTTCGCAAGACGCTTCGCTCGGCTTCGGTGTTGCTTCCTTCGGATCAACCACTTCAGCCGCACGAATGGCAGCTGCGCGGCCAAAGACCACAAGGTCAATTAGCGAATTGGAGCCAAGACGGTTCGCGCCGTGTACTGAGGCACACCCAGCTTCCCCCACAGCCATCAGGCCCGGTTGAATGCGGTTTGGATGCTGGCCGGATGCGTCGAGCACTTCGCCCCAGTAGTTGGTCGGAATACCGCCCATATTGTAGTGAACGGTCGGCAGAACCGGGATCGGTTCCTTGGTCACATCGACACCGGCAAAGATTTTCGCGGATTCGGAAATCCCCGGCAGACGCTCTGCCAGCAGTGCCGGATCAAGGTGATCCAGATGCAGGAAGATGTGGTCCTTGTTCTTTCCAACGCCGCGCCCTTCGCGAATTTCCATGGTCATACAGCGGGAAACAACGTCACGGGACGCCAAGTCCTTCGCTGAAGGCGCATAGCGTTCCATGAAACGCTCACCTTCGGAGTTGACCAGGTATCCGCCTTCGCCGCGCGCACCTTCGGTGATCAAACAGCCTGAGCCGTAAATCCCGGTCGGGTGGAACTGGACGAATTCCATGTCCTGCATCGGAAGGCCAGCACGAGCGACCATGCCACCACCGTCACCGGTACAAGTGTGCGCAGATGTTGCAGAGAAATAGGCTCGGCCATATCCGCCTGTCGCCAGAACGACCATCTTGGCCGCAAAGCGGTGAATCGTGCCGTCATCAAGGTTCCACGCGATGACCCCCTGACAAACGCCGTCTTCCGACATGATCAAGTCGAGCGCGAAATATTCGATGTAAAATTCCGCATTGTTGCGCAGGGACTGACCATACAGTGTGTGCAGGATCGCATGACCTGTCCGGTCTGCCGCCGCACAGGTGCGCTGTACGGGTGGACCTTCACCATAATTCTGCATGTGGCCGCCGAATGGGCGCTGATAAATCCTGCCATCTTCGGTCCGGGAGAACGGAACGCCGTAGTGTTCCAGCTCATACACGGCCTTTGGCGCTTCGCGGGCAAGGTATTCCATGGCGTCGGAATCACCGAGCCAGTCGGATCCCTTCACCGTGTCATACATGTGCCATTCCCAGCTGTCGGGCGTCATGTTTTTCAGGGACGCTGCGATGCCGCCCTGAGCTGCAACCGTGTGGGAGCGTGTCGGGAACACCTTGGTGATACAGGCTGTGCGCAAGCCCTGCTCGGCCATGCCGAGCGTTGCGCGCAAGCCGGCACCGCCGGCACCGACGACAACCACATCATAGGTGTGGTCGACAAATTCATAGGTCTTGGCCATTCGGGTCAGCCTCCAAAGCCAATCTTGAGAACGGCAAACACAGTGCCGAAGCCAATGAGCGCGCTGAAGAATGTATTGCCCAAAACGGCAAGGACCTTCACGCCCTCTGAATGAATGTAATCTTCAATGATCACCTGCATGCCGAGCTTCATGTGATAGACACCCGACAGGATGACCATAAGCATCAGGATCGCGACAAGCGGATTTTGCAGGGTTGCGATCATATCTTCATAACTGCTGCCTTGCATCGAAATGACAAGGATCACAAAGAATGAAATTAGGAACACATTTGCTACGGCAGTGACACGCTGACGCCAAAAATGTTCCGTTCCGTCTTTTGCAGAACCAAGGCCGCGAACCTTGGCAAGGGGGGTGCGCATGTCTTTCATGGTCGTCTCCCTTAGCGTACGGCGTAGCCGATGATCCACAGGAGGATCGTCAAGCCGACAGATCCGATGATGGTGGCCCGAGCAAGCCACTCGCGTGCTTCACGTCCAAAGCCTGCGCCCATATCCCAGATGAAGTGACGAAGACCGCCCAACATGTGGTGAACCAGTGCCCAGGTGAAGCCGAAGAGAATCAATCGCCCAATGAAAGAGCTGTAGATCTCGTTGACAAACTCAAAATAGGTCGGGCCAGCCGCCGCAGCGATCAACCACCAGGCCAAAAGCACTGTGCCAAAATATAACGCCGCGCCTGTAATGCGGTGCAAAATCGACATGACCATGGTCAGGATCGGCTTGTAAATTTGCAGGTGAGGCGAGAGCGGGCGGTTACCCCGCGAGTCCGCGTTCGACATGGATGTTCTCTCCCGTGCGACGCCTACTTCCGTTTACGTAATGGTAAGAAGCTTAAGGCGTTATCTAGATGCGTTCTAGCGCTAACCACTGCCTTCGTCAAAGCACTTAGTATAGGAAAATGGTTGGTTTCCTTTCCCAATTGCGAATTAAGGCAAGGCATATTTCGTATTTGGTTGCATTTTCGCACTTACGCTCGTCGCTAATTCGCCTGATTTCCGCCTTTATTTCCCTTAGGTAATTGCGCTGATCGACGAGAGTTCTGGCGGGCAGCTTCGATCAAGTGAAACACATACGGAGCTTGTCTCATGAAAAAAGCAGCCGCAGAATTTATCGGCACATTTACCCTTGTCCTTTTCGGGTGCGGTGCAGCCGTTATCGCCGGAATGGGAACCGGCGCCACATCCATTGATGTCCTCGGGATCTCTTTCGCCTTTGGCTTATCAATCGTTGCCATGGCCTACGGTATTGGAAAAATATCCGGATGCCACATCAATCCAGCCGTTAGTGTCGGTGTTTTCATGGCGGGCCGTATGTCGGCAAGCGACCTGATTACCTATGTCATTGCCCAAGTCCTGGGTGCACTGGCTGGAGCTGCCGTGCTTTACCTCATATTGAGCGGCAAGGCGTCCGGCTGGGATGGTGGCCTTGGACAGAACGGATGGGGAACTGACTATCTTGGCGAATATGACATGACCGCAGCGCTGGTTTTTGAAGTCGTCGCCACATTCCTGTTTCTCGTCTGCATTTTAGGTGTGACGCAAAACGGAGCACCCGCGCATTTGGCCGGACTGGCAATTGGCTTGACATTGGTTGTCATTCACATCGTCGGGATCAATGTGACCGGCGTTTCCGTAAACCCTGCCCGCTCTCTCGGACCGGCTATTGTTGGCGCTGCTTCTAACCCCGGCGCGCTTGCGCAGGTTTGGCTGTTCATTGTTGCACCTGTCATCGGGGCTGCATTTGCGGGTGTCCTTTTTCGCAAAGGGGCGCTTTTGGACGCAGGCGACGAATAATCTCTGATCAAGAACGAGCGAGTGGCATGCCTCTCGCTCGTTTCCTATTGGCGTGATTGGAAATTAAGGTTCAAATCCGCGCTTGATCCCAAGGTCCCGGCTCCCAATCCCGCATAACAAGTTCGGTCTCACGCGCCGCTTCTGCGCGCTCTTGCGCCAACTTGCTCTCGATCCTGATCGCGCCTTCCTTAGCTTGTCGCGCCTGACTGGCCAACCGCTGATAAAAGTGGGTCATCAAATTGATGGCATAGACCCCTGCGAATAGTCCCAGCCATGGCACAAACATCAAGCTGGCGGCCAGAGCCCCATAAAGATGAATTTTCCTAGAGTGAATGGCGTAGATCGCGTCGGTCTCGCTCGGGCCATGAAACCGATCAGCCACTGCGCGAAAAGCTTCCTTGCCAAGAACGCGGCCATTCAGAAAAATGAACCCGGCGATGCCCAAGACAACACCCCCGAAAAGTGTGATGAAGGTTCCAGCCAGAGCGAGCAAGATAGGCATGACGCCAGCCCAAAGCGCAATGCCTAGAACCGGCCTGCGCTTCAATGGCCGGTGCCCTGCCATGCTCGGGTAGTATTTTTGCGCAAAAGCCCCGGCTATTTTGGCGGAGAAAAAGATCGAAAAGAGCATGGACAGGGGCAGAAGTGCGTAGCCAGACATCAATCCGGAGACGAACACTTCCATGAAACCCAGCCACAACTGAAAGAACAGGAAGAAAATGAAACTCGGCAATGTCTCCCAAGTCAGGGCATCTGAGTCGCGATACGCCATAAAGATCGCACTGATCACCCAAACAATAAGGAAGAGCCGAAAAGCGAGCATCAGGGTCCGGCCAACAGCTCCGAGACCAATGATTGAAAAGGACTGAAACAGGCTTTTGAGTATCATTTTCCGCTGCGATTTATTGCAATGCGCAGGGTTCACCACAGAGTTCGGAATCAGCACTTAACGTAACGTCTAAAATTGAACTCAAACGCGCAGTCTAACCGAACGCGGACCATCCGGTCTTGTTTGCAAATTGTGCCATTGCTTCGGTGCCGAGTTTTGAATTTCCATAATCGTTCAACCCCGGAGACCAGACCGCAATGGAGGCCCGCCCGGGTGCAATCACCAAGATGCCCCCGCCAACACCACTTTTGCCGGGCAAGCCAACCTGGAAGGCAAAGTCACCTGAGCCGTCATAGTGGCCGCAGGTCATCATCAGGGTGTTGATCCGCCGCTTTCTTTGCCTCGACAAAAGGTTGGGCATATCAGGTGCATCAATCAAGATGCGCCCGGCCAAGGCCAATTGACTGGTGGTCATCTCAATTGCGCATTGGTGACAATAAGTGCCAAGGACCTTTTCCGGCGTGTTCACCAAATTCCCGTGAGACTTCAGGTAATGCGCCAGAGCGAAATTGCGATGGGCAGTGTCCAGTTCGGATTGCGCAACATTCTCGTCAATATGAATGTCTTCCCTATCTGATGCTGCGCGCACAAACCGCAACAAGGCCCCCAACGCTTCCCGCGGGGTTGAGCCATCGAGAAAGCTGTCGGTTGTCACCAATGCACCTGCGTTGATGAAGGGGTTTCGAGGCACACCGTGCTCCCGCTCCAGCAGCAGGATGGAATCAAACGACAGCCCGGATGGTTCACGCCCAACGCGTTTCCATAGACTGTCTCCCGCCTTGCCCAGCGCCAATGCGAGAACGAAGACCTTTGAAACCGATTGTATCGAAAAGGGCGTATCGCAATCGCCAGCGCAAAACAGCTTGCCATCCGCCGTTGCCACACTGATCGCAAATTGTCTTGGGTCGACCTTCGCCAATTCCGGAATATAGTCGGCGACCTTGCCAACATCTGAGGTGGCCTTCGGGGACCGGGCGATGTCATCAAGTATCTCTTGCACGCTGGCCAACTCCGATTGCGTCTCGGGCGCGCTACCAGCTGACACCCTTTCCTTAGGGCAGCAAGAACGTCACATCGGGCGACCTGATTCAAGTCGCTTAAACACATGCATCATGAAAATCGTTGCAAAAATTGGTGTGATCAAGTTGAGGATCGGCACCGCAAGAACACCTGCAATGACCAAACCACCCATAAACACGGTTCCAGCGCGCGCTTTTCTCAACCGCCGCGCTTCTTGCGGCGACATGAACCGCATGGCTGCAAATTCAAAGAACTCGCGGCCGAGCAGATAACCGTTGACCACGAAGAAGGCGATCAGATTGATCCCAGGAATGAGCAGCAGAAAAAGAGCGAACAGGTTGCCGAGGATAACCACGCCTGCAAACTTGATCGCCTGACCGACAGACTGCGCCAAGGGCAGAGCCTTTCCGGGACGATCACCGGGATAATCTTCAGCTTCCACGATATCAGCAATCTGGTCCTGAAAGAGGCCTGCGAACAAAGCTGATACTGGGGCGATCAAAAAGCCCAGTCCAATCACAGCGCCAATGCCTGTCAGAATGGAGAGCGCCGTTTCCAACCAAGGGTATGGCAGCGCCACAAAGCCAGCGATAAGACCCTGCAGCGCAATCCAGATCATCAACAAGACAGCAAGCGTGAAGCCCAGCATCTTCCAGAAGACAGCCCGAAAAGCGGGTTCAAAAACCTGACGGAACGTACGGGAGGCGGAGGAAAGCATGAGCACCCTTTTTCAACTCAATCTGCAAGGGAGATAAGTTTGAACCCGTCTGTTCGCAACCGGTTCATTCTCCAAGAATAAAAGACTGGTGGAATTTCAACCTGTCAGGAGAGATGGACCGCCCCCTCGCACTTAATTGATGTTGTTGCTACTCTCCGTGCACCTTCAAAACAGGCGCATGCAATTGAAATACCCATTTTCAGACACATCCGTTGAACGGGCTTTTGAGGCCTTTCCGCCGAAGGAACAGGTCGGGCTTTTGATTTTGCGTGATCTCATCTTCGACTGTGCTGCCGAAACGAAAGAGGTTGGGAGCATTCTGGAAGCGCTGAAATGGGGCCAACCTGCCTATCTGACACCAGACACGAAGTCTGGCTCCACCATTCGACTGGGCCTTCCCAAAACCGGAGGTTATGGCCTTTACACCCATTGCCAGACGACGCTTATTTCCGATTTTCAGGCTCTGTTTCCAGACGACTTTGTCTTTGAAGGAAACCGGGCCATTCACTTTAGGGCCGAAGAGAGCATTCCGATTGACAAGGTTAGACTGCTCATCAAGGCAGCACTGACCTATCATTTAAAAAAGTGAGACTAAGGTCGCTTCAAAACTGTGTCCGGGCGCGCAGGGCCTGTGCCAGTGTGCCTTCGTCGAGATAATCCAACTCGCCGCCAACGGGAACACCGTGGGCCAGCCGAGTGACATTCACACTCAGGTGCGCCAATTGGTCCATCACGTAGTGCGCGGTGGTTTGCCCTTCCACTGTGGCGTTGATCGCAAGGATCACCTCTTCAAGCTCTGGGTCTTCGCAGCGTGTCACCAAGGACGCAAGATTGAGATCTTCTGGTCCGATACCATCGAGCGGTGACAAGGTGCCGCCCAAAACATGGTAACAAGCGTTGATGGCCCCTGCCCGCTCCAATGCCCAGAGATCTGCCACATCCTCCACAACAACCAGAAGTTTGGGATCCCGGCGCGGATCAGAACAGATGGCGCAGGGATCGCTCGTATCCACGGTCCCGCATTTTGAACAAATGCCGATCTTGTCAACGGCAATGCCCATGGCCTCGGCAAGCGGAACCAGCAGTTGGTCCTTCTTCTTGATGAGGTGCAGAGCAGCACGGCGCGCTGAGCGTGGGCCAAGCCCCGGCAGCTTTGCCAGAAGCTGGATCAGCCGCTCAATCTCCGGTCCTGCTACCCGTTTTTGCGCCATAATTCCTCGCGATTAATCCGGCATCTCCCCCTCAACCGGGCCAAAGCCCGACCTCTCCCAATGGGAGAGGTGAGCTGGTGCTTTTGAGAACAATCACCCCAAATTTTGGGTTGGTAATGATTGTTCCTTCTCCCAATGGGAGAAGGTGGTCCGAAGGAGCGGATGAGGGGTTCGGATCACCAGTTTGCCTAAACTCAGAACGGCAGTTTCATGCCTGCTGGAAGGCCTAGGCCGCCCATCATGTCCTGTGTCTTTTCCTGAATGCCCGCATCGATCTTCACCCGGCCATCGGTATGGGCTGCAATGATCAGGTCTTCGAGGATTTCGACGTCATCTTCCTTGAACAGCGACGGGTCGATTTTCAGGCTTTTCAATTCACCCTTACCGTTAAGCGTCACCTTGACCAGTCCACCGCCGGAAGTGCCTTCAGCTTCAATTTCCGTGATCTGCTCTTGCAGGGAACCCATTTGTTCCTGCATTTGCTTGGCCTGCTTCATCATTTTCATGAAGTCCATGGGGTCTGTCTCCTAAAACTGAAAGCGTGAATGCACTCAATTGTGCAAATTTGCGCTTACATATCGGGTTTCCGTTCAAAACAGCAAGACGATGCACGCGTTTTAAAGGGTGAAACGATCAATCGTCGTCCCCGTCATCGTCGCCGACAGCTTCATGGAGCAACGGGTCATCATCTTCCTCGCTGGCCTGAACCCGAACATCCACCACTTTGGCACCGGGAAACTGGCTTAACAGCGCAGCAACCGTCGGATGGGACTTGGCATCTGAGACCAGCTGTGCCTGATTGGCTTCCCGCTCTTCATGGATGGTGGGCCGGCCACCTGTTTTGGCAACAGAAACAATCCAGCGGATGCCCGTCCACTCTGTCAGTTTCCGGCCAAATTCTCCGGAAATATCAGCTGGCGCATCCTCGGTGGGCTGGATTTCAATTCGCCCAACTTCGAATTTCACCAGCCGCATTTGCCGCTCAATCGCGACCTTCATCGGGATATCGCGGTTTTCAGACGCAAGGGCTGCACAATCCTGCAAGGAATGAAGGGCAACCTTGGGCACAGGGGCTGGAGTTGGGTCTGGTGCTGATTGCGCCACCGCCTGCGGGACTGCCTGGACTTGAGGTACACCGCCAGAAATGGCCTTGAGCGCTGGACGCCCACCGCCGCCAGCCGCCATTGCTACAGGCCCGCCTAATGATGGCCTGCCTGATGATGATCCACCTTGAACTGGCGCACCGCCGCCCGCAGGTGCAGCGCCACCTTGTCGGAGCATGGCCAAGGCATCACCGGGGTCCGGCAAGTCGGCTGCATAGGCAAGACGCACAAGCACCATATCGGCAGCAGCCAGAGGCTTGGGCGCTGCCTGCACCTCCTGAACACCTTTTAGAAGGATCTGCCAGGCACGGGAAAGAATGCGAATAGAGAGTTTTTCGGCAAACTCACGTCCACGCGTGCGCTCGACTTCGGTGACAGACGCCTCATCGGCTGCCTTTGGCGCAACCTTGACCCGTGTGACCAGGTGCGTGAAGTCGGCAAGGTCCGTGAGAACAATTGCGGGATCAGCCCCAACTTCATACTGCGCCTGCAGCTCGTCCATGGCCTCAGCTACTCGGCCCGCCATGACATGTTCAAACAGATCAATCACCCTTGCGCGGTCGGCAAGGCCGAGCATTTGCCGCAGGTCATCAGCTTCCATGGGGCCGGACGCCCGCGCCATTGCCTGATCAAGCAAGGAAAGAGAATCGCGCGCAGAGCCTTCGCCCGCACGTGCAATCAAAAGCAGCGCTTCATCTGAGATCTGGATTTCTTCCGCGTCCGATATTCTGCGCAGTAATCCGACCAGTTTTGCCTGATCGATCCGCCGCAGATCAAATCGCTGACACCGGGATAGAACCGTGATCGGGACTTTGCGAATTTCGGTCGTTGCAAAGATGAACTTCACATGCTCCGGCGGTTCTTCCAGCGTCTTCAGCAGCCCGTTAAAGGCCGCATTGGAGAGCATGTGGACTTCATCGATAATGTAGACCTTGTAGCGCGCCGTCGCCGGGCGATAGCGCGAGGCATCGATGATTTCCCGGATATCGCCAATGCCGGTGTGAGAAGCCGCATCCATTTCGATGACATCGACGTGCCGCCCTCCCATGATCGCGCGGCAATGGGTGCCTTCTTGCGTTAGTTGGACCGTTGGCCGGTCGACCTCGCCGGGCACCTCATAGTTCAACCCACGGGCCAGAATGCGAGCCGTGGTCGTCTTGCCGACGCCGCGAACGCCGGTCAGCATCCAGGCTTGGGCAATCCGTCCGGTTTCAAACGCATTTTCCAGCGTTTGAACCATAGGCTCCTGCCCGACCAGATCCTCAAAGGTGCTAGGGCGGTACTTGCGCGCCAAAACGCGATACGCGCCATCCGTTTCGGATTTCTGCGATTGTGTTTCTTGCGGAAAGGCCATCTCATCCATGGGCTGCACATTAGCTTGAAGTGAAAGCCAATGTCCCGTGTGAAATGGAAAATTTTGTGCACCAAATCGGATCAGTGCATCCTTGTCCCCGCTGTGAACAGGGCAGCCAACAAGACAATCAAAAAAGTGAAGAGAAAGGGTGGGAGGCTGGCACGATGACCCGTGCCGGGACTCGTTAGGGCTGCTTCCTTCCGGATCTGACCCGGTTGGCGAGTGGCTCGTCCACCACCAACCTCCCGAGCGCCTTATATCAGAACAAGGGAGGGTTTTGGCAAGAGGGGAAACCAAGTTTCTTTGCCGGTTTCAAACTGATACCCAAAGTGACCATGACAAACTGGCCAATTGGTCAAAGTGCAGTGTAACGTCCGGTGCCTTGCTTCTGGGAGATTTCATGTCCGCTTTTCAACTCAACGCTCGCCTGGAAGGCGATAGCCTGTTCATTACAGACCTCGCGCTGTGCACCGTTCGGCTGATGAAAGACGCCAGTTACCCTTGGCTTCTGCTCGTCCCGCGGCAAAATGATCTCATCGAGTTGATCGACCTTAGCCCTGCCGACCGACACCTGCTTATGGACGAGATTGCCGCAGCCAGCAAAGCTCTGCAGACTGTAACGAACTGCGAGAAACTCAATGTCGGGGCGCTCGGAAATCAGGTATCCCAGCTTCATGTGCATGTCATTGCCCGTTTTCAAACAGATGCTGCCTGGCCCGGGCCAATATGGGGTGCTGTTCCTGCCAAGCCCTATAAGGACAAAGCTGCGGAGCATTTGATTGCCAAACTCAGGCAGGCATTCTCGACCGCATAAGTGCTTTTCTTTTCCCTCTGCCTGCTTCAGCTCCAACAATTCCAGCTTTCCCGTTCAAGGACCCCATGATGTCTGCTCTTGAAACTGCAAACGCTTCAGTCATGAGTTTTGTCGACAACCGACTGGACCGGCGCGCGACCAAACGGACAGACACCGGGTTTCTGGACACTCTATTGAACGCCCCGTCCACACGGATCGTGCTCTCAACCGCCACCAATTTGCTGCTGCCTGCAGAAGAAGGTGAAACGGTCGGGCATACGCTGGAAACAGCCCTTGCCCTTGGCGCAGAACGGAAAGAAATGGTGTTTTTGGGGCAAGACCCGGAGACAGAACGTTCCTATTTCGCGACAACGGTGGAACTGGAAGAGGATGACGTTGCCATTCTGGATGGCTTTAAGGTCACCGATTTGCGCACGCTGGCGCTTGGGCCAGAGCTTCCCGCAGACGAACTCAGCATGTTGTCTCAGGCCCGCGCGTTGATCCATTGGCATCGAACGCATCGGTTCTGCTCGCGTTGCGGGCACCCCTCGCAAATGGTGGAGGGCGGATATCGCCGAGACTGCCCGTCTTGCGAGGCACAGCATTTTCCGCGCACCGATGCCTGCGTCATCATGCTCATAACCGATGGGGATCGCGCGCTTTTGGGACGCCCACCCCGTTTGATGGAAGGGGTCTATACCACACTAGCCGGTTTCATGGAGCCGGGCGAAACGGTGGAGCAAGCCGTCCGCCGGGAAACACTGGAAGAATCGGGTATCAAGGTGGGTGACGTTCGGCTCATCTCCAATCAGCCTTGGCCGTTTCCAAGCAATTTGATGATCGGCTGCGTCGGCGACGCGCTCTCGTTCGACATTCACATTGAAGATGACGAGCTGGAGGCCTGCAAGTGGTGTGACCGGGATGAGGTGCGTCAGATGGCCGACGGCACTCACCCGGAAGGCCACATCATCCCACCGTCCATTTCGATCGCTCATGAGCTGATCATGGGATGGCTGGAGAACAGAATTTAAAAATGACGTTCTGCGTTTATCTCACGCACCCTGAAGTGCAAATTGACCCGGCTGTCCCGGTTCCGGATTGGGGGCTTTCTCAAATCGGAAGAGACCGGGCAGCAAATGCACGGAAACTGGATTGGGCGGCTAAAATCCGGCGGATCATAGCCAGTGAAGAGAGAAAGGCTGTCGAAACAGCTGAAATCTTCGCTGAACCTTTTGACCTACCTGTAGAAACTGTTGCCGCCTTTCATGAAAATGATAGGTCCGCGACCGGGTTCTTGCCGCCGCCAGAGTTCGAAGCAACTGCGGATCAGTTTTTCGCCAATCCTGAGCAATCCATTCGCGGTTGGGAACGGGCGAAAGACGCTCAAACCCGCATAGTCCGTGCGTTGAAAGCGGTTGTTCTCACCACACCAGACAGCGATCCTATTCTCTTCAGTGGCCATGCGGTGTCGGTACACTTTTGAAATGTCACCTGATGGGCGTTCCCATTTCTCGTAAGCATGACCAGCAAGGTGGCGGGCATTACTACCTTTTTGAAAAGAGCGCCCTCACCACACAAAGTGCGAGAGCGCCGGATTGGAACCGCTTGTGAGTATTCACTCAATGGTTCTGTTGTCATTTTGACGCCGTGTTAGGCTGCGAACATTCCGTTTTCAGTGCTGACCATTGGAGCCCCCATGATCCGCCGCCTTTTCCTTTGCTTTGGCCTCTCCGTACTGCCCGGTCTGGCGCTTGCCGGACCCCATGATGCTGAGTTCCGTCGATTTCTGGAGGCGGACGTCATACCGGAGGCCAAGCGCCAAGGTGTCACTTCACGCATCCTGACCCGCGAGCTAAAAGGCCTGACGCCGAACACCAAACTTCCCGGCCTTGTTGGCCCTTACGGAAAGGGCAAACCACCAAAGGTGAATTTTCAGGCGGAGTTCCGTGCCCCAGCCAACTATTTCAAGGAAAGCAGCTTTAACGGGCTTGTTGGGCCGGGCCGCCGATTAATGAAGAAGCATCGCACCACACTGGCCAAAATCGAAAGCCGATTTGGCGTGCCCGGTCGTATTGTCTTGGCCATCTGGGCGCGGGAATCCGGTTATGGCGGGGCAAAAATTCCTCATGATGCCGTTCAGGTGTTGGCAACGCGGGCGTTCATGGGCCAGCGGCGTGACTTCTTCAAACAGGAGCTTATCAGTGCTCTGAAAATTCTGCAGGAAGGCCATATTTCTCGTTCAGCCATGAAAAGCTCTTGGGGCGGGGCGATGGGGCAACCGCAATTCATGCCCTCCAGTTTTCTGAAATACGCTGCTGATTTCGAAGGTGATGGCAAGCGGGATATCTGGCGTTCAGACATCGACACCATGGCCTCAATCGCCAACTATCTGGCTAAACACAGCTGGGTAAAGGGGCGTGACTGGGGTTATGAAATTCGCCTTCCCGACACAGTGTCTTGCACGCGTGAAGGCCCGGATAACCAACAACCCATCGCTGCTTTTGTGCGTGAGGGCGTCACGCGGGTTAGCGGACGGCCTTTTCCCGCGCATGAAGTGAACCAACCGGGCAATATCCTTCTGCCAGCAGGCCGATATGGACCCGCTTTCATTGCCACAGAAAACTTCTACGTCATCAAAAAATACAACGAATCAGATGCTTATGCGCTCTTTGTTGGGCATCTTGCCGACCGATACGGCAGCAACAAACCGTTTGTCGCGACATGGAAGCCGACGAAAGCCACCACGCGCGGAGCTGTGCGCACGCTTCAACAAAAGCTGGAAGCCAAGGGGCATGACGTCGGCGGAGCCGACGGCCTGATCGGCTACAAAACCCGCCGCTCTATTGGCAAGGATCAGGAAGCTGGCGGCTTTTTTGCCACCTGCTGGATTGGTTGACAACGAAGCTGAGAGCTAATTGTTCCTGGCACTAACCACGGCTATCTTGGCACGGAAGAAGAACCTGCCCCAATTTCGCCATACACCTCCAGGAATTAATGTTTTACAATATTTTTTTGTCTTGGAGAGATAATTGTCTTTTGCGCAAACCTGTTCCTCTAATCGTTCGGCAATCGCGGCTGCAACAGTCCTTGTAGTTGTTTTGTTTCTCGCCGCTTGCGGCCATGTTCCGATCGCCAGCATTCCAAAACTCGCAAAACTTGATCTATTTGAAACCGATCCTGCCGCCTTGCGTGTGGCTGTGCTCTATCCCGACAGCATTCGCATTCCAGAAGATGGCGCCAAACTTGAATTATCCGTTCGTGACGCCGCAACACAAACCAATCTGATGGAAGAAACCATCTATCTTGTAAAAGGTGGAACCTCGGCGGAAAAAGCCGAACTTGCCTCAAAACTTACATCTGGAAAGCGGCTTGAGGTCTATCAATTTTCTAAAGCGGACATCGCATATATGCGCGCGTTTCAACAGCGGGTGAAAACTCTAAAAGAGACCAAAGGCGACACAACCGAGGGAAGCCTCTCCGTCAGTGTTCGAGGCTGCGAAGTTAAGCCGATTTCGAAAGGCCCGGTTAGGGTCTCAACTTTTATCAAAACTGTCGAACTTGATGGGTTCGTTACGTTGCTACGCTATTTCGATATCAGCGAAGCTGTGGCGCGGCAAAAGGCTGATCACCCTTCCATGTCTGATTGCTAAGTTTATGGCACGGCTATCAGGCGTTTCAGCAACACCATCATGTCGGCCTTGAGGTCAGCATGGCCCATCAAGGCCAAGTGCTCCAGACCTAACAAACCTGCATAGAGTAGGCGGGCGTTCACTTCCGCCATTTCAGCGGTCTGGCCAGCTCTCTTGAAGAGGTCGGTAACATAGGCAATGCGTCGTTTCTCGGCTGATTTGACGACTTCTGCTGCTTGATTGTCATACCGCGCCCACTCGCGGATTGCCGCAAGCACCTGCGGGCCACCGTATTCGCCATCAGGCATCTCCACGGCGTGCTCTATCAATAAGCACAACGTATCAAACGCCGGCATGGCCTGCGCTTCGAGTGCTTCTATAATTTCGTCGGTAGCAGCGACCTCCCAATGCGACAACACCCCGGTTTTGAAAGCCGGAACGTCCTTGAAATGCCAATAGAACGATCCTTTACTCACCTTCAGATCCCGCGCCAAGGCCTCGGCACGAAGTGCACCAGCACCGCCTTTGGCGAGGCCCCGATAACCCGCCTTGATCCAGTCTAATTTTGATAACCGATCTTTGTCGCCCATATTTCAACCATACGCCCCCGTATTGACGACGGAAAGCAATGTGATTACATACGGTTCCGTATGGAGGACAACATGATCCAAACAACTCTCGCATTCCTGCTTTTTCTGGTTCTTTCTATTACGGCTGGATTGCATGTCTACTGGGCCTTCGGTGGCTTTTGGCCTGCGGTCAGTCTTGAAGACCTACCCAAAACAGTGATTGGTGCAAAGGGCATCACACAGATGCCGCCAACATGGATGACCTTGGTGGTGGCCGCTTTGATTTTTGCAGCTGCGGTCGCGCCGTTGGTTTGGGTTGGAATTTTCCCTTTACCCATTCCACAACTGTTGGTCTTAACCGGCATGATGGGCCTGACAGGTGTCTTTCTTCTGCGCGGTGTAGTCGGCTTCACGCCCTACTTCGGGCGGCTTCACGCTGAAGAACCTTTTCGGACCTTGGATCGGCTTTACTTCAGCCCGCTTTGCATCGCGATCGGGTTGGTTTTCCTGGCGGTTCTCTTGTTGAAATCAACCGCCAGTCAGCCAAGCGTATGAGACGATTGGTTGATCGGCTAGTCGCTCACCACACCCTCTTCAGCTGTTTCCAGCCGGAAGGCGGCGGCCATGAGGGCTTTGGTGTAGTCGGTCTTCGGGCGGTCAAAGATCTCTTCGGCGTCTCCGCTTTCGACAACCTTGCCCTGCCGCATGACGACCACTTCATTGGCAAGAGCGCGCACGACTTTCAGATCGTGCGAAATGAAGAGGTAAGCAAGGCCGTGAGCCTTTTGCAAATCCCGTAACAGGTCAACCACCTGTGCCTGAACGCTCATGTCGAGAGCAGATGTCGGCTCATCTAGCATGACGAATTTCGGCTCCAGCACCATCGCCCGAGCAATTGAGATCCGCTGCCGCTGACCGCCGGAAAACTCGTGCGGATATCGATGGCGGGTTTCTGCGTTAAGGCCCACTTCCTCCAAAGCTTTGGCGACCTTAGTGTCCCGCTCTTCGGCTGTGAGATTCGGGAAATGAACCTGCAACCCTTCTCCAACGATATCGGCAACGGACATGCGAGGGCTAAATGCCCCAAACGGGTCTTGGAAGACGATCTGGATATCCCGGCGCAGGGGGCGCATTTCCTTCCAGGAGTTTTCCTGAATATCCTGCCCTTTGAAGGAAATACGCCCGGTTGAGGAGATCATGCGCAACAGCGCCAATCCCAACGTGGTTTTGCCTGACCCACTTTCTCCAACGATACCAAGCGTCTGACCTTCGCGAACGCGCACATCAATTCCATCCACCGCCTTCACATGTCCCACCGTCTTGCGCATGAAGCCGCGCTTGATCGGAAACCAGACCTTCAAGTCATCTGCTTCAATGACAACCGGCTTGCTGTCGTCTTGCTGCGGAGGGCTGCCCTTTGGCTCTGCGGCGAGAAGGTGCTTGGTATAAGCGTGTTGCGGATTGTCAAAAATCTCGCGAACCGGCCCCTGCTCCACGATTTCGCCGTTTGTCATCACACAGACTCTATCGGCAAACTTTTCAACAATGCCCAAGTCATGGGTGATGAACAGCATCGCCATGCCGCGCTCGGACTGAAGGTCTTTCAGGAGCTTCAAAATCTGCGCCTGAACGGTCACATCCAGCGCAGTTGTCGGCTCATCGGCGATCAAAAGCTCCGGCTCGTTAGCCAATGTCATGGCAATCATGACGCGCTGACGCTGACCACCGGATAGCTGGTGCGGGTAGGAGTTTAACCGCGTTTCAGGCTCCCGAATGCCCACTTGCGTCATAAGTTCCAGTACGCGGGCGCGTGCTGCCGTGTCACTCATGCCCCGGTGAATTTTCAGAATTTCCGAAATCTGCCGTTCGACAGTGTGCAGCGGGTTCAGCGAGGTCATCGGCTCCTGAAAGATCATGGAGATCTCATTGCCGCGCACCTTGCGCATCTCCTTGTCGGTGGCATGCAGGATATCCTGCCCCCGAAACAGAATTTCGCCGGATGGATGAGACGCTGCCGGATAGGGGAGCAGC
This sequence comes from Roseibium sp. TrichSKD4, assembly GCF_000148725.1. Taxonomy (GTDB): domain Bacteria; phylum Pseudomonadota; class Alphaproteobacteria; order Rhizobiales; family Stappiaceae; genus Roseibium. The sequence continues at coordinate 62,732 of NZ_GL476310.1, read as the reverse complement.
TTCAGCACAGACAGCGCGGAAACTGATTTACCGGAACCGCTTTCGCCAACAAGAGCGACGGTCTCGCCCTTGTTGATGTCAAAAGACACCTTGTTGACCGCAGTGTTCGTGTTGCCCCCTTGCGTGAAGGCAACGGACAGGTCCTTGACGGTGAGGAGTGGGTCTTGTGTCATTGGAGCATCCTCACGCCAGACTCTTGCGCGGATCAAACGCATCACGCACAGCTTCGCCGATAAAGATCAGCAAGCTCAACATCAGGGAGATGACGATGAATCCCGTGATGCCCAACCACGGGGCCTGAAGGTTGTTCTTGCCCTGGGCCAGCAATTCTCCGAGCGAAGCCGATCCCGGCGGCAGGCCAAAGCCGAGGAAGTCCAGTGCCGTCAAAGTGGAGATCGATCCGTTCAAGATAAAGGGCATGAAGGTCAGTGTGGCCACCATCGCGTTGGGCAAAAGATGCCGCCACATGATGACACCGTTGGAAACGCCCAACGCCCGTGCCGCAGAAATATATTCAAAGTTCCTGCCGCGCAGAAATTCAGCCCGCACCACGCCGACAAGCGCCACCCATGAAAAGGCGAGCAGGATCGTGAACAAGGTCCAGAAGCCGGGCGCCAGAACCGACGACACGATCAAAATGAGATAAAGCGTCGGGATCGCCGTCCAGATTTCGATAAAGCGCTGGAAAATGAGGTCAACCCATCCGCCATAATAGCCTTGAACTGCCCCGGCTGCGATGCCGATGACTGACGACGCCAGCGTCAAGGCCAAGCCAAACAGAACCGAGATGCGGAAACCGTAGATCAGCCGCGCGAGCACATCCCGGCCCTGATCGTCCGTTCCAAGCCAGTTCCAATTGCCCAAAACGCAATTCGGGTCTTCAGCGCCGAGCGGATATCTGGAGCAACGCTGTTCTTCGTCCAATGTCCAAGATGGCGGCGCAGGGGCCGGAACCGGAATTTCGCTATTCACAGTACGGTAGGAATAACGAACAGGCGGCCACAACATCCATCCGTTTGCGTTGATCTCTTCCTGGATAAAGGGGTCTCGGTAATCCGTGACCGCCAGAAAACCGCCGAACTTTTCTTCCGGATAATCGACAAACACAGGGGTAAGCCACTCGCCATTATAGTTGACGAGGATCGGCTTGTCGTTGGTGATGAACTCAGCCCCCATAGCCAGCACAAACAGGACCAGGAAAACCCAGAGGGACCAAAAGCCCCGCCGGTTCGCCTTGAAGTTTTGCAGGCGGCGCTGGTTAATCGGTGTGAGCCATGGCCTTTTTGTGGAAGAGGCGGAGGACGCTGGCAGGTCGGTTGCAGATACGCTCATCAGCTCAAACCTCCCGTGTCTCGAAATCGATCCGTGGATCGATCCAGGTGTAGGTCAAATCGGAAATCAGGTTCACCAGCAGACCCATCAGGGAAAAGATGTAAAGCGTTGCGAAAACGACGGCATAGTCGCGGTTGATGACCGATTCAAAGCCCAGCAGTCCGAGACCGTCGAGAGAGAAAATCGTTTCAATCAAGAGCGACCCGGCAAAGAACGACGAGATGAACGCGCCGGGAAAGCCTGCCACCACAATCAACATCGCGTTTCGGAACACATGCCCGTAAAGCACCTGAGACTCCGTCAGTCCCTTCGACCGGGCCGTGATGACATATTGCTTACGGATTTCATCAAGAAAGGAGTTCTTGGTCAAAAGCGTCGTTGTGGCAAAAGCGGACAAGACCATGGCGGTCAGCGGCAGGGCCAAATGCCAGAAGTAGTCAAGAATGCGCTCAGGCCAGGACAATGTTTCCCAGTTTTCAGACACCAGCCCGCGTAAGGGGAAAATATCCCAGAATGATCCGCCTGCGAAAAGGACAATCAGAAGGACAGCAAAGAGAAAGCCGGGAATGGCATAGGCCACGACGATGACCCCGGACGTCCAGACATCAAACCGCGATCCGTCACTCACCGCCTTTCGTATTCCAAGCGGGATCGAAACCGCGTAGGAAATCAGCGTCATCCAAAGCCCGAGTGATATGGATACAGGCAGTTTTTCGGCAATCAAATCCAGTATTCGGATATCTCGGAAATAGCTTTCCCCGAAATCAAACCGGGCGTAATCCCACAACATGGTCAAAAAGCGCTCAAGCGGCGGCTTGTCAAAACCGAACTGCGCTTCCAGCTCCTTGATGAACTCCGGGTCCAGACCTTGCGCGCCGCGATATTTCGACGATCCAGCATCCGCCCCAAGTCCGCCGCCGCTCACATCGCCAGTGTCGCCGCCAAGATCTCCACCTCCGCCGGAGACGCGAGCAGTTGCAGACACATCATTTCCAGACAACTGGGCGATCACCCGCTCTACGGGTCCGCCCGGTGCAAACTGGATGATCACGAAATTGATTGCCATGATGCCAACGAGTGTCGGGATCATCAAAAGCAAGCGGCGGAGAATATAGGCGCCCATCTAGGTGTCGTTTCCGTCCTGTTGTCGGTCCGTTATCCGGCCTTGCCGATCTTTTCTGCTTTTTCCTGATCAAACCACCACGTGGATTCGACCGGGAAGAAGTAATCCGGTTTTTCCTTTGGTGCCCCGAACATGTCCCACTTGGCGATCCGGTGCGTCCCGCTGTACCACTGAGGCACCCAATAGCGCCCAGCGCGCAGTACCCGGTCAAGGGCGCGAGCTGCCGTGACCATGTCCGGCCTATTGTCCGCGGTCAGCGCTTTTTCAATCAGCACATCCACAACCGGGTCTGCAATTCCCGCCAGATTTTGACTTCCCGGCACATCCGCTGAGGCAGATGTCCAATAGGATCGAACGGAATCTGTCAGGGTAGATGTGAGGGAATACCTGCGGGTGCACACATCAAAATCAAAATCGTTCAACCTGGATTGATACTGCGCTGGATCAACCACCCGGAAGGTTGCCTCAACGCCGAGGCGTTCGAGATTTTTCACAAATGGCAGAGTGATTCGCTCAAAGGCCGGGGAATTGTTGAGGAACTCGATCGACAGCGGCTCACCGTCCGGGTCCACCAGCTTGCCGTCCTTGCGGGTATACCCTGCCTCGCGCAAAAGCTTGTTGGCCGCGGCCAGCATAGAGCGATCAAACCCGGATCCGTTGGAAACGGGCGGGCTATAAGGCACGCCGAAAACCTCTTCTGCAACTTGATTACGGAAGGGTTCAAGAAGGGCCAACTCGTCCTTGTCAGGCAAGCCAGTTGCCTTCATATCCGAATTTTCAAAGAAGGATTGTGTGCGTTTGTAAAGGCCATAAAACAAGGCTTCATTGGACCATTCAAAATCGAAGGCGTAACCAATTGCCTCACGCACACGTGGATCGGCGAATTTCTTGCGCCGTGTGTTGAAGAACCAGCCTTGCGCGCCTGACGGGCGACCATCGGGAAAGGTGGTGCGGACAACGCGGCCATCTTCGATGGCCGGGAAATTATACTCCGTCGACCAGATCTTGGAGCTAAACTCCTCCTGATAGGTAACGTTCCCCTTCTTGAACGCTTCAAAGGCCACCTGATTGTCGCGGAAAAGATCGACCCGGATGATATCGAAATTGTAGTGCCCAGCCGTGACCGGCAGGTTCTTGCCCCAATAGTCCTTGAACCGATTGTACTGGATGAACCGCCCGACAGCGTGCTTACCAACCTTGAACGGGCCGGAGGACAAAGGCGGCGTCAGTGTAGTCTGTTTGAAGTCGTAGGTGGTGTAGTAGCGCTTTGAGAAGATGGGCAGCTGAGCGACTTCCAAAGGCAATTGTTTTGTGTGCTGGCCGGTGAAATGAACCGCAACACGATACTCTTCCAGCGCCTCGGCTTCCTTCATTTCCTGAATGGTCTGACTGATCAAAGGATGACCGTCGGCTTTCAGCAAGTTCAGGGAAAAGGCTACATCAGCTGCGGTTAGTTTTGATCCGTCGTGGAATCGGGCTTCTGGTCGTAGGTTGAAAATATAGGTGTTGCCGTCTGCAGAAATTTCGACAGTTTCGGCAACCAAGCCGTAGATTGCGTCCGGCTCATCCCAAGCCCGCACCATGAGACTGTCAAAACACAGCTCCATTCGCGGTGGAGCGTCACCCTTCAATATGAAGCTGTTGAAGGAATTGTAGGTCTGAACATTTTGATTGTAGTACCAGTAAGGCACGCGAAAGGAGAACTTTCCGCCTTTCGGTGCATCCGGATCAACATAGCCGAAGTGACTGAAATCCGGTCCGTATTTCAATTCGCCAAAAACAGACAGGCCGTGCAACGGGCCACTGCCCGCGGCCTGTCCAGATGTCGGCAGCAAAGGAAGTGTTGCAGCGGCCCCGGCCAATTTTAGAAAAGTGCGGCGCGTCGTTGTCATTCTTCACCTCACTTCTTTGCATCTGTTTGAGCGGCAAGTTCAGCGTCGTACCACCAGATTGTTGGGAACCCGATAGAAAACTCGGGCATGTTTTGCGGGTGGGCAAAGCGGTTCCAGCGGGCAGTGCGCTCGTAATCCAAAAACCATTGCGGGATCACAAAATTATGGGCCAGCAGCACCCGATCCAGAGCCCGGGTCGCAGCAACAAGCTCTTCCCGGTTCTTTGCAAAGATCACCTTCTCAATCAACGCATCAACACCGGCGTCCTTGATGCCTGCATAGTTCTGGGACTGTTGCTGGTCTGCGGCCTCTGAGCCCCAGTAGTTTCGCTGCTCATTGCCCGGTGATAAGGACTGAGCCCAGACCAAGGTGGCCATATCAAAATCTCGGCTGCGTATCCGATTGATGTATTGAGGGGTGTCCAGAATGCGCAGCTCAAGGTCAATGCCAATCAAGCGTAGATTGTTGGCATAAGGAAGCACGTATCGTTCAGCGGTCGGGCTTTGCGCGATGAACTCAATCGTAAAAGGCGTGTCATTGGCATCGACCAGTTTTCGATTCTCTAGGCGAAACCCCGCTTCCTTGAAGAGCTTCAAGGCTTCACGCAGATTGGCGCGCATTTTTTGCGGATCACCGCCAACGGGGTTCTGATAAGGTTCGCTGAAAACCTCTGCAGGCACCAGTTCGCGAACGCTTTCCAGAATTTCCAGTTCCTTGCCTTCCGGGAGCCCACTGGCTGCCAGTTCAGTCCCCGCATAGAAAGAGTTGCCGCGCTTGTATTGATCGAAGAACGATGTCCGATTGAGCGTTTCAAAATCAAACGCCAAATTCAGAGCTTGCCGAACGCGCTCGTCCTGAAATTTTTCCAAGCGCAGGTTCGGCACAAAAGCCTGCATGATGCCGCGAGACTTATCCGGGAAGGTCTCAAGAACAATTCGGCCATCCTTTACGGCGTCAATGTCATAGGCTGTCGCCCAATTCTTGGCGATGTTTTCACGCCGCCAGTCGAACTGGTCTCCCTTGAAAGCCTCCAGCTGAACCGCGCTGTCCCGATAGGAATCATAGACGATTTCATCGAAATTGTTTGTGCCAACCCGGATAGGGAGATCTACTCCCCAATAATCATCAACCCGCTCATATGTTACTTGGCGATTGGCCGAGAAATCCTTGATCCGATACGGCCCGGAGCCCAGCGGTTTTTCCAGAGTACTTTTGGCGATATCCCGTGCGTTTCCATTCGCATCCGCTCCGGTCCACCAATGTTTGGGCAGCACCATCACCTGCCCCATGATATGTGGCAATTCGCGATTGCCCGGCGCATCAAAGGTGAAGCGAACCACGCCGTCACCGCGATCTTCTGCAGCTGTGACATTCTGGTAGTAAAACTTGTAACGCGGATCGAGTTCGATGACCGTCTCGAAAGACCAGATTACATCTTCGACCGTGATCGGATTACCATCATGCCAGCGTGCGTTTTCGTTCAGGCGAAACTCAACCCAGGAGTAGTCTTCAGGGTAACGGGTCTCTTTGGCAATGACCCCGTATTGTGCGCTGACATCAGCCTCATCCAGCGCCTGCTCCATAAGCGTTTCATAAATCAAGCCAATTCCAGGAGCGAGGTTGCCCTTTGGCAGGATTGCGTTGAAACTGTCAAAACCGCCCGTGCTGGACAAGCGCACCTTGCCGCCTTTCGGCGCTTGAGGATTTACATAGTCAAAATGGGATGTTGTCGCGTCGTATTTCGGCGTCCCGTTCAGCGCTGTCGCATGATGCCACCCGGAATGATCCGCCAAACCTTGCCCATGTGTTACCAACAAAGCAGCTGTGGCCAAAAGGAACGTTCCGCACGTTGCGCGAACCCGGCTCCATTCCGTCATCAAGACACCTCCAAACAGGACCGAACCCGACTGCCACAGCAAATCATTTACCGAAGCAATCTATCGGAAACTGTAAGGTACTCGAAACGAAACGTCACCCTTTCAGAGCGAAAATGACAGATTTTTAACCTACTTGTAGCAAGGCGCGGCTGATAGCAGAGGATGTTGAGCGGTGGGCCTTGGCCTTTTGCGTGTACATGCGAGCATCTGCAACACGCAGAAGGTCTTCTACTGTTGCCGCATCACTGGGGAAACTGGCGCTTCCGATACTCACTTTTACCGCAAACTCGACGCTTGCGCTTTTGAACGGTTTGTTGATCCGCGTAGCGAGCCGCTCAACGAAGGCGAACCGATGCTCAATGGTAATCCCCCCGGGGGCGAGAACGATAAACTCGTCGCCCCCCACGCGCGCCACGGTGTCCATTTCACGGGTTTGATCTTGCAGCCGCTCGCCGACCTCAATCAGGAGCTGATCACCAACCGCATGACCGTATGTGTCATTGATCGGTTTGAAATCATTCAAGTCGAGATAAAAGATATCAAATCCCGTCCCGTAGCGATCGTACATGGTCACCAGCTGGGACATCCTGTCTTCTAGGAGACGGCGGTTGGCCAACCCGGTCATGGGATCATGAAGCGCCATGGAACGCGTTTTCAGAACTTCAAAAATCAAGAAATACGACATCAGCGCGAACACTGCGGAGGCAATAAACCCGACAATGCGCGTAATCCAAATCTCTTGGCCGTGACTGCGCCACCCTTCGACCGGGTAGGCAACAAGGCTCCAATGCAAACTGTCAAAAGTTGTCATGGGCAGGGAAACCGCATCGGAGAAAGGAAGCTCAGGGTCTCCGAGAATGTAACTTGGACCTGAAGTCTTTCCGTTTTGTGCCACAATGGCGATGCGATAATCGTCGGCTATGTCGGTTTTTCTCGCAGCTGCTATCAAGCTGGTTTCATCAACAACGACCGTGATCACGCCCCAATACCGTTGTTCGACAAGCGGTTGGCCTGGCTTTGTTGGCTGAAATACCGGTACGCGCGCCATCATCACCAACTCGCCATCGCGAGATTTGTGTGGGCCGGACACAACTTCGGAACGCCGGATCATCACTTCGCGGACTGACGGCCACTGGTCAGCAAAAAGGCGGTAGTTCATTCCGACAGATTTGTAATTTGTCTCGACCGGGTAAACGGCGGACACCACATTGTTTGGAGCCAACCCGACAAGCTTGATGAACTTGTTGCCATGCACCAGATCCTCTGCCACCTTGCTGAAGTGCTCTTGCCCCATGTAAATGTCCGGATAAGCGGACACGTGAGAACGAATGCCACGACCCGTTGCAACGGCCTCTCCGATAAGACCTTCTATGCGAGCATGCGCCTCAGTCAGATTGGCAATGGCTTCCTGTTTATGGCGGGAAGACGTGCCCGATCGAACAAGATCACCGACATGCGCCACAGCGACAAGCCCTGCGAAAAACAAGCCAAGGGCGGCGACCGCCGCATGAAAATGACTATTGCCCGTTGATATCGAGCGTTGGCGGCTGAGCAGGCTGGACAAGGCGGACAACATTACTAGACCTCGGCTTGTGTACCTCCGCACCCTGTGTCGAGTTTATTAAAATTGTCCTTACTAGCAATAATTTAGAACCATAAAAAAAGGCGCAGGGGGAAATTTCCCAGCGCCTTGATTCTTTTAGGTCATTTCTGCCTAAGGGCTATTGCTTACTCACCCGGTAAAGGTACTGGTGAAGCGGCCTGCTCGCGCATATAAGCGATAACATCGGCACGATCCTGAGGCTTGCGAAGACCGGCAAATCCCATGGACGTGCCACTGATGTACTTCTTTGGAGCCTCAAGGAAGTGATCGAGGTTCTCGAAAGTCCATTCAGGCTTTTCTTCACCATAAGCGACCATGGCAGAGGAGTATCCAAAGCCGTCAAGGCCACCTGGTTTACGCCCTACGATTTCATAGAGAGCCGGGCCGACCTTGTTTGCACCACCAGCATCAAATGAGTGACAAGCTGCACATTTCTTCGCAACCTTTTCCCCATCGCTGGCAGAAGCTGCCAGAAGTCGTTCGCCAATCGGAACACCATCCGGTTCGGCAGACACTGTAGATGTTTCATCTTCTGCGGATGCAACAACGATTTCGTAACCCGGCTTGTCCGGGATGGTTGGCGTGAAGATGATATCGGACAGGATACCGATACCCATAGTCCCGACGAGCACCAGCAAAACCGCACCAGCGATCTTGTTCAATGTGAACGAATCCATACTTTCCGGCTCCTCTCTCCGGCTCCAGCATATATGCGCCAAGGCCCGCAACCAAGGCTGCGAACCCACAATGCGTATTCAAGTTGCGCGGAACCTACAAATTTTTTGACCTTGCTGTCCATAGGTTTAAAAGACAGTTCGATACGACATTCGGACGCGCCTTGAGCTTTTCAGGGCGTTTAGAGCCTAAAAAGGGGCAAGTAAAGCCGTGAATTCCATTCTGGTTATAATTCCCTCACGCCTTGAGGCAACCCGGTTGCCACGAAAGCCCTTGGCCGATATCGGTGGAAAACCGATGATTGTGCGGGTTTATGAACAAGCTCTCAATGCAGATGTCGGTCGCCCAGTGGTTGCATGTGACCATCAGGACATTGCAGAAGCGATAAAAGACTACGGCGGCGAAGCGGTGCTCACGCGCAGCGATCATGAATCAGGCTCAGACCGTATTCAAGAAGCCGCCAATCTGGTGGATCCGGAAGGCAAACATGGCACCATTCTCAACTTGCAAGGTGACGTGCCTCTCATCGAACAGGCTGCCGTCCGAGCCGCCTTAAAGCCACTGAATGACCCAAGCGTGGATATTGGAACCATCATGACTGAAATTCGGGACGAGCGCTTCCGCACTGACCCGAGCTTCGTCAAGGCCGTGACCACACCAAACGGTGACGGCACACATAGAGCGCTCTATTTCACTCGCGCAACAGCACCGACCGGCGACGGCCCCCTTTTCCAGCATATTGGGGTGTACGCCTACCGCCGATCTGCCCTTGAAAAATTCGTCAGTTTGACGCCTTCTCCGCTGGAACAACGCGAAAAGCTTGAGCAACTGCGCGCATTGGAAGCAGGTATGCGTATTGATGTTAGCGTCATCGCCAGCGCACCAATGGATGTAAACACGCCGGAAGACCTCGAACGCGCACGCGCGGCAATCGGATAACCGACAACGGACTAAAGGACTGCAATGACCGACCGCAGGAAAATCGTATTTCAGGGCGAACTTGGCGCCAATTCCCATATGGCCTGCCGCGATGCTTTTCCGGACTATGAAGCCATCCCCTGCCATACGTTCGAGGATTGTTTTGCCGCGCTTGAAAACGGCTCAGCAGACCTGGGCATGATCCCGGTTGAAAACTCTGTTGCGGGACGGGTTGCCGATATTCATCACCTTTTGCCCAAGTCCAGCTTGAACATTATTGGTGAGTATTTCCTCCCGATCCGTTTCCAACTGGTTGCTCCCAAAGGCGCGACGATTGACGGCCTGAAAACCGTTCAAAGTCACGTCATGGCGCTCGGACAATGCCGCAAAATCATTCGGGAACTTGGCCTGCTACCAATCGTAGGAGCCGACACGGCCGGGTCGGCGCGCCAGATTGCAGAGCAAGGCGATCCAACCGCAGCTGCTCTGGCACCTGAAATGGCCGCAGATGCTTATGGCCTGGATATTCTGCGGCGTGACGTGGAAGATGCGGCCCATAACACAACGCGCTTTTTGATCTTGTCGCCAGAAAAACGCGAAGCAGCTCACAGCGGGCAAGCCACTATCACGACGTTCATTTTCCGGGTCCGGAACGTTCCAGCGGCGCTCTACAAAGCGCTTGGCGGGTTTGCAACAAACGGCGTGAACATGACCAAACTGGAATCCTATCAGCTTGAAGGACAGTTTTTTGCCTCCATGTTCTACGCTGACATTGAAGGCCACCCAGAGGATCCTTCCGTGGCGCTTGCGCTTGAAGAACTCGCCTTTTTCTGCGCTGAACTGAAAATCCTTGGCGTTTATCGCGCAAACCCGTTCCGCGACAAAATTCGTGAGCCAGATGCCAATCGCGCACTCCGGCCCACTCCACAAATCTGAAAATAAACAGAGGTCTTTATGTCCGAAATAAAGTTTGATGCACTGTGTATTGGAAACGCGATCTGTGACGTTTTCGCCCATGTGGAAGAGGACTTCCTCGTGCGGGAAGATCTCGTGAAAGGGGCCATGCGGCTCATCGACACAGATGAAGCTCTGCGACTTTACGACAAGATGGGACAAACGGTCCGTATTTCCGGCGGCAGTGCCGGCAACACAGCTGCTGGTATTGCGTCCCTTGGTGGCAAACCTGCCTATTTTGGCAAGGTGGCCAAGGATGATCTTGGTGAAGCCTACACCCACGACATGACTGCGACCGGGGTCCACTTCGAGACACCGCCGCTCGTCGATGATGTTCCGACAGCCCGCTCCATGATCCTGATCACACCGGATGGCGAGCGCACGATGAACACCTATCTTGGTGCCTGCACGAAATTCGGCCCCTCAGATGTGGATGCTGATGTCGTCGCTGCATCCGCAGTCACCTATATGGAAGGCTACCTGTGGGATCCGGAAGAGGCGAAAAAGGCATTCTTGGCAGCTGCCGATATTGCCCACAATAACGACCGCAAGGTTGCTATTACCTTGTCGGATTCCTTCTGCGTTGATCGTTATCGTTCAGAGTTCCATGACCTCATCAAAAATGGTGTGGTCGACCTCGTTTTCGCAAATGAGCATGAACTCAAGTCGCTCTATGAAACAGCTGACCTTGATACTGCCATTTCGGCCGCTCGTGAGAGCGGCGCGGTAACCGCACTGACGCTTGGTAGCGAAGGCGCCATGGCAATCACACCAGAAGGCCAGGTCAAGGTTAGCGCTCAGAAGCTCGACACTGTTGTTGATCTGACCGGTGCTGGCGATCTGTTTGCAGCCGGCTTCCTTTTCGGTCTGGCCCGGTCCTATGACCATCAGACAGCCTGCGAACTGGGATGCCTTTGTGCAGCAAATGTCATCGGCCACGTTGGAGCCCGACCAGAAAAAGCACTTAAGGACGTTGCGAACCAAGGCGGATTTATCGTCTGAGTTTACAACCACCCATAACGAGAAAAGGCGGCTCAAATGCCGCCTTTTTTGTAGGTTCAAAGATACTGATCAGGCCGCAAGATCCTGAACGCTCAACACCTTTCCATCTTCATCCAACCGGTAGATGATCGGCGTACCCGTTCCCAGCTCGCGCTTCAGGATTTCTTCAGGAGACAGTCCTTCCAGTTCCATGATGAGCGAGCGCAAGGAATTGCCGTGAGCTGCAACGATGGTGCGAGAACCTGCCAAAACCTTCGGAAGGATTTCCTGCTTGTAGTAAGGCAACACGCGTTCAGCTGTCATTTTCAGGCTCTCGCCGCCGGGAGGAGGCACATCAAATGATCGGCGCCAGATATGCACCTGTTCCTCACCAAATTGCTCGCGCGCTTCATCCTTGTTCATGCCTGTGAGATCACCATAGTCGCGCTCGTTCAAGGCTTGATCACGGATCGTTTCGAGATCTTCCTGTCCGATTTCGGACAAGATCAGCGAAAGTGTCTTTTGCGCTCGGCTCAGATCAGAAGTGAAGGCAATGTCGAAGGCAAGCTTCAGATCCTTGAGTTGCTCACCAGCCTTTTTCGCCTCTGAGACCCCTTGTTCTGTAAGACCTGGGTCCTTCCACCCGGTGAACAGGTTCTTCAGATTCCACTCACTTTGACCATGCCGCACAAGCACCAGCAGGCGTTCCATATGCCATTCTCCACTTCATTGGACGGAAGATTTAATCAGACAGACCCAAAACATCTGCCATGGAGTAGTAACCGGGCTTTTTATCAAAGGCCCAAAGCGCTGCCTTTACGGCCCCTTTTGCAAACAAGGAACGGTCTTCGGCCTTGTGCGCCAATTCGATCCGCTCGCCATCGGCCGCGAAAATCACTGAATGCTCGCCGATCACACTGCCGCCGCGCAAAGTGGCAAAGCCAATAGTCCCTTCTTCACGAGCACCGGTAATACCATCGCGCACCCGCACCGACTTTTCTTCGAGATTAATTGTACGCCCCTCAGCAGCGGCTTCGCCCAAGAGGAGCGCTGTACCAGACGGGGCATCCACCTTGTGGCGGTGGTGCATCTCAAGAACTTCAATATCGAAATCTGTATCCAGCGCTGCGGCTGCCTTACGCACAAGGTTGGCTAGCAGGTTCACACCGAGACTCATGTTTCCAGATTTGACAATGCGCGCGTGGCGCGCCGCTGCTTTCAACGGTTCGTCTTGCCCCTCAGTCCACCCAGTGGTTCCGATGATATGCGCAATGCGCGCCTGTGCGGCCAATTCGGCAAAGGCAAGCGAGGCTTGAGGAGCGGTGAAGTCAAGGACGCCGTCGGTGTTGGCAAATACAGTCAGCGGGTCATCCGAGATTGGAATGCCAAGGTGCCCAACGCCTGCGATTTCGCCCAGATCTTGCCCCAGCGCGTGAGAACCTTCACGCTCTACTCCTCCGGACAAACATACGCCTGGAGTTGACCAAACCGCCTGTATGAGTGCCTTGCCCATTCGGCCGGCCGCTCCAACAACTGCGATGCGCATATCGCCCATAAACTGTCCTCCAAGTCATCGTTGCGCCGGGTATATCAGCTTGGGCATGGGCAGAAAACGCCGAACGATGCCTCGACGAAAAAAATCGATAAACTTCTATAGATACTGAGATCCCAGAAGATTTTCACAAATAATAAACTTCTTTAATACATTCTTTAATTAGTAAAGTAAGTATTTGCAACTTATAACTAAGGGCAAAAGAGTATGCTACGTGTATTTTGTAGTGAGTTTTATTCTATTGTCGATTTTAATTACACAAATAAAGATCCACTCTCGCGTTTTCTGACCTTGCCGCTTCTTACAGCTGACCTACATTCGGGGATTTCAAAATGAGTTCTCCACGAGGAATACGGTTCAACTGGTTTATAATGGGGCTGTTTAGCGTTGGCATTACCCTTTCATCCCTTGCGGTATTCGGTTTTACCTATCATGCAGCACAGTCCATTTCTCGGGAACATCAAGAGACAGATAGCACCCGAGATCAAGCGCTAGCTCAATCCGTTGCCCAGCAACTCTTGGGGGACTTTGGCACGCGTTTACGTAGCGCCGCAGCCGATCATCGCATTGAAAAAGCACTTTTGTCGGGAAATCTTGCAAGAACTAAACAGCTGCTTTCGGATCACGCTGGATCAGCAGTAGGTACTGCTTTTGATCTTCTTGTTCTGGATATTGCTGATGGCGACACCAGCTTAAAGGTTGGTTCTGCCCCTGAGCTCGCCGATCCGCTCCTGCCCCGAGAAATCAGAACGGGCCTCTTGCCAGATATCTGGAACCTTGTTGCGCAAACAGGCGATCATGGCACTGACGTTCTGGCTGTGCTTTCTATCCCGCTGAAAACAGTCGACGACGGAACCACCACAAGGGCGGTATTGACCGGAGCCACGAGCATATTGGAGCACGCAAATGTGGCTGAAATGATCGCGCAAAAACTCGGCACCGATAGGGTACGTGTCAAACTGGGTGACCTGACCGTCTCCGAAATCGTGCCGCCAACCACTCAGCCGAACATGGAGGGGCCCTTCCCATTTGCGCCAGAGGCATCGCCCAAGGCAATTGACAGCGTTTTGATCGAGAACCCGCTTGGGCTCCCCCTTACTGCAGAGATTTTCGAGCCGGATTTGGCAACTCTTCATTTAGCTGCCGCCTACAAAGAATTTCTGCCCCCCTTCACATTAACGGTACTTGTTGCCTGTGTGATTGCGTCCGCAATTCTTCACCGACTGATAAGCCCATCTCTCTCCTATCTGATTGCCTATGCACATGAACTCCGCCAAGGCCGCGCTAACCGTTCTCATCAAAAAAGCAGATTTCAAGAGTTCAACACGCTCGCAACATTGTTTTCCGATGCATTTGAGGCCAACCAACGGACAAACGCACAGTTCAGAGATCTGATCGACGGTTCACTTCAAGGTGTATTCGTGCATGCCAACAAGCATATTCTTTATGTCAACAACGCTCTTCTGGAGATGCTTGGCTATGAAAGCGGCAACAAGAAACAGCTTGTCGGAAAGCCGGTCACCGATCTTTATGCCAAAGAAGAGCACCGACAACTCAATCAGGTCTACAAACTGAGAGCCGACGGGGGGACTGCTCCGCGGATTTATGAAGCTCGAGCGCAACGTCAAGATGGCTCCGTTGTTTGGTTGGAACAACATGTGCGCATGATTTCATGGAACGGCGAAGAAGCCTTCTACGCTACTGTCCTCGACATCACAGACCGTAAGCGTCAGGAGCAACAAATCGCCCTCAATGCAAACTATGACTCTGTGACTGGCTTGCCCAACCGCTATCTGTTTCTTGATCGACTTAAGCAGGCAATCGGCAGAGCCCAATCCAAGCATGAGAAATGCACTCTCTTGTTTCTGGATGTAGATCGCTTCAAGTCCATCAACGAAACCCTTGGTCATGAAGCTGGAGATCAACTCCTGGCCAACATCGCGTGGCGGGTGCAACAGATATTGGGACCGAGCGAATCAGCAGCCCGCCTTGGCGGCGATCAAATCGGGGTCTTGCTCAACACGGTTAAAGATAGCTGGGATGCAGAACAAAAGGCACTTGGTCTTTTGGAAGCCGTTTCCGCTGCCCGACCCGGTGACGTTGAAACCAATCACCTAGCGACAGCAAGCGTTGGCATTGCCATAGGCCCAGCAGACGGAGACAATCCTGACCTCCTGTTGCGCCATGCAGAATTTGCGATGTTTCAGGCCAAATTAGAAGGCGGGAATCGCTGCAGGTTCTACAGTCACGAGCGCAATGACGCCGCCACTCGCGCGATGAAACTGGAATTTGCGCTGACTTCGGCGATTGATCAAAAAAAGCTGAAGCTGCACTACCAGCCAATTGTCGACTTTGAAAGCGGTCAGATTATCAGCTGTGAAGCACTCTTACGATGGAATGACCCGGAATTCGGGGACATCACGCCTTCCGAATTCATCCCAATTGCCGAAGAAACCGGCTTGATCGTTCCGCTTGGCGACTGGGTGCTGCAAGAAGCCTGTAGTTTTTTCAAAGACTGCAAAAAACGCGGACTGGACCTGCAGTGCATCAGCGTGAATGTCTCACCGCGCCAGTGCCGTGATGATGGCTTTGTGAGCCGTGTTGCCCAAGTCATTGCCGAGACCAGAATTGCACCCTCTCAACTTCATCTGGAAATCACGGAAACCGTGATGATGGATGACAGCAGCATTGATCCGGCGATGGTTCTTGACGCCCTCCGCGATATCGGGGTGAAACTGTCACTGGATGATTTTGGAACCGGCTATTCGTCCCTCAGTTATCTGAAGCGACTTCCAATCGATATTTTGAAAATCGACAGCTCCTTCATTCTGGATCTGGAAGAAGATGAAGAGGATCAGGTCTTGATCCGGGCCATTCGGTCGATGGCAGAGAACCTCGGTATCACGGTGATTTGTGAGGGCGCTGAAACCGCTCCCCAATGCCGTATCCTTGCCGATCTCGGCTGCCAACTTATTCAAGGTTATCACATTGCCCGACCGATGCCGGAGCGGGATTTCATCCACTTTCTGACGACCAATGCGATGTCGATCCCACCAAACGCGCGTCTGCATTAGCTGAGGGATCAACAATAAAGCGCAACAAAAAACAGCGCCGCACGTGAATGCGACGCTGCCGAATGTCAGAGTTCAGAAGGCCTGAAATCAGGCGTCTTCTTTCTTCTCTTCCCGCTCGATTTCCTTACCGGTCTCCTGGTCAACAACCTTCATGGAGAGACGAACCTTGCCGCGCTCGTCAAAGCCCATGAGCTTGACCCAGACCTTGTCGCCTTCCTTGACGACGTCGGTAACCTTGGCAACCTTCTTCGGAGCCAGCTGGGAGATGTGAACCAGACCATCGCGTGCGCCGAAGAAGTTCACGAATGCGCCGAAATCAACGCACTTCACGACTGTACCTTCGTAGATCACGCCAACTTCCGGCTCAGCCGCGATGGAGTTAATCCAGTTAACCGCCGCCTTGATGGCCTTGCCATCGGAAGAGGCAACCTTGACGGTGCCATCATCCTCGATGTTGACCTTCGCACCCGTTTTCTCAACGATTTCGCGGATGACCTTGCCACCCGAACCGATGACTTCACGGATCTTGTCGACCGGGATCTTCAGCATTTCGATGCGCGGTGCGTGTTCACCCAACTCAGAGCGAGCTTCGGTGATGGCATTTGCCATTTCGCCGAGGATGTGGATACGGCCATCCTTAGCCTGTGCAAGCGCGACCTTCATGATCTCTTCGGTGATACCGTCGATCTTGATGTCCATCTGCAAGGACGTGATGCCGTTCTCGGAACCTGCCACCTTGAAGTCCATGTCGCCAAGGTGATCTTCATCACCAAGGATGTCAGACAGAACTGCGAAACGGTCGCCTTCCTTGATGAGTCCCATCGCGATACCGGCAACAGGTGCCTTCAGCGGAACGCCAGCGTCCATGAGAGCCAATGACGTGCCACAGACAGTTGCCATGGACGACGAACCGTTGGACTCGGTGATTTCCGAAACAACACGCAATGTGTACGGGAACTCATGGTGCGCCGGAAGCATCGGGTGCACAGCACGCCAAGCCAGCTTGCCGTGACCGATTTCACGGCGTCCTGGAGAGCCCATGCGGCCGGTTTCACCGACAGAGTAAGGCGGGAAGTTGTAGTGCAGCATGAAGTGTTCCTTCATGGTGCCTTGCAGTAGGTCAACGAACTGCTCGTCTTCGCCAGTGCCGAGGGTGGCAACCACCAGACCTTGCGTTTCACCGCGAGTGAACAGCGCAGAGCCGTGAGCGCGCGGCAAGATGCCAACTTCGGAAGAAATCGCGCGAACAGTGGATAGATCGCGGCCATCGATACGGGTGCCCGTGTCGAGGATTGCACCGCGGACGATTTCCGCTTCGAGCTTCTTGAAGAGTTCGCCAACAACTGTTGCTTCAGGAGCCGCGTCACCGCCGTTTTCGATCACAGCTTCAACGACTTTTGCCTTGGCGGCATCAATCGCATTCTTGCGCTCGGTCTTGGACGTGATCTTGTAGGCTGCCTTAAGATCATCTTCGGCAATGCCCTTGATAGTTCCAAACAGCTCGGAATGATCCGGCAGCACCAGTTCGCGGGGCTCTTTTGCAGCTGTTTCAGCCAGCTTGATGATGGCGTCGATCACAGGCTGGAAGCCTTTTTGACCAAACACGACCGCGCCAAGCATGGTGTCTTCGTCCAGTTCCTTGGCTTCGGATTCAACCATCAGCACGGCTTCGGAGGTTCCGGCAACAACCAGATCCAGCGAAGATTCTTCCATGTCGTCAACTGCCGGGTTCAGGACATACTCGCCGTTGATGTAACCAACGCGGGCACCACCAATCGGGCCCATGAATGGGACGCCGGACAAGGTCAGGGCAGCGGACGCTGCAACCATGGCCAGAATATCCGGTGCGTTTTCCATGTCGTGCGACAGAACGGTCAGGATGACCTGCGTGTCGTTCTTGTACCCGTCTGCGAACAGGGGACGGATCGGACGGTCGATCAGGCGAGATGTGAGTGTTTCGTGCTCGCTCGGGCGCCCTTCACGCTTGAAGTAGCCACCCGGGATTTTACCAGCGGCGAATGCCTTTTCCTGGTAATTGACAGTAAGCGGGAAGAAGTCCTGGCCCGGCTTCGGGGACTTGGCGGAGACAACAGTTGCCATGACCTTGGTCTCGCCATAGGTCGCCATGACTGCACCGTCAGCCTGACGGGCAATCTTGCCAGTTTCGAGGACAAGCGGACGCCCGCCCCAGTCTACTTCCACACGATGAATGTCGAACATATTTGTTCCTTACAGCTTCGTCCGTCTGCGCACGTATCTCGTTACCTAAGGCGCAGACAACATATATCGGTCGGCCCCGGATGGGCCGGTTACCGATTGGACAAGCCACGGGCAAGACGACAAGCCGCTTCCAATTTCAACGCCGAAGCGGCCGGCAATCCTGCCCCATGACTGTCACGCCCCCTCCTATAGATGTTTTGTGGCGAAATTGGAAACAGTTCCGTCTTGTCACAACCTGCAAAACGCCAATTAAGTTTGCGGATTGTGCTCCTCAGAACCGATGAGCCCTTGAAGCGAGCGAAACCCGGCGTTGAAAAAGAAAAAACGCGGCAAGCTTTCGCCTGCCGCGTTCAAAACCTCAAGAGATCAAAATCGCGATTAGCGACGTACGCCGAGGCGTGTGATCAGGGTCTTGTAGCGCACTTCGCTCTTGCCCTTGACGTAGTCAAGAAGGGAGCGGCGCGATGCAACCATTTTCAAGAGACCGCGGCGGGAGTGGTTGTCCTTGCCATGACCCTTGAAGTGTTCTGTAAGGTTGTTGATCCGCTCTGTCAGGATAGCAACTTGTACTTCCGGGGAACCGGTGTCGCCTTCCTTGATGGCGTATTCCTTGATGAGCTCAGCTTTACGCTCTGCAGTAATCGACATCGTTTTTCCTTTCGTTTTGATGCCGGGCAAGCCCGACGTTTTTTAAAGCGCTGCTGGCGCAGCCGTACCACTCCGTATCCAGAGCCGAGATGTCGGTCAGCAAAGGGAGAATGGAACGATCAGACCTCAGGCCCAATGGGCGCGGAATATGACCGAAAACCGCGAAAAAGGAAAGCGCTTTTCGCGCCGCATCATAGATTAAACACACGGCTTGGTAGGAAACGCCCCTTTTCAACGGCACCAAAAGCCACTGGGATGCCAGCGTGACTTGCAAAGCAGACTTCACAGTTCAGCGGAGCGGAACGGCCGCGGAGTAAAACCGCCATACCGCGGCGGATTTTGCCAGCGTCTTCTTCAGACACAATGATCTCTTCGATCTCGTCCATTGCATCGCGAACGGGTAAGATGAACTCCTCGACAAGACCATCGATTGGCTCGCCTTCATCAAGTTCGCTTGCCGCTTCGACTAACTCCTCAAGATCGACCATATCGTCTTCCCCGAACGGTCCAACTAACAGGCGCCTCAGCTCGGTGACATGACCACGAGTTTCAAGACGGCGGGCTATGTCGCGCGCGAGCGCGCGGACATAAGTTCCCTTGCCACATTCTGCTTCAAGGACAGCGCGGTTCTCATCCGGACACTCGACCAGTGATAGACGGTGTACGTCAATCGGACGCGCTTCCAGCTCGACGACTTCACCTTCGCGAGCAAGATCATAGGCCCGTGCTCCATCGACCTTGATCGCGGAAAAGGCCGGCGGCACCTGCATGACCGTACCAGTGAATTCGTCCAAGACAGCCTCAATGTCTTCAGCAGATGGACGGTTCTCTGACGTTGCTACAACTTCGCCTTCGGTGTCATCTGTGTTGGTTTCAGCGCCCCACGTCACCTCGAACCGATAGACTTTGCGGCCATCCATAACGAACGGCACTGTTTTGGTGGCTTCACCAAAGGCAATTGGAAGGCAGCCCGTCGCACGCGGGTCCAGAGTTCCTGCATGGCCCACTTTCTGCGGGTGCAGGATGCGCTTCAGCTTGCCGAGTGCATCATTCGACGTGATGCCATAAGGCTTATCGAGCACCAGCCAACCGTTGATCGTGTTGCGGTGTTTTTTCTTTTGTCTTTGCCGCGACATGTTTGGAACGCCTGTCAGTCTTCTTCGCCGGGGGCATCGAGATCGCGTGCCACAGTGCCTGACTGCAGCAAAGAACCGATCCGGTCATCGTCATCAAAACGGGTATCAAGCACGAACCGAAGGTCCGGCATATATTTCATGGTCAACCGCCGGGAGACCTGACCGCGCAGGTACTTTGCGCTCTTGTTCAGAGCGGCTGCCACTTTTTCACCATCGCCTCCACCGAGAGGCATGACCAGACAGGTTGCAAGACGCAGGTCCGGCGTCATGCGCACTTCAGGCACGGTGATAATCGCACCCTCAAGGGCTGGATCTTGAAATTCGCCCCGGGTCAAAATGTCAGAGAGTTCCTTGCGGACGGTTTCGCCCACACGCAATTGGCGCTGGGACGGCCCCTTTGCACCATGTCCGTGATGCTTTGCCATTGGTCTAATCCTGTAAACTCGGCCAAGCCTAATGCCTGCCACCGAATGCAGCGCGCCGACGAGACCCGGATAGATCCCGTCGGCGCACAGATGTTTTTGTTACGTCTGACGATCAGAGCGAGCGTTTGATATGCTCGACGCGGAAACACTCGATGATGTCACCCGGCCGCATGTCTTGGTAGCGGGTGAAGTTCATGCCGCATTCCTGACCGGATTCGACAGACTTGACCTCGTCCTTGAAGCGCTTGAGCGTACCCAGCTCGCCTTCGTGGATAACCACGTCGTCGCGAATGAGACGAACCTGAGCACCACGCTCGACGACACCTTCGGTGACCAAACAACCTGCAACCTTGCCGACCTTGGAAATGTGGAAGATTTCCTTGATCTCGGCGTTGCCGAGGAATGTTTCGCGGCGTTCTGGGGACAGGAGGCCGGACATGGCCGCCTTGATGTCATCCACCAAATCGTAGATCACGTTGTAGTAGCGGATCTCGATGCCTTCACGGCTCGCAGCCTCACGTGCCTGTTTGTTGGCACGGACGTTAAAGCCGAGGATCGGAGCCTTGGACGCCGTCGCCAGCGTCACATCGCTTTCCGTGATACCGCCAACACCTGAGATCAGGATACGCGCGCCTACTTCATCGGTTCCAAGCTCATTCAGAGCATGGGTGATGGCTTCCGCCGACCCCTGCACGTCCGCCTTCAGAACCAGCGGGAACTCCTTGCGGCCGGTTTCCTGCAGACGGTTCATCATCTGCTCGAGCGAACCACGTGCACCAGAGGCAACCACAGAGGCCTTCTCGCGGATCTGACGCAAGCGATAATCGGTGATTTCACGAGCGCGAGCTTCGTTTTCGACAACCGCCACCAGATCACCGGCTTCCGGTGTGCTTTGGAAGCCAAGCACTTCAACCGGCTTGGACGGATCTGCTTCTTTCACCTGCTTGCCGTTTTCATCAAGCATGGCGCGCACACGGCCCCAGGCACTGCCGGCAACGACAATGTCGCCCGGTTTCAAGGTGCCTTTTTGAACTAGAACCGTTGCAACCGGTCCGCGGCCGCGGTCAAGCTGTGCTTCCACGACCACACCTTCTGCAGTGCGGTCAGGGTTGGCCTGAAGCTCAAGAACTTCAGTCTGCAGCAGGATCATTTCCAGCAGCTTGTCGAGGTTTGTCCCGGCCTTTGCAGAGACCTCAACGTCGATAACATCACCGCCCATGCCTTCAACGACCAGCTCTTCGGAAAGAAGCTCTGTCCGAACACGGTTCGCGTCAGCGCCCGGCTTGTCGACCTTGTTAATCGCCACAATGATCGGAGCATCGGCGGCCTTTGCGTGTGCAATGGCTTCCTTGGTCTGCGGCATAACACCATCATCGGCTGCCACAACAACGATCACGATATCGGTTGCCTTGGCACCGCGTGCCCGCATTTGCGAGAAGGCTGCGTGGCCCGGAGTATCGATGAAAGTAATCTTGTTGCCGTCTTGCTCAACCTGATAGGCGCCGATGTGCTGGGTAATGCCGCCAGCTTCACCTGTCACAACCTTGGACTTGCGGATGGCATCCAGCAACGAGGTCTTACCGTGGTCAACGTGACCCATGATGGTCACGACCGGAGGACGCGGCTTGAGGGTACCGGCTTCATCTTCAACAGAGAAGAGGCCTTCCTCGACATCGGCTTCAGATACCCGCTTGACTGTATGGCCCATCTCTTCGGCGATCAGTTCAGCCGTATCGGCGTCGATCACGTCGTTGATCTTGAGCATCTGACCCTGCTTCATGAGAAGCTTGATCACATCCACCGCCCGTTCTGCCATCCGGTTGGCCAGCTCCTGAATGGTAATGGCCTCAGGAAGTGTCACTTCACGGGAAATCTTCTCACGAACGACCTGCTGTTGGCCGCGTTTCGCTTTTTGCTGACGACGGCGCATGGAAGCCAGAGAGCGTGACCTCTGTTCTTCCCCACCCGTTGCCTTGGAAATGGTCAGCTTGGAGCGACGGCGGTCGTCGCCGCCACGCGGACGGCTTGGTGTTGGAGCAGGCTTCTGACGCTTCACAGCGCGAAGACCACCCTTTGCCTCATCGTCATCGCCCTTGCGTGCTGCCGGTTTGTTCGCGCCCGCCTTGGCTGCCGCAGGCTTGTCTTCGGACGGAGCCTTTGCCGGAGCAGGACGTTCGATGCGCGGCGGCTTGTTGCCATTGCGCGCGCCTTGTTGCTGACGAATAACAGCTGGCTTCTGCTTCTCAGCTTTTGCAGGTGCTGCTTCTTCTGCAGGAGCTTCTGTAGCTGGCGCAGGTGGTGCCTTCGCCTCTTCCTCAGCCCGCTCAGCCGCAGCCTTGGCCTCTTCCGCTTCGCGTTGGGCCCGCTCTTCAGCTTCCGCCTTCAGGCGCGCTTCTTCCTCGACCTTACGCTTGGCTTCTTCGGCGGCGCGCTTCTTGGCTTCTTCCTCGCGGCGAACCTTGTCTTCTTCTTCGCGCTTTTGCGCAAATTTGAGAGCTGCCGCGCGCGCTGCCGCTTCTTCCTTCGTCAGCGTGCGAAGGACATTGCCACCGCCTTTTTGCTGGCGATTGCCACTGCCTTGGCCGCGACGATTGCCGCCACCAGTCGGTTTGGTCGGTTCTGCCGGTTTGCGCGGAATTTCGTTGCTCCGCTCGAGGCGCTGGGTTGTCGGCTCAGCTTTTTGCTCCTGACCCGGCACAACCACGCGGCGCTTCTTCTTTTCGACCACCACGGCCTTGGTTCGGCCATGCGAGAAGGATTGGCGAACCGTTCCCTGATCGCCACCGCCACCTTTCTTGAGGCCGAGCGTTTTGCGCTCTACGCTGATTGTCTTGTCACCTGGGTTCTTCGTATCGCTCATATTGCCTTCAGTCCTGCGCAACCTCGTCGGCTGCGTTGCTTGTCTCTTCCAGTGCCGTGTTCGACCGGAAAGCCTCCAATTCGCGAACACGCGACAGGAAGTTTTCGCTGGCTGAACCTGCAAGCAGTGCAGCATGTATCACATTTGACCGACCCAATGCCAAATCCAATTGAGTCGAATCGAACAAACGGACGATTTCCCACCCGTTTGCGGTCTCTTGCTCGCTCGCCGCCACTGCCGCCAGCTTCCGAACTCCGTCTTCAGAGGCCTCAATGGCATGCACCAGACCTGCAACAGGTCCGGCCCGAAGTGCGGCATCAACTTTCGAAAATCCGGTTACCAGCTCACCGGCCTTGCGCGTTATTGACAACGCCTGCAGGGCTGCACGTTCCATCAACGTGTCCACCTGCTTCTCAAGACCCGGCTCAACGCGTACTTCTGATTTGAAGCCGCGGCCGAAAACCCGTTTCCGATCCTTTTCTGCGGTCGCCACAGCCTCAGCGGCTGCGGTAACCCAAACGCCCCGCCCCGGAAGCTTTTGCTTCAGGTCCGGGACAACCCGCCCTTCCGGGTCGAGCACGAACCGGATCAGCAGGTCAATTGGCAAAACCTTGCGAGAGACAGCACATTGCCTCTCTGTTGGTTCATTCTTACGCGGCATGGCGCTCCTTGCTCTGTCGTTCGGACACGCTTCGCCGTTCGTTCCATTTTAGTTGTTAAAGACAGTGTCGATGGACACGTCTTTTTCAACTGCTTCGCTTACGCCTTCATCAGCGCCCTCGGCATGCTCAGCGTCCTCTTCGGACACCTCTTCAGCTTCTGCGTTCTGCGCTGCAAGTTCCTCTTCGGTGATCCAGCCAGCAGCAACACGTGCAGCCATTACCATGGCTTCCGCTTCAGCGCGAGAAAGATCGAACGCGCTCAAGGCACCTTCATACCGTTTGGTCTCACCGTCTTTGCGCTCCGTCCAACCAACCAGGTCGTCTGCAGCGCAGCCAGCAAGGTCTTCCATGGACTTGACGTCGTCCTTACCGAGCGCCACCATCATGGCCAGCGTCAGACCGTCAATCGACCGCAAATCATCAGAAACACCGAGTTCTTGACGCTCCGCGTCCAGCTTGGCTTCCAGTTCTTCCAGGTAGTCGCGGGCACGCGCCTGAATTTCTTCCGCGGTCTCGTCATCGAAACCTTCGATCATGGAGATCTCATCGAGCTCCACATAGGCAACTTCCTCAACCGAGGTGAAGCCTTCTGTCGCAAGCAGCTGACCAACCATTTCGTCAACATTCAAAGCGTCCATGAAGAGCTGAGACCGCTCAACGAACTCTTTTTGACGACGATCGGATTCTTCTTGCTCGGTCATAATGTCGATGGCCCAGCCGGTCAGCTGGGAGGCCAGACGAACGTTTTGACCGCGACGGCCAATGGCAAGAGACAACTGCTCGTCCGGAACGACAACCTCGATCCGTTCTGCATCTTCGTCCAGAACGACCTTGGCAACTTCAGCGGGCTGAAGCGCGTTGACGATGAAAGTCGCCGGGTCTTCATTCCACGGAATGATGTCGATCTTTTCGCCCTGCAGCTCACCAACAACAGCCTGAACACGGCTACCGCGCATACCAACGCAGGCACCGACCGGATCAATGGAGCTGTCCTTGGAGATCACGGCAATCTTTGCGCGGGAACCCGGATCACGGGCCACTGTGCGGATTTCGATGACGCCATCATAAATTTCCGGCACTTCGGACGTAAACAGCTTGGCCATGAACTGCGGATGGGTCCGTGACAAAAAGATCTGCGGACCGCGCTGTTCGCGGCGAACATCGTGGATGTAAGCGCGGATACGATCTCCTGTGCGGAAGATTTCACGCGGGATCAACTCGTCCCGGCGCACGATCGCCTCAGCGCGCCCCAGATCGACAATCACGTTGCCGTATTCTGCACGCTTCACAACACCGTTGATAACCTCGCCAACGCGATCCTTGTATTCGTCGTACTGGCGGTCACGTTCGGCTTCACGCACCTTTTGAACGATGACTTGCTTTGCGGACTGCGCCGCGATCCGACCAAAGTCAAGTGGCGGCAACGGATCAGCAATGAAATCGCCAAGAGCGGCTTCCGGGTTGCGCTGACGCGCGTCTTCAACAGCGATTTCGGTAGAGACATTTTCGACGACCTCAACGACCTGCAGCAGACGCTGCAGACGGATATCGCCGGTCTTTGGATTGATTTCGGCGCGAACTTCGGTCTCAGTGCCGTAGCGGGAACGGGCAGCCTTTTGGATTGCATCTTCCATGGCCGAGATGACGATGGTGCGATCAATCGACTTTTCCCGTGCAACTGCGTCAGCAATTTGCAGCAATTCCAGCCGGTTAGCGCTGATAGCCATTCATTTCACTCCTCTGGCGCCGCTTGTAGTCCAAGTCTTTGGCGCACTATCTGCCATTTGTTCAGCGAGCGGAGCCGCTCAATTCGGGTCGTTGTCCTGTTCAAAACCTGCATCGCCAACATCCGCACCGCGGGCAGCCAATGCAGCTTTTTCCGCCTTCAGGGCGGCTGTAATCAAATCGTCGGTCAACACCAGCTTAGCTTCACCGATATCGCCAATCGGCAACGACACTGCGTCAACTTCACCGGACTTCGTGTCTGGCAACTTGATTTGCGTCTCACCGTTTTCAGCGCCGAGGAGTGTGCCGCGAAATCGTTTCCGCCCCTCCTGCAAGACGCTCATTTCAATTTTCACCTCGTGACCAGACCAGCGTACGAAGTCGCTCTCACGAACAAGCGGTCGATCAATTCCGGGAGACGACACCTCAAGGTGATAAGCCCGGCTGATCGGATCATCCACATCGAGAGCTGGAGAAACAGCCCGACTAACGGTTTCGCAATCCTCGACAGTCATCGTCCCGTCTGGACGCTCAGCCATGATCTGCAGCGTGCAGCCGTTTGCCGCACTGATTTTCGAGCGCACCAGACGAAACCCCAGATCCTCGATCACAGGCTCAACGATGGCTGCAACGCGGGCATCCAGTCCTTGCTCTGTAACGATCCGTGCTTCGTGTTCGCTCAAAAAACCCGCTCCTGCTCTCAATTGACCTAACCGTTTCCGACGGCACAGTCCTGCGCTTCAAATCGCCGATTTTCATCTGACTAAGCAAAAAAGAGCGGGTCCCCTGCGGGCCCACTCTCAACCTGCCTGATACAGCCGATGAGGTGAAACAACGGCTGTATACAGCTAAACTCGATAGAAAGGCAAGGGCTGACCACGGAAAGAGCCCGATTTGAGCAATTATCTTTGTCAGTCAGAGGACAGCTTGCGGAGGAACGTCAGGTATCGCGGCACCCGCCCTTCCCGAAAAGCCTTTGCTTCATAACGGGTTCCCGGCCAACCTTGCCACGGCACACGCCAATCATCTGCACATTGCGCAGTCCACTGGAAGGATGCGTGGTCACGGCAATGACGCAAGGTCCAATCAACATAGGTGTCTATGTCGCTGGCAAAACGGAATTCACTGCCGGGCCTGATCACGCGGGCATATCGATCAAGGTTCTGGTGATTGATAAATCGCCGTTTCCAGTGGCGCTTTTTTGGCCAAGGATCAGGGTAGAGCTGATACGCAAGATCAATTGATGCTTCAGGCATCCAGTCCAGTAATTTGATGGCATCATCGTCATAAAGCCGGATGTTGCTCAGCCCTTCCTCAACGACCGCAGTCACCACCTTGGCCATGCTTGTGACAAAGGGTTCCACACCGATAAACCCGATTGAGGGATTTTCGCGGGCACGGTGAAGCAAATGCTCACCGCCCCCAAATCCAACCTCGAGAGACACGGTCTGAACGGGAGCCTCAAACAAATCACGCAAATCTTCCGGCGCGGGTTTGGTGAGATCAACACGCAAGTGCGCCAGACCATCATCCATCAATGCTGTCCGCCGTGGACTAAGGGGTTTGCCCTTTCGCCGTCCAAAGAAAGAACCGTCGTAATAGTCGTTCATCTTGAAACCAGAACGCCGGCCAAAAGGCCGGCGCTCCCCATCTGTTGCCCTTGTTGAGGGGCTTATCCCGCAATTGTCTTCAGCGCGTCAACCAGATCTGTTTTTTCCCAGGTAAAACCACCTGTCTCATCTGGCTGGCGTCCGAAATGTCCGTAAGCGGCTGTGCGCTCATAAATCGGGTTGTTTAGCTGAAGATGTTCACGAATGCCACGCGGGCTGAGGCCCATCACATCGCGCAAACCTTTTTCCAGCTTCTCAACGTCACAACGCCCGGTGTCATGAAGATCGACATAAACAGAAAGCGGATCCGACACACCAATTGCATAGGAAAGCTGGATCGTGCAGCGATCCGCCAGGTCGGCCGCAACAACATTCTTTGCAAGGTAGCGGGCAGCATAAGCTGCAGAGCGGTCAACCTTTGTCGGGTCTTTACCAGAGAACGCACCGCCGCCATGCGGAGCTGCACCACCATAGGTATCAACGATAATCTTGCGACCTGTCAGACCACAGTCACCATCCGGGCCACCGATCACAAACGTCCCGGTCGGATTGATGTGCCAGACAGTCTCATCTGTCAGCATGCCATCTGGAAGAGCGGTGCGGATATAGGGCTCGACAACCTTTCGCACATCATCGGACGACATGTTTTCGTCGAGATGCTGGGTGGACAGAACAACGGACGTCACCTCAACGGGCTTGCCGCCTGCATAACGAACTGTAACCTGACTCTTTGCGTCCGGACCCAAAACCGGCTCCTTGCCGGATTTACGTGCTTCAGCAAGCAGTTGAAGGATTTTGTGGGAATACAGAATCGGAGCCGGCATTAATTCCGGCGTCTCACGGCAGGCGTATCCGAACATAATGCCCTGATCGCCAGCCCCTTCATCCTTGCCACCGGATGCATCAACACCTTGAGCAATGTGAGCTGACTGAGCATGAAGATGAACGGCAACATCACAATTTTCCCAGTGAAAACCCTCCTGCGCATAACCAATGTCCTTGATGGCCATGCGGGCAAGGTGAGCAATCAGATCATGGGTAACTGTGGCCGGGCCACGAGTTTCACCGGCTATGACAACCCGGTTTGTTGTGGCAAGCGTTTCACATGCAACACGCGCATCCGGCATTTCGGACAGAAAGGCATCCACAACCGCATCGGAAATGCGGTCGCACACCTTGTCCGGGTGGCCTTCAGAGACCGATTCGGAAGTAAAAAGATACTCTTGACGAGCCATTGGCAAACGTCCTTCTGGGAATGAATATAGGAGAAGCGGCGCTTTCATACGCCGCTTCTCGTGCATCAATCTTAGAAGATTGGACGTTCGTCAACCCAAAGTGATAAATTAGAGCTCATCACCCGCAAGAGACCTGACGAGATCCACGATCCGGCGACGGACTTTCGGATCGTCAATTCTGACAAATGCCTTGTTCAGGGAAAGGCCTTCGGACGAGGACAGAAAATCCACGACATAGGATGTTGGCTGCGCTTCGCCAAAGCCCTCGGCTTCTTCAGGCGTACCAGGAGCATCTTCAAAGAAAAAGGCAACCGGAACCTTCAGAATCGTAGCAATGTGCTGCAAACGGCTCGCGCCGATACGGTTTGTGCCTTTTTCATATTTCTGGATCTGCTGGAAAGTAATTCCAAGGCTTTCGCCGAGCTTTTCCTGGCTCATTCCGAGCATCATGCGGCGAAGTCGTACACGGCTTCCAACATGCACGTCTATGGGATTTGGAGCCTTTTTACTGGGCATATCGCATTTACTTTCTTGTTCCAGGCGCCTCCGCGCCCTTGTGGTCTCCTCAAACCGGTGAACCCTGCGATTCCCACATTCGCTGGCCCGCGACGGATATGCCCCAACAATCCGCTACCGGCTCATTTCAGTCGCCTCACCTGAGCGATCGTCAGGTTGTATCACAACATTCGCACAATACCAAAGCAAATTTATCAATTATTACGCGAACCTCGGTTGTACTTTGCGAAGACAGAAAAACTCAAACCAATAACCATAAGAAATACGAATAACTTATCGCCGTATCTTCCGTAGGGTGTTTTTTCTATTTTACCGGGGATTTTTTCATCCAACACCCCTACGTCGAATAATGCAACCGACGTCAACACACGTCCCTTTGCGTCTACAACCGCAGAAATACCAGTGTTTGCCGCGCGTATTACTGGCACGCCCTGCTCAATCGCCCGCATGGATGCTTGCGAAAAGTGCTGATACGGCCCTGGAGTATTCCCGAACCACGCGTCATTGGTGACATTCAACAACCACGACGCTTGCTCTTCGCCGCTTTTTCCATAGGCAGGGAAAATGGTTTCATAACAAATCAAAGGGATAACCGGCGGCAATCCTTCAATGTTCAATACTCTCTGACGATAGCCGGCCTGAAACCCTTCGGGAGCATCCACCAACGTGCTCAGGCCCAGACGCTCAAGCATTGATTTGAGCGGCAAATACTCCCCATACGGCACCAAGTGGACCTTGTCATAGACCTCCAAAACCGTTCCATTTCCGCCGATAAAATAGATACTGTTAAAATATTGCGCCTCGTCACCGACCGCCTCCATGCGAACTGCGCCGGTCGCCAATGTGGTCTTGTCATTCAACACTCGTGATATCCGAAACAACGCGCCGGGCTCACGGGTCAACAGGAACGGGATTGCTGATTCAGGCCAGACGACAATTCGCTGTTGTCCGACACGCGCATTTCCGCCAAGCGGTTTTTGCGACATTTCCAAAAGCATCTTGAAGATAGGTTCCCGGTTTTCTGGAAGCCATTTCTCCCGTTGGTCGATGGCAGGCTGAACAATTCGTACATCAACGTCAGACGGTTCTGGATCTGGCAGAATGTACAAACGGTATGTGCCGTAGCTGGTTACCGCCACCAAAAGAAGGACAAGGCCAACGAGTGGCTTCCATTTTCGGGCAGCTCGAACCGGGTCAGTCAATATGGCGGGGCTGGATGCGATAAGAACTGTCAGAAACCCAAGCCCATAAATGCCCACAAGGCTTGCGGTTTGGCTCAGCAGTAGACTTCCAGACACTCCGTATCCAAAGGAATTCCATGGAAATCCTGTGAGAATATGTCCACGAAGCCACTCAAACAGTGCCAAGCCGACTGCAAGTGCAAAAATACGTCCCCAGCCCTCACTCCACAAAAGTGCAGCAACCGCTGTTCCCAGAGCAACAAAAAGCGCAAGGCCGGTCGGCATTGCCAAAACGGCAAATGGCAGCATCCAGGCGAAGCGATCTGCTTCGACAAGAAAGGCTGAACCGATCCACCAAAGGCCCGCCAGGAAGTAGGCAAAACCAAACACCCAGCCGAGCTTGAACCCACGCCAGAAGCGCCCTCTGCGTGTGAGCGTCTGCTTCGACAAAGCTCCATCCAAAAGCCAGACAAGCCCGGAAAAACTGATTGGCAACACCCAGAACCAGTTCAAGGGCGGCAAAGAAGCAGCAGCCAGCGCTCCAAAAAACAAGGTGAGTGCAAACCGTTTGACCCCCCATGCCAAAAGGCATGCGTTCGAGACGGCGATCAAAGGTGCGGACAGGGAATTCAGGGTCATGACATCCCGAAGATGATTTGCTGCCTTCGAGAGTTGTCGAACCCTCCTACAAGGTCAAGGCAACTCGCAGCCTTTCCCATCGTAAGAACTGGAAAAACCCGATTTACTTGTCAGTAATTTCTGCAGGCTTTGGATCTGTACCAGAATTTGCTTGATCCGAAGGCTCAGCAGACTGAGTTCCCTCTGGTCGTTTCAACCGTCGACGTAGGTCCACTGTCCGAGCCTCTGCCCGACGACGGCGGATGCGCAAGCGCTTGATCCGTCTTGGATCCGCGTCGAGAATTTCAAACTCATAACCGGGAACTTCAGCCACATAGAGCAACTCGCCGCGGACCGGGACACGGCCTGCTGTGACATACAAAAGCCCGCCAAGCGTATCGACATCTTCGGTCAATTCACCCGTCGCGATTTTACTGCCGAGCGCCTTGTCCAATTCTTCCAGCGGCAAGCGCGGGTCAGCAGCCCAAACACCCTCTTCGCCGGGAACCATCATGACTTCATCGTCTTCGTCATGCTCGTCCTCAATATCACCGACAACCTCTTCAACGAGGTCTTCGAGTGAGACGAGGCCATCCGTTCCGCCATATTCGTCGATCACAAGTGCCATCTGGATACGACCAGCCTGCATCTTGGCCATCAAGTCCGTGGCAGGCATGGAGGGAGGCACAAAGAGAAGGTCGCGCACCAAGTTGGTGTCTCGAAGTCCTGTCGACAAATCGACGGCTCCCAGGTCGATCTCACGGCTGTTGTGCCCACGCGGATCAACCTGTTCGTCATCCTCTTCAGCAACAGGTTCCGGCTCACCCGGCGCATCCGGCTTGCAATGACCACCGCACTCGGCAATGTAAGCCATCAAGTCCTTGATATGGACCATTCCACGCGGGTCATCGAGTGTTTCATGATAGACCGGCATGCGCGAATGCCCGCTTTCGCGGAAGAGATCGAGTACACGGCCCAACGATGTGCAACTGTCGACGGCCTCAATATTCGCACGCGGGATCATGACATCGTCGATTCGAAGCTCCCGCAAGCGTAGGATGTTTCCCAGCAACAAACGTTCTTCCGGTGAGAAACTTGCCGTGCCGCTATCATTTGCAAGTTCGTCTTCAAGATTTTCGCGGAGATTGCCGCCGCGCTGCAGGCCCAGCAAGCGCTTCAGTTTTGTCCAGATCGCCGCAGTTTCCCGCGGCTTGGTCTGCTGAGGCTCTTCGCCGTCCTTTTCCATATTCGAAACCGGCTGCGCTGCAGTTGCTGCGCTTGCGGGTCTGGCCATATCTGAAGAAGTCATCGTCATCTGTCGCAAAATCGCGGAAATCCGCTTAATCGTCCTCAAGCAAAAGGGGGCGACCCTCATAGGGGTCTTCATATCCAAGACATCTCATGATTTGCCTTTCTTTGCGCTCCATGACCTCAGCCTCTTCCAGATCCTGATGGTCATAGTCGAAAAGGTGTAGCAAACCGTGAACAAAAAGATGGGTTAGGTGTGCGGGAAATTCAATTCCCATTTCATCTGCTTCGCGTGTCACGGTTTCCAGCGCGACGACAATATCCCCCAACAAGGGGCCATACCGTTCATCGTCCGGGTCGCTGCCTGGAAAGGAAAGGACATTTGTTGGCTTGTCCTTTTGTCGCCAATTATTGTTCAGCACCTTTATGGATGCATCATCTGTCAAAACCACCGACAACTCACTATGGGGAACAACGAAGAGGCCACTTGCCAGAGTTTCTGCCACGGCCCGTTCGCACAATTTTTTCAAAGGCTCCAGCGGACCCCAATCGCCTGCCTCAATCGACAGGTCGATGGTTAAACCGTCTGGTAGGCGCGTGTCAGTCATTGGCCGCTGCGTTGTCGCCTGCCTCTTCCGCTGCGCGTTTGGCGTCCTGACGTTCCTGATAGCGGCGCTCACGCTCTTCCGACGCATGACGAGACGCATCGTCATAAGCCGTCACGATACGCGCAACCAACTCATGACGCACCACATCCGCTTCATTGAACCGAACACGGGCCACACCTACCACATCGCTCAAAAGACCGAGCGCCTCGCGCAATCCGGACTGCTGGCCGGGCGGCAAGTCAATCTGGCTAGGATCACCCGTCACGATCATCTTGGAGCCTTCACCCAAGCGCGTAAGAAACATCTTCATCTGCATTGAGGTGGTGTTTTGCGCTTCATCCAACAGGACAACCGCATTCGACAAGGTCCGGCCACGCATGAATGCCAAGGGAGCCACTTCAATCATGCCGGATTGCAATCCACGATCCACCTTTTCCGGCGGCATCATGTCATACATGGCGTCATAAAGTGGGCGCAGATACGGATCGACCTTTTCCTTCATATCGCCGGGCAGGAAGCCAAGCCGTTCGCCAGCTTCAACGGCGGGACGCGACAGGATAAGGCGCGCCACATCACCGCGCTCCAGCAGAGCTGCGGCATAGGCAACAGCCAGATAGGTTTTGCCGGTACCGGCTGGCCCAGTGCCAAAAACAAGGTCCGCCCGATCCATTGCCCGGATATAGGCATCCTGTGTGGCTGTGCGGGCTACGACGGTTTTTCGGCGCGTTGAAATTTGCGCAAATGCCAGTCGTGATTTCGGTTCCAATGTCGGCAATGGAAGCTGCGCTTCGGCAGACGCTGCCATCCGCAAGGCCCCTTCAACATCACCGGGATGTATTTCGTGCCCTTGCTGCAAACGCTGATAAAGCGCTTCGAGCGCAGCTCTTGCCTGATTACAGGCCGATTTGCTGCCCTTGAGCGTTACCTGATTGCCTCGGGCAATCGCATCAAGAGACAAACGCTGTTCAATCAGCGCAAGGTTTTGGTCAAACTGACCAAACAGATCGCCGATCAGCCTGTTGTCTTCAAAAGCAAGAACGATATGGGTGAGATCAGAAGCGGCGGAAGAATTCACATCCGCCAGTTTTCGTGCCGAGGATTGACCGTCACGCGTCAAATGCCACCTCCTTGAGGTCCGGGGCCTTGGACAGAGTTTCATTCTGCCCGTCAATCCGTCGCCCGAACAGCGAATTACTTCCGATCTCGATGATTTCCACCGCTTGTATCGTGCCAATCAAGTTTTCAGGTGCATCCAGTTGCACCGGTTGAAGCCAGGGTGACTTGCCGACGAGCTGCCCCGGAAGGCGACCTTTTTTCTCCAACAAAACATCACAAACCATGCCAAGACGCGAGGCATTAAAGGCTTTTTGCTGCTGCGTCAGGAGTGCTTGCAGCTCGCTCAAGCGGGCCGTTTTGACGTCCTCCGGCACCTGATCTTCCATTGTTGCTCCCGGCGTGCCGGGCCGCTGGCTATATTTGAAGGAAAAGGCCGATCCGTACTCAACTCGGCGGATCAAATCCATTGTGTCTTCAAAGTCCGCATCCGATTCGCCCGGGAACCCGACAATGAAATCTCCCGACAGGGCAATATCCGGCGCTGCCTCCCGAATGCGATCGATTAGTCGAAAATACTCATCGCGGGTGTGCTTGCGGTTCATGGACTTCAGGATCTTGTCCGAGCCTGATTGTACCGGAAGGTGCAAATAAGGCATCAAGGATTTCAGATCTCGGTGCGCCTCAATCAACTCATCATCCATGTCGCGTGGGTGACTGGTTGTGTAGCGAAGCCGATCCAGCCCCTCAATTTCTGACAGTCGGCGCAGCAAACGCCCAAGGCCCCAGGTTTTTCCACCCGGCCCCTCGCCATGATAGCATTTACGTTTTGCCCCAGAAGGGTGACTTCCCGCACACTTCCAATGCCATGCGCTCGGCTTCTTCAACGATTTGATCGACGGACCGGGAGACTTCAGCCCCGCGCGTGTAAGGCACAACACAGAATGTGCAAAACTTGTCACAGCCTTCCTGAACCGTCAGGAACGCAGACGGCGCACGCTTGCGGACCGGTTGCTTGGCTTTTGCAGACAGATGATCGAACTTGGCATCGATATCAAATTCTGTCTCGACGACTTTCTCGCCACCTTTGGCCTTTTTCAGAAGGTCCGGTAGCTGGTGATAGCTTTGCGGCCCAACCACCAGATCCACGACCGGCGCACGGCGGGAGATTTCCGCACCTTCTGCCTGCGCCACACAGCCAGCAACACCGATCACAGTTTCCTTGCCGCTCTTGGCGCGCTCATCCTTGACTTTCCGGATGCGCCCCAATTCGGAATAGACTTTTTCGGCAGCCTTTTCCCGGATATGACAGGTGTTGAGCAGCACAAGGTCGGCATCCTCAACCGTGTCGGTTGGTTCATATCCCTCACGAGCCAAAACGTCTGACATGCGTTCACTGTCATAAACGTTCATCTGGCAACCATAGGTGCGCACAAATACCTTGCGAGCAGCTTTTTCATTGGCAGGCTGGCTTGCAGTGTCAGTCGTCTCGATATGGTCTTCCGGGCGGCCGGTCATTCGCTCCTCGGGGCCCAAGGGGCCGATCAGTTCAGGTGGTTTCGGGCAGCGCAGGAGCGGCATATTCACCGTCTCGGCACACTGAAAAATCAAGTGAGCGCCGCAATCACAATTCAAGCGCTTGCTTTAGCGGTTTTTTCCCTGATTGAGAATAGGCGATTTCTGCCATTTTGCCGGAAATGCGCTGCTCCGCCTTTGTCAGAGAGCTGCATTTTCCAAAGTCCGGCCAACCAGTGCGTTCTGGGTGGTTTCCCGAACAGCGTCTTCCAACTGCTGCGCAAGTAACTTTCGGTCTGCACTAGCGCTCACGCGCAGCGGCTCACCCCAGGTGACCACGACATCAAGCGCGCCTTCGCAGAAGACTGCCCAAAGGTGATCTGGCAATTCCATATCGCCATACCAGGCCACATGCGGGCGAAACTGCCGCCCCATCGGCATGCCGTGGAACCTTTGATAGGCAATTGATAGCGGCTGCACCCATACTTCGCCTTCCACCTGATCCAACTGCCGTGTTGCCGCACCCAGCAGCGCTGAGCGAAACGGCAAAACATAATTCCCGTCATTGGACGTGCCCTCAGCAAAGAGGACCATCGCGTCGCCGGAGGCCATTCTATCAGCGATCTGATTGGCTGTACGACCTGTCTCGCTACGGCGCTGCCGATTGACAAACACCGTGCGCTGAAGCTTTGCAAAGAGCCCAAAAATAGGCCACCCCGAAACCTCGGATTTCGCAATGAAAGAGAGCGG
Source organism: Roseibium sp. TrichSKD4 (assembly GCF_000148725.1). Classification (GTDB taxonomy): domain Bacteria; phylum Pseudomonadota; class Alphaproteobacteria; order Rhizobiales; family Stappiaceae; genus Roseibium. Next base: position 26,741 of record NZ_GL476310.1, on the reverse strand, counting down.
TATCAAAGACCCAATCACCGGAATATCCACCCAAGACGCATGATTGGCTGCAATCAGGAGCGGACGATCAAGAGTTGGCTTTCCGATTTCATGAACGCGAATTCCAACAAGCCGGGTCGCAATCTTGTGCCAGAAACAGGGAAGCCACTTTCGTGCAGACCAGTTGGTCTTTATCGCGATCCACTGCAGCGGGATGAGAACCAGCGAAACAAGCGTCAGCATAAAGATGACAAGGGTGGCCTTAATCCGGGCCATTGCCAGACCCACCGTTGTCCGAAGACGGGTCCTCTTTTTCAAGCGGCACCCCGTAAAGCTCGAGCCGGTGGTCTACCAGCTTGTAGCCCAAGCGCTTGGCGATGAACTCCTGAAGTGCCTCTATTTCCTCATTTCGAAACTCGATGACTTTTCCGGAGCGCAAGTCAATCAGATGATCGTGGTGCTCTTCGGGGACGGCTTCGTAACGGGACCGCCCATCGCGAAAATCGTGGCGCTCGATCATCCCGGCATCTTCGAAGAGCTTCACTGTGCGATAAACGGTCGAAATGGAAATACCGGAATCAATCGCCGAAGCCCGGCGATACAGTTCTTCAACATCGGGGTGGTCGTCTGATGCGCTCTCCAGAACGGAAGCAATTACTCGGCGCTGACCTGTCATGCGCATGCCCATGGCCGCGCATTTGTCTGCCAGCGTCATTGCCTGTTCGTCGCTCATACGTGCAGTGCCCGTTGGTTTCCCTTCCTGCAGCGATTAGCGAAGATCGACCTTCATGACAAGCGCTGTGCCATCACCTTTTGCGTCCCGGTAGTAGCCCTTACGCTCGCCGACTTGTCGAAACCCGAGGCTTTTATAAAGAAGCAGAGCCGCCTCATTCGCGCCATCCACCTCTAGAAAGAGGCTCTCGCAACGGTCGCTGTAAAGCCGGAAGATGGCGTCCTGCATCAGCTTTTTCCCGACACCCCGGCCCCGACTTCGCGGATGGACAGCAATGGTCAGAACCTCTGCTTCACCTGCTACAGTTCGGATAATCAGAAACCCGAGCGGATTGCGGGTTCCATATGGGCTTGCCCGGCGCGCGGTCAAAATCATAATCCCGTCCTGCCCTTTCAGGCGCGCGAGCTCATCAGCTTCCCAATTGTGGGTAAAAGACTGGGCGTGAATTTCGGCAAGGATTGGCAAGTCCTCGTCAAGCGCCTCTTCAACAACCGGCGGTGACGTCCAGAACCACCAAAAATTCATTGCCGCAAAATCCTTCCAGACGTCCCGACCTTGGCATCCGGGGGACGGAGGTAAAGAGGAACTGGAGTTGCCGAGCTCGGATCAATCGTCAAACCAAGACGCGCCACATCGACAACTTCCGGATATCCCTTGTTTGATAGTACGCTTTCCGGCCCCAGACCGCAGGCTTCTGCGATCCTTTGCGATGCTGACCCGGCAAAGTGAACTGCTCTTGGAAGGGTATGGCCAAGCTGACTGATTGTCTGGACCTCGGGCTCACCAAGTGGTGTGCCTTCCACAGAAAACAACTGACAATAAACTTCTTCACCCTTCCCATCGAGCGCAACGAGCAAGGGACCATCCCCCGTTTGACCGACAAATGCATGCGCGATAGCGGCGAGGGTCGTAACACCGACAACAGGCTTTTGAAGGACAATACCAAACCCGCGCGCCACAGACAGGCCGACCCTAAGACCGGTGAAACTGCCGGGGCCTGTTGTCACGATCACACGATCAAGATCGTTGAAAGCGGTTGAAGATTCCGCCATCACTTCACTGATCAGGTTCATCAGATGCTCGGCATGACCGCGCCCGATCTCATCGCCGCGTTCCGTGAGCTGACAAGGAACCGAGGCGTCATCCAAAACGGCGGCTGCACAGTTGGCAAGCGCAGTGTCAATCGCAAGAACACGCATAATAAATTGGGTACCGTGGCATCGGGCGTCTGTCGAGCCGCGCTTTCGACCTAACCCAAAGGTTGGGCTTGAGTTAACATAATCGTCATAGTTGGCAAAAAACCCGGCAAAAAGCCGGGCTTTGAAACCTCGTGGTGCCGATGGTTTCGCCTTATATCGGGCGAACTTCTTGCACTTCGGGTACAAAATGCTTCAGCAGATTCTGTATACCGTGCTGAAGGGTCGCCGTAGACGACGGACAGCCGGCACAGGCTCCGCGCATAGAGAGATAGACGATCCCTTCCTTGAAGCCCTTGAAGGTGATATCGCCGCCATCCTGCGCAACAGCTGGACGCACGCGCGTGTCGAGCAGATCCTTGATCACCGTGACCGTTTCCTGATCTGCTTCTTCAAAGAACTCGCCTTCTTCCGTGTCTTCTGCCTGACCAGAGGCCATGACCGGCTGACCAGACATGAATTGTTCCATGATCGCGCCCAGGATGGCAGGCTTCATGTGCTGCCAGTCTGTGTCTTCCTTCTTCGTCACGGTGATAAAATCGTAACCGAAAAAGATGGCGGCAACACCGGGCACCTGAAACAGCTTTTCGGCAAGCGGCGATGCTCCGGCTTCTGTCGGCGATGTGAAGTCATAGGTTCCCGTTTCAAGAACAACCCGCCCCGGGAGAAACTTCAGGGTCGCCGGATTTGGTGTGGCTTCCGTCTGAATAAACATTCTTCACTTCCTCGCGCAGCTCAAATGCGCTTGCTGATACACGGTTTTTTACACCGCCAATTCGAACAATCGTAAATCGGCGATCAATAACTCATAGCGCAAACTGCGCTACATTGGAACTCTTATAAACTAGCTAGGTTCGCAAACGTGTGAATCAAGCGCTCAACACGATTTGTGATCCATGGCTATCGCCACCTCAGGCCAAAGCCGCAATGGAATCATCGTCCAGATTTCCCGGAACGATCGTGACCGGGATCGGAAAGCTGCCAGCGGCCTTGCCCGCAATGGATGACACCAAGGGCCCGGGGCCATCAGCGCTCATGCTGGCGGCCAGAACCAAAATGGCGATGTCCGCATCATTCTCGATCAACTCAAGGATCGTTTCCGATTTACTGCCTTCCTGAACAACAGTTTCAGGCTCTGTACGCGCGACGGACCTTACCCGATCAGAGGCTTTGGCCAATGTGGCTTCTGCAGCCTCCATCGCCTCTGCCCGCATGATGTTTTCAACCCCCAGCCAATGCTGAAAGTCGTCTGGCGTGATAACAGCCAAGAGTGTCACCACCCCGCCTGTTCGGGCGGCCCGTTTGGCCGCATAGACAATCGCACGATCACATTCCGGGGTGTCGTCAACGACAACCAGAAATTTGCGGCGATGGCCCTCTTCATTACTTTTACGGATAGCTACCATGGGCGCATGCTGCCACCGGGTGTGCCGTATCGCAAGCTTTTCGATACGGCACTTTTCACAGGTCAGAGGATGAACTTGGACAGATCAACGTTCTTCGACAATTCGCCGATATTTTCACGCACATGATCCGCGGTGATCTCTATTGTTTCACCGCTTTTGTCAGGAGCATTGAACGAAATTTCGTCCAATATCCGCTCCATCACCGTTTGCAGTCGGCGTGCGCCAATGTTTTCGACCGAAGCATTGAGATCAACAGCCACTTGAGCAATTTCATCGATGGCTTCTTCGGTGAACGTCAGTGTGAGATCTTCCGTTTTCATCAACGCCACGTACTGCTTGATGAGACTGGCCTCAGGTTCAGTCAGGATGGCCCGGAAGTCTTCCTTTGTCAGAGCGCGCAATTCCACACGGATTGGCAAACGGCCCTGCAGTTCCGGAAGGAGGTCAGATGGCTTGGCGACATGGAACGCACCTGAGGCAACAAACAGGATGTGGTCTGTCTTGACCGGGCCGTGCTTGGTGGAAACAACAGTTCCCTCGATCAAGGGCAGAAGATCGCGCTGCACACCTTCACGGGATACATCCCCGCCGGACCGTGCTTCACGGGCACAAATCTTGTCGATTTCGTCAAGGAACACGATACCGGAATTTTCAACCAGCGAGACCGCTTCTGAGACGATCTTGTCTTCGTCGAGAAGCTTGTCAGACTCTTCATTGATTAGGAGATCGTAAGATTCGCTGACCGTTGTGCGTTTGGTTTTTGTCTGGCCACCAAATGCCTTGCCCAGGAGATCGGACACATTCATGACGCCAACACTTGCGCCGGGCATGCCGGGCAGATCAAAGCTCGGCATTTGTGCCTGCGCGCGAACTTCAACTTCAATTTCCTTGTCGTCCAGCTCACCTTCGCGCAGTTTCTTGCGGAAGCTGTCACGTGTGCTGGGACTGGCGTTGCTGCCAACAAGAGCATCCAGCACGCGTTCTTCAGCCAGAACATGCGCTTTTGCCTTCACTGCCTCCCGCTTGGATGAGCGCACAAGGCTGATCCCGGCCTCAACCAGATCACGAACGATCTGCTCAACATCGCGGCCCACATAGCCCACTTCAGTAAACTTGGTCGCTTCTACCTTGGTGAAGGGAGCGTTGGCCAGTTTTGCCAGTCGGCGAGCAATCTCGGTCTTGCCGACGCCGGTCGGCCCGATCATAAGGATGTTCTTCGGCAGAACCTCCTCGCGCATCTGGCCTTCCAATTGTTGGCGACGCCACCGGTTGCGCAAGGCAATGGCAACGGCCCGCTTGGCATCCTTTTGCCCGACGATATAGCGGTCCAGTTCAGAGACAATTTCTCTTGGCGAAAAATCAGTCATTTCCTACGACACACCTTTCGAACTTGTGTGTTTCGTTTCCAGTCACCTGGCGCTCAGCTCAGTCAGCAGCCTTCAGCTTTTCAACTGTCACGCTGTCATTTGTGTAAACACAGATGTCAGCGGCAACTGCCATGGCTTTGCGTGCAATTGTTTCTGCATCCGCGTCCGTATCTGCCAGCGCTTTAGCAGCAGCAAGAGCGTAGTTGCCACCCGACCCAATGCCCATGACACCTCCCTCCGGCTCCAGAACGTCCCCTGTTCCGGTCAATGCGAGAGACGTGTTCTTGTCGGCGACCAACATCATTGCCTCCAGCCTGCGCAGATAACGGTCTGTTCGCCAGTCCTTAGCAAGCTCCACACAAGCCCTCATGAGCTGGCCGGGGTATTGCTCCAGCTTGGCTTCCAGTCGCTCAAACAAGGTGAAGGCATCTGCTGTAGCGCCGGCAAAGCCGGCAATGACCTTGCCCTTGGCCAAAGGCCGGACTTTGCGGGCGGTATGCTTGATGACGGTCGGGCCAAGAGAGACCTGACCATCACCAGCAATGACAACTTCACCGCCCTTGCGGACCATGACGATTGTTGTGCCGTGCCAGATGTCCTGTGATCGGCTTTCGCTCATGTTTTCCTCTTCGTCACGGGCTGTTGCGTGCGTATGTAGTCAGATGCGCCCCGAATTCCAAGGCAACGAGCCGATTAGTTATGGGAATTGAGTTTAGAATGGCGCAGCAAGGCCTTTACCATCGTGTCCAGCATGTCTGCGGTTCGTTCGTCCGTGAGATCGCCTTTGTCGTCAAATGCGCTTTGCGAACGGGCAACAGACACCATCTGCGGCAACACATGGGCCCCGAGACCCACCTCCAAAATGGTGCGCATGCTGATCAAACCACGCAGACCGCCAAACCCGCCAGGTGACGCGCTTCCGATTGCATAAATCTGGTTCCGGAAAGCAGGCTTAGCGGGTTCACCCGGCTCGCTGACACGGCTGATCCAGTCGAGGGTGTTCTTCAACAGCGGCGTAATGCCTGCATTATATTCCGGGCAGGCGATGAAAACGCCATCCTGCGCCTGAAACAGGCGCTTCAACTTTTGTGCTGGATCGGGGGGAACACCTTTCTCAGCTTCATAATCACCATCATAAAGCGGCAGGGGGTAGTCTTTCAGCGACAGATTTGTGACCTGCGCATCGGCCAAGGCGAGCTTTTTTCCCACCAGCGCGGCGAGCTTGGTATTGACTGATCCGGACCGGACTGAGCCCGACAGAACCATAATTTTCGGTTGGTTCATGGTATCCTCAATGTGAAGAACAACTACACCAGACGGCCATCCTATTGAGGGCGCGCCGACCGTTTTCCGGACGCACGGTAAACCCACACGCGCGCTGGCGGAAGGTTTTTCCAAACCCAGGACGAAGCCGACACGTTGACCCCCGCTTCCGGTTTTACCGGCGGCAGAAGACCGTAAGAAAACTGCACGAAGGGGGCGCCAGTGGGCAACAGATCCATCGCCTCTTCCAAAAGCTCAACCCGCGCGCTTTCTGGACGGGTCAGCAGAGGTAGGGAAGAAATAATGGCATCAAACCGGCCTTCATTGGGACCGAGGCCCAATGTGTTGCGTAGGGCGTAGGCGTCGCCTTCCACAACGAATATCCCCAGAAAGCGCGACTGCAGCAGATGACAAAACTCGGGACTATACTCAATGACAGTCAGGTCTGAGCGCTTGAGGCCGCGGGCCAAAAGCGCTTTTGTAACGGAACCTGTTCCCGGCCCTAGCTCCAAAACCCGGGCATGGGGCGTGACATCAACAAAAGACGCCATTTTACGCGCAAGGTCGGAGCCAGACGGCGCAACAGCTCCTGTTTTCAACGGGCTTTCCACCCAAGTTCGCAAAAAGCGCAACTCTTCGATGGAGGTCAATTTGTGAGACTTCAGGCGCTGGAACTTATCCTTCAAGGTTCGAACATGGGACCGTGACGTTTCCAGCATCTCAACTCCTTAAACCGCATCAATTGAGGGCCGGGTATGCCCAGACCTCAATTGAATCAATCAATAAGGCAGGAATACGCCTATGATCAAAGATTGTCTATGAAGTCCTTGACCTTGGAGAAGAATCCGGCTGATTCTGGATGCGTTTCGCCTGAGCTTTCTTTCTCGAATTCTGCCAGCAATTCGCGCTGACGCCGTGTCAGATTGGTTGGGGTTTCCACCGTAACCTGAATATACATGTCGCCCATTTGCGTAGAGCGCATGATTGGCATGCCCTTGCTACGGAGGCGGAACTGTTTTCCAGTCTGCGTGCCTTCCGGAACCTTCACCCGGCTTGTTTTGCCGTCAACGGTCGGCACATCAAACTGGCCGCCCAGAGCTGCCGTTGTCAGAGAAATCGGCACACGGCAGTAAAGATCTGCCCCATCGCGCTGAAAAAGTTCATGCGGCCTGATGGAAACAAAGATGTAGAGGTCTCCAGACGGCCCACCGCGAACTCCGGCTTCGCCTTCTCCGGCAATGCGAATGCGCGTGCCATCTTCAATGCCTGCTGGAATATTGACCGAGAGCGTGCGCTCCTGTGTCTTGCGTCCAGTTCCAGAGCAAGAGGTACACGGGTCTGAAATCACCTGACCACGCCCCTGACAGGTTGGACATGTCCGCTCCAGTGTAAAGAAGCCTTGCGCGGCGCGTACCCGACCGGCACCACCACAGGTGCGGCATGTGGTCGGGCTCGTTCCCGGCTTTGCGCCCGAGCCTGAGCACGTGTCACACGTAACAGATGTCGGCACCTCGATTTCGACTGTCTTGCCGTTAAACGCCTCTTCCAGCGTCACATCGAGATTGTAGCGAAGATCCGCGCCCCGCTCTCGCCCGCCAGAACGTCGACCACCACCGCCCCCCATTCCGAAAAACTCTTCGAAAATATCGGACATGGTCGACCCAAAATCATGAGCGCCAGTACCACCGCCGCCAAAACCGCCACTTTCAAAGGCAGCGTGCCCGAATCGGTCATAGGCGGCCCGTTTTTGCGGGTCTTTCAGCGTGTCATACGCCTCATTGGCTTCCTTGAACTTGGCTTCTGCTTCCGCATCATCCGGATTGCGATCCGGGTGATACTTCATTGCCTGTTTCCGGTAGGCGCTTTTCAGAGCCTTTTCGTCCGCATCGCGCGCAACGCCAAGGACATCATAAAAATCGCGTTTGGCCATCAGGACCTCTCATAGCCAGTAACAGGTTCGTACTGCATAATTGCGTTTAACTTTGTGCGAGCAGCAATAGAATAGCCATTGTCCGAGCACAAACGCTGCAAATCGGCACCCTTGTCACCACGACCTACCTCTACCTGTATCCATTTCGGAAATAATTCTCTTCGTCCGCTTTTAAACAAACTCTCGAGTGCAGCGTAATCGTGGCCTTCGATATCTATTTTCATAGCATCAACACGCTCAATGCCATGGCCATCACATAATTCGGGGATTGTAGTGACGACGAAAATGTCAGGGCTGGATAGGCCACCTCTAACCAAGTTGATATGGTTGCCACCACGATTGGTCTCGTCCTCAATCATCCGCGCCTTACCCGGTGCTCCGCCCACGCCACAAGGCACTATCTTTACATTTGTTTCCGCAAACGACGCCGCAATGTTAGCGGCCAATCGAGCTCCCGTGGTCTGATCGGGCTCAACTGCAATTACATTTATTGATCGGCCTAACCTACGCGCTTCAGCAACCGCCCAGAGGCTGTACATACCTACATTTGCACCAAGATCTAGAAATTGAAATGGACGATCTGCGGGGCTGTTTTCGAGAGCAAAAGTTAGATACTGCCGCTCCTTCAAATCGAAAAATTGCTTACCGACAAATACGCGTTTCTCGCAGCGATTTGTCGTGGGGTATAGCCTTGCAAAGGTAGTTGGGTATATCGAGACATCAAAGGATCCGCCTCCGAAAACCAAACAAATCTTTCGTACGAGCGATACACCAAGTCGCCCAAACCGATTTTCTGGGAAACCATCGGCGAGAGTGCGAAGCCGCTCCAAAGGCCTTGGTAGCGAGAAAGTTCCGAATGGTGGATCGATATCGAGCACGGTAACTCCGAATACTTTTGAAACCGGCATCCGAAGGAGTTTCGAACGCCGGTCTCAATTCAGATTAGGCCGACTTCTTGTCGTCGTCCTGAACCTCTTCGAAGTCGGCATCGACGACATCATCGTCCTGAGCAGACGCTTCAGCATCATCGGCGTCAGCACCTGCCTCTGCATCGGCCTGAGCAGAAGCATACATAGCTTCGCCCAGTTTCATGGATGCGTCAGCCAGTGTCTGTGTCTTGACCTTGATGTCTTCGCCATCTTCTCCGTCCAGAGCCGTTTTCAATTCGGCCATGGCAGATTCAATAGCGCCTTTGTCTTCTTCGCTCACCTTGTCACCGAAGTCCTTCAGGGACTTCTCGGTGGAGTGGTACAGCGACTCGCCCTGGTTCTTGGCTTCAACCAACTCTTTCCGCTTCTTGTCCTCATCGGCGTGAGACTCAGCGTCCTTGATCATTTGATCGATATCGGAATCACTGAGGCCACCAGAAGCTTGAATGCGGATCTGCTGTTCCTTGCCAGTGCCCTTGTCCTTTGCCGACACGTTCACGATACCGTTGGCATCAATGTCGAACGTGACTTCGACTTGCGGGACACCGCGTGGCGCCGGAGGAATGCCGACCAGGTCGAATTGACCGAGAACCTTGTTGTCCGCAGCCATTTCGCGCTCGCCCTGGAATACGCGGATGGTTACAGCCGTCTGATTGTCTTCCGCCGTGGAGAACACCTGGCTCTTCTTGGTCGGAATGGTTGTGTTCCGGTCGATCAGGCGTGTGAACACACCGCCGAGAGTTTCAATCCCCAATGACAGCGGGGTAACATCAAGAAGCAGAACGTCTTTCACGTCGCCCTGCAGAACGCCAGCCTGAATGGCCGCACCCATGGCAACCACTTCGTCAGGATTCACGCCTTTGTGCGGCTCCTTGCCGAAGAAGTTCTTAACCGTCTCCTGGACCTTCGGCATGCGTGTCATGCCGCCGACGAGAACGACTTCGTCGATTTCGCCTGCGGAAAGACCTGCGTCTTTCAGTGCTGCTTCCATCGGCTTGACGGTGCGCTTGACGAGATCATCAACCAGCGCCTCAAACTTCGCACGGGTCAGCTTCAAGGTCAGGTGCTTAGGACCGGAGGCATCTGCAGTGATGAACGGCAGGTTGACTTCGGTTTGCGACGAAGACGACAGCTCGATCTTGGCTTTTTCGGCAGCTTCTTTCAGACGCTGCAGAGCCAGCTTGTCGTTCTTCAGATCAATTCCCTGATCCTTCTTGAACTCTTCAGCCAGATAGTCGACCAGGACCATGTCGAAGTCTTCACCGCCGAGGAAAGTGTCGCCGTTGGTAGACTTCACTTCAAAGACACCATCGCCGATTTCCAGAATGGAAACGTCGAAAGTACCGCCACCAAGGTCATAAACCGCAATGGTCTTGCCGTCGTTTTTGTCGAGGCCATAAGCCAGCGCTGCTGCGGTTGGCTCGTTGATGATGCGCAGGACTTCCAGACCAGCAATCTTGCCGGCATCTTTGGTCGCCTGACGCTGTGCATCGTTGAAGTAGGCCGGAACGGTGATCACCGCCTGGGTCACGCCTTCGCCGAGATAGCTCTCAGCGGTTTCTTTCATCTTTTGCAGAATGAAAGCGGACACCTGCGACGGGGAGTATTTTTCACCATCGGCTTCTACCCAAGCGTCGCCGTTGTCCGCCTTCACGATTTCGAACGGAACCAGCTTCTTGTCTTTGGCGACGGTCGGATCATCGAACCGACGGCCAATCAGACGCTTGACTGCAAAAAGGGTGTTTGTCGGGTTGGTAACCGCTTGACGCTTGGCCGGCTGACCGACGAGGCGCTCGCCATCATCAGAGAATGCCACCATGGACGGAGTTGTCCGGGCGCCTTCTGCGTTTTCGATTACCTTGGAATCTTTGCCGTCCATAACGGCGACGCACGAGTTCGTCGTGCCGAGGTCGATACCAATGACCTTTGCCATATCTGCCTCTCTTTCTAGCAAACCGAAAAGACCCGGGTCGGCATCCTTTCGGCTCCTCTCACAAAAAACTCCGGGCTTCACCCGGACACTGAGCCACCTTTGACATTTCAGCCACTCAGCGGTTACCCGCTATATAGGTGGAGGATAATTCGCTCGCAAGTCACGAACTCACTGTGTTTTGCTTGCGCCGGCTTATAATTCTGTAAAACCTTGCCGGACCGCAGCTCTTCATCGCGCATTTTTACAAGCCAAACTGGAAACACATGGCAAAATCCACACCTTTCCCCAGCGGGTTCCAGTTCCTTGCCGAACATTTCGACCGCGTTCAGCAGGAAAATTTGCTGGACATTATTCGCGATGTTTTGGGCAGCGCACCGCTCTACCGGCCGGAAATGCCACGCACAGGAAAACCCTTCTCTGTTCGTATGAGCAATTGCGGGGCGCTCGGCTGGGTGTCCGACAAAGATGGCTATCGGTACCAGCCAACCCATCCTGTGACGGGAAATCCCTGGCCGCCGATCCCGGAAATCCTGCTCAGTCTATGGCAGGAGCTTTCACCTGATGCAGCATTGCCAGAAGCCTGTCTCATCAACTTTTATAATGAAGATGCCCGCATGGGCCTACATCAAGACCGGGACGAAGAGACCTTTGATGCACCAGTGATTTCGGTATCTCTAGGGGATACGGCGGTCTTTCGTATTGGAGGAGTTGAGCGCAAGAGCCCGACCCGATCCATGAAACTGCAATCTGGAGATGTTGTTGTCCTCGGCGGGGAGGCTCGTCTTGCGTTCCATGGGATAGACCGGCTTGTCCCGAACACCTCGACCTTGATGCGACAAGGAGGCCGAGTGAACCTGACCTTGAGACGGGTCACCAAACCCTAAAACCAGAAATATTGGCGTCAGCTCAGCACGTCAATGGCCATTGTCGCCATAGAAATGGCGATCACCCAAAGGGCGATGCGGCCTGAGCGGGTGTAGCGAGCCTCAGCCTTACCGATGGCCTCAGCGGTCTCAGCATCAAAACGAAGACCGCTGTTTGTCATCTTTTCCAGCTCTTCTGACATGCGCCCAATGCGATCGGCGAAAAGCGGCAGGTCATTGGCCATGCGACCCAGCGCTGAGAAGACGTCGCCTGCATCCCGAAGTTTGCCGACGGGGCCGAGATGCTCCTTGATCCAATCACCCACCACGGGTTCTGCCGTCTTCCACATATCCAGCCGTGGATTGAGGGACCGGGCGACGCCCTCGACCACCACCATGTTCTTTTGCAGCATGATAAGCTGGGTCTGGGTTTTCATTTCAAAGAGTTCGGTCACTTCAAAAAGCTGGGTGAGCAGTCGTGCCATCGAAATCTCGCTGGCATCATGGCCGTGGATCGGTTCGCCAATCGCCCGAATGGCCTGAGCGAACATATCGACATCCTGATGGGCTGGAACATATCCGGCTTCAAAATGCACTTCCGCCACCCGGCGGTAATTGCGGATGATGAAGCCAAAGAGGATTTCGGCCAGAAATCGGCGTTCCAGCTTTGACAAGCGCCCGACAATGCCGAGATCAACAGCAACGAGCGTTCCATCCGACTCTACGAACAGGTTACCCTGATGCATATCGGCGTGGAAGAACCCGTCGCGCAGCGTGTGGCGCAGAAAACTCTGAATGACCGCATTGCCCAGCTCTTCCAGTTCATGGCCTGCTGCTTTCAGCCCGTCCACATCCGACATCTTGCAGCCGTCGATCCACTCCATGGTCAGCACGCCCTTGGCCGAGCGCAGCCAATCCACATTGGGGACACGAAAACCCGGATCATCAGCTGTATTCTCGGCCATTTCGGAAAGCGCAGCTGCTTCCAGACGAAAATCCATTTCCATGGCGACCGATTGCGCCAACGTGTCGACGACCGCCACCGGTCTTAACCGGCGCGACGGTTCGTGAAAGCGCTCTGCAAGATGAGCCACCAGATAATAGCTCTCCAGATCGCGCTTGAACCGACGTTGCACACCGGGGCGCAGTATTTTCACTGCAACCTTGCGCTCAGTTCCGTCCTTGTCGCGCACAACAGCGGGGTGAACTTGCGCAATGGAGGCCGCAGCAACGGCTACACCAAATTCAACAAAGGCCTCTTCAACCGGCATGCCAAGTTGCTCTGCAACAGCCTTTCGCGCTTCTTCATGATCGAAAGCCGGAAGCCTGTCCTGCAAGGCTGACAGATCCTTGGCCGCTTCCTTGCCGACAACATCGGCCCGCGTTGCCAAAAACTGCCCCAGTTTGACGTAAGAAGGCCCGAGACGATTCAGCGCATCAGACAAGCGAAGCTCTGCGCTTTTGTCCTTTACCGCGCGCCGTTCAAGCAGTCTTGCAACGGAAATCGCGACGCGCGGACCCGTTGGCAAGTCCGGCAAGTGGGCAAGCCCGAACACGCCTTCCCGCGCCATGACAAACCCGGCTCTGGCAAGCCGAAACAGAGGCATTACTGCAAATGGCATAAATTTAAAGCTTCCAACCTGAATGGAGCGCGGCAATTCCGCCGGAATAATTGCGATAAGACACCCGTTCGAACCCGGCCTCGCGGATCATCTGGGCGAATTGCTCTTGATGCGGGAACTTGCGAATGGATTCCACCAAGTATCGGTACGGCTCTCCATCTCCGGTTACCATTTTCCCCATCGCCGGGATGGCGTTGAAGGAAAAGCTGTCATAGACCTTGTCGAGACCCGGAACATCGACTTCCGAGAATTCCAGACACATGAAGCGGCCGCCCCGCTTCAACACCCGCCGCGCTTCGGCCAAGGCCTTTGGAATATCGGGGACGTTGCGAATGCCAAAGGCAATCGTATAAGCGTCAAAGCTCTTGTCCGGGAAAGGCAGGTCCTCCGCATTTCCTTGAGCGAACTCGATGTGATCTGACAAACCCGCCTTTGCCGCCCGGTCCTTTCCAACACCCAACATGGATTCGTTGATGTCGCAGACGACTGACGACACACTCAGGCCGGACTTCTCCACAACCCGTGTTGCGATATCACCGGTTCCCCCAGCAACATCCAGATGACGCCAACTGCCAGATTTCGTTTTGGGCGGCGCCAGAAAAGAAACCATTGCATCTTTCCAGGCCCGGTGCAGACCGCCAGACATAAGGTCATTCATAATATCATAGCGGCTGGCTACCTTGTGGAACACATCGTCCACCAAAGCCTGCTTTCGTCCCTCTTGCACTTCGATGAAGCCAAAGCTTGTGGGCATATCGTCCGGCGAGCGACTGGTCCGTTGCCCCCGGTCAATGTTTTGCGCCATATCTCGTCTCCTGTCCGCCATTTTTCCGGGCGTGCAATTGGGTCGATCCTGATGACCGCCTATATAGTGTGTTGCAGAACCATAGACCAAGCTGGCGGACTGTTCCATGTTGGCCAGCGTCGATTCCGCATATGCCGCAGGGCTATAGCGCGCCACTCGTCAGGAGACCAGTGCTTCCATGCCAGAATTACCAGAAGTGGAAACCGTCAAGCGCGGCCTTGCCCCAAGCTTTGAAGGGGCTGTGATTGCTAAACTGGACCAAAACCGGCCAGACCTGCGCTTTCCCTTTCCGGAAAACTTCGAGGGTCGCCTGACCGGACACAAGGTGACGGCCTTGTCTCGGAGATCCAAATATCTACTGGCGGACATTGAGACCGGCGATGTGCTGGTCATGCATCTGGGCATGTCCGGGTCCTTCCGCATTGAAACAGACGCGGATGAGCTTTCTCCCGGAGCATTCCAATTTGAGCGATCAAAAAACCCGAAGCACGATCACGTTGTCTTCCATCTTGAGCAAAAGAGTGGGGCGACTGCACGTATCATTTATAATGACCCTCGGCGCTTTGGGTTTATGACACTTATTGAGCGCGCGACACTTGGCGATCATCCTCTCTTTGCCAAGATGGGGATGGAGCCACTAGGAAATGATTTGGACGGACAGCAGATTGCAGATCTCTTTTCAGGAAAAAAAGCTCCTCTAAAAGCCGCACTGCTTGATCAACGTCTCATCGCTGGCCTTGGCAATATATATGTGTGTGAAGCCCTGTGGCGCTCTGGCCTCAATCCAATCCGTGCGGCTGGAACACTAGCCACCAAGACCGGACGAGCTACCGACAAGGCCAAACTTCTGGCGGAAATGATTAGAGACACATTGTCAGATGCCATTGAGGCTGGCGGCTCCACTTTGCGTGACCACACCAAAGCAGACGGTTCGCTGGGATATTTTCAGCACAGCTTTGCCGTTTATGACCGGGAAGGAGAGCCATGCCGGACGGAAGGCTGTGGCGGAACCATCGAACGCATTGTTCAATCCAACAGGTCGACATTTTACTGTCCGCGCTGCCAGCGTTGATGCCCTTGCCTGCGTTTGCACCCAGAAAAGTCATGGCTGTGCGCTTGCCGCTGGCGCGCCCGTCGGGTACCCCTTTTGCCAAACATTTGGCTTCAGATGTGGGAGAAACCCGATGGGATATGAAAATATACGCGTCGAAAAACGCGGCAAGGTGGGGCTCATTACACTGGACCGCCCCAAAGCCTTGAATGCACTTTGCGCAGCACTTGTAGAAGAGTTGAGCGCCGCCCTTGATGCGTTTGAAGCCGATGAACGCATTGGCTGCGTTGTTCTGACCGGCTCGCAAAAGGCCTTTGCAGCTGGCGCTGATATCAAGGAAATGCAGCCTCTTGATTTCACGCAAGCTTACATGACTGACCTTATTACCCCTTGGGAGCGTGTCAGCCGCAACCGGAAGCCGGTTATTGCGGCCGTGGCCGGTTACGCGCTCGGCGGCGGATGCGAACTTGCCATGATGTGTGATTTCATCATTGCAGCTGATACGGCCAAATTTGGCCAGCCTGAAATCACGCTCGGCACCATGCCGGGCGCCGGCGGCACTCAACGTCTGACTCGTTTTGTCGGAAAGTCCAAGGCTATGGAAATGTGCCTGACCGGTCGCATGATGGACGCAGAAGAAGCTGAGCGCTGCGGCCTTGTCAGCCGAGTGGTGCCCGCGGACGACCTGATCGAAGAGGCCATGAAAGCGGCCGAAAAAATCGCCGACTTTTCCTTGCCAGTCGTCATGCTGACGAAGGAAAGCGTCAACCGTGCCTATGAGACCACTCTTGCCGAAGGCATGCGGTTTGAGCGGCGCGTCTTCCACGCAACATTTGCGACAGAAGACCAGAATGAGGGCATGACAGCCTTTATGGAAAAGCGGACGCCGCAGTTCCGTAACAAATAAGTGGGTCTCAAACTGCGCAAACCCGTTGACGGGATGGCAGCAGATGACTATAAGCTCCCCTCAACCGGTGGCGATACTCTCGCCGCCGTCGTTTTTTGATCGGGTCTGCCTCCCGCCTTGGTGCGAATGGTTCCCCGGTCGTAACCGGACAGTGTTCCAATCACGGATCAGGATTGAGCCCATGGCCAACACACCCTCGGCCAAGAAGGCGGCCCGCAAAATTGCCCGCCAGACGGCCACGAACAAAAATCGTCGCAGCCGCGTTCGGACGTATCTGCGTAAGGTCGAAGAAGCCATCGCCTCTGGCGATCAGACAGCTGCAAACGATGCATTGAAGTCCGCTCAACCGGAAATCATGCGCGCAGCATCAAAAGGCGTCATGCACGCCAACACGGCTTCCCGCAAGGTGTCCCGTCTGAATGCCCGCATCAAGGCACTCAGCGCCTAATATTCTGTCTTTCCAGACGGAAACAAACCCGGCCAACGTGCCGGGTTTTTTTGTTACCCGTCCAAGTCATATGCTTTAATCCGGCTAAATGTATAAACAGCACTTAGTTATTATCACAAACTCGAATATGTCAGAATTTGTTCTATTTTTTCAGATAGTTACACATACGTTACGCAATCGATATGAGCAGCTCATGGATTCGCGTGCTGTCAAGTTTTTTCTCTTTGAATTTTTTTCCAACCCCAGCTTTTCCAATTGTGACAATGCATACATTTGAAAAAATCCTTATCGTTAAAAGTGTTTGCACCCAGCTCTGACAATGGGGCTGTAAGAGTGACGCTAGGTAGCTAGGCAGGTCATTAACTTTTTGTTAAGCCGCCCCTGTTGCCGAGACCAAGAAGGCTGTATATCTTTCACCCATCGGCACTTAAGAAAGCCGAATGCAAACCAAAAAAGATCTGTCTGGACCTAATAAAATGTTCAAGTCTAAGATAAATAGATCAAAGTATGTGCACAGTAGAATATCGACTATTCCCGACTCCCATCACCTCTAACCCTACCAAATAAAATCCGAAAAACTATTCTGTAGTCAGAGCCAACAAATAACAATGACTCAGTCATTGAACAAGGAAGCTGTATGCGCCCGTCGGTTGTAAATATTGTTGCACATTGCGCTAAAGGCGTGGTCGCTCATGCAATGACCGACTCCTGTGATACGTTTCGGACAAAAAAAATGAGCACTGCAAACCTTGCGAAAACTGGCATTATAGACGACTTCCAACCGTCGGGTTTTAAAGGCATTAGCAAAGGTCGCTTGGTCGGGAGTGACACAGCTTCACATCTTCAGGACTGTCATTGCTTAGAAAAAGAGCTTGACCCAAAGCCCTGGATGGACTTTTTGTGCGCGGCCAGCGGCACTGGCCCAGCCCCCTTTTTTGGTAAGGCCTTTCAAAGCCATCAGGCCATTCAGCTGACTGATGGTAGTTCTCTGGCACGACCGGCCCAGATCGTTAGACCGGCACAGGACGAAACTTGTTTCGCTAACGAAACAGTCTCGCCTGACTCCGAAATTCTGTCTTAGGGCAGATATTGGGCAGCCGTGGCTGGCTGCTCTCAAATAATCGCTCCGGAATAGGAGCATGGAAATATGCCGCATTCCGCGGCGCGGTGGCAGAAGAATGACTGTGGCGGATCATTCTTCGAAATGACAGGAGGCGTATATGCAGGTTCAGGAGACAACTGGCTCCGAACACTGGAATCGGGTCAAGAAGAGCTTACGTGCAGAGCTCGGCGATGACGTGTTTTCCAGCTGGTTTGCAAGAGTGGATCTGGAAGAGCATGCGGACGGCACAGTTCGCCTGTCTGTTCCGACCCGGTTCCTCAAGCAATGGATTCAATCGCACTACAATGATCAACTGATCGGTTTGTGGAAGCGCGAGTGCGAAGGCGTTCATCGGATCGAATTGACGGTTCGCGGAGCTATTCGGCCGCGTCAAGTGGCAGCAACCCCTCGCCAACCGGCTTTGGGGTCAGCAAAAAAGGCCCTTCCGGCCTCAGCCGACATTCGAACAGGCGGCGCATCTGCTGAGCCAAACCGTGTAGCAGCCGCGCAGGCAGCGACAGCGGCTCTTGGCCGTGGCGATTCCACCAGCGACAATTCCAAAGATGTGTTGCAAGGGGCCGCTCTGGATCCGAAATACACGTTCGACACGTTTGTGGAAGGGGAGTCCAATCAGTTGGCACTGGCTGCGGCGCGGCAAGTCGCGGCAGGCGGAGCGGTCACGTTCAACCCCCTATTCCTGCATGCTTCGGTTGGGCTTGGCAAAACGCACCTGATGCAGGCTGTGGCTGCGAAAGCTCGCGCCTCAGGCCGCAAGGTGCTTTACCTAACTGCCGAGCATTTCATGTATCGGTTTGTCTCGGCACTTAAGGCCCAGTCGGCTCTCGCCTTTAAAGATACACTGCGGACAATCGACCTTCTTTTGATCGATGATATGCAATTTCTTCACGGCAAGCAGGTTCAACAAGAGTTCTGTCATACGCTAAACGCGCTGATTGACGGCGCACGTCAGGTGATCGTTGCAGCAGACCGCGCACCATCTGAACTGGACAGCCTTGATGATAGAGTTCGTTCTCGTTTGTCCGGAGGTCTGGTGGTCGGCATTCATGAGCCAGACTTCGTGTTGCGCCGGAATATCTTGGACTCTCGCGTAATCCTGGCGCGCAAGACGTATCCAAACTTCGAAGTACCCGATCAGGTTCTGGACTATATCGCCCGTCATGTTGCGTCCTCCGGCCGCGATCTTGAAGGCGCCCTGAACCGGTTGATTGCCCATAATCAACTGACCAATCAGCCAATTACACAGGAAATGGCTGAGTTAACCCTTCGCGACCTTGTTCGCTCCAGCGAACCTCGCAAGGTAAAAATCGAAGACATCCAACGTGTGGTGTCCAAGCACTACAACGTGACCAAAGCCGATCTTTTGTCAGCCCGCCGGACCCGGACGATTGTGCGCCCACGTCAGATCGCCATGTATCTGGCCAAGGTCATGACACCTCGCTCGCTTCCGGAAATTGGACGCCGCTTTGGCAATCGCGATCACACAACCGTGCTTCACGCAGTGCGCAAAATCGAGGAGCTAGCCAAGGGTGATTATGCTCTGGCTCAGGAAATCGAACTGCTGAAGCGCATGCTGGACGCGTAATCTCCAGAAACCGACTTTTTCAGGGGCGACTTTCGGGTTGCCCCTCTTGCATTTCCCCCCTGTTGAGGGCAGTGTCGATGCCCCGCTCCAGCCTCTGGAGCCCCAAAACATCAACTGCCAGCCCCGGTTCTGTTACGGGCGCACGGCTTTATCAGTACGGATCTTGCGTATGAAAGCGACCCTCGAGCGGACCGACCTTCTCAAGTCCCTAACCCATGTTCACCGGGTTGTGGAGCGCAGGAACACGATACCGATCCTGTCCAATGTTCTGCTGCGCGCAGATGGTGGCTCGCTCAATCTCAAGGCGACCGATCTGGATCTGGAAATCGTTGAATCCATTCCTGCCATGGTCGAAATGGGCGGCGCGACCACTGTCCCCGCTCACATGTTCTATGACATTGTTCGCAAACTGCCAGACGGTTCTCAGGTCGTTCTGGAAACAACAGGCGACAACAGCACGTTGGAGATCCGGGCTGGACGGTCGCGTTTCACACTTCAAATGCTGCCAGAGTCTGACTTTCCGGACCTGACCGCCGGAGACTTCTCTCATGGTTTCGCCCTGACTGCGGGCGATATCCGCAAGCTGATCGACACAACACAGTTTGCCATTTCGACTGAGGAAACACGCTATTATCTGAACGGTATTTACCTGCACACGGTGAACACGCCTTCTGGCGAACGCTTCCGCGCAGTTGCAACAGACGGTCACCGGCTGGCACAGGCAGAAGTGACTGCTCCAAACGGTTCGCATGGCATGCCAGGCATTATCGTACCGCGCAAAACCGTCGGCGAAATCCAGAAGCTTCTGGAAGAGCCGGATGCCAATGTTCAGATCGAGCTTTCGGAGACGAAAATCCGTATTACGACGGGTGCAGTCGTTCTGACGTCCAAATTGATCGACGGAACCTTCCCGGATTATGGCCGCGTCATTCCGCAAGGAAATGACAAGGAAATGCGGGTGGACCGCGACGAGTTCAAAGAAGCGGTGGACCGTGTGTCCACCATTTCTTCAGAGCGTGGTCGGGCCGTGAAGCTCTCCTTGTCCGATGGGCGGATGGTTCTGACCGTCAACAACCCGGATTCCGGCAGTGCGACGGAAGAGCTGGCTGTTGAATACACATCTGATGCGATGGATATCGGGTTCAATTCACGTTACTTGCTCGACATTGCAAATCAGCTATCCAGCGATACCGCTCTGTTCCGTCTCGCAGATTCCGGCTCACCGACTCTCATTCAGGACAACACGGTTGATGATTGCCTGTTTGTCCTCATGCCAATGCGGGTCTGACCGTCGGCCAGCCCTTGCAAAGGTGAGGCGCCATGGCAGACGTCCGCGTAGCCCGGCTAAACCGACTGAGCCTGACCAATTTCAGGAATTATGCGTCGCTGGACCTTGATCTGGCGGCGCAACTTGTTGCGTTTGTTGGGGCAAATGGTACGGGCAAGACCAACATTCTTGAAGCGGTTTCCTATCTGACAGCAGGTCGCGGCCTGCGGCGTGCCAATCTCGCCGACATCACCTGCAAACAGGTGCAAGAAGGTGGCTGGAGCGTTGCATCAAAAGTTGATCAGGACGGCCTGGATGTTTCAATTGGAACCGGCCTAAAGCAAAACGAGGCCGGGCGCCGGGTCCGCATCGACGGCGTAGACCAACGCACGTCTGACAGCCTTCTCGACTACGTTCGCATCCTGTGGCTCATTCCCGCAATGGACGGGCTCTTTACGGGTCCCGGCTCAGATCGTCGCCGCTTTCTGGACCGACTCACCCTGTCACTCAACCCCGCCCATGGACGGCAGGTCTCTTCCTTCGAAAAGGCGCTTCGCCAACGCAATCGTCTGTTGGAGCAAGGCGGATCGGCCTCCTATCTTACAGCTGTTGAGCAACAAGTGGCTGAACTTGGCACTTCTGTCGCCCTATCCAGACGGGAAACCGTCAGCCTGCTGCAAGGCACCTTGAGCGAACAGGCAGAGCTTGGCCTTCCCTTCCCCATCGCCGGCCTTGAGCTCACCGGTGATTTTGAAGCCGAGACGGAGGGGCTGTCTGCCTCAGATCAGGAAGACCATTTTCGCAAATTGCTGGAAGACGGGCGCCCCAGAGACCGCGCGGCTGGACGCACCTTGACCGGGCCCCATTTGTCCGACCTTCATGTCCGACACACAGCCAAAGACATGCCCGCCTCGCAATCTTCAACCGGGGAGCAAAAGGCGCTTCTTATCGGACTTATTCTGGCACATGCAGACTTGAGCGCTTCAGTGAGTGGTTTGACGCCTATTTTGCTACTGGATGAAGTCGCAGCACATCTTGATCCGAACCGACGCGAAGCGCTTTTTGCACGCCTTGATGCCCTTGGGTGTCAGGTGTTCATGACCGGAACCGACGAGAGCCTCTTTGAAAGCCTGCCAATTCCATCGCAGATATTTGCAATCGAAGATGGCAAAGCTCGTCTGCTGTCGGTGTAAACCTTCGTCAAACGCGCAAAATTCAAGGGTTTTCCACCATTAACGGCGTTTCTGGCGCTGTGCCGGACGGCCATGGTTGAACGCGCCCGTAGACCCCTTATAACGGGATGATCTTATCCAATTCGACCGGTGACCGATTCGCATGAGCGACACTTCCCTTCCCGACCAAACGCCTTTTGACGATCCCAACCAAGGCGCGGAATATGGCGCTGACTCGATCAAGGTTCTCAAGGGCCTTGATGCCGTTCGAAAGCGCCCCGGCATGTATATCGGGGACACCGATGATGGGTCGGGCCTTCACCACATGGTGTATGAGGTTGTTGACAACGCCATTGATGAGGCGCTGGCCGGGCATGCGGACCATGTGACAGTCTGCCTGAATGCGGATGGTTCAGTGACCGTTGCCGACAATGGACGCGGCATTCCCACAGACGTTCACTCCGAAGAAGGGGTTTCCGCTGCAGAGGTCATCATGACCCAGCTGCACGCAGGCGGTAAGTTTGACCAAAACTCCTACAAAGTGTCGGGCGGCCTTCACGGCGTCGGTGTTTCCGTAGTGAACGCCCTGTCCACCAAGCTGGAATTGCGCATTTGGCGGAATGACCAGGAACACCATATGGAGTTTGCCCATGGTGAGGCCGTCGCCCCGCTGAAGGTCGTGGGTCCGGCCAATGGCCAAAAAGGCACTCAGGTTACGTTCCTTCCGTCTCCGGAAACCTTCACCAAAACCGAGTTTGATTTCGGCACCCTGGAACACCGCTTAAGGGAACTGGCGTTTCTGAACTCTGGCGTCCGGATCATTTTGACCGACAAACGCGGTGTCGAAGAACGGGCTGAAGAACTTTATTATGAAGGCGGGCTGGAAGCTTTTGTGCGCTATCTGGACCGCGCAAAGCACCCCTTGATCGAAACACCGATTACGATCTCGACCGAAAAGGACGGGATTACCGTTGAAGCTGCCATGTGGTGGAATGACAGCTACCATGAGCAGGTGCTGTGCTTTACCAACAACATTCCGCAGCGCGACGGTGGCACCCACTTGGCTGGCTTTCGCGCGGCCTTGACCCGGCAAGTCACCGGTTATGCCGAATCCACCGGCCTTTTGAAAAAGGAAAAGGTGTCGGTCACAGGTGATGATTGCCGTGAAGGCCTGACCTGCGTCCTGTCGGTCAAAGTACCCGACCCCAAATTCTCCTCGCAGACGAAAGACAAGCTGGTTTCATCGGAGGTGCGCCCAGTTGTCGAAAGCCAGATGTCTCAAGCCTTGTCCGAATGGTTTGAAGAGAACCCTGCTCCGGCCAAGGCGGTTGTCAGCAAGGTTGTCGAGGCGGCCTCTGCTCGCGAAGCGGCTCGGAAGGCCCGCGAACTAACACGCCGCAAAGGTGCTCTGGATATTGCCTCCCTGCCCGGCAAACTGGCTGATTGTCAGGAACGCGATGCCTCCAAGGCCGAACTCTTCCTGGTGGAGGGTGATTCCGCGGGCGGATCGGCTAAACAGGGCCGACACCGGGAAAATCAGGCTGTACTGCCGCTGCGAGGCAAGATCCTGAACGTTGAACGCGCCCGTTTTGACAAGATGCTGTCGTCAAATGAAATCGGTACCTTGATCACGGCGCTTGGTACCGGCATCGGAAAGGAAGAGTTCAACGTCGAAAAGCTGCGTTACCACAAGATCATCATCATGACCGATGCTGACGTCGATGGTGCGCACATTCGGACTCTGTTGTTGACATTCTTCTTCCGGCAAATGCCGGAACTGGTCGAAAACGGTTACATCTATATCGCTCAACCTCCCCTCTACAAAGTGACCAGAGGCAAGTCCGAGCAATACCTGAAAGATCAGGCTGCGCTAGAAAACTATCTCATCTCCGGCGGTGTTGAGGATGCGTCTCTGACCCTTGCCAATGGTGAAGTTCGGACCAGCGAAGACCTGCGCCAAGTGATCGAGACTGCTCAATCCCTGACCAACATCTTTGACGGTCTCCATTCCCGCTATAGCCGGGATGTGGTTGAGCAGGCTGCGATTGCCGGCGCACTGAACCCGGACATTCTTGAGGACCGCACCAAAGCAACGGAGGCTGCAGCTTATGTTGCCCGCCGCCTTGATATTCTCGCTGACGAATTTGAGCGCGGCTGGGAAGGTGAAGCCCAAGAAGACGGAAGCCTTGTGTTCAAGCGCACGGTACGCGGCGTGGAAGAAGCTGCGATCATTGACCCGGCGCTTTTGAGTTCGGCCGATGCGCGCCGTCTCGATAGTCAGGCCACACACCTTCAAGAAATCTATGGCAAGGCTGCGGTCTTGCGCCGAAGAGACACATCGACTGAAATTCGTGGTCCGAGAGCATTGTTGCAACAGATTTTCGCCTTCGGCCAGAAGGGTATTTCGATGCAACGCTATAAGGGCCTAGGCGAAATGAACCCGGAACAGCTTTGGGAAACCACTCTGGACCCGAATGTCCGCTCCCTTTTGCAGGTCAAGGTGCGTGAGGCAGACGATGCCGACGACATCTTCACAAAGCTGATGGGAGACGAGGTGGACCCACGGCGCGAGTTTATTCAAGATAACGCCTTGAATGTTGCCAACCTCGACATTTGATTTTGGCAGGAGCCTCCCTTCAAAAAGCCGGGCCCTAGCCCGGCTTCTTATGTAGACGTGTGACTCTCCAGAATGGCTGCAAGCCCTGTCTGCCGCGCCTGCTGATGAGCGTTCCCATACCCGCCCGTCTTCGCGATAACGAAAATTCCGTGTTGCCTTAAAGCGTCAGCCCAAGCCTTCAGGAGCTCCATCAGTCCGCTTGAGCCAATGCTACCAAAGTCCACCAGATCAATGAAAAGCCAATCCGGTTTGAGCGCAAAAAACACGGAGAGGTTGGACCAGTCACCGGAAACACCGTCGACAGCTATCTGGCACCCGAGCTTTTTGGCAAAACCGACAAATTCTTCGATGATTTCTGCTTCCCTTGCCACACACGTTTCTTCAAATGTCAGACAAAGACGAGAGGCCAGCAACGGATTTCGGGCCAATCGGTATTTGAGTGCCTGACGCACCTCTGCCGATTGGGCGTTCTTCACAGACAGCGGCACAGCTAACCATTGCCTGCACTCTTCGCGGGACAAGGTATCCAGCGCTTTATCCAACGCCCAAGTGGCGACTTCATTCCCCAGATCAAAGAGCGCAAAAGGCCCGCTAGAGAAGTTTGCAACACGGTCCACCTTGCAAACAGAGACAATCTGACCGACCACCGCGCCACACGACGCAGACCGAATAGCCGTCGTTTCCAATTGAAGCTCATTGGATCCCAATTCAACTCGATCGCAGTCCGGCAATTTCGACTCGGACCTTCGAAGGCGCCGAGAGCCTGGCCAACCTCGACTTTCCTTTTTGGTAGCCATACAGCTTTGATCCGCGCGGTAGAGCAGGTCTTTTGCGGTTAGATCATCTGTTACGTCCCCCGCACCGACTCCCGTCCAACCCACTGAGCATCTGGCCGCAAAACAGGCCCCATTCAGCGTGACCTGAACCTTCTTCACCGCATCGGACATTGTCCGCGCAATATCTGCAACTTGAGAAGACTGCGCAACTGGTATGGAAGCAGCAAACTCGTCTCCTCCCAGGCGAGCGACAACTCCGTTTCCGCCACCATCTGCTTCTTGAAGGACCGCCTCAGCATTTTGGGCAACACATCTTAAAACCTCATCGCCCGCCTCATGACCCCCTGTATCATTGACACGTTTAAAGTCATCAAGATCGAAGTAGAGAATCGCAATCGCGTTTAGTGCCCCCGCTTTGAGCGCACTAAGGTGGGCTTCCAGACGCCGAAAAAAGGCGCGGCGGTTGGCAAGGCCGGTCAGTTCATCTTGATAGGCCAACTTCCTGAGCGTGCTGACCTCCTCGGCAAAGGCATTTTGGGCTGGCGTAACGCAAAAATTGGGGCTCAAGCTTGCCGACTTCCAATGTACCAAGAGAAGTGGCGCGCGGCCGTTTTCCGGTTGAACAGCAGCCGCTATCAGCGTGTTGGTGACAAATGTTCCGTTTTTCAGGTGGATCGGGCCGTCCAATACGGTCCGCTCCGCTTTCTCTGCTACGTTCAGGAGCGATTTTATCCGTGTCCAACTGGCGTAGGAAAAGCACCTCGACAGAGGACGTTCAGGACCCGCTGGAACCGCTTTGAAAAACTCCGCATTCGCTGCCACCAAATTGCCAACACGGTCAACGAGCAGTGCAGGATCGGATATGGCCTGCAACAACGGGCCATAAGCACCGGCTACAACTGTCTCACCTCCCGCACCCACGGGCCGTTTAAACTGCGGAGGTGCGTATGGCACAGGTTTATGGACGCGAGTCGGCTCTTGTCCGTTCACAGGGCAGCTCTCTGGTCTTCGTGTTTACTTATCCTCCCGAAATACTCACGACACGTTTCGGGCTCTCTAGAGCTAACACACTTAACGAATACCTAAATCCGCGTTGCATTTTGCACACAGGTTAATGATTTTTTATAATTAACGAAGCGTTAATATGATCTACATCTTCTTTGAGTGATTTTGATACTCGTTAGACCCACACCCGTAAGCGTTGCCCTTATGCGAACACGAAATCATTGTTAGTGGTTCGTCCAAACCTTCTATCTAACAACAAAGTCGCATCGATGTCCCATTTCAACACCTTCAGCTTGGCCCTCCACCTGGTCTTCTGCATCAGCTTCACGACCAACGCTGAAAGCGCGACTTTTGTTCAATGTGGGAAAGCGTCCTGGTATGAATTGACCAGCAAGACGGCCAGCGGCGAGATGGCCAATCCGAACGGGCTAACTGCCGCCCATAGAAGCCTGCCGTTTGGAACAATAGTGACTGTGCGCAATATGGCGAATGGGCGGACAGTAGAGGTCCGGATCAATGACCGCGGGCCTTTTGTGAAGGGCCGCGTGATTGACGTAACTCGAAAGGCGGCTGAACAGCTCGGCTTCAAATCCAAAGGGATCGCGAAAGTTCAAATTGAAGCGAATATACCAGCCTCGAATTCAAAACATTCCGGCAGTCGATGCCAGTGATCCAGACGGCTGATGTTAGGGACGCACTGCGCGCCTACAGCTGAAGAGCGCACACCCTGGAATTGTTTCGCAAGGCTGAAACAATATCCCTCACTT
>NZ_GL476309.1 GCF_000148725.1 Roseibium sp. TrichSKD4 | reverse complement strand
GTGACGACAAAGCCGATGAGATGCCTGCATGGCGCATGTACGACGCAAGTTCGTGGATGTCTCTCCTCGCAGGGCAGCGCCATTGCCGAAGAAGTCATCCGCCGGATTGCTGAGCTTTACGCTATCGAGAAAGAGATCAGGGGCATGCCCCCCGAAGACCGCGCTACCATCCGGCAGGCTAGGGCAAAACCGATCTTTGACGCCTTGGAAGAATGGTTGCAGACGCAATTGCCCAAAATCTCGGGAAAGTCACCACTCGCGCAGGCCATCCGCTATGCCTTGGGCCGAATGCCGAAAGCACGCCCATACCTTGAGCTCGGCCATCTGGAATTGGATAACAACACCGCCGAGCGCGCCGTTAAACCCGTCGCCATCGGACGCAAAAATTGGATGTTCTCAGGCTCCCAAGGCGGCGGCAAAGCCATGGCTATCGCTTATACCCTGATCGAAACGGCCAAGCTCAACGGTGTTGACCCTCAGGCCTGGCTGACCTGGGTCCTCGGTCAAGTCGCCGACCACAAAATCACACGCCTCGACGAACTTCTGCCCTGGCGTTACGCTGCTCAGGCAGCGTAACAGGCCGCATCGGTGTCGCGCCAGAGCGCCTTCGCCGGACGGTCACAATTGTCTCGAAGTTGCGGCAGGTTGAAGTCCTTGTCGGCCAAGGCATGCCGCGCATTGATGCCATTCGGCAGGTTCGTATCACCGAACAGACGTATTACCGGTGGCGAAAGCAGTATGGTGGGATGGGAACCGACCAACTGAAAGAACTCAAACGCCTTCAGAAAGAGAACGAGCGGCTGCGCAAGGCAGTGTCTGACCTGACCCTGGACAAGTTGATCTTGTCGGAGGCCGCAAAGGGAAACTTCTGAGCCCCGCCCGTCGTCGAGCCTGCATCAATCACATTCGTCAGCATCTCGGCGTGTCAGAGCGCCGAACCTGTCGTGTTCTGGGTCAGCACCGGTCTACGCAGAGGAAACCTCCAGCAGGGCGTGCTGACGAAGAACGTCTTGTGGCGGATATGATCGCACTCGCCCGTGAGTTTGGCCGTTACGGTTACAGGCGTATTGCAGCTCTGCTCAGAGATGCTGGTTGGCATGTGAATGACAAGCGTGTTGAGCGGCTGTGGCGACGAGAGGGGCTGAAGTGCCAATGAACAACCGAAGAGAGGGCGGCTCTGGCTGACGACGGATCATGTGTCCGCTGCGGCAGAGTATCCCATCATGTCTGGAGCTATGACTTCGTGCACTGCCGAACCAATGAAGGAAAAGCGTTCCGGACACTGAACATCCTGGACGAGTATTCCCGAGAGTGCCTGGCAATCCGGGTGAAGCGAAATCTGAACTCCACCGACGTGATTGATGTGCTAACGGATCTCTTCATTCGTGAGCGTTCGGTATTCCCGCTCTGACGGGGAGCGCAGTGGGGTGATAATGTCCATTTTCGTTAATGGACATTGTGAGGCACATTTTGGGTACGAAGAAGGGCAGCAAGAAGCGGTTTTGGTCGGATGACGAGAAGCGGTCGATCTGTTTGCAGGCCAGAGTGCCGGGGGTTTCGGTTGCGCAGGTTGCGCGCCGCTCTGCGATGAATGCGAACCTGATCCACAACTGGCTGCGTGATGAGCGGTTTGCGCCAGAAGACAGCGATTGCGTCCTTGATGGAGCGGCGTTTCTACCAGTGGAGATAGAGGGCCCGCAGGCCGCACCAGGCCACCAGATCGCGGCGCTTGCCTCGGATATGCCGTTGTCGGCTCAGCGGGTTGATATCACGCTGTCGGACGGGCGGCGGGTATTGGTGGAAGGGACGACGGCGCTGCCGACGGTGCTGGCTTTGGTTGAAGGTCTAATGCCGTGATCCCCGTGCCGTCCAACGCGCGGGTTTGGCTGGCTGCCGGGGTGACGGACATGCGGCGCGGGTTCAACACTTTGGCGGCTCAGGCGGAGAAGGTTCTGGAGCTTGAACCCTATTCTGGACATCTGTTTGTGTTCCGGGGACGGCGCGGTGATCTGCTGAAGATCATCTGGTGGGATCGACAGGGCGCATGCCTGTTCAGCAAGCGCCTTGAGAAGGGCCGGTTTGTTTGGCCTGCTGCGAAGGACGGTAAGGTCAGCGTGACGCCCGCGCAATTGTCGATGTTGCTTGAAGGCATAGACTGGCGGATGCCGCAAAAAACATGGCGGCCCCTGAGCGTCGGATAGGCCAATATATTGGCGTTTGCGCGCCTCTCGGGATTCAACTTACGCCCTTGATCTGATATAAGATCGAAGATGCTGAAGGACCTTGATATCACCCCGGAGGACCCCGCCGAATTGAGGGCGGTGAACCGCCTTCTGGCCGACGAGGTCAAGGCTCTGAGCCTCAAGGTCGAGCAGCTTCAACACCAGTTGCACGGGGCCAATCGGCATCGGTTCGGCTCCAAGTCTGAGGGTCTGGATCAGCTCAATCTCGATCTGCTCGAGGACGCCGAGATTGTTGAGGCCGCTGAAGACCAGGCAAAACAGCCCGCCCCGTCGCAGGAGGGAGTTGATCCAAAGCCGAAGCGCAAACACAGCCGCAAGCCCTTGCCGGATCATCTGGATCGGGAAGACGAGGAGCTCTCTCCCGGTGATGAATGCGGTCGTTGTGGTGGCAACTTGCGCACCCTGGGTGAGGATGTCACCGAAGAGTTGGAATACGTGCCGGGACGCTTCAAGGTGAAGCGGATCATCCGGCCCCGCAAAGCCTGTTCATGGTGCGAGGCGATTGTGCAAGCGCCGCTGCCATCGCGCCCCATTGAGCGTGGGCGGCCCGGACCGGGATTGTTGGCCCATGTTCTGGTAAGCAAATATGCCGATCATTTACCCCTCTATCGCCTGAGCCAGATCTTTGCCCGTGAAGGCGTCGATCTGGACCGCTCGACCATGGCCGACTGGGTTGGTCGCTCGACGGCCCTGCTGGAACCTCTTGCCGATGCCATCGGACGGATGGTGCGGCAAGGACCTGCGCTTTTTGCCGACGATACGCCCATCAAAATGCTGGCCCCCGGCAACAAGAAGACCAAAACGGCGCGGGTCTGGACCTATGTGCGGGATGAGCGTGCCTGGTCTGGCCAATCGCCACCCTGTGCATGGTATCAGTTCACGGTGGATCGCAAAGGAGAGCATCCCGTTGCTCATTTGTCGGGATACAAGGGCTGGGTCCATGCGGATGGATATTCCGGGTTCAACGGTGTGTTCGGTGACGACAAAGCCGATGAGATGGCCTGCATGGCGCATGTACGACGCAAGTTCGTGGATGTCTTCTCCTCGCAGGGCAGCGCCATTGCCGAAGAAGTCATCCGCCGGATTGCTGAGCTTTACGCTATCGAGAAAGAGATCAGGGGCATGCCCCCCGAAGACCGCGCTACCATCCGGCAGGCTAGGGCAAAACCGATCTTTGACGCCTTGGAAGAATGGTTGCAGACGCAATTGCCCAAAATCTCGGGAAAGTCACCACTCGCGCAGGCCATCCGCTATGCCTTGGGCCGAATGCCGAAAGCACGCCCATACCTTGAGCTCGGCCATCTGGAATTGGATAACAACACCGCCGAGCGCGCCGTTAAACCCGTCGCCATCGGACGCAAAAATTGGATGTTCTCAGGCTCCCAAGGCGGCGGCAAAGCCATGGCTATCGCTTATACCCTGATCGAAACGGCCAAGCTCAACGGTGTTGACCCTCAGGCCTGGCTGACCTGGGTCCTCGGTCAAGTCGCCGACCACAAAATCACACGCCTCGACGAACTTCTGCCCTGGCGTTACGCTGCTCAGGCAGCGTAACAGGCCGCATCGGTGTCGCGCCAGAGCGCCTTCGCCGGACGGTCACCTTCATCCTGCGAGGTGTTCCAGCCTACATCAGATCAGACAATGGGCCGGAGTTCATTGCTCAGGCAGTCAGGGACTGGATCAACGCTGTGGGTGCAAAGACCGCGTACATCGAACCAGGTTCGCCATGGGAGAACGGATACTGCGAGAGCTTCAACGCCCGCCTCCGAGATGAGCTACTCAATGGTGAAATCTTCTACAGCTTAAAGGAAGCACAAATCCTGATTGAACAATGGAGGAAACATTACAATACCAAACGCCCACACAGCGCCTTGGGCTACCGACCACCGGCACCAGAAACCATCGTCCGGATGGACCAAAGCCCAGTCATGCACTAACAATCAAAACGGACCACTCAGGTGGGGCTGATCAATGCCACAAACTTATAGGCCCAGGTATATCATTTACCGGTGCCTTCACATCATAAGAGAAAGTACGGTCATGTTTCGAAATTGCCACGCAATCTGGCATGTTTGATGCGCTGTTGGGCATGTCTTTTACTAAATACTTTTTGGCGTTGCATGGAGATTTTTGCTCTAAGAAGGGGGTCAATTGAGACTGTAACGTTGAACCGTCACGTACGTAAGCCACCATCATTGCTTCTGTAGTTCCCCACGCGTACTCCCCGTTCAAAAATCTCATCAAGCCTTTTTCACAATATAGTTTTTCCGTTTTTCCTCTCGGTATATCAATTAGTTTTGCTTCTGCGATTAAGGGAAAATTTCTGTTGCGCTCAGTTAAAAAAATTGACAAATCTGGCCGTTTTTCCAAATGCGAGCCATCAAAGCTGAGGCTTTCCGCCCCCCTAATTGTACACCTAATACCAACCGTCAAAATTCAGAACCGATGGGCCCAATCTCGCATTCCGATGGACATGATGGTCCATGGTTGTTCAATTAACCTGTTCCATGCGCGGCAACAGATATCGATGATTTGTTCGTAGGATTTGAAGACCCGGTTTGACAGCCAGTTATCCCTGATGAACTGCCATAGGTTCTCGACCGGGTTCAATTCGGGAGACCTCGGTGGCAATGGGAGAAGGGTAATGTTGTTGGGAATGTCGAGTTTGCCAGATGTGTGCCAGCCAGCCTGGTCAAGGATGACAACGGCGTGGGCTCCCGGAGCGACTTGCGACGAGATTTCCTGAAGATGCATTTGCATGGCCATGATGTTGCACTTGGGAAGGACGAGCGCAGCACCGACACCCCGTTCCGGGCAGATGGCCCCAAATATCCATGCTGACTTTGTCCGCTGATCCTTGGGGGCCCGCGGCCTTGTCCCGCGTTTTGCCCATCGCCTTGTGATCTTGGTCTTTTGACCCACACGCGCCTCGTCCTGAAACCAAACCTCTATCGGGGTGCCGCTTTCAAGCTGATTGCCGATTTCCGCCAGTTCGGCTGGGAAGCTTTTTTAAAATCCTCGACGGCAAACTCGTTTTGCGCCGGATGCTGCGGCCGGGCCGTCAGACGCCGATAACCCGCATTCTTCAGCTCCCGCGATACGGTACGCTCGTCAACGACAATGCCAAATTCAGACAGGATCCACGCAGCGAGATCCTTCAAGCGCCAACGTACCACTGCATCCACCGATGGATACGGGCCTCGTTCGACAATCTCGATCAACGCACGACGCTGCTGCTCGTCAAGTTTTGAGGGGCGACCTGACTTGGGCGTATCCTTCAGACCATTGGGACCAGAAGCATTGAAACGCAGCACCCAATCGCGAATGATTTGGAGCGTCACTCCGCCAATATGAGCTGCGTCCGAACGGCTCCCCCCATCATAGATCACCGCCAATGACAAAAGGCGACGGGTCTGTTTGGCGTCCCGGCACACCCTCGCCAACCGGCGAAGGGTACAACCGTCAAAGTCATCTCGAAGCGGTATCGCGGCTCCCATGGCAAACTCCCATCGTTTGCCATCTGGAATCATATTCGCAACAAAACCGGAAGCCCAAATATGAGTCACTTCATCTGACGTTTGGTATAACCAACTGCCCCCAAAGCGGTTCAGAATCTGCTAAGGTATTCAGATGGGACACTAATAGACTGGTAACTTCAGATTCTGTGCCCTCTTCTATAACTTTCTGATTATTAACTTGAATATTTTCAAATGCTTGCAAAAGCGTCTCAACTATTACTTCTAAATGTAGATTGTTAATTTCAGGGAGCGGCAACGAAGCGCCACGAGAAAGCTCTAATATTTGATCAGGACGAGGCTTGATTGAAATTGATTTCACGTTCCCTATCATCCCTTTAGAATATCAACATGCGACCAAATAATTCTTTGTGCTAACAAGCGGGCTTGAGTTTCACTCCAGTATCTTTTTTGAGATAACCTCCCCGCAATCAATCCTCGTTCTCCGAAATTGATAAGAATTTCTGAGGATGCGGTCTCGTCTGCCAGTTGAACTAAACCAGATAAATCGATATCCGGATCGATTGAAACTTCACCTTTATCGTGGACTACAATTGCTAAATAATCCCAAGGAGAACCGCTCACTTTTGTAAACGGGCGAATGTCGACTTCGTTTTCAAATCTATTGCACCATAGTTGCAATTCGCTCTTCAGAACTGAACAGAAATGAGTTATGTCCCCTGATGCAGGTGGCATTTGTGCGTTAATCTTACTAATGGAAAAAGGAAGATTATATAAAAGCGTATCTTCGATTACTTGCAAATCCCTAGCCCCAAGACCATACAAATTTGCGACCCATTCATCTACTTCGTGCCACGAAACGGAGCCGCGAACTAAGCGATCAAATAACTGTTTTATTTCAGCAATTTGTTTTGTTGAGAGTGCTCTAAAATCTGGTATCGGTAAGTTATCGAGAGCATTCTTTTCAATTACCTCTCTCTCAAAACCAAATTCTCCACTTGTTAAAAGCGCCTGCCAAAGAGCTATTTTGCTGCCGAAAATCAGTGCCAAATACCTAGCGAGCACCTCCCCATTCTTAAACTTGCCCGTGCTATATCCATAGAAGTTTTCATTATAGGCAAGGCGTTTTTCTGAAACCGCTACACTGATACGACCTCTATCCGCCGGTGGTGACTTATGTACAAGTAGTATTGGAGCTTCAAATAGAGAGGCATCTCTTGGATCATGAAGACGGTCATGCTTAAATGAGCCCAGTGCTTCAGTCTGAATGAGAATGTCGCCTAGGCTTTGGATCGACAAATCAGGAAGGCCATGCAGATAATCTGCTGGTGCCCCCGGTTTTCCGTCGCCATTCTTTCTGATGCGGCTACTAGGTTTTACTGTTTGATATCCTCGACCTGCTCCCGCCATACGTCCTCTTGACGAAGTTTCCACAACATCGTGCCAAAACTGTATTAATGTAGGGAAGCCGTTCGATCTTATTTTTTCAATCAAACCCAAATCTGCCTCGGTTCCCCGGAAAAGCACTTTCAGTATTTCTGGAGTTTTGGAGAGGCTGTTTAAAGGCACTCGTTCTGCGGCGAGGGCGTCTACACGCATAGCGCCTGCATCATTAAGAGTTTTTTCAATTCGAGGACTAATGAAGCGGAAGCCAGCTGAAGCAGAAGGCATACGGTTTCTGGCAAAGAGTAAGCAGAACGGAGCAGAAATTTCTGGCCAAACTTTTGTTTGACGCAATTCAACACCATTCACAATAGATGTAATATCTAGCGCTTCAAAAATTGATGCTCGCGCTTCCGCCATACCATCACCCTGCTGAAACAGCATGCGAGCATGGAGAGCGAATGAAATTTGACCGTCAGGTTTCGCCCAATCCATTGCTCGCCAAACAAACGGAAGATCAAGTACTTCATTGGGTAAGAGTGGCTTTGAGTTTTTTATGCCACGCTTCTCTGCAATCTGCTTAACGTTGTTTTGGACTAAGTTCCAATCAGGTAGTTTTGTCCCACTAGCCCAAGGTGGATTACCTATGACAATATCGTATTTCGCATTGTGCTCTTCTCCAACTAGTGGGCCGAGGCTACCGAGTTGTGCACCCTCTGTATCTCCATCAGCCACTAGTCGGTGCAAAACATTGCCACGAAGGTTTTTAAAGCGAAGTTTGTCTACTGGTTTTGGAGTTGGATCTAACTCAATTGACATGAGATAAAGACCGAGCGCTGCAAATCGCAATGCGGCTTCATCAATGTCCAATCCAGTGATTTGATTGTATAGAATGGTCCTAAGTGTTTTAGTGTTGGGACGTTTTCCATCAAAACGCCATTTCTCGGCGACTAGTTCTCTAAAAGCCGTGAGCAAAAATACGCCAGCACCAGCTGCCGGATCTAATATTTTTGCGTCGACGCATTTATTTTCATGCTGCAAAGCGCGGATTGAAGCACGTACCATCAGGTCTGCTATCGGTCGTGGAGTATAATATCCACCTTGCTTTTTCTGACGTTCAGAAGCGTGGCTCCTTAGGTATAACTCGTAGGCTTGGCTTAGAACCCCAACCGGAATATGTGCGAAATCCAAGTTGTCCCATTTGGCTTCCCATCCGAGAAACAACTGGTCATCTGGCGCTTTGCGTGAAACAGAACCCAGTACAAAATACACCTGTTCCGACAGTGAGTTAAACAAACCATCAGAAAGCGGAAGAAGGTCTCCATTGAAGGTCTCATCAAGCCATCTTGATGTAGCTTCAGCCTTCTCTCGACTATCGAATAGATCGCCAGCATATTCAAAAGACATCATATGCTCTGGCAACAAGTTACGGTCTGCAAGAAAGCGCGTGAAAAGTGCTCTCCCCACCAGAGAAATTGCATCTTCGTCTGGTACTTGGAACTGCTTGATCAGTTTCGATATTGAATCAGTCAACAATTTCAGAACTACATTTGAAATCCAGTTTTTCTGACTGATTGCAGCATTCGGGCGATCATTCCCGAGTTGAGCGATGTAAGTGACTTTTTCTTGATTTTCGTTTTGAAACTTTACCCTGGCCTGACTTAGTTTCTTATTGTCCAAACCGATGTGGTAAACATCCAATCGACCTGGAAACAGTACTCCCAAATAGGGGGCATCCCCCCGCATAGCGAGTAATCGTCTGATTTTGTGAAGCTGTTCGTTATCCGTTACCTGATCACCGTCGACCAAAAAAACAAGTGGGGCTTCTTGCCACTCATAAACCGCGCCAATTAGACCAAGGGTCTCATCTCCTGCCTTTTGAGCATTCAAAATCGTTGCATACGGCAAGAGGTCGGGTTGTCCATCTTCGAATAACTTCAAAGATAATGGATCCATTCCGAATTCGCCTAAATTTTGTGCAATCATATTCATGATTCAAAATCCAGACTCTCTTGCCGGTCGCCGCCAAAAATTCCCTCGCGGGCACCTCCACGAGGTCGCTTAGGTATGATTCCAACGCCCTTGATAATTGTTTTGTAGTCGCCCCCTAAAACACGAACTTCTTTCATTAAGGCAGCAATTAATGCTAAATGCGCTGGCACTTCCCCTTTGCGTGCGTAATTTGAAATAGAATTTGGATTCATGCCAACAAGCTCTGCAAATGCGCGTATCGTCAGGCCACATTCCCCTAAAATCGTTTGGAACTCA
Organism: Roseibium sp. TrichSKD4; assembly: GCF_000148725.1. Classification (GTDB taxonomy): domain Bacteria; phylum Pseudomonadota; class Alphaproteobacteria; order Rhizobiales; family Stappiaceae; genus Roseibium. The sequence goes on along the minus strand of NZ_GL476309.1, from coordinate 2,080 downwards.
CCGTACCTCATTAGCCTGACCCACACTTTTTTATGTAGTCTGGCACATTAATTTATGTAGGTAAAGATTTTCTTTAACTGCAATTTTAGGTTGATTTATTGCGCAAAATCGCCTCCTTGCGCTGAAAAATGTTCTTATTTTGTTCCGCTCGCTTGGTGATGTCAACCAGGCCGTTGACATAAAACATTGATAATTCTAGACGCTATACTTATCTTTGTATTTTTGAGATAGTTACAATATTTACCAAGGGTTTTAGAATGTTTTGCTTTGTAGATGAAAGCGGAAACACTGGGTTAGAGTTATTTGATGCTAATCAACCTAGTTTGTATTATGGAGTTCTTTGCACGCAAACAAATCTTGATTTAGTTGCGGAGCCGCTTCTCAAGAAGTTACGCAAGCAAATGGGCGTGGATCGCCTACATGCTAACCATCTAGGAGTGGCGCGCTTAACTGAAATCGCAAAGCCGTTGATAGCGTTCAGCAAAAAGAAAGACCTGCGGTTTTCATTCTTTAAAGTGTCTAAACCAGACCACGCTCTGATCAGCTTTTTTGATCAAGTTTTTGATTCAGGTATGAATGATGCGGTTCCATGGCATCATTATTTCACGCCACTGCGATATGTACTGTTGTTTAAAGTCGCATTTCTCTTTGACGATGATCTTGCAAAAACAGCATGGAATGCGCGGCGTGAGAAGGATTCAAAGCGATGTGCAGAAATGCTCGTCGACATATGTACACAGCTACTAGATAGAATAAACCAGTTACCAGATGAACGTTCTCAGGAGATCATCTCTGGCGCTTTGAAATGGGCAATCGCTAAACCGTTTGAGATAAGTTACGGCGTAGGAAACTATGACTCAGAGCTGCAAATCTCGCCGAACCTAATCGGTTTCCAGCAAGTATTGCACTCGATATGCACTGAATCAGAAGCACGTCAAAAACCTGTCAAAAAAATCACAGTAGACCGACAAACTGAGTTCAACAAAGCTCAAGCGGAACTAGCTGTTTGGTATAAAAATTTGCGCGGCCACAAGACGGAAATGGGACCAGGAATGCCCACTTTCGATTATACACATATGCCTGAAGTACCTCCGACATTCCTGCCCGGAGACGAAAGTGCTGGCCTCGAGCTGGTAGATATCACGCTCTGGATTGCCAAACGCATAGTTGAAGATAAACCCGTTTCACCTGAGTTACGGGAACTTCACTACGTACAAGCTAAACGCGGCAGGTTAGACGAGGTTTCGCTCGATGCGTTGGATCATAGGTGGAAACACTTGCTTTCCCTTCCAGAGCCAAACAAGCCGTTACCCGCAGATTTTGAAAAACACTTCTTAGAGCAAGAAGCTAAACGCAAAGTTCAAGTTGAAGCGCTTTAGCATTCATTTATTTCAGAGAGGAAGCCAAGAGGCTTTACCTCTTTCTCCCCACAAGCAAAATAGACGCTGACCGTGGCTCAGTTCCTTGCGCCCGCACCACTTAGTCCGCCCTGAACAACGTCTAAGCCATTGATGTTGCGCGTGGCCGAAGCAATACGCAAATATTCGATTTGACCGGTTTGGGGATGGGGTTTGTGATCCAGAGCAGCAAAATGATCAGTGCATTGAGGATCAGACGCAGGTTATGACCGGCTGCGGCCAGCAGGGCGTTGATGGCATCGCCATTTTTGCCATTGAGGAAGTTCCGGTCAAGTCGTCCATCTGTTTTCATGTGGCCGATGGTGGCCTCGATCGCTGATCGTCGTTTCAGCTCACGCTTCATCTGTGCCGTCAGCCCGCGCTTCTGGCCGGAGATCATGACCTTGGCGTCGCCCTCATAATCATGCCCCCGATAGCCACGGTCCACATAGACACGCTCAGCTTTGGTGCCGCAGACTTTCTCAGCCTGACTGATGGTGTCATTCAAGGTGTGCCCATCATAGGGATTGCCCTCAAAAGCCCTCGCCGCAAGAACCAATCCTTCCCGATTGGTCGTGGCAATGCCACCTTGGCCCCGAACTCGTATGTGTCGCGCCTTGCCCTTGGCATACAGCCACTCCGCGCATGCATGGATAATCTTGTTTTGTCCTTGGGGTCTGGGC
>NZ_GL476308.1:20833-25619 GCF_000148725.1 Roseibium sp. TrichSKD4 | reverse complement strand
GTGAGCGTTCGGTATTCCCGCTCTGACGGGAGCGCAGTGGGGTGATAATGTCCATTTTCGTTAATGGACATTGTGAGGCACATTTTGGGTACGAAGAAGGGCAGCAAGAAGCGGTTTTGGTCGGATGACGAGAAGCGGTCGATCTGTTTGCAGGCCAGAGTGCCGGGGGTTTCGGTTGCGCAGGTTGCGCGCCGCTCTGCGATGAATGCGAACCTGATCCACAACTGGCTGCGTGATGAGCGGTTTGCGCCAGAAGACAGCGATTGCGTCCTTGATGGAGCGGCGTTTCTACCAGTGGAGATAGAGGCCCGCAGGCCGCACCAGGCCACCAGATCGCGGCGCTTGCCTCGGATATGCCGTTGTCGGCTCAGCGGGTTGATATCACGCTGTCGGACGGGCGGCGGGTATTGGTGGAAGGGACGACGGCGCTGCCGACGGTGCTGGCTTTGGTTGAAGGTCTAATGCCGTGATCCCCGTGCCGTCCAACGCGCGGGTTTGGCTGGCTGCCGGGGTGACGGACATGCGGCGCGGGTTCAACACTTTGGCGGCTCAGGCGGAGAAGGTTCTGGAGCTTGATCCCTATTCTGGACATCTGTTTGTGTTCCGGGGACGGCGCGGTGATCTGCTGAAGATCATCTGGTGGGATCGACAGGGCGCATGCCTGTTCAGCAAGCGCCTTGAGAAGGGCCGGTTTGTTTGGCCTGCTGCGAAGGACGGTAAGGTCAGCGTGACGCCCGCGCAATTGTCGATGTTGCTTGAAGGCATAGACTGGCGGATGCCGCAAAAAACATGGCGGCCCCTGAGCGTCGGATAGGCCAATATATTGGCGTTTGCGCGCCTCTCGGGATTCAACTTACGCCCTTGATCTGATATAAGATCGAAGATGCTGAAGGACCTTGATATCACCCCGGAGGACCCCGCCGAATTGAGGGCGGTGAACCGCCTTCTGGCCGACGAGGTCAAGGCTCTGAGCCTCAAGGTCGAGCAGCTTCAACACCAGTTGCACGGGGCCAATCGGCATCGGTTCGGCTCCAAGTCTGAGGGTCTGGATCAGCTCAATCTCGATCTGCTCGAGGACGCCGAGATTGTTGAGGCCGCTGAAGACCAGGCAAAACAGCCCGCCCCGTCGCGGAGGGAGTTGATCCAAAGCCGAAGCGCAAACACAGCCGCAAGCTCTTGCCGGATCATCTGGATCGGGAAGACGAGGAGCTCTCTCCCGGTGATGAATGCGGTCGTTGTGGTGGCAACTTGCGCACCCTGGGTGAGGTGTCACCGAAGAGTTGGAATACGTGCCGGGACGCTTCAAGGTGAAGCGGATCATCCGGCCCCGCAAAGCCTGTTCATGGTGCGAGGCGATTGTGCAAGCGCCGCTGCCATCGCGCCCCATTGAGCGTGGGCGGCCCGGACCGGGATTGTTGGCCCATGTTCTGGTAAGCAAATATGCCGATCATTTACCCCTCTATCGCCTGAGCCAGATCTTTGCCCGTGAAGGCGTCGATCTGGACCGCTCGACCATGGCCGACTGGGTTGGTCGCTCGACGGCCCTGCTGGAACCTCTTGCCGATGCCATCGGACGGATGGTGCGGCAAGGACCTGCGCTTTTTGCCGACGATACGCCCATCAAAATGCTGGCCCCCGGCAACAAGAAGACCAAAACGGCGCGGGTCTGGACCTATGTGCGGGATGAGCGTGCCTGGTCTGGCCAATCGCCACCCTGTGCATGGTATCAGTTCACGGTGGATCGCAAAGGAGAGCATCCCGTTGCTCATTTGTCGGGATACAAGGGCTGGGTCCATGCGGATGGATATTCCGGGTTCAACGGTGTGTTCGGTGACGACAAAGCCGATGAGATGGCCTGCATGGCGCATGTACGACGCAAGTTCGTGGATGTCTTCTCCTCGCAGGGCAGCGCCATTGCCGAAGAAGTCATCCGCCGGATTGCTGAGCTTTACGCTATCGAGAAAGAGATCAGGGGCATGCCCCCCGAAGACCGCGCTACCATCCGGCAGCTAGGGCAAAACCGATCTTTGACGCCTTGGAAGAATGGTTGCAGACGCAATTGCCCAAATCTCGGGAAAGTCACCACTCGCGCAGCCATCCGCTATGCCTTGGGCCGATGCCGAAAGCACGCCCATACCTTGAGCTCGGCCATCTGGAATTGGATAACAACACCGCCGAGCGCGCCGTTAAACCCGTCGCCATCGGACGCAAAAATTGGATGTTCTCAGGCTCCCAAGGCGGCGGCAAAGCCATGGCTATCGCTTATACCCTGATCGAAACGGCCAAGCTCAACGGTGTTGACCCTCAGGCCTGGCTGACCTGGGTCCTCGGTCAAGTCGCCGACCACAAAATCACACGCCTCGACGAACTTCTGCCCTGGCGTTACGCTGCTCAGGCAGCGTAACAGGCCGCATCGGTGTCGCGCCAGAGCGCCTTCGCCGGACGGTCACAGTAGTCAGCTGATTTAGCTTCTTCTATCCTATTTTTCTCTTTATATTACAGCGTGTTACTTGATGACGGAGGGCTGAAAAATGGCACACCCAACGGGTGCGGGTTCTGAGAGCGATTTTCGGCTGGATTTTGACCCTCGGGTGCGGTTGGAATTCCACGGTTCAAAGATCAGTTCTGATGGTGGTCTTCTGCTTTACCGGGAGCTTGATGACGCCCTTGGCCTTTTCGGCAAAGCGGTTCGGTTCCTTCGGGATACCCGCAAAGGTAAGAATGGCGTTCACACCTTGATGGGCCTGCTGCGCCAATCGATATTTGGTCGCCTTGCGGGCTATGAAGATGTGAATGATGCCGTGCGTCTGTCGCGTGACCCGGTAATGCGCCAGATTATCGGGGGCCGTGCCGTTGACACTCAGGCGGCATCCTCCTCCCAGATGGGCCGCTTTGAGACTGAGGTGCTCGCGACTGCCGCCAACAGGGAAGCCTTGGCCGATATGCCCGGTCAATGGATTGATGCGGTGCATGGTCGCCAAGGACTGAACTACATCACCTTGGACATGGATAGCTCTGTCAGCCCCACCCATGGCGCTCAGGAGGGAACCGCATGGAACGGGCATTTCGGCTGCAACTGCTATCACCCATTGTTCATCTTCAATCAGTTTGGCCACTTGGAACGCTGTGCCCTGCGCAATGGCAGCGTCCACAGCGCGGATGACTGGAAGGCTCTTCTGATACCCGTCATTGCGCGCTATGCAGAGCGCGACATCATGCGCTTCTTTCGCGCTGATGCCGCCTTTGCCATTCCGGAACTTTACGAGACTTTAGAGGCTGAAGGGTACCGCTACGCCATCCGCCTCAAAAAGAACGCTGTGCTGGAAGAGAAGATCAGCCATCAGCTGACCCGCCCCGTGGGACGTCCCTCAAAGACAAAGATCAAGCGCTTCTATGAGGTTTTTGAGTATCAGGCTGCTTCATGGAGCAAGCCCCGTCAGGTGGTTGCCAAGATCGAATGGTATCCCGGTGATCTATTCCCTCGCGTGGGTTTTGTCGTCACCAACTTGCCGATGGAGCCGGAATGGATCATCCGCTTCTACAATCAGCGCGGCACAGCCGAACAGCACATCAAAGAAGGCAAGAACGCCATCACTTGGACCCGCCTGTCCTGCAAGCGGTTCTGTGACAATGAGGTCCGGCTTCAGCTTCACGCATTGGCGTATAACCTTGGTGTCTTCCTGCAAGGGCTAGACCTCCCGGAAGAGGTCGCCGACTGGTCGCTGACACCTTATGCGCAAGGCCTCGTCACCCGGATCCTGTTTCCGGCACTGGAACGTTGAGCGGTCCAGATCCGCAAGACGGCATGCCCGACGCTCGCTCAGGCCATGCCGGTCCATTACGTCCCGCACAGCACAGCGCTTCACGTCAGGCGTCAGTAGTTTTTTGTCGCTAGATCTTTGAGTGCGGCATTGTCGAGCATCGCCTCCGCCAACATCCGCTTCAGCCGGGCATTCTCGTCTTCCAGAGACCGCAGCTTCTTCGCGTCGGACACGTTCATGCCGCCAAATTTGGCTTTGTACTTGTAGAACGTTGCGTCGCTGATGCCATATTTCCGGCAAAGGTCGGAAGCCTTTACCCCGGCCTCGTACTCCTTGATCATCCCGATGATCTGTTCGTCGCTGAATCTGCGTTTCATGGTCCATCCTTTCCTCAGATGAATCACTAACACCAAGATGGCTGGAATTCAGGGGGCTGGGTCAGACTTCTACGTCCATCGTTTCACTGCCTCTGTCATCGTCTCGCTCATCGCTATCTCCTTCCAAATAGCATGAGCAGAAATTCACTGGGTCGATACAGGTGTCCAGATGGATCGAAACGGTGGATGGCCCCGCAGTTTCCCGTCGAACCGATGTGTTCATAGCCGCAATCACAATTGGCGCAATCGTCACCTGGTGGCTTTAATGAGTCCTGAGCCTAGAGAGTGGAATAGCCCCCTGAAAGTGGTCCACCAACTGGGATAGTTTATCCCTCAAATTGGAGGATCAGCGATGGCTGGGAAAAGAGAGAAGCCCGAAGAGATTGTATCGAAGCTTCGGCAGGTTGAAGTTTTGCAAGGACAGGGAGCGACGATTGCCGAAGCGGTTCGCCAGATTGGTGTGACGCAGCAGACATTCTATCGGTGGCGGAAGCTGTATGGTGGGATGCAGCGATCACAGCTTACGCGTCTGAAGGATTTGGAGAAAGAGAACCAGCGGCTCAGACGTGCGGTGTCTGATTTGACTTTGGACAAACTCATTTTGAGCGAAGCAGCGAAGGAAACTTCTGAGCCCTTCGCGTCGTCGCA
>NZ_GL476308.1:14905-20393 GCF_000148725.1 Roseibium sp. TrichSKD4 | reverse complement strand
CGGAGTATATTAGGTCAGACAACGGACCAGAATTTATCGCTCAGAAGTGCGGGACTGGATCGCAGCAGTCGGGGCGAAAACGGCTATATCGAGCCCGGATCACCCTGGGAAAACGGATACTGTGAAAGCTTCAACGCTCGGTTCCGGGACGAACTCTTGATGGCGAGTTGTTCTACACCCTGCGGGAAGCTCAAATCCTGATCGAACAATGGCGCATTCACTACAACACGGTCAGGCCGCATAGCTCATTGGGCTATCGTCCGCCCGCGCCCGAAAGCATCGTGCCAATGGACCAGAGGCCCACGATGCACTAACAATTAAACCGGACCACTCAATGGGGGCACGACAAAGTGTTCGACCAAAAATTGACTTGATCGAGTTATTAGCATGCCTTAGTGAAGGCGCGCAGGTCCTTCATAAATTAATTTACATTCTTCTGCAGCCCACCAGCTTAGCGCTCTAAATTGCACGTTAGGAATGCGTAATGACACCAATGTCCGCTTCGAAATCGGAATGTGAGACATTCGACAGTGAGCTCAACGACTATCAGGAAACTCGTCAAAAGTTCTGGGACACCAACTGGGATAGCAGAAAGACTTTTAGTCGTTATTACCATGCTCGTATGCACACAGTATATCGCAACGTCATTCTCGAAGGCACTTCAGTTCTCGAAATTGGTTGCGGCACCGGAAGCGTATTGGCTGCAAGCAAGCCGTCTATAGGCGTTGGCTTAGATTTTTCTGTTTCAGTTATTGAACAAGCGAAGAAGCAACACCCCCATCTTGAATTTGTTCTGGCGGACGCGCACGGATTTGACTTGGGAAATCGTAAATTTGACTACATTATTCTGTCCGACCTTGTGAACGAATTGTGGGACGTTCAGACGGTGCTCGAAGGCTTAAGGCCGTATTGCAAGCCAGAGACTAGGGTGATTATTAATTTCTTCAGCCACCTCTGGAATCCACCTTTACGCGCAGTGAGGGCTATGGGTCTTGCTACCCCTCAGCTCCCGCAGAATTGGCTGACAGTTCATGATATGCGAAACCTGCTCGAGCTCTCCGGTTTTCAGCCTTTACGAAATTGGACGGAAGTAATTGTACCAACTTGGATACCATTGTTATCCGACTTTGCTAACCGCTATCTGGCCAAGATAGTGCCATTTCGATGGCTGTCTCTGACACATCTGATGGTGGCCCGCCCGGTACCAAAACCCTTGCAAGTCAATCCAACTGTTTCGGTCATCGTGGCGGCGCGTAACGAATCTGGTCATATTGAAGAACTTATGACACGCATACCAGAAATGGGTGGTGGAACCGAGATAGTCTTCGTAGAAGGAAATTCAACCGACGATACTTATGAAGCAATCGAACGGGCTATTGCCGCCCACCCAGAACGCAATGCGAAGTTGTTTAAACAAAAAGGTAAGGGCAAAGGTGATGCGGTGCGCCTAGGTTTTGAACAAGCCAGTGGCGATATTCTGATGATCCTAGATGCGGATATAACCGTCCCTCCGGAAGATTTGCCGAGGTTTTACGACCTAATCGCTTCGGGTTCGGCTGAATTCGTTAACGGAGTACGTCTCGTCTATCCTATGCAAGAAGAAGCGATGCGCTTCTTCAATCTCATCGGTAATAAGTTCTTTTCGCAAGCCTTTTCCTGGTTGCTCGGTCAACCCATCCGAGACACGTTGTGTGGAACAAAGGTGTTGCGCAAAGCCGACTACAATCGGATAGCCGATAATCGATCCTTCTTTGGGGACTTCGACCCTTTTGGTGATTTCGATCTCCTCTTCGGCGCCGCGCGGCTCAACCTGAAGATTCAAGAAGTTCCAATCCGCTACCGGGCACGGCGGTATGGCGAAACAAACATCAGCCGCTGGCGGCATGGATGGCTACTGCTCAAAATGGTCGCATTCGCTGCGAGGCGGATTAAATTCATCTGAACGCTCGGAACGGAAAATTGGGTATTCTCAACCAGATACTGGCGCACCCCTTGACGCGTGGACTGTCAATAGACGACCCGCAGACAACAGAGTTACGCCGCCAGATTATTGTCGAAAAACCGTTCCTTAAATCGATCTATCATGAGTGGTACGGGCGCATTTTAGAAGCGCTTCCAAACCAAGATCGTGTTCTGGAATTAGGATCGGGCGCAGGCTTCTTCAAAGAGATGCTGCCAAATGCGATAACAAGCGAGGTCTTCCCGGTGGAGGGTGTCGACATAGTCGCTGATGCCTGCAACCTGCAATTTTTAGATGGCGATTTGGACGCGATCGTAATGACCGACGTACTTCATCATATTCCGGGCGTTGATCGGTTTTTTGCCGAAGCATCGCGCTGCCTCCGCCCTGGCGGACGAATCGTTATGATTGAACCATGGCGTACGCCTTGGTCGGAATGGGTTTACAACCATTTACACCATGAACCGTTTGTTCCATCGGCCGATTGGAATATTCCAACCACAGGTCCTCTTTCTGGAGCGAACGGCGCTCTGCCGTGGATCATTTTCTTGCGTGATAAGGAAGAGTTTGGGAGGCAGTATCCAGAGTTGAAGATAACAAATATCGAACCGATTATGCCATTTTCATATATGCTTTCCGGAGGTGTTTCACTACGTTCCTTGATGCCAAATTTTCTCTATAGATCAATACGATTTATAGAAGGCTTGTTGCCCGCCGATCGTTTCGCGATGTTCGCACTCATCGAAGTGGAACGCAGTTGATGATCAGGCGGACACCGCGCGCTTGGTTCAGTATCGTGCTCGGAATTTCCGTTAGCGTTTACTTTCTCTGGATCGCGCTAAGGCAAGTAGACTTTAGCGCCATGCTCGACACTCTGACATCTGCCAATTATAGCTATATCGCAATATCCGCAGCCGCACTTGCAGCAGGAATCGCTCTCCGAGCTTTGCGATGGCACTTGATTGCGGGAGCTCCGCCAGAGACAAAAAAGCACTACTATCACGCCACAACTGCAGGCACTCTTTCCAACATGATATTGCCGGCAAGGGCGGGAGAAGTCGTTCGCATTTTTGCGCTATCGCGGCTCACAGACTTCCCGCTTGCTAATCCCATTGCAAGTGCATTAATCGACCGGCTGATGGATATAGTAGCCATTTTCCTTTGTGCTGGAGTTTTGCTTTTTACCCTTCCAGGGCACGGCGTCTTGGATCAATGGCTAGGCACTATCTTTCTCGTAGGAGCAATAATTACAGTCTCAACCTTTGCAGCTACGGCGGGACTTGGAGTTGTTCAGCGACTTGTTTCCCGAATTGTTGAGCGATGGCTTTCGAATTGGAAAGTACGGCCAGATGTATTTTTTGCTGAACTCCATTTGGAAAGCCGGCGCGTCATGTCCAGTACGATGAGGCTGAGGCTTATATTGGTTGCATTCCTTATTCTAGTCGTAGACTTGCTAGCAGTGGGATTCCAGATTTTTGCTTTTCATCTTAACGCGCCATTACTTGCAATACCTCTACTTTGGATATTCTTGGTAATTGGATCGATGTTGCCGTCAGCGCCGGGCTATATTGGGATTTACCAAACAGCGGCAATTTGGGCCTTGTCCTTCTTTGCAGTCCCTCCATCATCTGCGGTTGCGCTCGCGATTGCGCTCCAGGCTGCTACTTATTTTGTGGCATTCACCATGGCTGGCCCGGGTTTTTGGAAGCTGATCAAATCGTCGCTCGCGGCACAAAAGGCAAGCCAAGCATGATTATCCGAGGCATTATCCAATTGCTCAGCGCATTCAAAACAACCATTCGTACGCGTAGTCTCGGTCTTCTTTTGTGGGCTGTTTTTGGCTCTTCGGCCGCAGTAATACTGTTTCAACTATTCTTGACTGTTTTCCCGTTGGAAAGGACAGAATATTTTGTTGGTCCCTTTGCATCGGAAGAAGCCCCATCCAACGCGTTAACGGTTCAACTGAACCCGGAAGGTGAGCTTCGATACCTCTTTGTAACTGATGGAGACACGTCCAAAAACCCGTATAAATCCAATGCCCGGATCTCCGCCAACGCATTGCCACTTGGTCCGGCCCACGTTATTCACGAAACTATTCGATCTGGTAATGCCGCTCAAGGGTCGTTCAGTCACTGGCACGATAGTGTCCTGTTTTCGCTCCCAAATGAACTTGCCAATGGTTCAAATGTAACACTCGAAATTACATACCAACTTATACTTCGTGGAATCTTGATAGACTTAGCACAGGTTTTACTCTTTGTTTCCGCTGTGTTACAAGGCCTAAGGTATTGGCTTTATTCGCGCGCGCTATTGACTAAGCGAGCTGATCGCGCCCATTTTTGGTTCACTAAGCTGACCTGCGTGTTTATCGGTTTTCTCATGCTCACAGTTTTTGTTTACTTGGTGAGTATCGTTATCGGCTGGGCTCAGGGCTGGGCCTTGCCAACCACTGCCGCGTTTAGCCAAATGCCTTGGCTGAGAAGTCTTGCAGAGGCCGACCCCTCTCTCTCACATGCTGTGCTTTTATACGCATCAATTGGTGCCGTATTAGGATGGGTCGCCGTATGCGACCGCAAAAATGAACCTGACTTAGGCGAACGGGAAGCCGATTTAACGAGGCTTTTCAAATGGTTTGGACTTCCAATCATCATCGCTTGGTTTTTGTTTTCGGTTGCTGGAACTTGGGCTGGAATTCCGCGTCCGCAGGACCTCAGCGGGAATGCCATTGCTGGCCTTGTACCGTTTAACGATGCAACAGTGCATTTCACTCAGACGTTCGAACAGGCTATGACTGGGCAATGGAACACCTTCGGGTCACGCCGCCCTCTCGCTGCGGCTTTGAGAGGCGCCGGAATGTTTGTTTCTGGCTATTCAAATGTAGTCTTCATCTTGTTGCAAACTGTGGCAATTGCAACTGCCACTTTCTTCGCTACATACTCGGTTATGTTGTGGCGTGGCCCTTGGGCAGGTCTCACTTTTTTGGGCCTCACCATGATCTCTGTCCGCGCGTATTTGCCAACCAATTTGACCGAGCCACTCGGCATACTTTTTGCCTTGATGAGCATTCCCTATCTCGTACGAGCACTCGCATCGGGCGATTTCGGTGCCAAGGCAACCGCATTTTTGTTCACCAACCTCGCTTTAACTATTCGCATGGGAAACATGTTCGCTATTCCGGCGATAGCACTTTGGATGTTTCTGACTAGTGCTGGAGGATGGCGGGGACGCCTGCGGACCATCGCGGCGATTCTTGGTGTCGTCGTACTGTCATTCTCTATAACCTCCGCGCTCTCAGTGGCTTTTGGCTCCAAATCTGGAGAAGTGGGCTCCAACTTTTCGTACACCTTTTGCGGTTTAACCCACAACGCCGACTGGACAGCTTGTGAGCGTATCTATGCAGATAAACTGGAAGGTTTCGAAGGCGGCGAAGCTGCTGTGGCAGGAGCCCTATATAAGTTTGGGTTTGCCAAATTCTTGAACGATCCTCTTCTGCTGGCTACCCGACTAACCACCAACATGGTTGATATG
>NZ_GL476308.1:12098-14088 GCF_000148725.1 Roseibium sp. TrichSKD4 | reverse complement strand
TGGTTGCTTCTAATTTCAAGACTCGAACTGAACTAGGCGATGAGGCCAAGCATGCTGACACTCAAAATAGTAACTATCTTTCCTGTGTGCCTACCTTAGCGACATTCGCTGTCTTGGTCATGTCAACAATTACACTTCCATGGATAGCTCACAAATGGGACGTTATTGGCTCTGAAGCGCTCAAATCCATTTCAGTAGAACCAGGCCAAGAGGTCTATCTTGCTTCGCGCTACATGACCGGTTTTGTCGTCGTCGCTGATGGTGAGCCGCGGCGCCGTGGCGTAGCTTCGATTCCTTACAGCGATTATCGCCGTATCGTTGAACACTCCCGAATCGAAACTTATGAAAGAATTCTCACGCCACCACCACCATTTGCACTCGTGGCTGCGCCTGGCTTGGTTGCCAATGGTGGCGGGCTTTTAGTTATACCTGAACGCGTCTTCACAGATCGCGAAGCAGCTGGCTGGAAAGTTACATATCAAGACGGCGCTTACTTCCGGCGCATCGCTGATGTTGAGCCGATAGTAATAGACTGAGCGCTTCATGACCTGGTCCGGGATCACGGGGCAAGGTCAGAGATCTGCCGTGAAGCAGAGATCAGCCAGGTGACCCAGCCCCCTGAATTCCAGCCATCTTGGTGTTAGTGATTCATCTGAGGAAAGGATGGACCATGAAACGCAGATTCAGCGACGAACAGATCATCGGGATGATCAAGGAGTACGAGGCCGGGGTAAAGGCTTCCGACCTTTGCCGGAAATATGGCATCAGCGACGCAACGTTCTACAAGTACAAAGCCAAATTTGGCGGCATGAACGTGTCCGACGCGAAGAAGCTGCGGTCTCTGGAAGACGAGAATGCCCGGCTGAAGCGGATGTTGGCGGAGGCGATGCTCGACAATGCCGCACTCAAAGATCTAGCGTGTTGATTTTCACTGAGAACTGACCCGGTATTTTCACCGAGAATTGACCCACCTTTAGTTATGCGTCGTGGTCTATGACGCGGTCAATGTTGGGGTCTCCTTTCTAGTTTTCTTTGTATCCTTGGAACTGGCTTTGAAGCGGTAGCTGTCGTTGCCTGTTTCCAAGATGTGGCAGCGGTGCGTGAGGCGGTCTAAGAGAGCGGTGGTCATCTTTGCATCTGTGAAGACCTGCGCCCATTCTGAGAAGCTAAGGTTGGTTATGATGATGACGCTTGTGCGCTCGTAGAGCTTGCTGAGCAGGTGAAAGAGCAGCGCCCCACCTGATGAACTGAACGGCAGGTAACCGAGCTCATCCAGGATGACCAAGTCGACTTTGGTCAGCATATCAGCGATTTTCCCAGCCTTGCCAATCGCTTTTTCTTGCTCCAGTGCATTGACCAGCTCCACTGTTGAGAAGAACCGAACCTTGCGCCTGTGGTGTTCGATCGCCTGAACGCCGATTGCTGTGGCGGTGTGGCTTTTGCCCGTGCCGGGCCCACCGATCAGAACGACATTCTCGGTGTTTTCGATGAACTCACACCGGTGTAACTGCCGGACTTTCGCTTCGTTAATTTCACTGGACGCAAAATCAAAGCCGGTGAGGTCTTTGTATGCAGGGAAGCGGGCGACCTTTGTGTGGTAAGCGATGGATCGAACCTCTCGTTCCGCCATTTCAGCCTTGAGCAGCTGTGATAACATCGGGGTCGCGGCTTCAAAGGCTGGGGCACCTTGGGCGACCAGGTCTTCGACGGCATTTGCCATGCCATAGAGCTTGAGGCTGCGCAGCATGATGACGATAGAGGCTCCGGCTGGGTCATGACGCATGGCGCTTCTCCCCAGCCTGTCTCACGCCATCGTAACGATTTAGATTTGCCTCGGGCGTGGTTTGCATGCCAAGCGTCCGTGGGTCGACTTCTGGATGTTCCGTCGGCTTACGGTCGATCAACCGGTGTAGAAGGTTCAGGATATGCGTCTTGGTTGGCACACCCGCTTCCAGCGCCTTGTCCACGGCGCGTAACACGTCCTCTTCGT
>NZ_GL476308.1:6063-12078 GCF_000148725.1 Roseibium sp. TrichSKD4 | reverse complement strand
AACCGAACCTTGCGCCTGTGGTGTTCGATCGCCTGAACGCCGATTGCTGTGGCGGTGTGGCTTTTGCCCGTGCCGGGCCCACCGATCAGAACGACATTCTCGGTGTTTTCGATGAACTCACACCGGTGTAACTGCGGACTTTCGCTTCGTTAATTTCACTGGACGCAAAATCAAAGCCGGTGAGGTCTTTGTATGCAGGGAAGCGGGCGACCTTTGTGTGGTAAGCGATGGATCGAACCTCTCGTTCCGCCATTTCAGCCTTGAGCAGCTGTGATAACATCGGGGTCGCGGCTTCAAAGGCTGGGGCACCTTGGGCGACCAGGTCTTCGACGGCATTTGCCATGCCATAGAGCTTGAGGCTGCGCAGCATGATGACGATAGAGGCTCCGGCTGGGTCATGACGCATGGCGCTTCTCCCCAGCCTGTCTCAGGCCATCGTAACGATTTAGATTTGCCTCGGGCGTGGTTTGCAATGCCAAGGCGTCCGGTGGGTCGACTTCTGGATGTTCCGTCGGCTTACGGTCGATCAACCGGTGTAGAAGGTTCAGGATATGCGTCTTGGTTGGCACACCCGCTTCCAGCGCCTTGTCCACGGCGCGTAACACGTCCTCTTCGTTATGCTGCAGAACCAATGAGAGGATGTCGACCATTTCCCTGTCACCCCCCTCCTTGCGTAACATGCGTTCCTGCAGCCGTTGGAAGGCTTCCGGCATCTCGGTGAAGGGCGCGCCATTGCGAAGGGCGCCAGGTTTGCGCTGAATGACAGCAAGATAGTGCCGCCAGTCATAAACAACCTTGCCTGATTTGCGGCAGGACCGATCAATGAGCCGTGCATGTTCACAAACTGTTTGCCCTTCGGCCACAACGACCAGTCGGTCAGGGTAGACATGCAGGCTGACACGGCGGTTCGCAAAGCTGGCGGGCACGCTATACCTGTTGCGTTCGAATGTGATCAGGCATGTGGGAGACACTCGCTTGCTATGTTCGATAAATCCATCGAAGGCCGGCGGCAGAGCCATCAGCATTGGCTTCTCAGCTTTCCACACATCGGCGAGAGACCCCGGCAAGGCTTTGTGCGGCGTCTCCGCCCAAAGGGCGATGCACCGATCTTCAAGCCATTGGTTCAGTTCAGCCAGATCTGCAAGGACGGGCATGACCTGCCAAAGCCGATTGCGCGCGTCCTGGACGTTCTTCTCGACCTGGCCTTTCTCCCAACCTGAAGCCGGATTGCAGAACTCAGGCTCAAAGACGTAGTGGCTAGCCATCGCCTTGAAACGGACGTTGATGTCCCGCTGCTTGCCTTTGCCGACGCGATCAACCGCTGTCTTCATATTGTCATAGATCCCTCGGCCAGGAACGCCGCCAAACACGCGGAACGCGTGCCAATGGGCGTCAAACAGCATCTCGTGCGTTTGCAGCAGGTAAGCCCGGACCAAAAACGCCCGACTGTGTGACAACTTGATATGCGCGACCTGAAGCTTCAGTCGCTCGCCGCCAATATTGGCCCAGTCTTCACTCCAATCAAACTGGAAAGCTTCGCCGGGCTGGAAGATCAGAGGCACAAATGTGCCGCGCCCTGTCGTCTGTTCCGCCCGCTGCCGGTCCGCACGCCACGCACGGACAAAGGCCGCCACACGTTCATAGGAGCCATCATACCCTAACTGCACCAGATCCACGTGCATCTGTTTGACGGTTCGACGCTCTTTGCGCGACTTGCGCGTCTGGGCCACAAGCCAAGAAGACAAACGGTCCGCATACGGATCAAGTTTGGTTGGTCGCGGCGGGGTTTTGAACTTCGGCTCAACAATGCCCTCGCGCAGATACTTCTTCACCGTGTTGCGAGATAAACCCGTGCGACGGGAAATCTCTCTGATTGGCATTTTGTCACGCAATGCCCAGCGTCGAATGACACTCAAAAATCCCATGTCGATCACTCCATATCCCCCGAGCCAAAAACGTCGGGGTAGTGTGTTCACATGGGTCAGTTCTCAGTGACAATTTATGGGGCCACCGGGTCAGTTCTCAGTGAAAATCAACAAACGAAGGGCAAAGTCGAGCGGCCGTTCCGGTACATTCGTCAGGACTTCTTCCTGGCCCGTAGCTTCCGGAACCTCGACGATCTCAATGCCCAGTTCACGCAATGGCGGGAAACAGTGGCCAATCCGCGAGTGCACGCGGCGACCGACCGTGTTGTCGACGAAGCTTTTGCTGAAGAAAGATCGACCCTGAAAGAACTGCCGGCATTGCCGTACAGCGCGGTTCTCACCATTGAGCGGCGGGTCAGTCATGAGGGCATGATCTCGGTAGACCGAAATTACTACAGCGTGCCGGACACGACCCGCAGGCGGACACTGGAAGTCCAGAACCACACCCAGGACATCCGGATCTTCGAAGACGGGATCGAGATCGCACGTCATCCGGTTCTGGAGGGCAAGAACAAGCGGCGCGTCGATCCCCTTCATCGCAAGGCACCACCGAAACGGACAGCACCTTCCCGCAACTCTGATCGATTGCACCGATCGCTCGACTTTTATGATGCGGTCGGACGGCGCCTGGCAAGTGAACGGGTGCCGGCATGAGTGAGCTTCTGGAAAGAGTCCGGGGGCGCTTGTCGGGCTGAAGATGCCGCGTGCATTGGAAGCACTCGATCACACGCTTCATCGTCTGGAGCAGGGTGAGATCACGGCGGTGGAAGCGATCGATGCCTTGCTCAGTGAAGAGTATTCCACGCGCGAGACCAGGCGGATCGACGTGGCCCTCAAGACGGCGAGGCTGGTTCCGATCAAGACGCTGGAAGGCTTCGGCGACCATAATAGACACTATGGACTGTCCAGTGTGCGAATAGCGCGAGAGCTTGCACTATGATCAGGCAGAGCGGTAATCCAAAAAGGTTTCTCATGCTGAACAGCTTCATGAATACACGGCCCCGAAGGGGAAAGTGTCTAGAAGCCGATCTTGATCGCAGATGCGTTTATGTATTTGGCATACTCAATTCGGGAGGCTTAGCCCACAATCTACAAGTTAACGAACCCAACCCTATTCGTGGTAGTCGGGCGCCTTAAAGCCTGAACGTGTCATCAGCGCGTCACGTTCCGCTGAGCGTAGGTCTTCACGCGCCATTTCGGCAACGAGTTCCTCGAAGCTCGTTTTTGGGGTCCAGCCAAGCTTTTCATGTGCTTTTCGTGCGTCTCCAAGAAGAGTCTCAACCTCGGCAGGACGGAAATAGCGCGGATCGACGGCTACAATCTTGCGCCCTGACGTATCATATCCGACTTCGTCAACTCCAGTACCTTTCCACGAGATTTCAATTCCTATTTCCTTCGCAGCAGCATCAACGAAGTCCCGCACGCTGTACTGCAGGCCAGTAGCGATAACAAAGTCCTCAGGCTTTTGCTGTTGCAGCATCATCCACTGCATTTCAACATAATCGCGCGCATGCCCCCAATCCCTCTTCGCATTGAGATTGCCCAAATAGAGGCATTCCTGCAATCCGAGTTTAATCCGTGCCAAACCACGCGATATCTTACGAGTAACAAATGTTTCTCCACGGATGGGGCTTTCGTGATTGAACAAAATCCCATTGCACGCATAAAGCCCATAAGCTTCACGATAATTCACTGTGATCCAGTAAGCATATAGCTTGGCCACCGCGTAAGGGCTTCGCGGATAAAATGGGGTTGTTTCCTTTTGAGGAGACTCCTGCACCAATCCATAAAGCTCAGAGGAGCTTGCCTGATAAAACCTACAACTTTCACCCAGTCCCAGCAGCCTTATTGCTTCCAGAATCCGCAACGCGCCGAGTGCGTCTGAGTTTGCCGTGTATTCGGGTTCTTGGAAGCTTACCGCCACGTGGCTTTGTGCCGCCAGATTGTAGATTTCATCAGGCTGAACTTGTTGGATGATCCGAGTTAGACTAGAGCCGTCCGTCAGGTCGCCATGATGCAGAAAAAAACGGACATTTGTTTCATGCGGATCTCTATAGAGGTGGTCGATCCTGTCTGTATTGAAAAGACTTGCGCGCCTCTTTATTCCGTGAACCACATACCCCTTCGATAGAAGCAGTTCAGATAGATATGCTCCATCTTGCCCAGTCACACCCGTAATAAGCGCTACTTTTGCTGCTTTCGACATACTTATAAGACCTCTTCAAATTAGTACGTGCTGCGGTTGGCCGACATCAAAGGTGAGACCGTTTATTTTTCGGACAAGAGATAGAACCGGTTTGTAGTATCGAATACTTTATCGATCGGCTGCTTTAGAATTCCTATAGTCGGCATATGCTGCCTCCAATCCGGCTCGGAGTGTTGTAGAGGCAGTCCAACCGAGATCCGTCATACGCGAGACATCGACAAGCTTGCGTGGCGTTCCATCAGGACGAGACGGGTCGAAAACAACGTTGCCCTTAAATCCGATCACGTCAGCGACAACTTTTGCAAAAGAACCTATTTCAATGTCCTTTCCCGTCCCAACGTTGAGAACCCCAGCGTCTGAATATCGTTCCATTGCAAAAACACAAGCATCTGCAAGATCGTCAACGTATAGAAATTCCCGGCGTGGTGTACCGCTCCCCCATACGACAACCTCGGCGTCTCCGTTGGCTTTCGCCTCATGGAAACGCCGTATGAGGGCGGCAACCACATGACTGTGCTCAGCATGATAGTTGTCACCAGGGCCAAATATATTGGTAGGCATAATCGAAATGAAGTCGTCATTGTATTGGTCGCGATAGGCCTCACAAAGCTTTATTCCAGAAATTTTGGCGATCGCGTATGGCTCATTTGTTTTCTCTAGCGGCCCTGTTAGCAGCGCTTCCTCATTCATGGGCTGAGGCGCTAGACGGGGATAAATGCACGTGGAGCCAAGGAACATTAGCTTCTCAACACAGTGTAGATGGGCAGCGTGGATAACGTTTAGGGCGATCGCAAGATTCTCGTATATGAACTCTCCGCGCAACGTATCATTGGCAGAAATGCCACCCACTTTGGCTGCCGCTAAAAACACGGCTTGGGGTTTGTTCTCCCTCACCCACTCAAAAACCGTAGCTTGGTTTGTAAGATCAAGTTCGGCGCGTGTTGCAGTCAAGACCTCGCACCCCACCGCTTTCAGGCGCCGCACGATCGCGCTGCCTATCATGCCGCGATGACCAGCAACCCAAATGCGTCTATTAGCTAAGTTGTAAATTTTTCCCTTCAAAAAAGTCCCCAGTATCCAATTTTGCAAAGGATTTGAACTAAAATTATTGCCGGTTCTTGTCAATGGACTTGATCTGTATTTCTCATTCGCTCCTGATCAGCCCCAGCTGAGTGGTCCGATTTGATTGTTAGTGCATGCTCGGCTGCTGGTCCATTGGAATGATGGTTTTTGGTACCGGTGGGCGGTAGCCCTAGGCGCTGTGTTGACGCTTGGTGTTGTAGTGTTTCCTCCATTGTTCAACCAAGATTTGCGCCTCGTTGAGGCTGTAGAAGATTTCACCATTGAGCAGTTCATCTCGAAGGCGGGCGTTGAAGCTCTCGCAGTATCCGTTCTCCCATGGTGAACCTGGTTCGGTGTATGCGGTCTTTGCATCTAAAGCGTTGATCCAGTCCCTGACGGCTTGAGTGTTAGTTCAAGTGTCGTTGCGACTGGTTCAGCTATCTGAGTTTCATCATTTCATCTCAAAATGCCTCGATCGTTGTTCTCCATCCGAGGCACTTTCTGGGTGTTCCGTTCAGGCGCTCTCAAATCGCCTTTATATTGCGATTTGAGAGCGCCGCGAGTTGGGTGTCACGTGGCAAGTATCGGCGCGCGCGTTTGTTGAGGTTCTCAACCGATCCATTTTGCCAAGGCGCTTGCGGATCGCAGAACCGGCTTTCCGTTCCGATCCCTGTTTTGAGCTTCCGCCAAGCCCAGAACTCGAAGCCGCGGTCGAAAGTGATCGACTTCCGTGCTCGCTGGGGTAAGGGCTCCATCACGTCCATCAGCTTGTTTATGAGGTGTGTGGAGCTTCGGTCGTTGTTGCGGAGCAGGACGGCAAAC
>NZ_GL476308.1:2955-4848 GCF_000148725.1 Roseibium sp. TrichSKD4 | reverse complement strand
TAGACCAGCAGGCCGAGGCAGCGAATCTGCGAAGGTCTGGTGCGGGCTTTTGTTGAAGAATGCCGGGCGCGGCAGATCATCCTGCCGGGTGTCACGACGATTGAGAGGCTGTGTGCCGATGCGCTTGTGGCGGCCGAGCGGCGGATCGAGAACCGGATTGTCGCGCGCCTGGACAGTCGAATACGCCGTCGTCTCGACGACCTGCTTGGCGAGGCTGCGAACGGGTGGCAGAGCGTGTTCTTGTGGCTGCGGGGGTTTGAGGTCGGCAAGAACACAGCCGATATGAACCGCCTGCTTGACCGGGTGGAAGCCCTCAAGGCGATTGGTCTGCAACCCGATGTTCTTGATGGCATTCCGCCCCACAGGATCAAAATCCTGCGCCGTCAGGGCGAGCGCTACTTCACGGGCAATTTGCAGGACATCAGCAGTAATCGTCGCCTCGCCATTCTGGCCACCTGTGTCGTTGAATGGGCGGCGTCCGTCGCCGATACCGTTGTCGAAACCCATGACCGGATCGTAGGCAAGACCTGGCGAGAGGCGAAGAAAATCAGCGCGCTGCACTTCGAGCAGGCACAGGCGGATATAGCCAGCACACTGGTCGGATTCCAATCTCTGGGAACGACATTGCTGATGGCCCGGGGCGATGAGGCTGCCTTGGGCGGGGCCGTCGATGCATCCTGTTCATGGGATGGTCTGGAAACTCTTGTGGCAATGGCGACCCAATTGATCAAACCTGCCATGGCCGAGCCGATGGATCACATCGAGAAGGCGGTTCACAGCTTCAAGCTTTATAGCAAACGCATGTTGAGTGCGCTGGATATCCGGGGATCCACCGTGGCCCAACCGTTGCTCGACGCTGCGGCGATCATCCGGAAGGGGGCAGACATCCCAGTCAAATCGCGAGCCTTTCTGCCCGCCCGATCAAAGTGGGACAAGCAACTGCGCAAGTCGGAAACCAACGAGGACCGGCTCTGGATCGTAGCAGTTATGTTCCGTTTGCAGGAGGCCTTCAGATCCAACGATATCTGGCTGGATCATGCTCGCCGATATGCTGATGACAGGAAAGTCCTCGTACCACTGGAAACAGCGAAGGCGATGCCGGGACTTGAACTCCCGCTGGATCCCAGAGTCTGGATCGAGGATCGCAAGCGCCGATTGCAGAGCGGCCTCGAACGGCTTGCGGAGGCTGTCAGGGACGGCACTCTTCCCAACGGCATCATCGAAGATGGCCAGTTACGGGTTGACCGTCTGAAGGCAGATGTTCCTGAGGAGGCAGCTGATCTGGTTCTCGATCTCTATCGGCGGCTTCCCCCTGCGAAAATAACGGACATCCTTCAGGACGTGGCCGAAGCCACGGGCTTCACGGAAGCGTTTACTTATCTGCGCACGGGCGCCCCCTGCAAAGACATCATCGGATTGCTGACCGTTCGTGACCGTCCGGCGAAGGCGCTCTGGCGCGACACCGATGCGGCCTGTTACGCTGCCTGAGCAGCGTAACGCCAGGGCAGAAGTTCGTCGAGGCGTGTGATTTTGTGGTCGGCGACTTGACCGAGGACCCAGGTCAGCCAGGCCTGAGGGTCAACACCGTTGAGCTTGGCCGTTTCGATCAGGGTATAAGCGATAGCCATGGCTTTGCCGCCGCCTTGGGAGCCTGAGAACATCCAATTTTTGCGTCCGATGGCGACGGGTTTAACGGCGCGCTCGGCGGTGTTGTTATCCAATTCCAGATGGCCGAGCTCAAGGTATGGGCGTGCTTTCGGCATTCGGCCCAAGGCATAGCGGATGGCCTGCGCGAGTGGTGACTTTCCCGAGATTTTGGGCAATTGCGTCTGCAACCATTCTTCCAAGGCGTCAAAGATCGGTTTTGCCCTAGCCTGCCGGATGGTAGCGCGG
>NZ_GL476308.1:0-1107 GCF_000148725.1 Roseibium sp. TrichSKD4 | reverse complement strand
CTCACAATGTCCATAACGAAAATGGACATTATCACCCCACTGCGCTCCCGTCAGAGCGGGAATACCGAACGCTCACGACCGTTCTTCTCGGCGAGGGACTGAACGTTGGCCTGAGCAAAATGGCTGCCGCGACCGCGAACCACGAGTATTCCCAGTTGTCCCGCCTGTCGCGCTGGTTTGTCGAAAGCGACGCGATCAACGAGGCACTGGCCATCGTACTCGACGCGCAGTCCAGGCTTCCCATGGCCCAACACTGGGGTTCGGGGCAAACTTCCTCCAGCGATGGTCAGTTCTTCCCGACCACGAGACAGGGGGAGGCCATGAACCTCGTCAATGCGAAGTACAACACGCACATACCGGGATTGAAGGCATATACCCATGTTTCCGACCTGTACGGGCCGTACTGGATCAATTCGATCCCGGCCACGGTGAGTGAAGCACCGTACATTCTGGACGGATTGTGCCTGAGCGAGATCGGCAAGAAAATCAAGGAACACTATGCCGACACCGGCGGGTTCACCGATCTCGTATTCGCCGCCTTCGCGCTTTTGGGCTATCGCTTCATTCCCCGTATTCGCGACCTGAAATCCAAGCGGTTCTATGTCTTTGATCTCAAAAGCGTTCCGAAAGAACTTAAGTCCCTTGTCGGAGGCAAGGTCCGGGAACAGACCTTCATCGACAACTGGGGCGATGTGCTGAGGTGCACCGCCACGATGCGGTCAGGCAAGGTGCCACCAAGCCAGATCCTCAAGCGATTGTCAGCCCGGCCGCGCAAGAACGATCTGGCCATCGCGATGCGGGAAATCGGACAGATCGAACGGACACTGTTCATCATCGAATGGGCGCTCGATATGGACATGCAGCGCCGCTCAACTGTCGGGCTGAACAAAGGCGAGGCACACCATGCACTGAAGGATGCCTTGTGGATCGGTCGCCAAGGCGAAATCCGGGATCGGACCACAGAAGGTCAGCATTTCCGTTTGGCCTGCCTGAACCTGCTCACCGCCATCATTGTCTACTGGAACACAGATCAGCTCGGCAAAGCAGTCCTGCGGCGCCGAAGCGCAGGACTGGATACGCCAGAGTACCTGCTCAGGCATATCTCGC
>NZ_GL476307.1 GCF_000148725.1 Roseibium sp. TrichSKD4 | reverse complement strand
GTCTCTTCAATGCTGCAGGACTATACCACTCACTCAGTCAAGCAGTTTGAAGCTATTCAGGATCAACTGGGAACCGGTCTAGCTGCCGCAGAACGGCTCCAAGAAGTCACAACAGTCAGTCTTGACGAAATCAAGCAGCGCAGCTGACGCTTTCTGGCATTAGGCTATGGTCAGTTCTTGTCATCCGGCAATACGGGCAATGGCAAGACTGAAATCCCTTCGTCGAGCAATTCCGCCGCATCCTCCGGTGTTGTTTCGCCATGGATGGCCCGCTCTTCGGCATCCCCGTAGTGGATCTTTCGCGCCTCTTCGGCAAAGCTCTTGCCGACATTGTCTGAGTTTTCAATCATCTTGGCGCGCAAATGTCGGAGAGCTGCGACGATTTCCTTTTGCCGCACGTCTTGCGGTAACAATGCCGCTTCACGAACCGAAGCAGATGGAACTTCTGGGACGTCCGTCTTTGCGGTGACAGCCGAAGCAGGCACTTTTGAAGCACCACTGGCTTCACCCTCCACGACCGGCGCTGGAACGACTTGGTTTTCCTTGCGCCGGGAGGTCGACACGGCGGGGGCCATCAGCATCTTTGAGACGTCGGTGGACGAACACACAGGACACTCAATCTGATGCACGGCTTTTTGGACTTCGAAATCTTCCGAGTTTCGAAACCAGCCTTCAAATGTGTGATCTAACTCACAAACAAGATTGTAGCGGATCACGCTTCTTCCCCTCAACTTCCCTGAATATTCTGCATTTCCAGGGCGAATTCTCTTTCATTTTTCAAGACCGGGACGCTTTTGCGCGCATTTTCTGCCTCTTTCAAGCAGATTGTCGCAGAAACGTATCCCACTTCGTCTTCGCTCATTTCACAAAGCACTTTGCCCCACGGACTGACAATGAGGCTGTGTCCATAGGTCTCGCGCCCATCCTCATGGCGACCGGATTGCGCGGCAGAAATCATGAACGCGCCGTTTTCGATTGCCCGCGCCCTTTGCAACACATGCCAGTGCGCCTTGCCAGTTTGCTGTGTAAAGGCCGCCGGAGCAGTCAGAACCATGGCCCCTGCCACAGCTTGGTTTCGGAACACCTGAGGGAACCGCACATCATAGCAAATCCCCATTCCAAATCTGGCCAATGGCGTATCGACGATCATAGCAGCGGAGCCAGGCCGATAGGTTGCGGACTCTCGCCAGCTTTCTCCATCAGGCAAATCTACGTCGAACATGTGAATCTTGTCGTAACGCGCAAGAATCCGCCCATCCGGTCCGATCATGTAGCCACGGTTAGCGGCCTGATCCTCGCCAACCCGCACCGCCATGGAGCCGATATGCAACCAGATGCCAAGTTCACGAGCCAAATCACTCAAACCGGCCAGAAAAGGGTCTTCGTCTTGCGCAACTATCTTTTCAAAAAGCTCGTCGCGGCTGCGCACCAACAGGTTCGACATTTCCGGAGTTTGCACAAAACCGGCACCGGAGCCTTTAACAGCATCGCGAGCGAGTTGTCGGGCCACCTCAAGATTGGAGAGAACATCACGCCCACTTCGCAGCTGGACACAGGCTGCTGTAAACTCGCTCATGCCCTCTTCCTTCCATTATTCTCCGGACTGGCTAGCCATTTTATCCAGCAAGCAGAGAATCCAGCTTGCCGTTCCGCTCCAGGTCATGCAATTCATCGCACCCGCCAACATGGGTTTGACCAACAAAAATCTGCGGGAAGGTTGAGCGGCCATTCGCCCGTTGCACCATTTGTTTCTTCAGCTCCGGATCGAACGTGGCATCATGTTCGACAAAGTCGACACCCTTGCTATCCAGAAGACGTTTTGCAGCCGTACAAAACCCGCAAAGCTGGCGCGTATAAATAACCACTTCGGTCATAGCAAATAGCCTTCCTTTGAATAATCCTAGTTGGGCTAGCTTATATGTGATGAACACAAGCTCTCACAAGGGGCGCAGAACTCGTTGGCAGTTCAACTAAACGTCACTTCATTGGCCCGAGTTCGGCAATAGCAAATGTTAGGACATCAACCTGCATTGCCCCCGCCTTCAAAAGAACCTTGGTGCAAGCGTCGACCGTTGAACCGGTTGTAAAAACATCATCAATCAGAACCACCTGCCGCCCGACGACAAGAGCCTTACCTTCATCTGTCACTTTAACGGATATTTCCCAAGTAACTGTGTGTTGCGACGAGGTTGACCGTTTTCACGGACGTTTGCAACTCTGACGGCAGCGTTGTCGGGGCGATTATCGATTTTGACGGTTACGTAAGCGCGGTTTTTGAGCTTTTCGTGGACTTTATCCCGTTTGGGCTGCGACAAGACACAGCTGTGGAGCCGCATTTGTGTTGGTTTCGTTGTTTGGAGCGTCATGCAGGCCTCGGCGGGGGCTTGAGGGCGCGGATTGCGGCGAGGATTCGTCCGAAGACGTAGCCTGATACAGCCACCTCTGCCAGTTGGAACGTGATTTTGCGCGCATGGCGTACGACCTTTGCCCCGATTTTGATGAGGCGGCTCTGGATACTTGTCAGCGACCAGTCGGCGACCTCTTCCGGGAGGTCTAGCCCTTGCAGGAAGACACCAAGGTTATACGCCAATGCGTGAAGCTGAAGCCGGACCTCATTGTCACAGAACCGCTTGCAGGACAGGCGGGTCCAAGTGATGGCGTTCTTGCCTTCTTTGATGTGCTGTTCGGCTGTGCCGCGCTGATTGTAGAAGCGGATGATCCATTCCGGCTCCATCGGCAAGTTGGTGACGACAAAACCCACGCGAGGGAATAGATCACCGGGATACCATTCGATCTTGGCAACCACCTGACGGGGCTTGCTCCATGAAGCAGCCTGATACTCAAAAACCTCATAGAAGCGCTTGATCTTTGTCTTTGAGGGACGTCCCACGGGGCGGGTCAGCTGATGGCTGATCTTCTCTTCCAGCACAGCGTTCTTTTTGAGGCGGATGGCGTAGCGGTACCCTTCAGCCTCTAAAGTCTCGTAAAGTTCCGGAATGGCAAAGGCGGCATCAGCGCGAAAGAAGCGCATGATGTCGCGCTCTGCATAGCGCGCAATGACGGGTATCAGAAGAGCCTTCCAGTCATCCGCGCTGTGGACGCTGCCATTGCGCAGGGCACAGCGTTCCAAGTGGCCAAACTGATTGAAGATGAACAATGGGTGATAGCAGTTGCAGCCGAAATGCCCGTTCCATGCGGTTCCCTCCTGAGCGCCATGGGTGGGGCTGACAGAGCTATCCATGTCCAAGGTGATGTAGTTCAGTCCTTGGCGACCATGCACCGCATCAATCCATTGACCGGGCATATCGGCCAAGGCTTCCCTGTTGGCGGCAGTCGCGAGCACCTCAGTCTCAAAGCGGCCCATCTGGGAGGAGGATGCCGCCTGAGTGTCAACGGCACGGCCCCCGATAATCTGGCGCATTACCGGGTCACGCGACAGACGCACGGCATCATTCACATCTTCATAGCCCGCAAGGCGACCAAATATCGATTGGCGCAGCAGGCCCATCAAGGTGTGAACGCCATTCTTACCTTTGCGGGTATCCCGAAGGAACCGAACCGCTTTGCCGAAAAGGCCAAGGGCGTCATCAAGCTCCCGGTAAAGCAGAAGACCGCCATCAGAACTGATCTTTGAACCGTGGAATTCCAACCGCACCCGAGGGTCAAAATCCAGCCGAAAATCGCTCTCAGAACCCGCACCCGTTGGGTGTGCCATTTTTCAGCCCTCCGTCATCAAGTAACACGCTGTAATATAAAGAGAAAAATAGGATAGAAGAAGCTAAATCAGCTGACTACTTGGGAAATCCGGGTTTAAACGCTCCGCGGATGTTCTTCTCCCGCTGCTTTGCAGTTAAACCAACTTGAGGGCTCGTCTTTTTCGATCTCACCAGCAGCATGGGATGGTAATCTGCGCCAGACTGACGGGCGATAAAATTTGAAAGATCAGCTGCCTGATTAAACTGTCGGCTCCACAATCGCCTCCGATGCAGAGGCACGGGGATCAAAAGCGAATTTTCCACGAGGAGCTCCCGCCCCGCCCGAACCATCCATCTCCCCATCACTTCGGATAGCTCTCTGCGACGCGAGAATTTCAATGCATGAACCATGTCTCGCGCCGGACCGTCATAAAGACAGGCCGCCCTGGCACGTTCAAACAGTGGGGGAGAGGCAATAGCGCGCGGGCTAAGCGCATTCGGCCCGATCTCGTGACTGAACGGTGTCCCAAACCGATGGCATACCGGCACCTCGATAAACCTGATTTTCTGCCAACAGGAAGAACATAGTCCCAAGCCTCGAGCTATCTCTTCCGGACAGGTCGCACATCTCGGCGGCAGGAGACTATCAAGTAGGAAATGGCCGAAGGCAGCACCCCAATCGGGAAGATGTTTTAATACATTTGCTGCTTGGCTTCGAACGAACATCCTTCACCTGCAAAGCTGATTTCACACTAGAACACATCCTGCACCCTTTGACCAAGACGAACGCGGTGCCATATGACAGCATACCGCAGGACTCAAACCGGAACAGACCATGGCGCAACCAGAAATTTTTGACAGGCAACTGCTGAAAACACGCTGGAAACGCGCGCTGAATTCCGCTCCAGACGGCGCAGACTTCTTGCTGAAAAATGTGGCTGAGGATTTGGGAGACCGGCTTGTTTCAATCAAACGGGAATTTACAACGGCCATCGAGCTTGGTGGTCATTCCACCCATTTGGAAGACGCATTAGAGCAAACACCCAATGTAGGGGATGTGTTTCGGTTTGATGTTCTGTGTACAGATAAGCGCTTTCCAGCTCCGGCATGTGTTGTTGACGATGCCTGCCCACCACTGGCCGAGGAAAGCGTCGATCTGATCGTCTCAGCCCTTCATCTCCACCTGATCAATGACCTTCCGGGAACGCTTATCCAGCTCAACAGGGCCTTGCGTCCTGACGGTTTATTTCTTGCCACCCTGCCCGGCATGGACACCCTGTGGGAGTTGAGAGACGTGATGATGCAGGCGGAAATCGAAGTCACAGGCGGTGTATCGCCACGCATTTCCCCATTCGGAGATACGCGGGACCTTGGTTCCCTTCTCCAACGCGCAGGCTTTGCCCTACCAGTCACCGATGTGGACCGTTTAATCGTCCGCTATGACACGATGTTTGATTTATTGCGCGACCTACGCGCCATGGGCGCAACGTCCGTCCTAACAGAGCGTTCCAAAAAACCACTTCGCAAGGACGTTCTGATGAAAGCAGCAGCTCTGTATGCAGAAAAATATGCTGATCCAGACGGCCGCATTCGGGCGACCTTTTCAATGGTTACCATGAGTGGGTGGCGTCCGCATGAAAGCCAGCAGCAGCCACTAAAACCGGGTTCAGCAAAAGTGAGATTGGCAGATGCTCTTGGCACGGTCGAAACTCCGACAGAGTAATCAATTTGATGTTTATTCCTGCTTTCCGAGAGCGCCTTCATCATCCTCAACAGTGACCACAACACCACCGATTGATGATTTCAATTTATTAAACGCGTTTTGAGCAGAGTCTCCTGCATTGGCCGCAACACCGGCAATTGCCAAAGATAAAACACCAATAACCAAGCCGTATTCCATGGATGTAAATCCATGTTTGTCTCTAATAAATCTAAATAAAAGTCGACGGTGCATTGCCCCTCACTCGCCGGATTTGGAACCGAACTTGCGACTAGGGTGCCAACAACATGTTAATACAAAATTGCCCCTGCGTAATTAATACGGTTTTATTGTCAGTAAAACAGCTAAACTTATGCATACATTCAAATATCTGAAGGGATTTAATTTTACATATTGAGGTTTTTACAATAGTATTTATTACAAATAGATGCAAACTAAAGACTGGAGAAAATACTATTGCGAGAACATAGGCTGCATTCAGATTGAAGGTGATTTTTCTACTACACGCTTCGGAACACCGCTCCAAAAACAGCCGCCAAATCTACCCCCATGGTTGCAAGGGTTGCAATGGTGCCAACGACGATCAATGCGAATAGAAAACCGAACTCGGTTTCGGCAGTTCCGCGTTTATCGTGTGCTAGAGCTTTCAGAGTTCTCAGGACCATGCCAGATGTCTTTTTGCTCAGTAGGACCACCCACAGAAATGCACACAAAGGTTTAATTTTGACTTACACCAGTTCCATAAGGTGCGGGATGAGCGGAATATCGGCTTCCGGCATTGGATAGTCGCGGAGCCGTACCGGTCGAACCCAAGCCAGATTTTGCCCTTCTTTACCTTGTACCGCGCCATTCCAACGGCGGCATATGTAAAGCGGCATCAAAAGGTGAAAATCATCATAGCCGTGGCTTGCAAAGGTCAGTGGTGCCAGACAGTCCTCACTGATATCAATGCCCAACTCTTCTTTCAGTTCCCTGATAAGAGAGATTTCAGGACGCTCGCCGTGTTCGACCTTGCCGCCAGGAAATTCCCAAAGTCCCGCCATGCTTTTGCCTTCCGGGCGTTGCGCGAGCAGAATTCGGCCATCGGCATCCACAAGTGCACAGGCGACAACAAGGACGAGTTTCATTAGCAGGAATTCCCGGTTCTAAACAGAGTTGAGCAAGGCGTCTTTCAGCACCGCAGTTTAGCTGCGGTAGTCCCCGTTGATCGCAACATATTCCTTGGTCAGATCACAGGTCCAAACGGTTGCAGATCCGTCACCCAATCCGAGGTCAACCGTCAATTCGATTTCCTGCTCCTTCATGACCGCAGAAGCTGCATCCTCCGAATAGTCAGGGTCACGCTCACCGTCGACGGCAACACGAACATCACCAAACCATATTGCCAGCCGATCCCGATCTGCAGGCTCGCCTGCTTTTCCGACCGCCATGACAACCCGCCCCCAATTGGCATCCTCACCGGCGACCGCGGTTTTTACCAACGGCGAGTTCGCGATCGAAAGAGCAATTTTCTTGGCAGATGCGTTGCTCTCTGCGCCAGTTACCTTGACCGCAACGAACTTGGTTGCCCCTTCGCCATCACGCACGATTTGTTGCGCAAGATCCTGCATAAGGTGCCGCAACGCTGCGCGGAAGCGCTCAAAACGGCTGTCTTCAACGCTTTCTAAAGGCTGAACTCCACGAGACTTGGCCCACCCGGTGGCAAACAGAAGCACTGTGTCGGATGTTGAGGTATCGCTATCCACCGTAACCGCGTTAAAGCTTCCTTCCGTCTCAGCAGACAGGGCCTTTTGCAGAACGTCAGCTGCAATCGGAGCATCGGTAAAGATGAAGGACAACATTGTCGCCATATCTGGCGCGATCATGCCTGCGCCTTTGGCAATGCCGCTGATGCGGATGGTGTGGCCATTAAACTCAAGGGTTTCAGTCGCCACCTTCGGATATGTATCCGTCGTCATGATGGCCTGCGCTGCCTCTAGCCAGGATGATTCAGTGCCATCAACCAACCCGGACATGACAGTGTCGAACTTTTCCGCTGGCAAAGGTTCACCGATCACACCGGTAGAGGCCAAAAATACATCCTTCGGCTCACACCCCAATGCTCTGGACGCAATATCCGCAGACAAACGAACAGCCTCAGCCCCCTTTTTGCCGGTAAACGCATTTGCATTTCCCGAGTTCACCAAAAGCCCACGTGCAGTCCCCCGATGAAGCTCTGCCCGGCACCAATCAACGGGAGCTGACGAACATTTGGATTTGGTGAAAACACCTGCAACCGTCGTTCCTTCGACAAGGTTGGCCAGCAAGACATCCGTCCGCCCTTTGTATTTGATACCGGCCTGTGCTGTGGCAAATCGCACGCCTTCAATTTCCGGCATCGTGGGATAGGAGGTTGGCGCAAGAGGGGAAACAGCTGCAGACATGAGAGTGACTTCCAGAAATTGGTTTTCAACTGGATTGCCTTAAGAACGCAGCTTTCGCAAGCACTTGTTTTGCATCCCGTTGCGTGCTTCAGGCCATTTGCGAATACCAAACAAAAATGCCCGGCACCTGCTATCTGGCACCGGGCACCTGGAGTTCTGTAGTACGGCTCGCTTATTCGGGCTTGGTGTCAGCCTCCGGCTTTTTCAGACCTTCATCAAGGATCTCGACAGTTACATACCCCTTCAGGTCTTCCATCACCTTGGTATAGCGTTCCCGGGTCAACTGCTGGCGCAATCCGGCAGAAACATCTTCCAGCGTGGGCTTCGGCTTTTTCCGCTTCTCTTCAAGCTTGATCACATGCCAGCCAAACTGTGTTTGTACCGGCTCTATCGTAAAGGCACCCGGCTCCAGAGCAAAAGCCGCTTCCTCAAACGGACCAACCATCTGGCCGCGAACGAAAAAGCCTAGATCACCCCCGTTAGGCCCGGATGGCCCGGTGGACTTCTCCTTCGCCAATTCAACGAAGTCGGCACCGCCTTGCAGCTCAGCGACGATAGCATCTGCCTCAGCTTTTTCTTTCACCAGAATGTGACGGGCGTTGATTTCCTCGTCACCTTCGAAGTCTGCGAACTGCTTGTCATAGGCAGCCTGTACGTCTTCATCAGACACACCACCTTCGATCTTCTGAGCAATATAAGCGTTCCGCAACGCCCGGAGTGTCAGGAAGTCGAGCTGCTTTTGAAAGTCAGGATCCTTGTCGATATCTGCATCCCGTGCCGCTTGCGCCAGAAGCTCCATATCAACAATCACATCCAGCAAAATACCGCGCCACTGGGACGGCGGAAAGCGTTGCAGCTCCTGTCCCAGATCTTGGGCCGCGAATGCAATATCCGCTTCCGTGATTTCGGTCTCACCAACTTTTGCGATGACGTCATCCGGCTCTGCGGCGGAAACAGCACTGGTTCCCAGCATCAAGGCAAACGCCGTGACCATGATCGAGTGCAGTGGTCGGCGAACAGTTTTACGGAACATCGGGCGTCCTTTTTTACAAAATCTCTCGAAGCATGAAGCTTCCGAACTCATGCGAGCCTACTTTGCTCAAACCAGCGGCGTTGACAAGCATATCCCCCCCTCTTATCTCTCGGTCGTCCAATCCGGCAAGGGTGGGCACCACTTTCGCCATGGTTCTGGCTCCCACTATGGGACAGTCGAAACCTTGGACAGCAATTGAGACGATTTCATGGGTTCGCGCAGGCTAAGTGCGCAGCCCCTTAAGGAAGGACCGCCACATGGCTGGCCTTGGCGCACTGGCACGTAAAATTTTCGGATCGGCGAACGATCGCAAAGTCAAATCCTTTCGGGCGAAGGTTCAGCAGATCAATGCCCTTGAAGATGGTCTGAAAAACCTCTCTGACGATCAACTTCGTGCCCGCACTGATGAATTTCGCCAGGAACTCCAGAACGGCAAAACCCTCGACGATTTGCGGGTTCCAGCCTTTGCGACCGTGCGCGAAGCCGCCAGACGCGCCTTGGGACAGCGTCACTATGATGTGCAGCTGATCGGCGGAATGGTCCTCAATTCTGGTCAAATCGCAGAAATGCGCACGGGTGAAGGTAAGACCCTTGTTGCTACAGCGCCGGTTTATCTGAATGCCCTGACCGGGAACGGTGTTCATGTTGTCACCGTCAACGACTACCTTGCCCAACGCGACAGCGAATGGATGGGGCAGGTCTACAAGTTCCTTGGACTGACCACCGGCTGTATTGTGCATGGCTTGTCCGACGAAGAACGCCGAGCAGCTTACGAAGCCGACGTAACTTACGGCACGAACAACGAATTTGGCTTCGACTACCTCCGCGACAACATGAAGCACGACCGCGAGTCGATGGTTCAGCGCGATCATAACTTTGCGATTGTCGATGAGGTCGACTCCATTCTCGTGGACGAAGCCCGGACGCCTTTGATCATTTCAGGCCCGCTGGAAGACCGCTCCGAATTCTACAACACCGTTGACGCGTTCATTCCGCACCTGACCGAAGAAGATTACGAGCTGGACGAAAAGCAACGCTCAGCCACCTTTACTGAGGAAGGCAATGAAAAGCTGGAAGGCCTTCTCAGCGAAGCAGAGCTGCTGAAGGGCGATTCCCTCTATGACGTGGAAAACGTCTCGGTGGTGCACCACCTGCAGCAAGCGCTGAAAGCCCATAAACTGTTCCAACGCGACAAGGATTACATCGTCCGCAACAATGAAGTCGTCATCATTGATGAGTTCACCGGACGCATGATGCCGGGCCGCCGCTTTTCCGAAGGATTGCACCAGGCGCTTGAAGCGCGCGAAAAGGTTCGTATTCAGCCGGAGAACCAGACACTGGCATCCATCACATTCCAGAACTACTTCCGCATGTATGACAAGTTGGCGGGCATGACCGGCACAGCGTCGACGGAAGCAGACGAATTTGCAGATATCTACGGGCTGGAAGTTGTCGAAATCCCGACCAATCTGCCGGTCTCGCGTGTTGATTCCGATGATGAAGTCTACAGAACTGCGGAAGAAAAATACGGCGCAATCGTCAAGCTGATTGACGACTGCAAGGAGCGCGGGCAGCCCATTCTTGTCGGCACCACCTCCATCGAGAAGTCTGAATACCTCGCTGACCGTTTGAAAAAACACGGCTACAAACAAATCGACGTGACTGATCCGAAAGCTTTTGCTGAAGCGCAAATGAAGGATGGTCCCAAATCGAAGGTGTTTGCTGTTCTGAACGCGCGCTATCATGAACAAGAAGCCATGATCATCAGCGAAGCCGGACTTCCCGGCGCTGTGACCATTGCAACCAACATGGCCGGTCGCGGAACAGACATTCAGCTGGGTGGCAACCCGGATCAGCGCGTTGCCATCGAGCTGGGTGATATGCCAAAGGGTGAAGAACAGTCCGCAAAAGAAACGACGATCCGCGCTGAGGTTGAAGAACTCAAGCAAAAGGCCCTGCAAGCCGGTGGCCTTTATGTTGTTGGCACCGAACGGCATGAAAGCCGCCGGATCGATAACCAGCTCCGCGGGCGTTCCGGCCGTCAGGGCGACCCTGGTCACTCAAAGTTCTTCTTGTCCTTGGAGGACGATCTGATGCGCATTTTCGGGTCAGACCGTATGGACTCCATGCTTCAGAAGCTGGGCTTGGAAGAAGGCGAAGCGATTACCCACCCGTGGATCAACCGCGCGCTGGCGAAAGCCCAGCAAAAGGTGGAAGCCCGCAACTTCGACATTCGTAAAAACCTTCTGAAATTCGACGACGTGATGAACGACCAGCGTAAGGTGGTCTTCGAACAGCGGATCGAACTGATGGACGGAGAAGCTCTTCAAGACACTGTGGCCGACATGCGCCATGACGTCATCGAAGACCTTGTCGCCCGCCATATTCCAGAGCGTGCCTACCCCGAACAATGGGACACGGAAGGCCTTGAAGAAGAAGTCCGCACAGTTCTCAGCCTCGACTTGCCAGTAAAAGAATGGGCGAGTGAAGAAGGCATTGCGGATGAAGAGGTCAAATCCCGCCTGAAACGTGCTGCTGATGAGGCCATGGCCCAAAAAGCGGCGAAATACACGCCCGACATCATGCGGCAGGTGGAAAAAGCCATCTTGCTACAGACACTGGACAATCTGTGGCGTGAGCATTTGGGCAACCTTGACCACCTGCGCTCAGTCGTCGCCTTCCGCGGCTATGCCCAGCGCGATCCGCTGCAGGAGTACAAGACAGAATCCTTCACCCTGTTTGAAGGCATGCTGGCGCAGCTGCGTCAAATCACCACCAGCCAACTTCTGCGCGTTGAGCTTGTTCAAGAACCAACCATCCCGGAACCAGCACCGCTGCCGGAGATGCACCCGCAGCACATCAATCCGCAGACCGGCGAAAACGAGTTCGAAAGCGCGGAACGCGATCCAAACAATCCGGCAACATGGGGCAAGGTGGGCCGAAATGAACCTTGCCCATGCGGATCAGGCAAGAAGTTCAAGCACTGCCACGGTGCACTTGTGTGAATTGCCGACATTGGTAAAAAGGGGCCGGGCGTGCGAAGCGTCCGGCCTTTTTGATTCAAGCCTTCAGATCCCTGCAACCTGAAAGAAACCGGAACCCCGGACATGGCAACAAGAACACAGGCAAAGGTCTATTTCGAACGGCGGTCACAAGCACGTCTGAAAACGCCCCTCGTCAGCCTGATCGTTCCGGTTTTCAACGAGGCAGAGGTCATTCCCCACTTTCTTGAAGAAACCAACAAGGTTCTGACCGGCTTGGGTCTTCCATTTGAGTATATCTTTGTCGATGACGGCAGTCATGACACGACAGCGGACGTCGTTGCACAAAATCTGAAAGACGGCCTGCCGGGAAAGCTGATCGGCCTATCTAGAAACTTTGGCAAGGAAGCTGCGCTAACCGCTGGTCTTTCTCATGTGAAGGGGGACGTCGCCATCGTTCTGGACGCTGACCTGCAGGACCCTCCATCTTTGGTCCCGCAGATGATCGAAGGCTGGCGCTCCGGATATGATGTTGTCTATGGCATGCGCGTCGACCGCTCGTCAGACACATTCCTCAAGCGCTCCACAGCTGGTCTGTTCTATAAACTCTTTAATCGCCTCGCCCATATCGACATGCCGGCCAATGCTGGCGATTTTCGCCTGATAGACCGCGCCGTCATTGAGGCACTACACAAGCTTCCCGAGCGTAATCGCTTCATGAAAGGACTGTTTGCTTGGGTCGGCTTTCCATCCTTGGCCATCCCCTATGAACGACCGGCTCGTCGCGCAGGCGAAGGCAAATGGAACTATTGGAAACTCTGGAACTTTGCCATTGACGGCTTGACAGCCTTCACCACACTTCCGCTTCGCGTCTGGCTTTACGGCGGGGTCGGGATTGCCGGATTGGCGCTTGTCTACGCCCTCTACACGATCATCAAGGTCCTGATTTATGGTGTTGATGTTCCCGGCTACGCGTCTTTGATGGTGGCCGTCCTGTTTTTTTCCGGCATTCAGCTCCTCTCCATCGGCATGGTGGGTGAGTACATTGCACGCCTGTTTGGTGAGGCGAAGCAGCGCCCCGTCTACCTGGTTCAGGATGTCATAACCGGAGCCGACACAAAGGTCGACGGCAAGGCAAGCAATGACTGAAAAAGACGCCCGCACCAGCCGCCTTCGCTCGGAGGCAGCGACGGCAAGCCGGTTTGCGCTCGTAGGCATCGCGGCCACCTTGACCCACAGTGTTGTCGCCCTTGCTGCCTTGCAGAGCGAAATGTTCGGCGCTTACGGATCAAACATTCTCGGCTTTATTGTTGCGTTTGTCGTGTCCTTCGCAGGTCACAATTTCTGGAGCTTTAAACCGCGGAGACATCACGGAACCACTGGCCGTAGAATGGCGCGTTTTCTCTTGATTGCGGTTATGGGCTTTCTTGCCAACAACGTAGTCCTGACAGCCTGCCTCCAGTTCACTAACTGGCCGGCCACGGTCGGCCTTATCTTTTCAATTGCAATTGTTCCAGTACTGAGTTTCCTCGGCTCCCGCTTCTGGGCTTTTTCTGGTTCAATTCCTGCTTTTGATACGTGAAAGACGCATGATGTCGGCATCCCGGACAGCTTTCTGGTATTGCTCTCTTACCTTGCTTTTATGGGCAATTATTCCTTCGCTTCTTTTCCCCAATCCGCCGCTGGATGTTGTTGAAGGTTTCGCCTGGGGGCGGGAGCTGGCACTTGGCTATACCAAGCACCCACCCATGCAAGCCTGGTTGCTGGAACTCAGCTATCACCTGACATTGGGCCATGCTTTTGGCGCTTATTGGCTTAGCGCACTCAGCGTTGCTATCGGATACGCCTGTATCTGGCTTTTGGCGAGGCGGATTAGCCTTAGCGATTGGCAATCGTTTTGGGCGATTGTTCTAACCAGTGTGACGTTCTATTTCACTCTGCCACTTCCCGAATTTAATCCCAACATTCTGCAGATCCCCGTTTGGGCAGGTTTGATCCTATTCTTCCACCGGGGGCTAGAAAGCGGAAAACTAGCCGACTGGATATTGTTGGGTGCTGTCGCAGCATTCGGGCTTTATACAAAATATTTCGTCGCACTTTTGATCGGCACCATCGGACTGTATGCGCTCACATTTTCAAGTGTTCGGAAATGCCTCACAACACCAGGTCCGTGGGTGGCCGCAATCGCCTGCCTTCTGCTCTTTGCGCCCCATGTCATCTGGTTGGTGGAGACAGATTTCATTCCATTGGAATATGCGGCGAGCAGAAGTCGCGGGGCTGAAGGCCTGTTTGACCATTTCTACAATCCGGTGAACTTCTTCCTGGCTCAAATCGCCAACCATGCTGGCTTGTTCATCATCTCAGCCCTCGGTTTGGGACTTGCGGGCCTCAAGGCCCTCAAAAGCGCACGCCTGCCAAGCAAGATCAACGAGAATGACCGATATCTTCTCTGGTTTGCATTCGTCCCCCTTGCCGTTGTCCTGCTTCTATCCGGTGTTACCGGTAACGAATTCAAACACATGTGGGGCACACCGATGTTTGTTCTCTCTGGCATCGTGGCAGCACGTTATTTGGTGCCAGAACATGGTTTTCAAACGTTCAAACCCGCATTGGCTGGCGCAATCATTATTCAGGGTATCTTTCTGGGCGTGATCGCAGGGCAGGCAGTGCTGGAGCCTCTTTGGAAAACCAAGCAATCCCGAATCCATTATCCAGGGCAGGAAACCGCCGACCAACTAACCAATATCTGGCGTGATCAAACCAAGACACCCTTGCGCTTTGTGGCTGGTGACATGTGGACTGCGGCCCATGTAACGCTCTTTTCTGATGATCGACCGTCCATGTTTCTTGATCACGATCTTACTCTGTCCCCATGGATCAAAACGGAAGATATCAACGAGGCTGGAGTACTTGTCGTTTGGCGCGGAGACTCAAAAACACCGCCACCGCCCATTGCTCAGCGCTATCCCGATTTGAGACGCCAAGGCTCATTTGAACGGTCCTACGCCTATGCGAAAAAGATGCAGCCGGCTGTTGTAAACTGGGCGGTCATCCCACCATATCAGGTTGCAGTAGAAAATTGACATTCCGCCGTTTCAGCTGACTTTGCAAAGGACCCCATCCTCATGATCGACATGCAGGAAATCGATGGCATTGAGGAATGGCTGATTGGGCAAGCGCTTTCAACTGTCAGCCTTCCGGCAATTTTCGATGAGATGTGTCAGAGATTGAGGCAATGTCATGTGCCGGTCGACCGTGCAACCGTCGGCTGGACCACATTGCATCCGCTTGTTGAAGCCGAGATGGTGTATTGGAGCGCACAAAAGGGTGCAGAGCATCATCGCTATGGCCACCACGAGGAGGACGAAGAAGAATGGCTGCAAAGCCCGATGCGCGCCGTTCTCTATAACAATGAAGGCATGCTGCGGCGGAAACTGCAGGAAACAAATCAAACGCTTGATTTCCCATTGCTACGAAGCCTCGCGTCTGAAGGTTATTCCGACTACATTGTGATTTCGACCCCGTTCGAGCTCCCGGCTTTACAGGAAATGCAAGGTAGAACCGGGATTCTGGTCAGTTGGTCCACCCGATCTGAAAGTGGTTTTTCTGACGATGCCCTCCACGCGATCAGTTACCTTCAAAAAAGGTTCGCTCTTGCGGCGCGCGCCACATTGCAGGCCGAAATCACGCAAACCATTGCCGACACCTATCTGGGGCATATCGCGAGCCGAAAAGTTCTGACCGGCCAAATTCGGCACGGCGACGGCGAGACGATCAAGGCTGTCATTTTTTATTGCGATATGCGCAACTCAACAGCAATCGCAGAAAGCCTTGGACCAAGAGACTATATTAGCTGGCTAAACACCTACTTTACAGCGACCGCCGGTGCCATATTGAAGCACGGAGGGGAAATCCTCGATTTCATCGGTGATGCTGTTCTTGCCGTTTTTCCGATACACAACACCGGGCTAGAGGATGCTGCGCGCAAGGCCATTGAAGCCACGGATGATGTTCGGCGAAACCTGGCCGAAGTGAACCACAGCGGGAAGCACCAAACCCAACTTTGTGCCGGAATGGCTTTATCGGTTGGCGAAGTAATGTTTGGAAATATCGGCGTCCCGGACAGTCTCACCTTTTCAGTTATTGGGCAAACCGTTCACGCTGCCGCGCGGATGGAAGCGCTCACAAAAAACCACCGCGACCGACATTCTCATCACGAGAGATATCGCCGACATTGTCGGCAGCAGAGCGTCATTGGTCGGAAATTACGGGCTGTCCGGCTTCTCAACTGAACAGCCACTTTTCACAGTCAGCGAACCTTGACTTTGGTTCCCACCTTCACTTGGCTGTAAAGGTGCTCGACATCTTCGTTCAGCATGCGGATGCAGCCGGAAGAAACGTGAGCGTTCGGTATTCCCGCTCTGACGGGGAGCGCAGTGGGGTGATAATGTCCATTTTCGTTAATGGACATTGTGAGGCACATTTTGGGTACGAAGAAGGGCAGCAAGAAGCGGTTTTGGTCGGATGACGAGAAGCGGTCGATCTGTTTGCAGGCCAGAGTGCCGGGGGTTTCGGTTGCGCAGGTTGCGCGCCGCTCTGCGATGAATGCGAACCTGATCCACAACTGGCTGCGTGATGAGCGGTTTGCGCCAGAAGACAGCGATTGCGTCCTTGATGGAGCGGCGTTTCTACCAGTGGAGATAGAGGGCCCGCAGGCCGCACCAGGCCACCAGATCGCGGCGCTTGCCTCGGATATGCCGTTGTCGGCTCAGCGGGTTGATATCACGCTGTCGGACGGGCGGCGGGTATTGGTGGAAGGGACGACGGCGCTGCCGACGGTGCTGGCTTTGGTTGAAGGTCTAATGCCGTGATCCCCGTGCCGTCCAACGCGCGGGTTTGGCTGGCTGCCGGGGTGACGGACATGCGGCGCGGGTTCAACACTTTGGCGGCTCAGGCGGAGAAGGTTCTGGAGCTTGATCCCTATTCTGGACATCTGTTTGTGTTCCGGGGACGGCGCGGTGATCTGCTGAAGATCATCTGGTGGGATCGACAGGGCGCATGCCTGTTCAGCAAGCGCCTTGAGAAGGGCCGGTTTGTTTGGCCTGCTGCGAAGGACGGTAAGGTCAGCGTGACGCCCGCGCAATTGTCGATGTTGCTTGAAGGCATAGACTGGCGGATGCCGCAAAAAACATGGCGGCCCCTGAGCGTCGGATAGGCCAATATATTGGCGTTTGCGCGCCTCTCGGGATTCAACTTACGCCCTTGATCTGATATAAGATCGAAGATGCTGAAGGACCTTGATATCACCCCGGAGGACCCCGCCGAATTGAGGGCGGTGAACCGCCTTCTGGCCGACGAGGTCAAGGCTCTGAGCCTCAAGGTCGAGCAGCTTCAACACCAGTTGCACGGGGCCAATCGGCATCGGTTCGGCTCCAAGTCTGAGGGTCTGGATCAGCTCAATCTCGATCTGCTCGAGGACGCCGAGATTGTTGAGGCCGCTGAAGACCAGGCAAAACAGCCCGCCCCGTCGCAGGAGGGAGTTGATCCAAAGCCGAAGCGCAAACACAGCCGCAAGCCCTTGCCGGATCATCTGGATCGGGAAGACGAGGAGCTCTCTCCCGGTGATGAATGTGGTCGTTGTGGTGGCAACTTGCGCACCCTGGGTGAGGATGTCACCGAAGAGTTGGAATACGTGCCGGGACGCTTCAAGGTGAAGCGGATCATCCGGCCCCGCAAAGCCTGTTCATGGTGCGAGGCGATTGTGCAAGCGCCGCTGCCATCGCGCCCCATTGAGCGTGGGCGGCCCGGACCGGGATTGTTGGCCCATGTTCTGGTAAGCAAATATGCCGATCATTTACCCCTCTATCGCCTGAGCCAGATCTTTGCCCGTGAAGGCGTCGATCTGGACCGCTCGACCATGGCCGACTGGGTTGGTCGCTCGACGGCCCTGCTGGAACCTCTTGCCGATGCCATCGGACGGATGGTGCGGCAAGGACCTGCGCTTTTTGCCGACGATACGCCCATCAAAATGCTGGCCCCCGGCAACAAGAAGACCAAAACGGCGCGGGTCTGGACCTATGTGCGGGATGAGCGTGCCTGGTCTGGCCAATCGCCACCCTGTGCATGGTATCAGTTCACGGTGGATCGCAAAGGAGAGCATCCCGTTGCTCATTTGTCGGGATACAAGGGCTGGGTCCATGCGGATGGATATTCCGGGTTCAACGGTGTGTTCGGTGACGACAAAGCCGATGAGATGGCCTGCATGGCGCATGTACGACGCAAGTTCGTGGATGTCTTCTCCTCGCAGGGCAGCGCCATTGCCGAAGAAGTCATCCGCCGGATTGCTGAGCTTTACGCTATCGAGAAAGAGATCAGGGGCATGCCCCCCGAAGACCGCGCTACCATCCGGCAGGCTAGGGCAAAACCGATCTTTGACGCCTTGGAAGAATGGTTGCAGACGCAATTGCCCAAAATCTCGGGAAAGTCACCACTCGCGCAGGCCATCCGCTATGCCTTGGGCCGAATGCCGAAAGCACGCCCATACCTTGAGCTCGGCCATCTGGAATTGGATAACAACACCGCCGAGCGCGCCGTTAAACCCGTCGCCATCGGACGCAAAAATTGGATGTTCTCAGGCTCCCAAGGCGGCGGCAAAGCCATGGCTATCGCTTATACCCTGATCGAAACGGCCAAGCTCAACGGTGTTGACCCTCAGGCCTGGCTGACCTGGGTCCTCGGTCAAGTCGCCGACCACAAAATCACACGCCTCGACGAACTTCTGCCCTGGCGTTACGCTGCTCAGGCAGCGTAACAGGCCGCATCGGTGTCGCGCCAGAGCGCCTTCGCCGGACGGTCACTATTTTTCCGTAATTCAATGTAGCTAAACACTGCCATTTTCACAACAACTGGTACGCTGACCACCAGACAAACAAATACAGCGCACACAAACTCGATAGGGCAACTGCCACGCTTAAAGCGTGGCGCACTCTCTGAAATAGAATAAGTCACGTTAACCGGCAGCATTGGCTGGCTTTCAAACGTTTCTCGTATTTCCGGCGTATCATTAGTCCGCCCTGAACAACGTCTAAGCCATTGATGTTGCGCGTGGCCGAAGCAATACGCAAATATTCGATTTGACCGGTTTGGGGATGGGGTTTGTGATCCAGAGCAGCAAAATGATCAGTGCATTGAGGATCAGACGCAGGTTATGACCGGCTGCGGCCAGCAGGGCGTTGATGGCATCGCCATTTTTGCCATTGAGGAAGTTCCGGTCAAGTCGTCCATCTGTTTTCATGTGGCCGATGGTGGCCTCGATCGCTGATCGTCGTTTCAGCTCACGCTTCATCTGTGCCGTCAGCCCGCGCTTCTGGCCGGAGATCATGACCTTGGCGTCGCCCTCATAATCATGCCCCCGATAGCCACGGTCCACATAGACACGCTCAGCTTTGGTGCCGCAGACTTTCTCAGCCTGACTGATGGTGTCATTCAAGGTGTGCCCATCATAGGGATTGCCCTCAAAAGCCCTCGCCGCAAGAACCAATCCTTCCCGATTGGTCGTGGCAATGCCAACCTTGGCCCCGAACTCGTAAGGTGTTCGCGCCTTGCCCTTGGCAATACAGGCCACTTCCGGCGCA
The DNA here is from genome assembly GCF_000148725.1 of Roseibium sp. TrichSKD4. GTDB lineage: Bacteria > Pseudomonadota > Alphaproteobacteria > Rhizobiales > Stappiaceae > Roseibium. Next base: position 126,121 of record NZ_GL476307.1, on the reverse strand, counting down.
TGCATGGAATAAATCTTGTTTTTGTCCTTGGGGGTCTGGGCCAGAAGCCGCTCCACCAGTCCCAGCAGACGGGAGAACCGGTGCTCAAGACCTTCGTTGCCTGCGATCTTGCGGGAGATGTCGCGATAGACCCGGCCCAGATAGGTCTTCAGCTTTTTGAGTTCCCGGCGCATCCGCTTGAACTGTTTGGCATGGGCATAACGGCCCGCCATCAAGGCCGCCTTTTTGGCAACTCTGGTATGGCTGCGACGCAAGATGATGCCGGCCCTCTTGGCCTGGCGCACCAGAAGCTGCAAGGCCTTGTGATAAAGACGGCTATCGGTGGGATGGGCAATGGCTTTGGGTTGAACGGTCGTATCAACCAAGACCCGCTCAAGGCTGCTCTTCTTGATCGTCCCGCTCTCAATCGCAACACCTACCGTAGCAGAAAGAAGCTTTTCCATTCCCTCAGGACCAATCCGTTTGCGCCAGCGGGTCATGGTTGAGGGATCAATGGGGAATTGGTGCTGGAAAAACTCAAAACCGCAGAAAGACTGCCAGTAGGGGTTTTCAACCCAACGCTCAACCGTCTCTTCATCGGAAAGATCGTACATGTGCTTGAGAAAGTGCAGCCCGGCCATCAGACGCGTTGGTTTGGCCGGTCGTCCCAAGGGGCGATAATGCCTGCCGAACTCCGCATCAAATTCATCCCAAGGCATCAGACCAGACAGCCGCACCAACGAATGGTTCATATCGATGATTGCGGCCAGGCGTTCCTTGAACAGATCGCCACACCGTTTGTTGCGTTTTGAAGGTCTCATGAGAATATGCCAGAAAATGCGTGCTTCGGATCAACTAACCGGCATATTCACACATCCAAAACCCAATGGGTATCCATACTCTTCAATCAGTTAAGGGGTTTTTCAGCGCGAACTCATTAATCTGGATCTTGCAGTTGTCGCGGAAGGGATTGAAACAGCCGCGCAACATCGAATTGCGAGTCATCTTGGGTGCGATTACCAGCAAGGATACTTCGTAGGACGTCCGAAACCTGCTATCGAAATCAACAGCGAACCGGGTAAGTTCAAGGTGATTTCAGGCAAATAAAATACCTTCTTCCTCGGTACTCGAATGGACTGAATGACGACTGTAGGAGGCTAGCAAAGGGAGCGTTGTCAAACATTTTGAAGTCGAGTTTTAATAAGTGTTCTGCTTGGATGACAGGCAAAATAATGGCGGCATGGAAGCCGCCATTTTTGTTGGATCTGTAATTGTTGAATTCAGCTTGATACATACACAGACTTTAATAGGCTTCAACAGTCTTTGAAGCTTTGTCGATTTCTGCGGCTGAGTTCGCACTGTAGAAAAAGTCTGCGCTTGTTGCACAAGCTCTCATTGAAGAGGTCGAAGCCCTAACATAATGGGCTCTGTCTGGTTCAACCAACATTGTGTGCACTGTTCTAACCTCTCCCTTTTTGAACTCATCACACCATCTCGGGTTAAAGCTGTAGTTGTAGGGGCGCCAATTAGGTGTCTGGTTCCAAAGGTGCCGATTCGTACCACTTCTCAAGTTTAGATGGTTCACACCGTCCGAGATTATAATGATGTGCTGCTTAACATCTGCTTTTGGCTTTAATGAGCGCAACACCCCATTGAAATCACTGAAAACCCCATGGAAGTTTGTCCCGCCGCCACGGAGGTACTCCCGGTGGATGGCGATTTTGTTGGCCTCACGTTTGAATTTTGAGATGCCTTTGTTCAGGCCTGTTTGAATGTGCAGATAATTTGAAAAGCTGTAAAGACCGGTTCTCAAGTCGACTTCAGTGGCTTCTTCTAGTTGAGTCACGAGGGACTTTAGAGCGTCTTTGACAACGTCAATCCTGAGACGGGCTCCTGCGCTTTTTGCGCGGCTTACACTGCTGTACCAAGGTTCATGGCAAGCGAATTGGCAACCAATGGCTCGTTGCATGATTTGACGATCACGATTACTTGCACCAATTCCCATTGACGGTGAGACATCAACCAAAAAGATAAACTCGTATTTGCCCTGACCGAAGGAAATTGTCGATTCTGAATCTGCAGTATAATCTATGTTGTCGAAGCCCATGGCATGGGTCATGTAGGATTCGTGTTTGCCGCTAATGTTTACATTGGCTTTTACGACTTTTGCTTCCCGGTCGACAATGTTTATTTTGATACTGAATTTTTCTGTCGTTCCATCAAGGGACTTGGTTCGCGCGGTCAGAAATTTGCGTGCGTCGGTTTCGGCGCGTTTTCTCGCCTGATTTTTTGACATTCCATCAGCAACATATTTCCGAAATGTAGTAACTGCGAAGAGCGAGACTTCATCAGCCACAAGTTGGCTCTGGTCGCGCTTGTTATACGCAAATGACATGTCAATCCCAACGGAGATGGCCGCAAGGATCAGTGTGGCTAGAAGTGCAAAGGGGATAGCAATGCTACCCTTAATATTGCCCTTTAGTGCCTGAATGCGATTTTTTATCCCTGTATACATTTGCGTAAGTTCTCCGCTTTGGAGTAAAACTTACGCATAGTAAGTTTATATATTGTTTAAATGAAGATTGCCCCCTGCACCCCAACGATCTGAGCCTCTGCCAGAGCGACGCGCGGGCTTATGAACACCTCTCCATCACCGCTTAGAATTTTAAACCCGGATAAGCCCGAAGGCTCGTTTGTCAATTTCGTAAAAAAATATGCGGCGCGCAACGGCTCTCAACATGCCAGATTGTTGTAATGTCATCATGATGACATGTCATCATGTTGTGTATTTATCAAAGAGCATTTGAAAAGATTCTTCAATCATATCATTGACCGAGCGGCCTTGTTCAATCGCCAGCATTTTAAGCTTACGGCGGGTTTCATCCGAAACAAACGCCCCAACCTGTACCTTGTTGGCACGGCTTGGCGGTTTTCCTTCGGCCTTGGCTTCAAGTTTGCGTATAGGTGTAGTGGTCTGTCCTGCAAGGTGTAGACCTCCCGGAAGAGGTCGCCGACTGGTCGCTGACAAGTATCCAGAGCCGCCTCATCAAAATCGGGGCAAAGGTCGTACGCCATGCGCGCAAAATCACGTTCCAACTGGCAGAGGTGGCTGTATCAGGCTACGTCTTCGGACGAATCCTCGCCGCAATCCGCGCCCTCAAGCCCCCGCCGAGGCCTGCATGACGCTCCAAACAAAGAAAACAACGCAAATGCGGCTCCACAGCTGTGTCTTGTCGCAGCCCAAACGGGATAAAGTCCACGAAAAGCTCAAAAACCGCGCTTACGAAGAAACAGCCTGCCCGATGGACCAATCTTCATTGGTCCCGTGGATTCGGTAAATCGTATTGCCCAGATAGAGTGCCCGTGCCCCAAGAGGATTTTTCGGCCCGCCCGGCATATAAGCAGGAAGCTTGCGTCCCTTTTTCCGCTCCCGTGCAATCATCTCTGGTGGAGGTGTCCAGCCCGGCCACTTGCGCTTGGCCGTGATCTTTTACGTCCCCTTCCAGGTAAACCCTTCTTTACCAACACCGATCCCGTAGCGAACGGCCTTGCCGTTTTCCTGCACATGATAGAGCCAGCGCTTGCGCGTATCGACAATCAATGTCCCCGGCGCTTCATCGGTACGATAGGAAACGGATTTACGTTTGAATTTCTTGCGTGCAATCTTGCTCGCAGCTTCCGGCGTGAGTTTATAGGAAACCCACTTCTTCGTTGCAGGATCGAAGAATGATTGCGCCACCGTTGGGCCCGCAAGCCCCAAACCGACAAGCAAGGCAAGTAGCCATGTAAGCGAACGGACCATTCGAGCACCCTTAGTCGAGGAAAACAAAAACAAATTTAGGCAGAATCACATCTGCAGTCAGTTGGTTGAATAGCCGAATTCCAATGGCTTTGAACAGACGAAACACCGCTCAAACGCTGTGAATTCAAGAAAACCGCACTAAGCTGTTGCAGCGGCTTACTTTCAAAAATATGTCTATATCCGATATTTCCCATCAATCAGGACCTTCATGACAGATCTTCGCCCAAACCCACGCGTGACCCTTCCCTATCGCGAGCAGAACTGCACAAAGGCACCTGAGGGAAAACCAGTGATCCTGTTGCATGGATTTGGCGGAGATTCCCAATCCTACACACATATTCAGACCGCACTCTCGACCACGCGAAGATCAATTGCGTTCGACCTGCCCGGCCACGGTCAAGCCCTTGACTGGCCCGTAGTTGGCAACGCTGGTGTTGCTGCGAAGGCAGTACTGCAGTCTCTTGAGACAATGGACCTGGATCGTGTGCATCTTGTGGGTCATTCCATGGGCGGAGCAGCTGCTGCAATCGCCACCCTGAAAGAGCCAGAGCGCTTTGCCAGCCTGACACTTCTGGCGCCCGGAGGGTTTGGCCCCGAGATCAATTACAAGCTCTTGCGCCGATATGCGTCCGCCTCTGAGCCAGAGTTGATGGAAATTCTTTTGGAACAATTCTTTGGCTGGGAATTCCGCCTGCCAAAATTCCTTGCCAGGACAGCGGCAGAGGCCCGCGCCAAACCCGGGACCAACGCCACACTGGAAGCCATAGTCGAAGAGCTTCTGGATGGAACTGTCCAAAAAACGCTGCCAGTTAAGGAGCTGGCTTCACTGTCACTACCAGTCAAGGTTATCTGGGGCACTCAGGACCGCGTTTTGCCAACACGACAGGCTCACAAACTTCCCGGGGAAATAGCAACCCATGTGTTCGACAAGGTGGGCCATATGCCACATCTTGAAGTGGCCGATGCGGTTGTTCGCCTGATCTTGCAAAACGCCGCAGTTGAATGACGCGGCAATTTACTTCGTTTGCAAGAAAGTGTTTCTTGCAACTTTAATTTCCGTAAATGTGGTTAGGTGATTGTCCTCACCGGAAAAATGCTGGCGTAATGGTGTTCGTTAATAACCATTAAGAAGTTCACGTGTCCAGAGGGGGGCACTGCTTCCGCAAAGGAGCTGGCATGACACTCGACAAAAGCGGCCTTGGCACTGCCGAACAGCTGCGCGACCCCAACTACACCCCACCCTTGGCCAAAGCGATCCCGCTAGGGGTCCAGCATGTACTGGCCATGTTCGTCAGCAACGTGACACCTGCCATCATCATCGCCGGTGCTGCCGGTTTCGGATTCGGGTCCAACTCACCCGACTTTCCGAACATGATCTACATGATCCAGATGTCGATGCTGTTTGCCGGTATCGCCACGCTATTTCAGACTATCGGCTTTGGCCCGGTTGGAGCCCGACTACCAATCGTGCAGGGCACCAGCTTTGCTTTTATTCCAATCATGATCCCGCTGGTTGCGGGCAAAGGTGTTGATGCCATGGCCGTGCTGATGGGCGGGGTCCTGGTTGGCGGTCTATTTCATGCCTGCTTGGCACCTTTCATCGGCAAGATCCGGTTTGCGCTGCCGCCGCTTGTGACAGGCCTTGTCGTCACCATGATTGGTCTCGCCCTCGTCAAAGTTGGCATTCAATATGCCGCTGGCGGTGTGCCTGCAATTGGCAAACCCGAATATGGCAGCTTGCAGAACTGGTTTGTCGCTGGCGTCGTGATCGTCGTTACGCTCGGGCTGAAGTTTTTCGCACGCGGAATGCTGTCGGTCTCTGCAGTTCTTCTCGGATTGCTCGTCGGATACATCGTTGCATTTGCGATGGGCATGGTAAGCTTTGCTAACGTCGGGCGCGCTGCACCCTTCGCTCTGCCAAACCCACTGCATTTCGGGCTGGAGTTCTCCGTTGCAGCCATTGTCGGCTTCTGCCTGATGAGCTTCATCTCAGCCATCGAAACGGTGGGCGACGTATCCGGCATCACCAAGGGCGGTGCTGGGCGCGAAGCACGCGAGGAAGAAATCTCCGGCGCCACATACGCTGACGGTATCGGGACAGCTATTGCCGGCTTGTTTGGCGGGCTTCCAAACACATCTTTCAGCCAAAATGTCGGTCTGATCGCCATGACCGGTGTCATGAGCCGTCACGTTGTTACCATTGGCGCGATATTCCTGATCATCGCCGGGCTTGTTCCGAAAGTGGGCGCGATCGTGTCAACGGTGCCTATTGAGGTGCTCGGCGGCGGCGTGATCGTGATGTTCGGCATGGTGGTTGCGGCCGGTGTCTCTATGCTGTCTGACGTGGACTGGAGCCGTCGCAATATGGTGATCTTTGCAGTTTCTTTGTCCATCGGACTGGGTCTGCAATTGGAGCCAGGTGCGCTACAGCATCTGCCCGGCACGGCCAAGGTTCTGCTGTCATCAGGCCTGCTGCCAGCTGCTTTCCTTGCCATTGTCCTCAATCTGGTCTTGCCAGATGAATTGAGCGACGAGCAGACCGAGGAAATATCCGGCGGTCACGCAAGCTCCAAGAAGGACTAAAACAAAAATCCCCGCCTCGAGGAGGCGGGGTTATTAATTTGCCTGAGATTCGGATCAAGCATCTGGTAGCAAGGCATCCCGCCAGACTTCGCCAATGACCCGCCGCGCCATCATGTGAGACCGCGGTGAATTGATACTGTCGACAGCAATCAATTGATCATTTTTCAGATAGGCGACGTAGAACTTGTTGTCTTCTCGCGACCCAACCGTGAGGACCCGGTCGTAACCGTCCGACAAACCTGCGATCTGTAGCTTGATATTGTATTGGTCAGACCAGAACCACGGAAGTGGGTCGTAATCTGCTTCTTCTCCCAAAAGGGATTGCGCCACAATTTTCGCCTGATCAATTGCGTTCTGAACACTTTCCATCCGCACCGATCGACCATACCGATTGGAGAAAAACCGGGTGCAGTCGCCAGTGGCATAGATGTTCTCATCGCTGGTCATACCCGCACCATCAACAAGAATACCGTTGTCGACATCAAGCCCGACATCCACCGCAAGATCGTCATTCGGCTCTGCACCAATAGCAACCAACACAACATCTGCCGGGATCTCCTCACCAGATGAGAGTTTGACGCCACTGACCGCAGTCTCTCCCACTAGTGCGTCAATGCCTGTCTGAAGAAGAAACTTTACACCGTGGCCTTCATGTAGCTCGGTGAAGTAGGCCGATGTTTCGGCCGAAACGACACGCTGTAGCGGGCGTTCCTGCATTTCGACGATGGAAACGTTTTTCCCTAGGGTCTTGGCAACAGCAGCCACCTCGAGACCAATATAGCCGCCCCCGATAATGACGAGGTTTTGGCCGTCCATCAGTTTCGGGCGGATCTGGTCAACATCTGCAATTCCACGCAGCGACAAAACACCGTCCAGTTCAGCCCCAGGAAGAGGAAGTTTACGGGCCTTTGTGCCGGTCGCCAAAACAAGCTTGCCATAGTCCAAAGTATCTTCGTTGGACAGCTTCACCTGCTTGTTTTCACGATCAATGCCAATCACATCAAGATCAGGAATGAAATCGATGTTCTGCGTCTCATAAAAGGCTGGCGGCCGCAGCCACAGCCCTTCAGGGCCCACTTCTCCAGCTAGAAATTTCTTGGACAATGGCGGGCGCTGATAGGGGAGATGTGGCTCATTCCCAATCATGCGGATGATGCCTTCATATCCGCCCTGTCTCAAAGACTGCGCCGTTTGAGCTCCTGCCTGACCTGCTCCAACAATGACTACGCTGTCCTGCATGCAATTCGCCTTCCTCGCACCGTTTCGCTGTGCGTAGCACGAAGAAAAGCAACGTGCCAGATGACGAATTGTCGTCATCTGGCTCAAATTTGTATTCAATGAAAAATCAGGCGCTTCGAACACCGTCAAGGAACGCAGAAACCTCATCCCGAATGAGAGCCCCTTGCGCACTCAGGTCACCAGCAAGCGTATCGACCGACGCCCCATTTTGGCGCGCAAGGTTGGCCGCATTCCCGATAGTCCCCATCCGGCACGCGCCTTCATCCGAACGACCAGCAGCGGTTGCAACATTTCCGGAAATCGCATGGACCGCATGATCTTGCTGTTCCACCGCAGCAGCCACCGCTTCAGCCAGACTTTCCATGCTCTCGATAATGCTGCTGACTTCCTCAATTGCGCTGACAGCTTGAGTAGACGACACCTGAATAGCTTCAATCTGGGACGCAATATCCTCAGTCGCCTTTGATGTTTGATCTGCCAATTGCTTCACTTCAGCAGCCACAACGGCAAATCCCTTGCCTGCCTCGCCGGCGCGGGCGGCCTCAATTGTCGCGTTCAGTGCCAGCAAGTTGGTCTGATTGGCGATATCACGGATAAGCCCCATGACTTCGCCAATGCGGTCTGCTGCATTGGACAATTCCCGCATGGTGTGAACCGTGGACGATGCGCTTTGAGCTGCCTGTTGCGCGACAACCGTGGACTGGCGGGTCTGACTGGAAATCTGAGAAATGGACTGAGACAAATCCTCAGCTGAGCGCGCCGCTGCTGCCACATTCTCCGCTGCGCCCTTCATGGCATCTTCTGCATCCGAAGACTGCGACGCCACATCGTCCGCTGCTTTTTCCATGGATTGGGATGTTACGCGCAGTTCATCATTCGACTGGTCAAGACTGTCCAACGCGTTGAAGACGGTTGCTTCAAAATGACCAATCAAATCCTCAAGCCGCGACACACGCTGAGATCGCGCCTCATTTTCATCTGCTTGCATATCTGCAAGCCGCACTCTTTCGATCGCGTTTTCCTTGAACACCTGAACGGTCTGGCTGATCGACGCCAATTCCGACTTGCCCTGCACCACTGGCACCTCAATCGCCGTGTCGCCAGCGGCAAGTTGCTGCATGGCTTTTTGAAGCCGTCCCAAAGGTCGTGCAATCGATTGGCCGATCATAATGGCAACAATCGGAAGCAGGATCAGCAAACCGAGAATAGCCCCGCCAATAGCATAGGCAGCAATCGTTCTGGACTGCTCGAGGCGGATTGCAGCTTCTGATTGCGACTGTGTTGCAGCCCCGTTCAGGACCGAAATTTGGGGAGGCATAAGCTCAAACAGGTCAGCCAGTTCCACTGTCAGACCACCAACACGGGCCACACCCTTTGTATAGGCGTCGAATGCCGCCTTATACTTGACCATGTTCTGGCCCAGTTCATCCTTGATCTGATTGGAGATATAGACCTTTTTCAGCAGCTTCTCAAAAGCGGTATATTGCGTGTTAAACACCTCAATCGCCGCAGATGATCTGTTCAAGGTGAATTCTTTTTCGGCCAATTGCACGACGAGAATGGCTCTCGCCAGTTTTTCAAAGTCAGGCCCCCCACCAAATTTCATTTCCTCCTTGAGGCGATGCTTGACGGCACCAGCCGTCTCGGCAAGTTCGAGGCCATATCCTTCGGTAGGAGTATAGCCAATTTGCCGCTGCACCTCATCAAGTCCGGTAAACGTGGCTTCGATAGTTCTGAGGTTTTCTTCAAGGTCAGATACGTTCTGCCCCTGCCCAACAGCCGCTTTCTGGGAAGCAACCAGTGCAAGATTATGCCGAACCTGACTAAGACGTTCAGTAAAGCTCTGGACAGCCGCATCTGAAGGTGTAACCAGATAGTCGCGTTCAATCTGTTGCAAGGATGTGGTCGTCTTCAGAAGATCAGAGACGGTATCAGCAAGTTCGGAACTCTCAGTCATGCGCGCAAACGCATCATTGAGCTGCGCTTGGCTCCAGAAGAACACGCCGCCAATGGCCACGAGACCAAAAATTGTCACGAAACTAAGCGCGAGAATTCGCATCTTCACGGAGAGGTCGAAAACAGTGCGGAATGGAGCTTTCAACGCCTTGGTCATGCCCATGAGCCCTTTGCCTGATCAGCCGAATATGGTTTCAAGTGTGACCAAACTTCCGCAAAAATATCGAAACAATTATTAACAAACGCAGCAAAACAAGAAACAAATCGAAAACGAACAAGAAAAAGCAGAAACTCTTGGAAAATCTTGTCAGAATTGCCCCCGCCATTTTTGTCCTTCTTTGGTCAACCGGTTTTATCGGCTCCAAGCTCGGCGCCCCTTATGCTGAGCCTATGGTATTTTTGACCATTCGCTTTATCGCAGTTCTACCATTTCTTGCCTTAATTGCTTGGTGGGCAAAAACAAAATGGCCTCGGGAAATTGGCCAAATTCTTCACTGCGTTGTAATCGGCGCTCTGGTACACGGAATTTATTTGGGTGGCGTTTTCTGGGCGATCAAACAGGGAATGCCCGCGGGCGCAAGCGCTATTGTTGTCGGTCTTCAGCCCGTGCTCAGTGCGGTAACCGCAGCTGTATTATTGGGCGAACGCATCGTGCCAAAACACTGGCTCGGGCTTCTTATAGGCGGAGCAGGTCTGGTTCTGGTCCTTGGAGCAAAATTGAACATCGACGGCTCTGGCATCAATGGCCTGACAATTTTGGCGGCCTTTCTGGCCGTTCTGGCCATCAGTGTTGGTACGGTCTACCAAAAACGCTTCGTCCCAAACACCGACCTCTTGGCGGCGACCATCTGGCAATATGCCGGAGCAATTGCGGTTACTCTGCCCCTGAGCTTTTACGAAAGCTGGACGGTTATGTGGAGCGGGCAGTTTATCTTCGCGCTTGGCTGGCTGGTCTTCGTTCTATCCATCGGAGCGATCCTGCTGCTAATGTTCCTGATCCGGCAGGGTGCCGTTTCGCAGGTTGCCTCCCTATTCTACCTTGTCCCGGTCGCCACAGCGATTGAGAGCTATTTCCTTTTTGGCGAAGAGCTCACACTCATTCAGATACTCGGCATGGGGCTAGTTGTGGGCGCGGTCCTTTTGATCCGCTCCAAGATATCGCTCAAGCGGGCAAGCTGATCAGCCAGAGGAAGCAATGCGCCGCAATCGGATCATGGATGCATTCAACTCGCCGCCCAAGATGAAACCGAGCGAGCAGATATAAAGGAAAACGACGGCAGACATGATGCCGGCCAGACCACCATAAGTCGTCACATAGGTCGCGAATTTGGCTAGGTAAGCACCAAAGACGGCGCCTGCGACCATCCACATGACCAATGTCGCCACCACGCCCGGTAAAAGCTCGCGAAATTTTCGGCTGCCGGACGGCAGGATCCAGTGTGTCAGCAAAAGCCCGATGGTCAAAAGCGATCCGGCGACCGAGTACCGTGCCACATCAATGGTCACCAGAAACTCCTCAGCTGCGGGGATCCAGTTGACAACGGTTTTGATGACCAAGGGGGCAAGAACAACCAGGAATGTATAGGCGATCAACACCACTGCTCCCAGAATGACCAACCCAAGCGATTGAAGCCGAAGGAACACAATCGAGCGCTTTTCCTGCTGTCGGTAGGCCCGGTTCAAGGCAGACCGCATGGCCTCGACACCGTTAGAGGCAAACCACAGAGCCCCCACAACACCGAATGTCAAAAGGTCACCACGAGGAACTGTCAGCACCCGGTGAATTTCATCGACGAGGGGCTTCGCAACATTTTCCGGCCACGCATCAAACACCAGATTTGACGCCCTGTCTGCAGCATCATGAAACCCCATGAAACCGGCAAGCGCAGCAATAAAAATCAACAATGGAAAGACGGCCAGAAGCGCCGACAAGGCGACATGGCTTGCCATGGCATATCCGTCATCATTGACGAAATGGCCCAACGCGTCCTTCAGGACAAGATAGGTGGTCGTGATCGTGCGTGTCCAAATCATGAGACGATGTGATGGCCTTAGACCCAAAAGGTCAAGTTCTGCCAAAGTGCCACGTCACTTCATCCAAAAGAAGTACAAATGAGGGCTCGACAAACCACCTGCTGCAACGCAACATATATACAGATTAGACGCCCTGTGCGAAACAAATGAAAACGGAGAGACTAAATGTCCACTGCCGCAGTGACGGCTCCGCAAGTCGGAGAAACCTTGCAGGACTTGACCGCCGCAGCGCTCGCGCCGCTGGATCATTTGCTGGATACCGCAACGCGGCAGGTGCGCGCCAGAGTAACCGTCGAGGGCCGGATTTCCTCATCCGCCATGGAAGCTGAACAACGTGCGGCACATGGCCTTGCCTGGTTGGCAACCTATGTCGAATCCCTGCACCAAATGAACGACTATTCAGCGCGCTTGGCCGAACAAGGCGCCTATGGCGAGTTGGAGGAGCTTCTCGTTCGCCTTGGTTTTGCTGAATATCTCGCTCAGATCTTTGGCGGCATACCAATGAACCAGGGCGAATTTGTCCGCCTTGCCGACCTTGGGATCAGCCCATCCGACATTTCCGCCGCCAGAACTCCTGAAATCGAGGAACTTATCGCCAGCGGCAACACGCCAGACATTCGGGCCCGCATTGCAGAACTCATTCGCCATAAGGCTGGAGAATCGACATTCGGGGCAACAGGCCTTGATGAAACCATGGAGCAAATCCGCAATGAAATGCGGCGCTTTGCAGAAGAAACTGTGGTTCCCAATGCCCATGAATGGCATTTGAAAAACGAATACATCCCCCTCGATGTCATCAGCCAGATGTCTGAGCTTGGTGTCTTCGGCCTGACCATCCCGGAAGAATATGGCGGGCTGGGGCTCGGCAAGGAAGCCATGTGCGTTGTCTCCGAAGAGCTTTCCCGCGCCTATATCGGTGTTGGCTCTCTTGGAACCCGATCTGAGATTGCAGCGGAACTCATCTTGTGTGGCGGCACAAACGAACAAAAGGAAAAGTGGTTACCACTGATCGCCTCCGGTGAAACTCTCCCAACGGCCGTCTTCACAGAACCGAACACCGGCTCTGATCTGGCCTCATTGAAGACCCGCGCCATCAAGGAAGGCGACACTTGGAAAATTTCCGGCAACAAGACCTGGATCACCCATCCGGTTCGCGCCGACATTATGACGCTGTTGGCCCGAACCAACCCGAACGAACCGGGTTATAAAGGCCTCTCCATGTTCATTGCTGAAAAACCGCGCGGGGATGATGACACCCCGTTCCCGGCAGAAGGCATGAGCGGCGGCGAGATCGAGGTACTCGGCTATCGCGGCATGAAAGAGTATGAAATTGCCTTCGACGGGTTCGAAGTCAGCAATGAAAACCTCTTGGGTCAGGTTGAGGGACAGGGTTTCAAGCAGCTGATGCAGACCTTTGAAGGTGCCCGCATCCAGACTGCAGCCCGCGCTCTCGGTGTTGCGCAGTCTGCCCTTGATCTTGGCCTTCGCTATGCAGAAGATCGCATTCAGTTCGGCAAACCACTGATTTCCTTCCCACGTGTATCCGACAAACTTGCGCTTATGGCGGCTGAAGTCATGACTGCTCGCCAGCTCACTTACTTCTCTGCATGGGAAAAGGATTCAGGTCGTCGTTGCGATCTGGAGGCAGGTATGGCCAAGCTGCTCGGCGCCCGCGTCGCATGGGCCGCTGCCGACAATGCCTTGCAAATCCACGGCGGAAATGGGTTTGCGCTGGAATACGCGGTTTCCCGCGTTCTCTGCGATGCCCGCATCCTCAATATTTTTGAAGGCGCAGCAGAAATTCAGGCCCAGGTCATTGCCCGGCGCATTCTCGAAACCCGCGCTCTCGACTAGGCTGTGTCGCGAACAAACCGATGGCAAAACCCATCGCGATTTGCAAATGACCTTTCGCGTTCCTATCTTTTAGCAAGACAAGGAATGCGAAAGGCTTCATGACATCTCCTTTTGACGATATCGGATTTGATCCGCACAAGCTCGGCGATGAAGACGAGCAAAATCAATCCGTGCGCCAGAGACTGCTCGGAACCGCGCGCAAAGCCGCACGTCAGGTTCCGTTCATGGAAGATGTTGTTGCAGGATATTATTGCGCCCTTGATCCTGCAACACCCGCCAAGGTGCGCGGAGCCCTGCTTGCCGCACTAGCCTATTTCGTGTTGCCACTGGATGTCGTTCCCGATTTCATTTTCGGGCTCGGTTTTGGCGACGACGCGACTGTATTGATGGCGACCCTTGCCATGATCCGCGGTCACATTCGGCAAGAACATTTTGACCTCGCCCGCGAGGCGCTAAAAGACGATGACTTGCCAGAGCCACCAACGGAAAACTAACCCCCGCTTTCGGAATTAGCGACTGTAGCGCTCATCCAACAGCCGGAAAGCCGCCCGGCAACAAGCCAATAGGTAAATCCGGCCAAAAATCCGCCCGCCAGAACCACGGAAGACCCGGGCCGTAATCCGCTGGTCATGAGCTCGTTGCTGCCGAACATCCAGATACCAAGCGCAATCGCTCCGGCAACTCCCACATGAAACATAATACCGCGCAGCCGTAAAACTTCGGCAACAGCGATGGCAACCAAGGCCGGGAAAAACACCACACCGCCAATCGCGCTGGCCGCTATAGCCCCAGTGGAGAAAGTGGCCACGATTGCATAGGGCTCAGATGCATCGTCCCCGTGCCCGAAAAAGCCCCAGGCAATGAAAACACCAAGCACAAGAACCGCCAAAACGAACCCGAAGGAGATGCGGAGAAGCTGAAAAAACAGCCGCGAAGCGGAATACATTGCCTCGGATTCGTCCTGTGGGAGTTTGGTGGTCATAACGCGGTTCACGCTCCAGAATCAGATTTTTCGCCGCCGATGCTGACGAAGGCAAATCCAGTCAAGAATAGACAAACACCAAACAACAATGACAAATCAACCGCATTCAGGCGAGAAAGCGAAGAGAACCAGTGCCCCTCAGGGCTATTACCAGTTGACTTTTGGCCACTTTGGCTGGATTTTTAGACACGGCTACATAGTCAGAGCCAGCTAATCGCCTCGGCGCTTGCGATCGAGGGTTTTGGTGCATCCTGACCCAGCCAGTTTAACCGATGTTGTTTAACGTTAGAGGAGATAGCGACCATTCGTCGTCCGTTCCGCGCCCCACCTCCTGTAAAGGAAGGTCCGCGCACCAACCAAGAAATTCGCGTTCGCGAAGTGCAGTTGATCGATCACGAAGGTTCCAACCGCGGGATCGTTCCGACAGAAGAAGCCATGGACATCGCTATGGGTGCCGGGCTCGACCTTGTCGAAATCCAACCGAACGCTCAGCCGCCCGTTTGTAAAATTCTGGACTACGGACGGTACAAGTACCAAGCTCAGAAGAAAGCAGCAGAAGCTCGCAAAAAGCAGAAGACCGTCGAGATCAAGGAGATCAAGATGCGTCCGAACATCGACACCCATGATTATGAGGTGAAGATGAAGAACATGCTGCGCTTCTTCAACGACGGCGACAAGGTGAAGGTCACTCTCCGCTTCCGCGGACGTGAGATGGCCCACCAGGATCTGGGCGTGAAGCTTTTACACAAGGTTCGGGAAGAGACCGCGGAAATCGCCAAGGTCGAATCAAATCCGAAACTTGAAGGCCGCCAGATGGTGATGGTCCTCGCACCACTGAAATAAGATTTTTCAATCAAGAATTTGAAACCCCGCTGGAAACGGCGGGGTTTTTTGTTTCAATCTATCAGGCGCACCCAGCCTTCACGTTTTTCAGAGGCAAACAGGGCATCCAGAATTTTCATGTTCTGGACGGCGTCTTCCGGGCCATAAGCCAGCGGCTCTTCTCCCAATACAGCACGGCCAAATTTATCCGCCAGTTCTGCATATTGATCGGCAGATGCAATCACCTCGGTCTCTGCAGATCGATCACCAAGCTCAGCACCCGTGTCCACTTTCAAAAGGGTCTCCGCACCTTGCGGCGCATTAAACGGAACCACCATTTCCAGTCTCCCCTTTGTGCCAAAAAGGTTTAACCGCTGATACGGCACCAGCTGAGTGGAAACCGAAAATTCGAGACGGCACCCTTGACCGAAATCGAGAAGAGCACTTGTAAGCGTATCAGTGCCAAAAGCCGTATCTCGCTCTATCAGGGACAGGACCCGCACAGGCTCTCTTTCAAAAAAATACCGGCCAGCAACCATTGGATAACACCCGATATCCAACAGCGCCCCTCCTCCGATCTCCGCATTGTTTCGGATATTGGCTGGGTTTGCGTTGAAGTAACTGAAGAAGCCCTGAATGACCTTCACCTCGCCCAGCTGCCCGCTGCGCACAATCTCCCGCGCCCGCACCCACTGAGGGTGCGCTCGCACCATGAAACCTTCCGCCACCAGCTTGTCTTTCGGCAAATCAAGCAGCTGGCGCGCCTCCGCAGCATCGAGAGCGATCGGCTTTTCACACAAGACATGCTTTCCCGCTTCAACGGCTTGAAGCGTCAGCGGCACATGGAGGTGATTGGGCAGCGGATTATAAACCGCATCAATATCCGGATCAGCCAAGAGGTCTTCGTACGAACCATAAGCCTTCTCGATCCCGAGCTGATGTGCGGTTGCTTGCGCCGTCTCTAAGTTTCGCGAGGCAATTGCAGTGACCTCTCCGGTTTTGGAACGCTGCAGTCCGGGAATGAATTTCTCGCGGCCAATTTTTGCCGTCGACAGCACGCCCCACCTAATCGCCTTGCTCATGAAATGGCCCCCTACCTTGATCTGAACTTGTTTTAGCGGGTGAAAAGCATGGTGACCAGAAATCAGCCCCCCCGCCACTGTGAAGTGCTCTCCAAAAGGTGCCCCTGAAACAGAAAGAGCGCCCGAACGAGCGCTCTATCCATCATATTTCGGCGGCTCGTGCTCAGAACCTCTCCGGCACATAGAGGTGCTCGGGCAGAACCTTTCTCTCATAATCCGGATTGAACACGCGGTCAGGCAGTGAGATCGGATCATGCGGGATTTCCTGATAGGGCAACATCGACAGGAAATGGCTGATACAGTTCAGGCGCGCGCGCTTCTTGTCGTTGCCTTCCACGATGAACCATGGAGCTTCGGGAATGTTCGTTCGCTCAAACGTCTCTTCCTTTGCCTTGGTATAATCTTCCCAGCGGATGCGAGACTGCAGGTCCATTGGAGAGAGCTTCCACTGCTTCAAAGGGTCATGCACGCGCATTAAAAAGCGCAGCTGCTGTTCTTCATCGGTGATGGAGAACCAGTATTTAATCAAACGAATTCCGGACCGCACGAGCATACGCTCGAACTCCGGTACATCGTGGAAGAACTCCTCGACCTGACTTTCATTTGCAAAACCCATGACCCGCTCAACCCCAGAGCGGTTGTACCAGGACCGGTCAAAAAGGACGATTTCACCGCCTGCTGGCAGATGGGGTACATAACGCTGGAAGTACCACTGGGATTTTTCACGCTCGCTCGGCGCTGGCAAAGCTACGACCCGGCATACACGAGGGTTCAGGCGTTGGGTAATCCGCTTGATCACGCCGCCCTTGCCTGCGGCATCTCGGCCTTCAAAAATGACGACCACTTTCTCATTCGTGTGCTGCACCCAATCCTGAAGCTTCACAAGCTCGGACTGAAGGCGCAGCAACTCATGAAAATAGGTATTCCGATCAAGGGTCGACTTGTGCTTTTTTTCGGAAATGAAAGCCAAATCCTTGGCGATCAGGTTGTCGTCAATTTCCATTTCCAGTTCTTCATCCAGGCTGTCGGCCCATTCAGCTTCAACCCAGGTTTTTGCACTGTCGTCAGTCATCCTCACTCCCTTGCGTCGATGCGTCCTGAAACTGGTTTAGTGTGAACATTGTCACTGTAACAGCTGTGTAACAGCACCATCCGGAAAACACATTTAGCCAGATCAAAAGTGCTCTTGAGAAAATTTCTGGATTGAATATGAATGAACGTTCATTTATTTATCAGCATGATGGAGGGCAAATGAGCGCACCTGCAAGACAATCAACGCCCAAGGGAACGCAGACGGCTGCGAAAGTTCGCGCCGCTGCCCTGAAGCTGTTTGCGCGGAATGGCTACGCTGCTGTTTCCATGCGCGAGGTCGCACAGAATGTCGGCGTTCAGCCCGGTGCCCTCTACAATCACTTCGCGACCAAACAAGATATCCTGAAAGACCTTATGTTGGCCCATATGGCCGACCTGATCTCCGCTTGGGAGCGGGAAGCCGCAAACAAATCTTCCGGCGCTGACCCGCTCGACACATTCGTCCGCTTTCATATTCGTTACCACCTGGAAAAACGTGACGAAGTTTTTGTCTCCTACATGGAACTGCGCAATCTTGAGCCGGACAATTACCAGCAAGTTGGCGCTGAGCGCCGACGTTATGAAACGATATTGACGGATATCTTGTCAGCAGGCGCAAAAAGCGGACGGTATCAGGTTAAAGACGCGAAGGTCGCAACACGGGCCATCATCGCCATGTTGACCGGCATTCCCAGCTGGTATCAGCCCGGCGGCGCTCTCGACCCAACTGAAATTGAAAATCTCTACGCAGCGCTGGTGCAACGGTCCGTTGGCAGCGCGGCAAACGCCAACACGATAGGAGAGCGGGTGTCATGAGCATCCTGAAGTCCAGCCTGTCTTCGCGCAGTGAAACCTTCACGGCCAACAAAAAAGCCCATGAAACTGCCATGGCTGAAATCAAGGCAGCCGCTCAAACGGCCCTTGATGGTGGGGGCGCAGCTTCGCGAGACCGTCATGTTTCTCGTGGCAAGATCCTGCCGCGCGAGCGTGTCTCTCGCCTGCTTGATCCCGGCTCTCCGTTTATGGAAGTTGGGATGATGGCCGCACATGGCATGTATGATGGCGCAGCTCCGGCAGCTGGCATGATTGCGGGTATCGGGCGGGTGGAAGGCCAGGAAGTGATGATCCTCGCCAACGACGCCACCGTCAAAGGTGGCACCTACTATCCGCTTTCAGTGAAAAAGCACCTCCGCGCTCAAGAAATCGCTGAGCAGAACAATCTGCCCTGCATCTATCTGGTGGATTCAGGCGGCGCAAACCTGCCCAATCAGGACGAGGTCTTCCCGGACAAGGACCATTTCGGGCGGATTTTCTACAATCAGGCCAACATGTCAGCGAAAGGCATTGCGCAGATCGCGGTCGTCATGGGCTCCTGCACGGCAGGCGGTGCTTATGTTCCGGCCATGTCCGATGAGACGATCATCGTGAAGAACCAAGGCACGATTTTCCTGGCTGGCCCACCGCTGGTTAAAGCGGCCACCGGCGAGGAAGTGACGGCAGAAGACCTTGGTGGCGGCGATGTCCACACACGACTTTCCGGTGTTGCCGATCATTTGGCCCGCGACGATGCGCACGCTCTCGCCTTGGCCCGGCGAGCTGTTGCCAACCTCAACCGCGAAAAATTCGCCGATGTTGCCCTTCAGACACCAGAAGACCCGCTCTACGATCCGGACGAAATTCTCGGTGTTGTGCCCGCAGACCTTAAAACGCCTTACGACATTCGCGAAGTGATTGCCCGCGTCGTGGACGGCTCCCGATTTGACGAGTTCAAGGCCCGTTATGGCACGACCTTGGTCTGCGGCTTTGCCCATATCCACGGCATGCCGGTCGGGATCATCGCCAACAATGGCGTTCTCTTCTCTGAAAGTGCAGTCAAGGGCGCGCATTTCGTCGAGCTGTGCTCGCAACGAAAGATCCCGCTGGTCTTCCTGCAGAACATCACCGGCTTCATGGTTGGCCGAACCTACGAAAGCGGGGGCATAGCAAAGGACGGTGCCAAATTGGTGACAGCCGTCGCCACAACATCAGTTCCCAAAATCACCATGCTGGTCGGCGGCTCCTTTGGCGCGGGTAACTATGGCATGTGTGGCCGCGCCTATAATCCGCGCTTCTTGTGGACGTGGCCGAACTCTCGGATCTCAGTCATGGGCGGCGAGCAGGCCGCAGGTGTTCTAGCCACAGTTCGCCGCGACGGCATTGAGCGCAAGGGCGGCGGCTGGTCAACGGACGAAGAGGCCGCGTTCAAGCAACCGATCATCGATCAATTTGAGGAACAGGGACACCCGCTCTATGCCACGGCCCGCCTGTGGGATGATGGCATCATCGACCCGCGCAAGACGCGCGATATTCTGGGTCTCTCCCTCTCTGCAGCCCTCAACGCCCCAATCGAAGACACGCGCTTCGGCCTGTTCCGGATGTAAGGCCATGACTTTGGAACAACTAAAAACCAGATATCCGGACGCTGAAACCTTTACCTTCGGTGACAGCGAAGCCCTTTGCGAAGAGCTGTTGTCTTTGGTTCGCGCTGGCAAAAAAACGGCAACTTGCGGTGCATTGCATGATTTTCAAGAAGGCGGCGAGGCACTGCCGGTTGTGGGTCGAAAAGACATTTCCCTGCATTGGGATGGTCGGCCAGCCCTTGTCATCGAAACTGTTGAGGTGATTATTCGCCGGTTCTGCGATGTCGATGAGAGCTTCGCGCTTGCTGAGGGCGAGAATGAAACACTTGAAGGCTGGCGCAAAGATCACCGAGCCTATTTCGAGCGCAATGGCGGCTGTACCGAAGAAATGGAATTGGTCTGCGAACGTTTCAAACTGATTGAAGACCTGCAACGAGGAGCCAACTAAAATGTTCAAGAAGATCCTCATTGCCAATCGCGGAGAAATCGCCTGTCGGGTCATGGAAACCGCCAAACGCCTCGGCATCAAGACCGTTGCTGTGTATTCTGACGCCGATGCAGGTTCCAAACATGTGGCGATGGCGGACGAAGCCTATCGCATCGGCCCCGCTCCAGTTTCTGAGAGCTATCTCAAGGTTGAAACCCTGATCGACGTTTGCCGGAAAAGCGGCGCGGAAGCCGTCCACCCCGGTTATGGTTTCCTTTCCGAAAATCCAGACTTCGTGGATGCGCTGGACGCAGCCGGGATCACTTTTATAGGGCCAAGCGCTGACTCCATTCGTGCCATGGGCCTAAAGGACGCAGCAAAGGCCCTGATGGAAAAGGCAGGCGTTCCGGTCGTTCCCGGTTATCACCGGGAAACACAGGACGCAGGATTCCTGAAAATCCAGGCTGGCAAGATCGGCTATCCCGTGCTCATCAAGGCGCGCGCTGGCGGCGGCGGCAAGGGCATGCGCCGCGTTGACCATCCGGACGAGTTCATGAGCGCGCTCTCCTCCGCGCAGCGCGAAGGCGAAGCGAGTTTCGGCGATGGCCGGGTTTTGATCGAGAAATATGTCGCAAAGCCCCGTCACATTGAAATTCAGGTTTTCGGCGACAAGCATGGCAATGCGGTTCACCTGTTTGAACGCGACTGCTCCTTGCAACGCCGTCACCAGAAGGTGATCGAGGAAGCCCCAGCCCCCGACATGCCCGAAGACATGCGCAAGGCGATGGGTGAGGCTGCCGTGAAGGCCGCCAAAGCCATCAACTATGCCGGCGCAGGCACGATCGAGTTCATCGTTGATGTTTCCGAGGGCCTGCGCGCAGACCGCTTCTATTTCATGGAAATGAACACCCGTCTTCAGGTGGAGCACCCGGTTACGGAAATGATCACCGGCGAGGACCTTGTCGAGTGGCAGCTGCTTGTTGCCAGCGGCAAACCCTTGCCCAAAACGCAGGGCGACATCACCTTCTCCGGCCATGCTTTTGAAGCCCGCCTTTACGCGGAAGACGCTCCAAAAGGCTTCCTGCCCGCCATCGGCACACTCACGCACCTCAACCTTCCTGACGAGCAAGCCCGTGTTGACAGCGGCGTGCGCCCCGGCGACGAAATCAGCCCGTTCTACGACCCAATGATTGCCAAGGTGATCGTCCATGGCCCTAACCGTGAAGCTGCACTCGGACAATTGCTGGCAAGCCTTGAGGCGACCAAAGTCGCAGGCTGCGTGACCAATGCAGGTTTCCTTACCGCACTTTGCCGTCACGAAGGCTTTGCCAAAGGCGACGTCGACACAGGCCTGATTGATCGGGATCTGGAAAGCCTGGTTTCAGAGCCTGATATGCCGGAAGACGCATTGGCTCTGGCAGCCCTGACCGCCCTTGGCCTCACAAAAGCTCCAAAGAGCAGTGACCCATTTGACGCTTTGGCCGGATGGCGCATCTGGAGTGCATCCCGCCAATTTGCCTTGATGGAAGTCGCAGGTGACCGGCAGGATGTGGAAGTTCAGGTTCTGGGCGATCACGAATATGCGGTTCACCTTGGAGAGACACCTGCCACCTATAAGCTGATTTCGATAGACGGTTCGAAATTCACATATGTGCGGGATGGTGGGCGCAAGTTAGCTGTTGTGGTGCGGTCCGACAACGATCTGACAGTTTTCCTTGGCGGACACGCCTATTCGATTGTGCTGCCAGATGTCATGAGCTCAGACGACGATGCAGGCGAAGCCGGAGATCAGATCATCGCCCCGATGCCGGGCTTGGTCAAAGTTCTGAATGCGTCCGCCGGTGACGCCGTCACCAAGGACCAGCCATTGGTGATCCTGGAAGCCATGAAGATGGAGCATACTCTGAAAGCTCCGCGCGACGGCATTATCGCCGAAGTCATGGCGGATGCGGGCGAACAGGTTCTGGATGGAACAGTTCTTCTGGCGCTGGAGGCAAGCAATGAGACTGCTTCCTGACGCCGGAAGCTATGAAGACCTGACCAAGCGGTTCAAGTGGTCGATCCCCGAGCACTTCAACATCGGGGCGGCCATTTGTGATGACTGGGCGACAAAAGACCCGGACCGGGAAGCGCTGGCGTATGCCGAAGAAGATGGCCCGGTTTCCCGTTTCACCTATGGCGACTTGCGTGACCAATCCAACCGGTTGGCGAACCTCCTCAAAAGCCAAGGTGTAAATGCAGGAGACCGCGTCGCTGTCTTGATGCCACAGCGCCCCGAAACAGCGATCACACACATTGCGGCTTTGAAGCTAGCCGCAATCTCCATCCCGCTCTTTACGCTCTTTGGCGAAGAAGCTCTTCTCTACAGGTTACAAAACTCAGGTGCAAAAGCTGTTGTAACGGATAAAGCGGGGGCTAAAAAACTAGCGCACTTGCGAGAAAAATTGCCGGAGCTGGCAACCATTCTGTGTGCCGATGGCGAGCAGGGGGGCGCTCTAAACCTGCACGGCGCACTGCAGGGTCAAAGCAACGAATTTACCCCGGTGCAAACCCGCGCAAATGATCCCGCAATTATCATCTACACATCCGGGACCACTGGTCAGCCCAAAGGCGCACTGCACGCCCATCGGGTGTTACTGGGCCACCTTCCCGGCGTTGAGATGAGCCACGACTTTCTCGGCCAACCGGGTGACCGTATCTGGACCCCGGCGGACTGGGCCTGGATCGGCGGCTTGCTGGATGTCTTGATGCCAGCGCTTTATCTCGGCGTTCCTGTCGTCGCCTGCCGTTTCAAGAAATTTACCGCAGAAGCGGCCTTCCAGCTGCTGCAGGATCAGAAGATCCGAAACACCTTCCTGCCACCAACCGCTTTGAAGATGATGCGGCAAGTGGACAATCCCCGAGAGTGCTGGTCGCTGGACCTCCGGTCCGTAGCCTCTGGCGGTGAAACCCTCGGCAAGGAACTGATCGACTGGGGCCGCAAGACCTTCGGCCTGACAATCAATGAGTTCTATGGCCAGACCGAGTGCAACATGATCGTTTCCAGCTGCGCGAAGATCATGGAGGGGCGGCCCGGCATCATGGGCCGCGCTGCTCCCGGACATACGCTTGCAATTGTCGACGACAAAGGTGTCGAACTCCCCAGAAGCGAGCAAGGAAACATCGCCGTCAAACGCCCCGACCCGGTCATGTTCCTTGGCTACTGGAACAACGAGGACGCAACGGCTAAAAAGTTCGCAGGCGACTGGCTTTTGACCGGTGATACCGGCGTGATGGACAAGGACGGTTGGATCCGCTTTGTCGGACGAGATGATGATGTCATCACGTCCTCAGGCTATCGCATCGGGCCAGGTGAAATCGAGGACTGCCTCTTGCAACATCCAGCAGTCGCCATGGCCGGCGTGGTGGGCAAGCCTGATCCGCAGCGCACGGAAATCGTCAAGGCCTATATCGTTTTGAAACAAGAGCATGAGGCAAGCGCGGACCTAGGCGATGAGATCGCCAAGTTCGTCAAAACAAGACTGGCAGCTCACGAATACCCGCGCGAAGTTGCCTTCGTTGATGCCCTTCCCATGACCACGACTGGCAAAGTGATCCGCCGTGAACTGCGCGCCCGTGCTGCTACCGAGAATGAAAGCTGACCCAAGATGACGGACTTTGTCACAATCTTTGAAATGGGGCCGCGCGATGGCCTGCAAAACGAGAAGGTCTTTGTTGCCACTGACGACAAGATCAAACTGGTGGATCAGTTGTCTGACTGTGGCTTTCGCAAGATTGAAGTGACAAGCTTTGTCAGTCCGAAATGGGTGCCCCAAATGGCCGACGCCACGGATGTCATGGAAGGCATTTACCGGCATCCTGCCGTGACCTATGCCGTCCTGACCCCGAACGTCAAAGGCTATAGCGCCGCCAAACGCGCCTTGACCGATGAAGTCGCGATCTTCGGCTCCGCCTCGGAAGGCTTTTCAAAGAAGAATATCAATTGCTCAATTGACGAGAGCATTGAACGCTTCAAACCGCTGCTGGAAAAGGCTCAGCACGATGAAATCCCGGTGCGCGGCTACGTCTCCTGCGTCACCGACTGCCCTTATGATGGCCCCACCGACCCTGCAGATGTCGTACGTGTAGCTACGATGTTGTTTGAGCTTGGGTGCTACGAAATTTCGCTTGGCGATACGATTGGCGCGGGAACTCCCGAGACAATCGCCCGCATGTTGGATGCGGTCCTGAATGAAGTTCCGGCAGACAAGCTCGCCGGTCACTATCACGACACCAAAGGCAATGCGCTCGCTAATATCGAAGTCAGCCTTGAAAAAGGTCTTCGCACCTTCGATACGGCCATCGGCGGCCTGGGTGGCTGTCCCTATGCACCTGGCGCAAAGGGAAATGTCGCAACAGAAGCCGTGGCTCACCTGATGCAATCAAGAGGGTTTGAGACCGGACTCGACCTGCAAAAACTGGAAAGTGCCGCCGCCTTTGCAAAAACATTGCGGAGTGACAACCCATGAGCTTTGAAACAATCGCCCTGACCATTGACGACCGCGGCGTTGCCAGCTTGTCGCTCAACCGGCCCGAAAAACACAATTCCCTGTCCGCCCAAATGATCAACGAATTGACCGCGGCAGCGGATCAGATCAATGCGGACGACACAATTCGGGTCGTGGTTCTGACCGGGACTGGCGAGAGTTTTTGCGCCGGCGGTGATCTTGGCTGGATGCGCGAACAGTTTCATGCAGATCGCAAGACTCGCATGTCGGAAGCCCGCAAGCTAGCCATGATGCTTCGCGCGCTCAATGAGCTTGAAAAACCGCTGATCGGTCGGGTCCAAGGGCTGGCCTTTGGCGGCGGCATGGGCATGATGAGCGTCTGCGACACGGTGGTCGCGGTCGATACGGCGAAGTTCGGCCTGACAGAAGTCCGCCTCGGCCTCATTCCGGCGACCATCAGCCCCTATGTTTTGGCACGTATGGGCGAAGGCAAGGCGCGGCGCGTCTTCATGTCGGCGCGGATTTTCGGCGCAGAAGAGGCGAAGGAGCTCGATCTGGTTTCCAAGGTCGTCCTCGCCGCAGAGCTTGACGAAGCCATAGAGCGGGAAATCAAACCTTATCTCGGCGCTGCCCCGGCAGCCGTCGCAGCCTCAAAGGCACTCGCCCGCTCCCTTGGCCCGATCATCTCCGACGACGTGATCGACGACACGATCCAACAGTTGGCCGACACATGGGAAACGCCGGAAGCTCACGAAGGCATTTCAGCCTTTTTTGACAAACGGAAACCAAACTGGGTTGCAGCCAAGTAGGCTGTGGAAGCGAACCCATCACGGCTGATGGTTTTCGCTTTTGGCCTTGTCCAACTTAGCCTGCTCCAAAATCGCTGTAATTTTCAAAGCCTGCTCGCGTGGGCTGAGCTCTTGCACAGTGGTCTCAGATGATCCGCGATAAAGCCGTTGACGCTTCTTGCGGATCTTCTTGCGTTCCCGCTCACCGAAACCGTCCGGCAAGTCCACGCCAGCCCGGTCCATACCAATCAGGATACGTTGCAGATCTGGAATAACCTCGGACGACACGGCAAACTCTGTTCCGTCCTTGCGGGTGAAGACCAGCGTACGGCTGTGATCCGTGCCCGATAGAAGCGCAACCTTCCGCCGGGTCAAAGACCCAAGAGACAGCATGGCCCTCACCAGAGCACTGCCCGTCTGCCACTCTCTGATCTTGGCACTTTGCAGATCAACATAGCGGACGCGGGTCTTCATCCCCATGTCCGCAAACTCAAACCCATTGCCGAAAAACCGGACCCAGCTGGTGCGATGGCGCACAGCGATCAGAAAGATCGGAACACAAAACAGACCGGGGATGATCAGGATGACCATCCAGCGCCCACCCGTCCATTCACTCATGAACAAACCAATCATGGCAAGTGCAAGAAACGGCACTCCAACGAGAAATCCGATCAGATCAGTGCCCCAAACGGGCGGACTTGGGTTCGGTTGAATGACACCTGCCGGGGCGCGCGGCAAAGGCAAAGCGGCATAAATGCCAATCGCAACAGCAATGCAAGCCGAACTCGTCACAGGGGTCATAAAGCTCACAAAACCAACAAGGCCCAAAACTGCGAGAAACAGGGGCAGCAAACGCCTCAACACTTCCAGCTTTGCAACTTTTCCCAAAGGCCAACCCGCTCTAGCTCGAAACACGTCGTATGATAGAACAATTGAGCGCTCAAACACCAAAGAGGTCAAGCAAGCGCCTCGTGCAATACACGTAAAACTAGCCGGCATCTCGGATACGGGTGCAGAAAATGTGGGCTCTGAGACAGAAAAGTCTTTGTTTAATTGTTATTTTTTACAACCTCTTATACGGCCATTATGTCATTGCCAGCAATGTATTCATTCCGATCATTTTCCCAAAGACATCATGAGTTCATACGCTTATCCTCTGGTATAGAATCAGGTTTTAATCAGACCTCCTCTACGGCACCTTTCAAAGGCGTGTTCAATATCCGCCACAGTGTGTCGGTCACAGACAATTAAGCCCGCGTCCAAGCAGGCAAGAAGAACCAAACGGGAGAGAGTTTCATGCGGACGAGAGCAGCTGTTGCGGTTGGGGCTGGCAAGCCTCTTGAGGTTATGGAAGTAAACCTTGAGGGTCCGAGGGCGTTTGAGGTTCTGGTTGAAGTGAAGGCGACCGGGATTTGTCATACGGACGAGTTCACCCTGTCCGGCGCTGACCCTGAAGGTCTTTTTCCAGCCATTTTGGGCCATGAGGGCGCAGGCGTTGTTGTGGAAGTCGGGCCAGGCGTGACCACGTTGAAGCCGGGTGATCATGTCATCCCGCTCTATACGCCGGAATGCCGGACATGCGAATACTGCCTCAATCCCAAGACCAACCTCTGCCAGCAAATCCGGGCAACACAGGGCCAAGGCCTGATGCCGGACGGCTCATCGCGCTTTTCAACGCTCGATGGTGATCCGATCCTGCACTACATGGGCTGTTCCACCTTCGCCAACCACACGGTGGTGCCGGAAATCGCACTGGCCAAGATCAACCCGGACGCGCCTTTTGATAAGGTCTGCTACATCGGCTGCGGCGTGACCACGGGCATTGGCGCTGTCATCAACACCGCCAAGGTGGAAATCGGCTCACGGGCGATTGTCTTTGGTTTGGGCGGCATTGGCCTCAATGTCATTCAGGGCCTGCGTTTGGCGGGTGCGGACCAGATTGTCGGCGTTGACCTGAACCCGGCCAAGGTTGAAATGGCAACCCGCTTTGGGATGACCGACTTCGTCAACCCGACAGAGGTGGACGGCGATCTGGTGGCCCATCTGGTGGATCTGACCAAGGGCGGGGCCGACTACACATTTGATGCCACGGGCAATGTGAATGTCATGCGCACGGCGCTGGAAAGCGCGCACAAGGGCTGGGGCGAGAGCATCATCATCGGCGTTGCTCCGGCAGGGGCCGAGATTTCCACCCGTCCGTTCCAGCTGGTCACGGGCCGCTCATGGCGCGGCACGGCCTTTGGCGGGGCGCGTGGGCGCACGGATGTGCCGAAGATTGTCGACTGGTACATGGACGGCAAGATCGAGATTGATCCGATGATCACCCACACCATGGGTCTGGACGATATCAACAAGGCGTTTGACCTGATGCATTCCGGTGAATCGATCCGCTCCGTTGTGGTCTATTAAGGACGGGATGTGATGGAGCTTCTGTCCGAAAACCGCTGCTTTGAAGGTGTTCAGTCGGTCTACCGGCACACCTCGGAGGCCTGCGCTTGTGACATGACCTTTGCGGTCTATCTGCCGCCGCAGGCCAAGGACGGTCCGGTTCCCTGCCTTTGGTATCTGTCCGGCCTGACCTGCACCCACGAGAACGCCATGACCAAGGCGGGGCTTCAGGCGCATGCAGCGGAGTTCGGTCTGGCTGTTGTGTTCCCCGACACCAGCCCGCGGGGCGAGGGTGTTGCCGATGACGAGGCCTATGATCTGGGACAGGGCGCGGGCTTTTATGTCAACGCCACGAAGGAGCCGTGGGCCAGGCACTTTAAGATGTATGACTACATTGTCACGGAGTTGCGGGGTCTTCTGGTTGAAAAGCTGCCGCTGTCTGGCCAGCACGGCATCACCGGCCATTCCATGGGCGGTCACGGGGCCTTGACCATCGCGCTTTCCAATCCGGATCGATATCAGTCGGTGTCGGCCTTTGCGCCTATTGTCAATCCGGCAGCTAGCGACTGGGGGCGCAAGCAACTGGGCGCTTATCTCGGCTCTGATGAAGCTGCCTGGGCAGGGCATGACGCCACGTTTCTCTTGAAGGAAAAGGGCTGGCACAGCGATATCCTGATTGATCAGGGGGCGAGCGACCAGTTCCTGGATCTTCTAAAGCCGGAGGCCTTCTCCGCAGCCCTGGCAGAGACCCGCACGCCGTCGGTCATGCGCATGCAGGAAGGCTACGACCATTCCTACTACTTCGTCGCCACCTTCGCCCGCGACCACGTCGCATGGCACGCAGAGCGGCTTTACAGCCACTATGCGCTTTAGGATGTCAAAACACTAAGTCACAAAGAGAGAACGTGTGTCTTTCCCGCGTTCTCAACGAAGCGGCTTCGATCGTGTCATTCTGAAACCGACAACCGCGTCGCTTTTGTTTCGACTACGCTGTCCACGGATGTTAATAGGCAATCAATCACAAGATATTTGACCATACATGAAAATCTATTGGGAATCTTCGCTCAATCCGCAGGAAACAAAAACATTCTAACTCTACGGAATATCCAAAATATATATTTCCAAAATCAATAAACAAAGAATAGGGTATTCTTTCATATATCTGAGAGAATTCAAATGGACTGGCAAGAAGTAGTAAAAACTGCAACGATCCTAATACTCATTCTTGACCCTTTCGGGAATGCACTTGTATTTAACAGCATCTTGTCAGCCCATACAAAAAAACGCCGAGCCTGGATAATATTTCGCGAGCTTGTATTTGCTTTAGTATTTCTAATTGGCTTTCTCATAGCGGGAGAAAAGATACTCAGCTATCTGGGGCTCACTCAATACGCACTCAGTATTGCAGGTGGAGTCCTGCTATTTATGATTTCCTTGAAAATGATCTTTCCAGCAGTCAAAATCGCTGATGCACCAGAGGCAATGGATGAGCCTTTTATTGTGCCATTAGCCATGCCATTGGTTGCCGGACCTTCTGTGATAGCAGTGCTTCTGCTTATGCAGTTCAAGCAATCCCGGCAATACCACACAATCTGCGATCGCACTTTTTGGCGCATGGGGCTTCACATCAATTATACTGATCGCATCACCTTTTATCTTGGGTTACCTGGGACCCAAAATGTCAAACGCGCTCGAACGCCTGATGGGAATGATCTTGGTTATTCTATCCGTTCAAATGCTACTTAATGGAATTAGAGCGTTTGTAGACTCTCTCTAATAGAAACACATTCAGACGGTAGATTTGGTCTATCGAACTAGAGGGAGAACTGCGCTCAAGCAGCCCGAAGGGCGGTAGCGCCAGAATATGGTGCCGCTTACGTGACTCGAACACGTGACCCCATCATTACGAATGATGTGCTCTACCAACTGAGCTAAAGCGGCTTGGGACAAGTATACTGTCCGGGCGCGAAAGCGCCAGATCCGCAGCCGGATCATGATTGAAGCGGTTGATAACGGAGCGCTTCAAAAGATGCAAGAGCGTTTCAGCCCGAAAATCCAGATAGTATACGGGAGGGTTCTCCTCTCACTCGGCTAGTTGAAGAACCTTGGGCGCGTTGCCTTTTTCGGTTCGTCATCATCCTCTGGACCCGGATCATCCGGCATCCGGTCAAACGCAAACTCAATCGGTTTTTTCAGGTCCTTTTCCGCCTCGCCATTGCCGTCCTTTGACGGAGTGTCGGCACTTTCCACCTTCACATCGGCCTCTGCCTTGGAGGCTTCAGCAGTCTTGGCAGCGTCAGCCTTCTCCGGAGCGGCTTCACTTGAAGATGAACTTGTGTCCGCTTTGTCATCAGCGGGTGTGGATGTGGCCTCTGGTGGAGTTTCGGCAGCTTTCGGAGCGTGAGCTTCTGCAGGCGCATCTGGAAGATCTTTCAGTTTTGGAGAGATCGCCGCATCATCGATCGTTCCTTCCAGACCTGTTCGCTCAGGAACAACGGTTGCTGGAGGCGTCTTGTCCGCAGCCGGTTCTGCCGCTGCTTCCGCGTCCTTGGTCGGTTCGGAGGCAGATGAGGTATCCGTTTCTGGTTTGGATTCTGCTTCCGAAACACTGGACTCAGCTTTTGACGGCTCTTTTGGTTCCTGCGGCGGGTTCACCACCTTGGCGTTTTCAGCCGGATCGACGTCCACTATATCGTCCCCAAGCTCAGCAGTCGGCGCTGGTTGGGCCATGATCTGCGGCGCTTCAAACAAGCTGTCTTCGATCACCTGTGTTTCACGCTCGACATTGTTTGGCGTTGCCCATTCAAAGGCATCCAGTTGGCCCGTTACCGGAGAGACGGCGGCCCATTCAGCCTGCACCACGCCATCTGCAATCCATGCCTTGTCCAGCGGCGCATTGACCGCCTTGGCAAGCCATTCGCGCATGCGGCCACGATTACCATGTTCCAGTTCTTCCACCTCGGCCATCATCATGAACGCACCACGTGTGGGCTCGGACCGAAGAACTTTTTTCATTTGTTCGCGGGCTTCGTCAAACTCGCGCGCTTCCATGGCCGCCCGGGCAATCGCCAAGGCTCCTACAGCCGTATTCGTGCGTTGACCGGCCAGAGCCTTTACACGCTTCAAACGGTCAATTGCAGAATCCCCGGACCGGACATGTGCATAGGCATCAGCAAGCTCTGGATGCGGGGCCAGCCGCCATGTGGTCTCCAGCATCTTGGATGCCTTGCGGATATCCCCGCGGCGGGTCGCCAAACGCGCAGCGATTGTCGCGGCCGGAACAAGGTTTTGCGCCAGACCATGAGCTTCCTTTGCGTTTGCGAAAGCCTTGTCAGGATCCTGATCTTCGAGCTGCCGGGCATGCGCGGTCAAAATCACGGCCCGCTGGCGGCGGTAGGACTTTTTGTCCAGAAGTTTGGCAGAATAATTGCGTTCAAGACTTTGCAGCGCCTGTTCCCAATCGCTTGCAACCGCCTGATAGCCAAGCACTGCATTGCCCGCCCACTCAAGACCCGGCACGGCCTTGACAGCTTCTTCTGCATAATGACGGGCTGCAGCCGGCTCACCTTGTTTTTCAGCCTCAATAAAGAGGCCATGCAGGCCGAGGGACCGTGTCTGCGGATCAGCCAGCATGTCTTCAAAACGCTTGCGGGCTTCTTCGTCCTTGCCCGCCAGTTGCGCAGTTTGTGCCAGAAGAAGTTTGGTCGCCGGTTCATCAGAGAAGAACTTGTCCGCATCCAGAGCATGACGGCGGGCCAGCTTTGCATTGCCCGTGCCCAGCGCGATCAAACCTTGCGACAGGGACTGATACCCCTTGTCCTTGCGCCGTTGACGAAAGAACCGTGTTGCAATTTTGGGTGAGTTGAGAATGACCCGGATCACCCAAACGACAAACAGGAAAGCCGCCAGAAGCGATGCCAGAACAACGGCCACTACGACCGGAGGCTGCTCCCAAACATAACCATCCCAGCTGATGGAAACTACGCCGGGCAAGTCCGCCATCCTGGCAGCGCCAAGCGCCACCGCAAACAGGAGGGCAAAAAATACAAGGACGCGGATCATGCAGGTCGCTCCCGATTGTCGTGCCGGCCTTCTGCCGGTCTTGTGGTATCCCGATTGCTCAGACCAGGGCCCGAGCCGGTTTCATCAACTGTCTTTGCGCGCAAGACCCGCCAAAACGTCCTGAGACGCCTTATCGGTCAACGCATCAATTTGCACCCGGGCTTTCGCCCGCTCCACCCAGCCTGCGCCAACAGCCTGTGCGCTTTCCGGCAATTCACCGAACGCGTCAATGGCAGCGGAAAGGTTTCCCTTTGCCACCGCGTTTTCCATCCGCCGCAGCGCCGCATCAGGTCCGCTTCCGCTGACATCTCCCGGCCCGCGAACGCTCACAATGGAGCGCGCACTGGACCAAAGACTATCAAGCACATCTTCTTCAGGCTTTGCCTTGCCGAATGAGCCATGGATTTGTCTGGCAACAGCTGGAAACTCGGCGATGAGAACAGAAGTGGGGGCAACTCCGGTCTTGGCATGTGCTTCGAGCGCAGCCACATCCGTATCAGCGGAAAGCCCGGCCTTGACCGCTGCAAGTTCTGTCTCATAGGGCCGACCGGAATCAACGGCCGATTTCAGCGCCGAAACGGAAAGCGCCCGTGCCGCCAGCTCCCGTGCTGTCGCGTCTCCCATGGTTGCTTCCACTGCAGCCAACCGATCTGACAGGGCCGACAGCTCGCCTCGTAGAGCTTCCTGAGCAGCATTGCTCGCCTTGCCAACGCTTTCGATATCAGAAGACAGACTGGACAGTGTTTCTGCAGCCCTCGCCTGACTGTCGGCAAGGGTCTTGAGCGACGTGTCAGACGTTGAAACTGCTGTTTGCGCGGCCTTCGCGGTGGTCTCAGCATTTTGCAGACGGTCATTTACCTTTGTGAGCTGGGTCGAAAACTGACCAGACACCTCGTCAAGCTTCCCTTCTGCAGTTGCAAGCTTTTCTGAAAGCGCGTTGATTTCCACCTTCAGTACATCCGCGGCACCTGCGTCGTCACTTGATTGACCCTTGAGGTCCTCAACCGCTTTGGACAAGCTCTCGATCTGTTCTTTAAGCGGGTCGATGATTGCCGTGTCGATCGCATTTTCAGCGTCATCGACAACAACCGCACCGCGTTCGGCAACCTCGGTTTTCAGGGTTTCAAGGGACGCTTTCAGATCCTCAATTGCCGGACCAAAATCCTCCCCTGCTTGCTGAACTGCGTCACCGGCTGTCTTTTCAAGCTCGGCCAGACGGCCATTTAGCACAGTAATCAAATCCGATGGATTGCTGTCGCTGACTATCTGCGAAATTTCGCTGACTTTGCTTTGCAGGTCCGCAATCAGCGCCTCAGTCGCACTGCTCTCGTCGCCAGCATCCTCAGCAGTTGCTTGTTGGTTCGCGGGCTGGAGCGGCAACAGGCCGTTGTTGAGGAGCAAGTAAGCGCCGCCAAGTGACACCCAGCCTCCAACCACAGCAGCAGCCAGTAGACCGCCAACTCCCACACCTGTTTTGGCGGGAGCAGGCTCCTGCTTTCCAGAAAAACTGGAAGTCGAAGACGTGGATGAGGACAGTGACGGACCGGTCATCTGCTCCGACTTGGCATCAGTTGGCTTTGCGGTGCTGGACGTAGCAGCCGATTTCTCTGCAGAGGCTGCTTTGGGATCGGCCTTTGCCTCATCCTTCTTCACTACATCCTTGGCCGCATCTTTTTCAGGTGTCTCGTCTGAGCCCTTCGATTCTGATGCTGCGCCCGACTTAGCTGCTTGGCTGGCTTTGGCATCTGGCTTTTGCTCGTTGGCTTTTCCAACGGAAGGTGTGGTCTTTACAGCGCCCTCGGGCTTTGCTTCTGCCGACTTCGCCTCAACTTTCTCGGGCTTCAAATCAATTGTAACCGGGCGTTTTTTCCCGCCACCTGCTGCTGCAGGTGTTGGCTTGGCCGTGGCACTAGTGTCTTTTTCAGGTCCGGACGACTTATTTGACTCCGATCCCGCAGACGATCCCGGTTTTTTCGAAGTGTCTTTATCCGATGTCATCTGTCTTCCTCCAGACCTACCCGACACGGGCTACTATATACATTCGCTTACCAAGCGAAACAGACGATGCAAATTCTTTTATGCGCTGCGGTAACAAGCCGCTACCCTTCAATGGCCTAATGTGGATTTAAGGCAATATTGAGCAACGCTTCTTCAGTTGGCACTGCAGGTGCGATCACACAAGTCCAACCTTCGAGTGAATGTCCCGCAGATTGTGAAATGGCATAAACGGGAACATCACGCAGGGCATCTGCAACACCTGTCATTTGTGCTGCTTTCAGAAACGTTTCGCCTGTTCTTGCCGAGTAAATCAGCACGCCATCATAACGCCCTGCCTTGATGTCGTCTGCGACCCGGGCCGACAGGCATGCAACAGGCTCCATCGCGTAGGCTTCAACCAGATCACAGGAAAGGCCCGCCTTACCGAGGACATTTTCCAGACCCCCGGCGCGATCCCGCGCTGCGAGATAAAGCAAAGGACCGACGGGCTTATGATCCAGTATCAAGCGTTCGAGATCATCAACAGCCCCTTGGGCTGAACGAACATCCTGCCACCCCGCTTCTTGCATCGCGTGCGCGGAGCGGTCCCCGACTGCAAAGACCGGCAGATGTTTCAACCGCTCTGCAATTGGTGAAACTGTAAGAACATCGGCAACCCGCGCACTGGTAACGACAACTCCGCTGTAATCCTTGGCGGGCAAATCGGTCGGCAGGGTCACACGCAGCGTGAGCATCGGCTCTTCAACCGCCTCATGCCCGAACGCCCGCAGTTTCGCAGCCGTTCGGTGGCAATCCGGCAAGGGGCGTGTGACCAGAAATTTCATGCGCCAGCGAGCTCTAACTCGTCAGAAAGTTGGGTCCAGCCTTGGATTTTAGCTCTTCACCTGCAGCAAGGCCAATGGCCTCTGCGTCCTGAACCGATCCTGAGTGCTCGACTTCATGCATTTGCGATCCGTCTGGCTTCAAAATAACGCCTTTCAGGGTAAGCGTATCGCCGTCGACAGTTGCAAGTCCGCCAATCGGCGTTCTGCACGTCCCATCAAGAACGCCCAAAAACGCGCGTTCAGCTTCGAGGCGGACACGGGTTTCAGGATCATTGATTGCACTCAGCAAACCGTTGGTTTTCTCATCATCCAGACGGCTTTCAAGGCAAATGGCTCCTTGCCCAACCGCTGGCACAAAATCATCCGCTTCAATGACGCTGGTGACGACATCGCCAAGACCAAGACGCTTCAGACCGGCATGGGCAAGCAAGGTTGCATCGACGACACCCTCATCCAATTTTCTGAGCCGGGTTTGCACATTGCCGCGATACATCACAACGTCAATATCTGGTCGCAGGCGTTTGACCATCGCCTGACGGCGCAGCGAGCTGGACCCAACAACTGCGCCATGCGGCAAGTCGCGCAAGGTTTTGGCTTTTGGCGAAATAAACGCATCGCGAACATCTTCACGCGGCAAAAACGCAGTGATGTCCAAACCTGCGGGTAGAACGGTTGGCATGTCTTTGGAGGAGTGCACGGCCAGATCGAGAGACCCATCCAGAAGCATGTCCTCAATTTCCTTGGTGAAAAGGCCTTTGCCACCAACTTCGGAAAGCGGACGATCCTGTATCTGATCACCGGATGTCTTGACCACAACAATCTCAAATGCGTCTTCCGGCAAACCGTGAGCTGCCATCAAACGATCTCTGGTTTCATGTGCCTGCGCGAGTGCGAGTTGACTGCCGCGTGTTCCAATTCGCAAAAGAGTTGATTGCAAGGTAATTCATCCCGATGTTACGTCGAACCTGTGGCATGTCTAACCACTTCATCTGCTCCCGGCAAATGAAATGCCAATCACTTATTCCAAGGACCAACTTAGCGAGCCCATGACTTCAACCGATCCAGGAACCGGAAACCAGTTCACCGTTTTGGGCATTGAGACCAGTTGTGACGAAACCGCAGCAGCTGTTGTCCGTGGCCCGTCCGAGAAAGCCGTCTTGTCGAATGTCATTCGCTCGCAGATTGACGAACACTGCGCCTTTGGCGGTGTGGTGCCCGAAATTGCTGCCAGAGCTCATATCGAAATTCTGGACCACATCGTCAAGGAGGCGATGGATGAGGCCAGATGTGGCTGGGATGATATTGACGCAGTTGCAGCCACCGCAGGCCCAGGTCTGATCGGCGGAGTCATTGTCGGCTTCATGACCGCAAAAGCCATTGCCATGGCCGCAGGCAAGCCAATCATTGGCGTCAACCATCTGGAAGGCCATGCGCTGACAGCACGCTTGACCGATGATGTGGAGTTCCCGTTCCTCTTGCTGCTTGTGTCCGGCGGACACAGCCAGTTTTTGCTTGTGCGCGGTGTAGGTGATTACGAGCGCCTCGGCACAACGATTGACGATGCCATCGGAGAAGCTTTCGACAAGACAGCCAAACTGCTTGGCCTGCCTTATCCGGGAGGCCCAAACGTGGAACGGCAGGCAAAATCCGGCGATCGAAAGCGTTTCGCCCTGCCTCGGCCCTTGCTGGATCGCCCCAGTCTCGACATGTCCTTTGCCGGACTAAAAACCGCCGTCCGCACCCAAGCCAAGAAACTGGAACCCGTTGACGATCAAACCATCGCCGACTTGTGCGCCGGCTTTCAAACGGCCGTGTCCGATGTGCTCTCAGCCAGAACAAAACGCGCGTTGAACCTCTTTAAAGAGCGTCACATCAACACGCCTCCGGTTCTTGTGGTGGCAGGTGGGGTAGCAGCCAATCAGGAAATCCGCGCAGCGTTGCTTCAAACAACAGACGACGCGGGAGCACGTTTCATAGCTCCGCCACTTTCCTTGTGTACGGACAACGCCGCCATGATTGCCTGGGCCGGATTGGAGCGCCTGCAATTGGGGCCGGTTGACGACATGGGCCTGTCGCCCCGCCCACGCTGGCCGTTAGACAGCACCAACAGTGGCGTTCTCGGGTCAGGGAAGAAGGGCGCTAAAGTCTGATTTTTTGAGGAATTTTCAATTGAAAATCATCCACAAGGCCTATGTCTATCTGACATGCGGCAGCCATCTTCTGGTCTTTTCCGAGCCCGACCACCCGGAGATCGGCCTTCAGGTTCCCGGTGGCACGATTGATCCGGGCGAAAGCTATTTGATCGGTGCCCGGCGCGAGTTTTTTGAAGAAACCGGGCTCAATCCGGCTTTTGCCCTCACCCCGTTCTTTCAGGAAGACTACATCACCAAGGGCGAGGTCGATTTGGAAGGCGAGCAACGCCAAATGGCCGGGTGCCACAGACGCTGCATGTTCCATGCTGTTATCGCCAATCGCCCAAAGGAAGCGTGGGAGCATTTCGAAATGACACCTAGTATCGGTGGGGACCCGATCCGCTTTCACTTATTCTGGATTGATCTTTTTAGCTCCGAATGCCAAGAACCGGGAACCTTCTACGCCGGGTTTGACGCACCTCTCGCCGAGCTTCGCAAACACTTTGCAGGATCCTTGTCATGACAGACATTCAAGGCATTGGCGTTCTGGGAGCTGGAGCCTGGGGAACCGCGCTTGCACTGACCGCAGCAAGAGCCGGTAACAATGTAGTCCTGTGGGGCCGCGATGCAAATGCCGTTTCCCAGATGCGCTCGCGCAATATCAACGCAAAATATCTGCCCGGCATCACCTTCGACGAAGACCTAAATGCGACAACAGATATCAGTCAGGTTGCTGCGTGTGATCTCATTCTGGCCGTCACGCCCGCCCAGTCTACACGCGCAATATGCACCCTGTTAGCAGACCACAAGGTTGGCAGAACGCCGATAATCCTCTGCGCCAAAGGCATTGAACGCTCGAGCGGAAAGTTGCTCTCACAAGTGGTTTCCGAGGTCCTGCCTGCCGCCACCATCGGCATGTTATCCGGCCCGAGCTTTGCCGATGACGTCGCAAAAGGCCTTCCGACCGCAGTCACAGTTGCAGCCAATGAAATGGACGCGGCAAGTTCGTTCTGCGAAGCTCTCGCCTCGCCGTCTTTCCGGCCTTACGCTTCTGATGACCTGACCGGTGTCCAGATTGGCGGTGCCCTTAAAAACGTGCTTGCCATTGCCTGCGGGGCCGTTGTTGGTCGCAAACTTGGAGCCAGCGCACTGGCCGCTTTGACGGCCCGCGGATTCGCCGAACTCTCTCGGCTTGGGGCAGCCATGGGCGCACGTCCTGAAACCATGACCGGGCTGTCCGGCCTCGGCGATCTTGTCTTGACCTGTTCCAGCACCCAGTCCCGCAATTTCAGCTTCGGGATCAAGTTGGGACAAGGCACGCCCGCCCGAGATCTCATCGCAAATGGAACCAAACTGGCGGAAGGAGCGCATTCGGCGCGCATTGCCGTCGACCTTAGCGACAAGCTCGGCATTGATCTGCCAATTTGCAAAACCGTTGCCGGAATGATTGACAAGGATATATCGGTAGACGATGCCCTTTCCAACTTGATGGCACGTCCACTGCGGTCCGAATAACAAAAGCCAAACGGCATTCCGCCACCTGATACTCTGGAGGAGATTTCTTGCTTTACGCTCTCATCTGCACAGACAAGGCCGACGCCTTGCAAATCCGCATGGACAATCGTCCGGCCCATCTTGAGTATTTGGAAAGCCTTGGTGACAAACTGAAGGGCGCTGGCCCCTTTTTGGGTGAGGATGAGAAACCATCTGGCTCTCTTGTCATTGTTGAGGCCGCATCTCGCGATGAAGCAGCGGTTATTGCTGAGAACGACCCCTATGCCAAGGCAGGCCTTTTTGAGAACGTTGATATTCGCCCGTGGAAGTGGCTGATCAAGAACCCGGAGGCAAACTAAGTGCAATACTGGTTGATCAAATCCGAGCCGGACAAATGGTCCTGGGAACAGCAGAAGGCCAAAGGCGAAGCTGGCGAAGAATGGGACGGCATTCGCAACTATCAAGCGCGCAACAACATGCGAGCGATGGAAATTGGCGATAAGGCGTTCTTCTACCATTCCAATATCGGCAAGGAGATTGTCGGCATTGTTGAGGTGTGCAGCGAAATCCATCCGGACAGCACAACCGATGACCCGCGCTGGGAATGCGTCGACTTCAAGGCTGTTTGCGATGTGCCCAAACCCGTGACACTTGCCGATGTGAAGGGCGAGCCCCGCCTTGCCGACATGTCACTGGTAACCTCGATGCGCCTATCGGTGCAGCCGGTGAAAAAGGAAGAATGGGATCTGGTTTGCCAAATGGCCGGGTTCAAAGAACCCGTCTGAGACCAGTGTGGCGATTTCCGACAAGAAGGGCTTCATCCGGGCAGAAACCATGGTGAAGCCCGTGCCTCATGTGCCAGAAATTCAGCTTCACCTTGCCGATGAAGCAATGTCCTTGTGGCAAAAGACTGAAGATGAACTGGGTGATCTGGGGCTACCGCCCCCATTCTGGGCCTTTGCATGGGCGGGCGGACAGGCGCTCGGACGTTACATTCTCGATCATGAATCCGAGTTTCTGGGCAAGACAGTGATAGACTTTGCCTGCGGTTCAGGATTGGTTGGCATTGCCGCCATGAAGGCAGGAGCAAGTCATTGCACGGCGATCGACATTGACCCATTTGCAATTACAGCAACTAAGCTCAATGCGCAGCTAAATGAGGTCACTCTGGAGGTCGTTCAAGCCGACATCACCGACAAAGTCCCGCAGGAGGTGAATGTTCTTTTTTGCGGCGATGTTTTTTACGATCAGGACATGGCGGCCAAGGTTCTCAAATTCCTTGATCGCAGCTTGGCAAAGGGAACAAGGGTCCTTGTCGGTGATCCTGGCCGGTCCTATTTGCCAAAAAATCGACTGGAGCATCTTGCGACCTACGAGGTTCCTATCGTCGGGGATCTTGAGGATTTGGAGATGAAACGATCCAGCGTGTTTGAATTGAAGACCGATATCACCGCGCAATAGGCTTGCACAGCATGGCCAACTTGCTGCATGAGTTGTGTCTTCCAGTTTTCGCTGCCGGGCGTGTTTTCGCCAGCAAGCACTCCAGAAATACTGTTTCAGGGAGCAGAGTATGCCCATTGTGAACCGCCTTGCCGACATGAGTGATGAAATCACCGCGTGGCGTCGGGATTTCCATGAAAACCCGGAAATCCTCTATGAAACCGTCCGCACGGGTCAAAAGGTGGCCGAACTTCTGGAAAGCTTCGGCGTGGATGAAATCGCGACAGGGCTCGGCAAAACTGGCGTAGTTGGCGTCATCAAGGGCCGCAACGGCGGCGCAGGCAAAACAATTGGCCTACGCGCTGACATGGACGCCCTGCCGATAGAAGAGCAGACCGGCAAACCCTACGCCTCGAAAATTGACGGCAAAATGCACGCTTGTGGCCATGATGGTCACACCGCAATGCTTCTGGGCGCGGCCAAATATCTGGCCGAAACCCGCAATTTCGATGGCACAGTTATCGTGATCTTCCAGCCAGCTGAAGAAGGTGGGGCGGGTGCAAAAGCCATGATCGATGACGGTCTAATGACCCGTTGGCCAATTGAAGAAGTCTACGGCATGCATAACTTCCCGGGCCTTCCGGTTGGCGAGTTTGCCATCCGCAAGGGCGGCATCATGGCCGCAACAGACGAATTCCGTATCACCATCACCGGGCGCGGCGGGCACGCGGCCAAGCCGCATGAAACGATTGACCCCATCGTTGTTGGCAGTCAGCTAGTCCAAGCTCTGCAAACCATTGCCAGCCGAAACGCTGATCCGCTGAAGTCAGTCGTGGTGTCCGTCACCACTTTTAATGGCGGCAACGCGTTCAATGTCATTCCGCAGGAAGTGGTTCTGCGCGGAACGGTCAGAACCCTTGATGCCGACGTGCGTGATCAGGCTGAAGAGCGCATGAAGGCCATCACCACCTCAATCTGTGAGGCTTTTGGCGCCACAGCAGATTTCCATTTCCGCCGCGGGTATCCGGTTACAGTCAACCATGATGATCAAACCGACTTTGCCGTTGGCATTGCCGAAGAAATTGCAGGCGTTGGTAAGGTCAACACCAACATCGACCCGATGATGGGCGGCGAGGACTTCTCCTACATGCTGGAAGAGCGCCCGGGTGCTTTCATCTTTGTCGGAAATGGTGACAGCGCCGGATTGCACCACCCGCAATACGACTTCAATGACGAGCTGATCCCGGTTGGATGTTCCTATTGGGTACGTCTGGTCGAAACGGCCCTGCCAACTGCTGCATAAACAATCCAAAGGCCGGTGCACACCGGCCTTTTTCTTTTATCGAAATGATCTCAATGCTGAAGACCTTTCAAAACTCTGCCTCTATGTTGGCTGCCTATCTGGTCATGGGGGCCGTTGTCGGCGTCTTGATCATCCACCCGTTGAACCTGATTGTGGTGTGGTGGGAGCTCTCCCGATTTTCCGAAACCGCACCCAGCCTGATTGAATTTCTGGAAGCCCGCTTGTGGTTGCTGGTCCTGCCACGACATTTCGACATTGCCATTGCATTTGCCCTTGTTGGCGCGGTTGTCGGATTTACGTTCGGCCTGTTCACCCGAAACTACGTCACAGCGACAAAGGCTTACCAGTCCTTGCGCGAAGAACAGACCGCGCTTATCCCCGACATCATCAAAGGCGGCGAGACCTCGCGCGTCGAATTCA
Organism: Roseibium sp. TrichSKD4; assembly: GCF_000148725.1. Classification (GTDB taxonomy): domain Bacteria; phylum Pseudomonadota; class Alphaproteobacteria; order Rhizobiales; family Stappiaceae; genus Roseibium. Next base: position 84,555 of record NZ_GL476307.1, on the reverse strand, counting down.
AATCGACAGTTCGATGGGATGTGAAGGAAAACCGGATCAATCGCGGCCTTGAAAAAGTCATTGCCAAAACCGTGTCCGGTTTCTTCAACGCACAAGGCGGCTATCTTCTGATCGGTGTCGACGATGATGGTACCCCGTTGGGCCTCGACAAGGACCTATCAACCTTGCGACAACCCACCCTTGATGCATTTGAACGCACAATTGTCGACATTGTTACAAAAATGCTTGGCGGGGACCTCAGCCCCTACATCCACACGGTTTTCACGCAAGTCGGCGAAAAAGACGTCGCCATGGTCATTGTGCGACCGGCACCAAGAGCGGTTTATCTAACCGATGGCAATAAGACAGTCTTTTACGTGCGAAGTGGAAACTCCACGCGGTCTCTGGATGTCAAGGAAGCGCTGACCTATGCCCGCGAGCGGTGGTCTTGATTGCCCGCGATGATGGACCTTGCATCCGGCCTGCTACCTGGTGGCTTTGAACCCCTCTTTGCCCTTATTTTATTGGTCCCCAGTTTCTTCACATCAGCCTTGACAGCAGCGCTGGGATTGGGCGGCGGCATCGCACTGATCACCATTATGGCCTCGGTCATGCCAACGGCTGCCCTAGTGCCAGTCCATGGGGTAGTCCAGATTGGATCCAATGCCGGGCGCGCCCTCGTGCAAATTCGACATGTTGACTGGATGATCGCCCTCTGGTTTGCAGGCGGTGCCATTTTGGGGGCTTTGGCTGGCGGCGCAATTGCAATTCAATTGCCCGAGACCCTGCTAAAAGCCGGCATTGGCCTCTTTGTGCTTTGGACCGTTTGGGGCAAGGCACCCCGGTTTCAAAAAGCTGCCCGCAAGGCAATGGGAATAGCCGGATTTATCTCTACATTCCTATCGATGTTTTTTGGTGCAGCCGGTCCCATTGGTGGCGCGGTGCTCTCGCACCCTCGGCTTGACGCGCCATCAATTCGTGGCAAATCAGGCACTGACAGCCTTGACCATGCATGTGTTTAAGATTTTTGCCTTTGGCTTGCTTGGCTTTGCCTTTGCTCCGTGGCTGCCTTTGATTACTGGCATGATCGCGAAAGGGTTTCTGGGCACCCTTGCGGGCTCCAAAGTGCTCGGACGACTGGACGAAGCTCTCTTCCGCCTCGGTTTCAAGATCATTATGACCGGTCTTGCCCTAAACCTGATTTGGCGGGCCGTGTTCTCATAGCCCCCAGCCAGTTGCCAGTTGACCTTTCCACCGCTCGAACTTGAACTCTTCGCAACTGGCTTGATCTTGTCAGCGCACCAACAAACCGCTAACCCATCCTCACAGAATTTTCTTTGCAAAACGGGATGGAACTTCATGGCTAAGCAGAAGCTGCTTCTTCTTCCGGGCGACGGCATTGGGCCGGAAATTATGGAAGAAGTGAAAAAGGTAATCGCATGGTTTAATGCCAATGGCGGCACCAACTTCACCACCGATGATGGCCTTGTCGGCGGGTCGGCTTATGACGCGCATGGTCAAGCGATTTCCGAAGAAGACATGGCCAACGCCATGGCCGCAGATGCGGTGATCTTCGGAGCGGTCGGCGGACCGAAATGGGATGATGTTCCTTATGACGTGCGTCCAGAAGCGGGTCTCTTGCGCTTGCGCAAGGACATGCAACTCTTCGCCAACCTGCGCCCTGCCATCTGCTACCCGGCGCTGGCCGACGCTTCCTCTCTGAAAAAGCACGTAATTGAAGGTCTCGATATCCTGATCGTGCGCGAGCTGACAGGCGGTGTCTATTTCGGCGAGCCAAAAGAAATCACTGATCTCGGCAATGGCCAGAAGCGCGGCGTCGACACTCAGGTTTACGAGACATACGAAATCGAGCGCATCTCCAAGGTGGCCTTTGAACTGGCGCGGACTCGCGACAACAAGGTCTGCTCCATGGAAAAACGCAACGTGATGAAATCCGGTGTCCTGTGGAACGAGGTTGTCACGCAAACACACAAGAACGGCTTTAAAGACGTTCAACTCGAGCACATGCTGGCAGATGCTGGCGGAATGCAGCTGGTTCGCTGGCCAAAGCAGTTCGACGTCATCGTGACCGACAACCTTTTTGGCGACATGCTGTCAGACGTTGCCGCGATGCTGACAGGCTCGCTCGGCATGCTGCCATCTGCCTCCCTCGGCGCACCCGATGCGTCAACCGGCAAACGCAAGGCCCTCTATGAGCCGGTGCACGGCTCTGCTCCGGATATTGCCGGAACAGGCGCGGCCAACCCGATCGCCATGATTGCGTCCTTCGGTATGGCGCTTCGTTACTCATTTGAGTTGATCGAAGCAGCCGACAAGCTGGACAAGGCCATTGCAAACGCACTCGACAAGGGTCTGCGGACGAAAGACATTGCAGCAGAGGGCGATGCCATCATTTCAACTTCTGAGATGGGCGATGCCATCGTTGCAGAACTGGCAGCACTGAGCGCCTGATCGGCCCAATTGCATTCAAGGCTGTCACCGATTAGGACGGTGGCAGCCTTTTTTTATGACCTGCCTGAACCGGACAAAACATGACCGAAGACAAGCTTGGCCCCTTCCTCGGCACCTGGATTCTCGACACCGAAGAAAGTGATTTCGAGCAAGGCGAACCTCCGAAAAGTGCTACGATGAAAATCGAAGACAATTTCGGCATGGCCCGCTTCTCCATGAACCAGGTCAGCCAAGAGGGCGAAGTCACCAACGACGAGTTTGAGGCGCTACCCGACGGCCCCGAAGTCAAGCTGGGCAAGAGCGGCCTTGTGGACGCCATGCGGCTTGTTTTTGAAGGTGATCACAAGCTGGTTTCAGAGGCCCGACGCGGCCATTTGACCATCATGAAGGCCGAACGCGAATTGTCTGATAACGGCGCAACTTTGACCGTCACGCAAACTGTCCATCTTGTCGATGTTGCTTCTTTCAAGAACATATCCGTCTATCGCAAGGCTCAATAAAACACTGATTAAATTCACCAAGACAAATATTGCAAAATATAAAACTAAGTATAATTGCTTATAATGTGTATTTATATTTTTTATATTTTGTAATAGTGCGATTTATACTTGTTTTTAGGATTGCATTAACGATCCAAAGCACATCTTCCGAAGACTTTCTTTGGAGGATTTTATGTGGAACCGCTTATCAATCGGATATAAAATACCTGCAGCAATTCTGGGATTTGCCCTGATTGTTGGCGTGGGTGTGGGCGCCAGCAGCTACATGTCTGCAGCACGGGAACTCAATCACCAAGCTGAAGAACGGCTACAAACGATTGCGGAAAGCCGGGTAACCGAACTAAACGACTACCTTGAGAGTATTCGCAAGGACCTTCAGCTGGTCAGCACGCTTCCCTTAACGGCAGAGGCAATCGAGAGTTTCTCCAAGGCATGGGAAGAGTTGGACGGCGACAAGACAGGTATTCTGAAGAAAGCCTATATTCAGGATAATCCAAATCCGCTTGGCGAAAAGCACTTGCTCAACAGTGCAGACACGGGAACGGTCTATGACCTAAACCATGAAGACTACCATCCTTGGTTCCGCGAATTGCTTACCGAGAACGGGTACTACGACATCTTCCTGTTCGATAAGGCCGGGAACCTCATTTACTCCGTGTTCAAGGAGGAGGATTTCGCCACAAACTTCTTGCGCGGCGGACAATGGGCCCAAACGGATCTCGGCCAAGCCTTTCGTGCGGCGATTGAGTCAGGACCTGATACCGCCCCCTTTTTTTGATTTCAAGCCTTATGCCCCCAGCAATGACGCGCCGGCCAGCTTTATTTCAACGGCCGTCGAGAATGACGGGGAAATCATTGGTGCATTGGTTTTCCAGATGCCAATCGACGCCATCAATGCCTTGATGAACCGGTCCGTTGGCCTTGGAGAAACGGGAGAAACGCTGATTGTTGGCGCTGACCACCGTTTGCGCAATGATACCCGCTTTACTTCAAAAAACGATATTCTGAACACGCGCATGGAAAGCCGGGCCACGGAAACCGCACTGGCCGGATCCTCAGCTTTATTCACCGGAAGCACCTACAGAGGCGATGATTTTATTCAGGTCGGTTACCCGGTTGATTTCCTTGGAACACGCTGGGCCGTGATCGCGCTGAAATCTCAAGAAGAAGCGCTTACAGCACTCAACAATCTGAAATTCTGGATGCTCTCGGTTGGGCTCGGATTTTTTGTCGTTGCAGGCTTTTGCGGATACAGACTGGCGCTCACAATGACACGCCCGCTCGACAAGGTCATTGCCAACATCAAAGACTTGATTGATGGCAAATTGGACACGGACGTGACCAATACTGACCGTGCTGACGAGATCGGAGACATGAAACGCGCGATCTTGGTTTTCCGCGACAATGCCGTCAAATCCCGGAACGCGGATCTGGCAGCCGAAACACGGCGGGAGACAGAAGAAACCCGCCGCCAGGAGATGGATCGGATCGTCGCGCAGTTTAAAACCAAAGTCTCCGACATTCAGAACCAGCTCGCCCAACAGACGGCGAAAATGAGCCAGACATCGGACGACATGGTCACCATCGCCGAACAGGCCTCAACCGCCGCCAACGGGGCCCTTCAAGCCTCCAAAGGCTCTGACGAGAGTGTTCAAGCCTCTGCAGCAGCGGCAGAACAGTTGCGGATCTCGATTGAAGAAATCAACCAACACACAAACCGGGCGCTGAAAATTGCAAGGGATGCCTCTTCGTCCGTGGAGGCAACCAACACTGACGTAACCGACCTATCGAGCGCGGCAGACAAAATCGGTGCGGTTATCAGCATGATCCGGGAGATCGCGGAACAGACGAACCTTCTTGCCCTGAATGCCACCATTGAGGCGGCACGCGCCGGCGAAGCGGGCAAGGGTTTTGCCGTGGTCGCAGCGGAAGTGAAGGAACTGTCTGACCAGACCGCAAAGGCCACGGATCAAATCTCGACCCAGATTGCAGGTGTTCAGTCATCAACTCATCGTGCTGTCAACGCAATCCGGGATATCAGCACCCAGATTAGCGGTGTGGAAGAGGTAACTGCGGCCATTGCCTCCGCAGTTGAGGAACAGGGTGCGGCGACAGGTGAAATAAGCAACGCCATCACGATGGCAGCTCAAAGCAGCACCAAGGCCGCAGAGAACGTTGCTCAATTGCAGGACAACATCGATCAGACACGAGAAAGCTCGACCGATGTTGAAAACCTGACCCAGATTTTGAGCGATGTCAGTGAAACCTTGAACGGCGCGGTTGAGGAATTTCTCAGCGCAGATGTTTGGGTACAAAGTGAAGTCGACGAGCAGGATCAAGCAGCTTAACCGCTAGGGTTAGACCCCCAGTCCAAGTCGTTCACTTTTCCCTCAAGAACCGCCGCGCTCTTCAAGGCGTGGCGGATTCGTGTCATGACGACGCCCCAATACGAAAAGCGGTGTACCAGTCATGACACATCAGTTTCTTTCCGCAATCTCTGTGGTCGTGCCGGACTACGACGAAGCCCTTGAGTTTTATGTCGGGCAACTGGGGTTTGACCTCATTGAGGATACCACCCTTAGTCAGACAAAACGCTGGGTGCTTGTTGCCCCGCCCGGAAGCACCGAAACCCGATTGCTTCTGGCCAAGGCAGATGGACCGAAACAACGCGAATCCATCGGCAATCAAACAGGTGGCAGGGTCTTCCTGTTTCTACAGACAGACGATTTTGAACGTGAGCGTTCGGTATTCCCGCTCTGACGGGGAGCGCAGTGGGGTGATAATGTCCATTTTCGTTAATGGACATTGTGAGGCACATTTTGGGTACGAAGAAGGGCAGCAAGAAGCGGTTTTGGTCGGATGACGAGAAGCGGTCGATCTGTTTGCAGGCCAGAGTGCCGGGGGTTTCGGTTGCGCAGGTTGCGCGCCGCTCTGCGATGAATGCGAACCTGATCCACAACTGGCTGCGTGATGAGCGGTTTGCGCCAGAAGACAGCGATTGCGTCCTTGATGGAGCGGCGTTTCTACCAGTGGAGATAGAGGCCCGCAGGCCGCACCAGGCCACCAGATCGCGGCGCTTGCCTCGGATATGCCGTTGTCGGCTCAGCGGGTTGATATCACGCTGTCGGACGGGCGGCGGGTATTGGTGGAAGGGACGACGGCGCTGCCGACGGTGCTGGCTTTGGTTGAAGGTCTAATGCCGTGATCCCCGTGCCATCCAACGCGCGGGTTTGGCTGGCTGCCGGGGTGACGGACATGCGGCGCGGGTTCAACACTTTGGCGGCTCAGGCGGAGAAGGTTCTGGAGCTTGAACCCTATTCTGGACATCTGTTTGTGTTCCGGGGACGGCGCGGTGATCTGCTGAAGATCATCTGGTGGGATCGACAGGGCGCATGCCTGTTCAGCAAGCGCCTTGAGAAGGGCCGGTTTGTTTGGCCTGCTGCGAAGGACGGTAAGGTCAGCGTGACGCCCGCGCAATTGTCGATGTTGCTTGAAGGCATAGACTGGCGGATGCCGCAAAAAACATGGCGGCCCCTGAGCGTCGGATAGGCCAATATATTGGCGTTTGCGCGCCTCTCGGGATTCAACTTACGCCCTTGATCTGATATAAGATCGAAGATGCTGAAGGACCTTGATATCACCCCGGAGGACCCCGCCGAATTGAGGGCGGTGAACCGCCTTCTGGCCGACGAGGTCAAGGCTCTGAGCCTCAAGGTCGAGCAGCTTCAACACCAGTTGCACGGGGCCAATCGGCATCGGTTCGGCTCCAAGTCTGAGGGTCTGGATCAGCTCAATCTCGATCTGCTCGAGGACGCCGAGATTGTTGAGGCCGCTGAAGACCAGGCAAAACAGCCCGCCCCGTCGCAGGAGGGAGTTGATCCAAAGCCGAAGCGCAAACACAGCCGCAAGCCCTTGCCGGATCATCTGGATCGGGAAGACGAGGAGCTCTCTCCCGGTGATGAATGTGGTCGTTGTGGTGGCAACTTGCGCACCCTGGGTGAGGATGTCACCGAAGAGTTGGAATACGTGCCGGGACGCTTCAAGGTGAAGCGGATCATCCGGCCCCGCAAAGCCTGTTCATGGTGCGAGGCGATTGTGCAAGCGCCGCTGCCATCGCGCCCCATTGAGCGTGGGCGGCCCGGACCGGGATTGTTGGCCCATGTTCTGGTAAGCAAATATGCCGATCATTTACCCCTCTATCGCCTGAGCCAGATCTTTGCCCGTGAAGGCGTCGATCTGGACCGCTCGACCATGGCCGACTGGGTTGGTCGCTCGACGGCCCTGCTGGAACCTCTTGCCGATGCCATCGGACGGATGGTGCGGCAAGGACCTGCGCTTTTTGCCGACGATACGCCCATCAAAATGCTGGCCCCCGGCAACAAGAAGACCAAAACGGCGCGGGTCTGGACCTATGTGCGGGATGAGCGTGCCTGGTCTGGCCAATCGCCACCCTGTGCATGGTATCAGTTCACGGTGGATCGCAAAGGAGAGCATCCCGTTGCTCATTTGTCGGGATACAAGGGCTGGGTCCATGCGGATGGATATTCCGGGTTCAACGGTGTGTTCGGTGACGACAAAGCCGATGAGATGGCCTGCATGGCGCATGTACGACGCAAGTTCGTGGATGTCTTCTCCTCGCAGGGCAGCGCCATTGCCGAAGAAGTCATCCGCCGGATTGCTGAGCTTTACGCTATCGAGAAAGAGATCAGGGGCATGCCCCCCGAAGACCGCGCTACCATCCGGCAGGCTAGGGCAAAACCGATCTTTGACGCCTTGGAAGAATGGTTGCAGACGCAATTGCCCAAAATCTCGGGAAAGTCACCACTCGCGCAGGCCATCCGCTATGCCTTGGGCCGAATGCCGAAAGCACGCCCATACCTTGAGCTCGGCCATCTGGAATTGGATAACAACACCGCCGAGCGCGCCGTTAAACCCGTCGCCATCGGACGCAAAAATTGGATGTTCTCAGGCTCCCAAGGCGGCGGCAAAGCCATGGCTATCGCTTATACCCTGATCGAAACGGCCAAGCTCAACGGTGTTGACCCTCAGGCCTGGCTGACCTGGGTCCTCGGTCAAGTCGCCGACCACAAAATCACACGCCTCGACGAACTTCTGCCCTGGCGTTACGCTGCTCAGGCAGCGTAACAGGCCGCATCGGTGTCGCGCCAGAGCGCCTTCGCCGGACGGTCACTTTTGAACGGGACCACAGAAAACTTATTTCAAATGGCGTCAGCTTTCTCGAAGAACCGCGTTATGAAAACTATGGAACCGTCGCAGTCTTTCAGGACCCGTTTGGAAACAAATGGGATTTGATCGAACCAAGCTAAGCGCAACGTTCCTCAAGTTCCCTACCAACGAACCACAAACGGCACCAAGATAGCGCCGTTTTTATTAGTCCTTTCAGCTTAATCGGTTTTCAGATCCTGAAAAAGTGTTATGGCCTTGGCCGAGACTTTCTCATAGATGTTTTCAGGAGTGGCATCTTTCACTGCAGAATTTGGAAAGAGGAAATACAGCACGGGCTTTGACAAGCTGTAATTCAACACTTCAGTGCAATAGTCTGGATATTCGGAATGCCTTTTCCCGCATCTGGTCACGCCAATCTCATCAAAAGCTGCGAGCGAGCCCTCACCAATCTTGTTGTGCGGACCACCATCGGCTACAAGAACGGGAACCACCTTGTCCCGATAAACGATGACACCGACATCGCCCATCGTGATACCTGTCAGTTTTGAAAACTCTTTCGGATCTGCATCATACCGTCCGGATGCCCAGGGAATGACCAAATAAGGCAATTTGTCCGAATTCGCGTATGCCTTGCGCCAATTCTTCTTTCGCTTTGCCTCAGACCAACCTCGAGCCTGATCAAAAATATAGGTTGTGGGGCAAAGATCCGTCTTTCCCGGTGTTCCAGCACAGGGCTTATAGCCACCATCCACGTCCACAGCCATCTTAGCATCAAACATGATTGCGCCACTGGGGAACTTGATCAACCCATTCAAATTGTTCGGGTCTTTGTATCTGTCATTGTAACAGCGACGATACCCCTTCATTTTCTCGCCACGGAAAACATTCTGCTCATCGCATTTCTTGAACTGCAAACGATAGTCTTCGCTCAAATTTTCCGCCTGTGAAAACTTAATACCTTTGACAGCGTTCTCGTAGCCACTTGGCGGCTGATACGAAGTTCCTGCCGATGAAAACTGAGTTGCTGCAATGACAAATGAAACCGCGAACAGGCTTCTAACTGAAAATCGAAACATCAATTCCTCCAAAACCATCAAAAACAACGTAGCGTAACAAAAATAAGGAACGCCCGGAAGAGATCCCTCCGGGCGAACGAGCATGTGTTTCATTGGAGCAGTGAGCGTTAGTTCAGACGCGAGACCGGGCCGAGATTGATCAGCTGGGTTTCCCCCGGTGCATCATCAACACCGTCATTGTCGGTCACAAGAATGAGCTGGCCATCAGCTGTCACAGTCAAGCCTTCCGGCTTGTCCATGATCCATCCCTTGGCCTGTGCCATCGCAGGGAGAATGCCCATAGCAAAGCGCTTTTTGAGAACTGGAAGAGCCTCACCATGGGCGGCCGAGGTTACACCTTTCAAGGAGACACGGGTGATCTGCTTGATCGCTGCGTCTTCACCGCCCTTGTTGTCGCGTTCGAGAAGTGCGAATTCACCTTCACCGAGAGACACGATCTCAGAAAGGCCAACCCAGCCACCAGCGGCACTGGCCGGCGCGTCCAATGGATAGTGAACAAACCCCACGTCCTATCAGCCGGATTGTAGATGCCGAGCTTGGTAAGCCCCTTCGGGTCATCGTTCCACTCACGCTGAACGGCAACAGCAACCAGTGTCTGACCGTTCATTTCGAACTCGGCAACACCTTCCAAAGAGAACCGCTCTGCCTGATCGACAAGGGATTGCGGCAGAGAGATCTGCTCTTGAACAGCACCGGTCGCATCAACTTTGACAAGAAGGTGCTTCAGCTCTTTTTTTGGATGTCCTTCAGAGGCCAACCAAAAGCCACCATCCTTGGCAACTGAAATCCCTTCCAGATCAAGTTTGGCTTGCTCCCCGCCTTGAACCGTCACATAGGAGACGATCTTTGTAGGGGAAGTAGACGTGTCGATCGTGTAGATGCGGGCATCGTCATAAAAGCTGTCGCTGACAGCATAGAGCTTTTTGGTGTCGATCGGATCAGCCGCCAGAGCAGAAAGCGCACCCCAACCAATTGGAGCCCCCTTCTCAACGTCTATATCGGAGACGAGAGACGGATAAGATGGGGAGGCCGCACCGAACTGATAAAGCGACAGGTGCGCACGTACACCATCTTCATCCACTTCGTTGGCAACGACAAAGAGATCGCGGTTTGGGATCGCAAGCAGTCCTTCGGGGCCCACATGGGTCGGCAGGAACTGAACAAACTCAGGATCAGCGCCCGTATCCTTGTAAACAGCTACAAAGTTGCCACGTTCGGAGTTGACGAAGATCAGCGTTTCGCCGCCAAACTCGCCGACAGCAACGCCTTCCGGCTCAGTGCCCTTCTTGTGCGCACGCTTAGCCGGGTAATGACCATGAGACATCCCCAAATGCTCCATCTGGTTGCCGCTGTCAAACAGCACGTCTCCCGACTTGTTCCAGATGGTGAAACCGCGCGATCCGCCTTCGTAGTCCCCTTCGTTGGCGGTGACAAAACGGTCGTTGTCGATCCAGGCAACCGCATCCGGCTCGCGGCGAACATTCTCCGAAGACCCTGAGGCATCGCTCATGCGGGCCTTCTTCACTGGAACATTTTCAGCCGTCGCAGACCCGGCAGAAAAATGCGCCTTCACTTCGCCAGTGGCCAAGTCAACGATGGCAAGGTGGTTGTTTTCCTGCAAGGTCACAACGGCTTCGTTCAGGCCATTGATCGACACGAACTCCGGCTCCGGATCGGTGCCAGCAACATCAGCCAGACCCGTCATGTCAACAATGCGTGCATTGTCACAGTTTGTCGGCTGCCCGTTTGCATCAAGATCAAAAATCGTCAGATGACCTGCTGGCATTTGCGGGATCACGCCATCATTCAGGTCTTCATCCCGCTCGTTTTCAATCGCAATAGCAACGAATTTGCCATCATCAGAAAGGGCAACAGAATCTGGCTGCCCCTTGGCATCACATGTCTTGGTAACTTTCAAGGTTTCCAGATCAATGACAGCCAGATGGCCAGAGGCATTGATGAAATCTTCGGAGGTGTTCACACCAGCGTAAGCGGCCTTGGCACCGACGGAAACAGAGGTCGGTTCACCGCCAAGTGCTGCGCGGCCTTTCGGCTGGATGTTCAGCGGGTTTGCCGCGTTGACGAACACAATGTCCTCGCCCGAGCTATCCGTGAACGCCAAGACACGACCGTCCTTGGAAGCTGAAACAATCTCGGCAACCGTTTCTGTCGAAAGGTCTGCGCCTTCCGGCAGCGTTTTGTAAACCGGGTAGGAGTTGATCCGCTCAAAGAACGAACCCGCCTCCGCTGTCACAGCCCCAACGCCAAGTGCAACGGCGAAGCTGACGCCTGCCAAAAACTGCTTCCTCAAGTTAGACATTTTTGTTCCCTGTCTTGTCTTGGTCTCAGAAAAGTTTCAGCGGACGCTAAGGGCCTCCCATCTAGTAAAGATGACGGTGACTTGAACCTTTTATGACATTTTGCAATCGCTAGATCTTCCAGTCCACACACTCCTCAGTCTCGTCCGATACCAACCATCCACTGTCGGAATAGGCCTTGCTGTATGCCGCAGCGTCACCCATGCTGTTTCCCTGATGATTTGGGAGAGAGCATGAAGGTCATAGCGAACCCTTGGCGGGGCTCTGGACTGCCGCGAACTGAAGATCTGGCAGAAGGCACGGTGTCAACAAATGCTGCAGCGGCGGCGAAACTTTATGCCACCTGCCCAAAAGCAAACACGACACCTCTCCTGGAGAGACCCGACCTTGCAACCGCCTTTGACGTTTCTGCCCTTCATCTCAAGGATGAGCGCCCCCGGATGGGGTTGGGCAGCTTCAAGGCGCTTGGCGCGGCCTACACAATTGCAAAACGAGCCGATGCACAGATTTCAAGAGGAAAAGCCAACACCCACGAAACTGCGCTGTCTGGCGTCACCTTTGCCTGTGCGAGTGCCGGAAATCATGGGATGTCTCTTGCAGCAGGCGCGCCTTTGTTTGGAGCCAAGGCGGTCGTCTTCATCGCGGAAACTGTTCCTGAAGCCTTTGCCGAGCGTTTGAGGGCAAAGGGCGCGGACGTCATTCGGGCTGGCACCACCTATGAGGAAGGTATGGCAGAAGCCAAAAGGCGATCTGCCGACAAAGGCTGGCATCTATTGCCAGACAGCACATGGCCGGGTGAAACAGACGCAGCCCGTGATGTGATGGAAGGCTATCTGATCATGGGCACGGAAATCGCCATCCAAATGGCGGAACCGCCAACGCATATCTTCTTGCAGGCTGGTGTTGGCGGATTGGCAGCAGCTGCCACGGTGAGCGCCCGTGCGACATGGGGCGATGACCCAATCATCGTAATTGTTGAGCCAGATGCCGCCCCCGCTCTTCAAGCCAGTATTGAAGAAGGACGCGCTGTCTTGACCGATGGCCCGGTGTCCAACATGGGCCGCCTTGACTGCAAGGACCCCTCTCATTTGGCGCTGAAACGATTGGCAGCAGATGCGGATTACTTCATGACCATTCGCGATGAAGACGCCACTGAGTGTGTTCATTTTCTCAGCACCAACGGGCTTCAAACAACACCCTCCGGCGCGGCAGGCGTGGCTGGGCTGTTCGCTGCGTGTCGGTCTCCTGATCAAGTGAAGCTTACGCCAAAATCGCGCGTTCTTTGTTATCTGTCCGAAGGACCGGAGGATGGCTGAACAGGACTTTCCGGTAACAGAGTTTGAAAATCGGACGGCGCACGCGCAGGCCCTCATGCATGCGCAAGGTCTGGACGCCCTGTTTTTCACCAGCGAAGCAGAGGTTAGATATTTCACCGGCTTTCGAACGCTTTTCTGGCAAAGCCCGACCCGCCCCTGGTTTTTAATTGTTCCAAGCACTGGAAAACCGATAGCCGTCATTCCGCAAATCGGCGCGCATTTGATGCAAGCCACCTGGCTAGAGGACATCCGCACGTTTCCAGCCCCACACCCGACCGACGAAGGCATCTCCCAGCTGACAGACGCCTTGTCAAACTTCACGCGCATCGGCATGCCCATGGGCCGTGAAAGCACTTTACGCATGCCCTTGCACGACTTTCAAAAGCTGATGTCCCTTTTGCCGAAAAGCCAATTCTCAGATTGCACCCGGCTCATTCAACGCCTGCGCCAGGTAAAGTCAGAGGCTGAGATTGCCATTCTACGAGACATTTGTGGCATTGCCTCACGGAGTTTTGCCAAGGCTAAGACACTGTTTCACGAAGGCCAAACACTCCGGGACGCGTTTCAAGTTTTCAAAACAAACTTGCTTCAGGAAGGCGCAGACGATGTGCCGTATCTCGTCGGCGGAGCAGGACAAGGCGGATATGGTGATGTGATTTCACCACCATCAGATCAACGCCTGATGGCTGGTGACGTGTTGATGCTCGATACTGGCGCAACGCTGAAGGGCTACTTATGCGACTTTGACCGCAATTTCGCCATTGGCACAGCGAGTGACCCTGTCCGAGCAGCCCATCGCGCGCTCGTGGAGGCAGTAGAAGCCGCCGCTGAGATTGCACGGCCCGGCAAAACCTGCGCTGACCTCTTCAAAGCCATGACCGACCGTTTGGGACAAACCGATGGCGATGTTGGACGCATGGGACATGGCCTCGGCATGCAGCTCACGGAAACACCCTCCATCACCGACTTCGATCAAACACCCTTGCGGGAAAACATGGTCCTCACGCTGGAGCCCAGCATCAACCTCGGCGACGGCAAGATGATGGTTCACGAGGAAAACATCGTCATTCGGGATGGAGCACCCGAATGGCTCAGCACCCCGTCCCCACCGGAGATCCCCGTGATCTGACAAGACGAAAGGCAGCAGCATGAACCTGGCATTTACCTGTGACGAAGGCACGGCGCAAAAAGCTGCCCTTGGCCTGATTGTTCTCAAAGCAGATGAAACGCTGGAAGCAGAAGTATCTCCCGCGCTGCGCTCAGACGGAGTGGCTGTCTTTCACACACGGATCGAAAGCCCGCCGGAAATCACTTCTGAAACACTCAGTGAAATGAAATCACGCATAACCGATGTTGCAAGCTTGCTGCCAGCCTATCACCCTCTGGATGTTGTCGGTTTTGCCTGCACATCCGGAGCCACGGTCATCGGGTCGAGTGAAGTCTCCAGATGTGTGCGAGCGGTTCACCCAGACGCAAAGGTGACCAACCCTGCTGATGCCGTAATCGCCGCATGCAAAGCCCTGGACATTAAACGCCTCGGACTGGTCACCCCGTATATTGCGGAAGTCTCCAACGCCGTGCGTGCCCTTCTGGAAGAACACGGTATCTCCGTTGCAATTTCAGGGTCGTTCGGCCAATCCAGCGAAACCACCGTGGCCCGCATTTCTCTCTCGTCCACGGAAGCCGCGATCTGCGAGTTGGGACAAGACGAAACCGTCGACGCGATCTTTGCCTCATGCACAAACCTGCGAACCTTTCCTATTGTTGAGGCATGCGAACAAAAACTCGGCAAACCGGTCCTGAGTTCAAATCTCGCGCTTGCTTGGCACATGCTCACGCTGGCCGGATTGCCCACAAAGGCCCAAGGGCCCGGACGGCTATTTGAACGATAGTTCACCCCACCGCGACGAAAGCTCAATTCCCAAGCCACGCTTTGCAGGTTGACTTCACGCCATTTCCGGGCAAAAAGACGCCGTCTTACAGTTTTGAAGAATGCGATCTGACATGAACCGGCTTGGTGCCGACATTCTGAACGCCATGAAGATGGCCATCCGCAGCGCAACCTTTGCGCCGGTGACCACCCGTGCGCGCACGACCGCAACAACCAAACACTTCACAAAAACGACCAAGACCACCGCTTGACGGTACCGCTCGTCCCGCACTCCCCGGGGATGGGGGGTGCCGAAAGGCCCGGCTGCGAAATCAAGTCAGCAGCGGGTGGAGCGGGGAGACGGACGAGGATCTGATTTAATGGGTTACAACATTGCAATCGCCGGGGCGACCGGAAATGTCGGACGTGAAATGCTCGACATTCTCGCAGAGCGCGGCTTTCCGGCAGACGAAGTCGTGGCGCTGGCCTCCCGCCGCTCACAAGGAACCGAAGTTTCCTTTGGCGACAAGACCCTAACCGTTAAGGCCATGGAGAACTACGACTTCTCCGACACAGACATCTGCCTGATGTCCGCAGGTGGCACCATCTCCAAGGAGTGGTCGCCGCGCATTGGTGCCAAGGGCTGCGTTGTCATCGATAACTCGTCTGCATGGCGCTATGATGCGGATGTACCGCTGATCGTTCCGGAAGTGAATGCAGATGATATCGTTGGCTTTTCCAAGAAGAACATCATCGCGAACCCGAACTGCTCCACCGCGCAGCTCGTGGTTGCCTTGAAGCCGCTGCATGAAGCAGCCAAAATCAAGCGCATCGTCGTGTCCACCTACCAGTCCGTTTCCGGCGGCGGCAAGGAGGCAATGGAAGAGCTGTTCAACCAGACCCGCGGCGTGTTCGTGAACGACCCGATCGAGCCGAACAAGTTCACCAAGCGCATTGCCTTCAATGTCATTCCGCACATCGACAGCTTCATGGAAGACGGCTACACGAAGGAAGAGTGGAAGGTTCTGGCGGAAACCAAGAAGATGCTGGACCCGAAGATCAAGGTCACTTGCACCGCCGTGCGTGTGCCGGTCTTCATCGGGCACTCCGAGAGCGTCAACATTGAGTTTGAAAACCCGCTTTCACCGGATGAGGCACGGAACATCCTGCGCGAAGCCCCGGGTTGTCTTGTCATCGACAAGCAGGAAGATGGTGGCTATATCACGCCGTACGAAAGCGCTGGCGAAGACGCGACCTACATCTCCCGTATCCGGGAAGATGCGACCATTGAGAACGGCCTCAACATGTGGGTTGTGTCTGACAACCTGCGCAAAGGCGCTGCGCTCAACACGGTTCAGATCGCAGAAGTTCTGGTCAACCGCGGCCTGATCAAGCCGAAAGCACAGGCTGCCTAAACCCAACTGTTCTCAGGCACGCGCATTCAATTTCGCGCGTGCCTGTCCCTCCCCCTTTGCCTTTTCCAAAATTCTATTGACCGGAGCGCAACTTGGCCGACGCACCCTTTTCCTATTCCGCTTATCAATCTGAAAACTCGAACGCCCGCTTTACCGACTGGCTGGCAGCGAGCGGAGAGCCGTATTGGACGGCTGCCTGCACACACCCCTTCACGGTTGCCATCGGGGATGACACCATGGCGGAGGAGGCCTATGCCCGCTATCTGGTGCAGGACTACGTGTTCATCACCGACCTTGCCTCGGTGCTTGGCTACCTTATTGCCATGGCGCCAACCATGGCAGCCAAATCGCGCCTGAGCGCCTTTCTTGCCCTGCTGACATCAGAAGAAAACGACTATTTCCTGCGCTCGTTTGAAGCGCTCGGGGTTCCGCGCGAAACTTACCAAAACGCGGCGCAAACCGAGACCACCCAAGCCTTTGCCGGCCTGATGCTCGCTTCAGCGCAAAACACTTATGCTGAAGGATTAGCTTGTCTTTTATGCGCCGAATGGTGCTACTTGAGTTGGGGTGAACGGGAAGCCCTGAAACCTCGGCCAACACGATTTTACCTCAGCGAATGGATTGACCTTCATGCAGGCCCCGGCTTCAGCGGGTTCGTCAACTGGATCCGGGAGGAGATGGATCAGGTTGGCGAGGCGCTGGATGCAAAGAGCCAAGACAAGGTGGCGCGAACCTTCAATCGCATGTGCGAGCTTGAAGTTGCCTTCTTTGATGATGCCTGGAAGGGACCAAACCAGAGCTGATTGTTCCGGGAGGAGTACCGGTCACAATGTTCGCATTTGAACTTGCAGCCCTTGCGGCTGCGACCTGCTGGGCGTTGACCGGCATGATTTCAGCCGGACCGTCACAGGCTCTGGGCGCAATTGCGTTCAACCGCTTGCGCATGGTGTTGGTCTTCATCATGCTGTCCGCCTATGTCGGCCTGACAACCGGGTGGAGCTCCATTCCCGTAGCGACCGTTGGGCCCCTCATGCTCTCCGGTTTGATCGGCATCTATATGGGCGACACAGCCCTCTTTTTGACGCTCAACCGCTTGGGACCGCGGCGCACCGCAATGGTGTTTTCGCTGAACGCCCCAATGTCCGCCATTTTGGGTTTTCTGTTCCTCGGCGAAGCACTCAATCTGACACAGATTTCGGGCATCGCCCTCACCTTTTTGGGCGTATTGCTGGCCATTCGCTTCGGCAAGCGGAAATCCCAATTGCATCAATGGGAAGACATTCGAGGCCCGCTCTGGATCGGCATTTCACTTGGCGTGATTGCAGCCCTTTCCCAATCCGTCGGCTCGCTGATTGCCCGCCCGGTGATGGAAACCGGCAGTGTTGACCCGGTTGCCGCGTCCACCATCCGCGTTGGTGTCGCCGCCCTTTGCCTGTCCCTGATGATGGCCCTGCCCTATCAGCGGTTCAAACCGCTCGGCCCCGTTACCTTGAAACTGGCAGCTCTCGTGGGCTTTTCCGGCATGCTTGGCATGGGCCTTGGAATGACGTTGATCCTCTACGCTCTGTCTGGCGGCGAAGTCGGCATCATCGCAACCCTCTCGGCAACAACACCCGCCATCCTGCTCCCGCTCATCTGGTGGCGCACCGGCGAAATGCCCGCGCTTGGCGCTTGGGCAGGTGCTGCCCTTGTCGTCATCGGCTGCGCGATGTTGTTTACGTAGTAAGCTCAACCAAAATGCATAACTCTGCTGTAAAGGTGCAAATTTATGGATTTAGAAGTTGAGAAGCTGGAACTGTTTGGAAAAATTCTCAAGGTCTGCTTTTTCGCACTGATTTGCTCGGCGATCGCACTTTTCTTGCTTTCAATTTTCTTCAACGCATTCCCATAGGAGATGCCTGACGTTGAAAAATGGTTTTTCCCAAAAATTACAAAAGGAAAGGAACTCATCATAAAGAACGGAAATATCGCATTCTACAATACAGCCGGAGTTGCACTGATAAAAGATTATGTAATCGCAGCAGTAGTTATTGGACTGAGTACACGACTATATCTCAAGTCACCACTCAAAATCAGGTTCAACGCGATCACGTACCTGATAATAGCTCTAGCAGCATTGTATTTCTTTGTAAGCTATGTCGGCGGCACCCCATCTCCACATGGAAAGTATAATTCTCTATATCGAGCTGAAATTTTCGGAACGCTGATAATCCCAATTTTTACTATACCATTCATAAATATGGCCATTTTCTTTTTGCTTATATTAAAATGCAGCGATGTTGGCAGTACAAAAAATGAGTGAAGGAATAGACTAAGAATTCTGTCGAAGCGCACATGGTGCGGACCTCAGAAACCCAACCACACCCTTATCGGAAAATCGGCTTCTAGGATGAGCTTGGTTGCCATGGCAATGCAGGACAGGACTAGCATGGGGCGGATGATTTTCGAGCCGTTTTTCATGGCAAGGCGCGATCCAAGTTGTGCGCCGATTGTCTGGCCGAGCGCCATCAGGAGACCGACTTTCCAGATCACGGCACCGCCAACAAAGAAGACGGCAAATCCACCGAGGTTGGACGCAAAGTTCAGAACTTTCGTGTGTGCGGTTGCCTTCAAGATGCCGAACCCGGCCAGACTGACAAAGGCAAACATGAAAAACGAACCGGTTCCCGGCCCAAAGAGCCCATCATAAAAGCCGATCAACGGCACAATCGTCAGGCCAAAGACAAACAGCGACAGCCGCGGGTGACGCTCAACAACGCCAATATCCGGCTTGACGGCGAAATAGATCGCAATTGCGATCAGGATCACCGGCAATCCGGCCCGCAGCACGTCAATCGGCAGGATCGTCGCGACCATTGCCCCAAGGACAGCCCCACAAAAAGATATGACGGCCATGGGGAAGATCTTGCGCAAATCCACATGTCCTTGCCGCGCATAGGCAATTGTCGCTGATCCGGACCCGAACAGCGCTTGCAGCTTGGACGTTCCAAGCACCTCCAAGGGCGGCAACCCCGTCATTAGCAGCGCAGGAATGGCAATCAGTCCGCCGCCACCTGCAATCGCATCGACAAACCCGGCGACAAACGCCACGACAAACAGAAACAGCAACACATGGGTTGCAAGGTCAGCTTCAGACAAAATGCGGAACCGTTTAACGCCCAAACGCGGTAGTGCGAAAAGTCCACCGGCGCCAGGACTGCAGGAAGGGAAGTTGCCCCTTCATAGGCTGAGTAGTTCAGGAAATCCAGCAGCTTGAAGTCAAAAAGCTCAGTCCGGCATCCACGGCAAATCTGTCACGCCAATGTCGATCTCTGCCTGATTGAGCAGCGTGGACAATTGGCCGCGATGGTGTGTTTGATGATTGAAGAGGTGTGTCAACAGTACCCATTGTGGCCGCGTATTGGTCCGGTTCCCAGCTACGCTCGTCCAGGTCAAATCTGCCACCAGCCACTCCGATGTCAGGTCATCGGTGAAAGCAATAATATCCTGACACATGCCCAGATGGGCAGCTTTCAGTTCTTCATAATCTTCAAAGAGATCAACGCCCATGCCCTTGATCTCATAAGGCGTACCCGTAAAGCGCCGCATCCATGCGCGGTCCGCAAACAGGATATGGTTCAAGGTGGAATGAACGGATTTGAAAAACGCGCCGCGGTCCTGTTTACGCTCGGCGTCACTCATTTTATCTGCGGCTACATAAGCCTTTTCGGTCATCCAGAGATTGTAGCCAGCCAGGCGCTGATAAAGGTCAGGTGACATCGGATTCTCACGTGTTGAGCTGGTTTATTCCGCTGCCTGAATAGACGCTGGCTCTGCCGGTGCAAAGCGTTCCGTATCGGGGTCCATCACCCGAAGCTCGCCCGACCCGATATCAAACCATGCACCATGAAGGCTTAAGGAGCCGTTCTGGATCGCCTCTTCCACAAACGGGAATGTTCCCAAATTGACGAGGGACTGCCGCACCCCGGCATATTCCATGGCCAATTGCGGGTCATCAATCTTGTCCACCGGCATACAGGCCAGTGAGATCGCTGCTGGTTCCAGCAGCTTGATCCAGCGACCGATGAAGGCCCCTTCAAGATTTGAAGTGCCGGCATTTTCGCGGAAGGCCTGAATGCCGCCGCATTTGGCATGGCCCATAACCACAATATGCTTCACCTTGAGCGCAGTCACCGCATATTCAATTGCGGCGCTGGTACCGTGATGGCCAGAATCTGTCTCACAAGGCGGAACCAGATTGGCGACATTTCGAAATACAAACAGTTCTCCCGGTCCAACATTAAAAATGCCTTCCGGAGTTACCCGGCTGTCGCAGCAGGAAATCACCATGACCTCTGGCGTCTGCCCGTAAACAGCCAGATGCTCGTGGGTTTCCTTGTGGCGAACATAGCCTTTCGCCATATACCGGCCATAGCCGGAAAGCAATGCGTGCGGGAAACTCAAGCCGATGTCCGCCTGTCCTAGGTGTCGAAAATACCAAGGCAGTATACCGGGCCGGCTAGATCAACGCATAGATAAGGGAGACTACTTACTTTGCGGAATTCTTCAGAAGCGCTCGGCGCGCAGCACTTCGCAGTCAGACACACTTACCACACCGATATGGCGCTTCACGACTTTGAATGCTGCTTCCAGTAGATCATCCAGGCGCTCTTCGCGAATGATGCAAATCACGGCGACCATGCCGCCCGCGCGCGACACCTGTCCTTCGCGGCTCCAGCGCCCGGAGCGCCCGCTGCCGCCCAGAACCGGCAGAACGGTGAACCCGGTCACACCGGCGTTTTCCAGCGCGCCGGTCAGGCGTTCCTCCATCGGGGCTTCAATGATGATCTCAACCCGTTTTGCCTTGTTCGTTTCCATGAGATCAGTTCCCGATGAGCGTTGCGAGCGTCAAATAAAGCGGAATGCCAAGCGTGAGGTTGAAGGGGAACGTAACACCCAGCGACATGGTTAGATATACGGAAGGATTGGCTTCCGGCAAGGCCACACGCATGGCAGCAGGCACCGCAATATAAGAGGCGGAGGCAGAAAGGGTCATCATCAGCACCGTTCCGCCAAGCGACAGACCGACAAGCATGGACGCCAAAAGGCCCAGCAAACTGCCAACAACCGGCATCAAGACACCGAAAGAAATCAGCCCAACGGTCAAAACACCCCGGCTAGAGCGCAGGCCCCGACCAGCGACCAGCCCCATATCCAGCAAGAACAGACACAAGACGCCCTTGAATGGCGAGACGATAAAGCTCTCGATTTCCGCAAGCCCATCCTTGCCGGTGATAAACCCGATCAGGAACGAGCCGACCAACATCACGATGGAGCCGTTGAGCAGGATTTCCCGCAGCAGACCTTCGCGCTCCTCCGTTTCCTCCGCAGACGGCTTGGACCCGCGCGACACCAGCCAAAGCGCTGACAGGATCGCGGGCGCTTCCATAGCCGCAGCAATCGCCACCATATAGCCTTCGCTCGCAATACCCTGACTTTGCAAGACGGAGGTCGCCGCAACAAATGTCACGATGGATATGGAGCCATAGTGACCGGCCACAGCTGCTGCATCGGTTCGGCTGAGTTTCGTCATCACTTGCAACAAGCCAAAGGCAATCAGAGGCAGGGCGAAGGACAGCACAATGCCCATCACAAGTGTTGATAGAAGGGTTTGGTCAATTCCGTGATCGCTGACGCTGACCCCGCCTTTGTAACCGATCGCAAACAAAAGGTAGATCGACATGCCCTTGGCCACCGCCTCGGGGATAGAGAGATCTGATCGCAAAAACGATGCCAAAAGCCCAAGCACGAAGAACAGGATGATTGGCGACAGCAAGTTGTCGGCAGCAAGGCCGATAACGGTGTCGAGCATGACGTTCGCCCCTTCCAGATGCAGCAAAAGCGCACAACCGAACCGCAACAACGGCCCAGCGCGCGCTCAAGATATACGTGTTACACCGTATAAATGTACGGTTGCCCGCCTGCAAGATGCAGTCAGGCGTTTTAGGGGCTTTTTCGTCGCAGTGTTCTAAGCCGTCAATTGCCGAAAGTGTCAGGTCGCAAGATTGACGGCGTGTGGATCATCAATGTCGCCATGGTCCTCATAAGCATGACGAACGGTATCCGCCGCCTGTCTGTCCGGCTTCGGGAACAGGGGATGACGTTCACCGGGCTGATACCCAGGAACCAGAACAGATTTTGCCGCAGCTCGATAAGCTGCAACCCCGTCCAGACGGTGATCTTCCAGATGATGTGCGTCTATGACCACAGCTGGAGCGTTTGGCTCCACAGCCGCGTCGTGCTGGTCGTCTGTGCGCTGCGACGAAGACTCATTACCATGCTGTTTGCTTTTCTCCCGCTCGCGCTTTTCGCGATCGGTCGGATACTCAGTCGCATGCGCCACGACATTGGCCGGTACAGGCCGTTCTACTGTCGATGGCATATTGGCCTCCTGGCCGGTTTCAGTCAGCTGCGGAGCGCCTTCTGGCACCCACGCATTTATTTTTCCAAACAAACCTTAACATAGGTTTACCGGAAATTAACCCCTTGCGCATGGGCGCAATAGGGCGGTGTGAACAGAAGAGTTTACAATCGAACATCCGTTTCCCGGCTCGTGATGCCACCATTCCAGCTATGATCATCAGGTTCTCGCTCAAACCGGAGAATGCCGCTCCTGCGCAGGCAGGAGCCTGAAACAAACGAGATCCCTGCATTCGCAGGGATGGCTCACCGGATGAGATGGCAACTGCATTCCACCTCTAAAACCCGCACTCACCCTCTAAAACCCGCACTCACCGTCATCACGAAACACAATTAAACTCAACGACAAACGGTGCAGCAAAGTCGCAAATGTAAACCTCATGACAGAAAAGGCTCTACACTCAAGCGCCCAACTTCAATAAATGATACTCGATAAAATTGCGTATTATATTTGGTGAAAACACAGATTGCACCCTAACTGGGCTTAATCTAAGCGGATATTTCCCAAGTAACTGTGTGTTGCGACGAGGTTGACCGTTTTCACGGACGTTTGCAACTCTGACGGCAGCGTTGTCGGGGCGATTATCGATTTTGACGGTTACGTAAGCGCGGTTTTTGAGCTTTTCGTGGACTTTATCCCGTTTGGGCTGCGACAAGACACAGCTGTGGAGCCGCATTTGTGTTGGTTTCGTTGTTTGGAGCGTCATGCAGGCCTCGGCGGGGGCTTGAGGGCGCGGATTGCGGCGAGGATTCGTCCGAAGACGTAGCCTGATACAGCCACCTCTGCCAGTTGGAACGTGATTTTGCGCGCATGGCGTACGACCTTTGCCCCGATTTTGATGAGGCGGCTCTGGATACTTGTCAGCGACCAGTCGGCGACCTCTTCCGGGAGGTCTAGCCCTTGCAGGAAGACACCAAGGTTATACGCCAATGCGTGAAGCTGAAGCCGGACCTCATTGTCACAGAACCGCTTGCAGGACAGGCGGGTCCAAGTGATGGCGTTCTTGCCTTCTTTGATGTGCTGTTCGGCTGTGCCGCGCTGATTGTAGAAGCGGATGATCCATTCCGGCTCCATCGGCAAGTTGGTGACGACAAAACCCACGCGAGGGAATAGATCACCGGGATACCATTCGATCTTGGCAACCACCTGACGGGGCTTGCTCCATGAAGCAGCCTGATACTCAAAAACCTCATAGAAGCGCTTGATCTTTGTCTTTGAGGGACGTCCCACGGGGCGGGTCAGCTGATGGCTGATCTTCTCTTCCAGCACAGCGTTCTTTTTGAGGCGGATGGCGTAGCGGTACCCTTCAGCCTCTAAAGTCTCGTAAAGTTCCGGAATGGCAAAGGCGGCATCAGCGCGAAAGAAGCGCATGATGTCGCGCTCTGCATAGCGCGCAATGACGGGTATCAGAAGAGCCTTCCAGTCATCCGCGCTGTGGACGCTGCCATTGCGCAGGGCACAGCGTTCCAAGTGGCCAAACTGATTGAAGATGAACAATGGGTGATAGCAGTTGCAGCCGAAATGCCCGTTCCATGCGGTTCCCTCCTGAGCGCCATGGGTGGGGCTGACAGAGCTATCCATGTCCAAGGTGATGTAGTTCAGTCCTTGGCGACCATGCACCGCATCAATCCATTGACCGGGCATATCGGCCAAGGCTTCCCTGTTGGCGGCAGTCGCGAGCACCTCAGTCTCAAAGCGGCCCATCTGGGAGGAGGATGCCGCCTGAGTGTCAACGGCACGGCCCCCGATAATCTGGCGCATTACCGGGTCACGCGACAGACGCACGGCATCATTCACATCTTCATAGCCCGCAAGGCGACCAAATATCGATTGGCGCAGCAGGCCCATCAAGGTGTGAACGCCATTCTTACCTTTGCGGGTATCCCGAAGGAACCGAACCGCTTTGCCGAAAAGGCCAAGGGCGTCATCAAGCTCCCGGTAAAGCAGAAGACCGCCATCAGAACTGATCTTTGAACCGTGGAATTCCAACCGCACCCGAGGGTCAAAATCCAGCCGAAAATCGCTCTCAGAACCCGCACCCGTTGGGTGTGCCATTTTTCAGCCCTCCGTCATCAAGTAACACGCTGTAATATAAAGAGAAAAATAGGATAGAAGAAGCTAAATCAGCTGACTACTTGGGAAATCCGGGATAAACATACTGGAAGAAGCTCGTAAGTCTTTGCCATTCTCTGACACCCGAGATTTCGAGGAAAATGAGAAAGGTTTGATCGCAAAAATGCCCGACGATCAGATCATGGCAGATGCCGGAAACATCGCTTGGGATATGAAAAGCTTTGATTTCTTTAACGAAGACAAGGACTGGCCAAGTATCCACCCATCGCTTCAACGCATCTCGCGGCTGAATCAAAACTACGGTCTTTATGAAGTTATTACCGGTATCTATCAGGTGCGTGGTCTTGATCTCTCTCAGATGACGATCGTTCGCGGCAAGTCAGGCTGGATCCTGTTTGATGTACTGCTGAGCACTGAGACTGCACGAGCCGCTTGGGCCTTGTTCCAAGAGCATGTTGGCGAAGGTCTGCCTGTTACAGCCGTCATATACTCACACTCTCATGCGGATCACTGGGGTGGTGTTCGTGGGGTTGTTGATGAGGCAGATGTAAGGGCCAATAAAGTTGAGATCATCGCGCCGCGCGATTTCATGCAATACACAATCTCGGAAAACGTGTATGCGGGTAATGCGATGAACCGTCGCCTGTCCTACCAATATGGACAGCAACTTGACATCCACCCCAACGGCTTCGCCGGACAAGGACTGGGCCATCGTGTTTCTTTTGGCTCTCCAGGGCTCATAGCGCCGACCAAGGTTGTAGAAGACGCCATTGAAGAATTTTAAGTCGATGGCGTGAGGATGATTTTCCAAAACACCACGGGAACCGAGGCCCCGTCGGAGATGAATACCTACATCCCCGACATGAAAGCCCTGTGGATGGCGGAGAATGTAACCGCAACTCTGCACAACATCTACACCCTGCGGGGCGCACCCATTCGAGACGCTTTGCTGTGGTCAAAATATATCTCCGAGGCGCTTTACCGTTTCGGGACAGAGGCAGAGGTCATTATCGCCTCTCACCACTTCCCACGTTGGGGAAATGACCGTGTTCAGGAGATTCTGCGGGCACAGCGTGATCTTTATGCCCACATGAACAATCAAGTGCTGGACCTTGCCAACCAAGGTGTGACAATCAACGAAATCCATAACGTCTACCAGCTTCCGAAAAGCTTGCAGGACCAATGGCATTGCCGCGGCTATCACGGCTCCCCTGAACATAACAGCCGCGGAGTGATCCAAAGCTATCTTGGGTTCTGGGACTGTAATCCAGCCACCTTGAAGCCCCTCTCACCCACGGATTCGGCACCTCTCTATGTAGAAATGATGGGCGGCGCGGACCCAATCATTGCCAAGGGTCAGGAACTTCATAACGCTGGTGAATACCTTTCAGCGATAGAGATCTTGAACAAGCTATGCTTGGCAGAGACCAATAATCAGGAGGCGCGGGACCTTTTGGCCGATTGCTATGAGCAGATTGGATATCAGCAAGAGAACCCTGGTCTCCGTAACAGCTACCTCGCAGGGGCCTACGAGCTACGCTCTGGAATCTCTGCAGCCCCAACAGCAAAGTCTTCTTCTCCGGACACCATACGAGCCATGTCCACCGAGCTCTTCCTCAATTTCCTTGGAATTCGGATGGATAGCCGGAAAGCGGAAGGAATGCGTTTCACGATAAATCTGATCACGCCCGACAATGGTGAGAAATTCCTAATTGAGTTGGAGAACGCAACGCTTACCAACATTGAAGGGCATCTGGCAGAGAACCCAGATCTGACGCTTACAATCAATCGTATAGATCTGGAACGGACGATGGCCGGAGAAATTACCCTCGAAGCCCAGATCGAGGATGGAACTGCAACGGTTGAAGGTGATGTCGGTGTGCTAACACAACTTGCCTCAACAATGGTTGATTTCGACCCGTTGTTTGAAATCCTCCCCGGAACAACTAACACCGTTACGGAAATCGACGGGGCCGACGCGTTCGAGGCCGTTCCAGGATCACCAATACCTGAATGATAAATACAATGAGGCAGGGCTTAGAATAGAAGCCCTGCCTTTTCAGGGATGGAGACGAAGCCCCCAAAATAAAAAACCCGGGCCAATGACCCGGGTTTTTCAATTCTCAGCGCTCAGAAAAAACTCCGCTTAGGCGGCGGTTTCTTTCTTGGCGGCGCGTTCGGCGCGCTTGCGCTCGTGCGGGTCAAGCTCGGCCTTGCGCAGGCGAATGCTGTCCGGCGTGACTTCCACCAGCTCATCGTCAGCGATGTAGGAGAGAGCTGCTTCCAGCGTCAGGCGGATCGGCGTGGTGAGTTTCACCGCATCATCCTTGCCGGCAGAGCGGATGTTGGTCAACTGCTTGCCCTTTAGGACGTTCACTTCCAGATCGTTGCCCCGGGTGTGCTCGCCGATAATCATGCCCGGATACACCTTGGTGCCCGGATCGATCATCATCGGGCCGCGATCTTCCAGGTTGAACAGCGCATAGGCCACGGCTTCGCCGGTGCCATTGGACAAAAGAACCCCGGTGTGGCGACCCTGGATCGGGCCTTTATACGGCTGATAATCATGGAACAGGCGGTTGAAGATCGCAGAGCCGCGTGTGTCGGACATTAGTTCCGCCTGATAGCCGATCAGGCCACGGGTCGGGGCGTGGAACACAAGACGCGTGCGGCCACCACCGGACGGCTTCATTTCCAGAAGGTCGGCTTTGCGCTCCTGCAGCTTTTGAACCACCGCACCGGAGAACTCTTCATCCACATCGATGATAACCTCTTCGATCGGCTCCAGACGGTTGCCAGCCTCGTCAAACTGGAACACGACGCGCGGACGGCCAACGCCCAGCTCAAAGCCTTCACGGCGCATGTTTTCGATCAGGATGGCGAGCAGCAATTCGCCGCGACCGGAGACGATGAACGCATCCGGCTCGTCGGTATCTTCAACGCGCAGGGCAACGTTGCCTTCCGCCTCCTTCATTAGGCGCTCGCGAATAACGCGGGACTGAACCTTGGAACCTTCTGTACCCGCCAGCGGGCTGTCATTGACGCGGAAAGTCATGGAAAGGGTTGGCGGGTCAATCGGCTGCGCCTGAAGCGGATCAGCCACAGATGGCGAGCAGAGCGTGTCAGCCACAGTTGCCTTGGTCAGGCCTGCAATTGCAACGATATCACCGGCTTCACCTTGCTCAATCGGCTGGCGCTCAAGGCCGCGGAATGCAAGGATTTTTGAAACACGGCCACTTTCAACCAGCTTGCCTTCGCGGTCGAGCGCCTTGATCGGCATGTTCGGAACAGCCGTACCGGACACAACGCGGCCTGTGAGAATGCGGCCCAGGAACGGATCGGATTCAATAGTGGTCGCCAGCAGCGTAAATTCGCCATCTTCGGCTTCCGGTGGCGCGACCTTGTCCAGAACCATGTCAAACAGCGGGTTCATGTTGTCCTGCGGTCCGTCCGGCTCCAGCGCCATCCATTCCTGCTTGGCAGAGCCATAAAGAACCGGGAAATCCAGCTGGTCTTCGTTTGCATCCAGCGAGGCAAACAGATCGAACACTTCGTCCAGAACTTCGTCCGCGCGCTGTTCCGGCTTGTCGATCTTGTTGATCGCGACAATCGGCTTCAGACCAAGCTTCAGCGCCTTGCCAAGCACGAACTTGGTTTGCGGCATCGGACCTTCCGCAGCGTCAACCAGAAGGATCACGCCATCGACCATGTGGAGGATACGCTCCACCTCACCGCCGAAATCGGCGTGGCCCGGAGTGTCCACGATGTTGATGCGTGTATCGTTCCAGACAAGAGAAGTGACCTTGGCAAGGATCGTGATCCCACGCTCACGCTCGATATCGTTGGAATCCATCATGCGCTCTTCAGTGCGCTGATTGTCGCGGAAAGCGCCGGACTGCTTCAGCAGAACGTCGATCAGTGTGGTTTTGCCATGGTCGACGTGCGCGATGATGGCGATATTACGCAATTTCATGTGGTCGCTCCGCAGGCGATGCCCAGTTCTGGAGGCCAGAGACGGGTTTGCCTGCTCTTGAATGTCCGGAGTTGTGCCAAATCTGGCTGATTTTCGGCCCTATATACAGTCAACATCGCCCTTGTGCAACGCGGCAAAGCTGACAGGCCCAACGTTTATGTTTCCAAGCATTCTACAAAGAGTTTAAAGGGGGCATTGAGAGGACAAAAACGATCGACACGAAAAGCCCAAACGAAAAGCCCAAACGAAAAGCGCCACCTTGCACAGGAGCAAGATGGCGCAGGTCGAACATGCTGATGTTTAATCGACCTTTATTCGATCAGCGGTCTACGTTCAGTGGACCGGTTACATTGACTTATAGAAAGTGCTTTGGCTCCCCGCCGCCCTTGGCATAGTCAGTGCCATTTTGTGCGTCATATTGCTTGGCATCGCCGAACACTTTGTCCAAGCCAAGGATGTGACCAGCTTCCTGACCGAGGGTTCCGGCAATATTGGTAATCCCGAGCAGGCCACCATTGCCATTACCTTCGTTTCCACCAAGAGCATGGGAGTGGCTTGTGTGGTCAAAGGTGTTGACCAGCCAACCGCCCAGATCGCCGTTCATGGCCGCCTTGTGAGCGCCGTCATGACCGACCAGCTTGGAGAAGATGCCCAGAACCGGCGCAGCGAGACCACCAACAGCTCCCAGAATACCGCTCTTCTTCGAGAACAGGTTGGCAAGTCCGCCCAGCAGGCCTGACTTCAGACCAAAGATACCACCGAGAATGCCACCAACGTTGCCGTCGTTCTTTTCTGCGTGATGCGCATGCCCTGCATGTCCACCAGCGGCTTGCCCTGCGCCCTGAGCAGCATGGACGTGACCGCCAGCCAGTACATTTCCGCCTGCGTGAACATGACCTGCACCAGCGACTTGACCACCTTGGGCAACCTGCATGCCACCGCCATTATAAGGAACAGGCATTGGCTTCGGCATCGGACAAACAGTCGGCTTACCAGGAAGTGGAACCGGCTTGCCCCAACCGCCGCCATTGTTGCTGCCAACAACGCTAACCGAGCCGTAGTTGCCTTGGCCTGCGTTATGGACCATGCCGAGTGGCGTATCATCCTGTGGGATATTGTTGCCAGAATAGATTGTTGTGCCTTGAAGCTTTTGCGTCAGCTTTTGGGAAAGCGCCTGGTTGCCCCAGATCTGAACACTTTGGATCTTGCCGTCTTTCACGTAAATCCGGCTGCCGCCTTCACGCGTGTCAATGCCGCCCGCTTCAACCAGCTTGATCTTGCCGCCTGTCGCTTGATTGATGATATTGGCCAGCTTGGTC
This sequence comes from Roseibium sp. TrichSKD4, assembly GCF_000148725.1. Lineage (GTDB taxonomy): Bacteria > Pseudomonadota > Alphaproteobacteria > Rhizobiales > Stappiaceae > Roseibium. The sequence continues at coordinate 54,597 of NZ_GL476307.1, read as the reverse complement.
AAACCTGCATTCGTGTTCGGGTTAATCCCGCCAAACGCCTGCCCGGCATTCACGTTTCCAGCATTTCCACCATAGACGCGGCCTGCATTGGCCTTACCCGCGGCGGCGGCACCATTATTACCCTGGCCACCCGCTTGAAGCGCTTTTTTGAAATGTCCAGCCTGACCAGCATTATGTTTTTGGCCGCACCCATGCGCCTTGTGAATGAAAGTCATCTGAACCCCCGAATACTCTACTCATTTCTGAACAAACTATTAAAAAAACCTATTGCATTAGAAAACCCGGACAGATTCCGAGTATTTATACGAACTACTTAGGGAGTACCCGTAATTTAGGGTTGGACCTTTAAACACAAGCGCCATAGCTTGCTGCAAGAACCAGCCTCAAGGGGCGGGTATTCCTGAATATGTCTGGATCCTATGACCGCTTCTCCGCCCATTATGAGTGAACGGCGTACCGCGCTGCTTGGTGCGGGCCTTGTCGCCATTGGCCCGATCTCAATGGCGCTTTACACACCGGCCATGCCAACACTCGTTGAAGCATTCGGCACCAGCGAAGCGATGATAAAGCTGACGCTGACCTCCTATTTCCTCGGATTTGCCGTCACTCAGTTAATCTGCGGCCCAATGACAGATGCATTTGGGCGCAAGCCCGTCACCATCGCCTTTCTGACCCTTTATCTTGTGTCCGCAATATTGGCGACCTACGCGCCGGATATCACCTGGATGCTGATCGCTCGCACCCTTCAGGGCATCGGGTCCGCCATTGGGGTTGCAGTCTCAAGGGCAATGGTCCGAGATCTCTTTACTGGCCAAACATCGGCCCGGATCATGAACACCATTGCCATGATGCTCGCCCTCGGCCCTGCCATTTCCCCAACCATAAGCGGCCTTGTTCTGGAAGCCTTTGGCTGGCGGGAAGTGTTCTGGTGCATGATTGTCTATGGATTGGGGCTGTTGCTCTCAATCGTAGTCTTTCAACGAGAGACGAATGCCTATCAGGGCCGTCACCACCTCAACCCGAAAGTCCTCACCCGAAACTATCTGACGCTTTTGACCACGCCAGCTTTTCTCCGCCCAAGCCTTCTGGTGGGGTTCGCACTCGGCAATCTCTACGCCCTGACCTCCACCTTACCATTTATCCTGATCCACAAAGTCGGCCTCACACCAACCGATTTTGGCTTGACCATGATGTTGCAATCCGGGTCTTTCATAGTCGGCACCATGGCAACAGCAAGATTGATGAAATCTCGGGATGCGACCGCGCTGGTCCCCTTTGGTCTTGTCGGATTTGGCCTTTCATCAGCGGCTATGTGCTATTCCATGTTGGCGCTCACACCAACGCTGATCAGCGTCATGGCTCCAGTCATGCTGTTTGCCTTTTCGCTCGCCTTTGTTCTGCCAGCCGGACTGACCATGGCGATGCAAGACTTTCCTCATATTGCAGGTGCTGCATCAGCCGTTATGGGCTTTTTGCAGTTTGGCGGTGGCATACTCGGCAGCTTGTTGGTTGCCAGTCTGGGAGACCCCGTCCTCGGCGTGGGCCTGATCAACGCCGCCCTTCCCGTTGCCGGGATCCTGTTCTGGCTTTGCCTACGCCCCAAAGTCCAAAACTCGCATTTGTCATGACGCATGTCGCAACTGCACTTGACCCGGCAGGTGCAAAAGCCCAAACCGCAAGCACATGATAAACACGGACAGCCTTTCATGACACGCGCTGCTGCATACACTTTTCCAGCCATTGAGAGTGGAGACCGCCCTCAAGTGATGGGCATCTTGAATGTAACACCAGATTCCTTTTCAGACGGCGGGCGGTTCGACGTGGCGGACAAGGCCTTATCTCAAGCCAAAACCATGATCGACGAAGGCGCAGACATTATCGACATCGGGGCAGAAAGCACCCGGCCGGGGTCAACGCCTGTCTCCCTTGAAGACGAGTGGGCCAGATTGGCGCCGGTTCTGGAACCTGTCTGTGGACTTGGACGCCCTGTTTCCATCGATACCTACAAGGCGGAGATTGCCGGACGGGCCTGCGCTGCGGGCGCTAAAATTATCAATGACGTCTGGGGCCTTCAGAAAGACCCCGCAATGCCGGATGTGGCAGCGGAAACCGGGGCACATGTGATCATGATGCACAATCGCGAGGCCGCCGATCCTGATATCAATATCCTGTCAGACATTGATCGTTGGTTTGAACGCTCCATGGAACTGGCCGACCGGGCCGGCATTCCAAAGGAAAAACAAATGCTCGATCCCGGCTTTGGTTTTGGCAAAACGATTGACCAGAATTTTCTTATCCTGAACCGGTTCGAAGACCTGAAAAAACATGGACTTCCCATTCTGGCAGGAGCTTCAAGAAAACGCATGATCGGGGCGGTCCTGAATGCTGAAACCGACGAGCGTCTGTTTGGCTCTTTGGCGGTTCACCTCATCGCGCTTCAAAACGGAGCAGCCATGGTCCGTGTTCATGACGTCCGCCCCCATGCCGATGCAGCTCACATTCTTCATGCGACGCGCCGAGAAACGGCCGCACCAAATCAGAACTGAACACTCGTGACCGATACCTTTTCCCAAAAGCCAAACTGGCACCGCGCAGCCCTTGGCCTCGGATCCAACATGGGCGACACAAAAGCAGCGCTGGAAACGGCAATTGCGCTTTTGCAAGCCGGTCAGGATATCCGCCTGACAAGACGCTCGTCGGATTATAGAACACCGCCTTGGGGCCCGATTGAGCAGGACGATTTCAGGAATGCCTGCATTCTAGTCGAGACAAGTCTGTCCCCCCAAGACCTTTTGAAGCGCTGTCTGGAAACCGAGCTTAAAATGGGGCGGGTGCGCGAAGAGCGCTGGGGACCGCGCCTACTCGATATTGATGTCCTGCTCTATGGCGACACAGCCATCGATGAGCCTGACCTGACACTGCCCCATCCACGAATGGCCGAACGGGCCTTCGTTCTTGTACCCTTGGCAGAGATTTGGCCTGATGCACCAGTCAAGTCCGACCTCACGGCGAAAGAAGCGCTGAAAACCTGCCCGGATCTGGACGGAATTACAAAACTCGGCCCAACTACCTCTGAGTGAAGCTCTTACTTCTACTTAAATGGAATCGTAACCCAATCTCGCGATATTTCCCGAGGATTTGAGATTGGAGCGGCCCCGAATGGCAGACATAACTCCCGAAGAATTGGCCGAGACCCGATCAGCAGACCGACCGTTTTTTTCGAAAGAGGCTTGGGTGTTTGCATTTGTGGCGGTGGCGCTTCCGAACATTCTGTTTGTTTTGGCGTCTTTCTTCGTCATTCCAATCCGCACCTTCGCAATCCCGGCCTATTTTCTGTTTGCCATCCTCGCACCACGGCTTCCTGCCGCTCTCATCGCCGTCGGAGCGTTTGTGATCCTTCTGATCGATATCTTGTTGGTGGTGTCCAGCCTGTTTGACCTTGCGCCAACGCTAGCGCTGCAATCTGTCGTCTATATGGTCAAACTGGATGTGTTTTCCTCAACGACCTATCTCGTTGCGGGAATTGCTTTCGTCCTCACAACATCGCTCTACATCTGGCTTCTGATCTCCAACAGGACAGCGTTCAGAAATGTCAGCTTAATCCCCGCGATTCTCGGCTGCTTCCTATTGATGGCAGGAGAATTCGCCTTCAACATTATTCCGAAGGGAAAACTGAGCCATCTATCGGCCTCAGAAGATCACTTTGAATCTGCCGTCACCAAGGTGAACCTTCTGCCGACACCTGCTTCTGCATCAACACCGCAGCAAGATGTCCTGATTGTCATGCTGGAAGGGTTTGGAGCGTTTAAAAGCCAACAGCTGCGGGATGTGTTTTGGGATCAGCTCAAAACTGCGGACATTACTGAGCGATATGAGATCAGCGATGGAACATCCGCCTATCACGGCTCGACCACCGCTGCGGAAGCGCGCGAGTTATGCGGGGAATGGGCCGACTTCACCAGCTATCTGACCGCAGACCGCTATGAGTGTTTGCCAGCGAAATTCGCGGATCTCGGATATCAGACCACAGCCTTTCACGCCTTCACCCATCAGTTCTTTGACCGAGATATCTGGCTTCCCCGCATCGGATTTCAGGATCTCGTTTTCATGGAAAATTTGGCCAAACGCAATGACATGCCTAAGCGGTTTTGCGGCCTCACCTTCAAAGGCTTTTGTGATGCAGACCTTGCCAAGATCGTGAAAGCGCATTTGCTGGAAGACCTTGGTAAGCCGAAGTTCACCTACTGGCTGACCCTGAACACCCATGTCCCGATCGCACCGGAAGAAGCACCTGATCGATTGGATTGCTCTGGTGAGACGCCATTCATTGACCCGAGCCTTTGCCGCATGTCCGCAATGTGGCTTGATGTGATTGAGGATGTGAAGCAAATGGCGCTTCATCCGGACCTCGCCGACACCCACATCATTTTGGTGGGTGATCACCATCCACCGATCTGGAACCGGGCAGCAAAAGCCTTGTTCAAACCGGGTGAAGTTGGCTGGATTTCCCTAAAGCCGCATAACAGAACTACTGCGCCTGGTTGAGGACATAGAGCCCAGCATTCAAATACGTCGCAAAGGCGACCCAGGCCGCATAGGGCAAAAACAAAAAGGCCGACACTCGGTCTGATTTCCAAGCCCTTAGAATGAAAACAAACAGGCAGAACAAAAGGGTCACCAGCACCAGAAGCCCAAGTCCCAGTTCATTTACAGAAAACACGATGGGGCTCCAAACAAAGTTCAGACCCATCTGAATTGCCCAAAGCGAAAACTGGGGCGATCTGCGGCCACTTCGCTCTCTTGTTCTCCAGCCCACATAGGCAATCAAGGTATAAAGCACCGTCCAAACTGGCGGAAACAGCCAGTTCGGCGGGTTGAGTGGTGGCTGTTGCAGCTCGGCATACCAATCGCCGGGTGGGGTGCTGGTTCCAATCAGAACGCCCATTCCCACAACGGCAACCACAAAAGCTGCAAGTCCGATCCATCGTCTCATCTAGATGTAGAGCCTCAATCGTTTGCTCCGGGTCATACGGATACAAAGCTTGTCATATGAAACCGCGCCTGCTCCGGCAAATGCGCATGGTCCTTCCCAAAAGGACAGGCGTGCCGCGCCAGACAGCCTTGCCAACACTCCGCGCTCGGATTGTCCTTTAGATAGGACCGACAAGCCAGATAGTCATAGCCGCAATCCAAGGAAATCGCCCCTACCGGGCAGACCGATAAACAAGGTTTGTCAGCACACGTGACACATGGCCCGTCGACAGCCATTTCCGGCGTGGACTCTCGGGCACTCGGAACCACAAAAGCACCCCGCAGGCCGAGCCACGGCCCATAGGTTTCATGCGCCAAAACACCTAGCGGGCTTTGCGAAAAGCCGCCACACGCCTTGGCCCAGCGCTGAAACGGATAATAGGGCGGCCCATCAAACGGGAACAGAACTTCTAGCCCCAGATCCGCAGCGATCTGCGTCAAAACGCGTCGCGTGAACCGATCCATCGGATCAGGGTTTGCGTCAGAAAATTCAGGAGACTTCTGGAACGCTTGCCAAAAAGCAGGCCCTGCACTTCCAATCAGAACGAGTGCAAGAGAAGCACTCGGATCTGATAGTCTTGGCAACTCAATTTTGTCTTCGGGCAAAAACGAGCCGACAACCAGAAACCCGGCAGCTGAAACCTGTTTTTCGATTTCAGCTGCCGGTGTCATGAGGATCAGCCCAACCGGTCGCGTTTTGCGAGTGTGCGAAGGCGCAGGGCGTTCAATTTGATGAAGCCAGCCGCGTCTTTCTGGTCATAGGCACCTTGGTCGTCTTCGAAGGTCACCAGTTCTTCGGAATAGAGCGAATATGGCGACGCACGACCAACAAGGATGACATTGCCCTTGTAGAGTTTCAGTTTGACGGTGCCTGTGACATGCTCTTGGCTCTTGTCGATCAGGGCCTGCAGCATTTCGCGCTCTGGCGAGAACCAGAAGCCGTTGTAGATGAGTTCTGCATACCGTGGCATCAGCTCATCCTTCAGATGGCCAGCCCCGCGATCCAGCGTGATCGACTCCATCGCGCGGTGAGCCGTCAGAAGGATGGTGCCGCCCGGCGTTTCGTAGATGCCGCGGCTCTTCATGCCTACAAAGCGGTTCTCAACCATGTCGAGACGGCCAATGCCGTTGTCACGGCCATAGTCGTTCAGCTTGGCAAACAGGGTTGCCGGAGACATCTTCTCGCCGTTGATGGAGACCGCATCGCCTTTTTCAAAGCCGATCTCGATTTCGGTGACAACATCTGGTGCCTCGGTTGGGTCAACCGTGCGCTGGAACACATAGTTCGGCGCTTCCTCGTTCGGGTCTTCCAGGACCTTACCCTCAGAAGACGAGTGCAGCATGTTCGCATCAACAGAGAACGGGGCTTCGCCCAGCTTGTCTTTTGGCACAGGGATCTGGTTCTTCTCAGCAAAATCCAGAAGGTCAGTCCGAGACTTGAAGCTCCAGTCACGCCAAGGCGCGATCACCTTGATGTCCGGATTAAGCGCATAGGCGGAAAGCTCAAAACGCACCTGATCGTTGCCCTTGCCGGTCGCGCCGTGGGCAATGGCGTCTGCTCCGGTTTCTTCGGCAATCTCAATCAAGCGCTTGGAGATCAGCGGACGGGCGATGGAAGTGCCCAGCAGATAGACGCCCTCATAGACCGCATTGGCGCGGAACATCGGGAAAACGAAATCTCGGATGAATTCTTCGCGCAGGTCATCAATGTAGATTTCCTTGATGCCGAGCATTTCCGCCTTTTTGCGTGCTGGCTCAAGTTCTTCACCCTGACCGAGATCGGCCGTGAAGGTCACAACCTCACAGCCAAATTCGGTTTGCAGCCATTTCAAAATGATGGATGTATCGAGACCACCGGAATAGGCCAGAACGACCTTTTTGATTTCACCTTGCGCCATATGCGTCATTATCCGCTTTTTTTGCTCCGGGCCCGGCCCGGTTCCTTCCAAAATCTTGCGCAATTTAGCCGGTAAAACCTGTAGCGCAAGGGCAGATTGGTCCGGGAAACTACCGGTAAAGACGGAAAATCAAACGCCATAACGCGCGATGATCATGTCGGCGCTTTCTTCAATGATGGATTGCATCTCAGATTTTGAGACAACGGCTCCCGAAAACACGTTCGGCAAAAACGCCTGCGCCTTGATCAAACCCAAAAACTGTTCCGCTGCGCGCTTGGGGTCGTCGGCCTTCAGTTTGCCGTCCCGCGTGGCACGCGCCATGAACTCTTCAAACACCACCAGCTTGTTCATCTTGGCGGTTAAATCGACTGCCAGATCCGGCTCCCGGATCAGTTCGCCCATGATCATTCGCACAAGCGCCATGAAACACGGAGTGGTGAGCAGGTTTCCTTCCGTCCAGCCGAGATGAATGAGCCCCTCGCGGATAGGAAGATCCGGATCAATCGGCGTATCAAGCGCGGCATTTAGCTGATCGACCATGCATTGGGCGATTTCCTGAAACAGCATGTCCTTGCTGTCAAAGTGATTATAGACGGTGCGCTTGGAAACGTTCGCTCGTTCGGAAATGCGGTCCATGCTGGCGCCCAGGAAGCCCTTTTCCTGAAATTCAGCTATTGCGGCCTCGATTATTTGCTTCTTTTTTTGATCAGCGACCGGCATTTCAAACCTTGGTTGTGGCGATGCCCTTACATCTCAGATTTTACGCCCCATGTAAACTTGGGCGTTTACATCAACCCGAAATCATGATTACACTGCACAGTATAGTTTACACCTCCAGCCAGTGATTGCCAGCCAGTGAGGCAAAATCAATGTCCATTACCTTGAAAGTCAACGGAGAGCCACGCACGGTCGACGTGGATCCCGAAACCCCCTTGCTTTGGGTTCTTCGCGATGAACTCAAGATGACCGGCACCAAATTCGGCTGCGGCATTGCATCCTGCGGCGCCTGCACCGTTCAGTGGGACGGCATGCCCATTCGCTCCTGCCAGACCTTTATCGGCGATCTAGACGGGGCCGAGATCACCACGATTGAAGGCGTTGACGGCAAGGCCGCTTCTGCCGTTCAAGCGGCCTGGCAAGAACTGGATGTTCCGCAATGCGGATATTGCCAATCAGGTCAGGTGCTCGCTGCAACGGCCCTTTTGGAAGAAACCCCGAAGCCGACCGATGAAGACATCGACGCGGCCATGGATGGCAATGTGTGCCGCTGTGCCACTTACGCCCGCATTCGCAAGGCCATTCATCTGGCTGCAGAAAAGATGGAGGGCTGATCCATGTTGCATCTTCTTCAAAAACCGCTCGAAACTGCCAAGCCAAGCCGCCGGACTTTCCTCAAAATGTCCGCTGGCACGGTTGGCGGCCTGATCATCGCGATGAAACTGCCCAATATGGCAGAGGCAGCAACCGGTGAGTTCGTTCAGCCGTTCGTCCATATCCGCCCGGACAACACAGTCGTTGTGATCGTGAAACACCTCGACAAAGGTCAAGGCATTGCCACGGGCCTTGCCACACTGGTGGCAGATGAACTTGATGCTGCGCATGCGCAGGTGACCACTGAGTTTGCCCCGTCCAACCCAGCTGTTTACGCAAACACATTGTTCGGGGTTCAGGGCACTGGCGGCTCCACCGCCATTCCAAACTCCTTCATGCAGTACCGGCAAGCCGGCGCTGCGGCGAAAGCCATGTTAGTCGCCGCTGCCGCGAAGGACTGGGGTGTTCCTGCAAATGAGATCACCGTCAGCCAAGGAACCGTGTCTCACGCGTCGGGCAAATCAGCCAGCTTTGGTGAATTGGCCGGTCTCGCAGCTGAGCAGGAGATTCCTGCAGAACCTGCCCTGAAGACCCCTGATCAATGGGTCTATATCGGCAAATCCTTTCCGCGCGTTGACAGCAAAAACAAGTCCGTTGGCGCACCAAACACCTATGCGATGGATTTTCAGCGCGACGATATGCTGGTCGCCGTTGTGGCCCGCTCGCCCCGCTTTGGCGGAACACCTGTATCCTTTGATCCCGGCGAAGCCTTGTCAGTTCTAGGCGTTGTGGATGTCTTGATGATCCCGACGGGTGTTGCAGTCGTTGCCAAATCCACTTGGCCAGCGATAAAGGCACGCGACATGATCACCATCGAGTGGGATGACAGCGGCGCAGAGATGCGGTCCACCGATGCCATGATGGCTGAGCTGGCCGAGATGGCGGCAAAACCGGGCCTCAGCGTCCGCAAAGATGGCGATGCCCAAGCAGCCATCGAGAATGCTGCGAAGGTGATTGAGGTCGACTACGAGTTCCCGTTCCTAGCCCACGGCACCATGGAACCACTCGACGTGGTCATGGCTTTTGACGGCAGCAAGGCAGAAGTCTGGTCAGGCTCACAAATCCAGACAATTGATCACAATGTCACCGCAGCGGTGCTGGGCATTGAATTCCAGAACGTTGCAATCAACACCCTGTGGGCTGGTGGCTCCTTTGGCCGCCGCGCAACGGCAGATGCGCATGTTTATGCAGAAGCTGCCATGCTGGCAAAAGCGCTGCATGAAAAAGGTACATCCGGTGTTCCGATCAAGCTGGTCTGGACCCGCGAAGACGACATGACCGGCGGGTATTACCGGCCCATGTCTGCCCACAAGGTGAAAGTTGGTCTGGATGATGAAGGAAATGTGCTGGGCTGGTCCCACCGCATGGCCGCCAAATCCATTATCAAGGGCACCCCGTTTGAACCGATGTTGATGAAAGACGGCGTCGATCACAACATGACAGAAGGGGCCCAAGACACGACCTACGCCTTCCCGGCCATGGAAATGGATCAGCATCTGGCAGAGACAAAGGTTCCTGTTTTGTGGTGGCGCTCTGTAGGGCACACCCATTCCGGCTACGTCATGGAGACCATGATCGACCGGTTGGCAAAGGAAGCAGGCAAAGACCCGGTTGCGTATCGCCTTGAAATGATCAAGGACGATCCACGCAAGGCAAATGTCCTCAAACTCGCAGCTGAAAAAGCCGGTTGGGGCACGGATCTGCCAAACGGTCGTTATCGGGGTGTCGCAGTCCACAAGTCCTTCGGATCCTACGTCGCTGAAGTCGCCGAAATCTCCATGGATGAGGACGGTATCATCAAGGTCGAGAAGGTCGTCTGCGCCGTTGACTGCGGGATTCCGGTGAACCCGGACAACATCACGGCCCAGATTGAAGGGGGTCTCGGTTACGGCCTTGGCGCAATTCTGCGGAACGAAATAACCATGACCGATGGCGTTGTCGATCAGACAAACTTCGACACCTATGAACCGATCCGCATGTCAGACATGCCGGAAATTGAAGTTCATATCGTCCAGTCAACCGAGGCCCCGACAGGCATCGGGGAACCGGGCACTCCGCCAATTGGACCAGCGGTCGCAAACGCTATCGCTGCTGCGAAGGGCAACTGGGTAACAACCCTTCCGCTTTCCAAACACGACTTGGTATAACGACACCCATGGAATTGCCGGTCTTCCGGCAATTCCTCATCTTCACCGTCAATAAGCCGCCTTACGCGAAAAATAGGAAAACAGCGGAATCACTGATAATAAAAACAGATTATGTTTTTAGTATTCAGAGCCAAAATTGATTCTTTTCGCTTATTTAGATTTATTTCCGCGCCCATACAGCCCGAATTTACTCGGAATAAATAAATCACGCCGATATTTTTCGTAACTTATGTTACGGAGTTTCGGCATTATGAAAAGTTTCCTCTCGCGCATCAGTGGCAAGTTGCCAGCGATCATAGTTGGCTGCGCGGCCACATCCGCGATTATTGTGGGAGCCCTGTCCTACTGGGTCAGCTTCAACAGCATAGAAGAGGCAGCAGAAGATCGCATGTTCGGCCTTGCGGCAGCGCGTGCGAACGATATGCATCACTATCTGGACTCCCTCGTTGAAGACCTAACGATCACAGCCGCCAGCCCATCAAGTGCGTATGCCTTGACCAAAATGGAAAAAGCCTGGGACAACATGGAGGGCAACCCGGAGCAAATTCTCCAGAAGGCCTATATCCACGACAACCCACATCCCTTGGGTCAAAAAGATGAGTTGGTCTCAGCGGGCAACTCTGAATATGACAAGCATCACGCCAATTATCACCCATATTTCCGCAAGAAGCTGAAGACCCGCGGCTATTATGACATCTTCTTATTCGACACGGACGGCGATCTGATCTACTCGGTCTTCAAGGAACTCGACTACGCCACCAATCTGATGAGCGGCGAATGGAAAGACACGGACCTTGGCAATTCGTTCCGTGCAGCGTTGAAAGCAAAGGATGGAGAAGTCGCATTCTTCGACTTCCAGCCTTACGCTCCAAGTGCCGATGCACCTGCGAGTTTCATGTCGACGCCGATCTTTGATGACGGGCAACGCATTGGTGTTTTAGTCTATCAAATGCCGATCGACAAGATCAATGGAATCATGAACGAGACTCAGGGTCTCGGCGCCGATGGCGAGTTCATCCTGCTCGGCGCGGACGGCACCTATCGCAATGACTCAGCCAAGACACCTGATGTCGTTGACATCTTGACCACAAAGTTTGAGGGAGAGTTTGTCGAAGCTGCATTGAAGAACAAGGAATCCTACGGCCTTCTTCCGAACCACTTCGGCGAAGGCTATCATGCAGCAGCAAAGAGCTTTGACTTCTACGGCACGACATACTCTATCGTCGCAGCCATGTCCGACGCGGAAATACAGGCTCCTCTCGTGACATTGCGCAACGACGTGCTGATCATCTGCACCATCATTCTTGCCGCCGTCGCCGCTATCGGCTGGTTCGCGGCACAAGGTCTAGTAAAACCGATCAAGCAACTCGTCGGAGATGCAGAGCGTCTGGCGGGCGGTGACGTTGATGTTGCTTTCGAGGCAGCCTCTCGTTCTGATGAAATTGGTGATATTGCCGGTGCAATTGCCGGTTTCCGTGACACGGTTGCCAAGCAGGCCGAGCTGGCAAAACAGCAACAGCTGGAAGAAGAAAAGCGTCAGGAACGCCAAAAACGTATCGAAGACCTGATCACCAACTTCCGCACGCAATCGGCAGAGCTTCTGAATTCTGTTCAGACCTCGATGGACCAAGTCCAAAACAACGCTAACGAAATGCGCGGCACGGCAGAACAGGCCCAATCACAAACAGCAGAAGCAACCGGCGCTACCGATCAAGCGTCCAACAATGTGCAAGTTGTTGCGGCGGCAACAGAGGAACTTTCTGCATCCGTTGCGGAAATCGGCCAACGCGTGGAAGAAACAACATCTGTCATTCAGGACGCAACCAATCGCTCCAACGACAGTAATGAACGCATGAAACTGCTCGCCGCCGGGGCAACCCGCATCGGCGAAGTTGTCAGCCTCATTCAGGCCATTGCCGAGCAAACCAACCTGCTGGCCCTCAACGCTACTATTGAGGCAGCACGCGCAGGGGAAGCAGGCAAGGGCTTTGCTGTTGTGGCTGCAGAAGTGAAGGACTTGGCCACACAGACGTCTAAGGCAACAGAAGAGATTTCCAACCAGATCACTGAGATCCAGCAAGCCACTGGCGAAGCTGTGATATCCATCGAAGGCATCGCCAATGTGATGGCGCAGGCCAACGAGAATGCCTCTTCCATCGCGGCGGCAGTTCAAGAGCAAAATGCAGCAACTTCGGAAATCAGCCGCAGTGCTGCCGAGGCTTCTGAAGGCACACGGATGACCGCAGGCAATATGGAAACAGTTTCCGGTGGGGTCACGACCACAGCCCAGTCTGCCAGCGAAGTGGAAAACGCCACACAAGTGGCTGCCGAACGTCTGCGCGAGTTGAACCACTCTGTTGCAGGCTTCCTGAAGGAAGTGGCAGCCGCTTAGGCTTCAAGACACCGAACAAAAAACACCCGGCATGCGTGAGCACGTCGGGTGTTTTGATTTGAACCTTGAGTACTTTGGTTACGCGAGTGCTTCCCGGTCTTTTTTGCGCATCCGCTCCGAAGCGGATTTAAGCTGACCACAAGCTGCAAAGATATCGCGTCCACGCGGTGTTCTGATCGGCGACGCATAACCTGCCCGATTGACGATATCAGCGAATTCCTCGATCCGCTCCCAGTCCGAGCATTCATAGTCAGAACCCGGCCACGGATTGAACGGGATCAGGTTGATCTTGGCCGGAATGCCCTTGAGCAACTGAACCAGTTGTTTGGCATCCGCATTGCTGTCATTCACGCCTTTGAGCATCACATATTCAAATGTAATCCGCTTGGCGTTGGAGAGCCCCGGATAGGCCCGGCAAGTGTCCAACAGTTTTTCCAGCGACCATTTCTTATTGATCGGCACCAGAACATCGCGCAAGTCGTCACGCACAGCGTGCAGCGAGATCGCAAGCATGCAGCCAATCTCATCACCCGTACGTGCAATTTCAGGAACAACCCCGGATGTCGACAAGGTGATCCGGCGTTTGGAAAGCGACAGGCCATCCCCATCGGACGCAATCAAAAGGGCACGCTTCACATTCTCAAAATTATAAAGCGGCTCTCCCATCCCCATCATCACGATGTTGGAAACAAGGCGTCCCTCTGAGGGAACGATTGCCCCTTGCGGCGTTTTCGCTTCAGGAAAATCACCCAAGAGGTCACGCGCCATCAATATTTGCGCAAGGATTTCTTCCGAGGTCAAGTTCCGAACGAGCTTTTGAGTTCCCGTATGGCAAAACGTACAGGTCAGCGTACAGCCAACCTGAGAGGACACACATAAAGTCCCCCGGCCTTCTTCGGGAATATAAACTGTTTCAACCTCAACCGGGCGTCCAGCACCACGCGGCGGGAAGCGAAAGAGCCACTTGCGTGTGCCATCGACGGAGATTTGCTCAGACACAATCTCGGGACGGGCGATGGAGAAGTTTTCCTCCAACTGCGCGCGCAAATCCTTGGCGATATTGGTCATGGCACCGAAATCGGAAACACCGCGCACATAAAGCCAATGCCACAGCTGGGCAACCCGCATGCGCTGTTGCTTGACCGGAATACCAATTCCGCCCAAAGCTTCGGCAAGCTGTTCACGATCCAGTCCAACCAGATTCGGTTTTTCGTCTTGTTGAGCCGGTGCTGCCGATTTATCAGCGGTCACAGTCGCCGCATTCGGGTTGTCCCGCGCGATATTCAAGCTGGTCGCCATGTTCTGATCCATTCACACCCGGAAAGCCGGTGGTCATAATCGCTTTGGCCCCTAGCCTGCTGCGCTTCTACAGACCGCTTCGGTCCGCAAAGCCAACATGGATGAAATGGGGGTCAAAAGCGAATTGCCCGGCAGGGCCGGGCAACACGTGACAGACGGATACTAAGATCTGCGCTGAAAATCAAGAAAAACCAGGCTTCGCGCCCGCTTTCAGCACTTTTAGCGGCACGCCGCTGCAGCTGTATTGATCGCGGCAGTCACACCCGAAAGCGAGAACTTGTAGGTTGTTTTTGTTCCACGGCTGGATTCGCCGCGAACAGTCATTTCCCGGCCAGCCTTCATCGCGCCGACAAGCTGAGCCTCTGTGGCCGCATTGTCGACCCAGGCACCGTCATTGTTGGTGAACATTGAGAACGGTTTGCCGTCCACGTCCGCCACCACAGTTGACTTTGCTTTAAGCGGATAACCAACAAGAAGGCTCGGCTCAGAGTTTACACCTTCTGCCGGACGAGACGTCACGAAGAAGAAGACGTCGCCGTGGTTCCGGTCTCCCGGCAACATTTGCGTTGGCTTGGTCAAGGCGTAGCACACTTTGCCAATGCCTCCGGTCAGGGAATATGCCGCCCAGTCATTGTGCTGCTTGAGCAGGGTCGGGGACTGTGCGAAAGCCGCTGCACCACTCATTACCAGACCTACAATGGCCAATCCCAGCGATTTAGCTTTCATCATCTCCACACCATTGGCTTGTGAATCTTTGGTCGCATTTTATTCAAATGCTAGGTTATTTATGAACTTCGCTTTAATGATAACTTAAAGCGAGTTACGAAAAGGTTGAAATTTCCGGCAGGTTTTCGAACTCTTCAGCCTTTCAAACCCTGCATCGTCATCCCGAAACACAAGCTGGTCTGATAATCCGGCAACAGTGTGACATTGCACACAAAAACCCCCTTACTAAATGAACGGAACCTGATACACAGGAAGGGCTTGCTTAAGGAGCTTTCTGGCCGTTGAATCAGCTGCAATACTATTCAGACTTGATTATTAAGGTAGCCGAAACACGCGACAGGTCCGCATTTGCCGAACTGTTTGACCACTTCGCACCCAGAATCAAAGGGTATCTCATGCAGCAAGGCGCAGATGACAGCCTTGCTGAAGAGGTTGCTCAAGATGTGATGGTCACCCTGTGGCGCAAGGCCGAGCTGTTTGATTCGAAAAAGTCTTCTGCCAGCACATGGTTGTTCCGAATCGCCAGAAACCGGCGAATTGACCTCTTGCGCCGCAAGAAAACATCCGAGCTGGACCCGGAAGATCCCTCCTTGCATCCCAGTGCCCCGGCAGACGTGTCCGAAGAAATGGATGCCCGCCTTCGCGAAGAACGCGTTCGGCACGCGCTCAGCACCTTACCCGAAGAACAGCGCAAGGTTGTGGAGTTGGCTTTCTTTTCCAGCCTGTCGCATAGCGAGATTTCCGAGCAGACAAATCTGCCTCTTGGAACGGTCAAATCTCGCATTCGCCTCGCATTCGGGCGCTTGCGCCAGGCCATTGAAGCTGATGAAGCGGTCGACGTCGATTAACCTGTAGTCAATCAGGTTACGGGTCAGGTTCCCGGCACCTTTCGCCCACGGCGCATGATCGGCCCGCCCTGTACGTGCTTCGGCTTGTCAATTTTCGGGCCACCCGCCGTGATGGAGCGCTCTGCATATCGACCGAGCGCGCGGTGCCGGTCGTACATGACGATCGCCCCTGCCATGGCCACGTTGATGCAGAACTTGGTCGGGATCTTGATCACATGATCGCAGCGGTCCAGCATTTGCGGCGACAAAGACCCACGCTCCGGCCCCAAAACATAGGCTGCCTGCAAGGGATGGCCGAAGCTCGGCAGGTCGATGGACTCGTCCGTCAGCTCAACGCCCACCAGTTGACACCCTTTGGGAAGCTCCATGGTGTCTACACTGTCCCAATTGAAAAGCGGGAGATGCCCGGGGCTTTTTGAAGTGTCAGTCGGAGGGACCTTGCGCAAATTCTGAGCTGCGTCCACGGTAAAAAAGAAATTTGCTCCAAAAGCATGCGCAGATCGCATGAGTGTGCCCAAGTTCATTTTCTTGGAAAGCCCCTCGGCACCAACAGCAAAATAACCGCGCATTCCCTCGTCCCGTTTCCCAACACCAGCGATCCCTCGACTTATAATCGGAACATCGGCAAAGCAAAGCTGAACTCACCCATTTTCCAGATGTGTTCACCGCCACAGTCTGTAATATGCCGCATAGGAATCGGGACATCAGCCTCAATGGGAGCGTGGTTTGAAAGCTTGTTTGTGTATGTCGCTGGATAAGTCTGCAGAACTTGAAATTGTCGACCTGCCGGATCCAGAACCCGGCCCAAATGAGGTGGTGGTGCGCGTTGAGGCCTGCGCGCTCAACTTCTTCGACACACTGATCATCCGAGCCAAATACCAGTACAAACCGGACCTGCCGTTCTCGCCCAGCGCGGAGTGCGCAGGCGTTGTTGAAAGCATCGGCGCGGATGTGACCGGCTTTCAGCCCGGTGACAGGGTGATGGCCTATATATGCTGGGGAGCCGCACGAGAAAAGGTGCGCGTTCCTGAGAACCTTTTGGTTCCAATTCCAGATGACGTTTCCTTCGATATCGCAGCTGGCCTGTCGGTCACCTATGGCACGACATTGCATGCCTTCAAGGATCGGGGCGACCTAAAACCCGGCGAAACCGTCGCAGTTTTGGGCGCATCCGGCGGCGTTGGGCAAGCGGCAGTTGAAATCGCCACCATCATGGGCGCCAACGTTATTGCCTGTGCATCTTCGCAAGAAAAGCTCGAGTTTGCGAAACGCCTCGGCGCCAGCCACACGGTTGATTATTCAACGCAGCCGCTCAAGGACAGCTTGAAAGACCTGACAAATGGCAAGGGCATTGATGTTGTGTACGATCCCGTTGGTGGAGACCTTGCCGAACAGGCCCTACGCGCCACCGCCTGGGAAGGGCGTTTTCTCGTCATCGGGTTCGCGGCAGGCGAAATCCCGAAGATCCCGCTCAATCTGCCTCTGCTAAAAAGCTGCGATATCAGAGGTGTGTTCTGGGGCGCAGCCGTTGACCGCGATCCTGATGGTCACCGAGCCAACATGCGGCAACTGCTGGACTGGGTGAAAGACGGCAAACTCAAGCCGCATATTCACGCCACGTACCCGCTGGAGCAAATTTCAGACGCTCTGGAGCAAATTGCCGCCCGCAAAGTGCTCGGCAAAGTGATCGTGCATCCCTAGGGTCCTAACCCTAGCAGCAGGAAAATGCGATAGGCGGTCCGCGCCGCCCATCGCCCGATCCATTTACATCACAAAGTCTGCAACGACCGGCGCATGGTCGGAGGGTTTTTCCCATCCGCGTGCATCCCGCAACACTTCGGTTGACTTGATCGCTGATTTCAGCGGATCGGATACCCAGACATGGTCCAGACGGCGGCCCTTGTCCGCCTTTGACCAGTCTTTGGCCCGGTAACTCCACCATGTGTAGAGTTTTTCTTCCATCGGCGTGAACTGGCGCATGGCATCCAGCCAGTTCCCGCTCTCGCGCACTGCTTCAAAAAGTTCCGTCTCGATGGGTGTATGGGAGACGACTTTCAAAAGCTGCTTGTGCGACCACACATCGTGCTCATATGGGGCGACATTCAAGTCTCCGACCAGAACGGCTGGTTTCGCGGTTTCCGGACCGGTCAGCCAGTTCTTCATTTCGTTCATGAATTTAAGCTTGTGATCAAACTTGTCGTTCTTTTCCGGGTCCGGCTCGTCCCCTCCTGCAGGAACATAGAAATTATGGACACGCACCGCCTGGCCTGCCAGTTCAACATCCACCGCAATGTGACGGCTGTCGCCCATCTGACAAAACTCTCGCTTTTCAACATTGCTGAGCGGCAGTCGGGACACGGTTGCAACTCCGTGATAGCCCTTTTGGCCATTGATCGCGATATGATTATAACCAGCGGCCTTGAACGCTTTTTCCGGGAAATTTGCATCCGGACATTTGGTTTCCTGCAGGCACAAGACGTCCGGCTGCACTTCGGCAAGTAGGCGTTCGACAATCGGCATGCGCAAGCGAACCGAGTTGATATTCCAGGTAACGAGTTTCAAACGGTTGGTCATAGGCCTGCCTTCCTGCATTCTCGGGCAGAAAGTCATAATTCGACCAGATCAACTCGGCCAGCCCATTCGATAAAATTCGAACATTTCTGGTAAAACTTTATTTGTTATCCCGAAAAAAACTCCCAAATGCCATTTGTCCATTTTCCATTAGGAAAACTGCCACATTTTACCAGTGGTATTTCGAATCAGTGAAACGGTAGATTCCTTTGCGTCACATGCTTGAAATCATCTGCGCCTTGTTCGGCGCATTCGCCCTTGGGGCCTGCTCTGCTTATGATCTTCCAGACCCAACCCCGGAGGACTTTGCCGTGCACGGGATTGATGTCTCCCGCTGGCAAGGGGATATTGATTGGCACGCCGTCAAACGGGCCGGAACCGAGTTTGCCTGGATCAAGTCTACCGAAGGCGGGGACCACTTTGATCCGCGGTTTCTCGGCAACTGGACAGCTGCTCGGGCCGCAGGTGTTCGCCGCGGAGCCTATCACTTCTATTACTTCTGCCGCCCGGTAGAAGAACAGATTTCCTGGGTCAAGGAGATTGTTCCGGTCGATCCGACAGCCCTGCCGCTCGTGCTCGACATGGAATGGAACGCACATTCCAAGACCTGCCGCGAGCGCCCGCCGCGCGAAAAAATCATCCCAGACATGAAGCATTTCCTCGACGAAATGGAAAAACACTATGGCAAGCGCCCGGTGATTTATTCCTCCGTCGACTTCCACCGGGACCGTCTGATCGGCGCTTTGAAAGGCGAACATTTCTGGCTGCGGTCGGTCGCAGCGCATCCCAACCGGGTCTATGAACAGCGAAACGACTGGGTGTTCTGGCAATACACGGCCACCGGGCGCGTGGACGGCGTGAAGGGCGACGTTGATCGCAATGCATTCTTCGGCACCAGATCCCAGTTCCGCGACTGGCTGAACGGTGACCTCAAACTCTAAAGAAAACGGGCAGGGCTCATCGGCTCTACCCATTTTCCAAGATCATCTGATTTTGATCTGATGCGCCACCTTGTCACCGTCTGAGACCGTGACTTGGCGAAATCCCATCAACTTGCAGAAATCTAGAAAATTGAGTTCGTATGGCCGGTCAATCTGGGAGAAAAGCGGCGTTGCCCGCGCCCGCGACGTCAAACTGGCCAGCATGGCCCGCATCCGAAACAAGGTGTTATATCGCCCCTCGGTCGTGCCAACGATAATCAGCTTTTCCAGATGCTCCCCCTTTGCAAACAGGTGGTAGCCGGGCGTATACCCCTGATCGAGGTGTTGGGCAGCAAGCCCCACGACAAAGGCCGCGCGAGAGCCTTCTGTTGCATCGACCGCCTGCTCGATTTCAGAGGCATACACCTCCCGGGTCTGAGGTTCTGGATAATAATAGCCAGCATGCAGATCAGACGCGTGTGCCGACCACGACAACAGGCCCACTAGTGCCAACCAAGAAAAACGAATATACGCCACGAAGCACCCCCTGATTATGAATTTGATGCAAGGTGGCGAACCTCCAGGTGCTTGGCAATCCCTTAAGAGATCAAATTATTGCTTAGGGCCCGCCATAACGAGCGACCAGAACACCTTATGCTTGGCCGTCGGCGAATAGGCGGTCGCAATCCCTAACCGCGTTGCATCCGGGTGAAGCAGAACGGCGTTGTGATTCGGTGATTCCCGCCAGCCGGAAAAGGCTTCTGCCAATGTCCGGTAACCACCGCTGACATTCTCGGCAACCGACACGTCTTTTTGGCCAATCGCTTCCATCCGCCGGGGCAGCGCGTTTTCACCTTTCAAGGAGGCTTTGACATTTCCCGCGCGGGCCATGGCAACAGCCTGCGTTTTGGCAAGGCCTGTCAGCTGAGCATCTGCTGACACCGGGCCAAGACCATTATTCTTGCGATATTGGGAAATCATCTGGGCAGCGGTTTGGGCGTCCACCGTCGCATTGTGCCGCGCCATGCTTTGATAAAAAGCAGGCGTTTGATCCCCTTCAGCCATGCAGCCGGCAAGAAGGCTGGCACCAAATACGAGAAAAGTCAGTCTCATGGCCAAACGGCACAGGTTTGTCACAGCAGCCATCCACAAATCAGGTTTCGCAAGGCCGCACTATTCACCAACTCACCGATTGGGCAAACACCAATTCCGTTTGGACACGAAGTTTTGCACGACACCAACGGAATGCTGGATAAAAAGAAGGCCCGCGCGAGCGGGCCTTTCCAGTCAGGCTCTGTTAAACGAGCCTCGGGGAGGAAAGCGATTGCTATCGCTTGGAAGCCTCAAGAACATCTTCCAGCGTGCGAAGGCCGGTTGTTGGCGCATTGACCAGAACAGACATGTTGCCCGGTGCATGCTGGTTCTTCCACATCTTGGTGTGCGCCTTCGGGATGTCTTCCCAGGCAAACACCTCTGACATGTAGGGATCAATCCGGCGCTCGATCATCAACTGGTTGGCAGCCGCCGCTTGCTGAAGATGGGCAAAATGCGAGCCCTGCAGGCGCTTTTGGTGCATCCACATGTAGCGAACGTCGAACGTACAGTTGAAACCCGTCGTTCCGGCACAAATCACGACCATGCCGCCTTTTTTACAAACGAAGGTCGAGACCGGGAATGTGGATTCGCCCGGGTGTTCAAAAACGATATCGACGTTGTTGCCCTTGCCCGTGAATTCCCAAATTGCCTTGCCGAACTTGCGAACCTCGTTGAACCACTCCTTGTATTCAGGAGAATTCACGGTCGGCAGTTGGCCCCAGCAGTTAAAGTCCTTGCGGTTGATGACCCCTTTGGCACCGAGGCTCATGACGAAGTCGCGCTTGTCTTCATCCGAGATCACGCCAATGGCGTTGGCACCAGCTGCATTGATCAGCTGAATGGCATAGGAGCCGAGACCGCCCGACGCACCCCAAACCAGAACATTCTGGCCCGGCTTCAACTCATGAGGGTGATGGCCGAACAACATACGGTAGGCTGTTGCAAGCGTCAGCGTGTAGCAAGCGCTCTCTTCCCAAGTCAGATGCTGCGGACGTGGCATCAACTGCTGGGATTGAGCCCGCGTAAACTGAGCGAAAGACCCGTCATGGGTCTCATAACCCCAAATCCGCTGCGTTGGCGAATACATCGGGTCGCCGCCATTACAGAACTCATCGTCACCGTCGTCCTGATTACAGTGGATGACAACCTCGTCACCAACTTTCCAGCGCTTGACCTTGTCACCTACCGCCCAAACGATGCCGGACGCATCGGATCCTGCGATATGGTACGGGGCTTTGTGCACATCGAAGGGGCTGATCGGCTCACCAAGGCCGGCCCAGATGCCATTATAGTTCACGCCTGCTGCCATCACGAGAACCAGAACTTCATGGCTGTCGAGTTCCCATGTCGGAACCACTTCCAGCTGCATGGCCTCTTCTGGCGGCCCGTGGCGCTCGCGCCGAATGGCCCAAGCGTACATGTTTTTCGGAACATGGCCGAGTGGCGGAATTTCGCCAAGCTCGTAAAGGTCTTTCACCGGAGCGTCTCCCCGCGTCTGGTTGTCATTTGCTTCGGCTGCTGCCGTCATAAATGCCTCCTCGGTAACCAGCATTTCTATTTTCGCCCCAATCACTTCGCAGATGCAAAACGACATTCAGGACAAAATGTCTATTTGGCGCAATTATTGTTCAAAATCGCGCCTCGATATATTCGACTATTGCTTAACTTGCCTTTTTGGCCAAGTCTATTTTTGCATTGCATATAAAAATGTCTTTTCATGACGGAAACAAACCGGCAGATTTACGTCGAGGAAAAGGCTCTAGAGACAGCCCGGGAGTGATCGGGACGACCAGATTGGCCAGAATTGGAAAGGCTCCACGGTCGCCCGAAAAGGAGAGAAGATGACCAGACCGGACACAGCCGAGCGTGATCGCCCGTGGATTTTCCGCACCTATGCGGGACACTCAACGGCAACCGAATCGAACAAGCTCTACCGGACAAACCTCGCAAAGGGACAAACCGGCCTGTCTGTGGCCTTCGATTTGCCAACACAAACCGGATATGACCCGGATGATCTCTTGGCACGCGGCGAAGTCGGCAAGGTTGGTGTTCCCGTCTCTCATCTGGGCGACATGCGGGCGCTCTTTAACGAAATTCCGCTTGAACGCATGAACACCTCCATGACGATCAACGCGACCGCGCCGTGGCTCTTGTCTCTCTATGTGGCAGCAGCCGATGAACAGGGCGCAGACCGCTCTCTCCTGTCCGGAACCACACAAAACGATATCATCAAGGAATATCTGTCGCGGGGCACTTATGTGTTCCCACCGGCACAATCCTTGAAACTCACCACGGACATTATCGGCTGGACCTATTCCAACATGCCGAAATGGAACCCGATGAACGTCTGCTCCTATCACTTGCAGGAAGCAGGTGCGACGCCGGTTCAGGAACTCTCGTTTGCTTTGGCAACCGCTGTCACCATCCTCGACACCCTGAAAGCCAGCGGAACCATTCCGGAAGAAGATTTCCCGAAGGCCGTGGGCCGAATTTCCTTCTTCGTGAATGCCGGCATGCGTTTTGTCACTGAGCTGTGCAAGATGCGCGCCTTCACCGAACTTTGGGATGAAATCTGCCGGGAGCGCTATGGCATAGAAGACGAACGCTTTCGCCGGTTCCGGTATGGCGTTCAGGTCAACTCCCTCGGCTTGACCGAACAGCAGCCGGAAAACAACGTTTACCGCATTCTCATTGAGATGCTGGCTGTGGTTCTGTCCAAAAATGCCCGCGCGCGCGCCGTTCAGCTTCCGGCCTGGAACGAGGCGCTTGGCCTGCCACGTCCGTTTGACCAGCAATGGTCCTTGCGCATGCAACAGATCATGGCCTTTGAAACCGACCTTCTGGAGTATGGCGACATCTTCGACGGTTCTTCGGAAGTCACGAAAAAAGTCGAAGCCCTCAAGGAAGAAGCCCGCGCCGAACTGGCCCGGATCGACGAGATGGGCAGGGCCGTGTCGGCCGTTGAATCCAGCTACATGAAGCGCAAGCTGGTGGAAGCCAATTCCGCCCGCCTTGCAGGCATTGAAGCCGGTGACCAGGTCGTCGTTGGCGTGAACAAGTGGACGGAAAGCGAGCCGTCACCTCTGGCGACCGGCGAGGACGGCGGCATTCTGACCGTTCCTGAACATGTCGAAGAAGAAGCCATCGAGAAGGTCAAAGCCTGGCGCAATGGCCGCGAACAAGCCGCGGTTGATGCTGCACTGGGCGACCTGCGCTCTTCTGCGCAAGAAGGCCGCAATATCATGGAACCCTCCATTGCTGCGGCAAAGGCTGGCGTGACAACCGGCGAATGGGGCAAAGTGCTGCGGGATATCTTTGGCGAATATCGCGCCCCAACCGGGGTTGGGCAGGCCGCTCGGGACGATGCAGGCGACTTGCAAGCCGTCCGTCAGGATGTTGAAACCGCGTCAGCGAAATTTGGCCGCCGCCTGAAGTTCCTTGTTGGCAAACCGGGCCTTGACGGCCATTCAAATGGCGCAGAACAAATCGCCGTGCGCGCACGCGACTGCGGCATGGAAGTTGTCTATGAGGGCATCCGCCTGACCCCTGCACAAATTGTGAATGCAGCTGTGGAAGAAGATGTGCATGTCATTGGATTGTCTATTCTTTCCGGATCGCACCTTGCGCTGGTTCGCGATGTCATGGATCGGCTGTGTGTGGCCGGAGCGGACGATATTCCGGTCATCGTCGGCGGCATCATTCCCGATGAGGATGCTGCCATCTTGAAGGCCATGGGCGTTGCAGCTGTGTACACGCCAAAGGACTTCCAGCTGACGGAAATCATGGCGGATGTTGTGAAAATCGTCTCGCAAAGATCCGAACAGGCAGCCTGAAAACTCAAGCGGGGCCGGTTTGTTGTGAGAGCAAATCGGTCACTCTTTGCAGAACGCCGGCATGCCCCGCCTGAGCAACAGATAAGACCAACCTGCGCCCCGAATAAGCCGATTTGTCGAAGACACGCACCAAACGGCCCTGTTCCAGATCAGGGCGGATCAGTTGATCGTGGCCGATGAGAACCCCGGCTCCATTGCGCGTTTCTTCCAAGGCAAGCGCAAACAAAGAAAATGCCGGCCCGCGCTGAAGCTGCAACTTGCCAGCACCGGCAGCCTTCAGCCAAATCGCCCAGTCCGAACTCCAGGTCACATCCTCAAGACAGGGAACCGCTGCCAAATCCTCCAAGGACGCAATTTCCGCGGCAACGTCGGGCGCGGCTACTGGATAAATCTCATCCTCTGCCAAAACGATAGATCCATCATCCAGTCCCCCCTCACCTTCATGGAAGAACAGAGAGAGGTCATACTGGTCTCGAATCAAATTGGGCGCCTGCTCCAAAGCTGTCACAGAGATCGACACTTATGGGATCACCCTTCTGATTTTCGGCAAGCGGGGGGAAAGCCAAAGCTGTGCGACGCTGGGAAGCGCTGCAATTCTGATTTCACTAGGCGCAGCAGCCAAACGCAATTTGCGGGACGCATCCGCCAACAGATCAAAGGCGGCTTCAAAGTCCGGCAGAACGCGTTCCCCGATTTGATTGAGACGAACTCCTTGCGCATGCCTTTCAAAAAGAGAAGCTCCAGCCCAAAGCTCTATCGCCTTAACATGTTGCGCCACGGCTCCCGGTGAGACGTTCAATTCCAATGCGGCAAGAGAAAAACTGCCCAGCCGCGCAGCAGCTTCGAAAGCACGAAGCGCATTTAGCGGCGGTCCTTTCGGGCGCGGAGGTGCGACAGCCATTGGCAACCTTCAACGTCAGACATAGTTTTTCTAGGGCCAGTATCCAGTAAAACTGATTTGCGGCAAAGGTCTTTTGTTGTTTTTGTCCGGAAATCTGCTGGAGGTCTGACCATGAACGCACTTTATCCCCGCCCCTGGGTGCCTGTTGACTGCGAAACCCACATTCTCGCACTTGCACAGCAATCGGGCGAGGCGTCGAGTAAGATTGGTGCGCGGCTGGATCAACTGATTGAGAACAACCGGCAGATCCATGAGCGAGACTGCTTCAATCTCAACCCGGCTTCCAATGTCATGAACCCGAAAGCAGAAGCCGCCTTGTCCAAGGGCCTCGGGTCACGAGCCTCACTCGGTTATCCCGGCGACAAATATGAGATGGGCTTGGAAGCAATTGAGGAAATTGAAGTTCTGGCAGCAGAACTGAGCGCCGAAATCTTCAAGTCCCGATATGCAGAAGTGCGGGTTCCTTCCGGCGCGATTGCCAATCTCTTTGCTTTCATGGCCATTTGCAAACCGGGCGATACAATCATCGCTCCGCCAGCTTCCATTGGCGGACATGTGACCCACCATGACGCAGGCTGCGCCGGTCTTTATGGCCTCACGATCAAACATTCCCCTGTTGCGGCAGATGGCTACACCGTTGATCTTGAGGGGCTTCGTGAGCTGGCAAAACAAGAAAAGCCGACACTCATCACCATCGGTGGCAGCTTGAATCTCTTTGAACATCCAGTTCGCGAAATTCGGTCCATTGCAGATGAAGTCGGCGCTCGGGTCCTGTTTGATGCTGCTCACCAATGCGGGATGATTGCTGGAAGCGTTTGGTCCAACCCTTTGGACCATGGCGCAGACCTGATGACCATGAGCACCTACAAGAGCCTCGGCGGTCCTGCCGGTGGTCTGATTATGACCAACGACCGCGACTTGGCAGAACGACTGGATCACATCGCCTTTCCAGGCATGACTGCCAATTTTGACGCCGGAAAAACGGCCGCTCTGGCCTACACGATGCTGGACTGGCGTGAATACGGCCATGCCTATGCAAAGACCATGCAGGAAACCGCCAAACACCTGGCCAGCGAACTGGATGCCGCCGGAATACCCATTTTCGGCAAAACCAAAGGCTTTACTCAATCTCACCAATTCGCGATTGAAGCCGCGCAATTTGGAGGTGGGCAAACAGCTGCCAAGAAGATTGCAAAGGCCGGCTTCCTTGCGTGCGGTATTGGCCTACCGATTGCCCCGGTAGACGGCGATCTCAATGGCCTGCGAATTGGAACGCCAGAGCTGGTCCGCTGGGGTGTAACAGTGAGCGACATTCCAGAACTGGCCAGACGTCTTGCCCAAGCTCTGACGAGCGCCACCCCGGAAGAATTGGCCCCGCAGACGGCGGCCTTCCGCAAACAGTTCGACAAAGTACATTTCGTGCTCGGCGACGATCAGCAAATTCTGGGCTAAAGAACCTTAAAAGCCCCCGCGTCGGTCAAAGGACGAACTTGCTTTGTGCAATGCGATAAGCATTATCAAATCGTCAGACACTGTGGGATGGGAGCGAGCAGGTGGCCAAGACCAATCCGGGGAACTATTTCGAAGACTTTTCAATCGGGCAGGTGATCCGCCACGCAACGCCTCGTACAGTCACACAGGGCGATGTCGCCCTTTATACAGCGCTTTACGGGTCTCGGTTTGCTGTTCAATCCTCGGATGCCTTTGCGTGGTCTCTTGGATATGAGAAGGCCCCGATTGACGATCTTCTCACGTTCCACATCGTCTTTGGCAAAACCGTTCCAGACATCTCACTGAACGCAGTTGCAAACCTTGGCTATGCAGGTGGGCGGTTTCTTGCACCGGTTTATCCCGGGGACACCTTGTCTGCCGTGTCAGAAGTGATCGGCAAGAAGGAAAACTCAAACGGCAAAACCGGCGTCGTCTATGTGCGGTCCACCGGCTATAAATCGGATGGCACCGAAGTGCTCGACTATGTGCGCTGGGTGATGGTCAACAAGGCCGATCCTGACAGCCCGGCCTGTGAGCCTGTTGTGCCGGACCTACCAGCAGAAATTGCTCCCGATGCGCTTGGAAATGCCGTCCCGCTTCTGGACATCGCCCATTGGGACAATGCGCTCGCCGGGTCCATCTTCCGCTATGGCGACTATCAGGTTGGCGAAAAGATTGACCATGTGGACGGCATGACGTTGGAAGAAGCCGAGCACCAGATGGCCACACGGCTCTACCAGAACACCGCGAAAGTCCATTTCGACCAATATGCAGCCAATCAGGGCCGACACGGTCGGCGGCTGATCTATGGCGGGCACATTATCAGCTTAGCGCGCGCCCTCTCATTCAACGGCCTTGGCAACGCTTTCCACATCGCCGGCATCAATGGCGGCCGCCACGTGGCCCCGGCCTTTGCCGGAGACACCATCTACGCATGGTCGGAAGTGCTGGAAAAATCGGAGATCGAGGGCCGACAAGATGTCGGAGCCATCCGCCTACGGCTCATCGCCACCAAAGACAAGCCCTGTCAGGACTTCCCTCACAAGGCTGATGCGAAGACCTACGAAGACGGCGTTATTCTCGATTTCGACTTCTGGGCCCTTATCCCGAAATAAGACGTTATCTGCTTTCTCTTGGTTTTTGCCCGAATTTCGGTCAGACTTGCCGTTTCGGAAGACAACCTTGGGGAGAAGGGCGTGCTGACGACATTATCTTCGCGCGAGACGTCCGAGCTAATCGGCATTATGCAGGACCTTACGCGGCTCTCGAATAGTCTTGAACTTCGACAGCGCGTGGGCGAAAGACTGCTCGGTCTGCTCAATGCTGACTTCTTCGCCTCATATGTCGCTGATACGTCCGGTCGCGGATTTGCGAGTCGGGTCTCTGTCAACATGGCGCCGGACAACCTAAAACTTTACGAGACGTATTTTCAGTATCGCGACCCCATCACGCAAAAACTGGCCAGCCGACGGCAGGCCGCTCATGTTAACGAGGTCATTGCACAGTCGGATCTCGAAAAGACCGAGTTCTACAACGACTTTCTTCAACGCGACGGCCTGCACCACGGCGTGAACTATCACGCCCACGATGGCTCTGTGCATGTAGGCGACCTGAGGGTATGGCGGTCACGCGCCAAGGAAACCTTTGGCCGCCGCGAAATCGACATCCTGCAGGCGGTGGGGACCGCCTTCTCCAATGCACTGATCCAGCATCGCCGTTTTGCGGAAAACCTCCGTCAGCTCGATCCGCTACAT
Organism: Roseibium sp. TrichSKD4; assembly: GCF_000148725.1. Lineage (GTDB taxonomy): Bacteria > Pseudomonadota > Alphaproteobacteria > Rhizobiales > Stappiaceae > Roseibium. Next base: position 26,320 of record NZ_GL476307.1, on the reverse strand, counting down.
ACGCTGGAGAGTCTTGCCGAGGCATTGTCTCTGACACCTCGCGAGGCGGAAATCCTGTCCTGCATGACTCATTACGGACGAGATCAGCACATTGCCGATCATCTTGGGGTCTCAATCACCACCGTGCGAACCCATATCCAGCGGCTATTCCAAAAGGCCGGAGTCAACAACCGAACAGCGCTGGTGGCCAAACTGATGGCCGCTCGTTCGAACTAACCAACGCCCGATATCTTCGTCCGCATCCTCAAAAATGAGGACGCGTTGCACCTCTATCTTCGCTCCAGTGCTTTTCCGATCTTGAACGGAGGAATGATAATGGGAGTTCGAAGCATCTTGACCATTGGAGCAATGGCACTTGGAAGCTTGCCAGCACTCGCGGGCGACAACCTGAAGGACCTGACCGCAAGCGAAGCCGCAGCACAGATCGCCTCGGGCGCACTGTCGCCACAAGCATATGTTGACGCGCTGCTTAATCGGATTGGCGACGATCGCGGAAACGCGTTCATCACGCTGGACGCAGATGGCGCAAAGTCCGCTGCGCTGAAGGAACCGTCAGAAAAGGGCCCCTTGTTCGGGGTGCCCATCGTCGTAAAGGACAACATCGCCGTTCAGGGTCTGCCGACCACCGCCGGAACACCCGCTCTTGCCAATTGGCGCCCTGCAAAGGACGCTCCAGTGGTCGAACGACTGCGCAAGGCAGGCGCAATCATTCTCGGCAAGACCAACCTGCATGAACTGGCATTCGGCATCACATCCAACAACGCCGTCCATGGCGCAGTTGCCAATGCCTACGCATCTGATCGCTTTGCAGGCGGATCAAGCGGTGGAACCGGTGCAGCAATCGGCGCCCGGTTTGCACCGGTAGGGTTGGGAACGGATACGGGCGGATCGGTTCGCATTCCTGCAGCGCTGAATGGTGTCTATGGCTTCCGTCCTTCCGTCGGAAGATATCCGCAGGCAGGGATTGTTCCGATATCCCACACTCGCGACACCGCCGGACCGCTTGCGCGCTCCATGAAGGATATCATACTGATAGACGGCGTCATCACGAATGGTACAACCACCCTCGGAGCACTCAATCTATCCGGCGTCCGCGTGGGAATTCCATCTGCCTTCAACGGCCATGTGGATGGCGAAACAGATCGCCTTGTGAAGGCAGCACTTGAAAAGCTGGAAGCGGCAGGCGTAACCCTTGTTACCCTCGATCTTGCCGACATTCAGGACCTCAATGGTCAGATCGGTTTCCCGATTGCACTTTTCGAAGCAAAACAGGACATTTCGAAATTCCTTGAAAAAAACGAGACGGGCCTCACCATCGACCAGCTGGCCGCAGAGATCACCAGCCCGGACGTGAAATTCGTCTTCGACAATATGATACTGGGCGATCAGGCCGTGCCGGAAGTCGCCTATCGAAGTGTGATGAACGACCTTCGTCCCAAACTGCAAGCGCGATATGCCGAAGTATTTGCAGACCACCGGCTGGATGCCCTTGCCTTCCCGACCACACCCCTTCCCGCGCAGCCCATCTCGGGCTCGGATCTAGAAGTGGAGCTGTTGGGAGCCAAGGTCCCGACCTTCCAGACGTTCATCCGGAATACGGACCCCGGATCCAACGCAGGCCTCCCCAGCCTCTCGATCCCCGTCGGACTGACAAGTGACGGCCTACCCGTCGGACTGGAGCTTGATGGCCCGGCCTTTTCGGACAGGCATCTGCTGGCTCTTGGGCTTGCGGTAGACGCGCTGCTTCCTCCAACACCTGCCCCCTGACACGCGATCACGACGGTTTCTGGCCAGAAAGCCTCGGTTTCGGGGCCTTCTCTTTTTTCAAAAGAAGGCGAGACTTCAAGATAAATGCTGACGGATGTCTTAGGGAGAGCCGCCAATGAAAACCGTATCGTTCACGCAAATGAAAGACGGCACCAAGGCCGACTATGATCTGCTGGCAGAAGCGGAGAAACCGTATCATGCGCTAATCCCGGACCGGATCCTCGCCGAACTGCGCAACCAGGGAGAAGATTCCATGTCTGGCTATCAAATCACCCGCATGGACCATGGGCTTCAATCAGCCACACGGGCACTGCGTGACGGCGCAGATATTGACTGGGTGGTCGGAGCCCTTCTCCACGACATAGGAGACGGTCTTGCCCCGCAAAACCATGACCGGTTTTCCGCCGAAGTCATTCGCCCCTTTGTGCGCGATGAAGTCGCATGGGTGGTCTCGAGCATCACGGCATTTTTCAAATGCTTTATTACGGCAAGCATTATGGCTGGGATGAAAACGCCCGCGATGAATTCAAGGACCATCCCTGCTTTCAAAGCTGTTCTGATTTCTGCGAGCGCTGGGATCAATCATCCTTTGATCCGGACTATCCGACCGAGCCTCTGGAAACGTTCGAACCCATGGTCCGCGAAGTCTTTGGGCGCAAGGCCTATGACCCGGACGTCATTCAGGAAGGAGTCGTAACAGGTTTGCCGCCTCAAAAGCTCAGTTGGCCGGAACAAAAGCCACTAGAATCAAGGTTTGGGAGCCGGGGCAGCTGCGCCTTCAATTGACCCGACAGTCGCCGTTTCTTCCGTGGTCTTGGAGCCAAACGGCAGCCAGCGTTTCATGAAACCGCCCGGTGTTCCGCTGTCGCTCTTTTGCGCAGGCGCATAAGCTGTCGCAACATCGCCTTCAGGGCGCTGTTTTGGAGCCACGGCAACTGCGGTAGCTGCACCGTCGGCAGCGGCAGAGCCAGCCTCGACGGTGGCCTCAGCTGCAGCAGGAGCATCACTGCCCAAAAGACCTGCGATGGCCTTCTGGCGTTCTTCCCAACGCTCCTTGCGCTCTTCTCGAGCTTCAATACGCGCAACGATGGTCTGGAACTTTTCCTCGTCCGTGGACTGCTTTTGCGCCACGAGCATCGCTGTGCGATCCGGCACCTTGTAGTCTGGGCACTTGGCCGTCGCCCGGAACGGCACGCCATCCACAAGCGGTGTCGCGTCAAATACATACTTCTTTTCGCAGACGGAAATCTTCGGCGGCACCTTTGTCAGCTCGAAATGATCGTAGCCAACTTTCAGCATGCGCCAGAAATCCATATGCTCGCTCTCGCGGTTTTTCGCCATGTTTTCCGGCGTCATGCGGAACGGAAATGCCTGCACTTGAAACGAGCGCTGACCGCCTTTGAAGCTGTCGCGCGCAAGCGCATAAATGTCCTGAACCTGTTTGTCCGTCATGGCATAGCAGCCGCGGGAGGAACACGCCCCATGCACCATCAGGTGTGACCCCGTGCGCCCATGAGCGCGATCGAACCTGTTCGGATATCCGAGGTTAAATGCTAGGTGATAGCTTGATTTCGGGTTCATCAAGCTGGGCATAATCTCGTAGAACCCTTCAGGAGCCTGCCGGTCGCCTTCCTTGAACTTGGGACCAAGTTCACCGGACCATTTGCAGATCTCAAAAGTTTCAAGAAGCTTGTACCGACCGCCCCGTGCCTGTTTCCAAACTTCAAGTTCACTTTCCTGCTTGAAGATCCGGATCATGATCGGCGATGTCGACCTCATGCCGAGCTCGGTCATCTTGCGCTTGATAGTGCTGTCAACCGGACGTTTGTGCTTCGGGCCATAGCCCAGTTCATCTGCCTGACATCCGGCCAGTGCTCCCGCCAAAACCAGCAGCGCCGCGACACGACCGAGCATGGTCATGCGGTCACGGATATAGGTGCAAACGTCAGATACTCGCCAAGCGCTCATGCACATTCTCGAACTCAACACAGCAACGAAACACAAAGCCGACCCAAAGGCATTTCAAAAATGCACCAAACACGGTCCGCCAAATGGTCACGTTACGGGGTTATGGTTGACAGCAGGTTACCCTAAAACAAGCAATTCTGCCGAACGAATCCCGCTGACATTCACGTTATTCGTCTCAAGAACACCTCATGACCGACAAATTCGGCCAAAGAGCGGCAGCCTCGCAACCAAAACGCGAGACACCTTTAGGCATGCATCAAATTTGCGTTACGAGAGCGTACGGCCAATCGCCAAGAACTTGTCACGGCGCTGCTTGCGCAGCTCATCCGGCGTCAGGGCAGACAGGTCATTCAATGCCGTCTCGATTGCAGTACCTGCGCGATCAATCACGGTTTCCGGAGCACGATGCGCACCGCCAACCGGCTCTTCCACGATTTCATCAATCACACCCAGTTGCAGAAGGTCCTGTGCTGTGACTTTCATTGCTGTTGCCGCATCCTGTGCCCGTGCGCTGTCACGCCACAGAATAGAGGCAGCGCCTTCCGGAGAAATCACCGAATAGATGGAATGCTCCAGCATCAAGACCTTGCTGGATGTGGCAACAGCAATCGCCCCGCCAGACCCGCCTTCACCGATCACCATTGAGATAGACGGAACGCCAAGACCAAGGCCCTTGTCAGTCGACCTCGCAATGGCTTCTGCCTGACCGCGCTCTTCAGCGCCAATACCCGGATAGGCACCGGCTGTATCAACGAAGGAAACGACGGGAATGCCAAACCGCTCGGCCATATCCATGATCCGGACAGCCTTGCGATAGCCTTCAGGACGGGCCATGCCAAAATTATGCTTCAAACGGGTTTCCGTGTCCGAGCCTTTTTCCTGCGCCAAAACAGCGACAGACTGCCCACGGAACCGGCCAAGACCAGTAATGATCGCATAATCTTCCGCATAATTCCGGTCACCGGCCAGTGGCGTAAAGTCTTCAATCAAGCCTTTGACATAATCAGCTGCATGCGGACGGTCCGGATGGCGCGCCACCAAGGTTTTCTGCCAGGGTGTCAGCTTGGTATAAAGGTCTTTCAATGTGCTGGACGATTTGGACTTGAGCCGGTCGATCTCGTCATCGACATTTACGGCCTCGCCACCGGCTGCAAGAGCGCGAAGCTCCTGGATCTTGCCTTCGATATCGGCGACCGGCTTTTCAAATTCCAAATAGCTGTGCATCGACTAAGGTACCTGGACCATCTGGCCTGCAATGAGCAGGCGGGAAAACGTATTACGCTTGGCCTCTAACAAGACACTGGCAAACACGCAAGTGCGGGCTGCGCCTTCAGGTAAGCCTCAGGGAGCGCAAATGCAACAAACCGCGGGCTGATCCCGCGGAAAAAGGTGAGAGATTTCAAGAAAGCGTCGGCTACTCAGCTCGTCTTGCCCCCAATTTGGAGAAAAGCGGCGATCTGCCAAGCTTTCAGCAAAAGAAGGTCAGGCTCAGCGACCGGCGCTGTCCCGCAAACCCGGTTTGATCTGCAGCGCGGACGCTTCGACCACAAGACGGCCCGTCTTCGTCTCAATGGACATGCGGTAAGGGATCAAAACGTTTTCTTCGCCCATTGGTGCCAGCCAAACCTCCATGGGAGCCTTTGCCATATACTTGACAGATGCCTTGGACGGGCGGTGCCCGGCAACCGGTATCCATTTCGCATTACAGACCACAACAGGGCCATCATAGCCCTTGCCAGACACCTGCTTGATTTCACGGAAGCTCAGCTTGATGTCGAACCGCGTCCAGCCATCAAAGATCGGCAGTTTGCGTTTGCAGGCATCCGGGCCAAGCACATCGCCGCCCTTGCCCACAGGCATCAAGGCCGCGCTCAGCGGGTCAACCGCATTTTGCTTGTGCTTGCCACGTATTTTGATCCGTTCCGCATTGGGCTTGAACTGCGGCGTCACCTCCGCAGACCGGATATGTCCGGACCCTTGCTGAAGACCAACGTAAAAGTTTCGGTTCGCTGCTTCAGAGGCCATCTGATACTTGGAGGGGTGAATTTTGGACCCTACCAGCCAACCCGACGCCTCTGCGCCGCCCTTACCCGTTGAGAACAAAGTGCCGATGCCCGCAGGCTTCAAGCCAACTTTAGCCGAATAGGCATTTCCCTGTAGAACAAGAGACAAAGTCCCTTCGCCAACAGTCAGCCCGGCAATCGTGATGTTGTAACGTCCCCCAACGCTGCTGCGCTTGGCCTCTGCCGGAACAGATGCAAATGCTGTCGCCGCAGCGAGTGAAACGGCCAGAAACCGGCCAAACGAGGAAAATTCCAACACGAGAACCTCCGACATGCCGCGCAGGGCATAAATGTCACGGCGCACCTGTCCCGACACACTTGTTCGAATTACGCAGGTACGAATATGTTCGGATTGTTAGCTCACATGGTAACCTTAGGGTTAACGCAGCCGGTCAAATTGAGAGAAAAAGATTCTGGTGCGCAGAATCTGAACTGATGTCTTGACCTTCGCCGTCACTCCCATTATAGCGGGACAACTTTTTCCGAGACATGCCGGAGATGCCGCTGCGAGACGTTCGCGTCCGCACCTTTCCGGTTGAAACCGCCATTTCCTGCACAGCAGGGTGGCTGCGAAGACATAAAGGTGAACTCATGGCACGCCGTTGTGAACTCTCCGGCAAAGACGTGATGACGGGTAACAACGTCTCTCACGCAAACAACAAGTCCCGCCGCCGGTTCCTGCCGAACCTGTGCAACGTGTCTCTTTTGAGCGACACACTGGGCGAAACCTTCAAGCTGCGAATCAGTGCTCACGCACTTCGCTCTGTTGAGCACCGCGGCGGTCTGGACAACTACCTGATGAAAGCTACGGACGCTCAGCTGTCTGACAAAGCTCGTCAGGTCAAGGTTGCGATCAAGCGCAAGCAGGCGGAAGCAGCCGCTGCTTAAGCCTTTGAGGGCAAAAGCATGACAAGTTCCCGGAAGTTTTCCGTGACCGACCTCGCCATCGCGATCACCGCGATGGCGATTGTCGTTGTGGCCTCGAATTTTCTGGTGCAATTCCCGGTTCAGGGCGCGCTCGGCGGAATTAACCTCGACGATCTCCTGACATGGGGAGCGTTCACCTACCCGGCCGCATTTCTGGTCACCGACCTGACGAACCGTCGGTTTGGACCTCAAGCAGCGCGTACGGTCGTTCTCATTGGCTTCGCGTTGGCTGTCATTCTGTCAATCTGGCTGGCCACACCGCGAATTGCCATCGCCTCAGGAACCGCGTTCCTGACCGCGCAGCTTCTGGACGTCACCATCTTTGACAAATTGCGCCGGATGGCGTGGTGGAAAGCACCGATTGCGTCATCGATGATTGGCTCGATCATCGACACACTGCTGTTCTTCGGAATCGCGTTTGCAGCCAGCTTCGCCTTCATTGATGAACTGTTTTGGCTGGAAGACAGCTCTTTGGCTTTCCCAGTTCCCTTCTTGGGGGTTGGATCAGACGTTCCGCTTTGGGTTTCGCTCGCCGCGGGTGACTTTATCGTGAAGGTGCTGGTGGCCATCGCAATGCTTGCACCCTATCGCATCGTGCTTGGACTCTTTCGAGGGTCGCCGAACGGCTCAACGGCCTAAAAAATCACGATAAAACAATCTTTAAAAGGCATCTGGGCTTAGGTTCAGATGCCTTTTTTTCTATCCCAGCCGCGTTGTTAGAATTTTGAGGCCAGCGGCTCCAAACGCCAGTGAAAAGGCGGCATTAAAGGCGCGATACATGCGTTGATATCCTTTGACCATCGCCGGTTTGGAGAAAATCAGAGAGTACCCGATATTGACGGCAAGGCTCTGCACCAACAAAACGGCGATCAAGATGATGAGCTCCTTGATCGGCGTGTGGGCGGGCACTCCGATGGAGTAGAGCGAACCAAAGAAGAAGATCGCCTTCGGGTTCGTCATATGCAGCAAAAAACCACTGCGATAGGCACGCAGCGCATCCCCCTTCACCGGAGCGACGGCATTGAGACCAACAGATCCAAAGGCTGCTTTTGCTGATTTATAGGCGAGGTAAATCAGATACAGCGCTCCCATATACCGGATCACCTCTAGCATCCAGGCATTCGCCAGCATGATCGCCCCAAGCCCCATGGCGGCGAAAACCGACCAGACCAGTGATCCGGTGGACACGCCCATGGCAAGTGCAAACCCGTTTTTACGCCCTGCCGTCATGGATGTGCTTGCAATGGCCAATGTTGCAGGGCCCGGACTGGCAACCGCGAGGAGCGCAGCCCCCATGATCAGGGGAAGGTTTATCGTCTCAATCACTTTTCCGCAGCTCCCCATTAGCCATCAGCATTAATCAATTTAAACCGGAGCAACAGCGTTCTTTGCAAGAGGGATCGATTGTTGTCGGAAAGAACCGTCAGGATTGTGTCGCCGTCTTTGGTTTGGTGAAACGCAAGCGCTTCCATATTGTCGATTTGGTAGGTGAAATCCGCTTCTAGAAGAACCTCACCACGCAATTGCGCCCCCGGCTTCAAGTCCGCGCTCTCAAACTGGCGCAGCCGCATGCCAACAAGATCCCGCATATTGAACCGGCGCTCCAGCAGGAGAAATTCTCCATTTGGCAGGAAGACAGCATCGGTCGCGTCATAGCGATCAGACCGCTCAATCGAAAACACTTCAGTGCCCGTTGAAGAAATCAGGAACCCGGGCAGCGAGTGGCTTTCGCTTATTCCGCGCTCTCCAACCGCCACAATCACCCCGTCTAGCAGCGATCCGGCAGGACCGTCGGCAATCGCCTCCAATCCTTTGGTTTTTTGCAGTGCCTTGATCTCCGGCGGCACAGCCACCTCCTCAAGCATCCGCTCATTACCGGTAAGGATCGGCCATGGGAATCGATAAATCGCATTGGCCCGCTCAGCAGATACCAGCAGTGTGTCGCCATCCCGCACCAGACTTTCCGTGTCATGGCCCCAAATACGGCGGAACGTCTCCCCGTTTTGCCGCCGCAAGGGGGCAACACGGATGTTGGCAAGATCCAGCGGAACCCCAGCCTCATCCTGCTCAATCTCTCCAGACACCCAATGACCGTTATCCGTCACCGCCAAGAATTGCGCGCCGCCCGACAAGGTAATCAAACCGGACAGACTACCAATAGCCCGGTTGGCAGACAGGATTTCCAGCCCGCCCAGAAACTCCAACTGCCCGAAGCGCGTCTCGGTCTTGCCTATCTGGAAAGTCTTGATTGGCTTCGTCTTGATCGTGACAGCGTCGCCCTTCTGCACCAGATCAAGAGCCGAAACCGAAGCCGGGACAATAAGGGCCAAAAAAAATGCCGCCATGAGACCCATGGCAGCATTCAAAAGTCGCCGAACCGGACGGGTCATCGCTAGCGACCGTTTCTGGCTCGTTTGCGGGCCCGCCGCAGATCACCCTGCTCGGCTTCATCATCGAACAAATCAGCCAACTGATCGGTCATGGCCCCGGCCAATTCTTCCGCGTCCACAATCGTCACAGCACGCTTGTAGTAGCGGGTCACATCGTGACCAATGCCAATTGCAATCAACTGCACCGGGGATCTGTTTTCGATCTCCTCAATGACATAGCGCAGATGCCGTTCCAGATAGTTGCCCGGATTGACGGACAAGGTGCAGTCATCCACCGGTGCACCATCAGAAATCATCATCAGGATACGGCGTTGTTCTGGACGCCCGAGCAAGCGCTCATGGGCCCAGGTCAGCGCCTCGCCGTCAATGTTTTCCTTGAGCAGCCCTTCGCGCATCATCAGCCCAAGATTGCGGCGCGCACGGCGCCACGGCGCATCTGCAGACTTATAGATGATGTGGCGCAGATCATTCAGGCGCCCAGGTGCGGGTGGCTTACCCGTGCCAATCCAGCTTTCCCGAGACTGTCCGCCTTTCCAGGCTTTGGTGGTGAAACCGTGGATCTCGACCTTCACACCGCACCGCTCAAGCGTCCGCGCCAGAATATCAGCACAAGTGGCCGCAACGGTAATCGGACGACCACGCATGGACCCGGAATTGTCGAGCAGCAACGTGACAACCGTATCACGGAACGTTGTGTCCCGCTCCTGCTTGAAAGCAAGAGGGCTCATCGGGTCCGTCACCGCACGGGTCAACCGCGCCGTATCCAAGAGCCCTTCTTCCAGATCAAAGTCCCACCCGCGGCTCTGCTGGGCCATCAACTTGCGTTGCAGGCGGTTTGCCAGCCGCGCAACCGCGCCTTGCAAATGGGTCAGCTGCTTGTCGAGGAACCCCCGCAAACGGTCCAGTTCGGCAGCATCGCACAGATCTTCTGCGTGGATCGTCTCGTCAAACTGGGTGGTATAGACGCGATAGTCCGATAGCGGGGGCTTGTTGGAAAACGGCAGTTCCCGCCGCTCACTTTCCCCCGGCTCTTCCGCCGCATCCGCCATGTCTTCTTCGGCGAAGTCATCCATATCGGCGTCAGAGGCTTCGGTTTCACCTGAATCCTGCTCCTCACCGGACATATCCATGTCCTGAGGGGCAGCTTCCCGCTCGCCGCTGTCCTCGTCCTCTTCGCCGCCAGTCTCGGATTCGTCGTTGTTGCCGTCGTCTTCGTTCTGCTCCGGATTGTCTTCCTGATCCAGCTCGCCCAGCTCTTCAGCCATGTCGAGGGATTTGAGGACTTCACGAAACGCTTCGGCAAACGTGTCCTGATTTTCAACCGTGTCAGCGAGACCGTCGAGCTCGGCGCCTGCCTTTTGCTCAACCCAGTCCCGCCACATGTCAACCAGATTGACAGCTGCCTTGGGTGGTGCAGCTCCGGTTAGCCGTTCGCGCACAATAAGAGAAAGCGCATCTTGGAGCGGCGCTTCTTCCCGGCTGTTGATGTCAGGAGCAACGGTGCGCACATATTTGTCTTCCAGCATAGCCGCCAGATTGCTGGCCACGCCTTCCATACGCCGCGCGCCAACGGCCTCACACCGTGCCTGCTCCACCGCATCGAAAATCGCCCGCGCATCCGAGCCCACCGGGATGTGACGCGCATGGATTTTCGTGTCGTGACACGCCAGCTTCAATGCCATGGAATCGGACAAACCACGCGTGACCGCGATTTCCTTCGCCGACACTTTACGGGAAGGATCAGGCAAACGGGCCGTTTTGCCAGAAATGCCCGGCCGGTCCCCGGAGAAGGTGACCTCAAGCTCCGGATCACCGGAAATCGCGCGCATGCAACCGGCGACCGATTGCTTGAACGGTTCTGGATCCGGAGCAGGTTTGCCACCGGGTATGGAATTGCTGCCTGGCCTTGGTGCCATCTTACCCTCAGCTCATGACGACATTAACGGCGGATTCCGGCAACTCCTCACCGAAACACCGCTGATAGAATTCGGCGACAAGTGCCTGCTCCATGTCGTCACACTTGTTCAGGAAGGTCACACGGAAGGCAAAACCGACATCATTAAAGATGTTGGCGTTCTCGGCCCAAGTGATCACGGTCCGCGGGCTCATGACGGTAGAAAGGTCACCGGCAATAAACGCGTTCCGGGTCATGTCCGCCAGACGCACCATCTTGGAGACAATGCCGCGGCCTTCATCATTTTGGTAATGCTTGGCCTTGGACAGAACGATATCGACCTCATTGTCATGCGGCAGATAATTCAGTGTCGTGACAATGGACCAGCGGTCCATCTGTGCCTGATTGATTTGCTGCGTGCCGTGATAAAGGCCGGATGTATCACCCAGACCAACCGTGTTGGCTGTTGCAAACAGGCGGAAGGCCGCATGCGGACGGATCACGCGGCTTTGGTCAAGCAACGTCAAACGACCGGAAGATTCCAGAATTCGCTGGATCACGAACATCACATCCGGACGACCGGCATCATATTCGTCAAACACCAAGGCCACATTGTGCTGGTAAGCCCAAGGCAGAATACCGTCCTTGAATTCGGTGACCTGCTGACCGTCCTTGATGACGATCGCGTCCTTGCCCACAAGGTCGATACGGGAGATGTGGCTATCGAGGTTAACGCGAATACACGGCCAGTTGAGGCGGGACGCCACCTGCTCAATATGTGTGGACTTGCCCGTTCCGTGATAGCCGGTCACCATCACCCTGCGGTTATGTGCAAACCCGGCGAGAATCGCCAGGGTCGTGGCTTTGTCGAACAGATAGTCGTCATCCCGATCCGGCACATGCTCCGATGCGCTCGAGAACGCCGGAACTTTCAAATCCGATTCGAAACCGAACACGTCTTGTACGGAAACCTCGGTATCCGGCATGCTCATAGCCACACTCGTCGTCTCAGTCATCGGTCCTCCGCTGCCCCGGTGCAATCCGGGTAGGGTATTTGGGGAAAGGCTGCAGGAATGTGCAGACTTAGCAGAATCCGGATTTCTTCAAAACCTGATAGGCCTGAATGATCTCCCGAAGGCGGTCTTCACAAGATCGATCCCCGCCATTGGCATCCGGGTGGTTGAGTTTCACAAGTTCCTTATAGCGCGCTTTGATTTCATCGCCACGTGCTGTCTGCGGCAGATTGAGCACATCAAGCGACCGTTTTTCAAGCGCCAGCAATTTTCTTTGTCGCGGCCTGCGCGCTTCCGACGCACGCCGGTGGGCATTGGACCGCATGTTTTCGCGCGGATCGTAGCCATCCGGGCCGTCAGCTGCCTGTTTGTTGACGCCCATTTTCCAAGTCGGGCGATGCCCTGTCAGGCTGTCCTTGTGGTAAGAGCGGACATCATCATCCTGCATGCCGGTGAAGTAATTGTAGGATTTATTGTATTCCCGCACATGGTCGACACAGAAATTGAAATACTGGCCTTCCATGTCCCGTCCCTTCGGCGCCTTGTGAGTGCCGGGACGTTTACAGCCTTTGTGATCGCAGGTCGGATGGCGATCTTCCGCAACCCGGTCCTTGTCCGGCTTGACACGTATGCTGTCGAATATTTTTGAATCCAGTTTCATAGGCGTGATTATGGTGAGATGAACGGTTTGGGACAAGCTGCGCATAGTGCCAAATTAAGGCATGTCCATGCAATTTTTTTATTGAGTGGAACAATCCGCTTTTTGCAACTCGGTGATTAGGGTCAGGACCCTAACCTTTGCTATTGCAGGTTGGGAAACCTTAGCTCTTGACGGATCGCTGCCAGAGCGAGAAAACAGCTCATGAGCATCAAGCAGACAATCATCACAAAATTAACAGACGCCCTTCAGCCCAGCGCGCTGGAGGTGATCGACGAATCCGACAAACACAAAGGCCACGGCGGTTGGCGCGAAGGGGGCGAGACACACTTTCGGGTTCGCATTGTGGCGGGCAGCTTTTCAGGCCAAAACCGGGTGGCCCGGCACCGGACCATCAACAGCCTCTTGGCCGAAGAACTGGCTGACCGCGTTCACGCCCTAGCCATTGAAGCGCGTGCACCGGAAGAACCCGATCCACGCGCTGCCCGCATTGCGCAATAGTCTGCCAATTTCAAACCAGATCTGCTGACATCAACCTCAAGATGACGGGTCTCAAGACGCTGGGGACGGCTGGACCGCATGGCCCAGCTGACCAGCCAGCATGACCTTGTTTCCAGCCACCTGATTAAGCGGCATGATCCGAAGGCGCGTCACGCGGTTTTTCTCCCGGCGCAAAACAGTGAACCTAAAGCCGTGGAAGGTGAAAATCTGCCGTTCTTCCGGGATCATCCGGGCTTCATGAATAACAAGACCGGCGATAGTCGTGGCTTCGTCATCCGGCAGCGTCCAGTCAGTCGCCCGGTTCAGATCGCGGATCGGCACTGAACCATCTACAATCACGGAACCATCGGCCTGAGGACGCAAGCCTTCCAGCTCAACGTCATGCTCATCGGCAATCTCGCCGACGATCTCTTCCAGAATGTCTTCCAGCGTGACAAGGCCCATCACCTCGCCATACTCGTCAACAACGAGTGCAAAGTGAGACTTGTTCTTCAAAAAGGCATTGAGCTGGTCCTGAAGCGTTGTTGTATCGGGAACGAACCAGGCTGGTGCTGCAATATCTAAGATATCAATGCCTTCCGGATTGCCACCTGACTTATTCAGGGCCCGGAGCAAGTCCTTGGCATGAAGAACACCGATGAAGTTGTCCGTTTCGCCGCGCCACAATGGCAGGCGTGTGTACGGAGAGCTGAGAGCGGCATCAATCAGCTTTTGCGGATCGTCATCCGCATTCAGCGCCAACATGTTGGTCCGGTGCACCATGACATCGGAAACCTCTAGATCGGCCAAATCCAGAAGACCGCCAATCCGGTCCCGTTCGCCCTTTTCCAAGCCACCTTCCATGTGCTGCAGATCAACCGCACCGCGCAATTCCTCATGCGCGGACAAGATGGAAGAATCCTCGCCAACGTGAACACCAAGCGCCTTCAGCAACAATCTGACGATCGCTTCCACGCCGATCACAATCGGCCCAAATACGGCCACAACAACGCGCACAACCGGAGAAACAGCAAGCGCAAATTTCTCAGGTGCCGAGATCGCCCAAGTTTTGGGAAGAACTTCTGCGAATACCAGAACAAGGGCGGTCATGACCAATGTGGCGATCGCAACACCAGCTTCACCGAACAGGGTCAGGAATACGCTGGTGGCAAGCGCTGACGCCAAGATATTGACAAGGTTGTTGCCAAGCAGAAGCGCGCCAATCAGGCGCTCTCGAGAGGCAATCAGGCGGCTCACGATTTTCGCCCGCTTGTCGCCGGTCTTTTCCACTTGGTGAATCCGGGCCCGGGAAGTCGCCGTCAACGCGGTTTCAGACCCGGAGAAAAAGCCGGACAGAAACAGCAAAATGAACACGGCAGCACTGGCAAGCCAGAGGGTCGTTTCAGTCATGACGATAGTTTCTCATCCAAAAATGCACGTACATCTGCCGGATCAACACCACGCTCGACGAAAGCCTGACCAATTCCTCGTGTGAGAATGAATGTCAGTTCGCCGCGCGACACCTTTTTGTCCTGGGCAATACTGTCCATCAGGGTGTCAACGGGCGGCAGTTGTCCCGGAATGTCTGACAGGCAGGTCGGCAAGCCGACTTCCTTTAGATGGTGTGTTGCCCGCTGAACGTCCAGATCCGAAATAAGGCCAAGTCGGTTGGAAAATTCGTGAGCCAGAACCATGCCGATGGAAACGCCTTCTCCATGCACGAGACGAACGGTCTCATACTCAACAGCCGCTTCCAGCGCGTGGCCGAATGTATGACCGAGGTTCAACAGCGCCCGCCGCCCGGCTTCCAATTCATCAGCGGCCACCACATCAGCCTTCGCCTGACATGAGCGGGCGACAGCTTCATCGCGTTCAGGACCACCAGCAAACACAGCCTGCCAGTTTTGTTCCAGCCATGCGAAAAACGGCTCGTCACCCAAAAGCCCGTATTTGGCAACTTCCGCATATCCCGCCCTGAAGTCGCGCAGTGGCAATGTATCCAGAACACTGGTATCGGCCATCACCCACACGGGCTGATAAAAGGCACCGATCAGGTTCTTGCCAAACCGGGAATTGATCGCCGTCTTGCCGCCTACAGAACTGTCCACCTGCGCCAGAAGTGTTGTCGGGATCTGAATGAATGCCATGCCGCGGCGCACGGCGGAGGCAACAAATCCCGAAAGATCACCAACCACTCCGCCGCCCAGCGCGATAATCACATCACCGCGCTCAAGCCGCGCTTCCAGAACCGCATCACACACACGTTCAAACTGGGTGTAGCTTTTGCTGCTTTCCCCACTTGGAACAGTAATGGCTGAATGACCGACACCCGCAGCATCAAGACTGGCTTGCAAAGTACCCAGATGCAGACGCGCCACCGCCTCATCGGTGATAATGGCCGCACGGGCTTTTGGCATCATCGCGGCAATTTTTTGCCCTACCCCGGACAGCTGATCGCGGCCAATATCGATCTGGTAGCTCCGGCTGCCCAGATCCACGGTGACAGCTTGGAGCGCAGGCTGAGTAGCCGCCGTTGTGTCGGTTACGTGTGTCATTCTCGCTCTGCTGTCCTGCCGTCTCAGCGCGCTGCGTCTGCTCCCAAAAGGTGCTGACTCAGCGCTTCCATGATTTCATCTACAACGGCCTCATGGGGTACTTCCCTTGAGAGAACCGTCAACTCCGCAAGGGCATAAACCGGATGACGTTTTTCCATCAAGGCCCGCATTGTGCCTTCCGGGTCCGGATTTTGCAGCAAGGGACGTGTGGAGCGACGCCGAACCCGCGCCATCACGGTGTTGAACTCTGCCTTCAGCCAGATGGAAATACCATTCTCGGCAATTTCCTTGCGCGTGGCTTCGCTCATTACCGCCCCACCACCTGTGGCCAGAACCTGCGGTCCTTCCTGTAGCAACCGAGCGATGACCCGCTCTTCGCCACTACGGAAATAAGGCTCGCCATGTTCGGCAAAGATTTCCGAAACGGTCATATTTGCAGCCCGTTCGATCTCTGTATCCGCATCCAGAAAATTGAGATCTAGTCTTTGAGCCAGACGCCGCCCAACCGTCGATTTACCACACCCCATGATGCCGACCAGAACGATGGTCTTGTTGCCCAAGGCTTCGACAACGGCTTTTTCTAGAGGAACATTGAGTTCGTCGTGCGCGCCGTTTGAATGTTCGCGAATGTGCTTCATGCGGCGGTTTTAGCACATTTGCTAAAAAACGCACCGCGAGAAGTCATCAAACCCGCTTTGTCCCGGCAAAAACTTGCACTTCACCGGACAACGCGGGAAAATTCCGCATTCGATTCGAAGGGGCACATCTAACCTTGCCAACACTGACCCGCTTGATTGTTGTGCTGCTTGTCCTTGGCGGCCTTGGCTATGGCGCGATTTACGCACTGGCCAATTTCGTGGAGCCACGGGAGCGCGAAATCACCATTCGTGTGCAAAAGGACGGCTTTGGCCGTTGACCGGAGGCAAGGGTGAACAGCGACTACACAATTGAGAGCTTTCTGGAAATGCTGAGTGCCGAACGCGGCGCGGCAGAAAACACCCTGCAAAGCTATCGGCGCGACCTTGACGATTTTGCAGAGTTCACCGCCCCGCAAAACCCGTCCGCTGTCAATACGGACCGGATTTCCGCTTACCTGAGAGACCTGTCCCTGCGGGGCTTTGCCGAAACATCGCAAGCCCGCCGCCTGTCTGCGCTGAAGCAGTATTTCAAGTTCCTTTATGCCGACGGCATTCGCACCGATGACCCAACGCGCACCTTGTCTGCCCCCAAAAAACGGCAGGCGCTGCCCAAAGTGCTGTCCATTGATGAGGTCGACAAGCTGATCGGCGAAGCGCAACAGGCTGCAACAAAGAAGCAGGACAGCCCGGCCAAACAGCTGCGCGCCCAGCGGCTCTACACGCTTCTGGAAGTGCTTTATGCAACGGGCTTGCGTGTGTCAGAGCTGGTGGCGCTTCCCGTCACAGCTGCCCAGCGCGACCAGCGCCTGATTGAAGTCACCGGCAAGGGAGGCAAGGAACGCTTGGTCCCCTTGTCACCAGCGGCTCAAAAAGCCATGCGGGACTACATCCGTCAGCGGGCAGAGCTGGGCGCTTATGCGACAAGCCCGTGGCTCTTTCCCTCTCATGGCAAAAGCGGTCACTTTACCCGGCAGGCCTTTGGGCGGGATCTGAAGGACCTCGCAGTCGATACAAAAATCGACACGGACAAGGTCTCCCCGCACGTCCTGCGCCACGCCTTTGCCTCCCACCTTTTGCAAAACGGGGCGGATCTCAGAGTGGTTCAGCAGCTGCTCGGTCACGCCGATATTTCGACAACGCAAATCTATACCCACGTGCTCGATGAGCGCCTCACCCAACTCGTCGAAAGCGCCCACCCGCTGGCAAAGCGGTAAATCACGCCCAGATCGCGGCTCTGAGACCTTTGCTGTCGCGGCTGAAGTCTTTTGGAAACGGCTCTGCTTGCCCGGTCAAAATCCGCTCGGCAATGAGGGAGTTAACTGCGGCATCCAGAAGGTCATCCCGGCCTGCCCCGCGTGGCGGCTTTTGGGTCAAGACTTCCTTGGACAGGCCATGGTGCATCAATAAGGCTTGTCTTTGATCCAGCCCTTCCGGATTAGCTCGGCCCTTTACCTTCTTTGGCAAACCCATTTCTCGTTCGCAATTCAAGCGCCAGAACGCAAGCTCGGGATGCACTTCAAAAACGCGGGCCTCCAAGTCTGGCGACATCAGGCCGTCAATCTCGCGAATTTTGGGAAAGAGATAAAAGCACTGTTTGGACACTTTGCGCGGCGGATCGGAGCTCTCCAGCGCCCGTGCGCACGCTTCCGCATATTCTTCTGCGTAAACGGCGCTGCGCGAGGGCACAGAAAACACAGACGACTGCCGCATGCCGAGGTGTTTGCGCGCCGCTTGTTCCGGGCCTCGTCCGCCAAGACCCACCCGGTCCGGCAAGCCGATGGGCATATCCACCGCGATGATCGACAAATGAGGGACGTGGCTCAAAAGAGCCGCAAAATCAGGAAAAACCGCAACTTGCTCTGTCCCTGTAATGCCGATTTGCCGCATGTAGGCAATCCAGCCGGCTTTGCAGCCGTCAACACCGGTAACCCAAGGATGTTCAGATTGCGAGCCGCCCTCAGGCACGCGCGGTGCTTTCCATGACCCGGCGCTGGGAAACGAGCGCCATGGGCCGAACCAGACTGTCCTGCTCTTCAGCAATCAGCAGCTCATCCGCGCCGCGTTTGACACTCCGCGCCACAAGCTCAAATGTTGAGCCAGCGGCCCGAACCAAGGCTTCCTCATCCTTCATTCCGGACAAAACCCTCGAGAAGAACAGGGCTGACAGCATGTCGCCTGTGCCTTTTGGCGGATGGGGGATGGCCGCATGCTCCGCTGCCACGGCCCCGCTTGGCCCCGCCAGCAAGTTGGAAATTGCATTGCGCCGCAAAGCAGGGGCAGAGGTGACAATAACCCGCTCTGGCCCAAGCGACCGGGCCGCCGCCAGCGCTTCGATTTCCGTTTCAGAGGAAAAACCGGACAGCCATGCAACTTCGAAATTGTTGGGTGTTGCGATATCGGCCAGCGGCAACAGAACGTCGCGCATGGCAACAGCCGTTGCTTCGGGAACATAAAGCCCACCAGCCTCCCCAGCCGCTGCATCCCCGATGACCGGATCGCAGAGATACACAGCATCTGGATTGGCCCGTTTAACCGCGTCAATCAACTTGGCAATCGGTTCAGCCTGCTCATGTGAGCCAAGGTACCCCGTCATCACACCGCCGAGTTCAGCAAGCTTTGGCGATGATGCCAAATCATCAGCCATGGCGGCAAAAGCGGCGCTATCTGGAACACTGCGTGTTGCAACACCATGGCCGGGATGCCAGGGAAGCACGAGCGTTGGCAAAAACCACACCGGATGGCCGAGCCTCTGAAGCGCAAACTCCACCCCGCGCCCGCTGATGCTGCCACGCACGACCTGAGACGTGATTACGAGGATCGGTTTCTTTTCAGCGGGCGGACCCGGCTGTTGCATCATCACTGATACTTTCAGGCAGCGTCATTC
This sequence comes from Roseibium sp. TrichSKD4, assembly GCF_000148725.1. GTDB lineage: Bacteria > Pseudomonadota > Alphaproteobacteria > Rhizobiales > Stappiaceae > Roseibium. The sequence continues at coordinate 7,083 of NZ_GL476307.1, read as the reverse complement.
GACGCGGGAGGTTGGGATGTTCCGAAACGTTGTTCGATATAATCCAGTACCATCTGCTTGAACTCGTCGGCAATGCCCGGGCCGCGCAAGGTTGTGACCTTTTCCCCGTCGATGAAGACAGGGGCCGAAGGGGTCTCCCCTGTTCCGGGCAGGGAAATGCCGATATCTGCATGCTTTGATTCACCCGGTCCGTTCACGATGCAGCCCATTACGGCCACATTCAGGCTTTCAACGCCTGGATATTGTTCGCGCCAGATTGGCATGGAAGTGCGGATGTGACCTTCAATGTCCTGCGCCAGTTCCTGAAACACGGTAGAGGTCGTGCGTCCGCACCCCGGACAGGCCGCAACCACGGGAACAAACGAGCGGAAACCCATCACCTGCAGCAGCTCCTGCGCCACCTGCACTTCACGTGTTCGATCACCACCCGGCTCCGGCGTCAGGGAAACGCGGATCGTGTCGCCAATGCCCTGTTGCAGCAAGATGCCCATGGACGCGGCTGAAGACACAATGCCCTTGGTGCCCATGCCTGCCTCTGTCAGACCCAGATGAAGCGCATAGTCACAGCGCTGCGCCAAATCCGCATAAACGGCAATCAGGTCCTGAACCTGAGACACCTTGGCCGACAGGATGATCTTGTCCCGGCCCATGCCCAGCGCCTCTGCACGCTCTGCCGACAATAGCCCGGACTGGATGATCGCCTCGCGCATGACCGCAGCTGCAGACGCTGGTTTGTCACTGGCCGCGTTTTCATCCATCAGCTTGGTCAGGAGCTCCTGATCCAGTGACCCCCAATTGACGCCGATGCGCACCGGCTTGTCATGCTTCAGCGCAATGTCGATGATCTGAGAAAACTGCGTGTCCCGCTTGGCCTTGAAGCCCACGTTCCCGGGATTGATCCGATATTTTTCCAGCGCTGCAGCGCAGTCTGGATAGTCGCTCAAAAGTTTGTGGCCGATATAGTGAAAGTCCCCCACCAGCGGCACATTGATGCCCAGCCGGTCCAGCCGCTCACGAATATGCGGCACCTGCTGCGCCGCCTCCGGCCGGTCCACCGTAATGCGGACAATTTCAGACCCGGCTTTGGCAAGCGCGGCCACCTGCGCAACCGTGCTGTCCGCATCGGCTGTGTCCGTGTTGGTCATGGATTGAACGACAATCGGGGCATCCCCGCCCACGGTTACCGATCCCACTTTGACGGGAACGGACACACGGCGCGGTTTCTGGCTGGCGAATTCTTCGATCATTGGATCACTATCGTTGCTTGAACGGCAGAAGGTCGATTGAGCCCTTGATTAGTGCGCAAGGCGGCAAAGGGCAATCAAAACCGACATAGGAAATCTTCAGGCTGTGTGGATGTTTCTTAGGAATTCCCGACTACTGATAAAACTCTCGAGCCTGCCCTTTGACTTATAAATCGGATCACAATGTTTAAAAGACTGCTCAACGATTCTCTAAGCCTTGTTTTTGGTAATCTGGACGCTGTTTTCAAGGTTGCAGGCTCATGGTTTGTCCTGCAGTTCGTGCTGTCCATCGCAATTTTGACCCTGACCGGCCAGATGCCGGAAGAGATTGGCGAAGCAGCTCCAAGTGCAACAACATTTCTCCTAAGCATCACGATGCTGGTGCTGTTTGTTCTGTCATCATCATCCATTGGTGTTGCTTGGCACCGGTTTGGCCTGTTGGGTGAACACCCTCAGACCATCCATCTTAAATACGGAAAAACCGAACTGGCCTTTACACTTCAGCTCCTGAAGATTTTTCTGATTTCCTTTTTGGTCATGTTGCCAGTTGGCGTCATATTCGCTCTTGTTTCCATGGCCGTGTCAGAAATTGTCGGTCTTGCGCTTCTGGTTATCCTTTTCCTCTTTGTGGTTTTGCCACGCCTCATGCGGCTTAATCTCATCCTGCCTGCAGCCGCCGTTGAACGGCCTCTGACCTTGAAAGAAGCTTATGCGCTTGGGGACAGTCTGGGCTGGAAAATGCTCTGGGCAACCATTGTTCTGTCTCTGCCGTTTTCACTTGTCAGCGTGGGGCTTCAATTCATTTTGTCGATGGTTGGCGGCGGCTTACCCGTCTTTCTGATCCAGATGAAAGTCATGATCCTGAATGTCTTGCTGCAGATCATCTTCACCGTTCTGGCGATTTCCGTGATTACCGCAGGCTATAGAATTGCCATGGAGCGTGTGCAAAATTCAGGCGGCGGGGGCGCAAACGGCGCGTAAACTCCCTATATCGGGTCAGAATCGAAGGCCGAACTGGCACTTATGAAGAGGCACATGATGTTTTTCACCGTTCTGGAGCGCTCACTCAGCCTTGGACAGCATCATGTCAGCACCCTGTTCAAAACCGGTTGGGCCTATATCCTCCTGCTTCTGGCTGTGAACTTTGCCATCGGATCGACCTTGAACCCGTCTGGCGCGTTCACAACGGTCTCCTATATGACCGAACCATTCGGACAGGCCGACAACGAGGCAAGCCTACGGTTTCTGGCAGCGCTAGCAAACATCCTGATCGGCTTTTCAATCGCGATTGCCTATGTGCGCAAGATCCTGATCGAGGCCAAGGATTTCCCGCTTGTGGTCAGCACCCGCACATTGAAGGTCATTTACCTGCAGGTTCTGTTGACCCTCATCGGCATCATTTCCCTCATTCCGCTGTCCATCGCCTCAGCCATGTTAGCCGCCGTTACCGGCGGGTTGGGTGGCTTCTTGATGCTGGCCGCCCCGTTTATTGCCTTGATGGTCGTTCAGCGCTTTTCCATCGTGCTTCCTGCCGCCGCCGTCGATGACAGTTTAACCTTGCGTGAAAGCTGGCAGGCCACATCCGGTCTGGGGTGGTCCATGGCTTTTGGCGCACTGATCATGAGCGTTCTGGCTGGCCTGTTGGCCGGGGGCTGGGCTCTGCTTTTATGGGGTCTTGGCGGCTTGGTGCCAGCTGAACCCGTGTGGCAACACATGCGCTCAACCGCCTTTCCAATGGGCACCATGATGATCTTCGTCTGGAGCTTTGCCAGCCTGCATGCCACGTGTTACGGCCTTGTGCGTGAGCGGTACGCCAGTCAGTTGGGGCTTGCCGAAACCGATTATGAAAAGGCCGATATGGCGCGTGGTCACGCCAGGGAAAAAGCCCGGCACGTGCTTGATTCGGTCAGCGACATGCGTCGCTGATCATCCTCCCCCCTCTTTTTTCCCTTTTCGACAATTACCATGTTGCAGTGCGGCGAATTTCCGTGAAATGTGCGCCTACCGATAAGTCACCATGGGAGTTTCTTCGATGCTGAAAGGCAAAACAGCTGTCGTCACCGGATCGACATCCGGTATTGGTCTTGGATGTGCCCGCGCCTTTGCGGCAGAAGGGGCAAATGTTGTCATCAATGGCCTTGGCGATGCAGCCGAGATAGAGGCAACCCGCGCCGCGATTGAAGCCGATTACGGCGTGACCTGTGTCTACTCTCCCGCCAACATGCTGAATGCTGAAGAGATCGAAGGCATGATCCAGATGGCAGAAAAAGACCTCGGCTCGGTCGATATTCTGGTCAACAATGCTGGCATTCAGCACGTTTCTCCGGTTGAGGAATTCCCGATCGGAAAATGGGATGCGATCATCGCGATCAACCTGTCCTCCGCTTTCCATGCCATTCGCGCAGCCGTACCGGGCATGAAACAGCGCGGCTGGGGCCGCATCATCAACACGGCTTCTGCTCACGCGCTCGTCGCCTCCCCTTACAAGTCCGCCTATGTCGCCGCAAAACATGGCATCGCCGGACTAACAAAAACCGTGGCTCTGGAAGTTGCCCAGGACGGCATCACCGTGAACGCCATTTGCCCCGGTTATGTCTGGACACCTTTGGTGGAAGCACAAATTCCGGATACGATGAAGGCGCGGAACCTGACCGAGGAAGAAGTAAAGCGCGACGTTCTCCTGAAGGCCCAGCCGACCAAGGAGTTTGTCACAATCGAGCAAGTTGCAGGCTATGCCGCGTTCCTGTGCTCCGACACCGCTTCCGCAATTACCGGCAGCATCCTGCCGATTGATGGCGGTTGGACCGCTCAATAACCCTCACTTCGTCTTCCAGACCTATAGGAACTCTCCATGGGAAATGCCCCGAAAAAGATTAATCTGGCCCTTCAGGGCGGTGGGGCTCATGGTGCCTTTACCTGGGGTGTTCTGGATTACCTGCTGGAAGACGAGCATTTCGAGATCGACGGCATTTCGGGCACCTCCGCCGGTGCCATGAATGCCGTCGTCATGACCAGCGGCTTGCAAAAGGGCGGGCAGCAGGCCGCCAGACAAGCGCTAGAAACCTTCTGGCACGAGGTCAGCAAGACCGCATTCCTCAGCCCTGTCAAACGCTCGCCGATTGATATCGCCCTTGGGCAATGGAGCCTTGATTTTTCGCCAAGTTATCTGGCTTTTGATCTCATTTCGCGCTTCGCATCGCCTTATGAGTTCAACCCCTTGAACGTCAACCCGCTCCGCGAGGTGGTGGAAGGCGTGGTTGATTTTGAAGCGGTCAAATGCTGTGACACGCCTCGCCTGTTCGTCGCGGCCACGAATGTCTATTCCGGTAAAATCCGGGTGTTTGAGCAACACGAGATTTCACTGGACGCCGTGATGGCCTCCGCCTGTCTGCCAACCCTGTTTCAAGCCGTTGAAGTCGAAGGCGAACCCTATTGGGACGGCGGTTACATGGGCAATCCGCCGCTCTATCCGCTGTTTTATCATACCAAGACCTCAGATACGGTCCTCATCCAGATCAACCCGGTTGAGCGGCGCGAAATACCCAAAACGGCGCGTGAAATCCTCAACCGCATGAACGAGATCACCTTCAATTCCAGCCTGCTGCGCGAGCTGCGCGCCGTTGATTTCGTCAGCCGCTTGATCGAAGAAGGCAAACTGTCTCGCGAAGATTACATGGAAGTGCACATGCACCGCATTTCCGCTGATGAACTCAGCCCCTTGCAGGCTTCATCCAAAGTGAATGCGGAATGGGCCTTCCTGTCTGAGCTGAAGGCGATAGGACGGCAAGCAGCGGCCAAGTGGGTCGATGAAAACTATAATGCCATCGGCAAACGCTCCACTTTGGACCTCCGCAGCGAGTTTTCCTAATATCGGGTTCAGTAAGCTAGGCAGCCCTAAATTAAGTCTGCATTAACCCTGATTGCAGCCTGCCTTGCAGAATGCAAGGCGCGCTTCATGAACAAAGTCTTAAATCTTTCAATATCTTGATTGACTGATTACCTTACACACCACCAGTAGAAATTTCACTTCCAAAACGAATTGGCAAGCCTTTTGCGATTGGATAGGCACGCTGATTGTAAGGTTGTGCGTCGTCAGCGATCGTGGACGGGAGAGGTAAGCACTGCGACCCCGCTTGCTTCTCCCCTCCGCACTTCCTCAAAGCTATGCTCCTTCCTGCCCCACAGCGAAAATGCGGCCTTGGCCTTTAACTGCCGCATGGTCGATATTACCTTTATCGCAACGTTGTCTTTGGAAAGCACGCTTCATGCTCACGCCCGAATTTTGGTCTGCCACTTGCCTGCGCACCTGCACTGCCCTTGCAATTGTTGCCACAGCAACCATCACTCCCGCCAATGCTAACGATGTGACATCAATCACCAAGCAGGGCGGTTGTCCGGATTGTGACCTGCGTCTGATGGAACTGCGCGAGCTTGATATAGATGGAGCAGACTTTCGCGAAACCGTGCTCCGCGAAGCCGACATGAAGGGCGTAAACCTGCCCAACGGATCCTTTCAATATGTTGACCTTCGGCGAACCGAGTTGGAAAAATCAAATCTGGCTGGCGGCGACTTCTCTCGCGCCTCCATGCGAGCGGTGGACATGGAAAAGTCCAACCTGACGGGTGCGATTTTTGTACGGGCCGATCTTCGCGACGCGGATCTGAACGACACCCAGCTTGAGAACGCAGATTTCACAAATAGCGATCTGAGAAACGCAACCTTCGTGCGCGCCAGAGCCGATGGAGCAAATTTCCAGGATGCAAAGATGGATCAGACGGACTTTGAGCGGGTCAGCCTCAATGGCGCCAATTTCAAAGGTGCCCGGCTTAAATATTCCGATTTCGACCGCGTATCCGCAAAAGGCGCCAGCTTTGAAGGCGCGAACCTGAACGGGGTCCGCTTTTCCAGCGCCGATCTTACCAATGCCAATTTGAAAGATGCCGACATGAGTGGCGCACTTTTACGCCATACCCGTTTGATCGGGGCAGACTTAAGCGGTGTCTCCGGCTTGTCGATGGACCGGATTCTAGATGCCTGCGGTGATGAGACCACCAAGCTTCCGAACGGCATAACCTTGATAGACTGCACCGACGGGTAACCCTGAGAATAGACACCTGAGGAAAACAAAAAACGCGGCCTTCAAGCCGCGTTTTGCTTGTCCGTATTCGGTGGTCTTAGTCAAACAGATCGAACGAAAACCGATAGCTGACACCAGCGCCAATGCTGAACTGGTCCTTGCTGCCAACATCTGCCAACGGGCTGTCCGCCGCATCCCCGACCAAACGGTCATAGCCAGCGCGGAAGTGCAAACGGGTGCGATCTGTCAAATTGTAGCTGGCCCGAGCCGAAACACCGACCTTCGTGATACCGGAACCCGGATCATAGGCGCTCAAACGTCCGCCGCTGGCAGCAGCCTCAGCCGCTGTCACACCGAAATAGGTGTCCATATAGTCACCGAAGCCGAACCCAACGCGCGGACCGACGTTCAGTTCCAGTTTTTGAGTTGGGTAGAAGATTGCATCTGCCCCAAACTGACCGACCTGACCGGTGTGACCGTTGAAACCTTGGCGGAGCTCGACAAAGGCCCGCCAATGCTCGGTCCGATACCCTGCACCCAGACCGGCTTCAAACGCCCAATCCACATCGCGTGTGCCTGTCAAATCCGAATCGTCCGACGCCTTGCGTTCGCCAACGAAGTTCAAGGACGGGAAGAAAAAGACACCCGACTTGCGGCGACCATCAACCACCTGCCCAAGACCTGGCACATAGAACCGACCGACGCTGAAAATCGGGAACGGCGAAAAGATAACCGAATCAGCTGTCGGATATTTGGTCTGG
>NZ_GL476306.1:0-12500 GCF_000148725.1 Roseibium sp. TrichSKD4 | reverse complement strand
GTCCAAATCCAATCCGCCTTCTCCCAGAACTACAAGCTGGACATGCTCTCCAACGGCCATCGGCTTCGCATTGCATATGCTCCTGCCTTCGATGGAACCAGCCGAATGCTCCCGGAACGGGTCAGCCTGTATGTAGATACAGAGCACAAGGCGACTGTCGCGCGCTCTGATACAGGCACATATGTCAAAGCGAAGGCACCAGCGACTTTCCTTGCAAGCGCATTTGCCGAAGCGGATCGCGTATCCTATGGCGGACCGACCCCAGTTATATATGACAGCCTTTATCAAACCGCTCTCGAACAGGAACTGCCAGATCACATCATCGACGAGTTGATCCGGATTTTCTCATTTGATGTCGACTACAATGCGCGGGTTCAACCAGGAGACTCACTGGAACTGTTCTTCGCCGAAAACACAGATGAGGCCGCTGCGCCCCAAGAGGTCCTTTACGCAGCTCTCACCACTGGCGCGACATCGCGACGTTTTTATCGCTTCAGAACCCCTGATGATGGCATCGTTGACTATTACGACTCCAATGGTCAAAGCGCGAAAAAGTTTCTGATGCGCAAACCTCTGTCCAGCGGCCGGTTCCGTTCCGGTTTCGGCATGCGGCGCCACCCGATCCTGAAATACCGCCGAATGCACACTGGCGTGGATTGGTCAGCATCCCGCGGCACGCCGATCATGGCAGCCGGCAACGGCGAGATCATCAAGGCTGGTTGGAGTTCAGGCTACGGTCGGCGCATCGAAATCCAGCACACCAACGGGTATGTTACGACCTACAGCCACATGAACGGGTTTTCGCGGGGAATTCGCAAAGGCGCACGCGTCAATCAGGGACAGATTATCGGCTCTGTCGGCTCGACCGGCCTCTCGACCGGCCCGCACCTTCACTACGAAGTGAAGGTCAACGGAAACTTTGTGGACCCAATGCGCATTCGTTTGCCACGTGGCCGGGTTCTGGACGGGGACATGCTGGCTGAATTTGTGAAGGAACGAGATCGGATTGACGCGTTGCTTGAAGACGGCAAGCGGCCTTCCAGATTCGCCTCAGTGAATTGAATCTCAAGACATGTGCCAAACATATGAAAGCCGGCAAAAATGCCGGCTTTCTTGCTTTCAATTGAAGCTCTGCCAGATCAAGCTGCGACTGTGTTTTCGCCATCTACAGAGAAAAGGAGACGATCAGTTCCAGCCGTCACTGAGACGGACTGCCCATCCAGAATGTCACCGGCCAAGAGCTTTTCAGCCAATGGATCCTGAACTTCCTTCTGTATGACGCGCTTCAACGGACGAGCTCCATATGCCGGGTCATATCCCTTCTGAGCTAACCAGCTTAGAGCCGCTTCATCCAGAGACAGATCGATCTTCCGATCCGCCAAAAGCCCACGCAACCGCTCCAACTGGATCTTGACAATATCACCCATTTGCGCCCGTTGCAGACGGTGGAACAGAACAATCTCGTCAAGCCGGTTCAGAAACTCTGGCCGAAAGTGCCCACGCACGCTTGTCATCACCTGATCACGAACAGCATCACTATCTTCGCCCTCAGGTTGATTGACCAGATACTCAGCTCCAAGGTTCGACGTCATGATGATAAGCGTGTTGCGGAAGTCGACCGTGCGCCCCTGCCCATCTGTCAGACGTCCATCATCGAGAACCTGCAGCAACACATTGAAGACATCCGCATGCGCCTTTTCGATCTCGTCAAACAGGACGACTTGATAAGGGCGGCGACGGACAGCTTCTGTCAGAGCACCGCCTTCATCATAGCCGACATAGCCCGGAGGTGCGCCGATCAAGCGGGCAACCGAGTGCTTCTCCATGTATTCCGACATGTCGACCCGCACCATGGCGGTATCGTCGTCAAATAGGAAACTTGCGAGCGCCTTGGTCAATTCCGTCTTGCCGACACCGGTTGGCCCGAGGAACATGAACGATCCGATTGGCCGGTTCGGGTCCTGCAATCCGGCCCGCGCCCGGCGAACAGCCGTTGACACAGCTGAAATTGCCTCGGCCTGCCCGACAACCCGGTTCGCCAGAACATCTTCCATACGCAGAAGCTTCTCACGCTCACCTTCCAGCATCTTGTCGACGGGAATACCCGTCCACTTCGAGACCACCTGAGCTACATGGGACGAGGTGACCGCTTCATCCACCATCGCATCGCCCTGTTCAGTCTCTTCAGCGTCCTTTAGCTTGCGCTCTAGATCCGGAATAGCGCCATAGGCCAACTCACCGGCGCGCGCCAGATCGCCTTGCCGCTGAGCAATTTGCAGATCCGTTCTGGCCTGCTCCAACTGCTCCTTGATCTTTTGCTCCAGGTTCAGTTTTTCCTTTTCGCTCTGCCACCGAGCCGTCAAAGCATCAGATTGCTCTTCGAGGTCTGAAAGCTCTTTTTCCAGTTTCGCCAGCCGATCCTGAGTGGCTGTATCGTCCTCGGCCTTTAATGCCTCGCGCTCGATTTTCAGCTGAATGATCCGCCGATCAAGTTCGTCCAGTTCCTCGGGCTTGGAATCGACCTGCATGCGCAGGCGAGACGCCGCCTCATCAACCAGATCGATTGCCTTATCGGGCAAAAACCGGTCAGTGATGTAACGGTTCGACAAGGTTGCAGCAGACACGATCGCCGTGTCGGTGATCCGAACACCATGGTGCAGCTCATACTTTTCCTTGATACCCCGCAAGATCGACACCGTGTCTTCAACGGTCGGCTCACTGACAAAAACAGGCTGGAACCGGCGGGCCAATGCCGCGTCCTTTTCAACGTGCTTGCGGTACTCCTCAAGAGTCGTGGCCCCGACACAGTGAAGTTCACCCCGTGCCAAAGCGGGTTTCAGCAAGTTTGAGGCGTCCATGGCCCCATCGGCTTTACCCGCGCCAACAAGCGTGTGCATCTCGTCGATAAACAAAATGATCCCGCCAGCAGCAGCCTCCACTTCGGACAAGACAGACTTCAGGCGTTCCTCGAACTCGCCACGGTACTTTGCACCGGCGATCAAGGCACCCATATCGAGGGCAAGCAATTGCTTGTCTTTAAGAGACTCCGGCACATCGCCATTCACGATCCGCAGAGCCAAGCCCTCAGCAATAGCGGTTTTACCCACACCGGGCTCACCGATAAGCACAGGATTGTTCTTGGTTCGACGTGAAAGCACCTGAACCGTCCGTCGAATTTCCTCATCCCGGCCAATCACAGGGTCAAGCTTCCCGTCCCGAGCAACCTCGGTCAGGTCACGCGCATATTTCTTGAGCGCATCATATTGGTTTTCTGCAGTCGCGCTGTCAGCCGTCCGCCCCTGTCGCAGGGCATTGATCGCTTCATTCACGGAATTTGGCGTCAATCCAGCTTGTTTCAGCAGCTTGCCAGCCTCACTCTCGGCATCCATGACGAGGGCCAGCAAGAAACGCTCAACGGTTACATAGCTATCGCCGGCTTTTTCCGCGATTTTTTCAGCCTGCTCAAACAAGCGAGCTGTTGCCTGAGAAAGATAAAGCTGCCCTGCACCACCAGAAACCTTGGGCATTTTGGACAGCGCATTCTCAATACCCTGCCGCAGCATCTGAACATCACCACCGGCCTTGGCGACCAAGCCAGCAGACATGCCTTCAGCGTCGTCCAGCAACACTTTCAGGATGTGTTCCGGCGTGAATTGTTGATGCCCCTGCCCCAAGGCAAAGGTCTGTGCGGATTGGATGAAGCCCCGCGCACGTTCGGTGTATTTTTCAAAATTCATGTCAATCCTCCTGATCAGCCAAGGTCACCCGAAGCATGACCGGCGTCTTGGGATGCGGGCCCCGAACATGGGCACCCGCGCGACGTCAACGCCGCTCCCATCATATAGGTGTTGCAATTTAATCACAAAAGGGGCAGTCGCTTGATTTTTATGCGCAAAACAAAAAACGGCGCCCATAGGGCGCCGCTTATTCAACCGGTTTTATTGAAAACCGGGCGTGTGGCCTTAAGCCATCATTCGCTCGCAGGAACAGCTTCCGCCTCTGCAGCTTCCTCAGTAACTTTAGGGCGGCGCGGGCGAGGTGTACGGAGTGCACGCGGCTTCTTGACTGGCTCCTCGCCATCTTCAGCCTTTGCTTCCACCGGAGCGTCCTCAGAAACAGCCTCGTCCTGGGCCTCGCTCTTGCGCGGGCGTCCACGGGCAACACGAGCGCGGCGGCGCGGCTTTTCAACCTCTTCGCCGTCTTCGCTGGCCTCAGCCACGTCGGCATTTGACGTTTGGCCGTTAACCTGGCCGGCCGGATCAATTGTCGGCATGCTTTCGATAAACGGCTGCGGGCTGTCTTCGCCGACAACATCTGCACCAGCGCCATTTGCACGCTCGGTACGCTCAGCACGCTCAGGGCGTTCAGTTCTCTCGGACCGCTCGCCACGCTCTGGACGCTGACGCTCGCCATTGGCTCCACCGGACCCATTGGCGGTTTGCTCTGCTCCCTCTTCTCCATCCTGACGATGAAATTGAGACGGCTGCTGTTGAGGCTGAGCGGCTGCAATGATGCGCAGATAGTGTTCTGCGTGCTGCAAATAGTTTTCGCCCATCACACGATCACCGGATGCCTGCGCATCGCGCGCAAGCTGCTGATACTTGTCAGCGACGTGCTGTGCCGTGCCCCGAATTTTTACATCTGGACCGTTTGATTCGTAGGTCCGAGTTAGCGGATTAGGGCCTTTGCGGCCACGTCCGCGCATACGCTTGTTGCTTTGATTTCCTGGTCTCATCCTGCCGTTTTCTCTTAAGTAACGGCGGCCGAACAAGTGTCGACCTACATCGGAACTGTAAAATGCCGATACGAACACATGCCAAACCCCTCTTGGGGCTTAGCGGCTGTCAAAACACATCACGAGCTATCAAGCACACCATGTAATGGCAGCAGATGAATGTGCAGTTTCCTGACAATCCGAGTAATCGGCCAATCCGTCAAAAGAGACGAAGTGAAAGGTGATGTTTGTGCTTTTGACTGCGGCGGCTATTGGGTGCAACCGCTTTAAGCACTTCACTTTTCCGACCTCGGTAATTTGAAACTACCTGTTTCCGTAGACATTTCCAAGTGTTTTTTCGCCACAAGCGCAATTCTGACAGGGTTATCCTAAGGCAGCGAGTACAACCCGGTCCTGACCGGCCAAATCCTTAATGATTTCAACACCGCAATAACCGTGATCCGTGCATAGGCTTGAAACTGACTTGCCCTGATCAAACCCGATTTCCAACGCCAGATGCCCGGAAGGTGCAAGAAGTTCCTTTGCACTAGGAATAAGTTGTCGATACGCGTCCAAACCATCGGCGCCTCCATCAAGCGCTCGCAGCGGATCATACGCACGAACTCCAGTATCAAGCTGGCGAACAACATCACTCGCGATATAGGGCGGGTTGCTTACAATCCAGTCGAACTGCCCCGAAAACGGCGCAAGATAACTCCCGCGCACAAAACTGAGACGACCCTCCACACCATTCATCGCGGCATTGGCTTTTGCAGCCAAAAGAGCATGTTCGGAAATATCGCTCGCCGCCCCCTCAGCCAATGCGCTGTTGGCCGCTAGTGCGATGGCGATCGCCCCGGTGCCAGTGCCCACATCCAAAAACCGCCAGGCAGTGTCTGTTGGCGCGATGTTCAGCACCGTATCAACGAGGATTTCTGTGTCCGGACGCGGTTCAAGTGTATCGGCATTCAGTTGGAATTCCAGACCATAAAACTCCCGAACACCCAGGATACGGCCAACGGGGACACCCCGCTGTCGCTGCTCTTGAGCATCCAAGATCACTTTAATCTTGTCTGTTGACACAAGATCATCTTCTCGCAACACAAGATCCGAAGGATGGAGGTCCAACAGGCCGCTAACCAAGTGCCGTGCATCCAGATCAGCAGTCGGGTTTTCAGCCTTGCGAAAGGCGTCCCGCACCTGCCGATAAAGCGCCCCGAGCCTCAAACACCACCCTCTTCAGCTGCAAGCAAGGTCGCCTGATAATCGAGGATCAAGGCTTCAACGACTTCAGCCAAACCTTCTCCAGCAATGATCTGTTCAAGCTTATAGAGAGTCAGTCCGATGCGGTGATCGGTAACCCGGCCTTGCGGAAAATTGTAGGTACGAATGCGCTCGGACCGGTCACCGGAACCAACCTGCACACGCCGTGCTTCCGTTCGCTCGCTTGCAGCACGGGCGCGTTCCTCATCATAGATGCGGGCACGCAGCAGCTGCATGGCACGCGCCTTGTTCTTGTGCTGAGACCGTTCATCTTGAACAGCGACAACAATACCTGTCGGCTCATGGGTGATGCGAACGGCAGAATCCGTTGTGTTAACGTGCTGTCCGCCGGCCCCAGAGGCCCGGAACGTATCAATGCGCAGATCACTCTCATTGATCTCGATATCAACATCCTCTGCCTGCGGCAGAACGGCAACCGTGGCCGCAGAGGTATGGATACGCCCGCCAGACTCGGTTGCCGGTACGCGCTGCACCCGGTGGACCCCAGATTCAAACTTCAACCGCGCGAAGACATTTTCTCCAGACACAGAAGCAATCACTTCCTTGAAGCCACCGACCTCACCTTCACTGGCAGACAGAACTTCCACCTTCCAGCCATTCAGCTCGGCAAACCGCTGATACATCCGGAAGAGATCTCCGGCAAAAAGCGCTGCCTCGTCACCGCCCGTTCCGGCCCTCACTTCCAAGATTGCATCATTGGCGTCAGCCGAATCCTTCGGCAATAGACCGATCCGCACATCCTGCGTAAGCGTTTCCAAGCTGGCGGCCAATTCATCACGCTCAGCTTCCGCCAGCTCGCGCATCTCCGGGTCCGTGTCGGCATCGTCCAGCATGGCCTCAGCTTCAGCCAGCTCTTCCTCTGCCTTGATCAAGGTCCGAATCTTGTGCACCAGGGGCTCAAGACCAGAATATTCCCGAGACAACTTCACGTAAGTGCTCGGGTCCGGATTGGCGGACATTTGATGCTCAAGCTCGGCAAACCGATCCAGCAATGTATTCAGTTTTTGACGCGCCAGCATGAGCGCAAGTCTCCTTGATGGTCAAAACCATGACAGGTTGAAATGGCTAAAGCTCGACATTGGTGTCGTCGGCGTAGCGCAGCAGAAATTCGCGAATATTCGCCTCAGGATGCCCCGGCTCGAGGCGCGGCAACATCCGTGCAGACAAACGCCCCAAGTCTAGGGTTCTCAGCATCGCTTTGACTGGTCCAAGACTGGCCGGGGACATTGATAGGTCGCGATACCCAAGACCCAGCAGCGCCATCGCCTGAAGAGGACGACCGGCCAGCTCCCCGCAAAGCGTAACAGGCACGTGATATTCGCGTGCCTTGTCAACGATGGTTTTGAGTGCGCGGAGAAACCCGACATCCAGAGTGTCGAACCGATCAGCCACCCGCGTGTTCCCACGGTCAGCTGCGCAGAAAAACTGGAAAAGGTCGTTCGATCCAACAGAGATGAAATCAACTTGGGTTAGAAGCTCATCCATTTGGAAGAGCAATGACGGCACTTCAACCATGACACCAAGTCGGATGGTTTCGGGCACATCGTAGCCGTGCTTGCGCAGGTGGCTCAGCTCTTTTTCAACCAAAGAACGGGCATGCACAAATTCCTGCACCTCGGCCACCATCGGGAACATCAACTTGAGCTCCTTGCCAGTCGCAGCCGTTAAAAGCGCTCTGATTTGTGTGCGAAGCAATCCCGGTCGATCCAACCCGAGGCGTAGAGCCCGCCAGCCCATGGCCGGGTTCTCTTCCTGAATAGAGCGCAGATAGGGCAGAACCTTGTCACCGCCAATATCAAGCGAGCGGAACGTGACCGGTTTGCCGTTAGCGGCTTCCAGCACCTGCTTGTACTGTGCCTGTTGTTCCTTCATGCGCGGGAAGGACAAGGCCACCATAAACTGAAGCTCAGTCCGGAACAGCCCAACGCCTGCGGCGCCGGCCTCAGCCAGCTGAGGCAAGTCGACTAGCAGGCCAGCATTCATCTGGAGCGAGATATCAATGCCGTCCTTTGTGACGGACGGCTTGGTCCGCAAACGCCGATATTGCGCCTGACGCCTTGCGCGAAAGCGCACTTTTTCTGAATACGCCAGTTCGACATCGGTGGCAGGGCGCAGATGAACTTCACCCGCTTCGCCATCAACGATGATCGCATCACCGGCGTCGGCAAGGCTGACGATATCGTCCACTTGCCCAACAAGCGGAATGCCCAATGCCCGGGCCACAATGGTAATGTGACTGGTCGGCCCGCCCTCTTCCAAAACAAGGCCGCGAATCCGATCCCGGCCATAGTCCAGAAGCTCAGCCGCCCCCATATTACGCGCAACAATGATCGCATCCTGCGGCAATTCAGAAGATAACGAGCCGTGTTGCCGCCCCATCAATTCGCGAATCAATCGGTGCGCAAGATCATCAAGATCGTGCAACCGTTCGCGAAGATATGGATCAGTCTGCCGCAACATGCGCGCACGCGTGTCGCTTTGCACTTTCTCGACCGCTGCTTCTGCTGTCAGTCCGTTGCGGATGGCCTCTTCGATTTTCCGGATCCATCCCCGGTCATGAGCAAACATCCGGAAGGCTTCCAGCACCTCACGGTGTTCACCGCTGGCGGCAATGTCACCACTTGCCAACAGATCATCAATGGAAAGACGAAGCCTGCCAATCGCCCCATCAAGCCGGATGCTCTCCGCCTCGCTATCCTCAGCAATCAGATTGGTGACCACCACACGCGGTTCATGAAGCACCACATGTCCAAGACCAACACCTTCAGCCAGCGCAACCCCCGTCTGGTGAATGGGGCGCGAGAGGTCCAACCCGGTTTTCTTCTGCGCGATGGCTTCCAATTCACCAGCGGCAACCATTTCCGCAATAATCATTGCGGTGGTCTGCAGCGCCTCAACCTCATCTTCCAGATAGGTGCGGTGTGATTTGTTCTGGATGACCAGCACACCGAGCGTTCGTCCTGCGCGCAGAATGGGCACACCAAGAAACGAGTTATACGCGTCCTCACCGGTTTCCGGCAGATAGGTAAATCCGGGGTGGGCCCGTGCATTTGGCAAGTTTAACGGACGGGCTTCAGCGGCAATAAGGCCGACAAGACCCTGACCAACCCGAAGTGAGGCTTGGTGAACAGCCTCTCGGTTGAGACCCTCAGTGGCATAGAGTTCAAGAACGCCGTCGGCGCGCAGAATGTAGACCGAACACACTTCGGCAACCACATTCGATGCGATCAAGACCACAATCTTGTCGAGCCGTTCCTGCGCCGTAATCGGCTCTGCCATGACTTCTCGAAGTCGGCGGAGCAACAGGCGTGGACCGGCCAGGTTGCTGCGCATTGGCTAAACCCCACTGCCGAACCTTACCGCTCTCCAAAGCGCGAACCGCTGCCCCGGCACACGCATTGCGGTCGATTCTATCCGTCCAACCCGTATAGCGAATGGAGAGTCCGGACTGCAAGTTCCGTGTAGGCAGAATCAATCAGAACGGAAATTTTTATTTCCGAAGTCGTGATTGCGCGAATATTGATCCCCTTTTCCGCAAGGCCGCGGAAACATTGCGCAGCGACACCTGCGTGGGACCGCATCCCGATACCGATCACGGAAACCTTGACGACATCCTTAGCGCCCTCAAGGTTCTGGAAGCCGATCGCATCGCGGTTGTCTTCCAGAACCGCAATGGCACGATCATAGTCGGTTTCGGGGACGGTGAAGGTAATGTCAGTCGTCTTTCCGTCCGGGGAAATATTCTGGACGATCATGTCGACATTGATGCTGGAGTCAGCCAGCGGGCCAAACACTGATTGCGCAACGCCCGGCTTGTCGGCCACATCGCGGAGCGAAATCTGAGCTTCATCCTTGGCAAAGGCAATGCCGGTTACAACTTGCTGTTCCACGAGTTCATCCTCGTCGCAGATTAGAGTTCCTGGGGGAAGGTTGCCCTCACCGATTTGCGGGGCGTCCGGATCATCAAAGCTGGAGCGAACAAATGTCCGCACGCCATGAACCATGGCCATTTCGACAGACCGCACTTGAAGCACCTTGGCACCAAGCGAGGCCATCTCGAGCATTTCTTCAAAAGCAATCCGCTCCAAGCGGCGCGCCTTCGGCACGATTCGCGGATCAGTCGTGTAGACGCCATCCACATCGGTGTAGATATCGCAGCGATCGGCCTTTACTGCAGCCGCAATGGCAACAGCGCTTGTGTCAGAGCCACCGCGCCCAAGGGTCGAAATCCGGTTTTCCGGCGAAATTCCCTGAAAGCCGGCAAGAACGGCAACTTGTCCCTGACTGATACGCTCGACGAGAAAATCAGCCTCAATTTCTTTGATACGAGCCGCACCATGGGTGCCATTTGTCTTGATCGGCACCTGCCAGCCCTGCCAAGAGCGCGCATTCACACCCATTTGCTGCAGCACCATGGCCAGCAAGCCGGACGTGACCTGTTCACCGGAGGCAACCACAGCATCATATTCCCGCGCATCATGGAGTGGTGAGGCCTGCTTGCACAAATCAACCAGCTTGTTTGTCTGGCCAGCCATGGCGGAAACCACCACAGCTACTTCGTGCCCGGCATCCACCTCGCGCTTGACGTGGCGGGCCACATTCCGAATGCGATCAAGGTCGGCAACTGATGTGCCACCAAACTTCAGTACCAATCGCGCCATATTGAATGTCGTCTTTGTTTCCTGTGGGCGGGCGTTGCAAACGCCTCTAAGATTGGGCGCCATCCATACAGCCCGACGGCCAGTCCTGCAACAGCACCGCTTGACAATTTGACCAAGACCTTGGATCGACATCCCATCGGAGCTGCCTATTTATGTAGCATGTAGCCGGCCAACTTGTGAAAAGGACGCATGAGCGCGATGACCACCACCGCCAACAGCACCATCGACGACGCAGAAGTCGCCCGCTTTTCCGCTTTGGCGGATCAATGGTGGGACCCAACCGGTAAGTTCAAGCCGTTGCACAAGTTCAATCCGGTTCGTTTGTCTTACATCAAGGAAACAGTTTGCAGGCATTTTGGACGGGATCCCAAATCCGTTGACGCCTTCAAAAGGCTCAGGTTTTTGGACATTGGCTGCGGCGGCGGCCTTCTCAGCGAACCCATGGCACGCCTTGGAGCTGATGTATTGGGAGCTGACGCTTCACAAACAAATATCGAAGTGGCCAAAGTGCATATGCAACGCTCCGGCCTCTCCATCGACTACCGCGCCGACACTGCAGAGAACTTAGCCGCAGCAGGAGAAAAGTTCGACGTAGTCCTGAACATGGAAGTGGTCGAACACGTTGCAGATGTACCACTATTTCTGAAGGCGACGTCCGACATGGTTCGTCCCGGCGGGTTGATGTTTGTGGCAACGATCAACCGCACGCTGAAAGCCTATGCACTTGCTATTGTCGGTGCAGAATATGTTTTGCGCTGGCTACCAAAAGGTACTCATTCTTATGAGAAACTAGTGCGGCCGTCCGAGATTGAAGCCCCCCTCAAAGCCTCCGGCCTGTCCATCGTCCAAAGCACAGGTGTCACGTTCAATCCGTTGACAGACAGCTGGAGCCGGTCGAACGATCTGGACGTGAACTACATGATGCTCGCCGAACGCCCAAAAGCGTGAGGCCAGACATGAAAGAGCCTGTCGTATTCATCCCCGGACTGCTGTGCACCGAAATCCTGTTCGCTCCACAAATCGCTGCTTTCTCCGACCACCCGATCCTGATCGGCAATCATAGAGAACACGACAGCATTAAAGCGATTGCAGCAAACATTCTGGAGAGGGCACCGGAGCGTTTCTCGCTGGTCGGCCTGTCCATGGGCGGCTACATCGCAATGGAAATCCTGCGCGAAGCGCCCGAACGAGTCTCCCGATTGGCTCTGCTTGACACCAACGCCCGTGCAGATTCGCCCGAACAAAGTGAGCGAAGACAGTTTCTAATCAAACTGGCCCAGAAGAAAGACTTCAAAAAAGTTCCGCATTTGCTCTATCCGGGTTTTGTGCACGAAAGCCGGGAAGAAGATGAACACCTTCGAGCACTTGTGGTCGAAATGGCCATGGAGACCGGTGAAAACGCCTTCATTCGTCAACAAACTGCGTTGATCAATCGTGTTGACTCAAGGCCACGCCTCGGTGAAATCAAATGCCCAACGTTGGTTCTGGTTGGAGAAGGCGACCAATTGACTCCTCCGGACCTGGCTAGAGAAATCTACGAAGCAATTCCAAACAGTCAGCTGTCCATTATTCCCGGCAGCGGCCATCTCAGCACACTGGAAACGCCCGAGTTGGTGACGGCAGAGCTCATTAAATGGTCGCGCTGGTGACAACCCAGCTCAAATGACGTAAAGACACTTTTTCAGACGCCAGATTGATAGAAATCAACGTATGGTTTTGCACGCCTGTAATTATCAGGCTTCATATTCAGACCACCTAACAGGGAGGTCAGCATGTTGGAAAGCACATTATTAGATCCGTTCGGCATCAAAAGGGCCGTCAACGATTTGGTCGATTTCGCT
>NZ_GL476305.1 GCF_000148725.1 Roseibium sp. TrichSKD4 | reverse complement strand
GCGCCAGAGACCAATACGACTTACAAAATGTGGCTGAACTCTTTCACGAACGCTTGCTTTGGATTTCTAGACCAGCGGGAACACACTAATGAAGAGTCGTTTGCTTTTCGTGATCGGGAGTTTGGATTACGGCGGAGCCGAACGTCATCTCGTGCGCATTCTACCTGGGCTAGCCAAGACTTGGGATATAACAGTATTCACACTCTCGCATCCAGGGGCACAAGCTGATGAGTTACGTGCGAAAGGTGTGAAGGTTCGATCAAGCTGGCTAGGACCAAAGAAAAACACTGGCAGATTTTACCGAAGCATTCGCCAACTCGGTGCCGTCTCAGCCCTCGTTTGCCATCTTCTGGTGGAACGCCCAAAAATCGTGCATTATTTCCTACCACAGGCATATATGATCGGAGCACCATGCGCATTGCTCCTTGGCATTCGAACACATGTGATGAGTCGTCGAAGCCGCAACTTCTATCAGTCCAAATACCTTTATGTAGCGAAAATCGAGCGCGTTCTGCATCGTTTCATGACGGCGGTATTGGGAAACTCCTTAGAGGTTATCAAGGATTTGCGTTCTGAGGGTGTAGCAGAGTCAAAACTGGGGCTCATCTATAACGCACTTGCACCCGGCGAACTTGCGATTGCCCCGGACAAGAACAGTCGTCGAGATCTTCTTGAGCTTCCAAATGATGCTCTTGTTCTTGTCAAGGTAGCTAATCTCATTCCTTACAAAGGACACCGCGACCTCATTGACGCCCTAGCCCTTGTGGACCGCAATATTCCATGGCACCTATTGTGTATCGGAGGAGATTCTGGAATCCTTGGCGAGCTGCAAGCCCATGCTGAAAAGCTCGGCATTTCTGACCGTATAGTTTGGCTGGGGCGTCGGGCCGATGTCGAACGCTTTCTGAAAATCGCCGATATTGGAGTGCTTGCCTCGCATGAGGAAGGCTTTTCCAACAGTATCCTAGAATATATGGCCGCACAGCTCCCCGTCATCGTGACGCGGGTTGGGGGGGCAGCTGAAGCGATAAAAGACGGTGAGACAGGAATTCTTGTGCCACCGCACAATCCACCTGCCTTGGCCGAAGCAATTGTACGGCTTGCGGATCCTGAGATACGTCGCAGCATGGGGAAAGCCGGTCGTGAGCAACTAATCAGTAAATTTTCTTATGACAAGTGCATTGAGAATTATGAGACCCTTTATCGAAGCTTGATGTCCGGACAAGGTATTCCACCAACTTTGAAGCATGTCTGAATTAATATCTATCTCTCTTGTGACCCTGCCCCTGATCCGGGCCGTTTAAGCGTAGGATCCGTTCACGTTTGTTTCTGATGTTTGGTTTGTGGTCAAGGCCTGCTGAGCGGAGCCATTGCGTAGCTCAAGCGAAGCAGGCCGGTTTGCGATGAGTTGTCTTGCGTAGTCGGCCGGAGCAATCCCACCCAGAGATGTGTGTGGCCTTGTTGTGTTGTAGTCCTTCCTCCAGTTCTCGATGATGGTTTTCGCCTCGGCCAGGTTGGAAAAGAGATTTTCATTCAAACACTCGTCCCGAAGACGCCCGTTGAAGCTTTCCACAAAGGCGTTCTGCATTGGTTTTCCTGGTGCGATGTAGTGCCATTTGATGCCGGTATCCTGACACCAGGCCAACACGGCATGGGAGGTCATTTCCGTTCCATTGTCAGAGACAATCATTTCCGGCTTGCTGCGTTGCCTGATCACGGTGTCGAGTTCGCGCGCCAGACAGTGACCGGTCAACAATGGTCGCCAGAGCCTCTCGGGTGCAGTCATCAACTACACACAACACGCGGAACCGCAGGCCGTCCGACAAAGCATCGGAGACGAAGTCCAGGCTCCACCGCCGATTGACCTTGTCAGAACCAGAATTGGCCGACGCGTGCCAAGAGCTCGCTTGCGCGACCGCCTCCTGCGCATCGCAAGCCCTTCTTCCCGATAGATCCGGAGAGCTTCTTGTGGTTCACCTCAAATCCCTCTCTGGC
>NZ_GL476304.1:365530-367944 GCF_000148725.1 Roseibium sp. TrichSKD4 | reverse complement strand
GTGTAGCCGCCCGGGCTAGCAGTCTCGCTGCTTCATTGATTTCAGCCTCAGTCTTCGCGTTTTTTGTCAAGGTGATGAAATCGATGATATTCCCCGCAGCCTTGAAGATTTGCCACCCTGCCAGAACGAAACCGACGGTCATGATGATCGTGGCCGTAATCGGACCACCGGCAACAAGGATCGCAATCACTGAAACCGTTGTGGCAATGGCTGCTGGTGTCAGAAGGGAAGCGAATTCATTCTTCAACGCTTGTCCCAAATGGTCCGGCGTTCTCTTTAGGGCGAGCGCGAATTTTTCACCTGTCGTCATTCCAGGAATGTTCCGAACATCCTGATTGACGATTGAGGCTGGTTCGGGCGGAACATAGGCAGCAGGTAAATTTCTATCGTCCGGCATCTCAACGATGAAATACCGCCCCGTATAAGACGTGATTTCGTTGACGATATCCGGTATGCGCAGAGAGGCGATAAAACCTTTGTTGGCGATCCAGAATCGTTTGAGCTCGCTCCGGTTTGCCGGGTCTGTCAAATACTGCTCAAGGAGGCGTCGAGTTGAGGAGACGCCGTCTTTTACCAAGGGGCAATAATTCGTCGAAGTGAACTGAGAAAACTCTCCGAATTTTGCGCGGTCTCCGATGAGAAGGAGCTTACCAAGAAAACGAAGCGTAACCCCTTGTGCAGGGTCAGTCGGATAGATTGATGCAGCCATGAATTGACCTGAAAAATCGATGAACAAAACCAATAATCATCGATGCATACAATAAATCGAACTCCTGCGCTACAGAGTCCTGAAGCTCCGCATTATAGCTCAATCGCCATCACGGGAGACCGGTGAGATATTCTTGCTCGATCATGCCGCCACTCCCGTAATCTGATCCAAAGGTTTGCGTGACATGGACAGGGTGTGTCCCACTTTGCGTTCCAGTTTGACAACTTCCCTGTAGAGGCTCGGATTGAGAGTAGCTGCCGTTTTCAGATCAGCTTCACTTGCCATGATGCAAAAGCAGCATGAGTAGCGGGTCATGCCTGCGAAGTACGGCCATGCCGGTGACTGGCCTTCATCTCTTATGGTGGAGTAGACCTGATCCTCTGTCAGATCATGGATCGGTAGCCAATCGTACCATTCTCGGCCCGCCTTGGAGTTTCGGGCATTGAAGCGAAACGTCTCGGCTTTGGCGCGGTTATGGCTTTCCTGCGCCCGCATACCCATGCAATTGACGACAAGCCCGCGATAGTGAGGATTTGCCTTGAGGTAGCGACGGACTTCACGCTCAATCGGCCCGCGCTTCAAATCACTGGTGCATTGGCGCTGCTGAGGCGAAGGCCACATGCCGCGTTCCTCCACCATCTGAAACAATGTGCGGCGAGCCTTGGCAACGACAAGCGGTAATCCAAAGGATGTACGTTTGATCTGCTCTTGACTGCCAGACCATTCGACCTTTCCTAGATCAGCATGGATGATCAGAAGCTGATCGTCGGGAACGCCAAACTCGCGTAGCTTGATCAACATTGCCTGACTATCTTTGCCGCCAGAATGATTGACCACGAATAAAGCGCCACGGCCAATCAGTTGAATGATCTCCCATAAATTTGAGTGATTCTGATAAGGCTTAAACAAATCGTGCTGATGCATCATGCCGCCACCTCGCTCAGCGAACTCAGGAAACGAGCCGCAATTTTGACCGCTGCACGCCGACGCTCTTCCTTGGCTTGGTTGTCGTCATACCGGTAGTTAACGATTTCGAGGATTTCATCGATTTCGAAGGCTGTAGCTTGGCTATCTTGATAGAAGCCGCTTCTTTCAAAATTGCAGATCAGCTCTTCAATGCAGTAATCCGTAGGAATAATATCCAGCTCTACTCCACATCCAGCACAACACGGGAAATGGTCGCATTCGGCCCGCCATCCACCGTCAAGAAAGTAGTCACCTTGTCGTCTACGATCTCTCCGGCGAAGATTGCGCACCTTGTAGTATCCGCAAGTTCCGCACCATTCATTTCCTTCATCGCCGTCGGGTGTGCTTATCCAGCATGCGGGTTCAGGTCGCTCAGTAGGTAGAAACGGTTTTAGCCGCGCTTGTAGCTCCTCGACCTCAGTTACGTATTCTCCCTTCATGCCGCCACCTCGCTCAGTACTGTGTCGACATTGGCCTTGATGACATCAAAGGAGACGGCGATTACCCATGGGTTGGCATCCCAAGCGTAGATACCGGCGTCGCGGTCGCCATTGAGGCTGTCCCATAGACACTCGAAAGCGGTTTTCGCATTGCCAAAGGTATTTTTGACCATTAGGTGGCGTAGTGCATCGGAGATATCACCCCAAGGGTATTTGGCCTGACTTTCCACCCATGCACAAACGCCCTCCGCCTTTGCATCTTCCTCGCTGATTTCCTGCAAACGTTGCACCCTGACATC
>NZ_GL476304.1:358649-365008 GCF_000148725.1 Roseibium sp. TrichSKD4 | reverse complement strand
TTGTATCACCAATTCGAACCCCATCGACATAGTGAGGGTAGAGTTCTTTACCGAACAGGTTGCTGCCGCTGGCCTTCAAGACCCGTCGTGTCTGAGTCTTCCTGCCTTCCAGTAGGGCGCGGACCATAGAGCCGGTGAAGAGGGTATCGTGAACTCTCATTGTGCTTCTCCCCGTGCTTTGGAAAGGGCAGCACGAACCGGATCAAGCTCGGCCATCATCGCATTGAGTGTTGGTGAATTTGACGGACCATCAAACTCGCTGCGGATTGTGTGTTCAGCTATTTGAAGAGCCAGCTGCGCGGCGCCGAACAGCTCCGGCGCTGCGGCTATTAGTCGAGCATTCTCGATATTTACGGCGACAGGGTTGGGCTTTGGAGAAATCTCACAAATTTCAGTCTCAGCATCTCCGGTATTGACGGTGAAACCTGTCAAACCATCTTTGTTGAAAGGGATCTCCCGATAGACCCAAGGCCCCTGCGTCCATTTGGGTTGCTTGGTCATCGTATATCTCCTGTTGTCGGGTACTCGTTATGCAGAACGCCATCGAGCAGGCGGCCTGCTACCTTCTTTCCCACCTTCTGAAACACGGCGTGTTCCTGTCCTTCATTGATGAATGAAAGGCCATCGTCCCATTTGGGATCGTTATCTATGTCGGAGGGGAATAGGACGTGTTGGTCTTCGGACTTGCCGTTTTGCGATTTCCAGCAGGGATCATATTCCGGTTCCCACGGTAGCCAATCGCCCCACTGCTTCACCAAAAATGGAACACCAGCGGCGGCGCATTGGTCCCGGATTGACCGGACCCAGTCAGGGTGCATCGGTCTGCCACCTTTGCCGGTTTCACCGCCGACTATGACCCATGAGAGATAGCCGCATAAGTCGACATAGGTACGGCCATTCACCGTAGCGCGGCTGTCTGTCGGCTAGGTCACAGAACCCTCTTGCATCCAGATCTTGCCGCGCAAAGCGTCCTGATAGCTTGGCGCATTGCCAATCGGCATCCCATAGGGAAGCGAAGTTAAATCTACAGGGCCAAGCAGGGGCTCAACCGACGCAAAACGCACGGGTGCTGGAAGCTTCAACAAACGAGGTATCCGCCGATCCGCTTCCACCTGGTTCTCAACCGTTGTCCCGATCCAAGCATTCGAAGGCCAATCCTCCATAAGGTCCGGGTACAGGGTCGGGATGTTCTGAGGGCGCTTGGTTAGCAGCAGGATATCCAGATTGGTGTACTGTCGAATATCCCCAACCAGTTGACGGCGCCAAATCGGATCAATTGATCTGTGGTTGTCACCAATGTCCGCAAGGCTGGCACAGAAGACACGGTACCGAACGCCGAGTTCTTTGGCCTTTTTGTCCCATATCCTCAGATTGGAGCGGGTCTTCGTCCGTTTCCGCGCAGCATGCGGCCCCCAACCTTCCGCCCATTTTCGGTGATTGTTCTGCGTCTCTGCATAGCAGTGGTCACAGGCGGGACTGACCTTGGTACAGCCAATCCATGGATTATAAGTGTGGTGGCACCATTCGATGTTGCTGTTCTCAGCCATTGACCGCCTCCAATGCTTCGGTACGGGCCCGGTTCAATTCGGCCATACGCTCATCGGAACCGCCGGCATCTGGATGATGTTTCTTGGCGAGCTGTCGATATGCTTCTTCAATGATCGACTTGTCGGGGGTGGTTCCTGGGCCGATGTTCAGCGCCATACGCCAGTGTACTTTTGTACCGCTGGAGGGAAGGGCCCTGAAGCCGGCGAAGGATGCACGGACGATATTCAGGCCACCGTGGCGTAGTTCAGTGCGACGGGCTTCGATGATGTGGTAGATCGCCTGTACGTTGTCCTGAACGTCGCAGTACCGATCGACAGCGATGCAGACAGACAAGCCATCCCACTGAAACCAAATCGCTACACCTGGGTCTTCGGGGTTGCGGGCGCCGAGTGTGACGTTTGAAGAAATGACAACATTCGATACGCGCTTGGAGCTGTCCTCACTGAACAGTCTGAGGGCATTCTTCACGTTGCTCATTGCCTTGTTCAGATTCGTATTGAATCGAGAGGCTGTGGGCTTGGCCGTGCGTGGGAGAGTTTCGGGCCATGACAACGGGAATGTTGTGGGTGGGGTGGTCATGGCGCGCTACCCCACATTTTGTACATGGAAGCTGCCATCCGGCAGTGGCGCGGCAGTGCGAGTTTTGAGTTCATGATAGGTTCTCCTAATGAGAACCATCTAATTTCTGCGAATTTTCGCCAATTTATCCAAATAGTTAGGTCTTACATATGGTTTGGGACCAGAGGGTCGCAAGTTCGAATCTTGCTGCCCCGACCACTTATTTTCAATGACTTAGTTAGATGGAAACTCAGAACAAAAGATGGTTCGGGTTTCAGACGTGGCTGCAAAGTGGCTGCAATCATGCGCCAAATCGGCCGTGGACTACGTTATTTGTTCCTGTTTCAGTCGCTGGAGCACTAAGAGAGCGTTTGGCTAAATGCTGCTCAATTTCTCGTATCACGAGGTCTGTGGCGAGCATCGCATCTTCAAGAAATTCCGGATCAAATCGCTCGTAATACTCCCCTGTGCTGGAGCCTTCCTGAGACTTGTGTCCCATCCACTTGATCCTCCCCCTTTGAAGTGGTCCATCGTTATGTTTAGGAAAACGGAGGATCAACATGGCTACGAAACGTCACAAGCCAGAAGAAATTGTCTCGAAGTTGCGGCAGGTTGAAGTCCTTGTCGGCCAAGGCATGCCGCGCATTGATGCCATTCGGCAGGTTCGTATCACCGAACAGACGTATTACCGGTGGCGAAAGCAGTATGGTGGGATGGGAACCGACCAACTGAAAGAACTCAAACGCCTTCAGAAAGAGAACGAGCGGCTGCGCAAGGCAGTGTCTGACCTGACCCTGGACAAGTTGATCTTGTCGGAGGCCGCAAAGGGAAACTTCTGAGCCCCGCCCGTCGTCGAGCCTGCATCAATCACATTCGTCAGCATCTCGGCGTGTCAGAGCGCCGAACCTGTCGTGTTCTGGGTCAGCACCGGTCTACGCAGAGGAAACCTCCAGCAGGGCGTGCTGACGAAGAACGTCTTGTGGCGGATATGATCGCACTCGCCCGTGAGTTTGGCCGTTACGGTTACAGGCGTATTGCAGCTCTGCTCAGAGATGCTGGTTGGCATGTGAATGACAAGCGTGTTGAGCGGCTGTGGCGACGAGAGGGGCTGAAAGTGCCAATGAAACAACCGAAGATAGGGCGGCTCTGGCTGAACGACGGATCATGTGTCCGGCTGCGGCCAGAGTATCCCAATCATGTCTGGAGCTATGACTTCGTGCACTGCCGAACCAATGAAGGAAAAGCGTTCCGGACACTGAACATCCTGGACGAGTATTCCCGAGAGTGCCTGGCAATCCGGGTGAAGCGAAATCTGAACTCCACCGACGTGATTGATGTGCTAACGGATCTCTTCATCCTGCGAGGTGTTCCAGCCTACATCAGATCAGACAATGGGCCGGAGTTCATTGCTCAGGCAGTCAGGGACTGGATCAACGCTGTGGGTGCAAAGACCGCGTACATCGAACCAGGTTCGCCATGGGAGAACGGATACTGCGAGAGCTTCAACGCCCGCCTCCGAGATGAGCTACTCAATGGTGAAATCTTCTACAGCTTAAAGGAAGCACAAATCCTGATTGAACAATGGAGGAAACATTACAATACCAAACGCCCACACAGCGCCTTGGGCTACCGACCACCGGCACCAGAAACCATCGTCCGGATGGACCAAAGCCCAGTCATGCACTAACAATCAAAACGGACCACTCAGGTGGGGCTGATCAATGCCCGATAGACATTATGGGGCACTGATTAGTTGCTCTTGTTCCATTATTTTACGCCCAAATTAATGCGGTCTATGGAAAGTGTGAGCTGCAGGACGCCGTACAGTATGAATTTGACTTGAAAAAACTGTCCAAGAAATACCTAGGCTTCACCACAGTTGTGGCTCGCAACAGCAGCACACAGCAAATCCCGGTCAGAAGTTCGATGCAGAAATCTCGAATTAAAAATCGATTTTGTCGGCGTCTCCAAAGGAGCCCTCAGTTTGCGTTTCGCTAGCATCGGAAATGAGATGTGTGAAGTCGAGGAGCATAAATGAAAGCGCCCAAGCAGAAATTGCATTTCCGGTATTAACTTCGGAAGAGTTGGAAGAACGGCCCGCATCGTCTGAATTTATCACATGCAGAACCAGAGCGGCGCCAAATATGGGTAGGCAACAAATTAACAAAAACTGAAGGCGTTTTTGAGATTGTTCGTAGGAATCGGACCTGTGCAACCGAATTGAGGCAGCTGTGGCAAGCCAAATAGCAACAATAAATAAAACCGATAATAACCAAACCATGATAAACACCTTTCAAAGCGCTAATTACATCAAAGGGTATTTGCAAACGGTTGAAATGTGGCGTTTTTCGCATAGGAATTTACTAGCTAAATCTAAATTGGTGGCGCAGTGTAAGCATACTTCTCTAATAGAGCGGCGTCCAAGCTGCCTAACCTAAGCAGGTTTGTGGTTAGGCTAGAAATTCCGGTATGAAAAACTATCTCTCACTCATGCGGATTTGGCGTTCGTAGCCCTTTGGTTCAAGTGGTGGTTCGAAGAACGAGCTTTCCATTCCTGCGCTTTATTTACCAGATCGCGAGTTGCTATGTCGACCGCCGCTTTGCTCTTAGGGTTATTGGCGTTTTGTGGAGCATTGAACAGATCGTCAATCACCTTGTGAACTTCTGAATTCTTCTTGGACGAAACTGCCTTTCGCAATTGAATTCGCTGAACGGCTGAGAGTTTTGTGGATTGATCTCTCTGAATCGGGCGACGCCCCTTGATCAAGCAATTTCCCGCCGCATCAAACATGAACTCCTGTTCATCTTTGGCAAGCCATTTAAGACGTTTTGACAAGGCTAAAGGAGAAATGGGTTTGGACAATACGAAATGGGCACCGGAATTGTGCGCATGCTGAACCAATGGTCGCGTTGGATGTGGCGTGATCAGACCGAAAGGAACAAAACACAATGGCCTCATGCTTTGATGTCTCACTAACCGTAACAATTTGCAGCCACTCATAGAATCAAGTTCCCATTCAGAAAGAACGATATTAGGGGTATCGACCAACATTGCTTCCAAGGCTTCATCGACATTGTCAAAAATGCGAATTCTGCCGATTCCGCAATAGAAAGCGCACGAACGAACCAAACTGAGAGTGAACCGATTTTTATCGATTACCATCAGATCAATATCATTCATTTCCAATCCAAAAGCGTAATTCTTTGTCATAGGTAAGAACACTTTCTGCATTTAAAACTGTATAAAGCCGCATCAGTCCGAATTACTCGAGTAATGATGGTCGGTGCGCACGAGATGTGTTGTGTGAAAACGTCGTGAAAACTTGGAATAAAAATAAAAAAATTGGAATATATTACAATTTTTCGTTATTTAATTTACACTAATTTAATTATTTATTTACGGAAATATAACCAATCAAACAGAGAGCTACTGTTAATTTTGCTTAGTTCTAGTTGCGTACAGCAACTGCCCCCTTCTTGTGGGTGCTGCTTCAGCCTTTCGTGACGTTCGCCGTTCGTGGTTCTCTGAGAGAGAAAGCTCTGCATTGTCTGCGAGACACTGAATCCCCGCGCCACGGTTATCGTTCAGCAGTTCGCTTGGCTTCACCTTGTCTAGGCTGACAAAGGTCTTCCAAGCTTCTCGGACGTAGCGGAGGTCGCCAACCTGATAGGGTAGCACCTTGAGCAGCTCGTCATGTCGGAGATCATGCCAGCGCATTTCCCTGTCGCGGAAATGCCAGTCATAACCACGCGTGTCCGAGGGGCCGAACTCTGTGATAGGGCCGAACCGCAAGAGCTTGTTCATCACCTTTCGCGTTTGTGTCTTTCTGTCCTCCAGAAGTCCGATAACCATGGAGCCGGTGAAAAGGGTATCGCGAACTCTCATTGTGTTTCTCCCCGTGCTTTGGAAAGGACGGAACGAACCGGATCGAGCTCGGCCATCATCGCATTGAAAGTTGGTGAATTTGACGGGCCCTCAAACTCGCTGCGGATTGTGTGTTCAGCTATTTGAAGAGCCAGCTGCGCGGCGCCGAACAGCTCCGGCGCTGCGGCTATTAGTCGAGCATTCTCGATATTTACGCGACAGGGTTGGGCTTTGGAGAATCTCACAAATTTCAGTCTCAGCATCTCCGTATTGACGGTGAACCTGTCAAACCATCTTTGTTGAAAGGGATCTCCCGATAGACCCAAGCCCTGCGTCATTTGGGTTGCTTGGTCATCGTATATCTCCTGTTGTCGGGTACTCGTTATGC
>NZ_GL476304.1:345738-358534 GCF_000148725.1 Roseibium sp. TrichSKD4 | reverse complement strand
CCGGATTGACCGGACCCAGTCAGGGTGCATCGGTCTGCCACCTTTGCCGGTTTCACCGCCGACTATGACCCATGAGAGATAGCCGCATAAGTCGACATAGGTACGGCCATTCACCGTAGCGCGGCTGTCTGTCGGCTAGGTCACAGAACCCTCTTGCATCCAGATCTTGCCGCGCAAAGCGTCCTGATAGCTTGGCGCATTGCCAATCGGCATCCCATAGGGAAGCGAAGTTAAATCTACAGGGCCAAGCAGGGGCTCAACCGACGCAAAACGCACGGGTGCTGGAAGCTTCAACAAACGAGGTATCCGCCGATCCGCTTCCACCTGGTTCTCAACCGTTGTCCCGATCCAAGCATTCGAAGGCCAATCCTCCATAAGGTCCGGGTACAGGGTCGGGATGTTCTGAGGGCGCTTGGTTAGCAGCAGGATATCCAGATTGGTGTACTGTCGAATATCCCCAACCAGTTGACGGCGCCAAATCGGATCAATTGATCTGTGGTTGTCACCAATGTCCGCAAGGCTGGCACAGAAGACCCGGTACCGAACACCAAGTTCATTCGCCTTCTTGTCCCATTTCTGCAGGTTGGATCGGGTCTTCGTCCGCTTCCGCGCGGCATGCGGTCCCCAGCCTTCCGCCCATTTTCGGTGGTTGTTCTGGGTCTCCGCATAGCAGTGGTCACAGGCGGGACTGACCTTGGAACAACCAATCCATGGATTATAAGTGTGGTGGCACCATTCGATGTTGCTGTTCTCAGCCATTGACCGCCTCCAATGCTTCGGTACGGGCCCGGTTCAATTCGGCCATACGCTCATCGGAACCGCCGGCATCTGGATGATGTTTCTTGGCGAGCTGTCGATATGCTTCTTCAATGATCGACTTGTCGGGGGTGGTTCCTGGGCCGATGTTCAGCGCCATAAGCCAGTGTACTTCTGTACCGCTGGAGGGAAGGGCCCTGAAGCCGGCGAAGGGTGCACGGACGATATTCAGGCCGCCGTGGCGTAGTTCAGTGCGACGGGCTTCGAGGATGTGATAGACCGCCTGAACGTTGTCTTGGACCTTGCTGTACCGATCGACAGCGATGCAGACAGACAAGCCATCCCACTGAAACCAAATCGCTACACCCGGATCGGCAGGGTTGTTGGCGCCGAGTGTGACATTTGAGCAAATCACAACATTTGCCACGCCCTTCGAGCTGTCCTCACTGAACAGTCTGAGGGCATTCTTCACGTTGCTCATTGCCTTATTCAGATTCGTATTGAACCGAGAGGCTGTGGGCTTGGCCGTGCGTGGGAGAGTTTCGGGCCATGACAACGGGAATGCGGTTGGTGGGGCGGCCATGACAAACCACCCCACAATTTGCAGCCGAATGCCGCCATGTGGCAGCAGCGTGGCTGTAAAGATGCGATATTCACGATAAGTTCTCCTAATGAGAACCACCTAGTTTTCGCAAGTTTCCGCCAATTTATTGAAAGTCAGAAGGGTCTATCGTGGTTTGGGACCAGAGGGTCGCAAGTTCGAATCTTGCTGCCCCGACCACTTTTCAAGCACCTAACAGGCAGTGCTTCTTCATAAAAAAATAAATCTGCGGGCGCCGTTTGGGCGCAACCCCTTCTTTTTATTCCCCCTTAACCAGTATCTACTTGGAAATTAGGTTGGCGTTTTTCCAAGAATGCGGCCATGCCTTCACTTTGAGCTGGCAGCCCGTAAAGCGCATGGTAGGTTTGCCGCTCATGGCGCATGCCACTTTCAAGTGTTGAATTTTCCGCCATATTTACGCAGTCGCGGGCCATTTGCACGATGTCGCTTGGATAACTTGCAATGGTTTCAGCGATGCTATTAGCGGCCACTTCCAGATCATCTTCAGCAACAACGCGGCTGACTAACCCTATTCGTAGCGCTTCATCGGCCTCGACCATGCGCCCGGTCAGGATCATGTCCATCGCACAGGCTCGGCCAACCAAACGCGTCAAGCGCTGAGTTCCTCCGATGCCGGGAATGCAGCCGATCTTGAGCTCGGGCTGTCCAAACTTTGCTGTATCTGAGGCGATAATGACATCACACATCATCGCGAGTTCGCAGCCGCCGCCCAACGCATAACCATGAACAGCAGCGACTTTTGGAATGCGCAAGGCAGCGAATGTGTCCCATCCTGCAAAGAAGTTACTGGCTTGCATGCTGGAATGGGTTTGCGACGCGAGTTCTTTGATATCAGCACCTGCAGCGAAGGCACGTTCACCACTTTTCAAAACGAGGCAACCAACGTCCGGAGAGGCAGCAAACTGTGTCGCAGCTTCTAAGACTTCCTCCATTACCTGCGTATTGAGGGCGTTGAGCTGTTTGGCTCTGGTGATACGGATCGACGCAATCCGACCATTGACCTGTGTTTCGATTGTCTCAAACATTTAACTGTCCCAAATTGCGCCATAAGCCGGAATGCCCATGCTTTCCATGTCGTGAACAACCTTGCGGGTCAGCTTTTGGTTGGAGATTACGATGACTGCTTCTGCACCGCTTTCACGCACAGCTTGAAGGGCAAGGGCAGACAGATCAGGTTTTCCATGCGTGTCCGTGTCCCAGATAACGGGCTTTTCGGTATGGGAAATGATTTCGTCAACCAACGCTTCGCCATAGGTTTTGTGCGGGGATCGGGTTGACCAGATCAGGCGGTTTGGAACCTTGCGCTTCAATAGATGCGGCAGGATCGGACCAATTCCGGAGCCGGTGCCGACATAGACAACCTTTGTGAACAGATCCTCGATCCGAGCAACGCCGCTTGTCGTGATGCCTTTGACCCAGACCTTCTTTGGCGGGTTGTCGATGAACTCGCCGGTCCAGTCCCCAGCTCTTGAGATTGCTAGTCGATAACCAGTTTCATTAGGGGCCGGAATGTTGGCAAATGCGTGATACTCGCCAAAAGGTGTGTGGCTGATGGCATTGGAGCTACCAGCAAACGGTGTGTCGCCATAGTCGAAACGAACAAGAGCTACATGGTTCGATGGTTTGCTAATTTGGACATCAACACGCTTCAGAGTGAGCCAGGGGGAAGCAACAGAGAGTGTAATCAGGCAAAGTGCCCAAAACGCAAAGCTGCCTAAAAACGGAATGCCAAAATCTTGGGAAATTGAAGCACTTTGCAGCCAGAAAAGCGCTAAAACAGACCATCCGGCAAACCGATGGACCTTTTCGAACATGTTGTGATACCGGGTCCGCATTGGCCTTATGGCCGTTGCGATGATCAGCGCGAGAAGCATCAGTATTGCTGCAGAGCTTGCCAGCGTTGACGTGGAAAGCGTTTCTGTCCCTTTGAATTGGTTGTAGAACATCCCTCCAAAAAATGCTGCAAACCAGAGAGTGCCTGCATAGGCCCCGCCATAGTGAAGCCCGCCAAAATGAAATACCTTACCCGCTCCCCAGCGTATCCAAAGAGGCCAGGACGTCTGTATCCGGGTGGCTAGCCAGAACAATGCATTGATGACACGTTGCTGACGGATCAGGATGCTCAGCGTGAAGTTCACCAGAGCCAATGTGGAAAGGCTGTGTAGATTAAAATGCCCGTCCGCAAACCAGCGTCCATTCTCAATGCCGGTATAAAGGGCCAGTCCATTGGTAATCAGAACCAATGCCAGAAGACGGCGATATTCCATCAGGGAAGGGTGACGTGTGATCCGCCGCCACCCGGAAGCCGGTGCGGCTATCTCTTGTGTCGTAGTTAGCATCAGCCGAGCTCCATCCCTGTCGTTTCAATATGATTTTTGGCGAGATCCAAAAGGGATCGCTTGTCTAGTTTTCCTCTCGATGTCCGTGGAAGTTCAGGTAAGGCCAGAACCAATGCAGGCATGCAATAATAAGGAAGGCGATCCTCGACTTGCTTTCGGGCTTTGTCCGGGCAGGCCGTTGCCGGTGAGATGAAACTGATCAGATTTCGATCATCGAATTTGAGAGTGACAGCCCTGACACAACAGTCCGATGTTTCCAGTGCGTTTGAGATGCCATCCAATTCCACACGGAACCCGCGAATTTTAACCAGATCATCTACCCGTCCGAAGTGCTCCAGTTCTCCATCTGGGGTCCAGCGCCCAAGGTCTCGGGTACGAAACATCACATGCCCGGGGCGGAACGGGTCCGGGCGGTAGCCTTCGTTGGTCAAGTCTGGATTAGAGAGGTATCCAGCAGTTACGCAGTCACCCCCTGCCCACATTTCGCCTTTCGCGCCAATGGGCAGTGGCTGAAGGTCGTCATCGAGAATGTAGACAGTGTTATTGGGAGTTGGGTGCCCGATAGACAGAACCGCTTTGTCCGGCAAATGTTACTCGGCTGTGTTGATAATCGTAGTTTCTGTCGGGCCGCATGAATTATGAAATGAACAAAAAGCACCCCATGTATCGGCTAGAGATCTGGGGCAGGGTTCCCCTGCTACAGCAGCTACTTTCACTTGGCGGTAGCGGGTGTGGTCCAGCGAAGCCAAAATAGATGGTGTGGAAATGAGGACATCCACCTTCTCGGCGGTTTCCTGAATAGACTTTCCACGAATGACCAGTGTTGCTCCATTGGAAAGCGCGCCGAGTATCTCCCAAGCCGCCATGTCAAAGGCAATGGATAGAATCTGCCCAACTCGCAGTCCCGGTCGCATGGAAAGATCGCCAGGAGCGGTTTGAAGAATGTTGGCCAGATTTTTGTGCGTGACCTGAACACCATTGGGGACGCCGGTCGTCCCAGATGTGAAGAGCACCATGGCAATGTCATCGGGCTCAATGCGCTCATTTTTCAAGAAAGTGGGCGTCGTATTTGCAGTGTGAGCGTTCGGTATTCCCGCTCTGACGGGGAGCGCAGTGGGGTGATAATGTCCATTTTCGTTAATGGACATTGTGAGGCACATTTTGGGTACGAAGAAGGGCAGCAAGAAGCGGTTTTGGTCGGATGACGAGAAGCGGTCGATCTGTTTGCAGGCCAGAGTGCCGGGGGTTTCGGTTGCGCAGGTTGCGCGCCGCTCTGCGATGAATGCGAACCTGATCCACAACTGGCTGCGTGATGAGCGGTTTGCGCCAGAAGACAGCGATTGCGTCCTTGATGGAGCGGCGTTTCTACCAGTGGAGATAGAGGGCCCGCAGGCCGCACCAGGCCACCAGATCGCGGCGCTTGCCTCGGATATGCCGTTGTCGGCTCAGCGGGTTGATATCACGCTGTCGGACGGGCGGCGGGTATTGGTGGAAGGGACGACGGCGCTGCCGACGGTGCTGGCTTTGGTTGAAGGTCTAATGCCGTGATCCCCGTGCCGTCCAACGCGCGGGTTTGGCTGGCTGCCGGGGTGACGGACATGCGGCGCGGGTTCAACACTTTGGCGGCTCAGGCGGAGAAGGTTCTGGAGCTTGAACCCTATTCTGGACATCTGTTTGTGTTCCGGGGACGGCGCGGTGATCTGCTGAAGATCATCTGGTGGGATCGACAGGGCGCATGCCTGTTCAGCAAGCGCCTTGAGAAGGGCCGGTTTGTTTGGCCTGCTGCGAAGGACGGTAAGGTCAGCGTGACGCCCGCGCAATTGTCGATGTTGCTTGAAGGCATAGACTGGCGGATGCCGCAAAAAACATGGCGGCCCCTGAGCGTCGGATAGGCCAATATATTGGCGTTTGCGCGCCTCTCGGGATTCAACTTACGCCCTTGATCTGATATAAGATCGAAGATGCTGAAGGACCTTGATATCACCCCGGAGGACCCCGCCGAATTGAGGGCGGTGAACCGCCTTCTGGCCGACGAGGTCAAGGCTCTGAGCCTCAAGGTCGAGCAGCTTCAACACCAGTTGCACGGGGCCAATCGGCATCGGTTCGGCTCCAAGTCTGAGGGTCTGGATCAGCTCAATCTCGATCTGCTCGAGGACGCCGAGATTGTTGAGGCCGCTGAAGACCAGGCAAAACAGCCCGCCCCGTCGCAGGAGGGAGTTGATCCAAAGCCGAAGCGCAAACACAGCCGCAAGCCCTTGCCGGATCATCTGGATCGGGAAGACGAGGAGCTCTCTCCCGGTGATGAATGCGGTCGTTGTGGTGGCAACTTGCGCACCCTGGGTGAGGATGTCACCGAAGAGTTGGAATACGTGCCGGGACGCTTCAAGGTGAAGCGGATCATCCGGCCCCGCAAAGCCTGTTCATGGTGCGAGGCGATTGTGCAAGCGCCGCTGCCATCGCGCCCCATTGAGCGTGGGCGGCCCGGACCGGGATTGTTGGCCCATGTTCTGGTAAGCAAATATGCCGATCATTTACCCCTCTATCGCCTGAGCCAGATCTTTGCCCGTGAAGGCGTCGATCTGGACCGCTCGACCATGGCCGACTGGGTTGGTCGCTCGACGGCCCTGCTGGAACCTCTTGCCGATGCCATCGGACGGATGGTGCGGCAAGGACCTGCGCTTTTTGCCGACGATACGCCCATCAAAATGCTGGCCCCCGGCAACAAGAAGACCAAAACGGCGCGGGTCTGGACCTATGTGCGGGATGAGCGTGCCTGGTCTGGCCAATCGCCACCCTGTGCATGGTATCAGTTCACGGTGGATCGCAAAGGAGAGCATCCCGTTGCTCATTTGTCGGGATACAAGGGCTGGGTCCATGCGGATGGATATTCCGGGTTCAACGGTGTGTTCGGTGACGACAAAGCCGATGAGATGGCCTGCATGGCGCATGTACGACGCAAGTTCGTGGATGTCTTCTCCTCGCAGGGCAGCGCCATTGCCGAAGAAGTCATCCGCCGGATTGCTGAGCTTTACGCTATCGAGAAAGAGATCAGGGGCATGCCCCCCGAAGACCGCGCTACCATCCGGCAGGCTAGGGCAAAACCGATCTTTGACGCCTTGGAAGAATGGTTGCAGACGCAATTGCCCAAAATCTCGGGAAAGTCACCACTCGCGCAGGCCATCCGCTATGCCTTGGGCCGAATGCCGAAAGCACGCCCATACCTTGAGCTCGGCCATCTGGAATTGGATAACAACACCGCCGAGCGCGCCGTTAAACCCGTCGCCATCGGACGCAAAAATTGGATGTTCTCAGGCTCCCAAGGCGGCGGCAAAGCCATGGCTATCGCTTATACCCTGATCGAAACGGCCAAGCTCAACGGTGTTGACCCTCAGGCCTGGCTGACCTGGGTCCTCGGTCAAGTCGCCGACCACAAAATCACACGCCTCGACGAACTTCTGCCCTGGCGTTACGCTGCTCAGGCAGCGTAACAGGCCGCATCGGTGTCGCGCCAGAGCGCCTTCGCCGGACGGTCACTTTGCAGTGCAGCTTTCAAAAGGTTCATCGATGGAAAGCAGAACCTGATTGTCTGATACGGGCACATTATCCTTGAGGCGAGAAAGTGTGAGGATCACCTTTGCTCCGGTTACTGCTGCAATGGGCCGGAGCGTGCGTTCTGGAGCGACCCCCACATGTTGAGGTACATAAGCAGCTCCAAGGCGCAAGCAGGCTACAATCCCGATCACCATCTCGATGGACCGCTCGAGATATATGCAGAACTTGTCCCCACGTTTTACGCCGTGTTGCCTCAGAAAGTTCGCCAGTTCGGCCGAGCGCTTGTTGAGAACTCCATATGTAAGGGAACTCTGACCTTGTTCGACGGCAACATCTTCACGAGACGCTGTCATCCAATATTCAATAGCTGCTGAAATGGTTTTGTATCGTGGTTGAACCGTGGGGCCCCAACCAAACGCATAAAAACGTTTCTGATCTTCAGCTGACAGGGACATGGTAGGGGAAGGATAAAGAGCCGGATAAACTGGGGTACTCGCGGCTACTGGATGAAATACAGTAGGCATGGCTGTCTCCGTGCAAAAATGTTGGCGGAGAAGTGCTACCCCCAAAAATTAGGGGTGAATATCAAATGGAAATCAAACAAATTTCCGTAACGTAAGTTTATGATTAAAGTGAATAATTCGAGAAAACGAAAATTTACTGAAGGAATACATGTCAATAACAACAATGTGTGCAATAATTACTATTGAGTGAGGGGCTGTAAGGCGAGCAAGTAGTATTTGAACGTGTTCTAAGATGTGTGGACCAATTGGAGACGTATTTCCTACACACAGCCTAGGGTTAGGACCTATCCAGCTAACTTTGAGCCGTCGGAACACAGCCAGGGCGAACAACACGAAGTTCGAAAAGTTTCAATCTGGAAGACTGCCGGCGCTATTAAGTGTGGGCGTCATTTTCAGGCCACCGGCCCGAAATCTTCGAATTATTCCAGGATTATAATCTGAGGTCTTCGTCTTGCTGGTTAGAAAAACTGCTCCATTTGACTGATTCAAGCTTGAGTGGATATTCTCTCAGTGTTGACAAGCGCTTGAAAGGTCCGGAAAAAGCAATCAACGGGTTGGTGTTTCGGGAAGCACCATGGAATGGTATCGAGGGACGTACAACATGGTTGCGCGCATTTACCGTCCGGCCAAAACGGCCACACAGTCAGGTAAAGCAAAAACACAGCGATGGATTCTAGATTACGAACCAGAAGCAGCTCGCAGCGTCGAACCGCTTATGGGCTATACGTCATCGTCCGACATGAAGCAGCAGATCCGCCTGTATTTTGACAGCAAGGAAGATGCTGTCGCCTATGCACGCCGGTATGGGATCGCGCACCGCGTCGAAGAGGCCAAGGAGCGCACAGTGCGAACTGCAACTTATGCGGATAATTTCAAGTTTAGCCGTCGGGCACCTTGGACACACTAGTTTCAATTGAACTTTGAATAACGGTCGCGGGGAGTTGACACAGCACTCTCCGACGATGAAAACGAGCAAACTGCTGACACCGATTCAGCAGCGTTGTGTATAGACTTGACCAACACTGGCCCCGTAGCTCAGCTGGATAGAGCACTCGCCTTCTAAGCGAATGGTCGCAGGTTCGAATCCTGCCGGGGTCGCCATCATTTTGCTAAATAATTGTAATTGCTTGGTAAATACGAAATAATCCCGCACCTTGACGTTAGGTGCGGGATTTTTTGTTCTCGGAACGGTCCAAAAGGTCGATGGCTGTGGCGCTCAATTTGGAGCGGCTGGCGCGCTTTGTGTAGAGCGTTGCCATGTCTTCCGTGGTCCAGCCGAAGAGCGCCATAAGCTGGCTTGTGGTCGCTCCGCGCTCTGCCGCCAGTACGGCTCCGGCTTTTCTTAAACCGTGCGCGCGGCCTTTTTCCACACCGGCTTCCAAACACCTTTTTGCAAACCAATTTCCAAAGCTTGCCGCGCTGGAGAATGGTTTGCCCTTCTCGGTTTGTAGAAATGTCAGGTCGTTTGTCGGGCTGGCATCGATCGAATTTTGCAGCGCTGGAAGAATGGGCAGGTGGACCCATTCGCCATTTTTTCCTGTTTTGTAGTTAAGTACGCCGTCTTTGACGTGTTGTCGGCCTACCTTCACAACATCCCCTCTGCGCAGGCCTGTATAAATGAGCAAGTCCAGTGCGAGGCGGGCAGTCGTGCCGATGTCGTGTGTCGATTCGTACGCTTCAATCTCGTCCACCGTCCAAGTGTGAAAGCCCTCAGTCTTGGTGGTAATCTTTTTGACATTGGCGGTGGGGTCAGTCTCAATTATCCCATCAAGAAGGCCAGAGTCGATCCCCCACGCGAATGCGGATTTCATCGTTTTCAAGAAATTGTTTGCTGCTTCCGGCGTTGCTGACCGTCGCTCGCGGCCTTGTCGGACTGCGCGTTCGGTAATGTCTCGCAATTGGGCTTTGCCTGACTTGGACACGATGCCCTTGATCAAGTTTGCTCGCGCTCGTTGGGTGCCTTCAGAAAGGCTCTTGAATTTTGCACTTTGCTGATATTGATCAAAAAGCCAGCCGAGTGTGTTTTGGGCGTGCCGCGATCTTGCTTTTGGCAAGGGTGGCGGTGTGCCTGCCAAGGCGGATCGGTAGGCCTGCATGAAATCTGAGGCTTGGGCAGTGCTGTAGTCGTCAGGCAGCCGAATGCGTGGTCCGTGACCAATCCGGAAAAAATATTTCACGCGGCCATGGCGTGACTTTTCGACGACAACATGGGGCAGGCGGCTTTTGGGCATAGCGCATTAAAGCTCTGGTTCCGGGCGACTTGCAAGTTGGGACTGCGTATTTGTGATCACGCGGATCGTTCCTTCGCGAGTAATTTCGACGCTGCCAATGCGCAGGCCAGCATCTGTAACGGCCTTTACGGCGCGCTTCACATCAGTCTGCTTGAATGTTGCGGCTGTATTCATCTTGATGTCTCGCAAGCTTTTACAGTTGGTCCCCGGACCGGCGATTATTTTGGCTCATGTCCGGGGCTGGCGATGGGCGCGCCGTGGTTATTCCTTAATCTCGGTTTCAACCTCTTCCTGATGCCTGTCCAGATGGCGGTCTATGTCCTGTTTCGATATGGAAAAATGAAAAGACGCTATTGGCGTGTAGTCCGGAGTGTCCTCAGAGCCGCTGACAAAACGGCAGTCACGTAGCGCGAAATCCCGCTCAGCCCCTTTGTCATGGTCGAATGCTGTCATGAGCCATTGAGGCTCCGGGTGGAAATCCGTCTTACCCCACCAAATCTCTGATGGTGTCGCCCAACGTTCGGCGGTTTCGCCTCGCCAGTTGGTGTATTCAAATCGGACTGACCTTGCTGCTGTATCGGTCATTTGCCACCTGTTCTATCTCTGTGTTCTCTTTGTTCTCGTATTTTGGAGCGCATTTAATGAAAGTTGTAAGATGTTACTGAATATGAAGAATTTCGATTCACCTTCGTAGAAATCATCTGTCGGGCCTTCCTGAATACGGATTGATACCGAGTGCGTTGCGGATTTCATCTTGCATTTCGCGCCTCGCGTTTTTCTCTCGCCAACGTACGAGCGGAGTAATCCAAAGCGGCAGCAGGTATACGTCAACCGATAGATCATCATGCACGTGTTGGATGGCCCACTGGCCATAGTCCATGTGCTTGCCGCCGCAGCTAAAGCCCCAATTCTTCGGCATGCCGTGCGACTCTAACTTCATATCCTTGAAGTCGGGCAGCTCTGACAGTTCTTTCACTCTGGTTTCCATCTACCGGCTCTTTCTTATCACTGCTGAGGTCCAAGCGGATCGTACTCGCTAGTCCAGTTGATATTCCACGCTTCCATGACGTGTGGCGGCTGGCCTTCAACCGTCAAAAGCTCATGCATAAGTTCGGCGCAAATGAAGGCCATCGCCGCGGCCTGATCCTTGAAGGAAATAAGGCTGGAGTTTTGGCCTTTACCTTCGCGCTCGTCGATTACATCCCATTGGCTGGGCCCGCCGCGAAGACGGAACAACCGCCCGTGCTCGCGGGAGGAAACATCCCAATGCCCGAAGTTGCGACGGTAAACAGAAAATCCCTTAATCATCATGGCGGCCTTTCTTCTTCAATTTGTGTGCCGGGCTCCCACCGGCTGCGTCACCCCTCCGGGCTTCTCTGATGGTTCCACTAGTTCAACCCAACAAGACTGCTGCTGCGTCCGCCTGCCCGACCCGGATTGCGTCACCTGCAATGCAGGGCCGTGGTACCCCCCGGCGAGGATAGCTTGGGCCCAAACGGGCCATTCCGCGTCTTTCGTTGAGGTGGCGGGGCGCTAGTGCGTCCCGTCCTTTCCTGAAAACAGGCCTTTGACGTAGTTGATCGGGTTGGCCTTACCCGCAGCACCGCGCAGGTACCAACCAAGCGCGATGCCACTGATCAAAATGAGGAAAGAGAACACGATCAGGCGTCGTAGTTCGCCGGGTTCAAGCCGAGCTTGGCGGCGATCTTCTCAAGGACCGCCTTTTCTTCAGGCTCGATCTGGCCGTCGCTTTCGGAGATGTCGAGCGCTGTCAGATAAACCGTTTCCGCCATATCAGCGTCATTGGCGATGTCATTGATTTCGCCATAAAGCCCCATACGGCCAGCACGGCCCTTGGTCCGTTCGAACATATTCTCCAGGGTTTGCTCGATCTGACGGGAGGGAAACGCCCCTGCCAAATTCGGATTGGAGGAAATGCCTTGGATTGTCGCCTTGATTTCCGCGTCCTCAATCTCGCCATCGGCGGCGGCGACAAGTGCGGCTGCTGCACATACCGCTTCCAGAAAGTCCGTCTTGCCCTTGAACCGGTTCATCGATCCTTCGAGCTTTTGTTTCAATTTCCCAAGCATGTTAGCTTCCTTAGGTTGGTGATGGCCGATCATGGCCGTTGCGCCCCTGTCCATGGTTTAGCGGTCGTGGGCAGGGGGATTTGATTAGGAGGCGACGGGTTCTGAGTGATACTCAGAGACAGTCCGGATCCTGCGCTTTTCCCAGCATCTCAGAGCGTGCGCGCTCCGTTCGGAATGAGCATCGTGCATGGCCTTCTCTGACAGCCAGACGCAGTAGTTTTTGCGGGTGAGACACCGGTCTTTCGCGCAGACTCTTTCGAAGCGAATATAACCGCTTTCCGACCATCTGGCCGCTGTTTGCATGTCGTCGCTGTTCATGTGTTGCGTATCCAGCAACCCGCCATGATCAACAAAGGCGCATTCGAAAAACAGCAGTAAGGAACGTTCATCTCGGGTCATTTCATGCTCCGTTCGGTAGGTGCTTACGGCCTAGCCACAATTCGAATGCTGGCGGCGTTGTAGGTGGCATTGGCGAGGGCGCGAATGTCTTTGGCGAGTTTCTGATCACCGCTATCCTCAGCTGAGAGTGCTTCCTGTTCCATGTCTGCTAGGAAGTCCCTGATGTACTTGGAAACGCGCTTTCGATTTGTGAGGTTAAG
The DNA here is from genome assembly GCF_000148725.1 of Roseibium sp. TrichSKD4. Classification (GTDB taxonomy): domain Bacteria; phylum Pseudomonadota; class Alphaproteobacteria; order Rhizobiales; family Stappiaceae; genus Roseibium. Next base: position 345,821 of record NZ_GL476304.1, on the reverse strand, counting down.
CTCAGTCACAGTGCTTCTCCGATTTGACGAAGCTTTTCACTTCCAGATCCAACTACTTCTCGTGCTAGAGACTGGAAGTGGGT
>NZ_GL476304.1:212526-345718 GCF_000148725.1 Roseibium sp. TrichSKD4 | reverse complement strand
ACCCCTTTCTAACCACGAACAGAAGGAGTAAGCGCGTGGCTGGACCCCAATTGACCACAAAGCGCGAGCAGCAAGTCAACGCCACACTATTTGTTTTGGAGTGCGCGGTTGGGCTCGCCTTGAAGGAAATAAAGAACCTTAAAGGCATGACGACAGCAGACACGGTTAAGTGGCAAAACCTTATGGAAGAGGCTCTATATGCGTTCGATGAGAACGAAAAAACCGGATTTGGTACAAGGGTCTTCGAGGCTCGGGGGGAGTCTGTCATTCGTGACTTGCTCTTTATTGCAAATTCAAAGTGATTTGGATGAAGAGGGGTGAAACACCTTCGATATAGCTGAGTGTACGGCATCTGCTGCTTCATCTTGATCGTGCTCTGTTTTCGCTGAGGTCGATTTCTTTGCTGTTTGCACTTTGAATTCATTCGATGAATGAGGGGGTGGGCTTTCTCCGACCTGATTGAGCGGGTCCGAAAAGTTACCCGCTCGCTCTCGTCCCTTAGCGTGCTGTTCCAGCTTTTCAATCCGGGCTTCGAGTTCGGCAATTTTCAGTTCTTGCTCAGTCACTGTGCTTCTCCGATTTCGAAATCAACCAGGCCCTTGGTGCGGGCGAGGCGCATGGCTTCGCTTGTGTTTCGCACTTTCCACCATTCGCCGGTTTTGCGGCATGAAAGAATGAGGTGGGCGTCATGCATGGGAGCGATCCCTTTGGCTATTGCGTGTGGTTCTGAAACTCAGACTTAGGAAAGAAGATGCTTGCCGGTTGGTCAGATGCCGCGTTCGATGATGAAAACCAGCGCCATCAGGCAAACCGAATAGGCTGTTGCCGGATTTCGGTATTGGAGTTGTGGGCTGCAGCCCAAATAGAAGGGCCGGTTCAAAAGAGCGTCGAGAAATTCAGTCATGATTTTGCCTCGCGCATTGCGGTGGAAAGTGCCGCCATGCAGGGAGGTGTGGCATGGCGGCAAGGGGCAGCTCGTTTGTCCTCAACGGCCCGGGAGGAGAGGAAGGCTGTTTCGGAGGTTGAGCTGCATGGGTATTTGGACTTGAGTGGCAGGCCGAAAGGGTGTGTGCCGACTGTCAGAGGTCCGTTCATCACCAGATCGGCCAGCACGAGCAGCGACATCAAGAAACCCAATGTGAATAAGAAAGCTCCCACACCAACTAAGAGCAGGTAGATTACGGTGTCCATTTCGGCTCCTTTTCCCGGCGCAGACGTGCCAGTTCGGTCAGCTCGTTGCGCAGGTGCTCAATTGTTTCTTCGTCGCCAAAGACAATACGGTCCGTGGCGTTTGCTTTGTGGCCGGGCAGGGCAAGGGGCGTGAGTTGGAACTCGTCAATTTTTCGCCCCCTTGTTTCACCCGTTTTGATCAGGACGTTTTGGATGTCCTTGATTTGAACCATCAGTGCGTGTTGAGCGGTGATTCCCGCCGTGCATTTGCGGGCGCTCTCCGCCATGATGGCAAAACGGTCCAGTCCGTCTGCTTTTAATGCGGCTACCAGGTTATCGAGTGCATGCAGGGCGTTTTGGGTGCTAACGGTCATTGAAAAATCTCCATTCCAAAAAATGGAAAAGAAATTAGCATTTGAAGTTGCGCTTGTGACCTTGGATTCCGAAACGCAAAGCTCATTGCAGGCGGTTAACGCACACATTGCTCCGCTGTCCTCATGTGTTCGGTTAAGCTACTAACGCGACAACCGCGCCTCACACAAAATGTGCGATAAACGCACAATATAGTCAATATAAAATGTGTGAAAAAAGACCATTTTAAGGAGGAAGAGCAATTGGAAACGAATTTTGATCGCGTCGAGTGGGTTAACCCGATGCTGTTTTCCCGTGCATTTTCGGGATTGGAGCGCGAAATAACTAAGCTCGGTTATGTGTTTCGGTTAGGGTCTGATTTCGAAGAGCTTGAGAAAATGTTGTCGGATACCGACAAGGGTGAATTAACAGAGCATTTCAACACAGTCTTTAATACATACACACCAGAAAGTGGTTTCTGGGCGGCTGTATTAGACGCTGATGGCGCATGTATATGCATCGCTGCTGCTAGGGTCGATAATTTGGGAAAGCAATCCCTGCAGACGCACCTTAGAAAGTACTGGAAGCGTTGTTACCCGGCTATCTGCGATGGGAGGGCGCTGGCTTCAAATGATCAGCCGCGTTTCCAGAGTCAGATTAGTGGTAGAGTAGCTTATCTTGGGGATTTATGGGTGCGGCAACAGTGCCGAGGTAAACGCATTCATGAACGAGTAGCGCCATTGATAATGTTGGCGGCATTGCATAAATGGGAGCCGGACTGGATGTATTGCTGGGTTCGACCAAGCGCATGGAGTAAGCGCTATCCCCTGGCTTATGGCTTTTCTACAGTCGAGCCTGTCGGTATTCGTTGGGAAAATCCTCCGTCGTCAATTGACGACGATTTAGTGTTGGCTCGGAACAGTTATAGTCAGTGCCTAGATTGGTTAGATCATTTTGCGGCAAAATTTCCAGCGGCTTGACATACGTGGTTAAGTTCAGATGTCCGCTGCGCATTCGCCATGGCAGGATCAACCGATCGTATGTGATTTGAATTGGCTGGCCGTATGGTCGACATGTAGTTGATATTGTTTCGATTACAGGTTCGCCAGAGATAGCTAAATGGTAGCCCACGTGTACAGAATTCCGAAAGTCTCCATCGAGATATGTTGAGGGTTCTTCTTCAGGCAAAGCTGCGTGCGGGACAATTGCGCTGAACATTGTCTGTGACCCAACCATGATGATTTGAGGGCTATTACCTTGTTCGGCGGTTCCGGCTGTTAAGAGAAGGTTGTCTGCCAAAGGGGCGAGTAAAGATAGTGCACGTGGGTTTCTTCGTTCTCTAAGCCAAAACGCTAAAAGATCTTTTGCAGTAGTGTCAATTAAGCCATTTTGGACTGTTTCAATTGTGTGTTTTTCGATAAAATCTCTCATTTTAAAAATTCCATAATCAAATTAGTAGCATTGCGCGCCATAAGCGACCGAACAAGGGGGTCGCGACAGCTGTCGTAAATCGCTTTCCTTTCGTCTTTTGACAATTTCAAAAGGTCCATGTGACTGTGTTGTCTGAAGCACTCCCATTCGACAATGTGGATTTCGTCCAGTATAAAAGCAAGTCGAAGAAGCTCGAAGAAGTCTTCTTCCTCAGGGGGTAAATCTATCTTCGTGCCTTGGTATGTATACACCACTCAAGCTCCATAGATTTATTATTTTAGTAAATATGGGGTTATTATGAGAATGAAATTCTAAACTTTTTTGTTATTTTCTATGGCTTTTCAGGCCAATAGTCACAGCTGCGACATAGTCCTTAATTGGCATATTTCCATCATAATCATCTTGCTCGACCTTTTTGGCCGCACGCAAAACCGCGTCGAGGACCTTGTCAAAGTCGGCATCATTAATCTCGGTTGACACAGAACCGGGCGCGACGGGGGAGGAAGTGTTGTGGAGTGGAGTGGAGCCGGGCAGCGACGGGATAGGGGCTCTTAAGACATGGGAAATTCTAATGATTTCTTCCGCAGTCATCTCGCGGCTACCATGAATTGTGCGATTAATTTTCTGGGATGTAAGGCCGACTTCTCGAGCTAGCTGAGATTGCGTCATCCCGGCCTTAGTAAGAGATTTCGTCAACCAATCGGCTATAATCGAATTTGTTTTAGTCGTAGACATGGTCGAATTATGCACATGCTTGTCAAGGCTGTCTTGGCCTAAAAACGCACATAATTCTTTATTATTGATTTGACTATTTACGACAAATTTTGCAGTGTTTGTGTGAAAAACGCACAAATCGGTATTAGACATGGAACCTGCCTCCACAATTATTGCACGTCTTCATGGGCTGAAAAAGACTGCTCAGGCGTTGGGATTGAATCAACACACAGTAAAGCGGTGGCGCGTTCCTCGCGAAGCTGGTGGCTCTGGTGGCGCTATCCCGCAAAAACACCATTATGCAATCCTTGTTCAAAGCATGCTGCTCGGCGACCCACTCTCTATAGAGGAAATTGCTTTGACTCCGGAGCAGCGGGTCGAAGTAGGGAGACTATCTGGCAACCCTCCTTGTAAGTCACCGAATAAAAACAAGGAAATTATTCGGTGACCCTTCGCCCATCCTCAGACATAGAGCGGGCGCAACTGAAAGCGGCGTTTCGCAAGCTGGTTCGCAAATGCGGTGGCGGTGAGTGTGCGGCGGAGGCCACACGGGTCGGGCAGCCCGCGCTTTCGCGCTACGGCTCCAACAGCAACCCGAATGATCATGCGCCGATCGATGTGGTTCTCGATCTTTGTCTTGATTCTGATGATGACAGCCTGATCCGCACGCTTTGCCGCATGGTGAATGGGGCCTTTGTGTCGCTTCCCAAACAGTCCTTGGGACCGACAACTTGGACCTCCGGCATTCTGGATGCTGTTAGTGGCACTACAGCGGCAGCGGACGCGATTTGCCGCGCGCTGAATGCGGGTGAGCAAGTCACAGCACAGGAAATCGCAGACCAGCAAATTATCGAAAAACTTCAAAGGGCTATCGAGGCACTTGTGGTGCTTCGGCTTTACGCCGACCAGGTGGCCGCAACGGCGGAGGCTGCCGAATGATGATCAGTGCGCAATTTTTTGAGCGGCTCTTGGGCCTTTTTGCGCGGTCTGGCGCGGATGCTTTGGCAGATGCCTCACGCGTGCACGCACAAGGCGCGCGCGATTTCGGGCCTTTGCCGGAAAGTGGAGGGCGCTGGTGATGCAATTACTTGAAAAAACGGCACTCCAAAGTGCCTTCGTAATTAGCGCTGACCTTAACATCGGTTCCCCAGTATTTCCCTTCTGCCTTTCCGGTTTGGGAGGCGGCGTTAAAATACTCAATCAGCAAATTGAGGGTGTCTTTAGGCGGGGTGTTGCCAAGTCCGGAAAGGGCGGCGGTGCAGGCGAGCATATAGTCCTCAAAAGGCACATTGTGTGCGGGAAGGACGTCAACGATCCCGAGCCCCCAGACGTTGACGATCACGTTATTGATTTCGCCTTGGCAATAATTGTCCTGATAGCAGGGGTATTTGCCTACTGTCTCGACTTTGTCTTCAAAAGCCATCTCCAGCGATTTGAAAACGGCGTCAGCCTTTTGTTCAAGTTCGTTCAGCGCCACAGCAGGCGGTGTGAACAGGGGTATGCAGACAGCAGCAAGTGCGACGTAACGCATGATCAAAACTCTCCAATAAATCAGTTCAAAAGCAGTATCGAACAGATAGGCGTGCAGCGGCGTGAAATGCAACCCGTGGGAAGCGAGGTGCGCTCATGAGCTTGTCTGACACCCATGATCTGAGCTGGGCGGCACTGAGTGATGCGCAAAAGCGGGATGCTGTTTTTGATCAGCTGGTGCGCGGGCTGGATTTGGCCGGTGCGGCTGATGCCTTGGCTGTGATTTATGGCTCTGTTGGTCTGCAGCATGTGCGGTTGATCGTTCGCCGGTTTTCTCTTTCGACAAACCCGGCAGTTGTGGCGGCGCGCGCGGGCGCGGGCCGCGCTGCGAAAAGCAAAGCGCCTCGTGCACGCGCACGTGAGGCGGGCGGTGCTGGCAAAGTGGTGAAGCTACGGCCTGTGCCGCGCCTTACACCTTCTGTTGAGCCTGCAGCGCCGGTGAAACGTCCGAACATTTTTCAAGTCAAGGCGCAGCAATGCCGGTTTCCGCTTTGGGGGTCGGGTGTTGTTGCCCCGACTGAAAAGCGGTTTTGCGGCAACCAAACGGAGCAGGGAGAGACCTATTGCTCGGCCTGTGCTGAGCGGGTTTTCCGCAAGGAAGAGCAGGGTGAACCGGAGGGCGGGGAATGAGTGATGTTTTGCAGTTTGTTGACGGCAAGGTCGCTCTGCATGTGGGAGATGTGCTGGAAATGCTGGCAACGCTTCCCGGTGAGAGTGTCGACTGTGTTGTTACCTCGCCGCCCTATTGGGGTTTGCGGGACTACGGCGTTGAAGGCCAGATCGGGTTGGAGCCGACGCTCGCCGAACATATTGCGCTCATGGTTGCGGTTTTCGAAGAAGTTCGGCGCGTCCTGAAACCAACGGGAACTCTCTGGCTGAACTACGGCGATTGCTACGCATCCAGTCCGAACGGGCGCAGTGCCGCTGACACAAAAGCGGAAGGCAACGACAACCGGACATTCCGGGATAAGCCGTTTTCTACTGTTCAGGGTGTATTAAAGCCAAAAGACCTCTGCATGATCCCGAACCGACTGGCGATAGCGCTGCAGGAAGCTGGTTGGTGGGTGCGCTCCGAGATCATTTGGGCCAAACCGAACCCGATGCCCGAAAGTATCCGAGATAGGCCCGCCACTGCGCACGAAAAGATTTTCCTGCTGTCAAAATCCGCGAAGTATTTCTACGACGCCAATGCCGTGCGCCAAGGGCAGCACAAGGTCTCGAAACACACTGTGGCAGGTTGGGCATCTGGGCCGGGTGCGCACGATACAATCAAACACAATCGTGGTAGCCGGAGCAAAGACACCAACAGCAGTGCCAGCCCGCCAAATTCTCGCCCTCACTCGCTTTCCGAATTTGAGGCTAGGCATAACGCAGACTATCCGGGTCGCAATCTTCGCAATTGGGAACCTGAGGCAGCACAGCCAGATGTCTGGAAAATAGCCACCTCTCCATTCCCCGGCGCGCATTTCGCTACCTTCCCTCTCGCATTGGCGCAACGTTGTGTCAAAGCAGGCTGTCCGAAGGGTGGAGTTGTTCTCGATCCTTTTGGAGGGGCCGGCACCACGGCAATCGCTGCGCTGGCGCATGGATGCCAGGCGCAACTGATCGAGATTAATCCGGAATACGCACGGATCGCAGGGGAGCGCATAGAGCAGTGCTTTATGGGGCCCGATGAGCGTGCGCGCAGAAATGCCAAAACGGACCTTAACGCCGGTCCGCTGTTTTCCAACCAAGCCATAGGAGCCTGACCATGAGCGACCCAGGTGGAGTTGCCGGTGATCAATTGCGCGCATTTGTAGAGCGCGTCCAACGGCTGGAAGAAGAGATCAGGGTGATCAATGACGACAAGGCCGACATTTACAAGGAAGCCAAGGGCGAGGGCTTTGACACAAAAATTCTGAAAATGGTGATCCGCGATCTGCGCAAGCAACCGCATGAGCGTGAGGAACAGGCGGCGGTCTACGACCTCTACATGGCTGCGCTCGGCATGGCCGGGCCGGGGGGCGACTGATGGCTGAAACCTCTCAAATCGAATGGACCGATGCGACCTGGAATCCTGTTACGGGTTGCACTCTTGTCTCGGAAGGGTGCCGAAATTGCTATGCGGCGGAACTGGCGGCGACAAGACTGAAAAACCATCCGTCCCGCGAAGGTCTTGCGCGCAAGAATGCAGATGGCGTTGCCAAGTTTACGGGGGAAATCCGGGTCAACCGGGACTGGCTATACCAGCCTATGGGCTGGAGGAAACCAAGGCGGATTTTTGTCTGCGCTCACTCGGACCTCTTTCATGAGGGGGTACCCGATGAGGTGATCGACAAGGTTTTTGCTGTCATGGCGTTGACGCCGCACCACACCTATCAGGTTTTGACGAAACGCCCTGAACGGATGCGGGATTACCTGCTGGCTGAGAACCGTGATTGTGATGTTGCTGAAGCGGCACGTCATATCGACCCGAAAAGGGCAGGAAAGGTTCTTGAAGGTTTTGGAAATTCAGAAGAACCGAGTTTGATCAACAAAACTTGGCCGCTGCCCAACGTCTGGCTTGGTGTGTCGATTGAAGATCAGGCGACGGCGGATACGCGGATTCCGTATCTCCTCAAGACGCCTGCGGCGGTCCGGTTCCTGAGTGCGGAGCCTTTGTTGGGCCCGGTCGATCTGACGGCAGTCCCATATGGTGTGCCTGTGGATGGTGTCCCGAGCTATCAGGACGCAATGAGCGGCAAGATATGGATGCCGGGGGGGACTGTCCCGTGGGCGACGAACGTGCGAGCAACTGCGAATGGCCGCACGAACGTTGATTTATGCGGGTTTGTTTCCTGGGTCATTGTCGGCGGAGAGAGCGGGCGCAAGGCTCGGCCTATGCACCCTGATTGGGTGCGGTCCATTCGTGACCAGTGCGAGGCAGCGGCTGTCGCGTTTTTCTTCAAGCAGTGGGGCGGTTGGTCCACGGTTTTCGACCGGGACGTTGAAGATCCGGATTGGGGACATTGCAGCGAAATCAAGAGGCGAACCCCAAAGGGGCGCTGGCTGAACCTTGAAGGTGGCCATGGCTTCCATGGCGAGCGGGTTGTTCGGGTTGATCGCAGGGGCAAAAAGGCGTCCGGACGTCTACTCGATGGTGTTCTGCATGACGGCATGCCCGATCTGGGGGGTGCGTCATGAGAGTTCGCGATGCCCTTTTCACTGGCTCCATGGTTATCGGACTTTTGGAGGACAGAAAGACCCAAACGCGCAGGGTGATGAACAGGCTATTGAGGTTCGGTCCTATTACCGAGTTCGGCCCCTCGGACACGCGCGGATATGACTGGCAGTTCCGCGACAAACGATTGCTATGGAACGATCTGCGACATGACGCGTTGCTGGAAGTTTTGCCTTATCAGGTTGGCGACCTCCTCTACGTCCGCGAAGCTTGGAAAACATTTGCCTGCCTGGACAAGGTGAAACCAAGCGAACTGCCAGTGAACGATGTCTCGGGTGCCGGGGTTCTGTATCTTGCGGACGGCACTTGGCGTTCACTCTCAGCGAATGGTGAACGGTGCAAATGCCGGGTAAGAGAAATCACACCTATTTTTGGGCGTTACCGCCCCGGAATGCACATGCCACGTTGGGCATCCCGTATCACCCTGAAAGTGACCGATGTCAGGGTGCAGCGGTTGCAGGACATCAGCGAAAAAGACGCAAAGGCAGAGGGCGTTTGTGCATGGGTGGAAAGTCAGGCCAAATACCCTTGGGGTGATATCTCCGATCCACTACGCCACCTAATGGTCAAAAATACCTTTGGGAATGCGAAAACCGCTTTCGAGTGTCTATGGGACAGCCTCAATGGTGACCGCAACGCCGGTATCTACGCTTGGGACGCCAACCCTTGGGTAATCGCCGTCTCATTTGAGGTCATCAAGGCCAATGTCGACACCGTACTGAGCGAGGTGGCGGCATGAAACAGGCTCCTCTCCGCGTTCTCGTTGCCTGCGAATTTTCCGGCACGGTTCGCAACGCGTTTCTCAAATACGGTCACGATGCCTGGTCGTGTGACCTGTTGCCATCCGAGGATGGTAGTAATCGCCATATTGTGGGTGATGCCCGCGATTTGCTGAATGATGGCTGGGACCTCTTGATGGTCGCCCATCCGCCCTGCACACGGCTGTGCAATTCCGGGGTCAGGTGGCTTACCAGCCCTCCGAAGGGCAAGACACTTGAAGACATGCGGGCTGAACTGGAAGTTGGTGCGGCGCTGTTTTCGGACTTCTGGAACGCGCCGATTGAACGGATCGCTATTGAAAACCCGATCATGCACAAGCACGCAAAGGCGCTGATCCGTGGCTATGAGCTGCCAGCGCAAATCGTTCAGCCATGGTGGTTTGGCGATCCGTTTTTCAAGGCAACCGGGCTTTATCTGAAGAACCTGAAGAAGCTGGAACCGACCAACAGGCTCACGCCTCCTGACAAGGGGACCGCAGAATACAAGCAGTGGGAGCGGGTGTTTCGCATGCCGCCCGGACCGAACCGGGCGAAGGAGCGATCACGGTTCTTTCCCGGCATTGCCGACGCGATGGCAGCCCTGTGGGGCGGGCAGGTTTTGGAAGAGGGGTTTGCCGCATGACGAACAGTAAAGCCGAGCGGCAGCTGAACGAGGACTGCGCGGCGCATATTCGCGCCTATTGGGCCCGGCGCGGGATCACGGTGAACTTAGAGATTGTCCCTGCCGAGATCGACCGAGAGCGCACCAACGGCGTCACGGTTCTTGCGATCCGCTCCAATATCCGATTCACCATGCCTACACGCCAGTCTGGCGCGGGAGGTAGCCGATGAGCGCACCTGCGATGGACTGGGCGATATCCCAGCCACTTGATCATGATCCAGCGCTTCGGGCTGTGCTGCTTTATCTGGCGCAAAAACACGTTCCTGACAGGCCGCTTTGCGTGTCTCTGACTGCTTTGGCGTCTGATCTCGGTTTGGCAGTGCTGGTTGTGCATGTGTGTTTCATGCGGCTGATGGGGCTTGGCTTCATCAGCCTGCAGGGCGGGATTCACGAGTACACAACGATCCGGCTGTGCGCCATGAGCGAGGTGGAGGCATGAGTGTGGTTCGCCAGAGGTTTTCCATCATTCCGGCCATGGCTGCGACGGACAATCGACTGCAGGGGCGAGACCTAAAGGTGTTGTGTCTGCTTGGTCGGCACACTGACAATCTTGGCTGGTGCTGTCGGTCTCAGGTGAAAATGGCTGCAGAGATGGGTTGCGACAGGCGGACCATTCAGCGTTCGCTGGAGCGGCTCTATGACGCTGGTTACGTCCAGCATCGGCCAAATGAGCGCTCATCAGGGGCGTCGGCGGCGCATGATTATCGTGTGATATTCGACCGCGAAGACGACGAATATGTGGGTCCAAAAGAGGCTGTTTCAGAGCCCGAAAATAAGCCTCACTCCCGTGAAACACCCCTGCGCATAAATGCGCACCCCTGCGGCACCGATGCCGCCCCCCCTGCGGCACCCATGCCGCAGGCCCTGCGCACCCAGGGATGCGCACCAATGTTAACGACCCAAGATAAACGAATAGGTGGGGTGGTCGCGCGTGCGCCCGCACCAGACGACCAGCAAGAGGGTGGTTCACGGACGCCTGTTTCACGGGATGAGGCGAAGGCAGAACCGCAGACGCCTGTCGCTCCGATTGTTGAGCGGGGAAGGCGGGTTTGCCGGGCGATGGGAATTGCCTTCGATGATCCGGGTTGGCGTGGTGATTTCGCAATCCTCGCCCAGTGGGATGCTGCCGGGTTTGATTTTGATCTCGATGTTCTGCCGACGATAGCCGATGTCTCATCACGTCGAAACGAGCCGCCCGGTTCGCTGAGTTACTTCACCAAGGCGATTTCGCGCAATCGACAGGCGCGGCTGGATGCTGCGCGAATGTCGCAGAATGGCGGCGATGTTTCTCAAGGCAAACAAGCTTTCACTCCCTCTGGCAACCGCGCTGGAAGCGGGTACCGCGACGAAGCAGCGGACGAATGCAATGCAGCTCTACAACGGGTATTTGGAGGTCAGGTGACATGAGCCAATGCGATGTTTTCAAACACTTTATCACCCCTTTGCAGGCGATCTTCAAAAGGGCTCCCGGTGCCTCCATGGATGAATATTTTAAGCTTCTGCGGGGCAAGCTCTCCCGGTTTGACGATGCGGACCTGAAGGCTGCGGCAGACTGGTTTCTCGAAACGGCAGACACGCAGACATGGCCTGCCATTGCCTCGGCGATCAAGGCTTGCGAGACAGCGTGCGCACGGCGGCTTGCGGCGGATAGGCCGCGAGAGGTAGAGCGCGGCGGAGTTGCGCCGAGAATGTCGGTTGAGTGGGCGATTTCAAAAATTCGGGCTGATGGGGGCGAACTTCTGGAAGGAGCACTTACCGAGGGCTGGTATGTCGGGCTGATCGAGTTTGTGCAGGAGCATCACTGCCTTCCTGATTCCGTTGAAAGGGGTGAGCTGATTGATGCTGCTCGTCGCGTCGACCAGAAGTTGGAAGCGGCGAAGGCTGAGAAAGCGCCCAGTCGCATGATAGCTCTTTTGGTCAGCGGTATTGAGGGCAAACGACAGGCAATCATGGGCAAGGTGCAGGCGGCAATGTCAGCCTGAGGGCTGGGCATTTGATCGACAAAGCAATATGGAAAGCGGCGAACATGAGCAAACTTGGCGAAAAGCAGAAGAAGAAGCTGAACCCGCAGGTGGAGCTTTTGAAGGCTCTGGTGCGTGGCTATCCTCTGGAATGGGGTGTGGTCTATGCCAATCCGCAATGTGAACGACGCGCTTTTGCAGGTTTGATCAATCAGGGCGTGGTGGCTCATTTGCCGGAAGAGCGGATCGAGCGGGTTCAGCCACGTTCAAAGAAGACGATTGTCGTAAACAAGCCGATGTTTACCCGCTATTTGTTCGCTGGAATTGATCGTCAGGCTGGTCAGGATTGGTCCACTGTTCGCGAATGCGATGGTGTGGAAGGTGTGCTGTCTCTGGATAGCGCTGGAAGTCCCTATCTCATTGCTGCTCACGAAATGGTAGCCTTGATCAAGCAGTTGGATACTGGTGAGCGAATTGCCGATGGAACGTTCATCAAGGTTGGTCAGTCTCTGCTTTTACCAAAAGGGGTATTTGCCAAGTTTAAAATGACCGTTACGGCCTATAAACCGGATGCAGAGACGGTTTATGGCGAGTTTTCGCTTTTTGGTCGTAAAACCCGCATCAAGACCACAGTTGACGATCTGGTCGTTTAAGCGTATCTAGGTTTGCAGGACGACTCACTGGATCCTTCGGACTTGATGCTGGCGCAAGGCCAGACGCTAATAAGTGACCGAAGCGGGGAACCCAGCCAACGATAAAACACCGGTTAGGTGGAGTTGGCGCTATGGGTTCTTATGGGAAATTTCAAGACATATCGCAACTGGATCGCTTCATGCGGGCCTTTTTGGGGTTTGGGTCCTTGCTGGGGCCTGAGGCAATGCGGGGGGACTGAGCGCGTGTCTTGGGAAGATGGATCGAATTTTCGCAGGGTTGACCAAGTTGACTTGGTTGACGGTTTGGGGCGTGACGGGTTGACTAAAGTTGACAGACGAAACAGCAGGTCTTGAAACGGAAACTTGGCAATCGCTTGCGGATGTCGCGCGCATGCTTGGCGTTTCGAAGCAGGCGATTTCAAAGCGTGTAAAGGCCTTTGAAGCCGATGGGGTTTTGGAGGTACGCCAGGTCGGGCGCGAACGCCGCGTTCATGCTGCGAAATTTTTGCAGTTAGTGGGTAATGCTACTGACCCGGCACAGGGGCTGCGTAACCCTGAGGTCAATGTTTCGGGTCTGGCTCTTGAAACCAAGTCGGCAAGAGAAGAGCAGGGTATTGTCAAGAATTCTTCGCAGGCTTCGTACAATGAGGCGAAGGCCAAGCGTGCTGTTGTTGAGGCTGAACGGGCCCGGCTCGAATATGAAGAGTTGATCGGCAATATTGTTCGCAAGGAAGACGCGGATGCTCGTATGTTCGAGAACTTCCGGAAGGTTCGCGATCGATTGACGGGTTTGCCGACAGTGTGTGCCGACGCCTTGGCAAGCGCTCCAGATGCGCGGACCATCCGCACCATGTTGTCTGACGAAATCCGTAAAATACTGGATGGGCTTGCAGAGGAATTCGATCAGGCCGATACGGATGATGCAGGGTCTTAGCGAACAAAGTCAGGCGCAGCTTTCTGAGAATCTTTCTGATCTCGATCGCTCGACAGCTGCTGGCTTGCGTCCCGACAAACGCATGTTGATTTCTGAGTGGGCAGAAGAGCATCGCCGTTTTCCGGAAGGCGCAGCGATGCCGGGCAAGTGGCGTAACAGCACAGCGCCATACCTTATCGAGCCTATGGACCGCCTGTCGCCTGACGATCCAATCCCTGAGGTTGTTTTGAAGAAGGCCGCACAGTCCGGTGGGTCTGCTGTTGCGGAAAACTGGATCGGTTTCATCATGCACATGGCACAAGCACCTATCATGTACATTCAGGCAACGATTCAGGCTGCTCTCGATTGGAAAGAAGAAAAGCTGAATGAGACAATTGAGGCGACCGACGTTCTTAACCCGGAAAAAGGTGGCGTTGTGCGTCCGGTGAAGGCGAAAACCAAGGGTTCGACTTCGAAGCGACTTCGTTTCCGGGGCGGGTTTTTGTTGTTCGGCGGCGCGAACTCCGCTGCATCCCTTCGCCAGCACTCAGTTCGTTACATCATTCGTGATGATACGTCGGCCTGGACAGACAATGCGGACGGGGAAGGGGACCCGGACAAATTGTCCGAGCAACGGATGAAGACCTACAAGGTTCTCGGGCTCTCCAAATCCCTCGATGTTTCGACGCCGCATCTGAAGGGTGAGAACATCGACCGGAAGTATGAGAACAGCGATCGCCGACGTTACTACATGGCTTGCAAGTCATGTGGCATGTTGAATGACTGGGACTGGAAGGACGTCCAGCACAATCGCGAGGCTCCATTCAAATGTCACGTGGTCTGTGGGTCGTGCGGTGAACGGCATTATGAAACTGACAAGCGTTTCATGGTTTCAGCCGAAAACGGGGCTTGCTGGGTACCGACAATGCCTGACGAACACGGGGAAGTGCCGCTGGGTTGCATTTCGGTTGAGGCGGCGCAGGCATGGCGCGAGCGTCCGTTGAATGTCTACCGCGCCGGTTACCACATTACCGGGTTCATGTCGGTGTTTGAGGTCTGGGATGATCTTGCCCGGCAGGAAGTCGAGGCGGGTGATGATCCCGAATTGTTAAAGCCGTTTGTCAACACTTCGCTTGGTCACGCCTATGAAGCCAAAACAGATGCACCTCCTTGGGAAGCGCTTTCTGCGCGGCGAGAGAGTGACTGGCAACGTGGTTTTGCTCCTGCGGGTGTTCTCTATATTACGCTGGCGGTTGATGTACAGGCGACCGGGCTTTATTGGGAGCGAGTAGGTTGGGGCCCAAACAAGGAAAGTTGGACGATTGATTATGGGTTTTTGCCTGGTGAAACGTCCGTTCCTATGGAAGGTGCCTGGTCCGGGTTGGACATGATTGTCGATAAGGGGTGTGTGCATGCTGTTGGCACACGTGTTATGGACGATCTGATCGGGGTCGACAGCGGATATCATTCTGAGGCGGTCTATAAGTGGACACGTCGTCGGCACAACGCAATCAACGTGCGCGGTGTTGAAGGCTGGACGAAGCTGCCGATTGCCAGTGCGGAAAACCCTGAGGTGCGGAAAACCGGGCTATCGGCGGGTAAAGCACGGGCGTTTGGAGCAAAGGTTTGGCTTGTTGGCAACTATGGCATCAAGGCAACCTTGATGACGCTGTTCAGCCGAGGCCCAAAAGAAGGAAGTTCTGATTTTCCAAACGGCTATTGCCATTTTCCAGCCAATACCGAGGATGACTATTTCAAGCAGCTCGTTTCTGAATATGTCGCAATCGAAAAAGGCCGGCATGGCCCGAAACGAGTGTGGAGAGCGCGGGGAGCAAACCACTGGTTTGATTGCCGTGTCTATAACTGGGCTTTGACACATTTTGCGTCCCTTTGGGATTGGCCTGAAGAGCGGTGGGCAAAGCAGGCAGCGTTCTTAAATGATTTGGCGCGCCAGCCAGCGGATTTGTTTGGTGACACGCCGACCGGCGTCGTCAGTGCGGCCCCTGTACGCAAAGAGCTAAAAGTTACATCTGAAAAACCCGAGCGAGCAACCAGCTCGCTTTATGACGGGCTCTCAGCATTGGCGGAACTGAACCGTTAGACACCATGACCCGAGAAGAAATCGAACAGACGATTGCCGACCTTGAGGCGGCAAAACGGCAGCAGCTGCTTGGAAGGCAGCGCGTTGAAATCACCGGGTCGCAGGGCGGTGGCGTCAAATACCAATTGGCGAGCCTTAGCGAGATCAATCAGGAAATCGCGTTGTTGAAGATTGAACTTGCCAAGCTGACCGGTAGGTCTTCGGGCGTAGGTCCGGTTTTGGCTCGCTTTGGAGGTCAGCAGTGAAGCCAGTTATCAGGGTTCGTGCGGGTGACGCGTCTGGCGTATCGGCGCGCCCGGTGTCTCTTGCTACAAGCTCAGCGTTTGAGGCGACTGGCGATCGAGAGCCGGGTATTGCCGGTTGGTCGCCAGGACTCCAATCTGCCGACGCGGACTGGTTGCCTAATCGTGATGGCGCAGTTGCTCGCATTCGGGATCTTGACCGCAACGACCCCTGGGTGTCCTCCGGCATCGACCGTCAGGTCGATATGCTGGTTGGAGGAACGTTCCGCCTGAACTCCAAGCCTTCTGCCAAATTGCTTGGCATTACTCAGGAAGAGGCGGATCAACTCGGAAATGACATACAGACAGCTTGGCAATCCTGGGCGGAAGATCCGATTTTTCGTGGTGACGCGGAGCGTCAGCTGAACTTTGTCGGACAAATGGGTTTGATAGCGAGAGAGTTCGTTGGCGGAGAAGCGCTGGCAGTATTGCGCTGGATCAGTGAACCAGGCCGTGACTATGCAACAGCGGTTCAGGTTGTTGATCCGGATCGTCTTTCCAATCCTGACAACCGAATGGACACGGCCACTTTGAAAGGTGGTGTTGAGTTTAGCAGTGACGGAGCACCGATTGCCTATCACATTCGCAAGGCGCACCCGTGCGACGTATTTCAATACGGATCCGATTCCTTCACTTGGCAGCGCATCCCACGCTGGGATCAGATTGGATCGTGGCAACGGCCAAAGGTCTTGCATGTCTTTGACAAGCGCCGAGCAGGACAAACGCGCGGCATTTCTCGACTGGTCAGCAATTTGGCGGGGCAGAAGATGCTTCGCAATCATGCGCGCTCAGAGCTTCGCGCAGCTGCGCTCAATTCTTCTATTGTCGGTGCTATCTACACCCAGATGGGTGCAGAATACGCTGCTGAGGCGGTGGGCAGCCAGCCGGTAGAGGGTGTGACCGATTGGGGTAGCTTTACCTCTGAGCGGGCAAAATTCTACAAAAACAACAAGACGATGGATGAGAGCAGGTTTGTTCACATGTTCCCGTCTGACCGTCTTGATCTGAACACGCAACCAAGACAGACATCGGGTTTTCCTGCCTTCCAAGAGGTGTTTTTACGGGCTTTGGCAGCGTCTCTTGGGGTCTCCTATGAGCAGCTTGCCATGGACTGGACGAAAACCAACTATTCGTCCGCCCGTGCGGCGCTTAATGAGATTTGGCGGGGAATTCATCGTCTCCGTGGTTTGCTGATTGCTGGTGCTGCAAATCTGATATTTGCGGCTTTTTTGGAAGAAGCACTTGATCGTGGGTACGTCGAAGCGCCCGCACATGCGCGAAGCTTTTATGAAGCGCCGGCCGGTTACATGCGTGGTGACTGGATTGGACCGGCGCGAGGCTACATCGATCCAGTCAAGGAAGCACAGGCTGCAATTTTGCGGATGGGTGCCAGACTTACCACGCTGGAACAGGAGACAGCTCAACAAGGCGGCGACTGGGAACAGAACCTCGACCAGTTTGGTCGGGAAAATGAGGCGTTCCGGAGCCGAGAGCTTGAAGGGCCGTTGAAAAACCCAGGTATCTCTAACTCAGAAAAGGATAGCGAGGACGGCTCTGCTGAATCCACAAAGTCCGATGCTAAGGAAGGGGGCGACACATGACTGCCCACACACTCACGCTCGCATCGCTGAATGGCTGCTGTGTTTCGTTGCTTGAAAACCGGATCAGCGACTTTGCTGAAAAAATCCAGATGATCGGTAAGGTTCCACGCGACAGCGCGGGGCTGGTTTGGCTGGATGAGGGGCAGCCCTCACGTCTTTATACTGCCATGGACGGGGTTGCTGTTATCAGTGTTTATGGGTTCCTTGTTTCTGACCTGCCGTTCCATGGTGCATCCTGGATCACAGGATATAACGGAATTCGCCTTGCGTTTCTTGCAGCCCTTTCCGATCCGGATATACGGGCCATTGCGCTGGATGTCAGCAGTCCAGGCGGTATGGTGTCGGGTTGCTTTGAGCTTGTTGAGTTTATCCGGCAGGCCCGTGGCGAGAAGCCGATTATGGCCATTGTGCGTGATCTGTCCGCCAGTGCTGCTTTCGCGATATCTAGTGCTGCGGAAGTGATTACAGTTCCAAATACCGGCAGTGTAGGGTCCATCGGCGTTGTGCGCATGCATGGCGATTTCTCAAAAATGTTCTCCGATGTTGGACTAAAAGTTACTTTGATCCATTCAGGTGCTCGCAAGGTTGATGGAAATCCGTATCAAGAGTTGCCCGACACTGTTCGTGAGAGCTGGCAGGCGAGCGTTGATGCTGTTCGTGATCTCTTTGCTGATCATGTTGCTGCGGGACGAGGTATCGACAGGCAAACAGTTTTAGAAACAGAAGCGGAGCTTTACGATGGTCCGCTCAATCTCGCTCGGGCCAGAGAAATCGGCCTGATCGACCAGATCATGTCGCCTGACAAGGCATTTGCCTCCTTGATCGAGGCAACGCGCGGCTGATCAAATCCCAAAACCAGGAGAAAGACATGTCCGGAGTAAAGAATGCTCTGGCTCACCTTCGTGGTAAGCCAGCACCCGATACTGCGTCTGATTCAGCGTCAGAAAATGACGCAGAGGACGAAAAAGAGGATGAAGCCGAGCAGGAAGAGCAGTCTACCGATGAAGCCTCAGAAGATGGAAATGAGAATGAAGAAGGCGACAACGCCACATGTTCTCGCGCGAATGTGGATGCGGCATTCGCGTTGATGTCCTCTCCGGAAGCAAAAGGCCGGTCAAAGCTGGCGATGGAATTGGCAAATGATGTTGCCAATGGAAGTATAACTCCCGCTCGGGCAAGGGGTCTTTTGAAAGCAAGCGGGAAATCTTCTTCGCTTTCCCAAGCCATGTCCGGCAAGGATAAATCGCCGGGGCAGGATTTTCAGGGCACAGCATCTGACCTTTCAGAAGGTGATAATGCTCTTGTGGCAACCGCCTCGCGTATGAAGGACAACCGCGCCAAGGCGCGAGGTTGATCGACAGGCAAAACGCCAACACTCATCTCAACATTGTTTTGAAGGAGGGCACGATGCCTAATTCTTCCTATCAACCTGGCGGTCTTGTCGCCGGGGACTTTCCTGTTGCTATGCGCAAGGTGACAATTCTCTCCGGGCAAGAGCTGGAGCGCGGTTCTGTTTTGGGACGTATCACCGATTCTGACAAATACCAGCTTACCGCTTCGGCAGCAGCTGATGGATCGCAGGTCCCGAGCCTGGTTCTGGCTGTAGATGTCGACGCCAGTGGCGGTGATGTCGTGGCCCCGGCTTATGCAAGCGGTGAGTTTGCAGCAGACCAACTGAAATTCGGTGCCGATCATGACGCTGATAGCGTAGAGGCTGCGTTTCGGATCGCGGGTCTGCCCATCTTTGTCCGCACGCGGGCTTGATCGTTCCGCCGCAGCGCGAATTTTTCCTCAACTTTACTTCCAACAAGAGAGGTTTCCAGCATGGATCCGCTTTATTCAACCACCGCGCTGCAACGCGTTCTGCCGACACTTGATCGTCCGACTGCTTGGTTGCGTGATATGTTCTTTCCGACTGGCGTACAATTCGTGACGGCAGAAATTGCCTTTGATAAAGTTGCCAAGCGTCGAAAGATTGCGCCCTTTGTATCTCCGCATGTTGCTGGTAAGGCGCGTCGTGCTCGTGGCCGTTCAGTTGAGACATTTGAGCCTCCTTATGTAAAGCCGAAAGATGAAATCAGTCCGGATGAAAACTTTGTCCGGCTGGCAGGCGAGGCTTTTGGCGGCGAGCTGTCTCCAGAAGAACGTTATCGGCGTAATATGATCCAGAAACTTGCCGATCAGGACGCTGAGATCACCCGTCGTGAAGAGTGGATGTGCGCACAGGTGCTGACAACAGGTGCTGTTGTCTGTGAGGGCGAGGACTATCCTGCACAAACCGTCGATTTTGGCAGGGATCCGTCCCTGACGAAAATTCTGACAGGTGGTGCTCGATGGGGCGAGGATGGTGTGAGTATCAAGTCCAATATTCGGAATTGGGCAACAGAGATCGCCAAGAAGTCGGGTGGGTCGGTAACGAATGTTGTCTTTGGGGCGGAGGCAGCTGAACTGTTTACCGGCGATGCTGAAATCAAGGACGTTCTGGATAACCGTCGTCAGATGGACGGGCGTTTTCAGCTTGGTCCGGTTGCCACTGGCGCTGAAGATATGGTCGCTGCTTATCTGGGGTCTATCGGCCAATTCGATTTCTGGCAATACACCCAGATCTTTGAAGCTGAGGATGGCACTATCCTTGATTTTTTCCCGAGCCTTGGTTGTTTGATGGCTGCACCTCCCACATTGGCTGGCAGCTTTTGCCACGGAGCTATCCGGGACAATCGTGCCTTGAAGGCGGTCAGCCGCTTTCCGAAAATGTGGTCACAGGAAGATCCTTCCGTTGATTTCCTGATGACGCAATCAGCGCCACTCCCTGTTCCAGGTGAGGTTAACGCAACGGCTTTTGTATTGGTTCGATAAAGCGTTTTCAGGCGAAGCGGAGGTCGGTTCGCCGTCCGAAAACGCGATAAGTCGAGCTTCTTGAGCGGACTGAGTGCTTCAAGGAGCACCAAAAGCTCTGCAGCAACGTTTGGTGAATTGAGTGGCGGGAAACTGCCGCCTTATTAAAATTGGAGACGACTGATGTCGAAGAGAAATGTAAAAACGGTTCGCCTGCCGGTGACAGTTGTCACGAACAAGGGTGAGATTGCACCGGGGAACCCGGTCGCCCTTGATGCTGACGAGGCGGATGCTCTTGTAAAACAGTTTGGTACGCTTCCGGAAAATCCCGGAGAAGTGAGTCCGGTAAAGCGCCCTTCAGGCAAAGCTCTTGAAAACGCCATGACGGCGGCTATAGAGCAACTTGATGCAGAAAATGAAGATCATTCACTTCAAGCGGTAAGCCTGTCGTTGCCGAACTGGAAAAACGGCTTGGCTTTGAAATTTCAGCGCATGAGCGTGACAAGTTCTGGGAGATGTTGAAACCTTCAGGCTCCTCGGGTGCTCCGCCATCGCCTCCCGCTCAGAACCAGCTTATTGGCTCCTGAAACCCCGATGAAAGAACTAGATAGGCAAGTGGTCGATGCCGAGTTTGAAGAGCTCGGTGATGCGGCCACTTATTCTCCGGCTGTGGGGGAAGATGCCTCTTGTCAAATCAGATTTGCCACAGACGAAGACATTGGCGTTTCTATTTCGGAATTTTCCAGCCCGGTCGCTCGTTCGACTTTGCTGTTCGTGCGAGCGTGGGAACTCTCGCCCGCTGTTGGAGGTGTGTTTTCCCTTGAGAGCGGAGATCGCTACAAGGTGGTTGGCGAGCCCCGGCTCACGGATCCGGCCCGACTTGTCTGGTCATGCAAGGTCGATGTGATCCATGGCTGATTTTGAACTTGCCCTTGTCGGTGATTTGCAAAAGCACCTGGAAGGGGAGCAAAGGGAACTGAGCGCTGCCTTGCGGGGCGGAATGGAAGATGCTGCCGAATTGGGAAAACGACGGTTCAGGCAGCAAATAACCAGAGCGGGATTGGGGGCGCGACTTGCGAAAACGTGGCGCTCTCAGGTTTATCCGCGTAAAGGCTTACCCACAATGGAGCCTGCAGCGCTGATTTGGAGCAAGGCCCCGCAGATCGTAGATGCGTTTTCGAAGGACGGCGCGATCCGTTCCGTGTCTCAAGGTGGCTGGCTGGCCATTCCGACTGACTTTGCGCCTGCGAGCCGCAAGCGAGGGGCGAGAGGTCGGCGCATGTCCATGGCGGATTTTTTGAGCGAATTTGGAAATGAAAGTCTTGCAGTTGTTGCAAAACCTGGGGCGGGTGGTCGTGTCCTTTATGCGTTTTCTGAAACGGGGTTTCGACGCTCGCGCGGCAAGCGCAAAGGGTCACGGCGTGTAAAGGCAGGCGGACGCAGCAAGTCTGAGCGCGTGCTCATGTATACTTTGGTGAAGCAGGTGCGCCTCGGCAAGCGCTTCGATGTAGCGTTGACGGCCCGGATCATTCAACAGGCGACCCCGGATCTCATTACGCGTAAAATGCTACAAAGGCTCGGTCAATGAGCTCTGATGATGTTTTGACGGCCTTACACGCTGTTTTGCAGGATGTTGCCGAAAGCCATGATGGCATTCCGCCGATTGATCGCAATGAAACGCTCGAGCGGGCTTTCACCGTGCTGGATGAGGGGGCAAGCGCCTATGCCAATATGGTGGATGGGGACCTTGAGCGGCTCAATGAGGCGCTCGGAGCTGGGGCTTTTCAATATGAGCTTCGTCAAACAGCGCTGCTGGAACTGATTGTCAAAGCGGAGACGGATGCGCAGCGGCGCTCTGTTTTGAAGTTCTTTTTGTCTTGTGTGCATCAAGCGCTGGTAAGGGCGAATGAGAAGGAAGA
This sequence comes from Roseibium sp. TrichSKD4, assembly GCF_000148725.1. Classification (GTDB taxonomy): domain Bacteria; phylum Pseudomonadota; class Alphaproteobacteria; order Rhizobiales; family Stappiaceae; genus Roseibium. The sequence goes on along the minus strand of NZ_GL476304.1, from coordinate 323,619 downwards.
CAGCTGCGCTGTCTTCGAGATTTCCGGGATCGATCGGCTTGATCAGGCAACGGACGGAGCTGCAAACATTGCCGGGATTACAGTCGTCCTGAGCGCGGGTTTTGTCTCGAACGTGCCCTATTAGGTCGGTCCGCCGTTCTTTCACTGATCAAAGCAAGTTTCTCCGCCGCCAGTGGAGAAGAGACGCGAACACCCGGCTTCATCGGCCCCGGTGTTTGCAAATGCAAACCCCTGTGCGTTTCCGGGCTTGGCGGACCGGGCGCCGATGGAGACTTTACAATGGGTAAGATTATTACAGTGAACTTTCGTGGTGACACACTGTTCGGTTTTGAGGCTGAAGACGGCGTGTATGTGGCCCTTAAACCGATCGTAGAGGCAATGGGGATGAAATGGGAGGGGCAACGCCAACGTGTTTCACGTGATCCTATTTTGTCGGAAGGTACCTGTATTATGCAGGTGCCTTTCGGTCGGGGCGGTGAGCAGAAGACGCTTTGTTTAAAGCTTGAGCTGATCAATGGTTGGCTATTTACGGTCGATAGCAACCGGATCAAGGACGAACATGTTCGCGAACGCGTCCTAACCTATCAGCGCGAATGTTATGCGGTTTTGGCCGAACATTTCTTGCAAGGTTCAAAGCCCGAGCGCGAACCTGTGCAGGTGTCTGGTGTACCGAATTCGGTGCGCGTTCGCATGGTTGCAGAGACGCGTCGTTCCTTTGGCTGCAAACAGGCGCAGGAGCTTTGGTTTAAGTTGAACCTGCCTGTTGTTCCATCGATGCATGGTTCACCCGATCACGCGGACCTTTTTGATTTTCCTGTGTTAACATCTTCCCCCACCTGAAGGAGGGGGATTTTCGAGAGCCTTACGGCTCTTTCGAGTTGACACTTCACAGGAGAGCCAATGCCCTTCCTCCATGTCCATAGACGCCGTGTTCCGACGCAAAATTACCTTCGCAGCATTTGTGTCTGCATGGTCGGTGTGTCCGCAATGTTTACAAGAGAAAGACGCTTGGCTCTGACGGCTTTCCCTATCGACGGTTCCACATTCCGCGCAGGTCTGCGACGTGTAATGGGCAGGCACCTTACACAAATACCCACCCCGCTCTTCCAATTTGTACTCAAGTAGGGTTTCGAAGATATGCCAGCCCTGGTTCAGGATAGACCTGTTAAGTCCCGCCTTTTGGCGTACCATACGCCCCGGTTCGTCAGCACTTCCTTTTGCGCTAGCTGTCATGTTTCTGGTCTTGAGATCCTCAAGAACCACAGTTCCAAATCGGCGGGACAGATCAAGGCTGGCCCTGTGATGCCAGTCCTTGCGTATGCGCGAACGCAATGCGCTCAGCGTAGCAACACGTTTCCGTGCCTTGGCATATCGCCTCGACCCGCGCTTACGGCGGGACAGCATCTTCTGCGCTCTTCTCTGCCGCTTCTCCAACTTGATCAGTCTTTCAGGGACACAAAGTCGTTCACCGGTCGAAAGCGCAAGGGTGTTTGCTACGCCACGGTCGACACCAACAGACGGTGCAATATTAGCCGGCGCTTCGTGCTCAATCGCAACAGCAAAAGATATATGCCAGCCCTTGGCGTCAAGGCTGATCGTCGCATTGTTGATCTTGCCTCGCAACGCACGAGTATCGCGATACCCAACCCATCCGATCTTGGGCAAACGAACTTCGGACCATTTGCCATTCAACTTGCGGGTTTGAACTTCGCGGCCTTGATAGCGGAACGTATCGTTACGCCCCTTTTTCCTTGGGGTTGGGTATTTGGCAATGCCTTTGAACCAGTTCTGGTAAGCCCGGTCCAAATCCCTCAGGGTCTGTTGTTGGCAGGTTTGGGAAACTGCAGCAATCCAGTCAAACTCGTCACGAAGCAGGGTCAATTCGCGAGCCTGAGACGGATAGCTGATATTCTGGCCGGTTCTACTTCTAAACCTCTGCCAATGATCGCGGCGTTGCTCCAAGGCGATATTGTAAATCAGACGACACACGCCAGCAAACTGGGCAAGCAAATCTTCCTGCTCTGGTGTAGGGCCCAATTTATAACGATAGCCGCGCTGAATCATGCTCGGACCCTAACATTGGCTCCCAAAGGCAACAACATGGATTACAGAACTGGTCGGCATGTCGTTTATCTTCTGCACGTCCATTTGGTCTTTGTCACGAAATACAGACGCAACGTCTTATCAGAACCGGCAATTCAAGACCTGAAGCATATCTTTGCAAAAGTATGTACCGAATTCGAAGCCAAACTTGTCGAATGTGATGGGGAAGACGATCATGTGCATCTACTTGTCCATTACCCACCCAAAATAGCGCTTTCAAAGCTGGTCAACAGACTGAAAGGCGTCTCAAGTAGAACTTTGAGAGAGTACAGGCCCGAAATTACTGGTCGTTACCATAAAGGCGTCCTCTGGTCGCCCGCATATTTCGCAGCAAGCTGCGGAGGCGCACCGCTATCGGTCATCGCCAAATATGTCAAATCTCAAAGAGAAGCGGCCGAAGGCCGCACTCGCTTTCCTCCCCGACCTGAAGGACGGGGTATCCCGCGAGGTGAAAGATGAAAACAATCAACGGTGAGAAATCCAATGTCTGATTCTGTTTCGCTGAGCGCCATTGAGGAAAATGGTGTGACCTGCAAGAAATCCCCCCTTGGACGAGCGGCCAAGGGGACTTTTGTGTTGCTTGGCCCTGTTGAGGGGAAGGGTGCTCGTGGTGCCATTCTTCGGTTGAGCAAAGAAGAGGCTGAGCAATACGGGCAGCTTTTGCGCCCTGCGAGCGATTTGGATCTTGCTGTTGCTGGCAGGGTTTGATTGAGGCCGAATTTTCCTTGAATTTTTCGATTTTTGACCTGGAGACCTGATCCATGCCGACCAGTGCAACCCCGCGCGGCAAGACCGCAAATCTGCTTTTTTCTGACCAGGCGGATTTTCACACCGCCTCAGAGGGAACGTATTTGGCAACGCCATTTTACTCTGAAAACCTGGGTGAGAGTGAGCCGCAAGAAGCTGACCCGCTTCTTGGTACAGACCGTCACAACAACCGTGATCAGACAGGGCCTGCACCTGGGTTGGTCAGCATGAGCGGTGAAGTTGTCGTGCCCATGGATGTCAATCACTTGCCCTATTGGTTGACCATGCTTTTCGGGTCACCTGTTACAAGCGGTGATGGTCCCTATACGCATGTGTTCACCAGCGGCGGTGAAGTTCTTTCCTATCGGACCATTGAAGTGGAGAAGCGGGCGGGCGCAGCGTTTTTCCAAAATGTTGGGTGTTTGGCAGCCGGGATATCGTTTGACACTGCGCGGGCAAGTGGTTTTCGTCAGGCAACGGTTTCATTGGTCGGTCGAAGCCAGACAAAACTTGCAGCCAGTAAAGGTGGTTCTGTGGCAGAACAGTTGCCGTTGGGGCAAATACCAGCCGCCAAGGGTTTGATGCGGATCAATGGGGTTGATGCCGCCAATTTCCTGGGTGGTTCTTTCAATTACCAGAACAATCCTTCTGCCTCTGATGATTTGACAGGAGATAAGTATCTGGCCGGGTATGCATTGGATGAAGATGCCAGTTGTAACGGTTCGGGCCGGGTTCGGTATGTAAATGATGCTTATTACGACATCATGGCGGCGGGGGACCCGGTCTCGATGGAGCTGGAGTTTTCCTTGTCGCAAAGCGCCAGGATACTGCTTTCTCTTCCCACTGTTCGGTTTGAAAAGGCCCCTTTTGCGCCTGTGTCGGGGCCGGGTGGATTGCAGGCGGAGTTTAACTGGCGGGCGGAGCAAACTGCACACAAGGCCATGCTGAGCGTGACAGTGGAGAATGGGGTCGAGGCTTATAATGTTTAAGCCGTCGGCATATTCCTTTGAGGAACGGTCTGTGTCGTTGCCCTTTGGTGTTGTTCTTCATATGCGACCTGCCAACTCAATTGATGTTGAACAGGCGCAAACGGAAGCGGGGCAGGCTATCCGGGATTTTTTGATGTCCCAGGGCGCTTTGGCAGCGTTCGGTGTGCCAAATAGTCTTCTGGCCCAGCACGGTCTGGGGCTTGATGAGAGTGATGAGGATGGTGTTTTTTCATCTGGTGATGAGGAAGCGGCGAACGACTTTTTGGCTGAGCGGCTCCGCAGGTTCTTGGGGCTGTCGTCGTTTGTCTCCAGTGTTCTTCTTTTTGAGCAGCTCGTTTCTTCATGGGAGCATGTTGGAAATGAGAAGGGTGAGCCACTTGCCTTGTCCCGCGATGCGATTGGGCAGTTTCTTCTGCATAAGGACATGAAGTCTGCTTTTGACCGTGTGGCTTATTCGGTTCAAGCGACCGTGAGTGCAGAGGGAAACGAATTGCCCGTCTCGCAGCCTGGTTCGGGCGAGGCGGTTCGGACTACTGCTTGGGATGCAAAAAGCTGAACCAGAGTTGTGGCATGCGGTGTCCAGCTGAACGCTTTGCTCCAAAGACGGCTCTTGGCCGACTTGCGGTTCGTCTTGCAAGCGGGCAGGGCTCCTGGCGGGTGTCAGAGTTCAGCGGCAAACGCACCGGACTTATTGTCGGGGAAGCACTGGCCCGGGCGGGCCATGTGGACCCTGCCTTTATGTCTGTCGTCACAGAGTTCCTCGTTACTTTCGAAAGAGCCTATCTCAAGTCGAGTTTTGAGCATGAGGGTATGAACGATGGCCCGCAATAAAATGCCACAAGTCGGGATCCGTCTTGCCGCTGTTGACGGCAAGGTGGTTCAGCGAGAGTTGCGCAAATTCGGGCAGGAAGGCCAGGAGGCGCTCAAACGGATTGAGAAAGCCAGCAAACCGGCCAGAAGGAGCCTCAAGGCTGTTGATGCAGCTGTGTCAGACCTCAAGGGTCGCAGTGAGGGGCTTTCATCGAACCTTGGTGCTGTTGGTGCTGGCTTGAAAGCCATGGGGCCCGCAGGGGCCGCTGCCGCTATTGGCATTGGGGCGCTGACCCTTGGCCTTGGCAGTGTCATTCGATCCTCCAAGGATGCTGCCAGACGCGTCGCCGAGGTTGGGGATGCTGCCCGCCGCGCAGGCCTTGATGTGGAAGGGTTCCAGGAACTGCAAATCGTTGCCGACCGCAACAGGATTTCCGTAGATGCGTTAACTGACGGCTTGAAGGAGTTGAACCTGAGGGCTGACGAGTTTGTGTTTACGGGCAAGGGTCCTGCGAGCGAGGCTTTTCAACGGCTTGGGTTTGGAGCAGATGAGCTGAAGCAGAAGTTGAAAGATCCGTCAAAACTTCTTCTTGAGATTATTGACCGCCTGCAAGGATTTGATCGTTCTGCCCGTATTCGGATCGCAGATGAACTGTTTGGAGGAACGGCAGGAGAGCGGTTTGTCGAGCTGATTGACGTTGGTGCCAAAAATCTCCGCACGATGATCGAAGAGGCCCGCCTTGCAGGGAATGTCTTTGAGCGGGACCTGGTGCAAAAGGCCATGGAGGTTGACAGCAGCCTCAAACAGTCTGCCCTGACCCTTGATCGCAATTTGACCCGCGCTCTTTTGGATGCAGCGCCTGCCGCAAAGGACCTTATGGAGTTTCTGGCAGGGGCCGCGCGTGGATTTAGCGATCTCGTTGACCTGACGCGTGCGGTTGAGGATCAGGCGACCAGTCGCGTCCAGGGCAAGTACAATGACCTTTTGAACGAGCGGGTTGCAATACAGGATCGCCTCAAGGGTCTGGAAGAGCGAGATGGGGGGCGAGGGGATCAGCGTTTCGCATCGCTTATTCAAACAGCGCGCCACGATCTTGAAGTGATCGATAAAGAGCTCCAACGATATCAGGGCATTCTTGATCGAAGGAACGGATATGACCCCGATTTTGTTTTTGGGGAGGAAAATGACACTGGTGAGGATCAAAAACAGGCCTATCTTGCAGAGCAGGAGCGGGCCCGTCTTGAAAAACTTGCACAAGCCTGGATTGGCAAGGTCAAACCGGCAGCTGAGACTTATCAGGACGCCTTGAAGGATATTGCAGCAGCGGAACGGGAAGGCTTTTTGTCTGCTGAGCAGGCGGGAGATGCAAGAACGCGGGCGGCAAAAGACTATCAAAAGGCTCTTGAGCAATTGAACAAGCCGGCAAGCCGTGAGCTGGAAAAGAGACTTTCTGAAGTCAAGCGGCTGATTGAGGCGAGCCGCACACCGGCAGAAGAGCTGGGGGACCGTCTTCAGCGCATTGGCGAACTCGAGAGTGAAGGGCTTTTTGCGCGTGTGGGAGGGGATGGGAACCTTGCCAGAGTCAAGGCGATGCGTGACTACGCTTCGGCGGCGGATGATGCGGCAACGTCGCTTTTGCGATTGGAGGAGTTGTCCCATGGCAATGGGCCGAACGCCTATGCAGCAAAGCTTTATCTTGCAGAACGCAAGGCCTCGGATTTGAAAGAGGCTGTCAGTCCCTTGCGAAAGGAGCTTGCGGACGGATTTGCAGATGCGATTGTCAATGGAGAAAAATTCTCCGATGTTCTGGAAAATCTTGCCAAACAGATTTTGCGGGACTTTCTGGCGGGGCAGCTGAACTTTCTGTTTGGCGGAGCCGCCCCGAATGATTTTCTGTCGAGACTACTTGGATCGATAACCGGTCGGACATCGGGTGGTGTCACTGTTCCAGCACTGTCAGGAGCACCGGCTCAATCTGCTGCAAACCCGGCTTTCGGGTCAGTGGTTGGTTTGCAAGGGGCGCGATCTTCCATTCCTCTTACTTCGCCTGCTGCCCCGTCTTTTGATGGATCAGTTGCCTCGCAGGTCTGGAACTTCTTTTCCCAAAAGGGTCTCAAGGATTTTCAGACGGCTGCAATTCTTGGTCACGTCAAGGCAGAAAGCGCCTTTAATCCGCTGGCTGTGGGGGATGGGGGTAATGCATTTGGATTATTTCAGCACAATGACAGGCGTTTTAATCTGTTTGATTTCATTGGTGGCCGCAAGAATCTTGGAAATGTGCAGGGGCAGCTCAATTTCGCCTGGTCGGAGCTGATGTCCACAGAAGGGCGCGCCTTTCGCGCTTTGCAAAACAGCTCCAATTTGCGTGAGGCAACGGCTGCCTTTGGCGGCTTTGAGCGTCCCTCCGGCTTTAGCTGGGGCAACCCTGAAGCCATGCATAACTGGACTGGCAGACTGCAGGCAGCGCAAGACGCGCTGGATACGTTTGGGGGCGGGCTTTCAAATTCGGCGTCAAGCCTGACCCGCTTTGATGGGGGGGTCGGCCAGGCCGTATCGTCTCTTGCGAACAGTTCCGGTTCACTTGCCAACACAGCGACTTCGTTTGCCGGAGAATCCCAAAACCTTGCAGGTAGCTTGTCACGCGGACTTCAAAACGTCTTCTCCGGACTGAGTGAGGCCGGAGGTGGGCTTGCCGGTGGAGGATTGGGAGGCGGGGGAGGCTTTGGCGGGTTCTTTGCAGGTCTCTTTAAGGGGATTGGCGGATTGTTTGGCTTCCAGGAGGGCGGCGCGACGGGGCCAGGTGCAGATAATCAGGTCAAAGGGGTTGTTCATGCCAACGAGTATGTATTCAGCGCCCCGGCAACGCGGCGTATTGGCGTTGATGTACTGGAGGCTTTGCATCGCAACACCTTGAAAGGGTATCAGGCGGGCGGATTTGTAAGCTCCCATGGGCCTTCGGCCTTTGCATCGTTTGCGTCTCCTCCTGTTTCGGCGAATGAAAATGGAATGCGGGCCGGGGCTTTTGTTGCACCTGCTGCTCCCCCTGTCAGCGTGGTCGTGAACAACTACTCAAAGGCTCATGTTGATGTTGAAGAGGAGCGGGACGAGCGTGGCGGACGCAGTATTCGTTTCATAATGTCAGAGCAGATTGCCGATGGTATCAACATGCGTGGTGGTGCTGCACAAAAGACGCTTGGTCAGGACTATGGTCTGACGAAAAAGCGGGTGAAGCGGTGATGCTTGAGTGGCCTGACGATCTTCCCAAGCCTCAACGGAGCAGCTATCAGCGTCAGCCACAGGACCCGCGTCTTAAAAGACGCCGGGAAACCGGCCCGCCTTCCTTTCGTCGCCGGTTTTCCTCCGTGGCGCAGTTTTATGGGTTTTCAATCAGTGTTGACCGGGATCAAAAGGCCGTTTTTGATCAGTTCTATCACCACGCAACGCTTGAAGGGACACGGCCCTTTGTGATGCCGGATCCGACCAGTGACGGGTGGTGGCTTCTAGATTCAGGAGGGGAGCGTTTGTTGACGCCGACAGGCGAACCTCTCCTGCTTTCTGCGCCGTGGATTTGTCTGTTTGGCGAGCAGCCTCCCAACGAAACCACACGCGGTATTCGCTTCCAGATTTCTTTTCCTATCGTGGTTATGCCGTAACATGCGCCGTGTTTCACTGAACCAGCGTTTGTCGCTGGAGGATGCTTCATCTGATGAAGTCGAGGTGGCTTTGTTTGTGTTTGAACACTCAGAGCTTGAGGAGCCGGTGCGTCTATCGAGCGATCCAACTGAGCGCTTGTGGAGCGACCCTCTTGCTTACGGGACAAGGTCAACGTTCAATGACAGCAATCCGTCAAGCGAACCGTTTCACTTTGTTCTGGTTTCAACGGATTTACCCAGTGATCTGGAAGAGGCTCCAGCTGAGGCAACACTTGTGCTGGAAAATGTCACCAGAGGCATTGCAGACGTTCTTCAATCCATAACAACCAGGGCAACGGCCCATATGGCTATTGTTTTGGCCTCAAGCCCGGACGTGATTGAAGCTGAGTATCGCGATTTGCGCCTTGTGCGGGCCGAGGGTGATGCGTCGGAAATCACGCTCTCAATTAGCCGGGAGTCAATTGAAGAAGAGGCATTCCCAAGTGCTCGCATGACCAAGCAACGCTTTCCGGGGCTTCATCGATGAGCTGGACCAATTCCTATATTGGCATCCCGTTTTTAAATCTTGGTCGCGATCGGGGTGGGTGCGACTGCTACGGCCTTGTTGTTTTGGTCTATCGCGAGAAACTGGGGATCCAACTTGCCTCCTATCATGAGGATTATGTCAGCTGTGAAGAGCGCGAGGAAATCGACGGGCTTTTTTGCGGAGGCGTTAGCCAGGGGCCGTGGGGTCAGGTTGAAGAGCCGTCCATGTTTGATATTGCGCTCTTTCGAAGAGGGCGTGGGGCTGCCCATTGTGGGGTCGTGGTGACGCCTGGTTTGATGCTTCATGTCTGCGGCGATGATCAGGCCAAGCTGGAGCGCTACTGTGTCGGGGCCTGGAAGCATCGGTTGATCGGGCATTTCCGGCATAAAAAGATGAGAGCCATAGCATGAGCGAGAGCATGCCCCCAGATAAAGTTCCGGTTAAGGCTCAAGATATCAAGGCGACAAACACATTGCCTGTGCTTGCATCTCCCTGTTTGCTTGATCCTGGTCTTGGCCGGATCGATCTGGACCTTCCTTGCGGAATGAGCCTTGCTGAAATCGTTGCGAGCGTGCTGCCGGGTCTTGGAATAAGCGCTGACGCTGCCGGGAATCTACCCTTGCGTGTGGTCTTGGTAAATGAGCAAGGTGCCATGCCGGTTGAGCAACGAAACTGGCAGTTTGTCCGTCCTCGTCCAGGTGTGCGTGTTTTGATCCGGGCCCTGCCGGGTAAAAGTGCAATTCGAACCATTTTGATGATTGTTGTTACCATTGCAGCTGTCGCTCTCGGTCAGCTTTGGGCTGTTCCAATTGCCGGTGCGCTTGGAATATCTGCAGCTGTTGTCTCTGCTGGTCTGACTTTGGGCCTGTCTGCACTTGGGAACCTTTTGGTAAATGCGCTTGTGCCGCCTACGTCTGCCAATCCGGGCGACCAGTCCGGTGCGGGGGGTAATGAAGTCAAGCAGTCCTACACGATCACGGGCTGGAAAAACCGGCTTTCACCAGATGGCGCTGTCCCGGTTGCGCTCGGCAAGCATCGTTATGCTCCGCCTTTTGGCGCGATTTCCTATACGGAAATTGTTGGAGATATCCAGTATGTGCGTGCCCTGTTCCTGTTTGGGTATGGCCCTCTCAAATTGTCTGAATTCAAACTTGGTACCACAGATCTCGATGAATATGACGAAATTGAAATCGAAACCCGGGAAGGGCTTTCCGGCGATGCGCCTTTGACGCTTTATCCCAAACAGGTGATTGAAGAGGCTGTTGGGTCTGATCTGACAAGGCCACTTCCCAGAAATGATGCAGGCACAGTCGTCTCGGGACCTGCCAATGAAAAACCGGTGACCCGCTACACAGCTGCAAATTCCACGGGCGCGTCGGTTATCATCTCGTTCCCGGGCGGACTGTTTCACTATAATTCCAATGGTAAACTTCAGTCCTTGAGTGTCTCTGTGCGGATCAGATACAGAGCCCTGCAAAGTGGTGATGACTGGACCACGGTCACGACGCTTAATGTGAGTGCGGGCAAGCGAGAGGCGTTTTATCGCCAGCATAGCTGGGAATTTCCAAAGCGTGGACGCTATGAAGTTGAGGTGACGCGATTAACGAATGAGCGAACGAATGACCGGGAACAGGATCGGACGGTTTTTCTGGTTTTGCAGTCCCTGCGTCCTGAGTACCCCTTGAACTTTGATCGCCCGCTCGCACTGGCTGCCCTTCGTATCAAGGCCACTTACCAGCTTAACAACTCTCTCGATAATTTCAGTGCTCTGGTGTCTCGGGTGTGCCTGGATTGGGACAAGGCAGGTGGGAGCTGGATCTCCCGCGAAACGTCAAATCCGGCGGCGCTCTACCGATTTGTTCTTCAGTCTCCGGCCAATCCCTATCCGGTGGCAGACAGTGGGATCGATCTGGGTTTCCTTCAGGATTGGCATGAATTTTGTGCTGCCAAGGGTCTCAAGTTCAACTTTGTGCTGGACCGCGATCTGACGCTCTTTGAAGTTCTGCAGCTGATTGCGGCAGCGGGCCGCGCCACTCCGCGCCATGACGGGGTTAAGTGGAGTGTCGTTATTGATCGACCTCAGGACATGGTTGTTGACCATATCAGCCCGCGCAATTCGGACGGCTTCAAGTGGACGCGCACATATCTGGATCCGCCAGATGCCTTCCGGGTTCCGTTTTTTGATGAGACCAACGAGTTTGAACCGGCAGAGCGTGTCGTGCCGTGGCCCGGTTTTTCCGGTGAGATCAACTTGACGGAAGAAATTGAACTTCCGGGAAAAACCAATCCGGATGAGATCTGGATTGAGGCGCGTCGGCGCATGTACGAAATCATCCATCGCCCTAATCGCTATTCTGCTCTTCAGGATGGGGCGGTTCGTGTTGCAACGCGCGGTGATTTGATCATGGGATCCCTGGATGTTCTGGAAAAATCGCAGGTGGCAGCACACGTAAAGCGTGTTGAGGGCAATCTGATTGTTCTGGATGAAGAGATCCAAATGGAAGAAGGCGCTGACTATGCTGTCCGCTTTAGAACCGGGATCTGTGAAGAAGACACAATTGGAACGTCAAGCCTGCGTAGCGTTGTCTTCGAGAGTGAGCCTGGATGCGTGATCCGGGTTGATGGCGGTGGGGTGTTGCCGAAGGCTGGTGACATTGTCCATTTTGGCAAGGCGTCCCAAGAAAGCAAGCCACTTATTGTTCGCGGGATTGAGGCGGGGCAGGATTTTACCAGCCACATCACATTCGTTGATGCAGCCCCTGAAATCGATGCGTTGACGGATGCGGAGGAGCCGCCAACATGGTCTGGCGTGATTGGATCGGAACTGGATGACCAGCTGTCCATTCCGGCAAGGCCGCGCTTTACGGCCATTCGAACGGGCGTTGCCGGGACCGGGTCTGCAAATGGTCTTGATGTGCTTTTGGTTCCAGGCTCGGGCAGCTCTGCCACTATCGGGCGTTTTGAGATTGATCACAGGCTTTCTGGGACATCGCCGTGGACAAGTGTTGACGTAACAGCCGCTGAGGGCGGCGGGGCGATCTCCGGCTATGAGGTCGGGGACAGGGTTCAATTGCGGGCTCGTGCCTTGACGCCCAATGGTCTTCCAGGACCTTACAATGCCATATTCAGCATCACGATCGGCGAAACGGATGCAGGCATTCCGCGTGGCCTTGGGAACGGGAGTGGTGTTGTTGGCGGGAAGGCTCATGCGAAAGTCACCATCGTGACCCAGAACGACGAGAATGTAGTGGCAGTTGTTATCTATCGTCTTGCCAGTGCCGGCGTACTTGATCGTGAGGCCCACGTTATTGGAACTCATGGGGTTTCCAGGTCTTCAACACTTGAGGTTATTGACGGCGATGCCACAGGTGAAGATGGCGCGCTGTTGCCGGCAGGGTCCTATGATTATTATCTTGAGCCGAAGAATGAGGACGATGTGGCCGGGCCTGTGTCGGGCCCCTATACCGCAGTGATTACTTGAGCGTGTTCAGGCGAAGCGACGGAACTCCGTTCCGCAAGTGGGTGAAAACAAATAGATAGAGCAAATCGAGTGGTCAAACAGACACGCGGCATGCTCTGACCTTACATCTCATCGAACCTTACCAAGCAACTCTTTCAATGCGGCTTTCGCCTGTGCGAAACGCGTCTTTTTGCTGTCTGTTTAGCGGAGCCATCACATGGGAATCAGAACCAGCCATTTGGACGTTGTCCCGATACTGGATGAGGTTATTGGTCATGCTGAAGTGGCGGGCCACAAAAAGACAGTCGTCATGCCGGCAACCAAACTTGCCGCACAGCTGGATGCAAGACGGGGCCCGAGCCTTGCGACTTTGGCCGAGCTGGAAGCGGATCTTGACTGGGGCGAAGGTGCCGAGGCCAAAGTCTGGGGAGACGCTTCATCTGACAAACGTGGTATTTACCGCAAGTCAGGGGTGTCAGGTCAGGGGCAGTGGACCCGGATAGGACCGCTTCCCGAAACCGATATTACGCATTCACTCAGGGTTCCGGACGAGGAAACGATTGAGCCGTTCCCCCAAAAGGCTGACCGGGCTGGCACGGTCATGATGTTTGACGCTGACGGTCAGCCGACAGCAGGTCCGACAGCGTCTGATATTTCTAATGCCCAGGCTCATGCGCAAGGAATAACGGCTGCCAGGGATGCTGCGGAGGCTGCAAAAAAACGGGCAGAAGAAATTGCGGCCGATGTTCAGGAGACGTTTGACGATGCTGCACAAAAGGCTGCCCAATCAGTTGTTAGTTCTGTCCAGTCAGCTGTTGAGCGGGCGGAGGCTGCAAAAGCAAAAGCAGAAGAACTGCTGGCAGCAGGCAGCGTGTTTTATGGCCTCTACCGCGAAGACGATCATCTGATTTTAGAGAACGGTACCGGCGACTTCGACACATCCAAATATCTTTGTTGGGACATCGGGCCTCCGGGTCTCACATTCTCCATTGATCAAAACGGCCATCTAATTCTGGCAACGCAGGAGGGCTGAGATGAAGCTTGACTTGAACAAGATTAAATTCACATGGCGCGGTGAATACGACACTGCAACCGAGTACGAGGCGGATGATATCGTCAGCCTTGACGGGTCCACGTATATCTGCGTGGCGTTGGAGGCTGTGACTGGCATTGCGCCCGTGGAATGGGCCAACACCACCACATGGCACTTGTACAATCGCGGGCTGTCCGCAGCAGAACGCCAGTCCAGCTTGAATGCAGCTGGAAACCGGGTCGCGAAGTTGACTGATGGCAAAGCGATGTATGGCCGATATCGTTCTGGCGGGGTCATCATGGAAGACGGAACGCTGCGCCTTTGGGGAGATAGTGGCTCCGGCCAATTGGGGCAAGGCACTTGGCACCACCATCGGTCAACGCCGATCACTCCTGCCTTTCCCAAGACTGATGCGACCGTGGCAAAATGGGTGACTTCTGGGAGAGAAAACCTGTGCCTGATGTCAGACGGCTCAGTCTATGTTTGGGGGCAGAATGGTTACGGTTGCCTCGGTGTCGGGAACACCAGTAACGTTCATGTTCCAACAAGGGTAACAGCTCTTGATGGCGTCAACATCATCGACATATCCGTTGGTCAGAGTCGGTATACCGGTTCCATACATGTGATGTTCCTTGCCGATGACGGGCGACTGTTTGCGAGCGGCTACAATGCTTACGGTCAGCTCGGGCTCGGCAACACGACATCGGTCAGCACACCAACAGCCTTGGCAAAAGACGATTGGTCTCAGGTGGTTTGCGTTGGCAGTAACTACGGTCGGACATTCGCAATTGATGAAAATGGCGGATTGTTTGCGTGGGGATATAACAGCCAAGGCCCGCTGGGTCTGGGCAACTCGAATAACCGAAGCGCTCCGGAGCAAGTTACTCTTCCTGACAAATGCGTCGAGATTGTTGGTTGTATGGACGATAATCATTCGACCGGCGATCAACCCTACGGCCACACTCTTGCTCGATTGGAGGATGGCCGCGTCTACAGTTGGGGCTACAACGGTTATGGGCAGCTCGGGACCGGCAACACGTCTACGGTCCATAGCCCGCAACACATCGCCGCGCTTGGAACCGATAATGAGCAGTTGCTCGCTTGGGGCGGAGCTTACGGCTCAAGTGCGGTGGTGAAGGCCGATGGGACAATCCGGACCTTCGGCTACAACAACTACGGCCAACTTGGGCTCGGAAACACCTCCAATACAAACAGCCCTCAAAACCCTGGAATTGAGGGAAATGGCGGCATCAAGCAAGTCCTCGGATATGGGGGCTATAATTACGCCTCCTTGGCTGTTTTGCATAACGACGGGACGTTGCTGACAACCGGCTACAACGGCAACGGCCAGCTCGGCGTGGGGCATACATCGCACCGATCCTCCTTCACGCCCGTACACATCATGAAACACAAGCCCGTTGCGCTCTGCGCGGTCGGCTACGTGAATGAAACCGGTATGGGCATCCTGACCGATAACGGTCTCTACTATCAGACTGGATATGGCGGGCATGCCCAGATCCCGGATGATGATCATGAACCAAGCTGCGTTCCGTACCTGGTTCAGTTTCAATAAGGGAGCCTTTAGATGAAACTCTTTGAAATCTCGGAAGGGGCGACCATCGTAGAGCCGCCGATGACCAATAGTGTGCTTGCCGTTGTGTATCTGGGGCAAAAGTACCTTGCATTGCTTGTGGGTTCCAAAATGCCGAAAGGCACAAAGGGGCTCAAGGAAGTCAATTGGCAAGAGGACACGGAAGTTCGGGCAGCAGCCGTTGCTGACATGAAGTCGTCCGGCAACCCCGATGAGTTTGATGGTGAGCGACGGAACGTCTATGAGAAGCTGACAGCGCCTACCGAGGCTGAACAACAGGCCGCATTGATTGCCGGTATCCGGGCTGAAGTCGGACGGCGGATTTTGGAACATGCCAGTCAGTCAACACAGATGAACCTGTCAGCTGCAGCTGGCGGCGGTATTTTGTCTGAAGAGCAAATGGCGGCCTATCGTGCTGGTTTGATGTGGATCGCTCAAGTTCGCCAAACTGGCAAGGCTCTTGTAGAAGCCGTCGATCCGGACTTTGCCAATGACGAAAAGTGGCCGAAGGTTCCTGAGGCGACCGCTGAACTGGCTGCTCAGTTTTAAAAATGACTGGAATAGCCCGGTTTGACGGATTTGAGCGGGTTCCAGGCACCCGGAAACGCTACCGGCTGACTGCGCCGCTGCTATGGGATGTCAGCAAGAAGGGCTCCAACTGGACGCTCATTCTGCCGCCAGGTACCGAGTTTGATATTTCGGTGCCATGGTGCCTGGAATGGGTGCTTGATCCCCATGATCGTGCGGTTCTTCCAGCCGCTGCCATTCATGATGAACTCTTGATACGCGGACATGATCCGTCTGTTTCATCGGCGGAGTTTAGAAGAGCTGCTGTTGCTAGAGGATGCTCCAGGCGATGGGGCTGGGTGCTCTTCTTCTCAACCCTCCTTTGGACGGCGTTCGGCAAATAGCGCCGGCTGATCCCCTTTTTCAAAAATCCAACTGTCATCAGGCTCACGCACGTGGGCCTTTTCGTGTTTTGCCCTGAACAAGGAAGCCAATCATGCGCCCACTCACAGAAATCATTGTCCATTGTACGGCAACGCCTGAAGGGCGGGCTGTGTCGGTCAAGGAAATCGACACATGGCACCGCGCCCGTGGCTGGTCCGGTATTGGCTATCACCGCGTGATCGATCTGAATGGCGACAGTTGGCAGGGCAGGGATTTGGCAAGTGTGGGCGCGCATTGCGCGGGCCACAATCTCCGTACCATTGGCGTGGTCTATGTCGGCGGGCTTTCCAAGGATGGCAAGACTGCGAAGGACACCCGCACCCTTTCCCAGAAAGAGGGATTGATTGCCGAGCTGACCAATTTGCGGGACCGGTTCAACATTCAAAAAGTGTCTGGTCACAATGAATATGCGGCTAAAGCCTGTCCGTGTTTCAACGCCTCCGCCGAGTATGACCACCTTTTCCCGGAAGGGCGCAGCATCGTGGTTTCCAAAAACCCGGACGGGCTGTTGAGGCGAGGGGATGCGGGGCCGGATGTTCATCGATGGCGTGAGGATCTGGGTGCTTACCGTGACAAGATCGGCCATCCGTATCCTGTGCCGGCAACAGGCCCGTTTGATCACACGCTAGAGCTGGTGACCATGTGGTTCCAGAAAGAACGTGGCATTCAGGTGGATGGCATTGTCGGTCCGCAGGTCCTCGAGGAAATGAAACTGGCCCTGCAAGGCAAGCCGCCATTCCTTGCCATGCCTGACAATGACGAAAAGCCTGATACGGCAACCGCGCTCTACCACGCAGAAATGATCGTCAAACTTCTCAAGACGGCTTGAACCAATAGCCGCTTGATTCGCTGAACATTCAGCAAACCCTCACTACCTCAAAAAATCGGAGTATTTTGAAATGATCCGCTTCGCATTCGCGGCGCTGATAGCGCTCGTTCTGTGTCCCGTCTCGGCCTTTGCCGGGACCACAGTTGATCTTTCCCCCTTTGCGGTTCCTGTCTTTGAGACGGTGATGACGGTTCTGGCAGGTGTTGTTGTCTGGTTTGGCCGCAAGGCCGTGAACACCTTTGAGGCCAAGACGGGCATCCAGCTCAATGAACAGATGCGAGCCAGGCTTGATGACGCGCTCTTCAACGGTATCGCTTACGCCAGAGAGCGAATTGGGGAACGGCTCGGAAACCAAATGGGAGACCGTCTCTCGGGTTCCCTTGAGGTCGATGTCAAAAACGAAACCCTTGCCATGGCAGCTGACTATGTTCTCAAGGCCATGCCCGAAACCTTGGACTATTTCGGGATAAACCGGCAGGGCGTGATTGACCGCCTTGAGGCGCGGCTTGGTATGGACCTCAACCGGGATGGCCGGATCGGCTTTGTGACGAGCCACTCCTCATGAACCTTCTCGTCTCTTTTGTGACAAAGCTGCTCGCGGACCTTGTTCGCGGGCTTGTCTTAGACTGGAAACAGGACCGGCTTATCCGACAGAACACTGTTTTGAAGGCTCAGCTGAAGTCCCGAAAGGCTATTTCCCGTGCACGTCAAACATCTGATCGCCGCGCTCTTGGCGATATTCGCAACCGGCTGCGTCAGCGCACCAATCGGCCCAAATAGCGGCCTCTGTGCCGCCTTGTCCGAGATCAAGTGGGAAGCACACGACGCCGATGTTGTGTCAGAGCGACTGGCTCGCTCACTCGATACTGTTCTGGAGCTTGAGAAAGAGCAGGGGTGCCGATGATGGATGGATCAATTGCAGACCTTTGGAGCGGTATTGGGTCCAATATCCAGCTTCTCGCCCTGTCCGGGATCACCGGGGCGGTGGTCAAGGCCGTTGTTGCTCCTGAGCGGCACTGGCGCAGGCGACTTGCCCAAGGCGTTGCCGGTGGGGCCGCTGCCATCTTTCTTGGCCCTATAATCGCACACTTTCTGACAGGTTTCGTTGAACAGGAGGTCTATGCCTGGTTGGCGGCAGGGTTCCTGTGCGGCTATGCCGGTGAAACCGCTGTCCTGCTACTTCAAAACAAATTGGTCGGGGGCAAGAAGTAATGGTGTTCTGGATCGATCAATTTGTTACCTGGGCAACCGCACTTGCCGGATGGTGGATTATTCACCAGACCAGCGACACCCGTCTCGGGCTGGTTCCCGCCATCATGCGGATTGGTATTGGCCTATTGGTTCTGGCATTGTCCGCAGATGGGCTTGGTGAATTGGGGCTGATGGGTGTGCCGAATATAGCGTTGCTGCTCAAGGCTGGGCTCGGCGTGCTCTTCGCGGGCGTGATCCTGTTCCACTATCAAAGGTTCAGGCAGTTGTAGTGAATTCGGGAGCCAACAAATTCGATTGGTTCTATTGAAACGCTCGACAGGCGAAATCCATCAAGTTTAGAACTGGAGATAGTTATGTCTTAAATTGTTCTTCGAGATATTTGGAACACCAAGGATGTTATACAAGGATTTGATATCCACTTATGGCTCTTCGCTGGCAGGTAGGTCTTCACCGAAGGACGATCCGATATGGCATTTTTCCCGAACCGACGAGCTTCGACTGTTTCGAGAAAATACACTTGAGGCACTGCAGCAGGCCAAAGTTTATCTACTGGATCATTTGGCGGCTTCTTACGCAGATACACTCCATGATGACTTTTTATTGCAAGTGAAGGACACAGATGTCCCTTCGGTTGTAAAACTGGGAGCGATTGAGCTTCCTGCCAAGGTTGCTTGGGTTGAGTTTGATTATGGGGCGTTGGCTTCATCACGCGTTGATCGAGATTCGCCCCAAAATGCAGGCTATGAAAAACCACTGGGTTCGGGTCTATGCGGTTATTTGATCGATGATCGCGATGCAGATCATTTAAGCATCATCATGTTCGCTCGTGAAAGCGGTTCCAAGCTTATGGATCCCACATGCCGACTTCGGGTTATCCGTGCTGCAGACGGGCAGCCGAATTTCGACGACTACCTGTTAGACCGGGTCCTTCATTTACTTGATTACTATAAGCGGCTCCAATACCCAGAGGAACGCATTCATGCGAATCTGGGGTATTTCGATAGCCGCACGAAGCAAGACCTTTTTATCCCATTTGCGCTCTTTGCGATGCTGGTTTCTCCTGACTTGGGAGGAATTATCCCAACGCCGACGGAAACACTTTCAGCGAAGGAAGCTAAGGTGGCCCGTAAGTTCGGGAAGTCCTGGGTTACCAGCGCGCAGAAGTCCCATCTAACGATCCGGATCGGCCCTCAAGCCATCTCCCATATGATAGAGAAGCAGGCTCGCATAGAGTTCGAGCGACAATCGAGGGAAGAGCGGGCTGGTCCAGTTCGCCATTGGGTGAGTGAACATGAGCGTCATTACCGCAACGGGAAGGTCGTACTGGTCAAAGGGCACTTCCGTGGGGATGAGCCCGTTTCCAACCTGCCAACGCGGGTTATGGGGCCGAAGACTGGGTGAGCCAAATGCAAACCTTACAATCCGATACAATTCAAACGTCGCCGCAGTTTACCTGTGATGTAACTGCTACCACTGGTCCGAAGGGACACGCGAAGTCGCTCTTAGGGTGGTCAACCTGAGAGGGGCGTCTAGTTGATTGACCGTTGCCAGACGCCTTTCTCTGTTTGGCGCTGCTGTTTGGACACCCGCGCGCGGGAGTGATCGGTGTTGGCCTGTAAAGGTTGATAGCAGGATCAGGAGATAACGGTCTCGTCCGTCATCTCATACGGGACATTCACAAAGGATCGATACCGTTTGGTGCGCCCCCAAGTGGCTCCGGATCGCGGCTGAGTGCCTGATCAACGCTAAGGAGTTAGCGTATCAATGAATGAAATTTCTAAAGTGGAAGAATAAAGGGTTTGTAAAATAATTTCCTCCCAGTTATGTTAGTGACCAGCTAAGACAAATAAATAATTGGGATAAAAGAATGGCAGATAATGATGAAATCGAAAAGGATTTCGTCCACCTTGCGAGGGTGGCGCTGTCAGGGCGCACTCAAGACGTTCTGACGTATCTGCATCGAATAGCGAAGCGCCGCAGTCTGAATAAGCAATTCTCAGGTGCCTTGATAGAGCTACTTCGCAAAAACCCCACGCGAGCATCGCCCTTGCGCAAGGGTATGGAAAAGGCTTTGCCGACCGACACTGATTCTCGCTTCCAGCTGTTGAGGGTTGAGGACACCCCGTTACTGCAAATGGAGCCAGTCTACACGGAGCATGTCCAAAGCACGTTGTCCCGCCTTGTGAACGAGAGGCAAAACCTCGGCGCATTGCTTGAGGCAGGATTAGAGCCGACAAGAACGGTTTTATTCACAGGCCCTCCCGGCGTCGGAAAGACTCTAGGTGCACGCTGGGTTGCACGCGAGCTCGGGGTTCCGCTCATTATCCTCGATCTGTCTGCTGTGATGAGCAGCTATCTCGGGCGCACAGGATCCAATTTGAGGCATGTGCTGGATTACGCAAAATCCGTTGATTGCGTTCTTCTGCTCGATGAGTTGGACGCGATCGCAAAGCGCCGCGATGATGCCGGAGAGATCGGAGAGCTAAAGCGACTGGTCACGGTTTTACTTCAGCAGCTGGATGATTGGCCTTCGTCCGGCCTACTCATCGCAGCCACCAACCATTCAGATCTGCTTGATCCCGCAGTATGGCGGCGCTTCGAACAACCTATCGACTTCGCTCTGCCGGAGGAAGCCGGGATACGTGCGTTTTTGGGGGCGCTGCTTGAAGAGGTCGCGCCGGATATGTCCGCCTGGGTCGACATCCTTTCGGTCTCTTTGATCGGGCGATCCTATAGCGACATCGAACGCGAAGTCACCCTTGCGCGCCGCTCCGCTGCACTGAATGGCAAAGGGCTGGATCATTACCTTTCCCAGCTCGTCGCATCTGACAATCACTCGAAACAGGAGCGCATTGAAATCGCGGTCCGGCTAGTCAGGAATGGTCTGGTGACCCAAAGAAAAGCGCATGAAATCACGGGGGTCGCGCGCGATACGATCCGCATACATTTGAAGAACAATGAAGTTTTAAAGGATTAAACAATAGCGATGAGCAAACAGAATTTTCTTCTGGGTCGGGGTGAACGCCTCACTAACAATATCGTCGTCAAAGGCGGAGGCGCTCCGAAGGAGCCCCCTTACACATTCAACGAGGCTCGCAGCAGGCTTTCGCCAATGGTCACCGAGGCGTCATCGCGCATTGATGATCTTCCTCAAGCGGCTTGCCCGGGTGATGAGGCAGTTATCTCACTGACGCTAAATCCAGAATACATCGCAAAGTCCTTTTTCCCCTATGAACTCATGCGGGATGTGGGTATCGAAGTGATTGGTAGCCGCCCAAAGAAGGCAACCCCAGCTAAGCGATCGCGAGGCAGGGAGCCCGAAGAAGCCGTAACGACTGAACTATTCGCGAAAGGCCGTAGGTCTGCTATTCGCTCATGGAGCCAGCAACTTCCAAATTGGCGCGCAAATAGAGGAAGCGCGAATGCACTTATTTCTATTGAGGAGGTCTTAGCACCAGTTCCTCACGCCAAAATCAAAGGGTCTTTGCCCGAGCGAGGGCGAATGGCACTGGAGACTGTACTGCATGCCAACGAGCTTGAGCGCGTTATGCTTGAAGCTTTTGAGGAATATCTTCAAGTCCAAGAAATCGAAGTAGAACTCGGCCGACGTTTCTTCGCCAAAGGTCTTTGCTTTCTCGAGCTCGACGCGCCTGTGGAGAGAGCAGATGACATCGCGCTTTTTACCGGTGTTAGAACATTGAGGCAAATGCCCGGCTTAAGAATCCTACGGCCGACCATTCGTTCGGCAGGGATCCCAACAACTGATCTGGTGCTACCCTCCGAAGGACCCGTGTCAGAAGATGTCCGGGTCGCAATTTTTGATGGTGGTATACCGGATAACCATCCTTTGACCCAATGGGCGACACCCTATGAGCTACCCGGAATGCTCCCAGCGACAGAAGATGACCTGTCGCACGGTGTTGGTGTGACATCTGCGGCGTTGTTTGGACACATCAACACCAAAGAACCTTTGCCACGCCCCTATGCAAATATTGATCACTATCGGGTCTTGGACGAAGCGCCGGGACAAAACCCACACGAACTGTACGAAATCCTCGAGAGGATTGAAGGGGTGTTGTCGAGCCAAGAGTATGATTTCATCAATCTGAGTCTCGGCCCTTGCCTCCCAATCGAGGATGATGATGTTCACGCTTGGACCGCCGTGCTGGACGACCGTCTTTCAAGAGTATCCACACTGGCAATGATAGCAGTTGGAAACGATGGGGAAGGGGACGCCATACTCGGCTTGGACCGCGTTCAGGTTCCGTCCGACTGTGTCAACGCGTTAGCAATTGGTGCCTGCGATACTCCTGGAGAGGATTGGCAACGCGCACTCTACAGTTCGAAGGGACCGGGGCGTAGCCCGGGTCTTGTGAAGCCGGATCTGGTCGATTTCGGGGGCGAGTTCAGTCGCCCCTTCGTCGTTGTCGCACCCGACGCGATACCTTCGCTCACAACGACGGGTGGCACATCCTTCGCCACGCCAAGTGTGTTGCGGTTGGGTGCCGGCATTCGCGCTCACTTCGGAGGCAGCCTGAACCATCTCGCCATCCGTACTCTCCTTGTGCATACAAGTGAGGAAGGTGGCCAAGATCACAAAGAAATCGGTTGGGGGCGTGTTGCGCGCAGTTTGGACGACGTCATCCTTTGTGATGACGACACGGTTCGGGTCGTTTACCAGGGCGAAATATCCCCGGCCAAGTATATCCGTGCAGCAATTCCTGTTCCGTCAACGCAAATGAGCGGTATGGTCTCTATTACAGCCACGCTCTGTTACAAGACCCAAACAGATCCGCATCACCCCGGAAACTATACGCGAGCCGGATTGGAAGTGACTTTCCGCCCCAACGACACAAAATATTCGCGCGACGAGCAGGTCCATCCCAATTCCGACAGCTTCTTTGGCTCGTCTCTACCGGGTGCGACGGAAGATGAATTGAGGCACGATGCCTGGAAGTGGGAAAACTGTCTTCATGCGGTCAAACGCAAACGCGGCAGTTCTTTGATCAACCCCTGCTTCGACATCCACTACAATGCTCGGCTTGAAGGGCGCAATTATGCTCCTCCTGAAAAATTGAGCTACGCGATGGTGGTCTCTGTACAAGCGAAGGGTGTAGCTGATCTCTACGATCAGGTCGTACGTCAATATGCGACACAGATCGAGCCGCTGCGGCCAATTTTGGAAGTACCAATCCGCACCTGACAACTTGAGATGCGCAAAAAGGAGTTCAAGTTTCCATTGCGATTCCGGACATTGCGTCGCTTGGCGGCGATGACCTTCTGGGCATCGCACCTTATCGCAATTGGCGAGTGAAGCCTTATCCCTCCCTCGCGATACGCTTGAACTCTCGCCTGACAGCCTCTTTGGCCGCTTCCTTGGTGTCTTCAATGCCTTGCGCGCGGGCGTGGGTGTCGTTGACGAACCAATACCAACGCTTACCACCTGCCTCCAGATAAACACGCGCCTGAAGGCCCGGTACCTTGTCACAGGTTGCTATCCCGTCATTGGCCTTATCTGGCCATGTTGCGCGCCACTTCAGATCCATTCTTGAGCATAGCCCTGTTCATTTGTTCTTATTATGTTCTCATGAACTGATTGACCGAACGTGTCCAGAACGCGGCTCGCCGCATCACCAAAATTCTAAAAGTTTCCCGGTTGAATTGACGCGGGAGATCCGGAGCGCGCCAACGCTCCGGAAATCGGCAGTCCGACAAGACTTTATGCCGATCGATGTCACACAAGCATTCCATCGCCCCCGCGATCAGACCCAAAGGTCCGATTCTGCGCTGCTGCAGATCGCGGGTGTTTAGGAGTGTGAAGAGATGGAGTCAAACCTCTTTGGGGAACGTGAGAACAATGGTGTCGCGCCAGTTGCGCCTTGGATTGGGGGCAAGAGGAACCTTGCCAAGCGCCTTATCCGGCTGATTTCTGCGGTCAAACATGACCTTTATGCCGAAGCCTTTGTCGGGATGGGTGGTGTCTTTCTACGCCGCAAGTTTGTGCCAGGTGCAGAGGTCATAAACGACTATTCCGGCGAAGTGGCGAACCTGTTCCGGATCCTGCAGCGCCATTATCCGCAGTTTCTCGATTGCCTGAAGTTCCAGATCACCAGTCGGCGCGAGTTCGACCGCCTGCAGCGTGTCGATCCATCAACGCTCACCGACCTGGAGCGGGCTGCTCGGTTTCTCTACCTTCAACGCACCGCATTTGGCGGAAAAGTCGCAGGGCAGAACTTTGGCGTCTGCGCAGAAAGGGGAGGCCGGTTTAACCTCACCAGCCTGGTGCCAATTCTGGAAGATGTTCACGAACGGCTCGCGGGTGTCGTGATTGAGAACCTGAGCTTTCAGGACTTCATTCCGCGTTATGATCGGCCAGAGGCGCTGATCTACTGCGACCCACCATATTTCGGCTGCGAGGATGACTACGGTAAGGAGATGTTTGCCCGGTCTGACTTTGAAGTCCTGGCGGACCTGATGCGCGGTGCTGAAGGAAAGGTCATCGTCTCGATCAATGATACGCCGGAAATAAGAGAAACGTTTGAAGGCCAACCAATGTTGCCGGTTAACGTGACTTATTCGATTTCAGAGAGTGCGCCAAAGGAGTTTGGCGAATTGATCATCACGAACTTCGACCATCCGTTGATAATTGGAGATGCCACGCTTTAAGCCGAAATTGGGTGCGGGATAGATTCGAAAATCTATTGTGATATCAATCCCTCAATTAGCGGCACTAAACAAGGTGCGGGACAAAAAAGGTCAATTAATTCAATGATCTTTTCCCCCCTGCCGGGGTCGCCAAACCTCCAAAATACCGAAATCTGCTGACCCGTTCGGTCATGCGCAAAGACTGAGCAAAAAAACATCGTTACGCCGTCAGCGGCGCAACGATGGTCAAAGTTGGGAGAGGACGCTGCTAGCGCTCCGTTCGGGACATGCTGCACTCACCAGTTGGGTCAATGCTCATTACCCCGAACGTTCCGCTTTAAACATTATTCTGCGCTTGCTTTTGAGCCTGCGCTGCCGGGAAGGGAAGAGGCGTTACTCGTGATTTGACCAGCGCGTTCATTTCTTCTGAGTCATCCGCAAGGGCATTGAGAGCCATATCGAGAAAATAGGCGCAGAAAGTCTTGCCGTCCTTCTCCGCTTGCCGCTTGGTGAAATAAATCATGCGCTTTAGGGATTCGTTCCCGCACTCGTCCAAAAAAGTGTCAGATGAAGTCGGGTCAGAAAAATTTGACATTGGTTGCCTGCCGTTACCAAAAAAAATCAATTGATCTGTCGATCTACGATACGAAGCCTAACATGGTTTTGCCCCGTGAAATTAGCGTGATATATTTTGCAGGCTCTGCTCTCGCATAATTGAGGCTCATGCATTATCGCCGTTTTCTGGCTCTTTTAACTCAATTGATGGCACTTGAATTATGAATAAAAACGTTACGTTTCATAGCTTGGGAGCGCCATCATTGACTGATGAGATGGGGCAGGCGATTCATGTGAAAACGAGGAAAGCACTTGCGCTTTTAACCGTGCTTTTGCGTCGAAACAGCCAGCCTGTGGCTAGAGAGGAAATCGCGGACCTGTTTTGGAGCGCCTCGGACCGGGATCGGGCATCGCAGTCTCTGCGGCAGGCATTGAGGCAGGTTCGTCTCCTCGAAGATGCCTGTGGTATTCCGTTTCTTGAGGCCAAACACACGTATCTCGCCGCGCACGCCGGACCTCTCAATTGGGATGTCCCAACCCTGTTCCAGCTGCTTCAGCAAGGAAATGGTGCGTCTCTGGAAACAGCGCGTGATCTCTGGAAAGGGCCGTTTCTGGAAGGGTACGATACACTGGACCCGAATTTCGGCGACTGGCTTGCTGTGGAGCGGGAAAACATTCGTTGGCAAGCAGTTGAAAGATTAGTTGAGCTGTTTAGCGGTGCGGAAAGGTCTGGAAATTCCGTCATTTTGGAAGTTGCAGCGCGCTTTGTTGTCGACATAGATCCAGGACATGAGATCGCGCACGAAGCCCTTCTTCGATACTATCGGGAAACTGGCCAGATGGAGCTTGCCCAGCATCAATTAAGTGCTTGCGAGCGCGAGGTGAACCAAAAGTCAGGTCTCGCTGCCAATGCACGAAAAGCAATTGAAACCAGTCGTCAAACGGCGCTACTCGCCTCGGGCCAGTCGAGTGCACGGTCCGAAAGGTCTCAAGACTTAAATTTCTTACCGGAAGGTGATGATGTCATTCGTCTTCCCAAGATCGCAATTGCATCAATTGCGGTCCAGAAGAAAGGGGATGCAAAGGCCAGAGCGCTACGCGATGAAATCGTCAACGGTCTGTCATCCTATCAATATTTCGATCTCTATCAGGCAGATTATGAAGAGCCGGGAGGCGTTGCTGCTTTGGCGCGCCTCGATGATGGGGAATTGGGAAGTTATCTTCTGCGCTTTCGCACTGAGTGCGAACTGGAAAAAGTGTATCTCCAGTTTGAAGATCGGCAATCCGGCAAGATCCTTTTTCATGATGTGGTTGATCTAAGCGACTGGTCTACCAGTTGTGAGGCGCGGCCCTTGGCGTTTCATTCCGTGAATCGCATCCACTCTCAAGTACTGCATCGCCTGAGAAATCCTCGCAACACCGCTCCATTCGCCAAATGGTGTCAGGCCGAAGCCATGCTCTGGGAATTCTCCCGCACTGCGGATGAGAAGGCCTTGCGGATATTGAACGATCTTGAGCGCCAGTGTCCGCAGTTTTCCTTGACCTATGCGGGCAAGGCATCCATCGAAATGAAGCAGCTGCTTTATTACGCGGTAAAAAACGCGTCAGACGTCCCGCGGATCGAAGAGGCCGTGATGCTCGCTGAAAAAGCAGTCACGCTTGATCCATGGCAGTCAATCAATCAAAGGCTATTTGGATGGGCTCTTGTCCTGTGTGGGGCAACGGAGGACGCTGGCAACGCGTTCTCGGAAGCATCGCGCCTTAATCCGATGGATCCGAGCAATCTCATGTCGGTAGCTGAGGGACTGGCGGCACTTGGGCGCTATCAAGAAGCCGTCAAATATGCAGAAAAGGCACTTTCTACCTTCACGTTTCCGCCCCGGATCGTGAATGAGTATATGGCAAACATCTATTTTGCTGCCGGCGACTATGAACGCGCAATTCAGTTTGGTGAACGCGCGCCGCTTGGAAGTCTGATCAGTTTGGCAACGCGGGTTTCAGCCTTGATGTGTGTTGGGCGAGAAAGTGAAGCGCGAAGTGTTTTGCAGCTGTACAGAGGTAAGTACGAAAACCTGCTGTCCTCCGACCTTTTCGCGGAAATAAATGATGCCTCCTGGGATCAGCGGATTAACATCTTCCAAGATCCTCGAGTGCGGCACAATTATCAGGTCGGGGCCAGTTTGGTTCGCCGGTCCGTTCTTGGTGAAGCGTGATCAGCGACTGTTTCAGTTATGACAGGTTTGTTGTGGGCACAAGGCGAGCAACTCCAGCCAGATATTCCGGGTCACATTCCGCAACCTTTTGTTCATTCAGGCGGTAAGGAAGTGCGATCATCGGGGTGTTCTGTGCGCCGTCCACGACATTGAAATTGAATAACTGCAGCGTGACATCAGGAAGAGCCGCTTTTTTCAAGACCTCTTGAGGGTTCTGCATAAGTTCGGCTTTAAAAGCGGGGTCTGTAGCTGCTTTTGCCAAAAGGCGCCCAAGCGCAGACACCTTTGACTTGTGATAGGGAAAACGCGCCATATCAGCCCTCAGATTATGGGATATTGGTAATCGGTAATCAGAATGGGATTGCCGCGCCAACCTGATGTCGGAGTTGGTTGGCGCAGCTCACGGGAGTGGACCCGGATGCCCTATTCTGGAATATCTTCATACATGCAGGCGCTTAGGGCCAATTGTCCCAGTTCCTCGAAATAGGCTTCATCATTAGCGACAATTCGATCAACATCGACTTGAGCCGGTACAACCAGATGAATTGTGTCGGCAGTATCTGCAAGCACAACGAGGTTGTTTGGTAATTCCGAATTTGTAAGGACTTGTTTCGGGTTTTGAATGAAATTCTCGCGCGTTTCGTCTGAACCGATAATAGACGCTAATTCTTTTCCTGCGACTAAGGATGAATTGCTAGTGAAAATGCTCATCTGTAGACCTCCAATTTAATTTCAATACAGAAATGGGTGCTGTATGTGACCCAGAGGCGCAGTTATTCTTCCGACTTTGTTCGTGACGGCAGTGTGTTTACTTGCGCCGTATTTCAGTTTTGATCCGTTGAAGGTGGTTAAATCAACCAGTTTGCGTATTTCGTCTAATATAGATACTTATGGTTGTTTTTTGGTGGGCGTCGATTGGGCATATGAAAAAATGAGGGACGGTTTGTCGGTTCTAGGAGGGCTCTTCTCAGAACCGAAAATTCAAAAACAAGCGGGTGTCAAAAACAGTCTCTACCACGACCTAGTCGCGCTCGGCTTAATCGTGATCGATGACGAAGGGCCTCGTTTTTCATCACTACTACCCAGCCGCACGTATGACTTGTTTTCGAAGGTGCTCGATCCGAGGTTTTTGCGCCTGCGAAACGTTCGATTGCCCGGATGTCCGATCGTCTTCTGTACGGGAATTTGGTCGGAAACGCCCGACACAAACGGCGAAGGCTTCCGACAGCCACTTAAGATCGTCGCGGGGGGGCAGGGAGAAAGTACTGCGGCGGCATTCTTGTCCTGTATTGGCGAAATTGCTGAGCGACTTAGTCTTCAAACCGCTCCAGATGGCGATGAACACAGGATAAATACAGTTTCAAGAAAAGTGCGAGATTTGGAAGCGAGCGCGTTTCTAGGGTTTAGCAAGCGGCAAGTGTCGAAAGCGGTCCTGGCAGCTGACGGGAAGCATCGGAAGGACGCAAACGCCTTGGATTCGTTGAATTCGGCTTCTGCGAGACGGATCAAAATCGAAAGTCTGAACTCCGGTGAAATAGCCCAGCTCCCGTCACTGTGCGGCTTATTTGGTGAGGCAGAAAAGTGGGGCCTATCTGGAAGCGCGAGTACGTCTGGTGCCGCTGTCCATCAGACGCAGGAACAGGCATTCAAAGGAGCATTTCTCGAGGCGGTTGAACGAGACGTTTTTGCTCCGGCTTGGTACAACCGCTTGGGGATAAACCTCCTTCAACCGCAACAGATTGCCCAAAATTTAGGCGAAAAACACTGGCAGTATTTGCAGTGTAGAGAACGACAGTGTGCCTTTTTTTGTGTCCCGACCCAATTCAGCGTGCACGTTGCCGGGGCGGTGTCTGCTGATCCGGACGGATTCGGCGCTGCCATGGGGGTTTCAGCTGGTTTGACGCTTCACGAAGCGGTTCGCAGCGCTTATCAGGAAATGTTGCAAAGCGAGGTGTCGCAGTCTTTTTCGAAATTGTTTGAGCAACAATCCGGAGCCTCGTCACCCGCAGTTGCATATGGCCGGAGACATCGGCTTTTATCGGACCTGTGCGGCAGCGGGCGGTATTTTGAAGTCGATGGGGACTGGAATACCGAGTATTCGTTTCAAGATCTTATTGACAGCTACATTGCCGCTGGCATCTCGATTTGGAAATTTGATGCAACGCACCCAGTGCTCAATGTCCCTTGCGTTAAAATCCTGTCGCCGGACCTTTGTAGTCTGGAGCCACGTTTTGGCAGAGTGAGACTGTATCCCGAAGAGGTCCGTCACTGCTCCGCGAAACGGGACGCTCTTGAAAAGACATATTCTGAGCGTGTGTACCCTTTTTAGGTGTGGTTGGAAGCGCCCCCCGTTGACAGGTCTGACGTCACGGTCTATTCAATAAATATGAGTATAAAACTCAACTTATGAGTTTTGTTCTCACTGGCGATTGCCGGTGCCCTTCGGGGTCTCTGGAAACCTTACTTGGGCGGGCGTTTTAGCCCGCCTCTTTTTTCGCGCAAAACCCGTCATTATTGGCGGATATCAGGCCTTCCTGCACTTTCAGGTCGAGCAAGCGTAAGAGCCCAAAAATTGCGCCATTTTCCGTTTGAGCGAACCGTACGCCCAATGCCAATTTGCGTAACATAGGGGTTGAGAAGGTTCTTGTTGTGGCCTTCTGAGCCTTTCCAGCCATCAAAGGCGGCTTGAAGGTCAGCGTAACCGGCGCCAAGATTTTCAGCCGCTGCGTAATTCTTGTAATCGGCCTTGTCGAGGCGGCTGGACAGTCCAAAATCCGAATGCGCCCATGTGTCCATGCTGTCTCTCTTGGCAATATGAAACGCCATGTCGACGGATACCCGGTTGAGGGTTTGGTCGATTTCCAGAGCGGGCAACCCATTCTCGCTTCGGTAGGCGTTGATAAGCGAAAGAAGCGCGTCCTGATTGACTGCGACCTCTCGGATAACCGGTTGCTCAGTCGTTTCAGGTTTTTGCGGCAGGACGCTACAAGCTGACAGGAGCGTTGCAACGAGGGCTGCTATGAGCGCGGATACAGCGTGTCTCTGAATCAAAGGTGGTGTAGTGCCTGTGTTCATGGCCATGAGATGCCTTCGTCAGCAACGAATGAAAAAGGACCGGGAGCCTGCTCAACGAATGCTGTATGTGTTGCGATTGATCCATCTGGTGTTGTGACATGTATATAGTACTGTGCAGGTTCAAGCCTGAAATGCGCCGGTGCGTCTTTTGAAAAGTCCAACGCAGAATTATGCGCTGTGCTCGGCGCCAACGTAACAACAGTTCCGGCAAATTCCGCTGTGACTGCCCGATGCGCATGGCCGCACATGATGCGTTTCACATGCGAGTGGCGTTGGACAACGTTTCCCAAAGCATCAGCGTCTTTCAGGCCGATAGTGTCCATGAAGTGCATACCCGTTTGAATTGGGGGATGATGAACGGCAATGAGGGTAGGGGCTGTGTTGGCGGATAAAGCAGCCTCAAGCCATAACAATTGGTCTTCTCCAATCTGACCATAGGGCTTGCCCGGAATTGAACTGTCTAGCGCGACCAACTGTAGTTCGCCGATTTGCGCTGTATAGGAAAGCTTCGGCTTTTGATCCGCCGCCCTTATTCCTGGATAATCCTTAAAGGCCTGCGCCATGGCAAGTGTACCGTCATGATTGCCCGGGACGACATAAACGGGCATGGGCAACCGGGATAGTATTTCCCGGGCAAGGTCATATTCCCGTGGATCGTTTCCATCCGTCAGATCACCTGTCACCACAACTGCATCTGGCATTTGTGGCAGATTCTTCAGGGCGAGTACCGCGCGCTCGGCAAACATGTTTGTATCGCTAACGCGAAAACAGGTGGCGCCACGGGGTCTTAAATGCAGATCGGATATTTGGGCAATGAGTGTCATGAAAGGGCAATCTCGTTTGTCGAACAGTGCCCTGCGACGATATCGAAGTAACGTCTCAGCACAAGTGAGTGTTTCCCTTTTCCGCAAGCTCATGTAGGACAGACCCCAACATGAAAGGGATCGCGTCGTGCTTTTGCCAGCCTTGCGCGACCCGTGAATAGACCAGGTCTCGGAATGACTGAAACCAGCTCCACGGAAAATGAACCGACTGCCGTCCCCGTAACCGAAACAACAGGTGCTACGTCTGTAGAGCAGAAAAAGCCATTGTGGTTACGCTTGTTTGGCCACGACCTGTCTGCACCGCTGTTGCTTCTTGCGCTTGCGCTGGTTTTCTTCGTGCCGGGGCAGTGGACGGTTCCGCCACTGGATCGTGATGAACCGCGTTACACCCAAGCCACCAAGCAAATGATGGAAACCGGCGATTATGTTGATATTCGGTTTCAGGATCAGGCGCGGCACAAGAAGCCCGTCGGCATTTATTGGATGCAGGTCGCTGCGGCAAAAGTAATCGGAGATGGGCCTGATAGTCCGCTCTGGGTTTATCGGTTGCCGTCGCTGATTGGCGCTGTTCTCGTCGTTTTGGCTGGGTTCTGGATGGCGAGAGCCTTCATGGGCGCGCCGGGTGCCTTGTTGGTCGGCCTCTTCCTTGTATCGGCCATTATTCTGGGTGTGGAAGGGCGGCTTGCCAAAACCGACGCAATGCTCTTTGCCTCGATTGTGATTGCTCAAGGTGCGTTAGCGCGAATTTGGTTGTCCGAAAAAGACAAGCGCTTGTGGGGGCTTGGCTTTGTTTTTTGGACAGCTTTGGCGATAGGCATCATGGTCAAGGGGCCTGTGGCCCCAATGGTGGTCGGCTTTACCGTGGCGGGGCTCATGCTCTTGTCCAGAAAAGTCAGATGGTTTCAGGCAGCGTCACCCATTATCGGTTTCTTGTGGATGATCGCCCTTGCATCCCCTTGGTATATCGCTATCGGGCTCGCAACCGATGGAGCCTTCTTTACAGAGGCTATTGGCAAGGATCTTGTCGGTAAAATCGGGCAAGGACAGGAAAGTCACGGAGCGCCGCCGCTGACGCATTTGGGAGCAATGCTCGGCGTGTTTTGGCCTTTACCCGCCTTTTTTGTATTGGCCCTGCCAGTCATCTGGCGAGAGCGGAAAAGCCCTTTGGTGCTTTTTGCGGCAGCTTGGTTCCTCCCGTCGTGGATAGTGTTTGAGTTGGTTGCGACCAAATTGCCGCACTACACGATGCCACTTCTACCAGCTTTGGCTTTGGCGACTGCTGCAGCACTGGTTGATGGGGCGGGCACCCAAAGCGCGCGCTGGCATCGTTGGGTTTCGGCAATTTTGCTGGCTGTTCCGGCAATTGCCGTAGCGGGCGCAAGCTTCGGCGGGCCTATTGCCCTTGGTGTTTGGCCGTCTCCTCCCGGTGTTGTGATCGCTGTCCTCGGAGCCATTTTGTCGCTGATCGCAGCAAGTCGTATCGTTGCAGCGGTTCCGCTCAAGGCTATGTCAGTCGCCATAGGAGCAGCTGCGTGTATATCCGTTGGTGTGTGGGGATTTGTCGGCCCGGCTTTGACGCCAATTTGGGTGAGCCCACGTTTGGCGTCCGCAATTGATGCTGTGCCCGGGTGCACAACCAAGGCCGTTACAACAACAGGTTTTCACGAGCCGAGCTTTATTTTTCTGCAAGGGACCGATACGAAGATCGTTCCAGCTGAGGAGGCGGCCAGCCTCCTTTCAGAAAATGACAATTCAGGCGATGGGCATTGCCGCATTGCCGCCATAGAAAGCCGGGAGAAAACAGCGTTTCTGGAAGCTGCAAAGGCAAAGGCACTTGTGCCTGAGCTGGTTGGCGAGGTAGACGGCCTCAACATCAATGGCGGTGACGACGTTGTGATAGGTCTTTATCGGGCCAAACAACCGACTAATGAAGAATAAAAGGGTGTTATGGAAAAGTCTGGTTTTACTGATCGGGTAAAATTTATTCTCAACCGCATGCGGAAGAACTTCGCACGGGTGACAACGACCATTTCCTCCCGAAAACAAAGATCGGTGGACTTTGTTGATCCCTTGCGTCCAGGACAACGCCCTCAGGATTTGCTGGCTGTTCTGCTGTTGACGGTTGGCGTAGCTGTCGTCGCTTTCGATATTCCAACCTATCCTTGGATCCGGTCTCTGCCGGGTGAGTATCGCGCCACCTTTGCGGCCTTTACAGATTTGGGGAAGGCGCACTGGATTTTGTGGTCGACCGGTCTCACCTGTCTTTATTTGTTGGCGATCAAAGCTAACGAACTGACCTTCCGCCTGCGCATGGCAGTTGGTGCGGTTTTTACCTATGCCGGATTTGTTTTTTACTGCGTTGCTGCAACCGGCATTCTGGCCATCATTTTCAAATGGGGCTTGGGTCGTGCCCGTCCCAAGCTTTATGAACAAGTCGGCCCGGTGCATTTCGACATACTCGCCCTGCACGGTTCGTACACCAGCTTCCCGTCTGGTCACTCCACAACAGTTGCAGCACTTGCCATGGCATTGGCGCTGATTTTCCCGGCCTATCTCTGGCTGATCGCGGTCATTGCCTTTTGGGTGGCATTCAGCCGTGTCATGGTCGGGGCGCATTTCCCAAGCGATGTCATTGCCGGAACGCTGCTCGGGATGACATTCACCTACTTCACGGCCCGTGCCTTAGCCCGACGCCGTATTGGCTTTGCTTACAACAAAGACGGCAGCATTGAGCCAATCATGAGCTCACGATCTGCCAATGCGTGCGCCCGCGCCGTCTGGGATGTTGTAAGAGGCCGACGTCGTGCATGGCGCTATGAGCAAGCGATAGCGACATCGGAAACGGCCAAGGGTGCTGCGGAGCAAGAAACGTCATGACACGCAGCTACGCGGAATTTCTGGCCGAGTATCCCGGAAATCTAGATGTTTCGGTCGTGGTTCCAGCCAAGAATGAAGCAGAGAATCTTCCCATTCTGCTTGATGAAATTGGTGCTGCGTTGTCAGGGCGGACATTCGAAGTGCTCGTCATAGATGACGGATCAACGGATGAAACAGCAACTGTTCTGGCTGAATACGCCAACGCCAATCCGTGGCTCCGGCCTTTTTCCCATGCCTCTTCATGCGGCCAGAGCTGCGCTGTCAGAACCGGTTTGCAGAACGCGCGGGGCAAGGTTGTTGCCACCATTGATGGAGATGGTGAGAACAATCCTGCCTATATACCGCAATTGCTTGATGCCCTAGAAGCGGCTGGACCCAAAACAGCCTTGGCCGCTGGTCAGCGCGTTGGTCGTAAGGCAAGCCTTGCAAAGCGTCTTGCTTCCAAGTTTGCCAATCGTGTGCGCGGAGCGATTTTGAAGGACAACACCCGGGACAGTGGCTGTGGGTTGAAGGCGCTCCGCCGTGAGGTCTTTTTGCAGCTGCCCTATTTTGACAGTTGGCACCGCTTTTTGCCCGCACTTGTCATCCGCGAAGGGTATGGTGTGGTCCACATCGATGTGGAAGACCGCAATCGCCGATTTGGAACATCAAAATACGGCATCTTCGACCGGGCCCTGATCGGAATATTGGATCTCATCGGGGTGTGGTGGTTGAGGCGGCGGCGGAAGAACCTTCCAAATGTGTCTCCGATTGCTGGTGAGACGGGAAACCGGACAGCTGCCAAAGCGGTAACGGACTAAAACGACGAGAACGCCATGAACGCGCTATATGATTGGCTTTACACTGTTTTTGTAGAGCGATTTGATTTCTGGATCATTTTGGGTTTCTTCGCCCAGGCAATGTTCATGATGCGCTTTGTCGTGCAATGGGTCGCATCCGAACGCGTCGGACGCTCTATCGTTCCAGTCGCCTTCTGGTTCTTCTCTTTGGCAGGCGGTTCTCTGCTGTTGATCTACGCCATTCAGCGCCAAGACCCGGTGTTCATTGCAGGGCAGGGCCTCGGCTTGCTCATTTATTTCCGCAATCTCTGGCTCATCTTCCGCGAAAAAAGAAAAGACCCGACAATCTGACGGGCCTTTTCGTTGAGTCAGATCTGTTGAGCTTTACTGAAAAGCGGATTCCAACGCTTGTTCCAAATCTGCAATGAGATCTTGTGGATCTTCCAGACCGATGTGGAGGCGGGCGGACAGGCAGTCCGGGTCAATATCGGTCGTGGTCCGGATGCCTTTCAGTTTCACTGGAATAGCGAGACTTTCAAACCCACCCCATGAATAGCCAAGGCCAAAGAGATTGAGCGAGTTGAAGAAATGGTTCGATTGCTCTTTCGTGGTGCCTGCTTTGAAATCAAAAGCGAACAAACCCGACGCACCAGAAAAGTCTCGCTTCCAAAGATGATAGCCGGGGTCGCTTTCCAGCGCTGGATAACGGATGGCAGCCACTTCATCGCGGTCCTTCAGCCAGTTAATGACCGACATGGTGTTCTTGAAGTGACGTTCGAATCGCACTGACAGGGTGCGCAGGCCTCGAAGCGCGAGGTAGACGTCGTCTGGAGCGACATGAACACCCATAGCACCGTAGACAGTGTCGAGCGCTCCCCAGGCTTTTTCGCTCGCGGCAATGGTTCCGAGCATGACATCGGAATGGCCAACGATGTATTTCGTTCCCGCCTGAATGGAGAGGTCAACGCCAAGGTCTATCGGTTTGCAATAAAGAGGGCTGGCCCACGTATTGTCCATCAAGACGGTTGCGTCGATTGTTTTGGCAGCTGCCGACAAGGCGTGAATATCTTGCATTTCAAAAGTCAAAGACCCCGGCGCTTCAAGGAACAATGCCGCGGTGTTCTCTTTGAAAAGCCCCTTAATATCGGTTGCCCGGGTGGGATCATAATACGCTACCTCGACATTCATCTTTGGCAGTACGGTGTCTGCGAAATGGCGGGTAGGACCATAGGCGGTGTCGGGGATGAGAAAATGATCACCAGTTTTCAGGCAGGAAAGACATGCCAGTGCCACGGCATTGAGCCCGGACGTTGCGAGCCGCGTTCCCGCCGCGCCTTCCAGCTCTGTGATGGCATTTTCCAACGCCTCTGTTGTTGGTGTTCCGCGCCGACCGTAGGTGTAGCTTTGATTGCCTGTTGCCATGGTCTCAACGTCTGGAAACAGAACCGTAGATGCATGCACCACAGGCGGATTCACAAAGCCATGGAACTGATCCGGATAGCGTCCAACATGGGTGAGCTGGGTGTCGGTTTGATAGTTTTTTCCAGACGTTTTTTTATCCATGAAGACCAACTTTTGAAGGTGTTTTGAAAGAAGCGGCAGGGTGTGGATATTTTCCAAGCCGCGGTCCGAAGGAAGGCAGCAGTTTAGCTTTTGATCACCAAAGATCAATCAGCGCAAGACTGGCCAGCCCGAGCTTCGAAAATAGCGCTTGCTTCAGATTGAATATCTGGCGGGAACAAGAGGGAATTACCTGCCTGAGTAGAAAAAAGTGGTGCGGTAGACGGTGAGTTCTTGGCAATAAGAGACATAATCGCACTAGACAATGGCTGTAAGTCAAAGGATTGAAGCTTGGGGTGGTTGGGTCAAGCAACAAGATTTCGTTTGTTCCCCTTATGTGCGACCTAAACTGTCCGTGAAAGCCAGTTTAATTGATTAAATATATCCATTCGTATCACGCAACCTCTTGACCCTTACGCATAAATGCCATCGTATGTGCCTGTTGGTACGGAAGTCTGATGCCCGGAGGAACCGACCTTTGTCTTAGGTTGGACGCGGACTTGGGATGCGATCTTCGGATTTGCTGACGAGATGGCGTGGAGGGTTCGGCTTCAAAAAGTACCAATGCAAAAACAATGTGGGTAACAATAAAGGCTGCATATCCATGTCAAAAAAATTTCTTCCGCTTGTTCTGGGCGCTGCAATGGGCGTTGCTGCAACAAGCGCTTCTGCTGCAACTCTGGACGATGTTAAAGCCAAAGGCTTTGTTCAGTGCGGCGTGAGCCAGGGCCTTCCAGGCTTCTCTAACCCGGATTCCCAAGGTAACTGGACCGGTCTCGACGTTGACGTTTGCCGCGCAATGGCCGCTGCAATCTTTGACGATGTGAACGCTGTAAAGTTCACCCCGCTGTCTGCTAAAGAGCGTTTCACTGCTCTGCAGTCAGGCGAAATCGACGTTCTGTCCAGGAACACCACCTGGACAATGACTCGTGACACATCTCTGGGTCTGAACTTCGCTGGCGTGAACTACTACGACGGTCAGGGCTTCATGGTTCGTAAGGACCTCGGCGTTACCTCCGCTCTGGAACTGTCCGGCGCATCTGTCTGCACCAACACCGGTACAACAACCGAGCTGAACGTTGCTGACTACTTCCGTGCCAACAACATGCCGTACGAAATCGTTGCCTTCGAGAAAGCCGACGAGGTTGTTGCTGCATACGATGCCGGTCGTTGTGACGTTTACACCACGGACGCATCCGGCCTGTACGCTCAGCGCCTGAAGCTGACCAACCCGGGCGACCACATGGTTCTGCCGGAAATCATTTCCAAAGAGCCTCTCGGACCGGTTGTTCGTCAGGGCGACGATCAATGGTTCAACTTGGTCAAGTGGACTCTCAACGCAATGATCAACGCTGAAGAGCTTGGCGTAACATCTGCAAACGTTGACGACATGAAGGGTTCCGACAACCCGAGTGTTAAGCGTCTTCTTGGTACTGAAGGTGCATATGGTGAGAACATCGGCCTGACCAACGACTGGGCTGCTCGCATCATCAAGCACGTTGGTAACTACGGCGAAAGCTTCGACGCCAACGTTGGTCCGGACACACCGCTTGGTATCGCACGTGGCGTAAACGCTCTGTGGTCAAAAGGCGGCGTTCTGTACGCACCGCCAGTACGCTAATCCGCTGAGCGGGTCTTAATGCCGGGCCTCGGTGGCAAGTTTGCTGCCGGGGCCCTAAGAACAGGCCAACAAGGTGCGGGGCTTTCAGCCAATAAGCACCAATGGCTTTGAAAGAGGGTAGCTGTTTCCGCCGACGGGGTGATAACCGCAACAAGCGGAGTGTTTTAGGAAACAGCTTGGCTAGCAGCTTAACGCCAGCTCACATGACCGGCTGGCCCGATGGCTGCAGCGAGAAATCGGGCGAGGACATATGTCAGATACGGCAGACGCGCCACCGCGCGCATCGCTGTTGAATGACCCCAAGGTACGTGGACTGTTCTACCAAGTTCTACTGGTAGCATTTCTGGTCGCCGGCGGGTGGTTCATAGTTTCGAATACGGCAGCGAACCTGGAGAGACAAAATATCTCCTCCGGCTTCGACTTCCTCAAAAATACGGCTGGCTTCGGTATCAGCCAGACCCCAATCGAATATTCCGAGACTTCCAGTTATGGGCGCGCGATTGTAATCGGCTTCCTTAACACGCTTCTTGTCGCGGTTTTCGGGATCTTCTTCGCCACAATCATCGGGTTTGTGGTCGGGATTTCAAGGCTCTCTACCAACTGGGTTATCTCCAAGCTGGCCTATTGGTATGTGGAAATTGTGCGGAACGTACCGCTGCTTCTGCAAATCCTGTTCTGGTATCTGCTTCTTATTGAAAGCACGCCTAGTCCCCGCAAAAGCGTTGAGCTTGGTGCTGGTGCCGTTTTGAACAATCGCGGGTTCTTCTTGCCAAAGCCGATTTGGGGAGATGTGGCGGTCTATTCTCTTGCCGCTCTCATTATCGGCATTATCGCGACATTCGTGATCCGGTCATGGGCCCGCAAGCGTCAGGAATTGACGGGACAGCAATTCCCGGTCGGCTTGACCGCGCTCGGTGCAATCATTGGCTTTCCGTTGCTGGTTTTCCTGATCACAGGTCTCCCGGTTCAGTTCGAATACCCGGTTCTGAAGGGGTTCAACTATGTTGGTGGACAACGGCTGATCCCTGAGTTTTTGGCTCTGTTGTTTGCGCTGTCGATCTACACAGCAGCGTTTATCGCGGAAATCGTCCGGGCCGGTATTCAGGCAGTCAGCCATGGCCAAACGGAAGCCGCACATGCACTTGGATTGCGGAACAGCCCGACCTTGCGTCTGGTGGTCATTCCTCAGGCCATGCGCGTGATGATTCCGCCCATGACCAGTCAATATCTGAACCTGACAAAGAACTCATCTCTCGCGGTTGCGATCGCGTTTCCGGATCTCGTGGCAAATGGCCAGATCGTCATGAACCAATCTGGTCGTGCGATTGAAATTGTCGGGATCTGGATGGTTGTTTATCTGTCACTCAGCCTGGGCACGTCTGCCTTCATGAACTGGTACAACAAGCGCATGGCGCTGGTCGAACGGTAGGAGCGGATCAAATGGCAAACGCTGAAATGTTTCACGTTCGTACGGAAGAGGCGCCGCTACTGCCGGCTCCTGTTTCCACCACCGGTGCAATTGGCTGGATGCGCCAGAATCTGTTCTCCTCTATCGGGAACACGATCCTGACCGTAATCGGCATCTTTATTGCCTATTCGATGATCATGCCGATTATCCAGTTCGCATTTATCGACGCGGTTTGGACAGGTGAAGACAGAACCGCCTGTCTTGCTGCCGAACCGGGCGAAAAGGTTGGTGCATGCTGGGCCTATGTTGGTGCCTACATGAAGCAGTTCATCTACGGTCGATATCCGTATGAAGAACTTTATCGGGTAAACATCGTCTATGGCTTGTTCGCTCTGCTTCTCATCCCGTTGGCCATGCCGAGTGTTCCGGCCAAGGGTCTGAACGCCTTCCTGTTTCTCGTGATGTTCCCGATTGCTGCCTATTACCTCCTGACCGGGTTGGAATTTGGCTCATTCGTTGTGTTCCCGATTGTTGAAACAGCAGTCTGGGGCGGCTTGTTGGTGACGTTGGTAATCGCGGTAACGGGCATTGTTGCATCGCTCCCGTTGGGGGTCGCCTTGGCTCTCGGACGGCGGTCGCAAATGCCGATCATCAAGCTGGTATCGATCATCTTCATCGAGTTCTGGCGGGGTGTGCCGCTCATTACAGTGCTGTTCATGGCGTCTGTGATGTTGCCGTTGTTCTTGCCCGAAGGTGTGAACTTCGACAAGTTGCTGCGCGTGCTGATCGGTGTGACACTGTTCTCGGCCGCATATATGGCTGAGGTGGTGCGCGGTGGTTTGCAGGCCATCCCGAAAGGTCAATATGAAGGTGCGATGGCGCTTGGGCTGCGTTTCTGGCCGATGATGTATCTAATCATTTTGCCGCAGGCGCTGAA
Source organism: Roseibium sp. TrichSKD4 (assembly GCF_000148725.1). GTDB lineage: Bacteria > Pseudomonadota > Alphaproteobacteria > Rhizobiales > Stappiaceae > Roseibium. The sequence goes on along the minus strand of NZ_GL476304.1, from coordinate 283,220 downwards.
GCTCGTGATCCCGGGCATCGTGAACACTTTCATTGGGCTGTTCAAGGACACGACCCTGGTTCTGATCGTCGGAATGTTCGACCTTCTCGGCCAGATCAAGTCGTCGTTCTCTGACTCGACCTGGGCAACGCCATCCCAAGGACCAACCGGCTACCTGTTTGCAGGTGTTGTGTTCTTCCTTTTCTGCTTTGGCATGTCGCGCTACTCCATTTTCATGGAGAAAAAGCTACACACCGGCCACAAGCGCTAACGGATCGGACTGCTGGGCGGCCTGATCGGTTCGCCCGGCTCTGGATAAGAATTCGGAGTTAAAACTCATGACTGACGCGACAAACATAGGCGACGACTACACGCCAGATCGCTCAAAAATGCAGGTGTCGGATACCGATGTAGCGGTTGAAATCACCAAAATGAACAAGTGGTACGGTGACTTTCACGTCTTGCGGGACATCAATTTGAAGGTCATGCGCGGTGAGCGGATCGTTATTTGCGGACCATCTGGTTCCGGCAAATCCACGATGATCCGTTGCATCAACCGTCTGGAAGAACATCAGGCCGGTAACATCGTAGTCGATGGAATCGAACTGACCGATGATCTGAAAAAGATCGACGAGATCCGCCGTGAGGTTGGCATGTGCTTTCAGCACTTCAATCTCTTCCCGCATCTGACCATTCTGGAAAACTGCACGCTGGCTCCGATCTGGGTTCGCAAGATGCCCAAGAAGGAAGCTGAAGACATCGCGATGCACTATCTGGAACGCGTGAAGATCCCAGAGCAGGCCATGAAATATCCCGGCCAGCTTTCTGGTGGTCAGCAGCAGCGTGTGGCGATTGCACGGTCCTTGTGTATGAACCCGAAGATCATGTTGTTTGATGAGCCAACATCAGCGCTTGATCCGGAGATGATCAAGGAAGTGCTGGACGTGATGGTTGGTCTTGCGGAAGAAGGCATGACCATGCTTTGCGTAACTCACGAGATGGGCTTTGCCCGGAAGGTCGCCAACCGCGTGATCTTCATGGATGCAGGTCAGATCGTGGAGCAGAACGAGCCGGAGCCGTTCTTCACCAATCCGCAGCATGAGCGGACAAAACTGTTCCTCAGCCAGATCCTTCATCACTGATCAGGCGAAGACCACTGACTACAAAATTCGGCCCCGGACATGTCCGGGGCCGTTTTTTTGTCTGGTTCCTACAGCGACTAAAGCGGTGCAGCCTGAGATGCGTAACCGTCAAAGTACTTTCGAATGTGGTCTGGAACTTCAGCGGGGCACAGTTCTATAGGCAGGCGAGCAATTTTCTTGATCAACCCCAAATCTGGTCCAAGTTTCTCCAGAACCAATCCTCCGTTAAATGTGTGGCGTCTTGTGTGCCAGGTCATGGCACTTAACTTGTAACCACGGAACATTTTGGTCGGAGCATCGAGCTTTTTGTAGACCGTAAAAGCAATTGCACGGGTCGTTCCAGCCTGTCCTTGATCGAACACCATAAAGCCGTCCGGTGCGTCGAAAGCTGGGCCAACATACGATACCATTGGGCGCGCGAAGCGCTCGCGGCCCATAGGAATGGTAGGGACTTTTGCTCGCAGAACCCTAGCGCCTCTCGAACTGCGCACCGAAATTAAATGAAGGCGAAACATCCCAGTATTGGTAAGGCATTGTTTCCACTCTGCATAAATACCATCAGGCAACATTGAGCGGCTTACTGGCGAGAGTGAAAAGCCGAGTTCCTCCAAAGTGCTGTTGGCAATTTGCTTGGCAGCGTCAGCGCTTGCGATTTCTTCTAGAGATTGGGTCAGGATCCGCGCATCGACGTCAAAATAGTCACATATTCGGGAAAGGGCTTCGGGCCGAGGCAATGCTGTGCCGGCGAGGTAGCGAGCAAACTTAGTTCGATCAATCCCGATTTCTCTTGCTACGACGCTTACGTTTTTACCGTTCGGAATGAGTTTAGTCAGGTTTTTTAGAGAAGATGGCATTTAGTGTATCGAAAGTCTGTGTCACGATATCTCACTGAAAGACATTCTAAACTTGGTAAGTTGCTACTAACAATAACAACTTACGTTATGTATGGAAATGGGAGTTGCCCGGAGAATTCCATCCACGTTTTGGTAGAGGCCAAAAACCGAAGTTTGCGAAAACCGGAATTTGGGGCACGATAAGTTGCGACAAGGAGCACAACATCGGCTCAGCAATTTCACTTTTTTGCCTTATGCTCGACGAGATTAGCGATTTAGATTGCAGCAGTGGCGCAAGCCGAAGGGTATTGGCAGCAAATACGGATTTACAAAATGACCAATCGATTTTTGAAGTGGGGCGCGTTTTCCTTGTCAGCCTTGGCGCTCAGCGTGGCGGTAAGCCTTCCTCAGGTGCGCGCGAACGGAACTGCGCCCGTAGTGCTGGTTGGCACTTGGAAAGCTGAAGAAATTGCCGGCGAACCGGTCAATGCAAAAGTGCAATCGACCTTGGGTATCAAACATGACGGCCAAGTCAGCGGTTCAGGCGGCTGCAACAACATTCTCGGGCAGATGGAGGGAGATCGGGACACCGTCTCTTTTGGTCCATTGGCAACGACCAAAAAGTTATGCCCGGACGACGTCATGAAACAGGAATATGCATTCCTATCTGCCTTGAATGAGGCCCGCAGTTACACCGCGAACAAGACGACGCTGGAACTCGTTGATGGCAGCGGTAACCTGCTGGCAAAGTTGGTTCGCCAGTAACACGTTCAATTGTTCCAACGGAAAAAGCCGCTTCAATCGGGCGGCTTTTTGTGTTTATTCAGTGGCGCCTGTCGCAACGGGTGTATCTTCTCGGCTGCCCCATTCGCTCCAGGAACCGTCATAAAGCTTCAGCTTTTTCGCTCCGGAAAGAGTGAGTGCAAGTGTGAGAGCTGCTGCCGTCACACCGGAGCCACATGACGTGATGATCGGTTTGGTCAAATCCAGACCGGCGTCAATGATCATGTTGGAGATCTCGTCGGTTGATTTGATCGTGCCATCTTCCTGCATCAGTTGATTGAAGGGGAGGTTGTGGGCACCGGGCATGTGACCTGATCGCATGCCTTCGCGCGGTTCCGGGTCTTCTCCAGTGAACCGTCCGGCAGGTCGTGCATCGAGGATTTGTGCAGAGCCGTTCTCAACCACCTTCAGAACGTCATTGATATCGGCGAGCGCGCTGGTGTCTAGGCGCGCTGTAAAGTGCCTTTCAGGACGCTTGACCGGAAGATCCTCTAGTGGGCGGTCTTCCGCTTTCCATTTTCGCATTCCGCCATCGAGAATGTAGACGTCTTCGACGCCCATCACCTTGAACATCCACCACACCCGTGGGGCTGAAAACAGACCGATTCCATCATAAACGACAATGCGCGCGCCATCACCAATTCCAAGTCGGCGCATTTTGGATGCAAACACATGGGGGGCGGGCAAGGTATGTGGGAGGCCGGAAGTTGGGTCACTGACTTCATCGATATCGAACCGAATTGCACCGGGGATATGGCCTTCCAAATATTCAGCGTCTGCATCGCGTCCCATCTGCGGCAGATACCAAGAGCCGTCAACGACGATAAGATCGGGCGAAGAAAGGTTTGCCGCAAGCCAATCTGTCGAGACGATAGGAGAGGGAGTTGTCATTCGGTTTCGCCTTCCTTTAATCCGTGCAAGCGATGCCACTCGTCTATCGAGTGCTCCGGGTATTCGGGGAAATGTTTGTGATCAGGCCCGTCGGGAACATCGACCCAGCTTGCCTTGGACCCGAGCATGAGGTGAACGGTTTCGGGTGTCTTTGGCAGGTCGGTGTCAATTGCTGCGGCCAGTGGATGAAGAAGGTCTGGCCAACGGGGATCCCATAACCAGAGATGGGACCCACATTTGCTGCAGAAGTGGCGCTCAGCCGGACTTGCCTTTCCGTCTATATGCGCATGGTAGACTTTTTTGACGTTTTCCTTGTCCTCAACGTCAAGGCTGTTGGCATCTGCCTTCAGGTTGATGGCATAGCCGCCAGCGCCAGTTGTCTTGCGACAGATGGAGCAATAACAGCGGTTGAAGGGATAGTAAGTTCCGCTTTCAACCGAAAACTGAACCGATCCGCAGTGGCAGCTCCCAGACAGGCGCATGTGTGTCTCCTCAATCGACGAGCCGGATACGGACGCGGCGGTTTTGCTTGCCCTTCTTCTCGCTCTTGCCAAGTTCCACTGTCCCGATCTCCGAGGTGCGTGTCACATGCGTGCCGCCACAAGGCTGAAGATCAACATCAGCGCCAATGCGGACCAGACGGACACGGCCAGAGCCTCGAGGTGGCTTGACCGACATTGTTTTGACGAGGTCCGGTTTGGCATCAAGTTCCTCGTCGGTGATCCATTCGGTCGTCACTTCATGGTCTCCAGCAACAAGGTCCGCCAATCTGGCTTTAATGTCTTCTTTGTCGAGTTGGGTATCGCCCATATCGAAATCAAGGCGGCCTTCACCTTCGCTGATCTGGCCGCCGGTCACAGGGAAGGGAAGCGCAACGGACAGAAGATGAAGCGCTGTATGCACGCGCATCATATGATAGCGCCGTTGCCAATCAAGATGGGCAACGACTTTGGCCCCAATCTCTGGCAACGGGCTGCCCTCTACCGGAACGTGGATGATCGTGGTTCGATCTGAATCATATACCGTTGCCGCGATGTCGAGACGTTCGCCGCCATCTAGTTCCAAGTACCCGGTATCTCCAGGTTGGCCGCCACCCGTGGCATAAAAAATTGTTCGATCAAGAATAAGTCCGCCGCGATCATTTATGTCGACCACCTCTGCATCACATGTGCGCAAATAGGCATCGTCGCGAAAAAGCGGATGTGTCATGGGCACCTCTTGGGATTCTGATTGGCATAATTGACCAGCTGAAGATCAATGCTGCAAGGGCGATTTACCGATCAGCGACCGCTTGCCTGAGTTGCCAGCAATTTGATCGCAAAAGTTCCCATCACGCCCGCGATCCCCCAATCAAAAACCCGCAAGATTCGAGGCGAGCGTTTGAGTGTTGTGACCAATTGTGAGGCACAGGCCACCATTGCAAAACAAATTGGCGTTGCCAGCAGAGTGAAATAGAGACCCAAAAACAAAAGCTTGGCCGCAGCGTTCGGATCAGCAGGATGAATGAACTGCGGCAAGAACGTCACAAAGAACAATACGATCTTTGGGTTCAACAGGTTGATGCAGACACCATGAAACCAGCTGCCCAATGCGGTCTCGCGCTCCGTTTCTCCAGTCTCAACAACCAGATTGGTTCCATGGCGAATGGATTGGTAAGCAAGCCAGACCAAATAGCCTGCGCCAAGCACCTTGAGAACAAAGAAGGCTGTCTCTGAAGTCGCCAACAAAATGGACACCCCAAGAGCGGCAAGAACCGAGTGAACCACGACACCTGTTGCAGCGCCCAGAACAGCAGCAAAGCCATTAGATCTGCCATGGGCGATGGTCTTGCCCAGAAACAGGGCCATGTCAGGCCCCGGTGCCAGAATCAGGACTAAGGAGGCAGCTGAGAATGTCAGCAGGACAGCGAGGGAAGGCAGAAAGTCAAACACAAGACACCCGGAATAAATCGAAAAAGACCCGGCACCCTTTCACGGATTTACAGAATTGGCGAGAGGAGATTTGCAGCTTGAGCCAACACACGGAATGCATAGCTCCGGTTGGCCAAATCATCGGTTCCGGTTTGGCGGGCATTGGAAAAATCTTCTTCCAGCATCGCGTGAACTTTGTCGATCATGCGGGAGTGGGTGAACCAGAGGGTTATCTCAAAATTGATCCGGAATGAGCGATTGTCGAAATTGACTGTGCCAACAGAACAGAGTTCGTTATCTACCAAGGTCACCTTCTGGTGAAGGAAGCCATCCCGATATCGATAGACTACCACACCGCGCCGAACCATCAGATCCGCGTGTGAATGGCTGGCAAGCCAGACGATCCGGTGATCTGCCTTTTCAGGCAGGAGTACGCGCACATCAACGCCGCGCATGGCCGCGGCAAAAAGAGCGGTTTGAACGTCCAGTGACGGGACGAAATACGGCGTTACGATCCAGAGCCGTTTACGCGCCCGCGCAGCCGCCTCGGCAAAGGCGATCGAGCATTCTTCCAGCTCATCAGCTGGGCCGGTTGGCATCACGAGGACAGGTTCGTCCCCCGGCCGCGGCAGCTCCTTGGCTTTCGGAAAAACCAGTTTCTGCCCACTCGCCCAAAGCCAATCTTCGGAAAAGGAAAGGGCACAGGCAAGGGCTGCCGGACCGGACACCTTCACATGCGTGTCGCGCCAATGACCGAAGCGCTTGGACTTCCCGACATACTGATCGGCAACATTATGTCCGCCCACCCATGCGTGAACAAAGTCGGTCACCACGATCTTGCGGTGATTGCGATAGTTGAGACGCATTGGGCCCAACAAGCGAAGATACCGATGGTGTTCATTGAACCCGCAGGTATGAATTCCAGCGGCTCTGAGACGGTTGATATAGCGGTTGGACAGCGTTCGGCTGCCGATGTCGTCAAAGAGGAAATAGACAGGGACACCGTCTTTGGCCCGGTCTATCAGGGCGTCCGCCAGTTGATTTCCAAGCTCATCATCGCGGACGGTAAAAAACTGCACCAGAATGCTCTGTTGTGCAGCGGCGATGCCTTCAAAAATGGAGGTGAAGGTCGCATCACCATCAATCAGCAGGTCAGCATTGTTGCCCGATAAAAACGGCAGGTTCGCAATGCGTGCCAGGACTTGCCAATCCCGGGTCTCATGCCGGTCGACCAACTGCATGTCTTCAGCGCGTTTGCTTCGCTGCAAGCGGCCCAACCGGTGCTGGATATGCTTGTAGTCTGAAAATGACCGCCACCCGAAAATGAAATAGAGGGGCACCGTGACATAGGGAATGAAAAACAGCGACAAGAGCCAGGCAATCGTGCCCTGCGACGTTCGGCTGTTCATGATTTCCCGGACCGCGCAGATAAACGCAAGAACGTAGATGACCAGCAACAGGCCGGCCAAAAGGCCGAGATTGTTGGCAATCATGTCCAGAAAGTTTGCGTCTTCAACCAACGTCCGAAACAGCAGACTTCTACCCGTAAGGTCTTCCGGTGTGGACGTCGGTTGGACGGTCATTGGGAGAAGGCCTTACTCAGACAATTGGAGCCTCGAGCGCAGTCTTTTGCTCGAGCCAAGCTGGGACCGGCAGGTTTTTCGAGCGCAGGAATTCCGGATTGTATAGTTTGGACTGGTAGCGCGTTCCATGGTCACAGAGGATCGTCACAATGGTGTGGCCGCGGCCGAGCTCTTGCGCAAGACGCCGAGCACCGGCGATGTTGATGGCAGACGAACCACCCAGCAGAAGACCTTCTTTTTCGGCCAAATCGAACACGAGTGGAAGAGCCTCATCGTCCGAGATCGACCATGCATGATCAACCTTGGCAGCCTCAACAATCGGTGTGGAGCGGCCAAGTCCGACACCTTCGGAGACGGATCCGCCCTCGCTGGCCTTGGCTTCGCCGGTCGAGAACAGGCTCGCCATCGCTGCACCCAAGGGGTCAGCGCAGCCGATGGCGACATCGGGCTTCTTGTCTTTGAGGTAGGAAGAAACGCCAGACAGGGTGCCGCCGGTGCCGACGGCACAAATAAAGCCGTCTACTTTTCCGCCGGTCTGCTCGAAGATCTCCGGACCTGTGGTCTCAAAATGGGCTTTGCGGTTGTCCATGTTGTTCCATTGATCGGCGAAAAGAACACCGTTGGGCTCACTCGCTGCCAGCTCTTCCGCCAACCGGCGCGCAACATGCTGATAGTTATTGGGGTTTTTGAAGGGCAGGGCCGGGACCTCCAAAAGTTCAGCACCGCATAGGCGCAGCATGTCCTTCTTTTCCTGGCTTTGTGTTTCCGGAATCACGATCACTGTTCGATAACCGCGAGCACTTGCAACAAGTGCAAGGCCAATGCCGGTGTTGCCAGCCGTTCCTTCCACGATAACGCCGCCCGGCTTCAGGTCACCGCGGTTTTCCGCCTCCAAAATCATGTGGCGGGCCGCGCGATCCTTGACGGACTGGCCCGGATTCATGAACTCAGCCTTACCATAAATGTCACAGCCTGTTTCATCTGACAGGGCGTTGAGCCGTATAAGTGGCGTGTTTCCAATTGCGTCGATGACAGAAGCGTGGAGGGGCATGAAGCAGGTCCCATTTGAAGATTTGATTTTGCGGCGACGCTAATCGCCCTTTCCCGAAGGATCAAGCAGAACTGCCTTGTATATGCGCTTGTCCATTGAAAGTGATCTTTTGCTTGTTCCGCTGCGGCTATGGATTGTCTGGCAAAACAAACTAGAATAAAAGTCGAGGCGGTTTGATCTGATCAAGTGATCTTCGCGTAAGCCTTGCGAATGCTGCCTGAACATCGCTTGAGGGAGATTGGCCGGTTGGCTGGAATGAGTGTAGACATGGAACGAAATGTAACCGGGATGGATGAGTTGCTGGCTGGCTATGCTGCTGGAACACTCGCATCTCCCACGCATGCTTTGGTGGGCGCTCATCTGGAATTATCCGGCGCCAATCGTGGTTTTGTTACGTCGTTGGAAACATTGGCTGGTCAGGTGCTTGAAGAAACTGCACCGGTGTCCTTGTCCAACCGAGACGCTGCACTTGAAGCAATTTTTTCTTCAGCGCCGAGCGATCCTATTTCGGTCCAAACTGCGAATGCAGCCAATGACGATGTGGATTTGCCTCAGAGCCTGAAGAGCATTGTAGATGGGCCTTTGGAGTCGCTTCCATGGAAAACGCTTTTGCCGGGCGTTCGCGAAGTGAAGTTTGGCGAGATCGATGGCTGCAATGTGAACCTGCTCTGGGTGCGCCGGGGGCGTGCCATGCCGTCACACACGCATGATGGCACCGAATTGACCCTCGTCCTTAAAGGCGGGTTCAAGGATGCGGACGGGCATTACGTGCGCGGTGATATTGCCTTTGCCGATCACGACGTGGATCACAGCCCGGTTGCCGATGATGATGGTGAAGACTGCATCTGTTTTGCGGTAACAGAAGGTCGCTTGCATTTGACCGGCCTCGTTGGCCGGTTCCTCAATCCGTTTGTTCGTAATTAAAGCAATCTGATCCCCTCCGGTCGTTCGTATAAGAACCAAAAACCGGAGGATATCTTGTCATTACATCAATATGTTGCTCGATCTGCTGATGGCTGTGCCTGGATAACAGGTGCAAGCTCGGGGATTGGCCGTGCCTTGGCGCTTAAGCTTGCGCAGGATGGCTGGTGCGTTGCAGTGACAGCTCGTTCAGAAAATGCACTGCAGGAAATGGTTACTGAGGCGTCGGATTTTCGCGGCTCAATCGTTGCTTTCCCCGCAGATGTGACTGACGCTCAGAAAATGCAATCGATCGTCACATCCATTGAAGAAGACGTCGGGCCGATTGCGCTCCTGATAGCCAATGCGGGTGTCTATCTGCCGCAAGATGGACTGAACGGCCGTGTGGAGGAATGGAACCGCACGATTGATGTCAATCTGAAGGGTACGGTCAACGCCTTGTTGCCAGTCATTGATTGCATGAAGCAGCGGCACAAGGGGCAGATTGGTGTTGTCGCATCTGTCGCAGGATATCGGGGTCTTCCAACGTCTGCAGCCTATGGCGCAACAAAGGCGGGGCTGATCAATATGGCCGAGGCCTTGAAGTTCGACCTTGATCTGGCTGGTATCCGAATTCAGATCATCAATCCAGGTTTTGTGGATACGCCTGCGACGAAGTCCAATCCGTTTCCAATGCCCTATTTGATGAGCGCAGATGAGGCTGTCGGCGAAATCATCAAGGGGTTGAAAGATCCCAAGGCTTTTGAAATTGCGTTTCCCAAACCGTTCGTTCGCCAGCTCAAGTTCCTGAAAGCGTTGCCTTACAGTCTGTATTTTAAAGCCGTTTCAAAAAGCACCGGTTGGAGCAAAAAGACAAAAAAAACCGGCCCTTGAGCCGGTTTTTTGATTCAGACTATCAAGCTTTTACATAGACCAATTGGCGGACATCTATGTTTTCAGAGCGGAACCCGGCTTCACAATAGTGAAGGTAAAACTCCCACAGCCGCTTGAAGCGATCATCAAAACCAAGTGGCTTGATCCGTGGCCAAGCGTCATGGAAGCGTTCGCGCCATTCTGCCAGCGTGCGCGCATAATCCTGCCCGAAAATGCGTTCTGCCTTAAGATGCAGGCCCAAATGAGCGCCCATATTCGCGAGCTTTGTCGGCGGAGGCAGCATGCCGCCCGGGAAAATGTGACGCTGAATGAAGTCTGTCCCACTGCGATAATCGTCAAACATCCGATCCTGAATGGTGATGATCTGAAGACCAGCGCGACCACCGGGGTTCAAACAGGAAGACAGCTTTTCAAAGTATGTCGGCCAATATTTTTCACCCACCGCTTCGAACATCTCAATGGATGCGATCCGGTCGTATTTTCCGGTTTCATCGCGATAGTCCTGAAAACACACATCAACCTTCTCGTTAAGGCCAGCCTTGAAAGTCCGCTCGCGTGCGAAATCATACTGCTCTTGAGAGATGGTCAGCGCCTTTACCTTGGCTCCAACTTCCTTTCCGATGAACTCTGCAAAGCCACCCCAACCGCAGCCAATCTCCAGAACCGTATGGTCTGGTTGAATATCAGCTCCTTTGACAAGCGAAGCGTATTTGGCGTTTTGGGCGCTTTCCAGAGACTGTGTTCCATCCTCATAAAGGGCGGAGGAGTAGGTCATCGTCTTATCCAGCCACTCCTTATAAAAGGAATTGCCAAGATCATAATGAGCTGAAATGTTGCGTTTTGAACCGCGTTTGGTGTTTGCATTCAGCCAATGTCGCAAGGACAAAAGGAGCCGCATGACCGGGCGTCCCTTCAGCGCTTCAACAGTCGCATCCCGGTTGATGCAAAAGAGTTCCAGAAACGTCGTGATGTCGGGTGAGGACCAATATCCCGCCATATAGGCTTCACCGACGCCAACATCGCCGGATTGAACGACCATGCGGGCAAATCGCATATCATCGATGTTTAGATGGGCATCCGGTCCGGGCTCCGCGCCGCGGATTTGATAAGTGCGGCCATTGGGCAGGCAGACGACCAACGATCCATATTTCAGCGACAGCAGCAAGTTGAAGCCCATGCGGGCAACTCGTGGCAGACTGGCCAGTTCATGGCGCGCATTGTCTGGTCGTAGCCACACAGGTGAAAGTGTCTCAAAACTATCAATAACGCTCATTGGATTACCCGGTCATCATTTGACTGTTTGTTGCTTTCCTTGCAGCAGGGCTGCTGGCAGCAATCTGGTTTCGCGAGTGGAATTTCAGGCGCTTGCGCCACAGCTTGAACGCCTCACAGTGAATGGCTGCCATGACCTTCATGGTCATAAGCGGCACTTTGAAGAAGAGGCGTAGGAGATTAGAGGATGTGAACGTCAGGCGTTCACCGGAAAACGTTGCTGATAACAGCGGACCATCTGCGTCGGTCTCAAGGATACGGACGCGGACACCATCCCTCGGCGGAACCATGCGGAAATGGTAGGTCTGCTCCATGTCGATGAAAGGCGACACATAAAAGTCCTTTGACTGTGTCTGCCGAATACTGGCCTCACTCAGCTCTGCATCCGTAACCGGGCAAACGTAAGTATGAAGGTCACCAAACGTGTTGCGCACCTCATAAACCAGAGCGGTCACGTCGCCGCGTCCATCATAGCAATAATAAACGCTCAATGGATTGAACACATAGCCAAGGATACGTGGGTAGGCGAGGATCATCACCTTTTCAGGACGTTCGACACCTTTTGCATCAAGCAGTTTATCAATGTGCTCGCGCAGGGAAGAGCCATCCCGCGGCCCATGGTCCTTTTCGTTGAACGAAATGAGATTAAACCGACCAACCGAGAAAAACTGACTGCGCCGGCCAATCTCGCGCAAGTGGTCAATATCCAGCAGTAAGTTGAACACATCGTAGGTGAACCGATGCGCTTTCGGTTTCATCCGTTGGTGCATGACTTTGCCGACATACAAACCGGCTTGTTCCGGGGCATCCGCCCCGTTGCCGTGTTGCTGTTCGGGGGTGACCTTACTCATTCGGCTGCTTCCAGAACCTGAGATTCGACAGGTGCTTCCCAAGGTGCGTCAGCCCCTAGGGCGCGCGCAACGCGCAGTCCGGATGAAATCCCGTCTTCATGGAAACCGCTTCCGGCCCACGCTCCACAGAACCAGATGTTGTTCGTACCTTGCAGTTTTTCCAGCTGCTTGCGGGCGGAAAGGGCCGCAGCATCAAATTGCGGGTGGTCATATGTAAACTGCGCGAAAGTCTTGTTATCGGCCGGAGCTTCAGAGGGGTTCAGCGTCACAAACAAGGGTTTGGATGGATCGATGTTTTGCAGGCGGTTCATCCAGTAGCTGACGGTCACATCAGATGTAGCTCCGGCTTTGGTATCTGCCATGAAATTCCACGACGACCAGACACGCTCGCGTTTTGGCATCAACCGTGTATCGCGGTGCAGATAAACCGTGTTGGGGCGATAGCGCATTCTGGAGAGGAGCGAGCGTTCCTCCTCGCTCGGATCTTCCAGCATCGCCAAGCTTTGATCTGTGTGACTGGCGAGGATGACATGGTCGAACGTGTCGCTGTGTCCGGCCGCATCCTTGATATGGACCAGACCATTTTCGCGCCGAATACCGACCACTTCGGCCCCGAGACGGAGTTTGTCCTGAAATGGAGCCAAAAGTTTGGACACGTAGTTGCGGCTGCCGCCTTTGATCGTACGCCAGGTTGGGCGGTCAAAATGGATCAGGCGGTGGTTTTCAAAAAACGATATGAAGCTCTCGGCTGGGTAGTCTTTCATCTCCGCTATAGGGGTCGACCAGATTGCTGCGCCCATTGGCAAAAGATATTGATTTGCGAAGGTATCGGAAAAACCATTTGCGTCCAGATAATCGCCCAGTGACATAGCGCCAAGTTGGTTGTTGGCGAGATCATCGGCAGCTATTTTGTTAAAGCGCAGGATCTCCCGCAACATGGACAAGAAGCGCGGCGAGATGAGGTTGCTACGCTGTGCAAAGATCGTGTTGAGCGAACTGCCTGCCCACTCGACCCGGCCATTGTCTGCCGAAAAGCCAAAGCTCATGTCACTGGCTTCTGTAGCCACGTCGAGATGGTTCAAAAGCGCCGTAAAGTTGGGATAGTTGAGTTCGTTGTAGACGATGAAACCGGTGTCGACACTGATCGAGACACCATCATACTCAATGTCGACTGTTGCACTGTGGCCGCCGGGTCGGTCTCGTTTTTCATAGATTGCAACGTCGTGCTGGGCGCTCAAGGCTCGTGCTGCAATGTTGCCGGAAATCCCGGCGCCAATGACGGCGATCCGCATGGCATGTCCTTATTATTTTAAATTCATCTTGCAGCTTGGGCCGAAAACACCGTGCAGTGTCAAAGCCATGAGCCAATTACAAAACAGATACGCTGCAACTGTTAAACCGGATCATGCAAAAAGTTGCATGTAATCTGGAGGGTGAGGGGAAGACAAAAATGGCCCGCCAATGGTCAGGCCACTTTTTGATAATCGTCCTGATGCAACTGCGCGGTATCAGGCTTGTGTCGGTTCAAACATCCAGTTCCAGGCGACTTGGACACGGTCGGCTGCCGAGGAAAAGAATCCGATAAAACTCGCCCAAAGGCTCTCGCCGAACCGAGCTGCTTCTAGCAAAAGCGAGCCGTCTTCTGCCTCAGACGGCGTTTCAACAAATTCAACCGATGTACCGGTGTCGGCAACTTGAACCACCTGACGGCTTATAAAAGCTGCCTGATCGGCCGGAACGCGATCTGTCTGAAGTTTGACAATTGACGTCTTGGAGATATTGGATCGCACGACAATTGCGCGGCCATCTGGAAGGAGGTGCGTTTCATTCGACCTGACTTCCGCATCATAAATGACCTCGCCATAGGCGTCGATCAGCTCCACCCAAAGAACATTGCGCCCGTTGAGCTCTATTTCACCAACCCAGATCGACATGTCCTCGTCAAGTGGACCTTTTCCGGTGTCCGGGGCGGCTGCCACTGTCACCGACAGATCGTCATGCGGCAGGGCAATGGTTTCCTGAGATGTTTGATACGCGGCAGCTGGCACTGTCATAAACAGCGCGGCTGCCAATGCTAGTCCTGTGGCTTTCATATTCTGGTGCATTTCACGCCTCCCGAGGCCAATACAACCATTGTGTTCCATGGTTAAGGTGCTCAGGAATTAGCTCTTTTTGGCTAATTTCCAGTCAGCAACTGCGCCATGATCTTGCCATTATTGCACCACATTTCGTGCGATGAGTGTATTAAAACGGACAAATCCACCTTAAAATGTGGTGCTAGTGTTAATGATTTGGGCGTTCTTGGAAAAAATAAAAGAACCTCAATAGGTTAATCACGCGAAATTCATTGCGATGGAAAATCGCGTTACAAACAAACTTTACGGAAAGTGCGTTGACGCGCACTGCGTCCCCAGTGTTTGGGGTCACAGAAGCCTGTTTCCCTTGAAGATGAAATAGCCGATGTGAGGGATATGGACAAACCTCACATCGGCTATTGGCGTTGGATAAATTCAGGACAGCGGGATCAATCGCCGTCTGCTGTGCCTTCTGCGCGCAGCCGCGCACGGCGGGCGCGGTAGCTTGGAAGAACAACCAGAATGGCAGCGAGAACCAAAAGTCCCATTGTCATTGGCCGCTCTAAGACAAAGCTGAACCCGTCATAAAGCTGCATGGAGCGTGCGAAGTTATCTTCCAGCATCCGGCCCAGAATGAAGCCGATGAGCAGAGGGGCAAGCGGATAGTCCGCAAACCTGAGAATAGTCGCACAAACTCCGAACCCGACAAGGATCAACAGTTCGGTCGCATTGTTCTGCCCGATATAGGCTCCCATCAAGGTGAAGAACAAAATGAAGGGGATCAGATAGTTCCGTGGGACCGCAAGAACCTTGGCGATATACGGGATAAGCGGCAGGTTCAGGATCAGAAGGATCACATTGCCGATATACATGGAGATGATCACCGCCCAGAAGATCTGAGGATCATCGACCATGAGGCGAGGGCCGGGGGTCACATTCAGGGCAATCAGGGCACCAAGAAGGATCGCTGTTGTGCCGGAACCCGGAATGCCAAGCGTGAGCAGCGGAACAAATGAGCCAGTACAGGCGGCATTGTTGGCAGCTTCCGGTGCAGCCAGTCCTTTGACGGAGCCTTTGCCGAACTTGTCCTGTTCTTCCTTGCTCGCAATATTGCGTTCAACCGCATAGCCGAGAAAACTCGCAATTGTTGCTCCGGCACCCGGCAGAACACCAACCAGAAAGCCCTGAATGGATTGACGCCCTATGACCGGAGCAATCGACTTGGCTTCTTCCTTGGTTATGCGCAGGTCCTTGATCTCGTTGCTCGAACCGGTCTTGGAACGATTGGGATCCAGAATAAGGAAAATAGCTTCCGGAAGCGCGAACATAGCCATTGCAAGTGTAATGAAGCCAAAGCCGGACTGAAGATCCATCACGCCCATGGTGAAGCGGGGCATGTTGAAGAGCGCGCCTTCGCCAACCGTTGCCATGATCAAGCCAAGCAGCGTCATCAACATGGCTTTGCCGACTTGTCCGGTTCCGGCAAATGCGGCAATGGCCGAAAGCCCAACCACCATCAACGCGAAGTACTCAGCTGAATGGAACAGCAGGGCGACCGATGCCAACATCGGCGCGAAAATCATCAGCAGGATTGCGCCAACCGTACCTCCAACAAAGCTGGAGATGGCAGCAACAGTGAGAGCCTTACCTGCCTTGCCCTGACGGGTGAGGGGATAACCGTCGAATGATGTTGCAACGGTAGAGGCAACCCCCGGTGCATTGATCAGGATGGAAGATGTAGAGCCACCGAAAATGGCACCATAATAAACGCCTGCCAGCAGAATAAGGGCAGCGGATGGATCGCCAATTGTGATCGCGACAGGGATCATGATGGCGATAATTGACATTGGCCCAAGGCCCGGCAGCATTCCAATGAATGTGCCGATCAGACAGCCACCAATCACCATCAGGATATTTGTTACGGAAAGCGCGCTTCCCACGCCGATCAGAATACCTTCAAGCATGTTACGCGCCTCCGATCATGAAGAACGGCCATGGCCGCAGGAAAATGCCGAGTACTTCTTGCACCAGATACCAGATGCTACCTGCAGCCACCAAACCAACCGGGATCAGGATGTGCATTTTGCGTTCGCCCAAAATGGCGGCGCCTGCCACGAGAAACACGGTGGTCGAAATCAGGAACCCGGCGGGACGCAAAAACAGCGCATACGCCACCATCAATCCGAGCAGCATCAAAGCTTGGCCCAGCTTGTAGTCGGTCAAACGGCGATAGTTGATTTCCGGTGCCTTTTCCTCGCCATTCCCTTTTTCAAGACCCAGTAGAACGATGAGCGAGGTAATGATTGCGAGAACCGAGAGGACCTTCGGGAAGGTCGAGGGCCACATGGGATTGCGCTGCATAAAGGGCGGCAATCCGGCGTCCATGGTGAAAAAGGCTGTGTAGCCGTAAATGCTGCAGATGATCAAAATAATCAACGCGATCCATCGATCGAGCGCCATGATGCTCCCCCTGCGATTGATTATTGTTTTTGTGAGATAGCAGAACGCACCCGGAAAACCGGGCGCGCCTGAAAGGTCAGATCAGCTTAGAGGAAGCCCAGCTTCTTCATCAGATCGCCGATTTGCTTTTCCTGGTTTTCCAGAAACGCCTTGAAGTCATCGCCCGGGTTATGGATGTTGACCCAGCCATTGCGCGCACGCACTTCTTCCCACTCAGGGGTGTCGTACATTTTGGCAATCGCATCCTGATAGGCCGCAACTTTGGCGGCATCCAGACCAGGAGCTGCAAAGAACCCGCGCCAGTTGACGAACTCGGTATCGAGGCCTTGCTCTTTCATGGTCGGTGCGTCCGGATAAGCCGGAACGCGCTCGCCGGAAGTTACGCCGATGATCTTGACTTCGCCAGCGTTGGCAAGGTCAACAGCCTCAGAAAAACCGGTGGACAGGGCTGCAATTTCGCCGGACAGAAGGCCGGCCATGGCTTTGCCGCCTGCATCATACGGGATGTATTTGAACGCTGTTGGATCTTCGCCAGCAGCTTCCATGGCCATGGCTGCCACAAGGTGGTCCATGCCTCCAGGAACAGAGCCACCACCAATCGCGACCTTGGACGGGTCAGCCTTATAGGCTGCAACCAGATCGGACATGGAGTTGATAGGGCTGTCTTTGCCAACAACCACGGCTGCATAATCGCCGATGGTGCCTGCTACGAGCGTCAGGTCACGGAAAGATTGCGGAAACACGCCGGTCAAAGACCGGATCACGATTGGGGTGGAGTTCACCATCATCGTGTTGTCGAGGCTTTCAGCGTTTTCTATGAGGTAGGCAATTGCCTTACCGCCGCCGCCGCCAGACATGTTCTCATAAGAAGCTTGTCCAACGAGGCCGGATTTGGTCAATGCTTCGCCGGTACCACGTGCTGTACCATCCCAGCCACCACCGGCACCGCCGGGGATCAGGAAGTGAATTTCATCAACAACCTGATCGGCTGCAGATGCAAAATTCGGGTATGTGAAAGAAAGTGCTGCGGCTGCAGCGATGAACGTACGACGGCCTAGTTTCAAAGGCATGATGTTTTCCTCCCAATTGACAGGGGCGGTTGGAACCAACCAAGAATAGCGACCTTGATGGAAGAAGCTGACACAAACCTGACACGGACGCACAGAAATGCGTTTTTTACTGATTGAAGACAACGTCCAGCTGGCTAGTGCCATTGTAGAACGACTGAGTCTGGACGGGCATGTCGTGGATCTTGCGCCGTGTCTTGCAGATGCGCGTGCGCATTGTGCGACAGCGGAATATGATCTGATCCTCTTGGACATCATGTTACCGGATGGGGATGGCCGCACGTTTCTCGCCGACCACCGAGGGCGCGAAAACGCAACGCCGGTGATCGTCCTGACCGCCCGTTCTGAAGTTTCAGACAGAGTTGGTGTGCTCGATTTAGGCGCGGACGATTATATCGTAAAGCCATTTGACTTTTCGGAGTTTGAGGCCCGGTGCCGTGCCGTTTTACGCCGAAAGGGTGGCGCGTCTGGCAATCGGATTTCCCGTGGCGATCTGAAGTTCGATACACTTGCAGGAACATTGCAGGTCGCCGGGGAACAAATCCAACTGAGGAACCGGGAACTCCGCTTGTTTGAAATCTTCATCAACGCACCAGGACAGATATTTTCCAAATCCAAACTGGTCGACCGGCTGTTTTCCTATGATGAAGATGTGTCGGAAAACGCGATTGAAGTTTATGTCGGCAGGCTTCGCAAACACCTTTCTGCTTCTGCTGCGAACATCGTGACCGTCCGCGGTCTTGGCTACAAGCTGGAAGTCTGATGTCAGCTTACGTCCACATTCGCGGTTCAATCCATCGGCGGTTGATCACCCTGCTTTTGATCGGAGCGGCGTTCCTCGCGGTGCTGCTTTACTTCGTGGTCCAGTCTGTCGCCCGCCAGATCGCGCAGGAAAGTCACGACAACATCCTGATTGCCTCTGCCACATCGATCCTTGACAACGCCTCGGTGGTGGATGGCGAGATCATGATTGACGTCCCGTATTCAGCGTTCTCAATGTTGGGAAACGCCTCTGATGAACGCGTTTATTATGCAATCCGGCTGGGTCGTGAGTTTTTGTCCGGGTACGGCGATTTACCCGTCGCTGGCCTTGAAGAAGGATCTGCTCAGGTTTTTCAATCAACCCAGTTTCGCGGCGAGGACATTCGCCTTGCCACCTTGCAGCGCCCGATTTTTCTCGGCAGTGAGGCTGGAAAGCTGACCGTTTCTGTGGCCCAAACCATGGACGGACAGCGCAAGAAGCTGGCGGGCATCTCTCTGGTCTCCCTCCTGATCGGTGTGAGTTTCTTTCTCCTCACTGCGCTCTTGGCAACAATCGCAGCCAAAAGTGCGACCCGTCCTCTGCACAGATTAGCCGCCTCTGTGTCACGTCGAGGGCCAAGAGATTTGCGACCGGTCGAGGCTCCCGTGCCGTCGGAAATGGCGCCTTTGGTAACATCTCTCAATAGTTTCATGCTCCGACTGAAACACTCGCTGGCCGAATCGGAAGAGTTTATTGCTGAAGCCGCGCATCGGGTGCGCACCCCGTTGGCGGTGGTGAGGACACGTGCAGAAACAACCTTGCGACGGGTGGAGAAGCCGGAAAACCGTGAAACCGTGCGCGAAATGATCCGCGCGATTGATGAAAGTTCGCGCTCTGCGGGGCAGTTGCTTGATCATGCCATGGTGACCTTTCGGGCCGATCATCTTGAACAACAGCAAGTCGATCTGCCAGCGCTGGTGCTTGACCTGGTAGAGAGTTTACGCCCGATGTCGGAACTGCGGGATGTTGATCTGTCCGCTGCGAAGCTTGAGCCTGCGGTGGTCATCGGTGACGGCATTTTGATCCAGAATGCGCTGCGCAATGTCATTGATAATGCCATCAAGTACTCCGGTTCGGAGGGGCAGGTGGAGGTGAGCGTTCATACTGCCGAACAAACGGCTACTCTGACTGTCACGGACACTGGCCCGGGTTTTCCCGATGATCCGGACAACGCTTTGTTGAAGCGTTATGCACGGGGCGACAATGTCGCCGGAATTGTTGGCTCAGGATTGGGTCTCACCATCGTTGATGAAGTTGTGCGGGCGCATGACGGCACGCTCAACTACAATAACAAACCGGGAGGCGGAGCGTGCGTTACCTTATCCTTTCCCTGCTTGTAATTGTTGGGGTCCTTGGGCCGGTCAAGGCCTTTGAGATTGAAGAGCAGTCGCGCTTCGGGGCGGCGGAGACCGAGGATGTCCTGCGCGTGCTTTCTACGGCAGACCTTGCATTCATTCGCCCCATGCTCCTGCCGTTTCTCGCGGACAATCCAGCTATTGCCGTGGACTACACGGTGGCTTCGTCTTCGGAAGTGATGAAGGCAATTTTTGAAGAAGCGCAGTCCTACGATCTGGTTATTTCTAGCGCCATGGACCTTCAAACCAAATTGGCAAATGACGGGTTGGCGATCTCCTATTCCTCTCCTGCAACAGAAGCGTTGCCGGGGTGGGCCAATTGGGGAGACCTCGTGTTCGCTTTCACGCAGGAATCCGCTGCAATTGTGTTGTCGACCAAAGCCTTTGAAAACCTGCCTATTCCAAGAAGTCGGCAAGAACTCTTGTCCGTTCTCCGGCAAAACCCGGATGTATTTGAGGGGAGGGTCGGAACATATGATGTCCGCAAATCAGGCCTTGGATACCTGTTTGCCACGCAAGATGCCCGCACATCTGAAACCTATTGGCGGCTGTCGGAAGTGATGGGCTTGCTGGATGTTCAGCTTTATGCGTCATCGTCAACAATGATCAATGCGGTGGTCTCTGGCGAACTGGCCATCGCCTATAATGTGCTTGGCAGCTATGCCATGAACCGGACGGATCAGGAGGCCTTCACGCTTGTTTTGCCGAGCGATTTCATCACCGTCATGCTCCGGACGGCCCTTATACCAGTAACCGCCAAGCGAACCGATCTTGCAGGACTTTTTATTGATCACCTGATCGCACAAACCAATGCAGCCGGGCCATCCCTGTTGCAACTCGGTGGGTCAAATGGTCAGGTCGATGAAAACAGCCTGCGGCGGATACGTTTGGGGCCGGGTCTTTTGGTTTATCTCGACAAGTTCAAGCGCCGAAGCTTCGTCAGTGAATGGCAAAGCGCCATTTTGCAGGATTGAATAATAATTTGAAATATAGAGGATTTTTGTTTTGGGTAGCCGTAAGACAGGAAGCAGTTTATTTGCGCCATTTTTGAAGAAAGTATCTATCGATAAGAGGCTCTTGGCAAAACAATCCGGCTATCCCTTTGACCTGCCTTGGATCAAGGATCAGGAATTCGAACTAAATTTCACAACACCCGTGACCATTATTGTTGGCGAAAATGGGACTGGAAAATCCACGTTGATCGAAGCGATTGCGGGCTTTTGTGGATATGACGAATCTGGGGGTGGCAAAGGATACCGGCCCGTTGATCATTCTATAGCGCTTGACAAAAGCGGTGCCCGCTTGGGCGAAGTGATGCGCGCTGCTTGGTTGCCTAAAGTTACAAGTGGATGGTTTTTCAAAGCTGAATCTTTTTTCTCCGTCGCACGGTATTTGGACGAAGCAGCCCGAGAGCCATTGAGCGGGCCTCCACCAGATTATCTTTCCTGGAGCCATGGTGAAGGCTTCATCAGATTTTTCGAAGAGCGTCTGTCTCGTCGCGGAATCTACTTCATGGATGAACCGGAAAGTGCTCTATCGCCGCGTCGACAGATGGAGTTGCTGTCTATCCTTAACCGAATGAACGAAGCTGCTGACGCGCAACTGATCATGGCGACGCACTCGCCGATCTTGATGGCCTTACCGAATGCGACGTTGCTCGAAATGACCAGATTTGGATTGCAGGAAACCGATTTTCGCGAAACGACGCACTTTAAACTCTACCAGTCCTTTACCGCTGATCCCGAAGAATTTGTTGCGGAGGCTTTGAAGCTGGAGAGCTAGTTATTGTTTTCAATCGGATTGGGGCCAGTATAGGTCCACCGATAGGCAGGTGGTGTTGGGCCTTTGTTGCGACCGCCCTGGTTCATTTGTTCCCATGCATGAGACAGAATGCCGACGGACCGGGACAAGCAAAACAGTCCGCGAGCGAGGGGCGGTGCGAAGCCAAGTTCTGCGTAAATGACCGCTGTGGCCCCGTCGATATTCATTGGAACCGGTTTGCCTTTGCGTGCGTTCAAGACGGATTGAATGGCTCGTCCAATGTGAGCAAATTGACCGGTCACTTTTCCAGCTTGAGCCGCATCATCAACAAGCCCCAAAAGGCGCGGTGCACGTGGGTCTTCCGGCTTGTGAAACCGATGTCCAAAGCCCGGAATGAACTTGCCATACGTGCTTTGCCAGTGATCGAGTGCAGCGCTTGTTGCCGCTTCCACTTCTTCACCAGCATCAAGGCGCGCTGAAATCATGTGATAGAGTTCAACGGCTTGTTCACCTGCACCACCATGGACATCGTCCAGCATGTTGACGGCAGAGGCCATTGCGCCGTTTAGGCCAAGCCCGCAGGTGATAGCCATGCGGGCCGCAGCAATCGAAGGGGCCTGCGGGCCATGATCGACGGCTGCCACAAGAGCTGCTTCAAATAGCTGCGCTTCAGCCTCGCTTGGCAATCCGCCGCGCGTCATCAGCCAGATCATTTGCGTAAACGAGACGTTGCCAATCAGTTCCTCAATTGGCGTACCGCGCATCCGGATTTGCCCCGGAGCCATGTCGATGATGGACGTAGACCACCAGTCCGAAACATCTTTTTTCGTGCCGCTCATATTGCTCCGCCTTCTTTCAAAGCTGCGAGGTCTTTGGCGCTGACACCGAGGTCAGCCCAGATCTCGTCATTGTGTTCGCCCAATTGTGGTGGAGGAGAACCAACATTGGGTGCAGAGCCATCCACTTTGAACCCGGTCGTTGCCACATCAATGGCACGCCCAACTCCCGGCACATCTTCGAAATGGGCAAGAAAACCGCGATCGGCGACTTGCGGCATCGACAGTACTTCCGGAACACTCAACACCGCGCCGGAAGGAACGCCAATCCGGTTCAAATCCTTTGCCGATTCCCGTGCAGACCGTGATTTTAGGGCCGTTTCCAGATCTGCCTTGAGCTGCAGGCGGTTGGCCTTGCGATCCTCTCGGGTCTTGTACTCGGGGCGATCACGTAAGGTGGCCAGACCCAGATGGTCGGTCAAAAGCAACCATTGTTCATCTTTGTTGGCCTCAATGTTGATGAGACCTTCAGCCGTTTCGAAAGTGCCTGAGGGTGCGGAGGTCGGGTTTTCATTGCCGTTTGCAGATGGCTCCACTCCAGCGATCAGATGGTTGGATACCACCCATCCCATTGTCGCCAGAACTGATTCCGGCATGGACACATCAAGAAACGCGCCACGCGGACTTGCGTTGAGTTGAGCGGCGATTGCAAAGGCCGCCGTCATCCCGCCGACCGTGTCCGCAATCGGGTAGCCGACCCGCAAGGGCGCGCTCTCCTTGTTCCCGGTAATCGACATGACACCTGACGCGCCTTGAATGATCTGATCGTAAGCAGGGCGGTGCACCCAGGGGCCGTCCTGCCCGAAGCCCGAAATAGCGCAATATATCAGGTCAGGTTTGATCTGCTTCAGCGCCTCATATCCAACACCCAAGCGGTCCATGACTCCAGGGCGGAAATTCTCCACCAAGACATCAGCAGTCGCCACCAGCTTTTCAAAAAGGGCTTTGCCGTCCGGTTTTTTCAGATTGACCGTCACCGATTTCTTGCCAGCATTCTGTGCGAGAAAAGAGACGCCCATATTCTTCTTGTTAAGATCAGGATCCGCGCCAAGTTGACGGGCAAGATCCCCGCGCCCAACGGCTTCCACCTTGATCACCTCAGCCCCCATATGGACAAGCTGATGGCAGGCAAAGGGTCCTGCCAGCACATTGGTCAGATCAAGAACGCGAATTCCGGAAAGGGGTTTGGACATAGAGAAACCTCATTGGCTACCGAGGTGATCGCAAGCGCATCATACTTGCGCATCGTCGGAAACCTGACGTCGCTCAGCTCATAGAAAATGTCAAATGAGGTAAAATCAGCATTAAATACGAAAATCTCAGTGTGCAGACACCGAAACGTTCAACTTATTGATTTTCGCGGAAAAAGTATGGCTCCCTGAGTAGGACTCGAACCTACGACCCAGCGATTAACAGTCGCTTGCTCTACCAACTGAGCTATCAGGGATCAACCATGCGGGGCTCGGCGATGCGTCGCCCCCGTCGATGAAGATGCGTATAACAAACGCTTTGCCGGTTTGCCAAGCCCCCATTTCATTTTTTTATGTCAAATGATGAATCGATATGTGGATTGTGGAAAACCATCGATATTTCAGAGTGTTAATTATTTGTTGATTTAGCGAGCAGGGCACGTGAAGCGGTGCTGAAAGCGGAAAAGCGGATGCCCATGTCGGTTTTAGGTCACGCGCTATCAATGTTTCGGCGTTGAACGGAAGTTCCTTGTCCCGCGCCTCAAGACCTTATAAACACGAACGGTCACGGTTTTTCGGTGCGCGTTGTGCCGGAAAAGAAACGGGAATTCGGTGCGTGAGGGCTGTCCTTGCAATTCCGAAGCTGCCCCCGCAACTGTTGGCGGTGAGCGACCTGCGACGCCCACTGGCTTTTCAAAAAGGCTGGGAAGGGGCAGGTGCCGCGCTGAGCCGCAAGCCAGGAGACCGGCCGTGACTTGGTCAACTCAAGTGTCAAACCGTCGGGCGGACGGTGGGAGGAAAAGCATGGCACACAGGTCAAGACGACCAAATTGGTCTCTAAATGCACTGGGCGCGCTTTAGCATGCCCGGCCGGGCCTATTCGGGCGGCGCGCGCTCTACTCTGGTGTTTGGTGGTGCTCGCTCTGGCAAAAGCCGGTTTGCAGAAGACTTATGTCTCCAATCCGGTCTTGAGCGGGTGTATTTGGCAACCAGCGTACCCTTCGACGCGGAAATGACTGCGCGGGTGGAAAGCCACAAACAGCAGCGTGGGAGTGGATGGACCACAATTGAAGAGCCTCTCGATATCGCGGGAGCTCTGGAAACTCACGCTGCTCCGGGTCGTGTCATTCTCATCGATTGCCTGACAGTTTGGTTGAACAATCTCCTCTATGAAGAGAAAGACGTTGCGGCAGAAGCCGAGCGGCTGACGCAACAAATGCCGACGCTGCAGGGCCCTTGCGTTTTTGTGTCGAACGAAGTCGGGCACGGGATCGTGCCGGAAAACCGCCTCGCCAGGGCGTTTCGGGACGTGCAAGGCCGTCTTAATCAGGATATTGCCGCAGCAAGCGCGCAAGTTGTATTTGTCGCTGCGGGGCAGCCGATACTTCTCAAACCACGTAAAGAACCAGAGATAACACTATGACAACAGGTCAAAAAATCCCGGCAACCATCGTCACCGGATTTCTCGGTGCCGGCAAGACGACCTTGATCCGCAACCTTCTGCAAAACGCGGACGGAAAGCGGATTGCCCTGATTGTCAATGAGTTTGGCGATATGGGCTTTGATGGGTCACTGGTCAACGGCTGCGCCGATCCGGACTGCGCCGCAGAAGAGGTGGTGGAACTGACCAATGGCTGCATTTGCTGCACCGTGGCAGACGACTTTCTCCCGACCATGGAAATACTGCTGGCGCGGGAAAACCCACCGGAGCACATTGTCATCGAAACATCTGGGCTCGCCCTTCCTCAGCCTTTGGTCCGTGCGTTCTCGTGGCCGTCGGTCAAACCAAAAGTCACGGTTGATGGTGTGGTAACGGTGCTGGATGCCGCCGCGCTCGCTGAAGGCCGCATCGCAATGGATGAGGCCGCGCTGGAGGCACAGCGTGCGAAAGATGAAGCGCTCGACCATGAAAGTCCCGTAGAAGAGCTGTTTCAAGACCAGCTGCGCTGCGCGGATCTTGTGGTTTTGAACAAGGCCGATCTTGTGGCTTCAGAAAAGCTGACTGCGGTTCAAGAACAAATTGCAAAAGACCTTCGTGCAAACGTCCATATGGTCTCCTCGGAAAAAGGCCTATTGCCGATCGAAGTGTTGCTCGGGCGGGGTTCTGGCGCAGAAAATGACATGGCTGCCCGCCATGAGCATCATCACCATCACCACGATGATGATCATCATCACGACCATGACCACGACCACGAGGGTTACCATCACCATCATGACCATCATCACCATGATGATTTTGAAAGTCACGTTCTGCCGGTAGCTTCCTTTGCGAGTCTGAAGGAGGCAGAAGCCAAGGTTCTGGAGGCCATGGGGCAAAAGGGCGTGCTGCGTATCAAAGGTGCTGTGGCGATTGAAGGGAAAGCCGCGCCAGCCATGGTTCAGGCGGTGGGGCCACGTGTTGAAACCTGGTTTGCTGCCGGAGCAGACAAGGCGGGTCAGCTCGTTGTGATTGGCCTGAAGGGCATGGACCTTGCCGCGATCAGCGGATTGCTCGGCGCCCACAGAAAAGCGGCCTGATCCTTTATGCATATTCTTGCCAGCCAGACCCGCCGAATTGACGATGGTGGGGATGCGGTCGACCTCGGCCAAGACCCGGCCGATCTTGTATTTCTGTCTGCTGCCGACACCGAGCTTGGCAGCCTTGCGGCAGCTCAGGCGCGGTTAAACGAGGCGAAGGGCGAACCCGCAAGCCTTCGGCTGGCAAGCATTATGGCGCTCCAGCACCCTTATTCGGTAGACCTTTATGCCGATCAAACAGTGAAGGGCTCAAAACTCGTTGTCC
Source organism: Roseibium sp. TrichSKD4 (assembly GCF_000148725.1). GTDB lineage: Bacteria > Pseudomonadota > Alphaproteobacteria > Rhizobiales > Stappiaceae > Roseibium. The sequence goes on along the minus strand of NZ_GL476304.1, from coordinate 256,803 downwards.
TGCGGCTCTTGGGAGGGGCCGCCTATTGGCAATATGGAGTGGAGCGGCTGGAAGAAGAAGCGCGGGCCGGAGATGTCGGCCTTGTTGTCTTGCCCGGTGACGACAAATGGGACCCTGATCTCGCAAGCCGATCCACGATAGATGTCGAAAAGGCCCACCGCCTGTGGCGCTATTTGGTGGAAGGTGGCACGCAAAACTACGCCAACGCGCTGCAATTCGCGTCCCATCTGATTGGCGGTGCTGAAGAACCCGCACACCCGGTGCCACTGCCACGGGCAGGGGTCTATTGGTCCGGACAAACGCTCTCTGATTTTGCCGCGCTCAAGTCCAACTGGAACCATCTAAATGGTCCGGTTGCGGCAATCGTGTTTTACCGAGCCTTGGTGCAAGGCGCGCAGACCCCGCCAGTTGATGCGCTCGTCAAGGCTTTGGATCGAGCCGGGGTCAATGCGCTGCCGGTTTTTGTTGCCAGTTTGAAAGAGGCTGAGAGCATCGGTGTGTTGTCGAGCTTGTTCGACGATGCCCAGCCGGATGTGGTCATCAACGCTACGGCATTTGCCGTTTCAAAGGCAGGTGCGCCGCATACTGGAACGCCGCTTGATGCTCCGGGAAAGCCGGTTCTGCAAGTGGTGTTTTCCTCATACTCTCGCGAAGGATGGGAGGAAAGCGATCAGGGCCTTTCAATCCGTGATCTGGCGATGCATGTGGTACTCCCGGAAGTTGACGGGCGGATTTTGTCCCGCGCCGTTTCCTTCAAAGAGGAAGGTGCATTTGACGCGCTGACCCAATCAACGCCGGTTCAATTTGTTCCGGTTGCAGATCGGGTTACCTTCGTCGCACAGCTTGCCGCCAATTGGGCGAGGCTTGGGCATAGGCCTGCAGATGTAAAGAAAACCGCGCTAATCATGGCCAACTATCCAAACAAGGATGGCCGGATGACAAATGGCGTCGGGCTGGATACGCCAGCATCTTGCGCCAAGCTTCTGCAAGATATGGCGGCAGCGGGGTATTCGGTTGGCAATGCTCCAAGAACATCTGCGGAGCTAATGGCAATTCTCAGCGCTGGTGCGACGAACGCGCTTGAGGGGCGCGAAAGTCGCGGGGCTTATCAGGCCCTGTCTCTGGAAGAATACAGAACATCATTCGGTAAGCTGCCTGATAGCGTCCAAAACGCGGTTATTGAGCGTTGGGGGCTTCCGGAAAGTGATCCATTTGTGGTCAGTGATGAATTCCGGCTGGCTCTGCACCAGTTTGGCAATCAGGTTGTCGGTATTCAACCAGCACGCGGTTACAATATTGACCCGAAAGAGACCTACCACGACCCGGCCCTTGTGCCGCCGCACAACTACTTCGCTTTCTATATCTGGCTGCGTGAGCATTTTGGCGTGGATGCAGTCATTCACCTTGGCAAGCACGGAAATCTGGAATGGTTGCCCGGCAAGGCGCTGGCGCTCTCGGAAGGGTGCTTTCCTGAAGCTGTTCTAGGGCCTGTTCCGAACATCTATCCATTCATCGTCAATGATCCCGGCGAAGGCGCGCAGGCCAAGCGGCGCACCTCAGCGGTCATTGTCGATCATCTGACACCGCCGCTGACACGCGCAGAAAGCCATGGTGTCTCCGGTGAGCTTGAGACGCTGCTGGATGAATATTATCTGGCAAGCGGTGTCGATCCGCGCCGCCTGAAGGCGTTGACGCAGGATATTTTGGCTCTGGCCAGCCAGCATGGTCTCGACAAGGATATCGGCCTGACGCCGGATATGGATGAGGATACGCGGCTGGCGCGTCTGGATGCACATCTGTGTGATCTGAAAGAGCTGCAAATTCGCGATGGCCTGCACATTCTTGGTGAAAGCCCAAAGGAGGGCTTGCTGACGGATTTGCTGGTGGCTCTGGTCCGTGTGCCGCGCGGCAAGGAACCTCATCAGGAAAGCCTTCACCGTGCTTTGGCGGCAGACCTTGGGCTTGATGACTTTGACCCGCTCGACTGCGATTTTTCTGCCAATTGGGCGGGGCTCAAGCCCTGCTGTTTGCAGAGCGTATCCGATGCGCCGTGGCGGTCAAATGGCGACACTGTCGAGCGCATTGAATTGCTCGTGCAAAAGATTGTCGCTGGCGACAAAAGGGTGCACGAAAATTGTGTGCAGACGATTACCGTTCTCGATGAAATGGCATCAAGCCTGACCCCGGCTGTTACGTCTTCAGGCACAGAAGAAACCAAGGCTGTCCTGACTGCATTGTCAGGCGGGTTCGTGCCTCCAGGACCATCTGGCGCGCCGAGCCGTGGCCGCCCGGATGTTTTGCCAACGGGCAAAAACTTCTACTCGGTTGATGTGCGTGCTGTGCCGTCCGAAACCGCATGGCGGCTCGGGCGAAAATCAGCGCAGCTGGTCGCGGAACGGTATTTTCAGGACGAGGGCGAGTGGCCCAGCGCTTTGGTGCTGACCTGTTGGGGTACGGCCAACATGCGCACAGGCGGTGATGACATTGCGCAGGCTCTTGCACTCATCGGCGCAAGGCCGGTTTGGGAGCCTGCATCTGGTCGTGTGACTGGTTTTGAAATCATCAGCCTTTCTGAACTCGCACGCCCTCGTATTGATGTCACGTTGCGGGTGTCCGGGTTCTTCCGGGACGCGTTCCCGCACCAGATGGACCTTTTTGACAGCGCCGTTCGTGCGGTCGCCAAGCTGAACGAGCCGGATGACGCAAATCCCATCGCGGCTCGGGTAAGGGCGGATATGCAGGCCCTTGTGGCCGATGGGGTGCCGGAAGCCGAGGCGTCCCAGCGCGCCGGGTTCCGCGTGTTTGGGTCCAAGCCGGGAGCCTATGGGGCGGGACTGCAAGCGCTGATCGATGAAGGCATCTGGCAAGAGCGTGGTGACTTTGCTGAAGCGTTTCTGACTTGGGGCGGTTATGCTTATGGCGGCGGAGCATCTGGCACAGCCTCACGCGGCGAGCTTGAAATACGCCTTGGTGCCGTCGACGCGGTTCTGCACAATCAGGACAACCGTGAACACGATCTGCTCGACAGTGACGATTATTACCAGTTTGAAGGCGGACTGGCCGCAACGGTTGACACGCTAAAAGGCGAAGCGCCTGCTATCTATCACAACGACCATTCTAGACCGGAGCGCCCGGTTGTGCGGGCTTTGTCAGAAGAAATTGGCCGTGTTGTGCGCGCAAGAGCGGCCAATCCGAAATGGATCGCAGGTGTGATGCGCCACGGCTATAAGGGCGCTTTTGAGATCGCGGCAACTCTCGACTATCTGTTTGCTTTCTCGGCCACAACGCGGGCTGTCGGGGATCACCACTTCCATCAGCTCTACGAGGCTTACCTGAATAATTCAGAAGTACGGGACTTTCTGGAAGACGCCAATCCGGCAGCTTATGGCGAAATTCTGATTCGGTTCGAGGAAGCCATTCAGCGGGACCTCTGGACACCGCGCCGCAATTCTACTCATGCTCATCTGGACGAATTGAAAACAGCCTTTTCGGGAGGAAAATCATAAATGGTAGACAAAAACACGGACGGTTTGACCGAAGAGGAACTTAACGAGCGCCACGCGGAAAAAATGCGCAAGAAAAAGGCCGCGCGCGACAAGATCATGGCGACCAAGACCATCGAAAAAGGTCTGGTCATTGTCCACACCGGCAAAGGTAAGGGCAAGTCAACCGCCGGCTTTGGCATGGTGTTCCGCTCGCTCGGTCATGGTCACAAGGTTGGTGTTGTGCAGTTTGTGAAAGGGCGGATTGAGACCGGCGAGCGTATGGCTCTGGAAAGGTTCTCTGATCTGGTGACCATCAAGCGCATGGGCGAGGGCTTTACCTGGGAAACACAGGATCGTCAGCGCGATATTGAGGCGGCCCAACAGGCTTGGGAGGCGGCCAAGAAAATGATCCTGTCCGGCGAGCAGCGACTGGTCCTGTGTGACGAGCTGAACATCGTCCTGCGCTATGATTATCTCGATATTTCTGAGGTCGTCGACTTTCTCAAAAACGAGAAGCCGGAAGATGTGCATGTCGTTATCACCGGTCGCAATGCCAAAGACGAATTGATCGAGATCGCCGATCTCGTTACGGACATGACACAAGTCAAACATCCGTTCCGTTCCGGTGTTAAGCCACAGGAAGGCATAGAGTTTTAGGTGCAGGCGAATGCCATTTACCGTCAACAGGGCCAACAGCATTGATTGCTATGAGATTGCCGCACTCTTGCGGCGATCGATCATTGAACTGTGCACGGCAGACCATGACGGTGACCCTGAAAAATACGAGCCGTGGATTGCTAACAAAACCCCGGACTGGGTCGAAAAGTGGATCGAGGGGCAAGGCCGTGTTGTTGCTGCAAGAGACATGCAGAAGGTGATTGGCGTCGCCATGGCCAGTCCGGATGGCGAGGTGCTCTTGAACTACGTGTTGCCGGAAGCGCGGTTTACTGGTGTGAGCAAGGCCATGATGCGGGCGCTTGAGGATTATGTCCGTGACAATGGCCGCTCTGAAATTCGCCTGAAAAGCACTGTGACGGCAGCGCGGTTCTACCGCTCGCTTGGTTATGTGGAGAGCGACGACAAACTGACCGGCATGGACGTGGATGGTCTCTGGCTGAAAAAGGCACTGAATTAATGCCGTCAACAACGAGAAAGAGCGAAAAATCGCACGCTCCTGCGTTGATGATTCAGGGCACTGGCTCAAACGTTGGCAAAAGCCTGATTGTTGCCGGTCTGTGCCGTCTGTTTGCAAACCGCGGCATGAAGGTGCGCCCGTTCAAACCGCAGAACATGTCGAACAATGCTGCCGTTACATCCGATAGCGGGGAGATAGGCCGGGCGCAGGCGCTGCAGGCCATGGGATGCCGCACGCCTTTGACCGTGCATATGAACCCGGTTCTGTTGAAGCCGGAAACAGATACCGGCGCGCAAGTGATCGTTCAGGGAAAGCGCTTTGGCACCATGCGTGCGCGGGAGTACGGCAAGCACAAGGCTGAATTGCTGCCAAAGGTGTTGGAGAGTTTTGAAAAGCTACGGGCAGAAGCTGATCTGGTGCTTGTGGAAGGGGCGGGAAGTCCGGCGGAAATCAACCTTAGGGCGGGCGACATTGCGAATATGGGTTTTGCAGAGATAGCCAATCTTCCCGTGATCTTGTGCGGCGACATTGATCGCGGCGGCGTAATTGCGTCTGTCGTCGGAACACATGCTGTTCTGGAGTCGGACGAGCAGGCACGGATCAAGGCGTTTTTCATCAATCGCTTTCGGGGCGATGTGTCCCTTTTCGACGACGGGATGCGGGAGATTGAAAGCCGCACAGGCTGGCAAGGACTGGGTGTCGTACCTTGGTTTGCAGATGCGGGCAAACTGCCAGCAGAAGATGCGCTCGATCTGGCCAAGGGGGATGGCAATGGCGCGATCAAGATTGTCGTGCCGGTAATTTCCCGAATTGCCAATTTCGACGATCTGGACCCGCTGCGCATGGAACCGGGTGTGACGCTTGAACTTGTTCAGTCCGGCACACCTCTGCCGCTTGATGCAGACCTCGTGTTGTTGCCCGGCTCAAAGTCTACAATTGGTGATCTGAAGTTTTTCCGCAAACAGGGGTGGGACATTGATCTGAAGGCCCATTACCGGCGCGGCGGGCATATTATCGGAATATGCGGTGGCTATCAGATGTTGGGCCAAACAATCTCTGACCCAGATGGCATTGAAGGAGAAGCGGGAACCATTGAGGGGCTCGGGTTTCTCGCGGTCGACACGGTCCTCACGCCGAATAAATCCTTGGTTGAAACCAGCGGCAAGCATCTGGCCAGCGGTGCGCCAGTCAAGGGATATGAGATCCACATTGGTCAGACCGAGGGATTGGATTGCGCACGCCCTGCCTTTCATTTGCGCGATGAGACCGGCCGTCCCAAACTCGATGGGGCTACATCGGCTGATGGCCGAGTGATCGGTACCTATCTCCATGGCCTGTTCACTGATGACAGCTTCCGGAAGGTCTATTTATCCGGCTTTGGCGATGTGTCAGAGCTGGCTTATGAAGCGCGCATTGATGCCGTGCTCGATGATCTGGCCGACCATCTGGAAAACGCGCTTGATATTGATGCGGTTTTGAATATTGCCCATTCAAGCTCTTGAATGAGTTTCATCAATTATTTTGCTTGGACGCGGTTTTGAAACGGGCGTAAGCGAGAAGAATGACACAGTCCGCGACCAGCCCTGCACAGAACTCGGTATCCGTTGGCATTGGCTTCATGTTGATCGCCGTTTTGGTGATTTCAGTGAACGACATGCTGATCAAAAAGCTGTCCGGCGGTTATCCCTTGCATGAGATGGTGTTTTTCCGATCCTTAATCGGCTTGCCCATCGTGTTGTGGTTCGTGCATCTGGAAGGTGGCTTTACACAGTTACGCGCCAAACGATATGGGCTCTTGTTCCTGCAAGGCGGCTTTCTGGTTGTTGCCAATATTCTGTTTTTCATGGGGCTTGCCGCGCTTCCATTGGCTGAGGCAACAGCGCTCTTTTTCGCCGCCCCATTGATGATAACCGTCTTGTCCGTGCCATTTCTGAAGGAGCGAGTAGGGCTGTTTCGTTTGAGTGCGGTGCTGATCGGATTTGCCGGGGTCATCGTTATGTTGCGGCCTTGGGAGGGTGAGCCTGTTGAAGGCGGTCACCTTGTGCTTTTGTTGCCAGTTCTGGCGGCTGCCTGTTATGCGGCTCGGCAGATCGTGACACGCAAACTCGGGATGACGGTGAAGGCGTCTGTCATGACCGTTTATCTGCAGATCATCTTTCTGTTTGTATCCCTCGGCTTCTTTTTGGTTGCTGGAGACGGGCGGTATGCGGAAGGGTTGGACAATCCGAGCCTTCACTTTGTTCTGCGGGCGTGGATCTGGCCTGAGGGCAACGATATCTACCTGTTTTTGCTGCTGGGGATATGCTCGGGTGTTGGGGCATATTCTTTTAGCAAGGCATACAGCTCAGCTGATGTGGCTGTTGTTGCTCCGTTTGAGTATCTGGGCCTGCCAATCGCTGTCTTGTTTGGCTGGATGTTCTGGGGGGAATGGCCGGACAGCGTTGCAGGGCTGGGCATGCTGCTCATCTTGGCAGGCGGACTCATCGTCTTCCTGCGCGAACGCCACCTGAATCGCAAATTGACGCGCATGAAGCGCGTGTAATTAGGCGACTTAACTCCATATTATCGGTAGCAAGGTGGTTTTCAATCTGGTTCTACCCTTACGAAACTTATTCAGCTAATGTTGAGTTGCTCAAAGGTGATCCGCTTGAGAGCACATGCAAACGGCTGTGAGGGCGATACACCATGCTTGCTCCTCCAAAAGACATGCGTTCCGAGTTTGAAATGCTGGCCGATTCCGCTCTGCAGAACTCCGGCATGGACAGCGTGGGCCTCTATCGGTTCACGGCAGACCGTAAGTTTGATTGCGGTGTCATTCGTGGAATGCCCGACCAGTTTGTGCGCCGGTACGAAATCAGCGGTATTCCGGTCGATCCGGTGCTTGCGGACCTTCTGGAGACCGGTCTGCCATCCTCCACAGAAACGCTGCTCGGCGACCGTTGGGAAAAGAGCATTCTTTTCAGACGGGTGTCGGGCGAATTCGGTCTGACAGGTTTTGCCGCACTGCCGCTTTACGATTCTTCGCGTCTCTCGGGCGTGCTTTACCTTGGTGCGCTTACGCGGACCACAAAGGCCAAATTGTCCTTTCGGGGGATAGCGGAACTGAGCATTCAGGCATCGGCGCTTTCCACCGCCCTCATTCGACTGCCGAAACAGCATCATGCCTTGACGTCTCGCCAGAACGAAGTTGCGCGGCTAGCCTCGGCCGGACTTTCCAATCGTGAAATTGCCGAAGAGCTGCACACCGGGGAAGCCGCCGTACGCAAACATCTGAAAGCCCTGAACAGGATATTCGGTACAACCAGCCGCGGCGCAATGGCTGCCCGCTGGCGGCAGGATCTTGAAGTGGCTTAGCCGTATTCCGCCGTCAATGGTCCCCGTTCGGGGACTTCTGCACCGACCTGCGACCTCTCATTCTTCCATCTGTTTTCAAACAGGGAGGAAGACATGGTGAAAGTTGCAGCTGTTCAGGCCGCACCTGTGTGGATGGATGCCAAAGGCACGCTTGAAAAAACACTGACGATCATCGAGGACGCAGCTGGCAAGGGCGTACAGCTGGTCGCGTTCGGAGAAGTCTGGCTACCGGGATACCCGTTCACGATCTGGCTTCAGGCGCCAATGGTCGCCATGGATGTGGTCATGAAGCACCGGGTGAATGCAATTACACTCGATGGTCCTGAAATGGCCGCGATATGCGAGGCAGCGAGAACTAACCGGATGTGGGTCATGATGGGCTTTGCAGAGCGGGACCGGGGCAGCATCTATTGTTCGCAAGCCCTCGTAGATGATCGGGGCGAGATCGTCCTGTCACGCAGAAAACTGAGACCCACCCACATGGAGCGCACCGTGTGGGGCGAGGGCCCTGCAACGGATATCAAGGTTGTGGATACGCCTTTTGGTAAGGTTGGCGGTCTGTGCTGTTGGGAAAACATCCAGCCAGTCAATCGTCAGGGCATGTATCAGCTGGGCGAAGAGATACATGTTGCCTGCTGGCCGTCCTTCGGCATGTTCAAGGGCATGCGGCAGGCCTATGCGCTTTCAGCCGAGGCAAACATGGCAGAAAGCCAGAGCTATGCCATGCAAGGCGGCTGCTTCGTGATTGCTCCCAATTCGGTGATTTCGGAGGAAAGCCTAGAGGCTATCACTATGGGCAATCCGGACCTGCGGAATATCGTCTTTGCCGGAGGTGGGTCTGCCGCAGTCTTTGGCCCTGACGGTTATCGGCTGACCGACCCGATCCCCGATACGGAAGAAGGATTGGCAATAGCTGAGATCGACCTCGCCATGATCGAGGGAGCGAAGGTCTTTGCCGATCCTGCCGGACATTATTTTCGCCCCGATGTAACTCGGCTCGTTCTGGAAGCCTTTGCCGGGCCTGCAGAGGAACGGTCGGTTGATCAGCTTGAGGAGGCCTTGTGATGTCTTTCTACACGACCTCCCAACGCTCGTTGCAGGAGCAGTTTGGAACAAGAAAACTGGCGGACACGGTGGAGCAGGCAATTGTCTGGGACGTCGTTGAAGGTCCCGCTCAAGCTTTTATCGAAAGCCGCGATTTCTTCTTTCTCTCAACAGTCGACGGCGTGGGCCGTCCGACCGTCAGCTACAAAGGAGGCCCTGTCGGCATTGTTCATGTGAGAGGCCCAAAGACGCTGCTCTTTCCTGCCTACGATGGCAACGGGATGTTCAAGAGCCTTGGAAACATCGCCGATACAGGCAAGGTCGGCATGTTGTTCATTGACTTTGAAACGCCAAACAGGGTGCGGGTACAAGGCGAAGCACGTCTGGTGCGGCAAGGGCCCGAGCTGGATCTTTACCCGGGAGCATTTGCTGTTGTGGAAGTAGAGGTAGAACACTGCTTCCTGAACTGTGCCCGCTATGTTCATCGCTACAACCGCGTGGAAGCCAGTCCCTATGTTCCTGACGCTTGCGGAGATCAACCCCATCCGAGCTGGAAGCGGATAGACTTTGTCCAGGGCTCTCTTGGGGCCGAGGACCGCGAACGAACGCAGTCGGCAGGAGGTGAAATCACCATGGAGGATTACATGGATCACCTGATTGCCGGAAAGTCCTGAACAATGAACACAAAGTACCGGGGGAATCCATGACCCCCGGTGCTTTCAGCTGCCAATCGCTAGCACGGTCACGAAAACAGTCATCACACCCCATGCACCCCAGACGACCAAAACAGCGCGCCGAATGTCATTGGTTGACGCGTTTTTGCGGCCGGTCTCGTTGAGATAAGGTTCGTCTACCGAATAGCCCGCATAGGCCCGGGGACCGGCGAGCGCAATTCCAAGAGCGCCTGCCATTGCAGCCTCCGGCCAACCTGCATTGGGAGACCGGTGTTTGCTTGCATCTTTCGCAATGCTTTTCAGGCTCGTGAAAACAGAGCCTTTGACGATGGGGGCAGCGAGCGCAATGAAGAGGCCTGAAAGCCGGGACGCAGGCAGATTGACCAGATCATCAAACCGCGCCGAAGCCCATCCAAAGTCGCCGTAAGTCTCGTTCTTGTGGCCGATCATACTGTCAGCTGTATTGATGGCCTTATAGGCCAGAAGACCAGGTAGGCCCAAAACGGCAAACCAGAAGACAGGCGCGACAATCCCATCGGAGAAGTTTTCTGCACACGATTCTATTGCTGCGCGGGAAACGCCAGCTTCATCCAGCTGGTTTGGGTCACGCCCGACAATCATCGACACAGCTTTACGCCCGTCCACTAGACCCGTGTCGCGTAAGGCGGAGTAAACAGCTAATACATGATCGGAAAGGCTTTTTTGCGCAATGAAAATTGCAGCGACAACGACCAGCAATACTTCGCCAAAGGGCAGGGCGGTAAAAAGGGTTTGAAGCCCATACCCGGACCCAAACCCCATAATAACGAGAACAATCAACGCCAGTACCCCATGGGCACGCTTGCGAGCGCTGGGCAAGTCGGCCCGGTTTAGGGCAGCGTCCAGACGGGAAACGATTTTGCCGATCCCGACAATTGGGTGCGGTAACCGACGCCAAAGCCAATCCGGGTCACCGATTACCGCATCCAGAAAAAGCACGGCAAGCAGAAGCCAAAGTGCATGTGTATCAAATAGCATTCGCTCTGGTTAAGCAGCTTTCAGGGCTTGCGCAAGAGCGGTTGACAAACGCTCCATATTCTCTTTTGAACCCGGTAATCCGATCCGGATCCAGGTGGGCGCATAGTCAAAGATGCGCGTCCAGATATGCTGGTGGGCCAATGCAGTGTGAAGCCCAGCCGCATCTCGCGTTGCTGCCAGTGCATAGAGAGGCGTACCGCCAAAAACCGTCAGCATGTTTTCAGCCAGACAGATTGTCAGATCGGCCATTTCATCAGAGAGTTGGCGCGCCATTGAGGTTTGCCATGCCGTGTCTGCCAGTGCAGCTGTACCCACAAGAAGCGCTGGGCCGGAAACGCACCAGCTGTCCAGATTGGCCGAAACCTGCGAGGTAATCTCTTTTGGGCCTGCCAGAAAACCAAGTCGGAGACCGGCAAGTCCAAAAAACTTTCCAAACGAACGCAAAACCACGATGGGCTCATCGGTGATATGTGGAAGAATGCTGGAGCCGGGGATCACTTCTGCAAAGGCTTCGTCGAGAACCAAATAGCCACCACGGTCTTTCAGCGTGCGTGCAATCTCAAGCAGGCTTTTCACATCCACCAGTCGTCCGTCTGGGTTGTTCGGATTCACGACAATGACGATGCGCGCATCGGCCGGCAAAGCGTAGACGCTGGACAGTTCGGAAGGTGTTCGACCTGCACGAGACCAAGCGTGTGCATGACTTGGATAGGTTGGAACGGCCAAGGCAACGTCGCCTTCGGGCAAAACATGCGGCAACAAGGAAATCAACGCCTGTGTACCGCCCGCAGCTACCAACCCAAGATGGTCCGGAACCCGGTAAACCTGCCGCGCCTGTGTCAACAGATGATCCATTTCGGCTTGTCCCGGCAAGCGGGCCCAAATGTCTGGCGAAGACAGATCGGGTAGGGGATAGGCGTGGGGGTTGATTCCGGTGGAAAGGTCCAGCCAGCCGTCCGGCGCACCGCCAAAACGCTCCATGGCTGCAGAAAGGTCTCCACCGTGTTGCATTTGTTTCCCCGTTTTCAATCCAAACATGCGCGCACATCACCCGCGTTTTGTGTCCTAATGGAAAATGCGTATCCGGGGTGGGCTATGTGCGGCAAGGGTTTTTACGAAGGCGACGAATTTGTTTGCCGCGCTGGGCAAGTGTCAGAACTCGACCATCGTTTGCCTTGACAGTTCATCATGCTAACTTCAAAAAGAACAAAATAAGAACATATCACCTGTGCTGGAGCCTTATGTCCATGACCGCACCACGACGAACGCGAACACCGCTGGATTTCGATCAAGAGCAAGTCATGGCAAAGCTGCGGGAAGCGCGGGCGATTCTTGTCGAGGCTCGACGAACGATGCGGCCCAAATCAGGCCTTGCACGGGCAACTGACGCTGTGATTGGGGAGATTGATGAGTTTGCTTTGGTCATGACGGGCGACCGAACCTTCTTCCATGCGCGCTCGCATGCCAGCCTGTCCAAAGGGCAGGGACAAAAGCGTGAGAACAAGAACTGAATGGAAGAAGATGGAGGCCCCGACCGGAATCGAACCGGTGTACACGGATTTGCAATCCGCTGCGTCACCACTCCGCCACAGGGCCCCGATGTGGTGTGAGATCAGGCTTATCAACGACTTGGCAGATTTGGTCAAGAGCAGATTTCAGATGTTAGGCAATTTGATCCGATGTGTTAGGCAAATTCTGTTCATCTGACGTTCTCAGCGGTCCATAGCTTCCCTGACTTTCCGCGCAAATTTCCGCGCATCTGCACCCCGCCCATAGTGCTTGCCCATAGCTGTGGATTTATCACCAATCGCTCGCGCGATCTCTTCGTCTGTGAAGTCCTTCTCTCGAAGTTCACTGGCATAGGTCACCCGCAAGCCATGCAAAGTCAGATCTTGGCCGCTGGGGCAAGCTTCTTTGAACTCAGCACTTGCTTTGAACTCCTGCCAAACCTTTCGCATCGCGTTTTCCGATGGATAGGGGCGTCCCTTCGAGTTCTTGCAGATTGTCAGAGTCAAGCGCGTTTCTGACTGTAGAAGCGCGTTCAGGCTGGCAGGGATTTCGACAACACACTCCGCCTGATTTTTCTTGGCGATGTACTCAAGGAAAGTGTACGTCTCGCCTTGTCGTTCGAGGTGGTCCCATCGCAACACGGCGATGTCTTGACCTCGGGCACCTGTCCACCGCGCGAGCCCTAGAACCATCTTCAAATGATCTGGTGTTACTGACCAGACCCGGTTCCACTCCTCAATCGTCCATCTGCGGTTCGCAGCCTTTGAGTTTTTGTGCAGGCGTCTTATCCCAAGAACCGAATTCGTCTTCAGTCCGGCATATCCATATTCGACACCGGTTGAGAACGCGGCGGATAGGAGTGCCAGGGTTTCATTCGAGAACTTCGGAAATTTGTCTTGTGCGGCCTTGTCACGTGTCATGGCGATATCCGCCGGACGAATGACAATGACTGGTGTCTTCAAGCGGTTTCGCTCTTCCAGCCAATCAATCACTTTCTGATAATCGGCTTTCGTCCTCGGTGCGAGCTTCTTCCAGCGTTCTTTGGTTTTGTAGAACTCAAACAAACCGCCAAGGGTGCCAAATCCTTTGTTCTTTGGACGGTCCGCAATTTCGGAATACAGTTTCAGGATAGCCGGGGAGGCCAAATGCTTGTCCAGCTCTTCCCTCGTGCCGTCAAAGCCTTGCACCAATGCATGCCGATTGGCGCGGTAATATACATACCACTTGCCGCGGCGTTGATATATCGATAGCCCCTTAAGCCGCACTTTCGTCATCCCACATGCCTCCGGCGCCATTATCTTGGCTCGCCGGATATTTTACTGATTGTGCCCAAGCCTCAAGGTCTGAGACCAAATATCGCTCCATATCGGTTTATGGGATAACAGCGGGCATAAGTCGGAAATCCCGGTTCCGTAAACGCACGAAGGTTTTTACGCACATGCCGAGCATGGCCGCTGCTTCCTTCTGGTTTACGAGAATCGGGCGAGGTGACACTGGTTCCTATCCTGTCAACGCTTGGTGTATCGTTTCTTCGTCAAGTTCCGGGCTTGCGTTTTCTTCCCATTCCTCGGCGTTTTGATCTTCTCGAAATCGGTTTAAGTCGATCCGGTCAAAGCCTCTGGCTCTGACCTTGTTCAATGCGATGATGGCGCGGCGTTGCCTGCTCCCAACCATGAATCGGGCTTCCTGCCTCAAGACCTCGATCATTTCGATGATGTCTGATCGTCTGACAGGTTCCAGATTGCTCAGCCGGATCAGAGGTCGGTAGTCATCCATCATCTTGAGCAACAGCTGTTCTTGTTCTGAGGACAGCATTTCGCCGTTACCTGCTGCTTCCAGAACGGAAAGCTTCTGCAGGGCTTCACTGGCGCCGTGATGGATGATGATCTCGGTCATTGGTTAGGCTTCGATCTGACTTTTGATTATCGTAACTTCGTGCATGTCTAGGCCACCTGTTCTATCTCTGTGTTCTCTTTGTTCTCGTATTTTGGAGCGCATTTAATGCAAGTTGTAAGATGTTACTGAATATGAAGAATTTCGATTTACCTTCGTAGAAATCATCTATCGGGCCTCTACTGTTGCGGGTCGCGCGGCATCTATCGAACCTTTCTGACTACGCTGCGAACGACAGCGGATAGCCGTCATGAATGACACCATCGAGCATTCTGCCGGCCGTCTTCTTTCCGACCTTCTGAAACGCAGCGTGGTCCAGTCCTTCATTGATGAATGAAAGGCCATCGTTCCATTTGGGATCGTTATCTATGTCGGAGGGGAATAAGACGTGTCGGTCTTCGGACTTGCCGTTTTGCGATTTCCAGCAGGGACCATATTCCGGTTCCCACGGTAGCCAATCGCACCATTGTTTGAAGAAAAACGGAACACCAGCGGCGGCGCATTGGTCCCGGATTGACCGGACCCAGCCAGGGTGCATCGGTCTGGCACCTTTGCCGGTTTCGCCGCCGACTATGACCCAATCCAACCCTGGTTTACATCTGTCATCATGGTGATGATGAGGCATCCTCGGATCAGTCGCGTGCACAAGACCGTGGACTACATCTCCAACTCTACCATTGTGTTGATTATTGCCAACACAGCCGCGTTGACCACCCATCCACAGAGTGCCTCCAAAATTCGAGATCAGATTGACAGGGCTGAGCAGTGGCTCAACCGACACAAAACGAACCTGTGCCGGAACCCGCATCTCTCAACAGAGCTGCAATCCGGCGATAGAAAACTATCAGATCTTTTGAGGTACCCCTTCAACGAGCCTTTCCACCAAGCGTTTAATACGCTCAGTTCTGAGCGTCTTTGGACTAAGAAGCATGACAATATCAGCATCAGGAAGGGCAAACTTCTTAAGAGCTTGCCGCAATCTGCCGTCCCTCAACTCAGCGGCTACATTCCATTCAGAACGCATCACAATTCCTAAACCCTGACATGCCCAGGCCTTGACCACTTCACCATCATTACTCGTGAAGGCTGGGCGGATACGGATTGAATGTCGAGAGCCTTCTGGGTCTGTAAAACCCCACATTGTTACATCGGCTTGATCTTCGCGAATAACACCGCAAGCGTGCTTATGAAGCTCATCAGGGTGAGCGGGTTCTCCGTGCGCTCTGAGATAGTCCGGCGAAGCGCAAAGGAAGCGTTTATTTGACGCCAGCTTCCGCTGAACCAAGGTTGAATCAGCAAGTTGGCCGATATGTATGATGATATCCCAATTGTCCGACGCTGCCGCACCGTAAGGGTCATCGCTCAATACTAGGTCTGGCGTTATTTCTGGATACTCTTGAGCGAACTTTCCGATGATTGGCGCAATGTGGATGCGGCCAAAACCAAAGGGCGCGATGATACGAAGCGGACCTGCCACGTCCCCGCGTGAAGCAACAAGCTCATCGTTAAGTCGTGAGAGATCGGTAAGAACCATCTTAGCTCGGCGGGCGAGCCTGTCACCATCAGCGGTCAATACAAGTGGCCCACGACCTCTCTCAATCAAACGAAGCCCAAGCCGCGCTTCAATTTGAGCCAGGCGTTGAGACACCGCAGACGGTGTAACTCCTAATTCACGTGCTGCCGCAGCTAATGACGCCGCCGCAGCCAATGTCGTGAAAAATTTCAGATCAGGTGTTTCCAGCATTAAGGCCAACTTAATTCAAAATGCAGTTAGTGTTAATAGAAACTGACTTAGAAAACTGCTAAAAGTCTAATATTACGTGCAGGAGCTGCAATGTCATTCGAAGAATTCCAACTCAAAAATTTGCAGACGCCTGCACTCATTCTTGATGAAGCCAAGATGATGCGGAATATCCGACGTCTTGCGAGCCAAGTAGACAGTCTGGGCGTTTCTTTGCGCCCCCATCTTAAAACAGTTAAATCTATAGAGGTTGCGCGCCGTTTACTGACGGATGGTACTGGTCCGGCCACAGTTTCCACTCTCATAGAAGCAGAAGTTTTTGCAGGAGCGGGGATCAAGGACGTGATCTATGCCGTAGGGATCACGCCTCAGAAGCTCGACCGAGTGGCGGACATTCGGTCAAAGGGCTGCGATCTTGCTGTCATTCTCGATAGTGTTGCTCAAGCCCAAGCCGTTGCAGATGCTTCCGCTCGCCTCGGCTTGGCTATTCCAGCCCTTATTGAGTTGGATTGTGACGGGCACCGCAGCGGTGTTGCACCCGGCGATCCAATCTTGCTTGAGATCGGTCGCGTTTTGGATGAAGGGGCTGCAGAGCTTCGCGGTGTTCTTACGCACGCAGGTGAAAGCTATGAAATCGAAGGCCGTCACGGTCATAAGATGTTTGCCGACCGGGAACGTGATGCTGCTGTTCAATCCGCTAAAGCGTTGCGGGATGCAGGCATGCCTAGCCCTGTTGTCAGCATCGGATCAACGCCAACAGCACATTCTGCCCGTAACCTGGACGGTGTGACTGAAGTCCGCGCAGGTGTCTATGCGTTCTTCGACCTAGTTCAAGCTGGCATTGGTGTTTGCGATCTTGACAACATCGCTCTTTCCGTTCTGACAACCGTTATCGGCCACCAACGAGAGAAGGGATGGATCATTGTCGATGCGGGTTGGATGGCGTTATCGCAAGATCGTGGCACATCAAATCAACGTCTCGACCAGGGTTACGGCGTTGTCTGTGACGAAGCCGGGCAGGTGATCCCAGACCTTATTGTCATCAAAGCAAATCAGGAACACGGGATCATTGCGCTCAGGCCAGGTAGTAAAGGTCAGCTTCAAGCCCTTCCGTTAGGCACTCGTCTTCGCATCTTGCCCAACCATGCCTGTGCCATGGCCGCTCAATTCACTCAATACAATGTCATTCCCGCAGATCAAGAGGCCGGCTTGCATGCCTGGCCACGGTTTGGTGGTTGGTAGGAGAAATATCCATGCGTTACATCCCCGAAGAAGTCTCAGCCAAGCTTACGTCCCATGAAATAGCGTACAAGGCTGTTAAATCAGCTCTTATCGCTGCAAGCGAAAGTGCCACGATATTTCCCGTGGTTCTGGCGCATGGGAGCGAACCCACCAATAGCTATGCTATCAAGTCCTCTGCCGTCGCTGAATTGGCAGGCCTCAAAGTCGGTTCCTACTGGCCTGGCAATGATGCGCTTGGCGTGCCGCGTCACAACTCGATCATTTTGTTGTTTGATCAGAGTTGCGGGCGCATAGGAGCTGCGGTGGAGGCGGGAAAGCTCAACGCTTACCGAACAGCCGCGGCCAATGCTGTCGCAGCCGATGTTCTTGCACGGGCAGGTGCTCAAACGCTCGCCGTGTTTGGGGCAGGTCATCAGGCCGAATACGAGGTCAGAGCGCTCGCACGTATCCGCGATCTAAAGCGAGTGTTGGTGGTGACCAGAAATCCAGACAAAGGCGCTCAGTTCGTCTCTGCACTCAATGAAGAAGGCATTCTCGCTGAATTGATGGAGGCCGAAGAGGCGTGCCACGCAGCAGATATGATCGTCACCGTGACGCCAGCAAATGCGCCATTGTTCGACGCTGCATGGGTGCAGCCAGGTACGCACGTTGCGTCCATGGGATCAGATTCGACAGGGAAACAAGAATTACCGCCAGAACTCTTTCAGCGTGCCCATCTGTTCTGCGATCTGCCCGCGCAATCCAGACAGATCGGTGAGTTTCAAAATGCGCTAGATTCTACAGAGCTTACGGCGATTGGCGAGGTTCTGTCGGGCAAAACGAACGGACGAACGACACCCGAAGACATAACCGTGTTCGACAGTTCCGGGCTATCTGTCCAAGACCTTTATGTGGCGCAAACCATCCTTGATCTGGTGGACGCTAAATGAAAGACCTTCGGATCATCGCCACAGGTGGCACAATCGACAAAGTTCATAACATGCAAACCGAGGCTTTGAGCTTTGATAGCAACGGCGAAAGTCACCTTTCTCAGATTCTGGAACTTGGTCGCTGCTACTTTCCGGTTGTTGAAGTTCTATTGATGAAGGACAGCCTTTATTTCGACGATGCAGATCGACAAGCCATCCTTCAAGCCGCCGCCAGCAGTGCTGAAGACGCTTTGGTCATCACGCATGGAACAGGGACAATGGATGTGACAGCTCGGTTTCTGGAAGGCCAACTTCCAGGCAAAACTGTTGTCCTCACGGGTGCAATGCGACCGTTTTCCCTCTCAGCGTCAGACGGAGGCTTCAATCTCGGCAGCGCGGTTATAGCCGCACAGCTTTTAGAACCTGGCGTTTGGGGGGCTATGAACGGTCGTGTGTTCCCTGCTGGCTTGCTGAAGAAAAATACCGAGCATGGCCGCTTCGATCTCTGACCTTAAAAGGTAAGCATCTTCAGCCTTGGTTGCGTAGGGCGATTGCTCCGGCAGCTCCGGCAAGAAACACAGCTCCACACCGATTAACGATCCGCATCGCACGAAGCGTTTTTAGAAGAGCGCGAGCGCGTGAAGCTAGGGCAATCCATACGACATCAACTACTGCTAGGCTCAGCACAGATACTCCCGCTAAAAGAAACCATAGTGAACTTGTCACGTGCCCGTCCGCTTATCCCGCCCTGTTTCGTTTAGGCGGTGGCTGTTACGCTGCTTCAGTAGCGTAACGCCATGGGAGGAGCTCGTCGAGACGTGTGATCTTGTGGCCGGCGATTAGGGCAAGGACCCATGTGAGCCAGGCTTGCGGGTCAACATAGGTACGGCCATTCACCGTAGCGCGGCTGTCTGTCGGCCAGGTCACAGAACCCTCTTGCATCCAGATCTTGCCGCGCAAAGCGTCCTGATAGCTTGGCGCATTGCCAATCGGCATCCCATAGGGAAGCGAAGTTAAATCTACAGGGCCAAGCAGGGGCTCAACCGACGCAAAACGCACGGGTGCTGGAAGCTTCAACAAACGAGGTATCCGCCGATCCGCTTCCACCTGGTTCTCAACCGTTGTCCCGATCCAAGCATTCGAAGGCCAATCCTCCATAAGGTCCGGGTACAGGGTCGGGATGTTCTGAGGGCGCTTGGTTAGCAGCAGGATATCCAGATTGGTGTACTGTCGAATATCCCCAACCAGTTGACGGCGCCAAATCGGATCAATTGATCTGTGGTTGTCACCAATGTCCGCAAGGCTGGCACAGAAGACCCGGTACCGAACACCAAGTTCATTCGCCTTCTTGTCCCATTTCTGCAGGTTGGATCGGGTCTTCGTCCGCTTCCGCGCGGCATGCGGTCCCCAGCCTTCCGCCCATTTTCGGTGGTTGTTCTGGGTCTCCGCATAGCAGTGGTCACAGGCGGGACTGACCTTGGAACAACCAATCCATGGATTATAAGTGTGGTGGCACCATTCGATGTTGCTGTTCTCAGCCATTATTTGCACCTGCACAGTATTTGTTGTTTCTGATTTTCGCCTGTTCTGCTCAGTTCTCAAAACGGCAGAAAACCTATCGTTTTCTTGGTTCAGACATCCCGTGTTCTGGCAAAACCACGGCTCTTGATTTTCGCTCTGGAGGCGGGCCAAGTCCCCTGGTGCTTCCGTCTGATCCGGTCGGCTTTAGCGATCTGAGCCTTCTCGCTGCTGGTCTTCTCCTTGTGGGCTTCGACAAGGGCAGGGGCTAAATTAGATTCTCGGTTCTCTCCGCCCAAAGCAAGCGGTGTGATGTGCTCCAGCTCCCATGCGTCACCGGCTCTGATCTTGGTGCCGGAGATGTGGCAAATGCCCTTGTGGCGAGTGAAGACACGATCTCGGACCCGATCTGGGACGCGGCTATCCGGGGTGTCTCCGATCCACTCGTCGATTGATCGGCCACCAAATGGGTTTTCGATCTTGCGCATCAGTGTTCCTCCCAGGCAGCTACCTGACAGCAGGTCAAACCCTCTGCCCGCCACATATCGACAACGCGCTGACGGTCTTCGAAAACTAGGGTAGGGAAGTTGCCTCTGGCGCGTTCGGTCATGAGCATGTGGCGTTTTAGGTCAACGTCTGGGCGACGGTCGTCTACCGCTCTCATGAACCGCAGGTATTTTCCGAAGCCACCATGGCGATCCAGCCAATCCACGCTTTCCTCACGAACACGCTCGGAACGCCCGGTCCAGATTTCGACACGATGACCGCCTGACACAAGTCCGTCCATGACATGCAGGATTTCCCATTTCGGGGTGTCATCAACACAACAGTTGTAGAACGCATCCCAGTTCTTTGTGTCGCCAGTGATCCAAAACAGACGGTGCGAGATGTCGCAGAGCGTTCCGTCGAGGTCGAAGATTACGTACATTATGCATTCCTCCCATGGGTGATGACATGAGCCAGAAATTTTAAAACGGTGCTTGCGATGTTCCTTGGATCATTGGAGGTTTCCGAATTGGCCGCGGCTGCACTTAGTCCGATGAAGGCACAGGCTCCGAGAGCGGCGAATGGAATGGCGTACTTGAGGAGCGTGATCATATCGGCCACCCCATGAATCGAGCGAATGCAAGATGGGTAGACAAAAACGCAAGCAGTGCGGAATTGAAATTGAGTAGAAGTTTGCCCCACCATTCCCGTGATTCTACGAGAAAAGATGTCAGAAGGAGCTGACACCCGCAAAGAGCCAAGCCAATTGTGATCACATCAATCATGCCGCCACCTCGCTCAGTACGGTGTCGACATTGGCCTTGATGACCTCAAACGAGACTGCGACCACCCAAGGGTTGGCATCCCAAGCGTAGATACCGGCGTCGCGGTCGCCATTGAGACTGTCCCACAGGCAATTGAAAGCGGTTTTCGCATTCCCAAAGGTATTTTTGACCATTAGGTGGCGTAGTGGATCGGAGATATCACCCCAAGGGTATTTGGCCTGACTTTCCACCCATGCACAAACGCCCTCTGCCTTTGCGTCTTTTTCGCTGATTTCCTGCAAACGTTGCACCCTGACATCTGTCACCTTCAGGGTGATCCGAGACGCCCAACGGGGCATGTGCATGCCGGGACGCAAACGACCAAAAGCATTCAGGTCTTCTCTTACTTGGCTTTCGTGGCGTTCGCCGTTCGCTGAGAGTGACAGACCTGCATTGTCTGCGAGATACAGAATCCCTGCGCCACGTTTATCGTTCAGCAGCTCGCTTGGCTTCACCTTGTCTAGGCTGACAAAGGTCTTCCAAGCTTCACGGACATAGAGGAGGTCGCCAACCTGATAGGGCAGCACCTTGAGTAGCTTGTCATGTCGGAGATCATGCCAGCGCATTTCCCTGTCGCGGAAGTGCCAGTCATAACCACGCGTGTCCGAGGGGCCGAACTCTGTGATAGGACCGAAGCGCAAGAGCTTGTTCATCACCCTGCGCGTTTGTCTCTTCCTGTCCTCCAGAAGTCCGATAACCATGGAGCCGGTGAAGAGGGTGTCGCGAACTCTCATTGTGCTTCCCCCCGTGCTTTGGACAGGGCGGTTTCTCCATCGGAGACAATCTTGCTGAGGCGTCGGATATCCTTACGAACGAAATCAACACCGTCGCCATGTTCCGTGAGATCGGCAAGTACGGCTTTGACCTCATTGAGGGCTGCATAACCGAAGTCATACAGTTCCGGCGCGGCTGAGATTAGGTATGCATCGGCACGCATGAGCGCCCGCACGTTGCCGGATGCGCGAAAGCCTAACGCCGCACCGTAATCAGCCGCGTCTAATTGCGCCGGACCAACTGTAAGACCGTCGGATATGCAATCTCCGCCAAAAAGATAGGCGTCGAAATCGCCCACACCCCAAGGCCCCGCCGTCCATTTGGTTTCTGTGGTCATGCCGCTTGCTCCATTCCTTCGATCATTCCGCGCTTGTGCAGTTCCATGAAGATTTCCCGGCAGGCGTCGGCTTCTGTGCCGGCAGTTGAAACCGGCTTGCTGAACAAGTGCTCGTAGCTCTCGCTGAGCTTCGGCCACATATGGGAGCCGTCTTCGGCCTGCTTTCCCATGATCGGGGTCATCAGCTCTTGGAGATCGACTTTGATCAGGCCCGGTCGGATCAATGCCAGTGGGTCTTTGTTCATCCGGATCAGTGCCGCTCTGATGATGTCCAGATCGAAAGGCAGAGCCCAACCAGTTACGATCTCCGAAGCCTTGAGGCGATTGGTGAACCAAGCCACTGCGATAGCTTCAGGGATGCCAAGCGTCCTTGATTTGGTGTCGGTGATCCCGTGGACGTTCTCAGCGCTCTTGGATGTGCGCTTGTCTTCTTGCTGGATATAGTCTTGAGCCCGACCGTGTACCGTTCCATCTGTGGTGAACAGAACACCGCTGAACTGGACCATCCTTGGATAGTCCGGATCATTGATGTTGCGACCTCTGGGAAGGCCAGTGGTGGCGAGGTCCATTGGGGTCTGGCGCATCTATCTCAGCGCTGACGGCACCAACTTCCGGGATGAAACCGGTAAGAAGATCAAGAAAGCCTCACCATGCCTTCCCAGATCATGCGTGTGAGCCGGTTTGTGAAAGCTTCGGGCGGCACACGGGTTTGATAGGCTGCGATACTTGGCGGTGATTGAAGGATCAGGCCGATAAACTCGCATTCGTTGTCAGGGAAACCCTCGATCATGCTGCGACACCTCCAAAACGTTCGTAGAAGTCATTCCAGTTATCGAGAGGGTCAGTGCGGTTCCACTCGGTTGGGTTCATCCCGGTAACGATGCCCTCTTCCTGCACACGGCTTTCAAGGCTCAGCCAAGCCTTTTGACCCGGTGGCTCTCTCCATGTCTTTTTGTGATCGTCGAACTCGATGTCACCATCTGGAAAGCCGACGATCCGTTCGACTTCAAACGGTGGGATGAACCGCTTCATTCCGGAGGTGGACATCATCGGCCAGATCGGAAATTCCCGCCCTGCGATATTCCATGCTCCATAGCCGCTTTCGACACCTTCACAGGCTCCAATCGTGGTGCAGCCATCTGTTTGGAATAAGCGGATTGCCCCGCCCTTTTCAGCGCATGGTCCGAGCCCTTTCCAAGTCTGGGACAACACTATCGGTTCCAGCTTTACGGGAAGCGGTGAAAATTGATCCTTCGGCCTTTGGTATTCCGGGCCTGCCTGCCTTTTTGACAGTCTGCATGCAGAAGGCGAAAGGAGACCTAAGCCAAGACGAGCTGGCAGAAATCTTGTGTGCCCAAGCCACAAGGCTTCGTCTCAGTGAATTTGCCTCCAAGCTGATGAAAGACCTCAACGACGGCAGGAAATCAGGAGAGGAACTGGCGCTGGAGGGTTCCGCATTCCTTGCAAACATGGCAGCGGCTCAACGGCCTATGGTTGGCATATCCATTCACGAGGCCGGTCAGCGGGCAATCAAGGACCAAGACCAAACACTCCGCAATGGAACTGGCCGGGGCCATGACTGGGGTATCAGAGCGCTCGATGACATCATGGGGCGGATTGTTCCCGGTGATTTCGGTTTAATGATTGGGCCGTCAGGTCACGGGAAGTCTGCTAAAGCGCGAGGATTGGCAAATCACATCGCATTGCGGGATCCGGTTCTAACGATCTCAGATGAAGAAATGCCGGAAGACATAGCCATCAAGGATATGATCGCACGAACAGGTGTTGATAGCAGGAATATTGAAGACGGCACGCTGCGCCCTGACGATCTTGAAAAGCTCTGTGCAGCCAACATGAAACAGCACGGGCTCCAGTCCTATTTCGAATACACCGACGATATGCGGATATCGAACATCGAAGCCCTGATCCTGGCATTCAAGCACAAGCATGGCAGATGCGGTGCCGTGTTCATTGACACTATAGACGGTGTCGAGCCAGAGGAACGCGGTGTAACCGGGATCACCGAAAAAGTAATCGTCTCATGCAGAAAGTTCGACAAACTCGCCACGAAGCATGGCGTTGCTATCATCGCATTGGGTCAGGTCAAAACCATTTACAATGACCGCCCTGATATCTCTCTGAGGTTGTCAGACTCGTACGGTGGGCAAGGGGTCAGAAACAAAGCCTCATGGGTGCTTTTAATGCACCGTCCGCAAAAGAAGATACAGGATGTCCTTTTCAAGAACGCCAGCGGTGACAACGAACGTGCGAAACTGAAATCTCAGTACGAGGAATGGAAAGACAAAGCGCAGTTCATTTGCGCCAAACGCCGTAGAGGCCGCGATGGCGGTGTAGCGGTCATTGGTTGGGACGGTCCAAGAACCTCGTTCTTCGACCTCGACGATATGGATCAAGGAAACCTCTATGACGCGGCATTTTGAAGACCAGATCGAGGAAGCCGAGCGTCAGCTGTCCATTCGAATTTCAATCGTCGGCAAACCCGGCGCCACCATCGAAGATGAATGGGCACTTGAACGGGCTAGAAACACACTTCTGCAGGCGGAATTGAAGGCTGAAAGAGCCGAGAACATGGATCTGAAACGGAGGTTACGGGATGCCAGCCGAAAAGATCAAAGACACCACGCAGGCAGAGCAACTGTGCAAGAGCCTCGACATCAAATGTCTGCCGTCGAACGCGCCACATCGGATTTCGCAGGTATCTGGAAGCTGGACCAACGCTGTTCTACTAATCCAAAGGCAGATAAACCGCCACGGAGAACGCCACACATGGGCGGTTCTATATGCTCTGACACAAACCGAAAACCACAAATCGGACCTGACCAGCGCAATGATAGGGGCGATAAGCGACCTGTTCTGTCGCTACCCAAACTGGCTGGAACGGCTGGGTGAGTTCTGTGATGCATTGGATGCCATCGACCTTGCGGAACTCCGCACCATGGCGAAGCAAGGCCCTGGCATTGATGGAAAGCCGCCGAAACAACGCATGCTGCTTGCCGGATATCTCCAATATCTGTTGGAGGACATCATGGAGCCGCCTGAGCAAAAGGAGATGCCGCTATGGATGACTGGGTAGATTAAACTCCGCGCGCCCTGTTATCGAGTGCCTTGTAGGCAGACTTCCATAGAAGCTATAGCACACCCGCGCATGCGGTCTAAAATTAGACAAGACTTAATTTGTTCCTTGAAGACAAAAAACAAGCCACTTACGAATCGAGCTAGTGGCGACTAGAGTTTCAGGTGAGGAAATGACTTCAGAAAAAACGAAGCCGATGTCGCTGCTTGATTTGCTCGAGAAACCGCCGATAGACGCTCTTTACTCACCAGATCAGCTCTATAATAGCGACGGCCTATTTTCAGCAGATAGGTGTCACAGATTGCCGATTCCGCCATTTGCCTTCAAGCCGTGAGCCAGTCCAGCATGGCGTCACAAAGCGCGTGATCTGACACCTGATCAAACGCTGCGAACATCGGGTTGGAATTCGCCTCCAGAAAACACAGCGTCCCTGTATCGGAAGATGTCTTGAAATCGACGGCAGAAAAGTTGAGGCCAATGCGGTCCAACAATTTTCGCAAGGGTTCAACGAGATCCGCGGGCGGTGGTATCTGGGTGATCTCGATCTTTTCCCGGTCCACCGACCGGTAATCCAGCTCAACGGATTCAATTCGGAACGCCAGAAACTTCTCGCCCACGCGGAATATCCTGACTTCCGGGGAAAGCAAGCGTTCCTGATAGATATAGGGTCTTGGCAATCTGTCGGTCGGAAAGGCGGAGAGAATGTCCTCTCCCAGAACCTGACAATATCCCCCGCCAGTCACTGGTTTGTATACGGTCGCATGTTCGGAAATCTGATCGAGAGCCCGCTGCCTGGAAACATGAATTTGAGTACGCGGAATGTCGAGGCCAGCTTCCAGTGCCCATGCAAGCGCAAGTGGCTTGTTGACGCTTGAGCGCAGGACAAACCTGCGATTGAAAACCCGAAGTCTGGAATTTGCCCAAATGTACCCATCCAAAAGCCCCTTCCAGGCCTGGGCATTGAGGCTGTCAGTTTCGTCCTTTGTACGCAGATAACGGAAGACATTCTGCCGGAGAAATACACTTGCAACATTGAGAGGTTCATTCCGGACTTTCACAAGTCCTGAACGAACATCCCAGAAAAAATCGGTTTCCGAGTCATCGACATCCAGAAACAAGTGGTCAAGGCCGCGCGATTCCGCTCGGTTCTTGAGATGGGCAATTTGAGGATCTTCAGTTCCACCGGCAAGGAGCAACACTGGACTCTCCGTCCCTTTCACATGAAAATATCAAGTCACTAAACTCAAACAACCGGCAGTGACGGTTCGTTGCCTGCGACGACAACCATCGCGGATCGAAATTGCATCAAAGCACAATATGGGCATCAAGGGTCAAGCCGAAAGTTGATAACTTCCGGCTTCGACACGCCCCCATTTTGGTAGGCAGAGAGAGGAGGGGATCAGCCTTCTTCGCCCAACGCCAGAGTGGTGATCTTTCCCGGGGGCTTCAAACCTGGATCTGGAAGGTTTACACCGCCGTCTTCTTCACCGATCGCTGCCGTGGTGATATCCGCAGGAGGTTTCAGTCCCGGATCACCAGGGCAGACGCCTCCGTCTTCTTCACCGATCGCTGCCGTGGTGATATCCGCAGGAGGTTTCAGTCCCGGATCACCAGGGCAGACGCCTCCGTCTTCTTCGCCAATTGCAAGCGTGGTGATGTCAGTCGGAGGTTTCAGTCCCGGATCACCAGGGCAGACGCCTCCATCTTCTTCGCCAATTGCAAGCGTCGTGATATCCGCAGATGGCTTCCCACAATCGTCTGGGGGCGGTATCTGGCAGCCGCCCTTGCCGGGCTTCTGGGGACCGGGTCCTTTGGGCCAAACACTCTTCTTGCTAGCCTCACCTGCCTCATTATTATTATTTTTTAACAAGCGGGAAAACTTGTCCTTTTGTCCGGCACCCCTCGCAGCTTGCGGATGCCCTAAGGCTCCGGAAGTACACTTATCATCGAAGATCTTGCTCATGGGTTTATCCCTCGAATGCGGAAAACTGTACAAAATCAATAAACGCATTATTAACCAGTAGCACGTGGCCGAAAAATTCGGGTTCCGTACCGAAGTCTAGAGCAAACTACGTAAGTAGAGGGTGAGGGTCTTTCGCTGAATCTAAGCGCGTTATGGCAGGACTTTCCGAGATTCTAGAATTAGAGGCTGTGTTTGATTGGTCGGACAAGCCAAGGTACTCACCGGGTGATAACGTTGAGGTTCTGAAATACGAAAAGAACGGCCTGTCGGGTCCGGTCGAGGAAATTTGGATTCCTGCTGCCGTGGTCAGCTGTTCCGTTTAAATGATAATTGTTCAATACGCCAACAGTATGCGAGAGGCACTTCGCGGCAATCACGCAGGCATTCGGAAGCTAGTCACTCAGCAAAGCGAGTAGAGGAAGAACTTTATCGGGTTTCGAGTGAAGTAGTTTCAAAATTGCTTCGGTTTCGGGATTGAGATCCACGCCAAGTACAATGTAAGCGAAATTCAAGCCATTCCGGGAACACAGTGTTTGTAGTTTCGAAATCGTAGGTTCGGTTTCACCCTTCAGAATTGAATACTTTTAGGTTCAAAACTCATTGATACTCTTGATTAGATTTAACAAATCAGATTCAAGGTTTCATATCAGTGATTTGGAGGCTTGGATGTCACACTTATTTTGGTTGTCAGACGATCAATGGGCTGGGATAGCCCCCCTTTTGCCTCGTCACAAAGGTGGTGCGCACCGTGTGGACGACCGACGGGTAATTTCCGGTATAATCCATGTTCTGAAGACCGGTTGCCGGTGGTGTGATTGCCCAGAACAGTATGGCCCCTCGACTACGGTCTACAATCGCTTCAACCGCTGGTCCTACAAACGTTTTTGGAGTGCACTTCTGGAGGTGCTTGCTACCTCTAGTGCAGTTACCAAAAGCACTGCAATCGACAGCACCTATGTGAAAGCTCATCGTTCTGCCCATGGCGGTAAAGGGGGGCAAAAAATCAGGCGATTGGACCCTCACGCGGCGGCCAAACCACCAAAATTCACGCCCTTACAGACGTAATTGGCCGACCCTTTGCTTTCACCCTTACACGCGGTAATGAAGCAGATAGTCCGGTCGCACCGCGCCTGCTGGATGACCTTAAAGGGGCAAGATATCTACTCGGGGACAAGGGGTATGATGCAAATGCCTTGCGTAAGCGGTTGAGAGAACAGGCAATTGTTCCCGTCATTCCTGGCAGGTCAAACCGCCTGCGGAAAATCAAATATGACAAGGTTCGATACAAAGATCGTCACTTGATAGAGAATGCGTTTTGCAGGCTGAAAGATTTTCGCCGTGTCGCAACCCGATATGACAAGCTCGCCAGAAACTTCCACTCGGCAGTCGCTTTGGCAATGCTCGTCGCATTTTGGTTATGATTGCGTTTTCTGCATAACGGAAACAGATTCAAGGTAGGGAGTGCACAATTGTAACATCGTATCCAAACAGTCAGGGATAACCATGTCGGGTTTAATTGTGCGCAAAAAAGTTGAAAGCACCTCTTTGAGGCCAATTACATCGGTTCGTCCCAAAGGATCGGCTATGATTGCTACACGGTCCCCGGCAGTTCTGATACTGTAGACTTCACCTTTGATGCCGAAAACAGGGCCATATACGCCATCCTGAACGTCAGTCGATTCAAGGTGCAATTCTGCGGAAGCAATGGAATCATAGAAAAGAGCTGGTTCGTCAGCAGCAACTACTATCTCAACAGCACGGTTTGTATTCATATCGATAATCTAGCCGGAAAAAACTTTCTTTCAAGTCTCAGAATTGAGTCTGGACCCTAGAAAGTTATTTGAATTTTGAAATTGCGGCACAGCGGACGCTATAGCCACCCCCGAGGAATTTAAGGGCAACAGTACGCCATTGCAGCAACACAATGCACGTTTCTGCACAAAACCGCGTATTTATTTGGCTGTTACGTGACCGTTTCAATACCGGGGCTGTTTTCGTACACTCTCCGTTCAATTTAACAAGTATCAAACTGCAACATGAGATATATATTTAACGTTTATTCAATATCCGCATTTTGCAATTAACAACATGCCTCTAGCTGTGACCCCTCACTTGATCAGTCAGTTGGTGCGGGCACGGAACCAACCTAGATGGCGGAAAATCAGCCAGTCCAGAACTAGTGCCAAAACGAGCGTCCCTCCCATCAATGGAAAGAAAATAGCAAGACCGATAATGAGAATGATCATACCGTTCGACAGGGCCGCGTCGGGTGCGGCAGGTACCCCGAGGCTGCCCGCAGGCCTCCGCATCCACCAAGCAGCGAATCCGCTGACGGACAGGACGACGCCTACCAGGGCTGCAAATGTGTTTTGTGCTATATTGAGCCAGCCGTAGAGCTCCCCTTGGTGGAACGAAATCCCGTAAGACACCGTTTGCGCCAAAGCCGGATTGTCGCCGAAGTTGTGTCTCTTTAGTACCGTTCCAGAGTATTGATCGATGATCAATTCGGTCTGTTCAGTCCGGTCGATACTCGCCGAGCGCAACCAGAAAGCAGCCTCATTGTTTTTTGGTGGGCGGGTTTCATAGGGGGCGACCAGACCTTGCTTCTTCGCTACTTCAAATACCATTGCATATGTAATGGTATCTCCTTCGTTGGTAGTTGAGTTGGGCGCAGACCCACCAAATCGCAAGCTTTTGGACTTGGTATCGGTTTGTTCCTGAATATATTTCAAGCTACCGCCCCAAACATCCGTCCATGGCAGACCAGAGAAGATGATTGGCACAATCAAGATCGTAGCTAGGAATCCTGTAAACAAATGTGTTTCCCGCCACCAAGAGCGACCGATACCTGTAGGCAGGCTCACGGCCTTGATGAGGGTCCGTTGCCCCCGTGGCCACCAAAGAAACAGGCCAGTTGCGAACATCACCACAGCCCAATGGGCCGCCGCTTCGACGAATTTGGTCCCGAAACTACCCAAAAGCAGTTCACCATGGAATTTGCGCAGTACGCGCATCGCCATCTTATCGCGGGACGCGACTTTCAACACCTCCCCTGTGTAGGGGTTAACCCACGCGTAAGATCGCACTTTGTGTATGTCGTTAAACTCGATCTTGGTCGAGCGGTTCGGGTCGTCATAGGTAGTCACACCGCGTAGGCGGGTAATGCCAACAGCGACTTCGACAGCTGCAATTTGGTCTTCATAGGACAGCGTATCAGATTCCGGTGAAACGTAAAACGCATCGGCATATAACCAAGATTCGATCTGGGGTTTAAAGAGGTAAATCCCACCGGTTAAAGACAACATCATCATGAAAGGCAGAACATATAAGGCCGCCAGGAAATGCCATTTCCATACGAGGCGATAGAGCAAGCCACCTGTCGCATCGGTACAGGGCATCTCCCCGGTGTCATTGGTGTCAATCATTCTGCGTATATTCCCCATATGGCATTTTAGAGCGCTATTACTATGCTGTTGGCATATAAATACTAACTTTTGGATAAAATTATTCGTCCTCGAGGAATAATCGACTTTCGAAAAATTGAAAACAAACTCTTTCTCTGGTAGCTGCACCTAGGTAAATTGAAAGAAAAGACAGTAAACTAACAGGTGAACCTATTCGGACATATAACCGAAGGAACACCTGATGACTGTCGCACATCTCGAATTTCTCATCATCGAACGGCTGGTCGAAGCGCAGGTGGTCTTGGACCGCTCTGTGACCAGACCACGCCCTAAAGGACCGACGACATGTTGGCCTGAGGCAATGCCTGAATCTGAGCCTATCGATGCCGATGATCCCAGAACTCCGATACCTTCAGCAGCGGCTATCTCGCGTATGGAAGAGACGTGGATATGGCTTGCTGAAATCAAAGACCTGAAACTGAGAACGGCGGTAGTCGGCAAGGTCGCTGCATGGGTGCATGATCGTTCGACAAGCAGCCTTGCGCGGGAACTCGGGATCAATAGAGTAACGCTGAATCGAAGATTTAACACAGGACTTCATGTGTTGATTGTATAGTTCTGTAAATCAAGCGTTTTACCTGAGTGTGCTGATGAAGATTTGGTGCATCACTTTCGGGAAAAACAGGGTATAAGAACACGTAAGATGGCAGCAGTTGCAGCTTGACCATAAAGAGGTTGCGCAGCGGGCCGAATAGACGGTCGTTGGAACCCGCAAAACTCCCTGGCATGGACGGTGTACCGGTTTCGGCTGGTCTGGAGATGAAGTCAAAACACCCGTGACACGGCCATAGCATACTAGCGGCAGATTGGGATGCCCTGCGCACAGATTTAACCCTCCGGTAGTGTGCTGCCGGTCCTGATATGGCTTCGGTCACTTATCCGCGTCCTCGGATTACATCGGAGCCATTTCAGCGGGCCTCGTACAAAGCCCAAACGAGCGGATTGATCACCGCAGACGATGGGGACAAAAGCGAGGTCATCCTTTCGACTGCCTGCCGAATGAGTCTTGGAAGGCTTCGGTGGGACCGGAGGCGGCCCCATTGAGATGCTGTCTCATCTCAAATCGGGGCCGTTTTCACTGCGACCCGTCACCCTAACCGGTGGCGGGTTTTTCTTTGGAGAGAACAATGACCATCAACGGAGTTCCGGTCGTCTATACCGACCCCGGTTTCTACGGCTGCAAAGAGCGGCTGAGAGAAGCTTTCCCAAAGGCAGCCATGATCGAGGTTGCGGAAGGGAAGGTGACTATCGCTTGGGGGCAGGAAGTCCAGACGCATAAGTGCCCGAAAGCACACGGGTGAAACTGATAAAAACAGTCAGGTCAGCGATTTGCTGCAGGCATAAATCTGTATCGTAATTGGCGCAAATGGACTGAGCAAAACTCCGGCATGCAGAAGCGCAAGTCGCCATGTGTATTTAAGCCGAACTCGCCCCACCATAGCCAAAAGAGTTTCAGTGTAGCTCAGTCGGTAAGTCCGCCGGATGTAGGCGAATAAAAGTATCGCGCCGCAAACTGCGATCAAAAGAAAATACTGATTGGATTGAGCAATGCATGCCCATGACTCATTGGGTGTTGGGTTCATTTGCCTTTCCATATCTTCCCCGCTGACCGGCGGGGGCCACGGTGCTGTAACACCGTGAACGAAGGAGAATTGTTGAACGACTGCTAATCAGTTGTATTGGAGGGTGTTTGCCATCGGGTGCTGAGACGATTGTAGCAAACGCCGGGACCTGTTGCCTTGTCAAATTCACAAATGAAGGAGACGCCTTCTTTTGCAAGGGTAGAAACAAGGGCCTCCCCATTAAGTGTTGTGAAGGATTTGGTGCGCCCGGATTCGAATGAACGGATTGTGTCCTGAGGAACTCCCGATGCATTGGACAAGTCAGCCGCGCTCCAACCTAGTAAGGCTCGCGCGGCTTTGAGTGTTCTTGCATCAATTCGCCGGTCTTGGTCGGACATAAAATTTGTTATCCTACAAAATTTGTGTTTCTTTTTGTTTTGTGTTGGCCTACAAAAAATCTGTAAGGCAACAAGGAGCGAATGGCAAGGCAATGTTGAACAAGTCACAGATCATGAAGGAAGCACACAAGCGGGTACGTGAGAACCGCAAGCTGTACCCGGTGTCCTATGGCAGTGTTTCCTAAGCGGAAGCTTTTGCAGCCACTCTGAAATATGTCTGGCAGGACGCTCGTTTGGGCAAGCTGGAAGCGCCGGTTAGCCGGCAGGACGAAATCAAGGGTGAAATCATCCGGATTGAACTTAAAACCCGGATGGGCGCTGCGGACTTTGCTCGTGTTGATCGCCTGCGGGCTGAGTGGAGGATGGCGGCATGATGAACATGGACCGTCGTTCATTCTTCGGGTTGGTGGGGGCTGTGGCGGCAGCTCCGGTCCCGGTACTGGCAGATGTGCCGCCATCGGTTGCATCGGCTGTAGCGCGATATGTGAGCGTTATGGAAAGCGCCGGTTACACCCTGACCGCAGATGATCGGGGAGAGGGGTTTTCTCTCAAGGTTTCCGGCAGTCACGATTATAACGTGCGCAATCATGCTGCTGACGAGTTACACGCCAGCGGCGCCAATTTCTACGATGTCGGTAATTATCTGCTTATTCGCGCTGAACTAAGCTGCGTAGCGGGCTGATCGCTCGAACCTGAAATACTGAAATCACCAGTTTCTCCGCACCCAATGGAGAAGAAACGCAGACACCCAGCTTCATCGGCTCCGGTGTTTGCGAAAGCGAACCCCTGTGCGTTTCCGGGATTGGTGGCCGGACGCCGATGGAGACTAGATATGCAAAACGAACTGAACCTAGACCAGCAAAAATCCAGCTTTCCTGTCGTGTCTGAAGGAAATATCGGGCACGATTTAATCCAGACCGTCGATGCACGAGAACTGCACGGGTTTTTGGAGTGTGGTGAAGAGTTTGCTCACTGGATTAAGCAGCGTATCAGTCAATACGGTTTCGTTGAAAACCGGGACTTCGTGACTTTTCGGGAAAACTCCCAAAAAGGTCGGCCCCGGCAGGAATACGCTCTTTCCCTAGACATGGCGAAAGAACTTGCCATGGTTGAGCGGAACGACAAGGGCAAGCAGGCCCGCCAATATTTCATAGAGTGCGAGCGCAGGGCAAAACAGCCTGTCACGGTGGATGGTCTCCTTGCCAATCCCCGCCAACTTCTAGAGATCACCAAGGGTTACGCCCTTCAGATCGCGGAGAAGGACCGTCAGATCGAGGGAATGCAAAAGGAAGTGGACGCCCATGAGCGACTTGATCCTCCCCCTTTGAAGTGGTCCATCGTTATGTTTAGGAAAACGGAGGATCAACATGGCTACGAAACGTCACAAGCCAGAAGAAATTGTCTCGAAGTTGCGGCAGGTTGAAGTCCTTGTCGGCCAAGGCATGCCGCGCATTGATGCCATTCGGCAGGTTCGTATCACCGAACAGACGTATTACCGGTGGCGAAAGCAGTATGGTGGGATGGGAACCGACCAACTGAAAGAACTCAAACGCCTTCAGAAAGAGAACGAGCGGCTGCGCAAGGCAGTGTCTGACCTGACCCTGGACAAGTTGATCTTGTCGGAGGCCGCAAAGGGAAACTTCTGAGCCCCGCCCGTCGTCGAGCCTGCATCAATCACATTCGTCAGCATCTCGGCGTGTCAGAGCGCCGAACCTGTCGTGTTCTGGGTCAGCACCGGTCTACGCAGAGGAAACCTCCAGCAGGGCGTGCTGACGAAGAACGTCTTGTGGCGGATATGATCGCACTCGCCCGTGAGTTTGGCCGTTACGGTTACAGGCGTATTGCAGCTCTGCTCAGAGATGCTGGTTGGCATGTGAATGACAAGCGTGTTGAGCGGCTGTGGCGACGAGAGGGGCTGAAAGTGCCAATGAAACAACCGAAGAGAGGGCGGCTCTGGCTGAACGACGGATCATGTGTCCGGCTGCGGCCAGAGTATCCCAATCATGTCTGGAGCTATGACTTCGTGCACTGCCGAACCAATGAAGGAAAAGCGTTCCGGACACTGAACATCCTGGACGAGTATTCCCGAGAGTGCCTGGCAATCCGGGTGAAGCGAAATCTGAACTCCACCGACGTGATTGATGTGCTAACGGATCTCTTCATCCTGCGAGGTGTTCCAGCCTACATCAGATCAGACAATGGGCCGGAGTTCATTGCTCAGGCAGTCAGGGACTGGATCAACGCTGTGGGTGCAAAGACCGCGTACATCGAACCAGGTTCGCCATGGGAGAACGGATACTGCGAGAGCTTCAACGCCCGCCTCCGAGATGAGCTACTCAATGGTGAAATCTTCTACAGCTTAAAGGAAGCACAAATCCTGATTGAACAATGGAGGAAACATTACAATACCAAACGCCCACACAGCGCCTTGGGCTACCGACCACCGGCACCAGAAACCATCGTCCGGATGGACCAAAGCCCAGTCATGCACTAACAATCAAAACGGACCACTCAGGTGGGGCTGATCAATTCGTTGCGGGTTCTTAACATGCGATCAAACTCAATCCTAAGGTCAACCAACAAATCGGCATCGTCAGGAAAGTCTGAAATTTGTTTCACCGGGACACCTTCCTCATCAACGCGGATGTACAAAGCGGCCAAAGTCCTAGCTGGATCAACAGTCATTTCTGACGCTTACCAAACGTTAACCGTTTTTGCTAACTTTTTTCCGTGAAACTGCGTGAAATTTCCTTAAAGTCATCAATGTATTTATTGACCAGTGCTTGAACAATATCGTCCATCAGGTGCCCCACTGAGGATCGCCGGTTGAGTCCCGATTATTATCATACGCAACTTTCGGGAGTAAGTTAGCGTTAATTGACCGCGGTCGACACGATAAGCTTTCCGTTGTTTGTGCCGCATTTGGCACAGGTGGGTAGTGGGACACTGTGAATTTTCTGGCTGACGCTTTTTTTGTAAGGAACGCGTTTCTGTGGGGTAAGTTCGTGGTAAGTTGCACTTGGTACGATAGGCGGTCGCACGGATCGTCCACGGACTTGATTGCCGATTTCAAAGTCACCTTCAGTCAAGCATTATTGGAAAGTCTGCGATCTATCGCACATTCCATATTTTCGGATGGAGCGCGCGAGTGCCAAAGTGGTATGAGCTGCGAAGAATTTCGCGCTTGATAGGGCTCATTCATATTGAATAGTCGAAAGAATTCCAAGAGTGATGGCAAGCTTGTAGAATTTGGTTGAGGGCTTGCACGAAGGTCAAACTTTGCCAGTTTTGGTAATCAGTCTGCCCAATTTGTTGACCTTGTAGGTTGCACAGGAAAGCCAACTCAGCTTCCATAATGATTTCCAGACCACGCAAGCTGTCTGATCCAAGTTGTTCAAGGGTGCTGTCAGGCTTAATAGTTTTCGGGTCTATTTCCAGAACTTCCGCGACCAATCGGCGAAATCGAGATTCTATATTGTGCAAAAATTTAGTCCGTTTTAATTAAAAAAAAGCCCCTGTGAGGGGGCGGGGAGTGGGTGATAGCTGTCGAGCATTTGAAAATCCAAACGGGATTTGACAGTGCAATCTGTCTTCCTCGAAGACAACTAGCTTATGATAGTAGGTCGGTTGCATTTAACCGCGTGCCATAATCTTCAGGTTCTCCGGTGGCCACTACTAATGCGTTATTCATAAGCGGTTTTAACGTTGAATTGGCGGAAATTGTGGCCATTCCTTGGCCACGGCCTTTAATGTCAATTGCACCCGTCATGCTGCGACCACAAACCGGGTTGCCACAATGCGCGGTCAGTCGGTAGCTGCGGAGTTTCAGGTCCGCCAGTGTCTCAAGGGTGATGGGTTCTTTTTTCACTTCGACTTAAACACCCTGCGTGGCGTTTTGACGACCTCCGAGATAGGCATTTGATCCACCAGCAGAATATTAGCCCATTCCTGCAGAAGTTCTCTTCGTTGTTTCAGATAAAGAGCGCGGTTATACGCGGCTTCAACCTTGTCCTTCGGGACGTGTGCAAGCGTAAA
Organism: Roseibium sp. TrichSKD4; assembly: GCF_000148725.1. GTDB lineage: Bacteria > Pseudomonadota > Alphaproteobacteria > Rhizobiales > Stappiaceae > Roseibium. The sequence continues at coordinate 220,346 of NZ_GL476304.1, read as the reverse complement.
ATCTATGATGGCCCGGCTATCCGGATGGCGTTCATTCATTATTGTCGAAAAAGAGGAGCGCCAACCGTGGGGTACATGCTTGTGATGATATCCGGCTCTGTTGAGAAGATAGCCGATTGCATTCTCTGACATCGGCTTGTGCGCGTGCCGGCTGTTTGGGAAAGCAAAGGGTTGTCGACCAGAGAATTTTCTTAGAGCATCAATAATCTCGACAGCCTGTGCGGGAAGGGGGATTAGGTGATCCCTTGCGTCATCATTTTTCAAATGAAGTCTCATCTTCATTCTTTCTGCAGGCAGCACCCAAACAGGGTCTTCCTCATCCAGCCCGTTTAGTTCCGACCAAGGCGTGTTTATCAATGCGCCAGGTCGAAGTGCTGTAATCGCTAAAAGGCGATGCGCCAGCTTGGTCACGGGATGCCCCGGCGTAGTCTCGACCCTTTTGATTATCTCCCGACATTCAAGCAGATCGGTAACAGCGGGCTGTCGGCCCTTCTTTAATGGCGCCATAGCCTTTTGGACTTGGGCGGCAGGATCGTTTTCGCAAATCCCCATGGCGATTCCGTAGACAAACACCGCAGACATTCTCTGGCGAACTCGGCGAGCCTTTTCCTTTGCACCTCTAGCTTCGATTTTTCGCAGTGTTTCAAGAACCTGCAAGGCTGTGATTTCGTCGATGGGGAGTTTGCCCAAGGTCGGGAATACCTCGACCTCTAGACTCGTCAAAACCTCGCCGCGATGTTTCTCTGTCCAAGTGGTCTCATTCAGTTTGTGCCAATCACGTGCGATTGCCTCAAAAGAGCGATCTGGAGCGATGGCTGCAGCAGATTTTTCTGCTTTTTTGACCTTGGATGGGTCGTTTCCGGAGACCAGTATAGCTCTTGCCTCATCACGCAACGCCCTTGCATCGGCCAAGCTAACATGCGGGTACTCTCCCAAGGAGGGCAGCTTTTCCTTCCCCTCATAGCGGTACCGATACCGCCAGAACTTTCCGCCAGCTGGGGTCAGATAGAGATGAAGCCCATAGCTGTCTGCAAGCTTTTGCGGTTTCTCAGGAACTTTTGTTTTTCGGATTTTTGCGTCGCTCAACACCGGCCATACCCGCTTTTCAAATCCCGATACCCGCATTCGTACCCGCATCTGAGCGGGTATGTGTGGGAAAGGATGGGAACAAACGGGAACACGATTTCACGCCCAACCTGCGAAAACAAGCTGTTTTGGGCCGATTTGGGTTTGATTAGGAAAGGGAATTGGCGGAAGAGGTGGGATTCGAACCCACGGTACGGTTCCCCGCACGCCGGTTTTCAAGACCGGTGCCTTAAACCACTCGACCACTCTTCCGTTGCACACCGTTTCGTTTTTTCAGCTGCAAATGTCAAGAGGGGTTGTGCGCAATGTGCTCTGATATACTGGATAACTTATTCTGCAATTGAAATCCCTGTCGCTTGAGCCCTTGATGAACTGTACCAAGTCCCGTCTCGACGGGTGATTCACTTTGAGGTAATAAAGATCCTGTTAATATGGGCATTGGCGTTCTAGCGGGGGCAGAACGCTTATAGGGGTGTTAAGCCGATCTGTAAGGCTGGTTGCGTATTTTTCCGGCTGATTGGCTTGTAATTGTCCTGAACAAGAAGAGTTTGACGCGTTTTGCCAGGGGCCGCCGACGCGTGATGAATAGGACAGGTAGGGATGTCAGGGTTGGGCGTATTTTCGACCTTTGCACTTCAACAAACAAGCAAGGCAACCGGTTCTAAAACCAGAACCGGGCAAAAATGCTTGTTTAGAATTTGCGGCAGAACCGTAGCAGTTGCGGTGATAGCAGGCTTAGTAGCGGCTTGCGGGTCAACACCAGAATCGCCGAAAGCGAAATTCAGCCCGAAGAAATACGGCGTCAAAGGCAGCCCGAAAATGGTAGCCAAAGGCGAGCCGGTTCCCAAGGGTGGTGGACGGTATGTGGTTGGCAAGAAGTACAAGATTGCCGGCAAATGGTATTATCCCAAACATGATCCGGACTACAAGAATGTGGGTTTGGCTTCTTGGTATGGGCCAACCTTCCACGGGCGTAAAACGGCCAATGGCGAAGTTTTTGACCGTTACGGCCTAACTGCCGCCCACACCACCATGCCGCTGCCGTCTTATGCTCGTGTGACCAATGTCAAGAACGGTCGGTCTATGATCGTCCGGGTCAATGACCGTGGTCCGTTCCATGGCAACCGGATTATCGATCTTTCCGAGCGTGTCGCGGACATGCTTGGTACCAAACAGGGCGGCGTTGCGAAGGTAAAGGTTGAGTATGTCGGCAAGGCTCGTTTGGATGGCCTGGATGAAAAATACCTCATGGCCTCCTACAATGGGCCAGACGCGGTTGCGCCTGGAGGAACCTTCCCGGGGACGCAGCTCGCCCAAGCGGTTCCGCCACAATTGTTGTTCGGAGATGCTCCTCCACCTGCGCCGCGTCCCTACATGACCGCCAGTGCCTCAATCGCGCAAAGTGTCGATGCGCCGGAGAGCTACCGTTTGGCGTTTGATCCAGCTGCCGCGTTCGCTGTGCGGTCGGACACGGTCAAAATTGCATCCTCGAACGCTTTTACTCCGAAAGAGCCAACCGACCTAACAACTGGTTTCTCGGAACCTGTTGATCTTCCGTCGCCGGAAAACAGTGTTCAAAACGAGGGCTTTCAGGGGATTGATGCTGAGGTCTATGGCAGCGCATTATCGTCCTACTCAGTGCGCAAACGCATCCATGTTGCGCACGATGTCTTCGATTTTGCCCGCTCGGATAGTGTCGCACTTGCAGATCTTGCGCAGCGCTAAGACAATCTTTTAAGCTTGTGAAACTGAACGGGCCGGACCAATTGGTCCGGCCTTTGGTGCTTGCGGGGGCAAACAAGTGTCTGATTTCTTCAAGGGGCGGTTAGCGAGCCTTTGCATCGCGTTATTCGGGTGTTGCGTTGCGGCGCCGATCACTTCTGCTGAAACGCTTGATACTGCTGCGCCGATGGCGTTCTTGATGGAGGTGAAAACCGGGTCTGTTCTCTACGCAAAAGCAGCTGAGAAAACATTCCAACCTGCCGGCCTATCGAGGATCATGACTGCAGCCACTGTCTTCAAGGCATTGAAAGACGTTGAAGTGACTGAAGCGCAGGAATGTAAGGTAAGTGAGCATGCCTGGCGCACAGGTGGTGCACCTGCAGGCGGCACAACAATGTTTGCCGAGCTGGGGTCCTCCATCTCTGTGCTGGACCTATTGAAAGGATTGCTTGTTCATCAGGCGCATGACGCTGCGATCATTCTGGCCGAATGTCTTGACGGTGATGAAAAAACATTTGCGGACCGGATGACAGCATACGCTCGCGAGATTGGCCTTACCAACAGCCAGTTTTTAAGCCCAGCCGGGTTTGACGTTGACGGCGCAGCAACCACAGTCGAAGATATGGCCACTTTGGGCTTTCACATGTTGCAGGAATTTCCTGACCGGTATCCTCTCTTTGCGCTCAACGAGTTCACCTGGAATGATATTTACCAACGTAATCGCAATCCATTGATAGGCGAAATGCGTGGGCTGGATGGTTTGGGAACCGGCTCAAGCGAGAAGGGCGGGTTTGCGTCACTTGCCTCCCTTAATCGAGACGGACGCCGTGTCATCGCTGTTGTCGCTGGATCACCATCTGCAAAGGCCCGGATCAAGGCGTTAAAACAGGTTGTCGACGGTGCGTGGGACTATTTCTCGGTTCGACAGTTGTATTCCAAAGGAGACGTGGTTGCGATGGCTCGGGTCTTTGGTGGCATCGAGAGTGAAGTGCCATTGATCGCAGAGCGCAATATTGCCGTGCTTTTGCCCAAAAGTGGAGCGCTGGGATACAAGCTGCGGGTCACTTATTCAGGCCCGGTTGTTGCCCCTGTTGAGCCGGGAAAACGTGTTGGAAAGCTTCGTGTTTTTTCAGGAGATCGACAAGTTCACCACGTTGGGCTGCTAACCGGTGGAAAACGCATTGAAAAGGGCGATTTGCTCTCCCGCGCAAAGGACAGTCTCGGAGAGCTGTTGTTTGGCTGGCTGTAAACTTGTATGCAAAATATCCTGAGGCAATTGGCATTTTCTAAGCGAGTTCCGACCACGTGACAGGTCAATTCATTACCTTTGAAGGCGGAGAGGGGGCTGGCAAGACCACCCAGATAGCCCGCTTGAAACAGCGGCTTGAGGAGCTCGGGAAGACCATCTGCCTCACACGCGAGCCAGGAGGGTCGCCGGGCGCCGAGAAAATTCGTGAAATGCTGCTTTCCGGTGCTGCTCGTAAACTTGGGCCGCGAGGCGAGGCCATGCTCTTTGCAGCCGCTCGCGCAGATCACGTTGACGGTGTCATCGCCCCGGCTTTAGTCCGTGGAGATTGGGTCATATGCGACCGCTTTGCGGACTCTACCCGGGTCTATCAAGGTGAGGCAGGGGTCGACAATGAAACTCTCGATCTTCTTGAAACAATTGCTGTCGCCGGAACTCGGCCGGACTTGACAATACTGATCGACATTCCGGCCGATATCGGATTGAGCCGCGTTTCCAGCCGCTCAAAGACTGATGACAGCGGTGGCCCAGATCGGTTTGAGGCGGACACAATTGCCACACACGAACGGCGCCGCTCGTTGTTTCTGGACCTTGCAAAGCAACAACCGGAACGTTTTGTCGTCGTTGATGGCCGCCATGACCCTGATCATGTTGCTGGTGAAATCTGGTGGGCGGTCCATCGGCATTTTAAGGATTTACTTCCAGAGCAAAAAGACAATTCCACCACTGCCACATCGGCAGAGGGGTAGTTTATGGCAGCGCGCAAAGAAATAGTTGAAACGCCTGAGGTGGATGCGCTTATCGGTGCGCCACTGCCGCGTGAGCAAGACATATTGTTCGGGCATGAAGAGACGGAACGCGCGCTTCTGGACGCCTATCGGTCTGAGCGGTTTCACCACGCGTGGATACTTGGTGGACCAAAGGGAATTGGAAAGGCCACACTAGCTTTTCGGTTTGCCCGGTTCGTCCTTTCACATCCTGAGCGTTTTGGTGAAGCTGTACAAAGTGCCCAGTCTTTGGACGTTCCGAGCACATCTCCGGTGTTTCAACAGGTTGCCCATGGAGCGCATCCTAACGCACTTCACCTGCGCCGACCGTGGGACGAAAAAAGCAAACGCTTCAAGTCCGATCTGCCGGTGGATGAAGTCCGCAGGACGGTTTCTTTCTTCGGAACAACGGCTTCAGCGAATGCGTGGCGGGTCTGCATCGTTGATGCGGCAGATGACATGAACCAAAGTTCAGCCAACGCACTGTTGAAGATCTTGGAAGAACCGCCACCGCGCTCTGTCTTTCTGGTTTTGTGGCATGCGCCAGGGCGGTTGTCGCCGACAATCCGTTCCAGATGCCGCCGGTTGGATATGGAACCCTTGAGCGACACACATATTGGCGATGGCGTTCGGAGGTTTGCAGAAAATACTCAAGACTTGAACGCGATATTCTTGATGTCACAAAATATGCAGATGGGAGCTTACGGTCGGCTCTGATCCTTTTATCCGGAGATGGGTTGGCGATTGCGCGCGGTTTTGGCAAGTTGGCGGAGGAGGGCGCATCCCGGAATGTCAAAGCCCTACACGGTCTTGCCGATTTAGTTGCGGTGCGTGGGCAAAAAGATAACTGGGAGAGCTTTCAGCATGTCGTTGAGCGCTATCTTCATGGTCTGATGACAGGGTTTATTCGGACTGCGCCGCCGCGACTTGATCTTGCCAAATCCGTGACCGACCTTTGGGAAAAGTTCAATCAATCCGTTCGAGATTCGGACGCCTTGAATCTTGATAGAAAACAGGTCGTTCTGGATTTGATGCTCAAGCTCTCCACATTAAAGGAAACGATGCGCTGATCCAGCGCGTCGAATGCTAATCTCTCCTAGCTGGAATTTGCCTCACGATGCTTGTCGATAGCCACTGTCACCTCGATTTCCCAGACTTTGAAGGGGAGCACGAAGACCTGATTGCCCGAGCACATGGTGCGGGTGTCGGGCTCATGGTGACAATCTGCACACATATTAGAAAGTTTCAGCAGGTATTGGCGCTCGCTGAAGCTCACGATCCAGTATTTTGCTCGGTTGGAACCCATCCTCATAATGCAGGGGCAGAGGACGGCATACCGGCGTCAGAAATCATTGAGCTTTCACAGCATCGAAAGGTCGTGGCAATCGGTGAAGCTGGACTGGATTACTTCTATGACAAATCCCCGCGTGATGCCCAACAGCGCGGTCTTAGAACGCATATTGCAGCGGCTCGTGAAACCGGATTGCCCTTAGTCATACATTCGCGGGATGCTGACGATGATATGATCGCGGTTTTAAGGGAAGAAATGGCGAACGGAGCGTTTCCGGCACTCCTTCATTGTTTCTCCTCGGGCGAAGAACTTGCAAAAGTCGGCGTCGAGCTTGGCCTCTATGTGTCCTTTTCCGGCATTCTGACGTTCAAACGATCAGAAGAGTTGCGTGCGATCGCACGAGACCTCCCAGCTGATCGCTTGCTCCTGGAGACCGATGCTCCCTATCTTGCTCCGCAGCCCAGACGCGGCAAGCGCAACGAACCTGCCTACACAGCCATGACAGCCGCTGTTCTGGCAGATGTCCGGGGAGTGAGCTTGGAAGAGATGACCCAACAAACCACGGATAACTTTTTCAGGCTCTTTAGCAAGGTGCCCAAAGACGCTTTGCCGAGGGCGGCATGAGTAGACCTTTGGAAGTCACTATATTGGGATGCGGGTCTTCCGGTGGTGTACCGAGGATTGGGAATGACTGGGGGCAGTGTGACTCCAATGAGCCGAAAAATCGCCGTCTTCGTTGTTCAATCCTCGTAGAGCAGCGTGGGCCGAACGGAGCCACACAGGTCCTGATCGATACCGGACCGGATCTGCGCCAGCAGATGCTGAATGCAAACATTCAAGACCTTGATGCCGTTCTCTACACACATGCGCATGCCGACCACCTTCATGGGATCGATGACCTGCGTGTGTTCACGATCCGAAATCGCAAACGTATGCCAGTCTATATGGATGCGGTAACAACACAGCGAGCACATGAGGCGTTTGGTTATTGTTTCAAACAGCCGGAAGGCTCGTCCTATCCGCCAATACTCGATCATCACATGCTGGAAGCAGGTCGGAATTGTGAGATTGACGGGGCAGGAGGGACCATATCGTTTCTGCCGATAACGGTTCATCACGGCGACATCGATGCGCTTGCATTTCGCTTTAATGGGATTGGCTATATGCCCGATGTTTCAGACCTTTCTAGCGATGCGATCCATAGCCTTTCTGATCTAGACACCCTGATTATCGATGCGCTCCGCCGCACGCCACATCCGAGCCATTTCTCATTGGATGACGCACTTGGTTGGATTGAGAAGCTTCGCCCCATAAAGGCTGTTCTGACCAATATGCATGTTGATATGGATTATCAGAGTTTACTGTCAGAGCTGCCAGACGGAGTCATCCCCGCATTCGATGGCATGAAACTTCTGGGGTGAACACTTAACTTGCCAAGAAGAACGGGCAGAAGTCTTGCGACTTCTGCCCGTAGTTAGGCGTTCTTCGCGCATTTTGCGGTGGCAATGCAGGTTCCGGAAAAAGCCGCGAGATACTTTCACGGCTAGGCGTTCTTCCGGAGGCGTTCAGAACACGGATAGTAGAGTATCATTAATTACCCCAATAATCAATTTGTCTGTTCAGCACACTATTTTGGGAGACATAGTTGTTGTAGATGAATAATTGAAACGGGTTTTGAAATGTTATTCAAACGCCAGGTTGGGCCTTA
>NZ_GL476304.1:156495-212060 GCF_000148725.1 Roseibium sp. TrichSKD4 | reverse complement strand
TTTTAAGAGCAAAAGGCGTTTCAGAGGCCGTTGCCGAAAACGCCCTGCAAAGTGACGATACGGACGAGGTTTCAGCGGCTCGGCGGTATGCTCAGCGCCGCCGATTAGGAGCATGGCGCTCAGACCCAACGAAAAGGACTGACCGCCGCGACAAGGATGTTGCCGCGCTCTGCAGGGCTGGATTTTCTGTATCTATCGCAGTCAAAACAATCGATGGCGACGCTGATAATGAAGTGGATTGATCACGGACAAAAGCGTCATTTCATTCGCATAGCTTCGGTTTCGATAATGATGTTCACGTCATCACCGACAAGACCATTGTCTACGGCGTAAGTCATTCCAAAGTCGCTTCTTTTAAGTGTTCCGCGCGCACTGATACCCAGGACAAACCGCTTGTGGCCAAATGGATATTCGGCAGCACGGTTTAGCGTAACATCCAATGTCAGCGGGACAGAATTTCCTCTCAACTGCAGCATCCCGGAAACCGTTCCTTCTGTTTCGCTGGTTGGTGTCCCGGTATCAGCGGTAAAAATCATGACCGGATGTTTCTCTGCGTCTAAAAAGTCCTTGTTTCGCACATGGTTGTCACGCGCGGCGTTGAACGTTCCAACACTTGGCGTCTCTACGGTGACGTTAAGATCAGAAAGCTCCTGTGTTTCCATGTCATAGACAAATTCGCCTTGCACGTTGGTGAACAGCCCAAGCGTGTCTGCAAAGCCAATATGCTTCACCGTGAATGCGACGGTCGTATGCTCAGGGTCCAGTTCGTATCGATGCGGTTCCGCGCGCGCTTCAAGAGTTAAAGAGCTAGCTACTAAACCGAATGCCACAAGAGATGCCAGGATACGCATTTGAGTGCCTCCGTTAAATACTGGACAACCTTCAACATAGGGCAACCATCATCATGTTTCGAATGCGAATGCGGTGTCGTTAGCCACGATTTTGTGAGGTGGACGCACACGGACCATGAATTTGCTCGGCTGCTATCCAGCAGCATTCTCGTGTTTTGAATAATCAAATAATATTCCATAATATATATTATACGATTTATGTATGGCGTAATGGCTTGATTGATTGGGCTATGGTCAAACACCCCTTAAAGATGGAATTGCATAGCCGATACGTGGTTTGGGATTGCTTTGTGACACGCAAGAATGAAACGACAATCAGTCTGCATCCGATCAATCAAAATTCGCTGATTTGCCACGTAGTTTTTTGATAGAGCCACGTTTCTTTTTTGTTTCAAGACGTCGCTTCTTGGAAGCCAATGTTGGCCGGGTCGCTTTCCGGGGTTTGGGTTTTTTAGTTGCTTTCTTTAACAGCTCAATCAGACGCCCGAGTGCATCCTCCCGATTGCGTTCTCTGGTGCGAAAACGATCAGCCTGAATGATAATCTCGCCGGAAAGTGTAAGCTTGCTGCCTGCCAGACGCGCTGCCCGTGATTTGACATCGCCCGGCAAAGTTTCGTTTGCTTCCAGAGAAAAACGCAGCTGAACGGCAGTTGATACCTTGTTGACGTTTTGGCCACCTGGGCCCGAGGCCCGGATAAAGTCCTCGCGAAGGTCGTCTTCCAAAATAAAGAGCTTGTTTGTGACGGGAATTTTCCCGGTCATATGATCGTTATCTTTGTCACTACACATCTTGTGGTTTTAACGCTTGGGCGGCGTCAAACCAAGGCCGGCCAATATTACTCCCGAAATTGTTTTCCACGCGTCATTGAACAATTCTGGCTCGGCGAGACCCTTGCCCGTTAACGCTCTAATTTGAGGCGAAAAATCTGCGTAGTGCTGTGTGGTGGACCAGATCATGAAAAGCAGGTGGACCGGTTCAACAGGCCTTATTTTGTCCGTATCTATCCAGTGTTGAATAACGGAAGCCTTGTCATCAACCAGTTGTTTTAGGTCTGTTTCCAACACGGTTTTGATCTGTGGTGCCCCTTGCATCACTTCATTTGCAAAGAGCCGGGATGCTTCCGGTGATTTGGCGGACATCAGCAGTTTTTGGTGGATGTAGTTGTCTAACTCTTCTGCGGGATCCCCGTCCCTGTCGAGGGTTTTTAGCGGGTCCAGCCACCCATCGAGGATTTCTTCAATGACCGCCTCGTAAATCGCGTCCTTGGAAGAAAAGTAATAGAGGAGATTAGACTTCGACATTCCGGCAGATTTGGAAATGCGCTCGATGGTTGCCCCAGCATGCCCTAGACGAGAAAACTCTTTAAGAGCGGCGTCCAAAATACGCCCTCTGTTTTTCTCCTGAATACGACTCATGCTGGAGGTGTCGGTTTGCGCTGCCACGCAGGACCCTTTCTTATTATTATCCCTTTGCTGCTTATTGGTAACTTGGAAAATGGCGCTACGGCAAGCGTATGCATCCGCCAAATCCAGTAAAAAACGGATAAAGAAAAAGCCACTGAAACGTGTTCAGTGGCATCTTGTTCCATGTTGGGAGCGGTTTAATTGCCTCAATTGGCACCCTTCCCGGTCCTACCAGAGCTTTTTGGAGACCAGACCTCCAAGTAGGCCACCCTTTGCGCCCAATAAGCCACTGATTAGACCCAGCTTTGCCTTTAAAAGTCCGCCGAACAAACCGCCCAGAAAATCGTGCTTTCCGCCTTCGTGTTTGTTTTCAGTCTTGTGTTCGGCTTTATGTTCGCTCTTGTGGTCGGTTTTTGGCTTTTTCGTATGAGTTCCGCCGTGCGCATGCTGAGATCCGTGAACCTTTGTTCCGCAGGTTATTTTTGCTGCTGGTTGTGTGTGGCCATGTGCAGCCACTTGGGTCTTTTCCGTCTTTGCGGTCTCAACCTGAGGCTTTTCAATATGTTTTGCCTGCGTGAGATGTTGTTTAAAAAGGCTGGCGTGTCCAAGGGACGCCTTGCTCTTGTGATGGCCTAGAATTCCAGAAAGAAGTGCAAGTGTCATTTTATCCCCCAAACGCCTTTGAACCCGTTCCGTTATGGTTAACGCGCAATTAATAATAGGATATATGTGGTGGTTACGTAAGACGCCTACGTAGTTCTGAAATCGCTCTCACGAGGGCGTTCCATCCTCCCCTTGGTAATTTCCGCCTTGACCACTCATTCGAGTCTTCCTAACCTCGATTTGACCAAATGGTCAGTTTTCAAATGTTAGAAAGTTTCAAGGACGTTTGAGACAGACCTATATAAAGAGCCAACAAGGCCAAGCGCTGGATTAAATGTCCGGCGCACTCCAGAGAGCGAGTATCACCAAAAGGGTTTCACAAAACCCGCTCAGTGATGCGACAGTGGGAACAAGCTGTGTGAGGTGAGTCTGCCGAAAAGTGGCAAGCATTCAGCCTTTCACCGCGATAACAACGGGATAACGCGGCTTATGGTGAGATGGCCGCGAGGGAGGACGCATGTCGATTTCGGCATCAACCACGAATAATCTAGACGCTTTCTGGATGCCATTTACGGCAAACCGTCAATTCAAACAGTCGCCGCGCATGTTCGTTGGTGCAAAAGACATGCACTACACGACGTCAGACGGTCGGCATGTTCTTGATGGTACAGCTGGGCTTTGGTGCTGCAATGCCGGTCATAGTCGTCCGCGCATTGTGGAAGCGGTACAAAAGCAAGTCGCAGAACTGGACTATGCACCCGCCTTCCAAATGGGACATCCCAAAGCATTTGAGCTGGCAGCCCGCTTGGCTGCGTTGCTCCCCTCGCCTATGGATCATGTCTTTTTTACCAACTCAGGCTCGGAAAGTGTCGATACAGCACTGAAGATTGCGCTCGCGTATCAACGCACGATTGGTCACGGAACCCGAACCCGTTTGATTGGCCGGGAACGTGGCTACCACGGTGTTGGGTTTGGGGGCATTTCCGTTGGCGGCATCGTCAACAACCGTAAAAACTTCGGCACCCTGCTGACCGGCGTGGATCATATGCGCCACACACATGATCCGGAGCGAAATGCCTTTTCCCGCGGGATGCCGGAAAGCGGCGCTGAATATGCGGAAGATCTCATCCGGATCATTCAGCTTCATGACCCTTCGACCATTGCAGCGGTCATTGTTGAACCTGTTGCCGGTTCTACAGGAGTTCTTATTCCACCCAAGAACTATCTGGAACGGCTTCGGGCCATCTGCGATCAACACGGCATTCTGCTTATTTTTGATGAAGTCATCACCGGCTTTGGGCGTCTCGGATCACCCTTTGCGACAGATTTCTTTGATGTCATGCCGGATATCATCACCACTGCAAAAGGTCTGACGAGCGGTGTGGTGCCCATGGGAGCCGTGTTCTGCACCAAATCGATCTACGAGGCCTTTATGACCGGCCCGGACCACATGATCGAGCTGTTCCACGGCTATACGTATTCAGCCCATCCGATCGCCTGCGCAGCAGCACTTGCAACGCTCGACACCTATGATGAAGAAGGCCTTCTGACGCGCGCTGCTGACCTTGCCCAATACTGGGAAGACGGCCTGCATTCGCTGAAAGATTGCCCGCATGTCATCGACATCCGGAACCTTGGTTTAATTGGTGCAGTTGAGCTGGAAGGGATTGTTGGCGAACCCACAAAACGGGCGTTTTCGGCTTTCCTAAAGGCCTATGACGACGGCATCTTGATACGGACTACCGGCGACATCATTGCCTTGTCACCGCCGTTGATCATCTCCAAGGAACAGATCGATGAGTTGTTCGACAAGCTTCGAACGGTTCTGAACGCAATCGACTGACCTGCGTGCTCCTTCGGGAGCAAAGGGAGACGCAATCAAAGGACGGCGGTTTCGCCGTCCGATCATAAATTTTGGTTTTGGGAGAATATCATGGCCGCTCCGGGAGAGAATCTTCGCATCAATGCTGACCGACTTTGGGACAGCCTCATGGAGATGGCCAAAATCGGGCCGGGGGTCGCTGGAGGTAACAATCGTCAGACTCTAACGGACGAAGATTCCGAGGGGCGCAAACTCTTCCAGAAATGGTGCGAAGATGCAGGCATGGCCATGGGCGTCGACACTATGGGCAACATGTTCATGACCCGGCCAGGCACCGACCCGGATGCCCTCCCCGTCTATGTCGGCTCTCACCTCGATACTCAGCCAACCGGCGGCAAATACGACGGCGTTCTCGGCGTTCTTGGCGGACTGGAAGTCGTACGCAGCATGAACGACCTTGGTATCAAGACCAAACATCCGATCGTCGTGACCAACTGGACCAACGAGGAAGGCACCCGCTTTGCCCCTGCTATGCTGGCCTCTGGCGTCTTTGCGGGCGTTCACGAGCAAGATTGGGCCTACGCCAAGGAAGATGCCGAAGGCCTTAAGTTTGGTGATGAATTGAAGCGCATCGGCTGGGTTGGCGATGAAGAAGTTGGTGCCCGCAAGGACAAGATGCACGCCTTCTTCGAGTTGCATATCGAGCAAGGCCCAATCCTGGAGGCCGAAAACAAGGATATCGGCGTTGTTACACACGGTCAGGGGCTTTCCTGGACGCAAGTGACCATCACCGGTAAGGACAGCCACACCGGGTCCACCCCAATGCCCATGCGCAAGAACGCGGGTCTCGGAATGGCGCGCATTCTGGAACTGGTGGACGAGATCGCCTGGTCCCACGCGCCGCACGCCGTTGGCGCGGCGGGGCATATCGATGTTTACCCGAATTCCAGAAACGTGATCCCCGGCAAGACCGTTTTCACCATCGATTTCCGTTCCCCTGATCTGGCGGTCATCAAGGACATGGAAGATCGGCTTAAGGTCGGAGGCAAGAAGATCTGCGACGAGATGGGCTTGACCGTGGAGTTCGAAAAGGTCGGCGGTTTCGATCCGGTTGAGTTTGACAAGAATTGTGTGTCGGCGATCCGCAATGCGGCCGAACGCTTGGGCTATTCCCACCGCGACATCATTTCCGGTGCGGGTCATGATGCCTGCTGGATCAACCGCGTCGCCCCAACGGCGATGGTCATGTGCCCCTGTGTTGACGGCCTCTCTCACAATGAAGCGGAAGAGATCTCCAAGGATTGGGCGAAGGCCGGTGCCGACGTATTGTTCCACGCGGTGATTGAGACTGCGGAGATTGTGGAGTGAACCTAACGGGTGACCACAATGCCGTCCCGGCCTTGAGCCGGGACCTCTCTACCAGAAGGGAATATGGCGTTCTTCGTGTATATTTTGGCCAATAAACCACACGGAGTAATCTACATCGGCTCAGCGCGTGATTTGCGTAAAAGACTAGAGCAACATCGTGCAGGCACAAGTGGAAGCCATACTCACAAATACAACATCAAGACTTTGGTTTATTTCGAAGTTTTTGATGAAGTCATTGATGCAGTTCATCGCGAGAAACGGTTTAAGCGATGGCGTAGGAGTTGGAAGGAAGATTTGATCGCAGATGTGAACCCGGATTGGCGAGACATTAGCGATCAAATCCCGTTTTGAGAAACAGGTCCCGGATCAGGTCCGGGACGGCACCGAGACTTGTGGTTGGCACGTGCTTGCATGTTGCCAACTCAGTCTTGAGCCGGGAGCCAAGCTGAAGAAATTTGAGTGGGAGGAGATAAAATGGCGAGCACAGTGATCAAAAGCGGGACGGTTGTTACTGCTGATCTCAGCTACGACGCGGATGTGAAGATTGAAAACGGCGCGATCATCGAGATTGGGCCGAACCTTTCCGGTGATGCAACGCTGGATGCGTCCGGGTGCTATATCATGCCGGGCGGGATAGATCCGCACACCCACCTCGAAATGCCCTTCATGGGCACCTATTCCTCCGACAACTTTGACAGCGGCACGCGGGCAGCGCTCGCCGGTGGAACCACCATGGTTGTCGACTTTGCCCTGCCGTCGCCGGATCAGTCCCTACTGGAAGCGCTGCAAATGTGGGACAACAAATCGACCATGGCCCACTGCGACTACTCATTCCACATGGCGATCACCTGGTGGGGAGAACAGGTCTTCAACGAAATGGAGACAGTGGTTCGTGAACGCGGCATCAACACCTTCAAGCACTTCATGGCCTATAAGGGCGCTTTGATGGTGAATGACGACGAGATGTTCGCCTCCTTCCAGCGCTGCGCGGAACTGGGCTCCCTCCCCCTAGTTCATGCGGAAAACGGCGATGTGGTTGCAACGCTCCAGCAAAAGCTCCTGTCTGAAGGCAATAACGGGCCAGAGGCCCACGCTTATTCCCGCCCTCCGGAAGTGGAAGGTGAAGCCACCAATCGCGCCATTATGATTGCCGACATGGCAGGCGTTCCGCTTTATGTAGTGCACACATCTTCAGAGCAGGCGCACGAAGCCATTCGCAGGGCGCGGCAAAACGGCATTCGTGTTTACGGTGAGCCCCTCATCCAGCACCTGACGCTTGATGACAGCGAATACAAGCACGCCGACTGGGATCACGCGGCACGACGTGTCATGTCTCCGCCGTTCCGGGACAAGAAACATCAAGATAGCCTCTGGGCTGGTCTTGCCTCTGGCTCCTTGCAAGTCGTCGCGACAGACCATTGTGCCTTCACCACGGACCAAAAGCGCACGGGCGTTAGCGACTTCACCAAAATCCCGAACGGCACCGGAGGACTGGAAGATCGCATGCCGATGCTGTGGACCTATGGCGTGAACACGGGACGATTGACCCCGAATGAGTTTGTGGCAGTCACCTCCACCAACATTGCCAAGATCCTGAACGTTTATCCAAAAAAGGGTGCGGTGCTTGTTGGCGCGGATGCGGACCTTGTTGTCTGGGATCCGAACAAGGAGAAAACCATCTCCGCCGCCTCGCAGGAATCGGCCATCGACTACAACGTCTTTGAAGGTAAGCATGTCAAAGGCCTGCCACGTTACACCTTGTCGCGCGGTCGGGTTGCTGTGGATGATGGCAAGGTCGTGCCGCAACAGGGCCACGGCAAATTTGTCAACGCGAACCATTCCAAGCCGTCAACAAGGCGCTGTCGACCTGGAAGGAACTGACCGCTCCGCGCAAGGTGGAGCGGACGGGTATTCCTGTCAGCGGTGTTTGATCACCCTCACCGAATGAATAACCCGTCGCTTGGCAACCGGCGGCCGGCCACCGCTAGGGCAGCGATAGTGTAAACGTGGTGACTAATACGAAATCGTCATTCGCGAGAACGCACAAGAATCGAGAGCGGTTGCTTGAAGCGCAGTATCGGATAAGGCCAAGGCGCTCAGGGATTAATCGGACGATGGAGATTGAACCTTGCAGGTAGACATGGCTGAAACAATGGAAAGACTTCTTCCACGTGATGGGGATGGCGGGACAAAAATGACTAACAATGTGGTGGAAGCCAAAAACCTGTCTCTGACATTTCAGACCAATGACGGTCCGGTTCATGCGCTCTCCGAGATTGATCTGACGATTGAGGAAGGTGACTTTGTTTCCTTCATTGGCCCGTCGGGGTGCGGAAAAACCACGCTCTTGCGTGTGATCGCCGACCTTGAACAACCGACCGGCGGCTCCATCACCGTCAATGGAGTTTCCCCGCATCAAGCGCGGCTCAATCGGGCCTATGGCTATGTGTTTCAAGCAGCCGCGCTCTACCCGTGGCGAACCATTGCCAAAAACGTTGCCCTGCCGCTGGAAATCATGGGGCTTCCTGCCAGTGAGCAACAACAGCGCATTTCGAAAAACCTTGATCTCGTCAATCTCTCCGGTTTTGAAAAAAAGTACCCGTGGCAGCTTTCAGGTGGCATGCAGCAACGCGCCTCCATTGCCCGCGCCTTGGCGGTGGAACCCGATCTTCTCTTGATGGACGAACCCTTCGGCGCTCTCGATGAAATCGTGCGCGATCATCTCAACGAACAGCTTTTGCAGTTGTGGGCCAAGACCAACAAAACTGTTGTGTTCGTCACCCACTCCATTCCCGAAGCAGTATTCCTCTCCAGCAAGATCGTGGTGCTTTGCCCTCGCCCGGGTCGGATCTATGACGTCATTGAAAGCAACCTACCCCGAGACCGCAGTCTGGATATCCGCGAAACCTCAGAATTCCTCGAAATCGCCCACCGCGTCCGCGAAGGGTTGAAAGCGGGACATGCGTATGATGACTGAGCGGGCAGATTTTAGAAAAGTCCAGCTGGGTGACATGCCCGCTTGCGCCAAGATCTTCAACGATTGGGTTGACGCTACGCCATGGATGCCTCGGGTGCACACCCGAGACAATGTAATCTCCTATTACCAAAATACTGTCGGGCCCAATCAAATGGTTTGGGTGACAGAAGACGCTTCCGGCATTCAGGGGTTTCTGTCCAGCACTGAGAACTTTGTAACGGCGGTGTATGTGTCACCAGAAGCCAGAGGCAGAGGCGTCGGCAAGACGCTTCTGGATGAAGCCAAGATGGCTAGCCCTTCAGGTCTGTCACTTTGGACATTTGCAGAAAATATGCGTGCGCAAAAGTTATATGAGCGCGAAGGCTTCAAGGAAGTTCGGCGAACGAATGGTGACAATGAAGAAGGTCTACCGGACATCTTTTATTCTTGGCCGGAAGCGGAGGCTCCAGCATGATCAACACCGCCCTCGCCTCACCTCGCTCCACCAACCCCTTCGCCGGCCTCATGTCCGGCACCACGGGTCCCGTGATTGTTGTCGTCTGTGCGATCCTGGCGATCTGGTACATCTCTGCGGTTATTCTCAACACGCCATTTCAGAAGGAAATGTATGAAAGGGCAAACCGTGGTGACGTACCGGTTTCCCAGCTGGTGACGGACACGCTGGCGCAAGAGCGTCCGGTTCTGCCCGCCCCCCATCAGGTGGCGCAAGAAATCTGGAAGACGACCGTTGAGAAGAAGGTGACCTCCAAGCGGTCTCTGGTCTATCACACCGGGATCACCCTCTCATCAACGCTGCTCGGCTTTCTGATCGGGACGACACTGGGCATTTTACTGGCGGTTGGGATCGTGCATAGCCGCGTGCTCGACAAATCCATGATGCCTTGGGTGATATCCTCTCAAACCATACCTATCCTTGCCATCGCGCCCATGATTATCGTGGTCTTGAACGCGGTTGGTATTTCGGGCCTTTTGCCAAAGGCGATGATTTCAACCTATCTATCGTTTTTCCCCGTCACGGTGGGCATGGTTAAGGGGCTGAGGTCGCCTGAAGTCATTCACATGGACTTGATGCACACCTATTCGGCGACCCGGTGGCAGACTTTCTGGAAACTCCGCCTGCCCTATGCTGTGCCGTATCTCTTCACCTCCATGAAGATCGGTATGGCCGCATCCTTGGTAGGGGCCATTGTCGGCGAACTCCCAACGGGCGCTGTCGCGGGTCTTGGGGCGCGGTTGCTTGCCGGGTCTTACTATGGCCAGACAGTACAAATTTGGTCAGCACTTCTCATGGCGGCATTTTTGGCCGGTGCCCTGGTTGCGTTGATCGGCGTCATGGAAAAGGTTGTCTTGAAGAAAATGGGGATGGCGCAATGAGTTCATTATCTGACCGCCGTGTCCGTTTTGATACGGCCTCTCTTTTGGCAGCGGGCGTCATCTTGTGTGTGGTTGTTGCGTTGGCCACCACGGCCTTTCTTCCGGACCGCTATGTGTTCAACACGCCATCATTGGCCATCCAGTTCGGGTTTCTGGCCATTTTGGGTGTGCGGTATAGCCTTGGGTTTGCGCATAATATGGCCGGTGACATCGCGCTCGGTATCGTCAGCGTCACATCTGCCTGGTTGTTGATTGCTGTCGCTCATTCTTATCCGGGAGATGCAACGACGGGCTTTTGGGCGCTTGTAGTTGCGCTATGGTTGTCGTTTTGGCTGTTTGTGGAACGGCTTGCGGCATGGTCATTGCCCAATCCGACGCTGGCCCGTCTAGTCAATCTGGCGATCCCGGTCCTTTTTGGGGCCACATTTCTCATTCTTTGGGAACTGGGCGTGACGGGCGCGGGTGTTCCCAGGGTTCTCCTGCCAGCCCCTTCGGAAATCTGGATTCGTCTAACCACCTCCGTTCCAACCCTTTGGGCGGATTTTCAGCAGACATTCTTGAAAGCAGTGCTCATAGGTTATGCCATTGGCTGTGGTTCGGCATTTGTCGTGGCCATTTTAGTTGACCGTGTGCCGTTTTTGCGCCGTGGGCTTTTGCCGATCGGAAATCTTGTGTCAGCCCTGCCAATTATCGGCGTGGCACCGATCATGGTCATGTGGTTCGGGTTTGACTGGCCGTCCAAGGCGGCTGTTGTCATCATCATGACCTTCTTTCCAATGCTGGTGAACACCGTGTCCGGGCTGGCAGAAACTGATGCCATGCAGCGCGACCTAATGCGCACCTATGCCTCGAATTATTGGCAAACCCTGTTCAAGCTTCGGCTTCCAATGGCGATGCCGTTTATTTTTAACGCGCTGAAAATCAACTCAACTCTTGCGTTAATCGGGGCCATCGTTGCGGAATTCTTCGGAACGCCAATTGTCGGCATGGGCTTTCGGATTTCAACAGAAGTGGGCCGAATGAACGTAGATATGGTCTGGGCAGAGATCGCCGTGGCGGCTTTGGCTGGTTCGCTGTTTTACGGGTTCGTTGCCTTGCTGGAGCGGGCTGTCACCTTTTGGCATCCATCCATGCGCGCGAAAATGTGATCGGCTTCAAGAGACTTTCAAAAACATGCCACGGTTTTGCCAAAGCTCCGGTAGAGTGTGCGCCAAGGTTCACACTCTAGGATTCGGATCATGGCGAAGTTTTTGAAAACTTTTTGCGCGGCGGCTGTTGTTAGTTTGGTCGCAACATCTACCTTTGCTGCAGACAAGTCTCTGACGCCGGACAACAAACCGGCTCCTGCCTCTCCACATGCCAAACCCGGTTCTCAGGCTGCAGAAGATGCGCTCAAGGCGGCCGTGACGCCATACGAAACTGTCGAAGAGGTATTTTCCGGCAGCGAGACCGTTGCTGGCGAGAAACTGGCCTTTCCCAAGGATAGCGCATCCGTCCAGTCTTTTGTTGTCACCCTTTCGCCTGGTGAGAAAACGGCTTGGCACCAGCACCATGCGCCGCATTTTGCGTATGTTTTGGAAGGTGAAGTGACCGTGACCTATGACGGTATTGGCAAAAAGATTTTCCGCGAGGGCGACGGAATTTTGCAGGCCATGAAGGTTACCCAGCAGGGAGCCAATACGGGGGATGCTCCTGCAAAAGTGCTTGCGGTTTATTTGCTCGGTGACGGTGGCAAGCCAACTGTTCTGGAACAAGCACCAGGCGAGAATAAACCGGCGATCCAGTAAGCACAGCCCTGTTGGCATCCCATACCGATTTCAGCTAGGAAGGCACGATGATTTTCCATCGTGCCAATAGCAGGTCCTTTCATGAAACCCAGCCGTGATGTATCCCGCCTTGTCGAAATCATGGCAGCTCTTCGCACACCGGGAACCGGGTGCCCGTGGGATCTGGAGCAGGATTTTGCATCCATTATTCCCTATACGCTGGAAGAGGCTTATGAGGTCGCTGACGCGATCCACAAAGGCGATAATGACGATCTGCGGGAAGAACTTGGCGACTTGCTTCTTCAGGTCGTCTACCACGCGCGAATGGCAGAAGAAGAAAGCTCTTTTGATTTTGGTGATGTGGTGGACGGCATCACGCGCAAGATGATCCGTCGGCACCCGCATGTCTTTGGCGACGAGAAAGCCCGTTCTTCCGGCATGGCCAAGGGCATGTGGGAGAAGATCAAGGCCGAAGAAAAGGCTGAACGCCGCGCCCGGCGCGAAGAATTAGGCCTGACAACGGAAGAAACGCGACGCTTTCTGGATGAGGTGCCAACTGCCTTCCCTGCCCTTCAGGAGGCGGATAAACTTCAGCGCAAGGCGTCCAAGGTCGGGTTTGACTGGAACGACCCGCGTTTGGTTCTGGCAAAAATCCGTGAGGAAGCGGATGAGTTGGAGGAAGAATTGTCCGCCACCGAGCCGGACAAGGCCCGCATCGAAGATGAGTTGGGCGATACGCTCTTTGCGCTCGCCAATCTCGCGCGGCACCTCGATATAGATCCCGAAAAGGCCTTGCGCAAAACCAACCGGAAATTCCGCAGCCGGTTTGCTGCCATAGAAGATCAAGCTGATAAGGTGGGCACGACACTAACCGCCATGAGCCTTGATGAAATGGAGGCGGCTTGGCAGGCTGCCAAAAAAACCTGATGGCGGTGAAATCGCTCAGGGGCCGTTGATCACACGGGCAATGTCCTGACCGCGATTTATCGCATTATAAACTGGAAAAGGCGTGCGGGCGGTCGTGATCACCTCTCGCCGGATCCAGTCTTGGTGTTCCAGTTTCTGCAGTGTTCCTGACAACGCGCGATCCGTGATTGGTAGAAGTTTCATTCTGAGATCTGAAAACCTTTGAGGAGCCCCTGTGAGCGCCAAAACCGGAACAGTCCAGCTGCGTCGGAGCAGCGCAAATTCCTGATCACTCGGAACAATTGAAACGATCCTGTGTGCGATCTGCCCTATGACTACCCCTTGTTCGGTTAGGCGGAACTCCGGCCGAAGCGGATGCCCGTGGCCCGGGTTTTTCTCAACTACCCCCAGTTCAATCAAATGATCCAGACTGGCAGCAAATGCAGTTCTGCCGGCGTTTGTCGCAGCCAACAGCGATGCTTGACGCCCCGGTGTACCACGGTGCAGCAGTGCAAGAATATTCAATGACCAGGCTCTGGATGTGAGCTTGACAAGCAAATTTATGTCCATAAAGTATAGTTACTATATTTTGACTATGAAGGAAAGTGGCATGACATTGGTTTCGTTGGACGACACAATCACGTTGGCTATTTCGGTGCGTGATCGGCACGCAAGCGCGGCTTGGTATTTGGAGAAACTCGGGTTTGAACTGGTTCATCACATTGATGAAGCAGGATGGAGTGAACTCCAGACAAAAACACCGGGTGTCACTTTGGGCTTGGGCGAGCAATCAGAACCCAATCCGGGTAACAGCGTTCCGGTTTTTGGCGTTTCTGACATTTCTGAAGCAAGATCAGCCCTAGAAGGCGCGGGCGTTGAGTTTGATGGAGAGACCGTGACGGTCGACGGAATGGTTAGTCTCGCGACTTTTTATGATCCTGATCGCAACGCTTTGATGTTGGCGCAGGATTTGACCCGCACTCCCTGAACATATCTGGCAACGCATTTAAAAAAGACAAAGGAGCGACCATGGATTCATGGCGCTCCTCAATTTCTTTTATGTTCTTTTATTTACTCAGACAAATAGGTCGCAAAGGTGTCACGGAACGGTCCGCGTTGTTTGTCTGTCACACGTACTTCAGCCGTGATGAACTCTTCTCCATCCTCCCGCTCCATCACTTCTGAGAGCTGATAGAGCTGGGCCAGCAGCGCCCCTTCGAATACGGGTAATTTGACGGTGAAGAGATCGTCATGCTGCGCCATAAATGCATCAATGCGACCATAGAGACTTGTTACCCCTTCCCCTGTCAAAGCCGATAGGGAAACTGGCCCTTCTTCTGCAGCATCCTCTAGAAGCTTCTCTCTATAGGCAGGGTCCAGAGCGTCGATCTTGTTCCAGACCTCGATCACTGGGGCTGCGTGACTGCCGTCCACACCAAGGTCGACCAGCGTCTTCTTGACATCTTCGCACTGCGCTTCAGAGTCAGGATGGCTGATATCGCGCACATGAAGGATTAAGTCGGCTTCAAGCACTTCTTCCAGCGTGGCGCGGAAGGCGGCGACCAGATGGGTCGGCAGATCGGAAATAAATCCAACCGTGTCTGACAATATGATCTCTCGGCCATGGGGCAACCGGATCTTGCGCAGGGTCGGATCAAGCGTTGCAAAGAGCAAATCCTTTGCAAACACATTGCTTTCCGTCATCCGATTGAATAGCGTTGACTTTCCGGCGTTGGTGTAACCGACCAAGGCAACAACGGGCTGCGGGATCTTCTTGCGTTTTTTGCGATGGAGATCACGGGTGCGCCGGACTTGCTCCAACTGCTTTTGAAGAGCTGTGATCCGATCCTGAATCTGTCGGCGGTCAGATTCAATTTGGGTTTCCCCGGGACCGCCCATAAAACCGGTGCCGCCCCGCTGACGCTCAAGGTGGGTCCAAGATCGCACCAAACGGCTTTTTTGCCAGGTTAGATGGGCAAGATCGACCTGCAACTTGCCCTCTTTGGTCCGGGCGCGATCACCAAAGATCTCAAGGATCAGACCCGTTCGGTCAATCACCTTGGTCTTCAGGTGTTTCTCGAGGTTTCTCTGTTGGATAGGTGTCAGCGGATGGTCAATAACGACCAAGTCCGCTTCCTGCGCGGCGACGATGCCAGTAAGTTCCGAAACCTTGCCTTCTCCGAACAGCGTCGCAGGTTTGGGATTGTTGACCTTCACAATGCCGGACATGGCGATTTGCAGGTTGATCGCTGCGCTCAGACCAACGGCTTCTTCAAGCCGCGCTTCCGGACTACGATTTCCACGCAATTCACCATCCTCACCGCTTGATCGCGTGGCAAGGACAGGCTCAAGAATGATGGCTGTGTAAGGTTGTGGACGCCGATCAATTCCGCCTTTTTCGGCCTGATGATGGTCTGCGTCCTTAACTTTCGAGATGTCTTCTTCGCGAGACTTCGGTTTCAATCAGCTTCCCGCCTTTTCAGGGTTTTCTTCCGCCGGTTCGAACAACTGAACCGGACCATTTGGCATAATGGTAGATATGGCGTGCTTATAAACCAATTGCGAGTGTCCGTCACGGCGCAGGAGAACACAAAAGTTATCAAACCAAGTAACAACACCCTGCAGCTTTACGCCGTTTATGAGGAAAATTGTGAGGGGTACTTTTTGTTTGCGAACGTGATTGAGAAAGGTGTCTTGCAGGTTTTGCGCGCGCTCAGCCATCTGTTTTTTATCCTGTTTGTCCCGAGTGCGGCCGGGCACCCGAAGTTTCAATCCTTTTCGCTGCCATGGAAGGATAGTTCAGTTTTCCCCTCCCCCAGCTAGCCCACTTTCCGTGCGCCTTGCGTAATTGTCCATATGGTCAAGCGCACATATGGACAATTATGACCATCTTTGTATGACAACAGCGTCATTCGCCCCAACGCTGGCCCGGTTCGGTCAAACCACCTGCAAATCAGTAGCAGTATGGAATCGATCGCGCAATGCGGTTGCAATTGATCCGGGATGTCCATTGCCAATAATCGCATGATCTATTTTAACTACAGGCATCACAAGTGTCGATGCTGCCGTCACAAATGCCTCTCGGGCAACAAGCGCTTCTTCCAGTGAAAACGCCCGTTCTTCAAACTTCAGTCCTTCACGTTCGACCAAATCCAGTACCACTGCACGTGTGATTCCTCGCAAAATGCCCGATTCTGCCGGTCGTGTGACGAGAACGCCGTCCTTAGTTACTATCCACGCGTTGGTTGAGCCGCCCTCGGTAACATAGCCATCTGCGTCAACATACCAAGCTTCCTTGCCGCCGTTCTCCTTGGCGTTTTGTTTTGCCAGCACGTTTGGAAGCAGCGCAACCGTTTTGATATCGACCCGTGGCCAGCGGTTTTCAGGGTAGCTAACCACAGAGATACCTGTTTCCGCTTGTCGGTCAGACGCGGACCGGGAAGTGTTACGGGCGGTCACGACAATCGATGGCATGACATCGTTTGACGGGAAAAAGTGATCACGCCGCGCAACACCGCGCGTAACCTGAATGTACACCAGCCCGTCAGTCACCTTATTGCGGCGGATTGTTTCAAGCAGGACGAACTCCACTGCCTTGCGTGCCATGGGCCAGGCAATCTTCAGCTCTGACAAGGAATGACCTAATCGGTCCATATGACGGGGCATGTCTACGATTTTACGATCCCATACCTCGCACACTTCATAGACACCGTCGGCGAACTGATAGCCCCGATCTTCAATGTGAACAGCAGCATCCTTATGCGGCACATATTGTCCATTCACATAGGCTATTCTGCTCATTCAATGTCTCCCGTTAAACGGCGGATTTGTCGTTAAACATCAGGTCATTGGCCTAGAAGAAATCAAGGCTTACCCGGAACATTTGTTCCACCTGTCGCACCCGATTGGCAATAGCAAAAATAACAATCCGATCTTGCGGCTGGATCTGTAAATCGCCATTGGGTGTCAAAACCTCGCCATTTCTGAAAACGGCCCCGACCCGAATGCCGGATGGCAAGTCGATTTCCCGCAACGGGCGCCCTACCAGTGGGGACGTATCCAGCGCTTCTGCTTCCACGATTTCAGCCGCGCCATTTTGCAGGGAATGAACCCCGCGAATACGCCCGCGCCGCACGTGCTGCAGAATTCGGGAAATGGTGACAGCTCGCGGATTGATGAAGGCGTCAATACCAAGCGCGTTGGCAAAAGCCGGGTAGCTCGGATTGTTCAAAAGCGAGAGATTTCTGCGGCAACCGAGCTTCTTCGCCATTACTGCCGTCAGAATGTTGACCTCGTCTTCATTGGTGAGAGCAACCAATGTGTCCGCGTCTCCTACATCGGCTTCTTCGAGAATTTTCTGATCCAGAGCACTGCCGTGCAAAATGACGGTGCGACGCAGTTCGTCGGCGATAGAAACCGCCCGCTCTCGAGAGGCTTCGAGCAGTTTGATCTTGGTGTTTTGCTGCCGTTTTTCCAGCGCACGCGCCACGTAAAGACCAATGTTGCCACCGCCAGCAATCACAACACGGCTGGCTTCCGGTTCTTCATGACCAAAAATCCCAAGCGTTCGACGCACTTGATCCCGCCGGGCAACAACATAGGCAAGGTC
Source organism: Roseibium sp. TrichSKD4 (assembly GCF_000148725.1). Taxonomy (GTDB): domain Bacteria; phylum Pseudomonadota; class Alphaproteobacteria; order Rhizobiales; family Stappiaceae; genus Roseibium. The sequence goes on along the minus strand of NZ_GL476304.1, from coordinate 194,380 downwards.
ACCCTCAAGAATGGAATCAGTGCTCTTGGGCACAAATAGATTGTTGTTTCGGTGAATGCCAACCACGACGGACCCGAGATCGGGAAAGAGTTCTGTCAATTGGCGTAGCGGTGTATCGACGACTGGGCAGTCTTCTTCACACATGATGCCAACAACAACAACCTGATCATCAGCAAAGCGGACAGTTTCCACAGCACCTGGAAGCGCGAGGCGGCGGAGGACCATTTCACCGACTTCCACTTCCGGCGAAATGATGACATCAATCGGCATGTTTTCGCGCGAAAACAGGTTTTGCCACCGCCCCTGCAGGTAACTCTGCGCGCGAATACGAGCAACTTTGGTTGGGACATTGAACAGAGAATGGGCAACCTGACACGCCACCATGTTCACTTCGTCATAGAGCGTGACAGCGACAATCATGTCTGCTTCTTCTGCCCCGGCCTGAGCCAGAACATCCGGGTGCGCGCCGTGCCCTACGAAGCCTCGAACATCCAGTTGATCGCCAATCGCTTGAATAAGATGTGGCGAGGAATCAATTACGGAGACGTCATTTTCCTCGGCAGCCAATCGTTCCGCGATGCCGTACCCAACCTGGCCCGCTCCGCAAATCACGACTTTCATTGAAAATGTCCTTTGCGCATTCTAGCTGCGATACTTTTCACAATGGATGACGGGTTGCAGACACAAGGTCAAGACAGACCGAGGGATTTCAGCTTCCGATGAAGGGCGGACCTTTCCATCCCGACGAATTCAGCCGTTCGGGAAATATTGCTATCAAACCGTTTGATCTGGGCTTGTAAATAGTCGCGTTCAAACATTTCGCGCGCTTCGCGCAGAGGCATGGACATCAACTGCTCGCCCCCTCCATTTGAGGGCAGGTTAGGGATCGTTGACCCCACTTCGGCAGGGAGAAGGTCCGCGGTAATGATGCTATCTGGTTCGCCGCGGGACAGGATAAGCAAGCGTTCCACATTGTTGCGCAGCTGACGAACGTTGCCCGGCCAATCATGAGTTTGCAGCACAGCCATGGCATCGTCCGCGATTGGACGCAGTGGTATGCCGGACGCGGTCGAAATTTGTTCCATGAAGTGTTTGACCAAGACCGGAATATCTTCGCGACGCTCAGACAAGCCCGGAACACGTAAAGGCACCACGCTCAAACGATGGTAGAGGTCTTGTCTGAAAGTCCCTGATGCAATATTGCTTTCCAGATTTCTGGATGTTGACGAAAGGATCCGGATATCCACCTGAACTCTTGTATTTCCACCAACTCGGGTAAAGCTTTGATCGACCAGAACACGGAGGATCTTGCCTTGCGTTTCGCTTGGCATATCCGCAATTTCATCAAGATAGAGTGTCCCACCGTGGGCCTCTTCAAGGGCTCCGACCTTCTTTAAAGACCCGTCACTCTCCTCTATGCCGAATAGCTCTTCTTCCATCCGTTCCGGCGTGATTGTTGCAGCATTCAGCACAACAAACGGGCTGGCCGCGCGCGGCGAGGTGTGGTGGATCATTCGTGCGCTGAGTTCTTTGCCCGTACCAGACGGGCCTGTAATCAAAATGCGGCTGTTGGTTCCCGCGATTTTCTGAATGGTCTGGCGCAGTTGCTGGGTCGCGCTCGAATTGCCGATAATATCAAACGTATCGACACTTCTTTGTTTCAGGTCCCGAATTTCACGTTTCAGGCTGGAGGCTTCCAGCGCGCGCTCGGTGATATGGATCAACCGGTCCGCCTTGAACGGTTTCTCGATATAGTCATAAGCGCCACGCTTGATAGCAGAGACAGCGGTTTCGACATTTCCGTGGCCGGAAATAATCACCACGGGTAGGTCCGCATCGGTCTCTTTAATGACGTCCAAAAGGGCTAGTCCGTCCAACCGGCTGCCCTGTAGCCAGATATCGAGAACCACCAGTGACGGTCGCCGGGACTTAATTGCCTCAATGGCGGTGTCGGAGTTGCTAGCTGTTCGCGTTTCAAATCCCTCGTCATCCAGGATGCCGGCGATCATGTCGCGAATATCTGCTTCGTCATCAACGACTAGAATGTCATGTGCCATAGGGTGTCAGCTTACTCAGTTTCAGTGTTCTGTTCGTTTTCCGGCTCTTCGGCGGGCTTTGCTGCCAAAGTGAGACGCACCATCGTGCCGGTTTGCTTGTTTTCGACTGCCAGGGCGTCCATCAGTTCAATTCCGCCGCCATGGTCTTCCATGATCTTGCGAACGATTGCGAGGCCGAGACCGGTGCCCTTTTCCCGTGTTGTCATATACGGCTCCAGCAATCGGTGGCGGTGTTCATCCGGCAGACCTATGCCGTTGTCGATGACGTCAATAACAAGAATTCCGTCGTCGCGTTTGGCAAGCGTGACGCTGATCTTGCCGTCTTGAAGGTCCTTTCCCTCCCGCGCTGACACGGCCTCGGTTGCGTTCTTGATAACATTGGTCAGCGCTTGGCCAAGTAGGCGGGGATCAAATGTGGCCTCAACATCTTCGTCCGGGAACTGTGTTGTAATCGAGATATCCGGATTTGCGACTGTTTGCATAAACGCAGCCTCACGAACGGCGTTACGCAAATCGGATTTCACCTTTGTCGGTTTTCGCATGCGGGCAAACGACGAAAATTCGTCCACCATCTGCCCAATGTCGCCCACTTGTCGGATGATCGTGTCGATACACTGATCGAAAACAGTCCGGTCTTCTTCAATCTTCTTACCGTATCGTCTGCGAATGCGCTCAGCAGACAGTTGAATTGGGGTCAAAGGGTTCTTGATCTCATGAGCAATACGACGGGCGACATCTGCCCACGCCGAGTTTCTTTGTGCCGAGACCAAATCGGTGATGTCATCTATCGTGACTACGTGCCCATGTTCTTGCCGCGTCGATTTTTCGCTTGTGATACGGACATTGAAGGTTCGGGTCCGACCACCCCGCTTGATCGAAATCTGTTTTTCATGCGCTCGGCTTTCACCAGTCGTGACAACTTCTGAAATAAGCTCGGTCAACTCGGGTACGACTTCAACCAAGGGTTTGTTCAGGATCGCCACTTCAGCATTTTCGAGGAGGTTTTCCGCTGAACGATTGGCAAGACGAATAGATCCCTCATCATCGATGCCAATTACGCCTGTTGAGACGCCGGACAGAACAGCCTCGTTGAACCGCCGCCGCCGATCAATCTGTTCGTTGGCGGCCATAAGGGCATCCCGTTGCCCAAGCAGCTGGCCCGTCATCTTGTTGAACGTGTCTCCAAGATTGGCAAGGTCTCCAGATGCTCTCGAGGTTTCGACCTTTACATCCAGATTGCCCTTGGAAACCGCGTCAGCTGCGGAGATCAAATTTCGGATGGGTGACACAAGGCGGTTGGCAAAACCGAACCCGATCCAGATCGAAGAAAGCAACAAAACAAGCGCAACACCAAGATAGACAAGCGCAAATGCGACCTGTACGCCAAAACGACTTTTCTCGAGTTCTGCGTATTCGGAAGCACCTGCCTGCGCGAGGTTCATGTATTCGATCACTCTGGGGTCGATAACGCGCGTCGTGTAAAGAAAGAAATCATCAAACGCGTTGAGTTTCATGATCCCGCCAACAAGGTTGGATCGGCCTGGTGCAATCATGATCGGATCGCCTGACCGAGCCTGAGCAATACTCCATTTTGGAGGAATTAGGATGTTGGCCCGCGGATCTGTCACGACGCGTGTGATTACTTCCCCACCGGAGTTGATGATGTACGCTCCTAACATGCCACGGATCTGAGTTTGTGCCCGGAAGAAGCTGTCGAAACGCGTGGGTTCGAATTCATAGATCGACTTGGAGCGATCGACGTCGTTCGCCATTGCAATCAAATCAGCCCGCAGGACACTGCCGTGCTCGTTCAAGTAAGCATTTGCAACAGTCAACGCGTTATCGATGATGTTACGTGTCCGGTCTTCAAACCAGCGATCCAATCCCTGATCAAGTGTGACCGCTGCCAAGATTGCCATCAATACGGCTGGAATAGCAGCCACCACGCTGAACAGCGTAACAATTCGTACATGGAGGCGTGCTGCCGCCCTGCCCTTACGCCGTGCAGAGATCAGCTTGCCGATCTCCCAGCCGATTGCGAGGACGAGCAATAAAGCAAGGCCGCCATTGACGGCCATAGCTATCCAAATAACTTGTTGCGTTGGCGCAATCGGGGTCAAACCCATCAAAATGGCGAACGTCACCCCAATCGCCAATAGTGCGAGAACCATGACCGCAAGACCGATGCGCCTTGCTGCCCGACCGCTGTTCACTTGTTTGAAAACTGCGCTTTGGGGCGTTTCTAAAATCATTCTGCTTTCATCTTGCCATTGATCCCGAACGCAACTGAGGCAGACATATCACACAATGTTGCGAAATTACGACATTGGGACTTTTTAAACCACTAAGGCTGTTGATGACTTTTACGGGCAGACTCGCCTCTAGCCCTCAGCCAAGTCCACCTACTTTGATGTGCGCATCACCTGTACATCCAGATCACGGATTTTCTTTCGAAGCGTATTCCGGTTCACGCCCAGCAGTTCAGCAGCCTTGATCTGATTCCCGCGTGTAGCCGTTAATGCAGCACTGATGAGCGGGTGTTCAACGTCCCGTAAAATCCGATGATAGAGGCCTGGTGGGGGCAAAGCTTCGCCAAAATTGGCAAAATAGCCTCCAAGATATCGCTCGACAGCCCCGCGCAAATCGGTCACTTGCCCGAGGTCATCTACCGTTTCGCTAAACTCCGGTTGGCTGAGCTCATGCTCGAGCAATGCCTCTCCAATGACGTCTTGCGGATAAAGAGCTGCCAAACGCCTGATGAGATTCTCAAGTTCGCGAATATTCCCGGGCCAACGATACCGCCTAAGCAGCGCCAAGGCCGCCTGATCAATCTGCTTTGGTGGTAGCCCTTCTTGCTCTGCCAGTGAAAAGAAGTGACGCACAAGGTCAGGAATATCGTCAACGCGTTCTCTCAGAGGTGGGAGGCGAATTGGGACAACATTCAAACGGAAATAGAGGTCTTCCCGGAACAGCCCTTGATTGATCAGATGTCTGAGGTCTTTGTTGGTTGCCGCCACAATCCGAACATCGGTTTTCAGAGGTGTCCGACCACCAACGGTCGTATACTCTCCCTGTTGCAGTACCCGTAAAAGCCGCGTTTGAGCCTCCATTGGCATGTCGCCAATTTCGTCAAGAAAGAGAGTCCCTCCTTCTGCTTGTTCAAAGCGGCCAGTGGAGCGATGTTGTGCACCTGTAAACGCCCCTTTCTCGTGTCCGAAAAGTTCTGCCTCAATGAGGTCTTTCGGGATTGCGGCCATGTTGATGGCAACAAATGGACCGTTTCGACGCTTGCCATAGTCATGGAGCGCCCGCGCAACCAATTCCTTGCCGGTTCCCGACTCCCCGTTGATCATCACAGTCAAGTCGGTTTGCATGAGACGAGCGAGAACGCGATAGATCTCCTGCATGGCTGGTGAGCGGCCAACAAGCGGCATATGCTCACCAAGGTCTTCGGCCACGTGAGGCCGAGACGCCTTCGGCTCTTCCAAAGCGCGCCCAACGATATTGATCATTTCTTTCAGATCAAAAGGCTTTGGTAGATAATCATATGCGCCTTTTTCAGAGGCCTTGATGGCGGTCATGAAAGTGTTTTGTGCACTCATGACAAGGATTGGGAGATCGGGACGTGCCTTCTTCATTCGTGGCAGAACGTCAAAGATGTTCTCGTCGGGCATAACCACATCCGTAATGACGAGATCACCGTCACCAGAACTCACCCATCGCCACAATGTGGTGGCATTGGAGGTCACCCGAACCGTGTAGCCAGCGCGGGATAAAGCCTGGTTCAAGACGGTGCGGATCGCAGCATCATCATCGGCAACAAGAATGGTACCTGTTGGCATGTTACAGACCTCGTGGAGATGGCTGGGCGGAATTCTCTGATGCGGCATCCGAGTAGGCCGGCATCAGGATGCGGAACACGGTGTCTCTTGGCTTGCTGTCACATTCAATAACGCCGCCATGGTCACCAATAATTTTAGCCACCAGCGCCAATCCGAGACCGGATCCGTTTGTCTTGGTGGTGATAAACGGTTCAAACATGTGAGAGACAAGGTCTTCAGGCACGCCGGGGCCATTGTCTTCAATGCAAAATTCAAGCGGCAACGTCACACGATTGTCGGTACCTGGCACAGACAGCCGGACACCGGGCCGGAACGATGTACGCATTTTGATTTCACCATCATGCCGATCACCAATCGCCTCGCTGGCATTCTTCAGGAGGTTCAGGAACACCTGGATCAATTGATCCTTGTTCGCGTACATGTCCGGCAAGGACGGGTCATATTCTTCGGTGATCTTCAGATGACGTGCGAACCCGTTTTCAGCCAAGCGTTTCACATGATCGAGCACGATATGAATGTTGACCGGTTCGCGCTCAATCGGACGTTCATCTGAAAACACTTCCATCCGATCAACGAGTTTTACGATCCTATCGGTTTCGTCGGTGATCAGCTGGGTCAAGGCCCGGTCTTCTTCCTCGACAGATTGTTCAAGAAGTTGCGCTGCACCTCGAATGCCGGACAAAGGATTCTTGATCTCGTGGGCCAGCATGGCTGCCAGCCCCGTGACAGTTCGTGCCGCCCCCCTAGACGTTAGTTGGCGGTCGATTTTCTCTGCCATTGTGCGTTCCTGAAACATCAGGACAACAGCACCTGGACGTTGAGCAACCGGGGACGCGTTGATGTCGACGATCTTTGGGCTCCCAATACGCGGAGAGCCTATATCCACCTTGTATTCGTTGACAGGCGCCCCGCGCTCACGAACCTGCTCAATAAGAGTCAAAAGCGGGCTTCCAAAGGGGATGAACGCGCTGATGGGGTGACGGCGCAAGACAGAAACACTGCTGCGCATGAATATCTCGGCAGCCATATTAGCCGACTCAATGACCCCGTCGGGCGCAACCAGCAACACCGGATGTGGCAGCGCATCCAAGATGGTTGGTCCATCGCTGGTCAGGGTTTCAGCGCGTTGGGCGTCTGTATCCACAAGGCTCACGCAACAGCCCTTTCTTCTGGAATGTCCGGATTGTCATCTGGTGTCCAATCTCGCAGTGCCGATTGCACAAAGGCGGTGTCGTCCGCAGTCATGATTTTGCGCTTAAGTTCGGATGGGAGATTGTCTGGCGTGGCTGCTAGATCGAAATACCAGCCAAGATGTTTACGTGCAATGCGATTGCCGGCCCGCTCTCCATAGTGAATGAGCAGTGCATCATAATGTTCGCGCGCCAGATCTGCGAATTCGTTGGCATCGGGTTGCGGCGTTCTAATTCCGGATTTCAAATAGGTCCCGATGTGACCCGGGAGCCAAGGCCTCCCGTATGCGCCCCTGCCAATCATGACGGCATCAGCACCAGAGCGCGCCAACATCTCGCTGGCATCGTCATAGCTCTGACAATCGCCATTTGCGATCAGAGGAACTGAAATTTCCTGTTTTACCGCGGCGATCGCCGACCAATCAGCGGTCCCTTTGTAAAACTGATTGCGTGTGCGCCCGTGAACTGTGATCAGCTGGATCCCCGCATTTTCGGCACGGCGCGCGAGTTCAGGGGCGTTGATACTGTCATGATCCCAGCCAAGGCGCATTTTTAGCGTTACCGGGACATCCACAGCCTCAACAGTCGCCTCAATCAATGTCAGGGCATGATCAAGGTCACGCATCAAGGCGGAGCCGGAATACCCACTGGTGACCTTCTTTGCAGGGCATCCCATATTGATATCGATGATATCTGCCCCAAGGTCCGCGATCGTTTTGGCCGCCTCGCCCATCCAACGAGCCTCGCGACCCGCAAGCTGAACAACGTGAAGCCCGTTGTTCTGAGCCTCTGCGCGCATTTGAGTTTCTGCGTCGCCTTTGACAAAGGATTCGCTGGCGACCATTTCACTGACGACCATCCCGGCGCCGTACCTCGCCGCAAAGCGCCGGAACGGTAAGTCAGTCACACCAGACATGGGCGCGAGCACCGCCGGCACATCAAGGATGTGTCGACCGATACGTACTTCGCTGCGTCTGTTTTCTTCCGCGGCCTGCGTCATTGATTGCTCTTTTTTTGCGCACATTTACTTCATGCCTATATATTGGACATTTTTGATCATTCAGCAAGCGGAAACCTGTGTGAAGGCAACACGCCAGTTGCACTCCCCCGGTCCATTTGCCAGAACCACACGGACCAAAGGTTCGGAGAGTTTCATGACAGATCGGGTAGCGGCTCTTGTGGTGGCAGCAGGTCAAGGCACGCGTCTGTCTTCATCACCTGATGATTTGCCCAAACAATATCGGCATATTGGCTCCGCAAGCGTGTTGTCCCATACACTGAATGCACTGGCGCGTCACCCAGATATCGATGAGATCGCGGCCGTCATCGGCGAGGATGATCATGAGTTATTTCAGGCCAGCCTTCAGGAGTTACCATCCAGCCATCGGGACAAGTGCCAAGGCCCGATCATCGGTGGTGATACGCGTCAGCAATCTGTGCGAAGTGGATTGGAGGCATTAAATGGCCTTGGAGTGAAATATGTGCTGATCCACGATGGCGCGCGTCCCTTTGTGTCTCAGGATATTATTTCTGGCAATCTGGATCTTTTGCAAAGTGGCTCAAAAGCAGTTCTAACGGCAATTCCTGTCGTCGACACGATTAAGCGCGCGACTGATAATGGTCTTGAGACGGTTGATCGTTCCGGCCTTTGGGCTGCGCAGACCCCACAGTCTTTTCCGCTCAATGACATTCTTCAATGGCACAGACTGGCTGATGGTGAAGACACCCGCACCTTTACCGATGATATTGGATTGGCGGAATGGCAGGGAGCCGATATTTCAATTTGCGAAGGTTCTCCGGACAATTTCAAGATAACCACACCTGTCGATCTTCAAAAAGCAGAAAGACAAGCCGAGCAAATGACAAGCGAACCACTTTCACAATCCAACTCTCTGGCAGACCTTGGTGATATTCGTGTCGGTCAGGGATACGATGTGCACGCATTTGAAGATGGAGAAGCTGTCATTTTGGGTGGGGTGAGCATCCCTCACACACAGAAGCTTAAAGGCCATTCAGATGCCGATGTGGTGCTGCATGCAATTACAGATGCCATTTTGGGGGGGCTGGCAGATGGCGATATTGGCAGCCATTTTCCACCTTCCGACCCGCAATGGAAAGGTGCCGCTTCTGATCAATTCCTGGTCCATGCCCTTAATCTGGTCCGCAAGCGCGGCGGTCGTGTAGCGCATGTTGATGTGACAGTGGTTTGCGAAGCTCCGAAGATTGGACATCATAGGGACGCGCTGCGTCAATCGGTGGCCCAAATCTGCGGCCTGCCAATTGGACGCGTTTCGGTGAAGGCTACAACGTCGGAACGACTTGGTTTTACTGGTCGCAAAGAAGGGATAGCTTGTCTGGCCACAGCGACGCTCCGCCTTCCCTTTAATGACACCGATGAGTGAAGCAGATGCCAAAAGCAGCTTCCGCACCGACCCTAGAGAGCCTGATTGCGCAGGCGCAAAAGGTGATTGAAAGCTACAGCGCCGCTGGCCAAATGGTTGCAACAGCTGAATCCTGTACAGGTGGATTGATTGCCAGCCTTTTGACTGAAATTGCGGGGTCTTCTGCAGTCGTCGACCGGGGTTTTGTCACCTATTCCAATGAAGCGAAAAGGGAAATGCTTGGCGTTTCCGAGCAAGACTTGATCAATCATGGCGCTGTCAGTGAAGAAGTTGCAGCAGCCATGGCTCTAGGCGCTCTTCAACATTCAAATGCATCGGCTGCTGTTTCTGTCACAGGCATTGCCGGACCGGGCGGGGGCACGGCTGCAAAACCCGTCGGAACTGTTTGCTTCGGGTTCGCGCTTTCAAATAGCCCCACGCGCACTGAAAAGATCGTATTTCCCGACACCGGGAGATCGGGGATCCGGTGCGTAACTGCCGCTCATGCACTGCAACTTCTGCTAAGTCGATAGTTCTGCCTATTATATTGTTTTTGTTGACTTATTTGAAGCAATCGCCTTTTGTTTGGTAGCTTTTTGTACAGAAAGTCCGGCTAGTATGCATACGGCAATGAACTTGGTGCCGAGATGATTTTTAAAACCCTTACTGTCAGTTTCGCCTGTCTGACCATTTCTGTTGGAAGCCCGATCGCTGCCCCAAATTCCGAAATCTATATTGTGTCGAGAACTCCTCATCATGATTTTTTGGGGAGCCACCAGATTTTCAAACGCCCGGGTGAAGGACTGCATCCGGTTCACTATTGCGGACACAAATATTGGCTCCGGCCTTACACCGTCGTCTGGACCCAAAGGGAAGCTGAAAACGGCAGCAGCGTTCGCGTTGAGCGCCATCAAGGACGAGGCTTCCGACCCATTTGTGATAACCCTGCGGGACAAGTTTCACTCTCAGATTTGGACATCGAGAAAAACTCAAAAGAAGTCACTCAAGAGGCTGATCAGCAGTTCCGTATGGAGAACCGATTTGGCGCGATTAAGGAATCGTTTCAACATTGATGGTCGGGTCCAAGCAGCTCAACTCGGCTGTCTGGCTCTGTAGTTCTAGCAGGTCTTCTTTATATAAAATTCTAATCAAAGTTACGGCTAAGGCTAAGGCCTTCCTAGAAACTCGGCTGCTAGGTATACGCAGATCTTTTGTTTCAAACCTTATGCGAGCCAGCCCTATGACCCGTTTTATCGTAATGACGATAGCTTGCCTGATGCTGTCACCGGCACTCGCAAGTGAGGAACGGCTAAGGGTCGGGGACTACTACCTAATCTCGCGCGGTGATGACGGGAAGTTCCGCGGAAGCCACAAACTTTTCAAGGAAGACTCCCGCGGCCTCTATGAGGTTGCCTACTGCGGAAAGACCTATTGGGTGCGTGCCAAAACCGTTGCATGGACACAAGTTGAAAAAGAAAAACAACGCAGCATCAACATCGAATTCAACAAGGGGCGTGGCTGGCTGCCGATCTGCGCGAAGCCAGAAGAATATGTAAAATTGGAAGACATTGGGGTTTCGATGGACCCGAATGAAATGCTGCAACTGAGTGATCGTGAGTTCAAGCGCATCAACCGGTTCGCTGCGATCAGCCAATCTTTCAAATCACTCGGAAATTCCGAGGCGAAAGCCTCATTTCACGCGCGTTGAATCTATATATTTAAAACTATCTTAATTGCCGCTAGGGAATACTTCCTCTGCTGGTTTGCGTCTGCACTCTTTTGGTAGACAACTAGCCCTTGGAGGAAAACATGAGCCGCGTATCGCTGAAATCCATATTCGCAGTTACTTTGGTGTGCGCTTTAGGACCGCTCAGCATCGGGTCCGCGATCGCGGAAACCGGTGATTATTACATGCGCTCCTCCATCGGCAGCGGCAAATTCAACGGTTCACACGAAGTGTCTACCGTTCCACTTGACGGTTATTACAAAACCAGCTTCTGCAACATCAGGTTCTGGATGCGCGGGACGACTGTCGCATGGAGCGAAGAGGAAGTTGCCGCGGGTCGGCAATTGATCATCATTCAAGAAACAGAAAATGGTCGCCGTACCGTATGCCGGAATGCGGGGCAATATGTTGCCGCCAACATGAAGCGGTTGCCTGAAAAGTTTAAACGCGGCTCCATCGAAGGTCCAAAACGGTCGCGCCTGAACGTGATTGGGGAAGCCTTCAAAGGTTTCAAATAGGCAGAGCTATTGGCCGTAGACCACATTCGCCCGCTCTTCGAAGGCGCTTGAAAACTTTCGAAACGCACGATCAAACATGGCGCCCATCATGGATCCAAGTGTTCGACTCTTAAACTCGTAAGAGATGAAAAAGCCGACATCACAGCCACCGTCCTCGGTGTCCTGAAAGGTCCATCTGTTCTCAAGATGTTGGAACGGCCCATCAAGATAGGCCACAAGAATAGTGTTTTCATCGGGTCTCAACTCGACTCGGCTGGTGAAGGTTTCCTTGAACACCTTGTAGGCGACCGTCATGTCGGCGACCAACACTTCCCTGCCCTCGCCCAGATCTTTCCGTCCGCGCACCTGCAAGCCATGACACAGTGGAACAAACTGCGGGTATTGCTCCACATCGGCTACAAGGGCGAACATGTCCGCCGCCCTATGTTTCACATGATGTGTTGACGAGAAACTAGGCATTCCAATTCCAACCGCCGGCTCTACTAGTGCCCAAGTTTGGCCAGACGCGCTGCGCGCAGGTCAGCAAAGTCTTCGCCCGCATGGTGCGAAGAACGCGTTAAAGGGCTGGCAGAGACCTTTAGAAAGCCCTTGGCGTAGGCAATCTTCTCATAGGCCTGAAACTCTTCCGGGGTCACAAACGACATGACCGGATGGTGCTTCTTGGACGGCTGCAGATATTGCCCGATGGTCATGAAGTCTACATCAGCAGACCGTAGATCATCCATCAGCTGAAGCACCTCGTTGCGCACCTCGCCAAGCCCAACCATGATGCCGGATTTGGTGAACATGGCCGGATCGAGTTCCTTCACGCGCTGAAGAAGGCGAATGGAATGGAAGTAACGCGCACCAGGCCGAACCTTGAGATATTTGGACGGCACCGTTTCCATGTTGTGGTTGAAGACATCAGGCTTTGCTTCCACCACGATTTCCAAAGCGCCATCTTTGCGCAGGAAGTCGGGTGTCAAAACCTCTACGGTCGTCTTCGGTGAGCCTTTTCGGATGGCCTTGATGACATTGGCAAAATGCGTCGCGCCACCATCATCCAAATCGTCACGGTCAACGGATGTGATGACGACGTGCTCAAGCCCCATTGTGGCAACGGCTTCAGCGATGCCCTCAGGCTCTTTCTCATCAATCGGTCCCGGCATGCCGGTGCGCACGTTGCAGAAGGCGCAGGCGCGGGTGCAGGTATCCCCTAGGATCATGAAACTTGCGTGACGCTTGGACCAGCACTCGCCCATATTCGGGCAGCCTGCTTCTTCACAAACAGTGACCAGGCCATTCTTGCGAACAGTGTCCAATGTCTCGCGATATACTGGAGATGTTGGCGCCTTGACGCGGATCCACTTCGGCTTGCGCATCACCGGATTATCCGGACGGTGCGCCTTTTCAGGATGCCTTGGGCGGGCTTCTGTGCCTTTGTCTCGACCAACGGTCGCGGGAGTGAGTGTGTCGACGATTGTAACCATGGCGATTAACTGTCGTTTGAAGGTGAAAAGGTCAAGCAGAAACTCCGGTTTCCGCTATGCGTATCATGCAGAACTCAACAGGTCATTGAGCCGTTTTACCGCATCATCGGTTAGTGGGCTCGATTTTCGGCTCGTTTCATCCATTTGAACGATGACGGTCTTTGCCCGTGCCACCAGCTTATCAGCTTGAAATACGCCTTGGTCCAGAGTGAAGGAACTTGTGCCAACCTTCGCAACTGCCGTTCCGATCTCCACTTCGCCGGGCCAGGTGATTTCGTTGATGAAATCAAGCTCCAGTCGGGCGATAACAAAGGCACAGCCGGTTGCTGCGAGTGGCGTTTCCTCGTCATGCAGGATTTCCACCCGGCCCGTTTCCAGAAAGGTTGCAAAAACAGCATTGTTGACGTGACCCTGCCGATCCGTATCCGCATAGCGGAGTTTGTCGGTCGTGCGCTTCGGGTAATCGCTCAGGCTGGGATGGTTCATATCAGTCAACGATCTCAGGTTTTGCTGAACAGCTTGCGCCAGAGATATAGGAAGAGCACCGCGCCGCCAGTTGAGATCACCAACTGGTCGATAATGCTTCCCGTGACATTCAAGTTGAACAGATGTGCAAGCTCACCGCCAACGAGTGCGCCAACGAGGCCGACAACAAGGCTACCCAAAAAGCCGCCGCGACTGTTTAATACCCGATGTGCGACAGCACCAGAGACAAGCCCGATAATGATCCAGAGAATGAAATTCATGCGTTTCCTTTAACCCGGCACTATCCGCAATTTGTAGCCGCTGGTGTCAGGCGAGAATACGAGCAACGAGCACCACAACAATAGCGCCAGCCGCCGCGACCACAATTTCGTTTACGAGCGGATGCCCGAGATTGAGTTTGATACCGGCGGCGTTGAACAGGAACCCGCCAACAAAAGCGCCAATGAGACCTGTAAGTAGGTACCGGATCAGTCCGCCGCCACCCACGATGACACTTGCGAGCCAACCAGCGGCAATCCCGATCAATATCCAGACAATAATTGATTTTGCTTGCATGAGGTCCCCCATCTCATGAAGAAACCCGCCGAAGGAGACTTCGGCGGGTTTGAATTTAAGCGTTCAATGCACGCCCGTAGGCGTCCAGTACACTTTCTTTCATCATCTCCGACAAAGTCGGATGCGGAAAGATGGTGTGCATCAAGTCTTCCTCAGTGGTTTCGAGGTTCATGGCGACCACGAAGCCTTGGATCAGCTCGGTCACTTCTGTACCGACCATATGAGCACCGAGGAGTTCACCCGTTTTCTTATCGAAGATGGTTTTGATCAGACCGTTGTCTTCGCCAAGGGCAATCGCCTTGCCGTTTGCACCGAAAGAGAAACGGCCAACACGGATATCGCGGCCGGCTTCCTTGGCTGCTGCTTCGGTCAAACCAACAGAGGCGACTTGCGGGTTACAATAGGTGCAGCCCGGGATCTTGCCCTTGTCCATCGGATGAACGTTCGGTAGGCCCGCAATCTTCTCGATACAGACGACACCCTCATGCTCGGCCTTGTGGGCAAGCATGGGCGGTCCGGCAACATCGCCGATGGCATAAAGCCCCGGAACGTTGGTCTTGCCGTAACCATCAATCATGACGCAGCCATGGTCTGTCTTCACACCAAGAGCCTCAAGGCCGAGGTTCTCGATATTGCCGACGACACCGACAGCCGAGATCAAGCGGTCAGCGGTGATCGTTTGAACCTTGCCATCCTTTGTCTCAACATGAGCGGTGATGGAGTTTGCGCCCTTTTCAACCTTGGCCACCTTGGCTTCGGTCAGGATTTTCATACCGCGTTTTTCCAGCGCCTTGCGGGCAATGCCGGAAATCTCCGCATCTTCCACCGGCATAACGTTTTTCATGACTTCAACGACAGTCACGTCGACGCCCATGGAGCGGTAGAAAGAAGCGAACTCGATGCCAATTGCACCTGACCCCATCACAACCAGAGACTTTGGCATGAAGTCAGGCTTCATGGCCTCGAAGTAAGTCCAGATCAGCTTTCCATCTGGCTCGATGCCCGGCAAAGCACGCGGACGTGCACCGGTGGCCACAATGATGTGCTTTGCGGTGTAAGTGCCCTCGCCCTTTACGCCTTTTGGCACAGGGTGTTGTGGCTCAACGGCTGGTTTGGTGGATTTGCCAACAACAACTTCACCCGGTTTGGTGAGCTTGGCTTCGCCCCAGATCACGTCGATCTTGTTCTTTTTCATTAGGAAGCCGACACCGCCATTAAGGCGGGCCGATACGCCGCGTGAGCGCGCAACAACGTCCTTGACGTCCGCACTCATCTTGCCTTCCAGTTTCAAGCCGTAATGCTTGGCATGGTTGGCGTGGTCCATCATTTCAGCAGAACGCAGCAACGCCTTGGTCGGGATACAGCCCCAGTTCAGGCAGATGCCACCGAGATGTTCGCGCTCTACAATAGCAGTCTTCAAGCCCAGTTGCGCTGAGCGAATAGCAGTCACATAACCACCGGGTCCGGACCCGATGATGATGACGTCATAAGCAGTGTCGGCCATAATCCAATCCCTGCAAAATTCACGAGAAATGAGAGCGGCGCGACCAGAACAGCCGCGCCGGAGAAGGCTCTGCCCTTAGACGAGCATCGACATCGGGTTCTGGATGTAGCCCTTGAAAGCAGCCAGAAGCTCCGCGCCAAGCGCACCATCCACGCAGCGGTGGTCGGTGGAGAGGGTCACGGTCATGACCGTTGCAATCGCCAGCGCGCCGTCCTTGACAACCGGGCGCTGTTCACCCGCGCCAACGGCCAGAATGGTGGCATGCGGCGGGTTTACGACGGCTGAGAAGTCTTTCACGTCCATCATGCCCATGTTGGACACGGCGGTGGTTCCACCCTGATACTCTTCTGGCTTCAGCTTGCGCTCTTTCGCCCGCTTGCCGAGGTCCTTCATTTCGTTGGAAATGACAGATAGCGGCTTCATTTCAGCTTGGCGAACAATCGGCGTGATCAGGCCACCGGGGATGGACACGGCCACACCAACATCCGCATGCTTGTGCTTGACCATGTTGTCATCGGTCCACGACACGTTCGCATCCGGAACATCCCGAAGTGCCAGAGCCAGCGCCTTGATGGTCATGTCATTGACCGACAGCTTGTAAGCAGGCTTTCCGTCCTTGTCGGTTGGGGCCGCACCATTGAGCTGCGAACGCAAAGCAAGCAGCGCATCAAGCTCACAGTCAACCGACACATAGAAGTGCGGAATGGTCTGCTTGGATTCGGTGAGGCGCTTGGCAATGGTCTTGCGCATGCCATCATGCGGAACCAACTCGTAGCTGTCATCGTCAAACAGTTTGAGAACCTGATCGGATGACATACCAGATGGAGCCGCAGCAGCGGCTGGAGCGGCGCTGGCTGGCGCAGATGCGGAAGCCGACGTAGCAGCTTTGCCCACGCCTTTTTCAAGTGCCGCTTCGATATCCTTCTTGACGATCCGGCCATGTGGGCCGGTGCCAGAAATCTGAGCCAGGTCCAGTCCGTTCAGCTTGGCGAGACGACGTGCCAAAGGCGACGAGAAGATACGTGTTCCGTCAGATGTGGCCGGAGCCGGACCGGCTGGAGCGCTCGGTGCAGCAGCAGGAGCTGCTTCAGCAACTGCTGGCGCAGGAGTTGAAGCCGGAGCCGCAGTACGGGAGCTGGTGCAGCGCCGCCAGCGTCAATAGCACTGGCGTCTTCGCCATCTTCCAGAACGACAGCAATCAGCTCATTGACCTTGACCGCGTCTGTTCCTTCCGGATCACGATCTTGCCATGGTGCTCGTCACGCTCACTCATGGTGCTTGTCGGTTTCGATCTCGGCAATGACGTCACCAGCAGAGATGGTGTCGCCTTCGTTGACCAGCCACTTGGCCAGCTTGCCCTCTTCCATGGTCGGAGAGAGCGCAGGCATGGTGATATTAATCGGCATAAGTGCCTCCCTTGCTCTCTTTAGGCCGTGTAGGTGACGGCTTTGACCGCTTCGATGACTTCGCCGACATTTGGCAAGGCCAGTTTTTCTAGGTTCGCCGCGTATGGCATCGGGACATCCTTGCCGGTGACACGCAGGACCGGGGCATCGAGATAATCGAAGGCCTTTTCCTGAACCTGATAAGCGATTTCAGAGGAGACCGAACACATCGGGTAAGCTTCCTCAACGGTCACGATCCGTCCTGTCTTGCGTACCGATGCCAGAACGGTATCGATATCCAGCGGACGGATGGTGCGCAGGTTGATCACTTCAGCTGAAATGCCCTGAGCGGCCAACTCGTCAGCGGCCTTGGTGGCATAAGTCATGCCAATGCCCCAGGAAACGATGGTGACATCTGCTCCAGCCCGCTCGATCTTGGCCTTGCCGATTGGCAGAACGAAATCTTCCATATCCGGGATTTCGAAAGATTGCCCGTAAAGAATCTCGTTTTCCAGGAAGATGACCGGGTTCGGGTCACGGATGGCTGCCTTCAGAAGACCTTTTGCATCTGCTGCCGAATAAGGTTGAACAACCTTAAGACCCGGAACATGAGCGTACCAAGAGGCGTAATCCTGAGAGTGCTGGGCACCGACGCGGGCAGCTGCACCATTGGGACCACGGAACACGATTGGAGCGCCCATCTGACCGCCGGACATATAAAGTGTCTTGGCAGCAGAGTTGATGATGTGGTCAATCGCCTGCATGGCGAAGTTAAAGGTCATGAACTCTATGATTGGCTTTAGACCAGACATTGCTGCGCCAACACCAAGACCGGCAAAGCCATGCTCGGTGATTGGGGTATCAATGACCCGTTTTTCGCCAAATTCAGCCAAAAGGCCCTGAGTGATCTTGTAAGCGCCCTGATATTCGGCCACTTCCTCACCCATCACAAAGACATCGCCGTCCTTGCGCATTTCCTCTGCCATCGCGTCGCGCAACGCTTCGCGCACGGTGGAGGTTTTCATGGCAGTTCCAGCCGGAATTTCCGGGTCTTCGGCAGGCTCTGAAACAACTGGAGCTGCAGCAACCGGGGCCGGAGCAGCCGGTGCCTCTGCCGCAGCTGGTGCAGGCGCTGCAGCTGGAGCAGCAGCAGCGGCATCAAGGGCGCTGGCGTCTTCGCCTTCGCCCAGAAGGATTGCGATCTTTTCGTTGACCTTGACGGCATCAGTGCCCTCAGCAATTAAAATCTTGCCAAGCGTACCTTCGTCAACGGCTTCCACTTCCATGGTTGCCTTGTCGGTTTCAATTTCGGCAATCACATCGCCAGCGGAAACGGTGTCGCCCTCGGCCTTGAGCCACTTGGCGAGCTTTCCCTCTTCCATTGTCGGCGATAGAGCCGGCATCAGAATATCAATCGGCATGGTGTCCCCCCGCCTTAAAGCAGAATATCGGTGTAAAGTTCAGATACGTCCGGTTCCGGATCGTTCTGGGCAAATTCGGCCGCTTCAGCGCAGATTGCGCGAACGTCCTTGTCGATGGCTTTCAGCTCATCTTCGGTTGCCCATTTGTTTTCCAGAATCCGCGCTTTGACCTGTTCAATCGGGTCATGCTCGTTGCGCATCTTTTGCACTTCATCTTTGGACCGGTATTTGGCCGGGTCGGACATGGAGTGCCCGCGATAGCGGTAGGTAATCATTTCAAGAATATACGGACCTTTGCCCGAGCGGCACCATTCCAGCGCTTTCTCGGAAGCTGCCATTACAGCCCGTACGTCCATGCCGTCGACCTGTTCGCCCGGAATGCCAAATGAGGCTCCGCGCTGGGAAAGGTCGGTCGTCGCAGAAGAGCGTTCAACGCTAGTGCCCATGCCATACTTGTTGTTTTCAATGACGTAGACAACCGGCAGCTTCCACAGCTCGGCCATGTTGAAGCTCTCGTAGACCTGTCCCTGATTGGACGCACCATCACCGAAGAAGGCCATGCAGACATTGCCGTTCTCGCGATATTTGTTTGCAAACCCAAGGCCGGTTCCAAGCGATACTTGAGCACCCACGATGCCATGTCCGCCATAGAAATGCTTTTCTTTGGAGAACATGTGCATGGAGCCGCCCTTGCCTTTCGACAAACCGCCGCGGCGACCGGTCAATTCGGCCATGACGCCTTTCGGGTCGAGATCCATGGCAAGCATATGGCCGTGATCACGATAGCCGGTGATCATCTGATCACCATCAACCTTGGCCATTTGCATGCCGACCACGACAGCTTCTTGACCAATGTAGAGGTGACAGAACCCGCCGATAAAGCCCATGCCATAAAGCTGGCCGGCTTTTTCTTCAAAGCGGCGGATAAGGAGCATTTCGCGATATGCGTGAAGTTCCTGATCCTTGTCGAATTCGGCGATCGCAGGCGCGGCTTTTTTGGCGGCGCTGCGGGAACGGCTAGCGGATTTACTAGCAGACGTCGTTTTCTTAGCTGTGACCATAACCCTCTTCTCGGCTTGGCGTTTCCCTTAAGACAGGTGCGAGCAAGGTATCCTGCACGGCCTGACAAACCAATCCCGCACGAAATGCGAGTATGCGGCTCTATATTGTTGTTTTTCAGGAGAGTTTCGGGATTAACTGGAAAGTAGTTAAGGACCGCAAATCAACCGATTATTCGTTAATTAATGAAGCCTGCTTTGACGGACGCAGTATAATCAGATCTTTGGGATGAACCAAGTTAAGATTTCTCCGCGCGCTTTCATCGAGCATATCCGGATCAAGACTTTCCGGGCGCAACAAACTGACACGCGAAACAAGATATTGGCGTTCTTCGACGAGCTTGTCGAGTTCTGCCTGAAGGCGCTCAACATCCCGCTCAATCTTTGCCCGCCCCACGAGACCCAGTTCGCCATTGAGCGCGTGAAAGCCGAAATAGGCAAGCGCTGACAAGGCGAGGGTCGGAACGACAAGATGGCGAAGAAACGACTGTTTCCGCTGACGGGTTTGAGCAGGCACGAATGAGACCTTAACGCGAATACAACTTGGTCACTTGGTAGGCAAATCATGCCTGCTCAGGCTTAACAGACCGTTTCCCATAATGGTAAATTCCTGTTCATTTATCGTCGCTTACGCTGCGGCTGCTAATTTTGCCAGCTTTGTCAAAACCGTTGCCGTGCCTTTCAGGCGCGCATCGGTTTTCTCCCAGTCCCTGGACAAAACGATCTTCTGATCTGGCCGGATTTTGGCCAAGACACCCTGTTCAGAGATGTAGCTGACCAGCGCTGCCGGGTTGGCGAACTCATTGTTTCGGAAGGTGATCACGATACCTTTCGGACCTGCATCAACCTTTTCGATATTGGCCTTTCTGCACAGCCCTTTGATATAAACAATCTTCAAGAGGTGTTGCACCTCGTTTGGCAATGCACCAAATCGGTCGATCATCTCCGCACCGAACGAATCAATTTCGTCAGCCTCAGTCAAATCACCCAGACGCCGATAGAGATTGAGGCGGAGCTGGAGGTCCGGAACATAGTCCTCGGGAATCAGGACAGGCGTTCCAATGTTGATCTGCGGCGACCACTGTTCTTCACCAAAGCCCTCGCCGCCATCTTTCAACTGCGCAACGGCCTCTTCCAGCATTTGCTGGTAAAGCTCAAAGCCGACTTCCTTGACATGGCCAGACTGTTCTTCGCCCAAAAGGTTACCTGCCCCACGAATATCCAGATCGTGGCTGGCCAGCTGGAACCCTGCGCCAAGTGTTTCGAGCGACTGCAACACTTTCAAACGTCGTTCGGCGGTTACAGTCAGCTTCTTGTTTGCAGGCACCGTGAACAGTGCATAGGCCCGCGTCTTGGACCGCCCTACGCGTCCACGCAACTGATAGAGCTGGGACAGCCCGAACATGTCAGCCCGGTGAACGATGAGGGTGTTGGCGGTAGGAATATCCAACCCGGATTCCACAATGGTGGTTGAAAGCAGGACGTTGTACTTGCCCTCATAGAAGGCATTCATGACGTCTTCCAGTTCGCTGGGCGGCATTTGTCCGTGTGCGACTGCCACCTTCAGCTCCGGCACCTGCTCTTCCAGAAACTGTTTTCGATCCGCAAGATCTGCCAGGCGCGGGCAAACATAGAAGCTCTGCCCGCCGCGATAATGCTCACGCAGGAGCGCTTCGCGCACCACCAGCGGATCAAACGGGGACACAAAGGTTCGAACAGCCAATCGGTCAACTGGCGGCGTTGCGATCAGCGACAGTTCGCGCACCCCGGTTAGCGCCAGTTGGAGGGTCCGCGGGATTGGGGTCGCTGACAGCGTCAGAACGTGAACATCGGATTTCAGTTCTTTCAGACGCTCCTTGTGCTTTACGCCGAAATGCTGCTCCTCATCGATGATCAGAAGCCCGAGATCCCGGAACTGGACCGTTTTGCCTAATAGCGCGTGCGTTCCAACGACAATATCAACTGTTCCGTCGGCCACACCCTTCTTCGTTTTGGTCAGCTCCCGCGTTGGCACGAGGCGCGATGCATGCGCGACATTGATCGGTAGTCCGTGGAAACGTTCGGAGAAGGTCTTGAAATGCTGACGAGATAGAAGCGTCGTTGGCACGACAACAGCCACCTGACGGCCTGACATGGCCGCGATAAAGGCAGCGCGCAAGGCAACTTCGGTTTTCCCGAATCCGACATCGCCACAAACGAGACGCTCCATTGGACGCCCTGAGGCCAAATCGTCAAAAACAGAATCGATGGCCGTTAGCTGATCGTCTGTTTCATCATAGGGAAACCGGCTGGCAAACTCGTCGTAGACACCTTCCGGTGTTTCAACCACAGGAGCAGTTTTGAGAGCACGGGCCGCTGCCGTCTTGATCAAGCCATCCGCGATTTCGAGGATGCGCTTCTTGAGCTTTGCTTTTCTCGCCTGCCATGCGCCGCCGCCCAGCTTATCCAGCTGGCTGTCACTGTCCTCAGAGCCATACCGTGACAAGAGTTCAATGTTTTCAACCGGCAAATAGAGTTTTGCCCCATCGGCATATTGAAGCTCCATACAGTCATGAGGAGCCCCGACCGCTTCAATTGTCTTCAGGCCAGTAAACCTGCCGATGCCATGCTCAACATGAACAACAAGATCGCCTTCGGACAAACCGGAAGCTTCGGTGATGACATCTGCGCCTTTTGCCTTCCGGCGGCTCTTGCGGACCAGACGGTCGCCCAGAATGTCCTGTTCGCCGACAAAGGCAATCTCGGACAGCTCAAATCCATGCTCAATGCCGAGAACACATAAAGCCGTGGTCTTTTTGGGAAGCTCTAGGACCCCTTCAAGCGTTTCAACCTCTGCAGCATTGTCCAGCCCATGATCTGAGAGGATTTGTCCCAATCGGTCACGAGAACCTTCCGACCAGCAGGCAATAACAGTTCGCTTGCCGCTCTCTTGCAGGCTTTTGACGTGCTTGGTCAGGGCGTCGAAGATGTTGACATCGCCTGCGGTCCGCTCCGCTGCAAAACTGCGCCCCTGACGCCCCTCCAGATCAATGACTGTCTTTCCGGACCCAGGCGGCGGTGTAAAAGCGTCGAGGGACGCCGTGCCCATATCCGCAAGCTGCGTCGTCCAGTCATCTGCCGGAAGATAAAGAAGGTCCGGCTCAACCGGCATGTAGGGAACCGACCCTGCAACGCTGCCCTGATGGCGTGCTTCTTCACGCGCGGAGTAATGTTCCTTGATTTGATCAGAGCGCTCGCGCACCACATCGCTTACAGACGTGTCGAGGACGATAGGTGTGCCCTCAATGTAATCGAACAGCGTTTCAAGTTTGTCGTGAAAGAGTGGCAGCCAGTGCTCCATGCCTGCATACCGCCGTCCATCACTGATCGACTGATAGAGCACGTCTTCTCGGCTGGCCGCACCAAAGCTTGCCAAATAAGAGCGGCGGAAGCGGGAAACAGCCCCTTCTGACAGAACGACTTCGCTCATAGGCACCAGATCCAGGCGCTTGAGCTGCTTCACCGTGCGTTGAGTGGCCGGATCGAATGAACGAATGGATTCCAGCGTATCACCAAAAAAATCGAGACGTACCGGTTCGCTATCGCCGGGTGCAAACAGATCCACAATCCCGCCACGGACGGCGTATTCGCCGGTTTCGCGCACGGTCGGAGTTCGCGAAAAGCCATTGCTTTCCAGCCAATTGGAGATCGCAGACATATCGATCTGGTTGCCCGGCGCCATGGTCAGCGTTTGGTTGGTCATCCATTGGCGATCGGGCACACGCTGAAGCGCTGCGTTCACGGTTGTCATCAGGACTGTCTTGCGCCCGGATTTTACTCCATGAGCCAAAGTGCCGAGCGCCAACAATCGCCGCGCACTGATTGCCGGATTCGGTGAAACGCGGTCATATGGTAAGCAGTCCCACGCGGGCAGTTGCAAGACCTCCACGTCAGGACTGAAAAAGGACAACGCTTCAGTGATCATCTGCATACGCGTTGCGTCGCGCGCGATAAACACAAGCGCAAGGCCGGTGCTGTCGCTTTCGCTGAGCAATTTCGATAAGGCATAGCTTTCAGCGCCATCCGGCACGCTGGACAGCGTGACGTTGGCCTGGTCGTTCAGCAGGCGTTCAAACACCGGTCAATCCTGAGTCGTTCGGTTTATCAGTTAGCGGGCAAATCCGCGTGATAGGCAATAATGCGGCGATAGAGCGGCCCATCCCATTCTTCAGGCAATGGTTTACGGCCTGTCATCCAGGCATAAAGGTCCTGATCATGGGCGGTAAGGATATGCTCAAGTTCGGCAAGTTCTTCTTCATTGAGCAGATCAATATGATCCTTCGCGAAGCCTCCCAGAAGGAGATCCATTTCCTTTATCCCGCGGTGCCAGCACCGAAACAGGATTTTCTTGCGACGCGGGTCGCGGTCTTCCGGTGAAACTGTGGATGAACCGGTGTCCTGTGTCGTCATTGCGCAATCCAGATATGAGATGGGAAACGATGTCTTGCGCCGCTATATAGCGCTTCGTTCGACAATTGTCAGGTCCATGGTGGTTCAGCTCGTGGATTGCTGTTCATCTCAGCCCGTGTCAGAAGTAACACTTGGTTTTCCCGCTCGTCCCAACTGTGTTCTTCCTGCATGCGTCCACCCGTTCTTGATCCGCTTTTTGCGCCTGTATCGTCCCTACCCGGTATTGGACCGAAGATCGCTAAACTGCTGACTGGCTTTTTAACCCAGAATCCGGACCGGGAAGCGACGGTTGCTGACCTTTTATTTCACTTACCGCATTCGGTGATAGATCGTCGGCACAAGCCGGGAATTGCCTATTCAGAGAACGGCGACATTGTCACGCTGGATGTAATGATTGACCGGCATCAAGCCCCTCCTCGCGGATCAAAAGCGCCTTACAAAATCACCGCGTTTGATGATACGGGCCAAATTACATTTGTCTTCTTTCATCCGCGCCGCGACTGGCTGGAAAAGATGTTCCCGGCAGGCGAACGGCGGATCGTGTCGGGCAAGGTCGAATGGTTTAACAGCCAGCCTCAAATGGTTCATCCAGATTATGTGGTTTCACCGGAAGAAGCCGATAGTTTGCCAACTCTTGAGCCCGTCTATCCGTTGACAGCCGGTCTTGCGTCCAAGACCCTTCAAAAGGGATTGGGAGCCGCAATTGATCGTATCCCTCATCTGCCCGAATGGCTCGATGCCGCCCATCAAAGACGAAATCACTGGCAGTCTTTTTCCGAGGCTCTGGTCCAAGTCCACAAACCGGACGAACGGCAGGATCTGGATCCCGAATCTCCTTGCGTCCAACGTTTGGCCTATGACGAATTGCTGGCAAGTCAGTTGGCCTTGGCCCTTGTGCGCGCACAAATGCGCCAGCTGGGAGGAATTGCCCGCGCTACAACGGGCACTCTTCAAAAGGAGGTGATCGCCGCCCTACCCTTTGAGCTCACGGCCAGTCAGCAAACGTCGATTAGCGAGATCAACGATGACTTGGCAAAACCGGTTCGGATGCTGCGACTTTTGCAAGGGGATGTAGGCTCCGGAAAAAC
The DNA here is from genome assembly GCF_000148725.1 of Roseibium sp. TrichSKD4. Taxonomy (GTDB): domain Bacteria; phylum Pseudomonadota; class Alphaproteobacteria; order Rhizobiales; family Stappiaceae; genus Roseibium. The sequence goes on along the minus strand of NZ_GL476304.1, from coordinate 169,251 downwards.
CGTTGTCGCACTCTCAGCCCTTGCGCAGGTTATTGAAACCGGCGCGCAAGGTGCTCTTATGGCACCGACAGAAATCCTCGCCCGCCAGCATTACGCGTCCATGCTGACGCTTTGCGAAAAAGCAGGCATTCGGCTTGCCCTCTTGACCGGGAAGGACAGCGCCAAAACCCGACGGGACGTCCAGGAAAAATTGCTCTCCGGCGAGATTGACCTTGCCGTTGGAACACATGCCCTGTTTCAGGGATCGGTTGCGTTCCGCGACCTCGGGCTTGTTGTCGTCGACGAGCAACACCGTTTCGGTGTCCATCAACGCCTCGCCCTGTCTGCCAAAGGACGCGGGGTTGATGTGCTTGTAATGACGGCCACTCCGATCCCGCGCACGTTGGTGCTGACCAGTTTTGGCGATATGGACGTTTCTAGGCTAACGGATAAACCGGCAGGCCGAAAACCAATTACCACTGTCTCCGCCTCGCTAGACCGGCTCGAAGAGATTATTAGCCGTGTCGGCAATGCAATCCAGAGTGGACAAAAAGTCTACTGGATTTGCCCTCTCGTAGAAGAAAGCGAGAAAATCGATCTTGCTGCTGTAGGAGATCGGCACCGTGTTCTTGAACAGGCCCTAGGACAACCCGTCTCACTCGTTCATGGGCGCATGACAGCGGATGAGAAAGAAGCTGGCATGCAAGCCTTCAAGGGTGGAGACACACGGGTATTGGTTGCGACAACCGTCATCGAAGTTGGTGTCGATGTTCCGGACGCCACGATCATTGTGATCGAACATGCGGAAAGGTTTGGATTGGCTCAGCTGCACCAGCTGCGTGGTCGTGTTGGCCGCGGCGACAAGCCCTCCACATGCGTTTTGCTTTTTAAAGGGCCTTTGGGTGAAACTGCGTCTTCACGCTTGAACATCATGCGTCAGACCAATGACGGATTTTTGATTGCCGAAGAAGATTTGAAATTACGCGGTGGTGGTGAGATTTTGGGCACCCGTCAATCAGGCATGCCAGGTTTTCGGATAGCTGATGCGGAAAGCCATGCAGATCTTATGGAAACTGCCCGCGATGATGCACGTCTTATTCTGGACAAAGACCCGCAACTGAAATCAGAACGCGGCGAAGCGTTACGTGCTTTGCTCTATTTGTTTGGACGCGATGAAGCCATCGCCTTGTTGCGCGCCGGGTGACGCGGATCAGGCGTCTTCGTTTTCTTTCTGAAGTCGTTTGATCTGGTCATCGGACGTGGTCTTGGCCTTGCCTTCGTCGTCCATATATTCTTCCAGCATCTCCGGATAACTTGGATTTACCAAGCCAGCTGAAATGACCAGCTTAGCGGCATCTTCGACACCCATAGAAAGTTCGATGACATCGTCCTTGGGCACAAAGAGCAGAAAGCCGGAGGTTGGATTTGGCGTTGTGGGCAGGAACACCGAGACCATATCTGCCTTTTTTGCAAGGTGATGGGCAACTTCGCCCTTGGTTTCGGTTGAAATGAAGACAATCGCCCACAAGCCCCGACGCGGATATTCAAGCAAAGCCGCCTTGGTGAAGGTGCTGCCCCGCTCATCCAAAACGGTTTCGAAAATCTGCTTCAAGCCGCTGTATAGGTTTCTGACCAATGGCATGCGGCCAACGAGGGACTCGCCAAAGGAAATCAGGCTCCGGCCAGCGAAATTTGCAGCGATAAACCCAACGATTGTGAGCAGCAGGATCGCGACGATCAGGCCAAATCCGGGAATAGAAAAAGGCAGATAGGTTTCCGGATTATAGGCGCGCGGGACAAGCGGTGTTACCCATCCGTCGACCCAGTGAATGAAGGTCCAGGTCAACCAAAGGGTGATCCCGATAGGGCCTGTGATAACAAGACCCGTCAGGAAGTAGTTTCGCAGCCGCGTAAAAAAATGAATTTTGTGCGGCGCCACGGCTTCCTGCGGCTTGTTGTCTTTTCCAGTCATTCATATCGCCTGTTTTCAATGATTGACCGTCGCCAATCATCCTGTCACCACTTACATAGGAACCTATAATAGAATCCGGTATCCTTTGTGTGATTAAATTTTTCGCCATTGGTGAACAATTTAGGCCATTTGGTCTGACTTTTTAGGAGACGGTTTTTGCAACGCACCACATTCTTCGTGCTCGGGGTAGCCAACGTCGCTATAGGCGTTGTCGGTGCTGTCTTGCCACTTCTGCCGTCCACCATCTTTTTTATCATGGCTGCGGCCTGTTTTGCCCGTTCCTCTCCAGCTCTCGAAAAGAAGATCCTCGATCATCCAACCGTTGGACCCTCCGTGAAAGCATGGCGAGACCATGGGGTTATTACCCGCAAAGCAAAGGCATTTGCGGTTGGTGGAATGGCAGTTGGTTTCGGTTTGTTTTTATGGCGTGTCGAACCAGAACTCTGGCTTCTAGCGCTTGTTGCTTTGGTGTTAATGGGCTGCGCGATCTTTGTGCTCTCCCGGCCATCGGACTATGCGACAGCCGGGGAGCAAAGCTAATTTATTCTACGGTTACGGATTTTGCGAGATTGCGCGGCTGGTCTACATCTGTCCCCATAAAAACAGCGGTATGATAGGCCAGCATCTGGATCGGGAATGCGTACAAAATTGGTGCTGCGATCTCATGTGTATCCGGCATGACCAACTTGTTTTCGGCAGCATCTGTTTCTGCACCCGCCCCTTTTTCGTCTGTAATCAAAACAATGCGACCGCCACGCGCGGCGACTTCCTGCATGTTTGAAACGGTCTTTTCAAAAATTCCGTCATGTGGTGCGATGACAAAAACGGTCATGTTTTCGTCAATAAGAGCGATTGGACCGTGCTTGAGTTCCCCTGCCGCGTAACCTTCAGCATGGATGTAGGACAGCTCTTTCAGTTTCAGAGCTCCTTCAAGGGCCAAGGGGAAGTTTGTCCCACGGCCCAGATAAAGCGCATCAGAAGCCTGAGAAAGCGGGTGGGCAAGTTTTTCTATTTGCGGCTCAAGTTTCAGCACGGCGAGCGCAAGATTTGGAACGGAAGCCAAGGCTTCAACCAGCTCCCGCTCCTGTTCAGCCCCGATAACGCCACGGGCTTTTCCTGCATGCACTGCCAGAGCGGCTAGGACCGCCAATTGGCATGTAAAAGCTTTCGTGGAGGCCACACCAATTTCAGGTCCGGCAATGGTCGGGAAAACAACATCAGCCTCACGGGCTATCGTGCTTTCCGGGACATTGACCACAGCACCAATCGCCGCACCGTTTTCCTTGCAGTATCTCAAGGAGGCGAGTGTGTCTGCGGTCTCTCCAGACTGAGAGATGAAAATAGCGCAATCGGTCTCGGAAACAGGTGTTTCCCGATATCGAAACTCCGAGGCGACGTCGATTTCAACCGGCAGCCGGGCGTATTTTTCAAACCAATATTTCGCGACAAGCCCGGCGTAATAGGCTGTGCCGCAAGCTGACAAAACGATCCGATTGAGCTTGGTGAAGTCGATCGTATCCGCATTCGGAACACGGATCGCACCCGCTCCCATGTCCATGTAATGAGACAAAGTATGGCCCAGAACTTCTGGCTGCTCGTGGATTTCCTTGGCCATGAAATGGCGATAGTTGCCTTTGTCGATCATATTGGAACTGACCGACGATTGCGCCTCGGGGCGATCAACCGGCGAGTTGGCTTCGTTGAAAATCGCCAGAGAATTTCGCGTCACGACAGCCCAGTCGCCCTCTTCCAGATACGTGATCCGATCCGTGAAGGGGGATAGTGCAATGGCATCTGAACCCAGGAACATTTCGCCTTCGCCATGGCCTATTGCGAGTGGTGATCCTTTACGGGCTCCGATTAAAAGATCGTCTTCGCCTTCAAACAGGATAGCAAGTGCGAATGCGCCGGTCAGGCGTGGGAGCACATTGGCGACCGCAGATTGTGGCGACTGCCCCTTGGAGAGCTCCAGATTGATGAGATGTGCGACCACTTCGGTGTCTGTATCAGATTGGAGCGTTTCACCAGCGGCCTCGATTTCTTCGCGCAATTCGCGGAAGTTTTCGATGATGCCGTTGTGAACGATTGCCACTTTCCCGGCCGTATGCGGGTGTGCGTTGCGAACGCTGGGCGCACCATGGGTTGCCCACCGTGTGTGGCCGATACCAATCGTGCCCTCAACCGGACCTTGTTGAAGCGCAGTGTCAAGATTGCGAAGCTTGCCTTCTGCGCGCTTCCGCATGATTGCGCCATTGTTGAGTGTCGCAACACCGGCTGAATCATAGCCGCGGTATTCCAAGCGTTTCAGGGCATCCACCAAAAGAGGTGCAACCGGCTCACGCCCCAAAATTCCAACAATACCGCACATGCGCTTCTACCTTCATAGAATTTCATCAATGACAGCATCCCTTAAACGGTCGTCTTGCCGTTTAGAAATCAAACCCTGTTGCAAAAAATGACAGGACTGCTGTTCTAATTATCGCGTTGGCGAAAGGCCGAGCTATTTGCTTTGCTTTTGGGCCTTGAAGCGCGACCGAAGGACGTTGGCGCGGCCCTCCAGTTCGCTTTGGCGGCTTCGACCGACTGCCAAAGCGTTTTCAGAGACCGCTTTGGTAATGGTGCTGCCGGCTGCGATGAAAGCCCCATCTCCCAGTGTGACCGGAGCAACCAATGTGCTATTGGATCCAACGAAACAATCGCTGCCAATCTCCGTTTTGTGTTTGTTGAAGCCGTCGTAATTGCAGGTGATTGTGCCAGCACCAATATTTGTGCGAGCACCGACACTGGCATCGCCGACATAGGACAAGTGATTGACTTTTGCCCCTTTCTCCACGGCAGCGTTTTTCATTTCTACAAAATTGCCGACACGGTTATTGCCTTCCAGATTTGTCCCCGGTCGCAAACGAGCATAAGGACCAATTTGGCTTTCTGCGCCAACAACTGCGCCTTCAAGGTGGCTGAACGCACGTATCCGGCTCCCGGTTTCAATTCGAACACCCGGCCCGAAAACTACATTTGGCTCAACAACGACGTCCTGAGCAATCCGGGTGTCATGGGAAAAATAGACGCTGGCGGGGTCCTGAAGGGTGACCCCACGAGCCATCGCCTCCAGACGTTTTCGCTGCTGGAAAACCGCCTCACAGTCGCTGAGCTGCGCGCGAGTGTTGATGCCTTGCAGGTCTTCTTCCGGTGCGTTGACTGCGACGACCTTAAGACCAGAAGCGTTTGCCAGTTCCACTGCATCAGTCAGGTAATACTCACCATTCGCAGTGTCATTTCCGATTTGATCCAGAAGCGCAAGAACCTTTGACCCCGCAAATCCCATGATGCCCGAATTGCAAAATGTGACTTCACGTTCTTCGTCACTTGCATCTTTTTCCTCTCGGATCGCGAGAAGCTGTTCACCCTTCATCAAAAGACGCCCATAGCCAAATGGATTGGCGGTTTCAAAGCCGACGACAACCAGATCCGCACCTGCTGCCAAAGCTCCAAGAACTTCACTGATCATGTCGGTTGTTATGAGAGGAGTATCGCCGAAGAGGATGAGAACATCATCATGTTCTTCTTCAAGCACTTCGCGAGCGGCAAGCGCGGCATGGGCCGTCCCGAGACGGTCGACCTGTGTAAAGCACTGAGCGCCTTCTGAAAGGTTAGCGACGGTCTTCTCAAGCTCCGGCATATCCGGCCCAACCACAACTGCGGTTTCTTTCACGCCGGACGCTGAAAGGGCTTTTAGAACATGCCCCACAAGCGGCAGGTTCCCAATTTCATGCATGACTTTCGGCATTGAGGACCGCATCCGCGTGCCAAGGCCAGCAGCAAGAACGATGGAGAGGCAGGAGCGATCAGACATTCAGAAGGTCCCGATTAGTGTGGAATTTGCGGATGGTATGCCCTGATTTTTGATTTAGTGAAAGTTCTCAGGGGGCATCTTCCTAACGTTCGTTGTTCATTAACCCTAAATGGGATGAAATGCAGCTTGGTTCGTAAGAGATTCGTTTTAGTTGACCGGGAAGCCGTTCATTGCAGGACCCAAAGGGCAAAAAGTCCAAACGAGAGGAAGTTCGAGAAACGTTCACGCCGCAGCGCCTTTCTGTGGCGAGTTGGGCTGTGGCTGCGATTCTGTTTGGCACAGTTGGAATGGCCTCTTTCAAGTTTTCGCATGATCCGTCGAATTTTGATCAACGGTTCATGGCCGGTGGTGGCGGCCTGCCACTGCCTGCAGCGGGTCCTGTATCAACAACTGCATCGGTTTCAAATGCCTACAATATCGAAGTGGCTGATCCTCAAACTGATGCTGTGACCAGTATTGGACAAAAGGAAATCGACAGCCATCTGGAGACTTTGCAGCTGCAAATCGCTGCGATGCGTCGGCGCATCGAAACATTAAGCGAGCAAAACCGGGTCTACTCTACACGAATAGCAGCGTTGGAACGCGACTTGCGGCCCGGCGAAGCGATGATGACAGGCTCAGCCCCTAAGCCATCAGAAAGCATGACGATTGGAACTGCCGTCCAAGAGGACGCGACGAAAACCACTGGCCGTGAGACTGCGCATGCCAAGCCCATTTCTCCCGACAAACTTGAAACAAATTTGAAAGCAGCGAATACCGATACGGAATTCAAGCTTCCTCAGCAGCCTGTAAGATTGGTCAAACTGCCAGACGCGACAGGCACTCCTCAGGCGACGGGTTCCATTCCATCGGAAGCCGTTGTGACAACACCGCCTGAGAGCAAGCCGCAGATTGTACAGCCGTCCAAACCAGTTGGGCGGTTTGGGGGGGCTGGCGCTTCAGGATTGAACAGTTCAACCTTTGGCGCGGCAGTCGGTACCTATGAGAGCCGTGAAGGCGCTATGGTTGCTTGGTCTGAGTTCAAGTACCAAAACGAAGAACGCATGCGTGATCTTGAAGCCATGGTTGCACCGGGGCGTGATGGTGGCGAAAGTGTGACCCTGCTTGTCGGTCCATTCGGAAACGCCGCGGACGCAGCCGTTGCGTGTTTGCGCCTTCTTGAAGTCAGCGACAAATGCCACCCGGCGTTGTTTACTGGAGAACCGCTGGGCGAGATCCCAACAAACACGGCGCAGAACTAGGTTTTACGGCCAATCTGCGCCGTATTTTCTAGCCGATATTCTGGAAGACCGGGAACGTCTCCAAGAGCCAGTAGGACAAAACAGCCATTTGACCGGTCAAGAACATGACACCGGTGAGAACCAGTACCACGCCCATTCCCTTTTCCACTGTTCCCATATGTTTCCGGAACTTCTTCATGAAGTTGAGAAACGGTCCGGCAAATAGTGCGGCCAAGAGAAACGGTATGCCAAGCCCCAGCGCGTAGGCGCTCAACAATATCGCCCCCTGCCCCGTTGTTTCTTCTGAACCTGCAACGAAAAGGATGGTGGCGAGGATCGGGCCAACACACGGTGTCCAGCCAAAAGCAAAGGCAAGACCCATCAGATAAGCGCCGACATGTCCTGCGGGCTTGCGCTCCACTTGCACGCGCGCTTCCTGATACAGAAATCCGATTTTGAAAACACCTAGGAAGTGCAAGCCCATGACGATGATAAGTGCGCCTGCGATATAGCTCAGATACTGAAGATATTGACTGACAAACTGGCCAATCAAGCTGGCGCTGGCCCCCAGAATAACGAAGACGGTTGAGAACCCGGCCACAAAAGCCAAGGCAGTGAAAAAGACCTTGCGGGTCGCGGCCTGATCAACGTCTTCTCCAGACAATTCCTCCAAGGACACGCCAGCCAGATATCCAAGATACGGCGGAACCAACGGCAAGACGCAGGGCGAAATGAATGACAATACGCCTGCGAGCAGAGCGCCCAATAGGGTAACTTCCTGCAACATGTTGGTTTTTCATCCTCTCACTATTCAGTCTTACAGCTGGGTTTAGTGCATTTTGGTGCTGTCAAAAAGACACAGGCCCCTCACCATTGCGAGAGGCCTGTTTGACGCAGGTTGGCCAAAATGTCGTTTGCGCTGTTAAGTGCGCACCACCATGACCGACTGATTGGCATGGCGCACAACCCGCGCAGCATTTGGACCAAGCAAATAGTCCTTCAGCTCCGGGCGAGGCGATGACAGTACGATGAGGTCGCTATTCAGCTTGTCCGCCGTCTTAGCTATCTCCTCATAGATCGTGCCATGGGCAATATGACCCTTGATCGTCTGATTATGCGGATTGTGCTCTTCCAGAAACGCCTTGAGCATCTCCCCTGCTTTTTCCAACGCCTGAGCTTCATAGTCCTTGGAAAAGAAGCTTCCAACAATGGATTTACCAAAGTCTGGCACCACGGTGACAACGTGCAGCTCTGCCCCGAAGGTCAGAGCCAGTTTTTCTGCTGTGGGCAGCGCCTTGTTCCAGGAACTTTCTTCACCCAGATCAATCGGGACAAGTATCGATTTATACATGGATCAGCTCCTTAAAACGCAGGTACATCTGTCCGCCGCCGTTGCAGGGCGACGATCAGGATCAGGAGAAGAACAGCAGGAATATAGAAGACTTCCTTCGCCATCCGCTCAGCTGGTGTTTGAACCGTCAGTACTTCCACCGGGTTATCGGCGTAGAAGTCGAAGTCCTGCATTTTTTCAAACATCAATGTACCCGGGAACGGCTCTTCCAGGATCGCTTTGCCATCTTCGTCCATATAGCTGACGCCCAGCTTTTTCAGACGTGCTTCCCCGTCAGCCTCTTCGCCCAAAGGCAAAACAAGCGTCAAGTCCACGATCTTATCCGTGTCATCGAAGTCAGGCCCTCGAACAATGAACCGAAGATTTCCGTCGGCCGGTTCAGCACCTGCAATTTGGGCAATTTCCGTACCCGGCTGATTGACGAATGGCGCTTCGACATAATCCAGCCAGAAACCTGGACGGAACAGCGTGAAGGCGATCAGGAGCAAAGCGACACTTTCCCATATCTTGCTGCGCGCAAAGAAATATCCTTGCGTTGCCGCAGCAAATAACATCATCGCCACCACCGCGACGACGAAGATGAACACTGCCTTTGCAGGTCCAACGTCAATCAGGAGAAGTTCGGTGTTGAAGATGAAGAGGAATGGCAACAGCGCGGTCCGGATGTCATAGGCAAAGCCTTGAATACCAGTCTTGATTGGATCACCGCCCGATATCGCTGCGGCCGCGAAGGCCGCAAGACCCACCGGTGGAGTGTCATCTGCCAAGATACCGAAATAGAACACGAACAGGTGCACTGCCACGAGTGGCACAATCAGTCCCGACTGAGCACCGACGGTGACAATCACTGGCGCCATCAGAGACGAAACAACCATGTAATTGGCAGTCGTTGGAAGGCCCATCCCGAGGATAAGGCTCATCACGGCGACCAACAGCAGCATGATCATCAGGTTGCCGCCGGATAGGAACTCAACGAGCTCGCCAACCACCTGGTGAGCACCAGTCAGAGAAACCGTACCAACAATCACGCCGGCAGCCCCTGTTGCGACACTGATCCCGATCATGTTCCGGGACCCGGCAATCATGCCGTCAAAGAGATCCTGACCACCCCGTTTAAAGCCCTCAGCCAATGATCCGCTTTTACGGAAGAGAGACTTCAACGGATGTTGGGTCAGCAAGATTGTGATCATCGCAACCGTGGCCCAGTATGCCGATAGGGTTGGCGACAGACGCTCAATGAGGATGCACCAGAGCAGGATCACAATCGGCAATAAGAAGTGAAAGCCCGTAACGGCAACATCCCATGGACGCGGCAGAACTTTCATCGGTGCGTTCGGATCGTCAACTTCCAGATCAGGGCGCTGAGAGGCCACGTAAACCAGAAACAGATATGCCGCGCCAAACAGCAGGACCGCCGTTGCGAATGTCAGATTCGGGAAAGCTACCTTGATCCAGCCGAGGCCGAAGTAAACGGCTGCTGCCAGAACGGCCATTGCGATGAAACCGAACAACACACCTGACAGCCGCTGTGCTATGCCAACGAGTGCTGGCGGGCGTTCCATGCCTTTCAGGCCGAGTTTCAGGGCCTCAAGGTGAACGATATAGACCAACGCGATGTAGGAGATCACCGCAGGCAACAATGCGTGCTTGAGAAGCGTCGGATAAGCAACGCCGGTGAATTCGGCGATCAGGAAGGCTGCTGCCCCCATCACCGGTGGAGTCAGCTGGCCGTTTGTCGAGGACGCAACCTCAACGGCACCAGCTTTTTCTGGCTTGAAGCCGGTCCGTTTCATCAACGGGATTGTAAAGGTTCCGGTGGTCACCACATTGGCGATGGAAGATCCAGAGTACAGACCCGACAAGGCGGATGCCACAACGGCGGCTTTTGCAGGTCCGCCGCGTAGATGGCCGAGAAGTGCAAAGGCTAACTTGATGAAGTAGTTGCCAGCTCCAGCACGTTCCAAGAGCGAACCGAAAAGAACAAACAGGAAGATCATCGACGCAGAAACACCGAGAGCAACGCCAAAGACACCTTCTGTTTGCATCCAGAAGTGCCAGAGCGCTTTTCCGAAAGAGGCCCCCTTCCACTGCACGGCATCCGGCAGGAAGGAATAGTGGCCAAAGAACACGTAGCAAACGAAAACCGATGCCACGATCACCAGCGGCAGCCCCAAAGTGCGGTAGACCGCAATACCAAGGCTGATCATGCCAATCGTCGAGAACACCAAATCAGAAGTTGTCGGCAATCCGGCACGCCCAGAGATGTCTTCCTTAAAAACAAGAAGATAAAGGCAGGACGAGGCAGCAATCAGCGCCAATGCCCAGTCATAGACGGGAACGGAATTTCGCGCACTTCCCTTGAAGAGCGGATAAGCCTGCATGGCGAGCGCCAGACCGAAGGCCAAGTGAATTTGTCGGGTCTCCTGATTGTTGAAGACCACGTTCACCCCGAGCCATTCCGTCAGGACAAAAGGTATTGTCGAAGTGACATAGAGCTGAAAGATCGCCCAAACCAGGGCCAGGCCCAAAATGAACTTACCGGCAAAACCGGCTGCATTGCGCGAGCCGCTTTCCACTTCTGCGACCATCATATCGACGTCGACTTTGGAATCCTTGTTGGCCTCTTCCGCCATTATATCCCCCGGACGAGTTAATCGTTCAGTTTTTTATGAGTTGCACAGGTCATGTCAGCGCTGGGAGCAGCTGGATGCAGGTTGCTTTAAGTCGAGCCCTGCTTTTCTTCGTTTTTTGTGAGAAAACAGGTCAGGCGATGTCTCGCCTGACCTGCATGAACGGGCTTACTGCCAGCCGCGCTCAGCGTAGTATTTCGCCGCACCTGCATGGACTGGAGCAGAAAGACCGTCCTTGGCCATTTCCTCTTCCTTCAGGTTTGCGAATGCCGGGTGCAGACCTTTGAAGTCGCTGAAGTTTTCGAAGACACCCTTAACAACGGTGTAGACAACTTCATCCGGAACCTTTGCAGAAGTCACGAAAGTTGCGCCAACGCCGAAGGTTGTGACGTCGTTATCGGTGCCCTTGTACATGCCACCTGGAACAGTAGCAGAGCGGTAGTAAGGGTTGTCTGCGATCAGCTTTTCGATTGGCTCACCAGCAACAGAAACGAGCTCAACGTCACATGTCGTAGCTGCTTCGGTCACAGCTGCTGCCGGGTGACCGATGGTGTAGATCATTGCGTCGATCTTGCCGTCGCAAAGAGCCTGAGCCATTTCAGAACCCTTCAGCTCGGACGCAAGAGCAAAGTCGTCCATGGCGATGCCGAATGCATCCATGACAACTTCCATTGTGGCGCGCTGTCCGGAACCCGGGTTACCAACGTTGACCTTTTTGCCTTTCAGGTCAGCAAAACCTTCGATGCCGGTGCCCTTGCGAACGATGAGGGTGAACGGCTCTGGGTGAACTGAGAAAACCGCACGAAGGTCTTCGAATTTGCCCTGATCTTCAAACTTGGAAGTGCCGTTATAGGCATGGAACTGCCAGTCAGACTGAGCGACACCGAATTCCAGTTCGCCAGCGCGAATGGTGTTGATGTTGTAAACGGAGCCACCAGTCGACTCGACTGAACAACGAATGCCATGCTCCTTGCGGTTCTTGTTCACAAGACGGCAAATCGCACCACCGGTTGGGTAGTAAACGCCTGTGACACCGCCGGTGCCGATGGAAATGAACTGCTGCTCTGCAGCATTTGCTGCGCCAAAGGTGCCTGCGATCATAGCGGCGCCAAGGGCAAGGCTAGCAAATTTCATGAGATAACCTCCGATTATTGTTATGGCCAATTTGACCAACCGACGAAAGTCGGATGCGGAAGCTAACCAAAAACGCCGCCTATATAAAACCCTTAGGGTCAGGACCCATGGCTCCGTTGTTTGGTTGGAACAACATGTGCGCATGATTTCATGGAACGGCGAAGAAGCCTTCTACGCTACTGTCCTCGACATCACAGACCGTAAGCGTCAGGAGCAACAAATCGCCCTCAATGCAAACTATGACTCTGTGACTGGCTTGCCCAACCGCTATCTGTTTCTTGATCGACTTAAGCAGGCAATCGGCAGAGCCCAATCCAAGCATGAGAAATGCACTCTCTTGTTTCTGGATGTAGATCGCTTCAAGTCCATCAACGAAACCCTTGGTCATGAAGCTGGAGATCAACTCCTGGCCAACATCGCGTGGCGGGTGCAACAGATATTGGGACCGAGCGAATCAGCAGCCCGCCTTGGCGGCGATCAAATCGGGGTCTTGCTCAACACGGTTAAAGATAGCTGGGATGCAGAACAAAAGCACTTGGTCTTTTGGAAGCCGTTTCCGCTGCCCGACCCGGTGACGTTGAAACCAATCACCTAGCGACAGCAAGCGTTGGCATTGC
>NZ_GL476304.1:0-156475 GCF_000148725.1 Roseibium sp. TrichSKD4 | reverse complement strand
GTCCCTGCGGGATAGGGTGAATGTGGCCGGCAACGTCGTTGCAAATCTTTGAAAACCGGACGGTTTCCTTCAGCCTTGCGCCTCGTATCCGAACAAATTCATCCCTACCATTCCATCCAAATTAATGGGTCCTGACCCTAGATGCAACTTTTGGGAAAAAACAGAAATTGATGTCGGGATTACAACATAATTGCCCGCATGAATTGCGAAACCGGTTTCGTACCTTTTTGCATATGCACCATAAAAAAAGCCAGCCACATCAGTCAGATGTCAGGCTGGCTTCTTTTAATGTTGTGCAATGCAGCTGCTTTTAGCAGGCCTTTCCGCCATTGATAACTTCAAAGAGTTTGCCACGTAGGCCCGCTTCCTCTTCACCATCACGAAGACCCTTGCGCCATTGATCAATGATCAAGCGCAGGCTCATGGTTTCACGAGTGTGCGGCAACTGACTTACAAAACCGGCAAAAAACGCATCAAGTTGATGGCGATCCAGAACATCCTGTTCTATCATCCCGTGGATGAGGGCCATCGTCGCAGCGATGTGTCCCTTGACGAAATCGAGCTCCACCGTGCTCACTTCGCCCTCTGTTTGGTAGTACGACATCGTACCTCTCTTCTATGTATTATCGAGGACGTTTTCTTTGAACGTCTATTCGAATTTGCATTTCTGTTTGCCTGGGGAGTGCACATTCCCCGGTTCGCGAAATGCCTCACATGAAATTCATGATCGGGCTGAACTACCATCAACATGGTTATTCATCAAATAACTCTTCGATTCAATACCGACAAACGCAATATATTATTAACGACCTTCAATTGTTTGAGAATTACAAGATATTCATTGTAGGTTTTACCTAGGCAGTGGAATAACAAAAAAATATTCAAATTTCCTCTTGCATCTGAAACCAGCCCGGCATAAACACACGCCACATCAACGGGGCGCAACAAACTGCCTCGCAGGAGCGGTTCCAAAGACGTTCCAAAACTCTCAATGAGAGAGCCGATAGCTCAGCTGGTAGAGCAACTGACTTTTAATCAGTAGGTCCAGGGTTCGAACCCCTGTCGGCTCACCATTCCTCCCCAAGAATTCAGTTACTGGAATGGTTCCCCCCCCCTGATTAACAAGGGGTTTTCGATCCTCTAGATATGACGCTCTAGCGCTTTAAAGAGCCTGTCTTCGTCGGAAGGTGTGGTCCAGACGTGCGGCGTAATTCGCAACGAACGGCCACGTTGGGAAACATAGACATTGTCTGACGCCAATCGTTGCACCAAATCCGCAGGAGCCGAATCTTGCAAACCAAGCGTCAAAAAGTGCCCTGCTCTCTCGATTTCTGACACCGGGACTAATCCCAAGCCTTTTGCCCGCTCCACGAGATACAGGTTTCTTTGGGAAAGTGTCGAATAAAGGTTATCCACAGACCAGTCATTTATCTGTGCAAGAGCCGACGCAACGGCAGGAAGTGCAGCAAAATTAGCAACTTCACCCATGTCGAAACGACGGGCCCCTGCACGATATGTATCGCTGTAGTCCACAAGGTTGGCGAAATTCTCTGCACCCGCCCGATTCATCCACCCTTCTTCCAACGGCTCTCCATCAAAGTGACGGTCGGCGACATAGAGCACACCGCAGCTATAGGGACCGAGCAGCCATTTGTAGGTCGCAGCAATTACGAAGTCCGGATCGATCCCCGAAACACTGAACGGTTGAGCGCCCAACGACTGGGTCAGGTCCAAAACTAGCGCTGCATTGTTTTGTCTGCACGCTTTCGATACCTCCAACAGGTCTATTTTTCGGCCATCGGTCCACCGACACGCGGCGGCTGCAACAATTGAGGTGCGTTCATTGATGCAGGAAACAAATGCCTCGGTCAGGTCTTCGCCGTCTGCCAATACAAGTCTCGCACCCGTTTCGGCAGCGATTTTCGCCCAAATGTGACGATTGGATGGAAACTGATCGGCAGCAAGAACAATTTCTTCACCCGCTTTCACCGGCAGGTTTTTAGCTGCAACAGCGAGGCCATAACTTGCAGAGGGAACAATCGCAATATGATCTGCTGTTGCATTCATGAGTTGGGCCACAAGACCACGAACGCGTTCAGGTGTTTCAAAGAAGTCAGCTGGCTTGATTGTCCAGGGCTGTGCTTTTCGCCGTGCCCCCTCCTCAGCAGCTGCAGCGACAGACTTCATCAAAGGCCCCATGTAGGCACAGTTCAAATAGGCAACATCTTCGGGAATATCGAACAGGTGACGCTGGACCGGGATCATATTGGTGGTGTGCTCCCCAAACGGGCTGTTTTAGAATTTTCGCATTTGCTTCTGGATCAAACCAAATCCATCTTGGCAAAACGGCTGATCAAACATTTACCAAGGGACACCACATGGCAACAATCAACTATCTCACGCGGGTGGAATTCGATTTCGGTGCTCTCAGATTGTTGCCGCGGGAGCTGAAGTCTCTGAAAATCGAGCGACCGCTGGTTGTGACCGATAAAGGTATTGCAGCAACGCCGATCTTCGATCAGCTGCTGTCGCTTGTTCCAAGCAACATGCAGCTGTTTGACGGCACTCCATCCAATCCGACAGAAGCGGCTATTGAAGAAGCTGGACAGGTTTACTCAAAACGAAATTGCGATGGGGTGATAGCTTTCGGCGGCGGCTCTTCGCTGGATCTTGCCAAAGGGGTTCGTCTGCGGGTCTCTCACGAGGGGCCCTTGGTTGAATATGCAGCGATTGAAGGCGGCATCCCCCGAATTCATGGCAACATGCCGCCTCTTATCGCGATCCCGACAACGGCAGGCACAGGCTCCGAAGTTGGCCGAGGGGCGGTGATCAACTTTTCAGATGGCCAGAAGCTCGGGGTTCTGTCCCCACACAACTTACCCTCCGTTGCCCTTTGTGACCCAACCCTGACAACCGGTCTACCGGCTGGTCTCACAGCCGCCACGGGCATGGATGCCATCTCCCATTGCCTTGAGACCTATATGGCGCCCTCGATCAACCCACCGGCGGACGCAATCGCATTGGAAGGACTGGTCCGCGGTTTTGCAGCGCTGCCACGAGCGGTAAAGGACGGCACCGACCAACAGGCCCGCTGGGACATGATGATGGCCTCCATGGAAGGCGCGCTTGCTTTTCAAAAAGGGCTGGGAGCCGTTCACGCTCTTACCCATCCTCTTGGGGCGGTGAAAGACGTTAATCTGCATCACGGAACGTTGAATGCGATCCTGATGCCACCGGTGCTTCGGTTCAACAAATCCGAGATAGGAGCGAAATGGGATCGCCTGACTGAGATCCTTGATGGGGAGCCAGATCAGGTGATTGATGCCCTGAACCGGCAAATTGGTATTCCAAATCGGCTTTCAGACTTGGGCGTCACTGGAGCGCATGTGGATGAGGTCGCAAAAGCCGCCCTCCTTGACCACTGCCACGCCACCAACCCCCGTCAGGCAGATGAAAATGACTATCGCGCCATTTTGGAGGAGGTCTTTTAGACGTCTCACATCTGAAAGTGAAAGGCCCGCGAACGCTCGCGGGCCTTATTGTTTGCGGGATCAAATATCTGCGTTATTCGGCAGGTGCTGCTGGTGGTGCTTTATTTGCGTTACCACCGCCCATCATCGCTTTGACCTTTTCCCGCATGGTTTGCATGACCACGAAAAGAACCGGGATCAGAATGACCCCAAACACCGTTGCAAACAGCATTCCCCCAAAGACGGCAAATCCAATCGCGTTCTGACTGGCAGCACCAGCGCTTGAGGCGGTCATCAGTGGGACCACGCCCAGCAGGAAGGACAGAGCCGTCATCATCACCGCGCGGAAACGCAAGTGTCCGGCCTCAATCGCGGCGTCCTTGATCGACTTCCCGGAGGCCCTTTGCTCCATGGCGAATTCGACAATCAAAATGGCGTTTTTCGCACCAAGGCCGACAAGCATGATCATACCAATCTGTGTATAGAGATTGACGTCTCCGCCCGTCACAAAGACCGCTACAAACGCGCCCAACATCGCCACCGTTACGGACATCAAAATCGCCACCGGCATGGTCCAGCTTTCATATTGGGCCACGAGGAAGAGATAGGCGAAGAGGATAGCCAGCATCAGGATGAACAGAACGAGATTACCGGTCCCTTGCTGCTGCAACGCTGTTCCCGTCCACTCATAGGCATAGCCTGATGGCAGTGCTTCTGTTGCCCCTGCTTCCATGGCGTTGATGATCACGCCTGTGGATGCGCCTGGCGCCGGCTCAGCATTTACGCTGGCAGAGCGGAACATATTGTACCGGGTGAGTGTTTGCGGCCCCAGAACGTTTTCGGTGGTCATCAAGGTTCGCATTGGAACCATGGTTCCGTCGCCTGTCCGAACATAAAGACGACCAATATCATCGGCCTTGTTACGGAACTCACCCTCTGCTTGAACCATTACGCGATAAACTCTGCCAAAGAGATTGAAATCATTGACATAGAAGGAACCAAGATAGGCCTGCAGCGTCGTGAATACATCCGCCACGTTCACGCCAAGCGTCTTGGCCTTCTCACGGTCCAAATCCACGAAGATTTGTGGAACATTGGCTCGATAGGTGGAATAGGCCTGCGCAATCTCTGAGTTCTGATTTGCAGTGTAGACCAACGACCCAATAGCTGAGGATAGGTCTTGCGGAGTTCCCCCCCCTGTTTGCTGAACGATCATCTCAACACCGCCCGTAGTTCCGAGACCCGGAATCGGTGGTGGATTGAATGAAATAATGTTCGCTCCCGGAATAGTCGAGAACTGCCCCCAGAATTTGGCGAGGATCGCGTTGATCCCGAGGTCCGGGTCTTGGCGCTCCTGCCAATTCGTCATCGTTGCAATCACAAGAGCCGAATTGGACGAAAGGGCCGAATTCAGAATCGAAAAGCCGTTCACGACAGTCACGTTTTCAACGCCCGGGGTATTCTTGGCAATCTCAACCACCTGCTGGGTAACACCCTCGGTCCGCTCCAACGATGCGCCATCGGGCAGTTGAACGTCGACCATGAGATAGCCTTGGTCTTCCAAAGGCAGGAAGCCCTGAGGGAGTTCTTTGCCGAAGTAGCCAATTGCCACGATGACTCCAGCGACTGCAACCAACCCCATAAACGACACGCGAACCAGTCTGCGAATGAGCGCCGTGTAGCCATTTCGAGCCGCGCCAATGCCGCCTTCGAAAACCGCCAACAATCCGCGGGCTGGGCCGGAGCGTGGCCGCAGAATGAGGCCGCAGAGCGCGGGTGACAGCGTCAACGCGTTGATTGAAGAAATAATCACGGAAACGGAAATGGTGACCGCAAACTGCGAGTAGAGGCGACCCGTGATGCCCGGCATGAAGATAGTTGGAACAAACACCGCCAACAGAACAAGTGTTGTTGCAATGACCGGTCCTGTGATCTGGGTCATCGCTTTGGCAGTGGCCTCTTGAGGAGATAACCCCTCGTCCGCAATCAGACGCTCGACGTTTTCAACGACGACAATAGCGTCATCCACCACGATGCCGATGGCAAGTACAAGCGCGAACAACGAGATTGTGTTCAGCGACATTCCGAGTGCGAGCAGCACGCCGAAGGTTCCGATGAGCGATACCGGAATGGCCACGGTTGGAATGATGGTTGCTCGCCAGTTGCCCAGAAAGATGAACACCACTGTCACCACAAGAATGAAGGTGACAAACAGAGTCTCGATGACGTCGTTAAGGGACTGTTCCACAAACACTGTAGTGTCGAATGGAATTTCGTATTCCATGTCATCCGGGAAGGACTGAGACAGGCTTTCCAGGCGCTCTTTAACAGCAGCAGCTACAGCAACAGCGTTAGCTCCCGGTGCCTGATACACGGCCAGAACCGTTGACGGCTGCCCGTTAAACTGACCACTGGCATTGTAGAATTGAGCGTCTCGTTCGACCCGTGCAACATCCCCGATCGTCACCACGGCACCATCTTGGCCGGTGCGCAAAATGATGTTTTCAAAATCCTCTACGGTCGTTAGGCGGCCCTTGGCCTTGATCGTGTATTGGAACTGTTGTCCATCTGGAACCGGAGGTGCGCCGATCTGACCAGCTGCCACCTGAATGTTTTGATCGCGAATGGCTGCGATAAAATCAGTCGGGGCCATTCCAAGGCTTGCCAGACGGTCTGGATCCAACCAAATGCGCATGGCGTACGCGAAGTCGGTCATGACGTCCGCCTTGCCGACGCCCTGAACACGCGCAAGAGCATCCTTCATGTTGATCGAAGCGTAGTTCGACAAAAACACTTCGTCATAGGAGCTGTTCGGCGAAAACAGCGTAATTACCATCAACATGTTGGTTGAGGCTTTTTGAACGGTCACGCCGGTTGCTGTCACTTCACTTGGAAGCTGGCTTGTCGCCTGCGACACCCTGTTTTGCACATTCACCGTGGCAATGTCGGGGTCCGTGCCAACGGCAAAGGTCACATTGAGCGAATAGTTGCCACTGTCTGCGCTGTTGGAGGACATATAGATCATGTCATCCACGCCGTTGACCTGCGCCTCAATGGGCGCAGCTACCGTTTCCTCAAGCACTTCGGCGCTGGCACCTGTGTAGCTGGCAGAGACATTTACAACAGGCGGTGTGATATCTGGAAACTGTTCAACGGGAAGCGCGAGATAACCAAGAACGCCGGCGATGGAAATAACGAGCGAGATCACCAGCGCGAATTTGGGCCGGTAGATGAAAAACTGCGAGAACATTGAGGCTTACTCCACCGGCTTGGCGGCTAGTACCGCGTTTACCGGCACGCCCGGACGGACTTTTTGGAGCCCCTGGACAATGATCCGCTCACCTTCTTGCAGGCCATCGGACACGATGAAGTCGCCATCAACCTGATCGCCAAGTTTGACATAACGCTGTTCAACGGTTTCTTCGCTTCCAACAACGAGAACAAAATCACCTTTTTGATCCCGCTGGATGGCAGCCTGCGGGATGACAAGGGCTGTTGTTTCCTGCGGTGCTTCGATAATTACACACACGTATGTGCCAGGAAGCAACGTAGCGTCCTTGTTGTCGAACTCGCCGCGGAACGAAACCGTTCCTGTGGTTGCATCAACTGTGTTGTCAATGAAGACGATCCGGCCCTTTTCGCCATACTTTTCACCGTTTGGAAGAATAAGGCTGAGGTCAGGTGCTGTTTTCGGATCGATATCCTCAGCCGTGATGCCGTGCTCTTTCACCGCATTAAGATACTGAGCGTCACTGACGGAGAAGTTCACATAGACTGGAGCCTTGCGGATCAGCTTTGCAAGAGGCTGTGTGCTCGGGCCGACGACCTCCCCAACGCTGTAGGTTGATTTACCAATCTGACCCGGGAACGGTGCCTTGATGTCTGTATAACCAAGGTTGAGTTCCGCTTGTTTCAACGCGGCGCTTCTTGCATCGACGGACGCTTCAGCTTGTTGTTTTTGCGCTAGCGTCGCTTCATATGCAGCTTCCGAGACATGTCCTTTTTCAAGCAGATCTTTGTCTCGCTTTTCATCTGCAGCTTTCAGCGCTGCATCCGCCTTGGCGCTTGCAAGATCGGCCTTGGCGCTTTCAAGAGCTGCTTCGTATTGCGACTTTTCGATCGTAAAGAGAAGGTCACCCTCTTTCACGGTCGCGCCATCCGGAACTTCCTTGGAGTTCAGGAAACCGGAAACGCGCGCGATCAGAGCGACCTCATCGACGGCTGCAATTTGTCCGACAAACTGTACGCTCTGGCGAACATCCTTGTTCTGAGCTGCAGCTACTGTAACGGAGGGAGGCGGAGCTTCGGGAGCGGCCTGTTTGCTATCGTCATTACAACCGGCAAGTGCCAGTGCCATCACGCCGCTCAAAATCAGTGTCTTGTGCGGAATTGAAAAGTGTTTGTTGAACATCGAGGGGGAAGCTCCGACGAAATAATGCTGGCAGCGAAATAGCTGCCTTCGTGCCGCAACCCTACCCTTTATCTGTTCAAAATCACAAGTGTTGCCTTGCACGTTTGACAGTACTTTTCGTCAGCGCACAATAACTGTCGCATTTTTGGAACAGATAATCATGGACCGCGAGATCACTTCGTGAGGAGGATTCGCATCCCACCGATCATGGCATTCGATTCTTCGGAAATCTCGGCATTGGGCAAACCCCCGATTCTCATAGCGGCAATTTGCGGACCGCTTGACAGGTCCAGCTCAGGTGCGTCAGCGGAATAGAGGCCTTGATATGCAGCAGCTGTAAGAACGCGGATTGTGCCACGCGCTGTTTTCATCTCCAGTCCCAGACTGGTCGCCCGCATCAATCTCTGTCCGGTGAACCCGCCCAAAAATTCATGGAGGTCTGAAGGGTCATCCGCAACAAAGACGATTTCCTCGATGGATTTTGCACCATTGGGATGCGTTTGAAACTCCGTGCGCCAAAACGTATCCGGATACCTGTTGTGACAGGTGAAAAAGCCAAGTGCCGGTGCGATGTCGGTGGATGTAAAGGTCAGGTCGAAGCCTACCTTGGCAGTCGATCCATCTTTCAGGTTGGCAATGCGCTCAAAAGAAAACGGATCATAGGTCGTCAGGCCCAATCGTTTAAAGTCGGCTTGATCCTGAACCGGGTTTTTGCTGTCCAGTACCAGCATCGCCGCGCCTTCGCGCTTTCTCAGAAAGTTGCGATTATAGGCACCGAAAGAAAAGCTGGTATTTGCGTGCTCTGCTATCAGGCTCTCATCACGAACAGCCAGGATTTCAATGAAAAATCCGTCGAGTTGAACCAGACGGTTAGACGTCCCCCAATCATGATGATTGGTCGGCGTGACAGTGAACCCAAGCTCCTCGTAAGCTTCCGCCGTCTTGTCCAAATCCTTGACGACTTGAACAATGTGATCCAGTCCTCGAGCCATCCTGCCTCGCCTCATCCCTACCAGTTCATTGGAGAAGCCGCCTCTAGACGAGGCGACTTTGATGAACAGCTGCGCCTATGAATGAAGCGAACAATGGGTGCGGCTCAAACGGTCTGGACTTCAGTTCCGGGTGGTACTGAACACCGATAAACCACGGGTGATCCGCAATTTCGACAGTTTCTGGCAGAATGCCGTCTGGCGACGTACCGGCAAAGATTAGCCCGCAGTTTTCCAGCTGTTCCCGGTAGCCGATGTTGACTTCATAGCGATGTCGGTGGCGTTCAGAAACGGTCGTCGCGCCGTAAATCTCCGCGATCTTGGAGCCGGGCTTCAGCGCGGCTTGATATGCGCCAAGACGCATGGTGCCACCCAAATCACCATCTGCGTTACGGGTTTCTTTCTCATTGCCTTTGGTCCATTCAGTCATCAAACCAACAACGGGTTCTTCTGCTGGACCAAATTCCGTTGAATTGGCTTTCTCGATACCAGCCAGATGGCGTGCGGCTTCAAGTACTGCCATTTGCATCCCAAAACAAATGCCGAAATACGGAATTTTCTGCGTTCGTGCAAAACGGGCTGCGGCAATTTTGCCTTCTGCGCCACGCTCACCAAAGCCGCCCGGTACCAGAATGCCGTGAACACCTTCCAGATGCGGAACCGGATCTTCCTTTTCAAAGATCTCTGATTCGATCCACTCGAGGTTCACTTTGACCCGGTTGGCGATGCCGCCGTGCACAAGTGCTTCAATGAGCGACTTGTAGGCGTCTTTCAGCACCGTGTATTTGCCTACAATTGCGATATTGACCTCGCCTTCCGGGTTGGCCACGGCATCGGAAATTCCTTTCCAGCGATCAAGAACTGGCGCGGGCGTCCCCTTTAAGCCAAAGGCAGCGAGAACTTCGTTGTCGAGGCCTTCCTTGTGATAGGCAATCGGCACATCGTAGATCGACTTGACGTCATAGGCGGGAATGACCGCGCCTTCGCGCACATTACAGAACAAGGACAGTTTGCGACGTTCGTTCTCGGGAATGGGACGATCACAACGAACCATCAAAATGTCGGGCTGAATACCGATCGACCGCAGCTCCTTGACGGAGTGCTGCGTCGGCTTGGTTTTCATTTCTCCGGCAGCCGCAATGAACGGCATAAGCGTCAGGTGAATGTAAATCGCGTCGCCGCGTGGAAGATCGTTGCCGAGCTGGCGAATGGCCTCGAAAAACGGAAGACCCTCAATGTCACCAACCGTGCCACCGATTTCAACCAGAACGAAGTCATAGTCCTCATTGCCGTCGAGCACGAAGTTCTTGATGGCATCAGTCACATGCGGAACGACCTGCACTGTGCCGCCAAGATAATCACCGCGCCGCTCCTTGGCGATGATGTCCTGATAAATGCGGCCCGTGGTAATGTTGTCCTGCTGGTTGGCCGGACGACCTGTAAAGCGTTCATAGTGCCCTAGGTCCAGATCTGTCTCTGCCCCGTCATCGGTCACAAAACACTCGCCGTGCTGATACGGGCTCATCGTGCCCGGATCGACATTCAGATAAGGGTCAAGCTTACGAAGGCGTACCTTGTAGCCGCGTGCCTGGAGCAGAGCGCCGAGCGCCGCTGAAGCCAGACCTTTGCCGAGCGAGGAAACCACGCCGCCAGTGATGAAGATGTATCGCGCCATGGAGCAATACCATATCCTTGCCGAGGGTCATCTGACCACTCGGGAGTTTTCATTAGGAACAAGAAAAGTGCCCTGCGAGGTGCCTGCAGGGCATATTTTTTGTGCGTTTAAGTTGAAGTCCGCTGGCGCATGTTACTGCGCGGCGGGAACCTGAGGGCCAGACGGCTGACTTTGCTCTTTCAGAGCATCGAGAATTCCACCACCTGATTCGCCGTCAGCCGTTGTGGGCGCGCTATCGCTAGCGGCCGGGCTTGTCGCATCAAGGATCGAAGACGGACGGTCTTCGTTCTTTGCAATCAGGCTAAGGCTCAAAGATGTGATGAAGAACGCAACGGCCAAAATTGCGGTTGCACGGGTCAAGACGTTTGCGGTGCCGCGTGCGGACATCATGCCGCCGCCGCCGCCGCCGCCGATACCCAGCGCGCCGCCTTCAGAGCGCTGCAGAAGCACCACAAGCACAAGCGCGAGGACGATCATCAGATGAATGACGATGACTACGGTTTCCATGGAATACCATATCTAGTTGCTGAAAGTTTGCGGCCTTCTACACCAGTCCAGCGCGCCTGACCACCCTTCCATATGTGTTTTCTGAAAGGCAGATGCAAGAACGCCTATTTATAGGCCGCCAAGATGCCGAGGAAGTCCTCGGCCTTAAGGCTTGCGCCCCCGACGAGCGCCCCATTGACGTTCTCAACAGCCATCAACTCCGCTGCGTTGCTGGGCTTCACGGAGCCGCCGTACAAAATGCGAACTTGATTTGCCGCCTCACCAAAACGATCCACAAGTTTAGCTCGGATAGCTGAATGCATATCGGCGACATCTTCAGCAGTTGGCGTCAATCCTGTACCAATCGCCCAAACCGGTTCGTACGCAATCACGGTGTTGGTAGCATTGGCCCCATCAGGAACCGAGCCTGCCAATTGACCAGCAACCACTTTCACCGCCTCGCCGGCCTTTCGTTCAGCTTCCGTTTCACCAACGCAAATGATGGCTGTTGCCCCCACGGACCAAGCTGCTTCGGCCTTGGCGCGTACCATATCATCTGTTTCACCCTGATCGGCGCGTCGTTCAGAATGACCGACAATAATGGCACTAGCGCCTGCGTCAGCGAGCATTTGCGCTGACAAACACCCGGTATGCGCGCCTTTTTCGGCCATATGACAATCCTGCGCACCGACAGAAATTGATCCGTTCTGCGCGAGTTCTACCATTGGAAATATCAAGGTGGCGGGCGGGCAAATCATCGTGTCGACCTTGGCCGAAACATCTTGGGTCACGCCTTCCGACATTTTGGTGAACTCACTGAGCGCTGCTTTCAGCCCGTTCATTTTCCAGTTTCCAGCCACCAAAGGTTTGATATTTGCGCTCATTGCCCGCTTCATCCCAGCTCATAAAAACTCACAAGGCAGAGGTTAGAGCAAAACTAAGAGAAGGTTTCAATTCCACATGTTGCAATTGCTGAAAAGAGTTTCTTGTTCTGTCACTTGCCCCCCTGCCCCATGCTCATTATGATCCGCGCGCCCTGCCAATAGTGGCAAGGCCCGGCTGCAAGTTGCGCCGACCCTGAGGCCCGATAGAAAAAGAACGACGGGAGAAAACATGCTCGACGCGCTGCGCAAGGGCGCCGGCACCTGGGTTGCCAAGATATTCATTGCCCTTTTGGTCTTCAGCTTCGCCGTTTGGGGCGTTGCGGACGTGTTTTCCGGATTCGGACAAAATACGGTCGCAAAGGTCGGCGAAACGGAAATCGCCACCGTTGCCTTTGATCGGGCCTATCGACAGGATCTCAATCGCTTTGGCCGCCAGTTGGGTCGCCCGCTTTCAACGACTGAGGGTGCCCAGTTCGGGATTCCACAGCAAACCCTTGGTCGGATGATTGCCGAAGCCGCCCTGAATGAGACCGGCCGCGAATTAAATCTTGGCATTTCGGATGACCATTTGGCCGGGATCATTCAAAATGACCCCAATTTCCGGCGTGCTGGCGGCGGGTATGACCGCGCGCTTCTCGCTCAGGTGTTGCGCAACATCGGTATGAGCGAAGACGAATATGTCATTCAGCAACGTGAATTCGCCGAGCGCCAGCAAATTGCTCAAGCCGTTTCCGGCGATATGCCAGCCCCGACAGCATATCTGGAAGTGCTCAACGCCTATGAGAACGAAACACGCGATATCAGCCTGATCGTTCTGACTGCTGAGCAGGTTGGTGAGATTGAAGATCCAGATCAAGCCGCACTGGAAGCCTACTTTGAGGAAAACAAGGTCGCGTTTCGTGCTCCTGAATATCGGAAAGTGACGCTTCTTGAACTGACACCAGAAGCCTTGGCTCGTCCGGAAGACATTTCCGACGACATGGCTCTTGACGAATACGAGCGCGACAAGTCACGTTATTTCGAGGCTGAGAAGCGCCGGGCCCGCCAGATCGTGTTTCAAGACCCGGCTGAAGCTGCGGAAGCCTCTCAGCGGCTTTCCGATGGTACGACGTTTGAAGAGTTGATGGCGGAGCGCAATCTTTCAGACAACGACGTCAATCTCGGCCTAATGGCTCAGGAAGATTTTCTGGACACAGCCGTTGGAGAAGCTGCGTTTTCACTTTCTGTCGGTGGCACCAGTGAACCGGTCGATGGTCGCTTTTCGACTGCGATTGTGAATGTGCTTGAAATCCAGCCTGAGGCCACTCAGCCATTTGATGATGTAAAAGCTGATATCAAGGCTCTGCTTGCTGCAGAACAGGCAGAGCGTGAAGTTCTCGATCTTCTCGATGAAATCGAAGATGCCCGTGCTGGCGGTGATTTGCTGGCAGAGGTCGCCGAACGTCTTCAACTGACCACGACTATGCCTGACGCGTTTGACCACGCAGGAAAAGGGCTTGATGAGAATTCTGTCTCCCTTCCGGATGCCGTAGAGCTGATTTCCGGCGTATTTTCTTCCGACGTAGGCGTTGAAAATGACCCGGTTCAACTCGGTAATCGTGGTTTCCTCTGGTACGAAGTTTCTGAGGTTATTCCGGCTCGCGAGCGCACGCTTGACGAAGTGACCCAGAAGGTGATCGACGCCTGGAAAGAAGCCGAATTGGCAAAGCGCCTAGAAAACATGGCTGATGACTATGCCGAGCGCGTCAAAAATGGCGAGACCATGCAAGCGCTGGCCGAAACTGCAGGCCTTACTGTTCAGACCAACGATGGTGTCAAACGGACAGCAACGTCCCTTGCGGTTAGTCGTAATGGTTTGACGCAGCTATTTGCAGGACCGGAAGGCCTTGTTGCAGCTGTAGAAGCGGCAGATTCTGCTGCCCGCGTTGTGGCAAAGGTCAATAAGGTCAACATACCAGCCTTCTTTGCCGAGGAACAAGGCATTCAGGCACTTGGTATGCAGTTGGCGAACCAAATGCAGGACAGCCTTCTTAGCCAGTATGTTTCCGGCATTGAGGAACGCGCTGGTGTTGAGATCAATGACGGCGCGGTGGCGCTGGTGCTTGGTCTTTCCAACCAGTCTGGCCAAACACAGTAACCAACGAGTGCGCGGTATCGCTGATGACCACCTTTAAAGACACGATTGCCAGAGTTGCCGACGGGCACAGCTTGAATGAGCAGGAAGCCCGCGCGGCATTTGACATCATCTTGTCTGGCTCAGCGACACCATCGCAACTCGGTGGATTTCTAATGGCGCTTCGGGTTCGCGGAGAAACCGTTGACGAAGTGACCGGCGCAGTTGCAACCATGCGCTCCAAAATGTTGCCGGTCTCCGCCCCTGCTAACGCCATCGATATTGTCGGCACTGGGGGGGACAATTCCGGCAGCTACAACATTTCCACTTGCACGGCGATTGTTGTCGCTGGCTGTGGTGTACCGGTTGCCAAGCACGGCAACAGGTCGCTGTCTTCCAAATCTGGCTCTGCAGAAGCTCTTTCTGAACTCGGCATCAACATTGATATCGGGCCTGAAAAGATCGCCGAGTGTATTGAAGGTGCCGGAATCGGCTTCATGTTTGCACCGCTTCATCACGCGGCCATGAAGCATGTTGGCCCAACCCGCATGGAACTTGGAACCCGAACGATTTTCAATCTTCTTGGTCCACTTTCCAACCCGGCAGGTGTTAAGCGACAGATGGTTGGCGTCTTTGCCAAGAAGTGGATCGACCCTGTTGCAGAAGCCCTGAAAAACCTCGGCTCCGAACATGTTTGGGTTGTTCATGGTTCTGATGGAATGGACGAGATCACAACCACCGGCCCTTCCTTCGTAACCGAAGTGAAAGATGGCGAGATGCGGTCGTTTGAAGTGAGCCCGGAAGCCGTTGGCTTGCCGCGTGCTACCCTGGCAGACCTTAAAGGTGGCCAACCGGCTGAAAATGCTGCAGCTCTTAAAAAGGTTCTGGCGGGTGAAAAAAACGCCTACCGGGACGTTGTTCTGTTAAATGCAGCAGCCTCCCTCATCGTTGCTGGTGAAGTCGACGACCTGAAAGCCGGAGTCGAGCAGGCCGCAAATGCAATTGACACAGGCGCTGCTGCTGATCATCTGGCGCGCCTCGTTGCGATCTCGAACGGATAAGAAATGGCAGACATTCTCCAGAAAATCGAAGCTTATAAGCGGGAAGAGATCGCGGCGGCGAAAGCTGCTGTTTCGCTTGATGAGTTAAAGGCACAAATCGCCGATGTTGCGCCTTGCCGGGGTTTCAAGAAAGCGATCGAGACCAAATTGGCGGCGGGCGATTATGCGCTGATCGCCGAGATTAAAAAGGCGAGCCCTTCCAAAGGCTTGATCCGCGAATATTTCGACCCGCCCGCCTTGGCCAAGGCCTATGAAGCTGGTGGTGCTGCGTGTCTGTCTGTCTTGACGGATACGCCATCTTTTCAAGGCAAACCGGAGTTCCTTGGCGCTGCCAAAAATGCGGTTTCCCTGCCTGCGCTGCGCAAGGACTTCCTTTATGACACCTATCAGGTGTACGAGGCCCGGGCATGGGGTGCGGACTGCATTTTGATTATTCTTGCAGCTGTTGATGATGCCACTGCAAAGGCCCTTGAGGACACCGCTTTTGGCCTTGGAATGGATGTCCTACTGGAAGTCCACAATGCGGAGGAGCTGGAACGGGCACTCAAGCTCACGTCTCCGCTGCTTGGCATAAACAATCGCAATTTGAAGACGTTTGAGACGAAGCTCGAAACAAGCGAACAGTTGGCACCGCAAATTCCAGCCGAGCGAATTATCGTCGGCGAATCTGGTCTCTTCACACCAACTGATCTTCACCGAATGACAAAAGTAGGCATCTCAACATTCCTGATTGGCGAGAGCTTGATGCGACAGGCCGATGTTGAAACGGCGACACGCTCGCTTTTAACCAAGCAGACCACAGCTGCAGCGGAATAGCCCTATGAGTGCCGATCCGAGCCTGACCCATATCGATGCGAGCGGCGCGGCCAATATGGTCGATGTGTCGGAAAAGGAGGTCACCTCTCGCACAGCGACAGCCGAAGGCCGCATCCGGATGTTGCCGGAAACCCTTGAACTCATTCAGTCCGGTAATGCCAAAAAGGGCGACGTCCTTGGAACCGCTCGCCTTGCCGGGATCATGGCGGCCAAAAAGACCCATGAATTAATCCCGCTGTGCCACCCTTTGATGCTCTCCAAGGTCTCAATTGATCTTGAAGTAGATGAGCAATTGCCGGGCATTCGCGTTTTGGCCACCACAAAGGTGAGCGGGCAAACCGGCGTTGAAATGGAAGCACTGACCGCTTGCTCTATTGCCTGTCTCACCGTTTACGATATGGCGAAAGCCGTCGATCGATTTATGGAAATCGGTGAAATTCGCCTTGTTGAGAAAAAAGGCGGCAAGTTCGGCCATTGGCACAAGGATGACAGCAGTCCCAAACCGGGTGTTGGAACCTGATATGAGCTTGATGCCGGTCGATGACGCGCTTCTCGCCTTGCTGGATGACATTCTTCCCAGAGAGTGCGAATGGGTGCCTCTGGAGGAGGCCAACGGCCGGAAGCTCGCACAAGACCTCGTTTCCAAACTGACCCAGCCCCCCTTTGCAGCCTCTGCCATGGATGGTTATGCTGTTCGGCATGAAGACGCCGCCAAGCCCGATGTTCGGCTGACGGTGATTGGCGAAGCTCCCGCCGGTCATGCATTTCAAGGCGCTGTCGGCACAGGAGAAGCGGTTCGTATCTTCACCGGAGCGCCGGTTCCGGAAGGTGCCGACACAATACTCATTCAGGAAAACGCCGAGCGCACTGAAAACCAAGTCCGAGTGGTGGAAGCGCCAACCAAAGGCCGCTTCGTTCGTGCCGCGGGTCTTGATTTCAGTTTGGGCGATACTCTGATCAAAGTCGGGAAGACCCTCAACTACCGCGATCTTGCCTTGGCTGCGGCCATGAATCATGCGGTCCTTCCCGTTGTTCGGAAGCCCGTTGTGGCAGTGCTGGCGACTGGCGACGAACTGGTTCGCCCGGGCGGTGAACCGGGCCCCGATCAAATCATTGCTTCCAATCATGCCGGGATTGCCGGGCTGGTTGAAGATTGCGGTGGTATCCCGCTTGATCTCGGCATTTCCCCGGATTACCCCAAAGCTATGGCCAACTATGTGGCACGAGCAATAGATTCCAAGGTAGATGTCCTCATCACGCTTGGCGGTGCATCTGTTGGCGACCATGATCTGGTCCAGGACGTACTCGGCGAACAGGGTATGGACCTTGCGTTCTGGCGCATTGCCATGCGTCCGGGAAAGCCATTGATGGCGGGCCGTTTGGGCGACATCAAAGTGTTGGGTCTGCCGGGCAATCCGGTTTCCAGTCTCGTCTGCGGGTTATTGTTCTTGAAACCGCTTCTGGCTGCCATGCTTGGTGAAAGCCGTCTGAGCGAGGAAACCACCGCTGTTCTTGGCGCGGACCTCGGGGAAAACGACCGGCGCCAAGATTATATTCGGGCCAAACTGGAAACCGATAACAACGGCCAATTGGTTGCAACGCCGTTCAAACGACAAGACAGCTCAATGCTAGCGCTGCTGGCCCATTCCGGCGCACTCATCATCCGGCCACCTCATGCCCCAGCTGTAAAAGCGGGTGATCAGGTGAAAATCCTGAAGCTTTGAGCTCCCGCTTCAACGCTCCCGCATGGCATGCGCGATTTGATCCGTCACAGGTTTAACGAGATAACTTAAGACCGTGCGGTCCTGCGTTTTCATGAATGCTTCGACCGGCATGCCCGGTATAAGTGCTTTACCACCCAGTTTCGCCAGTTCTTCTTCTGGAATAAGCAGCCGCGCAGTGTAGTAACCAGTACCGGTTCTTTCATCCATGATCAGGTCGGCAGAGACGGTCAATAGCGAGGCTTTCAACTCTGGTGTGGTCCGCTGATCAAAACTCGGAAAACGGACCGTTGCTTGTTGGCCGGTGCCCAACTGGTCAATATCGACCGGGCGCACCTGCGTCTCGATCAGGAGCTGATCTTCTTGCGGCACGATCACCATCACGGTTTCGCCGGGCGCAATCACGCCGTCGATGGTGTGAACGGCCAATTGGTGCACATATCCTGTTTGCGGCGCACGAATATCAACGCGGGTTAGCTGGTCCTCAGCACCGATCCGCTGCTCCTGCAACCGAGCAATCTCGGACCGGACCTGTTGCAGTTGTTCCAGCACCTCTGCGCGATAGCTGTCTTCGATTTGCAGGATTTGAACACGACGTTCGCTGATCGCCTGTTCAGACCGCGCAATTTGAGAGAGAAACTCGCCATACTCACCCTGCAGCCGCGCCCGTTCACGACGCAAACCTGTAACCCGGCTTTTGGAAACAAGGTTTTTGGCCAGTAGGTCAGACAGGTCGGAAAGCTCCTCGTCCAGCAGCTTGATCTCAACATCCTTCGCCTTAAGCTGTGCTGTTAGACCTTCTATCTGTTTGTCGAATTGGCGAATTTGCTCTTCTATCTGGTTTTTCCGACCAACGACGCTTTCCCGGCGCGCTTCCATGAGCGCAACCTGCCCCTGCTCGATGGGCCCTACATCTACATCTGCGCCAAAGTCTATCCGGTCAAGCCCGTCACGTTCGGCCACCAAACGTACTTCTTGTGCGCTTAGTTCCCTGAGCTGTTTGGTGATGACGGAAAGATTGGCTCGTGTCACCGTGTCATCCAGCCGGATAAGCAAATCGCCTGCTTTCACCGTATCGCCATTTTGGACCCGGATTTCCTTGACGATCCCGCCTTCCTGATGCTGGACCTGTTTGGTGTTGCTCTCAACAACCACAGTTCCGGATGAGACCACAGCTCCTGAAATTTCGGCATTTGCAGCCCATCCACCAATGCCGCCAGCCACGATCAACGCCAACAGTGACGCGGTTACGATATGCGAGCGGACGCTCTTCTTCAACCCCGCGTCACTGGCAGAATCCATGGAGGACCCTGCGTTGGCTTTAACCGAACCGGATTGGGGAGATATTTCACTCATACAATGCCTCCCATTTTGCGCGGAACCGGTTTCACCACTTGTTTGAGTGCTTCGTCTTTGGGTCCAAATGCCGCCATATTGCCTTCGCTCAGGCAAAGGATCTTATCGACCGTCGCAATCGCACTCGGACGATGGGCGATGACAACCACAATTGCCCCCTTGTCGCGCATCTCCTTGATGGCTGCTGTCAAAGAAGCTTCACCTTCTGCATCCAAATTGGAATTCGGTTCATCCAGAACGATAAGAAATGGATCTCCATATAGAGCTCGGGCAAGAGCGATCCGCTGGCGTTGTCCGGCAGAAAGCGAACGTCCCGCAGACCCTATGACCGTGTTATAGCCCTCTGGCAGCGTCACGATGAGCTTGTGAACATCAGCGAGTTCAGCTGCCTCAATAATCGCTTCGGTTGATTTGTCTTCTCGAAACCGAGCGATGTTGTCTGCAATGGTTCCATCAAACAGCTGCAAATCTTGTGGCAGATACCCGACAAACTGACCGCGGCGTTGGCTCGTGTATTGAGAGATTTCTGCACCATCATAACGAACAGCGCCCCGCAGACTTGGGGAAATACCAACAAGGGCACGGGCCAAAGTAGATTTTCCTGAGCCGGACGGACCGATTACACCGAGTCCGTCTCCGGCCTCCAGTTTGAAGTTGATGTTATTGACGAAAGGTGCGTGTTCTCCAAGCGGTCCACAGCTCAACTGCTCGACAGAAATCTCTTTTGACGGAAGAGGCAGTTCAAAGGTATCTGAACTGAATATATCTCCAGCTTGACCAAGCAATTGGCGCAGACGAGCGAGTGCTTGACGACAAGCGACGAAGCCGCGCCATTGAGCGACGGCCTGTTCAATGGGTGCCAAAGCACGCGATGTCATAATTGAAGACGCAATCATGACGCCCGGTGTAATTTCACCCAGGATAGCCAGCCATGCGCCGACACCGAGTATTGCGGACTGCAAGACAAACCGGATCGTTTTGATCGTGGTACCGAAGAAACCGGATCGATCCGCTGCATGTCTTTGCGTGTCGAGATAGTCGGTATTTTGGTTATCCCATTTTTCTGTAAGGGCAACATCCATGCCCATAGCCGAGATAACTTCAGAGTTACGCTGACCGGTTTCCACGTATCCCATGCGCCGCCCAGCCTGCTGATTGGCCTTTTGAACCGGCGCACGTGACATAACCTCATTCAGAGCAATCAGGATGCAGATAATCACCGCTCCGCCCAAGCCGACAAACCCGAGGATCGGATGAAACAGAAAGACAATGCCGAGATAGAGTGGGAGCCAAGGGAGGTCAAAAATCGCGGCGGGACCGGGACCGGATAAGAACTGGCGAACCGCATCGAGATCCTGAACCGGCCTAATTTTTGCCGCATGCCGTCCCAATCGCGTCGGCAGCAACATGGATAACCGATAGACAAGCGGCGACAAACGCGCATCAACGCGCTGTCCGATCCGCGAGAGAATTCGACCTCGCAGTCCCTCCAACAATCCGTAAAATGCGTAGAGAACGATTGCCAGGCCACCGATAACAACAAGCGTTGGAACCGACCCACTTGCCAACACTCGATCATAGACCTGAAGCATGAAAATTGGGCCGGTCAACATGAGGATGTTGATCAGGAAACTGAACACACCGACAGCCCAAAAGGTCGACCGAATTGGACGAAAGGCTTCAGAGACGGGGTTGTCCTTGCCGGACGCTTCAGTTTTGTGACCTGTATGAGTTTTCGCGGTCATCCCTACCATTCCATCCAAATTAATGGGTCCTGACCCTAAACCCATCCAATTTGAATTGGGTAAAAAACCATGACTTTCCGAATAGATGCTTCAGTCAATCAAAAATGCAACGTGTTGTTGTGTAATTTCAATAACAAAAAGGGCCGCCCGTGGGCAGCCCTTTTCCATATTTGTTCGGATTCGATAGCTTATCCGGCGGCCTGAACGGCGCGTTTTGCCATGACTGTCACCAGGTTTGCGCGATACGCGCTGGAGCCGTGGATATCTGACAAGAGGTTGTCTGCACCAACTGAAATGCCCGCCACAGCATCAGTGGAGAAGTTACCGCTCAGCGCTGCTTCCATGTCGGTCGCCCGGAATACGCCTTCTTGACCAGCGCCCGTGACTGCCACACGAACAGAGCCGTCTGACTGTTTGGCCACAAACACACCCGCCATTGCATAACGCGATGCCGGATTTGGGTATTTGGCGTAGGCAGATTTTTCGGCAACCGGGAAGGACACCGAAACAACCACCTCATCTTCATCGAGTGCTGTTTCAAACAGGCCGGTGAAGAACTCTTCTGCAGACAGAGTGCGCTTACTGGTGGTGACTGTCGCATTAAGGGCAACAAGCGCCGACGGGTAATCCGCTGCCGGATCATTGTTGGAAATCGATCCGCCCATTGTCCCCATGTGGCGCACAGCAGGATCACCGATGCCGCCAGCCAATGAGGCCAGACCCGGGATTTTCTGTTTCACCAAATCAGAAGATGCCACTTCGGCATGCGTGGTTGCAGCACCAATTGCAATGGCACCGCCCTCTTCGCAAATGCCCTTCATTTCGGCGATCTTGGCCAGATCGACCAGATCACTTGGAGCAGCCAAGCGTTGCTTCATGGTCGGCAAAAGGGTTTGGCCGCCAGACAGGAACTTGCCGTCCTCGGCCTTTCCCATCAGCGCCACTGCGTCGGCCACAGAACCGGCTCTGTGATAGGATGTCTCATACATTTTGTTTCTCTCCCGTTGGTCCTGACCAAAGAATGCAGTCAGGGTCGGTTGTCACCTTGTAGATAAGGATGCCTGGCCGGAGACCGGCCAGACACCAGCCGGTTATTCAGCGGCCTGTTTCATGCTGCTTTGGCAGAGCTGCCAGACCTTTTCGGGTGTTGCAGGCATGGACAGGTCATTTGAGTTGATCGCATCTGTGATCGCATTGATCACCGCCGGTGGAGAACCGATAGCGCCCGCTTCACCACAGCCCTTCATGCCAAGTGGGTTGCCCGGACACAGGGTCTCGTGGGTCGACAGCTTGAACTCAGACGGCAGGTCGTCCGCGCGTGGCATGCAGTAGTCCATGTAAGAGGCCGTCAAAAGCTGACCCGTTTCATCATAGGCTGCATTTTCCAGAAGCGCCTGACCTATGCCCTGGGTCAGACCGCCATGAACCTGACCTTCCACGATCATCGGGTTGATCACCTTGCCGAAATCGTCGGCGGCGACAAAGTTGATGATTTCGGTCTTGCCGGTTTCCGGATCAATTTCAACTTCACAGATATATGTTCCTGCCGGGAACGTGAAGTTTGTTGGATCGTAGAAGGCGCCTTCCTTCAGACCCGGTTCCATGCCTTCAGGCAGGTTGTGGGCCGTGTAGGCGGCAAGAGCGACTTCGGTGAAGGTCAACTTCTTGTCTGTCCCTGCAACTTTCAGTTCGCCGCCTTCGATGGTGATGTCTCCTTCGGAGGCTTCCATCAAATGGGCCGCGATTTTCTTGGCCTTGGCTTCGACCTTGTCGAGCGCCTTGACGATAGCGGACATGCCAACCGCACCGGAACGAGAACCGTAAGTCCCCATTCCGAATTGGACCTTGTCGGTATCACCATGAACGATAGAAACCTGATCATTGCCGATACCGAAGCGCTCGGTGATCAGCTGGGCAAAAGTCGTCTCATGGCCCTGACCATGGCTGTGAGACCCTGTCAGAACTTCAATGGTCCCAACCGGATTGACACGAACTTCAGCAGATTCCCATAGACCGACGCCTGCTCCCAACGAACCAACAGCAGCAGAAGGTGCAATGCCGCAGGCCTCAATGTAGCAGGACATGCCAATACCGCGCAGCTTGCCGCGAGAAGCGGCCTCTGCTTTACGAGCGACGAAACCACTGTAATCAATGGCATTCATGGCTGCATCAAGCGTGGCGCTGTAATCACCTGCGTCGTAGCACATGATCACCGGGGTCTGGTGCGGGAACTGGGTGACGAAGTTTTTACGGCGGAAGTCCGCTGGTGCCATGCCCACTTCGCGCGCCGCCGTTTCCATCATGCGTTCCAGAAGATAGGTCGCTTCCGGACGCCCTGCCCCGCGATAAGCATCGACGGGAACTGTGTTGGTGTAGACAGCCTTCACGTTCGCATGGATGGCCGGAATATTGTACTGGCCCGACAACAGTGTCGCATACAAATATGTCGGCACGGACGACGAGAACAGCGACATGTAAGCGCCGAGGTTGGCCACTGTTTTGACGCGCAGACCAATGATGTTGTTGTCCGCATCCATTGCCATTTCAGCAACTGAACGGTGGTCACGGCCATGCGCATCGGTCAAGAAGGCTTCGGTCCGGTCAGATACCCATTTAACAGGACGATCTACTTTTTTGGACGCCCACAAGCAGACCATTTCTTCCGGATAGATGTAGATTTTGGAGCCAAAACCGCCGCCAACATCCGGGGCAATCACACGCAGCTTATGCTCTGGCGCGATTGAGTAAAACGCAGATAGAACCAGACGCGCCACATGCGGGTTTTGCGATGTGGTGTAAAGTGTGTGGTGCTCTTCCGCTGAATCATAGATGGCGAGTGCAGCTCTCGGTTCCATCGGGTTTGGCACAAGGCGGTTGTTTTCAATGTCCATGCGGGTGACATGTGCCGCATTTTCAAAAGCTGCGTTAGTGGCTGCTTCGTCTCCGATTTCCCAGTCGTAGATCAGGTTGTTCGGAGCTTCCGGGTGAAGCTGAGGAGCGCCAGCCTCCATGGCTGCGATCGGATCAACAATCGCATCGAGCTCTTCGTAATCAACCATGACCGCGTCTGCAGCATCACGTGCCTGAGCTTGTGTGTCTGCGATGACAACAGCAACAGCTTGGCCGACATGGCGGACGATTTCCGGCTCGAGCGCGCGCCAGGCACCCATATTCATCGGAGAGCCATCCTTTGAATGGATCATCCAACCGCAGATCAGGTTGCCAACGCCATCGCCAACCAGCTGTTCGCCGGTCAGCACAGCATCCACGCCCGGCATATCGAGCGCAGCACTGCTGTCAATTGACTTAACTCGTGCATGCGCATGAGGGGACCGTACAAAGGCTGCATAACCCATGCCTTTTGCGGTCATATCGTCCGTGTAACGGCCCTTGCCGGTGATGAAGCGCTTGTCTTCTTTACGAACGACGCGCGCGCCAATTCCATCAACGCCCATATGTCTCTCTCCCAAAACTTCGGATCTGACGCCCGAGGTCGGACGTCTCTGGGACCGGCCTCCTCTGCCCTGTCCCGCTCATGTTCGGATATTGCGCACAGACGCCGAAAAGTCGGCACTCAGCGCGCGAAAGCCGTTATTCGGCGGCTTGCGCCATGCCTGCCATTTGATCGGAGGCGGCCTTGATGGCCTTCACAATATTCTGGTAGCCGGTGCAGCGGCAGATGTTGCCTTCTAGCTCGTGGCGAATGGTTGCTTCGTCCAGATTGCCCGCGCCATGACGGTTGATCATATCCAATGCGGACATGATCATGCCCGGGGTGCAGAAACCACATTGCAAACCGTGATGTTCACGGAACGCGGCCTGAACCGGGTGCAACTCTCCACCATTTGCGACACCTTCGAGGGTCGTCACTTCGCTGCCATCAGCTTGAACAGCCAACACGGTGCAGGATTTTACAGCTTTGCCGTCCACATGAACGACGCACGCGCCGCATTGGGATGTGTCGCAGCCAACGTGTGTGCCGGTCAGGCCCTGTTGCTCCCGAATAAAGGAAACAAGCAGCGTGCGATCTTCCACCGCACCGCTGACACGCTTGCCATTC
The DNA here is from genome assembly GCF_000148725.1 of Roseibium sp. TrichSKD4. GTDB lineage: Bacteria > Pseudomonadota > Alphaproteobacteria > Rhizobiales > Stappiaceae > Roseibium. Next base: position 131,688 of record NZ_GL476304.1, on the reverse strand, counting down.
ACGACCATAGATACTTGAGACATAAATCCTCCTCTCCCAAGGTCTGGCAGTTCCAACTCTGCCTTGTATGCCTACATTTATGTTACGCTTAGAATTGTAGAATTTTCAAACTCTTCAACTCATAACAGCCAAAATAACGATGATTGCGCCGAGAGCGATCAGCCCCCAAACCATCGGTCCGCCCAAAGCGCCACGTTCTGCAGCTTGTTCGACTTGTTCCTCCACCTTGTGAACGGCTTCTTCAGCAGCATGTTCTGCAGACTGCAAAGCGCTTGCTGCTGCTTCCGGTGCGTCCTCAATTGCGATGCGCTTGGCCTCTTCTGCAACGCCCGCATCAAGATCTTCGCCTGCAGATGCTCCTCCCACCGTTTCAGAGAACTTTCCAAAAAACTCGTCGGCCATTTTCTTGGCGGTGGAATCTATCAAACGGCTGCCCAGCTGGGCCAGTTTTCCGCCGACCTGCGCCTTGGCCGTATAGGTCAAAACCGTCTCAGCGCCCTCTTCTGCGAGCGAGACATCTGCAGACCCCTTGGCAAAACCGGCGACACCGCCTTTGCCCTCACCGACGATTGTGTAGCTTTCCGGCGCGTTGATGTTTTCCAGTGTCACAGCGCCTTTGAACTTGGCCTTGACCGGTCCAATCTTCGACGTGACAGCAGCAGTCATTTCCGTCGGGCTGGTCATCTCAAGAGATTCACACCCGGGAATGCACGCTTTCAATACCTCGGGGTCATTCAGCGCGTCCCAGACCTTTTCCCGTGGAGCCGGGATCCGGTAGGTGCCCTCCATGTCCATATCAAAACCCTCCTCTGCGAGCCCAATTCATGCGGCACGCTTATTTCATTTGCATAACAGGTAAGAACAGCACTGCCACTCTGTACACTGTACTTTTGGACGGGATGTCCATCTTTGCATTTTTTTCGGCCTCAGGTTACAAAATTAGAGAGGCGCGGCAAACTGCGACATAAGCAGCGGCCTGCGTTTTGGGAGGAAAAAATGCAGCCTATTGGCGGCATGCGGTTTGGGTGCGGTGTGCTTTCCTTGGCCACCGACCGGCTGGACGATGCAAAATTCTGGACCGATTTATCGGCTGCTTATGCGTCCGATCGATATGGCTATGCTCTCGTTTTTTTCTCTCAAACCCATTTTACTCCACAAAACATTCGCGATGGGATGGCCAATGCCGCACCGTCGTTGAACTATGCAGCGTGCTCCACCGCAGGTGAAATCGGCGGCGCTGAAGTAACCTTTGGTGGCCTTATTGCGATTCTCTTTCCGAAAGGTGATTTCTCTTTCTCGGCGGTTCGGATTCAGGACCTGAAGAATATCGGTTTTGACCGAATTGTGAGCCGGGTAACCGAAGAGAAGAAGCGTTTTCTCGCTGAAGACGACATTGACGAGGACAATCGCGTGTCCCCCACTTCAAATGTCTTCGCGATTAGTTTGATCGACGGGCTATCAGTGGCCGAGGAGACGGTGACAGCCGCGCTTCACTGGGCTCTTGATGATGTACCGTTGCTCGGTGGATCTGCTGGAGACGATATGCGGTTTTCTGAAACCTCATTGATTCTCAATGGGGATATCAGCAGCGACTGTGCAATCGTGATTATGGGGCGGACCAGCGTTCCGTTCCGCATTTTTAAAACCGACAATTTCGTGCCAACGGACCGAAAGCTTGTCGTCACGCGATCAGATCCTGAGAAGCGGATCATCTATGAGTTCAATGCCGCTGAAGCGGCGAGCGAATATGCCCGTGTGATCGGCATGCCGCCCGGCGAATTGTCACCCATGAGCTTCGCGTCCCATCCACTGGTGGTGCGGGTTGGAGGGGAATATTACTGCCGCTCCGTGCAAAAAGTGAACGCCGACGGCTCTCTGTCTTTCTTCTGCGCCATTGATGACGGCATCGTTCTTACTGTGGCGGAGCCGGAAGGAATGACCGCCACGACACGTGCTGCCTTTGACACCGTTCGCAATGATCTTGGCGACATTGATTTCATTCTCGGCTTCGATTGCGTGCTTCGGCGCATTGACGCGCAAAACAGGCAGGCCACCCAACGCATTCAGAGCCTTTACAGGGAAAACAACGTCATTGGTTTCAACACCTATGGCGAACAGTATCACTCCATGCACCTGAACCAGACCTTCACTGGCATTGCGTTTGGAGTTGCAGACGACGCCGGAGGGCCTCATGAGTCTGGCTGAAGTTGACGATGTTGATCGCCTGAAACGGATCAATGATGCCTTGGTCAATCGGGTGGAGCTTGCCATTGACCAGCAACGCAATGCCTTCTCCCTGTTCCAAACGGCTATATCGCTTGAAGGACAGGTTCGGCGCAGAACCGATGAGCTGACCACCACGCTGCATTCGCTTGAAGAAGCAAACAGCGAGTTGGCACGGCAAAAAGAAATATCCGAGCGCGCCAACCAATCCAAAACCCGCTTTCTTGCCGCTGCGAGCCACGACATTCTCCAGCCCTTGAATGCGGCTCAGCTCACCATTTCGTCGCTTTACGACCTTCAGGAAAGCGATGCAGCCCGTTCCATGGTCGAGCAAGTTGAACGCTCACTCGACACCATGAATGAGTTGCTGCGCACCTTGCTGGATATTTCGCGGCTGGATGCGGGCGTGACCAAACCCAACTTTGCCTCTGTGTCTTTGGCGCAGTTGATTGAAAGCGTGTTGTCTGATCTGCGTCCAATTGCCGAACGCAAGGGCCTCAAACTGCGGACTGCCATCTCGGACAGCTACATTTACACTGACCGGTCCATGCTCCGGCGCGCGCTGCAGAACCTCATCTCCAATGCCATTCGCTACACTGATGAAGGCGGAGTGTTGATTGGAACGCGAAAGGTTGGAAAAGACCTCGCCCTAGAAGTGGTAGATACCGGATGCGGCATTCCTGAGGACCAGCTCGAAACCATCTTCGAAGAGTTTCACCGGGGCAGCCACGGGAAAGCGACCGCTAGCACTCAGGAATGCGCCTTGGGCTTGGGGCTTTCGATTGTCCGCCGCCTTGTTGACACTCTCGATCACACCCTTTCGCTCACCTCGGTTCCAGGACGAGGCAGCGCCTTTCGCATTCAGGTACCAATCGCAGAATTTGCCCCCAGCCCCACTCAACGCCAAACCAAACGCCGACCAACGCCTATGCTGAGGGATGGATCTCTCTCGGGGAAAAAGGTGCTTGTGATCGAAAACGATCCGGCTGTGATTGATGCGATGGCCTTGCTTATGGGGAACTGGGAAGTGGATGCCCGAATTGCACCGAGCAAGCAAACCGCTTTACAGGCGCTTTCAGATACAAACTGGTGCCCAGACCTGATTATTGCAGACCACCATCTGGACGATGGTGATTTGGGAACGGAAACACTTGCCGATCTGAGAAACTATTTGCCAAGGCCTGTTCCAGCCATTTTGGCAACGGCAGATACGTCCAAGCGTGTTCAGGCTCGCGTCGACGAGCTAGGCGTTGAGTATATGCCGAAACCGGTCAAGCCAGCACAGCTGCGGGCCTTGATGAACCACCTGATTCAAAACAAAACTAGTTAGCCTTGGGCGCGTCATCCGGCGCCTCACCTAACACCGGTTCGATAGCCCCAAGGGCTTCCAATTTGCTGATTTCAATGACGGCCTGCGTCCGGCTGAACACATTGAGTTTGCGCAGAATTTCCGACACATGGGCCTTCACGGTGGTTTCTCCAACACTCAGTTCAAACGCAATCTGTTTGTTGAGAAGGCCGTCACAAATCATCTTCAACACTTTCATCTGCTGAGGTGTCAGACTCGCGACCCGCTGGATCATTTCCTGCGTCTTGTCATCCAAGGCAGTTTGGGCATCATCCATATCTTCGGGAACATAGACTGCCCCGCTCATGACATGCTGAATTGCATCTGCAAGAGCCGCTTTTTTTGAAGACTTGGGCACAAATCCAGCCGCGCCATAGGCCAAGACCTGAGAGACAATGCGCGGATCGTCATTGCCTGAAACAACCACAACAGGCAGCCGCGGAAAGTGTGTTCTCAAATGCAAAAGGCCCTCCATGCCCCGAACACCGGGAATTGAAAGGTCCAAAAGCGCCAGATCATAACCACTGTCTTTGGCGAGATACCCGCAGGCCTCATCCAGTGATGCAGCGTCTTGAGTGTTCGAGTCGGGATAAGCCAGTTCTACAGCGCTGTGCAACGCCTCACGAAACAGCGGATGATCGTCTATAATCAGGAACTTAGCCATCACGGTGGTCTCAGCGAACATGGACTTTAGCCTTCAAGTATAGATTGAGCTCTCCGGCGGAACCAACCCCTCAATCAAAAGTCCTGCCGAGGGAAACCACCGGCCGAAATGTTGGCCGGTGGCATTTTGTTGCGATCAGTTGGCCGAGGCCAGCTGCTTTGGCAGTTTGAAGACCCAGATTGAACCACCCTGATTCAGGTAGTTGACCTTCTTGGCAACTTCGCCGCCCCACAGCGGAACCGCACCGCCCCAGCCGGATGCAACAGCAATATACTGCTCCCCATCCATTTCCCAGGTGATTGGTTGGCCAACAATGCCGGACCCAGTCAGGAACTTCCAGAGTTCTTCACCCGTATCAGCGTCGAACGCTTTCAGGTGACCCTCTGGTGTCCCGGTAAAGACCAGCCCGCCAGCAGTCGTCATCACACCAGCCCAAAGCGGAGCGTTGTTTTTGTACTCCCACTTAACTTCACCCGTGTTCGGATCGATAGCTTTCAAAGATCCAATGTGGTCTTCAAAGATCGGCTTGATGGTGAAACCCGAACCGAGATATGCAGCACCCTTTTTGTAGGTGACCGGCTCATTCCAGATGTCCATCCCCCACTCATTGGAAGGCACGTAGAACAGACCCGTGTCCGGGCTGTGCGCCATTGGCATCCAGTTCTTGCCGCCAAGAAAGGACGGAATTGCGAAGACAACTTCACCTTTCTTGCCTTCAACAGCCTTGCTTGGGTCGCCTGGGCGGTTTTCTTCGATGAAGATCGGGCGGCCATTTTCGTCAATGCCCTCGGCCCATGAGATATCGCTTACGAATGGCCAAGCATTGACGAAATTACCGTCTTCACGGTTAAGCACGTAGAAGAAGCCGTTGCGGTCTGCTGTTGCATAGCGCTTGTTACCATCGGCATCGACGAAGGGAACGACCTCGTTCACACCGTCAAAGTCCCACCCTTCGCGAGGTGTGGTCTGGTAATGCCACTTGATTTCACCGTTCGACGGATCGATGCCAATCCGAGATGCGGCGTAAAGGTTGTCGCCTTCTGTACCTTCCGGATTGCCGGCTGCACGCAACCAGCTGTTCCACGGTGCCGGGTTACCTGCACCAAAGACAAGCGTGTCTGTGTCCTTGTCGTATGTGCCGCCGAGCCAAGTCGCACCGCCACCTGTTTTCCAAAGGTCACCCGGCCAGGTCGCATTCAGCGTCCCGGTCATGGTACTTTCTTCGCCGTTCAGCGTGCCCATGTGACCTTCAATTACAGGGCGGGTCCAGACGAGTTCACCGGTTTCGGCATCGCGGGCCTGAACCTCACCGACAATCCCGAATTCGCCGCCGGAATTGCCTGTTACCACGAGGCCATTCACGATGACCGGAGCAGCTGTATAGGAGTATCCCGCTTTATAGTCCGCGATCTTCTTGCGCCAAACTACATCGCCTGTTTTTGCATCGAGTGCGACGATTCTGGCGTCCAGCGTACCGAAGTAGACTTTATCTCCGTAAATTGCTGCACCACGGTTGATCACATCACAGCACGGCAGAATGCCTTCCGGCAAACGGGCATCATACTGCCAGATTTCCTCTCCGGTCCGCACGTCAATGGCATACATACGTGAGTACGAGCCTGTGACATACATAGTTCGCGCTGAAAAACCCCTTAACTGATTGAAGAGTATGGATACCCATTGGGTTTTGGATGTGTGAATATGCCGGTTAGTTGATCCGAAGCACGCATTTTCTGGCATATTCTCATGAGACCTTCAAAACGCAACAAACGGTGTGGCGATCTGTTCAAGGAACGCCTGGCCGCAATCATCGATATGAACCATTCGTTGGTGCGGCTGTCTGGTCTGATGCCTTGGGATGAATTTGATGCGGAGTTCGGCAGGCATTATCGCCCCTTGGGACGACCGGCCAAACCAACGCGTCTGATGGCCGGGCTGCACTTTCTCAAGCACATGTACGATCTTTCCGATGAAGAGACGGTTGAGCGTTGGGTTGAAAACCCCTACTGGCAGTCTTTCTGCGGTTTTGAGTTTTTCCAGCACCAATTCCCCATTGATCCCTCAACCATGACCCGCTGGCGCAAACGGATTGGTCCTGAGGGAATGGAAAAGCTTCTTTCTGCTACGGTAGGTGTTGCGATTGAGAGCGGGACGATCAAGAAGAGCAGCCTTGAGCGGGTCTTGGTTGATACGACCGTTCAACCCAAAGCCATTGCCCATCCCACCGATAGCCGTCTTTATCACAAGGCCTTGCAGCTTCTGGTGCGCCAGGCCAAGAGGGCCGGCATCATCTTGCGTCGCAGCCATACCAGAGTTGCCAAAAAGGCGGCCTTGATGGCGGGCCGTTATGCCCATGCCAAACAGTTCAAGCGGATGCGCCGGGAACTCAAAAAGCTGAAGACCTATCTGGGCCGGGTCTATCGCGACATCTCCCGCAAGATCGCAGGCAACGAAGGTCTTGAGCACCGGTTCTCCCGTCTGCTGGGACTGGTGGAGCGGCTTCTGGCCCAGACCCCCAAGGACAAAAACAAGATTTATTCCATGCATGCGCCGGAAGTGGCCTGTATTGCCAAGGGCAAGGCGCGAACACCTTACGAGTTCGGGGCCAAGGTTGGCATTGCCACGACCAATCGGGAAGGATTGGTTCTTGCGGCGAGGGCTTTTGAGGGCAATCCCTATGATGGGCACACCTTGAATGACACCATCAGTCAGGCTGAGAAAGTCTGCGGCACCAAAGCTGAGCGTGTCTATGTGGACCGTGGCTATCGGGGGCATGATTATGAGGGCGACGCCAAGGTCATGATCTCCGGCCAGAAGCGCGGGCTGACGGCACAGATGAAGCGTGAGCTGAAACGACGATCAGCGATCGAGGCCACCATCGGCCACATGAAAACAGATGGACGACTTGACCGGAACTTCCTCAATGGCAAAAATGGCGATGCCATCAACGCCCTGCTGGCCGCAGCCGGTCATAACCTGCGTCTGATCCTCAATGCACTGATCATTTTGCTGCTCTGGATCACAAACCCCATCCCCAAACCGGTCAAATCGAATATTTGCGTATTGCTTCGGCCACGCGCAACATCAATGGCTTAGACGTTGTTCAGGGCGGACTACATAATGCCATCATGGATAAGAGGCTGGCTTTCCTGACCACGCTGTTTTTCACCACCAAATGAAAAGGCCCAAGCCGGGACAACATTTTTCACGTTGTCTTTGTTGATGATTTTCAATGGGGAGTAACGTTGCTGATGGCGACCCATGCCATTTGTCAGCACATCGCCCGTTGTGGCCGCGTCGTTGGCGAGGTCCTCTTCGGTCACCCCGGCTGCTTGCGCGCCCGTTGTCGCCAACAGTCCGACTGCGGCGACAGCCAAATATTTCTTCATCCTGCATCCTCCCAGGTTATGTGCACAAACAGGCGCCTCTCCTCCGGGCACCTCAACACATGCAGACGTATTCCGCTGCGGAAGAATAGGAGAAAGGTGGATGAGTGAGAATTGCACCAAAGTGCATACTGGATAATAAAACTCGGCCTTTTACGGTTTTTCTTTATTCAACTACTAGCGAGACGGGCAAAACCTTTTCAAATTCTCGCTTGGAATCACGCCAGCCGTCAACACCTTCAGGAAACCAATAAACAGTTGTATATCCGAGAGATTCTATGCGCTGGGCCGCGTTCCAGCTCATCCAGCAGTCGGCCATGCAAAAGACCAGAACCGGATGATCTTTGTTTCCGTTTGTTAATTGAGTGACATTGGATGCAAGGTAGCGATCCATCTCTTCATCCAAAACGCCGCGCCCCACTTCCGGCAACCAAACGGCACCCGGCAAACTGTCTCGCGGACCTTGCACCAACCATGTTCCTTCAAGCTCGTCATACCTGGAGATCAGCGCACCAGACACATCAATCGGCAACGCCCCTTTCCCGATGAGATTGGCCGCCCTTTCCGTGGACACCGGAACAACATTGCCTGGAATATCTTCCGGTGTCGGTGCCCGATGCCTTGATATGCGAAAACCGGTTTCAGGATGAAAAAGATCCGGTCTTCGCTCCTGAACAGAACGGTAGGATTCTGCCAGCGCAGGTTCATGCGCCCCCCAAAGGCTAAACAAGACCACCACAGACAAAACTCGGTTCAACCAAATCAATTCTCAATACTCCCCGAAACCCGACCGAAAGTCTTACTTCACGTTACCTGAGCCACTGCTAATCTAAATTCAAATATAATTGGGAGGAAATCATGCTTGCGTTACGGAAACTCGCGCTTGCCGCTATAGGGCTCGCGTTGTCAGCCGGATTGGTTCAGGCAGACCAGCCGGTCCTCAAGGCCGCCGTTTTGAAGATCGGAACCGTGAACTGGGAGCTTGATACGATCAAGCATTATGGTCTCGATACCGAAAATGGCTTCCAGCTTGAAGTAACGGGGATGGCTGGCAACCCAGCCACAAGAATCGCATTTCAGGGCGGTGAAGCAGATATTGTGGTCGCTGACTGGCTCTGGGTTGTGCGCCAACGGGCTGAAGGCAAGGACTACCGCTTTATTCCTTATTCCAAGGCCGTGGGTGGCCTTGTTGTCCCGAAAACAAGCAATGCGGAAACACTGCAAGACCTGAAGGGGCAAAAAATCGGTATTGCCGGAGGCCCGGTTGATAAAAGCTGGCTGATCCTGCGCGCCTATGCCGAACAAGAATATGGCATGGATCTGGCCGCAGAAACCGAGCAGGTCTTTGGCGCCCCGCCGCTGATCTTTAAGGGCGGGCTGTCAGGAGAAACCGCTGGAGCAATCAATTTTTGGCATTTCCTTGCGAAGATGAAATCAGCAGGAATGCGCGAACTGATTTCTGTATCAGATGCTGCCAATGCGCTTGGGCTGGATCCTGAAACACCGCTTCTTGGCTATGTGATCCACGGAGAGCTTGCAGAGAATAATCCGGAACTGGTGCAGGGTCTCATGCGCGCGTCCCGCTCGGCGAAGGGTCTTTTGAAGAGTGACCCTGCTGCATTCGAGCGTGTGCGTCCGCTTATGCGGGCCAAATCCGACAATCAGTTTCAGGCACTGAAGGATGGATTTATCGCAGGCATTCCTTCTGAAGGTCCCGTCAATGAAGAGCAGGCAGCCAAAATGCTGGAACTGATGGCCCGGCTTGGCAGTGAAAAGCTGCTCGGCTCCGTAACCACCCTTCCGGAGGGCCTGTTTGTCGCGCCTCAAAGCTAAAGACACTTCAGTCCGGCTCATTTCACTTGCTTTGCTGCTCTTGGGATGGGCTGGTTTGGCGTTTCTTATAGATGATACCCAAGTTTTGCCCGGCCCGATTGTCGTTGCCGGATTGATAGCGAGCGAAGCAGTCAACGGCCCGTTGTTTCAGCATATGGGCGCAACACTCTTGCGCGTTTTGGCCGCTTTTACGCTTGCGATGTCGTATGGGTTGGTTTTCGGACTTGTTATGGGTCGGGCCAAAAAAGTTGACCGATGGCTTGATCCCTGGCTTGTTATTTTCCTGAACCTACCTGCCCTTGTCACCATTGTCCTTTGTTATCTCTGGATAGGTTTGACTGAAGTTGCAGCGGTCCTCGCGGTTGCCATCAACAAGATCCCGATGGTTACAACCATGATCCGTGAAGGCGCACGGGCGCTTGATCCTGAACTGGATGACATGGCCCAGATTTACCGCATGCCATTGGGGGCACGCGCCCGCCATGTTCTCCTGCCGCAATTGTCGCCACAGATCGCCGCGAGTGCCCGAACCGGCACCGCCTTGATCTGGAAGATTGTTCTGGTGGTTGAGTTCCTCGGACGCTCCAATGGGATTGGTTTTCAAATCCACCTTTATTTTCAACTGTTCGATGTGCCGATGGTGCTGGCCTATTCGCTCGCCTTTGTGATGGTCATGCTGTTGATCGAACTTGTGATTCTGCAGCCTTGGGAAGTGCGTGCCAACCGCTGGAGGCGCGGATGATTTCCGTTGATCTCAAGTCCAAGTCCTTTGGTTCAGTGCAGATTCTGGGCGAGATCAAATTGTCTGTCAGTGCGGGAGAATGCGTTGCGCTGCTTGGCCCTTCGGGCATTGGCAAAACAACACTCCTGCGCATCATGTCCGGGCTTGATTCCGATTTCGCCGGCCACCTGACAAAGCCCAACCGCATAGCCATGGTGTTTCAGGAACCCACTCTCCTGAATTGGCGAACTGTTTTACAGAACCTCACGCTTGTCACCGGGATTTCAACGGACAAAGCCCGCAATGCCCTGAGTGAAGTCGGTCTTGCAGGAAAAGAGGCGCTTTATCCGCTGCAATTGTCCCTCGGCCAACGCCGAAGACTATCACTGGCGCGTGCTTTTGTGACCGACCCGGACTTCCTAATAATGGACGAGCCGTTTGTTTCGCTCGATGCAGAACGGATCGAAGAAATGATGGAACTCACCCAGAAGCTCTTGAACAAACGGAAGATTGCCAGCTTGTTCGTTACTCACTCACAAGAGGAAGCAAGCATGCTCGCAACGCGCATCCAGCATCTCAGGGGCTCTCCAGCTACTCTCGCATAAATTGGCCTTACAGCGCTCCAGATTGCGCGAAAAGAAAGCCTCGCCGTTCATTCATAATATGCCAGTTGCGCTGGGGTTCGATCAGCAGGCTCTTGAAGACAGTAAGGTTTTTCGGTTCGTCTGCAATAAGGAGGTGACCGTTCATGGCCAGAGCATTCAAGAATTTTGTCAAAACAGGCCCGCGCCGTTCTTTTGGTAGCATGTGAAGGGTGCGATCAACCAGCAAGATATCGTAGCTACCAATTGGCCCGTAACCTTCTAGGTCCGCCACGTGTCCGGAAATAGGCAGGGCCTCTTGTCTGGCTGTTGCAAGCAATTGCGAAATTCCATTTGACGAGGTATCGATACCCGTCACTTTGTGACCTAGCCGCGCGATAAAGATCGCATCACGCCCTTGCCCATACCCAAGATCAAGAACCTGTTTAGGCGGTCCCTCCAAACCCTCGAAAAATTCAACAAAATCCTGTGTAGGTTTTCCTAGCCCTTCTGGGGTTTCTGCGTAGAAGGCATCGTAATCAAATAGCATACAATGCTCCTAATAAATCCGCTGGAACTTCCACTCGTCGGCATCGGGTGTCACAGAGCGCCAATCATAGTCGCTGTCCTTTAGGTCGCGGGCAACGTCCAGTCCCTGTTCCGCAGAGCGATCAATGAAGGATTTTCCTAAAGCCTCATCCTGCGCAACGCCATATCCGCGCAAGAGATCAAGGCCGTAGTTGAACTCACCAATCGAGTCTCCCGCCTCAGCCGCCTTCCGGTCCCACTCGGCAGCCTGTTCCGGATTTTCCGCATCACCCAGACCGTTTTGGTCCATAAAGGCCATCCAGGTCATTGTCCCGGTCCAGCCCTTTTCTCCGCAGGTCTTGAACAGCTTGCGGGCGTCTTCATGGCTGCCCTTTTTGGTCATCAGATACCCTTGGGCACAGACAACCATATCAACATCCCCTTCCAGCGCACGCTGAAGGGATTTGTTCAAGGTCATTTCGTCGGGGTTCAAGGTGCCACCAGGATCGATGTCTTCCGCCGACGCGCTGCTCATACCAGACAGCAACAGCAGGATGGATCCTGCAAGTTTTACTGCGTGTGTCATTCCCAGCACCTCCTCAGGCCCGACACTTTCTTAAATTTGTTCCGATCATGCCTTCTTGCGGATCATACCACGTGCGGGGTCATAGCCCCACAAACTGCCAGCTAAAAAGACCAGAAACGCTAAGTTTACCCAACCCAGAGCTTCAAAATTAAGTTGGCCGTAAAGAGCGAAACGAATGAGTTCAACAGCATGCGAAAACGGATTGAAGGCACAAATATCACGCAGCAGGACAGACGCTTCCGCCATTTTCCAAAGCGGGTAAAGCGCGGTGGACATGAAGAACATTGGAAAGATCACGAAATTCATGACGCCAGCAAAGTTCTCAAGCTCCTTGATGGTGGAAGACAAGAGAAGACCCAAAGCGCCCAGCATCAACCCGCTGATGAGCAGCGCTGGAAAGGCCAGCAAGTACCCTTCCCACGGAAAATCGATGCCAACGACAAGTCCGGCAATTGCCAAAAACGCATAGACTTGAATGATGGAAATCAGCGTGCTTGCGACCAGTTTGGAGAACAACAACCACCAACGCGGCATGGGACTGGTGAGCATCAAACGCATCGATCCCATCTCCCGGTCATAGACAAGACTGAGAGAAGACTGCATGCCTGAAAACAGCTGCACCATGCCACATAAGCCGGGCACGATATAAACTTCATACGTGATGTACGTTTGGTAAGGCGGCATGATCGACAGGCCGAGCGCAGCCCGCAACCCTGCAGCAAAAACGATGAGCCAGACAAGCGGGCGCACGAGAGCCGCCAGAAATCGGCTGCGGTGGGACACAAAGCGCAAAGCTTCGCGCTGGATTACCGCAAGAAGACAAATCAATGCGCCACTCATGCAGCTGCCTCACTGCTTGAGGTCAATGCAAGAAATCTATCGCCTAACGTTTGATCGCCTGCGATTTTTCCTGCAATTCCATCTGCAACTATTTCACCGCGATGCAGGACCACCAACCGATCTTCTGACCTGATTTCGTCGACGAGGTGCGTCGCCCATAAAACGGTGAGGCCGGTATCCTGCACCAGATCATGCACATGATCGGTGATGGACTTTCGAGTTGCCGCGTCAAGTCCGACCGTTGGTTCATCAAGCAAGAGCACAGATGGCTCGTGCAGCAAGGATCGAGCGATTTCCATCCGCCGGCGATGCCCGCCGTTGAGCGCCTTGGCTTTTTCACCCGCACGCTCTGCCATTCCGAGACGCTCAAGGGCGGCGTCAATTCTCTTGTTGGCATCGCGCCCGGAAATCCCGTGAAGCGCGGCAAAATACTTCAGATTTCGCCGGACTGTCAGGTCCATGTCAAAAGTTGGCTGTTGGAACACGACACCCAACTTTGCAAGCGCTTGCCGAGGATTGTTTTTAAGCTGGATGCCCGCAATGTCCACGTCACCAGATTGTGGAATAAAGAGACGCGTCAGCAATGCGAACAAGGTAGATTTGCCAGCCCCGTTCGGCCCAAGCAAAGCGCAAAAAGCCCCGCTTTCAACCTCGAAACTGACATCGTTCAAAGCAGTCTTTTTGCCGTAGCCATGAACGATATGTGAGACCTTGATACCAGCATTCACGCTGCGCGCCCCCTCCTCTTTTTCCGTATCCTATCCCGACACTTGCCCAAGGGCACTTAGTTTGTTGGTCGGTATGCTGCACCCCAAGGAAAGCGCCCGACCTTGATGGATTTGACGGCAGCAAGTTCTTCAACATCGATCACCGTCACGTCGCCAGAAACACCATTCGTGGTGAAAAGCAGGCTCTCGTCTCCATTAAACGCCATGTGCCAGACACGCCGTCCAACCAAAATATAGTCAAGGACTTCAAAGGTCTTCTGGTCCACCACAGCAACATGGTTTGAAGGACCGAGAGCGACAAACACATATTTCCCGTTGCGGGTCATTTCAAATCCAACCGGCTGCACGCGATCCTGATGAACACCCTGGATTTCGAAGGTCAGTTTTGCCTTCTCGCTTTGCGTTGCCACATCAAAAATTGTGATCGTTCCGCCGATTTCCGAACTCACCCATAGCTCAGAGCCATCATGCGTGAATTCGGCGTGGCGGGGCCTTTGATCAACAAGCGTGTTGGCAAATAGCTGCTGCGTGGATGTATCGATCCAATGCGCCATGTTTGTCGTTTCAGACGTTGTGATGGCGATCTTGCCATCGGGCGAGACAGCCATACCTTCCGGCTCAATCCCGACGTCAATCTGGGCGACCACCTTGCGAGTTTGGGTATCCACCACGGTGGTGATCGCGTCGTCCTCATTGGCGATGTAAAGATGGCGGTTGTCGGGGTGCAGGACGAATTGCTCAGGGTCTTCGCCAGACGGCAATTCATTCAGAATTTTCCCGGTATCCGGATCGATCACCTGAACCGTGTCACTGTCCGATGCGCACACATACAGAACGGAGTGATCAATTGCGAATGTGATCCCCCGTGGGCGCTCCCCCACCTCAATCGTGCGGGTAACTTCCATCGTCTCGATATCGATGACGCTGACCGTGTCGTCCTTTTCGTTTGACACCCAGATCTCATCTGCAGAGGCGGACGAAAGGGTTACTGCAGATATGGCTGCAGCCAAAAGCAAAGATGTACGCATAAGTTTACCCTTCAAAGGCTGTGCATTTGGATTCTGGCTGATCGATTCCCAGAGAATCCATTTCGTTACGTTCGTGCAAAAAACCCTCCATTGGTGCCATGGCGACCAAAGCGCGTGGATGGGTGATTGGAATTGGTTGGCGCAGCTGCCCGTTCCAGCTCCGGAAGGTCAAAGGGCGCCCTTTGAAACCGGCAAGCTCGAACTTTTCGGAGAACATATAATCGCGCACGATTTTCACATCTGATGTGTTGGTCCGTGTGACAGCTTCTCCAATGGCCCGGACAGCCGCCCATGCAGCAAAATCTTTCGGCCTCATGTCCCGTTCTGAAGCTTCACTAAACCGGCTTTGCAGTTGCGCTGCCCCCCATTGCTCGACCGTTCGATCCCAGGCTGAAGGAACCAGTCCTTCGGTTCCAGCAACGGGACGCGGCAGCCATGTGTTGTACGCGACATACCGTCCAAAATCGCCAGGCTCATCCGCGATCACCACCAAATGGTGGTCACCGAAATTTTGCGTAAAAAGCGGGACTTCCTGCGCCGCATTGCGGCGCATGTCTGCATCAAACTCCCAGATCTTTTTCGCCAATATCCTGATGCCGAATTTGCGCGCGGAGTTTTCGAGCGACAGGGCATAGGCAAGGTCACCGGGATGCCCGCCAGTCAGCAACACCCAGACGATCCATTTCTTTTTGACCGAAAACTGCGCCAACGCATCCGTTAGCATGCTTCTCGAAGGCAGAGTGTGCAAAAGGTTTGCCCGGCACGCCTCGTCCCGCAAGCGATTGTCTGCACTGCCAACGTTGAACAACAGCGCGTCTTTTGCCTCTGGCAGGTCTGCGAGTTTTAGAAGGTCGTCCATCGGGGCGTTGACCACGATGTACGGGGTGTGCTGCAGCATGTCGCGCGCGGCATTTAAAAACGCGTCCGTATTGTCGGACACCTGAACCGTCAGGTCATAGGTTTGCTTTAGGAAACGGCCTGTTGTCGCATTGTCGGCAAGGCCGACCTTAGCCCCAGCCAAGCCATCATCCTCCGGAATGGGATCGAGGTTGGATAGCACTGGTGGCGGCGGGACATGTTTTTCGAGATAGCCAATTGTTGTCTTCACCTCGGCACTGGCCGTCCCAAGCGTTGTCAACATTGCTACCATTAACAAAAAGGGCAATGACTTGCGCATGAATTTCACCCCTCCCAAGGCGGATCAGACATCGCAACATCTTGTTGTATTTACGGGTTTGACTGTAACCACGCCTCCTTTCGTTACGCAATGCGCCTGCCTTTGTCCCTTGGTACAATAGCATAGTGCGAATTCTTCCGATTATTTTCAAACGAGAACTCGGGAGGAGAGTATCAATGCTTTCACGCAATGCTGTGCTGTGCACACTTGTGGCATCCGCCGCTGCGTCATTTTTGGTCTTCACACAGACAGAGACTGTTAGAGCACATGGAGATGTAGCGCCACAGGCCGTTGATACGGCTGGTTTGCCGGAACTCGGTGACGAATGGCTGGCTGAAAATCCGTGGCGTGACCCGGAGAATGAATTCTGGTCAACTGCCGTTGAGGTCGGTGCATCCGGTTACAATCAGAACTGCGCACGGTGTCACGGACTGGAAGCCATTTCTGGTGGCCTTGCCCCGGACCTGAGATATCTGGAAGCCGATGACTACGGCGACGAGTGGTATCTGGAACGGTATCAAAACGGCTACACCCAGAACGGCATCACCAAGATGCCAGCCTTTGGCGAACTGCTTGGACAAGAGGCTGCCTGGGCCATCCGAACCTATATTGAAACCCGCCCGGATGACGGCGCGCTGGACGAAAAAGCTGATCGTTTGAAGGAAATTCGCGATCAAATAACCGCACTCAGCACAGCTGGTACGTCAGCTAGCGATGCAGAGGCAGAAGTAGCTGCCTTGCGGACTGAAATGACCGCAATAGCAGATGCAGTTGAGACGGGATCGGGCGCTCCTAGGGCGGACTCCGTCGCATCTCGTGCAGTTGCTGTGCTTGATGGGGCTGATGGTAGTCTCAAGAAGGCAATCGATGTGTTGACAATCGGACTTTCGGCGGCCGAATAATGCGTAGGGTCTCACAAGCGTTTGCAGTTGTTATTTGTCTTCTCATGGCCATCGGTGCCTTCGAAGACACGGCAACTTGGGCTCAAAACTGTGAGAGCATTAAATCCGGTCTCAATGCAGACCGGAAACCTCAAAATGTCGGGCGCGACATTGTCGGGCGGAGCCTCGACGATATTCTGGATCGCGGATTTATCAAGATAGCAGTCTATGAAGACTTCCCGCCCTTCTCCTATCGAGAGAAGGGCGTTCTCAAGGGCGTTGACATTGATGTCGGTCGGCTCATCGCCGAGGACTTGGGGGTCGAGGCCCGTTTTATTCCGACCGCCGCTGACGAGAATGTCGACGGAGATCTGAGAAACAATGTGTGGCGCGGCAAGTTGATTGGCGGCCAGATCGCCAATGTGATGTTGCACATTCCCTATGACCGGGAACTGGGGTGTCGCAATGAACAGGTTGTCCTGAATGGCCAGTATTACAACGAGCAAATGGCCATCGCCTATCGACCGAAAGACTATCCTGAAGACCCGCCGGTCGCGGCCTATTTCCGCTTTGATACTGTTGGCGTGGAAAATGACACATTGGCGGACTTCTATTTGAGCAATTTCGCTGGTGGTCAAATGCTCAAAAACATCCATCGTTTCAAAACCCATGAAGAGGCGATGAGCGCTCTGGCTGCTGGGGAGGTTATGGCGGTGATGGGGCCTCTTTCACAGTTGGAGCATAGTTTGGGTGAAGAGACTGCGGTTCACACCCCGCCGTTTCCCGGATTGGCGAAATCGAGCTGGACACTTGGGTTGGCCGTTCGGCACAATTGGAGACCGCTTTCCTACAGCGTAGACGATGCCATTCGCTATGCCGTTCAGGACGGACGGATGGAAGCAATCTTCAAGGCCCACGGCCTGACATATACAAAGCCAGATTGGTAGGCATGATCATGCGGTTAACTGTCGGTTTTTTATCAGCTTTTCTTGCCACGCAAGCCGTGGCTCTGGACGATCCGAAAGTACCGTTGGATGACCCGCTAAAATCCGGAATGTGGTCCTATCATCAGATCAACATTCTTGGTGATCCTGCAAAAATCCGGTTCGATGATCGCGTGGTGGTGAAAGCACCGGCTGTGGCTGAAGACAGCTTCAACGTGCCCGTGCTGGTCGATGCCACTGCTCT
Organism: Roseibium sp. TrichSKD4; assembly: GCF_000148725.1. Taxonomy (GTDB): domain Bacteria; phylum Pseudomonadota; class Alphaproteobacteria; order Rhizobiales; family Stappiaceae; genus Roseibium. The sequence goes on along the minus strand of NZ_GL476304.1, from coordinate 113,976 downwards.
CGAAGATGTGACACAGATGGTTTTTCTGGTCGACTACGGACCGATCCCGAAAATCCTGACCTATTGGCCTGAACAATCGGAGCCAAAGATATCCTTCCGCTTCAAGATTGATCAGGCAACGCCGGTGCGGGCCGCCGTTCAAACTTCCGATGGCATGTGGCACGTCGGTTCAACGGTGATAGATGCAGCGGGGGGCGGATGCACGGCCCCAGCCGTTGCCTATGCTGCAGATGATTGGGAAGAACATCTCGGCAAGGTTCATGGTCAAGTCTGGCCCGAGAACGGACGTTTGCGCATGATTGTCGACCACCCGATGGATACAGGCTTGGCAGATGGAATACCGATCTTCATCATCGAGGATCTCACTGTTTCCACCCCTGGCGCAAAGTCTCCCCTTGCCCGTTTGCGGCTTTATGAACCCGTCAACGAAGACCCGGCCTTCACGCTATATTTCGACAAGGCTACGCTTGGCACCGAAATATCAGTCACCGGCCGGGACAACAACGGCAACGAAATTGACGCCATCATTCGTGCGGCGGCCAGCCAATGACACATATCACCAGACGTGCGGTGCTTGGTGCGGCAGTCGGAACAGCGGCATCTGGACTTGCCCCACGTACTGTATTTGCAAACCCAACAAGCTATGAACTGAAACCCTTCTCTGTTGCTGACGGCATCTGGATGATTGAGGGGTCCAGAGACTATTTCTCTCGCGAGAATGGCGGCGCAATCGTCAATTGTGCGCTGATAGATACCGACATCGGCATTTTGATCGTGGACAGCGGCCCCTCAAAAAAATATGGCGAAGCTCTGCTTGATGTCGCTCGGGGACTGAATGGTCGCGGCGCAGCCGGGGTCATGATCACCCACCACCACCCGGATCATTTTTTGGGCAATCAGGTTTTTGCGGACAACCTAATTTATGCCCTGCCTGAAACTCGAGCGCTTGCCGCCTCAGAGGGTGATGGCTTCGCTGACAACATGTATCGGCTGCTTGGCGACTGGATGCGTGGAACCGAACCGCTTCCGCCAAACAAAGACATCACAAGCAGCTTTTTGACAATCGGCGGTCGAAAACTCAAGACACTGCCGCTGGCAGGACACACTGGCGCTGACCTGGCAATTCTGGATGAGAAAACCGGAACCCTGATCGCAGGAGATCTGGCCTTTCTAGACCGCGCCCCGACAACACCCCATGCCGATTTGGCCATGTGGCGCGACGCGTTGACTGATATGAGCCAACAACAATCATCGTCCATCATTCCAGGACATGGTCCGATTGATCGTACAGGCACTTCCTTGACCCAAACACGCGCTTATCTGGATTGGCTGGAAGCAACCCTGAAGCGATCAGCCGGCGAGGGTCTGGATATGGTCGAGATCATGGACCTTCCCATTCCAGAAGAGTTTTCCGGAATGGGATCCATGCCTCAGGAGTTTTACCGCTCAGTTGCGCACCTTTACCCGGACATTGAACGAACTGTGATGCCGCTGAGCCAGTAACGGGGTTGCCTGTTTGAGTTAGGCCCCTGGCACTTTCAACGCCTGAAAATCAATCATCACGTTGTCACGGAAAGCCGGAAGCTCGCAAAGCGCCGCGTAATACGCATCAAGTGCCGGTAGATCTGCGCGCTCAAACTCCATCTCATAGTATCTATAGAGCAATGACCCGATCTGATAATCAGCAAGGTTTGGCTCGTTTCCACCCAAAAGTGGCGATTTTGGCAAGTCGGCAATGATCGCCATCGCACTTTTCAGATTGGCTTCTGCAGTTTTGATAGCAAAGTGATTGCGGCTGTCGGCCGGAGTGCGGAACAATTGCCAGAAAATCACCGGCAACAAATGGGGGTAAATGTGCGAACGGCACATGTCTCCCCAGCGCTCAACTTGAGCCGCAGCCATCGGGTCTTGTGGATGGTTGCCATATTGGCGCAGGACGTACCGAAGGATCGTGCCGCTTTCGGAGAGAGAGTTTTCACCGTCCACCAACACCGGCACCAGCCCGAGAGGGTTCATGGCCCGATATTCAGCCGTGTCAGTCCCTCCAAAGGCGCCGCCCACATCGAGCCGTTGGAACTGCATTCCGAGTTCAGTCAAACACCAGGTTATGGGTTGGACGTTGATGGACGTGATCCGGCCGTGAACGATCAGCATATTTTAAGCCCCTTTGGTTGTTTCAACCACACCGCAGCTCCGGGCGGAACGCACAAAAATGTGATGATAGGTCTTGCGTGAAAACGAAATGCGCATGGTCTCAATGAGAGGTGCTTGCATCCATACAGAACCCGTTTTGCAGAAACAGCGGTAGGTTACTACCAGGAACCGGGCGGGAATAAAGATAACCCTGCAAATAGGTGCAATTTAAATCGCGAAGGATATTTCTCTGCGCGACTGTCTCAACGCCTTCGGCTGTTACTTCCAGGCCAAGTGCTTGTGCAACCGCGACAATTGACCGGACAACGGCGAGCGCATCTTCATCCTGATCCATGTGCATTATGAAGGCTCGATCGACCTTGATACCGTCGACTGGTAGCTTGCGAAGATAGGAAAATGATGAATAGCCAGTGCCAAAGTCGTCAATAACCACTCTACCGCCATTCTCCTGTATCCAAGTCAGAAAGGAAATGGTTTCCGGGTCGTTGTTGACGAAAATTCCCTCCGTAACCTCGAACGTGATTTGGCTCATTTGCATGCCCGTCACATCCAGTGCCCGCTCAACATCATTATATATGCGCGATGATTGAACCTGCTTCGGTGACAAATTCAGATTGAGGTGCATGTCATTTGAGCGAAATGGCATGTTCATGAATTCGGCCGTGGCGTTCTGGATCATCCAGCCCCCCACATCGATAATCATGCCGCTTGCTTCAGCTGCCTCAATCATCCTTTGTGTATTGAGAAAATCGCCTCCAGATGTCCGAAATCGCATAAGAGCCTCGCAGGAATGGATTTCTTCGGTGTCCGCATGCAGGATCGGCTGATAATGCAGAAGAAATTTGGTTTTTCCGGCTGTGCCGGTGAGAAGAGACGTCAACCGCAGGCGCTCAAAAGCGCTTTCTTGCATCACTGGCGTAAAGACCGAATAGTTGCCAATGCCGCGCTGCCGCAGATCATTCAATGCAATTGAAGCATATCGGGTGAGTTGTTCGGGGTCATTTCCATGATCACCTGAATTGGCAATTCCCATTCGCATTCGGATATTGAACACGCTGTCGCCAACAGCAATCGGCTCATCAAACAGAGCCTCCAACGTATCGACGAGATCCGGTAACGCCTTCGGATTTACCAGATCCATCAGCAGCAGAAATTCATCCACCTCTTTCCGTGCGATAACAAAGGCCGTAGGGAACCCGCTTTTGAGGCGCATGCCCACCTTTTTCAGAAAGTCACCTCCCTGCTCTGCTCCAATACCGTTTTCAATCATGCGGTACCGTTGAATGTCCAGCAGAACAACAGTCATCTGTCGGCCTGTCGAGGCCAGACGGCGAAATCTCTCAATAAAGCCGGTGTAACTGTTCAGACCTGTAACCCGGTCTTCAAAAGCGAGACGTTGAATGTGTTCCGAGAGTGCCGTTTTTTCGTATCCGAGGCTCGCATTAACCACGAAAAGTCCCAACACCTCTTCGCCCAGGAGGCGCTCAAGAGCAGCATAAGGAAGCCCAACGAATATAGCCGCTTTGAGCCCTGTTTGGGCTTTCAGGGCGAGACATGTGCCGAAAGGCTGCAACTGGTTCTCACCAGAGCTGATACACTTGAAAATCGGATCGCGGATTTCATCGGCATTGATAGCATCAAGCGTTCGGCCAACATAGCTCATGTAGACGCCGCCAGCGGCAAGAACCCGGATTGTATCCGGCCTTAGATCGGAAAGGTCTGCGTCTTTGTCAGCGGCGCAAACCAAGCCTTCTGGAGCAACTCCGATCAAACTTGCGATCTGACCCAAGAGCGCTGTTCCGAACTGAGATAGATCGTCTTTTTCGACAAGCTCATAAAAATGGGAATTGAGTTTCTTCAGGTTTTTTCGGTTTGTCTCAAGTGACGTGAGAAGCTTGTAGCCACGCAACGCTGTAATGATGGCGGCAATGAGCTTTGTGCGCGTGAGTTCTGCCTTTTCCTTGTAGCCATCGATTTGATAGCGCTCAATTACATCCATGCGCGGCGCATAACCGGGTTGGCCTGTTCTCAGAACGAGCCGAATGAGCGGATTGTTCAGCTGCTCTCGGATCCACTCCACCAAATCCAGTCCCGCCGTGTGGGTTTCCATCACCACATCAATCAGGGCAACGGCAATATCACCATTTCGCGACAGAATGTCCTTCGCCTCCTCTGCCGAATAGGCGTGGTAAAGACGCAGCATCCGGTTTTCCGGACGGCAACCGGCCAGGGCGATACGCGTTGTTTCGTGCACGTCCTCATCGTCATCCACGACCAGCACTTTCCACGGCTGGAGCGTTGTTGTTTTAGATCGCTGATCTGATTTAACGAGAAAATCCATAGGAACGCTTTCTCTCCTCACGCTGCGGACTGAATGGACCGCAGAGAGGCCGGAATAACTATAGTGATTGTGGTGCCCTCACCCACTGTCGATTTGACATGGATTTGCCCGCCAATGACTTCGGTCACGAGGCGGTAGACAATTGCCATTCCCAGGCCAGACCCGCCTTTGCCAAACTTGGTCGTGAAAAAGGGCTCAAAAAGGCGTTTAAGATTGCCATCGGAAATTCCGCAGCCATCATCGTTGCATTCGATAATGATGGCCCCATCATGATTTTTTCGAGATGACACGGTCACCTCACCTGCATCTTGCCCCTCGTAGCCGTGCTTTACGGCATTCTCCACGAGGTTGGTCACAATCTGACTTATTGCGCCGGGATAGCTGACAACATTCACATCTGCTGACAAATCGAGCTTGACCGAGAAAGGCGTCGCTCGCATGGAGGGTTGAATGGTTGCAATGGTTTCGCGAATGATGTGGTCGATGTTGAATTCGCGGCGTTTTTCGCTTTGCCTGTCCACTGCGACCTGCCGAAAGTTCTGCACCAGCTCCCGCGCACGGGCGAGTGTTTTCTCGATTACTGTTGAGCACTCTGTAACCCGGTCAAGCTGCTCTTCCAGAAGTTCTCTTGTGAGCGCTTCATGGGAAAGGTCGCGCTTCAAGATCACGCAAGCTTCCGAGATTGTCGTAGCGGCCATCAGGCCATTGCCCAATGGAGTATTCAGTTCATGTGAGACACCGGCAACGAGCGAGCCAAGTGCGGCAAGATTGTCGGCCTGAATCAATTCATCCTGAACCTGCTTCAGCTGTTCGGTGCGTTGATCGACCAGGTCTTCCAAATTCTGTTGGTAGGCTTGAATTTGCTTCAAGTCGGCATGTCGCTTCATCACCATTGTTTGGAGCGAATTTGCCAAGACGCCTAATTCGTCCTGTCGGCCTGGCAACAGCTCAATGTTTGGCGGCGTTTCGATGAGGCCGGGAATATTTAGATACTCAACGATTTTGGAGAGCGGGAAACCTATCAACCGATCGAAAATAAGCTGCAGAATGATGGCCAAGAATAACAGATAGAACACAATGCTTATAACTGTTGAGACAACAACAGAGGTCACTTGCTCCGTAATCTCAGCGCGATCGATGATAAAATGAACCGTACCGATCTGCCCGCCTGCAGAATACTGGATTGGGCTTAGAAGATCGTACGAGATAATATCGTTGACCGCCTCATCAGCAGGAAAGCCGTAGGTACCGGTGTCCGGTGTCTCGACCCAAACCTGATCAACAACCTCCAAACTCAAGAGACCGGCGACGATCTGATCAGCTGATGCCTTGTTGATTGACCAAACCGCACGTTCCAAAGGCTCTTTTGACGCCTGAAAAAGTGTTTCTGTGGTGGTAATGGCGCGGCCCATTTCACGCTGCCAGAGATACTGCGTCAGCCCGCCAATAAAAATTAGGCTCAGAACTGCAAACGATCCGAGGGTATAGAGGATGAAAGTGCGCGACAGACCGGTCTTTGGCTTTGTCGATATGTCATCCTCGCGTCGAGAACGATTTGCACCCATACGAAACAATACTCCTGCGCTGCAATTGCGGTCAGTGCCACTTTGACAGCAAACTGCATCTGCGGAACATTGTGAACAATACTGTTATTAGTAACAAGCGTTATGCTGTTTTTTGGGCTGCGTGCGCTTTATGATTTCTCCAACAATCGGAAAGGTAGAAATCTCGTCCTTAATTTTCTAAATATTTCAGACTGTTAATCGCATAAAAATTATTGCAAACCGGAAACTGCCAGACTTAGAAGCGCGTTTTCCAATGCAGCACCACCCACGCAACGCTTTTTATTCGCTAGAAAACCCGGCAATTAACTGTGTATTTCTCCAAATATAATGCAATCTATAATTGTATTCTATTACTGCAAATCTTACAGTTACTCAATCGAATTGGAATATACCGTTTGTCGATTTGGAATCTGCATTACCCTCAAGCCACGGAAAGCAGAGACCCAAAAAAACCGGCTTGCCAATTATGCCGCACCGGTTTTCACAGTCGAAAATTATGGCTCCAGCCTAATATTGGCGGAATAAAGCGACAAGCTTTCCCTGAACCCGGACCCGGCCAGGCCCGAAAATCCTCGTTTCATAAGCAGGGTTAGCAGCTTCGAGTGCAATTGACGCGCCCTTCTTTCGAAGCCGTTTCAAAGTAGCCTCTTCATCATCCACCAAGGCAACAACAATATCGCCGCTATCGGCGCTGTCAGACCGGCGGATCAGGACGGTATCACCATCAAGAATACCAGCCTCGATCATGGAATCGCCTCGGACTTCGAGAGCATAATGCTCACCCTTCCCGATCAGCTCTGGCGGTACACTTATGGAGTGGCTGTGGGTTTGAATGGCTTCAATCGGCACACCGGCGGCAATTCGTCCCATAACCGGTATTTCGGTTGTCTGAGCTTCTACGACTGGCGCTGAGGGCTGCCGTGCTTCGGCTTGCGGCTTACCCAAAGACCCTTCGATAACTTCTGGAGAGAAACTGCCTCTCGGACGCGGGCTACCCAATCCCGGCGCTATTGACTCCGGCAAACGGACAACTTCCATCGCACGGGCCCTGTTCGGCAATCGTCTGATAAAGCCCCGTTCTTCCAATGCAGTGATCAGTCGGTGAATTCCCGACTTTGATCTCAAATCCAAAGCATCCTTCATTTCGTCAAAGGATGGGGGAACACCGGTTTCCTTGAGACGTTCATTAATGAACATCAAAAGCTCATATTGCTTACGCGTCAGCATTAGCGAATCTCCAGCGCCACCAAATGGTACAAATCATGAACACACTCTAACTGTTCTCACTGTGTTCTACAACAGTTAAGGATTGCTTTCCGGTTTTTTCCGGAAAAATGAACAGTTAGAAAACAACAAGATATCACTCGGCCCACTGATGCCAGGGACGCGCAGGAATGGATTTTGCGTTCTCAATTCGTTCAATACCTGTTCGGGCTTGCATTTCTTCGTCAGTCCTCATGCTGGAAAGCCAGATCGAAACAGCTCCGGTTTGCGCCCGCTTTGATCTATCAAACAGCTGCGCCGTACAATTTGCACCAGACATATCAAAGTCCGTGATGACCAGATCCGCTCTCGAGCAATCCTGTATGGCAGCTGACACTGTACGAGGCAGAGCAACAATGAGTGGGTTTGCTAATCCGTTTACGGGAAAGGCATGCACGACACACCCCTCATCATCACACCGCTTTTGATCGTCTGCCATCGGCAATTCCGAAAGTGTCGAGACATCCATCCCTTCGCGCTGCAACCACATCTCGTTTCTAAAGCCCTGACGAGTTGAGGTTAAGCGAAACACACCATCAGCGTCTCGGGCTGCCAGGTGCAGACCCGTTGCTGAAATTTGTATGTCCGGTCCATTCGACAACAGCCAAAGCGCGCTGCCGAGAAAGGCTGGCAAAAAGGCAGCGATCCGTAACCTCCCTCTCAGCACAAGACCGCCAAACAAGCCGCAGAACAATAAAAAGGCAGAGGCTGCCGGGGGCGGCACAACATGCCCTCGTCCTGCATCCAGATTTGCGGTGAACCTCGCCATTTCCAGGATGAGCGACAAACTGGCTTCCATCACGGTCACGGGAAAGGACGCGAGACCAAAAGGCAATAGCAGCAGAGCAAGTAAGCCCATTGGCATCGTCACGAGCGAGAAGATCGGCATTCCGAGGATATTGCCCACAAGACCATAGGGCGCGATGCGGCCAAAATGGTATGCGCCGACAACCCCGGTCGCCAGACCGGCAATGAGTGATGTCAGAATGAGCCCCCCAGCCCATTTGCTAATCAAAGTGAGAACACCTCGATTTGGCCCAGGTGCAGTCAGCCGCCCGCCAGACTTTTCCTTGCCACTTTTCCTTTCGCGCAATGCTTCATAGGCTGCAACCAGACACAAGACCGCGGCAAAAGACATCTGAAATCCGGGATGAAACAAGTTCTCAGGGGCCATGATCAAAAGCGCAAGACCCGCAATTGCCACACTTCGTAGGGTCAGCCCCCGCCTTCCGATCAAAATGCCAAGAAACACCAGAGCAATCATGATGAAAGACCGCTGCGTTGCAACGGAGGCACCAGAGATGAGCAAATAAAGCGTTGCTGCCACCAAAGCACCAAGTGCTGCAAACTGGTGGATGGGCTGGATCAAGGCAAAGCGCGGACTTAGCGCCAGCAGCATGACGAGCAAGGAAAACGCCCCACCTGCAAACAAGGCCATGTGCAAACCGGAAATTGCCAAAATATGCGCAAGTCCGGCCTGACGAAGGACATCTTCCGTTTCATCTGAAATGTGATCTCGGTTACCCACCAAAAGTGCAGCAACAAGCGCCCCCGCATCCGGGGTTTGAGTGAATTTGAGCAGTCTTTCTGACAGGCTTGCTCGCACTCCTGCAAGAACTCTCATAAATTCGCTCACACGTCCGCGCGAAGCTGCTCCTGAAACTTCATCCGGCTTACCAAAGGCAAATCCTGATGCCCCGATCTTTTGAAAATAGGCAATGAAGGAAAAGTCATATCCACCTGGCACGGCAGGGCCTGCAGGCGGAAACAATCTGGCCCGCACGGAGATAGTGGACCCAACCCTGACAGTGCTTTCTTTAGGGACCGAAATTCGGACCCGTTCCGGATTGCCCTGCTTCAACGCATAGGCCGGACCATTAATCGCTGTCACGTGCAAAAGTACCCGCTTTCCGCGGGCACTTCGCGAGACATCAGCCACCCATCCCGTCACCTCAAAACTTGCACGCGCTGTTACCCGAGGCGCGTCAACTATGGTTGTTCGCAAACTCGCAAGTCCGGAACCGCAGACCACCCAAACAACAAGCATGCCGGTTAGACCCAACCGGCCTTTGAGATGTTTCCAAATGCCAATCGATGCAACCAACAAAGCCAAAGCGGGAAAAACATATGGTGAAGGCTCTTGCGGGAGCGCAAAATAAATCCAGATCCCGGCAGCTAACCCGAATATTGCCCACAAAACTCTATTTAAACCCGGATTTCCCAAGTAGTCAGCTGATTTAGCTTCTTCTATCCTATTTTTCTCTTTATATTACAGCGTGTTACTTGATGACGGAGGGCTGAAAAATGGCACACCCAACGGGTGCGGGTTCTGAGAGCGATTTTCGGCTGGATTTTGACCCTCGGGTGCGGTTGGAATTCCACGGTTCAAAGATCAGTTCTGATGGCGGTCTTCTGCTTTACCGGGAGCTTGATGACGCCCTTGGCCTTTTCGGCAAAGCGGTTCGGTTCCTTCGGGATACCCGCAAAGGTAAGAATGGCGTTCACACCTTGATGGGCCTGCTGCGCCAATCGATATTTGGTCGCCTTGCGGGCTATGAAGATGTGAATGATGCCGTGCGTCTGTCGCGTGACCCGGTAATGCGCCAGATTATCGGGGGCCGTGCCGTTGACACTCAGGCGGCATCCTCCTCCCAGATGGGCCGCTTTGAGACTGAGGTGCTCGCGACTGCCGCCAACAGGGAAGCCTTGGCCGATATGCCCGGTCAATGGATTGATGCGGTGCATGGTCGCCAAGGACTGAACTACATCACCTTGGACATGGATAGCTCTGTCAGCCCCACCCATGGCGCTCAGGAGGGAACCGCATGGAACGGGCATTTCGGCTGCAACTGCTATCACCCATTGTTCATCTTCAATCAGTTTGGCCACTTGGAACGCTGTGCCCTGCGCAATGGCAGCGTCCACAGCGCGGATGACTGGAAGGCTCTTCTGATACCCGTCATTGCGCGCTATGCAGAGCGCGACATCATGCGCTTCTTTCGCGCTGATGCCGCCTTTGCCATTCCGGAACTTTACGAGACTTTAGAGGCTGAAGGGTACCGCTACGCCATCCGCCTCAAAAAGAACGCTGTGCTGGAAGAGAAGATCAGCCATCAGCTGACCCGCCCCGTGGGACGTCCCTCAAAGACAAAGATCAAGCGCTTCTATGAGGTTTTTGAGTATCAGGCTGCTTCATGGAGCAAGCCCCGTCAGGTGGTTGCCAAGATCGAATGGTATCCCGGTGATCTATTCCCTCGCGTGGGTTTTGTCGTCACCAACTTGCCGATGGAGCCGGAATGGATCATCCGCTTCTACAATCAGCGCGGCACAGCCGAACAGCACATCAAAGAAGGCAAGAACGCCATCACTTGGACCCGCCTGTCCTGCAAGCGGTTCTGTGACAATGAGGTCCGGCTTCAGCTTCACGCATTGGCGTATAACCTTGGTGTCTTCCTGCAAGGGCTAGACCTCCCGGAAGAGGTCGCCGACTGGTCGCTGACAAGTATCCAGAGCCGCCTCATCAAAATCGGGGCAAAGGTCGTACGCCATGCGCGCAAAATCACGTTCCAACTGGCAGAGGTGGCTGTATCAGGCTACGTCTTCGGACGAATCCTCGCCGCAATCCGCGCCCTCAAGCCCCCGCCGAGGCCTGCATGACGCTCCAAACAACGAAACCAACACAAATGCGGCTCCACAGCTGTGTCTTGTCGCAGCCCAAACGGGATAAAGTCCACGAAAAGCTCAAAAACCGCGCTTACGTAACCGTCAAAATCGATAATCGCCCCGACAACGCTGCCGTCAGAGTTGCAAACGTCCGTGAAAACGGTCAACCTCGTCGCAACACACAGTTACTTGGGAAATATCCGTTAAATGCAATTGCCGGGAGAAGTCCGTTGCCCGATCTGAGCCGCGTGTTGAAGAACTATGCTTTTTGGTATGCTTCTGACTCCACCAGCGCTCCGCGATCCCGCCATGTACGGGTGCAGAGCTATCAAGAGTATTAGCGGGCTGAGCTATTTCGGACTTTGGGGCTGTACTACCCCGGTTAATATGTGTGCGAAAAAGATCCCGTTCCTCGGTCAATACGCCCCATACCCCGCACAGATGAAAACCGCCTATTTAGCAGCGGCACTGGCTGTGCTAAGACCTCGCCAGCTCTCGGCGGCAACGCCTTCCTCCCATCCATATTGGCAGAGACTTTCAAAAAGAACCATGGCCCAAGACTTCGTCACGCGATTTGCTCCGTCCCCAACCGGCTTTCTCCATATTGGCGGCGCCAGAACTGCACTCTTCAATTGGCTGCTGGCCAAGCATAATGGCGGCAAGATGCTGCTGCGCATTGAGGACACCGACCGGGCGCGCTCCACGCAGGAGGCCGTTGATGCCCTGATTGACGGCTTGACCTGGCTTGAACTGGATTGGGACGGCGAACCCGTTTCCCAGTTTGGACGCCTTGATCGCCACAAGGAAGTTGTCGATCAGCTTCTGGAAAGCGGCGCCGCCTATCGTTGCTATGCAACGTCAGAAGAGCTGACGCAAATGCGCGAAGAGCAGAAAGCTGCCGGCCTACCTCCCCGCTATGACGGGCGTTGGCGGGACCGGGACCCGTCAGAAGCGCCAGAAGGTGTCGCGCCGGCCATTCGCCTGAAATCTCCGCTTGATGGAGAAACAGTCATTGATGACGAAGTACAGGGACGTGTCGCCTTTCCGAACAAGGATCTCGATGACCTTGTCATCATGCGCTCAGACGGCACTCCCACCTATATGCTGGCTGTGGTCATTGATGATCACGATATGGGTGTCACCCATGTTGTGCGCGGTGACGACCACCTGACAAATTCTGCAAAGCAGGCACTTATCTACAAGGCGCTGGGCTGGGATATTCCGTCCATGGCGCACATCCCGCTCATCCATGGACCGGACGGTGCCAAACTGTCAAAGCGCCACGGTGCGCTGGGCGCAGAAGCCTATCGTGAGATGGGGTATCTTCCCGCCGCCATGCGCAATTATCTCGCACGTCTTGGCTGGAGCCACGGCGATGAAGAGATCATGTCCACCCAGGACATGGTAAAATGGTTCTCTCTGGACGCTGTTGGCAAATCCGCATCCCGATTTGATTTCAAGAAGCTTGAAAACCTCAACGGGCATTACATGCGCTCAACGGGAGATGCAGACCTCTTGAAGCATTTGAAGGTGTATTTGTCCCATGTTGAGGGAGGTGAGACGGTTCTGTCCTGGCTTGCAGATAACGAGGCAACAGCACTTGCCGCCCTGCCCGGCCTGAAGGAACGCGCCAAAACACTCGTGGAACTGACCGAAAGCGCGTCTTATCTCTGGCGGCAGCGCCCACTTGATCTGGATGCGAAGGCTGAAAAGATCCTCGATGCAGATGCAAAACAGGCTCTATCTGACCTACACGATGTTCTTTCAGCTGTCCCTAACTGGGATGCGGAAGCGCTTGAAGCGGCGGTGAAAGCCTACGCTGAAGAGAAAGAGCTGAAACTCGGCAAGGTGGCCCAACCGCTGCGCGCTGCGTTGACCGGACGTGGGACATCGCCGGGAATTTACGATGTTCTGGTCGCACTTGGACGTGATGAATCTCTTGGCCGGATTTCCGACCAAGGGTAAACTTGAACGATTGAAATAGGGGGTGGTTTGAAATCTGTACCACCCCTTTCCATTCTGAACTCGTGACATAGGTTCGGACTGGGGTACAGGCCTTTGACGAAAGCGTTAGACCCATCAACTTGCGGCAGTGCGGCAAATGGGCTAGGCAAGACACGACCATTCCTCCTGCGTCTTTCGGCGCTGAACTCATACATAAATATTTTTATGAGATTTCAGCCACTTAGACTTTGCAGTGAGTGCTAGATAAGGGGGTTACCTGAATGGCCGACAATAAAGCTGAATTCCAGGCGGGCGGTGTAAGCCACAATTTTAATATCAAGGACGGCGCAATTGGCCCGTCCGTTGTCGATATTTCTTCGCTGTACAAAAACAGCGGCATGTTCACGTACGATCCGGGGTTCACTTCGACCGCTTCATGCGAATCCAAGATCACCTATATTGATGGCGATCAAGGAACACTTCTCTACCGCGGTTTCCCGATTGAACAACTCGCCGACCATGGCGATTTTCTCGAGACCTGTTACCTGCTCCTTTATGGTGAGCTGCCAAACAAGGTCGAGAAGGACGACTTCGTCAATCGTGTCACCTATCACACGATGATCCACGAACAGATGAGCCGCTTTTTCTCCGGTTTCCGTCGTGATGCGCACCCGATGGCGATCATGGTTGGAACCGTTGGCGCGCTGTCCGCTTTCTACCACGACTCCACTGATATTGCGGATCCTCATCAGCGCATGATCGCGTCTCTGCGCATGATCGCGAAGATGCCGACAATCGCGGCAATGGCTTACAAGTACCACATTGGTCAGCCGTTCGTTTATCCGCGCAATGATCTCGATTACGCGTCGAACTTCCTGCACATGTGCTTCGCGGTGCCATGTGAAGAGTACAAAGTGAACCCGGTTTTGGCGCGTGCCATGGACCGGATCTTTATCCTTCACGCCGATCATGAGCAAAACGCCTCGACATCTACGGTGCGTCTGGCTGGTTCTTCCGGTGCCAATCCGTTTGCATGTATTGCTGCTGGCATTGCCTGCTTGTGGGGTCCTGCTCACGGCGGCGCAAACGAAGCTGCACTGAACATGCTGTCTGAGATCGGTTCTGTTGACCGCATTCCAGAGTATATCGCGCGTGCGAAAGACAAGAATGATCCATTCCGCCTGATGGGCTTCGGTCACCGGGTTTACAAGAACTACGACCCACGCGCACGGATCATGCAAAAAACCACGCATGAAGTGCTCGGCGAACTCGGCATCAAGGACGACCCGCTTCTAGACGTTGCGATGGAACTTGAGAAAATCGCGCGTAGCGATGAGTATTTTGTCGAGAAGAAGCTTTACCCGAATATCGACTTCTATTCCGGCATCACGCTTCGCGCGCTCGGTTTCCCGACCAACATGTTCACCGTTCTGTTCGCACTGGCCCGGACTGTTGGCTGGATCGCTCAGTGGAAAGAGATGGTGGAAGATCCGTCCCAGCGCATTGGTCGCCCACGGCAGCTCTACACGGGCTACCCGGAGCGCGATTATACGCCAATCGATCAGCGCCGCTGAGAAAATCGTCAATAATACCAATAACAAAGGTGCCCCTACGGGCACCTTTTTTGTTTTCGCATTGTATTACAAGCACTTCGCAATTTTTACTAGCAATTAAGGTGCTACGCCTACCCTCGCATGCAAATTTGGAAACCCAATTCTGTGTTGTGAGACCCTTCGATGAAAATCAAAAAATTCGCCAGTAACCTCAAATTTGGTCACAAGGTCGGTGGCGGTTTTGCAACCGTGCTTGCTCTTACGGCGATTGTTGGCGGTGTCGGAGCCTATGCGGTTCATAGTCTTTCAGATCGAATGGAAGTTGCAGAACACTCCACAACAGCAATTGCACACCTTCAAAAGCTGACCGAGGACCGCGAGAGGTTCCTCAATCGTCAGGATATGAAAGCGGCGGATGCAACACTTGCGGGCCTGAAGGAACTCAGCACAGAGCTTTCAACGCTTGAAAACCGCTTGAAGGATGATCCGGCTGCACGATCGTCCGTCGTTTCAGCTTCAACAGCGATTACCGGCTTCCAGACCAGTTTTGAACAGATCATCGGACTAAAAGCCGAACAGGCCGTGAAGCGGGACGAACTTGAAACAACACTGAACGAGTTCGAGAGGATTTCCAACTTCATAGCGTCCGAAGCCGAAGCTATTCGGGTCAAGGTTGGTGAGAAGTACAAGGCCTCACAGGACGTTCTTTTTGACGCCAACAAGGTTGGCCGTGCGGCTTCCGATTTTCAGGAAACTGTCTTGACCCTCAATAACCAGTTCAGTTTGGCTGGTACAAACGCAAAATTGGTTTCGGATGTAAAAGACGGCGTCCTAAAACTCGTTCCAGTGGCCGAAGAGCTTTCCATGGCCCGACTGGAAGGCGTCGATACTGCATTGCTCTCCAACGTCAGCATGAAAACCACTCATTTGGCACGGACGCTAATTAAGCTGACCAAAACAAAGGACTATTTTGAAATCGTCAACCTCACCGAGGATGCGAAAGACGCTTTTGGTGCCCTCGATGCTTTGACGAAAGATATCAGACAGCAGGCACTTCAAACTGTCGACGATGCATATGCTCAGGCCGCGAAGGCCAATGCTCAGTATGACGATGTAGCCGCCCTATCCGTTGCGGCCAATCTTTTGAGCCCAAATGCGCTCTCTCTGAAGGTCGCAACGCTCGATTTTATCATGCGCCCGGATGACAATACGCGGCAAGCCGTTCTTGACCGCATGAACGGGCTTTGGTCCGTGGAGCAAATGCTCAAGACACGCGCAGCCACTATTCGCTCAGTGCGCAAAGAATCCAAAAAAGTCGCGAAATCAATCAAATCATTTTCCATTGCATTTGGTGAGTTGGTCAACAACCGTGTCGTCTTGGAGGAAGAAGGAAATCAACTTCAAACCCTCGCAGCTGAAGTTCAGGCGATGATCTCAAAGATCTCGAATGAACAGACCAAAGCAGCTCAGGCTTCCAGTGGGCAGGCGCTCAGCACAATTGGCTTGACAGTGCTCTTGTCGATACTGGCCGGTATCGGTCTGGCGATTGCCCTAACCCTGCTGGTAACACGCCCTATCCGCAAGACAACTCAAACGATGGAGCAACTTGCAAAAGGCAATACCGAGATCACAATCGACGAGATCGACCGCAAGGATGAAATCGGCGACATGAGCCGAACCGTTCAGGTTTTCCGGGACAACGCCGTTGAAAGATCACGTCTGCAGGAGGTTGCAGCCAGCGAAGAGGCCCTTAGACAAGAACGACAACAAAAAATTGACGGTTTGATCCAGTCCTTCCGGACTACCTCACATGACCTGCTATCGGCTGTCGAAACAACTGCAACTGATCTGGACAACACAGCGCATGACTTGCGCGCCTCTGCCGATGCAAGCTCCAAGCGTGCAGAAGCAACGCTGTCAGCAACCGATGACGCATCTACAAACGTGCAAACCGTTGCCAGCGCGGCAGAAGAGCTCAGTGCTTCAATTGCCGAGATTTCACGTCAGGTGTCCCAAACAACAGAAGTTGTGGGACGGGCAACCGACGGAACCCGTCGCACCAATGAGAAAGTTGGCAGCCTGGCAACCGCAGCCACAAAAATCGGTGAAGTTGTCAGCCTGATCCAGGCGATTGCTGAGCAAACCAACCTTCTGGCGCTTAATGCGACCATTGAGGCAGCTCGTGCGGGTGAAGCTGGCAAAGGTTTTGCGGTCGTTGCAGCTGAGGTGAAGGAACTCGCTGCACAAACCTCTCGGGCGACCGAAGAAATCAGTTCACAGATTGCCGAAATCCAAAGTGCGACCACCGAATCCGTAACAGCCATCGGTGAAATCACGGAAATCATGGATGAAGTGAACCAATACACCGGCATGATCGCGGCAGCTGTTCAGGAACAGGGTGCGGCCACCTCGGAGATTTCAGACAACGTTCAAAAAGCGGCGACTAGAACCGGTGCTGTTACCGAAAATATGGCCGAGCTTTCCAACGACGTCGAATCCACATCGGGATCTGCTGAACGTGTTCTGGAGGCCTCTACAAAGCTGTCTTCCAAAACAGATCATCTCAAAAAAGAAGTCGAGACTTTCCTCAAAGAAGTCGCAGCGGCTTAAAAAACAAAACGCACCGCATAGTTTGAACTTATGTAACCCCGTGTAGGATATTTATCTGCACGGGGTATATTTGTAGGCAAAACGATGAAAGTTCATATTCTTGAATTGGATAACAATCAAACCAGTATCAACCGTCTTACGGCCGCTATTGGTTTTGAAGAACTTTCTTATTCGATCCAATGGTTTACTCCGTGTGATTTTGAGCGCATCCAGCTGCAATTGGGTGACATTGTCGTCGGAGGAATAAAATTCGCTCAAAAGGCAATGGATAGGCTTGGAATAGATGTGCCGACCCTAGATTCCGTGCCAACTTCTCTATTGCCTTTTGCACGCCGAAAAATCCAAGCATCTAATATGGGTGAAGTGCGTGCATTAGTTTCTAACGGAATCTCAATTTTTGCCAAACCTTCAGCAGACCAAACAAAACGGTTCGACGGCACATTATTTCAAAGCGTAAGAGACCTAATCCGTGACCGTCCGGCGAAGGCGCTCTGGCGCGACACCGATGCGGCCTGTTACGCTGCCTGAGCAGCGTAACGCCAGGGCAGAAGTTCGTCGAGGCGTGTGATTTTGTGGTCGGCGACTTGACCGAGGACCCAGGTCAGCCAGGCCTGAGGGTCAACACCGTTGAGCTTGGCCGTTTCGATCAGGGTATAAGCGATAGCCATGGCTTTGCCGCCGCCTTGGGAGCCTGAGAACATCCAATTTTTGCGTCCGATGGCGACGGGTTTAACGGCGCGCTCGGCGGTGTTGTTATCCAATTCCAGATGGCCGAGCTCAAGGTATGGGCGTGCTTTCGGCATTCGGCCCAAGGCATAGCGGATGGCCTGCGCGAGTGGTGACTTTCCCGAGATTTTGGGCAATTGCGTCTGCAACCATTCTTCCAAGGCGTCAAAGATCGGTTTTGCCCTAGCCTGCCGGATGGTAGCGCGGTCTTCGGGGGGCATGCCCCTGATCTCTTTCTCGATAGCGTAAAGCTCAGCAATCCGGCGGATGACTTCTTCGGCAATGGCGCTGCCCTGCGAGGAGAAGACATCCACGAACTTGCGTCGTACATGCGCCATGCAGGCCATCTCATCGGCTTTGTCGTCACCGAACACACCGTTGAACCCGGAATATCCATCCGCATGGACCCAGCCCTTGTATCCCGACAAATGAGCAACGGGATGCTCTCCTTTGCGATCCACCGTGAACTGATACCATGCACAGGGTGGCGATTGGCCAGACCAGGCACGCTCATCCCGCACATAGGTCCAGACCCGCGCCGTTTTGGTCTTCTTGTTGCCGGGGGCCAGCATTTTGATGGGCGTATCGTCGGCAAAAAGCGCAGGTCCTTGCCGCACCATCCGTCCGATGGCATCGGCAAGAGGTTCCAGCAGGGCCGTCGAGCGACCAACCCAGTCGGCCATGGTCGAGCGGTCCAGATCGACGCCTTCACGGGCAAAGATCTGGCTCAGGCGATAGAGGGGTAAATGATCGGCATATTTGCTTACCAGAACATGGGCCAACAATCCCGGTCCGGGCCGCCCACGCTCAATGGGGCGCGATGGCAGCGGCGCTTGCACAATCGCCTCGCACCATGAACAGGCTTTGCGGGGCCGGATGATCCGCTTCACCTTGAAGCGTCCCGGCACGTATTCCAACTCTTCGGTGACATCCTCACCCAGGGTGCGCAAGTTGCCACCACAACGACCGCATTCATCACCGGGAGAGAGCTCCTCGTCTTCCCGATCCAGATGATCCGGCAAGGGCTTGCGGCTGTGTTTGCGCTTCGGCTTTGGATCAACTCCCTCCTGCGACGGGGCGGGCTGTTTTGCCTGGTCTTCAGCGGCCTCAACAATCTCGGCGTCCTCGAGCAGATCGAGATTGAGCTGATCCAGACCCTCAGACTTGGAGCCGAACCGATGCCGATTGGCCCCGTGCAACTGGTGTTGAAGCTGCTCGACCTTGAGGCTCAGAGCCTTGACCTCGTCGGCCAGAAGGCGGTTCACCGCCCTCAATTCGGCGGGGTCCTCCGGGGTGATATCAAGGTCCTTCAGCATCTTCGATCTTATATCAGATCAAGGGCGTAAGTTGAATCCCGAGAGGCGCGCAAACGCCAATATATTGGCCTATCCGACGCTCAGGGGCCGCCATGTTTTTTGCGGCATCCGCCAGTCTATGCCTTCAAGCAACATCGACAATTGCGCGGGCGTCACGCTGACCTTACCGTCCTTCGCAGCAGGCCAAACAAACCGGCCCTTCTCAAGGCGCTTGCTGAACAGGCATGCGCCCTGTCGATCCCACCAGATGATCTTCAGCAGATCACCGCGCCGTCCCCGGAACACAAACAGATGTCCAGAATAGGGATCAAGCTCCAGAACCTTCTCCGCCTGAGCCGCCAAAGTGTTGAACCCGCGCCGCATGTCCGTCACCCCGGCAGCCAGCCAAACCCGCGCGTTGGACGGCACGGGGATCACGGCATTAGACCTTCAACCAAAGCCAGCACCGTCGGCAGCGCCGTCGTCCCTTCCACCAATACCCGCCGCCCGTCCGACAGCGTGATATCAACCCGCTGAGCCGACAACGGCATATCCGAGGCAAGCGCCGCGATCTGGTGGCCTGGTGCGGCCTGCGGGCCCTCTATCTCCACTGGTAGAAACGCCGCTCCATCAAGGACGCAATCGCTGTCTTCTGGCGCAAACCGCTCATCACGCAGCCAGTTGTGGATCAGGTTCGCATTCATCGCAGAGCGGCGCGCAACCTGCGCAACCGAAACCCCCGGCACTCTGGCCTGCAAACAGATCGACCGCTTCTCGTCATCCGACCAAAACCGCTTCTTGCTGCCCTTCTTCGTACCCAAAATGTGCCTCACAATGTCCATTAACGAAAATGGACATTATCACCCCACTGCGCTCCCCGTCAGAGCGGGAATACCGAACGCTCACCATAATCCCCACATCCACCATATCTGATGACGAGGTTGTACTGATAGCCGAGCCGATCGAGTTCATCAGCGAATACAGAGTCTTTGTTCAAGATAAGAACATTGTCGGAGTTCGACATTATAAAGGTGATCCACTTGTGTTTCCGGAACCTGAAACTATCCATAAATCAATAGATTCATTTTCCAACCCGCCCAAGTCATATGCCCTAGACATTGGAGTGACATCTTCCAAAAATACTGCGGTATTGGAAATAAACGACGCATATGCAAGCGCTTGCTTCGGTTTGCCCGCCATTCGGTATGCACGTTTTATTCTGGCGCGATGGCAAGAACTTTATGCGAAAGGCCGCTAGGAGTTTTCCGCTGGATCCATATGTACGATTTTTGACGATCCAATACGTCTCAATACCACTTCTGCAGCGGCACCGCTCTGGCTAGCCCCATCAGGTAGCCGCATGATGTCATCCAGCTTTTCAAAGGCCCGCGTTTGCCGGTCACGGTCTGGGGAATCTGCCAACAATGGCAAGACCTTCTGACACAAGGCGTCGGGATTGGCATTATCGTCCAAAAACTCTGGAATGATGTTTTCTTCCAGAATGATATTGGGCAGAACCATTGAATTGACGCCGCTGAATTTCAGCAGATTGTTTAGCTCCTTTACCCGCCGATAAAACCAATCAAGTTTGTAGGCAACGACCATCGGCACGCCTGACAGAGCCACTTCCAAAGATACCGTTCCTGAGGCCGCAAGGGCGGCGTGGGCCCGCCGAAATGCGCCCTGTTTAGCCTCCTGCCCGACCACAATGGTTGGCTGAACAGGCCAGACCGCTACTTCAGATCGAATGCGCGATTCAAGGTGCGACACAGCAGGAAGAAGAATTTCCAGATCTGGATACTCGGCGGCAATTTTCTCGACTGTCTGGCCGAAGGTTTCCAGCAGACGGCCGACCTCCGATGACCGGCTGCCGGGGAGAACGAGCAGAACTCTTTTATCTTCCTCCAGCGGTGTCCGCTCACCTTCGCTTGGGCGCAGTTTGGTGACGTTCTCACTTAACGGGTGCCCTACATAGTGGGTTGGTGGCCCCCCGAGCCTTTTGTGCACATCAGGCTCAAACGGAAGAAGTGCCAAAAGATCATCGACATAAACACTCATGCGCTTGGCTCGGCCCGAACGCCATGCCCACACGGAGGGAGACACGTAGCCAACAATGGGAATGTTGGGTGCCTTTTTACGAACCCGTTTGGCGATATTGTGCGTGAAGTCGGGGCTATCGATGATCACCAAAACATCGGGCTGCGCCTGGACGATCGCATCTACTGTTTGATGCACGCGCTTAATGATAAGCGGCAATCTCGCCAACACTGCGGTTAGGCCCATGACCGCAACATCACTAATTGGGAAAAGGCTTTTGTGGCCGAGCGCCGCCATGCGCTCACCACCAGTCCCAATATAGTCTGGTGTTTGGGAAAGCTGGCTGTTCAGGGCGCTTATCAATTCTGCGCCGAGCGCATCACCAGACTCCTCACCGGCCACAATCGCGACAGTCAGCTTTCGGGTTTTATCGATCATTGGTGATTGCTCATATGTCGCTGGACAAATCAAACCCATATATGAACAAGCCAAGCTCATTTGCCTTGCTCAGTGTCAAATCTCTTTCAGAAACAAGTGCATTACCGGCGTGCACAGCTACACCAGCCAACCCCGCTTTGTGAGCCAGGTCAACTGTGCGTGGCCCGATGGCCGGCAAATCAACCCGCAAATCCTGTGTCGGTTTCGCGCTCTTCACCAAGACCCCTGCCGGTGTCCGGCCTTTTACGCGACCAGTGTCACGCAGCTGTTGGCACCGCTCAAGCATGGCGTCGGTCCCTTCAGCCCCCTCAAGCGCGACCACTCGACCTCCGATCGCAACAGCAGCCTGACCGATATCGAGTTCGCCAAGTTTCTGCGTGGCGGCCAGGGCCAAACGAAGATCCCGAAGATTGCTGTCGCTTGGTTGGTGGCGCCCCATGGTACCAGCCTCTGCAAGGAGTTCTGATGCGACATCCTTAATACCCACCACGCTGTAGCCTTCCGTCTCGAACAACCCAATGACCTTCTTCAAGAGACTGTCGTCTCCGCCAATCAATGCCTTGAGAATTTTCGGCAAACGGCGGAGAGTTCCGAAATCCCCGACAAAAGACCGTAAATCCGGGCGTTGTGAAATGCCGCCAATGAGCAAGATTTCATCACATCCCGAACGTTCTAGGAACCTATAGAGGCGACCAATCTCTCCCCAGCCCAACTCAACAGCTGCAGCCTGACGGGTCGTCTCGGACGCTTCGCCCTTGATAGCAACAATGCGATGGTCCCGGCCACGAGATTGCAATACGGATACAACTTGCTCAGGAAGGGCGCCGTTGCCTGCAATTACGGCTATGCGCCCTACCCTAAAACGATCGGGTTGAAGGCCCGCCATCTATTCACCGATTGGCGGCGTGCAGAACCGGCGATTTTCCTTTTCGAGGATGAAGTCGGTAATTACCTTCACCATTGGCTGGTCATCTGAATGCGCTGCAATAGCTTCTGCTCGGCTGCGAAGGGTTCCTTCGTCGCTCTCGAAAAGCTCTTTATAGGCTGAACGCAAAGCATGGATCTGATCGCGCGGAATACCGCGACGTTTTAAACCAACCAGATTCAATCCGCCGAGGCTTGCCCTGTTCCCTGTCACCATCCCAAATGGGATCAGATCATTTTCAAGGCCAGCGAGCCCGCCTATGAATGCACCAGTCCCGATCCGGGTGAATTGGATTACAGCCGAACCACCGCCAAAGATGACACCGTCTGCAACTTCAACGTGGCCTGCGATCATAACGTTGTTGGACAGAACGATCCCGTTGCCCAGATGGCTGTCATGGCCAACATGGGAGTTTGCCAGAAACGCACAATTGTTTCCAATTGTGGTTGAACCGCCACCACCTTCTGTCCCTGCATTGACGGTTACACCTTCTCGGAAGGTGCATTTCTCACCAATGCGCACAATGGCTTTTTCGCCCTTGTACTTGAGATCCTGAGCTTGATGGCCGATGGAGGCAAAAGGGAAAACCACACACCCATCACCCAGATGCGTATCGCCAGCAACTACGGCGTGGGATTTCAATTCGACGCCAGCACCAAGACGAACATTTTGGCCCACATGCGCGTAGGGGCCAATCTTGACGCCCTCGCCCAGAAAAGCGCCGTCTTCAATTATTGCTGTTGAATGGATATCCGACATGCTGCCTCACGCGTCCACAAGCATTGCGCTGATTTCTGCCTCGGCAACCTTGGCGCCTTCAACCTTCGCTACGGCTTCGAATTTCCAGATATTCGCGCGCTGCTTGATCTTGTTCACGTGGAAATGGACCTGATCGCCAGGCCCGACAGGCTTGCGAAATTTGGCTTTGTCAATCGTCATGAAATAAACAAGCTGCGGAGGCGCATCTACACCACGTGAATTTACACAAAGAGCGCCAGCGGTTTGGGCCATCGCCTCGATAAGGAGAACACCCGGCATGACCGGTTGTCCGGGAAAGTGACCGTTAAAATGCGGCTCGTTGATCGTGACATTTTTAATGCCGATCCCGCTCTGGTCCCCATCCATCTCAATGATCTTGTCAATCAGCAGAAACGGGTACCGGTGTGGCAACAGTTTCATGATCTTGAGAATGTCAGCGCTTTCCAGCGTCTTTTCGTTGGTCGTATCCATAGTCTGCCCCTTGGCGATCAACCGCCAGTCTTCTACTCACATTTCCTTAAGCACCAGAGCCACGTTCTGCAAGCTTTCGAAGAGCTGCAACTTCACGGAACCACTGTTTAACAGGCTTTGCTGGCGTACCACCATATCGCCCACCAGCTGGAAGGTCTTCGTTGACCGAGCTTATCGCAGCAACTTGCGCACCCGCGCCTATGCGAACGTGACCACGGACACCTGATTGGCCGCCGATTGCGACAAAGTCTTCAAGTGTACAGCTGCCGGACAGCCCTACTTGAGACACCAACACGCAATGACGGCCGATAACCACGTTGTGCCCAATCTGCACCTGATTATCGATCTTCGTGCCTTCGCCGATGACCGTATCGCGGTTTGCGCCTCTGTCGATTGTGGTGTTTGCACCCACTTCAACATCGTCTTGTATGATGACACGGCCGACCTGCGGTACCTTAAAATGACCCGCCAGTCCCATTGCGTATCCGAATCCATCCTGACCCACGCATACACCTGGATGGAGGAACACACGATCCCCAAGCAAACTATGTTGGACTGTTGTATTCGGTCCGATGACACAGCCGCGGCCAATCTGGACGCCAGCACCAATAACGGTATTGGCCCTGATCACTGTTCCGGCGCCAACCGAAACATTCGCCCCGATTACTGCACCGGCCTCCACAATGACGCCATCTTCCAGTTTGGCGCTGGTGTCCACCGATGCGCGCGGCGAAACATCGGTTGGGCAAGCAATATCCACCGGTGACATTGCTAACGGGTAGAGCTTCGCAAGAACTTGAGCCCAAGACCGATAAGGATCTTTGCAGACCAGCACTGCTACATTATCCGGAACCTTGCTGACATGCTTTTTAGCAACGAGACAAGCTGCCGCTGTGGTCTGCGATAGCTGATCCAAATAGACCACGTTATCAAAGAAGACCAATGTCCCCTCCCCGGCATCCTCCACCGGAGCAACGCCCAAGATCTCGATGTTTTCGTCGCCACGCTCCAGATCTGCATCCGCCCAACATACGATGTTCTTGAGAAGAACGGATTGTGGGGGCTCGAAAAAGACCGGATCGCTCATGTGTGTTCCCAAATTAGTGATTGATCAGCGCAAAAACACAAAAACGGCCGCCGACACCCGGCAGCCGTTTTGCACCAATTTCCGCAAAATTAGAAGCGTGTACCGCCGCTCAAACGGAATACTTGTGTTTCGTCTTTGTCATTTTTCATGACAGGCCAAGCGAAATCGACCCTAAGTGGACCAAACGGTGATTGCCAACGGATACCAGCGCCCACGGAAGCACGAATGTCGAAATCGTTGGAGTTCACCTTGTTCCCGCCGTTTTCAACGATCTTTACCAGATCGTCGTCCGCGTCCCAAAGAGTACCTGCATCAGCAAATACCGCACCGGAAAGACCAAACTCTTCCGGGATAACCGGGAATGGGAAAGTCGTTTCCAGAGAGCCAGCAATATACATGCGGCCACCCAGGGCATCACCGGTTTTACTGTCTCGTGGGCCGATGCCCTGATTTTCAAAGCCGCGGATAATATTGCCGCCAACCATGAATTGCTCAGACACCCGCAAGCGGTCATCACCAATGCCGTAGATATGGCCGCCTTCGATCTTTGCAGACCCGACAATACCCCAATCTGGAAGCAGTTCGGTATAGGCGCGCGCTTCAGCAGTTGACTTGATGTAGGTGGAGTCGCCACCAATCCCCGCAAACTCCTGTCCGAATGCAGCATAGAAGCCATCAGTCGGATTCAGATTACGGTTCAAGGTGTTGTAGATAAACCGATACCCAGCCAGCGAGGTGATGTACTCACCCAAGGAGTCACAAACAGCCAAGGAGAGATCAGCTGTATTACAGTTGGTCACACCCGTTGAGGTGTTATTGGGATCGGTGTTCTTTTCCTGGAAGATCTTATAGAAAAGACGAAGGCGAAGCTCTTCTTCACGCAGCGGGAGAGTAAAGCCGAAACCGCCGCCTGTTGTTTCCTGGTCGAACGAACGATAGTCGTTGGAATCTCGGACCCTACGATAGGCATCGACATCAAATGCAATCCGGCGCCCCATAAAGAAAGGCTCTGCGAAGGCAAATTCGTATGTTTGCGAGCTTTCGCCGCGACCAACACCGAGCTTCACGTACTGCCCACGACCAAGGAAGTTACGCTCTGAGACAGAGATGTCGCCGATCACGCCGTCTGTGGTTGAGTAACCGAGACCAAACGACACTTCACCGGTGGCTTTCTCCATAACTTCGACATTCACAATGACGCGATCAGAAGCACTGCCCTGAGAGGTTGTGATGTTGACACGCTCGAAGAAGCCAAGGTTCCGGAGTCTGCGTTCTGCCTTGTCGATCAGGACCCGGTTAAAGGCATCACCTTCCGCCAAATCGAATTCGCGGCGAATAACATATTCACGTGTGCGGTCGTTACCAATGACGTTGATGCGCTCAACGTAGGCACGAGGACCTTCTTCGATGTAGTAGATCAAAGAGATCGTGTTGTTTTCGTAATCGCGCAGCGCACGCGGACGGATTTGGGCAAATGCATAGCCCTTTTCGGACACACGAAGGGTCAGATCTTCGATGGATTGCTCAACACGCAGTGAGTCAAATCGTTTACCCGGCTTAGTGCGCAAGGTTGAATAAAGTTCATTCGCGTCAACATCTGGCACAGATGAAACGATTTCAACATCGCCGAATTCGTACCGCTCGCCTTCTTCAACCGTGAAGGTTACATAAAAGATGTTTTGTTCACGATCGAGGTCAGCAGTGGCAGATACAATCCGGAAGTCTGCATAGCCCTTGCGGTTATAATACTGACGAAGCAACTCTTGGTCAGCTGCAAGGCGATCAGGATCATACGTGTCCGTGCTGCGCAACCAGCTCAGGAAACCGCTTTCGCGTGTCCGAATGACATCACGCAAACGCCCATCGCTAAAGGATTTGTTGCCAATAAAGGAAATCCGCTCAACGCCGGTCTTGTCACCTTCATTGATCTCAAAAACAAGATCCACGCGATTGTTGCCACGATCGATAATCTTCGGCTCAACGGACGCATCATAACGGCCGGAGCGACGATAACCTTCAAGAATGTTCTGAACATCGGATTCTACACGGGCGCGGGTCAGCATCGTGCGAGGTTGCGAACGAACAGCTGTTTCAAGAGAGCTGTCGTTGAGCTTCTTGTTACCCTCGAAGGAAACCTGATTAATGATCGGGTTTTCAGTCACTTCGACAACAACAGTTCCGCCCTGTTGTTTAATGTCAACAGTTGCGAAAAGTCCGGTTGCAAACAACGCCTTAAGCGATTCATCAACGTCCGCTGCGGAATAACTCCGGCCACGGGAAAAAGTTAGATAGCTGAGGACGGTTTCTTCTTCGATGCGAGTATTGCCACGAACAACAATGTTACGCGCAACAGCCGCCTCAGCAACTGTCGCAGAAAAAGGCGCAATCTCAGCCGGCATGAGAGCCGTCGTGCAAAGGAGTGCTGCCGCCAAAAGCGAGGTGTTTTTCAGTTTGTGCAATCGCTGCATAATTGAGCTATGCCTTTATTTTCTAATACCCGCGCGAGACTCCGCATTGTTGCGAAGATTCTCAAAACTCGAATTGGTTTTACAAGCTTTTACGGATTTCGCAACCACACTCTGGGACGAATTTGGATTTGTCTTGAGTGCGTTGCGTCGATGTCACGGATTTGTTCATAATTTGCTGAGATGAAGCACGTCATTCCACGTTGCAAACACCATCAACATGAGCACAAGGGCAAGACCAACCCTAAAGCCAATGTCTTGAACTCGTTCACTTAATGGCTTTCCGCGCACTGCTTCAGCTGCATAGTAAACAAGGTGCCCGCCATCAAGCATGGGAACAGGCATCAAGTTGAGTAAACCGATACTGATCGAGAGCACGGCAGCCAACGACAGAAGCGGAACGATGCCCTGCGTTGCCACCTGCCCTGAAACTTGAGCGACCCGGATTGGCCCACCAAGCTGATCAGCAGGTTCACGGCCAGTTATAACGCCGCCGAGGTACCCAAGGGTGCGCTGAGCAATATACAGGGTTTCACTCACCCCTTCGGAGACAGCTTCTAACGGCCCGAAACTCTTGTTGATAATAGTTCCCTGTTCGATGCTCCGCGTAATTCCCAAAAGACCAATGCGCTGCGTATTGCCGAAATTGTCCGTAATTTCTTTAAGTTGCGGCGTCACAGTCAGCGTGACCATCTCCGAGCCGCGCCCCACATCCAGTTGCAACGGGATATCGGCGCTGGTGGAAACAATCCGCTGCAAGTCATTGAACGTCTCGACTGGCACACCGTCCACTGCGAGAATCTGATCGCCCGGCATAATACCCGCGACCTGAGCCGCGCTGCCATCGCGAACACTGTCAACAACCGGCAAGGTGACCATCTTGCCGAAACTCATGAACAGGAATGCAAAAATCACGATCGACAGCAGGAAGTTTGCGACCGGGCCGGCTGCGACAATGGCTGCGCGCTGCCATACCGTTTTTGCAACAAATGCCGTGGCACGTTCTTCTTCACTCATAGCGGCAATTCGGTCCCGATCCGGGATGCTTGCAGCATTTTCATCGCCTGCAAACTTCACGTAGCCGCCCAGGGGAATCAGTGAGAGCTTCCAACGGGTTCCGTGTTTATCATTGAACCCGAACAACTCCCGACCGAAACCGACCGAAAAGGCATCCACCTTTACCTTGCACCAACGAGCTACAGAAAAGTGTCCAAGTTCGTGAAAGAAAACAACGATTGTCAGAACGAAAAGGAACGGCAGGATATAGCCGATGACCAGATCGTAAGCGGAGATGATGAGATCCATTACAAGCCTCTAATACGCCGTATGGCGAAAGTCCGATTCCGTGCACCATATCAAAAGGCCAATTACGGCAGTGTAATGGACACGCCTAGTTGATTTTATAATTAACAAACACTTTCCAGATCAAACCTACATCTAGCGGGCTTTGATCCAGTCATTACAAAGCTGGCGGGCTTCCGCATCCAGCAACAACACATCATCAATCGAAGACATGGTCGAGAGAAGCCCCTTACGCTCTGCAGCTTCAAGCACATGCTCGACTGATGCTGGAATGTCCATAAAGCCGATTTTACCATCCAGGAAAGCCGCGACTGCTATTTCATCGGCGGCATTGAGAACGGCTGTCGCTCCCTGCCCGCGCTTCATGGCATCAATGGAAAGCTTGAGTGCTGGGAATCTTGCTAGATCAGGCTTTTCGAACGTCAATTGCACAATGGCTGCCAGATCTATCTGGGGAATGGGTGCCGCCATCCGGTTCGGCCACGCCATGCAATGGGCAATAGGTGTGCGCATATCCGGTGCACCCATTTGGGCAAGAAGCGATCCATCACTGTATTGAACAAGCCCATGAACGATCTGCTGAGGATGGACCAACACATCCAATTGGTCTTCGGAGATCGGAAAGAGATGAAACGCCTCAATGACTTCAAACCCCTTGTTCATCATGGTCGCGCTGTCGATTGTTATGCGGCTTCCCATGGAGAAGTTGGGATGCTTTAGCGCTTGTTCGCGTGTCACCGAACTCAAGGCGTCAATCGGTGTCGTCCGAAATGGGCCGCCGGACGCAGTAAGGATTACTTTGCTGACATGTTCGGCATTGCTCTGCTCGAACACTTGAAAGATCGCATTGTGCTCACTGTCCACGGGCAACACAGTCACGTTTTGGTGCGCGGCCTCAGCCATGAACAAGTCTCCTGCAGATACAAGGCATTCCTTGTTTGCAAGAGCAATCGTACGCCCCGGCTTCATAGCTGCCATGGTCGGCCTCAAACCGGCAGACCCAACAATCGAACCAACAACCATATCAGCCGGTTGGTCCAGCACTTCCAAAATGGCAGCTTCACCTGCGCTTGTTTGTACACCTGTTGAGGCCAATGCCTCTTTCAGCGCAGAATGTCCGCGTTCATCCGCCAACACAGCACAATCAGCTGAAACCTGCTGTGCTTGCTCAGCCAAAAGTTCCGCATTTCGATTGGCGACCAAAGCCACAACATTGAACCGATCAGGTTCAGCGCGAATGATATCGATAGCGCTGCAGCCTACGGAGCCGGTTGCACCGAGAATGATAATTGAAAGAGGACCATCGCTAGCACTTGCATTCGCGGAAGCAGCCATATTCGGCTCAACGAGCATAATAATTTCCTGTTTAGCCGAGGCCAAGGCCCATAATCGGATCCAGGGTTGTTCCACCTGCTAGCAATCCAAGTGCAGCTGCTAGAATGGCTGCCGCAACCAGACCATCTACACGGTCCATGATACCGCCATGGCCGGGAATGAGACCGCTAGAATCTTTGACGTTGAACCGGCGCTTGATTGCGGATTCCAAAAGGTCCCCCCCTTGGGATACCACAGACAAGACTGCGGCCAGCAGCCCCCAACCAAGCAGTCCAGAGTGCCCGGAAACATATACCAATCCAACGCCTAAACCTACTGCAGAGAGTAGGCCACCAAGCGCACCTGACCAGGTTTTATTTGGTGATACGCTTTGCCAAAGTTTGGGCCCGCCGAGAGCGCGCCCGGTAAAATAGGCGAATATATCGGTTGCCCAAACCACAACAAGCAAAAAGAAAACGAACACAAGTCCAGTATCGCCCGCTCTTGCCGCAAGCAACGCGTAAACCGCAAAGCCACTATAGACAACACCTTCAGCAGCCCACCGCCCAGTTCTAGAAAACCCAGCGAGACCATAGGCGATCAAAGAGCCAACCACGACCGCGACTATGCTTGCTGCTCCTTGCCCAACAGCAAACAAAACTGCTGCAATGATCAAAGTTCCGTAACCGGTAATGGCCTGACGTCCGAACTGGCTCGATCCAGTCATGGTCAGCCACTCGGAAAGGAACAAAATACCGGCAAGCAAAACTACTGCAAAAAAGGGCCATCCCCCAAGATACGCTGCACCCAAAACTGCTGGACCTAAAACGATTGCGGATAAAAACCGCAATTTCAGGTCAGACATTTTTTTCGGCGGGGTATCCGTTTGGCTGGTCAGCGGTCCGTATCCTTGTGAGGTGCGTTTTAAACGACTTTAGCAGAAAGCCCGCCAAATCGGCGATCACGGCCGCAGTAATCTGCAATCGCTCGATCAAAGGCGGTTTCGTCAAAATCTGGCCAGTTCAACGGAGAGAAGTGAAACTCTGTGTATGCAGATTGCCACAACAAGAAATTGGATAGCCGAATTTCACCACTGGTGCGGATCAACAAATCGGGATCAGGCAAACCGGAGGTGTCGAGCGCTTCGCTCACTGCGTCTTCTGTGATTTGATCCGCTGTTAGTTCGCCAGCCGCAACCTTCAGGCTCAATTTGCGAGCTGCCCGGACGATCTCATCACGGCTACCGTAATTAAAGGCAACAACGAGTGTGAGCCCCGTGTTGTCTTTTGTTAGACTTTCGGCTTCTTCCAAAAGGCTACGGATCCCCGGTTCCAGATCCTCTCGTTCGCCAATAATCCGAATTCGCACATTGGCTTCGTGAAGCTCTGAAAGATCTCGCTGCATAAACCTGCGCAGCAAGGTCATCAGGAAACTGACTTCCTGCTGAGGGCGACGCCAATTTTCAGAAGAGAAGCTGAAGAAGGTCACCACCTCAACGCCAATTTTACCCGCGTGACGGACAACACCGCGCAGCGCTTCAAGACCACGCCGGTGCCCTTCGGTGCGCGCGAGGCCGCGCGACTTCGCCCATCGTCCATTGCCATCCATGATGAATGCCACATGCTTCGGCAGAGGGCGCTCCTCCCCTGCCGCTTGCGATACATCCTGAATGCGTTCTGGACGGGCTGTCATTGCTTCCCCACTCGTTGGTCAAATCGGGTCGATCAGACCTGCGAGATTTCCTGTTCCTTTTTCGCAAGCATGGTGTCGACTTCCGCGATCTTGGCGTCCGTCAGTTTTTGCACTTCGTCTGAGGCGACATGAAGGTCATCTTGTGAAATATCGCCGTCTTTTTCCGCCTTTTTTGCGGTGTCCATGCCATCACGACGCACGTGGCGAATAGCGACCTTGGCTTGTTCGGCATATTTATGCGCAACCTTGATCAATTCCTGACGGCGTTCCTGATTGAGTTCAGGGATTGGCAAACGGAGCAACTGACCGTCGACAACAGGGTTGAGACCAAGATTGGATTCGCGGATCGCTTTTTCAACAGCGGAGACCATTCCCTTATCCCAAACCTGGATCGCAACCATGCGAGGTTCGGGAACATTGACTGTGCCGACCTGGTTCAACGGCATGGATTGGCCATAGGCATCAACCGAGATTGGATCCAACATGCTTGCAGATGCGCGCCCTGTCCGAAGACCTGAGAATTCGGTTTTCAGAACAGACAATGCGCCTTGCATGCGACGCGACAGATCGTCCAGATCTACACCTTCAACCGACATATTTGTCCTCACTATATTTTTCTTGGCGGCCCGACATTTTGAGTGGCGGTCAAAATCGCACACTTTGCGCGAAACACAAGAGGTCTGTGTCTCCTAATTGCCGATATTATCAAGCACCCACAACTGTGTATGTGCCGGTTTCCTGCAATACACTTACAAGCGCACCGGGGGTGTGGATTGAGAACACAACAACCGGAATATCATTGTCACGCGCAAGGGCAATCGCAGTTGTGTCCATAACCTTCAAATTGCGCTGGATGATGTCATCGAATGTCAGTTCATCATAGCGCTCGGCATCAGGGTTGACCTTCGGGTCTTCCGAATAAATGCCGTCGACCTGTGTGCCTTTCAAAAACGCATCGCATTTCATTTCGGCGGCACGAAGTGCTGCACCGCTGTCTGTCGTAAAGAACGGGTTGCCCGTGCCGCCTGCGAAGACAATTACTTCACCATCTTCCATGTATCGATCAGCAACGCGCTGGGAAAAAGTTTCACAAATGGAAGGCACCGCGACAGCAGACAAGACACGCGCCTGCACCTTCAGCCGACGAAGGGCGTCAGCAATGGTCAGACTGTTCATGATCGTGGCCAGCATGCCCATGTGGTCACCGGTTACCCGGTTTCCGCCCTTGGCAGCCACAGCCACACCGCGGAAGATGTTACCGCCACCCACAACGATGCCTACTTGTGCCCCAAGGGCGACCGCGTCGGCAATTTCCTTAGCTATGCGCTGAACAATCATTGGGTCAATCCCGAAGGATTGGGATCCCATAAGAGCCTCCCCGGACAATTTGAGGAGAATACGTTTCCAGCGCAAAGGTTGGGACATGGCGGCACCCTGGTCAGTTGTTAAAGGTCTCTCATAAAAAAAGCGCCGGACGATGCCGGCGCTTTCTTGGGAAGTTACTGCCCTGTGGCAGCGGCCACTTCGGCCGCAAAATCCTGTTCTTCCTTTTCAATCCCCTCTCCAAGGGCGAAACGGACGAAACCGGTCAGCTTGACTTCAGTACCCAGTTCTTTTGCCAGAGCCTCAACAGCTTGCTCGACAGTGTTGTCCGGGTTGATCACAAACGCCTGTTTGACGAGGGTAACTTCCTCGTAGAATTTGCGCAAACGGCCTTCCACCATCTTTTCGATGATGTTTTCCGGCTTTCCGGATTCGCGAGCCTGTTCAACGAAGACCTGACGCTCACGATCAACAACAGCCGGATCCAGCTCATCTGTGTTCAGAGCGAGCGGGCTGGTTGCAGCAACGTGCATTGCGATTTGGCGGCCAAGAGCGCCGACTTTGTCTTTATCACCGGATGACTCCAGCCCGACAAGTACGCCAATTTTACCAAGACCGTCTTTAACAGCGCCGTGGATATAAGAGGCAACAACACCGTCATTAACAGACAGAACCGCTGTGCGACGCAGGCCCATGTTCTCGCCGATTGTGGCAATGGCATCGGTAACGGCATCGGTTACAGGCTTGCCACCAAGATCAGCAGCGTTCACAGCTTCGATTGAGCCGTCGGTGCCGAGGGCAACCTTCGCAACATTGGCAACAAGGTCCTGAAACCCTTCGTTACGGGCAACAAAGTCTGTTTCGGAGTTCAGCTCAATCACGGCAGCTTTTGCGCCGTCAGCTGCAACACCAACAAGCCCCTCGGCTGCAACACGGCCAGCCTTCTTGGCAGCCTTTGCAAGTCCTTTTGTGCGGAGCCAGTCAACAGCTGCCTCCATGTCGCCGCCGCTCTCTGTGAGAGCGGTTTTGCAGTCCATCATGCCCGCGCCGGATTTTTCGCGGAGCTCTTTCACCATGGCAGCGGTAATGCTCATCGATCGCCTCGTGAATGGGAGTTATAAGATTAGAACGGTTTAGCCGACGGGCTTCCGCGTCTTGATGACGGGACGACAACAAACCGCCATCCCTTGCAAGTCTTCAACAGGTTGTCGCGGCGCAAGATAGTTTCTTGCGCCGTAGACCACCTTAAGCTTGTGCAGCGTCTGCCGGAGCTTCTGCAGCTTCAACAAGCGCTTCTTCGACCGGCGCTTCTTCGCTAGCACCGACGTCAACACCAGCAGCGCATTGCGCGCGGGAGATGCCGTCGATTGCAGCGCGTGCGATCAGGTCACAGTAAAGTGCGATTGCGCGGCCCGCATCATCGTTGCCCGGAACTGGGTAAGTGATACCGTACGGATTGGAGTTCGTGTCGAGGATCGCCGCAACCGGGATACCAAGACGACGAGCTTCCTGAATAGCGATGGCTTCACGGTTGGTGTCGATCACGAACAGAAGGTCCGGGATACCGCCCATGTCCTTGATACCGCCAAGGTTCCGCTCAAGCTTTTCACGCTCACGGTCCATGAACAGGCGCTCTTTCTTGGTCAGAGCGTTTGCCTGATCAGAGTTCAGCGTTTCTTCCAGCTTGCGAAGGCGCTGAATGGACTGGGAAATGGTTTTCCAGTTTGTCAGCATGCCGCCGAGCCAGCGAGCGTTGACGAAGTACTGCGCAGAGTTGCGCGCACCGCTTGCAACAGCTTCCTGAGCCTGACGCTTGGTACCAACGATCAGAACGCGGCCACCGCCAGCGACTGTGTCGCTCACAGCTTTCAGAGCTTGGTGAAGAAGCGGAACTGTCTGAGACAGGTCGAGGATGTGAACGTCGTTACGAACTCCAAAAATGTACTGGCCCATGCGTGGGTTCCAGCGGTGCTTTTGGTGACCAAAGTGTACGCCAGCTTCCAGCAGCTGACGCATAGAAAAATCAGGCAATGCCATGCCTTAACTCCTGCGTTTTCCGGTTTTACCTCCGCGAGGGGGATGTGAATGATGCCGACACAATCAAGGAATGGTCTTGTCATCACCGGAAGGACACACCGATAAGCTCAGGGTCCACCCTTCGCGTGTGGAATGCGCGCCTTATAGTGGGCTGCCTTCGAAAGCGCAAGCCCCGGGAGGAGAAAGCCAAGACAATTTCACGGCCGAGCGTGACCAACTGAACCTCACACCCATACTGGACAGTGTAATTATGCCATTTGCACGTCCATGACGCCTGGAACGGCCTTTAGCGCACCAGCAATTTCTGGAGAAAGGCGGTAACGACCGGGGAGCTTGACCTCGACTTCTCTTTGCCCACGGTCCAGCTGGACGATCACGGTGACGTTGCCCTCCCCGCGCACCTTCAAGTGGCGAACAAGGCTTTCGACAGGCCGTTCGTCTCGCAAGAAGACCATCATCGACTTCTGCAGATTGGCAGCGACCTTGTCGATCGGGTCGACTTGTTCTATGCGAATCGAAGGTTTATCGTCGCGCATGTCGGCCCCGACGAGCAGAACCACAGACCGTCCCGGCTCCAGAGCATCGCGGAACTGCTCGAGCTTCTCCTTGAACAACAGGCCTTCAAACTGGCCCGTGGAATCAGACAGGCGTACGATGCCCATGCGATTACCTGTTTTTGTCTTCCGCTCTTGCCTCGAGATTACGGTGCCGGCAAGGCGTCCATTCGATGCGCCCTTCTTGACCGCTTCTGCGAAAGGCGCCCATTGCTGAACGCGCATTTTCTCTAGAAGGTTTGTGTATTCGTCCAATGGGTGTGCGGAGAGGTAAAAGCCAATCGCATTGTGTTCGCGTTGCAGTTTTTCTTCTGCCGTCCAGCCATGCACTTCCGGGAGCTGCAGTTCCTGCTCGCCCCCGCCGCCAAACAGTTCATTTTGCCCAATAGCGGCGTTTTCTTCCGTGCGCTGCGCCAGCCCCATCACCCTGTCCAAACCTTCCAATACACGGGCGCGTGATGGCTCCAGCTCATCAAACGCACCAGCACAGACAAGGTTCTCAAGCGTACGCTTGTTCAGGAACTTCGGTGAAATTCTACGGGCAAAATCACCAAGTCTCTTGAAAGGCGTGTCGCCGCGCACTTCAACGATGTGCTCAACCGCCTGTTCACCGACGCCCTTGATTGCGCCCATGGCATAAAGGATCTTGCCGTCGGCCACATCGAAATAGACTTGGCTCTTGTTGATTGATGGCGGCACCACATCAATTTTCATGCGCCGCGCTTCTTGGCGGAAGTCACCCAGCTTTTCTGTATTGCCCATATCAAGGGTCATGGACGCCGCCATGAACTCTACCGGGAAGTTCGCCTTGAGCCATGCTGTATGATAGGAAACCAACGCATAGGCTGCGGCGTGGGACTTGTTGAAGCCATAGTTCGCAAATTTCGCCACAAGGTCGAAGATGGTTCCCGCCTGCCCCTTGTTGATCCCTCGTTCCACAGCACCATCAACAAAGCGTGCGCGCTGAATTTCCATCTCAGCGGCAATTTTCTTACCCATCGCGCGGCGTAGAAGATCCGCCTCGCCGAGGGAATAGCCGGACAGGACCTGCGCGATCTGCATCACCTGTTCCTGATAAACAATGATGCCGTTGGTCTCACTGAGGATCGGCTCCAAAAGCGGATGCAGGCAGTCCATTTCCTGTTCGCCATGCTTAACCGCGTTATAGACTGGAATGTTCTCCATTGGACCTGGACGATACAGCGCCACCAGCGCAATGATATCCTCAAAGCGGTCCGGCTTCATCCCGGCAATGGCGCGGCGCATGCCCTGACTTTCCAACTGGAAGACGCCAAAGGTTTCACCGCGCGCAAGCAGCTCATAAGTCGGCTTGTCATCAATCGGTAGACCCGCCACGTCAATCTTCTCAGCTCGCCGCTCAATCAGTTTGACCGCCGTATCAATGACCGTGAGTGTCTTCAGACCCAAGAAGTCGAACTTCACCAGCCCTGCATCTTCAACCATTTTCATGTTGAACTGCGCGACTGGCATGTCGGAGCGAGGGTCTCGATAAAGCGGAACCAGTTGCTCCAGCGGTCGGTCCCCGATCACCACCCCGGCGGCGTGGGTCGAGGCATGGCGATAGAGCCCTTCAAGCTTTTGCGCCATTTTCAAAAGGCGATCGACGATTTCCTCTTCTTTGGCGGCTTCGCGCAGACGCGGTTCTTCGTCAATTGCCTGACCCAATGTCACCGGATTGGCCGGGTTGGCTGGCACCAGTTTACATAGCCGGTCCACCTGCCCGTATGGCATTTGCAAGACGCGGCCAACATCCCGCAAAACCGCACGGGCCTGCAAAGACCCGAAGGTAATAATCTGTGCTACCTGCTTGCGCCCATATTTCTCCTGAACGTAGCGAATGACCTCTTCCCGGCGCGTTTGACAAAAATCGATGTCAAAGTCCGGCATGGAGACACGTTCGGGATTGAGAAAGCGCTCGAAAAGAAGCGAAAAGCGCATCGGGTCCAGATCGGTAATGGTAAGCGACCACGCCACCAGCGAGCCAGCACCCGAACCACGGCCCGGCCCGACCGGGATGTCCTGTGCTTTGGCCCATTTGATGAAGTCTGCAACGATCAGGAAGTAACCGGGAAATTTCATCCGTTCGATGATGCCGGTCTCATAGTCCAGCCGGTCCCAGTAGTCCTTTTCTTCAAGGCCGGGAGCGAGTCCATGAGCATCGAGTCGTGCCTGAAGGCCCTCACGCGCTTGCCGCTTCAGCTCTTCCGCCTCCGCGCGTTCTGCCTCTTCGGGATCGGCGTCTGCGCCAGCAAATCGCGGCAAGATCGGATCGCGGCGCAACGGACGGTAGGAACAGCGCCGCGCAATTTCGAGTGTCGACTGCAGCGCCTCGGGAAGGTCGGAGAACAGGTCGACCATCTCCGCACGAGTCTTGAAATAATGCTCTGGCGTTAGACGGCGGCGATCGTCCTCAATTAGCACACGGCCTTCTGAAATGCAGATCAAGGCATCATGCGCCTCATAATCTTCCCGGGCGGGAAAAAAGGCTTCGTTCGTTGCAACGACCGGAAGATTGAACTCATAGGCAAGATCAAGGAATGCAGATTCCGTCTTGCGTTCCGCTTCCATGCCGTGTCGCTGGATTTCGATATAGAAGCGATCTGAGAAAGCTTTGGCTAGAAACTGCAAGCGCTCGCGGGCAGCCTTTTTGTTCCCCGTCAAAAGTGCTTTGCCAAGCGGGCCACTTACGCCGCCGGACAGCAAGATCACGCCATCACTGTGACTTGCCAGGTACTCCGCGCTCACGTGAGGCAGGAGCCCTGTGTCGGTGTCCAGAAACGCTCTGGACGTCAGCTCCATAAGATTGCCGTACCCCACTTCATCCATGGCGATGACGACAACATGACAAAGAGGCAATTCGCCTTTTCGTTCAGGCTCTACGTCATCACTGAAATGAATGGCGAGTTGGCAGCCGATGATGGGTTGAATGCCACTTCCCCAGGCCTTGGCAGAAAACTCCTGCGCGCCAAAGAGATTGCCTGTGTCCGTAATTCCAAGCGCCGGCTGATTATCTGACTTGGCAAGATCAAGCAGCTTCTTGATCGGCAAAGCACCCTCAAGCAAGGAGAGCGCAGAATGAACCCGCAAGTGGACGAACCCTGGACCTGCCGAAGCCGCCCCACCACTCGCCTCAGCAATCTCGTTGCCTGTCATTTTCTGCCAACCTGCGCTCTGGATTCAGTTCAAGTGAATGAACCAATGCTAAGCGCCGATGTCGAGTGGGGGCAAAGGACTGTCCCCGCTGTTTTTTCGATATATCGCTATAACCCGAAAGACAGATCAAAAAGTCTCAGACCACGCCGAGGATCACATCACCCCACACGGCGACGGTTGCACAAAAAGCAACCAAAGAACCAAAGGCAGCAACATCACGAGCGAAATGCACCATCTCAACCTCCTAGGCACAAACTGTAGCGCCAATATGTACTATCTTTGTTCTTTTTACAATCCCTTTCTGTTCTTTTTCCTATCCTAGCCGTCAGAGGCCAGTTTTATTCTTTTCCAGCAAGGGAGATCAGCGCATTGGTTTGACGAGACCGGCATCCAGCGTAATGCACCGGTTCATGCGGCCTGCAAGTTCCAGATTGTGGGTCGCAAAAAGGGTTGCCACTCCGGAGGCACGAATAAGCGCCTGCAACGCCTCGAACACATAATTAGCCGTTTGCGGATCGAGGTTTCCGGTCGGCTCGTCCAGCAACAAAATGCGCGGTGCGTTGGCGACAGCGCGTGCGATGGCAACACGTTGCTGTTCACCGCCTGACAGTTCTGATGGACGGTGCTGCGAGCGGGGTCCCATGCGCATATATTCCAGCAATTCTTGCGCCCGTTCAGCGGCGACCTTTTTATCAAGGCCTCGGATCATCTGCGGCATCATGATGTTTTCAAGTGCTGAAAATTCCGGAAGCAGATGATGGAACTGATAAACAAAACCAACGTCATTGCGACGCATTGCCGTTCTTTGATCATCCGTGAGGTCTGCGCAATTTTTACCGCTTACAAACACATCACCGCTGTCAGGTTTCTCCAACAGTCCCGCGATGTGAAGCAGCGTCGATTTCCCGGTTCCGGATGGGGCAACGAGCGCCACCATTTCACCAGCCTGAAGGCTCAAATTCGCACCATTGAGAATATGCAGTTCATTATCGCCGCCCTCATTAAAAGTGCGGGTCACATTTGAAAGCTGCAACACAGGTGGCTCAGGCCTGCGCACACCATCTTCGGAAGATGTTGGAGCTGAGACATTCATTTATTCGTACCTCAGCGCTTCAACAGGATCGAGGCGAGCCGCCCGCCAAGCTGGATAAAGCGTGGCAACAAGCGACAAACCAAGTGCCATCAGGAGAACGGTCATCGTTTCCCCGTTATCGATTTCCGCTGGGAGTTTTGAAAGGAAATACAGCGTTGGGTCGAATAGCTGGGTAGACGTGAGCCACGACACGAACTGGCGAATGCTCTCGATATTCCAGCATACGATCAGTCCGAGGAAAAACCCTGCGAGCGTACCAACGAAACCGATGCTGGCACCGGTAATCAGAAAAATCCGCATGATGGAATTCCGGTTCGCCCCCATGGTGCGGAGAATGGCGATGTCCCGTCCCTTGTCCTTCACCAGCATGATCAGTCCGGAAATAATATTGAGCGCTGCCACCAGAACAATGAGCGTCAGAATGATGAACATCACATTCCGCTCAACTTCCAATGCAGAAAAGAAGGTCTGGTTGCGCTGACGCCAATCTGTCACGAACGCTGGACGATCAGCTGCATCTTCAATAATCGGGACCATCTGACCGACACGGTCCGGGTCCGCAATATAGACTTCAATGCCAGTCGCCCGGCCGTCCATATTGAAATAGCCCTGTGCCTCGGTGAGCGGCATGAATACAAAAGTCGCATCATACTCGCTCATGCCAATCTCGAAGATTGCCGTAATTGGATAGCTTTTCACCCGGGGTGTTACCCCCATAGGGGTGACATTGCCATTGGGCGAAATGATTGTGATGTTGTCGCCGAGCAAGAGCCCGAGATTTTGCGCCATACGGGACCCGATTGCGATGCCCTCACCCGCATCAAACCCATCCAGAGTACCAGACTTAATGTTGTCTGCGACGAGTGGCACCCGGCGCAAATTAGTCTCTGACATGCCACGGACCAGCCCGCCGGTGTTTCCGGATGGACCGGAGACAAGCGCTTGTCCTTCCACGAAGGGGATGGCCGAGATCACGTCTGGCACACCCTCAAGTCGCTTTGCTACAGGGTCATAATCGGTCAGGGCCATATCAATCGGCTGCACAAGCATGTGGCCGTTGATGCCCAAGATCTTGCCCAGCAATTCAGAACGAAATCCGTTCATCACCGCCATGACGATGATGAGGGTCGCAACCCCCAACATGATGCCGGCAAAGGAAAATCCGGCAATCACGGAAATGAAGGTGTCCCGCCGACGTGCACGAAGATATCTGCCAGCAATCATCCATTCAAAGGGAGCGAACGGGCGAACCGCTTTTCCGTGGTCACTCCCGGTGTCTGCTGCCGCACTATCTGCACTCATTCTCAATCCTAAACGCTCAGGCTGTCACCGATTCCCTTTTGTGAAGGATCGGAGACCCTGATCAAGAGGTCAACGCCGCAACCAACTTGTTCAAGGTTGCCTCAGGCGTCAGCATTTCTTTCTCGCCAGTTGCGCGGTTCTTGACTTCCAACACACCGTCCTTGAGACCACGCGGGCCGGCCACAACCTGATACGGCAAGCCAATCAAATCCATGCTGGCGAATTTGGCCCCTGCCCGGTTGTCGGTGTCGTCGTAAAGAACTTCAACACCAGCGGCCTCGAATTTGGCATAAAGGTCTTCGCACGCAGCATCTGTCGTCTCATCGCCCGGTTTCAGGTTGATCAGACCAACGTGGAACGGCGCTACAGACTTGTGCCAAATGATTCCAGCATCATCATGGCTGGCCTCAATGAGCGCGCCCAAAAGACGAGAAACGCCGACACCATAAGATCCCATATGGACAGGCACTTCCTTGCCGTCTGATCCGGCTACCTTTGCACCCATTGGTTCAGAGTATTTCGTTCCGAAATAGAATGTCTGACCAACCTCGATACCACGGGCTACGATCCGCTTGTCTTCCGGCACCTTTGCCTCAAACGCCGCTTTATCGACAACATCTTCAGTGGCCGCGTAATGGGATGTCCAATCATTGACGATCGGGTTCAGATCGCCATCAAAATTGACATCTTCACCTGGCGTTTGTTTTGTCAGGTAGTCAGCGTGACAATAGACTTCACTTTCGCCAGTGTCGGCAAGCACGATGAACTCGTGGCTCAGATCGCCGCCAATCGGGCCGGTTTCAGCCTTCATCGGGATAGCCGTCAGCCCCATACGCTTGTAGGTCCGCAGGTAGGCTACAAACATCCGGTTATAGGATTCGACTGCACTTTCCTTATCAAGGTCAAAGGAATAGGCATCCTTCATTAGAAACTCGCGCCCACGCATGACGCCAAAGCGAGGACGCACCTCGTCGCGGAACTTCCACTGAATATGATAGAGGTTGAGCGGGAGATCCTTGTAGGACCGCACATAGCCGCGGAAGATGTCCGTGATCATCTCTTCATTGGTTGGCCCGAACAGAATGTCCCGTTCATGACGATCGGTGATGCGCAGCATTTCCTTGCCATAGGCATCATACCGCCCGCTTTCACGCCACAGCTCGGCAGACTGGATTGTGGGCATCAGCAGCTGAACAGCTCCTGCCCGATTCTGCTCTTCCTCGACAATCCGTTCGATCTTGCGCAGCACCCTATGTCCCATTGGCAACCAGGAATAAATCCCCGCAGATTGCTGACGGATCATGCCTGCACGCAGCATGAGGCGATGGGAGACGATCTCTGCCTCTTTCGGAGTTTCCTTCAGGATCGGCAGAAAATACTTGGACAAACGCATCGGAGTTCTCTCGCATGATCGGGCGGCACCCTTTTGTTGGGCAGTGAAAACGCAGGAACGGTTCAATTACAAGCCTTTCCAGCACAATGGCCAGAAAATGCGCCTTGTATCTGGGGATTTTCGCCTTCCCGGCAGTGGTTAGAGGGCTTGTACGCAGCGGCCTGCAACCTCGATCCACCCTCGTGAAAATTCACCAAAATGTCGAAACTGCAAAAAAATGCGGCGCTCATGCACAAATAGGTGACAAACACATTTCGTTCCGCTAGGTTCACCACCATAATAACAAGGACGAAAACTTATGTATTTGTCCTGACAGACATCGCGGTCTGAGTCTTGGGAGGAACGTCCCCTAGGCGCAACTTTGAGTCTGCTGCCTCTTCGAGAATGCTCACAAGCACTTGGAGATTGGGGATAATTAGACGCGGAACTTCAAAAAGGCAGAGCTTGGCTCTGCCTTTTCTTTATTTTGCACGCAAAACGCGCGCTAACTACAAGTCATACACGCGTCTATCGCGGCCCTGGAAACGGCAACTCGGTTAGAGAGAAGCCGGATTGCCGGAGCCAATAGTAGGTCGCGAAAAGAACCGTCGCCAAAATCGTATTGATCACCAACACTTTTTTGAAATTGACGGACTCAGGTGCGCCCGGCTCGGATCCGGGTACAACGTCTCCAGCTTCTTCCTGACTGCGTTTGATCCCAAATGGCAGGACGGCAAAAAGGCCGATCCACCAGATCATGAAATAGACCGCGAATCCGAAAAACAACGACATGTCTTATGCTTCTTCCAATTCGGTCAGGGTGCCGCAAAAGTCCTTGGGGTGAAGGAACAGCACCGGCTTGCCATGGGCACCGATTTTTGGCTCTCCATCACCCAGGACCCGGGCACCTGCTTCCACCAGTTTATCTCGCGCCGCCTTGATGTCATCCACTTCGTAACAAACGTGGTGAATGCCACCAGACGCATTTTTTTCAAGGAACTTGGCGATGGGAGAGTTTTCGCCAAGCGGCTCAAGAAGCTCAATTTTCGTATTTGGCAGATTGATAAACACGGTGCTGACCCCATGGTCTGGCTGCGCGACCTTCTCGGACACCTCTGCGCCAAGGGTGTCCCTGTAAACAGCTGTGGCTACCTCAATATTCGACACAGCAATCGCGACGTGGTTCAAGCGGCCAATCATCATACTCTCCCTAAATCCATTTCCCGGGTCTGTTACACTTGGGAAACGACAACTTTGCAAAGCGTCTTTTTGCCCCATACCTCAAGGATGGCCGAGCGCGCGGCCCGGCGAGCAGCTTCACCAATCAGGTCCTTGTCCTTACGGCGCGCCTTCGGAACACTCGTCACCGCTCCAATGACTTCCTTGGCAACAATATCCTCGATCGGATCGCCCTCTTCATCCTCTTCCGGGATACCCATCAAGGTCACATGCGGATCATCCAGCAATTCACCTGACCGGTTGACCACCAGAGAAACGACAGCGGCGCCAGCGAAAGACAGCTTGCGGCGCTCCTTGACGCCTGTGACCTCCGGGTCATCCAGAATATGCCCGTCCTTGACCCAAATCCCGAACGGCGCCTCGTCGATGATACCGGCCGCCCCTTCGTTCAAACGGACAATATCGCCGTTTCTGGCGCGCATGACTTCCCGAACACCCATCGATTTTGCAAAGTCCGCGTGCGCGGCCAGATGCATGGGCTCGCCATGAACCGGCACGACGACCTTCGGTTTAACTAGCTTGTAGAGCTGCTCCAGCTCGCCGCGCCGAGGGTGACCGGAAACGTGAACCAGTGCGTCACGGTCTGTCATGATCTGGATGTCGTCTTCAGCCAGATTGTTCATCACGTCGATAACCGCTTTCTCATTCCCGGGGATCGTACGGGATGAGAAAATGACCATATCGCCCTTGGAAAATGCGATGTTTCTGTGATCTCCAGCTGCAATTCGAGCCATGGCAGCGCGTGCTTCGCCTTGCGACCCTGTACAAAGAAGAACGACTTTCTCTCTCGGTAGGTAGCCAAAGGCCTCTTCATCGTGGAAGGGCTTCAACCCATCCAGATATCCGAGTTCCCCGGCTACATCGATGGCGCGGTGCATAGACCGACCAACGACTACCAGGTCACGGTCAGC
Organism: Roseibium sp. TrichSKD4; assembly: GCF_000148725.1. Lineage (GTDB taxonomy): Bacteria > Pseudomonadota > Alphaproteobacteria > Rhizobiales > Stappiaceae > Roseibium. The sequence goes on along the minus strand of NZ_GL476304.1, from coordinate 69,367 downwards.
TGCCTGTGTCGCTTCTGCAATCGCCCGAATGCGGGCAACGTTGGACGCGAACGTCGTGACGGCGACCCGATGCTTTGCACCGGAAATGACCTTTTTAAGTTCGACTGCAACATCCGCCTCTGACGGGCTCACCCCCTCCCTAATGGCATTTGTGCTGTCACAGACTAGGGCAGTCACACCTTCTTTGCCGAGTTCTTCCAGCCGTTTCATGTCGATGGGCAGGCCAATTCCCGGCGTGTGATCGACTTTCCAGTCCCCGGTGTGCAGCACCATGCCAGAGCTGGTCCGAATGGCCAAAGCACAGGGCTCGGGAATGGAATGAGCCATCGCAATGAATTCAACATCGAACGGGCCAATATCGATCCGATCCCCCTGCCGGACGACCGTTATTGGAAACGAGTCTTCGTTGGAATCCATTTCGCGTTTGGATTCCAGCAAGCCAGCGGTAAAGGGGGTCATGTACATCGGTACACGCAACTGCGGCCACAGATGGACAATGCCGCCATAGTGGTCTTCGTGCGCGTGTGTGATGACCATGCCAACGATATTGTCGACTTCTTCTTCCAGAAACCGAATGTCCGGCAGAACCACATCAATGCCAGGAAGATCCGGCCCTGCGAAACTTACGCCGCAATCGACGATCAACCAGGAACGGTCGCCTTCCGGCCCCACACCGTAGAGGCCGAGGTTCATGCCAATTTCGCCTACGCCACCAAGCGGCAGAAAAACGATTTCATTTTTGTTTTTGGCTTGCGCCATTTAATAGTGCTCCAAATCACGTTGTGCACCGAAGGTTACCCTTGCTCGGGCAGAAAAACATCTCCGGCGAATATTGTCTTCAAAGAGCCATTGTCCAGTTTCAAAACCAAATGGCCCCGATCATCAAGATTGTGAAATTGACCGGTCACGGCCTCGTCACCATTGCGAACAGTCACTTGTTGGCGCAAATGCGCGGCGCGCTCCAACCAGCCTGATCGGATTTGTGAAAAGCCGTTCGATGAGTTCCATGTAGCCAATTCATCTGCCAGGCTGCTGGCCAGATGGTGAAAGAGGTCCTCGGCACTCACCCGGTAGCCTAGTGCGGCAAGATCCGTGCAGGGATAAAGCGCATCATGAGGGTGGGTGACACAGTTTACACCAAACCCCAAGACAACAGCTGTTCGATTGTCTACAAGCGTTTCTGCTTCCAGCAATATGCCGGAAAGCTTGGCTCCGCTTACAAGCAAATCATTTGGCCACTTCAACTTTGCGAGGTGATAGCCGCCCGTCGCCAAATCAATTGCTTTGGACAGCGCGACTGCCGCAACCATTGGAAGCTCAGGCAAACGATTGGTCGGAGCCGGGTTGATCAAAAGAAGACTGGCAAACAGATTGCCTTGGTTTGATGCCCAATGTCGTCCCCGTCGCCCACGACCCGCGGTTTGTTCTGTAGCGGTCATCCAGATATGGCCAAGATCCCCTGCCCGCGCACGCTCAAAAGCCAGCGTGTTTGTAGAGGGAACAGCGCCGTGCCGCTCAACGCGGAAACCCGGCGCACCGGGCGCCGGGTTCTGATCTTCAGTCTCTGTCATTGGTTTGATCAGAAGAGTGCCCCTGCTGCAGCCTGCGCCGCGGTGACGATTGGTCCGGGAACCAGAGCAAACGCAACGATGAACAGGCCAGACAAACCAAGGATGAACCGCAGTTCAACCGGCATGGGATCAAAACCTTCAACCGCATCATCAAAGAACATCACCTTGATGATCCGGAGGTAATAGAAACAGCCAACGACAGACGCCAGAACGCCAATGATCGCCAGTGGATATAGACCCGCTTCAACCGCTGCGGAGAACACGAACCACTTGCCGAAGAATCCGACAAACGGCGGGATGCCTGCCAGTGACCACAGCAACATGGCAAGAATGATCGCCATCGGCAGATTGGTCTTGGAAAGCCCGGAAAGCTCATTGATCTCCTCAACCATCGTATCCTTGCGGCGCATGGACAAGATGCAGGCAAACACGCCAAGCGTCATGCCCAGATAGGCAGTCATATAGAAGATAACACCTTCGACACCTGCCTGCGTACCAGCAGACAGACCAACCAACGCATAGCCCATATGGCCGATGGAGGAATATGCCATCAGACGCTTGATGTTGGTCTGGCCAATCGCGGCAAAAGCCCCGAGAGCCATGGACGCGATGGAAACGAACACAATGACCTGCTGCCAGTCGTGTGTCACCGGCTGGAATGCATCGATGACGACACGTACCAGAAGGCCCATGGCGGCAACTTTCGGTGCGGCCGCAAAAAAGGCGGTAACCGGCGTTGGTGCCCCTTCGTAAACATCAGGCGTCCACATGTGGAACGGTACGGCAGAAATCTTGAAGACGAGACCGGCAAGAATGAACACCAAACCGATGATGACACCAAGAGAAGCACCATTTTCCGCCAAGACCTCGGAAATTTCTGCAAAGCCGATTTGGCCGGAGAAACCGTAGACCAGCGACATGCCATAGAGCAGCATGCCGGAAGACAGAGCGCCCAGAACGAAGTATTTCAGCCCCGCTTCCGTTGAGCGGATGCTGTCCCGGTTGATCGCTGCGACCACATAGAGCGCCAGACTCTGTAGCTCAAGGCCCAGATAAAGGGCAATCATGTCGTTGGCTGACAGCATCAGCATCATGCCGAGTGTCGCCAGAACGATCAGCACTGGATACTCAAACTTGTCAAAACTTTGGGTCTTTGCGTAGGCCCAGGACATGGCAATGGCGAAGAATGAGCCAATGAGAACCAGCAGCTTCAGGAAGTAGCTGTATTCATCAGAAACAAACGATCCACCAAATGTGGTTCCCAGTGTCGGTATGAACAACATCACCAACCCGGTGGCTGCGATTAGGCCCATGGCCCCGCCAAATATCTGGTGGGAAATTCCCTTCCCCCCAAAAACACCGATCATCAATAGAACCATCGCGCCGACGGCCAGAATAATCTCCGGCATCACCGGCATGAGATCGGGCATTTGCGTCAAATCAGACATATGTCTTGCCTCAAACCGTTAGTGCGCGCCGGATGCGGCCTGCTGGACTGAGCCAGCGGCCTCTAGGGCTGCGGTATAGTGATTGATCAGGTTGTCGACGGACCCTTGGGTCACATCCAGGATCGCCATCGGATAAACACCGAAGAAGATCGTCAGGATGATCAGCGGCAACAGGATGGCCTTTTCGCGAAAATCCAGATCGAGGATCGACTTCAGGCTTTCCTTGTTGAGTTCACCGAAGACAACGCGGCGATAGAGATAGAGGGCATAAGCAGCTGACAAAATCACGCCGGAAGTCGCAATCACTGCCACCCAGGTGTTGACCTGGAATGCACCCATCAATGTGAGGATTTCACCGACAAACCCGCTGGTTCCGGGCAAGCCGACATTCGCCATTGTGAATATGAGGAACGCCACCGCGTATTTCGGCATCCGGTTGACGAGGCCGCCATAGGCCGAAATCTCGCGCGTGTGCATCCGATCATAGATCACGCCAACACAGAGAAAGAGCGCGCCGGAGACAATGCCGTGCGACAGCATTTGGAACACACCGCCCTGAATGCCCTGCGGAGTCATGGTGAATATGCCCATCGTCACATAGCCCATGTGTGCGACAGACGAATACGCAATCAGTTTCTTGATGTCTTCCTGAGCCAGAGCGACCAGCGAAGTGTAGACAATTGCAATGACTGAAAGAGTGAAGACCAACGGGGCAAACATGTCGGACGCCAGCGGGAACATCGGCAGCGAGAACCGCAAGAACCCATAACCGCCGAGTTTCAGCAGGATGCCAGCCAGAATGACAGAACCTGCAGTCGGCGCTTCAACGTGGGCATCCGGCAACCAGGTGTGCACCGGCCACATCGGCATCTTTACTGCGAAGGAGGCAAAGAACGCCAACCAGAGCCAAGTTTGCATTCCACCCGGGAACGAATGATCCATCAACGCCGGAATGTCTGTCGTTCCAACTTCCCAATACATCGCCATGATCGCGATCAGCATCAGGACTGAACCAAGCAGCGTGTAGAGGAAAAACTTGTAGGACGCATAAACGCGGCGTGCGCCACCCCACACCCCGATGATCAAGAACATCGGGATCAAGCCAGCCTCAAAGAAGATGTAGAAGAGCACCAGATCAAGCGCACAAAATACGCCGATCATCAGCGTTTCCAGAATGAGGAACGCGATCATGTACTCGCGCACACGCTTTTGAACGCTCTCCCACGAAGCCAGAATGCAGAACGGCATCAGGAAGGTTGTCAGAATGACAAACAGAACCGATATCCCGTCGACACCCATCTTGTAGTTGATGTTGCCCCCAAGCCATTCTCGGCTTTCTACGAACTGGAAGCCCGGGTTCGTGTAGTCAAAAAAGTACCAGATCGCCAAGGACGTTGCGAAGGTGAACAAGGTTGTTACCAGCGCAACCATGCGCATGGCTCCCTTCGCCCCGTCATCATTGCCGGGCACGATCATCAGGAACACGACACCCAGCAGCGGCAGGAAGGTGACAATTGAAAGGATTGGGAAATCCAACATCAGTGGGCTCCTCCGGTACCAGCGCCGGTGAACATGGACCAGGTAATCAGGAGAGCAACGCCGATCAGCATGGCAAAGGCATAGTGATAGAGGTAGCCAGTTTGCAGTTTCACAACCCAGCCGGTAATGTTCTGGACACGCGCGGCAATGCCGTTTGGCCCAAGACCATCTATCACGGCACCATCACCCTTCTTCCAAAGCTGTCTGCCGATCCATAGAGACGGGCGAACAAACAGGAAGTCATACAGCTCATCGAAATACCACTTGTTCAAGAGGAACTGATAGAGGCCGGAATGCTCCTGCGCGAGCTTCTTTGGTGTTTCCGGCGAGCGGATGTAGAACCAGTAGGCAACGACAAGGCCACCAACCATCATCACAAATGGGGAAAGCTTCACCCAATTCGGCACTTCATGGAACGTGTGCATGATGTGATTGTTCTCGCCAAGGAAGATCGCGCCCTTCCAGAAGGCATCGTAGCCATCGCCAATAAACGGTGACTTGAACACCATCCCGGCAAGCACAGCACCAACTGTCAGGATCAACAGTGGAATGGCCATGACCATCGGAGATTCGTGTACATGTTTCATGACATCAGACGGTGTCCGAGGCTTGCCGTGGAAGGTCATGAAGGTCAAACGCCAAGAGTAGAAGGACGTCAGACCCGCCGCGATGACGGTCATCCAGAAGCCATACATGGCCATTGGGTTGGCATGCTCTCCGCCACCGGCAGCAAACGCAGCCTCAATAACCGCATCTTTGGAGATAAACCCTGCAAACCCAATGTAGGTCAGCGGAATACCAACACCAGTGAGTGCCAGCGTGCCGATCATCATTGTCCAATAGGTAATTGGCAGATGTTTGCGCAGTCCGCCCATCTTCCGCATGTCCTGCTCGTCCGACACTGCATGGATCACCGACCCGGCACACAGGAACAAGAGCGCCTTGAAGAAGGCGTGCGTAAAGAGGTGGAAGATACCAATTGAGTAAGCGCCGACGCCGAGCGCAACGAACATGTACCCAAGTTGCGAACAGGTCGAATAAGCAATCACACGCTTGATATCGTTTTGGACCAATCCCACAGTGGCTGCAAAAAATGCCGTTGTCGCCCCGAAGAACGTCACAACGGCCAATGCGGTAGATGAGAATTCAAATATTGGCGACAGCCGCGCGACCATGAAGACGCCCGCAGTGACCATGGTTGCTGCGTGAATGAGTGCGGATACCGGTGTCGGGCCTTCCATCGCATCCGGCAACCATGTGTGCAGTAGGAATTGCGCCGACTTGCCCATCGCCCCCGTAAACAGAAGCAGACATACAACGGTCAAAGCCGCATGATTGTCGAGGTGATACCCAAGGAAGTTCAGCTTTTCGGAAGGATCTTCTGAGGCGGCGAAACCCGGCACCTCGGCAAAAATCTGAGAAAACTCAATGGTGCCAAAGAGGTAAAAGACGCCAAAGATGCCAAGCGCGAAACCGAAGTCGCCGACACGGTTGACGACAAATGCCTTCATGGCGGCAGCATTTGCAGACGGCTTTTTGTACCAGAAGCCAATCAACAGATAAGACGCAAGCCCCACGCCTTCCCAGCCAAAGAACATTTGAAACAGGTTATCAGCGGTGACCAGCGACAACATGGCAAATGTGAAGAGGGACAGATAGGCAAAGAACCGCGGACGATGCGGATCATGGTGCATGTAGCCAATGGAGTAAACATGAACCAGCGCAGAAACCGTGTTCACGACTACCAGCATCACGACTGTCAGAGTATCGACGCGAATGCCCCAAGTGACATCCAAAGTTCCTGCGCTGACCCAGCACAGCAACTCGATTTGGTAGAGTGCGGTATCTCCGTAGCCCACCTGAAAGAAGGCGACCCAGGACAGCACAGCTGCAAGAATAACCAGACCGCTCGTACCATATTCAGAGAACTTTGCGGGCATCCTGCTGCCCAATAGCCCTGCGAACAAAAAACCCACAAGCGGAAGGAAGAGGATCAAGGAATAAAGAGTATCCATTTTTCCTAGCCCTTCATCACATTGACGTCTTCAACCGCAATGGAACCGCGGTTCCGGTTGAAGACCACGAGGATGGCAAGGCCGATGGCAGCTTCTGCCGCCGCAACCGTGAGAACCAGCATGGTGAAGATCTGCCCCATCAAGTCCCCAAGGAAGGACGAGAAAGCGACAAAATTGATGTTGACGGCCAAAAGCAACAACTCGACCGACATCAGAATGACGATCACGTTCTTTCTGTTCAAAAAGATCCCGAAGATCCCGATCGTGAACAAAATGGCTGCGACCGACAGATAGTGCGACAGACCGATTTCCATGGGTGCCTCGCGTGCTCCCCTTCTCTTACCCCAAACCGAAAATCCGCATGAGGGTGACGCGAATTTTCAGATCATGCGATTGCGCGAAACCTCGCGCAGTTAAATACCTTTACCGGTTTCCACCTTGCGGACTTCAACAGCGTCCTCACGGCGGCGGCCCACCTGAGTGGCAATGTCCTGACGTTTGGCATACGGCTTGTGGCGCAGTGTCAGCACAATGGCGCCGATCATCGCGACCAGAAGTACAAGGCCGGATACCTGGAAGAAGTAGATGTATTTCGTGTAGAGCACCTGACCGATGGCCTCAATGTTGGAGACCTCATTCAGCGCCGGTGTTGGCTCAGAGCCTTGCCCAATCAGGCCTGGCGCCAAAATCCATGCACTAACGCCCATCAGCAGCTCTATCAGCAGAACAAGCCCGACCAACGCGCCTGCCGGAAGGTATTGAAGAAATCCCTGACGCAATTCTGCGAAATCCACATCCATCATCATGACAACGAACAGGAAGAGCACGGCGACCGCGCCTACATAAACCACGATGAGCAACATCGCGAGGTATTCAGCGCCGAGCAGGACAAACAAACCTGCCGAGTTCACGAAGGCCAGAATCAGGAACAGCACGGAATGCACGGGATTTCGCGCTGCGATGACCATAAAGGCCGAAGCCACGGTCACACCGGCAAACAGATAGAAGAAAAAGGCGTTCAGGAACATGGAGGGCCTGCCTGTGATGTGGCCGTTTCCGGCCGTTCAGCATCTCACAGCCGGATTGCCGTGACATGCCTTAAAGTGTTGCGTCTAGCTCCTAGCGATAAGGAGCATCCATTTCAATGTTACGAGCGATTTCCCGCTCCCAGCGGTCGCCATTGGCGAGCAGCCTTTCCTTGTTGTAGTAGAGTTCTTCGCGGGTCTCGGTTGCGAATTCGAAGTTTGGACCTTCCACGATGGCATCGACCGGACATGCTTCCTGACAGAAACCGCAGTAGATGCACTTCACCATATCGATGTCGTAGCGCGTTGTGCGACGAGTGCCGTCGTTACGCCGTGGCCCTGCTTCAATTGTGATGGCCTGTGCGGGGCAAATTGCTTCGCAAAGCTTGCAGGCGATGCAACGCTCTTCCCCGTTTGGATATCTGCGCAAAGCATGCTCACCTCGGAAACGCGGGCTCACCGGTCCTTTTTCGAACGGATAGTTGACCGTTGGCTTCGGCTTGAAGAAATACCGCATGGCAAGGAAGAACGCAGACACGAACTCCTTCAGCAACAGCGATTTGGCAGCCTGATCAAGTCCCATCGATCGTTGCCTTCCCTAGATCCCTCAGCCAGCGAGACTTGCGCCGGCCCAATACCCAACGATCGGAAACCCAACCATTGGAACTACAACAATTAGCGCCGTAAGCGGCGCCCGGTACCGCGCGGCAATGCCTCCATCGCCGCCGCCTTCCCGGTTTTTCATTTCCGCCGCCTGCAGGATCCCTTTCAGGATTTTCTGATCGATCCAGGCCAGATACAAACCCAGCACTGCGCCGATCAGTCCGACGATAGACACACTCATGTGGTCGGTGCCCAGCCCATGGCCATGAGGACACCAGCTACCGCAACCACCATGAGCAGGGACAGCGGCAGGAACACTTTCCAGCCAAGGCGCATCAGCTGGTCATAGCGATAGCGAGGCACCATGGCCTTGACCATCGCGAACATGAAGAACACCAGGAACGCCTTGAGTGAGAACCAGACAATGCCCGGCACCCATGTAAACGGTGCGAAATCAAACGGAGGCAGCCAGCCACCCATGAACATGATAGTCATCAAGCCGCACATCAGGGCGATGGCCACATATTCACCAAGCATGAACATCATGTACGGCGTGGAGCCATATTCCACCATGAAGCCGGCAACCAGTTCAGATTCTGCTTCTGGAAGATCGAACGGCGGACGATTGGTTTCAGCCAATGCGGAGATGAAGAACACCACAAACATCGGGAACAATGGCAGCCAGTACCAGTTCAGGAATGACAACCACGGCACACCTATCATGGTGGCAAGGCCCGTCTGCTGAGACTTCACGATTTCGGTGAGGTTCAAGGAGCCTGCGCAAAGCAGGACAGTCACGATCACGAAACCGATGGAAACTTCATAAGAAACCATCTGCGCTGCAGAGCGAAGCGCGGACAGGAATGGATACTTGGAGTTGGACGCCCATCCACCAATAATGATGCCATAGACCGAAAGCGATGAAATGGCGAAGATATAGAGGATGCCAACGTTAATGTCGGCAATCACCCAGCCTTCGGCCACTGGTATAACGGCCCAGGCAGACAAGGCAAGAAGAACGGTGATCAGCGGAGCAAGCAGGAAAAGCGGTTTGTTCGCCCCGGACGGGATAACCGGCTCTTTGAGCACAAACTTCAAAAGGTCTGCGAAACTCTGGAACAGTCCCCATGGCCCTACAACATTCGGGCCACGGCGGATTTGAACAGCTGCCCAGATCTTACGGTCCGCATAGAGAATGTAGGCAATGACCAAAAGCAGCGTAACCAGAAGAACGACGCTCTGAAGCACCATCCAAAGCAGCGGCCAACCGTATGTGTTCATGAACTCCATATCGGATCCTCAGCCCCTATTCTGCTGCTTCCGCTGACCGGGATTGGGCCAGCGCCGAACACTCAGCCATCACATTGGAGGCGCGTGCAATCGGGTTTGTCAGATAAAAATCGCGAATGATGTTGGCAAAGCCTGCGGAGGACACCGCGCCCTTGCCAGCTGCGCTTGCCAGCGTGTCCAGATCTTCCGTCGTTCCAGCCTGAACCATGTCGATGGATGACAGATGCGGATGCGCTTCGAAGAGCTTGGACCGCAGTTCTGAAAGCGAATCAAATTCAAGCTTTTGATCGAGTACTGCGGACAAGGCCCGCAGGATAGCCCAATCCTCGCGGGCTTCACCTGGAGGAAATGCTGCGCGATCAGCCAGTTGGACGCGGCCTTCGGTATTCACGTAAAGTGCAGATTTTTCGGTATAAGCCGCTGCTGGCAGGATGACGTCTGCCCGGTGCGCACCACGATCCCCATGCGTCCCTTGATAGATAACAAAAGCGCCTTCTGGAACATCGACCTCATCGACGCCGAGAAGGAAGAGAACATCCATAGCTCCCGGCTCAAGCATCTCGCCGGTTGATTTACCACCTTCGCCTGGCACAAAGCCGATATCCAGCGCGCCAACCAGAGCTGCTTCACTGTGCAAAACGTTGAAGCCATTCCAGTCGTCGCGGATGGCGCCGCGCTTCTTTGCGATTGCAGTGCAAAGTGCCAGCACTTCGGCGCCGTCCTCGCGGTTCAATGCGCCTTGACCAACAATGATCATCGGGTTCTTGGCATCAGTTGAGCCATCAAGAATCGTTTTCAGGCTTTCCGGGCCAGCACCAGCGTAGGTCGTGCCGTAGGTCAGTTCAGCGTTTTCGCCAACCACAATCACTTCCAGCCCGCCGCGCACCCACTGCTTGCGAATGCGGGCATTCATGACCGCCGCCTCAACGCGGGGGTTGGTTCCGACCAAAATGATTTCGTCGGCTTCTTCAATTCCGGCGATTGTAGAATTGAAAATATAGCTGGATCGACCGTTCTTTGGATCAAGCGGAGAGCCAGGGAACCGGGCATCGATATTGGCGACACCGAGTTTGTCCATCAGGCTCTTCAGCGCAAACATGTCCTCAACGCCAGACAATTGCCCGGCAAGAGCGCCGACCTTGTCGGTGGAAGACGCCTTCACTTTACCGGCAATGACCTGAAAGGCTTCGGCCCAAGAGACCGGCTGCAGCTTGCCGTCTTTTTTCGCGTAAGGGCGATCAAGGCGCTGAGTTTTCAAGCCATCGTAGATGTAGCGGCTCTTGTCGGAGATCCACTCTTCGTTCACTGCATCGTTCAAACGCGGCATCACACGCATGACCTCCCGGCCCCGCGTATCAACCCGGATCGCAGATCCGACACCGTCCATAACATCTACAGATTCGGTTTTTGTCAGCTCCCATGGGCGTGCATGAAACTCATAGGGTTTGTGCGTCAGGGCACCGACCGGGCAAAGGTCCGCGACATTGCCCTGCAATTCAGAAGACAGCGCTGCTTCCAAATACGTGGTGATCTCGGCATCTTCACCTCGGCCAATCAGGCCCATGTCGGTGACGCCTGCCACTTCCGTCGTAAAGCGGACGCACCGCGTACAGTGGATGCAACGCGTCATGATCGTCTTGATCAAAGGACCGATCTGCTTGTTCTCAACAGCGCGTTTGTTTTCGTGAAAGCGTGTTCCATCAACACCATAGGCCATGGCCTGATCCTGAAGGTCGCATTCACCACCCTGATCGCAAATCGGGCAGTCCAGCGGATGATTGATGAGCAGGAACTCCATCACCCCTTCCCGCGCCTTTTTGACCATCGGGCTTTTGGTTTCAACGACGGGAGGCTCACCGTTTGGTCCAGGACGCAAATCCTTGACCGACATGGCACAAGAAGCCATCGGTTTTGGCGGTCCGCCCTTTACCTCAACAAGGCACATGCGGCAGTTACCGGCGATTGATAGCCGGTCGTGATAACAAAAGCGCGGAACCTCGGCGCCAGCTTCCTCACATGCCTGAAGCAATGTGTACTCAGCCGGAACCTCAACTTCGTTGCCGTCGATGATCAGTTTTGTCATCGCCTGCTCTCCAAACCCCGTTCCGCTTATTCAGCCGCGATCAAAGGCGCCTTGGGCGCTTTTGTCTTGGCAACATAGTCGTCAATGCGTTGTTCGATCAGCGGGCGGAAATTCCGGATCAAACCCTGAATAGGCCAAGCTGCCGCATCGCCTAGCGCACAGATCGTATGACCTTCTACCTGCTTGGTGACTTTGAACAGCATGTCGATCTCTTCATAAGACGACTCGCCCTTCACCATTCGTTCCATCACGCGCCACATCCAGCCGGTGCCTTCCCGACATGGTGTGCACTGTCCGCAGCTCTCGTGCTTGTAGAAATATGCAAGACGCGCAATCGCCTTGATCATATCTGTGGATTTGTCCATGACAATCACTGCAGCGGTTCCAAGACCGGAGCCAAGGCCGCGCAATGAATCGAAATCCATCGGCACATCTTTAGCTGTTCAGCCGTCAAACAGGGCACTGATGAGCCACCCGGAATCACCGCTAGGAAATTGTCCCAACCACCACGAATTCCGCCACAATGGCGATCAATCAGTTCGCGGAAAGGAATTCCAAGCTCTTCTTCGACCGTACACGGCTGGTTGACATGCCCGGAAATGCAGAACAGCTTTGTGCCGGTGTTGTTCGGTTTGCCTAGTCCTGCAAACCAAGCGCCACCGCGACGCAGGATGGTTGGCGCAACGGCAATCGATTCCACATTGTTTACGGTTGTCGGACATCCATAGAGACCGACGTTGGCAGGGAATGGCGGTTTTAAGCGAGGCTGCCCCTTCTTGCCCTCAAGGCTTTCCAGAAGTGCGGTTTCCTCACCGCAGATATACGCCCCAGCGCCATGGTGAACGTATATATCGAAATCATAGCCGTTCTTATTGTTCTTGCCGATCAAGCCAGCATCGTAGGCTTGGTCGATTGCCGCCTGAAGACGCTCACGCTCGCGAATAAACTCGCCGCGGACATAGATATAGGCTGCGATTGCGCCCATGGCGAAGCCTGCGACAAGGCACCCCTCGACCAGCGTGTGCGGGTCATGACGCAGGATCTCGCGGTCCTTACAGGTGCCCGGTTCTGATTCATCGGCATTGACGACAAGATAAGCCGGGCGGCCATCGCTCTCCTTGGGCATGAAGGACCACTTCAAGCCAGTTGGGAAGCCCGCGCCACCGCGCCCACGAAGGCCGGACGCCTTCATCTCGTCTATGATCCAGTCGCGCCCTTTGTCCAAAAGCGCCTTGGTGTCATCCCATTGGCCGCGTTTCTTCGCGCCTTCGAGACCCCAGTCGTTCAGACCGTAGATGTTGGTGAAGATCCGATCCTGATCTTTCAGCATCCCTTCCCCCTAACTCAGCGTTTCTTTGACGGCGACGATGCGCCTTTGCTCGAACGCTTCGAGAACTCGGTCTCTCCGCCTTCTGCCAGAATTTTCGCTTGTTCGATCCAACCATCCCGCTCGATCCGGCCTTTGAACTTCAACCTTGTATCGACCCAAGCGACTTCGGCTGCCGTCCAGGCGGCGATCTGATCGAAATGGAAGAAACCCAACTCGTACAAAACACCTTCCAGTTTCGGACCAACGCCCTTGAGCTGCTTGAGATCGTCGGCCTTGCCGCCGCGCGCTTCCTTCAACTGCTCCGGCGCAGCCTCAGCGACCTCGCCCGAAGTGTCTGTGGAACCAGCTTGGTCCTCAGCTGCTTTCGACTTCGACTTGGACGCAGCTTTCTTCGCCGGTGCCGTTTTGGAAGTTGATTTGGCTTCCGCCTTTGCAGGCTTTGCCTTCACAGACTTCCCTGCATTAGCTGAAGTGGTTGCTTCCACAATCTCAGCCTTGTCTGTTTTCGGCGCTGCGCCGGTCTTGGCTTCTGACTTTTCAGTGTCTTTCGCAGCAGCTTTTGACTTGGCAGGCTCGTTCTTCGGTGCTGTTTTGGCCGGCGCAGCCTTGGCAGGAGTGTCTTCGCTCTTTGCCGCATCTGCACCCGATTGCTTGGCGGCAAAAGCGGCTGTCACCTTGGCAACGGCGTCTTCAGCCGGTGTAGGCACGCCATCAAAATCATTTCCGCCTGAGTTAATGGACGGACCAGCAAAAGCGTGTGAGGCTCTTTCAGAGCCATCGATTAGATGAGCAACAGGCAATTCACCTTTTGAGTTGTCGTTGACTTCGGTGAGCGATGTCTGACCACCTTCCGGCATGGAAAAACGGCGACCGTTTTGCGGCCCAGGCATGACTTCCTTGCCCTCAGCAATGTCATCGATCAACTGGTTGAAGCTATCAGGCGTGAGATCTTCATAGGTATCCTTGAAAATCTGAACCATTGGAGCGTTGACACAGGCCCCAAGACACTCAACCTCTTCCCATGAAAACATGCCGTCTTCCGAGATTTCGTGCATATGTTTTGCAATGCGGCTCTTGCAGATCTTGATCAGGTCTTCCGAGCCGCGCAGCTGGCATGGGGTCGTCCCGCACACCTGAATGTGCGCCTTGCTGCCAACCGGCTGCAGTTGAAACATCGTGTAGAATGTTGCGACTTCCAGAACACGAATGTGCGGAATATCGAGCATGTCGGCGATGTAACGGATCGCAGGTTCACACACCCAGCCATCATGTTGTTCCTGAGCGCGCCACAACAGGGGGATAACGGCGGACGCCTGACGGCCAGCCGGATAGCGGTCAATCAGCTTCTTCGCCCAAGCCAGATTGTCTGGCGTGAACTCAAAGCATTCAGGTTGTTCCGCGGCAAGTCTGCGCACCGCCATGGTCTATACCCCGTTTGTTTCCTCTTCAGGCCAGTTACTACCGTACCCGACGAATTCTAAAATGATCAGCGAGAGCCGCGCCTAGCGGTCCACCTCGCCGAACACGATATCCATTGACCCGAGCACAGCTGAAACGTCGGCCAGCTGGTGTCCATTGCACACGAAGTCCATTGCTGACAGGTGTGCGTAGCCGGGTGCCTTGATTTTGCAGCGATAGGGCTTGTTGGTGCCATCAGACACCAGATAAACCCCGAACTCGCCCTTCGGCGCTTCAACGGCTGCATAAACTTCGCCAGCCGGGACATGGTAGCCCTCGGTGTAAAGCTTGAAGTGGTGAATCAGCGATTCCATTGAGCGCTTCATCTCGCCGCGTTTCGGCGGAACGATCTTGCCGTCGGCGGAGGACACCGGACCGTTTTCAATCGTCAATTTCTCAAGGCACTGTTTCATAATGCGAACGGACTGACGCATTTCTTCCATACGGATCAGATACCGGTCGTAGCAGTCACCATTCTTGCCAATCGGGATGTCAAAATCGAGATCGGCATAACATTCATAAGGTTGTGATTTGCGGAGATCCCACGCAGCGCCTGAGCCACGCACCATGACACCGGAGAACCCCCACGCCCATGCATCATCAAGCGAAACAACGCCGATATCAACGTTCCGTTGCTTGAAGATGCGGTTGTTGGTCAGAAGGCCTTCAATATCATCCAGCGTTTGCAGGAACGGGTCGCAAAAGTCCCAAATGTCATCCAAAAGATCACGCGGCAGATCCTGATGCACACCGCCGGGGCGTACATAGGCTGCGTGCATCCGGGCACCGCAAGCGCGCTCGTAAAACACCATCAATTCTTCACGCGGTTCAAAGCCCCACAACGGCGGGGTCAACGCACCTACGTCCAAAGCTTGAGTCGTGATGTTCAAAAGGTGCGACAAAAGCCGCCCGATCTCTGAATATAGTACACGGATCAACTGACCGCGCATCGGCACTTCAATGCCAAGCATACGCTCCACTGCAAGGGCGTAGGCATGTTCCTGGTTCATTGGAGCAACGTAGTCGAGCCGGTCGAAATACGGCACGGCCTGCAGGTAGGTCTTGTGCTCAATCAGCTTTTCAGTGCCACGGTGCAAAAGCCCGATATGCGGGTCAACGCGGGTCACAACTTCGCCGTCCAGCTCCAACACAAGGCGCAAAACACCGTGCGCAGCCGGATGCTGCGGACCAAAGTTGATATTGAAGTTACGAACTTGAGCTTCAGCCATAAACCAATTCCGCCTTAATTCGTGGTTGCTTTCTCATCGCCCGTCAGCACGTAATCCGTGCCTTCCCATGGCGAGAGGAAATCAAAATTGCGGAATTCCTGATTGAGCCGCACCGGCTCGTAAACCACGCGCTTTTTCTCATCGTCATACCGGACTTCCACAAAGCCCGTGAGCGGGAAATCCTTGCGCAGCGGATGGCCGTCGAAACCATAGTCCGTCAGGATGCGGCGAAGGTCAGGGTGTCCCGAGAACAAGATGCCGTACATATCGTAGGCTTCCCGCTCAAACCACTCAGCACCGGGAAAGATTGGTGTGATGGACGGCACCGGTGTGTCTTCGTCCGTCATCACCTTTACGCGAATGCGCTGATTCTGGAACGGTGACAGGAAGTGATAGACGACATCAAAGCGCTTCTCGCGCGCTGGCCAATCAACACCGCACACATCAGTCAGGTTGACGAACTTGCAGGCACTGTTGTCGCGCAGATACCGCACGACATCGAGAATGTCGGACGCCGCAACCGAGATCGTAAGCTCGCCATAGTCCACCTTTGTGGACAAAACGGAGTCGCCAAGTCCAAGCGAAATATGTTCCGCAAGTTCCTTCAGCGCTTCATCCATTTTCTTCCCTCACTCCGTTGGAGCCAGAACAGGTAGCGGACGCCCCTGCCCTACAGTCGTCTAGGTTGTCCGAGCGCTGTCAGCGCTCGATTGTGCCTGTGCGGCGGATCTTCTTCTGCAGCATCAGCACACCGTAAAGGAGCGCCTCTGCTGTTGGAGGACAACCTGGAACATAGATATCGACTGGCACTACGCGATCACAACCACGAACCACCGAATAGGAGTAATGGTAATACCCGCCACCATTGGCGCAGGACCCCATCGAAATCACATAACGTGGCTCTGGCATCTGGTCGTAGACCTTGCGAAGGGCCGGAGCCATTTTGTTGGTCAGTGTGCCCGCAACAATCATCACGTCAGATTGGCGCGGCGATGCGCGAGGCGCAAAACCAAACCGCTCAACATCGTATCGCGGCATGGACATCTGCATCATCTCAACAGCGCAACAGGCCAGACCAAATGTCATCCACATCAACGATCCCGTGCGCGCCCACTGGATCAGATTGTCGGTGGAGGTGACCAGAAAGCCCTTGTCAGCGAGCTGATCATTGACCTCAAGAAAGAATGGATCGTCAGCGCCAACAGGCTTGCCGGTATTAGGGTCGATAATGCCCTTCGGCTGCTCGGCGATCAAAGGCTTGGAAGTCTGGGTCAATCCCATTCCAATGCTCCCTTTTTCCATTCGTAGGCAAATCCAATGGTTAGAACACCAAGAAACACCATCATCGACCAAAAGCCGTACCAGCCCAGATCACCGAACACCACTGCCCAGGGGAACAGAAACGCGACCTCAAGATCGAAAATAATGAAGAGAATAGCGACCAGATAGAACCGCACATCAAACTTCATGCGCGCGTCATCAAACGCATTAAAGCCACACTCGTAGGCCGAGAGTTTTTCCGGATCCGGATTTTTGTAGGCAACAATGAAGGGCGAAATCAACAAGGCCAGACCGATCACCAGCGATATGCCGATGAACACGACGATCGGGATATAGTCCCGGAGCAGTTCTTCCATGTCTTTCGCGTCCTTGCATATGTACCAGCTCTGAAGAAGAGCTTGGGGCCAAGGCGTTTTCCCTCTGCGCTACCTTGCAGCAACCTTGGAACCGGTCAGCTTGGTTAAAGCCGACATGCGAAGGCACGCTTATAATACGTATAGGTGCAACGCAAGACCCCTAGCCAATCTAACAATTGCCATGTTTGCCAGAAGATTAGCAGACAGCGGCAATATGCTGGCGTTTCCGACAGTTGTAGAGCGGAAACATAATCGCGCAATGACAGCTGCCAATCTGTCGCACGCATCCTCGAGAGAATCACTAGATTGCACAGTAGCGCGGTTATATTGGAGTTAAACGAAAAAAAATCCACATGCGCACAAGGCGCTGCAGACTTTATCGATATCAAAGATAGATAGACGGTGTTCCGTGAGTGGCGCGAGTGACGGGGCTCGAACCCGCGACCTCCGGCGTGACAGGCCGGCACTCTAACCAACTGAGCTACACCCGCACATTCACGGAATAACGCCAACTTCCTGCTCAAGGGAAGTGGCGCGAGTGACGGGGCTCGAACCCGCGACCTCCGGCGTGACAGGCCGGCACTCTAACCAACTGAGCTACACCCGCTTCGGTGAGCGACTGAGTTGTCGCTGCGAAGTGGCGCTGATGTACGGCGGCACGATTTGGAAGTCAAGCACTCACAAGGCGCTAATGTGACGTTTTTATAATTATCCGGAAATCCCTTGGGTTAGCGACGCAGATTTCTGCCCTTGGTACTGTGGATAAAGAGCGCCATCAAATATGCAGAAACCATCAGTGTGACGCACATCATTGCTCCCCATCGGACACTGCCTTTGGATTTGATGGGGGCGCCCGATCTCATGTTTCGAACAATGTTGCCAGAACCAAGCGATCACTCCTTCATTCGAATGCTCTACAATTTTTTACGTACAGCTTTAGTAGAAGGCGCGGTCTGATTGAAATTGAACCATCCCCACTACATTTGTACGGTAGTAATCCCGTATCGTGCGGGTATATGGTTGTACTAAGAGATTCTTCGCGCTTCGATACTTTTAAGCCTGTTTAACCGAAGCCGAAGAGGAGTCTGTTTGAAGTCTAGGTGCCTTAATGGCGAAAACATTTGCTGAACTTGCCAAAGAAGCTGTTGGTATTTGGAAGAACACCCCGCTGGACGCTGTCGAAACAGCGGCAGATGACGCGGAACGATACCGCGAACTGGCGTCTTTGCCAGGCATGAATCTCCACTACCTTTCCCTCGAGCATGAAGATCCATTGGATTTTGTCATGCACCGGGTCGTGCTGAAGACGCTCATAGGAGCCGACAAACCATTTCGCCTCGGCGACCACGAGGACATCGAATTTATCAAGGACAATATGCTGGACGCGTATTGCGCAGCCAGAGACAAAAAAGAAACGTGTTACGAGCGGATCAATTCAAGCATGGACGGATCTCATGTCGTTTATGATAGATTGATCCTACCAGAGCGCACAGAGGCTCTGAGAGCTCGCTGGGCAGTCGTTTTATTCCACCCTCGTCTCATCCTACCTGCAACCGATGCCTCTGCGCTGGTAACCAACAGGGAGCACGATGTGCTGTCTTTGGTCTTGCAGGGACAAACAGCGCGGGAGATTGCCGAGGCGCTGAACCTCTCGCCAAAATCGGTCGAACATCGCATTGCTGATTTGTAACGAAAATTCCGCGCCCGCAACCTACCTCATCTGGTCAGTCTGGCGGTCAGCGCCGGCCTCAAATGAGTTTTGAAATCGCGTCTTCCCATACCGGAAAAACCGGCTGAACGCACATAACAATGTTCGGAGGGAATGGTGGGCGGTGAGAGACTCGAACTCCCGACATCCTCGGTGTAAACGACCTACTCATTATAATGCATGGCGACATACAGCCATTTTGCTTTTGGAACAAAGTTAGAAAATCGCGAAATGTTCCGTGGTTTCCTGGCAGTTTCATGGCGAACTTAGGTCAACATCGACATATCACTTTTCAATAGCGTTGCCTTCAACCCGGCTAAAACATCCGCCGAGAAATGAGGCAATATGAAAAATGGATACGCCCCACCAACCGCATTCCCGTTGTCATGGCCCGAAACTCTCCCACGCACGGCCAAGCCCACAGCCTCTCGGTTCAATACGAATCTGAATAAGGCAATGAGCAACGTGAAGAATGCCCTCAGACTGTTCAGTGAGGACAGCTCGAAGGGCGTGGCAAATGTTGTGATTTGCTCAAATGTCACACTCGGCGCCAACAACCCTGCCGATCCGGGTGTAGCGATTTGGTTTCAGTGGGATGGCTTGTCTGTCTGCATCGCTGTCGATCGGTACTGCGACGTTCAGGACAACGTACAGGCGATCTACCACATCATCGAAGCCCGTCGCACTGAACTACGCCACGGTGGCCTGAATATCGTCCGTGCATCCTTCGCCGGCTTCAGGGCCCTTCCCTCCAGCGGTAAAAAAGTACACTGGCGTATGGCGCTGAACATCGGCCCAGGAACCACCCCCGACAAGTCGATCATTGAAGAAGCATATCGACAGCTCGCCAAGAAACATCATCCAGATGCCGGTGGCTCTGACGAGCAAATGTCGGAATTGAACCAAGCCCGTACTGAAGCGCTGGAGGAGATCAATGGCTGAGACCTCAATTGAATGGGCGCATTTTACGTACAACCCATGGATTGGCTTTACAAAGGTCAGTCCCGCCTGTGACCACTGTTATGCAGAGACACAAAACAACCACCGAAAATGGGCGGAAGGCTGGGGACCGCATGCGGCGCGGAAGCGGACGAAGACCCGATCCAACCTGCAGAAATGGGACAAGAAGGCCAAAGAACTTGGCGTTCGATACCGCGTCTTCTGTGCCAGCCTCGCCGACATTGGCGACAACCACAAATCCATTGATCCGGAATGGCGCCGTCAACTGGTCGAGGATATCCGCCAGTACACCAATCTGGACTTCCTGCTTCTGACCAAGCGACCGCAGAACATCGCGAAGCTTTATCCCGACCTCATAGAGGACTGGCCGTCAAATGCTTGGATCGGGACAACGGTTGAGAACCAGGTGGAAGCGGATCGGCGGATACCGCGTTTATTGGAGCTACCAGCACCGGTGCGCTTTGTGTCGGTTGAACCCCTGCTCGGCCCTGTCGATCTAACCTCGATCCCTTATGGGTGCCCAATTGGGAACGCACCGAGCTACCAGGATGCATTGTGCGGCAAAATTTGGATGCCAGAGGGTTCAGTTACCTGGGCGACCGACAAATGTGCCACAGCGAATGGCCGTACCTACGTCGACTTATGCGGCTATCTCTCATGGGTCATAGTCGGCGGTGAAACCGGCAAAGGTGGCAGACCGATGCACCCTGACTGGGTCCGGTCAATCCGGGACCAATGCGCCGCCGCTGGTGTTCCATTTTTGGTGAAGCAGTGGGGCGATTGGCTACCGTGGGAACCGGAATATGATCCCTGCTGGAAATCGCAAAACGGCAAGTCCGAAGACCAACACGTCCTATTCCCCTCCGACATAGATAACGATCCCAAATGGGACGATGGCCTTTCATTCATCAATGAAGGACAGGAACACGCCGTGTTTCAGAAGGTGGGAAAGAAGGTAGCAGGCCGCCTGCTCGATGGCGTTCTGCATAACGAGTACCCGACAACAGGAGATATACGATGACCGCGCAACCCAAATGGACGCCTGGGCCTTGGCATGTCGTAAAAGGCTCTCCGGATATTCGAGGAAGCGTTGGACACAAAATCGCCGAAGTCAATATCGGTTTTGATTTTCTCATTCACTGTCGCTCTTCGATCGAAGCGGTTTGCAACTCCTACTTGATCGCAGCAGCACCAGAGTTATACGGCGCCGCGCAGCTGGCTCTTCAAATAGCTGAAGACACAATCCGCAGGTGACCGTCCGGCGAAGGCGCTCTGGCGCGACACCGATGCGGCCTGTTACGCTGCCTGAGCAGCGTAACGCCAGGGCAGAAGTTCGTCGAGGCGTGTGATTTTGTGGTCGGCGACTTGACCGAGGACCCAGGTCAGCCAGGCCTGAGGGTCAACACCGTTGAGCTTGGCCGTTTCGATCAGGGTATAAGCGATAGCCATGGCTTTGCCGCCGCCTTGGGAGCCTGAGAACATCCAATTTTTGCGTCCGATGGCGACGGGTTTAACGGCGCGCTCGGCGGTGTTGTTATCCAATTCCAGATGGCCGAGCTCAAGGTATGGGCGTGCTTTCGGCATTCGGCCCAAGGCATAGCGGATGGCCTGCGCGAGTGGTGACTTTCCCGAGATTTTGGGCAATTGCGTCTGCAACCATTCTTCCAAGGCGTCAAAGATCGGTTTTGCCCTAGCCTGCCGGATGGTAGCGCGGTCTTCGGGGGGCATGCCCCTGATCTCTTTCTCGATAGCGTAAAGCTCAGCAATCCGGCGGATGACTTCTTCGGCAATGGCGCTGCCCTGCGAGGAGAAGACATCCACGAACTTGCGTCGTACATGCGCCATGCAGGCCATCTCATCGGCTTTGTCGTCACCGAACACACCGTTGAACCCGGAATATCCATCCGCATGGACCCAGCCCTTGTATCCCGACAAATGAGCAACGGGATGCTCTCCTTTGCGATCCACCGTGAACTGATACCATGCACAGGGTGGCGATTGGCCAGACCAGGCACGCTCATCCCGCACATAGGTCCAGACCCGCGCCGTTTTGGTCTTCTTGTTGCCGGGGGCCAGCATTTTGATGGGCGTATCGTCGGCAAAAAGCGCAGGTCCTTGCCGCACCATCCGTCCGATGGCATCGGCAAGAGGTTCCAGCAGGGCCGTCGAGCGACCAACCCAGTCGGCCATGGTCGAGCGGTCCAGATCGACGCCTTCACGGGCAAAGATCTGGCTCAGGCGATAGAGGGGTAAATGATCGGCATATTTGCTTACCAGAACATGGGCCAACAATCCCGGTCCGGGCCGCCCACGCTCAATGGGGCGCGATGGCAGCGGCGCTTGCACAATCGCCTCGCACCATGAACAGGCTTTGCGGGGCCGGATGATCCGCTTCACCTTGAAGCGTCCCGGCACGTATTCCAACTCTTCGGTGACATCCTCACCCAGGGTGCGCAAGTTGCCACCACAACGACCGCATTCATCACCGGGAGAGAGCTCCTCGTCTTCCCGATCCAGATGATCCGGCAAGGGCTTGCGGCTGTGTTTGCGCTTCGGCTTTGGATCAACTCCCTCCTGCGACGGGGCGGGCTGTTTTGCCTGGTCTTCAGCGGCCTCAACAATCTCGGCGTCCTCGAGCAGATCGAGATTGAGCTGATCCAGACCCTCAGACTTGGAGCCGAACCGATGCCGATTGGCCCCGTGCAACTGGTGTTGAAGCTGCTCGACCTTGAGGCTCAGAGCCTTGACCTCGTCGGCCAGAAGGCGGTTCACCGCCCTCAATTCGGCGGGGTCCTCCGGGGTGATATCAAGGTCCTTCAGCATCTTCGATCTTATATCAGATCAAGGGCGTAAGTTGAATCCCGAGAGGCGCGCAAACGCCAATATATTGGCCTATCCGACGCTCAGGGGCCGCCATGTTTTTTGCGGCATCCGCCAGTCTATGCCTTCAAGCAACATCGACAATTGCGCGGGCGTCACGCTGACCTTACCGTCCTTCGCAGCAGGCCAAACAAACCGGCCCTTCTCAAGGCGCTTGCTGAACAGGCATGCGCCCTGTCGATCCCACCAGATGATCTTCAGCAGATCACCGCGCCGTCCCCGGAACACAAACAGATGTCCAGAATAGGGATCAAGCTCCAGAACCTTCTCCGCCTGAGCCGCCAAAGTGTTGAACCCGCGCCGCATGTCCGTCACCCCGGCAGCCAGCCAAACCCGCGCGTTGGACGGCACGGGGATCACGGCATTAGACCTTCAACCAAAGCCAGCACCGTCGGCAGCGCCGTCGTCCCTTCCACCAATACCCGCCGCCCGTCCGACAGCGTGATATCAACCCGCTGAGCCGACAACGGCATATCCGAGGCAAGCGCCGCGATCTGGTGGCCTGGTGCGGCCTGCGGGCCCTCTATCTCCACTGGTAGAAACGCCGCTCCATCAAGGACGCAATCGCTGTCTTCTGGCGCAAACCGCTCATCACGCAGCCAGTTGTGGATCAGGTTCGCATTCATCGCAGAGCGGCGCGCAACCTGCGCAACCGAAACCCCCGGCACTCTGGCCTGCAAACAGATCGACCGCTTCTCGTCATCCGACCAAAACCGCTTCTTGCTGCCCTTCTTCGTACCCAAAATGTGCCTCACAATGTCCATTAACGAAAATGGACATTATCACCCCACTGCGCTCCCCGTCAGAGCGGGAATACCGAACGCTCACCGCCCTTGATACCAACCGTCAGATGAAGTGACTCATATTTAGGCTTTCCGTTTTGGCGCGAATATGATTCCAGATGGCAAACGAGAGGAGTTTGCCATGGGAGCCGCGATTTCGCTTCGGAATGACTTTGACGGATGCGACCTTCGCCAGTTGGCGAAACATTGCCGGGATGCCAAGCAGACACGCCGCTTACTTTCACTGGCCGTTATCTATGATGGCGGGAGCCGTACGGACGCGGCCCGCACGGGCGGTGTGACGCTTCAGATTATTAGGGATTGGGTGTTGCGTTTCAATGCATCTGGTCCCGATGGTTTGAAGGATGCGCCCAAGGCCGGTCGCCCCTCCAAACTTGACGAGCAGCAGCGGCGTGCGTTGATCGAGATTGTCCAACGCGGCCCGTATCCCTCGGTGGACGCAGTAGTGCGTTGGCGCCTAATACCAACCAGCCTAATTCAGAACCGATGAGCCCAATCTCGTAGTCCGATGGACATGATTGTCCATGGCTGGTCGGTTAACCTGTTCCATGCCCGGCAGCAGATATCGACGACTTGTTCGTAGGATTTGAAGAGCCGATTTGACAGCCAGTTGTCCCGCATGAACTGCCAGAGGTTCTCGACCGGGTTCAATTCGGGAGATCTCGGCACCATGCAAGGGGTTTTCTGGCCTGTTATCGGAGAAACAATCCCGAAACCTGAAATACCAGGCATTGAATGAGCTGACCCTTCGAGCCGTCTGGCTCGCCATGGAAGCGTACAAGGATGATCCGGTGGAGTTCGTCCTGTTTGAAAACGTTCCGAGGATTGCCACTCGTGGCCGTCAGTTACTCGACAAAATCCAAGCAATCTTGGCGCACTACGGCTATGCCTTCGCTGAAACCACTCATGATTGCGGTGAGTTGGGTGGGGTTGCCCAAATTCGGCGGCTCTACTGAGGTTTCAGAAGCGCTCGATCATCGTCTTGCCCATTTGTAAGTAACTTAGTCTCAGTTTCAAATTCTGGCGTTTGAGATTCTTCTTCTTCATGCTGTATTTTGTCCTCAAGATGGAGTAATTCATGAGCAAGAACATGTTTGATAAAATCTGGCTGCTTATCAAAAAGCCTTTTATCTAGTCTAATGTTGTCTCCTCCTAACTCAGCATCTCCAAAACGTATTTTCCCATTCTTATCGTATTCGCTTAGATCAGAAACAGATATTGTTATATTTTTGTGTTGAGTTTGCGTCAGAATTAAGCGTCTGAAATCTGGGTCTGAATTATAGATTTCATCGAAATATTTAGATATAATTTCTGTTTCCTTTTCACCATTTGGTTCAAATATTACTTTTTCGGGGTCGTATGGAACGACTTCTTTTTCTTTATCATCGCCCTCTTTATTATGAGATTTTAGAACCTGATCAGAAGATGTATTGGGATCCTTGTCGTCAGTATTTTCTTCTTTTG
This sequence comes from Roseibium sp. TrichSKD4, assembly GCF_000148725.1. Classification (GTDB taxonomy): domain Bacteria; phylum Pseudomonadota; class Alphaproteobacteria; order Rhizobiales; family Stappiaceae; genus Roseibium. The sequence goes on along the minus strand of NZ_GL476304.1, from coordinate 44,324 downwards.
CATCTTTTTCCACCCTATTAGGCAGCATGCACATTCCTTGATCCGCGCTTCCCTGGAACTCACTTTCGTAGGGCATGGGCTTGTTCATCTCGGCAAAGATTAAATTGACAAGATGTTTCACCAAACGCCTCATCAGATTAGGTAAAAATTCATCTCCAAACAGCTGTGTCAGGACAGCTTCAACCGCTCCGGTGATCACGCCAACTTCGCGGCTCAGCTTTGGAGTTGCTGCATCTTGTTCAACGGGCTGCCTCCTATCTTCCTTATCCTTAACAGGTGGGAGACTGACAGAGTAAGAGTTGGAACTGGATTCATAAGAGACCGGCGGCGTGGGTGCTGGTCGAGGCTGCTCTGTGTATGTGAACCGAATGGTTGGCACGCGGTTTTCGCTTGGTGCACTGGAGCGTGTGGTGACAGGTTGGTTCCTCGCCGGAGCAAGCGATGGTGATTCATGCTGCTGTAGCAATTGCCTGAAAATGGATGAACCATTGTAAAAAGTTCTAATCGTATTCCGGTCTGCTGATTGGGATTGCGGATATTTGGTTTCTGTCGATTCAGGAAATAGGCTGTCTAGAACGCTCTTGGTGCTTGAGCCAGCTGGACCTGGGACACTCTGTTGCCACCCTTCTGGAAAAATTCTGTTTACTGCATTACGCAAGTTCTCGCTGACCGCGTATTTCGAAGGAAAATCGGAGATCAAATTGCCAAACCGGCTTAGAACCGGGCTATTGTTTTGGGGGATTGGCGCTAACCGTGGTGATGCTGTCGTGGGTGCAGATCCTGGAACACTGTTTGGAGCTGGTTGAGGAGGTGTTCTGGGCGTGCTGGAAATATCAACCATTTCGAGAACCTATCATGATGACGAGTTAGCATCGGGCGCTAGAACTTCGTCATCTTTGGCCAGATTGGTCTATTCGGATATTTTACGGTCTAAGGCCATAACCCATTGAAGTCATTGTTTTCAGTTAGTAATTCTATTTAATGGGCCAAACCAATAACTGCAATGGGTTTCCCAAGGGCCGAGTGCACTGAGAGTTGCTAAGTAGATAACACTGATTCACATACTGTTAAATATAAGGCAAATCGTTTGATTGGTTGGAATGATTTGTAGGAGGGGCGAAGTATGCTTATTGGGCCCAATAGTGCACACGACGTTTTCGAGAGCGAACGCAAAAAATCAAGTGTGCCTAATACAGCTGAGATTTTTGGAAATCTGTTGCAAGATTTGACTCGAGAACTAGGGTTAAGCCGCCCAGAAGTCATATCTAAACAGGAAGTAAAAGAGATCGTGGATAATAAAGAAGCGCAGAATATGTACTTGATTGATCACAAAGAGCGGACAAATTCGGAAGCGCGCGTCCAAAATATTCAAAACAATAAGCGATATGTAGATAATATACCTCCGAAACAATGACTTGGGGGCAATTCCCATTGAAATCATTGATTTGATGTAGCAAATCAGATTCAAGGTTCCAAAATATGTGATTTGGAGGCTTGTATGGGACATCTGTTTTGGCTGTCGGATGAGCAATGGGCAACGATCGAGCCACTTCTGCCGAGGAACATAGGGGGCGCTCGCAGGGTCGATGACCGCAGGGTGATTTCAGGCATCATCCATGTTCTCAAAGTGGGATGCCGCTGGTGCGATTGCCCGTCAGCCTATGGGCCTTCGACGACGATCTACAACCGCTTCAACCGCTGGTCTCGCAAACGGTTCTGGACCGATCTGGTCGAGACGCTGGCAACGTCGGGCGCGGTGACCAAAAGCACCTCCATCGACAGTACCTACGTCAAGGCGCATCGCTCGGCCCACGGCGGTAAAGGGGGCGAAAAATCAGGCGGTCGGGCCGTCGCGGGGTGGGCAAACCACAAAATCCATGCTCTTACCGACGTGATCGGCCGTCCTTTTGCGTTCCTGCTGACTGGCGGCAATGCCGCAGACACTCCGGTTGCGCCTCATCTGCTGGCAGGCTTGAAGGGAGCAAGGTACCTGCTCGCTGACAAGGGATACGATGCCAACAGCTTGCGCAGACATCTGCGCCAGCGCGCAATCGTCCCGGTCATTCCCGGCCGCTCAAACCGTAAACGCGCCATCCGCTATGATACCGAACGCTACAAGAACCGCCATCTCATCGAAAACGCCTTCTGCCGCCTGAAGGATTTCCGCCGGGTCGCAACCCGCTACGACAAACTCGCCAGAAACTTCCTGTCCGCTGTAGCCATCGCAACACTCGTTGCATTCTGGTAATGAATGTGTCTGAACCCTAAGCACTACGTAGTGACTGTAAGTAATGTTAACGGATTTAAATGAAATAATATAAAATTTAATATAAATATCATAAAAGGGGTTTAGCTATGACTAACAAAGTCAACGACGTAGACGTCTATAATCGTCAACTTACAGATTACCGCGCTGAAAACTTCAAAGCTCACTTGAAAGGGCATAGTGTCAGCCACAAAAACTCCCTCACTAGGCATAGATTAATGAATTTGGCTAATATTATTAACCAGGCGACTGGAGGCCGAATTAAAATTGTGTCGGGTCCCTCAGACACGAGGGAAATTGGTAGCAGAATTTTTGTTCAAAATAATACCATACAAAGTGTTAGTATCGTTGGAAAACCTCAGCTATCTGCAAAACTAACCGCAGCGCTTAAAGGCGTTCGAATAGCTGATAGTTCTATCCCCGAAATTCCAGATGCAGCGCCCTATCTTGTTCTCACAAGGACTTCGAACGGCGCATATGGGACGTTGCGGGCGGTCGGTGATGGCTGGAGAAAGAACGTAAAGCACGATTGCAATACTCATCCCTCACACAAACCAGAAAAACATCACAAGACTGAAAAACATCACAAGACTGAAAAACATCACAAGACTGAAAATCACCACAAACCAGAAAAACATCACAAGACTGAAAAACATCACAAGACCGAAAAACACCATGCAAAGGGCGCTTTGGTCGCCGGCGCAGCGCTAGGCGCCGGGGCTGCTGTTCTGGGTGGGCTAGCAGCAATGGCTTTAATGTGTCCCGTGGCAGTCGATTTGAATGGGGATGGCAAAATTTCGACAACGGGGTCTTCAACTGCAAAGAATAGAACAACAAATGACGTCGGCGATACTATTGCTTTCGACTTGGACGGCGACGGCACTAAGGAGCAAGTTGAATGGATCACAGGTGGTGATGGCCTTGTTGTCGACATGACTAAGATCGGCGCCAATGGCGAAATCGACGGCAACGCTCTGATGGGTGACCAAGGCGGTCGTTACTCAGATGGATACCAGAAGATGGCCAGCTACGACCAGAACGGGGACGGTCAGCTGACCGACGGCGAGATGACCAATATGGGTGTCTGGGTTGATGCAAACGCTAACGGCAAGGTTGATGCTGGCGAACTTCGCTCTGCAGCTGAAGCTGGTGTTACCCAGCTCTCCACACAACGCAAAGACGTTGTGAACGGGCGCGGCGAGACTCTGATGCAATCTTCTGCCAACAACGGTCAGATACTCACTGAAGACGTCTGGTTCGCTAAAGCCTAAATAGCTGATTTAAGAGTAGTTGAGTGATATCCATGAGGTTATTATTCAACTGTCATTGTCGAGAAGATCAAGGATCGGATTTGCGAGAGGATGACGCCGAAGACACTATTCGAGCGCTTAGGATGGTTCGCGGCGTGATTTCGGTAGAGCCTATTGTCGGCAGTGTCGAAGTAGCAATTGCAAAAAACCGAGCCGACAATGAATGGAAGAGGAAACTCTGGGAGTTGACGTCGGAATAGAAAATAACGAGGCGGGGATTATCCCGCCTCACCTAATTCTGCGTTTCTTCAAACACAAAAACAGAAAATAGAACGCTAGGAATGCCAACCCGAAATCCTTCAGAACCCACCAGGGCATCTCGATATCCCTTGGCGGCACACCGGTGGTGATTGTCAGGTAGTTTCTGGCGGTCTGGCCATAAAGCCCCACAGCGGAAAGGATCATACCAAAACGATGCCAGAGCGGTGCGGTCCGAAGCCATTCATTTTGAAATAATGCAAAGATCATCACGGTACCGGCGATTGGGTTGATAATGGACGTTGCCCAGAGAATAACATTCTCAATCATCTTTCCCGTCCTTGACTTTGTTTTCCTTCGCGGGTGGTTGCTGCACGCCTTTGATAGAATGCAGTGTTTTGATTGGCTCGTGCCGGAACCGCTCACTGATCTTGAACAATCCAGCAAGGACGTTCATTCCGACCAGCCCGGTCAGAAAGGCAGCTCCATTCTCAATGGGTTCAGTTATCCCCATCCACTTCACGACAATCGGTGTGCCGTAAATCGCGCAGGCCGTCCCCGTGACTATGTAGAGAAATGCACGACCAGCTGTGAGGTCGCGCATAAAGGTCAAGCTGACAATCGAACCGATCAAGCCAGCAATCATGACAGACACCTTGGCCCCGAGGTGTTGTTCAATATCCATTATCGTTCCTCGTGCTTTTTGCATTCCGATGTGGTCCAAGTGCCAGTCCCGCACAGACCAGCGACCGTGCTGTCGATTTTTTCTTGATCTGCCTCGGTCGCCCCCTTTGCACCGACCAGATCAGTCCCGATGATCTGCCTAGCGCTGAGATTGAGTTTCGGCTTTGACGCACTCGTTGTTTGCGAAGGACCAGGACATCCCCCGACGAGCACGGCACTCCCGACGGCGCAAGCGAGCGCGGTCAGCTTCTTCAGCCAGTTCATTGATTGCGTCCTCTGTGTTGGACTTTGCATCACCCAGCGCACGCTCGACGGCGGCCTCAGTCAGAGCGCCAGCATCGATACGGCCATAGACGTATGCGCCAGTAATCAAAAAAAAGGCGACCACCGCGGCCGCTGCGAGTAGTTTCCACATCATGGGATTGAGCATCATCCCCTCCCCGTCCAGCGGTCGATGTATCCGCCGTCATCCAATCGGGCGTAAAGGGCGAGCAATGCACCGGCTACGACAATGCCACCGACAACAAGTGTCGTGATGTCATCGCTGCTGAGCGCTGCTTTCTGTCCTTCAATGACAGCAATGCACTCACGGACCGGTTCGACGAGGAGAACGGCGCCCCCTGCTCCAGCGACACCGCTACCAGCAGCGGTACGACTCTTGGAAACAGGTTTCGGATTCGGGATCGCCACTCGGGTGGCGGTATTCAGGCTTACCCGCGTACCTTTGGACCACAACACCTTGCCTGCCAGTGTGGCTGGATATGTGTTGACCCTTCCGCCGCCGGAATAAACTCCGTCAAAGAACAGGTTCCGCTCTTTTTTCCGACGAGGAATGATCTCGGTCGGCTTGCGCCATGCCATGAATGACTTCCGAGCGCCGTCCAAATCACCTTTATTGAAAAGCTTGACCCACGTTGCCCGGTGAATGCCACCTGTATTGAAGTCAAAGGATACCGCCGCATCGAACTGTTCTTGTGTCAATGGCTGGGTAAAAGCCTTTCGGACCCGAGCTTCGAACCTAGCGATATCACGGGCGAAAATCTCCATAACCTCCCCAACGGAAAACACACGCCGTTCCTCTTCCGGGTTTGGTGCGCCCGCGCCTGCTGTGTGACCGATGCCAACAGTCCAAACGCCGACACTGTCCTTGTAGGGAGACAATACCATTCCTTCATGGCCAGCGATTTCCGCCAACCCACGCTCGCTAACCGTTTGCATGGCTCGTACCTTCGTTGTTGAAAAGAAAAAGGCCCGCGATAGCGGTGAGCGTTCGGTATTCCCGCTCTGACGGGGAGCGCAGTGGGGTGATAATGTCCATTTTCGTTAATGGACATTGTGAGGCACATTTTGGGTACGAAGAAGGGCAGCAAGAAGCGGTTTTGGTCGGATGACGAGAAGCGGTCGATCTGTTTGCAGGCCAGAGTGCCGGGGGTTTCGGTTGCGCAGGTTGCGCGCCGCTCTGCGATGAATGCGAACCTGATCCACAACTGGCTGCGTGATGAGCGGTTTGCGCCAGAAGACAGCGATTGCGTCCTTGATGGAGCGGCGTTTCTACCAGTGGAGATAGAGGGCCCGCAGGCCGCACCAGGCCACCAGATCGCGGCGCTTGCCTCGGATATGCCGTTGTCGGCTCAGCGGGTTGATATCACGCTGTCGGACGGGCGGCGGGTATTGGTGGAAGGGACGACGGCGCTGCCGACGGTGCTGGCTTTGGTTGAAGGTCTAATGCCGTGATCCCCGTGCCGTCCAACGCGCGGGTTTGGCTGGCTGCCGGGGTGACGGACATGCGGCGCGGGTTCAACACTTTGGCGGCTCAGGCGGAGAAGGTTCTGGAGCTTGATCCCTATTCTGGACATCTGTTTGTGTTCCGGGGACGGCGCGGTGATCTGCTGAAGATCATCTGGTGGGATCGACAGGGCGCATGCCTGTTCAGCAAGCGCCTTGAGAAGGGCCGGTTTGTTTGGCCTGCTGCGAAGGACGGTAAGGTCAGCGTGACGCCCGCGCAATTGTCGATGTTGCTTGAAGGCATAGACTGGCGGATGCCGCAAAAAACATGGCGGCCCCTGAGCGTCGGATAGGCCAATATATTGGCGTTTGCGCGCCTCTCGGGATTCAACTTACGCCCTTGATCTGATATAAGATCGAAGATGCTGAAGGACCTTGATATCACCCCGGAGGACCCCGCCGAATTGAGGGCGGTGAACCGCCTTCTGGCCGACGAGGTCAAGGCTCTGAGCCTCAAGGTCGAGCAGCTTCAACACCAGTTGCACGGGGCCAATCGGCATCGGTTCGGCTCCAAGTCTGAGGGTCTGGATCAGCTCAATCTCGATCTGCTCGAGGACGCCGAGATTGTTGAGGCCGCTGAAGACCAGGCAAAACAGCCCGCCCCGTCGCAGGAGGGAGTTGATCCAAAGCCGAAGCGCAAACACAGCCGCAAGCCCTTGCCGGATCATCTGGATCGGGAAGACGAGGAGCTCTCTCCCGGTGATGAATGCGGTCGTTGTGGTGGCAACTTGCGCACCCTGGGTGAGGATGTCACCGAAGAGTTGGAATACGTGCCGGGACGCTTCAAGGTGAAGCGGATCATCCGGCCCCGCAAAGCCTGTTCATGGTGCGAGGCGATTGTGCAAGCGCCGCTGCCATCGCGCCCCATTGAGCGTGGGCGGCCCGGACCGGGATTGTTGGCCCATGTTCTGGTAAGCAAATATGCCGATCATTTACCCCTCTATCGCCTGAGCCAGATCTTTGCCCGTGAAGGCGTCGATCTGGACCGCTCGACCATGGCCGACTGGGTTGGTCGCTCGACGGCCCTGCTGGAACCTCTTGCCGATGCCATCGGACGGATGGTGCGGCAAGGACCTGCGCTTTTTGCCGACGATACGCCCATCAAAATGCTGGCCCCCGGCAACAAGAAGACCAAAACGGCGCGGGTCTGGACCTATGTGCGGGATGAGCGTGCCTGGTCTGGCCAATCGCCACCCTGTGCATGGTATCAGTTCACGGTGGATCGCAAAGGAGAGCATCCCGTTGCTCATTTGTCGGGATACAAGGGCTGGGTCCATGCGGATGGATATTCCGGGTTCAACGGTGTGTTCGGTGACGACAAAGCCGATGAGATGGCCTGCATGGCGCATGTACGACGCAAGTTCGTGGATGTCTTCTCCTCGCAGGGCAGCGCCATTGCCGAAGAAGTCATCCGCCGGATTGCTGAGCTTTACGCTATCGAGAAAGAGATCAGGGGCATGCCCCCCGAAGACCGCGCTACCATCCGGCAGGCTAGGGCAAAACCGATCTTTGACGCCTTGGAAGAATGGTTGCAGACGCAATTGCCCAAAATCTCGGGAAAGTCACCACTCGCGCAGGCCATCCGCTATGCCTTGGGCCGAATGCCGAAAGCACGCCCATACCTTGAGCTCGGCCATCTGGAATTGGATAACAACACCGCCGAGCGCGCCGTTAAACCCGTCGCCATCGGACGCAAAAATTGGATGTTCTCAGGCTCCCAAGGCGGCGGCAAAGCCATGGCTATCGCTTATACCCTGATCGAAACGGCCAAGCTCAACGGTGTTGACCCTCAGGCCTGGCTGACCTGGGTCCTCGGTCAAGTCGCCGACCACAAAATCACACGCCTCGACGAACTTCTGCCCTGGCGTTACGCTGCTCAGGCAGCGTAACAGGCCGCATCGGTGTCGCGCCAGAGCGCCTTCGCCGGACGGTCACCGATAGCGAGCCTTTGGGAGTGTCTGATCGACGTTAGGACCAGAGAGTGATGAGTGGTTTTGGCTTGGGTGGCGGTGCCTCGGGAAGAATGATCTCAACTCCGGCCGGCAACACCAGCCCGCGGTTTGCCAGTCCCCGATTTGCCTCAAGGATCAATTCAGTCGTTCCTTGATGGCGGCCATAGAATTTCCAAGCGATGTGGTCGACAGTATCCCCGTCCGACGTGATGTAGCGGGTTTTACCGTCTGGACCGGTATGGAATCTGGATGTCATTCTGATCACTCTGGTCCGTCACCAAGAAGACCACTCCCTACCAAGGTTGGGCCGGTTGGCTCTGGTGTAGGGACGGGTGCGGTAGATGCACTGCCTGTCACTTTCGGCTGTTCGCCCAGGCCTTTCTTCGCGCCTCCAGTCGGGGCTTCACACTCGATTTCAGTGGTGTAAGCGGATGATCCGGAAAAGGTATGAACGACGCGGACCGCATGCCATTTTCCATAAACACCGTATCCCAATCCGGAAACCTCGACCTCGGCGCCGGCCATCGCGAACGGATCTCCGTTAATTGTGAAACGCGCAGACCCCTCTGAACGTGTAATTTCACGTGCTTTTGACCTGGCAGCCCGCCTCGCCTCTTCCTCTGTTTGGAATGGGTGACGGATGTGGAACGTCGGCCCTTCTTCACTGGCAGCAGAAGACTGGAACTTGTGCTCGACCTTGTTACGATCAAACCAGGAGGCCTCGACTTTCGAGAACTTTGGCTTGTCGACTTCCGACGCTGAAAAACTGATCAAGTTCACGCCCAACGCCACATTGATCGCAGGGATTTTCTTGCCCGTAACGGACTCGCCAGAGGCCTTGTCGTTGATCACCATATGCCCGTCCTTGATGCTGACACCGGCATCCAGCTTTTCCTTGAGACGGGTGGCAAAGGCGATATCGTTTTCTTCCGATTGAGCCTCGTAGTCGTTCGGCTCGTTGTCGATACGGTCCGCAATCGCAGGTGACCAACCATTACGGGAAGCTATCTCGCGAAAGATATCCCCGTATGTCGGGTAGTCTTTATTGGGATACGCCTTGGTTCGCTGTTCTTTGACTGCAGATTTGGCGTCGATGGTCTGGGCTGAGATGGAAATCGTGACGGGAAACCCATTCACCGAACGCTGATCAATGCGGAACTTCCCAAATTTCCGTGGCTCGCCCTGCTCTTCCCACCCAGCTTCAATATAGACTTCTGCCCCCGTCTCCGGACGTTGCAGGATCATGTTCGGATCAGTGATGTCGATCTGCGCTGTATCTGCGTGGCTATCTAGCTGATCCGTTATCGTGAGGGTGAGACCCAAGTCCTTGAGCTTTTTAGTTACGTTCTCACCATTCACCTTGATCAGATAATACGGCTTCATCAGAACAGCCCTGTTCTGAGTTCGGTGCTGATAGGTCCAGGAACATACCGGGTCAGTCGCAACTGTGTTTCGACTTTGGACGGCATTCCATTGGCATCGAACAGAGTTCGCGTTTCCTGAAGACTGGTGCCGACCCACCTCCCGAGAACTGCGCCGGACAGCATTACTGTCCTCCGTCAGCGCTTAATGGACAAATTGGTTTGATTTCGTAAGGGAGTGATTTTGGCTCATCATTGCTGACTCAGGAGCAAATGATGAGACGAAAGAAGGACCGAGTGACCGACGATGCGGATCGGATCGTAAAAGACATCAAACGCCAGACCCGCCGTCGGTTTTCCGCTGAAGAGAAGATCCGCATAGTGGTTTCTGGTCTTCGAGGCGAAGACAGCATTGCAGAACTTTGCCGCCAGGAAGGTATCGCCCAGAGCCAGTATTATTCCTGGTCCAAGGACTTCATGGAAGCGGGCAAGAAACGGCTTGCTGGGGACGCAGCTCGTGAAGCCAGTTCTGATGAAGTAAAGTCTCTTCGCAAAGAGACGAGGGACTTGAAGGAAGTGGTTGCAGAACAGGCTCTGGAACTTCGCCTTCTCAAAAAAAGCATGATCGGGGATGGGGTCGACGACGAATGAGATATCCCGCCTCCGAGAAACTTGAAATCATTCGACTGGTGGAGCAGTCCCATCTTCCAGTCAGACAGACGCTGGATCGGCTGGGTATTCCAAGGTCAACCTTCTACGTCTGGTATGACAAATATCAAACCGGTGGCATAGATGCCTTGCAGGACACGGCCCCCATGCCTGCACGGGTCTGGAACCGGATCCCCGATGATATCCGCCAACAGGTCATTGATCTGGCCCTGGAAGAACCGGAACTCTCACCTCGGGAGCTGGCTGTCCAGTTTACGGACACAAAGCAGTACTTCGTGTCTGAGGCCAGTGTTTACCGGTTGCTGAAAGCCCATGACCTCATCACCAATCCGGCCTTTATCGTGGTCAAGGCAGCTGACGAGTTCAAGAACAAGACCACAGCGCCCAATGAGCTGTGGCAGACAGACTTCACCTATCTGAAGGTTATTGGCTGGGGTTGGTTTTACCTGTCAACAATCCTTGATGATTACAGCCGCTATGTCATCGCGTGGAAGCTGTGTACGACGATGTTGGCCAGTGATGTCACGGATACGTTGGAACTGGCCTTACAGGCTTCAGGCTGTAATCAGGCCAGTGTCCGCCACCGGCCAAGACTGTTGTCGGACAATGGGTCAAGTTACTTCGCCGGTGAGCTGGCCGACTGGCTCGACGACAAAGGCATGGACCATGTGCGTGGAGCCCCATACCACCCCCAAACGCAGGGCAAGATCGAAAGATGGCATCAGACCTTGAAAAACCGGATCCTTCTGGAGAACTACTTCCTGCCCGATGACCTCAAAGCCCAAATAAGCAAGTTCATCAGCCACTACAATCATCACCGATATCACGAGAGCTTGAAGAACCTCACACCCGCTGACGTCTACTTCGGGCGCGGCGAACAAATCCTGCGCAAACGAGAAAGGATCAAACAAAGCACCATCGAACAACGCCGCTTGCAACACCGCAAACAGGCCGCCTAATATCGACAAACAGATGAGCCAGATACTCCCTTAAACAAAACTCATATCTGCCCAAAAATCCCTGACGATGGACACCTCTTGGGTCCACGGGCTCCCATGCGTGGTGACAGGGCGCATCGGTGAAGGTGTCCAACAGGCGCACATCCGTTACGTCGATCATGAAGCCGACAAACCCCTGACCGGCATGGGACGCAAACCGGATGATCGGTACTCGTTACCGCTGTGGTGGGAACAACACCAGCGTCAGCACTCCATGAATGAACGGGAGTTTTGGGAACGGGAGGGAAAGAACCCGCTCTTGATCTGCGCTCGGCTTCAAGAGCTGTTCCCAGATACGCATGCAGCGACAATTTTCATTCTCGCGCAAATCGATCCGAAGTGGAGAAGACGATGAACGCACATGACCCCAACATGAAAACCGAAAAATCCGGATTCCCCAAAAGCGATAGTCGTTTCGGACGTGCGGATTACAATCTGGCTCCGGGACAACCCGCGCGAAAACCGGCGCCCGAAATCCGAAAAGTGATGTCGGACTTTTTGGATCAACAAGAGACCGCACTTAAAGAGGCAACAGGCCAGCTCGAAGTTAAACATGCCGAACTAGCTTCGCTCACTGCAGATATCTCTGATCTGACCACAAAACAAAGCGAGGCGAAACAGCAAGTCACCGCCCTGCGCGCCGCCCTCTCCGCGCTCTACAGCGACCAATCAACCGACTGAACAGGCAGGTAGACCAATGACTACAAGGAAACCCAACCCAGTAGACACCTATGTCGGTATTCGCGTCAGACAGCGCCGACAGGCATTGAACATGAGTCAAGAAACCTTGGCCGACAAGCTGGGAACATCGTTCCAGCAACTCCAGAAATACGAAAATGGCACCAATCGCATTAGCGCCGGACGCCTTCATGCCATTGCATCCGCACTCGGTGCAACACCTGGCCATTTCTACGAAGGTCTTCCGGATGCACCGGAGGAAGTCGAGACCGATCTTGACGTTCAGAAGCTCCTGACCATTCCCGGCGCCACAGACCTGTTGATGACTTTCTCCAGATGCACTGGCAATGCACAGCGCAGTCTCGTCAACGTAGCGGAGGCTGCGGCAACGACCGCTTGACCTTCGAAGAATCCCCCTGCCCACGACCGCTAAACCATGGACAGGGGCGCAACGGCCGCAAGCGGCCATCACCAACCTAAGTCGATATTATCTGGATGTTGGCAGGCTATTTCTTCGCCGCGCGCATGCCAGCCTGGGGCACCATTCTCGTTGCCATCGCCTTCGAGCTTCTGGCGCTCTGGGTGATCCGGGACAATTTGACCCTCAACGTCATCATGCTGGTCTACCCAATCGAGGCGATTAAGGTCTGGCAGGGCGGGTGATTAACCGTTTAACGCCAGATGTCTTACTGGCGCTCGTTCAGATAAGCACGTGACCAGCTCTCAAGTTCGTCCAGAATCGGCTTCAACGTTTCGCCGTGTTGGCTGAGGCCGTACTCCACGCGAGGTGGAATTTCCGGATAAACTGTGCGTGTGATTATGCCATGGTCTTCCAGCTCACGAAGCTGTTTGGTGAGCATACGCTGGGAAATGCCAGGGATTGTTCGTTGAAGAGCGTTGAACCGCATGGTTTTGCGGCAAATACACCATAGAATCATGCCCTTCCACTTCCCGCCGATCATGCCTAGAATTGTTTCTGTTGGGCAGAAAAGAGGATCATTTTCGGTAGTGGTCACCTAAGCTGCTTCTCCAATAGTTACTGTTTTGTATGTATAGGCCAAAATGTTGCGTACTTGTCAAAAAGTTATGTGAAAATTAGCTCTTCCCTATCTCAAACATAGGGAGTTCATTTATGACCAACACGCAGTCAGTTTTCAAAAAAACATCCATCAACGGATATTTCCCAAGTAACTGTGTGTTGCGACGAGGTTGACCGTTTTCACGGACGTTTGCAACTCTGACGGCAGCGTTGTCGGGGCGATTATCGATTTTGACGGTTACGTAAGCGCGGTTTTTGAGCTTTTCGTGGACTTTATCCCGTTTGGGCTGCGACAAGACACAGCTGTGGAGCCGCATTTGTGTTGGTTTCGTTGTTTGGAGCGTCATGCAGGCCTCGGCGGGGGCTTGAGGGCGCGGATTGCGGCGAGGATTCGTCCGAAGACGTAGCCTGATACAGCCACCTCTGCCAGTTGGAACGTGATTTTGCGCGCATGGCGTACGACCTTTGCCCCGATTTTGATGAGGCGGCTCTGGATACTTGTCAGCGACCAGTCGGCGACCTCTTCCGGGAGGTCTAGCCCTTGCAGGAAGACACCAAGGTTATACGCCAATGCGTGAAGCTGAAGCCGGACCTCATTGTCACAGAACCGCTTGCAGGACAGGCGGGTCCAAGTGATGGCGTTCTTGCCTTCTTTGATGTGCTGTTCGGCTGTGCCGCGCTGATTGTAGAAGCGGATGATCCATTCCGGCTCCATCGGCAAGTTGGTGACGACAAAACCCACGCGAGGGAATAGATCACCGGGATACCATTCGATCTTGGCAACCACCTGACGGGGCTTGCTCCATGAAGCAGCCTGATACTCAAAAACCTCATAGAAGCGCTTGATCTTTGTCTTTGAGGGACGTCCCACGGGGCGGGTCAGCTGATGGCTGATCTTCTCTTCCAGCACAGCGTTCTTTTTGAGGCGGATGGCGTAGCGGTACCCTTCAGCCTCTAAAGTCTCGTAAAGTTCCGGAATGGCAAAGCGGCATCAGCGCGAAAGAAGCGCATGATGTCGCGCTCTGCATAGCGCGCAATGACGGGTATCAGAAGAGCCTTCCAGTCATCCGCGCTGTGGACGCTGCCATTGCGCAGGGCACAGCGTTCCAAGTGGCCAAACTGATTGAAGATGAACAATGGGTGATAGCAGTTGCAGCCGAAATGCCCGTTCCATGCGGTTCCCTCCTGAGCGCCATGGGTGGGGCTGACAGAGCTATCCATGTCCAAGGTGATGTAGTTCAGTCCTTGGCGACCATGCACCGCATCAATCCATTGACCGGGCATATCGGCCAAGGCTTCCCTGTTGGCGGCAGTCGCGAGCACCTCAGTCTCAAAGCGGCCCATCTGGGAGGAGGATGCCGCCTGAGTGTCAACGGCACGGCCCCCGATAATCTGGCGCATTACCGGGTCACGCGACAGACGCACGGCATCATTCACATCTTCATAGCCCGCAAGGCGACCAAATATCGATTGGCGCAGCAGGCCCATCAAGGTGTGAACGCCATTCTTACCTTTGCGGGTATCCCGAAGGAACCGAACCGCTTTGCCGAAAAGGCCAAGGGCGTCATCAAGCTCCCGGTAAAGCAGAAGACCGCCATCAGAACTGATCTTTGAACCGTGGAATTCCAACCGCACCCGAGGGTCAAAATCCAGCCGAAAATCGCTCTCAGAACCCGCACCCGTTGGGTGTGCCATTTTTCAGCCCTCCGTCATCAAGTAACACGCTGTAATATAAAGAGAAAAATAGGATAGAAGAAGCTAAATCAGCTGACTACTTGGGAAATCCGGGATAAGGAAGCTAACATGCTTGGGAAATTGAAACAAAGGCTCTAAGGATCGATGAACCGGTTCAAGGGCAAGACGGACTTTCTGGAAGCGGTATGTGCAGCAGCCGCACTTGTCGCCGCCGCCGATGGCGAGATTGAGGACATTAAGGACGACCCGGATATGGCCGAGACGGTTTATCTGACAGCGCTCGACATCTCCGAGAGCGACGGCCAGATCGAGCCTGAAGAAAAGGCGGTCCTTGAGAAGATCGCCGCCAAGCTCGGCTTGAACCCGGCGAACTACGACGTCTGATCGTGTTCTCTTTCCTCATTTTGATCAGTGGCATCGCGCTTGGTTGGTACCTGCGCGGTGCGGCGGGAAAGGCCAACCCGATCAACTACATCAAAGGCCTGTTTTCAGGAAAGGACGGGGCGCAATAGCGCCCTGCCACCTCAACGAAAGACGCAGGAAAGGATCCAACATGAAAGATTTCGGGATCGGAGCGATTGTAGCCGCGATCGGCATAGCATGTCTCGGACTTGTTGTCGGCGGTGGTTGGTACTCATACAAAACCGTGCAGGTCTGGGGTGCCGAGATGAGCGGCAAGGCTATCCTCGCAGAGGCAGAATTCAGCAAACAGGCTGGGGTTAAAGAGGCGCAAGCAAAAGCAGATGCGGCCTCGCTTGAGGGGCAGGCCGAACTGACCCGTGCCGAGTTTGCTGCAAAAGCAAATGCTGCACTGACTGAAGGACTGGGCGGCCCGGAAGCGTACCTTCGCTACCTCTACATTCGCATGCTTGAGGAACAAAGAGCGTCAAAACAGGTGATTTATCTTCCAACAGAAGCAGGTATGCCAATCCTCGAAGCTGGACGTCTCGGCAAATAAGCACCCGCCCAAAGGTCAACGAGATGGCTGGATGACGTTAGCAGGTGCCAAGACGGCCAATAAATGTCCAGTGAACCTGCCCTGTCGACTAGAGACTAGTCGGCCCTAACGCCGGGGTTACGAGCGTGACAGCCCGGAGAGACGGGCAACCTGAGAAATTTGCGGGCTGCTGTGTCGCGGACATTTAGCCCACGCCCAATCCGAAAATAACCGCCTTTGGAATGGTGAGCCAGGGCGACACAGCCGAAGGATTGGGACCGCTGCGACGGACATTTGGGGGCCTGTGCCGGGCCTCAACTTAGCTCGCAGGTAAAGCCCTCCCAAGGCAGGCAAGAAATTTGAGGGGAACGGCCATGAGCAAATCAAGCGAAGATACCACCCGCAGCTATGCGGCAGGAAAAGCCATCATCGATGGCCGGGATCCGAATGAAGCTCCAGAGATAATGATGACGCTGGAGCAGACCGTAGCCGCTGTGCTGCTCCTTCTTTACCCCGACCATAGGATGGCGGCGGCAATGCTCAATGAGGGCCTGCTCGAAGGCGTAGAGCGGCGAATTTCAATGCATCAGGCGAAGCAGTGAGGTCTACCAGATGTTTCAACTCGAAGTGAATGGCAAGGACGTCCGCGGATGGCACTGGATTTGGGGAGCGCCGGTATTGGCCCTGCTCTTGTTCGTATCCTTCGGGTTTTGGCTATGGGGCCTAGTTGCATTTGTGCAGTGGATCGCCGGATAGAAAAAGGCCCCCAATCATGCCCGAACCAACACTCGCAACTCCACACATAAAGCGCTGTGCTGCAGCGCTCCAGAGCGGTTTTTCTACCGTTAATCGTTTCAGGGCGGCGAAGATCATGCTGGAACTAGCAGCAGACCGCGATCGGCTTCGAGAAGAAAACGAGCACCTGAAAAGCTTGCTTCCCTCATCACCTGAAGCGGCAGCAGCGGGCGGCGGCTTTGATCCTTACAACCCGTGACTTAGTAGGACAAAAGATATGAAGCATGACAAATTCTGGATGGTCTGGAACCCGATCGGGCACACACCTACACGTAAGCACCGGTCACGTGAAGATGCCAATCGTGAAGCAACCCGGCTTGCCAAAAAGAATCCTCGGCAGAACTTTTTCGTACTGAAGGCTGTGGGCGGTTTCGCAACTGAGGATACGCCTGTCATTCCGATCAAGATGACCACCGCGAAAGATAACACCCCGTTTTGATCAGAGAGGCCCGACAGATGAAAACCCGTTCCGACAAAGCCGACGCGCTGGACCTGAAGCTTTTCAACCTGTCTCGCGAACTTGAGGAGTTCGCAAAAGAGTATCGCGACCCGCAGGTCGATGAGGCTTCCCGTAAAATCTTCGGAATGAGAACCGTTGTCCGAAAACACATGACCGAAGAACAACGCAACCGCACCAGTTGAGGCCTGCAGATGCCGAACCGGATCAAAAGCTACCGCGAGAAATCAGGCATGACCCTTGAACAACTCGCTGAAAGGACCGGTTCGAGCAAGGCATATATGTGGTCTTTGGAAAACAAGGCCAGTCCGAAACCAACAGTGCAATTGGCTATCAAGCTCGCACGGGCTTTTGGCGTCACGGTTGAACAGCTTTTTGCAGAGACGTGAAGGACCTGATCATTGAACAAACCCGTTCTGGATCCATGCTGCGGTAGTCGAATGTTCTGGTTCGACAAAGCCGATGAAAGAGCAATATTCGGTGACATTAGATCAGAGCGCCATGAGCTTAAGGATGCCTCCAGCAAGGGCGGCTCTCGTCAACTTGTCATCCATCCTGACCTGCAGCTCGATTTCTGTCAGCTGCCCTTTCCGGATGAGCAATTTCACTTAGTCGTCTTTGATCCACCGCACCTCGTCCACAACGGCTCACATAGCTGGCTAGCGAAGAAATATGGGAAGCTTGGCACCGCTTGGCGGGACGATGTCCGGTGTGGGTTTGCAGAGTGTTTTCGGGTGCTGAAACCATTCGGTACTCTAATTTTCAAATGGAGCGAAGCGGACGTGAAAGTGTCTGAACTTCTCATGCTCACCGAAGAAAAACCGCTGATCGGGAACCGGTACGGGAAGAGATCCCAATCGCACTGGTTGGTTTTCATGAAACCCGGCCGGGAGGCCCATTCGGAGTAAGACAATGGCAAAGCGCTGGACCATGGAAGAGGATGAGTTTCTCTTCAATTTCTACTGCACTGCAACTGAGAGGATGATCGCCCTCAATGATCTGGATCGGTCACCATCAGCAATTAGGGCTCGAGTGAAGCTCATGCAAGACTCCGGGGCCTGGCGGGTACTGGAAGAGTGGTCTGAGGCAATGTCAGCGTTTCAGGAACGCTACGACGCCTGTTTCATCAACGCTGCCAAAACGAAAAAGCCTAAACCCAAGCATCTAAAAGTCGTCAATTAGTGAGGCTAGACCGATGTTCCATACCTCAGACTTTATAGCCGCCGCCAAAGTACCGAGGCACCTTCTACCATGGAAGAGTGAAGACCATACCCGAAATGCCAGGCTTCACGATGGACATGCATTCCTATTTGACGCCACCTCCCTCGCTGCCCTGCACTTGGTCGATGATCACGGCTTTAACGGCTACACCATCATGGATGACAGTGACTGGGAAATCCAACGCCATATGGAGGCAATCCGCGCTGCAACAGGCCGCGTCCTGAAAACCGGACTCGGGTTCGGTTGCTTTGTCCGTGCCTGTCTTCAAAAACCGGAAGTCGACCACATCGATGTTGTCGAGATCGACCGCGCGATCATTGACCACTTCGGTGCGGAGTTTGCCAGCAATGACCGAGTTACGATCCATCATGCCGATGCCTTCAAATTCCGTCTCGACGGCAGGCAATGGGATATGGCCTGGCACGACATCTATTGTGACGGGAATGACGGCCTTCAAAGTCTGCACGGCGAACTTCTGATCCGGTACCGCGATCACGTCAAACAGCAAGGTGCATGGCAATTCCCGCGTTGGGCAGCCAGACTTTGGACGCGGTGCTACGGAGAACACCTTGTCGGCTCGCCACGACCATCCCGAACCTCATGCGTGGAGTGACCATCATGAAGCACACAATGGATTGGGATGAGGATACCCCAATCACACTCGAAGAAGCCTGTGAAGTGTTGTTCAGAGGCACCATAAGTCCCGCCACACTGAGGGCAGAGGCGGAACGAGGAAAACTCAGGCTTGAGAAAATTGGTCGGAGATTTTTCACCACGCCTGCTGCTGTTGAGGAGATGAGAAAACAATGCCGCGTCCCAAAAAACCACCCCGTCTCTGGCTCCGCAAAGGAAAAGGTGGAGCCCAGTGGGTCATCCTCGATGGAACAAGATACATCCGCACAGGTTGCCCTGAACTCGCAATTGGAGAAGCTGAAAAAAAGCCCTCCGAATACATCGCGGAAAAATACACACCAAAAGTCAGCGGAGATCCACAAACTACCCAATGCGCGGAAGTAATGTTGTATTACGCCACGCACAGAGTCCCGCAACTTTCCAACCCGAGAAACGAGGCAGACTTCTTGTCTCAGCTCTCCACCTTCTGGGGTGGAAAATTTCTTTCTCAGGTATCGAAGGAAACAAGCAGGGAGTATGCGGCCCTAAGATTGGCGGAAGGTGTGTCCTCTGGAACAGCACGGCGCGAATTGGAAAGCTTCCGATCAGCGGTCAACTATTACGTAGACGAACATCAGATTGCCTTCCGGCCCAAAATAGAGCTACCTGAGAAGGCTCCTCCGCGTGATCGATGGCTGACACGCTCAGAGGCCGCAGCCTTCGTACACGCCGCTCGTAGGCGCGGGAACCATCACTTGGCTCGTTTGATATTGATAGGTCTTTATACTGGCACCCGCACAGGAGCGATCATTAAGATGCGTTGGCTCCAAAGTATCGACGCTGGCTGGTTTGATCTGGAAAATGGCGTGATGTATCGGCGCGGCCAAAACGAACGCCTTACCAACAAGCGGCGACCGTCTGTCAGAATACCCAACAGGCTCCTGCCCCACCTCAAACGTTGGAAAAAGTTGGATGGAATATGCGTCAACGTTATCCATCGGGACGGCTTACCAATAAAATCCGCTCGCAAAGCCTGGGCAAATAGTCGGGATGACGCGAATCTTGGTCCGGACGTTGTCCCGCATGTCCTGCGTCACACCTGCGCGTCCTGGGGAATGCAGAACATTGTGAACAGTTCAGACTTACCAGTCTTGGCAAGTTTCCTCGGAATGTCGCTAAAAGTGTTGATCGATGTCTATGGTCACCACAATCCTGAGCATCAACAAGGCGCTATAAACGCGATTTCTGTGCGACCAGGAGCCAAGATTTAATCAGGTTTCTTGGCAGTATCGTGGCAAGGAACGCTATAACCAAACTTCAACTAGAGGCTAACCTATTGAAAAGAATGGTGGGCGGTGAGAGACTCGAACTCCCGACATCCTCGGTGTAAACGAGGCGCTCTACCAACTGAGCTAACCGCCCCAACGGCGTGGGGAGCCTTGTATGCACATTCGGCTCACGTTGCAAGCGCTATTTGAGAAGTTTTTTGAACAAAATTTGGCTGCCTGTGGATCACTGCCCACGTGACGCAGCGAAGCGCTTGGGCAATCAAAAAACCCCGCACACGAGAAACGCATGCGGGGTTAAATTTTCTGACTGTGGACGCCTGTGGGTTAAGCGTTTACAGCGTCCTTCAGGCCCTTGCCGGCCTTGAACTTCGGCGTCTTGGACGCCGGGATCTGAATCGTTTCGCCTGTGCGCGGGTTACGGCCTTCTGTGGCAGCACGCGCGGAGACACTGAAGTTGCCGAAGCCGATGATGCGAACTTCGTCGCCAGCTTTCAGTGTTTCGGTCACAGCTTCGAAAGTAGCGTCAACAGCTTCACCGGCCTGGGCCTTTGTGAGGCCGGTCTTTTCTGCGACGGCTGCGATCAGATCGTTCTTGTTCATAGCAGATACCTTTCTAAGAAACGGCAGCAAGCCGACGATTCTCGTCAGCGCCGTTGCCGGAAATTCGGGCGAAAACGGCAGGAAAGCAAGCCATATTTGGCAGAAAACCGCCAATCTGGTCGCTTATTCAAAAGAAAAGCCCCGGAAAAACCGGGGCTCGCCTTGTTCTGTGGATTAATGTGTATGTCAGTGGGCTACAAATCCGGCCTGATCTTCATCAGGATTTGCCGGTTTTGTGCTGGATTCTACCGCACTTTCATCCCATTCAATCGGCTCAGGAACGCGCACAAGCGCCGTCTTGAGCACTTCATCCATGCCAGAGACCGGAATGATCTCGATGGAATTTTTCACCGAGTCCGGAATGTCGGCCAGGTCCTTGGCGTTGTCTTCCGGGATCATCACTGTCTTGATACCGCCGCGAAGAGCGGCAAGCAGTTTTTCCTTCAGACCACCAATTGGCAGAATCCGTCCACGGAGCGTGATCTCACCAGTCATCGCCACATCCCGGCGAACCGGAATGCCCGTTAGGGTGGAGATGACGGCTGTTGCCATGCCGATACCAGCTGACGGACCATCCTTTGGAGTTGCCCCTTCTGGAACGTGGACGTGGATATCCTTCTTGTCGAACAACGGTGGTTCGATGCCGAAATCAACCGCGCGAGAGCGAACGTAGGAAGCGGCTGCCGAGATGGACTCCTTCATAACGTCCTTCAGGTTACCAGTGACCGTCATCTTGCCCTTGCCCGGCATCATGACACCTTCAATGGTCAGCAATTCGCCGCCAACTTCGGTCCATGCCAAACCGGTGACAACGCCAACCTGATCTTCCAGTTCCGCTTCGCCATACCGGTAACGCGGAACGCCGAGATACTCCTCGACGATCTCTGGTGTCACCGTAATGGTTTCCTTGTCACTCATCAGGATGTCCTTGACCGCCTTACGGGCCAGGGTTGCCATTTCGCGTTCAAGATTACGCACACCGGCTTCACGGGTGTAACGGCGCACCACGAATTGCAGAGCGTCATCGTCAATGGAGAACTCTCCATCTTTCAGACCGTGATCTTTCTCGGCCTTCGGAATCAGGTGACGACGGCAGATTTCAACCTTCTCTTCTTCCGTGTAGCCGGCAATCCGAATGATTTCCATCCGGTCCATCAGCGGACCTGGAATATTCAGTGTGTTTGCCGTGGTCACGAACATCACATCTGACAAATCGTATTCGACTTCCAGATAGTGATCCATGAAGGACGAGTTTTGTTCCGGATCAAGCACCTCAAGCAACGCCGATGATGGATCACCGCGGAAATCCATACCCATCTTGTCGATCTCGTCGAGCAGGAAGAGCGGATTGGACTTCTTCGCCTTCTTCATCGACTGAATGACCTTACCGGGCATTGAGCCAATGTAAGTGCGGCGGTGACCGCGAATCTCGGCTTCATCACGCACTCCGCCCAAGGACATGCGCACGAATTCACGACCAGTTGCCTTGGCAATGGACTTGCCGAGAGACGTTTTACCGACACCTGGAGGCCCTACAAGGCACAAGATTGGTCCACGCAACTTGTTGGCACGGCTTTGGACCGCGAGATACTCGACGATCCGCTCCTTAACCTTCTCAAGTCCGTAGTGGTCCGTGTCGAGAACCTTTTCGGCCAGAGCCAGATCATGCTTGACCTTGCTCTTCTTGTTCCACGGAATGCCAATCAGCCAGTCGAGGTAGTTGCGCACGACCGTCGCTTCCGCCGACATTGGGCTCATTTGCTTCAGCTTTTTCAGCTCAGCAGCGGCGCGCTCCTTCGCTTCCTTGGAAAGCTTGGTCTTATTGACCTTTTCTTCCAGTTCAGCAATTTCATCCTTACCGTCTTCGCTGTCGCCAAGCTCCTTCTGAATGGCCTTCATTTGCTCATTAAGATAGTACTCGCGCTGGGTTTTCTCCATCTGGCGCTTCACGCGAGAGCGGATACGCTTCTCCACCTGCAGGACGGAGATTTCACTCTCCATCATGCCAAGAACGCGCTCAAGCCGCTCAGACACGGAAACGATGCCAAGGATTTCCTGCTTTTCCGGGATCTTGATCGCCAGATGCGAGGCAATGGTATCGGCCAGTTTCGAATAGTCGTCGATCTGGTTGACGGCGCCTATGACTTCCGGTGAAACTTTCTTGTTCAGTTTCACATAGTTTTCGAACTCGGACACGACAGAGCGCGCCAAGGCCTCAACCTCAACGTCCTCGCCATCCTTTTCCGGAAGCACTGTGGCATATGCTTCGAAATAGTCATCCCGCTCGCCATATTCGCCAATCGTGGCACGCGCACCGCCCTCTACAAGTACCTTGACCGTGTTGTCAGGCAGCTTAAGGAGCTGGAGCACCGTTGCGACGGTACCAACTTCGTAAATGTCATCGGGGCCAGGGTCGTCATCCGCCGCATTCTTCTGGGTAGCGAGCAGAATGTGCTTGTCGTTCGTCATCACCTCTTCAAGCGCGCGAATGGATTTTTCGCGGCCTACGAAAAGCGGAACGATCATGTGTGGGAAGACAACGATATCCCGCAGTGGCAGCACAGGATAGACGGCAGTGCCGTCCTCATCGAAAGCGCGGGTTTGGTCGTCGCTCATTTTTTATCCTTTCTCTGCGTGCCGAAACCCCTTGGCTAAAAGGCAGTCCCGAACACTGGAAAGACGGCGCAACTCGATACTTGCAAGGCCAAACCAGGAAACCCCAAATGGGCATTTACCAGTTTGCTGAGCCGTCTGGTTATCTTATAGGTGGCCCTCTCCTTCCCAAGTGTCAAGGCGCTGAAATCAGAGGGTTTGCAAACTCTGTTGACGACTCGGGACAACCGGGCTTCGCAAGGCGAAGATCGTGAAGAACGTGTGATAAAACGAAAAAATGCCGCCCCATTGGGACGGCATTTTTGACCTTGTTGGATTTCGCGCAAACTCTAAGCGGTGCTTGCGGAACTCTCCTCTCGATCGGTGTAGATGTAGAGCGGCCGTGACTGACCTGCGACAACCTCCGGAGAGATCACCACTTCCTTTACACCCTTGAGGCCCGGAAGTTCGTACATCGTGTCCAGAAGGATTGCTTCGAGGATTGACCGAAGACCACGAGCGCCGGTTTTGCGCTCGATTGCCTTACGAGCAATGGCTCTCAACGCTTCTTCATGGAAGGTCAGTTCGACCTGCTCCATCTCAAACAGACGCTGGTACTGCTTGACCAATGCATTTTTCGGCTCAACCAAGATGGTCACCAGAGCGTCTTCGTCGAGATCTTCCAATGTCGCGATAACCGGCAAGCGGCCCACGAATTCTGGAATCAAACCGAACTTCAGAAGATCTTCCGGTTCCATCACTGAGAAGAGTTCGCCCACACGGCGATCTTCCGGAGCCTGAACATTGGCCTTGAAGCCGATAGATGTCTGCGTTCCACGATCAGCGATAATCTTATCCAGGCCAGCAAAAGCGCCGCCACAGATGAACAGGATGTTAGTCGTATCCACTTGCAGGAACTCCTGCTGCGGATGCTTGCGCCCTCCCTGAGGTGGAACAGAAGCGACCGTGCCTTCCATCAGTTTCAGCAAGGCTTGCTGTACGCCTTCTCCGGACACATCGCGAGTGATCGAAGGATTGTCAGACTTGCGGCTTATCTTGTCGACCTCATCGATGTAGACAATGCCGCGCTGCGCCCGCTCAACATTGTAATCAGAGGCCTGGAGCAGCTTCAGGATGATGTTTTCGACGTCTTCACCGACATATCCAGCTTCGGTCAGGGTCGTTGCATCTGCCATCGTGAACGGCACATCAAGAATGCGCGCCAGCGTTTGAGCCAGCAACGTCTTGCCGCAACCGGTCGGACCTGCGAGCAGAATGTTGGATTTTGCGAGTTCCACATCGTTGTTCTTCGACGAGTGGTTCAGGCGCTTGTAGTGATTGTGGACGGCCACAGACAGGACTTTCTTAGCGCTGCCCTGCCCGATGACATAATCATCAAGGACATCGCGAATTTCCTGAGGAGTGGGAATTCCATCCCGAGACTTCACCAGCGAAGACTTGTTCTCTTCGCGAATGATATCCATGCACAGCTCGACACATTCATCGCAAATGAAAACAGTCGGGCCGGCGATCAGCTTGCGAACCTCATGCTGACTTTTGCCGCAGAAGGAGCAGTAGAGCGTATTCTTGGAATCGCCGCCGCTGGCCTTTGTCATGTATTCAACCCCGCGTTCTTCGGAAAACATCCCAGCTAATCGGGACACTCTCCCTTTTCTCTCCGGATCGGGCCAAATTATGGCTCAATCGGCGATCAATCGCACGCCCGGTAGCGTTCACTCATAACCGCTTCAATGTCACCATGCTTGGCCACTAAAAATCAATATAGGCTTAAAGCGTAGGTGTAAAAGTTGCAATTCCGGGCTTCTCTCTGGATAACGCCCCGATTGCCGGAGCGTAATCCTGTTATTTATACTTAGCTTTCACTGTCAGAATGTAAACTTGCGCGATCTGTTATCACACTGTCCACAATACCGAATTCCTTTGCCTTTTCAGCGGTCATGAAGTTGTCGCGCTCCAGCGCCTCTTCCACTTCATCAAGACTTTGGCCTGTGTGCTTCACATAAATTTCATTGAGCCGACGCTTCATGGCGAGAATTTCCTGAGCATGAAGCATGATGTCAGCTGCCTGACCACGGAAGCCACCTGAAGGCTGGTGAACCATGACTCGCGCATTCGGCAAAGAGAATCGCATGTCTTTCTCACCGCCGGCCAAAAGCAGAGACCCCATGCTGGCAGCCTGACCAATGCAGAGCGTGGACACCGCCGGGCGGATAAACTGCATCGTGTCATAGATGGCAAGCCCAGACGTTACGAGGCCACCAGGTGAGTTGATGTAAATAGCGATTTCCTTGGACGGATTGTCAGCTTCCAGAAACAGAAGCTGCGCGCAGACCAAGGTCGCGACATGGTCTTCGATTGGACCAGTCAGGAAGATGATGCGCTCCTTGAGGAGACGCGAATAGATATCGAAAGACCGCTCGCCCCGATTGGTCTGCTCAACGACCATGGGCACGAGTGTGTTCATGTAGATATCGGCAGGATCTTTCATATCTTATCCATATGCTTTGAGGAGCCACCGGGCCGTTGCAGCCCGAAACGGATGTGCACAGAGCCATTTGCAGATGCAATCAAGAATCGCAAATGACCCCCAAAGTTGAAAAAAGCGACACCCCATACATAAGGGATGCCGCCTTATTCGCAAAGTGTTGACAGATGCGGCGTGAACGCAAGGTTAAAAACCCCGCCGCATCCACAAATTTCCCACTGACTGGCGACGCCTTATGCGTCGTCTTCGTCTTCGGCAACAAGCTTCTCCAGCTCTTCCTTGGTAACCGTCTTGTCGGAAACCTTGGCCAGTTCGAGGATGAAGTCAACGACCTTCTCCTCGTAGATCGGCGCACGCAGAGACGCGAGAGCCTGCTGGTTGTTTTTGTAGAATTCAAACACCTGCTGCTCCTGACCCGGGAACTGGCGAACGCGGTCATAAAGTGCGCGTTGCATTTCCTCGTCAGTGACCTGGATGTTGTTTTTCTCGCCAACTTCAGAAAGCACCAGACCAAGACGAACGCGGCGTTCAGCAATCTTGCGATATTCTTCGCGAGCTGCTTCTTCAGTCGTGTTTTCGTCTTCGAAAGTCTTCTCGTTGCGCTGCATGTCTTCTTCGACCTGCTTCCACACAACCTCAAACTCACTGTCGAGCAGGCGCTGCGGCAGGTCGAATGTGTAGGTTTCATCCAACTTGTCGAGAAGCTGACGCTTTACGCGCTGACGGGTCATCTGGCCGAATTGGCTTTCGATCTGACTGCGAATCACTTCTTTCAGATTGTCGAGTGACTCAAGACCGAGGCCTTTTGCAAACTCATCATCCAGCGTGACTTCACCCGGTGCCGCGATCTCCTTGGCAACGACGTCGAACTGAGCGGTCTTACCTGCAAGGTGAGCAGCCGGGTAGTCTTCCGGGAACGTCACATCGATGGTCTTTTCATCGCCAGCCTTGATGCCAACAAGCTGCTCTTCAAAACCCGGAATGAACTGGCCGGAGCCGAGAACAAGCTGACCGTTTTCGTCAGCACCGCCTTCAAAGGCTTCGCCGTCGATCTTGCCAACGTATGACATGGAGACGCGGTCGCCGTCTTCTGCAGCACCTTCCTTTGTGTCGAACGGCTTGCTGTTTTGGGCGATGTCATTGATGCGCTCATCAACTTCAGCCTCAGCAACCTCAACAACCGGGCGCTCGATTTCGATGCCCGAAAAATCGACAACTTCAAAGTCCGGCAAAATGTCGTAGGACATCTTGAAGGACAGGTCAGCGTCACCAGCCAGGATCTTTTCTGCATCTTCTTCCGGAAGATCAATATCCGGGTTCAGAGCCGGACGCTCCTTACGGTCTTCGATGGCCTTCTGGGTTGTTTCCTGAATCGTGTTGGACAGGATTTCAGCCATGGCCTGACGACCATACATCTTTTTGAGGTGCGCAACTGGCACCTTGCCCGGACGGAAGCCCTTGATCTGGGCCTTGGACTTCATGTCGTCCATATAGGCATCAAGCTTGGAGGCCAGATCGCCGGCCGGGATTTCGATTTTGAGCTCTCGCTTGAGGCCCTCGGCGAGGGTTTCTGTTACCTGCATGGGTTTTGCTTCGTCCTCGGTCATGGAGCCTGAAACTCAGCTCCATCTTCTTGTTGTGAATTCCTTTAGCTGCGCTGGTAGAGACCACCAAAAGGGAAATTGGTCAAATCCGCAGCGCGACGCCCTTCGGCACCGCCAAGGCGCACGATGGGAGCGCGATAAAGGTTGGGGTGCAAAGTGTCAAGTGTTAGCGCGGGGTATGCCGGTTTTCGCTCACCGGTTTCGCGCCTTGCCGCCGTTCAAAGCAAGGATTGATATTATGTCAGGAAATGCAATGGCCTAGACAATTCTCAACCCGCACGCCCTTGCTAGGGTCAGGACTCATAACCAGAAGATGATTGTTGCTGCGAGATAGATTGCGGATCGGAATGTATGAGCGCATCGGTCATAGCGCGTAGCGATGCGCCGCCAGTCTTCCAGCTTGGCAAACAGGTTTTCGACTTTGTATCGGGTTTTGTACGTGGTCTTGCAGTATTCGATTGTTTCTTTTCGATTTTTCTTCGGCGGAATACAGGGTGCAATCTTTTGTTCCGCTAACATCTCGCGGATTTTGTTGCTGTCGTATCCACGATCCCCAATCAGGGTTTCGGCCTTGGGCAGGTCTTTGAGCAAAACATCTGCGCCTTTGAAGTCACTTCGTTGGCCTTCCGTCAGGTGTAGGCGCACAGGTCGCCCAAGATTGTCACACACGGCGTGTAGCTTTGTATTCAAGCCGCCTTTTGTGCGCCCAATCAGCCTCGGCTCGTCGCCCCCTTTTTTAGGCTGGAAGCTGTGCGGTGGGCTTTCAGGTGCGTGGCGTCAATCATTAGGATATTTCCCGACTCGTCCTGCGTCTTGGCCAGTTCTTCGAAGATGCGCTCGAACACACCATTTTCCGACCATCGCTTAAACCGGTTATAGAGCGTCTTGTGCGGCCCGTAATCAGGGGGTGCATCGACCCATTGCAGCCCGTTCTTGATGACATAGATTATCCCGCTCAGAACCTTGCAGTCATCGGCACGGTCAACCCCACGGGGCTTTGGAAAGAACGGTGCAATCTGTTCAACCTGCTCTTGAGTAAGCCAAAATAGATGTGACATGGGCACCCCTCCTCGTTACCATGAATCACAGTAGTGAGCCGAGAGGAACCCTCTTTATCGAACGGCCGCGATGCGGGACAAAGCACCATTTCGCTGCGATCGCACCGATGGAAGCTCTGGTGCAAATCATTACACACGCCAAGACATGTGACCCGGACCAGTTTCAGTCAAGCGGTGGGGGGCGCATCCGGACCGGGCTGGATTTAACGATTGCCGTCTGAGTAGACGCATGCGTCGAGAAGTCTTCCAGTAGCCCATCAAGTTCTGAGATGTCTTTGAGGAGCATCCTCGCAACAAACGCGTCTTCGCCGGTGACTTTGTCGCACTGAACGATGCGATCTGACATGATGATCTTTTCAGCCAGCAGATAAACCTTTCCGGGAAAAGGCTTGAATCGTACTATCGCTTCGAGGGTGTAGCCAAGTTCTATCGGCGACAGCTCTACACCAAACCCTGTAATTACGCCCGTGTCTTCGAGCCGTTTGATGCGATCACGAACAGTAGGTGCAGACACATCAGTCAATGATGCAAGCTCACGCCAGCTCAGCCTCGCGTTGCGGCTCAGCTCTTGAAGGAGTGTTCGGTCCAGTTGATCAAGTATGATTTTCATTACGACAGCCCACTAGCCTTTTTGCTTTCGATTTGGCCAAACTGTTATCGTTTTGCCTCCGGAAGGCAAAGCACTTCGACTATGACGGTGTATAAAATCCGGTTTGGCGCTTCAACTATGGTGCGCAAGGCAGAGGATTTGAGGCATGGCTTGGGCAATATGGCTTTCATACGCGACGATATCAGTGGCCAACATCGTAACACCGGGGCCTGCGAACTTGAACACGCTCAGACGGGCATTGCAGCTTGGTTTTATGCCGGTCCTGCCAACTATCTTTGGTAACGCTTTGGGTCTTGCCGTGGGCGGCATCCTTTGTGCGGGTGGCGTGGCTGCTTTCGTCGTGACGTCAGACGTGCTTTGGACGGTATTTCAATGGCTCGGGGTCGCTTATTTAGGCGGTTTGGGACTCAAACTGATCATAAAGCGTGACCACATAGCCTTCGGGAAGGGACTGATCCAGCAGGTGCCGCCACGGCTTTTGTTCCGGGAGGCATTCTTGCTTGCGGTCACAAACCCCAAAGCCTTGTTGTTCTATCTTGCACTTTTCCCGCAAGTTCTAGACCCATCCCAGCCGCTTTGGTCTCAATCAACTATGCTAGTATTGACCTACTGCGGGCTGTCCATTCTATCGCTTAGTACCTACGCACTGCTGGCAGAAAAAATTCGCGGGCGTTTTCTAACGCAAGCACGTTATGACGTTTTCCGGGTCTGTTCCGGGCTTGTATTGATAGGCTTCGCCTTAAACTTGGCCTCGTAACATCACAAAGTGGTCATTGATGTTTTGTGCAGCATCCGTGACTATGGGCTCATCGTCGACACTTGTCTCTTACCCCATTTTATGGGTCCTGACCCTAGAAGCAGCGTGAGTTTGGCATTGGCCTGTTTCAGATCTTGAATTATACCCTTAGCAGCGGCGTGCCTGTTCTAGTTAAGAACTAGGTCACGACGGATTGACACCACCCTCTAAACAGCTTTTAAATTCTACTATTTCAAATACTTATATTTATTTATTCACATATCACTTTGAATTATTCCGCACCCATTCCAATCGCTGACGACCCGATATGCCCGGGCCGCAATACTGGCCCAGGCATAGTGGTCTAATTTGCTCAATTAACCCACGATCAGCTGCTTTAGCTGGAGCGATTCATACTCAAGCTCTTTCAGTCGGAAATTGACCACATCACCGATTGTCACCATGCCCACGACTGCCTCACCTTCAACGACCGGCATATGGCGGAAGCGGCCGTTCGTCATACGCTGGAGCACGGAGATCAATGCGTCATCGGGCTCACACGTCTGAACACTCTTGGTCATGATGTCTTCGACCTTCTGACCGAGGGTCTGACCAGGGGTATCTGCCAAACGTCGCACAATGTCACGCTCTGACAAAATGCCCGCCAATTTCCCGTCATCACCTTTGACGATCAGCGCACCAATGCCCTTCTCGCGTAGCATAACGACAGCTTCATGGAGCGAGTTGGATGGTGAGATGGAAAAGACATCACCTTGCTTGCCCGCGATAACCTTTTTCACTGTTGCGGTAGTGCTGGTTGTATTTGTCGCTGAGGATTGGCTGCTGGTTCGGGTCTGCTGCTTGTCTTTACGGCTTGGGGCCTGATAAGAGCTTGGCATGTGTTAGGGCTCCTTTTTGTCCAACCTCCTCCGAGGAGATAAAACAGCTTAGCCGAAATATGCCGACCTAAGGAACTCTTGAAATTGGAAGAATTTATGCTGAGCTCAACAACCGCAACGATATTATTCGTTTTGGCCTGCTTTTCAGGCTTTCAATACCGTCGGGTGTGGGTAAAGGAAGGCCCAAGGTGGCAACTTTGGCTATTTGGGAGCGCAGCCGCTCTCTGCCTGGCGCTGGTTGCCTTTATTCCAGTCTCGGCGACATCATAGCCGCCAAGACACTGGATTTCATGAGAAATTCAGAGAATCAGGCGTCTGCTTACATCTGAGCAAGCATCTTGCGAGCACGTGGGCACTGCAAACGATCACGCAGCGGGCTGTTCGGATCAATATCCTTGCTGCAAACCACACATTTGTCCGCATCTGCGATGGCATTTAAACCACCGCAGCTGCCTTTAATGGTCTTGCCGGCGAAGATGACACCAAGTGCCATCCCGACAACAATCAGCAGAATGATACCGAAAGCTAGAACGAACGTCAGCACGCCCTCTCCCTTGCTATATTCTTATGCCTGAAGTGCAGCGAACTTAGTGCTTGCGGAGGTGGTGAACCCTTCGCTCTCACCACGGTCCATGAACAGCACGGCAAGATTTTGCTGGTTTGCGATTTCGAGGCCGCGTTTGGTCCCCACAACAAGCAAAGCAGTTGCCCAGGCGTCTGCAAGCATCGCGTTCTCTGCAAGAACAGTGACGGACGCTGTGTTGTGCGTGATCGGGCGTCCGGTTTTCGCATCGATGATATGCGAGTAGCGCTGGCCGTCGCGCTCGTAGAAGTTCCGGTAGTCGCCGGATGTCGCCATACCGAGATTGGAGACGCTGGCGATTTGGTAAGCTTCGCGTGTGCGGGCATCTGGTGTCTCGATACCGATCTGCCAATCCATGCCGTCGCGATTCTGTCCGGAGACATAGATATCGCCGCCGATTTCGACCATGAAGTCGCGCAAGCCAAAGCCTTTCACAACTTCGGCAACTTTATCCACACCGTACCCCTTACCGATGGACGGTAGGAAGATTTCCAGACCCGGATTGCTCTTGCTCAGCATGTTGCCGTCAACAGTGAGCTCATCCATTTGACCAGCGGTCTGCATGGCAGCTGCAACAATGTCCGCTTCAGGTGCTTCGCCAAAGCCAGCATTCTTAGCGCCGAAACCCCATGCCTCGATGACCGGGCCAAGCGTGATGTCGAACTGACCATCACTCGCCAGGTTGATATCCTTGGACGCTTTAACAACTGAGGCCAGCGCATCAGAAACTTGAACCGGCGCTGTAGAGTTCATCGCATTAAAGCGCGAAACCTCTGATTTAGCGTCCCAATTCGACATCAGTGCGTTCACTTCAAGCAGGCTCTTTTCGATAGCCTTGTTCAAAGCGACCTTGTCGACGGAACCGTCATGATCCACGGCTGTGACAGAGTATTTGGTCCCCATTGTGGAACCGGAAAACTCCAGAATGTCGGAACCGCCCTTACAAGCAGCCAAAGACAGCGACATAAGAATGAAGCTGCGCCGGGAGAATGTCAGTTTATTGATCACCTTAACCGTCTCCGAATAATTCGTGAGCGACGTTTGTCGCGTGTCATATGGCGCTTTTCATTCGTTTCGCACCTTGATTCAACAAAAAATTTGGCGAATTAGGCCAAAATAACTTTTTTATTCAGTAAAAACATAGCATATGGCGGGCAAGCGAACACTGGAGGCCGGATGCGTGCAAAGCTTTAAGCTAAAAAAAGGTCTTGATCTGCCTGTGCTCGGGGCACCCGTTCAGCAGATAAGTGAAGGACGCGCGTTTCGTGCCGCCGCGGTCCTTGCTGCAGATTATGTAGGGCTCAAACCACGATTGGTTGTGGAAGAAGGTGACCGGGTGGAAGTCGGATCGCCGATTTTTTTCCACAAGGACACACCAGACGTCAAAATTACCTCACCCGCTGCTGGGCGCGTTAAAGCCGTAAATCGCGGCGCACGGCGCGTTTTGATCAGCGTGGAAATCGAAATCGATGAAAATGGCGGCGAACCTGTCGATTATTCTTCGGTTGGCGACATTACAACCGCAGACGGATTGACAGAGCGGCTTTGCGCCTCAGGACTTTGGACGTCCTTCAAAACGCGTCCTTATTCAAAGGTACCTGACCCGGCAACCAAGCCAGCGGCAATTTTCGTCACAGCGATGGACACCGAGCCGCTTTCTCCTGATGCAGCGCTGATCATTTCAGAAAACGCAGCGGCATTTGAAAAAGGTCTGGAAGCTGTATCTACACTGAGCGACGGCAAGACATACCTTTGCCATGAGACGGGGGCCTCTGTTCCTGGATCGAATACTGCTGGTGTTGAGACCGCGACATTCTCAGGTCCGCATCCGGCGGGACTTGCAGGCACCCACATTCACTTCCTTGATGTGCCAACTGCAGAGAAAACAGTTTGGTCAATCGGGTATCAGGATGTGATCGCAATCGGTCAATTGTTGCAATCCGGTAAGGTAGACCCAACACGGGTCATCGCCCTCTCCGGTCCGATGTGCGCAAATCCGCGACTGATCAAGACCGTCATGGGTGCTTCCATGGTAGAGCTCAGCGAAGGCGAGCTCACTGACAATCTCCCTGTCCGACTGATTTCCGGCTCGATATTGAGCGGTCGTTTGGGCGAAGGCCCAAGCGCCTATGTCGGTCGATATGCACGACAGATCACGCTGATAGAAGAAGATCACAAGCAAATCCCGATGGGCTGGATACGACCTATGCCATCGAAATTTGCAATCCAACCCGTACTTGGCTCGGCCTTTACCAAAAAGCTCTATGCGTTGACGTCCAACCTCAACGGTGGTCGCCGGGCAATGGTGCCGATTGGAACTTTTGAGGCGCTGATGCCACAGGACTTCCTCCCTACTCAGCTGCTGCGTGCCCTGCTTGTGATGGATACCGATCAGGCGCAGGCTCTTGGCGCCCTTGAGCTGGACGAAGAAGACCTTGGTCTGGTCGGGTTTGCCTGCCCAGCTAAGTATGAATATGGCATGGCGCTTCGCGATTGCCTCACCAAGATCGAAAAGGAGGGCTAGACCTTGGGTCTGCGCAGCTTCTTTGACCGCATCGAGCCTCATTTTGAGAAGGGCGGCAAATACGAGAAGCTTTTTCCCATCTACGAGATGGTCGAAAGTTTCCTCTACACCCCGAAAATAGTAACAACGGCAGCGCCTCATGCTCGGTCTTATATCGACATGAAGCGTATCATGACCTACGTGGTCATTGCCACAATCCCCTGTATCCTGTTCGCATGGTACAACACGGGTCTGCAGGCCAACTCTGCGATCGCGGTGCTCGGCGAAAGTGCAGAAACCGGTTGGCGGATCTGGCTCCTGCAAGCCTTTGGAATTGGCCTAAATCCGGACAGCATAATCGCTTGTATAATCCACGGGATGTTGTATTTCTTCCCGATCTACATCGTGACGCTTATCGCAGGTGGTATTTTCGAGGTCATTTTCGCAACCGTGCGCGGGCACGAAGTCAACGAGGGTTTCCTCGTTACTTCAATGCTTTACACACTGATTGTGCCAGCCTCCACGCCGCTCTGGCAGGTTGCCCTTGGCATCATCTTCGGTGTTGTCATCGGTAAGGAAGTGTTCGGTGGTACCGGCAAGAACTTCCTGAACCCGGCGCTAACCGGGCGTGCGTTCCTCTATTTCGCTTATCCGGCGCAAATGTCGGGCGATGCGATCTGGACACCAGTGGACGGCTTCTCCGGCGCAACGGCTCTCGCTGTTTCAGCGTCTGCAGGTTATGAGCAGCTGGCTGCGAATGGCATTAGCTGGATGGACGCGTTCATCGGCACCATTCAGGGCAGCCTTGGCGAAACATCCACCCTCGCCTGCCTGATCGGCCTTGCCTTCCTTCTTATGACGAAGATCGCGAACTGGCGATTGGTCGCAGGCTGTATGGTCGGCATGATTGGCTTCTCGGCCTTGCTGAATGTCATTGGTTCCGACACGAACCCGATGTTTGCAATGCCATGGTACTGGCATCTGGTCACGGGTGGTTTCGCATTCGGCCTTGCCTTCATGGTCACTGAGCCGGTTTCCGCCTCGCACACCAATACCGGTCGCTTCATTTATGGTGCGCTGATCGGCTTCATGGTCGTGATGATCCGGGTGATCAACCCAGCGTTTCCAGAGGGCATGATGCTTGCCATCTTGTTCGGTAACGTTTTCGCACCGCTGATCGACTACTTTGTGGTGCAGGCAAATATCAAACGCAGGGCGAAACGACATGCCTGAAGATAACGGACACAACACCGAAGACAAAAAGGGTTTCGTGCAGCGTTTTCTTGAGCTGTCACCGGACTCTGTTCCTAAAACACTGTTTGTTGCCGTCACCTTGTGTCTGGCCGCATCCATGATCGTTTCTGCGACAGCCGTTTCCTTGCGGCCGTTGCAGGAGGTCAACAAGCTGAAGGACAAGCAGATCAATATTCTGCAGGTCGCCGGCGTGTATGACCCCGATCAGAATGTGCTCGAAGCTTTCTCAGCTTTCGAACCGCATGTCTTGGAACTTGCAACAGGCAAGTTCACCGATCAGTTCGATCCAAAGACGTTTGATGATCGTGCCGCGGCCGATGACCCTGCCCTGTCAGTTGCGTTGACAGACGACCCGGCAGCGATTGGCCGGAAGGCCAAGTTCGTAACGGTCTATCTTCTGCGCAATGAGGATGGCAGCCTCGACAAGGTCATTCTGCCCGTTCACGGTTACGGCCTGTGGTCGACGCTTTACGGCTTCATTGCGCTCGAAGAAAACGCCAACGACATTTTTGGTCTGCAATTCTACGCCCATGGTGAAACACCCGGCCTTGGCGCCGAAGTGGACAATCCACGCTGGAAAGCGCTCTGGAAGGGCAAGAAGCTGGCCGACGACAGTGGTGACCTGCTCATTACTGTGGCAAAGGCGGCTCCGCCAGCAGGCGCTGACTATCATGTCGACGCGATTGCAGGCGCAACTCTGACCTCCGTCGGCGTCGATAATCTGGTGCGCTTCTGGCTCGGCGAAGCCGGCTATGCGCCGTTCCTTGCAAATATCAAAGCGGGAGAGATCTAATGCCTCAAACCAGAAGAGAAATGCTGATCGACCCGCTCGTCGATAACAACCCGATCACGCTTCAGGTTCTCGGCATTTGTTCCGCCCTTGCGGTGACTTCGTCGTTGAAGGTGTCCCTCGTCATGGCCATCGCCGTGACCTTCGTGACCGCTTTCTCGTCGCTGTTCATCTCCATCTTGCGGAACCAGATTCCGGGCTCGATCCGGATCATCGTGCAGATGGTCATCATCGCATCGCTCGTCATCATCGTGGACCAGTTCCTGAAGGCATATGCCTTTGAGATCTCAAAGACACTGTCGGTCTTCGTCGGGCTGATCATCACAAACTGTATTGTGATGGGCCGCGCGGAAGCGTTCGCCATGAAGAACCCGCCTGTTGCGTCGTTCATCGACGGCGTCGGCAATGGTCTTGGCTACGGCTTGATCCTGCTGATGGTTGGCTTCATTCGTGAGTTGTTCGGCGCGGGCAGCCTGTTTGGCATCACTATTTTGGAAACAGTCAACAATGGCGGCTGGTACATCGCAAATGGCATGCTGCTGCTTCCGCCGTCAGCGTTCTTTGTAATTGGCCTAATCATCTGGGCCTTCCGCACCTGGAAGCCGGGACAGGTTGAAGAGCGTGAATACAAAATCCAAACCGTGGAGGCGCATTGATGGAACAGCTGCTTTCCCTTGCTGTTAAAGCCGTCTTTGTTGAGAACCTTGCGCTCTCGTTCTTCCTCGGAATGTGTACGTTTATCGCCGTTTCCAAGAAGATTTCTACGGCAATTGGTCTCGGAATTTCGGTTATGGTCGTGCAGACCATCACCGTTCCGGCCAACAACCTGATCCTGACCTATCTGCTTGCGCCCGGTGCGCTGGCGTGGGCAGGCTTAAGCGATGTTGACCTGACCTTCCTTGGACTGATTTCCTATATCGGCGTAATTGCAGCGCTGGTGCAGATCCTTGAAATGGTTCTCGATAAGTACTTTCCGCCGCTCTACAACGCGCTTGGCGTGTTCCTGCCGCTCATCACGGTGAACTGCGCGATCCTTGGCGGTTCGCTGTTCATGGTGGAGCGTGGGTATGACTTCACACAGTCGTTCACTTACGGCGTTTCCTCCGGCTTCGGCTGGGCCCTTGCAATCACGGCCATGGCCGGGGTTCGGGAAAAGCTGAAGTATTCCGACATTCCTGATGGGCTTCAGGGCCTTGGCATCACCTTCATCACTGCGGGTTTGATGGCCATGGCGTTCATGTCCTTCAGCGGCGTAAAATTGTAAGGAGATCCCGGTGGTCACATTTGGACTAGGTATCCTGCTCTTTACCCTGATCGTGGTTGCATTGGTCACGATCATCCTCGGGGCGCGCTCGAAACTTGTTTCAGCGGGCAATGTCAACATTAACATCAACGGCGAGAAGACCATTTCCGTTCCCGCCGGTGGCAAGCTGCTGCAAACACTGGCGGAACAAAAGCTGTTTGTTCCGTCGGCTTGTGGCGGTGGTGGCACCTGTGCGCAGTGCCGCGTTAAAATCCATTCCGGTGGTGGCTCGATCCTGCCGACCGAGGAAAGCCACATCACAAAACGTGAAGCTGCGTGTGGTGATCGCCTCTCCTGTCAGGTAGCTGTCAAACAGGATATGGAGATCGAGGTTCCGGAAGAAGTCTTCGGCGTGAAGAAGTGGGAGTGTACCGTTCGCTCCAACGAAAACGTTGCGACCTTCATCAAGGCTCTGGTTCTCGAACTTCCAGAAGGTGAAGACGTGAACTTCCGTGCTGGTGGGTACATTCAGATCGAAGCGCCGGCGCACAAATTGAAATACACCGAATTCGATGTGGAAGAAGAATACCGCGGAGATTGGGACCGGTTTAACCTCTGGCAGTATGAGTCCACCGTGGATGTGCCGATTGAGCGTGCATACTCCATGGCGAACTACCCGGATGAAAAGGGCATGATCATGCTCAACGTCCGCGTAGCCTCCCCGCCTCCTGGTTCTGAAGGTATTCCTCCGGGGCAAATGTCCAGTTACATCTTCAACCTGAAGCCGGGCGACAAGGTCACTATTTCCGGTCCGTTCGGTGAATTCTTCGCCCGCGAAACCGAAAAAGAAATGGTGTTCATCGGCGGTGGTGCTGGCATGGCGCCAATGCGCTCACACATTTTCGACCAGCTCAAGCGCTTGAAGAACAACGATCGCAAGATCACATTCTGGTACGGTGCCCGTTCCAAGAAAGAGATGTTCTTTGTTGAAGATTTCGACCAGCTGGCCGAAGAGTTCCCGAACTTTACCTGGCACGTCGCCCTGTCCGATGCACAGCCAGAGGACGATTGGAAAGGCCACACCGGCTTTATCCATAACGTGCTCTACGAAGAGTATCTGAAGGACCACCCGGCGCCAGAAGACTGCGAGTTCTACATGTGTGGCCCTCCCATCATGAACTCCTCGGTCATCAATATGCTGGTGGACCTGGGTGTGGACCGCGAAGACATCATGCTCGACGACTTCGGCGGCTAACACTTCAGAAAATCAAACGACGTCAAGAACCGGTACAATGTGCCGGTTCTTTTTATCTGAATTTCCAATAGCGACCTACCTGAAGCGTCAATTCTCGTTTGACGGCTGACCCATGGAAGCAAAATTCTAATTATCCAATAAGGTAGCCAGCCGATATGATGATACATCACAACTTAATGCATGCCTTGGAAGTGTAGTTCATTTGCCCATCTTCTTTTTGTACAAAAGGAGCAGAATACAATGTGGGCATCTCAATCAGTTTGGATCTGCCTTTGATTTCAATCCTGCCCTTGGGTATTGGATCGGAATTGCTATAATCGAGATCTCTGATTTTAATTGCAGATGCAAAATTTGAACATGAATCATACAGTCAATAATCGAATAAAATGCCCGATAGTAGCTGCGTATATCGCTTTGATGGTATCGACAGGCGGCGCTTCCGCTTGCATCGCTCATGTTCCATTTCATGCGCCGGACACAAAAGCGGCAAACATCGTTTTCAGTGGCGAGATCAAATCCTATCGTAAGCTACATGAAGAATTCGCGTCTGCAGTTGTTACGTTCAACGTCACACAAATATATCGTGGCAATGCTGGGTCGGAAGTAACGGCATTATGGCAAAATAGCACCTTTTCCGTTCCGGAAGACTTAGTTGAATTCACGGCACTCTTTGGAAGTAGACTTGTTGTTGGCATAACCTCGCACAAAACCCGGCTACCGCTTCGCGGCCCGAGCGCAACCTTCATGCCTCTAAACGACGAAGAATTGTCCAGTCTGCCGCGTATTCTACAGGCCCCTTGCTCGGATCCATTCATGTTCCGAACAAAAGACGCAGACGATATTTTGACCTTTGTGGAATTCACCAATCATCTGGGAGCAATTCAAAAGATGTGGCGGTGACGTGCGCTCTACCCGAAACGCAAATTGATAAGTATTGGGAACAAATGCACTCAAGTATCCAGAAAAGCGGTAGCGCAAATAAAAATGGTGCGGATGGAGCGCACTAAGTAAGTAATATTATATATTTATATCAATAACTTATAAATTTCTTAAGAAAATTTGTTATGTCTTTTGTTATGTACTTTATTATGTCCTTGTGCGGTATTTTTCGTGAGCGTTCGGTATTCCCGCTCTGACGGGGAGCGCAGTGGGGTGATAATGTCCATTTTCGTTAATGGACATTGTGAGGCACATTTTGGGTACGAAGAAGGGCAGCAAGAAGCGGTTTTGGTCGGATGACGAGAAGCGGTCGATCTGTTTGCAGGCCAGAGTGCCGGGGGTTTCGGTTGCGCAGGTTGCGCGCCGCTCTGCGATGAATGCGAACCTGATCCACAACTGGCTGCGTGATGAGCGGTTTGCGCCAGAAGACAGCGATTGCGTCCTTGATGGAGCGGCGTTTCTACCAGTGGAGATAGAGGGCCCGCAGGCCGCACCAGGCCACCAGATCGCGGCGCTTGCCTCGGATATGCCGTTGTCGGCTCAGCGGGTTGATATCACGCTGTCGGACGGGCGGCGGGTATTGGTGGAAGGGACGACGGCGCTGCCGACGGTGCTGGCTTTGGTTGAAGGTCTAATGCCGTGATCCCCGTGCCGTCCAACGCGCGGGTTTGGCTGGCTGCCGGGGTGACGGACATGCGGCGCGGGTTCAACACTTTGGCGGCTCAGGCGGAGAAGGTTCTGGAGCTTGATCCCTATTCTGGACATCTGTTTGTGTTCCGGGGACGGCGCGGTGATCTGCTGAAGATCATCTGGTGGGATCGACAGGGCGCATGCCTGTTCAGCAAGCGCCTTGAGAAGGGCCGGTTTGTTTGGCCTGCTGCGAAGGACGGTAAGGTCAGCGTGACGCCCGCGCAATTGTCGATGTTGCTTGAAGGCATAGACTGGCGGATGCCGCAAAAAACATGGCGGCCCCTGAGCGTCGGATAGGCCAATATATTGGCGTTTGCGCGCCTCTCGGGATTCAACTTACGCCCTTGATCTGATATAAGATCGAAGATGCTGAAGGACCTTGATATCACCCCGGAGGACCCCGCCGAATTGAGGGCGGTGAACCGCCTTCTGGCCGACGAGGTCAAGGCTCTGAGCCTCAAGGTCGAGCAGCTTCAACACCAGTTGCACGGGGCCAATCGGCATCGGTTCGGCTCCAAGTCTGAGGGTCTGGATCAGCTCAATCTCGATCTGCTCGAGGACGCCGAGATTGTTGAGGCCGCTGAAGACCAGGCAAAACAGCCCGCCCCGTCGCAGGAGGGAGTTGATCCAAAGCCGAAGCGCAAACACAGCCGCAAGCCCTTGCCGGATCATCTGGATCGGGAAGACGAGGAGCTCTCTCCCGGTGATGAATGCGGTCGTTGTGGTGGCAACTTGCGCACCCTGGGTGAGGATGTCACCGAAGAGTTGGAATACGTGCCGGGACGCTTCAAGGTGAAGCGGATCATCCGGCCCCGCAAAGCCTGTTCATGGTGCGAGGCGATTGTGCAAGCGCCGCTGCCATCGCGCCCCATTGAGCGTGGGCGGCCCGGACCGGGATTGTTGGCCCATGTTCTGGTAAGCAAATATGCCGATCATTTACCCCTCTATCGCCTGAGCCAGATCTTTGCCCGTGAAGGCGTCGATCTGGACCGCTCGACCATGGCCGACTGGGTTGGTCGCTCGACGGCCCTGCTGGAACCTCTTGCCGATGCCATCGGACGGATGGTGCGGCAAGGACCTGCGCTTTTTGCCGACGATACGCCCATCAAAATGCTGGCCCCCGGCAACAAGAAGACCAAAACGGCGCGGGTCTGGACCTATGTGCGGGATGAGCGTGCCTGGTCTGGCCAATCGCCACCCTGTGCATGGTATCAGTTCACGGTGGATCGCAAAGGAGAGCATCCCGTTGCTCATTTGTCGGGATACAAGGGCTGGGTCCATGCGGATGGATATTCCGGGTTCAACGGTGTGTTCGGTGACGACAAAGCCGATGAGATGGCCTGCATGGCGCATGTACGACGCAAGTTCGTGGATGTCTTCTCCTCGCAGGGCAGCGCCATTGCCGAAGAAGTCATCCGCCGGATTGCTGAGCTTTACGCTATCGAGAAAGAGATCAGGGGCATGCCCCCCGAAGACCGCGCTACCATCCGGCAGGCTAGGGCAAAACCGATCTTTGACGCCTTGGAAGAATGGTTGCAGACGCAATTGCCCAAAATCTCGGGAAAGTCACCACTCGCGCAGGCCATCCGCTATGCCTTGGGCCGAATGCCGAAAGCACGCCCATACCTTGAGCTCGGCCATCTGGAATTGGATAACAACACCGCCGAGCGCGCCGTTAAACCCGTCGCCATCGGACGCAAAAATTGGATGTTCTCAGGCTCCCAAGGCGGCGGCAAAGCCATGGCTATCGCTTATACCAAACGTCAGATGAAGTGACTCATATTTGGGCTTCCGGTTTTGTTGCGAATATGATTCCAGATGGCAAACGATGGGAGTTTGCCATGGGAGCCGCGATACCGCTTCGAGATGACTTTGACGGTTGTACCCTTCGCCGGTTGGCGAGGGTGTGCCGGGACGCCAAACAGACCCGTCGCCTTTTGTCATTGGCGGTGATCTATGATGGGGGGAGCCGTTCGGACGCAGCTCATATTGGCGGAGTGACGCTCCAAATCATTCGCGATTGGGTGCTGCGTTTCAATGCTTCTGGTCCCAATGGTCTGAAGGATACGCCCAAGTCAGGTCGCCCCTCAAAACTTGACGAGCAGCAGCGTCGTGCGTTGATCGAGATTGTCGAACGAGGCCCGTATCCATCGGTGGATGCAGTGGTACGTTGGCGCTTGAAGGATCTCGCTGCGTGGATCCTGTCTGAATTTGGCATTGTCGTTGACGAGCGTACCGTATCGCGGGAGCTGAAGAATGCGGGTTATCGGCGTCTGACGGCCCGGCCGCAGCATCCGGCGCAAAACGAGTTTGCCGTCGAGGATTTTAAAAAAGCTTCCCAGCCGAACTGGCGGAAATCGGCAATCAGCTTGAAAGCGGCACCCCGATAGAGGTTTGGTTTCAGGACGAGGCGCGTGTGGGTCAAAAGACCAAGATCACAAGGCGATGGGCAAAACGCGGGACAAGGCCGCGGGCCCCCAAGGATCAGCGGACAAAGTCAGCATGGATATTTGGGGCCATCTGCCCGGAACGGGGTGTCGGTGCTGCGCTCGTCCTTCCCAAGTGCAACATCATGGCCATGCAAATGCATCTTCAGGAAATCTCGTCGCAAGTCGCTCCGGGAGCCCACGCCGTTGTCATCCTTGACCAGGCTGGCTGGCACACATCTGGCAAACTCGACATTCCCAACAACATTACCCTTCTCCCATTGCCACCGAGGTCTCCCGAATTGAACCCGGTCGAGAACCTATGGCAGTTCATCAGGGATAACTGGCTGTCAAACCGGGTCTTCAAATCCTACGAACAAATCATCGATATCTGTTGCCGCGCATGGAACAGGTTAATTGAACAACCATGGACCATCATGTCCATCGGAATGCGAGATTGGGCCCATCGGTTCTGAATTTTGACGGTTGGTATTATACCCTGATCGAAACGGCCAAGCTCAACGGTGTTGACCCTCAGGCCTGGCTGACCTGGGTCCTCGGTCAAGTCGCCGACCACAAAATCACACGCCTCGACGAACTTCTGCCCTGGCGTTACGCTGCTCAGGCAGCGTAACAGGCCGCATCGGTGTCGCGCCAGAGCGCCTTCGCCGGACGGTCACTATTTTTCCGTAATTCAATGTAGCTAAACACTGCCATTTTCACAACAACTGGTACGCTGACCACCAGACAAACAAATACAGCGCACACAAACTCGATAGGGCAACTGCCACGCTTAAAGCGTGGCGCACTCTCTGAAATAGAATAAGTCGTTCGCGCTGAAAAACCCCTTAACTGATTGAAGAGTATGGATACCCATTGGGTTTTGGATGTGTGAATATGCCGGTTAGTTGATCCGAAGCACGCATTTTCTGGCATATTCTCATGAGACCTTCAAAACGCAACAAACGGTGTGGCGATCTGTTCAAGGAACGCCTGGCCGCAATCATCGATATGAACCATTCGTTGGTGCGGCTGTCTGGTCTGATGCCTTGGGATGAATTTGATGCGGAGTTCGGCAGGCATTATCGCCCCTTGGGACGACCGGCCAAACCAACGCGTCTGATGGCCGGGCTGCACTTTCTCAAGCACATGTACGATCTTTCCGATGAAGAGACGGTTGAGCGTTGGGTTGAAAACCCCTACTGGCAGTCTTTCTGCGGTTTTGAGTTTTTCCAGCACCAATTCCCCATTGATCCCTCAACCATGACCCGCTGGCGCAAACGGATTGGTCCTGAGGGAATGGAAAAGCTTCTTTCTGCTACGGTAGGTGTTGCGATTGAGAGCGGGACGATCAAGAAGAGCAGCCTTGAGCGGGTCTTGGTTGATACGACCGTTCAACCCAAAGCCATTGCCCATCCCACCGATAGCCGTCTTTATCACAAGGCCTTGCAGCTTCTGGTGCGCAGGCCAAGAGGGCCGGCATCATCTTGCGTCGCAGCCATACCAGAGTTGCCAAAAAGGCGGCCTTGATGGCGGGCCGTTATGCCCATGCCAAACAGTTCAAGCGGATGCGCCGGGAACTCAAAAAGCTGAAGACCTATCTGGGCCGGGTCTATCGCGACATCTCCCGCAAGATCGCAGGCAACGAAGGTCTTGAGCACCGGTTCTCCCGTCTGCTGGGACTGGTGGAGCGGCTTCTGGCCCAGACCCCCAAGGACAAAAACAAGATTTATTCCATGCATGCGCCGGAAGTGGCCTGTATTGCCAAGGGCAAGGCGCGAACACCTTACGAGTTCGGGGCCAAGGTTGGCATTGCCACGACCAATCGGGAAGGATTGGTTCTTGCGGCGAGGGCTTTTGAGGGCAATCCCTATGATGGGCACACCTTGAATGACACCATCAGTCAGGCTGAGAAAGTCTGCGGCACCAAAGCTGAGCGTGTCTATGTGGACCGTGGCTATCGGGGGCATGATTATGAGGGCGACGCCAAGGTCATGATCTCCGGCCAGAAGCGCGGGCTGACGGCACAGATGAAGCGTGAGCTGAAACGACGATCAGCGATCGAGGCCACCATCGGCCACATGAAAACA
>NZ_GL476303.1:4385-50061 GCF_000148725.1 Roseibium sp. TrichSKD4 | reverse complement strand
CCGCTTCGAACAGCTCAACACAGATGCAGCTGTCGACAGATCCAAAACACCATCGTGAATCTGAGACAGAACTTCGATCCGGTTTAACTCCCGCGTACTCATCATGACCCAACCCATGCCAACCCTCTAAACGCCCAGTTAAAACATCGCTCAAAGACGGGAA
Source organism: Roseibium sp. TrichSKD4 (assembly GCF_000148725.1). Classification (GTDB taxonomy): domain Bacteria; phylum Pseudomonadota; class Alphaproteobacteria; order Rhizobiales; family Stappiaceae; genus Roseibium. Next base: position 49,898 of record NZ_GL476303.1, on the reverse strand, counting down.
GTGTGACATTTTTGAATTGCAAAAAGTGAGACATTTAGGCATGGCGCCTACACACATAAATCGCAGAATCTATCTTATGGAATTTATTTTCTGCTGGTTCGCACTTTTTGGAAACGTAAAACGCACTCAGAGAGCAATCTGTTGGATATCGCCAATGACCAACACCCAGCTTCGGATAAAAGAAATGCGAGCTATCTGCATATTTTTCGCAGAACCGAGTGCTTTTCAGCCAGAGACCTTGAAGTGAAGAAATCTACGAGAGCAAGCGGTCGGCAGAAATTTGTTCTCCCCCCATTACTTCCTACAAAAGTAACGGAAATCTCATGCTTTGAATCGTTTCTTTCAAAGCACCCATTTTCCTCATACTTGCCCTAAAACGCGGACCTCAATTCTCGAAAACTCTGTTTTAGCAGTGCTCTATGCGAACCTCATGATGCAGCTTGATCCAACGCTTTACAGATCCGCCAGCGGTTTAATTCAAGCGCACCCAACCCAATGCAATACGCCCGCGACTGCAGATAAACTATTTTAATTTGTGTTATTTTGATTCACTTCAGTGAATTCGCGATTCAATCTGATATTTTTCTGATTCAAAACTGCAAATTCACGATTCAAAGGTCCGAAAATTAGCCCCCAGAGACCTTGCCCACGGCAACCGCGTGGTAGATCTCGAAAGGCAGATTTTTGCCGAAAAATGGTAACGGCGTTCCGCGCTGAATCGATAATGTGATGTCGTGAATCGACAATTCCACTTGATGAAATGCAGTAACACAACTTGAAAAGAGTTACGCCGATTTGCTGCTGACTTGATTCATACGGGTGAGAAGTCCCAGCCCCCAGCTATAAGCTAGTGAGTCACCCAATTCAGCGCGCGCAAAACGATATGAGCATCATATGCAGTGCCTTACTATCACCCATGGCTGTTCTCGATCGTCACTTGTTTACCAAACGATCGTTTACCCCGCGGACAAAGGTCTCAAGCTGTGCCAGGTCGTTGTTATCTGATCACACAAGAGACGAGGCACCTGCCAAATGATCCAAACGAAAACTCAAAATCAGGTTCAGACCGTCGCCAAATACGAGATTGTCGATGCCGCACTTTCAGATCTAAACCGCGTTCGAGCAGACCTCCTCACCCCACACCAAAATGTGACGGAGGCCATTTACGGCCAATTGATCGAAAAAGAAGAAGTGAGCTTGGCAGCTGTTGCAAGGTCTGAAGCCTTGACCCTTGAAGCGGTTATGGAAAAATGCGCTTTGCTCTCGTCCGAACTGGCCCGAACATCCAATCGGCGTTCTGTCCGAATGTTGGCAACCTCTATTGCCTGCGATGTCGAACAGATCTTGAGCAAGTAGGGAGTGCTAACACACTTCCTTTTGACCTCCCCTGCCCGACCGGCTAATCAAGCAGCGTTGCAAATCTGCTTTTCGCAAGGATCTTCGCTTGAAACTTCTCATGACAGGTGCCTCGGGGTTTTTGGGGGCTCAGTTGGTGCCGATGTTGGCGGCTGCCGGGGTTGACCTTGTTTTGGTTGGCCGGGATCCGGCGCGCCTCAAGAGCCTCGCCGAGAATGCCCGATGCGGGTCATATGAGGAGCTGCGGGAGCTGCTTGAAGGTGTGGATGCAGTTATGCATCTGGCGGTGTTGAACAACACGGCTGAAGCGAGCGAGGATGAATTCCGGGCTGCGAATGTGGAGCTGACGCGGACCATCGCGGAAGCGGCGCGCGCAGCCAAGGTGCCGACCTTTATCAATGTTTCCAGTTTTCATGCTCTGGATGATGGTCCTGACACGCCTTATGCCCGCAGCAAGCGCGAGGCAATCCGTGTTCTGAGCGCGATCGACGGCATCAACATCGTCAATCTATTTCTACCCGCTGTTCATGGCGAGCGCTTTGCTGGCAAGCTGGCGGTATTGGAGAAGCTTCCCAAGGGTCTTCGCCGCCCTGCATTTGCGATTTTGTCCGCCTTAGCTCCAACGGTTTCAGTCAAACGGATCGCCGGCACACTGGTCAGCACCGATTTTTTCAAGGCTTCCGACGAGCCCATGTTTCCGGCTGATCCGAAGGAAGAAAACCTAGTCTACCGGCTGGGACGCGGCTTGATCGATTATGGCTTCGCATTATCAGTCATTCTCTTGTTCTGGTGGCTGCTGGCGATCATCTGGGTGCTGGTGAAAACCGGCTCGCCGGGGCCGGGCATCTTTGCACAGGACCGTGTTGGCAAGGGAGGCAAGGTTTTTGTCTGCTACAAGTTCCGCTCCATGGCCAAGGGCACGAAACAGGCTGGCACCCATGAGGTCTCACAAAGCTCTGTCACGCCAATTGGAAACTTTATTCGCAAGACCAAGATCGACGAACTGCCGCAGGTTTGGAACATCCTCAAAGGTGAACTTTCGCTTGTTGGCCCCCGCCCCTGCCTGCCGGTTCAAACGGAGCTGGTCCACGAGCGCACGAAGCGCGGTGTGCTGACCGTCCTTCCCGGCATCACCGGCCTGGCACAAATCAAGGACATAGACATGAGCGATCCCGTGCGCCTTTCCAAAAAAGACGCGGAATACATCGCCCGCCGCGGCCTGCTTCTGGAGCTGAAAATTATTATTGCCACGTTCACAGGCAAAGGCCGCGGGGACCGCGTGGCGAAATAGGCTTTTCCGCTCAAGCTTTAGGCCGTCGAATAGATGGCGCATTTCAGATTGCACCAATCAGCCTCGTTGAGGGCGCCCTGCCCTCCACTATCGCCTTTGATTGAGCAAAGCTCATTCCGCCCTCCAAACCTTAGTCCGGCTTGGGCATGGCGCGCACGATCTGTTCAGCCAAAGCTGCAACGCGGCGCGGTTGGGCACGGCCCGGCGGAAACATCATTTGCAATGGGGTCGGCGGAGGCAAATGCTGTTCAAGTACCGAAACCAAAGTCCCAGACTGTATGTCCTCGGAGATATCCAGCTCCGATTTCAGGACAATTCCGCGTCCAGACAAAGCCCATTTGCGAATAAGCTAGCCGTCATTAACCACATGGCTCCCACGCACAGTGACCCGGACCCGTTTTGGACCCGAGCCAAACTCCCAAATGTTGTCCAAAGTTCCGCCAAAGCGCATGACCAGACAGTTGTGGTTTGCAAGGTCCTCGGGTGTTTGAGGCACGCCATGCTGTTCCAGATAAGCTGTTGCAGCACACACACGGCGCTGGAAATGTCCAAGGCTGCGTACCCGCAACGACGTGTCTGTGACATTACCGAAACGAACCGCGAGGTCGAACCCCTGCCCCACAAGATCGACATACCCGTCCGATAGCGAGAGTTCGATTGAAACAGCCGGGTTCTTCAAAGTGAAGGATGATATGACTTCAGAGATAAGGCCGCGCCCCAGATCAATAGGCGCTGACATGCGAATTGGGCCTGAGAGTGTTTCAGCCCCATGCCGTATCCGAGCGTCAAGATCCGAGACCTCGCTCAGCACCGTCTTCGCGCCCTCCAGCAGCACACGCCCTTCCTCAGTCAAACTGATAGATCGAGTGGTTCGATTGAACAGGACAACGCCGTAATGGCTTTCTAGGGACGCCAGACGCTCAGACACAGTCGTCGTCGACAGCCCTGTTTCACGAGCAGCCGCGACGAGACTGCCCTTTTCGGCAATGACCAAGAAAAGTCGAAGATTGTTGAGTAACATTATCCGAGTATATCGGATTATATTTCCGCATCAAAGCCGTTTATCCGGCCATGTAAGGTCATTAGGTTAGGGTTACGTCATCAAACATAGAGGACCAACACCATGACAAAACTGACCATTGTTGCCAACATCAAAGCGAACCCGGAGAAAATCGAACTGGTGAAAGCCGAGCTCTTGAAGCTCATCGACATCACGCGTGCTGAAGAAGGCTGCATCAACTACGACCTTCATCAAGACAACGAAAATCCCGCTCATTTCATGTTCTACGAAAACTGGGAAAGCAGAGAGCTTTGGCAGGCGCATATGGGCGCACCGCATCTTGCCGCCTACATGGCTGCGACCGAGGGCGCGGTTGATGAATTCACACTGAATGAGATGACGATCATCGGCTAATTGCCTGAACCAAAAGGAGCGCGCCATGAAAGCTGTTGGGTATCTTCAGACCGGACCGATCAATCGAGCCGACGCATTAATCGACTTTGAGGCTGAAAAGCCTGTCCCGTCGGGTCATGATCTGCTGGTGAAGATTGCTGCCATTTCAGTCAATCCGGTGGACACAAAAATCCGGCAGCGGCGCGCACCCCAAAACAGCACACCAGCAATTTTGGGATGGGACGCGGCAGGTGAAGTCGTTACCGTTGGTGAAGCTGCCAGTGGGTTCGCGGTTGGAGACAAGGTCTGGTATGCCGGTGATGTGGGCCGTTCAGGTACGAATGCAGAGTTCCACCTCGTGGATGAACGCATCGTTGGACAGGCCCCCAAGACTTTGTCGTCGTCGGCAGCAGCAGCCCTACCGCTTACAACGCTAACGGCCTATGAAATGCTGTTTGATCGGCTGAACATCACGGATGCCGTTGCCGGCGGGAACAATACACTTCTGATCATTGGAGGTGCAGGGGGAGTTGGTTCTATGGTGATCCAACTTGCGCGCGCGCTTTCCGATGTGACAGTTATTGCAACAGCCTCTCGTCCAGAAACCCGATCCTGGGCAAAGGACCTGGGTGCGCATCACGTGATCAACCACGCCAATCCGCTAGGACCGCAGATCGACGAGCTCGGCATTGGCAGCGTGGATTTTGTATACTCCACAACACACTCGCACCACTATTGTGAGCAAGTTGCACACTTCATGACCCCGCAAGGCCGCTTTGGGCTGATCGACGACCCGGAGACGTTCAACATTATGCCCTTCAAGCAAAAGGCAATCTCGATCCATTGGGAGTTCATGTTCACACGAGCAATGTTCAACACCGCAGACATTGCGCGCCAGGGCGCGATTTTGAACGAAGTCGCGAATTTGATTGATGTTGGTGCCATCAGGTCGACTGTTGCCGAGACCTTTGGCAGCATCAATGCCGCCAATTTGATGAAAGCCCATGCGCTTTTGGAAAGCGGCAGATCCAAAGGCAAGATTGTGCTGGAGGGTTTTTGAGATGACCATCAAGCGGCTGGAGCATGTCAATGTTGTCACCACCAAGCTGAACGAAATGGTGGCTTGGTACGAAGCCATTTTGGGTCTAACGTCCGGTCCGCGCCCAAATTTTCCCTTTTGCGGAGCATGGCTTTATACAGATGAAGTGCCGGTGATCCATCTGGTTGAAAACACCCAACTTGATCGCGTCGGTTCAGAAGCAGCGTTAAAATTGGAACATTTCGCATTTTCCGCAAAGGGTTCGGAAGAATTTGAGCGCAGACTGAACGAGTATGGCGCTCCATTTCAAAAAATCGAAATTCAGGAAACCGGACTGGTTCAGTTCCACATCGCTGATCCAGATGGAAACCACCTGCATGTCGATTTCGTGATAGATGAGTAGCTCCAACCATTCAGTTGTACGCCATGCCGAACACAATAACCAACTCGACCTTTGTTGACAGCTGTCAACTCTTGTCGCGCCGATCCCCTTCCCGCTCCAGCTCCAAAACAACCACCCGATAAAGTGCAGTCAGTTCGCCGCTCTTAAGCGTTGCCCAAATGATGCCCGGATCTGTGCGAAAATATTCGTGAACAATGTGATCGCGCATTCCCGCAATCAAGCGCCATGGTATGTGCGGGTGGCGATACCTAACCTCTTGCGAAACCGCTTTCACCGCTTCGCCTATATCCTGAAGACATGAGCAGACTGCCCGAAACGTCTTTCGGTCCGACTTTGGCGTTGACAAAAAGGTCGGCTCATCCAGTTCCGCAACAAATACACGAAGATCGTCTATTGCGAGCTTGATGTCCTGCAAGCGATGCCCATCCGTGCGCATGCCCTAAAACACCTGAATTTCATCTGAACTCGCCGTCTCCCACACGTGGTCTGCCAGTTGTGAACGCGGTGAAAGGTCCACTTTTCCAGAACACTCCAAAACCTCCTCCAGGACTTGCTTGAAACGCCCAATATCAAACAAGCTCAGTTGTGTTCCTTCCGTTGCCACATAGGAAAGATCAATATCGCTGCTTGCCGTTGCCGATCCCCTGGCAACCGAGCCAAAAAGATAGAGATGGGCAATGCCCTGCTTTTGCAGCTCTTCTTTCTGACTTCGCAGCCGCGCAATAATGTCAGTCGCCGAAAGTGTTTGAGCGCCTTCGCCGGCCACATAGTCATTCACAAGCTTTTGGAGAAGATCCTGCACCTTTGCGCCACGTTCTGCCGCCAGCGCCTTAAAGCGATTTTTCAGCGCAACCGGCACCCGTGCCGATAAATAGGCCGTTTGCTGTTCGGGTTTAGATGGTTGAAGACTGGGCATGGAAAAGCTCCGCCGATATGTGTATTTGTGCACAATATCACAAATATGCATCCATTTCGATAGGTGTACGCTCTGCGTACAATAGCCTTAGGACTGATACAGCTGTGGCAAATTAATCTGTTATGGTGAGGATTGGGGACACAAGCGAAAAGGTACTGCTCAGATAGCGGTAGATCACCCAATAGCCAAAGTTGACAGCTGCCAACGTCCACTCCCCGTTAAAGCGAACTAAAAATCGGGTCCTCACATGCGAAAGACACTTCTATTTTCAAGCGCGGGAGTGCTCGCCAGTTTCGTAAGTGCTTATCTTGCGTCCTTATTGGCCGCGCTTCTGCTTCCACCAGACCCGATCACTCAGGCCGTGTTGGTTTTGCCCCTGTTCACCACCGGCGCGGCGAGTATGACTGCTTGGATCGCAGGGCGGCTCAATCTGACATCCAAAGGGCGCACACCGACCGAAGCACTCGTTCTATTTGCCTTACTTCTGGCCGGGAGCCTCGGTCTCTTTAAGACTTTCTGCCTGACTGAGCATTCCTGAGCCCCTAAAGGGAGGACCACACCCTTGCAGCAAGATAAAGAGTATTTCCGAGGGCAATGGTCGCAGCAGCAAAATTCAGAGAACTAACACAGAGGTGCTGGACACGACTTCCTTTCAACAGAACAACAAGCCCCATAAGACCAGCCAAAATCGCAGCGCAAAAAAGCAAAAACAACAGTCTGCCTAATTCAAAATAGAACAAAACCCCGAATGCTTGGGTCTCCGTGAAGTCCGGCGAAATATAAAGCCAACCAGCCGCGAGCACTGCGAGAATGATCTGAATTCCGAGGCCGCAATACAAACTTCGTTGGTGTTGTTTTGTGTTCGAAAACAACACGCTTGCAGAAATCAGCCAAACAAAACAGGACAAAGAGAACATCGAAGAATGCCCCTGTAACATCAACTCCGTCGACTGGAGGCCAATCATCAATATCTAACTCAGATTGGGTCGTTGGACTCTGGGGCAACCCGAATTCTCCTTCATCCGTGATCCGGAAGGCAATGTTCTGGAGCATAAAAAGGTATAGCCTGCGCCTTACCGATTGAGCAAAGACTCCACCATTGGCCGCAGGCGGAGTTTTCCGGTGCTTGCGCGGTCCGTCAAGCTGCGCAGATAGCCGCCGGGAGTTTTGATCTCCCCTGCCCGCTCGATCAGATAAGCCAGAACTACAATTGCGCCGCCCTGCCCCATGGCTTCCACCGCTTCATGCCAGGCGTTTTTTGAAATGCCGAGCATCGGTCGGGCGAGATTCGCTGCCTTCCGTGCATCCGCCCAAGAGTTCAGACCGTCCAGCGCATATTCTGGAAACTCCCGACAGGCTTCCTTCAATTCGCTCAGTCGGATGGATTCCGTTTCGGTTCGGTCAAAATCTCTGCTGCCCTCCGCTACATTTTTTTCTTTGTTAGGTTCAAATGAGGTATCTGTTTTTGAATTCTGAATGTGGCGCTCATTTTGAGCGGCATTGCCTTTATTTTTTTTATTTTTCGAACTAATTTCAGGGCTTTGCTGCAGATCAGAAATCTCTTCTCCCGTCTCCAGATCCTCTTCCCTCATCCCCGCCAGGAACGCGCTTTCGACTTCAACACGCAGGCTCACCAGCCGTTGGCACCTGTCACGGGTCTCCTGAAGCGAGGCGTGACGGGACACGCGTCCAGAAAGATCCTTCAGGCGGTTTGTAAAGCCAAACCATTGATCAGAGTCGTCTTGCGCGATGCCGTCCTCGTACGCAGCCTCGATCATTTTGGAAATGTCGCGCAAATGCAGGGTAACCTCGCCGCGCGCCTTGCGCAGCTCCAGCGCCAGATGACGCGCTTTTTCCGCCTCTTCAAAGACGTCCGGGGCCATCAGGGCCGATGGGGCAAGATTGAAGCCAAAAGCCTCTTCCACCAGACCGCCCTGCCCCTTGCGCGCAAAGCGCTTGCCGTTCGGGCTGTCCTTACGCAGTAGAAATCCGGCCTTGATGAGGGTCGCCACGTGTCGGCGCAGCGTTGGTTCGGACATACCGCGGGCCCTCAAGCTAAGCTCCCGGTTCGACGGAAAGACGATTATGTCTTCTGTGCCGTCCAATTCCTTTTCTTGGTGAAAGCTCATCAAGGCCTCAAGAACGGCAATGGCACGATCGGTCAAGGCAAAGGCGGCCTTGGCTTCGGTCAGGGCGCGCAGAAATTGCCACTTATCCACTTTTCCGGTGATGTTGCTGCCGTCTTTCAACGCTGCGCGCCGGTCGTTCAAGGATTTCTGCGCCTTGAACAAGGCAATAGAAAACCGTCCGCCGCCAAAAGGCGTCGTTCCAAGGGAATTTGTTGTCTCCATGACCGTTCAAACGGCAATAGAAAGGATTCCCCTGACCTCAATTGAGACCGGGCAGTCTTGACATTTTTTCGCGGAAGTGATTCTCTGAGATTGCTACATACAAAGAGGGCTTCCGGGGCGATCTGCTTTGGGGGCCTTTTTGTTGCCTGTCTCCTTTCTCCTTTGGTTTTCAATTTCTGGTGCGGATGCACCGTTCAAAGTTGACAGCTGTCAACTCGACTTCTTTGGCGCCTTTCGCTCAGCCTCATAGGCTTCCAGCAGGTCCGGCAACCGGTTGGCGACAAACTGGGTAAAGTCTTTCGGTACGGATTTTGCCAGGCGGATAGCTGTTCCCTTGACCTCAGCCATTGGAACGCCCGCCCGACTGTTCACCACATCGCCAGACGGCTTTTTGCTGCGCCGGTTTAGCAACCGCGCATGCAAACGCTTGAACCGTGTGTCGGAACCTGAGGCCAGAAACGACTCCGACATGATTTCATCCTGAGCGATAACTTCTGCAGCTTCCCCGTCAATCAGCTCGGCCAGCTCCAGCCAACGCGGCCGTCCGGCCTTGGGCGCCGGACCAATAGCCCGTGCAATAGGGTAGGGGACCTTGTCAGCCACCTGCAACAAACGGGTCATCTCAGTTTTATGGATGGACAGCGCTTCCTGGATCATCGCGCGGGAAATGCCATGCTCAATCAGGGATCGAGCGAAGAAAGCCCGCTCTATGAAGGAAAGATCCCGCCGTTCAGAGTTTTCTTTGCCCTGCGCCAGGATCAACGCGTCGTCGGACAAATCCCGCACAATGGCGCGAACCTTAAGCCCGAGTTCGCGGGCCGCTCGGATCCGCCGGTGACCATAGGCGGCCTGATACCATCCCTCGGCCGCCTTGGTTGGGTCCGCATGGCGGCGCACCATCACCGGCACTTGCTGGCCGCGCGTCTTCAGGCTTTCCACCAGCTCCGCAAACCCGTCATCCAGATTTGCTTCCAGCGTGATGCGGTCGGCAACCGGGGAGGGCTCGATGTGGTTCGGCTCCAGTTCGACAATCCGCTCGCCGGTTTGCTCTTGCAGCTCCTCCGCCATTTGCCCGAGTGACAACCCCATGGCTTTCACCGCACCGGAGGCGGAGCGGGATCGGCCGGCATCAGCTGGAGCCGGGGAGGGGCCGGTTTTAGGGCTGGACCTTTTCTCATAGGCCGCCGCTTGTGGCTTGCCCGGTGCCTTGGCGGATTTCGTTTCCAAATCCTTCGGCAGGTCCGGTGCCTCCGTTCCCGTAAACAACGCCTTCAAACGATCCTTGCGTTTTGTCATGCCAACATCCCCCAAACATGTCCGGTCCGGTCAAACCGCTCCAGTATACGGGCAAGGGAGGGGGGTGTGCATAACTTTCCTGATAAGATTAACAGCGTCATTTTTTACGCCCCCAAGCTTCGAGCATCAGGGTCTCGATTTCCGCGTTGACAGTTGTCAGCGCTTCCATCGCCCGGTCATAGGTCGCCCGGGTGAAGTTTTCCCGGCCCACTTCATAGAGCGTCTGTTTGGTGAGGCCAGCATCAGAAATTGCGGTCGATTTCACCATCGGCGCTGTCAAAACCCGCTCGCCAAATTGGGCGCGCAAAAAGCCTGCAATCTGGGTTTGGGGTCCGTCTTGTGGTTCAAACCGGGTGACGAGATAGCGCAGAAAGTCGAAGTTCAGCGTACCGCCCGCTTCGCGCACAACTGACAACAAATCAGAGGTCATGAACAGGAATTGGCTCATGGAGGCCACATCCAGCATCTGCGGGTGGACCGTCACGATCACGGACGTTGCCGCGCACAGCGCCCCGAGCGTCAGATAGCCAAGCTGCGGCGGACAATCGAGAACGACAACATCATAATTGTCTTCAACAGATCGCAGCGCCGCCTGAACCCGGGCGAAAAACAATTCGCTCGGGTCCGATCCAGCTGGTCGGCTCGCCAGATATTGCGGTGTGGTGTGTTCAAACTCCTGGAGCTCCAGATTTCCGGGCACCAGATCAAGGCCATCAACATAGGTTTTGCGGATAACGTCCGACAAGGTGACACGTTCATCATCATAGCGAATGGCGCCATAAATCGTGTCATTGCCGGTCAGGTCCAGCTCGGGCTGATAGCCAAAAAGCGACGACATGGAGGCCTGCGGATCGAGATCAACGGCCAGCACGCGGTAGCCACGGATCGCCAGATACTGTGCCAGATGAGTTGAGGTGGTCGTCTTGCCCGATCCGCCCTTGAAGTTCGTCACAGCCAAGATCTGGCAATGTTCGCTGCGCTCCGGATCCCTGTGGCGAACATAGGCCCGCGCCTTGGCGCTGCCCGGTTCGTGTTGAGAGGCCAAATGAACCCGAAGGGCATTGATATCGGACAGGGTGTAACTGCGCCGCCCGCGCTCATCCGTGGCAGGGGAGGGGCCGTCACCAGACAGGGCCAGCTGGCGCAAATACCCATCGGACACACCAATCAGCTTTGCCGCTTCGCCAGAGGTAAAAGACCGCATGGTCTTCATATTTGCCGGGGGGAACAGGCGGGTACGCAGTTCGCTCAGCTGTTCAGACAGCTGTGCTGCGTCCCGGGCAATCTGTTCGTCAGCGGCCATTCTTTGTGTCATTCCTTGAGCCAAATCTGTTCATTACGGCTTCTGCCTTGCGACGGACGCGGGAATGGGAAGCCCCATCTTTTGCCCATCAAAAATACAATTGGCGCGCACAATGACCAGATTCGCAATCTGCAGCAATTCTGATCAACGGGCCGGACCGAAAACAACGGTGGGAAAGTCGAGTTACGGCAAACCAGCCCCAACGCGCCTATTTAGCGTAAATTACGAATGAAAATGTGAGTCGCGTCAAGGAATTTAAGGTAAATGAAAGGTTAACGTCTCTGATCAACCCCATTGCGTGAAAACGACGCGAAAGGATTTCAAAGAATTTCTTCTAGCAGATTGGCCGTTTCCGGCAGGTGTATCAGACTCGCGGCTATCCGCTGGCGCCAGGCAGGTCCCGCTTCCAGTGCGACCTGATAGGCCTCGGCAAGGTCCTCGGGGCGGGTTTCGGTCAACGCCTTAATCAGAAAGGCCGCCTGCGCGCGGTCTTTGTGCGCCTTGATCGCATCCGGCCCGCCCTGACGGCGGTCAGCAATAATGAGCTTGTGTATGGCATAGCGTTCTGGCCGGGGAATTTGAACCAACACACCGGAGCGATAAAGAAACGGCACGCGGATCGGCTCCGCGATGAGATAATTGAGAAAATGCAGACTTTGTGCGTTGACCCCGAGGGACGGCAGATCGCGGATTGCCTCGTCCTCCTCAAAGGAGGGGGTCAGGAACTCCACGAGGGTTTGCCGGTTCGTGTGCCGCCATCGCCAGGTTTTGCCGCTTTCCAGTGCGGGGAGGGGGTCGAATTGAAGCTCTGAAAATGTTTCCGCAAGTGGCGGCTCGACCGTATCGGCGAGCGCAAGGGACAGGCGCTCGAAACTGGCAATATCGATGTCATCCGTCGCGGCCGATTGATCAAAGCTGATCCGGACGCCAAGTTCGCCTTCATAACAGCGGAAAGCATGCGTACCGACAATCGTGCCACCAAGGCGGAACACACCGGCTTTGGCCATGGCTGCAACCACCTGACCTGAGCCGACATCGGCAAAGAGATAGCCCTCGGCCCGGAGCACCCGCATCAGCCGCGCCCGTTCGCGCTCGGCCTGCTTCGCCGCCTTGGCAATCTCCGCCTGACGCTCCAGACGGCCCCGAAGCTCTGGCGCATCCTCACCAATATAGCGATCAATCGTCCGATTTCCGACGCGAAAGTGGTCATACCAGTAGGTCTTGGCCCCAACCGTCTTCTGCCTTGGTGTTCCGCGCAAGCCAGAAACCGAACCATCAATTAGCAAACGCCGCAGGTCCGTCCAGGCCGCTGTTCCAATCGCGCTGTGATACTCGATGGGCATGCCTTACCCCACATGGATTTTATCGTGGGGTAAAATTAACATACAAACTACCCCACAAAAAGCGTTTCGTGGGGTAGTCAGCATATAACGCAAAACCACACGTGTACACACTTCACGTTGCTAACGAAGACAAATTGCATTTCGTCAGCTATGGTGCTAGGCGCAAAACGTAAGAAGTTTCCAGTTTTTCAGCTAAACTCTATGACCCTTTTGAACAAACGTCTCATTGCTGTTCTGCATGATGCATTAATGTCGGGGCTTGCTCTCGCGCTGGCCATCGCTGCTCGCTATGGTTTTAACAATCTCCCACCGACCGAAAAATACATGGGGTGGGTAGGTCTCTTTGTCATTATCTCGCTGATAGTATTCAAGCTCTCCGGACTTGGCCGCGGCCTCTGGCGGTTTGCTTCTCTTGCAGATCTACGCGCGATTGTAATTGCCGCCACAGCAACCATTTCTGTGTTTGTCATTTGCTTGTTTCTGATTTCGCGGTTGGACGGCCTGCCAAGGTCTGTACCGTTCATCACCTGGTTCATGATGATCGTGATGATCGGCGCACCTAGATTGGCATACCGTGCCCTACGTGACGGCAGCCTCAAACGTGTAGCAAATATTCAGAAGCCCGATACAGACATACAACATGTCCTGCTCGCCGGGCGGGTGGGCGACGCAGAGCACGTCATTCGCACCTATCAGCTGGAAACTACCGGTCGCTACAAGGTCCATGGATTGATCTGCACGGACAAAAAGAGAGGTGGGCACAGCATTCGCGGCATTCCCATCTTGGGGGACGTTGCCGATCTGAAAAACCTTGTCGAGCGTCTTCAACGGACAGACATTGCGCCTGACGCTATCCTGTCGGTCAGCAGTCGCCCACCCTCAGATTTCACCAAAATCCTGACCTCCGCAGCCGCAGATCTTGGAATACCAATTAAGCGAGCGACTCCGCGTCCACTTGACCTATCTGAACCGGATTTTTCAGAGCTCACCATTGACGACCTTTTAGGCCGTCCACCGGTTAAACTTGACCGCAGCAAGATGAACAACCTCATTTCCGGACGCGTCATCATTATCACCGGGGCTGGGGGCAGCATCGGCTCTGAGGTTGTCCGCCAAGTGCTCAAATATGCGCCCTCCCGGCTGGTTCTTATCGAGAATTCGGAATTTGCCCTCTACAATATAGATCAGGAACTCGGACTGACCGCACCTACACTCTCCAAACGACCCGTCCTCGCGGATGTACGAGATCGCGACCGGATCATGGAGATTGTGAGCACGGAAAAGCCCTCAATCATCTTCCACGCAGCAGCGCTCAAGCATGTGCCGCTCATGGAAGAAAACCCACTGGAAGCCATTCAGACCAATGTGCTCGGCACGCGCAACGTGGCAGATGCGGCGGCGGCCCACAGCGTCGATGGGTTTGTCCTGATTTCAACCGACAAGGCGGTCAAACCGACCAGCATCATGGGAGCAACCAAGCGGGCTGCAGAGGCCTATTGTCAAGCCCTTGATGTCTCCGGCACCCATACACGTTTCATTACAGTGCGCTTCGGCAATGTGTTGGGGTCAAATGGCTCCGTGATCCCGCTGTTCCGTAAGCAGATCGAAGCCGGTGGTCCGGTGACCATTACCCACAAGGACATGCGCCGCTACTTCATGACCATCCCGGAAGCCTCTGAGCTGGTCTTACAGGCAGCAGCCTTCAGCGTCGACAATTCCAACCAGCGCGGGCGGATTTATGTTCTGGATATGGGCGATCCGGTCAAGATCGTCGACCTCGCCAAAATTCTCATTTCGCTCGCGGGTCTCAGACCCGAGAAGGACATCAAGATCAAATTCACAGGACTTCGCCCTGGAGAAAAGTTGTTCGAGGAACTATTCGAAGCTGATGAAGACAACCAGCCCTCCGGCGCTGATGGCGTCATCGTCGCGACAGCCAATCTGTTACCTCTAGATAAAATGAGCCAAAAAATCGAAGATTTGGGTAAGTCCGTGAAATTAGGCTCAAATGACCTTTGCATTTTGAAGTTGGGGGAAATTGTACCGAGCCTGCATAAAGATAGCATGGATCTGAAAGCAGCACCCTTTAAATGAACTCAAACAGACCTCAAAGTTTGGTGTGCCCCCATTGGGTGGTCCGGATTGATTGTTAGTGCACCGTCGGTCTCTGGTCTATCGGAACGATGCTTTCTGGCGCTGGGGACGACATCCCAAGGCGCTGCGCGGCCTGGCGGTGTTGTGGTGAATGCGCCACTTCTCAATAAGGATTTGTGCCTCTCGTAGGCTGTGGAACAGCTCACCGTTTAACAGCTCGTCTCTGAACCGTGCATTGAAGCTCTCGCAATACCCGTTCTCCCAGGGCGAACCTGGTTCGATGTTGGCTGTCTTGGCCCCAACGGCGGCGATCCAGTCGCGTACTTTCTCGGCAATAAACTCAGGGCCATAACACTCTCGGAATGGTGCTGATTTAGCGGCTATGATTGCCTGCGCAGCCCTCAAATAGCGCAGCAGGTGATCATAGCCGGGCGTCAGATCCCTACAGTGGTTTTGCAACAAGCCACACCGCAAGAAAGACCGACTATGACCGATGCCACTGTTGCACAAACAGAGCCTGTTTTGGTTGCGATCGACATCGCAAAAGCTCGCCATGAAGTTTTAATCGTTATTCCGGGTAAAAAACGCCGCCGCCGTCTGACTGTGCTGAACCAACTCGACGACTTTAACCGATTGATTGCGGCGCTCTCGGATTATGGTCGTCCTGTGCGCGCGGTTTTTGAAGCAACGGGCAATTACCATAGGGCCCTAGCGTACAGGCTCAGGGACGCCGGTTTCGAAGTCAAGTTGGTGTCATCAGTTGCTTTGGCCCGCACCCGGGAGGCTTTGAACAACAGTTGGGACAAGAATGATCCAAAGGATGCGCAAGTCATCCTGCATATGATGCATATAGGGAACGAGCAATTCTACCACGACCCCATGCTGTGCGGCACGAACGATCTTCAGGAACTTTCCAAGACCCACGACATTGTCTCTCGCTCGAAGACTGAGTTGTGGCATCGCATCCTGACCCATTATCTGCCGCTATATTGGCCTGAGGCCGAACGATTTCACCGCAGTTCGCGCAGTGACTGGTTCTTTGCCTTTCTCGATCGCTATCCTTCGCCGCATTTTATCTCTGCCATGGACCAAGAGGCCTTCATTGCTGATGCCTGGGAGGTTATTGGGCGCAAAGTCTCAAAAGAGCGTTTTCTTGCAGATATTTATAAGACTGCCAACACCTCCGTCTGCTTATCGATTACCCGCAGATTCTGCGACCTTGAAGAAGTTGAAGCATTCTTCAACGGTGAAGAGATTGCAGGCATAACTGGCGGCTTTCCATAGGTCTTCGTATGTTCTGCCAGCCGCTTTACAGATCAGCGAATTGAGCTTCGAAAAGGCCATCTCGATAGGGTTCAGGTCGGGTGAACATGGCGGCAGGAACAGGAACCATGCCCCGCGGTCGCGCAGAATTTGGGCAGCGCGCGGGCTCTTGTGGCTGGACAGGTTATCCAGGATTACCACGTCGCCATTTTGCAGCGTCGGTGCGAGCTGGGTTTCCACATAGGTGGCCCAAGAGGCCCGAGCGTGCACATTTGGGCGTTTTGCGGAACAAAGGGTGGTCGCTTGAATTGTTGACCTCTTTATGGAAGTGCCAGAAATTGCGCTTTCTCTGGAGGATTTGTGCATTGGACTTCGAAGATATTTCAGTGTGGAGCCTGTCCTTTTCGGACCTTGAGTTTGTTCATGGCTACCGGCATCAGACGCGGATTGGCGTTGCGGCTCAGCTGTTGTTTTTCCGCTGCAATGGCTACTTCCCGTCCACATTGGCTGAGATTGCGCAGGATGCCCTCGACTATGTTTGCGATCAGACCGGAGAACCGGCGGCGCTTGCAGGTTCTTACAAGCTGGCCGGCGACATAGCCCGCCGCCACCGTTTGCAAATTCTTCGTTTCCTTGGCTTTCGGCGCGCTGGGGAGGGGGAGAAGGCTGCGCTTTGCGAGTATCTGTCGGAGATTGCCAGATCAGTTGGCGCCAATTCGGCCGAGCTTGCAGAAAAGGGCTACGCATGGGCTCTGCAAAACAAAGTTTTCATCCCCTCCCGAGCAATCATGGAGCGTTTGACGCGCTCCGCGCTGCACGCATTTTCCGAACGATTGCTCGATGAGATTTGTGGTCGTATGCCAGTGGAAACACGCCTTGCACTGGAGGCGAGCCTGTCCGACCCGCGCGGGCAGCAGGGATTTCTGCGGTTGAAGGAGGATGTCGGTGCCGCCACGCTGGACAATGTACTCGATGCAGCCAGCCGGCTGGAATTCGTGCAGTCTCTGGTTTTGCCATTTGAAGTCGTCGCCTCGATCCATCCGTCCTGGATCAAAATACTGGTGCGCCGCGTCGAAGGCGAGACCGCCGCGGAAATGCGCCGGCACGGCGAGACGAAACGGCTTGGCCTGCTGGCCATATATGTAATGTCGCGCCGAGCTCAGTTGCTGGACGGTCTGGTGGATTTGCTGATTGAGCTGGTTCACAGGATAGGCACAAAGTCGCGTCGAAAGGTGGTCAACCGGATTGCAGCCGATATTGAGAAGGTGCATGGCAAGGAACGCCTTCTCGTGGACATCGCAACAGCAGCGATGGAGACACCGGAAGGCAAGGTGGCCGATGTCATCTTTCCGGTCGCCGGAGCTGCACGTCTAAAGGCGATCATTGAGGAGCACGGGGCGAAGGGAACGTTGGACACTCGTATCCAGACGGTGATGCGGGGCTCCTATGCCAATCACTACCGGCGCATGTTGCCGCCACTCTTGTCCGTACTGGAGTTCCGGTCCAACAACGAGACGTGGCGGCCGATCCTTGAGGCACTGTCTCTGGTCAGTCGTCTGAATGAAGACGGTCGCCGGTTTGCCCCGGTCGCGTTCGCGCCGGAAGGATCGATCCCGGCCAAATGGCGGAAAACCGTGATCGACGAGCGTGGCCGCTTGAATGTCATCTCTTATGAGCTTTGTGTCCTGACCCAACTGCGGGAGCGCATTCGCGCCAAGGAAATCTGGATTGCCGGGTCCGACCGATACCGCAACCCGGATGAGGATCTACCCGGAGATTTTGCGGAGCAGCGCGATGCCTATTATTCCGGCCTGAACCTGACCCGCGATGCCCATAGCTTTGTCCGATCGGTGCGGGATCAGCTGGAACAGGAACTTCTCCAGTTAAACGCGACCCTGCCGTCCAATGACAAGGTCCGGCTGCGCTGGCATGGGAAGAACAGGATCTGCATCACACCCTTCGAGCCACTGCCGGAACCGAAGGGGCTGCTGGCCCTGAAATCGGAGATCAACCGCCGCTGGCCGATGACGGGCCTTCTCGACACTTTGAAGGAAACGGCCCTTGAGACCGGCTTTCTCGATGCGTTCGAGACCTCGGCCAGCCGGGAAGCTCTGCCGCAAGCTGTTCGTGATCGACGCTTGTTGCTGTGTCTCTATGGTCTCGGCACGAATGCGGGCTTGAAACGCATTGCAGCCGGTGTTCCGAACATATCCTACGACGAACTGAAGCATGTCAGCCGCCGCTATCTCGATGGGCCCTCCCTGCGGGCAGCTTGTGCCAGGGTTGCCAACGCTACGCTCGCGGTGCGCAATCCTCTGATCTGGGGCGAAGCCGGAACAGCCTGCGCATCGGATTCCACCAAGTTCGGAGCTTGGGACCGGAACCTGATGAGCGAGTGGCATGCCCGGTATGGCGGTCGTGGAGTGATGATCTACTGGCATGTTGAACGGGAATCGACCTGTGTCTATTCCCGCCTGAAGCGTTGTTCTTCGTCCGAGGTTGCCTCAATGATCGAAGGTGTCTTGCGGCATTGCACCGACATGGAAATCCAGCGTCATTATGTGGACAGCCACGGCCAGAGTGTTGTCGGCTTTGCCTTCTGTTATTTGCTCGGTTTTGACCTGGCACCGCGGCTGAAAGCGATCGCGCGCCAGAAACTGGCAATACCTTTTGCGGACATGCGCGGCAAACTGCCCAATCTCCTACCGATCTTATCGAAGCCGATCGATTGGGATGAGATCGAGCGTCAGTACGATGAAATGGTCAAGTATGCGGCGGCCATGCAGACCGGCACGGCCGATCCTGAAGCGATCTTGCGCCGCTTCGCCCGCTCGGACGTGATGCACCCGACCTATAAGGCTTTGGCGGAACTCGGCCGAGCGATCAAGACGATCTTCCTATGCCGCTATCTTCGTTCAGAAGATTTTCGCAGGGAAATCCATGACGGTCTGAACGTGGTTGAGAACTGGAACAGCACCAACAGCTTTGTGTTCTTCGGAAAGGGCGGTGAGATTGCCAGCAACCGGATTGCCGATCAGGAGCTTTCCGCCCATGCACTGCATCTTCTCCAAGCCTCCATGGTATATGTGAACACCCGTATGTTGCAGAGCGTTCTGACGGAGCCGGCATGGTTTGCTCGGCTTTCTGCAGACGGCGATTGTCGCCTGTCGCCAACCATCCATTCCCACATCAACCCTTATGGCCGCTTCGACGTCGATCTGGATAAACGGATCGACTTTGAACTCATGGCTGCTTAATCGGAGACGGAAATGCCAACGTCAAAGAAGCCTCGCAAACAACGCTCAACCGTTCGAACGGCGTCGGATCTGTCAGTGTTTCCGGATCCGAGATCTCTCCGGCCGTCTTCCGCCGAATACAAGAGCGCGGTCAACGATGAGACGCTTTGGCAGGCACAGGAGCTTGTCTATGATTCCTGGGAAACGTCAGACGGCCGCAGCCGATTTGCTCTGGCCCGGCAGGCACTGAAACTATCGGTGTTTTGCGCCGATGCGTGGCTCACCCTTGCAGAACGGCCTTCTTTGTCCAGCAGCGAACGGCGGCAGATGATTGAACGTGCTGTAGCCGCAGGAGAACTCGCATTGGGAGAAGGCGGACTAAAGGAAAACGAGGGACACTTCTGGGGTGTCCTGGAAACTCGGCCATACATGCGAGCCCGCGGAGAACTTGGAGAAGTTCTCTGGGAGGCCGGAGAGAAAGAGGCAGCGATCCAGAACTATAGGGAAATGCTTATTCTGAACCCCGGCGATAACCAAGGTATTCGCTACATCCTGGCGGCGAATCTCCTCGAAATGGGCAAGATGGACATGTTGAAATCGCTCATGGAACAGTGCGCCGACGAGTATTCGCCGGAAATCCAGTATACGCGGGCATTGATCGCCTATTTTGAAGAGGCGGAAAATGCGAAGGAAATCGCCGGGCATGCCTTTGAAACCAACCGCCATGTTCCAGGTATGCTCTCCGGTCGCGTGCCAACTGTTCCCGTCGGCGACTATGTGACCTTGGGTGGCAAGGACCAGGCATCGAGCTATGTTGATGCCAATGGCACAGCGTGGAGACAAATTCCCGGTGCCGTTGAATGGCTGGATGAAATCACATCTTCAGTTGAGGTCTCTTGACGTCATTATGGGTATACCCACAGAGCCAAGCCTCATGAACACTCAACCTGACGTGAAAGGTGTTCATTATGAGTCTGTTTCGTGTTAATAAACACAAATAGATTCGGGCACACTCAAAATGAACACTTCTCAATCCAAAATCGGATATGCGCGCACATCGACGACTGACCAGAACCTTGATGCGCAGATGACAGCGCTGAAGGCCGCCGGATGCGGCATGGTGAGGGCGGAACAAAAGAGCGGTGCCAATCTTGATGGCCGGCCGGAGCTGAAAACCATTCTTGACTTCATCCACCCCGGCGAAACCCTTGTGGTGACGCGCATCGATCGGTTGGCCCGGTCTTTGAGTGACTTGCAGACCATCGTTGCTCGTTTGAAGGAAAAAGGGGCCCATCTGGCTGCGACCGAGCAACCGGTGGACACGTCAACAGCTGCTGGCAAAGCTTTCTTCGACATGTTGGGCGTGTTCGCGGAATTCGAAACCAACTTGCGCCGCGAACGCCAGGCCGAAGGAATTGCAGCTGCGAAACAGCGTGGTGTGTACCGGGGGCGGCCACCCAGAATCAGCATGGCGGAAATACGCGAAAAGCTGTCGGCAGGCTTGTCACCGACCGAGATCGCCCGTGAGTTGGGCATTTCGCGCGGCACTGTCTACAAGGCAAAGAAAGATTTGAAGGATCCGGCATGAGTGGGAACGTTCAGCCTCAAAAGAAGCGACTGAAGAATCTCACGCCTGGGCTTTGCGCAAAGCTGCAAGACGAGATGCGGACTGCCTGCCGGGAAATTGCGGAAAAGCACGGCTTGTGCTTCGCTGACGATGATCTCCACGATGTTAATCTTCGCGTCGGCCTTTCCTACACAATCCGTCTCGGTCTTCCCATGGAAGACGGTTCGTTGTTTGAGCCTGACCGAGAAATGTTCGAAATCCTCGCACCTCAGTATGGGTTGGACCCGTCAGATTTTGGCAAAGAGTTCGATGATCGCGGTGAACGGTTCCGCATCACTGGGCTCGAACCGAAACGGCCGAAATATCCGGTCAATGCCGAGCGCCTCTCGGACCGGCGAAAGTATAAATTCTCATCCGACATCATCAGCGTGCTGTTGGCTAAATCACGCGAATGAAAATGATCCCTGTTTGTTCCTCAAGACGCCCAAATGTGCACGCTCGGGCCTCTTGGGCCTAGGTGTTGAATGTCGCGCGATTCATCGTGCCATCGATGACCCAGGGTGCTGCCAGCCTGTCATGACGCAAGGCCGCGACAAAAGTCTGCGTGCGCCTGTGGCCGAACGGGGCATGATCGACAAGCCTCTCGCCACGCGGGGCCCAGCCGGTGCGCTTGGCCATATTAGTTTTCAGCCAGGTCTCGTCGATGAAGGCAAGGCGCTTCAGCATATGCGCCATGAAAGGCTGACGACGGGTGATCCAGCTATGCCACAGGCACGCAACATCCGCCCGCTTTTGTTCAAGCGCTTGCAGATCTTTTTTTGTGCGTCAGCCCGAGCCGATGAAGCAGGCGTCCGACCGATGAACGATGGACGGTCATCTGCTTCTCATTTGCCAACAGCGCCACCAATTCATCCAAGGTGATTTCGCCCTTTTCTTCCACCTTGGAGCGGATCCAGTCGGCATAGGGCGTCAGTTTGCCAAAGCCGGGATTTCCTTGCCGCTTTGCTGACAGCGAACCGGTCTCACGCTTCAGCTTGACCATGTCGTTGACGAACTTGATCGACACGTCGAACCGCGCCGCTGCCGAGTGACCCTGCCCCTGATCCGGACCGTTTAAGCGTAGGATCCGTTCACGTTTGTTTCTGATGTTTGGTTTGTGGTCAAGGCCTGCTGAGCGGAGCCATTGCGTAGCTCAAGCGAAGCAGGCCGGTTTGCGATGAGTTGTCTTGCGTAGTCGGCCGGAGCAATCCCACCCAGAGATGTGTGTGGCCTTGTTGTGTTGTAGTCCTTCCTCCAGTTCTCGATGATGGTTTTCGCCTCGGCCAGGTTGGAAAAGAGATTTTCATTCAAACACTCGTCCCGAAGACGCCCGTTGAAGCTTTCCACAAAGGCGTTCTGCATTGGTTTTCCTGGTGCGATGTAGTGCCATTTGATGCCGGTATCCTGACACCAGGCCAACACGGCATGGGAGGTCATTTCCGTTCCATTGTCAGAGACAATCATTTCCGGCTTGCTGCGTTGCCTGATCACGGTGTCGAGTTCGCGCGCCAGACAGTGACCGGTCAACAATGGTCGCCAGAGCCTCTCGGGTGCAGTCATCAACTACACACAACACGCGGAACCGCAGGCCGTCCGACAAAGCATCGGAGACGAAGTCCAGGCTCCACCGCCGATTGACCTTGTCAGGAACCAGAATTGGCCGACGCGTGCCAAGAGCTCGCTTGCGCGACCGCCTCCTGCGCATCGCAAGCCCTTCTTCCCGATAGATCCGGAAGAGCTTCTTGTGGTTCACCTCAAATCCCTCTCTGGCCAGCAGAATGCCAAGGCGGCGATACCCAAACCGGCGGCGTTCGTTCGCCAGTTCCCGCAACCTTATGCGCAAGGCCTCGTCACCCGGATCCTGTTTCCGGCACTGGAACGTTGAGCGGTCCAGATCCGCAAGACGGCATGCCCGACGCTCGCTCAGGCCATGCCGGTCCATTACGTCCCGCACAGCACAGCGCTTCACGTCAGGCGTCAGTAGTTTTTTGTCGCTAGATCTTTGAGTGCGGCATTGTCGAGCATCGCCTCCGCCAACATCCGCTTCAGCCGGGCATTCTCGTCTTCCAGAGACCGCAGCTTCTTCGCGTCGGACACGTTCATGCCGCCAAATTTGGCTTTGTACTTGTAGAACGTTGCGTCGCTGATGCCATATTTCCGGCAAAGGTCGGAAGCCTTTACCCCGGCCTCGTACTCCTTGATCATCCCGATGATCTGTTCGTCGCTGAATCTGCGTTTCATGGTCCATCCTTTCCTCAGATGAATCACTAACACCAAGATGGCTGGAATTCAGGGGGCTGGGTCACTGTCGACACGCCCCGTCAGCCCACCTAACATTCTTGAAACGATACCGGTATTAAACATTCACTTCTCACAGTAAAGAACTTAGCTTTTAAAGCCTGCCGTCGATCCCATTCAACGGCAGTGCTCCCTTGACGTCGTAAACAACCGCATTTGATTGACCAAACGATCTGATGCGGTTGATGCCGTATTCTATGAACTGGCGATGCCCGACAGCTAGCACGATAGCAGCATACTGCCCCGACTCTGGCTCAGAACCTAGGCATTCCAGGCCGTATTCATGGCGGGCTTCATCAACATCAATCCATGGATCATAAACATCGACGTCGACATGATATACCTTAAGCGCGCTAATAAGATCACAGACCTTGGAATTGCGTAAATCAGGACAATTCTCCTTGAAGGCGAGACCAAGAACTAAAACCTTTTGACCAAGCACAGGTTTTCCCTTTTTTAGCATCAACTTGATTGTTTCGTCTGCTACGTGAGTAGGCATTTTGTCGTTGATGCGTCGCCCAGCGAGAATGACCTCGGGGTGGTAGCCGACTTCCTGAGCCTTATGCGTGAGGTAATAGGGGTCCACACCAATACAGTGCCCCCCGACTAGCCCCGGACGGAATGGCAGAAAGTTCCATTTCGTTCCTGCAGCTTCAAGTACCTCAAGTGTGTCGATCCCCATCCGTTGGAAAATGAGGCTGAGTTCGTTCATGAGGGCAATATTGAGGTCGCGCTGCGTGTTTTCAATCACCTTCGCAGCTTCTGCCACACGGATGCTTCCTGCCTTGTGTGTACCAGCCACAATAATCTCCGAATAGAGCTGATCGATTTCCTCAGCAACTTCCGGCGTACTGCCACTTGTAATCTTTGTTATGTTCGGTAAACGTCGCTCTTTGTCTCCAGGATTAATTCGTTCGGGGCTGTACCCGCAGAAAAAATCTTCGTTAAACTTCAGACCACTCGCTGCCTCGAGCACAGGCACACAAACCTCTTCCGTTGCGCCAGGATAGACAGTCGATTCATATACGACAATATCTCCGCGCTTCAGCACGCTACCGACAGTCTCGCTGGCCTTTACGAGAGGCCGCAAATCAGGACGCTTCGCGTCATCGATTGGGGTTGGCACCGTGACAATGTAGATTTCACAATCGGCAATTGCTTGTTTGTTGCTGGCGAAGCTCAGCAGCTCAGCAGCCATTAAGTCTTCAGCGGTCACTTCAAGCGTACTATCGTTGCCTAAAGAAAGCTCCTTGATGCGGCGTTCGCTGATATCAAACCCGACGACGTTCCGCTTGCGACCAAATTCCACAGCGAGAGGAAGCCCAACGTATCCCAAACCAACAACAGCAATTTTTTTCTGAGCTTGCACCACCACTAACCCTTTTATCTCTCACAACTAAAAACACTTCAGCTATCTGCAGGCGGTCGACTAGATCTCATCACTTTTAGACCGCTGAATATGGCCACTTTTCTTTGCACTCGGATATAGCAGTTCAAATTCGCCGGTAAACTCCTAAATCGCCGCTGACAGACCGGATCAGTTAGACAAACTGTCGAGCCATGCCTCAAACATCAATACATCCCAAAGGTGATAGGCCCAGTTTCGATCACCACTCAGATGCTCATGCCACTTCTTTACGATTGGTGCAGGATCGAAGAAGCCCTCCTGCTTGAGCCTTTTTCATCGAGTAGGTCGCTTGCCCATTCTCGCAAAGGACCGCGTAACCAGTTGTCGATCGGAACGCCAAATCCGACCTTAGGACGCTCAATCAGCTCACGGGGGACGTATCTATCCAGCACCTCGCGCAAAACCCACTTTCCGCGTCCGTCCCGAAGTTTCAGCGAAAGCGGCAAGCTCCATGCATACTCGATTACCCGGTGATCGAGCATCGGAACTCGGGTTTCGAGGCTCACCGCCATAGCTGCTCTGTCAACCTTAGTCAGGATATCGTCTGTAAGGTAGCTCAGAAAATCGAGCGCCATCATCTGCTCTATAGGATCCAAGACAGAAATATCCGGCCGCCTGTCTGTTAGATAAGTCGGCGGCTCTCGACTACCAAAAACCACATCAGCGGGATCATCCCAATGTGAAACAAGACCTCTGTAAAGGCCGTCGATTGTTTCACTCCCCAGCACATTGGCACCTTTGTGCAATCGGTCTCCAAATGCTCTTTCAGAGGTGCCTCTGCGAATCATCTTGTGCAGTGCAGTCCAAGTCTGCGGGCTAATCGCAGTGATTAAACGTGCGGCTGCGGCTCGCAATGGCCCCGGAACCCGCGCAATCTGCGCCCACATTGACTGCGCCATGGTATACCGGGAATAACCGCCGAAAAGTTCGTCTCCAGCATCACCAGATAACGAGACTGTCACCCGGCTACGCGCAAGTTGCGAGACAAGAAACGTGGGGATTTGTGACGAATCTGAAAATGGTTCATCGTATATTGCAGGCAACTTCGGGATTACCGCCATCGCCTCATTCGGCGTCACATAGAGTTCCGTATGATCCGTTCCCAAATGCTTTGCTACAGCCTTGGCAAAATGTGCTTCGTTGTAGCTGTCCTCGTTAAAACCAATTGAGAATGTGCGAACCGAATTGCTGCTTTGGGCCTGCATGAGAGCCACAACTGTTGAGGAATCGACGCCACCAGAAAGAAACGCTCCAAGCGGCACATCTGAAACCATTTGTTGCCGAATAGCCTGAGATAGGACGGACTCTAGCCCGTCAACCGCGTCTTTTTCTGCTGTAGGGCCCCGGCGGACGCCCTCGGGCTTCAGATTGTCCTGTAAAGACCAATAAGTCTCCTCACGTATCTGTCCTCCCGCATCGATCCTAACATAGGTGCCGGGGGTGAGCTTGGATACGCCCCGATAGATTGTATAAGGTGCCGGAATATAGTTATGCCGCATATAAAGCGCCAAGGCATTGCGATCTATTTCAGTTTTCATCGCAGGATGCTCGCGCAGTGCCTTCAATTCAGAACCAAACGCCAGAACCCCGTTCGATTTTCCGAAATATAGCGGTTTCTCACCAGCCCTATCGCGAGCCAAATACAGGGCTCTCTCTCGTCGGTCCCAAAGCGCAATCGCGAACATGCCAACCATCCGTTGCAGTGTCGACTTGACACCCCATAAGCCGAATGCTGCGAGCATAACTTCCGTATCGGAGTGTCCCCGCCATTCTCCAACCACCTCCGAAAAGTAGGGATCTGCTTCGATGTCTGCACGGATATCGATGTAGTTGTAGATCTCGCCATTGTAGACCACAACAAAACGTTCACAATTCGAAACCATAGGTTGGGCACCTGCGGGCGACAGGTCAATGATCGCAAGACGCCGGTGAGCAAGAGCTATCGGCCCTTCAGACCATGCCGCATGAGAATCGGGGCCACGGTGTGCGATTTTGTCTGCCATTGATGTGACGGTCTCGAAAGAGGCAACACCTTCAAAATTCAGAAATCCAACGATTCCACACATTCATTCAGGACCTTGTAGTAGAATAATTTCAAGCAGCACAAATTGGGATTTCAATTGATGGACTAAGTTTTGTCCTATCTATTCGCAACCTCAGTGCTTGGGAAAACATGTCGCATCACTTAAGTGAATTGACCTGCAATACATCGTCAGACTTGATAGAAGTCGCGGTACCATTTCACGAATGATCTCACACCTGTTGCAACGTCTGTCCGTGGGCAGTATCCGGTCAGGGCTTCCAAAAGCTCTGCTGAAGCCACTGTTTCACGGACATCGCCCTTCTGCATTGGCATCATGTTGCGGATTGCAGGCTTTCCAAGCTCGGTTTCCATATGCTCGATGAACTCCATGAGACCAACAGGTCTCCCGCCGCCAATGTTCACAACCCTGTAAGGGGCTACCGGAGAAAGTGAATCCTCAACATTTCCGACAGGTTGTCCTGCCTGTGGCACAGCATCAACAAGTCGCGCAATACTTTCCACTAGATCATCAATGTAGGTGAAGTCTCGCTGCATATTGCCTTCCCCGTATACGTCGATAGGCTCGTCGGCGAGCGTAGCCTTTACAAACTTGAAAAGCGCCATATCTGGCCGCCCCCAAGGTCCATAGACTGTAAAGAAACGAAAAACGGTGGTCGGCAGCTTCCAAAGGTGGGCGTAAGAGTGCAGCATCGACTCATTGGCCTTCTTTGTTGCTGCATACAATGTAAGAACATGATCTGTACGCTGATTTTCTGTGAATGGCATAACGGTATTTGCACCATAAACAGAGCTGGTGGACGCCGCTAGGAAATGCTGGGGCTTAAGCTCCCGTACACCTTCCATCACATTGAAGGTTCCTACCAAATTCGCATCAATGTATGCCCTTGGATTTTCGAGCGAATATCGAACCCCGGCCTGGGCTGCGAGGTGGACTACGACATCAGGCCGGAAGTCTTCAAAAACCTGCTGAACCTTATCAGCGTCCTCAAGCATATTGTGATGGAACTGAAAATTATTTGAGCCAGAACCACCGGCACCGTGTAAAATAGACAGCCGTTTACGCTTCAGATTGACATCATAATAGTCGGTCAGACCGTCGATACCGGCAACCACCCAGCCAGCATTCAACATATGACGTGCAAGATGGAAACCGATGAACCCGGCCACACCCGTTATCAGGATCTTGCGGCTAGTCAGTTGAGCAGCACCGCCACCGTCGGTCGAAATCTGGTTCATCTTCCGTCTCTCATTGCAAAAACATTATTCGGCATATACGGCTTCCAAAACGGATGTATTCCGTCAATGGCATCCGCCTTTAGCAGGAATAAATCAAGAATGCCAACGGCAATGCATTGCCGCTGCGCATACCCGACTATCCCGTGGTCAAGCCGAGCTCTCCATCGACCGATAGAGTTCAAGTGTTTGCGCTACTATGACTTCCTCGGAAAACTGTGCCTCTACGAGGCTTCTTGCCTGACGGCCAAGCCGCTGGCGGAGTTTTTTGTCGAGGGCGAGTCGTTCTAGAGCATATGCGAGTTCAACTGATTCCCTTGCAGGTACCAATATTCCCGTTTCATTTTCCAAACAGATCTCGCGACAGCCAGGCACGTCTGTTGCCACGATCGGCCGCCCCGATGCAGCCGCCTCCAAAAGCGACTTGGGTAGACCTTCTCTATAAGAAGGCAGGACGGCAATGTGGGCGCGACCGTACTCGTCGGCGATACGGTCGGAATGGCCAGCGATTTCAACGGCACCTTCTGCAGACCACTCCGAGAGGGTGGCCTCTGGTATGCTACTTGGGTTGAGATCTGAGCTCCCCACAAGGCGGATACGCAAAGCAATACCGCGTTGCTTAAGAAGGCGCGCAGCCTCCACCAGTTCGTAAATCCCTTTGTCACGCAAAAGCCTTGAGACACAAATTGCGACAGGTGTGTCATCAGGTTCATCACTAGCTGGGTATTGTTCCAGATCGACACCTGACCCTCGTATCAGCGAAACATGTTTATCTGACAAACCCGCATCCAGAAACATCTGCCTGTCGTCGACATTTTGTAGAATGAGATTACGCCCGCGTTGACGACCTAGCATGAGAAGAGCACGCATGAAGAGAAAGCGGGCCGCGTGCGTCTTCAAATTTTCGTTGCTGAAAAGAAACCCCATTCCAGCCATCGTGTTGACAACTGCAGGTATTCGGCACAGCCAAGCGGCCATTGTCCCGTAAAGAACCGGCTTTGCAGCAATGTTATGGATTAGATCAGGTCGTAGCCGACTAAAGAGCAACACCAGAGAAATCAATGTCCCAATGTCCCGGAACGGGTTGAGCCCGGAACGATGAAAATCGATTGCATGGACATGGAACCCCTCCTCCTCCATTCTAGGGCGGTGATCCGCTAACCTGGTGGCAACATGCACTTGCCAACCAGCCTGGCTTGCTGCTCGCGCAATCGGCAGCCGATGCGACCAGAAGTACCAATCTTCAGTCACGACAAAAAGCAGCTTCTTGTGGCCACTTGACGCTTCGGTTTTTCCCGCTTCGCGAAAAGTCATGCCAGGTCAGTCGGACCGATCCCGGTTCCCACTCCGTATGCTACCAGTGTTTCCTCAATCATACGGTCCAAACCGAAGCGATGCCGAACAAACTCCGGACCAATGCGAGCAATTTCTGCCTTGCGGTCAGCATCAAGCATCTTGAGAACCGCTAGCGCTAATTGGTCTGGGGATGCTTTGTCAACGACCAGCCCCGTCTTATCGTCATCAATTGCTTCGGCTGCGCCGCCTACATTTACGGTGACTGCAGGCACTGCCATCGTCTGGGCCTCCAGCAGGACGTTCGGCAAACCTTCGTGGCTCGAGGTCAGTAGAAAAGCGTTCATCACCGACAATGCAAGGGCAACATTCGCCATGCGCCCTGGCAAGTGAAACCTTTTCGTAAGCCCGTAACGTGCGATCCTCTCTTCGGTTTCAGCGCGCATAGCACCATCCCCGATCATCAAGAAATGTACATCCGGACGCGCCTTTGCAATTTTGGCCGCGACGTCGACCCAGAGCAAAGGGCGTTTGAATTTATAGATCGTAAAGATTGCTCCCACTACCAGTGCACTGTCTGGAATGCCGAGAGACGAACGGAAACTGGCAATCTCGCCCGGCGCTGGCCTAACTAATTTGCTTAAATCTACGCCATTGCGGATCACATCGATCTTGGCACGGTTTATACCTAGCCAATTCGCATAGTCATCAGCCCCTCTTCGACTGTTGTTGAGAATGGTGATCTCCGGCCGTGAAGCGAAAGCTTGATAAGTAGGGCGCTGATTGAGCTGAAAGAAGCCGAAATTATAGGGTGCGACACTGCGGGTCGATAGCACAATCGTGCGGATTTGGGACAGTAAGCCAGCCAAACCACCTACAATATTGCAATGATCCTGCCAGCAGTGCAAAATGCTGGGCTGGTGATGTTTAAGCCAACTGCTCAACGCAACCACCTCCATAGCAAGCTCTTGGGGAAGGTCTGAAGCCAGTTTCAACTGCGCGCTGGACAAGGCAGTGAACTGCTCATTTGCACTTGTATCATCCGCGTATACAGCATCGACTGCTATACCAACAGAATCTAAAACAGGTTTGTAAAATCCATTCGGATCGCCCGCACAAACAACCCTAATGGGCCCAATGCCACGATCGAGTAGCGCAAGAATTGTATTAACCATCTGGCGTTCGGCGCCACCTGAACCAAGTGACCCGGTATAGAATGCAATCCCTTTTGTTTGCGTCATGCCCTGTCGTGGAAGAGACGAAACAAAATCAGCGATCGGCTTGTTCGTGTTCAGTTTTTTGGCAACTGCCCTCGCAAGTAAGGAGTGGGTGCCAATTCGATCCAGATTGAGAACGGCCAAACGAAGAAACCGTTGGAAGATGCCACCACGAATGTGGCGTTCTGCCAAGAACCGCCAGATCGATCGACGACGCCATTGACCACGGTACAGTGAAATTACACTCTTCACGCCATTTCGAAGTGCAGATGTCAGCACACCATACGGAATGCATTGCGCGAAACCGACGAAAAGAAATGCCTTAGCACCATTCCATATGACCGGATCGGGCTTCTCCGCTACATGGAAAACCGAAACAGTTTTGGAGTTCAACTGTGAGGTTTTCCAGAGATCACTTGGGTGAACGATGACACCAGAAATTTTAGGATGCTCAAGGAGTTTGCAAACCGTATCCTCGCCAACTGTAAAAGGCACACATACAACACAAGCCTTATCTTTTTGCTGCGAAAGAACTGTGAGCGCGTCGTTGATTACTGTTGATGCTGTTTCAATCTTCATGGCGCACAATTCCGACGTAGAGAATTTGCCACGCGCTCGGCTGTATTTCCATCCCAGAGCGCCGGCGGGGTTTTCCGGGCAGGCTCTGTTGATAGAACGTCATCAACTGCTTCCGTAAGGGTGAAAATATCGACTAGGCGATTGGTACCTTCGGTGAGAGTAATGGGTCTTTCTGTGTTTTCTCGTAAAGTGAGACACGGGATGCCAATGTACGTCGCCTCCTCTTGGATGCCGCCTGAGTCAGTCAGAATAAGCCGCGCTCGGCTCGCGAGCCCCATAAACTCGACATAGCCAAGGGGTTCTATAAAGTGAAAGTCCGTAATCCCGGAAATTCGCTCGAAAAGCATAAATCGCTCAAGCATTTTCTTGGTTCTGGGATGCAGCGGAAAAACGATCGGCAAAAAACTGGTCATGGTTTCAAGCGCATCGACGATGGTTGTGAGGCGGGACTTGTCGTCGACATTTGAAGGCCGGTGAAGGGTCACCACCGCATATTTGCCCTCATTCAGCCCAAATCGACAATAGGTGAGGGTCTTCTGAATCCGGTCACGCATCATTTCGTACGTGTCGATCATAATGTTGCCGACGCGTTCGACTCGAGCAGGGTCCGTGTTTTCAAGCCGCAAATTCTCATCCGCATCCGGCGATGGCGTCCACAATAGATCGCAGATCGCGTCCGTGAGAAGACGATTGATTTCCTCCGGCATATGTCTGTCGCCGGATCTCAGTCCAGCCTCAAGGTGGGCCGTACGAATCCCTCGTTGAACTCCCACTAACGCGCAGGCAAGTGTAGAATTTACATCACCCACAACGACGATCCACGATGGCTTTGTTTCTTCGCATACTCGATCATAGGCGAGCATTACTTGGGCGGTCTGTTCAATGTTGGAATGCCCCCCCACTCCAAGGTGATAGTCGGGTGTAGGAAGATCCAGATCCCTGAAAAATGCATCAGACATATTCGCATCGTAGTGTTGTCCGGTATGCACGAGTTCAACACGGCACCAGTCGGCCTTGCTCAGGACATGGTAGAGCGGCGCAATCTTCATGAAGTTTGGGCGAGCCGCCGCAATAAGGTGAATAAGAGGGAGCTCCGTGGATTTCATTTACTATGCTTTCCTGCCATTTGCCTTTACGGAGAGGAGTTACTAACTATCTGATATTTCGGGTTTGCACCACCAGTTTGAGCCAAGAACCGGTTGGGAATTTTTGGACAATTAAGACCGATGGACTTCCCGCCTATATAAGGCACATAGCCATCAAGAAAACGCTGAAATTTGTTAAGAATTGGCTTCAAATTTGGGTGCGAAAATCAAGAAAAACGGACAATTTACTCCTCACCAAATAGTCGCACTGACCCTGCCCCTGATCCGGACCGTTTAAGCGTAGGATCCGTTCACGTTTGTTTCTGATGTTTGGTTTGTGGTCAAGGCCTGCTGAGCGGAGCCATTGCGTAGCTCAAGCGAAGCAGGCCGGTTTGCGATGAGTTGTCTTGCGTAGTCGGCCGGAGCAATCCCACCCAGAGATGTGTGTGGCCTTGTTGTGTTGTAGTCCTTCCTCCAGTTCTCGATGATGGTTTTCGCCTCGGCCAGGTTGGAAAAGAGATTTTCATTCAAACACTCGTCCCGAAGACGCCCGTTGAAGCTTTCCACAAAGGCGTTCTGCATTGGTTTTCCTGGTGCGATGTAGTGCCATTTGATGCCGGTATCCTGACACCAGGCCAACACGGCATGGGAGGTCATTTCCGTTCCATTGTCAGAGACAATCATTTCCGGCTTGCTGCGTTGCCTGATCACGGTGTCGAGTTCGCGCGCCAGACAGTGACCGGTCAACAATGGTCGCCAGAGCCTCTCGGGTGCAGTCATCAACTACACACAACACGCGGAACCGCAGGCCGTCCGACAAAGCATCGGAGACGAAGTCCAGGCTCCACCGCCGATTGACCTTGTCAGGAACCAGAATTGGCCGACGCGTGCCAAGAGCTCGCTTGCGCGACCGCCTGCGCATCGCAAGCCCTTCTTCCCGATAGATCCGGGAAGAGCTTCTTGTGGTTCACCTCAAATCCCTCTCTGGCCAGCAGAATGCCAAGGCGGCGATACCCAAACCGGCGGCGTTCGTTCGCCAGTTCCCGCAACCTTATGCGCAAGGCCTCGTCACCCGGATCCTGTTTCCGGCACTGGAACGTTGAGCGGTCCAGATCCGCAAGACGGCATGCCCGACGCTCGCTCAGGCCATGCCGGTCCATTACGTCCCGCACAGCACAGCGCTTCACGTCAGGCGTCAGTAGTTTTTTGTCGCTAGATCTTTGAGTGCGGCATTGTCGAGCATCGCCTCCGCCAACATCCGCTTCAGCCGGGCATTCTCGTCTTCCAGAGACCGCAGCTTCTTCGCGTCGGACACGTTCATGCCGCCAAATTTGGCTTTGTACTTGTAGAACGTTGCGTCGCTGATGCCATATTTCCGGCAAAGGTCGGAAGCCTTTACCCCGGCCTCGTACTCCTTGATCATCCCGATGATCTGTTCGTCGCTGAATCTGCGTTTCATGGTCCATCCTTTCCTCAGATGAATCACTAACACCAAGATGGCTGGAATTCAGGGGGCTGGGTCAGACTTCTACGTCCTACTTGAGGACTGGACCGAAGGAGCCGCATTCGACGGTTCTGTCCGTCGAGGATGAAGCGATCATTGAGGCTTTCCGCCGCCACACGCTCTTGCCGTTGGATGATTGCCTTTACACTCTTCAGCCGACGATCCCGCATCTGAGCGCTGAAGATTGAAGTGATGATTGGTCCGCCAACCCAGATAACAAATGTGCTGGAAAACACAATGCTTTCATCATTTGCCCCAGAAGATAGTCCAGCGTTGTGGAAATCCCACGTCGTTTGCAACACCCCTCAGCCACCCCATTGGCAGAAGGCAATGGGAATGATATGGCAGCGTCCGGAAATAACTTCCGAGAGGTTGGTTTAATTGGAGAGGCGACTTGAATAGGGAAAGCGACGCAGTGCGCCTGAATAGTTTGCTAATGACAATATGCTTTGTACTGTAGCCGCGTCCTCTGACCCCAAGAAATTAAGTTAGCACAAAAGGATAATCTCGCGAACGCCATATACACTTCTCTCCGGGTCTCGCGAATGGTTCTATCCAGTGCTCATGCGCTTCGTTGGACCCGGGGTTACTGAATCTAACACCAGGCACCCACAGGTCTAGAGAACCGCCGAGTGTCGGCTTGCAGGAGTTAAGCTTTATGGCCGAAATTCGCATCATCGAGAGGCAAAGAAACTGGAGCTTCGGCCTCACAGAGGCAGCGCAACGTAGCGAACTACTTGTGATGCTCGCACAGCGTCAAATTTCTGCACGTTATCGTCAAATGCTGTTGGGTGTATTTTGGGCTGCCTTGGAGCCTCTGGGACAACTGCTCATGCTCACACTAGTGTTTGGCTTCTTGTTGAGAGTCGATACTGGCGGCTACCCTTACCCATTGTTTGCTTTCGCGGGATTGACAGCGTGGTGGCTGTTCAGCCGTAATCTATTGGCGGTTGCAAGCTGCCTACAAGATAACATTAGCCTCATATCCAAGGTCTACTTTCCCCGATTGATATTGGCGCTCTCTGCCAGCGTGAAAGAATTATTCGATATCGTAATAATGCTGGTTTTGCTGCTCTCTGTGGCGACGATCTATGGCTATACCCCAACTGCAAAGGCACTTGTGTTATTTCCGCTTCTTCTGTTTGCTGCCTTACTAAGCTTGGGACTTGGGTTGTGGTTAGCTAGCCTCATGGTTCGATTTCGTGATGTTCGACCCATGCTTGCACTCATTTTGCAAGCAGGCATGTACGCAAGTCCAATACTATACTCACCCGCACTCGTACCTGAACGATTTCAGTTCTATTATCAACTAAACCCGATGTATTGGGTTGTAGAACTCTCGCGATGGGGGCTCTTGGATAAACCATTGACCATTACTTCATCGTTTTATTGGTCTTTGTTGCTCTCCATAAGCGTCATAGCAAGTGGCTTGCTGGTGTTCTCCGCAACTGAAAAAATGGCTGTAGATGTCCAATAACAACAGTTTTTCCGTTCGCGTCGAAGGGCTGAGTAAGCGCTACGTTGTGCCCCACCGCGATGAAGCGCAAGGAACCCTGGGAAGAGTAGCCGCGCATATGCGGGAATTCTTCCCATTCATGGGGCGCGACGAAAGCGACTACTTTTGGTCATTGCGAGATGTTTCATTCGAGGTCAAGCCAGGAGAGATCCTCGGTATTCTCGGGCGTAATGGATCGGGCAAAAGTACTCTTTTGAAAATACTTTCCGGCGTGACACAACCAACAGCGGGTCGAGCGACAATGCGGGGGCGCGTTGGCTCGTTGCTCGAGGTCGGTACAGGCTTTCATCCAGATCTAACCGGCCGAGAAAACGTATTTATGTCAGGCGTCCTTTTAGGCCTCAGCCGAAAGGAAATTGCTTCCAAGTTCGATGAGATCGTCGATTTTTCCGGTATCGAGCAGTTCATCGACGTTCCAGTCAAACGCTACTCCAGCGGCATGTATGTTCGGCTAGCCTACGCTGTCGCATCATTGTTGCAATCAGATATTCTCATACTTGATGAGGTGATGGCTGTCGGTGACGCCGCATTTCTAGAAAAGAGCCAAAAGAACATAGAAAAAATCGCGAATGATGGCCGTACGATCCTTTTTGTAAGCCACAACATCCATGCCGTCCGCAGTTTGTGCCACTCCGGTCTTCTCTTGTCTAAAGGACAAAAAGTGATGCAAGGTGAGATAGAGGACGTTGTATCTTGTTACATGCGTCAGCTTCATGGTTTGGGCGAACAACGGCATTCAGATATTTCAGACCGCACGCCGTTTGTTAGTCTTGTGCAAGCAGAAGGTTGGGAAGGTCAAAGACCTTGCACTATTCTGCAATGGATCGAAACCTTCGATAGCGACGGTACCCCCTCGAGGACCTTTGAAACAGGTGATACGATGTTCATTCGCATCGGATACGAGGTTAATCAGAAAATTGAGGCGGGGTACTTTACGATTTTCTTTATTGATGATCTGGGTGATCGAGTTCAAGTAATTTATAGCCTGCACGATGACAAAGAGCTTGAAATAGGAACAAGAGGAGTGATCGAATGTCGGATTGATGACTTACGTTTGGTAAGTGGTGAATATAGTTTGACTTTAGATTTTGGGCAAATCATCGATGGACATCTGAAGTTCCTCGATTGCGTCCCGGATGCAACTCAAGTTCGTATTGCACTTGGGAACTATCTTGGCAAATTGGGGCTAAGGCAAAATCAGGGGGCTTTAGCGCAACGCAGCCAATGGCGATTGCTTAGCGATTGACCGTAACGCGATGGCGAGACCAGCGAACAGAATGACGATAAAAAATGGCATTTGAGGTAATCACCCGTTCTGACATAACACAAGTGAAATGGGATAAACTTGTTTGCGGCTCTCCGGATGGCTGGGTTTTTTCCTTATGGGGTTGGCAAGAATTGATCCTCGCAGTGCCGAGATGGGGACTCGAAGACTATAGCTTTGGCGTCATGAGTGCAGGTCAATTGATTGCGGTGGTTCCACTTCAATACAACCCAAGCGCCGCTGCACTTATGTCCTCGGGATGGAGCGGAAGTGGACCAATTCTAAAGGCGGGGATATCGGCAAAGCAACGAACGTCTACTTTGAGATACATCGTTGATCATTGTGAAAGATTGGCCCGTGCTTGCGGCGCATCAAAGGTAATATACGCGGTTTCGCCAGTTACTCAAACTTCGCTCTGCCAGAGTTGGGGTGTCAATTGGTTCGAGATGCTGGGTATGCGTGATACATCGAGGCTATCTCAAGTAATAGATTTATCACAAACAGAAAACCAGTTATGGTCCAATCTTTCAAATTTGGCAAAAAGAAAGATAAAAAAATCAAAAAAACACGGATACTATGTAGAGAGGGTAAATTGGCTGGATCATGTCGAAAAATATTACGAGATCCACACACAGACTTATCAGCGAACCGGAGTGGTCCCACATCCGAAGGAGTACTTTGCAGGGATAGCGAGCAATCTCGCAAATGATGGCTATTCGATCTTATTTCGAGCGCTAGACAGCGAAGGCAATACCTGCGCATTTCACAACATGGCCAGATTTCAAGAAGGTGCCTATTACCATACAGGATGCTCTACGCCGACCGCTGCAGAAGCGGGAGGCAACTATATGCTCTTTTGGAACGCTATGCTTGAGGCAAAGAAGATTGGGGTCCGCTGGTTTGACGCCGGCTGGATATTTCCACATGGAGCTTCAGAAAAACAGAAAGGGCTGACGCATTTCAAAACAAGATTTGGCGGACAAGTTCATCGCTCTTTCTTTGCCGAACTGGATTTGCCACCTTCGGACTGTAACCCATTAGCAGGTCCGCCTGTTCCTAACCCATTCACCCGTATGATGGAAAAACTCCTTGGAAAATAGTCGACAGGTAACGCGAGATTCTGACATTGAGCAATCAATTCGCTCTGCATACGAAACAGAAGGTGTCTACAAGGTAGACTCAATTTGCCACCGCCTGAATGAGCAATCAGCAGATTATGTCGACAGACTGCTGTTGGAGAAGCTCAAAACGGTAAGGCGGCACGCGGTTGAGGGCCTCTTGGTTGATCTTTGCTGTGCGACTGGTGAGCATCTGTTCAGCTTGGCTGATGTCTCGCATGATTGCCTCGGTATTGATTTTAGCAGGCCTTACATCGACAAAGCTAATGCGTTATCTTTCGATAACGGTCTAAACCACGTGAAATTTGAAGTTGGTGACGCCAAGAAAATTCCCTTGGCAACAGGTAGTGTCAGCACATTATACTCCTTCTCTGCTTTGTACGCCATCCCCTGTGTTGATGCCGTCATCAGTGAAATATCACGTGTACTACGCAAAGGCGGACATTGTGTCCTTGATCTTGGAAACTCGAGGTCGCTAAATTCTATCTGTGTGAGGGCATATACGGAGCTACCTCCAACATTCCATATCTCGGTGCCAGAGATGTACCAAATTTGTACCCAGAACGATTTGCAGATTGTCGAGCATCGTTCTTTTCAATTACTGCCACTATGGGCTGATAGGCCGAACTGGCTTTGGCCATTGTTACATCCAGCTTGGAAAAAAGTCATGGCGGCTAGGTATAAAGGAAAAATGATCGACGAGTGGATCAGTAGCCTGCCAATGCTCAGGAACTTTGCATTTCGGCACCTCATCGTCTGTCGCAAGCTTTGATGTCAAGATAGAGTTTCTTGACCCAAGCGAGTTCCGCCAATATAGGTTCGCTGGCGTTGGATCGGTTACAGATTTGTGATCCTGATGCCCGCGTTGGACTTTGATTGAGGCAGGCGATCGCGATAATCAGTTAGAATGCATGGGGTACGCAGTAGAAATGCGAAAGCAAGCTATTGAAGTTGATGCGCGGCACTATGTCGAAGAAGACGTCGATGAGGTTGTCGAGTATCTTTACAACATCTACAAAGGAGCGTTTACTGAAAAAAGCATTCGACAGCACTTCGACAATTATATCGGTTTTTCTTATGCGGAGTATACGACTGCCGTAGTAACGGCACATTTGCCGAGGGGGTCAAAGCTTCTCGATATAGGCTGCGGTTTCGGCAGCACGGTAATCGCTGCACGCAATGCAGGAATTGACGCCACCGGCATAGAAATCGCTCCTTTCGAGGTAAATTTCGCCCAAAGGCGACTTGCCCGCATGCGCCCTCAGGACGATCCGCAGTTGGTGTTCAAGCAGGGAGATGCGACGAAGCTCGACCAGCCGGACACCAGTCTTGATGCCGTTACCTTTTGGAACGTATTGGAGCATATTGAAGATTGCGAGGCGATGCTAAAGGCTGCTTGGCGGATGCTCAAACCGGGTGGGCGCGTCTACATAGAGTGTCCAAATTATGCGGCCCACCGACTTGAGGCGCATTACCACGTCCCTTGGGATCCCGAATTGCGCCATGATCGCGAGAAGGCAGCTGACTATCTACGCTCGCAAGGTAGGGATCCTGCCTATTTCCTAACGTCGATATTCTGTCGCACGAATGAAGAAGTCCTAAGCATATTGAAAGGCATCGGCTTCGAACCCTTGGATATTGCCGACGAAATGTCGATGGCGCTGACCTTCCGCAATCTCCCCGCGATGTTGCTTCAGCCAATGCGCTTCCGCAAATTCCACCATCCCGCAAGAGAATCTATTACACTCGTAGCGCGCAAACCTGCCAATAGAATGTGACCTGATGCCCCGTTTGCTTGTAATCGTTCCAGACCGTATTTCACAAATCATAGAAAAAGGCGAGTATCAGCCCGGATATTATAATCCCGGCGAAGTCTTCGACGAAGTTCACATTCTGATGACCAACGACGACAAACCAGACCCAGCTGCATTGCAGCGGACGGTTGGTAGCGCTCGACTTGTTCTTCATAATTATCCGGATCAGGCAGGGATCTCGACAAAGTCCTGGCCATTCCTCACCGGGCATCGGCTCCGCACATGGGCCAAGGGCGGTGTCGAAATCGCACGCCAGATCGCGCCTGACATGATCAGGTGCCACGGCTCTGACTGGAATACATATCTCGCCAGTCGCATCAAGAAAACGCTTGGCATACCATACATAGTGTCCTTGCATATCAACCCGGATATCAATCCTGTTCGACGCATTGTTTCACCCGTGACGAAAGCGGACCAACGTCACAATGCCTTTTATGAGTACCTAGAGGGTGAGGCTCTGCGGAACGCCGATTTGGTGATGCCGGTCTACAAGACTATCCTGCCATATCTCAAGCGTCTCGGTGTGGCTCGGGTCGAGGTCTGCTACAATGTCCTCAACCGGGAATTCCTGCGACAAAAGACGGACTACGCACTCTCTTCCCCACCGCATATTGTCTATGTAGGGCGTCTTTTCGCCGAGAAGGATCCAAGCAACATCATCCGCGCCGTCGCATCACTTGAAGGGGTAAGGTACACAATCGTGGGAGATGGGCCGCATCTCAAGGTTCTGTCATCCCTGATCAGTGAGTTGGGTGTTGGGGATCGGATCAAGCTTTTGCCAGCCGTGCCGAACGATGAATTGTGCCTACTTCTAGCCGATGCAGACATATTCGCTATCCATACGGAGTACTGGGAAATCAGCAAGTCGATTCTCGAGGCCCTGCTGACTGGGTTACCAGTGATTGTGAACAAACGCATCGGCGAACCGGTTCCCGAGTTCACAGATGCCGTTGACGGGAATCCGTTTCTGTCACTCGTAGACAATACGGTGGAGGCTTATCGCAAGGCGCTTGGTCATCTGCTTGAGGATCACAATGCTCGCAAGGCGCTAGGAGAGCGTGCTTTCACTCATGCAAGAGCTCGCTGGTCTCCTGCAAAAACTGAAGCAAAATTTGCTAGCATCTATCGCGACATCCTAGCGAAACGTAATCCGAAAATGATCGAGGGCTCAGCATGACGATGGGTACTAGAATGACAAAGCAAGCATCGTCCCTGTGCAACGTGGCTTCCGAAAAAGAATAGTCACAAAGAAATCTCATATGAACGCTGATATCAAACTTGCTGCCCGTGTAAACGGACCTCCCCGGTTGACTGGAACCGGCCTGGTGTTGCTCTGCAGCTATCGGGGAGGCAATGGTAATGCTGAACCGAAGGCTTTTCGAGTGCCGCTATTTTGGCGGGTGCTTAACCTGGTAACTTTTCTTAATCTAAGGCGCTTCATTGCGGCAATGCGTGATCATTTCGCGAACCCACGGAGTGCGGACTATCAGCTTGCAATTGCGGACGCCATCGTGGCGCGGGGCGGCTTTAGCGATGTAACAATTATTGCCGACAATCACATTAGCAATGGCAAGATCGCTTCCAGGACCCCGGCGGGTCGAAAAGTTCTCCAATGCTGCCTTAATAGTGAACATGTAGAAGGTCAGGCGAATTTTGAGACCATCGTACTGATTTATCCCGACGCCCTTGGTTTGACTTGGACCAAACTGGAGCGCTCTGCATCGAAGAAAACAGACAACCTCGTCATTGCGAACGGCAGGCGGCAAGTATTTACTTGGAACCGGCAAATGGCCCGGTCGCTTGCAGTGCGCCGGTTCCTGTCGAATACTCGTGTTGTGGAGTTGGTTTGGGGAATAATGATCTTGCCAATTTCCGCTATACTTTCGGCTTTCGATTTTGCACGCGGACGGACTTGATCCACTCCTATTGTGGTTTACAGGATTGAAACATGACAAAAGCTGCCGATGAACCGCAGAAGGATGCCATAAGGAGTTGGTGGGCCAACGCTCCGATGACCTACGGCGAAGATCACGGTCAGGCTATGTACACCTTAGCCGATGGCTCAGTCGAAAATGTCGAGCTAGGCTCCCAACGCTTTTTTGAGCTTGCGGATGCTGTATTCTACCGGTGGAATGAACCATTGCATCGTGACGATGTACCGTTTGCAAATCTCTTCGAATACGAGCGTTTCCGCGGAAAGCGGGTTCTGGAAGTCGGGTGCGGGATGGGATGCATGTCGATGAACTGGGCACGTCAGGGTGCCCGAATGACGAGTATCGACCTCAATCCAGTCTCCATCGCACAAACCCGACGCCGTTTCAAAGTTTTCGGTCTAGAGGGAGATATCCTGGAAGCCGATGCAGAAAAACTGCCCTTTGATGATGCCACCTTCGATCATGTCTATTCTTGGGGCGTCGTCCATCACACGTCCAATATTCGCGTTGCAATTTCAGAAATGTACCGGGTCCTGAAGCCAGGCGGTCGTGCGTCACTAATGCTGTACAATCGAAACTCGATCCTCTCCAAGATCCTCGTTGGATGGGCGGAGGGATTCATAAATCTGGAGAATCTGTCGCTGGACCCCCTGGAGCTTTCAAGTCGCTACGGCGACGGAGCTAGACAGGAGGGAAATCCGCACACCTGGCCGGTCACCAAGCGAGAAATACGCCGCGATCTGATGCCTCAATTTACCAATCTTGAGATAAAAACGCTGGGGACCGACGTGCCAGAGGCTTTAAACACTTGGCTTCCCGGATTAACGCGGAGAGCCATGACGACAGCAATGGTCAAGTCTCTCGCTCGTCGATGGGGTTGGAGCCTTTGGATGACCGGAGACAAGCCATCGTGGTGACATTGTCTCGGACACTTCCACGACTCAGGCGACTGCTCCGCGATCCGGTGGGCGTTATTTCACGACGCCTTAATGCGCGAGTGCATCCATCGCATAATCCCGATCTCGAGAAGCTGAGTACCTTTTCGCGGGCAGCAGAGCAAAGTGGTGTCCAAGGACTTCATTTGTTTCTGTCATTCGACAGCGATACAGACATGGATATCTCAGCGTCGCAGGATGTTCACACGTTCCTCACTTCACTGGGCATCAAAATGACGCTCGCTGTACCTGGAACCCAATTGCGTAACGGGGCGAAAACATACCGTTTCTTGTCCGAAAGTGGCGTTGAGTTCATCAACCACGGTGAACTGCCGCACGCAAAGTGGCAGGATGACCAATATGTCAGCACCACATTCTACAATGAGATGTCCGAGGCAGCGGTAATCGAAGATATTCTTAACGCCCACCAAACGGTGACCTCCATCTGCGGGCAGGCGCCAAAGGGCTTTCGCGCGCCACATTTCGGAACATTCCAATCACCCGACCAGCTACAACTTATCTACAACGTCGTGAAGAAGCTAGGTTACACCTATTGTTCGACAACGTCCCCTAATCTTGCGCATCGCTATGGGCCGGTCATTGACATGGACGGCATCGTGGAACTGCCAACATTTGGCTCCTTTAGGTCTGCAGACAGCATTCTGGAT
The DNA here is from genome assembly GCF_000148725.1 of Roseibium sp. TrichSKD4. Taxonomy (GTDB): domain Bacteria; phylum Pseudomonadota; class Alphaproteobacteria; order Rhizobiales; family Stappiaceae; genus Roseibium. Next base: position 7,098 of record NZ_GL476303.1, on the reverse strand, counting down.
TCGTGGTCACACCTTACAGACCGGCGAAACTATGCCTTAGGGAGTCTTTACGGGGACCTGATGGTCGAAACAGTCGATGTCATGCTCTCGATGAAAATGAGCGGAATCCTCTCTTGGTATGCAGATCCATGTCATGTCGCTGGACAGGAGTCCTTTGAACGTGCCATGCGCCACATAGCCAAATGTGGAATCCCCTCGTTGAGTGGACATAAGGCGGCGCGGCTTGCACCAACTCCACTGCGTTGTACGCTCGGACAACACGAGCGAGAATCCTGATGTGTGGAATTGTTGGGTGGGCCAGACCGGGTAAAGCTGACGAAAGTGCACAAAAACGGCTAAACGCCATGTGCGACACCATCATTCATCGCGGCCCCGATGACCGCGGACAGTTTATTAGTGATGGTATTGCCCTAGGAATGCAACGCCTCAGCATTGTCGATATTACTGGCGGCCACCAGCCAATGTCGTCCGAAGACGGGCAAATTCTGATCGTCTTCAACGGCGAGATTTTCAATCATTCTGCCCTTCGGGAGGCGGAAATTAACCGTGGGGGGAGCTTCCAATCACGCAGCGATACGGAAGTGATATTGCGCCTCTACGAACGGTTTGGGACTTCCTGTGTAGACTTGTTGAATGGCATGTTTGCTATAGCCATTTGGGACGGCCGCCACCAGACACTTCACCTCTTACGTGACAGATTGGGAGTAAAACCGCTCTATTGGCGTTTCAAAGATGGTGAGCTTGTCTTCGCGTCCGAAATAAACGCTATTCTAGCTAGTAGTCCCGATGCTGGCGATACAGTGATAACGGAGCGGTTGGACTATTGACATATCGCTACGTTCCCGGACCGCAAACAATCTGCACGGGGTACAAAGCTGCCACCCGGCACAAGATCACGTTTCGTTTGGCGCTTCCCCAGAGATACAACGATACTGGGATATTCCGCGGCTTGCACCAAGACCTCGCAAGCTTCCGACACCCTTCAGCGTCATTTTGATGATTTGCTGGTTGACGCGACATCCATTCGTATGGTCGCGGATGTGCCGGTTGGGGTCATGCTCAGCGGAGGGCTTGATTCTAGCTGTGTCGCAGCGGCAGCCAGAGAAGCGGGATTTAAGCTTAAAACATACTCGGTAGCCTTCCGCGACGCACCCGAGATCGACGAGCGCCCCTACGCGCGGGCAGTGGCAAAACACCTCGACTGTGAACATCACGAGGTAGAAATCGGCCCAGAGGAGTTCATTAGCTTTCTGCCCGAACTCGTCAGTTTTACAGATGAACCGCTCGCGGATCTTGCTTCAGTGCCGCTTTATTATGTCTGTAAATTGGCGCGACGAGACGTAAAAGTTGTGTTGTCTGGCGAAGGGAGCGACGAGATCCTTGGAGGTTATTCGTTCGATAGGGTGATGCAGCAGTGGCAGGGGAGGGGACCCAGAAAAGGCTATCTTCGCCGATTCTTTCAAAGAATAGCAGGCGGCGATTCCTCGTTCTTGGATCTACGTAACGAGCCTTATCCTCTGGTAATGACCAACTACATGACCAGCGACGAAAAGGCCTCCTTACTGCGCGAAAACAATATCGAAAGGGATAGTCTTGACAGTGAACGTGAGCGTATAAGTTCCTTTGGTCCGGCATCACCCCTCGCGCAGGCTCTCTACGGTTATTGCGGTGATTGGCTTGTAGAAGACCTACTGATGAAGGCAGACCGTATGTCCATGGGTGTTTCGCTCGAATTGCGTACCCCCTTCCTCGACTACCGCCTCGTGGAATTTGCTGCAACCTTGCCTGATGACCTTCGTGTCGGGCAGGACAGAGATGGGCAATGGAAGACAAAGATGATATTGCGACGCTTCGCCGAGAAGAGGTTACCAAGCGAAATCATCGATCGGCCTAAGCAGGGGTTTCCCGTGCCTGTCTACGGCTGGCTATCAAATCATCTGAAAGACTGGGCAAATGAGATGCTCGCAAGCCCAGCAACACGCCTGATTGAATGGTGCTACCCTGCTGCACTTTCACAACTACTGCGCGTCGGCACTTCTCCGGAAGCAGCGATGATGGACCGCCATCGTCTCTGGAATCTCCTAATTCTCGAATTGTGGATGAGGCGCTGGAGATGAGCCAGAGGATACTTGTAGTAACCTGGACAATGCCGCCTCTAGTTTTCCCTCGCTCAGTTCAAATATCTCGGCTGTTGAAAGGGTTGGCGGGACTTGGTTGGGAGATCGATGTTCTGACCGTTCATCCGGAGGACGTGCAGGGCACTTCAGATCCATCCTTCGCGGCACTATATGAAGCGTATTACACCACACATTATGTGCGCATAGGAGAAGATGTTGTCACCACTCCGCTCGCTCAGCGTATCAAACGGCGCCTAAATCCACCGGCCAATTATTCAGAATATAATTTTTTACGCCGTGGTTTTGATAAAGTTCTGCAACTTGCCAGAAAAAATGAGTACTCGGCTCTAGTTACCTTTGCGCAGCCGTGGGTCGATCACATGCTGGGCCTTTCCGTCAAAAAGGCACTCCCTCAATTGCCGTGGCTCGCACATTTTAGCGACCCTTGGGCTGACAACCCATTTGATACTGGGAATGAAGCCGCACACTTCACAGCGCTGCGCGACGAGGCCTCTGTGATTCATGCAGCCGATGCTGTTGCGTTCGTATCTCAGGAAACCTCGAACCTCGTAATGCGGAAGTACAATACACAGACG
>NZ_GL476303.1:0-3050 GCF_000148725.1 Roseibium sp. TrichSKD4 | reverse complement strand
TTTAAGCGTAGGATCCGTTCACGTTTGTTTCTGATGTTTGGTTTGTGGTCAAGGCCTGCTGAGCGGAGCCATTGCGTAGCTCAAGCGAAGCAGGCCGGTTTGCGATGAGTTGTCTTGCGTAGTCGGCCGGAGCAATCCCACCCAGAGATGTGTGTGGCCTTGTTGTGTTGTAGTCCTTCCTCCAGTTCTCGATGATGGTTTTCGCCTCGGCCAGGTTGGAAAAGAGATTTTCATTCAAACACTCGTCCCGAAGACGCCCGTTGAAGCTTTCCACAAAGGCGTTCTGCATTGGTTTTCCTGGTGCGATGTAGTGCCATTTGATGCCGGTATCCTGACACCAGGCCAACACGGCATGGGAGGTCATTTCCGTTCCATTGTCAGAGACAATCATTTCCGGCTTGCTGCGTTGCCTGATCACGGTGTCGAGTTCGCGCGCCAGACAGTGACCGGTCAACAATGGTCGCCAGAGCCTCTCGGGTGCAGTCATCAACTACACACAACACGCGGAACCGCAGGCCGTCCGACAAAGCATCGGAGACGAAGTCCAGGCTCCACCGCCGATTGACCTTGTCAGGAACCAGAATTGGCCGACGCGTGCCAAGAGCTCGCTTGCGCGACCGCCTCCTGCGCATCGCAAGCCCTTCTTCCCGATAGATCCGGAAGAGCTTCTTGTGGTTCACCTCAAATCCCTCTCTGGCCAGCAGAATGCCAAGGCGGCGATACCCAAACCGGCGGCGTTCGTTCGCCAGTTCCCGCAACCTTATGGTGAGCGTTCGGTATTCCCGCTCTGACGGGGAGCGCAGTGGGGTGATAATGTCCATTTTCGTTAATGGACATTGTGAGGCACATTTTGGGTACGAAGAAGGGCAGCAAGAAGCGGTTTTGGTCGGATGACGAGAAGCGGTCGATCTGTTTGCAGGCCAGAGTGCCGGGGGTTTCGGTTGCGCAGGTTGCGCGCCGCTCTGCGATGAATGCGAACCTGATCCACAACTGGCTGCGTGATGAGCGGTTTGCGCCAGAAGACAGCGATTGCGTCCTTGATGGAGCGGCGTTTCTACCAGTGGAGATAGAGGCCCGCAGGCCGCACCAGGCCACCAGATCGCGGCGCTTGCCTCGGATATGCCGTTGTCGGCTCAGCGGGTTGATATCACGCTGTCGGACGGGCGGCGGGTATTGGTGGAAGGGACGACGGCGCTGCCGACGGTGCTGGCTTTGGTTGAAGGTCTAATGCCGTGATCCCCGTGCCGTCCAACGCGCGGGTTTGGCTGGCTGCCGGGGTGACGGACATGCGGCGCGGGTTCAACACTTTGGCGGCTCAGGCGGAGAAGGTTCTGGAGCTTGATCCCTATTCTGGACATCTGTTTGTGTTCCGGGGACGGCGCGGTGATCTGCTGAAGATCATCTGGTGGGATCGACAGGGCGCATGCCTGTTCAGCAAGCGCCTTGAGAAGGGCCGGTTTGTTTGGCCTGCTGCGAAGGACGGTAAGGTCAGCGTGACGCCCGCGCAATTGTCGATGTTGCTTGAAGGCATAGACTGGCGGATGCCGCAAAAAACATGGCGGCCCCTGAGCGTCGGATAGGCCAATATATTGGCGTTTGCGCGCCTCTCGGGATTCAACTTACGCCCTTGATCTGATATAAGATCGAAGATGCTGAAGGACCTTGATATCACCCCGGAGGACCCCGCCGAATTGAGGGCGGTGAACCGCCTTCTGGCCGACGAGGTCAAGGCTCTGAGCCTCAAGGTCGAGCAGCTTCAACACCAGTTGCACGGGGCCAATCGGCATCGGTTCGGCTCCAAGTCTGAGGGTCTGGATCAGCTCAATCTCGATCTGCTCGAGGACGCCGAGATTGTTGAGGCCGCTGAAGACCAGGCAAAACAGCCCGCCCCGTCGCAGGAGGGAGTTGATCCAAAGCCGAAGCGCAAACACAGCCGCAAGCCCTTGCCGGATCATCTGGATCGGGAAGACGAGGAGCTCTCTCCCGGTGATGAATGCGGTCGTTGTGGTGGCAACTTGCGCACCCTGGGTGAGGATGTCACCGAAGAGTTGGAATACGTGCCGGGACGCTTCAAGGTGAAGCGGATCATCCGGCCCCGCAAAGCCTGTTCATGGTGCGAGGCGATTGTGCAAGCGCCGCTGCCATCGCGCCCCATTGAGCGTGGGCGGCCCGGACCGGGATTGTTGGCCCATGTTCTGGTAAGCAAATATGCCGATCATTTACCCCTCTATCGCCTGAGCCAGATCTTTGCCCGTGAAGGCGTCGATCTGGACCGCTCGACCATGGCCGACTGGGTTGGTCGCTCGACGGCCCTGCTGGAACCTCTTGCCGATGCCATCGGACGGATGGTGCGGCAAGGACCTGCGCTTTTTGCCGACGATACGCCCATCAAAATGCTGGCCCCCGGCAACAAGAAGACCAAAACGGCGCGGGTCTGGACCTATGTGCGGGATGAGCGTGCCTGGTCTGGCCAATCGCCACCCTGTGCATGGTATCAGTTCACGGTGGATCGCAAAGGAGAGCATCCCGTTGCTCATTTGTCGGGATACAAGGGCTGGGTCCATGCGGATGGATATTCCGGGTTCAACGGTGTGTTCGGTGACGACAAAGCCGATGAGATGGCCTGCATGGCGCATGTACGACGCAAGTTCGTGGATGTCTTCTCCTCGCAGGGCAGCGCCATTGCCGAAGAAGTCATCCGCCGGATTGCTGAGCTTTACGCTATCGAGAAAGAGATCAGGGGCATGCCCCCCGAAGACCGCGCTACCATCCGGCAGGCTAGGGCAAAACCGATCTTTGACGCCTTGGAAGAATGGTTGCAGACGCAATTGCCCAAAATCTCGGGAAAGTCACCACTCGCGCAGGCCATCCGCTATGCCTTGGGCCGAATGCCGAAAGCACGCCCATACCTTGAGCTCGGCCATCTGGAATTGGATAACAACACCGCCGAGCGCGCCGTTAAACCCGTCGCCATCGGACGCAAAAATTGGATGTTCTCAGGCTCCCAAGGCGGCGGCAAAGCCATGGCTATCGCTTATACCCTGATCGAA
>NZ_GL476302.1:52959-56893 GCF_000148725.1 Roseibium sp. TrichSKD4 | reverse complement strand
AAGCACGCATTTCTGCATATCTCATGAGACTTCAAACGCAACAACGGTGTGGCGATCTGTTCAAGGAACGCCTGGCCGCAATCATCGATATGAACCATTCGTTGGTGCGGCTGTCTGGTCTGATGCCTTGGGATGAATTTGATGCGGAGTTCGGCAGGCATTATCGCCCCTTGGGACGACCGGCCAAACCAACGCGTCTGATGGCCGGGCTGCACTTTCTCAAGCACATGTACGATCTTTCCGATGAAGAGACGGTTGAGCGTTGGGTTGAAAACCCCTACTGGCAGTCTTTCTGCGGTTTTGAGTTTTTCCAGCACCAATTCCCCATTGATCCCTCAACCATGACCCGCTGGCGCAAACGGATTGGTCCTGAGGGAATGGAAAAGCTTCTTTCTGCTACGGTAGGTGTTGCGATTGAGAGCGGGACGATCAAGAAGAGCAGCCTTGAGCGGGTCTTGGTTGATACGACCGTTCAACCCAAAGCCATTGCCCATCCCACCGATAGCCGTCTTTATCACAAGGCCTTGCAGCTTCTGGTGCGCCAGGCCAAGAGGGCCGGCATCATCTTGCGTCGCAGCCATACCAGAGTTGCCAAAAAGGCGGCCTTGATGGCGGGCCGTTATGCCCATGCCAAACAGTTCAAGCGGATGCGCCGGGAACTCAAAAAGCTGAAGACCTATCTGGGCCGGGTCTATCGCGACATCTCCCGCAAGATCGCAGGCAACGAAGGTCTTGAGCACCGGTTCTCCCGTCTGCTGGGACTGGTGGAGCGGCTTCTGGCCCAGACCCCCAAGGACAAAAACAAGATTTATTCCATGCATGCGCCGGAAGTGGCCTGTATTGCCAAGGGCAAGGCGCGAACACCTTACGAGTTCGGGGCCAAGGTTGGCATTGCCACGACCATCGGGAAGGATTGGTTCTTGCGGCGAGGGCTTTTGAGGGCAATCCCTATGATGGGCACACCTTGAATGACACCATCAGTCAGGCTGAGAAAGTCTGCGGCACCAAAGCTGAGCGTGTCTATGTGGACCGTGGCTATCGGGGGCATGATTATGAGGGCGACGCCAAGGTCATGATCTCCGGCCAGAAGCGCGGGCTGACGGCACAGATGAAGCGTGAGCTGAAACGACGATCAGCGATCGAGGCCACCATCGGCCACATGAAAACAGATGGACGACTTGACCGGAACTTCCTCAATGGCAAAAATGGCGATGCCATCAACGCCCTGCTGGCCGCAGCCGGTCATAACCTGCGTCTGATCCTCAATGCACTGATCATTTTGCTGCTCTGGATCACAAACCCCATCCCCAAACCGGTCAAATCGAATATTTGCGTATTGCTTCGGCCACGCGCAACATCAATGGCTTAGACGTTGTTCAGGGCGGACTAAGTCACGTTAACCGGCAGCATTGGCTGGCTTTCAAACGTTTCTCGTATTTCCGGCGTATCATTAATCTGGATCTTGCAGTTGTCGCGGAAGGGATTGAAACAGCCGCGCAACACCGGATTGCAAGCCATCTTGGGTGCGATTACCAGCAAGGATACTTCGTAGGACGTCCGAAACCTGCTATCGAAATCAACAGCGAACCGGGTAAGTTCAAGGTGATTTCAGGCAAATAAAATACCTTCTTCCTCGGTACTCGAATGGACTGAATGACGACTGTAGGAGGCTAGCAAAGGGAGCGTTGTCAAACATTTTGAAGTCGAGTTTTAATAAGTGTTCTGCTTGGATGACAGGCAAAATAATGGCGGCATGGAAGCCGCCATTTTTGTTAGATCTGTAATTGTTGAATTCAGCTTGATACATACACAGACTTTAATAGGGCTTCAAACAGGTCTTTGAAGGCTTTGTCGATTTCTGCGGCTGAGTTCGCACTGTAGAAAAAGTCTGCGCTTGTTGCACAAGCTCTCATTGAAGAGGTCGAAGCCCTAACATAATGGGCTCTGTCTGGTTCAACCAACATTGTGTGCACTGTTCTAACCTCTCCCTTTTTGAACTCATCACACCATCTCGGGTTAAAGCTGTAGTTGTAGGGGCGCCAATTAGGTGTCTGGTTCCAAAGGTGCCGATTCGTACCACTTCTCAAGTTTAGATGGTTCACACCGTCCGAGATTATAATGATGTGCTGCTTAACATCTGCTTTTGGCTTTAATGAGCGCAACACCCCATTGAAATCACTGAAAACCCCATGGAAGTTTGTCCCGCCGCCACGGAGGTACTCCCGGTGGATGGCGATTTTGTTGGCCTCACGTTTGAATTTTGAGATGCCTTTGTTCAGGCCTGTTTGAATGTGCAGATAATTTGAAAAGCTGTAAAGACCGGTTCTCAAGTCGACTTCAGTGGCTTCTTCTAGTTGAGTCACGAGGGACTTTAGAGCGTCTTTGACAACGTCAATCCTGAGACGGGCTCCTGCGCTTTTTGCGCGGCTTACACTGCTGTACCAAGGTTCATGGCAAGCGAATTGGCAACCAATGGCTCGTTGCATGATTTGACGATCACGATTACTTGCACCAATTCCCATTGACGGTGAGACATCAACCAAAAAGATAAACTCGTATTTGCCCTGACCGAAGGAAATTGTCGATTCTGAATCTGCAGTATAATCTATGTTGTCGAAGCCCATGGCATGGGTCATGTAGGATTCGTGTTTGCCGCTAATGTTTACATTGGCTTTTACGACTTTTGCTTCCCGGTCGACAATGTTTATTTTGATACTGAATTTTTCTGTCGTTCCATCAAGGGACTTGGTTCGCGCGGTCAGAAATTTGCGTGCGTCGGTTTCGGCGCGTTTTCTCGCCTGATTTTTTGACATTCCATCAGCAACATATTTCCGAAATGTAGTAACTGCGAAGAGCGAGACTTCATCAGCCACAAGTTGGCTCTGGTCGCGCTTGTTATACGCAAATGACATGTCAATCCCAACGGAGATGGCCGCAAGGATCAGTGTGGCTAGAAGTGCAAAGGGGATAGCAATGCTACCCTTAATATTGCCCTTTAGTGCCTGAATGCGATTTTTTATCCCTGTATACATTTGCGTAAGTTCTCCGCTTTGGAGTAAAACTTACGCATAGTAAGTTTATATATTGTTTAAATGAAGATTGCCCCCTGCACCCCAACGATCTGAGCCTCTGCCAGAGCGACGCGCGGGCTTATGAACACCTCTCCATCACCGCTTAGAATTTTAAACCCGGATAAGCCCGAAGGCTCGTTTGTCAATTTCGTAAAAAAATATGCGGCGCGCAACGGCTCTCAACATGCCAGATTGTTGTAATGTCATCATGATGACATGTCATCATGTTGTGTATTTAGTGACCGTCCGGCGAAGGCGCTCTGGCGCGACACCGATGCGGCCTGTTACGCTGCCTGAGCAGCGTAACGCCAGGGCAGAAGTTCGTCGAGGCGTGTGATTTTGTGGTCGGCGACTTGACCGAGGACCCAGGTCAGCCAGGCCTGAGGGTCAACACCGTTGAGCTTGGCCGTTTCGATCAGGGTATAAGCGATAGCCATGGCTTTGCCGCCGCCTTGGGAGCCTGAGAACATCCAATTTTTGCGTCCGATGGCGACGGGTTTAACGGCGCGCTCGGCGGTGTTGTTATCCAATTCCAGATGGCCGAGCTCAAGGTATGGGCGTGCTTTCGGCATTCGGCCCAAGGCATAGCGGATGGCCTGCGCGAGTGGTGACTTTCCCGAGATTTTGGGCAATTGCGTCTGCAACCATTCTTCCAAGGCGTCAAAGATCGGTTTTGCCCTAGCCTGCCGGATGGTAGCGCGGTCTTCGGGGGGCATGCCCCTGATCTCTTTCTCGATAGCGTAAAGCTCAGCAATCCGGCGGATGACTTCTTCGGCAATGGCGCTGCCCTGCGAGGAGAAGACATCCACGAACTTGCGTCGTACATGCGCATGCAGCCATCTCATCGGCTTTGTCGTCACCGA
>NZ_GL476302.1:20259-52939 GCF_000148725.1 Roseibium sp. TrichSKD4 | reverse complement strand
ACTGATACCATGCACAGGGTGGCGATTGGCCAGACCAGGCACGCTCATCCCGCACATAGGTCCAGACCCGCGCCGTTTTGGTCTTCTTGTTGCCGGGGGCCAGCATTTTGATGGGCGTATCGTCGGCAAAAAGCGCAGGTCCTTGCCGCACCATCCGTCCGATGGCATCGGCAAGAGGTTCCAGCAGGGCCGTCGAGCGACCAACCCAGTCGGCCATGGTCGAGCGGTCCAGATCGACGCCTTCACGGGCAAAGATCTGGCTCAGGCGATAGAGGGGTAAATGATCGGCATATTTGCTTACCAGAACATGGGCCAACAATCCCGGTCCGGGCCGCCCACGCTCAATGGGGCGCGATGGCAGCGGCGCTTGCACAATCGCCTCGCACCATGAACAGGCTTTGCGGGGCCGGATGATCCGCTTCACCTTGAAGCGTCCCGGCACGTATTCCAACTCTTCGGTGACATCCTCACCCAGGGTGCGCAAGTTGCCACCACAACGACCGCATTCATCACCGGGAGAGAGCTCCTCGTCTTCCCGATCCAGATGATCCGGCAAGGGCTTGCGGCTGTGTTTGCGCTTCGGCTTTGGATCAACTCCCTCCTGCGACGGGGCGGGCTGTTTTGCCTGGTCTTCAGCGGCCTCAACAATCTCGGCGTCCTCGAGCAGATCGAGATTGAGCTGATCCAGACCCTCAGACTTGGAGCCGAACCGATGCCGATTGGCCCCGTGCAACTGGTGTTGAAGCTGCTCGACCTTGAGGCTCAGAGCCTTGACCTCGTCGGCCAGAAGGCGGTTCACCGCCCTCAATTCGGCGGGGTCCTCCGGGGTGATATCAAGGTCCTTCAGCATCTTCGATCTTATATCAGATCAAGGGCGTAAGTTGAATCCCGAGAGGCGCGCAAACGCCAATATATTGGCCTATCCGACGCTCAGGGGCCGCCATGTTTTTTGCGGCATCCGCCAGTCTATGCCTTCAAGCAACATCGACAATTGCGCGGGCGTCACGCTGACCTTACCGTCCTTCGCAGCAGGCCAAACAAACCGGCCCTTCTCAAGGCGCTTGCTGAACAGGCATGCGCCCTGTCGATCCCACCAGATGATCTTCAGCAGATCACCGCGCCGTCCCCGGAACACAAACAGATGTCCAGAATAGGGATCAAGCTCCAGAACCTTCTCCGCCTGAGCCGCCAAAGTGTTGAACCCGCGCCGCATGTCCGTCACCCCGGCAGCCAGCCAAACCCGCGCGTTGGACGGCACGGGGATCACGGCATTAGACCTTCAACCAAAGCCAGCACCGTCGGCAGCGCCGTCGTCCCTTCCACCAATACCCGCCGCCCGTCCGACAGCGTGATATCAACCCGCTGAGCCGACAACGGCATATCCGAGGCAAGCGCCGCGATCTGGTGGCCTGGTGCGGCCTGCGGGCCCTCTATCTCCACTGGTAGAAACGCCGCTCCATCAAGGACGCAATCGCTGTCTTCTGGCGCAAACCGCTCATCACGCAGCCAGTTGTGGATCAGGTTCGCATTCATCGCAGAGCGGCGCGCAACCTGCGCAACCGAAACCCCCGGCACTCTGGCCTGCAAACAGATCGACCGCTTCTCGTCATCCGACCAAAACCGCTTCTTGCTGCCCTTCTTCGTACCCAAAATGTGCCTCACAATGTCCATTAACGAAAATGGACATTATCACCCCACTGCGCTCCCCGTCAGAGCGGGAATACCGAACGCTCACGGTACAGAAGATCTGCTGGAGATCTTTTCCCGCATGGCAATCATTCCCCATTTTGATGGAGCTATTGCACGGGCAGGCAAACGTTTTTTGAGCCAGTTCAAGAACAATCCAAAATCCGCACAGAGCTTTATCACTGAAACTCAGGAAGGGCTGACAATCTTTGAACCCGCCACCCCGATTGGCAAATCTTGCGAATATTCCACCTTTAAATTATCGGACATCAAAAACCCAAACAAGAACGTAACATTCCATATTATCCTGCCCCCTGAAAAGTCCGGCATTAATGACACATTTGCCGGACTTGCCCTGAACTCAATTTGCACAACTGCTATTGAAGCAGACAGCTTCCATCCCCAAGTCACCATAATTGCAGATGAGTTTGAGAACTTATCAACCGCGCCAATCCCCGTCATTGAACGTGTTTTGAAAATAGGACGCACGAGAGGCGTGCGCCTGTTTGCCTTTATTCAGGATCAGGAAAGCCTGAAAGCACGCTACGGGCAATTATCCTCCATGTTCTGGACACAGGCAGCCGTCTTCATGGCGATGGATATTCGCAATGTGGAAGAAGCAGAAGAATACTCCAAACGTGCAGGCCAACGTGCCATCGTGACCGACAGCGCGACTATTCCAAAACAAGGCGGTGAGTTTGATGTGAGCGTCAATGAAGAGGGTATTCCTCTCATTCGGCTTGATGAACTGACACGAATGCCCAAATTCACCGCGATATTGTTCAAGGAACAAAATCCGCCTCTGATGCTTGATTTGGTTCACTACAAACAAATCGATCCGTGGATCTATCGGATCGACGATGTTCCAGGCAGCCCTGCCGAAGGCCATTTCCCGATAGAATACCGAGCGTAGCCGCTCCAGGTTCCCCTCCCTTCCTTTCCTTCAAAATTCATGCAGCCAAAGACAGGAGGCGTTTATGTCACCCTTCAATGGACTTGGTGCGTTTCTACGTAGCAAGAAACCAAAACTTCCCACTCCACAATCCACCACGCCGAATGCGGATTACAAATTGCGCATGCCCTACTGGTTGCCCTTTGCCAAGATTGGCGCAGTGATCGGTGTTCCACTCATTCTCCTCTCACTCTGCGGGCAACCTGCTCTACGCATGCAATATACGTGGAATGGTAACGGGCTCTTTCCGGTTTATTTCAAGTGCGATTACCTCACCTTGTTCGATGGCTGGCGGCATATTGAAAATCGCGGCGGCACTTACTGTCCAGTGATTGGATTGTTCCCGCTCGATCTGTCCAAACTACTTTTTTCATAAATTTTGATCCGCATGTTCACCAGCCTGCCTGCAGGCAAACGGTTTTGCGTCCAGAACATGCTCCATATGAAAGGAAAATATCCATGACAAAAAAATGGACACAAACCGTCATCTTCATTGTAGCGGTCGTTTCCGGCGTATTGAACTATGATGGCCTGTCTTCCCTGGTCGCACCAGATGATTGGTGGCTCAAGTCCGTCTGCGCAATGACAGGCGTTGCCGTTGCCCTTTCATTATCCCTGTTCTGGAACTGGGCCTTTGAAACCTTGCCTGACTTAAAAAGCCGGTCGAAACGTATTGCCGGCTGGCTTGTGGTCTGGACCGGTTTGAGCCTTATTGTCTCACTCTCAAGCTATTGGAACGTAGCGTCACTCACGCGCGGTGAAATTGATCGACTTGCTGAACGAGCCGCCGTTGAGCGCGTGGAGTATCAGTATAATCTTGCCGTCAGAGGCATTCAAAAATCACGTTCCATTGCGTCTGACATATCCTCCCTGCATAGCGACACTCTAACTTTGCAGGAAATGGAAGTCAGCTCTGGAGGCACGTCCGCCTCTGCGGGCGAAGGCGCAATCTCCAACACAATGGGCCAAGTGGCTGGCCGCGTCCATTCCGTTGTCAAGGCAATGCAAGCCTCAACGAATAAAGTTGACCAGCTTCAATCAAAAGGAGATCAATGTCTCGGTCTATTACGCGTAACAATCACCTCCGGTAACATTGATAAAGCGGGTGAACACCTTTCCTGTCTCAATGGTGTTATCGCGCAAATGGCTGGGCAGGATGTCTTGGCATCAACGGTTCGCGGTTTGGAAAACTTAACCGCTGGCATTGTTCTGCCCGCAAATATCAAAACCAAAAGCCAGCGAGACATCATTGATGGGTTCATCACTGAAAGCCAAGAAAAGGCGAACAATATTGCCAAATCCATAGGTCAGATCGAACAGGGTAAGTTGCCTGAACCGCTGACACTTGAGAGCCCGAATATCATGCGCGGGGTCTTAGAATATTGGCAATCAATCCTTCCCGCCATTGCGACGGCCTTGGGACTGGATTTGCTTCCCCTTGTAATTTTGATGTTCAAAACGCTTTTGCGCGATGAGCGCGATTCCAAAGACGATCCACGCAATCATTGGACCGCCGTTGAACTGATTGATGCGGCAAAACAATTGAAAATGATTGATGACTTTCCGCAAAAGCCCGGAAATCGTGGACTTGATGTTCCTGACTATATTGATCTCAATCTCAATCCCGGATCGATTGACACCAACAATCGCGGCCAATTGGGTGATGGACGCAAGGAATGACATTCCTTCAACGGTTCATCCGGTCACTGAGAATTCTAATTGCATCCGCTTTTGCTAGCGTAGCCCTGTTTCTGATACTCACAGACATTCTCGATGAACTGTGGCGCTTTGAGGATTTCCTTCCTGGCAATGATCCCGGTGACATCAAGAAATACGTACTCTTCAGCAAGCACAAGCATCAAGGCTTCGAAGTCGTCACCGGTGTTCAATTTGCGTCAAGCCGCAATCGTACAATTGAAAAACAATGGTGCTATGTCAGCAAAAAAGGAAGCGTAACCGCTTCCAATCAAACCTTACACATTGCCGATGTTAACGGCGCTGATTTGCCCAAAATCAACACCTTCAGCAACGAGGTTCTGGCGTCCTTTGACCTTACCCCTCAAACGCTGAACCCATTCGTCAAATCTCATTGTCGGTTTCAGTAGGCCGTTTTACCACTCAAAAGCAACGGTCTCCCCTTCCCTCAAAAATCTGACCTGAATAAGAGGACATCAATCATGATGGAACTTCCCGCACGCCTGTTTCCGCCTGCGCTTCTGGCAGGCCTCATTGTTTACGGTGCTGCCACCATGCTCTGGCTACAGCCAATAGTCGAAAAACGCCTCGCTGAAAAGCGTCTCATTCCGCAATGCGAAGCCAGTTTGCAATATGCAGAAAAGACCACATCGCCGCCAAACAACGAAAAATTCCGCCAAGCGCAAATCGTCATCCAAATGTACGAGAACTCGCCACTTGGCAACATGCCAGGGGTCAAGGAAAGTCTGGAAGCTGCAAAGCGCATGGTGGAACAAATGCGTCCACAAAAATTCCGCATGTCAAAGATTGATCGCTCCAGCATCTGCGGCTGCGCAGTTGATACCGCCTTTGATGGCATGGGCCTCAAAATGACACTGCATGTGGCAAGTCTGAGAACGCATACGCCAAAAAGCTTAGGTTCCATCGATCAAAACATCATGGCAATCGCCAGCAATGGTCAGTGCGGTGCGCTGCCCTGGAAATAGCCGCTTAAACAATCATCACAACGGCAAACTATGGAGAACTCAATCATGGAAAAAGCTACCCCAAAAACCAAAACCTATTTTGAAAATGCCCAAGGCATCAAAGTCACGAACAAAACCCTCTCAACCCGCTACAAAGACGAAGCCATTCTTGCCAATCAATCCGTCATTGTAGGCCGCGAGCCGCTTATCATCGGAGGAATATTGGGTTTGGGATTGATCCTGTTCTGTTATCAATTCGGCGATCTTTTGTACTGGTCAGAAATGTTCCTGATCATATCTGTCAGTGCGCTTATCTTAGTCGGTGGCTATTCCATTGCTGCCCTGCGCGTAGGTCAATATATGCAGGAACGAACAATCTTCTGGCACACTATATGGACAGTCCAAAACGTCCGCATGGCCATCGCACGAGCCAGAAATGACATGGAGAACGAAACTGAAAACGTAATCATTCAAGACATTGGGGAGTAGTGCGTAATTCGGTACATAACAAGGCAACTTGGACCTTGACCCGCATCACATTCGAAATCTAGTCAGCCTCAATGCCGCGCGTCATTCCTTGCGCCTTAATTCAGCATAAGGGGAACCATCAATGCTGAAGCTATACGCTATCACCACAACGTTCTATCGCAAGACAAAAAGACATTTTCAAATCGAAGTGTTACGTTTTCGCAGTTGCTGAAAGATTCGTGAATTCGGAAAAGGAAACTTTGAGTGAAGGCCATTAGTTTGTTTTCCGGTTGCGGGGGTATGGATCTTGGATTCGAAAATGCAGGAATATCTATATTAGCAGCATATGACTCTGATAGCTATGCTGTATCATCTTACAACAGAAACGTGAAGTTGTGCGCAAGAAGAATTGATGTAAATCGCCTAGATAGCATCCCTTCCAATTTCGACATACTGATTGCAACGCCACCTTGTCAAGGATTCTCTACGGCAGGAGGTTACCGAGTAAATGATCCGAGAAACAACCTTCTTATAAATACGTGTGAGATAATTAAAAAAGAATCTCCGAAACTTGCAATTATAGAAAATGTTGCAAGTATCATAAACATTAGAAATTCCCCTTTACTTAATATCGGACTTGATATACTTCGCGGCAGCGGCTATCATGTGGAAATAAAAATCATTTCATGTGACAATTTTGGAGTTCCCCAGAGAAGAAAGCGCGCATTTATATTCGCGAGAAGTGATCGAAGATACTTTCGAACAGACATACTTTCAGGCGCATCTTCGAAAGTAATTTTAAAAGACGTTTTTAACGATCTGCCGATGCAAGACTATTCGCATAAGCCCAGAGTATTCGCGTCCGGAACTCGCCACCACAAGATAGCGGAATCCATTAAACCAGGGCAAAAACTATGTAATGTTCGCGCAAGCGCACTCTCGGTTCCAACCTGGCATATTCCTGAGGTCTTTGGTCACACAACCAAGCAAGAAAGACAGATTCTAGAGCTGATAAGGACGCTTCGTCGAAGGAACAGGAAGCGAAATTTTGGAGATGCTGACCCGGTTTCAATTGAAGAAATTAATTCTGAATGCACAGTCAACGTAGATGAGGTGCTTCGGCGTTTGCTCCAAAAGGGGTACCTACGCCAAATTAATGATCTCTACGACCTTACCAACACTTTCAACGGCAAATATCGTAGGTTGTCGCTATTAGAGAGTTCTCC
The DNA here is from genome assembly GCF_000148725.1 of Roseibium sp. TrichSKD4. GTDB lineage: Bacteria > Pseudomonadota > Alphaproteobacteria > Rhizobiales > Stappiaceae > Roseibium. The sequence continues at coordinate 45,947 of NZ_GL476302.1, read as the reverse complement.
GACAGTTGATACTAGATTTGGGGACCATCAGCTTTTTTTGCATCCAAAAGAGCATCGCGGAATGACCGTTCGGGAAGCAGCACGAATTCAAGGTTTTCCAGATTACTTCACGTTTTCAGAGACACCAAAGATCTGTTACCGACTGATTGGCAATGCGGTTCCGCCACCTGTTGCACAGAAAGTTGCGGCTTTTGCGAGGTATTTGGTATGAGCAACTTAACTGAGCTCCCTGTAGAATGGGATTATGCCTCAGAAACGGACCACCTTGAGGCAGGATCTGTATCGTTTATTAAATTTCTTGGCAGAAAATTATATCAAGAATATGAGCCAAATCAGTTTCAAGTCTTTGAAGATAGATTGATTTCCTGGCTAAATAACCTCGACGATGAAAGAGATCAAAAATTGCTATTGGCTCTGCTCATTGAGCTATTTTTTATGGGTAGGAAAGAATTCGAAGCATTATATCGCTCGGTGTACGGCGGCACATTGAGCCGTTGGATTATTGAACAAGATGAGCTGAACCCATTCAGCACAACGATTGATGATGAAATAAAATACAAGTTGAATGCATGTTGGATCTGCCCAATTACAGATAGCTTGCGGATTAACTCTTTTTTGAAAGTAAATGGTCTGAAGACCATGGAACATAGACCTGACTGGAAATCTCTTGTAAAATTTGGCGACAAAGACAAAATCCGAGCGTATCTGCAAAAAAACGATGTAACAAAAATTATTCTTTTGGAGGATTTTGTTGGTTCTGGAACTCAAGTTCAGGATGCACTCGACTTTGTCGAGAAGCATTTCCGGGACTTGAACTTCCTTATTTGTCCGTTAGTCGTTTGTCCAAAAGGCGACGAAAAAATACGGGAAAGAACACAAAGTCTAAATGGTATCGATTATTCACCCGGGATGTTGATACCAGAAGAAGCTATGTTCAAAATAGGTTCAGCAAGCGCTAACCCAGAATTGAATGCAAAAATCTGGGACCTGTTTCTCCGTTTACAAGATCGATTAGATGCTCCTAACCCTGAATCTATGCTTGGTTTCAAAAAGACCGGCGCACAGGTTGTAATGTACTCCAATTGTCCGAACAATACGTTGACGATTTTCCATAGAGAATCAATCAGCTGGAAACCGCTATTTCCAAGGGTTAACAGGGTATAATGAAATCAAATCCGTTTTTTGAGCTTTACGTCGGGGATCGATTTACCTCACGAGAATTTGTGACAATATTCAGCGATTATCTAGTTCCTCACGCTTTACCCATATTTATTCCAGGGAACGTGGTTGTAACTGGAATTCAAGGTAGTGGCAAAAGCATGCTCCTTGGCTTACTTCAACCTACAGTACGTATTGAATACGATGCAGAAGGTGAGGACTTCCCTGTTCCCGAAAAGCGAAGAAAATTTATTAGCGCCAGCGTAAATTTGGCTCATCAAAGCGCAATTGATTTCGGATTACGCAAAGATATCGACGAAGATCCGGAAGAAATAGAGTTTCTTTTTGCTGATTTTTTAAACTATTTGATAGTTGATGGGTTTCTCAAATCATTGAACTCTCTCGTGAATGGGCCAGCGCATTTACGGACAGAAGTCGGGTTACAGACAGGTAGAAGTGCGTACAACGAAGTCGCACCAGTTATTTCTGATCTCTCAATTTGGGAGGGTTGGCTTGGGCCTTGTTCCACATTTGTCGAACTTCAAGAAAGAATACAAAGACGAATTAGGATTTTTCGAAGGTACCTTCATCGCAAAGATAAAGTATTAGATCCCTCAATTTCGAATACTCGCACTCAAATTGGACATCCGATACGAGATTGTATTGTTGCATTGAAAACTGCTGGCATTGTTGACAACGACACAAGTTTGTTTGTTGACGTAGATCAATATGAAGAACTGGGCAATATTTCTTCACGCAACACCGAAGGCAAAAAAGTAGACTATCGGTCTGTGATTAATAGAGCTCTGGCTGCCCGAGATGCAGCTGTATCATATCGGATTGGAGCACGAGGACACGCGTGGCGTAGACACAGTCGAATTCAAGGTACCGATGCGAGACTCGAAGAAGAACGTGACTATAAGTATGTCGATTTAGATATTCTATTAAAGAGAAAAGAAGATCAAAGAATTGATATATTCCCGAACTTTGCTAGAGACGTCTTTGTTCGTCGACTAAAATTTGCGGGCTTTAGAGATGACCTTCTTCTGAGCGCGAACCAAATTGAAAACTCAGATGAAGTTGAACCAGCAGATCAACTTGAAACTGTGTATGGCCCACAACTCAAAGCCAGTGAACGTGTCAACAAGCTTAACATAAGACAGCCCGAAAAGATCCTTAAACTCGAAGCCAGCTGGCGACCGGAGACAAGAAACAAGCTCAAAGAACTTGCTGCAAGTGATCTTCTATCAGCGAAACTCGGTGAGATTTGGATACGGCAGAAGGGAGACAAGTACGACCTAAACGTACCGAACAGCAAGTTGCCGTGGCAAGACAAATCTTATTGGCGAAAAGAAAGGAGGGAAGCTGCAGCACTGCAAATCGCTTCACAGGCTCATCAAAGACCTTATTGGTGCGGCGCCGATGAAATCGTCGGACTATCCGGCGGGAATATCCTAGTGTTTTTGAGTTTAAACCAATTCATTTGGGATACCTGGATCCAATATGCAGGTGAAGAGTCTGAGGTGCGATCGACGTTGCCTAAAATCGCTGAAATTGTGCAGTCGATTGGTATTCTCAAAGCAAGTAATTTCTGGATTGAAAAAATGGCTCAAGAAACGGGTAGAAGTTCTGAACGCCTGCAGTTTGTTAATTTGGTTGCAGAAAAATTAGCTGCGAAACTATTTTCAGATGAGAAACTGAGCAACCCGGGACACACGGGCTTTTCACTTTCGGAACATGAATTGAAAGAAATGCCTGAAGTTTTGCGATTTTTGGAAGAGCTATCTGACTATGGCAACATGTTGATGCTTGATCACACGACCAAAAACCGAGACCGCAGGCAACGGAAGAAGTTTTATTTTCATCCAGTTTTTTGTCCGCATTTTAGAATTCCATACATTAGGACAAAAGAACCTTATTATGCAAAAGTTAGCGAAGTAGCTAATTGGATATATGAATCTGGTTATAAGTCAGTACTTTCAAATAAAATACAAAATGAAGAACGGTCTCTATTTGATCAATGAAGAATTTTAAATTTAGAGCTTGGGGAGACGCCAGCTGGATTTTTCCTCACTTCAAAAACAATGACAAGTGGACTGTTCTGGCCTGTGTCGGAACAGAGACAAGAAGCGTTGATTCAATTTTTGAGCTCGAAAAAAACTCAGAAAGACTTTTCTTAATTCAAATTGAGGATCCATTTCCCCAAGACCCCGCGACCACACAAAGCGTGCTAGCGGGTGCCTGGAACCGGATTGAGCAAAGGCTGTCAGGTAAATACGAAAAGCTGTATGGTGAATTAAAATCTTCGCTTGATGAAATTGCCGACTACGTGGAGAAAGCCATTGCTGTTTCTTCCCACGTTTTGCTTGATATCACGTCGTTTCCAAAGCGCTGGTTTTTTCCGATGGTCCAGCTACTGGTGAACGATGACCGTGTGAAGAATTTGGTCGTTGCGTATACTCAAGGAACAAAATACGCAAAAGTTATTTCAACAAACCCTGAGGCACTTCGCCCGTTGCAGGGTTTCCCCTCAATTGATGGTCGCAGCGAGCACGATTTTGCTTTTGTCGGTGTCGGATTTCATTTGTTGAGTTTCTCTAGAATGTTCGGTGAAGACAGGCCTCGTGCCTTGAAAATGTTGTTCCCTTTCCCACCAGGGCCGCCAGGCCTGAAGCGAAACTGGAAATTTGTTGAAACCATGGAGCGGATTGTCGGTCGTGAAAATGATGGGTTAAGAAAGATAGATCCCATAGACTTTATCCAAATCTCAGCAGTAGATGTATCGCAAACCTTTGACGCGATATGTAGAGTCACAGGCAACGGAGACCGCACGTCATATATGCTGCCTTTTGGTCCGAAGCCTGTTTCGCTGGCGATGTGCCTTTTTGCGGTTGCTGCTGAGAAATCTGGAAAACCAGAAGTGCCGATCTACTATGCGCAGCCGAGTCAATACGCGCTTCACTACACAAAAGAAACACTAATTAGTTCGCGCTGAAAAACCCCTTAACTGATTGAAGAGTATGGATACCCATTGGGTTTTGGATGTGTGAATATGCCGGTTAGTTGATCCGAAGCACGCATTTTCTGGCATATTCTCATGAGACCTTCAAAACGCAACAAACGGTGTGGCGATCTGTTCAAGGAACGCCTGGCCGCAATCATCGATATGAACCATTCGTTGGTGCGGCTGTCTGGTCTGATGCCTTGGGATGAATTTGATGCGGAGTTCGGCAGGCATTATCGCCCCTTGGGACGACCGGCCAAACCAACGCGTCTGATGGCCGGGCTGCACTTTCTCAAGCACATGTACGATCTTTCCGATGAAGAGACGGTTGAGCGTTGGGTTGAAAACCCCTACTGGCAGTCTTTCTGCGGTTTTGAGTTTTTCCAGCACCAATTCCCCATTGATCCCTCAACCATGACCCGCTGGCGCAAACGGATTGGTCCTGAGGGAATGGAAAAGCTTCTTTCTGCTACGGTAGGTGTTGCGATTGAGAGCGGGACGATCAAGAAGAGCAGCCTTGAGCGGGTCTTGGTTGATACGACCGTTCAACCCAAAGCCATTGCCCATCCCACCGATAGCCGTCTTTATCACAAGGCCTTGCAGCTTCTGGTGCGCCAGGCCAAGAGGGCCGGCATCATCTTGCGTCGCAGCCATACCAGAGTTGCCAAAAAGGCGGCCTTGATGGCGGGCCGTTATACCAACCGTCAAAATTCAGAACCGATGGGCCCAATCTCGCATTCCGATGGACATGATGGTCCATGGTTGTTCAATTAACCTGTTCCATGCGCGGCAACAGATATCGATGATTTGTTCGTAGGATTTGAAGACCCGGTTTGACAGCCAGTTATCCCTGATGAACTGCCATAGGTTCTCGACCGGGTTCAATTCGGGAGACCTCGGTGGCAATGGGAGAAGGGTAATGTTGTTGGGAATGTCGAGTTTGCCAGATGTGTGCCAGCCAGCCTGGTCAAGGATGACAACGGCGTGGGCTCCCGGAGCGACTTGCGACGAGATTTCCTGAAGATGCATTTGCATGGCCATGATGTTGCACTTGGGAAGGACGAGCGCAGCACCGACACCCCGTTCCGGGCAGATGGCCCCAAATATCCATGCTGACTTTGTCCGCTGATCCTTGGGGGCCCGCGGCCTTGTCCCGCGTTTTGCCCATCGCCTTGTGATCTTGGTCTTTTGACCCACACGCGCCTCGTCCTGAAACCAAACCTCTATCGGGGTGCCGCTTTCAAGCTGATTGCCGATTTCCGCCAGTTCGGCTGGGAAGCTTTTTTAAAATCCTCGACGGCAAACTCGTTTTGCGCCGGATGCTGCGGCCGGGCCGTCAGACGCCGATAACCCGCATTCTTCAGCTCCCGCGATACGGTACGCTCGTCAACGACAATGCCAAATTCAGACAGGATCCACGCAGCGAGATCCTTCAAGCGCCAACGTACCACTGCATCCACCGATGGATACGGGCCTCGTTCGACAATCTCGATCAACGCACGACGCTGCTGCTCGTCAAGTTTTGAGGGGCGACCTGACTTGGGCGTATCCTTCAGACCATTGGGACCAGAAGCATTGAAACGCAGCACCCAATCGCGAATGATTTGGAGCGTCACTCCGCCAATATGAGCTGCGTCCGAACGGCTCCCCCCATCATAGATCACCGCCAATGACAAAAGGCGACGGGTCTGTTTGGCGTCCCGGCACACCCTCGCCAACCGGCGAAGGGTACAACCGTCAAAGTCATCTCGAAGCGGTATCGCGGCTCCCATGGCAAACTCCCATCGTTTGCCATCTGGAATCATATTCGCAACAAAACCGGAAGCCCAAATATGAGTCACTTCATCTGACGTTTGGTATTATGCCCATGCCAAACAGTTCAAGCGGATGCGCCGGGAACTCAAAAAGCTGAAGACCTATCTGGGCCGGGTCTATCGCGACATCTCCCGCAAGATCGCAGGCAACGAAGGTCTTGAGCACCGGTTCTCCCGTCTGCTGGGACTGGTGGAGCGGCTTCTGGCCCAGACCCCCAAGGACAAAAACAAGATTTATTCCATGCATGCGCCGGAAGTGGCCTGTATTGCCAAGGGCAAGGCGCGAACACCTTACGAGTTCGGGGCCAAGGTTGGCATTGCCACGACCAATCGGGAAGGATTGGTTCTTGCGGCGAGGGCTTTTGAGGGCAATCCCTATGATGGGCACACCTTGAATGACACCATCAGTCAGGCTGAGAAAGTCTGCGGCACCAAAGCTGAGCGTGTCTATGTGGACCGTGGCTATCGGGGGCATGATTATGAGGGCGACGCCAAGGTCATGATCTCCGGCCAGAAGCGCGGGCTGACGGCACAGATGAAGCGTGAGCTGAAACGACGATCAGCGATCGAGGCCACCATCGGCCACATGAAAACAGATGGACGACTTGACCGGAACTTCCTCAATGGCAAAAATGGCGATGCCATCAACGCCCTGCTGGCCGCAGCCGGTCATAACCTGCGTCTGATCCTCAATGCACTGATCATTTTGCTGCTCTGGATCACAAACCCCATCCCCAAACCGGTCAAATCGAATATTTGCGTATTGCTTCGGCCACGCGCAACATCAATGGCTTAGACGTTGTTCAGGGCGGACTAATTAGCAATGGTAAGGCGTCGTGTTTAGCTTACGCCCTAAAACACGACGGAAGATCGTTATATGAGGTCTAAAGCATTGGGGAAGCCTTATAGGCTCCCCCAAATTTATCGAGCCCTACTCAAGCCAGCAGGTAAACGTGATGGCTCCAACTGCACCCTTTCAATCAGATACGCTCGCTTTGGCCTCGCGATTTCGGAAACCGCTTTTTATGGCTGAAAGTACAAAGAGTCAATGCAGTACAATAAACAAAGTGAATCACCAGCCAAACAAAAACGCGAGGTAAAAGGGAGGATTACCATTCCGGGTCTCAGGTCATGGCCTGAAAACACACTAAAGTGGAAGACCGAACAACTCCGGCATTAAGAAAACCAAAAATCGTCACTAGTTAAATTAGAAAGATTAACACCTAACAATGTTAGAGTGTCACCTCGACCGAAATCAAAAACAACATCATTCTCTTGCTGCTCAGCTAACGCAACGGCTTCCTCAAAGCTGCTTACACGCAGGTTATCCAATTGGATGACGTCTCCTGCTGCAGGACCCGCTTGGAAGTCTGCGATCGTGTCCATATCAAAATTATATCCGAAGTAAAAGGTATCATCACCCGCGCCTCCAACGAGCAAATCAGAGCCACTATTTCCTTCCAACCAATCCGCACCTTCTCCACCAATTATCCGATCGGCACCTGAACCGCCATAAAGGTAATCATTTCCATCTTTACCGTTTAGATAGTCATTTCCACTTTCGCCGCTAACATCATCAGTATTTTCGCCACCGAAATAAACGTCATTTTTGGATGTTCCATAGTGTATTCCTGACACTTGAAACTCGTTTATCTTGGAAAGCAATTCCTCATGACCCCATATAGTTCCGTCGTTAAATCTAATGCTTCCAAGACCTCTTTCACCAAGTTGTAGGGCGTTCGATACCAGCACCGTATCTTCGGTGTTAGTGACAATTAACTTTATGGATTCACCGACCCTCTCGACCTCAACTTCACTGTCCGTAACATCCAGTAATACGATGTGATTATTTCCGGAAATGTCACTAACAATGTCTTGCCCATCGCCTTTACTGAAGAGATAGATATCGTCTCCTGCTCCGCCTCGAAGAGTATCGTTTCCGATACCACCAAAAATCACATCATCCGCGTTGGTGCCATTAACGATATCCGCACCAGCACCCGCCCGAAACTCCGTGGGAATGGAACTGTGATATTGGCTCATAACATCATCGTTAATCGTGCCCTCCAAGACACGAGATGTCGTCATATCAAGTTGGTCACTGACACCTTGTAAAGAATATCCAACTGCAGCGAGGTATGATGATGAAAAAACGGTTCCATCAAAGAATTTTATAGATGTGTCAATAGGCCGAGTAAGATTTGAAGCGTCCAGTATCTTTATTTCGCTTCCTGTAGCGAGGATCTTTACCATCAAGTCCCCATAGGAGACAAAATACTCGATATCCTGCTTACTCACATTTGCAAAACTAAGCTGATTTCGACCACCAAAGTCCACGATAACATCATTGCCATCGCCTAATCGATATATATACTCGTCATCTATCCAATGGTAACCGTTTAACTGATCGTCCCCCTCACCCCCAATAAGTGTAGATTTCCCGGTAGAGTTGCCGTACAGTCGATCGTCATTTGCGGAACCCATTTTAATATCAGATTTCTTCGAATAAAATGTACTTCGGTCCCATACAACACCATCCGCAAACTTGATTTTTTGGATATTAGACTTTCGATAATAACTACTCGAACTGGAAAATGCGTTTGGTATATATATAGTTTCCCAAGTAACCTTATCAATCACATATCCGTTCCTAGATGATGCACCACATAAATAGACGTCAGAAGAAATAATGTCTTTTAGTATAAGCGTGTTTTGACCTGACCGGTCCAAGACCTCATCATTCCCGTCTCCACGATTGTAAATATAAGTGTCATTGCCGCCGCCGCCCGCAAGGGTGTCATTTCCTTGGGCTCCACTGATAATGTCGTCCCCGGACGTCCCGGAAAGGTAGTCATTATCATCTGTTCCATATATTGGAGTATTTCTGAGTATCTCTTCAGCGCCCCAGGAACTTCCATCGGAAAACTCAAGACTGAAGGTGCCTGCAGAGCTTCCAAAATGCCCTTTAATGGTCAACCGTTCTCCAGACTCGATGAAATTCACCAATAGATCCTTCTCCAAATTGCTCGCCAACTCAATCTGTTCTGGCAAAATACTTCGAAGCAAAACAGAATTAGCGCCATTTCCGTCCAAAATCACATCGTTGCCGTCACCCAGCGAATAGACATATTTGTCGGACCCAATACCCCCTCGCAATTCATCGTCTCCAGAACCACCTTCAATTAAGTCATCATTGTGACCGCCGGAAAGTACCTCGTCTGAATTTGAACCCATTAATGATAACGCATCGGGAAGGAGATTATTACGCAGCCATTCAGTACCATCATCGAACTTAATAACAATTTCTTGGTTCCACCTTGGTAGAAAGTCGTCCAAGACAATGCTATCGCCATTTCCTCCCAACTCAAGTACGATGTCTTCACTATTATAGACAACGCCGACGTCTGAAGGGGCCACGCCATTTACTTTGACAATATTGGTGCCTATTCCATCTATGATTTGATCTACGCCGTCCCCGGAATTGAAGATGTAAGTATCGTCACCATAACCACCCTGTAGGTTATCGTCTCCCCTACCAGCTTCGATGACATCATTGTAATAAGAACCAGTTATATTATCGCTGGCATTAGAACCAAATATAGCTCCTTGCGCTGCTAAGTCCCCTTTGTTCCAAACCACACCGTCGGCAAAATTTATTCTAAAATCTTCTGCAACACTTCCCAGCAAAACATCTTCTAGGTGTATATTTTCATTTGTATTCTTGAATTTAATATCGATATCGGAAGCGCCAGATCTAATAATTACTACCTGATCTGCATTGATATCCTCAAGTATTAATCTATTTTCACCCAACCGGTCACGAATTATATCATTTCCGTCGCCCAAAGCATAAACGAATGTGTCATCACCGGCGCTTGTCACAATAGTATCATCACCTGCACCGCCAGTAATCGTGTAATCGCCGTCCAGCACGTAATTTAACAGATCGTCTTGATCAGTTCCGACAACATGGAAAAATTGCTCTTCTAAATCTGCAAAACCAAGCACAGCATTATCAGCAAAATTGAAAGAAAATATCGGAGAGAACTGTCTATCAAAGTAGTACTTAACAACTATACTATCACTATATTCACCAACGTTGATCTGAAGATCAGCTCCATTGTAACCAATCCGATCAAAAATCACCTCAGTACTCGAGATGTTGTCGAAATCAATGATATTTACACCCTTAAAGTCAGAGATAACATCATTTCCATCGCCGTGATAATATTTGTAGACATCATGGCCGCCGCCGCCTTGTAAGTGATCGTCACCCAAACCGCCGACCACATAATCATCTCCGTAGCCGCCATAAATTAAGTCACTACCCGCTCCACCATAAATAGTGTCATTTCCGGCCGCACCTTTAAGATCATCGTCACCCCCTAAACCATAAAGAAGATCATCGCCATAATAACCATCAATCGAATTACCCTCATCATCTCCTCTTAGCGTATCCGCATAAGAAGAGCCCAGGATGTTTTCTATGCTAAATAAGACGTCCCCCTCCGCATGCCCGCCATGTTCAGGAAGTGCGTCATTTAAATCAACAATTACAGCTGCATTCGACGTGTAATAATAGACTTCATCAATGCCGTTTCCGCCAATTATTACATCTGCATCAGCGTCTCCAAGCAATCTATCATTACCTTCACCTCCTTCAAGGCGGTCTTCGCCAGCGCCTCCATTCAGGAAATCGTCGCCATATCCACCATCGAGAACATCACTACCGGCGTAACCATAAAGCTTGTCATCTCCACTTCCACCTATAAGCACATCCTCAACATCAAGGGATGCGTATCTGGAGTTTGCCCCCCTAATAGTGTCGTCGCCTCGACCGCCGACAATAACGTCCAGCCAGACGGTATGACTGCCCGTAAGGTAGTCATTACCGTTCGTACCCTCAATTGGTGTTAGAAGCGCGATATCCCGGGCGGTCCATGTTGTACCATCCGCAAACCGAATCACATCAACAGAAATATTTTCAATTTCTTCGCGATCAGCAGCATTAATGAATATTTGCAATTGGTCTTCAAATGTAATTAATTCACCAGTACTCTTAATCTTAACTTTAATGTCGACGCCATCTCTATAAAGCTCGACATCATCCTCATTCAAGTCTTTAAAGACCAACATATCGTCGCCAAGAGCTGCCGCCCCCAATATTTGCTGGCCTGGTTGATCTATTGTTGCTTTTATTACATCATTGCCATCACCCTCAGCATAGAGGAACTGGTCATTTCCACTAAAACCGTAGATGACATCATCTCCTCTCCCCCCTTCAAACACGTCATCCAAGTCTGTACCAAGCAGTGTATCGTCACCATCGGTTCCACGTACTACGGCACGCGCCTCAAGTTCGGGCAACGTCCAGACAATGCCATTAGAGAACTTGACTATTTCCGCAGGTGCATTGTCCAAAACCTCACGCGATAAATAGTGAACGAACTCTATGTAGCTCTCTGAGAGAGTAATCGTTTCACCGGTTTCATGAACCTTGATAACTAGGTCATATCCAACCCTATCAATATCCACTTCATTCGGCAGGACATCTTCCAAAATTAAAAGATCCTGACCAAGTCCTTGCGCAACTACGCCATACTCATCCCCCTCTGATGACAGGGAGCTAGCTGCAATTTTATCATTGCCGTCTCCCTTCTTCCAAAGGTAGACATCATCGCCATCCCCACCAAATAGGGTGTCATCTCCCAGCCCTCCCCTAAAGACATCATTATTGTTGGTCCCCTGAAGAAGATCGTCGCCTCGAGTTCCACGAATAATCTCCCTTTTTGCTGCAATTTCGCCAGGGAACCTCTCATCCAAAACCGCTCCTCGCAGTGTCACCTCGTCAGAAACACCATCAGCATCTTCCGCTAGCGTTTTTAGTTCGGATAATGTCCAAACATCACCATTTGAGAAGCTGACAAAGTCAACGGGAGCATTGTCCATAACTTCGTTTGTCGCATAGTCTATGAAAGTAACATAGCTTTCTGCGAGTGTGATTTTTTCCCCAGTCTTAAGAACCGTAAATACAATATCAGATCCAAGCCGCTCGATTTCTACTTCGTTTGGCAGAACATCTTCCAGAATCAGGAGATCCTGACCAAGTCCTTGCATATACACGTCATGTTCTGCGTTTTTTTGATCGGCAATACTGGCGGAAATGGTGTCATTTCCATCTCCCTTCTTCCAAAGGAATGTGTCGTTTCCCCCGCCGCCGAACACTGAATCATTACCTGTTCCGGGATTAAATTTCTCATCATTTTCCGTGCCGTACAGGAGGTCCGCTTCTGAACTTCCTTTGACGATGGCTCTATCTAATATCTCCTGTGTATTCCATTTGGTGCCATCGGAGAATATGATCTGATCAACCGCATATTGATCTACATCATGTAGAGCAGAGAGATCTGATTTTGCCCTGAAGTTATTGGTTACTCTTATTCTCTCTCCGCTGCTCAAGATTTGAATATTCAGGTCATAACCTGACTGAAACAATGCAACATCGTCTGCGCCGATACCCTCAAAGGAGAGTGTGTCCATTCCCTGTGCCATCGATCTTCCAAGATAAAAGGACTCGATGACGTCTGCCCCATCCCCAATAGTATATTGAATAATATCGTCGCCATTTCCGCCAAATATTATATCATCGCCTGTATTACCGCGTAAAAGATCATGACCTCGACCACCGAACAAAATATTGTTTAACTTGTTTCCAGAAATTAAGTCGTTTCCATCACCTGCATAGACAGTTTCGATGGAAGCTCCTTCATTAAAAACAACTGGCTGACCAGATATTTTACTCCAGTTAAAACCACTAAGATCAATAATAACATCTTCCAAAATCGCAGACGTATTAACTATATCGTATCCGTCACCATCACTAACGGTCAGCGAATCTCCGTTCGACTGATCGGAAAACTCACCCGTATATACATACAAATCGTCTTGGCTTGCTTGTTCACCGAAAATTCGGAGTTCCCAACTCCGAATTTTCCCACTTTCTCCTGTTACCTTGTCCTTTACTATCAAGGTCCAGTCGCCAGCGCTGTATTCACCCCAATGGTTGGTCGTCGAAGTAAGCCATATTCTGTCAAGAGCATCATATCCCCTGCCAGAACCATCACTATTTGACGCAACACCCGGGCGGTTTATCAAAACACTCTCAGTACCATCCGGACCGACTAACAAAACCTCTACGTCGCCCAGTTGCATATGATGAAGGTCGAGCTGTACTTCTACGTTCTCAATCTTGATATGATCTGCGACAGAGATGGTGTTGGCAAATTCTCCTACCCCGTCTGGTAAGATAGAATTCAAGCCGCCACTTTGATAACTAAGCTGAACCTCATTATGCAGACTACTTTGTTTCTGCCAGGTTTCGGCCAGCCGAACAGCCGCATGTGCATTGACAAGTCCGAACCCATAGTCCTGGCTGTAGTGCATCCCACCGCCATTCCAGTTCACTGCTCCGTTGATATGCCATTCCGTATTTGGGTCATCAATTTTCTCGGCAGACATCGCAAGAATTTCTTGAACATCCCGCCAGCCTAGTGAAGGATTAGCCTCTAACATCAAGGCAACCACGCCGGACACTATTGGTGCAGCTAATGACGTTCCTTGAGTTGTTTCGTAGTCGCTGCCAAAAATTGAACCATTCGCATTTTCTAATAACCGAGATGTTGAGGTAATATTTGACCCCGGCGCCGAAATTAGTATGGATGCCCCCGGATTTGAGAACGGAGCCTTGGCTACCTGCAAGTTCCCCAAATCGCCTTCCGCATTGATTGCCCCGACTGTAATGCCATAACGATTGTTTGTCAGATCAGAACCGTTGGTATCAAACCCCTTTTGCCGACCATTTCCTCCAGCCATGACCAATATGGTGCCCAAACCTTCCCGACCGTCGTGAATGGCCGATTCCATGATCATATAGGCTTTTGAATTTCCATCCCTGTCAGAGATAGAATTGCCAAATTGGTCCTCTGGACCCCAACTATTATTGGCAACGTCATAATCACCCCATTTTCTCAGGGCGCTGATGTCTTTCTCGCTTATTCCTTCGCTTGCGAGCGTAGAATTATACGCAACCCCAACTGATCCAATGTCGTTTCTTGCAGCGCCGATAACACCAGCCACGAGCGTCGCATGCTGGGTTGGCTCAATATTGGGATTTTGTGTTCGAAGTGCTTCCTGGTCTATATTCGGCAGCAGATCAGGATGAGAATAGTCAATCTGGCCATAGTCTTCAGCATCCCATGGCCCTGGCTCAAAAACCCCAACCGTCACACCTTGCCCCGTGTAGTCCTTCCAAACCGGTAGGACATTGATTTCAGGCAGATACCACTGTTCAAGAAATTGCGGATCCTCAGGGTGATGCTCCAGAACAAGCGTCACCTTCCCTGTCATTTCAGCCGTCAAGTCTGTTCCGGTAACCCCGACCTGAATACCGTTATTTCCGTGCTCATCGGCTATTCGATAGGAAAAGGAAGGAATGCCGCTAAAGCCATCTTCGACAACAAAAACAACTTCGCCATCATCAAGGGAAACAGAGCCCCCTGTCGCCTCAAAGGCTTCACGCAAAGAAAGGCTATCGCCCTGATAATCCAGATCATTGGCCAGCAGGTCAGATATGGCAATGCGATAGGTCTTCCCATCCTCCTCTGCACTTACCCGCACCACATCCTTGACAGGCAGTGGATTGTCTCCGTCAATCTGCACCTCATTAATGTCGGCAAAGTTCAGCGCTTCAACATCACTTAACCTGTCTGCACCGTCGGGTGATCCATTTCTTCTGTCGGTAACGGTATATGTCCCGTCCAGATTGGACGTTACAATGTAGTCAGCATATGACCCCGAATATTCAGCAACATCGTAACCTCCACCTCCGTGCAGATGATCGTCGCCTTGTCCGCCTGTAAGAAGATCTTCGCCAGCACCGCCTCTAAGAACATCTTCTCCAAGGCCCCCTTGCAGAATATCGTTGCCAAGACCACCTTCCAGAGTATCAGCTCCCCGATGACCTCGAATAAGGTCGTCGCCACTGTTCCCATAGATGGCGTCTTTACCTTCTTCGCCATTCAGAACATCATCCGCACCACCGCCGAAGATAATATCATCACCAGCGCCACCGTTGATGATAGACTGTTCCGATGATCCGGAAGACAGAATGTCTGCATGATCTGTCCCGATGGCCATCTCGACCTGGGACTTTTGCAGATTGAATATGATGCCTTGATCACCAACAAACTGGGCAACATCGAAACCAGTCCCACCTTGAACATTACTCTGACTGACTGAAATGTCGGCAGCATCTGCAACCAGATAGTCATTGCCTCCACCGCCATGAAGGGTGTCCGAACCCAAAGACCCAACCAGCCAGTTGTTCTGGTCATCACCTGTCAGGACATCATCACCAATTCCACCTATCAGATTGGTGGCACCTTTATCAGATGATGTAACAATTTCACCGTTTGCATCGCCAACAGTGTAAGTGGCCGAGCCGTCTTCCAGTTCAATCCGGATTCCCTGTCCATCGACTTCAGCATGAAGACCACTAGGGTCCGCAATAAAATTCACCGCAGCCAGTGTTAAACGGCTGCCGTCGGATTTGGTGTAGGTGCTGTTAGATTTGACTTCGTTTCCGCCGACAAACGCGCCATCAGCCTCGTCAGACAATGAAAGTAGGGTAACGCCAGCATCGACGAGCGTGACAAGTTCCCCTTCGTCAGTCTGGCCGTTTTGGTTGGCATCTTGCCAAAGCCGCAACGCGGCATACTGGCTATCCGCCTGATCGACAACTCCATCTCCGTTGCTATCAAGCGTCGTGAGTGCTTCAAAGGAAGAGCCGTATATGGCACCTGTTCCTGACGCTGCACCATAATATTCTGACAGTGTTTCGGTGATGTCATCTATTCTACCGTTGCCATCAAGATCATGCACCAGCATGGCGTCATCGGGCGCAACCCATCCGGTCCGCTCCAGATGCCCATCATTATCAATGTCGAAGAACAGATAATTGTCAGAAAACGAGGTCAGTTCGACGCCATCACCATCTAGATCCAGAACCAATGGATCAACTTCCGCAATGGACGTTGACCACCTAGAAAGATAAGAAACAGAGAAAGCAATATCTTCTACACGTGTATTACGGTAAAGATTACCAGCGCTGAAGTCCCCCCAATATCGCGATACTTCCCGTGAGGCTGTTGTATGAATCACATTGGCTCGACCTGGCTGATGCCAGTCGGAAATCGCAGCATTTACCTCTGCCCAGAAACCAGGATTATTCGCAGTAACCGAAGTAATTTGCCAATTCCCACCGGTTGCAATCAATCCATCGTTGCGTATCGAAGCAAAATGAGAACCAAAATTCTCGGTGCCTATACCTAAATTGCCGTGAATAAACCTCGTTGCGATATCAAAGCCATGGGACAAACTGTCAAAATCAGTCGTTCCGTACTGGAACGCATCTTCGTTTAGCCAGTTCGTGTTGTTTTGAATTGTCTCGGCGTGAGATCCGTAGATTCTTTCGGAGACTACCAGAATGTCGTTTTCAAATCTGCCTTGAGCTTCGGAGTAATCCTCCAGCCGGATCGCGTCAACGGTCGCATTTAATTCAAGTCTTTGGGCTCGCTTTTGATCCAGGAGCTCAATTGTTTCAGCATCGGGGAGATGACCCGGGTCAGCCCCCATCCAAATACCCCGATCTCCATTTGCACCTGCATAGGTCCAGCTATCGATTGAATTCGGATCTTTCTTTGCCCCTAATTTAAAATCGATGTAATCATTATACTCAAGTCGAGAATTTCTCTGCTGTTCAAGCTCTTCAATCTGCCCCACGTCCGACACAAACAGATCTGGATCATTCAGATCCTTGTGAAGGTTAGCCCAGCGACCATCTTCATTTCTGACAAAGTCACCAATGACATCCGTTGGCAAATGACCCGGAAACAACTTTTGAAAAGACAACGGATCTCTGTCGTAAAGCAGCTCCCCGAGCGCTTTTCCGCCAATACTGCCGACTATTCCGCCTGCAACCCCTCCTGCTAACGCACCCCAGAAACCGCCATACGTGCCACCTACGTTTGCCCCCGCGCCTGCTGTTGCTGAAGCCCCGGCAAGTTCAAATGCATAGACCGACCATAGTTTAGCAGCTTCTTCTGGCTGGCCATTTTCTATGAATTCGTCTGCTTTGGCGGAAGTAACCAAAAACTCCCCGAGGTCCGATAGAACCCCTAGATTTTTAGCAATGATAAGCCCACCAGCCAGACCTGTAGCAGCTGCACTATATAAAACGGTCGGTTTGGTAGAAGAAACATCATCTGCACCTACCTCAAAAACGTCAGGAATTCCACTCGTCACATCATGAAAAGACGCCGCGATTGTTTTGGCCGATTCTATGCTCAGTTCGCCCGAAGAAACACCATTGACGACAAAAGCCAGTGTCTTCCGGTCTTCAAGACTGGTTGGATCAAATTCAACATCTTTGAGAATATCACGAACAGCCTCAATATCGCCGACCAGCTGCTTGAGTTTGTCTACTTGCTCGCCTGCATCAATGCTGTCATAGCGAAACGTATTAAAAATCGAGTCTCCATCCACATGACGGGAACTGAAATCGCCATTTTGGCCGACACTGAATGACAGCCCCAGCTCAGAGCCTGTCAAAAAGGCTGTCTTGCTCATGAGCTTGTTTTGATAATCAATGTAAGCCTGCGGATTGGCGGGATCTAATTCGACGGCGGGAATGTCCGCATTCCCGGTATAATCCCTAAACTTAATGGAGTCCGCCCAGCCTTGGAAAATGGCATCCGCATTCTGTATGTTTAGCGGAACATCAAAATTTGGATTGGCTAGGTTCACCTTCAGAACATTGGTCAAACCAACAAGTTGGTTCTTGATGAGAGCTGGATCTGTCAGACCTTGATCGTAAATCTGTTGCAATTGGGCACTAACAAATCTTGTATATCCAGAATGATACCCGCCATGCTTTTGGAAAATCTCATTAACTTCCGAAGGCAGGCCCATTATATTGTACTTGGGATCATTATTTTGAAATAACTCTTTCACACCCTCTATTTTAAATATTATGTGTTCATTCCTCCCACCTGGAAGGTACTCTTGCGGAATAAGATGGTGGTTCTGCAATTTTGACATTATTAGCACTCCAGATAGAATTTTATTGAAATTACTTGTCCGAAACACGCACAGACTGGAAATGAATACCTTGGACACCCGCTTTCTGGAGGATGTCTTTCACTTCCTGCGTACACAAAACATGATTTGTTCTGCACTCGCGCCATATCGTGGCACCATGCAGCTTTGATTTTTGGACAAACTTTTTGGTCCCGTCGATACTCTCGTAACGGGTCCCGTCAACTCGCGTCATCGGATAAATTTCAGTGAGTTCATCATCCCAAGTGTCGCGCTCGACAAGCAGATTGGCCAGATAGAATGGACCTCCAGGGATAGGGCAGGCCTGTTTTTCGGCCCAGACCTTCTCAATCTCGATATACTCAAATCCGTCCGGAATGACGCTTTCAAATATTTTCTTCAAGCTTGCACTGAAGAGTGGGAAGCTCAGTCGCAACTTGCTGAAATCACCTAGTATAAAGTAACTCTGAACTAGCGTATCTGAATTTAAAACGTACCATCTGGAGAGATACTCTGCCCTTGATTCAACCGTGATGTTTTTTCCATCTAACAGTTTCGTTTCAAGCGCAGGTATCCATTTATCGCTTACTTCATCATAGAAACGAGACTGAGTAAGACACCAAACACCGTTTACACAATAGTTACTGCCGACATCGCCAGATAGCTCGAATACATTCATTGATTTGTTACCCAATATCGTCTTGGCTCTAAAACTCTTAGATTACGCGCAACAAGCGCGCGGTTGACATTGCAGGCTCCGATCTTGTGCGTTTCGTCGCAAATATTGGCTTTCGCGCACCAATCTCTTCGCTTTCAAACAGAAAGGAATTTCCGCCTACCAGCTGGATGCACTTCGAAGATCTGGCGCTGTTATTTATTTCAGCGGCTAATTCATCAACTCGATTCCTTTCGACTTCACCCAGAAGTCGAAATCGATTACAATTTTGCCGTCTTCTGAGGCGTACTTGGAGTTAGCCTCTCGCTTTCCGTCATAATCCAAGATCTCCTTCACTGGCGACTTTGCCAAGTGGCCCGTGAAGCTCTTGTTTGAAACAAGTTCTATAATTTTTTTCGGAACGTCATATCCATGTTTTAGCTCGCTGGTTTTATATCTTTTCCAGTTTCTGAGAACGATATTGCAAACGTGAGTTTCATCCATTGCTCTAGCTTCATCGTCCAAAGCATCCCAGATCCAGTACCCCACACCTTCGACAAGAAAAACCCTTGCCGCAGTGCCGCGATCACAGTTTTCTTGCTCCAAGATCCAAGCTAATACCTCTAAAGAGAAGTCGTAGTTCCAGGTCAGGACAATCTGATGCCAAGTATCAGGAGTTTGATACCCGAGCCATTCGATGATTTTCGGCACCTGTTCAGCTGGATATAATACAGCCTCTTGGTCCGCCCACCATTGTTGCATTAAATCCATTTTGCTCATGTATTATCATTTCTCTTGAAATACGCAGATTCGGCTGCGCTTGGGGACGCGGTTAAACCTTTAAAACCCATTCCTGCAATTCAAACGCATCATGTACATCAATTTAACCACGATCGATTTTCAAAAACGCCCAGTCTACAAGGCCATATTGAAAGTTTGCATTTCATTGGGGCATCCAAATTGGCACAGCTGAGTCAGGCCATCAGCACCTGCACTTAGCAGAGAATGTATACGTAATTTTTACAAACTACCCGATTCAAAAAACTCACCCAACCAATCAGCAGTAGAGTCACTACTTCCACACCCATTTTTGTGTAAATCAAAAACGCTACCGAAACGGTTGGGAGGCAACGCCCCATGGTGTTTAGTCCTCCCGCATTTGAGGTCATCTCGGAGGCGAACAGCATGTTCAATTCGTTCAACTGAGCGGACCGAAATTGTTTCCCTTATCCCAGTCCCGGCACCATGGTTGGATCAATTGCCATATCTGCCGGGCTGAGTTTTGCGGTATGGGTCGCAGACGCGGAGAATTTAGTTTTCAATTCTGCCTGTTGCGTTGGATCATAGTCCGGTAGCTTGCGCCTGACTTCGACTGGCATGTTGTTTTCTATGGATGATCTGAGGTCATCAAATTCCGATTGGGAAAGTTCACCACTGTCCAACCGGTCCCGTGCGTCATCCAATTGAGTTTGATAGCCTATCAGATTTTGATCAATTGCTTCATGCTGTTCGATCAGGCGCAATTGTTCCAGGTAGGATTCCGCACTTGGATAATGATCTGCGATTTCGTCTGGATCAACACGATCAGGCGATACAAGATTGCCATGGTCATCAAATACCCGAACGCCATCCTCCGACTTGAAGACACGCGTGCCATCATCTTGTTTGTAGGCGCGTTCAAGCAGTAGGTCTCGTTCGCGATAAAGCCGTTCCAGTATCTCACGATTTTCCATGATGGCTTCGATTGTAGCGACGTCATAAGTATCCAGATCGGCGCGAAACGATTTCACTTCAATCGGATCAGCTACAACAAGGCTGGCGGCTAGATCGCCAACATTCTGCTCCGCCCGCTCATCGCGAACTTCCTTTTCCTGTTCGCGTCGTTTGGAGGCGATGAACCATTTTGCCCGTTCATTATCACGCTGCTCTTGCCGCAGCGCACGAAGTTCAAAATCGTTCATCATCCTCAACATTATTGACCACACTCCTTTGACAATAGAGCGTAGAGAACAATCTCGGCGGTCTTTTCTTTATGATGTTCCAGCCATTGTTTGACCGTATCCCAAGCTGCTGTGCTGTTTGGCCTGTACCACCAGTTCAGCATGCATTTCATGCCGGTTTCAGAGGGCTTGTCTCTGACAAAACGGGCATAGGCAATGCCGCCAATTGCCCCTGATATGTAGTGGAATTGTTCGTTGGGTTTGAGCGTTTTGAGTATCTCATCGCCGGTTAAGGCACTCGCATCATGTATCTGTATGCCGCTTATCATTATTGCCAGTAGTATGGCATAGAAAAGTTTAGATTTTCTTAAAGTTAACGAAACCCTACTCAACATAAGTCATGGGTTTTGCGGAAGTTTGCATGTGATTGTTCAGATTTGATAAAATAAACCTTGAAATGAATAAATATCAACACGTTAGAGAGATGATTAAATCTTCGGAGAAGCGGAATACTCCGAACCACGAAAGGGATGACTTTTGTAGCATGACCTCATGCAGAAGTGAATCCCTAAAGGCCTGAAACACAATGAAAATCGGGTATGTTCGCGTAAGTTCAAATGAGCAGATAACTGACAGGCAATTTAAGCTTCTGGTCGACAGTTGTGACCGCATCATGGCCGAAACCATCAGCGCGAAGGATATACAACGCCCCGTCTATCAAGAAACCATCGACCTGTTGAACGAAGGAGATACGCTGGTCATCAGCTCCATTGACCGCGCGTTCCGCAATACCATGGATGCTTTGTCAGAGGCGGACAAACTCCGCGCTCGTGGCGTCCATTTTCAAATTCTCAATTTGGCGATTGATACCAGCAATGCCGATGGAAGATTGGCTTACACTGTTATTGCGGCGGTTGCCCAACATGAGCGGGAACGTATTTCTGAGCGGGTACAACAAGGGCAGGCCATAGCCAAGGCAAAAGGCGTTCATATTGGCAGGCCTCCTGTCATGACGCCTTGTGACATTCGTATTGCCAAACGCAAACTCGACAATGGTGAATGCACAATATCTGAGATCGCAGACCAATTCGGCATTCACCCCTGGACGGTGACGAGGTCATTGCGGCGTTTGGAAGATCATAAGTGAGTGTTGCCTGCTCCAGTTGAAACTCAAAAATCGAATAAATCGCCCTGCCGTGTTAGCAGCTCATCCAGATACACCAAGTGGGCAAAATCGTTGACCAGATGCGAAAACTTGAGGCTCATAGCGGTGTGAATATCCTCGCAGCGTTGAAGCGGCTCGCGCGGTGGATTTTGTTCCCGCTCCTCGCGCAATTTCCTGACAACCTTGCGGTAGATTGCTAAATCCCGTTTCAAGTCAGCTGTAAATTTCTTTTGAAACTTCCGCAATTCTGCTGATCGTTTGGGTTCGGATCTATTGTCAGCTTCGTTGATATCAGCCTCGGCGTAGCCGCGATAATCCCCAAGCCTGACCAGATTCAGAATTTGCCTTGGCCTCGGAATATCGCCGCCCAGCAAATAATACCAAGGATGGCCCGCGTGATAGCCACAGTGCTTTTTGAGGGGTAATGTCATTGTCAGACCCCCTCAGCTTGCTCGGTAAATCAGGCGTTCGCCTGCAATACAGATTTCGCTATATTCAACGGCTAAATCACGAGCGATGGCATCAAAGTCGATATAGAACTGAAAACTCTCAGCACTTCGCCAAACAAGCCTTCATCGACAAACTGCTCCGCCAATTCCCGCATGGTCTCGACATAGTAGATATCAATGCCATGGTGATCAGGATCGCACTGAGCATCAAAATCATAACCCAATTCACCAATAGCAATGATTGTGTTGATCTTATGCCAGTCCTCCCAGTCCTCTCCGCAAATCAGGTAATCACGAAAATTCGCCTGATTGATCCCAATGGCCTTGGCTAATTCGCAATCGATCTCTTCTCCGTCAATGAACTGAATTTCAAATTCCTCAACGGGATCGCCATAGGCATTTTTCAAGCCCCTGACTTTGCGGTCGTATTCCTCAGCCGTTTTGAAATAAAAGCCCGTTGCACTGATGTCATAGGGCTGCGCGTGTAAAAGTATCTCCATTCTTTCCTCCATAAATTGGGTGTGGGTTGCTCATGCAACATTGCCCTTCGGCGAGAACGGAGATGGGAGGGGAAAAGAAAAATCGCCCCTGTGGTGCGGGCCAGTGATCTTTGATCACCACTCGGTCAGGTGCTATTTTTCTTTTGGGGAGAGAAGAGGCAGTGCCTCTCGGCTTCCCCATTTCAATAAGATAAATAAGACTGCGCTAGAATTGATTTATGATTGGGCTATGCAGACCATGCTATAAGCGACCCGGAGCAAAAGTCTGTGCACGGAGAGCTGGATGCGTGGAAACTTGCTCGTCCGGTTCGGAGAACGCGGTGATGAAACCGATGTCAAAAATGTGACACGGTGCATCATCTCGATTTTGCTATCGCCGGTAACGGCAACTCAGATCTCAATTGCATCACTTGGCACGCGCCATCAAATTGCCATTTGAATGCGCCTTTTTTGCCTTAATTGAGTGTTGAACTGAAATTCTCTCAGCCATAATTGTCGGCTTTTCCACTTTGATCGTTTCCCTATGATCCTGCATCCCTCAGCATTGAAGCTGTTGCAGGAATGGAAAAAGCCACGCCAGTTTTCCGCAAACTTTTGAGACTTGCCCGTTCCTTCAAATACGGACGTATGTCATCTGGAATCGATCCTTTTTCAAAACTCAATTTTTATGAAAGGATATTTCCATGAACTCAATTTTTGAACCCATTGATGTTGGTATGGTTGCCGATGCTAGGAACATTTACAGCGCAAGATTGCTGACTGACCCGCAATTTGAGGAATTCGTCTCAATCTGTGCCATTCTCAATCGCGAAATCCATCGGACCGGGAGTTTTATCGAGAAACTCGGCATTTATGCATTTGTTATTTCCCTGACACAGAAAGGTATAAGTGCAAATCGCGCTGAGACCATCATACGTGATTTGTTCAAGGCCTTATTTGGCCAAACGCTCGACCAGCTGCGCCAACGCCTTTTGAAAACGGCTGAAGAGCTTGACGATGAAAGCATAGCGATGGGTGTACCTTATGCCTATGAGGTGCTTCAAATGATTGAAGGTGATCCAGAACCGGGCAATGATCCTGATCCGATGCCTTTCCATCGCGCCTATGCGCATCAGGCCGCCGTGATGGCAACGCAATTATCTATCACCGACGTTGCTGCCAAGAAGATCATCAGTGAGGAATTCAAGACGCTTGAAGGCCGTGACTTTTATGAAGAAGGCAAGCAATTCGAGGATCGTTTTTATCAGCCCAAAATCCGCGCCGACAAACACCGCCGTGACGCTCTGAAAGGCAGCAATTCCAATCGCGAAACAGCCTGATCTTGACGTCCAGATCTAACACCATAACTGTCGCCAAGCCAGTTGGCGGCAGCTTGAACTTCGGTTCAGACCGTGAGCCGGATGCAAGAGGGATCGAACGGGAGAGCGCTAGCCATCTCCCTTCGCAAGGGGTGCAGTGTCATACACCTGCACACATCTTGCAGCCAACAGGGCTGTAAAACCATTTGAATGTTGAGTTTATTCTGCGTCTTCGGATGAATTTGCATGACCTTCCAACAGGTCATTGATGGCTTCACATTCAAGCTCGATATTTTTCAAAGCCGCCTTTGTGCGCTCGCTGAGGCGATTAAACTTTTCGTCATAGTACGAACCAATATTACAATCTTTATTGCTCATAGGCATATTCCTTTTTGTCCTGGTGGCCGGACATTCAAATCACATACGAGCATGCGCCTCCCTTATTCGTGCATAATGCCTTAGTTCAGGAGAATCCGGCCTCACATCGAGACAGCTCGTTTACCGGATTTGAAGCCGGACAGCGGAACACCCGCTGCAAGGAACAATTTACCCTTCTCGCCCGCATCTCAGAAACACTATCGGTATTTCTGCGCAGAAAGTTCGGGATTGTTTTCGACGCCTCCGCCCAAGTGTATCGCTTGCGACTGGACCACCGGACCACCATATAAAGTGCGTGTGCAGTTGACACACCTGGTAAGCGTAGAGCGATTTGCTCCGCCTTTTTCCCAATAACACCCCAAAGTAACCACCCGGCTTGAAGGCGCGTCCATTCGTGCTGTCAGGCTCAGAGGATATTTCCATGCAATGTAACCCGGATGAATTTCGACATCTCGTCGAACAGCTTGATCTTTCCCCCTTAGAACAGGATGAGCTTATCCGAACTGTTTGGCGCATTATGGAAAACGCTGTGGATCGGGCATGGAAGACAGATCCGGTTCAAATGGCATGCGCGGTTCGGGATAACTCCGTCCCAAAAAATGCAAAGGATTGCAGGCCTGTGATAGAATTACAGGAAGGCGAATACCAAGATTTGGGGGTGTCAAAATCATTCAATCAAGACAAGGGAGCGTAGTGCGAAATGGTGGCTGGATTAAACAATAAGTGTTCAAAACAAATCGCTGTCATTTATGCCCGCGTTTCCGGCACTAAGCAGGTTCGCGAAGGCGACGGTCTTGCCTCACAGGAAAGCCGTTGCCGCGAATTTGCCTCCTACAAACGATATGAAGTCATGCGCGTCTTTGCCGACGATATGTCGGGCAAGTACGCAAAACGTCCTCAAATGGACGCCATGCTCTCTTTCCTGCGCAAAAACAGGGCACGAAATCCTGTCGTGATCATTGATGATATCTCTAGGCTTGCCCGTGGTCTGGAGGCACACTTGCAATTGCGCGCGTCCATATCCAAGGCTGGCGGGCAGTTGGAAAGCCCATCGATTGAATTTGGCGATGATCCAGATTCCATCATGGTTGAAAACCTGCTTGCCACTGTTGCGCAGCATCAACGAGAAAAAACGGACAGCAAACCATCAACCGCATGCGCGGTCGGATGATGA
>NZ_GL476302.1:12823-19718 GCF_000148725.1 Roseibium sp. TrichSKD4 | reverse complement strand
GGGACTACATCTGATCCAAGGAAAGCATGATCCACTCATATCGCTCGAAATCTGGGAAGCGGTTCAGGACAAACGCGAGAGGCGCGCTAACGCGCCAGCCAGAAAAAGACATCAATCGAGATTTTCCATTACGAGGCTTTGTCTGCTGCGATGATTGTGGCGAACCCTATACAGCAGGTTGGTCCAAAGGTCGTCACAAGCATTATCCCTATTACCTCTGCGATACAAAGGGATGCGCCAGTTATCGCAAGTCAATTCAACGGGATAAGATCGAAGGCGGGTTTGAAGTCATGTTGCAAACCATGCAGCCAAGCCGTGAATTGTTTGAACTGTCCTTCGCGATCTTCCAGAAAATCTGGAGCCACCACGAAGAACGGGCAGCCAGCAAAAAGAAAAGCATACAGAGCGAAATACGCAAACTGGACAAGCAGCAAGAGCAATTTCTGGATCGTATCGTCGATGCCAACAATCAGTCAGTCACAGCAGCCTATGAAAATCGCATTGAAGAACTGGATCGCAAGAAAGCCCGTCTGACAGATCAAATGAACAGATCTCATAAGCCAAACGGCAGCTTCAAGGAAATTTATCGAACCGCTTTCGCCTTCCTCGCAAATCCCTGTAATCTTTGGGCTTCTGACAAATTGGAAGACAAGAGAGCGGTAGCTAAACTCGTATTTGCGGACACCCTTAGATACAAGAGAAATGAGGGTTATCGAACCGCAAGAACCTCTAACATATTCAATATGTTAGAGGACATAACCATGGAAAAATCTGAAATGGTGCGGATGGAGGGACTTGAACCCCCACGCCTTGCGGCACCAGAACCTAAATCTGGCGTGTCTGCCAATTTCACCACATCCGCTGTGGGCTCTAGGGCGTTTCGCCGGAGCGCGGTCTCTATAGCACCAGCATCTGGCAAAAGGAAAGGGTCATGACAGTTTTTTATTACCCGTTCCCTCAGTCTTTTCCACAAGCTCAGCAATAACCGGCCTGAGCGCTGGGGAAAGGTCTTCGGCAATGAGCCCCGGACCAGCTACCTGCCCCGCTTTTCCATGTAGCCAGACAGCCATCGCGGCGGCCTCAAAGGCTGGCATGCCTTGGGCCAATAGTCCGCATGTGATTCCGGCCAGCACGTCACCAGAGCCCGCCGTTGCCAACCAAGGTGGCGCATTGTCATTGATCGCTGCAAATCCATCAGGACCGGCAATAACCGTATCGAGGCCTTTCAATACAATCACAGCACCACTGCGGCTTGCGGCCTCACGAGCCGCGCTGGGCTTGTCCATTCCGGCTAGTTCTGGAAAGAGGCGCGCAAACTCGCCGCTGTGAGGCGTTAGAACGCACTCCCCGGCGGACTGGTGGATGAGTTCAAACAAACTGTTCGTGTGCTCCGCAAAGCTTGTCAACGCATCGGCATCCAGCACCAGTTGCCGACCAAACTCCAAAAGGGTGCTGACTTGGACACGCGTCTTCTCGCCAACCCCGTATCCAGGCCCGATCAAGCACGCGTTGAACCGAGGGTCCTTCATCAGAGACCGAAGCCCCTCTTCGCCGTCCACAGCCTTGAGCATGATCGCTGTGAGGTGTGTGGCATTGACCATGACAGCCGACGGCGGAGAAGCAACAGTAACCAACCCTGCCCCGGCCCTCAGAGCTGCCATGGCGCCAAGACGGGCCGCACCAGAAGTGGTTATACCGCCACTGAAGTCCACGACATGGCCACGATCATATTTATGGCCGTCAAGTGTGGGTGCATTCCATGCACTTCGCCAAAGCTCCGGTGCGTTTCGGATCGTGTTGGGCACGATGGTCTCAAGCACTCCCTTTTCGATGCCGATCTGAGCCAACTCGGTTTGACCGCAGAGCGTCCGACCCGGGAAAAGAAGGTATCCAGGTTTCAGCCGGAAAAAGGTAACCGTCGCGCTTGCGTCAATTGCCGTTCCCATCACTGCGCCAGACGCGCCGTTGATCCCCGACGCAAGATCAACTGCGAGTACAGGTTTTTCGGACGCATTCACCGCAGACACCAGCTCCCGTACGTCTCCTTCCAGCGCTCGATCCAGTCCAGCTCCGAACAACGCATCGATTACAAGGTCTGCTTCGCTCAGGTGCTCCGAAAGTGAGCAGGTCGAAAGTGTTTTTACCGGAAGGTTTAGTGACTGATAGGCCAGCAAAGCATCGCCGCGCAGTTTGGCGGGATCTCTGAGGGCGAGCACCGTGACCTGCAATCCGTCGTCGGACAAAAGCCGCGCTGCAACATAACCATCGCCGCCGTTGTTTCCCGGCCCGCATAACACGAGAACGTTCTTCTGCTGCCCCAATAGGCGTTTGGCGGACGCTGCAACGGCGGCACCGGCGCGTTCCATCAAATCTTCACCGGCAATACCACCTGCAATTGTCAGACGATCCGCCTCGCCCATTTGAGCTGGTGTCAAAAGCGCTAAACCGTCTAGCCTACCAATGTCACAATTCACCCTGCGCCCCGCCTATGAGAACTCAACCAGCTAACCCAAAATACATTCCCTTTGTATCATTGGTGGCATAGAGGGCGAGAGTGTCAGGAAACCAAATCAGCATCGAAATTCCTCTCAATCAACCAATTATGCTCACTTAGTAGGCGTTTTGCGTAATATTTAATCACATCCTCCACTTTTGCTAACCAATCAATTGATCAATCTTCAGGCACGTTGTTGCCAAACCCTCGATATTCTGGTGGCTCGCGCGAGATTTCACGCCCCTGTCATAAATTGGCATGCTTCCTGCTAACAATATCGCGACCGGGCAGACAAGCGCGATGCGGCATTGACCAACACGCTGTTGCTCACACGCCAAGCAAGTTGGAGAGAGACACAAGGTGATGAAAAAGATCGAGGCGATCATCAAGCCCTTCAAACTGGATGAAGTGAAGGAAGCTCTTCAGGAAGTTGGCTTGCAAGGCATCACGGTCACTGAGGCCAAGGGTTTTGGCCGCCAAAAGGGCCACACTGAGCTTTACCGCGGTGCGGAGTATGTCGTTGACTTCCTGCCGAAGGTCAAAGTCGAGATCGTTCTGGGCGCTGACATGGTAGAAAAGGCCGTTGAGGCCATTCGTAACGCTGCCCAAACAGGCCGCATTGGAGATGGCAAGATTTTTGTGTCTTCCATCGAAGAGGCCGTTCGGATCCGGACCGGAGAATCCGGCACCGACGCGATTTAACCCCACCGCACACAAAACACCCCAATTGGGTTCATCAGCCGTGCCTCATTTTTAGGCTGCACCGAACCCGTAAAAAACCAACCTTTCTAGTAATAGGGAAAATCCAAATGACGACAGCCGCTGACGTGCTGAAGGAAATTCAGGAAAAAGACATCAAGTACGTTGACCTGCGCTTTACCGACCCGCGCGGAAAGATGCAGCACGTAACCATGGACGTTTCCCTGGTTGACGAAGACATGTTCGCCGAAGGCGTTGCCTTTGACGGCTCTTCCATCGCAGGCTGGAAGGCTATTGACGCTTCCGACATGATGCTGATCCTTGATCCGGAAACTGCACATATCGACCCGTTCTTTGCCCAGTCCACGATGGTCATCATCTGTGACATCGTCGACCCACGCACCGGCGAAACCTATAACCGCGACCCGCGTTCAATCGCAAAGAAAGCAGAAGCCTACGTGAAGTCCGGCGGTTTCGGAGATACAATCTTCTTCGGTCCGGAAGCTGAATTCTTCATGTTTGATGATGTTCGCTTCTCTTCTGATCCGTACAACACCGGTTTTTCCGTCGACAGCACCGAGCTGCCGTCCAATACCGGTTCTGAATACGAAACAGGCAACCTTGGTCACCGTCCGCGCACCAAAGGTGGTTACTTCCCGGTTCCGCCGATCGACAGCGCACAGGACATTCGTTCCGAAATGCTCTCTGTCATGGCTGACATGGGTGTTCTCGTTGAAAAGCACCACCACGAAGTGGCTGCTGCTCAGCACGAACTTGGCATGAAGTTCAACACACTGACCACCTGCGCCGACCACATGCAAATCTACAAATATGTGGTTCACCAGGTCGCGCATGCTTACGGCAAAACGGCAACCTTCATGCCGAAGCCTGTCTTTGGTGACAACGGCACCGGCATGCACTGCCACCAGTCCATCTGGAAAGACGGAAACCCGCTGTTCGCTGGCAACCTTTATGCCGACCTCAGCGAAATGTGCCTGTACTACATCGGCGGCATCCTGAAGCACGCCAAGGCCCTGAACGCCTTCACCAACCCGTCAACCAACTCCTACAAGCGCCTGGTTCCAGGTTATGAGGCTCCGGTTCTGCTGGCTTACTCCTCTGGCAACCGTTCTGCGTCTTGCCGTATCCCGTTCACGTCTTCGCCGAAAGCAAAGCGTGTAGAAGTTCGCTTCCCGGATCCGACAGCCAACCCGTATCTGGCATTCGCAGCTCAGCTGATGGCTGGCCTTGATGGTATCAAGAACAAGATCCATCCGGGCGATGCCATGGACAAGAACCTTTACGACCTGCCGCCAGAAGAATTGGCTGAAATCCCGACAGTTGCAGGCTCGCTGCGTGAGGCTCTTGAATCTCTCGATGCAGACCGTGAATTCCTGAAGGCTGGCGGCGTGTTCGACGACGACCAGATCGACGGCTACATCGAGCTGAAGATGGAAGAAGTAGAGCGCTACGAAATGACCCCGCATCCGGTCGAGTACGACATGTACTACTCTGTCTAATCCTTCAGCGGATCAGAAATAAGAAAACCCCGGTCATCTGGCCGGGGTTTTTTGTTGGGCGTACAAACACCGTTCCATTCGAAACCAGCAGCGTCCACCTTCCTTAGACCAAAAGCCACGTTCGGCAGAATGAGATCCGAAGTTAAAGTCTGGCATGGCCAGAACCATGATTTCCATTGCTTTGATTTGCCTCGTCAGTGCGTTGCTTCTCGCACTGCGACCCAATGCATGGGTCAAGGCGACTGCAACCGCCGAGTACGCCGCAACCCAATTGGCGTCCGACGCCACCAATACCGAACATATCAGTTGGCAGTTGGCCAAAGACAAAGCACTACTGCGCACTATCATTTGGGACAGACGTGGTTCGCGGCTCTACCCGCCTGAAACGGCTATGGTGCCAACGACCTATAATGTGTCTGAGGACACGATCGAGAGGATTGCGCATTTTCAAGCCCAAGTCAGGCAAGGCGATTGGCAAGTCTTTGACGAAGAAGCAGGCCACATGCTGTTTTGCCAATCCACACCTGCAGTATGCCTGATCTACGATCAATCCGCCTTGGAGGAGGTGCTTGACCTTCTTCCCGGAGCCTTGGGCGCAAATACCTGGGATTTAGCTGCAATTGTCGCGCTCCTTGTCTTTGGCCTACCAGCTGGAACCTATGGGGTTTGGGTGTGGCAGAGAAAATCTGGAGATGACGCGTCGAGGCTACGAATAAACGCAGACCGATACACTGCACTTTATGGCGGACGTGAAGTCCCTCTCACACAGCGTGACTTGAAACTTCTTCAGGCACCGGATAGCCGGAATGGTGGCGTCGTGACAAAAGATGAGCTCTATGATGCGGCGTGGGGACGCGAGTATATGCCGAACTCTCGTACCCTAGATCAACATGTCATAACCCTTCGCCGCAAACTCGATCCAGACAAAACTCATCCTGTTTTGATCGAAACAGTCAGAGGTGTCGGCTACAAACTTGTTCAATAGCGAGAGTTTTTGCACTTCCCTTGCAGTTAAATTGCACAGTTCTCACACACCAATTTCTTCAACACCGTACCCCTCCTCTCATGTCGGATCAAAGGACAGCCGACCATATGAAAGAGGAGGATGAATTGGGAACATTGACACGCCGCGAAGGATTGGCAGCTATCGGAACAGCTGTCACAGCTGTTGCTCTGGGAGCAAATGCAAGTAAAGCGGATTCCAGTGCCGCAGCAAGTTTTGATCAATCAAATATCAGGTGGAACACAATCGAAGGTGTTGAGCACCTGTCATATCATGTCTTGAACGTCGATCGTGACCTCAAGGTAGTAGACGTTTTGTTCAAGTTTGCTGCCAATGAAAAAATCGTCCTGCACAAGCACCATGCGGATTACAGCACTTTTATCATTCAAGGGGAACTCCGACTGTATGACGCAGAAGGTGAGCTGACCGAAATTCGCCCAACAGGGAGCTTTGTACAAAAACCTGGAGGCGGCGCGCCACACACCGAAGGTGGTGGAGATATGGACTGTATCGGCTGGTTCAGCAACAAGGTGACAGATGGCTTGATCTACGAAATCTTGAGCCCACAAGGTGAAACCATCGGTATGTTTGGTCTGGATGAGTTTGACGCGTTGATGAAAGCACAGGAAGAGCCAGTGCAGCCCGTTGTTCCAGACTAAGGTCGTTTAATAATCCGATCCTGCTACATTAAAGAACTGGGTTGTGGGCACCTTTTACCCGCAACTCCTTTCAACGTCTTCGGTTGCGAAATGCACTAATTGGCAGCCAACCAATCCGCCAGACTTGGTCTTTTCTGGCGTCCTCGGCCACGCATGGCAGAGGATGCGATCATGGAGTTGAGGACGGCTTCCTGAGTGGTCTCGGCAGCTGCCTTGAATAAAGTGTCGATCTTGCTTTCCGCAAGACAATCGCGCACCACAAAGTCACCCTTCTGATTGTGCACCACCTTCTGCGCTGTGGAGAAGGCCAGCGCGATGTCACCACTCCCGTTGCCGTAATAAGCCCCAAGACGGGCCAACCCTGCCCCGCCACGGCGGGCAATCCGTTTCAGTTGGCGACTGTCCAGCGGCACATCCGTGGCCATCACGATTATGACGGAACCACACTCTTCTGCTTGCTTCACGTCCTTCGGAGATGGCTTGCGACCATCGGGTAAAACCAGATCACGCGGCTTGCCGA
>NZ_GL476302.1:0-12803 GCF_000148725.1 Roseibium sp. TrichSKD4 | reverse complement strand
ATTGGACTGGACCAGCGTTCCAAGTGCGTAGGTCTTACCATCCAGCTCAAAGGTCGCGAAGACGAGCCGATGCCGCCTTGAAGCCAAAGGCGCTCATGCCCGTGCCTGCCCCAACGCTGCCCTGCTCGAAATCTGTTGAGGCCGCATCAAGGGCTGCAACCGCATCGTCTTCGGTGAGCGCCATCGCCTGAATATCACTCAAATACCCGTCATTGCACTCCATCACAACTGGGTTCACTGTGCCCGTGGACCAGCCAATATCCGGATTTTCCGCTATTGCCCGGCGGCAGAGTACATTGATGCCGGTGCCTACACCAAATGTGTTGGTTAAGAGGATCGGCGACTCCAGGGTACCCAGTTCGTCGATCTGCATAAGCCCTGCACTCTTGCCAAACCCATTGATGACTTCGGTTCCGGCAATGAGCTTTTCTCTGAAGAGATTGCCTTTATGCGGCAGAATGGCGGTGAAGCCAGTTCTGAGATCCCCTTCGATCTTTGTCAGATGACCGATAGTGACACCCTCGACATCACAGATCGTGTTTTTCGGACCAACCTCCATATCCCCGCAAAAAAGGCCAAAATCACGGGCGAGCGGACGATGTGTTGGACTTTTACTCATCCCCGGGCCTTTGCAGTGGCAGCAATCCACTCTTTGGCTCGCGCTTCTGGATTGTCGTTCAAAGTTATATCGGTCACGACAGAGGCAATATCAGCGCCGTGATCCAGCGCCGCGCTGGCGCGTTCTGGCGTCAGGCCGCCAATGGCAACCAACGGAATATCCCCGATCCTTTCTTTCCAGATGCGGAGTTTCTCAAGCCCCTGCGGTGCCCATTTCATCTTCTTCAGGATTGTCGGGAAAACCGGTCCGAGTGCGATGTAATCCGGCTTAGCGGCAATCGCGGTGTCGAGTTCCGCATCATCATGGCTGCTCAGGCCAAATTTAAGACCTGCTGCGCGGATGGCGTCGAGGTCTACATCCGTAAGATCTTCCTGACCGAGATGGATCCAGTTACACTTTTCTTCAATCGCCATCTGCCAGAAGTCATTGATGACCAAGGTGACACCCAAGCGATCACAGATTGATTTGGCTGACCGAATTTCAGCGCGCAGATCGTCGTCCTCCAAGTCTTTGACGCGAAGCTGGACGAGTTTCAGTCCAAGTGGGCCGAGCCGCTCAATCCAGCTGGCGCGATCTACAATCAGGTAAAAGGGATCGAGTTTCATGAAAAAACAGCCTGTCCGATAAGAGGCGTTGACGGTGTTGCAAAATCGCGTGGTTCCAGCATTCCAGCGAGGTATCCTTCGCGGCCCGCTTCAATCGCGTGTTTGAAGGCGCGCGCCATTGCAACGGGATCACCGGCCTTGGCGACTGCCGTGTTCAGAAGAACCGCATCATAGCCAAGTTCCATCACAGTTGTGGCGTGAGATGGCCGTCCAAGCCCCGCATCTACAACCAGCGGCGTATCAGGAAAATAGCTGCGCAAAGTGCGGAGCGCCGTCAGGTTTAACGGTCCAGCTGCCGATCCAATCGGCGCGCACCACGGCATCAAAACCTTGCAGCCAACCTCCAATAAGCGCTCTGCAAGCACAAGATCATCGGTCATATAAGGAAAGACTTCAAACCCGTCTGCACACAACTCTTCGGCTGCTACAACCAGTTGAAACAGGTCGGGCTGAAGCGTGTCGGAATTGCCAATGACTTCCAGTTTGATCCAATTGGTTTTAAAGAGGTCGCGGGCCATTTTCGCGGTCAAGATCGCATCGCGCGCCGAATGACACCCAGCGGTGTTTGGCAACACGTGGACACCGAGATTTTGAATAAGCTCCCAGAACTTTTGACCGGCCTGTTGTCCACCTGCCGTTTCGCGGCGCAGGGAGACCGTGAGGATATCCACCTCGCCCGCCTTTGCCGCTTCACTTAAAATTTGCGGCGACGGGTATTGCGCCGTGCCGAGCAAGAAGTGTGAGGCAACTTCTTTGTCATAAAACGTTACCATAATCAGCCTCCCTGCATCGGTGCCAGAATTTCCACTTTGTCGCCTTCAGACAGCTGAAATGCTTCGCGCCCATCAGCTGCGATCAGCTCACTGTTGACGGCTGTTGCGAGCCAGTCGCCTTCAAACTCCAGCTCAGGCAGAAGGTCAGCAAGCGTGGCAGCTGAGACTGCCTTTTCCTCGCCGTTTACGGTCAAATTCATGAGGTAATGTCCTCGGTGTTGGTCAATTCAAAAGCCATGTCAGCCGCCTGAACGGCCAGACTCGGAGCCATTAGATAGCCGTGCCGGTAAAACCCATTGATCAGGATCTGGCGACCTCGTTTTTCGACACGCGGAATGTTGTCGGCAAAGGCCGGACGAACACCGGAGTTCATCTCCATCACTTCAGCTTCGGCAAAAGCTGGATGGAGCGTGAAGCTGGCGTTGAGCAATTCGACAACGGATCGCACCGTTGGTTTCAGGTCCGCATCACTTTCGATCATGGTCGCCCCAATCATGAAATGATGATCCGCCCGCGGCACGACATAAAGCGGAATGCGCGGGTGAAGGAGGCGCACCGGCCTTGAAAGCGCAACTTCGGGCGTTCGCACGATCAACATTTCACCGCGGACACCGCGCAGCCGGCTGTCCTTTTCCGCCATGCCGACTGCGTTCACCACGATATCATAGGCGGGATCGTCCGGCTCTCCGGTTGCATCAAGCTCAATACGGCCTCCCATAGCTTGGAGCTTGTCGGCAAGCGCGAGCATTGCCCGGCGCGGGTCGATGTGTGCTTCTTCCTTGAAGAACAACGCTTTTCGATAGCGCCCAGCGAGAGAAGGTTCGAGTTCAGAAATCCGATTGCCATCAATCATATCGTGATTGGTCGTCTGGGTGCTAAACCTGGATAGCTCACTGGCATCTCTAGGGGCTACAACAACGAGTGTTCCGTGATGCTGCACCTCATTAGGCAGTGCCTTTTTCCACCAGTGCACGGCTTTGGCACCCTCAGCGACTACGATTTCGTCTGCGGCCTCACCTTCACACCACGGCGCTAGCATGCCACCGGCCTGCCACGACGGATTAACGCTCAGCTCAGTGCTCTTTTCTTTCAATGTGACTTCAGCACCGCGAGACGCAAACTCAAAGGCTGCGCACAGCCCTCCAATGCCGGCGCCATTGACCAGCACTTTCATGGCACCAGTCCAACAAGCGGCACACGCAAGGCCAAGTCAGCAGAGCTGAGGAAAATGAACTTGAAATCAGATGGCATACCATCCCTCCGCCAAGTTTATCTGGATCAGGTTCGAAGGGTAACCGCGCCTTGCCGGGAAAAACTAACCAGCAAATCAGCAGACTCTCAGCTCCCTGTCAGAGCTCCCCTTGATCTTGCCTAGTCATGTGGCGGAGATACCCCTGCTGTCAATGGGGCAACTCCGCAATCGCCAAGCTTTGTCAGCATAAAATTAGCTTGCCGAAGGGGTATCTTCACACCAATGGATCAAGCCCTCTAGACTTCCGCCAAGGCTCGTAAGTGTTGTCGCCATCCAGCACCATGCGGCAGGCCATGACTGCCACTTGAACGGCTTCCGCCCGCACGCGGTCACGGGGTTCTTCAAACGTTGCTTTGGCCAGTTCCCCTACCTCTTCCATTAAGGCCGCCAGGGTAACGTTGTCACCGGGAAACTTGGCGCGCGCTCGGCCCAGCTCGGCCTTGATTTCTCCAAACAGGGCGTCCATCTCGTCTTGGTTGCTCATCAGTTTCTCCTTTTCTCGGCAGAGACCGTGGTCAGATTCGGCTGTCATTTCCAAGAAAAGTCTTATGAAAACCCGGTTCAAAACGGTTCCAGCAGCCTGCGGTAATTTACATATGTGTTCCTGCAGTATAGAGCCTTGGGAAAAGCGGCATTTGCCGGAAAGTGATCAGCAGCGGGTAACGAAGTATGAGCGAGTTCAAATCGGAGTACATGCAGGTTCTGTCCGAACGCGGGTACATCCACCAGGTTTCTGACCCGAAAGGTCTGGATGAACTCTGCGCCAAGGAATCCGTTACCGCCTATATCGGCTTTGATTGCACGGCGCCCAGCCTTCACGTTGGCTCTCTGGTTCAGATCATGATGCTGCACTGGTTTCAGAAAACCGGGCACCGCCCGATTGCTTTGATGGGCGGCGGAACCACCCGCGTTGGTGATCCCTCCGGCAAGGATGAAAGCCGAAAAATCCTGACACCAGACGACATTGAAGCGAACAAGGCAGGCATCAAGCAGGTCTTTGAAAAGCTCCTGACCTTTGGCGATGGACCCCAGGACGCGGTGATGGTCGACAATGCGGATTGGCTGTTGTCGCTGAACTATGTCGACTTCCTGCGCGAGATTGGACGGCACTTTTCCGTCAACCAAATGATCCAGCGCGATTCTGTTCGGCTTCGTCTTGAACGCGAGCAGCATCTGTCCTTCCTTGAATTTAATTACATGCTGCTTCAGGGCTACGACTATCTGGAGCTTTATCGCCGAACTGGCTGCCGCTTGCAGATGGGCGGCTCGGATCAGTGGGGCAACATCCTGTCGGGAACTGATCTCGTCCGCCGGCTGGAAGGCGTCGAAAGCTTTGCCCTCACCTCCCCGCTTTTAACGACAGCGTCCGGCGCCAAGATGGGCAAGACAGCGGATGGGGCTGTCTGGCTAAACGAAGATCAGCTGTCGGCCTATGATTATTGGCAGTACTGGCGGAACACAGAAGATGCAGATGTAGAACGCTTCCTGAAGCTGTTTACGCTTTTACCTATGGACGAAATTGCTCGGCTGGCAGCACTTGAAGGTTCAGAAATCAACGAAGCCAAGAAGGTCTTGGCAACTGAGGCGACTGCATTGCTGCATGGCCGCGAAGCAGCAGATGCTGCAGCAGAAACAGCGCGCAAGGCCTTCGAGGAAGGCCAATCAGCAGCCGGACTACCAACCATCGAGATTGCAAAGAGCGATCTCGAAGCAGGGCTTGGTATTCTGACAGCCTTCGTCACCGCAGGCCTCTGCGCTTCCAACGGCGAAGTGCGACGGAACATTAAGGGTGGCGCTGTGAAAATTAATGATAAGGGCGAGAGCAGCCACGAGCGCTCGATTACACCTGCTGACATAACCGAAGATGGCATCGTGAAACTGTCACTTGGCAAGAAGAAGCACGTTCTCTTGAAGCCTGTCTAAGGTGAATTCGAAGTAACAATCAAGATCGCTGAGCCGGGCCAATTCGCCCGGCTTTTCTATTTCTGGAATTCGAACATCCGGCGGAAAATACCCGGCGCTATCGCCGAAACCGGATTAACGGTCAGGACCGGATCGGCCAGTTCACCACTCAGTTTGTAAGTTACACCGATCAATCCGCCCTCATTGCCGCCACCACCAAGCGCAAAACCGAGCAGGGGAATTTTGGCAAAGGCATTGTTCAGCGCATAGATGGGCACGAACGTGCCAACCATATCCAGTGTTTGGGTATTCAAATCGATGTCGCCTGACACCGTTCCACCAAATGCCGCACCCTGCAACGCGCCCTTGGTTATGTTGATCGTGTCTCCATCTCGAACAAAATCAATTTCGAGCGTCTCGAAAGATGCGTCCGACCCTTCAACATTTTGTCTTGTATGCACGATCACCTGACCTGGGTCTTGCTGTCCACCGCGCAGACGCTCGCGGGTTTTGAGCCGCTCCAGTGCCGGATCGTTCGCGATGGACAGTTTTTTGATGTTGAATTGACCAGTCCACTGAGTTTCGCTGGACATAACAACGTCTAGTTCGCCCTGCCCGCCGCGCATACGATCAAAAAGATCCAAGAAGGACAACATTGCTCCGGAATTACCGAATTGCCCGTTGACGGTTCTCCCACGTGAGAATGGCTCCATGACAAACCGAAACGGGGCATTGCCTTTCAGTCGACCTGTCATGTTGATACCGGTGATGTCCGAACCTGCAATATCGACCTTTCCGGTGAAATCATCGATACGCTCCGAATTGTTGCCTATAACACGGTCGATATTCGCGGTGACCGAAATACCCCTCTTGAATTCGCCTTGTCCGCCTTGCGTGCCGGGGCTTCGGATTTGCCGAATAAGTCCACGGGCATCGAGCTGGTCGCCGACCATGGCAACCTTATAAACTCCCTTGGCTCCACGCTGTATACTAAGTGTCAGCCGATCATCTGGCCTCAGCTGGAACTTGGAGAAGGACGCGGTCTTGAGTTCTCCTTTTGAATCGACACTCAAACTGCCCTCGACATGAACTCCATCAGCCCGCAGCACAAAGTCCCGAACTTTCTGTTCTGAACCTTCCGACTTTAGGGAGAATTCGGCGTTTGCTGGAACACCTCTTTCTTTGGACCAACCCAGCGCATCTATCGAAATTCGTGCGTTTTTCAGATTCGCCGAAATACGCTGTCCATCCGCTTCCTTGGCAATTTCAAGACGGGCTTTTCCGGAAAGGAAATCCGTCAGATCAACGCCCCGTTCCTTCAACTGGGCGACGCTAATATCGACCCCGACATCCTGTTTGACTGCAACAGATGA
Source organism: Roseibium sp. TrichSKD4 (assembly GCF_000148725.1). Lineage (GTDB taxonomy): Bacteria > Pseudomonadota > Alphaproteobacteria > Rhizobiales > Stappiaceae > Roseibium. Next base: position 6,279 of record NZ_GL476302.1, on the reverse strand, counting down.
GCCTTCCAGCGGCAGGACGAGATCTATATCGGCTGGCAATCCATCAAGATTTCCATCGCCCAATATTTTGACCTGCGACGGGTCGGCCTCCAACGAGATATCAGCGCTCTTGATCGTATGTCCCAAGATCGGGTTTGGAGAAGAAAACCGTCTGGCTTTGGCGGACGCCTGCCACTTCACCTCAGAAAGCTTCACCTTGCTATCAACACCAAAACTGGCCTTGATATTCATATCGCCCGTACCGCTAACCCCCTCATAGGAAATCTTGGTTTTTTCCAACACACGGAAGGGTTTGCTGTTCATCACGTTGCCGATATCGCGAACTTTACCGGTCATATCGACGTCGAGTTCGCCAATCTTGCCGTTTCGGATACGAACATTGGCGATCGCAAACGACGCATTGGGCACTGCTACGGCTGCACCTTCGTTGCCAGTTGAATCGATGATCCCATCTTCTCCACTCACAAAAAGGCCGCCATCAGCTAACACCACAGAACCACGTAGCGAATGAATGTCCGGAATTTCGCCAATTGGCGCTAGTCGGGCTTTTTGAAAGTCCAGCGAAAAACTGAGGTCTTTCGGCCCCCAACCGGGATCCGGATCGCTGCGATCAAACGCAGGCGGTTGAACGCCACCTGTAAATCTGGCTCGCTCGACCAATCCACCCTTCACGTGCTTGATGATCCACTTTCGCGCAGGCGGAACAAGAGTAATGGGCCAGAGCTGCTGCGCCATGACGAAAGGTATCTTTTCAGCATCAATGGCCAGCGCCAGATAAGGCCCCTGGTCAGTGACCTGCAAAGACCCAGCTCCCTGAAGCTTTGCGTCGCCAGACTTCACCCCAAACCCGTCGAAAAATATGGTGCGATCCGCAATGGAGAGTCGTCCGTTTGCAAATGCGCTTTCCAGAACATGTGATGGATGCGCAATATCCGACGGACCAATAGCGGAATAATTTGACCGAAGCGCATAAGTCCAAGGTTCGGACTGTATTTCAGGCGGATTGAATGCCCCTGCAAGATTGACGCTTGTTCGCCCTTGCTCATAGCGAAACTCGTCCAAACGGACAGACGGGTTAGACTTATCCATTGATAGGGACACTGCGACGTCATCATAACTAACAGTCGACCGGCCAAGCTGGACCCAACCATTTTGAGAGCGTCCAACCAGGTTTGCCCTTTCGAATTGACCGTGCGAATCGACTGCCGTATCGATCTGCACCATAAATGGCAGTCCACCACCTTTACCCGGTTTGATCGTTTTTTCAGGACCAACCAACTCACGGACAGTCAAATCGTTTGCACGGACTACAAACCTGCCACCTTTCTCGGGATCGAAACGCCGCACCGCCTCGACGGACCATGGACCATTGTGCCCACTGATATCGAGCGCCAAATGGAGCTGGCCTTGGTCGCTCCTGATGAAGCTGATGTTCAATCCGGCGATATTCCGTTTGATCAGGCCGTCAAGTGCAAGGTCACCATCCGTTACTTCGAACCGCTGAAGCCCGGCGTCCGCTACATTGCGATCAATCTCAGCAATAATCTGATGGACCTGCTGAACAAGCTCCCTCACTTTTGGGAGTGGCGCATTTTCTCGTTTGGGAATCAGCAAATCAATTCGTGGCTGATGCGCAGTGGCCGCGGTTATCTTGGGATGCCCCGTCCATAAACTCGACGTCACAAGGGAGGCGCTGAGTGACGGTATAAATGCTTTTCCGGCAACCTCCCCTTCCAGGGCTATGTTGATATCTCGGAGGGTCAACAGCGGTGCGGGTTCTGCCGTCAAATCGAGTTTGACATCAAAAACCGACACGTCGACCTGACCTTCAGGAACCAACCGATCGATCATGCTGGAGGCAAAGGGGATCGACACCGGTCCGGTCGCAAGTTTGAAACCAAACCAGCCGAGGGGGCCAACTATCAAAATCAGCAGCAGAACAAGAAACAGCCGAAGCCAGGTCCATTTCCGCTTTTTAGACGTCTGATCAAAACTACTCGCGTCGGTCATTCAGTTCCAGAGTGTTGCCAGCTCTTTCCGAATCCCCCCGCACGCGCTCGGAAAGCGCAATAGGATCACAGTTCGCTTGCCAGTGTCAGATTTGAACGAGTCACCTTGTGCATTATATACACTGCGTATGTGGCAAAAATCGACTGCCTTGGCCGTGAAACTAGGGCAAATCATTCACATCTCAATAAATTCCACCGGAAACAAAATAGGATTGCGATATGGCTGAACTCGCTGTTGGAACTGAAGCTCCAGATTTTGATTTGCCTGGTGATGGCGATACCCAAATCAGGTTGAGCGCCCTGCGCGGGAATCCGGTCGTTGTCTACTTCTATCCGAAAGATGACACTCCAGGCTGCACGAAGGAAGCGATTGCCTTCAGCGGCCTTAAATCCGAATTTGATGCCCTGGGCACAACGATTGTTGGCATCTCCCCCGATACTGCGCAAAAGCACGATAAGTTTGTGACCAAGCATGATCTGAAGGTCCGGCTTGCAGCTGACACGGAAACAGGAACTGCGCAGTCCTATGGCGTGTGGGTGGAAAAAAACATGTATGGAAAGAAATATATGGGCGTTGAGCGCGCAACCTTCTTGATCGATAACAATGGAAAGATCGCGCAGATTTGGCGGAAGGTAAAAGTTCCAGGACATGCGGACGCCGTGCTCGAAGCTCTCAAGGGCCTGTAATTACCTCCGTACTGAAATGATGGACACAGATCAGAATGCCGCAGGAATTTGACGCAGCTACTCCCGTCACTCTCGTTGCCGGGGCACCGCAAATTATTGCGGCATCCGACACCTCACAGAAGGTCGCGCTTGCTTACAAGACGTCCAGAACCTGGTTCAAACGCGACCTCGCAATCGGCTCTCCTTCACTGGATGGCCCGATGCCCGAAAGGCCGGGCCGCCCGGACAAACCGAAACTCCTTGCGCCGCGCGACATGCCAAAACGGGCCCTCGGTGGTGTTCAGGGTCGTGTCGCCCTTATCCATTCGCTTGCGCATATCGAATTGAATGCTGTTGACCTGACCTGGGATTTGATCGGCCGCTTCGCTGACAGGAAGCTACCCAGATCCTATTATGATGATTGGGTTCGGGTTGGCTTGGAAGAAGCCAAGCACTTTTCAATGCTGGAAGACCGCTTGGCCCAGCTAGATGCTGCCTATGGCGATCTTCCAGCTCACGATGGTTTGTGGCAAGCAGCACAGGAAACCGGCCATGACTTGGCGGCTCGGCTCGCCATCATTCTGTTGGTCCTGGAAGCACGCGGGCTCGACATTACACCGCCCATGATCGAAAAGGCGCGTTCACTTGGAGACCTTGATACTGCCAAATGCCTTGAGATTATTTATCGCGACGAAAAGAATCACGTAGCATTCGGCGCAAAGTGGTTTCGATACCTCTGCGATAGAATCGGCAAAAGACCTGAACCACTCTTTCAAGGCTATGTGCGAACACACTTTCGCGGACAATTAAAACCGCCATTTAATGACAGAGCACGGTCAGAAGCCGGGCTTACGCCGGGGTTTTATAAGCCATTAGCTTCGATCAAGGGATAAAAGTATTACAGCCGCAAGGAAAATATTAACCTTACCCAGTGTTTAATCTTCACAAGGATCGCAGCGTTTCAAAGCGAGTGAAGATTTCGAATATGTACAGGCAGAATGCTTCAAACAGCTCTTATGAGAGCAACCCTTATTCAGCTCCCAGAGCGCCGCTGTATTCGTCAGCGCCGGAGCCTGCATCTGGCGTGCGAAAAACCATTTTGGCAGGTGCCCTTTCTGTACTTTTCCTTTTGGGTGCAGGTGCCTCAAGTTTTGGAACTTATATTTATCTGAAAGACGACATCCAGATCTCGGCTACTGTCGAAAAGTCCGAGATGGAGCTCCAATATCAGGACAAAATCGATCGACTGAGAACCGAAATTGAACGCCTGAACAGCATGCAGATTGTTGATCGTGAAAGCGTTGAATTGCTGGTACAGGAAATTGTCCGCCGACAAGAAACAATATCAAAACAACATCAGGTGGTCTCAACCCTGATGGATCGTGCTGAGCAAAGCGGTATCAAAATCGCCTCGGCAAGTGCTGTTCCGCTTGCAAAACCTGCGACCACTAACCTTGCAGGGGATGAGAGTGACATCGACAACCTGATGGCGATTGGTGGTGAGCCTGAACCACTGACCGACCCGCTCAAGTTGCTCGGTCTTCGCGGCACAGAAACCAGTGCCGAGACTGTTGCCCCGGAAGTCAAAAAAAAAAGTGATAGCGACAAGCATGCAGCCCTGAATTCGGTCCGCAAAGATCTGGACGGGATGCAGCACGAGGCTGACACCGCGCTTATTGCACTCGCAGTTGCAGCGGAAAGTAAAGTCAACCGGATTGTGTTGGCGACCCGCAGCCTTGGAATCTCCATGAAACCGGAAGGCTTCCCCAGCGGTGTCGGCGGGCCGTTTATTGCTGCATCGGGAGCATCTTTTGAAGCCCGCGTAGAGCGCGCAGAAAAAGCACTAAACGCTCTTCATTCTGTAAAAAAAGAAGCCGCTAAGCTGCCTGTCCACCGCCCAGTGAAGAAGGTGCGGATTTCCAGCCGTTTTGGGCCGCGTCTCGACCCGTTTTTGAAAAAATGGGCTCTCCACAGCGGCATTGACTTTAGGGCTCCTTACGGTTCGCGCATTTATGCAGCTGGTGCTGGAAAGGTCATTCATGCTGGCTGGAAAGGCGGCTACGGTAAGGTGGTCATCCTTCAGCATCCGAATGGCCTGACAACTCGCTACGCTCATATGAGCCGCATTAAAGTTAAAAAGGGTGCGTCTGTTTCAGCCGGGCAAGTTATTGGCAATATCGGATCAACTGGCCGCTCCACCGGGCCTCACCTTCACTATGAAGTGCGGCGGGATAAAAAAGCGATCGACCCTGCAACCTTTATTGCAACAGGTGATAAACTGGCGAAAATCGGCGCCATGTAATTTCCCGGACTTTCCATTCAAAAGGCCGCCAGAATCGGCGGCCTTTTCCTATTATTCGATGTCTTCGACTTCGACCGGGTCACCGCCAAAGACGCGCTGAGCGAGGGCTGCCTCCATGAAGGGATCAAGGGCCCCATCCAGAACATCACCCGGCGATGTGCTTTCAACTCCGGTTCGTAGATCCTTCACCAGCTGATAAGGCTGAAGCACATAGGAGCGAATCTGGTGCCCCCAACCGATATCGGTCTTTCCTGCCGCCTCCGCATTGGCCGCTTCTTCGCGCTTTTTGAGTTCTTGCTCATAAAGGCGCGCTTTCAGCATGGACCACGCAGTTGCCCGGTTCTTGTGCTGGGATCGCTCTGACTGACACTGCACGACAATACCGGTCGGCTGGTGCGTGATACGAACAGCAGAATCGGTGGTATTGACGTGCTGTCCACCGGCTCCCGACGCTCTATAGGTGTCAATTCGGCAATCGCTTTCATTGACCTCGATCTCGATTGAGTCATCGATAACCGGGTAGACCCATGCGCTGGAGAAGCTTGTGTGGCGACGTGCATTGCTGTCGTAAGGCGAGATACGCACCAATCGGTGAACACCAGATTCGGTTTTCATCCAGCCGTAAGCGTTTTCACCCTTGATCAACAAAGTGGCGGACTTGATGCCAGCCTCTTCACCGTCGTGGTATTCCAGAAGCTCGACCTTGAAGCCCCGCTTTTCCGCCCAACGACGGTACATGCGGAGCAACATTGATGCCCAATCCTGGCTTTCCGTTCCGCCGGCGCCGGAATTGATTTCCAGATAGGTATCATTCCCGTCAGCTTCACCGGAGAGCAGCGACTGAAGCTGCAGCTCATTGACCTTGTCTTTCAGGCCACGGAGCGCATCCTCAGCGTCCTTGATGACCGATTGATCACCTTCAAGTTCACCGAGCTCGATCAGCTCCATATTGTCTGCGAGATCTTGTTCCAATCCCTTGACGCCGTTGATTCCGTCGTCAAGTTGCTGGCGCTCGCGCATCAGTTTCTGGGCTTTGGTCGGATCATTCCACAGCTCCGGATCTTCAGAAGCTGCATTGAGTTCATCTAGTCTGACAAGGGCTTGATCCCAGTCAAAGATGCCTCCTCAGCAGGCTTATGGCCTGCTTGATTTCATCAACGATCGCTTCCATTTCGGCGCGCATCGAATACCTCGTCTTTTGGGTGGTTGGGCCTAGCGTTCAAACCTGAACCGGCCATGGAAATTGGCGGGGACATTAGCCGCGTCGCACAGCGCTGTAAACAACCGGAAGGTCGCCCGTTC
>NZ_GL476301.1:122903-139644 GCF_000148725.1 Roseibium sp. TrichSKD4 | reverse complement strand
CTGAGAACTGACCCATGTGAACACACTACCCCGACGTTTTTGGCTCGGGGGATATGGAGTGATCGACATGGGATTTTGAGTGTCATTCGACGCTGGGCATTGCGTGACAAAATGCCAATCAGAGAGATTTCCCGTCGCACGGGTTTATCTCGCAACACGGTGAAGAAGTATCTGCGCGAGGGCATTGTTGAGCCGAAGTTCAAAACCCCGCCGCGACCAACCAAACTTGATCCGTATGCGGACCGTTTGTCTTCTTGGTTTGTGGCCCAGACGCGCAAGTCGCGCAAAGAGCGTCGAACCGTCAAACAGATGCACGTGGATCTGGTGCAGTTAGGGTATGATGGCTCCTATGAACGTGTGGCGGCCTTTGTCCGTGCGTGGCGTGCGGACCGGCAGCGGGCGGAACAGACGACAGGGCGCGGCACATTTGTGCCTCTGATCTTCCAGCCCGGCGAAGCTTTCCAGTTTGATTGGAGTGAAGACTGGGCCAATATTGGCGGCGAGCGACTGAAGCTTCAGGTCGCGCATATCAAGTTGTCACACAGTCGGGCGTTTTTGGTCCGGGCTTACCTGCTGCAAACGCACGAGATGCTGTTTGACGCCCATTGGCACGCGTTCCGCGTGTTTGGCGGCGTTCCTGGCCGAGGGATCTATGACAATATGAAGACAGCGGTTGATCGCGTCGGCAAAGGCAAGCAGCGGGACATCAACGTCCGTTTCAAGGCGATGGCTAGCCACTACGTCTTTGAGCCTGAGTTCTGCAATCCGGCTTCAGGTTGGGAGAAAGGCCAGGTCGAGAAGAACGTCCAGGACGCGCGCAATCGGCTTTGGCAGGTCATGCCCGTCCTTGCAGATCTGGCTGAACTGAACCAATGGCTTGAAGATCGGTGCATCGCCCTTTGGGCGGAGACGCCGCACAAAGCCTTGCCGGGGTCTCTCGCCGATGTGTGGAAAGCTGAGAAGCCAATGCTGATGGCTCTGCCGCCGGCCTTCGATGGATTTATCGAACATAGCAAGCGAGTGTCTCCCACATGCCTGATCACATTCGAACGCAACAGGTATAGCGTGCCCGCCAGCTTTGCGAACCGCCGTGTCAGCCTGCATGTCTACCCTGACCGACTGGTCGTTGTGGCCGAAGGGCAAACAGTTTGTGAACATGCACGGCTCATTGATCGGTCCTGCCGCAAATCAGGCAAGGTTGTTTATGACTGGCGGCACTATCTTGCTGTCATTCAGCGCAAACCTGGCGCCCTTCGCAATGGCGCGCCCTTCACCGAGATGCCGGAAGCCTTCCAACGGCTGCAGGAACGCATGTTACGCAAGGAGGGGGGTGACAGGGAAATGGTCGACATCCTCTCATTGGTTCTGCAGCATAACGAAGAGGACGTGTTACGCGCCGTGGACAAGGCGCTGGAAGCGGGTGTGCCAACCAAGACGCATATCCTGAACCTTCTACACCGGTTGATCGACCGTAAGCCGACGGAACATCCAGAAGTCGACCCACCGGACGCCTTGGCATTGCAAACCACGCCCGAGGCAAATCTAAATCGTTACGATGGCCTGAGACAGGCTGGGGAGAAGCGCCATGCGTCATGACCCAGCCGGAGCCTCTATCGTCATCATGCTGCGCAGCCTCAAGCTCTATGGCATGGCAAATGCCGTCGAAGACCTGGTCGCCCAAGGTGCCCCAGCCTTTGAAGCCGCGACCCCGATGTTATCACAGCTGCTCAAGGCTGAAATGGCGGAACGAGAGGTTCGATCCATCGCTTACCACACAAAGGTCGCCCGCTTCCCTGCATACAAAGACCTCACCGGCTTTGATTTTGCGTCCAGTGAAATTAACGAAGCGAAAGTCCGGCAGTTACACCGGTGTGAGTTCATCGAAAACACCGAGAATGTCGTTCTGATCGGTGGGCCCGGCACGGGCAAAAGCCACACCGCCACAGCAATCGGCGTTCAGGCGATCGAACACCACAGGCGCAAGGTTCGGTTCTTCTCAACAGTGGAGCTGGTCAATGCACTGGAGCAAGAAAAAGCGATTGGCAAGGCTGGGAAAATCGCTGATATGCTGACCAAAGTCGACTTGGTCATCCTGGATGAGCTCGGTTACCTGCCGTTCAGTTCATCAGGTGGGGCACTGCTCTTTCACCTGCTCAGCAAGCTCTACGAGCGCACAAGCGTCATCATCACAACCAACCGTAGCTTCTCAGAATGGGCGCAGGTCTTCACAGATGCAAAGATGACCACCGCTCTCTTAGACCGCCTCACGCACCGCTGCCACATCTTGGAAACAGGCAACGACAGCTACCGCTTCAAAGCCAGTTCCAAGGATACAAAGAAAACTAGAAAGGAGACCCCAACATTGACCGCGTCATAGACCACGACGCATAACTAAAGGTGGGTCAATTCTCGGTGAAAATACCGGGTCAGTTCTCAGTGAAAATCAACACCAATTCCCGCTAAATTCCACTTTTTTCCAGTATTCTAAATCTGATAGTCAAATAACACCCGGGGTCGCGTTCTGGGTTTTAACAGCGTGCGCTTGGATACGATAGATTGCTCTACTTGGTTTTACGTTTGGCGACGTCGGCTTTGAAAAGCAGTTCGGTGATGGGAATTCCCAAAATGGGCATGAGCTTATCATGAGGCAGCCCACTTGTTTTTCTCTGAACCCATTGCTCGTAGTCTCGCACCTTTCCAGCAACATCTGCATCCACAAGCTTGAATGCCTGTGCATCGGTGCAGAATGCGAAAGATTTTTGCCAACCGAATATCTTTTTCCCCAAGGTGTGTAGTGTGGCACTACGCGAGTGCTTCGGATTGAAGGGCTTTCCTTGTTGTATCAGTTCGTTGATGCCCTTTTTTGAGTCGGATATCGTCTCGCTGACATCGGAGCTCAATTTCTTCCTAGGGTTCAGACACATTCATTACCAGAATGCAACGAGTGTTGCGATGGCTACAGCGGACAGGAAGTTTCTGGCGAGTTTGTCGTAGCGGGTTGCGACCCGGCGGAAATCCTTCAGGCGGCAGAAGGCGTTTTCGATGAGATGGCGGTTCTTGTAGCGTTCGGTATCATAGCGGATGGCGCGTTTACGGTTTGAGCGGCCAGGAATGACCGGGACGATTGCGCGCTGGCGCAGATGTCTGCGCAAGCTGTTGGCATCGTATCCCTTGTCAGCGAGCAGGTACCTTGCTCCCTTCAAGCCTGCCAGCAGATGAGGCGCAACCGGAGTGTCTGCGGCATTGCCGCCAGTCAGCAGGAACGCAAAAGGACGGCCGATCACGTCGGTAAGAGCATGGATTTTTGTGGTTTGCCCACCCCGCGACGGCCCGACCGCCTGATTTTTCGCCCCCCTTTACCGCCGTGGGCCGAGCGATGCGCCTTGACGTAGGTACTGTCGATGGAGGTGCTTTTGGTCACCGCGCCCGACGTTGCCAGCGTCTCGACCAGATCGGTCCAGAACCGTTTGCGAGACCAGCGGTTGAAGCGGTTGTAGATCGTCGTCGAAGGCCCATAGGCTGACGGGCAATCGCACCAGCGGCATCCCACTTTGAGAACATGGATGATGCCTGAAATCACCCTGCGGTCATCGACCCTGCGAGCGCCCCCTATGTTCCTCGGCAGAAGTGGCTCGATCGTTGCCCATTGCTCATCCGACAGCCAAAACAGATGTCCCATACAAGCCTCCAAATCACATATTTTGGAACCTTGAATCTGATTTGCTACATCAAATCAATGATTTCAATGGGAATTGCCCCCAAGTCATTGTTTCGGAGGTATATTATCTACATATCGCTTATTGTTTTGAATATTTTGGACGCGCGCTTCCGAATTTGTCCGCTCTTTGTGATCAATCAAGTACATATTCTGCGCTTCTTTATTATCCACGATCTCTTTTACTTCCTGTTTAGATATGACTTCTGGGCGGCTTAACCCTAGTTCTCGAGTCAAATCTTGCAACAGATTTCCAAAAATCTCAGCTGTATTAGGCACACTTGATTTTTTGCGTTCGCTCTCGAAAACGTCGTGTGCACTATTGGGCCCAATAAGCATACTTCGCCCCTCCTACAAATCATTCCAACCAATCAAACGATTTGCCTTATATTTAACAGTATGTGAATCAGTGTTATCTACTTAGCAACTCTCAGTGCACTCGGCCCTTGGGAAACCCATTGCAGTTATTGGTTTGGCCCATTAAATAGAATTACTAACTGAAAACAACGACTTCAATGGGTTTTGACCCTAGACGCTGAGCTTGGTACGCATCGGTTCGTCTGGACTGTGCAGCCCAAGAAATTGAACCCTGTCTTACATTCACCACGTGCGGCTTTGTCTGAGCCGGCCACAGCGGGATAGAGCGAGAAACCAAACGAGCTGAGGTGCTTTTCGCTGAACACTATTGCTTGGTCCAATAACCGTTCTGAACCAGACACAATGAGTAAATCATCAATATATCGGACCGCCGTCACGCCCATGTCGTTTAGTTGATGGTCAAAGTCGAACAAGAGGACGTTTCCAGCGAAGGCCGACAGCGAGGAACCTTGGGCAACGCCGGTTCCATTGGAAGGGAATAGCTTGGCGTAAGATAGCAGCTCGTCTTTGTTCGCGAGATTGACCTCAAGTCCCTTCTCAAAGAGAGCGGCCAATTTTTCATCATGCGTTTCGGATTGCACTTTTGCGACGATGCCAGCGGTGGGAATTTTTGTAAAAAAAGCTTTGATGTCGGACTGATAATAATAGTCCCCACCTTTGGCCATTGCGTCCATGACCAACTTGATGGCTGGACGCACTCCACCAAACGGGCGCATTAACCCACCTACTGTCCGTCATCAGGGACTTTTGGACAGATATGAGCTTTGTTTAAGGGATTTTCCGGCTCATCTGTTTGTCGATATTAGGCTGCCTGTTTGCGGTGTTGCAAGCGCCGTTGTGCGATGGTGCTTTGTTTGACCCTTTCTCGTTGGCGCAGGATTTTTTCGCCGCGTCCGAAGTAGACGTTCCCAGATTTACGCCCCTCGCCCACTCCCACAGCTCGACGGCAGCATCGCCTCCATTTTCAGAAGAATCACCACACCGCAAAATTGCTAAGTGGTTGCATTGAGGTATGGGCAATGATGCCAATAGGGGGGCTTTGCGTCCCTTGCGTCAGGTCGTGCAGACCGGAACCAACTGAAAAAAAATTCGCATAAACTGCCTATTTGCAAACATATTATCTCAACCTCCCCTGTCGAACGACATGTCTCTTGACTCCGATGAAGCTGAACGCTCTGTTACGGCCAGGATACGGCATGGCAGATTGCAACCTTTAATCGGTTACGCATCTTGCCAGCGACTATGTCCTTAAAAAGATTGCCGGGGATCAGCATAAGATCACGCCGATAAACGGTCCCGGCTACAATCGAAGGGGAAATCGATGAACAAAACTTTTTTGAAATTGACTGCTGCAGGTCTGGCCCTTTGCGCCGGGCTTGGTGCAGCAAACGCTGAAACACTGCGTTGGGCGCGCGCCGGTGATTCCCTCACCCTGGATCCGCATGCCCAAAACGAAGGCCCAACCCATACACTCGCGCACCAAATGTACGAGCCGCTTCTGCAGCGCGACATGGAAGCCAAGATCATTCCGGCGCTCGCAACCAGCTGGGCACCGACCGACAACCCGAACGTTTGGGAATTCAAACTGCGCGAAGGCGTGAAATTCCACGACGGTCAGGACTTCACCGCGGATGACGTCGTTTTCTCCTTCAAGCGCGCGATGATGCCGACCTCCGCCATGAAGGAGCTGCTGAACTCCATCAAGGATGTTCGCAAGGTTGACGATTTCACCGTTCACTTCGAGACCGACGGCCCGAACCCTCTGCTGCCGAACAACATGACGAACCTGTTCATCATGGATTCCGGTTGGGCGACAGAAAACGGCTGTGAAGCCCCGCAAGACATTGCCAATGGTGGCGACAACCCGTGTGTGCGGGCGGTCAACGGTACCGGCGCTTACACCCTTGAAAGCCGCAAGCAGGATTCCGAAACCATCCTGAAGCAAAACCCAAACTATTGGGGCAAGGGTCAGTTCCCGCTGGAAGTTACCGAAATCATCTACACACCGATTCAGGAAAGCGCGACCCGCGTGTCCGCCCTGCTGTCCGGCGAAGTTGATCTCATTCAGGATGTTCCGGTTCAAGATCTTGTACACGTTTCCGAGACCGATGGCCTGCGCCTGAACACCGCTGCGCAGAACCGGACGATCTTCTTCGGTATGAACCAGGGCGCTGATGACCTGACAAGCGACAGTGTCGAGGGCAAAAACCCACTCGCAGACAACCGCGTCCGTCAGGCCATGAACATCGCCATCAACCGCGATGCGATCAAAAAAGTCGTCATGCGCGACCAGTCTGCTCCAACCGGCGTCATCATGCCTCCGTTCGTCAACGGCTGGACTGAAGAGCTGGACGCCTACCCGGCCTATGATGTGGGCGCTGCCAAGGCATTGATGGAAGAAGCCGGTTATGGCGATGGCTTCAGCCTCACCTTGAACTGCCCGAACGACCGCTACATCAACGATGAAGGCATCTGTCAGGCTGCTGTCGGCATGCTCGGTCAGATCGGTATCACGGTAAACCTGGACGCCAAGCCGAAGGCCCAGCACTTCCCGCTGATCCAGAACAAGGAAACGGATTTCTATATGCTCGGCTGGGGCGTACCGACATTCGATTCCGAGTACATCTTCAACTTCCTGGCGCACACCACGACCGACAAGCTCGGTTCCTGGAACGCAACCGGTTTCTCCAACGCGGACATCGATGCGAAGATCGAAAGCCTTGCATCCGAAACCGATCAGGAAGCACGGAACGCCACGATCGCCGAGATCTGGAACACGGTGAAGTCTGAAAACGTCTATCTGCCGATCCACAACCAGGTCTTGAACTGGGGCATGACAGACAAGATTGATTTCCCGGTCCAGCCGGAAGATCAACCACACTTCAAGTTCATGTCTGTCAACAAATAAGACCTGAACGGTAAATGTTCGCGCCGGTTAAAAGTTATCAACCGGCGCGAACACGTTGTTTTGCGCTTGATAATATTACCGAAACGGCGGTGGCGCTTGACGAACAACCCGTTTTTTGCGGACTAAACCTACAAATGTCTTGGACTTTGTTCGACCGGTAAGTATAAGCCGGTGGTTTATCGGAAGACCCTAGCAGACTGTCGCACAAGCCACAGTCTTTCGATTGGCGTAAAAAATGCTTGCTTTCATTATCCGCCGCCTTGGCCAGGCACTCTTGGTGCTTATGGCCGTTGGCTTTGTCTCATTCGCCATGTTCAAGTTCATGGGCGACCCCGTGGAAAACATGCTCGGTCAGGAGGCAACAGCTGCCGACCGCGCTGAACTGGAAGAACGACTGGGCCTTAACGACCCGATTGTCGTTCAATATGTCCGGTTTTTCGGGCGCGCCCTGTCCGGTGATTTCGGCGTTTCCTATCGAGTTGGCCTGCCCGTCGGCGAGGTCATCATGGACCGACTACCCGCAACACTGGAACTCGCCTTCCTGTCCGGTGTGATTGCGATGACCCTAGGCTTCTTCTTAGGGGTTTACACGGCCATCCGACGAGATGGCTATGTCGCAAATTTCATCATGACAGCTTCCCTCATCGGCGTTTCCCTGCCCACCTTCCTGATCGGTGTCTTCCTGATCTGGCTGTTCGCGGTAAACCTTGGCTGGCTGCCTTCGTTCGGGCGCGGCGACACCGGCAGCCTCTTCGGGGTCGATCTTGCGATTTTGACCTGGAGTGGCTTCAAGTCGATGATCCTTCCGGCGATCACGTTGGGCCTTTATCAGATGACGCTTATCATGCGTCTCGTACGCTCCGAAATGCTTGAAGTCCTGCGCGCGGACTACATCCGCTTTGCCCGGGCTCGCGGCCTTAGCCAGAAGACGATCAATTTTGGCCATGCCATGAAGAACACGCTCGTTCCGGTGATCACCGTGACGGGTCTTCAGTTCGGCTCAATCGTCGCCTTTGCAATCATCACAGAAAGCGTCTTCCAGTGGCCCGGTGTCGGCTTGCTGTTCATCAACGCGGTGAACTTCGTCGATATTCCGGTCATGTCGGCCTATCTGCTGCTGGTTGCCGTCATCTTCGTCACCATCAACCTCATCGTCGATCTGCTCTACTTCACGATCGACCCGCGGCTCAGTGTCAGCAACAACTGAGGTCAAGAGGCATCATGGACACTCAAACCACCAAAGGCGCATCGGCGCGGCCTGAATTCACCGAAGCCGTTGCGACCACCTTCTGGCAACGCTGGATGCAATCCGACATCTGGCATTCCTATAAACGCTCACCGGTGATCATCGTTTCCTCGCTGACCTTCATTCTGTTGGTTCTCGGGGCTGTATTATCGCCGCTGATCTCGCCCTATACGCCGTTCGATCCGGCGAGCCTCAATCTCATGAACGGCTTTTCCAAGCCGTTTGCTGCGAACGAGTTTACGGGCGACTACTTCCTGCTTGGAACAGATGATCAGGGCCGCGATGTTCTGTCGACAATCCTGTTCGGCCTTCGGGTTTCCCTGTTCGTAGGCGTTGTCGCTGTCCTCTTCGCCATGACGCTTGGCGTCATTCTCGGCTTGCTGGCCGGGTATGTCGGCGGCTGGCTCGACGGTGTGATCATGCGGATCGCCGATATTCAAATGACCTTCCCGTCCATCATGGTTGCCATGCTGCTTTACGGCATCGGCAAGGGCCTCATTCCACCGGATTTGCGGGACGAAATGGCCATTTGGGTGCTCATCCTGTCCATCGGCTTGTCCGAGTGGGTTCAGTTCGCACGGACCGTCCGTGGCGCCACCATGGTTGAGCGGCAAAAAGAATATGTTCAGGCCGGGCATCTGATCGGCCTCACCCGCTGGAGCATCATGCTCCGCCATATCCTGCCGAATGTAACCAGCCCAATCCTTGTCATTGCGACCATCAGTCTGGCGCTGGCGATCATCGCCGAAGCCACCTTGAGCTTTCTGGGCGTGGGTGCGCCGAAAACGGAACCGTCTCTTGGAACGCTGATCAATGTGGGCCGCCAGTACATTTTGTCGGGCGAATGGTGGATCCTGCTGTTCCCGTCTCTCACCCTTCTCGCGCTCGCGCTGTCCGTGAACCTCTTTGGTGATTGGCTCCGCGATATCCTGAACCCGAAACTGCGATAGACCAGTGACAGATACTCCTCTTTTAAAAGTCTCCGATCTTATCGTCGAGTTTCCGACCCGGAACGGGATCTTGCGTCCGGTGGATCGCGTCAGCTTTGAAGTCCGCGCCGGGGAAATTCTCGGACTGGTCGGCGAAAGTGGCGCCGGCAAGTCAATGTGCGGATCTGCAATCATCGGCCTGATTGACAGACCCGGCCGCATCAGTGGCGGTGAAATCCGCCTAGACGGCGAGCGGATCGACAATTTGCCGGAAGAGCGCCTCCGCCGGATCCGTGGCAAGAAGATTGCCATGGTCTTTCAGGACCCGCTCACCAGCCTCAATCCGCTGATGACGGTTGGCCAACAGCTCATCCAGACGATCCGGACGCACCTTCCGCTGTCTCAGGCCGAAGCGCGAGCACGTGCCATCGCGCTTCTGGAAGAGGTCGGCATTCCAGCTGCATCCACGCGCATTGATGCATATCCGCACCAATTCTCAGGTGGCATGCGCCAGCGCGTGGTGATCTCATTGGCGCTTGCAGCCGAACCGGAACTGATCATCGCGGATGAGCCAACAACCGCGCTTGATGTCTCGGTTCAGGCCCAAATCATGGCACTGTTGAAACGCCTGTGCCGCGAACGGGGAACAGCCGTCATCCTCATCACGCATGATATGGGCGTGATCGCAGAATCCACAGATCGCGTTGCCGTGCTTTATGCGGGCCGGATCGCCGAAATCGGGCCGACCCGAGACGTTTTGAGTGCGCCGTCCCATCCGTACACAGTCGGCTTGATGGCCTCCACGCCATCGGCAACGGGCACCATGCACACGCTCAGCCAAATCCCCGGAGCCATGCCAAACTTGCGGGCGATCCCGAAGGGCTGCGCCTTCAACCCACGCTGCGAAAAGGGGTTCGCACCCTGCTTCAAAGACATCCCGGTCCTTGAGCCGGTCAATGAAAGTGAAGTCGCGTGCTGGCTCTACGACCCAGCCTACGAAGCCAAAGCAAAAGAAGCCTCTGGAGCCTCAGAATGACCGGCGAAACACCCTTGATCAGCGCCCGCAAACTCGGCGCCGTTTTTGATGTGTCCAAGCCGTGGCTCAACCGGCTTTTGGCCGCTGAGGAAAAGAAATTTCTGACCGCTGTGGACACAGTCGACTTCGAGATCCCCAAGGGCAAGACCTTTGCCCTTGTTGGCGAAAGTGGATCGGGCAAATCCACAATAGGCCGGATGATTGTCGGCCTTCAAAAGCCTACCACAGGCGAGGTGTTGATCGATGGAGAAGACCTTTTCTCCATCAAGGACCAAAAGCACCTGCTTTCGGTCCGTCGACGCATCCAGATGATCTTTCAAAGCCCATATGCCTCGTTAAACCCACGCTGGAGGGTCAAGCATATCATCGGCGAGCCAATTCGCGCATTTGAACTCATGCCAGCGAGCGAAATCGGCAAACGTGTGGAGGAACTTCTGGATCAGGTTGGATTGGCGAAATCGGACGGGGAAAAGTTTCCGCACGAATTCTCCGGCGGACAGCGGCAACGTATTGCCATTGCCCGGGCCCTGGCTTCCAATCCGGAGTTTATTGTTTGCGATGAACCGACTTCTGCTCTTGATGTTTCGGTCCAAAGTCAGGTTCTCAATCTGATGAAGACCCTGCAGCGCGAACTCGGCCTCACCTACCTGTTCATCAGCCACGATTTGTCTGTGATCCGGTATATGGCCGACCAAATCGGGGTTCTTTACCTGGGCCGTTTGGTCGAGGTTGCAGACCGAGACACTCTCTTTGACAATCCGCACCACCCTTACACGCGGATGCTGATGGACGCCGCCCCGCACATTGATGCCTTTGGGCGCACTGCCGAGATTGTTTCCGGTGAGATACCGGATCCAATCAACAAGCCAAGTGGCTGCAGTTTTCACCCAAGATGCGCTTTGGCTGAAGACCGTTGCCAACAGGAGCGTCCGGCAGTTCGGGAGCTCGGAGCAGAAAAGGCGCATGTCGCCTGCCACCTCAGCGTTTGACGACGCCAAACATCGACACATCCAACAAGAGTTAAGACTGCCTTTGTTCAAAGGCAGTCTTGACCCCGAAGAGATTACAAATGGCGCATCTTTGAGTGCCTGATCTCTGCTACTCCATCGGCTCCAGATCTGATGGACCAATGCGGTCGATGACAAATACCATGTTTAGAACAGACATTTGCTCGTCTTCAGATAGTCGCCCGCTTTCGACCAGACGAATTATTTTTTGACGCTCAAAACTCCAGTTTCGAAAATACTCGACCAGATCTTTCATCCCCTCTCCCTGGGACATAAAAATACACCTCAAAGCCTTTGTTTTATTTAGCATAACAAGGCACGCCATGAGGCCTCTGTGAAATTACTGTGAGACCCTTTGTTTCCCCTGCGGCAGGGTGCTAATAGTTGCAACGGGGTAACACATCATGTCCACATTTCTGGAAATCGCCTTGTTCGGCACCTGTGCCGTTCGGTTAAAGGCGCGCGACACCATTGAAATACGCGGAGCCAAGCACCGTGCGCTGATTGCCATTCTGGCGACGGCTCCCATGGGGCGGCGAACCCGTACCTTCCTGCAAAACACACTGTGGGGCTATTCCGGATACGACTGTGGACACCAAAATCTGCGCAGGGCTTTGGCAGACCTTCGAAAGCTTTTGGGAAGTGAATTTGATACTCTGTTTCACACCACCAATACCGATGTGGAACTAGACCTTGAGCGTTTGCGATTTATCGGTGATGCCCGAAATGGCGCATTTCTGGAGGATCTGAATGTTGCCGAGAAGGACTTTCGCAAGTGGGTGGCCTCCGTTCGCGAAAATCCAGCGCAAGTTGAAGCCCTTTGCGGTCATCTTCCGCCAGCAACACTGCGCAGCCCCCGCCCGTCCGTCACCATGTTGCCACTTGGTCACCTCGGGAATGACCCAAGCCTGAAAGCCTTGGGAGACTGGATTGGGGAACAGGCTTGCCGGGTTCTTTCTCGCTCCCGGTTCTTGAGCGTCATCTCCCACTTGTCCGGACGCGCGATGGCGGAAAAGACCACGCTGGTCACAGAGGTGCAGAAAACACTTGGGGTTGATTACCTCACCACTGGTTTTTTGCGCCGTTCGGCCAACGGCATCATCTGCGACATTGATTTTCTGGACGCCAAATCCGGCCAAATTCTCTGGAACCGGAATTTCCAGATCGCGAACATGCGCCAACTGGATGACGCCGAATTGCAGATTGAGCATATTGCGCGCACGGTTGCCAAATCCATCTCCGACACAGCGATTACCAGCAGCCGCCTGCAGCCGCTCAATGATGTGTCCGACCAAAACCTTTTGATCTCCGGCGTTGGACTGATGCACCGGGCGACAATGCGGGACTTTCTGAAATCCCGTGACTTCCTGAGTGAAGCGACCAACCGCCAGCCCAACCTCGCCGAAACCCACGCGTGGCTGGCGAAATGGTATGTCCTGAATGTCATGAAGGGATATTCAATGGACCAGAAGCGGGACACGCAACTGGCTGTTGACTGTACTGCCAAAGCGCTCGACCTAAATCCGGAATCCAGTCTCAGCCTGACCATTGACGGCTTCACACACAACAACCTGGTGCATGATTTTTCAACGGCCGACAAACGTTTTGAAACAGCACTGGATGTCAACCCGAATGAGAGCCTTGCCTGGCTGTTGCGCGGTTCGCTGAAAGCCTTTCTGAATGACGGGGAATCGGCTGTTTCCTCCAATCAACAAGCACGCAACCTCTCGCCGATTGATCCGTTCAGCTACTATTACGACAGCTTGGCAAGCACGGCCTATATCGCTGCTGATGATTTCGAAAATGCTCTGGTCTACGCCAATCGGTCACTGGCGACCAACGACCGACATCTTTCTACACACCGCGCCAAAATCACGGCGCTGCATTTTCTGAACAGGCAAGACGAAGCCAGAACTGCTGCAGAAGATCTGCTCCGAATTTGGCCTTCCTACAGTTTGCAACATTACGAGCGAAGCCACCCGGTTTCGCAAGAAAAGCTTGGTCGCCGTGCGCTAACCGCCATGGCGGCCTCGGGAATTAGCTGAAATAGATTAAAGGAATTTCGAAATGGCTCAGTATGGCGGAATTGGTGGGATCGGCGGCATTGGCGGGATCGGTGGAATTGGCGGTATCGGAGGGATGACCGGCATTGGCGGGTTTCTTGGTGCCCAAGATCCAGGCGGCTATTCGGCTGTCACCACCCATGGCCTGCAAACCACAGCCGAAGGGCTTTTACATTTGACAATGCCGGGCGTGGCAACCGCTGGTACTCCGCTCCCATTCGACGACACAGCGAATAACGACCGGTGGGCAACATGGGTGCGTGGGTCGCTTTATGTCAGCGAATTTCTGAGCCGGGTTTCTTATGAAGCGAAGGATACAAATGGCACCAAGTCCATCGCGTTATCCTTCGAAAATCATGATGCCGTGGAACTGGTACTGCCATCAGACGCTCTGTTGGCCGAACAATGCTCGCATGTTCGAGATTATGCGGATCTGCGCGGTGACCGCGGAGCTGAAATTGTGTCTCAACTCGGCTTCCCGACCGAATATTTCGCAATGATCCTTGGGATGCATGCCGCCCAGCACGGCAAAACCATTGAGCTGATTACAGCAACGCAGGTCATGGCGGCTCACGTGGCGATGATCGCCAAACACGCGCTTGCAGTCCGTCGCCCTGACCAGATTGACGGCCGTATTTTGCCGATGATCCCGACCCCCGGTCATGGCAGTTTCCCTTCAGCTCATGCAACGGAAGCCTATGCCGTTCTCACGGTTTTGGAAGCTCTGGCTACAAGCTGGGACGGGTTTAACGATCTGGAGAACCGCATTGCCATGCTGCGCGGTCTGGCAGAGCGTATTGCAGTCAATCGCACAGTTGCCGGTGTTCACTACCCCATCGACAGCTGGGCCGGGGCAGTTTTGGGAACAGCGATCGGAAAGGTGATTTTGAACATTGCTGGCCATACTGGCGTGCCTGTTGAAGAGTTGCGCTACGAGCCTCAAAATCAGGACTTCTCCGATTTCGACTTCACGCAGAATGGAAGCACAATGGGCGTGCATATCTGCGGTCAATTCCAAACGTCAGCAGCTCCGCATTTCAGCTGGCTGTGGGGAAAAGCGCTTTCTGAGACCCAAAAGGTTTGAGGTGACATCATGTATCTCAAACGAGCTCTGGAAGAGCGGATTGACCGTTACGCCGGTCCGTATGAGCGTTGGGTATTTTCCGAAGAACTCGGTCGCCCGTTTGCCTTCCCCGCCATCGCCCAAGGTCCGTCCGGATATTACACCGCCCTTATGGACGGAGACGGATTGCCGGAGGATAGTGAAAAAATGCGCGTGCGCCTTCCACCCTTATGGAAGCCAGAGCACAAGTCTCTGAAGATCACGCCATTTGCTTTTCACGATCCGCAAATGAACGATCCGCGACGCAGGGTTCAGCAAGACACCACTGTCGCCCGGATGCTGGGCTCGGCCCGCACCAGAGCCAAGCGACGCCCTGCCGCGATCTCTCCCCGGTTCCGTGTCAATTTTCCCGTTGCCCCAGAATCCTGGGTCAACGACTACCAAACGGGGACCGCACCATCACAGTGGACCCCACCTACCCGGAAGCCCAAAGCCATCATCGGCGTGATTGATGATGGCCTTCCCTTTGCTCATCGCTCATTTCTGAATACGGACGGTAAAACACGGATCAGCCACTGCTGGCTCCAGTCCGGCCATGCCACGCAAACTGCGAGCGTGCCTTTTGGTCGTGAATTCGTGAATGCGGAAATTGATCACCTCCGCCAGCAATTCCCATCCGATGAACGCCAGCTTTATCGCCATGCGAAAGCAACCGCACCTGACATGGACGAACTTGGCTCCCACTTGATGCGCCACACCACACATGGTGCGCATGTTTTGGGGCTGGCTGCAGGCAACAGCTCACTCTTCCCTGATCATCCACTGGAAGATGATATCCTGATTATCGGTGTTCAACTGCCCAACACCATCGCGTGGGACACGTCAGGCTTCGGCAAGGAAATGTATATGCTCTCGGCGCTGCATTACATTTTCGAGCGCGCTCGCCGCATTGCAGAGCATTTTCAAAGCCCTGAACTCCCTTTGGTGGTGAACTTTTCCTATGGCTGGAGCGCGGGTCGGCACGACGGAAACTCGGAAATGGCAGTCGCCATTGAGGAACTTTTAAAACTGCGGCGTGAAGACCAACCGGCGACTGAAATCGTCATGCCAATTGGCAACAACTTTCAATCGCGCATGCATGGGCGATTTTCCGAACAGGACTTTGATGGAGACAAACTGACGGTTCAGTGGCATTTGCAACCAGATGATCGCACATCCAGCTATCTGGAAATTTGGCTGCCTAAGACGCTCGATCCAGCAGGCTACAAGGTCACCCTGACAGCGCCTGACAGGCCGGGGGCACCTGCCCCGACAAGCATAGATGTCTCCCCCGACATGGATCTTTCAGGACAGGACGACGGAGATCCGAGGCGATTTGAGGAAATCGAAGTGAATGGTGATGTCATCGGCCAGATGTCAGCGGACAAACATCGCGGAAGCCGTTGGCGCATCATGATCGCGCTCATTCCAACGATTTATCGCCGAGACGTGACGCGAAAAGCACCCTCCGGAACATGGACTGTAGAAGTGTCGCGTTCCGCCAAATCCGAAAAACTGGATGAAGGGGAAGACATCATGATGTGGCTGCAAAGGGACGATGATCCAAGTGATCTGAAAACCCACGGGAGGCAGAGTTACTTGATCACCCCGAAATTGCCACAGGCGGCTCACTCAACTCCGCCCGAGAGCCCCGTAAGGCGTTACCCTGCAAAGGTTCCAAACGTCTCCGGCTTTGGAGCGACCAATGCTGTGGGAACGTCCCCCAGCACAACACGGGTTTCCGGATATGTCCTGCGATCAGGGCGACCATCAGACTATTCGGGTGCCGGTGGTGTTAAGGAGCTTCCAGATGGTTCCTATGTGTCATGGGGGCCACAGCCAGAAGTTTCCGCTGTTACCGATTATAGCCGCATCAAACCCGGCATCTGGTCCATAGGCACAACGTCGGGAACCCGGAGCAAACTGATCGGAACCAGTGCAGCAGCACCCACAGTGGCAAGACTGATGGTCCGAAACGCAGCTGCTAACCGACCACTTTTGGACGGGTTTGGACCGGAACTTGATCTTCCTTCAACGGAAACCGATGACGACACGACATTGGTTCAACATAAAGCTTGCGTGGGAATTCACACCGCACCACCAGTAACCAAGGCCGGATAGCGCCTCAAGCTTGGACATCTCCCTAGACCAACTTGCCCGCGCTTTACCGCGGGCTTTTTTTATCTTCACGGTGTGAACCATCTCCTCACGCGCGAAACAGAAAAGTTTCACAGTCAATTCACTCTCTCATTTTTTAAAGGTTTGTTAATCTTTTCTCAGGTCAGGAGATGAGGGAATTGACCGCCAACATCTCCAAACCTCGCTGGGAGGAACCGGTTTTTTATCCGCCAGTGATC
>NZ_GL476301.1:120212-122883 GCF_000148725.1 Roseibium sp. TrichSKD4 | reverse complement strand
TCATCTCAAAAAATCTCTCAAATCAAATTATTTCAGGTCCGCCAACATGGCCGGACATCACCCGTTTTCCGGGAGCCGAACATGTATGTTCTACGCGATCAGTTTGAAGCACTGCGCGCCATTCAAAGCCGCGCAAAATTTGGAGAAGGCATCAAGGTTGCTGTCCTCGATGGCAATTTTGACCCTGCCAATCCAAGCTTGGCAGGCCAGAACATCGACCCAGTTGACGGACCGCAGCACACTCTTCATGGAACCGCCGTCACCAGCATCATCCTTGGGAACAAGACAGGTGTTGCGCCAAAGGCATTCGGCACACAAATTCCGGTTTTTCAAGAAGACGCAGCAGGCAATTTGCAGGGATGCTCTCAGCTCACTCTTGCCCGCGCCATTCATGCCGCCTGCGCAGAAAATACTCAGATCATCAATATCAGCGGTGCTAACCTCTCAAACACCGGACATCCGACCGACGAACTAAGAGAAGCCGTCGAACGCTGCTCTGAAAACAACATCCAGATTGTTGCAGCCGTTGGAAATGACGGCCTCTCTGTTGATACGGTTCCCGCCAGTCTCAAATCAGTTCTCGCGATTGGCGCGCACGATATCGACGGCGACCCCGCCCCCTTTAACAACACCGGACCAAACCTCTTCAGCAAAATGCTGTTGGCACCTGGCGTGGACATCCGGGTGCAGGCAGAGGGCGGAACCGCCAAAATTTCCGGGAGCAGCTTTGCAGCCCCCATGGTGAGCGGACTATGCGCGCTCATCCGCCAGTCTTGTCCAGATATCCAGCTTGCTGATCTGGAAACCCTTTTATCGAACTCTTGTGTCCCCTGCCAAATGAGCCACTCGGGAGACGACAAGCCGACAGCCTTTCGGCGTCTGGATCTCGTGCTCTTGCACGAAAACCTCCGCCTCATTTGGGCGGAGCAGGTGGCTCCTCAAAAACATGTTTCAGAAAGGATTGATTTAATGTCTGAGATTGATACCAGCGTTGACGCCATTGCTCCCGAAGCGGCTTCTGTAGAACCTGCAGGTCTTCCTGAAGTTATTGAACCGGCTGCCGAATGCACCGAAATTGCCCCGGCACAAAACCAACAGCCTGCTCCTGAATTCAATGCACCACCCGCCGCACCGCGCACCCATGCCCCGATCCTTGACAGTGCGCCGGAAAACTTCGTTCACGCACAGCCAAACACAGTGCGTCCGCAACACGCCAGCTCGAACATCATGGCCGATAACAAGGTCTTTGCGATTGGAACCATTGGGTACGATTTCACCAATGAAACGAACCGGGATTATTTTCAGCAAGCCATGTTCTCCCTAGGCGAGCAATATCCGCATCTTAAACCGATGATCCCGGAAAACGAGATCGCGATGGCCCGGTTCCTGACTTTCCGAGATGAAGACGGCAACACACCTTACCTGGACTCCGCGACTGCCCTTGAGTGGACCTTGAAGATCGACGGCATTCCGATTTATGTGATCCGCCCGCAGAACCAATTCGCGGTTCAGCAATTTGGCCGCATGATCGAATTCTTGATCAATCAAACAGGCCTGAACCTCTCGAAGTTCGCAAAACCTGACACGAAAACCGCCGACCTGATGGCCGAGCAATGCGACCATGACGGCAAGCCGAGCGAAGACAAGATTGATCGGATTTCAATTGCAGGCAACATCGTAGGCGAGACAAGGCTTTATAACGGTCACGTTGTGCCAGTCGTCTCACCAATTTTGAGAGGCATGTTCTCTTGGACGCCGCATGAATTGGCAAAAGCGGTGCTCAAACCCAGTGCAAAACAGGAAGAGATTGATCGACTTCGCAATTTCCTGGAGCGGATCTATTACGAACTCCGCAATCGGGGTGCGGAACCACAACACCGTGCCATGAACTTTGCCGCCACCAACGCGCATGTCGCCGGTGAAATCTTTCAGGATGCCTTTAACAAGAAGCTTGAACTGAACGCCATGAATGTTCAGCGCAGCCCTGTCAGCCGTCCCGGAACCGACTGCTGGGACATCATTTGCGAATTCTTCAACCCGTTCAAACGCGATGAAGAAGCCCGGATGATCTATCGCTACACCGTGGACGTTACCGGATTGATGCCAGTCACCTTCGGCCCGCTTCGCAGCTGGCGCGCTTACTGAGTTTTATCGGGATGCGCCGCGTCGCGCACTGGCGCGGCTCATAATGGGCACAAAAAGTGTGTCATCAGGGCAAACGCCCTTCATTTCAAGAGGAGTATTTTTGATGAAACTACCTTATCAAGCCCCTTCCATTGATCGTGCAAATCGACTTAATTCCGCGATCCAACAAGGCGTAGATCCAGCACTTTTCGGGCTGGACTGGGATGATGTAACCGGCGGACTGCGGTCTGCTGTGCGCTACCTCGCTCCCCACGCAAAGGACGCTGCAAAAGACTTTGCAATGTCCGCCATCGATGGCCTTTGAAACCGGGCCAAATTTTTAAACGAAACCCATTTTTGGAGAATTGAAAATGAAACTTCCTTATCAAGCCCCGTCCATCAATCGTGAAGACCGCATCAATTCCGCGATTGATTCCAGTGTGGCTCCTGCATTCTGGGGTGCCCTCGCCTCCGCAGCTGCACCGATCGCAATCGATCTTGGCAAAAAAGCCCTTCGCGGTCTTCTCCGCTAACCCCTTTGGAAGCG
>NZ_GL476301.1:3393-120192 GCF_000148725.1 Roseibium sp. TrichSKD4 | reverse complement strand
CTTCTTCCCTCCCTAAACTGATAATTCCATCAAGGAAGTCTTTGACAATTCAGCGCACATGTTCAACCGTTCAAAAAAACCAGAAACAAGCGGCGGGAGAACAAGATGAAGTTGGTTCGGTTTGGAAATCAAGGTGCTGAAAAGCCCGGGGCCTTGGATGAAAATGGGCAAATCCGAGATCTGTCTTCCCTCATCGACGAACTGTCCGGCGCAGCACTTGACCCCACCAGTCTGAAACAGCTGGCAAGCACCGACCTCTCCACTCTCCCTCTGGCACCAGAAAATTCACGTTTGGGCCCATGCGTCGCAGGAACCGGAAAATTCGTTTGTATTGGGCTGAATTTTGCGGACCACGCCGCTGAAGGTGGATGGGACATTCCCAAAGAACCAATTGTGTTCATGAAGGCCACCAGCGCGATTTCTGGTGCCAATGACCCAATCGTCCTGCCAAGAGGCAGCGAGAAAACCGACTGGGAAGTTGAGCTTGCCATCATCATAGGCAAACACGCCAAATATGTGAGCGAAGCAGAAGCGATGGATTACGTG
This sequence comes from Roseibium sp. TrichSKD4, assembly GCF_000148725.1. Taxonomy (GTDB): domain Bacteria; phylum Pseudomonadota; class Alphaproteobacteria; order Rhizobiales; family Stappiaceae; genus Roseibium. The sequence continues at coordinate 119,646 of NZ_GL476301.1, read as the reverse complement.
GCAGGCTTTGCCATTGCCAACGACGTCTCCGAGCGCACCTTCCAAACCGAGCGCGCCGGACAATGGACCAAGGGGAAATCCTGCGACACATTTGGACCAATAGGCCCCTGGCTTGTGACCAAAGATGAAATCGGTGACCCGCAAAACCTGAAAATGTGGCTCACCGTCAATGGCGAAACCCAACAAGAAGGATCATCTGCCACGATGATCTTCAATGTGAGTCATCTGGTTTCCTATCTCAGCCAATTCATGAGCTTACATCCCGGTGACATTATCTCCACCGGCACTCCTCCGGGCGTGGGCATGGGACAAAACCCGCCCCGCTATCTGAAGGCCGGAGATATCGTCAAACTTGGCATCGAAGGATTAGGACAGCAGCGACTTGAGGTGGTCTCGGACCAAAACGCCTAATTCGACTTCAAAGGCTCACCCAAATCACCGGAAAGCCCATCAGGCATTACAAAGCGCTCAATCTGATCTCGTGACAGCGCCCAATGCGCCAGAGCAAGGGCCGCTGCGCGTTCCTCATCCCGATTTTGAAGGGCATCGATCATTGCATCATGTTGTCGGCACGCCAGATCATGACGACCAGCCTGTTCATCAGTTGCCGGTTCAAAAAACGTCATGGCAATCCGGGTATGATCAATGAGAAGACGCTCCAGACTGATCGTTAGATACTGATTACCGGCCATATCGCCGGTAATCCTGTGGAAGGCATCATTTGTCAGCGCCCGGTCGGCTGTTCCGCCGCTTTCCACTGCTTGCCGAAAGGCAGCCTGAGCCGCTTTCAAGGCGCCTATCTGTTCTGTAGTGGCGTTACGGGCAGCAAGACGCATGATTGCGCTGTAGACAAGTGGGGCCGCCAGAAAGAAATCCCGAACTGTCACATGGGACATATCCGAGACTCGCGCTCCCCGGTTCTGATGCAGCGTGACATATCCTTCCCCGGCGAGTTGTTGCAGGACTTCCCGAAGCGGAGTGCGCGACAAATCATAGGCCGCACACAGTTCACCTTCTTCTAGTGAGCTGCCCGGAGGGCGTTTCAAAACGAGGATATCCCGTTTGATGCCCTCATACGCGATGACCTTCGCCGGCAATCTGCACTGCGCTGCCATTCAACTGCCCCTACGCAAATTTCATTTGACGGATTTGTATACTTCCTGAATACAATAAACTGCCTATAGGGAATTTTGCAAAGTCCGAGGCGACACAGGAAGGGAAAAAGCGACATGACAAGTCCTGAAGACGTGACCTTTTTGTTGCTCGACGACTTTTCACACATCGCCTTTTCCTGCGCGATTGAACCCTTGCGAATTGCCAACCTGCTTCATGGGTCGGAACTCTATCGCTGGCGGTTGGCCTCTGTTTGCGGGGAGCGCGCCGTCTGCTCTAACCGAACCGTGACACTTGTGGATCAAGGCCTTGATCCACTGCCGCCACGCAGCAGGCTCTTTCTTGTGTCCGGCCAAAACGCGGGCGAACGGGCCACACCGGACGTTCTCGCCTTCATTAGGCGCGAGCGCACGCGCGGCAACCGGATCGGAGCACTGTGCTCTGGTGCTTATGTTCTCGCCAAGGCAGGACTATTGGACGGTCGGCGGGCCGCCGTTCACTGGGCATTTCATGACAGTTTTGAGGAGACGTTTCCAAACGTCACATTGTGCCGAAACATCTTCGTTGCCGACGAAGCATTCGTCACCGCATCAGGCGGCACAGCTACAACGGACTTGATCTTGCATTTGATAGGTCAGTCGCATGGTGAAGATCTGGCAGTCGCCGTTGCAGATCAACTGGTTTACAACGGCGTGCGGTCGGGCAATGTCCAGCAACAGATATCCGTTCAAGCACGTTATGGCATTCGCAACCCGCATATTGCAGAAGCCATTCGATTAATGAAAGAAAGCGCTCCCAATTACCTGCCAACATCGGAGATTGCCCGCCGTATCGGCATTTCAACGCGGCAGCTGGAGCGCCTGTTTCAAAAACACCTAAAGGTGTCACCCAAAAAATATGTGATCGACCAGAAGCTGGCCCGTGCGCGCAATCTGCTCTTGCAGACCGAAAAGTCAATCACGGAAATAGCCCATGCCTGCGGATATGATTCCGCATCGCATTTCATCCGCCTGTATCAGTCCCGTTTCGGGGTTACACCGCACAATCAGCGCCTCAACATTGCAGGGACAATGGAAGAGCGGTTGATGGCGTAAACGGCCAAACGCTCTTGAGGCTTAAAGATCGACCTCAATAACACCGTTCTTCTCCGCTGCTCGCGACTGGCATAGGATTACGGCTGTTTCGCGTTGTTTTTTTGACAAAACAAAATCGCGATGCTCGACGTCGCCAGAGACAAGCCCGCATTTACAAACCCCGCAAATCCCGTCTGCGCATTTGACATTGATCTGGATACCATTCGCCGCAAGAACGTCGGTTGCTGTTTCTGAGGTAGGCACCTCTAACTCCAGCCCACTTTTAGCGAGTTTCAAGATGAAGGGGTGGTTCTCATAGTCGGGCATATCCGGCACGTTGAAATATTCAACATGGCGCTCGTCTTCAGAAAAACCATTGCTCTCCGCAGCGGCCATCACCGTATCCATGTACGGTACGGGACCGCAGCAATAAACATGATCGCCGGGGTGATAGCCCCCGAGGATATGATCCAGATCAGCGCGGCTTCCTTCATCACTGAAATGAAGATGTACCCGCTCAGCCCATGGCATAGTTTCAAGGTCCTCCAGAAAACCGGCCCTTGCGCGCATGCTGCAGGAGTAGTGCATCTCAAACTCAGCCCCGATGGCATGAAGCCGATGCGCCATCGCTATCATCGGGGTGATACCAATACCGCCACCCATCAGGAAACTGCGCCGGGCATTTTCGACCAGCGGAAAATGATTGATGGGTTTGGAGATGAAGATCCTGCGACCCTTGCTGAAAATCCGATGCAAAAGCTGCGAGCCACCTCGCCCTTTATCCTCACGCAAGACCCCGATCTGATAAGATCCACGTTCCGCCGGATTTCCAGACAATGAATATTGGCGCAAAAACTCAGGCGCGACGACAATGTCGATATGCGCCCCGGCAGTCCATTCGGGCAGAGATGCGCCATCAATGGCAGAAAACTCATACTTGGTTACGCCGTCAACCATGGGCTCAGCCTTGGAGATCTCCACCGCGATAACCGGCGCATCCCCATCAATCTTGTAGGTGTGAAACAGGCCTTCCATTTCGTTTCGCGCAATTCTAGCCTTATATTCCCGGGCGGTGACCAAGGCCTGATAAGCCTCAATGCCCTTTTCACGGTCCATCGGGAAAGGAAATGGCCAAGGGTGTGGCGCCAGATTGGCTGGATAAACGGCAAGCGTCTGGTCTTCATATTTCAGGTTCAGATCTTTTTGCAGCGGACGCTCATTAACGGGGTGCTTTGTGGGACGATAGGCACCATCTTCTGAGAGCTCCAGATCCCACCACCACTTCTTGACGAGGTTCTGCTCGCCATTGCCGACCATGTCATCCAGCTTGGCGAGCACCGGTGCCGCCTTGGGTATATTCATTGCAGCCCATCGAAACGGCGCTTCTGCAAATATTCCTTCAAGGTTCCAAGGGCAGGTTTTCATGCAACGACCACACATCGCCCCACCCATATTGGTGATCCGATAGGTGGTGCACTTCTGGCTATCTGATTTCCAGATCTCATAGCCGTTAAACATCATTTTCGGCCCGGCAGTGATCGCGCCAGACGGACATTCGCGCGCGCATTTGTTGCAAGCCTCACAGAAGCTTTGCAGGCCAAAGGAAATCGGCTTGTCATGCGCAATCGGTATAGTGGTTGTTACAGCACCGGATTTGAGCCGCGGCCCCAAAAACGGATTGAGAATGACCTCTCCAATCCGGCTCACTTCCCCCAAACCGGACAGGAGCAGCAACGGCGGCTGCAACACCTCACCGTCGATCACGGTGTGCGCTTTAGCCTCGTATCCAAGATTGCGGATTTGCTGGGCAACAATACTGCCAAGAATGGAAAAACGCAGATACGCCCGCATTGACTGGGAAACGGCTATCCAATCATCCCCAGATGTACCCTCTGTGGTCTCATATCCCTGGTCAATCACCATTGAGAGCGCTTGATCATGCGGCGGGTCTATCGGCACCCCACCTGCATCATGAGAATACCAGGTCCAATCCGGACACCGGGACAGACCTACTGCATCTGCACCGAGAAAATAGGAGGTGGCCTTGAGATTGGCCGCATTGGTCTGGGCATCACTTTCTTGCTTATCGGGACGTGGCTCTCCGTCCTGAAGCAGGACAAAGGCCCCAAGCGCCCGACGTTGAGCCATCGACGGCGCCGACTTTCGGACATATTGCCCTCCGGTGGAAGCCGTTTGCACCTTCTTGCCAAGATCACCGAACAAGGCGCGCGCAAACATGTCCGTACGCTTTGGCACCCTCGGAACCCGGTCTTCATCAATATAGGTCGTTGGCGTTTCAACCCTTTTGAGCGTTTCAAACGGATATGCGCCATCAACGTATCTTCGATTGGCATATGGATCGAGGTTTCCTGCGCTCTTCGCAGTCTGATATCCCAACTTCCAGGTAATGCCATGGGTTCTGCTCTTTGGCTGTTCCGCCATCTGCTTAAGCGGCAAGTCATGCGCAATGGGCAAATCCGTTGTGACAACAGCTAGGGCAAACCGTGTCCCAAGATATGGATTTGAGACCTTACCCTGCTCCACTGTTGCCAGACCCGATTTCACCGCCAGAACATTGAGATCAACATCGGATGTCGAGGCGCTATGCGCACAAGCTTCATAGCCAAGAAGGCGGATGTACTGAGCAAGAACAACTGCCACTTCCATAGCGCGAAGTGCCGACCGATGGACTTCCGCCCCGTTGAGCCATTCAAATCCCGGTTCGTCAGCTCGCACCGGGCGCGGCGTTTGCATCATGACGACAAGCGCATGTTGATGATGAGAGACCGTTTTGGGCGGTGCGTTCACGGCATCTCGAAGATCAGCCATAATCGCATCAATCCCCGAGGCCAGGGATTTGCATTGTTCGGTGCGCAGTTTATCGGCGAGACGTTCAAGGTCCGGGTTTCGGACTGAACTGCGCAGAAGGGCAGAGGCAGGGACATCACAGGTCGCCATCATCGAGGCATCTTGAAAAAATCCGAACGCCTTCAAATGATTTTGCCGCTCGTTAAGACAGCCCGGAATCTCCGCTCTGTTGCCATTGACGATGCCGTCGCGAACTGCATCCAGCATCGCCTGCGCTTCTGTCATGGCGTTGAGGATGCTCTCCGGCTTGTCGGGCCGGGAAAAAGTCAAGGGAGTGAAGGCCGGAACGTCTGGCAACTCTGTGCCGACATCACGTCTCGCAAGTCGCTCTAATGGAAACGGACCAAGATGCACGGGTCGGTGTCGGTCCGAAAAAAGCCTCACAAATTTCCTCCCCCGGCAGCGCCTTGGGTGGGCTGCTCTTGGTTCTTATTGGCAGCACCAAGCAAATGACGCCATTCAATCTGCATTACAATCTCGTCAGCCGAACGTCTTCGCCCTCCGTCAGCTGATCAATGGCAGCCATGAGCCGATCATAAGTTTCGCCATCCAACTTGCCTGAAAAATGCTGGTTCAGCTCCTGCACAAGAGCGTGGCAAATCCGTAGTTTTTCGCTCCCAAGCTCCGTAAGCGCGATGTCGGTAAACCGTTTGTCGTCATCGATATCGACCCGCTTGATAAGCCCCTGCTCCTCCATGGACTTCAACAGGCGCGATACAACGGGGCGCGCCACGCAAATATAGTCTGCCAGTTTCGAGGGAGAGGACACATTCTCAAGGCCAACACCGCGCAAGACACACCACTGCAACCGAGTAATGTCATGAACCGCGAGTTGCTTTTCCAACCGCGTTTCCATAATCCGCGCCAACCGCGTCACCTTGAAACCGATCCGATTATGGAGTGTGTAACTTTCGCTCATCAGCCATTTATATCCATCGCCACACAGGTAATTACCATTGATAATTACCTGTGTAAATCAGATTAGGTTTTTAGGCGCTTTGTTTATAATCCCGCGTGAAACCAGCAAAGATGCGTGTAGATGGAATAAACGGGCAATCCTGTGGCGTTTCGAATGTCGTTCGCATAGGGGGGCATGTTGGTACATTCCAGTAAGATTGCCCCAACATCAGGATACCGGGTGACCAGCTTACTGGCCGCATCCAGCAGGTCCAGTCGAGACGCATCAACATCAAGTGTGTCGCGGTTTTCCAGAATGGCAGCGCTGAATTCTCGCCCCCCTTCAGTTCCAACAACCGGGACTGCCTCCGGAGCGGCCACCCCAACCGCTTGAAAGTGGGCAGGTGTCAGAGACGCTTTTGAGATGGTGATAACACCGACCCGCTTGTCAGGCGGCAGTATCGCCTGGATCATCAGGATTTGTTGAAGCGCAGATGTGGCAACCGGAACGGCCAGTGCACGGGCAAGATCATCCTGCAAAAGGGTCAAGAACCCGCAGGTGGTTGCAATCCCCTTGCACCCGGCCTCAACGAGTTCCTGTCCCGCTTCAATAAAGGGCTCAATAAGCTTGCGCGGATCTTGTTTGATCGCACGATCAGGACTTGCCCCGTGAACGATCTTGTAGGTGACCGGAAACGGCCAAGTATCTGGGTTCCCAACATCCCCCAGAATGCGCGGAAACTGGGTATCCAGCATCAGGATACCCAGCTTCGCTTTATCAGCTCGGTTTGAGGAAGCTCTCATTCAAGCCTCACCCGGCCTAACCTCCGGGTCCTGTGCGGATGTTCTCCGGAAGCCAGGTTGCGAGTTCTGGCCAAATCACAAGGATCACCACCATCAACAGCATCAACCCAACCATCGGAATGGCTGTCTTGGCGATGTAGGAAATCTCGTGCCGCGTCATGCCTTGCAAAACGAACAGGTTGAACCCGATCGGTGGTGTCACCTGCGCTGTTTCAATGACAACAACCAGGAAGATACCGAACCAGATCACATCAATGCCGGCGGCACGGATCATAGGCTCGACAATCGCCATCGTGAGAACAACCGAAGACAGTCCATCCATGAACATGCCAAGGATCAGGTAAAACACGGTCAAAACGGCGATCAGAGCGATTGGGGACAAATTGAACCCTTCAATCAGCTCCGCCAAAGCCCGCGGCAAACCGGTGAACCCCATGGACAAGGAGAGGAAGGCAGCCCCCATCAAGATCAACGCAATCATGGCCGATGTGCGCGTTGCACCCATGAGGCTCTCACTGAAGGTTTTCCAGTTGAGAGACCCTTGGAAGACGGACAAACACAGCGCCCCGATGACCCCGACGGCTGCAGCTTCTGTTGCAGTGGCGTAGCCCATATACATGGACCCGATCACGACAAACACGAGCCCCAGCACAGGCGCCAGAAACCGACTTTCCTTGAGCATGGTTCCAAAGGACATGGACGGCTCAGGGTCAGGCTTCTGACCTTTACCGAAGAAATGCCAAGCGATGATGTAGGTCATGAACAAGCCGGACAAGACGAGCCCCGGAAAGATTCCAGCCATGAACAGTTTGGTGATCGATTCATTCACCGTCACACCATAAACAATCAGGGTCAGCGACGGCGGGATCATCAGTCCGAGGGTTGCAGCCCCCGCCAGCGTTCCAATAATCATGAATTCCGGATATCCGCGCGATCGCAGTTCCGGAATCGACATCTTGCCCACCATGTTCAAGGTCGCAGCTGAAGACCCTGAAACAGCCGCGAATATTGTACAGCCAGCGATATTTGTATGAAGCAGCCCTCCAGGAAGGAATCGCATCCACGGCGCCAGACCTCGAAACATGTCTTCAGATAATCGCGTTCGGTACAGGATCTCACCCATCCAGATGAACAGCGGCAGCGCTGTGAGCGTCCAGCTGGATGCCCCCGTCCAGATGGTGGTAATCATGGCATCACCTGCCGGACGGCTGGTGAACAGCTCCATCCCCACCCATGCGACACCCATCAGCGCCAGACCAATCCAGACCGATCCGCCCAAAAGAGCGAACAGCACAAAGACAAAAACGAGTGTTGCGTAAATCTCGGTCATTCCACAACCTCGCCGCCAATGTGGCTCTTGCGATCAACAAGCAGCCGATAAAGATAATCCCAAATGGCGATGGCCAGAAGCACGGTGCCAATCGACATGGGAAGCTGAGGCACCCAAACCGGCGTAAAGACCCATTCACTGCCGGTCTTTGCCCACATCTCTCCCCATTTGGCGGGCGAGTTCGCAAACATGGTAAAGAACGTCAACAGCCATTCCGGCACATAATCTTGTCCCTGCGTACGATCATTCAACATCTCTGAAAGGATGTTGGTCTTGATTGCATAACGGGCGAAATAGGTGGCAATCCAGGCCGCCAGCAACATGGCGACGGCATCAAGCCAAAGCCGCGTATGCGCATTGAGATTGAGGAAAATGGACACACGAATATGCCCGCCACGGGTCAATGTGTAGGCAAGCGCGAAGAAGGACGTTGCCGCCATGGCATAGCCTGCATACTCGGTTGATCCGGGGAATGTCAGTGCCGACCAACGCGCGATCATCTGACCCACGATCAAGAGCAGGATCATGACCATGAAGCCCGCAGCGATCACTCCCGCACCAACATAGACACGGTCAAGTACCCGCCAAACGGGGCGCAACAGCTTCCCGGCCAATTGCGGATTTACAAGGCAAAAAACGGCGAGCGCCGCTGGAAATACAAAGAGCCAAACCCAAAGTGGCAGCCCAAGAAACGGTTGCCAGTCTCTCATCAATCACACATCCAGTTTTTGAAAGTCAAAAGACCCCGTCGAAGATCGACGGGGTCAGTGGTCAGGGAAGACTAGTTGGCCTTATATGCATCCAGAATGGCCTGACCGTCTGCGCCGGTGTCTTCCAGCCAGTCAGCAGTCATCTTCGCTCCGATGGTTTCCAGCTCACCGCGGAACTCATCGGACGCGTCTTCAACACTCATGCCGTTAGACGCGAGTTGCTCGAAGTACCAGTTGGCAAGTTCTTCCGACTTTTTGGCGCAAGCAGAGCCTGTCTCGTCCGCGGCCTTTTGGATCGCAGCTTGGGTGCCAGCATCGAGGCCTTCCCAAACCCCTTTGTTCACCATCACATAGTTGCGCGGCAGCCACGCATTGACCTTGTAATAATGCGTCAGGTGCTCCCAGACCTTCCGGTCGTAACCAGTGGAACCTGAGGAGATGAAGGATTCCGCGACACCGGTTGCCAAAGCCTGACTCAACTCGGCAGCTTCCACTTGAACCGGGATCATGCCCAGCGCTTCAGCAAAGGTTGCTGTTGCCGTGTTGTAGGAGCGGAACTTGACGCCTTGTGTGTCCTTGGACGACGCAACCGGCTTGTTGAAATAAAAACCCTGCCCCGGCCATGGGCAAGTATAAAGCGTAACGAGGTTGAGGCCCGCCAGCTGGTCATTGACCTTACCCTTGGCGGCTTGCCAGAGCTTTTCATTCGCTTCATACGACGTGGCAACAAAGGGTAGATTATCCCACCCAAGCAGCGGCGCTTCATTTGCGTGCGCGGACATAAAGCGTTCGCCAATGGGGGCCTGACCGGTTTGGATCGCGCGCTTGATCTCACCACCCTTGAACAGAGAACCACCCGGGTGAACGGTGATATCAATATCTCCGTTTGTGTACTCACGCACCTTGTCAGCAAAAACCACACCCATTTCCGAATGGAAATTGGTGGCCGAGTATGCCATTGGCATATCCCATTTTTCAGCCATTGCAGCGCCCGACAACATAGCGGTGCAGGCCAAAGCCAATCCCAGTTTTGCGTAGACAGTTTTCATACTCAGTTCCTCCACTTTTTGTTTCTTTGGAGCGTCACGCTCCTCACATGAACCGCTTGGGTTCATAAACACTCATGTCATGATTGGACGGCCTATCTGCGATCAAATCAGCAACCATGCGTCCGCTCTTCGGCCCTCCTGTCAGGCCAATATGATGGTGGCCAAATGCGGTGTAGACGCCGGATGAACCAATCTCTCCAATCAGCGGCAAGCTGTCCGTTGGCGCAGGCCGAAACCCGAGCCATTCCTCCTCACTGTCCGCTTCGAGACTAGGAAAGACCGATTTCACCTTCTTGCGCAACAGCGCCAAAGGTGCAGGAGACTTTTTCTCACTCAAGCCTCCAAATTCCACAACACCCGCACAGCGAAGCCCTTGATCCATTGCAGTTGCAACGAACTTGCCCGCTGTCAGCATCATTGGATTGTTCGGAGTTTCACTCGGCGATTTGAAGATAATGTGATAGCCGCGTTCTGCTTCGAGAGGAATGTTGAGGCCAAGCTTGTCAGTCAACTGTTTAGACCAGACACCCGCCGCCAGAACCGCGCGTGCGCACTCAAACCGTCCCTGATCTGTCTCGACAGCGGTAATCTCTCCGCCGGATAAATCAAAGTCCTTCACTAAAGCTTGAACAAAGGCACCACCTTCGTCTTCCAAAACTGTGACAAGCGATTTGACATAATCACCGGGGTTCAAGATGAACCCATGATTGTCGAGGCGCGCCAAGAACTGCATGTCCTTTGCCAGAATAGGCTCTGCATCTTGAACAGCATGTCCTTCAATGATCTCTGGACTAAAACCCGCCTCGCGGCGCAAATCCCAAGCAAAACTGTCTTTTTCAAAAGCAGCGCGGTCTTTGTAAACGAAGCTGTATTTGCTGGGGCGCACCCATTTTTCTGCTCTGGTCCCCCGTGACAGCGCCTGATGTTGCTCCAGACTGTCACCAACAATTGGAACCAACCCTTTTGAGATACGCGCCGTATCTTCGGCATTGGCATGGGCCAAATACCGAGTAAGCCAGGGCATCAACTTTGGCAGATAAGACCACCGCAAAAAAAGCGGAAAATCCGGATCAAGAAGGTATTTTGGAGCATTGGGTATAAGACCCAGCCCAGTGACCGGAATGATTGAACAACTCGCCAGAATGCAGCCATTGCCATAAGAAGCTCCTTCTCCGGGAGCTCCTCTGTCGAGCAAGGTAACCTCAAACCCTGAGCGCCTTAACCAGATAGCTGCAGATACACCGACAATCCCGGCCCCAACAACGACGACTTTTGCCGATGACATGTACGTAACCCAATCTGAATAGGTATTCAGATTGAAATTTTTTGACTAAGTTTTCAAATATAAAATTCTGGGCAGCCAACGGCTCCCATCAAAGCTGTCCACCAGCTGCGAGTTTTGGAAGCGTTTTTGTTTCCGTGTCGGTCGGCCGAGCCAACAAGTCGTCAATGTAATAGCCCTGCGCAAACTCAACACCCAGTTTTGTGATGTATTCCAGTTGCTTTGGTGTCTCCACACCTTCTACAACCACCTTACAATCGAACGTTCTGGCGATGCTGATAGCCGCTTCGAACAAGCGTTGATCTCGCTCATCCTCCATAGCGCCCCATAAGAGCGACTTGTCGATTTTAATGATCTCAAGCGGCAAGAGCCGAACGCAAGCAAGCGCCGAATATGCAGTTCCAAAATCATCAAGAGAAATTCTGTATCCGAGTTTTGACAGGTCATGAAGCAGGTCAATCAATTCCGGCTTCTCAATCAAACGGTCCTCTGTCACTTCGAGAACAATTTGCCGGACCCGCTCATTTAAGACTGAGGCAAGATCGGAGAACTTCTTGAATGTAGACGCATCGATGAGTTGTTCAGCAGAGAAATTGATACACAGACATTCAGGCACATCTTTCGCTGCTTCATGACCACGTGCCATTGCCAAGGTCAGGTCAGTCAAGTCGCCGAGATACCCGGACTGGCTTGCAATGTTGATCGCTTGATCCGGCGGGACAAACTTACCGTCTTCGAGACAGGGGATACGAATTAGCGCCTCTCGCGCCCACAAGCTTAGATCGGAAACACGAGCGATTGGTTGTTTATGAAAAAATATGCTTTTCGACTTCAACGCCTTGCGTAATGAACGTTCAAAAAGCGCTTCCTTCAAGTAAGCGAGATCAAACTCCACATCATAGGCAATAGTCCGACGGCGCCCGGAACGCTTGGCATCGTAAACCGCCATATCAGCCCGTGCCAACAGTAAGCTCGCGGTCTTGGCATCATCAGGATAGGTAACAGTTCCGATCGAAAAGGTTGTTTCATGTTGTGTATTTAAAACGGAAACGGGTCGAGCAAAAAGGTTGTGGATGCGCTCAGCGAAAGTAATAGCGCAAAGCTTGCCGCAGTTCCTGACGAGCAAAACGAATTCATCGCCTCCAAATCTGAAGATCGAAACGTCAGCACTCTCCAGCGCCCGAATGCGTTTGGTAACATTACGCAAAAACTCATCACCGATATTGTGCCCAAAAGTATCATTAATCAGCTTGAATTTGTCAGCATCCATGAAGAGCAGAGAGAGCTTCTGCTGCTCCCTTTCGGCAATTGCAATTTCGCGAACCAGCGCCAGATCCAATTCACGTCGATTGAGCAGACCCGTCAAGCTGTCTCGCGACGCTGCATTTTCCAGTGCAACGTGAAGCTCGTGGAAACCATTGGCAAGGACGGAAAATTCTTCACTTTCAAAACTGTCCGCTACAATCGCAGACGGCTCATGCTTCATCGAAAACAGGAATTTGTTGATCGGAGCCATAATGACGTCTTCAATTTTGCGTCGGCTCCGCATCACACTGATGAGAAACACCAGTGAAACGATGAGAAGGTTTAACAGCCAGATGCTGGATATGGATCCAAGATGAAAATCAACCGGTGCATTCCAGAAATTGAGCGTCCCCAGGAGCGTTTCATCCCCATGGTAAATGGCGATTGAATGATCTGGATCTCCTTTCGTATTTGCACCTGGCTTCATTTCCTCGATGAGTAGAACATCATAGCGATCCGTCAGTTTGATCCCGTCAAACATACTGGACTGAACCGCAGAAGCGATACTGCCGCGCAAGGCATCGTAATCGAAGTAATAAAGCTGTGACTTGGCAAAGGTACTCAGCGCTTCAATCGCCACTTCACGGTTTGCATCCACTTCCTGGCGGGTTGCCCAAGACGCAAAATAGACCGTCATCATCAGTACCAGCGTCAACAAAAACGCAGTCTGGAAAGCAATACTGGCAACGATCTGCCTTCTGAGGGACGGCTTTTTGGGCATATTAAGGAGCACACGCCTTTGTATCTGCAGGTTCAAGATTGGCAGCCTGAAGGAACACTCCACCAGTAAGTTTGTACTCCTCTCCCAGAATGAAGGTGCGTGTTACAGCTGTTAGCGGAATGATGTGCCCGTTTGCCTGAAGCTTCTTTTCAAGCTCTAAAAGGCGAGCAAAGCGATCGTCTCGCGTGTCTTGCTGCAAAGATTGATTGTAGAGGTCGTGATAACCATCATGCACATCCTGTGACGTAATGCGTTTATCAATCACCCCTCTGAGCACGATGGATGGGTCGGGTAAAATGGTCCCCCAAAGGAAGAGCCCAACTCCAAAGTTGCGTGTATCCAGATTTCGGTAGTACTCCTCCCCATCCCCGGCCAAGCGAGCCTGCACATCGAAATGCCCCTTTGAGAGCATCCCGGCGATTGCCTGACCCAAAGAGAAAAACTCATGATTTTCACGTAATGGGAGATCTAACTGCAGTCGATTATTCTCGCTATATCCGGCTTCTTCCATCAGCACTCGCGCTTTCTTCACGCGCTCAGAATAGGAAGTCGCACGATACTCGAGTGCCGGACTGCGATACCCCTCAACAGGCAACAGAAAGCCATCGAGAATGTGGGTTTCGGTTCCCATGATCGGACCGCTGGCTAGAAACTGATACTCGATCAGAAGAGAAATTGCCTGCTTTATGCGAGGGTCTTGCAGCTCAGGAACAGTCTAATTCACAAAGAGATAGGTATAAACCCGATCCGGTGACCCTCCGGGGGCCGTGAATTTGAACTTGCGGATTTGATCAACATTTTTCAAAAGCGGAGCCACTATCCGCTGAGAGAAACGGTCCACACCATCGATTGCGCCGTTCAGAAACATTCCAATTGTTGCCTGACGCGGGCTATCAAGAAGATAGCGAACAGCTTTGAGTGGCTTTTCCTGACCTTTACAAAAGTGAGGATTTCGTCCCATGACCACCATCTTGGGGTCAACTTTTTGGACAACATAAGGCCCGCTTGCGACTTGCCAGATCTCCGGAGCAGACCATTTCATTTTCCCTGCATTGATCCAGTGTGTCGGCAAAGGGGTGTAATTGTGAGAAGTCAGGGCTTGAAGGAAAAGGTCAGCGGGCCCTTCCGTCTCCACCACAAACGTCGCTTCATCCAAAGCCCTTAAACCAATCATTTTCGGGCTTACCTGCTTGTTTCGGACCGCATTCGCGCCTTTTATGAGTTCCGACAGCGGAGCAAAGCCACCATTTGCTGTGAATGAGGTGCTTGGGTCGAAAAGGGTTTCAAATCCTGCCTTAAACTGATTGGCTGTAATCGGAGCGCCATCCGACCAGTGACATGTGCGATCAAGCTGAAACGTTATCGACCGGTTGTCAGGGGCGATTGCCCACGACTTCGCCAATGATGGGACCAAATTCGCATCAGCATCATAACGCAAAAGTGTCCCAAGATATTCGCGACCTAATCGGAGAACCGGCGTAAACGACATATTGACCGGAGTAAAACTGCTGTCTTTCAGTACAAGGCTAGACGGCAGAGTAATAGAACACTGGTCCTCAGACGCGTTTGCCACACCCGTCAGAATGTTTGCCATTAGCAATATTACGAGCGCAAAATAATTCAACTTCACCAAACCAGTTAGACGCTGCATTGATTTACTCCTGGAAAGTGACCTTTGTCAGCTATTACGTTTCCAGTTACAAAATGACCTTAAATTCACCCTTGGTCACGAGAAGACGCCAACTTAATTATGGAAAAGTAAAAATTTGACCATTTGTTATATTTTCAGAAAATTTACATTGTCATTATTTATTATATTTCTAGAATTATTCGCAATAAACTCACCTATATATTTGATCTTCTCAGCCTCGAACAACAACAATGGTCCCATTGACGCTGCGATATGAAGCGTGGTCACACCAATTACGACCTCTCACACGAGGTGAAATGCGTTTACTTTAAATACAGAATTACCTTGAGTAACTTTTAGTAAAACCCTAATAATTGACTGACTTATAATATCAAAATCTACGCTCGAGAATGCGTTTAAGATTTAGTCAACCACGTTCTTAACGGCTGCAGAGAAAAGACATATGCGCCCAACGCAGTCCCCAATTCAGCGTTCACTTTCGGGCGCTTTTGGATTTGTGCTTGCCGTCGGCCTCCTGATTGCCGTGGTTAGTGGGGTCTCTGCGCTTTATGGCACTTGGCAGAAGCACTTAGGACAGCAGTTCGTTTCTGTGGTTGCGGAGACTGGGCTGGAACAAGGTTTCTTTGTTCGCCCAGGCAGTGAAAGAATGCCCCAGATAGCCGGGTTGGCGACTTCACCAGCACCTCAAACGGGCTTGGCGGAGCTTCGCCTTTCTCCGAGAACTGAAGTGCCTGCACCGACGAACATTTCTAACCTGCAAACCGGCATACAGTCAGATGCTGCCATGGAAAGTGGCATGACAGGTCTGGCTACACTTTTTGGAGAAATTTGCGAAGTTAACCCGGAAACCATTCAGGCTGGCTTTGATATGGCGGCCAATCTGTTGACAGCGAAAACCTTGCTGACTTTAACCCACATTTTGGGCAGCACTTTTGGCCTTGCCTCCATTTCCTTCGCAG
Organism: Roseibium sp. TrichSKD4; assembly: GCF_000148725.1. Taxonomy (GTDB): domain Bacteria; phylum Pseudomonadota; class Alphaproteobacteria; order Rhizobiales; family Stappiaceae; genus Roseibium. The sequence goes on along the minus strand of NZ_GL476301.1, from coordinate 103,884 downwards.
CACTGTTTTATCTGACAGCCGTCAGACGTGGAAACTTGAGCATTGACGCAGCCCATCATTGCCGGGCCTTCGGTCGATGGATGTGGCTTGGTACCGTTCTTGCCCTTGTCTCCGGGCTGGGCCTGATGATCAATCTGCATCTAACCAACACCGAGCAAGTCTTTGATCCGAAGTTATGGGTCAAAGCTGCTCTGCTCGGAACTGTGATGGTAACCGCGGCACTTTTTGAAGTTTTCGCTATTCCCCGCACCCTTGCAAATGCAGGCAGACCGCTGTTCGACCGTACCTCCCTGTTGAGGCGTACGTTTGCAGTCAGCCTCTTCGCCGTGCTGTTTATCAGCTGGTGGTATCTCTTGTTCCTTGGTGTCAGCCGAGAATACAGTTTTACCTTGAACGGCCAAACCATGCTTTTCGGCTTTGGATATGCAGCCGGTATAGCTGCAGGAGCAGCGCTCATGCTTGTTATCATTGCCCGCCTTTTCCAGACAGGATCCGTTCACAAGCGCAAATACATGAGCGCCTAATGATCCAATGCGGCGTGCTCAAAGTGGCGTGCCGACAGTTCGCCCAAGCGTTAGTCCGTTGACTTTCTCCAAAATGGAAGCTGTATCGATGCCGAAGTGACTGTAGAGGTCACCGATCGTGCCTGTCTGGCCGAAATGCTCCACGCCCAGCGGAATAGTGCGATGGCCACATACCCCACCCAGCCATGAAAGCGTTGCCGGATGCCCGTCGATCACAGTAATCATCTGGCAATGCGTCGGCAAATCGCCAAGCAGGCGCTCAATATGCGACAGGGCAGTTTTGTTGCCTCTTGAACGTGCCCGCTGGGCCGCCGTCCAGCCGGCGTTCAGCCGGTCTGCAGAGGTTACCGCCAACACGCCAACATCTCGGCGACTGTCAGAAAGCAGGCCCGCCGCGCGAATGACCTCAGGCGCAACTGCGCCCTGATAGGCAAGCACCACATCGCAGTTTGGACCGGGTTTGCGCAGCCAGTAGGCTCCATCAATGGCCCCTCGGCGGAAATCGTCATCGGCCCGCGTGCCCGGCTGCTCGATCGGATTGGTGGTCAACCGAAGATAGACCGAACCGCCAGTTTCATCCCGCAGCCAGGTTCGCTCATCAGGATCCCCCTCCCCGTCGCGCTGTAGGTAGTCGAAAGCCCATTCCATGATAACAGCCAGCTCATCGGCAAAAGCAGGCTCAAAGGCAGCAAGACCGTCCTGACTCATCCCGATCAACGGCGTTCCGATTGACTGATGCGCGCCCCCTTCCGGGGACAGCGTCACGCCGGACGGCGTGCCAACAATCATGAAACGGGCGTCCTGATAGCAGGCATAATTCAAGGCATCGAGACCACGACAGACAAAGGGATCATAGACCGTCCCGATCGGAATAAGCCGTTTGCCAAACAGGGAATGAGATAGGCCTGCCGCCCCGAGCAACAGGAACAGGTTCATTTCCGCAATGCCAAGCTCGATATGCTGGCCTTGCGGTGTGAACTCCCATTTAGCCGTCGAAGGAATTCGATTTTCGATGAAGGCATCAGACTGCTCGGTCCGTGCGAAAAGCTTCCGCCGGTTGACCCACGGCCCGAGATTAGTCGTCCCGGTCACATCCGGCGAGCTCGTCACGATCCGCTCAGCCAAAGTGCTTGAGCCCTTGGACAGGTCATCGAGGATTTTGCCGAAAGCCATCTGTGTCGACAGCTCAGTTCCCTTCGGCGCCGCAATGGCCGGAACATCGACCGCAGCATCGTGATAACGGCGCGCGCCTTTTGAGAAAAACGGCACCTGATCCACAAACGTTTTGAGCGCCACAACATTTTCAACCGTTGCGAAGGGCTCCCACTCCGCGCCTTCCGCAACGCCCATATGCTTTTGCCATTCGGCCATCTGGGTGCTGTTCATCAGCCCGCCGTGATTATCCTTGTGTCCGGCGATCGGCGTGCCCCATCCCTTGACCGTATAGGCGAGGAAACAGGTCGGACGGTCATGCTCGATGGAAGCAAAGGTTTCCGCCATGGTCTCGGTGCAATTGCCGCCAAGATTTTCCATGAGGTCCGCCAGTTCGTCATCACTGCGCCGATCCAACAACGCAGTGACATCACCCTGATCGCCCAGATCATCCATCAGTCGCTTACGCCAAACGGCACCACCCATGAAAGTCAGGGCGGAGTAATCCTGATTGGAACAGGCATCGATCCACTGACGGAGTTTATCCCCGCCCGGCTCCTTGAAGGCCGCACGCTGCAGGACACCGTGTTTTACCCGAACTACATCCCAGCCAAAGGCATCAAAGATCTTTTCGACACGATCAAACAGACCTTCGCGGACGATCCCGTCAAGAGATTGGCGGTTATAGTCGATGATCCACCAGCAGTTCCGCAGATCGTTCTTCCAGCCTTCCTGCAACGCCTCATAGACGTTGCCCTCGTCCAGCTCTGCGTCCCCGACAAGAGCAACCATTCGCCCTGTCGGAATGTCATCGCCCCATGACTTGGCGTGAATGTAATCCTGAATGATCGAGGCAAAGGACGTGATCGCTACACCGAGACCAACGGAACCGGTCGAAAAATCCACGTCATCGACATCCTTTGTGCGCGACGGATAGGATTGAACACCGCCGAACCCGCGGAAGTTTTCCATCTTCTCGCGGCTGAGGTTGCCCATCAGATATTGCATGGCATGAAAGATCGGAGACGCATGCGGTTTCACCGCAACCCTGTCTTCTGGCCGGAGCGCCGAAAAATAGAGCGCTGTCATGATCGACACCATTGAAGCGGAACTTGCTTGATGCCCGCCAATCTTGATCCCGTCCACCTTCGGGCGGATGTGGTTGGCGTTATGAATCATCCAATGCGACAGCCACAAAAGCCGTTGCTCAATGGTCTTCAGGTGGTGAATGGTTTCAGTCATGGCCAGCGATCCTCAGTTTTTATGAGAGTACCGCAGGTACCTTGGTTTTTTCACCCAATTCCGCTAGGCATCCATACACTTGGCGCAAATTTCCAGCGTCAAATTTTAAATCTGTAGCGATATCGATTACAATGACGACGAGCCTTGACACTATCGACCACAAAATCCTGAAAGAGCTGCTAACTGATGCCCGTTTGACTCATCAGCAACTGAGCGAGCGGATCGGCCTGTCGCCATCCCCCTGCGCGAGGCGGATCAGAAAGCTGGAAGCAGACGGTTACATCACCGGCTACAGCGCACGCATTGACGAAGCGGCGATGGGGTTCGGGGTCAGTATCTTCGTTTCCGTCAAGCTCGATCAGCAGGTCGACAACAAGCTTGTGACCTTTGAGCAGGAACTTTCGAAATGCCCGGAAGTGGTCGATTGCTGGCTCATGACGGGCAGCTTCGACTATCTAGTCCGCCCTGAACAACGTCTAAGCCATTGATGTTGCGCGTGGCCGAAGCAATACGCAAATATTCGATTTGACCGGTTTGGGGATGGGGTTTGTGATCCAGAGCAGCAAAATGATCAGTGCATTGAGGATCAGACGCAGGTTATGACCGGCTGCGGCCAGCAGGGCGTTGATGGCATCGCCATTTTTGCCATTGAGGAAGTTCCGGTCAAGTCGTCCATCTGTTTTCATGTGGCCGATGGTGGCCTCGATCGCTGATCGTCGTTTCAGCTCACGCTTCATCTGTGCCGTCAGCCCGCGCTTCTGGCCGGAGATCATGACCTTGGCGTCGCCCTCATAATCATGCCCCCGATAGCCACGGTCCACATAGACACGCTCAGCTTTGGTGCCGCAGACTTTCTCAGCCTGACTGATGGTGTCATTCAAGGTGTGCCCATCATAGGGATTGCCCTCAAAAGCCCTCGCCGCAAGAACCAATCCTTCCCGATTGGTCGTGGCAATGCCAACCTTGGCCCCGAACTCGTAAGGTGTTCGCGCCTTGCCCTTGGCAATACAGGCCACTTCCGGCGCATGCATGGAATAAATCTTGTTTTTGTCCTTGGGGGTCTGGGCCAGAAGCCGCTCCACCAGTCCCAGCAGACGGGAGAACCGGTGCTCAAGACCTTCGTTGCCTGCGATCTTGCGGGAGATGTCGCGATAGACCCGGCCCAGATAGGTCTTCAGCTTTTTGAGTTCCCGGCGCATCCGCTTGAACTGTTTGGCATGGGCATAACGGCCCGCCATCAAGGCCGCCTTTTTGGCAACTCTGGTATGGCTGCGACGCAAGATGATGCCGGCCCTCTTGGCCTGGCGCACCAGAAGCTGCAAGGCCTTGTGATAAAGACGGCTATCGGTGGGATGGGCAATGGCTTTGGGTTGAACGGTCGTATCAACCAAGACCCGCTCAAGGCTGCTCTTCTTGATCGTCCCGCTCTCAATCGCAACACCTACCGTAGCAGAAAGAAGCTTTTCCATTCCCTCAGGACCAATCCGTTTGCGCCAGCGGGTCATGGTTGAGGGATCAATGGGGAATTGGTGCTGGAAAAACTCAAAACCGCAGAAAGACTGCCAGTAGGGGTTTTCAACCCAACGCTCAACCGTCTCTTCATCGGAAAGATCGTACATGTGCTTGAGAAAGTGCAGCCCGGCCATCAGACGCGTTGGTTTGGCCGGTCGTCCCAAGGGGCGATAATGCCTGCCGAACTCCGCATCAAATTCATCCCAAGGCATCAGACCAGACAGCCGCACCAACGAATGGTTCATATCGATGATTGCGGCCAGGCGTTCCTTGAACAGATCGCCACACCGTTTGTTGCGTTTTGAAGGTCTCATGAGAATATGCCAGAAAATGCGTGCTTCGGATCAACTAACCGGCATATTCACACATCCAAAACCCAATGGGTATCCATACTCTTCAATCAGTTAAGGGGTTTTTCAGCGCGAACTATCTATTGCGCGTCGCTGTGCGCGATCTCAATGAATATGAGAGTTTTCTGACACGCCGCCTGACGAAAATTCGCGGCGTTGCCTCGATCGAATCTTCAATTCCGATCCGCCGGGTGAAATATCAGCCGGCACGTCTTTCCTGATCAAACAGGAAAGACGTGCTACTTTTTGTCTTTTCAGACGCTAACCGGCTTGCCGCTGGAATAGGACAGGGTTGCCGCATCCGCGAGCAACTGGGCACGCAAGCCATCCTCGATGCTCGGGGACGGCGTGCGACCTGCCTCAAGACACTCCACAAAATGGCGCATCTCGGCGAGATAGGCTGCCTCATAACGCTCAAGAAAGAAGTGCTTTGCGGGAGCTGCCTGAAAGCCCTTCGGTCCAGCCATTTCAACTGTGTTATCGAGCATATTGGCCGCACGAAGCATGCCCTGAGAACCATGAACTTCGAGACGCTGGTCATAACCATAGGAGGCACGGCGCGAGTTGGAAATCTGGCAGATCTTGCCACTTGCAGTGGTCAAGGTCACTGCAGCCGTATCAACGTCTCCAGCCTTGCCGATTTCCGGGTCAACCAGAGCAGATCCGACCGCATACACCTGAACTGGCTCTTCACCGAGGAGGAACCGCGCCATATCCAAATCATGGATCATCATATCCCGAAAGATGCCGCCGGAGCTCTTGATATAGCTGACCGGTGGAGGCGACGGATCACGTGACAGGATCGTCACGATTTCCACATCACCAATCTCGCCACCTGCAATCCTATTTTGAACATTGGCAAAGTTGGGATCAAACCGGCGATTGAACGCGGTTAAAAAGGCAACGCCCGCCTCGGAGACCGCCTTCATGCAATCGCGAATTCGATCTGCTGACATATCGACAGGCTTTTCGCAAAAGATCGCCTTGCCGTTCTGCGCTGCCGTGTGGATGAGATCGTAGTGGGTGTCCGTCGGAGTTCCGATGATCACCGCATCTATATCAGTGGATGTCAGGATGGCATCAGCGGAGCGGACCTCAGCACCGCGCTGAGCCGCCAAAGCTTCTGCCGGATCAGGAAAGGCATCTGCAACGGCAACGAGACGCGCAGAGCGCAGGGAAGCAATAGACCCGGCATGAACCTGCCCGATACGCCCGCAGCCTAGCAAACCGATATTGACCATCATCTACCCCTTTTGCGAACCGCCAAAAGCCTGAAGGACACGGCGTGTCGCCTCCACCAGCGGATCATGTGTTTCCTTGAGGATCGTCACCCTGTCAAACCGGGCAGGATCACGGTTCACCGCGTCCCGCAGAGCCGATCCGAATGCCTTTCGGAGTTCCGTTCCGATATTGAACTTGCAGATCCGCGAGGTCGCCGCGAGGTGCTGTCGCTGCGCAACAGGAACACCGGACCCGCCATGAATGACAAGCGGCACCTTGGTCACGGCTTCAATCGCGCGAATGCGAACCTCGTCGAGACCACCCTCCTTGTTTTCCTGTAGGTGGACATTGCCGACGGAAATCGCCATCGCGTCCACTCCGGTCTCGTCAGCAAATTTTGCGGCCTCTTCCGGATCGGTTCCCTCCGAGGCTGCGCCTGTCGCGTAGCCGACAAAACCAATTTCACCTTCGCAGGAAATGCCAGCCGAATGCGCCATTTCCGCAATCCGGGCCGTTTCGTCGATATTCTGCGAAAGCGGTTTGCGAGAGCCGTCAAACATCAGCGACGTGAAGCCGCTGTCGAGCGCTTCCTTGCACTCCTCGAACGTGTAGCCGTGATCAAGGTGAGCAACGACCGGCACGCTTGCGCCGTCGGCAAGATGGCGGAACATCTTGCCGAGTATTGGCAGCGGCGTGTGCTCGCGGCAGCTAGGCCCGGCCTGCAGAATGACCGGCACCCCTTCAGCCTCAGCTGCGGCCACATAGGCCCGCATGTCTTCCCAGCCCAGTGTTACCAGCCCGGCTACCGCATAGCCATTCGTCAAAGCGGGCTGCAAAACCTGCGAGAGCGTCGCAAGGGTCATTTGAACTTCGCCACCATGTCCTTGATGCCCGGGATCGTTTCGATCTGATAGGCGTGGGTCGGCTGAAAATACTGAACAAGCGAACGCTGGCTAAGGCCGCCCAAAATGGTGAAATAGTACATTTCATAGCCCGGCATCACGGCACACGGGTGGTACCCCTTGTCGATCATGATCGTGGAGCCATCCATCAGCTGGTAGGCATCGCCCGGCTTGCCTTCTTCCCGCTGCAGGATCTGCACACCAGAGCCATGCTTCGGACGGAAGCGGAAATTGTAGGTCTCGTCATGCCGGGTTTCATCTGGAAGGCGGTCTGTATCGTGCTTATGCGCCGGAAACCCCGACCAGCCGCCCTGCCCGACCGTGTACAGCTCGCTGACCAGAAGACGACCAACCTTGCCATGCTGCTTTTGACCGAGAATGTGCTTGATCTTGCGGTGGGTCTTGGTGTCGTCCGAGCCATACTGGACCAGATCGATTTCCGCCACGCGAACATCAAACGGATCGAGAACCTTGTCGTACTTGGCCCCGGCAATAAACGTTTCAGTCTCGTCCGACTGGCAGACAATCGTCACCTTGGCGCCAACCGGCACATATACGCCTTCCGGCTCCCCATCCCACACGTCCACACCGCGATTGCCGAGCTTGTCGAAGGTAACGCCCTCAACCTCGACTGACACGGTTCCTGTCGCCGGAACAACGCAGGTCTCATAGCCCGGCACCTGATATTCGAATGCTTCGCCCTTCTTCAGCTTGACGATGTTGAAGTAATTGAGCGGGACGAGGGCATTCTCGGCGTCCACGATCGGCTTGTTCTGGTTGTCGTGCGGAGCGATATGCATAGGGCTGCCTTTCAGGAATGGGTGGGACCGGGATGGGAAGCCAGAAAGGCCTCAAGTTCGGGACGGGTGGGCATGGCTGGCGCGCAGCCGACAGAACCAACTACGATAGACGCGCAGGCAGACCCTCGAAGCACAGCTTCCTTTAGGCTGAACCCGTCGGCGATGGAGGTCAAAAGCCCGCTCATGAAGCTGTCGCCTGCCCCGTTGGGCTTGAGCGCTTCGACCGAGTAAATACCGGTGCGGATTTCCTCACCGCCCATGATCGTGATCGCGCCCTCTTCGCCCATCTTGTAGATGACAAGGGCTGCGGTGGTTGCAGCAAGTTCGCGCGCCTTTTCCAGCCCCTTGTCGTAGTCGCCGGCCATGAAACCGAACTCAACGTCATTGCCGACAATCATGTCGCACTGGCTGGCGGCACGGGAGAGAACTTCGGCAGCAACTTCCGCTGAAGGCCAGGAATAAGGGCGATAGTCGACGTCAAAGATGATCGGAAGGTTGGCCGCCTTTGCCAGCTCGAACGCCTTGAAGGTTGCGGACCGCGACGGTTCTGCCGCAAAGACGGTGCCTGCCGTGATCATCGCCGAATAGCGGCTGTAATCGACCCGGGACACATCCGCTTCATCCATCTGGAAATCGGCAGCGCCGTTCCGGTAAATGACATTGCGGTGCCCCTCGACCACAGATTCATAGAAGGCGAGCGAATTGCGATACTCGCCGCCAACCGGCGTGACGTGGTTTGCATCAACGCCATAGCGCTTCAACTGGCCGATGCAGTAGCTGCCAACGCTGTCATCGGAGACACGGGTTACGAGCGCGGCCTTGCCACCAAGCTTGCAAATTCCCGCTCCGATATTGGCCGCAGAGCCACCAAGGCCCACACTGACGGTGTCAGCGTCTTCGGCGCGCACTCCGGCATCCGTGTAAAAATCGATCCCGGCGCGTCCGACGATCACGAAGTTGTTTTTGGCAATTGCGTCGAGAAGCATCAGACACCCCGACGCTGTTTTTCACGGGTTGCTTCCCAGGCCTCATGAGCCTCACGAACCTTCGGATCATCGGTGATGTGCGGAGTTCCAACTTCCCACCATGTGTGACCTTCTTTGGTCCAACCTTCATAGGCATCGACCTGCATGCAGATCACATAGGTGCGATCAGCTGCCTTTGCCCGCTTGAACGCCTCTCCAAGCTCGGCGGGATTAGCAACTGTCTCGGCAATCGCCCCCATGGACCGGGCGTGAGCCTCAAAGTCGACCGTAAAGGCCTCCGGAACGGTTGGGCAATCCGCAATCAGATTGTTGAAGCTTTCGTTGCCCGTATTGTTCTGCAGCTTATTGATGACCGCAAAGCCGCCATTGTCCAAAACGAGAATGATCAGCTTTTTGGCCGAGAGAACCGATGAATAAATGTCGGAGTTCATCAACAGATAGGAGCCATCACCGGTGAAGACGATCGTGTCAGACCCCGGCTCACGTTCAGCCTGCGCGATACGCGCGCCCCAGCCACCAGCGATTTCATAGCCCATGCAGGAAAAGCCGAATTCGACATCGACTGTGCCTATATCAAGCGTCCGCCAGTTGGCCGTGACTTCCGCTGGAAGCCCCCCTGCTGCAGCCACAACCCGGTCGCGCGGATCACACAGCTCGTTCACGACACCAATCGCCTGCGCATAGGAGTTAGGGCGATTGTTGCCGTGGGAAACGTTGTCCGCCACGTAGGCAACCCATGCCTTACGTTCTGCCTGGGCTTTGTTCACCCACTCCGCCGGGGCTTTGTACTCCGACATCTTGTCGGCAAGAGCGAGAAGGCTCAGCTTTGCATCTCCCACGACCGGCAGAGACATGTGTTTGCCAGCATCATGCCGGGCCGCATTGAGCGAAATGAACCGGGCATCTTTGGAAAACGCTGTCCACGATCCCGTTGTGAAATCCTGAAGACGCGTCCCGACCGCCAAGATAACATCCGCTTCTTCGGCAATCGCATTCGCGCTGTTTGACCCGGTTACGCCTATTGGCCCGATGTTAAGCGAATGGCCAGCCAACATGTTGGCGCGTCCTGCGATGGTCTCCACCACCGGAATGTCATGCTGTTCGGCGAACTCGTGCACTTCCTTCACCGCTCGGCTGTATTGCACACCGCCACCTGCAATAATCATCGGACGCTTGGCAGTCCGAAGCAGCTTGACCGCGTCGAGAACTTCGTCCGTATCCGGCGTTACACGGCGGATGCGATGGACCTTCTTCTCAAAGAAAGCTTCCGGAAAATCATAGGTCCAACCCTGAACATCCTGCGGCAAACCGAGGAATGCAGGACCGCAATCAGCAGGATCAAGCATCGTAGCAAGAGCCGCCGGAAGGGACTGGATCACTTGCGCTGGGTGAGTAATGCGATCCCAATAACGGCTAACGGCCTTGAAGGCATCATTCACGCCGAGGGTCGGATTGTTGTAGTGTTCCAACTGCTGCAGAACCGGGTCCGGCAGGCGAGTCAGGAAGGCATCCCCGCACAAAAGCAGCATCGGCAGCCGGTTGGCATGCGCAAGGGCCGCAGATGTCAAAAGATTGGATGTTCCCGGCCCCGCACTTGCGGTGCAAAACATGAAGCGCTGGCGCAGCCATTGCTTGGCATAGGCAGCAGCCGCAAAGCCCATACTCTGCTCGTTCTGACCACGATAAAGTGGCAGTTCCTCGCGCACAGTGTTAAGCGCCTCGCCAAGGCAGGTCACATTGCCGTGGCCGAATATGCCAAAGCCACCGCCGCATACACGATATTCAGTGCCATCGATCTCGATATACTGGTTTTCAAGATAGCGAATGATGGCCTGCGCGGTCGTTAGACGGACCGTCGTGTCGTTCATCCTGAAGCCTCCCGTTCAAGCTTGTCACGCTTGACATTGTCGATTGCCGCTTGCGCGATCTCGGTTCTCAAGATACAAATTTTGCAACCGGTTGCAAATCAAAATTCGGGATTGGGCGGAAATGACTGAAATTGGCATTGGAATCCTTGGTGGCGGCTATATGGGCAAGGCCCACTCTGTTGCCATGGCCTCCGTTGGCGCCGTCTTCGGCACCAAACTTCGCCCTCGCCTTGAAATGATCTGCGCCAGCTCCCCTGCGTCCGCGGAAGGCTACAGGACTACCTTCGGCTTTCAACGCGCCACGCATGACTGGAAAGAGTTGGTCAACGATCCGATAGTGGAAGCCATTGTCATTGCTACACCTCAGGCGCTGCATCGGGACATTGCTGAGGCAGCCTTTGCGCTTGGCAAACCCGTCCTATGCGAAAAACCCTTGGGCGCGACACTGGAAGACGCCATAGCGATGACAGAAGCCGCCGAGAAAAGCGGCTGCGCCAATATGGTGGCTTATAACTACATACGGACGCCTGCCAGCCAATACGCTCGTCAACTGATTGCCGATGGTGAAATAGGGGATGTCACCTGGTTTCGCGGCGAGCACACGGAAGACTTCTATGCCGATCCCGAGGCCCCAGCCACCTGGCGGACAGATGGCGATGCGAATGGAACAATGGGTGATCTTGCACCTCATATGATCAACGCTGCCCTCGCCCTGATTGGGCCGATTGACAAGCTGATCGCCGAAGTCGAATGCGTCCACGAGGACCGCCCCGGCGGGAAAGTCACCAATGACGACCATGGACAAATGATGGTGCGTTTCAAGTCAGGCGCAATGGGGCAGATGTATTTCAGCCGCATCGCGACGGGCCGGAAAATGGGTTACGCCTACGAGATCACTGGCACAAAAGGTGCAATCCGGTTTGATCAAGAAGACCAAAATGCCATTTGGCTCTACCGGATGAGCGACCTGGAAGTCGAACGTGGTTTCCGCAAGATCCTGACAGGCCCTGCCCACCCTGATTATCTACCGTTCTGTCAGGGCCCAGGACACGGGACCGGCTATCAGGACCAAATCATCATAGAGGCCAAGGATTTCCTCAACGCAATCGAAACCGGCGAGCCGGTTTGGCCGACATTCCGCGATGGCCTTGACGTCAAGCGCATCGTTGAAACAGCCATGGCATCTTCCAAATCGAAGTCGTGGCAAACCCTGTAACCAAGTTGCGAACAACCAACTGACTGTCTGAAAGGCTCAAACCATGAGCATCCGCATCGGTAATGCGCCCTGTTCCTGGGGCGTTGAGTTTCCGGATGATCCGAGAAACCCTGCTTGGAAAACCGTTTTGAAGGAGTGCGCCGAAGCTGGCTATAAGGGCATTGAACTTGGCCCGGTCGGTTTTATGCCCGAAGATCCTGCCGTTTTGCGTGATGCCTTGGCAGAACATGATCTGGAACTGATTGGAGGCGTTGTTTTCCGCCCGTTCCATGACCCGCAAGCTTGGGACAATGTACTGGATGGCACAGTGCGCACCTGTAAGGCGCTCGTGGCTCATGGTGCGAAGCATTTGGTTCTGATCGATTCCATTTCACCCCGCCGCGCTCCAACTGCAGGACGGGTCAATGAAGCCGAGCAGATGGATCAGGCCGAATGGTCCGCTTACCGCGATCGTATTGCCGAGGCCGCACGGATCGGTGCAGAGGAATATGGCCTGACCGTTGGCATGCATGCTCACGCGGCCGGTTTCATGGATTTCGAACCTGAATTGGAACGCCTTCTTAATGAGATCGACGAAAAAATCCTGAAAATCTGCTTCGACACAGGCCACCATTCCTATGCAGGTTTTGATCCTGTCGCGTTTATGAAAAAGCACATTGGCCGCATCTCCTACATGCATTTCAAGGACATCGATCCGAAGGTGAAAGCTGATGTCATTGAAAACCGCACCGGTTTCTATGACGCTTGTGGTCAGGGGATTTTCTGTAACCTTGGAGACGGCGACGTAGATTTCCCACAAGTCCGCCAAATCCTATTGGACAACAATTTTGAGGGCTGGTGCACGGTCGAACAGGACTGCGACCCAACGCTTGATGTTTCGCCCATGGATGATGCGAAGGCCAATCGGCTTTATCTGGAATCAATCGGCTTCAAATAGGAACACACAGTATGTCTCGATTGAATTGGGGAATGATTGGCGGCGGTGAAGGCAGCCAGATTGGCCCAGCGCACCGACTTGGAGCTGGTCTCGACGGTGAATTCGCCTTCGCCGCTGGCGCTTTGGACCACCGTCCGGAAGAAGGCCGCGCCTATGGCCAAAAACTGGGCCTTTCTGCGGACCGTTCTTATGGCAACTGGCAAGAAATGCTTGAAGGTGAAAAGGGTCGTGACGACCGGGTCGATCTCGTAACCGTCGCCACACCCAATGCAACGCATTTCGAAATCACCAAGGCCTTCCTGGAAGCCGGATTTCATGTGCTTTGCGAAAAGCCGATGACCATGACGGTCGAAGAAGGCGAAGAAATCGTCAAACTTGCAAAGTCCACAGGCACAATCTGCGCCGTGAACTATGGCTATTCAGGCTACTCGCTGGTCCGACATATGAAGGCAATGGTTACACGCGGCGATCTCGGAAAAATTCGCCTCGTCAAAGCAGAATTTGCGCATGGTCACCATGCTGATGCAGCAGATGCCGACAACCCACGTGTTCGTTGGCGGTATGATCCGAAGCAAGCTGGTGTCTCCGCACAGTTTGCTGATTGCGGAATTCATGCCCTGCACATGGCGTCCTTCGTGACCGGCCAAGAGGTGGAAAGCCTGAGCGCCGACACTGTATCCTGCATAGCCAGCCGGGAGCTGGAGGACGATGCGATGGTCAACTTCCGCATGGACGGCGGAGCTGTTGGTCGTTTGTGGACCTCTTCTGTCGCCATTGGACGCCAGCATGGCCTGACCTTACAGGTTTTCGGTGAAAAGGGCGGTTTGCGTTGGTCTCAGGAACAACCAAACCAATTGTTCTGGATGCCGCTCAACGGTCGCCTGCAAACGATTGAGCGCGGCGAGGCAAACCTCTCGCCGGAAGCTGACCGGACCACTCGTGTCACCATCGGTCACGCAGAAGGAATGCCGCTGGCTTTCGCCAACATCTACAAGGACTTGGCTGAAGCCATACGGGCTGAAAAGGAAGGCCGCGCGATGGACCCTGCCGCTGACCTTTATCCGCGTGCGGAAGATGGCTTGCGTTCCATGGCTGCTGTATTCGCTGTGGCTGATTCGGGCAAAATGGATGGCAAGTGGGTGGACGCAAGACCACCCATGTTCCGATAAATCAAATCAGGACACTGCGCTCTCGATGCGGGGGCGCAGGGTTCCCCTTTCAACAATTTGACAGGGAAAGATCCGGGTCTCTGGATACCTGTTCGGCTCATCCAGCATGGACACAATCAACTCAACAGAGGAGTTGATAATCTGCTGAACAGGTTGGCGGATCGTGGTCAAATTTATGTTTTGCCAGCCCGCCATCTCCATGTCGTTGAGACCGATGATACCAACATCTGCCGGCACCTTGAGGCCAGCGTCAGAGATCGCACTCATGACGCCAATGGAGAGAACATCATCGCCGCAAAAATAGGCTTCTGCCAAATCTCCAGCATCGATAAGGCGCTGCATTTCCTCACGCCCCGCCTCAAAGGAATAAGCACGTGCAAAGCTATGCTTGAGCGTTATGTCCGCTTCTTTTGAAAGAATTTCGACAAATCCCTTATAGCGATCCTGTGTCGAAGTCGCGCTTTCCGGACCGCCTAGAAAAGCAACTGACCTGTAGCCGCGCTGCAGCAGTTCGCGCGCTGCCAACCTCCCACACTCCACGTTATCGATGCCAACCACATGCACATCCGGCGCAGTGGAATACCGGCCAAAACTGTTCACAACAGGAACCCCAGCGTCCTTGAATGCCTTGGAGAAACTGGGAGGTAGTGTTGACGAGGCCACGACCACACCATCGACGGAATATTGGCGCAACATCTGAACGGAATGCTCTGGGTCCAGCTCATCGGGCAGATTGACCAGCAATGGCCGCAAGCCACTTTCCTGAAGTTTGCGCGTGAATTGATCAAACACTTCCAGGAAAATGGGATTGTGAAAGTTGTTCGATACGAGGCCAATCAAGCTGGTACGCCGTGTCGTCAGACTCCTCGCGAGATAATTTGGGCGATAACCGAGCTCCAGAGCTGCCTTTTCCACCTTGCGGCGCGTCTTGGCCGATACAGAAGCGCCGTCAGTAAATGTGCGCGAGACTGCAGAGCGTGAAACGCCCGCAAGTTCCGCCACATCCTTCAAGGTCGCTGCCATCTGTCACTTGCCCTTATGCTTCACTAAGGCGCCTTCAATACCCTTTTGTTCCACCCTTGGCATTATGAAAATGAAAAAACAGTTTTGCAACCGGTTGCAAAATTTCTGAGTCCGTGTTTTCCTCTAGGGGAGAGAGCAGCCATGCCCTCTTTATCCATGAGAGTGGAAGATTCCTGGGAGGAACGAATGAAATCTACACTGAAGGCGCTTTTGATGGCAGCTGTCGTTGTTGCAGCACCAATGATGGCCACATCTTCCGCATCAGCTGAAGGCGAAAAATACATTCTGGTTAGCCACGCTCCGGACAGCGACACTTGGTGGAACACCATCAAGAACGGCATCGCACTTGCCGGTGAACAAGTCGGCGCTGAAGTTGAATATCGCAACCCGCCGACTGGCGACATTGCCGACATGGCTCGTATCATTGAACAGGCAGCCGCCTCTTCTCCGGACGGGATCATCACAACGCTGGCAGATTATGACGTTCTGAAAGGCCCGATCACAAACGCTGTTGATCAGGGCATCGACGTTATCATCATGAACACCGGCACACCGGATCAAGCTCGTGAAGTCGGCGCGCTGATGTATGTTGGCCAGCCTGAATACGATGCAGGTTTCGCCGCAGGTCTGCGTGCAAAGGGCGAAGGCGTCACGAAATTCCTTTGTGTCAACCATGCCATCCAACAGCCAACCGTTGGTGAGCGTTGCCGCGGTTACGCTGACGGTCTGGGCATTGACCTTGGCGATGCAATGATGGATTCTGGTACAGATCCATCTGAAATCAAGAACAAGGTTCTGGCTTACCTGTCAGCCAATCAAGACGTTGATGGCATCCTGACACTCGGCCCGGTTTCCGCAGACCCGACCATCGCGGCTCTGAAAGAAAACGGCATGGCTGGTTCCATTCACTTCGGAACTTTTGACCTTGGCGAAGAAATCGTAAAGGGCATCAAGGACGGCACCATCAACTGGGGCATCGACCAGCAACCGTTCCTGCAAGCTTACCTGCCAGTTGTGATTCTCGCCAACTGGGATCGCTACGGTGTTCTTCCGGGTAACAACATCAACTCTGGCCCAGGCTTCGTTACCAAGGACGGCTTGACCAAAGTTGAAAAATTCGCTGGCGAATACCGCTAAGCTGAGTTTAAAGCGGGCGGTCAACCTGACCGTCCGCCTTTTATATTCGAACTACTTAGGCTTGATTTATCCCGCCTCAACGTTCGAACCCAATCAATTCAAACGCCCCGGAGACTGCAGTCCCTGCGCCTTGATGCGCGGCGACCTTCGGTGCACTGACCATGGGGAGGATTATGGTCGATACGGCACAAACCGACGAGCGTATCAAGGAGATATCTCCGCTTAGAAAGGCGCTCATCCGTCCGGAGCTCGGCGGCATCGTCGGCACGATTGCGGTCTTTGTTCTCTTTCTGCTTTTTGCATCTGACAGCGGCATGTTCGCCTCTCAAGGTGTCTTGAACTGGTCACTTGTTTCTGCGCAGTTCATGATTATCGCTGTTGGTGCTTGTCTTTTGATGATTGCCGGGGAGTTTGACCTCTCCGTCGGTTCGATGATCGGCTTTGCCGGAATGATGGTCGCAGTTTTCGGCGTTGTTCTGGGTTGGCCGATGTGGCTGACAATTCTCACCACCTTCGCCATTTGCATGGCCATTGGCGCCCTGAATGGGTGGATCGTCGTCAAAACCGGTCTCCCAAGCTTCATCGTCACACTGGCGTTTCTGTTCATTCTGCGCGGTTTCACAATCTTCATCCCGCAGACAATTGAGCGCAAAACAATCATTGGCGGCATCCGCGACGCTGCTGAAGGTGATTGGCTCGCACCGATTTTTGGCGGCAAGATCGGCCAACCGCTTTTCCAATGGCTCGGCGATATCGGTGTGATTGACGTGTTTGAGCGTGGCTCGCGAGCTGGCCAACCCGTCGTTGATGGCGTTCCAATGCTCATTGTATGGGCCATCGCACTTGTCATCTTTGGTCATATCCTTTTGACCAAAACACGTTTCGGAAACTGGATTTTCGCATCAGGCGGCGATGCAGAGGCAGCGCGCAACTCCGGTGTTCCGGTGAACCGCGTGAAGATCCTCATGTTCGTTTTCACAGCCTTTTGCGCAACGGTCTTTGCCACTTGTCAGGTCATGGAGTTCGGCTCAGCCGGTGCGGACCGCGGTCTGTTGAAGGAATTTGAGGCGATCATCGCAGTTGTTATCGGCGGCGCATTGCTGACCGGCGGCTATGGCTCCGTCCTGGGGGCTGCTCTTGGGGCTCTCATCTTTGGTGTCGTTCAGCAGGGACTGTTCTTTGCAGGCGTGGAATCGAGCCTGTTCCGGGTCTTCCTCGGCATCATCCTTCTCGCTGCCGTGATCCTGAACACCTATATCCGACGCATCATTACGGGGGAGCGCTAAGATGAACACGCGGTCAACCCACGAACCAATCATCCGGATGCAAAACATCGAGAAGCACTTTGGCAGTGTGATTGCACTGGCAGGTGTCTCCATCGAGGTTTACCCGGGTGAGTGTCATTGTCTCCTTGGCGACAACGGCGCTGGAAAGTCGACGTTCATTAAGACCATGTCAGGCGTTCACAAGCCTACGAATGGAGAAATTCTGTTCGGCGGTCGCCCAATGAACTTCGAAAGCCCACGCGATGCGATGGATGCCGGGATTGCCACGGTGCACCAGCATTTGGCCATGATCCCGTTGATGTCGGTCAGCCGGAATTTCTTCATGGGCAATGAGCCGGTGAAGAAGGTCCTAGGCTTCAATTTATTCGATCATGACTATGCCAACAAGATCACCATGGAAGAAATGCGCAAGATGGGCATTAACTTGCGCGGCCCGGATCAAGCCGTTGGAACATTGTCCGGCGGTGAACGCCAGACGGTCGCCATTGCCCGCGCCGTTCATTTCGGAGCAAAGGTGCTCATCCTTGATGAGCCAACCTCTGCGCTTGGTGTGCGCCAGACGGCCAACGTGTTGGCAACCATCGACAAGGTTCGCAAGCAAGACATTGCTGTTGTGTTCATCACCCACAACGTTCGCCACGCAATGGCTGTGGGCGACCGCTTCACGGTTTTGAACCGTGGCCAGACCTTGGGAACAGCTCAACGGGGACAAATCACCCCGGAGGAGCTGCAAGACATGATGGCCGGCGGGCAGGAAATGGTCGCGCTTGAAGGCTCACTCGGTGGTACCGTTTAACTGATCAAAACAAGGGGCTGGCATTCCGGCCCCTTGGTATTCCAACCATCAATTGGGTTCTTATCTTTGAAGGCTGATATTATTTGGCCACCAATTTACTGACTGCAAAATCCAGCTCTTTCTCCAAAACCTCATCGCTCAAACTGACAAACCTGTTTTCAAGCGCCAGCGCGACAATGCCGTGAACCGCTGCAAAACAGGTTCGAACACGGGCTTCAAGTTCCGCTCCTTCCAATTCTGGATGGAGCGTTTTCAGGGCGATGCCAATCAAGGTGAGCAACGCTGCATTTTCGTCCTTATGGCCTTCCGGTGCAGGCTGGTCATCCGGCAGATGATGCCCAAACAAGGCAAGCCACAGGTTCGTGTTCCCCCGTGCAAAGCGATAATAGGTTTGGGCTAACGCCTTAAGCCTCTCCAGCGGATCTGCATACGCTTCAGAAGTCTCCGTCATAGCGTCACGAATTCGAATGAGCGTGAGATGATTGACCGCGACGATGAGCTGATCCACGTCAGCAAAGTGCTTGTAGACCGAGCCGATTGAATACCCTGCGTCTTTTGCAATGGTGCGGATATTCACCGCATCAAGACCGCCCGTCTCCACCGCTTCACATGCCGCTTGCAGTACCCGTCGCCGGGTTTCTTCACTTTTTTCCTGCTGCCGTTTGCTCATCTCACCTCGACGCAAATTGAACGATGTTCATTTTTTTCTTGACGATGCAGGACAGCTGTGGTTTTGTCAAATAATGAACAATGTTCACTTTTGGAGAAAGAGATGACGCAGAGCTTGTTCGATCAAATGAAACAACTGTTTTCAGCGGTTTTGGAGCGGGAAGAAAATACACAGTCATTTTCCGAACTCGCCTCCCAAATCCGAGAAGCAGGTGCGGCTGTCTTGGCAGCCCGCCAGTCTGTTGCCCTTGCAAAAGCTCAACACCAGCAGGACATTCGTCAAAGCAAGCGCATTGCGGAGAACATTGCTGATCTGGAAACACGGGCCTGCGAAGCCTTGAAAAAAGGCGAGACCCAGTTGGCAAGGGAAGCAGCTGAGGCCATCGCCATTTTGCAAGATGAGAAAGCAGCCCTCGATGCAACAGTCGAAGCCTTTCAAAAAGAACTCTCCCAGCTGACTGAAAATCTGCACAAGGCAGAATTTCGGCTTCGCAACCTGAAACGCGGCGAACGAACCGCAATGGTTCGCGAAATGGTGATGAAAGCCACCAGCCACGGCGCGACCATGGAAACAGCAAGCCTGTCCAGCGCCGAAGTCAGCCTCAACGAAATTGAAGCCCGTCAAGAGCGTGCGGCTCTCGCAGATCAGGCCTTCCGCGCTCTGGCGCCCCAAGACAATCCAAAATCTGTCGTTGAAAAACTGGCCAACGCTGGATGCGGGGCCCCGACACACACCACGGCAGACGCGGTCCTTGACCGCCTCAAGGCCGAAATTGAACCAAAACTGATGATTGAAAACCAAGCCTGAAAGGAAAAGACCAATGCAAGATAATCAGATCAAACATTCCCAATCCTGGATAGCATTTACCGGCGCAAGCTTTGCCGTAGCAGCCCTGATGATGGGCCTCGGAATTTATAATCTGGAAGCCAGCTTCTCAGCCAAGGGCTTCTACACAATGGCAGCCATAATGCTGGTTCATACCGCTGTCACACTCACCAAAACCATGCGCGACCGTGAGGAAGCGACAAAGTTCCACAACCGTCTGGAAGACGCCAAAACCGAAAAATTGTTGATGGATATCAGCAATCCGGAACAAGGCTAACCAGAACACCAGTCGGGGAACGCTAATCAAGCGCTCCCCCTGCCCCGGAGGAAAAGATGACAACGTCGCTCATGGCAACCAGACGGTTTGCCCCGCTGTTTTGGACGCAGTTCCTGTCCGCCTTCAATGACAACTTTCTGAAAAACGTTCTGGTGTTCCTCATCCTGTTTCAGGTGGGTACAACGGGACAAGACGCAACGACTGCCAGCAGTCTGATTGCATTGGCCGGCGCCATTTTCATCTCCCCATTTCTGTTTCTGTCCGCTCTTGGCGGAGAACTTGCCGATAAATACGACAAGTCAAAACTCGCGCGCCGTTATAAACTCGTTGAGGTCGGCGGCGCCGGACTTGCGATTGTCGGGATGGCCATATCCTCCATACCCGTCTTGTTTGTTACCCTGTTTCTGTTTGGCGCAATGTCAGCGCTTTTCAGCCCTGTCAAATACAGCCTTCTGCCTGAACATCTTGAAACGAGCGACCTGCCCAAAGCCAATGCATGGGTGGAAGCAGGCACGTTTCTGGCGATCCTTGGCGGCACGATTTCTGCGGGCTTTCTCTATGCAACTGGCCAAGCAGCACTGACCTTTGCACCCGTCATGATCGCGCTTGCTGGAGGATGTTATGCCTTTAGCCGGTTCATCCCCAAGACCACACCAGCTTCTCCCAACCTGAAAGTACGCTGGAACATTGCAGCCTCGACATGGCACATCCTGAAAGACCTCGGGTCTGATAACCGCCTTGTTCGCATTGCTATGATGAACGCATGGTTCTGGCTGTCTGGCGCGCTCGTCATGTCTCTGCTTCCTGTCATGGTGAAAGATATCCTTGGCGGCGGAGAAGTGGCCGTCACTTACTTTCTGACTGTCTTTGCGGTTTCCATCGGCATTGGGTCGGCTCTTGCTGCCTGGTTTTCCGCTGGCCGCGTTGTTTTGCTGCCGGCCCCTGTCGGAACACTCTTGATCGCACTCTTCTGTTTGGACACAGCCTTTGTCCTGTCAGGTGCATCTCCGATCTCGGCCACATCCGGCGTTCTGGATCTCGCACGAAACCCGGACGTCCTCCGATTGACAGTGGATATGGCCGGACTGGCTATCTCTGGTGCCATGTTGGTCGTTCCAACCTTCACGGCATTGCAAACTTGGTCGAAACCTGAAAACCGGGCCCGTGTGATCGCTGGTTCAAATGCGCTAGGTGCCGGCATCATGACGGTTGGCGGTATTGGACTTGCCATTGCGCAGTCCTACGGCGTCACAGTCTCAAGCGTGATGATTGTTCTGGCGGGCCTTAACCTGATCGCTGCAATCGTGATGTTCAAAACACTGCGGACCAATCCAATGCGCGATTTCATCTCCATTCTCTACCGGGCCTTTTTCCGCATGGAAGTCAAAGGACTGGAGAACCTTGAAAAGGCAGGTGAAGCACCCATCCTCGCCATGAACCACGTCAGTTATCTGGACGCAGGCCTTGCCCTGACCCTGACTGATAAAGCCCCGACCTTTGCAATTGACTATGACGTTGCTCAACGTTGGTGGGTGCGCCCGTTCCTGCGGCTGGCAAATGCCCTGCCAATCAACCCGGCGAAGCCAATGGCCACACGTTCACTCATCAATGTGGTGAAATCCGGCGAGCCAATGGCGATTTTCCCGGAAGGCCGCCTGACGGTCACCGGTGGCCTGATGAAGGTCTATGACGGAGCCGCCATGGTTGCCGACAAGACCGGAGCACAAATCGTCCCCATTCGGATCGACGGCCTTGAAAAAACGCCATTTTCTTATCTCAGCCCAAGTCAGATCAGTAAGAAACTGTTCCCGAAAGTGAAGGTCACGATCATGGAACCGCGCAAACTTGAACTTCCTGAAGAACTGAAAGGTCGCAAACGCCGCGCCGCAGCTGGGAGCGCCCTCTATAGCCTGATGTCCGACCTGATGTTCCAAACCAGTTTGTCAGAAGACAAGACCATTTTGGACAAGGTCATTGAGGCAGGCCGGGAGCACGGCATGTCAAGCGAAGCCCTTGAAGATCCGGTTACCGGCAAGCTGACCTATTCCAAGATCCTGACAGGTGCTTCAGTTTTGGCCCGCAAGATTACCAAACTGGCACCGGGTGAAGACACGGTTGGGGTCATGCTGCCAAACGCCAATGGCTCCGTCGTCACCGTGCTTGGCACCATGTCTGCCGGCAAAGTGCCAGCCATGATCAACTTCACCGCTGGTCCGGAGAACATTCTGGCGGCTTGCACTGCAGCCGGTGTCAAAACAATCTTCTCGTCTCAGGCATTCATCAAACAGGCAAAACTGGAGCCGTTGGTCGAGGCCGTCGAAGAGAAAGTCCGGTTCATCTGGCTCGACGAGGTGCGCAAGACCATCGGCACCATCGACAAGATGGTCGGATTGCTGACCAAGACACGCCCACTTGTTCAATCTTCCGCGGATGACCGCGCCGTAATCCTGTTCACGTCAGGCTCGGAAGGAACTCCCAAAGGCGTTGTTCTGACCCACAAGAACATTTTGGCCAATGCCACTCAGGCTGCAGCCCGGATTGACTTCACACCGTCGGACAAGGTTTTCAATGTCCTGCCGATGTTCCATTCCTTTGGCCTCACCACCGGAACAATCCTGCCGTTGATTTCGGGAGTAAAGACCTTTCTCTACCCGTCTCCGCTGCATTATCGGATTATTCCAGAACTCATCTACGCCTCAAACGCCACGATCCTTTTTGGGACGGATACGTTCCTCAACGGTTATGCTCGCGTGGCGCACGCTTATGACTTCCGCTCGCTTCGTTATTGCTTTGCCGGGGCTGAACCGGTCAAACCATCCACACGGGAAACCTATATGGAACGGTTTGGTGTTCGCATCCTCGAAGGCTACGGCGTGACAGAAACGGCTCCGGTGATTGCCATCAACACACCAATATTCAACAAGCCGGGCAGCGTCGGAAAACTGATGCCAGGAATGAAAGCTCAGCTGGAACCGGTTCCTGGAGTTGAAACAGGTGGACGTCTTCTGGTCTCTGGTCCGAATGTCATGATCGGCTATCTGAAAACAGACAAGCCAGGTGTGTTGCAGCCGTTGGTCGATGGCTGGCACGACACAGGCGATATCGTCGAGATTGATGAAGATGGCTTCATCATCATCAAGGGCCGAGCAAAACGCTTTGCAAAAATCGGAGGCGAAATGGTCTCGCTGGCAGCCGTGGAAAGTCTCGCAGGTCAAATCTGGCCCGAGTATCTGTCTGCCGTCGCAGCCGTGAAAGACCCACGCAAAGGTGAAAAGCTGATCATGATCACCGACAATCCTGACGCGGATCGATCATCTTTTGTCAAAGAGGCCAAACAGCGTGGCGCTCAAGACCTGATGATACCGTCAGACGTCCGCGTGGTTACTAAGGTCCCGGTGCTCGGGTCTGGCAAGCTTGACTTCGGTGCCATCAACAAGATGGTCGCAGAAGGTGAAACCGACTGCAAAGCCGCTTAGCAAGCTCGGAAGCTCGCCCTTGGCGAGCTTCCTTTCTCTCATTGACGGCGACAGCAGGGTTACACTTTGCCTTCATCGCTCTCATCGATCTTTTCCGCTCCAATCTTCAGCGCTTTGGCAAAGAAGGGCGCGCCGGTGATCACTAAAATCAGTCGTGTCAGGTGATGGACCACCACAAACCCCAAGTCCGCCCCCGCAATGATGGCCAGCACTGTCATCTCCGCCTGACCGCCGGGTGAAAAGGCAAGGAAGCCTTCCAATGGATCGGCTAGACCAGACAAGACGACGATCTCACCAAACACCACCGCCAGCGTCGCCAGCATCAAGACATAAGCAATACCGGCGGCGACAAAACGGCGCAACTCCGTAACAGTGACCCCGGCATATCCCACGCCAATGCCCATCCCGATGAAAAACTGGGCGGCATTGATCGCTTCAGCAGGTGGCCGGAAATGCAGAACATCTGTGAGTGACAATATGGCTGCAACAATCATCGGCCCGAGAATGGCCGCGCCAAAAAGACCTATCCGAACGCCGCCCCGCCAACCAATCAAGGCCGCGGTGCACATAAGCACCATTTCGTGCACCGGAAGCTCGGAAGCAGGCGCTCCGACAGGATTGTTGAGGTTCACCCCCATTCCCCAAGACAGAATAAAGGGGGCCAGTGTCACGATGACCAGAACACGCGTTGCATGCACCAGAGAAAGTGCGCGCACGTTGCCCCCTGCCCCCTGCCTCCTGCCCGAAGATAACCATATCCATCAGTCCGCCCGGCATGGCGGAATAATAGGCGGTGACAAGATCAAACCCACACACACGCACAAAAAAGGGAATTCCGACGGCCGCTATACAAATGAGATAGACGGGCACCAAAGCGACTGAAAGAGCCATATTAGGTACGTCGGCCAAAACCGCAGGTGTAATCGACGCTCCAACAGCAACACCAAGGATCGTTCGGGCAGCAACCGAAATCTGCCCGCCGCCTTTCAATGGCGCTCCAAAAAGAGCCGCCAATAGACTGGCAAACATGGGGCCAAACAAGAATGGCAAAGGCAGACCCAAGACATTAAAGACCAGCGCACCGAAGCCGGCAATCGCGAAGGTACCAAGAACCTGAGTGTGCGTAGATGTCCACATGACAGCCAGAATATCCAATTCGAACAGTTTTGACCTTGTGCGCCTACATCATTCTGGCTAACAGTTGTACTTGGATTTATTGAGATTCGTTGTTTGGCGGATCAAAAATGCCCGTCATGAATTATTCGGACAGTATCAAATATTCAATTTTTCGCCCTCAAAGTGGCGAAAATTTCAAATCTAAGCTTTCATATTACTGAAAGTTACCACTTACCCTCAGCACCATTGAAACTAATTACACTGTTAACCGTGGTAATATTTCCCAGTTAACCTTTATGCAAAGTTGCGCGGAAAATCCTTAAAAAACCATATTTTACAACCGCCAGTGACTAAAAGAAAAAGTTAACCAGTAATATAACTATCACCAGATACCACCAAGATCGACGACATATATTTCGTTGAATAAAGTTATTTCTAATCTATAGTTAGTAATAACAATTGCAGTAGCAAATATGACCCTTGTTAATACAAAGGATCTTACACGGGAGGCCGAGCATGGCGAGGAGTGACAGTTCCCTTATCGGTGTCAGCGAATTTGCTGTTCAAGCACGGCAACCGCTCAAGGTTCTTGTTGTTACCGAGGATCCAGCGGATACTGCAAAAATCAGCAAGTGTCTTTCAGATTCTCACAAGTACCACTTCGAGACGCGCCTTTGCCATTCAGCTGCAGAAGCAAATCAGTTGATCCCGTCTGAGAAACCTGACCTTTGCATTATTTCCCTACTGCCAAGTGCAGACGGAGGCTTAACGACAATAAACAAGATCTTCAGCGCAGACTATTTGCCGGTTGTTCTGGCAAGCGACCACGAGATCAAAAACCTGGAAGCGTTTAGTGCACGTACCGGAACCCTGACCCTGTTATCTCGCAGAGACATCAACACAGTGACCCTCGACAAGACTGTCGAAAGGGCACTGGAAGAAACACAATACAGTGTTGATGTCCGCGAGAAGATTGGGACATTCGACACAAAAAAGAACAGCATTCTGCGCCCGTGGATGGCATCGATGCTGCTTCAGCTCGAAAAAGTCGAACGATCCACCACCTTGCTGTTCGAGGCACAAGCAAAGAAAACCGACGCAAGCGCTGCCGATGAACGCACCATTCAGGACATCAAAAAGGGCGTCGAACTTCTCAAGCATGAACTGATCCTGCGGATAGACCGGTTCGACGATGTTGCTCCCGGAGGTTTGGACAAGCAGGAGCTTTTCCACCTGCCCGAAGTTATCTCCGAGACATTGTCAGAATATTCGGCTGAAATCGCAGCCTGTCAGGCAACGTTCATTTCCAATGAGCACGAACATTGCCAGATGTGCCAGGACCAATCGCTCGTGGAAGAACTTCTGGCCTCACTCGTTCTCTACGAACTGGAGGTCTCGCCAGCTGGCAAAGACTATGCCGTTGTCATTGAATATGATGACGATGAAGTCTCCATCATCATTGGGAAGGTGGGAACTTACGAGCGAATGAACGACAGCGGTGGAATGGATGGCTACGACAATCCCGTCCGGAACTTCCAGGAGCTGATGAACACACCCAAGGGATCCCGGCTTGATCTCGCCATTCGAATTGCCACGCTTCTTGGTGGCACCATAGATATTGACGGTCTGGCAGATGGAGAACGGGTCATCGTCGCAACGATCCCGCGCGTCTTTCGCCCCTTCAATATGACAGTACAATAAAACAACGGGCTAATCCCCGAACAGGCAATGCAGACAAAAACGGGCCGCGACATGTCGCGGCCCGAATTGCTTTGAAACTACTCTTATCTTTTAGTCGAGATAAGTTTGATCGTTTGCCTTGGCAACTTCAGCCTTGAACATTTCAAGGAGCTCTACTGCCTTTGGATCAAGGTTCTCAACAACATGGTTTTCAAACGCCGGCTGTGTAGCTGCTGCCATTTCCTTGCGCTGCTCGTCTGAAAGTGCAGTAACTTCCATCTTGTCCATCAGGCCGGCCAAACCACGGTCAGAGGCTTCGATGATCCGCGACAGGCCACGGCTGGCAGCCACGCAGTTTTCAGCAGCAGTGTGGACTGCGGCACGCTCAGAATCGCTCAACCCCTCATAAAAATCGCGGTTCAGCATGAAAGTGTACGGCGAGAACAGGTGATTGGTCAGGGTCATGTATTGCTGAACTTCAGAGAAATTCGCAAAGGAGATGATCGGCACAGGGTTCATCTGGCCATCGATCACGCCTGTTTGAAGACCGGAATAAACTTCGCCCCAAGACAGCGGATAAGCCTCAGCACCAAGAGCTTGAATGATCGTTTGGTGGGATGGAAGCGTCATTGTGCGAACACGGATGCCGTCAAAGTCCTCCAGCGAAGCGATTGGGCGCTTGGAGTTGGTGACAGCGAAGAAACCGCCTGTGTCCGGGAAGCCGAGCACAACCACATCACCGAGCGTTGCTTCAATGTCTTCTGCCAAAGCTTCACCAAACGGCCCGTCAAAGACCTCATAGGTGGCTGCATTGCCATTGAAAGCAAACGGCAAGTTCAGCACATCGACGCGCGGATAGTAGCTTGCAAGAGCGCCGGTTGACGTCAAAGTAGCCTGAATGATGCCATCGCGAACCTGCTGAACGTGCTCTGCAGCAGAACCAAGTTGGTTCGAGCCGTAAACTTCAACAGACACGCTGCCATTGGTGCCGGATTCCAGAATGTTTGAGAACACAGCAGTACAGGCGTGAGCCGGGTTTTCAAACGGGTCGGTCTTGTTATCGTGGCCGAATTTGATGACCCCACCTGCAAGCGCAGATGTTGCGATCAAGGATGCACCAAGTGCAAGGCCAAGTGTCTTCAGTTTCATGAAGGTCTCCTCCGAGGTTAAATGAAAAGCTGTCAAGCGAACCCGAGCAATCTCGGGATCAAAAGGGCTGCGTCCTCCCAGAACGCAAAGATGAACAGGATGGCGACTTCAGCCAGAAGGAACGGCATCAACTTGATTGATATTCGTTCCAGTTTTTCGCCTGTCACCGATGACAGGACGAACAGACAGGCTCCGACCGGTGGGGTCATGAGCGAAATATTGAGAGCCAGAATGAAGATGATGCCAGCATGAATGGGCTCAAGGCCCACCTGTGCCGTCAACGGCACAAGAACCGGTGCCAGAATGATGAGGATGGCAGTGATATCCATCACCATACCAACAATCAGCAGCAAGCCGATGATGATGGCGATGACCGCATAGCGATTGTCGCTCAAGCTCAACACCGTTTCAGCGATCAGCTGAGGGATCTGTTCAAAGCTCATCCACCAGCCAAGAATGCCAGCGAAAGCAATGATGACGAAGATAACCCCTGTGATGCGGGCCGTGCGCACCAGCATCCGGTAGAACGCTTTAACCGACAAGGAACGATAAACGAACACGCCAATGAAGAGCGCATACGCCACGGCAATGGAGGCCGCTTCAGTCGGTGTAACAATGCCGCCCAGAATACCGCCCAAAATGATGGCTGGCATGGCAAGGGCTGTCAGCGAGCTTACAAAGGTCTGCCACACTTCGCGAAGTGTCGCACCGCGGGCAGCCTTGGGCAGGTTCTCTCGGTTTCCGCCCAGGAAAATCACAGCCATGCATACAAGGCAGATCACCAGCCCCGGCAGAATACCCGCTGCAAACAACCCCGCAATGGAAACACCCATCAAAGAGCCATAAACAACCATCAATCCGGAGGGTGGAATGGTCGGCCCGATAATAGATCCAGCCGCGGTCACTGCGCAGGCATAGTCGCGGCGATACCCTTCCTTGACCATGGCCGGAACCAGTGTGCGCCCAAAGGCCGCCGCATCAGCGGTCGCAGACCCCGTCAAGCCAGCAAAGAAGACTGAGGCCAGCATGTTGGTATGGGCCAAACCGCCACGAAATCGTCCAACCAGAACCTGAGCAAGCTTAACCAGCCGGTTGGTGATACCAATCTCGTTCATGATCTCGCCGGCCAGAATGAAGAACGGCATGGCAAGGAACGGGAAGATGTTCAGCCCGTTAAAGATCTTGCTGGGTCCAACGGCCAGGAATTGTGTTCCGCCCATATCAATCAAGCCAATTACCCCGGCTGCGCCGATTGCAAACCCGATTGGCATACCCAGAATGATGAAACCGACAAAAGCGAGTGCGACAATCATCAGACCGCCTCCTCAATCGCTTCAGGCTCAAGATGCGTTCCAAGATCCCGCAACAGGACCAGCACCATCTGAATAGAGCACAGCGTGGCTGCCACCGGAATGGCCGCATAAAAAGGTGCCAGGCTCATCCCGAAAATCATCGCCTGCCGACGCCCACCACCTTCGGCAAACCCAAAACCGAAATAGGCTACGTATGTGAAAAGACCCAACGCGATCACATCCATCGCGATCAGTACCGTGCGACGGATCGGGCGAGGAAGCAGTGAGATGAAGGCCGTCAAACCAATGTGCTCACGATGGGCTATCCCGCAGGACACTGCGAGCATGGCCGCCCAAATCATCAGGTAGCGCGCAAGAACCTCCGGCCATGGCAATTGCCACCCGAAATAGTAACGATCGAGCACCCCCAACCAAACGTCGAGCAACAGCAACAGCATGAGCAGCGCAACCGTTGCCTCAACAGCCCTGTTGAGGCGATCAGATGCAATTCCGACCCACTCCCGCATTACTCCTCCTGATGTAATTTTTTTACAAATTTGATCAGAAAGATCGTGAAATCAAGCAAAAAATATTACAAAATTACAAAATAGTGTAAATTTAGTCTAATATCACGTATTTCTAGAATAGAAATTACGAAAAAAATATACTTTAATTACATTTCGAGTTTGAAGGGGGGGCAGACGTGAACCACACCTTGGCAAATGATGGGCTGCCGCCAACACACGGTCAGGCAAAGGTTCCTGATGTTATTTCCGCCCTCAATAGAATGGATGGCCAACTGGCTTCACGTGAGCAACGCGTCGCCAATTACGTGAAAGACAACATCGCGCAAATCAGCACCATGTCGATTGCGGATTTGGCGTCTGGTGCGGATGTTTCAACACCAACCGTCATTCGCTTTTGCAGGTCGCTTGGATGCAGCGGTTTCAAGGAGTTCAAACTGCGGCTTGCTCAAAACCTTGCTGTGAGCCTGCAGTATTTGCACGACACAGCAGTGCAGGATCCGCCATCTGTCGATCAAGCGCTGGACAGAGTGCTGACTGGGATCTACGGGACCACAAAAGCCATGCGCCAGCAAATTGATGCTGGGACTCTTGAGGGGGTCGTTAACACGATTGTCAATTGCCGGCAGATGTTGGTGGC
The DNA here is from genome assembly GCF_000148725.1 of Roseibium sp. TrichSKD4. GTDB lineage: Bacteria > Pseudomonadota > Alphaproteobacteria > Rhizobiales > Stappiaceae > Roseibium. Next base: position 74,114 of record NZ_GL476301.1, on the reverse strand, counting down.
AGGTATCGGCGGTGGATCATCCATGCTGGCAGACGAGGCAGCGAACCGCTTCTTCCGCCTTGGAATTCCGACGTCTTCGACCAACGACAGCTACGTCCTACAGATGCGCGCTGCCACGCTGGGACCAAACGATGTATTGCTCCTGTTTTCATCCAGCGGAGAAACCGAGGCAATTGTAGGGGCAGCTCAAGTGGCCCAAAGCTATGAGGCGAACACCATTGCTCTCACTTGCCCGGGGTCAAAGCTGGCCAATATTGTGACCCACCCGATAGCAATTGAATTGCCGGAAGACCCGGACATCTTTAAACCAACGGCATCACGCTACGCGTTTCTGGCCCTTCTGGACACTCTGGCCATGATGGTCGCAACGGAAAACCCGGAAGCGACACGTGAAAACCTGCGCAAGATCCGGGCCTCGCTCACAGCCTATCATGGACGTACCGGCCCTCAGCCATTGGGTGACTGATCACGTCCTAAATGCAGCGACCGCCGTCAACCTCCATGGCAACACCCGTCACCATTGAGGCTTCATCAGAGCACAGATAACAAGCAGCATTTGCAATGTCGGAAGGTTGGGAGAAGCGACCAATCGGGATGGTCGACAGGAACTTCACCCGCACTTCCGGGGTGTCTTCCCCCATGAAGCTTTTAAGCAAGGGCGTTTCCCCAGCAACCGGATTGACAGCATTGACTCGAATACCGGAGGGCGCCAACTCCACGGCCATGGCTTTGGTTGCGGTAATCATCCAGCCCTTGGAGGCATTATACCAGGACAGGCGCGGACGCGGACTTACGCCTGCCGTTGAAGCAATATTGCAAATCGCACCGCTTCCCCGCGCCTTCATGCCCGGAACAAATGCCCTTGCAGTCAGGTAGACTGACTTCACATTGACGGCGAGAACTTTGTCAAAATCATCTTCGCTGACGTCTTCCAAGGACGTTGGCAAGTGGGTGACACCCGCATTGTTGACCAGAATATCGGGCACCCCGCCAAATTCGGTTTCGGCAAACGCCGCAAGCGCCGCAACTGACGACCTGTCAGCCACATTTGTCTCAAAGGCAAAGCCGCCAATTCTGCTGGCGATCTCCTGCGCACCCGAGAGATTGAGGTCCGCCACCAGAACGCGCGCACCTTCGGCTGCGAATTTTTCCGCAATCCCCGCGCCAAAGCCGGAAGCTCCCCCGGTGACGATGGCCATCTTCCCATCCAGTCTCATATGTCCTCCCAAACCTTATCCGTGAAATGCGGTGACGGTTTTCAAAGCCGAAAACCCGAAGAGCGCTTCAAACCCCTTCTCACGGCCATGGCCGGATTTACCGCGTCCCCCAAACGGCAACTCAACGCCGCCGCCAGCACCATAATTGTTCAAAAAGACCTGCCCGGTACGAAGGGCCTTGGCCAGACGCATCTGCCGCCCTCCATCCCGGCTCCAGACTGATGCCACCAGGCCATAGTCCGTCCCGTTGGCAATCGCGATCGCTTCATCTTCACTGTCGAATGGAATGAGAACCTGAACCGGTCCAAATATCTCTTCCTGTGCAAGCGGATGGTCAGGAGAGACGCCGGACAGAAGATGCGGGGCCACATAGTGCCCGCCCATCGGCAAATCATCCGGCACAACGGCAGACGCCACCACATCAACCGCCTGATCGAGATAGCCAGAGACCAGAGCTTTCTGGCGCGCTGATATCAGCGGCCCCACATCAGGATCGCTCAAAGCAGGCCCAAGCCTCAAACCGCGATAGGCAGCAGCCATCCGCCCTACGACCTGATCGAACACGGACCGCTCAACGAGAATGCGCGAAGACGCCGAGCAGGTTTGCCCGGCATTTTGGATGCCTGCATTGACCAGAAACGGCAAAGCGCGATCCAGATTGGCATCTGCAAACACGATCTGCGGTGATTTACCTCCAAGTTCCAGTGTGACCGGAACCACGTTCTCCGCAGCCGCGGCCTGCACACGGCTTCCTGTTGCAACAGACCCGGTGAACGAGAGATGATCAACGCCGGGATGCTCGGCTAGGGCAGCTCCAGCTTCCGCCCCTATTCCCGGCACTACATTCAGCGCCCCGTCAGGAAACCCTGCTTCTGCGGCCAACGCGCCGAGGCCCAGCGCCGTCAGGCAGGCTTCTTCTGCCGGTTTCAACACACAGGCATTGCCCATCGCAAGAGCCGCGCCGACAGAGCGACCAATGATCTGCATTGGATAATTCCAGGGCACGATGTGGCCGGTAACACCATGCGGTTCCCGAAGAGTGTAAACCGTATAGCCTTCCTGAAACGGGATAGTCGCCCCGTGCACCTTGTCAGCCGCCCCGCCATAAAACTCCAGATAGCGAGCCAGTGCAGTCACGTCCGCCTGTGCCTGCCGTAAGGGTTTGCCAACGTCCAGCGCCTCCAGTTCGGCAAGCTTCTTGGCATTCTCCTGCACAAGACGGCTGAGCCGCATCAGCAACCGGCCTCGCTCGACTGCGGTGGTACTGCCCCACTCGCCTTGCATGGCCGAATGCGCTGCCTCCACCGCCTGATCAATCTCACCTTCCCCGCCGCGGGCGATTTCCGTCAATCCCGACCCATCGGACGGATTTTCCAGAAGCAAACGACCTTCTGTTGCCGGTACAGCTTCACCACCTACGAGGCACAAGCCCGGATCAAACCAGAGATCAGACAGGTTTAGTGTCATTGGAAACCTCTTGAATGGACGAGAAATCAGGAAGTACTGGTGCTGCTTCCAGAAGGGTTCGGGTGTAGGGATGGTTTGGCTCTGCCAGCACTTGGTCAGTCACCCCCGCCTCCACAATCTGGCCAGACTTCATCACAAGGACCCGGTCCGTGATACTACGCACCACAGACAAGTCATGGGAGATAAAGAGGTAGGCCAGATGATATTTGGCCGAAAGGTCAGCCAACAGATCGAGGATCTTCGCCCGGACAGAAACATCCAAAGCTGAAACGGCCTCATCCAGAACAATCAGCTCCGGCTTCAGGATCAAGGCCCGAGCAATCGCCAATCTTTGGCGCTGCCCGCCGGAAAACTCATGAATGAAGCGATCTGCCACATTTGGCTCTAACCCGACTGCTGTCAGCGCTTCTGAAATGCGCGCAGCACGGTCATCGCCCTTGGGCGGGTCTTTCAAGAGATGAAAAGGTTCCGTAATGAGTCTGGAGACCCGATGGCGTGGGTTGAAGGAGCCATAGGGGTCTTGAAAGACTACTTGTACTCGTCCGCGCACTTCATGCGGTGGCTGGCCGTCTATCTTGATTGAACCAGACTGAATGGGTTCCAGCCCAAGGATCGCACGGGTCAGCGTGGATTTACCGCATCCGCTCTCACCCACGAGACCAACCCGTTCCCCTGACTGTATCTCAAACGTCACCCGATCAACAGCAGTAAAATGGTCCCGTCTTGCAAACAGCGATGTCTTTGGAACAGGATAGGCACAGGTAACTGCGTCAACTGACAACAAAGGCACTTCCGTGTCTGAAGCTTGCCATTCAGGGAGATGCGCCTGATGAGCAGAAGCTTCCAGAAGTGCTCGGGTATATGGATGACGTTGGTACCTTAGAACGTCCCCTGTCTTGCCGCTTTCGACCACTTCGCCAGACCGCAACACGACCAGCTTGTCGGATATCTCCGCCACCACGGCCAGATCATGGGTGACGATGAGAAGCCCCATACCAAATTCATCCACGAGCCCCTTCAAAAGCTCAAGGATCTGCGCCTGTGTGGTCACATCAAGGGCCGTCGTCGGTTCATCGGCAATCAAAAGCGCAGGCCGTTCAGCAATCGCCAGAGCGATGACAACGCGCTGGCGCTGCCCTCCAGACAGTTGATGTGGGTATCGACCAAGAGGAAACTGCGTCTCATCCAGTCCGACGCGGTTGAGCACCTCTCGAGCACGATTTAAAGCCTCTGTTCGGCTTGCGCCAGAATGAATGCGCACAGCCTCAGCAACCTGGTCACCAATCGTTTTTACAGGGTTGAGCGCCGTCATCGGCTCCTGAAACACCATCCCGACGCGCCCACCGCGGACTTTGCACATCTCCCGCTCGCTCAGATCCTCCAGACAACGTCCTGCAAGAGCAATTGATCCGCCGGTTTTCCGAACCGCATTTGGCAAGAGCCGCATGATGGCCAGCGCGGTCATTGATTTTCCAGAGCCGGTCTCACCCGTGATCGCAACCGTTTCGCCTGCACCAACATCAAAGCTGACATTGCTCAGGATCGGTTTGCCCGGCACTTCCAGAGAGAGTTTTTCGACACTCAGGACGCTCATCTGCGCACCATCCTGAGTTTCGGGTCAAGAAGGTCTCTCAGACCGTCGCCCAACAAATTCAACCCCAGAACGGTCAGAATAATGGCCAGACCGGGCACCAATGCCAGATGCGGAGCGAGCCCCACAAGCGTTTGAGAATCCGCCAGCATACGCCCCCAGCTTGGGGTCGGCGGTTGGGCCCCAAGCCCCACATAGGAAAGACCCGCTTCAGCCAGAATGCCGAGCGAGAACTGAATGGTGCCCTGCACGATCAACAGATTCGCGATGTTGGGCAGAATATGCTCGACAGAGATCCGAGCAGCCCCCTTGCCTGCGACCCGCGCAGCGAGAATAAATTCTCGGCTCCAAAGGCTGAGCGCGGCTCCTCTTGTCAACCGCGCGAAGACAGGAATGTTGAAGATGCCGATCGCAATGATCGCGTTGACTGCACTTGCGCCAAAAACCGCTGTAATCAGGATCGCGATCACCAAAGCGGGGAAGGCGAAAGCAAGATCATTGCCGCGCATGATCACTTCATCGAGCCACCCTCGGCTTCCGGCCGCCGCAAGGCCCAAAGGGACACCCAGCCCCATCCCGATCCCCACTGCAATAACCGCGACCGCAATGGACGTCTGGGCTCCGGCCATGATCATGGACAAAAGATCGCGGCCAAAATGATCTGTTCCCAAAAAATACCCATCGCCCGGCACTTTAAGCCGGGCAGAGATATTCATGCCTGTAACGTCATAAGGCGTCCAGAACAGCGAGATGACCGCAGCAACCGCAAAAATACTGACCAACAACGCGCCTATGAGGAGCGACCAGTTAAGGCGAGAGCGGTTCATCGTGCCACCCGCAATCGAGGGTCAACAACGGCATAAGCAAGATCAACCAGAAAGTTGGTCATGATCACGGCAAACACCAGCAACATCACAACGCTCTCTACCACAATGAGATCACGCTGAGAGATGGATTGAAATACCAGTCGACCAAGGCCCGGCAGGGCGAAGACCTGCTCGATGATGATGCCGCCCGCCAGCAGGAAGGCGAACTGAAGCCCGATGATTGTAAGCACGGGGATCAGGGCATTGCGCAAGCCGTGATGAAGGATTGTCTGCCAACTGGTTAGCCCCTTTGCGCGGGCCGTTCGCATGAAATCTTCACCAAGAACTTCAATGAGGGACGAGCGCATGACGCGTGTCAAAATCGCAGCTTGGGGAAGAGCAAGCGCGATGGCAGGTAGTGTCAGCGCTTTGACCGACAGCCAGAACCCCTTCTCCCATCCGGGAAAACCACCTGCCGAAAACCAGCGCAGCTGAATGGCAAAGATCAGGATGAGGATCATCGCAAACCAGAAATTGGGAATGGCTACTCCGATCTGGGTCGCGCCAACGATGCCATAGTCTCCAGCTTGCCCCCGGCGACTGGCCGCAAACACCCCTGTCGGAATCGCGATCACGATCGTCAGGCAGAGCGCATAAAGCGCAAGCGGGAGGGAAATCCAGAGCCGGTCGGCAATCATGTCCGCAACCGGCGTTCTGTAGGTGTAGGATGTTCCAAAGTCACCCACCAGCATACCGCCAACCCAAGCGAGGTATCGCTCCAGTACACCGCCATCCAGACCAAGCTCAGACCGCAAGGCGGCAATCGTGTCCGCGCGGGCATTCATACCCAGCATATATGCGGCCGGATCACCGGGGATCACCTCGATCACCGTAAAGATCACGATGGAGGCAACCAGCAAGCTGGCGAAAAGCGACGCAAGGCGTTTGGTCAGATAGCTGATCATATCACTCGCCTTGCGCCATCATGTCCTACTGTGCCCAGCGCACACCGGTCAGATCGACTGCCTGCGTGGGAGCATTGGCCCACAGCCCCTCAACTTCCTTTTTGGCGACCGACAGGCGCGGCAACTGGAAGAGATAGCCGTTGACATAATCTTCCGAAATGATGGTCTGTGCTTGCTTCAAGAGGTCATTGCGCTTTTCAGGATCGGTTGTCCCGCGCAGCTCCTTGATCAAAGCCTGGAAGTCGGCATTGTCATACTGGAAGTAATAGTCTGGATTGGCGTAGATCCCGATATCCATCGGCTCTGTGTGCGACACGATGGTCAGATTATAGTCCTTGCCGCGGAACACCTGCTCCAGCCACTGCGCCCATTCCAAATTTGAAATTTCCGCATTGATCCCAACGGCACGAAGTTGGGCAGCGATGATCTCGCCGCCGCGACGGGCGTAGGAAGGGGGCGGGAGTTTCAGGGAAACGGTGACACCCTCTTCGACGCCCGCTTCCTTCAAGAGTGATTTGGCAAGCTCCGGGTCGTATTGAGAGTTGCCGGTCAGATCGACATAGGCCGCATGATGCGGGGCCAAATGTGCCCCAATCGGGGTGCCATAACCAAACTGGGCACCATCGATGATTTCCTGCCGGTTGATCGCATGCGCCAGCGCCTTGCGCACCTTCACGTTATCAAAGGGCGGAAGCTTATTGTTGGTGGAAAGGATTGTCTCGCCTTCCGTTGAGCCGATCACCACCTTGAACCGATCATCAGCTTCAAACTGGATCAGGTTTTCAGGCGCAGGAAAGGCTGAAAACGCATCCAGATCACCGGCCATCATGGCCGAGAAGGCAGCTGTCGGATCGGAAATGAACTTGAAGGTCGCAGATCTCAGATCAGCTGGTTGCCCCCAATAGTCTTCGTTGCGAACCAACTCAACCCGATCACCCTGAACCCATTTGTCGAACTTGAACGCACCTGTGCCGACCGGCTTGATCTTGATGTTTTCAATGCTTTCGGGCGCAACAATTGCCGCATCGCCCCAAGCCATGTTGAAGAGGAAGTTCCCGTCGGTTTCCGACAGCTTCACTTCAACCGTCCGAGGGTCGAGCACATTGACCTCTGCAATACCGGCAAACAGCCCTTTTTGCGCATTGGTGGAATCTTCACCCCTCGCCCGATCCAGCGAGAATTTGACGTCTTCTGCATCCATCGTGGTTCCATCATGGAACTTGACGCCGTCGTGAAGCTTGAAGGTATAGGTCAAACCGTCTTTTGAAATATCCCAGCTTTCGGCGAGACTTGGAATAACCGAACCATCTTCAGTAAAACGGGTTAGACCTTCAAAAATATTGGCGTAAGTGACGTCATCAATTGCGCCCGCAGCCGCGCTGGTTGGATCAAGATGCGGAGGCTCCAACTGAATTCCAATGGTAAGCGTGTCGTTTGCCCAAGCTGATACCGGCAGTGACAAAGCCAACGCGCTGACAACTGTTAAAAACCGTTTCATTCCTTCCCTCCCTTGTCCGGGCCAAGCAGCTTCAACAGGCTGAGCGCCATGACCTTTGCACTGTCAATCATATCGTCAACTTCGACATATTCATCAGGCTTGTGTGCAAGTTCCAGTAGCCCGGGTCCATATGCAATACAGTTTTTCAACTTCCCGATACGGTCAATGTGTTTTTGGTCATAACTTCCGGGCGACGCGACATAATCCGGAACTTTACCCATCACCGACTGGATTGCGTCTGCAACCGTAGCAACAACAGGGGCTGATTTATCGGTCATGGAAGGAGCAACGTGATTAAGCTCACGCATGGAATACTCGAATTTTGGACGTTTTTCTTTGAGGTCGTCCAAAAGGTGCTCCACTTCGGCCTTTACCTCTTCATGCGTTTCCTCAATCAGGTACCGCCGGTCAATCACAATCCGGCAGCTGTCCGGCACACAGTGCGACGGCAAAGCCGTGGTATCGGCAGGGAGTTCTTCCTGTCCACCGTGAATGGAATTGATATTCATGGTCGAAACCCGCGCGCCCTCTGGCACCACGGGCATGGCGGTATGGCGGGCCGACAAAGCCGGGTAAAGGTCGCTTTCAAATGCATCCAGAACAGCCCCCATATGACGAACCGCACAATCGCCCAAGAACGGCATGGACCCGTGGGCGATTTCACCCTTCGTTTCGATTTCGGCCCACCAGCCACCGCGGTGGCCAAGGCAAATTCGATCCTTGTGCAAGGGCTCTGGAATAATGACATGCTGTACCCGCTCAGGGGCGAAGTAACCTTTTCCAGCAAGGTAAGCGACGCCGCCGTAACCGCCAGATTCTTCATCCGCCGTACCGGATATTTCGATGGAACCGGCGAAATCCGGCACCAGATCAATAAAAACCTCCGCAGCCAGGATGGAGGCCGCCAGGCCGCCTTTCATATCACATGCCCCACGCCCGAATATCTTGCCGTCCTTCAAGGCCCCGCCAAACGGGTCTTCTGTCCAGCCCTCACCCGCCTCCACAACATCTATGTGGGAATTGAAATGGACGCAGTCGCCAGAAGATTTGCCCTCCCTTCGCGCGATGATATTCCAACGCGGAAACTGCTCACTATCTCCGGGCGCTCCTTCCGCCCGAACCAGCTCAATCTGGAACCCGGATTTGCTTAGTCGCTGGTTCAAATACACGCAGATATCGCGATAGTGAGACCCGGGGGGATTGAGTGTCGGGATGCGGATCAGATCCTGCGTCAGACGGATGAGATCCTCTCGCCTGTCTACAAGCTCGTTCGAAATGCGGTCCGCGATATTTAGTCCGGCATCCATGGCCCGATCCCATCCCTGTCAACGAGGCAGTTTCCAACAAGGCGAATTACGGTATCAATACCGTAGGAATACGGGATCGAGATCATGGCACCAGACGAAGCGGTAAGACTTTCCTTTGAAGAAGCCCCGATCGGGATCGTGTTGGCAGAAAACAGACACATTCAAACCTGCAACGCGCGTTTTGCGGCTTTGAGCGGGTATCCAAGGGAAGACCTGATTGGGCAGTCTTTCCGAATTTTTTATGCCTCCGATGAGGAATTTGAACGGGTTCGTGACATCGGTTTGGAAGTGATCCGTGAAACCGGCCAATACACAGATCAACGATTACTGCAGAGAAAGGATGGCACACATATCTGGTGCCGTTTTCGCGCGCGCTCTCTTGTTGCTGATGAGCCTCTCAAGAGGGTGGTCATGTCATTTGCGCAGGTTTTCGACCTACCGGGCAACGTCACCCTGACACCCCGTCAGAAAGACGTTTTGGCCGGACTGCGCCGCGGATTGACCAGCAAGGAAATTGCCAGAGAACTCGGGCTTTCCCCCCGAACTGTGGAGGATGTGCGAGCACGACTTTTGAAACTCTTATCCGCTCACAACACGGCAGAGCTTTTGGCCAAAGTGAGCCTTTTCAATTGATCCTGCCCCTTTGCGCTACCTTTAAAAAGTAACGATTGTAACAAAACAGAGCTTGCACAATTTTACCAATTGGCCAAATTTAGTGCACTTGGTGAAGCATACAACCCGCGCCTTCAGCGCGGACTGGGAGGAAAAATGCCCGCCTATTGGATGGCCCGTGCACGGGTCAACACGCCCGATGAATACAAGAAATACGCGGAACAAGTGCCCGCAATCCTTAAAAATCACGGCGGAAAAGTGCTCGCCCGTGGCGGTGATTTCAAGATCATGGAAGGCACGGATCATTTTCAGCGCTTCGTGATCATTGAGTTTCCAACGATGGAGCAAGGGATCGCTTGCTTCAACTCCGAGGCTTATCAGTCAGCCGCGAAATTCCGCCGAACCGATGGAGCCGGAGAAGTCGAAATTGTGATGCTCGACGGGATCTAAGTCTACATTCCTGCAAAGACCAGATCCGCTTAAAGTCTCCGCTTGGCGGCAATAAAATAAAAAAGTTTCAAAACATCATTGGGAGGACAATATGAAAACCTTAAAATGGGTTCTTGGAGCAGCCGTTGCTTTTGGCCTGTCGACCGCGACATCCTTTGCAGCAGACACCACGCTTCGCATTTCGCTCCAACTTCCCCTCACCAGCCACCTTGGTCAGAATCTCTCCCTTTTCAAGGAAGAGGTTGAAAAGACCTCCAACGGCGATATCGCCGTGGAGATCTACGATTCAGCCCAGCTTTATAAAGACAAGCAGGTGCCATCTGCTGTGGGTTCTGGTTCCATCGAAATGGGTGTTGCATCGCTGACCCGCTATGTAGGCGATATTCCGGCTGTTGATATTTTTTATCAGCCGTTCCTGTTCGACACTGAAGACAAGGTTCGTGCTGCTGTTGCCCAAGGGTCTCCAGTTCGTGGCCCGATTGACGAAGCCATCAAGGACACAGGCTCAACCGTACTCTGGTGGCAGGCCTATGGCGGAGCCATCATGCTCTCCAAAGGTGGACCGATCAAAACCCCGGAAGACATGAAGGGCAAAAAAGCCCGGGTGTTCGGAAAAACACTCGGTGACTTCGTGACCGCTGCTGGCGGCGCGCCAACCCTGATTTCCGGGTCCGAGCAGTATCTTGCCTATCAGCGTGGCACGGTTGACATCGGCATGACCGGCGTGTCCGGTGTTAAATCCCGCAAGCTGTGGGAGGTCATGGACACCATCACGGTGACCAACCATGCAGACATTGAATTCATCGTGGTCGTAAACACGGACTTCTGGAATGGTCTGCCGGAAGAACACCGCAAGCTGATCTCCGCAGCTGCGGCCAAAGCAGAAGCGGATGTGCGTAATCGGATGTCCGAAATCGAGACTGCTGCCTATGCAGCGGCTGAAGAAAACGGCATGACCATCTACCGTCCAACGGCAGAAGAAATCAGTGCTTGGAAGGCTGTTAGCCAGCCGGTTTATGACACCTATCGCGAAAAGGCCGGAGATCTGGGAGCACAAATCCTGGACGCTGCCGAAAAGCTGTAAGAAACGTTTTGCCCCTCCCGCTTGGTTTCAAACGAGAGGGACATAACGCCCTCAGTCCCCGCACCCTAAGTGCGGGGCACGTTTTCTGACAGACTAAGGATGCACCTCATCCATGGCTTTATACGCCCGCACCATCACCTTGTTCGCCTGGGTGGCCGCGATAATGTTTGTCGCTGCCGGCTGCATGCTCACCTATGAAGTTCTGGCGCGATACCTTTTTACGGCTCCGACCATTTGGGCCGCTGAACTTTCGCAGCTGTGCTTGATTTGGGGAGCGATGATCAGCATGTCCTGGATCATGAAGGCCAACCGCCATGTGGCTGTTGATGTGCTGACAGATTCTCTGTCACCCACAGGCAAGCGGATAGCTCAGATTATCGCCATGGGCTTCGTCGCCTTTTTCAGCGCAGTTGTAACCTGGAAGGGGTGGGGCATATTTTGGGATTCTTTTGAACGCGGCCGCACGACAGGGTCCATGCTCGACCTGCCAACATGGGTGTCCGAGCTCGCAATTCCTGTTGGCTTTGCCCTTTTGTTGGCGCAGGCCGTCATAGAGCTTGGAAAAGCCGTTTCCGGTCAGATGGATACACCCAGTGGAGGGATGCATCCGTGACAACAATTGCCATCCTAGGCGTTCTCTTCACGCTGCTTTTACTCCGTGTCCCCGTCGCCTTCACACTTGGCGGCCTTGGGTTGATGCTCCTCATCTTGGGTGGGTTCTCTCCGCTCATGGCCCCGCAAGCCATTCTCGACACGCTCGACGGCTTTATTCTGCTTGCGGTCCCGTTGTTCCTGTTGATGTCCAACATCCTGTTAAAAGCAGGTGTCGGCAAAGACCTTTTTGCTGCCGTTCACGCATGGGTGGGGCACTGGCCCGGCGGCCTTGCAGTCGCAACGATTCTGTCTTGTGCCATTTTTGCGGCCATTTCCGGTTCGTCTGTCGCAACCGCTGCAACGATTGGCACAGTCGCAATCCCGGAAATGATCAATCGCGGTTATGAGCGTAAATTTGTCTATGGACTGCTGGCAGCAGGGGGAACACTCGGCATCCTTATCCCGCCCTCCATCCCAATGATTGTTTATGGGTTTGTGACCGAACAATCAGTCATCGCCCTGTTTTTGGCAGGCATTGGCCCCGGGCTCTTGCTCGTTGCCTTCTTCATCGTGTTTTCAATGATCTACGCGCGCTGGTTTGGTGGCTACACACCAGAACCGGCATCATCTGCAAGTGAGCGTCTGGCAGCAAGTTTGCGCGCCCTACCTTCCATGGCATTGGCAGCAATTGTTATCGGCGTGATCTACACCGGGATTGCAACGCCGACGGAAGCTGCAGCCATTGGCTTTGCAGCTGCGCTCGGAATCACCACGCTCTACTTGCGCACGCTCACGTGGAAGGCCTTCAAGGAAGCCGCTTTTGAATCCATGGTGACGACCGTTGCGATTCTGCTGATTGTCGCGGGCGCAAAGGTCTTCGGCAAAGCCATTACGCTCTACCGGATCCCACAAGACATCTCCATGTTCATTGGCCAGAACATCGACACACCTTTGGTCTTCATCCTTGTGGTTTCGGTCGTTCTCTTGATCATGGGACTGGTGTTTGAAGCCCTTTCCATGGTCTTGATCATGACACCCGTCTTGCTGCCAGCGGCCATGGCCCTCGGCTTCGACCCGATCTGGTTCGGTGTTTATATGGTTATCATGGTGGAGTGTGCACTCATCACACCGCCCGTCGGGCTGAACCTTTACGTCATACAGTCGGTGGCAAGGGCGAGGCTGACTGAAATCTCTAAGGGTGTGATGCCCTTCCTCTTGTTGATGCTGGCATCGGTTGTCATCCTCTATCTTTGGACCGACCTTGCGCTCTACATTCCCTTCAAACTCTAGGACATCCCTATGCCAAGCCCCGCTGCCACCCTTCGCACGCTGTTGGCAAACCAAGATCTTTTAGTGATGCCCTGCTGCTTTGATGCGCTGTCGGCAAAACTGATCGAACAGGCGGATTTTCCGCTCACCTTCATGTCCGGCTTTGCCACATCTGCATCACGGATTGGCCAGCCGGATCTTGGGTTGATGTCCTATTCAGAAGTTCTGGATCAAGCGCGCAACATAACCGATGCGATTTCCATTCCCCTCATTGCAGATGGTGATACCGGCTATGGCAACGCGATGAATGTCCGTCGTACCGTTTCAGGTTTCGCGAAGGCGGGCACGGCGGCGGCCATGATCGAAGATCAGGTCGCTCCAAAGCGTTGCGGACACACGCCTGGAAAAGCCGTGGTGTCTCGCGAAGAGGCCTTCGACCGCATCCGCGCTGCGAACGATGCCAAGCAAGCAGGTGCCGACATTCTCATACTTGCACGCACCGATGCACGTCATGAACACGGCTTGAGCGAAGCCATCGACCGCGCGGCCAAATTCAAAGAGCTCGGCGCAGACATCCTGTTTGTTGAAGCCCCCAAATCCGTTGAAGAGATGGAGACCATCTGCAAGGAATTGCCGGGACCTAAGATGGCAAACATCGTGGAAGGTGGAGAAACCCCGGACCTCTCCCACAAGGAGTTAGAAGACCTCGGTTATGCCATCGCAGCCTATCCTCTGACACTCATGGCAAGCGCCATGAAAGCGATGATGGCAACCCTTCAAGCGCTCAAGAGCGACACTGACCGCTCCGATCAACTCATGGATTTCAAGGAACTGCGCGAGAGGATTGGCTTCTTCGATTACTATGAGGCCTCGGCCAAATATGACACGTCCCGTCGTGACTGAAACACTCAAGCCTTTTCCAGCCGACTGATAAGCGTGCGCAAGACATTTTTCAGAAGCGCTACTTCCTCCGGCGAATAGCCCTCAAGGCTGCGCTTTTCATGCTCAATCGCATCATCCATGAGTGTTCGAACCAACTCCTGACCTTTTGACGTGATAAAGACAAGCATCTTCCGCTTGTCCGCCTCGTCCTGCCGTCGCTGAACCAGTCCTTCGGCCGTCAAACGATCAATAATCTTGCTGGTCGTTGGCTGGTTATAAAGCCCAATTCTGGCAATCTCTCCAATCGGCTTACCTTGCCCATCAGACAGAATGGCCAGAACACGCCATGTCGGCACCGAAATGCCAAACCTCTTTAAATGAGTGTGGAATTGCGAACTGAACAAATAGCTGGCTTGAGCCAAAAGCGCGGACAGGTAATTGGAAACAAAAGAAGTTTCACCCTCGTTTTCTGGCCTTTCATCAGTTCCTTTTCTGGCCATCATTCCCCCACACCGAAGCCTACAACATTTGGCAGATTACAGATTTTATATTCCTATTGATATAATTTAATTTCCATGATTACGTAACACATGAATGATTGTTACAATCAATCGAAATACTGACACCCAGTACTTCGGTTGCCGGGGGAGGCATAATGCTGGCAGATCGCATAGAAGCGAAATGGATCGACGTGTTCGAAAAAGCGCTGTCGTTTTGCAAGGTGCAACGCGGCGAAGAAGTTGCAATTCTGTCTGAAACCCAGTCCCGCCAGCTGAATGTTCATCTTACAGAACTGGCTTTACTCCGGCTCGGCGCAAAACCTTTTCACGTGATTTTGCCAACGCCTCCTCAAAGTGTAGCCGTTCCAGTCCGCTCTACCGGTGCCAGCGACGCTATGCGCGGTCACAAGTCCGCCATTTCTGCTCTCAAGGCAAGTTCGATGGTTGTGGATCTGACCGTTGAAGGCATGCTGCACGCGCCCGAACTGCCTGAGATCATTTCCGATGGTGCCCGGCTGTTCATGGTTAGTAATGAACACCCCGAGGCGCTTGAACGGTTGCTACCAGACCCGGCACTCACGCCGAAGGTTAAGGCAGCAGTCAAAATGCTCCGTGCGGCGTCCACGATGACGGTTCACTCGGAAGCTGGGACAGACCTAGAGGTAGACTTGACCAACGCACCAACCGCAGGTGTCTGGGGCTACTGTGATCGTCCCGGTACGGTTGCTCACTGGCCGGGCGGTGTTGTTGTGAGTTTTCCAGGTGCCGGAACGGTCAACGGCCGCCTTGTTTTGGATGCTGGCGATATCAACCTGACCTTCAAACGATACCTGCAATACCCCGTGACTTTGACCATCGAAAACGACTTCGTTGTCGACATTACAGGCAAAGGCACAGATGCGGAGCTGATCAAAAGATACTTTGCCGCGTGGAATGACCCGGCAGCCTACGCCACCTCACATGTAGGCTGGGGCATGAACCCGGCAGCGCGCTACGAAGCGCTGACGATGTATGATGAACGGGACACCAACGGGACTGAGCTTCGCGCATATCCGGGCAATTTTCTCTATTCAACCGGAGCCAATGAATTCGCCAAGCGCTACACGCTCGGCCACTTTGACCTGCCGGTTGGCCATTGCACCATTGCGCTTGATGGCACCAATGTCATCGAAGGCGGAAAGCTCCTTGGAGAGCTCGCATGAGCGACCGCGGGCATTTATCCTTCACCGAAAGCGGGCAAGGACCAGCGGTTATCTTCCTGCATGGAATTGGTGGCGGTGCGCGCAGCTGGGCGCCTCAGCTGGCAGAGCTTGGTGCAGATTACCGGGCAATTGCCTTAGACCTCCCCGGCTATGGAACCTCTCCACCTTTGAAAAGCGTCAACTTTGCCTGCCTTTCGGCAGCGCTTCTGAGGTTCGTTGACGAACAGCAAATCGACACCTTCCATCTTGTCGGCCATTCCATCGGGGGCATGATTGCGCAGGAATTTGTTGCAAACAATTCCAATAGACTGAAGACGCTCACGCTGTCCGCTACAAGCCCGGCTTTTGGGCGACCAGACGGAGAGTTTCAGCGCGCATTCATTGCAGCGCGCATGAAACCGCTGGAGAGCGGGCGAACGATGGCGGACGTGGCAACAACGCTCGTACCTGAACTGACCGGACCGGAAGCAAACAAAAAGGGACTGGAACTTGCCCATGCCTGCATGAGCGCAGTCCTTCCGGACACCTATCGCACCATGATGGAATGCCTGGTCACATTTGACCGCAAAGACAATCTGCCGAACATCCAAGTACCAACATTGCTTTTGGCAGGGAGCGCGGACACACAAGCACCAGCTGCCATGATGGAGCGGATGGCCTCCAAAATCCCCAATGCACAGTTTCATTGCATGGACGGCCTCGGCCATCTCGCCAATCTTGAGGCCCCGGACACTTTTAACTCCGCCTTGTCAGGCTTTCTCGCGGACCATGAAAAGGGTGACACTCATGTCTCTTGCTGAACACACTGCTCCGTCTCCTGCCGCAACACCTGAACCAATTTTTGATCCGACTGCCTTCCGGCTTACCGATCAACAAGCCGAACTGACAGCGTTGGCGAGACAATTCGGGCAAGACACACTTGCCCCACGCGCGCACAAATGGGACCGAGATGCGGTCTTCCCGATGGAGAACTATCGGGACATGCACGCCAATGGCCTTCTCGGCATTTGCGTTCCCAAAGAAAACGGTGGCGCCGGGGCAGACTACAAGACCTACATGCTGACGGCCGCTGAAATAGGTCGATTTTGCGGAACAACATCCCTGACATGGAACATGCATGTCTGTTCCTGTTTATGGACCGGCGCGCTTGCCGATGATCTTTCCATGGAACCGGCGCAACGCTCGGAACATGAGAACCGCCGCGCGGTTCATTATGAGCGCATCGTGAAAGAGGGTGCGATATATGCCCAGCCCTTTTCCGAAGGCGGAACTGCAGCTGCAGGCACCAAACCTTTTGGCACATTGGCAACGCGCGTAGACGGTGGATGGTTGATCAACGGAAAAAAGATCTTTGCTTCGCTGTCTGGTTCTGCCGATTATTATGGCGTGCTCTGCACGGAAAAAACGGAAAATCTGAGCCGCCGCGACACCATGTATGTGGCTGTTCCTGCGAACGCCGAAGGTGTCGAAGTTTACGGTGACTGGGACCCGCTTGGCATGCGAGGCACCGTCTCCCGCAATCTCGTTTTCAAAGATGTTTTTGTTCCTGACGATGCTGCCCTGATGCCCAAAGGGGTCTACTTTGAGGCCGCCGCCACTTGGCCGCACATGTTCCTCACCCTATCGCCCACTTATATGGGCATCGCCCAGGCTGCATATGATTTCACCGTGCAATATCTGCGCGGCGAGGTGCCCGGAACTCCACCGGTCAAACGGCGCATGTATCCAACCAAGCAGCATGCGGTGGCTGATATGCGCATCATGCTGGAGCAAACAAAGGCGCTGTGGTTCCAAGTGATCAGCGAGGCGGGGCCTAACCCAACCAAAGACCAGATGCTACGTGCCTGGGCAGCTCAATACACGGTTATGGAAAACGCAAACGAGTTATGCCAGTTGGCAATCCGCACCTGCGGGGGGCAATCCATGCTCAAGTCACTGCCGCTTGAGCGGCTTTATCGCGACAGCCGATGCGGCTCGCTGATGCTTCCTTGGACGGCAGAGCTCTGTCTTGACCGAATTGGCCGCGAGGCCCTCTACGAACGCGGTGAAAGCGACGAATGAACGACCTCGCAAGCTGGATCGAAAAACACGCGAGCTTTACCCCTCAAAAGACCGCCCTCGCCTTTGAAGGCTCGGCAATGTCCTATGCCGAGTTGTCGAACCGGATAAAGACTTGCGCAGCAATTCTCAAACACCGGCATCAGATCAAAGAGGGGGAGCGGGTTGCGTTCCTTGGCCACAACAGCCCGGACTTTCTGATCCTGTTTTTCGCCTGCGCACGGTTGAGAGCGCTCTTTCTGCCGCTCAACTGGCGGCTCGCCGCACCAGAGCACCTTTACATCCTTCAAGATGCAAGCCCGCGCCTTTGTGTATGCGAAGCCCACTTCAAAGAGCACGCTGAAGGCTTGAAAGAAAGCCTGCCGGATTGCCAATTTCTTGCCGCTGATTTTTCGGCAGACGACTGGCTCAGCCTGTCCTCAAGCCAGACGGGTCTACCGAAGGCACCTGCCCCCGCGCACGGAGCAGATGATGCTCCGGTTCTGCTGGTTTATACGTCTGGAACAACAGGGCATCCCAAAGGGGCTGTGCTGACACAAAAGGCAATCCAGTGGAATGCCCTCAACAGCCTGCACATGCACGACATGACGGCGAAGGACACGGTTCTGACTGTCTTGCCCATGTTTCATGTCGGCGGATTAAACATCCAGACCACACCGGCCCTTTACTGCGGAGCAACTGTTGAACTGCACCGCAAGTTCAATCCGTCAGATACCCTTAAGGCAATCGAGGATGCTCGCCCAACCCTGACGGTTTTGGTCCCGGCCACCTTGCAAGCCCTGATTTCACATCCAGATTGGTCAGCGGCGGACCTCTCCAGTCTGAAGTCCGTTTCCACCGGCTCCTCGGTCGTTCCAACAGGGCTAGTACAGGCCTTCCACGACAGAAAAGTCCCGGTTCTGCAAGTCTACGGCTCAACAGAGACCTGCCCGATTGCGATCTATCTGAAGTCCGAGGACGCCGTCAGCCAACTAGGCTCGACCGGAAAGCCTGCCCTCCACTGTGAAGCGCGTGTGGTGGATGATCACGGAACGGATATTGCGGACAACCAGTCCGGCGAAATCCTGATCAAGGGGCCAAACCTCATGCGCGGCTACTGGAACAACGAAACGGAGAGCAAACGCAGTCTGAGGGAAGGTTGGTTTTACACTGGTGACGTTGGCTATCGAGATGCCAACGGCTTCTTTTATATCAATGACAGAAAGAAAGACGTCATTATTTCAGGTGGTGAGAACATCTATCCGGCAGAACTTGAGCTTGTTTTGAATGAAATCTCCGGACTTGCGCAGGCAACTGTTGTTGGCCGCGATGATAAGCGTTGGGTGCAAGTCCCGGTTGCGGTCGTATCGCTCCTGCCGGGATACACGGTGACAAAAACCGACATCCTCAAACATTTTGACGATCGGCTTGCCCGTTTCAAGCATCCAAAAGATGTCGTCATACTGGACCAATTGCCTTCCAACGCCATGGGAAAGGTACAGAAATTTGCTGTCAGGCAGCTTCTTGAGACAACACGAGATCAGTCATTCGTTTGACGCTTAGATATATTGACTGACCAGTCGGTCTATGTATAGATTTTTCATGTACCGAATTAAGGATGCGACTAGACTGGAAGCGAGGAGTTCTGGTCTGGACAGTCAAAAGACACGGAGCAGCTGCTCGGTACAAACAAGAGGACATGCCGTTTGCAGGAGGATGGAAACGGCTGGGAGGAAAGACCGTGATCAAGAAGTTTATGTCCGCCAGCCTTGGCGCATTTGTTGCTGCAACAACCCTTTGGGGCGGCGCGGCCTCTGCTGAAACAACATTGAACCTGTCGTCCTGGTTGCCGCCTTCACATCCCATTGTTGCCGACATGATTGTGCCGTGGACACAAGAAGTCGAGAAGGCAACGGGCGGTAATGTCAAAATCAAGATCCTGCCGAAACCACTCGGCAAACCGCCGGCACATTTCGACATCGCAAAAGACGGTTTGGCAGATGTCTCCTATGGCGTTCACGGGTATCAGCCCGGTCGTTTCGTGATGACCAAAGCTGTCGAAATGCCGTTCCTCGGTGACAGCGCAACGGCAACTTCGGTGGCTTACTGGCGCATCCACGAAAAGCACTTCGCGCAGTTCAACGAACATCGCGGCGTCAAACTTCTCAGCCTGTTCACCCACGGTCCAGGCCATATCTTCAACTCCTCCCGTCCAATAGAAAAACTGGCCGATCTGGAAGGTCTGAAAATCCGCGTTGGCGGTGGTGTGGTCAATGATGTGGCCAAGTCCATTGGCGCAACAGCCCTTTTGAAACCCGCCCCGCAGTCCTATGAATTGATGTCTGCCGGTGTTGCGGACGGTGTCTTCTTCCCGCAAGAATCCATCAAGTCATTCAAGCTGACAGGGCTGGTAAAACACGGGACACTTATCCCGGGCGGTCTCTATAACACCAGCTTCTTTCTCGTGATGAACCCGCGGACCTTTGACAAGCTCTCTGCCGAAGACCAGGCCGCAATCATGAGCGTGTCCGGTGAAAACTTCTCCCGCATTGCCGGCAAGGGCTGGGATGATGCAGACGGCGTGGGACATACAGCAATGGAAGAAAGCGGAATTGCTCTGATCAACGCTTCTGATGAATTGGTGGCGGAGATCAAGGAAAGAACCAGCGCCGTTGAGGCTGCTTGGGTCGATGCAGTCAAGGAAAAAGGCCTTGATGGTGCAGCGGTGATGAACGACTTGCGCGCTGAAATCGCCAACGCGTCCGGCTCCAACTGATCCAGAGACCCAGCGTGTCAATCCAAAGCAACTGGGGCGCCCGCAAGGCGTCCCAAATTCTTCAAATCGCCGCAGCCACCCTGTTGTTCGCGATGATGGGCCTCACCTTCATTGATGTCTGGGGCCGGTACATCTTTAACGCCCCACTGCCGGGCGCTTTTGAGATAACCGAGCTCATGATGGCGACGCTCATCTTTGCAGGCCTCCCGCTGGTCACAGCGGCTGGTGAACATGTTTCGGTCGATCTAATGGATTTCGCTTTGCCTAAACCCTTGCGGCAGTTTCGCGACGGCTTGATCCATCTCCTATGTGCGGTGATGTTGTGCTTCCTGAGCTATCGCCTGTGGCTAAAGGCCATGGAACAGTTGGACTATGGTGATCAAACCGCAGTGCTCCTGCTACCGGTTGCTCCGGTCACGATCATCATGAGCCTATCCACCGCGATCAGTGCCATGTCACTGGTCTATTTGGCAGCGTGTGCTTTTGCCGGTCGCAAAACCCACTCATCCGCTCTCTAGCCCCCGCGTCTTCGAGGTTTCAACGTGCTGGAATCCATAATTGGCTTTGCCATATTGCTTGCGCTGATCCTGTTGCGCGTCCCGATTGCCTTTGCCATGGGGCTGGTTGGAACCTGTGGCTTTGCCTACATGGTGAACTGGCATGCTGCCATGGCAATGATTGCCTCTGTGACCTATGAGACAGGGCTCGCCTACACACTCTCTGTCGTGCCTTTGTTCATTTTGATGGGCAACTTTGTGACCAAGGCCGGCCTGTCCCACGAGCTCTATTCGGCTGCGAACGCTTTTCTCGGTCATCGTCGTGGCGGCCTCGCCATGGCTACCGTTGTTGCCTGTGGCGGTTTCAGCGCGGTCTGCGGCTCCAGCCTTGCAACCGCTGCAACAATGGCACGGGTTTCCATGCCCTCCATGCGCAAATTCGGCTATTCCGACAGCCTTGCAGCAGGATCAATTGCAGCAGGTGGAACGCTGGGCATTCTCATCCCGCCAAGCGTTATTCTCGTTCTCTACGGCATCATGACCGAGCAGAATATCGGCATGCTGTTCATGGCCGGTGTTCTTCCCGGTATTTTGGGCATTGTGCTTTATCTCGCAGCTGTACGCGCAACCACTTGGCTGAACCCGGAAGCTGGTCCTCCCGGCGAACGTCTCTCATGGAGCGAGCGATTGATTGCCCTTCGCGGTGTCTGGGGGGTTTTGCTCTTGTTCCTGCTGGTAATGGGCGGCATTTACGGCGGCATCTTCACACCAACGGAAGCGGCAGGAATTGGAGCCAGCGGAGCCTTCTTGTTCACGCTGATACGCGGCAAACTCACCTGGCAAAGCTTGCTGGAGATCCTCACCCAGAGTGTGAGAACCACCGCAATGATCTTCTCGGTGTTGATCGGCGCACTGATGTTCTCGAACTTCATCAACATCGCCGACTTGCCAACCATTCTGACAGACTGGGTCCGTCAGGCAGGGTTTTCACCCTTCATGGTGTTGATGTTTGTGATCGCGGTTTATCTGGTCTTGGGCTGTATCCTGGAAAGCCTGTCCATGATCTTGCTGACCGTCCCGGTCTTCTACCCGATGATTTCCGAACTCATTTTCCCCGGCGTTCCACCGGAGATGGTGTTAATCTGGTTCGGCATCGTGGTCGTGGTGGTCACCGAGATCAGCTTGATCACACCGCCAGTTGGACTGAATGTGTTCGTTCTGCGCGGTGTCATGCCTGACGTCTCAACAGCGACAATCTTCAAGGGCGTAACACCGTTCTGGATTGCGGACATTGTTCGCCTTGCATTGCTTGTCGCTATCCCCTGGATCACAACATTGCTGCCTAACTTGATGGGTCAATAGGGCCAGGACCCTAGTACTTGCGAACCAGAATGGCGCGGAAATCATTGACGTTCGTCAGGGTCGGGCCGGGAACCACTTGCGATCCGACCTTTTCAAAGAACGTGTGAGCGTCATTTGACACGAGCGCGGTTTCCGGCTCGAGCCCAACATCTTTCGCCTTATTCAAAGTGTCCGGATCGATCACGGCACCGGCAACTTCCGCAGCCCCGTCAACACCATCTGTGTCGCAGGCAATGGCATAAATCCCCAGCGCTCCTTCCAGCGCGATTGCGAGAGCAAGTGCATATTCAGCATTTGGCCCGCCGACACCATTGCCCGTTCGGGTAACCGTCAGTTCGCCGCCTGACAGCAACACCAAAGGTACATCGCCCTCAGCCATCTCACCAAGGCGTTGTTTGGCAAGCTCTGCATGGGCAATGGCCACATCACGGGCCTCCCCTTCCAGTGCATCACCCAAAATTTCAACTTGAACTCCTTCGGCGCGGGCCACCTCAGCAGCTGCGTCCAGCGATTGGGACGGCGCTGCAAAAATGACGTTTGACACTCTTGAGAGCATGTCGTCGTCAGGCGGCAATACACCGCTTCCAGCTTCAAGCGCCGCAGCGACTGAAGCCGGTGTTTCAATGTTCCACTTGGACATCACATCCAGCGCATCCTGCACGGTGGAATTGTCGCCAACGGTCGGGCCAGAGCCAATCATGGCCGGATCATCACCGGGGATATCAGATATAAGCAGCGCCAGCATGCGCGCAGGGTATGCGGCTGCGGCGAGCTGCCCCCCCTTCACACGGCTAAGGTGCTTTCGCACAACATTCATCTGACTGATCGGCGCGCCCGAGGCCAGAAGAGAGCTGTTGACCGCTTGTTTCTCGGCAAGGGTGATATCACCAGCTGGAGAGATCAAAAGAGAAGATGCACCACCAGAAATCAAGGCAATCACAGTGTCGTCCGCTCCAAGCCCGGCAACAAGATCCAGCATGCGGCGCGTCGCAAGAACACCTGCTTCATCGGGAACAGGATGGGCCGCCTCGACAATTTCAATTCCTTGGCAAGGGCGTCCATAGCCATAACGCGTGATCACCAGTCCTTCACACGGACCCCAAGTCGCTTCCAGCGCTTCAGCCATCCGGGCAGACGCCTTTCCAGCACCAATAACAACGGCGCGGCCTTGAGGTTTTTCCGGCAAAGCCCCCGCCAAACTTTTCATCGGATCGGCAACTTCAACTGCACGATCAAAAAGGGACCGTAGGAAATCTGTCGGTTGGGCGAGCAAAGCAGCCTCCCCCTAAAAATCAGAGGTCATGGAAGGCCGCAAGCTTCAACAAGGCGGGCAATGTGTCAAGCCGAGCTTCACCGGAATCAACCTTCCTTTTGAAACTTGCCTTGAACAAATGAAACAATGCGATCAGCTATCGTGAGAAAGAGATAGACCGCCAATAGGCCGACCACAAAGCGCAGATCGGTCAAGAGAGTGCCACGAGCATATTCCCGAGCAAGATCATTCGCCCCTGTAAAAACGTAATAGCTGGCAACCAACAGAACCGCTGTCACGACGACGGTTACAAGCAAACCTTTTGGGGAACGGACATGAGAAGCACTCATCGAATGACCCTCGCAGTATCAAGATCGGCCTTGAAAACAAGGAGATCATCCAGCTGCTCAACCTCGCCTTCCACCTCAATATAGAGCGCCAGAAGGTCCTTGAGCTCCTCACCCAACAGCTCGCCATCCTTGTCCGTCAGGAGAAAGAAGTTGCGCCCGGAAACATCTCCTGAACTGACAAAAACCGGCGGAACACCGCCCGTCAGGCAAAAATCCGCACATGCCTTGTGCGCAAGACCACGCCCAGGGCGCATCGCCCCCGCGTAGCATTTGCCATCACAGATTTCACCGGTCAGGCGCCACTTTCCCAGTGATGTCACCTCGTTCGACGGCGTCACAACTGCACCGTCCTCGCTCGGGCGAACGCGGCCAACCTGAACCATTGTCAGATCGCCGCGCCGAAGAGGAACGCCCCGCAGCGTAACCGCTTGGCCCTTGTACTTCTCGGCTTGCCGAAACACACCACGTTTGCCTTGCCCGGACACCATGTACGTGCGATCCGGCTCGCCGTTTTCCCCGGCGACACGGAAAACAGGATAAGGGCGCATCTCCAGATAGCCGGTTTGTTCAAATCGGTTTCCCCAACGAAAAGCGCCATCTCCCGGGTCTGGCTGCACGGAGGACAAACCAAATGCTGCGACGCCCATTCCTGCTGAAAAGCAAACCGCAAACACAAGGAGGAACGTTGCCAGAGGTTTGGGAATGGAGTTCAGGTAGCCAACAAAAATGGGTGCCTCATGGCGGTGTTTGGACTCGCTCATGCTGCATCTCCAATCAAGACAGGTTCAACAGGTGTTCCCGGCGCAAAGGGCTTGGGATCAAGATAGATCACACCCTCAATAAGTTTCAGCCGGTAGGTCGAAATTCGTTCTGTAAACGGGGCAGGAGAACATCCATCCTCAGGTCTGTACTGGTAGCCATGCCATGGGCAGGTCACGAGACCGTCAATAATGCGCCCTTCCCCCAACGGACCATTCTGGTGTTGGCAAGCATTGCTCAGCGCAGAAAGCTTGCCCTTGTATCGCCAAACCGCCACCCGGTCATGTCCGGGCACGGACACGATCTTCGCCCGGTTGTTGGCAATCTCTTCCAACGGGCCAACCACGACCCAACCCTCAGCCTCTGGAGCAACATCGGAAGCCCGCTCTTCTTCATCTTGATCAGCAGCAAGTTCCTGTCGTCCGGCGACAAAATGGAGACCGCAAACAGCCAGCACACTCATGGCAACCATGGACGTCATGAGCAGATCACTTCGGCCTTGCAAAGCTCCAAGTGCAACATGAAGCACAACAGCTGCGTAGGCAGCGTAAATCATCATGTGCAGCCCCTTCCAAAGGGGGGCACCAAGAAAACTCAGCCAAAAATCGTGACTGGTTGCGGCCAGCACAAACAGAACGAGAAGCGCAAAAATACCAAGAGCTTCAAACGGGAACCCGAGAACCTGTCCATAGCTGGTATTGGATGACAAAAGGGCTTCGTAAGAGTTGGTCGGGCTGAATGCGAAATACCAACCAAGGACATAGTTTGCATGAACCGCAGCAATAGCAGCAGTCAGCACTCCAAAGTGCCGGCGGTTATAAAGAAGCGGCAAAAAACGTCGGTCCAACCGGGCCAGCGGTCCAATGCACAGGATCACTGTAAGCATCAAAAACGCACAGCTGCCAAAGGCGCGCATCCGCAAGATTGCGCCGTCAAGAGGCCTCGTGACATCCTGAAAACCCGGTGCAACTCGTAAATAAATGTATAGGTAGAGCGCAACAGCAATCAAAAGAAACGCATCATAGATATATTTGTTCCGGTTCCAGATCACCGGATTGTATTTAACGCTCATTGTTGCCCTCCAGTGTCTGAAGGTGCTTCCAGAAGTACCGCTGGCCGATTATTGGGCGCGGTCTGTTTCAAGGCCATTACCCCAAGAAACACAACTGGAAGCGCCCATGCCAGAACGAGCCAGAGACGGGCGTGAACTGTTCGATGAGGCCGCTTCATTTTGCTTTCCCCTCTTCTGAACTTTGGGCGCGCTCCAGCTGCAACCAGCGATAAAGAACCAACGGCCATAACAGACAAATTCCAGGGATCAAAAGCGGACGGAACGCATAGCTTCCATGAGCTGACGCGTCGATCCGGTCCATTCCGAAAAGCAGAAAGACAAGCGCAACACCTGCTCCGACATAAAGGTAATACTGAACCCACATCACCAAAAGCATGGCTGTCGTCATTGTCTTTCCTTTTCGTACCACTCAGAAATACCGGCACTGATATCATCCGCCTCGCTTGGACTTAAACGAGTTCGGGGTCCGTTATGATCTCCACCAGCGACGGGCCGTCATGGGCAAGGGCTTCTGCAATCGCATCATGCAGCTGCCCCGCCTCTGTTACACGTGTGCCATGTCCACCGCATAGTCGGGCAAAAGCTGCGAAAGATGGGTTGGTAAGGTTTGTTTCCCACACTGGCCACTCGCCTGCCTTTTGCTCTTTCGAGATCTTGCCAAGCTGGCTGTTATTTAAAAGGATATGCGTGATGTTCATCCCGTATTTGACCGCGGTGTTGAACTCCATCGCATATTGCCCAAAGCCTCCATCGCCTGAAATGGAGATTACTTTTCGGCCTTTGTAATCTGCAAAGTCCTGTGTCGCGCACCATGCTCCGAGAGCAGCAGGAAAGCTGAAACCGATGGAACCGAGATAGCCGGACATCAAGATACGCTGCCCCTTTGGCTCAAAATAGCGCCCGAAGGAGTAGGTGTTGTTGCCAACATCCACCGGGATAATCGCATCTTCTGGCGCGAGTTCAGTCAAGACCTTGAAAACAGAGGCAGAATGAACACCAGAGCCATGATCCTCGGCGAGTCGAGCCTCTTTTTCCTTACGCCAGATTTCCCAGCGCTCCACCAGTTCAGTAATCTGATCCGGTGCGTCCGGGTCTCTCGACACTGTTGGCGCAATCGCATCGCAAAACGCCCCAATTTCACCCCAGACTGGCAGCGTGACCGGATGAAACTTACCAAGCTGCATTTGCTCAAAGTCGACCTGAATGATCGGCTTTGAGGGTTCAATTCCGGTGTGATTGGCAAAGGAGGACCCAAGTGACAGAATCAAATCGGATTCGTTCATGAACCAGCTGGCAATCGGTGTCCCCGACCGGCCCAACACACCCGCAGCATTTGGATGGGTGTCTGAAATCAGCCCCTTGCCCTTGAATGTCGTCAGCACAGGTGCGCCGATCTTTTCGGCAAGCGCAATCACCTTATCGCGTGCTTCAATTGCACCATAACCAAGGACAATGATCGGACGTTTGGCACTGTTCAGCATTTTTGCAGCTGATGAAACATCATTGGCATTGGGCACGACGACATTCCCGCCCATGCGCCCTTCAGGACCCTTGGCTTTTGCCTCGCTTGGAACCGTTTGCACATCATCGGGAAAAATAAGGTGGGCGACGTCCCGTTGAACAATCGCGTTTTTGAGCGCCAGCGACATCAGCTCCCCGTGGTCCGAAGACGACAGAACAGGCTGAGAAAACTTCGACACTGCCTGAAACGCAGATTTCAAGTCGATATCCTGGAAGGCCCCTGGCCCGAAAACCTGGGTCTGAACCTGACCCGTCAGAGCAAGGACGGGGGCCCGATCGACCTTGGCATCCCAAAGGCCGGTTAGAAGGTTGGTTGCCCCCGGCCCCGCAATTGCCAGGCACGCAGCCGGTTTACCGGTTAATTTGCCGTAGGCAGATGCCGCAAAAGAAGCAGCCCCTTCATGGCGAATGCCAACATAGCCAAGTGTACCTTTGATGGTTTGCGTCCGAAGAGCTTCCGCCAATCCGAGATTGGAATGACCAACCATTCCAAACACCCGCTTCACACCCCAGTTGACCATCGTTTCGGCCATGACATCAGTCACAGTGCGCTCACGGGCAGGTTCAGGTTCAAGACCGATAAAGATCTCGCCCGCCTCAACTTTAACCGGATAGAGCGTCTGGCCGGTATCCTCATGGCCACCGGGAGGCGCACCTGTGAGAGGGTCAAAATCCCACCCATGCCATGGACAGCGGATCCAGCACTTACCGCCTTCCCCCTTTTCGATAGACCCTTCCCCGAGAGGCCCGCCCTGGTGAGGGCATTTGTTGTCCATCGCCGCCCATTGGCCGTCAAAATGTGACAGGCAAATAGAGGTCGTGCGGGCCGTAACCGTTTTCACTCGCCCTTCCGGCAAATCCTCGACCCGGCCAACCGAGATCCATTCAACATTCTGCGTGGTCATGAAAATGTCTCCACCTGCCCTTAAGCCAACCCGCCGAATGGGACACCAGACAGCTCTGAAATGTCCTTCTTCCAGGTCGTAAGATCGTCCAAATTGAAGTCAGACAAGTGACGGTGTCCGCAGGCGCGAGCCATCACCTGCATGAGTTCTACAGATGCCTCAAAAAAGTTTGTTAGTTGACGGGCAGACTTTTCAACGACCAACCGGTTGACCAAATGCGGTTTCTGGCTGGCAATTCCAACCGGGCAGTTGTTCGTATGGCAGGCGCGCATTGCAAGACAGCCAATTGCCTGCATAGCGGAGTTGGAAAGAGCGATAGCATCCGCGCCAAGTGCCAGAGCCTTTATGAAGTCAGCGGGCTTACGCAAACCTCCGGTAATCACAAGGGTCACATCTTTCCGCCCCAAACTATCCAGGTGGCGCCGAGCGCGAGCCAAAGCCGGAATGGTCGGAACAGATATGTTATCTCGAAAGATAATCGGCGCAGCGCCCGTACCGCCACCACGACCATCGAGAATGATATAGTCAACGCCCACTTCCAGAGCCGCATCTATATCTTTTTCGACATGCTGCGCGGACAGCTTGTAGCCGACCGGAATGCCGCCAGTTCGACTGCGCACTTCATCTGCAAATTCCCTGATTTGAGAAATGTCAGCCCAATCAGGAAAACGGGATGGCGAGATCGCAGCCTCGCCTTGGTTCAAGCCACG
Organism: Roseibium sp. TrichSKD4; assembly: GCF_000148725.1. Taxonomy (GTDB): domain Bacteria; phylum Pseudomonadota; class Alphaproteobacteria; order Rhizobiales; family Stappiaceae; genus Roseibium. Next base: position 45,429 of record NZ_GL476301.1, on the reverse strand, counting down.
AACTTGAGCAATCTTGCCTTTCACCTTGTTGCCGGGAAGATGCCCACCAGTTCCGGTTTTCGCACCCTGCCCACCTTTAAAGTGAAAGGCTTGAACCTTCGCCAGCTTGTCCCATTCAAATCCGAAGCGACCGGATGCAAGTTCATAGAAATATCGGGAATTGGCTTCCTGCTCTTCAGGCAACATACCGCCTTCGCCCGAACATATCCCGGTTCCGGCAAGCTCTGCACCACGGGCGAGCGCGAGCTTTGCAGGTTCCGACAAGGCCCCGTAGCTCATGTCCGAAACCATCAGCGGGATTGCCAGTTTCAAAGGTTTTTTGGCGTTCGGGCCAATGACAATTTCGGTCCCGACAGCCTCGTCATCCAGCAGCGGCATGCGATGAAGCTGCGCAGTCAGAATCTGAATGTCATCCCAGTCCGGTAACTGGCCACGCGGCACCCCCATGGCATCGACTACACCGTGATGCCCTGTTTTCGACAATCCCTCGCGCGCATACCTTTGGATCAAGCCAGTGTATGGCTCTTCTTCCGTACCATGGCTTGTATCGGCATAAAGCCCAAGATAAGCGTCACGATCGAAGGGTTGCGGATTTGCTTCTGCCCACGCTGCAATCTCGTCGGCATCAACTAAAACGTCATCACCTTCAATCCATGACTGAAATTTGGGCAGAACCTCTGCGTTGTTGTATTCTGAAACGCCAGTATCGACCCGATAGTCCCAGTAGTACACACCGCAGATCAGGTTGTTGTCTTTAACAAATCCATCAGACATCAATGCGCCGCGGTGAAGGCACCGTCCGTAAAAAACCGACACCTCTTCATCAAACCGGACCACGACAAGATCAACCTCGCCAACCAAGGCATATTGCGGTTTCCGATCATGCAATGAGCTTAGTTTGGCTAAGGATTGTGGCGTCATCTATTTCTCCCTCATACCGAGCCACATGGGACCAGGTGTTTTAACGCGCGCCTATTCAGAGACAGCCTGAGGCTCGTCCGGCTTCATAGCTGGTAGATCAATCAATTCGGCTGGGTTGGAGCGGGTGTTAATCCGCGCCGCATACCAATGGGCGCCCGGCACGGCGCTCACACCGTGAAGCACGACACTGATCCACACCGCATTGACTGCAAAGTTAAGGATTGTCTCACCGAGTTCCGGGTCGATCTGCTCAACGATCAACAAGGCAAACAGTGCGGTTGCTAGACCACGAGGCCCAAACCAGCCGAAGAACAATCGCGTTTCCGGCAATGATTTCGTGCCGATGAGCGAGATCCAGATCGCCAAGGGGCGCACAACAAACAAGCTGATGCAGATGAGGCCAAGCGTTGTCAGGTCAAGGTGCTGAACAGCATGTGGCACAAGAGCCAACCCGATTAAGAAGAAGGCACTCCATGTCAGCATCTGACCTTCTTCTTCGGTAAACTCATAAATGAACGGACACTGACCCTTCACCGTATTTCCGAACATGAGCCCGGCAACAAAAGCAGAGATAAAGCCGTTGCCACCCACAAGATCTGCCAGCAAGTAGCACGCACAGGCCAGTGCAATCGCACCTATTCCCTCAATGTGTTGAGATGTGAGTTTGCGGCGTTTAGCTGCAAGGAACATCTGCCCGGCAATCCAGCCCACAATTCCGCCAACAAGGGGACCAAGCACAATCTGGCTTACTCCGAAAAGCAACCAGTTTGCCCCCTCTTCCTGCATGGCGCTCGCACTCAAACTGGCGAACAGCAAGATAACCGGAAGAGCCAATCCGTCATTGAGACCGCTTTCAACAATCAATCCGCGCCGCACTCTACCTGGAACTGCCTCATTCGTAACAACAGCCTGACCAAGTGCAGCATCAGTGGGGGCCAAAATCGCCGCAAGAAGCGCAATCGCCACCAATGGAAGCTCTCCCCCAAGAATGGGCCAAAATGCCAAGGTGCCCAACAGCACAGAGAGCGGCAATCCGATGAGCAACATTCTCAATGGCCAAATGTAATTGGTCCGAAGAGACTTCAGGTCGATTTGCGCAGCATCCAAAAATAGAAGAATGATGAGGGCCAGTTCTGCAACGATGTGCAACAGACCCTCAGCATCATCCGTGGGCATCAATCCGCTAACGGAAATGAGCACCCCAAAACCCAGGAAAACCATTGGGGCTGTAATAACGGTGGCAGATAGTCGTTTGGCGATCAGCGTATAACTGACCGTAAAAAACGCCAACAACAACAAGCCAGTAGCCATTTCCGCTCCCGAGCTGCCCTTACAGCAGCGCGTAGTATAAGGCGATTGCCACCGCAACCCAATGAGTCCGCCCTGAACAACGTCTAAGCCATTGATGTTGCGCGTGGCCGAAGCAATACGCAAATATTCGATTTGACCGGTTTGGGGATGGGGTTTGTGATCCAGAGCAGCAAAATGATCAGTGCATTGAGGATCAGACGCAGGTTATGACCGGCTGCGGCCAGCAGGGCGTTGATGGCATCGCCATTTTTGCCATTGAGGAAGTTCCGGTCAAGTCGTCCATCTGTTTTCATGTGGCCGATGGTGGCCTCGATCGCTGATCGTCGTTTCAGCTCACGCTTCATCTGTGCCGTCAGCCCGCGCTTCTGGCCGGAGATCATGACCTTGGCGTCGCCCTCATAATCATGCCCCCGATAGCCACGGTCCACATAGACACGCTCAGCTTTGGTGCCGCAGACTTTCTCAGCCTGACTGATGGTGTCATTCAAGGTGTGCCCATCATAGGGATTGCCCTCAAAAGCCCTCGCCGCAAGAACCAATCCTTCCCGATTGGTCGTGGCAATGCCAACCTTGGCCCCGAACTCGTAAGGTGTTCGCGCCTTGCCCTTGGCAATACAGGCCACTTCCGGCGCATGCATGGAATAAATCTTGTTTTTGTCCTTGGGGGTCTGGGCCAGAAGCCGCTCCACCAGTCCCAGCAGACGGGAGAACCGGTGCTCAAGACCTTCGTTGCCTGCGATCTTGCGGGAGATGTCGCGATAGACCCGGCCCAGATAGGTCTTCAGCTTTTTGAGTTCCCGGCGCATCCGCTTGAACTGTTTGGCATGGGCATAACGGCCCGCCATCAAGGCCGCCTTTTTGGCAACTCTGGTATGGCTGCGACGCAAGATGATGCCGGCCCTCTTGGCCTGGCGCACCAGAAGCTGCAAGGCCTTGTGATAAAGACGGCTATCGGTGGGATGGGCAATGGCTTTGGGTTGAACGGTCGTATCAACCAAGACCCGCTCAAGGCTGCTCTTCTTGATCGTCCCGCTCTCAATCGCAACACCTACCGTAGCAGAAAGAAGCTTTTCCATTCCCTCAGGACCAATCCGTTTGCGCCAGCGGGTCATGGTTGAGGGATCAATGGGGAATTGGTGCTGGAAAAACTCAAAACCGCAGAAAGACTGCCAGTAGGGGTTTTCAACCCAACGCTCAACCGTCTCTTCATCGGAAAGATCGTACATGTGCTTGAGAAAGTGCAGCCCGGCCATCAGACGCGTTGGTTTGGCCGGTCGTCCCAAGGGGCGATAATGCCTGCCGAACTCCGCATCAAATTCATCCCAAGGCATCAGACCAGACAGCCGCACCAACGAATGGTTCATATCGATGATTGCGGCCAGGCGTTCCTTGAACAGATCGCCACACCGTTTGTTGCGTTTTGAAGGTCTCATGAGAATATGCCAGAAAATGCGTGCTTCGGATCAACTAACCGGCATATTCACACATCCAAAACCCAATGGGTATCCATACTCTTCAATCAGTTAAGGGGTTTTTCAGCGCGAACCAATGAAGCCCTGATCACCGGACAAGCCAGTCGAGACATTGCGGAATCAGAACTAAGAACAATGAAACTTATACATATCCCTACGGGACTCTGAACACAAGAAACGGCAAACTTTCGATAACATCAACGGCACTTACCGTTATTTGACAGCATCATCACAGAACCAAGGTTGGGAAGCGATCCAAATAGATATGGAACCAAGGTGTAAACGCTTCGGGACTGTGAGCCATCTCCCGCTTTAGCTCTTCTGCAGTAATCCATCGTGTTTGAGAAACTTCGGCCTGATTTGGCCTCACCTTCAAGAACGCTTTGTCAGCTTGCCCTCTATACAGGGTGACACGCTCATGTTCATGAAGGCCGCCATCGACGGCAGCAAAATATTCCTCCACCCGCATTTCAGTGAGCGGCAATGAAAAGCCAAGCTCTTCCTGCAATCTACGTTCAGCGCAATCCTGCAGGTTTTCGCCCCAATGTGGATGCGTGCAGCAGGTATTCGCCCACTGGCCGCCACAATGATATTTGTCCGCTGCCCGTTGCTGGATAAGAAGATGGTCCCCATCAAAAACGAAAACAGAAACAGCGAGATGAAACAAGGCATCTACGTGAGCCTTGAGTTTTTCGACGGGATACAAGGTTCCATCTTCTGCAATTGCCGGAATTGTGATAACGCCTTCGGGCACTTTGGTATTCATAAAGCCGATCGTTTCAATAAAGATGTCATATCCACTCCGAGCTCGATATCATCAGGCAAGAAAGGCATTTCAAGGCACCATCGATACGTGCTGGCCGTCTGCCCAGTTTAACGATTGCCTGACAAGCATTTATCACAAGCTATTCGACAAAGAGAGCTTGCCGGTTCCTGAAAACATGTCCACCGAAGCGCGGCTTTGGCTGGAAAACTGGAATGACCAACCGGAACAAGAATCGCTTTACGAAACAAACGCGCCTTGCACTGTAGATCCAAAATTTGGCCTGCTCTTCAACAAGGGCAAAGTTATCTGGGGCACCAGCGATAAACCTGATCGGGAGAGAAACCCGAGATTTTTCAATCATCTTGGACGCAGCACCCAAAAGCTCCCGAGCGCCATTCTTTTACACCATCTTCATGGTGACAATTACTTCCATTTTATCAATCGGATTATGAGCAAGCTCTACGTCGTCGAGATCGCGGGTCTGAATAAGGAGGTACCGCTGCTCATCAATCAAAAAGCAGCGGAAACACCTTTCTTTCGCCAGGCACAGGACCTTGGCGTATTTGAGGACAGGCAGGTTATCGTTCAGGGAAACAAGGCAGTTATCGAGGTTGGCAAAGCCTTTGTGCCGTGCCCTGCTGATTACCAGCGCCACACCATTGAATGGGTCGCCAAACAGTTCACGAACAAGATAGCACCTAAACAAGGCGCCCCTGTATTTGCCCTACGTCAAGGCAATGCAGCAAACGGACGTGTCTACCGCAACCAAGATGAAGTGTCTCAATTGGCAAAGAAATTCGGTTTCAAGGTCCTTGACCCAGGAACCTTGTCACTGAAAGAGCAAATCGAGACGTTTTTTGGTGCGCCAGCTGTCGTTGGCGCACACGGCGCCGCGCTCACCAATATTGTTTATCGGGCAGAACAAAAGGGCCATCTGCTCGAACTGTTCAGCCCCAGCATGGGCTCGCCCCATTACTACATGATCTCAAAAGCACTCGGGTTTCACTACGAAGCCGCACTCACCAAAGACCCGATTGGCCGCGCTTTTACTGCCAGCACAATCGTCGACATCAACGATCTACAAGAACGGCTAGAGCGCATTGCCGACGCAGCGATCAGCTAACACCATCAAACCTGATCATGCAAAAAGGCGCTGATCGCGATCAACGCCTTTTACAAAATCAGGATCGCAGACCAGCCTGGTTAGGCAACTGCCCTTGCAAGCGCGCACTGGGACCAGAGATCACATAAAGCTTCCGCAAGGTTACGAATATCGTCCTCAGTGTGGAACGGAGTTGGCGTAAACCGCAATCGCTCTGCACCCACCGGAACGGTTGGATAGTTGATCGGCTGGACGTAAATGCCATAGGTGTCCAGCAGGATATCAGAGATCCATTTGCACTTTTTGGCATCCCCCACCATCACAGGCACGATGTGACTTGGGTTTTCCATGTGTGGAATTGAACGCCTATCGAGTTCCGCACGCACACGGGCAACAGCAGCTTTATGCGCATCTCGTTCTTCGGAGCTTTCTTTCAAATGCCGAATGGAGGCGGCAGCACCAGCAGCCAGCGCTGGCGGCAGGGCTGTTGTGAAAATGAACCCGCTTGCGAAAGAGCGAACAAAGTCGACTATATTCTTGGTGCCGGTGATGTATCCACCCATAACACCAAAGGCCTTGCCCAGTGTTCCCTCAATGATCGTCACCCGATCCATAAGGCCTTCACGCTCGGCGACACCACCGCCACGAGGACCATACATACCGACAGCGTGAACTTCGTCCAGATAGGTGATCGCATTGAAGCGATCAGCTACGTCGCAAATCTCCTTGATTGGCGCGATATCACCGTCCATGGAATAGACGCTTTCAAAGGCAACCATTTTCGGCGCAGCCGGATCATCAGCCGCCATCAAGCGCTCAAGATCGGTCACATCATTGTGCTTGAAAATGCGCTTTTCACAGCGAGCATGACGAATTCCTTCAATCATGGAAGCGTGATTAAGAGCATCGGAATAGACGATTATGCCCGGCACTTGCGATGCGAGTGTTCCAAGTGCCGCCCAGTTCGAGACATAACCCGATGTGAAGATCAGAGCAGCTTCCTTTGCGTGCAGGTCCGAAAGTTCCTGCTCGAGAAGCACATGGTAATGATTGGTTCCGGAAATGTTGCGCGTTCCGCCTGCTCCGGCGCCGCACTTGTCCAGTACACTTTGCATCGCGCCAACGACTTTGTCGTGCTGCCCCATGCCCAGATAGTCATTTGAACACCAGACCGCCACATCTTGAGTCGTGCCATCTTCACGATAGCGCGTCGCGCGGGGAAAGTTCCCTGCCTGACGTTCCAGATCTGCAAACACCCGATAGTTGCCATTTTCATGAAGCTGAGACAATCGCTCTTCAAAATAGGCATTAAGATCCATCGGATCGTCCTTTTCCTCTCCGCCCGGAAATTCAATCCGGCTGATTTCGTCGGCGACCACTGGTGAGCAAGCCCCTCAAGCTCATCGTGGCAGCATGCGCATCCTGCTTGCCTTAGACCTTTTCTAAGGTAGGTCATACCAAATTCTAGAAGCCAATTAAAGCAGGAGCTTCCAAACGTATAGTAAATTTCATATGTGAGTTTAGATCCAGATCAAACCCCGAGATTTTCTTCGCACAAAACGCACCATCGGGAAACCAGCGTTAGCTAATTGAATTCATTGACGGACCCAATAACACCCTCGAATTTTGCGCCACTAGGCCGCTGTTTCCCGCCCGTATCAATGCCGATAGTCAGCTTGTGCGCGATATCGCCGCATCACACAAACAGTTGAGCAAAAGCGGCTATTTCAGCCGCTGCTCTGTATCGGCATCGAAGAAAAAGGCCTTATCCGGCTGGACTGTTAGATCGACCGGCGTGCCAGATGGCAAAGCATCTTCACCCTTGGTCTCAACGATGATGCGCTCACCCGACGGACAGACAATATAGTCATAGGCCACGTTGCCGAGCTGTTCTGACAGATCAATGGTCGCACCAGACTGTCCCGGCTTCAGATCAAAGTGCTGTGGGCGGACACCCACCAACACTTTTGCGCCATTGCCCGGCAGAGCAACATCAGCCTCGATGCGCGCATTCGCCAAAGCTGGAACCACAACGGCTCCATCTTTCACTTGCGCTTCCATGAAATTCATACTTGGCGAGCCAATAAACCCCGCCACAAACTTGTTCGCCGGATTGGCGTAAAGCTCCATCGGCGGACCGACCTGCTCGATCCGCCCCGCACGCAAGACCACGATCTTGTCGGCCAATGTCATCGCCTCGACCTGATCATGCGTCACATAAATCGTGGTCACGCCAATCTCCTTGTGAAGCCGGGCAATCTCAACACGCATGTCCACCCTGAGCTCTGCATCGAGGTTTGAAAGAGGCTCGTCAAACAAGAACACTTCCGGCCCGCGAACAATAGCCCTGCCAATGGCAACTCGCTGTCTTTGACCACCAGAAAGAGCTTTCGGCTTCCTCTTCAGATACTCGTCCAGCTTCAAGATTCGACTGGCTTCTTGCACCTTCGCCTGAATTTCACTTTTGGGATGACCGTTCATTTTGAGGCCAAAACCCATGTTTTCTGCCACCGTCATGTGCGGATAGAGCGCGTAGGTCTGAAACACCATGGCAACACCCCGCTTGGCTGGATCCATCGAGGTGACATCCCGAGCACCGATCTCGATCTTCCCGCCTGACGTTTCTTCCAGTCCGGCGATCATCCGAAGCAAGGTTGATTTCCCGCATCCAGATGGACCAACAAACACGCAGAACTCGCCATCTTCGATATCAAGATCGACCCCATGGATGACCTGAACATCACCGTATTTCTTGATCGCCTTTGATAATTTCACTCCGGACATGCTGGCTCCTGATTGTTCAAGCGGGGAATTGCCATGCTTCAGCGGCATCGGCGATTGTGGTTGCCGCGCTCAATAGCGGTTGACGGAAAATTTCGAGATCATCCAGAGTGTGGCGCTGCGTGGATGTTGTAATAGACAGGGCCCCAATCGGCATTCCCCGACGGGACAAGACCGGGGCAGCTATACAAATGATGCCCGGCTCATGTTCTTCGCGGTCGTAGGCAACCCCATCAGATCTTATGACTGTGAGTTCAGCCTTCAGCGCATTCGCATTTGCAAGAGTGGTTGAGGTAAAGCGGTAAAAGGCCTGCTTCTCAACCACACTGACCATCTGCTCATCAGGAAGAAAAGCCAACATCGCCTTGCCGACACCAGTGCAATAGGCCGGCCCCACCTTGCCAGCTTGGGAATACATCTCAATCGGCTTGAGCGCGTTCCGCTTGTCGACATAGAGCACTTGCCCACCATCCAGTTGGGCCAGGTGAACGGTTTCACCACATTCAAGAGAAAGCGCATCAACGGCTGGCCGAGCAATCGGCGCAAGGGAACTCTGCGCCCAGGCCGAGTGCGCCAGACCAACAAGCCTCAAGCCAACGCTGTAGGTTTGGCGTTCCTCGTCATAATGAAGCGCCCCTTCGCCGGTGAGCGTTTGGACCAACCGATAAAGCGTCGCTTTCGGGAACGGGCTGCCATCAAGCAACTCGCCAAACCGAACAGGCCGCCCAAATGAAGCAACCCGATCCAACACTGCAAAGGCCTTGCCGACGGTTCCATCGCCAGCAACCCAGTGCTCCATTCTCTCCTCCCATGCTCCGCTCTGTCTCAGCGGAAGTTCTTGACAACCTAACGTGACGAACGCAGAGTATCAATATACAAAACTAAGTTTCACATAATGGAACCACAGGGAGGATACTATGCGTTCCATGTTGAAGACGACGGCAGCTGCCATTGGACTATCAGCACTGATGTCAGGATCTGTTTTGGCCGAAGGCCTGAATGGGGATCTGACCATTTTCCTAGACACATCCAACCCCGCACCACGGGCGACGATGGAAAAGATGATTGGTGACTTTCAGGAGCTGCATCCTGATTTGAACATCAAGACGACAATCATTGACCGGGAAGCATACAAGACCCAGATCCGCAACTTCCTGACCGCCGACACGCCAGATGTCGCCACTTGGTATGCTGCGAACCGGATGCGGCCATATGTTGAGGCAGGATTGTTTGAAGATGTATCCGATCTTTGGGCAGAGCCTGAGATCGCCGAAAACCTTGCCTCGACCAAAGGTGCACTCACGATTGACGGCAAACAATGGGGTGTTCCCTACACCTACTATCAGTGGGGCGTTTATTACCGCAAAGACATCTTCGCCGATCTGGGTCTTTCAGAGCCAAAGACCTTTGAAGAAGAAAAAGCCAACTGCCAGAAAATCATCGATGCAGGCAAGAAGTGCTATACAATCGGCACCAAATATCTTTGGACCGCTGGTGGTTGGTTCGACTACCTGAACATGCGCACCAATGGCTTTGACTTCCACATGCAACTCCTGACTGGACAGGCATCTTGGGAGAGCGACGAAGTTCGGGCAACTTTTGCAAACTGGCGTGACTTGATTGACATGGGTGCGTTCATCGACAACCACACAGCCTATAGCTGGCAGGAAGCTCTGCCCTTTATGGTCAAGGGCGACGCTGCAGCCTACTTGATGGGGAATTTCGCCGTTGCCCCGCTTCGTGAAGCTGGCCTTTCCGACGACCAACTGGACTTCTACCAGTTTCCGGCCATCAATCCAAATGTAGAGTTGGCTGAAGATGCGCCGACGGACACATTCCACATTCCGGCAAATGCCTCCAACAAGGAAGCAGCCCGCGAGTTCCTGCGTTATGTTGTGTCTGCTGATGTTCAGACCTGGATCAACGATGGCAAGAACCTTGGTCAGCTGCCGGTCAATGCCAAGTCTTCCGTCGACAAGGACAAGTTCCTTGAAGAAGGCTTCGCCATGCTGTCCACCAACTCTCCAGGCGGGGTCGCACAGTTCTTTGACCGTGACGCACCAGCTGAAATGGCTAAGGTCGCCATGGAAGGCCTGCAAGAGTTCATGGTCAAGCCAGACAATTTGGACAAAATCCTGAAGCGTCTGGAACGCGCACGCGGCCGTATCTACAAGTAAGGACGGTCAACCAATTTGAGTGGAGCGTTATGGCGCTCCACTCTCACCGTTCCTTCACTTACTCCGGCTCAAAACCTTTTTTAGCAGCCTAACTTTTCCGACTTGCGCAGATTGGCGGAGACGGCCATGGCCGACATATCGACCTCACATGACACCAAAGCTGAAAGCTGGTGGCACAAGAACCAGCAGAAACTCGCGCCTTGGCTCTTTTTGGCTCCCGGCGTTTTGTTCTTTCTGGTTTATGTGATTTTTCCAATTTTCCAGTCCTTCAACATTTCCTTTTACGAATGGGACGGATTGGGCACACGCGAATATGTCGGGCTTTACAATTACGAAGAGCTCTATTGGGACGATGCCTTTTACACGTCCTTGAAGAACAACCTGATCTGGCTGGTTCTCTATTTGCTCGCGATCCCGGCAGGGCTGTTTATCGCACTGTTTCTCAATCAAACGGTTACAGGCATCAGGCTTTATAAATCCCTCTTCTTCTTTCCGTTTGTCATTTCACAAGTCGTGGTCGGGCTGGTTTTCACCTGGTTCTATGATCCAACCTTTGGCCTTTTGAACATCGTCCTTGCTCAGTTCGGGCTGGGGCCGATCAATGTGTTGGGCGACGAAAACTATGTCACCACAGGCATCATCATCGCCGGTCTTTGGCCGCAAACAGCTTATTGCATGATCTTGTACCTCACCGGCCTGAATGCCGTTGATCCGGAGCAGATTGAAGCCGGCCGACTTGATGGCGCGAAAGGGGGAAAAATGCTCTGGTACATTATCCTGCCTCAGCTTCGCCCAGCGACATTCATTGCATTCGTCGTCACCATCATTGGCGCCCTGCGGTCCTTCGACCTTATATCGATCATGACCAATGGCGGTCCATTCGGTGCCAGCCGGGTTCTCAGCTTTTACATGTTCGAAGTGGCGCTTTCGGAATATGGTTTCCGCATGGGCTATGGCGCAGCCATTGCCGTTGTCCTCTTTCTCATCATGCTGATGTTTATCGCCTACTTCCTCTGGTCCATGTATCGTGAAGAGAAGGCGCGCTAACCCATGTTCCCGACACCTATTGAACGCACGTCGCGCACTTGGCAAATCTCCTATCAGGCCTTGCTGCCCTTCGCCTTGATCCTCTGGCTTCTGCCATTGATCGGCGTTGCTGTCTTTTCCGTCAAACCGGCAGCGGATTTCACAAACGCAAACTACTGGGGCCTGCCTTCTTCGTTTGAAGGCTTCACCAACTACGCTTTGGTGTTCACCGCCTCTGACATGCCGCGATACTTGCTGAACTCCGTGTTCATCACAGTCCCGACAGTTCTTGGCGCGGTTGCCCTGTCAACGATGACCGGCTTTGCCCTCGGCATCTACAAATTCCGCTCGAATATCTGGATTTTCTTCATGTTTGTTGCCGGAAACTTCGTACCCTTCCAGATCCTGATGGTTCCAGTGCGCGAACTGACACTAAACATGGGTTTGTACAACACAATTCCCGGTCTGGTGCTCTTCCACATTGCCTTTCAAACCGGCTTTTGCACCTTGTTCATGCGGAATTTCATACGTGCACTGCCCTTTGAGTTGATTGAAGCAGCCCGGGTGGAAGGTGTCTCAGAGTGGCGGATCTTCTGGTATATCGTCCTGCCGCTCATGAAACCGGCGATTGCCGCCCTTTCGGTGCTCATATTCACCTTTATCTGGAACGACTATTTCTGGGCTGTTGTGCTTACCCAAGGCGTTGAAAGCCAACCTGTCACAGCTGGTATCACGTCTTTTAATGCACAGTACCGCGCCGCGTATCACCTAATGAGCGCGGGCTCGATAGTCGCCGCGCTTCCCCCCGTTGCCATGTTTTTCCTGATGCAAAAACACTTCATTGCCGGACTGACGCTAGGGGCCGTAAAATGATCAAAACCTGGCATCTGAAAGATGGCAGGCAAAGTCTGGTTTTAAGTGCAACGGCCGGACGGTTGCCGGAAATTGTCTATTGGGGCCCGGCACTTCCCACCGAAGAACCTCTCGAAAGCTTGGCAGAACTGGCGGTCTTTGACGTGACCGGCGGCATGCTGGATGAAAATCCACCGCTTTCCCTCTGCCCTGAAGCCAACCGGACCTTTCCCGGACATGTCGGACTGGTTGGGCGAACCCAAGTTGGCCAAAATCTTCGCCCGAGCTTTATTTTCAAGAGCGACCAGCAGACAGATGAAGCGCTTGCGCTGATCTATGAAGACCAAACACATGACTTACGCCTCGCTTTCCATATCTCGCTGGATCCGGTCACATCCCTGATCAAGGCTGAAACCAGTCTTGAAAGCAACAACCCTATCCACCTCGACTGGCTGGCAGCACCCGTCTTTCCAGTGCCAACCCGAACAAATCGCTTGATCGAGTTTTCCGGCCATTGGTGTTCGGAGCTTCAAGCACACGAAACCGAATTCACCCCCGGCGCACGGATGCGAGACAATCGGACCGGGCGGACAGACCATGCTCATTTTCCCGGCCTCTTGGTCACCACACCCGGCGCGAAAAACACGACCGGTGAGGTATTTGCCTTTCACTATGGCTGGTCTGGCGGGCACAAAATGGTGGCTGAGGAACTCGCGGACAGTCGGCGGCAGATTCAGTTCGGTCATGCCAGAGCGAGCTACCCATCCGGAACGCACTTTCAAACAGCGCCGCTCTACGCAACCTATTCCGATAAAGGCTTGAATGGAGCCGCCATTCGCTTCCAAAAACACCTGAGACAGAAAACGCGATTTGCGCGTAAAACCAGGCCTGTGCATTACAACTGTTGGGAAGCGGTCTATTTCGACCATGACCTTGATGAGCTAAAAGAAATTGCATCACAAGCCGCCGCATTAGGAGCGGAACGATTTGTGCTCGATGACGGCTGGTTCGGCAGGCGCGATGATGACACCTCCGGCCTTGGCGAGTGGTGGATCGATGAACGCAAATATCCGGACGGGTTAAAACCGCTCATCGACCATATTCAAAGCCTGAGCATGGAATTTGGTCTCTGGTTTGAACCCGAAATGGTCAACGAAGACAGTAACCTTTTCCGCACACATCCGGACTGGATTCTTGGGGAAACCGATCAAATCCGTGGCCGCCAGCAGCTTGTTCTGGACATGTCGCAAAAGGAAGTGCGCGCATACCTTTATGAGCGTATTTCGGACCTTCTGTCCAACAACGCAATATCTTACATCAAATGGGACCACAATCGCGTTTTGCCCGTTGTCGATGCGGCACAGGCAGCTGGAACGTATCAACTGATTGACCAGCTGAGAACCGCCTTTCCAAATGTCGAAATTGAGAGCTGTTCCTCTGGTGGAGGTCGGATCGATTTAGGCATTTTGGAGCGAACACAGCGTGTCTGGTTGTCCGACAGCAATGATGCTCTGGAGCGTCAGCGCATTCAGCATGATGCAGCTCTTTTTTTACCAGCCTGCGTCACCGGCAGCCACGTCGGCCCGCGCACCTGCCACACGTCCGGACGGGTTCTTTCGATAGGCCTGCGCGCGTGGACAGCTGCCCAGCGCCACATGGGATTTGAAATGGACCCGCGTGAATTGGACGAGGCTGAAGCTGCATCACTGCAGACCGTTACCACTTGGTGGAAAGCAAATCGGGACTGGCTGATGAATGCCGATATTCTGCGCCTCGACGCCGACGACCCTGCTATAACGGCTGAACTACATAGGTCCGAGGACCAATCCGGTTTTGTCATCTTTTCCGCTCAGACAGAAACATCCCGGCAGGCGCTTCCTTTGCCCTTGCGGCTTACCGGACTGAAGCCAGATACCACTTATCACATTGAGCTGACCAACCGCTCAGACATATCCAATCTATCTCGCGGACAACCTGCTTTGAAAGCAGGGCCTATTACGGCCTCAGGGCAAGTTTTGATGGCCCGTGGGCTCACTCTTCCATGGCAATTCCCCGGAACCATCTGGGTTCTTGAGGGGCACCGGATCGAAAGACCAAGCCAATGACAGCACACTACCCCGATCTGAAAGACGCCTCCGTTTTCATTACGGGCGGAGGTTCGGGCATCGGCGCTGCGCTGACAAGCGCCTTTCTGGCGCAAGGTGCAAAAGTGGCCTTTGTTCAACGGTCAGATGCCTCAGAGTTTTGTGATGAAATGGGGAAAGAACATGGCGCACGACCCCTCTTTCTTCCCTGTGACATCTCCGATATTCCGGCGCTGAAATCGGCCATCGATCAAGCAGCAAAAGCCCACGGCCCAGTGACCGTTTTGGTCAACAATGCAGCCAATGACAAACGCCACCGGACCGAAGAAGTCACAGAGGAGTTTTGGGATCGGTCGCAATCCATCAACCTGAAGCCCTACTTCTTCGCATGCCAGCACGTGGTGTCCGGCATGCGGACAAGTGGCGGAGGCTCGATCATCAACTTCTCGTCCATTTCCTACATGATGGGCAATGCTGGCTATCCTGCCTATACGACCGCAAACTCCGGGATCAATGGCCTCACCCGCAGCCTTGCGCGTGAATTCGGACCGGACAAAATTCGCGTAAACGCCCTCGCGCCCGGTTGGGTTCTGACCCAGAAACAAAAGGATATGTGGGTGACGCCGGAAAGTCTGGCCACGCATATTGACCGCCAGTGTCTGAAGGAGGAAATCCAGCCAGAGGACATGGCTGGTCCGGTGCTGTTTCTCGCCTCGAACACCAGCCGCATGATGACAGGACAGGCCCTTGTGGTCGACGGCGGAGTGGTGGTGACTGGATGAATAATAAAGTGGACTGGGTTGCGGTTGATTGGGGCACGTCAAGCCTGCGCGCTTGGCTGCTGGATGCTGACAACACAGTTCTGGACCACAAAACCTCTGACAAAGGCATGGGCCAACTCGCACAAGCCGATTTTGAAGCAGCCCTGCTTGACCTCATCGGCGCTCATCTGCCTGAAGAAATATCGACCCCGGTTATCATTTGCGGCATGGCTGGTGCGCGGCAAGGATGGGCGGAAGCGCCATATCTGGAAACACCTTGCCCACCGCCTGGCATTTCCAATTCAACCAAAGTGCGCACAAACGACAGTCGGCTTGAAGCCTATATTCTGCCCGGTGTAAAACAGCTGTCACCTCCCGACGTGATGCGCGGTGAAGAAACCCAAATCGCAGGATTTCTTGCCGAGGAACCACAGTTCAGCGGAATGCTCTGTCTACCCGGCACACATACCAAATGGGCGAGTCTTCAAGACGGCACGATCACCGCGTTTCGCACTTTCATGACCGGAGAGCTGTTTGCGCTTTTGAGCAACCAGTCCGTATTGCGATATTCGGTTGAGAGCAATGACGGAAGTCCGGAAGCCTTTTCAGAGGCTGTCAGAGAAGCCTCCGCTCATCCTATAGAATTGACCGCTGGCCTTTTTGGAATTCGCGCAGCCGGACTTGTTGCTGGACAAACGGCAAGTGAAGCTCGCGGGCGTTTGTCAGGGCTTCTCATTGGAAGTGAAGTCGCAGCCGTTTTAACCCAAGGCCTCACCGGAGAAGTTGCCATTCTTGGCGCCGATAAAATCGCGACAGCTTACCGGGATGCCCTTCAGGTTCTTGGCCGCGAAAGCCGTTTGATCGATGCCAGCACAACAACACTCCGGGGTCTGCAGATCGCCCGGAAGCAATTGCAGGAACGCACATGATCGAGCGTAAAATTATCGCGATTTTGAGAGGCATACAGCCGCATGAGGCTGTGCCGATTGGCGAAGCGCTGCTTGATGCTGGCATTACGACGATTGAAGTTCCGCTGAACTCGCCAGAACCGCTCGTCAGCATCAAAGCCATGGCAGACGCCTTAGAAAGCCGTGCTCGAATTGGTGCAGGCACTGTTCTCACGCTTGAAAACGTCAAAGCCGTCAAAAGCGCCGGTGGGACTTTGGTGGTCTCTCCGGACTGCAATCCAGAAGTCATAGCTGCCACGAAGGCCGAAGGCATGGCCTCCTATCCAGGTGTCATGACCCCGACAGAGTGTTTCAGCTCTCTGCGTGCAGGCGCTGATGGACTGAAGTTCTTTCCCGGAAACCTCATCGGACCGGAGGGGCTAAAAGCAGTACGCGCAGTTCTTCCAACCGGCACACAAACTTACGCTGTCGGCGGTGCCGGACCGGAGAACTTCGCAGACTGGGCGAAAGCAGGCGTCTCAGGCTTCGGCATCGGGTCTGCACTTTATAAACCGGGATACACGGTTAGCGAGGTTGCCGCACGCGCATCCAAAATCGTTGCAGCTTACGATGCAGTCATGAACGGATAAGCACCTAAAGTGCGGCCCCAACCCTCTTTGATGCTCGAACCTGCACCCTTGGAGAAGCGCCGTCAGCGATAGACTGCAACTCGGAACAATTGGAAAACCGCGTTCTCCTTTAAAGGACACCTCATGAAGCGCACGCTTGGCACCTGCTATTATCCGGAACACTGGCCCGAAGAAATGTGGGAAGCCGACGCGCGGCGGATGGTGGATGCAGGGCTGACATGGGTGCGAATTGGTGAGTTTGCGTGGTCACGTCTCGAGCCAAAACCCGGCAACCTTCGCTTTGATTGGCTTGATCGCGCTATTAGTGTTCTCGGTGAGGCCGGACTGAAAGTCGTTTTGGGCACGCCAACCGCAACACCGCCCCGTTGGATGATTACCAAATACCCGGACATGCTGGCTGTCGACATGAACGGACAACCACGCAAGTTCGGCTCCCGCCGACACTATTGTTTTTCCCATGAAGGCTACGCAGAAGAGTGTGATCGGATGGTCCACCTTCTGGCCGAGCGCTACGGCCAAAACGCTCATGTTGCAGCTTGGCAAGCCGACAACGAATATGGCTGCCATGACACAACGCTCTCCTACTCAAATGCCGCTCGCGATGCGTTCCGGATCTGGTTGAAAAACCGCTACGGCACGATTGAGGCGCTGAATGCCGCTTGGGGCAATGTGTTCTGGTCCATGGACTATGCCGCGTTCGACGAAATCGATTTGCCGAACCTAACGGTCACAGAACCAAACCCCGCGCACTCCCTTGCTTTCCGCCGCTTCACCTCTGATCAAGTTGCCCGTTTCAACAAGCGGCAGGTGGATATCATCAGGGCTCATTCGTCAGCACCAGTCAGCCACAACTTCATGGGTCGGATCACCGATTTCGACCATTTCAAGGTCGGTGAAGACCTCGACATCGCCACTTGGGACTCCTATCCCATGGGATTTCTGGAAGACCGCGTCGGAGCTACTTCGGACCAGCAAAGAGCTTATGCCCGCCAAGGCGACCCGGACTTTCAAGCCTTTCACCACGACCTTTATCGCGCTGTTGGAAAGGGCCGCTGGTGGGTCATGGAGCAACAGCCGGGGCCGGTGAACTGGGCACCATTCAATCCAATACCCTTACCCGGAATGGTGCGTTTGTGGACTTGGGAAGCGTTCGCCCATGGCGCTGAAGTGGTCAGCTATTTCCGCTGGCGACAAGCCCCCTTTGCACAAGAGCAAATGCATGCTGGTCTGCTCCGGCCTGACAACGCAGACGCTCCTGCGCTGGAAGAGGTAAGACAAGTCCGCGATGAGTTGGAAGCCGCACATGACGTTTCCATTCCGAAAGCAGATGTTGCGTTGATCTTTGACTATGACGCAGACTTTTCCTGGACCGTCCAGCCCCATGGGCAGGGGCTGAGCTATTTCGAGATCGTATTCAACACCTATCGCGCCTTGCGCAAACTTGGCCTGAATATCGATATTCTGCCTGCGACAACCCGCGACTTCTCAGGTCGCCAGCTCGTCTTCGCGCCCGGCCTGCTACATCTGCCAGAGAGCTTGAAACGCGCCTTTGTAGACACCTCCGCAACTATCGTTCTGGGACCGCGCACAGGTGCGCGAGGGAAAGATTTTGAGATCTCTGTTCCTCTCCCGCCCGGCATTCTCGAGCTAGATGTGACGGTGTCTCGCGTTGAAAGTCTCAGGCCTGACATGTCTCTGCCCTTGGAAGGGGGCGGTGCAGTCCTCGGGTATTTCGAAGAATTAGAAGGCGCTGCCGAGTGTCTGCTTCGCCTGAGCGATCAAAGGCCCGTTGCCCTGCAATCTGAGAATTTGATCTATCTCGGCGCACTGCTTGATGACGTGGGTCTGGACCGTTTTGTGTCCAGACTTGCTCTTGAAGCAGGGCTCGAGATCCACACCCTCCCGGACGGGGTTCGAATTCGCGAAACAGAAACAACCCGCTTTTGGTTCAACTATTCAGCCGAACGCGTCCAAACACCGATAGGCCCGCTGGAACCCGCAGGTGTCTTCCAACAAGCCCTAGCGGACACCTTTTAAGTCTCAGCTGACCGGCTGAGGGGCCGCTTCTTCGCCGTTCAACTGACGCAGGATGCTAACATAGGTCTCCACGCCCTGCGCGCCGGTAATCAAGTGCCTACGATCAAAGACAATCGCCGGGACACCCTGAATGCCATTTGAAGTCCAGAAAGCTTCAGCCTCCCGCACGTCTTCTGCAAAGCGTTGATCCTTCAACACCTCCAACGCCGCATCCCGGTCCAATCCAACGCTCTGCGCGATGGATGCCAAAACCTCAGGGTCATTAAGATTTTCCCGACGCCCGAAAAAGGCTTCAAACAAAGCCATTTTCAGCGGGTGTTCTTTGCCTTGAGGAACGGCCCAATGCAACAGTTGGTGGGCACGGAACGTGTTCACCATCCGCATGTCGTCTGCGTAGTTGAACTCAAAGCCCAATTCGGCACCAAGGGCTGTCAGCTTTTCCCGCGCTTGAACGGATTGTTCGGGCGTTGTGCCATATTTAGCCGCCAGATGCTCCCGCAGGTTCTCCCCTTCTTCCGCCATTTGCGGATTTAGCTCAAACGGGTGCCATTTCAGCACCGCCGGAGTTTTTGTTTCATGCAAAGCCTTTTCAAGCTGCTTGAAGGCGATGATGCACCACGGGCAGACGACATCTGAAACGATGTCAATCTCCAGATAATCGCTGGCGTCTTCAGTGACGGTCTCGGTCATGACATCCTTGCTTTTTTGGTATTTGGCAGTGCGGGTGATCCTACGCAACAAGAAGGCATCTGGTAGACGCTTCATTTTTGGAAAACCACCCTGTCCACTCAATTTTTGGAATGTTTGACGTCGCTGGCAAATCGCGCAGCGTTTTCCTTCAGGAATTCGCTCTCGTCCGCCAGCCCCCAAAACACCGGTTGCGCCTTCGGAATTGTCAGAGCTTTTTGCACCGCAGGCCTTGCATCAATCCGCTCAAACCAGGCCTGCAGGTGCTCCAGTTCGTCAATGTCAATCTTCGCCCAAGGATAGGCACGTGCCCAGGGGAAGGTTGCCATGTCAGCAATAGTGTATTGGTCAGCCGCCAACCACTCCCGCCCGGAAAGGCGCGTGTTGAGCACTTCCAAAAGACGGCGTGTCTCATCCACATACCGTTTGATTGAAAATGGCTCATCATGGCCGTTCGGCGCAGCAATGCGCTGAAAATACATTGCCTGCCCCATCATGGGCCCGACGCCACCCATTTGAAACATGAGCCACTGGAGAGTTTCCGACTTTTCCTTTGGGTCTTCCGGCAAAAACTTCCCGTATTTTTCCGCAAGGTACCAAAGGATGGCACCGCTTTCGAAGACTGCAAAATCGTCGTTGCTGCGATCAACAATGGTCGGGATGCGGCCATTTGGATTGAGCTTCACATACTCCGGTGCCTTTTGCTCCTTCTTGGAAAAATCAATGAACGTAAGCTCATAAGGCACATTCGCCTCTTCCAAAAAGAGGACCGGCTTGTAACCGTTCATGGTTGCGGCGGTATAAAGGTGAATGTCTTGCTTGGTCATAACGGTTCCAATCAAAGCGCTTGCTGCAGATGGGTATCAAAGCGCTCAAAGTCCGCCTCGATTTCCGGGTTTTTCATGACGTCGAAAGCCGCAAAAGTCGGCAACTGATCTACGCCAAAAAAACGCATGTTCTGGTGAAATGGGAACAACAGGTCGTCCACGGAAGCACCGCGGAAAAACCACTCAGCCTCGTCGTCAAAGGCTTTTTTCGGCGCATTGAAAGTGACTGAGAGCATGTATTTGGTGCCCTCAAGAGCTCCACCAGTTCCGTAGTTGGTCTTTGGATTTTCCGCAGTTCGGCCATCTCCTTGACATAAGCGACCATCCATTCCCGCCGTAAAGACCTCATCTTGGTACTTCTTCAAGGACCATGGCGTGCCCATCCAGTTCACCGGGAATTGCACGAAGACAACATCTGCCCACTGGTGGTTTTCCACTTCGGCTTCAATGTCATATCCTTTTGCGACCTCGGTGACTCGAACACGGTCTCCGCGCACTTCAAAGAAGGATTTCGCACGATCAACGTAGGACCGATTCAGACGTCCTTCGGAAAACGGATAGGGTTGGTGACCATTGATAATCAGAATATTCGGCATGGTGGTTCAGGCTCGGTTCGTTTTGGGTGTGTGCAACGAAGTCAAAAACGCTTCGAAACCTGACATGAGGAATTAGGTATAAAATTGCAACCAGTTTACTTTTAGTAACCTATATTCTATTGAGTTGAATTCGCCTCGAAGGTGCCAATGAGATTGACAGGCCGCGTTGTGACAACCCGTTTAAAAATGGACAAAAACTATCAAATAGCAGCCGCATTGGCATGCGATGCACCGTGCCCGATTGAACGTGGAATGCGGATTTTAGGCGGAAAGTGGACCGGGTCCATCCTGTGGCATCTCAAAGACGAGCCTGTGCGTTTCAACGAACTGGCTCGATTGATCCCAGGTGCAAGCAAAAAAATTATTACCGAGCGCCTGAAACAGCTCGAAGCGCAAGGTTTGGTCTCCAGAACCGTACTTGATACGTCGCCGATTTCTGTTGAGTATCAAATCACGGAGTTTGGAAGCACGGCAGTTGGATTTCTGGATGCCTTGCGGTGCTGGTCGGAAAACCTGCCATCAGCACCCTGATAGGGGCGGGCGCGTGAAGAAGCAGGCAACTCCAGCAAAAGCCTAACTTTTCAATCA
Source organism: Roseibium sp. TrichSKD4 (assembly GCF_000148725.1). Taxonomy (GTDB): domain Bacteria; phylum Pseudomonadota; class Alphaproteobacteria; order Rhizobiales; family Stappiaceae; genus Roseibium. The sequence continues at coordinate 23,904 of NZ_GL476301.1, read as the reverse complement.
AATTCACTCTACAGATCGACCAACGCACCGCGTTTTCCAATCACTTTTGCTGCCAGTTTCGCGCCAGCGGCTACAGCCTTATCCAGATCACTATCGATCAAGTAACTGCTTAAGAACGCCGCATTAAAGCTGTCACCTGCAGCAGTCGTATCCACAACGTCCAGCACCGGGTCCGGGGTGTAAGCCATCACACCCTCAGGCCCTGCGCAAACAACATCTTCCGGGCCATTCTTTACAATAACGCGCTCTGCGCCGGCTGCATGATAGCGCTCTACTGATGCTGAGGGCGATGCATCTTCGAAATAGGCCTCTTCATCCTCGAAGGAGGGCATCAGAAAGTCACAACAAGACGCAAAGGCCATAACGGTCCTGCACATCGTGTCTCGGTCCGCCCAAAGGCGTGGGCGCAAATTGGGGTCAAAGGCCACACGAACGCCTTTCGAGCGTGCCGTCTGCAGCGCAGACTGCAGTTGTCGCCGATCTCCCTCCGGCAAAATCGCCAAAGTAATACCGCTCAGATAAACAAGTCCGGCACCCTCAAACGCCTTTGCCAAACGATCAGAGTTAGCAGCCAGCCTGCGCGCCGCGCTGTCGGAGCGCCAATAAGCAAAACTGCGCTCGCCATTTTCAAGCTGGATCATATAGAGACCAACGGTACTGTCGGTCCGCCGCTCAACGAAATGAGTGTCTAGACCAGAGCTGCCAAGGAACTCCACCATCTTGTCTGACACCCGATCTTCGCCAACAGCAGTGCAATAAGAGACGCTCCAGTCTTTCGGGAGAAACTTTCGAGCATACCAAGCCGTGTTCAACGTATCGCCAGCAAAACCCATGCGATAAGTGCCCTCGGCAGTTGGTGACATTTCCACCATGGCCTCACCAACTGCAACGAATCTGGATGCCAATAGACCACTCCCTCTCCAACCTGGAAAAATACCAGCGGTCAAATTTGCATTTTAATCGATTTAAATCCAGTGCAAATATTTCGTACCAAGGGCTAACATGACAAAGTGAACTCAAAGTACAAGATACTGAGATGAAACAAAAAAGGCGGCTCAGAGCCGCCTTTCACCGATGATGGGTCAGGCCCACCTGAATACGGCGATCATATAGAGGATCGCAATTCCAAGCGGTGCCCAGAGCGGTGTTCCCATCAGACCCAGCCACGCCAGAAAGATAAAGGCGCTACCGAGAAGAGAGATAAAAAGCCGGTCTCCGCGTGTGGTATCCAGACCCAGTATGCCGTGGCGTGGTCCGCCACCCGGTGAGAAGTATTCCCATACCCCCATCGTGGCAATCGCGGTCACGATGAACAGGAAGAAGGCAATCGTCGCGCGCGTCCACGCCATCCAAGAACCTAAGGGCTCCTGCCACCATTCTGCGCTGAATAGGACAACTTCTTGCATGGCGCGCTCCCTAAACCCGGCCAAGGGCGAAGCCCCGGGCTATGTAGTTGCGAACGAAATAGATCACGAAAGCACCTGGAATGATCGTTAGCGTTCCGGCTGCCGCCAGAAGTCCCAACTCATAACCGGATGTACTTGCTGTGCGTGTCATGGTTGCTGCAATTGGCTTGGCATCAACAGCCGTCAATGTCTTTGCAAGCAGCAGCTCTACCCAGGAGAACATGAAGCAAAAGAACGCAGCGACACCAATGCCAGCAGCAATGGTCGGGATGAAGATCTTGATGAAGAAACGCGGGAAGGAATACCCGTCCACATAGGCCGTCTCATCCAGTTCTTTCGGCACACCGGACATGAAACCTTCCAAAATCCAGACCGCGAGCGGAATGTTGAACAGCGTGTGCGCCAACGCGACAGCCCAATAGGTGTCGAACAAACCAACAGCAGAATAGAGCTGAAAGAACGGCAACGCGAAGACCGCAGGCGGCGCCATCCGATTGGTCAAAAGCCAGAAGAACAGATGCTTGTCACCCAAGAAGCGATAGCGCGAGAACGCATAGGCTGCAGGCAGAGCGACGGCAACAGACAGTGCCGTGTTGATCGACACATAAGCCAGCGAATTGACATAGCCCATGTACCACGTCGGATCAGTAAAGATCGTGATGTAGTTCTCAAAGGTGAATTCCTGCGGCCAGAGCGTGAAGCTCCCGAGGATCTCGTTGGTGGTCTTGAACGACATGTTCACCAGCCAATAGATCGGCAAAAGCAAGAACAGGATATAAAGGGCCGGAACGAAGCGGCTTGTGTTTTTCATCATTGGGCCTCGTTACGCATCATGACTGTGTAGAACACCCAGCTCATCAAAAGGATGATCAGGAAGTAGATCAGTGACATGGCCGCTGCCGGCCCAAGGTCGAACTGACCAAGAGCGACCTTCACAAGGTCAATCGACAACAGGGTTGTGGAGTTGCCCGGACCACCTCCGGTCAGAACGAAGGGCTCGGTGTAGATCATGAAGCTGTCCATGAACCGCAGCAGAACAGCGATGGTGAGCACACGTTTCATTTTCGGCAGCTGGATATAGCGGAAGATCGCAAAAGGCTTTGCCCCGTCAATCTTTGCAGCCTGATAATAAGCATCTGGAATAGAGACCAGACCCGCATAGGCGAGCAGCACAACCAGAGACGTCCAGTGCCAGACATCCATCAGGATCAAGGTGAACCACGCATCTCCCGGTTGCCGGGTGAAGTTGTAGTCAAAGCCGATGGCATTCAGCGTCCGCCCCAACAGCCCGATATCGGGCAGCGCGAAGATGTTCCACATTGCCCCAACAACGTTGTAGGGAATGAGCAGCGGCAGCGCCATCAAAACAAGGCACACCGGCACCCAGAACCCCTTGCGCGGCATGGTGAGTGCGATCGCGACACCCAGCGGAATTTCAATCGCAAGGATCGAGAAGGTGAAGATCATCTGGCGGCCAAGCGCTGCATGAAAACGTTCTGAATGCAGAACATCCTCAAACCACATGACACCTGCCCAGAAGAACGTGTTGTCACCAAACGTTTCCTGAATAGAATAGTTCACCACCGTCATCAGCGGCACGATGGCATTGAAGGCCACCAATAGCAGAACCGGTAGAACGAAGAACCAGGCCTTCTGGTTTTCTATCTTGTTCATACGCTTTGCCCTCCGCGTACCAACCAGCCGTCGCGATAGACCTGCGTATGATCCGCCGCAAAGCTCAAATGGGCATGTTTTTCAGGGATAAGGGTTCCTTCCGGCACCAACAGCTTGATGCTTTGATCCGAGCGGCGCGCATCAACAATCTGGAACCGGCCAGCATCGGACACCTTGGCGATCTCAACCGGCACACCACTCTCCGACAAGCTGACGAACTCCGGACGAACACCCAGTTCCAAGCCAGCTGCGTCAGACGCTTCACCTGCGTTCCAACTGTCGATCTCGATATCTTGATAGAACGCCTTGCCGCCCTTTACTTCACACGGCAGCACATTCATGCCCGGCGAGCCGATAAAGTGTCCGACGAATGTATGTTGCGGGCGCTCGAACAATTCGACTGGCGTTCCGATCTGAACGACTTGCCCGTCCTTCATCACCACGACCTTATCAGCAAAGGTCAGCGCCTCGGTCTGGTCGTGGGTGACGTAAATCATGGTTGTTTTGACGCGCTGGTGCAGCTCTTTCAGCTTGGATCGCAGCTGCCACTTCAAGTGCGGATCAATCACCGTCAGCGGTTCATCGAACATGATGACATTTACATCAGTGCGCACCAATCCGCGGCCCAGGGATATCTTCTGCTTTCCGTCCGCAGTCAGGCCAGACGCCCGATTATCCAGCATATCAGTCAGGTCGATCATCTCCGCAATCTCGCGAACGCGCGGATCAACTTCGGCTTCGGGAACACCGCGATTGCGCAGAGGGAACGCCAGGTTGTCGTAAACGGTCATCGTGTCGTAAACGACCGGGAACTGGAACACCTGCGCAATATGCCGCTGGTCCGGCGGCAATTGGGTAACATCCTCGCCGTCAAACAGGACTTGACCATGGCTTGGTGTCAAAAGCCCGGAGATGATGTTCAAGAGGGTGGTCTTGCCGCAACCGGATGGCCCCAGAAGCGCATAAGCACCGCCGTCTTCCCAATCAACATCAAGTTGTTGGAGGGCATAGTCTGACGGCTCAGCCGGATTGGGCATGTAGCTGTGCCGCAGGCCCTGAAGTGTAATCTTAGCCACTTTGCGCCTCCCTAACCTGTGATCCGGTTGCCGGACCCATCGAAGTAAAATGCCTCCGACACATCTGCATGGAGCGTTTCATGCGCCCCGACTTCAACCGGATGAATACCGTGAGATTGGGAGACCCAGGTACGGTCTCCAACGGTGAAATGGATGACGCTTTCCGACCCGCTGAGCTCTGTGACCAGTACTTCACCGGACACCTCAACAGGCTGTTTTCCAGATTGCTGAGGCATCACGTGGTGCGGCCGTAGCCCCAAGATATACGCACCATCCGCAAGCCCTGTGGCGATGCCTTCAGCAGTCCAGCTCACGCCATTTTCCAGCGTTATGGTTTGGCCGGCCTTGATCACATTGGCATGATTGATCGGCGGCTCTGAAAAGACCTCAGCGCTGATTAGGTCTTTGGGATTTCGATAAACCTCACCGGTCGGGCCAAACTGCGTCACACACCCCTCGTGAAGCGTTGCTGTATGACCACCAAACAGGAGTGCCTCAACGGGTTCCGTGGTTGCATAAACAACCACACAGTTTCGATCGGCGAAAAGGCGCGGCAGCTCATCGCGCAACTCCTCACGAAGTTTAAAATCAAGGTTCGCCAGAGGTTCGTCCAACAAAACGAGATCCGCATCCTTGACGAGCGCGCGCGCCATCGCCGTGCGCTGTTGTTGGCCACCGGAAAGCTCAGTTGGACGCCGGTTGAGCATGGGCGAAAGCTTCATCAGCTCAGCCATTTCGCCAACTCGGCGTTTGATTTCGTCTTCTGCAACGCCTGCAACCCTCAGCGGGGAGGCGATGTTCTCGAAGACGTTGAAATTCGGATAGTTGATGAACTGCTGATAGACCATCGACACATTGCGCTTTTGCACCGGCGTCTTTGTCACATCCTGCCCGTTGAACTGCAAAGAGCCTGTTGTGAGCGGGTCAAGCCCAGCCATCATCTGCATAAGGGTGGTTTTGCCGGAAAGTGTCGTTCCGAGTAGGATATTGATCCCGCCGGGCTCCAGCTTCAAATCCGTTGGATAGATGTGCTGCTCCACGCCTACCCGTTTGGATACATTGATCAATTCAAGTGTCATCTGACAGCCACTAGTTAGACGGTCCGGCCAGCCGGTAAAGCAGTTGACCAGGGTCTTCAAAGGGTCCCCCGGAGTGCATGTTGCACCCCGAGGGTCTGGGAGTTTTCAGGAAGTTAGTTAGCGGACCAACGAGCAACCAGGTCTTCGTATTTGACCGTCACGCCCTGAGGCTTCTCGTTGTCGAGTTTCGCCTTGGCACCACCTTTGCCGAGCCATTCAGCAGCATCCTTCGGCTCGTTCAACCGCGGACCACAGCCACCATAGGTGTTGTTTGCCTTGTCCGCCCGCTCCATGCGCGACATCACCTGATCCATTTCGGAGGCCAGACGGTCCATCGCTTCTTGCGGAGTAAACGCACCCGAGTTGACGTCACCGATTTGCTGCCACCACAACTGAGCAAGTTTCGGATAATCCGGCACGTTGACGCCCGTCGGAGTCCACATCACGCGGTCCGGAGAGCGGTAGAACTCCACAAGTCCGCCAAGATCGCCAGCGCGATCCGTGAAGCTCTGGTGACGCACGGTGCTGTCCCGAATGAAGGTCAAACCCACGTGGCTCTTCTTCACGTCAACAGTCTTGGAGACAACGAACTGAGCATAGAGCCAAGCAGCCTTCGCCCGATCTTCAGGCGTGGACCTCAAAATGGTCCAAGAGCCTGCATCCTGATAGCCGAGCTTTTGCCCTTCTTCCCAGTATGGCCCCTTTGGTGACGGCGCCATCCGCCACAACGGCTTTCCTTCAGCATCAACCGTGTTGTTGCCGTCAGCCTGAGACGCGACCATGGAAGCGGTAAACGCCGTGTACCAGAAAATCTGCTGAGCAACGTTGCCCTGGCTCAGGGCTGGAAGCGACTGATAGAAGTCATAGTCTGCAGCACCTGGAGGCGCATATTGGCGCAGCCATTCGTCCCATTTACGGATCGCGTAAACAGCGGCTGGACCGTTGGTGGCACCACCGCGCGTGACGGATGCACCGACCGGATTACAAGAACCCTCGTCCATGCGAATGCCCCACTCGTCAATCGGGCGGCCATTCGGTAGACCCTTGGAACCAGCACCCGCCATGGAGAGCCACGCATCGGTCATACGCCAACCAAGGTCAGGTGCGCGCTTGCCGTAGTCCATGTGGCCATAGACACGAACGCCGTCGATTTCCTTCACATCATTTGTGAAGAACTCGGCAATGTCTTCATATGCAGACCAGTTGACCGGAACACCGAGGTCATAGCCGTATTTCGCCTTGAACTGCTCTTGCAGATCCGGGCGGTCGAACCAATCCTTACGGAACCAGTATAGGTTGGCGAATTGCTGATCTGGCAACTGATACAGATCGCCATCCGGGCCAGTAGTGAAAGACCGACCAATGAAATCTTCCAGATCAAGCGCCGGGTTTGTGACGTCTTTACCTGCACCACCCATGAAGTCGGAGAGGTTCACGGCCAATTGCAGGCGTGAGTGCGTACCGATCAGATCGGAATCGTTAACATACGCATCATAAAGGTTCCGGTTAGTTTGCATCTGCGTCTGAACAGCCTGCACAACCTCCCCTTCACCAAGAAGCTGATGGTTCACCTTTATCCCGGTAATTTCCTCAAAAGCCTTGGTCAGGGTCTTGGATTCATACTCGTGGGTCGGGATCGTTTCCGACAGGACGTTGATCTCCATGCCGTTGAACGGTTCGGCCGCCTTGATGAACCACTCCATCTCTTGAAGCTGTTCATCCTTGGACAGGGTTGATGGCTGGAATTCCTGATCGATCCACTTTTTGGCGGCATCCATATCGGCGAAAGCGCCGCTGGACGTTGCCAAAAGCGCCGCTGCAGCGACGGCGCCTAGAAACCTGTGCTTCATTATATCCTCCCGATATATCGCAGGTACGCAAGCGAAACGCATATCAGACGAAACAAAATGAAGGTCAACAGAAATTACAATGTTCAATCATCATTATTTCAAATTCCGAAAATATCAACGACGAAAACCATATAAATTAATTAATCAAAACAGATAGATAAATTACCCTACGGAATTCTCGCTCTTATAAAATTCGGCACCAATACCCGGGTTATTTTACCAATTGGTCAACGGTCTAGACGCGATTCCACGTCTCCAGACGCACGGAACCGCGCCTAAACGAAAGGCTAATATGCTCATGTAACTTATGGGATGGAAGACTAACGGAAAGAAATCCGATTGACCACCGGTGTTACTTAATTCCGGCTCTCATGAAGCTCTGGACAAATTGGCGCTGGAATAAAAGAAACGCAATGAGCAGTGGCCCTGACGTCATGAGAGTAGCCGCATTAATTACCGACCATTCCACTCCACTATCAATAGCCGAAAATATGCTCAACCCGACTGTCACTGGCCGTGTTTCAACCGAATTGGTGACAATGAGAGGCCAGAGAAAATTGTTCCAGTGGTGGCTCACGGAAACCAGACCATAGGCCAGATAGGTCGGTTTCGCGAGCGGGATATACACCCGCCACAAGACACCCAGAAAGGAAGCCCCCTCAATCCGCGCCGCCTCGTCCAGCTCTCGCGGAATGGTCATGAAGGTTTGGCGCAATAAGAAAATCCCGAAACCAGAAGCCACATACGGCAGGGCAATGGCAGGAATCGTATCAACAAGATCCAACAAACGCATGGTCTTGTAGTTCTCGACAATCAGGATATCCGGCATCACGAGAAGCTGAAGGAGAACGAGCGCGAACAGAAAGCCACGCCCTGGAAACTCAAAGCGCGCAAAGGCATATGCCGCGAGTGTACAGAGAAAAAACTGACAGGCGAGAATGAACGTGACCAAGATGAACGTATTGAGAAAATAACGGGCAAACGGTGCTGCTTCCCAAGCCTTTGCAAAATTCTCAAGCGTAAGAGGCGCTGTCAGTACAAAGCGCGCCTCGTAAGCAGCTGGATGAATGGCCGTCCAAATGGCATAGGCGAGCGGCAGAATCCACAGCAGAGCCAGCACCCACGCGGCGGCAGTGTTCAATCCGCGATCGAAGAGGTCGGAGGCCCGCGTCATTTGTAATGCACCTTGCGGTCAAAGAGGAAAAACTGCCCGATCGCCAAAAGCGAAAGCAAAGCTAAGAGAGCCACAGTCAAAGTTGCGCCATACGCGGTCTCCCAAAACCGGAAAGCGACCTCGAAAATATAAAACAGCAGCAAGGCCGACGCATTGTCCGGGCCACCATCGGTGAGAATAAAAATATGATCGACGAGGCGAAACGAATTGATCACAGCGTTTATGCAAACGAACAAGGTTGTTGGCATAAGGAGCGGAAACGTAATGCGCCAGAAAATCGTCCAGCGCCCTGCCCCTTCTATCTGAGCAGCTTCCTTAAGTGACACGGGGATTGCCTGAAGAGCTGCCAGATAGAAAATCATGAAAAAGCCCGCCTCTTTCCAGACCGTCACAATGATGATTGCATTCAAAGCAGTTGCCGGATCACCAAGATAATTTGAGGCAGACCATCCAAACAAAGACCCCGTAATCTGGTCAAACAATCCAAAGCCAGGTGTATAGAAAAACAACCAAATGTTTGCGACCGCAATCAGTGGCAACACCGTTGGAGTGAAATACGCCATCCGTACAAACCCACGGCCTGCAAGCCTTTCGTTGACCCAAAGAGCCATGACAATGGCCAGCGCAATGGATACGGGGATAGTGCCAATTGCAAACCAGAGGTTATTCCAAAGCACCTTCCAGAACACCGGATCGCTCATCATGCGCTCATAGTTGTCGAGCCCGATAAATTTGGCTGACCGGCGTCCCCGTGGGGTGGAGTAAAAACTATTGATAAACGTCATGATCGCTGGGATATGCGTGAAGGCAAACAGAAATACCATGGCCGGCAGCAGCAACAACCAGCCGTGGACCCAGTCCCGTTTTATCTTCAGTGAACGCATGGCACGATCCGTGTGTTTTTAGAAAGAAGCGGGCGGCGACCAAACGCCGCCCGTAAACAGTCTTAGCGATATTCTTCAAGGACGGCGTCAGCTTGCGCCTGTGCTTCCTTGAGCGCTTCTTCAGGCGTTTTCTGGCCAGTGATTGCAGCTGCCAGCGCGTCATTGAAGACACCTGTCACACGCTGGTTCTGGTAGGTGGACAGTTCGGCAACTGCGAACTCAAGCTGGTCGCGAGCAACAAGAGCTGGAGCAAAATCAGCCGTATAGGCTTTCATTGTTTCCGTGTCCCAAGTGGCTGGGCGTGGAGCAACATAGCCAGTCGCAATGCTCCACTTTGCGGCCTGTTCTGGAGCCGTAATCCACTGAACGAAATCAACAGCAGCTTGGGTCTGTTCCTCAGATGCCCCTTTGAACAGGTAGAAATTACCGCCACCTGTTGGCGCACCACGTCGTTTGTTTGCAGGCAGCATGGCAACACCAAATTCAAACGGTGCGTTGTTCCGCACGTTTGTGAGATTGCCAGTGGATGTCCACATCATCGCAGTCTGACCTTCGAAGAAGGCTTTTGGTGTCGCTCCCCACTCGATGATGCCAGGAGCCATTACTTCGTGTTTCTGGCTAAGGTCGACAAGGAACTGAAGCGCTTCAACGACCTTAGGGTCATCGAAGTTTGTTTTGTTACCCTCGGAGTTAGCGAGAATTACATCGTTCTGAGTGGTAAGCCCCTGAAACAGCCAATACGGGAAACCCGAAGAAGGAATGCGCACACCCCACTGGCTAACCTTGCCATCCGCATCCTTTTTGGTAAGCATTTTACCGAACTCGACCATCTCGTCCCAATTGGCTGGGGCTACATCGGGATCAAGTCCTGCCTCTTTGAAAGCTTCCTTGTTCCAGTAAAGCACAGGCGTGGAGCGCTGGAACGGGATACCGTAGGTCTTGCCTCCGGTTTGGCTGTTTTCCATGAATGCCGGGTAGAAACCTTCAACCCAAGCCTTGTCTTCATCTGATGTCAGATAGTCATCAAACGGGATAATCAGATCTTCGTCGATGAGTGTGTACATGTCGACGGAAAGGATCACGGATAGCTGTGGTGGGTTACCGCCACGAGAAGCAGTGATCGCCTTTGCTACAGTGTCCTGATAGGAGCCAGCATAAACAGCATCAATGTTCACCTCTGGATTGGCCGCAACATAGTCAGCGGTGAGTTCCTGGATTGTGTCGGCCGCCTTGCCACCAACAGCAACCGGGAAATAGAACTGGAGATCTACAGCATGGGCAGATGCCCATGTGCTAAACGAGAGGGCTGTGGCAGCAACAGCCTTCAACAATGTGGATTTCAACATAACGATAGACTTCCCTTGTTAAAGTCTCCGCCGGTTGGCGGGTGGTCTGAGCTGGCCAGCACAGGTGATCAGGAATGCAAATGCACTCCAATTTCGTGTGTCAGATCATCTCGGCGTTTGCCGGACGTCCGGTCAAAAACGTGTAAATTTTCGAGATTGAACCCAAGGCGGATGGTTTCGCCCGGGCGAGTGCTGTTGGTTGAAGGCAGACGAACCTGAAAAGCAGCGTCTCCCAACACGCCGTCAACGAGAACATCAGCTCCCAGATATTCCACGGCCCTGACATCAAGGAGGATTGAGCCCTTGTCGTCCAGAAAGGCATTTTCTGGCCGCAAGCCCAATTGCAACGTCTCCGCCTGCCCCAATGCTCCAAAAGCATGTGCCGAGAACAGGTTCATCGGCGGTGTTCCAATAAACCGAGCAGCAAATGGAGACGCAGGTCGCTCATAAAGTTCCCGCGGTGCTGCAGCCTGCTCAATTTTGCCACCGTTCATCAAAACGACCTGATCGGCCATTGTGATGGCCTCGACCTGATCATGCGTTACATAAACCATTGTAAAACCGAGCTTTTGCTGAAGCGCTCGGATTTCAAGGCGCATTTCGTGGCGCAATTTTGCATCAAGATTGGAAAGCGGCTCGTCCATCAAGCAAACAGGCTTTTCGCCGATGATAGCCCGTCCAAGCGCCACACGCTGTTGCTGCCCGCCTGACAGTTGAGACGGTTTTCGGTCAAGCAATTCTGCCAAACCGAGAAGGCCGGTAACACGCTTCAGTCTTTCCAGACGCTCGACCCTTGCAACCCGTCGAACCTTCAAACCAAAGAGTATGTTTTCGGCAACACTCAAATGCGGAAATAGGGCGTAGGACTGAAAAACCATCGACAGGTCTCGTTGCGCCGAGGGTTTGGTCGTCACATTTCGACCATCGATTTCAATCGAGCCCCCATTGACCGTTTCAAGGCCTGCAATCATGCGCAAGGTAGTCGATTTACCGCATCCTGACGGACCAAGTAGAGCTGTAAAAGAGCCTTCTGGCACCTCGACAGAAATTTGATCGACCGCCCTTGTATCACCCCATATTTTGGACACAGCGGTGAGTTGGATGGCTTTTCCAGCGAGCGGCACCGATAGTTGATCGGTCATATCTTCACCTCGCCATTCGGCGTCACCATCCGCGTCCGAGACGGAACAATCAGATCCGCAATGTCTGCCGGTAACGTTTTTTCAGAATACACCGCGGAAACATCTGTGATATGCCCCCCGCGAACATGGGCAGGACGACCAAATTTCGTATGATCAAGAACAAGGAAGGACTGACGGCAATTGGCAAGGATTGCCTGGCGAGCAGCTACTTCATCCTCGTGGAAATCGAGCAAAGTGCCATCCTCATCCACACCGGCAACGCCGAAGATGCCGATGTCGAACTTGTAACGGGCAAAAAACTCCTGAGCCACACCGCCCAAAACATCACGGTCTCCGTGTCGTAAACGGCCACCTGCAATTGTGACTTGAAAACTTGGATTGCCCGACGCCGTGAAAGCGACGTTCAGATTGTTGGTAAAAATGGAAAGGCTTTCATGGTTGGAAAGCGCCTGCATCACAATCTCTGGCGTCGTACCTATAGAGAACGCCAGTGATTGGCCATTTTGGACATCATGCGCGACGAGGTCAGCGATGGTCCGTTTTTCATTCAAACTGAGAATCTGGCGGGTGCTGTAATGAATATTGGTCGTCGTCGCAGGCGGCTCGACACCACCATGGGTGCGGCGCAATATACCGAACTCACAAAGACCATTGACATCGCGGCGAATAGTCTGTGTCGTTACGTCAAATCGTTCCGCCAGTTCATCAACGGAAGCAAATCCGTTTTTCTGAACAAGATCAGCAATCTCTGCTTGCCGTTTTGAAATGTCGATCTGACCAAGCATTGCGCATCCAACCTTATGGGGTCGGCTGCACTAATCCCGTCGCCTAACGTTTGTTTTCACGGCGCCGGTCGACGAATTGCCTTGCAGCCAACTCATACAGAGTTTTCTAGTATGTTCATATGAACGTTTTTGAACGCTCATATGAACATGGTATGACAATACGTGCTAGCGGAATCACCAATTCAACAGATCAGGTAGTACAAATATACTGACCACTGAAGTCTGGTGTTCCGCACACATGAACACAAAGAAAACGCCGCGGCGCTCAACTAAAAGGGCGAGCTGCAACAGCCCCCCGTCCATCCATGTTATCCAGGCCAAATTACCGATACAGGAACGAAACGCCGTTCTCGTCAAACAAATGCAGCTTATCGGCAGGCGCAACAAGGCGCAGTTCCCGACCTTTTTCTGCCTTGTGAATCCCAGGCAGCTTGGCAATAAACGCGTCATCCCCTTCGCGCGGATCGAAATAGAGAACGGTTGTTTCTCCAAGGGCCTCGACAATCGAAAGCTTCGCCGACACGAGATAGTCATCGCTGTCAGTGATGCTAAGATCTTCCGGGCGAACCCCCAATTTGACCGGCTTGTTGAGATCGCTGTCCTTGGATGCAATTGGAACCGTCGCGTGTCCCCCATCCGGCATCCGCACAGACGTTTGCTCGCCCGTTTCAGTTACAGTCGCATCCACCATATTCATGGCAGGTGAGCCTATGAACTGAGCAACGAATGTATTGGCGGGACGCTCATAAAGCTCAAGCGGGGCACCGACCTGCTCAATGTTTCCGCCGTGCAAAACCACAATCCGGCTCGCCAATGTCATGGCTTCCACCTGATCATGCGTGACGTAGATCATGGTGCTTTGGGGCATGCTTTCCTTGAGCTGGGCAATCTCGATCCGAGTTGCTACACGGAGCGCTGCATCCAGATTGGAAAGCGGCTCGTCGAAAAGGAACACCTTCGGATCGCGCACAATAGAGCGGCCAATGGCAACCCGCTGACGCTGACCGCCGGACAGAGCCTTTGGCAGACGATCCAGCAAGTGCGCAAGCTGCAATGTTTCAGCTGCCGAACGCACGGCCTTGTCGATTTCGGCTGCCGACTTGCCCGCCAACTTCAGAGCAAAGGCCATATTATCATAGACAGTCATATGCGGATAAAGCGCGTAGGACTGAAACACCATGGCAATGCCGCGCTGCGCCGAAGAGACGTCATTCACGACCTGACCGTCAATATCCAGCGTTCCGCCGGTGATGGTTTCCAGACCAGCAATCATCCGCAACAAGGTGGACTTGCCACACCCGGATGGGCCGACAAAAACAATCAGCTCACCTTCCTGGATTTCCAGATCAATGTTGCGAAGAACTTCCACTGAGCCGTAGGACTTGCTGACATCCTTCAAAGACAAAGAGGTCATACCGGCTGCTCCTTACAAGAAAACAAGGTCATGTTATTTGACGGACCCGGCCAACAGACCACGCACCAGATAACGTTGAAGGGTGAAAAAGACGACCAGCGGCAAGGCGATCGAGACAAAGGCAGCTGTTGCCAAAATCTCCCAATTTCCACCCCGTGTGCCGAGCAACTCGACAATCTGGTTTGTCATGACGGTTGTTGACCCGGTCGCATCGATCAGAAACACTTTCGCGACAAGAAGGTCATTCCAGGTCCAAAGGAACTGGAAGATCGCAAAGGAGGCCAGAGCCGGGAAACTCAACGGCAGGATGATCTTCGTAAAGATCTGAAAGTCCGTTGCGCCATCCACTTTGGCATTTTCGATAATGTCGCGCGGCAGACCCACCATGTAATTGCGTAGGAGATAGACGGCGAGCGGCATTCCAAAGGCTGTATGAGCCAACCAAACCCCCAGATACCCTTTGCCAATACCGATCCCCAAATGCAGCCGCAGCAACGGAATGAGTGCCAATTGCAGGGGAACCACCAAGAGCGCCACGACAAAGGCAATCAACAGCGCCCGTCCGGGAAATTCCATCCAGGCCAATGCATAGGCCGCGAAAGCAGCGATAACGATTGGGATGATGGTGGCGGGAATGGTTACGGTAAGCGTGTTGAAGAAAGCCCGCGCCATGTTGTCCTGACCGCTTCCAGAAAAGAGGATCGTTTCATAATTGGAAAGCGTGAAGTCTGGAGGTACTTCCGAGGTTACGAATATGCGCTGACCACGACCGGAGATCTGCTTGTCATTCCCCCGCCAGACATAGCTGCCATCAGCTTCGAGTGTCAGGGTTTCACCGCCCTTCATCTCGGCTGTGTCTCCAGGCTGGAAAGCAGAGATATCCCGAGACGACACACCCCACGCGCGAATGGCGCGCGGCGTTCCGTCAAAGATGTTTCCTTTGACGACATACATGTCACCATCGGCAACTCTATGGTCATCCGGATCAAGGGCCCGATAAACTTCATTTTGTTCCGAAGCAAAAAGAGCACCCCACCAACCTGACGAGGAAATCTGGTCCGCCGTTCTGAACGATGACACGAACAACCCCACTGTGGGGAATAGCCAGAGCGCTACCAGAGCAACAACGGAGATGTGAACGGCCCAGGTCAGGCCAGACTTTTGTCCTGCAATCCGATCCATCAGCGCATCTCCTTGCGGGCATTGTAGACGTTCCAAACAAGGATCGGCGTAACCATGAGCATGATGATAATCGCACTAGCCGATCCCACACCCCAGTCATTTGCCCGAAACAGTTTGTCATACATGTAGTTGGCAAGTACTTGCGTCTCCCACTGACCATTGGTCATCGCAAACACGATGTCGAAGACCTTCAAAACGGTGAGAGTGATCGTGGTCCAGACCACAACAATGGTCCCCATGATTTGCGGCACCTTGATCTTGAAGAAGACCTGAAACGGGTTGGCCCCATCGATAATCGCGGCCTCGACCGTTTCCTCAGGAATACCTCGCAAGGCCGCAGACAGGATCACCATGGCAAAACCGGTTTGAATCCAGATCAAGACAACCATCAGGAAGAAGTTGTTCCAACCGGTCAAAGTGAGCCAAGTTTGGGGCTTGCCATAGGGCAATTCAACACCCCAGATACCCGTCAATCCACCGACAGAAACCCACAGAAGCCAAAGCCCGCCAATCACGACCACAAGCCGTAAGAACAAGGTCCAAAAAGAGCGGTCTGCCCGACTGGATGTAACGGCCTGAATGGAACTCCAGATCACATAGGCAACCGCAGCCATAAAGGCCAAGAGCAACACTGTCGGCAGCAACTTGAGGAAAATGAACGAACCACCTCCACCGTCGAATTGCAGCCAGACTGCGTTTAAAACCCCAATCTGTGCCTGATCTACCGGACGTGTGTCGTAGATCAATTTGAAAATCACTGATGCGCCAACAAAGGAAATAGCCATTGGCATGAAGATCAAGGACTTGGCAATATTGCCCCACTTGATGCGATCCGTAAGCTGGGCAACCAAGAGACCAAAGGCCGTAGAAGCCGCAGGAACAACAATCAGCCAGAGCAGATTGTTGCGAACTGCTTCCCAGAATTTCGCCTCGCTCATCATTTGACTGTAGTTTGCCAGCCCCACGAATGCTCCGTCCTGAGACCGGTCCGTCAAGGAGAGCCGCAGTGTCTCAAACACCGGGTAAACCAGATACAGGGTCAATCCGAACAGGGCTGGGAACAAGAACAACCATGGGCGAACCATATTAGCCCGATTGATGTTTTTGCCCGCGTTCTTTCCTTTGGCGGGAAAGATGAACGTGTCGAGGATGACATTTGAAAAATAGAAGTAACCAAGGCATGCACCAACGCCGATGACGATGGTCAATAGCCCCATGAGTGCCGGATTGTCCGCTAACATGACCCGTCCTCCCCTTCTTGATGTAATTGCCGAACAGCGCTGCCGTCAGCTCTCGAACAAATGGCGGGAACAGGGATTCAAGATAAAATCGTTCACTTCAGGAAAAGGTGGTTGGCGCCAACGCCGACCACTATCTGGGCTCTTACTTTAGAGCGTCCCAGCTCTTCTGGATTTCACCAGCAACCGCGGTAGCGTCCTTGCCACCAGTGTAGTCCACCATACCGGTCCAGAATGTGCCTGCACCAACGCCACCTGGCATAAGGTCTGAGCCGTCGAAGCGGAATGTGGTGGCGTTCACCAGAATCTCACCCTGCCCGCGCAGAGTGTCGTTCATGTAAGCTTCGAGATTGACACCCTTGTGCGGCGTCAGGAAACCCGTTTGCGCCATCATCACTTCGTGGGCGATCGGCAGTGTGAAGAACTCCATGAGTTCATTGGTTGCATCCGACGCCTTGGTGATCGCCATCAATGTGCCACCACCCAGAACCGGATTACCAAGGTCCTTCTCAGCGTAGGACGGGAAGTAGAAGAAATCTACATCTGCACCAAACTCGACATCTTCAGGGAAGAAGGCCGGTACAAAGGAAGCTTGACGGTGCATGTAGCACTGAGGCGGCGAAGAAAAGAGACCTTTCGGGCTATCGCGGAAGTCTGTGGATGCAACGGCGCTCGCACCACCTGCCACTTTGGCATCATCACGAGCAAACCAGCCAAACTCTTCAATTGCGCCAATCACACGCGGGTCGTCAAAAGGCATTTCGTTGGAGACCCACTGGTCATAGACATCAGCTGGCTGTGTACGCAGCATGAGATCTTCAACCCAGTCAGTCGCCGGCCAGCCCGTGGCCGCGCCTGATCCAAGACCAATACACCAAGGCGTTTCACCGTCAGCAACAATCTGCTCGGTCAACGCTTTCAGCTCTCCCATGGACGCTGGAACTTCGTAGCCAGCATCCTCGAAGTTTTCCGGCGAGTACCAGACGAGGCTTTTGACATTGACGTTGTAGAAGAAGCCGTAGAGCTGATCTTGACCATCCTTGTCAGCATAGGTTCCAAGATCCACCCAGCTTTGACCGGCTCCATAGTTGTTTGCCACCCACGGACCCAGATCAGAAGGCAACGGCGTCAACAAGCCACGCGCAGCCATATCGGAAGCCAAGCCGGGCTGAGGGAACACGGCAATGTTTGGAGCAGCACCAGCTTCGGCATCAATGACGATCTGCTGTTCAAAAGAATCAGATCCTGTGTAGATGACCTCTGCACCTGTCGCTTCGGTGAAGTAGGCAAGAGCGCTGCGGAAATACCCGTCTTCCGGCTGAAGCCAAGGGCCAGCGATCGTGACAGTCTGCCCTTTCAGGTCCGGAGCCTTCGCCGCCCATTCCTGGTAGCTATCCCAGCTGAATGCGCCTTCGCCTGGCTTAAAAATCAAATCTGCCGCAGATGCGGACACCGCAGTTCCAAATGCCACGGCCAGAGCAAGGCCCGCGACACCAGTCATATGAAGATGTTTCATGTCAATCCTCCCAGATTGTAAAGAGACTGTCGCACACCCTTGGCCAGCCGATCAAGCAGCACATGCCAAGGGAGTGAACTCCCCTTCGATACTTTATTCAAACCGCTTTGGATCGCTACGTCAAGAGACTCTTAACCGGGAAACTTGCCAAACTGAAATATCGAGAGTTATTCTGAGGTATTGGCGGCTCACTGACTGCCCAGCAATTCTCAAAGCGTTTTGAAAAATGAGGGCAGCAGGATGAATTTGAAGGAACTTTCAAACCGGCTGAACCTATCGCAAACGACGGTGAGTCGCGCCCTTAACGGATATCCGGAAGTCAGCGCAAAAACCAGACAACGTGTGGTCGATATGGCCCGGGATCTTGGCTACGCCCCCAATCAACAAGCCCAACGCCTGGCGACCGGCAAAACGATGTCTATCGGCCATGTCCTGCCACGATCACCCAATGAGATGCTCAATCCGATTTTCATGGAGTTCATCGCAGGCGCAGGACTGACCTACGCCCAATATGGCTACGACATGATGATTAGCGTTGTCGCCAATGATGATGAAGAGGCAATCTATCGGGAAATCGCAAACCGAAAGAAAGTTGACGGCATCATCGTTCATGCTCCTCGCCGACAGGAAACGCGGCACAAACTGCTCAAGAAGTTAAATATCCCCTTTTTGATGCACGGCCGCATAACTGGCGCAGAAGCCGAAACATCCTGGGTCGACATCAACAATCGCAGAGCCTTTGAACGCGCAACGCAGTTCCTGCTTGACCTTGGGCACAGGCGCATAGGCTTTCTGAACGGCAATGAAGAGATGGAGTTCGCAATCCGACGAAAAGAGGGCTATATCAACGCGTTAACAAAGGCAGGCTGTGAGATAGATCCCACGCTGATGCACAGCAGCGAGATGACAGAACCACTCGGAACCGAGTTCGCTTTGAACCTTCTAAGAAGCTCCAATCCACCAACAGCGTTTTTAACGTCATCCATCACCTTGGCCATTGGGGCAGAAACGGCTGTAAAGTCGAATGGATTGCAAGTTGGCAATGACGTCTCCATCATCACCCATGACGACGTCATCTCATTCCTGCCCAATAGCGGCGAATCTCCTCATTTTACCTGCATTCGCTCTTCCGTTGGAGAAGCCGGGCAACGGGCAGCGGAAATTTTGATTACGGACATCATTGACCAAGAAAGCAATGATCGCCATGTCACACATATGATGGAAGCTGACCTGATCTTGGGGCAATCAACCGGCCCCGCCCTACAGAACCGTGGCTAGATTGTCTGCCGAGATGACAACTCGATAACCACTCAGGCAATTCTAAACATACAGAAGATCGGCTTCTTCGAGCCTTTCAATCAAAACATCACAAGCTTGCTTTCGGTAGGAAGCTGCCAATTGGCCTGCCCGTAAACCGTCACCAGCGTAAACCGCCGCCAACACGGTTTTGAGTTCTTCGTGTGAAACATCAACTTTCCCGACTTCGTTCAGCAAGGCCAGACGACCTCGATATAGCTGATCAAGCATCAAGCGTGAGGTACGCTCTAGACGTCCGTTACCATGGAGCTCAAACAGCTTCGTGCGAAGCTCCAGATCTTTCTCCAGCCACCGCGTAAAGTCAGCAGCTTCTTCAGCCTGTGACATTTCTGCCATAAGCTCATTACAGGCATCAATTTCCGCAAGAGAAAAACCACGCATGGCCAAGTTTATGCAAAGCTCACTCTCAAGCCCTGCCAAAACTTCGTGAATCTCCCGCACATCAGCGGATGACAAGCCTTTGACCAGGGCCCCCCGTCGAGGCACGAGGTCTAGCATTCCTTCCGTCTGGAGCCGGATGAGCGCTTCACGCACGGGTGTTCGGCTCATCCCTAAAAGGTCCGCGATCTCTGGCTCAGGCGCTTGGTACCCCGGCGCCATAACGCTGGCAAGAATATCAGCCTTCAAGCGATCATATGCGTAATTTACACGCTTAAGTTTTATTTTTTGAGGCATTTTAATGCCAACTCTTCCCAGGTTGTATTCTCACACGCGTGCATGCCATTCCAATTGCTCCCATTCACCAACGGCTTGCCTTCCTCCTGCAAACCCACGACAACCTGATGAAGGCGGCGAATTGTAAACACAAACGCTTATTTTGAGCCATTCTGTCTGGTTTGAACACTCAAACATTGGAATGACGACCGAGGCTACGGCGCACTGTTTTCGCACTGCAAACAGTACCGGCCACGAAACCCCTCAACCACGTGTATACATCAGCTAAGAAAACCAATGATAGCAGAACAACCGCTTAGGATAGCATTTTACTACACATGGTTTAAGAATTCTCAATCAGCGGTGTTCATCCAAACATCATCTTTTCGCTCCCCATCTCCTCCCCCTCCGAAATGATCGGAAAAAGGTGCGTAATTTCAGCAATCTATTTGATTACCTGTTCGCGATTCATAAAAACCACAAAAACTTCGCCGGGGAAAGAAACTCATAGGACCATTATAGAAAAGCCAAAAGCAGAACGTGTAATGAGAAAATAAAGATTAAACAATTTTTTAGATACAAAAAATACTTTTTAAGCCATTCATAAATAAAACTATTTTTACTAAAGTATGCATTACAAGAAAGGCGTATTATATACTTGATACAGTAATTATACCCATGTAAGCACCAAATAATAGTATATTTTTTTTCATCTCTCAAAAGTTGCAGTAAAGTAGCTGACCCCGCATGCACCAAACCCACTTAGATCGAAGC
>NZ_GL476301.1:0-2387 GCF_000148725.1 Roseibium sp. TrichSKD4 | reverse complement strand
ATCTCCAGTCCGTAGACTGTATTTTTCATGACGGTTCTGTGAGGCAGAAGGGCGAACTTCTGGAACACCATTGCCGTTTTGTGGCGACGGAACTCTCGCAACTCGCTTGCTGACATCTGACAAACATCTTCACCGCAATAAAGGACCTCACCATCTGTGGGGTCAATGAGGCGATTAATATGGCGGATAAGCGTGGACTTACCCGAGCCAGACAACCCCATGACAACCTGAATTTTACCGGCTGGCATGGAGATGTTGATGTTGTTCAGACCAAGAACATGATTGTGCCTCTCGTTCAACTCAGCCTTGGAGATCCCGTTTTTAACGAGATCAATCATGGCTTTTCCGTTGGATCCGAAAATCTTGTACAAATTCCGGATCTCGATACCACTAGCCTCAGCCATGGACCACCTCCGAGTGTTTCTGCAGGCGTTTGCCATATGCTTGCGTAGCGCGATCGAAAATGATGGCGATAGCCACGATGGCGAGACCGTTCATCAGACCCATGGTGAAATACTGGTTCGCAATGGCATTGAGAACCGGTTGGCCAAGGCCTTTCACGCCGATCAGAGCCGCAACAACAACCATAGCAAGTGCCATCATGATGGTCTGGTTGATCCCTGCCATGATTGTTGGCAGAGCGAGTGGAAGCTGAACATTGATTAGTTTCTGCCGGGAATTCGAACCGAAAGCATCGGCAGCTTCAAGCACGTCGGAATCAACCAATCTAATTCCAAGGTTAGTCAGGCGAATGATTGGCGGGATCGCATAAACCACAATCGCAATTAGGCCCGGCACCTTGCCTAGACCAAAGATCATGACAACCGGGATCAGATACACAAAACTCGGCATGGTCTGCATCAAGTCGAGCACCGGATTTACGATGCTCTGCATCCTGTCCGATCGCGCCATCGAAATACCGATCGGGATGCCAAGAACGATGGCGAGCAACGTACACACGGTAACCATCGCAATGGTCCGCATCGTGTCTTCCCACATCCCGAAAAGGCCAATGAGACAGAGTGCTACGACCGCGCCAATGGTAATCTTGATGTTTCGGGACAAGAGAAACACGATACCAACCAACGCAACCAAAACAGCAAGCCACGGTGAATTGATGAGCAAGGCTTCCAGAAAGATCAAAAACTCTTTGAGCGGCTCAAGGGCGTTTTCAAGTGTCTCTCCATAAGCTCGCGTGAACTCTTTGAAGCTGCCGTCGATCTCAAGCCGAATATCTCTAAGAGCCTTACGATCCAGCGAAGGGAACTCAATCCAGTCCCAGTCTATTCGCTCTAACCAATCCATCCCGTTTCCCCGATGGTCTTTTTACATACATGCGAAAAGCCCGCGCTTTTGACGCGGGCTCGGAGCTTTCCAATCTGAAATTTAGAGAGCCTTTTTGACCTTCTCGGCAACTTCAGGCGTCACCCACTGTGTCCAGACATCTTCAAAGTTTTCCAGGAAGAAGTATGCGCCATCTTCGTTGGTTGCTTGATTATCACTCATCCAGGCAAGAACCTTACCTGCAGTGTGGTTATCCCAAGAACGGCCCTTGATGTAATCCATCGCAACGCCAGCTTTTTCCGCAAATTCATCAGTGACAACCGTAAAGACCTCAGAGGCGACCCAAGCGTTCGGCTTCGGGTCCGCACAGTCTTCAATAACAGTGCAGCTATCCCAATGTTCCTTGTCATGGCCGACGCCAAAATCAAGCAGAGTCATGTCATACTTGCCGAGGATGGAGGTTGGCGCCCAGTAGTAGCCAAGCCAGCCCTGACCGCGCTCAAATGCACGTGCAATGGAACCATCGAGACCTGCAGCTGAGCCCGGGTCAACCAGCACGAAGCCTTTTTCTTCAGCACCAAAGGCGCGGAATTGATTGCCTGTCGTAATACGGCAATTCCAACCTGTCGGGCAGGTGAACCATGCACCTTTGCTGTCATCTTCTGCACCGGGAAACAGTTCCGGATGCTTCAGGGCGTCTTCAACGGTTTTGATGTTGTGCTTTTCAGCAAGGCTGGTTGGTACCCAGAACCCTTCAACACCACCCTCATTGAGGATTTCACCCCCAATGATCAAATCACCAGCTGCAACCGCTTTGTCGAGCGGTTCGCGAACGGCATTAATCCAGAGCTCCGGAGCGACATCCGGCTGACCTTTTTCATTCATGGAAGTGAAGGTCGGCATCGTGTCGCCAGTGACCAGCTCAACGTTACAGCCGTAGCCGTTTTCAAGAATGATCTTGTCGATATGAGCGATCGCACCCGCGGACGCCCAGTTCATTTCGGCCATTGTAACAGTGCCGCACTCTTCCGCCATCGCAGAATTTGCCATCAATGTCATGGCACCCGCAGCAGCGGTAAGCATCAGTTTTTTCATATCTGCAC
>NZ_GL476300.1:328914-359706 GCF_000148725.1 Roseibium sp. TrichSKD4 | reverse complement strand
GCGGTAGATGACTTCGATTGATCGCATCCGAACCAATTAGGAGATGAGATCATGACTGAGACAGCAACAACCAAAGCTGCACCGAAAACCAAAGCCGCTGCATCCAAAGCCGCTGCATCCAAAGCCAAAGCTGCTCCTGCAGCAGCTGCTGCTTTCCCAGATTTTGAAGCTTTTGCAATGCCGAACATGGAAGTTCCGGCTGCATTCCGTGAAGCCACGGAAAAAGGCCTTGAGCAAGCTCGTGAAGCTTATGCAAAGGTCAAGACAGCTGCTGAAGACGCAACTGATCTGATGGAAGACACATTCGAAACATCCCGTCAGGGCGTTGTCGAGTTCAACCACAAGGCCGTTGATGCAGCTCGCAACAACATGGACGCCACCTTCTCCTTCGTGAAGGACCTGATGGGTGTTAAGTCCCTTTCCGAAGCTGTTGAACTTCAGTCTTCCTTTGCTCGCCAGCAGTTCGACTCGCTGAGCGCTCAAACCAAAGAAATGCAGGACCTGGCTCAAAAGCTCGGCACTGACGTTTCTGCTCCGGTCAAGGAAGCAGTTGAGAAGTCCTTCAAGGACCTCAAAGTCAACTAAGTTGACGCGGGGTTTTCCCGGTCTTGAGAATTTAAAACGCCTCGCATCATTTGCGGGGCGTTTTTTCATCCACTGGTCATTTGTTTTTGGCAAAATTGGCCCTTGTGGAACGAAAGCAAGCTGTTTAAAAAACGGGCTTGCAATCAGGTCGGAACGCTCTTATGTTCCGCGCCACTTCGATACAGGCAGACGTAGCTCAGTTGGTTAGAGCGTCGGATTGTGGCTCCGAAGGTCGGTGGTTCGAATCCACTCGTCTGTACCATTCTTTCAAAAACATATTGTCCGTTCTGAGTTCAGGGTTCGATCTGAGCCTTCAATTGATTAGACGCTGCAAGGCGTTTGATCTTTGCAGTATCAGGATTGAAAGACCTGCCTTCTGGATCAAACAGCGCCTTGAAGGTAAAGGCCGTTTCAGTTGGTCCGTGATCTCCAAGATGTTCGATTTTCCTAACCGCCTCTGCCCAGTCGGGTTGATGGTCTTTGGAGACCCACCAGATAGCGTAGTTCGGCCAAGGTGCGGGGTGGGCGTGCCACTCTGCTCCGCGCCTGTAAGCCTTGCCATGAATACCGTGAAATGTCGCAGCGATCAGTGCTTCGGCCGAAGTCCAGAGTGAAAGGGTCGACGGCGCAAGTCCGTCTCCATTGTGTTTCCAGTATTTTGGGAAAACCTGTACCCCCCAAACTTTCCGGCCCCGGTTCTCCGTCGTAGCCCGAGCGGGAAACAAACCCTTCCGCAGCTTCGATTGCGCGATAGGCGTCTGGTTCAGCCTCCCGAAAACCCTTGATCAGGTCACTTTGATATCGGTCGAGGAACTCGTTGAATGTGTAGGCTGCAAGGTAATGTCCTGGCATGCGGCTCCTAGAATGAAATTTGGAAGGACGACGCAATCATTGCGAGCAATGCAGAGAACACAATACAGATAATGACCGTCTCGCTCGGATTTGAGTAATTGTGGCGAACTGGCAACAGCTGATCTGCACTGGTAATTCTGTATAGGCCGACCTATCGTGCCGCGCGACACAGGCAAGAGGTTGGGGTTATGGAAGATATCAGTCTGGTTTCACTGGCAATTTTGGCGGTTGCGCTGCTGGCAACTGGTGTTGTCGCCGGAATTATCGCCGGACTGTTGGGTGTAGGCGGCGGGATCGTGATCGTTCCGGTGCTCTACTACATGTTCAACGCGCTGGGCGTTGACCAGAGCGTTTTGATGCATGTTGCCGTTGGCACCTCTCTGGCGACCATTTTAGCAACCGGGACCTCCTCTGCACGGGCACATTGGAAGCGTGGAAGCGTTGATATGGACCTGCTGAAAAGCTGGTGGTGGGCGATTGCACTTGGTGTCGTTGGCGGTGCGACGCTGGCTGGCAACATCTCCGGTGGAGCTCTGACCGCTGTCTTTGGCGTGGTCGCCGTGGTTGTTGCTGCGAACATGCTGATGCGCAAGGAAGGGGCCGCTTTGGCGGAAAAACTGCCCGGCCCGCCGTTGCGCGAAGCTCTGGGCGTCATGATTGGCGGCATTTCCGTGATGATGGGCATCGGCGGTGGAACGCTGGGTGTTCCCACCTTGACCCTCTTCAATTTCCCCATTCGCAAAGCTGTCGGCACGGCGGCGGCCATAGGCCTGATTATCGCCGTTCCCGGCACATTAATGTCGATCTATTTTGGCTGGGGCGCTGAAAATCGACCACCGTTTTCAGTTGGATACGTGAACTTGATCGGTTTTTTGCTGATTATTCCAGCCTCCACCTACACAGCCCCACTTGGGGCGAAAATCGCTCATGCCATTGATCCATCAAAGCTGAAGTTGGTTTTTGCGCTCTTCCTCGGGTTTACCGGGGTCCGCATGCTGGTGGATGTGCTCCTGTAAAGGTGGCATGCATGAGCTTGATAGGTGCATCAAGAAAAATGATTTGTCTGCAACGCCTTGCAAGCGCTTTATAGGCGCGCTCACTACAAGCGCTAATCTTCGATGCGCACAGCATCTTTTCCAACAAGTGATCTGATGAACGAAACACCGGTTACCCTGTCCGTTAACGGATGTCTGAAAGGCATTCGCCTCAGCATTCCCATTTTGCCCGGGGCCATGGTGTTCGGCGCGGTGTTCGGGACAGTGTGCGCTCAAAAGGGGTTGAGCTTCGTCGAGACGATGATGATCAACTCGCTGGTCTTTGCCGGTGCTGCACAGTTTGTGGCCATGGAGCTGTATCAGGCGCAGCTGACCTACGGCATCATGCTTGCGATGATTGGAGTGACCGCTGCCGTCAACATGCGCATGCTGCTAATTGGGGCCAGCCTGCGGCCTTGGCTTGGCTCGGTCCCCGGCTGGCAGACCTATCCCGCGCTCTATCTTCTCACCGACATCAACTGGCTTTTGTCTTTACGCGAATATGGCAAGGGCGAGCGGGACTGGGGGATCTATCTGGGCAGCGGGGTTTTCCTGTGGTTCATGTGGGCGATTTCTGTCATTCCGGGGTATCTGGCAGGAAGCGTTGTTGCTGATCCATCCATTTGGGGTCTGGATGTCGTTTTGCCTGCCTTCTTCGCCGTCATGTTGGTCCCGCTCTGGAAAGGCAAGCGCCAAACCGTCAGCTGGGGCGTGGCAGGTCTGTGCTCCCTTGCAACCTGGTATGTTTTCGGCGGTTACTGGGGAATTATGACCGGTGCGGTCTCCGGAGCGCTGGCAGGGGCGTTGATCGATGAATGATCAAATCATCGCCGCGGACTGGATGTTCACAGCCACTGTTCTCGGCATGGCTGTAGTCACCTACGCCATGCGCGCGGGCGGGTACTGGATCATGGGGCAAGTGCCCCTGACAGCCCGAGTCCGCCGAGCTCTGGAAGCACTGCCCGGCGCCATTATTGTCTCAACCATTTTGCCGATTATCCTCAAGGGGGGCGTGTCGACGGTCATGGCCTTGATTGCGGCTATCCTTGTTATGGCCTTGATCCGGCGGGACTTTGTCGCCGTTGTGTTGGCGGCTGTTGTTGCCACGCTGTGCCGGTTGGGCGGGCTTTAGCCTCATCTCGTTGGTGTTTCAGGAAGCTTCAGGCTGCTGAGAATGCTGGCCAAAGTGGCGTTCGCAGAGGTGCCAGCTTCAATCTGATCCCAGGTCATCTCTCCAAGGTCATATCCAGCTTGTGCTTCGATTACGTCGGGCGTTGCATCCGAGGCGTCATTCTTGCGGGCTAAAACGCGCGACTTGGCAATATGCAGTGGCGCCGTTAGCCAGATGCCTTTGAATGCAGCGCCATTTTCTGCTGCAATCGATTCAAGACGTTGGCGTTCTGTGTCTCTGGCAAGAACGCCGTCAAAAATGACCGAATGTCCCGCCATCAAACAGGTGCTGGCATTTTCCTGAAGCTGCGCATAGACCGAGTCCGATTTTTCCTTTGTGTAAGTGCCCTCAGGCGGTGGGTCGGTTTCGTTCAAACCAAGGGCCCGCTTGCGTTCAACATCCGTGCGCAGAACGCGTGCGCCGGGGGCAGGAGAAAGATGAGGTGCAAGCCCATAAGCGGCCGTTGTTTTGCCGGTTCCGGAAAACCCGCCAATGGCGGCAAAATACGGCTGCTGAGCCGCCAAGAATTCCTGAGCCAGTCGGAAATAGGAACGCGCATCGTCTTCTAACGTTGCCCTTTCTGTTGGGTCTGTTTGAAAGCGGGCGTTTGAGGCAGAAATCTTGGCGCGCAGGCAAGCTCGCATCATAAGGTAAAACGGAAGGGCTGTGAGGCCAGACTGATCTTCCACGCGACGGGAAATGTCCAGATAGCGATTGAATATCCGGTTGGCGGTCGCTCGTTGATCAAGGTGCCAAAGGTCCATCAAAAGATAGGCAAGATCATAAAGCACGTCACACGTGGCGATGTCTTCGGAAAACTCCACCGCATCGAATAGCATTGGCTTACCTTCGATCAGCACAATGTTGCGCGTGTGAGCATCGCCATGACAGAGCCGAATTAGGCCCGCATCCCCTCTGCTCAGGATCAAGGGTTTCAGCCTCGACAGAAGCTCCCGCGAGACTTGAGAAAGCCTCTTGGTTTCCTCAGGTGGAAACAATTCGGGCGCTTCGGCAAAAGCCGTCTCGTTCTGGGTCAGATACTTTGACAATTCATCAAAGAAGCGCTGACCGTCTCGCTTCGGGGCGCGGTCATGAGCCCTCACCATCATCTGAGCGAGATCATCAGCCAGAGCTAAAGAGAGCGGTGAGCCTTCGGCAAGACGTTCCAACTCATTCGCGCGATCAAACTGCGCCATTTCAACCAGTCACTCGACAGGCTCCCCATCGCCATCAATCTCAAGGTGGCCCTGGGGCGATCTGGTGATCGGTTTGGCGGAGCGATAGATCTGCGGCGCGTGAGGGGCGTTCAGTTCAATCTCCCGCTCGCAGGCGCGTTTGCGAAGAGCAAGGGTAGAATAGTCCAGGAACGGATATTGGACGTCACGCTTGATTTTGTAAGCTTTTTTACCTGTCAGGAAGATGACGTTCGCGCCTGTATCAATGCGTTGGATGCCGCGTTGGTCTGGGTCGTCTGCAGGAAGGGACTGAATAAAGGCAAAGACGGTTTCCTGATCAACGCGCTCGCTTGGTGTCATGATTTGCCCGTCAAACTGCCCTGTTTCGATGCTCACAAAAGTTGTAGCGGCACAATTGATTTCGCTCAATGAGCGTTTTCCGGTCTGTGCCACTGTGCAGTCAGATGGAAGAAGGAGACAGGTCATGAGCGAACTTCATGCCCTTAAGAAAATCCGCTTGAACCTTGCCCGCACCAAGGAGCACCCGCAAGGCTCGGCCCAGCATGGCTATGAGTTTACAGCGCCTTTGGATGAGACCGGTCACATTGATGCTGCAACCTGGAAGAAAGAGCGTGACCATTGCCGGGTTCGTCGGTTTTGGGGCAATGAGGAAGAGGAAATCGGCCACCTGATCCACCGTCCGGGCGGTTCGTGGGCCTTTCACTATGACATTGAGGGGGATGATGACGACGAAGCGGGTTATCGCTTTGGAACGCATGCATTCAACCCCGGCGAATATGTCTCCATTAAGGATGAAGACGGTGACCTGCACACCTTCCAAGTCGTCACAGTTCAACCGGTTTAGAACTTTGCTTTAGAACTTTATGGTGGGAAGAGGGTCGTGGCATCCGCTGCGGCCTTTTTCATTCCGATTGGAAATGATCTCATTGCCAATTAGCCCGACATGATGTCTCCAAGTCCTTGCCAGACTGCGATATAGGAAAGGGGCCGACTATGGTTGGTGGAACGGGTTTGGAGGAAGATGGAATGACCATTCAGGATAAGACCGGCGGGCAATTGCTTGTGGAGGCTTTGGAAATCCACGGGGCAGAGCGGGTCTTTTGCGTGCCGGGCGAGAGCTATCTGGCGGTTCTGGATGCGCTTCATGACGCCGACATTCCTGTCACTGTGTGCCGTCAGGAAGGCGGTGCGGCCATGATGGCCGAAGCCCATGGCAAGCTCACCGGAAAACCTGGAATTTGCATGGTAACGCGTGGCCCCGGTGCGACAAACGCAGCCGCAGGCATTCATGTGGCTGCTCAGGATTCCACACCCCTGATCTTGTTCATCGGGCAGATCGAACAATCCATGCGTGAGCGTGAGGCCTTTCAGGACGTAAACTACCGGCAGATGTTTGGTGGAATGGCCAAATGGGTTGCTGAAATTGACCATGCGCATCGTGTTCCGGAATTTCTATCTCGTGCTTACCATGTTGCAACATCTGGTAGGCCCGGCCCGGTCGTTTTGGCTCTCCCGGAAGATATGCTGGTCGAGATGGCCGCCGTTGCCCAACCCGAACCTTGGCAACAGGTAGAAACTTATCCCGGCCCGGGTCAGATGAAACAGCTGGCCGACAAGCTCGCTGGCGCAACCAAGCCGATTGCGATTTTGGGCGGTAGCCGGTGGAATGAAGAAGCGGTCGGCGACTTCACACGTTTTGCCGAGCGGTTCGACCTTCCCGTGGCCTGTTCCTTCCGCAGGCAAATGCTCTTTGATCACCTTCATCCCAATTATGCCGGCGATGTGGGCATTGGTATCAACCCGAAACTTGCGGAGCGCGTAAGCCAATCGGATCTGGTGCTTCTGGTCGGAGGGCGCATGTCGGAAATGCCGAGCCAGTCCTACAGCCTGCTGAACATTCCGCAGCCGAGCCAGTCGCTGGTGCACGTTCACCCGGATGCAGAAGAACATGGGCGGGTTTATCGTGCGGATTTGGCAATCCATGCCTCACCAACAGCTTTTGCGCAGGCGGTGGCTGAGTTGGAGCCGGAACCCGTTTCGGCTCGAAAATGGGAAGTTGCTGCGGCCCATGAAGATTATCTGGCTTGGTCCAATGCGCGCCCTCAAACACCGGGCGATTTGCAGATGGCAGGTGTGATGGACTGGATCGAAGGCAATATGCCGGAAACAGCCATCTTCACAAACGGCGCTGGAAATTACGCAACCTGGTTGCACCGCTTCCACCGGTTCCGCTCATTCGGAAGTCAGGCGGCTCCGACCTCTGGCTCAATGGGATACGGCCTTCCGGCAGCTGTTGCGGCAAAACTCGCATTCCTGGACAGGCCTGTGGTTTGTTTCGCTGGCGATGGGTGCCTGCAGATGACCATGCAGGAATTTGGCACAGCGTGTCAGGAGGGCGCAAACATCATCGTGTTGGTGATTGATAACGGTATGTATGGCACCATCCGTATGCATCAGGAGCGGCATTACCCGGCCCGCATTTCGGCAACCAAACTTCAAAACCCGGATTTTGCGGCTTTGGCGCGTTCCTATGGTGCTTTTGCAGAAACGGTGGAAACAACGGATGCTTTTGGGCCTGCAATGGAGCGGGCGATGCAAACTGGTCGGCCTGCGTTGCTTCACCTGAAAATCGACCCGGAAGCCATTACCCCAGCGGCTTCATTGTCGCAAATCCGGGCGCAGGCTGAAGCGAAACAATAACAGGCTAGTCTTCGTCGTTGATATCACCCACCGGGAGAACGACCTCGGCAATGCCGGGGTCATCCGGAGAGGTATGAACGTCAAACCCAAGGGCCTCGCACATGGAGAGCATACTGGTGTTCTCCTTCAATACTTCACCGCGGACCGTCTCTA
This sequence comes from Roseibium sp. TrichSKD4, assembly GCF_000148725.1. Lineage (GTDB taxonomy): Bacteria > Pseudomonadota > Alphaproteobacteria > Rhizobiales > Stappiaceae > Roseibium. Next base: position 352,015 of record NZ_GL476300.1, on the reverse strand, counting down.
TCCCATCAGCTTTTGCATAGCGGATAATCAGCTTCATCAAGGCAAGGCCGAGACCGTATCCCTTCAAGTCTGATCGCACCATGACGGCGTATTCGGCCGTGGTGTGATCAGGATCTGCATGCAGGCGGACCACCCCTAGTAGCTCTCCGGTTTCTGAATCGAGAGCCGCAAAGGCCATGGCTCGGGAGTAGTCCAGCTGGGTCAGGCGCGCGAGGAATTTGTGATTGAAGTCACGCACGGGCGCAAAAAAGCGCAAGCGCAAATCTTCATGGGAAACCTTCTCAAAAAAGGCCTTGAAGAGATCTTCATCATCCGGGCGAACGGGCCGAGTGAAAACTGTTTCACCGTTTTTCAGGGCGAGGGTCTGTTCCCATTCGCTGGGGTAGGGCGCGATGGCGAGCCGGGATTCGCCGCTGCGTCCGGGGTGATGAACAGGCCGCCCCAACGTCATGCGGGCGTCTAGCGCCAGAATACCTTCCTTGCGGACCACGATTGGATTGATATCCAGCTCCAGAATTTCCGGGATATCGATTGTAATTTGAGAGAGCTTTACCAATGCAAGGGCGACCGCCTCGCGATCAAGCCGGGGCCGCGTATCGCCCCCATTGAGCAAACGCACGATGCGTGTTCGGTCAATCATGGCACTGGCCAGATTGAGATCAAGTGGCGGCAGCTCCAGGGAAACATCGAGACTGTCTTCCACGGCCGTTCCCCCATGGCCAAAGACCATCACAGGACCAAAAACCGACGTGTCAGCAAGCCCCATGTAAAGTTCAACGCCATGTCGATCTTCCAACATAGGATGAACCGTGACGCCTGTTATCGTGGCTTCCGGGTAGGCGGCCTTTGTCTTTGCAATCAGGTCTTCAGCCGTTGCACGAACAGCTTCCGGAGATTCAACGCCCAATCGGACACCATCAAACTTGGACTTGAAGGGTAGATCAGGCGAGATGAGTTTCACGACGCAGTGACGACCCTCATCGAAGAACTTGCAGGAAAGGTCCGCTGCTTCTTCAGGGGTTTGTGCCAGGCAAGTTTCAATAATTGGGATATGATACGCCTTTAAAATGGCGCAGACATCTTCCGGTGATAGCCAAGCCTGATCCTTTGCCAACGCACGGTCGATAACGGCGCGGGCAGCTACGACGTCAGGTTCAAAGCCCACTGGCAAACTCGGAGGGGCGGCCATCAGGAAGTCACGGGATTGCGCGTCACGCGCCAGATACATGATGCTGCGTACAGCCTCTGCCGGACTATCGTAACAGGGCACCCGTGCTGCATCGAGCGCGATGCGATCATCAGGGTCACCGCCAACCAAGCCAGCTACGATTGCCTTCTTGCGACCGGTGCGTCTGCGATCCGCCTTGGCGGCCTCCGCAATGGCTGTGCCAAAGGTGGAGAGATCAGTAAATGCGGTCCCTGCGTGAAGGGCAAGCACGCCATCAACGGATGGGTCCTGCAAGACCGTCTTCAGGATGTCCCGAAGAGCTTCATCTGGCACATCCTCGGTCAGGACAAGAGATGCTGAATTGGTAGGTGCAGTACTGTCAAAAACAGGCTGCCTGCAAAAGGGAGAAACGGCATTTCGGGTCTCATCACTCAGCACTGCGAGTTTTCCGCCCCTGTCCATCAGGGCATCGGTTGCAAGGCTGGCAAGGCTGCGACCGTTTGAAACAACAGCCAGTGCATCACATTTTGGGATGCGGAGACGGGACAGCGTTTCGACCGCTTCAAACATTTCATCAAGGTCGCTCACGCGCATCATACCTGTGCGGCGAAAGACAGCGTCATAAACCCAATCGGGGCTCGCAAGCTTTCCAGCATGGGTTCGCCCGCTCCCGAACGTATCGCGGCTGCGCCCTGTCCTGATAACGATAACCGGCTTGCTTCGCGCTGCAGCGCGCGCGGCTGATAAAAACTTCCTTGGAGCCGATATCCCTTCCATATGCAGGACGATGGACCGGGTTTTATAATCCTGCGCGAAATAGTCGATGAGATCGCCAATATCCACGTCCAGCCGTGTCCCGAGTGAAACGACCGATGAAAACCCGGTTTTGTTTTGCTGTGCCCACGAGAGCGTTGCGTTCAAGATTGCACCAGATCTTGAAATGAAAGCTATATCACCGGCCTCAGGGTCCGATCCGCTCAATAAGGCATTGAAGTTCGATCCGGGAGACGCAACCCCAAGGCTACCCGGTCCGGTCAGGCGAATGGCTTTTGGTCGTGCGGCTTCGCGGCACTCTTGCAAAAGTGCTTCCGGCCAGGTTTCAAATCCGGGCGAGGGGATCAGGACAGCACGTGTCCCTTTCTCGCAAAGGTCTCGGATAGTTTGCGGAACCCGAAGCTGTGGCCCTAGGTAAATCACCAGATCAATGTCGTGCGACACGTCACTGAGGCGTTCAACACTGTCTCCGCTCCAGTCCTTTGGCGCAGGAAGGCCAACCAGTGTGACGGGTCTTGAGGCCGAGAAGTCTTTCTGGAGCCCTTCAAGAAGCCGTTCGCTCAACGAGTTGGAATGCCGTGAAGGACCGACAACTGCAATGGAATTAGGGGCAAAAAAAGCGTCGAGATTGCGAATGGTCACAAATGGCCTCATTCAGCAGGAAAAGCATGCGCTGGTTTAGCAGAACTGACAGCAACCGAACATTGGTTACCTTGCCAATCAAGCGCATGCCTATGACGCAAGTGTGATGTTAAGGCCGGATGTCCGGTTGATTAGTGCGCCATCAATACGGGGATAGTCATGGCTTCCAGAATTTCCCGTGTGGCACCGCCAAAAAGGAACTCCCGCATCCGGCTGTGGCCGTAGCCACCCATGACGATCATGTCATTGGCATTGTCGGATACGTAATTGAGGACGGTATCGCCAATTCCTGTTTGCGGATTAGTGATGACGTCAACAGTCACATTAAGATCATGCCTTGCAAGATAGGTTGCCAAATCCGCACCCGGCTGCATATCCGGCGTTACCTTCTTGTTGACGACAAGAACCGTGATCTTCTTGGTCTTTTCAAGGATCGGCAGAGAGGCGTGCACCGCGCGTGCTGCCGTTGAACTCCCATCCCATCCAATCAGGATATTTTCCGGTTCCGTCGTTTTTGTCCCGATATATGGAACAAGCAGCACTGGCACCCCGCTTTCAAACAGAACGGTCTCAATGAGTAATTCGCGCATGGGCTCGGGCGCATCCGGATTGTTCTGCCCGATGACGACGAGATCCGTTGTTCTGAAATTGTGAATGATGCCCTCAAAAGGACCGCCGGTTAGAAGGTCCGCAATTCTGCTTTCGGACTTTCCGCCAGACAAACGGGCAAGTTCTTCAAACTCTCTTTGAGCAGCCTTGGCCGCGCTGACAGCTTGCTCGTGAGCGGCTTGGAGATAATCGACTGGCATTGGTGCTGCTGCAAAGGCAGGGACGACCGGTTCAAATGCGATGGACAGTCCGGTGACATGCGCATCATAGCGGCGTCCGAGTTCAAGAGCATATTTGCTTGCCGGCTGTGGGCCGGCCAAATCGACAACGGTCAGAATATCTTTGATCGGCATTTCAATCTCCTTGAAAGCTGAAGGCGCAGGTCCGCATCTTGCAGCCAGTAGTCGAACGTTAGGATGCTCTGCACCAGCTCGCTTTGATACCGATCAATGGAGGGTTCGCTCAGGTTCAATACGGAATCCAGAGCCCTTCAAATTGAGGTTTGCTTTACGTTCGCTCCTGCGATCGGATCATTCATCACCGATCAAAATGGCTCAAAACAAAGTTATCGAACCAGTTCTCTTCCAATCCCGTAGAGGGAGCGTCATCGCAGCCCAAGCATATCCGAATTGGGTCAGCAGAGGAGGAACACATGAAGAAAATTTTACTGGCAGCGGTTCTAGCAAGCGGTCTGACAGCGCCTACAGTGACCAACGCAGCAAACATTGTTGAAACAGCTCAGCAAGCAGGCACTTTCAATACGTTGGTCGCCGCAGCCCAAGCTGCCGGATTGGCAGGCGCATTGTCACAAAATGGACCGCTCACTGTTTTTGCTCCAACTGACGAGGCTTTTGAAGCTTTGCCAAGTGGATCGCTCGAAAAGCTACTTCTGCCGGAAAACAAAGACCAACTCGTGGCAATCCTCACTTACCATGTGGTTGGGCGGGAACTCACTTCAAACATGCTTCCGGGTCGAACCATCCACGTCAAAACGATCAAGGGCGCAGGTGACCGGACATTGGCGGTCTCTAAATCCGGTGGCGCTGTTACGGTCGATAATGCGAATGTCGTTGCAGCAGATATTCGAGCGGACAACGGTGTGATCCACGTTATCGACAAGGTCATGTTGCCAAGCAACTGATGATGGGGCTCCGGAAGCTTCCCTTTTTGATGGAAGCTTCCGGAGTATTCTTATACGGCCCTCATGACCTCACGGGTGATGATCAGGCGCTGGATTTCCAATGTTCCTTCATAGATCGTGGTGATCCGGGCATCTCGGGCATAGCGTTCAAGAGGATAGTCTTTGATGTATCCGGCTCCGCCATGAAGCTGGAGAGCCGTTTAGGTTGCGCGCTGGGCGGCCTCTGAGGCAAACAATTTCGCCATCGATGCCTCCTTGGCAAAGGGGTGACCGGCGTCTTTCAAACTCGCTGCTTGCAGGATCAAGAGCCGTGCAGCCTCAAGGTCCGTTTCCCTGTCGGCAATCATCCATTGGATGCCTTGCATGTCAGCGAGAGGTTTGCCGAACTGCTGGCGCTCGTTCACGTAAGCCTTTGCAGTATCCATTGCTTTTCGAGCAATGCCGAGTGCAAGGGAAGCAACGCCAATGCGTCCGCCTGCCAATTCACTGACTGCCACGCGAAACCCGTCATTTTCCTCGCCCATCATGGCCGTTGCAGGGATGCGGCAATCTTGAAAGACGATCTCGTTGGTCGCAGAGCCCGTCTGCCCCATTTTCTTCTCTGCTTTGGAAATGATGAGGCCGGGTGTGCCGGCTTCCACGAGAAAGCAGGAGATGCCTTTTCCTTTCGGTGCATCTGGGTCGGTGACGGCCCAAACGACAAAAACTCCCGCATATTCGCCGGAGGAAATATAGAGTTTTGACCCATTCAGAACATAATGATTACCGTCCTTGACAGCTCTTGTTTTCATGGCTGAAGGGTCAGACCCGGCGCTGGACTCTGTCAGGCAAAATGCACCAGCGGGATAGGTGCCATCGGTCAGTTTCGGCAAGTAGGTGGCTTTCTGGTCCTCAGACCCGACTGCTTGAATGACCTCACCCACCATGTTGGAAACGGAAGCGGTTACAGCTGTTGAAGCACATCCGCGTGCAAGCGCTTCGATGGCGAGGGCAAAAGACACCGTTCCAGCTTCGGTGCCGCCATAGTCTGCAGAAACATTCAGCCCCATGAAGCCGTTTTCTGACAAGGTTTTCAGATTGGCCAAAAGTGCCTCGCGGCCCTTTCCCTCATCAAGGGCTCCTGCGTTTGGCTCCAGAAGGGTCTCGGAAAACTTGAGGGCCGTCTCCTGGATCATGGCTTGTTCGTCAGACAGCGAAAGGTCATGTTCTTCTATCTCGTTCTTGGTGGGGTGCTGCAAATTACTCAGCCACACGCCAAACGTCTACGTGTGTGATTTCCCAGCAAAAGAGCCGTCGATGCCACATTCAGATCAGAAGAATTGCGGAGCGCGCCCAAAACGGCGATAACCGTCGCATGTCCAAACGCTCTGTCCTGTTTGTCTTGCCGCTCGTGCTGCTCGGTCTCTTGACCGTGCTGGTGTCGGACTTCGCAGTGAAGCGATCCCAAATCGCGAGTGACAAAACGGCAGCGGAACGACTGACGCTCTACCGTCAGACTATTCTCGGTGTGTACGAAAAATACCGCTACCTTCCTTATATGATTGCGCGGGACCCAAGAGCATCCGCAGTTCTGGACAAGCCGTCAGAAGGCGAGACGGCAAACAGGTTTTTGGAAGAAATGGCCCGTAACTCGCGGGCGGATCTTCTGTTCATGATGGATCGCCATGGCGACACCGTGGCGGCGAGCAATTGGCAAACGGACTTGTCCCTGATCGGAAGGAATTATGGGTTTCGGCCCTATTTCCAATCAGCCTTGAAAGGTGAGGAAGGTCAGTACTTCGCGGTCGGGATGACGACAGGGCGTCCGGGCTTGTTCCTTGCTCGCCCAACACCTGTGGAAGGCGAGCCGAAAGGTGTGGCCGTTGTTAAAGTCGATACCAGAATTCTGGAGCGCGCCTGGCGCGAAGGTGGGGAAACCGTTTTTGCAACGGACCGAAACGGGATTGTGTTTCTCTCCGCCGTATCTGACTGGAAGTACAAGACTACGCAGGAACTAGCCCCCGCGATTTTAGATGAACTGAGCGCCACTCGTCAATATGCGGATGAGGCCATTCAAAGCCTCTCAAGTGCTCCGCAGACAGACACAAAAACCATTCAAATTGATGGACAACTTTACAGGCATAATTCTGCACATGTCGGCCTGCTCGGCTGGAAGTTGCATTTTCTGGTGCCGCAGGAAAACGTCCGCGGATCATTGGTGCTGATCTGGTCTACGTCCTTCGGATTGGCGCTGCTGTATGTCGTCGGTGTGCTGGTGTTTCGAGGTCGCGCCCTGCGGCGGGCATCTGCGCAGCTGCGTCTGGAATCGGCTGAACTGAAGGAACTAAACAGCCGATTGACGGAAGAGGTCGAAGAACGTCGCCGCATCGAGCGTGAATTGATCCGAACACAAGAAGGTCTTGCACGGTCGAGCCGTCTTGCCGCTGTGGGACAGATGTCATCGGCTGTCGCGCACGAACTTAATCAACCTCTGGCTGCCTTGCGCATGTTTATTGCCGGCACGCGCAAGTTCTTGGAAAATGGAAATCTGGCGGCTGTAACCCAAAACCTGAATGACATTGATGGCCTGCAAGACCGGATGGCCAATCTGACGCAGGAGTTGAAGCGGTTTGCACGGCCAACTGAGAGCAAGATTGAGCGCGTGGACTTGCGAGAGTGTATTCGCGACTCAATAAAAATTGCCCGCCCGCGATTTGATGAAACCGATGTGGGTCTAAAGGTGGAACTACCCGACGTGCCGTTGGTGCTGGACACCGCGCGCTATCGCATTGAACAGGTCTTGCTCAACCTCCTGAAGAATGCAGCCGATGCCGCAGCTTTGGCGCATGAAGAGACCGGTGCAGGCGAGGTTGTTCTTCAGGCAACCCGTCTCGACACAAATGTGCTGGTGAGCGTGGCGGATAATGGTCAAGGCGTCTCAGCTGATATTCGCGAGAAGATATTTGATCCCTATTTCACGACCAAAATGAGTTCTGGTGGGCTCGGTCTTGGTCTGTCCATATCCATGCGCATCGCCGAGGATCTTGGAGGCACTCTCACGGTAAACAAGAGCCGATTGGGAGGGGCGGCATTCATTCTGACATTACCGGGCCTCCTCGATGCCGGAGAAACTGCGATCAAATCCAAAATAGAAAAAGATAGGCAAGAGGAACCAGCGGAATGAGCGAGCAAACTCCGGTCTTGATCGTAGACGACGATCCGGACATGCGCGCAGCGCTCCGCCAATGGATGGGACTGGCAGGATTTCGGCCCATCGAGGTCGAAACGGCAAGGCAGGCTCTCTCCAAACTATCGTCAGGATTTGAAGGGTGTGTGGTTTCCGATGTGATGCTGAAGGGAGAAGATGGCCTTCAGTTGATGCGTCAGGTCTCCGACATCGACGCTGAAATCCCGGTCATCCTGATTACCGGGCATGGTGATGTGCCAATGGCCGTGGATGCCATGCGATCAGGGGCTTATGACTTCGTCGAAAAACCGTTTGATCCAGATCGCATTGCCGAAGTTGTGTGGCGGGGCGTCGATAAGCGACGTCTGGTTTTAGAGAATCGCTCTCTCCATCGCTCGCTGGAAGACAGCAGCAGTCTTGAGAGCCGTCTGCTTGGCAACAGTCCGGCGATGAAAACTCTCCGTGAGAGGCTGCTGCACTTTGCCAAAACGGATGCAGCTGTTCTGATCAATGGGGAGACTGGCACCGGCAAAGAGGTCATCGCGCAAGCCCTTCACGGTTTCAGTCTGCGGAACAAAGGGCCATTTGTGGCCATTAATGCGGCGGCACTTCCAGAAACAATGGTGGAGGCTGAACTATTTGGCCATGAGGCGGGTGCCTTCACCGGCGCTGACAAAATGCGTCAGGGGCGCATAGAGCAAGCCGATGGCGGGGTTCTTTTCCTTGATGAAATTGTGTCCATGCCGATTTCCCTACAAGCCAAACTCTTGCGTGTTTTGCAGGAAAAGGAAGTCGACAGAGTTGGGGGACGCAAACCTGTCCGAGTGGATCTTCGATTGGTCAGCGCAGCGAACGAAGACCCAAGAAAGGCAGTTGCCGAACAGCGCCTTCGCGAAGATCTGTTGTTTCGCCTGAACACAATTGAGATTTTCGTCCCGCCGTTGCGAGAGCGCGGCAGCGATGTTCAACTGCTCTTTGATACGTTCCTCAATCGCTTCGCCGCTCATTATGATCTCGAACGTCCGATCTTGAGCAGTCAGGACGAGGCTTTCTTGCGGACATATCATTGGCCAGGAAACGTTCGAGAGCTGAGAAACGCAGCAGAGCGGTTCGTTCTGAATGCTGGTGTTGGAGCACAGGCACTTGAAGTGCTGGTTACTGGCCCGCAAGCAGGTGTCTCCAATCCGTCCGGAGGCAATCTCAGGGAACTGATGGACGCCTATGAGCGCACAGTGATTAGCAACGCGCTGACCCGTCATCGCGGGCGGATCAACCTTGTCATGGAAGAACTCGGCCTGCCACGGCGCACACTGAATGAAAAAATGGCCCGGCTCGAGATCCGTCGATCCGATGGTGTTCTGGAGGAAACGGAAGGCTGATCGGCGGGTTTTCGCCGACTGCTCATCGTGATCGGCGAAATATTGCCGATTGCTGGATTGCAGTTCGTCCAAGCTGCCTGTTAAGTGTTTATTTGTTACGAAAAATCGGAATTTTTACGAATTGGCACGCCTCCTGCTTGGAGGGGTGCATCGTGGTCAACGGTTCGTCTTCGGACCGTGAGTGCCACTTTATCAAGAGCGAACAAATATCTGGGAGGATAAGAATGTTCACTTTGAAAAACGCCACAGCGGCTTCGGCTCTCGTGCTGGGTGCGATTTTTGCGACCGAAAGCTTTGCAGCAGATGTAACTTGGAACGTGTCCCTTTGGGGCAAAAAACGCGCCTTCACCGAGCACGTTGAAAAGCTTGCCGAGGAAGTTGCAGCCAAGACAGACGGCAAGTTTGAAATCAAACTGCATTACGGCGGCGCGCTTTCCAAATCTCGCGAAAATCTGGATGGCATTTCCTTCGGCGCGTTTGAAATGGCGCAGTTCTGTGCGTCCTATCATGCCGACAAGAACCCATCCTTGACCGTTCTGGAACTGCCGTTCCTGGGTGTTGCTGATCTGGAAACAGAAGTTGCGGTCTCCAAGGCACTTTATGAGCATCCTGCTGTGCAGAAGGATCTCGGTCGCTGGAATGCCAAGCTTCTGATGCCGTCCCCGATGCCGCAATATAACTTTGCGGGCAAGGGCGATGTTCCGACCAAGATTTCCGACTTTGATGGAATGCGTGTTCGCGCCCTTGGCGGTCTTGGCAAGATGATGGAAGCTGTTGGCGCAGTGCCAACATCTGTTACGGCATCGGAAACTTATCAGGCGATTGATTCCGGTACGGTTCAAGCTGCAGGCTTTGCACCGCATGCGCACATGTCCTTCAAGACAATTGAAGTTGCCAATTGGTGGACCAAGAACCTGAACCCGGGAACTGTGCATTGCCCAGTTGTTGTCAACACGGATGCCTATGCTGCGCTTCCAGATGACTTTCGCGCTGCACTTGATGCCTCCGTTGATCCGGCTCTGGAACACTACCTGGCCAATTACAACAAGCTCTATGACAAGTGGTGGCCGGCACTTGAAGAAAAGGGCATCACTCAGGTTGAGTTTTCCGATGCTGAGCTGGAAACCTTCGCCTCCAAGGCAGGCCCGATTTGGGAAGCTTGGGTCAAGGAGCAGACCGCAAATGGCCTGCCAGCTCAGGAACTTCTCGATATGGTGCGCGAAAAGATCAACGGTTAATCCCGTGTCTTGAACCATAATTGAAGCTCTCCCCGGCGCCTTTCGTGCCGGGGAATGTCTTTCTGGGGCTTGAAAACCATGACATCCGAAGATTTAGCAGGCCGCCCCGAACCGGGCGGGCCGGGCACGTATATAAAATTCGATGGGGCCCTTGGGCACGTTGAAAATGCCTTCAACTTGATCGCTGCCTTTAGCATCCTTGCCTTGATGTTGCTGGCTGTAGTGCAGGTGCTGGGCAGGCTGGTGTTGAATACGCCAGTGCCCGGGTTCATCGACATCACCGAGCAAGCCATGGCCGTGTTTGCATTTGCTGGTGTTGCCTATTGTCAGCGGGTCGGCGGTCACATCCGGATGGAGATTGTGCTTGGTCAGCTTTCCGGGCGCACGCTCTGGATTTGCGAAATGATCGGCGTCATTCTGATCGCGTTCGTCGTGGCCTTGCTCATTTACGGATCATGGTTCCATTTTGAGCGATCCTGGAACTTTGGCGATAGCACCATGGACATTCGTTTGCCGACATGGCCATCCAAGCTGGTCGTCCCTGTCGCGTTGTCCTTGCTGTTCTTACGCCTGCTTTTGCAAATATATGGCTATGCCCGATTGGTTGCGAAGCCGGATCGCGAACCAATTGGGGTTCCAGTCCTTCACGATGCCGCGGAAGTAGCCCAGCAGGAAATTGAAGAAACCTTCGGCAACGAAGAAGCTGAAGGAGACCGGAAATGACCCCATTTGACGTAGGTCTTATCATGACGGGCGTTTTGCTCGTCCTCGTAGTCATTGGTGTGCGGGTCGCCTTTGCGGCTGCCTTCACAGGACTTGTCGGCCTGATCATCCACTTTTCGATGATGCAAGGTTTTGAACTTGGCTTCATGACAGCCATTAAAATGGCTGGAACAATTCCGCATTCCAAGTCGGTCACCTATGCCCTGTCTGTCTTGCCAACGTTCATCCTGATTGGGTTCTTGGCGTTTTATGCGGGCTTCACAAAGAAGCTGTTTGAGGCGGCCAAACGCTGGCTGGGGTGGCTGCCGGGCGGCATGGCCGTCGGCACCGTGTTCTCAACAGCCGGTTTTGCCGCTGTGTCGGGAGCGTCCGTTGCAACAGCAGCCGTGTTTGCCCGTGTTGCGATCCCTGAAATGCTACAGGCAGGGTACTCAAAGCGTATGTCAGCGGCTGTTGTTGCAGCCGGTGGCACGTTGGCCTCCCTCATTCCGCCATCTGCCATTCTCGTGATCTATGCGATTTTGGTAGAGCAATCCGTCGGCAAATTGTTGATTGCCGGATTCCTGCCAGGTGTCTTCTCCGCCTTGATTTATGTCGGCATCATTGTCTTCATCGCAATGTGGAAGGGAGATGCTCCGCCCACCCGGTCTTACACGTGGGCAGAGAAAATAGAATCTGTTCCGGGAACACTGCCCATTATTGCCGTTGTCGGGATCATCTTCTGTTCTTTCTTCTTCGGCCTTGCAACGCCAACGGAAGCCGGTTCGCTCGGGGCATTCGTTGTGCTTTGCGTGGCGGTTGCCAAGGGCATGCGCACCAAGCAGCTCTTTCAGGCTCTCCATGAAACAGCCAAGCTGACGGTCATGATCTTCACCCTTATCTGGGGTGTTCTGGTCTATGTCCGGTTCCTCGGCTTTGCCGGTCTCCCGGACGCCTTCAAAGTATTCATCGTTGGGCTGGAGTTTTCGCCCTGGATGGTGCTGATCATGATCTTGCTGGCTTATGCAGTCTTGGGCATGTTCATGGACGCAATTGGAATGCTGATCCTGACCTTGCCAGTTGTTTATCCGGCGGTCATGGCCTTGAACGGTGGCGAAACCGTCTCAGCCGCAGACAGTGCCTTTGGCCTTTCTGGAGAGGCCTGTGCCATTTGGTTCGGGATATTGGTGGTCAAAATGGCGGAGCTCTGTTTGATAACGCCGCCCATAGGTCTGAATTGCTTTGTTGTATCAGGCGTTCGTCCGGACATCCCGGTTCAGGAGGTGTTCCGCGGCTGCGTGCCGTTCTTCGTGGCCGATGTGTTGACGATTGCAGGTCTCTTGGCCTTCCCGTCAATCATCACGTTCCTGCCATCCTTGATGGGCTAAAAACACCGGCTCAGACACCTGGTGCCTTATCAAAGCCGCCGCGCGCCAAGCGCGGCGGCTTTTTTGGTTTCAGCCGAACTCATTGCGGCCCGGAGTGCCTGCAAAAAAGCCGTTCGCGACAAAGAGATAAAGGCTGTAGAACAGACCAACGAGCGGAAGGAACAAAAGCAACAGCCAGAGCGCGGAATGCCCACGGTCGTGGATACGGCGCGCCTCCAGAGACCAATAACAGATGGTCAGGGGAATGAACAGGATACCATATTTCAGGCCTTCTGCTGTGCCAAAGAAATACCCGTAAAATTCAAGAACATTCCAATTTTCAATGCCGGCAGGAAGGTTGAATGCCAAGGCTACGAAGAGAGCGACAGTCAGCAGAAAACGAAATGCCCCAATCGTCCAATACGTGCTCCGGCCAATGCGCCCGCTAAAGCCAAACACCATTCCCAAGAGGCTGGGAGGGGCTTCCGTGGACATATCCATGTCAAATTGGAAGTCATCCGCTCCGAGCGCCATTGAAGAGGCGCCTGCCGAGGCCATTTGCCCTATCTGTGAAGAGGTGTTTGAGGGTCCTGCAACACGTGGTGTAGGAGTTGCGCCACGTCGTCCAAATTGCTTTCGTTCGTTAGACATTTTTGTCCCATGCACAATAAAAACCATGGGAAATATACGAAGCGAAGCTGATATTGACGTTAAGTCATTTGGTTAATGTATGCGTAATTCTCTTTTTGGTTATCTATTAATGAAGAGCCGGAATAGAGTTTGAAAGACACCGCCAATTCATCTTGAGACTAAAACAGATTGCCTTGGGTTTCAGGCTTGTTGTTTTTGGGCTTGGCTGCCGGTTTCTTCGGGGCTTTCTTTTCTGTTTTACTAGCTGAATTGGCGCTTACAGCCATTGCATCGATAAGCCCATCAGACAGTTCGATTACAAGTTTTTCGCCAGCAGGCACATCTGTGGCGCTCCGAACAGGCGTGCCACTCTTATCACGCACAACAGCATAGCCGCGCGACAGCACCTCTTTGTAGGACAGGGAGTTGAGTAGCTTGTCCAATCCATCCAGACGCGCCTTGTCTTGCGCAAGCCGGTTGCCGTAAGCCCGATCCATCCGTTCCGACAGAGTTTTCAACCGCTCAAGGCCCAAAGCGGATTGTTGCCGCAAGCGATCTGGTGTCAATCGGCTGGCAACTGCCGAATAGGTCTGACGTTTGGACTGAACGGTGACCTGAAGCGCGCGCGATTGTCGATCCACCAAGGCTGTCAATCGGTCATGGGCATGGCTTAAGCCCCGTGTGAGCAGCAGCGGAGACAGGCGCGCGGACACTCCATCAAATCCACTGCGGTGGCTTCGCGTGTTGACGATCAGAGCCCGTTCCAGACTTCCTGCCGCCGTATCAAACCGCTGGCGTGGCAAGGCCAAAAGATCGCGTGGGGCAGGCAGTGCGGCCCCTGCAGCGCGAAGCTCGGTTCTCCGATTTGCTATAGATCGGTTCAGTCCTGAATAAAGTCGGCGAGACAGGTCATCGACCAGCGCCAGCAATTCCGCCTTCACGGGGACTGCAATTTCGGCGGCTCCAGTCGGAGTCGGTGCACGCAAGTCTGCGGCCAAATCGATCAAGGTCCAATCGGTTTCGTGGCCGACAGCCGAGATCAGCGGAATTTCGCTGGCCGCAGCTGCGCGAACAACAGCTTCTTCGTTGAACCCCCAAAGGTCTTCTATGCTGCCGCCGCCACGGGCAACCACAATCAAGTCAGGGCGCGGGATCGGCCCACCGGCCTGAAGCGAATTGAAACCACGAATTCCGTTGGCAACCTCTGCACCGGACGTTTCGCCTTGAACGCGGACAGGCCAAACAAGCACATGAAGCGGAAAGCGATCGCTGATCCGGTGCAAAATATCCCGGATGACCGCACCCGTCGGGGATGTGACGACCCCAATAACGCGAGGCAGATGTGGCAGGCGTTGTTTGCGCTCTTCAGAAAACAGGCCTTCGGCAGCGAGTTTCTTCTTCCGCTCTTCCAATAGGGCCATAAGAGCTCCGGCGCCCGCTGGCTCCAGAGAATCGATGACCATCTGGTATTTGGATTGGCCCGGAAACGTGGTGATCTTGCCCGTCGCGATCACCTCAAGACCCTGTTCGGGCTGGATTTTCAGCTTTGATGCAACACCGCGCCAGATGACACCGGAGAGAACCGCACGCTCATCCTTGAGGTCCAGATAAATGTGACCTGACCCCGGCCTAGAAATGCGTCCCAATTCTCCGCGCACTCGGACATATCCGAACGTGTCTTCCATCGCACGTTTGATGGAAAAGGAGATCTCGGAAACGGAAAATTCCGCGACATTGGATTTGGTATCGGTCAAGCGTCTGATTCCTCACATTACCGCTGCAAGGTGACGTTCTGACCGTGCAGGGTCAAGTCGCCAACAGTCGTTGGAAAAACAAATGCCGGGGACAGTCAGACCGGTGTGGCGCATGGTCATTGAAATGCCATGCCCGTGAACACACACTAGGGGCATGCCAAACTATGAATTCAAAATGCAGCGTCTCTTTCTGCGGCACATCCTTGCGGACGGAGCGCGTATCGAGGCCGACCGCAGTCAGGCCAATTATCTTCTCAATGTTTTGCGTCTGAAGGATGGGGACAAGGTGCTCGCATTTGACGGGCAAAATGGCGAATGGCTTACCGAAATCAAGGTAACAGGGCGCAAGGCGTGTGTTCTGGAACTCGTCGAGCAAACTCGCCCGCAGGAAAAATCTGCAGATCTTTTGTATCTGTTCGCGCCGCTGAAACATGCTCGGCTTGATTATATGGTTCAAAAGGCCGTTGAGATGGGGGTCGGCAGCCTTCAACCGGTCATGACGCAACATACCCAGACAAGCCGCGTCAATCTGGAGCGGATGGAAGCCAATGTGATTGAGGCCGCAGAACAATGCGGCGTGCTCTCAGTTCCCGGTGTCGTTGAACCAGAACCGCTCAAGGCATTGTTGGCCAATTGGCCCGAAAAGCATCCAGGTCGTGTTCTTTTGTTTTGCGACGAAGGATCGGAAACAACCAACCCTCTGGGAGATCTTGCTAAGCTGGTCGAAGCAAAACCTGAGAGCATAGCTCTTCTGGTTGGTCCCGAAGGTGGCTTTTCAACCGAAGAGCGGTCTATTCTCCACCAATCAGACTTTGTGGTGTCGATTCCTCTGGGACCACGAATATTGCGTGCAGACACGGCTGCGGTTGCCGCACTGGCGGTTATCCAGGCCACGTTGGGTGATTGGACTTAAACAAAGTGCCACAAGACATCATTCCTCCCGGCGTACCTGTTAAAGACCGAACGTTAGGACGTGATCAGGAGACGGGAGGACATGACAAGCCAAAACGCTTTCGGCTGTCTGTTGGCGTCGTGCTTGGACTGGTCTTTTCCATTGTTCTGGTTCTGATTTGCGGCGGCATCATAACCTACATGACGTCTGCCAGTCGAAACGTGGCCGGACGCCTTCTTCTGCAACAGGCCAGCGCAAATTTGAGCCGATACGAAACAGTGCTGACAGGGTTCTTCGATCAGCAGACGGCATTGCTGCAATCTCTCTCAATCTCGATTGGCTCAGACGCATCCCAGTCTCGGTTTACAGAAATCGCAAAACTGTTTCCTAGCGGCTCCACCGTCCGAGTCTTGGCGGGCCGTAACGAGTCGCAGCCTGGTCAGGTTGAATGGAACCAGTTTGTTCTCGATCCCGAAACCAACACCGCAGTCATGTCGGCAACCGTTGGTTTGGTGTCTGGCCAGCGTTTGTCGGTGCAATTTCCTCAATCGGTTTTTGCAGATCTGACATCGAAAATGGATCAGGGTGACGAGCTTGGCGCGTTTTTGTTGATGGGGCGCGATCAGGTGGTCAGCTTCGCTTCAGAGCAGCCTAATGGTTTTAATGCGCAGGCAGCACAGCCCCTTGCGCGATTGGCAGATTATCCTTCCAGTCCAATTTCAAGTCTTTGGACAAAGAGCGACGATGCTCATCCCATTCGGGGCGGGGTGAAAGGACGCGTCTTTCCGCATCAAGAGCGTATGTACGCGATGATTTATGATGAGGTCGAGAGCGGACCCGCAAAGGGGTGGACCTATGGAGCGCTCTATCAGGCTCATATCTTTGGCGCGACCCTGGACCGCTCGCAGATCATATTGTTCGTTGCCGTCGGCGGGTTGTTGGTTGGGGCCGTTATATCCTTTACACTAGGGCGTATTATTGGCCGCCCTCTGGATGATCTGGCGCAGGCCGCCGTCAACATGCAGAACCTTGAATTTGACAAGGTGCAACCATTGCAAGGCTCCCACTTGATCGAGCTGGATCAGGTCAACCGGGCCTTTAACAGTGCATCGGGTGCGCTGCATGCCTTTTCCAAATATGTGCCGAAACAACTGGTCCGGCAGCTCGTTGACGATGGCCTGACAGGGACGGAACACATTGAGACACGGGAAATGACCATCGTCTTTACCGATTTGGCCGGTTTCACAGGCAAGGCGTCTCATCTGACGGCTGAAGAAACAGCGGGCTTTCTTGGAAAATACTTTGAAACAGTATCTGAGCAGGTGGTTGCGGAAAGCGGCACCATCGACAAGTTTCTCGGCGACGGCGTGATGGCATTTTGGGGCGCACCGTCCTATCAGCCCGATCACGCGGCACAAGCAATTGCATCTGTCCGGGCTCTGGCAGAAGCAATCGAAGCGCACCCGGATGGCGATATGCGCGTGCGAATTGGGGTTCATACAGGCGAAGTGGTTGTCGGCAATATCGGATCATCGGACAGGCTGAATTACACGGTAATCGGTGATGCTGTGAATGTGGCTGCACGCCTTCAAGAATACGGCAAATCGGTCGATCCATCTGCAAGAACGATCATTCTGGCAAGCGCGGACACCTTGGCTCAGCTCAATGAGCCAAACACATTCGAGCACATTGGAAGCACTGAGCTCAGAGGGCGCGAGGAGCCTGTCGATATTTTCCGTGTGGCATAAGCGAAACGCGACACAAAAAGTTGAGCGGAAACATGCCCCTTGGATTTGTTGAGCCAAAAAACGCTCTGGTAATTCCTGACACACAGTCCTAAATGGCAAACACTTGGACATGTTGGTCGATTAGACAAATCGGCTGCATTGTATCGGCTGTTTCCCCTTAGTAAGATTCGGTCGACGTGACTCGGAAGGATGCTGTTTATGGCGCGTGATACAGTCGATTCGACATTGATTGAGAGTGTTGCAGATCTGGCCGCAACACTGGCCGAAGGCTGCAAGCCCGCCGACCAGTTTCGGATTGGTACTGAGCACGAGAAATTTGGCTTCAACACGGCTGATTATTCCCCAATTCCCTATGATGGTGACAAAGGTGTGCGTGCGGTTTTGGAGGGAATGGAGACCATTCTCGGTTGGGACCGGATCGAGGATGCGGGCAATATCATTGGCCTCGCAGACCTTTCTGGTGGCGGTGCAATTTCCATAGAGCCTGGCGGTCAGTTTGAGCTGTCAGGCGCACCGCTGGACAACCTCCACCAGACCTGCCGTGAGGCAAATGCTCACCTCGCACACGTTCGCCAAGTTGCAGATCCCCTCGGCGTTGGTTTTTTGGGCATTGGCATGACGCCAAACTGGAGCCGGGCTGAAATACCTGTCATGCCGAAATCTCGTTATGACATCATGACCGGCTACATGCCTAAGGTCGGCAGCCTAGGGCTGGACATGATGTATCGCACCTCAACCATTCAGGTGAATCTCGATTTTTCATCAGAAGCCGATATGGTTCAGAAGATGCGGGTCGGCCTCGCATTGCAGCCTATTGCCACGGCCATTTTCGCCAATTCTCCGTTCACAGAAGGAAAGCCCAACGGCTTTAAATCATTCCGTGCGCAAATCTGGACAGACACCGATACTGACCGCACCGGTGATATGCCGTTTGCCTTTGAGGAAGACTTCGGGTTTGAGCGCTATGTCGAATGGGCCATTGATGTCCCGATGTATTTCGTCAAACGCGGCGATACCTATTTTGATGTAACAGGAACAACCTTCCGCGAGTTCATGAACGGTGCATTGGAAGGCAAGGTACCGGATGCGCGCCCAAATCTGGGGGACTGGAACAATCACCTGTCGACGCTGTTCCCGGATGTACGCCTGAAAAAGTACATCGAAATGCGCGGCGCAGATGGTGGGCCTTGGCGGCGGATTTGTGCTTTGCCAGCGCTATGGGTCGGTCTGCTTTACGATGATGGCGTTCTGGATCAGGCGTGGCAGCTGGTGAAGGACTGGTCAGCTGAAGAACGCGCAGCACTGCGCAGCGGTGTGCCCATGCATGCTCTGGAAACGCCTTTTAGAAGCGGAACTGTTCGCGATATTGCAAAAGACGTTCTTGCCCTTTCCAAAGAGGGGCTAAAGCGGCGGGCGCGCTTCAGCGACGGTGACCTCGATGAACGGGTGCATTTGGCACCGGTGGAAGAGGGGCTTGCTGCCGGCATGTGTCCCGCTGATGTTCTGCTCCAACGGTATAATGGCAGCTGGGCTGGCAATATGGATCAGCTGTTCAAGGAGTATGCCTACTGACCCAGTCCAGTCCGCGGGCTGAATGGCAGGGTTTTGCAATCCTAATTCTGTGCTGAGAATTGACCCAACTTCAAATTGGGTCGATCATCCGGTTCGTTTTGGATTTTGTGGCGTCCTCTGGACGGAAAGGCACAGCATGGCTCATTCGCCAGAGGGATCATCCCCGTTTAACCTGTCGGATATCGCTAAGGATATGCAAGACCGGTTCGGCTGGCAGGACAGTGATTTGGCCAAGGCGATGTCGCAATTGCTCGCAGCGTCCCAAACCGGATTCAAGCACTTCGGTCCGCCTTCCGCTGACACGGACATTGGCTCTTGGATGACCGGCCAAGCGGATACGCAAAAGGATGGCAGTGCGTTTGATCCGACCGGTCTTTTCTTCGGACCCAAAACAACCCAACAACAGTTGGCAAACCAGATAGCGTCCGCTACCGGCCTGCAACAGGACGCTGTTGCCGAAATGATGCCGGTTGCCGCCACGCTGGCAATGGGAAACAAAATCCGCCCCTATCTAGGCGGTCAGGCGCAAACATTGCTGGATGCATTTTTGCGCGGCTTTGCGCGCGGGCGGCCGAAACCGCCGCCTACCCCAACAGAAGTCTTTCAGGGGTATCAGGAGGCTGTCACTTCCTTCTGGTCTTCATTTTTAACACCTTCATCACCCGATTATATTGCCGAAGAACAGCCAGAACCCAAAGTGGACCCCGCCGATTCGGACAACGAAACCGCTACTCCTGACGAAAAACAGATTGCTGACTGGATGTCCATGGGCAAAGAGCTGCAGACCAGCCAGTTCAAGGCATTTGAAGAGCTGTTTCAAAGGGCTTCAAGTTCGCTAAAGCCAAACGAGGAGGGGTAATCCCCCTCGCTGTAGTGTCTAAACCGGCGATGGTTTGCCGAAAGCTGACGACCCTCAAGTTTAAAAGGACAGATAGGGGGGCGGGAGCTTTTTGTAGACCGCGTTCGCGATCGCCTCGACCATGTTGTTGGTCGCTGATGTCAGGCTGCCACCATAATTGTAGCCACTCCACTTGGAGAGCTGACGCCAGCCATTTTGTGATTGATTGCCGAAGAAAACAAACATCTTGTTGTCTTGACTGATCAAACTGCCGTTGTTCCAAGCTGCTTCCAGCCCGCCCCAAGACCGTGGCATGTTCGATGGGTAAGGAGTGCCTGAGCTGTTTATGTTTCTCCAGTTGTTTGGAGAGTCAGCGGGGGCGTCCGTCCACAGAGCTACAACGGGAAATACGCTTTGTCGTGTGTTTGTGGTCTTGAACCAACTCGATCTCAAACCTTCATTGAAACATTCAAGACCTGCTTCGGGCCAATCACCGCCACCGTAAGCAGATTCAGAATCGACGAAATTTTTGAATTGGGTGCGCTGGTCGGGAAGTTTAAGAAATGTGGACTTTTTTAGCCCGTAGCTCCTTGACCAGCCATCGTAGTCGTAATCCCAATAGTAGATCGGCCGGACGCGAATAATATCCACTTGGCGCCCGAGTTCCTTCAACCGATTTTTCAAATTGGCTTCAAAGCTGAGGGCATTCCTTTGAACTGATCGCAAGGTCGCGCCCATACTGCCCGTTGCGTCAATGCACATGACGATATCCAGGATAACCTCTTGCCCACCCCCAACGGCGTCCGAGCGCGTCGCGACCTCGAGCGTCTTGAAGCCGGCAATCTGCATGAGTGTTGTGGGGAGCTCAAATACGGCATCGACCGACACTTTCATAGTTTCGTCGTCGGTCACGATGTTGAGCTTTTTAAGTTTCGCGCCATGCAGGTTCAACTGCGATACTTGGGCGTCAAACGCTTTCTTCGCCGCCTTGCGGGCATCCTGTTCTGAGCCGAGTTTTGAAAACTCAACAGCTGCGGCCAAGGCGGCGGTATCCAGACTTCCAAGCACACGTGTTTTTAGCGTGAGAGCCCTCGAGTAATCCACTCCCACGCCGATAGCGACGATCAATACGAAAAACACAAACGCGGTGATAATCATGATTGCTCCGCGTTCATCACGTCTAAATCGGGATAAGAGTGAATACATTTAAGCCTCTAGGGAAAGCTGTGCTTCCTCAGAGTGTAGGTATTTTGATAAAATAAATCTTACCTAACGTAAGATAAATCAATGTATTCACTGGCGGTGTGTGTTTACTGTAAATAATTTGCAAAAAAAGGCCCGCTTGAAATGAAGCGGGCCAGTTAGGTGTCAGCGAGAATGCCGACAGGGGCTGCAGTATGCAGATGGTCAGGCCGCGACCTTCGGGTCGCTGACCAAGCTTGGGGAAAGCGTGTTTGAGTTTGCTTTGCTCGCAGATGCCGCGCTTGCAAAGTTCGGTGAAGAGCACGCGTCAGTGAGGTAGCGCTCACCGGCAAGTTCACTGATCATCGTTGCCGGGTTTTCAAGAAGTGGGCTCTTCTGGGCAACAATGACATCACCTCTGTAAAGCCCGATATCCTTGAGCTGAGCGTCCGAAAGCGTTTGCAGGCGTGCCACGGCGCGGCGGTTTTCAAACATGCGCCATACTTTGTGGAACACGGTTTTAGAACCGGGTGCAAAGAGGGTGTTGAATAGATGCGTCATGCTACAATCCTCCTGTTTGCTGCCAGCCGCGCTGACAACATGCCGTGCGCCTTTCCGGTGGCGCTCTACCTGCTTGGAACGAATACAGACTGCCAAAAACTCCGTCATCACACCAGTGAATGTTTGTGATATGAATAATCACGTTTCGTGATGATTGGTTGGGGGCTTCCGTGTCTTGATTTGAAATATGATTGCTTCTATGAAATTACTCAAACGAATGTTTTAGATGAAAAACATTCAAATTTGTGATGAGTTATAAGAATGCTCGATCTCGACCAGCTCAGGACCTATGTCGCCATTGCCGAAACCGGCAGCTTTACCAAGGCAGCCGATGTTGTCTGCAAAACGCAATCTGCTGTTTCCATGCAAATGCGCCGTTTGGAAGACCGGGTGGGGCGGGCGCTATTCGTTCGAGATGGACGTCTGTCGAAACTGACCGAAGATGGGGAGCGGTTGCTGCCCTTTGCGCGTCGGCTGGTGCAGCTAAACGACGAAACGCTCGCTGTGTTTGATGAGACGGAGTTGTCAGGCATCGTTCGGCTTGGGACGCCCGATGACTATGCGGACCGTTTTTTGCCGGAAATTCTGGCCCGGTTCTCGCGTTCAAACCCAAAAGCCGAAGTTAGCGTTGTTTGCGCGCCCACGCCCAACCTTGCCAAGGATCTAGAGGAAGGCGAACTGGATGTAGCCATCATTACTCACGTCCAGAAGCGAGGTCGCAAAGGTGTCGAGATTATTCGTCGCGAGCCGCTCTTGTGGGTGTCCTCAGCGCGCCATGCTGCTGAATTGGAAGATCCGATACCTTTGGCGCTTGGCCGTGCGACCTGTGACTGGCGAAAAGCTGCCTTGGAAGCCTTGGACAAAAAGGAGCGCGAAAGTCGACTGCTTTATTCCAGTTGGAACTCCACGGCTGTTGGAGCTGCGGTTCTCGCCGGATTGGCCGTTTCTGTTCTGCCAGAATCTGCCCTGAGACCGGGAATGCGTGTTTTATGTGAAGCCGATGGCTTCCCCAAACTGCCGGAGTGCGAGATCGGTTTGATGCGCTCATGGAAGAAGCGCAGTCGTGTCACCGAAGCGTTGGTTGAGCACATCGTTTCGTCGCTGGATAATCTATCCGTGCCACAGGCGGCTCAATAACATCCTGCAGGATCAAGAAGGCCTTTTGTGATGGGACAAATACTGGACATCGATCAGCTGCGAACGTTTCTTGCCATCGCGGAACTTGGTAGTTTTACAAAAGCAGGAGAGACCGTTCACAAAACGCAGTCTGCTGTTTCAATGCAGATGCGGCGTCTGGAAGAAAAGGTTGGCCGCCCAATCTTTGTGAAAGATGGCCGTCAATCCCGATTGACTGAGGACGGCATCAGACTGGTCGAATATGCCCGTCGCATGATCATTTTAAATGACGAAACACTGTCCGCCTTCAATGCCTCTGGCGAAGTAGGGTTGGTGAAGTTTGGGGCTCCAGATGACTATGCAGACCGATTGATCCCGCAGGTTCTGGCCGCATTCAATCATCTTAATCCGTCGATTGAAGTGGTGGTGGAATGTGTTGCCAGTGCTGTTTTGCGGGAACGGATTCGCGAAAACAGCATTGACGTGGCGATCATCACATCCGGCGATTCCGCGGATGTGCCGGGTGAGATCATTCGTCGTGAGCAGTTGTTCTGGGTGACGTCGTCCCGCCATTGTGCTCATACAGCCGATGTTGTTCGATTGGCGCTCGGCCCTGCGACTT
>NZ_GL476300.1:324336-328894 GCF_000148725.1 Roseibium sp. TrichSKD4 | reverse complement strand
GCCGTATCGGTGTTCCCGGAAAGTGCTGTGCGTGAAGGGATGCGGATACTGGACGAGAAGGACGGCTTTCCGACGCTGCCTTATTGCGACATTGCCATGTTGCGGTCAGATGAGGCGCGCCTGCCCATGCATGATGCCCTGTGCAATCATGTCATTGCGGCCATCGGAAATGTGTCGGCCCCGATTGCGGCAGAATAAGCTTCCCTTTGGTTAGCGCCGCAACATCAAAACGTTGCCGCACAAGACAAGAACAACGCCGGCAATTGCCAACGCACTCCATTGGTAATTCTCGACGACTGTAGATACGGCCAAAGCCACAACTGGGAAAATAACTGTCGCATACCCGGCTTTTGCGGACCCGATCCGTCCTAAAAGCGTTAGATAAGAGCCAAACGCAATGACCGATGCAATCACGGCCAGATAGACAAGGCTGCCAAGATACAGTGGATCAAGCGGCACTTCGAAACTCTGTCCGCGAAGTAAAGCAAAACAGCCGATAAATCCCGCACCGTAAGCCATGCCCCAAGCGGACGCTGGTATAACAGCGATCCCGTCACCTTGCGCTTTGGCCGACACCATATTCCCGAGGCAGAAGGAGAGGGTGCCAAGTCCGCAGAGCGAGAGCCCCTTCAGGGCATCCGCATTCAATGTGGTGCCCATGATTTCTGGCCAAAACATCAGGGCAATCCCACAAATTCCTATGCCACCAGCAATGACAACATTGAGCGTTGGGCGCTGCGCAAAGAGCAGAAAGGCCAAAAGGATGTTGAAGGTCGATGCAATGGAAAAAACAACTGCGACCAGACCGGAGGGCAAGTAGGCCGCTCCATAATAAAACAGAGTGAAGTTGGTCGAGAAGATCAACACACCGAGGCCGAGGAACTTGGCGTGATCCTTAAGCGCGTACCTCATTTGATGACCGCGTATCCAGCTCCAACCAAACATGACCAAAGCTGCGAGCACAAACCGCCAGAAAACCGACACTTCCGGTGCAACATCACCGATCTGTCCCTTGATTGCGATCCAACTGAACCCCCAGGCAAAGACTGTAGCGCCATAAAGCCCGAGATCGAGCGAGGTCAATGTGGGGCGGGGCATAGGGGCAGCCGGGGCGGAAATGGACATGAAACTAGCCTGTATGAACGAGAAGACAGGCAATCTGGCAGTAAAGTCATATTCAAACAAATGATAGTTTGTGATCAAAAGATCAGAATTTGTGCTGAATGGTGTTCAGGTTCTGGAGGTGGGGTTCGGCGCGCTGGGATGCCAGACCGGTGTGTATCCGTTCAAAAGTGATTTCAAAATGCTTGGGGGTGTCAGCACCTCGCATGTTGTTGGCAGCGCAGTGAACTTTGGGATGCCGTACGCACCGAAACTCCAGGCAAGTAACATGCCTTGCCGCAGCGCATAAACGGCACCGTCTACAAGCACCATCGCTCCATCTGGAAGCTCATCTGTTCGAAGAGTGTGCAAACGTTTTGCTTTTCCGTTCAGCCGCTCGGCATGCAGAATAGTGTCCATGTCATCTGCCGACGGTGATGTTTTTAAGATATGCGCCTTTTGGAAGGCGGATTGAAAGGCGAGGGCGTCTTTTCGGCGACACTCAAAACAGGGGCGGTGCCCCGCAGTCAGGGCTGTCACTTCGTCCAGAAAAAACAGTTCCGTATAGCTGTGCCCCATCACTTCTCGCTGTCGGTTCTTGAAGTCGGTGACACAACAGATCCAGCGCTTTGAGGCCCAGTCCCGCTTAAGCAATTGACGCGTGTTCGGGTCGTGGATCCGTCCTCCGCGATTCCCCATGAAGGTGCCGCGGTCTTTCACAGCGTGAATTTGGGCATCAGGTGCGACGCGGTTTTGCAGAGGGCGATTTAAAACCATGGATGTCTTTCCTGGATGCGCGAATAAAGTAGTGTGCGGATTGGTCGAGGTTTTGAAAAGAGAAATTCATGCACGTTCTGGTCATTGAGAATTATCCGGGAACACCTCTCGGCGTTGTCGGAGAGGCTTTGGAAGAAAAGGGGATCGGAACGCAAAACGTGGCCGCCTATGAGGGAGAAGAGGTTCCAACGCATATTGGCGACGCTGCTGGTCTTATCATTTTGGGAGGCGAGCAATCGGCCATTGCAGATGAAACGCATCCGTTTTTGCCTGATGTCTGCAGGCTTATCCGGGATGCGCACGCGGTGAGCCGCCCAGTTCTCGGCATCTGTCTTGGCTCCCAGCTGATCGCGCGCGCATTAGGTGGCGGAAATGTTCTGGATCGCCCGGTTGAGTTTGGCTGGCACGATGTGAAACCAACAAAAGCGGGGCAGGATGACCCGGTCTTGTGCCACCTTGGAGACTGCGCTCCGATGTTTCACTGGCATGTTGATACTGTTGAATTGCCGCAAAACGCTGTGCATTTGGCCGCAAGCCAAATGACCCCCTATCAGGCTTACCGCGTCGGCCAGACGACTTATGCCATCCAGTTTCATTTTGAGGCAAGCGAAGCGGTGGTGCGGGAGTGGTCCAAAACCTTGAAAGATGCAATCACCAAGGTTCAGCCCAACTGGCCAAGCATCCTTGAAGCTGAGGCTCAAGCGAACGGTGCACGAGCCGATGAGGCCGGGCGAAAAATCGCCCGGGCCTGGGTTTCATTGTTGTAGGAGTTCGTGACTAGCCGAGCCTCACGGCAAGAGGTTGTGACGGCCAACGTTATGGATATCGGTTTCGCCGCAAAGGCCCATCGTGACGTCCAGCTCCTTGTGCATGATCTCAAGGGTCTTCGTCACGCCTGCCTTGCCCATGGCCCCGAGACCGTAGATGTAGGAGCGGCCTATGAAAGTGCTTTTGGCGCCCATTGCGACAGCTTTGAAGATGTCCTGTCCGCTGCGGATTCCGCCATCCATATAGACTTCCACCTTGTCCCCAACAGCATCGACGATATCGCGAAGAACATCATAGCTGGCCGCTGCACCATCCAACTGTCGCCCGCCATGGTTTGACACCACAATGCCATCAGCATCTGTTTCAGCAGCAATCTTGGCATCTTCAACATCATTGATGCCTTTCAGGATCAGTTTGCGATCCCAATGCTTCTTCACCCACTCTACGGATGACCAGTCGAGCGTCGGGTCAAATTGCTGGGCCGTCCATTCGGCAAGGGAGCCCATGTCACCAACACCGGACACACGACCAACAATGTTGCCAAAGTCGCGGCGTTTGGTCCGAAGCATGTTCCAGCACCAGCGCGGTTTGAGGGCGAGATCCAGCAGAACATGTGGTTTCGGTTTCGGCGGCGTGCTCAGGCCGTTTTTGATGTCCCGGTGCCGTTGACCTAGGACTTGCAGGTCAAGTGTCAAGACAAGTGCTGAGCAACCGGCAACATGCGCGCGTTTCATCAAGGATTCTGAAAAACCGCGATCGCGCATGACATAGAGCTGAAACCAGAACGGCTTTGTCGTGTGTTCGGCAACATCCTCAATGGAGCAGACACTCATTGTGGTGAGTGTATATGGAACACCGAACTCTTCAGCCGCTTGGGCTGCAAGTATTTCGCCATCGGCATGTTGCATGCCGGTCATGCCAACAGGGGCCAAGGCCACCGGCATCGAGACATCTTCGCCGATCATGGTCGTCTTGACGCTTCGATTGTCGATGTTGACCGCGACACGTTGGCGAAGTTTTTGGCGTTGAAAAGCTGCTTCGTTGTCCCGGTAGGTGCTTTCTGTCCAGGAGCCGGTGTCGGCATAATCATAGAACATTTTGGGGACACGACGTTTGGCCAAGACTTGCAGGTCATGAATGTCGGTTACTACGGGCATGTCAGCTCCTTAATTGGTAACTGTATTTAACCATTAGCCCGTTTCACACGGGGCGGTGTTTCAAGCGAAGTTCGGACACAGTGTTTCGGTTGTCCTGTTTCTCTGCTTCTTTGATGGCTTCTGAGACAAAGTCGATATGCGCTTCTGATGCCAGCTTGGCGGCCTGCGGATTGCCCTGCAGAATACTGTTGGCGATCTCGGTATGTTGATTAAGTACGCGTTCGCGCGCCGTTGGGTGATGGTAGAGGCGCTTGCGGTTGTACAAGATCCCGTTCTCCAAAAGCCGATAACAGGACCGCAGTGCGTGCAGAAGGATCATGTTATGCGCTGCTTCACCAACGGCATGGTGAAACTCCACATCGAGACTGGCTTCTCGTTGGTAGTCATTGGCTTCAAATGCAGTTTTCATCTGATCGACGATGGACGCAAGAACCGCATGATCGGACGCAGTTGCCCTTGTTGCAGCGTGGAAGGCGGCAACGCCCTCAATGTCTCTTCGAAACTCGAGGAAATCGGTCACTGCTTCCGGGTGCCGTTCCATCAATGCGATAATTGGAGGCGAGAAAACGGGGCCGATTACATCAGCCACAAAGGTGCCGCCGCCCTGACGGCTGACAATCAGCTCACCGCTTTCCAGCGATTTCAGAGCTTCGCGCAGAACTGGTCTGGAAACATCCATCCGCTCCGCAAGGTCCCGCTCTGACGGCAGACGGTCGCCGGGGCGCAAAACCCCATTGAGGATAAGAGCTTCGATT
>NZ_GL476300.1:184256-324316 GCF_000148725.1 Roseibium sp. TrichSKD4 | reverse complement strand
GCCAAGAGGAAACAACACTCAGAGCAACGGCCAACTCAGCGCTGATCGACAAAAGGGAAAGGTGGGAATTCACCAAAAGACGCAAAAGTGAGACGGAAGGTCACGTTGCGGCAAATCTAGCCTCTTGCAAATGTGCGCGCCGTTCGCCCTGATGGGCATCCGACCTTCAGACAGAGCAGCAGACATGCGTGAGAATGATAAAGCGGTAGAGTCACCCACTAAGACGGGGTCTGGCCTGCCTTCGTTTAAAACACATCCACTGCGCGAAGCTGCTTTAGGCGAAATTCACGCCCGGCCATTTCGCCCACTGGAAGGTCCGCGCATTGTTCTTCTTTATGCGTTCACCATAACGTCTGAACAGGCAGCTGAAGATCACGAGTGGTTTAGCGAGTTTTGTGCCAGCCGCGGAGCACCCGGCCCAAGCCCCAAAGCCCGATACCATACGCTGTCCTTTGCAAGCGGGACCTTGAGTTGGGAGCGACATGCCGAATTCATCACCTATATCTGGGATGGTCCGGCGCCAGCAGCTGTCCCCTTTGGGCCATTGCCATCCAACCATCCCTTTGGAACAGCATTTCGAGCGCCCGGCCCTCTACTGGTATCTGCCAGACTTGATCTTTTGCCATCGACCATTTCAACCGACTGGCGCAAGCATTATGACCCGGCCAGCTTGACGGAGTTCAATATCGAACGAAGCTCTGGTACCGCGGCCACCGACTTTCGAACAGACGGGGATGGCTTGGTCCGTTATCTCGTTCTGAACAACGACATGACACCGGTTCAATGTGGCTCGGTCGTTCAGCGATTGCTTGAAATCGAAACCTATCGAACACTGGCGCTGCTTGGTCTATTTGAGGCAACGCGCCAACAACCACGCATTAGCCAGTATGAAGCGAAGCTTTTTGAACTGACCCACAAGATGCAGGAAAATTCGGGGCTCGATGAAAATCGAACGCTCTTGGATCAGTTGTCCAGTCTTGCAGCTTCTCTAGAAGCCAGCGCTGCGGAAAGTGCCTATCGATTTGGTGCGAGCCGCGCCTATTACGAGATCGTCAATGCACGTTTGGCGGCTTTGGAAGAGCAACCTGTTTCAGGGAGCCTGAGTTTGTCTGCGTTTTTAGGGCGTCGGCTGGGTCCGGCGATGCGAACCTGTCAGTCCATTCAGGACCGTCAATGGGATCTGTCAAAAAAACTGGCACGGGCCACGACGCTTCTGCGAACCCGCGTCGATGTTGATCTTGAGCAGCAAAACCGCAGTTTGCTGGAATCCATGAATCGTCGAGCCCGCATCCAGCTCAGGCTTCAACAAACCGTCGAGGGTCTCTCAGTAGCGGCTGTTAGTTATTACGTTGTCGGTCTGATTTCTTATTTGGCGAAGGCGGCAAAAGAGAGTGGCTTTCCGCTGCCCAATCCAAACTTGATGACCGGATTGTCAGTGCCCCTCGTCGTGGCCGCTATCTGGCTCACAGTTCGCAACATTCGCAAACACCATGCAGAAGGCGACCGAGACACTTCTGACTAGCTCAAGGTGTTGCAACAAAAAAAGGCCGGGAGTGCCCGGCCTTTTTGGAAACCATATGGAGTGACAGCTTACTTGGTCGAGCCATCGTCGTTGAACTGTGCCAGATAGGCAATCACGTTGGCACGATCTTTCTCTTTACGTAGACCGGCAAAGGCCATCTTTGTTTTCGGGATGTGCTTTTTCGGCTTTTCCAAGAATCCGGAGAGTTCTTCTTCAGACCAGACTTTCCCGTCAGCCATTGCCATAAGGGCCTTGGAGTACTTGTAACCCTCAACAGAACCCCATGCGCGACCAACAATGCCGTTCAGCTGCGGGCCAACCTTGTTCTTTGCGTTCTCGCCAACGGCATGGCATGCCTTGCACTTCTTGAAGACTTTCTCACCCTTTGCTGCTTCGCCTTCAGCATTTGCGTGGGCAGTCAGGGCCAGAAGAGCTGTACCGGCAATCATCATCATACGCCGCATGTTTTTCTCCCTCTTGAAACATGACCTGTCATTGCGTCGAGCACAGACAACAAGAAACTTGTGGCAGTTACAAGGTGTACAGAGGTCGCAGGTAGATCAATTTTTCTAAAAACGCCCTTGCTGCCTCAATTAGATAGCCCAAACACCCTTAGGACTGAGCTGTGTTCCGTAAGGGTGTAATTATCCGGCCCTCGCCCTCGTTGGTGGTGCCAGCCAGAGATCCAGACCCGTGTCCCAATAAGGTGACGGTCCATATAGCGCAGCCAGAAAGTCGATAAACGCGCGGACCTTGACTGGCAGAAACTGGCGGGACGGATAGACAGCGTAAAGGCCAACATCTCGAGATGCACGGTAATCTGGCAGGACCATCCGCAACTTGCCATCCCGTAACTCCGGTCCAACGTCCCACGTGGAACGCAGCGCAATCCCGACACCTGCAAGCAAGCACTCACGCACGACTTCACTGGAGTTTGTCTTCACCGGAGCTGTTGTCTTGACTGTTTCGATGCCGTGTGGCCCAACCAGCTTCCAGGGACCCTGATTGGCAGCTGCAAGCGTGAGATGGCTTTCTGCCAGATCTGAGATCGAATGCGGTTCGCCGTGTTTTGCCAAATAGTCCGGAGAGGCAACAAGGATACGGTGCACGGGAGCGAGGCGGCGCGCGACCAGGCTCGAATCTGACAATTCAGCGATCCGTATAGCCAAATCGTAGCCTTCACCGACAATGTCGACAAAGTCATCGTTCAGATCAAGATTGACGCTCATGTCCGGATGAGCATCGAGAAATTTTTGAATGTGAGGCGCAATATGTAATCGGCCAAAGGAGGTCGATGTTGCAACTTTCAATGTCCCGCGCGCCTTGGCAGAACCTTGTGACACAAATTCTTCGGCCTCTTCAACGGAGGCCAAAATCGCAATGACCCGCTCATAGAAGCCTTGGCCCGCCTCGGTCATTGCAATTTGTCGGGTTGTGCGCTGAAGCAGGCGCGTACCGAGTTTGTCTTCCAATCTGCGGATGCGTTTTGAAACAACAGCCGGCGACAGGTTCATTTCGCGGCCGGCCGCAGACATGCTGCCTGCGCTCACGACCCGTGCGAAAATTTCCATGTCAGTCAAATTGCTCATTTTCAACGCTCGGGAATGAATGTTGCTACATTTGTGACATATCGCTCAAAGCATTTTTTTGGCAGACTCATCAAATGCTCATGTCACGGCTGCCGGTTCTAGTGGAATGTTACGGGTAACCTGTAGCGCTGGATCACAAGGTTGAAACAATAAGGGAGGCAGAATGTCGGCCATTGTCATGCCGGAACCGGATGCTAGGGTTCTTTCAAGGCGCATGGAAATTGTGAAGGCCTTGCAGGCGATCGTGCCGGGCGATGGCGTGATTCATGACGAAACTGCGATGCGCCCGTATGAAACAGATGCGCTGACGGCCTATCGGCAAATGCCTCTGATTGTCGTGCTCCCGGAAACCGTCGAACAAGTCGCAGCTGTTTTGCGCTATTGCTTTGAAAACGATGTGAAGGTGGTCCCAAGGGGCGCTGGAACCTCGCTTTCCGGGGGAGCTCTGCCGCTGGCCGATGGTGTGCTTCTTTCCATGATGAAGTTCAATCGCGTGCTGGATATTGATTTTGAAAACCGAGCTGTTGTCGTCCAGCCTGGCGTGACGAACCTCGGGATCACAAGAGAGGTGGAGCATGAGGGGTTTTATTATGCGCCTGATCCCTCGTCCCAGATTGCGTGTTCGATCGGCGGAAACATTGCCGAAAATTCCGGAGGTGTTCACTGCCTGAAATATGGACTGACCACCAACAATGTCTTGGGGCTAGAGATGGTGCTGATGACCGGCGAAGTTATTCGCCTCGGAGGCAAGCATCTTGACAGTGAGGGGTATGATCTTCTCGCCCTCATGACCGGATCTGAAGGTCTGCTCGGCGTTGTGACCGAAGTGACTGTCCGCATTCTTCAAAAGCCGGAAACCGCGCGGGCTCTGTTGATCGGATTTCCGACAAGCGAAGAAGGCGGCACATGCGTTGCTGACATCATCGGCGCTGGCATCATTCCCGGCGGTATGGAAATGATGGACAAGCCTGCCATCCACGCAGCAGAAGATTTCGTCAATGCTGGTTACCCGCGAGATGTGGAAGCGCTTCTCATTGTAGAGCTGGATGGCCCGGAGGCTGAGGTTGGCTATCTTCTTGAGCGGGTCGCCGAGATCGCTCGCAAGAACAACGCCAGCCATCTCCGCATCTCGGAAAGTGAAGAAGAGCGCATGGTTTTCTGGGCCGGGCGCAAGGCAGCGTTTCCGGCGGTTGGCCGTATTTCCCCGGACTATCTGTGTATGGACGGGACCATCCCGCGCCGTGAACTGCCCAAGGTATTGGCAGGCATGCGAGAGTTGTCTGAAAAGTATGGGCTCCGGGTTGCCAATGTCTTTCACGCAGGTGATGGCAATCTTCACCCACTCATCCTCTATGATGCAAATAAGCCCGGCGAACTGGAGGCGTGTGAAGCCTTCGGTGCAGATATCTTAAAGCTGTGTGTTGAGGTGGGCGGCGTCCTCACCGGAGAGCATGGAGTAGGCATCGAAAAGCGCGATCTGATGCCGGAAGTGTTTTCGGAAGATGACATGAAACAGCAGCAGCGGGTGAAATGCGCGTTTGACGACAAGCATTTGCTCAATCCCGGAAAGGTCTTTCCGGTGCTTCACCGCTGCGCCGAGTTGGGCAAAATGCATGTTCATAAAGGACAGCTGCCCTTTCCCGATATTCCGCGGTTCTAAGTCACGGGTCTTAAATGGGTTCGAGCTCGGAAAATAATCCGGGTGGGGAGAGTAAATGGACGCGATCTTGAAACCACGGACAGCAGAAGAAATCTGTGACGTGGTAAAATGGGCAGCGGCAGAAGAACAGCCGCTAGAGGTGATTGGCAGTGGATCAAAGCGCTCGCTCGGACGCCCGGTGCAGGCAGCTCATGTCCTCGATTTGTCAGATTATTCGGGCGTTGAGGTTTACGAGCCAGCTGAACTGGTTCTCACCGTAAAGGCGGGAACGCCTATCAAGGAAATTGAAAAGCTCGTTGACGACAACGGCCAGGAACTCTCTTTTGAGCCAATGGACTACGGTCCCTTGCTCGGTCAGGCCAAAGAGGAGGGCACCATCGGCGGTTTGATTGGCGCCAATGTCTCTGGGCCTCGCCGGATCAAGGCCGGTGCTGCGCGAGATCATATTCTGGGGTTGGAAGCAGTGTCCGGGCGCGGCGAGATTTTCAAATCCGGTGGCCGGGTGGTGAAGAACGTCACCGGCTATGACCTGCCGCGTGGATTGTGCGGGGCTTGGGGAACTTTGGCTGTGTCCTCCTTGATCACGCTGAAGGTCAACCCCAAGCCGGAAACCAGCGCGACACTGGTGCTGGAGGGTCTTTCCGATGACGATGCAATTTCCGCGTTATGCAAGGCGATGAGGTCTTCGGCTGAAGTCTCAGGTGCAGCTCATATTCCATCGCAAGGTCACGATGCAGCGAAAACACTATTGCGGCTGGAAGGCTTTGAAACCTCAATTGCCTATCGCGCTCAAATCCTCTCCAGCTTGTTGGCCGATTTGGGCAAAGTCACCCGTTTAAACGAAAGCGAGACAAAAGCCACTTGGGACGCCATTCGCAATGTTGACCTTTTCTGCGGTCTGTCTGAGCCAGTGTGGCGGATTTCGGTTGCTCCAACCGCCGGGGTTCAACTGTCCAATGAACTCCGCAATCAAATCGGGGCCAAGGTGTTTTTCGACTGGAGCGGCGGGCTTGTCTGGCTGATGTGCCCTGATGGCAAAGTTCACGATCAGGAAATTCGTGCAGCCGTTCATAAGGCAGGAGGTGGGCACGCCACTTTGGTGCGTGCAGATGCGGCAACGCGCTCTTCCGTTGACGTGTTCGAACCTCAACCCGCTCCCTTGGCTGCCTTGTCTGGTCGTCTAAAAGCGCAGTTTGACCCGAACGGTATTCTCAATCCGGGGCGCATGACTGCCGGCCAATGATCCGGCTTAAGACTGCACACCAGAACCCCGCCTTCAAATACGAGATCAAGTGAAAGCGCATGCAAACCAATTTCACGGAAGAGCAATTGAAAGACGGACATGTTGCCGAATCTGAAAAGATTCTGCGCAAATGTGTTCACTGTGGCTTTTGCACTGCGACCTGTCCGACCTTTGCATTGCTGGGCGATGAGCTGGATAGCCCACGCGGGCGCATCTATCTCATCAAGGACATGCTGGAAAACGACAAGCCAGCCGATGAGAAGGTCGTCAAGCATGTGGATCGGTGCCTGTCATGCCTCTCTTGCATGACGACCTGTCCCTCAGGTGTTCACTATATGCACTTGATCGATCATGCGCGGGCACACATCGAAAAGACGTACAAGCGGTCTTTATCTGACCGGCTCATGCGCGGCGTCCTGTCTTTCGTTTTGCCCTATCCGGCTCGATTTCGGGTGGCGCTGGCCATGGCGTTCTATGCAAGGCCAATGGCTGGCCTATTTAAGATGATGGGGGGACTGGGATCTAAAATTGGGGCCATGCTGGAACTTGCGCCTACAAAGGCCCCCGTTCCGTCAGCAATGACCAGCGGCAACAACTACCAAGCACAGGAAACACCGCGCAAAGGGCGGGTGGCGCTTTTGACCGGTTGCGCCCAACCGGTTCTCAATCCGGGGATCAATGAGGCAACCAAACGTTTGTTGACCCGCATCGGCTTTGACGTGGTCCTGCCAAAGGGGGAGGGGTGCTGCGGAGCCTTGGTCCATCACATGGGCAAAGAAGAGGCAGCTCTGGAAACTGCGCGACGGAATGTTGACGCATGGCAACGAGAAATTGAAGCAGATGGGCTGGACGCTATTTTGATCACGGCTTCGGGTTGCGGCACAACGATCAAAGACTATGGGTTTATGCTGCGTGAAGACCCGGCCTATGCAGAAAAGGCTTCTCAAGTTTCAGCGCTTGCAAAAGACATCACTGAGTTTCTGGTAACCGCTGATTTGGGCGGACCGGCAAGAACCCCGAAATTACGGGTCGCTTACCATTCGGCCTGTTCCATGCAACATGGTCAAAAAATCACGACCCAGCCCAAGACCCTTCTCAAAACCGCAGGCTTTGATGTGAAGGACGTTCCGGAAGGACATCTCTGTTGCGGGTCGGCTGGAACGTACAACATCCTTCAGCCGGAAATCGCCGGGAAGTTGCGTGCTCGAAAGGTCGCGAATATTCAGAAAACCAAACCCGACCTGATCGCAACCGGAAACATTGGATGCATGACGCAGATTGGTCTTGGGACAGATATTCCAATTGTGCACACCGTAGAGCTTATTGATTTTGCCTATGGTGGACCAGTGCCAGAAGCCTTATCTAAAGGAGGTATTTTTGAAGAGGCTTAAGGAGATGCGGCATGTCCGCTCAAAGCGGAGCAACGGCAATTGTCAGTCTTGGCATGTCTTGTCAGAGCTCGCGTCAGATCCGCACGCATGTCGAGACATTCAGCAGTATTTTGGGTGAAGAATTTGAGCCCGAACGCCATTTCTTTGATGGTTTAATATCACCAATCTCCGGGTTGGCTGATTTATTTGATGATGGATTCCAGTTATTTACGAGAGATGCTATCCAGCCGGGTCCGGGTTTTCCAACATGGGAACCTTATGGAATTCGCTTCCTTCATCATTTTCGGGAAACAGATTCATCGCCGGAGATCGACCGGTTTTTTGAAAGAGAAAAGTCCAAATTCAGCCATCTGAGGGAAAAGTTTGTAGGGCTTTCAGAAGCAGAACGGCTGATATTTGTGATCTCGAATAGTCAGAATAATCTGTCCGATGTGGCTCTTGAATCCAGAATGCCGTGCATCGAATTTAAGCAAA
Source organism: Roseibium sp. TrichSKD4 (assembly GCF_000148725.1). Classification (GTDB taxonomy): domain Bacteria; phylum Pseudomonadota; class Alphaproteobacteria; order Rhizobiales; family Stappiaceae; genus Roseibium. The sequence goes on along the minus strand of NZ_GL476300.1, from coordinate 316,437 downwards.
GTCAATTGGAACGACTTATGAAAGCGGTCGATACATTTCTCGATAAACGCTGCGAATATCTCGTCGTAAGTCATCCCGAACGTCACGGAGGACTGCCAGACGAGGCCATACACATCATGAAGGCAGATGAAACTGAGTGGACTGGAGACAAGACCCAATGGCGGGCCTTATTCCAGTCCTACTTGTCTGACGCCTCAGACAGTTATTTTTGTAAAGCCAACGTCAGATGACGTGAACAGTGGTGCCAACGCCAACGCGTTCATATAGATCGCTGACGTCTTCATTGCGCATTCGAATACAGCCTGATGACACAGCATGGCCAATCGTCCATGGTTGGTTCGAGCCGTGAATACGGTAAAGGGTGGACCCAAGATAGAGTGCGCGGGCACCCAGTGGATTTTCGGGGCCACCTGGCATGAAATTCGGCAGATCCGGGCGGCGCTTGCGCATGGCCGCAGGCGGTCTCCAATCTGGCCATTCGGCTTTGCGGGTTACCTTGTGGGTTCCCGCCCACTCGAAGCCGGGCTTGCCAACACCAACCCCATATCGACGAGCCGTTCCATCCTTTTGCACCAGATAGAGATACTTCTCGTTGGTGTTGATGATGATGGTGCCAGCCTTGTGAGGACCACGGTAGTCGACGATTGTTGGCAGGAATTGCGGTGCGATCTGGCGGCGTTGTTGCGGAGCCGGATTGCGCACGGATGCGGGTTGGACCTGCGCCGGACGGTTGATCCGTTGCGGCTGTTGGACCCGTTGGCGCTGATACCATGCCCCGGTGCGCCGTGGATCAACCGGACGGCGAACTGCACGTTGCCGGTTCGGTTGAAGTTGGAGCATCCATGGCTCGGCAAGGTTCGGGCTGAGAACCAGCGGCGGTGGCGCCACTTGTCCAGCCTGAACCGGCGCGGCTTGTGACAAAAGCATCCCGCCGACAAATAAGCCAGCAAGACCAGCGAACAAAAATTTGGTGCGGGAGCGGTCCCGCAGCAGAAAAGATGTACACATTACAATTCATCTCCCCAGTCCGGAAAACCGGAGTAAGCGACCAGGAGACAATAACTTCGTATTTTAGAGAATAAATAAAGAAGTCAGTTACCAAGGCCGGTTTCTGAACCTATGGTTATTAAGTGGTGTGTGAACATGATTTACAAAAACTGAAAGAAAGTGCGGATCTAGGTCATGCGTTAACCTCTCAGTACATCATCAGATGTCTGGGCGGCTGTTTGTTACCGGATGCCGCGCAGTGCGTCCCTTGCGACGATCGGCAGTATGGCTTTCAACTGTTGGAAAGACATGCCGGGCCGAACACGCCGATCATAAAGCATGTTGAGAATGACTTGATCGAAAACCGTAAAGCGACTGTGCCGGGACGCATCATTAAAAACTGAGTGAGTAAGCGCTTGATCATCATTCATGGGCCCGAGGCCCTGAAGAATTTCCTCTACCAAACATCTTCGAAAGAGAAATTCGCCCTCATCCGACACAATGACCGCAGCTGAGCGCTTGATACCGTCCTTACCGGATACGACCCGAACCAAGCATCGACCTGGCGCATCCGCCTTTGGGTCTTTGTAGATTTGCCTTCGGATGACATCTCCATACTGATGGCGGTCGACGACATGTATTTCGAAATTGGCGTTTTGAGGGGCGTTGACCATTTGAACGTCAAGCCCGCGGACTTTGCGGCGTACTTCACGAATAAAGCGTCCGACGACTGGTCTGCGTTCCTTGCGTGCGTGATTATGGACAAAGAAACGTACAGGTTTGGTGTACTTCTTCACCATATAGGGGCGCCAGCTCCACGCACGGTACTCCAGACCGAAGACTGTCTTTTCAAACCCCTGAAGCAATTCTTCAGTCGTGAAGGTGTTTACAGCCTGAGCGCGAACCGTCAGCGCACCCCACACCACCACCAAGCTCGCTAACAACAATATCCACTTATTGTATTTTTTATTCATGTAGTCTTTATCAATTGAAAAGCGGATTTCTCTAAAGAGATTATTAGTCATAGTTTTGTGAAATAGATAGCGGGCGATGTATTCATTCGACGAGTGGGCTCGATTGGATCACTGTAGTCCGCAGATCCCAAGGATATAATGCGATTATTTTCTGTCGGGAAACGAAAAATTTAAACCTCATGAGTTAACTCAAACCGTTGGGTAATTTCGCGTGCACTCGGCGCAAGAAAATGACGGGAGATAGTATGTCCGCAATCAAAAGGGGTTTCCGAGCGGAGCAGGCCGTTCGCTTGAAAAATGAAGCGGAAGAAGATCCGCAGGCGCTAGAGGACCGTCGTCATCGGCAGTTGATGAACGAACTCGCCGTACTGCGGAAACTCATCATGTCCGGCGCAGGTCAGGGGGGGGGGGCGCAGGCTCCAGCTCTGTCCCAAGAGGATATCAGCGCGAAGATCATGGAAGAATTCCGGGCGGAATTGTCGGAAGCCGCTAAGCTGAAGTCTGAACTCGACACCATTTACGAGGCGATTGCCCAGACAAAAAAAGAAATCGCCGCCCTGCATGAGACCACCGGCTCCGAAGGTGAGGAAATGCACCGAGTTACCAACGAGTTGGATGCGGTTGTGACCGGGACAGAAGGGGCGACCGAAACCATTCTGTCGGCGGCCGAGTTTATCGACGAAACAGCAAACACCCTGTCTGCGCACCTTGAAGGCCGAGATCAGGACATGGCCAGTGACATTCAAGAAAAGGTAGTTCAGATCTTCGAGGCCTGTAACTTCCAGGATTTGACCGGTCAGCGGATCACGAAAGTTGTTGGCACTCTGCGCTTTATTGAAGACCGCATCACCGAGATGATGGACATCTGGGGTGGCATTGAAAGCTTCAACGATGTGGAAGCCGTCAAACGTGAAGAGCGCGTAGGTGATGAAGCATTGTTAAACGGCCCGGCTCTTGAGGAAGACATGGATGTAGCCACACAGGACGACATTGACGCCCTATTCGCCTGATCTGCCACTGAAATTCAAATTAAAAACAAGCCCCGCCGTGGGGCTTTTTTCTTGCGGAAATTCCTAATGTCAAATAAGAACAAAACAAGAATATTTCTAAGGCTCTTTCAAAATGGCATCCAAGACACAACCCGCCCATGATCCTGAAACAGGGCTTTATGCCGATGATAAGGGCGTTCACACTTGTTGGTGGCACCAGGGGCTGGAAGACTACCGGATTTATCACGATACGGAGTGGGGCTGGCCAGTTGCTGACGATACGAGGCTGTTTGAAAAGATTTGCCTCGAAGGGTTCCAGTCCGGTCTGTCTTGGCTGACGATTCTGCGCAAACGTGAAGGCTTCAGAAAGGCTTTTTCCGGTTTTGATATCGATAAGGTCGCGGCCTATGGTGAGGCTGAAGTGGAGGCTTGTCTTCTAGATGCCGGGATCGTCCGTCACCGAAAGAAGATTGAATCAACGATCAAAAATGCCAAGCGCGCGATTGAGCTGAGGGATGAGTTCAGCTCTCTCGCCGCCTATTTCTGGCGTTGGGAGCCAAAGCCCGAAGATCGGCCCAAGGTTCTCGATTTTGCCGCAGCCAAGACCCTTGGCAGCACGCCAGAAAGCACGGCACTGTCAAAAGACTTGAAAAAACGAGGCTGGAGCTTTGTCGGCCCAACCACCGTTTATGCTTTCATGCAAGCCATGGGCATGGTCAACGACCATCTGGAAGGCTGCAGTTGTCGAGATAAAATCGAAAAAGCACGGGCGGAGTTCAAAAGGCCGGTTTGACCCCGGCCTTATGACTATTCCTCGAGTTTCTCCGCCAGCGGTTCGAAGAGCGCATTTTCCTTCCGGAACACATACTCAACCGCCTCAACCGTTACGGTCTCTGCCCCATGGGCTATCAGAATATCTGCGCAGGCAGCCACATTTGCCTTGGGACAAAGAAGTTCCAGCGTCCGGTCGCCCCGGCTTTCATATGGAAACTCAGCTCCTTCAAGGGACAGCGCGGCGATGGCTGCAGCTGCATCATCCACATTTGCCTTGATGCGACGCGTTGTGCGGGCAGCTTCTTCTGCGGCGACACGGTCCAACACCGAGCGGGCAGCAGTAAGGGCACTGTCATTCCAGTCGGCTGTGCGGGAGGCAACAAGATGAGCCTGACTTTTCAGGATGACCCCGTCATCCAGAATTTTCAGATTGTTGGCTTCCAGTGTTGAGCCTGTTGTCGTGATATCGACAATCAGTTCGGCGGCATCAGCAGCAGGTGCGCCTTCTGTCGCCCCGGCGCTTTCCACGATCCGGTAGTCGGCGATGCCGTGTTCGGCGAAGAACGCCCGGGTGAGCGTCACATATTTGGTCGCAACGCGCAGGCGGCGGCCATGACGGCTACGGAAGTCGGACGCCACATCACCGAGGTCAGCCATGGTGTCGACATCGATCCACGCCTTGGGGACGGCAACAACCACATCCGCATAGCCGAAGCCAAGCGGCGTGATCAGGTGCACGCTGGCGTCCGGGTCCGAAATGCTCTCGTGGACCAGATCAAGCCCGGTGATGCCGAAATGCGCCTCACCATTGGCAAGCGCACGGGCAATCTCGGAAGCGGACAGGAAGGCGATCTCGACATTGTCGACGCCCTTGAGTGCGCCTTGATAGTTTCTCGCACCGCCCGGCTGTACGACCTTAAGGCCTGCGCGGCCAAAGAAATCGTGGGTGTTTTCCTGCAAGCGGCCCTTGGATGGAACAGCAATGGTCAGTTTGGTCATTGGCTTGCCTCCCGTGCGCCGGAAATCCTGTCGAGCCAGATGGAGAACCCGATCGCCAGAATTTCCGCTTCCGCGCCGAGCAGGTTCAACAGCCGGTCATAGCGTCCACCGCCAACGAGCTGGCCTGCCTCGCGTCCGCCTGCGCCATAAATTTCGAAGATAAAGCCTGTATAGTAGTCGAGCCTGCGGCCAAAGCCTGCACTGAATGTGATAGCAGACAGGTCCAGCCCGCGCGCCTTGATGGCGTCCAGCCGGTCCTTGAAGACGACAAGGGCGTCGGTCAGGTCCAGCTTGTGTGTCCTGGCAAAGCCGGAGAGAACATCCACTGCCTTGTCGGCCGACGTGTTGAGCGCAAGATAGGCCTTCAGCACATCGGCTGCGGCCTTGGTGTCGCTGGTTCCGCTGGTCAGGGCAGCCTGCTCCAGAAAGCGTTCGGCGATTTCGGACGCGCTGCGGCCTGCAACGGTTGAAATGCCCGCGATGGAGAGAAGCCCTTCCACCATGGACTGGGCCGCTTCCGGATCCGCCCCTTCAAGGGCGGCCAGAAAGCCAAGCCGCTTGTCATCAAGCGCAGAAGTGGAGGAAACCGTCCCGCTCAGCCGCTCCAATGCGTCATCCAGCTTGGCGGTTTCACCAAAAAGATCGCGCAGGCGGCGTTGCCAGACGACAGGAAGGTCAAGGCCGCCGAGAACGGCAACAAACAGGCCTTCATCGCCGATGCGGATATCCGAGGCCGGGGTACCAAATTCGTCCAGCGCCTTGACGGACAGCGCCAGCATGTCGGCATCCGCTGCATTGCGGTCATCGCGGCCAAAGCTTTCCGCGCCGATCTGCGGAATTTCGCCCAGACCATCGGAACGCTGGCGGAACACCGGGCCATGATAGCTGTAGGCCGTTGGAATCGACATGTCGGCAGCTTCCAGATGCGCACGGCACACCGGAATGGTGAAATCCGGTCGAAGGCAAAGATCAACGCCGTTTGCCCCGGTGGTCAGGTAGAGGCGGCGGCGAATGTCCTCGCCAGTCAGATCCAGAAAGATATCGGCAGGCTGGAGGATGGGCGGCGACACGGGATGATGGCCGGCAGCCTGAAACAGCGCCATCACCTTGTCGATCTGCTCATTTGTCGGCATCTTTGCCTTCCCTTCGCCTTGCATCCTAATTTTAAGCCTTCGCAGCCTGTGCCCGGTCGTCTGCCTGACTGTCCAACAGGGCGCGCACAGTTTCCACTAGAGCGTCCCGCTTGACGGTCATCTGCGCCGGACGGCTTTCGCGCCAGGTCACGTTGTCGGTGATTTCTTCCGACAGGCGTTTGCCTTCAATCAGGTCCTTCACCTGAATTTCGCCAGCCTCGAACTCGTCGGACCCCTGAATGATTGCAATCGGGCAATTGCGGCGGTCAGCATATTTCAGCTGGTTGCCAAACTTCTTCCAGTTGCCCTGATACATCTCGGCGCGGATACCGGCCCGCCGAAGCTCCTGAACCATCTTCTGATAGCGGCCAAGAGCTTGTGTATCTCCATCCATGACGGTGACTAGAACCGGCGCGACAACCTCACTGGTCTGGAGCTTGCCGAGGTTCTTCAGCGCGGTCATCAGGCGGGAAACGCCAATGGAAAAGCCGGTTGCCGGAACATCGCGGCCCGTGAAGCGCTTGACGAGACCGTCATACCGCCCGCCGCCACCAACGGAACCAAACTGGACGACGTCCCCCTTTTCATTGGTCACATCAAACAGCAACTCGGCCTCGTAGACGGGGCCAGTATAGTATTCCAGACCGCGGACGACGGACGGATCGATCTTGATGCGGTCTGAGTAACCACTTTCAATTATCAAGTCCACGATAAGTTCCAACTCTGCAAGCGCAGAAATTGTCGTAGAGTTCAGTTCATAAAACGCAGCTAAAGTGCCAAGGTAGTTCCAGAAAGGGTGCGTATCCCGAGGACTGTTTGCTCTATTTATTTCGCCAATTCGCGGTTTGCTTTCCCGCAAATCCTCAGACCACTCAGAGGGAGGCATATAGTACGGATTGGGACAATCCCATGAATCGTAACCGATCTGAGGTTCAACTTCTTCTTCAAACGCGATCGTTTCAACTAGAATATTTGCTGTGTCATCGTCTAACCCTGCGCCCTTTGTGAAGTCGCCGCTGTCGTCCTTGCGGCCATCGCCAAGCAGAAGGCGCACACCTTCAGGGCCGAACTTGTCCAGCTTGTCGATGGCACGAAGGACGGTGAGGCGGCGTTCGGCGTTTTCTTCGCCGCCAAGGCCGATGGCTTCCAGAACACCGTCGAGAACCTTGCGGTTATTGACGCGGATCACGTATTGGCCGCGCGGAATGCCGAGGGCTTCCATCGTGTCAGCCATCATCATGCACATTTCCGCGTCCGCCTGAACGCCTGGAGCGCCAACCGTGTCGGCGTCAAACTGCATGAACTGGCGGAAGCGGCCCGGCCCCGGCTTTTCGTTCCGGAACACCCAGCCCGCGCGGTAAGTGCGGTAGGGCAGCTGGATTTCGTTGATGTTTTCCGAGACATGACGGGCGAGCGGCGCAGTCAGGTCATAGCGCAAGCTCATCCACTGCTCGTCATCGTCCTGAACGGAAAAGACACCGGCATTCGGGCGATCCGTATCAGGCAGGAACTTGCCAAGGCAGTCTGTGTATTCAAAGGCAGGGGTCTCGACCGGGTCAAAACCATACTGCTCGTAAACAGCACGAATCTTGCCGATCATCTCATCCGCCGCGCGGATGTCGTCTGCACTGCGATCCACAAACCCACGCGGCAGGCGGGCTTTGAGTTTGTTTGGTTTTTTGGCCATGTGCCCTGAATTTCCCGGCAAAGTCGTTGCAGAATGAGCCGTGTCTTGGGAGAACTGCGGATCATCCCGAAAGAGTCCCGCGCTGTCCTAGACGAAACTGCCTTCAAGGGCAAGGCAGGCTTGCCTTGCAATTGCCCCAAAGACGGCTATGGTCCGCGCACTTTTGGACGTTCCCGGCGCAGGCAGTTGCGCACCGGATAAAATGCAGCAGACGCCCCATGGATCAGCCGACCGAGACCCTCACTAACGCACAAGGCCGTGACGAAAATCACGCAGCCGAATTGTCCGTGATCCTGCCGACCTTCAATGAGGCGGCGAATGTGCCTTTAGTGCTGGATCTTCTGCGCAAAACGCTGGTTGGTGTTCGCTGGGAAGCCATAATTGTTGATGACAACTCACCGGATGGGACCACAGATGTCGGCCGCGCCATTGCAGCGACTGATGCTCAGGTGCGCGTCATCCGCCGCATTGGTCGCCGTGGCCTGTCGGGAGCCTGCATTGAAGGTATGCTCGCCAGCTCTGCGCCTTATGTGGCCGTGATGGATGCCGACCTGCAACATGACGAGACATTGTTGCCCAAAATGCTCGCCGAGTTGCGCACTGGCGACTATGACCTTGCCGTTGCCAGCCGCAAGGTGGAAGGCGGAGCTGTGGGCGAGGGGCTCTCAAAAGTACGCGCCTGGGGCTCCAACATTGCCAATGGCCTTGCCCAGAAGCTTTTGAATGTTTCGCTCACCGACCCGATGAGTGGCTTCTTCATGGTTCGCCGCGAAAAGGCCGAAGAGCTGGCGCCGAAGCTGTCCGCGCAAGGGTTCAAGATCCTGCTGGATCTGGTGTCGAGTGCAGGCGGCACGCTGCGGATCAAGGAATTGCCCTTCACCTTCAAGGAGCGCCTCCACGGCGAGAGCAAGCTCGATACGCTGGTGACGCTCGACTATTTCGGCCTGCTGATGGCCAAATATTTCGGCAACGTGGTTTCTGTCCGCTTCCTGATGTTCGGTCTGGTTGGAGCCAGCGGTCTCTTCGTTCACCTTCTGGCGCTGAAACTCTTCCTCGATATGGCAGGCCTGGAGTTCAACTTGGCCCAGACCGGCGCGTCTTTCGTGGCGATGACATCCAACTTCTTCCTGAACAATCAGCTGACTTATCGCGACCGGCGATTGACGGGCCTCAAGGTGCTGATCGGGTTGCTGACCTTCTATGCGGTTTGCTCTGTTGGGGTCCTGGCAAATGTCGGTGTCGCCAACCTGATTTATTCCGATCCCACCTATTGGTGGTTCGCCGGGGCTGCCGGTGCGATCATGGGGGCTGTTTGGAACTACGCTGCCAGCAGCGCGCTGACCTGGCGCAAGAGCTGACCGGGTTCGCAACATGACAAAAGGCATGCCGATCTACCTGCAGCCGCGTTTTCTGGCTGCACTTGTCCTCCTGCTGACAATAGCCAAGCTGCTAGCCGCCGGGTTCGCCTATTTCGTGGAGGACGAGGCCTATTATCGGCTTTGGGGGCTCTACCCGGCGCTGTCCTATTACGATCACCCGCCGATGATCGGCTGGTGGATCTGGGCCGGGCAGCAGGTCTTCGGCGACACCACTTTTGCCACACGGGTTTTGGTGGTTCTGTCTTCTGCTATCGGCTCTCTCGTCTTGTGGCGCACGGCCCGCATCCTGTTTGATAAAGAGGTTGCCGGATGGGCTGTTCTCTTCTTCAACACCAGCATTCTGGTTGGGGTTGGCGGCATTCTGGCAACGCCCGATGCGCCTTCGGTCTTCTTCTGGGGGCTGAGTCTTTGGGCACTGGCGGAACTCAGCACATCGAAAAATGCCAACTGGTTGCTGGCGATCGGCCTGTTTGCAGGTCTCGGCCTTGCTTCCAAATATTCTGTTCTCTTCCTCGGAGCTGGCATTGTGCTCTGGCTGCTGTGGGTGCCGGAAAACCGCCGCTGGTTCGGCGCTTGGCAGCTTTGGGTTGGCGGGCTGATTGCCATCGCCTGTTTCTCTCCGGTGCTCTACTGGAACCACATTCACGACTGGGCGAGCTTTCACAAGCAGTTTGGCCGGGTCAGCGCGGGCGGCTACACAACGAAGTACATTTTCGAGTTCATCGGGGCTGTGCTTGGTCTGGTCAATCCGCTGATTGCCATTCTGGCGATTGCGGGTGCAGGAGTCTTGGGCAAACGGGCGCTGCGGAAGGACAATGCACCCGCGCTGCTGGTCCTCACGGTTCTGCCTTTCGTCATGTATCTGACCTACCACTCGCTAACTGCACGGGTTCAAGGCAATTGGCCTGCCCCGCTGTTTCCCGCCTTTGCGCTCATGGCAGCGGTCTTTGTTGCCTCTCGTCCGGGCTCATCCCTTTGGTCCAAGCTTGGGGCCGCTGGCGCGGCTCTCGGTATTGTCGTTGCGCTTGTCGTTCAGGTTCATGCTGTCTCGCCACTGACGGGCACTTTTGCGCGCAAGGATCCGACGTTTCAATTGCGCGGATGGGATGAAATTGGTCGCAAGCTGGAGCGTATCGCGGTTGATACGGGCGCTGATTACATCATCACGACCGGATATGGCCTGAACGCTCAGCTTCATTTCCTTCAAAACGAAAAGCGCCCGGTCATCCAGATCAATAAGCGTCTGCGCTACATCATGATGCCGGAGCCATCCTTGCCGGAAGGTATTAGAAACTTCGGGCTCTATGTCACCGAAGCTCGGCGGGATCGATCTGCAACGCTGTCAGAATTCTACACCCATGTTGAACCGTTCACGACCCTTACGCGCGAAGTAGAGGGCACCTTCCTTGAGGAAATCCGTGTCTATCTCGTCTCAGGTCAAAAGAAATCGCCACTCACACCGTGATACTCCGGTTTCTAAGCGCGTTTGATGCCTTTTGAACCTTGCGGAAACTTGAAACTTTCATAATCTGTCTCAAAGTTAAGAAGATGAATTTGTTTTGGGTTTCGGGGCGGTTTTGATGAAGCGGGTGATCCTTGGTGCGCTTGATTATGGCGTCTCCTTCGGAGTGGACAGGACACTGCGGGAGCTGTTGGCAAATGCCCGCCTGAGCGCTGTCGGATGCCTGCCTGCGAGCCCCCTTTGGTCTCGCGAATTCAAACCTATGCAGGAGGTGGCCAGCGAAGTGGACGACAGAGCGCTGGTAGGGGTGACGCTCGCCTTCAGCGGCGACAGAGTTCATCCGGTCAGCAAACGAATGCAGTCCACCTACGGCCTTTATATGCCATCTTCTTCAAAATGGGCCCGCCGCGCCTTTTTCCGCATGTTGCCCGATGAAGTGCTGGAAGCAGAAGCTTTCGCCCAGCTGGAGCGCTATTCGCAACTCATGGAGCGTGAACCGGACTTTGTTGCTGTTCGCGATGGCCTTTTGGCGCACGGCCCCGTGGCCAAACTGGTGATCAAGGCCATCCAGAGCCAGAATTACGAGACACCGCCAGCACTGCTCTCCCCGGATATGTCCCGGCCGGTTGAAAAGTGCTTGCAAAAGCTCGGCAGAAAAGCCGGACTGCGTGTTTTTTCCAAAGGGCCGTCGCTGCCACCGGTGAAAGATCCGGGCGTCTTGCAGCAGAAGATGAAAAGTCACTTCAACGGGTTGCAAGACATGTCTTTTGTGACCTCAATTCCCGGCAAGGCCGATGACCGGCTCCGGCGTGAAGAACCGCGTGAGAAGATCGCCATCCGAGAGTGCCAGCGCGAAGTGCTGTCGAGCAACCAGTTCTTCCAGACACTGGTTGAAAAGGACATCTATCTGAATTGATGTTTTATTAGTTCGCGCTGAAAAACCCCTTAACTGATTGAAGAGTATGGATACCCATTGGGTTTTGGATGTGTGAATATGCCGGTTAGTTGATCCGAAGCACGCATTTTCTGGCATATTCTCATGAGACCTTCAAAACGCAACAAACGGTGTGGCGATCTGTTCAAGGAACGCCTGGCCGCAATCATCGATATGAACCATTCGTTGGTGCGGCTGTCTGGTCTGATGCCTTGGGATGAATTTGATGCGGAGTTCGGCAGGCATTATCGCCCCTTGGGACGACCGGCCAAACCAACGCGTCTGATGGCCGGGCTGCACTTTCTCAAGCACATGTACGATCTTTCCGATGAAGAGACGGTTGAGCGTTGGGTTGAAAACCCCTACTGGCAGTCTTTCTGCGGTTTTGAGTTTTTCCAGCACCAATTCCCCATTGATCCCTCAACCATGACCCGCTGGCGCAAACGGATTGGTCCTGAGGGAATGGAAAAGCTTCTTTCTGCTACGGTAGGTGTTGCGATTGAGAGCGGGACGATCAAGAAGAGCAGCCTTGAGCGGGTCTTGGTTGATACGACCGTTCAACCCAAAGCCATTGCCCATCCCACCGATAGCCGTCTTTATCACAAGGCCTTGCAGCTTCTGGTGCGCCAGGCCAAGAGGGCCGGCATCATCTTGCGTCGCAGCCATACCAGAGTTGCCAAAAAGGCGGCCTTGATGGCGGGCCGTTATGCCCATGCCAAACAGTTCAAGCGGATGCGCCGGGAACTCAAAAAGCTGAAGACCTATCTGGGCCGGGTCTATCGCGACATCTCCCGCAAGATCGCAGGCAACGAAGGTCTTGAGCACCGGTTCTCCCGTCTGCTGGGACTGGTGGAGCGGCTTCTGGCCCAGACCCCCAAGGACAAAAACAAGATTTATTCCATGCATGCGCCGGAAGTGGCCTGTATTGCCAAGGGCAAGGCGCGAACACCTTACGAGTTCGGGGCCAAGGTTGGCATTGCCACGACCAATCGGGAAGGATTGGTTCTTGCGGCGAGGGCTTTTGAGGGCAATCCCTATGATGGGCACACCTTGAATGACACCATCAGTCAGGCTGAGAAAGTCTGCGGCACCAAAGCTGAGCGTGTCTATGTGGACCGTGGCTATCGGGGGCATGATTATGAGGGCGACGCCAAGGTCATGATCTCCGGCCAGAAGCGCGGGCTGACGGCACAGATGAAGCGTGAGCTGAAACGACGATCAGCGATCGAGGCCACCATCGGCCACATGAAAACAGATGGACGACTTGACCGGAACTTCCTCAATGGCAAAAATGGCGATGCCATCAACGCCCTGCTGGCCGCAGCCGGTCATAACCTGCGTCTGATCCTCAATGCACTGATCATTTTGCTGCTCTGGATCACAAACCCCATCCCCAAACCGGTCAAATCGAATATTTGCGTATTGCTTCGGCCACGCGCAACATCAATGGCTTAGACGTTGTTCAGGGCGGACTTATTAGCCGGGATTCCAGCTGCTTGATCTGGGTTGAAAGCGCGGATTGGGAAAGGTTCACCCGTTCCGCATTGCGCGTCAGGTTCCCTTCATGAGCAACTTCCCGAAAATACCGGAGGTGATGATAGTTGAGGTTATCCATGCAAGATCCGTTGCGTGCAAATCGTTCTAATAAATAGAACAAAATTCAGCATAAAATATATTTTTAGAGGATTTCTCGGCGATCCAGCAAAGTGGCGAAGCTGAGATGCCCTTAAGCTTGGACCAGATTGATCGCGTGGCGACGGACTGCCCGACCATGCACACCGACCCGAACTTTTATGAATGAAGATTGCCCCCTGCACCCCAACGATCTGAGCCTCTGCCAGAGCGACGCGCGGGCTTATGAACACCTCTCCATCACCGCTTAGAATTTTAAACCCGGATAAGCCCGAAGGCTCGTTTGTCAATTTCGTAAAAAAATATGCGGCGCGCAACGGCTCTCAACATGCCAGATTGTTGTAATGTCATCATGATGACATGTCATCATGTTGTGTATTTATCAAAGAGCATTTGAAAAGATTCTTCAATCATATCATTGACCGAGCGGCCTTGTTCAATCGCCAGCATTTTAAGCTTACGGCGGGTTTCATCCGAAACAAACGCCCCAACCTGTACCTTGTTGGCACGGCTTGGCGGTTTTCCTTCGGCCTTGGCTTCAAGTTTGCGTATAGGTGTAACGGTCTGTCCTGCTGCGGATTCCAGTGCTGCAATATATAATCGGATATTTCCCAAGTAACTGTGTGTTGCGACGAGGTTGACCGTTTTCACGGACGTTTGCAACTCTGACGGCAGCGTTGTCGGGGCGATTATCGATTTTGACGGTTACGTAAGCGCGGTTTTTGAGCTTTTCGTGGACTTTATCCCGTTTGGGCTGCGACAAGACACAGCTGTGGAGCCGCATTTGTGTTGGTTTCGTTGTTTGGAGCGTCATGCAGGCCTCGGCGGGGGCTTGAGGGCGCGGATTGCGGCGAGGATTCGTCCGAAGACGTAGCCTGATACAGCCACCTCTGCCAGTTGGAACGTGATTTTGCGCGCATGGCGTACGACCTTTGCCCCGATTTTGATGAGGCGGCTCTGGATACTTGTCAGCGACCAGTCGGCGACCTCTTCCGGGAGGTCTAGCCCTTGCAGGAAGACACCAAGGTTATACGCCAATGCGTGAAGCTGAAGCCGGACCTCATTGTCACAGAACCGCTTGCAGGACAGGCGGGTCCAAGTGATGGCGTTCTTGCCTTCTTTGATGTGCTGTTCGGCTGTGCCGCGCTGATTGTAGAAGCGGATGATCCATTCCGGCTCCATCGGCAAGTTGGTGACGACAAAACCCACGCGAGGGAATAGATCACCGGGATACCATTCGATCTTGGCAACCACCTGACGGGGCTTGCTCCATGAAGCAGCCTGATACTCAAAAACCTCATAGAAGCGCTTGATCTTTGTCTTTGAGGGACGTCCCACGGGGCGGGTCAGCTGATGGCTGATCTTCTCTTCCAGCACAGCGTTCTTTTTGAGGCGGATGGCGTAGCGGTACCCTTCAGCCTCTAAAGTCTCGTAAAGTTCCGGAATGGCAAAGGCGGCATCAGCGCGAAAGAAGCGCATGATGTCGCGCTCTGCATAGCGCGCAATGACGGGTATCAGAAGAGCCTTCCAGTCATCCGCGCTGTGGACGCTGCCATTGCGCAGGGCACAGCGTTCCAAGTGGCCAAACTGATTGAAGATGAACAATGGGTGATAGCAGTTGCAGCCGAAATGCCCGTTCCATGCGGTTCCCTCCTGAGCGCCATGGGTGGGGCTGACAGAGCTATCCATGTCCAAGGTGATGTAGTTCAGTCCTTGGCGACCATGCACCGCATCAATCCATTGACCGGGCATATCGGCCAAGGCTTCCCTGTTGGCGGCAGTCGCGAGCACCTCAGTCTCAAAGCGGCCCATCTGGGAGGAGGATGCCGCCTGAGTGTCAACGGCACGGCCCCCGATAATCTGGCGCATTACCGGGTCACGCGACAGACGCACGGCATCATTCACATCTTCATAGCCCGCAAGGCGACCAAATATCGATTGGCGCAGCAGGCCCATCAAGGTGTGAACGCCATTCTTACCTTTGCGGGTATCCCGAAGGAACCGAACCGCTTTGCCGAAAAGGCCAAGGGCGTCATCAAGCTCCCGGTAAAGCAGAAGACCGCCATCAGAACTGATCTTTGAACCGTGGAATTCCAACCGCACCCGAGGGTCAAAATCCAGCCGAAAATCGCTCTCAGAACCCGCACCCGTTGGGTGTGCCATTTTTCAGCCCTCCGTCATCAAGTAACACGCTGTAATATAAAGAGAAAAATAGGATAGAAGAAGCTAAATCAGCTGACTACTTGGGAAATCCGGGATTAGTTTGGGATCTTCTGGGTTCCCAACAGCATGTCAGCAAGTGTTTTCTGGTTCAAATAATCCAGAAAAGCATCTGCTGCCCCCGCCATCGTCTGTTTCAGGGCGCAACGGGGCAGGAAAACACACTCAGTGGGCTCTTGTTTCAGGCAAGCCACAACACCCAAATCGGTCTCAAAGCTGCGGACCACATCTCCAATCCGGATGGTTTCAGGGTTCGCTTTGAGAAGAATGCCCCCGCCGCGACCACGCGTTGTTTCCACGAGGTCCAGCCGAGCTAATTGCGCGACCAATTTCATCAGGTGAGACTTCGAAAGACGGAGCCGGGACGTCAGTTTGTCCACGGTTTGTGGTTCTCTTGTCTGTCCCAAATAGATCAGGATTCTGAGTGCAAAGTCGCTGGCTTGGCTGAGGCGCATGAGTCACCAATAAAATATTCATATTAGATGTTGATTTTATGACGTTGTGCTGACATATAAAAGATGCAAATAAAATGAATATTAGAGAAGAAGATGTCTTTCAAACTGGAAAGCGCCTGTTTTGAACCTGTTCATTCGACTGGAGAACCAGCGGTTCGCCATGCGGTCATAACGGAAGATAGCATCACACAATTGGTGACCGTGTTTTACACGACAATCCAGACACATCCGCGTCTTGGGCCAATTTTCCAGCGCCGACTTGAAGGTAAATGGGATGAGCATCTGCGGAAAATGGTGTTGTTCTGGCAAGCCGTTTTGCTCAAAAACGGCGCCTATAAGGGCAAACCCGTGCCGGCGCATCTCAAGCTCAAGGAAATCATTGGCGACGACTTCCATGAATGGCTGAGTGTCTTCAGACCAGTTGCGTCAGAGCTTTTTGAACCCGAGTCAGCCGGTGAAATCATCGCAACAGCAGAGCGCATTGCCCAAAGCCTTTGGCTTGCAATGTTCGGAACACCAGGGTCTGCGCCACCGCCAGAGCTGTCATCTATCAAATGCCTATCAGGAGCGCGCCATGCTTGAAGTCGTTGTCCTATTTGCAGAAGGCTTTGTAGTTTTCTGGTTCGTCGCGTTCCTGACTATGATGACCTCCATGTATCTGGATGGAAAGGGCGCGCCAGTGCCGCGTCTTCATGGTGCAGCCCGTCTGTTGGTTCAAAACGCCAAACTGGCCATTATCGCCGGCATTGTCCTCACAATCTGGGAAGTTCAAACCACTATGGGAGGCGCTGTTCAATGAAACGAGCCAACAAGTTGATGCAATACCTGCCCGTTTTTTTGATCTGGATCGCTGCCCCCATGCCGCTCTGGATAATGGTTGGTATGATGATATTCTTCGCCTGAGTGCCTTTTTCTGATCCCGGCGAGCCGATAAGGTTTGTGAAAGTTGTAACGGGAGAAGATGTCTTGGCCGAAGAAAGCCCGACAGGTGAGCTAACCCTCAGAACCATGGCCATGCCGGCCGACACCAATGCAAACGGCGACATTTTCGGCGGCTGGGTGCTGTCGCAAATGGACCTTGCAGGCGGAATTGCCTCCGGCCAAAGAGCAGCGGGCCGTGTCGTGACCATCGCTGTCGACAAGATGAAGTTCATTCGCCCAGTTCATGTTGGCGATGTTTTATGCGTTTACAGCAGCATTATTCGTGTCGGTAACACATCGATGGAAATATGGATCGAGGCGTGGGCCTTACGCCATCGTTTTGGTCATCGGGAGAAAGTCACCGAAGCGAAGTTCACCATGGTGGCTATTGATGATGACGGTCGTCCGCGCACAGTTCCACGCGAAGCCCCACCAAGGCCCGACTGAGATCCAGAGTGGGTTTGGTGATTGTTTTTAGTTGCGGCGGCGCGCCAAAACATCAGCGAACAGGCGCTCATCGATAGCGTGGCCGCAGCCGTCACTCCAAAGCGAGAGCAAATCGGACAGGCGCGAAATCAACTCCGTCCGCGATAGTGGTGGCAGGTTTTTTGGAAGACCACCGAGAATACGCAGGCTATCGAATTTTGTTAAAAGGCAATTTTCGGCGGCCTCTATCCAAGCGTCGTCGCCGATATTTTGAGCCAGTTCCACCGATTTGAACGAGCTTGGTGGATGGGGCTGAACGAATTCAGTGTTTTGCAGTTTAGACATATAATCCTCCATCGGTTGCCCGAGGAGAACTGGCGCATTTTCGGAAGAACCGCTTGGTTGCTGAAACCAGAAATTCCGGCACAGCCACATCCCGAGTGCGGAAACCACCTTGCCCGGTTGGCAGGTTGGCGAGGGCGCCAGCCCTTCTCTTGATGAAGCGGGTCTTATGCCATGACTTGAGATTGGGCGCAATAGTCACTTTTCTCGCCTTTAAATTTAAACGGCAAAGTTACGGCCTGAACAAAAGCTCAATAGTGTGGCGGTTTCTGGTTCGCAGGGGCGGAAACAGAATTTTCGATAAGATCTTCAATCTGATCGGTCATCTGTATCAGCTTGCGGGTTAGGCGGTCGATTTGACGTCCTTGCTCAATGACCACTGTATTCAGCTCGTCTATCGTGTGATTGGCGTGAGCCAGATCGATTTCAAGGTTCTCCAGACGCTCTTCATTCGTAGACGACATGGGATTTCTGCCGGGTTCGGGTTTCTTATTTGTGCGGGTCTATAGCACAGGATTGGGTCGTGGGTGCGGTATGGGAAATAAATTCCTTATCGGTACATCCCGATGGTTTAAATAGCTGAGTTAGCACTTAACTGAGGTGAGTGAGAATAAGAGGCGCTTCGGTGCTTAAGTCCGCCCACTCAAAACCGTGAAAGACATCCATGCCCGCATTGACCGATTTTCAAATCACCCGAAAGTGGCCCGCCCAATATCCGGATCGCATCCAGCTTTATTCTTTGCCAACACCAAACGGCATCAAGGTTTCCGCCATGCTCGAGGAAACTGGATTGCCTTATGAGCCGCATCTGGTGGATTTCGGTAGCAACGATCAGACCAGCCCGGAATTCTTGTCGCTTAACCCGAATAACAAAATTCCGGCAATCATTGATCCCAACGGACCAAACGGCGAACCGCTTGGGCTTTGGGAATCTGGTGCAATCCTGATCTATTTGGCAGACAAGTTCGGAAAACTCCTCGCTAAGGATGGAGCTGAACGGAATGAAGCGATCCAGTGGCTGATGTGGCAGATGGGTGGTTTTGGACCGATGTCTGGCCAACTCGGGTTCTTTCACAAGTTTGCCGGCAAGGACTATGAAGATCGCCGCCCATTTGAACGGTACCGGGATGAAGTAAAGCGCCTACTGCGTGTCCTGGACCAGCACCTGGAAGGGCGGGACTACATCACCGGGTCCAACTACTCGATTGCGGACATTGCCTCATGGCCGTGGGTGGGCACGATCAACGGCTTCTATGAAGCAGCCGATCAGGTGGACCTCGGAGCACGCAAAAATGTAATGCGGTGGTATGAGGCCTGCGCAAACCGTCCAGCGAGCCAAAAGGCCATCAACATCCCTGCGCGGGATTGAGACGAAGTCTGCATTCCAAACACTCAAAGGCGGCTATCCAGCCGCCTTTTTGCGACCTAGTGCGAACGCGAACTCGTTGAGACTTGGATGATAGTGGCCGGAACAACAAAAAAGGGCGACCCGAGGGCCGCCCTTTCGTAACGCGTTAGCTTTGGGCTTCTTAGAAGCCCATGCCGCCCATACCGCCCATGTCCGGAGCAGCCGGTGCAGCAGCTTCCTTCTTAGGAAGTTCAGCAACCATTGCTTCGGTGGTGATGAGCAGGCCAGCGACAGAAGCTGCGTCCTGAAGAGCAGTACGCACAACCTTGGTCGGGTCGATGATACCAGCTTCGATCATGTTGACGAACTCTTCGGTCTGAGCGTTGAAGCCGAAAGTTGTGTCGTCGTTTTCCTGGATCTTGCCAACAACGATGGAGCCTTCAACACCAGCGTTTTCAGCGATCTGACGGATCGGAGCTTCCAGAGCGCGCAGAACGATCTTGATACCAGCTGCAATGTCAGCGTTGTCGGAAGCAAGACCTTCAACAGCCTTCTTCGCACGCAGGAGCGCAGTACCACCACCCGGTACGATACCTTCTTCAACGGCAGCGCGGGTTGCATTCAGAGCATCGTCAACGCGATCTTTTTTCTCTTTCACTTCGATTTCGGTTGCACCGCCAACGCGGATCACTGCAACACCGCCAGCGAGCTTGGCAAGACGCTCTTGCAGCTTCTCACGGTCGTAATCGGAAGTGGTTTCTTCGATCTGAGCCTTGATCTGTGCAACGCGGCCTTCGATGTCAGGCTTCTCACCAGCACCATCAACAATGGTGGTGTTTTCTTTGGTGATGTTGACCTTTTCGGCAGTGCCGAGCATGTCGAGGGTAACGTTTTCCAGCTTGATGCCGAGGTCTTCGGAGATGACTGTGCCGCCGGTCAGGATCGCGATGTCTTCGAGCATTGCCTTGCGGCGGTCGCCGAAGCCAGGAGCCTTGACAGCAGCAATCTTCAGACCGCCGCGTAGCTTGTTGACAACGAGAGTTGCCAGAGCTTCCCCTTCAACATCTTCAGCGATGATGAGAAGCGGACGGGAAGACTGAACAACAGACTCAAGGATCGGAAGCATGGCCTGAAGGTTGGACAGCTTCTTCTCGTGCAGAAGGATGTATGGCTTTTCGAGGTCAGCCAGCATCTTTTCCGTGTTGGTCACGAAGTAAGGAGACAGGTAGCCACGGTCGAACTGCATGCCTTCAACGACTTCGAGTTCGGTTTCCAGAGACTTGGCTTCTTCGACGGTGATAACGCCTTCGTTGCCAACTTTCTGCATCGCTTCAGCAATGTCAGCGCCGACCTGAACGTCGCCGTTTGCGGAGATGGTGCCAACCTGAGCAACTTCTTCAGAAGTGGTGATGGTCTTGGAAGCAGCTTCAAGTGCCTTCACAGCTTCAGCAGCAGCAAGGTCAACGCCGCGCTTCAGGTCCATCGGGTTCATGCCAGCAGCAACTGCCTTGGCACCTTCCTTGACGATGGACTGAGCCAGAACAGTTGCAGTGGTTGTGCCGTCACCAGCGATGTCGTTGGTCTTGGAGGCAACTTCACGCACCATTTGTGCGCCCATGTTCTCGAACTTGTCTTCCAGTTCGATTTCCTTGGCAACAGAAACACCGTCTTTGGTGATCCGAGGAGCGCCGAAGGCTTTGTCCAGAACAACGTTACGGCCTTTAGGGCCAAGGGTTACCTTCACAGCGTTTGCGAGGGTATCGACACCGCGCAGCATGCGCTCACGGGCGTCAGAGGAGAACTTTACGTCCTTCGCAGCCATTTTATCGTCTCACTTAATTAGAATTGGAACTTTGGATTGACAAAAGGGGATGCCGATTAGGCGATCACACCCATGATGTCGGATTCCTTCATGATCAGGAGGTCTTCACCATCGATCTTGACTTCTGTGCCGGACCACTTGCCGAACAGAACGCGATCGCCAGCTTTGACGTCGAGAGCAACAACGTTGCCAGAGTCATCGCGAGCGCCGTTGCCTACAGCAACGATTTCACCTTCTTGCGGCTTCTCTTTTGCGGTGTCCGGAATGATGATGCCGCCAGCGGTCTTCTCTTCGGAATCTACGCGGCGAACAACGACACGATCGTGCAGCGGACGAAATGCCATTTGACTGTATCCTCTCATGGGCACGCCCCACACCATAATTGGCAGCGTGCGAAGCATGATGATATGGTTTGAAAGCCATGAACACGCTGTCCATGACTGTTAGCACTCCCTAATGGCGAGTGCTAACGACATAGGATTTATGAACCGCAGCGACCTTTGTCAATGGTTGGAAATCACAATTTCTGCAGCTGGCGACGTCTTGGTCGATGGACGCAAGATCGCCCGAAAGTCAGATCAGGCACATTTTGCTGCAGTCTATCGGCTCGCAGCCGAGAACTTATTGCTGATCTTCAGAGGTGATTGCAAATGGCAGCAGAATTTCAGCCGACTTTTCACTGACTTGATCAGTGATATCCAGCGCCAGAGTATACTCGCCGCCCGGAAGTCCAGAAAACTGAAAACTCATGGACGTTGAGAGTTCACGCCGTGGGCTGCGCGCTTCATTTTCAAAGCGAGCAAAGTCGGTGTTTTCTGCGAGCACTTGTCCGGTCGGATTGAGCAGCCGGAACCCGGCTGACAAAGCGTAGGAATAGGTTCCCTCAGCTTCGCTCAGGCCAAAGGCAACGGGTTCGACATATACGTGCATCACCTCATCAGCGGAGAAAGCGGAAGCCGCGCGCGGTTCATATTGCCCAAAACCTGAGGCAGGGCCTTTAACAAAAAGGGCCTTGGTAAAGCCGAGTGGGGCCGACGCCCATGTCTTGACGAGGGCTGTCGTCGCGTCCGAAAGCGGGGCTGCAGGTTTGGGAAAACTGGGAGCAGCAGTATCAGCAGCCATGGACACTGTTGTGCCAGCCGCAACGATCAACATTCCCAGAGACAGTTTTGTGAAGCCCATTACCCCAATTTGCATCCGCAAACCCCTCGACCTGCGCGTTGGCGCAGTGTGTCATATGTCATTTGAGCTGCGGTATAGACCGCTTGGATCAAAGACACAAGAATTTGAGCAGGTTATGGTTTAGACATAAGGTCGCTAAACGCTACGCGCTTCCCAAGACTGGCGCTTTCGATAGATCGTGGATGGACTTATTTCCAAAGCGGCAGCAGCCATGGCAATGTTTCCGTTAAAGGCCGTCAGCGCATCCTCGATAATTCTGCGCTCTTGAGCCCAGAGCGGCTCGATGGTTCCGAACGCGCGCTGCGCAGGCGCTGGACGGGCACGTTCACGAGAAAAATCGATCAAGGATTGCGAGGCGCGGGCGGAAGAATCCCGGATCATGAGTGGAAGCATGTCGAACGTAATGGACGCACCTTCATTCATCACCACAATCTGCCGGATCGTGTTTTCAAGCTGCCGGACATTTCCCGGCCATGGATAACTGAGCAGGCGGGCTTCCGCGTCTGCGTCAAATCCCTTGAAGCCACGACATTCCTCTGCCGAATACTTCATCAGGAAGGAGAGGGCGAGGGGAACAATGTCCTCCCGGCGCTCCCGCAAAGGCGGTAGCTGGATGGGTAAAACGTGCAGCCGATAATAAAGGTCTTCCCGGAACCGGCCTGCGTTTATCTCTTCAAGTGGGTCGCGGTTGGTGGCGCAGATGATGCGAGCATCGACTTGCCGGGCGACCGTGTCCCCAAGGCGCTGAAAGGTGCCGGTTTGCAGAAAACGGAGCAACTTGCTTTGTAGCATGAGGTCCATTTCGCCGATCTCGTCCAGAAAAAGCGTTCCGCCAGCGGCTTGTTCTGCAGCGCCAGCCCGATTGTCGGTCGCTCCGGTAAACGCTCCACGGACATATCCGAATATCTCACTTTCAATGAGATCCCTGGGTATGGCCGCGCAGTTCAAGGTCACAAACGGTTTGCCTTCCCGGTCCGACAGATCGTGGATGGCATTGGCGCAGAGTTCTTTTCCCGTACCAGATTCCCCAGTTATGAAAACTGGTGCTTGAGACGGTGCCATGCGCTGGATTTGCTCATACACCTTTTGGATTGAAGGTGAAGAGCCAATCAGACGCGTTTGACCGGACGAATTATTGGGGGCTCGGGGCGCGAACCCAGCCTCTGCCGAGCCCACAATGATGGGATGGGTGTCTAAATCTACCTGATCTTCAGAAGTCGGGAGCAAATCGGATTTCAAAGCCGGACGTTGGTCCAGTTGAAAAGAGACTTTGTTGGCAAGCGCATCAAGGGAGAAGGGTTTCGTCAGGAAATCATGTGCGCCAGATCGCATGGCCGAAACAGCTCGCGACACTGACCCTTGTGAAGACACTGCGATGATGACCGCGGATGGACTGCGAACTGCAAAGGGCTCAAGCCCCTCATCACTTCCAACCGCTTCCAGATCAAGGATCAAGACATCAGTGTTTTGGCCGGCCAGATCTTTCAAGCAATCCGCGACATCGGTGTAGATTTGCGGATCAGCACATTCCAAAGAGAGTTTGGCACTGACTGCAGCCGTACGGCTGGCCTCGGAATAAGAGGCATCAAGAACACGCACAATGACGGGCCGTCCTTGGCCCAAATTACTTCCCATTTCTGGGCATCCCCCGTCGCTCAAACAGCTTTATCGAGAATCGATGCTGTTGACTAACTCAAGGAGATAATTCGCCGAACAGGGTAAACAAAGGGTTGTCATTTGCGTTTTGAGAAACACAAAAGACAACCCTGTGAGCGGTTTAAGTTTCTGAAATCTTTCAGAGTCTACCGATTACAAAACCAAGTAAAAAACTTGCCAGACATGCAATAGACACAATGTGCCGCTGCAAAAAAGCCTCGACAGCAGGTTTCTCAGCGGTCGTTGAAGATGCGATCTGTCCAGCGGAAATCGCCGGTTTTGCACAATCGTCACCGATCATTGATGCCGTGGGAGCCTCAGGCGCCGCTTGAGCTGCGGAGTGAGGAACCTGAGATTGTTCCATTTGGTTCGGTATCATGTGAAGCGAAATATCGGGAACGTAGCTTCCCTTGGGGATCGTAATCCGCAGGGGGGCGGTGTTTCCACTCCCCTCATAAAAGTCGCTCAGCCGACGGCGTAGTCGAGCTGCTTCTACGCGGACAATCGGATCTGTAACGGGATTGAAAGACGGATCCCGCCCTAAAGCTTCTACAGCGATAGTGTATCCCTTGATCTCGTCCACACGCCTGTCGAGCACAGCGCAGACAACGTAGTTCAAAAAGGCACGCAGCTGCGGTACGGAGCTGAATTCCGCGCTCGTAAGAATATTTTTTAATGCTGTCCGAACCTGATCATCGGTTGGAGCATCAGGTTCTGTGCCTTCAACATTGTCGGAAGCCCGACGGCGCTCGGAAGGAATAGTGGCCCAAGGGCGTGTTGATAGGTTACGCCGCTCGCCTTTGCTCGGATCCCACTTTCCAGAAGAAGGAGAGCTGGCCTCGGATTCAGATGTCGTCGAACCTTGTGGCAGAACGTCATCCGCAAGTTGTTTAGGGGCTTCGGCGTCGGGTAAAGGTTTAAGTTCCGAACCAGCCCGTTTTTGCGGTAGTTGTATGACGTGTCCAGCCTTGGTCATTCGACTAACCCCCTGTTCATTTGCGCTGATTGACTCAACGCTACCGAAGTCTGACCGTTAATATTACGTAAATGTACTTAGCGCAGATTGAAAAGAGTAAATCTTGAACGCAAAGTGAAGTTGCGTAAAAATTATTGCATTTCATTCAGGTAGTATCCGTATTTTTCGCATCACGCCCCTTTATGTAGGGGACAAACCTGCCATTTTTTCGCAGTTCTTCGCGAGGGAGTCGGAACTTCGCCCTGTTTAAGGCATGATTAACACTTGCAATTTGATTCGGGCCGAAAGTGTTGAGTGACGATGGGGCGCACCGCGACCATTTTTATAGTTTCCTGCATGGGCATCATTGCAGTGTCCGTTGCTGCAATCATGATGTTCCAGTTTGGGCGCCCGTTTGGCGAGGCAGCCTCGCTGTCGCTTGCTCTCTTGTGCACCATGATCGTTGTGCATCTGCTCATTGGTCGTAGCCGCGACCGCAGCGCCGTGGGCGAGGCAGTGGATCGATTGGAAGATCGACTGGCGGATGTCGATGAGGACCTTGGCAACCTGGAAGGCCGACTGAGCGGTGTGGAAAATGCGATCCCGCATCGGACGCGAGCCGAAATCGATCCGATCTTTGCGGAAGTTGAAGTGCTTGGCACTTTGGTCAAGCAGATGGCCGAGGCCATGGCTGATCTGGAAACGCGGGTCGAAGAGCAACCCGCACTGCCGCCTCAGTCCCACACACCGCAATTGCAGTATCAGGAGCCGCCACAGTCTCCTCGTGCGGATCAGCCGCGCCAATTCTCGCCTGAACGAACCACTGCGTATCCACAAGACCGGGATTATCAAGAACGCCAAGAGGTTCGCAGAGCAGAGCATCCTGCCCAATCAGAATATGAAGACACTCCCCGTCGTCGTGCCACGGATTGGAGCGAACCGTCCGGCGAAGAGCGCCAACACTATGCGGATACGAGAGCTGATGAATTTGGCGCTCCTTCAATGCCGGAACCAGCTCCGCGGCAAAAACGGCAACCTCCCGACCCGGCCATGCGGGAGCTTATCAATTCAGCTTTGAACGCCAATCGCGTCGAGCTTCACCTCCAGCCGATAGTCACGCTGCCGCAGCGTCAGGTTCGTTTTTACGAGGCGTTTACGCGCTTGCGGGATTCACAAGGTGAAATGATCGAGGCAGCTGTTTTCCTGCCAGAGGCAGTTCGCTCCGGGTTGATCGCACGCATCGATAATCTGCTGCTGTTCCGGTCGATCCAGGTGATCCGCCGTTTGACGTCGCGCAACAAAAACTCGGCCCTGTTTTGTAACATCTCGTCTCTGTCACTTGTCGATGACACGTTCTTTCCTGGGTTCCTTGAATTCGTGAAGAACAATCGCAACTTTGCTGACGTTCTGATCTTTGAGTTTCGTCAGGCTGAGGTTGCGGAGATGGGCGCACTCGAGCATGAAAGTCTGCGCGCACTCTCGGACCTCGGCTTCCACTTTTCCATCGACGGCATTACCGACATGAAGATGGACTTCAAGACTTTGGCGCAGCAGGGCTTCAAATACGCCAAACTTCATGCGGATTATCTGATTGGTCGGCGTGAGACCAATCATGGTCACATTCATCCCTCTGATTTTGGCGATTTGCTGCATCGCTATGGGATGGAACTTATCCCGAACCACGTCGAGACTGAGTCTCAGGTTCTGGAGTTGCTCGACTTTGAAATTTCGTTGGCGCAGGGGAACTTGTTCTCACCGCCGCGCCCTGTACGCGCCGAGGTTCTGCAAGGCGCTCCAGCCCCAGCTCCGCGCCGTCAACGCGCTGCCGAGTAAAAGCAGTTTTCACTTCTGCTGTAATCGCTGATAAAAATAAAAGGGGCTGCCACAGTGTGGACGCCCCTTATATTGTTCAGCTATGGCTGGGTCTGTTACTGTCCGGGATTAGGGCCAACAGTCACGATTGTTGGCGTCTTGTTTTCCAGCAACCGTTTGGCAACCCGTTTGATGTCTTCCAGCGAGACCGCTTCGACCTTGGAATTGCGGGTATCGAAATAGTCGATGCCAAGATCCGCGTTTTGCAAACCAACGAGCTGGCTGGCAATTTTGCCTGAACTGTCAAAGCGAAGTGCGTAAGACCCGGTCAAAAAGCGCTTGGCGCTGTCCAGCTCTTCTTGCGTTGGGCCCACAGTTCCCATTTTTTCCAACTGGGCCAGCATGACATCGACGGCTTCATCCGCGCGGTCAGGCCGGGTGGATGCGGACGCCATTAGCAAACCTGTGTGCTCATACGGCGCAAGGGACGTCCCAACGCTATAAGTCAGCCCACGTTTTTCACGCACTTCTTCGAACATCCAGGATGTGAAGGTTCCGCCGCCCAGAATGTGGTTCATCACAAACGCCGGAATGAAGTCGGGGTCGTCCCGTTTCAATCCTTCAAGCGTCATGAGAATTGAGGTTTGCGGAACATCAAGGGTTTTGGCAATGCGCTCGCCAATCGCAGGAGTGACGTCCTTGATGTCGGTCAGATTTCCTTTTTCCGCCAATGATCCGAACGTTTTGTCCAACAATGTGGCGAGCGAATCTGCATCGATAGCACCGACAACGCCAACATGAAGCGTGTCCTTGGTCAAAATCCGTTTGCGTTGGTTGTCCAAACCGTCGCGGGAGAGGTTGGGGAGACTTGCTTCAGTTCCGCCGCTGTGGCGCTCATAAGTGTGACCGGAAAAGAGACTTGCCACGAGTGCCTTGCCTGCAATGGAATTCGGGTCCGTTTCCTGACGCTTGATCCCGCTCAGCATTCGCGCCTTGATTCGCTCAATGCCTTCCTCTTCAAAGCGAGGTTCGGTCATGGCCAAGCGAAGCAACGCAAATGCTTCATCGCGCGTCGGCGTTAGGGTGCGCAGTGTGCCGTAAAAACGATCACGATCAGCACTGAAGCCGATTGAAACGGACAGGTCTTCCAGTCTTGTCTTGAACTCAGCTGCCGTCATATCGCCAGCACCCTCATCCAGAGCTGAAGACAACAGGCGGGTAAGACCTTCCTGACCATCCGGGTCCTGCGCAGTCCCACCGTCAAAGGAAAAATTGACTGCAATCAGCGGGATTGTGTGGTCTTCAACCAGC
Source organism: Roseibium sp. TrichSKD4 (assembly GCF_000148725.1). Taxonomy (GTDB): domain Bacteria; phylum Pseudomonadota; class Alphaproteobacteria; order Rhizobiales; family Stappiaceae; genus Roseibium. The sequence goes on along the minus strand of NZ_GL476300.1, from coordinate 289,037 downwards.
CAGGCTTCGATGCCGCCCGCACTGGTGACCTTTTGAACCTCAACAGCATGCGCTGCAATGCTTGCAGAAATGAGAAGGCCAACGCCGACCATAGCAGACATAAAGGTCTGCCGAAGTGCAATTGAAAATGCCATGGCTTATGATTTCTCTTCTGTTTGAGTCTCAGCCGGTTTGCGGAGGTAGCCAATTACAGGGTCACGAACGAGATGGGCATTTGCTGCAGCCATCACATCTTGCACGGTGACCGCCTGAATGCGCTGCGGCCAGGATTGGACGTCTTCTACAGTCAGGCCAGTGGTCAAGGCGGTGCCAAAAATCCGGGCAAGCGAACTTTGGCTATCTTGGGCATACACGGTAGAGGCAATCATGCTGCGCTTTGCGCGGGCGAGGTCTTCTTCAGAAATCCCGTTGGCGAGAAGATTGGAAACAACTTCACCGACTTGCGCCTCCATTTCTTCCAAAGAGACACCGGGACGGGGAGTGGCGTAAATTCCAAACCGCCCGTAATCCAGAGCGGTGCTTTGATAATAACTACCTGTGCTCAGAGCAGTTTTCTTGTCGAGGACCAGCGCCTTGTAGAGGTGACTGTTGGAAGTGCCACCCAAGATGTAGGAGAGGAGCTCAAGCGCTTCTGCTTCCTTGTCCGCGGCGCGGGTCTCACTGGGAACCACGCGGATCTTGCTTATTTGCTCTTGGCGCACCCGAGGATCTTGAAGCTCAGTCCGCCGGATGCCTGACAGCGACGGTTCACTTGGCCGAAGGCGTTCACCGGGTTCTGCACGGCGTTGCACCTTGCCGTAGGTTTCTTTGGCAGCAGCCAACACATCTGCTGGTTCTACATCACCCGCGACAATCAAGATGGCATTGTTTGGAGTGTAGAACCGATCATAAAAGGCAAGAGCGGCGTCTTTGTTCAGCGCCTCAATTTCGCTCTGCCATCCGATAATCGGCGAGCCGTATGGGTGGTTCACAAATGTGATGGCATTCATGGCTTCACCCAAACGCGCACCCGGCTGGGTATCGACGCGTGAGCGGCGCTCTTCCAAAACAACATCCCGTTCCGGCTTGACCACTTCATCGCTCAGGATCAGATTTTGCATTCGGTCCGCTTCCATCTCCATCATCAAGGCAAGATGTTCTTTGCCGACCTTTTGGAAATAAGCCGTATAGTCTGCGCTGGTGAAGGCATTCTCCTGACCACCAATCTCGGCCACGAGCTTTGAAAAAGCACCATCGGGATTGTTCGTTGTGCCCTTGAACATCAGGTGCTCAAGAAAGTGCGCCACACCTGATTGGCCTTCCGGTTCATCCGCTGCACCCACCTTGTACCAGATCATGTGAGTGACAACTGGAGCCCGGTGGTCCGGGATAACGACAATTTCAAGACCGTTGTCGAGCGTGAATTGCTCAAGGCCGGGAGCAAACTTGAGAGACGACAGTTCGAGACCGGGGGGCTGAGAAGGCTCCTTGGCTGTCACCGGGACAGCGCCGACAAGGCTGGCGCCTAGACATAAGGCGGCAAGTTTGGGAAAGCGGGCGTGGGGCAGAAACATCGGCATTGCATCCCTTTGAATGTCAAATGTGCAGTTTGCGCCGGATCAGCATCCTGCATTCAATCATTTATATAGGGCCACATCCGGCGGTAGCTGCATTAATTGTTTGTCATTTTCCAACAAGTGATGGACAAATGCCCTGAACCAAAAAGGGCTGCCGGTAGTGGGCAGCCCTTTTTCGTGAACTTAAAGCACCACGTTACTGGCGATTCCGGCGGCAGCTGCCACCTGTTTCTTCCAGACAGCGCATGTCAACCAAGCTGTTGTCGAGCGCGGATTCTTCTTTCGTTTTCTCAACACGAACGATTTCTGGAACCGGTGCGGCAGCGGAGGGCTCGTTATATGCGGTTGGCGGTTCGGTCAGATATTTCCGCTGCAGGCGGCTTTCAATAGAAACAGTTTCCTCGGTCACATTGCTGCGATGGCCGCTCGCCAGCTCCTGACGGGTCATCACTGCGCCTTCACCAAGTTCCGCTTCACGAGCATCCTGTGCCGTGCGGCGTTCGCGGGAATCAACATTTGAAATTGTAAAGCCACGCATCTGATCCGGTGTCAGGCGCTCTGTCCCGTTCGACTTGGCGTAAACTTCCTTGAGTTCTTCGAACTCCCGGTTGCCTTCCTTCGTCGGCCAATTGCCCGAATTGTTCGCAGCAACTTCGGTTTCAGGCTGCGGTAAGGCATCCATTTTGGCTGGCATGGCAAGTGGCGCACGCGGTTTGTAGTCAATCGGTTTTTCGTTTGGATCAACAGCACCAAGGCCAGACATCAAACCGTTGACCAACGCAATATCAGGCGCTTGAGATATTCCGTCAGCAGCCTGACACGCTGCGAGCCCAAGGCAGGACAGTAACAGGACACAGTTCTTGATTGACTTCATTTTGGTCCGCAGCACCGCAGATACCCTCGATTTTTACTCTACCGGCCCAAGGCCTTATCACGGATTGCAGTGAAACGCTATTTTGCGGCGGAATTGGGACTTCTGAAGAAGCTATCGAACAAAAGTCCGATGACACCTGCCACAATCCAGACATCCGCCAAGTTGAAGACATACCAGGAGAACGTTCCCACGTGGAAATGGATAAAATCCACGACAGCTCCATGGTAGATGCGATCAAAGCCGTTCCCAAGCGCCCCGCCGATGATCAATGCCAACGCCAGTGCGACAAACTTGTCGAGCGTCCTGACAGACCAGATCCAAAGCGCAATTGTCGCAACAACCGTTAATCCTGCCAGAAGCCAACGGCCCAAATCGCTATATTGCTGGAACAGCCCGTAGGAGATGCCCCTGTTCCATACCAATACGATATCCAGAACCGGCAACAACCGGTAAGGACCGGTGCTGCCGAGATCAACGGAATAAAGCAGCCAGAGTTTGGCCCCCTGATCAATCACAAGACCGATCAGGGCTACTGTCAGCACAAATCCGCTGAGCGGCCCCCATACCACAGAATTCGGTGTCGGGGTGTGCGTATCATTGGTGCGCATCAGCAGGTCAATCCGCCTTATGGCCTGCGTCCCATTCACGCAAGGCATTTGCATCCCGAAGCGTGACCTCCGGATAGTCTGCGTCAGATCCGACCTCTGGAAGGATTTTCCAGGAACGAGCACATTTTTGTCCCTCAGCCAGACCCGGAACAACGGCAACGCCGCCAGTATCATCCAGCGTAAACGCGTCAGCCGGCGCTTCATCGGAAGACAGCGTCAGCTGGCTGGTGATGGCGATATCTGCCATGTCCTGTCCGTCCAGTGCCGCCATCAGCTCTGCATCCGTCACGTGAACAATCGGATGGGCTTCTAAAGACGAACCGATTCGTTTTTCCCGACGTTCAATCTCCAAAGCACCGGTGATCACACGGCGAACCGTTTTGATCTTGGTCCATTTGGCGGCAAGTTGCTCATCACGCCAGTTTGCTGGTACGTCCGGGAACAGCTGCATATGAACGGAGCTTTGTCCGCCATTTCTTTCCCACCAGCTTTCTTCCATCGTGAACGGCAGCATCGGGGCGAGCCACGTGACGAGGCAGTTAAACAGCTTGTCGATGACAAACAGCGATGCCTTGCGCCGGACCGATGAGGCCGGGTCGCAATAAAGCGCGTCCTTTCGGACGTCGAAATAGAAGGCGGACAACTCAACCGTCATGAACGTAAAGAGCTGGTGGAATACCTTTTTATAGTCGAAATCCTGATAGCCCTGTCGAACCATCTGGTCCAGCTCGGACAAGCGGTGCAGCATCAAGCGTTCAAGCTCTGGCATGTCGTCAAAGGCAACCTCTTCACCAGTCGCATGGGCCAGAGACCCGAGCATCCAGCGCAGGGTGTTGCGCAGCTTGCGATAGCTGTCGACATTGGTCTTGATGATTTCCTGACCCAGTCGCTGATCTTCCCAAGAATCCGTAGAAGCGACCCACAAGCGGAGGATGTCCGCCCCATACTGCTTGATGATGTCCTGCGGGAACACTTGATTGCCGAGCGACTTCGACATTTTGCGCCCGTCTTCTGCCATCGTGAAGCCATGGGTCAGAACTGCGTCATAGGGTGCATGACCGCGGGTGCCACAGCTTTCCAGAAGGGATGAGTGGAACCAACCCCGGTGCTGGTCGGAGCCTTCAAGATAGAGGACATAGTCCTTACCGCCGAGGCCCTTGCGGTTCGGGTTGAGGTCTTCGCGTTGCTCCATGCAGAACGCATGTGTTGAGCCGGAATCGAACCAGACATCCAGAATGTCCATGACCATGTGCCACTTGGCATGATCATGGTCAGACCCGAGGAAGCGTTCTTTTGCGCCCTCCGCAAACCAGGCGTCTGCACCCTCGGCAACGAAAGCATCATAGATGCGCTTGTTGACGGCTTCGTCCCTCAGAACTTCACCAGTATCAGGATCCACAAACACGCTGATCGGCACGCCCCAGGCGCGTTGGCGGGAGAGAACCCAATCCGGCCGGTTTTCGATCATTGAGCGCAGGCGCTTTTGTCCGCCTGTTGGAACAAAGCGTGTCTCGTCAATCGCGTTCAGAGCGCGGGCCCGCAGAGTATCGCCTTCACCCTTCAGGTCGCGGTCCATATAGACAAACCATTGGGGCGTGTTGCGGAAGATGATTGGCTTCTTGGAACGCCAGGAATGCGGATATTGGTGCTTCAAGCGGCCAAGGCCGATCAAATTGCCTGACTGCTTCAGGTATTCGATATTGGACTTGTTCGCTTTGCCTTTTTCACCTTTGTGCGTGATGACCTGATTGCCTTCCAGACCCGGCGCGTCCTTGGTGTAGAAACCATCATCAGCGACTGTGAAAGGGATGGCTGTATCGATCCCGCGGTCCTGAAGGTGCTGGGTACTCGACATCCAGATTTCAAAGTCATCTGCGCCGTGGCTTGGAGCGGTGTGAACAAAGCCCGTACCGGCATCATCCGTCACGTGGTCGCCATCAAGAACCGGCACGTCATACTGATAACCGCCAAGGTCAAGGTCCCGATAAGGGTGCGCGAGTGTGGCGGTCGCAAGCTCGTTAGCCTCAACGGCCCGCACTTTCCTGAACTCCTCGATCCGGGCGTGCTTGAAGACATCTGCAGCCAGAGCATCGGCCAAAACCAGCAAGTCGCCCTTCTGCACCCAGTTGTCGTCCGGCAGACCGTCTTGGGTCACTTCGTAAAGACCATAGTTGATCTTTGACGAGAAACAGACCGCACGATTGCCCGGGATCGTCCAAGGTGTGGTCGTCCAGATGACGACAGACGCATCAAGCAGCTGTTCAGTTGCAGCTTCGTCCGTTCCACCCGCCTCCACGATCGGGAATTTCACCCAGATCTGATCGGACTGATAGTCGTGGTATTCGATTTCTGCTTCTGCCAAAGCGGTCTTTTCAACGACCGACCACATGACCGGCTTGGAGCCGCGATACAGCTGGCCGGACATGGCGAACTTCATCAGCTCATTGGCGATGATCGCCTCGCTTTCAAAGCGCATGGTCAGATACGGGTTGTCCCAGTCACCCTCAATGCCAAGGCGTTTGAATTCCTCGCGCTGAACATTGATCCAGTGCTCCGCGAAGTCGCGGCATTCTTGCCGGAACTCGTTGATTGGCACTTCGTCCTTGTTCTTGCCCTTGGAGCGGTATTGTTCTTCGATTTTCCACTCAATTGGTAGGCCGTGGCAGTCCCAACCCGGAACATAGTTGCTGTCATACCCCAGCATCTGCATGGAGCGGGTGACCATGTCTTTCAGCGTCTTGTTGAGTGCATGGCCGATATGGATGTTGCCGTTGGCATAGGGAGGACCATCATGCAGCAGGAACTTGTCCTTGCCAGCCGACTGTTCTCGCAGCTTTTTGTAAAGGTTCATCTCCTGCCACTTTTTGATGATCTCCGGCTCTTTCTTGGGAAGCCCGGCACGCATCGGGAAATCGGTTTTCGGCAGGTTCAGGGTTTCTGAGTAATCGCGGGTAGTCGTATCGGTCATCGCTTTACGGATCCGTAGAGGCAAGGCGCGGATCGTCGCGCCATCATCAATTAGGAGAGGACAGGCTTATCGCCCATCTGGCATCAGAAAGGGTCCCGGTCCTTCGGCGGCGCGCATTGCAGCGCCTTAGCCGACGGCCGGGCCGGTAATTCGTAACCCTGCAATAATGTGCAGGTGGTGTTGTGTAACGAAGCGATCCATGGCGCGTTTACTAGCAGTGTCGGGCGTTGGAATAAAGCCCTTACGTTCAGCAATATCTATCAGATCATTAGCGATCATTCGCATAGATTACGGGGCAGAGTGACAAGCCTTGAGTGAGTTGTTCCTTTGAGTGTGATGCTGCGCGAGCCGTATTGAAGCTATCGTGGTAATGATCCCTCTTGACCCTTTCGTAAGGACATTCGGTTAGGACACTTGGTAAAATTTGCTAGGTTACCAATATCCATGACTTCGACTGATTTTCCGCAGCGCTTTTCCCAACACCTGAAAACCGGGGATTGGCTACTGGCGCGCCATATCCGGTTTGCGAGCCTTTTTTATCTGGCAGCGAGTGCGTTGGTTGTTGTTCTGCTGTTCACAGTACCCAACAACTTTAATCCCGGAGACGGAAAGCCGCTGCTCACGGATTATTTGAGTTTTTGGGCCGCTGCAGGGGAGGCGAACGCGGGTCGCCCTGAACTTCCTTATCTGACCGGTGAGTTCCAAAAACTCCAATTTGAACTGACTGGAACGGACAAGTTCTTTTCGTTCTTTTATCCACCAACATTCCTGCTCGCAGTCCTGCCATTTGGTCTTGCAGGGTTTGCATTCAGCTTCATCGCCTTCAATGCGTTGAGTTTACTCGCCTATTGGGCAATGACGCGAACAATAACCGGAAATGGTTTCGCTGCACTGATGCTGTGTGCGTTTCCTCCGGCGATGATCTGTGTCTTCCACGGTCAAAACGCGCTTTTTCTGGCAACACTGCTCGGATTTGCGATGGTGTGTCTGAAGCAGGATCGTCCAGTTCTGGCGGGTGTCCTGATCGGATTGATGACGGTGAAGCCACAGCTTGGCATCCTGCTTCCGCTTGCTCTGTTGGCTGATCGGCAATGGGTCACCATCTTCACCGCTGCTGCGACCACTCTTCTATTTGCCGGAATGTCTTATCTTGTCTTTGGGCAGGAAACGTGGCTCGCCTTCATCGCACAAATTCCGATTGCCGGGCAAACCCTTCAAGAAGGATTGGTGGGATGGGAGAAAATGGTCTCGGTCTATGCTGGCCTCCGTACACTGGGCTTGGGGCATGGTCCGACCCAGATAATTCAGGGCATGATCACCATTGTGGCTGCGGTTCTGGTTTATAAAGCCTGGCGAGGCCCGGCTTCGATGGCCTCCAAATAATGGTGCTGGTCCCTTTCAGTATCCTCGCGACGCCGTTCGCGCTGTCTTATGATTTGACGATTCTGGCGGTGCCGCTGGCATTTTGGGTGGCTGAGGTAAGCCAACAAAGTGCTCGGCCCTATGAAAAGTCGATCATGGCAATTTGTGTGATCCTGACGGCCACCAGCAGTGGAGCTGCAATGTGGGCGGGACTACCGCTCGGGCCCTTCGCTGCGGCAGGGATTGCTTATCTTGGTGTCCAGAGAACCCTTGTGTCGAGATCACACAAGGCCGCGGGTTGATTAGCCTTTTCAGCTTGAGGCGCTTCCAAACTGCTGAAGGGTCATGAGGTGCTTTGCGCGCGCTCGCGCTGAGCGATGTAAAGGCCGCCAAAAACGATCAAGCCAATACCAATCCAAGTCGGACCGTCCGGAAAGTCGGCAAAAACGAGATATCCGAACAAGGTTGCGCCAACAATTTCAAGATATTGGAGAGGCGCAAGCAATCCCGCTTCGCCGCGTTGGAACGCCAAGACAACAAGTCCGTGCCCGAGGTAGGAAAAGACGCCCATCAGCGCGATCAATCCAAACTGCCAGCTCTCCGGCATGATGAAAGTGGCCTCCGGCACATCGAGGGCGGTCGTTGTTACCAACGCAAATCCGAGTATGACGGAACCCGCAAGACCTGCACTGAACTGGATGGGCACCAACCCGTCAGCGCTTGCATAAAACCTGTTCATGAGCAGGTAAATGGCGAAAAGTGTTGCCGTTGCCAATGGAAGCAGACTGACGAGACCGGTCTCTGCAAGGCTTGGGCGCAAAATGATCAAGGCACCAGTCAAGCCAACAATGATCGCGCCGATCCGCCGAATGCCGATTTTTTCTTTCAAGAAGATGACGGCCAGAACCGTCAGGATCATCGGTTCAACGAAAAAAATCGATATGGCGGTAGCGACCGACATGTATTTGACAGCCGTAAAGAAGAACAGGACGGCGAGGGACAGAATAGCGCCGCGCAAAAGGTTCACAACTGGCCTGTTGCCCAGCAATTTGCTGCGATGTCCGAGAACAAGTGCAGCTAGACCCGCCAGAATCAATTGCGCAAAGAAGCGCGCGAACGTGATTTCAAGGGGAGGGAGAGAGGCAGAAAGATACTTTGCGATGATGTCCATTAGCGGGACAATTAGCATCGCACTGGACATCAGGCCGATGGCAGCAAGGTTATTTTGCTCGATAGGGCCCGATGTCATTTTCTTGACTTTCAGTTCGGCGGGAAAAGTGCCAGATCAAGTTCGGAAAGCGGCTGGAGCGATCCAAGGACTGTTTTTGCCTCGTTACTGTCGCGGTCCATTTGCGCGATGAGGGCGTCTACGCTGTCAAAGGTCTCTTCGCCGCGCAAATAGGAAATGACATTCACCCGCAATGTCTGACCATAGAGATCGCCAGTGAAGTCAAACAGGAAGACTTCAAACATGGGCGCGCCATGATCGAACATCGGGCGTCGCCCATAACTAGCGACACCGCCAAACACGAAACCATCTGGTGTGGTGACCCTTACTGTATAAACGCCGTGTTTCAGGGGGCAGTTTTCAGCCATCTGGAGGTTGGCAGTTGGGTAGCCGAGATCCCGACCGCGTTTGTCTCCGTGCCGCACTTCGGCTTCAAAGAACCAGCGATAACCCAAAAGGCCATTGGCAAGGGTGATGTCACCCTCTTCCAGACAGGCGCGGATTCTTGAGGACGAAATGTCGTTGGCACCTTCGTCGGTTTCTTGTTCGACAATGGTCACACCGAATTGGTGCTCCGCTCCGGCGTTCCTCAGGTAGTCCGGAGTTCCTGCGCGCGCTTTGCCAAAATGAAAGTCGAACCCTGTCACCGCATGGTGAATGGCCAGCTTGTCCAAAAGAATGTTTTTTACAAACTGCTCAGCCTCGATGGAGGCAAAGTCCTTTGTAAATGGCAACTCGACGATCCCGTCGAGGCCACAGGCTTTCATCACCGCTGCTTTTTGAACAGATGGGGTGAGGCGGAACACCGGATTGCTGGGATTGAAAAAGCTGCGGGGATGCGGCTCAAAGCTCATCGCATAAACCGGGATGTCTTGATTACGCCCGGTTTCAAGGGCTGTATTCAAGACAGCTTGGTGGCCACGGTGAACGCCGTCAAAATTTCCGATTGCGACGACACCACCTTTTAATGCATCTGGCATCTCGTCGAGAGAGGTGATGCGAAAAAAATCAGTCACACGGGAAGACGGCATTCAATAGACCTTGCAAATGACAGGAAACAGTCAGGTGCCGCCGTGGCGAGCACTTGCCTGAGACAGTTTGCGGAAACTGCCGCCTTCATGTGCAAAGGTCAAGCTGGAGTGCTCTTCTATATAAAGGTGAGTCGGTTTGCCTTTATAACCCGGAGCGATCATCATCTCGGCTGGGCACCTTCACCAGAGCCTCCCCTTCCAGAACTACTGTCTCATCTACACTGCAAACACAGCTGAGGCGGGCGCGATTACCTTTATCCATTAATTCCTCAACCGTGACGAGCACGGTGACATCGTCTCCAATTTTGACAGGAGCCTTGAAATTGAGGGTCTGTGATAAATAAATCGCACCAGGACCCGGCAATCGGGTTCCAAGCACCGCTGAAATGAGACTAGCAGTGTAGAGTCCATGCGCTATGCGGGTTTTGAAGGGGGTTCGGGCGGCGAAATGTTCCGACAAATGAATCGGATTGCGATCACCAGAAACCTCTGCAAAACCAACGACATCAGATGAGCTGACATGCTTGACAATCTTTTCCTGCAACCCAACTTCAAGGTCTTCGAAGCTAAGTTTCTGTAATTCAAGTATCGCCATTGGTATAAATTACCCCTGTTTTAGTCGAATAAAGGCTAAGCAACACGAACATCATCAGCAATTGGGCTTTGGGCGAATAAAAAAAATCTCGTATTAACGGTCTTTTCAGGGGGCTGGATTAGTCTCTCCAAAGTGTGGGGAGGTGAGGACACGTTAAGTGTCTCTCTCCTTATTTAAAGTCATAACGCGTCTCCACGGCCCGAGGCCAAGGGCCGCGCAACTTGACAGTATGGAGTAGACGATGGCCCTTGATCTTCAAATGCCGGTCCTCGTGGTCGATGACTACAAGACGATGATTCGGATTATTCGCAACCTGCTTAAGCAGCTCGGTTTCGAGGATATCGATGATGCCGCGGACGGCACTGAAGCCCTGGAAAAGATGAAGCAGCGTAAATATGGACTGGTCATTTCTGACTGGAACATGGAGCCGATGACTGGCTACGAGCTTCTGAAACAGGTTCGCGCAGACGCTGATCTGAGCAAAACGCCTTTCATCATGGTGACCGCAGAATCCAAAACGGAGAACGTGATCGCCGCGAAAAAGGCCGGAGTGAGCAACTACATCGTGAAACCGTTCAATGCGCAGACATTGAAAGGCAAGATCGAAGCAGTTTTCGATTCCTAAGACACGGGCGTAAAGAACAAGCGGACATTTCGTCCGCTTCTTTTGCCAGGTTCGCCGTTACCACGTGGCGAATGCATGATCGGGTGGCGTATCCATGAACCGCCCGATGATCCGACACCCAGTATAGGTGTCCAGCAGCAAGGAAAGACTGCCTGTGACCCAGATTACCAAAGACAGCGTAGCACGCGTCATCACCTTCCTGGAGGAAAACAAGAACCGGGGGGGCGATGTTTCCCTGACTGATGTCATGCACTTGGCAGAGGTTATGTCTGGTTCAATGCACGATTTCCTATCCAACGTACAGCCAGCTGTTACCGAGGAACTCAAGGCAATCGCTCGCGAAATTACCTCTATGAAGGAGGAAATTTCCAATCTCCGCGCCAATGATATGACGGCTTCTCGCATTCCTGACGCCGGTCGGGAACTGGACGCCATTGTTGAGGCAACGGAAGATGCCACCAACACGATCATGGAAGCAGCTGAGGAGATCATGGGGGCTGATCCAGACGACCATGCTGCCTATCAGGAACTCGTCAGTGGCAAGATGATCGAAATTTTCGAGGCTTGCACCTTCCAGGACATTACCGGTCAACGCATTTCCAAGGTTGTCTCAACCTTGAACTTTATCGATGAACGGGTTTCCAATTTTGTTGAACGCCTTCGTATCCCAGAAGAGCTGGAAGCAGAAATAGAGGAAACGGCGGAAGATGTTCGCAAGCGCGAGCAGATCCTTCATGGTCCTCAACACGCTGGCGAAGGCGTTTCCCAGAACGACGTTGACGATCTGATGAATGACCAGTCGGATATCGACAAGCTCTTCGACTAAAAATATCTTCAATAAAGAATTCAAAAAAGCCGCCCGTTTGAGGCGGCTTTTTATGTTTGTTCGGATTGTCTCTTTACCAAACGAGACGAGGCAACGCTGCGCGGGCTCTCAGGCCCTCTTCCTTCAAGCGGCGGCGGATGAGGTCTTCTTGCGGCGCTTCAAGCGGTCCAAAGTCCGCACCGTGGATCCCGGCCGTGATAAACAACACATCCAAATCCTGCGATACCGCCCCTCGAATGTCCGTTGGCAGACCGTCTCCAATTGCGAGAATTTTGGTGGGGTCAACTGCAGCACCATTCAGTGTTTCAAGGCGGCGTTTTGCAGCCTCATAAATCGGTGCATGGGGTTTGCCCAAAATGGCAACAGACCCACCCAGATCCTCATAGAGACGAGCAAGGGCACCTGCGCACCAGATCAACCGGTCACCACGTTCAACGACAATGTCCGGATTGGCGCAGATCATCGTGACATCACGTTTGACCAAATCAGCGAGGCGTTCGCGATAGTCATCCGGGGTTTCCGTTTCATCATCGAAGAGACCCGTGCAACTCACGACGTCTGCGTTGGCTTCATCAGAAAAGGTCAGGCCCATTCCGTCATAAAGCGGCAAATCACGCTGAGGGCCAATATGGAACAGGTTCTTTCCAACCTGAGCTGAAAGCAGCTCTTGGGTTACGTCTCCGGAGGTGACAATATCATCGTAAGCCGTTTCGGTGACCCCAAAGCGCGCCAGCTGCACCCGGATTTCCGGGGCCGGGCGAGGTGCATTGGTAATTAGAACCACCTTTCCACCGGTTTCCTGACGGAAGGCAGTCAGGGCTTCGTGAGCTCCAGGCATGGCCGTTACACCATTGTGAAGCACGCCCCAGACATCGCACAAAACGGCAGAATATTGGGAAGCGATGTCTTTTAGCCCCGAAACAAGGAGCGGTGTTTGCACGGTCATATGGGATCACTCACGGTGGTCGTTCTGGTAGAATGGCTCAGAATCGTCTTGCGACGCGGCGGACCATATCGGAAACATCGGTGCCGGGAAACTCCGAAGGGTGGGAAATGCAGGTTAGGCAACTCGGTGAAGCGATCATAAATCGGATTGCAGCCGGTGAAGTGATTGAGCGCCCCGCAAGCGTTATCAAGGAATTGGTCGAAAATGCTATCGATGCAGGTGCGAGCAGTGTTGATATCGTCACAGCCGCCGGCGGCAAAACCTTAATGCGGGTGTCGGATGATGGCATCGGCATGCGCCGCTCCGATCTCGAACTCGCCATCCGCCGTCATTGCACGTCCAAGATCTCCGATGATGATCTGTTTGATATCCGCACGCTGGGCTTTCGCGGCGAAGCGCTGCCATCCATCGGATCTGTTGCCCGGCTCGCTATCCAGACCCGGCACAGCGAGGAAGAAAACGCTTGGACTATTAAGGTAGAAGGCGGCAAGGAAAGCTCGATTATTCCGGCGGCCCGCACCAAGGGCACCCAGATCGAGGTCCGGGACCTGTTTTTCGCAACGCCAGCGCGTTTGAAGTTCCTGAAGTCTGATCGTGCTGAGGCAGCAGCGATTACTGAAATCGTTCGCCGCATCGCCCTTGCTTATCCGCATATCGGTTTTTCTCTATCGGGAAGTGACCGCCAACCCGCAAATTGGCCTGCAGCCCGTGGGGACGAGCCTCATCTGGCGCGGATTTCGCAAGTGCTGGGCAAGGAATTCGTCGACAACGCCATGGAAATTGATGCCGCGCGTGAAGGCGTGCGCCTGTCGGGGTTTGCCGGATTGCCCACCTTTCATCGCGGCAATGCCCAACATCAGTTTTTCTTTGTGAATGGGCGACCGGTGAAGGACAAGCTGCTCTTGTCCGGATTGCGCGGGGCTTATGCCGACGTGTTGGCCCGCGACCGTCATTCGGTCGTGGTTCTGTTCATTGATCTTGATCCTGCCTTTGTCGATGTAAATGTGCATCCGGCAAAGGCGGATGTTCGGTTTCGCGATGGTCAGTTGGTACGAGGTCTCCTGGTTGGCTCAATCAAGCAGGCATTGGTGCAGGCAGGGCATAGATCCTCTACATCCAATGCGGCGGCAGCAATGGACGTCATTCGCGCGCAAGGGTTTGCTCCGCGAGCTCCGTCTGGGTCAGGTAACGCCACACCTGCTTACCAGCCACAACGCTCAAATGCAGCGTGGTCGCAGGACGCCTTTCGTCCACTTGAACCTACCGCACGTGGATTTTCTGACGGCGAGCAATCCGTATTTGATGCGCCTAGAGAAGCGGGGCTTTCTGGCCTTTCGATGCCGTCGGCGGATGCAAGAGCCCATGAAAAACAGATTGAGCCGGAAAAGACATCACTGCCATTAGGTGCGCCACGGGCGCAGGTGCATGAAACCTACATCATCGCACAGACTGATGATGGGGTGGTGATTGTCGATCAGCATGCAGCCCATGAGCGTTTGGTCTATGAAAAACTGAAGGAAAGTCTGGCGAAGAAGGACGTTGCGCGCCAATTGCTTCTCATCCCGGAAATCGTTGAGATGCCCGAAGAAGATGTTGGCAGGCTGACGGACCATGCTACCGAATTGGAAGAGGTTGGTCTTGTTCTGGAGGCTTTCGGTCCGGGGGCAGTGGCTGTACGTGAAACACCAGCCATTCTGGGCGATATGAACATCAAGGGTATGGTGCTCAATCTGGCTGACGAGTTGGCAGAGTGGGAAACGGCGAGTGGATTAAAAGAAAAACTCGACCATGTTGCCGCAACCATGGCCTGTCACGGGTCTATCCGGGCCGGACGCAGAATGCGTGTGGAAGAAATGGCTCAGCTCCTGCGCGACATGGAAGCAACGCCGCTTTCGGGCCAGTGTAATCACGGCCGTCCAACTTGGGTGGAATTGAAGCTGGATGACATTGAGAAACTGTTCGGGCGCAAATAGCCTACAAAACCAGATTTGGTTTCATTCGTTTGGATCGGCTTTAATTTTATGCGGACATTCAAAATTGCCCTGATCAGCATTGTAGCTGTCTACCTGGCAGCAGCTTCTTACATGTACGTGTTTCAGCGGGACTTTGTATTTCGTCCCTCTGGAGTGGCATCGACACCGGCAGATGAGGGGCTGGCTCAAGTCATCGCTGGCGAGTTCAGCGCTTCTGACGGCACGCCGCTTCTCCTGTGGAGCGCGGCACCCAAGTCGGCAGATCTGCCCACAGTGATCTATTTCCACGGGAATGGTGGGAACATGACGGAGCGCGCTTGGCGCTTTGAACAGATCCTGCAAAAGGGCTATGGGCTTTTGGCAGTCAGTTATCGCGGATATCCGGGCAGCGGAGGGGCGCCTTCTGAAGCCGATTTTATTTCAGATGGATTGGAGATTTTCGACGCACTGGCCAAGAAGGGCGGGCCGATCATCCTGCATGGAGAATCGCTCGGTACAGGTGTTGCTATTGCGGTGGCTGCTCAGCGCCCAAATGTTGATCTCGTCGTCCTTGAAGCGCCCTACACTGCAATATCCGACATCGCCAAGGATCAATATTTCTGGTTGCCGGTCGACCTGATGATAAAAGACCCGTTCTTGAGTCGTGAGCGCATTGGCAACGTGACCAGTCCGATTTTAATCGTGCATGGAACAGAGGACCGGGTCATTCCAGTTGAGCACGGAGAGCGGCTGTATGACCTTGCCAATTCGCCCAAACAGCTCAACATCCTCAATGGCGCCGGGCACGGCAACCTCTGGAAGCGCGATCTGATGGGTTTGGTCGATATGTTCTGGACTGACCTGGCGGCGAGCAAGAGCCTACAAAATTAGTCTCTTTGCCGTTTCTTTTGAAAGAAACTTTTCAACAGTTCGGCAGATGCCTGCTCCTGAAACCCGGAATAAACCTCCGGGGCATGGTGGCAAGTTGGTTGGCAGAAAAAGCGGGTGCCGTTTTCAACCGCCCCTCCTTTTGTGTCTCCAGCGCCGTAATAGAGGCGGCGAATGCGGGCAAAAGAAATGGCCCCGGCGCACATGGGGCACGGTTCAAGGGTCACATACAGATCGCACTCTGGAAGGCGTTGGGAGGCAAGCGTGTTGCAAGCTGCGCGGATAACCAGAACTTCTGCATGAGCGGTCGGATCGTTTAGTTCCAGTGTTCTGTTGCCGTCTTTCGCCAGCACTTTTCCATCACGGACCAACACAGCCCCAACTGGAACCTCTCCGCGAGCTGCGGCTTTTTCAGCTTCCTCAAGAGCCAAGTCCATAAATGAACCAACTGGTTGGAGATCAGGTGAGGGCATTTGGGCGATTGGTGATCCGGAAGACTGACAAACAGAGTGAGCCATAGCACAGTTATGCATCTTGCGCGTAACAAAGCCGCTTTCATCATGATTTCGCAATTCCCGTTCATGGAAAGCTCTGCTAAGAGGCACACATGACCAAATCGCGAAAAGACACCGGCGACCGGGCCCGACGGGCTGGCGGGCGCTCATTCGATCAAAATAGCAAAGGCCGGAAACCAGGGCCCCGCTCCAAGAGTGGACCCAAACGGGATAAGTCGCAGGCACAAAAGTCGGCTGTGCCGGCCTCTCCTGCAACTGAACGGTCGAGTGCATTTGAAGGTGAGCGCATTGCCAAGGTGATGGCCCGCGCTGGATTGTGTTCGCGTCGGGAAGCTGAGACCTGGATTGCAGCGGGACGTGTGGAAGTCAACGGTAAGAAGCTGGATACTCCGGCCATTACCGTTGGAGCCAAGGACAAGGTTCTGGTCGACGGCAATCCGCTTCCGACCCGCGAACGGACGAGGCTTTGGCTGTATCACAAGCCGCGTGGCTTGGTGACGACAAACAAGGATCCGGAAGGACGGAAGACCGTTTTCGATCGTCTGCCAAAGGATTTGCCGCGCGTCCTGACTGTTGGCCGTCTTGATATCAACACTGAAGGACTCTTGCTGCTGACCAACGATGGCGGCTTGGCCCGTGTTCTGGAATTGCCCGCGACTGGTTGGTTGCGGCGCTACCGTGTTCGCGCCTTTGGCAAGGTGACACAAGCTGATCTGGACACGCTGGCAGATGGCGTTGCTATTGATGGTGTACTTTACGGCGGCATTGAAGCCAGTCTCGATAAAGAGCAGGGCGATAACGTCTGGCTGACTGTGGGGTTGCGCGAGGGCAAGAACCGCGAGGTGAAGCGGGTTCTTGAGCATCTTGGTCTGTCAGTGAACCGTCTAATCCGGCTTTCCTTTGGTCCTTTCCAGCTTCAGGATATCGCGGAAGGCGAGGTCCGGGAAATCAGAGGCCGGGTCCTGCGGGATCAGCTGGGTGACAAGCTTGCAGAAGAAGCGGGAGCCGATTTTGATGCGCCGATCCTTAATCAGCCCAAGCAGGATGAACAGCCAAAAAAGAAAAAGTCTGTCGGCCAAAAAGGTGGCGGGAGCGAAGCGCGCTGGATGAGCAGCCGAGATGGTGAAGCTGCCGTCAATCGCAAGAAGCCTGGCACCAGAGACAAAGGTGCCAAATCCTATCGTGATCAGCAGCGCCCATCCCGCGATCAACGTCCGTCTCGTGACTTTGACGACCGTCCGGCACGTCCGCGTCCGCAGCGCCGGATTTGGTCAGACGACGGACTTGTTGAAGACAAGCAGCAGGACCGCCGAAACGCCGACAAACCAAAGCCGACTGGCCGGTTTGACAAAAAGCCGGGCCCGCGAGGCCGCTCGTGAGAATAGTTGCCGGTAAGTTCAAGGGTGCCGCGATTGTTGCGCCAAAGTCCCAATCGACCCGACCGACGAGTGATCGATTGCGGGAGACCATATTTAACATCCTCGCGCATGGTCTGGATGTGGATTTGAATGGCTCCCGCGTTCTGGACCTGTTTGCAGGCAGCGGCGCGCTGGGCTTTGAGGCAATCAGCCGAGGGGCACGCCATTGCACCTTCATTGAAGAAGGAGCCGAGGCACGAGGTGCTATTCGCCGAAACATGGAAGCCCTCGGTTTGAATGGGGCTGCGAAGATTTTCCGCCGGGATGCGGCCCGTTTGGGCGGGGCTGGAACTGTTGAACCATTTGATATTGTGTTTGTCGACCCGCCCTATGACAAAGGTCTCGGAGAAAAGGCATTTCTGTCTGCTGTTCAAGGCAATTGGGTTCAGCCCAATGCCGTCTGCATATTGGAAGAGCGGGCAAGCGCATTAATCGAGATGCCGGAGGCATTCGAGTTGCTAGATGAGCGCACCGCTGGCGACAGTCAAATCCTGTTCTATCGATGGCTTGGGTAGATCAACCGCCACTCGGCATCATGACGTAGACTGTTTTTTCTGACGGTGATGCATCGCTGCGCGCGATCAGCTTTGGTTCTGGCGCAGCAACGACACTGTAGCCTTCCGCCAGCGCTCGGGCCGAAAATGCCTCCAACGATCCATGAAAATGAAAGTGCATCGGGATAACCATCGCGGGACTGATGTCATCCAGTACCTTCATCAGGCTGTCGAGCTTGAGCGTTGACGAATTGTCGATGGCAGCCAACACGATATCAATCTGGCCAAGGCGCGTGAGGTCTTCCTGGGTCAGTTGATGATGCAAGTGACCCAGATGGGCAATGCAAAGATCGGCAATCTCGAAAACGAAAATCGAATTGCCAAGTTTTCGGCTCGTGCCGTCCCATCCTCTGATGTTGGTCTGGATGTTGCGGATGCGGGCGTCTTCAACAGTCAAATCGTGATCCATCGGACCGCCTTCAGGGTTCCAGCCGAGCAATATGTGGTCGATGTCGGGATCCGGGTTCAAACTAAAATGCGTGCTGTGGGCGCCATTCATTGTCGCAACTGTCGGCGTGTCGAAGGGGCGGTGGCTATCATTGTAGTCGGTTGCGATGCGAACACCTTTGGGCGTGGTGAGTTCAAAGGTGGAGTGCCCGATGTAGCAAATTTCAACTTCGTTCGGCTCTAGGGCGACCTGCACACGGTGCGGAGTGGCAGAGCCGCGATCTGCCACAAGCTGGCAACTGGCTTCTGCTGTCGTGATGGAAAAGGAGCTCAAAGCACCCACAATCAGAGAAATGCATACAACATTCAGGAGTTGGATAGCATTCCGCATGGTGACCGCACCTCCCATGAAATCCCTTCCTTAAAGGGTAGCGCGGGATTGAAGTCTGGCAAGGAAATTAGGGAAACTGTGGTCTAAATGACCTACAAAAAGAATTGGCAACCGCCCCGAGTTTTGAACGGGGAACGGTTGCCAAGTGGGGACAGGTGGGAGGAGGACCCTGCCCCGAAAATTGAAGTGCTGTCATACCCGGCGCAAAGAGACCGGTTTTTTTCCATGTCGGCTCCCCAGATAGGTATCACTTGCCAGTGTCCGTTCCGGGTTTGCCGCTTGTTGGTACAAAACTTCTCCGGCATGGCCTGCTTCTTCAACGAGGCCATGACGGCTGCAGTTCGCCGCAACGGCTAGGCCAAGGCGGCGGAGATGTGATCGGCGATAACAAAATACAGCAAGCCGACTGCGCTGATGTTCCGGCATTTCGCGGGTCTTCTCGGCAACCGATGAAAGTGTTTCATGTATCAGTTGACCAAGGACTTCCTCAGGTACCGGACATCCTTCCATGTCAGTCGAACCTTTGGTCATAAGTTTATCCATGCATCTTTCTAATACATGGAGTGTGTCGTTATTTAATTAAAGTTTACTTAATTCACAGTATTATCAAAATAACTGATGCCGGTTTATATAAAAATACTGGTATGACTATTCCTAGTTGTTGTTTTTTTCTAAGTCACTCAGAATCTCTGTAAGTCGTTGAATCGTATGGACTCGTAGGCTCTCCGCTTTGTCCAGAACCTGTTGTGTTTTCAAAAAGTCCAGAACACGGATATTGTCGTTCTCCGGACGCAGGAGAAGCTCCGGCCTGCCTTGTTTGAGTTTTTGCTGCGTGATGCTCTGCATCAGGATTTGAGACGAGCCGAAGATCGCATCAAGCGAGGTCGGAGATTGCCGGTCATTGCGGGGAACTGGGGCTCCCACAACGTCCACTGCTACAACGACATCGCATTCCGGTGGCAAGCGATCAAAGGGCAGGGGGTTGACCACGCCGCCGTCAATCAAAATACGGCCTTCACGCGTAATGGGGCGGAAAACGGCTGGAATGGCGATTGATGCTGCGATCGCCGGCAGAAGTGGTCCTTTGGTAATGTCAACTTCATTGCAGCCGTAAAAATCGGTCGCCAATACCGTGAGAGGAATGTCCAGTTCTTCGAAGCTTTCTGGCAGGTGCTCAGCGACAAAGGCTTCCAGTACGTTCAATGGATCGAACGTTACAGTGCCCCCAGTAAACATGTCTGTCAGCTTTTTGGGGCGGAGCTTCCACAAAGCCCCGAGAACCGCATTCCTGTCGGCAAAAAGGTCCAGCGCGATCCCTCTAACCTCCTTGCCACTTCTCCCGGCCGCATAGGCTGCTCCCAATATTGAGCCGATGGAGGTTCCTGCGATGGCGTAGGGCCGGATGCCAAGTTCGTCAAAGGCTTCGAGAACCGGAATATGAGACATGCCTCTGGCCCCGCCGCCGCCAAGTGCAAGCCCGATGCGTGGTTCGCTCATGTGTTGTCTCCGGTTCGCAATAGCGATGCGTTCTGAGTGCCCTGAATGGAGCGCCGGACGCGGTTTTGGTGTGTACCGGAGATAAGGACCGCAACGTCACAAATCAAATGACAAAAAGTGTGTCCTTTGACGAAGCTTCCAACCAGCTTGTCATGTTCTCAAATTCCATGGGGCGAGCGATCAGGTAGCCCTGAACCGAAAAATTGCCCATCATTCTCAGGCGCTCAAATTGGGCATCTGTTTCAAGGCCTTCGCATATGACGCCAATATCAAGCGCACGAGCCAGATGGATGAGTTGGTTGATAACAATCTCTTTTTTGTGGTCGCTCAGGAGTTTGGCAGTGAATGTGCGGTCGATCTTCAGGCCATTGATGGGAAGGTCGGCCACATGAGAGAGTGAGGCATAGCCCGTCCCAAAGTCGTCCAACTCGATTTGAACGCCAAGTTGGTGCAGTTGTTCAAGAACATCGGTGCTGTCTGATTTCTTGTCATCGAAAAAGACAGACTCCAATACCTCCGCAGTAATAAGAGATGGCGGCAGGTTGTAGGTGTCAATCATTTCCTCGAAGTCAGCCAAAAGGTTGCCGGAAACCAAATGGGTCGGCGAAATGTTGACGGATATCTGACCAAACCGGAAGCCAATATCTGTCCAGTTTCTGGCGGCTTGCAGCGCTTTGTCCAGCACAACGCGGCCAAGTTGAGAGGCAAGGTTCGTTTTCTCGACAACGGAAAGGAAGGCACCCGGCGCGAGAACACCCTTGGTGGGATGGCGCCAGCGAACCAGAGCTTCAACTCCCGTGACATTTCGAGTGCGAATGTTGACCTGTGGCTGGAACACGAGAAAAAACTCGTCATTTGCGATAGCTCGTCGGAGTTCTTTTTCGGTCTCAGCCTCTGCATCGCTGTCGAGTTTCATGTCTTCGGCAAAGTAACTCCAGCGGTCTTTACCTTTCTCCTTTGAGTGGTAGAGAGCCAAATCTGCATGAACCAGAAGTGACTCGAACGTTTCACCATCAGCGGGGCAGCAAGCGACGCCCATGCTGGTGGATGGCCAGATTTGATTGCCTTCAAATTCCATCGGGATGCGCATGGCAGATGTGGCGCGGTTGCACAAAACTGCCGGGTCCGCAGCGCTACTACTTGCAATAATAACGAACTCATCGCCGCCCCAGCGGTAGGCCGTGGCATCCTCTCCGCAACAGTCACGTAGACGGCGACCAGCTTCTTCCAGGCACAAATCCCCCGCAAGGTGGCCAAGGGTGTCGTTGATCCGTTTGAAATTATCTAGATCAAGATGGATCAGGAAAGCTGGCTTGTTCTGATTTGTCTTATCGAAACGGATAGCCGCTTCGCGTTGGCAGCAGGCACGATTTGCGAGACCTGTCAGTGCGTCGAAATAAGCGATGCGTTCGGCTTCATCCCTGGCGTCGCGGATTTCCTGTTCGCGAGCTGCGCGCTCGGTGACATCAATGGCAATTGCGACATAAAGGTCACGATTGTGCTCCAAATATTTTTGGAAGCGAACCTCAACAGGATATGAACTGCCGTCTTTTCGCAGTTGGTGCCCTTCATGTTTCAAATAGCTTTGCTTGCCCTCGCGCAAGGGCGATACGAGGCTATTGAATTGCTCAATTGTCATACCCGGGCTGATGTCCCGGACTGTGCAATCAAATAGTTCTGCCATCGAGTAACCGAGGTTTTCACGGCCACACGAATTTGCGTATTCGATGTTTAGCGTACGGGCATCGATCAGATAGACCTCATTCATCGAGGCTTCCAGAATGTCCGCAAGTAACAGGCTTTGTTGTTGCGCTAGGTGCCAGTCCGTTATGTCGTGGGATGTTGCAAAAACTTTGGCCGCATCGCTGAACTCATCTGTTTGGATGTTGCCACGAACATGTATATGCCGGGTAGAACCGCCCGGGCGAATGATCTCGTGTTCAAAATCAAAACCTTGTGATTTTTCAGCTGCTTCCTTGAGTGAATTTTCAATGAGACGCAGTGTTTCGGATGGGAGCAGCGAGAACAACTGATTTTGAGCAGCATTTCCATCCAGCTCTGGATCGAGGCCGGCGATATTATACATTTCCTCAGACCAATGGACCTCCTTTGTGATGAGATCCATTTCCCAGCTGCCTATTGACGCAACCTTCTGGGCTTGCTGAAGTCGATTTCTGCTTGCTTCCAGTTCGGCTGTGTTTTCCTGCACCTCCTTCTCCAACCGCTGGCGTGTCGATAGCACCAGTCGTTGAAGCGCATGAATAAGGCGGTTGAAAATGAGCCAAAATCCGAAGGCAAGTGCAAACCCGATACCCAGAGACAGAGCTGTGCTCTGAAGGAAGGCAATGAACTCGTCCGTCATGTCCTGCAACAGGACAAATGTCGTGTGATGGTCCCTGTCCGCATGACTGACAGCCAGACTGTGGGCAATCTTGAGCTGACCGCCATCATAGTTAATACGCTCATAAATGCTGGCGGTTTGGTCAAATTTGGCCAGATAATCTGCGAAGTGAGCGGGTAGTTTCTGATGGCTTGTGTTTTTGTAGATGAAGGGGCCGGCCTGCGCCCATCCTTCTCGTGAGAGCGCTTGAGCGCTGCCACGTGGGAAGGCATCTTTCCGATAGAGCTTGATGACTTGGGCATTGACGCTGGTGCCGATGAAAGTCAACACTTCATCGACCTTCCGAGACAACTTCAAGAAGCCTTTTAATTCGTCGTTTATTGTCCAAGGACGAACCGCTGAAATAGAAAGAAATCCATTGTCATCAAACGCAAATCCACGCGTCGTGACCCCGATCTTTTTAGCCAGCTGAAGAAGGTAATCCGGCGTGTCAGGCGTTTGTAGATCAAGTTCATGCGCTTGATAGACGACCGAAAGGTCTGGCGAGTAAATGGAAAACTCGGAGATGGCATGAAAGACGGACAGCTCCCGAAACAGGGAGTCTGCTGATGCTTCGAGGCTATCAATGTCGCCAGCAAGCATGGCTTGCTTCATTCGTCCGCCTGACGAAATTCCCAACAAGGCTTGTTCAAGGCCGAGCGATGCAACCTGTCTTTGGTGTTCCAGAAGTGTTTCTGCAGAAGACGTGGTCGCTATGATCGGTTTGGCAAAGTTCCGGTATTCATTGAGCGCATTTTGTGCAGTCAAGGCCAAGACTGTTACGACCAAAAAACCGATGAAAGTGACTTTCAACGGTCTTGAAATTAAGCGCCCATCGGCACTCCAGTTTTTGAAAACCGCGTCCAGTCGGTCGCTGAACCGCTTTTGGGTTTTGGGAGAGCCATTCTTGCCAAGATCCGAAACGTGACTATTCATGGGTCAGCTGACTGTATTACGCGTGAAGGACATGAATTACGTTGTTGTCGTCGTAATATTTGATGTCTCCGGTTTGTTTCTGTCTAAGATCTTCTTATTGAAGTCTTGCGAGGTTTCTTGATTTAGAAAGGATGAAAGTAACAGAATTCGCAAATTGCCCCAGTTAAGTCGAAGCACGTATTATATTGAATACCGTAGGGTTTGGTATTGACGGTAATGCGGAGGGTCAAAGCACGCACGCGTGGGTTCCAAGAGGAATGCCTGAAACGGAACTAAGCCGAAAACGCGCAATAAAATATCTAGTGATCTGAACTAAAAAAGGTTTTCATCTGCTGGAGGGCTTCAGTCGGCGCTTCTTCCGGTAGAAAATGGCCACTGGAAATTCCTGTGCCTTTCACAGAAATTGCCCATTCTTGCCAAGTGTCGAGAGGTGTGGAGGCCGAGCTCGCAATTCCTGCATTTCCCCACAGGACGAGAGTTGGACATGAGATCTTGCGTTGGTTCTCGCGATCCAGGCTGTCGTGGTTAAGGTCTATGGTTGCACCGGCGCGATAGTCTTCGCAGGAAGCGGCGACACGGCGCGGGTTAGAAAAAGCTGCACGATAGTGCGCGAGCGCTGCTTCCGAAAAGGCCGAAAGATCTTTGCTAGCTGTCCAGCTGGCCAATGTGTGCTCCAAATAGGAAATGGCTGACGCAGAAATCAGGTTCTCGGGAAATGGCGCTGGCTGGGCGAGGAAGGCCCAGTGGTAGACTTTCAAGGCGAATTCGCGATCCATTTTCGCCCAGTAGTCAAATGTCGGCAGGATGTCGAGAACAGCAAGTTTCTTGACCTTTTGAGGATGGTCCAGTGCCATTCGATAAGACACGCGGCCGCCTCGGTCATGACCGGCAAGAAAAAACGTCTCATGCCCCTGTTCAGCCATCAGCTGCACCATCGTTTTCGCCATGGTGCGTTTGGAATAGGCTGAGTGATCTGCGGAAAGAGGCGGGCAATCGGACTGCCCGTAACCGGGTAAGTCAGCCAAAATGACCGTGAACTGATCGGATAGGGCTGGGGCAATTTTGTGCCACATTACATGGCTTTGCGGATAACCATGGAGGAGTAGAAGAGGGGCCCCCGAACCGCCAACTCGACAAAATACGTCTCCATCGGGAAAAGATATTTTTTGCGATGAAAAGCCGGGAAAGAGCTCAGGCAAGTCTCGGCTTTTCATCTTGTTCTCCAATGGTCTTGTTTAGCCTTATGATTGTAGGGCGCGCCAGCCAATATCTGTTCGGCAAAAACCTTCTGGCCAGTCGATCTTTTCTACCGCAGCATAAGCCTTGTCTCGGGCCTCTTGAACTGTAGTTCCGTGTGCTGTGACGTTGAGCACTCGGCCCCCATTTGCCAAAAGCTGTCCGTCCACTTGTTTGGTTCCAGCATGAAAAATGGCAACGTCCGGACCATCCGCAGCCTTTTCAATACCTTTGATCTGTGTGCCATTTTCATAAGATCCAGGGTACCCCTTGGCGGCAAGGACAACCGTCATGGCAACATCATCGTGCCAACGGGCATCCACCTTGTCGAGCGTGCCGTCGGCGCTGGCCAAGAGAAGGGTTAGGAGGTCGTCTTTCAGACGCATCATAAGGACCTGGCATTCAGGATCACCGAAACGGGTGTTGTACTCAATGAGGTTCGGGCCTTCGTCCGTGATCATCAAACCGGCGAACAAGACACCTTTGAACGGCGTCCCACGTTTTGCCATTTCGTCGACAGTGGGCTTGATGATTTCATCGATTGTCCGCGAAACAATAGCCTCATCCATGACAGGGGCAGGAGAATAAGCCCCCATACCGCCTGTGTTGGGGCCTTTGTCCCCATCATAGGCGCGCTTGTGATCTTGGGCGGTTGCCAGAGGCAAGAAGTTCTCACCATCGACGAGAACAAAAAAGCTGGTCTCTTCTCCTTCCAGAAACTCTTCCAGCACCACCTCGGCGCCAGCTGCTCCAAAGCTGCCTTCAAAGCAGGCGTCAACAGCCGCGAGAGCCTCTTCCTTCGTCATGGCTACGACAACGCCTTTACCTGCGGCAAGGCCATCCGCTTTCACAACAATGGGCGCGCCATGTGCTTCAACATAGGCTTTGGCATCATCAGCTGTTTTGAAGTGGCCATATTTTGCAGTTGGAATGTTTGCAGCATCGCAGATGGCTTTGGTGAATGACTTTGATCCCTCCAGTTGAGCCGCAGCTTTGCTTGGCCCGAATGCCTTGATCCCGGCAGCGGTTAGATCATCAACGAGACCGGCGACAAGCGGGGCTTCCGGTCCGACCACAACAAAGTCCACGGCATTGGTTTGGCAGAAGGAGATCACCGCCTCATGGTCTGCAACATCGACAGAAATCAACTCCGCGATTTCCGCAATCCCAGCATTCCCCGGAGCCGCAAAGAGCTTTGTCAGCAAGGGAGAATTGGAAAGTGCCCACGCCAGAGCATGTTCGCGGCCGCCAGAGCCAATGAGAAGGATGTTCATGGGCAGATGTCTCTATCTGTCAGATCAGTGTCAGGAAAAGGGTCTAAAAAAGCACCCCGCATCGATGGCCGGGGTCTAGCATGCCGCCTGAGGCGACACAATTGTTTGGCCCGAGAGAAAGGGAGTGGCTGGATAAATCGCCGAAAAACACTCGCACCTGACAATCGAACGCGTTAAACCCCTGAAATGCTGTTTTCGACGAATGATACAGGACCGGTTGCCGACGCGGTCAAACGCCATTGGGTAGATACACGGCTGCCCGCTTGGCTTCGCCCCTATGCGCGGTTGGCGCGTTGGGAAAGGCCGATTGGGTGGTGGTTGCTGTTATGGCCGTGCCTTTGGTCTGCCGCTCTGGCCGCCATCGCGTCGGGTGCTGCCTGGCCGAATCCATGGCACATGTTCCTGTTTTTTATAGGGGCAGTCGCCATGAGAGGTGCAGGCTGCACCTACAATGACATTGTTGATGAAGACATCGACGGCCAGGTGGAGAGAACACGCTCTCGGCCGATTCCGGCCGGTCAGGTAACCAGAACGCAGGCGAAGATCTTTCTGGTGCTGCAGGCTTTAACCGGTCTGGTCGTGTTGCTTCAGTTCAACACCTTTTCCATCGCCTTGGGTGTTGCATCCCTTGTGCCGGTGGCAATTTACCCGTTCATGAAGCGGATAACCAACTGGCCGCAGTTGTTCTTGGGCTTCGCTTTTTCGTGGGGCGCTTTAATGGGGTGGGCGGCGGTGTTCGGCTCTCTCGGATGGGCTCCGATCCCTCTTTATCTGGGCGGAATATGCTGGACCATTGGCTACGATACGATTTACGCCCATCAGGACAAAGAGGATGATGCGCTCGTTGGCGTGCGTTCAACCGCGCTTTTGTTCGGAGAACGGACAAAACTTGCGTTGGTTCTGCTGTACTTGTCTGCCAGCTTGCTGTTCGCATTGGCGGCTATGCTCGCCGATGCTGGCCCGCTTGCCTTCATGGGAATAGCCGCGGGAGTTGTTCATCTCTTTTGGCAGATTGTGAAGCTGGATATTGATCAGCCTGAGGAATGCCTGAAGCTGTTTCGGTCCAACGGAAAATTCGGTTGGATCATGTTTATCGGTTTTGTTCTTGATGCCCTGGTTCAGGGACTATGAAACAGTAAAGTCAGCGTCTTTATAGGCACAATCGGAAACTTGGGTCCTATATCGCTTTAGGTGTTGCGAAGCCGCTTGCCTCTGGCACGCGGCTTGTTTCGCGTACAACGTCGAGTTTGGGCTTTTTGCTTGAATATACGCGGTTTCTGCCCGCATCTTTGGCTTGATAAAGTGCACGATCTGCGAAGGCCATCGCAGTGTTTAACGGGCAGTTGGAACGGGTGTTTTCGGTGTGATACCCCGCGCTTAAAGTGACGGACAGTGCCCCGTTAAAATCCGAGCAAACAGCTTCTATAAATTTACAACGCACGCGTTCGGCATAATACATAACACGGTCATGTGGTGTGTTTTTCAAGAGTATCGCGAATTCTTCTCCGCCCAGTCGACCAATCGCAGCATCGTTGGGGAGTTCAGTCTTCAGAACATCTGCTGAAATTTTTAGAACCTTGTCACCAATAGCATGGCCATGGGTGTCGTTGACCTTCTTGAAGTGATCAAGGTCCAACATAATGACCGAGAAATCACGTTCCTTGCGGGAGTTTCGTTTCAACCAGTCGTTCGCTTCATTCAGAAAGGCGCGACGATTGTTGAGATTTGTCAGAGGATCGACTTGAGCGAGTTCTTGAAACTTCAATTGCTCTCGCTCTGTAACCATTGCGAACACAATAATCGTATTCACAAACAATGTGACGAACATGATGCCTACATAGCCGCCGATCACTTCGATACTTGAGAAGGGTTGGAAGATGGAATGCTCTGAGAGGACTGCAGAAAACGCGACGTAAAAGTGAGTAAGCGCCGCGACACAGTAAGTCCAGCCCAACCAACGCGCTGTCCGTAATCTCCCCCTATTGCAGCTCAAGACCTGATAAGCAGCTTTTGCTACTATGACAAGCAGGGCCGCATGCACATAAAAAACAATAGCGGCGTAGCTCGATTTGAAGGCTGGAACAAAATAAAGCCCAGTCCAGCCAGCCGCGGCAAGCAAACCCAGCCAATGACTGGACCGTATGCCCCAAAACTTGGAGACGGCTACTCGGCGCATGTCAGCTGCAAGAAGGATCGCAGCATTGGCAAACAAGTAGCTAATCCAATCGGGTGCGTAGCCCCGAGAAATGAGAGCAACCAACCCGAAGCCACACATCGCAAAAGAAATAATCCAGAAGGTCAAGCTTTTGACACTGCGCGCATCGATAGCCGATGGCGATGTTCTAACGAAAAGGAACAACAAAAAAGCGCCGATGAATTCAACGGCAGCAGACATTAGCAGTATTGTACCTACATCGAGCGTCACCTTGCATCTCCTCGCGTGCAAGCGCCACTTGCGAATCTTATATATGCAAAAATGGCATTTTATACCAATGGTTGCAATCGTTCTCGCTAGAGACGTGGCGCTGACGTCACACTTTGCCACTTGATAAACATCTCTGCGGCCGTGTGATCAAGATGGCGACACATTACATTGTCGAAAACAACACGGTAGTAATCTGTAAATTTTTCGGTAATTTTTAATTGAAAACAATAGATTATAGCTCACCACTTTCAGTGGAGCGCTAATCTCCGAGACCGTTTTTTGAAAGATATCAGCTGCGCGCGATGATTTCTCGCTCGTCACGATGCACGTACATTGACCCTGAAGATTGGGTGGTAAATGCTCGTTTAACGAGAAATCTCGGGCGTCGACCTGTCAGCATGGCCAATCTGCGACGAGGTGCTGGAGGAGCATCTTGTTTCGCGCTGTAAGCTTCAATCGGCTTGATGTCGCCCGCAACATCACACACCAGCATAGGCAGCTTGAGGGCTCTTGACCATTCTGGCCAGAGACGTGAAAACGCTTCAGGCTGGCTTGTTTCGGCCAGTGTAATTGAAAGTTCAGGATCCTTGTTTTTCAGGATCAACGAGGCAATCACTTCACCAGGTGCCTCTCCGGGCAAAACCTGAACCATGACACCTTCAAAAAGGTGCATCGGAACAACGACTGTCAGCGGTAGATCATTTTGGGTGCGCTCGAAGATCGCAGCATCCTGATCCAGATATACCTGTGTGTCTTCGCTGGAGCCTGAATTTTTCTGGTTGAAGTTGAGAGGAATGGAACCAGGTTCAAGTAGTACCTTGTAACCTGGTTCCAAACCTGTGGCTTCACTGTGAGCTGTTTGACGTCTCAATTTGCCTCTCCGCCGGACCTATTTGTTTTTCTGTTCGGTCATTCGACGAATACATGAATACATCGGAGGTCGTACTTATTCGCTTAAGAAGCACGGTTAAAAAAGTATAAGTCTTAACACGGTTACTGGTTTCTGACCTTCTGATTCACATTTCGTTAACTGTGGGGTT
Organism: Roseibium sp. TrichSKD4; assembly: GCF_000148725.1. GTDB lineage: Bacteria > Pseudomonadota > Alphaproteobacteria > Rhizobiales > Stappiaceae > Roseibium. The sequence continues at coordinate 259,525 of NZ_GL476300.1, read as the reverse complement.
TTCGCTAAAACACATCGTAAGAATTTGACGAGTTGCCGCCAGCCTCGCATCGTCCTAAACAACTCAATACCAGCCACGCCCAAGTCGCTTCGCCAACCACGGGAAAAACATGTCTGATCTCATTGACCAACAAGCCCTTACTTCAAAAGCAGAACAATTGGTCGAAACCGCCCGAAAGCTCGGCGCGGATGCGTGTGATGTTATCGCTGTGACTGGGACGTCTCTTGCCGTGGAAGTACGGGATGGAAAAGTTGAGGAGACAGAAAGGGCCGAAGGGGGCGATGTGACCGTTCGGGTTTTTGTTGGCAAACGAAACGCTGCCGTCTCGGCCAACGCCCTGCAAGACCCGGAAGCCTTGGTCGAGCGGGCCGTTGCCATGGCAAAGGTCGCACCGGAAGATCCGTATGCGGGTCTTGCAGATCAAGACCGTCTGCTGAAGGAGTTACCTGCGCTTGAGCTGCTCGATGAGACCGAAGTTTCTGCAACAGAGCTTACAGAATGGGCAAAAGAGGCCGAAGCTGCCGGTTTAGCGGTCAGCGGTGTTTCAAAGTCCGGTGGAGCAAGTGCATCCTGGCGCCTGTCAGGCGCAGTGCTCGCCACCAGCCACGGGTTTTCAGGTGCGTATGTTGCGTCTCGCCATGGTCTGTCCATGACAGCTGTTGCCGGTGAAGGCACGTCCATGGAACGGGACTATGATTTTGACTACCGGACGTTTCTGGAAGATATGGAAAGCCCGGCTGTGATCGGACGGCGCGCAGGCGAGCGAACAGTTCGTCGTCTGAACCCCAGAAAGGTTGAGACCGGCACCGTCAACGTAATTTACGAGTCTCGCGCTGCCAAAAGTCTAGTCAGCCATTTTTCAAGCGCGGTGAATGGTGCCTCCGTGGCGCGTAAGACCAGTTTTCTGAAAAACAAGATGGGTGAACGCCTGTTTGCTCCTGGCATTCGCATTACCGATGATCCCCGGAAACGGCGCGGTGCTGCAACCCGCCCTTTTGACGGCGAGGGAACTGCTGCTGAGTTTCTCCAGATGATTGAAGATGGCGTCTTGCAGAATTGGTTTTTGGATACGGCTGCTGCCAAAGAACTCGGATTGACGCCGAATGGGCGCGCTCAACGCAGCGGAGCAGGTACATCCCCCGGCAGCACCAATCTGACACTGGAGCCGGGTCAAAAAAGCGTAGAGCAAATGATGGCAGAGACAGGTCGTGGTCTTCTGGTTACAGATCTTATTGGCCACGGCGTCAATGCTGTAACTGGCGACTACTCGCGAGGTGCCGCGGGTTTCTGGTACGAAAACGGCGAGATCGTCCATCCTGTCAGCGAAATCACCATTGCCGGAAACTTGATCGACATGTTTGCGCGCCTCGTTCCAGCCAACGACCTGGACGCTCGATACTCCGTCGCAGCGCCATCCATCCTGATTGAGGACATGGCACTTGCCGGCGAGTAACCAAGACGTCACCGGCACCGCCAATACCAAAGATCTTCACCTTTTGCGTGAAGCGGCACTTGAGGCCGGTGAATTGGCGTTGTCATTTTTCGGCAAAGACCCCGAAACCTGGCTGAAGGGCGGCAAGTCGCCGGTCTCTGAGGCCGACCTTGCCGTAGATGGGTTTCTTGCGGACACCCTCAAGACCGCTCGCCCTGACTATGGTTGGTTGTCAGAGGAAACTTTGGATGACAAGGAGCGGCTTAATCGGGAGCGCACCTTTATCATCGATCCGATAGATGGAACCCGGGCCTTTCTTGCCGGCGGTGATGAATGGACCGTGGCTGTAGCAGTCGTCGAAAAGGGGAGGCCTGTCGCGGGTGTTGTCTACGCCCCGATGCGCAAAGAGCTGTATACCGCGCAAATGGGGGGCGGCAGCTTCTTGAATGACGCAGCGATTTCAGTTGCAGGGTCAAAGGCTGTTGCAGGGGCGACCCTGAGCGGCCCACCGTCTGTAAACGACCATGAGGACTTGGCGGGAGTTGGTGTCAAAAAGACCACCTATATCCGCTCTTTGGCCTACAGACTTGTGCTTGTTGCCAATGGTCAGGTGGATATCGGCGTTGCACGCGCCGGTCCAAGCGATTGGGATCTTGCAGCTGCGGACCTTTTGGTGCAGGAAGCAGGCGGAACACTGGCGGACCTCACTGGGCAACGTCTGGCCTATAACAAGGCAAAGACCCGCCATCCTGCGTTGATCGCAGCGCCCGTAGATTTGCTCGACCCGGCACGAGCTGCATTTGGCAGCCTGCTTGGGTGACCGACTTGAACTGATTTTTGAAAGGGCCTCACATGAGCGGCACTGAAGAGAACAAGCAACTTCTTCACCTGGTATTCGGCGGTGAATTGGAAACGCCAGAAGGTATAACCTTCCGTTATCTCGATGAACTGGACATCGTTGGCATCTACCCGAACTACGCTGAAGCTTATGTCGCGTGGAAGGCAAAGGCGCAATCCACCGTCGACAACGCACACATGCGCTATTTCATCGTGCACATGCACCGCTTGCTTGACCCGGATACAGCAGCCTGATCTGGCTGGCTGAAGCAAATAGGGTTTTGGGCGTCTAATGCTAAAGAGTCTTGGCCGAAATCCGCGAGTGTTGCGCGCTGTTGGCGTTCTCATGGCGGAGTATCTAAGGTTTGTCCACCGCACCAACCGCTTCACGGTTGCCCCTGAAGGGATTTATGAAATGGTTGGATACGGTCTGCCATACATAATTGCCATGTGGCACGGCCAACACTTCATGATGCCGTTCACACGCCCATCAGACGTGCCTGTGAAAGTCATGATTTCCCGCTCAGCGGATGGCGAAATAAACGCTGTCGCGGCTGAGCGTCTCGGGATCGGCCTGATACGGGCGTCTGGCAGCCAGAAAAAACACCAGATCAAAAAACGCGGAGGAATGCGCGGTTTCATTGAATGCCTGCGCACCTTGAAAGAAGGCGACAGCGTTGCTCTGACGGCGGATGTGCCCAAAGGTCCGGCACGGGTCGCTGGTTTGGGTATCGTTCAGATTGCAAAGCACTCTGGTCGTCCGATCCTGCCCATCGCGATTTGCACAAGCCGTAGTATCGAGTTGAACAGCTGGGACAAAGCGAGCATCAACTTGCCGTTTGGCAAAGGCGGAATAGCGTTTGGAGAACCGATCCACGTCGCGAAAGAAGCCACCGATGAAGAGTTGGAAGCAGCGCGTTTGGCGGTGGAAAATGGCCTGAACGATGTCACGGAAACAGCCTACACCCTTGTAGGGCGTCCGAATGGCTGAAAAGCGCCCACTGCCGGTCAAACTTTATTTGGGTCTGACCCGCTTGGGAGAACCGCTTTATTCGGTGCTTCATAAAAAACGCATCAAAAAGGGCAAGGATGATCCGCTCCGCAGTGGAGAGAGGTTCGGAGAGCCCGGCCAAACACGCCCGGAAGGAACTCTTGTCTGGGTCCACGCGGCTAGCGTTGGCGAGACGAATTCAGTGCTTCCCTTGATAGAGGCCCTTGCAGAACAGGGTCACACTGTTTTGCTGACAACCGTGACGATGACTTCAGCAGAGATCGCCGTCAAACAATTGCCTGATCGAGCGGTCCATCAATACGCGCCTTTTGACAGTCCCCGACTTCTGGAAAGTTTCTTAAACTACTGGCAGCCAAGTGTTGCCCTCTTTGTGGAGTCGGAAATATGGCCGGGCACGCTCGCCGCTCTAAAAGAGCGCAATTGCCCAACCGTGCTGGTGAATGGGCGCATGTCTCAGCGATCTTTTCGCGGTTGGGGCAAAGCTCCGTCTACGGCGGGTTTTCTTTTTGGCGCGTTTGATCTGGCAATGGCGCAGTCACCTCATGATGGCGAACGTCTTCAAAGGCTTGGTTGCAAAAGGGTCGAGTGTCCCGGGAACCTGAAGTTTGACTCTGTCGTTCCAGACCCGTCTTTTGAGGAAGTAGCCAGACTGAAGGCTGCCATCGGCTCACGAAAGGTTTGGTTGGCTGCACTCACACATCCGGGCGAAGAAGAAAGCGCTTTTGCGGCGCACTTGGACGTTCGAGACCGTCATCCAGGTGGGTTGTTGATGCTGGTGCCACGCCACCCGGATCGGCGAGCGGAAATCGCGACTTTGGCAAAAGAGTACGGGCTCTCGGTCTCACAGCGGTCCAAGGGCGCGCTCCCAGCTCTCACAGATGACGTTTATCTGGGAGACACGCTGGGAGAGATGGGGCTCTTTTATTCTCTGGCTCCCATTGCCTTCCTTGGAGGGTCACTAACGGATCGCGGGGGACACAATCCGCTTGAGGCCATCCAGTTTGACACTGCACTGATCACCGGCCCTCATGTGGCTAATGCGAAAAACACCTATCGCGACCTTTGGACAGCTGGTGCAGCCCGGAAGATCCCGTCGGCTGATAAGTTGGCTGAGGAAGTCAATTTTCTGCTTGAAAACGAGGCGGAATGCGCCTCACAAATAGCCAATGCGCATAAGATTATTGAAAATGGGCGCGGCGCATTGGTCCGGGTCATGAAATTGATTGAGCCATATCTGCCCTCGACAGGGCGATAATTAGAAACAGATTGGGAGTAAGGGTGCGGTGAAAGCTCCGGATTTCTGGTGGTCCAGTAGCACTACGCTGTCCGCCGCCCTTCTATCGCCTGTGTCTTGGATATACGGGTGGATTTCTGCCCGAAAAATGCACTCAAAGCCGAAAGGCGAAAGCCGATTACCCGTTGTCTGCATTGGAAACTTCGTTGTTGGTGGAACGGGTAAGACCCCGTTTTCGCTTATGCTTGCGGAACTTTTGAAAAACGAGGGTTTGCGCCCTGGATTTCTGCTGCGTGGGTACGGCGGAAGCGAGCAGGGGCCGTTGTTGATCAACCCCGACGATCACGTTGCCCGCCAGGTTGGCGATGAAGCATTGATGCTGGCAAGGTCGGGTCCCACGATAATTTCCTCAGATCGTGTCGCCGGTTCGCGCTTTGCCGAAAAGCAGGAAATTGATGTCCTGTTGATGGATGACGGGTTTCAAAATCCGGCTTTGAAAAAGGACCTGTCTTTTGTTCTGGTAGATGCCGCTTATGGTTTGGGTAACGGGAAGTGCCTTCCTTCTGGCCCTTTGCGGGCACCGATGTCCGCGCAAATTGTCGCAACCGATGTGCTTGTGGTCGTGGGAGAGGGGCAACAGGCAGAGCCGGCGATCAAGTTGGCCTCACGAAAAGGCATCCCGATCATCTATGCCCGCCTTGAGCCTGGATACGTAGATGACTTGAAGAATGGCAGTCTCTATGCGTTTGCCGGTATAGGGCGTCCCGAAAAGTTCTACGATACCCTGCGCGCACTGAAGCTGGATGTCGCTGAAACTCTGAGCTTTCCTGATCATCACGAGTTTTCAGAAGCCGAAGCGCAGAAGCTGCTGGAACTCTCCGAACAGCGACACCTTCAATTGGTCACAACCGAAAAAGACATGGTGCGCATTGAGACCGCGCGTCCGGAAATTTTCAGATGGTTGGCGACGCGAACAGAAGTTCTGCCGGTGTATATGCGCGTCCCGGATGGGGAGCGGTTGTCCCATATCGTGCAAGAGCGCATCAACAAACGGCGCTACGAGTTGGGCCGGTAGCGGCGGGACGCCGCCAGATTATGAGCTTTTCTGGGTTTCTTGAAACCGCTTGAGTGATGCATGAGCATCAATATAGGGTTCCTGCAATTCAACAGACCAGTATTTCAGCTCATCAAGTGGAATGACTGTATCTGTCACAGCGCACCGCACAAAAGTTCCCGGTGTCTCGACCTGATAATCTCCATCCAGATACCGGATACGAGCTTCGTTGGGCATGCCAGGTTTTTCAAATCGGTTCATCGAACTTGCGCCTTATCCATTGCGAACGGTCCTTTTAAGCGAGCTTTGGGGGGAGAGCAACAATTGCGCCTGATCAGAACTGTCAGCAGTTGAGATAATGTGGCAGGCGCTTTACAGCTTCAACGGCAAAAAAACTTGAGAAACCTTGTGGGTTTTGGGTGATTTGGCGGGGAAATCGCCTATGTTTGATGAAAGCAGACGATTCATCGAAAATCGTTTGAACCGTGATGGCCGCAGGCTGCGTTATAATGCTGCGCAAAGCCGAGAATGGCCATCTTTGCCACAGTCCAATGGGGATATGCATGTCTGACGTCAGCACCGATCTCATCGAAGCATCCGGCCTCGGGCTTGAGGCCGCCAAGCGCATTACGGGTGAGGCCTTGAATGGGGCGGATGATGGTGAGTTGTTTGTTGAATACAAGCAGACGGAAGGTCTCGTATTTGATAACGGGCGTTTGAAAGCTGCCAATTACGACACATCCCAAGGCTTTGGTTTGCGTGCTGTTGCTGGAGAAGCTGCGGGCTATGCCCATGCGGGTGATATCTCCGAAGCGGCTTTAAAAAGGGCGGCTGATGCGGTTTCTGCCGTCAAATCCGGCCATTCTGGCGCATATGCTGCTGCGCCGACCCGCACCAATCAGGCGCTTTATTCAGATGCCAACCCACTCGGCAGCCCGAGTTTTGAGGACAAGGTCAAGCTACTGCAGGAAATCGATGCCTACGCGCGTCAGAAAGACCCGCGCGTGCGGCAGGTTACGGCCTCTCTTTCCGGCCAATGGCAGGTTGTCGATATTCTGCGGGCCGATGGCCACCGAGTTCGAGATGTCCGGCCACTGGTGCGATTGAACATCTCTGTCATTGCCGGAAATGATGATCGCCAGGAAAGTGGCATGTTTGGCTGCGGCGGGCGTGAAGCTTTTGATCAGTTCATTGACCCGCAAAACTGGCAGGCTGGCGTTGATGAGGCTCTTCGACAGGCCCTTGTGAATTTGGAAGCTGTTCCGGCTCCAGCTGGGACGATGGATGTTGTGCTTGGCGCGGGCTGGCCGGGGATTTTGCTTCATGAGGCCGTAGGTCACGGACTGGAAGGTGATTTCAACCGCAAGAAAACATCCGCCTTTGCAGGGTTGATGGGCGAGCGCGTTGCAGCACCGGGCGTGACCATTGTAGATGACGGTACCATTCCGGACCGGCGTGGCTCGCTCTCAATCGATGACGAGGGGACACCCTCCTCACGCACGGTTCTGATCGAAGATGGCATCCTCAAGGGCTACATGCAGGACAGGCAGAACGCCCGCTTGATGGGAATGGAGCCAACCGGAAATGGACGTCGGCAGTCCTATGCGCACATTCCAATGCCGCGCATGACCAACACTGTCATGATGAACGGTGACAAGGATCCGCAGGAAATCTTGGAATCTGTGAAGGACGGAATTTATGCCGTTTCCTTTGGAGGCGGGCAGGTGGACATTACATCTGGCAAATTCGTTTTCTCCTGTACCGAAGCCTACCGAGTTGAAAACGGCAAGATCGGCGCGCCAGTAAAAGGCGCGATGCTGATCGGCAATGGTCCAGACGCCCTGACCCGCGTCACCATGATCGGAAATGACATGAAACTGGATCCAGGCCTCGGAACATGCGGGAAGCAGGGGCAGGGCGTGCCTGTCGGCGTTGGGCAGCCGTCCATGCGGATAAATGCCCTGACAGTCGGCGGAACCGCGGTTTAAGGTTTTCAACAATCGCAATTCTCGATTGCGGTTGGTCAATGCAAGTAAGGTCGGTTCCAGCGATGGTGAGACGGCCGGTCCGAGAGGGCCGGCAGAAGTATTGACACGGCCTGACCCCAGGCGGTCACCCGTTGTGACGAATGATCGGATATCAATAGATTATGGCTGCGGAAACCGCCCCACCATTCTTTGCTGAATCAATTGTATTTCTGGCGGCAACAGTTGTTGCTGTTCCCATTGCCAAGCGCCTTGGCCTTGGTTCTGTGGTCGGATATCTGGCGGCAGGCGCAGCAATTGGTCCTTTCGGTTTGGGGTTTCTGGCGTCTGGCGAAGATGTCCTGAAAATCGCAGAACTCGGCGTAGTACTCCTTCTGTTTGTGATCGGGTTGGAACTCGATCCAGCAAAACTCTGGCGCATGAAACGGGATATTTTTGGCCTTGGAACAGCTCAGGTGGGGCTGACAGGTTTGTGCCTCTTTAGTCTTGCGACCTTTCTCGACATGGGCAACAGCGCAGCATTGGTTGCAGGCTTCGGTTTAGCCTTGTCGTCCACCGCGTTTGCCTTGCAAATTCTTCAAGAGCGCGGCCAACTGTCTTCGCCATATGGTCAGCGGGCGTTTGGAATTCTGCTGTTTCAGGATATATCAATCGTCCCATTATTAGCGATGGTTGCCTTGCTCGCGCCTGACAGGGGCGTGAGTTCCGGCGGGGACGCATTAAAAGAAGTTTCCATTGTCCTTGCGGCGGTGGCCGCGGTTATTCTCACGGGGCGCTACCTCATATCACCCATCTTCTCCCTACTGGCTGCAACACGAGCGCGAGAGGTGATGCTGTCTGCGGCGCTTCTTGTTGCTCTTGGAAGCGCCGGGATCATGCATTCCGTGGGGCTTTCAATGGCACTCGGAGCCTTTTTGGCAGGGGTGCTATTAGCAGAATCCAGTTTTCGCCATACGCTGGAAGCGGATATCGAGCCCTTCCGCTCTCTGCTGATGGGGCTGTTTTTTGTCGCTGTTGGCATGTCGCTCGATTTCAGCGTACTTGGCGACAATCTCGGGTTCATTGCTGCTGGTGTTGTCGTGGTCATGGTGACCAAAGGTGTGTTTCTTTGGGCCTTGTCGCGCGTGACTGGCTCCAGCAATTCAGATGCTCTGCGGATCGCAGTTACTCTTCCTCAAGGCGGTGAATTTGCCTTTGTTCTCTTTACTGCGGCCGTCGGTGGCGGAATCCTGGCTTTTGAAACAGTCAATCTCCTAAATGCGATTGTCATCCTCACCATGCTGTTCACGCCCATTGCGTGTTTGGTACTGGATGGTGTTGCCGCGCGGATTAAGGCGCGGGGCGTGGAAAACCCATCTATTGAGACCTTTGATGAAGCCACGCCTACTGTGCTGGTTATTGGATTCGGACGTTTCGGGATGACCGTAGCTGAATCCCTGACAGCTGACGGTTTGGAAATCACCGCGATCGACAATCGGCCCGACCGGATCTCTTATGCGCGCAAGCTCGGCTACAATGTCTTTTATGGAGATGCGACACGCTCGGACGTTTTAACGGCTGCTGGTGCCGGCAAAGCTGCTCTTGTCGCCATGTGCATAGAAAATGACAAGGTGATGGGGCGAGCGATCGACCTGATCCGGGAAGAGTTTCCAGAGGTCAAGCTTTTCTGCCGGGCGACCGACAGTGCGCATGCCTTGTCATTGAAAGAAAAGGGTGTCGATTTCCAGATCCGAGAGACATTCGAATCGAGTCTTGCCTTTGGTCGTGCTGCCCTGGCAGCCCTCGGGACGCCGACCGATCGGATTGAGCAGATCGAAGACAAGATCCGCCAAAACGATTTGGAGCGACTTGAGCAACGTCTGGCGGAAAAAACGTGAGGTTCAAGGCCTTCCAGGGGCACAGAATTTGAAACATTAAAGGGGCCGATTTGGCCCCTTTGGTATATTCTAAGGCAGTGCGTTGAAACCGGCGGAAAAGCCGCGCAGTGAAATTGGAATGCCGATCCCCTCTTCCGGAGTTTGGAATATGATGAAGGTTGCGAGCGATCCGGCTTGAAACTTGGAGAGAAGCTCCTCTTCCAAAATGACCTCCGCGATACAGCCATTTGGCAAGCAGCGGACAAAGGCGGCACGGCCAATATCCGCATTATCAACTTTCAGGCCAAGGCCAGATGGCAGAAGCACGCCTAGCGGTGCCAGAACGCGTAAAATCCGCGCTTGATTGTCAGCTGTTTTCAGAACAATGACCGACAAGCCAACATTTTCCCTGTCTTCAGCAGTAACATTCTGGATCAGGGCGCACTGTTCGCCGCCTGCGCCGGGAGGTGTGTCGCATCGCAGTTGCCAGTCACCATGTGTAGATTTGATCTCACCCTGTGCAAGCGAAGGGGCGCTTGCGCCCGCCAAAGCTGCGCCAGCTATCAGAGCGGCTGCACATGCGCGGCTTGCAGAGGCAATTGCCCTACTGTGTAGCTGCTGGAGCAGGGATTTGAGCGAAAGATTCGGGAAGGTCGACACGGGGTCCTCCGAAATGGTCAGTATCTTGTGCCGTATTGTCGAAGCTGACGGGCCACGAATCAGGCTGAAATTCAGGTGACGAGATTGCAACATGCAAGTTGCGGTGACCAGCCCTGATCGGGGCAAGTTTCCCCAGATCACCGCAGACTTGGTGCAATTACCTAAACTCTGTGTTGTCCTTGATCTTCATCAAATGCATAAGTGCACTATAACAAGGGCGAAAAAGAGTCATAATCGTTGCGAATGGCGGCAGGTTGTGGTTTTTGTGCGCCTAAGACATGTCCGGAAGTGGTGTGCGGCACTTCGCCGCTCAGACTATTGGTTCCGTCGCCTTATAACGTTGATTGTGATTAGGATGGCGTTGAATTGGCGAAGGTCCTCGACCGGATATGCGCCATTTGATGGCCTCGAATGGGCGTCAAATCGAGGCACCAACAGTCGACCAGAACCGTTTTGGTTCTAGAAATTTGTACGCGAAGGCCGCGCAACAGGGTGCGGTTGAGGGAAGGGAGCGCAGACGTGAAGGCAGTCTTCAAGCGTCTCATGAGCTGGATCGCAGTGGCGATCGCATTTGCCGGGGTTGCGCCAGCGGCGCTTGCGGCAGAATCCGGAATGTCGATGTGGCAGCTTGGTTTTCAAGCTTCCGTTTCCGACGTGATGGACGACATCGTTTCGTTCAACAATCTGACACTGGTCATCATGACTGCGGTCGTGTTGTTTGTTCTCGGGCTGCTGATCTGGGTGATCATGCGGTTCTCCGCGAAGGCCAACCCGGTTCCGTCCAAGACATCTCACAACACCACGATTGAGATCGTGTGGACAGTTGTTCCTATCCTGATCCTTGTTGTGATCGCTGTTCCGTCTTTCCGCTTGCTGAACAAGCAACTGGAGATCCCGGAATATGAAATGACCATCAAGGCGACTGGCTATCAGTGGTACTGGGGTTATGAGTACACCGATGAAGGAATGGAGGACGTTTCCTTCGATTCCATCATGGTGGGCAGCTACAGTGATCCGGAAGCCGACGTGGCTGATCGTCAGGAAGTTGCTGACGCCCGTGGGCTAACACTCAACGAAGTGCCACGTCTTCTGGCAACTGACTACGACGTCATCGTCCCGGTTGATACCATTGTTCGCCTTCAAGTGACCGCAGCTGACGTGATCCATGCGTTCGCAATACCGTCCATGGGCGTGAAGATCGATGCGATCCCGGGCCGTTTGAACGAAACGTGGTTCGAAGCACGCGAGACGGGTGTTTACTACGGCCAGTGTTCTGAGCTTTGCGGCAAGGACCATGCGTTCATGCCGATCTCGCTTCGTGTTGTAACGAAAGAGCAGTACGCACAGTGGGTGGAAGCTGCGAAGAACGATGTCGATAAGGCAAACGAGCAGCTTTGGGCAGCCATCGCGTCTGACAAAAAAGTCGCAGAAGCTGCGTCTGAAGAAGTATCTGTCGCCGCTAACTGATACCGGCGTTTTAGTTTGAGCGAGGGCTAAATGCCCTCGCGATCCAAGGGCTAAATAGAGGGAGCACACAATGGCTGCGACCGATGTGCATGATGCACACGATCATCCGACAGGATGGACAAGGTGGGTCTACTCGACCAACCACAAAGATATTGGCTTGCTTTACCTGTACTTCGCGATTTTCGCAGGTATCATAGGCGGCATCCTTAGTGTTGGCATGCGTATGGAGCTCCAGGAGCCCGGCATGCAGATCTTTGGCGATCCGCACACTTTTAACGTTTTCACGACCGCTCACGGTCTGATCATGGTCTTCTTCATGGTCATGCCGGCAGTCATCGGTGGTTTCGCCAACTACTTCGTACCGATCATGATCGGTGCGCCGGATATGGCGTTCCCACGCATGAACAACATTTCGTTCTGGCTTCTCCCGCCAGCGTTCTTGTTGCTGCTGCTGTCCCTGTTTGTTGAGGGCCCTCCGGGCGCTAACGGTGTCGGCGGTGGTTGGACTGTGTATCCGCCGCTCTCCACTTCGGGTCAGCCTGGTCCGGCAATGGATCTGGCGATCTTGTCCCTGCACATTGCGGGTGCATCTTCGATCCTGGGTGCGATCAACTTCATCACGACCATCTTCAACATGCGTGCACCTGGCATGACAATGCACAAGATGCCGCTGTTTGCGTGGTCCGTTCTTGTGACAGCGTTCCTGTTGCTTCTGTCCCTGCCGGTTCTGGCTGGTGCGATCACCATGCTGCTGACCGACCGTAACTTCGGAACAACATTCTTTGATGCTGCCGGTGGTGGTGACCCTGTTCTGTTCCAGCACTTGTTCTGGTTCTTCGGTCACCCTGAAGTGTACATCATGATCCTGCCGGGTTTTGGCATCATCAGTCACATCATTTCTACCTTCTCCCGTAAGCCGGTCTTCGGCTACTTGGGGATGGCGTATGCGATGGTTGCAATTGGTGTTGTTGGCTTCATCGTGTGGGCGCACCACATGTATACGGTCGGCATGTCAGCTGAAACGCAAGCCTACTTTGTCGCTGCGACGATGGTCATTGCGGTGCCAACCGGAGTGAAGATTTTCTCTTGGATTGCCACCATGTGGGGCGGTTCCATGGAATTCAAAACTCCAATGGTTTGGGCGATCGGCTTCATCTTCCTGTTCACCGTTGGTGGTGTGACAGGTGTCCAGCTCGCAAACGCAGGTCTGGACCGTGCGTTCCATGACACTTACTTCGTTGTGGCTCACTTCCACTACGTTCTGTCGCTGGGCGCCGTGTTCGCGATCTTCGCTGGCTGGTACTACTGGTTCCCGAAGATGTTCGGTTACATGTACAATGACACCATCGGAAAGCTGCATTTCTGGGTGACATTCATTGGCGTGAACCTCGTCTTCTTCCCGCAGCACTTCCTGGGTCTGAACGGCATGCCACGTCGCTACGCCGACTACCCGGATGCGCTGGCTGGCTGGAACGCGATCTCTTCTTACGGTTCGTACATCTCCGCCTTCGCAGTTCTCATCTTCCTCTTTGGTGTGGTTGAGGCCTTCATGAAGAAGCGCGTTTCTGGTGACAATCCGTGGGGCGAGGGTGCAACCACTCTGGAGTGGACCCTGTCTTCACCTCCGCCATTCCACCAGTTCGAGACCCTGCCGCGGATCAAGTAATCCGAGCGTTCGCAGCGGGAACAATTTCCCCTGCCTGAAAAACACGCACCGCGCCTGAACACGGCGCGGTGCGTTCAAATAAAAAGAAAACAGCTGCAACCGTGTACTCAGGTTGCCTTGAGGCTGACGATAAAAGGAATTGCGGCATGTCGCTTGCCGACCGCCAAGATACGATGATCGCTTCCTCCAACGCCTGGGAAGGTGGAATGGGGTCTGCCGGGGATTACATCGCCCTGCTGAAGCCGCGGGTAATGTCGCTGGTCATCTTTACTGCGTTTGTTGGCATGATGCTGGCTCCCGGTTCTGTGCACCCGGTGATTGCCGCTGTTGCCGTTCTCTGCATCGCAGTCGGTGCCGGCGCTTCCGGCGCTCTGAACATGTGGTACGACGCGGACATTGACCGGATCATGTCGAGGACTGCCAAACGGCCAATCCCGGCAGGCAAAGTGACACCGGACGAGGCGCTGGCCTTCGGAATCACCTTGTCCATCGGCTCCGTACTCACGCTCGGCCTGCTGGTGAACTGGTTTGCCGGTGCGTTTCTGGCCTTCACAATCTTCTTTTACGCCGTGGTCTACACCATGTGGCTGAAGCGCTCGACACCGCAGAATATCGTGATCGGCGGAGCTGCAGGCGCATTCCCTCCAATGATTGGCTGGACAGCCGTGACCGGAGATGTGTCGCTGGAGAGCTTTGTGCTGTTCCTCATCATCTTCATGTGGACCCCGCCGCACTTCTGGGCGCTCGCGCTTTTCAAGAAGGGCGACTACGAGACTGCGGGTGTGCCGATGATGCCGGTAACTGCCGGTGAAACTGTGACGCGCCATAATATTCTGGCTTATGCAGTCTTGCTCGCGCCAATTGGCGTTGCACCTTACTTCCTCGGATATGCAAGCGTTATTTACGGGGTGATGGCCGCAGGTCTCGGACTGGCCTTTGTGTGGCTCTCTTATGATGTTTGGCGCAAACGGGAAGGTGACGCGGCACACGCGGCGAGCGTTCGTCTTTTCAAATTCTCGCTTTACTACCTGTTCCTGTTGTTTGCCGGTCTTTTGACCGAAAGCCTGATCAAGGGGTTTGTTGCATGACCCAGAAGGACGATGGCATCAAGCTGACAGACGATCAGCAAAAAAAACGGCGCTCGCGCTCGGTCGCAATTGCGTTATCCCTTCTTGCGATGGTGGTCCTGTTTTACGTGGTCACAATCGTGAAGATGGGTCCTGAAATCCTGAACCGTCCCCTTTAGGAGGCATTTAAGTCTATGAGTGAAGAGCACGACACTGCTGCACGCCAAAACAAATCCAACCGTAAGGTTGCATTTGCTTGCGTGGCTTTGTTCGGCACGATGATCGGAGCTGCTTATGCAGCTGTGCCACTCTATGATTGGTTCTGCCGGGTCACCGGTTTTGGCGGCAAAACCCAAGTGGCGGAAGAAGCCGCGCAAGAGGTGATAGACCGCGTTGTGACCATTCGGTTTGATGGAAACGTCAACCGGGGCCTTCCTTGGGACTTCAAACCGGAACAGCGCACCATTACGCTTAAGATGGGCGAAACCGGTCAGCTCGCTTATGTCGCCAAGAATATCGGCACCAACACCTCAGTTGGAACATCCACGTTTAACGTGACGCCCTATGAAGCAGGTGCCTACTTCAACAAATTGGACTGTTTCTGCTTTACCGAGCAACCGCTTAAAGCAGGCGAGCAAGTCGAAATGCCGGTGGTTTTCTTTGTGGATCCGGAGATGAATAAAGACCCGAATCTGAAGCACATCAAGGAAATCACCTTGTCTTACACCTTCTTCCCGGCTCACGATGCGGAGCAGCCAGTGGCTGCGCGTGTTGACGAGACGGCGACTGAAACGAATTTATGACGTTCCTGCTCAAGAGCAGGTGAAACTAGTGTTGGGGAGCTAGCCTATGGCTGAGGCACATACCAAAAATCACGATTACCACATCATCGATCCGAGCCCTTGGCCGTTCATCGCATCGATGGGTGCCTTCATCATGGCATTGGGTGCAATCGGTTTCATGCGCCTATCAAGCGGATCCGAGTTCATCATCAACTTCCCACTGTTCGAAATCAATTTGACCGGTTGGGGATTGTTTGCGATCGGCACAATCATTGTTCTCTACACAATGTTTGCTTGGTGGCGAGACACGATCAGGGAAGCCCATGAAGGGCATCACACACGGGTTGTTTCCTTGCACCTGCGCTACGGCATGATCATGTTCATCGCTTCGGAAGTGATGTTCTTTGTCGCCTGGTTCTGGGCCTATTTCGATGCGTCCCTATTCGCTGGAGAAGCCATCAACTACGCCCGGGTTGAAGCAACCGGTGGTCAGTGGCCTCCCGTTGGCATTGAAACATTCGACCCGTGGCACCTGCCGCTGCTGAACACTCTCATCCTTCTCTTGTCCGGTACGACTGTGACCTGGGCGCACCATGCTCTACTGCATGATGACCGAGAAGGGTTGAAGTGGGGCCTGATCTTCACCGTGATCCTTGGTATCCTGTTCTCGATCTGTCAGGCATACGAGTACGGTCACGCTGCGTTTGACTTCAGCGGTAACATCTACGGCGCGACCTTCTACATGGCGACCGGCTTCCATGGCTTCCACGTTATTGTGGGAACAATCTTCCTTGCCGTCTGCCTGTTCCGTGCGCTTGCTGGTCACTTCACACCGAAGCAACACTTCGGCTTTGAAGCAGCCGCTTGGTACTGGCACTTCGTTGACGTTGTCTGGCTGTTCCTGTTCGTTGCCATCTATATTTGGGGCGAATAAGCCGAACGCGAACTTGTGAAGTTATCGATATGAAACCTGGCACCCGGCCTTCTTTGAAGGTCGGGTGCTTTTTTGAGGTGGTGAAGCTTTAAGGAAGTGTTGATGCAGAACCATTCTCAGTTCCCACCACTCAATTCTGCCCTCGCTGCCATGAAAGGTCATTGCCCACGTTGCGGCGAAGGAAAACTTTTTCATGGTTTCCTGGACCTGAGAGCGGAATGTGACGCTTGCGAATTGCCTTATCAATTTGCTGATAGCGGTGACGGGCCAGCAGTTTTCGTGATCATGATTGTGGGATTTGTGATTGTTGCACTGGTCCTTTGGCTGGAACTTTCCTACCAGCCGCCTATCTGGGTCCACATGGTTATATGGCTTCCGCTAACCACTGTGTTGGCGGCTGCGATCTTGCGTCCCCTCAAGGGGCTGATGATCGGATTGCAATACAAGCACAATGCCAAAGAAGGAAAACTGGATGTCTGACAAGGCTGCAGCTCAAGGCTCGCGGAAAAGTATAGGGCGGCCCCTGATCATACCGACCATTGCAGCGGTCGTCGGCTTCCTCGTATTGCTGAACCTTGGTTTTTGGCAACTTGACCGCCTTGAGCAAAAGAATGCCTTGATCGAGCGGGTTGAAGCCGGTGTGTCTTCAAAGCCGGTTCCTGTTCCCGCGCCGGACGGCTGGGATGAACTCAGCCTTGAAGACGACTACAAGAACGTTTTCGTCACAGGTCGTTTTGTAGGGGATCCGGTCTTCTATTATACGGCTTTGACGAAGTCGGTCGGCAAGTTTAACGGCCCTGGATATCTCATCTACAGCCCCTTCAAAACGGAGGGTGGGTGGCATGTGATGATCAACCGGGGCTATATTCCGCAAGATCTGCCGGAAGAGGTCCGCCAAGCTGCTATCATGGCCCCAGAAGGTTTTCAGAAACTCACTGGACTACTTCGTGTTTCTGAAAAGCCATCATGGACGACGCCCGCAGCCGATCCGAAATCCCGTATCTGGTTTGCACGGGATACCGATGGCATGGCCGAGATGGTGAACCTCAAGACGGATGCGCTCGCTCCGTTTAGTATTGATTTGGCAAACACCGTTGAACAGGTTGCCGAGTTGCCGCAAGCCGGTGAAACGGTGGTTCGCTTCAAAAACGACCATCTGGGATACGCCTTAACGTGGTTTGGGCTGGCCGCCACGCTCGCCGGTGTTTATCTCGCATTTGTTTTTCACATGCTCCGGCAGAGGCACATCTGATACCAAATTCAAAAGAAAAGGCGCAGCTGAATTGCCGCGCCTGAACCAGTATTTGTGCATTTGCGAAGCGGTTAAAGCGCCTCGAGAATTGCAGCAGCGCCTGTAGCCGTTGCTTCGCCGGGGTTCTCTTCGACAGAGAGGAAAGTGACTTCCCCGTCTTTGGCAATCAGGGCAAAACGCTGCGCACGGGCATGGCCAAAGATCGGAGCATCAAAGCTGAGGCCAATGCTTTGAACAAAACTCGCATCGGTGTCGGAGAGGAAAGACACCTTACCGGTGGCACTTGAGGCCTTTTCCCAAGCATCCATAACAAAAAGGTCGTTTACGGATACCACGCCAATGGTGTCCACACCTTTGGCCTTGATTGTCGCCTCATGCTCAATGAAGCCCGGAAGGTGGTTCATATGGCACGTCGGAGTGAAGGCACCCGGTACACCAAAGAGCACCACCGTTTTGCCTCCAAAAAGGTCAGCAGACTTCACTTCACCCGGACCATCTGCCGTCATCACTTTGAATGTCGCGTCAGGTAGCTGGTCACCAACTTTAATTGTCATAGGATAGTCCTTCCCAAAATGCTGAATTGAAGTCCGTTAGAAGAGGTAGGTGCCTGGCGCCAAAAGGTCGAGGCTCTAACGGATAATTGGCGAAAATATTTTTGGAGTTTAGTTCTGCGGTATCGTGACAGGGTGCTGGCTTTCAACTGATGTGTCGCCATCCACAAGTACGAGCGTAAGCTGAGATTGACCGTTGTCATGCGCCAGCCCGTTCAATGGCAAAGTCCAGGTCGCGGTATTCCCAGTTCGATCCGTCAGGCGTGGCACGCCAATATAAGAGCCTTCCGGGCCTTCTGCGAAAAGGCCCGGATCAACTTCTCCAACACCCGTAAGGGTTGCTGAAATAAGAAGGGCTGGCTTGGAAGCCGCTTCGATCACGTCCAAACTCTGCACAAAGGGAGCTTCACTTGTGGCTGAAAGCGGCACGCGGTCCAAATCCCGTTCAATGAGCGAGGCTGAATGACGGTCGGATTCGCTGTCAGGTGTTAACTGAAGACCAAACGTGGCATCTCCCGGGACGCACACATCACTGCAGACACCGAAAAACATCGAAAGCGAGAGCGAAACTTCGCTGTTTAAGTCATTCGGAGTGATCTTCACGGGCAAAACAATACCGTGGTGATAGACAATAGAGGTTGAAAACCCGTCATCATAAAGCTCTGGCGCGGGATAGAGAACTTCGATATTGCCCACATTTTCGGAAGCAGAGAAGTCCAGCTGAGGTGGAATACCTGCCTCGCCGGGATAGCGCCAATAGGTGTGCCAGCCGTCATCAAGCAGAAACTCGATACCTGCCAGATAAGTGCCGTTTTCCAGCGGACCCGATGTGATAAGGCGTACAGCCCCCCCCATCACTTCCTGCCAGTTGGTCGATGCCGCGAACGCAGAGGTTCCGGTCAGTGTTAGAAATGCGGATATCAGACAACCAAGGATATTTTTCATGATGGAGATAATCGGCACTTTTTGGAGGTTGAATGGCAGTTTATCGTAAGTCTCGATCACCCGGGCCTGACAGAATGGTGAACAGCGACAACTTGTACGTGCTCTGTGAGTTAACAAGTATGCAGAGAGACGCTAGCATGGAATACAGGCTGCACGGAACGACCGGCGCCGGAGAAATCGAGGAGTAATCCATGACTGAGACGGGACGAGCCAACTCGCTTGAAGGTCAGATGTTGATTGCCATGCCGAATATGGAAGACGGCCGGTTCGATCACTCCGTCATCTACATGTGCTCCCATTCCGAGCAGGGGGCCATGGGGCTGGTGCTAAATCAGGTCGCTCGGCACCTGTCTTTTGAAGACCTCCTCCTTCAGCTGGATATCGTCAATGACGAAACAGCCATTCGTCTGCCATCAGGTGTCCGTGAAATGAGCGTGTTCAAAGGTGGGCCGGTTGAAGTTGAACGCGGGTTCGTTCTGCATTCTGATGACTTCGTCATCGACCGTTCGACGTTGCCCATCGACAATGGCATTTGCCTTACAGCCACACTAGAAATTTTGAAGGCTATGGCTGATGGCAGCGGACCGGAGCATGCCTTGCTTGCGCTTGGATATTCCGGATGGGCTCCAGGTCAGCTTGAGAGCGAGATTCAGGCCAATGGTTGGCTGACAGCTCCGGCTGCTCCTGATCTGGTTTTTGATGCTGACACAGGAGAGAAGTGGCAGCGCGCCATGATGTCGATCGGAATTGATCCGGCTATGCTTTACGGAGAGGCTGGGCACGCCTGAGCAGCGGAAACTTCAAATCAATCAACTTCGCATAAATGCCGACGACAATGAGTTTAATTTGCCGTCAGTATAGTCTAGTGTGCGCCGGAATGGCCGTGTGGCCCAACAAGTTTAATTCCGGAGGCAATGAACGCGGTGAAATACTTCAGCACCCGCGGTGATGCACCTGTACTCGAGTTTTCCGACGTACTTCTTCAAGGCTTGGCCCGTGATGGTGGCCTTTATCTTCCAGAAAGCTGGCCGACATTTGATGCCGAAAAAATCGCATTCTTTGCCGGACGTCCTTACGCTGATGTCGCTTTTGAGGTGATACAGCCGTTCGTTGGCGGTGAAATATCAGATGCTGATTTGAAGGCCATGATCGATGATGCGTATGCAGGCTTTCGTCATGATGCCGTAACGCCGCTCGTTCAATTGGCACCGGGTCGATTTGTCCTGGAGCTTTTCCATGGTCCGACCCTGGCGTTCAAGGACGTGGCCATGCAGCTGCTTGGTCGGATGATGGATCACGTTCTGACTGAGCGCGGGCAGCGGGCAACGATTGTTGGTGCGACGTCAGGAGATACAGGCGGCGCAGCGATTGAAGCGTTCCGTGGCCGTGATCGGACAGATATCTTCATCCTGTTTCCTGATGGCCGTGTATCCAACGTCCAGCGCCGGCAAATGACCACGCCGACGGAAGACAACGTTCATGCTCTTGCCTTGACTGGTAATTTCGATGATTGCCAGCACATCGTAAAAGGCATGTTCAACAATTTCCCGTTCCGCGATCGTGTTGCACTATCCGGCGTCAATTCGATCAACTGGGCGCGAATTCTCGCGCAGATCGTCTATTACTTTGTGGCCGGGGCTGCTGTCGGCGCGCCGCATCGCAAGGTGTCATTCACGGTTCCTACCGGTAACTTCGGGGACATCTTTGCCGGATACGCGGCCAAGATGATGGGTCTACCAATTGACCAGCTGGTTGTCGCCACGAATGTGAACGACATTCTTGTGCGGTGTCTTGAGACCGGACGCTATGAAACGCGCGGCGTTTCTGCCACGACCTCTCCGTCAATGGACATTCAAGTTTCTTCCAATTTCGAGCGATTGTTGAGCGCAGCAAGCGGTCGCGACGGCGGAGCGGTGAAAACCATGATGGATCGCCTGCGCCAATCTGGAAGCTTTACAATTGAAGGACCGGTTCTGGAGAAAATACACCAGTCCTTTGCTGCTGGCCGCTGCTCGGAAGAAGATACGGCGAGCACAATCGCCTCAACCGTGACGGACAGCGGTTATTTGCTCGACCCGCACACGGCCATCGGTATTCATGTTGCCAAGGCGTATGAGACCGCGGATGTACCTATGATTGTTCTCGGGACTGCGCATCCGGCCAAGTTCCCGGATGCCGTTGAAGCGGCCTGCGGTGTCCGTCCGGAATTGCCAAGCGAATTGCAGCCGATGATGAGCGCTGAAGAACGCCAACATGTTGTTGCTGCCGAGCAGGGCGCAGTGGAAGCCTTTGTCGAAAAGCACGCGCGCGCCGTGCGTAGCGGAGTTTAAGTATGGATGTAAGAACGACGGTTCTGGATAATGGTCTGACGGTTGTGACAGACCGCATGCCGCACCTGAAAACTGCGGCGCTCGGGATTTGGGTCAAGACAGGCTCAAGATCCGAGCGGGTGGAGCAAAATGGCATCACCCACCTTCTG
Source organism: Roseibium sp. TrichSKD4 (assembly GCF_000148725.1). Classification (GTDB taxonomy): domain Bacteria; phylum Pseudomonadota; class Alphaproteobacteria; order Rhizobiales; family Stappiaceae; genus Roseibium. Next base: position 238,312 of record NZ_GL476300.1, on the reverse strand, counting down.
GAACACATGGCGTTCAAGGGAACAGCGCGCCGAAATGCACGGCAAATTGCCGAGGAGATCGAGGCCGTTGGCGGCGAGCTGAACGCTGCGACCAGCATTGAGCATACGAACTACTATGCGCGTGTATTGGCGGAAGATGTTCCACTCGCCGTCGATATGCTGTCGGACATCTTGCAGAATTCGGTGTTTGATGGCGAAGAGCTCAAGCGCGAGCAACATGTCATCCTTCAGGAAATCGGGGCAGCCGCTGACACGCCAGAAGACAAGGCGTTTGACCTTTTTCAATCAACCGCTTGGCCTGATCAATCCATCGGTCGTCCGATCCTTGGTACGCCCGAGGGTGTTCTCGGCTTCACACCGGATGCGCTCAATCAGTATCTTCACGAGCGGTATCGTGGTCCCGACATGGTACTCGCCGCAGCTGGAGCCGTGGATCACGATCAGCTGGTGGAATTGGCGGCGCAGAAATTTGGCGCAATTTCTCAAGAGGCCGCTGGGCAGGGCGAACATGCATCCTACAAAGGCGGCGAAGTTCGGATCGAGAAAGACTTGATGGAAGCGCAAATCCTGATCGGGTTTGAAGGTCGGCCTTACAAGTCCAAGGACTATTATGCGATCCAGATTCTCGCGTCCATCATGGGCGGCGGGATGTCTTCGCGCCTGTTTCAGGAAATCCGCGAGAAGCACGGCCTCTGCTATGCGATCTACAGTTTCCATTGGGCCTTCAGCGACACGGGCCTTTTCGGCCTGCATGCCGCAACCAGTCAGGAAGACCTGACAGCCTTGATGCCCATGATCCTCGATGAGCTTCGCTCAGCTGGAGAAACAATTAGCGACGCAGAGGTGAATCGATCTCGCGCGCAAATTCGGGCAGGGTTGATGATGGCCTTGGAAAGCCCGGCAGCACGTGCTGGCCAGATTGCCCGCCAGATACTAGTTCATGGCCGAGTTCTGCCCATGGATGAGGTGTCAGCCAAGATTGAAGCTGTGACTGCCGCGGAGATCAGACGTGTTGCACAGGAAACTTTCCTCAACGCAGTGCCAACGTTGACAGCCGTTGGGCCGGTCGACAAGCTGATGTCTGTAAATGACATTGCAAACAGTTTGACCTCTCCAGTCCTGAGAGCTGCATCTATATAGAGGTGGCGCGACATGGCACTCTTCAAATCGACCTTGTGCCCGGACAACGAGCCGCGGATTGAGGGTGCCACTCATTTTTTACGCTATCCCGTTATGGCCGACTTTACCGAATGGGCAGAGCTGCGCGAGCAAAGCCGTGCGTTTCTGAAGCCTTGGGAGCCTGTTTGGCCGCAAGATGACCTGACAAAGGCGGGTTTCCGTCGCCGGTTGCGCCGCTACGCAAAGGAAAGGCGTGAAGGAAGAACCTATCCCTTTTTGCTGTTTGAGCGGGAAGAAGAACGGCTTGTTGGCGGTTTGACTTTGTCGAATTTACGCAGGGGCGTCAGTCAATGCGCAACACTGGGGTATTGGATGGGCGCTCCTTTTGCCGGGGCTGGGCACATGACTGACGCTCTTTCGCTGCTCTTGCCATATTGCTTCAGCACGTTGCGATTGCACCGGGTCGAGGCAGCCTGCATCCCGACGAATCAGCGGTCGATCTCCTTGCTTGAAAAGATGGGGTTCAGACAAGAACGATATGCGCAAAAGTATCTGTTGATCGATGGCGCTTGGCAGATCATCTGTTGTTTGCCTGTTTACCTGAAGACCATGCTTCGGCCACATGGGCGCGCTCCATGAGAGCGGGGAGCAAACTGAAAGAGACCTTGTGACAATTCCCGCAACATTATACTGCTTCGTTTATGTCGTATTCGTGGTTTGATTTCTGTCGAGCTTCAAAAGGGCTCCTGTATTGGGTACTTGCGGTCTGCTGCGTCATCTTCAGCGCGCAAACTGTCCATGCAATTGAGCCGATCCCGGTGCCGCCCGATATAGATGCGCTGGAACTGACAGATTCAGTCGATCTCTACAGGGAAGCCGTCCCACGATTGCAGGTGTCCACAGCTCCTGGCGCTGACGGTATCGTGCGCCGGATCGAGGTGCCGTCACGAGATGGCAGCAGCCGAAGCTGGACCGTCTTTGCCTTGGCAAATACCAGTGATGAACAGGTTGACCGTCTGCTGGTCGCACCGTTTTTTCGCTTGGTTGGCTCCAAACTGTTTTGGCCGGAGCTTGGCTCGTCCCGCATCGTAGCAATTACCCCAAGTCAGGGATTGGCCCCTGTTCGCGAACACAGCCTTGAGGCAGATGTCTTCCTGATCACGCTGGACCCCGGAGCCATTGTGACCTTTGTGGCGGAGTTGAATTCTCCGGACTTGCCGCAGCTGCGGTTATGGAAGCCTGAGGTCTACAAGGAAACAATCAACGGCTATACGCTTTATCGCGGGATCATTCTTGGAATCTCTGGCCTGCTTGCCTTGTTTCTGACCATTCTTTTTGTGGTCAAGGGCACAGTCATGTTCCCGGCAACGGCTGCGCTTGCTTGGTCTGTTCTCGCTTATCTTTGCATCGATTTTGGCTTCTGGAGCCTGTTGTTCAAACTGGAGCACGGCGGTGAACCGCTTTACCGCGCTTCCGCAGAGGTCATGCTGACTTCCAGCTTGATCATCTTCCTCTATGCCTATCTGAACCTCAATCGCTGGAATATCCATTATTCCCATCTGGCGCTGACCAGCCTTGTCTTGCTGTTGGGGCTTTTGGGGGTGGCTGTGTGGGATCCGTCCGTTGCTGCTGGGATTGCCCGTTTGGCAATGGGCATTATTGGCATTTTGGGTTTCGTCACCATTTTGGTGCTCGCCTGGCAGGGCTATGATCGTGCAATTCTCCTGATCCCGAGTTGGTTCCTGTTGCTGGCCTGGCTTATTGGCGCAGCGATGACCGTGACCGGGACACTCGCAAATGACATTGTTCAACCCGCGCTCGGCGGTGGACTGGTTCTCATAGTTCTGTTGATCGGCTTCACAGTCATGCAGCACGCCTTTGCAGGCGGAGCAATTGCGCAGGGGCTAATCTCGGATGTGGAGCGCCGGGCGCTTGCATTGACCGGGGCCGGAGACATCATCTGGGATTGGGACATCGACCGCGACCGGATCTTCACCGGGAACGAGGTCGAAGATCTCTTGAACCTGCGTCGCGGAACGCTGGAGGGCCCGGCAAGAGATTGGCTTGACGTCCTCCACCCGCAAGACCGGGATCGGTTTCGGGCAACACTGGATGCGGTCATAGACAAACGCGGTGGCAAGATCGTCCAAACCTTCCGGCTGAGGTCGGAGGACGGCCACTTCCGGTGGTTCCGACTGCGCGCCAGACCTATCGTTGGAGCGGACGGTGAAGTTATTCGCTGCGTTGGCACCTTGTTGGATGTCACTGAGGAACGCACGGCAGAAGAACGACTCCTGCACGATGCGGTTCACGATAATCTGACGGGCTTGCCTAACCGCGAACTTTTCATGGACCGTTTGCGCACTGCAGTCATCCAGACAAATGCTGAACAATCAGGTGTCAAGCCAACTGTCATTATGCTTAATCTGGACCGGTTCAAGCAGGTGAATGACAGCATCGGAATTTCCGCCGGGGACAGCATTCTGCTCACAGTGGCGCGCCGACTGGGCCGCCTTATCGGTCGTCAGGACACGCTCGCTCGGCTGAATGGCGACCTCTATGGTCTGGTTGTTTTGTCCGAGAAGGAACCGGACCGCGTTGTTGCGTTGGCAGATTCCTTGCGCAAGGCCGTTCGGTCGCCGATTACCTTCGGGGAGCGTGAGATTTTTCTCACCTGTTCGGCCGGTATTGCACTGTTTGAAGGCGGCAAGCAGGACGTTGAAGACCTTATGGCCAACGCTGAAATCGCGTTAAACCATGCGCGGCGCCTCGGCGGTGATCGACAGGAAGTGTTCCGCCCGATCCTGCGCCCACTTGGCAAGAACGTTGTCGACCTCGAAGCGGATCTACGCGAGGCGATCAAGAAAGAAAATCTCGGCGTTTTTTATCAGCCGATTGTGCGCCTGGAAAATCAGAGCGTTGCCGGTTTTGAAGTCTTGGCGCGGTGGAAGCACCCGAAACGCGGACAGATCTCACCAAGCGAGTTTATTCCGATTGCCGAGCAATCTGGCCTGATTCATGAACTTGGCATGTATATGCTGGAAAAGGGCGCGCATCAGCTGGCTTACTGGCAACGGGAAATGAAAACGTCAACTCCGCTTTTTGTTTCGGTCAATCTGTCTTCTCGCCAGCTTCTCAATCACGATTTGATCAATGATGTGAAGGCGGTCCTATCTCGCTCTTCTGTTGCTCCGGGAACGCTGAAACTGGAACTGACGGAATCGCTAGTCATGTCCAACCCGGAATATTCGGTGAAGGTTCTTGAGCGCCTGCGTGGGCTGGGGGCAGGCCTGTCCATTGATGATTTTGGCACAGGGCATTCGTCCTTATCGTATCTCCAGCGGTTCCCGTTCGACACGCTTAAAATCGATCAGTCATTCGTGAAGCCAAGCGCGGACAGTTCGCGTTCGATCTTGCTGCGGACGATCGTCGCCATGGGGCATGACCTTGGCATGTCAATCGTTGCGGAAGGGGCGGAAAGCGAAGACGAGGCGTTGGAACTTTACCAGCTGGGCTGCGAATACGCACAAGGCTTCTTCTTTGGTCAGGCGGTCTCCAGTGATGAAGCCACAAAGACCTTGCGCAAAATGCCGAAAGAAGAAGCCGTATCCTGATCAAGAGAAGCAGATCACCAGTGGGACGCAGGTGGTTTTGGGAGTTTGGTCAGGGAACGATCATTTCCAGTGTGATCGACGATATGGAGAGCTCAACAGGCGTCGCGCCAAAAGGGTCGCCGTCGATCTGAACCGCTGCAGTCGATCTGAACCGCTGCAGCCTGAGTGCTGTGCAGCCTCGCGCGCTCAAATGGAATTACACGCACCCCTTTTGTTTTGTGCATGCGGTTGCTGATGAGGGCCAGTGCGAAACGGATTACCGAAAGCACATCATCATTTTCCAGAACCAGTAAATGCAGGCCTGCGCGGCTGACACTCTCATTTGGAGCCACACAAAACGGGCCACCATAAAAACGGCTGTTCGTGGCGACAATCAGCTTGCCTCGATAGATCTCGCCGTCCACTTCTGCCTCAAGGTCCACAGGCTTGCGGGTAAATGCAAGCTTCAGGGCGGTCACTACATAGGCAAGCTTGCCCAAGCGCCGCTTCAACGCCAGCGGAATGGCATGGACGACCTCGGCATCAAATCCGGACGAGGCCATCAGCACAAACGGGTGTCCATTTGCGAGACCAGCATGAAGCGGAATGGTCTGGCCAGCAGTTAGCATTTCAATGATTTTATGTGGCTTTTTCGGAAGCTTGAGCTCGTGGGCCAAAACATTCGCTGTACCGCAGGGAATGATTGCGAGTTTTGGAGTGTTCAGCTGCGCTTGCAGACCGGCCAGCGCATTGTTCACCGACCCATCCCCGCCAGCAATGACCAGAGTGCCAGCATCGAAAGTGGGAGCACTGCAGATCTCGCCCATCTCGCCCGCCTGCGAGGTCAGATGCAAGGTCACATGGTAGCCTGCTTTTTCCAGACCAGCGCGAACCGCTTCCAAAACAGTTCGATCGTAGCCGCCAGCCGTTGGATTGGCCACAATGAGAAGTTTGTCCGGTTTAAGCATCGGGTGTGGGTCGAACCTTGAGCCGTTGAGGCTTAGCTGCCTGATTTGAACGGTGCCATACCGCCCCGCGCCAATTCGTCGGCGCGTTCATTGTCGGGGTGTCCAGCATGGCCCTTAACCCAATGCCAGGTTACGTCGTGACGGTCCCTGGCTTCATCCAGTTCCTGCCAGAGGTCCGCATTCTTGACCGGCTTCTTATCTGCCGTTTTCCAGCCGCGCGCTTTCCAGCCTTTCATCCACTCGGAGATGCCGCTGCGCACATAGGTGCTGTCGGTATAAAGGTCGACTGCACATGGTCTTGTTAGTGTGTTGAGGGCTTTGATGGCTGCCGTCAATTCCATGCGATTGTTTGTGGTTTCGCCTTCACCACCAGAAAGTTCTTTTTCATGCTGGCCAAAACGCAAGATCGCGCCCCACCCACCGGGGCCGGGATTTCCCGAACAAGCGCCGTCTGTGTAGATCACGACCCGTTTTTCATCGCTCATAAGGAAATTCCATATGCTTCGGGGGAGGCGGCGGTTTGGTGGAACCTCAACTTCTTGACGTATTCGATCGGATCTTTCGGGATAACCAAGGCACCCTCGGGCACGTTCAACCAGTCGTACAGTCGTGTGAGCAAGAACCGGAGTGCGGCGCCTCTCGCCAATAGTGGTAGAGCAGAAAATTCCGCTTCGCTCAGCGGTCTGACTTCAGTGTAGCCATTCAATAACGCCTGCGCCTTTGTGACGTTGAAGGAGAGATCATTCTCAAAGCACCAAGCGTTCAGACAAATCGCGAGATCATAGGCGAGGGTATCAGTGCAGGCGAAATAAAAGTCGATCAGACCAGACAACTCGTCCTGCAAAAAGAAGACGTTGTCCGGAAAAAGATCAGCATGAATGACACCGCGAGGAAGGTCTTTCGGCCAGTTGGTTTCCAGAATATCAAGGTCGTCGCGGATCAGCTTTTCAAGACCGGGGCACACAGTATCTGCGCGATCTGCACTCAGGTTAAAGAGTGGCCGCCAACCGGAGACATCCAACGCATTTTTGCGAGACATATCAAAATCCGCCGCAGCCAGATGCATCTTGGCCATGGCCTGTCCGAGCATGTTGCAATGCGGGGCCTGCGGGCGCTTGATCCACATGCCGTCCAAAAACGTGATGATCGCAGCGGGGCGCCCGGCCAGCGTGCCCAGAAGGTTTCCATCTTTTGCAGGCACCGGCTTGGGGCAGGATAGCCCCTTTGCAGCAAGATGTTCCTTGAGTTTCAAAAAGAATGGAAGATCCGCAGGGTCGACGCGCTTTTCATAAAGGGTAAGGATGTTAAACCCACCCTCCGTGTGCACCAGAAAATTGCTGTTCTCAACTCCCTCGGCAATGCCTTTGAAGGAGAGCAGGCCGCCAATGTCATAGCGGTCGATGAAGGCTCCGAGTTCTTCATCTGTGACTTCTGTGTAAACGGCCATAAAAGATTACTCAGCTGCGCTGGCAGGTGGAGGGGCGACGTCCCGCAATTCACGTGGCAGATTAAATGCAATTGTCTCTTCGGCAGTGCGGACGAGATCAACCGAGACGTCAAAGCGTTTTGAGAAGGCTTCAATAATCTCTTCAACCAGTTGTTCCGGCGCAGAAGCCCCAGCCGTCAAACCCAGACTGCTTATGCCTTCAAACTTCGGCCAGTCGATATCGGTCGCCCGTTGTACCAATGCGGAAACACGGCATCCCGAGCGCTCTGCGACTTCTCTCAGGCGTTGCGAGTTGGACGAATTGGGCGCACCGACCACGACCATCGCTTCCACCTGCGGTGCAACAGCTTTGACTGCTTCTTGCCGGTTTGTGGTGGCGTAACAGATGTCTTCCTTGTGGGGGGCGACAATGTCTGGAAACCGGTCTTTCAGGATCGAGACAATCCCGTTGGTATCATCCACCGACAAGGTTGTCTGGGTGATATAAGCCAACTGCCTGACGGTCTTTGGTTCAAAGACTTGGGCGTCTTCTTCGGTTTCAATCAAGGTCACTGCGCCGGGCTCAAGTTGACCCATCGTGCCAATGACTTCCGGATGTCCCTTATGACCAATCAGAAGAATTTCGCGGTCCCGACGATGATGGATTTCTGCTTCCTTGTGCACCTTGGAAACCAGCGGGCATGTCGCATCCAGATAAAACATGTTGCGGCTTTGGGCATCCGCGGGAACAGACTTCGGCACCCCATGAGCTGAAAAGATCACCGGGCGTTCGTGATCAGCAGTTGGAATTTCGTCCAGTTCCTCGACAAAAACAGCACCTTTAGCGCGTAGGCCGTCGACAACAAATTTATTGTGAACGATTTCGTGGCGCACATAGACCGGACGCCCAAACTTCTCTAGCGCCAACTCCACGATCTGGATGGCGCGATCAACGCCTGCGCAGAACCCGCGCGGCGCACAGAGTTTAAGGGTCAATGGCGGTTTTTTGTCTTTAAATTCAGTCATACTTACCCTTGAAGCAGCAGTCTTGCGCAATAAGGGTTGTATGACCCCGTCTGTCAAGGGGAAAGCAGGCCCAGCATTTTTGCAAGCGTCAGCCCAAGTCTCGCCAAGTTTTACAAGACCTGATAAGAACCATCAAAATTGAAATCAAACCGGTTGGAATGCGGATGAAATCGGCAATGAGTGGTTGGGGTTTGCGCGGAGCGCTTGCAGTTGGGCTATTGGCCGGTCTCCTGTCAGGGTGCGGCAGCGTTGGTGAGTCGAGTTCCGAGTTCGCCAAGGATGTGATTGGAGGCGGGCAGGCGCCGCGCGATGTCAGCACAGAAGCCTTTGCAGGCCCGGTTTATTGCCCTCCGATCCAGCTGCAGCGCAACAGTTTCCTCATCATGAAATATGCTCGCGGTCAGCAGGACGACCCGGCAGGCCTGCTCTATCAGGCGACGATTGATGATTGGGCTCGCAGCTGTAAGGCAGATGTCAACGGTCAAACCCGGATCAAGATTGGATTGAAGGGCGATGTAACACCTGGTCCAGCCTGGAAGGGCGGCGAAGTGGTGTTGCCGGTCCGCGTTGCAATCTTGCCAAGCGAAGAAGGTGCAAAGACACTGCTGTCGGAGCTGACGAATGTTCCGGTGACGATTGGCGAAGGGGCTCCCAGCGAGGTCTGGGCGATCGTCGATGACAAGTTTTTGGTGCCGTCAAACACCGAGATGAAGATCGTGTTTGGCTTCGACGAAGGACGTCACAGACGCTGATTCTGCGGCGCGGGTTTTGGGTGAAAAGGTAACAGTGGTTCAAATTCACCTTTAAGCTCAGTGCACTATCGCTGCGTTTTCAATGCCAGTTGCACTGCATGAATGTCTTATATTGACAAGATGAAGCCGCGCTCACACAATCCGCTCCGTCAGGGTCGTCCCCTGACAGCCGTGGGCAGCCACGGTGATGCATATGCGGGAGAGGCCGGGTGAAAAGGATCCTGGCGCCGAAGGAGCAACCGCCCCGGAAACTCTCAGGCAAAAGGACCGCATGGGCTCAACGCTCTGGAAAGCAGTGCTCCGCGTGAGGCGGACTGCTCACCGAAGGAGTAACCTCTGGGCAGGTCCTTGGGCTTGTCAGCGGGAAATCTCTCAGGTTCTGGGACAGAGGGGGCGCGCGCAGGTCAGTCGGCTTGCGTCTAGCGCTAACCCGAGCCCAAGGACTATAAATGGCCGAGCAAGCCACTGCGTCAGACCTTTTACAAACACCGCTAAATGACCTTCACGTCGAGCTCGGCGCTCGCATGGTCTCGTTTGCGGGTTTTTCCATGCCAGTCCAGTATCCGACGGGCATCATGACCGAGCATCTCCATACGCGTGAGCATGCCGGCCTGTTCGACGTCTCCCACATGGGACAGGCGTGGTTAATCGGTCCGGACCATGAAACCACGGCCCGTGCGCTGGAAGCACTTTGCCCGTCTAACATGGTGGAACTGAAGCCGGGGCGTCAGCGGTACACGGTCCTCCTTAATGAAGATGGCGGCATCGTCGACGATTTGATGGTGACCCGTCCGCTGGCCGCAGAGCGTGACGGCCAGCTGTTTATCGTGGTCAACGCCTCGCGCAAGGACGTCGACTATGCGCTTTTGCGCGACAAGCTGCCGGACAATGTGCGTCTGGAGTTGGTCGAAGATCGTGCATTGATCGCCCTACAGGGGCCAGAAGCTGTGGCCGTTGTCGCTTCTCACGCGCCGGCCGCTGCCGAGCTCGGTTTCATGGACGCCGACTTCATGGAACTTGACGGAATTGACTGCCACATCTCTCGCTCCGGTTACACTGGCGAAGATGGTGTCGAAATGTCTGTTCCAGCCGGAGCCGCTGAAGCCATTGCGAAAGCGCTTCTGGCAGATGAGCGCGTCAAGCCGATCGGTCTGGGCGCACGCGACAGCCTGCGTATGGAGGCAGGCTTATGCCTTTATGGCCATGATCTGGATGAAACGACCTCGCCGGTCGAAGGTTCAATCACCTTTGCCATGCAAAAACGTCGCCGCGAAGAAGGCGGATTTCCGGGTGCAGCACACATTCAAAAGGAACTGGCTGAAGGACCGTCCCGTGTTCGGGTCGGCTTCAAGCTGGACGGCAAGGCACCAGCGCGTGAAGGCGCTGAAATTCGCCTGCCCGATGGCACGGTGATTGGCACTGTCACCTCTGGCGGCTTTGCGCCGACCATGGGGGCACCGATTGCCATGGGCTATGTGGATGCCGCCCATTCCGAACTTGGAACCAAGGTCAACCTTGTTGTCCGCAACCGGGAACTCCCGGCTCAAGTCGCCGCGATGCCGTTCGTGCAGCAGCGTTATTACCGCAAACCAAAAAACTAACATTCCAGAGACTGGACCAGACCCATGACGACTTATTATTCCAAAGACCACGAGTGGATTTCTGTTGACGGCGACGTCGCAACTGTTGGCATCACCAACTACGCTCAGGAACAGCTCGGCGATGTTGTGTTTGTGGAATTGCCGGAAGTTGGCAAGACCGTTTCTCAGGGCGATGAAGCCGCTGTCGTGGAATCCGTTAAGGCGGCGAGTGAAGTCTATGCACCGCTCGATGGTGAAGTCGTTGAAACCAACGGCACGCTGGAAGATGAGCCTGCCAAGGTCAATGAAGACCCGGAAGGCGCTGCCTGGTTCGTCAAGATGAAATTGTCCAACACCAATCAGTTGTCCGAACTGCTGGATGCTGACGGTTACAAGGCCTTCATCGCAGAGCTTTAAGGCATTTCAGGATTAGACATGAAAAACCACCTTTACACCGCAGACGTGCATTGGGAGCTCGATGGAGAGTTCCCGCGTGGCAAATATTCCCGAAAACACGTCTGGCGGTTTGATGGCGGTGTTGATGTGCCTGCATCCTCATCTCATCTGGTCGTTCCGCTGCCTTGGTCAGACAAGGCTGCGGTCGATCCGGAAGAGGCGCTGATTGCCTCCATCTCGTCCTGTCACATGCTGACGTTTCTCGATATCGCCCGCCGGGCGAAGCACAAGATCGTCAGCTACAGTGACAAAGCCGAAGGCATCATGGAGGAAATCGCTCCAAAGCGCATGGCGGTGACAAAGGTGACCCTCAACCCCGAGATCGTGTTTGAGGACCAAGCACCGTCTCAGGAAGAGCTAGATGCCTTGCATCACGAAGCCCATGAAATCTGCTTCATCGCCAATTCCGTAAAATGCGAAATCACTGTGGCGCCCGATATCGTGCGCGTCGCTTCACAGTAACAGCAACCGAGGGTTTGATCTCCCGATGCGTTATTTGCCTTTAACTGACACCGACCGCGCCGATATGCTGGCGAAGGTTGGCGTTGACTCAATCGACGATCTTTTTGCCGATATTCCGGAAAAGGTCCGCCTGAAGGACCCGGTGGATCTGCCCAAGCGCGCCAGCGAAATGCAGGTAGAGTGTCAGCTCTCCTCAATGGCCGCCAAGAACACACCGGCCAGTTCCGTGCCGTTCTTTGTTGGGGCAGGCGCTTACAAGCACTATGTGCCGGCAACGGTCGATCACCTGATCCAGCGGTCGGAGTTTCTCACCTCTTACACACCGTATCAGCCGGAAATCACCCAAGGCACGCTGCAGTACCTGTTTGAGTTCCAGACGCAGGTTGCCAGCGTTACCAACATGGATGTGGCCAACGCCTCTATGTATGACGGCTCTACGGGCACTGGCGAAGCCGTGCTGATGGCGCACCGCGTGACCAAGCGCAAGAAGGCAGTACTGTCCGGCGGCTTGCATCCGCAATACCGGGAAGTCGTTGAAGGCCTGTCCAACATGGCCGACGATCAGGTTGTCAGCCTGCCCGCAGACCCGACCGGCACCGAAGACATTCTGTCCCAGATCGACGATGAAACCTCCTGTGTTGTGGTTCAGTCTCCGTCCTTCTACGGCCAGATCATTGACCTGAAGCCGATTGCAGAAAAAGCTCATGAAAAGGGCGCGCTGCTGATCGCCGTCTTCACCGAAGTGGTTTCCCTTGGTCTCATCGAGGCTCCGGGCACCCAAGGCGCGGATATTGTGGTGGGCGAAGGCCAATCCATCGGCAACGGCCTGAACTTTGGCGGTCCTTACGTCGGTCTCTTCGCCACACGTCAGAAATATGTGCGCCAGATGCCGGGTCGCCTCTGCGGTGAAACCGTGGATGCGGAAGGCAAGCGCGGTTTTGTGTTGACGCTGTCCACCCGCGAGCAGCACATCCGCCGCGACAAGGCAACATCCAACATCTGCACAAACTCCGGTCTGTGCTGTCTGGCCTTCACGATCCACATGTCCTTGTTGGGGCAAACAGGCTTGAGCAAACTTGCGCGGATCAACCACGCCAATGCGGTCAGCCTGAAGAAGCAACTGGCTGCCGTCCCCGGCGTTGAGGTGCTGAACAAGGCCTATTTCAACGAGTTCACCGTCAAGCTGCCGAAACCGGCAAACGATGTTGTCGAGGCTCTGGCTGCCAAAGGCATTCTGGCTGGCGTACCGGTGTCCCGCCTGGAGCCGGGCAAGGCAAGCCTTGAAAACCTCTTGGTTGTTGCTGCAACCGAGGTGAACACCGACGAAGACCGCGCAGCCTTTGCCGCTGCCCTGAAGGAGGTGCTGGCATGAGCTTGAACAAGCAGGGTCGTCCGACCCAAGCAGGTGATGCGGGCGACAGCTTCCGCCCAACAACCTTTACCGGAAACCGTGCGCTCGACATGGAAGAGCCGCTGATCTTCGAATTCGGCCGTCTGGACTACACAGGCGTCGATCTGGATGAGCCGGATAGCTTTGAGAGCGAACTTGGCGGTCACGAGCGTAAAACCGAAATCGGTTTGGCCGGTCTCGCCGAGCCGGAAGCCATGCGGCACTATGTGCGTCTGTCGCGCAACAACTACGCGATCGACAGCGGCCTGTATCCGCTTGGCTCATGCACCATGAAGCACAATCCGCGCCTGAATGAAAAAATGGCGCGTTTGCCGGGCTTCGGTGACATTCACCCGCTGCAACCAGCCTCTACTGTTCCGGGCGCGCTGGAGCTAATCGATGAGCTGGCTCATTGGCTGATGGTCACCACCGGCACGTCCGCCGTTGCCATGAGCCCGAAAGCCGGTGCGCATGGTGAGCTCTGCGGGATGATGGCCATCAAGGCCGCGCACACGGCCAAGGGTCGCAAGCCGGAAATCGTTCTGGTCCCCGAAAGTGCGCACGGCACCAACCCGGCAACCGCAGCTCTTCTCGGTTACAAGGTTGTCTCCATCGGGGCAAAGGACGACAGCACCGTCGATCTGGGCGCTTTGAAGGAAACCATTGCCAAGCACGATGGCAACATCGCTGGCATCATGCTCACCAACCCGAACACATGCGGGTTGTTTGAGCGCGACATCATGGAAATCGCGGATCTGATCCACGATGCGGGAGGCTACTTCTACTGCGATGGTGCAAACTTCAACGCCATCGTAGGCAAGGCGCGTCCGGGTGATCTTGGCGTTGATGCCATGCACATCAACCTGCACAAGACCTTCTCCACGCCGCATGGCGGTGGTGGCCCAGGTTCTGGTCCGGTTGTCTTGTCGGATCGTTTGGCGCCCTATGCTCCGCTGCCGTTCATCCGCAAGACGGATGCTGGTCTGGAGCTGGTGGAAACAGAAGATCAGACCACAGACGGCGAACAGCCTTTTGGTCGCATGACTGCGTTCCACGGTCAGATGGGCATGTATGTTCGTGCGCTCAGCTATATGATGAGCCACGGATCAGACGGCCTGCGTCAGGCGTCCGAAGATGCTGTACTCAATGCGAACTATGTTCGCGTGGGTCTGCAGGACATCATGACGCTGCCGTTTGGCGAAAACCCGTGCATGCACGAAGTGTTGTTCGACGATTCCTTCCTGAAGGACACAGGCGTCACCACGCTCGACTTTGCCAAGGCGATGATCGACGAGGGTTATCACCCGATGACCATGTACTTCCCGCTGGTGGTGCATGGCGCGATGCTGATCGAGCCGACGGAATCGGAAAGCCGGGCGGCGCTCGACCTCTTCGTGGCAACTATGCGCGATCTGGTCATGAGTGCCAAACGCGGCGAGACCAAGCGCTTCGAAGGAGCACCTTACCTTGCTCCGCGTCGTCGTCTGGATGAAACCGGCGCCGCCCGCAAGCCGGTCCTGAAATGGACCGAGCCGGCTCCGGCAGAAGTCACCCCAGTCGCAGCCGAGTAATCTCGGCACACTGGAATGAGACAGGAAAGGGCGACCCGATTGGATCGCCCTTTTTCTTTTCACGCGCGTCTTTGTCCTGCGTCTTCCAGTCAGAAGAGTAAAAACCAAAAAGCAATATGCAGGAGGCCCCATGTCCACGACCCCGCGCAACATCATCTATGCTCTCAGTCAGGAAGCGCCGATCAGCGGCATTGTCGGCAGTGATTTCACCCATGTCATCCTCTCGTTTCTGCTGCCCAACCCGGATGGAACAGTGACGCCGAGCAGTGAGCTTGAGGCTCTCCTGCCGTCGCTCGACGACATCTGCGAAGGCGGGAAGCGAAAAGTCTTGGTCTCGCTTGGCGGGGGCACGGCAACGCCGGAAGGCTGGGCCGGAATGGCGGCCAATGCTGATCAGGCGGCTGCCTCCATCATGGCGTTTGTCCGGCAGAACAAGCTCGACGGTGTTGATATCGACTACGAGATCACCGAGGCCTTCTATAGTCCCTCAAGTTCCGAGTATCCTTATGATCCGGTGGTCTTTCTCACCGATCTCTCAACCGCCCTGAAATCCAAGGCAGGAATTGATGGAACACTGGTGTCCCACGCCCCGCAACCGCCTTATCTTTATCCCAATGAATATGCCCAATTTCCCACCGGTCCCTATTGCGAAATTCTTCAAAAGGCAGGGCGGGGCATCGATTGGCTGAACATCCAGTACTACAACAATCCATCCTTCGTGGGTACATCGGCTGAGGAGCAGGCGAGCCTTGTCGCCGGATCGATCGATCCTTCCGCCTTCGCGTCCAGCATTTTGGCTCTGAGCAAGGCTTTCCCGGCTGAAAAACTGGTTCTGGGAAAGATCTCTTCATCTGAAAATGGGGGAAGTGGCTATCTACCCGCAGAAGAAGTAGCTGCCAATTTGGTGGCTCCAATTGTAGGGGAACTCGGCTCGAAATTCGGTGGGGTCATGGCGTGGCAATATGCGCTCAACAATGGCACCAACCAAAACGCCAATGACTGGGCAAGCACCATTCAATCCGCGTTGAATGGACCATCAACTTGATGCTGACCTTTGAGACGGTTTGTGAGAGCGGGATGTGGAAAGGCCCGCTCTACGGTAACGGCATAAAAGGCCTCGAAAATCTGAAGGTCATAAGGCGCGCTTTGAACGAGGCCTGATTTGATTTCATCCGCCAGAACCACCGATGGCGCAATGGCCAAGCCGACATTCTCGCGCGCCAGCAGGCGCACCATCGCCATATCATCTACATCGGCCACGATATGAGGCACGATCTCAAGTCTGGCGACGAGGCTGTCAAATCCGGTGCGGATGGAGCTTTCCGTCGGGACGATAAGAGGCTCGTTCGCCAATAGTGTGGGAAGATCTTTAGTCTGCAGCCGGGAAGGGCAACCATGCAAAAACACGGGCTGCTCTGCCAGGCGGTGCGCCTTATATTCGCCCAAAACGGCGCCTTCTGGCGGTGTTGTGGTCAAGACGACATCGAGGCTCAAGGATTTCAAACTGTCGAGCAAACCACTAGACCCACCTGAGCGCAGGGTGAAAGCAGCCTCTTGGTTTTTCAGTAAAGGTCGTAGGAAATTCAGCTGAAAGTTTCGCGATAAGGTTGATTGTGCCCCGATGCGCAAGGGTGGTGCGGATTGTTTTGAGCGCTGCAAGGTGGCGATCAAATCCTCCCCAGTTGAGAAAATCCGGTCCGCATAGTCGAGAACGATTTGACCGACTTCGGTTAAGTGAAGTGCCCGCCCTGAGCGGCGAAACAGGTCGTGGCCAAGCCGGGATTCCAGCTGCTTGATCTGGGTTGAAAGCGCGGATTGGGAAAGGTTCACCCGTTCCGCATTGCGCGTCAGGTTCCCTTCATGAGCAACTTCCCGAAAATACCGGAGGTGATGATAGTTGAGGTTATCCATGCAAGATCCGTTGCGTGCAAATCGTTCTAATAAATAGAACAAAATTCAGCATAAAATATATTTTTAGAGGATTTCTCGGCGATCCAGCAAAGTGGCGAAGCTGAGATGCCCTTAAGCTTGGACCAGATTGATCGCGTGGCGACGGACTGCCCGACCATGCACACCGACCCGAACTTTTATGAATGAAGATTGCCCCCTGCACCCCAACGATCTGAGCCTCTGCCAGAGCGACGCGCGGGCTTATGAACACCTCTCCATCACCGCTTAGAATTTTAAACCCGGATAAGCCCGAAGGCTCGTTTGTCAATTTCGTAAAAAAATATGCGGCGCGCAACGGCTCTCAACATGCCAGATTGTTGTAATGTCATCATGATGACATGTCATCATGTTGTGTATTTATCAAAGAGCATTTGAAAAGATTCTTCAATCATATCATTGACCGAGCGGCCTTGTTCAATCGCCAGCATTTTAAGCTTACGGCGGGTTTCATCCGAAACAAACGCCCCAACCTGTACCTTGTTGGCACGGCTTGGCGGTTTTCCTTCGGCCTTGGCTTCAAGTTTGCGTATAGGTGTAACGGTCTGTCCTGCTGCGGATTCCAGTGCTGCAATATATAATCGGATATTTCCCAAGTAACTGTGTGTTGCGACGAGGTTGACCGTTTTCACGGACGTTTGCAACTCTGACGGCAGCGTTGTCGGGGCGATTATCGATTTTGACGGTTACGTAAGCGCGGTTTTTGAGCTTTTCGTGGACTTTATCCCGTTTGGGCTGCGACAAGACACAGCTGTGGAGCCGCATTTGTGTTGGTTTCGTTGTTTGGAGCGTCATGCAGGCCTCGGCGGGGGCTTGAGGGCGCGGATTGCGGCGAGGATTCGTCCGAAGACGTAGCCTGATACAGCCACCTCTGCCAGTTGGAACGTGATTTTGCGCGCATGGCGTACGACCTTTGCCCCGATTTTGATGAGGCGGCTCTGGATACTTGTCAGCGACCAGTCGGCGACCTCTTCCGGGAGGTCTAGCCCTTGCAGGAAGACACCAAGGTTATACGCCAATGCGTGAAGCTGAAGCCGGACCTCATTGTCACAGAACCGCTTGCAGGACAGGCGGGTCCAAGTGATGGCGTTCTTGCCTTCTTTGATGTGCTGTTCGGCTGTGCCGCGCTGATTGTAGAAGCGGATGATCCATTCCGGCTCCATCGGCAAGTTGGTGACGACAAAACCCACGCGAGGGAATAGATCACCGGGATACCATTCGATCTTGGCAACCACCTGACGGGGCTTGCTCCATGAAGCAGCCTGATACTCAAAAACCTCATAGAAGCGCTTGATCTTTGTCTTTGAGGGACGTCCCACGGGGCGGGTCAGCTGATGGCTGATCTTCTCTTCCAGCACAGCGTTCTTTTTGAGGCGGATGGCGTAGCGGTACCCTTCAGCCTCTAAAGTCTCGTAAAGTTCCGGAATGGCAAAGGCGGCATCAGCGCGAAAGAAGCGCATGATGTCGCGCTCTGCATAGCGCGCAATGACGGGTATCAGAAGAGCCTTCCAGTCATCCGCGCTGTGGACGCTGCCATTGCGCAGGGCACAGCGTTCCAAGTGGCCAAACTGATTGAAGATGAACAATGGGTGATAGCAGTTGCAGCCGAAATGCCCGTTCCATGCGGTTCCCTCCTGAGCGCCATGGGTGGGGCTGACAGAGCTATCCATGTCCAAGGTGATGTAGTTCAGTCCTTGGCGACCATGCACCGCATCAATCCATTGACCGGGCATATCGGCCAAGGCTTCCCTGTTGGCGGCAGTCGCGAGCACCTCAGTCTCAAAGCGGCCCATCTGGGAGGAGGATGCCGCCTGAGTGTCAACGGCACGGCCCCCGATAATCTGGCGCATTACCGGGTCACGCGACAGACGCACGGCATCATTCACATCTTCATAGCCCGCAAGGCGACCAAATATCGATTGGCGCAGCAGGCCCATCAAGGTGTGAACGCCATTCTTACCTTTGCGGGTATCCCGAAGGAACCGAACCGCTTTGCCGAAAAGGCCAAGGGCGTCATCAAGCTCCCGGTAAAGCAGAAGACCGCCATCAGAACTGATCTTTGAACCGTGGAATTCCAACCGCACCCGAGGGTCAAAATCCAGCCGAAAATCGCTCTCAGAACCCGCACCCGTTGGGTGTGCCATTTTTCAGCCCTCCGTCATCAAGTAACACGCTGTAATATAAAGAGAAAAATAGGATAGAAGAAGCTAAATCAGCTGACTACTTGGGAAATCCGGGATTTTTATTATTTTTCCGAACAAGGCATACAGGTCGCCAAATCAGGATTTTGGAATAGAAAGACGCGCAACATGGCGACGATTGTTGAAGTGGCAACAGTTCTTCTGTGGCAGCTGCAAAAGCCCACAATGGCCTTCTTGATGGGCGGCATGCTCTTGGCAGCGCTTGGCAGCAAGCTGGAAATACCAGCTCCCATCTACAAGTTTGTCGTCTTGCTTCTGCTGCTGAAGGTGGGGCTCGGCGCAGGGATTTCCGTCCGCTCGGCGGATGCGGTGGCCTTGATGGTGCCCGCTTTGGCTGCAGCGGCAATTGGCGTTTTGATTGTTGTGATGGGTGGGAAGCTGTTTTCCTACTGGAGCACAATTCCAAAGTCCGATGCCATGGCGACGGTCGGTCTGTTCGGTGCTGTGTCCGCTGCAACACTGGCCGCTGGTATGGCCATGCTGGATGCTGAAGGGGTCTACTATGAAGGTTTTATCGGCGCACTTTATCCCTTCATGGATGTGGCAGCGCTGGTCACAGCGGTTGTTTTGGCGCGGGTGAGTGAAACCCGGGTCGCGGTTTCTGCAGGGGGCGGAACAGCCGTTTTGGGGAAGGGCGGAATGTCTTTGCGAGGCGAAGGAGAGGGCTCCCTAGTCCGCAGCGTAATTGTCGACACCGCCAAGAGCCCGGCGATTTCCGCCTTGTTGTTGGGTATCGCAATCGGGCTCTTTGCCAGGCCGGAAAGTGTCTACGCCAGTTTTTATGAGCCACTTTTTCGGGGGCTTTTAAGCATCCTCATGCTTGTGATGGGAATGGAGGCTTGGTAACGGCTATCGGAACTGAAGAAGGTTGCGCATGCCTATCTGCTCTACGCGCTTCTGGCGCCACTTACCCACGGTCTTCTGGCCTTTGGGATCGGCTTTGCGGTTCACCAGATAACCGGGTTTTCCGCTGGCGGGGTTGTGCTGTTGTCAATCATGGCAGCGTCCAGCTCGGATGTGTCCGGACCACCAACCATGCGGGCCGCTCTGCCGGATGCGAATCCGTCTGCCTATATCGGCGCATCCACGGGTCTCGGAACACCGGTCGCCATCCTCAGCATTCCGCTGTTTATCATGCTGGCGGATTACACAATCGGCTTCTGAATAGTATCCGGATTGGTTTAGAGCGAGGCGTGGGCAAGCAGCCCGCGCCTCAGCTAGCAAGATCTGTGAGTTCGCCATACATACGGGTTTGATTGCGGCCATGTTCCTTGGCAGTCGAAAGAGCCTTTTCTGCTTGGCGGACTGTCTCGTCGATCCCGCTGGTCGGATTGTCAGGTGACCATTCCGCGATGCCGATGCTGACAGTCACGGCCAGCATTTCGTCCATATATTGAATGACAGTCGTACCAAGGCGCTCACGAATACGTTCGGCCAGAATAACCGCACCGTCAGCGCGGGTCGAAGGCAGAATGAAGCCAAACTCTTTACCATCGGTGCGCGCAACCTTGTCCACATTGGTCCGCACTTGATCTTGCAGGAACTCGGCAACAAATCTCAAAACCGTATCACCTGCCTCCTGACCGTAGTCGGTATTGATTGATTTAAATTGGTCAATATCGAGCATCATGATGGAGAACACATGACCATACCGGCGCGAGCGGTGGAACTCGTGGTTGGCCACTTGCAGGAAGCGATGGCGATTGGGCAGCTCCGTAAGTGAATCGGTAGCTGCCAAATGTTCTAGCTTCCGGCGAAGGGCCCGCTCTTCCGACACATCAACCACCGCAGACACAATTGACGGAAAGGCCTCTCCCTCAACTCTCATCGGCGCTTTGTAGACTATGAAGTCGCGGTCGTTTCGCTCGCCAGGAACGCGGTATTTGATGTCAAAGGCATGCGGCGTACCGGAACCGTTGGCAACCTCGCGATCAGAATCTTCTACCCAGTTCGCAAAGTCGCTGTCGTGGAGATCTCTGGCACTCTTGCCCAACATGTCCTCTGGCTTGATTCCAAAAAGGTCTGCGCTCGCGATGTTGGCAAGATCGGTTTCGCCATGGCAGTTCCTGCGGAATATTCCGATTGGAACAACATCAAGAAGTGTTTGCAGAGAATATCTATCGACCTGAGCCTGTTTGCGAACCTCCGACATCTCAGCCTCGGTCTGGCGCAATCGGGCGGTCGTTCTGAAGTACAAGAAAGTCATCATGCCCAAAAGCAGGGAAATGACTCCAACAATGAGAGCAGTCATGTTGTAGATTTCTTCCTGATAGGATTGGAATAGGGGGTGAGACGGAAGATAGGCAATCTCCCAATTCGAGTTTCTGATTGGAACTCGCGGAACCATTTCGGCCAGGCGTGCCTCGGAAACGGTATCGCCGGTCTCGAAGCTGGCCATCCATCTGTTTGATGTCAGCTGCACTAGATCAGGGCGGCTTGCGTGAAACAGGATCAGCTGATGGGGTTGTAGTTCTTGCGCGGCAATGATCCGGGCAAATTCGGTATTGTTGAACGCAACGAACAGTCGCCCTTGTTCTCCTGTGGAATCAACCCAGTGGGCGTCTAGATCAAAACGGAAATTGCGAGGTTCCAATGAAACATAGGTTTCATTGTTTTCAGCTTCTTTCCAATTTTGGCGATAAGACGCAAAGGAAGCATCGGTGCTGGCCAAGCGGTGTGCACTTGTTTGGCAGGTGCCACGCCAGAAACGGTCGTATTGTTTCGGAACAAAGTTAGTGTCCGTACCGCAAAGAGCAAAAGTTACATGGCCAGGGAAATAGGCCTTCAGTCGCTGAGCAATGAATGTCGCAGTGTTCGCTTCGTGTTCTTTGGACTGAACCAGTTCGGCAAGCTGGTCTGCATGGGCATTAGCAAAAGCTTCAACCAGCGCCCGCTTTTCCTTGATGAAAAAACCGATATGCCGTGCCGCTTCGTCGCTAGAGCGAACGAGAGCAGCATGTTGCTCGTCTTTAAAGGACTGAACATGATGTCGCGCGCCGAATATTATCAGCGAAATTGCAGTCAAGCCGCACAAGTATGAGAGTAAGAGGACTGAATTAAACTTAAAACGCATCAGCTGACCCATTGCCTTCCCATGAGTAAGTGTAAGTGAAAATCGTTACTTATTTGCAATTAAAAAGTGTTAATGATAATTATACAATTAATACTTGGAGGTGTGTTGTGCGGCGTTAGCAGTCATACCTTCCGGTTTTTGCGGTTCAACATAGGTGCTTGACACCTGCCGTTGTTTGCTGGATGTTTGGCACCATGAACACATGGGCAACCACATCCTTCGCGTATTTTTATTACGTCACCGACATATCGGCGGGTGCGTAGGATCTTGTTCTGACAAATCAAACCTCACAAAAGCCGCCGCGTCAGGCGGCTTTTTGGTTTGTGGGCTCCTGGCGCTGCCACCAGGAAGCTGAAAATGACCAAACACATGCTCGAAGCCGGAAAACCGGCAACACCCCTTAAATCCGAAACCCTGCAAGTTCTGCTGGAACGCGGACTGGTAAATCAGGCGAGCGACCTTGAAGCGCTAGACGCCCGTCTCGCGGAAGGACCGGTGACAGTTTACGCCGGCTTTGATGCAACTGCTGCAAGCCTGCATGTCGGGCATCTGATGCCACTCATGACGCTGCGTTGGATGCAAAAGCTCGGTCACAGGCCAATTGCAGTGCTCGGCGGTGGGACGACCCAAGTCGGCGACCCCAGTTTCCGCAATGAAGCGCGGCCGCTTTTGGATGAACTCAAGATTGCGTCAAATGTGTCCGGCATTCGCCGTTGCATCGAACGTCTCGTCTCCATGGACGGGGATGACGGCGCACTGCTCGTTGACAATGCAGAATGGTTGACCGAATTCCGGTTTCTGGAGTTTCTGCGTGACTATGGCTCCCAATTCACGGTCAATCGCATGGTCACGTTTGAAAGCGTGAAGTCGCGTCTGGATACGCAGTCGCCTCTGACGGTTCTCGAGTTCTGTTACATGATGTTGCAAGCTGTTGACTTCCTTGAACTCTCCCGCCGCTACAACTGCGAAATGCAAATCGGCGGGTCTGATCAATGGGGGAACATCGTCAATGGGATCGAGCTGGGTCGAAAGGCTGACGGTCGCAAGCTTCACGGTCTGACGGTGCCGCTACTAACGACAGCTTCTGGTGCCAAAATGGGCAAGACCGCTGCTGGCGCTGTCTGGCTTCATCCCGAGCACCTGTCTCCGTTTGTATTCTGGCAGTTCTGGCGCAACACCGCGGATGCAGATGTTGGGCGTTTCCTAAGGCTCTTCACCGAGCTTCCCATGAATGAAGTTGAGCGCCTTTCAGCCTTGGAAGGGCATGAGCTTAATGATGCAAAGAAAGTGTTGGCAACGCAGGTCACGGCAATCGTGCATGGCCCGGAAGAAGCCCGGAAGGCTTTGGAGCAGGGGGAAGCCTTGTTCGGCGGCGCGGAAGAGCTTCTGGAACCAACGCACGTGTTGCCGCGCATTCGTCTGTCTGAAGGCCTTGGTTTGCTGGAACTCCTGGTGCTCGTTGGCTTTGCAGGCTCAAACGGCGAGGCCAGACGCCTCGTTGAAGGCGGCGGAGTCCGCTTGAACCGGCAAGTGGTTGATGATGCGCGCCGCCAGATCACAGCTGGTAACCTCCAGGCCGACGACCGTTTAGCGCTCGCTGTCGGAAAACGCCGTAAAGCGCTTGTCGGATTTGACTAAAGCTGGCTTCGGATGGTCGTCTGCGGCTTGACATGCAATGGCCTCCGTTACGTCACAAATTCGCCCGTCTATCCTATGACTCTCGTCCTTCAAAGGATGAGGGTATGATGGATAGACGGGCTTTTTTTCTTCTGGGAGGTGCTGCGCTAGCCGCTAGCGCGACCAGATCGTTCCCTTCAAATGTTTGGGCAGATCAGCCTCCGCAACTTGGTTTGTTGGATCCAAGGGCAGCAAATTTAATCGCGGCAGCAAAACGCCAAATTGGCGTTACGGTCATCTATGACCCGGCCTATGTTGGTCTGACATATACAAATGGCGATGTTCCGCGAGATCGCGGTGTTTGTTCAGATGTCATCATTCGCGCCTATCGTGATGCTTTTGACTTTGATCTGCAACAAGCAGTCCATCTGGATATGAAAGCCCATTTCTCTGCTTACCCGACCCGCTGGGGGCTGAAACGGCCTGATCGCAACATCGACCACCGGCGTGTTTTGAACCTTGCAAGATATTTTGAGCGGCAAGGCGCAGATTTGCCGGTTACCGATCAACCAGAGACCTATCTTCCCGGTGATGTCGTCGAGCAGGTTTTGCCCGGCAACCTCCCGCATATGTCCATTGTCAGCGATGAGGTTTCCCGCAGCGGCAATCCGATGGTTGTTCACAATATCGGCGGTGGAACCCGGCTTGAAGACAGATTATTCGCTTTCAAGGTTGTCGGGCATTTCCGCTTTTTCCCAAAGCAAACACCGCGCAGCTAGCGTCACCCGTCACGACGGAACGCGGGATTTAGGGCTAGACCCTAAGCTTCCTCGACTTCAAGCAGGTCGGAGAAAGTCAAAGCGGTCATGCGCGCAGCCTCCCGAATTTCGGCTGAAAGCTCGGGGTTATCGATTGTTCGGGACAGGACCATGCCGCCCACACACATTGCTGAAAGTGCGAGGGCTTTTTGTCGGTTTGCAGCAGCGGCAGCATCGGGAAGGTTGTTTTCAAAGAGCCAGGTCATGGCCTTGAGCAAGGTTTCATAAGAAGAACGCACTTCCGGCGTTGCCCGAGCGACATCTGAAGGCAGGGCAATCATAGGACATTGGCCGTCCAGATCGCCGAGATGCCTTGAAGACAGGTAACTGTCGATCATGGCGCGCACCGAATCCGGTCCCCATTTTGAGCATCCAACCCGGCTTCGTCTCGCCACGCTTTGCCACGCCCATTCAAAAAACTCTGAATAGCCTCCGCATAGACCTCATCTTTGTTTTTAAAGTGATTGTAAAACCCGCCCCGCGTGAGGCCCACTTCGGCCATGATGTCATCGATGGAGACCTCAGAAAATCCTCTTCGGTTGAAAAGGATGCGTGCCTTTTCAACAATTTGCGCACGAATTCGTACCTTGTGTTCTGGACTGTAGGGCATAGGACCTCGCTGTTCTAAGGCACGAATGATAGCCAATATCTAAATATGTTCTTGAACATATTTAGATCGCCGTCACCTTGGAAAAATCACCAAGGCAAGGAGCAAGGTCACGAAGCTTTATAATGGAATGTCTCCAAACGGCGCGCGCGTGTTTGTTTTCCTGCAGGAAAAGGGCATCGAAATTCCGGTCGAAATGATCGACATCCCAGGCGGCGGGACTCGAACGGAGGCGTTCAGTAAACTCAATTCGCTGGGGCAAGTCCCGGTTCTGGAGCTGGATGACGGAAGTCATCTGGCAGAAAGTGTTGCAATCTGTCGATATCTTGAAAGTCTCTACCCGGAGCCCGCGCTCTTTGGGCAAACCGACAAGGAAAAAGCCTTTGTCGACATGTGGTGCCGCCGTATGGAATTGTGGCTCTTTAACGTGGCAGGCGATGTCGGCTTGCACGAAATCCCGTTTTTTGCAGAGGTGGTCAACCAGAACGCTGACTATGCAGCCGACCGCCGTGAAGTCTATTTACACCGCCTTAAATGGCTGAATGACGAATTGGCAGACGGGCGGACCTACCTGGTCAATGACAGGTTCTCCATGGCCGATATCATCGGTATGGGCATGCTGCTCGTGGCAGCCTTCGTCAATCTTCACGTTCCGGAGACCCTGGTCCACGCCAAACGTTGGGAAGCGGCCCTTATGGCGAGAGGGAGTTTCCCCAAAATGCCCGGTTCGGCAGACGCCTCTTAAACTTCAAACTTGCTAGAGGAGCAACCCTGAATTGTCTTGCCAGTCACGTTTACATTTGTCAGTTGCTACGCCATCGTTCTGGTCTGTCTTACGGCATGGATTGGGCTTTACAGGGGAAAGACCAATACCCTTCGAGGGGAGGGGCAGGACCCAGTTCTATTCAAGCGTTCTCGGTTTTATGGCAATCTGATTGAAAATGGGCCTGCCATGGCACTGGTATTAGGGGCGAGTGAGGCGATGGGTTTGTCAGCAATCTGGCTTTGGATTGCGGTCTCCTCATTTGTCGCAGGACGCATCTTGTACTTTGTCCTTTACGATCAAAAAGTCCGAGCAGTTCCGATGATTATGACCCAGTTTCCGGCAGCTGCAATTGGTGTTTGGGTTATCCTGACCATTTGGTCGTGAGGGAGGTGCTGGTGGCCTATGATGAAGAATTGACCAACCGGTTTCGGGATTATGTCGATGGTCTGCCGGGTCTTTCTGAAAAACGCATGATGGGCGGTGTGTGTTTTCTCCTTCATGGCAACATGGTCGGCGGCGCCGATCGGTCAAAGGATGGCGAACCGCGTTTCATGTTCCGGGTTGGAAAGGAAAACGAAGATCGGGCGCTCTCGATGCCTGGCGGTGAACCCATGGTACAGGGAGGACGACGAATGACCGGTTTGTTTTTCGTCAACGCTGAAGACCATGACACGCTAGTGATCGAGGAGTGGGTTCGCCTTGCCGTCGCGCATGCAATGACCCTGCCAGCCAAATGAGCGGTTTCACTTCGCAAACGATATGATTTTTGTGCCGCTGGTAACGGCCTTGGAGGAGGTATTCGGCCAATCAAACTAAAAAGCCCCCGGCGTTTCGGCTGAAACATCCGGGGGCGAGACTTTCGCGGGGATCGCGAAGGCCGTCCTGCTTATGATTGCAGGCGGGATCGTAAATCCTGTCGAAGGCTGTCAATCGGTGTGCGGGTCTTGCCGGACCCCACATGCCAGAAGGTCCAACCATTGCAGGATTGCTGACCTTGCACCAGGGCTCCAACCTTATGAATGGAGCCGGTGTGGTTGCCGCATTTTAAAGAACCATCTGCACGAACCACGGCCAAATGCTGGCCCTTGGCACAGGAAAGCTCCGTGCCCGGTTTCATAAGGCCGGTTTCGAGCAAGCTGCCAAACGGAATGCGTTTCTCCGCCCGTTTTCCCTTTTGCATTTCAAGGGTTTCGGCATCCCCCGGGGTGATTGCTGCAAGGCGAGCTTCCGCATGGCGGATATAATCTTCCTCACGCTCTACACCGACATAGTTTCGGCCGAGTTTCTTGGCGACAGCACCCGTTGTGCCGGTGCCGAAGAAGGGATCAAGAACAACGTCGCCCGGTGTCGAGGACGCTGTCAAAACCCGGTAAAGCAGCGCTTCAGGCTTTTGTGTCGGGTGGACTTTCTGACCAGCCTCATCCTTCAGCCGCTCCCCGCCAGTACATAGCGGAAGCTGCCAATCAGAGCGCATCTGCAGATCGTCATTAAACGTTTTCAGGGCGTCATAGTTGAAGGTCGGCTTGGCGTCCTTCGACTTGGTTGCCCAGATAATCGTTTCATGCGCGTTGGTGAACCGTTTGCCCCGGAAATTCGGCATCGGATTGGACTTGAGCCAAATGATGTCGTTCATGATCCAGAAGCCGAGATCCTGAAGGATCGCGCCAACGCGAAAGATGTTGTGATAGGAGCCGATCACATAAAGAGAGCCGTCCGGCTTCATCACCCTGCGAACAGCCAAAAGCCAAGCGCGGGTAAAAGCATCATAGGCCTCAAAGCTTGCGAACTGATCCCAGTGATCGTCGCAGGCGTCGACCTTTGAATCGTCCGGTCGCATCAGATCCCCGCCCAACTGAAGATTGTAAGGGGGGTCGGCGAATACCAGGTCGACTGATTTTGACGGCAGTCTTTCCAGCGCGGAAACACAGTCTCCGCGGTGAATGGTGTTGAGCCAGGATGGTTCCGGGTTGGAACCTTGGGATTGAAGGGGTGCCGCGAAGGACACCCCAGTACGCTGTACACTCATTGCGACGCAAAACCTCACGCAATTTCGAGTGTCATGGTTACCGGGTTTGGTAAATCAGGAGTTAAGTGGGATTCAGAAAAGAGTCCTATGAATCAATGCTTTGTTTACCAAAGTAAAGCGATGACCTAACGGTATTCATAACTGGCTAACCAAAACTTGCAGAAAACAGCTGTTTTCCTTTGTCCGGTTATTCTTGGGAGGACTCCAAAGGTTAAGGGTATTTTCGAGCGTTGATTCAAAATTTTTCGCCTGTTTGGCATAATTTGCAATCAAAAGAAGAAAATTGAAGCTGTTCATACTTATTGAGTGGGCAGATTTTGCCGAGGTGATTCGAAAATCGCTCCGTCAAACAGCGGCCGTATCTCGATTTCGAAGCGCTGGGGCGGCGTATGACAGCCTCTTCCCAACGTCTAAAACAGCGTTTTTAAATCACCGGACGTGTCTATATGTGCCGTGTACTTGAGGCGAGGACCCGCAGAAATCACTGGCGGGCGATCAACGGAAAGCGCGGCATATCGTTTGCCAATGTCTAATGGCTCAGCATGCTGCATCGCGAAGTTGACCAACCGCGCGCCCAGGTCAGGAATTTCCGCCATGGAGGTCGGCACACCACAATGATCGATTAGTGAAGGAAGCGAACCGTCAAGGGGAAGAGAGCCGTCCTCCGGTATAGCGAATTTGAATTCCGATTTGTCCGGAGGGAGAGGCACTGCTTCGCCGAACAGGCCTAGGAAATGCATCAAGAAGCGTTCTAGACCATCAACATTGGCAACCCACCCCCGCAATCGGAAACCTTCTTCCCAATCCCTTCTGACTTGTTTCTGATTATCCAGACCAAACCAGCGTGCCCGGCCAGGAGTTATACCGTCTGGATCAAGCGCCACGATCTCCAGATAGACATTCGCGCCAAGCTGGAGCCGATGATTATAGGTACCCATATATTCATGGTGTGTACCGAAAGGAACATTCAGGTCGAGGCAGTTTTGGACGTGGGTGACACCTTCTGCCAATGTTGGAGCAATGACAGTTAAATGATCCAGCTTCAACATATGCAACCCTCCCTTAATCACCTAGCGCTCTTCGATCCGTGTCTTGCGTTCGAACTTTCTGAGAGCAAGAGACAAGGTGACGGTCATCGTGAGATAGATGAAGGCGACGACATTATAAGTCTCGAAAAACCGGAATGATCCGGCTGCATAGACTTTGCCCAGCTGGGTGATATCGGCAACACCCAGAACCGAAACCAAGGAGCTGTCCTTGATCATCGCGACGAAGTCATTGCCCAGTGGGGGCAGGATCGTGCGAAGAGCTTGAGGGAATACGATCAGTCGAAAGCGCAGCCACCCGCTCATGCCAAGCGCCTTGGCTGCTTCAATCTGACCTTTGTCGACGGCCTGAATGCCGGCGCGGAAGACCTCGGCAATGAAGGCTGAATATCCGATGGTGAGCGCGAGAATGGCTCGCCAGATCAGCGGAAAGTCGCGCGTCCGCAGCGGATCCATCCCCAGCGGTTCGATAATGGCATTGATGAGCGCGATGACCAGCGGGGCTGCCACAAAAGCGATATAGAGCAGCAAAACGAGTATCGGCAGGCCGCGGACCACTTCAATATAGAACCGGGCAACCTGACGAACTGCGAGGAAGCGGGACAGTGAGGCAACCGCGAGAACCAGCCCAAGCGCCGAGGCGAGTGAAAACCCCACCAGGGTCACAAAAATGGTGATGCCGGCACCCTTGGCGACAATGGCGAACACCTGACCATAGATATCGTTGGAATAGGCGTAGGCTGCGAACCCAAGGCCAAGAAGGCTCAAGGCGAGAAGCCAATAGGGGAAATCGGTATCGGAGGAAGAATTGGGTTGAGCCATGAAATGTAAAGCCCCGCCTTAGGAAAGGCGGGGCTCTTTGTCCTTATTGACCAAGCTTGTAGTCGAGGAACCACTTTTTGTTCAGGGCATCAATCGTACCGTCTTCTTTCATGGAGGCGATTGCAGCATTGATTGGTGCGACCATGTCGGACCCCTTCGGGAAAATGAAGCCGAAGTCTTCGCTCCCTAATGGATCGCCGATGAGCTTGAACGTATCCGGATTTGCTGTGACATAGCCTTGGCCGGCGGTTCCGTCGGTAAGCACGAGATCGACATCGCCTGCACGCAGCGCCTGAACCGACGCACCAAAGGTCTCAAACAATTTGATGCGCGAGTTGGCTTCGTTGCCATCAAGCACTTCATAAACTGCAACATAGAATGGCGTTGTTCCCGGCTGTGCGCCGACCAACAGGTCATCATTTGCCGCAAAGCTCTTCGCATCGGTGAACCGGTCTTCCTTGGCGCCGACGAGCATGAACATTTCCGAGCGCATATAGGCGTCAGAGAAGTCCACCTTCTCCTTACGATCATCACGGATGGTGATGCCAGTCATGCCAACTTCATACTGGCCTTCGGAAACAGCTGGGATCATGGCATCCCAGCTGACATTCTCATAGGCCACGGTCATGTTCAAACGCTTGGCGATTTCCGCCATGGCATCATATTCCCAGCCAATGGCGTTGCCGCTCTTCGGGTCGATGAACTGAAGAGGCGGATATGCATTTTCCGTCACAACAACAACTTCGCGTCCCTCAAGATCAGGCAGTTCGGCAGCCTGAGATTTAGCGCCAAGGGCGATTACGCCAATGGCAAAACTGGCGGCTTGTAAAAACGGCGTGAAGCGTGTCATCGATTTCTCCAGAATTCACGGATGGGGAACCGCGGAAAGACAATGCATCTGCAGTACTCCATTGCCCGGGTTGTTTCAATCAAGTTGGGCAGGACAAAAAATGCGGAGATCAATCTGAAAAAGTTTTCGAATTGTGAAAAAAACTTCAAAAAATGTTACTAACCATATTGACGCGACGTCTCAGGCCTCCGATTGTGTTCGGTTAACAACAACAATAAGGAGAAACACATTGCTTGATCATACATCTGTATTGAATGGCCAGTCCGTTCGCCCGGTAAAATTGGCACCCGCACATCCGCTTGAAGCTTTTACGGATGCGTCAGCTGCGGTTGATAGCCTGATCGAGATCTTTGAGGCCAACACTGCATTTTTAAGGAACGCCTTTCAGGACCTTCTTGAGGGAAAGGAAATGGAAGGGCGTGTCCGCGCGTATTATCCGCAGGTTCACATTGTCACCGATAGTCACGTTCGTCTCGATAGTCGCCTATCCTATGGCTTCGTTTCAGGCCCCGGAGCCCATGGAACCACGATCACACGACCGGACCTTTTTAAACATTATCTGGAAACGCAGATTTCGCTCCTGATGAAGAACCACGATGTGCCGGTTCACGTCGGTGACAGCGACATGGCGATCCCGCTTCATTTTGCGTTTTACGATGGCACCCATGTCGAAGGTGGTGCAGCAGCCGCCAAGTTGGATCGCCCACTAGCTGATACGTTTGATCTTCCTGATCTTTCGGTTATGGATGACGCCATTGCGAACGGAACCTATGAGCCGCCGAACGGTGTGATGCCGCTGGCATCCTTCACCGCACCGCGGGTGGACTATTCCCTACATCGTCTGCAGCACTACACGGCCACAGCTGCAGAGCATTATCAAAATTATGTTTTGTTCACGAACTATCAGTTCTATATCGACGAGTTCTGCCGCATGTCCTACGAGCTGCTGGCAGACCCAGATAGCGGCTATGAGGCGTTTGTCGAACCGGGGAATCTGGTGACGCTTGCAGGAGAGACAGAACCCAGCTCCGGGGCCGCGCCCGCAAAACTGCCGCAAATGCCAGCCTACCATTTGAAGCGCAAGGGGCAGTGCGGCATCACCATGGTGAACATTGGTGTTGGGCCTTCCAATGCCAAAACAATCACAGACCATATCGCTGTGCTGCGGCCTCACGCGTGGCTGATGCTTGGTCACTGCGCCGGACTTCGGAACAGTCAGACCCTTGGTGACTACGTTTTGGCACACGGTTATGTCCGTGAGGACAACGTTCTCAATCAGGACCTGCCGACATGGGTGCCCATTCCGCCACTTGCAGAGGTTCAAGTGGCCATGGAAGAGGCAGTCGCCGAGATCACCGGATATGACGGCTATGAACTCAAAAGTGTCATGCGGACAGGAACCGTAGCCTCAATAGACAACCGCAACTGGGAACTTTGGGATCAAAAAGGATTGGTGCAACGCTTTTCGCAATCGCGTGCGATTGCCCTGGACATGGAGTCGGCCACCATCGCTGCAAACGGTTTCCGTTTCCGGGTGCCTTATGGAACCCTGCTGTGCGTTTCAGACAAGCCACTACATGGCGAACTGAAGCTGCCGGGAATGGCGACCGATTTCTATAAGACTCAGGTGGCGCAGCATCTGAAGATCGGGTTGCGGGCTCTGGAAAAACTGCGGGAGATGCCAAGCGATAGATTGCATTCGCGCAAGCTCAGAAGTTTCGCGGAAACTGCTTTCCAGTAATCCTCAGATAGCAGGCAAAACAAAAAACGCACGGCCAGCCAGCCGTGCGTTTTCTTTTTCAAGCAGTATATCAGATCGGGCTTATTCAGCCTCGTCCGCCGGGTGTGCGTTCAGGAGACCGTAGCGCTCTTCGCCAATGTTGTTGAGCAGCTCCAGCTGGGTTTCCAGAAAGTCGATATGACCTTCTTCGTCCTTGAGGAGTTCTTCAAAGATCGCCATGGAGACATAATCGCCTTCGTCGCGGCAGACATCACGGGACTTTTTATAGGAGGTCCGTGCCTCATATTCACCCGCCAGATCGGCTTCCAGGACTTCCTTGATGTTCTGGCCGATTTTGAGCGGTGCCACCTTCTGCATGTTTGGGTGGCCTTCGAGGAAGATAATGCGATCCACCAGCTTGTCGGCGTGCTGCATTTCCTCGATGGATTCTTCGCGCTCTTTCTTGGCTAGGCGTGTGTAGCCCCAATCAGCGCAGAGGCGATAATGGAGCCAATATTGGTTGATGGCTCCAAGCTCCAAAAACAGAGCTTCATTCAAGCGTTCAATTACTTTTTCACTACCCTTCATGGCACAGTGCCTCCGGCTGTATGATTTTACGTGCGCACATTAGAATGATTCTAGATTCATTGATAGTGCGAAATATTGTCACCGAAAAAATTACTAATCACATTTTTGTGGCACCTGCCGCAAGGGCGACAGGTGCTTGTGTTTGGTCAGTTAAGCGATGGCAAACAAGTGCCATTGCGGAATTCAGGACTGAGGCAGAATTACAGTATCGATAACGTGAATCACACCATTGCTGGCTTCGACATCGGCAGAAACAACAGTCGCATTGTTGATTTTTACCCCGTCTGTTGCGTCGACGGAAATGTTGCTTCCTTCAACGGTTGCGACTTCGGCAGTCTTACCAGCGATATCAGAGGACATCACTTTGCCCGGTACAACATGGTAAGTCAGGATGCGAACAAGCTGATCCTTGTTTTCTGGCTTCAAGAGATCCTCAACGGTTCCGTCCGGCAGCTTGGCAAAAGCTTCGTCGGTTGGGGCAAATACCGTGAATGGGCCGTCACCCTTTAATGTGTCTACCAGCCCGGCAGCTTGGGCTGCCGCGACCAGTGTTTTAAAGGAGGCGGCACCAACGGCAGTGTCCACGATGTCTTTCTGAGACGCTTGCGCAGCGCTGAAAGGCAGAACGAGAAGGAGAACTGCGACGAATTTCTTCAAGATTTGCATGTGAAACTCCCTGATAACGGATGCAAGACAAGGTGTTCGAAGAAATCATCTTCGAGTGCGAAAAGGTTAGGTTGTCTTGCTGAGGAAGCTTACGGAGTTCTACTCAAGGTAGATCTTGCAGTGGAGCTAAATTAATAAAAATTAATTTATGATCCAAAGGGTGTATTTTGCGTAAGGGCGCTCTGGTTGAGCTGCTGTCAGGAAAACTCAAAGGCATTCGAGATGATTTTCTTCATGACTGTTGGCAACGCTTCTTCGTCAATTTCATTTTGCGCCGACCACCACTGTCCGGGTCCCGGAACAAAGTCATCTGTCGCTTCGGCGACTAGAACTTCTACGTCCAGATGAAAATGAGTAAAAGTGTGACGGACGATCCCCGGTGTCTTCCGCCAAGGCCTTACCGCAGGAGCGTTCTCAAAATTCTGTTTTTCCAAGCGGCTCTCGCTCCACTCGGTTCCGGGGACTTCGCTCATTCCCCCCAAAAGGCCTTTGGGAGGACGTCTTTGCAGAAGAACTGCGCCGTTCTTGGGGTGTCTCAAGACATAAGCAAAGCCGTACCGTGTTGGCTTGGTCTTCTTCGGTGCTTTTCGCGGCAATGTTTCGGCAGTGCCCGATTGTCGGGCCTTGCAATTGTTCATCCATGGACAAAGGGCACAGGCCGGGCGTTTGGGAGTGCAGATTGTCGCGCCAATATCCATCACCGCTTGGGCAAAATCACCCGGCCGGTCGGAGGGCGTCAGCCGGGCCATCTCGGCCTTTATCGGAACTTTTGCAGCTGGAAGCTGCTCGGTGATTTCGAAATAGCGGCTGAGGACCCGCTCAACATTGCCATCTACAACCGCCGCTCTTTGATCAAAAGCAATGGCTGCGATCGCGGCGGCTGTGTAAGGCCCAATCCCCGGCAGCTTTAAGAGCTCGGCTTCAGTGGATGGAAACTGTCCCTCATGCTCGCTTGCGACAACTTCTGCGCACTTCTTCAAATTGCGAGCTCGGGAGTAGTAGCCCAATCCGGCCCACGCCTTCATGACGTCTTCCTCAGTAGCGGCCGCCAGATCAGAAACAGTCGGCCACAGCCGAACAAATTTCAGAAAGTACTCCTTGACCGCAGCAACAGTGGTCTGTTGCAGCATGACCTCTGATAGCCACACTTGATAAGGATCAGGTATGACCCCGACCGCGCGATCTGATGGCGAGACACGCCATGGTAAATCTCGTGCGTGATGGTCATACCAGGTGAGGAGAGAGTGGGTTTCTTGAGCGTCTGACATTGCTCCAAACCTGTGTTTATTGCGGCCAGATTCAAGCAACAAATGCCAATATCTGGGGAAAAATAGGGGAAAAGGCGGGTACAGCTTGTGCCCAAAGGGTGGAGACTTGCTTTTGTCGCAATCCGGAAAGAGTCTTTGTCACAAAGACTACGCTTAAATTTGCGAAACAACTTTTTGCAAAACCGAAGGTGCAGCTTTGACACCGAATGCAAATCGCAAGGGGCCGCGTTCAAAGAACGCACGTAACCTCGCCGACCTCGTTGGCGATGCGGTTTCTGCTGTCTGCAAGAAGCGGGGCTTTGCCTCAGCCGATCTCATCGCTGCCTGGCCAGATATTGCAGGTGGCAGATATGCTGAGCGCGTTCAACCAGTGCGGTTGATTTGGCCGCGGCAGAACGAGATGGATGCGATTGAGGCATCTGGCGATATCCCTTCGGCAACCCTTCTTGTTTATACAGATGGGGCCACAGCAATGATGCTAAGCCACGAGACCGGTCAGATCATTTCGCGCATCAACACGTTCTTTGGCTGGGCTGCCGTGTCCAGAATCAAGATCGTGCAAAAGCCGGTCGCACGTCCGCAAGATGAGCAGCGCCCGAAACTGCGCGAGCTGACACAGGATGAGCAGCAATCCCTCGATAGCAAATTGGCCGACGTTGAAAATGATCGCTTGAAAGCCGCTCTCAAAAAGCTGGGCGCGCAGGTAATTGCGCGAAAAACAGCCAATTAGGGGGCTGTTCTGATCCTAGCTGAGGCAGACACCGCCAATGGTCACCATTGTTTGATGAACGCAGCCTCCCACATACCGCCATATTTTGCGCTATTGGTTGACGGTGAGACGTTTAAGGGGCAAATCCCTTCCCAAGCCGCATCGGCAAAACCAACGCATGACAGGAACCTGACACGTGACCGTATCCCGTAGAACGTTTTTGAAAACCTCTGCTGCCATGACCGCCGCTGCCGGGCTAGTCGGAGCGCCTGCACTGGCGTTCGCCGAGAGCGTGGACATTGATGAGCTGCTGACACCGGGCCCGCTGGGCGACAAGGTCCTTGGCAGTGAAGATGCGCCGGTCACGATCGTGGAGTATGCCTCCATGACTTGCGGTCATTGTGCCAACTTTCACAAGCGCACCTATCCGGAGCTCAAGAAGCAATATATTGAGACCGGAAAAGTGAAGTTCATCTTCCGTGAATTCCCGCTCGACCCTGTGGCCGCTGCCGCCTTCATGCTGGCCCGTTCTGCTCCGGCGGACAAATATTTCGACATCATCGACACCATGTTCGAAAACCAGAGCACATGGGCGTTCAGCGACAATCCCTATAGTTCACTGCTGAATTTTTCCAAGCAGATCGGATTTACACAGGAGTCTTTCGAGGAAGCCTTGAAAAACCAGAAGCTTCTTGACGCAATAAACGCAGTACGGGAACGCGGCTCCAACGAATTCAAGGTAGGCTCGACCCCGACATTCTTTGTTAATGGCGAGAAGCACGCAGGAGCCCTGCCTTTTGATCAAATGTCCGAACTCATCGACGCCGAACTATAAGGCTTTGACCTGCTGCAACTGCAGCGGCCAGATGAGTTTTCGTGACATGGTTATTATATCGGCGCGTCCAGCCAGAGGCAGGGCGCGCCGATGAAGTTTTCAAAGCTCCGTGTTGTCGGGTTCAAATCTTTTGTCGAGCCGATGGAGTTCATCATCGGCGACGGTTTGACCGGGGTTGTCGGGCCGAATGGCTGTGGCAAGTCCAACCTGGTGGAAGCCCTGCGTTGGGTGATGGGAGAAAACTCCTACAAAAACATGCGCGCGTCCGGCATGGACGACGTGATTTTTTCAGGAAGTCTCAATCGTCCGGCTCGCAACACTGCCGAAGTCACCCTGTTTCTCGAAAACAACGACCGCACCGCACCACAAGCGTTTAACGAAGCCGACATTCTGGAAGTCAGTCGCCGAATTGAGCGGGAGTCGGGGTCCAACTACAAGATAAACGCCAAGGATGTGCGTGCACGAGATGTGCAGCTTCTGTTTGCCGATGCCTCCACGGGCGCTCGATCCCCGGCGATGGTCCGGCAAGGTCAGATCGGTGAGCTGATTTCTGCAAAACCGACCTCTCGCCGGAAAATTCTGGAAGAGGCTGCCGGCATTTCCGGTCTTCACTCCCGCCGACATGAAGCCGAGATTCGCTTGCGCGGGGCTGAGCAAAATCTGGAACGGCTCGAGGATGTGCTTGTTCAAATTGATGGTCAGCTCGACAGCCTGAAACGCCAATCCAGACAGGCAACCCGGTATCGAAATCTCTCTTCTGAGATCAGAAGTGCGGAAGCCGGTATCCTTTATTTGCGCTGGGCAGATGCGCGCGATGCGCTTGAAAGTGCTCAAAGTCAGTTTTATGAAGCGCAAAAGGCGGTGAACGAGGCAACCGCAGTTCAAGCTGAAACGGCTCGCGTTCAAGCGATTGCTTCGCACAAGCTGCCCGAACTTCGCGACAATGCGGCAAAGGCTGCAGCGGCCTTGCAGCGGCTGGTTCTTGCCCGAAACGATCTGGATTCGGAAGAGCGCCGCATCAAGGAGCGCCTGCAGGATATTGACCGGCGTCTTGCGCAGCTGGCTGAAGACATCACCCGCGAAGAGCGGATGGTCAGCGAAAATGACGAGGTGCTTGAACGCTTGGCCGAAGAACGGGCTGAACTTCTGGAAGAAAACGAGACTTTTCTGGAGCGAACGGAAACGGCGCGCGAAAAGGTTGCAGGCGCTGAAGAAGCTGTGGGCGAGCTGGAAAGCAGCTTGTCGGACAAGACCGCGTCGCAAGCTCGAGCTGTGGCCGAGCGTCGCCAGCTTGAGCGCACGGTCGCAGATGCACGCCAGCGCGCTGAACGCCTTTCCGGGCAAGCTTCAGATGCTGAAAACGTCTTGAACGCACTGAACACCGAGCTGGATCAGGTCGACGGAGTTGCAGAGCGCCGGGAAGCATTGGAGCTGGCCGAAGAAACCCTGACTGAGTTTGAGCTGGCTGTTGAGACGTCAGAAGAACAGACCGCAAGCGCGCGCGATGAGGAGCAGGTCGCCCGCGAAGCACTCAGCGCAGTGGAGCGGTCCTTCTCGAGCCTTGAGACGGAGGCCCGGACCCTTGAGAGCATCCTGTCTGCTGTAAGCAGCTCCGATTGGCCGCCATTGGTGGAGGCAATGAAGGTTGCACCGGGGTATGAGACGGCCCTCGGCGCCGCTCTCGGAGAAGATCTGGAAGCGCCAGACAATGAAGACGCACCAGTTTATTGGGGCGGTGTGCTTGTATTGAAGGACGATCCGTCCTTGCCCGCTGGCGTGCAGGCCTTGTCCGAGGTGGTGGAGGCTCCTTCCAAACTGGCTCGGCGGCTGGCGCAAATCGGGCTGGTGGATAAGGAAACGGGGGCAGAACTTCAAAAACAACTAAAGCCCGGACAAAGACTGGTCTCCCGTGACGGCGACCTCTGGCGCTGGGATGGTTTTGTGATACGCGCCGATGCTCCAACGCCGGCAGCACAGCGCTTGGCACAGAAGAATCGATTGGCTGAACTGCACGACCAGATGGATGAGGTGTGTGGGTCAGTTGATGAAAAACAACAGCTCATGGAACAAGCCGCAGCGACTGTTCGGCAAGCCGTAGAGCAGGAGCAAGCTGCGCGAGGCCGCGTCCGCGATGCACAGCGGACTGTTTCGGCTGCCCGTGAAGCTTTGACGCAGGCCGAACGGGCTCTGTCTCAATTGGCTGCAAAAAAGGTCAGCGCAGAAGAGCGGCTTGACCAACTCAAAGAGCAGGCAGCTGAAGCTCGGGAGTTTCAGCTGGAGGCGGAAGAGCAGTTGGAGAGTGCGCCCGACATGTCGGGGCTGGCCGAAGAAATCGCAAAACTACAGCAAGATGTTGCCGCCGCACGCATGGCGCTGGCCGAAGCGCGGGCTGTGGCTGAAGGGC
This sequence comes from Roseibium sp. TrichSKD4, assembly GCF_000148725.1. Lineage (GTDB taxonomy): Bacteria > Pseudomonadota > Alphaproteobacteria > Rhizobiales > Stappiaceae > Roseibium. The sequence goes on along the minus strand of NZ_GL476300.1, from coordinate 200,006 downwards.
TGGCACGCGAGCAGCAGATGCGTGATCGGCGCCTGGAAGCAATTGCGCGCGAGCATGACAGCTGGCGCACACGGGCCTCCAATGCGGCTGAGCAAATCGAAACGCTGGTTGCGCGCCGTGAAGAAGCTGCCGAAGAGCGGGAAGAGCTGATCGAAGCACCGGAAGAAATTGAACTGAAGCGCCGGGACTTGTTCTCCGCCATTTCAAAAGCGGAAGAGGAAAAGAAACAAAAGGACGATGAACTACAACAGGCTGAACTGGATCAGTCTGATGTTGATCGTCTGGCGAAAGACGCATTGGAGGGTTTGTCCGGTGCGCGGGAACAAAAGATTCGGGCCGAAGAGCGCCTGGAAGCTGCGCGTGAACGCAAATCCAATCTGGAACGGCGGATAACTGAAGACCTTGAAGTTGCCGTTTCCTCCCTGCCGGAAATGGTGGGCTTGAAGGAGGGGGCACCGCTGCCGGATGCAGATGCGCTCGAAAAGAGGCTTGATCGATTGAAGGCGGAACGCGAACGTCTTGGCGGCGTGAACCTGCGCGCCGAAGAAGAGCTGAAGGAAATTGACGAGCAGAAAACGACGCTGACCAGTGAGCGTGACGACCTGATTGAGGCTATCAAGCGACTCAGGACCGGGATCTCCAATCTCAATCGGGAGGCACGCGAACGGCTACTGGCCTCGTTCAATGTCGTGAATGATCACTTCCAGCGCCTTTTCACCCATTTGTTTGGCGGTGGCATGGCTGAACTGCAGCTGGTTGATTCGGATGATCCGCTTGATGCGGGGTTGGAAATTATTGCCCGCCCGCCCGGTAAAAAGCCTCAGACGATGACGCTTTTGTCCGGTGGTGAGCAGGCACTAACGGCCATGGCGCTCATTTTCGCGGTCTTTTTGACTAATCCAGCACCTATTTGCGTACTTGATGAGGTCGACGCGCCGCTCGATGATGCCAATGTGGAACGCTATTGCGATCTCTTGGACGAAATGTCGCGGCGGACTGATACCCGTTTTGTTGTCATCACGCATAACCCGATCACCATGGCACGAATGAATCGCTTGTTCGGTGTAACCATGGCTGAAAGAGGGGTCTCTCAGCTCGTTTCGGTTGATCTGGAGACCGCGGAACGATTCCGCGAAACGGCCTAGAATGCACGCTTCCGCTGGGTAGGAAGTGCAAAGCCTATGCGACTATGGTCTCTCGCAGTCGTTGAAAAGTCGAATAATTCAATAAAATCAATAATGTAAGAACTTATTACCCCTTCTTGACAGGGGCAAGGGTGCCGACTATGGTGCGCGCGGCTTACGGGGGCATTACCGGCTGCCGAAACTGACACGACAACCGGTGCGAGGGGCATGATGACCGGCTCTGCACAAAATGGTGGCGGATCAGAAAACGGACGGCAAACCTCCGAAGCGGAACTGTCTGAACGGCGGGACCGGTTAAACCAGTTGCTGGCAACGCGGGATGAAGCAGAGCAGTCTGCCAAAACCGCAGAGAGCGGCAACAAGTCCGGATACGCTCAGGCAATGAAGCTCTCGTCAGAGTTCATTGCCGGGATCGTAACCGGAATTGGTATTGGCTGGATCCTGGATCAGTGGCTTGGGACGACACCTTTTGGGCTAATCGTCTTTTTGTTGCTGGGATTTGCAGCAGGGGTCTTGAATGTTCTGCGCTCGGCGGGGTATGTCGCTGAACCAGAAGCAAGCCTCAATCGCAAAAGGCCGGATGATGGCAGCTCTGAAAAGAATTGAACGCGCATATCGCGCATAGGCATGTACAAACGAAGAAGGCTGACCGGTGGCGAACGATCCGATCCATCAGTTCCAGATCCAGAAGATTTTCCCGATTGAAGTCGGGGGTATGGACCTCTCTTTCACCAACTCTTCGTTGTTCATGGTGCTGACCGTAGCATCCGCAGCGGCTTTCCTGATTTTCACGACCAGCGGTCGCGGCCTTATTCCGGGTCGGATGCAGTCAGTTTCTGAAATGGCCTATGAATTCGTAGCGGGAATGCTGCGAAGTTCAGCTGGTACGGAAGGCATGCGCTTCTTCCCGCTGGTATTCTCGCTCTTCATGTTCGTCCTCGTTGCGAACCTTCTCGGCATGTTCCCGTACTTCTTCACGGTAACCAGCCACATCATTGTGACCTTCGCACTCGCGATGCTCGTTATTGGAACAGTAACGATCTACGGTCTGATGCGTCACGGAACAAAGTTCTTCCACCTCTTCGCGCCGTCCGGGGTTCCGCCGGTTCTCCTGTTGATCGTTGCGCCGATTGAAGTGGTGTCCTTTATATCCCGTCCGATCAGCCTTTCAGTTCGTCTCTTTGCGAACATGCTGGCTGGTCACATCACCTTGAAAGTTTTCGCCGGGTTTATCGTCTCCATGGGTGCTGCTGGTGGCTTGTCCGCTGTCGGCGCAATCCTGCCGCTGGGCATGACGGTCGCACTGACCGCTCTGGAGTTCCTGGTCGCGTTCCTGCAAGCCTACGTCTTCACAGTCCTGACTTGCATGTATCTGAACGACGCCCTTCACCCGTCGCACTAAGTTTCACTCATCAGGCGGTAGCATGAAGCTGCCGCATGAAACCTCTGCATAAACACTACGTAGGAGCACGTGTCATGGAAGCAGAAGCAGCAAAATACATCGGCGCTGGTATCGCATGCCTCGGCATGGGTGGTGCAGCAATCGCACTCGGCACCATCTTCGGTAACTACCTGAATGGCGCTCTGCGCAACCCGACTGCCGCTGACGGTCAGTTCGGTCGTCTGGTTTTCGGCTTCGCCGTTACAGAAGCTCTCGGCATCTTCTCGCTGCTGATCGCACTTCTCCTTCTCTTCGCTGTCTAATTCTCTGGATTTCTAGAGACTTTTGACGCGACTCCGAGGGCGGCAAGACTGCCGCCCAATCGGACTTTGGAGATAGGACATGGCAGGCGACACCCAATCCAACGCCGAACTCAACACGGAACTGCATATTCCGGCTGAAGAACATGGCGCGGGTTTCCCGCCGTTCGACAGCTCGACCTATGCGTCGCAGATCCTGTGGCTTGCGCTGACCTTTGGCGTTTTCTACTGGATCATGAAGAATGTGGCCGTTCCGCGGATCGCTGGCATTCTTGAAGATCGTAAGGATCGCATCGCAGGTGACCTTGCAGAAGCCAACCGGCTGAAGCAGGAAACCGATGAAGCGATTGCAGCTTACGAGCAGGCGCTCGCAGAAGCCCGTGCAAAGGCACATGGCATCGCAAGCGAAACTCGCGAAAAGCTTAAAGCCGAACAGGATGCTCGCCGCGAAAAGGCGGAAGCCGAGCTGTCCGAAAAGCTTGCTCAGGCTGAAAAGCACATTGCAGGCGTGAAATCAGAGGCCCTTGGCCAGATCGAGGAAATTGCCGGTGATACCACTTCAGCGCTTGTCGAAGCGTTGATGGGTAAGGCTCCGACAAAGACCGATCTGACAAAAGCCCTCAAGTCGGCGATGAATTGAGGAGACGAAGATGGACGCTAGTTTTTGGGCCCTCGTCGGTCTCGTACTTTTCTTCGCTCTGATCATCTATCTGAAGGTTCCGGGCAAGATCACGTCTGGCCTCGACAAGCGTGCTGACGATATCAAGGATGAGCTTGAAAAAGCTCGTCGTCTTCGCGAAGAAGCGCAGGCTCTTTTGTCCGACTATCAGCGCAAGCGCCATGAAGCAGAGGAAGAAGCAACAGCTATTGTTGCAGAAGCCAACGCTGAAGCCGAGCGTTTGACAGCTGAAACCAATCGGGCGCTGGAAGAGGTGATCTCGCGCCGGTCCAAGGCTGCGGAAGACAAGATTGCTCAAGCAGAAACGCAAGCAATCGCAGAAGTCCGCTCCAAGGCTGCCGACATCGCCGTTCAGGCAGCAGAAGGCATGTTGACTGCGAAGGTCAAGGACAAGGTGGCAGACGACATTCTTTCTGACAGCATCAGTCAGGTGAAGGCAAACCTCAACTAAGTTGAGAGCCCTCTCTAAACGACTTCAAAAGCGGCCTGCCGGGCCGCTTTTTTGTTGGCTAGACGGCGTTATTTGGCCGAAAGCTGTACAGGCTTGAAGCTGAACCGGTGATGGATTGAAGGTCCGTGCTCGCTGAGGGCGGCTTGGTGGGCCGGGACACCATAGCCCTTGTGCTGTGCAAAGCCATATTCGGGCGCAATCTGATCCAGCCGAACCATCATGCGGTCGCGCATGACTTTGGCAACGATGGACGCAGCCGCCACCGCCAGACAGCGGCTGTCACCCTTTACCAGCGCTTGTCCAGGAGCGCTGAGCCCAAAGGGAACATCTCGGCCATCAATCATGACATAGCGTGGCGGGAAGGCGAGGCCGCTTACTGCACGCACCATTGCGTTGAGCGTCGCTGTGCGTATGTTCTCCAGATCAATTGTCTTCGGGCCGGCGGAGGCGACGGAAACAAAAGCATGTTCGCAAATCTGCGGGAATAGTTCCTCGCGTTTTGCTTCCGACAGCTTTTTGGAATCAGTCAATCCGCTTGGGACCTTGTCGTAATCCAGAATGACCGCTGCCGTGACCACCGGACCGGCCCAAGGACCACGCCCCGCTTCGTCGACGCCAGCCAGTAAGCCACCAAAATGAGACGCGTGTTGACGTTCCAGCGCGGGATCGGCTTCTTTTTCCGGAAATACAAGGTCGAAGAGAGAAGGTGTTTTACTCATGCCAACTAAATGCCTTGCAGCTATCAGCAAGGCAAGAGTTGAATGAAGGGGTTAAAACAGGTTCAACTGGACACCCCCTTTTTGTGGTCGGATGAATTGATCTGCCGAAAGCTTATGCTGGCGCAGGTTGAGCCCGTGCCGTTTGGCCGCAAGCGAAAAACGTTTTGCGATTTGGTCGGCATAGGGACCGCGCCCGCGCATTCGCTCTCCCCATTTGGCATCATAGTCTTTCCCGCCGCGCATGGAGCGGATGAGGCTCATTACATGCCGGTACTTTCCTGGCTCTGCCCTCAGAAGCCAATCGCGGAACAATTCAGAGACTTCCAGTGGGAGGCGAAGCAGGATAAAGGCCGCCGATCGCGCCCCATGCTCAGCTGCTTGCTCCAAAATGGCTTCAATTTCACTGTCATTTAGGGCCGGTATCACCGGTGCAACCATGACTGAGGTCGGTATGCCGGCTTCTGCAAGTGTGCGGACAGCATCTAACCGTTTATGAGGCGCAGAAGTCCTTGGTTCCATGGAGCGGGAGAGTTTTCGATTAAGCGTCGTCACAGATACAGCCACCTTGGCCAAGTTCCGCTCTGCCATACGGCTCAGAATATCTGTGTCGCGAGCCACAAGGGCAGATTTGGTCACAATCCCGACGGGATGATTATACCGATCCAACACTTCAAGTATCTCGCGCATGATCTTATGCCGGCGTTCCAGAGGTTGATAAGCATCAGTATTCGTGCCAATCGCGATTGGGCGAGGCGTGTATGCGGGACGTGCTAGCTCCCGTTCCAAAAGCTCTGCTGCATTGGGTTTAGCAAAAAGCCGTGTTTCAAAATCCAGCCCTGGTGACAAACCCATAAAGGCGTGGCTGGGCCGGGCGAAACAATAAACGCAGCCATGCTCGCAGCCTCGATAGGGATTTATCGAACGATCGAAGGAAATATCAGGCGAGTCGTTCCGGGTAATGATTGTCCGAGCGCGTTCTTCCTGCACCTCTGTTTTCAGCGGAGGTAAATCGTCGACGATGTCCCAACCATCATCACATAGCTCGGAGCTTAGTTTTTCAAATCGCCCGCTCTTGTTCGTTGCAACCCCTCTGCCGCGCCGCTGATCTTCTGGAAGTGGCACACCCGGGTCGGGCATGGGACCAACCTTGAGGTCCGGATCAATACGTGTCGGAAGTCTGGAATCCATTGTCAGCTGCGCTTGAATAGAGAGAACATAACAGGAACATGATCGAGAATCGGGTCATGGGCAAGGGTCTCTCTCGCCAAACGCACTAAATTCTCCTAAAAGCAGGTTCCATGCTCAGTGTGATAGTACCGACGAAAAATTCTGAACAGGCGCTGGCCTACAGCCTGTCTGCGCTGGTGTCTGCGGCAGCTGAAGGTGTGGTTCGCGAGGTTCTGGTTGTTGACAGTGGGTCGACAGACGGAACAGAGCGTGTGGCGGATGCTGCAGGGTGTGACTGGCTTTCTCACCAAGGGCCGCGCGGGTTGGCGCTGGCTGATGGGGCAAAGAAAGCCGGGAAGGGAGAATGGCTTTTGTTTCTCCCGCCCGAGGCTCATCTTGAAGCCGGTTGGCACCACGAGGCGCAAGCTGCTATCGAGCGCGTCATTCGCAGCGGCAAAGCCGATTCTACGGCCTTTTCTTTCGCAGCAAAAAATGATGCATTCGGGATTGCCGCCCGGGCTTCTGAATGGATGTCAGCTTTTCGCTCACATGCACTTGCCATGCCTTCAAAAAATCAGGGTTTGCTGATTTCGCGCAGGTTCTACAAGCAGCTAGGTGGACACCAGCCACTTACGGAACTGGAAGACCTGGATCTGGTTCGTCGTGTCGGGCGCTGGCGTTTGGTATTTCTTCGAGCTGCCGCGATTAGTCCTCAGCTTACATCGGAAGCAAGTATTCTCGGAAGGATACGCAAAGGCCTGGCGCGCTTTTGTGTGGCCATCTTGCGCATCCCGCCGCAGTTTGTTCTCAAGCTGCACGGCTAACTCACGAGAAACTGGATTGGTCAGGCGTCCTGAAGCTATCCACGCTTCAGATGTTCGTCAAGCCGGGTCATGATTTCCACGAAATTGCAGGGCATGTGTCGATAGTCCAGCTGCCATTTTAGAATGCCGTCCCAAGCGTCTTTACACGCCCCTGGAGAGCCGGGAAGGACGAAGATATAGGTGGCGCCGGCAACACCACCGGTCGCGCGGCTCTGGATGGTGGAAGTGCCAATCTTGTCATAAGAGATGCGGTGAAACACCTCTGAGAACCCATCCATCCGTTTTTCGAAAAGTGGCTCAATGGCCTCTGGGGTCACATCCCGGCCGGTAAAACCGGTGCCACCTGTGGTGATGATCACATCAATTGTTTCATCGCTGATCCAGCCATTTACGACGCTTTGAATAGCAAGGACATCGTCGCTCACGATTTTACGGTCGGCCAGTTCGTGGCCTGCGTCGCTGAGGCGTCCTGCAAGGGTTGAGCCTGAGCGATCTTCCTCAAGAGATCTTGTGTCTGAAACTGTCAGAACAGCGATTTTCAAAGGAATGAACGGGCGGCTTTCATCAATGCGATTCATGACGGTACTCCATTTTGCAAAAGACATAAGTGCCTCTCGCCTAGAAAGCCAGCCTGCAAGCGAAGTTCAGTCGTTGACCGCACAATAGAAAGTTGCAGAAAAAATAAAAATGCCAAAATGACGCAGAGAAAACAAAATTCGAAAAGAAAATAGTCGATACAGGTTCCAATTTGTAAGATAGTTTGGTCTCAAGCGTTTGTAAGTAAGGTGGCTGACGCTTGGATGAGGGTGGGATGAACGAGCAGGTCGACCTATATTGCGAGCGTATGGGGCCTGAATTCTGGGCAGAACCGATCAATGCTTGGTCCAACTTGGCGTTTATTGTTTCTGGACTTGTCTGTTTTTATCTTTGGCGCCGTCACACACCGGACGATCGCTTCGCGCTTGTCCTCGTACTACTGATTTTCGTACAGGCGGTCGGGTCATTTCTGTTCCACACATTTGCGACACGGTGGTCGGGTATCGCGGATGTCTTGCCGATCGTCATTTTTATCCTGAGTTACATCGCAATTTCCCTACGCCGTTTTCTTGGACTTGGCTGGCTGGCTTGTGCGGCGTTCCTCCTTTTGTTCATCGGTATAGTCCCGGGCTTGAGTCGGTTCTTGGAGCCGGTTGTAGGAGGCAGTTCAGTCTACCTTCCAGCGCTCTTCACTGCCTTTATTGTCGGCTTCTTCTGCTTTCCGAAAAACCGGACAGTATCGATCTGGATTTTCAGTGCAGGATGCGTGTTCGCCGCCTCGCTCTCATTCCGCATTCTGGATGAGCCGATTTGCTCTAACCTTACCATTGGCACACACTTTTTATGGCACATCTTCAATGCGATAACAGTCTTCCTGTTACTGCGCATTCTAATCTGGCATCGCGCTGGATACGCAGTGGATGAAATAGAAGTCAGGTGACCTTTCGCATGAGTTCCGGTTATGGTGCCTTACCCAAAAGAACAATATAGGACGGGACATGAGCGACGAGAAAACCACCGGTAGTGATTTGGCGGAGTCCGCCCTTTTCTTCCACGAGCACCCTCGTCCCGGAAAGCTCGAAATTCAGGCGACCAAGCCGCTTGGCAACCAACGCGACTTGGCGCTGGCTTATTCTCCGGGGGTTGCCGCGCCTTGCGAAGAGATCGCAAAAGACCCTTCTAAAGCGGCAAATTACACCAGCCGCGGTAACCTTGTAGCCGTCATCTCCAACGGAACAGCCGTTCTTGGATTGGGCGCAATCGGTCCACTGGCCTCCAAGCCGGTGATGGAGGGGAAGGCAGTCCTCTTCAAGAAATTTGCCGGGATTGATGTATTCGATATCGAAGTTGATGAGTTCGACGTTGACCGGTTTGTGGATGCGGTCGCAGTACTGGAACCAACTTTCGGCGGCATCAATCTGGAAGACATCAAGGCGCCAGAGTGTTTTCAGATTGAAGAAAAACTCCGCGAACGGATGAACATTCCGGTCTTTCACGATGATCAGCATGGCACTGCGATCATTGTGGGCGCGGCGGTTCGAAATGGCCTTGCCCTTGCGGGCAAAAAGATTGAAGATGCCAAAATTGTGGCATCTGGTGCTGGAGCGGCTGCTCTGGCCTGCCTCAATATGCTTGTGTCGCTGGGTGCCAAACGCGAAAACATCTGGGTTACGGATATCGAAGGCGTTGTCTATGAAGGGCGTGAAGCTCTGATGGATAAGTACAAGGCTGTTTTCGCTCAAAAAACAGACCTTCGCACGCTGTCAGAAGTTATCGACGGGGCGGATGTTTTCCTTGGATTGTCTGCCAAGGGTGTGCTGAAGCCGGACATGGTTCAGAAAATGGGCAGCGGCCCACTTATTCTGGCTCTGGCTAACCCGAATCCGGAGATCATGCCGGAAGACGCGAAGGCAGCGCGCCCGGACGTCGTCATGTGCACTGGCCGGTCTGATTATCCCAATCAGGTCAACAACGTCCTGTGTTTCCCTTATATTTTCCGTGGTGCGCTGGATGTTGGCGCGACAACAATCAATGAGGAAATGAAGCGCGCCGCAGTCGAGGCAATCGCAGCTCTGGCTCAGGAAGAGCCGTCAGATGTAGCGGCAAGGGCCTACAGCGGAAAAACCGAGACCTTTGGTCCAAACTATCTGATCCCGTCGCCTTTTGATCAACGCCTGATTTTGCGAATTGCCCCGGCTGTTGCAAAGGCTGCAATGGACACCGGCGTAGCAACGCGGCCTATTGAGGATTTTGACGCTTATCAAGACACCTTGAACCGGTTTGTTTTCCGCTCCGGATTGATCATGAAGCCGATCATTCAGGCGGCTACACAAGATCCAAAGCGGATCATCTTTGCAGAAGGGGAAGATGAGCGCGTTCTTCGTGCTGCACAGGTTCTGATGGAAGACCGGATCGCACATCCAATTCTGGTTGGCCGTCCTGATGTTTTGGAAGCGCGCTGTGAGCGATATGGACTCAAGATCCGGCCAGGAACTGATTTTGAGTTCATCAACCCGCAGGATGACCCCCGCTATCGCGAATATGCAGACGAGTATTTTGCATCTGTTGGTCGCAAAGGACTGCCGCCGGATGCTGCCCGTACAATTGTTCGCACCAATTCCACGGTCATTTCCGCACTTGCTGTCCGGCGTGGCGATGCGGATGCGCTCATTTGTGGTCTCGAAGGGCGCTACAGTCGTCATATGAGGGACATTCGACAGGTGATTGGTGTGCGAGAGGGAACAAGGGATCTTTCTGCCTTGTCGCTTCTGATCAGCAGTCGCGGTGCGTTGTTTCTATCCGATACATTCGTGACTGAAGATCCATCTTCAGAAGAACTGGCTGAAATGACCTGCCTTGCAGCCCGTGAAATCCAACGCTTTGGCATTGAGCCAAAAGCAGCGCTGCTCTCCATGTCGAATTTCGGTTCGCGAGATACCGCGTCAGCGCGCAAAATGCGGGAAGCACTGGAGTTGATCTGGGACCGTTTGCCCGAGCTTGAGGTGGACGGCGAAATGCACGGGGATTCTGCTCTCAACGACGTGCTGCGTGAGCGGGTGATGCCGGACAGCAAGCTGAAAGGAGAGGCGAATTTGCTGATCTTCCCGAACCTTGATGCCGCCAACATTGCATTGAACCTTTTGAAGGTGGCAACAAACGCATTGCATGTCGGACCAATTCTGCTTGGAGCTGCGCGCCCTGCGCATATTCTGACACCATCAGTGACGTCACGTGGTGTGGTCAACATGTCTGCTCTTGCCTGCGTGGAAGCTCAGACAACAGAAGAAGCCTAAGGCGCATTTTCGCCTGAGGATCAAAATATTACTCTGTCAGTCGGGCGACCGACTGGCAGAGGTGTTATATTTTAGCGAAGGTAGAAACCTGTGCTTTCCGATTTAAAGCAGCCATCTGATTGCCAGAGTAAACCGGATATTCGTGAGGCAATCGACTCTATTGACGATCAGTTGCTGCAGCTCTTTGTCAGGCGTCAGGGGTACGTGCGCCGAATGGCCGAACTCAAAACTCATCCTGATCAGGCGTTTGATGCCGAGCGGATCGAGGCGATGGTTCAGCACTTAAAAAACAAGGCCGAGACCATGGGTTTGGAAGCAGATCAAGTGGAAACGGTCTGGCGCGCTCTGATCGACTGGAATGTCGCGTTTGAGAAAAGGACCATCGCCAAACGCATAGAGTTTATCGACCAGCCACCTGACACCACTGGTTCCTGACAAAAGGCGGCCATATATCAGGAGTATTCTGTCTTGAAATGAGCGGAGGAAATGATGGCCCGACTTGCAAAACTCAAAGCGTCACTGATTGTGGGATTGGCATCCGTCTTGGGTGGGCTTGGCCCGGTCAGCGCTCAAACCGATTTTCAAATCGAGATAGTCGCCGATGATCTGCTTTATCCCTGGAGTGTCGCGTTTCTGCCAAGTGGGGGTTATCTTGTCACAGAGCGTGACGGGACGCTGCAGTTTGTCGATAAGACTGGGAGGATGTCAGCGGTTACTGGAACGCCCGACGTTTTTGCAAATGGTCAAGGCGGGCTGCTGGATGTGGTGCTGACACCGGACTTTAGTTCATCGCGAGAAGTGTTCATCAGCTATTCGGAAGGCTCCCCAGGTGGGGCTGGAACGTCTGTTTATCGCGCCCGCCTGATGCCTGAAGGAAATGGTTTTCAGCTTCAGGACGGCGTCACCATTTTTTCAGGCAATAATCGCTCCCACGGCGGCCGTCATTTTGGCTCCAGGCTCGTTTTTGCCAAAGACGGAACCTTGTTCGTGACAACTGGTGATCGCGGGGACGGCCCACGAGCGCAGGACCCGTCAGATCATGCCGGCTCCGTCTTGCGGATAGCCCGAAACGGCAACGCCCCTGCCGATAATCCCTTTATTGGGGCAAAGGACCATCAGCCCGAAATCTGGTCAATTGGCCACCGCAATCCGCAGAGCGCAACCTTGCATCCAACAACCGGAGACCTCTGGACGGTTGAACATGGTGCGAAGGGTGGTGATGAAGTGAACAAACCCGAAGCGGGAAAAAACTATGGCTGGCCGATCATCTCTTACGGGCGCCACTATACCGGCGGCAAGATCGGGGAGGGGACGTCGAAGGCAGGGTTGGAGCAGCCGGTTCACTACTGGGATCCGTCGATAGCCCCGTCCGGCATGACCTTCGTCGACAGTTCCCGCTATCCTGAGTGGCAAGGCAATTTATTGGTAGGCGCCTTGAGGGGGCGCCACATTTCAGTTCTTGAAATGGACAACGACACCGTCGTTAGAGAAACAAAAATCCTGCAGGAACTGGAAGAACGCATTCGGGATGTCCGTCAAGGCCCCGACGGATATATCTATGTTTTGACTGATAGTGACGAAGGGCGCTTGCTGCGGTTGCTGCCTGAGTAAATTATTTGGCTTGGCGGGCTGCCTCGGCCACTTTTATTGCTGCCAGCTCAGGCTGCAACGTTGTATCCGTATTTTCGAAAAGCTGACCGATCTTATGGCTTGGTACCGCTCGAGAGAAGTAGTAGCCCTGACCAAACTCGCAACCAAGATTGAGAACAGCGTCACGTTGCTCAGCTGTTTCAACGCCTTCCGCGATGGTGGTGACACCCAACCGTGTCGCCAGATCTATCATGGTCTGGACAATCGCTTGTTGGGTTTCATCGCGCACCGCGCGATCCACAAACTTCCGGTCGATCTTGATTGTGCTGAACGACAGTTCGGACAATTGCAGAATGTTTGAATAGCCGGTTCCAAAGTCATCCAGAGCAATGCGAACACCGCCAGACACAAGGTCATTGATCACTGTTGTCGCAGCTTCTGTTTCGCGGAGCAGAGCCCCTTCAGTGAATTCGACCTCTAGCCGGGAGGCAGGGAAGCCTGTTTCATTCAGAACCCGTTGAATGCGTTTTCCAAGCAGGCGGTCGGACAGCATCGTTGGCGCAATGTTGAACGACAAAATGACATCTTCCGGCCAACCCAAGGCATCCGTTGCGGCTTTGCTGAGCAGTTGCTCGGACAATGCCACCACGCCGCCAATCTCCTCGGCAACGGGAATAAACACATCTGGCGGAAGCATCGACCCATCTCTGGCGGACCATCTTGCCAGAACCTCTGCACCGACAATCTTGTTCGACTTCAAATCAACAATCGGTTGGTAGTAGGGGGCGATTGATTTTTCCTGAAGAGCTGTGCGAACCCTCGCTTCCAGTTCGGCGCGTTTGGCAACGTCCTGATGCATGGACAGCTCAAAAAAGGCCGCAGTATTCCGGCCTGATCGCTTCGCGAAGTAAAGTGCAACGTCGGCAGCGTGAAGCAGTTCCCCAATATCCTCGCCATTGTCCGGGAAAATGGCGATGCCCACAGAGGCTCCGACCTCGACCTGAACATCGGAAATCGTGAGTGGTTCGCACAAGGTAGTGATCAGGTTCTTGGCTGCAGCCATACCACTGGCTCGCCCAAACTCTTCTGCATCGACGATGACCAGAAACTCATCCCCACCCAAACGGATAACCACTGCGTTCGGATACTGAGAACTAAGACGCTCCGCAGTCACCTTCAGCAATTCGTCCCCGCCTGCATGGCCGATAAGATCATTAATCCGCTTGAAGCCATCAAGGTCTATCGCAAGGAAAGCAAGGTGGGAGGTGCCAAGAGTACCTTTCAGCCCTTGAACTTTTAAACTGGATAGATATCGCCGATTGGGAAGAGCTGTGAGTGGGTCGTGGATCGACAACCAGTCGGCTCGCGCTTGTGCTTCGCGTCGGAGGAGGAGTTCCTGTTTACTTTCTTTTAGGCGTCGCATCCCAAAAATGAAGCCACCCAATCCCATCAAGACCAAAGCAACAAGGATTTCGTCCAACTCGTAGTCTTCATTGGCCATCAAAAAGTCGTGGAATGCCTCATAAGCATCGTTTTCAATTGCGAACGCCCACACGCCAAGTCCCACAATTGCGAGCACCAGCGCGTCGATGTGCGCGGAAGAAAGATACTTTGAAAACTTCACCTGAAACTCCGTACAAAGTGACCAGCGAGCGTGAGTTTGGATGCTATTTCGATTTTTCGAAATAATATAGATTTAAATTAGAGATTTACAGAGCGTATAAAATGCAATGTCTAGGTTGCGAAGGGCGGTTCCCCTTGACATATCCGCAGGAAGAGCAGATACACGGGCACTCCGTCATGGGACGGAGACGTGCCGCCTTCTGACAGTGTATGAATAGCGGCAAACTGGATAATTGGTTTCCGGAGATCTCCGGCCCGCTCCAGATCATTACGCTGAACGAGAAGAGACAGGCTGAGCTTCCAGGCGAATTGAGCCGGAATGCGACCCTAATAGGCGTTTGTCGGATTGTCCGACCTGAACACGCCAAAAGGAAACACTTTGACAGAATTTAAATCGCTGGGCCTTTCCGATACGCTTTTGAAAGCTATCGAGGAAATCGGGTATGACACACCAACCCCGATCCAGAAAAATGCAATCCCGCTGATCCTGAAGGGTAACGACCTGTTGGGTCTGGCGCAAACCGGCACGGGAAAAACGGCAGCTTTCGGTTTGCCTTTGGCGCATCGCTTGCTTGAAGAAGGTCGGACGCCTGAGCCGAAAGCTGCTCGCGCCCTGATCCTTGCGCCAACGCGCGAACTCGTCAATCAGATCGCCTCAAACCTGACCTCATTCATTCGCAAGACACCGCTCCGTGTGACATCTGTTGTGGGCGGCGTCTCGATCAATCCGCAGATCAAGCGCCTCGGGCGGGGAACAGACATACTGGTGGCAACTCCGGGCCGTCTGCTTGATCTGGTCGATCGGAAGGCAGTTCACCTCAACAAGGCGTCGTATCTTGTCTTGGATGAAGCGGATCAGATGCTTGATCTCGGCTTTATTCACGCATTGCGGCGGATCGCAGGTCTGGTGGCCGAAAAGCGCCAAACCTTGCTGTTTTCCGCAACAATGCCGCGGCAGATCGAAGACCTTGCCCGGACCTATTTGCACAAACCGGAACGGGTCGAAGTGGCACCGGCGGGTAAGACTGCCGAAAGGGTGGCGCAATCTGTTCATTTCATGGACCAAAAAGCCAAGTCAGGTTTTCTGGTCGACATGATTTGTGAGCGTGCTGACGACACATGCCTTGTCTTTTGCCGGACAAAACATGGCGCTGAGCGCTTGATGAAGCGGCTGGTGGCAGCCGGCGTTTCTGCTGGCTCAATTCATGGCAACAAAAGCCAGAACCAACGCGACAGGGCCATCAAAGGCCTGCGTGAAGGAACGCTCAAGGTACTTGTTGCAACAGATGTAGCAGCCCGCGGAATTGATATTCCTGGCGTGAGCCACGTTTACAATTTTGAGTTGCCCGAAGTTGCCGAAGCTTATGTGCATCGCATTGGCCGGACAGCGCGAGCAGGTGCGTCAGGTGATGCAATTTCGCTCTGCAGCGCAGAAGAAGTTGCCCTGTTGCGCCAGATCGAAAAACTGACCGGAATTGAGATCGAAGTTGCCAGCGGTGAGGCTCCAGCACCCGTGAAGCTGGTGCGCAAGGGGCGTAATCAGAGATCCGGCCAGCGTCCTGCTCAGCACAAGGCGCGGGGAAATGGTGGTCAGCGTTCAGGTGAAAAGTCCGGGCCAAAGGCATCCGCCAACGAAAATCGTAAGAATAGGCCAAAAAGACGCCCGCGTCGGGAAAACAGGGCAGCATAGTTTGTTGCGGTAGGAGTTGGTTTTCGGATCAAAATGGAAAGTTGTACGTGGTTTTCCTTATCTCTTATTTTAAACCGCAGTAATCAGCCGTTTTTTGCTTGCGAATGCTGCAGCGGATGATTAGACGGCGCATTGGTAGGTGCAAACAAGCAGTCCGGTTCCTCGGGGGAGGAACGCTGTCATAAGAACAACAAGACAGTTGGGAATTTGCGAGTTTGTCGGGGGCATGAGGCGTTTCTTGGACGCCTTGTGGCCGCTGGCGCAGCTTTAAATTTGCTGCTTGCCAATCGCCACGTCTCCCCACAGGACGTGTGCACATGGTCCCCATCGA
>NZ_GL476300.1:142812-184236 GCF_000148725.1 Roseibium sp. TrichSKD4 | reverse complement strand
AAGCATTTCACCGCTACACTACACATTCCAAGAACTTCACAGATATTCAAGACTACCAGTATCAAAGGCAATTTCTCAGTTAAGCTGAAACCTTTCACCCCTGACTTAATAGCCCGCCTACAGACCCTTTAAACCCAATGATTCCGAATAACGCTCGCATCCTCCGTATTACCGCGGCTGCTGGCACGGAGTTAGCCGATGCTTATTCATATGGTACCGTCATCAATGTACTCGTACACCTTATTCTTCCCATATAAAAGCAGTTTACAACCCATAAGGCATTCTTCCTGCACGCGGCATGGCTGGTTCAGTCTTCCGACCATTGACCAATATTCCTCACTGCTGCCTCCCGTAGGAGTCTGGTCCCTGTCTCAGTACCAGTGTGGGGGATCCGGCCCTGCTTTTTTCTAAGTTCTGAAGTCTGACCAACGGCTAGTTGGCCAAGCGTTCTTCGAACTTGGTGACCACGTTCTGGCACTCGCCGGACAGCTTTTCCTTGTTTGTGTTCAGGCACATGAAAAGACGACCCTCGCCCGGTTTCACGTCCTGACAATGAGTATGGATATCACCGATGCAGATGTTGATGGCTTCGTCGATCTGACTGTTCAGCCAGCTCATTTGCAACGCAAAGTCCTCGAAAGTGCCTACACACTGGTCGCTAACCTTGTCCTCGTGAGCGTAAAGACAGGCAGCCAAGCGGCCGTTTCCGGGAGTAACGTCAGCGCAAAAAGTCTGGAGGTCCTGGTTGCAATTCTCCAACATGCCTTGGGCGGAGGCAGGCGCAATTGAGAGCGTTGCGACCAACAGGCCAGCTGTAAAGAAAACCGATTTCATTGAATGGTTGTCCTTCTGAAACATCATGGATTTACAATGATATAGACATTGGTTCCGTTTCGAACGACCGGCTGGTAGTAGATTGTGCCACACCGGTGGTACGCAATTCCATTCACCACCACACGAACACAGCCGCCCGGCAGCGCATTGTAGTAGTTGTCATGACGGCGATTTACTCTTCGAGACGTTCTCCGCGCTGTGCGTCGAGCAGACCCGTTGTCTGCTTTGGCTTCTGTGATTTTCAAAGGTGTGATTGAAACTGCGTCAGGCAGCGGTAGTCCGGCAACAGCAACTGCAGATGCCAAGCCGCAGCTCAAAATCCAATTCTTCAACATTCAGGACCTCATTATGCGATGCTTAAGGAGATAGTTTGATCGCGTTTTGATGGTGGGCCTTTTCAAATACAACTCTGGTCATACTACGTTTTGCGTGTGATGAGTCCATGGCAATAAAATGACAATCGCCGCCACGAGAGTTAATTCTCGCAGCGGCGGTGTTAAGCATTAGAATTTAAAGTCGGGAAACTACATATTTGGGTAGTTTGGTCCGCCAGCGCCTTCCGGAACAGTCCAGGTGATGTTTCCGTTCGGGTCTTTGATGTCGCAGGTTTTGCAGTGAACGCAGTTTTGCGAATTGATCTGGAACCGCGGAGCATCTTCGCCTTCCTCAATCCACTCATAAACTCCTGCCGGGCAGTACCGGTTGGAAGGCCCTGCATAAATATCGTGCTCGGATGATTTTTGCAGCGCTTCGTCGGTCACCTTCAGATGGATCGGCTGATCTTCCTCGTGGTTCGTGTTCGACAGGAACACCGAAGACAGCTTGTCGAAGGAAACGACGCCATCCGGTTTCGGGTAGTCGATCTTCTTGCAGTCTTTGGCCGGTTTCAGCGATTGGGCATCGCTCTTGCCATGCTTCATGGTGCCGAAGAACGAGAAACCGAACAGTTCGTTGGTCCACATGTCGAGGCCGCCCAGCATGACGCCAGCAACTGTGCCGAACTTTGACCAGAGAGGTTTGACGTTGCGGACCTTCTTGAGGTCTTTGCCAATTTCGCTTTCCCGCCACGCACTGTCAAAGTTGGTAAGCTCTGTGTGAGCCTCGCCGCGTCCTAGCGCTGCCATAACTTCTTCTGCCGCCAGCATGCCGGACAGCATGGCATTGTGGGAGCCTTTGATGCGCGGAACGTTCACGAAACCCGCCGAACAGCCCATGATGACGCCGCCGGGGAAGGACAGCTTGGGGACAGACTGAAGCCCGCCTTCGGTAATGGCACGCGCGCCATAGGAAATGCGCTTGCCACCTTCAAAGGTGTCGCGGATCGCCGGGTGGGTCTTGAAGCGCTGGAACTCGTTGAAGGGTGACAGCCATGGGTTCTGGTAGTTCAGGTGAATCACAAATCCGACAGCCACTTGATTGTCTTCCAGATGATAAAGGAAGGAACCGCCACCGGTTTTTCCGTCGAGCGGCCAACCAAAGGAGTGTTGGACCAGACCCAGTTGGTGCTTGGCCGGGTCGATCTGCCAAAGCTCCTTGATGCCGATACCGAATTTCGGCACATCGCTATCACGGTCGAGGTCAAACTTTTCGATCAGTTGCTTGGCAAGAGACCCACGCGCACCTTCCCCGATCAGGGTATATTTCGCCCGAAGTTCCATTCCGCGGGTAAACATGGCGTTTGGTTTGCCATCCCGGCCAATGCCCATGTCGCCGGTCGCAACGCCAACAACCTTACCCTCATCGTCGTAAAGGATCTCGGCAGCGGCAAAGCCCGGGAAAACCTCAATGCCCATCGCTTCGGCTTTTTCAGCCAGCCAACGGCAGACGTTTCCAAGAGAGACGATGTAGTTGCCATGATTGTTCATGAGTTTTGGCATCAACAGGTTTGGCAACCGCATGGAGCCTGCAGGGCCAAGCAGCAGGAAATGGTCTGCCGTGACTTCGGTTTTCAGCGGTGTGTCGCTTTCCTCACGCCACTCTGGCAGCAACTTGTCGAGGCCAACAGGGTCGATCACTGCACCGGACAGGATATGGGCGCCAACTTCGGAGCCTTTCTCCAACACAACGATGCTGATTTCCTGGTCTTGCGCATCGGCCAGTTGTTTCAATCGGATCGCGGCTGAAAGACCGGCTGGTCCTGCGCCAACGATAACGACGTCAACATCCATGCTTTCGCGTTCGCCCAATGCGTCCTCGTCCGCCATCAAGTTCTCCCTCATTTCTTGCCCGGCAACGGCAGGTTTCCCCTATTGCCACAAAACAGTCCGCAGAAATACGACATTTTTTATCCAGATCCCGCGAACCATTGGCCATCTTGACATGGTTAGTGTGATAACCCTTGCCGCCTTCTTGCGCAAGAATTACGTTTACGTAAAAGGAATGTGATAACGAGGCTGCTTCACAGGCTCATCCACAAGCGCTCTTCAGCGCAATGTCAGGCTTGTTTCAGTGCCGGGCTTCGCTAGACTGACGGCGGAGGCAAGGCTTTGGAAAATAACACACTGTCTAAGCGCGAGGTTGAAGCGCTGATCGACTTCTATTTGGCATCTGGCGTCGACGGGTTTTTGGAAGAAGAACCCGTTGACCGCTTTGCTGCGCCCGCAAAGCCACCCGTTTCTCTGGCCGATTTTCAGTCGCCAGCAACGCAAACACCGAACAGCCCTCCAAACCAACGTGGGCAGCAGCCGGTTTCATCTGCCGGACCGGCAGCTCAGCAACAGGGGCGACCTCCGCAGACGCCTCCTGCGTCGGCATCCCCCATACCCGCCGCACCGCAGGGCGGGGCTGTTATCCCGGATCAGGCCGCAATCAATTCTGCAAGAGAGCGGGCCCTGACCGCGCAAAGCCTCGACGAGCTGCGCGAACTTTTGGGAACATTTGAAGGCTGCAATCTGAGGCTCACCGCAAAGAACCTGGTTTTCGCGGATGGCAATCCGGTCGCCAAGGTGATGTTTGTCGGCGAGGCGCCCGGACGCGATGAGGATATTCTGGGCAAACCTTTTGTCGGCAGGTCGGGTCAATTGCTGGACCGGATGCTGACAGCCATCGGGCTTGATCGCTCCAGCGCTTACATTGCCAATGTTGTGCCATGGAGACCACCGGGCAACCGGACGCCCACGCCGCAAGAAACCGAACTCTGCAAACCGTTTATTCAGCGGCAGATTACTTTGGCCAACCCGGATGTACTGGTTTTTCTGGGCGCAGCGTCGGCCAAGTCCCTGCTTGACGTTAAAGATGGCATTCGCCGCCTGCGGGGGCAGTGGAAAGAGTACGACTCTGGCAGTCGAAAAATCCCATGTGTTGCCACCTATCACCCGGCCTATCTGCTCCGCAGCCCGTTGGAAAAACGCCTGTCATGGCGGGACTTTCTTGCCATTCGCGCCAAACTTGACGACATGAACGGGTCCTGACCCTTGATTTTTGCAGGCCCCAAAATCAAGCCCGCTTTTAATTCGATTTTGCATGCCTATATCAGCAGGCAATTGTTCAATAAGGAAATGAAACGCCCGTGCTAGACAAATTCCGCAAACTCTTGCCCGCCAAATTCCGCAATGAAGGTCAGACTGTACCGGTCGTACGTCTGCAAGGGGCAATCGGAATGGCAACACCGCTGCGTCCGGGGCTGTCTCTGGCAGGCGTTGCCCAGCAGCTGGAAAAAGCCTTTTCAATGAAAAAGGCCCCGGCGGTCGCGCTGGTCATCAACTCTCCGGGTGGCTCACCAGTTCAATCGCGGCTGATTTACAAGCGTATTCGTGATCTGGCCGAAAAGCACGAAAAAGAAGTTCTGGTCTTTGTGGAAGATGTGGCTGCCAGCGGCGGTTACATGATCGCAGTAGCCGGAGACGAGATTATTGCCGACCCTTCTTCCATTGTGGGGTCAATCGGGGTCGTGTCTGCCGGTTTTGGAATGAAGGGCCTGATTGAAAAGCTGGGCGTCGAGCGCCGTGTTTATACCGCTGGTGAAAACAAGGTCACGTTGGACCCGTTTCAGGATGAAAAGCCGGAAGACATTGAGCACCTGAAGTCATTGCAATTGGAAATCCATGAAACCTTTATCGACATGGTGAAGGCGCGCCGGTCGGATGTTCTGTCCGACAATCCGGATCTGTTTACCGGCAAGTTCTGGGCCGGAAAAACCGCCCGCGACCTTGGGCTTGTGGACGCGCTTGGCGATGTTCGCAGCACACTGAAGTCGCGTTTCGGCGAAAAGACCGAGTTGAAACTGATCTCCGCACCCAAAGGCCTGTTTGGCCGCAGAACCGGCGGTAATGGCGTTTCGGCTCTGTTCGGCATGGATAAGTCGATGACCGATGATCTGGTGTCCAGTGTGGAAGAGCGCGCCCTATGGATGCGCTTTGGATTGTAACAAAAGGGATTTCGGGAGGGCAGAATGACAGAACTATTTGGCGTGGCGGCACTGGCAGTCGGAGGATATTGGGTTGTCCGGCGGCTGAAGCGCAAAATGGCTGAAGTCGAAGCCAAACTCTCCCGCGCTGCCGCCGATGCTCACCCGTCTGGACGCGGCGAAAAACTGGTGCTTGATCCAGCCAGCGGTCGCTATCGGCCGCAGGCATAAAGGCTCCAATTGGGGCGTTCATCGCGCGACGGGTCTGAGCCGTTTTAGACAACTGCCACGGAAATAAGTGGATGCGAAGGTCGTTTCTGCCACATCGGAAGCTGAGGCAATCAAGCCGGACGAGCGCCCGCAATTTGGCCTGACAACGCTCGGGGGATTATGCAGTTTGGCTGTGAGTCTCATTATTCAAGGGCGCATGGCTAGCATACCAATATCATATCTAGTCGAAATGAGTACCGAAGCAATTCCTGCGTGGGTAGTGGTATGTATAGAGGCTAAAAGCGAATGAAAATACATGTATAAACTGGGGAAGTATCAAGAATTTTTCTTGGTTTTAGGGGTTATTTTGTTTGGGGTTGTGTTTTTCTCGATGGGAGAGGGGCCTGTTTCATCTCGGATGACTGTTCTTGCCATTGTTTATGCCTTCGGCAGGTTGCTATACAGAGTTATACGAGGGGTGTAATAGGGTTTGGACTCAATCCTGACTAGAGCACGATGGGAGTTGCGATGGCGACAGCTGAAAGTAAATTACTGGCGAGTTTGTTGTAGCGGGCGGCGGAGCACACCTACAAATTAAGACGCGGCCAAATCGGAAAGCTTTTCCGCAAGATGGGCCTGACAACACTCGGAGGGAATTATGCGGTTTGAGTGTAAAGCTGATGGTACGCTGAAAATGGCAGAAGCAGGTACTTGCTACAAGAGTAATCTGCAGCGCTTGTCTATGGTTGGGAAATTGAAGATGTTTCATTTTGAGTTATGAGTGAATAGAAATGCTTGGTGCTCCATTATATAGACTTAGAATTGATCCATTATTTTTCCGTATTTCATTTCCATTTATGTTGTTCATACTAGTTGGGGGATGGTATGAATTTTTATATTATAGATTTAATTTGATGTATGGGTTTTCGGTAGTTATTTTTACATCTATTATACCGCTTCATTACATTGCTATGAGTATTGGTGTTAAAATAAATTACTCAAGTGGTGATAAGTATTTATACATATAGTAAAAATGAACTGATATTTCAATCGGAAGTTTCTTCATTCTTCTCAATGGAAGAATTATATCATGATTCTTATAATATAATTCAAATACAGAAAGAATGTATACCAAATTTCTATAAGAAAAATCTACTTCGCTTATCAGGTAATACGCTGTCGGTGCATTCTTGGGTTTTTAGGAGGGTAGCTTAGGGGTAGGCCAAAATACAGCCAAACCACCATAGCAAAGCGCACGAGGCTCCTTTCGAGTTTGTCGTAGCAAAAACGCGCTCGCGGTTTGAGCAGCAGGAACCGGTTGCAAATCGATCCTAAGCTTGACCTTGCCGCACCTCCGTGGCACCTGTCCCGACATGGTGGGCTTCACGGCCCAAGTTTAATCTCATTCGATGGACCTCGTGATTCATGTCGAGCGACGCTCTTCCTTCTCATATGCGCCCTGAAAACTCCTTTCAGGGGCTGATCTTGACCTTGCAACGCTTTTGGGCAGATCAGGGTTGTGTGGTGCTTCAGCCTTATGACATGGAAGTTGGGGCCGGCACGTTTCACCCGGCAACAACGCTGCGCTCGCTTGGTCCCCGGCCGTGGAAAGCAGCTTACGTGCAGCCGTCTCGCCGCCCGACTGACGGGCGCTACGGCGAAAATCCGAACCGCTTGCAGCATTATTACCAGTTTCAGGCCATCTTGAAGCCATCTCCGCCAAACCTTCAGGAGCTGTATTTGAACAGCCTCAAGGCGATTGGCCTTGATACTGAGCTTCACGATGTTCGCTTCGTTGAAGATGACTGGGAAAGCCCGACCCTTGGCGCGTGGGGCCTTGGATGGGAGTGCTGGTGCGACGGCATGGAAGTCTCTCAGTTCACCTATTTTCAGCAGGTTGCCGGCTTTGAATGTTCGCCAGTCTCCGGAGAGCTGACCTACGGCCTTGAGCGCCTTGCGATGTATATTCAGGGCGTCGATGACGTTTATGAGCTGAATTACAACGGCATGGAAGGGGATGACAAAGTCACCTATGGCGACGTCTTCCTTCAGGCCGAACAGGAATATTCCCGCCACAACTTTGAACATGCGGACACGGACATGCTGTTCCGTCACTTCAAGGATGCGGAAGGTGAGTGCCGGTCCCTTCTGGAAGCGGGCGCAAAGCAGCGCGAAGAAAAGGGTGCCAAGGTGCATCAGGTGGTGCTGCCTGCCTATGACCAATGCATCAAGGCCAGCCATGTCTTCAACCTGCTGGATGCGCGCGGCGTGATCTCTGTCACAGAGCGTCAAAGCTATATCTTGCGGGTACGCGAACTTGCCAAAGCGTGTGGCGCAGCCTTCCTTGAGACCGAAGCCGGTGGTGTGGGCTACGAGAACCAGAGCGCCTGACTGCCCGGCGCTCCTTGCGTGTTGGTCTCCTAATCCAGATTATCCGGCATTCTGCTGGGTCTCGGTTAGCTCGCTCTTGTCAGCGAGTTGAATAGGGTCTGTGTGCTGTTTGATCAGGGTTTCAACGGCTTCTGCAGATGTTGCAGCTCCAAACAGGAAGCCTTGCCCGAGCGGGTAGCCGAGGGCGTTGAGCTTTTCCAGAACATCTTGCTGCTCAATCCCTTCAGCGACCGTGTGGAAACCCAAGCCCTTTGCCAGCACCAAAACAGCATCGACGATCGCTCTGCATTCCGGGTTCTCGGACATTTTCATCGTAAAGGACTTGTCGATCTTCACCGTGTGGATCGGAAAATCGCGAATGTAACTGAGGCTTGAGTGCCCCGTGCCGAAGTCATCCAACGCGATACGAATTTTGGCATCTGCCAACTGACTGAGAGTTTGTCCTGCGAAGATCGGGTTCTTGATCAGGGCGGATTCGGTGATTTCAAGGACAAGGCGTTCCGGTGAGAAACCTGTTTCTCCGAGGATTTTCACAATCTTCAAGGGCAGGGTGGAATCTGCCAGAAGGTTTGCCGAGATGTTGACCGAAAGGCTGAGGTGTTCGGGCCAGGTTGCCGCAATTGTCGTTGCTTCCCTCAACACCGAGTATGTCAGGTCGGTAATCAGCCCGCAGTCTTCGGCCAAGGGAATGAACTGTGCAGGCGCCACTTGGCCAAAATCCGCATCGTGCCAGCGCGCAAGGGCTTCAAAGCCAACAATGCGCACGTTTTTCAAGTTCAAAATAGGCTGATAGTGCACCTGAATATCATTGCTGCGCAGGGCAGCGCGAAGCCGCTGCTCCAATAATGTGCGATGCAGGATCGAGGCGTCCATATTCACCTCAAAAAACCGGTACGCCGAGCGCCCGGATGATTTCGCTCGGTAAAGTGCAATATCTCCACGCCTCAGGAGTTCCGTTGCGGAGTATCCATCATCGGGGAAGATGGCGATGCCTATGCCGCAGCCGACGGAGACACTTTTTCCATCAATGTCGAAAGGTGTTTGGAACAGGGTCAAAAGTCGACGCGCAAAGCTGGCAATTTCATCCTTGTGTTCATATTCAGCCGTGACAATGGCAAACTCGTCTCCACCCAGACGAGCTACGAAGCCGTCTTCTTCCAGCATGCCGGTCAGGCGTTCTGCCAACGCCACCAGAACTGAATCACCAAATGCATGTCCATAGACGTCATTGATCGGCTTGAACCCATCAATATCCAGCATCATGACTGCGCGATAGTTGCCCTCTACTGTGGTTCTGGCGAGCTGCTGAAAGGCCTCGTGGAGCTTTCGTCGGTTCGGCAATCCGGTCAAGGCGTCGTGCTTGGCAAGTTCCAGCGCCGCCGATTGCGCCTTTTTCCGCTTTTTCACTTCACGTCGAAGTTTCGGAATGGACCAGCACCCATACGCGGTCAAAACAATAAATGCAGAAAGTAAACTGCCAACGAGGAATTCTCCCTGATAATGTGTGAGGAGTTTTTCTTCCAGCAACAGATCCATAGGGTGGAATTGAGCGGTGAAATAACCACCGACAAGTGACACGATAATAATTATTGACCATGTAAAAGCGATCGAGTGAACGAATTTCATTGTAATTATTCTGTTTCTTGGATGGGTTTTTCTGAAGAGTGTCATCTATCTATTTATCAAAAGTGAATGTAATTATTGACGTTACGGTAGTTTATTCTCGGCGCTGTCTCGCGCTTCGCTTTCAAAGGTAACAGATGTGGCGCAGGGGGTGACTTTTCCTGCCTGAATTGCTAACGGACAGATCAACATGTGAATGGGGCAAGTCTGCCCTGTCTTGCCAAAAGGTTTTAGCTTTCCATGCCTGATCTCCTGCTTGAGTTTTTCAGCGAGGAAATCCCGGCCCGCATGCAGCGACGTGCAGCCGAGGACTTGAAGTCTCTCGTCACCAATGCGCTGGTGGATGCCGGCTTGCCTTACGAAGGGGCAAAGGCCTATTTCACGCCGCGCCGTTTGGCGTTGCATGTCGCAGGTGTTCCAGCAGGTTCAGCCGCAACACGCGAAGAGCGGAAAGGTCCTCGTGTCGGTGCGCCGGAAAAGGCTGTCGAAGGCTTTCTGCGCGGTGCTGGTTTAAGCTCCATTGATGAGGTAAGCGTTCAGACCGACCCTAAAAAGGGTGACTTCTATGTTGCCGTGATCGAAAAGCCGGGCCGGGACGCTAAAGACATTATTGCCGGGTTCATGCCCGGCATCGTGCGCAATTTCCCATGGCCGAAATCCATGAAATGGGGCTCCGGCTCCATGCGTTGGGTGCGCCCGCTTCATTCCATCATCGCAACCTTTGGTCCGGAAACCGAAGAGCCGGAGATCATTGAGTTTGAGGTTGATGGCATAACATCTGGCAACACCACGCGCGGCCACCGTTTCCTCGGCGATGAGGTTCTGACGGTGCGCCGAATGGACGATTACGCGGCTCAGTTGGAAAAGCACAAGGTGGTGCTGGATGCGGACCGGCGGAAAGACATCATCCTGAACGACGCCAAGGATCGGGCACTGGCTCTGGGACTTGAACTTGTTGAGGATCTGGGCCTGTTGGAAGAAGTTGCAGGGCTGGTGGAATGGCCGGTCGTCCTGACTGGAAGTTTTGACGAAAAGTTCTTGGAAATTCCTGACGAATGCACGCGCCTGACCATTCGGGTCAATCAAAAGTGCTTCGTTATGAAGGACCCGAAAACCGGCAAGCTTGCAAAGAAGTTTATTCTCGTTTCCAACATCACGTCGCCCGATGATGGCAAGTTGATTGTGGCGGGCAATGAAAAGGTCATTCGCGCGCGTTTGTCCGATGCCTGGTTCTTCTGGGAAACGGATCTGAAAACCCAACTGGCAGACAACTTGCCGAAGCTCGACAGTATCGTGTTCCATGAAAAGCTTGGAACGCAGGGCGAGCGCGTTAAGCGTCTTGAAGCCTTGGCTTCAGAACTTGCCCCGATCGTCGGTGCCGACAAGGATAAGGCCGTTCGTGCCGCACGTCTCGCAAAGGCTGACCTTGTTTCTCAGATGGTCTATGAATTCCCGGAACTGCAGGGCCTGATGGGCCGCACCTATGCGTCCAAGCAGGGTGAGGACGAAAGCGTCGCCATCGCCATTGAGGATCACTACCGCCCGCAAGGCCCAAGTGACAGTGTGCCGACCGATCCGGTTGCTGTTGCCGTTGCCCTTGCCGACAAGCTTGATCTTCTGGCCGGCTTCTGGGCGATTGACGAAAAACCGACGGGTTCCAAGGATCCATTCGCCCTCCGCCGCGCCGCATTGGGCGTGATCCGCATTGTGCTGGAAAACAAACTTCGTTTGCCTTTGGCCCAGCAACTCAAGGCAAGCCTTTATAAGATCAAGCCTGACCTAAATAATGAAGCTGCTGAGGAATTGGTCACGGATCTCCTCTCTTTCTTCGCAGACCGCCTGAAGGTCCATCTGAAGGACGAGGGAGCACGGCACGACTTGATTGATGCCGTGTTTGCGCTTGGCGGGCAGGATGATCTTCTGATGGTGGTCAAACGCGTGGAAGCGCTGGGCGCATTCGTATCGTCTTACGATGGGGCCAATCTGGCAGCCGGTTATAAGCGTGCGGTCAACATTCTGCGGGCCGAGGAAAAGAAGGACGGCGCGCCGGTCGAGGGCCGCCCACATGCTGATCTTCTCCAAGAGCAGGCTGAGATTGATCTGGCAGCGGCCATCGATACAGCCCGCGCAGCTGCTGAAAATGCGGTGGCCAATGAAGACTTCGAAGAGGCCATGGCAGCCTTGTCAAAGCTTCGCGCACCTGTCGACAAGTTCTTTGAGGACATTCTTGTGAACGCTGACGATCCGGCGCTTCGCAAGAACCGCCTCCAGCTCCTCGCAGAAATCCGCGATGCAACCCATGTCGTCGCCGATTTCTCGAAGGTCGCTGGATAGGGCGTTTTCGCCTCTCGGTTTGGTTGGTCTGGCAAATTGAGTTATCATGCTGCTCAAAGCTCGGGGCTGCGTATGCTTGAACCTTTATTGCGGTCAGGTGGAGAGGAGTGCACCGAGTTGGCTCATTGGGAACTGGAAAATGGAAACAACTGCAGGAAAGCAAGCGGAAGGTACCAAGGAGGCTGAAAACTCAGTCAGTGATACACCTGCCGCCGTTTCGCCCGACAGCAAACCTTCTTTCCGTCGGGCGATTAAAGACATGGTTGTTGACAATAACAAGCGCTTTGCCGCGACGATGAAATCCCTTGGTGAATGATCCTGCCTAGTGAGCCCGTTTGGCTATCCGCCGAAGACGCGGAAGCGATCGTTGGGGCGTTGGCTGAACTCTACCCCGATCACCGTGTACAGGTGGTGCGTCCGCATAGTCTTGGTGGTGCGCTTGAAAGAGCCTGCAACCGGTATCACTACAACAGCGAGCGCAATCTGTTTCGGCTGGCGGCTGACTATGTTTACAGTCTGGGCAAGGCTCATGCGCTTGTAGATGGAAACAAGCGGCTGGCATTTATGTCTGCCCTTGTGTTCCTGGAATTGAATGGCTTCAGGCTCAATGAGCCTGAAGATCAGTTCTTTGCCGTGTTCGTAAAAGCCTTGATGGCTGATCGGATCAATGTGGAAATGTTGGCAATGGTCTTTCAATCCACCTCGGAGCGCTTGTCCTAGCCGCTATCACTCCGTAGCTTCTGCCAGCCTTGGAACCGGTTGTTCTTTGATAGGCCAGTGAACGACGGCCGCGAAGAGGCCGAGGGCGATGCCGACCCACCAGATTGCGTCATAAGATCCGGTTTCATCATAGAGCTTGCCGCCCAGCCAGACGCCGAGGAAGGAACCAACCTGGTGGGAGAAGAAGACGAAGCCGAACAGCGTCGCCATGTAACGCGGGCCGAACATCACCGCGACGAGACCAGATGTAGGCGGCACCGTTGACAGCCACAGCAGGCCCATCATGGCTGAGAAGACCAGAACCGTCAGCGGTGTGATAGGCACGAGAATGAAGATCGTGATGACAATGGCACGGGCGAGATAAATCAGCGACAGGAAGATCGGCTTGGAATATTTGCCGCCAATATAACCCGATGCCAGTGAGCCAGCGATATTGAATAGGCCGATCAAGGCGATCGCCGTCGCGCCCCATGTCGGGTCAAGCCCAAGGTCGGCAATGTAGGGTGGCAGGTGAACCGTGATGAAGGCCACATGGAAGCCGCAGACAAAAAAGCCAAAGGTCAGAAGGAGATAGCCTCGCGTGCCAAAGGCTTCAGCGATGGCAGCCGTCATGTTCTGGTTGGCAACCGCTGGTGAAGCAGAGGATGTATCCGGCTTTCCTTTCAGGGCAATGGCAAGAAACGGAATAAGCAACATCATCCCGGAAAACACGATCAACGTATCTTGCCAACCAAAATTGGCGATAAGGGATGTGCCCATAGGTGCGAACAAGAACTGCCCCATGGACCCGGACGCTGTGCCGATCCCGAAGGCAAGAGATCGTTGCTCCGGCGTGACCACACGCCCGAAAGCTGCAATCACGAGCGAAAAGGAGGAAAAGGCAATGCCCAGACCGATGAGAATGCCCGCAGATACATGCAGCGCAACCGGTGTCTCGGCATCCACCATCAGATAAAGGCCGAGCGCGTAAAGAACGGCACCAAGTGTCATGGTCTTCCAGGTTCCATATCGGTCTGCCATCATGCCGGCAAAGGGTTGTCCGGCCCCCCAAACCAGATTTTGAATGGCAATTGCCAGCGCAAAGAGTTCGCGGCTCCAGTCGCGAGCCTCTGTCATGGGCTGGAAGAAAAAGCCCATGGCAGATCGTGGTCCGAAGGAGAGCAGGGCGATCAAGCAGCCGCAAATAATCACCAGAGGCACGTTCGGTCGAGGCAGGGCCTGAGTTTTGGTCATTGAAAGTCTCTCCAACGGAATTTGACCGTAGAGTATGTGGCGAATTTCATTGCGAAAAGCGATTTTTGCTGATCAATGCATCACGGTTTGTGATCAATGTCGGAAGTCACCCCACTCGAACCTATCGGATTTTGGGCTGCCAGCTAATTTATAAACCTATGAAAACAAAAGAGCTTGCTCTCAGGATGTGTTTTTTATCAATTTCGGCTGGATTTATGCGGTCGCCACACTTATATAAACTCACGACGAGCAAAAGATATGGGCGTATAGCCCGTTTTCTTTTTCCTGTAATATGCTCAAACTGAGCAAAAGAATATCCGTTGGATTTCAGGGAGGTCACGATGACCCTGACGCAAGACGCTGCCGAACGCCGTTTTAATCCGGATGCCGAAACCGGCCTGACTGGTCGATATGCGCCTCTTGCGCGCCCGGATCTATCCTTCACGCCTGAGGTGCGCGAAGCGACTGCGCATGTCTATGAGAAGGTGAAGCATTTCATTCCTGAAATTGAATGGGCTGTTCTGGCCCCGATGGTTCATACGATCAACCGGCTGAAAAAAGAACGCAATGCTGTCATTCTGGCGCATAACTACATGACGCCGGAAATCTATCATGGTGTTGCAGATATTGTTGGCGACAGTTTGCAGCTTGCCATTGAGGCAACGCGCACCGATGCCGATGTCATCGTCCAGTGCGGCGTTCACTTTATGGCGGAAACCTCGAAGATCCTGAGCCCGGAAAAGACGGTTCTGATCCCTGACATGAAGGCAGGCTGTTCACTTGCCGAATCCATCACCGGCGCAGATGTGCGCGGGTTGCGCGAGCGCAATCCGGGCATTCCGATCATCACTTATGTGAACACATCTGCAGATGTGAAGGCTGAGTGTGACATCTGCTGCACATCATCAAACGCCCTGCAGGTTGTTGAGAGCTTCGGCGTCGACAAGGTGTTCCTGATCCCAGACAAGTATCTGGCGGCCAATGTTGGCAACAAGACCGATGTGGAAGTTCTGATCTGGGATGGTGCCTGCGAGGTCCATGAACGCTTTACAGCGGAGGAGCTGCGGGATTATCGCGAAATCGAGCCGGATGTGAAAATCATCGCGCACCCGGAATGCCCGCCGGAGGTCGTCGCGGAAGCTGATTTTGCAGGCTCGACAGCCCACATGATTGATTGGGTGAAGACGAAGCGTCCCGAGAAGGTGATGATGATCACCGAATGTTCGATGGCAGATAATGTCGCCAGCGAAACCCCGGATGTGAACTTCATTCGCCCCTGCAATCTGTGTCCGCACATGAAACGGATTACGCTGGCCAAGATCCTTGATTCTCTTCTCGAAATGAAAGAAGAAGTAATTGTTGATCCGGCTATTGCAGAAAAGGCGCGGACCGCCGTAGAACGGATGATAAATCTGAAAAGCTGATCCGGCTCCGGTCCAGAATAATTGCCCGGTTCACTCCGGGCAGCACCACTCCGACTGCACTTGCAGGACATTGCCATGGCCATTTCGGTTGCTGACTTCGCGCCCGCTCTCACGGGAAGGGACGTCGACGACGTCGTGATCCTTGGAGGAGGGCTGGCTGGCCTTTTCTGTGCCCTCAAGCTGGCGCCGCGGCCAGTGACCGTTGTCTCCAACGCTCCGATTGGCCAGGGCGCGTCCTCTGTTTGGGCGCAAGGCGGCATTGCCGCTGCGGTTTCTGAGCATGATACAGCCGAAAAGCACACAGCTGACACATTGGTGGCTGGCTGCGGTATCTGTGAACCTGCCATCGTTGAGCAAATGACCCGTGAGGCCGGAGATCGTGTTCGCGATCTTCTGGAGTTTGGCGTTCCGTTTGATCAGGACCTTGAAGGCCGCCTGCAGCTTTCCAGAGAAGCGGCGCACTCTGAAAACCGCGTTGTCCGTGTGCGCGGGGATATGGCTGGTTCGGCCATTATGGGAGCCTTGATCAAGGCTGCAAGAGAAGCTCCATCCATTCGAATTATCGAAGGATACATGGGCGAAAAGCTCATGACCGAGGGGCGCTATGTAACTGGATTGCTAACACGTGAACGTGGTGGATTGCGCCGAATGGCGCTTCCGGCGAAAGCTGTTGTTCTGGCCTCTGGTGGTATCGGGCACCTTTATGCGGTAACGACAAATCCGGGAGAGGCAAACGGGCATGGATTGGCTATGGCCGCCCGCGCTGGTGCTGTCGTTGCTGATGCAGAATTTGTCCAGTTTCACCCAACAGCCCTAAACGTTGGTCGAGATCCAGCCCCTCTTGCAACCGAAGCCTTGCGCGGAGATGGAGCGACGCTGATCAACTCCTCCGGCGAGCGCTTCATGGTCGGCGTACATCCGGATGTGGAACTTGCCCCCCGCGATATTGTGGCCCGTGCCATTCATGCGGAAGTCACGTCTGGTCGCGGTGCATTTCTGGATTGCACAAAGACAATCGGTGACAAGTTCGAGGACTTGTTCCCGACCGTATTCACCGCCTGCAAGGCAGCCGGGATTGATCCGTCAACTCAGCCTATCCCCGTAGCTCCGGCAGAGCATTACCACATGGGTGGTGTTCTGACTGACGCCAATGGTCGGACTTCGCTGGATGGTTTGTGGGCGGCTGGTGAAGTTGCCTCAACGGGTGCGCACGGTGCCAACCGGTTGGCTTCCAACTCCTTGCTGGAAGCAGTTGTCTTTGCCTCCCGCGTTGCCGAGGACATTCAAGGCTTGATGCCGACACCCCGTCCGGCGCATTGGGCGGAGATGGATGAGGCCAGGGGTTTGCCGACCCAGCGGAACAGCGAAGAGCGCGCTGCAATTGATGTGCTGCGGGCCACCATGTCAAATAATGTCGGCGTGGAACGGAATGCCGAAGGCTTGAGGCAAGCGCTGAGGGATATCACAGAAGCGGAAAAGGTCTGTGTCCGCGAATCCATCAAGAACATGATGCTGGCGGGACGCATTGTGGCTGCTTCCGCCTTGAAGCGGACCGAAAGCCGAGGCGGGCATGCCCGATCAGATTATCCGCGCGAAAACCCGGACTTGGCGTATCGCTCCTACACCACGGCTGCGGAAGTCGAGGCCATATCGCTGTCCGCTGCAGAAGAAGCAGCCTGAGATCATCTGATCGGAGAAAGAAAATGTCCGGCAATTTGCCCAGTTTACCGCGTCTGATGATCGACGAGAAAGTTAGAGATGCTCTACTGGAGGACTGGGGGCGCGCTGGCGATATCACCAGTCAGGCAACTCTGCCGGCAAATGCGAAAGCGGAAGCTTTTCTGGTTTCTCGCAAGGTCGGTGTGCTGGCCGGCATTGAGCTGGCAGAAAGTGCTTTTCGTCAAACAGATTCTGAGCTGGTGTTTGAGCCGCTTGCGTCAGATGGGGGCAAATTGGAGCGGGGCACCAAAATTGCCCGGATTTCCGGCCCCGCCCGGTCCATCTTGTCTGCGGAACGTGTTGCGCTGAACTATGCGTGCCATCTCTCCGGCATTGCGACAGCCACATCTCACTTCGCTGAGGCAATTGCGCACACGAGAGCTCATATTGTGTGTACGCGCAAAACCACTCCGGGATTGCGTGCGTTCGAGAAATACGCTGTTCGCTGCGGTGGGGGCATGAACCACCGGTTTGGCCTGGATGACGCGATCCTTATCAAAGACAACCACGTAGCAGTGGCGGGTGGTGTTGTACCTGCTGTGCGGGCGGCAAAGGCCTTTGCCGGTCATCTTGTGAAGATTGAGCTTGAGGTCGACACTCTGGACCAACTGGCGGAAGCTTTGCCGGAACGACCGGATGTGGTCATGTTGGACAATATGAACCCGGCTGAACTGGCAAAGGCTGTCGAAATGGCCGCTGGGCAAGTCTTGCTGGAAGCATCTGGTGGCATCGAATTGGATACTGTTCGAGCGGTTGCCGAGGCTGGTGTTGACTTGATTTCCACCGGCTGGATCACCCATTCTGCTCCCATTCTAGATCTCGGTCTTGATATCGAAATGCAGTGAAATCTCGTCGGTAAACGGGTGAGTTTTCAAGCGCTACGTGCCAATACGTATACCTCTGGTTTAGATACGGTTATTCAAAAAACACGCAGTGGTTGAAGCATTTGTTCATTAATTCGATTTACGTTGAGGCAGAATTAGATTTCTGAGCAGTGTGAACGGCAGATGAAGATTATTGTAGTTGAATCGAGTGCTATAGGGCGAAAAATTCTTCAGAAGGTTCTGAAGGAGCGCAACTACACTGCGAAATACTTTTCGAGCGCAGATGATGCGTTGGAGTTTTTGCAGACCGAAACTAGCCCGGTAATTCTACTCACAAGTTTCGAAACTGACGGCATGCACGGGCTCGATCTTGTCTGGCAGTCTCGGCTGTTGGCTGGAGGGTCGCGAGCGCTCTACATCATCGCCATGTCTTCAAGCAAGGAAATGTCCAAGGCGATTGAAGCGCTGGACTGCGGCGCGGACGACTTCATTCGGAAGCCGACTGTTCCCGAAGAGCTTTATGCAAAAATCCGCTCTGCTCAGAAGATGTTGTCAGCTCAGCAGGAGCTCCGCTTCTATGCGACAAGAGACCCACTGACCAAGCTTTACAACCGGCGCTGTTTTTTCGAGGAAGTGAAGAAGCTCCCTCAAGATGGTGAGGCGTGCCTGCTCATTCTTGATATTGACCACTTCAAAAGTGTCAACGATACCTACGGACACCAGGCTGGCGACATGGCGTTGGTGGAATCGGCAAAACTGCTGCTCGATCAGAACGTAGGGATTGTGAGCCGATTGGGCGGCGAGGAATTCGCCATCTATCTTCATGATACGACAGAAAGCGTCGGCAAGCGGGCCGCAGAGAGCTTCCGCGCTTGTATCGAGGCTGGATCCCTTGAATTTCAGGGGAAAACCATCCGCTTCACTGTGAGTATTGGCCTTGCCTTCAAGCCATCTGGCGTGTCTTTCAATGTTGATGAACTCTATGGCAGTGCAGACGAAGCGCTTTACGAGGCAAAGAAATCGGGCCGCAACCGTGTCTGTATTGGCCGCGAAGTAGGCACTGGACCCAAGAAGCTAGAACTCCGTTCTGCTTAATTCCCGAATAGTCTGTAACCGATTTCCACCTGCGTATTTAGCTGCTGGCGCGCGCTGTCAACCTGACGGCGTGGCTAAAAGTGGTCTATTCCTTGAACGGCGTTTGCGCCCAATCAATGCCCCATTGAATAACTTGTGATGTTTGGTTTGCGGGAAATTTGACCCGGCAGGACAAAACAGTCACGAGAGGCGACATGGCGGACGGGCACGACGGAAAAAGTGCGACTGAGGCGACGTTCGGGTTGGAGGTCGATGGGCCAGACCTTGCTGCGGGGTTCGCGCGTTTTGCTCAGATCCCGATCCTTATCGGTCTATCGATCGCGATGACCTTGTTTCTCTTCACCTTCTTCGTGGATATCTATGAGGCTATCAGGTCGTTTGAGTTCCTGGATCGCAAGAAAACGATCCTGTTGATCCTCAACCTCCTGGACATGGTGTTCATCGCCAATCTTGTCATCATGGTTGCCACAAACACCTACAACACCTTCCGACTGAAAAAGGTGCATAGCGGCGAGCAGGTGATGATCCACGGCCAGAAGGCCTATCGAAGGATGAAGCACAGGATTGTTTCGACGATCATTATCATCTCGTCGATCCATGTCTTGAGTGAACTGTTGGAGTTTTCGCAGCTCTCGGCAATTCATTTGGCCGCAATCATAGGGCTGCATCTTGTGCTGCTGCTCACCTATATCGCGACCAATGTGTTCCGCTCTGCCGAGTGAAAGCCAGAGCGGCTGGATTACCAGCCGCCAGTATGCGTCTTATAGAAGATATGTAGGCCAACTTGACCACGCTTGACCATTGATTTCGCCCAACGCGGGTTCACATAAGTCGCGTGGTAGTGCGTCGAGGCGTCGACCATCTTCAAAAAGCGTTTTCCATCTGAGACTTCGCGGGCCAATTTCTTGGCAAGTTCCCAAGCTTTTGGGCTGCTGATTCGATCCTTGATGCCATCGCAGGCATAAGAGAACTGGCAGCGATTGCGCTTGTGCTGGTTCTGGTAGACCACGCCGCAGATTGAATCAGGATAGGCCGGGTTCTTCACCCGATTGAGGACAACCTGAGCAACTGCGACCTGTCCTTCGACGCTCTCACCACGGGCCTCAAAATAGATCGCTTCCGCAAGGCACTTTTGTTCGCGAGCAGACCCGGCTGACAAAGGCAGCGGCTTCTGAGCCCACCAATGAGGGTTGTCGGGGTCTTCTGGTGGTGGCAGTTCCTGCTCGTATTTTGGCGCGCCAAACAGGGCGTCAAAAGGTTCCTTGGTGTCCTGAACACTGTCTGGTGCATAGGCCGAGATCAGGGAAAAACTTGCAGCTGCCGCATTGCGGGCCATCATGACCTTCTGCAGGTCCAGAGGGCCGGCACCGCCATTTGCCTTTTCCTCATCAGATTGAGTGAATGGCTCAGGTTTGACGAAGGCAACCCTTGGCATCTCTTCTTTCTTCTTGTCATTGGAAAGAAGGCTGCGCATGGCGTAGACGTTCCCGGCAGCGCGGTCGACCATTTTGCGATCCGGTGCCATGGAGATAAAGCGATCACCTTTCGAGGAACGGTTCACCCGCGTTTTCTCAGGTAGATCGACGGGCAGGCTCGATTTGACGATTTCGCCCAAGCCTTCAACATTCGCTGGTTTCATGTCCGAAACTGCGGATGTGACCGTCAATTGCATTTCATCTTTTGGAGAAGAGGCCGTATTTGCCTGCATCGGATAGCGCGCCGGGATAGATACCGTGAAGGTGGCTGGCTCCAGTGCAAGGGCCCAACGCGGCGCTTCCGCCTTTTGAGAGGACAGCAAATCAATGATGTCCTGATTCTGGGTCGCGGTGGTCAAGAGTGCAAAAGCCACCGGACTACAGGCCAGCGTCCGCTTGATGCGTTTCCAGCGAACAGATCGCGGGGCAGGACGGGTTGAATCTGGCGAAGAGGTATGCCGTTTCCGGCTCTGTTTTTGGCCAAACATACGCAGCCACTCCAACTCGTCACGCAAGCCCGAATTCGGGCAGAAAAAACATGGTTAACACCAAGTAAAAGGTGTTTGCTGAGTTAACTGTGGCTCTTTAACCTTGAAAGTTAGTTAATAAGCTTGAAAAGCGCAAAAAAATGCAAATTTTGACAAAAGTAAAAACGCGATATGGTTAAGAATAACCAGGTTGCCGGCTACCTACTCGTAAACCTGGAGCTGGTCTTTCGCTCAACAGAGCACGCTTAAATCGAAACAGGGCTGCCGGACGTCCGCCTGTGGCGGTGGATGTTGCGCCGGTCGGTTCAACCAGTTCCGCATTTTCAACAAGGCGTCGAAAGTTTTGTTTATGCAGATGATGACCGGAAATGGCTTCTACGCACCGCTGAAGTTCCGTCAAAGTGAAAGTGTCTGCCATCATCTCAAAAACCACGGGACGGTATTTCAGTTTCGCCCGCAAACGTGAAAGCGCAGTGGCCAGGATTCTCCGGTGGTCATATTTCATTGGCCGACCGAGGGTGGGCAAGTCTGTTCGAGTCAGTGCGGCGGGGCGTCCGTCCTGAAGGGCTTCTGATAGTAGTCCGGCTTCATAAAGAAGCTCGTATCGTTCAAGGGCGCGTTCTTCGTCCCAGTTGGGGGCGGTCGCAGTGCCAAACGCTAGAGCGATGCGTTCTTCACGGCCAAGGGCACGGGGTGGCGTGCCTTCGGGAGGAGGTTCTTTCGCCCAAGCTCCTAGGGCAGGCAGGATGTCTCGATCGACAATCTCCGGACGACCTTTGCGCCAGTCTTCCCAGGGGAAATAATCGTACCAAGACCGCCACTTTGAATGATATTGGGCAAGTACATCTTCTGAGCCGGGTGTCTGTCGACTGAGAGCCAAATACCCAACGGAAACGATATGCGGTTCAGCATCGCCGCGGACCCGGTGCCGTCCCCGGTCGCCAAAGGTGTAGAGCTGTTCGACATAGCCCAGTCGCAGCGCCGTTTGTTCTTCCACCCACGAACGCAAGCCGATTTCAAAGGTTCTGTGCCGAAGGGGATCAAACAACCCAAAGGGTAGGCTATCTGCGCCTTCGCCTTGAGGGTCCGCGACCTGAACAATCTGCGGCATATCGTGTCCGACGGAAACGATAACGGCATTCAAACCGATCTGTAGTGTTGCCGAACTGTCCATATCCGTGACCCGCAGCTCCTGCGTTTTCTAGGGTGATCAATCCAGTGGCATATTGAAGGGCACGCCTTCATAAGCATTTGCTCCGCGCCCGATGGTCCGAACTGCATCGATCATGCGGCCATCGCGTTTGAGCACCTTGTCGGCGAGTGTAACCAACCGTGTATTGGGGGTTGCAGACGGGGCTTGTTGACGCAAAAGGGCCGCGATTTCAAATTCATCTTTTTGCGGGTTCAACGCACAGGTTGAGATGAAGGCTCCTGCCGTCGACCGGCTAATACCGGCCCAGCAATGAATGATCAGGGGTGTTTTCTGATCCCAGGCTTCAACAAAACGGATCAGTTCGACAACATGTCCTTCTGTTGGCGGCGTCAGGCCTT
The DNA here is from genome assembly GCF_000148725.1 of Roseibium sp. TrichSKD4. Classification (GTDB taxonomy): domain Bacteria; phylum Pseudomonadota; class Alphaproteobacteria; order Rhizobiales; family Stappiaceae; genus Roseibium. The sequence goes on along the minus strand of NZ_GL476300.1, from coordinate 161,970 downwards.
CAACAGGCGCTGCGATGTCGTTGAAACCCAAAAATAAGTGCTTATCGGCCTCAATCCCGTCCGGGGTTGGAACCTCCATCTCCGTATTGATCAAGGTGACCAGATGGGTTGCGCCGGTCTTGTGAACGGTTTCGGAGAGTTTTGAGAGAGAGCAAACGTAGAGCATCGACAGCCGCTGATTTGGAGTTTTGCGAATCGTAACCGGGCTATGAGCGCGCGTCACCCGTTATCAGCTGGCAGGCCGTGTCTTATGCCCAGCTTCACGCAGCTTTTCGATTTCCGCGAACCTAGCCAGAAAACGATCTTGCGCCTCGCGAACCGGCAAGGGATTGAGCCCGAGCCTGAACTCACCATTTGGGTTTGGCTGAAATCCGCGTGGTCGGCCAAAGATCCGTCCTGCTTCCGCATCATCAAACCCGGCCAACTCCACGGCTTCGAAAAAGGCACAGATCGTGTCGGCCCGCTTGGCCAATTTTTTGACCGTCTGCGGGATTTCGGCAGGCAGCCCAAAGCGCAGGTGAATGGCACCTTGCAGGCGGCTTTCAACCGCTTTGTATGCTCCGCCCATCACTGCCTTGAAGGGCGAAATCATGTCTCCGATCACATATTCCGGCGCATCATGCAGCAGGACGGCCAATTGCCAGGCAGGAGAAAGATCAGGCTTCAACCGCCGGGCAATGTCTTCCACGATCAATGAATGCTCGGCAACTGAAAAGGCATTGTCGCCCATTGTCTGGCCGTTCCAGCGAGCGACCCGCGCGAGCCCATGGGCGATGTCGGAAATCTCCACATCCAGCGGGGATGGGTCCAGAAGGTCCAGACGGCGACCTGAGAGCATCCGTTGCCAGGCGCGCGGGGTTTGTTCTTTCGAAGAAGTCGGCATTGGGTCCGGCGTTATGTTGGAAAGTCAGGTGTCAGAATCGGGCCAAGTAAAAGAGGCCCAATCCGGAATGGCAAGGTCAACCGCAACACCGCCACAGGAAAAGGGTGTTTCATCAGACCGGTTGGCCACCACTTTGTCGAGGCGGGTAAGAGCAATGCCCTTTGATGTTCCGTCTTCCAGCTGGGTGCTGCTGGTCAGTTGCCCCACGCTGATGTCGCCGGATACGATGTCTGTTCCCGCATCAGGAAGTGCATTGTCGCTCGTGACCTGAATGAAGCGTTTGCGGGCCGTTCCCCGGTGGTGGACGCGCGAGACGACCTCTTGTCCGACATAGCACCCCTTGGAAAAAGATACGCCGTTGAGCGCGTCCATATCAGCGTCATGCGGAAAGATGCTGGAATAGTCAAAATCAGTCAGGCTTTCCGGAACGCCGAGGGAAATGCGGTGGGCCGCATAGGCTGTGTGCCCTGCCTCCGTAGCGCCTGCACTTTCAAGGCTGGCTTTAATATCGTCGGCCTTGCCATAAAGGCGCTGGCCGAGCACTGCCACTCTCGGATCCAGCCAACAGGCGGCGGGTTCACAGTCAATCTTGGCTTCCCCCCAAACCGCAAACACTGAATGAGTTTCGGAGATGTCTTCAATGGCGACTTTCGCGCGAAGACGATAAAACGTCAGGCGTTTGATGAAATCAGCACCTGTTTGGCTCGGCGTGTCCAACAGGTACGTGCCATTTTGCGCGAAAATGAGGAAGTCGAACAGGATTTTGCCTTGCGGGGTCAACAGTGCCCCAAACCCGCTGCCCGCCGCATCAATCTTGTCCATATCTGCGGTAATCAGGTTTTGCAGGAAGTGATGAACATCCTCGCCTGAGACGCGAACAACGCTCCGTTCAGTCAGGTGTGCAAAGGTGGCTCCGGGCATGGGTCTTTCCATTTCTGCAACTAGGACGGTTCCATGGCACATAAGGCTTGAAAAACCTCAGGGCAAGCGTCTTGGCCTCCGGTTTTACTGGCCCTGTCGAACTTGCCCGCGTATAAGCCGCGCAGAACCTCACGAGAAGGCGGAGACACGCAATGGCACAAACCTACGATCTCATCCTCAAAGGCGGCACGGTCGTCAACCAGGACGGTGAAGGACAACGCGATGTGGCTGTACGGGATGGCCGGATCGTTGCCCTCGGTCAGTTCGACGCCTCTCAGGCTGGCAAGGTAATCGACTGCACCGGACTGCATGTTCTGCCGGGTGTGATCGACAGTCAGGTGCATTTCCGCGAGCCGGGTATTGATCACAAGGAAGACCTTGAAAGCGGCTCTCGCGCTGCAGTTATGGGTGGTGTGACCAGCGTTTTTGAAATGCCGAACACCAATCCGCTGACGACCACTGCCGAAACACTGGCAGACAAGGTGTCGCGCGCGCATCACCGCATGCATTGCGATTTTGCCTTCTGGGTTGGCGGGACGCGCGAGAATGTGAAGGATATTCCCGAGTTAGAACGCCTGCCGGCAGCTGCTGGCATCAAGGTCTTCATGGGCTCGTCCACCGGTGATCTCTTGGTGGAAGATGATCAGGGCGTGCGCGATATCCTGTCTGTTACCCGCCGTCGTGCGGCCTTTCACTCAGAAGACGAATTCCGCCTGAGAGAGCGTGCCGATCTTCGCGTTGAAAATGATCCCCGGTCCCATCCGGTTTGGCGTGATGAGGAAGCAGCTCTGAAGTGTACCAAGCGGCTTGTTTCTATTGCTCGCGACGTTGGAGCCAAGATCCACATTCTTCACCTTTCAACGGCTGAAGAAGTTGATTATCTGGTTGATCACAAGGACGTTGCCTCCATTGAGGTGACCCCTCATCACCTGACCTTGACCGATGAAGCTTATGAGCGTCTTGGCACGCTTGTTCAAATGAACCCTCCGGTTCGCGCTGCACATCATGGTGAGCGGCTCTGGTACGGTCTGGACCAAGGAATTCTGGATATTCTGGGGTCTGACCACGCACCGCATTTGCTGGAAGAAAAGCAACAACCCTATCCAAAGTCGCCCTCTGGCATGACCGGCGTTCAAACACTTGTTCCGATCATGTTGGATCACGTCAATGCCGGAAAACTGTCGCTTGCCCGCTTTGTCGACATGACCAGCGCTGGCCCGGCGCGTTTGTTCCAGACAGCGCGCAAGGGACGGATTGCCGTCGGTTATGACGCTGACTTCACAGTGGTCGACATGAAGAAGACCAAGACCATCACAAATGACTGGATTGCTTCCAAATGTGGTTGGACGCCTTATGATGGCAAAACCGTCACAGGTTGGGCCGTTGGAACAATCGTGCGTGGCAACCAGATCATGTGGGACGAGGAGCTAACCATGCCTTCTCAAGGCGAGGCGGTTCTGTTTCAGGACGGTTTGCCGCGCAGCTAATTGCTACATTGATCAATCCAACGCTTTTGTGCGTTCGCTGGGGTGTGTCATGCCCCAGCTGACGTGGTTCCATAAGCGCTCGTGAAGAAAAAATGTAACAAAGCCAAGCGAGCAAGACGATACAGCCAGTGTTATTGCTGCAACAACAGACCCCGTGTGTGGGTAGCTCAGTATCGTCATTGTGAACACTCCGACCCCCTGCCAGGTCACAGATTTCAGCAAAGTTCTTTTCGAAGTTTCCATTTTTGTACGCCGCATTTACTAAAAGGTTGGGTAGGTGATAGCGCGGGCGACTGGATCGCGGGAATAATGTAATTTATCTCCAAAAAATCTCGTTTGATGATAATTATAAACAAGCGGGAGAAAGTTAATGGATAAGAGGGAAAGGTCGGCATTATATCGTACTCGTCTGATAGAGGCGATGGAGCGTCGAGGCCTCAGTAAAAGCGCATTGGCTCGTCAATGCGGGGTGGATCGTTCTACGATTGCTCAGATTCTGTCCGAAGATGACGGACGGTTACCAAATGCTCATCTAGCTGCAGAATGCGCTATGGCTCTTTCCGTTAGTTCCGATTGGTTGCTTGGATTGAGCGATCGGAGCGAAACCACAGCTGACCTTCTGGAATCTTCCTTTCGTGTAACTGAAGCGGACCAGACCTTTGCGGACATTCAGATTGAAGAATGGCATCGCGAAGCGGCGGGCTACAAGATCCGCTATGTACCGTCCACAATTCCGGAGATCCTAAAGACTGACACCGTGCTGGAGTACGAGTACACCCAGTTTCTCGACAAAACCCCGGCACAAGCCGTTACGGCCATGCGAGCGAGGGAAAACTGGCTTATGCGGCCTGGGTCTGACTACGAAATCTGCTGCTCGATTCAGCAGATCAGAGATCTGGCCACAGGTGAGGGCTACTGGAATGAACTACCTGCACAGGCACGAATGGAGCAGCTAGAGATGATGGCTGAGCGTTGCGAAAAGCTCTATCCGTCGCTGCGGCTCTATTTTTGGGATCCAAAGCGCGTTTATTCGGCTCCGGTCACGATTTTCGGCCCCTTATTGGCTGTCGTCTACATCGGACAGCACTATCTCGTATTCAGGGAAAAACGTCAGGTCGAAGCACTGACACGACACTTCGATCAACTGGTTCGTGATTGCGGTGTTGATGCTCGAAGCGCAGCTGATGCTATCACAAGGTTACTCTCTGAATTTGCTTTAAATCGCAGCGCGCCGGACAACGTGACTTGAGCTATTCAGCTCTGGTTCATAAAACCTTAGTGAAAATCTCATTGGCAAAGGTTTCGGTAACCTTGTCCAATAACCCAAAATACAGAAGTCCGGGGTAAGCTTTCATTCTGGATAAATGGACGGTTTGGGTTCAGGTTCCTTGGGGTGGGTGATTTGTAATGAGTACGGAAACCTCTTTGACTTCACGGTTTTTGCGCAAGACAACAGGCAAGCTTTTGCTCTTGGGTGCAGTCAGTCTGGCCTTTTTGGCACCTGCGCACGCCGCACCTTTGCCGACGCTTGAGGAGGTCAAATCCAAATCCGAGCAGAAATCCGACGTTGCTCCGTCTCCGAATGATCCGCTGCATATGGTCGTCTCACTCGATGAGCAAAAACTGAGCGTTTATCGCGGCGCTAATCTTGTTGAGGTGACCCCAATTTCGTCCGGCAAGAAGGGGCATTCAACGCCAACGGGCGTCTTTTCCATTTTGGAAAAGCGCAAACGCCACTTTTCCAATCTCTATGACAATGCGCCGATGCCCTATATGCAGCGCCTGACCTGGTCCGGCATTGCCCTGCATGAAGGGCGTTTGCCGGGGTATCCTGCCTCTCAAGGTTGTGTGCGGTTGCCGCGCGAATTTGCCAAGAACCTCTATTCGCAAACCAGTCGCGGCCATCATGTGGTTGTCACCAAAGAATTGGTCAAGCCGACACAAGTCCGACATCGCGGGCTGATCCAGCCGGGGGATTATCGCACGACGGTTGCAAGTCTTTCTGAAAGCGAAAGCGTGCAGCAACCCTTGCGCGGCGCTCTGGACGACAGTTCGACTGCCAACGCGGCGGCGCAGCTGCAAATTCCGGAAAACCCGCATTTTGACAAGCCTCTGCGCATGATTGTGACGCTGGACAGCAAGCATCAACACGCCCGCACGCTTCAAAAACTCTTGAATGAAATGGGGTACAATGCTGGCCCAGTCGATGGCGTCATCGGGCGCAAAACACGGGCTGCCATGCGCCTCTATCAGGAAGAGGCTGATCTGCCGATCTCCGACGAGCTCACGCCCGCATTCTTGAACCACCTCTACAGTGAGGTCGGGTATGAGAACGTGCCAAATGCGACCATTCGGGTGCGCCGCAAGTTTCGGGACATCTATCAAGCTCCGGTGTTTGTGAAAGATCCGGAAGCGGACATCGGAACACATGTCTTCACGGCTCTGGACTTTGAGCAAGGTGATCTGTCTGTGGACTGGATTGCGCTGCCTGCAGAAGGTGATCGCGGTGGACGTCCGGAAAAGGTGCTGGACAGACTGGTCATGCCGAAAGATGTTCGGGAGCGGCTGTCCAAAATGCTCACTCCCGGCAGCTCGCTGATTATAACGGATCGCAGTTACGCCCGGAACACTGGGCTGGGAACCGATTTTGTGGTGGTCACCCGCTGATCGCGCGGCAATTCATCTAATGACTACAATAAGGCCTCGAACCAATCGGGGCTTTTTTATTGCCTGAATAATGTGACGAACTATGCCGGAAAGGCCCGGGCGTCACCAAACTGTCGTCACAGTCCCGTATCGCATCTCCTTAGCAAGTTAAGATTTTGAATCGGAGGGGATGATGGCGAATAGCACTCTGACAGCATCGAAGGCGCGTTTGCAAAACGCGGTACACCGGTCAAGCGCAACCTCGCGCGATGGAATGCTGGAGCGCCTCTTCACCTTTGCCTTCAAGGGGCTAGTTTACCCGCAAATCTGGGAAGATCCAGAAGTGGACATGAAGGCGCTGCGCCTGAAGGAAGACAGCCGTATGGTGACGATCGCCTCAGGCGGCTGCAATGTCATGTCCTACCTCACGGCCAACCCGGCGCAGATCACAGCTGTTGACCTTAACCGGGCGCATGTCGCCCTTGGCCGGCTAAAACTGACAGCAGCGAAAAACCTGCCAAACTACGATACATTCTACCGGTTCTTTGGCGAAGCGGACGAAAAGGCCAACATCGCAGCCTATGAGCGCTTTTTGGCAGAACAACTTGATCCGGACACTCGGTCTTACTGGGAAGGGCGAAGCTTCTCAGGGTGGGGGCGCAAACGAATTACCCTTTTCTCGCGCGATCTCTACCACCATGGCTTGCTGGGCTATTTCATTGGCATCGGTCACTTCATCGCTCGCATGTATGGCATTGACCCCAAGCACATGGTGCGCGCCAAGACGCTTGAGGAACAGCGCAGCTACTTTGATACGGCTTTGGCACCGTTGTTCGACAAGCGTCTCGTGCGCTGGGCAACGTCCAAGAAGATGTCTCTCTACGGTCTTGGCATTCCGCCTGCACAGTATGATGCGCTTGTCTCTGCCAATGCCGATGGGGATATGTCTGCCGTGCTGCGACAGCGCCTTGAAAAGCTGGCCTGCGATTTTTCTATTCAGGACAACTATTTTGCCTGGCAGGCCTTCAGCCGCGGATATGCACCGCGTGAAGAAACTTCAGGTCCAGCTGGTCCTCTGCCGCCCTATTTGAAGCGGCAGCATTTTGAGACTATTCGAGCGAGGGCAGGACGGGTTCGGGTTCTCAATCGGAACTTCACAGAGCATCTGCAACATGAAGCAGACAACAGTCTGGATGCTTATGTGCTGCTGGATGCTCAGGACTGGATGACAGACGCACAATTGAACGCGTTATGGTCTGAAATCACACGAACAGCGCGTCCTGGTGCGCGGGTAATCTTCCGCACGGCCGCAGAGCCGACCTTGTTACCCGGGCGTGTGGCCGACGAGACACTGGATCAGTGGACTTATGAAGAAGACGAAAGCCTGGTGCTTGGTCGCAAGGACCGGTCTTCGATTTACGGCGGCTTCCATCTTTACGTCTACAACGGATAAGCCATGACTGCGGGAACAGACACCGCCGGGTTGATGGATGCCATCTATCAGAACCAGCGCTATTTTTATGATCTGACGCGCAAATATTATCTTCTAGGCCGCGACCATCTGATCAATCAGCTGGATGTGCCAGAGGGCGGCACTGTTCTGGAGCTTGGCTGTGGAACCGGGCGGAACCTGATCGCGGCTGCCAAGAGATACCCGAGTGCGCAATTCTTCGGGCTCGATATTTCTGATCAAATGCTGGCAACGGCGAGGAAGAACATCGAAAAGGCCGGATATAGCAACCGGATTAAACTGATACAGGGTGATGCATCCAACGCGCCTGCGGTTTCTGGCTTCGGGCCAGATGCTTACAGTCGCGTGTTCTACTCCTATACCCTGTCCATGATGCCGATTTGGCGAGAGGCGCTTCAAACCGGCCTTGCTAATCTATCCGGTGAAGGCAAGATTTCGATTGTGGATTTTGGTCAGCAGGAGCGCTTGCCCAGCTGGTTTCGCGGCCTGTTGTTCAAGTGGTTGAATGGGTTCCACGTCACGCCACGTGCCGACCTGCAGTCGGAACTGTCATCTCTTGCCGAGGTACATTCAGCGGACTTGAAATTTGCACCGCTTTATCGTGGCTACGCTGTTTATGCAGAGCTGCGACGTAGATAGGTGCTCTTATTCTCCTGCAACGAAATAGTGGAGCGTTCCGTCCGGGCCGATCCCGACCCGATAAAACAGCCAAACGCCATTCAGTTCCATTTCAGCAAAGTCGCCCGATGTGACAATGCGGAACATTTCCACTTTTTGCTCTGGAGTGAGTTTGTGAAGCGGATAGCGGGCAAAATACGGCCAAACATACATTTCTTGAGCCGTGCCAACATCCACATGCACGAATCCGGCATCAAGAACATCTGCCAAGATTGCGAGCACCTCCCGGCCTTCCCCGTCTCCTGAGCTTTCCTTGATGAAGTCGATGGGATTATCAATGGCAACAAAGGAGAGCGTGGGCGGAACCTCGTTGCTTTCAAAGACCATGCGCAAACGCTCTGCATCGCCGCTGAGCGCCGCATCCATCAATTGCGAGCGCATTCTGGCAACCGGGCGCGGCAAAGCGCTGGTGTCGTACATGACCTCGGGTGCAGGGCCGGTGTCGAGCGGTTTGGCAGCCTTGAACTCTTCATCCGCCTTTTTGTTTTCGATTGTCTCGGATGGGGAAACAGAGCCGTCTTCCGATAGCTCTTGCGTTGGTATGATCGTTGTTGTCGGAACCTCAAGCGGCTTCACGCCCTTGTCGTCCAGCTGTGCGGGTTTGGCCATAGCGACAGCCACACCAAGGCCAAGCAAAAAGGGTGCCGCCAATAACACGGATTTCATCAACGCAACTCCCAGTGCAACAAGCTATCAACGGCAGTGTTATACATGGTCATCACCGTGGTGCGACATTCAAATCCAAAACCGGGGAGTTTCTTGCCTGCCAGCTGAAGGCCCGTTATCCAGAAGCCTTTCTTCAGGGTGCCTCAAACAAAGGATGGCCGCGTGACGCTGTTGGAATACGCTCTTATAGGGTTCGTCATCGGAATTCTTACCACAGCTCCGGTTGGGCCGGTTAACGTCATGGCCATCCAGCATGCAGCTCAGCAAGGTATTCGCAATGGGCTAACTGTCGGACTGGGCGCAGTCCTCGCAGATGTCATATACGCCTCGGTCGCCGTTTTTGGCGTATCTGCCGTTACCACTTTTTTGGACAGTCAATTTGACCTGATCCGGATCGTTGGCGGGTTGGTCTTGATCCTTTTCGGTCTCAAGGTGTTTGCCACGCACCCTCATTTGATCAGTGATACGGACGGTGCAGACACTCCGGCTCCGAAAGTTGGAGGCGATATGGCTGTCGCGTTCTTTATGGTGCTGACCAATCCAGGAGCCGCTTTTGGGTTTGTCGCCATCATGGGCGCACTTGGAGAGTGGCGACCGGCGCACGGCGATCATGTGGGTGCAGCTGTAATGGTTATTGGTGTTGCGCTCGGCGCGACATCATGGTGGGCAGGATTATCCGCGCTAGTCGCGCGCTTTAAGGACAAGATCAATGACGCATGGCTGGACCGAGCAAACCGAATTGCCGGTACCATTCTGATCTGCTTCGGTGTCGCGATCTATGTCGATCTGGTGTTTGGGATGGTTTAACAGACACATTGGAAGTCAGATATCCGACTTCCTAGAAAAGCTGCGGTGAGCTTTTACTGCAGGACACGGTTTACGGTGTAATCACCGCGCGCGATCCGCTCAGGCAGGCCTTCAGCCAGTTTTGCCACGGCGTCCTCTCCATAAGTGGAGACAAGATCGGCAAGGGCTGTAAACATTGCCGCATGGGCCACCGCGTCAGGATCAACGCCATTGGCAACTGCTTCAGCCCAGGCATCTGAAATAAACCCGAGAGCAGCGCGCCGAATGTCTTCATCTTCCGCGTATTCTACTTCAGTGACAAAGTCACCATACTCATCGTTTGTCATTCGCTTCCTTACCGGTCGTAAAAGACACGCATTGACTTACGGGATTGCAAATCAGTTGCATCCGAATCTCATGGCTAAACTTTAGCCGCGCGAACGACGCACGCATAGCGAATATGAAAACAATCTTAATACCAACCCACAGAATAGATTGTAACCGTTAACTATTGGGTAAGGCCTGACGTCGGGTGCGTGGGGATTAACGGCTATAGCGACTTGTCACATTGGAAATAATTGAATCACCTTCCTCCACATACTGTCTCATTGCGAGACGGGCCGAAGGTGTGCAGTCGCGATAAATAGCGGAAAATCCGCGATATCCTTGGTTGAAACGCTCAATATATCGGCGGCGGCGTTTTTCGTCTTCCGTCTCAGATTCCAACAGGTCTTCCATTTGCGTGCGCCAGGAAGGCGTGTCATCACCGCCACAAAGCGGACGCAAGAAGTGGAGCGCTCCAAGGATTTCTGAAAGTCGCATGAGGTCCTTTTCATAAGGTGGTCCTTCAATCGCGCGGCTTTGCGCAAACGAAGTTTGCCCCCATCCCAGAAGGCAAATGACAAATCCGAGGCTTAAGACAAGGCTGCGAATGGTGCTGATCCCTGTGATATCAAGTTATTGCGGTCACCCGAAAAGCCATTAGCACAATTTGGGTGCATATGCCGAGTTAAGCTGTCTTGAGCAAAGCCTATAGAAACCTTCGGATGCGTTCCGGCGTGCCCGGCGTGCAGTAGAGGGCGTCCAGTTCATCAGCGCTCATCCATTTCGCATCTTTGGCGTCATCAGCAGCACAAACCTTTCTTTCGGAGCTGGAGGCACGGAAAACGCACAGGACGTAGTGGGTCAGAACCTTTCCTTCGTCATCGTGCTGAATGCTGTCAAACACTTCAACCGGTTGATCTGGCATTGTGAGAGCCAGACTAGTTTCTTCCTGCAGCTCTCGTTCTGCGGCATGCTTGAGCGGTTCACCAACATCTACCAGCCCACCTGGAAGGCTCCAGGCGCCTTGGTAAGGCGGTTTGGAGCGTTGGATCAGAAGCGCTTTTGTGCCTGTTGTAACAAGAACACTGACCGCGAGCAGGGGGACGGGCGGATAGGAACGGGAGACACTCATGACAATCCGCTTTCTCGCGAGCCTGGGATTGCGTGAGAGTAACGATTCGAGTGCCAAACGGAAATGGCGTCAGGCGAACATTGCGTCGATTTCAGCTTGTGCAGCTTCGCCTTCCTTGGCAACCGGATCTGGCGTGATCTTGCCATGGATAATACCGGCAGCTTCCGAGATCAGCGGGCGGATCTGGGAAATGGAGTTTTCTGCCACCATGGCGGCAACGTCAGCCGGGTTTAAAGACGTCTCGATGGTTTCCTGCGCCAGAATCACACATCGATTGATCTGAGAGGCGACGTCTTCCAGTTTGGAGCGAAGTTCGTCCGGAGCCGCGTTGTAGGCCATGACGGCCAGCTGTTTTTCGGCAAAAACAGATTGCATGAAGTGTTGCTCATAGCTGAGCGGTTTCCACTCCAGAACGTCTTCGGCACAATCGGGCATATCAGGAAGCATTTCCAACAACATCATCACTTCGTTGAAGTGATTCAAATAGTCGGTCGCAAGCCCAGTTGACGGGTTGATATTGGCACTTTCCAGCCGATCAGCGGCCAATGGGCCGTCGCCTAGAACTGGAGTGTCAACACTCATAAGCTACCCCTGTCGAATTTGCCTATCCTGTTTGGTATAGTGTTGTTTCGTTTCCAATTGCCTAACTTTTGCGTAGAAACACGCAATCGCAATTCTGTCACTGCAGTTTTGGATATACAGCAAAGCAATTTATGAATGCCTATTCTGATTTTTACGCTATCTGCCTTCGAATATGAGAGTTTGATCTTGTTTGTTAAGTAGATTGCAAGATTTTGGTTGTGAAACCTTTGGAGAGCTTGGAATGCCATTAGTGAGGTGTGTTTGATGTGTGGTCGGTTTAGCCTCACGGCTTCACCTGACGAGGTGAAGGCACTGTTCGATTACATAGAAATGCCTAACTTTCCGGCGCGCTACAATATTGTTCCAACACAGCCGATCGCGACAGTTTGCAGGGACAGCGGTCAGCGCAGGTTTCGGCTTATGCGCTGGGGATTGATCCCGTCATGGGTCAAAGATCCCTCAAGCTTTACACTTTTGATCAATGCGCGAAGTGAAACGGCGGCAGACAAGCCGTCGTTTCGGGCCTCCATGCGTCACCACAGATGCCTTGTTCCTGCGTCGGGTTTTTATGAATGGCGCCGAACTCCGGAAGGCAAGCAACCTTTCTGGATTGCGCCAGCCGATGGCGGGATCATGGCTATAGCTGGTTTGTGGAACACATGGTCGGACCCTGACGGCGGTGACATGGATACTGCCGCGCTTTTAACCACGCAGGCCAATGCGGCGATCTCAGAAATTCACCATCGCATGCCTGTCATTATAAAGCCGGAGAATTTTGACGACTGGTTGGATACCGGCAATGTGATGGTCAAGGACGTTGTGCCTCTGATGAGTCCGATAGAGGGTGATTATCTAACGGCTGTGCCGGTTTCAGACCGCGTGAATAAGGTGGCGAACGATGATGCTGACCTGCAGGTGAAGGTTGCGGTCTCTGAAGCTTCTGCGACTTCCGACACCTCAAGGAACTCACGCAAGGCAGCCAAAACAGACCAACTGGATTTATTTTAAAAGCCGCATTGAAAAGTCTGGCATTGGCTGTGCACAGCGCCTAAGAGCAGCAGAGATATGATAAACAGGCAGTGCGCATGAACCAGGAAACCGAAGACGCGTTGGCAGATGCCTATAACGCTGGACTTGATCTCGAAAAATCCGGTGATCTTGACGGTGCAGAGAAAGCCTATCGCCGGGCGTTGGAGTTGGATAGCGCCGACCCAGCGGGCGTGAGCATTCGTTTGGCGGCTATGGGTCGGGACCCGTCACCGCAGAAAATGCCGGATGCCTATATGTCGACCTTGTTCGATCAGCATGCTGATGTGTTTGACAAGATTCTGGTCGACCAGCTGGGCTATTGTGTGCCGCTACTGGTCCGCGAAGCCTTGCGTGAACTCAATCTCGAACAGTTCGACAGATTGCTTGATCTGGGCTGCGGAACGGGACTTTCAGGTGTCGCCTTGAGCGATTGCACCTCTCACCGGACGGGCGTTGATTTATCGGAAAAGATTGTCGAGCTGGCTTTCGACCGACAGATTTATGATGATCTTTATGTCGGAGAAGCAGTCGAGTTTCTTGAAGAGTTTGAAGAAGACGATGAAAGCCGCCCAACTTGGTCACTGATAACCGCGACCGATGTCCTACCCTATATCGGCAATGCCGATCCCTTGTTGGCTGGTGCCTCTGATCGGCTCGAGAATGAAGGCGTATTTGCGTTTTCAACCGAAACACTCTCCGAAGCTGCGTCTGAAGGCGAGGGCTATAAGGTTGGAGACAAGCGGCGCTTTTCCCATACGCCGGCCTACATTGCTGAGCGACTGGCGAGCGCCGGTTTCGAGGTGCTGTTGGAGCAAAAGATTACGGTTCGTCTGGAAGACGGAGACCCCGTATCAGGTCAGTTGGTTATTGCGCGAAAGCTCTGACCTCTAGACTAAATTCTCTGGATCGTGAGCCGAGCTGGTGGGGTCGATGGAGTAGAGGGCGCTGGTGGATTGAGAACAAGATACGGCCGTCCGCTGGAGGTTTTGGAGATCGAAACGCCGTTTTCATCAATCAGGCAGCTCACCTTACTTCGGAACACGGAACTGCCGGGCAGAGTTGACACATTAACTGGCGCATCAAAGTCGACCTCAATCCGGAAGATGTCGGATGTGGCGAGCTTTTGCAGTCTCTTCACGGTGCCGCTGATTTTTTGGTGAAGATACGTCCCGGTGACGCTGTAACCTTCCTTTGGTGGAAACGTTTGATGTTGAGATGCGTTATGGGCGGATACAGCCTCCCGGGTAAGTCGACACAGAACATCCAGCATATCCTCTTCCAAAGGACCACGGCGTTTTTGGGCCACTGTAGCGGGAAGGGCGCGGCGCAGGCGGCGAGCTCGCGCAGCCAGTTCGACAATGTCTGCCATCGATTCAAACTCTTGAAATGAAGTGTTCTTGGGTGTCGGCCAAGCCCGCCAAGGCCTTTCCGAATTGGCCTCCACATTACAGTTCTGGCTGACGGGGTAACGAAGCAAATACCGATTATTCAATTTTCCTTTTTGAGGAAAAATCGGCATTAGGAGTCGACTCTGAATAGGTCATTGCCAGCCTGTTTTCTCAGAGCATGACATCAATGAAAAAAGGGCCAGCAAATGCGCTGGCCCTTTTCGAGTATATCCGATCCGCGGGGGTTATACCAACCGTCAAAATTCAGAACCGATGGGCCCAATCTCGCATTCCGATGGACATGATGGTCCATGGTTGTTCAATTAACCTGTTCCATGCGCGGCAACAGATATCGATGATTTGTTCGTAGGATTTGAAGACCCGGTTTGACAGCCAGTTATCCCTGATGAACTGCCATAGGTTCTCGACCGGGTTCAATTCGGGAGACCTCGGTGGCAATGGGAGAAGGGTAATGTTGTTGGGAATGTCGAGTTTGCCAGATGTGTGCCAGCCAGCCTGGTCAAGGATGACAACGGCGTGGGCTCCCGGAGCGACTTGCGACGAGATTTCCTGAAGATGCATTTGCATGGCCATGATGTTGCACTTGGGAAGGACGAGCGCAGCACCGACACCCCGTTCCGGGCAGATGGCCCCAAATATCCATGCTGACTTTGTCCGCTGATCCTTGGGGGCCCGCGGCCTTGTCCCGCGTTTTGCCCATCGCCTTGTGATCTTGGTCTTTTGACCCACACGCGCCTCGTCCTGAAACCAAACCTCTATCGGGGTGCCGCTTTCAAGCTGATTGCCGATTTCCGCCAGTTCGGCTGGGAAGCTTTTTTAAAATCCTCGACGGCAAACTCGTTTTGCGCCGGATGCTGCGGCCGGGCCGTCAGACGCCGATAACCCGCATTCTTCAGCTCCCGCGATACGGTACGCTCGTCAACGACAATGCCAAATTCAGACAGGATCCACGCAGCGAGATCCTTCAAGCGCCAACGTACCACTGCATCCACCGATGGATACGGGCCTCGTTCGACAATCTCGATCAACGCACGACGCTGCTGCTCGTCAAGTTTTGAGGGGCGACCTGACTTGGGCGTATCCTTCAGACCATTGGGACCAGAAGCATTGAAACGCAGCACCCAATCGCGAATGATTTGGAGCGTCACTCCGCCAATATGAGCTGCGTCCGAACGGCTCCCCCCATCATAGATCACCGCCAATGACAAAAGGCGACGGGTCTGTTTGGCGTCCCGGCACACCCTCGCCAACCGGCGAAGGGTACAACCGTCAAAGTCATCTCGAAGCGGTATCGCGGCTCCCATGGCAAACTCCCATCGTTTGCCATCTGGAATCATATTCGCAACAAAACCGGAAGCCCAAATATGAGTCACTTCATCTGACGTTTGGTATTAGGAGTGGGTCAGACGTTTGAGAAGGTCGATCTCTGCTGCAAGCCCGGCATCTGACTTGACCATCTTGTCGATCTTGCGAACCGCATGCAAAACCGTGGTGTGATCCCGATTACCAAAGCGTCGGCCGATTTCCGGCAAGGAGCGCCCCGTCATGACCTTGGCCAGATACATGGCGATCTGCCGCGGTTTGACGATCGTGTGGGCCCGGCAGGAGGACAGGAGATCATTCTTGGTCACGCTGTAGTGTTTGCAAACAACGTGCTGAATATCTTCAATCCGTACGGAGCGCACTTCAGTCGGCTTGACCAGATCATGCAGGGTCTTGTCTGCCAGTTCTTGCGTAATCGGCTGATTGGTCAGCTGATTGTGCGCAATCAGTCGATTGACCGCCCCTTCCAGATCCCGAGCAGATGAGGTGACATTCCGGGCAATGTGGTCAACAACCGCTTCCGGAATATCAAAGGATGGATAGTGACGTCGCGCAATGCTCACCCGCTTTTCGACGATGTTCTTGCGCAGCAGGTAGTCCGGATGCTGAATTCCAGCAACCACTCCATCAGCAAACCGCTTGCGCAAGGTGTCATCAAGCGTTGCCAGCTGCTCTGGTGGGCGATCCGCAGCAACAATCACCTGCTTAGGAGATTCCAGAAGCATGCGCAGGGTTTGACAGAATTCCTGCTGGTGTTGCTTGCCATGCAGCAGCTGGATGTCATCGATCAAGAGAAGATCGACAGAGTCCAGGGTCTGCTTGACCATGGTGAAGGAGCGCGTACGCAAGGCTGGGACCAGATGGTACATGAAGTACTCTGCTGTCACATAAAGTACCTTGCGTCCGGCGGCTCGGGCCTCTGCTGCCGCTGCATGGAGCAGGTGGGATTTGCCGATCCCGATCCCGGAGTGAATGAACAGAAGGTCCAGCGTGCTTGATTGGTCATTGGCCATCTGACGAACGGCACTGAAGGCCAAACCATTGGAATTTCCTTCCACGAAGGTGTCGAAGGTCTGGTTCGGGTTAACCGCTGCGCCCTGCAAAAATTGCAGGGGAAGGTCAGACATTCCCGACGCCATATCCCCGCGAAGGGCCTTGGTCAGGGCAGGTATCGCATGGCGCCCGACATTTGGTTTGGACGCGCGATAATTGAGGTTCGAAGCTGACAGCTGCCTGCTCGGATCCATGGTTCCAACAGCGCGCGGCCGCATGGCGCCACGGACTGTTAGTTCGATGCGATCAATACTCTCACCCTCTTTCTTCCAGAGGCTGACAATTCTGTCTTTGTAATGAAGTTGAATCCAGTTTTTCAGAAAGCGTGTAGGCACTGAAAGGCGGACAATCTTATCCCCTTCTTCTTCCAGCATGACACGTCCGAACCAGTTGGAGAATACATCCTCTCCAAGCTCAGCTCTCAGCTGTGTCTTTACACTTTCCCATCGATTTGTTCCACGTGCACCGTGAACATGCATTTTCGCCTCCTATGGAAGGAGCGGCCAAATACACCCGCTTTTGCTGCGTTTAAGAGCCGGCGGATTTTTTATATGCCGTGCTCTGACTCATTTCCCGCGATTGCGAGACCGGCTCAACACAAACCGGACACATGAGGTGGCAACCTTTTCACAAGTTGCATTGTTATGTTTTTCTTCGCGGCGTGTAGACACTTCACTATGGGGGTGAATTATTGTGTCTTTTGCCGAAACTAATTGTCCTCCTGTTGCGCCAAGTTTCGTAAGGTTCACCACTGGAAGTTTTTTCCTGTGGATTTGGTCCGCCATTAACGAGTGTTAACGAACTTTCTAAATCTTGGCGCTTTTTAACTTATTTTTCAAAAAAAATTAATGCATTTGCTGAAATGGAATGCATTTTCTCGAAAACCACACAAGATTACTTGGCATTTGTAGCGAGTTATCAGGATTAATTTTCATTAGTCCGCCCTGAACAACGTCTAAGCCATTGATGTTGCGCGTGGCCGAAGCAATACGCAAATATTCGATTTGACCGGTTTGGGGATGGGGTTTGTGATCCAGAGCAGCAAAATGATCAGTGCATTGAGGATCAGACGCAGGTTATGACCGGCTGCGGCCAGCAGGGCGTTGATGGCATCGCCATTTTTGCCATTGAGGAAGTTCCGGTCAAGTCGTCCATCTGTTTTCATGTGGCCGATGGTGGCCTCGATCGCTGATCGTCGTTTCAGCTCACGCTTCATCTGTGCCGTCAGCCCGCGCTTCTGGCCGGAGATCATGACCTTGGCGTCGCCCTCATAATCATGCCCCCGATAGCCACGGTCCACATAGACACGCTCAGCTTTGGTGCCGCAGACTTTCTCAGCCTGACTGATGGTGTCATTCAAGGTGTGCCCATCATAGGGATTGCCCTCAAAAGCCCTCGCCGCAAGAACCAATCCTTCCCGATTGGTCGTGGCAATGCCAACCTTGGCCCCGAACTCGTAAGGTGTTCGCGCCTTGCCCTTGGCAATACAGGCCACTTCCGGCGCATGCATGGAATAAATCTTGTTTTGTCCTTGGGGGTCTGGGCCAGAAGCCGCTCCACCAGTCCCAGCAGACAGGAGAACCGGTGCTCAAGACCTTCGTTGCCTGCGATCTTGCGGGAGATGTCGCGATAGACCCGGCCCAGATAGTCTTCAGCTTTTGAGTTCTGCGCATCCGCTTGAACTGTTTGGCATGGCATAACGGCCCGCCATCAAGGCCGCGTTTTGGCAACTCTGGTATGGCTGCGACGCAAGATGATGCCGGCCCTCTTGGCCTGGCGCACCAGAAGCTGCAAGGCCTTGTGATAAAGACGGCTATCGGTGGGATGGGCAATGGCTTGGGTTGAACGGTCGTATCAACCAAGACCCGCTCAAGGCTGCTCTTCTTGATCGTCCCGCTCTCAATCGCAACACCTACCGTAGCAGAAAGAAGCTTTTCCATTCCCTCAGGACCAATCCGTTTGCGCCAGCGGGTCATGGTTGAGGGATCAATGGGGAATTGGTGCTGGAAAAACTCAAAACCGCAGAAAGACTGCCAGTAGGGGTTTTCAACCCAACGCTCAACCGTCTCTTCATCGGAAAGATCGTACATGTGCTTGAGAAAGTGCAGCCCGGCCATCAGACGCGTTGGTTTGGCCGGTCGTCCCAAGGGGCGATAATGCCTGCCGAACTCCGCATCAAATTCATCCCAAGGCATCAGACCAGACAGCCGCACCAACGAATGGTTCATATCGATGATTGCGGCCAGGCGTTCCTTGAACAGATCGCCACACCGTTTGTTGCGTTTTGAAGGTCTCATGAGAATATGCCAGAAAATGCGTGCTTCGGATCAACTAACCGGCATATTCACACATCCAAAACCCAATGGGTATCCATACTCTTCAATCAGTTAAGGGGTTTTTCAGCGCGAACTCTGTATTTTAAACACCAGTCCGTAGACTGTCATGAAGCTGTAACACTGCTCGCTGCAATTACGCCCAGTTATGCGAAATCGCCCTGTTTTTCCGGAAAGTCCGTGATGTCATCTCCCGCTGAGAAACCTTCCCTATCGTCTGATCCGTCCATCCATCCGGACGCTCTTGTTCTGGATTGCGAGCTTGGCTATTGGACTGAAGTTGGCGCCTTTACCGAAATGCGGCAGTCGTCAATGGATGACTATTCCTACATCGTTCAGGGCGGCGACGTGGTATGGACCACAATTGGAAATTCTGCTCCATTGCCCGAAACGTGCGGATGAACCCCGGCATCACCCCACATGGCGCGCCTCGCA
>NZ_GL476300.1:129754-142792 GCF_000148725.1 Roseibium sp. TrichSKD4 | reverse complement strand
AAGACTTCGTGCTGCGATCTGCGGGAGATGTCGCGATAGACCCGGCCCAGATAGGTCTTCAGCTTTTTGAGTTCCCGGCGCATCCGCTTGAACTGTTTGGCATGGGCATAACGGCCCGCCATCAAGGCCGCCTTTTTGGCAACTCTGGTATGGCTGCGACGCAAGATGATGCCGGCCCTCTTGGCCTGGCGCACCAGAAGCTGCAAGGCCTTGTGATAAAGACGGCTATCGGTGGGATGGGCAATGGCTTTGGGTTGAACGGTCGTATCAACCAAGACCCGCTCAAGGCTGCTCTTCTTGATCGTCCCGCTCTCAATCGCAACACCTACCGTAGCAGAAAGAAGCTTTTCCATTCCCTCAGGACCAATCCGTTTGCGCCAGCGGGTCATGGTTGAGGGATCAATGGGGAATTGGTGCTGGAAAAACTCAAAACCGCAGAAAGACTGCCAGTAGGGGTTTTCAACCCAACGCTCAACCGTCTCTTCATCGGAAAGATCGTACATGTGCTTGAGAAAGTGCAGCCCGGCCATCAGACGCGTTGGTTTGGCCGGTCGTCCCAAGGGGCGATAATGCCTGCCGAACTCCGCATCAAATTCATCCCAAGGCATCAGACCAGACAGCCGCACCAACGAATGGTTCATATCGATGATTGCGGCCAGGCGTTCCTTGAACAGATCGCCACACCGTTTGTTGCGTTTTGAAGGTCTCATGAGAATATGCCAGAAAATGCGTGCTTCGGATCAACTAACCGGCATATTCACACATCCAAAACCCAATGGGTATCCATACTCTTCAATCAGTTAAGGGGTTTTTCAGCGCGAACTCATTAGGGAAGGTTACCCAGAGGACGAAAACAGGAGGTGCGAGAGAAAATATCTGCGGAAAAAGTATCTCGAACTGGAAAGTCGCAATTTTGCCCCAAAGCGATTCAGTCATGATTTCGTGCCTAGAAAACTAAATAGCCCCGATGAAACCATCGGGGCCATTGTCAGATGGAGCTTTTGAGCGCGAGGTTTCGGCTAGCCTCACTTCCGAACTGGCAGAACACGCTCCGGGTTTAGGAGCCCTTTCGGGTCCAGCGCCGATTTGATCCGCCACATCATATCCAGCTCGATATCGCTTTTCACGTCTTTCAGCAGGTCACGCTTCAAGCGACCAATGCCATGTTCTGCGGAGATGGAGCCGTTGAGGTCTGCCACGATGCCATGGACGATTTCGTTCATTTCATCCCACTTTTCCAGATATGCGGCTTTGTCCGCACCGACCGGCTGGCTGACGTTGAAATGAATATTGCCGTCTCCCAAATGACCGAATGGAATAGGACGACACCCGGGGACAAACTGCTCCACTGCGGCCATTGCCTGATTGAGAAACGTCGGGATAAAGGCAACAGGCACGGACACGTCATGTTTAATAGAGCCACCTTCCGCCTTTTGCACTTCAGACATACCATGGCGCAAATGCCAGAAATCCTGAACCTGGCTCATGTTCTGGGCAAGGGCACCATCTTCCACCAACTCGGCCTCAAATGCCTCGCCCAAAATCGCCTCAAGCAGATCGCGGATTTCAAAAGCTTCTGATCCACTGGAAAGTTCCATCAAGACATACCAAGCATGTTCACCTTCAAGTGGGTCACGCGCTCCATCTAGATGGCGGAGGCAGAATTCAATTCCCGCACGCGGCATGAGTTCAAATCCAGTGAGAACCGGACCTGCCTGTGCCTTGGCAATTGAAAAGAGACTCAGCGCAGCTTCAGGTGTGGGAAGTCCAACAAAGGCTGCTTCCAGCTTCTTCGGTTTTGGAAAAAGCTTCAATGAGGCGGCTGTAATAATCCCCAGAGTGCCTTCCGCTCCGATAAACAATTGTTTCAAATCATAACCGGTATTGTCTTTTCGAAGGGTGCGCAAACCGTTCCAAATCTCTCCGGTTGGAAGCACAACTTCCAGGCCAAGAACCTGATCCCGGGTGTTGCCATAGGACAGGACAGCGGTACCGCCCGCATTTGTGGAGATGTTGCCGCCGATTTGACACGATCCTTGTGCCCCAAGGGAAAGCGGGAACAGGCGGTCCACCTTTTCGGCCTCGTTTTGCAGTGTCTCAAGAATGACACCGGACTCCACCGTAATGGTAAAGCCATCCGGATCAACGTCCCGCACCTTGTTCATACGCGACAGGGAAAGGACGATCTCATCGCCGGAATTCTGCGGGATTTGCCCTCCAACAAGGCCGGTGTTACCCCCTTGCGGTACAATGCGCAGATCATGCTCATATGCATATGACATGACTGCGCAGACCTCTTCGGTTGAGCCCGGTCGCAGCACCATCGGGGTCACGCCCTGATAAAGGTCTCGCCACTCCACGAGGTAAGGGGCTTTATCATCCGGGGTGGTCAGGACGTTCGCAGCACCGATCAGTTTGGTAAAATGCGCGACGTGGTCGTTTCGCTCCATGAGCACAGTTCCTCAGCAAAGCTTGGATCAAAATCGGCGCCAACATAGGCGGTGAATTGCGGCTCGTCGATGGGGCTTTGAGCTAACCACAGTCTTGAAGCTCATGGGGCGCTGTGCCATAGGAAGCCAGCCCGTTCGGGCGATATCGAAATTCCTGGAGAAGACTATGGTGGAAACGCGCGGATTGATGAACGGCAAACGCGGATTGATCATGGGCGTTGCGAACAAGAAGTCCATCGCCTGGGGAATCGCGAAGGCTCTGTCCGACGCGGGTGCCGAGTTGGCACTGACCTATCAGGGCGATGCTCTGAAAAAGCGTGTTGAGCCGCTTGCCGAACAATTGAACGCGTTTGTTGCCGGTCACTGCGACGTGACCGACGGCGCATCTATTGATGCGGTGTTCAAGGCCATCGAAGACAAGTGGGGCAAGATCGATTTTATCGTCCATGCTGTTGCCTTCTCCGACAAGGACGAACTGACTGGACGGTATGTTGACACAACGTCCGAAAACTTCGCCCGCACCATGGACATCTCCTGCTACTCTCTGACTGCTGTTACCCAGCGCGCTGAAAAACTGATGACCGAGGGCGGGTCGGTCCTGACTCTGACTTATTACGGTGCCGAAAAGGTCATGCCTCATTATAATGTGATGGGTGTTGCCAAGGCCGCGCTTGAAGCCAGCGTCAAGTACCTTGCCATGGATCTTGGTCCAAAGAACATTCGCGTCAACGCGATCTCTGCCGGCCCAATCAAGACACTGGCAGCCTCCGGCATCGGCGATTTCCGCTATATCTTGAAGTGGAACGAATACAACGCGCCGCTTCGCCGTTCGGTCACCATTGAAGAAGTTGGCGACAGCGCCTTGTTCCTGCTGTCTGACCTTGGGCGCGGGATCACTGGCGAGATCCAGCACGTTGACTGCGGATACCACATTGTCGGTATGAAAGCGGTGGACGCGCCCGACATCTCCGTCGTAAAAGACTGATCAATATTTTGAATTGGCCGGGTAACCGGCCATTTTTATGTCTGTAGCCTTGCTGCAGTGATCTCGTAGTCCTTTCCGGAGACTTTAATGTCCGTTTCGTCTGAAACAATCCCCTCAGATCGGCTGGATGCCGTTCCCGGTCCGGACTTTATGATTTATATCCGCCATGGCCAGACCGACTGGAATGCCGAAGGTCGAATGCAGGGCCAAAAGGACATCCCGCTCAACGCGATCGGCGAAGGGCAAGCGTCTGATAATGGCCGCCGCTTGGCTGCCTTTTTGAAAGATCAGGGTATCGCGCTGTCGTCTCTGGATTTTGTAAGTTCCCCCTTGGGTCGCACCCGAAAGACTATGGATCTGGTGCGGGCTGAGCTTGGCCTTGATAACGCAGGCTATAGGCTGGAATCGGAAATTCGAGAACTAACGTTTGGCGATTGGGAAGGCCATACGCTTGAAGAGCTCGCGGAAGACTTTCCTGAAAAGGTTGCTCAACGACGCGAAAAGAAATGGGAATTCGTGCCGCCGAAAGGCGAAAGCTACGAAATGCTTGCTGCGCGCATTCGTCCCTGGCTCACCGCAATAAGCAAGCCAACGGTTGTTGTCGCCCATGGCGGTGTCTTCCGTATCGTACGAGGCTTGCTGGAAGGGCTGGAAACACGGGCCATTCCCAAACTCGACGTGCCGCAGGACAAGGTGTTTTTGTGGCGCAATGGCGTGGGAAGCTGGATCTGAACACGCGCTTGTGAAGCGATGTTAATCGGCTATTCTCATCCACACAACGCGGGGTGACGTAAGGACCTCAACTGCAACAGCGGGGTCGTCATGAATTCGGAACATTTCTATCAGTCCCTTCCTGCCTTTTCAGATTTTGGTGACATTGGCGATCTGACATCCTATCAGCCTGTTCCTGATGACTGGTTTGTTCTTGCCGCCGATATCGTGAACTCTCGCCAGGCGATTGCCGCCGGAAACTACAAGAATGTAAACATGATTGGTGCCGCAGTCGTGGCATCGGTTGTGAACACGCTGGGCCGCGAAACCACTCCGTTCGTCTTTGGCGGTGATGGCGCTTTGGTCCTAGTGCCGGGATCCAAAGTAGAGGAAGGAAAAAAGGCGCTCGCAGGTGTTGCATCGCTTGCGCGAGAAGCTGCAAACCTCAGTTTGCGGATTGCCGCAATCCCGCTCACGCACTTGCGAGGCAAGGGAACGGACGTTCGTCTGAGAAAACTGGAGCTGAGCAAGGGGAACTACCTTGCCATGGCCGTCGGCGATGGTCTGGAAATGGCCGAGACAATCCTCAAAGACTCAGAGCAGGACGCACCCTTTGCGATAGAGGCTGCAAGTGACACGATGGCGGCTCTGGGCGGATTGTCCTGCCGCTGGGATCCAATGCCCGCCCAGAAAGACAAAATCGCCACGCTGATCATCAAACCATCGGCTACCGATCAGCTCGGACATGCAATGGATATTGTAGCGTCATCCATCGGTGGGTCGCAAAACCTGAGCCGTGACGAGGGACTGTTGGCGACGAGAGACCGTATCCGGTTTCGATTTCCGCCAAGGGCGCTTGGATTTGAAGCAAAGCTTCGCCGTATTTCCGGGGAAGGTTGGTCCTATCTCTTCAAAGGCCTTTTTGAGAGTGTCGCCTTTGTGTGGGGCACGGTGAGCAAACGCCGCGTTGGACCCTTTGAGCCTGACCGGTATTTGGATGAGCTTGCGCGGAACACGGATCACCGCAAGCTGGATGATTCCCTTCGACTTGTTTTAGACGTCTCCGATTCCGAGTTGGAAACTTTGCAACGCAAGCTCGAAGAGGCCAGAGTGCAAGGGCGGCTTACTTTTGGCCTTCACATTTCGGATCAAGCCATCATGACCTGCCTCGTGTCTGATATCGGGGCGGGTCAGCACATCCACTTTATTGATGGCAGTGACGGCGGATTTGCGATGGCTGCCGAAGATCATAAAAACCGCTCCGGTCTGCAGGTGGCGTAACGGGTCTTGCCGAATGTCGGGCGATGCCGTATCGCTGACCCGTCAAATTTTCTGAGGTGCCAGCCTCCATCGCAACACCGGAAGTCTGCCTGATGTCACACAATTCCTATGGTCACCTGTTTCGCGTCACAACGTGGGGGGAAAGCCATGGTCCGGCCATAGGGTGTGTGGTCGACGGATGCCCGCCACTGATCCCGCTGACAGAAGCAGACATTCAAGGCTTCATGGAAAAGCGCAAGCCGGGGCAGTCGCGCTTTACGACACAGCGCCGGGAGCCGGATGAGGTCAAGATCCTGTCTGGTGTCATGATCGATGAAGACGGGGTGCAAAAGACGAGCGGCACACCGATTTCCTTGATGGTGGAAAACACAGATCAGCGCTCAAAGGACTACTCCGAAATCAAGGATCGGTATCGTCCGGGCCATGCTGATTTCACCTATATGGAAAAGTATGGCATTCGCGATTATCGCGGTGGTGGGCGTTCTTCTGCTCGTGAAACCGCCATGCGGGTCGCAGCAGGTGCCATTGCGCGCAAAGTGGTGAGCGGTATGACCATTCGCGGCGCTTTGGTGCAAGTTGGTACGGAGAAGATAGACCGCGCGAACTGGGATTGGTCGGAAGTCGACAACAATCCGTTCTTCTCACCGGATGCCAAAGCGGCCAGCCATTGGGCGGAGTATCTGGATGACATCCGCAAAAAGGGGTCCTCTGTCGGAGCTGTCATCGAGGTGGTTGCAGAAGGTGTGCCTGTCGGTCTCGGCGCTCCGCTCTATGGCAAGCTGGATACGGAGCTTGCGGCTGCGATGATGTCGATCAATGCGGTGAAGGGTGTTGAAATCGGCAACGGGTTTGACGCTGCAATGCTGACCGGTGAGGAGAATGCGGACGAAATCCGGATGGGAGAGGACGGAAAGCCGTTGTTCCTGTCGAATAACTCTGGCGGCATTTTGGGTGGTATTTCAAACGGCGACCCGCTGGTTGTCCGCTTTGCGGTCAAGCCGACCTCGTCGATCCTGACCGAACGCAAATCAATCACCCGGCAGGGTGAAGAAGTTGACGTCATGACCAAAGGCCGTCATGACCCGTGCGTTGGTATTCGCGCCGTGCCAGTCGGCGAAGCCATGATGGCCTGCGTTCTCGCTGACCACCTCCTGCGCCATCGTGGTCAGGTGGGCTAAAAAGACGGGAAGTTATCTCCTTTGAAGGAATTCTCGGTAGATGAACCTGAGAATTCCGTGAACAGCGGCACACCCGCTGAGCCACAGGACGGAAATCCAGTATCCCTGCCAATAGCTCTCGCCTGCAAACGGAGCGAAAGCGGAACTCAGCAGCAAGATACCGAAGCCGTATAGCGCCAGTCGAACCGGCCAGGATAAGTCGCTCAGATCACTTTTCATGCGTCTTTCCAAATCAAACGTGCTTGGGTGTGCAGCTCGGCATGCACGCATTCGTGATAGCGCCCCTACCGCGAAGGAATGGACCTTTTTATGCCGGAACCTATTCTTTCTAAAGCGCAGGGTTGCGCTCTAGGGAGGTTCGCATGAATGACATGACACCATGACCCGGAAAACCGCCAAGGATTTTCCGCAGGAATTGCTTGATCTCTACGACTTTTATGCCCACGGGAAACTCACAAAGCGGGAGTTTCTGGAAAAGGCTGGCAAGTTTGCCGTGGCCGGTGTGACCGCTGCCATGTTGCTGGATCAGTTGGCCCCAAATTATGCGCTTGCCCAACAAGTTGCGCCGGATGACCCGGAGATCGTATCTGAACGCATCACCTATCCATCTCCAAATGGGCATGGTGAGGTCAACGGCTATCTGGTTCGACCAGCAAGCGCGACCGGTAAACTACCAGCCGTTTTGGGGGTCCACAAAAATCGTGGCCTCAACCCGTATATTGAGGATGTTGCGCGGCGGATGGCGAAGGCAGGTTTCTTGGCTTTGGCACCGGATGGACTGACATCGGTCGGCGGATATCCGGGCACTGATGACGAAGGCCGTGCGTTACAAAAGACGGTGGACCGCACCAAATTGATGAACGACTTCTTCGCCGGGTTCGAATTTCTGCTCACACATGAGGGCAGTACCGGCAAGGTCGGAGCGGTTGGCTTTTGCTACGGCGGCGGTGTCGTGAATGCTCTCGCCGTTGCCTACCCGGAGCTGGCAGCTGGTGTTCCGTTCTATGGCAGGCAGGCGGCAGCAGAAGATGTCGCCGCCATTCAAGCGCCCCTTCTGCTGCAATATGCCGAGCTGGATCAACGGATCAATGACGGCTGGCCCGCTTATCAAGCGGCTCTCAAAGCTGAAGGCAAGGAGTATACAGCCCACATTTATCCGGGCGTAAACCATGGTTTCCATAACGACACAACACCGCGCTATGACGAAACGGCCGCCAAACTGGCTGAAGAGCGCACCATCGCATTCTTCAAAGAGCACTTGATGTAAGATAATGCGGGTCGGAGGGGTGCCTCTGGCCCGGTTCGGTTTCCCTAAAGGCAATTATTCGACCAGTAAGGCGCGTCAACGCTTGCTCCTCGGGCGATAGGAGCGCGCGTTCTCAAGGAGGGTCTGGGGCGTGCCTGTGAGCGGGTGAAGGTCAATCACCACCCGATCAGCATCGTCTTTGCTCTTGTGAAGGCTCCAGTTGCGCATCATCCAGCGTTTCCAAGAGGCGGTATGATGTGGTCTGAGAGCGATGTCCGTAAATGGGCGATGCAGGGTCACAACAAGGCGGGCCAGCAGCATATTGCGAACCGCCGTTTGCTTGAGTTCAAGATCAGCAATTTCCG
Source organism: Roseibium sp. TrichSKD4 (assembly GCF_000148725.1). GTDB lineage: Bacteria > Pseudomonadota > Alphaproteobacteria > Rhizobiales > Stappiaceae > Roseibium. The sequence continues at coordinate 134,576 of NZ_GL476300.1, read as the reverse complement.
CCCATGGGATCAATCCGAGGCGCTCAACGAATAGCCCGTCCGCATGGGTTGCCAATTGCGGGGCAGATTTGTCGATGAGAGGGTAGTTCCAAAAGGACAGAGCAAGCGGCCCCATCGCAGCCATCGCCAGCAGGGAGCGACCAGAGCCGAGGCCAATAACCAAGAGGGCAATGCCAAATACGGCCATTCCATATACAAGCAGGTCGCCACTGGCCGGTTCAAAGCCAACGGCAAATGGTCCTGATTGGGGGCCGTTTCGCTCCGGCCCCCGCTGCCAACGGTGTTCAAGTTCTTCGGCGCTGCTTTTCGCCAAATTCCAAAATCCCTTGATCAGTGATCGAGGATTTCAGTCTCCTCGATTTTGATGTCGAAGCCTTCCAGCCCGACATAATGTCGCTCGCGGGACGAGAGCAGCCGAATGGACGTGACGCCAAGATCCTTCAGGATTTGCGCGCCCAAACCAATCTCGCGCCATTGTTCCTGTCGGCTTTGAGCCGATCCATGTTCTTCGTTTTCAGCTGCTTCCAGTTCGTTTCTCTGGCGTCTGGACTGACGGGCCACACCAACAGAGCCTTCCCGCAAGAGTACGATGACACCTCGTCCACGCTCTGCAAAGTGCTTCATGATGGCATCGAGCGGCTTATCCTCTCCAAAGACATCGTCCAGCACCGACTCAAGATGCAGGCGGACAGGAACATTGCGGCCATCGAGAATATCGCCATAGACAATAGCAACATGATGCATCGGGTCGTAGGGCGTGGAGTAGGTGGTGGCATAAGCTGGACCAACAGCCGTCTCGATGGGTTGCTCGCTCACGCGCTCCACCAGACGTTCAGTGCGCTGACGCCAGGCAATCAGGTCGGCGACGGAGACCATCTTCAAATCGTACTCGGCGGCAAAAGCAGCCACTTGCTCGCCGCGTTTCACGGTGCCGTCATCATTGACCAGTTCGCTGATGACGCCAACCTCTTCCAGACCGGACAAACGGCAAAGATCGACAGCCGCTTCCGTGTGGCCGGAGCGCATCAACACGCCGCCTTCCTTGGCGACAAGTGGAAAAACATGGCCGGGGCGGACAAAATCCATGGCGCCGACATTAGGATTGGCCAACGCATGAACCGTGGCGCAGCGCTCGTCTGCCGAGATGCCTGTTGTGAGGCCCTGCTTGTAGTCCACTGAAATGGTGAAAGCGGTCGCCAGCGGCGCGTCATTTGCAGAAACCATCGGGTCAAGGCGCAGACGGCGCGCGTTCTCAACCGTCATCGGGGCGCAGATAATGCCGGATGTATGGCGGACCATGAAGGCCATCTGCTCGGATGTCACTTTTGTCGCGGCGACAATCAGATCGCCCTCGTTTTCGCGGTCATCATCATCGGTAACAACCACCATCTCCCCACGCTCAAACGCACGGATGGCTTCTGCGACACGGGCCTGGGACACGGGATGCTCCTTGGTTAGGGAAAGGCCGAGAAAATCATTGGGAGTGACTGCGCCATTGGTGGCCTCGGCAATCTTGCGCGCCATGTCGCGCGAGATCCAGGCGTTGGGGTCATTGCACAATGCGGTCACCGAAGCCGGCGACAGCTGTGCCCGCCGCGCAAACGCGCTGCGGCTTTCCCCGTTTTGTAAAAGCCAATGGTCAAGTCTCATGAAGTCTGTTTACGCGTATTGGCGTTCAGTCTCAAGAGAAGTCTGTTTAAAATTTCAGTGATACTGAAAGATCTATATTTTCTCGAAAGTGGCGATGCGGGAGACGAATGCTGGATCAACGGTCTTCAGCTGCAATCCGGTTTCAGCACCCATCGCAGAAAAGTCCTCCGTCAAATAGCTGGTGTAATAGGGTTCATGAAACAGCTGCGGAAACAAGCTGAGCAGCCCATCATAGTCAGGAACGTCGCCAGTTTGAAGGCTGTCAACAAACAGGAAATAGCCGCCGGGTCTTAGAACTCTGGCCACTTCAGAAAACACCTGCTTGCGAATTCTCGGCGGCAATTCGTGAAACAGAAAGACACTGGAAACAACATCCAGACTGCTGTCTGCAAAGGGCAGGGCTTCCGCCTTCGCATTTGTAAGGCTCGCACGATGAGTAGCTACACGGGTGCGAGCGAGGTTCAAATAAGGCTCGGAGAGGTCCAGCCCCACACCGGACAATCTTGGAAAGGCCGTCAGCGCTGGCCCCAATAGGCCACTGGTGCCGCAGGCAATATCGACATATCGCACATGTCGTTGATCGTGCTTGCGAAGGAAGTCCGCAAAGGGAACAAGCGCCCGCCGACGCATGGCAGCCGTTGCCCCGGAAAAGAGGACATCGACCTGAAAATCATAAAGACGGGCGCTATCTTCGCTCAACCACCCATCGGTCTGGAAGTGAAAGTTCTGGCGGTAATAGCGGGGTAGGGCGCTGGAAAATTGCGCCTCGTCTTCAAAAACTTCTTGGTGCGCACCTGTCGCGCGCCGCCGGGCAACTTCCGGCACATCCTTGAAGAAGGTCTGACTGGTTCGCATCAGTTCGCGTGGGCTCATCCGACCATCATTTGGAAGTGGATAGTGTCCGGCCTCTACATTCGCAAGGTCATCGGCATAGAGTTTGATGATATCGGCAAGCATGCGCCGCTGATCTGGGACGGGACCTGAGGGCACGGGCGGCGCTACAGGCGGCAGGTCTTTTTCCATGCGCTGTGTCATGCGCCGCATCGCTTGGCCATGCAGCGTGTAAAGCGCAAGACGGCTTCCTTGATGCAGGGCGTAGCGTGTCTGCCGCATCAAACGACCGGGCGATACGACTGCTTTGCGTGATTTAAAGCCGCCAGCTGGGTTTTCCTGCGCCATCGTCTGCCTTCCGTGTCAGAATGCCTACGACTTCAATATGGCGCGAATAAAGGAATTGGTCCACTGGCGTGACCGACTGCAGCTCATAGCCACCGTCAATCAGGATGCGGAGATCACGCGCGAAGGTAGCCGGGTTACAGGAAACCGCGACAACGGTTTTCACCGTCGAGTTCGCAAGCTGCTCTGCCTGCGCCTGCGCGCCCGCACGCGGCGGATCAAACACAACCGCGTCATAGTCTTTCAGTTCCTCAGCAATCAGCGGGCTGCGGAAAAGGTCTCGCTTTTCCATTGTCAGGGTTTTCAGCCCTTGCGAGCGACGCAGAGCTGTGTCGATGGCCTTGAGAGCAGGCGCTTCGCCCTCAACGGCATGGACTTTTGCTTGTCGGGCAAGGCGCAAGGCAAACGTGCCAGACCCCGCAAAAAGGTCAGCCACTTGCTTTGCCTTGCCAACGCCCTTGAGGACCCAGGCTGACAAGGCTTCCTCTGCATCTTTAGTTGCCTGAACAAATCCTCCGGGTGGCGGCGTAAGAGCAGAGCCTCCCATATCCAAAAGCGGCGGTCTGATTTCCAGCAAGGTTTCGCCATTGACCGTGAGACGGGCCAGATCCGCTTGCGCGGCTTGAACCGAGAGGTCAGCTATTTTTTTCTCGTAAGATTTGTCTGCCTTTTCAAAGGCGACATCCAGACCCGCCGTTGTCGCCAGCACGGTGAGGCGAAGCTCGCCCTTGCTTGGCAACAGGCCCCCGGCCAGCTTTTTAAGGTCTGGCAGAGCCTTTGTGATGGACGGATCCAGAACCGGGCATTCGCTGATGTCGACAAGACGGTTGCTGGCCTTTTCATGATAGCCCAACAATGTGTGACGCCCGGCACGGGTAGCCGAGAAAACAGCGCGCCGCCGAGAGCCGGGAGTGCAGGGCAGAACCGCCTCTACATCGTGCTCAATACCACGGTCCGCCAACGCTTTAATGGCAAGCTCACGCTTCCACGCAAGATAGGCTGGGGCAGCCAAATGCTGCACGCTGCAGCCACCGCATGTGTTGATGTGACGGCAGACAGGAGCGATGCGGTTCTCACTCGCTTTGGTGATTTGGACGTTCTTGGCACGGGTACCGTCAAGAACAGCCGTAAAGGTTTCACCGGGTAAGGCTCCGGGAACAAAGATGGGGCCGGTTTCGGAGTGAACAATGCCATCACCGCGATGGCCGAGGCTGTTAATGGTAAGCTCTGTCTGGGTCATGAGCGAGCGATAGCCCCGAATGGATCGGGACACAAGGCTCACTGCATTACAACGTCATTTTTCCATAAAGCAGCCACTCTTTGTTGCCATCTCCGCCAAGAACCGGAGAGGGAGTAAGGGGGGCAGTGTTCCAACCGTGCAGGGCTTCCAGCCAAGTCCTCAAGGTCTCTGCAACCTCCTCGGCAACAGCAGGGTCCACAAGGCCTCCCTTGCCAATCTTGTCGCGACCAGCCTCAAACTGTGGTTTGACCAGCAAAACCGCTTCGCTACCCGGTGCAGCCAGCTCAAGAGCGGGCGGAAGAGCAAGTTTCAACGATATGAAGCTGACATCGGAGACAATCAGGCTAGGGGCGTCCCCCTCCAAGTCGGCGGAAGTCAGGTCCCGCGCATTCAGCTTTTCGCGAACGGAAACCTTCGGGTGGCGTCTCAATGTGCTGTGCAGCTGGTCATGCCCTACATCAATGGCATGAACGCGCTGTGCCCGACGTTCCAGAAGAACCTGGGTAAACCCGCCAGTCGACGCACCAATATCGAGGCAAATCCGGTCTTTCGGATCAACAGCGAAGTGATCCAGCCCGGCGATCAGCTTGAGCGCCGCGCGCGAAACATACCGGGCCGCCGGGTCCCGAACAGAGATTTGCTTCGGGTCCAGTACCTTCTGGGAGGCTTTTTTGGCAGGAGCGCCGTCTAGATAGACCGTCCCACGAAGCACGGCATCGCGTGCTCTGGCCCGTGTTTCGAAATGGCCAAGCTCGA
>NZ_GL476300.1:79546-129611 GCF_000148725.1 Roseibium sp. TrichSKD4 | reverse complement strand
CGCTGGCAATCAGGCGTTTCAGCTTTGCAAGCGCAGTGTCTTCTGCTTCTCCATAAGCGATCGTTCCAACGAACTTGTTGTCCTTGTTCATCAGGAAAACAGCAGCTGAATGGTCCATCGTGTAGTCGCCGTCGTCAAGAGGAACTTTCTTGGCGTAGACACGATAAGCCTTCGTGACTGCTTCAATCTGCTCCACGGAGCCGGACAAGGCCATAATGCGATCATCAAATGCGGCAACATAGTCATTGATCACTTCCGGCTTGTCTCGCTCCGGATCGACCGTGACAAAGGCAAAGTGAAGCTTGTCAGCGTCCGGTCCCAGCGTGTCGATCCAGCCTTGCACTTCAGACAAGGTGGTGGGGCAGACGTCCGGGCAGTAAGTGAAGCCAAAGAACATCACCTTCGGGCGGTCAGACAGGTCAGCGTCTGTTACCGGGGTTCCATTACCACGGACAAGCTCGAAGGGGCCGCCGATTGTTGCAACGGGATCAATAAGTTCAGATCCGCCCGGACCGGAAGTGGTCTGTTGATACACCAGAACACCAGATGCGACAGCAAGGACGGCTACCGCCGCCCAAGCTCCAAGTCGCAGGATTTTCATTCCTGACATTGCGCCCTCAGTTCTTGCCGTGACCGCTATGGTCGTCGTGCTTGTGCCCATCATGACCATGGCCATCCCCATGGTCATGGCTATGACCGTGGTCATGGTTTATTTTCTTCGCGCCCATGGCTGCGACCGAAAGGTCAATGTCCACACTTCCTGCGTTCTCAAAAGTCAGCGAAACCGCGACATCTTGGCCTTCTTCAAACTTGCCATTCAATCCCATGAACATGATGTGGAGGCCGCCGGGCTTCAAAACAACGGTCTCACCCGCCGGGATCTCGATACCGTTCTCCAGTTCGCGCATCTTCATCACGCCGTCAGCAACAGCCATTTCGTGAATTTCGACGCGTTTGGAGACGTCCGACGCTGCCGACACCAGGCGATCCGCTTCAGTGCCATTGTTGGTGATGGTGACAAACCCACCACCAGCTTTCGCATTTGGAGGAGTTGCGCGCGTCCAGGTATTTGAAAGTGTAAGATCACCCAGTTTTACCTCTTCCGCATATGCAGATACGGAAGTCATAGAAATTGCAGCGGCGACCATGATTGTCTTGAAGAGTGTCATGTATTTACTCGTCTGTTAGATTAGAGTGTCAGTCGTTTGAATTACGGTGTTACGCAAGGTGGTGCGCGGATCGACTTGTTTTCTAACGAGTAAACAGTTTCAGTTTCGCAAACATTCGGAAAATTGTCAGTAGAAATATACTTGGGATCTTGCGCCGATGACAGGTGGACGGGGAGAGGCAGCAGTTTGACACCGTGCGGGCAGACAGGACCACACACGCAGGCGTCATCAGCATGTCCACCTGAAGGGCTGGTGCCCTCCATCTTGGAAGGTTCGCATAACTGTCCAAAAGCATCAGCGTTGGCGTGTGACGTGGCAAGGCCCAGCGAAATCACCAATACCTGAACAACAATGCCGAGCGCTGCAAGCAACACAAGTGGTGTGCGTTCGGTGCGCAGGGCAGGCAATATTGTTGAGCTGGTCGAGGACATGGCCGCGAATATGGTCGTTTTTACGCGGGACGTCGAGCACCGAATTGCCGCAGCCGGTCAGCTTTTCACCGAAATGGCGAACCGGTCGTGGAGGGCTTCTCCGGCTTCGCAGTGTCGGTGTCAGCATCCTTTGCGTCCGCTGTCTCGGCCATAGCTTCTACGCCTTCGGAGCCGTCTGTATCCTCTTCATTTTCAACTGTGTCGAAGTTGTAGATGTCGTCTTCATAGGCTGGGAATTCTTCCGGCGGAATGACGTTGTCTGCTTCCACGTCAAGCGGCTCGGGCGTGATGACCGAACCGACTTGCGCTGTAGTTGAGTATTCGAAGTCTGTTTTGTCGTCCGCAGCAACGCCTTCGCGGGACAGGATACGTTTGACAAGGAAGACGACGAGCAGCGCCTCAACAACCGCCACCATTGCGAACAACCCGCCCGGTCCCATTTTTTGCATCATGACGGAGGCAAACAGCGGGCCTGCAATTGAGCCTATCCCGAAAGCGAGCAGAAGGCCCGACGAGGTTTCCACGAAGTCCTCTGGGTCCGCATAGTCAAAGCCGTGCGCAACAGCGATTGCGTATGCAGGCTGAGAGAAGATGCCGATGACAAGTGCCATTCCGGTTGCAGCGTAGAAAGCCGTTGGGCTGAAGTACCAGATGGCCACGGATGAAACACCTGTCAGGGCCGCAAGGCCCATCAAGACGATACGGCGGTCCATCATGTCCGAGAGTTTACCAGCTGGCCATTGCGACAGCATGCCACCGGCGATGATGGCCGCGGCAAAGAAGGCAGCTTGTTCCGTATTAAAGCCGATTTGAGAGCCGTAAAGCGGGGTCAGGGTCCATAGCGTGCCGTTTGCAACTCCAACCATCATACTGCCGACCAAGGCTGCCGGAGAGTTCTTGTAGAGTTTGATCGGGCGGAATTGAACCAGAGCGATAGGCGCGGGCTGCGTGGTTGTCGTTAGTGCGACCGGCATCACCGCAAGGCTGACCATGACAGAGGCAGCAGCGAAGGGAACAAAGGAAGAGATATCCATCGCCGATATGGAGACCTGTCCGATCATTGTCGAGCCAAACAGGACCACAATGTAAACCGACATGATGGTACCGCGGTTCTCATTCGTGGCTCGCTCGTTCAGCCAACTTTCGATAATCATGTAGAACGCGGCAAGACAGAAACCGGAAATGGCGCGGATGACGGACCAAGAGATCGGATCAACCAGAACCGGATGGAGGATCGCCGCGCCCGACATCAGGGAAACCAGAGCTGCATAGGTTCGGATATGGCCGGCACGAAGGATCAGATGTGGCGCACCCAAGCAGCCAAGCACCATGCCGACAAAGTAAGCAGAAGACACGACACCGATCTCGAGATCGGTAAACTGAGCGGCTGATGCCGCGAGAGGCAGCAGTGTAGACTGAAGGCCGTGGCCGAAAACGAACAGCGCGACGGACAACAGCAATGCCGAGATTGGGGCTAACAATTGGCCCATTTGCGGTCTCCTGAAAACAAAAGGAAAAGCGCCGACAAATTGCCGGCGCATGTCCTTGGTTCAGATCAGCATTTTCAGTTGCCGCAGCGTTTGTCAATCAATTGAAATGCATAACTCATGCAGTGAACCCCGAGCTGGTGCATAACTGCTTGGCATGACTACAAAACTCGCAAGAGCCGGTACTTAGGCTGTTTGGGATGGGGAAATAACGTCGCGGCCCAATGCTTCAAACACGGTTTTCATGATGCCTGCAGCAGAAAGACCAGCTTCTTCGTACATGCCATCCGGTTTGCCCTGATCGATATAACGGTCAGGCAGGCAAAGCGTCCGAATTTTCAACCCCTTGTCCAAGGCACCATGCTGAGCAAGCATTCCAAGCACATGGCTGCCAAATCCGCCAACAGAGCCCTCTTCCACGGTCACGAGCACTTCATGCTCGCGCGCCAGTCGCAAGAGCAAATCCACATCGAGAGGTTTTGCGAACCGGGCATCGGCCACGGTGGTGGATAGGCCCGCAATGTCCAGTTCTTCCGCAGCTTTCAGGCATTCAGCCATGCGCGTTCCGAAGGAGAACAGAGCAACCTTGCTCCCTTCTTTGCGCACAACACCCTTGCCGATTTCAAGAACCGAACCGCGCTCCGGCATGTCAAGGCCAACACCCTCTCCACGTGGATAGCGGAAGGAAATAGGACCATCATCATAGGCGGCAGCTGTTGCCACCATGTGCCGAAGCTCAACTTCGTCCGCCGCTGCCATAACAACGAAGTTCGGCAAGCAGGCTAGGTAAGCCGTGTCAAATGAGCCCGCATGGGTTGGGCCATCAGCACCCACCAGTCCCGCGCGGTCGATTGGGAAACGGACCGGCAGGTTTTGAATGGCAACGTCATGCACAACCTGATCATAGGCGCGCTGAAGGAAGGTGGAGTAGATGGCACAAAACGGCTTGTACCCTTCCGTGGCCAGCCCGGCGGCAAAGGTCACCCCATGCTGCTCGGCAATCCCCACGTCAAATGTGCGGTCCGGGAATGCATCCTGGAAGAGGTTGAGGCCAGTTCCGTCCGGCATCGCGGCCGTCACAGTGACAATCTTGTCGTCGTGCTCGGCTTCCTTGATCAAGGACGTGGCGAAGACATTCGTATAGCTCGGTGCATTTGCCTTCGGCTTGGCCTGCTTGCCAGTGATGACATCGAATTTGGCTACGCCGTGATATTTGTCCTTTGCCCCTTCAGCTGGGGCATAGCCTTTGCCCTTTTGCGTTACCGCATGAATGAGGACCGGGCCGTTATGCGTGTCACGAACATTTTTCAGGATCGGCAGCAGGTGCTCAAGGTTATGACCGTCGACCGGACCGACATAATAAAAGCCCATTTCCTCAAACAACGTTCCACCCGTCCAAAAACCACGAGCATATTCCTCAGCCTTAGCAGCCTTTTCTTGAAGCGGTTTTGGAAAGTTCTTTGCGAAATTTTTCGCCGCGCCGCGCAAGGACTGATAGGTCGGTCCGGAAACCAGCTTAGCCAGATAGGCAGACATGGCCCCAACCGGCGGTGCAATAGACATGTCATTGTCATTCAGGATGACAATCAGTCGCGAATCCAGTGACCCAGCATTGTTCATCGCTTCATAAGCCATGCCAGCTGACATGGCACCGTCCCCGATCACGGCGATGACATTGTTGTCGCCGCCCTTGAGGTCACGCGCAACAGCCATACCGAGGCCTGCAGAGATTGAAGTGGAGGAGTGCGCAGCGCCAAATGGGTCGTATTCGCTCTCGTCTCGCTTGGTGAAGCCGGACAAGCCGTCCTTCTGGCGCAGTGTGCGAATACGGTCTCGACGTCCGGTCAGAATCTTATGCGGATAGCACTGATGCCCAACATCCCAGATCAGCCGGTCTTCTGGTGTGTTGAAAACATAGTGGATTGCCACTGTCAGTTCGACAACACCAAGGCCAGCCCCCAAATGCCCACCGGTCATGGACACGGCGTCAATCGTTTCTGCACGCAATTCATCCGCCAGCTGTATCAACTCGCTTTCTGAAAGAGAGCGCATGTCGGCAGGGGTTTTGATCTGATCCAGAAGAGGGGTGTGAGGCTTGGAAGTCACGCGGCTATCAGCTCCAAAGGGTCATTTAAGCGGGCACGCTTACACCATGCAATCCAACTGTGCAAACTTCGAGGCATTGGCCCTGAGAGAATTACATAGGTCATAGGTGAAGCTAATCGATGGGTTGTAAGGATTTTTATCTGAAACCAAAATTAAACCGGGAAATCACCCATTTGGGTGATGTATTTGTCCGCGAACTGTCATAGTAAATGGATCGTGGTCGATGGGGCCACGTGCACAGTGATTGACTTCAGGGCCGGTTTCCGGCCCTTTTTTTTGGCTGGATGCCAGTCGATTGGCTTTGCGCTCTTAGTCGAAAAGCTGTCCCATTTGGTGAAGTAGATTGGCCAGCTCTAGTTGGGACTGCGTGCCGGTCTTGTCGAAAACCTTCCGCAAATGGGTCTTCACCGTATTTCGGGTTATTCCCAGTTGTTCGGTGATTTCTGGTGTTGAGCCGACAGTTGCCAAGAGATATGCCAGCTCCGCCTCGCGTTGTGACAAGCCGTAGGACGAACTGAGTAGCGCCATAACCTCTTTTGAAAGCGGGCGCTGATTTTTCACCTCTATCCGCAACAGCGGCGGTTCGGTCCCGGACAGGCGCAATTCGGATTGTGAAAGATGGGTGATGGTTACCCTGGCCTGTAGGCCATTTGTTGGGTCGGGTATGACAACCGCTTGTGGATTGGCAGCATCCAGCTTTCGGTTTCGACCTTTGGCAGTTTTTGTCAGTGATCCGCTGACCGCTTTCGCCAGCAGGTTTTCCGCCCCGTGGTCATGAACCGAAAGAATGCCTTCCTTCAGGCTGAACAGTGTGCCATCGGCGAGCAACTGGCGGAAAGGGGGCGACGCAGAAATGAGACGCAAATCTCCATCCACCAATGCCGAGCAATGATGGGCGGTCTCCAGTTGGATATTCAAAAGGCCGTTAATCGAGCGGACCGTCTCAAAACTGGCATTAGTGGACAATGTGGAACTGATGGTCTTCGCCAGCCTCAAGAAGGTCGCGCGCACCATTGCCCTCTGGCTTTCTGGCTCGGGCAGTGAGTCAAACAGGATTCCAAAAATGACGGTCTTGCGAACAGGCCGCCAAACCGGTGTCAACAATCCGACCTGATTTTCAAAATGGACAAATCGCTCGTCGGTTGTGCTGTCGTCGCCTCGTGCGGTGAGTATTCGGGACTTGCAGAACAGATAGTTGAGCGGGGCTTCATGGATCAGGAAGGAAAGTGGACTAACACCGCTTTCGATTTTTCCTTGGGCGAGATACGTGGCCAGCGCTGCGAAAGGTTCGCGTTTGGAAAAGCTGCCGACCAGTTCAGCATCCACGCCTACCTCCAGAAGGTAGGGTGTGCCGCCAAGAGCAGAACCAACCTGCTCCAAAACCATCTCCCAAGCGTCAGGAGATGTGGCGCACTTCTGGATCGCCTCCAGAAGCTGAAACTCGTCGTCAATCGAAACCCATGTCATTGGAAGACAATAATCTGGCCAAACTCATTTCGTCCAGACAGTGCGAACGCGGATCGGGGAGGACGATGAGCTAAGCTAAGTAGAGGTTCAACCGCCTTTAAACGGTTTCGGCATCCAGATCGGTTTTGCCGGCTGCATTGCCATCCTTGTCCAGCTGGATCTTCTCAACTTTTGCTTCAGCGGCTTGAAGAAGCTTGTCGCAGTGTTTGCGCAACGCCGATCCGCGTTCATACATCTCTATGCTGCGTTCTAGCGGAACGTTGCCTTGTTCCAGCTCCTTTACAATCGTTTCGAGCTGTCTCAGGGCGTCTTCAAAAGAGAGAGTGGGGATGTCAGCGGCGGCGGATGTCTCGGACATGGGCAATCAGACTCGGGATTTGACTTTATAAATGGAGCGCAGACCGTCGCTTGCCTGCCGCCTCCAGTCAAGAGTGCGCATGAAAACCGCCGTGCATAAAACGTGTCAGTGTTTTTAATGGCTATCCGGTCATCAAGGTGATGACATGAGCGGCAACCGATCGTGCAAGCCCCTCCAGATCGTAGCCACCTTCCAAAAGAGAGACGACACGCCCATCGCAGCTTTTGTCAGCGATATCCATCAAGGCACGGGTCGCCCAGGCAAAGTCGGCTTCCACGAGATTAAGCCCGCCGAGCGGATCGCGGTAGTGGGCATCAAAACCGGCCGAAATGATCACGAGTTCCGGCGAGAAGGTTTCAAGCCGTGGCAAGATGACAGTTTCCATGGCCTCCTTGAAGATGGTGCCATCGTCTCCGGCGCTCAGCGGCGCATTGACGATTGTATTAGCTTCACCGGTCTCATTGGCAGCACCAGAGCCGGGATAGAGCGGCATTTGATGGGTGGAGCAGTACATTACAGTGGGGTCGTTCCAGAAGATGTCCTGCGTCCCGTTGCCATGATGGACGTCAAAATCAATGATCGCGACCCGGTCAAGGCCATAAACATTTTGGGCGTAGCGCGCTGCTACTGCAGCATTGTTGAAGAAGCAAAAGCCCATGGACCTGTCTTTTTCGGCATGGTGTCCCGGCGGGCGGCTGGCGCTGAAGGCATTATTGACCTTCTTTGAAACGACCTCGTCGACTGCCTGACAGGCCGCACCGGTTCCGCGCAAAATTGCCTCCCATGACCCCGGCGACAGGGTGGTATCTGCATCCACGCGTGCAAGCCCTTCTTCTGGCGCCAGATTATGCAGGTCGTCGATATAGGACATCGGGTGCGCGCGGGCGATGTCTTCAATCCGACCGATTTGGGCTATGTCTCGCTCGAGCGGTTGAAATTTCTCGTGCTCCAAAATGCGGTCCACAGCGCGCAGACGATCCGGGCGTTCGGGATGCCCAACAGGAGTGAGGTGGTCGAGATAAGAAGGATGCTGAATGAGGAGCGTCGACAAAAGATAGAATCCATGAACTCGGGAAACAGATTGCCGCCATCAGAGCCTCTGAGACGCAACAGTGTCAACATGCCTGATCAATGGGAGACGTAAGACAATTTGCTAAGGGATGTCGTCTGTCGGACATATGGACTTTGGACCATCAGACAAAAAAAGACCCCGCACCGTGGTGTCAGGGTCTTGTGAGGTGCGAGCTCCAAAGGCTCGTAGGGAGGTCCGCCGCATTCCCAATCTCTAGGAACAACATTAGCGGAAAATCGGGCGGTAGGAGGAGTGACTTACTGTTACCGTGCAGGCCACATGTGCATAAACTTGGATTTTGGGGGCAGTTAGACAAAGGTGAAGAAGAATGCTGGTGCTAAGTGACCACAGTGACTTGGGAATTCACGATACTCTATTTGTCAATTCACCCTGTTGTCTGGATTGCAATCAGGGGTGATATTCGAGATGTAACCTAAGAGTTGTGTCTGAGAAAAATGCGTTAACGGAAACTAACCTCTGAAAAAAGGCTGCCTTATCTTGGCGCTGCCGCACGGCGGAGGCGGTCGTTAATGGCAGCTCCAAGACCTTCTTGCGGTATATGTTGCACGCAAACTGTTTGGGCCTTTGAGGCATCAAGCGCCCGCAATCCGGCAAACAGCCGTGTGGCGGCTTCACGAAGATCACCGTTTTCGCTCAAATTGAAGACTGCATTTGCTGTGTCCGCACCGGGAAGCGATGCTGGCCCAAATGCGAGAAGAGCCTCGCCTGCCTCTACGTGATCAGCTTCCAACCGCACCCTGGCACCGGGGGCGTAATGAGACGTGAGCATCCCGGGTGCTTGCGGGTTGGTGTCATTTGCAGCCCGAACAACGTCGAGTGGATGGCCCAAAACACACTCAATATCTTCTGCTGGTACGCCGCCGGGACGCAGCAAACGCACCTGATCGTCAATGCAAGCGATAATTGTAGATTCAACACCCACCGGACAGGGGCCAGCATCAATGACATGGGCAACAGACGAGCCGAGATCTGCAATGACATCATCTGCAGTCGTAGCGCTGATCTTGCCGGAAAGGTTGGCGCTGGGCGCAGCAAGCGGGCATCCGGTTTCAGCCGCAAGTGCCCGCATCACGGCACCTGCCGGAACACGAAGGGCGACACTGTCCAGACCTGCCGTTGCCAAATCAGAGATCGAGGACGTTTCCCGTTTTGGCAGAACAAGTGTTAAAGGGCCCGGCCAAAAAGCCGCTGCAAGCCGGTCTGCCTTTGCATTAAACACACCGTGTTGGCGCGCGGTCTCCAACGTATCGGCATGGGAAATGAGCGGATTGAATTGCGGACGCCCCTTGGCTTCGAAAATACGCGCGCAAGCTTCAGGATTAGACGCATCTGCGGCAAGCCCGTAGACCGTTTCAGTCGGAACGCCAACCAAGTCTCCAGCCTTCAGGGCCGTTGAAACGGTGCTCAGCATGGCTGTGTCCAGCTCATTCTCTGACTGGCTGCTGATAGTCCAACGCTTCATCTTTCGCTCCGAAAACGTGGCCGAAGGGCCGTACCTGACATTCTTCTCAGGTCTAGGGTTGACGTTTACGTAAACGGCGGTACTTTGAAATCAAAGTCAGCCATCTCGCCTTGTGCGGCGCGGATGCTCCAAGGTCAAGACGTCTCTTGGAAACACAATAATCGGGCAGATCAAAACAGGCCTGAAAAGCTAGGGGAGGGTTGCCGTGTATCGCGCACCTGTTGAGGAAATCGCCTTCACATTGCGGGAGGTCTGCGGGTTGAAAGACTTGCAATCCGAAGAGGTCTATCCTGATCTGGCCGACGATCTTGTAGATGCAATTCTAACAGAAGCCGGCCGGTTCGCATCTGAGGAAATCGCCCCTTTGAACAAGGTGGCGGACACGCACGGCACTCCTCTGAAGGACGGTGAGGTCTCTACGCCGCCGGGATGGAAAGAGCTGTATCACCGTTGGATCGAAGGTGGCTGGAACGGGCTGTCCTCTCCTGAGAGTGCAGGCGGGCAGGGGTTGCCTCAAATGCTATCCACCGCAGCGCTTGAGTTATGGAACTCAGGGTCCATGGCTTTTGCTATTGGGCCGACACTGACCATCGGTGCGATCGAGGCGTTGGAAAAGCACGCCTCGGATAAGCTAAAGGCGACCTATCTTGAAAAACTGGTGTCCGGCGAATGGATGGGCACCATGAACCTGACCGAACCGCAAGCCGGGTCAGACCTTAATGCCCTGAAATCCAAGGCTGAGCGTGCTGGAGACGGCACCTATCGGATATTCGGGCAGAAGATTTACATCACATATGGCGAGCACGACATGACGGACAACATTGTCCATCTTGTGCTTGCAAGATTGCCGGATGCTCCAGCCGGCACGCGCGGTATATCGCTGTTTTTGGTTCCAAAGTTTCTGGTCAACGAAGATGGATCTCTTGGTGACCGCAATGATGTTCGCTGCGCAGGTGTTGAGCACAAGATGGGTATTCATGGTTCCCCGACCTGCACCATGATCTATGGCGACAATGATGGGGCTATCGGTTGGCTCATCGGTGAGGAAAACAAGGGCCTCGCCTGCATGTTCACGATGATGAACAACGCAAGGCTGGCGGTTGGCGTTCAAGGTCTTGGAGTGGCCGAGCGGGCCTGTCAGGACGCTTACGCCTACGCGATGGAGCGCAAACAAGGCCGCGTCCCCGGCCAAAAAGAAGAGGGTATGGCCCCGATTGCCCACCATCCGGACATCAAGCGGTCTCTGCTTGGAATGCGCGCGCGGACGCAAGTGGCTCGGTCCATCTGTTATGCCTGTGCGCATGCTATTGATATGGCGAACACTGCAACCGACCGGGACCAAAAAACATTCTGGTCAGAGCGTGCGGGTCTTCTGACACCAATCGCCAAGGCGCTTTCGACGGATTTCGGCGTCGAGGTCGCCTCTATTGGTGTCCAGATCCATGGTGGCATGGGCTATGTTGAGGAAACCGGCGTCGCCCAACATCTGCGGGATGCTCGCATTGCGCCGATCTATGAAGGCACCAACGGAATTCAGTCGATTGATCTGATCATGCGCAAACTGCCGCTGTCTGGCGGTGATCATGTGCGTGGGTTCATTCAGGAACTCAGGGAGGTTGCCGATGAGGCAATCCAGTCCAATCGGGATGATCTTGGAACGGCAGGCGCTCGCCTGAACGCTGCTTTGGCGGATCTGGAAGATGCAACCGACTGGATGTTGTCTGCACAAGCAGAAGGTCGGGTGAACGATGCCTTGGCAGGTGCGACACCCTTCTTACGGTTGGCGGGTGTTACACTTGGCGGTGCCTTGTTGACCAAGGGAGCGCTCAGGTCCGGGATGGATAACCCGAAAGCCCGCAGCCTTCGAGCGCTATTGGCGCGCAATTACTGCGCAACCCTTTTGGGAGAAGTGGCCGGGCTCAAAGAGGACATTCTGTCCTCTGCCGACAGCATCTTGAATTTCGACCCGGACGCACTGGCGTCGTGAGCCTGAGACAGGAACCAGAATGATCAGTCAATCACTTGAAAGCGGTGTGCGCATTCTGCGCTTCGACAGGCCGGAAAAGAAAAACGCCCTGACGGGTGAAATGTACACGGCTTTGGCCGAGGCGTTTGAGACGGTCAACGACGATGAAAGTGTCAGATGTCAGCTGATTTGCGGACATCCGGGGGCGTTTACCGGTGGCAATGATATTAGCGACTTCCTGTCTTATGCAGGCAAAGTTGAAATGAGCGAAACGCCGGTTGTTCGGTTTTTGCGAGCTTTGGCCCGGAATGAAAAGCCGCTTGTCGCTGCTGTAGATGGTGTTGCCATCGGCATTGGCACCACGTTGCTGATGCATTGTGACATGGTGTTCGCTGCCCCCAACGCGATCATCCGTTCACCCTTTGTGGATTTGGGATTGGTGCCGGAAGCTGGTTCAAGCCTTCTGGGGCCCATGCTCATGGGGCACGCACGTGCCTTTGAACTTCTGTGTCTCGGCAAGACCTTTTCTGCTGAAAAAGCGGAAAAAGCCGGACTGGTAAACGAAGTCGTTGATGACGCAGAAGCTGTTGCAAAAGCCTGCGCCCTCGAAATTGCAGCCAAACCGTCAGAGGCGATGCGCCTGTCCCGAAAACTCCTATGGGGTGACACAAAACCATTGGAGCAACGGGTTGAGGAAGAGGCAGAAATCTTCGCCAGCCGCTTGACTGCACCTGAGACAATTGCGGCCTTCCAAGCCTTCATGACCAAAAAAGCCAAATAGCACCTGATAACAGAGAGACATGACATGACACTTTTGGGCAAAACCCTCTTTATCACCGGTGCTTCACGAGGGATCGGCAAGGCCATTGGCCTGAGAGCTGCAATAGATGGTGCAAATGTGGTGATCGCTGCCAAAACAGCCGACCCACATCCAAAACTTGAAGGCACGATCTATACGGCAGCCGAAGAAATGGAAGCTGCTGGCGGCAAGGCGCTTCCGCTGGTGGTGGATGTGCGCGACGAAGCCTCGGTGGAAGCAGCCATGCAAAAGGCTGCAGACCACTTCGGCGGCCTCGATATCTTGGTCAACAATGCCAGCGCCATTCAACTGACGCCCTTGGCGCAGACCGACATGAAGCGGTTTGACTTGATGCATCAGATCAACACACGCGGGACGCTGGCGTGCTGCAAGTTTGCTGCGCCGTTTTTGGCCAAGTCGGACAATCCGCATATTTTGACGCTGTCCCCACCGCTCCACATGCAGGAAAAATGGTTTGCCCCCTTCACGCCCTATGCGATCGCCAAATACGGGATGAGCCTTGTGGTGCTGGGCTTGGCCGGGGAATTGCGCTCCAAGGGCATTGCCGTCAATGCGCTATGGCCACGTACAACCATCGCAACGGCGGCGATCAAGAATATCATCGGCGGTGACACGTTGATGCGGCAAAGCCGGACGCCGGACATTCTGGCTGATGCGGCCTATGAAATCTTCACCTCGCCGTCGCGCGAGCTCACCGGTCAGTTTTTGATTGACGATACGTTCCTTGCCAGCCGGGGTGTCACAGATTTTGATGGGTATCGGGTTGACCCAAGCCAGAACCTCGCACCGGACTTTTTCGTGCCCGATGACAGCGTTGCACCTGTAAGCCTGAAGGCTTTGGCCCCATCCTGATTTTGGGCCTATCTTGGGTCTGGCGAAGACAAAATAAAGCGCGGGCCAAGGTCCGCGCTTTATGACTTTTTGGAACTGGACTTAGTCGAATTCTGGCCCGCGGGCCTTGTAAGGCGTCACTTCCTGCCAGGCCTTCATCAAGGTTGACAGTTCGCCATCCGGATTCGGCGGTAATACGATCTGGAGCTTGACCAGAAGGTCTCCATGCCCGCCACTTTTCGTCGGCAGTCCCTTGCCCTTAAGGCGCATGATTTTGCCGCTTGAGCTGCCTTCCGGGATAGTCAGGTTTACTGCGCCGGTGAGCGTCGGAGTACGGACCTTGCTTCCAAGGACGGCTTCATAAAGCGCAATCGGCAAATCCAGCAGAAGGTCTGAGCCTTTCACTTCAAACAGTTTGTGGGGCTTGAACCGGATTTCGACCATGGCATCGCCTGTGGGCCCACCCGTCGCGGATGGGTGCCCTTGACCCTTGAGCCGGATCTTCTCGCCTTCGACCGTTCCAGCCGGGATGCTGATGCTAACGGTTTTGCCCGACGGGAGGGCAACTTGCGCTTTGCCGTCCCGCACCAGATCTTCCAGCGTGACGGATGCTGTCAGGTCTGCATTCTTGCCTTTGGTTTTGGCAGCACGTTGCTGGCGACCAGCTCCACCTGCTGCATCTGCTCCCGGGCCACGCGCGCCCGCGCCGCGCCCGCCACCAAATCCACCTAGAATATCACTCAGGATGTCATCAAAGGCACCGCCGCCCTGCTGACCAAAGCCGCTTCGGCTACCGCCTGCATCACGAAAGCCACTAAAGCCGTCAAAACCATGGGCGTGAAATTTCTGCTTTCCTTCAGCATCAATCTCTCCGCGGTCGAATTGCGAGCGCTTGGCTTTGTCACCGATGATCTCATAGGCCTGATTGGCCTCGGCAAAACGCGCCTGCGCCTTCGGATCATCTTTGTTCTGATCCGGGTGATATTTCATGGCCATCTTGCGGAAGGCCTTTTTGATATCATCGTCGCTGGCGTTTTTTGAAACGCCAAGCACTGAATATGGATCGCGCATGTTCACTTACCCCGATCGGGTTGGACCGTCCGCTCCCTCGATCATGCCTGATTATTCTCAGCAGTTCGCCAGAAGGGCCCGGCCTTTACTTGGACTTGAACACTATATCGGAATTGGTAGGAAAAAATTCCAGACCAGCCGCGAATAAGCTGCAAGCTTTTGTCATCCTTTTACCCTGATTGGGCGGACATTCAAGCGTTGAGGGCGGCCAGTGCAGTAACGACGAGACGTTTTGAGATGTCGCGGCAGGCTGTGCCACGGTAGATCTTGATGCCTGCAATCGTGTTTGCCGTGGTGCTGAAATCAAGGCACCCATTTTCGGCGAGTGAGGCCGTGTTGACGTCTGAGATTGTGCCCGAATTCCCGCTTTCCGGATTGGTCCAGACCAGCGTTTCACCCGGAGTAACAGCATTTGCAGGATCAATCGTCGCGGAATCGAGCGTCAAGGAGATGATCTCGCGATCTCGCTTGTCGATGTCCGCATAGGCAACATCTGAATCGGATTCGATTGAACCGGTGATCAGGAGGGGCGTTTCAACGTCATCACTTCCAAGAGGCACAGAAACGCCGCTGCATGCGGACAGTCCGAGTGCCAGAAGCAGGCTTCCACCGATGATTGTTCCCGAAGGCCACTGGATCTTTCGGTTGGCCGCAGTATATGACATGTTGCCAAGCATAAATTGACCTTTCGCGCCCGCCATACTGGCAAGGGCTATTGCCATCGAGTCCTTCGACAGGTTCCCATGACAGACCACAATCATTCGCCAGAAGAGTTAACAAACGGTGACTTCACCGAAGCATCAAAGCCATTTCTCCTTTTTGAAGAATGGCTTGAGGATGCAAAAGCTAAAGAGCTGAATGATCCGAATGCCTTAGCGCTGTCCACAGTTGACCCGGACGGGATGCCAAATATCCGGATGGTTTTGCTCAAGGGCTTCGATGAACGCGGGTTTGTTTTCTATACGAACTTTGAAAGCGCCAAGGGCCGGGAGTTGTTAAGCACGCCCAAGGCCGCCATGTGCTTCCACTGGAAAAGCCTGCGTCGTCAGGTGCGCGTTCGTGGCCCGGTCTCGGTAGTCGAGCATGACGAGGCCGATGAGTATTACCAGTCGCGTCCGCGCGGCAGCCGTATTGGTGCCTGGGCGTCAAAGCAGTCCCGTTCATTGGAAAGTCGCTTTGCGCTGGAAAAGGAAGTTGCGAAATACACCGCTAAATTCGCAATTGGTGAAATTCCGCGCCCGGACCATTGGTCAGGATTTCGCTTGGAGCCAACTGAGATTGAGTTTTGGCACGATCGGCCATTCCGGCTACATGACCGGATTGTTTTCAGACGGGAACATCCTTCGGATGACTGGGCGAAAGACCGTCTTTATCCCTGACGCATCGCGCGTGGGATATGTGCACCTTTAAGGTGATGCCAGTTTTTGATGCGGGCAGACATGTCCGCATCGGCTTTTTAGCTTCGGTGGAAGGGCGGACTTGCAGAATAAAAGGTCGGTCTAAGGACGCAGAATAACGAAGCCCGGACAAATCCGGCTTGGTTATGTCAGGCGTGTTCGCAGCGAGAATGGGCAGCGGAAAACGTCACAATGCTCAATGGCATTACGCCAGACCGCTGACTTTATTTTGCAGTCGCAGGTGCACCCCGATTACACAGGGCTGCGGCCGTAATGGCCTGAATGCCCACCGGCTTGTATTGGTTCTCGAGCTTCTTCGAGGAGGAAGCGATGGATGCGGACTGAGCTTTTTTGTCAGACATCTTCTTTGCCTGGTTGGTTGCAATGCGCGGGCTTTTGCTCCTCGATTAAGTCCATCCTGTGGCAAACGAGAAAAAAAGTCCGATTAGATATTTCGCCATCTAACACCGATAAAATTGCTGTTATTTTCAGAAATTTGCCAGTCAATTCAGATAACGCATTGTTACCAAAACGGATAAATTTGTGTGACTTCCAGGAAGATTGAGCAGGGCCCACACACGAAAATGGCCTTTCTGCTCAGGTTTTAGACTTTTTGGCGAAAGGCTAAACCCAGTAGGTGATCACAAAATCTGCGAGTTTTCTCTTCGGTTTGAACGGGTGTGATGGTACCACTCACCCTTGTCTGAAATCAGCAATGGCACATTTCCGGAAGATGAAACTCTACCCGGCCTATCGATCAACAGCGGCAAAATACAGCCGATTGCTTGGCAATCTGGCAATCCCTGTCGGTTTGTTGGCGGTTGTTTTTCAACGTTTTGGAATGGTGGAACCCACAACAATGCTGTTGTCGGTCCTGATCGCAGCCATTTTGGGTTGGGGGGCAATTTGTCTGGGGTTGATGGCTCTGGCTGGTCTTTGGTCCCGCGGCGGCTTTGGATATGCCTCTGCCATTTGGGGTGTCTTGGCGGGCGTGATCGCGCTTGCGCCGGTGATTGCGACGCTTGCACTCTTCCGGACTTCGCCGCCGGTGCCTGATTTAGCGACCAATCCAGATGACCCGCCGCAGATCCAGATGGTGACTTCAAATGACGTCCATCCATTGAACACGGTTATCGGAAACTGGTTCAGCCACATGAGCGGCGTAGCCCCAGCGGCGCTGAGCAAAGATGATGGGACAAAGGCTGAGCTCCAGAGACAGCTTTATCCGGACATTGTCCCGCGCCGTTATCGGATACCGCCTGCACGGTTACATGCGGCCGTGCATGAAGCAGCTAAAGAAGAGGGCTGGGCGCTGACAAGCGAACTGCCACTGGATTTGCTGGATGCCGCGACACGTCTTCAACTGGAGAGCCGGTCCCCGGTGCTCGGTTTCACATCGGATGTTGCCGTCCGCATTCGGCCCGATCCCGTGGGGGCCTTGATGGACATCCGGTCCGTGTCACGTGTTGACCTGCCCGATCTTGTTGGAAATTCCGGACGTATTCGCAATCTCTTGGCCCGGGTCGATGCGGTCCTTCTCTCCACTTATGGAGATTTGGAACAAGTAGCGGTTCTCGAGGAAGAAGAGGTTGACGAGGAAAATGCATCTGAAGTTTCCGATGATGAACTAGGAACATTACCAGTTCCCGGATTCAAACCCTATTTCGAAGGCGAAGACACGATTGAGCCGGAACAGGACTTTGGTCCTGAGACCTTTGCAGGGTAAGAAACGCTCAGGTCGCCCGTTATTCTTTTGCGTTCCTCATAGCGCCGAGTACCGGGCAGTCAGCGTGATGTCAGGATTTGCTTTAGCAATCTGGCGTTCCACCAAGTCTTCCAGCTGCGCAAAAACAGAAAGTGCGGCTGCCGGTTTCAAATTGGGTGGCAAATCCTCATAAATCGCGTCAACCAGATCCGAGATGCTGATTGGGTCGTTTCCGAGCCTTGCCCGAATTGAGGCTTCGCGCTTGTGACGATGCTCTTTGAGGTCAGACACGTACGCTGACGCATCGCGCACTGGTCCGCCATGTCCGGGAAAATAGGTGGTCTCTCCGCGCTCCAGCATCTTGTCTAGCGATGCCATATAAGCGCGCATACTGCCGTCCGGCGGGGCGACTATAGACGTTGACCAAGCCATCACATGATCTGCTGAAAAGAGGTAAGGGCTGCCGGAAATCGCAAAGCAGAGATGGTTCTCGGTATGGCCGGGCGTTGACAGGGGCTCGATCCTATACCCACCGCAATCGAGAAATTCGCCATCACAAACTTCGTGGTCTGCTTTGAAAGTTTTGTCGCCGCTGGCATCAAGCGCATTTGTTTCACCTAGCCCAAGCGGCCGTGCTGGGACATGCGGCCCACAGCCGATGACGGTTGCCCCTGTTCTCTCCTTTAGTAGGATCGCGCCCGGCGAATGATCGACATGGGTATGAGACACCAAAATCCGGTCAATTTTCTGACCTTTAGCAGCGCTCACGATTGTCTCAATGTGTTTTGGATCAGCGGGGCCGGGATCAATCACCGTCAGTGAACCTGTGCCAATGAGGTATGTGTTCGTGCCGTGAAAGGTGAAGGGGCTCGCGTTGGGGGCCGTTAAGCGACGTATGCCGTCCGCGACTTCCACGGCCGAGCCATAGTTCGGATCAAACTGTCGATCGTGTTGCACTCCGGTCACCTCTATTGATGTTGGTTTTTTTTAGGCCTGAAACTAACTCTTTCATGCAATGTAGCGCCTCGATCTGTCATCAAAAAACAGCCAATTATGAGTGTTGGAATGTGAAACTTCCGGCAGCAGACGGAATAGCCGTTGAAAAAGAGATGCGTGATATAGAAATGATAATGAAAAAGGAGAAAATGCGTCCATTCGGCTAAATCGATTTAGGTGTTCAAGCCGCGATAAAGTCCTTTCGGGATGTTTCTTCCGGCCTTCTCATTAAATTTGGGGTGAGATCAAAACCACATGAGCGGCGGCGACGAGATTGACTTCGAGTGTTTTCTTCCCATTTCCCGGGATGCGGCTTTTGCGTTGGTGGTGGATACTCCAGCTCGTTGGTGGTTCAGCCCGTTCAGCTCCAACCTGGCCCGACCTGAACCGGTGAGCGAAGTTGCCATCGAGCCTTATGCGGGCGGGGTGTGTTACGAGCTTGCACCTTCCGGGGCGCACAGGGTGTGGGGCACTATCTTGTCTATCGAACCGCCTCTTTTTCTCCGGCTCTCGTGGCAAGTTGCGCCAAATTGTGAGCCTATTGCCGATCCATTGGCCGCCAGCCGTGTGATGATCCAGTTTCGATCTGCAGGGGAGACAGGAACCCGGCTTGAAATTTCTCACAGCGAGTTCATTCGCCATGGGCCAAATGGCGCGCGTTTCCGCGACTTCATGAATAGTCAAAATGGTTGGCCATTAATGTTGGCAAACCTGTCTCATTCTGCCCGCGAGGCAAAACGGGCCTGACCTCACGCATATGCACCGAGTGATTGACCAAAATTTGCAGCACTCTGTCATGTATGTGACATGGAAGCCGTGGTAACTGAACGTCCTATTCAAAGTAAATTAGTGACTTCATTCCGCATGTTATTTATTAGACAGCGAAGTAAGGCGGATTGTCGGGCAAGGCCGATTGGCGGGAGTGACGCGTAAATGCCAGAATCGGAAAACGAACAAACGCCCAGCACTTTGCCAGAAGACAACAGACCAACGACATATCGTAAACTCAGGGATGCTTGGCTGGTTTTGATCGCAAGTGCTGTGCTCTGCCTCATTGCAGTCGCGCGTTACGACATTCCCGAATCGACGGCATTGACTGCCTTTTGCATATTGGCGCTCGCCATTCTTCTGACACCGCGGCGCTCAAAGCCCGCTCCGCCTAACCTCGCGCCTCGCCGCGAAATTGGCCGGGTGTGGCCCGGAACGGGAATGAAGGTCACGGTGGATGCGCTGTCGAGCCCATGCGTCATTGCAGATGGCAAGGGCGTCACCCGGTATATGAATGCAGCAGCTGAAAAAACCTTCGGTGTAGGTCGGGTGGGCGACCCCTTGTCCTTTTCCCTGAGGGCGCCCAGCTTGCTGGAGGCATTTGACCGTGTCGCGACTTCGGCGTCGTCTGAACGGATTGTCTGGATGGAAAAGGTGCCGACCGAGGCTTGGTATGAAGCGAGCCTTGCCCCGATTTACCTGCCTGGCAATCGCGTTGCTGCTGGAAGAAGAGCGATACCGGATTTTGTTCTTGTCGTGATTTCCGATATGACCGAGCAACGCCGACTTGAACGGATGCGGACGGATTTTGTGGCGAACGCCAGCCACGAGTTGCGCACGCCATTGGCTTCACTTGCCGGTTTCATTGAAACTCTACAGGGACCGGCGAAAGACGATCCAGATGCGCGGGAGCGGTTTCTTTCCATCATGTTTGAACAGGCTGGCCGAATGCGCCGCCTTATTGATGATATTCTGTCCCTCTCGCGTATTGAGCTGAAAGCGCATGTGAAGCCGGACAAGGACGTCGATCTGGTCGAAGTTGTGCGTCACACGGCAGATGCCATGGCGCCACTGGCGCGTGAACTGGATATGGAAATCAGTGTCCAGTTTCCTGAAACATCTGTTGTCGTGAAAGGTGATCGGGATGAGTTGATACAAGTTTCGGAGAACCTCGTCGAAAACGCGCTGAAATATGGCATGTCCGGCAAGCGGGTAGAGGTGAGCATCGCATCATCGGATAATGGCTCATCCATGAGTGGAACTTCCCTGAGCGTTCGAGATTATGGCGAAGGGATTGCGTCAGAGCATCTGCCACGGCTCACGGAGCGCTTTTATCGGGTCGACGTTGATTCCAGTCGGGCGATGAAGGGAACCGGCCTCGGGCTTGCCATCGTAAAGCACATTCTCGCGCGCCATCGCGCACGATTGGACGTCAACAGCACACCGGGTGAGGGATCCACCTTCACTGTCGAGTTCCCATAACTCACTTCATTTAATGTATGCATAGAGGTGCCAGTAGCTTAGCCGGGCAAGCAAATGCAGGTTCTGCCAGGTCTGGTGGAAAAGGCAATTGTTGCTGAGCTTGACACAAATATGACGGGGATTCTCTGCCTGATTTGGATCAGGTTTTAATAATTGTTATAAATCAATAGCTTATACTGTCATAAAACTGATAGAAATTCGTCATAGAAGTCTCACGTGCGAAGTCTACGGTCGCGCCATCGTTCGGGTTTTTGACAACCCGCCGATTGATCTTAAAACCTTGACATTCAAAGGGAGTGGTCAAGTGAAATTTACGACCCTCGTTAGCGTAGCCGCTGTTGCCGCTGCTTCTGTTTCCTTCGCTGGTGCTGCTCAGGCACGTGATCAGGTACAGGTTGCAGGTTCTTCCACTGTTCTGCCTTATGCTTCCATCGTTGCTGAAGCTTTTGGTGAAAACACAGATTTCCCGACACCAGTTGTTGAGTCCGGCGGCTCTTCTTCCGGTCTGAAGCGCTTCTGCGAAGGCGTTGGTGAGAACACCATCGACGTTGCAAACGCTTCCCGCAAAATCCGCGAAAAAGAAATCAAAGCCTGTGCTGAAAACGGTGTTACTGACATCATCGAAGTTCGCATCGGCTACGATGGGATCGTTTTCGCATCTCAAAAAGACGGCCCGGCCTTCACTGCTTTCACTCCGGTACAGTGGCACAATGCCCTTGCTCCGAAGGTCCTGAAAGACGGCCAGATCGTTGACAACCCGTACAACAAGTGGTCCGAAGTTGACGCTTCCCTGCCGGACGTCGAAATCGCTGCTTTCATCCCGGGCACAAAGCACGGCACTCGTGAAGTCTTCGAAGAGAAAGTTCTCCTCGTTGGCTGTGAAGAGTCTGGCGCAATGAAAGCCATGATGGACGGCGGAATGTCTGAAGACGACGCTGAAGACGCATGCCTTGCAGTTCGTACAGACGGCAAGTCTGTAGACATTGACGGCGACTACACAGAGACACTGGCACGCATCGACTCCAACCCGAACGGTGTTGGTGTATTCGGTCTGGCGTTTTACGAGAACAACACCGACAAGCTGAAAGTTGCAACGATGTCTGACGTGGCACCGTCCACCGAGACCATTGCAACTGGCACTTACCCGGTTTCTCGCCCGCTGTTCTTCTACGTCAAGAAGGCGCACATCGGCGTTATCCCTGGTCTGAAAGAGTACGCTCAGTTCTTCACAGCTGACGAAATCGCTGGCCCGCAAGGCCCTCTGGCTCAATATGGCTTGGTTGCAGACCCTGAGCTGGCAGCGACCCAAGCTTCCATTTCTGCAGAAGAAACCATGAAGTAATTCAAGCCAGTCGGCTTGTTTTAAAAGGGCGGTGGTGATCGCCGCCCTTTCCCTTTTCGGGGCAAATTAAAAGTCATGCGGGGATGCAAATGCCGTTGTTCTGGCTCGTCTTGATCGTGCTTGCACTTGCTGCGATCAGTTACACTGTTGGCCGATCGCGCGCGCTGGCCAGCGTAGGGGGGCAGCGATCAAAGCTGCATTCTCTTCCGTCCTATTACGGAACGAACGTTGCCATGAAGGCAGCGGTCCCAGCGTTTATCATTTTGATAATTTGGCTGCTTGCTCAGCCATTCTACGTCAATGGCGTCGTGTCCGGTATGATCCCGGACAGCGAGATCGCTGAAGGGTCGTCTCGTGGCCTCGTCTTGGCTGAAGTTCATCGTGCAGCCTCTGGCCTTGATAATGCTGTTGCCCAAGGTGACATGGATGAAGAGTTTGCCAGAAATGCACGCGCGGACGTGGCAGATGTGACTCAGCGGCTGAAAGACGCCGGCCAGATTGTGACGTCCCAGATCACGCAGCCGATCCTACGGGCAGCTCAAGAATATCGGGTTCTCAACTCCACCGGCAATCTGTTCATGACCATTGTGGTCCTAACAATTGCCGTCATCGGCGCGCTCTGGGGACTGAAGGAAACAACCCCGGAATTCCGCGCCCGAAACACAGTCGAGCAAGGCGTTCGAGCATTGTTGGTCGGCGCGGCTTCTATCGCGATCCTGACCACAATTGGAATTGTGTTGTCACTGGTGTTCAACACCTACGAATTCTTCCGGCTCTATCCAGCTCTGGATTTCTTCACCGGTACGACCTGGGCACCCAGTTTCTCAGAGCGGGGCGGCGCATCTGAACTCGGCATCCTGCCGCTTCTATGGGGTACGATTTACATCTCGGTTGTTGCATTGGCCGTTGCGGTTCCAATCGGACTGTTTGCCGCCGTCTACCTTTCAGAATATGCGAGCCCGCGGGTCCGGTCTATCGCCAAGCCACTTCTGGAAATTCTGGCGGGTATTCCAACGATTGTATACGGCCTCTTCGCCCTTCTCACGGTTGGCCCGCTTCTTCTGTCCGTCTTTGGCGACGAAGGTGTTGGCATCATGAAGGCTGGAACCGCCGTCATGACCGCAGGTCTTGTGATGGGCATCATGTTGATCCCATTCGTCAGCTCTTTGTCTGACGACATTATCAATGCCGTGCCTCAAGCGATGCGGGATGGGTCCTATGGTTTGGGAGCCACGAAGTCGGAAACCGTGAAACAGGTTATTCTGCCCGCAGCGCTTCCAGGCATTGTGGGGGCAATCCTGCTGGCGGCCTCTCGTGCCATCGGTGAGACCATGATTGTGGTTCTCGGGGCAGGGGCGGCGGCACGATTGAGCCTCAACCCCTTCGAAGCGATGACCACGGTGACTGCCAAGATCGTAAGCCAGTTGACGGGTGATGCTGACTTTGCATCTCCGGTTGCTCTGGTTGCCTTTGCACTGGGTATGACCCTGTTCATCGCAACGCTTTGCCTGAATTTCGTAGCACTTTACATCGTGCGCAAATATCGTGAGCAGTACGACTGATGACCGAGACAACTCTTTCTCCGGAAACAACCGCACCGGCTGCGATCAAGGGCAAATCGCTCTATGCGCTGGATGATTTGACCCGCATACGGAACGCTGCCGAAAAGCGCTTTCGGGCTTATGGCATGACGGCAATTGGCATCGGCCTGTTCTTTCTGGTCGTGCTTGCCTACTCAATTATCAGCGAAGGAATGCCGGCATTTTCACGCACCGTGATGAAGGTGGAATTCACGCTGACACAAGAGCAGTATGACGCTGCTGAAAAGGAACTCTTCAAGACCAAGGCCTATGAGAGCATCTTTATCTCAGCCTTGAAATCTCAACTTGATGCAAGCGGTATTTCTGTCCCGTTCGATAAGGATGCCATCGGCAGACTTGTTGGCAAACCAGGCGGAACCATTCGGTCCTTCTACAAAGAAAATCCGGACCAACTTGGGAAAAATGTTGCTTTCGAACTTGCAGCGTCGTCCCGTGTCGACGGATACATAAATGGTCGTGTAACCCGCGAGAATATGACCGACAGCCGGTTCCTGCAGAAGTCGGATCTCGATATTGTGGACGCCTTGGTCAAGGCGGGCATCATCGTGAATGTCTTCAATTGGGATTTCATCACAGGCGCTGACTCCGGCGTGGATAATCCGGGCGGAGCGGGCATTGGTGCCTCCGTGGTCGGATCCTTCTTCATGATGTTGGTGGTACTGTTCTTGTCCCTGCCGATTGGCGTGGCGGCGTCCATCTACCTTGAGGAATTTGCGCCGCAGAACAAGATCACAGACCTCATTGAAGTGAACATCTCGAACCTTGCCGCGGTTCCGTCCATTGTGTTCGGTATTCTAGGTCTGGCCGTCTTCATCCAGTTCATGCACCTACCGCAATCAGCGCCGCTGGTCGGCGGACTGGTGCTCACCTTGATGACGCTCCCAACAATCATTATCTCCACCCGCGCGTCTCTAAAGGCGGTTCCGCCGAGCATTCGTGACGCTGCGCTGGGGATCGGGGCTTCCAAGATGCAGGCCGTATTCCACCACGTCCTGCCTTTGGCGATGCCGGGCATCTTGACCGGGACCATCATCGGTCTCGCACAGGCGCTGGGGGAAACGGCTCCGCTCCTTCTGATCGGAATGGTTGGTTTTGTGGCTCGTGGCTATCCGGACGGGATCGTTCAGGGGTTCATCGATCCAAACTCGGCAATGCCCGCGCAGATCTACACCTGGGCAGCCCGTGCCGACTTTGCCTTCTACGAAAAAGCCTGGGGCGGCATCATTGTCCTGTTGGTCTTCCTTTTGACCATGAACATTCTGGCTATCATCTTGCGCCGTCGGTTTGAGCGCCGTTGGTAAGGAAACAGACCCATGAACGAAGTACCAAATTTTGACGAAGTGAGCGCCATGACTGACACCAAAATCCGGGCCCGGAATGTTCAGGTCTATTATGGCGATACGCACGCCATCAAAGATGTCGACATCGACATTCGCCCGCAATCTGTCACTGCCTTTATCGGTCCGTCCGGGTGTGGCAAGTCCACGTTCCTGCGCACAATCAACCGCATGAACGACACAATCGATATCTGCCGCGTTGAAGGCGAAATCCTGATTGACGGCGAAGATATCTATGATCCGAAGGTGGATCCAGTTCAACTTCGGGCCAAGGTTGGCATGGTTTTCCAAAAGCCAAACCCGTTCCCGAAGTCAATTTACGACAACATAGCCTACGGACCTCGTATCCACGGCCTTTCGTCCAACAAGTCCGAACTGGACGACATCGTTGCCTCCAGCCTTCAAAAGGCTGGCCTTTGGGAAGAGGTCAAAGACCGTCTCGATGCGCCGGGAACCGGCCTTTCTGGCGGTCAACAGCAGCGGCTTTGTATTGCCCGCGCGATTGCGGTCAGCCCTGAAGTCATTCTGATGGATGAGCCGTGTTCGGCACTTGATCCGATTGCGACCGCGAAGGTGGAGGAGCTGATCGATGAATTGCGTCAGAACTACACGATCGTGATTGTGACGCACTCCATGCAGCAGGCCGCACGGGTTTCTCAGCGGACAGCATTTTTCCACCTCGGTGTTCTTGTTGAAGAAGGGCAAACGGAAGACATCTTCACGAACCCGCAAGACAAGCGAACCCAGGATTATATCACCGGCCGGTTTGGCTGACGGGCAGTGCCCCGAATTGCTTTGAAAAGGAAATAGTATGTCAGATCATATCGTTAGTGCCTACGACAACGAGCTGTCGACACTCGCTGGCCGGATTGCAGAAATGGGCGGTATTGCGGAAACCATCGTAAATAACGCGGTTTCTGCTCTCGTCACGCGCGACCTTGAGCTGGCCCGCGCCACAATCGAACAGGACCGGCGTCTCGATGACCTCCTTCAGGAGATCGAGATGCGCCTCATTGAGATCATCGCTCGTCGCCAGCCGATGGGCAAAGACCTCCGCGAAATCGTGTCAGCTGGCCGGATCGCGAATGATCTGGAGCGCGTGGGTGATATGGCAAAGAACATTGCCAAGCGGGTGATCGCAATCGACGCAGGCATGAATTCCAAGAAACTGGCGATTGGCGTGGAGCATATGACCGAGTTGGCGCTGAACCAGCTTAAGAGCGTTCTTGATGCTTACACAGGCCATGACGACAAGGCTGCCGTGAAAGTTCGTGACAATGACGCTGAAGTGGATGCGATCTACACATCCTTGTTCCGTGAGTTGCTGACCTACATGATGGAAGATCCGCGCAACATCACACAGTGCGCGCACCTTCTGTTCTGCGCGAAAAACATCGAGCGGATCGGCGATCACGCAACCAACATCGCGGAAAACGTCTATTACATGGTGACGGGCGAGCGTTTGCCGGAAGACCGGCCGCGTGTTGATGAAATGAGTGTATCGGTGGAATAAGCAAAAGGGCGGCTTTTGTCGCCCGATGCACCTATGTGGAGCTGACGTGGAATGCCCAAGGTACTCATCGTAGAAGACGAAGAACCGCTTAGCCTGCTATTAAAATATAATCTGGAGGCAGAAGGATATCAGGTCGAAGTCTGCGCGCGCGGTGATGAAGCGGACCTCCGCCTGCGCGAGAGCCTGCCAGACCTTCTTTTGCTGGACTGGATGTTGCCGGGCCTTTCCGGAATTGAGTTGTGCCGACGCATCCGGGGGCGAGAGGAAACAGCTTTGTTGCCCGTCATCATGCTGACCGCACGCGGTGAGGAATCCGAGCGCATTCGCGGCCTGTCGACCGGCGCTGATGACTACGTTGTAAAACCGTTCTCGGTGCCAGAGTTGATGGCACGTGTTCGGGCCATTTTGCGCCGGGCAAGCCCCGAGGTCGTTTCCAATCTTCTGCGCTCAGGGGACATTGAGCTGGACCGCGAAACCCACCGGGTTCGCCGCAGCTCAAAGGAAATCCATCTCGGTCCAACTGAATTCCGGCTTCTGGAATTTCTCATGACCTCGCCGGGACGTGTTTATTCACGAGAACAGCTGCTTGATGGTGTCTGGGGGCACGATGTTTACGTGGATGAGCGGACAGTTGATGTTCATGTTGGCCGTCTTCGCAAGGCTCTGAACAGGGGTAAGGCCAAAGATCCAATCCGGACCGTGCGCGGGGCAGGTTACGCCTTCAACGATCAGTTTGCGTCCTGAACATTACAAACTGAAACTGACAAAAAGAAAACCCGGCGCAAGGCCGGGTTTTTGAGTTTCAGTTGCAGCAAACTCTACGATGCGGCGCGAACCTGTGGACGGCGATCGCGACGACGGTCACTCACGGGTTGATACGCAACCTTACAATGGTGGGCGCAGTACGGAACGCCTGCATCGGACTGGCGTCCGCAGAAATAAAAGTCATCGGTGCTTGGGTCACCAATCGGCCATTTGCAGGTGCGCTCTGTCAGGGTGAGAATGGACGCACGCTCTGAGATCGGCACGAGTTCTGCAATCGGCTCTGGATTGGCTTGCGGCACGGCAACCGGAGCAACATCTTCTTCCATCTTCAGCGCTGTTGCGCCTTGTGAAACGGGTTGCGGAGACTTTGTCGGGGCCTTTGCCTTCGGTGGGGCAGCTGTCGCTGTGGCAGCCCGTGGGCGTTTTGCCTTGCTGGTTGTCGTTGTCGTTTTGGCGCGACCAGACAAACCCAGCCGGTGGACCTTTCCGATGACCGCGTTCCGTGTCACGCCGCCCAGTTCACCAGCAATCTGACTTGCGCTGTGTCCTTCACTCCAGAGCTTTTTGAGAAGCTCTACGCGTTCGGTCGTCCAACTCATTTTGCCGCACCTCCAGACTGTGACCCAAGGCCATCAGGCATTAATTTCTTACTAGGGCACGAAGGGCGCGCCCCACTGTGGCAGATGTTGTGCCTACAAGTGAATTCCTGCACGAGATATCGTGTCTGACAGGTTGAAGATTACAATAGCGGGAATTGCAGAGGCAACAAGTTGGCTAAAAGCAGTTGGGGATGAAATGACTTTTCCCCATCAAATGTAAACAGATAAGTAACTTTTCGAATCTCTCCGGAAAGTGGCATTTCAATTGACATATCCCTGTCAAAACGGTCTATATGTCGCTGATGCGCGTGCCGCCTCTTCGGGGCGGCACGTTGCATTTCAGCTTAGGGTTTAAACTCCATCGGCGTTAGCTTGGAAGCCCTTCTTCAACTCATAAGATTGATGGAAAGTACATGATATGACTTCGGCGTCATCGCTATTCGGGAATTACGCAAGATCGAATTTGGAGTTCGATCACGGGGAAGGTGTCTGGCTCGTGACGAATGACGGCCGACGATTCCTCGATTGCGGTTCCGGAATTGCGGTCAACGCACTGGGTCATAGCCATCCTCATCTCGTATCTGCGTTGAAAGAACAGGCAGAAAAGCTGTGGCATGTGTCGAACCTACACAAGGTTCCCGGCCAGGAGAAGCTTGGCGAGCGTTTGGCTGCAAGCAGTTTCGCCGACAAGGTTTTGATGGTGAATTCTGGTGCAGAGGCTATGGAAGCCTGCATCAAGGCGGCGCGGCGTTACCATTATGACCGTGGCAATCCGGAACGGTTTCATATCGTCACCTTCGAAGGCGCATTTCATGGCCGGACGATTGCAACCATCGCAGCGGGCGGGCAGGAGAAGTATCTGGAGGGCTTTGGTCCGAAAGCCCCTGGCTTTGATCAGGTGCCTGCAGGTGATCTCGAAGCGTTGGCTGCCATAATCGGTCCGCAGACGGCCGCGATCGCCATTGAGCCCATTCAGGGGGAAGGCGGCATTCGCGAGCAGGGAACGGACTTCCTGCGCCATTTGCGCAAACTGTGCGATGACAACGGCATTCTACTGATCTTCGATGAAATTCAGACTGGTGTTGGCCGCACGGGCAAGCTGTTTGCCCATGAATGGGCCGGAGTCGCGCCAGACCTGATGGCGATCGCCAAGGGGATCGGTGGCGGTTTCCCAATGGGGGCCTGTCTTGCAACAGAAGAGGTCGCGGCCTGCCTGACACCGGGCACACACGGAACCACCTTTGGCGGCAATCCGCTAGCCATGGCCGTTGGCAATGCTGTTCTCGACGTGGTTCTGGAAGACGGCTTTCTGGAGCAGGTTGAGCGCAAGGGCCTTCTTTTGAAACAAAAGCTGGCTGGACTTGTGGACACCCATCCGCAGGTGTTGGCGGAAGTGCGCGGCAAAGGCCTTTTGCTCGGCTTGAAATGCGTCGTGCCCGCAGGTGAGTTCGTCGCTGCTGCGCGAGAGCATGGGCTGTTGGCCGTTCCTGCTGGCGATAATGTTGTGCGGATCATCCCGCCTCTAACCATCACGGAAGAAGAGCTCTCCGAGGTCGTGACACGCCTTGATGCTGCAGCTTCCACTTTCGAAAAGTCACAGTCTTTGGAAGGAGCCGCAGAATGAGTGCGAACGGCGAACTTCGGCATTTTTTGGATCTGACAGAGTTTGGCGGCGAAGAAATCCGCGCCATTCTGGAACTCGGCAAAGAGATCAAGAAAACCCGCAATGGTGTCCATCGTGGTCAAGGCCCGCTGGCCGGCAAGGTTCTGGCGATGGTGTTCGAACAGCCGTCCACGCGGACCCGCATTTCATTTGATGTGGGTATGCGCGAATTGGGCGGTGAAACCCTGATGCTCACTGGCGCCGAAATGCAGCTTGGCCGTGGCGAAACCATTGCGGACACGGCGCGGGTCCTGTCCCGGTTTGTCGATGCGATCATGATCCGCATTCTGGACCACGATGATCTGAACGAGCTTGCGGAAGCGGCAACTGTTCCGGTGATCAACGGACTGACAAAGCTGTCTCACCCGTGCCAGATCATGGCTGACATCATGACCTATGAGGAGCATCGCGGCTCAATCAAGGGCAAGTCGGTGGCCTGGACAGGGGACAGCAACAACGTGCTCGCCTCTTGGGTGCACGCAGCGCCGCGTCTCGACTTTGAAATGCGCATTGCCACGCCAAAGGAGTTGGCCCCGCCGACTGAGCTGCTTGAACAGGCACGTGCTGCTGGCGGCGAAATTATCGTCACGGATGACCCGTTTGAGGCCGCAAAAGGCGCTGACTGCATTGTCACCGATTGCTGGGTTTCCATGGGCGATGACGACGAAGAGCAGCGCCACAACCTTCTAGGTGCCTATCAGGTCAATAATCGCCTGATGAAGGAAGCAAAGGCCGATAGCCTCTTCATGCACTGCCTTCCTGCCCACCGCGGCGAGGAAGTCACGTCGGAAGTTATGGATGGACCACATTCTGTGGTTTTCGACGAAGCAGAAAATCGGTTACACGCACAAAAAGGTATATTGGCCTGGTGCTTTAACGGCGCATAAAACGGGCGTGCCGGGCAGCAAAATGTCCGGCAGCACCAATGGCTGTAATCAAAGGGAAATTGCGTGGCAGTAAATCTCGAGGAATTTGGTGTAACGCCAGCCGGGCCGGATGCGGTCCGTCCGTTCTCGGTAGAAGAGCTTGATGTTCGGGGTCGCGCAGTCGCTTTAGGGCCCGTTATTGACCGGATCCTGTCCCGGCACGACTATCCGGAAGCTGTCTCCCGGCTTCTGGCTGAGGCAATGGTGCTGACCAGCCTTCTCGGGACATCTCTCAAGTTTTCCGGGCGTTTTATCCTGCAGACCCAAACGAACGGGCCAGTTTACATGCTCGTCGTTGATTTTTCCTCGCCAGATGCCTTGCGGGCCTATGCAAGCTTTGACCGGGATAAGATGGACGCCTTGGTCAAGGGTGGAAAGTCTGCACCTGAAGACCTGCTTGGAACTGGCCACCTTGCCTTGACCATTGATCAGGGCAAGCACATGCAGCGATATCAGGGTCTGGTGGAATTGGATGGTGTCTCGCTGGAAGAGGTCGCGCGTCGCTACTTTGCGCGGTCTGAGCAAATTCCGACTGAAATCCGTCTCGCTGTAAGCAAGCTTTTTACACGCAGCGAAGGGGAAGAGCCGCGTGAGAGCTGGCAAGCTGGCGGCATTATGGTTCAGTTTCTGCCGGAAGCTTCGGATCGTATCAAGGCCGTTGATATGGACCCGGGCGATGCACCGGAAGGGACAGAAGCGCATACAACTGACGAGGATGATGCGTGGCTGGAAGCCAAGGCACTCGTTGAAACTGTCAAGGATGTTGAGCTGACCGATCCGGAAATCTCGGTAGAACGCCTGTTGTTCCGCCTGTTCCACGAACGGGGTGTGCGTATTTTCGATCCGCAGCCTATTGAAGATCGATGCCAGTGCTCTCGCGAAAAGATCAGCGGAATTTTGAAGAATTTCAGTGAAACCGATCTGGAAGACATGAAGGAAGACGGCAAGGTCGTCGTCACCTGCGAGTTCTGCAGCACCCGTTACGAGTTCGAGGCGCCCTGATCTGGGATAGCCCTGACACGGCAGTCGGGGCTGTTACACACCGATACATTTTCTTTGGTTGTATTTACGCTTCGGAATTCCCATACACCAAAGGGCCGGTGGACGGTTCCTGTGAGCCAAATACCTCTTTGAATCGTATGTCTTTCCGGCGAAACTGGGCGTCGGAAAAGGCCAAGGGGTGGAATGTTGAAGTCCGTAGACCAACCAAGCAGCGAACTGTCGTCTCAGGTCGAATACGATTTGCCATCCGAGCGCCGCGCCGCACACCCTGTAAAACTGGCTGCCAAGGCGGGCCTGCAAGCTATTCTTGCCGCTGCCGTCCTGTTTGGGGCCGTGATGGCAATGAACTATCTGGTTGCGACCAAACCGGAAGTTCCCAAGCGCCAGTTCAGTGAAAAATCCTATTCCGTTGAAACCGTACTGGCCAGCAAGGCCAACCACACTCCTGATATTCTGGTCTATGGCGAAGCAACCGCAGGGCGGACCGTCGACATGCGCTCGTTGGTCGCCGGAGAAGTTGTCGCCGTTCATCCAAATCTCAAGGCCGGAGGTCAGGTGAAAAAGGGCGAAACGCTGGTTTCCATTGATCGCTTTGACTATGAAGGCGCAGTTACGGAAGCGCGCGCCAATCTTGCCGAAGCGCAGGCAACACTGGTTGAGCGTCGGGGCCGTGTAGAGCTTGAAAAGGCCAATGTGGTTCGGGCGCGTGAACAGCTTGAGTTTGCGCAAAAAGACCTGGAGCGTGCTGAAGACCTGCTGAAACGAGGATCTGTCACCGAGCGGACGGTTGATGAGCGAAAGTTTCTCGTCTCCCAACGCCAGCAGAACCTCGAACAGCGGCAAAATACCTTGTCTCTTGAGAGCGCGAAGGTCACACAGCAGGAAGCAGCGATTGACCGTTTCAAGTGGCGTCTGGAAAACGCAGAGCGACAGCTGGAAGACACTGTTCTGAAAGCCCCGTTTGACGGCATTATCCGGTCGGAGGCTGCACAGGTTGGTCGACTGGTCAATGTCAATGACGTTATCGCTTCGCTTTTTGCCAGTGACGAACTGGAAGTCCGCTTCACCCTGTCCGATGAGCAATATGGCCGTTTGGTCGCTGAAAGCGGCACGGTGGTGGGCCGTTCCGTTCAAGTGGAATGGTCATTGGGCGCAAAAACTGCGGTCTATGAGGCTGAAATCGACCGGATTGGCGCAGATGTTGCCAGCTCGCGCGGCGGTGTTGACGTCTACGCCAAAGTGGCCTTGAACCCGGATCAAACGCCTTTGCGACCGGGGGCTTTTGTGGAAGTTCTTGTGCCTGACCAAACTTATGCCGGCACGTTCAAAATTCCCGAAACCTCCTTTTATGGACAGGGCACGGTCTATGTGATCGAGCAAAACCGCCTCTCGCCCAGAACCGTGAAGGCTGTTGCGGTCGATGATGGGTACATCATTGTCGAGGGCGGTTTGGCCGACGGGGATGCCGTGTTGTCAACGCGCATACCGGAAGCCGGAGAAGGATTGCTTGTCAGGCCAATGGGGGCAGAAG
Source organism: Roseibium sp. TrichSKD4 (assembly GCF_000148725.1). GTDB lineage: Bacteria > Pseudomonadota > Alphaproteobacteria > Rhizobiales > Stappiaceae > Roseibium. The sequence continues at coordinate 96,723 of NZ_GL476300.1, read as the reverse complement.
GGCGTGCCCCGAATGAACCAGAGCCTGCCCAAACCGCAGCGCGCATGCCAACAGAATAGGAAGGGATCATGATTTCCGCGAAACCCTCCAAAAATCTGATTGAGGTCGTCGTTCACCACTCCAATCTGGCGAACCTGATCATGGTCATCATGGTCCTGTTTGGAGTATTCGGCCTTACCAAGCTCAACACTCAGTTCTTTCCCACGGTAAAGATCGACACAATCACCGTGACCGTGCCTTGGCCGGGGGCAAGCGCTGAGGATGTGACCACCAACATTCTAGAAGTGATCGAACCAGAACTTCGGTTTCTCGACAATCTGGATGAAGTGACATCCTATGGCCGTGAAGGCAGCGGCACGGTGGTTCTTGAGTACATCGAAGGCGCCGACCTGCAAAAGGCGCTCTCCGATGCCGAGCAAGCCATTGCTGGCATCACCACCTTGCCGGAAGATTCTGAAACTCCCACCATTTCGGCAGTGACCTTTACCGATGGTGTGGCGACCCTTGCCCTGCGTGGTCCGTTTTCTGAAGAGGCGCTGAAACAGTTTGCCCGTCAAATCCGGGATGATCTTTTGGACCGGGGCATCGACAAGGTCGAGTTCAATGGCTATCGCACGCCGGAATATGTGATTGAAATCCCGGAACGTGAGCTGCGCCGACTGGACCTGACGGTTGCTGATGTCGCTCAAACTGTTTCTGGCAACACGGCAGATCTGCCAGCAGGCACACTAGATGGGGCCGTGGAACGCCAAATCCGGGCGATGGCAGAAGAGAGGTCTGCAGCTTCTATCGGACGGGTTGAGGTCAAATCTCTCGCCAGCGGTGAAAAGACAACTGTTGCAGATATTGGAACCGTTTTTCGTGACTATAAGGATGGAGACAATCAGGGCTTTGCCAAGGGCACACGGGCGATTGAAATCAAGGTGTTGCGGGTTGAAACCACGGACACTCTGAAGGCGGCGGAAACGCTTAACACCTATCTGGCAGAGCTGCGGCCCCAATTGCCGCCAACGCTGGAACTGCTTCAGTATGACGTGCGCGCCAAGCTGGTTCAGGACCGGATTTCGCTTCTGGTTGAAAACGGGCTTTCCGGTCTGGTTCTCGTCGTTGCCATTCTCTTTCTTTTCTTGAATGCGCGCATCGCGTTTTGGGTTGCCGCCGGCATTCCGGTCGCGATGATGGCAACTCTGGGCATGATGTGGCTGTTGGGCGAAAGCATCAACATGATCTCCATGTTCGCGCTGATCATGATGCTCGGCGTCATCGTGGATGATGCGATTGTTGTGGGCGAACACACAGCCACGCGGCAGGCCATGGGCGACGCGCCCGATGAAGCGGCCATTAATGGCGCAAAGACCATGTTGTCGCCGATCATGGCGGCGAGCGCGACGACCATTGCAGCCTTTGTTCCGATCATGCTGGTTGGCGATGTACTCGGGCAAATCATGGGAACCTTGCCCGTTGTCGTGGTCGCGGTGGTGATTGCTTCGCTGATTGAGTGCTTTTTCATTCTGCCGGGCCACCTTGCTCATTCGCTCGGCAAACAGCCGTCATGGAACTGGTGGCGCGTTGTCCTGTTGGCTGCGGCCCCGGCGTTGTTCATCACAGGTCTTGCGCGGCAGCCTGATGAAAACGTTCCGCCCTTTTTCGATGGTGTGGCAGAACCAGCACGCGGTCTCTCCGAAACACTTGGACCATTCTTGTTCGAAGCTGCAGTTATTCTGGCCTGTTTCGTGGTCGGAGTTGCGCTGGAGTTTCTGTTCCAGAACCTTAGGCGGAGAAAAATCCGGAAGGGCACAGCCGATCAGCCGGGGTGGTGCCGACGTGGATTTGATGCCGGGTTTGGCTGGTTTCGGGACAATCCCTTCCACGGGCTGGTCAAGCTTTCGGTCAATTGGCGCTATGTCACTCTCGCGGTTGCCATTGCCTGTTTGATCCTTGCGGTTGGTTTGATGCGCGGTGGGCGCGTCGGCTTTACTTTCTTTCCGTCACCTGAAGCGGAAAATCTCACGGGTTCCATTTTCTTCCATGCCGGTATTCCGGAAGAAGAGGCCATTGAAGGCATCCGCCAAATTGAAGGCGCGCTCTGGGCGGTATCTGATACCTACGCCGAGGAATTGGGAGAGAGTGTTGCAGTCTCCTCCTATGCCACGCTTGGAAGAGCGGGCAACAACCGGGGCGATAATGTCGCCAATATCAATGTTCAGCTGACCCGGTCTGAGGTCCGAACTGTCAGAACACCGGATATCGTACGCGCCTGGCGCAAGGCACTGCCGGACATACCCGGTGCCTCTCGAATTGCGATTGCCGAGCGGCGCGGCGGACCTCCGGGCCGTGATCTTGATATTCGCTTGTCCGGTGCTCCGCTGGCTGATCTGAAAGCCGCAGCACTTCAGGTGCAGGACGAGTTGTCTTCTTATCCTGGAACAACAGGCGTTACGGATGATTTGCCCTTCGGTAAACCGGAGCTGCTTGTAGGCCTCACCCCACGGGGGAGGGCGCTGGGCTTCACCGTTCAATCAGCCGCGCGCCAAATACGGGATGCCTTTGAAGGCAATATCGCGCGCCGATTTGCCGAAGGCGACGAGGAAGTCACGGTTCGTGTGCGTCAGTCATTTGAAAATGGCGGTACATCAGCCTTGCGGCAGCTTTCTTTGAAAGCCCCGAGTGGTGAATTTGTGCCTTTGACCGAGGTGGTCAACTTGCGAGACGCCCAAGGCTTTTCGGTCATATTGCGACGAAACGGTGTGACAGTTGTCTCTGTTGTGGCTGATGTCGACAGCACAATCACATCCAACAATGAGATCATCGCCAATTTGAGTGAGAGTTTTCTGCCAGAGCTCGCGGACAAATATGGGTTCAGCTATTCCTTCGCCGGCAAGGCGGAAGAACAGGCAAATGCATTCTCTGACATTTTGACCGGTGTCGTGATCGCAGTTGCCGGGATTTACATTGTTCTCGCCGGCATCTTCTCCAGCTATTTCCGCCCCATCATCGTGATGTCGATTATTCCATTCGGCATCGTTGGGGCTATCGTCGGGCACATGCTGATGGACTACAAGCTGACCATCTTGAGCATGATCGGCCTTTTGGGACTAGCCGGTATTCTGGTCAACAACTCGATCATTCTGGTGGCTCGCTTTGAAGAACGGCAGGCCGCCGGAGAAAGCATCAAGCAGGCCGCCGTTGAAGCCAGCTGTGATCGGTTGCGTGCAGTCTTCCTGACGTCACTCACCACGATTGGCGGGCTGTTGCCTTTGATGTTTGAAACAAGTCTGCAGGCGCAGTTCCTGTTGCCAATGGCGATCACCATTGTGTTTGGTCTGGCAACAGCAACCGTTCTGGTTCTCGTAATGGTCCCGGCCTTATTGACGATCTTCGATGATATCGCGAGCCTGATCCTGCTGCGGCGACCAGAACCGCCAGCCCCCCAAACAGATGGGCGCCAATTGACGCCCGCTGAGTAGAGGCCGTTCCAACCAGCGCCTATTGTGCGGTGATCTTGCGGGCAAAGTCCGCTGTGTTTCGGGCGGCAATGGCAATGTTGCCGTCCAGCGTTGCCGGGTGCTTTCCGCGGGGGCCAAAGTCGTGGTTTCCATCATCCAGATAGGAAATCGACACGTGTGCGGGGAGTTGGATCTGATCCAGCTCAGCCCATGAGCCGAAAGGGTCCCGTTCGCCTTGTTGAATAAGGATCGGGCGGGAAGATTGTTCCAGCGGCTCCATGCGCCACGGAGTATCGGCTTTTCCTGTCGGGTGAAACGGATATCCGAGGCAAACAACGCCTGCAACGCGTTTCGGCAGCGACCCGCCGCCTGCCAACATCGCTGCAACGCGACCGCCCATCGACTTGCCGCCGATCAGGACAGGACCGTCAACCTCTCCAACGACAGCTTGAACAGCTGTTTGAAACTCTCCGATCAGCTTATCGGCCTTGGGCGGTGGGCGTTTGCTGCCTCCGGTCCGGCGTTGCGCCATGTAGGCAAATTCGAACCGGGCGACGGATACCCCCTCATTGGCGAGGGAAGTGGCCATCTTTTCCATAAAGGTTGAATCCATTAGGGCGCCCGCGCCATGGGCAAGAACAAGTGTCGCAACTGGCGAAGTTTCTGGTGTCGTCCAAAGGAAGTCGGTCATGTTTCAGTATATCTGTCACGGGTTACAAAAATGAGGGTCCAGCCTGATCGGTTAGCGATTTCAGCGGCGCAGCGCAAACCGAAAAACACCCAAAAATTCTTTAAAAGAAACTGAGAGGGAAATAGCGCAGGTACAGCTCGCGATAGGTGCCGTTATGATAGACTTGCCGAAGCGCGTAGTTCAAGGCTTCCAACCGTTCAATATCACCTTTGCGCACGGCGATTGTTAGCCCTTCATTGAAAAAGCCCGGCTCCAGCCAAGGTCCTCCGGAAAAGCGGCAACAGTTCTCCGATGCCTGTCCGCGGAGCCAGAAAGACAGGGAGAGACCATCTCCAAAATGCGTGTCGGCTTCCCCTGATTTCAAACTCTCCCGCGCTTTCATCGCGGTTTCATAAGAGAGGATTTTTGCCGTGGGCCAAAAGCGAAGGGCAAATGCCTCGTGTCGGGACCCTGCCTCCACAGAAACAGTCTTTCCTGTGGGCTGCTGAGGATTGAAGTCATCGCTTTCATCTGCTCGCACGACAAACCGAGCAGGCAACTTGAGATAAGCATCGGTGAAATCCATTTTTTCCGCAGCTTTCTGATTGCGTGCCAGCCCGGAGATAATGGCATCGCCTTCTTCTTCGTTCAGTGCAGATATCTGTTTGTCAAAAGGCACAATCCGCAAGGAGCAGGAGCTTTCCAGAACTTCACACAGTGAGCGGGCAAGATCGATATGAAATCCAGTGAGCCGCCCATCCGGATCGCGGAAAACAAACGGGGGGTGCTCATCGGATGACAGGAACTGGATCTTGTCTGGTATATTGGCGGGTCTATCGGCAACGGCCTTTGGGTCCCAGAAATTTGGAATGGTGTCGGCAGTAGAGAAAGATGCCGAAGATAGCAGAGCAAACATTGTCAAAATTAACGATAAGTAGAGCTTTATATTTACAACCATTGATTGCATTTTCTGTTTGTGCCCTTATCGATCCGTCGACGTAACTATCAGTGTTATAGGCGTATTTCTGCGCCTGTGCCCAATTAAATGTTTTGTGCAATTGGGGAGTTGCATCATGACTGGCGTCGCAGATTTATTTGATGTGCTTGTTGCGCGTGGAATTTCAAAATCCTTGATGGTCTCTGCTCTTCGCTATGCACCGAAAGAGGGCATTGCAGCATCAGAATATCTTGTGCGCAACCGGTTGCTGACAGAAGAAACCATTTACAGCGCTTTTGCGGAACTTTGCAGCGTCCCGTTTTTGCCGGAGGGCAGTTTCCGGGTGAGCACTGTCAAAGATCAGCCGGTTCATCTGGGGTCGGAAGAATGCGGGCCAATGCTGGTGGGCGTGCACGAGGGCAAGGCGGTTTACGTGTTGTCGCCCTCCCACGCAGGCTTTGAGGAGGTTCGGGACCATTTGCAAAAACATCCCGAAATGCGGGCGCAGGTGCGCATAGCATCTCCGGCTGCGATCCGTTTGGCAACGAAGGTCACAAACTCTCCGGCAGCAGACCTGGAACACAGATACCCGCATCTATCGGCCAAAAAAACGAGAACCCGCCCACGGATTGGTTGGTTTTTGACCGGAGCATTTCTGATGTTGGCGTTCCTCACGCTTCCGTCCTCAGTCTGGTTCTGGCGGTTTATGATGATGATGGCAATTGCCTGTTGCTTGACCGGGTTTGCACGTCTCGCCAGCACGCTTGCTACATGGGATAACCCTCTGGACTATCGCCTGCCAAATCGACTTCAAGAGACCGCAATCATTTGGCCTGCTTACACGGTCTTGGTCCCGTTATATCGAGAGGCAAATGTCGTCATCGGTCTCGTTCAGGCTCTGCAAGACATGGATTATCCCACAGATCGGCTTCAAGTCTTGTATCTGATTGAATCCGACGATCGGGAAACGTTGGCCGCGTTAAGGGCTTGCCGATCGCCGAACCACATGGAGATCCTTGTGGTGCCGGACGGATCACCACGCACCAAGCCTCGGGCCTTGTCCTACGGGCTGGCAGAGGCAACCGGTGACTATGTCACGGTGTATGATGCAGAGGATCGCCCTCAACCCGATCAGTTAAAGAAAGCAGCTTATAGTTTCGGCAAACTTCCGCAAAACTTCGCCTGTCTGCAAGCGCGGTTGAGCATCGACAACGCCAATGATGGTTTTCTGTCACGTCACTTTGCTTTGGAATATGCCTGCCTGTTTGACCAGCTTCTGCCCTGGCTGTTTCGCATCGGCATTCCGTTTCCCTTGGGGGGAACGTCAAACCACTTTCGAAAGCGCGCTCTGGAACAGGTCGGCGGTTGGGACCGGTTCAATGTCACTGAAGATGCGGATTTGGGAGTGCGCTTGGCGCGGTTCGGTTATCAGCTCGGCGTGATGACCAGCTCGACCTATGAAGAAGCGCCGATCACCTTGCGAGCATGGCTTGCTCAAAGGGCGAGGTGGTACAAAGGCTGGCTGCAGACAATTGGCGTTCACATGCGCCAGCCGCAAGCGCTGATCGAAGATATCGGATTTCGAAACTGGCTCGCTCTGAGCGCTCTTTTTGCCGGTTCGCTTGCGCTGATCGCGCTCCATCCGGTTTTCTTCTCTCTCTTGTTTGCCTATGCGTTCGGCTTCGTTGAACCGCCCGCGCGGGAAGGGGGGCTGGAGCAGCTGTTGCTTGCCCTTTCAATTACCGGATCGGCCATCGGTTATGCCGGTGCTGCAATTGCAGTTTGGAAGGCAGGCGACAAGCGACACCACGGACCGCGTTTAGCTGATCTCCTGACACTGCCAATCTACTGGTTTTGTACCGGAATTGCGCTGTATCGAGCGGTTTGGGAACTCTTCAAAACGCCCTATGTGTGGAACAAGACGACGCATGGGCAGGCCCGCACACGCATGGCCGTTAAACTTCCCGAAGCGGCAGAGTAGCGATAAAGGGGGAAAGGAGCTGGAGCGGGTGAAGGGAATCGAACCCTCGTCTTAAGCTTGGGAAGCTTCTGCTCTACCATTGAGCTACACCCGCACTTCATTTCTTCTGCGCCCAGCTTTGCGAACTGTCAAGCGCCTAGCTCAATCCCGCATCACCAAGGGTGTGTGCAACCTTATAAATCCCGCCTTTCTCGAGGTGCTGAGGTCTTGCCAACCGAGAGGCAAACCGCCATTTTCGCGCATCTACAACCACCTGCTCACTCATCGGTGGTATTTTATAAGGCTTGGAATACATGCGGGAAGCGGTCAAAAAACTCGTCACATCAAAAAGATGGGAGATGGTGATCATCGGCCTTATCGTGCTGAATGCCATCACACTGGGGCTGGAAACCAGCAAGACGGTCATGGCCCATATCGGCGGGTTTCTTGTCGCCTTTGACCAATTCATTCTTGCCGTCTTTGTCGTTGAAATTCTTCTGCGGCTTTTCGCGTTCGGTTTCCGGTTTTTCAAAGACCCGTGGAGCCTGTTTGACTTTGCCATTGTCGCGATTGCGCTGGTTCCGGCCAGTGGTCCTTTCGCTGTCATGCGGGCTCTGCGCATCTTACGTGTGCTGCGCCTGATCTCGGTCATCCCGTCCCTGCGCCGTGTTATTGGCGGGCTCATGGCCGCCTTGCCGGGTATGGGGTCGATTGTGGTCCTGATGGCACTGGTTTTTTATGTCTTTGCCGTCATGGCAACCAAGCTCTACGGGGAAACCTTCCCAGAGTGGTTCGGAAATATCGGCCTGTCCGTCTATACGCTTTTCCAAGTTATGACGCTGGAAAGCTGGTCGATGGGTATCGTCCGCCCGGTTATGGATGTTTATCCGTGGGCATGGGTGTTCTTTGTGCCGTTCATTCTCAGCACGGCCTTTACGGTGCTCAACCTCTTCATCGGTATCATCGTCTCGGCCATGCAGGAGGAGCATGAAGCTGAGGCAGACGCAAACCGCCAGGCGATCCATGACGAAACCGGAATGATCCTTGAAGAGGTCAAGGAGCTGCGCAAGGAGCTGAAAGACCTACGCGAGCAGATGGGCAAATAGTGGGCCTGCACTAAAGAGCGGCAATCTTGTCTTCGGGGCCTTCAACGGTCAACTGGACGCCGGTTTCAGTGAAATCGCGGGAGATGACAGTCAAACCAAGCTGGCTGATCTCCCGTTCAAGCTCAGAACTTTTTGCAAAGTCTGCCGAAATCTGTTTCTGGCGCAATTGCTGAAAGGGGATCAGCTCCGCATTTTGGATGGCATCCTGCGCTGCGCCGGAATAGGCACGGGCCAGACCGCCGCCGCCGAGTTTTGTTCCGCCGAAATAGCGCACAATCAAAACGGCGCAGTTGATCAGCTCGACCCCTTGCAGAACACGTAAAGTTGGCATTCCGGACGTGCCCACCGGTTCCCCGTCATCCTTGCCGCTTTCCTCAATCCGCCCGTCTTCTAACAGGCGGCGATGAGCCGTTACCACATGATTGGCCTTACGATGCTCGGTGCGAAGGTCTGAAAGCCGTTGCTCGAAACAGTCCAGGGGGACGAGATGCGCCAGAAATCGGGACTTCCGATCTTCCAGATAGCCTTCAAACTCGCGAGTGACAGTCTTCAATGGCATAAGGCTCAGGCAGGCGCCCTGAAATGCTTGGAAAGCTTCAGGGCTTGACCCTGATAGTTTGAGCCAATGCCTTCGCCATAGAGCGTCTGCGGCCGTTCCGCCATACGCTCATACACAAGGCGTCCTACGGTCTGGCCATGTTCCACAATGAAGGGTACGTCATGTGAGCGGACTTCCAGAACAGCGCGCGACCCAATGCCGCCCGCGTGCTCATGACCAAAGCCGGGGTCAAAGAAGCCCGCATAATGGACCCGGAATTCACCAACCAGCGGATCGAAAGGCACCATTTCAGTGGCGAAGTCCGGCGGCACATGCACCGCTTCTTGGCTGACGAGAATGTAAAACTCGTTCGGGTCCAAAATGAGTTCGGCTGCATTGCGCCGGTAGATCGGTTCCCAGAAATCGAGCGGGTCTTTGGCTCCAACCACATCAACGTCAATCAGGCCGGAATGGTTCTTGGCCCGATAGCCCACAAGGCTGCCCGCTCCATCGCCTTCCAGATCGATGGAAAGCTGAACACCGCCGCCAATTCGCTCATTCCCGCCGCTGACCAGCGTATGCTCCTTGTGTACGCCCTGCAGCTCGCTATCCGGCACCAGCGTTTCGCCACGGCGAAAGCGGATTTGGCTGAGACGTGATCCGGTGCGCACCAGAATTGGGAAGGTGAGAGGTGAAATCTCCGCATAAAGCGGCCCCTGATATCCGGCAGGCACTGTGTCAAACGCCAAGCCACCATCGGTGATCACCCGCGTGAATACATCAAGGCGTCCAGTTGAACTCTTCGGATTGGCGGTGGCCGAAATATCGGCGGGTAGGTCCAGACTTTCCTGAAGCGGAACGATATAGACGCAGCCGGTCTCCAAAACCGCACCTTCCTTCAGATCAATCGTGTGAAGCTCAAAGGCATCCAGTTTTGCCGCCACGGTAACATCAGGGCCGGGGAGGAAGCTGGCGCGGACCCGAAACGCGGTTCGGCCAAGGCGCAGATCAAGGCTGGCAGGCTGGATCTGTCCGTCAACCGGTGGGCGCTCTGCCGCAATGGCCCCATGCTCAAACATGGTTTCGATCATATGCGCGGGCAAAATGCCGGTGTTCCGGTTACTCATGCGCCTGTCCTTGGATAAAAATGATGTTCCTCTGTGATTAGCGGATCAAACGAAGCACGCCAACCGCATTTATCGTCTTTTGCACGAAGGGGAAAAGCGTCATTGGCGTGTTCCCCGAATTGACGCAACCTGAATATTGGCATAAACACAATGCAACTTCGTGGTGATTTGGGCCGGCCGGCTTGCAGCCACGTTAAACAAGTCGCTAAAAAAGGCCGGGTTGAAGAACCCCGGTCCAGGCCGGGGTTTTGTATTTGGAGTGGCAAAATGACAAATGATAACAACAAGAAGCGCGAACTGCGCCCGGCAACACAATTGGTTCACGGCGGCACCACCCGCTCCCAGCACGGCGAAACATCCGAAGCAATGTTTCTGACCCAGGGCTTCGTTTATGACAGCCCGGAAGCAGCCGAAGCCCGTTTCAAGGGCGATGAGCCTGGATTTGTCTACAGCCGATACGCAAACCCGACCGTTGCGATGTTCGAGGACCGCATCAAGACCCTTGAGGGCGCAGAAGCCGCGCGTGGAACAGCCAGTGGTATGGCTGCGGTCAATCTGGCCTTGATGGCCTCCGTCAAGGCGGGGGACCATGTTGTCGCGGCCAAGGCGTTGTTTGGCTCTTGCCGTTACATTTGTGAGACTTTGCTACCACGGTTCGGTGTGGAAAGCACACTTGTCGATGGCACGGACATTGATCAGTGGAAAGCTGCGGTCAAACCGAACACTAAAGCCCTGTTTCTGGAAAGCCCGACCAATCCGACGCTGGAAGTGATTGATATTGCTGCAGTTGCCGAGATTGCCAAGTCCGTTGGCGCTCGTTTGATCGTCGACAATGTTTTTGCAACTCCAATGTTCCAGTCTCCGCTGAAGCTGGGCGCTGATGTTGTCGTCTATTCTGCGACCAAGCACATCGACGGGCAGGGGCGCTGCCTTGGCGGCGTCGTCCTATCGGATGAGGAATGGATTACAGATGAAGTGATGCCGTTCGTCAAACATACCGGCCCTCACATGAGCCCGTTTAATGCATGGGTTCTTTTGAAGGGGCTGGAGACACTGCCACTGCGCGTTGCCCAGCAAACCTCATCGGCTGGCAAGATTGCAGACTTCCTTGCAGGTCAAGACAAGGTCTCCCGTTTGATCTATCCGGGACGCGACGATCACCCTCAGGCAGAAATTGCCAAAAAGCAGATGTCCGGCGGTTCGACAATGGTTGCGTTTGAAATTGCCAAGGGCAAGGACGCTGCATTCCGGTTCCTCAACGCGTTGGAGATCATCCGCTTGTCGAACAATTTGGGGGATGCAAAAACCCTGATTACTCATCCGGAAACCACCACGCACCAGTCGATGAGCGAAGAGGCACGGGCTGAACTGGATATTTCAGGTGGAATCCTGCGGTTGTCCGTTGGTCTGGAAGATCCAGCCGATCTTCTTGAGGACATCGAACAGGCTCTTCACGCAGTCTGATCCAAAGTCCGCAGTCAACACGGTGCACAAAGTACCTCAGGGGCACTGTATATGTTGACTGAAAATAAAGGACTTCCTATCTTTAGTGAGGTTGCAGCTGACAACATGTTCGGTTGCAACCTTTACTTGGGCTGCAAATCCTTGAGGTCGCCATGACCAACTCGTCTCGTCGTGAACGTATATTGAACAAGTTTCGCAAGGATGCACGTGGCTCCTTCGCAACCGTCTACCGTGCATTGACGCAAATTTCTGCCGAGCGGAATTCGAATACGCTGGACGAAAAAGAAGTCCGCGAACGTATCCGCGAAATTGCCAAGTCTGACCGTGAAATGGTGCGCAGCTACTAAGGCGCGCCTTTTGTCTTTGCGCCCTTGATTTCCTGAAGACTGAAAGTCCTCCGGCGGCGAATTTTGATCGTTTCGACTGCGAGTTTCCCTTGCGAGACATGCCGTAATTTACGACATTAGGCAGCGTATTCTTTGCGATTCTGAAAGTGCATTGGAGTGGAGTTTCCGCTCTCTTTATCCAATTTATTCGGGAACTGTCATAGGCGATGTCTCTCAGCAACTCGACATTTTTGCTTTTTCTGTTTTTGGTTCCTGGTTTGCTGTTTCGTCTGGCGCTGTTTCAGGGAGAGATCGTCAAAAGACCCTTCCCGTCTCCCAGCAGCCTCTGGTCTGCTATCTCGATCCTGATCTACTCAGCCAGCATGTTCATGCTGTTCTTTTTGGTCACCAACGCGCTTCTTTATCTCGTCAATCTGGTTCACCCCTATGAGGTGCCGGTTAGCTTTGCGGATTTTGATGGTGTCTTCTACCTCTTTTATGAGGGGGCGAGGCTCAAACCGCTGAACTTCCTCTATCTCTATCCGCATATCGCGGTTGTGTTGTCTGTTGTCATGGCCGGGTTTGTTATCGCAGCAGCTTATACAGCGCGCTATTTGGCACGAAAAATTCAAGCTCTTGGCCGTGTCATGTACGGCCCCTTGGCACCGCTCTTGGCGATGGAAAAGAAGGGGGCCGGAATTTTCACGTGTTTCGTACTGACCAAGATTGCAGATGGCAACAAGCGATTGATGTATGCGGGTTATCCGGCCGAAGTAAGTCTCAAGGATGCAAGCACCATTGATCACATTGTATTGGCTGATCCCATCAAGTTTTATCTGAAACTCGGACGTGATTTACCGATATCCAGCTTGCCGATCGCGCGCGAAGTCTCGTCTTCGGCCTCAATCAGTCATCTCTATATCGCCGGGTCGGATATTGAGAATGTCCACTTTGAGGGCTTTTACATTGAGCAGAAAGACGGTTGGTTGGAGGCGTTAAAGGGCTAAGTCGGTTACTTGCGGCTCAAGCTGAGGGATGCCCCAACAATGCGGGCGGCAGCTGAAATCAGGCAAATTGCCGCAAAGCCCCATGCCAGAACCGGGAAACCGGCTGGCCACAGGCACATCACCACAAACAACGCGATGGTCTCTGTGCCTTCTGCAATCCCGGCGACATAATAGAGGGATTTGACCCCTTGGGACGTGGTCGTAACCTGACGTTTCTCCGCCATGATTGCGTACGCCAGAAAAGCGGAGCCGTTTGCGTAAAAGCTGAGCAAGAGGGCGGTCGCAGGCAGAGCATTTTGCTCCGGGTTCAAAACGGCGAAGGCAAACGGGATCGAGCCGTAGAAAACAAAGTCCAACACGATATCAAGATACCCACCGCGATCGGTTTTCAGGCTCGCGCGGGCGATAGCACCGTCCAGCCCGTCGGCGAGACGGTTCAAAAGGATGAGAACCAGACCGAGCAGAATTTCACCAAAAGCGATGGACACGGCTGCCCCCATGCCCAGCACAAAACCGACAAGCGTCACGGTATCAGGACTAAGCCCGGTGCTTGCCAAGGTCCGTCCCATCTGATTGAGGGGTGGGTCTATGATGGGGCGAATGCGCGCGTCGAACATACTGGCACTTTTATCTGTTTCCCGTTTTGGGCATTGAGTTATAAATGGATTAGGATGCGGGTTAGGACAAGCAACACTCTTTCAAGCTTGCGTTATTACGCCTATAAGCGCGGTAAACGCACCTTGAAAGAAAGGGGTGCAAAGCGTGGCCGACCGTATGTAAACAGGATACCGCAGAATGTATCGCGCAATTACGAATGGCATCCAGGTTACTGTGGAACCGTTCTATCTCGACGAGGAATCCGAGCCAGAGGACAGCCAGTATATCTGGGCCTATATGGTGGAAATCCGAAATGAGAGCGAAGGTCCGGTTCAGCTGAAAACCCGCTATTGGAAGATCACTGACGCCATGGGCCGTGTCGAAGAGGTTACCGGGCCGGGCGTCATCGGTGAACAGCCGGTCATTGAGCCGGGTGAAACTTATGAATATTCGTCCGGCTGTCCGTTAAAGACGGATTCTGGTTTTATGGTTGGTTCCTATAAGATGGAGCGTCCAGACGGTTCGCGATTTGATGTCCAGATCCCGGCTTTTTCACTGGACCTACCGGATGGAAAGCGCAGCTTGAACTAAATTATTTCTGGATCGCCGCAGGCTGGCTTGCAGCGCGAGCCTTTATCCAGTCTCCCATGATTTCAAGGACCCCGTCCGCATACGCGTCCCGCCCCAATGCCAGATAGGCCCATTCTGACCAGAAGGGCATGTGCGAGGGGAGCTGGTAATTGAACAGGTCGGTGTTCAAAAGGCCGTGCGTGGCGTTTTCAATGAGGTGAAAGTCTGTTGCCGGGTTCCGACTGCCCAAGAGGTCACGAAAGCGCCGATGGTCTGAAACCGCATCAACATTCAGATCTTGCGCTCCATGGAGGACCAGAAAGGGAGCTGACGTTAGTGAAAGCGCTTCTTCGGAGTTTGCGGTTAAGTTCCGCCTCACAAATCCAAAGCGTTCCTTAGAAAAATCTGTGTCGCCGGATTGGTCGGCCATATAATCCTGGTATGTGAGCTTGGGATCGGATAGTCGATTAACATCCAACTCGAAGTCGTTGAGGGCCCGTGCAATTTCTTCTTCGCTTGCACCTTCCGCTTCCAGCCGTTTTTGCGTGAAGTAGGCCCCTTGGTCCATCCAGTCGATTGCAGCGCCAATCAGAATAAAAAAGTCAGCAGCACTCCCTTGAATTGCTATCTCAGGCAGCACCCAGCCGGCTTGAGAAAATCCGATAAAGCCAATGATTGAATTGTTGAAATCATCAATCTCACGTAGCGTATTAAGGGCTTTGAGTGAGAGGTGAGCGCGCTCTTCCATGGATTGAGACAACCACAAACCGGTGCTTTTCCCAACTCCGGGCTTGTCCAAGGAAAAGACCGCAAACCCTTCATCCAAGAGGAAATTGATGAGGGGCAGGTAGGCCCCATTGGCGTATCTGTCCTGCGGGCCGTCTCCATGGACCAGAATGACAACCGGCGGTGCTGGCACCCCTTCGGGCAAATGCAGGCTTCCAGTAATTGTCCATCCGTTTTGGACGAAAGTAATTTCCTTTTCGGGGTGGAACGATAAATCAAAGTCCTTAAGGCCGGCGAGGACGGTGCTGACGATAAATAAGACAAACAAAAAGAAAAGCGCCCAACGGATCGGGCGCTTGCAAAAGGCTTTCATCATCAAATCAGCACTGTGAAATCAGACGGTGCGGAACCGAGCCTGAGCACCGCGCTCAATCGCTGCAATGGTCAGCTTGTCGAGTTCAAACCGGTCACGCAGCATCTGGAGCAGACGCAATTCTTCCTGGCGCAGGTTCAAATCAGCCGCAGCCACATCCACGGCAACCGCATAGGCCGTATCATAGAGCTTGGACGGGAGCGTATCGGCAATCAGTGTCAGGACTGAATCGAGACCATTCGGCTCTTGCAGAACAAGGCTACAGCGCTGGGCTGCGCTGATTATATCGTCTTCATTGTAGCCTTTGAACACGGGCAGCGCCTTGACGATATCTCCCATCGAGGCAAGTTCGCTGTCAGTCATGTTGCTGTCAGCAGCTGACATGATGACCATCACATAAATCAGGGCTTCCTGAATGGTAACGTCTTTTTTCATCTTCTCGATGGGCCTCTCGGTCGACGCGAATTAACAATAAAACGAGGGTTATCCGCTCAAGGCCCAATCTTCAAGCCGTCTGGCACGACATTTCGTTGACGCGGGGCGCTGGCTTTTCTAGTGTCGCCGCTCTCACGGCAACTCTGTTACATCTCTTTGAGCTTGCCCTGATGTCATTTTCAAACAAACAGAACCGAACAATCATCATGACTGAACGATCCCTGCCACCGCTCGACCTCTCTGCTGAACTCGTTGAAGCGGCCCGGACTTCCAAAGCCTGGCCGTTTGAGGAAGCACGAAAATTGGTCAAGCGGATCGAGAAACGGGATCCGGAGCAGCCGGTTCTGTTTGAAACCGGCTATGGTCCGTCCGGTCTTCCGCATATTGGCACGTTCGGTGAAGTGGCCCGCACGACAATGGTCCGCACGGCGTTCCGCTTGCTCACCGAAGACAAGATCCCGACCCGTCTCCTGTGCTTCTCCGATGATATGGACGGCATGCGCAAGATCCCGGAAAATGTGCCGGATGTGGACGCGCTGAAGCCCTATCTCCAAATGCCTCTGACAGTCGTGCCGAACCCGTTCGGCGGCGACTATGAGAGCTTTGGTCATCACAACAATGCCATGCTGCGGCGGTTCCTCGATACGTTCGGCTTTGACTACGAATTTGCCAGTGCGACCGAATACTACAAGTCCGGGAAATTCGATGAGATCCTGCTAACCGCGGTTCGCAAATATGATGACCTGATGAAGGTTATGCTGCCGACCCTCGGTGAAGAGCGTCAGGCAACATATTCTCCGTTCCTGCCGATCTCGCCGATTTCGGGCCGCGTGCTTTATGTGCCGATGAAGGATGTGAATGCTAAAGACGGCACGATCACCTTTGAAGACGAAGATGGCACGGATGTAACCCTGCCTGTGACCGGCGGAAATGTGAAGCTGCAGTGGAAGCCGGATTTCGGCGCACGCTGGGCTGCGCTTGGCGTTGACTTCGAAATGTTCGGTAAGGACCACGGTCCGAACATGGGTCTCTACGACAAGATCTGTAAGGTTTTGGGCGGGAAGGCGCCGGAGCACTTTGTCTATGAGCTGTTCCTTGCCGATGATGGGGCCAAGATTTCTAAATCCAAGGGCAATGGCCTGACCATCGACGAATGGTTGACCTATGCGCCGACAGAAAGCCTTGCGCTTTACATGTTCCAAAAGCCGAAAACGGCCAAGAAGCTGTATTTCGACGTCATTCCGAAAGCGGTCGACGAGTACTACACCTTTGCTCAAAAATTTGATGCAATGCCTGTCGAGCAAAAGCTGATGAACCCAGCATGGCATATCCATTCCGGCAATGTGCCGAAAACGGACATGCCTGTGCCGTTTGCCATGCTGCTGAACCTCGTTTCAGCCTCTAATGCGGAAAACAAGGATGTGCTCTGGGCGTTCATTTCTCGCTATGCTCCGGGCGTGACAGCTGAAACCCACCCGCATCTGGATGCGCTGGTCGGTTTTGCGATCCGCTACTTCGATGACTTCGTGAAGCCGAACAAATCCTTCAAGACACCAGACGATGTGGAGCGTGTCGCGCTTGAGCAATTGGATGCAAGCCTCGCAGCTCTGCCGGAGGGCGCTGATGGCAGCGCCATTCAGGATGCTGTTCTGGATGTCGCTCGTCCAATCGAACGGTATCAGGATCAGAAGAAAAAAGGCCCGGACGGCGGCCCAGGGGTTTCCGTTGTCTGGTTCTCTGCGCTGTATCAGCTTCTCATCGGTCAGGAAAAAGGCCCGCGCTTCGGGTCCTTTGTGGCGCTTTACGGCATTGCCGAAACCCGTGCTCTAATCCAAAAAGCGTTGGCGGGTGAGCTGACCGCTTAACTTGCAAAACAGACTGAAAAACAAAGGGGA
>NZ_GL476300.1:0-79526 GCF_000148725.1 Roseibium sp. TrichSKD4 | reverse complement strand
GCCAGAAACACAGCCGGTGTTTGATGAGAGCTTTCGGGAGTGCTTTGAAAAGCTGCTTCAGTGGCGTCGGGATGTACGCCATTTTAAAACTGATCCAGTCCCGGAAGATGTTCTGAACCGCGTTTTGTCGCTGGCGGATATGGCACCTTCTGTCGGAAACAGCCAGCCTTGGCGCATTGTTCAGGTAGAAGGCCTTGAACGCAGATCTGCAGTCATGGAAGCGCACACAGCGGCAAATCGTGCCGCGCGCGAAAGCTATGGCGAAACAGAGCAAGGCAAAGCGTATCGCAGCTTGAAACTGGCGGGGCTTCGCGAAGCTCCCGTTCATCTTGCGGTGTTTGTTGACCCGAACCCGGAACAGGGCCACGGGCTTGGCCGTGCGACCATGCCAGAGACGCTGGCCTATTCTGCAGTCGGCATGATCCAGACGCTCTGGCTTGCAGCGCGGATCGAGGGGATCGGTCCGTCCCCTTTTTTTAAAATCTGGTGCCTCCTGAGTTCGGTGAGGAGCTGGTTCCTCCTGGAAACGTTGCGATGGAAGATAGGCGCAGGAGCGACAGGAATTCCTTGCGATAGCGGTAAGTGTCATCCCCGAGATTGGCTTCCGCCAGCTTCAAGGCATCTGCTGATGTCCAGTCTCCCAGATAATCGGTGCCTTTCAAAAGCTGAGCAAAACCGGCGACGGCTGCTGCGAACTCAGTTTCACCCTTTGGGATGCCCTTTGTGGATGCGGTCACAGGGGTTGTAATCAATTGGCTTGTTGCGTCACCAGGCAGCTTGTAGCGCAGTTTGACAAACGCCAGTTCATCGGAAAACTCAGAAGTTTCTTCGGTCCCTTCGGTCTGGACTGGCTGCGCATACCGAAGGTCATCTATCCGAACTGCGGGGGAGCCGACAGGAGTGACCTCGTAAAGCGCTGTCACGGTGTGACCTGCGCCAATGTCGCCAGCGTCAACCTTATCGTTGTTGAAGTCCTCAGTCTTGAGCGCACGGGTTTCATATCCAATCAGGCGGTATTCAGCGACAGTAGCCGGATTGAACTCCACCTGAATCTTCATATCCTGCGCGATGGTGGAGATGGAGCTGACGATCTGGTCGACCAATACCTTGCGAGCCTCTGACAGGGTGTCGATGTAGGCGGCAACACCATTTCCATTTTGGGCGAGTGCTTGCATCAGTTCGTCATTGTAGTTGCCACGGCCAAACCCGAGAACAGAGAGCGTGATGCCACTGTCGCGCTTTTCCTTGACGAAACGCTTCATGTCGTCGGCACTGGACAGGCCGACATTGAAGTCGCCATCTGTTGCCAGAATGATGCGGCTCTTTGTGTCGTCGTCCTGCATCGTTTCGGCCAGCCTGTAGGCCTCTTTCAGTCCGGCGTGACCTGCTGTGCTGCCACCGGAGGTCAGGGCAGCGATCGCTTCCGCAATTTTGCTTTTGTCTGAAAGAGCCGTCGGCTCAAGCAGCACCCCGGCATTGCCTGCATAGGTGACAATTGCGATGGTGTCATCTTCGCGAAGTGTCGACAAAAGCAGGCGGAAGGCTTGCTGCAAAAGCGGAAGCTTGTTTTCGTCCGACATGGAGCCGGATGTGTCGATCAGGAAGACAAGGTTCTGCGGGGGAAGGTCGTCGAGCGGAACCGTATATCCTTTCAGTCCGATGTGGAGCAGCTTTGTGTCCGAGTTCCAGGGCGTTTCAACGACAGACACATTGGTTGAAAACGGTGCCTCGCGGCTGTCCGGGACTTTGTAGTCATACTGGAAATAGTTGATCATCTCTTCGGCGCGAACTGCATCCGGGTTCGGCTTGCCCCCATTGACCAGCTCAGAACGAACAAAGGCGTAGGAAGCGGTATCTACATCGACAGAGAAGGTGGACACCGGATCCGTCTTCACTTGCTTTAACGGATTGCTTTCAGCTTCCGGGAAGCGCTCGGTGTTCACTTGGTAGGGGTACACAGGTACCGGCGGAAAATTCTCTCCTGCCAGCATTTTTGTGGCGCGTTGGCGTGATGCCACAATACCCGTAGCTGGCTGTTTCGCCTGATCTGCAAGCATATCAACCTGCTCTGAGATAAGCGGAGCAGCAAGTGGGTTTTCAGATGGGTTGGGCTCCGCCTCCGTTATTTCTAGTTCGCCCACTTCAACCTGCGGCTCTTCAACAGTTTGCGTGGTGTCTGCCTGTTGCGTGGTTTCATCAACAGCAACCTGCCGGTTCTGGATTTGTGTGCCAATATACGTCCAGGCCAAAGCAGCAACGGCGACAATTGCCAGAAATCCGGTTAGCAGCCAGAGGGTGGTTCCGCGTATCATGATCAACTCCTGCCCTAGTGATCGTTGAGGCAGCAGCGTGTGCTGTGCCGTTAAGGCACTACAAGGCAGAATTTCGCGGATCTTGTGGGTAAAGCGCGGTAAAATGCGGAAGATTGTGCGGCGTAATTATGGTCGTTTGGTCGCCAGATTTGACGGATCGACAAGCGGGGCACTCTCAGATGGCAGTGCTTCTGAAACCGGAAAGTCGAAGGGGTTCAAAGGTTCTCCGTTGTTGTTCTCAACGCCCATAGCCTCCAGATCTAGCAAGCTTTCCTCTTCACCCTCCAAACCAAAACCGGATGTCTCCTGTAGGGCTGACGTCTGTTCTGTGATTGCTTCTGCCTGTGAACGCGGAAACTTGACCTGCCAGATGCCCAGCTGTTGCTTTTCCGCCTCTTGCGACAACCGCAGCATTTTGTCTGGGGCGTCTACCGACGCGAGTCCCCAACCATGTTTGAGCATTGTCTGTGTCAAATCCATCTTGCCGCGTTGGCAGATGGCTCTCATTTCATGAGGGCCGGTTTGCGTGAGCTTTTCACAGGTTATGTGAAACTGGCGGATCAGGCCGCGCAGAAAGGTTCGCGCGCGCGCACCGCAAGGCCAGGTGCCGCCAGCTGTGTCCGGGCAACGTGCTTCTGCGGAAACAGGTTCAAGATAGGCAAGATCGATTTGCAAATCGTCGCTAGCCACCCGGTTGGCTGTTAAAACCTGCACCCGGCGTAAAACAAGCGGGCCATCTTCGATCGGCTTGGCCGGTGGATTAAGCTGCTCTTGAAAACGCTGGGAAGGTGCAATTCGCTTCAAAGGCCCGGTCACCGGCGGTGGAGTAACCCCTTCCGGTGACACATTGCGAATGTGGGATGGGTTGGGCGCCGGTTCACTGTTCGATTGAGCGAAACCGGAACCGGGGGTCAATCCGATCAAAACGGCTGCAGTTGAAACAATAGCTTTTTGAAAAATCGAATGCATATGAAAAGCGAGTTCTCTATTGGCTGACCCACATCACCCGCGCGACCCAGTCAATCTTGGTGCGCTCCAAATGAACAGTCTCATGAGGCGGGGTGAGGGCGTGAAAGTCAAACGCAGACGGGTTCTGACGATCCATGAGAAACAGTTGCAGTGCGCCGCTCGTCTGCCTGACAAGAACCCGGTCGCCGCGTCGAATGGCCTGCACAGGGGCAACAATCAAAATATCTCCGGACCGGTAATAGGGCGTAAGGTCATCTGAATTTATCTCCAGAGCAAAGAGGTTTTTTTCTTTGGGGTCTGGAAAAAGCAAACTGTCCCACATTGGGCTGCTGGGGCGTCCTGTCGGGTCAAAAGCAGCTTGCTGGTTGGCATCGGAAAATCCCGCAATGGGCACCATACGACCGTCTTGCGCCAAGGGGGCTGCACGAGGTCCGGTTGGGGCGAGGCCGAGCAAAACTTCCATCAAGGTTTCCAGGCTTTCACCGGTCGCCTGTAGAATTTTGGAAAGGGACTCAGTCGATGGCCATCTGGGACGACCATCCCCCCCGAACCGCTTGGAAGGATTGAAGGTGGTTGGATCAAGACCTGCCCGTCTTGCCAGTCCGGAAGGGGACAATCCGTTTCGGGCGGCAAGCGTATCAATGGCTGCCCAGATCTGTTTGTGCGACAGCATGGGGGTCTCCGAAAATGGTGGCGGTGATGTCATGCGCCACGCCCTACTATGTTCTGCCCCTCAAAACCTGTCAAAAAATTCCTAGTGGATCGGTTTTGCAGAGCCTGTGGTTGTTTTGCCGGACCGCTGCCTATAGGGTCCGCGCCAAATCCGCTCGGGCGGAACTGAACCATCAAATTGTCTTGTTCGGAGGACCCATGTCGCTCATTTTCAAGATCCTGCCGAGAACCATGTGGCAGGATGCGGTCGCAGCTGGAAAGTTCACAGGCGCACCGGTCGATCTGGCGGATGGGTACATCCACTTTTCGACAGCAGAACAGGCAGAAGAAACTGCGGCAAAGCACTTTGTCGGACAGACGGACCTTGTGTTGGTTGCTTGCGATGCAGACGTTCTTGGGGCGGCCTTGAAATGGGAGCCTTCGAGGGGTGGGGTCTTGTTTCCGCATCTTTATGACACCCTTTCTGTTCAGTCTGCTCATTGGGTCAAGGACCTGCCACTTGGCGATGATGGCAAACACCAATTTCCGGACCTTACCCAATGATCCTGTCCCTCGTTGACCGTCTGGGCCTGGCCGCCTTGCATAAAATGGACGCCGAAACAGCTCATGGCGTGACAATCAAGGCGTTGAAGTCGGGCCTTTTGCCAGCCTGTGAAGCTCCTGATGATCCGCGTTTGCACCAGACCTTCTGGGATCTGACCTTTGCCAACCCGATTGGCATGGCAGCCGGCTTCGACAAGGATGGTGATGTGCCGGACGAAGTCTTGAGCCTCGGGTTCGGCTTTACCGAAATCGGCTCTGTGACCCCGTTGCCGCAACCGGGAAACCCAAAGCCGCGGGTTTTCCGCCTGCCCGAAGACGAGGGCGTGATCAACCGGTTCGGTTTCAACAACAAGGGCCACGAGGCCTTGCTTCAAAAGCTCGAAGCGCGCAAATCCCGCTCCGGGATCGTTGGCATCAACGTGGGCGCCAACAAGGACGCAACAGACCGGATCGCTGATTATGTGAAAGGCATTGAGACTTTCGCCTCTTACGCCTCTTATTTTACGGTCAATATTTCCTCGCCGAACACGCCGGGCCTGCGCGATCTTCAGGCGCGGTCATCGCTTGAAGAGCTGCTTTCAGGTGTGATGGACGCGCGCGATGCTGCGAATGGGCGCGCAGGACGAAAAGTGCCCGTTCTTTTGAAGATTGCGCCGGATGTGGATGATATTGCGCTGGATGATATCTGCGAAGTCGTTCTGGATAAGCGCGTTGACGGGATGATCGTATCCAACACGACAATCAGCCGGGATGGGTTGAAGTCTGGTGCCGTGGCTGAAGAAGCCGGCGGTCTTTCCGGAAAACCTGTCTTTCGAAAGGCAACTATAGCTCTGGCCAAAACGCGCAAGCGGGTTGGCGCAGACTTGCCGCTGATAGGCGTTGGCGGGATTGATAGCGCTGAAACCGCTTGGACCAAAATCACCGCTGGGGCCGATCTTCTTCAGCTCTATTCTTCCATGGTCTACAAAGGGCCACGGTTGGCGCGGGATATTGTTGCTGGACTGAGCGCTAAAATGGACCGTGAAGGGCTTCGTTCCTTGTGCGAGGCACGAGACGCCAATTTGGAGGCTTGGGTGACGGCGGACGCCTGAGGCTAGGCAATACCGAATGTGCGGTCTGCCCGCCACTTGCAAATCAGTGACAGCGACAGACCGCGCATGCCCAGGAAAAGCAAAAGCGACAGCCACAATCCATCATTGCCCCAGAGCGGGAACAAGATGGAGACGGCGGCAAGAAAGCTGGCAAGCGAGATCAGCATCATGTTGCGCATGTCCCGCGACCAGGTTGCGCCAATAAATACCCCATCCATGACATAGGCAAGCACGCCAAATAGCGGCGCGATGGTTACCCAGATGATGTACTCGCGTCCAAGTTCGCGAATGTCAGCGGAGGTTGTCATCATGTCCAGAAGGTGATGGCCAAAAAAAGCAATGAGGGCTGTCAGAAGCGCGCAGATGGCAAAGCTCCAGAATACAGTGAGCCGAACAGCTTTTTGAAAGGCTGGACGGTAATTGGCACCCACAGCGCGCCCGACCAACTGTTCAGCTGCCGTGGCCATTCCGTCCAGAAAAAAGGCGGCCGTGATGATGAACTTTTCCAAAATGGTGTTGGTTGCCAAAACCACGTCACCTTGATCTGCAGATCGAGCAACAAAATAGGAAAACGCAAAGAGCAGCGTAAAGGACCGAATCATAATGTCCCGGTTCAGCACCAACATGGCAAGGAAAAGTCGCTTGTTGAGCAAGCGGTCCAGACTTGGCCAGCGTCCACCTTTCGCGGTCCAGAAAATGAGTGCGCCGCCAAGAAGTGCAGTGACCGCTTCACTAACTAAAGTGGCGGCGGCAACACCTTCCACGCCCCAATCAAAACCAAGCACAAACCAAAGGCTCAAGAGAATGTTGAGGCCGTTGAGGAACAACTGCAGAGCAAGGCCAATGCCTGCGCGCCCAAGACCAATATACCAGCCCAAAATGGTGTAATTGGCCAACAAAAAGGGGGCGCTGTAGACGCGGACATCGAAATAGGCAGACGTCGCCGCCTGCACGGCCTCACTACCGCCCAGAAAATACAAGCCAGCCAGCTTGAGTGGCGTTTGAAACACGATCACGGCAAGGCCAGCAAGACCCGCAATCATCAGGGCGCGCAGCAAAACCGCTCGGGTTTCTATGGCCCTGTTTGCACCAACGGCTTGCGCCGTCAGGCCTGTGGTTCCAGACCTCAAGAAGTTGAAAGTGGTAAAGGCAAGGTCGAAGATGATCCCGCCTATCGCAATGCCGCCGACAAGGGCCGGATTACCAAGCTGACCAATAACCGCCGTGTCCACCAGCCCTAGCAACGGGGTTGAGAGATAGGCAAGCGTCATGGGCACGGCGATCGCCATAACCATTTTGTTCGAGACGTCGAAGGGGCGGGTGGTTTTGGAAGGAGCTGACATGCACCGGTTCTCGTTGGACCCCAGTGTTTCGGCTACGGATGTGGGCAGGTCAAGCCCTTGTTCAGGTGTTGCTGCGCTTTCCGTTGCGGCTTGCGCCGCTATAACTGATCACATGTCTGTGCCTATTGTTCATCACCCGGCCTATTGCGCTTCCCTGCCCGCAAACCATCGTTTTCCGATGGACAAGTTTCGCGCCGTTGCTGCGTTGATTGAAGCCGAGGGGTTGCTGGGGGAGGGGCGGTTTTACAAGCCCCGCGCGGCACCTTTCGATTGGGTGGCTCTGGCTCATGACCCGGTTTATGTGGATCAGGTGTTTTCAACCAACGTCCCCAAAGCAGTCGCGCGCGAGATCGGATTTGATATTCGGCCGGATATAGCAGCAAGAGCGCGGTATGCGACCGGCGGCACCGTTTTGACAGGCTATCTTGCGCTGGAACATGGCATTGCGTGCAACACGGCCGGTGGTAGTCATCATGCCCGCTGGAAGCAAGGTGCGGGCTTCTGTGTTTTCAATGATGTGGCTGTTGCCATCCGGGTTATGCAGGCGGATGGGGTCATATCTCGTGCTTTGGTGATTGATCTTGATGTTCATCAGGGAGATGGCACAGCGGATATCTTTCGCCATTGCGACAGCGTCGTTACGTTCTCCATGCATGCCCGGAAGAATTATCCAGTCCGCAAGGTGCCCTCAAATCACGATATTGAACTTCCTGATGGTGCTTCAGATAACAGTTATCTGGCCCATTTGGCGGCGCGGACTACTGAGGTGCTGAAGCGTGCGCGCCCGGATATCGTTTTTTACAATGCCGGTGTCGATCCTTACAAGGAGGACCGCCTTGGGCGTTTGGCCTTGTCACGTGCAGGACTTCTGCAACGCGATGAATTGGTAATACAGACCGTCCGGCAAGCAGGGATTCCGCTCGCAGGTGTTCTGGGGGGCGGATACAGCGAGGATATAGATGAGCTTGCCGACAGGCACGTGACTTTGCACCGAGCTGCGCTGGCCTGTGCTAAAAATCAGCCAACGGTTCAGCGAACTACTGGCCACGTTCAAACAGGCTAAACACCCGAGCGATCAACCAAATGGGGATCACAACGGCTGCGCCCAACAGGAAGTAGCGCCCAATAGAGCCAAGGGCATCGAAGCCCATGTGCCATAGTCGCGCTACGAAGTTTTGCACCATTTCGACCAGATCGAGAGGATTGAGATCCAGAGCTGACAGGATCACTCCGACGACAAAGGACAGGAAAACCAGTCGCAGGACCACTTGGCCGGGAGACCCTCCCATAAGACGTACAAGGCCATGACTCGACATGTTGTTTTTCCCGATTTTTGAACCCGTTTCAGCCTGCCCTTTAGGTAGTACAGGAACTCACCAGTTACAATGCCGCAACTACCTACGTACAATTCAAGGAGGTTCAGGCCAGTTTCCGCATCCGGTACGGGTATTCAAGCTGTTAAAAGCGACGTAACGGTAAAGAATGGCGTAAAGTGATAAATTTAATCAAATCCAGCCAATTACAATGGGGTAATTATACCGTAGATCAGGTTGTGTGGCTCAGGGTTGCGGTTGTTCCCACCTAATCGTAATCGTCGGGCCCAAGGTTCAAAACCAACAGCAGACTGAACTGGTACATTGCAGAGCGCTTCGATTTGCCCCAAATAAAATTGGAGCGTTGCGCACCGGATCGTGAAGTTGTTTAAAGAAAACAATGGTTTGAACATAGTTCCGGGCCGCTAATTACCCGATCGAAGCATCCCACATGCTTCCAAAAGGTTTCGGAGGATATTGCACGGGAAGGCAGAAATGCCGATCCCGTGCTTTTTTTGACTATATTCAGGTAAGACGTGATTCGTACTTCAACTGGAAATGCTTTGGGTGTCTCCAATGCGATTCCCTTAATTCGTTAAAAGGGATTATTATATTTATAGAACTTCAAGCATACGAGTCATCAAGTCTTCAGTCTGTTACCAAGCTCACTCTTTCGCTTGTCTCGCAACCCGCGCGGCGAGACGCCGTACCAGGATTTGACGGCACGCGAGAAGGTGCTGAGCTCGGAAAAGCCCAGCAAATAGGCAATTTCCTTAAACGGTAGATGGCTGTTTACAATGTATCGGCGAGCGGCGGACTTGCGGACTTTATCGACCAGGTTGCGGAAGGAGGTTCCCTCGTTTTCCAGAACCCGCTGCAGGGTGCGTTGCGACATTCCAAGTGCTTTCGCCACTTCCGCCAGAGTGCAGTTGCCCGCTTTCAGGCTTTCGACAATCTGGGTAGTGACCCGCGAAATGTCTGAATCAAAGTCTCGGAACGTCTCCAAGTCTTGAGCCGCCGACTTTTGGATAATGTGAAAAAGGTTCTCTTCATAGCGTGCATTTGGGCGGCTAAGCATATGTCGAGGAACAAGAATTCTGTTTCGTAGCGTGTTGAAAGCGATCTTGCCTTCATACTTGCTCAGGAAGGCTGATCTGGCTTGCGGTGGTTCGGCGGCAATCTCGATTGATATGGGAGGCTTTTCGTCACCAAGTACGATCTCAATTTGCCGGACTGTTATGGCTGCACGCCCAAACATGCTTTGACGCCATTCACCAAGCCCTTCTACAAACCGCCATTCAAAGATGCCGTAGTTGTCATTTTCTTCAAATATGTAGTCGACAGCGTTAGAGCGGGCAGGCGCATAATCAACTTTTGATTGCATGGAGGTGCGAAGGTCTGGCGCGCAGACAAAAAGGTAATCTGACGTTGAAAATGGGCCAACTGGGGCTTCATACATCAGGTCAAAATAGAGCGCGTCGCTACCGAGCGATGTCGCAGTTTCTTCGAAAATAGAGAAGTATGTGCTGGCTGGAACGATTCCGATGGGGTTTTGGACAGCCTCTTCATCGATACTATGCTTTTCCTCAATCTGTTCCCAGTTGAGTGTACGTGTATAGGGTTGAGTCTTGAGAAATTTGATGAAATCAGAACGAACCCAAAATTTTAAAGATCGCATATAGCGGCTCCGCTACACCAAAAGAGTGTATACATGATAGCCCGTATGTGGCGCTTTGTATCAAGTGTGCGGCGTAAACTGCAAAATAAGTAATAAAATTGCAAGAACCGCCGCTAATTTAGCGGCGGTTTTATTTGGATAGTCGGTTTGGAACTCTGGGTCAGGCGGCTTCTGAGGTTTCCGCTTTACTCTCAGGCGGGAATTTTTCGTAGAACGATTCGTTGTTTTTCGCCATTTCACGCAGCATATTATTGGGCTTGAAGCGCGGGCCCCATTTGCGGGTGAATTTTCTGCAAAGCTCCACGAATTGAGAGGTCCCCATCATATCGATATAGCTGAGGGTGCCACCGCTGTAGGGCGCAAAGCCGAAGCCCAGAATTGAGCCGACATCAGCTTCACGCACATCGGTGAGGCATTTTTCTTCAAAGATCCGTGCCGTTTCGAGGGCCTGCATAACCAGCAGTCGCTGCTTGAGTTCCTCGATGTTGAAGCTCTCGGCAGGCTTGGGCTCACCGGTCACATCGGTGATGTCCGGCCATAGGCTCTTTTCCTTGCCCTTGTAGTCATAAAAGCCCTTGCCGTTCTTCCGACCAAAGCGTTCGCGTTTGACAACCAGCTCTTCCAAGATGTTGTCCAGAGGCCCTTCAACATATTTGACACCAAGATCCTTCCGTGTGGCCGAGACGATCTTCCAGGCAAGGTCCAGCGCCACCTCGTCACCGAGTGAGAGCGGGCCGACCGGCATTCCAGCTATTTTGCCGGCATTCTCGATCATGGCTGCCGGAACGCCGTCCGAAAGCATCATCAGACCTTCGCGGATATAGGTCATCACAACCCGCGAGGTGTAGAAGCCGCGGCTGTCATTGACCACAATCGGGGTCTTCTTGATGGTCTTGATGTAGTCGAGTGCAACGGCCAGAGCACGATCAGAGGTCTTCTTGCCCATGATCACTTCCACGAGCATCATTTTCTCAACCGGCGAGAAGAAGTGGATGCCGATGAAGTTTTTCGGGCGCTTGGAAGCTTCTGCCAAAGAGCTGATTGGCAAGGTGGACGTGTTGGAGGCGTAGACGGCGCGGTTTTTCATGACCGCTTCTGCCTGTTCGGTCACCTGACGCTTGATGTCCCGGTCTTCAAACACGGCTTCAATGACGAGATCGCAGTCGGCCAGTTCTTCATAGTCGGTCGTCGCCGTTATGCGCTCCAGAACCTTTGCTTTCTGGTCCTCTGACATGCGGCCACGTTGGACGTTTTTGGTCATTAGCCCGTCTGCATGGGCCTTGCCTTTGTCAGCGGCGTCCTGATCCCGGTCGATCAAAACAACATTGATCCCGGCTTGTGCGGAGACATTGGCAATGCCAGCACCCATGAAACCGGCCCCAAGCACGCCAAGTTTCTTGATTTTGTTCGGACGTTGGTCGGCCGGACGGCGGGCCAGCTTGTTCAGCTCCTGCATGGAAATGAAAAGCGAGCGGATCATGTTGGCCGCTTCTGGCGTCTGCAGAACCTTTGCAAAGTACCGGCTTTCAACCTGCAGTGCGAGATCCATTGGAAGCTGCAGGCCTTCAACAACCGCATGAAGCAGATAGCGCGCGCCCGGATAATTGTCGTGCGTTTCCCGGCGGTAAATTGCATTGGCAGCCGGCCAGAACTGGAACCCTTGCGGCGAATAGATCTTGCCGTTCGGCAGCTTGTAGCCCTTCTTGTCCCACGGCTTGACCGGGTCCACGCCCTCTTTGAGTAGCTTTTTGGCGGCGTCCAGCAGTTTCTTGGGTGCGATGACATCGTCGATCAGTTTCATCGACTTCGCCTGCTTGGTCCGCAGTGTCCGGCCCTGAAGAAGAAACTGCATGCCCTGCTGGCCGTCAGACATTCGCATCACGCGCTGTGTGCCGCCTGCGCCGGGGAACAGGCCAACCTTTACTTCCGGAAGACCAAGTTTGAAACTGTCATCATCGGCCGCAAGGCGGGCATGACACGCCAGTGCCAACTCCGTTCCGCCGCCCATGCACACGCCGGTAAGCGCGGCAACAAACGGCTTCCCGCAAGTCTCCAATTTTCGGTAGACCAGTGAGAGCTTGCGTGATCCCTCAAGCACGATTTTCGCCGCACCCTCAGGATCTGCACCTTTCTTCAGATGGTACTCTTTCAAAAGGCCTTCCAGCATGGTCAGGTCAGCACCACCGGAAAAACCTGACTTGCCGGATGTGATGACAGCGCCTTTGATAGCCTCATCACCCACAACCTGATCAATGATCTGGTCAAGCTCGTCCATCACGCTTATGTCTATGACATTGAGGGACTTTTCCGGCATATCCCAGGTGATAACGGCAATGCCGTCGGCATCAGTTTCAATTGAAAAATTCGTATAGCTCATGACATCTCCTCCCGCTCAGGCGGATGCGCTGCCCTGATGGGCGCGCTGGTCGGCAAGCGATTTTGTTCCGGCGACAATCACATCGCCCGTATGCTTTGTTTCAGAAGGTTCAAACAGGATGACCCAACACTCTTCATCGGCTTTGGGATTGTGTTCAACGCCTTTTGGCACGACGTGCATGTCGCCTGCCGTTAGAACAGCGTCATCCCGGTCCCTATAGCGGATGGTGACGGAGCCCTTGTAGATAAAGAAAAGCTCGTCTTCGTCCGCATGATCGTGCCAGACAAATTCGCCCTTGATCTTGGCAAGCTTGACGCACTGATCATTGACATCGGCCACCACCCTTGGTGACCAGAAGTCGCTGATCTCGGCAAACTCCTGCTCGATATTGGCAATCATGGTTCAGACCCGCTCGATGATTGTGGCGGTGCCCATGCCAGCACCGATGCACAAGGTCACCAGAGCCGTATTCTGATCGCGGCGCTCGAGCTCATCCAGAACCGTGCCGAGGATCATGGCACCGGTTGCACCAAGCGGATGGCCGAGGGCAATAGCGCCGCCATTGACATTGACCGTTTCCGGATCAAGGTCAAAAGCTTGCTGATAGCGAAGGACAACAGAAGCGAAGGCCTCGTTGATCTCGATCAGATCAATGTCCTTCAGATCCATCTTCGCGGTTTTCAGAAGCTTTTCGGTCACATCCACTGGGCCGGTGAGCATAAGCGCCGGATCTGAGCCGATATTGGCAAATGCCCGAATGCGGGCACGTGGCTTGAGACCAGCTGAGCGTCCTGCCGGACGAGAACCGATCAGAACAGCTGCAGCGCCATCGACGATGCCGGACGAGTTACCAGCATGGTGGACGTGGCGAATGCGTTCCACTTCCGGATGGGCTTGAATGCCCACAGCATCAAAGCCGCCCATTTGTCCCATGAGCTCAAAGGATGGATTGAGCGAGGCAAGTGACTGCATGTCCGTTTCCGGGCGCATGTGTTCGTCGCGATCCAAAATGGTTATGCCATTGATGTCTTTGACCGGCACGACAGACCGGGAAAAACGGCCTTCTTCCCACGACTTTGCAGCGCGCGTCTGGCTTTCTACCGCATAGGCATCACAGTCATCGCGGGTAAAGCCGTACTTGGTTGCAATCAAATCGGCAGACACGCCTTGTGGCATGAAATAGGAGGGGATGGCGACTTGCGGTTCGATCGGCCAGGCTCCACCAGAAGCGCCAATGCCTACCCGGCTCATGCTTTCCACGCCACCGGCAATCACCAGTTTGTGCTGGCCGGACATAACCTGTGCAGATGCCATGTTGACCGCATCAAGACCTGACGCGCAGAAACGGTTGATCTGCATGCCCGGAACGGAGCCGTCATAACCGGCTGCAAAAACAGCAGCACGGGCAACATCGCCGCCTGCTTCGCCAACCGGGTCAACACAGCCAAGCACGACGTCGTCGATGCGTTTGGTGTCCAGATTGTTCCGATCCCTGACGGCTTCCAACGCCGTTGCAGCGAGGCGGACGCTCGGTACTTCGTGCAGCGCACCGTCCTTCTTGCCACGGCCGCGCGGTGTGCGGACGTGATCATAAATATAGGCTTCCGGCATCAGATCCTCCTCATCAATCTTGCAGTCTCACGCGGCCTCTGTCGGGGCTTTGCTGGGCATGAGGTTATTCGGGTGGTCCCAACCGGGCAGGGCCTTGATGCGCTCCAGCCAGCTGGTGACATTCTTGTAGTCGTTCAAATCGATGCCGGTTTCACCCTCGTAGAACATGTAACCACATACGGAGAAATCGGCGATGGTTGGCTTGTTACCAATGGCAAAAGCATTGCTCGCCAGATGCTTGTCCAAAATGGACAGCGCGCTACGGCATCTGCCATCAAGCCACTTTGTTGTTTCGGTTTCGCCTGTCTTGGCAATAGTTCTCAAAAACCGGAGCACGCCCAACTGTGACGAAATTTTGTGATTGTCGAACAAGGTCCAGCGGAGAACTTCTCGTCGCTCAGCTTCCGTGTCCCAACCGTACTGGTCAAACCGTTCAACCAGCCAATCAAGAATGACACCTGATTGGGTGAGCATCTGCCCATCCGTCTCCAGGACAGGGACTTCGCCGAGTTCATTGTAAGTGTCACGAAACGCGTCGGTCCGGGTTTCCCCATTGAAAAAATCCACCCAGCGCGGGCTCCAGTCAGCGCCACACAGTTGAAGCATCAACGCCACTTTGTAGGAATGGCCCGACTCTGCCATGCAATGAAGGGTGTACTCTGCCATCTGGTCGAATCTCCTGAGAGCCAAGGGTCTGGCGGTGAGCTTATCCGGACTTTTTGCGTGAAAGACTGAAAAGTTGACCCAACGGGCTGTCGGGCCAAATCAATCCATCAAAACGCGTCTGCGTCGACCGACATCATGGTATCGGCTCCGGTGGAAATTCGGGCAAGGTGAGCCGCAGTTTCCGGCATTGTCCGTTCCATGAAGAACGTTCCAAATATCAGTTTGTTCTTCAGCCAGTCTGCCTTGTCGCCTGCGCCTTCAGCCAATTGAGCCTGAGCTGTCTTGGCTATTTTGGCCCACATATACCCCATACCAACCAGGCCGAAGAGGTGCATGTAATCCGTTGACCCGGCACCAGCATTGTCCGGCTTGGTCATCGCATTGTTCATGAACCACATTGTCGCCGCCTGAAGGTCATCCAGACCTTTCTTTAAAGGGGCTGTGAAGGGCGCAAGCGCTTCATTTTCATTATTATCTTTCAGGAAGTCGCCGACCTCCTTGAAGAAGGACATGACCGCACGCCCACCATTGGCTGGCAATTTGCGGCCAACGAGGTCCAGCGCCTGAATGCCGTTGGCACCCTCATAGATCATGGCGATACGGGCGTCGCGAACAAACTGTTCCATACCCCATTCTTGAATATAGCCATGTCCGCCGAACATCTGCTGCGCGTTGACCGTGTTTGCAAAGCCAATGTCGGTCAAGACACCCTTCAACACCGGGGTCATCAGGCCCATCACGTCATCAGCGGCTTGACGGGTTTTCTCGTCTTCCGCGTGATGGGAGATGTCTCCATGCATTGCGGTCCAGAGGACGAGCGCACGCGCTGCCTCGTTGAAGGAACGGATCGACATCAGTGTCCGGCGCACATCCGGATGCACAATGATCGGATCAGCCGCCTTGTCCGGGCTTTTAGGTCCACTCAAGGAGCGGCCCTGCAGGCGATCCTTTGCGTAGGCAACTGCGTTTTGATAGGCAACCTCAGACTGGGACAAACCTTGAACGGCAACGCCGAGCCGCGCTTCGTTCATCATGGTGAACATCGCCCGAAGGCCTTTGTTCTCTTCGCCCACAAGCCAGCCTGTGGCTTCGTCGTAGTTCATTACACACGTCGCGTTGCTGTGGATGCCCATCTTGTGCTCGATGGACCCACAGGAAACGCCATTGGATGCACCAACGGACCCGTCAT
The DNA here is from genome assembly GCF_000148725.1 of Roseibium sp. TrichSKD4. GTDB lineage: Bacteria > Pseudomonadota > Alphaproteobacteria > Rhizobiales > Stappiaceae > Roseibium. Next base: position 63,762 of record NZ_GL476300.1, on the reverse strand, counting down.
CGGCGACAGCGAATTTCGGAACGACGAAAAGCGAAATGCCTTTTGTTCCCTGAGGTGCGCCTTCAATTCGGGCCAGCACCAAGTGGATGATGTTTTCAGAAAGATCATGATCACCAGCCGAGATGAAAATCTTGGTGCCGGAAATCTTGTAGCTGCCGTCCCCGTTCGGAATTGCCTTTGTTCGGATGAGGCCGAGATCCGTTCCACAATGTGGCTCGGTCAGGTTCATGGTTCCGGTCCATGTGCCGGAGATCATGTTAGGCAGATACTTTTCTTTCTGCTCCTGGCTTCCGTGCTGAGTCAGTGCGGCGATCGCGCCCGCCGTCAAACCCGGATACATGGAAAATGCCATGTTGGCAGAAGACAGATATTCATTGAGCAGGGTGGCGATTGTATGCGGCATACCCTGACCACCGAATTCCGGATCGGCTGATACGGTGCCCCAGCCAGCCTCGGAATAGGCGGCATAGGCTTCTTTGTATCCCTTTGGCGTTGTTACGCTGTCATCATCGTGCCGGGTACAGCCTTCTTGGTCAGCAGACTGGTTGAGTGGCTGCAGAACTTCCTCTGCAAACTTGGCGCCTTCGCGAAGAATGGCTTCAACCAGATCCGGGGTAGCTTCTTCGAGGCCGGGAAGGGCCGTCAGGGTTTCAAAGCCAAGGACGTCTTTCAGAAGAAACAGGGTGTCTTCAACTGGAGCGTTATAACTCGGCATGCAATCCTCCCGCATAGCCTACGATCAACCACACATGACGTTTCCGTAAACGTCACCTTGTTCGTATATACGCACAGCGCCAGAGGCCGACAAGTGGTGTCCTTAGGGAAGGAGGGCGAAAAAAATGCAAATTGGCACAAATTGGCGGTGTTTTCAGAGAGCTTACCACTCATTTCCGTTAGGGCCAGTCCGATTTTGATCACTTTTTGCTGGAAAAGGGTTCTCCCGACAGATCAGGCAGACAACAAAAAACCCGGGCAGGCCCGGGTTGATTGAAAGGCGAAGCGTCAGTTAGGGAGCTATTCGTCGCCCGCTTCCTCCGCTTCGCGCTGCTTCAGCATGCCAGACACAATTTCAACAGTCCGGCTCAATTCATCAATCGCCTGCTGAATGTCGTTTTGCTGGACTTTCAGCACATCAATCTGTTCGTTGAACTTGTTGAGGGCAACACGCAGCTGCGTCACCTGACCATCGCGCAGATCGTAAAGATCAAGCATGTCGCGAATAGCGCTCAAGGAGAAGCCGACGCGTTTGCCCATCAGAACAAGCTTCAGCCGGGCGCGGTCGCGGCGTGTGTAAACGCGATTCAAGCCATCGCGCTTCGGGTTCAACAGACCTTTATCTTCGTAAAAACGCAAGGTTCTGAGGGTGCAGTCGAACTCCTTTGCAAGCTCTCCGATAGTGAACTGTGTTTTCTTGGTGCTTTCATCGCGAGCGGCGACGACATCCACAAGTTCCTGTTCGTTCAATATGGATAACGCTTCACTCATTGTGTCCGGCTCATTTTATCTGGCGTTTTTTAGGTTTTGTTTACGGCGCTGCGACAAGGGTCGGGCGCGCGGGCTCCTGCATTTTTTCCAATAGCACAAGTGCTTAACGGGATCTGCATGGCAGCCTTCATTGAGGTGTATGTTTAGCTGACGTTTGCGTAACCGTCCAGTAGTGGGCAGGAAAAGCACTGAAAAACTTTCTAAAGGGTTAAAGTAGTGTGCCAAATCCGCTTATCTTTTGGCAGCTGAATTGTAGGAAAAATGCAATTCGCAAGCATAATTAACGTGCTGTTTACCCTGACTGGACAAATATTTTCAAAATACTGCGGGACCAAATTGTTTTTTGTAGCTGCCCCTGCAGGCAAGATTTTACCGCGGTCAATGGACCGTAACGTCAGGGTCAAAAAATGCCGGCTTGGAAAAACCGCGAGGCAGAACGCCGCGGTCGCAACCGACACGAACCTCATGAATATGATGAGGACCGCTACACGGACGATGCCGAGGATCGGCGTCGAGCCCCATCGCGAGGTCGTGTGCGCAAGGCGCAGGAACATCCCGAAATGAGGGCAGAACGTCTGACCAGCACAGCGACTGCTGTCGGGCGGGCACCAGCCCTTGGCCATCATGATGATGACGGCCTCGACGCGGTTGCGGACGAGTTGGACCGGCTTCTCGCCGAGCGCAGTGACCGTTCGTCTCGGTCCGGTGGTCGGTCAGACCGCAAGCGCGCTCCCAAACGCCCCGGTGCTAGGGCCTATGCTCCCGAAGCGCCGGTTCGCGAGCCTGTTTATGACGATGAGCCCTATTATGAAGAGCACGCCCGGGAAGATGTCGGCGAGGCTCTTGGGGCAATCGACCGGTTGGATCATCAGGTTCAGGACATGTCCGGACGTATGGCGCGTCGGCCGGTGGACCGCTACGAAGACGAATATGATGTAGAGCCGCCGTATTCTGCAGATTATGCTCGGCCACGACCTGCCCCCGTACCAAGAAGCCGCGAAGAGTATCGGCCTGAACCAGCACCAGCTCCGCGCCAGGCGCGTCCTGCACCTCGTCGCCGGTCTGATGAATATTTCATGGAGGATCGCGGCTACGATCAGGGTGATGACGCCTATGACGATTATCACGCAGAGCCGGACTATGAAGAAAGTTATGACGCACCGCGTCCTCCGCGAGCACGTGCCCGCAAGGAAGAGCGGACTGAGGCGTCTCTCCATCTTTACAAGGATCTCGGTCGCCGCATTGATGCGTTGAGAAAGCCGCAGGAAGAAGCATTCGAACAGGTGCGCGAAGAACTTGGTTCTCTTCGTGACGCTATGGGTGGATTGTCCAAGGGCACGCATGATCGGGTAAATCGTCAAAATGCCGAGCTGCGCCGCCTTGCAGACATGGTGGATCGCCTTCGCGCTGACAAATCGTCAGACCAGTTCGCAAAAGAAGTGCGCAAGGAAGTTGCGGATCTGAAATCGATTGTTGGTCGCACCAATGTCGACGGGGCGCTGCAAACTCTTGAGCATGGCTATGCGCATATCCTTCAGCGTCTCGATGAACTGAGCCGCGGGGCTGTTGATCCACGCGTTCTGCGTGGTGTGACCGCGCGTTTGAACGAGATCGAGGACGCATTTTCCGCACTTCCGCGTTCTGAGCACCTGCTGATCCTTGATGAGCGGATCGGCAGTATTTCTGAGCGGATGGAGGAACTTCTCCATCGCAAGAGCCACAACGAAATCGAGCCGCTGCGTGCCGAATTGCGCGAAGTTCGCCAGTTTGTTGAGCATATCGATGTGACTGGTCTCGTCGAGGGTATCGACGACCGGATGAAATTTGTTTCCGGTCGGCTTGACGATCTGGAAGTTCTGGCTCGCGAACAGCGCGGGCTCGATACCCGCCTCAGCGCCATGGAACAGCGCATGCCGGAGCCGGAGACCATTTCGCGTCTCCAGGGCCGTCTGGAAGATATCGTTGGCATGATGTCCGATGATCGTGCGTCCACCGCCCAAGCTGATCAAATTGGCATGATGGATAATCGTTTGAACGATATCATCCATCGCCTTGAACGCATGGAGCGCATTCCGCCGGTCACGACAGACAAGGCTGCCTTTAGCGCATTGGAAAACCGGCTGGCGGCAATTTCCGATAAGATTGAGGTCATCGAAAAGAAAACTGATCATCCGATCTCCATGGCCAGTCAGAACTTCTCGGTTTCTGACGCCGACAAGCAGATGTTCACACAGCTGCATGATCGAATGAATGCACTGAGCAGCCGTCTTGAAGAGCCGCGCTCAGAGGTTACCACCGCAGATCTCGATAAACTGCGGGAAGAAATCGGTTCCATGAGGGCCGCAGTCGCTGAGCCTCAGTCCACCAGTGTTCTGGAAGAACGGATTAACGAGCTGGCGGAAGCTGTAACCCGTGGCGGCGACGATCTCGGTGAAGATCGGATCGAGCAGATCGGTGAAAAAGTCGCAGCACTTGCTGTTCAAATGGAAAATGCCACCAGCCATTCCGGCGAAATGGAAAAAGTGGCAACAGCGTTGGAACGTATTGAGCAGGGGCTGCATGACACCCGCAAGGACGTCGTTGACATTGCCAAGAATGCAGCCAAGGAAGTGCTCGCAGAGCAGCCTCAGGTTGGCGGCACAGAACAGGCAACCGGCGAATACGATCAGGCAATCTCCGGGTTGCAGGCCGACCTGAAACGCTTGCTGGATGCAGCTGAAGGCAGTGAAGAGCGAACGAAAAACACCTTTAATGGTGTCCAATCCGTGCTGGGCTCGCTGACAGAGCGTCTCGAAGACCTTGAGCGCAATAAGGCTGTTCAGGTCGCCAATGTCCCGATGCAGGCTCAGGCCGCGATGCAACCGGACCTGGAGCCGACCCCGATTGACGACACCCATGAGGAAGATCCTCAGCAGTCCTGGAAAATTCCGGGTCACCCCTTGATGCGTGAAAAAACTGCGCAATCCGAAGGTGGTCGTGATCGCAAGGCAGACTTCATTGCCGCTGCCCGTCGTGCCGCGCAGGCTGCTTCGGCGGAAGCCGAGCGTATGGGACACTCTGCGCCGGATGCCGGACTTGGTCTGGTTGCCGAAGACGGCGAGCGGACGAAAGAGCGTGCTGGCTGGTTCCGCAAGGTTCTGGGTCGCGGCAAGGGCAGCAAGCAAGACACGCCTGAAGCTGAGACTGCTGTATCACCCGAGCCGCAAGATAATGTGGCGCCGGTACTATCCGGTGATCGTCCAGTCGAGCAGGCAGAGGAAGAAGCCGGCACAAGCGGTCGCCGTAAGGCTCTGGTCTATGCTGCAGCTGCCGTACTGCTGGCCATTGGCACATTGCAGGTCTTCAAGCTGGTCTCATCTTCGGATGTTTCTGGTGAGCAGGTTGCCATCAATGCGGAAGAGCCTGCCAATCCGGTCGTGACATTGGACGAAACCGATGTGACCGAGGTTGCGCCGGGCGCAGTTGAGCCAATGATGGAAGAAGGTGCGGAAACGATCACAGCACCTCCGATCGTGGCTGAAGGACAACAAGCTCCATTGGGAGATGAGGTATCTGTAGCTGATGCACCTCAGGCGCTGCCCGCAGCAGATGCTGACATCACCCCTCCAGCGGCAGAGCCTGCTCCGGATGTTGCTTTTGCACCTCCAGCTGGCATCGCCTCCGGATTTGGTGAAAATATTCCGGCTCCGCAAGGTTTCCAGGCATCTGCACCTGCAGATGTGATGGCTGAACCACAGCCGACGAACTTGATCGCCAGCTTGCCACCGGAGCAAATCGGTCCGATGGCGCTTCGCAGCGCTGCTGCAGGCGGAAATCCGGAAGCAGCATTCCTTGTCGGTGTGAAATACACGGAAGGAAATGGTATTCCGGCCAATCTGTCTGAAGCAGCTCGTTGGTATCAAATAGCAGCTGACAAGGGGCTCCCTCCTGCGCAGTACCGTCTTGCGAGCCTTTATGAAAAAGGTCGCGGGGTGGACAAGGACCTGCCGAAGGCAAAAGCCTGGTATGAAAAGGCAGCGTCTGCAGGAAACGCAAAAGCAATGCACAATCTCGCTGTTCTTTATGCCGAAGGGCAGGACGGCGGGCCGGACTTTGCCTCTGCAGGTTATTGGTTTACTCAAGCCGCAACCCACGGAGTGCAGGACAGCTTGTTCAATCTCGGCATTCTCCATGCACAAGGCATGGGCGTCGAAAAAGATCTGATTGAGAGCTACAAGTGGTTCGCTATCGCAGCAGAGCGCGGCGACCGGGATGCAGCCTCAAAACGGGATGAAGTTGCCAACAGCCTTGACCAAGCCCAGCTTGCAGCAGCTCGATTGGCCGTTGAAAACTTCAAGGTGAAGACCCCGGACCCGGCAGCAAACAAGGTCGTGACAAGCCCGGAATGGGTTGCGGCCCCGTCCTTGTCGACAAATGCTTCATCCACTCTTGAAAACGTTGTCGATTTCTCCGGCATGATCCGCGATGCCCAGACGAAGCTGAACGCTCTTGGCTTTAATGCAGGCGCCCCAGATGGGCAAACCGGACCGCAAACACGCAGCGCCGTCCGCGCGTTCCAGAGAAGCCTTGGGCTTCCGGAAACCGGAGATATCGACGCAGCGTTGATCAAGGAACTGAATGGTCAGTCAATCTAGGCCGACCATCTCCTGCGCGGCAGGACTGCAACAGTTGGTCAAACATGACCAAGCAGTGTTGACAGCAGCCTAGGCGCGGGAGTTTAACCTAACCAACGCGACATCGGACGCCCAAGTGGCGTCCGCTTTTATTCGGTAGTCATCGTGCAATTGTACCTGCCCATAGCCGAAATTCCGGTCAACATATTCCTGATTTTGGGAATGGGGGGAGCGGTCGGCTTTTTATCGGGCCTGTTCGGCATTGGCGGCGGGTTTTTGCTCACGCCGCTTTTGATTTTTTCGGGCATTCCGCCAGCAGTTTCAGTTGCCACTGTCACCACACAGGTTGTCGCTTCCTCCGCATCGGCAGTCGTGACATACATTCGCCGAAAAGCGATTGACATGAAACTGGCCAGCTATCTACTGGCTGGTGGTGTCACCGGGTCTTTGCTCGGCGTTATTCTGTTCGACTTGCTGCAGTCACTCGGCCAACTTGATGTCGTCATTTCTCTGTCTTACGTGACCTTTTTGAGCACTGTTGGCACCTTGATGCTGGTGGAATCCATCAAGGCCATCCGGCGGCGTCATTCCGGAGCTGCTGTCAGTGTGAAGCGGCCCGGCCAGCATAACTGGATCCATGGTCTGCCCTTCAAGGTGCGGTTCCGCCGATCCAAACTTTATGTAAGCGCGATACCGGTGTTGGGACTTGGCGCGTCCATCGGTTTTCTGGGCACCGTTCTTGGTATCGGCGGCGGATTCATGATGGTTCCCGCGCTGATTTACCTGCTGCGAGTTCCAACTGGCATCGTGATTGGGACATCACTGTTCCAGATCATGTTCACAATGGCCGCAGCCACGATCTTTCATGCAGCCTCCACCCAAACCGTTGATATCGTTCTGGCGCTCACCCTGATGATAGGTGGGGTGATCGGGGCGCAGCTGGGTGCGCGGATGGGGCAGAAACTGCGCGGTGACCAACTGCGCCTGTTGCTTGGCCTTCTGGTACTTGCTGTCGGCCTGCGGTTTGCCGTCGACTTGCTACTCACGCCTGAGGACTTCTATTCCATCGCGATCACCAAGGGGGCAGGGGCATGAGTGCGCGCTGGCTGCTTCTTTGGATTGGAATTGCGGCTCTTGGCTTGATCTCTCGGGCAGAAGCTGAGGAGCTGGTGACGGCCCTGTCCGCTGAGATGGTCTCCATCCAGTCGAACTTCACGGGTACGGAAATCGTGATCTTCGGCCAGATATCCCGGGACACAAATACCATCAGTCGGCGCGGCAAATATGAACTTGCCATTATCGTAGAAGGCCCGACACAGGATATCACTACTCGCCGCAAGGGCCGGTTCTTGGGGGTTTGGGTCAACCGGGATTATGAGCGATTTTTGAATGTCCCATCGTTCTATGCCATCTCAACGACAACATCGATTGGCGAGTTGGCGAACCGGGATTTGTTGGATGAGTACCAAATTGGCCTCAATCACCTGAACCTTGCAGTCACAGGTAAGTCTGACGTTCCGTTGTCAGAGCGTGATGATTTCCGGCAGGCCTTCTTGCGGCTGCGGGAAGAAGCCGGGCTTTATTCCGAACGTCAGGAAGCGATTGAGTTTCTGACGGATACGATGTTTCGGACCAATGTGCCCCTTCCGGCCAATATCCCGGTCGGGGCCTACAAGATCAAAAGCCTTCTGTTTCAGGACGGTGCCTTGCTGTCACAGACGGAGGGAAGCCTCTCCGTTGCAAAGACCGGCTTTGAACAAATCACCTTTGAAATGTCGCGCGACTATTCCCTTCTTTACGGGCTGATCGCTGTCATTTTGGCGATCTTCACCGGATGGATTGCAGGCGTCATCTTCAAGAAAGATTGATAAGAAAAAGCCGTTCCGGTCAGTCGCCGATCAGGCGTGAGGCTGAGAACGGATAAAGCCGGTCATTCCCCAGCATAAAAACGGAAAACTGGAGACGCCGGAACACCAGGTGGAAGGCTGTGTCGTTGACATTCAGTCCGCCGGTCAGCGCGCCAAAGGCTGGCATCACAAGCCGATAACCGTCTGTCGCAAAGCAGGAACGCCGAATGGAGCGGCCATAGCGGCGAACGCGGGCAGCTGGATGAAGATGCCCGCAGATTTCTCCGGCGATCACGCTCCGATCCGTCTTCTGCAAAGGTTCATGGCGAAAGGTGAGCGGTCCAATGGTCAGCTCATCCACGGTTTCTCCGCACAAACGCACAGGAGCAATCGGGTCGTGATTGCCTGTGACCCAGATCCACTCGCGATTGAGCTGAAGAGATGTCAGCATGGCGCGATAAACGGGAGGTAGGCGGTCCGAGCCATCGGGATCATGAAAGCTGTCGCCCAAGGAGATGACACAAGCCGGATCAAAGGTTTCAATCGCCGAAGACAGGCGCTCCAGCGTGATGCCGGTGTCATATGGCGGCAGCATCAACCCACGCCGCGCATAGGAGGACGCCTTTTCCAGATGCAGGTCTGAAACGACGAGAACGGATTGATCAGGCCACCAGAGAATTCCGCTTTCATGCAGGCCAACGGTTTCCCCGTTGATCTGCAAATCATGGCAGACAGGCGCAATCGCAAATTCAGTCAAATGCGATGTCAGGGCACTCATTCCATGGCCTCCAGAACCAAGTCTTCCGCAGCTTCCGCCAATATGTCGTCTATGGCTTCGCCATAGACCGGCTCCTTGCCAATCTCAAGCATAATTGGCACAGCCAGAGGCGAAACTCTCTCAAGGCGAGTATGCGTGATTCGGCCCTTAATACGTGCAAGTAACTCAGATAATCTTGAAATATCCAAAAGTCCTTCAGCCGCATCGTTCCATGTGGCCTGCAAAAGGATGTGATCCGGCTCATGAGAGCGCAGGACATCATAAATGAGGTCGGATGAAACCGTAACTTGTCGTCCGGACTTTTCCTGCCCCGGATGTCGTCGCTCAATCAAACCGGCAATGACCGCGCAGTAGCGAAAGGTGCGTTTGAGAAGCGAAGACTCGGCCAACCACGCATCCAGATCATCTCCCAGAATATCTTCTTCAAAAAGCGCATTGAGATCGATTTTCCCGCTTGAGAACAAAAGCGACAAGTCTCCCAGACCCCAGACGGCCAGCGCATAATCATTTGCTACAAATCCCATCGGCCGTGCCCCCAGCCGCTCCAGTCGTTTGGTCAGCAGCATTCCGAGGGTTTGATGGGCAAGCCGCCCCTCAAATGGGTAACACACCATGTAGTGGCGCTTGGCTCTGGGAAAGGTCTCCACCAACAGGCCATCGCGGGTCGGCAATTCGGATTTTGCCTGCTGCAGTTCTAGCCAGTCGCGAACCTGACCGGGCAGGTGACGCCAGCGTTCCGGCGAGGCCAGCATGGCGCGCACACTGTCCGCCAAATACGTGGACAGCGGAAACTTGCCGCCCTGATAGGACGGGATCATCGGGGTGTCACTTTTGGAGCGAGAAGCAAAGGCTTCGTTCTCGCGCAAGCCTTCAAACCTGAGCACTTCACCACCAAACAGGAAGGTGTCGCCTTGCGCGAGTTGTTCAACGAACCACTCTTCGATCTCGCCGAGCATCTTGCCGCCGCGCCCGATGGGGCTGCGCCGACTATCTGCTTTTGACCGCACAAGGCGGACCTTCAGCATCGGGGCTTCGACAATCGTGCCGACATTCAGCCTGTATTGTTGAGCGATTTTTGGATGGGCGATGCGCCATAGCCCATCCTTGCCCTTTCGAAGCTTGGCGTATTGCTCATAGGTTTTAAGTGCGTATCCGCCGGTTGCGACAAAGCTCAAGACCTTTTCAAAGGTCTCCCACGTTAGATGCCGATAAGTTTCACAGGTGCGGATTTCATCATAAATGGCAACCGGGTCGAGGGCATCGGCGCAGGCAAGACCAAGAACATGCTGGGCCAGCACATCCAGCGCGCCTTTGCGTAGGGGAGGGGTGTCCTGTTTGCCGCGTTTGGAGGCAGCAAGGGCCGCCTGACATTCCAGAACTTCAAACCTGTTCGCGGGAACAAGAATGGCCTTGGAGGGGTCTTCCATCCGGTGGTTCGCCCGCCCAATGCGCTGCGCCAGTCGGCTTGCGCCTTTCGGGGCGCCGACATTAATCACCAGATCAATGTCACCCCAGTCGATCCCCATGTCGAGGGAAGACGTGGCAACAACGGCGCGCAAGGCCCCGGACGCCATGGCGGCTTCCACCTTTCGCCGCTGTCCGACGTCCAGCGAGCCGTGATGGAGCGCGATCGGCAGCGTGTCATCGTTGATCCGCCACAGCTCCTGAAAAATCATTTCCGCCTGACTGCGCGTGTTCACAAAGACCAGCGACACCTGATGCTTTTTGATCAGCTGGTAGATCTCGCCCATCGCATGGCGGGATGAGTGTCCGGACCACGGCAACCGTTCTTCCGTATCCAAGATACTGACATCCGGTTCCGCTCCACCTGTGATCTGTACCATTTCCGCAAGTGCACGTGTCTCTGCATCCGGTTGCCCGACAAGATAGGCCCGCAGATCATCGGGCTCAGCAACCGTTGCAGACAGCCCGATGGTGCGAAGGTTCGGGCAGATTTTGCGAATACGCGCCAACCCGAGGGCCAACAGATCGCCGCGCTTGGACGTAACCAGCGCATGGAGTTCATCCAGAACCACGGTTTTCAGGGACCGGAACATCTCCATGGATTGAGGATCAGATAGCAAAAGGGCGATCTGTTCCGGTGTTGTCAAAAGAATTTCTGGTGGATTGCGCTTTTGTCGCTGGCGTTTGTGGCTTGGTGTGTCGCCGGTGCGGGTTTCCAGTTTGACCGGAAGACCCATTTCCGAGACCGGAGCTTCCAGATTGCGGGCAATATCAACGGCAAGTGCCTTGAGGGGTGAGATATAAAGTGTGTGCAGGCCGGTTGAGCCTGCCGATTCCGGCGGCAGCTTGGCGCGTGCCTCCAGCTCCACCAAACTTGGCAGAAAGCCCGCCAGTGTCTTACCGGCCCCGGTTGGCGCAATCAGGAGCGTGGACTCCCCCCGAGACAGATGATCCACCAAAGCAAGCTGGTGCGGCCGCGGCGACCAGCCACGAGAAGCAAACCATTGATGAAACCGGGAGGGAAGAACGCGACTATCCATGGTCAACGTTTTAAGACTGGGATGCCAAAAAGGCGATGGATTCTCATCAAATAAGGCATGCAATCGAACCAGGTCATCTGTCTGAATTTGTTTTGCACCATTGCAAGTTTATATACTCCGTTCGCGCCAAAGGCAGAGCATTGAATCATTATTTTGGCGCAGCAGCCGAAGCGGTATAGATCCCCCAATATGCAATGAGCAAAGGCAAAATGAGAGGTGTCCAAATATCAACCCGACTGCTCGATAGATACATGTAATCTGAGGACAGCATAAGAATAAGGATGAAAAAGAAAGCGAGAAATATTGGGGTGGTCAGCCTGTTTTTATTAAATTCATTAGATGAAGCGGAGCTAACAATCGTAAAAGTTTTGATAGTTACAACATAAACTAATATTAAGAATGTCAAAAACACAGACCCACTGAATGAAAACAATAAATTCCTGAGAAAGCTTCGATCTCGAAGCCAAATGAAATAATCTGAATAGACAGAGCCGTCCGAATATACCGCCATAAATTCCTTTGTATGAGGAAATTTGATACACTGTATTTCAGCGATCCTGTAGAGTGTCGATGAACTTTCTAGAATTGAATTGAATGGTATAAGTATAGCGTATGTAATTACTAAAAAGATAGCAATTTTCTTGCAGGTAGTTTCAGGATTTCGGTATTTAATTAGGATTGTGTTGTTCGGGTGAATTATTTTCTTAAAAATATAGATTGCTACCGTTGTGAAAATTATTCCATACGGACCGAAAAATAATATTGCTGCAAAACATATCGATGAAAAAATGAATACAAGAAACATTGATTCTTACTTTTGGTGAGATTTGAGCGGAGCACATCACACACTTGATTGTCTGTCCAGCCACTGGACATAAGCTCTTGAGTCATTAGCTTTCGGGTATGTCCAGCCTTTTGACCCTCACGCCAGAGGGGCTCTATTGCCCTGATGCCAAGGCACATATTGATCCGGTGCGCCCGGTGGAGCGTGCGATCATCACACATGGTCACGCAGATCATGCACGTGCTGGTCACGGTGCTGTCCTGGCAACTCGGCAAACGCTGGACATCATGGCCATCCGATATGGTGCGAATTCTTGCGGTCAGGCTCAGGCGCTGGATTATGGTGAGGCGCTTGCGCTCGGGCTCGTCACAGTCTCGCTTTATCCCGCAGGGCACGTTCTCGGCTCGGCGCAGGTGCTTTTGGAAAACGCCAGTGGGCGCACGGTGGTGTCCGGAGACTACAAGCGCCACAAAGACCCGACTTGCACACCGTTTGAGCTTGTTAGCTGCGATACCTTTGTGACGGAGGCGACCTTTGGCCTGCCGGTGTTTCGTCACCCGCCCGCATCTGAAGAAATTGCAAAGCTTTTGGGTTCCATGGCGATGTTTGCAGATCAAACGCATCTTGTCGGCGCTTATGCGCTTGGAAAGGCGCAAAGGGTCATGGCAAAACTGCGCGCCGCTGGATATGAGCGAACGATTTACCTGCACGGGGCTCTGGAAAAACTGACCGACTACTATCAGACACAGGGTGTTGATTTGGGGCCGATCGAACTTGTCGGTAAACGAGGCAAGGAGCTGGCAGGCGAATTGGTGATGTGTCCGCCCGGTCAATTGACGGACCGTTGGTCTCGCCGCTTTGGCGATCCGAAAACGGTCATGGCGTCGGGCTGGATGCGGGTGCGGGCAAGAGCTCGGCAACGCGGCGCAGAACTGCCGCTCATCATGTCCGATCATGCGGATTGGGATGATCTTTGCCGGACAATTCTGGAAACAGGCGCAGAGCAGATTTGGGTTACGCATGGCGCAGAAGAAGCTCTTGTGCACTGGTGCGAATTGAATGGACGACAGGCCCGTCCGCTCAATATGATCGGGTATGGCGACGGCGAGGAAATCCTCGACACAAACGATGCGTAAGACCGACCGGTTGGTGAAGGAGATTGAAATGTCGGACGATCATCAGCCCGCAGCGAACAGCAACGGCCATGCAAATGGCGGGGGAGCCGAAGATGAACTTGCGGCTGAAACCGCCATTGCCCAGCTGTTCGACGACTACAAGGCGGGTTTTGACGACTATGAAGCCGACAGGATTTGCGATTGTTTCGCTCTGCCCGTAACGATATGGCAGTTTGAAGAAGGCCACGTTTTTTCCGAGGAAGAGGACCTGATGGACAACATCGAGACTCTTTTGTCAGCTTTGGAAAAAGAGGGCGTGGTGCAGTCCGAGTTTCAGGTGTCCTCAAGCCATATCAACGGCAATTCAGCGATGATTACGCTCGATTGGACGCAGGAAGACGCAGACGGGGAAGCCGTACTGGAATTCACCTGTCACTACCACCTCATTCAGGACGGCGTTGACTGGGTTATCGCCATGATCATCAACGAATAAGGCCGGTTTCCCGGCCTTATGTTAATCAATCAGCTCTTGGCGCGGGCTTCTTTGCGAGCCGCCCGGGATGGCTTGTTCTTCTTCGGTTTCCCGTTGCCACCTGCTGGCTTGCCGGTTTTCGGTTTACCGCGAAATGGCTTTTTGTCGCGGCCCGTGGATTTTTCATCATCCCCTTTGAAGGACTTTGACTTCTTCTCCCCACCCAGCGTTTTGGGGTCGAGCGGCTCGTAAGCGGGATGGTTGGGTGCCACATCCTCTTCGCCAAAGCGCTTGCGGCTTTTTACCTTACGCGGGCGGTCGTTTTGCGGGCGTCCACGCCGTGGACGGTCTCCGTCCATGCGGTCTTCCCGGCCCATGTTTTCGTAATCCGGGGCACCACCCTTGCGGCGGGGTTTTCCGCGTCCACGGTCTCCACCTTCACCGGCTGGAGGAGGCGGAACCTTGCCCTTGCGCGCATCCAGAAGTTCGATGGTGACATTGTCTTCACCAGTGCCGTCGCGCTTCAGCGTCGCCGCATATCGTTCGGCATGCTCTCCAGAGATTTCAAAGCGAGTTTCTGTCTGGAAAATCTTGATCGCGCCGACTTCCTTTTTGGTGACGTGCCCGGCGCGGCAGATCATGGGAAGCAGCCAGCGTGGATCAGCCCGGTGCTTGTGGCCAAGTGACAGGCGGAACCAGACACCCTCGTCAAACTTGCCACGGATTTCGGCAACACGGCCACCACGAGAGCCGGAATCGCGACCGTGAATGTTCTCTTCACTCGCTTCACTGACCTCTTCAGGCGCAGGAAGACGAGACTGGTAGAGCTTGACGAAAGCAGCTGCCAGCTTTTCCGGATCGTGCTTTTCCATAAGCTCGCGGGCAATGGCCAGGTCTTCCGGTTCAAACTCGGTGTTCAGAACAGGCGCTTCGAAGAGACGCTCCTTGTCCTTGGCACGAATGTCGTCCGCTGTTGGTGCGCCTTTCCAGGTGACTTTGACACCCGCGAACTTCAGCGTGTGTTCCGCTGCTCGGCGACGCGGGAAGGGGACCATCAACACACTGGTACCTTTGCGGCCAGCACGTCCCGTCCGTCCGGAACGGTGCAGGAGCGCAGCCTTGCCCGTTGGCAGGTCCGCATGGATCACAAGATCAAGGTTGGGAAGGTCAATGCCGCGTGCGGCCACATCCGTTGCCACACACACCCGCGCAGCGCCGGTTTTCATGGCGGTGAGGGCGGCAGAGCGCTGTTCCTGACTCAGTTCGCCAGAAAGGGACACGATGGCAAAGCCACGATTGGCAAGACGAGACGTCAGCGCTTAACCGCCTCACGTGTAGAGCAGAGATGATGGATTTTCCGCTTCATGCAACGCAGAACATTGATGAGGGCGTTTTCGCGCTCGCTGGAAACCACCGGGTGCGCGATGTAATCAATGTCGACGTGCTGATCCTTGGCGGAAATGGTCGACAAGCGAACCGCGTCTTTTTGAAAGCGCTTGGCAAGTTCTGCAATCGGTTTTGGAACCGTTGCCGAGAACATCAGCGTCCGGCGTGTTTCTGGCGCTGCGTCGAGAATAAATTCCAGATCTTCCCGAAAGCCCATGTCGAGCATTTCGTCGGCTTCATCAAGGACAACGGCCTTGATCTGGGAAAGGTCCAGCGCGCCGCGTTCCAAATGGTCCCGCAAGCGGCCCGGTGTGCCAACTACAATATGCGCTCCGCGATCAAGGGCGCGGCGCTCGGTCCGTGGGTCCATGCCGCCAACACAGGAGGTTAGCGTGGCACCTGCTTCCCGGTAGAGCCAGGTGAGTTCTTCCTTGACCTGAAGTGCCAGCTCGCGGGTCGGCGCAATCGCCAGTGCAATCGGCGCGTTCGCCTGTCCAAGGTTGTCGTCTTCGCCGAGCAGCGTCGGGGCAAGAGCAAGACCGAAAGCCACCGTTTTGCCGGAGCCGGTTTGCGCGGAGACGAGAAGATCAGCCTCTGGCGGGGCTTCCTTCAAAATAGTTTCCTGAACAGGGGTTAGGGTCTCATAACCCTTTTTCTCCAACGCGGCCTGCAGGGCCTGCGGGAGGGAACTCACTTCGGTCATTGTGTACTTTCGTGAAAGGAGACGCAGATCCCGTCGCCATTTTCAGCGGATAAAGCGGACATGCGTATGATTTTGTGCCTGTATAAGCGTCCTTTGCCCTCACGTCCAGCATCTTCACGCATGGCAGCTCACCGCTGACTGTAGATCTTGAAACTTGAAGACAGTGCATCAAGTTGCTGTAGTCTGGTCAAGATCTGTCATTTTATCACTGTCATCTGTTCGTCATGCAATCTTTCGCCCATCTGCTGGATCGTCTGTCTTATGAGCCGCGCCGTCTGGCGAAGGAGGCGATGTTGCAGGCTTATTTTCGAGAAATTCCAGATCCGGATCGGGGCTACGCACTGGCTGCACTGACGAGCGGGTTGAGCTTCAAACATGCAAAGCCTGCCTTATTGCGCCAGTTGGTCAGCGAGCGAACTGATCCAGTGTTGTTTGGCTTGTCTTATGATTTTGTCGGGGATCTCTCCGAGACAATTTCTCTGATGTGGCCGGTTTCGGCGACAGAAGGCGGTGAAACGCAGTCAGAGCCGCCGAAACTGTCTGCCGTTGTCGAAACCTTGCTGACGGCGAAAATGGCAGAGGTCCCAGAATTGCTAGAAACCTGGCTGGATCAATTGGATGAAACCGGGAGATGGGCTCTTCTAAAACTTGTCACAGGGGGGCTAAGGGTTGGTGTTTCCGCGCGGCTTGCCAAAACGGCACTGGCAAAAATGGGCGGCGTTGATCCAAACCTCATCGAAGAAGTCTGGCACGGACTGGAACCGCCCTATGAAGCGTTGTTCGCGTGGATGGAAGGAAAGGCGGGGCCTCCGGATGTGCGTGATCCGGTTCCTTTTCGCCCTGTGATGCTGGCCCATCCACTGGATGCAGAAAAAGATCCGGCGACCCTCGATCCCGATGATTTTGTGGCAGAATGGAAATGGGATGGCATTCGGGTTCAGGCGGTTTCTGCTTATGATGAAAATGGAGAGCGCCATCAACGCCTTTACAGCCGAACTGGTGAAGATATTTCCGCCGCCTTTCCCGATGTCCTTGAAACGCTCACCTTTGATGCGGCTCTGGATGGAGAGCTGCTGATCAAGCGCGGTGACGCTGTTCAACCTTTCTCGGATTTACAGAAACGGCTCAATCGAAAGAAGGCCGGGCCAAAACTGTTAAAGGACTATCCTGCAGCCATCAGGGCCTATGACATCATTGCTCTCGGCGAGAGGGATTTGCGCAGCCTGCCGTTTTCAGAAAGGCGCATTCTGCTGGAAGGTGTCATTAAGCAGCATGGTGGTTCAAGACTGGACCTGTCGCCGCAAATTGACGCAGAAAACTGGGAGGGGTGGGCAGAGGTTCGCGGAGACCCGGCCAGTGTCTTACAGCAGGCAGATGCATCAGCTGTTGAGGGGCTGATGCTCAAGCGCAAGGCCAGTTCCTATCTTCCCGGTCGGCCGAAGGGCGAGTGGTTCAAATGGAAGCGCGATCCTTTCCTGATTGATGCCATCTTGATGTACGCGCAGCGAGGACACGGCAAACGGTCGTCTTTTTATTCCGATTACACATTCGGCGTTTGGCGGGCGACAGCGGAAGGTGATGAGTTGGTGCCGGTTGGCAAAGCCTATTTCGGCTTCACCGACGAAGAACTGCAGCAGATCGACCGGTTTGTGCGCAACAATACCGTGAACCGATTTGGTCCCGTTCGAGAAGTCGAGCACACCCAGGAAGTTGGGCTGGTTCTGGAAGTTGCCTTTGAGGGGCTTAACAGATCTCCCCGCCATAAATCGGGACTTGCCATGCGGTTTCCCCGAATATCGCGGCTGAGATGGGACAAACCGCCAAGCGAAGCAGATCGTATTGAAACGCTGGAAGCCTTGTTGCCATCTCACGCTTCATGAGTTTTTGATATGGAGGTGACGTCCGTCGTTCATGTGTTTTTCAAGGGGCCGCAGCGGGTCGTCTGTGCATGACCGACAATTAATTTGGGCAGCGTCGTGCTTTGGCCATGGAATTATGGCACGTAAACAAGAGAGGCTTCCGGCCGCGCGGAAACACCCTTAGGAGATTGGCCGTTATGAATTTTCGTTCGGACTATTGTGCAATTGGTTTGATCACAGGCGTTTGTCTAACCGCGGCCACGGCAGGCCACGCTGCCGGTTTTTCTCAAAACACGGTCTCCTGGGGAAGTGTTGTCTATCCGGTCGAGGCGCGTAGTGAGCGCCCGGTTCCTCGGCCATCTGTGCCTGTTCCGCCAGTCGCACCTCTTGTGAAGGTCACTGAAGCGGCAAACAGTGCGGAAAAAACATCAGACACAGTGGCGCCGGAGGCGGCTGAACAGTCCACAAAGACCAGCGACAGCGAAACAGTGCTGCAAAAAGAAAACGCTCTTCCCGACAATCCGGGTGGTCAATTCTTCTTATTGCAAGTTGGCGATGAAGTGCTGCGTGTAGACAGGGAAGCGGGAACAGTCAGCTTTTGCAAAAAGCCAAACGGCTCCTGGAGATGTTTGTCCGCCCCGATGGCTGAGGAAGCCTATCTTGCCGAAATTGAGAGCCTGAACTCCGAAATTGAGCGTCTGGAAGAACGGATTGACGATCTGGAGTCCGCCGCGGTAGAGCCGCCGGTTGTCTCTGCGCCGGCAACGCCAGACGCGCCATCTGGTGAGACTGAGCAAGCCCCGGCAGAACCCGACGACCCGATGACTAACG
Source organism: Roseibium sp. TrichSKD4 (assembly GCF_000148725.1). Taxonomy (GTDB): domain Bacteria; phylum Pseudomonadota; class Alphaproteobacteria; order Rhizobiales; family Stappiaceae; genus Roseibium. Next base: position 45,385 of record NZ_GL476300.1, on the reverse strand, counting down.
CTGATGAAGGCGCAGACGACGAGAAGACACAATCTGCGGAGCAATCTTCCAGATTTGCCGAGGAGGAAGAAGAGCTGGAAGAAATTCTGGACTTCACCGAAAGCGCAATGCGCCGTTTCTTCGGCTTGATGCAGGATCTACGGTCCGAGTTTGAAGACACCGACCAGAAATAGGCCAGTGTTTGCCCATAGCAGACGTTCAGGGCGGCATGCACCCTGCGTCGACGAGTTCTTTCTACGCAGATAATGCGCTCTCAGTCGGCCGCAACACGCGCTGTGTCTTCATCTGAAAACGAGGGCAGCTCCACAGCTTTGCGTGTTTTCAGATCCATCATCATTGCAACCACATCGCAGATCGCAGTGATGCGCTGTGTGCGAGTTTCAAAAAGATGGTGGCGCAAAGTAAAGACCTTGTCTCCCATGCTGGTTACACCGCTTACTACTCCGACGGCATCACCGACCTTCAGCGGGCTGAGCCAGGTTAGTTTCATTTCCGCAGCAACGCGCCCATAGCCATTCTCGGTCAAATAGGCGTGGGTCATGGGAGTTTGTTCCCATATGTGGGCAACACCATCGGTGAAACAGGATAGGGCAAAGCCGTCGTCTGCCCTTTGGTCCGTGCCAATGTGGCGAGGTAGAACAGTCCCCTTGAAGCAGATGCTTGCTCCGGCTTGCAGCAACCCATCCATGGAGGAGCGGAATTGTGTTGGAGTTGGCGCGAGCCCACGGGGTGTCGCTTCGTCTGGGATAGGCCTGTTGTAATCTTTAAAGCGCGTCCGAAGCGCTTTGACTGAGCTGCTGTTAGGCTCATAGCCATCAATTGCGGTCGCTGTCAGCTCATCCGTTGTTGCGTTATGCATCTGATGGATAACCGTCAGCATATGAGGTCCGTCAAAGGCAATGTATGAAGACACGGTGATCAGGTCGCCGCACCGCATTTCCTTGTGATAGCGCACATGCCGAACACGGCGCGCCCCAACCAGAGTTTCGCTAAGGCCAGTGGAGAGTCGAAACTGGCGGTCGGCTTCTTCAAAGCGGGAAAAATAGAACTGCACGTTGAGATGGTCGTTCTCGTCGCATTCCCATCTGTTCACAAAAGAATAAAGAGTTATCAATGATCTCGACATTACTTGGAGTAGACCTTTGTTTCCGTTATTATTTATACTATACCCTAGCGGTAAATCAGAAACGTTATGTAGACTGATAATTGTTGGTCCAAATTAATCAATAGAAATATCCCAAATAAGAAGGGAAGGTTGTTGAAAAAAATGGCTTTAATTTTCTATTTGTTTCTGAATTATGTTCATTTTGAGAGCAAAAGCAAAATAACACCTTTCGCATGCAGCGAAGGTGTTCTGCAAGTGTTGGGAGGGTGGGTAGTAGTTTGATACTTAATGCATACATTGACTCAATAGGAAACGCAAACAGGAATTATTTTCCCCTGTGCTTGCGATTTTTCGAGTCTGCGAACATAATTTCAGGAAAATCAAAGCACCCAAATTCTGTTGTCGGATGAATATTGATGTAAGGTCAATTACCGATACAACAAGAACACTGATCGGGTGAGGGAGGTTAAGGGGCGTGGCTGAAAGCAATTATCGGTTTGTTATCGCGGATGATCACCCACTGTTTCGAGGAGCCTTGAAACAGACACTGGAAGCGCTGTTTCAAGGTGCTGAAATTCAGGAAGCCGGTGCGCTGGAAGATGTCACCAAGGGATTGGACGAAAACGGCGAGGCTGATCTGGTTTTGCTCGATCTGACCATGCCGGGCATGCGCGGGTTTTCCGGATTGATGTATCTGCGTGCGCAGCATGCAAGCGTCCCAGTGGTTATCGTGTCCGCGAATGAAGATCCACAGGTCATCCGTCGCTGCATGGAATTTGGAGCGTCCGGTTTTATCCCAAAATCCCACGGAATTGATGTGATCCGTGACGCAATTTCCGCAGTCATGGCAGGCGATCTCTGGACGCCGCCAGAAATTGAACTGGCAGAAGACGACGGTGTTGGTGATCTGGTCAAACGCCTCTCAACCCTTACACCGCAACAGGTGCGGGTTCTGATGATGTTGTCGGAAGGCCTCTTGAACAAGCAGATCGCTTATGAACTTTCAGTCTCCGAGGCCACGGTTAAAGCCCATGTCTCTGCGATCTTGCAGAAACTGGGTGTAGAGAGCCGCACGCAGGCTGTGATTGCGGCCTCCCGGATCGAAGTTGGCCAATGGCAACTTGGAGCGGATGAAGAAGAAGCGGCAGCCTCACAGGGCTGACGCTGAACTTCTAGCTGCGGTTATTCGGCAGCGTTTTGTGCTGTTTTACATCTGGCAAGATGGGCACGCAGTGCTGCCGGTTTTAGTGGCTTGTTCAAAATATTGATGGACTTGGATTCAGCCTCTGCTCGAACGGGCCGGCTTCTGTCCGCTGTAATGAGCAGCGCCGGGATGTCCTGACCGTAGGTTTCCCGCAACCGGCCTATTGCCTCAATGCCGGTGCCGTCGTCCAAGTGATAATCGGCAAGAAAAATATCCGGAATTAGTCCTGCATCGTCGAGAAGTTCGCGGGCCACAGTGTCATCCGGAGCCGTAATTACATCGCATTGCCATCCTTGTAGCAGGTGGCGCATGGCGTTGAGGATGTCCGGCTCATTGTCAATTGAGACCACGCAGAGCCCTTGAAGTTGTCCGACCGGTGCCGGTGCAACAGGAGCAGGTTTTTCCGGCGTAACCGGCTTAGCGGTGGGAATTCTAACCGAAAAACAGGAGCCCTTCTGAACCTTTGAGCGAAGGGATACCGGGTGATCGAGCACGTTGCTGATCCGCTCAACAATCGAAAGCCCCAGCCCCAACCCTTTGGCCGCACGCATGCCTTCTTCAAGTCTCTGAAATTCCAGGAAAATGAGCTTTTGCTGGCGTGGAGGAATGCCCATGCCTGTATCATGTGTTTCCAGAAGCAGGGCATCGCCATTCCTGCGCACACCGACGAGCACCTTGCCGGTTGCCGTATATTTGATGGCATTTGAAACAAGGTTCTGGATCAGCCGCCGAAGCAAACGCCTGTCAGAACGAACCGTCAGGCTGGTTGGAACCATCGCGAGGGTGAGGCCCTTCTCACGGGCAATCGGCTCAAATTCGCGGATCAAAGGCGTTAGGAGTTCATCCAATGCAAAGGCGCTGTATTCAGGCTTCAATGCGCCGGTATCCAGCCGGGATATGTCGAGAACCGCGCCAATAATGTCTTCAACGGATTCAAGCGCAGCCTCGACGTTGCGAACCAGTTCACCGTTCTCGCCTTCGCTGAATTTGCTGACAAGGATCGAGGAATAGAGCCGGGCAGCGTTCAGTGGCTGCAGAATATCGTGACCGGCAGCTGCAACGAAGCGTGTCTTGCCGATATTGGCGTCTTCAGCTGCACGGGTTGCTTCGCGAAGTTGCTTGTTGACCTCTGTCAGCTCTTCCGTGCGCTCGCGCACGCGCCGTTCCAGATTCTCATTGGCTCGGGCCAAGGCTTCTTCGGCCATCACCCGTTCGGTAATGTCGGTATAGGTGGTCACGATGCCGCCATCCGGCATGGGGCTGACGCGAACTTCCAAAACCGTACCGGTTGCGCGCAGTCGTTCTTGAAAGGTCTCGTGCCGGTTGGCCATCTGGTCAATGCGATGCTCGACCGTCTCATCAATCGTTCCCTCGCCATATTCGGCATTTTCGGCGGAAAAGCGGATGATACTGTCAAGAGCGATCCCAACTTGACCAAACTCTGCAGGTAGGCCCAACAATTCCCGAAACTGCCGGTTCCAACAAATCAGGCGGAGGTCTTTGTCGAACACTCCAATGCCCTGACGCACCTGGTCAAGCGCGGTCTGGAGTAGATCGCGGTTGTATTGCAGGGCGGCAGATGCGTCGTCCAGAAGCCGAACTGCACCCTTGGTCGATAGGGTATGCCGCTTGAGCATCAGGGAAAGAACGAGGCGGGACGAGGCTGCTCCGATCGCGCTTGCCAGAGGTTGCTCCGAAAAGCGGAGCAATCCGACGTCTGCCGGCTCTGTTCCCGAAAGCTCAACACCCCTTTCCCGAGCATAGCGCTGGAAGGAGCGCTCGGTTCTGGCCTCTCCGAGATATCTGGCAACGGTGGCTTGCAAATCACTCACCGTTGCAGAGGTTCGCCACAAGCGGAAGCTCGGCGTCGGCTTGAAGGCTGCTGGCACAAAGATATTGGCCTGTAGGGTCTCAGCCGCATGTGGGGCGCGGGTAAACGAGCCGAGGGTAAAGAATGTAACGTTGACCAAAAGGCTCCATAGAGTGCCATGGATGAACGGGTCACCCTCAATGCCAAACAAGGCCTGCGGTTTAAGGGCGGCAATACCAAACGGACCGATCTCAAGAATGGTTGCCGATATGATGCGAGACTCGGCGAATGTGGGCAAAAGCAGCGTGTAGGCCCAGCAAGCAAAACCTGCTGCCATGCCCCAGATTGCGCCGCGCGCTGTTGCCCTGCGCCAAATCAAGGCGCCGATAAAGGGCGGTGCAAATTGCGCAATCGCTGCAAAGGACAGCAGCCCGATGGAGACGAGAGCCGCCGTGTCTCCCGCTGCGCGATAATAGGCATAGGCCAGCAACAAAATGCCGAATATGGCCAAACGCCGAATGGTGAGAAGGTGGCTGCTCATGTCGCTGCCACTGGCGGCAACGATCTCGCCATCCTGCCGACGACGCAGGATGAGGGGCACCACAATATCATTGGAAATCATGACGGAAAGCGCCACGGTTGCGACAATGACCATCGCGGTGGCCGCTGATAGTCCCCCGATAAACGCAAAAAGCGCCAGCCAGTGGTGTCCGGCATCAACCGGCAGCGCCAGAACGAATGTGTCCGGATTTACATCCTGACCAAAGCGCAGCAAACCCGCTGCTGCAATGGGCACAACAAACAGATTGATCAGCACCAGATAGAGCGGGAACATCCAGACGGCACATTTCAGCTCGGATTCTGAGTTGTTCTCCGTAACAGCAACATGGAACTGGCGTGGAAGAAGCAGAACGGCGAAAGTCGACAGCAGGATCATCACCAGCCAGTTGCCGGTATTGATTGGTTGTTCAAAGACCTCAGCGACCTCAGGCGCATTGCCAATTGCATTGATCAGGTCAACCGGGCTGTCGAAGAGGCCGAAACAGACCCAAATGCCCACCGCGAGAAAAGCCGCGAGCTTGATCACGGCTTCAGCGGCAATAGCCAGCATCAACCCGTCCTGATGCTCGGTCGTATCCACATGACGGGTGCCAAAGGCCCACGCAAAAGCAGCCATGCTGAGAGCAATGATGAAGGCAATGTCGTTGAAGCCGAATAAGGCCAAAACGGCAGGCAAATCCGGCGTTCCAACCAATGCGGTGATGGACTGGGAAACAGCTTTCAACTGCAGGGCAATGTAGGGGATGATGCCTATCACAGCGATCAGAGTGGCAACGGCCGCAACGGATTGGCTTTTTCCGTACCGTGCGCCGATAAAGTCGGCAATGGAGGTGATCCGCTCTGCTTTGGCCAGTCTGATAATTCGGCGCAGGATTGGATACCCCAGCGCGAAAACCAAAAAGGGTCCGATGTAAATCGTCAAAAACTCAAAACCGGTCCGGCTCGCATTGCCGACCGAGCCGAAAAAGGTCCACGAGGTGCAGTAAACGGAAAGCGACAAAGCATAAATGATGGGTCGACTGCGCCCATCGCGCAGCAAGCCGCCTGACATACGGTCGCCATAGCTGGCGATCACAAACAACAGAAAAATGTAGGCAATCGCCGCAAAAACAAAAAGCCACTCGTACATCATCAGGTCGTGCTTGAGCCCCCGCTGCAGTCCTGGATCATTTCCCGACGCAAAAAAACACCGCTGACAATCCGATCACAGTTGGCAACGCTTGTCCATTCGTGCCATCAGGATGATTACCAAGTGCCTGTTAAGACTGACGAGATTTCATTCAGAGACGCGGAGCGAGCTGTTGAGTATCGACCTGATGTCCAGTTTAAGTGTTGAAGCTGGTAGAGCCCCGGAAAGTGGCATTATTGAAGTTGTGAATGCCGGGCGAGATCATCCGGACCTTATCCCTCTTTGGGCAGGAGAAAGCGATCAGCCCACGCCCGCTTTCATTTGTGAGGCAACAAAAACCTCTCTGGATACTGGCGAGACCTTTTATACCTATCAGCGCGGACTGCCGGAGCTGCGCGAGGCGATTGCAGCCCATTATCGGCGTACATATGGAGTGCCGTTTGAGGCGGCGCAGGTTTGTGTAACCGGATCAGGCATGCAAGCCATTCAGCTGGCCATTCAGGCGGTTGCCAGCAGTGGCGACGAGATCGTTATTCCAACTCCAGCCTGGCCAAATATGGCTGCCGCCGCAGAATTGCGTGGTGTGAAAACAGTTGCCGTCCCGATGGATATTGCGGAAAGCGGCTGGCAGCTGGATATGGCCAAGCTGGAAGACGCGATCACGGACAAAACCCGGGCCATCTTTTTGAATTCACCGTGCAATCCGACCGGTTGGGTCGCAAGCCTAGACGACCTTAAGGCTGTTCTTGAAATGGCTCGGCGTCGGAAGCTTTGGATCATTGCCGACGAAATCTATGGCCTGTTTCATTTCGGTGGCGATGGTGTAGCACCATCGTTTCTGCAGTTTTGTGATCCAGATGATCCGGTCCTGTTCGTCAACACCATGTCAAAAAACTGGGTCATGACTGGCTGGCGTTTGGGCTGGATTGCGGGTCCTGCTCGCCTTGGGCAAGTGTTTGAAAATCTGGTTCAATACTCTACCTCCGGAGTCCCGGCCTTCACGCAGCGCGGAGCCATTGCGGCCCTGACCGAGGGCGAAGACTTCTTGTCCGAGCAGGTTGAATTGGCGCGCAAGGGACGGGCTCTGTTGCTGGACGGTTTTGCCGGAAACAACCGTGTTCAATATGCTGCACCTGATGGTGCTTTCTATTTCTTCTTCGCCGTTGAGGGGGTGACAGATACACGCCAGTTTGCGCTAGATCTTTTAAAAGAAACCGGTGTCGGCCTTGCGCCGGGAACAGCCTTTGGGACCGGAGGGGAGGGTTTCCTCAGACTTTGCTTTGCCCGCCGACACGATCATTTGGAAGAGGCGGTAGGTCGCATCAACCAATTCCTTCAACGTGGATAGCATCGTGGCAGGCTTGCCGTTCTAAGTAGATACCCTTAAAGGTTTGAACGGAACACACGGGAGAGGACATGCACCCTCAAGATCACACCGATGCTCAGGAAATAGCGTCAACGGTTTCTGAAGCGCGCCTAACGAGCGTGTTTGGAACGGCTGTGGACGGTATCGTTGTGATCAATGAAAAGGGGCAGGTGCTGGCCTTTAATGAAGCTTGCGAAACCCTGTTTGGTTACAAGGCGTCAGAGTTGCTGGGTCGGAATGTGAGTACCATCATGCCGCGTCGCTACGCTGAGCATCATGATGGTTACGTCGACCATTACATTCATACCGGCGAACGCAAGATCATCGGCATTGGCCGTGAAGTTGAGGGACGGCACAAGGACGGGACTGAGTTTCCAATCGAATTGTCGGTTGGTGAGGCTGCAACTGCAGAGGGGCGCCAGTTCATCGGCATTCTTCGCGATTTGCGACAGAGAAAAGCCGTTGAAGCTAAGCTTGCAGAAGCGCAGGCGCAACTAGTCAATATGACCCGCATCAGTGCGCTGGACGAGATGGGTGCAGCCATTGCACATGAATTGAACCAGCCGCTCACTGCCTTGATGCTGTATCTGCAAACCGTATCCAAAAAGCTGCAGGTGAACGATCCGGACCCACTACTCCTTTCAATCATTGAAAAGGCGGTGGGCGAGGTTGAGCGTGCTGGAGATATTATCCAGCGAATGCGTTACTTCGTGGAGAAAAAAGAACCGGAGCGGGAAGAGATCAATGTCGCCGAGCTCGCTCAAGAGTGCTTTGATCTCATCAAGCTAGGTGTGGGCGATGACAGAGTTTCCTTTGAACTGAACGCATCGACCGATCTTGCGCCAGTGTATGCCGATCCGGTGCAAATCCGTCAGGTGTTGGTGAACCTTGTAAGAAATGCACGCGAAGCGGTGGAAAAATCTGCGGAGAAGCGTGTGACCGTCGAGCTTTCTCAGAATATTACCGCCGATACGATGGATATTCGCGTCTCTGACACCGGCCCCGGTGTCCCAGACGAGATGCGGGCGGAACTGTTCCGAGCTTTCAGCGGTGGAAAGCGGAAAGGGCTCGGTTTGGGGCTGGCGATTTCTCGGTCAATCGCGCAAAATCATGGCGGCGATCTTTACCTAGAGGAAGACCCGAAGCGCGCCGGAACAACATTCGTCCTGCGGCTCCCAATAACGGGGCCGCAAGAAAACTGAGAACATGATTATTCAGCTTGAGAATTTGGAATTGAAGAAGGGTCAAGGGGTGAGATGACACAGGAAAAGACGCTTTACCTCGTCGATGATGACCCCGCTGTGCGTGATGCACTGTCTGTTGTTTTTGAGACCGAAGGTTTCACCGTGGAAGCGTTTTCTGACGGTGACAAGTTTATCGAATCTGCAAGCAGCAAAAACCCTGCCTGTATTTTGCTTGATGTTCATATGCCTGGGCGTTCAGGGATTGAGATCTTGCGGGCACTGAATGCGGAAGATTATCCGGCTCCGATTTTCATTATCTCCGGCCAGGGCGACATTCCGATGGCTGTGGAAGCCATTCGCAACGGAGCGCATGATTTCATAGAGAAACCTTTTAGCGCCGAAGCCGTGGTGAAGCGTATTGAGGAAGGAATTGCTGCAAGAGCTGGGCGCGCAGATGCACAAGCCAAACAGGGTTTTCAGGGCGCGGACCTGCTGACTCGCCGAGAAACGGAAGTTCTGCAAGAGATCACCGAAGGCGCGTCGAACAAGGAAGCTGGACGCAAGTTGGGTATTAGCCCGAGAACTGTGGAAGTGCACCGGGCTCGGATCATGGAAAAACTCGGAGCCCGAAATGCAGCGGATCTTGTCCGTATTGTGCTGGGGCAGTAGGTCATTTACTGGTCGGACAGCAAAGAATTGGTGGTGGAGAGCGAAAAGCGCTAGCAAAATTCGGTCTCCCCATAGTGTTACTGCGTACTACTTTACTTAAGTTTATCGGCTATATTTAAGCGCGTCTCGAATGCGCTTAGCCGGAGTGCCCCCTTTTGACAGTTCACGTAATAGAGGATGATTTCGCAGTCTGTGACGCGTTGACCATACTCTTGAATGAGTTGGGGCACGATGTGAGAGCTTATGCATCTGCGGAAGAGTTTCTGTCAGACGGGCGGCCTGTACCAACAGACACAGTCGTTGTGGACTTGGGACTGCCGGGTATGGCTGGAACAGCCGTGGTGACTCATTTGAACGAGTCGAGCCCACCACCAAGAGTGATCGTTATCACTGGAAAATCGAAGACTCAACTTCGCCTGATCGCGGAAGAGCTTTCGGACCTGCCTGTCCTTCGTAAGCCAATTTCCTACTCCAAGCTCGCCGAACATTTCAGCGCCTAACGCAGCGAAAACAATTGCATAACGCCTAAGGCGTCTGCCTTAGACAATGAGGTTGTGCGTTCGGACGTCGCATGAGGCAATACGCCGCTAAGTAGTAGGCCTTACGCATTCGACCGAATTTATTGATCTATGTCATGCGGTTAACGTGGTTGCATTGAAGAGGCGAAATCGTCGGACGGGGCGATTTGCTGCATTCAGGTTCATGACCAATCCGGAGCTTATATTGCGGAGGGTGTCCCAACCTTGGTGCGGGCCTTTTGACATCATGTTGCCCATTCGGGCGCGGTCCATCCGGACCAAGGAGGGAAATATGGCTTATCTTGAACCCCAAGACGGGATCCGGCTCGCGCGGCGTGTAAGACCGGTACGACCTTCCGGGGCGAAGTCTGATGAAACCTTTGCGGACTTCGGAGCCAAGACCTCTACCTACGCATCGCATGACGTGATCTATTACGAAGGCGACCCGGCGCGCAGATTGTTTGAAGTTGCGTCCGGAACAGTCATGCTCTTCAAGCTGCTTCCAGACGGGCGACGTCAGGTGGTGGAAGTTCTGCGTCAGGGGGAAATCTTCGGCCTTGCGGGCAGTGACGAATATGACTGCACAGCAGAAACCTTGACGGAAGCAACGGTTCACGAGCTTGAGTTGCGCCTTGTAGAGGGTTCTGCCGAAGTCCAGTGCAAGCTGGCCAAATGCCTTTCAAACCAGATGCGGATCCTTCACGAGCATGCGGTTCTTCTCGGACGGAAATCGGCTGTTGAGCGGGTAGCCAGCTTCCTGATGTATCTGGTTCCAGATCGCGGCGGCCTTGGCTGTATCGGTCCGGATGATGAGGACAATGACGGCTACGATCTGAAGCTTCACATGACGCGTCAGGAAATTGCAGACTATCTCGGATTGACCATCGAGACCGTGAGCCGTGTGGTATCTGATCTCAAGCGCCGCGGAGTTATCCGCATTGACCGGTCAGACCAAATCCACTTGAAGCGCGTCTGCAGCCTTTGCCAAATGACCGGCATGCATTGACCGGTCTTCCAACTTTTCTTTTTGGTATCCTCCCCAACTGAAAAAGCCGGCACATCGTGTCGGCTATTTTTTATTCTGCATTTCCACAGCTGGGTGGCGGCTCAAACAGCCGTTGAGTGGCGCGCTTTGCCGGAGGTCATGCTCCCGCCCAGATACGCGTCGAAGGCCGCTGCAGCCAAGCGAACATAGGGCTGTCCTTGTTCCGTGATCTCAACACGAAACCCGTGATCACCTGAGCGGGACAATCGGACAAGCCCATCATCAGCAAGTCCAGATAGCGCATCAAAACAATCGCTTAAGGAGGATGTGCAGACTCCGAATGCACCGCAGGTCTTTTCAACGTCGCATTGATAGTCTGTCATCAGTTGCTCGATGATCCGGCCGCGCAAAAGGTCGTCGGTTGAAAGGGCCAAGCCTTTTCCGATTGGCGAGGTTCCCGCTTCGATCTTGCGTCTCCAACCGCCCACGTCAGGTAGGTTCTGGATATAACCTTGGCTTAGTTTGCCGATGGAAGAGACACCAAAACCAATCAACTGATCACCCTGATCTGTCGTGTAGCCTTGGAAGTTACGGCGCAGGTCTCCAGCTTCAAGTTGTTGAGCCATGCTGTCTTCCGGCAACGCAAAATGATCCAGCCTGATTGCCGTATATCCAGCGTCTTGGAGGGCGGTGCGGGCCAAATCCGCCATGGCCAGGCGTTCAGCTGCATCGGGTAGCCGTGTTTCGTCCATCAAGGTTTGATGCTTGCGCATCCACGGCACATGGGCATAGCCGAACAAGGCAATCCGTCCGGGGCGTAGCTCAAGCGTTTTTGTGATTGTATCGAGAATGGTCTCTCGCGTTTGTTCTGGAAGGCCGTACATAAGGTCGAAATTGAGATCGGTCAGGCCCACCGCGTGCAAATCTGCAACGGCTTTTGCAACCAGATCAAAAGGCTGAACCCGGCCAATGGCTTTTTGGACGGTAAGGTCGAAATCCTGAACACCAAGGCTTGCGCGGTTCACACCCATTTTCTGCAGTGTTTCTGCAAGGGCAGGGGTGACGTTACGTGGATCAAGTTCAATCGCGTGCTCAACATCAGCTGCGAATTGGAACCTGTCCTGAAGATCTTGAGTGATTTGCAAAAGGTCGGTATGAGGCAGAAGGCTCGGCGTACCGCCACCCCAATGGATATGCCGCACAGAGCCTGCAGATGTGAGGTGAGCGGCGACTAATTCGATCTCTTGGCGGAGCGTTTTTGCATAAGCAACCAGCGGTGCTTCCTTGCGTGTCGCCTTTGTGTGGCAGCCGCAATAGTGGCAGATTTCCCGGCAATAAGGCACGTGAAGATACAGCGACAACGTATCGCTCGGTCCGAGGGCCTCAAGCCAGCTGACATAGGTGTCAGCGCTCAACCCGTCATGAAAGTGAGGGGCTGTCGGATAGCTGGTGTAACGCGGAACCGTCCGCATCGCGTAGGAAAGGTCGATCTTGCTCATTGGCGCACATTTCACTGATCTGCCCGCAATTGCCTTGATTTTTCTCAATCGGTTTTTCAAACAGGAGGTCTGAAAAGGAGAGGGCGATGGAAAAGCAGGCGATTTATGAGCTTTACGGCTCGCCGGACAGTGCAAATCTGGTGGTCAGGATGGCTCTGGAGGTACTGCATCAGCCTTATCGCTATCACGCTGTCGATCGGAGCATTCAGGCGCACAAGTCGGAGACCTATCGGCAGCTCAACCCGCAAGGGCTTTTGCCTGTTCTGGTCGACCCGGATCAGGATGCTCCGCTGTTTGAAACGGCGGCCATACTACTTCATATGTCCGACAAGCACGGAAGCTTGGGTGCCTTACCAAACGGTCCGGAACGAGGCCGGTTTTTGAAGTGGCTGTTTTTCCTCTCCAGCACGCTTCAGTCCGATCTTCGTGTCTCTTTCCGCCCGCATGTATATGTCACGGACAAGGCCGGGCAGTCTGAACTGGTCTCAACACTTGGAGGTCGGGTGAATGAGCACTTTGCGCTCCTGAATGCAGAGATTGAAAAGCAGCAAGGGTCCTTTTTGCTGGGCTACGAGGTGAGCGTTCTGGACCTTCTTCTTGCAGCCTGCGCTCGCTGGGCCGTTCTTTATACACATGGCGAAGCGGCCAAAATTGACCATCTGTCCGCATTGCAAGAAATGCTTCGGACCGTAGAGGTCATGCCAGAAGTTGCAAAAGCGGCTGAGTTGGAGTGTCTTGGCCCAACACCATTTACAGCCCCGCGTGTTCCAGATGTGCCCGGCGTCACAGATTGACGCGCTGACCTTGATCTTATGTTGATTGTTTAAATCAATGATGCCTTTCTTATGAAAGGGAGCTAGCTCAACCGTCAGGAGTGCCCCCAAAAGGGACGGGTGCTTCGACACGAGCAGGCAGTCTAGATGGGCATTATATTCAAAAAGTCTCTGTTAAAACTTGGTCTCACTGCCTTGGTCGGTGGGCTTGGTGGTGCGGTGTTTACGTGGCTGGGTTTACCCGCTGGATGGCTATCTGGAGCAATGGTTGCCGTGGCTCTCGTGACCTTGGGTGGTTTCTCAACCGGAGTGTCAACCCCTGTTCGCAACGCGGTGTTTGTCGCGCTGGGATTGGTCATGGGCTCGGGAGTGCAGCCGGACTTCCTGCTTCGAGCATCTGAATGGCCGCTCTCCTTGGCTATTCTGGCAATCACCGTGTTTGGAATTGCATGTGCAAGCTATGCGGTGCTGCGATATGCAGGCCGTTGGCCTGCCGAAACAGCTCTTTACGGCGCTATTCCCGGCGCGCTGTCTTTTGTGATGGCGCTGGCTGCGGAACGGGGTGCTGACCTTGGCCGGATCGCAACGACGCAGACAATCCGCCTGTTATTCCTCGTTGCATTCTTGCCGATGCTGATCGTCGGGACATCAGGCCTTCCAGCCGAAACAGCAAACGCAGTGGAACGCGTTCCTTTGCTCACGAGCCTTATTGGCCTGTTTCTTTGTGCAGTTGGCGGTTTTTTTGCCAACAGAGCCGGTGTTCCGGCCGGATGGATGGTTGGCTCGTTTCTGATCAGCATGATTGGCAATGGAAGCGGTTATGTTCCCATGGGGCTTCCGGAACAGCTTCAAATACCCTGTTACATCCTTCTGGGGTCTTTGATTGGCAGCCGATTTGAATCCATTACACCACGGGAACTGGTCCGCCTGACGGGCATTTCCGTTGCAGCTTTTGCAGCAGGCGTTTTGATTGCAGGGCTGGGAGCGTCCATCACGTCTTACTGGATGGACATACCATTCGGACAGGCGCTACTAGCCTATGCGCCGGGCGGGCTGGAGGTGATGACGCTCTTGTCCTTCATGCTGGACCTTGATCCCATTTACGTTGCGGTTCACCAGATTTTCCGATTCGTCTCCATGGCGCTGCTTTTGCCCTGGATTTCGGTTGTGATGCTAGGGCGAGAATCTCGTCAGCCACTATCCTGAATTGTCATTGGGCAAATGCGTGACAGCTGCGACAATTTTTCAAAAACCCAAACAATTCAACTGCATTTAAACCCCTGAAACCCGCTGGTTTGCCCGATTCTTGATTTGAATCAACGCGGGTCAGTCAGTGGCATGCTTTTGGTCTTCCATATCGTTGGCACCTTGTAACGATTGTAAGAACTGGGGCGCTAAAAATGGCAACTTCACATGCCAGAATGCTTACGATGGAAGAGGGCTTCTTTGCTCTTTTCCTCGCCGTAATCGCATTCGGATGCCTGATCATCGCAGGCAAAACATTCGATCAAGTGATGGCATTTCACACCGGTCTGGGAGCGTTGTTCGCTGCTGGCGGTGTGTTTTACATCTTCAAAAACTATTTCGAGGGGGACAATCAGCAGATCCCGCAGGAGATTGACGGAAAGCCGAATTACAACATCGGCCCTATCAAGTTTGCTTCTGTGGCTGCGATGTTCTGGGGAATCGCCGGATTCCTCGTCGGGCTGATCATTGCCAGCCAGCTGGCTTGGCCCGCACTGAACTTTGATCTTCCCTGGACCAATTTCGGCCGTATGCGCCCGCTGCACACCTCAGCGGTGATTTTTGCGTTTGGCGGCAACGTGCTTCTGGCAACGTCCATGTATGTGGTGCAGCGGACTTGCCGCGCGCGCATGCCGGGTGGCATCCTGCCTTGGTTCGTGGTTCTCGGTTACAACGCCTTCATCCTGATTGCGGGCACCGGCTATCTGTTGGGCGCGACACAAGGCAAGGAATATGCCGAGCCGGAATGGTATGCCGACCTTTGGCTGACGATTGTTTGGGTCGCTTACCTGATGCTGTTCCTTGGTACGCTGTGGAAGCGGAAAGAGCCGCACATCTACGTGGCGAACTGGTTCTATCTGGCGTTCATCGTCACTGTTGCCATGCTGCACATCACCAACAATCTGACCATTCCGGTGTCGATCTACTCGACCCAGTCGGTCATAGTCTGGTCTGGTGTTCAAGATGCCATGGTTCAGTGGTGGTACGGCCACAACGCGGTGGGCTTCTTCCTGACCGCCGGCTTCCTCGCCATCATGTACTACTTCGTGCCGAAGCGCACTGACCGGCCGGTTTACTCCTACCGCCTGTCCATCGTGCATTTCTGGGCATTGATTTTCATCTACATCTGGGCTGGTCCGCACCACTTGCACTACACGGCTCTGCCGCAATGGGCATCCACGCTGGGCGCAACCTTCTCCATCATCCTCTGGATGCCGTCCTGGGGTGGCATGATCAACGGTCTGATGACCCTTTCAGGGGCATGGGACAAGCTGCGGACTGATCCGGTTTTGCGGATGATGGTGGTCTCGGTTGCCTTCTACGGCATGTCCACTTTCGAAGGGCCACTGATGAGCTTACGGGCAGTCAACTCCCTGTCGCACTACACGGACTGGACCATTGGTCACGTTCACTCCGGTGCACTTGGCTGGGTTGGCTACATCTCCTTCGGAGCGCTGTATTGCTTGATCCCGTGGCTGTGGAACAAAAAACAGCTTTACTCGCTGAAATTGGTGAACTGGCACTTCTGGCTGTCCACTCTGGGTATCGTTCTCTACATCACCGCGATGTGGGTCTCCGGTATCATGCAGGGTCTGATGTGGCGTGCATACGATGCGCTGGGCTTCCTGGAGTACTCTTTCATCGAAACCGTTGATGCGATGTATCCGTTCTATGTGATCCGGGCATTGGGTGGCGCTCTGTTCGTCCTCGGCTCCCTGATCATGGCTTACAACCTTTGGATGACGGTTCGTCATGGAGAAGCTGAAGAAGCTGACACCATGCCTGCCGGCTCCCTGGCTGCTGCCGAATAAGGGGAGAATAATAATGTCTGTTTGGACAAAACACGAAATCTTCGAGAAGAACTCAATCGTTCTTCTCGTAGGCATCCTCATCATGGTCTCGATCGGCGGCCTCGTCGAAATTGCACCGCTCTACTATCTGAAGAGCACCATCGAAAAAACTGAGGGTATGCGGCCTTACACTCCGCTGGAAATGGCAGGGCGTGAGATCTACGTTCGCGAAGGGTGTTACACCTGCCACTCGCAGATGGTGCGTCCGATGCGTGACGAACTGGAACGCTACGGTCACTTCTCGCTGGCGGCTGAGTCCATGTACGATCATCCGCATCAATGGGGATCTAAGCGGACGGGTCCGGATCTGGCGCGTGTTGGCGGAAAATACTCTGACGACTGGCATGTGGAGCACTTGATCGATCCAAGGTCTGTCGTGCCAACATCCATCATGCCGGGATATCCGTTCCTTGCGGAGACCCGTCTGGATACGCGTGAAATTTCGGCAACCTTGAAAGCAAACGCGATTGTCGGTGTTCCTTACACACAAGAGCAGATCGACGCTGCAGCATCCGACCTGATGGGCCAGGCCATGCCTGACACGGATGCAGCCTATGAATTCGAAGAGCGTTGGCCGGGGATCGCAGTGCGCGATTACGACGGCAACCCGAGAGAAGTCACCGAGATGGATGCCCTAGTGGCCTATCTCCAGATGCTCGGAACGCTCGTCGATTTCTCGATCTACGACAACAAGGCAAACTTGAGGTAGGTGGTTATGAACGAGACATACATGGCTGTTGCAGGGTTCGCGCAAACCTGGGGCCTCATCTACTTCGTGATCCTTTTCAGCATCGTTTTGGCCTATGCGCTTTGGCCGAAAAACCGCGAAAAGTTTGACGATGCGTCTCAGATCCCGTTTCGGGAGGATTGATCCATGGCTGACAGTCACAATAAAGAAATCGACCAGGTTTCCGGGGTTGAAACCACCGGTCACGAATGGGACGGTCTGAAGGAACTCAACAATCCGCTTCCTAGATGGTGGTTGTACAGTTTCTACCTCTGCATCGCCTGGGCCATCGGCTATTGGGTTCTCTACCCATCCTGGCCCATGGTCAGCAGTTACACTTCAGGTGTTCTGGGCAACAGCCAGCGTGCAGATGCTTTGGCCGCTTATCAGGAGGGCATTGATGCTCGGTCCGGCTTTGCCGACAAGATCGTCGCAACGCCGCTTGAGGAAATCAAGGCTGACCAAAGCCTGCTGGAGTTTGCATTGGCAAACGGTCAGGCTGCCTTCGGTGACAACTGCGCACCATGTCATGGCACAGGGGCGACCGGCTTTGAGGGCTATCCAAACCTTCAGGACGACACCTGGATTTGGGGTGGTATTCTCGACGCCATCCATACGACACTTCAATACGGTATTCGCCATAACGATTATGAAGATACCCGTTTTGGTGACATGCCAGCCTTCGGCCGTGACGAACTTCTATCACGCGAAGAGATCGATCAAGTCGCAAGCTTCGTGGCTGTAAAGGCAGGTCTTGAGCCGAAGGAAGGTGTCGATCTGGCAGCAGGCGAGACGCTCTATGTAGACAACTGTGCAGCTTGTCATGGCGATGACCTGAAGGGCATTCAGGATGTTGGCGCACCAAGCCTGGTTTCTGCCAACTATCTCTATGGCAAAACCCTTGATGCGATCACCGCGCAGATCAAGAACCCGCGCAACGGTGTCATGCCGGGCTGGGAAGCACGTCTTGATCCGGCGACCATCAAATCCTTGACGGTCTATGTCCACTCCTTTGGTGGTGGTCAGTAAAGATGAACCAGCGCCGGGAAATTCAATCTCCTGGCGCTGATTTGATCCGGCGCAATGCATATCGGCTAAAGCGACCGTATCACTTGCATTGAAAGTATTGCCTGAAGCGGGGAAGGAGACCGGTTCGGGTGTGGTTCAGGATCCTTTTGGGGCAGGATCCGCCAGAGAAAAGGACGGCGGCATGGTTTCCAAAACCGAAGCCGAGACTGCTGAACACTCGGAAGAGTGGTTTGCATCAGCAAAAAAGATCTACCCCATGGCAACCCATGGGCTGTTTCGCAGGATCAAATGGACCCTGCTGTTCATCACAATCGGGATCTACTATTTCCTGCCCTTCATCCGTTTTGACCGAGGCCCGAATGCCCCGGATCAGGCAGTGCTCGTCGACATGGAAGGGCGCAGGGGCTACTTCTTCTTTATCGAAATCTGGCCGCAGGAAGTCTATTACCTGACCGGGCTGTTGATTATCGCAGCCGTTGCCCTGTTCCTGATGAACGCAATCGCGGGCCGCTTGTGGTGTGGGTATCTATGCCCACAGACCGTTTGGACAGACTTGTTCCTCTGGGTGGAACGCAAGGTCGAAGGTGATCGCCGCGAGCGGATCGTACTCGACAATGCGCCATGGACCGCAAGCAAGGTTGCGAAGCGGGTGACTAAGCACTTCTTCTGGATCATGATTGCCTGGTGGACAGGTGGTGCATGGGTTCTCTACTTCAACGATGCGCCAACACTGGTTTATGAGCTGGCGACGTTTCAGGCACCCATGGCGGCCTATATCTGGATCGCTATTCTAACCTCGACAACCTACCTGCTTGCAGGGTTCATGCGTGAACAAGTGTGCATCTATATGTGCCCTTGGCCGCGGATTCAGGCCGCACTGACCGACGAAAAGGCACTTAGTTCGCGCTGAAAAACCCCTTAACTGATTGAAGAGTATGGATACCCATTGGGTTTTGGATGTGTGAATATGCCGGTTAGTTGATCCGAAGCACGCATTTTCTGGCATATTCTCATGAGACCTTCAAAACGCAACAAACGGTGTGGCGATCTGTTCAAGGAACGCCTGGCCGCAATCATCGATATGAACCATTCGTTGGTGCGGCTGTCTGGTCTGATGCCTTGGGATGAATTTGATGCGGAGTTCGGCAGGCATTATCGCCCCTTGGGACGACCGGCCAAACCAACGCGTCTGATGGCCGGGCTGCACTTTCTCAAGCACATGTACGATCTTTCCGATGAAGAGACGGTTGAGCGTTGGGTTGAAAACCCCTACTGGCAGTCTTTCTGCGGTTTTGAGTTTTTCCAGCACCAATTCCCCATTGATCCCTCAACCATGACCCGCTGGCGCAAACGGATTGGTCCTGAGGGAATGGAAAAGCTTCTTTCTGCTACGGTAGGTGTTGCGATTGAGAGCGGGACGATCAAGAAGAGCAGCCTTGAGCGGGTCTTGGTTGATACGACCGTTCAACCCAAAGCCATTGCCCATCCCACCGATAGCCGTCTTTATCACAAGGCCTTGCAGCTTCTGGTGCGCCAGGCCAAGAGGGCCGGCATCATCTTGCGTCGCAGCCATACCAGAGTTGCCAAAAAGGCGGCCTTGATGGCGGGCCGTTATGCCCATGCCAAACAGTTCAAGCGGATGCGCCGGGAACTCAAAAAGCTGAAGACCTATCTGGGCCGGGTCTATCGCGACATCTCCCGCAAGATCGCAGGCAACGAAGGTCTTGAGCACCGGTTCTCCCGTCTGCTGGGACTGGTGGAGCGGCTTCTGGCCCAGACCCCCAAGGACAAAAACAAGATTTATTCCATGCATGCGCCGGAAGTGGCCTGTATTGCCAAGGGCAAGGCGCGAACACCTTACGAGTTCGGGGCCAAGGTTGGCATTGCCACGACCAATCGGGAAGGATTGGTTCTTGCGGCGAGGGCTTTTGAGGGCAATCCCTATGATGGGCACACCTTGAATGACACCATCAGTCAGGCTGAGAAAGTCTGCGGCACCAAAGCTGAGCGTGTCTATGTGGACCGTGGCTATCGGGGGCATGATTATGAGGGCGACGCCAAGGTCATGATCTCCGGCCAGAAGCGCGGGCTGACGGCACAGATGAAGCGTGAGCTGAAACGACGATCAGCGATCGAGGCCACCATCGGCCACATGAAAACAGATGGACGACTTGACCGGAACTTCCTCAATGGCAAAAATGGCGATGCCATCAACGCCCTGCTGGCCGCAGCCGGTCATAACCTGCGTCTGATCCTCAATGCACTGATCATTTTGCTGCTCTGGATCACAAACCCCATCCCCAAACCGGTCAAATCGAATATTTGCGTATTGCTTCGGCCACGCGCAACATCAATGGCTTAGACGTTGTTCAGGGCGGACCACTTAATGTGACCTACCGTTGGGATCGTGGGGAGCCGCGCGGGTCGCTGAAGCAAAACAAGGCGCTTGAGCTGAAAGGTTTGCCAGCTGGTGACTGTATTGATTGTCACCAGTGTTTTCAGGTTTGCCCGACCGGGGTCGACATCCGCAAGGGCGCACAATTGGATTGCATTCAGTGCGGCCTATGTATCGACGCCTGTGACAACATCATGACCAAGGTCGGCAAGCCGACTGGCCTGATCGCATATGACACGGATGAAAACATTGAGCGCCGGGTTGAAGGCAAGGAGCCGATCTATCAGATCGTGCGGGCTCGAACGATCATCTATGCAGGGGTAATCGTTCTCGTCGGTGCCATTATGCTGACCGCATTGTTGACGCGTGATTTCGCAGACATCAGCGTCCTGCACGACCGCAATCCGGTCTTTGTTGAACAGAGCGATGGCACTGTGCGAAACGGCTACACCATTCGTTTGTCCAACAAGAGGCAACACGCGCGGAACTTTGTTCTGCACGTGGAAGGCATGCCGCCGCGTACCAAGGTTGAGGCCATTGGTGTTGAGGCCGTGTTCGCTGACCGTCCGATTATTGAAGTTGGGCCGGACACCACCCGAGAGGTGCGCATTCTCGTGACATCACCTCCAGATGTGAAGATGGAAAAGAGCACACCGGTGACCTTCCGCATCACTGAATCTGTGATGGGCGAAGTGGTGACTGAGGATGACTTCTTCAAAGCGCCATAAGGGCGAAAATGGGGGAGCGGGGCAACCCGCTCCCCAATGAGAAAAATTTCACGATGCAAATCAGGGCCAACCAGTGGCCAGTTTATTTGCCAGGAGTTTGAAATGACGATGACACATTCAGTCGGAAACGCCCCTAAGCCGCTGACTGGTAAAAGGGTTCTTGCTTACATTCTGGCCTTTTTCGGCGTCATCTTCGCTGCAAATGGTGTGTTTCTCTATTACGCCCTGGGCACCTTTCCGGGCGTTGCCGTGGAAAGTTCCTATAAGGCGGGCCAAGCCTATAACGAGGACATTGCCGCCGCCAAGGCGCAAGCAGCGCTTGGTTGGGATGTCGCCACGCATGTGACACGAGCTACCGACGGAACGGCCGAAGTCACCGTGACGGCGCTGGATAAAAATGGCCGGGCAATTTCAGGCCTCGCGTTTAGCGCAAACTTGCAAAGACCGGCGACGGAAACCCTCGACAAGGTTGTCGCATTGACGGAAGCCGGTGCGGGCTCCTATGTCGGCAATGTTTCTGATCTGGAGGCTGGGAATTGGACCCTCACATTGGAAGGCAATTCAGGTTCTGAGCGTGTATTCCGGTCGCAAAACCGCGTTTATCTGGCAAAGTAGGGCGTGTTATGACGGTGCACATGCGCGATTGGGATGCGTTTATCACACCGGCTGAGGACGGCAGTTCCCATATGGACCTGGCCGTTGAAGGGATTACCTGCGCCGCCTGTATGGGCGAAATAGAGCGCGGCTTGTCTCGCTTGCCGGGCATCCGGAATGCACGGGTCAATCTGACATCGCACCGTCTGGCTGTCGATTGGGATCAAACGGCAACCGGCGCTGATGATATTGTCGATGAGTTGGACCGTTTGGGATACAAAGCCCATCCGTTTGACCCGGCAAGTGCTCGCGAAACGCAAGACAAGACCGGCAAGCAGTTGCTCCGTGCTATGGCGGTGTCCGGTTTTGCCAGCATGAACATCATGCTGTTGTCTGTGTCTGTATGGTCCGGCAACGCGACCGATATTACACCTATTACGCGCGACCTCTTTCATTGGGTATCGGCGCTAATCGCCTTGCCCACCGTCGTCTATGCCGGACGTCCATTCGCCTATAGCGCGTTTCGCGCTATTCGGGCGGGCCGACTGAATATGGATGTGCCGATTACGATCGGCGTCAGTCTTGCCGTAGCACTTTCTGTCGTTCAAACGCTCCAGCATCACCCGCACGCCTATTCTGAATCAGCGGTCATGCTGCTGTTTTTCCTGTTGGTGGGGCGTTATCTCGATCACAGCATGCGAGGTAAAACCCGCTCCCTTGCCGAAAACATCGCAGCCCTGAAGGCGGAAGTCGCGGCACGGATAGGAGAAGATGGTCTTGTCCGCGAGGTTCCGCTATCAAAGATCGTGACCGGTGACCTAGTGTTGGTGGCCGCTGGTGACCGCGTGCCGGTTGACGGTCTCGTGGAAGACGGGCAATCCGAAATCGATCAAAGCCTTGTTACGGGGGAAAGTGTACTTTTACCGGTCCGGGCCGGGGAGCAGGTCTATGCCGGAACTGTCAATGGGGATGGTCCGCTCAAGGTCCGTGTGTCGGCGGAAAGCGGCGCGACCCTGCTTGATGAAGTCAATCGCTTGCTGGAAACAGCCGCGCAAGCAAAGTCCCTTTATGTGCGTATCGCCGATCGGGCCGCCCAAATGTATGCCCCCTTGGTTCACACCGCCGCGGCAGTCACATTCATCGGCTGGACGCTGTTGGGGCTTGGCTGGCAGCCGTCCTTGGTCATCGCGATCTCGGTTTTGATCATTACCTGTCCTTGTGCTCTCGGGCTAGCCGTACCTGCTGTTCAGGTGGTCGCATCAGGCCAGTTGTTCCGCTCTGGTATTCTCTTGAACGCGGGCGATGCCATTGAGCGGTTTTCGGATGCCGATACGATTGTGTTTGACAAGACCGGCACACTAACCTCTGCCGAAGCTGCGTTCTGCACCGAGCTTTCCTTAAAGGACCCGACCTTGGTTTTGGCGGGGCGTCTGGCGCTTTCAAGCCGTCATCCCTTGTCGCAAGCCATGGTCAAGGCGACCAATGCCTTGGTGCCGCTCGATGGTGTGACGGAGGTTTCGGGCTCCGGCATTGAAACAAGTGTAGACGGCAAGGTTCTGCGCTTGGGCAGCGCTTCTTTCTGCGGCGCGAGCTGCGAGCAACGCGAGGAGGTGTTGGCCAGATATCCCGGTGCATCACTGCTTGGGGTTCGGTATGGAGACGATATTCGGCTTCTGCCGCTTCGCCAGCAACTGCGCCCAGATGCCCAGCGCGTGATCAGCACTCTGAAGTCTCTCGGGTACGACCTCGAAATACTGTCCGGCGATCAGGTTGGCGCGGTTACAGCCGTAGCAGATGAACTCGGAGTCGCAACCTGGAAGGGTGAAGCCAAGCCAGCGGACAAGATAGCTCGGTTGCAGGAGTTGAAAGATCAGGGACGGAAAGTGTTGATGGTTGGGGACGGACTCAACGATGCGCCGGCTTTGGCTGGTGCCTATGTGTCCCTGTCACCGGTAACAGCGGTCCACCTGAGTCAGGCAGCTGCAGATGCAGTGTTTTTGAGCGACAATCTGGCGCCGGTGGCGGATGCGCTTGATATTTCCATCCGGGCTCGGCGGGCCATTGAGCAAAATCTCTGGATCTCTGCGATTTACAACGTGATTTCTGTGCCAATTGCTGTCGCGGGATTTGTGACACCTCTGGTAGCAGCTGTCGCAATGTCCCTGTCGTCAGTTGCCGTCACGGCCAACGCCTTGCGGTTGCGCTGGGGTAAAGCATCTAACTCTGCTATTAATATAGGATGACAGGCCGTAAGGGCCGCTACTTGGGTAGTTCAATATGGAAGTCTTGCTTTATCTCATCCCCATCGCCCTGCTGCTCGGCCTTTTGGGTCTGGTCGCGTTTTTGTGGTCGCTGAAGTCCGGTCAATATGATGACCTTGAAGGGGCAAAGTGGCGTATTTTGCAGGACGACGACCTGTAGGCAAAAATTATGTCATTAGAGCGGTCAAAAATTCGTTTCTGAATGTAACAGCGAGTTTGCAATTCTGCGCTGAGTGAAGTCCATCGACACGTCTCAATAAAGAAGATGCTCATTATAACCGGGCAAGGCCGCCGCTCGGTCATTGTTAAAAATGGCGTGGCGACGATTTGCTGTTTGTTTCATCTTTGATGGTTTACTAATGCGGCAAATTTAGGTGGTCTGTGTATTCATTGACTGCTTGGGTGGTGAAGTATAACTGGAATAATACGTAAAAGTAACAATCAAGTTGTCTCTAAATTCTAACCCTCTCTTCAGAATTCTATGTCACTAATTAGAAGAAACAAGGAGGGATTTGTGAGCTTGGACTTGGCCTCGCTGACATTTTTGTTGGTGGAAGACAGTGCATACATGCGTACGATCATTCGTACGATGCTTCAGGGATTTGGCGCACGCCGAATAGTTGAGGCAGAAGATGGTGCATCCGGTCTTGAGGCGATGGACCGCGCAAATCCCGATATTCTTATCCTGGATTGGGTCATGCCAATTCTGGACGGGGCCGACATGGTGCGCATGATCCGCAGCCCCAATAATCCGTTTGCGTATATTCCGATTATTATGGTGACCGCTCACACCGAGAGAAGCCGGATCGTGGAAGCGCGGCGGCTTGGCGTGCATGAGCTTCTCTCAAAGCCGATCTCGGCCAAGGCGCTTTATCAACGGGTTTCGAGCGTGATCCTGCAGCCGAGAGATTTCATCAAGACCGGCACGTATTTCGGTCCCGCTCCGCGTGAGATCCGCAATCGTCAGAAAATCTGGCAAGGCGGTCCAGGCGGTAATCCTGATGAGAAAAAATCCGAAGCGCCAGCTGGCTAACGCTTTTCAATTCACCTGAAAAAGAGAACCGTATCAGGCTGCAATGCTTTGGTGCTCTGCAAGGACCGGAGTAGCAGAGGTCAGTTGCGTAAGTTTGGCAACGAATTCCGGTATCAGATCCAAGTCTAGTGTGTAGTGTTCCAGAAGGAATGCGATCAGAACCTGACTGTCCAGATGCTCATACCCGTCGATAGCCGCCAGAAACTCATCTAGGCTCGTGAGAGATTTACGCACTGTGACCATCTTCAATGCCATCCTTCAGACTTTATTGGCTGACCCGAAAGATTAAGGATTATGGTTAAGATTACCTAAAAGAGTGATCGCTTTCCGAAGCGGGAGTGGTAATTTTAGGCCAAAAAAAATCAATGCTTTATGGTGGAAGCAGGTATAACAGCATCTAACGCACTGGAATACAAACAAGGAAGAACAGGCCGGCCATGGGCAACACAGTTTTCGTAATCAACGGACCAAATTTGAACCTGCTTGGCTTGCGGCAGCCTGAGATCTACGGCGCGGAAACACTTGCTGACGTTGAAAACAAATGCACTTCTCTGGCGTCCGATCATGGTCTGGTCGTGCACTTTTTCCAGAGCAACGCAGAGCATGAAATAATCGATACAATCCATCGGGCCCGTCAGGAGGCCGCCGGGATCATTATTAATCCTGCTGCCTACTCGCATACCTCGGTCGCTATCCTGGATGCATTGAATATGTTTGAAGGACCAGTCCTTGAGGTGCACATCTCAAACATTCATGCGCGTGAGACCTTTCGTCATCACTCATACGTGTCCGCACGTGCTGAAGGGGTGATTGCGGGCTTTGGGACGCAGGGTTATGAATTATCAGTTGAGCGGATGGCGCGTTTGTTGAAGGCGAGTTGACACCGAAATCTGAAAATCACTTGCCGGTTCCGCCAAAAAACTCGGTTGCTATGGTTTTCGCCAAGATTTTCAGATCGACCGAAACGCTGTGGTTCCTAACGTATTCCAGGTCGTACTCAAGGCGCATTTTGGCGGCTCGCCATTCTTTGGTTTCGCCACGCCAACCTTTGACTTGTGCCAGTCCGGTGATGCCCGGGCGCACATTGTGCCTCAGCATGTAGCGGGAATCAAAGTCTTCGTAAGGAACGCCGGCGGCCAGCATTCCCGGCACATGAGGCCGCGGGCCTACAAGTGACATATCTCCTTTGAGGACATTCAGAAGCTGTGGCAGTTCATCAAAATTGGTGCGGCGTAGAAAACGCCCAATAGGAGTTACACGCGTGTCCCCCGCAATGGTCTGTTGGCGTCCACTGGGGTCGCATGTCTCCAGATACATCGAGCGGAATTTGTAAATCTGGAACAGCTGCCTGTCTAACCCGTAACGTTTCTGGACGAACAATGCGGGGCCTCGGCTGGTCACTCTGATCAGCAGGGCGATCCCGAGAAGTAACGGTGCCAACAGAGCCAAGCCTGCAATTGCGCCAGAGATGTCGATCGCGCGTTTAATCCTGTTCCCGGTCTTGGAGGGAAGGTTGCTTCCGCTCCCAAATGAAGTGCCGGAAAATACGTCTGCTGAACCTGGAGCTGGTGCCCACAGTTCGATGAACAGGCCACTTGGTTTGTGGTCAGGAACTTTCTTTTCATATGTCAAATAGTCGTCTGACATGTTTCTGAGTGTGCCCGCGTCCGGTTGTGTCTTTGAATGTTATACACCGGCACTGATCGGCAGTGCGAATGAATAGTTTACAAAGGGTTAATAGGCGAAGTTGGCTCGCTTGTGTATTAAAAATTGTACATTTATCAAGCCCCACCCCAAGGTAAATATTGGGGGTGGGCTGCTCTATCTAAAATATTGTTAAAGCTTACGAAGCGGCATCAGTGGCCTAAGCGTACCTCAGTAGGCGCGCCCAACGCTGGTATAGGTGAATCCACGCTCAGACATATAATCGGTATCGTAGATATTGCGGAGGTCGATGACCTTCGGGGTTTTCAACAGGTTGTGAACCCTGTCGAGGTCGAGAGCCCGAAACTGGTCCCACTCGGTGACGATGACAACCGCATCAGCATTTTCGATGGCGTGATAAGGGCCATCGCAGAAGAGCACATTCGTCATCGCATGCTCGGCTTCCTTCATGCTGGCTGGGTCAAACGCGCGAATGCTTGCACCAGCCTCCTGCAGGCGGGCGACAATGTCGATGGAAGGCGCGTCCCGCATATCATCGGTGTTGGGCTTGAATGCCAAACCAAGCAGAGCGATCGTCTTGCCAGACACGTCACCGCCCATGAACTCAATGACCTTGTCGGCCATTTTGGACTTCCGCCGATTGTTCACTTCGATGACTGAGTTGACGATCTTGAGATCAACGTCGGCATCAGCGCCGATTTTGGAAAGCGCCAATGTGTCCTTTGGGAAGCACGATCCACCATATCCGGGACCTGCATGTAGGAATTTCCCGCCAATACGATTGTCGAGGCCGATCCCACGCGAGACTTCCTGAACATTGCCCCCAACCTTTTCGCAAAGATCGGCAATCTCGTTGATGAAAGTGATCTTCACCGCCAGAAACGCATTGGCTGCATATTTGATAAGCTCGGATGTCCGACGTTTTGTGACAAGAATCGGTGTTTCATTGAGGTAGAGCGGACGGTAGAGTTCGCGCATCACCTTCACCGCTTCTTCATTCTCCGTGCCAACGACAACCCGATCCGGGCGCTTGAAGTCGTTGATCGCAGCCCCTTCTCGCAAAAATTCCGGGTTGGAAACAACGGCGAAATTGGCTTGCGGATTTGCCTTGGCAATGATGGCTTCCACTTCGTCACCTGTTCCCACGGGAACCGTCGATTTGGTGACGATGACCGTAAAGCCTTCAATCAGATGCGCGATCTCTTCGGCCGCTTGGTAGACGTATGTAAGGTCTGCATGACCGTCGCCGCGCCGCGTTGGCGTTCCCACTGCGATGAAGACCGCATCAGCATTGCGAACGGCTTCTTCAGCTTCGGTCGTGAAATAAAGCCTGTCTTCATCGACATTTTTCGCAACAAGTTGTTGAAGACCCGGCTCATAGATCGGAATTTCACCGGCGTTCAGCGCGTCGATTTTGTCCTTCGCCTTGTCGATACACGTAACCGTGTGACCGAAATCAGCGAAACAGGCCCCGGATACAAGGCCAACATATCCGGTTCCAATCATTGCAACGCGCATTTCAAAATTCCTGAATTTTCAAGTTTCAAAGGTGCAAACACGCACCGCTATAAGGTTGGTAACGCATCTACCACATGGTTTCGGCGGAAGACCATAGGGTTGTGACATGACATTACGGTGGCAAAGCAGTAGCCAGCGCGGCGGTCCGACTATTTGTCTCCATCTCAGGCCGATTCAACCCCGCACCAGTTCGCGGCAAATAGGGCGATCGTCTGAGTGACCCGTTTGAGAGACGACAAACTGACCCGCTCATCAATGCCGTGGATATTTTCGGCAAGTGGTCCGTAGGTCAATGCTGGACGGTTCGCATGATTGGCGAAGAGGGCTCCATCCAGATAACAGGCCATCACATATCGTCGGAGCGATCCGCCCGAGACCGCGCAATGAGCATCCTGTAGAATGGTACCGGCAGTCGATGTTTCATCTAGGGTCAGGACCCATAAAATGGGGTGAGAGACAAGTGTCGACGATGAGCCCATAGTCACGGATGCTGCACAAAACATCAATGACCACTTTGTGATGTTACGAGGCCAAGTTTAAGGCGAAGCCTATCAATACAAGCCCGGAACAGACCCGGAAAACGTCATAACGTGCTTGCGTTAGAAAACGCCCGCGAATTTTTTCTGCCAGCAGTGCGTAGGTACTAAGCGATAGAATGGACAGCCCGCAGTAGGTCAATACTAGCATAGTTGATTGAGACCAAAGCGGCTGGGATGGGTCTAGAACTTGCGGGAAAAGTGCAAGATAGAACAACAAGGCTTTGGGGTTTGTGACCGCAAGCAAGAATGCCTCCCGGAACAAAAGCCGTGGCGGCACCTGCTGGATCAGTCCCTTCCCGAAGGCTATGTGGTCACGCTTTATGATCAGTTTGAGTCCCAAACCGCCTAAATAAGCGACCCCGAGCCATTGAAATACCGTCCAAAGCACGTCTGACGTCACGACGAAAGCAGCCACGCCACCCGCACAAAGGATGCCGCCCACGGCAAGACCCAAAGCGTTACCAAAGATAGTTGGCAGGACCGGCATAAAACCAAGCTGCAATGCCCGTCTGAGCGTGTTCAAGTTCGCAGGCCCCGGTGTTACGATGTTGGCCACTGATATCGTCGCGTATGAAAGCCATATTGCCCAAGCCATGCCTCAAATCCTCTGCCTTGCGCACCATAGTTGAAGCGCCAAACCGGATTTTATACACCGTCATAGTCGAAGTGCTTTGCCTTCCGGAGGCAAAACGATAACAGTTTGGCCAAATCGAAAGCAAAAAGGCTAGTGGGCTGTCGTAATGAAAATCATACTTGATCAACTGGACCGAACACTCCTTCAAGAGCTGAGCCGCAACGCGAGGCTGAGCTGGCGTGAGCTTGCATCATTGACTGATGTGTCTGCACCTACTGTTCGTGATCGCATCAAACGGCTCGAAGACACGGGCGTAATTACAGGGTTTGGTGTAGAGCTGTCGCCGATAGAACTTGGCTACACCCTCGAAGCGATAGTACGATTCAAGCCTTTTCCCGGAAAGGTTTATCTGCTGGCTGAAAAGATCATCATGTCAGATCGCATCGTTCAGTGCGACAAAGTCACCGGCGAAGACGCGTTTGTTGCGAGGATGCTCCTCAAAGACATCTCAGAACTTGATGGGCTACTGGAAGACTTCTCGACGCATGCGTCTACTCAGACGGCAATCGTTAAATCCAGCCCGGTCCGGATGCGCCCCCCACCGCTTGACTGAAACTGGTCCGGGTCACATGTCTTGGCGTGTGTAATGATTTGCACCAGAGCTTCCATCGGTGCGATCGCAGCGAAATGGTGCTTTGTCCCGCATCGCGGCCGTTCGATAAAGAGGGTTCCTCTCGGCTCACTACTGTGATTCATGGTAACGAGGAGGGGTGCCCATGTCACATCTATTTTGGCTTACTCAAGAGCAGGTTGAACAGATTGCACCGTTCTTTCCAAAGCCCCGTGGGGTTGACCGTGCCGATGACTGCAAGGTTCTGAGCGGGATAATCTATGTCATCAAGAACGGGCTGCAATGGGTCGATGCACCCCCTGATTACGGGCCGCACAAGACGCTCTATAACCGGTTTAAGCGATGGTCGGAAAATGGTGTGTTCGAGCGCATCTTCGAAGAACTGGCCAAGACGCAGGACGAGTCGGGAAATATCCTAATGATTGACGCCACGCACCTGAAAGCCCACCGCACAGCTTCCAGCCTAAAAAAGGGGGCGACGAGCCGAGGCTGATTGGGCGCACAAAAGGCGGCTTGAATACAAAGCTACACGCCGTGTGTGACAATCTTGGGCGACCTGTGCGCCTACACCTGACGGAAGGCCAACGAAGCGACTTCAAAGGCGCAGATGTTTTGCTCAAAGACCTGCCCAAGGCCGAAACCCTGATTGGGGATCGTGGATACGACAGCAACAAAATCCGCGAGATGTTAGCGGAACAAAAGATTGCACCCTGTATTCCGCCGAAGAAAAATCGAAAAGAAACAATCGAATACTGCAAGACCACGTACAAAACCCGATACAAAGTCGAAAACCTGTTTGCCAAGCTGAAAGACTGGCGGCGCATCGCTACGCGCTATGACCGATGCGCTCATACATTCCGATCCGCAATCTATCTCGCAGCAACAATCATCTTCTGGTTATGAGTCCTGACCCTAGCCGATAACCGGATTGCATGACACCAACCCATTCCAGCTTCGGGTTTGCCCGTTTCAGGCGTGGGTATGCGTCGCAAAGTGCTTTCAGATGAGTTTCGAAAGCCTTGGCTCGGGCTTTGGTATCGTCTCCGGGATAAAAGCCGATCCGCCCTTCAAAGACGCAAGCGCAGGGGACGGAGGCAGGCCACTCGCCGCCCGAAATGGTCCCGATATTCAAGCTTGCCGGGTTGCTTAAATCTTCAAAACCGGAGTGCGCATGTTTTTCATTGTTCCATTCGGTTTCAAGTTGTTTGAGTCCAGAAATGATCTGGATCGCCGCATCAATGGCGCTAAGGCCACTCTCCGGGTCGCGCGGGTGGGCGGGAACCCCTTCAACGGAAATCCGGAATTTGACAACGCCGGAATTGGCTGAAACCAGCTGCTCATCGGTTGGCTCCGGGATCAGGATGGCGTCCTCGACTTGCCCTCTGCGGATCATTTCAGCAGCGCCATTTCCTGTCACTTCTTCATCGAGCACCGACTGAATTTGCACGGGAGCCGTCAATTTCAAGCCAGCAGCGGCAATTGCGTCCAAAGCGAAAATGTTGGCACTCAGGCCTGCTTTCATATCTCCTGCGCCGCGACCATAAAGCCAATCCCCATCTCTGTGTCCAGAAAAGGGGGCGTGTTGCCACAAGGACGGATCTGCAGTTGGAACCACATCGATGTGGGAGTTCAATGCAAGTGAGCGATCATTTGCGGTTTCAGGAGTTTTGCTGCCTACCACATTGAAGATGCCGGAGTGATCAACGGTGGTCGGCGAATACGCCGGATGTTGGCCGATTTGATCCGTATCGATCTCGAACTCGGAAACCTCATAGCCGCGGTCACGAAGTGCAGAAGACACCAAACCTTGGGCTTCGGCTTCATTCCCGCGCAGGGAAGGGGCTCGGACGATTTCCTGTAGAAAAGCAATCTGTTTTTCAAAGCCCTTGTCCACGGCATCAAGGATTGAGGATTGAATGTCGGAGCGGGCAATCTGTGTCATCAAATGTCCTGAAGAAAAGCTGTCGTGGTGGGAGGCTTGGCATGGATAGTTCATGCCCTTGTGCGTGCAGCGCATTCCCCGTTACTTGGCATATTTGACATAATGATTACAAATTCAGTTCAATGGGAAAGCGAGACATGACGGCTATGAACACGACACATTGGTCTGCTGATACTGCTGAAACCCGTCTCGAACAGGCTTTTAAACTGGCGGACGAGCCAAAGGCACAGTCAGTCTTCACGAAGCTCCTGCCGGATCGGGCCAGAGAGCAAGCGAAAAAGGCAGGTGGAGCGAAATCACCTTTGGCCGGGGCGCTGGTCAGTGTCAAGGCGCTGTTTGATCTAAAGGGTGAGACCACCACGTCCGCTGCCAAGGTTCTGCAAATCGATCCGCCCGCAAGCCAAGATGCTCCCTCGGTCGTACGTCTGGATGAAGCCGGAGCCGTGTTTGTTGGTCTCACCAACATGTCGGAGTTTGCGTATTCCGGGCTTGGCCTCAACCCTCACTACGGAACGCCGCAAAACCCGATCTATCCGGGCTGTGCGCCGGGTGGGTCCACAAGCGGTGGGGCAGTGTCTGTTGCCCTTGGACTGGCGGATATCGCCATCGGCAGCGACACCGGCGGCTCCTTGCGCATTCCGGCGGCCTTTTGCGGCATAACCGGCTTCAAGCCTTCGCAGGCCTCAGTCTCGCTCGAAGGCGGCAATCCCTTGTCTGACAGTCTTGACAGTTTTGGCCCGATGGCACGCACGGTCTCTGCCTGCGAACTGGCTTGGCAGGTCATGTCCGGGCAAGAAACAAGTTCGGCTCCGGCTCAAAAGGCTCGGCTTGTTGTTCCGCGCAACTTCGGCTTCACCGAAGTGGACCAAGCCATTGCGGAAGGTTTTAAGGCCGTTGTGAGCCATCTCCGTAAAGCTGGGTTTGATGTAGTGGAGCGGGATTTGACATCTTGCGCGGATCTCTACAATCAGGTGCCGCCATGGCATATGACCTCTGTTGAATCCCGAGCGCACTATGAAACCCATTTCCAGAACTCAGGTGCGGATATGGATCAACGGGTGCATGCGCGTATGGGCAAGGCCGAAGAAATTTCGGCTATTGAATACCGACAGACTCTCAACCGCCGTCAGAAACTGATTGCGGACTTTGCTACAGAGGTCGGTGATGATCTCCTTATTTTGCCAACAACACCGATCTTGCCACCCAAGTTGAGCGACCTTGAAGATGACGCCAATTTCAACCGGCTGAATCTTTTGGCTTTGCGCAACCCGTCTTTGGCCAATGTAACGGACGCATGCTCTATCGCGCTGCCGTACAAAAACGGTGCATTGACCCTGAGCGCCATGCTGGTGGCTCCCGGTGGGCAGGATCACAAACTTCTGGCCGTCGCCAAGTCCGTTGAAGCCGAGCTGGCGCGCCTTTCGTGAGTTCAGCCTTTGCGACTTTTGGTCCGGTTAGGTAGTACTACCGGGTACACCTTAGCCAAATTTGGCTAGAAACCTCGGTGATTTACTGAAACGAATTTGGTGCCTTCATCATGTCTGTCGTCACAGAGCAATCCCTACTGTCTGATCCAGAACTCATCAGCCGCCTCAAGGAAATTGTGGGAAACCGCCACGTCCTGACGGGCGCTCGGGCGACGGAGCGGTTTCGGCGAGGGTTCCGCTCAGGCGAGGGAGACGCTTTGTGTGTCGTGCAGCCGGGCTCGCTTTTGGAACAGTGGAAGGTTCTGGAGGCCTGTGTGGATGCAGACAAGATCGTGATCATGCAGGCGGCCAACACCGGGCTAACAGAGGGCTCAACACCGTCCGGCACGTATGATCGCGGTGTTGTTCTCATCAACACACGGCGTATGGACACGATTGTTCCTTTGGACGGCGGCAAGCAGGTTCTTGCCTTCCCCGGCGCAACGTTGTTCGGACTGGAAAAGCTGCTTGGCTCCATGGGGCGCGAGCCGCATTCGGTAATTGGGTCGTCCTGCATCGGGGCCTCTATCATCGGCGGCGTGTGCAACAATTCCGGCGGATCTCTGGTGGAGCGCGGGCCGTCTTACACTGAACTTGCCCTTTTTGCGCAAAAACAGGCCGACGGAACGCTGAAGCTGGTCAATCATCTCGGCATTGATCTGGGAGAAACACCGGAAGAGATTTTAAACCGCCTCGAGAAGGGCGATTTCGATCAGTCTGCACCAGAAACAAATCGCAAGGCCTCCGCGACCGATTACGCCGGTCAAGTGCGTGATGTGGATGCGGAAACCCCGGCGCGGTTCAATGCGGACAAAAGTCGCCTGTTTGAAGCGTCCGGCTGCGCTGGCAAGTTGGGCGTGTTTGCCGTCCGGCTGGATACTTATGAAAAACCCGCCGCCCAAAAGACCTTTTATCTCGGCACGAACAGCGAAGCGTACCTGACTGAATTGCGTCGCCACATTCTGGCGAATTTCGAGACGCTGCCCGTTTCAGCCGAATACATGGAGCGCGAAGTTTTCGACATTACCGATCGCTACGGCAAAGACACGGTCATGATGATCGATTGGCTGGGGACGGATCGCCTGCCCACCTTCTTTGCGCTGAAGGGAGCCGTGGATTCCTACCTGCGCAATGTTCCGTTCCTGTCCAACCTGACCGATCAGGTCATGCAGCTTTTCTCGCGTATAACTCCGAATATCTTGCCAAAGCGCATGCGGGCGTTTCGAGACAAATACCGTCACCACTTGATCCTCAAAATGCGGGATGAGGGCATTGAGGAAGCGTCCGGCTTTCTGAAAACGCATTTTGCGGGCCGCGATGGT
This sequence comes from Roseibium sp. TrichSKD4, assembly GCF_000148725.1. Taxonomy (GTDB): domain Bacteria; phylum Pseudomonadota; class Alphaproteobacteria; order Rhizobiales; family Stappiaceae; genus Roseibium. The sequence continues at coordinate 11,063 of NZ_GL476300.1, read as the reverse complement.
GACTTTTTTGAATGCACGGATCGAGAAGCCAAGATCGCAGGGCTGCATCGCTTTGCCGCTGCCGGAGCGGCGGTTCGATATATGGCCATTCACAAGAACGAGGTGGAGGATATTCTGGCTCTCGATATTGCGCTGCGCCGCAACGACCGCGACTGGTATGAGCAGCTGCCACAGGAAATCGAGGATCAGCTGGTCTCCAAACTCTATTATGGCCACTTCATGTGCCATGTCCTTCATCAGGACTACATCGTGAAAAAGGGCGTTGATCCAAAGGCGCTAAAGGCAGAGATGCTGAAAATTCTGGATCAACGAGGTGCGGAGTATCCAGCCGAACACAATGTTGGCCATCTCTATCCGGCAAAGCCGGATTTGGCGGAGCATTATCGTTGCTGCGACCCGACCAACTCCTTCAATCCGGGTATTGGCAAGATGTCAAAGCGCAGGAATTATGTGTGTGACGCGCCCTGAGAACCTGTGTTCTTTTGGCCGCAGCGGCATCGTAAAATTTCCTTTATGGCATCATTAACCATAATTCGGTTGCTATAGCCGCAGGGCATGTCTTTAGTCGGTCCACTTATTTTTGGCCGTCGTTTGTTAGCATTTGTCGCCTAGGGCTTGGAGCTGGCGAGGAGCAAACTGCGACAACGGTTGGGGAGTATGCTTATGGCTTCAAATTTGAGCCGCCGCGGATTCATTTTTTTGGGACTGCCACTGGTTTTGGCAGCCTGTCAGAGCCAAAAGGGCGCCACCATTCAAGCCGGGTTAACACCGCTCGATGATGGCACACCGGACTACGCCACTGCTTATGCGCCGATGCGCGATGGCGGTTTTTCGCTCCCTGCGATTCAGTATCAAAAGTTTGATCCTAAATTCCTGCGTCAGAGCGTTTTTTATCCGACGTGGTATGAAGTGGGCACCATTGTCGTCGACCCCAAGCGCAAGTTTCTCTATCTCGTCGAACCCGGTGGTCGTGCAATCCGATACGGGATCGGGGTTGGGCGTGCTGGCTTTGCCTGGAACGGTGAGGCGGTCATCAAGTACAAGCGCAAATGGCCGAAGTGGTTCCCGCCGAAAGAAATGATCGAGCGAGAGCCGCGCCTTGCGAAATGGAAAGACGGCCAACCCGGAGGCCCCTCCAACCCGATTGGTGTGCGTGGTCTTTATCTCTGGCAGGGCAACAAGGATACGCTCTACCGGATTCACAGCACCAATGCGCCGAACAGCATCGGAACCAACGCCTCAAGCGGCTGCATCCGCATGTGGCATCAAGATATCATCGATCTCTATGAACGCGTGAACACCGGGGCGAAGGTGGTTGTCTTGGGATAACGTGAGCAGCGGTTGTCAATATTGAAAACCCGCCGGAAATGGCGGGTTTTTTGTTCTGGGAAATGGTGCCTATTTGCTGGCAAATTCCGGAAAGAGGCCCACGAGACCTTCCGGTGATGCATCACAGATACCGCGCTCGGTAATGAGCCCGGTTACCAACCGATTGGGCGTTACATCAAAGGCCGGGTTTCCGCCGGGCGTCTCATCTGGTGTGACTTGAACCGTGCTAATGGTGCCATTGTCTTCTCGGCCCATGATATGGGTTACTTCCCGCGCATTGCGTGCCTCAATCGGGATTTCAGCAACACCGTCATCGACGGTCCAGTCAATTGTGGGTGAGGGCAGGGCAACATAGAAGGGGATGTTGTTGTCGCGCGCAGCCAGCGCTTTCAAATAAGTGCCGATCTTGTTGCAGACATCGCCCCGGCGCGTCGTGCGATCCGTGCCGGTAATCACGATATCCACCTGACCACGCTGCATGAGATGGCCGCCCGCATTGTCGGTGATGTAGGTGTGCGCAATGCCGTGGCTGCCCAGTTCCCAAGCCGTCAGCGCCCCCTGATTGCGCGGGCGGGTTTCATCCACCCACACATGGATTGGCAGGCCTTCATCATGAGCATGATACATCGGGCTGGTCGCGGTGCCCCAGTCGACGGTGGCGATCCAACCGGCATTGCAATGGGTCAGGATCCGCACCGGTTCACCAGCTGGCTTTCTGGCAGCAATATCGCGCAAGAGTTTCAGGCCGTTCAGGCCGATATTGCGGTTGATCTCTACATCTTCATCGGCAATGGCATGAGCCAGCTGAAGCGCTGCGTCAGCGCGTTGGGCTTCGGGAAGTGGAAGCAGATGATCGCGGCACCGGTTCAGCGCCCAGCGCAGGTTGATCGCTGTTGGGCGCGTCTTGTTCAGGGCAACCCATGCTTGAGCCAAATGAGCATCCGAGGGGTCAAGCCGGGCCGCCAATGCCATGCCGTAAGCCGCTGTGGCCCCGATGAGTGGCGCACCGCGGACGCGCATTTCCACAATGGCAGCGGCGAAGGCCGCCATCGTATCCACTTGCTCTACGAGAAAATCATGCGGCAGCCAGCGCTGATCGATGATCTGCAGGGCACCCTTGGCATCATCCCACCAAAGGGAGCGATAGTGCTGACCATTGACCTTCATGGGAAAACCTCTTGCTAAAATGCGCGCTCTTGGCGGGCGGGAAATCAAGTTTTGATCGAGCCGACCATAAGGCGGTTAGCTCAAGGTCCTCAAGGTGCTTATGCATTTTTGGAAATGGCACCACACGAAATTGTCCATCGTCAGGGATTTTTGGACAGATATGAGTTTTGTTTAAGGGAGTATCTGGCTCATCTGTTTGTCGATATTAGGCGGCCTGTTTGCGGTGTTGCAAGCGGCGTTGTTCGATGGTGCTTTGTTTGATCCTTTCTCGTTTGCGCAGGATTTGTTCGCCGCGCCCGAAGTAGACGTCAGCGGGTGTGAGGTTCTTCAAGCTCTCGTGATATCGGTGATGATTGTAGTGGCTGATGAACTTGCTTATTTGGGCTTTGAGGTCACCGGGCAGGAAGTAGTTCTCCAGAAGGATCCGGTTTTTCAAGGTCTGATGCCATCTTTCGATCTTGCCCTGCGTTTGGGGGTGGTATGGGGCTCCACGCACATGGTCCATGCCTTTGTCGTCGAGCCAGTCGGCCAGCTCACCGGCGAAGTAACTTGACCCATTGTCCGACAACAGTCTTGGCCGGTGGCGGACACTGGCCTGATTACAGCCTGAAGCCTGTAAGGCCAGTTCCAACGTATCCGTGACATCACTGGCCAACATCGTCGTACACAGCTTCCACGCGATGACATAGCGGCTGTAATCATCAAGGATTGTTGACAGGTAAAACCAACCCCAGCCAATAACCTTCAGATAGGTGAAGTCTGTCTGCCACAGCTCATTGGGCGCTGTGGTCTTGTTCTTGAACTCGTCAGCTGCCTTGACCACGATAAAGGCCGGACTGGTGATGAGGTCATGGGCTTTCAGCAACCGGTAAACACTGGCCTCAGACACGAAGTACTGCTTTGTGTCCGTAAACTGGACAGCCAGCTCCCGAGGTGAGAGTTCCGGTTCTTCCAGGGCCAGATCAATGACCTGTTGGCGGATATCATCGGGGATCCGGTTCCAGACCCGTGCAGGCATGGGGGCCGTGTCCTGCAAGGCATCTATGCCACCGGTTTGATATTTGTCATACCAGACGTAGAAGGTTGACCTTGGAATACCCAGCCGATCCAGCGTCTGTCTGACTGGAAGATGGGACTGCTCCACCAGTCGAATGATTTCAAGTTTCTCGGAGGCGGGATATCTCATTCGTCGTCGACCCCATCCCCGATCATGCTTTTTTTGAGAAGGCGAAGTTCCAGAGCCTGTTCTGCAACCACTTCCTTCAAGTCCCTCGTCTCTTTGCGAAGAGACTTTACTTCATCAGAACTGGCTTCACGAGCTGCGTCCCCAGCAAGCCGTTTCTTGCCCGCTTCCATGAAGTCCTTGGACCAGGAATAATACTGGCTCTGGGCGATACCTTCCTGGCGGCAAAGTTCTGCAATGCTGTCTTCGCCTCGAAGACCAGAAACCACTATGCGGATCTTCTCTTCAGCGGAAAACCGACGGCGGGTCTGGCGTTTGATGTCTTTTACGATCCGATCCGCATCGTCGGTCACTCGATCCTTCTTTCGTCTTATCATTTGCTCCTGAGTTAGCAATGATGAGCCAAAATCACTCCCTTACGAAATCAAACCAATTTGTCCATTAAGCGCTGACGGAGGACATGTCTTGTTGGCCTCATCCTAAAGAGGTGTCCGCAGTACCAATCCGAACCCGACCTGCAGTATATAGATTTCATTGGAAGAAAATGGTGCAGGCAGAGAGTGTGAAGTGGAACACTCTCTTCGACCAATTGGAGGATTGGGAAAGCCATCTCAAAGCAGAAAACATCGACGTTGATGCGATCCTAAAAACGCCATCTCGCAAGCCTGTTCGTCGTCGCGCCCCACAAATGCAGGGGCCGTCAAGATGAAACACCTAGTTGCCCTAAAATCAGAATTTTCCGACCATACGGCTCTGCCTGAGAAGAAGTCTCACGCGGCTGCATCTCCGGTGACACTGCGCTTATCCAGTAATGAGCGCGCCTTACTTGAAGACTGGGCGAAGGGCTCGTCCATGAGCGCCTATATTCGCAAGTGCCTGTTTGATGATCAGGAGACAAAGCGTAAGAAACGCCGCCGCCCTGAGCCTGTCACTGATCAGAAGGCACTGACGCAAGTGCTGGGGATGCTGGGCAGCTCACGCATCGCCAACAATCTCAATCAGCTCGCATTCCATGCCAATAGCGGCACGTTGGCTGTCGATCAGGACATTATTGATAAAATCAATGAGGCTTACGCGCATGTCTGCGTATTGCGCACGGAGCTATTAAAAGCGCTTGGCACGAAGCGTCTGGATGAATGGGATGATGCCCCATGATTTTAGAAGGGGCGCAGCGCGGGGGCGCTATTCGGCTGGCAGAGCATCTTCTCAACATGCATGACAATGATCATGTTGAGGTGCATGAGGTGAGTGGATTTTTATCGACTGACCTGCTTGGCGCGTTGCAGGAAGCCGAAGCGATCTCTAAAGGCACACGCTGCCGCCAGTTCTTCTTCTCTGTCAGTCTCAGCCCACCACAAACAGAAGATGTGCCGAACAGCGTCTTTGAAACGGCCATTACCCGTATCGAAGAGACGTTTGGGTTGGAGGGGCAGCCCCGCGCTATCGTGTTTCATGAGAAGAAAGGCCGCCGTCATGCGCATTGCGTGTGGTCGAGGATTGATGTCGCCAAAATGAAGGCAATCAATCTGCCGCACTTCAAGCGCAAGCTGACAAGTCTCGCCCGTGATCTATACATCGAGCATGGCTGGGATATGCCTGATGGCTTTAGAGATGCTGATCAGCGCGATCCGCTCAACTATTCCAATATCGAAGCCCTGCAAGCCAAACGGATCAATAAAGATCCTAAGGCGATCAAACAGATATTTCGTCAGTGCTGGGAGGCTTCTGATAGCCGCGCAGCCTTTGCGAGCGCATTGAGAGAACATGGATTCACTCTTGCTCGTGGCGATAGACGCGGCTTTGTCGCCGTTGATGGCAATGGCGAAGTTTATTCCGTTGCACGCTGGGTCGGTGAAAAAACAAAAATCGTTCGGGATCGCCTTGGGGATCTGCAAAGTCTTCCAAGCGTTGAGGAAGCGCGAGGGTTGCGGCTCAAAGAAGCGTTTGAGCAATCTGTTTTTGCCGATCCTGATCAGCCTTTGGTTGTTCCGCTTGATGAAGAGCGGCTTTCAAACAAAGAAAAGGTCAGACACGATCCTGCGCATATCATCCCTCTCATTGCCGATAAAAAAGAGGAATTTACGCGCTCTGATATTTTACGCGGGCTGGCGGACTTTATCGACAATCCGATGGAGTTGCATGGCGCGTTAGAGCGCGCCCTTCAATGTAGTGATCTGGTCAAGTTCTCTGGGCGCGGGACTGAAGCGCGCTACACAAGCGCTGAGTTTCAAGCCTGCAAGCGTGATCTCATGGGCAGTGTCCATGAGTTGGAAGGTCGTTCCAGTCATCATGTTGATAGCGCCATTATTCAAAAAGCCATCGCCGATGAAAACGCGCATCTGGCTGATGCCTATGGAGCCAGTTTAAGCGCCGAACAAGAGGCTGCGGTTAAACACGTCTTGAGTGGCAAGCAGCTATCTTCCGTTGTTGGTCTGGCTGGCGCGGGTAAAAGCACGATGCTTAAAAGCGCTAAATCAGCCTGGGGGAAACAAGGCTATCGCGTTATAGGTGCGGCGCTCTCTGGCAAGGCTGCTGATGGGCTGAAAAGCTCATCAGGGATTACGAGCCGAACACTAGCCTCGTTAGAACATAGCTGGGCAAGCGGGTATGAGCGCTTGGATAAGAACACCGTCCTCGTCATTGATGAGGCTGGGATGATTGGCGCAAAGCAACTCGCGAAATTTGTTCATGAAGCTGCCCGCTCTGGCGCAAAGATTGTGCTGGTTGGTGATCCTGAACAGCTTCAGCCTATTCAGGCAGGTACGCCGTTTAAGGATATTGCTGGCAGCGTTGATACAGCCAAGCTGACAGAAGTGCGCCGTCAATGGTTTGAGTGGCAGCGACAGGCCACACGCCTATTTGCAGATGGCAAAAACAAAGAAGCCTTGTCCGCCTACCGTGAAAACGGGTGCATCATTCAAACCCGTGAACCCAATGAAGCCATTGCTAAGCTGGCCGAAGGGTATTTGACCGATCAGGAACTTTATGGGGATGAGGCTTCACGGCTAGCGCTTGCGCATCGCCGCAAGGATGTTCATGCGATCAATCAGACCATCCGTCAGATGAAAAAAGCTGCTGGTGAGTTAAGTCACGAGGCGCTGCTTTACACCAGCCACGGCCCGCGCGCCTTTGCTGTGACGGATCGCATTGTGTTGACCAAGAATGATCGAACGCTTGGCGTGAAAAACGGCATGCTTGGCACTGTCGAGGCCATTGATGAGGGGCAGCTTACGATCCGTCTTGATGATGAGGATGGGCTGGCGCGCAGTGTGTGCGTTAATCCTTCACTCTATAGCGAGATTGATCACGGCTACGCCATCACCATCCATAAATCCCAAGGGGCAACGGTAGATCGGGCGTTTGTGCTGGGCTCTAAAACAATGGATTCGCATCTGTCTTATGTAGCGATGTCTCGCCACCGTGAAGAGGTAAGGCTGTATGCTGACAAGGCTTCACTGCGCTGCCTTGAAAAAGATCGGGATGAACAAGAGCGCGTTTGGTCACGCGCTCCTGATCGATCATTTATTCCAAGACGGCATTAAAACAATGCGTATTGCCTGCTGCATTCCAGATGCTTTTGCCAGTGGGGTTTTTGTGCCTCTTCATTCGTGAGCGTTCGGTATTCCCGCTCTGACGGGGAGCGCAGTGGGGTGATAATGTCCATTTTCGTTAATGGACATTGTGAGGCACATTTTGGGTACGAAGAAGGGCAGCAAGAAGCGGTTTTGGTCGGATGACGAGAAGCGGTCGATCTGTTTGCAGGCCAGAGTGCCGGGGGTTTCGGTTGCGCAGGTTGCGCGCCGCTCTGCGATGAATGCGAACCTGATCCACAACTGGCTGCGTGATGAGCGGTTTGCGCCAGAAGACAGCGATTGCGTCCTTGATGGAGCGGCGTTTCTACCAGTGGAGATAGAGGGCCCGCAGGCCGCACCAGGCCACCAGATCGCGGCGCTTGCCTCGGATATGCCGTTGTCGGCTCAGCGGGTTGATATCACGCTGTCGGACGGGCGGCGGGTATTGGTGGAAGGGACGACGGCGCTGCCGACGGTGCTGGCTTTGGTTGAAGGTCTAATGCCGTGATCCCCGTGCCGTCCAACGCGCGGGTTTGGCTGGCTGCCGGGGTGACGGACATGCGGCGCGGGTTCAACACTTTGGCGGCTCAGGCGGAGAAGGTTCTGGAGCTTGAACCCTATTCTGGACATCTGTTTGTGTTCCGGGGACGGCGCGGTGATCTGCTGAAGATCATCTGGTGGGATCGACAGGGCGCATGCCTGTTCAGCAAGCGCCTTGAGAAGGGCCGGTTTGTTTGGCCTGCTGCGAAGGACGGTAAGGTCAGCGTGACGCCCGCGCAATTGTCGATGTTGCTTGAAGGCATAGACTGGCGGATGCCGCAAAAAACATGGCGGCCCCTGAGCGTCGGATAGGCCAATATATTGGCGTTTGCGCGCCTCTCGGGATTCAACTTACGCCCTTGATCTGATATAAGATCGAAGATGCTGAAGGACCTTGATATCACCCCGGAGGACCCCGCCGAATTGAGGGCGGTGAACCGCCTTCTGGCCGACGAGGTCAAGGCTCTGAGCCTCAAGGTCGAGCAGCTTCAACACCAGTTGCACGGGGCCAATCGGCATCGGTTCGGCTCCAAGTCTGAGGGTCTGGATCAGCTCAATCTCGATCTGCTCGAGGACGCCGAGATTGTTGAGGCCGCTGAAGACCAGGCAAAACAGCCCGCCCCGTCGCAGGAGGGAGTTGATCCAAAGCCGAAGCGCAAACACAGCCGCAAGCCCTTGCCGGATCATCTGGATCGGGAAGACGAGGAGCTCTCTCCCGGTGATGAATGCGGTCGTTGTGGTGGCAACTTGCGCACCCTGGGTGAGGATGTCACCGAAGAGTTGGAATACGTGCCGGGACGCTTCAAGGTGAAGCGGATCATCCGGCCCCGCAAAGCCTGTTCATGGTGCGAGGCGATTGTGCAAGCGCCGCTGCCATCGCGCCCCATTGAGCGTGGGCGGCCCGGACCGGGATTGTTGGCCCATGTTCTGGTAAGCAAATATGCCGATCATTTACCCCTCTATCGCCTGAGCCAGATCTTTGCCCGTGAAGGCGTCGATCTGGACCGCTCGACCATGGCCGACTGGGTTGGTCGCTCGACGGCCCTGCTGGAACCTCTTGCCGATGCCATCGGACGGATGGTGCGGCAAGGACCTGCGCTTTTTGCCGACGATACGCCCATCAAAATGCTGGCCCCCGGCAACAAGAAGACCAAAACGGCGCGGGTCTGGACCTATGTGCGGGATGAGCGTGCCTGGTCTGGCCAATCGCCACCCTGTGCATGGTATCAGTTCACGGTGGATCGCAAAGGAGAGCATCCCGTTGCTCATTTGTCGGGATACAAGGGCTGGGTCCATGCGGATGGATATTCCGGGTTCAACGGTGTGTTCGGTGACGACAAAGCCGATGAGATGGCTGCATGCGCATGTACGACGCAAGTTCGTGGATGTCTTCTCCTCGCAGGGCAGCGCCATTGCGAAGAAGTCATCCGCCGGATTGCTGAGCTTTACGCTATCGAGAAAGAGATCAGGGGCATGCCCCCCGAAGACCGCGCTACCATCCGGCAGGCTAGGGCAAAACCGATCTTTGACGCCTTGGAAGAATGGTTGCAGACGCAATTGCCCAAAATCTCGGGAAAGTCACCACTCGCGCAGGCCATCCGCTATGCCTTGGGCCGAATGCCGAAAGCACGCCCATACCTTGAGCTCGGCCATCTGGAATTGGATAACAACACCGCCGAGCGCGCCGTTAAACCCGTCGCCATCGGACGCAAAAATTGGATGTTCTCAGGCTCCCAAGGCGGCGGCAAAGCCATGGCTATCGCTTATACCCTGATCGAAACGGCCAAGCTCAACGGTGTTGACCCTCAGGCCTGGCTGACCTGGGTCCTCGGTCAAGTCGCCGACCACAAAATCACACGCCTCGACGAACTTCTGCCCTGGCGTTACGCTGCTCAGGCAGCGTAACAGGCCGCATCGGTGTCGCGCCAGAGCGCCTTCGCCGGACGGTCACCTTCATTCAGCCAGTTAGTCACCAGTTCCGTGATGGTGGTTTCTTCCAAATCAATAGATTCTGGCGCAAAGTGATGGGATAAGTAACCCGTTCCTGTGATCGGCAAGGCGCAGCGCTTGGGTTTGATCGATTGGATTTCCAGATGAGAAATCACGTTCCATTTTAAAGGCGTATGCAGGATACGGATCTCTATATCCTGCACACCATCATGCCATGTGATTGTGTATTCGTGCTGGGTCATCTTAGCAGCTCCAGAATACATGCACGGCTTCGAAGCCCGTTTCGATGGCAATCACATCGCTGATCGCCAGATCTCGCCCCATGGCTTCATAATCAATATAAAACCGCAGGTTGCCCGGAACTTCTGTTGTTTCTTCGGTCAGGTTTTCGGCAAATTCCGACAAGGATTTAAATTCACCGTGGTAGCGATCTGATAAAGCCTCTTCGGCTGTTTCAATGTCTCCAAAATACTCAACAAGTTTACCGCCTAGCTCTCCATGCTCCTCAAGAAAGGCTGCAAGCTTGGCGATATAATCAATATCTTCATATTCACGTATCCAGACGCCCTCAAAGCCTTCATGATCATGGATGGCGTATTCTTCCGCCCCTTCAATGGGTGAGGTCTTCAATATGTCGTGGATCGCATAGCGGATATCATCCGCTGTCTGACAGGCATCAATCCAACCGCCGTGCAAGATGCCGTTATTGTATGAAGCTAGACAGGCTACATAGATTTGAATGTCTGAGTTTATCTCCTTCATGTTTCTCTCCGTTAGTAGTGGGTTGCTCATGCAACCCTGCTTCCGGCCGAGGATGGAGATGGGAGGGGACAAGGAAAATCGATGCTAAGTGGTTCGCGCTGAAAAACCCCTTAACTGATTGAAGAGTATGGATACCCATTGGGTTTTGGATGTGTGAATATGCCGGTTAGTTGATCCGAAGCACGCATTTTCTGGCATATTCTCATGAGACCTTCAAAACGCAACAAACGGTGTGGCGATCTGTTCAAGGAACGCCTGGCCGCAATCATCGATATGAACCATTCGTTGGTGCGGCTGTCTGGTCTGATGCCTTGGGATGAATTTGATGCGGAGTTCGGCAGGCATTATCGCCCCTTGGGACGACCGGCCAAACCAACGCGTCTGATGGCCGGGCTGCACTTTCTCAAGCACATGTACGATCTTTCCGATGAAGAGACGGTTGAGCGTTGGGTTGAAAACCCCTACTGGCAGTCTTTCTGCGGTTTTGAGTTTTTCCAGCACCGATTCCCCATTGTCCCTCAACCATACCCGCTGGCGCAAACGGATTGGTCCTGAGGGAA